>CP064986.1 GCA_016699655.1 Fibrobacterota bacterium
GGGATGCCCTCGAAGAAGCCCTGGAGGCGGGTCAGGAATGCGTCGACTTCGCCGGCTTCCAGCTCTTCAGAAAATTTCCCGATATGGAATCCGCCGCGTCCTTTTTCGGCGCCGGTGTAGCTGGGCAACAGGAAATTCAGGAACCCGTTTTTGACCTCGGCATTTGGGTAGCCCAGTGTGTAGCGGCGGTATCGGGGATCGTACTTCTGGATGGTCAGGTAACCGCTCTGGTAGATCACCGGAATGGGCCTGTCCGCATCCTGGCGGTAGTTGGCGAAGTCTTCCGCCATGATCTCGATCTGGTCGACCTCGCGCAGGTCCATGTCGGTTTTCTTGAGGAGCTCGACAAGGAAGGTGGGGGTTCCCGTCTGGAACCAATAATCGCGAAACTCCTTGGCGTCCAACAAATTGAGCGTACTGAAGGGATTGTACACACCAGGACCATCCGGATGGAATCTGTACCCGTTGTACATCCGCCGCACTTCCGCCAAGCACTCCTCGGACGTCATTTTTTGACGCTCCGCCAACGCCACCAATTCCGGCTGGAAAGTGTCCAAAAGTTCCGGTTCGGTGATTCCGCAAAGCGCCGCATACTGCGGATGCAAGGAAAGATCCTTGAGCTGGTTCAGGTCGCTGAACACGCTCACCTGCCCGAATTTGGTGACTCCGGTGAGCAGCACGAACCGCAGGTGCGCATCAGCACTTTTGAGAACGCCGTAGAAAGCCTTGAGAATCTTCTTGTATTCTTCGTGAAGCTCGACTTGGCCGATTGTTTGCAGCAAAGGCTTGTCGTATTCATCCACCAAAACGACCACTCGCTTGCCAGTGAGATCATGGGCCCGACCGATCACACTTAGAAAACGTTCCGCGGCGGACCGATCCGTTGGTCCACCTGGATAGCGATGCTCCCAGCCTTCCAGATGCCGGTTCAGGATCGCCCGCAGCGCTTCGGGACTATCGTATTTCTCGGCGTTCAGATCCAGCCGCAGCACCGGATACTCAATCCAATCCTGCTCCAGCTGTTCGATGGCCAGCCCCTGGAACAGTTTCTTCCGTCCCTCGAAGTAAGCTCCCAACGTGGAAAGCAGGAGACTCTTGCCAAACCGACGGGGTCGGGACAGGAAGTACACCTTTCCGTCGGTAGCCAACTTGTGGACATAGGCGGTCTTATCCACATACAGGTACCCGTCCTCCAGAAGGGAGGGGAAGTCCTGGATCCCGATGGGTAGCTTTCGGATGGCCATCAATCCTCAAAAGTACTTCCGACGGGCGCTCTGGGCCCCAAGCTACCACGTATACCCCAGCCCCACCGAATAGAGGAGGTGCCCCGCTTGTTGGCGATCTCCCCAGACCCAGCTCCAGCCACCAAGGGCATCGCTGGTGAAGCCGTTTCGCGCGATCCATTTGTATCCCGCGATCGGGGCCGCCTGATACAGCCACTCCTGTTGAGTGGACCGCACCGAGCCAGCGAGAGCTCCCACCTGGAATCCCGAAAACGGCCGCAGGAAGTAATAGCGCATTTGCACGGCCCCTTCCAGCGGGGTGCCCTTGGAAAACGGGCGTCCGTCGGTACCGACGCTCGCGGCCAGGCCAAGCCAGCCAGGAAGCGAAACCTCCGCCTGCAAGGCCATGACTCCCTGCGAAATTTCGATGGGAAGCCAAGTCGCGGAAAGCCACGGATCCTGGGAAGGATCCTGATCGGGGCCTGGGCTGGCGAGGGCGGCGGAGGCGAGGAAAAGGGAGAGGATCGAAGGGGGCATGGCTGGAGGGAATCATACGATTTTGCAATCGCAAAGGCGAGTGAGCGATCCATCACCTCACATCGAGGATGGTTCCTGAATCGCTTGTTTCAGCGGGAGAAAGGCTGCCATTGAAAAGGCTGCCCCGGGAGAAGACGCGATCCACCCTCATCAATTTGTTCGCCGGAGAACCAAGCAACACGCCACTCCTGGAGCCAGTCGCGGAATCTTTTTGCTGGAATCCTCGCGCAACGACTCCGACAAGGCTCACCGCACGCGAGTTCCGAACTTCGATCGATCGGTTGTTGGCCTTGTTCGGAAAATGTCGGGAGCTTGGGCCCGGCGTGAAGAAGTTCCCCTGGAAGGTGATCGAGAGTGATTTTTTCGGCTTGACCTCTGAACTTGGAGCGAACAGGACATGGGCACAACCCTGCTCATCCAAACAGTTCGATTCGAAAAAATTGTCCTCGATGGTGGCCTGGACGGCGTCCTCGACCTTCAGGGCGTTTCGGCGACAAGATTGGATGATGTTGTTGGAGATGGTCAACGCGATCACTTCCGTCCCCGATCGATCATCGATCAGGATGCCTTCCTTGCCCGCGTCATCGATCCGATTTCCCTGGATGGTCGATGCCGTGGGGCTGGACCAGCGCAGATTGTTGGTCACCGCATCATGAATGAAGTTGTCGCTGATTTCGAACCCATACGACCCATCCCCTTCGACGTTGATCCCGAAGTTCAAAATCTGACAATCCTGGATGCGCGAGCCTCGGATGCATCCCGCGAACTTCACTCCGACGGACCCCGCCATTTTGCCTCCGACCACCGCCAGATGTTCGACTGCCACATTCGAAAATTCGGTTTGGGCCACCTCGGCACCGCTTGGCGAAAGCGGCGGAGCGCCCATGATCAACGCAGGACCGCCAGCCCCATCCCATTTGATGATCGACGCGCTTTTCGAAGCGCCGAACAGCCGCACCCCTTCCCGGACGACGATCGAGCGACGGATGGGATAGGTTCCCGCGGGAACGAAAACCGAGCCGGAGACCATCGACACCTTGTTCGGGATCACAACCGAGGTTCGCTTGGCCGCATACGAGATGGCACGTTCGAAGGCCGCGTCGTAGGTCGATTCCCCGGAATAGAAATCCGCCACGTTGACGTTTTTTGACAAAACCTTCGGATCCGGGAACCGCTTCGCGTTCGCGGAATCGGCCACGGGAGCGGGGGCCTTTTCCGCCATCTCCGCTCGAACCGGACCGCAAGCGAACATCGACCACAGGACCAGGAAGCACGCGGAGGGTTTCATTGGATGGAAAGGATACGATTTTCAGGGGCCGGATCGACGGACATGGATCACATCGCCGATTGCAGACGCAGACGGAGAGTCAAGGCATTCCCTTCCCAAGAGGCCATCGTGTGCAAAGCCACCCATCCGATCTTCTTCCATGCTTCCATTTCGGGGATCCATTCCGGTGTGTCGACACCCGCGAGAAAACTCTTGCCGCGACGGCTTCTCGCTCCGACCGTGTCCGTTACCGAAGAGCCTTCGTCGCCGCCCTTCCAGAACGCCCGTCCGCCGAGACTGACCCCCTGGCGTAGCCCTCGCCATTCCCCCTGGGCCCGGATCGACTGGCTGTTGGGTCCATCCTGGTTGCCGATGGGGCGCCCCATGTGGAGAGCTTGGGCGGAACCCGGCTGGAAGTGGGTGTATATCCATGGCTCGACGCGCGTCCATTCCAACGAGGCCGCCGTCCAGGTGTTCTTTCCAGCAGAAGGCGCCGACCAAACCACGCCGAGGTTGCTCGCCCAACGATTGCCCCAGTAGCGATCCGAAAACAGGCTCGTCGGCTCCTGCATGTCGTCGATCAAAAATTCCGCGTGGAACAGACATTGCCAGCGCCGCCAAGCCAGATCGAACGCGATGCTCCCGTTGTTCTCCCTCTCCACGGTGCCGCCTTTCTCGATGAACAGCGGCACGAAGGGCACGAGGCTCGCGATCGATTCCTGATTGTGGAGGATCAGGATCTCTGAGATTCCCACGGAAAAATCCGCGACAGGCCTCCACTCGTAGCGGTGGGCGTAGAGCGATCGCGTATCGTGCGTCAGGCGGTACTGGCCCTCGCCGTCGATCGAAAGCGATCCCCACATGGACTCGATGCTGACCGATCCGAACTGCCCCTGCCAATACATGTGTGGAAACGCAATCCCTTTCCCGTTCAAGGCGAGGTTTCCCCGTACACCAGGCCCCCAATGCGGCGCATCCTTCCGGAACCCCAGAGCGCCGATGGGTGAGCTCCATTCCACCGCACTTCGGTAGCGCGCCCAGGAAGTGAACGTCGCATTGGAAAGGTCCCCCTCCTCGCTGCGATCGATGGCCTCCCCATCCCAGGAAGCGACCTGGAGATCCGTATGGTCTTCCACGAAAATCCGGGCGTCTGTGGAAAACCACAGACTTCCCAACCGACCGCTTGCGCGAACGCCGCCTTCGGAAGCGACCACTCGGTCCGTATCTCCCGCAAGCCTTGCTTCCAGTGCCGCCACTGGTTCGATCCATAACGGAATTTGTCCAGACCCCAGATTCCAACCGGAAGGCGCCCGCGTCGAGTCCTCGCGCACCAATCCGAACGCAAGAGGACTGCCTCCTCCCGCTTGGGCGGCTCGAAGCCCCAGGACGCTTTGCGCTCCGGGATTCAGGAGGGTACGATGGCGCTCCAGCTCGACCGGGGTCGGCAACGACCAAGCACGCCCGATGAGCGCGCCGACGAGCACCAGCGGAAGGGAAATTCTCGAGATCAGGCCGCTGCCGCCCGATTGTCCCGCTGGTGATCGAATTCGGGAACGATCCGGGTCAGATCCTCCAGTGGATCGCAGGATGCGAGAAGCGTATCGATGCTTTTTCGCAGAGAATCGATCGGCATCTTCGTGGGACGAGTGACCATGATCGATTTGTATTCGGTCTTCAGATCCGCGTCGCTGATCAGGAGTTCCTCGTACAGCTTCTCTCCAGGGCGCAATCCCGTGAACACCACATTGAGATCCGGCCTTCCCGACAAGTTCAGCATCCTCTGCGCGAGATCCGCGATCCGGACCGGCTCCCCCATGTCGAGGATGAACACTTCCCCACCGTGGCCGATAGCTCCCGCCTGCAGCACGAGCGAACAGGCTTCCGGGATCAGCATGAAGTAGCGGGTGATGTCGGGATGGGTCACCGGCAGATCCCGCCCCTCTTCGATGAGCTTCTTGAACTTGGGGATCACGGATCCGGAGGAGCCCAATACGTTTCCGAACCGAACCGCCACGATGTCCGTGCCTTGTCCGTTGGAGTTCTGGGCGTACAGTTCGCACACGCGCTTGGTCGCTCCCATCACGTTCGTGGGGCGCACGGCCTTGTCCGTGGAGATCAATACGAACTTTTTCGCCTTGAACTTCACGGCCAGGTCGATGGTGTTGCGCGTACCGGCGACGTTGTTGCGGATCCCCGTCATCGGATTCTGCTCGACCAGAGGCACATGCTTGTAGGCGGCGGCATGGATGACAATTTCCGGCTTGTAGGTTTCGAACACCCGCTCGAGCGATGCCTTGTCGGTGACCGAAACCATCAGCGGGACCGCGTTGGGAAGCTCCTCGGCGATCTGGTAGAGGTTGAATTCGGAGTGGTCCAACAGCAACAATTCGCGTACCCCGAACGCCTCGCACTGGCGGGCGATTTCCGAGCCGATCGAGCCCCCTGCGCCGGTGATCAGCACCGAACGCCCCTTGAGGAAGGCGGAGATCTTGGCCTTGTCGAGATCCTTGGGCTTGCGGGCCAGAAGATCCTCCACGGTCACGTTCTTCAGCTGGTTGATGAAGGATCGATCCCACAACGCATTGTCCGCGGCAGGCAGGATCTTGCAATCCTTGAAGTAGGACCGCAACCGCTTCCAACGTCGATCGATCCGCTCCGGCGAGGCATCTTCCATCGCGAACACCAGGGTATCCAGGTTCTGCGTGCGTCGGATCTTGATGATGGTCTGCTTGAGCGAATAGATGGGGATCCCGTCGATCACCATCTTGTGCTCGTGGCTGGAATCATCGATGAAGCAAAGGACGCTGTAGCCGCTTTGCTGCATCTCCTGCGCGAGGCGTGCTCCCCGATTGCTCGAACCATAGATGACGACGGTTTTGTGATGGCGAATCCCGTAGCGATAGAAATATCGGTACCCGAAGATGGCTGCGTTGTAGAGGTACTGGAAGACCAGCCACTCGACCACAGCGAACGAGACGGACACCCATCCCAACCACCGGACGACAGGCAGATAGATCGCCATGGAAACCAAACCGAGACCAAGCTCCAAGATCCCCGTACGGGAGGAAGCTCGCGTCCAGGACAACCGGAATTCGCCGAAAAACACCATCGAGGCGGCGATCCGAACACCAACGATCACCACCAAAGCCTGCCAGGGAGGGTCCTGCAGGTGCCCCAGCAATTTGCAAGCGAAGAGAAAGGACACCGTTCCGAAGAGAATCTTCGCAACGACTCCCAGCAACCGCTTGTCCAATTGGGCCCATCCCCGAGGATACAGCGATTGGATCGAACCGTCGGGAGCTTCTTCGAGCGAATCCGTCTTGCGGGACGTATTTGAGGATTCAACGGTCACGTGCGACTCCAAAGTTGCAGGGGAATTTCAAATTCTTCATTTCACCAGCTTGACCACGGTGGCCAAGATCAGGGCCAGATCCAGACCGATCCCTCGCTTCTCGATGTATCCAAGGTTCATCTCGATCTTCATCGGGATGATCTTCTTGCGGTAGACTTCGACGGGATTGGCCTCGCGGGCCAGCTCGTCGCTCAGATCCATCAAGGCCAAGGAAGATGGCGCGGTCATTCCTGGCAGCACGGAAAAGACTTGGCGTTGCCGCGGATCGTTGAGGTTGATGAAACCCAACGCCTCGGGCCGCGGCCCGACCAGCGACATGTCGCCGAGAAGCACGTTGATGAGCTGGGGCAGCTCATCGATCTTGGTCTTGCGCAGATAGAAGCCGACCTTGGTGACGCGGGGATCGCGATCTCCGATCGTGAGCGTGCTCCCCTTCGATTCGGACATCGAGCGGAACTTGAAGATCCGGAAGGTCTTGCAGCCTTTCCCGACCCGCTCCTGACGGAAGAACACCGCCCCGCGACTATCCAGCTTGATCGCCACGGCGGCGACCAGGAACAGAGGGCTCAACAGCAAAAGCCCGAGGACGCTGCCGAAGAGGTCGAGCGCCCGCTTGAGCGCCGCGTACACCCAATCCTGGGATTCCGCAGATTCTTCTTCCACTGTTTCCCAGATGCCAGCAAGGATTTGTTTCGACTGACTCATCGGATCCTCCGAGATGCCCCACCTGCTCGCCAGGAAGGTTTGGCCATCCTAGCACAGGAGGAGGGTTGGTGCAACAGGAAAACGGAGAGCATGTCAATATTTGTCACAAAAAACCGCCCCAACGAATATCGTTTCCCGATCACGTTGGCGCAGCCTGATCTGGCGTGAGAAAGCGAAGTCGGTAGTGTTTGCAGCGCCGACACGAGACCGCGTTCGATATCAACACCGAATCGACTTTTCATCCACATCTCGTCAAGCGTGGGGCAACTTTCGACTCGGAGGCGAGGATTCCAAACTCCGCTGGAGGAATCAGGCCCGGCTCCAAAATCCCCTCCAAATCCTCCGGCCCCACGAATCTGGTCCGCCGCAGTTCGTGACGCACATCCAATTCGGCGAAGAGCCCTCATCGCGCCCCCACCAAGCAGCCCATGGTTCGAGTAATCACCACGAGATCAGTGAACATCGTCCTCGATTCGAGGTACGCGAGGTTGATCTCCAGCTTGGCCGGCATGATTTTCTCGACGTAAGCCCTTTCGGGATCGCTCTCGCTTCCCAGCATTCCGTTCTCGTCCCGGAAAGCAAGCGAGGCGGGATCGGTGATCCCCGGGCGCACCCTCAGCACCCCCTTCTGCCTGTCGTCGTACATCTCCACGTACCTTGGCACCTCCGGCCTCGGACCCACCAGGGACATGTCCCCGAAAAGGACGTTGAGCAGCTGTGGCAACTCGTCCAACTTCAAAGCCCGCAGGACATGCCCGATCCGGGTGACCCTCGGATCCCGTGCACCGATCGTGATCTGGGGGCCTTTGGCTTCCGCTTGGACAACCATCGTGCGGAACTTGAAGATCCGGAAGGTTTTCCCGTTCTTTCCAACACGAACCTGGCGGAAAAAGACCGGTCCCGGCGAGCCTAACTTGACCAGAAGCGAGATCGCGACCAGGACCGGCAACAGAAACAGCAACCCCGCTGCCGAAGCGAAAAAATCCAGCAATCGCTTCATGATCCGAGCATCTCCGCGTGGACTTCTTTGAAAGCATCCACAACCCGTCGCAAATCACCCTGAGACATTCGCGTGTACAACGGTAGTGACAGGGCTCTTCGGAACGCCGAGGTTGCCAGCGGAAAGGAGTCGGGAGTGAATCCGTAGCGGTCCCGCCAGTATGGATGGAGGTGGAGGGGGATGAAATGCACCGAACACCCGATGCCCATGGCTTGCATCTTCTCGAAGAAGATGTCCCGCCACTGCTCGCGCATCTGGACAATGAACAGGTGCCAGGCATGGCGATCCGAAGGGATCTCCACATGGGGAAGCTCCACCCCGTCTAGACCGGCCAACTCCCGGAAGTAGAATCCGGCCATTTCATTTCGCTGCTTCGAGAAGGACTCGCACTTGGCCAACTGATGGATACCCATGGCGGCGCAGATATCGGGCATGTTGTACTTGTATCCAGGCGCAACGATCTCGTAGTACCAGGCGGCTTTCGGGGAATTGTACCGATCCCAAGCATCGCGGTTGAATCCATGCAGCCGCATCACCTTGATCCGCTTGGCGAAGGTCTCATCGTCGGTCACGACCATTCCACCTTCCGCCGTCGCCAGGGTCTTGGTGGCGTAGAAGCTGAACACGGTGATGTCGCCGATGCTTCCCACCATCCTTCCTTCCGAAGTGGTGGGAAGCGCATGGGCCGCATCCTCGACGACCTTCAATCCAAACCTGCGTGCCAGATCCATGATCTTGGCCATGGGGCAGGCCTGACCAGCCATGTGCACCGGCATAATGGCCTTGACCTTGCCGCCGTGTTCTGTAACGGCCCGCTTCACGGTCTCCTCAAGTTTGTCCATATCCAGGTTCAACGTCCTGGGGTCGATGTCCGAATAGATCGGATCCGCATCGAAATACCGGATCACCTCGGATGTCGCCGTGAATGTGTATGGAGTGGTGATCACCTTGTCTCCTCGCTCGAGCCCAATCGCGTCCAGCGCCAAGTGGAGACCCGAAGTCGCCGAGTTCACCGCGAAGGAGAACTTCGCACCCACATAGGATGCGAACTCCTTCTCAAAGCGGGCGGCCTTCGGTCCGGTGGTGATCCATCCGGATTTCATGGAGTCGACGACCTCGTCGATCTCCTCCTGTCCAAGATCGGGAAGAGCGAAGGGTAGAAACGCCTGGTTCATGCAACAACCTCCTGGCCTGCGCGGACGAGGCCCATTTTTTCTCTCAGTTCAGGGATTGACAGACTTTGTCCGAATTTTCCAAGGCAATCCTCGCGGTCGACGGGAGCGAACGAAACGCCATCCTCCAGCCGCTCGACGACAGTGCTCCAACTGGCGATCGACGGGTCGATCTCGTGGCCTGGAAGCCGCACGCACAGCACCGAGCGTCCGTGGATCCCCCAGAAAGCCAGGAGCGAGGAGTAGTGACCGACGACTTTCGACGTGTTCGGCACGTGATCGACGACAATCTCTATGCCCCGGGACCTGAACCAGTCCAGATACTGCGGCTTGGATCTGGGGTGCGCCTTGACCACCAGACAGAATCCGCCACGGGATGCCCAGCCGACGAGATCCTGATAGAAGGACTCCATCACCGACCAGGCGATGCGGCCGTCCTCCACGAGAGTCTGGTAGCAATAAGCCACCACATCATCGGATCTCGCCGGTCCGAAGGAATAGCGCCTGAAATCAGGAGTCCCCATCGAGAACCACGAACCCTCGGGGAAAGCGTAGTGGGTTTCGTGCCAGCGCCCCCAGTAGTCGGAAAACACCGCGGCCCGATCCGGAAACATCTCCTTGTGGATTCCCAGTGGAGTGCGGTCGCGTCCTAGAACGTGGATGCGGAAGAGGTCGGAGGTGAGCTTGAGGCCACCCTTGTGACGACCGATGTCCAGCGAGTACTTGAGATAGAGTGCGGTCTTCTTCAGTTTTGCGACGAAGAAGCCCAGCGTCCGCTTCATGAAGGGGATGTACATGCCATGCTGCAGGTACGAGATTCGGCAACCAGCCATCCTCGCCGCGAGGATGACGTGGATGTCGGGGATCCGATGAGCGCAGACCATGACCAAGTCGATCCTGTTCTCCCGGAGGATCCCGGCGATCTCCTCGATGGATTTCCAAGCGCTGGAGACGACGTTTGCGCCCTTGTACCGGCCATCCTGGAGATACCTGCGATATTCTGGATTGTATCCCAGGAGGATCAAGTCCGGCGGCTCGTTCAGGTCCAGGAAGGACACGAAGAAGCGATCGATGTCGACCGCCTCCACCTCGTACGTGCAAAAGCGGATTTTCTTCGATGGCATGCTTCCACCTCGCATCTCGATCAATGTGCACCTCCCGCTCCGACACCGTCGAAGAAGTAGATCTGGTGGGATGCCAACATCATTGACGACATCCCAAGGATGAGGACTACGGACGCGAACGCGATCTTGGCCCACCCGCCCCCGCGATCCACACGCATTGCAGAAAGAGTCACTGGCAGGACGAAGAACACGGTTCGGTCAGCCATGCGTCCTGACAGAATCAGGAATCCGAATGCGGACGCAATCATGAGAATGGCGAACCGCCCCTGGGCCATATCCAGGATTTCTTCCCAGCTGTAGAATAGCTTCACGTAGGCGAACGGAAGGAGCACTGTGGCCATCTTGACCGCAAACGAAAGGGGACTAAACACGAGGGTCGAATAGATGTCCGTCATTCCTTCGGGCATGAAGAACTTGTAGCATACCACACCAACGAAAAGCGTGCACACGGCGGCGACCATCCTCGCCCGACTTCGCAAATAGCGCTCGGCGACATAGAGCATGGAAACAAATCCCCCGAATCGATGGAACGCCAGCGAGGAGAGCTGAATCCCGACTCGCCCAGTGACGAGCCCCAGCAGCAGGATGTATTCGGAAAAACCTTGCCGGATCACGTTGTTCATCACCAGGAAGGTTCCAGGAAAGAACAGAAAGAGTGCGAAAACCCAAATGTTCTCGCGCGCGGACCGGAACAGAAGCGGGAAACAGACGATGAGGAAGAGGAACAACCCGGGGGACGCGAGGTCGCCGAAGATGTTCTTGACTAGGATCGCTCCCAAGAACCAGGCAAACTCGAAGTCCTGCTCCAGCGCCACGAGAAGGAAACTATCCCAGTCGGTCTCCTCAAAACGCCAGCGATACCATTCCAGATCCGCCCCGGGAAGTGAAAGTTCGCAGGTGATCCCCATCAGGACCGCCGCCGCCACGAAGACGACAGGCGCCCCCTTCAAGCGAAGAACGGACAGGACAACCACCAGATACAAGACAACATGGTAGGAGAGGTAGAATGGAATGGACGCGTTCATACCGCCCCGTTCCCAGTGGCAATGTGTCTCCCGGCCAAGCGCAGCACGCCGAATTCAATGGCAGCCCTGGAGAGAAATGCCAGCGGGAGCCCAGCCACACCTACCTTCCAGACCACCACAAGGACCGTCACCACGAAAGCGCAGACGACTCCAGCGTAGATTCGCGCGAGCCCACCTACCTCGGAGAGATTGACTCCGAGGTATTTCTGGTACGCGAAATTCGAGGCTTGGAGAACATATGCGCAGGACACCACACCGAAAGACCACCAGAACGACCCACTGGAAAACTCCCGGGGAAGATGGCTCCTCAGAAACCAACCCAGCATTGTCGCGGAAAGCAGCGCAGCACCGAGTATCGTGGAGCTGGAAAAAGCGTTGGCCTTCACGAAGCTCCATCCGTCAGCCATGGATTTACCGGAAATCTCCACCATTTCGGGAAATCTGTTCAGGACCAGTGGCACGTAGAGCAGGGACGAACGAGCCACCATGTCCAGCGCGAACAGGTAGTGCCCTCCTTCCGCAGCTCTCCCGAACCAGCCGATCACGTATCGATCGAGATAGAGGAACACCACTCCCGAGACCGTGTAGGTGAGCTCCGTCCTCCCAACCCCCGCGAAAGCGGCCGGAACGGACCGCAAGACGACACCCATTGCCTTGCCGTGGAGGAACAACCACCCAAGAAGACAGAGTGCGGCGGCCGGAGGCAGGAAGAAGAATGCATCGCTCCCCCACGGCGACAGGGCGGCGATCAGTGGGGAAGCCGCGATGACCAAACCATTGCCTCCCCGAACCAAAGTGGCTTGCCAGAGCATCCCGCAGCCTTCCAGATACCCACGCAACGCACCCACACAAATGAACAGCGGAGAAACCGCCGCCGCCGCCAGGAGGGAGCGTAAATAGGAGATCTCGCCGATTTTTGAGATTCCCATGACCAGCATGGCCAGAAGCACGATGGCGGCAACCGTGCTGAACACTATGGATCGCCGCAGAATTGCCGCGATGCAGCCCAGAAACTGGCCATCCCTGGAATTGCGATCGACCATCGGATCCGCACCGATCCTGCGCGCGACACCGATCGCTCCGAAATCGAAGTAGTTGATGATCAGGAAAACGGCGCTCACCGAGGAATATCTCACGAAAAAGTCGGATCCGAAATTTCCCAACACCTTCCAAGTGGCGATCACCGCAGCTCCCGCCAGAAAGAACTGAACCGCCAGTGCGGTCAGTAATTTCCCTCTGCTAGACAGGATCATGAAGCCGCCCAAAGATGCCCCCGTCCAGACCGAGCACCGATCCGGACAGAAACTTCATTTCCGGCTCGGCGAGGAACGCGACAGCCTGTGCCACCTGGTCGACCGTCCCGATCTCCCCTACAGGATGCATCTCCCTGAGCTGGGCGAACGCCTCGGGCCTGCCCCTGAATCCATCCACAAGCATGGGGGTTGAGATCGCGGCTGGAGCGACGGCGTTCACCCGTACCCGAGACCCCAGCTCGACGGCCATGGCCCGGGTCATGCCTGCCAACGCAGCCTTGGATGACGCGTAGGCGCTGAACCCGGGCTTCGTCTGGGTGGCGTGGATGCTCGCTATGTTCACCACCGACCCTCCAGATGCCTCCAGCTGAGGCAGAAGCTCCTGAACTAGCAGGAACGGGGCCACCAAATTCACATCCTGGACGGAGCGAAATTCGTCCACGGAGATCGACTCGATGGGCTTAACGATCTGCAGGGCAGCATTATTGACCAGCAGATGGAGCGCCCCACGGACCAGCCCGTGAAGACTTGCGAAAACCCCCTCACGATAGGTTTCGTCGCGAACGATCCTCAGAAGATCGCACTCCAAGAAGGTTTCTCCCTCCTCCAAGGACGCTGGCGCAATGCGGTCCAGACCAACGACCGCGTAGCCAGATTTGGCGAATCGGACAGCAAGCGCCCGCCCGATCCCTCCCGAGACTCCGGTCACGACCACGCGCTTCATTTGCCACTCTTCAGGAAACCATCGAGCAGATCGATGGCGCGCAGGCTGGCTCTCACCACAGCATCCTTCGTGTTGGATCCGTTGTGGGATCCCAAAATGCACAAGGGGTGCTCGCGAAGGTAGGAGTCCATGGGAAGCGGCTCCTGTTCGAACACATCAAGTGCCGCGCTGTGAACCTTCCCGCTACGGAGGGACTCCACCAATGCGACCTGATCGATCAAGCCTCCCCGGGCCACATTTACGATCCTGACTCCATCCTTTGCATTGGACAACACGTCCGCGGAAAGCATGTGAAAATTCTTCGCGTTTAGCGCACAGGTGAAGGCGAGAAATCGACTTCATCAACTCCTTCCGGCCAGCGGCGATGCGAGGCCCCCTCCGGAACCAGCGATGCGTCGATTCCTGGATCCCACCCAATTACGTTCATTCCGCAAGCCTGGACACGCTTGACTAGGCTCTTTCCGATGTCGCCCAGTCCCACGATGCCAATGGTCCGCCCGGAAAGCGAGATTCCCGATGGCTTCGGCCAAGCACCGGCTCGGATGCCCCTGTCGATGGGAAAGGTCTCGCGCGCCAGCGCAAGCACGTAGGAAAGCGCCAGATCCGCGACCTCGGCCCCGAACATGAGGGGAGTATTGATGATGGGAATCCCCAAGTCCTTGCAGGCTTGAAAATCCACGTTGTCGACACCGATCCCCCATTTGACCGCAGCCTTCAGGCGCCCGGACTTTCCCGCCTCGAATACCCGACGCGTGGCGGGATCGTCACCTATGATCCACCCATCGAAGCCAGGAAGCAAATCGCAGAGTTCGTCCTGGCTCAAGGTCTGCACGACCTTGGCGGGTACGGCTTCCCAACCTGATTCGGCGAAACGCGGGAGGAACGTATCGAACTGACCCAGCATGGGAGGACAGGTCACCAACACTTTCATTTCGAGCCTCCCGCGACGAGGCTTTTCGCCAGCGCTTCGGCGACAGCCCAGTCGTCGGCGTCGTCGATGTCCACCGATTCGATGCGTCGCATGTCGTACATCGCCGGTCGCTTGCCGATTCTGGCGGAGGTGCCTAGGAAACTATCTCGAGTGAAGAGATAGAAGTTGGAATTTTCCTCGAACCACGGCTCCAGATCCTGGGTACGGACAAGATTTGCTGGATCGTGGTTCACCGCAGATCCATCCTGGCGGTAGAACCGTGTCTGTACCTTGTTGACAGAAAACATGGAATCATGGGAACCGGCTCCCAACATTACGGCGAATTTTCCCAGAGCGTCACCGATCGTGGAGGCCGGAAGCAGGGGATTTGTGGTGTGGGTCATCAAATAAATGTCCGATTCCACCTCGGCGACGTCATCAGCAAGGACCAGGTTCATGCTGACAAAGTCCCCGCAAATCTCACTCTTCCGATCGCGGACCAGGACTCTCCCTCCACTAACCAAGCCCGCGCCGGCGAGAATTTCTCTTGCATCGGTATTGATCACGACCTGATCGATGGCCGGCACTTCCAAGAGGGAATCCAATACCCAGCGAAAGAGCGGCTTGCCTGCCAGGTCGCGAAAATTCTTCCCACGAACCCTTTCGCTGTTAGCCTTCATCGGGAGCAAAGCAACGATCTTCTTTCCATCCAGCATGAGAAGCGCCTCCTTAGCGCGGGTAGTAGTACTTTTCTTTTCTCGCGAATGACACTTTCCGTCCAGAGTGATGTCCTTTGTAGGATCCCCAGAACTGGAAAAACCGATACATCATGACGCTGCGGAATGCGCCTCTGAAGGTGCGCGTCCGAACGGCGGTTTCGAGATCACCTAGCACGGCCGCTGCAGAGGACCGGATAAAATCCCTGAAAACGAGAATCACATCGGGATGGATCTCACGCAGCGCCACAGCTTCTCGTTCGAACCTTCTGCCAATCTGAGTCCATGTCTCCGAATGCAAGTGGTAGACGGAGGCAGATGGCACATAGGAGATTTTTCCACCCGACTCGCAGAGACGACGAGCCATGTCCATGTCCTCGAGTCCTGTCAGCTCCTCGTCAAATTTTAGACGCTCCCAGGCCGACCTGGAAATCGCTGAGTTGGCATTGTTGCAGTAATACCCTCCAATGGCGTCTTCCTCGCGAGCGGGGAAGTACTTGGCGAAGATTTGCTTCTCGCTGAAGATCGATTCATCGCCCCCATCTGTCGACCATAGGCATAATCGCAACGCCCCTCAAGAACAGGCGCGGTGATCCTCTGTAGCCACTGGTCGTCGACGGGGACGCAATGTCCGCTAACGATCACAAGAACATCGCCTTGGGCATGCTGGCATCCAAGGTTCAAGGATCTTCCGAACGTGAATTGGTTTTTTTCAATTTTCACTATCTTGGCACCGACGGCTTCCGCTATCCCTACCGTTCCGTCCGTCGACCCCGAATCGACCAGGACCACTTCTACTTCGAGGTCATCCAATTTCTGACGCTTCACCATCTCGAGAAGCGATCCGAGATGCTTCGATTCGTTGTATGTTCTGACGACCAAGCTAATCTTCTTCATGGGATGCCCTTCGGATCCAAAACCAATTCAAAAGCGTATCCACCCATTCGATGGACCAGTTCGATTTCCTCGTCGAAGACAGAATTCGACGCGAAGAGATCCCAATGCAAGGGAACCACCCGCTTGGCTTGAAGAATCTCGGCCAATCCGAACGCCTCGCGCAGGCTCATGTTGCCGACGATCCCCGCACGGGTGCGGAAGAAGTTCGTTTCGTTGACCGGCAGGAACGCCGTATCGACCGGAGCGATGCGTTCGACCGCCTCGAGATATCGAGCCGTGAGGGCCGTATCGCCCGCGTGGTAGATCCGATGCCCTTCGTATTGCACCAACCAGCCCACGAATGCGCTTTGCCCTTGCGCATCCAGCTCCACTTCCGGATGCGCGGAAGCGACAGTTTGCACAGTCACTCGATCGGAAAGGAATACCGCCTGCCCGAGCCTTGCCGTTTCCAGGCGGCTGGAAGGAACCCCCGCGTCGGCCATTTTCGCGACCACCCTCGCCGGTGCCAGGACCTTGGCATTTCTCGAAGATTCCAACAAAGGAACGAGAGTCGCCAGATCGCAATGATCCTGGTGCTCGTGGGTAATCAGCACCCAATCCGCGTCCCGAACCTCGCCTGGCAGCATCGGAGCCGGCTTGATTCGCCGGAACGCCTCGCCGAAATCTTCGGCGACGGAATCTGTCAAATACGGATCCACATAGACCACGAGGTCGTCGAACCGGAATCTACATCCTACCTGCCCCAGAAGAAGGACATCGATCATCCGTTCGCTCCCTCCGCTTCGTGCGACTCCCGAATCGCACGGGCCTCCTTGATTGCCTGCTGGAAGAACACCACCAGCAACCCCGCGAGCAGGGATCCGACCAGGATCACCACCGCGATTCCTGGCCGCGGAAGGCCTGCGGGCTTCATGGGGACCGTCGCGGAATCGATCACCTGGACAGGGGCGGATTCGTTCGCTTCTTCGATGCGTGCGATCTCGTATTGCTTGGCGAGGATCTCGAAGAGCGCCTGGAAATACATCACATCCCGCTTCTTGCGGATATAGGCCATTCCCGCATCCGGAGCGTGACTCAAACTGAGCACCACTCCGGAATCCTGCGGAGCTCCAGCCGTCAGCTCCTTGATCTGCGACTTCAAGCCTGCGATCTCGTTTTGGATCGTCCGGATCTGCGGATGGTCAGGACTCAGATACGTGCGCATGGCTTGGATCTGCACCTCCCGCACCCCGATCTCCGCCCTGACGCTGGCCATGGCGCCCATCGTGCCTTCCATCTGCGCGCCGACTTCGATGATTCCGGAGTTCTTCTGAAACTCCTTCATCTGCATCTCCGCCTTCGAAAGGGAATCCTTCGCCGCACGGGTCTCACGCTCGAAGAATGTTCGCTTTTTGGCCGCATTGGACACTGCGATGTTGTTCAGGAGCCTCTGCAGGGACACCACATAGCCGTTGGCCACCCTTGCCGCCAGCTGCGGATCGCTGTCCACGTAGGCGATGGTGATCATTCCGTCCTTGGTGCTCTTCACATTCGTGTGCTTCCCGACGATTTCCACCGCCTCGTCCATGTTCTCCGCCTGGTAGCGCTTGTCGAGCCCGAATTGCTTCGTGACATCCGACACGATGTTTCGGCTTCCCAAAAACCCCAGATACTGGTCATTGGGATTCTTCAGACCCAACGCTCCACCACCAAGTGCGCCGAGTCCACCGACCTGCGACATCATAGCGACCATCATCGATTGCTGGCCTTGCTGAGGTGGCATCACCACCGCCTTCGCCGAGTATTTCGATGGGAGGAAAACCGCTGCCAGCGTCCCAAGCAGGAGTCCCGCCAAGCCGAAACGGAGGAACAACTTTTTCTTGCTCCGCAACACGATCAAAAATTCCAGAAGATCGATCGCGGAGTTCTTCTTGGATTGGGTGGGCTCCATCAGAAGCCCCTGTTCAGGGTGGCGATCGCCGCGGCGGACAATCCGAAGTTGGCCAGAATCTGCGACCAATCCTTGAGCTGCACCAGCCAACGACTTGATTCCAGCTTCCGCGGCATCACGAGTGCATCGCCCGGCAAGATGGTCATGCTGGAAAGCTGCCAGAACAGGAACCCATAGTCGGCCTCGCCCACCAGCGTTCCATCGGCACGGATCACGAATGCCGCAGACGGATCTCCATGCTTGGCCGCGCCACCGGCACTGGATAAATAGTCGCCGACATCCTTGCCCTCCCGATACAGAAAGGCGCTCTGGCGAGCCACTTCGCCGAAGACACCGATCGTGCTCGGCACGGAGGGAATGGACAGGACATCTCCATCTTCCAGCGGGATTTCCGGGATGTCCCCCAACTCCAAATCGGTGCTTGGCTTCAGCTCGAGCACCAAGCGCCCTTCAGGCTCAAAGGACTTGAGATCGATGAACCAGCGACGCTGCGCATCCACCTGGTTTTGCAACAGTCTAGACTCTTCCGGAGTGGACGCCGACCCGAGGATGTTGGCCACGTTTCCTTCGAATTGTCGCTGCATCTCGTCGACCACTTGACGGTAATTGACTCTCTGGACCTCAGCGGTAGACCTGCGCAGGAATTTCGCTCCGAACACGTACGCCTGTTTGGAAAGCCCCCCGGCCCGAGCGACCACCTCCCGCAAGGTCTCACCGAACCGCACCTTGTACAATCCGCCGCGCTGGACTTCGCCTTCGAGCCGGACGTAGATCGGGCGGAACCGCACCGGAACCGCGATGTCAGTGGCGCCGAACACGGTCACCGCATCCCCTGGCTGCAAGGCCAAGTTGTCCGCCGAAGAAGCGTCCCGCATCGCGTTCCCGAGATTGAAGGGAATCACCTCGATGCGCAGGCTGTCGCCCACCATCCGCTGGACCATGGCGTATTCCCAGTTGAGGTCCAACCGACGTTCCAGCGGAACCGCCGCGATGTCCGCCGACTGGGGGAGGCGGTTCATCTGCAGCCAGAATTTGTCAGGAATGAGGTCGCTCACCTGGGGGAGAAGATCCCGGATCCGCATTCCTTGTTTCCAGGGAAATCTCCCGGTCAGGCGGGAATGGCCGCGAAGGGTCACCGCATTCTCGAATTTCTGGGTCTTGTGCGACAGGTAGAAGATGTCGCCATCCCGAAGGATGCACCCCTTTCCGGAATCGACCATGGCGAAGCGCTCCACCTTCAGGCCGGAATCCGCAGCGACCCGTTCGCGCCGGATATCCCTGGCGTCGGCGTCCAAACCCAGGCCACCCGCCCACCGAACGATGCTGTGCAGACTTTCTCCAGGCTTGATCTCGTAAACCGCAGGCTTGAGGACCCCGTTCACGATCGCCACCTGACCTTGAACTGGCGGGATGTGAATCACATCACCGGCTTGCAAGGACAGATCCAGCGATTTGTCGCCATCGAGCAACAATCCGTAGAGATCGAATGTGCCCACCAAGGCACTCCCTCGACGCAATTCGATGCGGCGCAACGACCCCTCGGTGGTGGGGCCTCCGCTGACCAAAAGAGCATTGACCAAGGAGGAGAACCCGGAAACCGTGTAGGCACCGGGTGAACGGACCGCTCCCGTCACATAGATCTGCAGGCTTTTCTGGTGAGCCAGACTGGCTTGGACTTCGAACCCACGGAATTGTCGTCCGATCGCCGATCGCAGAAAAGCATCGACCTCCCCATATCGTTTCCCAGCCACGGAAATCGGCCCCACCTGCGGAAGGAAAATCTGGCCCGAGGCATCGACGAGCACCCGTTGGATCATGGTGACTGCGCCCCATACCTTGATATCCAAGGCATCACCCACAGAAATGCGGTAATCCGCCGGTGGCGAAACCTGGTCGAGTGGCGCATAGGTCGTGGAGGGATTGCTGAAAAAGTCCATCCCAAAGACTTCCAGTTCGTTCCCCAGATTCCGTGCCATTCTTTGGACGACGGACAGGGAGGTGGACTGCATTGCGCGTTTTTCCGGAACTCGTGCCGTTCGGACGCTCTGGGGGTTGACCTTGTCTGATTCCAACGTGGAATCGATGAAGGACGGCAATTTCTGGGTTTCCGCCTTGGGAAGCCCCACGGGACCTTGGAGCCGCATATCGCGGACGGTGCCCTGCCCAAGACCGGCTCCCATCCGCTCCTCATCGCCTACCGACCAGCTGGCGCCGGCGACCATCAGCATCACCGCCAAGATCCGTCGTTTCATCCTTACCACCCTCGCTCTGAAGTCATGCGCGTCGACATCGAGCCTGAGTAACCCATTTTTGGACAAGCCGTGTCAAGGAGATTTTCGACGGGTTCGCACCGAAGAAGCCAGGACCTGTCGACCCGGACCGGAAACTGCACGCCAAGAAAACATCCCCCGACGTTCGAGTCAGTCGCAGATGGAACGCTCCCAGGTTTTCAGCAGGTTTGGCCACAGGCCGAACCCTTCACCACCGCCCAGGATGACTCCTGTACCACTCGATGGTCCGGGCGATCCCCTCGTCCAACCCCACCGGATCCCGGTATCCGAGCAGTTCCCTCGCTTGGCTGATGTCCGCCAGCGAGTCGCGGAGATCCCCCTTGCGCACCTCGGCCTGGAGCGGAGGCTTGGAACAGCCCACCTGCTCGTAGATCTTGCCGTACAGTGCGTTCACGGATGTATTGACCCCGCAAGCGATGTTCAGGATGTGCGACCCTGGCTCGACTTCCCGGGTCAACGCCAGCAGGTTGGCTTGGACCACGTTCTCGACGTACGTGAAATCTCTGGATTGCTCACCATCGCCGTGGATCGTGGACGGTTCGTCCAGCAACGCACGCGTGATGAACTGGGGAATGACCGCGGCGTATCCCCCTTTGGGGTTCTGCTTGGGCCCGAACACGTTGAAGTACCGAAATCCGACCATGGTCATGCCGTACGCGTTGGTGAAGGCATGGGAAAAGTCCTCGTTGCCTTGCTTGCTGGCCGCGTACGGCGACATCGCTCGGCCACGGATGTTTTCTTGCTTGGGAGACAGGGGAGAGTCGCCGTACACCAGGCTGGTGGAGGCGTAGACGATCCGGTGGATGCCGGCCAGCCGCGCCTGGTTGCACAGCACCACGAACCCATGGAGATTGTTCAGCGAATACAATTCAGGGGATTCGATCGAGCGTGGCGCCGATCCGAAAGCGGCCTGATGGGAAACGGCATCCACTCCCTGGCACGCCGCAGCGCAATGCTCCGGATCCAAGACCGTCCCTTCCATGACTTCCAGGTCCCCCTCGAATCCTTCCAGGTTCCGACGATCCCCAGCGGAGAAATTGTCCAGGATCCGCACGGAATGTCCTGCCGCCAGCAAGGCTTCGACAAGGTTGCTTCCGATGAATCCTGCACCGCCAGTGACCAGAATCTTCACCCTTCACCCCTCCCATGGACCCAGTTCCGGACACGACACCGGTCGCCGGAAATCAGGGGGGCTTGCAAGGCTCCAGGCGATTTCCGGCCACACAAAAGTGCAGAGGCGATTGAACCACTCCAGACAAAGGGTGTCCAGACATTATCCAGACATTTTTCAGCCACGACCGGTCAAAACCTGCTTCATGACGTCAACCACGCGCTCGACTTCCTCTTGGGAAACAAACCCGTGCATCGGCAGGGAAAGCACCTCGCTCGCCGCGCGAATGGCTTGCGGGCAAAGATCGTCCGGGCAGCCAAATTCCGCGAAGGCCGCTTGGCGATGCAACGGCAGCGGGTAGTGAACCATGGTCGGGATGCCTCGATCGGCCAGAGCTGCCCGGACTTGGTCCCGATCCTTGACGCGGAGGGTGTATTGCGCCCAACTGGAAGTGCACCCGGGCGACAGAACCGGAACATCGACCAAGGCGCCCAGACACTGCGCGTAGGCCGAGGCGATGCCGGATCGACGTGCCAATTCCTGCGGAAAATGCCGTAGTTTCACCCGGAGGATCGCCGCCTGCAAGGAATCCAATCGACTGTTGATCCCCGCCAAGCCGTGCAACCCTCGGCCGGTCTGGCCGTGATTGCAGAACACTCGCACCTTTTCCACCAAAGATTCTTCGCCGAACACCGCACCTCCATCTCCGTAGCAACCCAATGGCTTGGAGGGATAGAAGGAGGTGGCCGCAAGCACCGTGGCGTTCGTGGAGGCCACGCCATCGCGCTTGGCCCCAAAGGATTGGGCGGCATCTTCCACCACCCATAGCCCGCGTCGCGCCGCCAACTCCCGGATTCCCGCAAAATCCGGCATCTGACCAAACAGCGAGACCGCCAGAATCCCTCGCGTACGAGGCGTGATGGCCGCTTCGATCGACTGCGGAGTAACCAGGAACGTTCGCGGATCGATGTCGGCAAAGACCGGACGCGCACCGGCGCGGACCACCATCTCGGCGGTGGCGAAGAAGGTGAAATCAGGAACGACGACCTCGTCGCCGGGCCCCACGTCCAATGCGTGCAAGCAGGCCAAAATGGCGTCCGACCCATTGGCGCAGGCGCACACGGCCTGGGCACCGGTGAACGCGGCGAGTTCCGCCTCGAGCGCGACCACCTCCGGCCCCTGGATGAAAGCACCGGAGGCGAGGACCGAGGCGACCGCCGCGTCAATTTCTGACTGATAGGCCCGGTACTGCGCACCTAGATCGCAAAATTGCATTGCCCTTCACTCCGCTGCAGGCCACAAAAAAGGCGCCCCCGAAAGGAGCGCCGATTCCTCCATCCTCTCCCGGCGGCCGAAGCCAGGGAGAGGCGATGATCACAGGCGAGCCTGGAGAGCCTTGGCCTGGGCTTCGAAGCCGGGCTTGCCCAGCAGAGCGAACATGTTGGCCTTGTAGGCTTCCACGCCGGGCTGATCAAACGGATTCACGCCCTGCAGGTAGCAGGAAACGCCGGTGGCCCGCTCGAAGAAGTGGATCAGGTTGCCCAGGACGCGTGCGTCCAGGGTTTCCACCACCAGCGAGGAGTTGGGCATTCCGCCGTCGTAGTGGGCCAGGCTCACGCCCTTCCACGCCTGCAGGTTGATCTCGGACAATTCCCGTCCGGCCAGGTAGCCCAAGCCGTCCAGGTCGGAACCGGTGTCGGGCACCACCACGGAGGCCTTGGGCTTTTCTTCGATCAGGAAGGTCTCGAAGGCGTTGCGCTGGCCTTCCTGGATCCACTGGCCCATCGAGTGCAGATCCGTGGTGAACTCGCAACCGGCCGGGAAGATGCCGGTGCGGCTCTTGCCTTCGGATTCGCCGTTGAGCTGCTTCCACCATTCCACCAGGTAGTGGAAGGCGGGTTCGAACACGGAGAGAATTTCAATCGCCTTGCCCTGGCGGTAGAGCGCCACCCGGCTGGCCGCGTAGCGCAGGCAGTCGTTGGTCAGCACGTCGTCGGAGGCGCCGTAGGTCTTGAATGCTTCCTGGGCGCCGGCGAGCATGGCGTCGATGTCGTGGCCGGAAGCGGCAATGGGCAGAAGGCCCACGGGGGAAAGGACCGAGAAGCGTCCGCCCACGTCGTCGGGGATCGTGAAGGTGGCGTAGCCCTCTTCCGTGGCCAGCTTGCGCAGCGCGCCCTTCTTGGCGTCGGTGGTCGCGTAGATGCGGTTCTTGGCTTCTTCCTTGCCGTAGCGGTCTTCCATGTAGGCCTTCAGCAGACGGAAGGCGATGGCAGGCTCGGTGGTGGTGCCGGACTTGGAGATGACGTTGATCGAAACGTCGTCTTCGTCATCCAGGCTTTCCAGCAGAAGCTGTGTGTCGCGGGCGGAGATGTGCTGGCCGGCGAAGTCCATCGACACGCCGTCTTCGGAGGCGTCGTCGAAAGGAAGGGCTTCCAGCACGGCGCGGGCGCCCAGATAGGAGCCGCCGATACCGACGGTGACAAGAACCGGGGATTGCTCCTGGATGCGCTTGGCGGCGTCCTTGATCGCCTTCAATTCCGCAGCGGGCACCACGGTGGAGGGATCGTACCAACCGAGGAAGTCGCTGCCAGGACCCTTCTTGGTGCGCAGCAGGTCGCAAGCGGACGCGACTTGGGGCTGCATGGCCTTCAGGACGGAATCGTCGATCCAAGGGGCTAGATTCTTTGTCTGGTAGCGGATGGTCATCGATGGCTCCTCACAGGAAAGTGAACGAATGGAAACGGTCAAAGGTAGCTCGCCGCAAGCGGATCTCCCTCCCCTACCCGAGGCGGTCGAGCCCACGGGCTGGGCGATCGGAGACGCAACGGGCTGGGTTTCGCTGCCACGTTGCGGATTGCTGGTGGGACGCTCCCGCATGTGCGATCTCTCCATTGCGGGTCACGACATTTCCAGAAGGCATGCCCGTCTCACCTGGATCCAGGACCAGCCCTGGGTGATCGACCTTGGCAGCGCCAACGGACTGTTGCTGGATGGCCAGGCCGTGGGGCGTTCCCGCTGGCCGGAGGGTTTGCCGTTGATGTTGGGAACGCAGACTCTGCAGATCCAACAGCGCGAGGCCAACCTCCCGCAAACTATGCTGGATGCCTGGGCGCTTTTGGCCAGCCAACCTGTGAATGCATTGCGAGATCTGGCCGGCGCCATCTCCTGCACCCTCGAGCCAGACCATTCCTTCTCTCTGACTTGGGAGGATGGTGTGGGGTGGGAGGAATTGGGCCCATTGCGCAGGACTTTGCTGGACGCTGCCCTTTCCTACCTGGCGCTCTAGGAACGGTCAGGCGTGGGGGCGCGCCAGCAAACCGATCGACTCGATCTGGAGCGAGAGATCCATGGCCGAATCCCTACCCTCCATCGCCCGCCGGAAAGCGCGGTGTTCCCGCTCCAAGGGGTCGCCCTCCCCGATGCGAATTTCTTCCGTGCCTCCGGAGTGGAAGCGCCGGAGCGTACGCCCCAAAAAGTCCGCCTCGAACCGCTCCCGGTCGGAGACCACCTCCCAAGTCCGGATCCGACCGGCCTGGTATCCGCAGCGAAGCTCCACCCTCGAACCGCAGCTCGAGCGGAACACCACCGTTTCAAGCCCGCCTGTGCTCGCGGCAGGTTGAGCCAGGGTAAGCGGACCCACCAACCGTAGCGCCAAATCCACGTCGTGGATGGCAAGATCCAGCAACACGTCATCGGGGGAAGCGCGTTCCGGCTCGGGGCCGGTGCGAATCGCCAGGGCGCGTTGCACCGAGCCCGGGTCCACCCGTTCGGAAAGCGCCGTGAACACCGGATGGAAGCGCTCGGAATGCCCGCCAAACAGCACTTTGCCTGCCGCACGGAACTCCCGCTCCAAGCGCAGGGCCGCCTCGATCGATGGACAGATGGGCTTTTCCACCAGAACATGGCAACCCGCTTCCAGACACAACCGCGCCACGCGCTCATGCTGTTGCGAGGGAACGGCGACAATGGCGGCTTCTGGACGCAGCCGGCACAGCGCCGCTTCCAAATCCCGTTCCCAGTGGACATCCGCCCAGACGGGTTCGGTCGGATCCACCACCGCCACCAGACGGAAAGCGGCGCTACGAGCGATCGCACGGGCATGATGCCTTCCCATCCGACCTGCCCCGACCAAAACCACGCTGGGTCGCTGGTTTCGCGTGCGCGAATATCGGATACTTTCTCCGAACCCCTTACGCAGGAGATCGGCATGCCAGCCAGCGACGCCGGAAATCAAACCATCCATCGCAAACCCATCCGCAATTTCATTTTCGATCCGAGGAGCCAATGGCCGCAGATCCTGCGCAATGGGCTCCTGGTGGTCTTCACTTCGCTCGGAACGGGGTTGGCGATCCTCTACCTCTACAACCGGGAATTCGGCAGCATGTCCGTGTACGTCATGGACCGCAACTCGGCCTTCTACCCGATCGACCGACAAGGCCTGATTTCCATGTTGTTCCCCGCCATCCTGGCCACCACGCTCTCTGGCTTGCTCCTCGGCTGGCTGCTCACGTTCGGTGCGTCCCGACGCATCGCGCTGCCGATCTTCAAGGTCAAGCAGTGGGCCCACCGAGTGGCGGAAGGGGATCTTCATGTGCGTCTGGGCTTTCGGAAACACGACGGTCTCGAGGACCTCGCCGACCAGTGCAATGCCGCATTGGATCGGGTCCGCAGCGGATACGAAGAGATCGAAACGATTTGCCAAGATACGAAAATCCCCGAGGACGTACGTCGACGTCTCGGGGACATTCTGTCACGCTATCAGACAGAGAAGACCTAGCGGCTCTTCTTCTTGTGACGATTCAACCGCTTGCGCTTCTTGCGCTTGTGTGTGGCGATCTTCCTGCGCTTGCGCTTGCGTCCACAGGGCATAGGTCCTCTGCTTCTTGTTAAAGGTGGTCAACTGATCCGAGGGGGGTAAAGGAAGTAATTCCCTCCAAGATCGGCAAGGAGAAATCCCTGAAAAGCCCCGATGGGCCAGGAACCGCAATCAGCCGATTTGGGCCAAGGTCTCTTCCAGCGTGGTGACCTTGACGTCTTCAGGCTCCCGCCAGGACCGCCAAATTCCCAGCGCCGACTCGTAGCAGCGCCGTGCATCCACCCCCTGGCCCTGCTGGCGGTGCTGGTACCCCAGGGAAGCCCAGATTTCCGCCACTTTCGTGGAACGGGGTCCGTGGATCCGTTCGGCCAACTGCCGCAGCTCCTCCAACGACTTCACGCCTTCCGCCGCCGGCATTTCGGAGAGCCGCAACTGAAGGTGCCGTTGCTGGATTTCCACGATCAACTCGGGATCTCCGCCATTGGCCAACACCTTCAGGCAGGCTTCCAAATGCTCGATCGCCTGGGGCTCGCGATCCAGATCAGATTCCAGCTGTGCCAAGAATTGTCTGGCGCGGATCACCAGCTCGTGCCCTTCCCCGCCCTGCTCCAGGACTTGTTGCAAGATGGACTCGAAATGCTCGCGGGCCTGGTCGTATTGTTCGGCCGCCAAGAACACGGAGCCTGCCAAAAGCACGAGGTGGGCGTGCGCTTCCCCGACCTTGCCCTGGAAACGCTCGATTCCCTTCCCGCACAGATCCAGCGCCTGCTGGTACTGCTGGGCGTCGCGGGCGATTTCGATCAGATGCACCATCGCGCGGAAGGAGTCGGGATTCACCGGATTGCCGCTGATGGAATCCAGGCTTTCCAGCGTGGCCCCGGTCAGCGCGAAGGCGTCTTCCAGACGTCCGCGGAATCGGCAGATCGTCGCGACCAGAATCTGCGCATTGAGAAACACGCCCAATCGGCCTGGATGATCCTCCGGCATGGCCTGCAACGGCGAAAGCGCCTGTTCGGCGGCATCGGGTTCGCCCATCAGGGCATGCAGCCTGGCCAGGAGCAATCTCCCCGACACGATCCGTTCGTGGAACGGCCCGATCTGGGGCTCTTCGTCGGTGATCATCGAGGCCAGCTCGGTGCGGGCTTCGGCGACTCTCCCCTGGTTCAGCATTTCGGAAACCGCCATTTGACGAGCGGTCAGCTCGACCTGGGGGGCGCCTTGGGGTTGCTCGGACACGTGGACCTCCGCCATCGGAAAAACAGGAGCTGGGAAAAGTACACCCAGGAGCATCTCCAAAACAGATTCGCCACCCCTGGGGATTCCAGAGGTGGCGATCGAGTTCTCCCAGAATTTGTCCGAACGATTATTCGCCCAGCATTTCCTTCTGGCGCTTGCGTTCCTGGATCAACTCGCGAAGCTCCTGGGCTTCCGACTTGATGTCCTGGAGCAACTTCCTCGCCCGGGTTCCGGCGACGGCGTTGCTCTTGGCCTCGAACTTTTCGTATTCCACGCGAAGCTGCTCGACGAGAGACTTCAAGGAATCGATTTTTTCCAAGCTCATTTTCACTCCACTATTACTAACTGGCTGAGCAGGACTCGAACCTGCGACCGGGCGGTTAACAGCCGCCTGCTCTACCAACTGAGCTATCAGCCAAAGGAGGGAGAAATATACGCCTTGATGCCAAAGCTCGGCAAGGGTCAAACTGAGCGATCCAGCAGCTTTGTGCGAGCGTGAACCAGAGTCCGTTGCGGACAAGACAATCCTGCCGCCACCGACTGCAGGATCTTGGATCGGGATTTCGGCTCCCAGATCACCGCGTCCACCCTGGGCAGATGGGTCTGGATTTCCCGGAAGGCCGTCGCGCACTGGAGCGGATCCCGTTCCCTCAGCAGGCGCTGGAGGTCCACGTCTGCCCCTGAGGCCGCATCCACCCGGAAGTAGGCACCGGATGGATCGAAGTCCCAAAGGGAAAGCAAGGCCCCCAGTCGCCCCCATGAAGGATGCCCGGCCTCCAGGGCGATCGCTCCAAAGCGACCCCAGGAAGCCGCCTGGGTCCCGCGTACCAGCAGACCCGTGGTGCAGCCACGAAGGAATTCCGCCAGAGCCACCGACGCCGAGTGATCCGGCCCGTGCTCGGTCTCCAGCAAACCCCACAACGGACGATCCTGGAGGCGAAGGTCGATCTGGTCGCGCAGGTGATCGACCAGGCCATCGAAATCGTCGTCGCGAAAACAGGCGATGCCACCTGGGGGTACACGTGGTGGTCGTGGCCCCACACACGCCACCAGGGAAAAAGAGGAGGTCGGCGAAAGCGTTTCCATTCCCGCACCCTGTGCATCGGTTTCCACGATCACCATCGATCCGTCGTCAACCGGACCATCCACCACCACCAGATCCGCATCCAACAGCAGAAGCCGCAACGCAGGCAGATCGAAGTGCCCCTCGCGGCGAAACGCCGATTGGCGGCCATCCACTTCGACCACACCCCAGCAATCCTGGGCTCCCGGGTCTCCCCCGACAACCGCGCCATGGCGCACGCGGCCCACTTGGTGGAACGTGGAAAGCGCACGGGCGAGCCTTGCGGCCAGGCTGGATTCTCCGCGCGCGGAGCGCACCACCACGGAAAGCGGATGGTACATCCAGGATCTGGAAACGCCTGTGGAGGATGGAGCGAACGAACCCATGGAACCTTTCCGTGAACTTCTCCGAAGCCACCCCCATTGGTCGGCGGCGAAAGAATACTTCGCCGAAGCACGCAGCGGAAAAGTTCTCTCCGCTGAAGTGCTTCGGACCTACGCATTTTTCGGGACACCACCACCTTCGGGTGAACGAATCCACCGGTTCGCGCGACTGATTCGATCCACCCAACACCCAGGGATCCACCGATGATCAAAACCCTTCTGCTTCTCGCGCTGGCCTCCCAAGCCAAACCGATCGATCTGCTCTCGCAGGGACTCCAGCCTGGAGCCTACGGATACGCCTACGGCGGCCTCACCCAGGGCGAGATCACCAAGGGGACGGATCCTGTCCTTCGCTACCGCGGAGACAACACGGAATGGTCGGGCTGGACCTTCCATCTTCCCAAGAATCTGGATCTGTCCGCGCTCCGGAACAAGGGAGGCCTCGAGTTCGAGATCAAAGGCAAGTACGGCCTCGAAACGGTCACGCTAGGATTGCTGGACGACGAATCGGACGGCCCCGGCAAGCGGGTGCAGATCCGCGCCAAATTGGGCGGATACGTCTCGATCGGAACCTCCTGGGCCAAGGTGGTCCTTCCATTTTCCGAGCTCGAAGACCTCGGAGCCTGGTGGGACGACAAGGCCAAGCAAGAGGTCACCGGGAAATTCGATTGGAGCAAGTTGAGCGAAGTGCGATTCTCCTCCGACCGTGGCGCGACCTCGGCGGCGCCAAGTGATTCCGCGCGGTGGATCCAGGTGGAGGTCCGCAATTTCCGGGTGGTGGATTCCTCGTCCAGCTCCGGAAAGTCCTCCTCGGCCGGAGCCCCGACGGATGCTCCGGAGCTGCGCTGGAACCATGTCGGATACGCTCTGGCAGGCCCCAAGCGGTTCGTGGCGGCCAACGTGGCGGAGAAGGAATTCACCTTGCTGGATGCATCCGGAAAGGAGGTCTTCCGTGGCCCCCTCGGACCGCAGGCTCTCTGGGAAGCTTCCGGTGAAAAGGCAGGCATCGGGGACTTCTCCGCATGGAAAACGCCCGGGACCTACACGCTGGCCGTGGGCACCCTGCGCTCGCGCCCCTTCGCCATCGCCGCCAATCCCTTTTCCGCCCTCCTTCCCGCGGCCGTGAAGGCGTTCTATTTCCAGCGCGCCTCCACGGAACTTTTGGCCAAGCACGCCGGGGCCTTCGCTCGTCCCAGAGCCCACACGGACACTGGCTTGGGTTTGGTGGAAGCCGGACGCGAAGGGCGCTGGAGCGCCACCGGCGGATGGTACGACGCGGGCGACTACGGCAAGTACGTGGTCAATGCCGCCTACGCGGTGGGCGTGCTGCTGCAATCCTACCAGATGCAACCCAAGCTGTTCACGGACGCCACCAACATTCCAGAATCCGACAATTCCCGTCCAGACCTCCTGGACGAAGTCGTCTGGGAGATGGATTGGATGAGCCGCATGCAGGATGCCGACGGTGGCGTGTTCTTCAAGATCGCCTCGCAATCCTGGGACGGCATGGTCGCCCCGCGCCACGCCAACGGCTCGCGGTTCGTGATCGGGAAATCCACCACTTCGTCGTTGGGCTTCGCCGCCTGCGCCGCGCAGACTTCGCGCCTCCTCAAACCCTTCGACAAGAAACTCGCCGCCCTTTACCTGGAACGTGCGGAAAAAGCCTACGCGTTCGCCCGCAAGAATCCCTCCCTGCGCGAGCCCAAGAACACCGGCGGATCGGGAGCGTACGAAGACTCCGACCCTTCCGACGAATTTCTCTGGGCAGCCACCGAGCTGTGGCTGGCCACGGACAAACGCCAGAATACCGCGCCCAGGCATCGAAATCCTTCGACACCATCCCCGCCATGGTGGCTCCTTCCTGGCAGCGGGTACAGAATCTGGCGATCTACTCCCTGGCGCTCACCGCCCAGAAGGACTCCCTGGGGATCCGTTCGCGAAAGCGGATCGATTCGATCGCGGGCGTGATCCGCCGACAGATCGCGGAACACCCCTACCGTGCTCCGGCCACGGGCTTCATGTGGGGCTCCAACGACCCCGTCCTGGCCAGGGCGGTTCCGCTGGCGCTGGCCAAGCGGTTCGATCCCACCTCCGACGCATCCGGCCTGGTGGACATCCTCGACTACGTGCTGGGCCGCAACGCCACCGGTTTGTCGTTTGTGACAGGAACCGGCGAAGGCTCCGCGCGCGATCCGCACAGCCGGTTGATGGTCTCCGACAAGGTGGACGAACCCATGCCGGGATTTGTCGTGGGCGGACCCAACTGGGGCCGCGAGGACTCCAAGGCGAAGGTGGCTTGGGGCGTGGAATACCCCTACAAGGTCCCCGCCCGCGCCTACCAGGATGTGCACGAATCCTACGCGAGCAACGAGATCGCCATCAACTGGAACGCGGTTTGGGTGGCCGCGCTCGCCACCGTCGTGGCGCCCTGATCAGACTCCTCGAGCGGCCCTGGCCACCAGGGCGACGGACTGGGCGGCGATTCCCTCGCCGCGTCCCGTGAAGCCGAGTTTTTCGGTGGTGGTCCCCTGGATCCCCACCTGGTCCACTTCGATCCCCAGAGCCCCGGCGATGTTAGCCCGCATGGCCTCCACATGGGGCCGGATCTTGGGACGCTCGCAGATCACCGTGCCCTGGATGTTGCCGATTTCGTAGCCTGCTTCCCGCACGATTTCGCCGACCCGCGCCAACAGCTTCAAGGAGTCCGCGCCTTTCCAACGGGTGTCGGTGTCCGGGAAATGCATGCCGATGTCGCCGGATCCGATGGCCCCCAAAAGAGCGTCCGAGATCGCGTGCAAAAGAACGTCGGCGTCGGAATGCCCCAACAAGCCCTTTTCGAAGGGGATGTCCACCCCTCCGAGGATGCACTTGCGACCTTCCACCAACTTGTGGACATCGAACCCCTGGCCGACACGGAACGGAATGGCATTGCTCATGGGACCAAAAGGTAACGAGAGGAACGGGACTCCCTTTCGGGGGGATTTTCCATCATCTAGATTTGGGGTATGATCCCCGCCTTGAGTTCCCTACTGCTATTGATGTCCGCGAACGGTTGCATCGGCGACGAAGTCGGCGAGTCCCGCTACGGCGGATTTCGTCCTGTCAAATCCAGCCCTGCCCGGCTCGTCGCGGAAACGCTGTCGGTGGTCCTGGAAGCCAATCGAGCTTCCTTCAAGGCGCGTTACTGGGTGGACAATCCCGGCGACACCTTGCGCTCCAAGTACGGAGTCCCCATCGACCACACGCCCGCCTCGATGGCCATGGACGATATCGGGTGGGAGCCGAGGCTCTTTTCAGATTCCCGCCTCTCCATTGACGGCCAGCCGGCCGTGGCGATGGACTCCGGACGCGAAACCAAAACGGTGTTCACTCTCCCCCGGATTGGGATCCCGAACAACCGGCTGCGGACACCTCTCCGAGAGAGGTCGACGGGTGGCGTCGCTGGTTCACCTCGTCCATCCGGATCCCTCCGGGCTTGCACCTGATCGAGCTGGAATCCAGGATGTCGGCGTTCTACTCCGATTACAGTGGCAAGGAATCGAAATTCGAGGGACGTTCCTCGGTGCGCAATTTCCTTTGGGATCTATCTCCCGCGGGAGGCTGGGGAAAAGGCGTCGTCGAACAACTTTTGGTTCGGGTCGATGTGCGTGCGCTCCTGAGGGATTCCATGCCCATCAGACTGCAAGGACTGCCCTTTTTGCTTGAGGATTCCGTCTATGTCGCCACCGTTCATCGTTTCGCCCTGAAATCAGCGCAGCCTCTGCAATTTTCCTGGAACCCCCATCCCACGCAATACCGGAGGTTGTTCCACTCCAGCCTGATGGAGAATCCAAAATGGCGCGCCTCCACCGGGGTGGCGGCCTATCCCGTCTCGAACCTCGACGACCGGAATTTGTCCACCGCCTGGGTGGCTCCCGCCGGAAGCGGCGAGGTCTGGCTCGAAACCGACCTACCGCGCGGGTTCGGGCCCACCGCGGTGGCCGTCTGCGCGGGGTATGCCAAATCCACCACGACCCTCGTTGGAAACGCCCGCCCGCAGGAAATCACCATGACCTGGACACCGGCCGAAATCACCTATGTCGGCGGAGGGACGGTGGACACGGCGAAGCTCGGTTTCGAGGACCGCGATCATATCCGGGAGCTCCTCGCTCCGAAGACGACCGACCTGGGAGATGGCTGCTACCTGGATGCGCCTCCCAAGGCACTGGAAGAAATGAACCCGGCAATCCTCCAGTTCTGGGAGGGTACCTATTGGCGCTCTGGCGGGAAGATCCGATTCGATTTCAAGCGCCCCAAACCGGGAAGAAATCCCAGGACATGGCCATATCGGAAATCCTTTTTCTCTACTGATGCCTTCCGCTCGGGAAATGTCGGCGAGGTCCTGCCGGCTCGTCTACCGGCTGTCGACGATCGTTCTCGCCTCCAGTTCCGTAGGCTTCGGCGGCTCCCCCCTGTTTCTCGCCAAGGGAGATCCGCCCCCCGTCCTCGAAGCCCGCTCCTCCACAGAAACCGTCCGCTGGTTCCGACTTCTCCCCACCCTCCGCATCTACGACAATTCTCGTCAGCCCCCCTTCCGCCCCGGAACCCATCGAATACACATCCAGGATCGTCGGGACGGGAAAGACCTTCCGTCCGTCCACCGATTCCCCGGGCGTAGCCCGGTACGGATGGTGCGCTCTCGGGGAACCCTGTCCGTTCGAGAAGCCGGGCTCCACCCCGGGCTCCCTTTCCAGACTCGTGCCAGATCGCCTCACCGAGGTGGTGGTCCGCGCCGACGATTCCTACGCGGGAATCCTCCAGGAACAGCTCGGGGAACCCTTCGTGATGACACCCGTCCGCGTGGCCGGCGGCCACCAGACGGATCAGCGCATCGGCAGTGATTGCGCCGCGTTCGCCGCTTATGGGCGACGCAGGATGGGGGAAACCATCCATTTTCAAGGCCCACGCGGACTTCTGACCCATCTCGCCCCGGTCGTAGCCGGCCAGATGCGTCGAGGAGACATTTTCCACTACGGCGTCCAGGTCCAGGTTGTTTTCGAGGATCGCGCTCGCCAAGGATTCCCCGATGCCGAGGACCTGGTGATCCAATCCTGGCACCCCTATCCACGCGTGGTCCGGTTGGACTCGTCCGGCTGGCGCCCGCACCCCTTCCGGGTGATGCGCTTCGTTTCCGATACCGGAGACAGGACTCCATTGGACAGGAATCTGGTCGATCCGGCCACCCTGCCGATCCTCCCTCGGAGGGATGGACCGAACCTCAACGGTCGCGTTCTGGATCGAAGCTGAATCCTTCGAGACGACAGGTATCCTCTCTAGGCAACACCTAGTCCGGAGGACTCTCCATGAGAAACAACCTGCAGCTCGCCCTTTGCGCCTTGGCTGCCCTCGCCGCCCCGGCCCTGTCCGCCAGCGCTTCCGACAAAGCCATCGGCTGGGCTTCCCAGAACGGCGGCACCACCGGTGGCGCCGGCGGCACCGAAGTCACCGTGACCACCATGGCCGACCTCCAGAAGTACGCCAAGATGTCGGGCAAATACGTGATCTGGGTGAAGGGGACCATGGGAAGCTACGGCCAGCGAGGCGAAGGCAACGCCGACCAGGTGACCTTCGCCAGCGACAAGTCCGTGCTGGGACATCCCGGCGCCCGGATCAAGGGGAATCTCTACCTGAGCGGGGTCAAGAACGTGATCCTCAGGAACCTGATCGTGGAAGGACCCGGCGCCTGCGACAACGACTGCGGCAGCGCCGGCGAATCCCGCAAGGACGCCATTTCCATCATCAACAGCGCCACGAACATCTGGCTCGACCACATGGACGTCTTCGACGGCGAGGACGGCAACACGGACATCACCAAAGGTTCGGACTTCGTCACCATCAGCTGGACCAAGTTCCACTATTCGGACAAGTCCTTCCCTTCGGGAACTTCCGGAAAGTCCCACCGCTTCAGCAACCTCCTGGGCGGCTCGGACACGGAAGCCTCCGACGGCAAGCTCAGCGTGACCTTCTTCAAGACCTGGTGGGGCGAGGGCGTGGCCGAGCGCATGCCGCGCGTTCGCTTCGGAAAGGTCCACATCGCCAACTGCCTGTTCAACAGCAAGGACCCGGGCCAGAACCACTCCGTCCGTGCCGGTTTCAAGGCCAACATTCTCGTGGAGGGAAGCGCGTTCATCGGCCAGAAGAAGCCCATCGATCTGTTCGACAACGACTTCACCGCCATCACGGTGAAGAACTCCACCTTCACGGGATGCTCGGGCAACATGGCCGGTTCGGGAACCGCTTTCACTCCTCCCTATTCGTTGACACTTTCTGCCGCCAGCGCGGTGGAAGCCGAGGTGTCCAACGCGACCACCGGCGCCGGCGCCACCCTGACCTGGACTTCTGGAATCGTCGCTCGGCCATCGTCGTCGTCCGCTCTGTCGATCCAATCCGTACCCGGCGGTTTGGAGCTGACCAACCACTCGGCGGAAGTTGTGGATGCATCCCTGTGGAGCCTGGTCGGCCAACGCCTGAGCCCCGTGTCCAACCTGGTGCCCGGCGCTTCCCTGCGCGTAGCGTCAGCCACCCAGAGCGTTCTTCTGCGCACGACCACCCAAGGCGTCACCTCCACCTCCCTCCTGCCTCCGGTCCGCTGAACGCTGACCCCGCGTTAGGGCTCGACTTTCCGAAACGAAAAGCGCCGGGAGGAAACTCTCGGCGCATTCTTGTTTGTGCCAACAGCCTAGATCCCGCGATAGAGAGGGATGCAGCGCGCCCGGAACGCGCTGCAGATTGGCGTCGGCGGGCGAGGAGGCGGTAGCTTGCTCCTCCCATTGTGCGAGCACGCAGAATGGGAACCCTGCTGGTTCGCGGTGACGACCGATCCCCACGACTAGGTGAGCAATCGGGTCGCCCGCATGCGCGACAGCTCGTACGAGACAAAATGCTACCCGGCCCTATTGCGGGATCTAGGATCAGGCCTCAGAGAAAATTCCCCTCGAAGGACACCCCCAAACCTACGACTCCGGTGTATTCGACCCGAACGGCGGCCGTCAGCCAACGACGTGGCGCCCCTCCTATGGCGGCGAAAACCACAGGACGGGAACGGATGTCCGAACGCATGCGATACCACACGATTCTCGCGTACACATCGTCGGAAATTTGTCCGTCCTTGAGGATCTTGACATCTCGTGTGTCCTCTGCCATCTCCAAGGCATCCAGTCTGGACCAGACCCAGCCGGCCCCCAATTCCCACCGAACAAACTCATGCCAGCCCTGCCGACTGACGGAGAGACGATGCCGGTATTTTTCGAGATGAGGGCGTTGCGCGTCCAAGAAGTTTTCGTCTCCTTCCAAGCCGTTTCCAAAGAATCTCCGTTGATGCACGTACTGCGCATGCCAGGGCGCAAAACCGACATCCACACCAAGGCCGGGCCAATAGACCCTTTCTTCGCCACCGGTTGCCAGAAACTCGTAGAACACCGACAGGCGGAGGGAATCGAGCTCCAATCGCGGTGCCCCGAAAAAGGCGGCGACCAAGGTGGCGATGGCGAGGTTCATGGCGTTTGCCAGTCACTGGCAACCAGCAAGAGCAAGTCTGTAGGCATCAAAGCGAAGACCTCTGCCGTTTGCTGGTTCACTCTGGAGCAATCGAATGTGTCTTTGAGTGGGTGTTTCGGGCATTCCCAGAGGAAATCCACCTGCCCGATCGGCAGAAGGAGAGTGTCCAACCTGCTTCTGTCCTTTCCCCCATACGCCCTGGCCCCGACAGCCAGCAGATGTGGGTAGCGTTCGAATGCTTTGGGAACGATTTCCCATTCGACATGAATTCGACGAAACGCTTTTGGGGTAGCAGACGAAGAATCGATGCTGTCTCGATCCCCCACTCTCAAGTGAACCTTCGCATTTTCGATCGGGTCGCCTGCCACATAGCAATCCATCGGAGCTTCGCAAGCGGAAAGCAACACGGCGCAAAGGGCGAGCAAGGGGAGGACGAGTCGCATGATGTGCAATGTAGCGTTATCGTGCCCTTGTGCAGTCAGCCTGGTTCGATGTCCCGGATACCGCTTGCGGGGCATCCTTCCGACGGCGCACGGCGACTTTGCTTTCTTTCCCGATCAGACATGATCTTCGCCCCATCCAGGTTTCTTCGCAGACATCCGCGCTTCGTCGCCGGTCTCCTCGCTCCCCCTCTCCTGATCGCCATCGGCCTTTCCATCGACGGCTGGCGCGACAGGATCGAGCCGGTGGATCTCCTGATCGTGCCTGGATCCACCGTGCGAACCGACGGCACGCTGTCCCAGAACTTGCACGGCCGTCTGCTGGCCGCGCTGGAATACCATCGAGCAGGACACAGTCGATGGATCCTGGTCAGCGGGGGAACGGGCATCGAAATGCGCGACGAGTCCCTGGCCATGCGCGATTTCCTGCTGGCCAACCAGGTGCCGGATTCCGTCATCATCGTGGACGGCAACGGCGTGAACACGTTCGAGACCGCTCGGTTCGCCTCGCGGTGGATGCGCGAACACGATGCGAAAACCGTCGGGGTGGCTTCCAGCTTTTTCCACATCACCCGCTTGCGATTGGCACTGGATCGCCACGGAATGCCGATGCAGGGCCACATCCACTCGCGCCTGTACGAGCCGAGGGACCTCTATTCCGTGGCGCGCGAGGTGCCGGGGCTGGCGGCGTACCTGTTCAAGAAACCCTAGAGGTCGGATCGGACCCGCTCAGGGTTCCGTGAGCAACTTGACAGCGCCTCTCCATTCCTTGATCCACATTCCCAACGGCACGAACAGCGCCACCGAGTGGATCGTTTCCGCCTTTCGGTGGTCCATCCGCCACCGCAGACCAGCGAACAAACAGTTGAACCAAAGATCGTTGGTCGGCGTGATGCCGTCGGATTCCGAAAAGGATGCTCCCACGCTGGCACCCAAGACTCCGTTGAACCCTCCTTTCAACAGCGTTTCCCCGACGGTTTCGTTTCCCTGCGCGAAGCCCCCCGCGCCAACTCCCAGGTACAGGTCATCGGTCATCAGCCAATACTCGGAAACGACGGCTCCCGCGAAAATCCCCCCACGCGAAGCCGTGGTCGCACCGATCTGGGGGCTGATGTTGAAAAACTTTTCGGGTGAATTCCATTGTTCGGCCTGGGCGACTCCTGCCGACAACACCAGGGCTGCGAGGATGGAAAGTCTGTGTCGGTGCATGGCCCCTCTCACTCCTGGATCCACAGACCCAGCGGCACGAACAACGCCACGGAATGGATGGTTTGTTCCTTGTGATGATCCATCCGCCATCGCACGCCTGCGAGGAGCGCGTTGGCCCAAACATCGTTGGTCACTGTGATGCCGCCGGACCCGGAAAAGGACGGCCCCACACTGGCCCCCAAGATGCCATTGAGCCCGGCTTTCAACAGGATTTCCCCGACCGCTTCTTTCCCTTGCACGTAGGCTCCGGCTCCGGCTCCGATGTACAGGCCGTCGGATGCCTGGATGTACCGGGACGCGATGACTCCTGCGAACAGGTCGCCCGATGGGGCGGTGGTGCCGCCGACCTGAGGACTGAGATTGAAAAACTCGTCCGGCGAATTCCAGTTCTGGGCAGAGGCCACACCAGAGACAAACACTAGGCTGATGAGAATCGAATGGATGAGTCGCTTCACGGGGCACCTCGCTTGATTCAGGTATAAAATGCAAGTCCCGGGCCAACCCCGAGGTCTCGATGGAACCGACTGCACTCCGACATGGCTGCAGGCCCGGAGCTGCAGGAACCCTCCATTGGTGGATCCTGCTACATTGGCAAGAACCGTCACCAATCTTCCCGAGAACAAGACACTCCAACACATGAGCCTCAGCCTCCACCCTTTGCTGTGCGCACTGTTCCTTGCCCCGGCAGACACCCGACCCTGGTACTCCTTCACCGACACACTCACCGAGGGTCGATTGGCTCGACGACTGCGGCCGAGCCGACCGCCTCCGCTTTCCCACCGTGCGGGTGACCTGGGATCCCGGGGACAACGTATCGCGACGCGAAATCCTGTTCGTGCGCACCTCGGAAGGCTACAGGATCATCGAGGTGCAATGACTTTCCGCCACCGATCCTCCGCAAGGACATCGCCCCCATGACGCCTCTCGCCACGTTCCTTTTCGCCCATCTTTTCCTGTCTCCAAGTCCAGTGGATACCGGAGACCTGTTCCCCTTCTCCGATCCCGTCACGGAACTCGTCGGATTCAAGGACGCACGGGGCAGGGTGAGGTTTCCCGCGCGGTTCCACAATGCTTTCACCGGTGGACAAGTCCTGCGCGAAGTGGTTCCCGCCATCGACACCGGAGCCCCGTTCTTCCTCCGGCGCGACGGTGGGCGTTTCGGATTCGACAGCGCATTCCTCGACGGAGAAAACATGCCCTATTGCATGCGCGAGGGTCATATCCAGTTCCAGGACCCTGCCACCCGGCGCATGGGATTCTTCGATGCACAAGGGCAGGTAGCGATTCCCGCCCTCTATCTGTTCGCCGGATCATTCCGCGGCGGATATTCCCAGGTCATTCGGGAGGGAAGACAGGTTTGCGCCCACGGAAAGCCTCGCGATTCGGCCGTGCTGGGCGAACACTGCTACTGGAGCGGCAACGCAATCCTCATCGACCGGACGGGAAAGGTCGTGGTGGACACGTTTGCGCTCCCCATGAGTTTCGCCCCCGACTGGTTTTCCGCAAGGATCGTCGATGCGGAGGCCGACTCTTTGCGGAGAACGTGGAAAACCAATGACGGACGGATTTTGTCTATCGCAAGCACGGAGCGTTCCTTCCAGGCATGGCTGGAGGCGAATCTTCCTCGTCTGGCGCAACAAGGGCCGGGAAAGCCCGATTTCTTCCCTTCGCTGCAATTCGACCCCAGAGCCGACTGGAAATCGAGAGCCTCCAAACGGACCGAAGACACATTGCGCGAAGCGACATCCCTCGACGGGTTTCTGAAAACCAATCGCCAAAAACTGTTGGCTCTTTTCCAATCCATCCCCCCGACCGGTTCGCGACAGGCCAGGCTTCCCGCGACGGTCATGGCCTTCGAGGAGCGTATCGGGGCCGTGGACCTCTGCCGGGAATACGACTCGCGGAGAAACCCGGTGATGGAACTGTCCTGGGCCGCCGCTGGGCGGACACGGACGATCCGCTTCGTGCGTTGGAACGACTCCTGGCGCATCCTCGATCTGGAGTGAACGCCTATCCCAGCACTCCGGACACCACGCGTCCGGCCATCCAGCGCGCCCACTCGAGATCTTCGGCGCTGGTGATCTTGCGCAGACGTTCCGCCCCTCGCACCAGTCGGACCGGATGCCCGAACGCCTCGGCGATGCCCGCCTCGTCCGTGGGCGCGAAGTCGGGTTTTGTCGCGAGCTTGGCGTAGCAGTCGTCCAACACCTCGCGCCGAAACGCCTGCGGCGTCTGGGTGAGCCAAATCCGGGATCGATCGATGGTGCGCTCCACCAGCGGACTCGTTCCCGCGGTCGCCTCGGAAGCCCACTTCACCGTGTCCGGACAGGGAATGGCCAAGGTCGCCGCGCCATCCGCGGTAGCGGCTGCCACCACCGCATCGATGTCGGTGGCGTTCAGGAACGGTCGAGCCACGTCGTGGATGGCCACCAATGGACAATCCTTGTCCAACGCCGCCACGCCGTTTCGCACCGATTGCCAACGCTCCGCACCTCCCTGGGCGAACACCAACCGACCCGACGCCAACAGGCTCCCGAAACCATTGCCCAGCTCGTAGCGCACCTGGGCTTCTTCCTGGGCGGCCACCACCAACACCACCTTGCGCACCCGTGGGTGACCCAGGAACGTGGAAAGGGACCGATGGAACACGGGCCGACCGCCCAATTCCAAAAATTGTTTGGGCCGCGGCGCGCCCACGCGCGTGCCCGAGCCCGCACAGGGAAGGACAACGCCCAGATCATGAAGGGAATCCGATGACATAGAACCGCAAAGGTGCAAATCGTGGCGACACCGTCACGATGGGGAATCCCGGCACGACGGGAACGGACGAAAACCGCCACCCCTGATATCGTACCCGGTCGTTGCGACCCGGTTCGTTGCACGGTCGTTGCGCCCGGGTCGTTGTACCCGGTTCGTTGTAGAGACGCCCCGACGGGGCGTCTCTACAATCGTCCGGGCAAACAATCGTCCGGGCAAACAATCGGAACAGGCGCAATCCGATACGGAACAAAACAAAACGGCCACCCGCAAGGGTGGCCGTGGAACGAATCGCTGAACGGCTGCGCCCGCGCAGCCGGCCAGATCAGAATTTTACGGGTGTTTTCTTGCCCAGCAGCATATGACGAACCTTCATCGGCAGGCCATAGCAGCGGATGAAGCCCATCGCGTCCTTCTGGTCGTAGGTGGGGACGTCCGAGAAGCCACCCAGGTGCGGATCGTAGAGGCTCCACGGCGAGTCCATGCCCGACAGCACGATGTTGCCCTTGTAGAGCTTCATCTTGACAGATCCCGACACAACCTTCTGGGTCTCGTTGACGAACGCGTCCAGCGCCTGGCGCAACGGCGCGAACCAGCGTCCGTCGTAGACGATGTCGGCGTACACGTCTGCAACGCGGCGCTTCTCGCGCAGGGTGTCACGGTCCAACACGAGCTGTTCCAGCCATTCGTGGGCGGCGTACAGGATGGCGCCACCGGGAGTCTCGTAGACGCCGCGGCTCTTCATGCCCACCAGACGGTTTTCGACCATGTCGACCAGGCCCACGCCGTGTTTGGCGCCAACCTTGTTCAAGGCTTCCAGCAGCGCGACGGCATCCAGGCGCTTGCCGTTGACGCCCACGGGGGTGCCCTTCTCGAAGTCGACGGTGACGTATTCGGCCTTGTCCGGCGCCTGCTGCGGAGGCGTGGTCCAGCGCAGCATCTCGAAGCCGTGTTCCTGCTCGGGGTATTCGAGCTTGCCGCCTTCGTGGGAGACGTGCCAGAGGTTGGCGTCTTCCGAGTAGATCTTCTTCTTGGTGACCGTGAGCTCGATGCCCTTGGCTTCGGCGTAGTCGATCGCCTCTTCGCGCGAGGTGATCTTCCAGTTGGGATCCTTCCAGGGAGCCACGATGGCCAACTGCGGGGCCATGGCCTGGAACGTCAGTTCAAAACGAACCTGGTCGTTGCCCTTGCCGGTGGCGCCGTGCGCAACCGCGTCGCAACCTTCGGCCAAGGCGGTGAGCACCTGGTGCTTGGCGATCACGGGACGGGCGAACGAGGTGCCCAGCAGGTACACGGACTCGTACTTGGCACCGGCGCGCAGGGTGGGCCACACGTACTCTTCCAGGAACTCCTTGCGCAGATCCTTGACGATGCACTTGATGGCGCCGGTGGCCTTGGCCTTGCGCATGAGCGGAGCGGTTTCCACCTTGCCCTGGCCAACATCGGCGGCGAACGCCACGACTTCGCAGCCGTAGGTTTCCTTGAGCCAAGTGATCATGATGGAGGTGTCCAGACCTCCCGAGTAGGCCAGACAGACCTTCTTCAGGCGCTTGCCGTTGAACAGCTTGAAGCCGCCTTCGGTTTCCGTGGCGGCGGCCTTCTTGGCGACGGGCTTCGTCGCGGGCTTGGTCTTCTTGGCTGGCTTGGCTGGCATGCGCGCAGATCCTTTGCGATGGGTTGATGAAGGCAAAGGAGAAAAATAGGTCAGTTTGTCGGCAGGATCGAGGATCCGATGCACGTTCCGGACGCCAACCTCAGAGATTCAGCTCCAATCGGGCTTCTTCGGACATCCGCTCCTTGGTCCACGCGGGCTCCCACACCAGCTCCACGTAGGCTCCGGAAACTTCCGGGATGGCGTTGAGCTTGTCCTGCACTTCGGCCACGATGGAATCCGCCACCGGGCAGGCGGGCGCGGTGAGGGTCATGCGCACGCCCAGCACACCAAAGGGCTGGACGTCGATTTCGTAGATCAAGCCCAGGTCGTAAATGTTCACCGGGATCTCCGGGTCCTTCACGGTGCGCAGGGCATCCACGGCTTTCTGGTGCAACGCTTCGCGTTCGGCGACGTCATCCATGCGATGCCTCCTGGGCGGCGATGGCGCCCGCGTAGAGCTTCATCTGCTTGACCATGCTGGCCAAACCGTTGGAGCGGGTCGGCGAGAGATGCTCGTGCAACCCGATGCGATCGAGAAATCCCAGCGGTGCCTTGGCGATGGACGCTGCGGGTTGACCGGATAGGACCCGCACCATTAAGGCCACCAGCCCCTTGGTGATGGCTGCATCCGAATCCGCCTGGAACACCAACGCGTCGCTTTGGCGCACGGGGTGGAGCCAGACCTGGCTCTGGCAGCCCTTGACCTTCCACTCGTCGGCGTGGAGCTCGAGAGCCAAGGGAGCGAGGGACTTGCCCAGCTCGATGATGTGTTCGTACTTGTCCAGCCATTCGTCGAACATGGCGAACTCTTCGACAATTTCCGTCTCGCGCTCGGCGATGGTGTCAGCAGTACTCATCGTAAGACTTTCTGCAAGCGGACCACGCCGGCGACCAGCCGGTCGATCTCGTCTTCGGTGTTGAACACGGCAAAGGAAGCGCGGATGGTGCCGGTCACGCCGTAGCGTTCCATGGCCGGTTGGGCGCAGTGGTGGCCGGTGCGCACCGCGATCCCCATCTGGTCCAGGAACATGCCCGCGTCGTAGTGGTGCACGCCCTCCAGCACGAACGATACCACGCCAGCCTTGTGTGGCGCGGAGCCCAGGATGCGCAAGCCCTCGATCTCGCGAAGCCGCGTCTGGGCGTACTCGAGCAGCTCGTGCTCGCGTGCGGCGATGCGCTCGATCCCGATCTCTTCCAGAAAATCCAACGCGGCGTTCATGCCCGAGGGAGCCTCGTAGTGCGGGGTGCCCGCTTCGAAGCGCCAGGGCGGCTCGTGGAAGGTGGTGCCGGAAAACGACACCTTGTCGATCATGTCGCCGCCGCCCTGCCAGGGAGGCATCGATTCCAACAGTTCATACCGGCCATACAGGAAACCCAAGCCGGTGGGTCCGTACATCTTGTGCCCCGAAAAGGCCAGGAAATCGCAACCCAGCGCCTGGACGTCCACGCGCATGTGGGGCACCGATTGGGCCCCGTCCACCAAGGTCGCCACGCCACGGCGTTTGGCCGCCGCCACGATGCGTTCCACGGGATGGATCGTGCCCAAGGCGTTGGATACCTGCTGGATCGCGACGATCCGCACGGGAAGGGAATCCAACAGTTTCTCGTAGGCGTCGAAATCCAGGGTGCCGTCGTCGAGGGCGGGAATCTTCTCCACGCGGGCACCGCGCTCGGCGGCGACGATCTGCCAGGGAACCAGGTTGGCGTGGTGCTCCAGCTCGCCGGCCAGCACCACGTCGCCTGCGTTCAATTTCTGTCTACCAAAGGTCCAGGCCACCAGATTGATCGCCTCGGTGGTCCCGCGCACGAAAACGATTTCCTCGCGACGCGAGGCGCCCAACAGCCGCTGGATGCGGTCGCGCAGGCCCTCGTGGACCTCGGTGGCTTCCTGGGAAAGCCGATGCACGCCGCGATGGACGTTGGCGCGCGTGGTCCGCTGGAAACGGGCCACGGCCTCGATCACCTGTTCGGGGACCTGCGAGGACGCCGCGCTGTCCAGATAGGCCAGGGGCTTTCCGTTCACGATCCGCGAAAGGATCGGGAAGCGCCCGCGGATCGCGGCGATCTCCTCGGTGGAGAACACGCTCACAACACGGTCTCCAAGCGCCGTTCCAGCAACGCGCGCAGGTCTTCTCGCGCGATCGCTTCCACCAGTTCGGAGGCGAAAGCCCGCACCAGGAGCTTTCTGGCCGATTCCAGGGAAAGTCCGCGCGAGCGCAGGAAGAACAGAGCCTTTTCGTCCAGGCGACCCGTGGTGGATCCGTGGGAGCACTTGACGTCGTCGGCCCAGATCTCCAGCTGTGGACGAGAATTGACAGAAGCCTCCCGCGACAGCAGAAGGTTCCGGCTGGATTGGCGGGCCGAGGTCTTCTGGGCCAGCCGATCCACCTGCACCACGCCGAGGAAACTCGCGGAGGATTTCCCTCCGGCCAACGCCTGGAACACCTGACGCGAAACCGTGTGCGGCGCCGCGTGGCGGACCACGGTCAGCACATCGGCGATCTCCTCGCCGACCTGGGCGCACAAGCCCCCGAGATCGGCCTCGGCTCCCGCCCCCTGGAGCTCCACATGGGCTTCCGCCCTGGAAACGGCGGATCCGAACAGAAATTGTCTGGAGACGAACTTGGCGTCGCGCTCCAGCCTGGCGACCAATCCGTTCCAGCCGCAGGAGCGGGCGTTGCCATCCACCACCAGGGTGTGTTCCACCGATGCCCGTTCGCCGATGCGGCATTCCAGCACGGAACGCCCCACCGAATCCACGTCGGTGGATGCCACGCAAAGGCGCACGATCTCGACGGCACCGCCAGCGGAGACATCCACCACGTGCCGGGTCCAACCGGAACTCGAGCCGATCTCCAGGATCTGCACCAGACCCGCGCGGACACCGCGGGCCACCGAGACGTGCGCTCCGTCTTCCGCCTGGGCAAGCACGGCGGCATGCAGGGAGGGTCCGCTGGGATCGAAGCGCCCTGGCCGACTCTGACGGATTTCGTCTTCCGACATCGCGGAAATGGGCTTGACATCGACCCCCTCTCCGATGCGGGAGAGCTCCTCGCGGAAGACTCCGTCTTCGAACACCAACAGGCTGTGGGAATCGGCCAGGACCCATGCGGGATCCAACGTCGCGATGCGCGGGTGGGATGCCTCCGCCGCCTGGAGGAATCGCGCCGGATCGAGATACTTCCACTCCTCGGATCCCGCCACCGGCAGGCTGGAAAGCCCGCCGCTCATGGCGTCCCCGTCAGCCATTCGTAGCCCTTCTCTTCCAACTCCAAGGCCAGTTCCTTGCCGCCCGAGTGGATGATCTTCCCCTTGGAAAGCACATGGACGTGGTCCGGCACGATGTGGTCCAACAGGCGCTGGTAGTGGGTGACCACCACGAAGCCACGCTCAGCGGACTTCAAGGAATTGACCCCTTCCGCGCAATCGCGCAGGGCGTCGATGTCCAATCCGGAGTCGGTTTCATCCAGGAAGGCGAGCTCTGGCTCCAGCAAGAGCATCTGCAAAACTTCGTTGCGCTTCTTCTGGCCGCCGGAAAAGCCCTCGTTCAGCGACCGTCCCACCAAGGTGGGATCCATGTGGACGGCCTTCATCCGTTCGCGCAAAAGCTTCAAGAAGGCGCCGCCATCCAGTTCGGGCAAGCCCTTGTGCTTGCGATGCTCGTTGAGCGCCGAGCGCAGGAAGTAGTTGTTGGCCACCCCGGGAATCTCCACCGGGTACTGGTAGGCGATGAACACGCCTTCGCGGGAGCGGATCTCCGGGGCCATCGCCAGCAGGTCCTGGCCCTTGTAGGTCACCGAACCTGCCGTGATTTCATAACCCGGATGCCCCGCGATCACCTGGGAAAGCGTGCTCTTGCCGGAGCCATTGGGGCCCATGATGGCGTGGATCTCGCCGCGGCGCACCACGAGATCGAGACCCTTCAGGATTTCCGTCTCTCCCGCCTTGGCCCTCAGATCCTTGATCTCCAGAAGGATGTCACCGCTCATCTGGTTGTTTCCCCTTTTTCGCCGGTCGCGATCATTCCCGGAGGGGAATCCTCCGCAACGCGCCAACGGCACCCTATTGAAAATAGAACTAAAACGGTGCTGTTTCCATCACCCCTTGGCGAATGACCCCCGAGAGTGCGACAATCCCGTACGAACCATGAGCCCTAGAATCGAAGGAACGATGAACATTCGCCTGGATTGGAACGAGACGTTTTCGATCGGCGAGCCCCTGCTCGATGCCCAGCACCGGGAGCTCTTCGACATCGCGAACTCACTTCCAGAAAACAACGATCGCGCCCAGGTGCGCACCTGCGTGATGCGCCTGTTCCGCTACACCCGCGAACACTTCTCCGCCGAAGAGGATTACATGCGGTCGGTGGGGTATCCCAATCTGGAGCAACACACCCGGATCCACGAGAAGTTGATCGAGCAGCTTTCCCTGATCGCGCAAGAGCCCCTGGGGACCACGGCAGCGGACCTTTCCTTCAAGCGCTTCGTCCTGCAATGGCTCACGGATCACATCCTGATTTGCGACAAGGCCATCCAGAAGTTCGTCGCCCAGTCCGCCCAGCCGGAGTGATCCGCTAGGCGCGATCGCAAAGCTTCAGAAGAATTTCATGCAGGCTGCTCAGGTGGACAGGCTTGGACAGATGCAAGTCAGCGCCTGTGGACAACGCGCGCTGTTTGTCCTCAGGGAAAGCCAATCCCGACATGGCCACCACCTTGGCCACTTGGCCGTTGGGAAACTCCCGGATTCGTCGGATCGCCTCCAATCCGTCCATCCCCGGCATCTGGATGTCCATCAGAACGGCATCGAATCGGCTCTGGCCAAAGGCCATCACCCCTTCCGCTCCACCACAAGCCGTTTTGACTTGCCAGCCCGCGGCGACCAGAAATTCCTCGACCGTCTCCCTCAGATCCGTATTGTCTTCCACCAGCAGAATGGTCGTGCCGGACGATGGCGCTTTTGGCCGCACGAAAGCGGCGGGCAGCATGTCGCAGGCACTTTCGCTGCCTTCCCAGGGAATTTCCAGCCGAAACACCGACCCCTTTCCAGGCGCGCTCTGCAGCACGATGCAACCCTGGTGGGCTTCGGCCAGCCGTCTGGACAACGCCAAGCCGAGGCCGGCGCCACCATGGGCGCGCGCAAGTCGATTGTCCAATTGAACGAACGGCTGGAACAATTTCGACTGCGACTCTTGCGCGATTCCCGGCCCCTCGTCCCAGACCTCCACCCCCAGACGCTGCTGATCCACATCGCCTCGCAAGCGGATTCCGATCCTGGAGCCTTCCGGCGAGAACTTGCAGGCATTGGACAAGAGATTGAGCAGAATTTGTCGGATGCGCAGCGGATCCACATGCGCGACCATCGGTCGGTCGGGGATGTCCTGGACCACCTCGATCCCTCTTCCTTGGGCCATGTCCCAGATCGAACTCGCGCATTGGCGAGCGAGCTCGCCGACGTCTGCGGATTCGGGGTGGATGGTGAAACTACCCGCGAGACTTCGGGAAAGATCCAGGATGTCGTCGATCAAGGATTGGAGATGGCGACCATTCCTTTCCAGAAGCGCCAACCTCGCATCCTGTTGGGATTCCAGGGAGCCATGGACTCCCGCGCGCAAGGATTCGGAAACGTTGAGCATCGTGGCCAGCGGGGTCCGAAGTTCATGACTCATGGCAGCCAGGAATTCCTCGCGCGATCGAAGTGCCGACGCAAGGCGCTCGTTCGATCCCGCAAGCTCGGAGGTGCGCTCCTCCACCCTTCTTTCCAAGGCTTCGTTCAGGCGCATCACTTCCGCCTCCGCGCGCCTGCGAGCGGAGATGTCCGTGCAGATCGCGTAGATGCCTCCCCCACCCTCCATTTCCACCGGCACGGGCCCCGCCGACACGAGCACCCATCGAATGGTTCCGCCCTGGCAGGTGATGGGATGCTCTTCAGCCCCGACATTTCCCGCGGCCGCAGCCTTCATCAACGATTCCGGAAGCACCCGATCCAACCTCGCCTTGACCATCTGGTCCGGAGCGATGTCCAGCAGCTTTGCCATGGCACCGTTGGCCCAGACCGTGTTTCCATCCGCGCGTGCGATCCACATTCCTTCCCGCGCCGTTTCCAGGATCGCCCGGAAGCTCCGTTCCAACCCGACGTTGCGGGCATGGACGCCTTCGATATCGGTTTTGATGGCGATCCACCCCTCGACGAGGTCGTAGAACGGATCGTTGACGGGAAGCGGATTTTATCACGTCGGAACGATCCCAAGGGAGGCTTCCGAAGACTTCCACCAACCTCCGGGCATGGCTTCGCAACAGGGTGGCCGGGAGCGGAAACGCCTTGGGGAGAGGCTCCGGCGGCTCGACGAGAAGGCCTGCGGGGACATCCAGCCCGAGCATTCCCAAGGAATTGGCCAGCGCCCCGGAATACTCCCGGCTGATCGAAATGGGGAATGGAACCGCGTTGATCATGCTGCCCAGGGAGATGAACAGACGACTCAAGGAACTCAGTCCGAAGTAGGAGATTCCCCCGAATCGTTCGCGATGACTGACATGGTAGGCCACGTACAGACGCCGGGCTTTCGTGTCGGCACCCCTGAACTCCGACCAATCCTCGATCAATGCCAATTTTTGACCAGGGGGCAGGAATTCCGCCAGGAGCCGCTCGAACCGGAATGTGTAGGCCTCGGTATCCTCGCCTCGGATGGTCCCGCGCGTCCAGGCGGCCACCAAACCTGGACCAAGCACGGCCAGGGTGTTGGTGTAGTGCGGAAGATCCACGTTCCATTCCGGTCGCGTCCAGTAGGTGCGACCGGTCACCGGACAAGTACGAAGAGGGATCAGGCCCGGATGTTGTTCGGGATCGATGATGGGGATCGGAAGGTCCATTGGGTTACCACCAATACTACCACAAAAAACGCCGAAGACTCCTTTGGATCAAACGGACTCCAGAATGCGATCTTCCGACAATTCCTTGCAGACCCTTCCCTTGCCGACCAGGATTTCCTGGTACAACTCGGCATAGAGGTTCACCATGCGAGACTGGCCGAATCGTTCGACCGCCTGGGCTCGGCAGCGATCCACGAAACGGGAATCCCAATAGCGTATCGACAGCGCCTGGACCAGCATCTGCCGCAGCGATGCAGGATCGTTCCTTTGGAAGAGGTAGCCTGTTTTCCCTGGCACCACCAGTTCGCGGAAAGCTGGCAGATCGGAAAATACGGAAACGCAACCACTCAAGATTCCCTCGATGGCCGCGAAGCTGAGGCCTTCCACTTCGGAGGGCATGCAATGGACATCGATGGCGGCGAAGAACCTTTCCACATCGTCCCGAGGCTCGAGAAAATGGACCCGATCCAGCACTCCGTGTGCCCGGGCGATCCGTTCGACCTCGGGCCTGGTATCCGGATAGCGATCGGAAACGGCACCCAGGATGGCCAGCCGAAGTTTCGGGTCCCGCTTCATCAGGGGAACGATGCCTTCGGCGAGCAAAGGATGCCCCTTGCGCGGCGTCCGTGCACCGACCGCTCCGACCACCAGATCGTCCTCCTTCCAGCCGTGCCTTCTGCGCTCCAAACAACGCGCCTCGAGATCGGGGCGAAAACGATGCTCGTCCGCGCCGTTGTGGATCAGGCGATACTTCGCGTCGGGTTGATGCTCCCGGCTTCGGGAGTAATCCAGCACAGGCATGGACACTGCCGTGACGGCATCGGTGAAAAATCCCAGCAAGCGTTGAATTCGAAAAACCGAAGGGGAGTACCAGTCGTAGACGCTGTGGAGCGTGTGCACGCGCCCCGGAACCCGAGCCAGTACCGACGCCATCCTGGCCATGGCAGCGGGATAGAAATCCGGCGCATGGATCACTTCGATGCGGTCACGACGCAGATGCCACGCCAAGCGGATCAACGCCCATGCGTTGATCGGCCAAGACCGCAATCCAGGCCGGTTTTCCGCACCGATGACCGTGACGGGAATTCCCCGCTCCTGGAAGGCCTCCAGCCACGGATTTTTCCGCAGCAGCGCATAGATCCGGACGTCGAATCCATCCTTGGGCAGGCTGGTGGCCAAAGTCAGGGAAAAGCGCTCCAGCCCCCCCTCGGAGAGGGAAGTCAGGACATGACCAACCCGGATCGGGCCTGGACTCTTTGGAACGGACATTGGTGCGTTGGTCAAGATAGGGCGATTCGGGACAATTTTTCGCCCCGAATCTTCGCTCAGGAAAGATTCCGTATGCCAGCCCGGTACGAGCGGATCGCAGCGCCCGTCGGAGTCCTGGCAGGCAACACCCCCGGAGGCCCTTGGAACAAGACGTTTCCACCGGCCGCCCCACCCTCCGGCCCCAGCTCCACCAGCCAATCGCACGCGCCCAGCACGTCCAGTTGATGCTCCACCACGACCACCGTGTCGCCACGCGCGACGAGGAGATCCATCGCCTGCACCAAAAGATCGATGTCTGACAGGTGTAGACCCGTGGTTGGCTCATCGAGGATGTAGACGGCGCGCCCGCGTCGATTCCTTCCCAGCTCTTCGGCCAACTTCAGCCGCTGCGACTCACCACCGGAGAGTTCCGTGGCAGGCTGCCCCAAGCGGAGGTAACCCAGTCCGAGGGACTCGAGGGTTTCCAGCATCGTGCGCGTCTTGCGATGGAAGGAGAAGAATTCCTTCGCCTCGTCCACCCGCATCGCCAGCACATCCGCCACGCTCTTCCCCCGGAACCGGATGGCCAAGGTATCGGGATCGAACCGTTTTCCTTCGCAGGCGTCGCACTTCACCCACACATCCGAGAGAAAATGCATTTCCAGCTCCACGGCGCCGCGTCCCTCGCAAACCGGGCAACGACCATTCCCTCCGTTGAATTGGAAACGACGGCGGTCCCAGCCCTTGGCCTTAGACTCGGGCAAGGCCGCGAAGAACTCGCGGATGTGCTCCCAGATCCCGCAAAAGCTGGCTGGAGTGGAACGAGGCGTGGTGCCGATCGGACTTTGGTCCACCAACACGATCTCCTGGATCTCCTCGCCGACCGATACCGACTTGAGACCCGGGCACTTCTTGCGACCTGCCTTGGCCGCCTCCAGCGCGGGCACCAGCAGATCCAGTGCGAGGGAACTCTTCCCGGATCCGGAAACACCGGCGATGGCGGTCATCCGCGCCATCGGGATGTCGACATCGACCTCCTTGAGGTTGTGGAGAGTTCCGCCGCGCAACCGGATCCATTCCGCCTTCTGCACGGGCAGGACCTTGCGCGAGATCGAACGCCGACCGGACAGATAGGCGGAAGTGCGGCTGGTCGGATGCGACAGAATCTGATCAAACGTTCCGGAGGCGACCACTTCGCCGCCTTCTTCGCCCGCGCCAGGACCCATGTCCACCACGTGGTCTGCACTGCGGATCAATTCGGGGTCGTGTTCCACCACCACCACCGTGTTGCCCAGGTCCCGCATCCGCCGCAGGGTCTGCACGAGCTTGGCGGTGTCGCGCTGGTGCAGCCCCGTGGTGGGCTCGTCCAGCACGTACAGCACACCCTCCAGGCCCGAACCGATCTGGCTGGCCAGCCGGATGCGTTGCGCCTCGCCTCCGGAAAGGGTGTTTCCCGAGCGATCGAGCGAGAGATACCCCACCCCCACGTCGGAAAGAAATTCCAACCTCCCGCGCAACTCGCGGACCACCGGTATCGCGATCTCGGCGGCGGCGCCCTTGAGCTTGAGGGTCTTCACGAAAGCCAGGGCCTCGTCCACCGTCGACTTGACAAATTCCGGAAGCCTCTTGCCGGCCACCTTCACCGCCGCGGTTTCCGGACGCAGCCTTTCGCCGTGGCACACCGGACACGGCTTGGACTTCGATCCGCCCAGACCTTCGCAGGCCGGGCATGCCCCGAAGTGGCTGTTGAAGGAAAAGTGCTTGGGCTCCCAGGGTTCCTTCTGCCAATACCCGGACGCCGCATCCAGAGGCTGGGCACCCGTCCAGAGCTCTCCGCCATCCCACCGGAACAAACAGATCCCGTGCGCCTCGTCCCGGGCGCGCAACACGGCTTCCAAAAGACGCTTGCGCTCTCCCGAACGGGCCTTCAATCGATCCACGCGCACGAACACCCGGCAACCGTCCTTGGGCGTGGAGGGTTTCCGCAGATCGATTTCCTTTCCCGCGGCCTCGGCCACTTCGAACCCGAGTTCCAACAACTGTTCCGCCACGCGGGGAAGCTGCGAAGGCGCGCTGAGGAACAAGGGCAATCCGGAGGCGGGCAGGTGCAACGGCGCCCACACGGACAGTATTTGCCCATCCGCCGCCTTGAGCGCGGCATCCGCCGCTTCGGCCGCGCTCCAGGACCGGAGGATGTTCCCGGTGGCCGGATCGTGCTGGATGCCCGCCCTGCACCACAGCAGACGCAGGTAGTCGTAGATTTCTGTCAAGGTGGCCACGGTGGAACGCGGCGAGCGCGAGGCCGTCTTCTGGTCGATGGCGATGGCGGGAGAAAGTCCGTCGATCGAATCCGCCTCGCCGCGATCCAGACGTCCCAGGAAGCGCCGGGCGTAGGTGGAAAGGGATTCCACGAAGCGGCGCTGGCCTTCGGCGAACAGGGTATTGAAGGCCAGACTGGTCTTGCCGGATCCGCTGGGGCCCGTCACCACGGTCAGCGAATGGCGAGGGATGCGCACCGAAATGTTTTTCAGGTTGTGCTTGCAAGCTCCACGCACGCGGATGTCGAGGTCGGGCTGAACGGCGGGTTCGGCGGCCATGGGCAGGGCAGGATCGCCATCCCTGTTCGTCGGTGGGGGTGATCCTGATCGTGGGGACGCAAAATTTTGCGTCCTTACGGATGGACCGGATGGATTGGATGGATTGGATCGCATGGCTAGGCCTGCCTCGATGGCGCGGGCCAGGTACGGTCCGGTCGGCGACTTCTTGGCCTTGGCGACCTGTTCCGGCGTGCCTTCGGCGCAGAGGTATCCCCCTTTGGCGCCGCCTTCGGGTCCCAGGTCCAGCACCCAATCGGCGGCACGCACCAGATCCAGGTTGTGCTCGACCACCATCACCGTGTTTCCGCGCTCCACCAGTTCCTGGAGAGCGACCACCAGCCGCGAGACGTCCTGGAAATGCAGGCCCGTGGTGGGCTCGTCCAACAGGTAGAGGGTCCGTCCCGTGGAAGGCTTCTGCAGTTCGGTGGCCAGCTTGATGCGTTGGGCCTCGCCACCGGAAAGCGTGGTGGAAGGCTGCCCGATCTTCACATATCCCAGTCCGATGTCCTGCAACGTCTTCAAACCGCGAGCGATCTTGGGGACCGCCTGGAAGAACTCCAACGCCTCGTCGATGGTCATCTCCAGGACGTCGGAAATTGTCTTCCCTTTGAAGTGGACTTCCAGGGTGGGAGGATTGAAGCGTTTGCCGCCGCACTCCTCGCATTCCACCTGCACGTTGGCCAGAAGCTGCATCTCCACGTCCTTGGAGCCGGCGCCCTCGCACTCCTCGCAACGCCCGCCCGCCACGTTGAACGAAAAACGTCCGGCCTTGTAGCCGCGCGCCTTGGACTCGGGAAGGGCCGCGAACAGGTTGCGGATCTCGTCGAACACGCCGGTGTAGGTGGCGGGATTGGAGCGTGGCGTGCGACCGATGGGCGCCTGGTCGATCTCGATGACCTTGTCCAGATGCTCGATGCCGTCGATGCGTCCGTGTTCGCCCACCTCGCGTTCGGCGCCCTGGAGTTCGTTCGCCAAGGCAGGCCCCAGGATGTGGTCCAGAAACGTGCTCTTGCCGGATCCGGAGACCCCGACCAGCGCCACGAACCGTCCCAACGGAAGGGACAGATCGACTCCCTTGAGATTGTGGGCCTTGCAGCCTGTCACCGTGATGCGCGGCACGTCCTTGCCGCACGACCTGCGGGTCCGGGGCATCGGGACACCTTCCCGTCCAGACAAATACTGTCCCGTCGGCGAACCTTCCGTGGCCACCAGGTCCGTCCATCGCCCCTGCCCCACGATGGTCCCGCCCAGGCTGCCCGCGCCAGGACCGATGTCCACCACGTGGTCGGCTTCCTGCATGGTTTCCTGGTCGTGCTCCACCACCAGCACCGAGTTCCCCCGGTCGCGCAGACGGCGCAAGGTGTCCAGCAATCGGCGGTTGTCGCGCGGATGCAGGCCGATCGACGGTTCGTCGAGCACGTACAACACGCCCTGGAGACCGGATCCCACCTGGGCGGCCAGGCGGATGCGCTGGGCTTCTCCCCCGGAAAGCGTGGCGGCGGAGCGATCCAGCGAGAGGTAGTCGAGCCCGACCGCCTCCAAGAAGAAGATCCGCTCGCGGATTTCCCGGAAGATCTCGCGTCCCACCTTGACTTCGAATTCGTTCGGCTTCACGTCGCGGAAGAACTTCGCCAATTCCGCGATGGTCATCCGGGTGAGATCGTGGATCCCGGTTTGACGGAATTTGACCGTGCGACTGACCACGCCCAGGCGGCTTCCGTGGCAGGAAGGGCAGAGGCAGGAACGCTGGAAGCGTTCCAGAAGCCGGATGTTCCACTGGTCGTACAATTCCTGCAAGACCGGGATCGCTCCGCGCAGACCGCGCTCCGGCACGCCGTCGCGCAGCAAGGCCCGGCGGCCCGACGCCGGAATGTCCTTCCAGCGAGTGTCGATCTTGAAACCGTGACGCGAGGCGATGGCCTTGATCTCGCGCGGGCCCCAATCGCTGAACATCAACGTGCCCTTGTCGGTGATCGCCGCCAACGCGCGCTCCGCCAGGGATTTGCGGGGATCCGGCACCAGCAGGTCTTCGTCGAAACTGCGCAGCACCCCCAAGCCCTTGCACTCCGGACAAGCGCCCGAAGGGTGGTTGAAGGAAAAGCACCGCGGCTCGAGCTCCGGCAGCTCCACATGCCCGTTGGGACACGCCCGCAACGCGGAGAACACGCCTTCCTGACCTTTGCCGGAAAACGCCTCGGGACCGGTCAATATGGAGACGACCCCCTCGGCCAGTTGGAGTGCCTTCTGGATACCCTCGCGCAAACGGGGAAGACTCTTCTCTTCGATGCGCAGGCGATCCAGCACCAGCTCCAGAGTGTGGTTCTCGTAGCGTTCCAGTTCCTTGGCCGTTTCCAGGTCGTGCAGCGTTCCGTCGATGCGGGCGTAGCGGTACCCCTGGGCTTTCCACTCCTCCTGTTCGGCACGGTATTCGCCCTTGCGTCGGCGCACCACGGGCGCCATCAGCAGACAGTCCTGGTCGGGTCGATCGAACAACAAACGATCCGCGATTTGTCCAGGTGTGCGGGCTTCGATCGGCTCGGAGCACACGGGGCAGCGCGCCTCCCCCAAACGCGCGAACAACAAGCGAAGATGGTCGAGGATTTCCGTGGTGGTCCCCACGGTGGATCGAGGGTTCCGGTTGACCGTTTTCTGGTCGATGCAGATGGACGGCGACAACCCCTCGACATGCTCGACGGCGGGTTTGCCCATCTGCCCGATGAACTGGCGGGCGTAGCTGGACAGGCTTTCCACGTAACGACGCTGGCCCTCACGGAAGATCGTATCGAAGGCGAGGCTCGATTTGCCGGAACCCGACACGCCAGTCAGCACCACCAGTTGGTCGCGCGGAAGGTCCACCGAGACGTTCTTCAGGTTGTGTTCGTGCGCCCCCACGACACGGAGTGTGTTTCCCATCAGGACCTTCGCCTCCGGAGAAGGCAGAACAATCTCTGCCCAAATGAGCACTAAATCTACAATCCCCAAGCGCGCACGCACACCCAGTGCGCATCAGAATGAGACAATCCATCATCCATGCCCGTCGCCCAAATCCAATTGTCCAGCCCACAACGCCTTCGCCGTCTGGCAAAGGCGTGCTTCGGAATTGGAGCCTTGCTGGGCGCGGGAGCGTTCCTCCATTTCCCCGATCCGGTGCACCTATCGCTGGGATTGATCGGCGCGGCCATCACGTTTGTCTTGGGAAGGGAGCTGCTGCATCAGCTCGACCAAGCCTTTCTGGAGCAAACGCAAGCGCTCCGCAGCCAAAGCCGGTCGGAGGCGGTCCTTCAGGCTCGCGTGCGTCTGATGGCCGAAGCACCTCGGACAAGCCTCCATGATTTTCTGGTGCTGACGCTGGATGAAGTGGAGCGCTTCACGGATAGCAAAGTGTCGTTCTACCACTTCGTCGATCCAGACCAGGAAAACATCCACCTGCAAGCGTGGTCGACCCAAACCGCCAAGGTCTACTGCCATGCCACGGGCGCAGGCCAGCACTATGGACTTTCCAAGGCCGGTGTGTGGGCGGACTGTGTGCGCCAGCGCAAAGCGGTCATGCACAACGACTACGCCTCGTTGCCAGGGAAGAAAGGACTTCCGGCAGGGCACGCCGCCTTGATCCGCGAACTGGTGGTTCCCATTTTCCGCGAGGACAAGATCGTGGCGATCCTCGGAGTGGGAAACAAGGAAAGCTTTTACGACGACGACGATGTGGGGATGGTCAGCCTGTTCGCCGACATCGCCTGGGGTCTTGCCGAGCGGAAGATGGCCGAACTGGAGCTGGAGACGTATCGCAAGCGATTGGAAGACATGGTCCAAGAACGCGAGTTGAGATACTCCGTCCTGTTCGACAGCGGCAACGATGCGATCTTCGTGACAGAAATCGACAGCGAATTTCCGGGAGCCTTCGTCGAGGTCAACGCCGTCGCCTGTACCAGCCTGGGGTATTCCCGGGCGGAGCTCCTGGCGCTGAGCCCGAACGACATCTGCCCTTGGGATGATCTTGCGCAATTCCAGGAAATCAAAGAGCGGCTCCTCGAGGACCAGCGCTGCATCTACGAAGCCACGCTCGTAGCGAAATCCGGCGAATCGATCCCCGTGGAGGTTTCCGCACGCCTTCTGCAATGGCAGGGGCGGCGCTGGACCCTTTCGATCGCCCGCAACATCGCGGATCGGAAACGATCGGAAGCCGAGTTGAAGCAGGCGATCACCCGGGCGGAATCCGCAAGTCGCGTCAAAAGCGAATTCCTCGCCAACATGAGCCACGAGATCCGCACCCCTCTGAACGCGGTGATCGGATTCAGCGAACTTCTCGCGGGGATGGAAACCACGCCCGACCAGATGAACTACATCGAGTCCATCCGTTCCAGTGGCAGAGGGCTCCTGCGACTGATCAACGACATCCTCGACATGTCGAAGATGGAAGCGGGCCGGATGCGGATCGCCGCCACCCCGACCGACCTGCGCCATCTGCTCGACGAGCTGGTCCGGATGTTCGGGGCGCAGGTGCAGGAGAAGCGGATCGCCCTCGAATCCCGCATCGAGGAAGGCCTGCCTGCCGCCGTTCTCGTGGACGAAATCCGTCTCCGCCAGATCATGCTCAACCTCGTCGGGAACGCGATCAAGTTCACCAGCCAGGGAAAGGTTTCCCTGCACGCGCGGGCGCGTCCATCCCCGACCGACGCGGATCGGGTCGACCTCGAATTCCAGGTGACCGATACCGGCGTGGGCATCGCGAGGGAAGAGCAGGAAATGATCTTCGATGCCTTCGAACAAAGCCACGGAACGGACTCCCGCCGGTTCGGCGGAACGGGATTGGGGCTGGCCATCTCCCGGAAGCTCGCCGGACTGATGGGTGGTGAAATCCGTTTGGAAAGCCATCCCGGGGCGGGATCGACCTTCAGCGTCCTTCTGCCGGGCCTTCCCGTGGTGGACTCCGGGTCCGCGACCCTCCAGAAACCGGAGGACTTCAACTCCGTACGTTTCACCGGCGGGCGGGTTCTGGTGGTGGACGATGTCGAGTGCAATCGCATGCTGATGCGGGAAATCCTCGCACAGGTCGGTTTGGAAGCCATGGAAGCGGAAAACGGCGAAGTCGCCCTTCTCCTGGCGAACGAATCCCGGCCCGAACTGATCCTGATGGACCTGCGGATGCCGGTCCTCGACGGCATGGAGGCCACTCGCAGACTTCGCGGGAACACGGCCACCGCCGACATTCCCGTCGTCGCCTTGACCGCATCGGTCGATCGGACGAACTCGCCCGAGTTGATGGCGGCGAAGTTCGATGGGTTCCTGGGCAAGCCCATCGAACTTCCATCCCTCGTCAAGACGCTGGATCGCTGGTTCTCCCGGGCAGCGATCCAACCCGCGACGGCCGCCGATCCGCTGCCGGACCCGTCGCCTGGCGATGCGGCGATCGAAGCGTCCACCGCCCTCGTGGCCTCCTTCCGGACTCGTTCGGCGTTCGGATTGAATTTCGGATCGGTTCAAATTCTGTCACAAGATCTTTCGGAAACGGCGAGGGTCCGGAACCTTCCCGACCTCGCCGCGCTCGCCGCGCGACTGGCGGAGGCCGGACGGAGCTTCGACGTGAGAGCCATCGAACGGATCCTGCAAAAACTGGAAAGGACGGCGTAGGAATGGACTTCCTGAAGGAAATCCTCATCGTCGAAGACAACCCCGCCAACGTCCAGGTCCTGGCGGGAATCCTGGATCGCGAGGGTTACGAGGTTTCCGTCTGCCTCACCGGCGAACAAGCCCTGGAATTCCTGGCGACGCACTCCGTGGGGCTGATCCTCCTGGATGTGAACATGCCGGGCATCGATGGTTACGAAACCTGCAGACGCCTGCGGGAATCGCCCGCGATGCGCTGGGTTCCCGTCATTTTCCTCACCGCGCGCATCGAACCCGAGGACATCGTCAAAGGATTCCGTGCCGGGGGGATGGACTACGTCGGGAAGCCTTTCCAACCCGAAGAACTCCTCGCGCGGGTCCGCACCCACCTGGAATTGCGCCGCGCCCGCGAAGAAATCGCCGAATTGCGCTCGCTTGTACCGGTGTGCGCATGGTGTCGCAAGGTTCGCAGCGAGAAAGGGGCATGGCAGACCGTGGAGGAATACATCAGGGATCACAGCGCCGCTTCCATCTCCCACGGCATTTGCCCCGATTGCAAGACCAAGATCCTGAAGGAAGAATGATCAAGTTCCGGCGAGCAGGCTCCGATGAATCGAGGAGCGAAGGTCGCAACAGGGGGAGGGATCGATGCAAGTCACCATGAATCCGTCGACGACGAATTCGAGTTCTGCCAATCACATGGCCGCCTCGAAACCGAGCAGCCGACCTGCGGCTTCCACCCAAGACTCCACCAACCACGCCAGCCTATCCGCCGATATCTGGGAACCCAGCGGACTCGCACCCGAGACGGTCGCGACGGGTCCGAAAACCACGGACAACGGCCTTGGCTTCGACATGGAAGCCTTCAAGTTGGAAACCCGGCGTCAGCTCCTGGAACAGGTTCAAAGATCGAAGGAGGAGCTGGCCAAGGCGGGGATCCAGATCCGTTGGTCCAGCGACATCCCCTACCAAGTGGATCCGGAGGAGAAGGCCGCGGAAGTCCCCGAAGAATGGGGAGCGGACCAGACCTCGCAGCGGATCGTGGACTTCGCCCTGTCCATGCGCCAAACCGGAAGGGCCAAGGACCTTTCCGACGAAGAATTCATCGCGCAGGTCCGCAGCTCGATCGAGGAAGGCTTCCGGTCTGCCAAATCCGAGCTGAAGGACATCCCCAGCCCTTCGGCGAAGCTTTTCAACGATACCTACGAGGCGGCGATGAAAAAGCTCGATCAAACGCTCGAGGATTGGAAGAAGGCCAAGGAGCCGACCTCCAGCGACTCCACGCCTCCTCCCCAAACCAGCAAGTCGGAGACCGCCAAGCCCTCCCTCCCGAGCGGAGTTCAACCGTTCTCGGTCGTCGCCTGAGAAATTTTCTTGATCCCTGGCCCTCGAGAGCGTAGGTTGCAACCAAACGGCCTATAGAGACTCAACCAAAGAGGGATCCCAGATGCGCATTGCCATTCCACAACACCAAGGCACCGTCGCCGGCGCCTACGAGCTTTCCAAGAGCATTTCTCTCCACCTGCTCGACTTCGGCGCCATGAAGTCGCAGGATGAAGGCCTGCTCGAGTTTCCGGGAGCGGACGCGTCCTTCGGCTGGCTGGCCGAACGCGACGTCGACGCCGTTCTGGTGGGGACCATCGACCCGGACAACGCCCAATCGCTGGCCGATCGGGGCATCCACGTCTTCACGGGCGCCGACGACATTTCTCCGACAGAAAATGTCGAGCGCTTCCTGAAGCTCATGCGCGAGGCGCTCACCCGCGGCAACCAAGGCGGTGGATGCTGCGGTGGTCACGGCGGGCACGGCCATGACCACGGCGCCAAGGAAGAGGGAGGATGCTGCGGCGGCGGCGGACACAGCCACGGCCATGCCGAAAAGGAAGAGGGCGGTTGCTGTGGCGGAGGCGGACACGCCCATCACCACGGCGAGAAGGCCGAGCACGAATGCTGCGGCGGTACCGGCGTAGACTGCTGCCAGAACGAGGCTGAAGCCGAACCCGCCCACCAGTGCGGCTGCCGCTGATCAGACAGAACGAAGTCCCGGGCTAAACCCGGGTCTTTCCCGAAACCGAAGGCCCTCCGGATGCATCCGCACCGGAGGGCCTTTTCATGAAATCAACAACCCACGAACCCGGTTCCCTTCCAGGACAGGGATCGCGGACGGGATCAGAAGCGGATCGCTGAAACTGTCCGAACGCCGGATGCCGAGCGCAAGCGAACCACCACCCGCCTGGACGAATTCGGCATTTCCATGACGGACTCTCCCCGGGGAATGGACCTTTCTGCCAGAATCCGTCCAGAGACGTCGACGACCTGCACGAAAGCGGCCTCGGGCAGATCCAGCCGCAGTCCGGAACCGACCCACCGCACCGAAGGTACCTGGCGCGCACGCCCCAGCACCGCCTCGACCTGGGCGGGGGATCTGAATTCCAGCCAGTTGAGGTTCACGAGTCCGTCCTGGTTGTTGCCATCCTTCCATTCCACGCGGAACTTGGTTTCGCCGCCCGCCAAGGTGAAGGAATCCGAAACGAAGGTCTGCCAGGTCTTCCAACCATTGGTGCCCGTCACCTTGACGGAAGCGACCACCACCCCTCCGACCTTCACGCGAAGGGTCGCTCCTTTCGATGCGCTGGCGGCGCGAAGTGCGACCACCTGGCGTCCGGGCTTGAGATCGGCCTGGTAGTCCGCCCAGGACGTGTCGTAGGTCCATGCCAGACTCTGCGTCGCGTCGTCCTCGGAATTTTCCAAGGTCATGCTGTTTTTCGCAGTGAAGGATTCCGCTTCCACCCGCACCGCCAGAGGTGTGGTGTCGGGTGGCACCGGAATCGAGGTGCCGTTGCTGTCGATCCGTCCGGTCAGTTCGAACCAGTTGAGGTCGAACAAGCCGTTCCACTCCAAACGAACTTTCTGGGCTCCGGCTTTCAGCAAGGCGGAATCGGTGAACACGGTTTCGAACGTGCCCCAGCCGCCGGTTCCCTTGAATGTATGGGTCTTCCAAACGACGCCGTTGATCTTGATGGTGATCTTGGCTTGGGTCTCGGCGGTGGCCACCCGCAGGGCCATCACGGCGAATTTCTGGTGGGGATTGAAGATGGAGTACTCCGCCCAGCTTCCTTCCTTGGAGTTGCCCAAAAACGGGCTGTTGTCGGTGTCACCCGGTCCGTTGTTGGTGAGATCGGCCTTGGATGTGGCGTTTTCCGCTTCGATCCGGCCCGGCAACTTGGAACTGTCGATCGGTGGAGGGAGGAAATCGTACTGGGTGTTGCGATCTCGGATCAAACCGCGCACGAACAAGCCGGATTCCGTCAGATCGGAATCGTTCCATCCGAACAGCTTGGAGACGGAGGGCTTGAGGATGGCGGAGGCTTCGCCTTTGTTCTGCACCGACCAATTGCAGGACGAAATCTTGTTGGAGTCCATCCAGGCGAACCAATCCAAGGTCGCCTCCTTGTACACGGCCTTGTCGACCGAGCCACCGTCTTCGTTGGTGGTGCCCCACTCGGAAACGAACAAAGGCACACCATTGGCCAAAGCGGTCCTTCCCCGTTGGGTGAGGGTATCGCGGTGGGAGCCGGCATAGAAGTGCAGGACGTAGGCGACGTTCGGATCCAGGATGGGATCGAGCGAAGCTTCGTCGACATCGCGGGACCATTGCCGGGTGCCCACGAGAATCAGGTTGTTCGAGTGCTTGCGGATGACCGGAATGATCTCCTCGGCATACGCCTTGATTTCCTTCCAGGTGTACACGTTGGCCCAAGGCTCGTTGAACAACTCGAAAACCACTCCGGGATCCTTCCCATACCGGCTGGCCATCGTGTCGAAAAAGCCTTTGGCGTCTCCCACATGCTTGGGAGCATAGTGCGAGTGCCAATCGATGATGGAATAGATGCCGCGATGGTTGGCCGCTTGAACGACCGTTTCGGCGAGCTTGCGCCCCCCCGAAATGTCTCCACCGGAAGCCACTCCTCCGTCGGCGAAGTCGACGCCCACGGCGGCGCGGACGATCGAGCACCGCCAATCGTCCACCAGCCAATCCACGGTCTTGGAGTTGTAGTAGGAGCCCATCCAATTGTGCCAGAAGAAACTCATCCCTGTCAGCTGGACGGTATCGCCACTCTTTTCCCCGATGATCCGGTTTCCAGAGACCTGCAGGCGCCCGTGGATGTCCACAGGATTGCCCGAAAAGCCCGGCAGAGCGAAAACGAGAACAGGAAGCAGGAGTCGAAGGAGTCGACGCAAGTGGAGTCTCCAAACCGAGAAAGGAGCGTAGTGGTGATGCCCACCAACCTTATCCACGATCGGTTACTCCGTGTTCCTGTTTCCCCTCCTCTCCGATGCCCGATGGATCCTTGCGGCTTCTGCAGGATCCATTTTTTCAGTCGCTACCGACCAGCCAGTTGCGCCTTCTCGTGTTGGACCAATTCGGCAACCGATGTCTTGGCCAAATACTCACGCAATCCCTCTCGCATCTGCTTCCAGGAGGTGTGCAGCGGGCACGGCTTGTCGTCCTGGCAAGTCTTCCAGCCCAGGGCGCACTCATCGAACTGGGAGACCCCGTCGATGGCCTCGACGATGTCGAACAGGCTGATTTCCTCTGCCTTGCGAGCCAAACGGAAGCCACCGCCGGGTCCACGCACCGAATGCAGAACATTGCGGCTGGACAGGATTTTCAGAATCTTGGAAAGAAATGGCTGGGGAAGGTCTTCTTCCCGGGCGATGTCCTCTCCGCGCACGGGAGATTCCACATTGCGCGTGGCGATGTAGATCACCGCTCGAAGTCCGTGCATGCATGGCTTGCTGTAGATCATTGGGTTCCTCCTCAAGGCTCAATCTTGTCTGGCCTAGTAACGGATCAAAGGCTCAGAAGATAAGATTGAAATCTTTTCTCAAAAAGTCACGCAACACCTGAATCCCCATCCCAAACTGAAGCCGTCGGGGTTTGGGCGACGCCGGATGATTCCTTGCGTTTTCAAGGTATCCATCTGTGCCGAAGCAGGGTAATTGCGGGTCCGGCACTTGGCGGAGCCCAGCGTCTGGGCGGCTTCTTGCAACACCAATGCCGATCCGCCGTGCAGGGTTCCGAGATCCGGTTTGCCCGTCAGATCCGATGATCCTTGGTGGGCGAGATTTCCCGGATCCAGGCGACTGGAATCTTTCGTCGTGGAGTAGACATCCAACGTCCACTCCCCCAACCGTCCAGGCAGGTCGTAGACTCCCCAAGCCGAGACACATCGAGGGTCGGCGTTGGAAACGGACCGGGCGCGCGTGCTGTCGCCCGTCCCTAGTTGGCAGGCCTCCTGGAGCCAAGCCAGGGAGTCCCTCTCATCGAATGCCCCGACTTCCATGGCACCGTACGGAAACGTCCTGGACGTGTCCGACGGCGAGGTCTCGCAAGCCCGGATCCATTGAGCCTCGGAGCAGAGCCGAGCCCCCTCGCGTTGGCATATGGCTTTCGCCTCCGCCCACGTGACGCGGCTGATGGCTGTATCGCCGTTGGCGTGCTCGTGCTCCTCGATGCAATAGTCATGGAGCACTCCCAATCCCTTCAGACTGTCCCCTTCCACGGCCACGTAGCCCTTGGGACAGGTCAAAGCGATGGCTTGCGGCGTCACGCCGCTCCATCTGGCCGGGTTCGCCCCACGATTGCCTGAACGATCCTCGACTTCCACCTCGATCACGATGGGCTGGCCTGGCCGGAAGTTGGCCCAGCTCCAAATCCACTGGCGACCGGTCCACTGAAACCTGTCTCTCGGAAGTGCGGGATTTCCCAGCGTGTACAGAGTGTCAGAGGCTTGAAAGAGCAAGGAATCGACGAGCTTGCCGTCCAGACGCACCCGGTACCCCGCGATGCCCCTGTTCGGGAACGCGGGCTCGAGCCTTTCCATGGTATCCACCATCCGACGGATCATCGGAGGTTTGTCCGAGCCATCGAAGGAATCGGTTGCCGCAGTCCAGGATACGGAAACGAGTTTTTTCCTCTCCTGGATCGTATCCAGATGGGTCACCTCGGTAGGCGGTAGCCGATCGCGAGTGGTGTATTGCATCTGCGGGGATCGAGCCACGTTTCCCACCGAGTCGGTCGCTTCCATGACCACCACATAGGTGGTGTAGTAGCTCAAGCCGGTCAGGACAATTTGCAGCGTATCCCTCGTGGTATCCAACAGATCCGTCTTGGACACCTTCCAGCGCGCCACCTTGCCTGCCGAATCGAACTGGTCTTTTCCAGGCCAAATGATGAACTCCACCAAATTCAGAGGCCCTTTCTGGACCGTGTCGAACCGCCCCGTCTGGTCTCCTGGACGAGGAAAGGTCAGCGTGATCCGGGTCCCGCCGATCGAATCGACGAACTCGCTGGCCGTTGGGATGCGAGGAGGCATCTCGTCGCCCAGGAAAAACGAATAGGAGACCGGCTGTCCGATGGGACCATCGCCATATCGCGCCCATACGGTGAACCGGAATCTGTCCGTCCGGGAGACCTCATCCAAACGCCTGCCCCCGAACGTCTTGGCGGGAATTTCCCAGATCGTGTCCTTCTCCACATCCGACACGCCCAGAATATGGCACTTCGGAAGGCCCGATAGGTCGATCCCCTGGACACCGTTGTTCAGTCTCCCGATCATCGCCGAATCCAGAGTGTCTTCGAAGACGTAGTACTGGTAGAGGCCGTTGGTGCTCAGTGGCGGAACCCAGCGCAAGTACCAGCCGGACAAGCTGTCCGGGAAGACAGCTCCCTTGCGCAGGTCGGGAATGTTCAATCCCCCGACATTGCGATCCTGAGGGAAGGGCTCTTCGGGAACTTTGGAGCCGCACGAAAAAAAGACCCCGAGCACAATTGCGCTCAGGGCCCATCGAATCTTAGTGAAGGAAATCATGCCAAGGAGCAATGTAGCAGGCCGAAACCCGCCCGCCCCCGATTTCACCTCAAGCCTCGGAAACGACCGAGATCTTCTGACGCTTGCGATCGAGCCGTTCGAAGCGAACGACGCCATCGGTCAAGGCGAAGATGGTGAAATCCTTGCCCAAGCCGACGTTGTTTCCAACGTGGAACTTGGTTCCAACCTGGCGGACGATGATGTTTCCGGCGAGAACGGATTCTCCGCCGTACTTCTTGACGCCGCGATACTGAGGGTTGGAATCGCGGCCGTTATTGGTCGAGCCTCCACCTTTTTTGTGAGCCATGGCTTAGGCCTCCTTACGACGAGAGTTCTTCTTGACCTTCGCAGGCTTCTCGAGCCCCTGCTGGATCTTCTCCGCACGGGTGAGAGGCTTGGAAGATGGCGTATGACGCACAGCCCAAGCATTCGCACGCTTGCGAGCGAACTCGATGCGTGCGGGCTCGGCGGCAGCTTTTTGGCTACCTGCCTCGAGGCCGGTGACGACCACCTCGGTGAACTGCTGGCGATGGCCGCGCAGACGACGGAAGCCTTTCCGACGCTTGCGGCGGAAGACCATCACTTTGTCGTCCTTGCCGTGGAGGAGCACTTCTGCAGAAACCTTGGCGCCTGCGACCGTGGGAACTCCCACTTGAACGCTGGTGCCGTCGCTGGCGAGGAGAACCTCGGCGAAGGTCAAAGTGGTGCCGACCTCGACCTGCTGAAGAGGCAGGCGGAGGATCTGACCGGCGTTCACCTTGTACTGGAAGCCGGAAGTCTTGATGACGGAGTACATGGGTTTTGTCCTGGTTGACCCGTTTTCGTGGAGGGGGGGAATCTAAGTCCTTCCCTGCCAAGCGTCAATGGTTTCGGTTGCGCTTTCTTTTCTGGGGCCGGTGGAAATGCCCGACAGGCTCGCTGAAGTTGGAGCTAATTTTCCTCTTCTCATGAGCGCAATGCCAGCAGGTCAGTCCAACTTTGCCGAATACGGCTCGATCGCCGTGCTCTTCTTGATCACCATCGCCGTGGTCTTCACGATGATGACCCTGGTGCGGATCATCACCCGTGTCTTCAGCCGCATCGAGACCACGCCCGGCAAGCTCACCACCTACGAATGCGGTGAAACCCCGGTCGGTCCGGCATGGTTTCGCTTCAACAACCGTTTTTACCTGGTGGCCATCCTGTTTTTGGTCTTCGATGTGGAAGTGGCCCTGATGTTTCCCATTCTCGCCCACTACACCACCTTCATCCGTGAGGGTGTTGGAGGCGCGGCCTTGATCAAGATCGTGGTTTTTGCCGGAACCTTGGCGCTCGGGCTGGTCTACGCCGCGAAAAAAGGCGATCTTGCTTGGAACAAGTCCGTGCGTCTGGACCAGGGAGATCAATCGTGAACGCCCTCACCCCGGAAATCGCCAAGCCAGGAAATCTGCAGGACGAGCAAATCTTGCTCACCTCGGTGGACGACTTCCTGAACTGGGGTCGGCAAAACTCCTTGTGGTATCTGCTGTTCGCCACCGCTTGCTGCGGCATCGAGCTCATGCAAACGGGTGGACCTCGCTACGACTGGGATCGCCTGGGCATGATTCCCCGCCCCACCCCGCGCCAAGCAGACTTGATGGTCATCGCCGGCACCATCACCCACAAGATGGCTTCCCGTGTGCGCACGCTCTGGGAGCAGATGGCGGAGCCCAAATGGGTGATCTCCATGGGCTCTTGCGCCAACGCCGGTGGTCCGTTTTCCAAGTTCAGCTATTCTGTGCTCAACGGGGTGGACAAGTACATTCCTGTGGACATCTACATCCCAGGTTGCCCGCCACGCCCAGAGGCATTGATCGACGGGGTCACGGCTCTGAAAGAGCGGATCCAGACCTACAAGACCTTCGGTCGGCGCGACGAACCCATCGTGCTCCAGTAAACTTCCAGAAACCTGTTGCTTCTCCTTCCACAGCCCAGTACATTGGGCAAACGACATTCCGGACCCTTCGGGAGGCTTTCCATGCGTCGGTTGATTGTTTTGCTCTCCATGCTCGCCGTCAGTGCTTTTGCAGGGCAGCTGATTTCCAAAGATGGCAATGAAGTGCCATTGTACGCCAATGCCAAGCGCGGCATGAACGAGGCGCCGGTCACGAAGGCTTCCGGTACGGAAACCTTCGCGGTTGTCACCAAAAAGGGCAACATGACCCAGGTTCGCACCGCGGCTGGTCAAGAGCTCTGGGCGGAAACCAGTTCGCTGAAGGAATTCAGCCAAGCCACCGGTGCCGCCATGGACCTCGGTGCTGGCAAGATCGACGGCTTCTTGGACAACCCGGCCACCATCTACGTGTTGAACGAAGATGCCAGCGCCATGGCCGGTCTGGACCTCCAGCGCAGCTTCATCGAAGCCGTGCAGGGCAACATGGACCGCGAAGTCACCGAGCGCAAGAACAGCGAAAACCGCTAAGACGCGATTCGCACCTGAATTGAAAAAGCCCAGCCTCCGGCTGGGCTTTTTTCGTTTCCAGAACGTCGCGGATCGTACGGAACGGTCGCTGTACCGAACGGTCGCGACCATTCCGTACGAAGGGCTGCGTTCCGTACAGCGAAATTGGCTATCTCAGCCGGTCCGTGTCCCGCACGCCACCGTAGGCCGCGGATTTGGCGAGGGTGGCGTAGGTGCGAAGCCAGGTGCTGACCTCGCGTTCGCGCGCAAGCGGATGCCAAGCTTTGGCTCCGCGGGCCTCCTGCGATTTGCGGCGCTCCGCGAGCACGGCGTCCGAAACGGCCACCCGGATGGAGCGTCCGGGGATGTCGATCTCGATGGTGTCATTTTCTTCCACCAAGCCGATGTTTCCGCCTTCGGCGGCTTCCGGACTCACGTGCCCGATCGATAGTCCCGCCGTGCCTCCGGAAAAGCGGCCATCCGTGATCAGGGCGCAAACCTTGCCCAGTCCCTTGGACTTCAGGAATGTGGTGGGATAGAGCATCTCCTGCATCCCAGGACCACCCATAGGTCCTTCGTGGCGTACGATGACCACATCGCCAGGACGGATTTTGTCTCCCATGATGGCATCGACCGCCTCTTCCTGGCTCTCGAACACCCGCGCCGGACCGGAGAACTTCAGGATGCTGGCATCCACGCCTGCGGTCTTGACCACGCAGCCGTCGACTGCCAGGTTGCCCTTGAGGACGGCCAAGCCTCCGTCCGGGCTGTAAGGGTGATCGGCGTCGCGGATGCAGCCCAACTCGCGATCCAGATCCAAAGTGCTGAAGCGCTTGTCCTGGCTGAACGGAACCGTGGTGGGGACTCCACCCGGAGCTGCGTTCCAAAGGGAAGACGTGGCCGGATTGCGCTTCACATCCCACTTGGAGAGGTATTCGGAGACCGACGTGGAGTGGATCATGGGGAGGTCGCTGTGCAAAAGCTTCGCTCGGTCCAACTCGCCCAAAATGGCCGGAATGCCCCCGGCGCGATGGACATCTTCGATGTGGTACTTCTGGCTGGAAGGGGCCACCTTGCACAGGTGCGGCACCTTGCGGGACAACCGGTCGATATCGGCCATGGCAAAGCCGTTTTGAGCCTCCTGAGCGGCCGCCAGCAGATGCAAGATCGTGTTTGTGCTCCCTCCCATGGCAATGTCCAGGCTCATGGCGTTCTCGAAGGCCTGGAAGCTGCCGACGCTACGGGGCAGCACCGAGGCGTCGTCCTGCTCGTACCAGCGCTTGGCGAGCTCCACGACCAGGCTGCCGGCTTGCCGGAACAGCTTCTCGCGCTCCTTGTGGGTGGCCACGATCGTGCCGTTACCCGGCAGTGCCAGCCCGAGCGCTTCCATCAGGCAGTTCATGGAGTTGGCCGTGAACATCCCGGAGCACGATCCGCACGTGGGGCACGCCGAGCGCTCCACCTCGTCCAATCGTTCGTCCGAAACGTTGCTGTCGCCCGCCTGGATCATGGCATCGATCAGGTCCAAACCGTGCTCGTCACCTGCCACATGCCCGGCTTCCATGGGGCCGCCAGACACGAACACGGTGGGGATGTTCATGCGCAGCGATGCCATGAGCATACCGGGAGTGATCTTGTCGCAATTGGAAATGCACACCATGGCATCCACCGTATGGGCGCGGCACATGGTTTCCACCGAGTCGGCGATCAGTTCCCGGCTGGGCAGGCTGTAGAGCATGCCGCCATGGCCCATGGCGATGCCGTCGTCCACCGCGATGGTGTGGAACTCGCGCGCGATGCCGCCGGCCTTGGCGACTTCCTTCGCCACCAGGTCTCCCAGATCCTTCAGGTGCACATGGCCCGGCACGAACTGGGTGTAGGAATTGACGATGGCGATCAGCGGCTTTTTGAAGTCGGCATCCGTCAGACCGGTCGCTCGCCAGAGCGAACGCGCTCCGGCCATCTGGCGGCCTTGGAAGGTGGTGGCGGATCTGTAGGCAGGCATGGGCGTCGCTCCTATGAAGTTCAGAGCCTAACAGGATAAAAAACACTGGCCCCCTCCATTCCTACATTCGCCAACCATGCCGACCACCAAGCCCGACAGTCTCGACCTTTCTCCTCGCCCTATGGACATCACCCTGCGCGCCGTCCAATCCATCACCGATGAATGGATCCGGACCGTGGGTGTGCGCTACTTCTCGGAATTGACCAATCTCGCCCAACTGACCGAAGAGGTGGGCGAGCTGGCGCGTTTGATCTCGCGCACCTACGGCGAGCAAAGCTTCAAGGAATCCGACAAGAATCGCGATCTAGGCGAAGAGATGGCGGACGTGCTTTGGGTGTTGGTCTGCTTGGCAAACCAAACCGGTGTGGACCTGTCGCATGAATTCCAAAAGCGGCTGGAAAAGAAGACCGCGCGCGACAAGAATCGTCACATCGAAAACCCGAAGCTCCGCGCCTAAGGCGCGGAGGTTTTCGGATCAAATCAAGGGACGCGAACGACGAAGTGGACGCTTGCCGAATTCACACCGTCAGGCCAAGTCCCCAGGAATGGCTGATCCTTGCACGCGCCCAGATTGCCGGCCACCAAGCATTTGCTCAGCAGCAAGCTGTCTGCCCAAAGCACTCCCGGCGGCGCATGCCAGAAGGAGTCCAGGTCCGTGCCTCCCCAGCCAATGAATAGCCAGTGCGTCCGAGGGGTGCGCAAGCTGATGTCGACGAGCCCACGTTCAGCACTGATTCTCTCATGGTCGTAGCGCACGGGAATCCTGGCTGGTACCTCTTTGCCGTCCACAAGCGTCTTGGCTTGGAAGTTGTCCCAGTCGATCTTGAATACCATGAACCGGTACACATCCGAGTTGATTCCAGTACTTGTCGGGACACGGACAATCTGCTGAATGGGAGCTTGGGTCCCGAAAAGACCAACCCCAAGAGGTGAACCACCCGATCGCGATTGGCGAGTCGGTGATGACAGATCCCGACAGGCCAAAACACCAACCCTGTCAGACTCGGTACCCGGCAAGTAAGTGAGCGCCTTGATACAGGAATCCATGCCGGTCGCCTGGGTGCTGCTCAAACCATCCAGCAGGCCGGCGTGAGCCGTATCTCGCCAGGCCTCGACAATCCACAGGCCTTCGTCCGGCACCAAGAAACCATTGGGGTTCACAATCTGTCTGGTAGGCACCGCGACATCGCCATCCAGCCGCCATAGGCGCCAGACCTCGGCATGCAAGGGCTGCAGGTTGGTATCGAGTAGACGTGCAGTAGGCTGAGGCAGGTGTGTGCCGGATCCGCCCGCCACGCGATCGTCATCACTGCAACTGAAAAGCAGCGCGCAAACCAGCGCAAGCAATGTCCGAGTTCTAGTCATCCGGAGGAGCACAGAGGAATGGTATCAATTGAAAGTTGATTTGGACGACTTGATCGACAGGACCGTCATCAGTAACTGTGTCTGCAAGCAGGTCCAGACCGAATTGACGGAGCTGTTCGGCGATTTTTTTGGCGCGATGTTGGCTGACGGCCAAGGTGGTGGAGCTGATCAGGGTGTCCGGAGGGGGACCTTGGTCCAGGCGATCCAGGGCATGTAGAAGCATCTGGCGCTTGGCGTTGCGAATGATCGCCGCGTCCTGATCGCCCGGAAGGAGCCGGGCGTTGGTCTGCCGATAGGTCCCGTCCTTGGCCTTTTCCAGCATCCCCAGCTCCAACAGCAGATCCAACGATTCCTGAACCTGCGAGGCTGGCAGAGGCGGCCGGATGGACTCGCCCATCTGCTTGGCCTTGCCCTCGAAGCGCTCCAGCGGCGCCACTTCGCGCAGCACCACATGGATCCAGTCGCTGTAGTACCGGGATTGCGCCAGCTTGACGGAAGAGAACTCCCTGCGCGCCTGGAGCAAAAGCAATCGGCGGAAACTTTGCGCCTTTTTCGCGTCATCCGTTTCCCGGTTGTATTTCACGAGCTCCCGGAAGTAGACCGCGGCGTCGTCCACCAAGCCGATGGCTCCCAGGAATTTTTCCACCGAATCTTCCGAGATGTTCCGACGGCCTTCGATGACGTCTCGCAGAAACGACATGGACGAGAAGCCGGCCTTTTTCGCGAACGATCGATACGAGAAGCCCCGACTGGAAACTTTTTTCCATTCATACCACCTGCGCAAGAACTCGCGGTGGTCTAAAAACGAGAAGACCACGGGAGGTGGAGGCGAACCTGGTCGGTTGGCGTTCTGTAGCATGTTCTATTCATCTTACCTCCCCCATCCAGGAAGGTCTCTGGCAACCATGGTTTCTGAACCGGTTCCGTACGCACCTCGCGTGCGCAGTGATCCAGAACGGACCAAGAAACAAAAAACGCTCCCCTGCGGATGCAGAGGAGCGTTCTTGAAACACCCTGGTAGGATTGACTGTGCAGAAAGATCAAAGTACGAGGCTGATCTACCGGATGGGGTTAGATCTTAATTGCCTCACGTGTTTGATTTTGTTTTACTCCTTAGAAAGGAGGTGATCCAGCCGCACCTTCCGATACGGCTACCTTGTTACGACTTAGCCCCAATCAAAGATCTCGCTTTAGGCGCTGGCCTCCAGTAAAGGTTGGCTTGGCGACTTGGAGCGCTCTCTTCTTTCGTGGCTTGACGGGCGGTGTGTACAAGGCCCGGGAACGTATTCACCGTGGCATGCTGATCCACGATTACTAGCGATTCCAGCTTCATGGAGGCGAGTTGCAGCCTCCAATCCGAACTGAGGACGGCTTTGAGGATTTGCTCCGTCTCGCGACATTGCATCCCGCTGTACCGACCATTGTAGCACGTGTGTAGCCCTGGGCGTAAGGGCCATGAGGACTTGACGTCGTCCCCACCTTCCTCCGCGTTGTCCGCGGCAGTCTCCCTAGAGTGCTCAGCTTAACCTGTTAGCAACTAAGGACGAGGGTTGCGCTCGTTGCCGGACTTAACCGAACATCTCACAACACGAGCTGACGACAGCCATGCAGCACCTGTGCGGGGTGTCTCCGAAGAGAAAGCTCGATCTCTCGAGCGGTCACCCCCATGTCAAGCCCAGGTAAGGTTCTTCGCGTTGCATCGAATTAAACCACATGCTCCACCGCTTGTGCGGGCCCCCGTCAATTCCTTTGAGTTTCACCCTTGCGAGCGTACTCCCCAGGCGGAACACTTACTGCGTTAGCGACGACACCGGAAGAAACCTCTCCCGACATCTAGTGTTCATCGTTTACAGCGTGGACTACCAGGGTATCTAATCCTGTTTGCTCCCCACGCTTTCGAGCCTCAGCGTCAGTATTGGTCCAGTTGGCCGCCTTCGCCTCTGGTGTTCTTTCCGATCTCTACGCATTCCACCGCTACACCGGAAATTCCGCCAACCTCTACCATACTCAAGGGCTACAGTCACAAAGGCAAGTTCCAGGTTGAGCCCGGAGATTTGACCTCTGTCTTGTAGTCCCGCCTACGCTCCCTTTACGCCCAGTGATTCCGAACAACGCTTGCACCCCCTGTATTACCGCGGCTGCTGGCACAGAGTTAGCCGGTGCTTCCTTCATGATTACCTTCAACACATGGGCTTTCCACTCCCACATGCTTTATTCATCATCGACAGAGGTTTACACACCGAAATGCTTCATCCCTCACACGGTGTTGCTGCGTCAGACTTTCGTCCATTGCGCAAAATTCCCTACTGCTGCCTCCCGTAGGAGTCTGGGCCGTATCTCAGTCCCAATGTGGCCGATCACCCTCTCAGGCCGGCTACCCATCGTCGCCTTGGTGGGCCATTACCCCGCCAACTAGCTAATGGGCCGCGAACTCATCCTCGAACGATCCAATTGGACCTTTCTTAATTCGACCAGGAGGCCAAATTAACCTATCCGGTATTAGCAGCTCGTTGGAGCTGTTATCCCAAATTCGAGGGCAGATTGTTCACGTGTTACTCACCCGTCCGCCGCTGACCCATTGCTGAGCCCGCTCGACTTGCATGTATGAGGCACACCGTCAGCGTTCGTTCTGAGCCAGGATCAAACTCTCCAATCAATTCCATCCTAGCTTTCACTTGTCACGCTCACTTTGATCTTCTCTAAAGTCATTGACTATAGACCTGCACAAATCAATCCTACCAAGATGTCAAAGAGTTGAGGACGAATCCTCGTTCAAGCCTTTCAGCTCGAGTGCCTCGACTTTCGTTTCGGCGCCTTCGTTATCGAAGGGAGAGAAAAGATGCTCCGGGCCAAGCTCGGATTCAAGGGTCGAGCCAAACTTTTTTTTGAGGAGGCTGCAAAAAACCTTTAGGACCCGCCTCGACCTACATGTCGTAGAGTCCACCGTCCATGGAGGGCACCCCCATGCCGCCACCCCCCATCGCACCCTCGCCGTAGGCATCGGAAACAATCTCCTCCACCTTCTCCGGGTCCTCCCCGCACTCCAGACGGCGGATCGCCTCCTGCATCGCGGGGTCGTCCACCCCCTCACCAGTGAGATTGGACATCTCCCGCATCATTCGCCCCATGGCCCGTCCGTCGTTTTCGTCCATGGACTCCATGCGGCTCATCAGCTCCATCATCTTGCCTTCGATCCGGGGGTCCTCCATTCCTCCGCCAGGCTCTGGACCATCTTGGTCGCTAGAACCTCCTGCCGCTTCCGATTTCGAACCGCCTCGCCCCATGGCGAAGCGACTCATTTGCCGCTCCAAAGTGCCGTGTTCTGCATTTTTTGGGCAAGCGGGAACCATTTCCGGATTCACTCGCTTGGAGAAGAACTGAAAGATGGAGTTGCAGTCGGGGCAGTAGAACTCGTAGATGGGCATCGAGTCTCTCTTAGAGCTCGAAGTCCAAAACCACGATTTTGCCAAACGCTGCCCGGACCTTCGCGGCGACGACCTGATGCGCCGGGTGGGGAGCGTAGGCAGCCAACGCGGGGCGATCGACCAAATCCATGGTGAAACCGTAATCGAAGCCGCCACGGCGCTCGACGGCGGCGAAGTTCACCCCCCAATTGAAATCCAGAAGCCCTGGAATCTGCCCGACCAGCGCGGCGAGCTCCCCCCGGATCTCTTCGATCTGGGCGGCTGTGGTGTTGGGATTTGGCTCAAGAAGAAGAATGTGTCTGACCATGCTTCATAAGATAGAGCTATCCACTGGAGTTCCACTCGCCACCAAAGGCTCTCACATCGGCTTTTCCAGGATCAAGCCGAACGAGGTGCACCGATACCCGAACAGCTCCAGCCGCAGATGCACGTTTCCGCGATAGGGAGGGCGATCCACGTGGAGATCCCCTGCCTGCGACCCTTCGCGAAAATCGAGCTCGACCCGTCCTCCCTTGGAACGGATTTCCCTCGCGATCCTCTCCAGATCGCCTCGCCGGTAGATGGCATCCGACCCGCAACCGATGGTGGTCCAATCCGAATCCATGTTGTATTCCGTGGTGTGGACAGCCACACCTCCCGGCTTCAACAGGTCGAAGGATTGGAGGACGAACCGGATCCCTGCCTCGAGATCGCCCAGATGCTCGAAGGCGCAAGCGGACCACAAAAAATCGAAGGAAGACAGATCTTCCGGAATCGCCCTCATATCCACGACCCGGAAACTCGCCAATTCCTGCAGGCGCGCGGGGTCCACGAGATGGAGCTTGTTGAGGGCCGCCAGGGAGTCGGCGTGCTGCCCCGTGGCCACCCATCCGGCGCCGCTGGCCTGGTCGGATTCCACATCGGTGGCCAGGATCCGGCAGCCGCGGGAACAGAAAAGGGAGGTCAGCGGCTCCTGCCCCACCGCGAAGCCCATCCCGTCACGCCCCTGCCGGAGCATCCCCCGCTCCTCCAGGGCCTGGGCGATGAAGGCCCACTCCCAGTTCTTGCGATGCAGATGGAGGGGATTCTGTTTCATGGCCTGGAGCCACCCCCGGAAGGAGGCGGATTCCAGGTGGGACTGGTTGCAGAGGCAGCTCAGCAGGCGCCCGTCCATACCCACTCCGGGGTAGCCAGTCCCCGGGGAGACGCTCCACGGCGCCACCAGGGGGTCCAGATCCCGGAACACCTCCACCAATGATGGATGGTAGGGAATGCTCAGAAGACCGATCCGCCTGCGGAAGCTCTCGATCGATTCGAGTTGGAGCGAGGTGGGTTGGATCCTCATGGCTGGGCGAGTATCGCACTCCGGAAGGGAGCCAGGCAAGGTCCCGGAAACAAAATCCGTCTTTCTTCGACAGGATCCTTCCGCGTGGCCGTGCGGTTCATGCCCCCCGACTTCGGGCTGCGAGGGTGAGTGCGATGTCGGCTTGCCGGCACAAAAGGCGGAAGTTGTCCCACGCGTCGCGATCGAGCATTCGCCCCGAGGAATGGCGGTCGGCCAGAAAGAGCCCCAAGGACTTTCCATTGACCGACACCGCCTGGGCCAGGAAGGGGGCGCCATGGAACAGTGCGTACACCGGATGCCAAAAACTTCCCTCATCGGGCTTGGAGGGATCCAGAAGCTGCGAGGAGCATTTCTCGATGATCTGGAGCAACGCGTGCGATTTGGCGTCGCGGAACGGAAACTCGAAACCGTCCACGAAGGCCCGGCGATCCTTTCCCAAGGCAAGCTTGCACCGCACCATGCCGGATCGAGGATCCACGATCGCCATCGCCGTGCGGTCCATCCCGACGCCACGATGGATCCCCTCCAACACCATCTGCAAAATGGAATTGACGTCCAGCTCGTCCAGCAGGTTGGCGCTGATGTCGGAAAGGACCTGCAACTCCGCCTCTTTGTCCTCTTCTCCCATCGCCGAGGGGTCGTCATCCTCCATCCCCATCGCCGTGCTTCCCACCGAGGGAATGCGCAAGGCCACCTCCTTGGACCCCAGGGCGAGCGCGTAGTCCGCCGCCTCGGTGGCCAAGCGACGCAGGATTTCCACGGCCTCGGCTTCGTCGCAGGACAATTTCCAGGCCACCTCGCGCGCCACCTTGCGCATGCCGGTGCTGCTCCAGCCCTTGATCGCCTCGGAGGCGATCAGCCAGGAAAGTTCTTCCATGGGAAGTCGCAAGGCGGCTCTGCCCGATCCCCCTTCCTGCAAGGTGGGTAACCTCCAGGCGGCGGAAAGCGCCGAGGACAATTTCCGCAGCGGGAATCCGAGGATCTCGCGCTCCAATCCTTCGGGATCGCCGGCTCCCGTTTTGAGCGCTTCGTCGAAAGCGTCCACCTCCGCGCCGCCCAGGCTCCAAAGCACCATGTGCCCGATCCGACGCAGCAACGTGGAAACGAAAACCTCTTCAGGGGCCGGGTCGTGGGCATGGCGAGCGAGGAATCTCGAGACGACCGCTGCGTGTAGGGCTCTGGCGATTTCGTCGAGCAGGCGATCTCGGGCTTTTCCGTTGAGGAGAGCCTCCACGATGGCGATGGAAGTGCAGATGGAGCGGATGGAATCGAATCCAAGGACCATGACCGCACGGGAGACCATGGAAATAGGTCTGCCACCGGGATTGTAGAAGGCGGAATTGGCCACGCGCAGCACGCGGCTGGTCAGCGGGGGGTCCTGCAAGATCACCCGGGCCAGGACAAAGGCCGAGTATTCCTCGTTGGACAAGGCTTTTTCGATTTCGCCGAGAGTCCCGGACAAGGCGGGAAGCTCCTGCTCGCAGGCCTTTTCCACCCACCAAGCGACCTTCGCGTCTTCCGTCGCTTCCCGAAACGCCATGGCATCCTCCCATCCTCGATGGGGCATTCTACCACCCTCCGCCCACCCTGTGCGGACCCGCGACGTTCTAGTTTCCGTCCAGGATGATCCTAAATGACGCAATGGAGAGGGATGTGATGGCCACCAGATCGTTTGATGCCTGGGGTTTTCGTCCGACCGACGGCGCACTTGGAAGGTGCGGGGGAGTGAGGCGAAAAGACCAGGCGCGAGCGAGATGGAGGGCAGCGCGCCCTATTCAATTGCGGAGTTTAGGATGAAGATTCTATTCTCGGAAGCCGCCCCTGATTACGCCGGATACGTGTTCCCGTACGCGATTTGGGCGTTCCCGGAAGCGGAAGACTCGCCCGACCGCATGCTTTCCCAAGGCTTTTTGCCTTCCTTGGGGGATCTTTCCCGGTATTACCTGTGCCGGCAGGTGCGGGTCTCGCTTCCTGAATTCCAACCCAACTCGGAAAACCGCCGCATCCTGCGCAAAGGGGAAGGAATCCGGGCCGAGGTGGTTTCCAGAAACGACTTCGAGGCGACCGAGGACCGGGTTCGGTTCTGCCACTCCTACGCCAACCGGAGGTGGTCCACTCCCCCGACGCAGGAACGCATCGAACGCTTGTTTCGCAATCCGATCACCTCCCACATCGCCCTCTTCCGTGATGGAGAGGATCGGGAAGTCGGACTGGTGACCCTGCTGGAATCCAACGGAACTTGGTTCTACTCGAACGCTTTTTATGAAGTGGACCATCCGTTCCGCAGCTTGGGAGCCTTCCTGATGACAGAAACCATCCGGCAACTGGCCCTTCGCCAGGCGGTCCATCTGCACCTGGGCACCTGCTACTCGCGCGCCGCACTCTACAAGACGCAATTTCCCGGGGTGGAATTTTTCAATGGATTCCGGTGGAGCGCAGATTTGGACGAGCTGAAGTACCTGATCGAACGCCAGGAGAAGGAAACGCCTGGGCACCTTCTGGAAGATGCCGGGTATTGCGAGAAGTGGGTACCGGAGGGGGCGTCAGACCTGGCGCAGGTCAGGGGACGCGTTCAGGGTTGAGAAATCCGGCCGGGGATGCAGGAGTACAGAATCAGTCAACCACATGCGCAGCAAAAAGCGTCAATTTGTGCGTTTGACAAAAAATGAAGAAAATGATGCGCTTGGCGAACCCGATCGCGTTGTAGATTTCACAACTGCGATCCCCGTCACTCCCTGATCGGGGACCGCGTCATACCCGATCCAGGAGTCCCCAATGACCCGTTTTCGACGTGCCCTGTTTGGCACAGCGCTCGCGGCTGGCTGCGCCAACGCGCAGCTTGCAGTCAGCCACCAATGGAATTCCGGCACAAGTCCCGCACAGTGGGCCAAGCCCTACCTGAAGGTCAAGAACACCGGCACGACGGCGGTTGACCTTTCCAAAACCACCCTGGACTACCTGATCTACGAGACGGCGGTCGATGCCAAGTCGATCGCCGCCGAGTGTTTCTACCTGTCCAGCACCGCTTGCGCCGACTTCACCGCCGACATCGCGAGCATCCCGCTGCAGATGGACGGCACCAAAAAGGCCAACATCCGCGTGCGGATCGGCTTCGCCGCGGGAACCCTCGCGGCAGGCCAGGAATTGACCATCCAGTGGGGCATGCACGTGCAGGCCTACCAGCACTTGTTCAACGAGACAGACGACTGGTCGTTCACCTCGGCCAACGGCGCATGGAACGCCACCACCCGCATCCCGAGTTCCGTCAACGGGACGCCGTCGATGGCCTTGCCGCTGTTCTGGAACGGGACCGTGACCTCGCTCCCGACCACCGCCGCCATAGGAGCCGTGGTGCGACAGAATTCGACAGGGGCATCCTACGTGTTCGACGGCACCTCCTGGACCATTCTGGCCAAGGACAAGGCCGGAGGGGTCGGACCGAAGGGGCCGATCGGAGACAAAGGTCCCAGGGGCAACGCTGGCATCCAGGGTCCCCAAGGCAACACGGGCGCCACCGGGATCGCAGGAGTCGTCGGCAACAGAGGTGCGACCGGTCCCCAGGGCCCCAAGGGTCTCAAAGGCCCCCAGGGCGAGGCCCCCAGCACGACAGGAATCGACGCACAACTGAACGCGGCGACGGCGGATGCACAGATCCTGTCCAACCTGATCGCGAACTTCTGATGCCGAACGCACTCCAAAACCAGACACAGAGGATTCCCATGTCCAGACTTCGTTCTCTGATCGCGGGACTCGCCACCCTGGCCGGACTCGCTCCCGCACAGCTGGTGGTCAGCCACCAATCGAACACCAACGGCACCATCCCCACTGAGATCAAGCCATACCTGAGAGTGGTCAACAACGGCGCCACCTCGGTGGATCTCGCCCAGACGACCTTCGACTACCTGATCTACGAGACGGGAGTCCCGGCCTCCTCCTACGTGGCCAGCTGTTGGTACGCCACCCCCACCTCCTGCGCCGATTTCAAGGCGGAAATCACGAGCATCCCTCTGCAGAGCACCGGCTCGTACCGCGCCAACCTGCGTGTGCGCATCGTGTTCCTGAGCGGAAGCCTTCCTGCGGGAGGAACGCTCAATCTGCAGTGGGGCCTGCACGAGACCACCTGGAGGCACCAGTTCACGGAATCCGACGATTGGTCATTCACGGCGGCAAACGGCCAGTGGAATCCGGCGCCTCGCGTGGCGGTCTCCTCACCCACACCCCCGACCATGGCGCTTCCAATGTACTGGACGGGAACTGTCGCCTCTTTGCCAACCACCGCGGGCTGGGGATCCGTGGTCCGAAACCCCACAGCGAACGTTTCGGACGTCTTCGACGGAACCGCTTGGGTGGATTTTCTGAGTGGCAAAACAGGGCTCGTCGGCGACAAAGGCCCGGCCGGCATCAGGGGATTGAATGGCGTGCAGGGCCCCAAGGGCCCTACGGGTTTGCAAGGCGCCCAGGGAGCCAAGGGATTGACTGGCTCTATCGGAGCAGTCGGCCTGCAAGGCCCGACCGGCCCCAAGGGAGCGATCGGCCCGACGACGAATATCGACGCACTGAGCCTGGAAGTCGCTGCACTGCAGACGCAAGTGGCGAGGATGACGCAACTCGCGAGAAACCGCCCCAGAACGATGGTCTCCGCAGGCGACTACCACTCCCTTTTGCTGAAGCCCGATGGAACGCTCTGGGCGGTCGGACTGAATACTTCCGGCCAATTGGGCGATGGCACACTCACGAACAAGTCCACTCCTGTGTATGTAACGAACGGCGTAACCGCCATCGCCGCTGGAGGCTTCCACAGCCTGATCCTCAAGTTGGATGGCAGCCTCTGGGCAACCGGAAGCAATGTGGTTGGCCAGCTCGGAGACGGAACGGACGTCGACAGGTCCACTCCCGTTCAGGTGATGACCGGCGTTGCGGCCATCGCCGCCGGAGGCTTCCACAGCCTGATCCTCAAGTTGGATGGCAGCCTCTGGGCAACCGGAAACAATGCGAGTGGCCAGCTCGGAGACGGAACGGACGTCCGCAAATATACTCCTGTTCAGGTTTTGACGGGCGTTTCTTCCATCTCTGCCGGATCATCCCACAGCCTGGTCATCAAGGCGAATGGCAGCGCATGGGCAATGGGAGAAAACACCATCTGGCAACTGGGAGATGGAACTTCCATCAACCGCTTCTCACCCGTGCAGGTGATGACCGGATGTTCCTCGGTTGCGGCAGGATACACCCACAGCCTTTTCCTGAAAACCGACGGCAGCCTCTGGGGCGTCGGGGGCAACAACATGGGCGAGCTGGGAAGAGGAGCGAATATGGCCGAACCCGCATTCGTACAGATCATGACGGGAGTTTCCGCGATCTACGCATCGTCCAGATCCAGCTTCATGCGAAAGGCCGACGGTACGTTATGGGCAACCGGAAACAACACCAAAGGTCAGCTGGGCGACGGGACCGTTCTCAATAAATTGTCACCGATCCAGGTCATGAGCAGCGTCCGCTCGATGTCCACGGGAGGGCTTCACAGTCTAGTGCAGAAGCTCGACGGCACCTATTGGGCGACAGGACTCAACACATACGGACAACTCGGCGACGGAACTCGAGAGGACAAATCCACGCCTGTACGGATTCAATTCTGATGTCCAACAACATCTACAACAACACCAATCTTGGCCACATGGCCCACACTTTCTGCAAGGAATCCTCCATGACCCCTGTCCGCTCCCTGCTGGCGGGACTTCTGCTCGTGGCTGGCATTGCCCCAGCCCAATTGGTGGCCACCCACCGGTCGAGTTCCGGTTCCGGCAACGTCACCGAAATGAAGCCCGACATCAAGATCAAGAACACCGGCACAAGCTCGGTGGACCTTTCCAAGATCACGATCGACTACCTGTTCTACGAGAACGGAATCAGCGCGGGCTCCTTGGTGGGCGCTTGCTATTACGTCTCGCCCAGCCAATGCCAGGACATGTCGATTGATATCGCGAGCATTCCGCTCCAAACCAACGGCGCGAAATCCGCCAATTTCCGCGCCCGCATCGCCTTCGCCAGCGGAAGCCTCGCAGTCGGACAAGAACTGTCCATGCAGTGGGGAGTCCACGGGCAGGGTTGGACGCATTTTTTCAAGGAATCCGACGACTGGTCGTACACCTTGAACAACGGGCAGTACAATCCCGCACCGGGAATCGTGGTGGCCAATCCCGGCCCTCCCGGCATGACGCTGCCCATGAGCTGGAACGGCGCGGCAACGAGCCTTCCTCCGACCACCGCCAACGGCGTGGTGATGCGAAACTCCACGGCGGATGCGGTTTCTGTCTATGACGGAACCACTTGGGCACTGGTGGCCCAGGGTGTGGCTGGAACCAAAGGACCTACCGGCGACCGCGGCCCACAAGGCGACCCGGGACCGGCAGGTCCTATCGGAGCACCCGGACCCGTCGGAGCCACCGGCCCTATCGGAGCCACCGGACCGGTAGGACTCCAAGGGATCCAAGGCGTGGTGGGCGACGCGGGAATCCAAGGACCGTCAGCCGACCTCGGCACTCAAAGGGCGAAACTCGCCTCGTTGATCGCGACAGTGGAAGCTCTGCGGCTGAAACTCGCCTCGCCGGCGGTGGATGTTGCTGCCAACATGTGGTACACCTTGGTACTGCGCCAAGATGGATCGGTTTGGGGCAGTGGCGACAACAGAGCCTTCGAAGGCGGGCCGGTGCCCTATCTCACCACCCCGTTTCTGGCCATGACCGATGCGATCGGAATCGACAAGTCGACGTTCCTCAAGGCGGACGGTACGCTGTGGACGATTTCCAATAGCGCCCCGCCGGTCAAGGTGATGGATGGGGTCAAGTCCGCTTCCACAGGCGAGGGATTCGCACTGTTTCTCAAAAGCGACGGCACCCTATGGGCCCAAGGAACCAACAGCTCCGGCCAGTTCGGCAACGGGACCACCGTTTCGTCAAGCACGCCGATCCAGGTGAACACGGATGTGTCGGCCATGGCGGCAGGGTATTCCCACAGCTTGATCATCAAGTCCAACGGCGACCTCTACGGCTGTGGCTACAATTTTTATGGCGAACTCGGTGACGGCACCGATGTCACGAGACCCGCTCCCGTCAAGATCGCCACCGGGGTCAAGGCAGCGGCTGGGGGCCGCCAGCACAGCCTGTTTTTGAAGCAGGATGGTACCGTCTGGGGATCAGGCTGGAATGAAAAGGGGCAAATCGGCCCCGACGCGGACCGGGTATTCCTCACTCCACAGCAGTTGGCGACAGGAGCGCAGAAAATCGCCGCAGGCGCATACACCTACCACAGCCTCATCCTCAAGATGGATGGAACCTTGCAGGGAAGCGGAATGAACTCCAGTGGGCAGCTCGGAGACGGCACGAACACAAACGCGTTTGGCTTCAAGACCATCGCTTCTAGCGTGAAGTCCATGTCCAACGGACTCTACACCACCGTCTTCGTGAAAACGGACGGGTCCGTCTGGGCGACCGGACGCAACACGGAGGGGCAGTTCGGAAATGGCACCCTGACCTCCAGTCTGGTCCCCGTGAAGCTGAACTTCTAAATCCCGCCCCCCGCTCGTACGTTCAACGCCCACTCCCCATCCGGGGGATGGGCGTTTCCATTTTTGGGCGAGATGCCTACCTATCTCATTCTGATGCAACCAATGTTTCTATTTGAAACACCAACATGATCGCTTCATTCCGAAACAGGCTTCAACGTGTCCGAGCCTGGCTTGGCACGTTCCTTGAGATATGGTGGAGCGTACTTCGATCCAAAGGATTTTTCACAGCCATGAGCGACGAAACCATCAAATCCGCAGCGGAACTCGCCGCCGAGCGAGCCGAACAGGTCCAGGCTGAACAGATTGCCGAAGCCGCCAACGCGGAGACCCTCTCGAGCACGGGAGACGCAACCTCTGCCGGCGAGCCGACCCTCGCTGAGCTCCACCAGAAGATCGCCTCGCTCACCGAGGAACTGGAAGCAGCCAAGGACAAGTCCGTCCGACTGGTCGCGGAATTCGACAACTTCCGCAAGCGCAATGCCCGCGACTACGGCGAAATGCTGGATGCAGCCCAGGCCAAAGCGGTCTCCGCCCTGTTCCCGGTGGTGGACAATTTCGAGCGCGCGTTCCAAGAAGCACCCGCCGAAGGCGACTGGACCCCGGCCGACCCGGCTGGCTTCGCCAAGGGCATGCGCCTGATCCGCGACGGCGTCCGCAAGATCTTGTCCGACGCGGGCCTGGAACCCATCGCCGCCGAAGGCAATCCCTTCGACCCGAACCTCCACGACGCCCTCACCCAAATGGCCCACCCGACCGTGCCTGCCGACCATGTGTCCGCCGTGCACGCGGTGGGCTGGAAAAAAGGCGACAAGATCCTGCGCCACGCGCAGGTGATCGTATCCAGCGGCCCCGCCGCATAACCACGAATCTCACCAACCGCAGCCGTCTCCGTAGGGACAACCCTCCGTAGGGACAACCCTAGGGTTGTCCCTACAACGGATCCGGCAACAAGTTCAGACAACAAATCCAAACAGCAATCGAATCGGAGTCAAAAATGGGCAAGATCATCGGAATCGACCTCGGAACCACCAACAGCTGCGTCGCCGTCATGGAAGGCGGACAGCCCACCGTGATCGCCAACGCCGAAGGCGGACGCACCACGCCTTCCATCGTGGCCTTCGCCAAGGACGGCTCAAAGCTGGTGGGCCAAGTGGCCAAGCGCCAGGCCATCACCAACGCCGAACGCACCATCTACTCCATCAAGCGCTTCATGGGCCGCCACCGCTCGGAAGTGAAGGAAGAAGAGAAGCTCGTTCCGTACACCGTGGTCGGCAACGAACTGGCCAAGGTGAAGATCGAGGACAAGGAATACACCCCGCAGGAAATCTCCGCGCTGGTGCTCCAGGCCATGAAGAAGGCCGCCGAAGACTACCTGGGCGAAGCCGTGACCCAGGCCGTGGTGACCGTTCCCGCCTACTTCAACGACGCCCAGCGCCAGGCCACCAAGGACGCCGGTCGCATCGCGGGCCTGGAAGTTCTGCGCATCGTCAACGAGCCCACCGCGGCGGCGCTCGCGTACGGATTCAACGACCAGAAGAAGAAGGAAACCATCGCGGTCTACGACCTTGGCGGCGGCACCTTCGACATCTCCATCCTGGAAATCGGCGACGGCGTGTTCGAGGTGAAGAGCACCAACGGCGACACGCACCTGGGCGGCGACAACTTCGACGAAGCGATCATCAATTGGATCGCCGACGAGTTCAAGAAGGAAAATTCCGGCATCGATCTGCGCAAGGACAAGATGGCCCTGCAGCGCATCAAGGAAGCCGCGGAAAAGGCCAAGATCGACCTCTCCGGCACCACCAGCACCAGCATCAACCTGCCGTTCATCACGGCCGACGCTTCCGGCCCCAAACACCTGGAACTGTCGCTCACACGCGCCAAGTTCGAGGCCATGACGGCAGAACTTGTCGAGCGTTCCATCCGCCCGCTGGCCCTGGCGCTCAAGGACGCGGGACTCTCCGTCTCGCAGATCGACGAAGTGATCCTGGTGGGTGGGTCCACCCGCATCCCCGCCGTGCAGGAAAAGGTGAAGGCGTTTTTTGGCAAGGAACCCCACAAGGGTGTGAACCCCGACGAAGTCGTGGCCGTGGGCGCCGCCGTGCAAGCGGGCGTGTTGGCCGGTGACGACGCGGTCAAGGACGTGTTGCTGTTGGACGTGACGCCGCTGTCGCTTGGCATCGAGACCCTGGGCGGCGTGATGACCAAGCTCATCGAGCGCAACACCACCGTGCCCACCCGCAAGAGCCAGACGTTCTCCACCGCCGCGGACAACCAGCCCGCCGTGACCATTCATGTCCTGCAAGGTGAGCGTGAACTGGCCCAGCACAACCGCACTTTGGGCAAGTTCGATCTTTCCGAGATCCCACCTGCGCCGCGCGGCGTGCCGCAGATCGAAGTGACCTTCGACATCGACGCCAACGGCATCGTGCACGTGAGCGCCAAGGACAAGGCCACCAACAAGGAACAGAAGATCAAGATCGAGGCGGGCACGGGCCTGTCCGAAGCCGACATCCAGAAGATGGTGAAGGACGCCGAGGCCAACGCCGAAGCCGACAAGGCCGAGCGCGAGAAGATCGACGTCCACAACCAAGCCGAGCAGATGGTCTACCAGGCCGAGAAGCTCGTGAAGGATTCGGCCGACAAGATCGGCGATTCCAAGGCAGAAATCGAGACGGCGGCCGAGGAGCTGAAGAAGGTCCAGAAGGACGAGAACATCGAGACCGTGAAGAAGGCCATGGAGACCCTGGAAGGCGCCATGCACAAGGCCACCGAAGCCCTCTACAAGGCATCGATGGCCGAAGCCCAGGCCGCCGGCGGCACCGAGGGCGGCGCGCAAGCCGAACCGAAGAAGGCCGACGGACCTGTGGAAGCCGACTACGAAGTGGTGGACGAAGACAAGAAGTAGGACGAATCGAGCGCATCGGAGTCCCGGGCATCAGCGGGGATCGGGCAAGGCCTGATCCCCGCTCCCCGATTTCCGACGCACGATCCTTGCAAACGAGCGGCGGTGGCTGGACCGATTCCAGCATGAAGGGAACGCGGAGCACTGACCATGGCCACCAAGAGAGACTTCTACGAGATCCTGGGCGTCCCCAAGGATGCATCGGAAGACCAGATCAAGAGCGCATACAAGAAGCTCGCGATCAAGCACCATCCGGACAAGAATCCCGGCGACAAGGCATCCGAGGAAAAGTTCAAGGAAGCCGCCGAAGCCTACGACGTGCTGCGCGACGGCGAAAAGCGCCAGCAGTATGATCGTTTCGGACACGCGGCCTTCGACGGGCCTCAAGGTGGCGGCGGATTCCAAGGCGGCTTCTCCGGAGCCGAGGATATTTTCAGCCGGTTCTCCGACATCTTCGGCGACTCCATGTTCGGCGGCATGTTCGGCGGCGGCGGCGGCAGGCGCCAGACCTCCAACCGCGGACAGGATCTGCAGATCCGGGTCAAGCTCACGCTGGAGGAAATCTCCGAAGGCGTCACCAAGAAGCTCAAGATCAAGCGCATGGAGCCTTGCCATACCTGCGAGGGCGCCGGAGGCAAGGGCAAGAAGACCTGCGACACCTGCCGCGGCGTGGGCCAGGTCAAGCAGGTCAGTCAATCGCTTTTCGGGCAGATGATCAACGTGGTGACCTGCCCCAAGTGTTCCGGGACGGGCTCCAGCTTCGAGAACGCCTGCCGCACCTGCGACGGAACCGGACTCGAGCGCCAGGAAGCGACGATTTCCGTCCAGATCCCGGTGGGGGTCGCGGAAGGGAACTACCTCACGCTGCGCGGCGAAGGCAACAAGGGATCGCGCGGCGGATCCGCCGGCGACATCATCGTGCTCATCGAGGAGGTGGAACACGACATGTTCCACCGCGATGGACAGAATCTGTACGCGGAGGCGCGGGTCCCGTTCACCACCGCCGCGCTGGGTGGATCCATCCGGATTCCCACCCTGGAAGGCGAGGTGGATCTCAAGATCCCCGCCGGCACCCAAAGCGAGAAGGTCTTCGCCTTGCGCGGAAAGGGCCTGCCCGGCCTGCACGGACGCGGAAGCAAGGGCGACATGCTGGTGAAGCTCCACATCCGGGTTCCGGAAAAACTGACGGCCAAGCAGAAGGAACTGATCGAAGAGCTCAAGGCTTGCGAAAGCGGCACGAGCTACGAGAAGACCTTCTTCGACAAGGTCAAGGAAATCTTCTCCTGAGGCACCCATGCTGAAGGTCCTTCTCCTCGATCGGGATACGGATTTCCGCCTCAGGGTGGCCGACGCTTGGGATCTGCCGGATTCCGAGCTTCGGGAATCCACCTGGGATCGCAACACATTCACCTTGCTGGAGGAGATGCGCGCGGACCTAGTGTTCCTGGACGCGGGTGCCCTTTGGCAGGACGGCGTGGACATTCTCAGCTGGATCCGCTCCCGGCGGCCTTCCACGCAGGTGGTGGTCCTGGCCGACGAGAAGAACCGCTCCGAAGGCCGTTCGGCCCTCGGGCGCGGCGCCATCCAGGTGCTGGTCAAGCCGCTGGAACCCGTGGACCTGGTGGATACCGCCCGGCGTGCGGCAAATTCCGTCGCCACCGCGAAGAATTCCCGGGACCTGGAAACCCAGGTTCTGGAAGACATGCTGGGCGACACCCCCGAAATGCGCAAGATCCTTCGCATCGCCCGGAAAGTGGCTCCCACCAGCTCCACGGTGCTGATCACGGGCGAATCCGGCACCGGCAAGGAGTTCTTCGCCAACATCGTGCATCGCCTGGGCGCGCGCCCCACCGGACCGTTTGTCGCGGTCAACTGCGGCGCGATCCCGGAAACGCTCGTGGAATCCGAGCTGTTCGGCTCCAAGAAGGGATCCTTCACAGGGGCCGTCGCCGACCGCAAGGGACTGTTCGAGGAGGCGGAATTCGGCACCTTGTTTTTGGACGAGGTGGGCGAGCTCCCCCTTTCCGCGCAGGTCAAGCTCCTGCGGTTCTTGCAGACCCACGAGGTTCGCCCCGTGGGCGATACCGAATCGCGGATCGTGGACGTACGGGTGTTGGCCGCCACCAACCGCGACCTCCAGGCCGATGTGGCCGCCGGCAGATTCCGCGAAGACCTATGGTTTCGCCTCAACGTTTTCCATCTTCACCTTCCCCCGCTGCGGGAACGACCAGGCGCGATCCCAGGCCTGTGCCGATTCTTCGTGCACCGCTACAACCAGGTCCATGGACGCAACGTGGCGGGATTCGACCGGGAAACGGAAGAAGCCATCCTGACCTATTCGTGGCCGGGCAACATCCGCGAGCTGGAAAACGCCCTGGAACACGCGGTGATCCTGGCGGAAGGCGAGAAGATCCGGAGCATCGATTTGCCGGAATCCGTCCTCCATGCTCCACGGGCGTTTTTGCAGCTGCCCCCGGGACAGGAAGTCCAGCAGTCCGCGCAAAGCCAGCTGAAATCCTTGGCCGAGGTGGAAAAGACCCACATCCTGCGGGTGTTGGACGCGGTGGACGGCAACCAGACGGAAGCCGCCCAGATCCTCGGGATCGGGCGCAGCACGCTGTGGCGGAAACTGCGCGACTACGGTCTGGAGGCGACGGAGCCGAGCTGAGTTCGGCTCAGCGGACCTTCCGGAAGATCCCGGCGCCCCCACCGTTGGTCGTCGAGACCAGATAGCCTCCGGCTGCCAATTCCTGTCCCATCCAACCGTCCACTAGAGCTGGTCGTAGGGCGACGAGGGATCCATCGGCGCGAAGGACGCGCGGCGCGGAAGCATCGTTCCATCGAAACGCGTCGGGGCGGCACTGCAACAGGGTTTGTCGGGCCGGACCTCGGCTGCGCTTGAGCTCCGAGGTGGAGTCCGCGCCCAAGACCAAGGTTCCGAAGCAATCGGCGTTCAAGTAGCCTTGGTTGGCGATGTGGCCGGGAGTGTTGACCGACCCCACGAAATGCCTGCGGCTCGAGCCTCCATCATTGTCGCAATAGGCGATGGAAAAGCCCATGTTCATGCCTGCCGCCAAGCGGAGCGGAACGTTGCTCGATCCCATCTTGTAGTCGGCACCATAGACCGCCATGCTCAACTCCCACAGGCTTGTTCGGCCGTTGCTGGTGCGCTTGACCTGGATGTGGTCGTTGAACAGGTGAGGCTTGGCATCGGTGCCGTTGTCCACCACATCGTACGCGGTGCCGATGTGGTAGGCCCAAGCCGAGAAGTTGTTCTGGTGGTCGCCGCCATCGTGGTTTTCGTCCAGGAAAATCTCCACGGCATCGTCGTCCCAATAATGGTCGAGCGGATCCGGGTAGACATCGGAAACGGAGTCGTCCTGGATTTCCACCAGCAGATAGACTCGCGACGTGTCCCACATCGCCTTGTAACGACCCGCGAAATCGGAAGCGGTGGGCTTGGTGCCGATCCAGTTGACGTTGATCGAATCCCAGGCCGCCTTTTCCCAGGCCGCTTCCGCAATGCCGTCGATCACGATCGGCGCCGACACCGTCGCTGCCGTGTAGGTGTTGTTCGGCGCGGCGACGGCAAGACCGGCGACGAGCGCCAGTCCCATGCAAATCCTGTCCATCCCGATCATGCACTCCCCCATCGATGACGATTTTCGCGATTTCCAACCACTGCCCCGCTTCGCCCTGAATCGCTTCAGAAAGATAATCCTCTTGCAGCTTTGGTACCTTGTCTTGCCATGTCCGACTTCCCAGTGGTCAGCCTTCTGAAAAACATGAGCGGAGAGGGATACTTCATCCTCGCCCTGCTCGCGATGCTTTCCATCCTGTCTCTGGCTGTGATCATCCTCAAATGGAGCCAGCTTCGCCGACGCGATACGGATGATCAACTCTTCGATCTCCATTTCGCCAAGGTGAAGGCGTTTTCCGACCTGCCTGTGACGGTCTCCCGCACTCGCGGCGAAGGCATGCGAGCCATCGCGGAGGCCGCCTTGCGCGAAGAGGAAACCTTCCCGCCGGAAGACCCGGCAGGCCGCTCGGAGAACACCCGTGTGGAACTCGTCCGGGAAGCCACCGAGCGCGAAGCGGAACTCCAGTCTTCCAGCCTGGAACACCGCGTCAGCTGGCTGGTGGTCGCCGCGGGTTCCGGTCCGTTTCTCGGCTTGCTGGGTACGGTATGGGGCATCATGGACGCGTTCTTCCAGATCGGCAACCAGGCGTCGGCTGGCCTGAACGTGGTGGCCCCCGGCATCGCCGAGGCGCTGATGACCACCGGCGCGGGACTTCTTGTGGCGCTTCCCGCCGCCGCCGCGCACCAGCTTCTGACCGCCCGGCTTCGCCAGATCGAGACCCGCAACGCCATCTTCGCCTCGCGCGTGCTGAATCTGTACCGCAGGGAATTCCTGTCCGGGGCGAACTGATGCGACGCCGGCGGATGCCCTTGCCCCAACCGGACATGAACCTCACCAACCTCATGGATATCGTGTTGTGCATCCTGGTGGTGTTCATGATCACCGCGCCGCTGATGACCCAAGGCGTCAAGGTGGAACTTCCCAAGGCCCAGTCTCCGGCCATGGACGAGAAGAAATCCGTCACGGTCTCCTTCGACGGAGAACGGCGCATCTTCGTGGACGGCGAAGAGACCACGCGGGAATCCTTCACGGAAACCTTCCAGAAAGCCTGGGGTGGAGCAACCGACAAGGCCGTGTTGATCGAGGGCGATCGATCCGTTCCCTACGGGCTGGTCCTGGAAACCGTGGGCGTCATCCAAGAAGCCGGTGCGACAAAAATCGGCTTCCTGACGGATCCCCCTCAAAAGAAATGAACTCGTCCAAGGCAGACTCGCGATTCAAGGCATTCATTGCCGTCTCCGCGCTTGTGCACACGATCGCGTTCGTGTCGTTGATCGCGTTTTCCCTGTTGCAATCCCACAAGAAATCGAAGCCCATCGCCTTCGAACTGGTGGGGATCCCGGCGAAAGGTGATGGGGGGTCGCCTGCGAAGAATCCCCACCCGACCAAACCTCCGGATGCGGAAACCTCCGCTCCGCCTCCGCCTGCGCAACCGGAAACCCAAAAGCCCAAGCAACCCACGAATCCGGCCGACCAGAAATTGCCGCCTTCGGATCTGGGTGTGGCTCCCAAGACTCCCACCAACACCAAAGCGACTCCCACCCCGGCTCCGGCGACGTCCAAGCCCACCGAAAAGGGTTCGACGGAAAAGACCGGTGCAGCCTCCACCTCGGAGGCCAAGCCAGGCAAGCAGGGGGTCCCTGGTGGAGACACGCTTTCCGTTGGATCCGCCAAGGGTCTTCCCTCGCCCATGGCCTTCTGGTTGTCTCGGGTGAAGTTCCTGGTGGAACAGAATTGGCGGGCACCCGCGGGTCTCTCCGGCGTGACCCAAATGCCCGAAGTGGTCTTCCATGTGGCGCGGGACGGTCGCCCTTCCATGGCTGCGCTCAAAGTCAAATCCGGAAACCCCTCCCTGGACCGCATCGCGCTCCGGGCTGTCCAGGCGGTTTCCACGTTCCCCCCGGTGCCCGACGTCTGGCCCGAGGACAAGGTGGTGGTTCGCTATGTGCTTCAATACTCTGCTCAGTAGGGTCTTCCCTGCGATCGCCTTGCTGTGGGCTGCCGTTCCGGGGCTTGCCCAGGAGGATTTCGTTCTGCGTTCCGACGCGACGGAAGCGTTGGTCGGTCTGGTCGTGCTTCCGTTCGACGGGGTGGATAAGATCGCCGATTACGCCGACGTCGCCAAGCCGGAAGAAATCCTGCGGGCGGATCTCGACTTTTCCGGCAGATTCCGGGTCACGACCGCCGCCAAGTGGGATTCCCTCGCCTTTTCCAAACAGGGCGCCACCACGGTTCTGACAGGATCTGTCAAGCCCGGTGCGGTCGAGGGCGAGGTGGACATCCAGTTTCGGCTCATCGACGCCTCTTCCCGGGACAAACTCCTGGAAAAGACCTACTCGGGCCGCAAGAAGGATCTGCGTCGCCTCGCACACCGTTTCGCCGACGATGCCGTCTTCCAGATCTTCGGAGAACGCGGCATCGCCACCACGAAAATCGCCTTCACGCGAGGCAAGGACGGCCAGAAGGAAATCTGGACGATGGACTACGACGGATTCGGAGCGCAAAGCGCCACCAAGAACGGCAGCATCAACTTGAGCCCTGTCTGGGATCGCGATGGCGCTTTGATCTGGTCGTCCTACATGGGCAAGGACGGCGCCCATCTTTGGCGGATGGAAAACGGAGCGAAGCCGACTCGCTTCCTGCCCAGCGTGCCTGGAATGCAGATCTCCGCCGCCCCCAGCCCCATCGATGGCGAATTGGCCTTGGCGGTCTCCATCGATGGCCAGACGGAAATCTACCGGTCCTACCCCAACGGGAAACCGGTCCGCCTCACCTTCAATCCAGCGCTCGAGGTCAGCCCTTCCTGGTCGCCCAACGGCTGGGAAATCGCCTTCACCTCCGACCGGACAGGAAGCCCCCAGGTCTACGCCATGGACAAGGACGGAGCGAACCTGCGACGAGTCACCTGGATCGGCGGCTACAACGACCAGGCCGCATGGTCCCCCGCTGGCGATCGCATCGCGTTCGCCAGACAGGCTGGCGATTTCCAGATCCTGACCATCTCCCCCGATGGCGGTGATGAAAAATGGCTCGGACCCGGCGAGCAGCCGAAGTGGTCGCCGGATGGCCGCCATCTGGTTTTCACGCGTCGCTTCGGCGCTCGATCCGATGTCTGGATCTGCCGTGCCGATGGAAGCGGTACCCGACAGATTTCCTTCCACGGCGATGCCAGCCAACCAGCTTGGTCGAGGTAAAGCCTTACCCTCTGGTCGTACACCGTGCCAACTAGTATTTATGCTTTACACATGTCCTGAACCAAACGGAGCCCCTCCATTTCGGAGAGGTGTACCAAGGCCCCCCCAAAAACTCCTGAAGGAGCCTCCATGAATCGGAAATTCGCGCTCGCCCTGACTGCCGTCGGAGCATCGATGCTCATCGGCGCTTGCACAAAGCAAGAAATTGTCACTCCTCCTCCTCCGCCGCCGCCGCCGCCGGTGGAAACCGCCGTTGTGCCTCCTCCTCCTCCTCCGCCGCCGCCGCCGCGCGACACCGTCGCCGAGCGCCGCGCCCGCCTGCAGGGTCTCATGGCCGAAGCACTCAAGCCCATCTACTTCGATCTGGATCAGTCCAGCATCAAGCCGGAAGGCAAGGACATCCTGACCAAGGTCGGAAGCTTGCTCAAGCTTTACCCGGAACTCTTCGTGACCGTCGAAGGCAATGCCGACGAGCGTGGGTCCACCGAGTACAACCAGGCCTTGGGTGATCGTCGCGCTGCGGCCGCCAAGAAGTGGCTGGAGTCCTTCGGCGTGAAATCCGCTCAACTCAAGAGCATTTCCTACGGCAAGGAGAAGGCTGCCAGCGGACAAGACGAATCCGTCTGGTCCAAGGACCGTCGCGACGATCTTCCCGGAGAAATCCGCTGATTCGCAAACGGAATCTTCTATGGCTCGGGCTGCCCTTTCTCGGGGCGGGCTGTGCGCAATTGGATCTGATCCATGCGGAAGTACGTGCCAATCGAGGTGAGACGGCGGAGACGGCCCGCAAGGTCGATTCCGCTCGCGCCGATCTGGTCGCCGTGAACGCGAAGCTTTCCGACATGGGTGTGAAGTCTGGCGACGAGGTGAGCAGGACTCGTGCAGATCTGCAGACCGCGATCGCTCAGATGACCTCCGAGATGCAAAAGATCACGGCGCAGCTGGAGAACACCCAGTTGCGGCTGACCGATCTCGATCGCCAGCTTGGCACGCTGCGGGCTCGTCCCGCCGGTGGCAAGTCGGACTCGGGATCGAAGTCTGGTGCAGGTGCAAACCTCCTGGAAAACGCGATCAACACGGCCCAGGAAGATTTCTCCCGGGGCCGCTTTGACCTGGCCTACAGGGGCTTTTCGGACGTTGTCGCTCGCGATTCTTCCGGGTCTCTCAAGCCGATGGCGCTGTACAAGATGGGCGAATGCCGATTTGCGCAATCCAACTGGGATGAAGCGCGCACCCTCTACTTGAAGGTGGTGCGCGAATTCCCGAAGGATCCCGCGCGGTGTCCGGCGTGGTTCAAGCTTGGTTTGGTGTACAGCAACGGGAAGGCGCCGAAGGACCGGGACGAGGCTTGGGCGAAGCTCCAGAAGTCCTGCCCCGGCTCGAACGAAGCGCAACGAGCGAAGGACCTGCTAGCCGGAAACTGACCGGCGCATCGATCCGTTCCACAATGCGAAAGGGCCTCCGCGCAAGCGGAGGCCCTTTTTCCGATGCCTGCCCACGAAGAGGGGCACCACCCGGGTCGAAGGAGCGAGTGCCTACTTGTTGGTTTGGGTGAGCACGTAGATGGTCAATCCCGCGATCACGGTTCCGAGGATCAAGTTGACGGCACTGAGCATCTCGGTGACCGTCGTAGGCTTGGGTGGGACTCGGAAGGGAACGATGACTTCGGAGCCCGGAGTTGGCGAATCGGATATCCCGTTGTCCCTGGTCTGGATGGTTCCATCCGCATAGCGCACATACACCCGGTCGCCATCGGCACTGTCGGAAAACCCGCCCGCTTGCTGGATGTACCACCGCCAGGATTTGCCTTCCCGCCACAGGATGTTGGCGGGACTGTTCACGCGTCCCTTGACAGAAACTGTTGCCGGGCGGGCGGGCACGAAGATGGAATCGCCCGGATGGAGCGCGAGATCGTTGGTGCTTCCGGGCTCAGCCAAGGCCTTCGTGAAATCGATCTGGATCCGGCTGTAGGTCGAGTCGGTCATGCGCAGGAAGCTCGCGCCCGAGAGATAGGCATCTTCGCGCAATCCGCCGATCCGTTTCCAAAGGGAGGAAAGTCGCTCCCCGTTGCCCTCCAACGCATACACCCCGGGCTGGACCACCCAGCCCTTGACTTGGACCAGATCCAAGGAATGGGCGAGGGGATTCAGCGGCACGGCCAAATGCGCTTTCGGCGAGAGGACTCGATCGGCCTTGCCGTTGGTCAAGCCCGAGTCGATCTGGAAAACATCGATGAGCGAAGGTGCGCCATTGCGAGGGGTTTCCAAGCGAAGTTGGGACATTTCAGCCCCCCAAATCCCTCCTCCGGACATCAGGATCAAATCCTTGGCCGTCATGCCTTCGCGCCACGGATAATAACCCGGTCGGCGAACCGCACCCGAAATCCGGACCGAGTCGTGAAGAGCCAGCTCCGTTCGATCAAAGACGAAAAGGCTGTCTCCGTTCTGGAGCAAGCTCGTGTCCGCTTGCAGAATCGAAAAGCGCTGGAAGGAGCGCAACTTCCCGACCAACAGCCGGGAAAGAATGACCCGACCCTCGAATGCGTCCTTTGTCGGCCCGCCCGAGAGCTTGATCAGATCCGAGGCCCGCATTCCTTCTCCGATCGGATACGAACCCGGAAAGCGAACCCTGCCGACGATCGCGACCGTTGACAAAGCCGGATCGTTGCCCCGAAAGACCTGAACCACATCGCCATCGCGCAAGGGTGCAGGCGGGCCCGAAAGAACCGAGGTGGGTGAGGGCAAGGTGAGAACGTCTCGACGACCGTTCTCGAAAATCCTCTGGACCAGCATGTTGGTGGTCGCCGCCGTGCTTCGAATTCCGCCCGCATATCCGAGGAGTTCCTTGGCTCCCTCCGATGCGAGCAATTCGTAGACGGCCGGACGCCCCACGTCCCCCTTGATCTGGACAAGCGGTCCGTGCGGCGGCACCAGCACGACGTCCCCATCTTGGAGGGTCTGCGAACCGGACTGGCCCCGGAAGAGGAAATCATAGAGGTCGGCCTTCGTTCGGGTCTTGCCTCGAACGATTTCCACTTCACGCTCGGAACCGATCTCGGTCGGTCCTTTTGCTTGATAGACCGCAGCGAGGATGGATGTGTTGCCCGAGAGCAGGAAGCTTCCCGGCTGCTCGACATGTCCCACCACGAAGATCCGCACTTGCTTGAGCTTGCCAAGCGTCAGATCCATCTGGCCAGCACCGATGCCTGCATAGATCCGATTGAGTCGTTTCCGCAAAATATCCGATGCGGATGCCAAACTCTGGCCATTGAGGGACACGACACCAACACCTTCCAGATGGATCTGCCCTTCCCGATCCAGGACCAGCTGGTACCTGCCTTCCTTTTGTCCCCACATGGTCAGGATGATTTCGTCGCCTGGCCCCAGCAGATACCCTCCGCCCACCGCCCCTGCATGGGAGGCGAACATGCTGGGATCGGCCTTCTTGAAAATGGAACGGCCGTATCGCTCCAGTCCGGAAAGGGAGTCGCGAATGGCGCTGTCCTGGAGCGATGCGTTCTGAAGGCGCAGCTTTTTCCGCGTGCTGTCTGGCGGCAGAGTGGACTCGTTGGGATCCACCTCCCCGGAACGATCCATCACGGAGCTTCGGACGCCTTCCCCTGTGACTCCCCTCGATCCCGATGATCCTGCTGCGCTTTTCTCGGCGCGCATCCTCTCGATCGTGGCAAGGTCTTCCGACGAGATCGATTGGGCCGAGACCACGATCGGCAAGATCACCAAGGAGGCCAGGCCCAAAATGCGTCGCGTCGTGACACCCATCATCTATTCGCTCGATTGTGTAAGTGAGAGCAGAGGGCACAAAAATTAGTCGTACTGGCGACCAAGCATGCGGCGCTCCCGCGAAAGATCCCGACGCCGCACGATCTCCGCCTCTGCGGCTGCATGACCTCCTCCACCAACCTCCCCGAGAGCCTCCGAGCAGGTCCGTCCCTCCTCTTTCCAGATCCGGAAAACCCAAGGTTTTCCCTCGCGTTTGCGAACGACCAACTGACCTCTGCGCAAATCGGCCAATTCTCGGTCGATCTCCTCCATTCGACGTCGGATTCCCTCGTGATCGGACATGAAGCGCCAAGATATCCAAGACTCGCCCAGCCGCGAACGGCTGGAGATCGAAGCTTGGCGCCAGAAGGTTCTAGATTGCCCTAGACCCATGGACGACCAGCCAGAGAATCCTGTCGAGGAACTTCCAGCCTCCTCTCCCGAAACCGAAGCTCTCCCGGAATCGATCGCGCCACCACTCGATGCCGCACCGATCAAGCCTTCGCTCGAACCAGGCCTGAGCCTCCCGGAATCCTACGAGGAGGAGCTCGATCTGGAGGAGCCGACGATCCCTCGTCCCTCGGACGAAATCCTCCTGGAGGCAGCGCTTTTCGCTTCCACGGAGCTTCTGACGTTGCGCCACCTCAAGGAGCTGGTGGACCCCTCGCTCACGGCCCCGAAAGTCCAGAAGCTCGTGGAGTCCACCAACCGTCGCCTGCTGGAAGGCAGCCATCCTTTCGAGATCGTCTCCGCGGCTGGGGGCTGGCGTCTGAGAACCAGGCCCGAGCTCTACCCTTGGCTTCGCGGGATCTTCAAGGAAGTCCAAGGCAGAAGACTCTCGCAGGCGGTGCTGGAGACTCTCGCCGTGGTCGCCTACAAACAGCCCATCACCAAGGCCGAGATCGAAGCCGTGCGCGGAGTGAGTGCGGATGGTGCCTTGAAAAAGCTTCTGGAGAAGCGTTTGGTGACGGTTTCTGGCAGAACCGACACACCGGGACGTCCACTCACCTACGGCACCACACGGGAATTCCTGGAGTACTTCGGGATTTCCAAGCTTCCGGACGATCTGCCTCGCTTGGCCGAGTTCGAAGAATTGGTCCAATCGCGTGCGCTCCTGCCGCAGGTCGCGCCGGGTGGGGTGCTGTTGCAACAGGAGCAGATCGACGAATGAGCTGGGTCGATCTGACCCATCCTCTTTCGGAACGAACGCCGACCTGGGAAGACGCGGAACTTTTCCAGCGCCAAACCGTGTGCGAAATCGATTCCCTGAGCACCGTCAGGGTTTCACGCATTTCCATGAGCACGCACAACGGCACGCATCTGGACGCGCCTGCGCACTTCCTGTCCAATGGCCGCCTCGTGGAAGATCTTTCCTTGGAGTCCCTGGTAGGGCCTGCGTGGGTGGCGGAAACCGGCGAGGCGGCTCTCCTGGATGCCCCTCTGCTCGAATCCCTGGGCATTCCCGCGACGGCGAGGCGGGTCTTGTTCAAGACCACAAATACCGCGCGTCGCTTGATGGAACAGCCGATGTTCGCACGAGACTACGTGGGATTGGATGTTTCCGGGGCCCAGTGGCTGGTCGATCGAGGCGTGGTGTTGGTGGGATTGGATTATCTCTCCGTCCAGGCATACGAGGCCAGCGATGACACGCACCGGATCCTCCTGAGAAGCGACGCGATCCTGGTCGAAGGCCTGGTCCTGGATTCCGTCTCCACCGGCTGGTGGGACCTGGTCTGCCTACCCTTCTTGGCCAGGGATTTGGATGGAGCTCCCGCCCGCGTGATCGCGCGGCAGCTTTCCTAAGCCTCGGGATCCGGACCGTACAGCCAGAAGAACACGAATCCTGCGGCAGCCACGAAAGCGGTGGTCCAGCACACGGCGACCAGCCCGAACCATTTCCAGATCCACCCCGACAGGAAGGATCCCGCGACGCTCATCACTCCCCCATTGAGCAATGCCGCGGCGGCAGTCCCGGAGGCCAGGCGATCGGGAGGCAACATGCGCGAAAGCGCCAGACTCTGTCCGGTGAACACTCCAGCCACCATGAGCCCGTGCAAGGATTGAGCGACCAGAAACCAGCGATAGTCCCCCGCCAACGCGGCCAGCGCCCATCGCAGAGCCGTCGCGCCCAGTCCCAGCATCACGAATCGTTTGAGGCCGAATCGATGGACGAAGGGAATCGAGAGCATCATGAAGACGATCTCGAAGCTTGTCGCAACGCTCCAAGCCCGTGCGATATCGGCATCGGATCGTCCCAATGGGCCGGTCACCAGATGAGGCAAAATGCTCACACCCAGCGAGTTGCAGAAAAAACCGATGCCGCAACCGAAATACAACGGCATGAGTTTGCGATCCCACAGGAACCCAACCACCTGCCGGAATCGCAGCGAACTGGCCGGCGCGAATTTTCGCCCTCGAACCCCCAGGAGCATCAGGAAGGGCAAGGCGGCCAGAAGGCAAGCCCCCATCACCATGTAGGCCTGGTCCAAGGAAATCACGGACAGAAACCGGGAGAGCCATAGGGAGACCAGCAAAAATCCCAAGGTTCCCATCGAGCGCATCACCAGAAAACTCCCCGGCCCCGCCTCGGTGCTGGAGAGAACGAACGACTGGGTCATGGGCGACACCGGACTGAAGGCTACCTGGATCAGGAAGTACCCGATCATCAGCGGCACCAAGCCATGGAGGTGTGGAAGCAATGCCAGGCCCGCAGCCCCCGCGATGGAGTAGAACGCCAGGACCCAGCGGGGTTTGGCGAGACGATCCGTCCACCAGCCAGCCAGCAGCGGACTGAAAAGGGAGGCAAGGCTGCCCAGCGCCAACACGATGCCGATCTCCACCTCGCTCAAGCCGCGAAGATGGAACAGACGCGGATTGAACTGGATGTTCACGAAGGCGCCGAACCCGAACATCATCGCCAGTCCACCCAGCATCCGGGATCCGTTGATCTCGCGAACCCAGGCGAATGCGCGGTTGGGATTCAATTCAGGAACTTGCCCCAGGCGGGCAGATCGAGCGTGGCGACCACCATGACCAACGCCTCAACAATTTCCGTCACAGCGCCAAGCGTCGCCCCGGTCATTCCGCCCAGAAGCATGCGGATGCGCAGGGACATCGCGAGGAACAGCACGAACCAGGCGACCAGGGCCACGACGGCGCGCTGAGGCCCCAGCTGGAGCAGCAGGGCCATCGGCGCAAGCGCGGCCAGCACCCGCATCCACTTGCGATCGCCTCCGAACGCGCTGACGGCGACGCCGGATTCCTTGGCGTAGGGAGACAAGCAAGTGGCCAGAAGCTGGGAGGAACGCCCCACCATCGGGGCGCAGAACAGAGCCACCGCGGCTCGATCGACAGGCAGGTTGTCCAGCGCCACCACCTTGACGGCGAGCACGCCGAACACCGCCGTCATGCCCAACGGCCCGATGTGCGGAGACCGAAGGACTTCGTGCATATGGTGGCGCGAACGCCAGGAGAGCAACGCCTCGGAGCTGTTGGCCAGTCCATCCAAATGGACGCCGCCCGTGATCCAGGTCCAGGCGAGAACCGTGAGCAAGGAGGCGATCGTGCGGGGCGCGAACTGGACGCCGCCCCACCAGACCAGGCAGAGGAAGCCTCCGATGAACAGCCCTACCACGGGAAACCAAAGCACCGCTCTCGAGAGATCGAAATTCCGCCGCCCTGGAGTGCGGAGGACCGTCAGATAGCCGAGGGCGGCAGGCAGACTCATCGGCTGCGCAAGGCCTCGACCGCCTGCTTGATCCGCTCGGCTTCAGATTTCTTGCAGACCAGGGTCGCATTGGGCGTGTGGACCACGATCAGGTCGTCCACCCCAAGGCAGACCACCTTGTGGTTCGCCACTTCGCTGACCACGATGTTGCGGGCGCTGTCGATGGACAGGAGATCCGCCTGGGTCCAGTTACCGTCCTGGTCGCGAGGAAGCACCTCTTCCAAAGCGACCCATCCGCCCACATCGTTCCATCCGAAATCCGCCACCGCGCAACGCACGTCGGACGCTTTTTCCATCACGCCGAAATCGATGCTCACCTTGGGCAGAGGCTCGAACGCGGCCTTCAAGGCCGACTCGAACGCGGGCGTGCCCCATGCCTTGGCCGGAGCCTGCATCGCCTGGTAGTGCTGCGGAAGGTGCTTTTCGATTTCCGCGAGAATGTCGGTGGTTCGCCACACGAACATGCCCGAATTCCACAAGTGTTTGCCGGATGCGAGGAATGTTTCCGCCGTGGCGGCATCCGGCTTCTCCCGGAAGGCGGCCAGTCGGTGGAACGGAGCATTGCGACGCTCCCCCAGCTTTTCGCCAAGCTCGAGATACCCGTAACCCGTCGCGGCCTGGCGAGGACGGATACCGAACGTGTACAAGCCGCCTTCTTCCCGAGCGGATTCGGCGGTGGCCAGCAGGACCTCGCGAAACCTGGACGCGGGCTCGATGGTGTGGTCCGCGGCGAGGATGGCCAACACGGCTCCTGGCCATTTTTTGTCCACCAGTGCGGCGGCCAGGGCCACCGCGCCGGACGTGTCGCGAGCCATGGGTTCGCCGATGACGTTTTCCGCCGGGAGTTCGGGGAGTTGCTCGCGAGCCAGATCCTGAAACCGCGCGTTGGTGAGCACCAGGATCCGTTCGGGGGGCACGAGCCCTTCCAGGCGATCGCGTGTCACCTGCAACATCGTGCGGGATCCGGTCAGATTCAGAAACTGCTTGGGGCGGTCTTCGCGACTCATCGGCCAAAAACGGGTCCCCGACCCTCCAGCCATGATCGCCACAACGAGGTTTTTCATCTCCGACACCGCACGACTCCTTCTATGAGACCCACATTACGGGTTTGGCCAATGTAGCCATTGGCGCGGGACTCCGCACCCGAAGGCTGCACCTGCTTGCCGCAAAAGCAAATCACTGCATTTGGGGGAAGCGGAGCGTGACCCGCGTCCCGGTCCCCGAGTTGGCGATCTCTGCCTTGAACCCGAAGATCGCCTCCGAGGTGGGGTCGAGAAGGATCTGCAGGAAAATTCCATGCCCTTGGCCCCTCTTTTCCGAGATGCCGCGCCCTACCTGATCCAGGGGAAATCCGCCACATTCATCCTCCAGCCGCAAGCAGGCATCCTTGCAGACCAATCGGACCTTGCGAGGGCTTCCGAGCTTTCGAGCGGCTTCGATGGAATTGTCCAGCAAGTTCTTGAGGACCGAATAGAGGATGTTCCGATTCACCCACAAGGGCTTGGCTTCCGTCAGGTCCCTCGAAAATTCGATGCTGGGGTCATCGGTGAGATGCACGATTCGATCCAGGATCTCCGTGACGATCACCCAATCCCTGGATTCGAACGGGCGGGTGTCCACGAGGTACTCGATGCTTTCCGTGAACCCTGACAGGGTGTCCAGGAACAGGATCGGATCCTGTCGAAATCGAGCGGTGGCCAGCACCTGCATTTTCTGGAGCTCGTTGCGGACGTCGTGTTGCGTGAGCGTATTGGCCATCCGGAACACCTGGCGAAGAATCGTCGCCTGCCGCTCGGATGCTTCCAAGGTCGTGGCGTTCACATGGAACAACTTGTTGGAGAGCACGCTGATGCCGACGAACAGCAGCAGGATGTAGAAGTATTCGAGCGCCTGGAATCGCTGCAGGACCACAAGTTGCAGGAACGGAGTGGCCATGAAGGCGACAATCGCCCACCGCAGGACCTCCGACTTCAGGATGGTGTTGACGTTGAAGAACAGGATCCCCATCAGGATCGGCAGATACAGGACATAATCCGCGGGCAGGACGAAAACGGCCACAGAAATGACCACCATCCCCACGAAGATCAGGGCGATGTACCTCGCCCTGTATTCGGAATGGTCGTATTCACGCGAGCGCAACAGGCATTCGACGATCATCCCGAGATACACGGAGGAGGCGACCAACGCGAGGATCTGCCCGACCTTGGGCACCAGGAAATACGTCCCGGAATGGATCAGCATGGCGACCACACTCGAGCCGAGGAAAAATCTCCGGCTGTAGAACACCCGTATGCTGGATCCCGTCAGGGCGATCACAAGCCGAGCTTGCGGACGAGCCGATCGATGGCGTCCATCATCAAACAGGCGCACAGCGGGCAGATCGTGTACATGATCCACTCCTCGACCGGCACGCCCAGAACCCAAACTCCCAGCAGGCGGTTTTCGTTGTAGGCCCAAAAGCCGGAGCCCAGCGAATACCTCTCGTTTGGATAGGCGATGGCGACAAAAACCGCCACCGTCCATCCGACGGCCTTCCACGAACCTTTGAAGGAACGGGCGAGAAAAGCGATCATCGCCAGAATGATCACCTGCAGCCAGATGTATGCCGGTTTTTTGACACCTCGCTCGTATTGCCGGCCGTTTTGGACCGCCACGCCCGAGGTTTCGAGATACGCGGTGGGATCCGGACGATGTGAGCCCTGGATGGCGACCGTTGCGGCCTGGGCGAGCAAGGCGGCCTCGCCCATGGCTGTCGCGGAGGGAGCCCGGACGGAATCCACCCGCAGGAAAGAAACGTATCCGAGGGCGACGACGACCGGGCATGCCCACCAATAGATGAACTCCTCCACCGGCGCCCCGAACAACTGGAACCCGATCATGCGGAAGTGACGGTTGCTGAATCCCCACACGTCGTAGTACAGCATGAGCTTTTCGATCACCAGCGTCATCACGTCCGAAAAGGCGATGAGGATCCCCACCACGACCAGATCTCGTCTGGTGTATTTGCCCCATCCGTTGGCGAGGAAATAGGCGCACACCCCGCCGAACACCAGAGCCACGCTCATCAAATAATCCGTTCCAAGCGCCATGCTGGCGAAATTCAGGGCCAGGGCGAGTCCCACCGAAATCAATCCAAATTTTGTCATCGGAAGACCCTTTCCTCCACCGCTTTCAACTCATCCAACAGAGCTCGCCATCGAATCGGCTTTCGATGCACCGAAAACCCTTCGTTTGCGACTCCCAGTATCGCATCCTCGTCGGCTCCTGTGATCAGCATGACCCAGCAGCGCCCGGCAGCACCCATCCGCCTGGCCAAGGACAGTCCGTTGAGCCCGGGCATGCTCCAATCCGTGATCAAGACATCGTAGGTCCGCTCCTCCAATGCCCCCTGAACCTCCACCGCCGAATGGGCGGTATGGACCTCGTATTTCTGGCCGAGCATCTCGCGGAACACCTCGACAATCAGAGGTTCGTCGTCGACGACAAGAATCTTGAGCTTCTCTCGCGGCATCCGAACCACCTCTTTCCGTGGGTCCGAGGGGTTTTTTGCCCGAATCCGGATGTGGGGCTCCGGACCTCAAAGTACCCACGACAGGGATCGAACCTGTGGCCTGCGGTTTAGGAAACCGCCGCTCTATCCAACTGAGCTACGTGAGCGCACCCCTCCGATCTCGGAGGGAATCGCCAAGATAACTCATGGCGGCAGGTTGTCTCGCGGGACCGGTGGGAGAAGGTCGATCCGTTCCCCGGTTCCCTCCACCTCGAGTTGGGCCGCGTCCACCATCCAATGCCCCGATTGCTTGTGTCCTTCGAAAAACACCATTCCCCTGCCCTTGGGGCCATGCACCTCGTAGGCCATGGACGCAAGCCCCACGCTCCCGCTGTCGAGAAGGCTTCCGCTGGGGGACTTCGTCTCGATCGGCACGCCCAGCACCTCAACGGCCGCCGAGGATCGGTTCAATTGCGCCACCGACAATTCGTAGACCGCTGAATTCCTCATGCCCAGCTGGGCCAGGAAGACCATCGCGACGACGAACCCGACCAAGGACACCCAAAACCCGAAGCCTACCCAGGCCCAGATTCGTTGGACCCTTTTGAATTGGGCCACGTCGCGCCACTTCCGATTCTCCCAAGCCCAGCGATTCCCCATGGCCCCTAGGACAAACGGGATGACAAGGTTGACGAAGGGGACGAACATCAAAAGCCCCAATGCCGTGCCGTTGCCCAATCCCCAGATCCAGTTGAGGAAAAACGCCCCCCAATTCCAGCCGCGAACCTCCAGCGGAAGTGCGGAGCTTGAATTTCTGGAGGGGTCTTGACTCATGGCGACTCCTTCACGGCAGGGGGAGAGATCCCCAGGGGCCACTTCTGCGCAGGATCTATTTTGAAGACACTGCCATATATCCACTTTACCGTTTCCCAGGAGCTTCGTCATGGCCACTCCCGAATTCGTCTACCAGGATCCGTTTCCCCTCGGCGAAGACACCACGAAGTACCGGTTGGTGAGCTCCGAAGGCGTTTCTGTGGTGGAATTCGAAGGCAAGAAGGTCCTTAAGGTGACCCCTGAGGCCATCGAGCTTCTCTCGCGCACGGCCATGCACGATGTCAGCTTTTTCCTGCGCGCCGAACACAACGAATCCGTCGCCAAGATCTTGAAAGATCCAGAAGCGAGCCAAAACGACAAAGGCGTGGCGATGGCCATGCTGCGCAACGCCCAAGTGGCAGCCGAAGGCCAGCTGCCCACCTGCCAGGACACCGGAACGGCAAGCGTGGTCGCCAAGAAGGGACAGCAGGTCTGGACAGGATTTTCCGACGAAGAAGCCATCTCCAAAGGCATCTACAACACCTACACGCAGGACAACCTCCGTTACAGCCAAACGGTTGCGCTGGACATGTACGAGGAGAAGAACACCGGCACCAATCTTCCGGCGCAGATCGACATCTACGCGACCGAGGGCATGGCGTACAAATTCTTGTTCGTCGCCAAGGGCGGCGGCTCCGCCAACAAGAGCTACCTGTACCAGGAAACCAAAGCGCTTTTGAATCCCACCAGCCTCAAGAAGTTCCTGGTGGAAAAGATGAAGACCCTGGGCACCGCGGCTTGTCCCCCGTACCACATCGCCTTTGTGGTGGGTGGCACCAGTGCGGAAGCGGTCATGAAGACCGTGAAACTCGCCAGCGCCAAATATCTGGACCACCTCCCCACCACCGGCAACGAGCATGGCCGCGCGTTTCGCGATCTCAAGCTGGAAGCCGAGCTTTTGGAAGAAGCGTACAAGCTGGGCATCGGCGCTCAGTTCGGCGGCAAGTATTTCGCCCACGACATTCGCGTGATCCGCCTCCCCCGCCACGGCGCCTCGTGTCCGCTGGGCATGGGAGTCAGCTGCAGCGCCGACCGCAACATCAAAGCCAAGATCACCGAGAAGGGAATTTTTGTCGAGGAGATGGACAAGAATCCCGGTCGGCTGCTTCCGGATATGGGTGGCAAGAAGCACAAGCACGGCATCGAGATCGACCTCGATCGCCCGATGGCAGACATTCTGGCCGAACTGACCAAGCACCCGGTCAGCACGCCTCTGCTTCTGAAGGGCACCATCGTGGTGGGCCGCGACATCGCCCACGCCAAGTTCAAGGAAATCCTGGATTCCGGCAAACCCCTGCCCGAATACCTGAAGAAGCACCCGATCTACTACGCGGGACCGGCCAAAACCCCGGCAGGCAAGCCTTCCGGTTCGTTTGGCCCCACCACGGCCGGCCGCATGGACAGCTACGTGGGCCTGCTCCAGGCCGCCGGCGGCTCCATGATCATGATCGCCAAGGGGAACCGCAGCCAACAGGTGACCGATGCGTGCCAAAAGCACGGCGGCTTCTATTTGGGATCCATCGGTGGACCCGCAGCGGTGCTGGCCGAGGAAAACATCAAGAAGGTCGAATGCATCGACTTTCCCGAATTGGGCATGGAAGCGGTCTGGAAGATCGAGGTCGTTGATTTCCCCGCGTTCATTTTGGTGGACGATAAGGGCAACGACTTCTTCAAGCAATTGGGCTGTTAGGATTTCTGCCCCGGCGGCGCATACTCCCCTCCGACATCCCCGTCCGACTCTCGACGTACCGACGCGTACGCCTTCGAGTCGGACGGGGACGATCGTCGGGTCGTCTGCATCCACCAGGACAGAAATCCATTCCCGGCGGCGCATAAATCTCACCCGTCCTCCCACTGCCAATCGCGGCTCACCGACGCGTACGCCTTCGAGTCGGACGGGGACGATCGTCGGGTCGTGTCTGCATCCACCAGGACAGAAATCCATTCCCGGCGGCGCATAAATCTCACCCGTCCTCCCACTGCCAATCGCGGCTCACCGACGCGTACGCCTTCGAGTCGGACGGGGACGATCGTCGGGTCGTCTGCATCCACCAGGACAGAAATCCATTCCCGGCGGCGCATAAATCTCACCCGTCCTCCCACTGCCAATCGCGGCTCACCGACGAGTACGCCTTCGAGTCGGACGGGGACGATCGTCGGGTCGTGTCTGCATCCACCAGGACAGAAATCCATTCCCGGCGGCGCGTAAATCTCACCCGTACTCCCACTGCCAATCGCGGCTCACCGACGAGTACGCCTTCGAGTCGGACGGGGACGATCGTCGGGTCGTCTGCATCCACCAGGACAGAAATCCATTCCCGGCGGCGCGTAAATCTCACCCGTACTCCCACTGCCAATCGCGGCTCACCGACGAGTAAGCCTTCGAGTCGGACGGGGACGATCGGCGGGTCGTCTGCATCCACCGGAGCGAAAATCCTCCCTTCCCCGGCGGCGCATACTCCCCTACGACTCCCGAAGTTGACTCCGCTTCAATTCAGCCAAGGCGGTGCGGTCTGGCGCAGCCTGATCCGAAGCGGGCGCCATTCGGTGATCTGGCGGGTGGTCCGTCCCACATCGTCGCCTCCGTCGTCGATGCAATCCTTGAAGGACGCCACCTGGGCCGCCGGGGTGTTTCGGACCGAGGGGCAAAGATGGTCCGTGGTCGCACCCTGCGCGACAGCATCGAGATTCGGCAGGAAGGAGAGGATCTTCCAGCCCTTGGGAGCGGCATACCATATGGCTTCCGGCGAATTCCCCAATGCGATGGTCTTGTTCTTGGGATTGGTCTCCATCCGCTCGATGGCCGACATGAAACTTTGTCCGATCAGCAAGGTGGAGTCTGAGGAGAGCTTCAACCAGGCCTTGTGGACATAATCCGTGGGACGATCCGACTTGGTGTAGAAATCGCGGTCGCCGCCGATCAAAGGGGGATAGTAGGCGGGGGAAGGACCCAGCACCACATGGGTATCGACTTCCTGGGGCTTCCATGGAAGGATCAGGATTTCTCCGATCATCTGGGAATCAGGTCCCCAGCGGAACTTGATCTTGCCGATCTTGCGCTGGAAAAGGTCCTTCCCCAGGCCGACCAGGCTGAAGGTGGCCATGTAATGCGGCAGATTTCTCGCGATCCTGGTCTCGGGGATGGGCCAGACCCTTTCCTGGTCGTCGACCATGACCACATCGAATTTCCTCCCCCGGGAATCGAGGGCGTCCAATCCGAAACCATGCAAACTCACCGTCGACCAGCTTTCCGCATCGGAAACGGAAAGATTTACCGTGGTAGGCTCGACCGCGCACAACAGCGGCGGCACGTTCGCCCGCTCCACCTTGCACTCGGGACGATCGGCGACCACCACCTTGCCCCCGGAAACTTCCAGGCATTTGTTTTTCTTCAGCTGTTTGTACCGCGACAGCATGCTTTGGATGGATTGGCGCGCTTGCCCGGAATAGCGATCGAATGTGCAACCGGCACCTGTATACACCTTGGCTGTGGAACGCCCCGCCAAGGTCGCGACATCGTTGCGCAGGGTTTCGTCCACCTGTCCTTGAAGTCCTCCGATGGTGCCTTCCAGATTCTTCACCACCGCCTGCCATTCCTTCGAATTGGAATTGAGGTCGGCAAGCGCCTGCTGGAAATTCGCCTCGATCTGGTCCACCGGGTCGGTCACGATGGGAGGCATCGGGCAGGCAAGCAGCAAGAACGCAGGAACGATCGGAACAAGCCGTTTGGTGAAGGCAGGCTGGGGCATTTGGACTCCTGTTGCGCGGCCACACCTGGTGCGATGCGGTCCAGGTGGAAACTGGATTCGAAATTCCGGCATGTCAAGACCGGTGGATTTCGACCGACCAGACACACAGAACTCGCCGAAACCTGTCCGGTCCCCGCTCCGATGGCGCACCACAGGTGACATGGGGTCACCAGATGCGGGCGGATCCGTACGTCCGCAGGGCTTTGAGGAGGTACTTTCAAGGCTCATGCCTGCCTTGATCGGACATTTGGATTACCGGGAGTGGCTCCGGAAGTTCTACGAGGAACGCAAGGCCCAAGATTCGTTCTTTTCCTACCGGTTCCTGGCGGAGAAAGTCGGCATGGATCACTCCCTGCTGATCAAGGTTCTCCAAGGAGAGCGCCACCTTTCGGACAATTCCATCGAGGGCTGGATTGCCTATCTGAAGCTCTTGCAGCGCGACGCCGACTATTTCCGAACCCTGGTTCGCTTCTGCAAGACCCGCTCCTCCCGCGAGCGTACCCAGGCTCTCGACTATCTACTCTCGTTCCAGCGAACCAACGCCACAAGTCTGGAGGCTGACCAGAGAGATTATTTCCGCGACTGGAAGCCTGTCGCCCTGCGTGGGCTGATCGGCTTGGAAGGGGGGCTCGACGCTGCTCAAGCCGGCGCCCGGCTCGATCCCCCGATCTCCCCTGAGGAAACCCAGTCCATCCTGGCCATGCTGGAGCGACTTGGCCTCCTCAAACGGGAATCGGACGGCCGATGGGCCATATCCAGCGATTTTGTGGAGGCTGGTCCGGAAATCCCCACCCAGGTGATCCGGGATCACCAAAAGCAGATGTTCCAGTTGGCTGCCGAATCCATCGATCGGCACCCACCTCAACACCGGCAGGTCTCCTCGGCCACCATCAGCTTGGCTCTGTCCGACCTACCCGAAGTGCGGGAGCGGATTCGCGCTCTTCGGGACTCCCTGCTGCGATTGGCTTCCGAAAGTCGCGAGGCCGACCAAATCTTCCAATTCCAGGTCGCTTTCTTCCCCCTGACCCAACTGGCCGCCGGCAAACGCAAGCGGAGGCTCCAAGCATGAACAAGCTTCTCGCCGCGCTCGTGTTCTGTGGTCTCCTCGGATGTGGCCTGGACAAACCTGGAGTGGCCCCCAGCTCTGGCAACGGGACCTCCACCGACAACGTCCTGACACGCAAACTCCGCATAGACTCGATCCTTTCCGACCTTCCTCCGGGTGATTCCGGACCGTATCCCATGCTGGTTCGATTTGACTCTTCGAGCCTGCCCTTCGAAGCTTCCTGGCAGGATGGGAGGGATTTTCGCGTCTTCCTGGACGACACCGTTCCGTTGGCGCATTTCGTTCGCGATTGGAATGCTTCCGCTCGCCACGCCAGCGCCTGGGTCCGACTGCCTTCCTATTTCGGACATCGCCGCATCCTCACCGTGCGAGTCGGGCGGGACAGCCTGATTTCCCGATCGAACAAAGCCGCGACCTGGGACGGAGTTTCCGAATGGATGCGAACGCTGACCTCGAGCGTGAATTTGGCGGAATTCGAGGTGGATTCCATCATCCCGATGACCCCTTGCCGATGCAACCAATGGTACGTTGGCAGATCGAAGAACAGCAGTATCGGCCCAACCACCGGCATCGAGGCCGCCGCAAAGGGACGCAATGGAAGAGCGTTCCACCTTTCCTACAACACTCCCGCCGGCGACTGGACCGTACTCGGCACCCGGCTCGGCACCGGCATCCATCGCTTGGGGGGACTCGATTCCATCGTCTTCTGGGCTCGTGGAAACGGCTCGATCAAGGTCGCCCTGGAAGATTTTCGCGACACCAGCGATTATTCCAAGGCATGGAAAACCATCGCGCTGGACACGGCATGGAAACGCTACTCCGTGCCCCCCTCGACCTTCGATGCCAATGAACCCTACTCGATCGGTTGGGAAGGCGTGAAAAACAGGATCACCACGATTTCCTTCTTCGGGCATACCGGCTCGGACTTCTGGATCGACGGAATCAGTCTGAAGGGCATCTCTCCCGCCGAGATTCCCTGAGAAGGCTACTTTCTTTCCATGAGACGTTTTCTGTTCGTTGTCGCCTTCGTCGGGTTGTTTTCGTTGACCGGGTGCGGGTTGCGCGCCGAACGAACCAATCTCCGCCATTGCACCTTCGCTCCCGTCTCGTGGAAGCCTCTTGCTTCGGTGGACGACACCTTGCGCTTCGCCGTGGGAGTGGAGATCGGAAATCCAACCGGACAACCGGCTGCGCTTGACTCCTTCCGTCTGTTAGCCTCCGCACGCAAACCTTTGGCGATCCTCTCCCATGGAGGCACCCGGAAGGTGGCTCCTGGCGGCAAGGATACCGTGGAGGTCTGCCTGGCGATCACCCAGTCCTCGATCGCCTCGACGGCCATGCAGCTTGTGTTTTCTCCACCTGACAGTCTGACCATCGATGGCAATGCCTGGACTCCGGGGCTCCTTTGGGGATGGAACCAGCACGCGGTGCGCACCCGTTTCGACCTGGCACCTCACATGGACCAACTTCGGGCCCTACTGGGGAAAGCGATCAAACCGTAGATTCGTTCCTAGTGAAACTTCTCGATCCAGCCTTTTTCCGCAGATCCCTCGCGTTTGGGCTTCTGGCAGGATCCCTGGCGTTTGCGTCAGGGGAAGGATCGGATCGTCTGCTTTGGATCCTTTCCCGCATCGACTCCCTCCCTGCCCCCGGATCAGGATCGATTTCGCATTGCGCCGAAATGGAGAAAGTGCAGAGAACCTTGTTGGCACGTCGGGACTCCATCGCCACTCTCCGGATCGCAGGTCGCGATCGACAGGCGATCTGCAAGGGACTCCCAAGCAGCCCCGACGCCCCCTGCGAACGCGCCCTCCAGAGCCTGCGCGATTCCGTCGGATCGTTGGGGTTGCGGGAATCCGCCTCTCGCGAACGCCTCCGACAAGAATCGTCGCAATGCCCCGCCGAAAGCTGGTCGCTGTGGCTGCGCTACCGGACGCTGGACTCGTCCGTGACCGCGACGCCTGGTCCGGACTCGCTCGAACACCGTTCCCAGCGGATCCAAAAATTGACAGAACTGGGATGGACGGGGAACCTCGAGGAATTGATCCACTCCCCGACGGCCAGCTCCGGTTTGGCTCCACGGGTGCTGGAGGAGTTGGCCAATCCGGCGGCCACCTGCCGATGGCGCCTCCGACACGCGTTTCTCCTCCAGCGGATCGGCAACCCGGACTCCGCCCGAAAGGTGCTCGGAAGCATCCTGTCCCCCGGTCGCTGCACCTTGGAGGCCGCGTTGGCCCATCACTGGCTCGGCACGGACTCCTCGCTGGGGGATTCCCTGCGAGCCTCGCATCTGCGCCTTTCGTTGCAGCGACCGGATCTCCGTGCCCGGAGCCTGCTGGAACTGGCGCCCCTTTTGGCCGCGGATTCCCTCTGGAGCGCAGCCTTCGACACGCTGGCGACCGCCTTGCGATCCGATCCTTCCCTACTCGAACCGCATCACACGGACAGCCTCGCGAACTGGTCGGACCGTGCGGGAATCGATCCGCTCTCCCGCTTGGCCGTCCCCCCTCCCGCTTGGCTGGATCGGCTGCTGATCACCCGATGTCGGCTGCTTTTGGCTTCCGGCCGAGGACGCCTCGCCCAGACTCTACTTGCCGATTTCCGTCTCCGCTTCCCACGGTCGTCGCTTGGAGAGGAAGCCCGCGAACTGCTCGCGCGCTGCCGACGTTGAACCTTCCGGACGACGGCCCGAGTCGGGATCGGGAATCCCATCTGGATCGGGTGCGGAGGCTGGTGGACCAGGCCGCTCGTTGGTGCCCTGATGCATCCACGTCCGCCCGAGAAGAAGCCGTGCGAAGATTCGCCTTCGAGTCCGCTCACGCTCGTGCTGTGGCGCAGGTCTGGGCTCTGGAGCCCGAACAAGGCGTCCCGCCACAGCTCGTGCGCCAACTGCTGGATGCCGCCGAAGAACTTCTCGCAGGATCCATTCCGTGGGAGTGGCCTTCGACGCAGGAGGCCATCCATCCAACCGGATTCGGCCAAGGGCCCGACAAAAACTGTGGAGAATGCGCTTGGCTGGCCTCTTCGGAATGCATCCAGGTCAAGAGCCGGGCGGGAGAGTCCCAACCATTCTCCGACTGTTCCCCGGCGTGCTCCCGATGGGAGCCAAGGGGTCGGGTGGAGGACTGTGTTTCGTGCGGCGCCTGCTGTCGCGAGGGCTACACCTTCGCTCCCGTGGAGCCTGACGAATCGGTCGGCATCCTCCACCCCGGCCTCGTTTCCACCACCTCGGACGGAATGCGTCGCCTCGGTCGGCCCGATGGCCTCTGCATCGCCATCGACCGCCCCGTGGAGGCCGGCCGGTACCCGTGCAGCATCTACGCGGACCGTCCTCGCGCCTGCGCGGATCTGGCTCCGGGAAGCCTCGCCTGCCTGGTGGCGCGAAAGCGCGTCGGCCTTTCCAGATAATCCGCACCGAAGCGGCGACAATCCTCCGAGCTTTTCCTAAACTTACTGCTCAGACATGCCACGACTCCTGCACTCCACACTGCACCCTGGTACCGCCGAGGATTGGATCGCGGGACTTCGCCTCGGATCCATCGCGGTGAACCTCTCCTCGGTCCACCCGACATTGCTGCTGCGCCTGGTGCAGACCGATCATGGAGAGCACGCCAGATTCGAGCTCGTGTTCGGGCTGTTCCGCACCATCTGGACCTGTCCTGTCTCCGTGGATCTTTCGGAAAAGCGTTTGGTGGCCAAAGGGGCGTCCGCGCATTTCGAGTCGTTCGAGCAGACCGTGTGCTGGCAGGTTTCCGATCACGGACTGTCCATCCAATCCGATCTCCAGTGGACAGGAGCACGCACAGGCCTGGAAGACCTGGTGTTGCGCTCGCGGTTTTCGTTCCCTGGCCACGGCATGGGGGTCGCATCCTCCGAAAGCCCCACTCGCCGCATGGCGATGGACGGACAGGTCGCTGCCTAATCCAAGATCCTACCCTGGTCCGCGGACCGGAGCGATCAATCGAAGCGTATCCGTGACGGTCTGATCCAGGGCGGGAAATCCTCGATGACGCACCACGAGGCGGATTTCCACCGCATCGACCTTGCCCATCGATTCGGGATCGACCTTGCCATCCAGATCCTTGTCCAAAAGCGACCAGGGGTCCATATCCGCCTCGACATCGACCATCCGAGGCGTGATCTCCCACGAGTCGACCGTATCGGAAGTCAAGAACCGTCTTCCCGATCGCGACAGTCCGGTGTCGCCCACGGTCCAATGCAGGGTGTCGCGGAGCGTGTCCCGACCCCGGACGAAGACGATCTCCTCCCTGGCGACCGACAGAACCTGGCCAAACGTCCCGTCCTGGAAGAGGGCGTCGCGCAGGATCGCCAGGTCCTGATCGCGATCGTCGCGGACCTGGGAGGCATGCGAAACCTTCGACGCATGTCCCATCCATCCGAACACCATCACCGCCACGATGCCGGCCAGGGCCATCGCCACCAGAAGCTCCACCAAGGTGACACCACGGTTCCTGCCGCAGGTCATGGTGCCTCCTTGATCCGCGGGCGCATCCACTGGAAGCAGCGCACCGTGTCCCAGGACTCCGCGTGGCGCGCCATCGCGCACACCGCGATCTCCACGGGTGGGCGTGCAGGCGAGGATCTTCGCACGGGCGACAAACCCGCCTGGGCGCGATCGACGGAATCGAACACGTCCCGCTCCAGACGCCACCCCGCTTCAGGCTCGAACGCGGTGTCGCGAAGGCTGTCCACCTCGATGCCACGCACTCGCGACCATTCCTCCCGCACGAGCCCCAATGCCTTGTCTTCGCGTCGCGCGCGAGCGGACCCTTCGAATCCGGCGTGGATCGTGTAGCCCAGCGGCACGGCAAGGATGCCCAGGATGACCAACGCCATCAGGACCTCCACCACGGTGTACCCCCGCCGATTCATCTGTCCAGGTCCCAGGAGAGAAGGCGCACGCCCTTGTTTCCGGGCAAGCCCATGGGAAAGGCGAAATCCGCGGGCAGGCGATCGCGCAGGAAGGAGCCGTTGGAACAGTTCTGGCCCGGTTGGCCGCAATCCAGCGACGACCCCACGGCGACCATCCCGTGGACCGCGCCTTCGTTGCGAAGGATCCCGCCGCTGACGGCGACGCCCTCCAGAAGCGCGTTGCGCGCGATGCGGATTTCCGCACTCCCTCCGGAGGCGAACAGGTAGGCCCTCGCGCGGGAACGATCCTGCAGGAAGATGCGAGGAAGGCTGTCCGCGCCCTTGCCCGGCCAGACGGCGACGAACGTCGGGGCGGCCAGCCCCGCGCTTCCGGAAAGCATGACACCCCCCGCAGACAGAATCTGGCCAGACATGGATCCCTGGTCGGCGATCCGCACTCCACCTTGGGAAAAGACCTGGACACCTTCCAGCTGGGCCTGATCCTGGACCACCACCTGCCCCGTGGTCCAGATGCGCCAGCCGGACAGGCGCAATTGCCCGCGGAATTCCAGCCGGCCTTCCACGAACAGATCCTTGCTGCCGGAAAGGATCCACGGTTCGCCTGTCCAGGGTCCATCGAAGAGCACGTCCCCCAAAGTGTAGACCAGGGAATCGCCGACGGGGGGAGGGCTCGCCTGCGAGAAGCGGTCCCCTCCGAGTTTCGCCTGGTCCGAGCGGAAGGCGGCCAGCATCCGCGAGGTCGCCACGACCAGATCCCTGGACAGTCCGGCAGGCTCGAAGGACAGGATGCCGAAATTGACGGGAAAAGCCGACGCTCCTGCAGGAAGAGGTGATGCCTTGGTCCGGATGCAGCCGTTCACCTTCCCGGAGACCTGCGGAGGCAAGGATCCCCAGGTGTTGATCGCGCATTTGATTGCTTCCTCTGGCGGTGATCCTCCCCAGGTGGAACGCATGGAAGCCACCACAGGCTTGCCGGATTCCGTCATTTCTCCGCGCGATTCCACCATGAGGATCTGGGTGCCGATCGGCGAAGTCCACGACATGTTCCCGCGCCGGCGGCCATGGAACGCGCAATCCTCGGCCAGGGAATCCTCGACGACGCGGACCGTTTTCTTCGTCTTGCTCGTGTCCCGTCGGGAGGTGTCGGCCACCTTCGGACTCCCCGAGGCCATCCGCTCCATGGCTTCCTGCAAGGCGCAGGCCGTGCCGGATTCCGCCAACAACCTCGCCTGCCACCGGACGCTCTGGTGGACGGAAACCGTCCGTCTCGTCCATGAACGGCTCCAGGCCAAGGCCACGACGAGGATCGCCACCGCCATGCCTCCCAGCACCAGAGGCATGGCCACACCTCGCGAAAACCGTTTGGTCACGGAATGCGCAAGACGAACTTTCCGCCTCGATCCTCCAGCTCCACGCCTCCGGGCCCGATCCCCACCACCGAAGCGCTGTCGATGGCTTGGCCGATGGTCACCACCAGGACGCGACCATCGGGATGCGACACCACCGCGGCTCGTTCGCCCACACGGCCGGTGGCCTTCCAAAGCCTGGGCGGAGGAGGCCCCGAGGGAGAGGCCGTGCGCACGGCCTTCGGAGCGTCCGACTCCGCCGAGGCCAGTCGGAACGGATCGGCGACGGGCTGCGTACGCGCGACCGTGTCCTGTTGGGAAAGGTGCGCCCACTCGCCGCGCAAGGTGTCGATGGCGAGGTTCTTGGGGAGGGCATCGCTGGCCAGCGACAGCGAGGGCAGCCGTTTCCAACGAGCGGTCAATCCTTCTCCGGACGGAAACAGGAAAAAGGCCGCGCCCACCAAGGCCAATGGCACCACGATCCGCCTCATCGCACCACCTCGGCAGGGGATGCCACCTGGAGATCGATGGCCAAGCGGCCTTGCGGCATGGGACGGATCGCCAGTCGGCGGATCCGCAAGGCCCGCGTCGATCGACGAATTTTGTCCAAGCCGGAAAGGATCTGGTTGAAATCGGATTCGGCGCCCAGATCGAGCACCGCCCAGCCCGCCTTGGCTTCGGCCCGCACGCGCTGGAGTTTCCAGCCCTGTCCGGCGAGCTCGGGAACGAGATGGGCGGCCAGGGCCGCGCCGGGATCCGATTCCCGCAAGATCCGCGCGCTGGAGTGGCGCAGACGTCCGCCCAAGAGGGCCGTGTCGCGAGCCAGGGAATCGATCTTGCTCCGGAGAGTCGATGCATCCGGAACCACGACGGCGAGGCGTCGCGACTCCAACAGGTCCTTGAAGGCCGATTCCGTCTGCCGGGGCCACACCTGGGAAATCCCGACCTGCAGAAGGATCGCTCCGACCAACCAGGGCGCACGACGGAGAGCCTCGTCGAGCCATGCCCGCATTCGCGTTTTGTCCACGCTCATGGCCAGGCTCCTTCCATTTCCAAGACGGCCATCACCGCATCCGCTTGGCGCGTCTGCGAAACCACGGCGACACGGCCCACACCCTTGCCGGAACGCAGCGCTTCCGAAAAGGGCTGCACCTGCGACCATTCCTGGAACCTCGCCTCCAAACGGGCGCGAAAGCCGCTCGATGTGGGTTCGAGAGCGATCACCTGCAATTTCACGTTCGATGGCACCTGCGCGGCGACAGCCCTCAGCACGAGGTCCGCGGATGAATTCGGCGCCAGGGCTTCCCGTCTGGCCAGGAGGGTATCGACCAGATTCCGGGAAAACGATTCCAGCCGCGCGGCGGATTCGACCTCGGTGCGCACGGACGCCAGGCGATTTTCCTGGAAGGCGCGCACCCTCCAGGCACCGACCTGGAAAAGCCCGAATCCACCGGTGACCAACAGGAAAACCACCAACACGGCGGCGAGTCGAGCCCAGGACGCGTTCCGCTCCCGTGTCTGGGCGCGATCCAAGGACGATTCCAGCCCCAATAGATCCCCGCAGGAGTGGTCGGCCGCCAACGCGCGCAAATCCTTCTGGCTGGGCATGCGCCAAGGAAGGTTCAGGACCGGCTTGTCCGAGCCCGTCGAGTCTTCGACGCCGTGGAGGCATCGCTGCACCAGCAGGCCTTGGGCTCGATAGGGTCCATGGACCCGTTCGCACCGCTCACCTTCCCAAAGTCCACCCCAGAATTCGCCGTCGATCTCGGTGACCCGAACATGCCAGCCCGGCGGCCCGGCTTGCGGTCGCAGGATCTGCAGCACCCAGGCTGCCATCGGTAGGACAAATTCCGCATCGCCCGGAAGCGTCCCCCGCGAGGGGCAGAACAGGATCCGCCACACGATCCCGGAAGGGGTTTCCCGACGCCCGAGCACGATCCAAGGCGGCGACTCGCGATCGCTGCCCACGAGCGACGCCCACTTCGCCTCCACCTCGTCGGGACCTGGCTCCTGGCCGAACGGAGTGGTCACATCGCCATTGAGGCAATGCGAGGAAGCCAGTGCCACGCGAGGAAGGCCGGCCAGCAGATCGAACGCGAAGGATCTCGACACGGAGGGGAAAGATACCTCGTCGCGAAGCCTCGGACCTCCTGCGTCTTTTCGATCAGCCTTCCGTCGGGAAGGAGTAGACCGCGTCCAGCAGAAGTTCGGCCTCGGCGGCCGGCACGGGCTTGCTGAACAGGAAACCCTGACCGTACCGACAATTCATGGCTTTCAAGCCCGCCAACTGGGCCGGTGTCTCGATGCCTTCCGCCACGGCGTACATTCCCAGGCTGCGGGCCAGCTGGACGATGGTGCGGACGATGGCCGAACGCTCGGGAGCTTCGGACATGCGGGAGACGAACGATCGGTCGATCTTCAGGTTGTCGAACGGATACTGGTGCAGGTAGGAGAGCGAGGAATATCCGGTGCCGAAATCGTCGATGGACAGCTGGACACCCAACGCGCGCAAGGCGTAGAGCTTCTCGGAAGCGATCGAGGTGTTCTCCAGGATCACGGATTCCGTGATCTCGAGCTTCAGAAGCTCACCCGGCATGCCCGAATCGAACAGGATGGTGCGCACCTGGTCGACGATGTCGGGAAGGGCGAATTGCCGTACGGAAAGATTCACCGAAACGAACAGATCCTGCGCCTCGGGCTTGGAGTTGCGCCAAGCCACGAATTGTCGGCACGATTCCCGCAGGACCTGACGTCCGATCTCCACGATCAGTCCGGTTTCTTCGGCCAGCGGGATGAAAACGGCGGGATTGACCAAGCCCTTTTCCGGATTCTGCCAGCGCACGAGGGATTCGAACCCCGCCACCTTCCCTGTGGAAATGTCCAGGATCGGCTGGTAGAAGACGCGGAATTCCTCGCGTTCCACCGCCCGGCGAAGACTCGTCTCCAGTTGCAGGTGCGCGGCGGCGAATTCGTGCATGCCCTGGTTGAACACCACGTGACGTCCCTTGCCTTGCGACTTGGCCCGGTACATGGCGGTTTCCGCGTCGCGCAAGAGGTCTTCCGGATGGTCCTGCAGGCGCTCCGAGACCGCGATCCCGATCGACAGGCTGACGAAGACCTCCTGGTTTCGCACCCGGATCGGCTGGGCGAGGCGTTGGACGATCCGTTCGGCCATGCGCGAGAACACGTTGAGGTCCTGGTAGCCTTCCATCAAGATGGCGAATTCGTCTCCACCCAGACGCGAGAGCGTGTCTCTGGACTGGAGGCTTTCCTCCAGGGCCCGACCGACAGCCAGGATCAACTCGTCGCCGGCCTCATGGCCCAAGCTGTCGTTGATCAGTTTGAAGCGATCGATGTCCAGATGCAGCACCCCGACATACTGCCCCGCCACCGATTTCTGGGCGCGCTGGATGGCGCGACGAAGTCGGTCCAGGAACAGGGCCCGATTGGGTAGGCCCGTGAGCGCGTCGTAGAGCGCCCCCTGCATCAGTTGCTCTTCCGCTCGCTTGCGCGAGGTGATGTCTTCCAGGGAACCGGCCATCCGCTCGGGCTTGCCGTCGGCGCCCATGCGCGCCATGCCGCGTGACAATACCCACCGATACGAATTGTCGCTGTGCAGGATGCGGAACTCGCACTCGAAATGAGGCACTTGGCCCGACAGATGCGATCGGATTTCCTGCTGCAACAGATCCGCGTCGCGAGGATGCACCCGATCGAACCATTCCTGCGGCTCCCCTTGCAGGTCGCCATCCCGCATGCCCATGATCTGGGCCCAACGCGGCGAGTAGAACATGCGCCCCTGGATGAGATCCCACTCCCAAAGGCCGCCGTTGGAGCCCGAAGCAGCCAGCGCGTACCGTTCTTCGGAGCGACGCAGGCCATCTTGGGCCTGGCGGCGGGTGGTCACGTCCTCGACGGTCCCTTCCAGGAACAGGATCTTTCCGGCGGGAGACTTCACCGAGTGCGCGTTGCCGCTGACCCAGATCTCCGATCCGTCGCGGCGCCTCACCTTGGCTTCGAAATCCTTCACCGCCCCGTCGCGCTCGACGAATTCGCGAAATTGCCGGTAGGCTTGCGGATCGATGTAGACATCCGTCCCGATGTCCCTCACGGAATGGATGAGGTGGACGGGGCTTTCGAATCCCAGGATCCGGGCCAGCGAAGGATTCGCGGACAGGAAACGTCCATCGGGCGAAGCCTGGTAGATGCCTTCCACGGCGTTCTCGAAGATGCCGCGGTACTTCTCCTCGGCGAAACGCAGCGCCTCTTCGGCGATCTTGAACCGGGTCACGTCCTGCGCCTGCAACAGGATCCCCGCCACCTCGTCCCCCGCCAGGTGCGTCAGGACCGCTTCCACGTTCAACCAGGTTCCTTGGGCGTGGCGCAAACGGAACTCGCAACGGATCGCGCTTCCCTTGTAGGGCAGAAGATGCCCGACCTGGCGGAGCACATCCTCGCGCTCGTCCGGATGCAGGATGGTTTCCAGATGGAGTCCCGCTCGACGCTCCGGACCGTAGCCCAGGCGCCGATCGAAGGACACGCCGGCCTCCAATAGGGATCCTTCGAGCGCAAACAAGGCCCAGATCTCGGAGGTTCCCTGGAGAACCTGTTCATGTAGGAAGGAAAGGGCAGTCATGGCGACGCTTGGAGAGTACCATATTGTTCATCATGAAGCCATCTTCCCTTTTCTCCAAAATCACGACCATCCTCCCCGTCCTCGCGTTGTCGATGTCCATGATGCAGTGTTCCTGCTCCGACACGCTGGGCTCCATCTTCATCAGCGAAGACGACGAGCTGAGATTGGGCACCGAGTTCGATGCCCAGCTTCGCAGCCCGGAAAACGCGGAGGAGTACCCGATCTACGCCACCAGCACCCCGGAAAAAGAGGCGTTCCAGACCTACATCCAGGAAACCTTCCAGTCCGTGTACAATGCGATCCCCGCCAGCGAGCGCCCGTCGTACCCGTTCAAGGTCGCGATCATCGAAAAGGATGTGGTCAATGCCTTCGCCGTTCCGGGCGGCTACATCTACGTGTACACCGGCATCGTCAACGAGGCCAAGAACGAATCGGAACTTGCCGGTGTGCTCGCCCACGAGATGGCCCACATCACCAAGCACCATTACCGTGACGCCGTGATGAAGCAAGCGGGACTCAGCATCTTGCTGGACGCTCTGCTCGGGGAGAGCGCAAGCGATCTCACCAAAGCGGTCGCCGGCATGTTCAGCAGCCTGACCCAGCTGAAAGTGAGTCGGGAAAACGAAGACGAGGCCGACGCCACCGGAACCTACTATCTAGGCGATTCGCGCCGCAACCCCACCGGAATCGCCAGTCTGTTCGCCCGGATGCCCAGCTCGGGGATCGATTGGCTCAGCACCCACCCGGCCAGCACCGACCGAGTCAGTGCGGTCAACAAGCTGGTGGGCAGCGAAGGCGCGATCAAGAAGTGGGACACCTCCGAAGAGGCGAAGTACCAAGCCCGCTTCGAGGCCGCGCGTTTGAAGATGTGAGTTCGCCGCAGGGCCTTCCCAACGGTCCTGCGACGCCGTTTTTTGCATCTTTGCCTCATGTCCCTAACGATCCCCGTTCGCATGAGAACTCGGTTTGCGTTGATTCTCGTCGCTTTTGTCGCCATAGGCTGCACGGAGTCTGGCGTAGACACAACCACGGCCACCCCAACCGTCCCGGCGCCAAAAGACACCTCTGTCAGGTTGCCTTCCGCGGATACGGTGCAAGTGCCCACTCTCAGCGAAGACGACGAGCTCCGGTTGGGCACCGAGTTCGATACCCAGCTTCGCAGTAACCCGGAAAATGCGGCGGAATACCCGATCTACGCTCCCACCACCACGGACAAGCAGGCGTTTCGGATCTACGTCGAAGAAACCTTCCAATCCGTGTACAGCGCAATCCCCAAGAGCGAACGGCCAGCCTATCCGTTCAAGGTCGTCATCATCGAAAAGGACGTGGCCAAGGCCTTTGCCGTGCCGGGCGGATACGTGTACGTCTACACCGGAATCATCAACAAGGCCGACAACGAATCGGAGCTGGCCGGAGTTCTGGCCCACGAAATGGCCCACATCACCAAGCACCATTATCGCGACGCGGTAATGAAGCAAGCCGGGTTCAGCAACTTGCTGGACGCCCTGCTCGGAGAGAGTGCCAGCGGCCTCTCCAAAACGGTCGCCTCGATGTTCGGCAACTTGACCCAACTCAAGGCGGGCCTGGAAAACGAACACGAGGCGGACGCCACCGGAACCCGCTATCTGGGCGATTCGCGCCGCAACCCCACCGGGATCGCCACCTTTTTCGCCAGCATGCCCAGCTCGGGAATCGATTGGCTTGGCACTCATCCGGCCAGCAGCGATCGCGTGAAGGCAGTCAACAGCTTGGTTGGCAGCGAAAGCGCGATCAGGAAGTGGGACACCTCCGAAGAGGCGAAGTACCAAGCCCGCTTCGAATTCGCACGCTCGAAGATGTGAACTTTTCGGGGGAATCGAAACCAAACGGAACGAAGAGTTCCGCTTTTTTCAAAACGAATGCTTCCCATCGCGGGCATCCGCTGTCTGGCTTTGGGTGGCATCCGTTTCGCAGAAAGCCAGCGCGAGTCTCGCCGAGACAAGACCTTGTTTCCTGCGGGATCACCAACATTCTTTCCAAGGAATCGCCACAATGAAGAAGACCCTCCTCGCAGCCCTTCTCGCACTCGCCGGCTTCACCTTCGCCCAGGCTCCTTCCACCGACGCGGGCGCCCCGGCTCCCACCACCACCGAGAAGCCTGCCAAGAAGGGCAAGAAGGCCAAGGGCGAGAAGAAGGCGATGACCGACGCCGAGAAGGAAAAGAAGGCCGAGAAAAAGGCGGAAAAGAAGGCGAAGAAGGCTGCCAAGAAGGCCGAGAAGGCTGCCGCCGACTCCGCCGCCGTCAAGTAATCGTTCGACGCAGCTTCGCTGCATCGAACCTGGGACGACCACCGAAGGTGGCCGTCTTTTTTTTGCCCGCTACGGGTTCGCCAAAACCGTAGGGACGCACCGTAAGGACGCAAAATCTTGCGTCCCTACTGGGCGTCCCTACGACGGCCCCCATCGTTTCGGGCACAAAAAAACGGGCCACCCGGCTGAGGTGGCCCGTTTTCGTTCAACTTGAAATCAGGTTCAGGGCATCTGCACCAAACGGATCGTGTTGTGCAGGCGCGTCCCGAAGGGCTGGCTGTACAGGAACACGATCCGATTGCCGGGCTCGGCGAGATTGCGCGCCTGGATCTCGTCCAGCACGCGCGTGATCGCCTCGTCGATGGAGTTGGTCCGCGGCAGACGCACCGGAATGATGCCGTAGAACAGCGAAACCTGCCTGTAGATGAGCTCGTCGAAGCAGGCCGCGATCACGTGCGTGGAGCAGTGGAAGCCGGCGATCTGCCGGGCGATTTCCATGGTGTGACAGAAAATGGCGATACAGGGAGCCTTGGTGTGTTCGGAAAGCCGCACCGAGCCGGCGACGATCTCCAAGGTCTGGTTGGAGATCTCCGGCAAGGTCGGGGGAGCATCCGTCACCGCTTCCGCACCACGCAGGATCCGGTCCATGGTCTGGACGGCCTGGAGCGGGAATTGTCCGCCGGCGGTTTCGCCGGAAAGCATGACCACCTGCGCGCCTTCGAACACCGCGTTGGCGACGTCGGAAGCTTCCGCACGGGTGGGGCGCGGATTGCGCTCCATGGAATCGAGCATCTGGGTGGCCACCACGCAAAGCTTCGCATGGCGGTGGGCCAGACGGACGGCGCGCTTTTGCAGGATGGGCACGGACTCGATGGGGCATTCGATGCCCAGATCGCCGCGGGCGACCATGATGCCATCGGACATCCGGACGATTTCCTCTATGGATGCCACTGCCAGAGGGGTTTCCACCTTGGCGATGATCGGGGGGTCAGGCCATCCGATTTCCTGCAGGTAGTCGCGCACGCGCTTGATGTCGGCACCGTTGCGCACGAACGAGACGGCCACCCAGTCCAGGCCTTGATCGCGCCCGAAAACCAGGTCGCGCTGGTCTTTTTCCGACAACACATCCAGGCCGTAGTCGCATTCCGGCGTGTTCACCGACTTGCGTGGCTTGAGGGTCCCGCCGGTCTTGACCGTGGTCACGATTTCGGTGCCTTCGACATTGACCACTTCCAACTCGAGATGGCCATCGTCCAAAACGATGGCTTGCCCCGGAGGCACGAGCTGGTACAAGGTGGGATGACTGATGCCGATCTTGTGGGATTCGGCATCGCCTTCCGTTGGCACGAGAGACCAGGTTTCCCCGACCTTCAGCTCGTAGGTTTTGGTATCCGTGCGGACCTTGGGTCCACAAAGATCCATGACGAGCGGCACTGCGATTCCCATTTCTTCCGCGACCATTCGGATCTTCGCGATCCGAGCGGCGTGGTCGGAGTGAGTCCCGTGGCTGAAGTTCAGCCGACAGGCGGTCACGCCATTTTGGAAAAGATTCCGGAGCATCTCCGGGGAGTCGGAGGCCGGACCGATGGTAGCAAGCATCTTGGTTCGACGGAGTTCCATGTGAGAAATGATAACTTGGAAACACCCATTGCAAGACCTGGAGGTCCGAAAATGTTCAAGGTGATCGAAACACCGCAAGCGCCCAAGCCGATCGGCCCCTACAGCCAAGCCATCCAGATGGGCGACCTGTTGTTCCTCTCCGGCCAGATTCCCTTGGATCCGTTGACAGGCGAACTGGTCGGCTCCACCGCCTCCGACCAGGCCCAACAAGTGCTCAGCAATCTCCTTGCTGTCCTGAAGGCAGCCGGATGCGACGCCAAGCATGTGGCCAAAACCACCATCTTCCTCACGGATCTGGCGGATTTCGGCGAGGTCAATGCCGTTTACGGTAAAGTATTCGGAATGGATGGCCCTGCCCCGGCGAGAAGCACGGTGCAGGTTTCCGCGCTTCCACGAGGATGCCGGGTGGAAATCGAAGCCATCGCACGGATTCCGACACCCCTCCCGTGAAAAGTTCAATCCTTGCTTACTTTCCTTGAACCGCACCTATGACCCAGGAAAGCTACGGCAGATATCGGATCCTCCGCCCCCTGGGCCAGGGAGGCATGGCTTCGGTCCACCTGGCTGAAGACCCCTTGTTGCGACGGCTGGTCGCGATCAAGATCCTGCGCGGCGACTTGGGCGCCCAACCGGATTGGGTGCGACGCTTCCACGACGAAGCCACCGCCATCGCACGCCTGGGAAGCCCGAACGTGGTGCAAGTCCACGATTTCGGCAGGGAGGGACAGGAAGATTATCTGGTCCTGGAGTTCGTCGAAGGCATATCGCTCGCGGAACTGCTCCAACATCGCGGTGGCCGATTGGATCCGAGCGCCGCCGCCGCGATCGTCTGCCAGGCTGCCGATGGCCTGAGAGCAGCCCACGAAGCGGGCATCATCCACCGCGACATCAAGCCCGACAACATCCTGATCCGACGCGACGGATTGGTCAAGATCGCCGACTTCGGCATCGCCCGTCTGATGGAGGAAGTCTCCCAAACCCGCACGGGATCCGTGTTCGGATCGCCCTTGTTCATGTCCCCGGAGCAGGTGGAAGGACGGAATCCGTCCGGCGCGATCGACATCTTCGCGCTGGCCGGCGTGTTCTTCCGTTCCCTGACGGGCCAGCATCCGTTCGAAGCCGAACATGCCCACGCGGTGATGTGGAAGATCGTCCAGGAGCCGGCCCCTCTGGCCGCGGATCTGGTCCCGCAATTGGATCTGGATCTGTCCGCGTTGGTCGCTTCGATGCACTCCAAGGATCCGGCGGAACGACCGCGCGCGGCGGAAGTCGCCAGGCATATTCGTCATTTTCTGTCGCTCCAGGGAACGCCCGACCCCGTGGGAGTGGCCTTCGGGGGCTTGCCCACCCAGGTTCGCACCGCTCCTCCGCTGGCCCCGACCCCGACCCAACAGATCCGGCAGCCCTCTCCGCCCAAACCCAAGCCATTCTTCCGAAGACATCGCCGACTTCTCCCCGTGGCGATTTCAGGTGTGGCACTGGTCTGCGCCGCGTTTTTCGCAGGCAAGATCTGGGATCAATTCAAGACCGCGCCAATTCCCGAGTCCTCCAAGGTGGACCCCAGCTGGGCGCTTCGCCAAGCGGCCAAGCAACAGACGGAGCAAGCGGATTCCGCTCCCGAATCGGATGGGCCATCCAGCCATGTCCCAGCACCGAACGCCCCCCGGCGCACCGACTCCCCTGCGACCAAGCACGGCACACCGCCTCCGCCGATCCCCCTGAAACCGAAGCCTCCGGAAATTGTCGAGGCGGTGAAGCCGCCCCCCCCTTCCGGACCGACGCTTCGGGTCGTCGCCCTGATGCGCGACGAGGCTCCGGAGGATGTCGGCAGTCTCAAGCCCAGGATCGCCATCGTCAATCGTGGACCCGGAGTCCTCCGTTGGGTGCGCGTCACCTGGAAATTCCCAGTTTCCCCCGGGCCGGCACCCATCCTGGACATCTATTACGCTCCACAGTGCGCACTGCGCTTGGATCGCAATGGCGCCTTGGTGGCCGAGTGTTCCGGCCTGTCCGTTGCTCCTGGCCAGTCCTGGCCAAGCGCGGACGGGATGTCCTTGGCCATCCACCACCCGGATTGGCGTGCTTGGCAGGGCAAGGCGGCGCTCGGAATGAGCCGCCAGATGGTCGAGCGACCGGACATCCAGGTGGAAGCGCGATAAGGCCTCACTGAGCCTTGCGGCGGACCTCCAGGATGCCCTTCTCGAAGGCAACCCATACTTCTCTCGCCCAGTCGGTCTCGGCGCTGCGAGAAGCGCTGCGCGCGCCCTTCACCGGCACCATGAGCGAATACACCTGATTGGCCGAGGAAAGATCGTAGATCCCGAACCAGGCAGGATCCTCGAAGGCATCCAACGAGTCCTTGGCATTCCTTGCGCCACCTGGCCGCAGAGCGATCAACATCTGGACATCCATGGCAGCGCCGATCCGTTTCAACGCCGTGCGGGTGGCTTCGGACAGACGAGGCTCACGGGTACGCAGCACTTGGCTGTCGGAGCTTTGCGAACCCACCCATACCGCGCTATCGGCGATCAGCAGGTCCGTGAGGCTGTCCAGATCCCACCCTCCGAGACGCTTGACCTTGTGGTTACCGGAATCCACCGACACCCATCTCAGCCCGGGCTCCAGCCTTTCCAGAGCCGGCCCAGCCAGGGAAACCGCCTCGAATTGTGCGATCGTGTAAGGGCCTCGCGCGGCGACCAGGTACAAGCCCACCGTTTTTCCGGCGAATGCCCCGCTCCAGCCTGGTTGGACTTGGGCTGGCCCCGCAGGCCGAGCGGAGGCACAGCCTGAAAGGGAGGCGGCGACACCGGCCGCCATGAGCAAAAACGGAGCGGAGAGAAAGGTTTTCAAGCAGATCGTGCGATGCATGTCGGAAAAAATACGAGCCGCCCCTGGAATCCAAGGGCGGCTCGCGAACTCAATGCTTGACGGACAAAATTCTTACTGCCAGACCACCTTGGGGGCATCCCAGTTGAACCGGTCCCACTCGGCCAAGATGTCGCCCTCTTTCTGGGGACGAACGAAATCAACCTTGTAATCTTCCGTCAATCCAGCGGCATCCTTCACCCGCAGCGTCACATTGGAGTACAGGTTCGGTACCGCGTAGCTGAAGGAGACTTCACCCTCCAGAGGCTTCTTTGGATCCGTAATCTTGACCTCCAGACAGCGCACGACCCTGCCTGCCGCGAGGATGCAAGCCGCCGAATCAGGGTGGAGCTTGTAGTTGTCACTGACCGTCCAATTCAGAACGACCGTGACCTCCTCCTTGCCAAATTCGTAAGCCCCGGCACTATTGATGACACCGGTATCGAGATACCCCCAATTCCCCTTGGTGATGCGGGGTTTGATGTTGTCCTTAGCGCGATGCAGAACCACAGAATCCAGGCTGGACTTCGTCGAGTTGCTGGTGGCCTTGAACCTTACGGTCGAATCCTGTCCTGGGGCCAGCTTGATTTCCGTGGTGTAAACACTGTCCGCTCCGTCTTTCACAAGCTTCGCTTCCATGCCGTTGATCAGACTCACGACGATCGCATGCCGGGAATCATCCTTGACCTTCCACTTGAGGACAACGTTCTCCGTGCCGAAGTCGAGGGTGGAATCCTTCCCAGAAGGTTGAATTCTGGTGATCTGTGGCGCCAGAACCGCTGCAGGATCGTCGGATTTCACGACCTCGAAGGTCGCTTGCTGGCTGGTGGTTTCGTTTTTCTCGTTCTTGCCGGAGAAACGAACCGTGTACATGCCCAAGTCCGCACTCGGAATCAGCTTCGCCACGCCAGTGAAGATCAGGGTGGTGGAATCCTTTGGAGAGGTGGTCGCGAATTGACTCGTGACGCTCAGGTTGTCCTTGTTCAGGATTTCGATGGACTGGCTCGTCCACTTGCTTCCGGAAGACACCTTGCCCTTGAGTCCCAAGATTTCACCTTGCTTGACCGAGGCGGCCTCGACACCGAAAGTTTCATCCCACTTGATGCTGGATGGCGGAAAGAGCTTGTCTTTGACTCCGGGGTCCAGGATTTTCGCCCCGATGAGTTTGTCCACGAGATCCATGAGTTGCGCCCGATCCAACCCCAGCTGGGTGTTGACAAGATCTGTCGCAAGGATGTTCCGCTTGACCGCAAGCTGGATCACGATGATGCGGATCGTGTCCTTGGAAATGCCCGCCGGCAGGCTGTCCGGAAAGTTCGCCTTGGCGTTCCCGGTCAGAACCATGTTGGCGTACGATGCGAGGAACCCTGCCCGGGTGAGCGGATATTGGGCGGAGTCCTTCCCATGGGCCTCGTAGAAGGCCGCCATGAGAATGCTGTTCGTGCCCTGGAAGATCTTGCCGCCTGGATTCACTGCCCGAGGAATGTCGTTGCCATTGGACAGATACAGGCGGGTCTGGATCAGGATCCCGAGCTTCCAGTACTGGACTTTCAGGGTGTCCGTGAAGGTCTTGTGATCGAGCTTGGCAGCGACGATCGCCGTGTCCTTGCTGACAGTCTTGACCTTGACGAAGGTCGCCTTGCCGGAGTCTTTCCCGATCTTCCAGGAGGCAGAGTCCGGAAGGAACGCCTCTCCACCCAGTGAGTAGATGGGCAGGGAGTCCACGGTGCGCGTGGGCGGTGGCGGCGGAGGATCATCCTCCACAACCACGGAATTGTTGCAAGACTGCGCAAACCAACCGACCAACAACAGTGGTAGCAAGCGGGTTGCGAGGTTCTTGGTCAGGAATTGTTTTGCTTTTTGCATATGAGGGGTGTTCCCATTTGACGGAGAGTACGAAGCAAAAAGAAGAACCACCGTTGCCGAATGGCAAGGACAAAAAAGAGTCCCAGTCACTTGACTGGGACTCTTTGAAGCGGGATGGACGAGACTTGAACTCGCGGCCTCCGGCGTGACAGGCCGGCGCTCTAACCAACTGAGCTACCACCCCTTGTGGAGTTTCCCTCAACGAACCAGTGGGCGTTGTAGGATTCGAACCTACGGCCCTCTGCGTGTAAAGCAGATGCTCTGGACCAGCTGAGCTAAACGCCCTTTGGAGACACAAAAATTAACGCAACTCAGCCCTTTTGTCCAGGGGCAACCGGCGACTCTTTTACGGAAGTGCCTGAAACTCCCGATGGCAGCAGGAAGCCTGCGGGCATGACCACCAAGTATCCCAGCAGAACCACGAAGGGCCCAACGTTCAGGGAGATCGGATTGTTCACGGGAGCCAGCGAGAGCAAGTAAAGGCCGAAAAAGCCGATGAGAGCCCCGAGAGCGATGACCATGTAGTTGCGCAGACCGAAAGAGTTGTTCATGACTGGAGCCTTCTGGAGCCTGGTTTAATTGGACAGGGGAGAATCATAGGCATCGATGATCGATTGGACAAGCGGGTGGCGCATCTGGTCTTTGCTTTCCAAACGCACCATGGCGATTCCCGGGATCCCCTCCAGGGTGGAGCAAGCGTGCCCAAGACCCGAAGGCGTCTTCAGGGGAAGATCCACTTGGGTCGGGTCGCCCGTGACGACCACTTTCGAGCCGACGCCAAGCCTTGTCAGGAACATTTTCATCTGGGAAATGGTCGCGTTTTGCGCTTCATCCAGGATCGCGAAACACCGTTTCAGCGTGCGGCCTCGCATGTAGGCCAAGGGGGCCATTTCGATCAATCCCGTTTCCATGCATTCCTTGAACCTCGCCCGCGGCAAAAGCTCTTGAAGCGCGTCGGTCATCGGTTGCAAATACGGCGCGATTTTCTCGCGAAGGTCTCCAGGGAGGAAGCCGAGCTCCTCGCCGGCTTCCACTGCGGGACGAACCAAAACCAAACGGTCGACCTCGCGCCGTTGCAACGCAGCGACCGCAAGAGCGATCGCCAAATACGTTTTGCCGGTGCCCGCTGGTCCCACCGCGAACACCAAATCCGAGGTGCGAACCGCTCGAACCAGCCGGTTTTGGCCCGGATTGCGAGCACGCACCACCACTCCGCGCGCATCGTAGAGGATCGGCCGAGACCAATCCTCCGCTGCAGGTGCGACCTGGTCTTCCAGACACAAATCCACCGCGGCCCCGTCCAGATCGCCCGTTTCCGTGACCACACGGGCAAGCTCGGCGAGAACCTGAGAGGCCCGTCCATGGCTATCGGCGGAGCCACCTTCCAGCACGAAACCGGTGTCACGTGCGGATATCCGCACGGAAAAAGCGGATTCCAATCGACGCACCAAGGATTCCCCGTCGCGCAGGAGAACCCCCTTGATCGCGTCGGGAATCGCCTCCAGTACCTGGGTGCGCCGAGGAATGATCAGATTACTTGGCCTTTTTAGCGGGCTTGGCCTTCTTGCCAGCGGGCGCTGGTGCCGCAGCGGCAGCCGCGGGTGCAGCGGCAGCAGGGGCTGCTGGTGCCGGGGTGACGGCAGGCGTGGCGGGTGCCGACGCGGGAGCCGCCTTGCCTTCCAATTGAGCCTCAAGATCGGCCTTTTCCTGGCGCAGGTCCGAAAGCTTGCGTTCCTGTGCCTCCGCCTCGGAGCGAGCATTCATCACTTCGGCATTGGGATTGGAGGAGCCTCCACCCGAAGACGAGCCGGAGGATGCAGCGCCAGCGCCGCAAGAAGAGAGGGCGACAACAGAGGCCACGGCGAGGCAAGCAAGGATACGACGCATGGACGGAACTCCCGGAATGGATGATGGTCGATGCGGAATCTACCCCCAGCCCTGGACTTCGGTCAAGTCGTTCCGAGCCTAGGGCACTGTTCCTGGCCCACTTTGCGCCAGAAGGCTTGCCCAGTGGGCCCTACCAGAACCGTTTCGCAGGAAATCGAAACCATTTGTCCCGCTTGCAACGAGTTTTCCCGGAGAGCCCCTCCGGGAATTGCCCAAAAATCCTTTCAAGCCCCCCTGGTCGAGATTGGCACGAGAATCGTTTAATCCAGTCGTTATCCTCGGCAATTGCCGGGAAACCTTCCACAGGAGAACCCACATGAAGATCTCGACACTCACCGCCATCGCCTTCTGCTCGCTTTCCGCCGCCTTCGTCCAGGCTGCCGACACCACGAAGACCATCCCTGCCACCGTGGCCGCCGACAAAAAGGAAATCGCCGCCGACAAGGAAAAGATCGCCGCCCTGAAAGCGGAAGTGGTCGCCGACAAACAAGCCATCGCCAAGGACACGGCGGCGGTGCATGCAGCCAAGGCGCAGCTCAAGGCCGATCACGAACAGATCAAGGCGGCTCGCCAAGCGGGCGACACCGCCGCGGTGAAGGCCGGCAAGGAAGCCCTCAAGGCCGACAAGGAAGCCTTCCACAAGGCCAAGGAAGAAGTGAAGAAGGATCGCAAGGAAGCCCACCAGGATCGCGCCGAGCTTCGCAAGGAACGCGTGGAGCTCGCCAAGGATCGCAAGGACAAGGCCCAGGACAAGCTGGAAGCCAAGAAGGACCAAATCAAGGCCAAGCACGAAGCCAAGTAATCCCTCTCGATGCCGCGGTGGCGGGATCCCCGCCACCCGCTCAGAGCCATGTCGTTCCGTCTCCCGCTCAAGACCTACATTTCCCCACCACTATGAACCGCTCACACACTTGCGGGGAGCTGCGCGCTTCCCACGTCGGATCCACCGTCACTCTTTCCGGCTGGGTCCAGAACTACCGCGATCACGGCGAACACCTGATCTTCATCGATCTGCGCGACCGTCACGGCGTGACCCAGGTGACCTTCGATCCGGACGTCTGCGGCAAGGAAGCCCACGAACTGGCCGACAAACTCCGCCACGAATGGGTGGTGGAAGTCACCGGCGAAGTGCGCTCGCGCGGCGGCATGATCAACCCGAAGCTCGCCACCGGCGAGATCGAGATCTTCGCCAAATCCGTGACGGTGTTGAACAAGTCGGAAACACCACCGTTCGAGATCTCCGAGCACGTCAAGGTCAACGAAGAGCTCCGGCTCCAGTACCGCTACCTGGACCTGCGCAGGCCTTCCGTGCAAAGGCAGATCATCACGCGACACCGGGTGACAAAAGTCGTCCGCGATTATTTCGATGAACAGGGCTTCCTGGACATCGAAACCCCCATCCTGACCAAGTCCACCCCGGAAGGCGCGCGCGACTACCTGGTGCCCAGCCGCGTGCACCCGGGTTCGTTCTACGCGCTGCCGCAGTCCCCGCAGATCTTCAAGCAGCTTTTGATGGTGGCCGGCTACGACCGCTACATGCAGATCGCCAAATGCTTCCGCGACGAGGATCTCCGCGCCGATCGCCAGCCGGAGTTCACCCAGATCGACGTGGAGATGTCGTTCATCACCATGCCCGACATCATGGCCATCGCGGAAGGTTGCGTGCGTCGTGTCTGGAAGGAAGTGCTGGGAGTGGACATCCCCGCGCAGATCCCGCACATGGATTTCGCCACCGCCATGGAAAAGTACGGCTCCGACAAGCCCGACCTCCGTTACGGCCTGCAGATCCAGGACGTCACCGAATGGGCCAAGACTTGCGGATTCGTGGTCTTCCAGGGACCCGCCACCAGTGGTGGCGTGGTGCGGCTCATCAACGCCAAGGGCGCGGCGGAGAAAATCACGCGTAACGATCTGGACAAGCTGACGGATTATGTCAGAAAGCTCGGCGCCAAGGGGCTTGCCTGGATCAAGATCCAAAACGGCGAGTGGAACGGCCCGGCGGCCAAGAACATCACGCCCGAAGTGCGCGAGGTGCTCGCCGCCCAGGTGGACGCCAAGGACGGCGACGTGCTGTTCTTCGGTGCCGACAAGAAGAAGAGCGTGGAAAACGTGCTGGGAGCCTTGCGCATCAAGCTGGGCACCGAGGTCCTGAAGCTCGCCCAAAAGGGGCAATGGGAATTCCTCTGGCTCCATTCGGCCCCCATGTTCGAATGGGACGATGCGACCCAACGCTACTACAGCGTGCACCATCCGTTCACGGCACCCTACGCCGAAGAACTCGACAAGATGGAATCGGACCCCGCCAACGTCCGCAGCCAGAGCTACGACCTGGTGCTCAACGGCGTGGAGATGGGCGGCGGCTCCATCCGTATCCACTCCCCGGAAGTCCAGGCCCGCGTGTTCAAGGCACTGGGAATCGGCGACGAAGAGGCCAAGGCCAAGTTCGGATTCCTCCTGGATGCTTTGAAGTTCGGTGCGCCTCCGCACGGCGGCTTGGCTTTCGGACTGGACCGCATGGTCATGTTGCTGCTGGAAATCGACACCATCCGCGACATCATCGCTTTCCCCAAGACGGCCAGCGCGGCCGACCTGATGAGCGACGCCCCCTCGCCGGTAGCCCCCAGCCAGTTGCAGGAACTGTTCATCCGGACCGCACTGCCCGTCACGGCACCCGCAGTTCCTCCCGCCGTCTGAGCGCTCCCCTCCTCTGACGAAAGTCCGAGCGCCCGGCGGCAACGCCGGGCGCTTTTGGTTTCCGACACCTCCACGTTTTCCGCAGGGCCGCAGTCCTGTAGATTCCATCGCACACGGAGGACTCCAATGGGCCCACTCGCGCAAACCCGCATCGAGGCGGCGTCCATCTGGTGGGTCCGTCGCGATCTTCGCCTGCAGGACAATCGCACCCTTCTGGCCGCGCTGGACCACGCCCGATCCAACTCCGGCCGGGTGGCGGCGGTGTTCGTCCTGGACACCAACATCCTCAGCGGTCTGGCTCGCGACGACCGGCGCATGAGCATCATCGCCGAGGGCTTGTCGGAGCTGGATCGCGGCCTGCGAGAGCGGGGAGGCGGACTGCATCTGGTGGCTGGCCCGGCGGAGGCGATGATCCCCGAGTTCGCCCGAACCTGCGGATTCCCGCCCGTGTTCGCGGGTGGCGACTTCGAGCCCTACGGCCTGCAGCGCGACCGGACGGTCGGGGCGCTCCTGGAACGAAACGGTTCCTTCCTGGAAATCCACCACGACCACATGGTGGTCGCGCCCGCAACGGTGCGCAAGGGCGACGGCACCCCTTATCGCGTCTTCACTCCCTTCCATCGCGCCTGGCTCGCTTTGCTGGAAGGAGAGCGGGAATCGCTCCAAGCCACCAGGTCAGTTCCTGTCACCTCGGAGATCGCACCCGGGCCCATCGAGCTGACGACGGAGGGTGTTTTGGAACGCGCGGGATTTCAAGATCCGGCGCGCAAGGGCCCCCTCGGCGGACGCATGGCCGCGCAGCAACGACTGGGACGCTTTTTGTCTTCCATGTCGGGATACGGAGAAACCAGGGACCGGCCGGGCATCGAGGGCACGAGTCGGATCGCGATGGATTTGCGGTTCGGGTTTCTTTCCGCGCGCGAAGCGGCGAAAACGGCCATGGAAGAAGGCTCTCCCGGCGCCGGAAAGTGGCTTTCGGAACTCTGCTGGCGCGACTTCTACCAGGAAGTCCTGCGCCTGCATCCACGGACCGTGGACCATCCGTTCCAGGAGCGGCTCGCAGGCGTGGTGTGGGACGATCCCGACTCCGATCCGATCGCCGCCGCCCGCTGGCATGCATGGATCGAAGGCCGAACCGGCTATCCGTTCGTGGACGCGGCCATGCGGGAGTTGTCGGCCACGGGCTGGATGCACAATCGAGCGCGCATGGTGGTGGCCAGTTTTCTGACCAAGGACCTGCACATCCACTGGAAGCGTGGCGAGCGATGGTTCGCCCGGCACTTGCTGGACATCGAACTCGCGTCCAATGTGGGGGGCTGGCAGTGGTCGGCAGGCACGGGCACCGATGCCCAGCCGTGGTTTCGGGTGTTCCATCCGGTGGAGCAGAGCAAGCGTTGGGACCCCTCCGGAGACTGGATCCGACGCTGGTGCCCGGAAATCGAAGCCCTCCCCGACCGCTGGATCCATGAACCCTGGAAAGCCCCGGCTGCCGTTCTCGCCTCGGTGGGAGTCCGCCTGGGGCAAGAGTGGCCCCAACCCGTGGTGGACCACGCCGCCGAGCGGAAGGAATCCCTGGAACGCTTCGGGAGGCTTGCCGGCGGCGCCTGAGCCGAAGTTCGCCGGGGACCGATTTCGCAGTTGAATCCGATCTGGTCTTTAGGGTACAATCGACCAGATCCGAATCCATTCGCCGGGGGGACACCCGGGCAGCTGAGATGTCGGGCGAGGAGATCCATGAGACGACCCGGACCGACAGAGAGACGACATGGCCTGACGCTCACGGAGCTGATCGTCGTCGTGGTCTTGATCGGGCTGTTGTCCGCGCTCGTGGTGCCGAGGCTCACGACGTCCATGGGCGAGAGCCAGCTCGACGCCGATTGCAATCGATTGTTCTCCGACCTCCAGTGGGCGAAAACCCAGGCACCCAGCCAAAGCACCGGAATGAACCGCTCCGGCACCCGGATCTACGTCCTGTTCGATACCCTTCATCGCTCCTGGACCATCTACAGGGACAACGGGGATTCCACCTTCGACGCATCGCAGGACACCGCGATCAAACGGGATTCCCTGGCCGGCACTTCCAGATTCGGATTCGACGCGTCTTTCGCTTTGCCCTCCATCGCCGCACCCCTGGGAACCGGAACCGCTCCACAAACCGGATTCGGGCAGGCGAGCACGGCGCTCGACGACTGCCTGGACGGCAAGATCTACCCGGCTCCCGTGGCCGCCGCGAATTCCTGGGCCTTTGCCGGATCCGGCAACACTGGGGGAAAGATCGTGGTTTGTGGGGGTGCGACGGGGGACATGTCCAACGGAGTGCTCTTCATCACGTCCAAACGTTCCGGCAAGAAAGCCTACGCGATCGTCTACAACAGCCTGTCGACAGGAACTTCCAGCCACGCCCTGCGCAGATACGCCTGGGACGGAACCAGTTGGAGCCGCCGATGACAAAAAACGGTCCAGGGTACACGCTCATCGAAGTGCTCGTGGCGGTGGTGATCCTCAGCCTGGTCCTGCCCGGACTCACCTACATGGTGGTTGGTTCGCGCAAGGCCCAGATCTCCAGCTACCGCATGGAACAAGGCGCCGCCTACGGGCAATTGGTCATCGACTCACTTTCCATCCTTCCTCCGGGAGCGCGCAGCGCCACCAACAGGACCTCCAGCGCCACCATCGGTGGCGTGACCTACACGTCCTCATGGACGTTCACGGCGCAAGGTGCTGCGAGTCTCGTGACAGACACGGTCAAATTCACCAGAGGTGGCAAAACGGAATACGTCATCATTCGCGGGGTGGTGCGATGATCCACCGTCGCGGCCTCGCCCTCGCGCATGGACTCACCTTGCTCGAAATGATGATCGCCATGGCCCTCACGGGCATGGTGGCCTACATCGCCTTGGACATGTTCGCAGGACAGCAGGCCAACTACACCCGCACCCGCGAAAAGGTGAAGCTGCAGGACAACGCGCGCGAGGCCATGCGGATCATCGAAGAGGACATCCGCAACACCGGTTTCAGAACCACCGTAACCTCGGAGGCCACCGGTCTGGCCGGGGCGATCGGAAAATGCAGCTACGTGTTTGACAAGGATTCTGCCGCCTTCACCGCAGGCAACCGGAACACCATCGCCGGAGACACGCTACGATCGCGGTACATCGAACCAAATTCTGTCACAGGAATCGTCGCGTGCGGGTACGGAGCAGGAAGCGCCTTCCGGGAGATCGGGTACTTCCAACGCAACGACACCTTGTTCCGTCGGATACGCAACGACACCGTCAGCGCGACGGACTGGGTGGAGTTGCTCAACAATGTCGTGACCTTCCAGGTGGAATACGGCCTTTTGACGGATCCTACCGACCAAATCGCCTCCAACGCCCAGCTCACCTCCGCTGCCAACTGGGGAGGAGCGACGGCGACCACCTCCGGCGGCATCCTCACGCTTTCGGGCTGGAGCTCCTCGCCGGTGTACGCCTACTATAAAAACGGCGTATCCCTCGACCCCAAATACACCTACCGGATCACCTTCGACCTTACCCTGAGTGCCAACCTCCGCACCGGGGCCAACGCCATCGATTCCAACACCACAAGCAAACTTCCCATGTTCGCGGTGGGATTCTTCAACGGCGCGGGCGGTGCCGCTGCCGTCGGAGACACCCTATACGCCTACCCCCAAGATCCTGCGGTGGGAAGCCGCCGCATCGAGCTCTATCTGAGCCCCGCCAGCACGGGCACCAAATACTTCGGATTCCGGGCCCCCCTCAAATCGGGCGCGGTCCTCACCACCCAGCAGGTCACCATCTCCAACGCCAACATCAGCGTGGCTTCGCGCGGTCAGTACTTCAGCTGGGTGGACGCACCGACTTCAACCCAGAGATCCCTGGTCAAGGCGCTGAGGATCAATCTCCTGGTGAAGGCGGCGAAAAGCGACGACGAAGGCGTCAAGCCGACGTTCACGAACCTCGATGCGGCGGGCCTGTCCTACACCGCCTCGGGAAGCGACACGACCAAATCGCACGTCCTGTATCAGCGCATCGTCCCGGTGGTGAACAATGGTCCCTGATCCTCAAGCCAAATCCCGTCATGGCGTGGCCATGATGGTGGTCCTGGGGGTGGTGATCTTCTTCACCATGCTCGGGTTCATGGGCCTGGAAATGGCCACCAAGGATTCACAGGTGTCCGGCACCCTGCTGGACATCAAGAGCAAGGAATCGGCCGCCTGGGGTGGACTCAATCTTGCGATCGGGGCCATGCAGGCCAATCCCACCTCCCTGGCAACCGAACTCCAGAAATTCATCGCCGACAGCGCCCAGCCCAGCGCCGACAAACGCCAATGGCTCTCCTTCTCCGGAGGATCCTTCAGCCTCGTCAAGACCGATCCGGGATTCTACAGCATCGGCTCGGGCAACGACAAATCGGCGATCAAGGTGCGGGTGGTGTCGGTGGACCTCAATGGAGCCTCCGGAATCAACAGCGGAAACGGGCTTCCCATCACACTGGAATGCACCGGCCAGGGAAGGAACGAGCAGCAACTGAAGATCGTGGCCTCCTACCGGATCCTGGGAATGGACGTACCCACGATCACCTTCACCACCGACGCAACCTTGCCCCGCAACGCCCTCTACCTCAACGGCAGCGTCCAGAACCTGAATTCGGCGCTTCTCACCGACGCGCCGATCTATTCCTCCGGGGGATACCAGACCAATTCCTACGGATCGATCACGGTCAAGCAGTTCCGCGTGGGCGGCGACCTGACCTTGGCCGGCACCGGAAGAGTGACCGTGGAAAAGAACTCCTACATCGGGGGACGACTCCTGGTGAACTCCAACTTCCCCTTGGAATTCAAGGAGAACCTGGGGATCGGAGGGGGAATCTTCACCCTCAACGACACGCTCAAGGTCCTCGGATCCCTGAACGTCTACGGTGTGCCGGCGGACTTCCCCTCCTGGGCTGCAGGCAAGCCGCTGATCATCAGAGGTGCGCAACTCTACATCAAGGACGAGGCCTTCGGACCCTACGCGTTGAACACCCTCAACGCCCAGGGCCCGATCATCGTGGCAGGAAACACCTTCTTTGACCGTTCCTTCCAGACGATGTCGGCGGCGCGCGATTCCTTCTACGGATTCCTCCAGATCAAGAACGTCTCCACCACCAATCAAGCGACCTTCCAGGGCCCTGTTTACGCCGGTTCGATCCGGATCCTGGGCGCCAACTCGCCTGTCCAGGTCCGTCCCTCCAACGATTCTGTGGTGGTGGTCAACGATTTCATCATTTCCGAACCCACCGCGGCGCTGCAATTCAGCAACACCACCGCACTGCGAGTGGGCGGGACCACCGTGCTGGCCAACGGAGTCAGCAGCTGGGGCTTGGCGGGCTCCGTGCTCCAAACCAAGGGCCCGCTACGCATGAAGCACAACACTACCGGAGGCAATCCAGGGGCCAAGCTGGAAGCTTGGGACACGGTCACGGTGAACGGAACAATTTCCGGCACCTTCGGCACATTCAAGGCCACCGCGCCGAGAAGGACTTTCCGTGTCCAGTCCCCCGCAACGGGCCCCTTCCCGCCAGCCTCCACCATGACCAACCAGAGCGGTGCCACCATCAGCGGAAGCGGTACCGCATTCCCCCTGCCCGTTCCCGCTCAGGATGCGGAGGCGACCCCAAAAAGCCTTCTTCAATTGGGAATGACCGCCCAGGACACCTCCGTCACCCTGGCGAACAATCCCCCCGACACCATCAAGATCTCGGGACCGGCTCCGTTCAACTGGGACTCCAAGGTGGTGAACATCTCCGCGTACATGGATTCCGCCACGCCGAAGATCAATTCCAACGCCGTGACCGGCGCTCAACTTTCCGCCTTGTTCGCCTTCCTCAAATCCCGGAACCTCCTCACCGGTGGATCCACCGGCTACCTGATCCTGCGCATCAACGTCCCTCTGACGTTCCTCTCTTCCGACATCACGAAATTCGTGGGGAAAGCGGTATTCATCATCGACAACAACGTGGCGGTCAGCTACGCGTGGCCAGGCTGCAATTCCTCCAACGACATCCAGGTGATCTACCTTCCCGCCGGCAGCGCCAACTGCAACGTGTGCACCGGCAGCGGATCCCTCAGCGAGTTCGGCACCACGGGCCCCTTCTACGGGTACCTGGCCGTGGAGAAGAACGTCGGATACAGTCTTCTGGTGCGATGGAGCACAGACACCTCCCATGTCACCAACTGGTATGGCGCCATCAGCCTGGGCTTCGCGACGAACATGGTGGGCTCCAACAGCGGCGGCAAACTGCACATCAAGTTGGCCGACCCCGCATCCCAGGCGATCTTCAACGACCTCTCCACCATCGGCATCTTCCGTCCCGCCAACGCCAGCGGAAGCGGGGCATCCAATGTCGTTACCACCTCCACCAAGACCCTCGTCGCCCGTTCCACCGCCAGCTCCCTCCAGTTCGTGCGCGTGGGCGAGTTCCGGTAGACGTTCCACCGCGACCGGGACTTTCACCCCCCGCTCTCCACACGATCCCCGATCAGACGGAAATTGCCGACCCGCCAAGGCGACCGGTGATTTCTCCGGCGAATCGGGGCCTTTGTTGGAAATTCAAGCGGCTCTATGGAATTTGCCCATTTTCCGATGACAGATGGAGCGATCTTCTTTCCAGGTGAATTCCCGGATCCTGGAGGACTGTATGCGCAAACACCTGATCTCTCTTTGTCTACTGGCCTCGACCGCCTTCGCCGCCTGGGCCGATCGGGGGATGAGCATCGTCGCGAGGAAGGATCTCAATCGACAGTGGGATGTCCGGATCGACAGCTCCCGTTTCCAGATTGACAATCCTTCCTGTCCTATCGGGTTTTCGAATGGATTTGGTTCCGGCTGCTCCTGGAGCGTATTGATCCAAGATGGCGTTTCGGCCCTTCCTGGCAGCGTGTATTCCCGTCCTGGCGCCCCGTCGTTCTCTCCTTTTCTGGACTGGTCCTCCTACAGGCCGCCATCAGGAATGTCCCATACGAGCGCCAATATCGATTCCCTTGGCTGGTGGAAGATCATAGGATCCGCCGCCCAGTGGGCCGTCATGTTCGACACCCTCAAAAATCGTCATCGCTCCTGGTATGATTCCGTTTCCATCCGCTATTGTTTTTCGACCACCTCCGCCTGCATCGAAAACATCTGCTTCGGATCGACTTGCCAGGAGCTGAGCCAGATTCCCGTTTGCATCGATACGGCATGCCGAACCGGAACCGTCATACCCATTTGGAGATCCTACGACACGGTGATCCTCCGCCGCCTCCATGTGCGCATGGACACGGCGCGTCCCTACGTGCGCTGGCTGGACACCCTCGGCACCCTCGGCGATCGCTGGGAACCGTTTTTGCGCGCATGGAAGGGCGGGCCAGTCAACCTCAATTCGATTCGCGGATCCTTGCGCGCCGCCGATGGAAAACCCCTCGCCTCCACCTTCAGCCCCACGGCGAGCCTCGCCTTCACCCGCACCCCGATTCCCAGGGTGACCCAGAACGCACCGACCCGTGGGACCATCCTGTACTCACAGATATTGTCAACGATCGCCCCCACTGTCACCACGGGGGTGCTCGGCAACGCCAAGGTGGACACGAGCGGACACCTCTATGCGAAGGCATCCATCCAGTGGGTGAACGACTCCCTCGCTCCACGGCTCAACCCTCCCGCACCGTCCGACACCGGAGTGCACGAAGGCTGGATCCGCGCCAAGGCCAAGTGGAATTTCACCGTGGACGGCAAGTCGGATTCTGTCATCGTCATGGGATGGGTACCGGACCCGGAATTCTCGACCACCACCCAGAAGCCCTCGCGAAAGAACATCGGATCGAACGCCCGCGTGGATGCCTTGGGACGACCTGCCGTGCTGCGCCATCAGGCGTCGGATGTGCGGCTGTTCAAACCCTGAGGCGCAATCCACTTGGCGGAAACCACGGCCTCACGGAGACCCGCCGGGGATCCTTTCTCGCCTTCGGTTGCGCGCGCCTTTAGGAATTTTTTAGAAAAGTTCCGTAGGACAAATCGCGCTCCATCGGATCATCCCCACATTGCCCCAATGGAAGACATCCAGGAAGATCCTGCCGCGGACAGCACAGGGAATTTTGCCCGAAGCTCCGGGATTGCTGTTGTCCGGACATCAACACATTTCAAGGAATATGCCCAGCGCGGATCCCCAACAGAGGAGATCTTTCCCATCAGAACGATTCCCACCCGGAGGTCCGTATGCGCCACCACGTTGCCTTGCTCGCCATCCTGGCATCCACCGCCATGGCTGCTGCCTTGCCGGATCGTGGAACGGCGTATTTCAACGAACACGACCTCCAGAAATACCCATCCGCAACCCTCGACGGAACCGTCATCCGGATCGAACCCAGATTTGAAACATCGGGGACCGTCGGCTTCGCCGGAGGAAGCTACAGACTCCTCAGCTCGAATGCCGTCACATTCCTGCCCGGGAGCAAAACCGGACCTCGGCTTTCTGGAGACCCCATCTCCTTCTTGTTTCTTTCCTGGAGTACATACAGTTTCCAGTACTTCTATCAAGCGAGAGCAGATACCATCGTTTGGCTGAAGGTGGAAGGCACGAATTCGCAATGGGCCGTCCAGTACGACCTCGCCTCCGTGACCTACGGATCCATTGCTGATTCTGCCGTCCTTTTCAGGACCTGCACCGACCAAGGCTGCTCGCCAGCTCCTCTCACGCGCATTCCTTGCACCGGTTTGGATTGCGCCTCGCTCATCGAGACCCCACGGTGCCAGGGCTCGGTGTGCGATACCGGCAAACTGTCTGTCAACTGGACCACATGGAACAACCTCACTCTTCGCCGCCTCCATGTGCGCATGGACACCGCGCGCCCTTACGTGCGCTGGCTGGACACCCTCGGCACCCTGGGCGATCGCTGGGAACCGTTTTTGCGCGCATGGAAGGGTGGACCAGTCAACCTCAATTCGATTCGCGGCTCCTTGCACGCCGCCGATGGAAAACCCCTCGCCTCCACCTTCAGCCCCACGGCGAGCCTCGCCTTCACCCGCACCCCGATTCCCAGGGTGACCCAGAACGCACCGACCCGTGGGTCCATCCTTTACTCTCAGATATTGTCAACGATCGACCCCGCCGTCACCACCGGTGTGCTCGCCAACGCCAAGGTGGACACCAGCGGACACCTTTACGCGAAAGCCTCCATCCAGTGGGTGAACGATTCCCTGGCCACTCGACTCAACCCGCCCGCGCCGTCGGATACCGGATCGCACGAGGGCTGGATCCGCGCTGTGGCCAAGTGGAATTTTACCGTCGGTGGCAAGGCGGATTCTGTCATCGCCATGGGATGGGTGCCGGATCCGGAATTCTCGACGGCTGCCAAGAAGTCCTCCCCGAAGAATGTTGGATCGAAGGCCCGCGTGGACGCATTGGGTCGACCGGCGGTGTTGCGCCATCAGGCGTCGGATGTGCGTCTGATCAAGCCCTGATCAGCAACACCATTTTGACAGTCCAGGGATGCTCCTGTTCTATGGAATAAGCCCAGCTCTTCTGTTCAATCGGATGGATCTTTTTCTGAGAATGATGTCTCCAGAAAGGTTCCAACCATGATCCCCTCCACGCTTTGTCTCCTGCTTTCCCTTTTCCACTCAGCTCCACCTTCCCGAGGAGATGTCGATATGGGTTGGCCCGGCGACAAGACATTTTCCCTCGATTCAATCGATGTTGGATTTTCTGCTTGTATTGTGTCGTTCAAGCCACCTATTACTTTAGGACAATTTTGCCCTCGTCTTCTAACGCCATTCTCCCCCTACTCCGAAATGCCTGGCGGTTTTTTTGATCGGCATATGATTAAAACGACTTTTACTCAGAATGCTTGCGGGATTGACTATAGCTGGGTCTATTCGCTTCATCCGACGAACTGGTCAATAATCCGCGGAAAACACGCAGATTGGAGTGTAGACTTCGTGCCATTTTCGCTTCCAAACTCAGCGGATTGGACGTTCGATGGCAACACACTATGCTCCGCAACATCCTTCCACATGATCTATGCTCCGTTCGACTCGACTCGCCCCTACGTCCGCTGGACGGATACGCTCGGAGCCAAGCCCAATGACAGGCCAGAACCTTTCTTGCGCTCTTGGAAAAACCCCAACTTGCCTCTGGGAAATTTCTCGATGTCTCTCGAAACATCGGATTCATGTCAAATTCTGCCAAGATCCATCCACCCAAAGGTGGAACTTGAGTTCATCGATCGCCTGAAGGAGACCACCGTCGGCTCGGTTTCCGCAGAGGTCGGCGAATCACCCGCTACAAGCACTTCGATACAACTCAATCCGACGAATTGGAATCTGTACGCTCGGACCAAATTCACCTGGAAAACGGATTCTCTCGTGCCTCGACCACCAAGGCCAATCGGCTCCGACACGGGATCCCATCCTGGCTGGATCCGCACTGTCGCCAAGTGGAACTTCACGGTGGGCGATTTGCAGGATTCCGTGATGGCTGTCGGATGGCTTCCCGATCCGGAATTCACATCGATCGCCCCGAAGTCCCCGCGCAAGAGCATCGGATCGAAGGCCCGCGTGGATGCCTTGGGACGGCCAGCGGTGCTGCGCCATCAGGCATCGGATGTGCGGCTGATCAAGCCCTGAAGCGAGCCCATCAAACCACCTCGCGCACCTCGATGGCCTTGCCGCGAAAGTCCCGCGCTTCGCCGACACGCGCGCCCTTGAGGACCTGCCCCAGGGGACCGGCCAGCGACATGCACCGGACTGCCTGACCATCCACCTCCAGCTGCAGAGGAAACGGGCACACCAAAAACCACCCCTCGGGCAGCCTGGCCAAAGCCCCGAACGAGATCGACTCGCGCTTGACGGACAGATCCTGACGATCCAGCCAATCCAATGCGGATCTTGCCTCGTCTTGCAGACGCGATTGCATGGAGCGGGCCTGCGAAAGCATCTCGCGGGCGGTCTCGTATTTGTCGCCGGCGCTGCTCTTGGTTTCCCCTTCGTAGGCCTGGGCGATGGAGGCCAGCTCCCGCTCCGCGGAAGCGGCGTTGGATTCCAGCACCCGCCGCAGAGCGGCGAACACCTCGAGCTTCCAGCTTTTGTCAGAATCTTCCGCCACGAGCCCCGCCTCCGCCCCACCACAGGGGCATGCCACAAGGTAGACCCCTCAGGGCCGGTCGCCGAAATCCTCGCGCACGCATTTTTCCATGGCTTGGGCGGAAAGGAGCACACCCGGGACTCCCGCCCCGGGATGGGTCCCCGCCCCCACGAAATAGAGGTTGGACACGTCTTCGCTCCGATTGTGGGGCCGCAACACACCAGTCTGCAACAGACCCGGAGAGATCCCGAAGGCGTTGCCGTCCAGGCTGTTGAGATTGTGCTGGAAATGGTCGGGCGTCACGATCTTGCACACCTCGAGATTCTCGCGCAATCCTTCCAGCCCCCACGCCTCCAGGAATTCCAGGATCTTCGCGGCGTAGCGATCCTTTTCCTTCTCCCAGTCGATGCCGCTCTTGTTGTTGGCCACGGGCGAGAGCACGTAGATGCTCTCGCAGCCCTCCGGAGCTAGCGAAGGATCCGTGCGGGTGGGCGAATGCAGATAGAGACTGAAATCGTCGGGAAGAATCTTGCGCTCGAAGATGTCGCGCACCAGCTCCCGGTAGCGCTCGGACAAGATCAAAGTGTGGTGATGGAGCTTGTCGTAGCGACGCTTCACGCCCAGGTACAGCAAAAAGCAGCTCATGCTCTGGTCCAGCTTTTCGATGCGCCGATCCGTCCAATGGGCACGCGAAGCGACAGGGACCAGATCGCGGTAGGTGTGTCCCACGTCGGCATTGCTCACCACCAGATCGGCAGGATGCTCCACACCTTGCGCCACCACGGCCTCGGCGCGACCATCCTCCACCACGATCCGCTCCACCTCCGACCCCAACAAAATCTGTCCACCCTTTTCCTGGAACAGGGAGGCCAGCGATTCCACCAGGGAATGCATGCCTCCGGGGGTGAACCACACGCCTTCCACTTTTTCCAGGGAAGAGATCATCCGGTAGATGGAAGGCGAGCGGAACGGATCGCCGCCGATGAACAGAGGATGGAAGCTGAACAGGAAGCGATGACGGAAATCGCGGAAGTACCGCGAGACGTGGAAGTGCAGAGGCAAAAACGCCTTGAGCCTCAGCGCCTTGGGCACGAAGCGCAGCATCTTCCCCCAGGTATCCAGCGGAGCGCCGCCCAAGGCATCGGACATCACCGTCTGACGGACGGGATCGGCATCGGCCTGGAACCGGTCGTAGGCGTCCGCGTCGCGCACGTCGAAGCGTCGCATCTGGGCCTTCATCGCCTCGGCATCCCCGCTGTAATCGATCCAGGTGCCATCGTGGAAATGCACCCGGTAGTACGGATCCAAGGCCACCAGCGGCAGGCGCTGGGCAAGAGTCGTCCCCGCGCTTTTGTACAAGGCGTCGATCACGGTCGGGGCGGTGATCAAGCTGGGGCCGGCGTCGAACACGTACCCCTTTTCGCGGATGCGACCCGCACGCCCGCCCAGCTGGGTGTTCTTCTCCAGGATGGTGGTGGCGAATCCCATGGATTGCAATCGGATGGCCGCCGCCAATCCGCCAAACCCGCCACCGATCACCACCGCACGCTTTTGAGTGCTCACAGGACTCTTCCTTTCCAGGCCACCGGCCAGAATGGATTCAATGCCGAACGCAATCCGATTCCCACCAGAAACGGCGCTCCGATGGGGAACCACGCCAAATTCCGCAGCCCGGTGCGCATCCCGGGAGAAGCCGAAGCCACGAGAATCGCCAACAACACGATCGGTGCGACCGACAACACACCCGAGCCGACCGCGAAGATCGCCACGGGAAGCACATAAAACCACATCGCGAAGGCCATGGCCGCCACCCACCCACCAGCTCCGCCCCCGCCGAGATCCGCGAAGTTTTTGACAAATCCCGTCCACACCTGGGCGGTGGTGCGGTACATGCGCACGGACAAGACATCTTCCGCCAGGGCCGCCACCACCTTCACTCCGGCGCGTTTGGCCTTGCGGGCCAGCGCGAGATCCTCCGACACGAGGTTGGCCACGGCACGATGCCCCCCGATGGTCCGGTAGGCGTCGCGGGTGTACATCATCCACTGCCCCACCGCCGCCGCCAGGGAGGGCTCGGGACGATCTGCTGCCAGGCGCAGCGGCAGAAAGGCGCGCAGCGGCAGGTCCACCACCAGCGAGACCACCGAACCCACCAAGGGATGTATCGATTCCTGTCTGCCGAATCCGCTGACCAAGCCCGCACGCTCCTTCTCCAGAAGCGCCACCGTGGCCACCAGCGCCTGCGGGGCCACGACGACATCCGCATCGCAGAACAACACCAGATCCCCGTCGGCCTGTTCCCAAAGCTGTTGGCAGGCCCAGTTCTTGCCACGCCACCCCGGGGGCAACGGCAGCCCCTGCACCACGCGAAGCCGGGGAAATTCCCGGGCGCGTTCGCGCAGGTACGCAAGACTTCCGTCCACCGAGCCATCGTCCAGCACGAGCATTTCCCAGTCGGGATGCTCCACCCGCCTCCACGCGTCCAACAGGGAAGGGAGGTTCTCCATCTCGTCGCGCACCGGAACCAGCACGCTCACGGACCGGACAGGATCCGTCAAGTGGACACCCGATCGGATCCGAGGCGCCCGAAGACGATTGGCCAGCAGGACCCCCACAGCGGCGACGAGGGTCGCGACTTGCGCACCACCCAGCAACTCCAGCGGCGTCATCGCAGGATCTCCCCCGGCCATTTCACGGAGGCGTGTTCGGCCAGATCCACCAGCTCACGGTCCAATGCGTCCAGATGGGTCTCGAGGGCCGCTTCCAGCTCGCGAAGAGACCAGGACCCACCGAGTTTGCATTCCAGAGGAGCACCTGCCCAGACGAAGGCGTGGGGGCGGCGCGTGTTCAACGGTTCGATCCGAAGCGCGACCGGGACCACCTGCACCTCGCCCAGCACCGGAAGGATCCGTTCGATCCCGGATCGGAATCCCAGCGGCCTCGAGTTTGCCGGGCGGATGCTGCCTTGTGGAAAGTACGAGACGGCCCAGGGACCGGGACGACGGGAAATCTCCGACAGATTCCGTAGCAACTTCCGCACGGACAAGCCCTCGCCGGGTGAAACTCCCAAACACCCCAAATGGCGCAACCAACCACGCGGAGCCAACTCGCGTTCCAACATCACGCTCCACAGAGGCGAAGTCGGCATCAACTTCCGCTGCAGCTCGCGCACCAGGAATCCATCCCACCACGAATGGTGGTTGGAGACGAACACCACGGGTCGCTTGGGGTCCAGGCCCGCATCGGCGCGCAACCTCACCTGCAGGCACATGGACATCGCGGGTCGGAACACCGCTTCGAATATGGCGACCGCCGGGGAAGTCCACCGGGCCTTCATTGCCTGTTCGCCGATTCTTGTCCACGAAGGGAACGGGCCGCCGCCAACGGGACCAGGCGTGAACGATCCTGCGGATCGATCGCGTCGAAGTTATCGAGGACAAATTTCGCCACTTCGGCGCGCAGTCCTTCGGGGACAAGCCCCTTCGACTGTGGAAGCAATCGCGCCAGGGCCTGGAAATCGGCGTCCACCGACCACTTGCGCCCGAAGAAGAACGGCAGGTAATAGCAACTCATCAAGCGCAGGTAGCGGATTTCCGGATGGTTGGGCGATCGGGCAACGGCGCTGTCCAGGAGCGGCGCGGCGCGCTTGAGGTGATCGAGCTTGGCCGGAGGCCATAGGGCGTGCTTGGCTTCCACCACCGCCAGCGCCCCTTGGTATGCACGTTCCAGATCCGGATAGAGTTCCTTGTGCGAACGCAGCGCCTCCCACTCGGCACGGGCTCGCGGCAGCATGGAATCCTCCGCCACCGACAGAAACCAGAAGGTGCGCAGGCGCTCCAGGGACGGGGTGGCGCTCCCGCCGGTCCCGAGCTTTTCCAGATGCCGTCGTCCTTCCAGGAACATCGCATCGTCGGCTGCCGGAGCCTTCGGCGGCTCCTCGGCGTGGACCGCGGCCCACGCCGACATCAAGACGCTCGCCAGAACCGCGCGCTTCACGGCACGCCCCCCGCGAGACTGGGGACCGGCGTCACACGGGCGGCGACCCTCCGCATCGCCCACCAGCCTCGCGCTCCCAGGCCGATCTTTTCCAGCCCGCCGGTGACCGCGCGGCGCCGGAAATTGTCATATCCGTTGCGGCGGATCGCTCCGTGGATCCCCTGGTAGACGGCCGCCGCGACCGCGACACCCGTCTGCAGCGATCCCGGCAGGTAGGCCATCCCCACCAGGGACAACCGGTAGTCGGCATCCGCTCTGGCCATCAGGGTTTCCATCAACCCTCTCCATCGGTCGTCGATCGCGCGAGTGCCCTCGGCGTAGTCCTTCAGATCGGAAAGCTCCAGTCCAGCTTCGCGCAGATCCGAAAGGGGGATGTACACGCGACCGCGCGACAGATCCTCCCCGACATCCCGCAGGATGTTGGTCAGTTGCATGGCATGCCCCAACGCTTCCGCGCACTCCAGCACGCAAGGATCGCTCACGCCGGAGGATCGCGTGACCCAGAGCCCGACGGTGGAGGCCACGCGGTAGCTGTAGAGGCGCAACTCGCGAGGAGATTCGAACGGCGAGGGAGCGAGGTCCATTCGCATTCCCGCGATCAGGTCGGAGGCGATCTCGAAAGGGATCCCCTCCGCGGCCATGCGTCCAAACACGTCGTCGAGAAGCGCGATTCCGGTGTGGTTGCCCTCGTAGGCCCTGCGAGACAGTTCTTCCCATACTCCCAGTCGGTGCTCGACGTCCGAAGCGGACAGCCCTTCCGCTTCGTCGACCAGATCGTCGGTGACCCGACACCAGCAATAGACCCCACCCACCACCTCGCGCAATCGCGGCGACAGGAACCGCGAGGCGAAACGAAACGATCGGGAATGGCGGGCCATGAAGTCCATGCGATCCTCGGGCGCGGCCGGGACCCGATCACCCACGGATCGGGACGTTTTTTGTCTCACCAGGATCAATCCCGCGGCGGCCACCAGGAGCGAAACCGCGATCGCAAACCAATAACCGGCCATCGCCACCATCGCCGACGGGGTCGCGCACAGCAGGAGCAGGTAGCCCCCCAGGATCCCCGCGGAAGGGATTCGCTCGAAACGGGAAGCGAACACCTCGAGCATCCCGAGAAACACCGCGCCGGACACGTACCACCCAAGGAGGTTGGAAGCGGGAACGCCGTACCAAAAACCGTCCGTTCCCCAGATCCAAAAAGGCAATACCGAGCTCATGGCGGGATCCAGCACCAGGTCCCAGGCCAGAAGCAGCATCGAGCCGGCGAACACCCTACGGATCCAACCGGCATCGGGAGCGAATCGCCGCAGGAACAAGTGGACACCCAAGGTCGCTGCTGCCCACGATAACGGCACGCTCCAGGGAACCTCGCCAGGAAGATGCAGTCCCAGCCCCTCCGCGTAGGCGTAGGCTCCGAAAGGAATCCCCGTTTGGACGCCGACAGCCTCGATCACCCAGGATGCGAGGAAAACCGCGACCAGGCCCATGGCTGAGCCGCGCGGACTTTCACGGACCAGGATGATCAAAACCAGCGCCGAGAGGAGGATCTGGCTCTGGGCGAAGCCCGTACGGAAAACATCCAGAGCGATGGGCAGGGACACCGGGGCCTCGCTGCCCGGTGGGAAGAAGGCATGGCCCAGCAACGCGAGTACGGTCCAGAGTCCCAGACCCACAATGGCGACTTTTTCGAGCGGATGCGATAGAGTTCTGGCTTCCATATACCAACAGATACTAAGACTCGTTCTCATTTTCTCTTTGCTTGCGGAAGCCTTTCCAATCGCACGGAGTTTTTACCTTCTGATGACAGAAACCCTCGATCCTCATCATCAACCGGAGAACTCCCCCATGAGAGCATGGTTCGTCGTCGCACTTTCCATTGGCTTGCTTGCCGGATGCAAAATCGGCGGCGGCTCGGAAGCCAAGCCCGCGCCGCAGCCTGGCCCGGTCGCCCAGCCTGCCCCTCCCCCACCGCCACCGCCGCCGGCCAATACCCAGCCGCAACAAGCCGTGGCCCCCGTCTCCTCCGGAGCTTCTGTGGGTGCGGAATTCCAGGGTGCATGGTACGACGGCGTCGCCAAGTGCAGCCAGCCCATCGCGTTGGTGATCCACGGCGGAAACGCCCTGGTGGTCGCCAAGGGCGCGTTCGGCTCGGCCACCGTCGATGGCGGCAACCTGACCCTGCCCGGCTCGGCTCCTGCCCGCTACCAGATCAAGGCAGACAGCTTGGCGTTCTACGACCCGGCCAACATCCGCCCCACCATCTACTTGCGTTTGGCTTGCCCGGACTACACCGGCCCCAACAGCACGCCTCCTTCCGACCTCTGATCGGAAGTTCGCACTCCGAAGCCCACGAGGAAATCTCGGTGGGCTTCTTTTTCGCCCCTATTGTGTAATTGTTGTTATTTATTTACCGAACAACCCTTTCACCAGGAGAAATCCATGTCGATGTTCTGCTACCAATGCCAGGAAGCCGCCCACGGAACCGGCTGCGAAATCAAGGGCGTCTGCGGCAAGACCCCCACCACCGCCGCCTTGCAGGACGCCTTGGTCCATGCCGCCCGCGGCGTGGCGATCTTCGCCCAGGCCGCACGCTCGCAGGCGGAACTTCCCGCCGACACCGCCGAGTGGCTGCGTGTGGCGCTCTTCACCACCATCACCAACGCCAACTTCGACGACCAGGCCATCTTCGAACGGATCCATGAGGGCCTGACGTTGCGCGCCTCCCTCCAGGACCTGTGCGCACGCAAGGAAATCGTGGTGGCGCTGGCCAACACCGACGCGGCGACATTTTCTGCCACCAACGTGGACGAGATGGTGGCGCTGGCCCAGAACCTGGGCGTCAAGCGGACCGTGAACGAAGATGTCCGTTCGCTGCGCGAACTTCTGACCTACGGACTCAAGGGGCTGGCCGCCTACCTGCACCACGCCGCCGAATTGGACGCGTTCGACACCGAAGTGGAATCCTTCCTGGAACGCGCCTTGGCCGCCACCATCGACGACTCGTTGGACGGCGCGACCCTCACCGCTCTGGTGCTGGAAGCCGGACAAAAAGCGGTATCGGCCATGGCCTTGCTGGACGGTGCCAACACGGGCCGTTACGGCAACCCCGAAATCACCAAGGTGAAGATCGGTGTTGGCAAACGCCCCGGAATCCTGGTGTCGGGCCACGATCTGGCCGATCTGGAACAGCTCCTGGAACAGTCCACGGACGCAGGGGTCGACATCTACACGCACAGCGAGATGCTCCCGGCCCACAGCTATCCCGGCCTCAAGAAATTCCCGCACCTGTACGGCAACTACGGCAACGCCTGGTGGCAGCAGAACAAGGAATTCGAGAGCTTCCGCGGTCCCATCCTGTTCACCACCAACTGCATCGTTCCTCCGCCGAAGTCGGCCAGCTACGCAGACAAGGTCTACACCACCGGCGCGGCTGGATTCCCGGGATTCCGCCACGTGCTCAAGCGCGAGGACGGCACCAAGGACTTCTCCGAAATCATCGCCTTGGCCAAGACTTGTCCGGCGCCTGTTGAGCTGGAGCAGGGCGAGATCCTGGGCGGATTCGCGCACGACCAGATCCTGAAGCTCGCGGGCCCCGTGGTGGAGGCGGTGAAGTCCGGCGCCATCAAGAAGTTCGTGGTGATGGCCGGCTGCGACGCGCGCCAAAAAGAGCGTTCCTACTACACGGACTACGCGGCCAACCTTCCGGCAGATTCCGTCATCCTCACTGCAGGTTGCGCGAAGTACCGCTACAACAAGCTGGAACTGGGCGACATCGGCGGGATCCCGCGGGTGCTGGACGCCGGCCAGTGCAACGACTCCTACAGCCTGGCCGTGACCGCGCTCAAGCTGAAGGAAGTGTTCGGATTGGAGGACATCAACGACCTGCCCATCGAATACAACATCGCCTGGTACGAACAGAAGGCCGTGATCGTCCTGTTGGCGCTGTTGCACCTGGGCGTGAAGAACATCCGCCTCGGACCCACCTTGCCCGCGTTCTTGTCGCCTGGTGTGGCCAACGTGCTCGTGAGCGCTTTCGGGCTCAAGGGCATCAACACGGTGGAAGAAGATATGGCCAGCTCCTTCGGAGCCCCCGAAAGCGCGGTGGACGCGACGTTGGCCTGATCGATCGCCGGCCGGACCGCCGCAGGGTTTCCTGCTGCTCGTAGGGGCGATTCATGAATCGCCCCTACGCAATGGATTGAACCCTGCGGGTGCCCGGCCCAACTGCACCCCACTCACCGAAACACGTACAGAAGCCGCACTCCGTAGGTGGGGCCGTAGTCCTTGCCATTGATTCCGTCGTTGGACTTTTCCAGCACCACGTTCCAGATGCGCAACCGGGTGTATTCGAACCATTCCTGGAGCGCCCCGCCATCCAATCCGACAAAGGCCCCCGAGGTCCAGAGATAACCGGCCTCGCCGGCCAGGGGCACCCCCCAGGGAACGCAGGAGAACCCCAGCGCCGCTTGGTGCTCGCCATGCACCGAAGCGATTTCGGGAAAGTATCTCCCGCCTGCGAACACCAATTTGCGGCCGTTTCCAAGTACCCCCGCCTGGAGCCCCGCGTCCAACAAGATGCGGACTCCCCCTATTTCCAAAAGCTCGGCTTGGGCCACCCCCACCCCCACATGGACATCGGAAAACACGTTCGAGCCTCCGACTCCCGCCAGGACGTAGGCGGGAAACTTCCGTGGCCGCAGCACCCAGGATGCTTCCAACATGGCCAGTGGCCCCTCCTCCACGCCCTCGCGCACGACCGGAGGAACGCCGGCCGGGATGTGCTTGTAGTCGTTTTGCAGAAATTCGGTGAGACCGTCGTGGGCGATGCCGAGTCCAACCTCCCCCTCGACGCTGGAGGTACAAGCCTCCCAAGACCGGCCCGGGAAAGCCTTCCGGAAGGAAAGCACGTTGAATCCCACCGTGCTGTGGTACCGGGAACTGTCCGAGCCGGGGCCTGCCCCGTAGCGGGCACCATCCGGATCGAACTCCGTGAACTGGTGCAGATCCAGCGACACGCTGGAGGTGGCCCGAAAGTCCGGCACGATCCGGCCACCCCAGAAGGGAACCAGGACATTGGCCGAGACTCCGCCGGCAAGGAGGGCACAGGCCATCCAAAATCTGACAAAACCAGCGGACATGGATCCTCAATCCTAGTCAAAGGGAAAAAACGGGAGGACCCCGTCGGAGGAAGTCCGACGGGGCCAGGGCGCACGTTGCGCGCCATTCTCTTCAGGGCAGCGTCACGTTCCAGATCGCCCCCTGGCCCAGGACGAAGATCTTGCGCTCAAACCAGACGATGGAGGTCAGATCCGCCGGCCCTCCCCGCACCACGTGCACATCCTTGGGTGCATCGGGGCGCGAGTAAGCCAGCCTTCCGGTTGCGCGCAACCGCAGGGAATCGAGATCCAGCAGACTGCCAAGCGAACCGTCGGGAAGGATCCTGGACCTACCCGTGACAGATACCGTCCGGAAAGGGGTGCGGAGCGTTCTATTCAGCACATCCCAGGAGGACTCGACCCAGATCGCCCACGAACCCTCGATCCATTCTCCGCCGGATCCTTCCAAACGGCGGTGCGTCGGCGAGAAGAAAAAGTCGAAGAGGAATTCGTTGAGCTTCCGAGGCCCCTCCACCAGGACGAGTCCCGCGGAATCGACGACCAGCTGGGCCTGGTTCACAGAATCATCGGCGGCGGCGATCGTAGTGGAATCCAGTCGGCCACCCGCATCCATCCGGAAAATCCGCAGGGTATCCAGGAGACTCTGGGCGATCATCGGAGCAGGGAAGACTGTTTTCCGCCCCGAGGAGACTGCTTCCACCCAGCGCAACGCTCCCTGGTGGGAAACGGCGCTGGAAAGCCCCATGGAGGCGATGGGCGAAGCCGATCGCGTAACCAAAAGACTCCAGACTTGGCCGCCGTCGGTCGATTTCCAGACTACGTCCCGACCGTCCTTGTCTCGGCCCAGGCCGACCATGGCTCCGGATACCGTATCGAGCCTCGTGACCCCAGCGGGAAGCGCTGTGGACACTTTGGTCCAAGAGGCGGGAAGCTGCGCGACCAGGAAAGGGCTGCGCAAGGTGGCAGACCATGAATTCCAGCGATCGCCCTCCTCTCCTTTCTGCCCCACGGCCCGCACGAAATACCGCGCATTGCCCGAATCGACAGCGAGGCCCTTCGACGGCATCCCCCATTGGAACGGAGGAAACACCGTGTCCACGTATCTCGTGACCCCGGAATCGACCGTGCCCAGGTAGACTTCATCGAAGGCGTCCACCGAAGTGCCGCGATAGACCCGGTAGCCCTTCACCTTGGGTGAGGTGGCCGCGTCCCACTTCAGATCCACGATACCTCCCAAGCTGTCCCACTTTCCGACAATTCCCGTCACGACGGGAAGTCCGGTGTAGACGAGCTCGATGGCCCCCACGTCGCTGACGGAATCCGACTTGACCGTGGCGGCTCGGAAGGTGCTGGTGTACACGGACAAGTCGGTGCGGCTCACCAGGGTGTAGTTGCCCGCCGGAACTCCCGTCAGAAGGAAGGCTCCGGAATCGTTGTCGATGGTGCGGAAGAATCCGGCCCCCACCAGGGCCACCCAGGCGATCTTCGGGTCGTCCTGGGCTTGGACCTTGATCCGCCCCTTGATGGAGCCCGTGGGACGCAGGGTGTCCGAAGGAAGGTTCACGGTCAGACCATCGGAGTAGACCGAGTCCACGAAGCTCGCGCTGCCGGATTTGTCGGTCACCATCAGGGAGTAGTATCCGCGCGGGAGGTCCTTCAGATCGACATTGCCGTTGGCGTTGGTGTAGGTGACGATCCGCGGCATGGAGTCGACTTTGCCTGCGCTGTAGACGGTCACGGTGGCGTTGGACGCTTTCCGTCCGTCGGACAGCACGAACGAGCTTGTTTCGTCGTTGGTGCCTCGCTGTTCGCTTTGCGTGGTCTTCGTTTCTTCGCAGGACTGCAAGGCGAGGCCTGCAAGCGCTGCGACGAGCCATCGGATGTTCATGGGGTGGCCTTTCGAGTGAGAGGAATGAAGCTCAGGGTGAATTGGGCGACGCGATTGGGAGAATCCGGATCGCGGTGGACAATGGAGCGGAGCTCCTCGCGGAAGCGTTCGATGCGCTGGAGGATCATTTCCCATCCCGCATCCGACACCGAGATGGTGTTGGAGAAGGTGCGCCGATCGACGGACGGAGGCATCAGGAGACTGCGCTGGGCAAGCTCCAGCTGCTGGATCTGCAACTGCCGCACCAATTCGTCCCGCGAACTTTCCGGCGTGGCGAGGTTGCGCGCGGTGGGCTTGAGAAAGCCCTGGTTGTTCTTCGCGACCAAACCCAACTCCAGGAGAAGCTCGATCGAAGCCTTGGCTTCGCCTGGGGTGATGGCAGGTGTGAGGTCCTTGGCCAAGCGCCCCGGCTCATCGTCGCTGTAGTCACCGATTTCCAGGAGCGCGCGGATGGCCCCGTTCCACCAGTGGCGGTAGTACAGGTAATGCTTCTGTTCCAGGGATTGGCGCGGTGTTTTGTTCAGCGCGACCAATTGGTCGAACGAGAGCTCGCGGTCTTCAGGACTTTCCGCCTGGTTGAAGCGGACCAGGACCCGAAAGTACCTGGCTTCGTCCTTGTCCAATCCCAGGAGAAGGATGAAGCGATCCAGAAAGGTCCCTGTGATCCGCTTGCCAGCGAGAATATCCGTGAAGTAGCTGCGCGTTCGCGGGAGCCCGAGCTGGCGCGACACCTCGCTTTTGGAGAATTCGGGGTCGGCGGCCTGGCGAGCGGCATGCCAGTCTGTCAGGTAGCGCCGGTAGTCGTTGTAGTCGTAGGGAGTTGGCTGTTCCATGCTCTTAACCTACCCTGGAACCCTCCCTCTCGCAAGCATTCTGGTGCGCCTAATTTGTAGTACGGTAAATTTCATTCAAATCCGGCATTTATACCTTAAAACCGACCAAAAACCGCACCTAACTGTACTACGGATGAGCGTTTCACGAAACCCCGGGTAGGGTTTGCAGAATCAAACCGTAGGGGCGGTTCTTGAATCGCCCCTACTCGGCGACCGAACCCTGCGGGGACTCGTACTCCGGACCGGAACGGATTCGGGCGTGGAGGTAGCGGGCCGCATACTTTTCCAGATGGATTTGGGTGATATTCACGTCAGAGACAACCGCGCTCGAAAACCACCCTTACGCTCCAGAGCAAGCCGCTGTGGAGAACAAGGGCCCCTGTGATGGAAAGGACCCCACGATGCGAATGCTCCGACTGATCCCGTTACTCGTTTCCCTGGCCTTGGCAGTCACCGGCTGCAACGAATCCCCCTCCCTGACTCGAAGCGACGAGGTTGATGGAACGGGGAGCGTGGCGTTTCGACTCACCGCGAGACAGGCAGACTCCTTGGCAGGGGTCGCGGACACCCTGCGGGTCGTGGTCGACAACGGCACCACCAAGCACTGGACTCGCGTCCCTCTGGGAGCCAATGCGGAGCTGTCCGCACTGCCTCCCGGAGTCTGGAACGTGGTGGTGACCCTCACGCGGGGCCAAGCAACAGTGTACCAGGGATCCGGATTCGTGACGGTGGTCGGTGGCCGGACGGTTCCCGCAAAAATTCTCCTCTCACCGGCCACGGGGAACCTCACCGTGGAAATCGGCATCGACCCGGTGCGGAAACTCCCGATTGGACTGCAACAAACCTGGATCCTGGAGAGTTTCCCCGGCATGGACACCATGGCTGTGCAGCCTACCCTACAGCTTCTGGAATCGGGAGCGTCCATCGGCAGCGGGCTTTGGAACAGCGCCTCTCGCGGAGCCTGGTCCGCCGACGACTCCCTCCTTTGGCTCGACAACGATTTGACGATCAAAGGCGGGAACGCTTGCGTCCTGAGCGCCCCGTCGGGAAGACCCCAGAACGCATTCTGCAAGCTTTTCGGCAAACCCTTGCGCTGGTCCATCGCCAACCCGGCCGAGCAGCTCTCGCTGACCGACCCCACAACCGGACATATTCTGGCAATCTTCCGCTCGTCCATCGCCCCCCTGCCCCGCATCGAATTCGACCCCTACGCGGTTGTGGGAGTCTGGGGGCTGCTTTCCATGCCCATCGAAGGCCTGGACCACGCCAGCGGATCCATGCTGATCTTCGACTCGACCGGCAGAATCTCGGGAACCATCGCTTGCAATTCCGTGTCGGGATCCTGGAGGCTGAACAGCGACGGAAAACTGTCGATCTCGGGCTTTTCCTCCACCTTCGTTTCGTGCGAGGATTCCGTTACCAATCTGGTGATTCGGGGGATGCATCTATTGGCCTTCTCCCCGGCCCCCTGGTCGATCGACACCACCGCATCGGGCATGGAGGAGATCAGCCTGTTCAGCCCGTTCACCGGAGTAAAAGTTGCGGTCTTCTCACTGGCACGGTTCGGGCGGACGTATCCTGCGGCCGCAACGGGCCTTCCTCCGATCGATGTGGTGAAGAGGCCCACAGACCGGCTGCTGCCGTTGTTCGAATAGAATCCCCAGCGTAGGGTTCGCAAAATCAAACCGTAGGGGCGATTCATGAATCGCCCCTACGCAACGACTATACCCTGCGGGGGACTAAGCTTTGCGGATGCGCCGCCAGAGCGAGGGTCCCAGGATCGCCCAGGCCAGGAAAGCCTGGGCTCCCAGACTGCCCAGATTCACCAGGACCAGCCATTTCCCCTTGTCCGAATCGAGGTCCTGAGGGAAGGGCCAGACCATTCGGGCATCATCGGAAACCAGCATGGAGAGCACCGGCAGGAATACGTGCAATCCCACCACCAGCGCCATGCGTGACAATCCTTGTCTGGCAATCGGAACCCGGCACGAGATCCAGGTGAACAAGATCAGGTCGCGCAAGGCGATCAGTCCGACTCCGGCCAGCAGGCTGTAGATTTCGCTCGCATCCCGCCAATCTCCAAGCCACCACGCCCCAGCGGCCGCAAACGATGCCAGGGCGACCAAAGGCATGGTGACCCACGAGAAGGGAATGCCCAGACGCAAACGTTCCTTCCAGGAGCCAGAGGCATCCAGGAGCCTGCGCAGCCCCATTGGATCGATGTTCTCGGTCAGCAGAAAGCCCCATCCCAGCACGACCAGAGGAATCATGCACAAGGGAACAACCTTGGAGGTCTCCTCCGGAAACGAGGTGGAAAAGCCCTGGACGTAGGCGCCCGCGAACACGAGAAACGCCGGCCACGCCCACGGGAAATCCGCATGCTGCAGATCGCGCCGCAGTGCCCGCCAAAGCCCGAACCAGGCCCACGGCAGGAACAGGAGCAACGAGGCGAGTTGCAGTTCCGGACCGGGAAGCGATGCTCCCCACCAGGAAACCAACTTCGGATCGCCGTTCACCGCCCACCACCCTTTCCTCTCCAGGAGCAGATCCGACCAGAAATGGGAAGCCAGGTAGATCGCCGACACCAACGGCACACCGAAGGAAAAGAGGGTGGACTTGGCCGATCGGGCGGGATCGGTCTCCAGGAAAGATTGGGCGACCATCAACGAATACAGGGCGATGGATCCAATCACCAATGTGGCGGGAATCACCACCGCGGCGCGCAGCGTGAGTTCGGTCGGATCCAACTGGAACCGCATGAGGGAGAGCACCGCCCAGAAGCATGTCAGTACCGCTTGGAGATAGAGGCTGTGGGCGGTGGCGCCGAACACTTTCCCCACCGCGAATTCCCCCGCGCTCATGGCGGTCAGACGTTGTGTATCCCAGGTGCGTTCGGTCCGTTCGGAGCGCACCGATTGCGCCGCGCGCAAACCACCCCAGACCATCCCCCCCACCATCCAGATTCCGACCACCACCCATTGGGCGATCTGCACCAGCTCCCTGACGGGCTGATCGGGAAGGAAGCACAGCCCCACCGCCACGAACAGGAAGGCCGGGGTCCAAAGCAAGCGCCCCGCCGTCAGCTCCAGCGACAAATTTCGTCGCAGCTCGGGATTGTCCCAGAACAGGCGTCGCATGTTCATGACTTGCCTCCGACCAGTTGGAGGTAGCGATCTTGGAGGGAATCCTCCCGCAGACGGAATTCCAAGACGGGCGCACCTTCGGACATCAGCCGAGCCAAAAGCCCGGTCTGTTCGGCATCCCCGCCCACCAGCCGCAGCTGGATGCGACCTTGGTTCTCGCGCACCGACTCCACCCATTCCCATCCGGAGATCCGATCCACCCAGGAAGAGGTCGCATCGGAGAGGAAAATGTCCAGATCGCGGTGCGGGGCGACCTTCGCGGCAAGACCTGTCAGCCGCTCGGACTGCAGGAGTTTTCCCGACTGGATCACCAGCAGGCGATCGGCGTATTGATCGAGTTCGGCAAGGATGTGCGAACTCACCAGGAGGGTCATGCCTTCTTCGCGCAATCGCAGGAAGGTGCGGCCCAACTCGATGCGCGCCTCGGGATCCAAGCCGGAAGCGGGCTCGTCGAGGATCAGAAATTCCGGCCGATGGATGATCGCCTGGCCGATGGCGAGCCGTTGGCGCTGCCCTCGCGAAAGATGGCTGGAAAGCGCCGAGGCCTTGTCGGTCAGACCCAAGAGCGCGAGAGTCTGTTCGATCCGCTGGGGGATCTGCTCCTGGGGCACATCCTGCGCGCGGGCGAAGTGCAACAGACAGTGCTTTACGGTCATGTCCGACCACACGCCGAAGAAGTCCTGCAGGAAGCCCAGATGCCGATGGGCCTCGCGAGGGGAGGCGACAACGTCGATGCCCGCGAGCGTGACGGTGCCGCGCCAAGGTCGGGCCAGTCCGGCCAGACACTTCATGAGGGTGGTCTTTCCCGCCCCATTGGGCCCCACCAGGGCGGCGATGCTCCCACGGGGAAGCTCGAAGGAGATGCCGTCGAGCGCCAGATGGGCGGGATACCGATAGACAAGATCTGTCACAGAGATCATTTGCCGGGATTCTCCCGCTCGAGGGTCTTCAGGCGCACCTGCAAGGCGGGCAGGAAGGGAGCCTTCTTCTGGGCTTCGCGCAAATGCCGAAGCGCATCGTCGGGGCGGGAAGCGGTCTGGTCGCGGATCCCCGTGGCGTATTCGATCAATGCCTCCCAGGGAACCCTCCCGCGGGTGGCCACCATCTGCCGGGCGGCGGGAGGAACGCTCAGTCCCAGCGAATCCATGTACTGCAAGGTGCGGGTGCGCACGTCCAGCAACAGATCATCCTCGCGAGAACGCCCGGACAATTTGAAGGTCTTGTCCACCGTTCCCGCGCGATAGGCCAGTGCCATCTTCCAATCCACCGAGGTCCCCAGATGCTGGATGCGCACGGCCAGCGAAGCCGTGGCGTCCAATTCCCGTCCGGTGGAACGCACATCTTCCACTTCGGCATCGTTGAGGTCCGAACGTTGGCTCCACCCACGACTTTCCAGCAAGCCATCCAGGTCGGCGGGATCCACCACTTTCAGGCCAGGGATCATCGAAGCTTCCCAAGAAAGGATCTCCGCCACGGCCTTTTGGAAAGGTTGGATCAGATCGTTGGGTAGGTCCCCACCTCGAACCAGGGCGGGTGCGATGGCCAAAGTGGCCTTGTACGCCCCGGCCTGCGAGAGGGAGGCGAGGGAAGCGAGGACCAGGAAAAGTTTGCGCATGGAGTGAGAATCTACGCGTTTTCCAGGAAGGCGCGATACAAACGTTCGGAAAGGAGTTGATCCACCAGGGCCATGGTCTCGCGGGCACTGTGCATAGCCAGCATCGGCGCTCCGCAATCCACCGTCGGAATGGCCAACTGGCTCGCAACGATGGGGCCCACGGTGGATCCGCAGCCCAGATCCGCCCGCATGGCGAAGGTCTGCAGCGGAATCGCCTGGGACTGGGCCAGGGAGCGCAGGACCGCGGCCGTGGCGGCGGTGGTGCTGTAGCGGAGCCCGGCATTCCATTTGAGCACGGGGCCCTGGCCCAGCACTGGCGCATGGTGGGGCGTGTGCCGATCCGGGTAGGATGGGTGGACGGCATGCGCCATGTCGGCGGATAGGGCGATTCCCTTGGCGCACCAGGCGTGGAAGCCTTCGCGATCCAGCCCCCAGGAAAGCGCCAGGCGTTCCAGGATCTGGGAAAGGAAGCTGGAATCGGCCCCCTGCGCCGTGCCGGAACCGACTTCCTCCGCATCCAGAAACGCCACCACGATCGCCGTGTCCGGTCGGGCGCTGGCGGACTCCAGCGCTCGCACGAGCGCGAAGGTGGAAGAAAGATTGTCCAGACGGGGCGAGACCACCAGATCGCCGGTTCCCGCGAGAGAGGGAGGCGCGGCATCCGCCAAGCAAAGGTCCCAGGACAAAATCTGATCAGGTGCGGCGCCGACCGAACGACCGAGCAGAGTCAAGAATGCGGGACCTTCCAGAAGTCCCGCCAGCGGGGTCAGATGGCGCTCGCGATCAAGCACCAACCCCCGTTCGTTGACCTGGCGATCCAGATGGATGGCCAAGGAGGGTACGATGGGGCGCAGGCCGTCCACCTGCACCAATGCCTCGCGGATCCCTTGGGGATCTTCCACGCAAACCCGCCCTGCCACCACCAGTTCCCGATCCAACCAGGTGTGGTTCAGCAAGCCCCCGTAGGTTTCCACCGACAATCGGCGGCAACCGCAGGAGATCAGCTCGGCATGGGGGCGGACGCGCAGACAGGGACTGTCGGTGTGGGCCAGACCCAGCGCCAAACGCCCGGGCCCATCCTTCGGGGCGATCCAGGCGACCACCGCCCCGCCTTCCACCAGGAAGCCCTTGGCCACCTCGCGAGAAAAACGATCGGTTCGGGAGACCTGCTGGAACCCGCATCGCTCCAGGCGTGCGGCGAGTTCGCGCGCGGCGTGCCAGGGAGAAGGGGACGATGCGAGAAAGGCGAGGAAGTCGTCGGCCAGCGACTCAAGCATCGTCGGTCACGCGGGCGGAATCCACATGCGAATACGATTCCAGGTCTTCGTTCTGCGGAATGGAAGGCAAACGCTCCAAGGCCCGCCAGGAATTGTCTCCAGTGAGGTACCGGTAGGATTGCGAGTCCAGGTCCACCGTCTTCAGGGCGCCCACGATCTGTCGGATCAATGCGTCGTAGGACACGTAGGTGAGCTTGCGCTCCTTGCGAAAGCCCAGGAGGTGTTTTTCGTTGCGCTCGATGATGACCAGGTCGCACGGCGGGAACACGGTGCCCACGCCGTCCTTCCAGGAAAAGGCCGTGAGCACGCGCCCCAGGGTGCGGCTGTGCAGGAAATGGACTTCCGGCACCACGATGGCGGGATCTTCGGTCCGCAGTTTGGCCAGAAGATCGTCGCGACGGCGAGAGTATTCCCACCAGCGCAGGTTCGCCTCGCGCGAGACCGCGTGGGGCTTGCGACCCTGCGCGATGGCGTCTTCGCGCACGTGCCGGTTGCCCAGCTCCCACAGGCGCTCCACGTGTTCGGGCTCCGGATCCATGGACAGGAGTTGTCCCGTGTCCGCGTCGCGGGCGAGCATGCCGAACTCGCGGATCATCCCCGCCAGGTAGTTGGCGGCTTCCCGTGCGAAGTAGGACGGCCGCAGATGGTTGATGGTGGCTTCCAAACCGCAAGGCGCCCAGATTTCCTGTTCCAACGGGTCCACATGCCGGTACGAGATCGAGAAATAGACGTTGGTGAGGGGATTGCGGTACCACCAGACGCGGTGGCCTTCCTGCTCGATGGGAACTTGGAACGGGGAAATTTCCGAAACCCAGGCCTCGAAAGATTCGAGGTCCGGGCGCACGCCGCCGACGGTCAGAAATTCCAGCACGAGACTCATGCTTCGGAAAATGCTTCCGAATCCCCCGAATGTCACCAGCCATCGAAAGACTAGGGCTGGAAAACGACTCGGACCGAAGCCAGCTCCCGCCAAGAATCAGGGTAGGACCTGCGCAAAAAGGCGAGATTCACCCGTAGCGACGTCTCGTGGAGGGACTCCAGTGCAAAGGGCAGGGACTCGTCGATTTCTTCCAGGTCCTGGAAGTTCCAGGGGCAATGATCCAGACCGGCCTCGGACAGGATCAGGAGCCCGTGGGTGCGGCAAACCACCGGCCGGCGTTCGTAGAACCGGCAGGCCCCCTGGGCGTCCAGCAGACCGCAAAGCGCCTCGCCAGGGTGGAGCTCGGAGCGAAGCCCGCCATCCTGGCTGGCGGTGGCGTGGGCCAGATACGCGAATTCAACCGGCAATAGAGACGGAATCCGTCGACAGCAATGGTGGCATCCCTTGCGGCAGGCCAATCCCGGAAGCTCTTCTTGCCGCGCGCACTTGGTTTGGATGGCGGCGTGCAGCCGCTCGAGGTCGGAGAAGTCCCAGTCCACGGCCTTGGACAGGGCCAGGAATTCACCAGGCGTCGACAACCGCACATCGCTCACGGATGGAATCTCGCGGTCAGTATTCGTCGCGGTTGGGGGCGGCCTTGCCCAAGGAGGCTTCCAGCTCCATGGCCTCGATCAAATCGCCTTGGGACCGAACCACGGCCTTCAGGCGAACCAGGAAGTTGGCGCGCTGCATCTCCAATGTGGCGATGTCCGTCTGGAGGCGCACGACGCGGTCCTTCAAGGATTCCGCCTCGCGCTCGGCACGGGAATGGGCTTCGCGCACGATGAGCTCGGCTTCCTTTTCCGCCAGACGCTTGGTCTCGTCCAACGATCGTTGCACGGTCAGGGCAGCATCTTGGAGATTCTGCTCGATGAGACGGTAGTGACCCAGTCGGCTTTCCGATTCCTTCAGACGCTCTTCCAGTTCGGCGACCATGGCGTTGGAGGCTTCCAAAGCGGTGGCCACCTGATCGAGGAACCCTTGGACTTCTTCCGGGTCGTATCCGCGCATCTTGCGGTTGAATTCCTGTTTGCGGATATCCAAGGGAGTGATGTTCACGCAGTGCCTCGCGAAAGGAGAAGTCGAAGAAAGAAAGTGAGCCCGGCCGCCACGGCCAAGGCGACCCAAGGGGAGAAATCTATACCTCGTCCTCGTGGAATATGGCGGCGGATCACCGAAAACCAAGGTTCGGTCAGCGCTTCAAGCGCCCGAAACAGGGTTGTTCCAGAACTCCAGCTGCGAAACGACAGGACCTGGCGCAACAGGATCGCAAAGATCGCCGTCAATCCCAGCGCCGAAACCAGGTCTGAAAAAAAACCGGAGGAACTCATGTTGCGGTGCGCTCGCCGAACAAGGCGGTGCCCACCCGGACATGGGTGGCGCCCTCGTGGATCGCGGCTTCCAGATCGTGGGACATCCCCATGGAAAGGATGTTGGCTTGCGGAAACCGGCTCCGTGCGCGATCGGCGATCTGTCGGGCGTGCGCAAAGGTCTTGCGTGCGGAATCGAGGTCTCCGTCGAGCGGCGCCATGGCCATGAACCCGCACAGCTTGGCATGTTGCAAGCCATGGCAGGCATCCAGCGCCGCGGAAAGCTCCTCGGCGGAAAAACCTGTCTTGGTCGGCTCTCCGGTCAGATGGAGCTGGATCAGAAATTTCGCAGACAACCCTTCTTCGCCGCTGATGCGATCCACTGCATCCAGAACGGACAAACTCCCCACGCCATGCACCAAGCTGGAAATCGGGAGGATTTTCCGGACCTTGTTGCGCTGGAGGTGGCCGATGAAGTGGAGGTTCGCGCCGGGCCGTGGAAATTTGTCCAACGCTTCCTGGACGTAGTTTTCCCCGAACTCGGTGAGGCCCAATCCCAAGGCATCGTCGATGGCCGAAGCAGGATGGCGCTTGGAGACCGCCACCAAAACGACCTCTTCGCGGGAGCGGCCCGCCTTGCGGCAGGCCTCTTGCAATCGTGTTTCCAGACTCTCCAGACGTGAGCGCAATCCAATCACTCCGTTGCCGCGGGAAGCAGTCCCAAGCCGCGCAGGATTCCCAAGTCATCCTGGGTGGGCGTGGGCTCGCAAGCCCCGATCGCCTCCGGCTCCATGTTGGAGAGATCCATGAGGTTGCTGGCGGGCATGAACAGACGGCGGAACCCCTGCCGTTCGCACGAGAGGAATTTCTCATCCACATAGCCCACCGACCGCAGATCGCCACTGAGCGTGATCTCACCCGTGAAGGCATACTTGGCATCCACCGGCACTCCGGAAAGGTGGGAGACCATCGCGACCAACACGGGCCACCCCAGGGAAATGCCGTCCTTGGGGCCTTCCGGACCCGACACGTGCACATGCCAATCCAGATCGCGCAACTGTTCGGTGGACATGCCCAACGCAGTGGCGAACGCCAAGCAGCGGGAACGCGCGACACGAACAGCTTCTTCGGCTTGTTGGCCCGCTCCGGTCAACAACGTCCGGCCCTTGCCGGGAGTGGAGAAGGCCTCGATCTGCGCAAGCGCCCCGCCCAGACTGGAGACCAGAGGCGAGTGCACCGCCCCCGGCGCCAAGTGATCGGCCAGGCGCATTTGGGGTTGGGCGTCAGGACCCAGCACGGACGCCGCCCAAGCGATGTCCACCGGAGGCAGATAGCCTTCCGCCTGCTCGCGAGCGCGACGCCGACAGAGTCGCTCCAATCGCTGCACGGCGCCCAGCACGCCGGATTCCGGAGCCCCGCCGTAGAGCAGCACGTTCAAGAGATCTTCGCGCAGGAAGTCGTACGGATCCAAGCCGAAGGCCCCGCAGGTGTCCTGGACCTGGATGGACAGGAGTCGTCGCTTTTCGGAAGACGACAAGCTCCGCACCCGCACCCGGGGAGTGCGCGCGGGAAGATTCTTGGGAAGCTTGCCATCGCGAACGATCCACAAGACCACTCCCCGATCGGCGGTGCATTCCTTGTCCGACTCCATGATCAGAACCGAAATTTGTCCCTGCAACGCCTGCTGGACGGCCTTGGCGAGACTCCGCTTGCCGGAGCCGGCGGGACCGTGGATCAGGATGTGCTGCGCCGGCCCGGTACTGACCACCTCCGTCACCGGTGTGACGCGGGCGAGGAAGGGGCCTGCCGATTCCGGACGGTCGCTCACCGAATCCGCCCGTTTGCGGAAGGAACGCGAGGCGATCAGATCGGAAAGATTCAGCCTCGCCGCGGCGTGGAAGGGATGGAGATCCGCGAGGATTTCCGGAAAGCCCCGCGTCAGCATGCAGGCCGCGTGGCGCTTGCACGCCCATCGTGACAAAATCTGCCCAGATCTTCCGAAAACGGAAACGGGATCGAGAAGAAAGGATGGGAGATCAAAAAAGCCTCCTCAAGCCGCCGAGGAATGGCGGGACGCGGATGACATCACCAGCTTGGGTGGGGCTTGGCGCAGGATCGCTTCGCGCGTGACCACGATCTTGTCCACGTCCTTCCAGCTGGGCGCATCGAACATGGTGTCGGTGAGGGCCACTTCCAGGACCGAGCGCAAGCCACGCGCGCCGGTCTTGCGGTTGCGCGCGATGCGCACGGCCTCGCGAAGCGCGTCCTGCTCGAACTCCAGCTCGATGCCGTCCAGACTCAGCAGATGCTGATACTGGCGTACCAAGGCATTCTTGGGTTCGGTGAGGATCTTCAGCAGAGCGTCTTCATCCAGCTCCTGGAGGGCCACGATGAGAGGGAGACGTCCGACAAGTTCGGGAATGATCCCGTAGTTCACCAGGTCTTCCGGTTCGCACTGCTGGAGCAGATCCGACGTTTCCCGCGAGCGCTTGGAGCGCGGGTCGGCGGAAAGCCCCAGCTGGGTGGTGTTGACGCGAGCCGAGACGGTCTTTTCCAGGCCTTCGAAGGCCCCGCCGCAGATGAACAGGATGTTGCGCGTGTCGATCTGGACCAGATTCTGTTCCGGATGTTTGCGTCCGCCCTTGGGGGGGATGGAGGCCATGGTGCCTTCCAGGATCTTCAGAAGCGCCTGCTGGACCCCTTCGCCGGACACGTCGCGCGTGATGGAGGGATTGGCGGACTTGCGCGAGATCTTGTCCACTTCGTCCAGGTAGACGATTCCGCGCTGGGCGGCTTCCACGTCGTAGTCGGCCGCCTGAAGCAGCCGCACCAGGATGTTCTCCACGTCCTCGCCCACGTAGCCCGCCTCGGTGAGGATGGTGGCGTCGGCGATGGTGAAGGGAACGTTGAGCTGGCGGGCGATGGTCTGCGCCAAAAGCGTTTTGCCGGAGCCCGTGGGACCGAGCAAGAGCACGTTGCTCTTGTCGATGTGCACATCACGTGCACCGCCGGCCTGCCCGATACGCTTGTAGTGGTTGTACACCGCCACGGACAAGGTCTTTTTCGCCCTCTCCTGCCCGATCACGTATTCGTCCAAGTGCGCCTTGATCTGGGCGGGAGTCGCGAGCTTGACGCCGGTCTTCGCGGCGGGAGCCTTGGAGCGATCCTCCTCGATGATCTCGTTGCACATCCCGATGCATTCGTTGCAGATGTTGACACCAGGGCCCGTGACCATCCGGGCCACTTCTTCCGACGCCTTTCCGCAGAACGAACACTTCACACGCCCCAGCGCGGGGCCGCGCCGGTCGCGGGTCGTCATGGGGCTGCCTTCGCCTCCACCCGGGAGAGCACGCTGTCCACCAGGCCGTACTCGATCGCTTCCAGGGCGCTCATGTAGTAGTTGCGGTCCATGTCTTTTTCCACCGCCGCGCGCTCCTTGCCTGTGTGCTTGGCGACGATGTCGTTGAGCTGGCCCTTGATCTTCATGATCTCCTTGGCGGTGATCTGGATATCCGAAGCCTGGCCGGAGGCGCCACCCATGGGCTGGTGGATCATCACCCGCGAGTGGGGCAGGATGAAGCGCTTGCCCTTGGTGCCGGCGGTGAGCAGGATGGCTCCCATGCTGGCGGCCGAGCCGATGCAGATGGTGGACACATCGCACTTGACGTGCTGCATGGTGTCGTAGATCGCAAGGCCAGCCGAGACCAATCCACCGGGGCTGTTCATGTAGAGGATGATGTCCTTTTCCGGATCCTCGTATTCCAAGAAGATCATCTGGGCGATCACGGCGTTGGCCACTTGATCGTTGATCTCGGTGCCGATGAAAATGATCCGTTCCTTCAGAAGGCGCGAATAAATGTCGTAGACGCGCTCGCCGCGTCCCGTGGTTTCGATGATGGTCGGCAGGTACATGAATGCTCCTCGAAGGCGTAATCAGTGGCCCCGATCCGGGGCGATGGTAGAACGATACCAAAAACAACGAAAAAGGCCCTGGATCGACTCGTTCGATCCAGGGCCGGAGCCAATTAAAGGCTGGGAAACGCCTCTTTTAGGCCGTCAGCAACCATTCGAGGGTCTTCTCGATGCGGATGCTTTCGCGCACTTCCATCAGACGTCCGGACTTGCGGAGCTCTTCGCGAGCCTCTTCGGCGCTGATGCCGGCTTGTTCGGCCATTTCCTTGATGCGGGCGTCCACTTCTTCCGTGGTGGCCTTCACGCTTTCCTTTTCAGCGATCCATTCCAGGGCGCGCTGGCGCTTGATCTGCTGCTCCGCCTCCGCTCCGACGATCTGCATCATCTCGGCGAGTTCGGGCACCGGCTGGCCTTGCTTGACCATGCGGTTGCGCTGCCAGTCCACCAACGACTCCACACGAGCCTTGGGCACCTGGAAGGGGTTGCGGCGAAGCACGGTGTCGATCGCCTCGTCGTGGGCCTTCTGGCGGGCGTCGCGGGAAGCGGCTTCCTGCATGTCCTTCTGCACGCGTTCGACAAGATCCGTCACGGTCTGGAACGGTCCGAGGAGCTTGGCCCACTCGTCGTTCATCTCCGGCAGGATGCGCTCGAACACGCCTTCCACCTTGACTTCGTAGCGAGCCTTCTTGCCGGCCTGGGCGGCGTCGGCGTAATCGGCCGGGAATTCGAAATCGATCGCCATCTCGGCGCCGACTTCCACACCGGTCAAGGCTTGGTCCACCTGCGGGATGCCCTTGCCGAGCTCGGCTTGGAACACGGGCACCGGGGCGGCGGTCTCCACGCCGTCCACGAACACCTTCAGGTAGCGGGCGGTCACCAGGTCACCCGTCTGGGAGGGGCGCTCGGGCTTCTGGATGCGGGCGGTCTGCTGGCGGATCTGCTCGATGCGCGCGTCCACTTCCGTCTGGTTGACCTGGGGCTCCACCACGGTGATGCCCAAGCCCTTGTAATCCTTCAGCTCGATTTCAGGATCCACTTCGAACAGGAACTTGACCTTGAGGTCGCCGCCTTCGGGAGCCTGGAGATCCTGGATCTGTCCGGGGCCCGCCGGAAGGAGCTTCTTTTCCGTGAGCGCCTTGCGCACGGAGGATTCCACGAGTTCTTCCACCGCTTCGGCGCGGATGCTGGCTCCAAAGCGCTTTTTGACGACGTCGCGAGGCAACTTTCCGGGGCGGAAGCCCTGGAGGCTGATCTTCTTGCGGTAGGTCTCGATCTTCGATTCAACCAACTGGGTCAGATCCGCAGCGGGGATTTCCAGTTCCAGTTCGCGCTCGGTGGCGCCGCGTTCGGCCACGACGATGTTCACTCGCTTCTCCTTGGGCAGTGTGGGTAGGTGACGAAGTGCGAGAAGGGGGAGTTGAACCCCCATACCTTTCGGTACCAGATCCTAAGTCTGGCGCGTCTGCCAATTCCGCCATTCTCGCTCAAACAGGACGAACGGCCCAAGATAGATTCCCGGGAGGCGCCTGTGATCCCCCGTTTCAGGGATGGGTCAGGGAAGGCGGAGCGGCAGAGAAACGACCGTAGGTCGGGGCCCAGAAGCCGTCTCTCCACAAGTGTTATCGCCAGCAATGCGCGGGTCTCATCGGAGAGCCTACGCTCCGCTTCCCACCAAAGGTCCAGCGCTCGTGCCTCCTGTTATCTTCTTGGGACAGCATAACCGACATTTCACCCGCCAACAACGAGCAGGCGATGAGCGTGGTCCCTTTCCTCTTGCACATGGCGGTCCAGATCAAAATGCCACGCTGTAACGACCGATCAGCATGCAAGGGACACCAGTGAATCCGAGCTCTCATCCAGAAACAGCCCCCAGCCCTGCCCTCGATCAACAAGCGATTCGCCCCTCTTCTGTTACTGTGTTCGAATACTTGGACTATCACGTATTTTTGAGAGAGTGGATCGACGCAAAAAAAGCCGATCGATCCACGTACAGCTATCAAGAATTAGCCAATCGCGCACGAATGAAGTCTCGCTCTTTCCTTCGAATGGTTGCGATGGGTGAGCGCGATTTGCTTCATGCCGCCGCAGTACGACTTTCCGAGGCGATGGGTTTGACGGCTCGAGAATCGGAATACTTTCTTGCGCTTGTTGGATACAATAATGCCTCCGACCCCTGGGAGCGGAACCTTTACCTGGCAAAACTCAAGGCAATCAATAAACCATCACAGCGCAAGATTCTTTCTACTCAACAATTCCTATTGTTTTCCGAGTGGTACATTATCCCTATTTGGGAGCTCGTCACAAGCAAGCCATTCGGGAATGATTTCAAGTCGCTTGGCCAATTGTTAGATCCGACAATCAGCCCTGAGGAAGCACGAAACGCCATCGCCATCCTGCTCGAACTGGATCTGATCGAGCCCGAAGGAGACAAGTATGCCCAAAAAGAATACATTCTCCATACAAAAGATGAATTGGTCTCGGCAACCATAAAAAGCTACCAAGCAAAAACCATTGATCTTGCGCAGAACGCGCTATCGCGAATGCCAACAGATCTGCGAAATATTGGAACACTCACCCTAGGTCTTGATGCCGATTCCTGGATTGAAATACAGGAAGAAATGAAGTTTTTCAGGCAGAAAATCATTGACATTTCAGCAAAAACAAAATCCCCTGACAGAGTCTACCAACTCAACTTTCAAGCCTTTCCGCTGACAAAAATTGCCTCCCGATAGAAGGCTTGGAAAAGCTCTTACCTGAGGAAAAATCCGATGTAGTTAGCATCGACCCCATTTACATACTGCGTCTTGAATCGAACATTTTTCAACCTCCCTGCTGAAGGCCGAATCACTACCCCATTATTTTTGCTCTCACTTTCCGCCCAGCTGCCCGCTAGGGTGGAAATTTTAAACTGGATCAACCCACATCCAAGGCAGCCATTCTGAGTCGACGTGAATGGTACTGTATCAAAATCGACACCTGGAAGCGGGCGTTTCCCCTCGACAAGCTTTTTCTGTAAAGAAGGATAAGCCCGAAACGCATCACACGGAAAGGCAGTCCTCCCGGAATTCATCGTGTCAATGAGAAGTTGGATCCGCGCGGTGACAACCTGCCGATTCAGGAGTCCTGACACATCGTTTGCTCTCACAAACAGGCTTCTGGAGCCGCCAACATCGAGAGTACTGGAGGAGTCTAGCAGGAGAGCCGTATCCAGCGAGCTCGCATCGTTGAAGGTGATGGCAACAGCCTCTTGTTTGTTGAGCTTCAAGCCAAGTTGCCCCACGGACTGTGGCGCGTAACCGTCCACTTTCTCGACAGTATCGGCAACCTCCATCTCATCAAGCTGAATCTGAGGTGGTTTCACATTCCAAAAGGCATTGCTCAATCCAAACGTATCGCGCACGGTTTCAATGAACCCGAGATTTCGATCCAAAATCGAGTACAAAGGCACAGGAACCCCATCAACCCACAGAGAGAAGGATTTATCATCGCGCTTCCTTGAAATATGGATTTCTGTCCATTGTTTTAAGGGAACGGAGCCCAATGAACTGAGGTAAGTATTCCAACTCCATGCACCAGGTTCCGCAGGGAACCTGCTCTCGATTTGGATCTGCTGGTCGTCATTGACTCCGATTTGAAACCCTTCCATGGTCCCCATGATCTTGGACAGAGTCTGGTTTAAAGAGTCAACCTTAATTCTCAGCTTGATTGTCTGCATTCCCGTTTTACTCCACTGCAAGGAGGCGGGTATTTTATCCCCTCCCACCATCGCCACGGGAATCAGCGGCAAATAGGCCAAGTTGAGCGCGTTTCCGTGGGGAGAGGGAACGAGGTATTTCCCGGAGGGAACAATCAAGTCATTGTGATTGTCGCTCAAATCTCGGAATCGGCCTTCCTTGGTCACGGTATCGAAGCTCCATAGCGCAACCGTGTGTTTTGATGGAAAGAAACTTCCCGTATCCACTCGAGCGTTCAGCGTTGAGCCAGTAACGCCAAGACCTCGCAATCGGAGGTCACCATTTTTCAGCGAAAGGTCCCATGTCAGCCATGCGGACCGGCCTAGCGAATCCATTGCTTTCGTATACAGGATTCCTTGATCGTTCACAAAGTTTTTAACCACCAAGGTCGAGTCTTGGACCAAACACGGATTCCCTGGATAATCAAGGTATGCGGAATCCACAGAACCGAGCGATCGCAAATCAACCGTGACATACAAGGGCTTGACCAAAACGACGATGAGATTCACAACGGAATCTCGGACCTCGAATGGATCAGAGCGTCCACAAATTTGGCCATCCTGCCAAGCCTCGATCAAATAGCGCCCATAACTCACAGAGTCATACTCAAAGGCTCCCAAGGAATCCGTGGAATGCTCCGCCACCAGAGTTTTTCTGTTTTCCTGATCCATCCGGATCAACCGCGTCGCGGTAGACACGCCGACGCCGTTCATGACGGTCACGCCATGGACTCTCCCAGCATTTCCCGTCCCCACGACGATCGCTTGGGGGTTGGCATCTTCGCAGCCAACCATGCCGACGACGAGAACCAGCAGAAGTGCCCATAGCGATGCTTTCGCCATGGCGAAGCGAACGGGTAGCGGATTCATCACAAGTCAACCTCAGTGCGAGAACAGACGGACAGACTGCGGCCAAGATAGCTCGGATTGAGATCCAGCCTGGACTGGCTCCGTTCGCGATCGCCCTTTTACCGCGGCTTGATCACTCTTCTCTCCTCTGATACACCAGGACTCCTCGTCGAAAAACATCCCTCCCTGTGCGGTGCTCCATCGATCTTCAAAGGCAATTTGGACAGAACACCTCGTCAAGGTGCGCCAACCTGACCGCCCATTCCTCTCCGTAGGCGCAGAGGTGCTCACAAAAACGAGTGTGATCACACTCTGTTGCCGTCCAGAACAGTCGCCCATGAAGACTCTTGGAAAAGGCAAGGCAGACAGGATTTGACAAGCACTCGCAACTTCAACTGTCAACGGAGAAAAAAAAATTCCAGAATGGCGTGCACTCACAAGAGATCAGGGACTTCTCCAGATTCGACCCCACGCGCCCCATCCGATAACCTTTTCGGGTATTCTTTATCCCATCGCTCAGCGATTCATAATTGACCGCAAATCACGGAGACTATCACTCCAATGGGGGAACTCGTGCCAAAAAAGATGCCGCTTTTTTCGAATCATTTGCCGTTATTGCTCGCCTTGGCTGCGACAAATACGATTCACGCCCAAACAAAAGGGTATGTACAAAATCCAAATGTAGATTACAAGCTTTTCCCAGGAACCAGCACGGTAGTCTATGCCGACCATGATGGCTGCACTGGTGCACCACACAACCCGAATCTCAAATGGAACATCTGGACGGACAATGTCCGCACTACTGAATCCGTCGATGGGCAGCGTTGGAGCGGGGATCGCATCGCGATTGAGCCAAATCGAGCAGTCAAAATTGACTCCAAGGGTGAAACGTTCGTGTTCGTTGGCGACACGAAAAATGAACTTGCCGCTTGCGATCCAGAGGTATACCTCTGGAACGGAACCTACTACATGCAATATACTGGCGCATCCGATTCTGGAGGCACGATTGTTTATATCGCCAGATCGTCATCGTTGAATGGCCCCTGGGAAAAATATTCCACCGATGGAACTTGGAAGGTCAATTCCGAATCACCCAAGCCCATCCTCCGAGGATCCTATCCCGCAGACCGGATGCTTCGCTATTATGGCTATGCAGGCGCAAATTGCTATAATGGCAACGTCGGGGGTTATTATGGCTTGGGACAAACCTCTGTAGTTGTTCGAAATGGAAACATCAATGTTTGGTATTCCGATGACCGCAGTTATCCAGCTCCTTCACTAGGAACGCTCAAATTTCTAACAAGCACATCTCCAACATCATTGAATGATGCCGCAGCCAAGCTACCAACATTCACCCGGGCGAACGGAACCAGATTCGACCAAACGTACAATCTCCTAAAAAGTCCACTTGATACCCTAGGCTACTTCAATGGAGAGCCTGTAGCCTTGATGGCTTGGACTTTCCAATCCATGGTCGTTCGCTGGTCGTCACAAAACAACAAATACTACCTGCACCTTCTTGCCAATCAAGGAGAGAGTCCCACTTGGCTGGTGCGCTGGGAAAGCACTGACGGATTCACTTGGACGAATCTCAAGTTCATCGCCAAGGTCAATGCGACCGCCCACAATGTTGGCATCACAGGAGATGCGAGTGGAATCATCAATGGCGATATCGCGGAAGTGTATTACTCGAATACAATGAAAACCACAGATCGTGACTGGAACATCTATTCACTGAAGTATTCCCTTACCACCGGCAAGCTAACCCAATCACCGACACTTGCGTTGAATGTTCCCCAATTCCGCGGAAGCAATCGCGTAGATTACCCTGGATCTTATGGATACGCCCCCTCGATCATCAAGCAGAACGGCAAGTACAGCATGTTCTACTGTGCTGATCCAGGAATCAATTCCGCAACCCCCAAACCTTAATCACTTGCCCCCAACAGGAGCGCAGGAATCATTGTGCCTTGCCTGCGCCTGTTTTTTCACCACAAAACCATTGAGGAAATCATGAAATCGATCATCGCTGCCGCTTTGCTTTTCACTGCCACATCTTTCGCCGCTGAAACTTGCCCTTCGGGAGGCACCCTGGAATCCGCAACCATCCTGAACTCGACCGCCTCTCTCAACACAACCATTGGCGATAATGGCACGACCTATGGACGAGTTATTGTTTATTCCAGCATCGGAGGGTGGATGTATTTTGATTTGGATAGCCGTCTTTCCGAGCAAATGTATGCGACCCTAGTGAAAGCAACAGAGCTGAAGCTCTCGACGACCGTCAATCGTTGTTCCACCCCCGACAACAATGTTGGTGGCGCGAAGAAAATCTATCGAGTCTCCATCGCACGCTAACGCTTGTGCAATCGATTGGATAAGGGCATCACCGATCGATCCAGGCTACCAGAAGAATGAGGGGAGGGAGATTCTCTCCCCTCTTCCCCGTTCTATGCCTCCGAAAAGGAAGTAACATGAAATTCAGCAGAAGACTTCGCACCATCACCACATTCATCGCAATTGCCGCAGGATTCTCTCAATCCGCGAAAATTCTCCTCTTAGGCGACTCCATCACCAAAGGCGGCCCCACCCCTCAGGGCGTTATCTTCAAACCATGGAGGGCTTGGCTAAAGGAAATTGCCGACCAAAACCTTGCCGGCTTTGAATTCGTCGGATTGAAAGACGGATGGATAGACCCGTCGCAGCACTGGTCACACTCAAATACTGGAACATGCTCCACCCCACGCGCCTATCTCTATCCTGCCCATGGCGCGGAATGTGGTCAAACGAGCGAATTTGTGAACTTGTGGCTTGAAGCCTCTTTGCCGGAGCTGCGCCAAACGCCCCCAGATGTTGTCGTGATCGCTTCGGGGACGAACAACCTCGGCGTCCTTAAGCAGACTCCCGATCAGGCAATTTCAGAGACGCGCAAACTCGCCCTGACCATCCTGCAAAATTTCCCAAAAACCAACCTCCTCGTTGCCCAATTGCTACCAAGAACTGACAACTATTCCGATCTCGTCCCTGAGTACAACAGGCGACTCCCTGCGTTGATCTTCGAACTCCAAGCCAAGGGGGCGAGAGTCTCGATCTTGGATTGGAACCAATCGATTGATCCCACAACCGATCTGATCGACGGACTCCATCCGACCGACCTCGGCGCGAACAAGCTTGCGAAAAAGGCCTACGCACTGATCGAGCCCAGCGTCTCCACCGGCGAGCGATGCCCCAATCAAGCGGGTCTCGAAACCGTGTACATCTCTGGAGGCTCCGGAGCCCTCACCGTGGGGCTCCGAAACACCCCTGATGGAGGTCTACGCTACTCATTCCTTTCCACGCTCAGTCCTGAATGGATGTACTTCGATGTCGGCAACTCGGTTCTCACGCGACAGCTTGCTGAAACCCTGACCACCGCCACCCAAACCAAGATGGACTTTGCGGTGTCGCGCTGCTCGACGGCAGATCCGATTATCGGTGCGAAAAAAGTCTATCGCATGACTCTAGCCAAATAGCCCGCAATCAGAGCCCTCACCCCAACCGATCCAACGTCTTGGCGATCGTCAGCAGCGAACATGCCTCGGCGGCAGTCACCACGCTCAGGCTGGCCTTCCGGAAGTCCTTGGTGTTGCGGGTCACCAGGTGGGTGCAGCGGGCGGTCAGCGCCGAGGCGTACTGGATCCCGTCTTCGTAGTCCTTGAACCCGTTTTCCATGGCATCCAGCAGAATTTTCTTGGAGGTGGGGACCACTTCCAGAAAGCTCAGGAGCGAGGCGATGGAGGGAAGGGGGTCTTTGCGCTTGTTCAGGTCGTGGAGGATGTAATAGAGGTTCGAAACCGTGATCCCCGACACGAACCCCTGAGCCTTGCCCGCTTCGATCACGGCCAGCAACGACTCCGCCGCTTCGGCATGTGGGGCGCGATCCAGCAGAAGATCCAACAAAATATTGGTGTTGAGAAAAACCTTCACCGCAGGTGCTTCGCCTTCAGTGCCGCCACCAGAGCACGGGAATCATCCGCGATCTCGCCCCGAAACGCACCCCGAAACGCACCCCGCAAGCTCTTCGCACGGCCTTGCGAGGGTGGTGACGGCTCGGCAAGTGTCTGGAAGAAAAGGTCTGTCAGGTGGGAGACAGTGGTTTCCATCCGCGTGGCGGCCAGCCTTGCCGCGCGATAATGTTCACGATCGACACTCAACGTGATCCGGGACGAAGCCACAGCGCACCTCCGATTGTACGTACAATATACGCTGAACTTGTATGCACAAGCAATGGCGCTTCGGATTCGCTGGTGTCACCCCGTTTCAGGGAACGGTCATGGGAGGCGCTGCAACAAAAGAAGACCGGACGACCGGTGCGATCTTCGTGCAAGCGCGTTGCATTCAGTTCTGCCACATCCTCATTGGAGATGCCGCTCCTCCAACTGAAAAACGGGACCGGAATCCGGCCCCGTTTTGAAATGTCGGTCCAATTCGCGACCGGATCGAGGATATCGGCTCCGAAGCCGAAGATCAGTCGTCTGAACCTACGACCGTGGCGGCGATCTGGGGCACCAGCTCCATCCGGGCAAAGGCGAATTTCGCAAGCTTTTCGGATCCTGCGGAGTGCGGATGCAGGCCGTCGTGCAGGTCTGCAACCGTCACCGCACGCGTCCAATCGATCACTTCCACAGGAATGCCTGACTTCCGCATTCCCTCGCTCCAGCCAAACAACTTCGCATTGTACTCGTCGATCTTGGGCTGGTAGGTGATCCACTGTGGATTGATGATCTTGATCTTGGCTTCATCGACCGGAAGCAACGTTGTCACATAAATCTTGGCGTTGGGAAGAGTGTTTTTCACCTCCTTGACCAACAGCTCCATTTGAGCAAGCGTTTCCGTGGCAGAACGTTGCTTCTGCGCCTCGTTCAAGTTTCCAAGGTCGTTGGTCCCGGAAGCAATGACGACCACATCAGCTCCTCCTGCATTCACCAAGTTGGGTTTCTTGGTCTTGAACCAGGAGAGCAGGCCATCGGTCGCGATCCCGCACTGCGCCCCGTGTGGCCCTGGAAAGGTTGACTTGGCAACGGATGACGTCATCGGATAGGGGTCTGCGGAGCAAACCCCTACGCCCAAATAGTTCACGACCAAGCTCTTCGTATTGTAGTCGTAGACCTGCCAGGAGGCCAGCCCCACGGGGGTATAAGGCTTCCCAGCCGCATTGGCAATTTGAAGAATCCAATCCCGCCAAGGGCGTTCCACCGGATTGGAGGATCCTTGGGTGATGGAATCCCCGAGAATCAGGATTCGTTTGCCGCAGAACCCCGCGACGGCAAGCAATCCGACTAGGAGTGTGATTTTCTTTTTCATTCGTCCCCCAAGAATGGCAAGGCCAACGGGATTTTTTTCATTGGCTTGCTCCCGTAAGAGATGGTTGCCATATTTTGCTGATACAATTGCGGTGGCATATCCGTCCAAGGAACACCCATTGACACCCAAAAGCCAGCTGCATCAATCCAGCCTTGAGCATCCGCAGAAACGCCTATATTGCTCGCGTAAAGTGGAATCGTTGGATTTGAACTCACCACCTTATTCCGACTCACCCAATTCAACCCATCAACGGACGAATATAAGCACAATTTTCTCACCAAATCCCCGAAAACCTGCTTCAACTCAGGATATGGAGTAACCCCAATGAACGGGCAGAATGTCCTTTGCTGAAACATCCAAAACTTATTTGAAAGCGGATCCCACTTCACTTCTCCGTTATCCGTATTCGGAAAATCATCATTAGCCAACTCAGTAGCGTAATACATGTCGCCAACTTGTTTTGTTGCAATTTGATCTTTCGACCCGTCGATGAAGATCTGATTCCCCGCAGAAAATGTCACGCCATCCGCTGAAGTGGAATAATAATTTCGCCGATGCGGCTCTTTGGTCCGCGTATCATCATGATACCAAAGATGCACAATTCCATCCTTCACAACAGCCGTTGGTTGTCCTGCTCCATAGCGCAATATATCCGTCGCTGGCAGGCATGTTGCATAAGGACACTTGGGAGCAATGATCAGCTTGGGAACTCCGTTTTCAACCCAGCCACTTCCGGTCCATTTCTGGAACTTCCCCCATAGGGATGCCGCTTTGGCAACGTAGATTCCTCCAGCATATCTATCCGCATTTCCACCGTAATACATGTACCATTCACCCTTGAACTTCACAACACTCGGATCGCAGGCGCTGCGCTCAGATCCTGGCCCCCTGGGGGCAGGCTTTAACACGATCTCAGGAGACGTCCATGTAAGCCCGTCTCTGGAGACGGAGTGCCGAATAAAGTCCCATTCATAGCCATCAGCAGGATTCCCGGTGGACATATCCAGCCGCCCAGCGGAGCAAAAGAACATATGGTAATAGTCGCCATCTTTCACAATCGAGGGCCCGTAGGCAAATCCACCACCTTGATTGATTGGATCCAGCATGCTGGCCTTGCGGACATCAAGCACCACTCCCCGATCCACTCCCGACTGAATCACGACACCAAGGTCAACCGATGTTTGAGCATGTGCAGCCACTCCATAAGCGCACGTGAACAGAAGCAAACGACTTACACAGCCATGCAAAAATCGCATTTTCCTCTCCTTTTGAAAGGCCAGCGACAACCCCGCAGAATTGCCGCTGGCTAAGTTTGTTTGGCAAGAAATCCCAATCAAAACACCTAAAATCGGACAAACCTCAACCTGTATGAAAGGCTAAAACAACCTCACATCACAATCGCTGAGATTGAATCCACTAAAGAAGGCCAATGGAATGCTGCCCGCTTATAATGGCTCGAGAACGATCCGCCAACACATTTTAGCCCAGCTTAATCGCATTAAAAAATACCCATAGGCTCGGATATGTGTCAGATCGAATCATTTCCGCATTGAGGCTAGTGAGTGGTAATCACCTTCGCTTCGTATCCATATGCTCCGCCAAAGGAGTTCACATAATCAACATCCATGATTCCGCCCACCAACTTTAGTTGTTGGAGTTGATTGATCTGACTACGGTACGACGACGACGAAGCAAGGATATTCAGGCGAAACGTATTCCCAAATTTCGTAACCCCACAGTTTGTTGTGCCAGCTGGAAACGCATAAGATCCATCAGTCCGCCAAGCAAGCACAGTGCGATCTGGATAGGTGATCATATCAAATGTTGATGGCAGATTCGTAGCATAACAACCAGTAGTCCCTTCCACACAGAAAGCAGAGGACGCAATCGCACCAATCAGAGCCACCGTCTTCAAAAATTGCACAGCACATCTCCTTGTTTAGGTTCCATTAATTGCACGAACCGAGCTTTTTAGGAATCGCCCATTCGCTTGAATCAATGTAATGCGTGCTTTACAAGAAAAGCTACGTAGACCCACTTCTGGAGTGCACCCGTGTATCCTAAACCAAATCACATTCTTGGATACATCATTTTTCGCTCTGCCCTTGACGATTCACGAAATCATCCATAGGCAGATTGTGCAAACCCTATCCCAACCGGTCCAATGTCTTGGCGATGGTCAGCAGCGTGCGCAGGTCGCGCCGCTCAAAGCGTCCACGGGCCAGCGTGCGGCGGGCGGCCAGCCGAAACGAGGTTGGATCTTCCGCGTAGGGCTTGAATCCGGCCCGGGTCATGAGCTTCTCGAAGTAACCCAGGATCAGATCGAATTCCGAGTAGGTGGCGGGGTCGGAGGCCACCGTATCGGCCTTCAGAGCAGAAGGCCCTTCGCTGGGCGGAATCGCCAACGTCCACCCCTGGGCATGACGCCAGCATTCCTGCAACGCCACCAACACCGCCTGGGAAAGGTTCAGGGAGGGTTGATCCACCTGCGTGGGGATGCGCAACAAACGCGTGCAGTAGGCCAGCTCCACGTCGGTGAGGCCTCGCGATTCCGGCCCGAACACCAAAGCGCAGGTGCCATGATCCGAGGCGGTGCCAAGATCCGGCACCACCTGGTGGGGCAATTCCAGGGGCGGGAGCTTTCCCTTGCGCACGCGGTTGGCGGTGCCCACGGCAAAGGAGTGGGGCGCCAAGGCCGCTTCCACGGAATCCACGAAGCGGATGCGATCCAGGATGTCCTCGCAGGCGTGCGCGGTGGCGCGTGCCCAGCCGTCGTTCAAAATTTCCCGCGTGCCCACGATGCAGATGCGGTCCACGCCGAAGTTGCGGCAGGCGCGCGCCACCGAACCCACATTGCGCGGGGTTTCCGGGCGCACCAGCACGATTTCCAGATGACTCAGATTCACGGTGCGTCGCTTTCGAGAAACCAATGCGGAAAACAGCCAGGATGACCGGATCGAAAGGAAAAAGTTTCAGCTATAGGTGAAAGAATTTCGCCAATGCGAAACCTTTCACTCATCGATGAACTCACAACAACGCCAGCGGAATGTGCAGCAGCGCCCACCCGAAGTACCGCAGGAAGGCCTGTTTGCGCACCGGGGCGGCCAGCGACCCGAAATAAACGCCCTTGGCCACCGTATTGGACAGCATCGACATCAGGATGGCCGCCAGAAGGGCGGATTCCACTTGGCTGCCTTTGGCCACAGATAGGATGAACGGGTCGATGTCCACGGCACCAACGATCAATCCCAGGAGCACCAAGCCGGATGCCCCCAGCCAATTGCGCACCACGGCCGTGGCCACCCAAAAAAGGGTGAAGAAGGCGGCGAACCCAAGCGCAGGCAAGATCTCGAAAGGGTTCTTGAGACTTTCCACACCCTCCTGCGAGGAGGACTGTTTGGGCACCGTCACCGCCAGCAACACACCGATACACGACAACAAGGGCAATTTCCAAATCAGCGCCCAGGCGAAGGCGGGCGAAACCAGCCAGATCAAGACCAGAATCCGCAGATACATGATGGAGCTTGCCAGGAGAGCCGCTTGCAAAGCCACACCCGCTTTGTCCGGTTCGCGCGAGGCGAGTCTTCCGGTGGACACCGCCACCGCCGTGCTCGAGACCACGCCACCCACCAACCCGGAAATCCACAACCCCACTTTGCCGCCCAGTTTGCGTGTCAGGAAGTACCCCACAAACCCCACCGACGACACCAGCACCACGATCTTCCAGATCCGGGCGGGGTTGAGATCCCACTGGGTGTAACCCTGGTTGGGAAGCATGGGCAGGACAATGGTGGTCACCAGCAGGAATTTGAGCACGCCCAGGAATTCGGCTTGGTCCAGCCGCTCCACGTACTTTTCGATGTCCGATTTTTCCGTGAGGATCAGGGTTCCCAGCACGGCCGCCGCGGTGGGAACCCACAAAGGCGCCAACAGGCACAGCGCCCCGACAGAATACGACAACAATACCGCAAGCTCGCTGGACCAGCCAAAAAGATTGGACTGGACGCGCCGCCAGAAGGAGGCGACCTGGATGGCCCCGACCACGGCCAAGCCGGCGACGATCGCGAAGGGCACTTGGGCCTGATGGAGTTCGGCCATCAGAAAACCAAAAAGCGCCACCAACATGTGCGTGCGCACGCCGGCGGCATGGGGGTTGCCCCCGGCGCGGGATCGTTCGCGTTCCAAGCCGATCAAGGCGGAAAGCCCCAGGGCCAGAGGGAGCTTCGCTTGGTCGGTCAGTAGAAAGGCGTCCATCGTGGAAGCCATTTTAGCAACCAAGCAGGGAAAAATCCGCACTGTCGAAAATCGGAACCTTTCTGCGAGCGATTGCGACAAATCTCGCAGCTTGCTTGCGCACAAGAATGGTGCGGAGTACGCCGATCGCTTGTGAAGTATCTTCTTCGTTCCCTTTCAGCCTCCACCGTACCTCCCGGGAGCAAAAACCATGAGACGCCCACTCGGCCTGATTGTTCTCCTCGCCTCTTCGACCTTCGCAAATTTCCTGGATACGTACCGAGGATTCACCGACTTCCGGCCTGGAATTGTCGTGCGTGGTGGAGCGGACCTGCTGTACATCGGCGATGATCTTCCCCACAGCAAGTCCTCGACCAGCTACGGCTATGGTGGCGGCCTGTCTCTGGCCTACCCCTTGTCCGAAAATTTCCGTCTCAATGGCGAGGCGCTCTTCCTCCAGGATGTGGTCACCTACAAGGAAGACTCCATCCCGGAAATCGCCAACCAGAAGCGGGACGTCAAGGTCAAATCCAATCGCATCGGCCTCCAATTCGCTCCCTCCTACCGCTTCAACTCCAAGTTCGGCATGAAGCTGGGCTACCAGTATGAAATTCCTCTGGGCGGCACCTCCGAGTCCACACTCTCCGACACCACCATCAAGTATGATCTCAAATCGGCACCCGAGGAAATCACCGACAACTACGATGAGAAGGGCAATTTCAAGCAATCCCCCGTCTTGGCCACCCACAATTTGATCGCGGGTGCAACCTATGGCGTGTTTTCCTGGCTCACGGTCTCGCTGGAAGCGAAATTGGGACTGCATTCGGCCGACGCCGACTACAACTCCAGCGGATTCCTTCGCGGCCACGCCAGGACAGCGGTTGTCCACCAGGTCGGGCTTTCCATCAAGACAGAGCTTCCGTAAGAATCGCCGCCTCGGCGCGGATTGATCCCGCTCCGAGGCTCCGTTCAAATCCTGCGAGCAGAAATCCCCGCTTTTGCCAAGGCCGCCGCGATCTTTTCGCGGTGATCTCCCTGCACCTCGATCACACCGTCTTTCACGGTTCCACCCGTGCCGCAGGCTTGGCGCAAAGATTTGCCGAGAGCTTCCAACGCCTCCCCTGCGAGGGTGAGGCCAGTCACCAGCGTGACACCTTTCCCTGCGCGATGGGACGTTTCGAGAGAAACGCACGGACCTTTGGGAAGGTGCTTGCGCACCGGCGCGGCGTTGGAAGATGGCTTGGAACTGCGCTCGCGGGACCCTCCCATGGACCCCTTGGAGCTGACCTGCGAACGCAGGGCCGGATCATCCGACCAGACGAGATCTCCCACCTTATTGCGCCTGGCGCAAGGCTTCGATACGCACTTCCAGCGGAGGATGGGTGGAAAACACGGCCATCCAGGACTTGCCGGAAATGCGGGCCGTGGCCAGGCCGGGCCCGCGCGGATCCAGCACGCGTTCGGTTTGCTGCAAGCGCTGAAGGGCGGCGATCATCTTGTCGCGACCGGCCAGGAACGCTCCACCTGCATCGGCGCGGAACTCCCGCTTGCGGGAAAACCAGGCGGTGACCATGCTGGCCAGGATGCCCAGGAGAATTTCCATCACCAGATTGGTGACCACCTGCGCGCCGTAGGAAAGCGCCGATTGGCCGTCCTCGCGATCGCGGTCCACGACCTGCCCGACCGCCCAGCCGATGATGCGCGAGAAGAAGATCACGAAGGAATTCACCACCCCTTGGATGATCGCCATGGTCACCATGTCGCCGTTGGCGATGTGCGAAATCTCGTGGGCGACCACGCCTTCGATCTCGGCGTGTTCCATGGTATCCAGCAACCCGCTGGACACGGCCACCAGCGAACGGCTCTTGGAAGGGCCGGTGGCGAAGGCGTTGATTTCCGAAGAATCGTAGATGCCCACTTCGGGCATGGCCAGTCCAGCCTCCAGCGCATAGCGCTTGACCGTGCCATGCAGCCAGTCAAGTTCGGGATTGCCCGTGTTGCCGTCAAGCAACTGGATCCCCATGGACTTCTTGGCCATCCAGCGCGAAAGCTGCAAGCTGATGAAGGAGCCCACCGATCCCCACACCAACGAAGAAACCGCCAAGGCCACGAGGTTCAGGGAGCCGTCGCGCCCCATCCCCATCCCCCAGCCCAATCCGGGGAAGAAAAAGGAGAGCACCCCAAAAACGACGGTGATGGCCAACATCACGAGGATGTTGGTCACCATGAAGAGGAAAAATCGCTTGGCCATGGACGGATCTCCTGGTATGGTCCCGAGCGGTTGTCAAGCCGACCCGGGACGTTGGGTTTACGCTCTTGTGTTGGACATATCAATACAAGAAGAGCCCGAAGCGGTCAAGCCCTGGACTCCAGCGCAGAACCCGCAAGTTACCTTCCAGAGACAATGTCCATCTTGCCGATGATTCTCTCCGGCCTGCTGCCAGGCGCTCCGATCCAGCCCCCCATGGCCTTGGACGACCCCGGCACGGCGCTGGTTTCGCGCCTTTCCTTGCGCCACGGATGCGCGCTGCCCTCCCAGCGACCGTGGTCGGGCGAGGCGGTTGCGACCTGTTTGGAACACATCTTGGCGGACTCCACGCTGGAGCCCGCAGACCAAAAAATGACGGAAATCCTCCTGGAGCGCTTCTCCCCGACGGAGTCCGGATGGCGGCATCTGACTTGGAGCCAAGGGGCAGATCGAGCAGGGCTCGATCTGGGTGCCACCTTCTTCGCACAAGGGACCTGGGAGCCAACGCCGGCGGACATCGGATCGTTGGACACGCTCGGGCGGGATCTTCGCATGGGACTTCGCGTGCGCCCTCGGGTGGATGTGCTTTTGGGAGACAACCTCGTGATCTGGGCGCGGCCGGTCCAACTGATGGAACTCTCCGCCGACAAGCGCTGGAAGAAACGCGCCGATCCCGAAGTGGGAATCTATCAGACCGCGCTGTTCGTTCCGATGGGAGACTCTTCGTGGGGCCGCACCCACGATTGGCTGGAAGGGGCAGTGGAAGCCCGAGGCGCGTACGGAAGAGCCTGGGCGGGGGTGGTCTCGCCGCGCTGGGGAAGTCTGCCCTTGGAGCCCCTGATGCTCTCCGGATCCGCTTTCGCGATGCCGGGCGCCCAGGTCACCAAGTCGATCGGCCCCTTGGAGGCTACCCTCCTCTACGCGAAGCCGATCGGTTCCACCTGGAGGGAGAACCGATCGGTCTACGCGCACCGCTGGGCATGGAACGGCGCGACATGGTCTGTGGGTTTCTCCGAAATGGCCATCACGGTCAACCGGGATCTCCAAGCCCTGTACCTGGTGCCGGTGTTCCCCTACATCATGGCCGAACATGTAATGGGGGATCCGGACAACAAACAGATGGATTTCGACGCCACCTGGCGTGTCCGGCCGGACCTGGAACTCTCGGCGGAACTCTTCCTGGACGATCTCCAGAACTACCTGGGATTCTTTTCTTCCGGGTGGGGCAACAAATGGGGGCTCGGCCTTGGCGTGCGGGCCGTGGACTGGACCGGAAAAGGCTCGCTGGACCTGTTCCAGGTCACGCGCATGGAGCCTTGGGCCGGGACCGTGAGTTCGGCGGTGGTGCCTGGCGCGCCTTCCAACGCACCCGTGCATTTCGGAAAGCCCATGGGCTGGACCGACGGACCGAACTCGGCGAAGGCGGCCTGGCATCACAGACAGGATTTGTCTGATTCGTGGTCGTGGACATCCGACCTCCTGGCATCGTGGAAGGGGCTGGACACGGGATCGTCCACCTCCGACAGAAACTGGCGCGACTCGTCGGGGACCTGGGCGGTGGCGCGGACCACCAAGTCATGGCTTTCCGGCCCGGTGGCGATGCGCGCGCAGGCGCAGGTGGGCATCGAGCGGAGACTTCCGTGGTCGCTTCGCACCCAGGCCCAAGCCGGCTGGGGAATCCTGGATCGTCCTGGACATTCCATCGAGTCCACCCCCTCCTTCTATCTGGGAGTTTCCTGGAATGAATAGCCTGATCTGCCTGTCCCCGTTGGTGTTCGCGCTTTTCGCCGCACCGGCCACCCCACCGGCGAAGGTGGAGTCCATCCAGCTTCCCGATGGATCCCAGGCGGGTTTCTGGGCACCCAAGAGCCGCGCCAAATTGCCGCTGGTGGTTTGGTTCCACGGCGGGATCGGCGCCAACAATCCAGCCAAGGGTGTGCCTGCCGCCCAGAACATGGCGGCCACCTGGATGGACTCCGGCGCCTTCGCCTTGCTGGCTCCCTCCGCCTGGCCCGCATCCCCCTGGTGGACGGACGAGGCGGTGGCCCGCACAGCGGCGCTGATCGATTCCGCCGCCAAGCGCAAAGGCGTGGATGCATCGCGCGTGATTCTTGCCGGCGCCTCCGACGGCGGCACGGGGGCGCTGTGGATCGCCAGCAAGCTGCGCACGAAGTTGGGCACGAAGCTCAAAGGCGTGGCGGTGTGGTCGTGCAACCCGGACGTTCTTTCCATGCAGGGCTTGACCCTGAGCGCCATGCCTTTGGTGGGCTTGCCGATCCGTTGGACGGCGGGCGGAAAGGATCGGCTCTATCCGCTGAGCCGGATCAAGGAATACTGGGCCGCCTTGAGCCAAGCGGGGCTGTCGTTGGAAACACACGAAAACCTGGTGGCCGACCACGACTTGTCCTTCCATGCGGCCGATCTCGCGCTATTCCCTGCGTGGTCCAGGAAGACCGCCAAGCACTGAGACCTCAGGGGCGCTTGCGCGCCCACGAGGCGATGAGGTCCGCGGCCTGCTGCGGGCCGTCGCGACTGGCCAGCGAGCGGGAAAGATTCCGGCAAGGGGTGGGTTCCATCGCGACCGCCCGGGTGATCGCAAGGGCGAGCCGGTCGACCCCGAGCTTGGCGTGCGGGACCACGTCGGCCGCAACGGCCAATTGGGAAAGTCGGCGCGACCACCAGGGCTGGTCCATCAGATGGGGCACCACCACCTGCGGCACCCCCGAGCGTGAAACGGCCCAACTGGTGCCCGCCCCGCCGTGGTGGACCACCGCCGCGCAGCGCGGAAACAGCTTCAAATGCGGCACATGCCCCACAGACAGGATCCGCTCCCCTTGGGCCTCCAGGTTCGTCCAGCCTCGTGCGACGATCGCCCGCACTCCCGCCTTGTGCACGGCTTCGCACACGATCCGACCCAAGACGGCGACTTCGCTTTCCACCATGGACCCGAACCCGATGTAGACCGGCGGTGTTCCCGCGCGCAGAAAGGATTCGATCTCGTCGGAAAGCTCCGACGCTTCCGGATCGCGCAGATACCCGCACTGCGCGATCCGAGGAGGGGCGTCCGGAGGGAGTGGCGCGAGCTCGGGATCCATGGCCAGCAAGAACGGGCGCTCGAAATGGCTCTTGAACGATCCTTTCAGTGGGTCAAGCCCCATCCGGATCCGCTCCCTGTCCATGGTTTTGCGCAATGCCCATTCCAGAGACCGGTAGACCAGTCGCCAAGCCACAGGATTGAACACCCCCAGCGATCGAGGAAAATTGGGGGGAGCGTGGAACCGACTTTGGACCAACATCGGGACATGGCCCACCTGGCAGGAGGGCACCCCGAGCCGGTCGGCGAAGGAATGGATGGAAAACTGCAGCGCGGTCCCCACGAAGAGATCCACCCCTTCCACCTGGGGAGCGATCTCGCGGAACTGATCCGACACCCCTTCGCGCAGGCCTTTCATCAAGGCTTTCCACGCTGTCCAAGGCCGGCCATTGGCATCCTGGGAGAGCCGGTCCATCTTGGGCCGGAACGCTTGACCCATCGCCGTGGGGTGGGCCCCGAGGCTTCGGCACAGATCCACGAAGTCCGGCGCCACCAACAGCAACGGATCGTGACCGGCCCGAGCAAGGGCCGTGGCGAGGGTCGCGACGGGGCGCACATCCCCTTCGGTCCCGACTGGTGCGAGAAGGATCCGCATTGGTCTTGGTCCCTAGGATACAACACCCTCGCTGGCCCGGTGTGTACCTTCTCTCTCCATGCACCGTTCCGTCCGAATTTCGATGCTGGCTCCGGCACTCCTGGGCTTGGCCATTCCCGTCTGGTCCGCCCACCGTTTCCAGGGGCCAGCTCCTCGGACGGAAACCTTCACGCTGCGCAACCAAACGTTTGCCGCCCGTGCAAGCAGCGCTGGCGTCTTGGCCGGGCCGGACACCCTGGAAGTCCACGCCTTCCTGGTGGACTTTTCCAAGGAAGTCTCGCCCAACGACAAGACCACCGGAAACGGCACCTTCGGATCGGATTCTTCCACAGCCACCCATCTGGAGTCCTGGCGCGCCCGGCGCGATTCCACCCGCGAGCACTACCTGCGGGTGTTCCAGGGCGTGAGCTCCTATTGGCGCGACGCGTCGGGCGGCAGGCTTTCGGTGCAATTTCGGGTGTTCCCGGAATCCAACTCCGCCCAGCCCTACCACCTCCCTCGCTTCATGGGCCAATACAGTCCGGAGCTTCCTTCGGATCCAAACCAGTACAAGTACTTCGACAGCCTCTACGCCACCCGATACGTGGAAATGGCCTCCGACGCCATCCGCGCGGCGGCCAAGGATCCGGCCGGGCCGTTTTCCGTTCCGCTGGCTTCCCGGAAATCCCGCCAACGCGCCTACATGATGATCCACGCCGGAGCCAATGCGGATTTCGACGGCGGCGAAAAGGGTGGCGGCGCGGCGAACACTCCACAGGACTTGCGCGACTACGCGCTGGGTCCGTGGGATTTCAACGTGCTTTCCTACCGCCGCACGATCGCGGACACCTCCTACCTGAAGGACTCCAGCGGTGTCGGAATCCGCCTGCCCGGCGCCGATACGGTGCGCAACCTGCTGGTGATGGCCGAAACCGCCACCCAGGACGGGAGCGTCTTCGGTGTGCGCGGATCGGCGACCTACCTGGTGGGACGCGCGCTGGGATTGCCCGACCTTTGGGACGCGTCCAAGGGATTGGCCGTGGCGGGCAAATTCTGTCTGATGGACGCCGCCGGCACGAACCTGGGCAACGGCTTCCTGCCCCCGCTTCCTTCCGCATGGCCTCGCCTGTACATGGGCTGGGCCACCCCGGTGTTCGCCTCCGCGCAAGGCCCGTCCACCTTCAAGCTGGATGCGGTCCGCCCGGGCAAGGACACCGTGCTGGTGGTTTCCATCGCCGAAGGCGAATACCTGCTGGTGGAAAACCGCCAGCGGACGGAATCCGACAACAAGGCCCGCTTTCGCACCGGGCGACTCGACGGACTGGATTCGGTGGAACAGGCCCTTCCTCCGGATTCGATCCTCACGGTCTTGAAGGATGCCAAGCGTTCCCGAGGCTACCTCTACGGTGCCTCTCCCGACGCGATGTTGCCGGGATCCGGCTTGTTGGTTTGGCACGTGAACGAATGGCTCCTGCGCGAAACCCTGCGCTGGGGGGCACCCAACGCCTGGCTCGGCGATACGCTGCGCGACCGGTACCGGGCCATCACGCTGGTGCAGGCCTCCGGCAAACCGAGCTTGGGACAGGCCTTCCAAAGCGTGGCCGGCGCGATTTCCGATCTGGGATCCGGATCCGACATGTTGCCCCATGCGCGACGGACCAATGGGCGCGTGGATACCATCCGCGCCATCGGACCCGAAGGCTGGACTTCCACCGGAGCCTTGCTCGGCGCACGCAGCCTCACAACGCTGACCGCCACCTGGCCCTCCGATGCCAAGCCCCAGCCAGGCGTCACCACCCTGGAACGCGACAGCGTCTGGACTCCCGGCGCGACCTCCCTCCAGGTCAAGCTGGGATTCGGACCCTACCGCTTGAACGACGCGAGCTTTCCCGTACGCCTCCCCCCGGTCTGGGGCGGCTCCAATTTCCTGCCCGGCCCCAGCGCCCTCCCGCGATCGTTGTGGGTGGTCGACACCTCGGGTGCCCCGCAACTTCTGGATTCCACCGGCACGCCCTGGTTTGCCAGCAAGGACACCCTCAAATTGGTGTGGCCCTACGATTCCACCCCCTCGGCCTTCGCCACCCGCCCCAGCCTGGACACCCTGCGAATGGCCTGGCCGAAGATCGCCCACCAATCCGGACGCCCCGTCGCCACGGCCACGCGCGCCGATCTTTTGGCGATCCGCCTGGCAGACGGCACCACCACCTTGCTAGCCCCCACCACCGACGCCTTCGATCCCGCCCGCCGCGATTCGGCGCGTTTTTTCCTGGACAAGGTCCTGGATGGAGCCACCGCCGGCCCCATCGTGGTGACGGACGGATTTTGGATGGCCAAATCCGACACCATCCTTTCCGTGTCGCGGTCGGGACCCGGCGCCAAAAACGCCACGGGGCTTTCCACCATCGGATCCCTGTGCGCGATCGGGCCCGGCAGCCAGGCCAAGGTCGGCGCGGTGGATGCGGCGGGCCAGGTCGCGGCGCTTCTCCCGTCCGGCAGCCTGGAAAAATGGACGAATTCCGGCATGGCCCGCGAACCGGGAGAAACGTTCCAGATCTTGTCCACCGATTTCGACCGCGACGGCAGCCCCGACGTGGCCGTGCTCGGCTCGCATGGGAACGCCTCGATCCTGTCCGGAGCCACCCGCGCGCCGATGAGCGGCTGGCCCAAGCGCTTCCCACGCACCACCGCCGGGATGGGCGAACCTTCCCCCGGCGCGCTGGGCGACATGGACGGCGACGGTCGCCCGGAGCTTCTGTTCGCGGGAGCCAACCGCGTCTGGGCGGTCGATGGATCCGGAACGCTCCTGCCCGGCTGGCCGGCGGATCTGGCCAGAACCGAAGCCGTAGCGCAGGTGACCGCCTCCCGTCGCTACCCGGCCGGACTCGTCGGCGCCTCTCCACTGGTCGCCGACCTGGATGGCAACGGCTCCAACGAGATCGTGATCTCCGGCGTGGACGGGCAGGCTCGCGTCTTTTCCGGCAACGGCGCCTCCTGGACCGGCCCCGTTCTGGGCGCCACCCCGGGAGCCGCCGCGGGCCCCACCTACGTGCAAGGCTCCTGGCCCCTGGCCGTGGCCAGTCCCACCTTCGACACACTCCGCCCCCCCTTCGTGCCCTTGGCGCTCTTGGGAACAGGGAAGGACGTGCGACTGGTGGCCGTCTCGTCGCGCAGCACTCTTGACGAATTCCGTCTGGGCCAGGCGAAATCCAAGTGGGCTTGGACCCTGGGCGATCCCGGACGTTCCTCCTACCTCCCCGACTCGCTCCTGGGCACCGTGCGCCCTCGCCCCGACGGCATCTCCGAATTCCACCTGTTTCCCAGCCCCGTCCGCGACGGGCGAGCCACCTTCCGCTACGTGCTGGGCAAGGACGCGAGATCCGTGACGCTTTCCGTCTGGGAGCAGACCGGTGCCCGTGCGTTCCAGCGTTCGGACCTTCCCTCCGTCGCGGGACGTCGCGAGATCGCCTTCACCGATCTGCCTTGGGGATCGGGCGTGTACGCGGCCCGGCTGGAAGTCAAGTGGGCGTCCGGCGGACAGGACGAGGCCTGGTTCCGGTTCGGAGTGGTGCGCTAGAGAATCGCCATCCGTCCGCCCTTGTCGCCTCCGGCAACCAGCCGAAGCCCCGATTGCCGCAGTTGTCGAGACGGCGGCTTCACCGCCTCCTCAGGGCGAACGGAAGGGGGGGTCAGTGTCGGACGGCGCGCTGTCGGTCTACCACGAGCGGCCGACCGATCCGTGGAGCCGGACGTTCCAGCGATCGATTCCTTCCTGGTGGTCGGCGTTTCGGATCTTTTCCAGTTCGGTTCCACCACGCAATTCCAGGCCGCTCCACTCCACCCAGCCACCTGCACCCAAGCGAAGACGCGTCTCCACCACTCCCGACAACGGCCAGATCCTGTCTTCCAATAGGACGGGATCTGTCTGGAGTGTCGCGTCCCCTTGCGAGAGCCAGTCCAGCTCCACGTAGGCGCCGAGCGTGCTGTCGGGGGCATCCCACTGCCATCGGCTCCACAGGTCCAACGCGTCGGGGCCGCGGTGGTAGGCCAACGGCTGATCCACCACCCAGCTATCGGCGAAATCGGAGGCCGCTTGATCGAAATAGTTGGAGCGGTAGATCCGCCGCGAGATGCCCCGCAGCAAGGGCAGCGCGTGGTGGTTGAGGGTGGGCGAGGTCGCGGTCAGATCCAACCGCCCCTTCCAAAATCCGTCCGCTGTGCGAAGATGTCCCGACCACCCGCCGTTGGTCCCGAAGATCACCCGCATTTCCGTGCCGGAATCCTCCCCCACCGGACTTCGCATTTCCTCCACCAGCGCTTGGAGATGGAAATCCCCCACCGGTGCCCTGCGATAGGCCACTTCCGCCGCGGTGGACACCTTCGAAAAACCATCGCCGAAATTGTCGTGCCAGGCCACGAAAGGAAGGATGTCGCGCAAGGCGGGGGCTTTGCCTCCCACCAACAACTGTTCCACCGCGGCCAACTCCCATCCTTGGTGGCTCCACGAAAGCCTGTGCAGGAAGAGCGTTTTCCATGGCTCGGTGAAATGCCTTCCTCGTTGATTGGGAACCGTCTCCCTCGATTGCACGTCCACTTCCGATCCTGGCTGAATCGAGCCGTCCGCGTGCATTCCCAGAAGCCACGGATTGAGGGAAGATCCAAACCACTGGAAATTCCACGAGCCCATCGGGAGCTCCCACCAGAGTGCGTCGTGGATCAGGTTGGACCCGAGGATCACCCCGTGCGGCGACTCGGAAAAACTCTTGCGAAACCGGCCCGCCTGGATGGCACCCAACATTCCCGAGTACCGGATCCAGCCTTCGTACGGCGCATTGATGTCCACCTCGTTGAATCCTGTCAGCACATTCGAGCCGAACTTGTCTTCCGACCAGGCCATCAGATCGCGGCGCAAGGGCAGCACCACATGCAGCCGCACGGAGTCCCTGCGCGCATCCAAGGCCAGTTCCGCCAAGGCGGGCAGATCCTCCCAAAGCCGCACCTGTTCTGGATCCGCCTGCAACGCCCGCCAGTCTCCGGAATACCACTCCGCCACTGCGGGGAAAACCGGGCCGATCTCCCGAGCAGGCGAAACGGCCAAGTGGAATGCCGGCTTCATGGAAAGCATCCAGGAAGCCGTATCGGAAAAAGCGGAGCATGCGCTCAAGAATGCGGCAAGGAGCATATTTGCAATTCTAGCTCTGGAAGCCTATTGCCAATTTTTGCTTTTCAAGTCTAGGTTAGCTGGATGTCCAAGCTCTACGATCAGTTCGTGACCGTCCTCGGCGACATCAAGATTTTCCGCTATCCGTTCTGGATGGTGTACGATCCCGGCTCCTACCGCATCAAGGGCCCGGAATCCCGGCAAATCCAGGGCCTCATCCAGCCTGGCGACATCCTTTTGCGCCGCTACGATGGATACTTGGACGGACGCATCATCGGCGGGGCGTTTTCGCACGCGGCTCTCTACGTAGGCCCGATCACGGACGCCGACGCGGTCGAGGCCCCTCCCGAAGGTCGCACCAGCCGATACTTCGAAACAGGCCCCGAAATGGTCTCGCATTCCACGGCGGAAGGCGTGCACCTGGAAGACATCCTCACCTTCTTGCGCTGCGACGGCGTGGCGGTGCTTCGCCTCCCCAAGACCTTGCGCCGGCGCAAGGAAGACTATCCGGTGCCCTCGGATCTGCGCGCCTGGCACCCGGAAGAACAGGCGATCTATACCCGCCTGCTGGAAGGCGGGTCGGTGGAATTTTCGGAAGTCTGGCCCCTCGCGCGCGAGGTCGGCATGGGAAAGCTGGGCACCCAATACGACTTCGCCTTCAAGTTCGAGGACGGAAATCGTCTCAGCTGCACGGAGTACGTCGCGCACGCCTACCGATGCCTGCGCCCGGCGCTGGGGATCGTCCCCACCCGCCAGGAGTTCCTGGGCGGCCTTCGCCACCAGGTCGTGATCCGCCCGCAGGACTACCTCAAGACCGTGCTGGAACGCATCCACATCTCGCCATCGGCCCTGGAGCCGATGCGCAAGTACAAACTCTAGGTCTCTGGCCTAGAAGTTCGGAAGCAGCGCTTCCGGCAGGAAGTATCGACCGGAATCGCGCTGGAAGAGAATCCTTTCCTTGCGGGTCTGGAAAGCACCGATGAGTCGTGCGGAATCTTCCATGGCGATGGGGAAGGTCTCCGCAAGGCCATCGGAGGAATCGATTCCGAGTCGACGGCGCTCCCAACGACACCCGATGGAATCTTCGTCGCATGGCAGCTGCCCTTCGTTGCTGAAGTACACCTGCGAGGAAAGGACCTCGCGAAGTTTGGCGGAATCGGGAGAGTACCAGGTTTCCGATTCGATCATGTCTCCCAATCCTGTATAGACGCTGGAAAGCACGAACGCCCGGCGTGCACGCCCGATGCGCACCAGGGAAACTTCGCCCGGCTCGCCAAACGACCCGCTCTCCCAGCCGGAGGACTCGGAAACGACCTTCGCGGAATCCCTTGTTCCTCTGAACACCAGAAGATCCACCCATCCTCCCTGGGAATGGCTGGCTTCCAACACATTTCCGCAAACCGCCACCCAAGTGGAAGGGATGCCCTGGTCCACGAATTCCTGGCGCAGACAAACCTCCACCCTCGTGTCCAGGTTGTCTTCGCGCACACCTTTTCCGGGCCCAGGAAGATTGCCATATCGTTGGGTCAATTCGGAATCCACGCTCCAGGCCCGAGGCGCCCCCACACCGTTGGAGCCCTCCTTTGGGGTGGCGGAATCCTGGCAGGCGAACAAGACCAAGAGACACAAGGCTGCGGCGAAGAAGCGAATCGATAGGGACATGGTCCGTGAAAGGTCATCGGACGCTACCGATTGCGTCAATCTCGAGCGCGTGGCAGGAAGATCACGGACCATCCTGGATCCTCGCGATGATCGATCGAATGCTCCACTGAATGCATCTCCGTACGTGCAGTCCATCGCCTGCACCGGACCGACGAGCCCATCCGAGTCAAGGATTTTTCCTGGACCCGACGCATTGGCACGATGGATGCATATCCTTTCTAGCGTGCCCGACAGCACGGAGATCAGCATGTCCCATTCGTCCGCTCCCAAATCACTTTGGTCCATCAAAGGAATCGTGCCGTTCCTCGGCATCGGCTTCCTCAACGCCTTCAACGACATCGGCCTGAAGACAATCCTCTTCAACGCTGTCCAGAAGGCGCTCCCTTCCGGAACGGAACTGATCATATATCAGTCGGTCCTGCAGGCCCTGATTTTGATCCCCTTTGTGGCCTTCTTCACGCCGGCCGGATTCTTCTCCGACAAGTTCGCCAAGGACAAGGTCATCCGCTGGTGCACCTTCCTGGCCATCCCGTTGGCCCTCGCGTTGGTGGTCTCCTTCCATATGGCCAACTGGAACATGGCGTTCTGGATGTTGCTGATCATCGCCGCCCAAGCCGCTCTCTATTCTCCTTCCAAGTACGGCTTCGTGAAGGAAATCGTGGGTAGCCACAACCTGGCTTCCGCCAACGCGGTGATCCAAGGGCTCACGATCGTGGCCATCCTGTTGTCCACGTTTCTGTCCTCAGTCGCCTTCGAACACTTCTACATCCCTGGCACCAAAGACCTCGGACAGATTCTGTTCCAAAATCGCTGGGTCGCCTGGATCATCCTGGCTGGCTTCGTGCTGGAATGGGCATTGGCCTATAAGGTGCCGCGCATCGGCAAGACCGACGCGACCTTGAAGTTCTCGTGGGGCAAGTACATATCCACCGGCTACCTGCGCGAAAACCTCGCCGATGCATGGAACAACGTCACCATCCGCCAATCGATCATCGGTTTGTCCGTGTTCTTCGCGGTCAACCAGGTGCTGCTCGCCAACCTCGGCTCCTACATGAAGGAAACCTCCGGGGAAGAAAATACGGTGATCATCAACGCCATTTTTGCCGCTGCCGCCATCGGCATGGCAGCGGGCGCCTTCTACGCGGCCCGCATGTCCAAGAACTTCATCGAGACCGGATTGGTTCCCGCCGGCGCCGCGGGCATCTCCGTGCTGCTGTTCGTGCTGCCCGGGATCAGCTACCCCCCCGCCCTGGCCGCCTTGTTCTTCGGATTCGGCTTTTTTGGCGGCATGTTCCTGATCCCGCTGAACGCCCTGATCCAGTTCCACACCCGCGAGAACACCGCCGGCCACATCGTGGCCGCGAACAATTTCTGGCAAAACGTCCTGATGCTCCTGTTTCTAGGTGGGACCGTTTCGCTGTATTTGCTGGAAGTCTCGCAGCGCACGGTGTTCACCGGCCTGGCGATCCTCACGGCCATCGGGACCGTGTGGGCCGTACGACTGCTGCCCCAATCCCTGATCCGCACCCTGATCCGCGGCATGTTCGCCAGCCGCTACAAGATGCAGGTGATGGGCTTGGACAACCTTCCCTCCGAAGGCGGCGTGCTCTTTTTGGGCAACCACATTTCCTTCCTGGATTGGGCCTTCCTGCAGATGGCCAGCCCCCGTCCGGTCCGCTTCGTGATGGAACGCAGCTACTACGAGAAGTGGTACCTCAAGTGGCTTCTGAACAACCTCGGCGTGATCCCCATCTCCTCGGGTGGCGCGGCCTCCGCCCTGTCCAGCGTGCGCAAGGCCCTGGAAGCCGGCGATGCCGTGGCGCTCTTCCCGGAAGGCCACCTGACAAGAAACGGCCACCTCTCCAGCTTCCGCTCGGGATTCGAGAAGGCCCTGTCCGGCACCGGCGCGGTGGTGGTCCCGTTCTACATCCAAGGTCTTTGGGGCTCCATCTACAGCCACGCTTCGGCAGGCTATAGACAAATTCTGCGCAGCCTGGATTCCCGGCAGATCACCGTCGCCTTCGGGCCCGTCCTTCCCGACACCGCCGAGGCCGTCCAGGTCAAGCAGGTGGTCCAGGAATTGTCCATCGAGGCGTGGAAGGCCCATGTGGAAGGCATGCGCCCCATCGCCTCCTCCTGGCTTCGCACCGCCAAACGCGTGGGTTCCGAGCCATCCGTGTTCGCCCACGACGGCCAGGACCTGTCCGGCACGCGCCTGTTGGCGGCCGTGTTGGCCTTCGCCAGGAAGCTGGAGAAGATCGCCCCCGCCCAGGAGCGGGTCGGCATCCTGCTCCCGCCCTCTTCGGCGGGCATCATCGCGAACCTCGCCGTGCTGGCCCGGGGCCGCACCATCGTGAACCTCAACTACACCCAGCCTCCGGAAGTGCTGGTGGCCTGCGCCAAGCGCGCCAACCTGCGCACCATCATCACCTCCAAGCAATTCGAGACCAAGCTCGCGGCCAAAGGGTTCGACGTCTCGAGCCTGGGCCAAGTCTGTGAGATCGTACGCATGGAAGACCTGCGCGAATCGATCTCCAAGGTCGAGTTCGTCCGCCAGCTTCTGCGCGCCAAGTTCCTTCCGGCCTTCTGGCTGGAACTGGTGTCGTTCAAGCGCGTCAAGCTCACGGACACCGCCGCGATCCTGTTCAGCTCGGGATCCGAAGGCACCCCCAAGGGCGTGGAGCTCAGCCACGCGAACATGGTGGGCAACATCCGTCAGACATCCACCGTGTTGAACCCGGAAGGCGACGATGTGATCCTTTCCACGTTACCGCTGTTCCATGCCTTCGGATTGACCACCACCACCCTGATGCCCTTGGTGGAAGGCATCCCGCTGGTGGCCCAGCCTGACCCGACCGACGCCCGCGCGATCGGCAAGGCCTGCGCCAAGCACAAGGTCACCATCATGTGCGGAACCTCCACGTTCCTGCGCATGTACACCCAGGCCAAGTCGTTCCATCCGCTGATGCTTCGCAGCATCCGCATGGTGGTGGCCGGCGCGGAAAGACTGCGTCCCGAGGTCCGACTGGGCTTCCGCGAGAAGTTCGGGCTGGAGATCTACGAGGGCTACGGCACCACCGAAACCACTCCTGTCGCCTCGGTCAACATCCCGGATGCGCTGTTGGACGACTACTCCACCGTGCAGATCGGCAACAAGCACGGCACCGTGGGACTTTGCCTGCCCGGCAGCCATTTCCGGATCGTCGACCCGGACACCCTGCAGACACTTCCTGTCGGGGAGGCCGGACTCGTGCTGATCGGCGGAACGCAGATCATGAAGGGATACCTGGACGACCCGGCGCGCACCGAGGCTTCCGTGGTGGAGCTGGACGGCACCCGCTGGTACCGCTCCGGCGACAAGGGCCGCATCGATACCGACGGCTTCTTGCAGATCCTGGACCGCTACTCGCGCTTCGCCAAGGTGGGCGGCGAGATGGTCTCGCTGGGATCGGTGGAATCGGCGCTGGCCGAATCCGGCTGCCTGGCCCCTTGCGACTACCTGGCCGTGGCCATCCCCGATCCGGGCAAGGGCGAACGGCTGGCGCTGCTGTACTGCGCCCCCCAGGGCGAGACGGCACCGGAGCCGGACGCGATGCGCGACAAGATCCGTCAATCCGGGATTCCGCCGCTCTCGCAGCCTTCCGTGTGCTTCAAGGTGGACGTCATGCCCCGCCTGGGAACCGGCAAGGCCGACTACGCCAAGGCCAAGGAGCTCGCGCTGAAGTTGTCCGGCGAAGGCTGAGGTCCGCTCCGGCGGGTGTTCATCCGACAAACAACGACAGATACCTCTGGAACACCCAGATGCGACCGCGCATCTGGCCGGTGGTCTCCACCAGGATCCCGCGCTTCGCGAAATCCTTGATGATGGCGTTGGCCGTGGGAGTGGACACCGAGAGGATCTTTTCCACCTCGGCGGCCGTGACCATGGGGTTGCGGTACAGGTGCTGCAAGAGGGTCCGAGCCATCGGCCCCCGACGTCCGGTGGTCTGTACCGCGGATTCCACCTCGGTACGCAATTGCAGAATCTGACGGAAGACGTCGCGGCCCTTGCCTGCCGTCTGGGCCACGCCTTGCAAGAAGAAGCGAACCCAATGGACCAGGTCGTTGGACATCCTCACCCGCGTCAGGGCATCGTAGTAGCTCCCGCGGTTCTTCTCGAAGAAGTCCGAGAGGTAGAGAGAAGGCTTGGCCAGCGCCCCGCAGTGCACCAGATACAACGGCACCAGCAGACGCCCGATGCGCCCGTTGCCGTCCAGGAAGGGGTGGATCGTCTCGAACTGGTAATGGCTGATCGCGATGCGGATCAGGTCGGGCACCACGATGCCCTGGTTGTGCCAGAACTGTTCCAGATCGCTCATCAAAACGGGAACTCCGTCCGGGTGCGGGGGAACGAAGGCCGCGTCCTTGAGGCTGGACCCCCCGATCCAATTCTGGCTGGTGCGGAACTCGCCCGGCATCTTGTGCTCGCCGCGTACCCCGCGCAGCAACGTCGCGTGCGTTTCCTTCAGGAGCCGGTTGGACAGAGGCAAAGCTCCCAGCGAGGCGATCGCCAGGTTCACCGCGTCGATGTAGTTGCGGACTTCCCGCCAGTCGTCGCGCTTTTCCGGAGCGATCTGCTCCTCCGACATCAAGGCCTCATCCACCTCCGTGCGGGTGCCCTCGATACGGCTTGAGGTCTGCGCCTCTTTCACCACGTGCATCTGGATGAAGAGATCGATGTCGGGGACGATCAGCGAAAAGGCGTTCAGCTCCCCAATCGCCCGGTTGGCGGCTTCCAGAAGAACGGAAATTTCGGCATCTTCCCAGGTCCAAGACTGGTTCACCAGGGTCGGCTCGAAACTGCGGTACTGGTACCGCGTCTGCCAACTACCTGCGACAAAGCTCTCGAATTTCATGCGAACCTTTCCTTACCGGCCATCTAAGTAAAGAATATCCGCAATTTCTTTACTTAGAACGATCTTTAGTTAAGAAAATTGCCAAAAGGCTTCCTTAAATTTCTTCCGAAAAGGCTTGGAAGCAGAACGGAGTTCAACTTCGCCCCTCTACCCCTCAAGCCTCCTCTTGGTGGTAACTTGAACTCATGACTACCCCCTCCCCCTACCGCATCCTCTTCCTTCGCACCGGAGGCCGCTACGCCGACCTCGGCCCGCCGGATTGCCCCATGATCTCCCCGCCGCGCAGCCTGCTGTTTCTGGCCGGGGTGTTCAAGGACGACCCTTCCGTGGAAACCTGCCTGGTGGACGCCTTCGCGCACCCCGACTGGGACCGCATCGCACGGGAAAAGGCCAATCCGCCGTTCCACTTCGGGATGTCCGACGCCGACCTGCTGGAACGGATCGCGAAGTTCCAACCACAGATGGTGGCGGTCACTTCCACGGCCAACTACTTCCTGGAAGAGACCATCCGGGTGATGGACCTGGTGAAGGAGCGCTTCCCCAATGTGTTTTTGGTGGTGGGTGGCCCCGACGCCACCAACGACTACCGCGAATATTTCGAGCGCACCACCGCCTTCGACGCCCTGGCCCTGCGGGAAGGCGAAGACACCCTGCGCGAACTCGTGGACAGATTACGTCAAGGCGCGGACTGGCACGACGTGGCGGGTCTGGCCTGGCGTCGCGACACCGAAGTGGTCCGAAACCCCGAACGCCCCTACATCGAGGATCTGGATCGCCTGCACCCCGATTATTCGGTGGTGGATCTTGAGCGGTACTTCGAGTTGGGCCGCAAGGGCTTTCCGTCTCGACTCCTCCCTTCGTATCCGGGTTCGCACCGCTCCATCGATCTGGTCACCAGCCGCGGGTGCCACCACCCCTGCGCGTTCTGCTGCATCCACCTGCACATGGGAAGCGCTTTCCGAACGCACTCTCCCGAGCACGTCCTTGCGGAGATGCGCGAGCTGGTGGAAGTCCACGGCGTGCGCAATTTCCACTTCGAAGACGACAACCTTCTGCACGACATGCCGCGCTTCATGTCGATCCTGGACGGCATCGAGAAGGCGGGATGGGACATCACCTGGGACACGCCCAACGGGGTGCGAGCGGATCTGATCACGCCCGCGTTCTTGCAGAAGGCAAGGCGCACGGGCTGCGCCTACCTCATCTTCGGAGCCGAAAGCGGAAGCCCCGAGGTTCTGGAGAACGTGGTCAAGAAGAACCTCACGGTGGAAGATCTGGAACGCGCCTGCCGCTTGGCTTGGGAGCACGAGATCGACACCTTGGCGTTCTTCATCTTCGGGATGCCGGGCGAAACCAGATCCCAGATGGACGAGACCTACCGCTTCGCCCTCAAGATGCTGCGATTGTACAACGCCACGCCCATCTTCCAGATCTGGCGGCCGTATCGCAACACGCCGCTGGAGCTTGCCATCCGCGGCAAGGACCGGGTGAAGCCCGCCAACACCTTGGACATTTCCCGTCGCCACGGAATCCCTTACACCCTGTTCTATTCGCAGGTGTACGAAGACGACGAGGTGACCCTTCCGTTCTTGTCGGAGTGCTTCGAGCGGTATCTGCACGACATCGCCTGGCCGCTGTTCAAGAATTGGCTGCGCGTGGCCAGACGCGACCTGCGGATCCTGTTGCCCACGCTTGCGGGCATGGGGTGGATTGTCCTGAAAAGCCTCTGGCGGCCTTCGCGCATCCGGGCACTGTTGCAATCGTATCTGTCAGGCCCCGGGCTGATGCCCTTCGCCCAATTGCACCGGCTGGGTCGGCGCAAACCGAAGGCCTAGCGGTGAGCGCGCTGGTGATCACCGCCGCGGGCGTGGTGTGCGGCGCGGGGAATCTGGATGGACTCTGGGAGTCCTGCCTCCAGTCCCGCCACCACCTGGAAAGCCTGGAAGACGGAACGGAAGATCGCCCTCCCCGCCTGGTCTCGCGGGTGAGGGAAAACCTCGAGGGATTGTTTCCTCGCCGCGTGGAACCGGGAGCGTCGCGGCATTCCCGGCTGGCTGCTCGGGCCCTGATCGACTGCCTGGCCGACGACCAAGGCGCCGAATCTCCCGCCGGCCTCGTGTTCTGTTCGGCCGCGCAGGGACAGGATTTGGCGGAGCGGGTATGGCCCACCTTGCGCACGACCGACGTGCGCGACATGGACCAGGAAGGCCTGCGCACCCTCACCAACAGCGGTGCGGCCCAGCTTCTGGCGGCCCGGTTTTCCTGTGCAGGATTTGTCCAGTCGGTGGACGGGGCCAGCGCCGCCGGAATGCTCTCCCTCCAGGCCGCTGCCTTGGCGCTCCACGCAGGCCTGGCGCGCCGGGTGATGGTGGTGTCCGGCGAGGCCAATCTCTACGACGCATCCCTTGCGTTCTATGAAAAGAAGATCCTGCTGGGCGGCGCCACGCACACGTTTTTTGGTCGCCGAAAGGATCCGCGGCCCAGGGAATTGGATCAGGCCATCGTGCCGTTCGGGTCGCTCGAACACTCCGATCGCGGGGCACTGGGCGAGGCCGGAGTGGCCCTGTGCCTGGAAACCCTCGCCTCCGCGCACGATCGCGGCGCTCGCATCCTGGCCCACCTGTCGGACGTGCGCACCCACTTCCACACCGAGGGCTACCACGGCACCGATCGTGCCTTCGCCGGGCTGGCCAAGGTGCTGGAGCCATTCCAAGGCCAAAGCCTTGATTCCCTGCATCTGCCGATCTGTGGCTCGTGGGTGCTGGACCACGGCCCCATCCTGGCCGCCTCCCGGCTTTTCCCTGGCTGCCATGCCCATAGCCCGGAACCCCTGGTGGGGCACGCCGGAGCGGCGAGTTCCCTCCTGAACCTGGCCCTGGCGGTGCGTGCTTTGCAGCACCGCGTATTGCTTCCCACTCGCGGCCTGAACGCCAACGGGATGGATCCGGACTGCACGCTGACGCCTTCGACTCTTCCCCTGGATGCTCCCGAAATCCGTCGCGTGGGGGTGGTCTCCTGTGGCTGGGGAGGTTGGAACGCGGCCGCGGTGCTGGAACGTGCCTGAGCGTCGCTGGCGCCGCGACCTGATCCTTGCCTGGGCGACCGGGCTGGGTTGCCTCGCGGGACTCGTGTGGTGGCGCCCGGAGCCAGGAATGATCCTCTCCTTTTTCGCGTTCCTGATCGGTGCCGCCGTGGAAACCCCCAACTTGCGCGAATCCCCCGGGCGACAGACAGATTCTGGCATCATGTCGATCGTGTCGCTGTCTGGATTCGTCGCCGGCGAGGCCTTGGCCAGAACCTTGGCTTGGCTTCCCCATTGGGTGATCGAGTTCGGCCCCGGCCGATCGCTGGTCGGGTTGTTTTTGCTGGTGGCGGCCGTGACCTTGCGAGGACAGGCCCGGCGCGAACTCGCGGGGGCATTCCGCTATTCCCTGCGCATCGATGACGGACAATTTTTGGTCACAACGGGGATCTACGCGCACTGCCGCCACCCCGCCTACCTGGGCGCCCACCTGTTTTTGGCTGCGGTCCCGATGGCGGGCGGGAGCTTCGTGGGCCTGGCGGCCAGCCTGCTGGCGCTACCCGCCACATTGGCTCGAATTCGACGGGAAGAGACCCTGCTGGAAGCCGCCTACGGGGAGGCGTTCCGGGAATGGAAGAGGCGGGTGCCTTCGCGGCTGATGCCTAGGTAGAGGGCCAATCCCCATTCCTCTGTGGGGCTGTATGGCTAAACGGTCCCACAGGTAGGAAATGGCCCGAAGAGGAGTCACTTCACCTTCACGTACCAGTAGACGGCCACGTTCCGGGGACGAGTTTCGGAACCTCCGCCGTCCGAGTTGGTCGCAAAATTTTCCAACGTGAGTCCATTGGCGCTCTTGTTCAATCCGGTTTTCAATGGTGAGGGTGGATTTGGCTGGGATTGGGAGCCGGTCCACCCCTCTTTGAGGGTTAAGATGGCATGCGCGTGGCTTTGAAGCATCCCATCCTGCATCACTCCCGCAACACGGGCCCCTCCGGGATCGGGATTCTTCGTTTCCCCGGGTGCCCCAGGTACAGGAACGAAGATGCCGCGCAGAAAGTGTCCACGCAGATCTGGCACCGCAACTCCGTTGACCATCCCCTGGCCCGCTGCCAGGATCCAGGTCTGGTCGGAGTTGGGCAGGTAGCCTTGTGCATCCGGCGCCACCAGAAAGCCGGCCACGGCACCAGGGAGAAGGACTCCCGCCGAAAGCGCCAGCGAGTCGGCACGAATTTTCCCTCGCAGTCCGGCCTGAAGGGCGGCAGAATCGGCGCGCATCTTCCCCCGCAACACGGGAAGTGAGTCCCGCAAGGCGGACTGCTCCCGGATCATCCTGTTCAAGGTGTCGAGACGCCGCAAGATCTCCTGGAAATTGGAGTTGACCTCCGCAGCCCGGGCAGGCATCCCTTTGTCGAAGACCCAGAGATCCGCCGCGCCAGAGGTGGAGACCAGGATGGCAAGAAAAGCCAATCCGTTGCGGATGGAAAAGATCGATGTTTTCACCGGGTGTCCTTGATCGACGTTCAGGTTGCGCCAATTTCTGACTAAGAAGTCTAGTTATTCGTCGGCCCCACCGCGGAAAACCTCACCACCCGATCGGGTTGTTGCGGCGCAGCACGCTGTCGCGCCAAGAGGTGTCTGAGGACCAATGGAATTGAGCCAGCATCGCGGGCTGGAACCCAGGCACCTCCGCCAGCGGGATTTTCATGATGTAGCGCGAACTGGCGCTGTAGAGCGTGTCGCCCAACCCCACCAGATCCCAGGTGCGTTTCCCTCCGCATTGGGCATTGTCGTTCCAGCACCACCCGGCAATCTCGGTGGTGATCCAAAAGCCGGTGGGCTCATCCAGCACGTACGGTGCTGCTCCATAGTATCCGCCCACGTACAGCCGATCGCGGTAGGAAAGGATGGAGTAGATATTGACCGGGGGGTTTTTACAGTCCCCATATAGACCATCCTTGGAAAGGCAATTCGAGGATGTTTGGTACGGCGGCTTTGCGTTGGGCATCCGAATGATGTCCTTGCTCTGGTAGGCGACCCAAAGCGCCCCCGAATGCCACGCAATTCCCCGTGGCGCAGTGGCAGAATCCGGCCCGAGCACCCAGGTCCGACGTGGCGAAGGTTGGCGCTTCCAACTCGCCTCCGACCCCACCCGGTACCAGAGCCCGTTGGACCAGGTTGCCGCCCATAGGGTGTCGCCAATTTCCAGGGTGCGGTAGAACGCAATGTCCTCAGGAAATCCTTGAGCCCAGTCACTCCAGCCTTCCTTCCATTTCCAAATCGATTGGACCCTATATGCACCTGAAGAGACAATAAGCTGCCCCTTGAATCGCCCCACATATGCCACACTGAATGAGTCTGGATCTGGAATCTTCAGGTCCACACACGCCCAATTGGTGATGCGGCACTTGTAGACCCTCCCCGGCTCCTCCGTCCCGACCCAAGCGGAATCACCTTCAGCTGCAATGGTGTACGGCGTCCCCGGCCACTTCCACTCCATCTTCCGGAATCCCGCCGAGTACGACTCGCTAACCCAGATGTCGCCCATTCCCGTCATGGCCAATAAACGATTCCCTGCCGAAGTCAAGCGCCACCAGAAATTGTCGCCTTCGCCCTGGGATTCCGCTTCCACGCTGGCTGGGCGCCACCCGCTGGGTGGTGGCGGAGTCTGCACCGGCTTTTCGGAGCAGGATAGCAGGAGGGCGAATAGGGGGAGAAGTCTCATGACTCTTCTTTCCCTGTGGGGCCTTTCTCTTTTGGGGAACCGTATGGCCATACGGCCCCACCTTGAAAGAATGGCCCCACAGGGAAGCACCCTCACCACCCGATCGGGTTGTTGCGGCGCAGCACGCTGTCGCGCCAAGAAGTGTCCGACGACCAATGGAACTGCGCCATCATCGAGGGCTGAAAGCCGGGCACCTCCGCCAGCGGGATCTTCATGATGTAGCGCGAACTGGCGCTGTAGAGCGTATCGCCCAACCCCACCAGATCCCAGGTGCGTTTCCCTCCGCATTGGGCATTGTCGTTCCAGCACCACCCGGCAATCTCGGTGGTGATCCAGAAACCCGTGCGTTCATCCAGCACGTATGGAGCCGCGCCGTAATACCCGCCCACGAACAGCCGGTCGCGGTAGGAAAGGATGGAGTAGATGTTGACGGGTGGATTTTTACAGTCCCCATATAGGCCATCCTTGGAAAGGCAATTCGAGGATGTTTGGTACGGCGGCTTTGCATTGGGCATCCGAATGATGTCCTTGCTCTGGTAGGCGACCCAAAGCGCCCCCGAATGCCACGCAATTCCCCGTGGCGCAGTGGCCGAATCCGGCCCGAGCACCCAAGTCCGGCGTGGCGAAGGCTGGCGCTTCCAACTCGCCTCCGAGGCCACTCGGTACCAGAGCCCGTTGGACCAGGTTGCAGCCCATAGCGTATCGCCAATTTCCAGGGTGCGGTAGATGGTTCCGTCAATGGGGAATCCCTGACTCCAATCTTTCCATGTTCCTTGGTTCAACCACCAAATTGACCTGACTTTATAAGCATCGGAAGACACAACGATGTTGTCTTTGAATTTTCCCACGTATCCAACGTGCATTGAATCCGGATCTGGAAGCTTCAGGTCCACACACGCCCAATTGGTGATGCGGCACTTGTAGACCCTCCCCGGTTCCTCCGTCCCGACCCAAGCGTAATCACCTTCAGTTGCAATGGTGTACGGCCTTCCCGGCCACTTCCACTCCATCTTCCGGAATCCCGCCGAGTACGACTCGCTAACCCAGATGTCGCCCATTCCCGTCATGGCCAATAAACGATTCCCTGCCGAAGTCAAGCGCCACCAGAAATTGTCGCCTTCGCCCTGGGATTCCGCTTCCACGCTGGCTGGGCGCCACCCGCTGGGTGGTGGCGGAGTCTGCACCGGCTTTTCGGAGCAGGATAGCAGGAGGGCGAATAGGGGGAGAAGCCTCATGACTCTTCTTTCCCTGTGGGGCCTTTCTCTTTTGGGGGACCGTATGGCCATACGGCCCCACCTTGAAAGAATGGCCCCACAGGGAAGCACCCTCACCACCCGATCGGATTGTTGCGGCGCAGCACGCTGTCGCGCCAAGAAGTGTCCGACGACCAATGGAACTGCGCCATCATCGAGGGCTGGAAGCCGGGCACCTCCGCCAGCGGGATTTTCATGATGTAGCGCGAACTGGCGCTGTAGAGCGTGTCGCCCAACCCCACCAGATCCCAGGTTCGCTTGCCACCGCATTGGGCATTGTCGTTCCAGCACCACCCGGCGATCTCGGTGGTGATCCAAAAGCCCGTGCGTTCATCCAGCACGTACGGAGCCGCGCCGTAGTACCCGCCCACGAACAGCCGGTCGCGGTAGGAAAGGATGGAGTAGATGTTGACGGGGGGATTTTTACAGTCCCCATATAGGCCATCTTTGGAAAGGCAATTCGAGGATGTTTGGTACGGCGGCTTTGCATTGGGCATCCGAATGATGTCCTTGCTCTGGTAGGCGACCCAAAGCGCCCCCGAATGCCACGCTATTCCCCGTGGCGCAGTGGCAGAATCCGGTCCGAGCACCCAGGTCCGACGTGGCGAAGGTTGGCGCTTCCAACTCGCCTCCGACCCCACCCGGTACCAGAGCCCGTTGGACCAGGTTGCCGCCCATAGCGTATCGCCAATTTCCAGGGTGCGGTAGATGGCGTCAAGTGGAAAGCCTTGACTCCAATCATGCCAACCTCCTCCAGACCAAGCCCAGACGGACCGTACGCCTCCTGCGACAGAATTTGCGATCAGCTTCCCCTTTAGCTTTCCTACATAGCTGATGTCGAATGAATCTGCGTCAGGTGATTTCAGATCCGTGCAGCTCCAACTAGAAATACGGCACCCATAAAGTCGTCCAGGCTTCTCCGTCCCAATCCATACAGAATCACCATCAGCATACCAAACGCTAGGCGTACCTGGATTTTTCCACTCCATTTTCCGGAATCCCGCCGAGTACGACTCGCTAACCCAGATGTCGCCCGTTCCCGTCATGGCCAACAAGCGATTCCCAGCCGAAGTCAGTCGCCACCAAAAATTGTCCCCTTCTCCTTGGGATTCTGCTTCCACGCTGGCCGGGCGCCAACCACTGGGCGGTGGTGGAGTCTGAACGGGCTTTTCGGAGCAGGATAGCAGGAGGGCGAATAGGGGGAGAAGCCTCATGGTGATACCGCCGGCAACACTCGCACTCCCGGCGCGGGGCCGAACTGCGAACTCACTCCGGCAAAGGCCGGATCGTTGGTGGCATCCCACACCGACCAATCGGCGTAATGCATCCCAAACACCCCTCCCACGGGGTCTGTCCAGATGCCGTTGGGCGCCAAGCGGAGGTTTTTGCATTCCAGGACTCCTACGGTTTCTGTGGGGCGCTCTTCCACCCCCGTCTGGCACTGCGGAACATAGTACGGATCGAGTAACACCTGCAAGCCGCGCTCGGGCACTACGGGGAATTCCAAACGGAAGGATCTCACTGTGTCAGTGCCACTGTTGGTGACCCGCACGCGGGGCTTGACCACATTGGCCTCGTGCAGGGATTCCCGCCGGAGTTCCACCCGCAGTCCATTCACCGAACCTTGCGGCGGAGGCGGAGGGGGAGGTGGCACCACAAGGCTTCGCGCCTGACCCCACAGACGCTCCCCATTGGCGTCCAGCACCTCCACCCACGGGTTCAGTACCCATTGGCCATCCACGCCTTCGCGGGAAGGACTTCCCGATCGATCCCAGGCGGCCCAATTGGACAACCGCACCCCAAAGGACCCTACAGACACTTTTTGCCCCGGCTGGATCCAAGTCTTCACGAATCCACGCACCATCCACAGCCCCGAACCCAAATCCACCAGGTCCAACCGGGTGTTGGGTGCGCTCCAGGTTTCCAGCACCGGCTGGGCTCCCACCGGCACGTGCAACAGCCAACGCACTTGGAGATCCTGCACAGGAACGCTGCCGTCGTTTTGGATCTCAATCTGCGGTTTAGTGATGTTCCCTTCGTTCACCGCTCCTTCGCGCGTGGCCACACGCACCCGCCGCACCTCGGGGCGATCCGGATTTCCTTTGTTCACGTCGCGCCCCCAGAGCAACACGGATTTCCAGTTCCAGACCATGATGTTTTCATTCTTCCGAACCATTCCGAAATTGCGATCGTTGGATGGATCCTTGAATACGTCCCAGGGGGTCCAGTCCGCATAGCGCAAGCCCACTTTAGACTGAGCCGCACTGGGCCAGAAGCCACCAGGAGGAACCTCCACCAAGGAATCCTGGCCGACCAATTGATACCTGTCGTCGCCCAGGGGCACAATCTTCCACACTCCCCCCGGAGGGGCATCCAGTACGATCGTCTTGGCTGGATCCGCCCGGAAGAAATAATGAACTTCCATCCCGACAATCGGAGCCGTCCCGGTATTTTCCACCACGATCTGCGGGCGCGACCATTGGGTTTCCTTGCCACGTGCTTCCCGGAACCAGACCTGGGCACGCATTTCTGACCTTGGATCCAGGTATTTGGCATCCACCACCCCTGAACCCACCAACAAGGGCAGCTTCCGCAAGCGCTTCTCCTTGACCACGCCAAGACTGATTTTTGCACCAATCCCCGGCAGCACCACGCTCTTGCTATACACTTTCCCGGACCAACTCACCGCTTTCACGGTGAAGATATCCCCCACCCGCACCAGGCGCGGACTCGCGGCATACCCCGGCTGAATAAAGGTGGTGGACGTGCCGTTGTGCTCGATCACCACGCCTCCTCCAACCGACCACAAGATCCGCAAGGGCTGCTGGCCGGTGGAGGCGCTCATGATGCCAAGTCCCGTCACCCCTGTGTCGGGGCTCATCAACCCATATTCAAAGTCCCCCGTGACCTCCAGAGAGGTTTGCAGCAGAGTGCGCGCAGCGAAGGGGTACGCCCCGGATGGCACAGGCAAAGCCATGTCCCAGGGAAGGCGCACCACCCTGCCTGTGGCTTTTTCCAGCAGATCGCGGCAATCGGGAGCCAACGCGCAATAGATGTCGTGGCCCAACTTCGCACTGCCCACCATCTCGCCATCCTCGCCAGTAAACCGCCGCCCCAGGATGGATTTCTCGAAGCTCGCGTCCACGCTGCCGTGGGGCACCAGCGAATCCGGGAATCTACCCATGGTCAGAAAGCGTCGGATGGCATACGGGCGAGGCTCGTGGAACTTGCCTGGATGCATCGTCGGACGCCATGTTCCGCTGGACTGAACTGCTCGCTGACTTTCTTCCTGGACAGCGGCATCAGAACGAGAAAGCCATTCTTTGGTGTAGTCATCCCAGAATTTGCCCAGTGGCAAATCGGCTTTGACACTGGAATTCAGGTTGTTGGACACATTCGGAATCCGCAGCGACTCGAAGGCCCCATAACAGGCCGCGCTGCGCAAATCGGATTCCACATCGCAGAGCCCGGCGAGGTTTTTTGACACCAAGCCGCGAATCAGCGGCCCCATTCCGGCCACCGAGCTGTACAAAGGCTGGAAATCCAGATCTTGGCCATTGGGGAGAGTCGGGTACCCACTCGCTAGTTTGATGATGGAATCACCGGTCACGGACAACTGCCCTCCAGCTTCCTTGCGGCTCTCGAAAGTCAGGCTATGGGCGTAATCTTTGTCGGTTTTGATGCCACCGCTCTTGGCTGTGATTCCTCCCGGCAACACAAATTCCCACTTGGTGTTCTTGGGCCAAAACCAGTTGCCGGTTGTGGTCAAGCGGAGATCGGAGAAGGCTCCCACTGCCGAACCAAGGATTGCCAATGGCTCCCAAATCGGGGCCAATACCAGCATTGCCGATGGGTCATCTTGTCCCACTGCGAAGTAATCGTAGACCTGCTTGTTGGCCTCGCCCAACAGTCCAAAAAACGAGGGACTCATCGTCACGTCCAACAGCTTCAGTTCCATCTTGGCAGAATCCAACAGCATTTTTTTAATGGAACTGGCCAACTCCGTGGGTTGGTCGGCCACAGAGGAAGTGTACAACGACCCAAAGTGGGGCGAATTGGCGCTGACCACCGTGCGAATGTGGTTGACCGCATTGGCCGCCCCCACTGGCATGGCGTTCCCATTCGGATCCGTCCCGCCCGCCTTGGCGATCATTTCGCGGATGGAAACTCCACCCCGGCTGTGGGCCACCAGGTCAATCTTCATGGACGTATCGGTTTTCCAAGCATCGCCGTAATGGGCTTGCAGCACCTCTTCCAGCGCCTGATACACAAACCAGCTCTCGCCTGGCTGCCCGACAAATTCTGGCCCCGCATTGTTCCACCAGGGGAACGGATGGCGCATGTCTCCGGAATCCGAACGCCGGAACCCATTGAAGAAATAGATCCCGTTTTGGTTGATGTCCGCGCCCTTCTTGAGGCGTTGGAATCGGGAAATCATGTCCGGGGCGGTACCGCTCTTGTAAGCCATGGGGTTGTTGGCATCCACCATTCCGAGCAGTGAAGCGCTGATGGGCACCAAGGACTGATGGCTCCAGAAGGGGATCACATCCGACACCCGAAACTCCACCTCCGTGCGCTGCACCACCAACCGGGAGCCATCCGCTCCCACGAACTCGCGTCGTGTCCCTGGAACTGCGCGCAACGCCTTCCAGTCTATGCCCAGGTAACCACGAGTGAGGTCCGCTTCGGTGAGCCAGGTTTCCATCACTCCCACCACGCCAGTCCCATCGAGGCGCCAATCAAGAATCGCCGGAGGCGATGCGTTCCGGACCGTCTCCCACAGTGCCTGTTGGGTCGCGTCGGAGATCAGGAATGAATTTGGTATCGAGAGCAGGAGTGCATTCGGAGTCTGCCATTTTTTGGTGAGGCCGTTTTCCGCACAGACACCCTTGAACCCGAACCTCCCGGAAATATCGACTACATAACGGCTTGCCGTGCCGGATGCCAGGACCTTCAAACGACCCTTTGTAGATGGATCCAATGCGACCGATCCGATGGTACAGCCATCGTTTCGGACCACTCCCCAGCTTTCGTCGAAAGGCGTGTTCAGCCCATGCACGAATAGAACTGGTCGCCCCAAAACGCGCTCGCCGCTGTCATACGGAAGCATGGGGAAGGTCACTCCTCGCATCGCAGGCCGGATCGAAGAAAGATCGAGGTTTCGTAAAACCTCTCTCCTCCCTCTGCTGTCGAAGTTGAAGTACATGCCGCGAACACGGAAATGGTCCGGGTCGGCATCGTATCGCTCCAGCCAAGCACCTGGTTTCTGCCAGGTTTCATCGCGGTGATTACCACAACCGCCATCTTCTGAAACATCCGCATTCCCCAGATCGATGTCGAGGTAACCACGAAAGCGCGAACCGGATCCGCACGTTGCTGTAAATGGGACATGAGCATACATGGTAAAGTTGTCGGTCATGTAGAGAACGCATGCCGTGTTTTTATGCGTTTTGACTGCCACGCCCGCAGTGAAGTTGGCGTAGTCAACTTCCACTTTGATGGGATCCATGCAGGTATTGATCACCTCCGGATCTGAGGCGGGGCCACCGCGAAGATCTGCATCTTGGCGATCCCAATACACTTTCACTCCCGCCCATGGATAGGGTTTCGCTTTCTCATGAGCAAGCGCAGAAGAAGACGAACCAAGCATCGCAAGTGTCGCGACAGCAACGAGCCGATACACGGCAATTTGTCTTGATCTCATTGGGGGGAATCTCCGGGGACAAAACCTGACAAGCGAAGGAGCCTGATCAGAAGTTAGCCCCCCCCCCTCCCCTATTTGTCAAGGGTGTTTTTGGACTTCCCCCCTCTGCGGTGCCGCATGGCCATACGGCCCCACAGAAAGGATTGGATGCTCCCCTATGAGTTTCAGCACTGCTACACATTCGCCCGGGCCCGTTCCTTGCTGTAGGTTATAGGCAAAAGGAGGCCCTTATGGCCATTGGCAATGCTGTCCGTTTTCTTTACGACCTCGATCGGCTCCGCGATCTGCGCAACACCCTCTTCGAGTGCGTCGGAATCGAAGATGTGTACCAAAGCCTGCGTGAGGCGGGCTATGCCTTCACCCACGGAGAATTCGAAGAGGCTGCCAAACATCTGGTGGAAGCCGGTCCCACCGAAGAAATCCAGCGGCTACGCGAGAAGATCCGCGAAATGCGGATGATCTTCACCTACGCCTGAACCCAGGCGGCTACAGCCGCCTGGCCGTCGGGCTTCAGGTATCCGACCGATCCGAGGAGGTATCCTCGGATTCCGAGCACGTGCCTCCCGAATCGTCGCTCCCTCCGCTGTCGGACGATTCGCTGGAGTCGTACGACTCCGACTCCAGGTCGCCGCAACCGCCGTCTTCCTGCGATTCCTCGAATTCCGAGTTCGAGCCCATGTCGAATTCTTCGACTTGGGCGGCTTCCCCTAGGAAATTTCCCATCGCCAAAAGGTCGTCGAACACGAAGCCTCCCCCTTCGTCGCCAAAGGAAGACGCGCCCCCAGCGACCAATGCGACGCCTCCCAGGGCAGCTCCTACCGCAGGAATTCCTTCTTCCGTGCTCGCGGCAGTTCCGGCAGGAGAGGTCCATCCGCCCTGTCCGTTGGTGAAGCCTCGGATTCTCTGGAGCGCCTCGGAAAGAGCCTGAAGCATCGCCTCCCGGATCGGCCCGTCCTCCCACAGCGTAGGGCATTTCCAACGCCGCCCCAAATCCATGACCCAATTCCCCCGATCGCACCGGAGATTCCATTCCCGCCCGGTTTCCGAATCCGCCACGGCTTGCGCGCCCTCGTGGCATCCTCGCAGCGAAACGCGAAGGTTCATGCGGGAGGATTGGTTCCATCTTCTGGCGCGTTTGTAGATCTCCGTTCGGGACACCCGGATCATGCCCTGGATGCCCGACTTCAGCGGGAACTCCAGCACCAGGACCTCCTGCTCGTCCATCCAGACCGATCGTCTGGAGCCCGAGAGCCGAGGAATCTTCACCTGCTTGTGGGGGTATTCCAGGCTCGCGAAGATTCCCACCCGACCTCCCGGCTCCAGATGTGGGCCGACCACCTCGAGGAAATCCAAGGCTTGCATCAATCGACGGCGGAATCCTTCCCGATTCGAAATCCTTCTCGTCGCGGAGTCGGCGAAGATCACCGGTAGAATGGGCGCCAGAAAGAAGACCACCATCATCAGCACGAACAGCCCAACCAAGTCCAGCAGAAAGAGCAAGCCCATGAAGGCGATCACGCCACCCAGTGCGGCGAGTAGAATCCTCCAGCTCTTGCGAACCCACTTTCCCATTGCTTCCATGAGGGAAGGGGTGCTGAGAGTCAACGGCCGTAGGAGACTGGACAGATCCTGCGGCAGAAACATTCCCAGGACATACCCCTTGCTCCAACGCTTGAGCTCGATCTCCAAGCCATCCTGGGCACTCACCTCTGGAAAGGGCGGAGCCTTCTTCGGAATCGAGGGACGGAACCAAGCCCATTTGCGGACCAGGACGAGGCCTTGAAGAAATTCCTTTCTCATGACCGAGAATCGCCGTCGTTTCGGCTTCCGGCTTCGGAGTCCTGATTGGCAAACTCTGGAAGCTCCAGCGCCAGCCACGGTCCGCGTACTTGGCGAACCGTCACCGCGCGAGGCAAGGCCACCACCACGATCCCCATGCGCACGAACTTTTCCTGGAGGTCGTCGTCGGCCTCCGGTGCCACCACGCCCACGGCGCCCAGCATCCAGATGGAAGCCACCATGCGGTCGGCGTCGAAAGGCTGGCCACGTAGAGGGTTTTCCACGAAGCTGACTTCTTCGGCTTCATCCACCATGGCCCAAAGCGCGGCTTCCGAGAGGGAAGAAGTGATGGCGGCGTTCCAGCCATCATCGTTGACCACGGGGACGCAGAGGATCTTGGACATCGGCGGGATTCCTTTCCAAACTGGAGTCGAGGGCCCAAAAGCTACTCCCTCGCTCCAGGAAAGGTCAGGCCGCCAACTTCTCCTGCCAGACCACTTCGGCCAGTTCCGGTGGATCGCCGGGAAGCTCCCACACCCACAGGCCGGATCGCTCGAACCAATCGGAGGCATCACCCAGTTCTTCACAGACCAGGGCGAAACAGTCTTCGAGAGCTTTGGCAACAGAACCGATATCGGGAAGCGGTGAGAACTCACGGACCAAGAGCCAGGTGTCCCAGCAGCGTTCATAGACCCGCACCAGGACAGCCCCCTCGAGGGAACTCACGCGGTCCGCTTCGTCGACACAAAAAGCGATGTTCCTCATGGTGCACCTCCTGTCCTGTGAATCCATGCAAAGTTCAAGCCTACCGGATTTTCCCCTCTGCTATTCAGTCTTGTCAAGTAGAACTACGCTGTTGTCACGCGAGACCTAAGTCTTGTCACGCCAATGACATCCCATTGTCAGGGGGTGGCAGACACAGACTCCATGGCCAGCGGGAAGGTCGAGCCATCCACCACCACCTCGCGGGCGGCGGCCTGGAGGTATTTCCCCATCTCGATCAGACGATCCAGCTCCTCTCGCTCGGGGATGCGTGGCTTGCGAATTTCCAGGGAGCACAGATCCGACTGCTCGTCCAGCGAGAGCAGGGTCCGCTCCATGTCGGCGGACATGGGCACGCACTGCTTGAGCGACCACACCAGATCGGCGAAGGTGTGGTTTTGAGGGAGCTCGCCAAGCCCGGACAATAGCGCCATCGCGTACTTCTCCAAGGCCATGCACAGAAGGCCATGAACAAGCTCCGTATTGAAGACCTCCGGCCTGCGTGCGCTTCCCAAAACGGTCTTGAAATAACCTTCGCCTTCGGCGAAGAATCCTTCCGCACCCGAGAGTCGTTCGTGCTGTTCCATAGGAGATCCCCGATCGATGGTCGGGCACCAAAAAGAGCGCCCGACCTAGAACTCTCGCGAATTCCGGGCCGAACGCAACGTGGATCTCTTCAGATCAACCGACCGTTTCCTTCAAGAAGTCAGTCTGATGCGAAGGCTGCATCAACTTGTTCAAGGAAAGTTCGGTCAAGGTCTCGGTTCCCAGAGCCTCCAACGGCGGCAAGGCGGCAAGGTCTGCGCCTGGCCCTGATGTCGCGGTGAACGGCACGACTCCTGCGACCGTTGGCTTTTCTGGACGAGTTGGCTTTGGCTCGGGAGGCTTCACCGCCTCCGGCGCAGGGCGCGAATCGGCCTTTCCCTTCGTTTCCACGATGTAGTCGGGACCAAAAGGAGAGTCTTGGTTCGGCGCCTTCACCGCGATTTCCGACACGCTCGCTTCCATACGGGCAAGCGGAATGCGCACGGTCTCCGAGGCGACTGGACTGATGAGATTGATGTTCGTGAGTGGTGTGGACATGACGGACCTCCAGGCGTTGGGCTGTTTCGCACCCTGGTACCTGGCTGAATGGATTCTCCTGGGAATTGTATCGGTAAGATCCGGATCCAGCTTGAGCCATTTTCATTCTGGCTTGCAGGTAGTACATTTCCCCTCTCTTCGGTGTTCGGACCTGTCCGGTCGCCGAAGTCGATTCGGTAGCTCAGTCGGTAGAGCAGCGGCCTTTTAAGCCGTGGGTCGAGGGTTCAAGTCCCTCCCGAGTCATACCATGCGGACCGTCCGTGAGCTCCTTTCGGAGCCGGAACTTTTTCCCTCCCTGCGGGCGCTGGTACCTTCCCGCCCGGTGCGGGAGGTGGCGGGGCTGGACGGCTCGGCCCCGTCCGTGGCGATCGCGCTTCGGCATCTGCAACGCGGCGACCAGGCGCGAACGCTGGTGGTGGCCACCGATGCCCGTGAAATGGAACGGCTCCGCGACGACCTCGGCGCATTGCTGGGCGACGAGGCGATCCTGCCCTTTCCCACCCTGGAGCTGAAGCCCTACGAGTGGCGCCGTCCCTTCGGTGCGGCTCTGGAAAGCCGGCTCACCACGTTGGACGCCTTGCGCAGACCAGGCCCCCGATTGGTGGTGGCCACGGCGGCGTCCTTCGCCCAAAAATTGTCCGAGCCTGGCGCCATCGCCCGCGAAGCCCTGGTGCTGCGCAAAGGGGATCTGGCCGATCTCAAGGAGTTGCGCGTCGAGCTTTGCCGGTTGGGCTATCGCGAAGAACCGCTGTGCGAAGAGATGGGCACCTTCTCCGTGCGCGGAGGGATCGTCGATGTGTTCGGCTACGGGATGGAAAATCCCGCTCGCGCCGAGCTCTGGGGCGACGAGATCGAATCGATCCGTTCCTTTGATCTGTTCACCCAGCGCAGCCTGGATCCACTGCCGGAAATCGAGATCCTTCCGCTGGACGAAGGCTTGCCCGGGGTGGACGCGCTGCAGGAAGGCCTCCTGGGACTTTTGGAAGCCTTCCCGGGAGAGGATCGCCGCTTCGAGCTGGAACGCCAGCGCCTGGAAGACGAAGGCGACCGCACCGGCTGGGCGTGGCAGCGATCGTTTTTCGCGCCTCTGGATTGGACCCTTCTGGACCACATGGGCGCCTCGGTGGAACTTTTCCTCACCGCTCCGTTGGAACGGGTCCTTTCCGACCTCCACCAGGACGCCACCAAAGCCTGGAAGGCCGCCCGCGAAGTCGGGCACTTCGTGGACAAGCCGGACAAGATCTGGTTCGGATCCACCGACCTGGCCGAGCGGATCGGCCGGATTCCAGCCACCCGTTTCGTGCCGTTTTCCGGCGACACGGACGCGATGCGCATCGACTGCCGCGTGCAGGAGCGCGTGGGCACCGGGATGGCCGAGGCCGCCTCGCGCATCAAGGACCTGGCTCGCGACAAAATCCGTCTCACACTCCTTTCCGTGAACCAGGGCCAGGCTTCGCGCCTGGCCGAGCTTTCCGAAGAGCTGCCGATCGAACAGATCGCGGTGGGGCACCTTTCCGCCGGCTTCACGATCCCTTCCGACCACCAGGCCTGGTGGACCGACCACCAGATCTTCCACCGTTTCGCACGGCGCGTGCGCCGGGGAAAATCCCGCGGCACGGCGAGCCTTCCGGACGTGGAGTCGCTCCAAAAGGGCGACTTCGTGGTGCACGAAGTCCACGGCATCGGCAAGTACCTGGGCATCGAGCGTATCCGCGCCGGCGACCAGGAAGTGGACGTGTTGGTCATCCAGTACGAAGGCAAGGATCGCCTGCGCGTGCCGGTGGCGGAAATGGCGCGCCTGGCGCGCTACGGATCGCGCGAAGGCGACGCTCCCCAGCTGCACAAGCTGGGCGGACGCACTTGGGAAGTCCTGCAGGAAAAGACCAAGAAGGCCGTCGCGGAAATGGCCAAGGAGCTCGTGGAACTCTACGCCAAACGTTCGGTGGCCACGCGCGAGCCGTTCCCGTTGGACGACCACTTCCAGCGCGAGTTCGAAGATTCGTTCCCTTGGGACCTCACGCCCGACCAGGCCCGCGCCGTGGAAGACGCCAAGGGTGATCTGCAAGGCACCTCCCCCATGGACCGCTTGGTGTGCGGCGATGTGGGCTTTGGCAAAACGGAAGTCGCCGTGCGCGCCCTGTTCAAGATCGCCATGGGCCGACGCCAAGCCGCCTTGCTTGCCCCCACCACGCTACTGGCTTCCCAGCACGCGCAGACCTTGCAGGACCGTTTTTCCGAATGGCCCATCCGGGTGGAACTGCTCAACCGGTTTGTCTCCGCCAAGGACCAGAAGCGGATCTTGCAGGACCTGGAAGACGGGAAGGTCGATGTGATCGTGGGCACCCATCGGATCCTGGCCAAGGATGTCAAATTCCGCGACCTGGGACTGTTGGTGCTGGATGAAGAACAGAAGTTCGGCGTCAAGCAGAAGGAACGCCTCAAGGAGATGCGCCACGACGTGGACGTTCTCACCCTGACCGCCACGCCCATCCCCCGGACGCTCCACATGGCGCTCGCCGGAGCTCGCGACATCTCCATCATCTCCACCCCCCCGCGCAACCGCTTGCCGGTGGAAACCCGCGTGCGCAACTACCACGACGAATCCCTCGCCGAGGCGGTGAAAGACGAAGTCGAACGCGGCGGCCAGGTGTTCGTCGTGCTGCCGCGCATCGAAGGGCTGGAAGCCGTCGCGGCCACCATCGAGGAACTGGTTCCGGATGCACGCGTGTGCATTGGCCACGGACAGATGGGCGAGGACGAATTGGAACAGGTCATGTCCGCGTTCCTCTCGCGGGAATTCGACGTCTTGGTGTCCACCACCATCGTGGAGTCCGGCCTGGACATCCCTTCCGTGAACACCATCTGCGTGCTGGACTCCCACAAGTTCGGGTTGTCGCAACTCCACCAGCTGCGTGGTCGTGTGGGACGCTCCGACATCCATGCCTTCTGCAATCTTTTCGTGCCGGATCTGGAGCGCCTGCCGCAGGACGCCAAGCGTCGACTGCAGGCCTTGGAGCAATTCACGGATCTGGGTTCGGGCTACGCGATCGCCATGCGTGATCTGGAGATCCGCGGTGCGGGAAATCTGCTGGGCCACAAGCAACACGGGTTTTCCGCGGCGGTGGGTTTCGAAACCTATTGCCGCATCCTCAAAGAGGCAGTGGAAGAACTTCAAGGCAAGGAGCCCCCCAAGGCCCCCTTGGAGCCGCGGATCGAGCTCGATGGATCTGCGTTCTTGCCGGAAGACTACATCGCCGATTCCCACCTTCGCATCCAGCTCTATCAGCGCATTTCGCGCGCCAAATCCTTGGAAGATCTGGACCGCATGCTGGTGGAACTGCGTGAGCGTTTTGGACCGGTGCCCGAACCCGCCCACATGGTGGTGCGCATGATGCAGTGCCGCCTGGCCGCCAGGTCTGCGGGAATTTCCGTGGGCGGCATCGCCAAGGGACGCATGATCCTGGAGTTCGACGACGCTTGGCGGCCTGAACTTTCCCTTTTGAAAGAACGCGCCAACGGATTGCGCCCGCGCATCGAATGGCTCGCGGCCACGCCTCCGTTGCGCATGGTGGCCGATCTGACGGGCTATCCGCCCTCCAAACAGCAGGAAGAGTTTCTGGTCGTGTTGCGCAGACTTTCCGGAGAGGCCGCGCCAAAAGCGTCATAAGTTGAAACGCCCCCGCCATGGATAGAGACGCAATCTCTTTGTAAGCTGTAACAACCCTTATCCAGGAGACTCCATGCGCCTGCTCGCTCTCGTGTTCGCCCTTTCCATCGCCGCCGTCGCCGGCTCCCACCATGGCGAATGCCCCCGGAAATCCGCCGATTGCCCACGCCACGCCGACTCCAGCGCGGTGATCGATACCACGGCATCGATGGATTCCGCCCAATGCATGAAGAAGAAGGATTGCTGCAAGAAAGCCAAGTCGCACGGCGAATGTCCGCGCAAGAAGGAACAGTGCCCCAAGAAGGCTCCTTGACGCAAAAAGTCCGGCTCATCGAATCGACTCGTGACCACCGGGCGCGCCAGCTACATTGCCCGCTGTGAACAGACCAGAACTTCTTGCTCCGGCCGGTGATTGGGACTGCGCCAGGGCGGCGATCGAAAACGGCGCCGACGCGATCTACTTCGGGGTGGAACTGTTCAACGCGCGCATGCGGGCGAACAACTTCACCCTCTCCGACCTCCCCGAACTCATGGCCTTCCTGCATCTTCGGGGCGCCAAAGGGTATCTGGCCTTCAATACGCTGGTGTTCCCTTCCGAGATGGCCCTCGCCGAACGGACCTTGGCGCAGGCGATCGAGGCGGGAGTGGACGCGGCCATCGTGCAGGATGTCGGGATTTGTCGACTCATCCGGTCGATCAGCCCGGACTTCCCCATCCACGCCAGCACCCAGATGACCATTTCCTCCCCCGAAGGCGCGAAGTTCGCCCGGGAGCTGGGCTGCTCCTTGGCGGTGCTCGCCAGGGAAAACACGCTTGGCGAGATGGCCAAGATCCAGGAGTCCCTCGCTTCCGATCCCCTCCCGTTGGAAGTCTTCGTGCACGGCGCGCTGTGCGTGGCCTACTCCGGGCAATGCCTCACCTCCGAAGCCCTGGGCGGGCGTTCCGCCAACCGCGGCGAATGCGCGCAGGCCTGCCGCATGCCCTACGAGATGCTGCGCGACGGAACCCAGGTGGATCTGGGCGATCGCAGGTATCTGCTGTCGCCGCAGGATCTGTGCGGCGTGGAGCTTCTCCCGCAACTGGTGCGTCTGGGGATCCATTCTCTGAAGATCGAGGGTCGGCTGAAGCAGCCTTCGTACGTTGCCTCCATCGTGCGCACCTACCGCGAAGCCCTGGACAAGATCTGCGGCATCCCGTTGGATGCGATCGCCTCCGGACAACTTCTGACGCCCGAGGTCCGCTACCGGGTGGAAATGGCCTTTTCGCGTGGCATCCACACCGGATGGATGGCGGGGATCGACAACCAGACCCTGGTGCACGGACGCTACCCCAAGAAGCGGGGGGTCTACCTGGGACGGGTGGAAAAGGTGACGGGCCACGAAGTGGGGCTGAAGCTGGAAGCTCCGTTGCGCGCCGGCGACGGCGTGGTGTTCGATGCCGGCTCTCCCGAATCGCGCGAGGAAGGTGGCCGGGTCTGGGAAGTCCAGCCGGAAGGCGAGCGCTCGTGGCTGGCCTTCGGCGAGGCTTCGGTGGATCTTCGCAAGGTCCATGTGGGCGATCGCGTCTGGAAGACCTCCGACCCCACGCTGGAAAAGGAGATCAAGAAGACCTGGGACATCCAGGATCCGGCCTTCCAGAGACCCGTTTCCGCGCGCGTCACAGGTCGCGCGGGCGAACCCCTGGTGCTGGAGCTTTCCGACACGCACGGACGAGTCGCGCGCGAACGGACGGATATCGTCTTGGAAGTGGCCCGCAAGAGGGCACTGGATGCGGAGTACCTCCGCGCGCAGATCGGCCGCCTCGGCGGAACGCCTTACGAACTGGCCACTCTCGATTGCGCGCTGGAAGGCGAGCTCATGGTGCCGGTGAGCGCACTGAACGACGTGCGGCGCCGGGCCGTGGAATCGCTTTCCCGTCTTCGTACCAAGCCCTTGCGTTGGACGATATCCGATGCGATCCCGGTTCAGTCAAAAATTGACACTTCTTTCCTCCCCGTTCGTCCTGAGGAGTCCGCTTCGCGGACGTCTCGAAGCGCAGTCCTGAGCTTGCCGAAGGGGGCGACGGGGGCCGATCCTTCCAACGATCCCGAACTCGTGGTTCTGGTGCGGACCGAAGCCCAGATGGAAGCCGCGGCCAGCGCCGGCGTGCGCACCCTCTACTTGGAACTCGAGTTCCCCAAGCGCTATCCCGAGCTGATCGCGCGCTGGCGCAAGATCGCTCCCGATGCCGAGATCTGGGCGGCGCCTCCTCGCATCGCCAAGGCGGGCGAAGAGTGGATCCTGCGCCAGGTGGAAGCCGGCGATGCGGATGGAATCCTGGCGCGCGCCTGGGACCACCTCTCGTGGTTTGCCGGTCGCACGCGCCTGCGCGGCGACTTCTCGCTGAACGTCGCCAACGGTTTGACGGCAGAATGGTTCCTGGAGCGATTCGGCCTTGAGGGCCTGACCTGCTCCTACGACCTCACCGCCCAACAGATTCTGGATCTCGCCGCCAGCGCCGATCCATCGCGTCTGGAACTCACCCTCCACCAGCACATGCCGATGTTCCATATGGAGCATTGCGTGTTCTGCGCCTTCCTTTCCAGTGGCAAGGACTTCCGCGACTGCGGACGCCCGTGCGAGAAACACGAAGTCCGCCTGCGCGACCATCTGGGCGCCGCACATCCCGTGAAAGCGGACGCGGGTTGTCGCAACACGGTGTTCAATGCCCGGGCGCAGACCGGTGCCGACTACTTCCCGCAATTTACCCAAGCAGGGATTCGGCGATTCCGGGTGGAATTCCTGGACGAAGGCCCCGACGAAGTCCACCGGACACTGGACCGGTACCGACGGCTTTTGGCAGGCGAAATCGATGGACGTGGACTCTGGAAGGAATTGGGCGCTCTGGGTCAGCTGGGTGTCACACGCGGGACGCTGGAGAGATAGCGTTTCGCGAACGGGCTTCTACCTTTTACCCCCATGCTTCCCCAAATTGTCCTTATGGCCGTTCTCGGCGCAGCGCCCACCCGGGCGGGAGACCCCTCCATGGAACACATCGCCACCAAGATCCGCGAACTCCGCAAGACCGGACAGGATCCGCTTTTGGGGCTTTCCATCGTGTATTCGATTTCCGCAGACTACTACTACGCCGATGTCCAGGAGACCCGCGACATCCTGACCATCGAGGGCAACGGAACCGTCACGAGGCTCAGCACCAACGACCAGCGCAACCCTGAAAATCCTCCGGGAAAATGGTCTGGCACCATCGCACGTGCGGATCTGGAAGCCTTCGTGAAGCGTTTGGAAGCAGGCGGGATCGACCTCCCTTCGGGCGGCAGGGGCTCCCCCATGGTTTCCGAGCCTTACGAGGTGCTCCATGTGAAGATCGCGGGAGTGGAAGGGGAAGTGGGGCGGCGCGGAGTTCAGATGCGACCAAAGCCTTGCGGCTTCGATGATTTGCGCCCGTTTCTGAATCGTTGGGCGGAAGCCTGCAAAAAGCCCTTATGGAAGCTCTCTCTGGAGGCGATCGACCCCAAGGTGGAAGGCAAACGAATCCATGCCACCTTGCGGTTTTCCAACCATGGAACCCAGGCGATCAAAATCCCGCATCCCGCCAGTCCAACCAAGGACGATGCCATCCGGCTGGCGTTCTTCCATTATCTGCCACAGGTGACAGAACCCGGGTTCACCCCACTTCCGCTGGAAATCACCGAAGCCACTTTGGATTTGCCGAAAACGAACCAGGTCGAGTGGATCACCATCGGCCCCGACGGCTGGTGGGATCTGGTGATCAGCCAAGAAGTGTCCGGACCTCCTGGACCGAAATCCGAAGTGTTCTTCCAGTTTCGCACGCACTTGCCGATTTCCAACGGCAAGCCGGAATCCTTCCAGGGAACCGTGACCTCCGTTGCGTTAAAACTTTGATCGCGCCCGATTTCGTTGCTCCGAGACCTCTGCAGAGTTTCTTAGACTTTTCGCAACATCCGAGGAATGGTATGGTGGTGCTGGCCGCCTCGGAACACTGTTCGATCCACCCAGATTTCCCGGACAAGGAGTCCAACCCATGAAGAAATCGATCCTCGCCACATTGCTTGCCGCCACGGCGGCCTCGTTTGCCGGAGATGATCTGCAAACCAGCATCGAGCAGCTGCCCGGCGACGCCACCAAGGGGTATATGGCGCCGTTGACCTCCGCTGTGGGCGCCGACTTGAACAGAGGGTATTTCAATCACTCCCCCAACCCCGACCTGTGGGGGATCGATATCCAGTTCGGTGTGAATTTCGTCTGGGCCAATTTCACGGACACCAAGTCTTTCTCCGCCGACGGCAATCTTGCCCTGAACGAAAGCATGGCGGATGAAATAGCCACCCAGCTGGTCGATGAGTCGGGAATCCCCACAGGATTTATCCGAAGTGAGGCCATCAAGGCAATCACCGACTCGCTCATCGGAAAACGAGTCGGCGTGCGCTTCCAAGGCCCTACGGCCGTGGGCTCCACCAACGAGACGGTGAACATGATCATCACCTCCAGCCCCAACGTCACAGTGGGCACCAAGTCGTACGATGCCACAGGCCGCAGCTCTGGTACCGGGATTTCCGGAACCGGAATCTCCGGATTCCTGCCGGGAGTCCCACTTCTCTATCCGCAACTCAATCTCGGAACCGTCGCGGGAACCCAGATCGCCTACCGCGGCCTTCCGGGAGGCCTCGATGTCGATGGCTTGGGGAAGATCTCCTTCTGGGGCCTGGGCATCAACCACAACCCGGGCTACTGGCATGACAAGGAAAACTACCTCCCCTACGGGATCAACAGTTCTGTCACCGCCACCTATACCAGCCTTTCCATCGGCGACAATTTCAGCTGGTCCGGATGGAGCCTGGGTGTGATGGCTTCCCGCAAGGTGGGCTTTCGTTTCCTGAACATCCAACCTTATGCTGGTCTTGGTATCGAAGGATCCTCTCTGGAGCTCAAGTACCAGTATGATGCCGGTGTTCCCGGCGTTCCTCCCGTGGACGTCAGCATCGAGCAGAGCGGCGACTCCTTTCTCTATCTCAATGGTGGATTGGGTCTGCGCCTGGGAATCCTGAACTTCGATGTCGGCGGCAGGTACTCCGCCAATCCCGGCGGAAACATCGGCCTCACCTTCGCGATCTAATCGCGAGGTTTGTCCATACCGGATTTTGGCGATGGCTGCGTATCTTAAACAACCTATGCCTCCCTCGCCCATCCGCTGGTTTTCCTGGAGCGCCGCGGCGCTCGCTTTGGTCGGTCTTCTCCTTCCTTCCTCCGCCGATGGCGCCTGGATGAAAGTCAAGACCGACGACGAGAAGTTCAAAGGTGAAGACTCCGGCAAAGCGGGCCGGGGATTTTTCACCGACGGACCCGACGGCTCCATCGACACTTCGGAAGTGGAGTGGTCGGATCCGGCCTTGCGGCCGGCTTCCTCGGCCAATTCCTCCAGCACCATCACTCTGGCCCTGGCCCGTCGCGATTCCGGCCTTTCCAAGAAGGATCGCGCCCGCCTCCAGAAATCGACCACCTCCCGCATGGTGGACGTGAAGGCGGGATGTTTCCAGATGGGAAGTCCCGAAGGCACAGGCAACCAATCCGAACGCCCCCAACACGAGGTCTGCCTGGACGCCTTCCGCCTGGACCAGACGCCCGTCACCCAGGAGGCCTACCTGGCCCTCACCGGGGAGTCGCCGTGGCTGCTGTGCGAAGGCCCGCTGTGCACCCCACCCTCGCCCAAGCATCCGGCCTGGTACGTCACCTGGACGGAAGCCGACGCCTACTGCAAGGCCTTGGGAAAGCGCCTACCCACCGAGGCCGAGTACGAATACGCCGTCCGAGCCGGGAGCACCACCATCTGGCCGTGGGGCGACACGTTGTTCCTGGGATGCAAATACGCGAACATCGCCGACCTCAGCTTGCGCAAGGCCTTCCGCAACTGGGTGGTGGCCAACTGCGACGACGCATCGGCCCTGATCGCCCCCGTGGGCAGCTACAAGGCCAACGCCTGGGGCCTGCAAGACATGACAGGAAATGTCTGGCATTGGACAGCGGACTGGTATTCGTCCACCTACTACCAGACAAGCCTCAAGGACAACCCGAAAGGTCCCGCCTCCGGAACTGGACGAACCATGCGCGGCGGCAGCTGGATGGGCTCGCCCGAGGCCACCCGCAGCGCTTTCCGCGACGGATTCCCCCCCGAAGGACGCTACCCCGGCTCGATCGGCTTCCGATGCGCCATGGAGGCGTCCAGGGATGCTCCCAAGCCCGCCACGAAGGCAAAATCCGTCAAATAGCGGGGATCCGGCACCCCTCGGTCACTTGAAGGATTCGGGAAGGATCTCCAGGCGCTCCATGGTGCGGATCAGGACCTTCCGATCCACGTCGAGCATCCGCGACACCAGACTCACATTGCCTCGCGCCTTCTCCAAGGCTTGTCGGATGGCTTCCGCTTCCGCCCGGTCGCGGACGGCGTAGAGGGAGGTGGCGGCCGACGACTCCGCCAATTCGTCCATGGCGTCGTCTTCCTGGGCGAAGCCCAGATCCCGGGGCTGGATGCGATCGGATTCACCCAGGATCACGGCCTTCTGGATGGCGTTTTCCAACTCGCGCACGTTGCCCGGCCAGGGGTGCGCGACGATGGCCTTTTCCGCCGCGCGGGACAGGGACTTGTCGTCCAGGCCATACTGCAGGCAGAAGCGCCGGCAGAAGTGCCCGGCCAAGAGCACCGCGTCGCGCGAGCGCTCCCTCAACGGCGGAAGGGTCAACGGGACCACCGCCACCCGGTAATAGAGATCCGCCCGGAACCGCCCGGCGGCGACTTCTTCCTTGAGATTGCGGTTGGTGGCCGTCACCAGACGGAAATCGACCTTGATCGGTTCCGATCCGCCCACGCGGACCAGCTCCCCTTGCTGGAGAACTCGCAGCAGTTTCACTTGCAAGGACAATGGCAGTTCGCCCAACTCGTCCAGGAACAGGGTGCCGCCCTGGGCCTTCTCGATCCAGCCTTCCTTGCGCGCTCCCGCTCCGGTGAACGCGCCCTTTTCGTGGCCGAACAGTTCGCTTTCCATCAGGTTTTCCGGGATCGCCCCGCAGTTGATGGCGATGAACGGCTTTTCCGCCCGACGGCTGGAATCGTGGACGAACCGCGCGAGAAGCTCCTTGCCGGTTCCTGTCTCGCCATGGATGTGCACGGGCACATCCGACACGGACACCCTCGCCGTCTCCTTGAGGATCCCCGACATGATCGCGCTCTCGTGGAGGATGGAGGTGGCTCCCGCCTTGCGTCCGGCGTCGTCCTGGAGGGTGCGGATGGTCTTGCGTTGCCGTTCGTGGCGCACCGCGATGGCGGCGATCTCCGAATACAGCTTGCGCAAGGCCTCGAACAGGCCGCGATCCGATTCCTCGAACGGCCGATGGGCCGCCAGCCGATCCGCGTACAGGAAGCCCTCCTCGCCATCGGGCAAGGACAAAGGCGCACAGAGGATGGAGCGGATCCCGTTGAGCTGGACGCTCTCGCCTGCCCCCAGCCTCGCCAAGTCGTTTTCGCCCAGCAACACCGCTTCCCCGGCGCTTTCCGCCCGGGCCAGGGCGGAACTGGAAAATCGCGACGAGGGCGCACCCGCCGGGCAGGAGGCGAGGGTTCGCCAAAGGCCTTCCCCGACGGGACGGTGCAACACGCGAACGCCATCGCAGGAAAGAAGCCGCGCCGAAGCCTGGACCATGTCCACCAACACTCGGACGGAATCCGTCTCGCGGAGGATGTCCGCCACCGCGGCCAACAAAACAGGCAGCGGAGCGAGATCCATCGCCGGCGCTTCGGGACGGTTCTCCTGCGCCTTTTCCAGGAACAGAAGCTCCAGCCTGCCCGCCTGGACCATGGCGCCGTGGTGCAGTTCGATCTCGTCGGCGACGTCGATTCCGTCCACCTTGAGAGCCGCGACGGCCTCCAGCTTGCGCAGTCTCCATGCGCCCATCTGGAAGACCAGAAACGCGTGTTGCGGTCGGACGGACGGGTCCGGCAATCGCACCTGGCAATCCGGGTCGGACCCGAGGGTGGCCAATCTCCGCCCCAGCGGGTGGTGGGTTCCATCGGGAGAACGAAGGCAAGGATAGACGATTTCCGTCACTTCTGGCTCCTTTCGCGCAACGGGAGGTCGGAGATGACGGGATTCGATCGCGGTGTGCGGATCCGCTCCTTGCCCGCGCCCATCCCCGTCAGCACGGGAGTCCGCGAAGGCGCTTCGCGCCAACGCCAGACCCCGGTCACCAAGGCGCACAGAAGAAGCAGCACCGCCACCAGGATCCAGCGGCGCGGCGTGCGCTCGATGCGCACCTTCGGCAGGATTTCCAAGGCCTGGGTCTGGTCGGGGTCCAGGTCCAACGCTTCCTGGAGCAGGGGCATCGCCTCCGCGCCGCGCGAGCCTCGCACCAGACGATCCGCCTGGGCGGACAACAACGCGGCGAGTTTTTGGTCGGCGGCTTCGCGCACCAGGGGGCGGGGGTCGGCGGCGGCGTCAATTTCTGGAAGATCCTGACAAGCCTCGGCTGCGGAGGGCGGACGGCGCGCGGGATCGGAGCGCACCAGGGTATCCACCAGAGCGACCCAATCCGGGGCGGCTGTGCGAAGGCGAGGCCATGCACCGGACAAGTCTTCGGCGCCGGGGCGGGCGCCGCAAAGGATCTCGTGGAGAATCACCCCCAGGCTCCACAGATCCGCCCGCAATGGGTCCGCAGCGCGATTGCCCGTCTCGGGTGCGCAATAGCCCGCCGTGCCTCCTTGGCGCGCGCGTCCCGCACCGGAGAACTCGAGGTCGACCAACCTCACCCCTTCACGGACATCGACCAGGACGTTTTCCGGCTTCAAATCCCCATGGGAGCGTCCGGCCCGATGCAATTCCGAAAGCGCTCCGGCAAGCCATGAGGCCAACACGGCCATTTCCGAGCGGGAAAGGCCCAGGGCCATCGCCTCGCGCAAGGACACGCCATGCACGTATTCCATGACGATCCAGGATCCCCCCCGGTGGGAGAGGGCCCCATGCAGATGGGGCAGGCTGCGCAATCCCAAGGCGAGGACTTCCGCTTCCGCACGTTGACGAAAAATGTCCGCCACGCGCTTGAGGGCGACAAGACGCCCCGTGGCGGTTTCCCGAGCGCGCCAAACCTCCCCGAAGGATCCCGCGCCGATCGGGACCGCGCGCACATATCCTGGAGGCAGCTTGTTCACCGTTTGGGCTCCGCGTCCGACAGTTTGCCCAACCAATAGAGGATTTCCGGGTCTTCCGGCGCGTGCTTGGCGGCCAGGATCAGGTGTTCGGCCGCTTGGATGCGACGCTTGCGCGCCCATTCCACCATGGCCAGATTGAACCAGGCATCGGCGTCGGTGGAATCCTCCTGGGCATTTTCCAGGAAGAGATCGGCCGCCCGGTCCCGTTCTCCCCGGTGATCCAGCAGGATCGCCAGCAGGTTGCGCTCGCGTCGCGTTTCCGTCGCCGAATCCATCCTCGCTTCCAGACCGGTCACGGCAAGATCGGTGTCGCCGCGCCGGAGCACGGATCGCGCCCAAGCGAGGGATGCCTCCGCGATCAAGGTCTCCACGGTGGAGTCCTGGCCGGACCGCTCCAGCTCGCGCGCGGCTCTGGACCAATCCACAGGAAGATCGTCGCCATCGTTGGCCTTTTCGCGAGCCACCAGGATCAACGCTTCGCCCAAGCCCCTTCGGAGAGCGGTATCGGTCGGATCCTGGTCCAACGCCGTGGTGAAATCGCGGGCGGCCCGCGTTCCATCGCCCATCGCCAGGGCGGCATTCGCCCGTTTCACCGCCGGATCCCCGCAGGAGACCATCAGGACGGCAATGCCGAACAAGGCGATGCGCGAGGTCCTTCTCACCAGGACATAGACGATCCCAGCGAGATCGTCTCCCGTGTGTTGGTGGCCCCGTCGATCCACTCCTCGACATTGGACGTGGTTTTGGAGTATGCCCATGATCCCTGGAAAGAAAGCCATTTCGAAGCCTTCCACGTCAAGCTCGCAGAAAATGTCCAGGTGTCGTCCCGGCGACGTCTCGCCCAAGTGATCGGAATCAAGCCGCTGAGGGTGTACCCCCTTGTCGCGAACAATTCGTTGGTCGCCGGATCCTGATAGACGACCCAGTTTCCCGTTGAGTCGCGGTAGATCTCATCCAATTGGAGGTTGGCTCCGCCCTGTTCCTTCAGGTAGAACGTCCGACTCCACCCCGCCCCGAAACGTGCGGAAAGGTTTTTCCATCGTCCGAGCCCAAGTCCGACGGATCCTCCAGCCTGCACCCAATCCAGGCTGATCGCATCCGGCAACTGGATGGTCGATTCCTTCGTCACGATGGGTTGGGGATCCTTCTGCAGGATCGATTGTTTGAGTTCTCCGACCACGCGCCCCGTCGTGTCCAGAAGGGAAACGTTGCTCACGGAAACCCCGGGCCCGATTCCTTGCGCTCGAAGAATCACGACCGGAGCATCGGAACTCGTCGTGGAAGCCGGATCTTTCCACCAGGCAAACGTTCCAGCCACCGATGGCGTCATCATCCCCAGGAATGCTCGGGACCAGGAAAGGGAATGGCTACCGGTCCATGTCCAAGCCACCTCCTGATGGGTCCCCCGTACAACATGGCCAAAAGCGAATGCCCCTGGTGCGGTTCTGAAAGTCGAGGATTGTCCGACGGAAAGATCGTCGTCCCAAACAAGGACGCCTTCCACAGCGGGATAGAAGGTCCGGCTGGCGCTGCCGGACAAGCTCATCGCCAAAAGCTCCCCGAATTCGTGGTCGCCCTGGATCGAGGCCGACAAACATTGGCTCCGCCACTGTTCCATGCTGGACGAGAGTGCCACGTCCCAAGCGAGAAAGCCCATGATCGAGGAGCGCTCCGAATACCCACCCCAGCCGAGGTAGGCGGAAAAGGGCAGCAAAACCCCCTCCAGGAAAACCGAATCCAGCCGTCCAGCTCCCTGTGTAGCGGAGGAGCCGATCCAGGATCCATCGTCGGCGTTCCACCGCTGGTATTGTGCAGTCAGGCTGCCTCGGATGGGATTTTCCGCTTGGCTGATCCAACCCATCGAGCCGCCCACCTGGGGACTCGGCTCGAAGTACCACGAAACGGCCTCGGCCGCAGGTTCCACTCCCAATTCCGCCTCGACTTTCCTGGCCTGGTCCTCCATCCCGAGGGTTCGGAACAGGTAGGCTCGGTAAACGAGGAGATCCTTCCACCCGATCGTATCGGCCTTGGAAGCGAAGTATGTGGCGCCAAGCGCGTCTTCCGGACGCTCCATGCACTCCAATTCCTGCGCGAGTCGCAACAAGTTGCGAGCAGTGGAATCGCCCGATCGCAAGCGGGACATCGATTCACCGGCCGCGTCCGTGCATTTTTTGTCAGGGGCGGCATCGGCAGCCCCCCCCGCCACCAGCAAAGCGGCGAGTGCGATGACGCCAAGGCGCCACCCCGAACTCAAGGCCTCAGGACCGCGCGCAGGGATTCGTCCCGGCCTGCCCCCAGGATCCGCAACTGGACCACTCCGGGATGGAGCGATCGGGGTGACCACAGCCAGCCATCGGCGGTTCTCGCCAAATCACCTTCGATGCGACGTCCCAAAAGGTCGCTGGCCCGCACGAAGGGGGGCGCCTCCCCATCGATGGCCAAGGAGGCTCCGGTGACGCGCACCGGACGGTACCCCCGTGGCGCGACGGTCCCCGAATTTTCAGGGGCAGAGTCTGGAAGCTGAGATCCACCTTCACGCTGTCCAAGATCTTGGTGTAGGTGGGACCTGCGGTATCGATGTCGGCGGTATCGCCTTCGAAGGAGATGATCCACCCGATGTCGCCGTTGGCGAAGGTGCGGGAATACCGATCCACCACCCCGATCGGCAGATCGGATTCATCGAAATCCCCGTATCGTCCGTACACCCTCCAGGCGAACAGACCAGCCTGCTTGATCGAATCATCGATGTACACGATGCTGAAGGGATAGCCTTGGATGTTCAAGGATTCCGCATAGCCTGTCAGGGTGGTCCAGGAATGGGCACCCAGATCGCTGACATGATCGAAGGCCTCGAAGGTGAGCACCGCCCTATCGGTGTTTTCCCTGTTGATCATGGCGTACATGCGTGTGGACTCCGTGTCCGATGCGGAGCCGGTCAGGAAGCTCAATGTCCAACCATCGGGAACGTACACGGACAGACCGATGTCGGAAAGAGTGGTGCGGGCGGCTTGCGTGGCGGAGACGGCCAGAAGAAGAGTCGCGACAATCAGCTTCCGAAAGGTCATTGACGATATCCCGGGTTGGATGTGCCTTGCTTGCGAAGTTGGACTTTGCGTTCCAGCTCGCGCAGACGATCCTCGACCCGGGCACGTTCTTCCGGTGTCAGCCTTTCCAAGGACTGGGTGCGCTGCACTTTGGCTTCGCGACGCAGACTGTCGAGCCATTGGGCTCGTTCGGGAAGACTGAGTTGGGCGAGGGAGTCCTGGCGACCCCGCATTTCGGATCGTGCCTTCATGACCCGCTCGCGCAGATCCGTCGGCAGGTGGCGGCTGAACTCGATGGGCGCGGCGGAATCCTTGGGAAGTTCCAGGGAACCTCCCGCAACCAACGTCGACCCTAACCCGAGGAGCATCCACATCATTTTGACCCCGTTTCCCTTTCGGGAAATCAACCGCAATCTCGGTGCCAGCGAAGAATGCCGTTCCGAAGACAGAAGGGAGGAGGTCCATGGTCGCATTTTCCGATCCGTCCAGCCCCAATGTCAAGAACATCTGTGGCGAATCGCCCCAAAGACGATCTTACCAGGTGCCGCGGAAGACCTCGACGGCGTTGCCGGTCATGCGCACTTCGCCCGTGCCATCCCAGGAAAGTTCCAGGGATCCGCCCAGGAGATCGATCCGCACATTGCCATCGGAGAGGCCGCGCAACCGGCTGGCCACGCACACCGCGCTCGCCCCCGTGCCGCAAGCCCAGGTCTCCCCCGACCCGCGCTCCCAGGTCCGTTGGCGCAGATGGCCGGGCCCCAGGACTTGGACGAATTCCGCATTCACCCGCTTGGGGAAGGCGGGATGGTTTTCCACCAGGGGTCCCAGCTCGTGGACAGGAAACGTCTCGGTGTCTTCGACGAAGACCACGAAGTGGGGATTGCCCATTCCAACCGGCGTGCCGCGCAGCTTGCGACCGGCCACTTCCAATTCGAACTCGCCGCCCTGGGCGGCCAACGTGGTGGGAATCCGCTCGGGCGAAAGAAGGGGCGCGCCCATCGAAAGGGTCACGCGCTCGGCCTTGCCGTCGGCGCCCGGATGGACCTTGGCGCCACGCGGTCCGGCCCCCGTCTGGAGCTGGAACTCCGTGGCACCGTCGGTGCGCCCGCGATCGAACAGGAACTTGGCCACGCAACGCAGGCCGTTCCCGCACATGCCGCTCTCGGAGCCGTCGGCGTTGTACATGATCATGCGTCCGGCAAAGCCCGGTTCCGTGGGAGGGGCCACCAATATGAGGCCGTCGGATCCGATGGCGAAGTGGCGATGGGAAACTTCGATCGCCAATTGGACAGGATCCGGCACCACCTCCGTCCAAAGGTCCACATACACATAGTCGTTGCCCGTGCCGTGCATCTTCACGAATTCCATCGCGTTTCTCCTATGCCTTGAATCTACCGGAAGTCCGCTCCATCACCAACCGCTGACCGTATTGGCCACCAGCTTGCGGATGGACTCCTGCAAGGCCTTGACCTTGGCGTCGGACTCGGTCTCCTTGAGCGGATCGTAGTCGTAGGCGCCACCGATCTGCTTGGATTCGTACAGCACCGATTCGTCGCGCAGATCCACGAATTTGGTCTCCAGAGCCACGATCACACGGAAACGCGACACGTTGCCGGAAAGATCGTAGGTCTGGGGAGTGTGGCTGTAGTTGGCGATCCAGACATCCAGCCGGCTTTGGCCATCGCGGTCCACAGGGCGCAGGGCGCCGTTTCGGCGGTACTCGGCCACGATTTCCTGGGTCGCGCGGTCGGCCAGTTCCGGCTGACGCGTGCGATCCACCACCTGGAAGATCTCCACGGTGCGCAAGCCCGAAGGCAAACCGGATCCCGTGAAGCTGTAGCAGCCCGACAGAACCAACGCCATGGCGGCCAAAAGCCAAGAGAAGCGATGGAAACTCATGCGTCTCCTTTCGACTCCACGTCGGCGGGAGCTTGCTGCCCCTCGGCGGAGTCCACGACCTCGACAGGTCCGTCGAACCATTCCTTCAGCTCGCGATGGGCCTGTTCGGCCGTCTTGGCCTGGCGGTGGCCACCATCCCAGGCGTCGGCCAGATACGATCCGTACCGCTCGCGCACCACGCGACTGTCCAGAACCAGGATCGCGCCGCGGTCATCCGAACGCCGCAGGAGGCGCCCGATCCCTTGGCGCAGCTTGAGCCACGCCTCGGGAAGGAAGCACTCGGCAAAGGGCGGACGCCCTTCCGATTCCACCTCTTCGGATCGGGCCGACACCAGCGGATCGCTCGGGACAGGAAACGGCAAACGGGCGATGACCACCAGTTCCAGGTCGCGTCCGGGAAGATCCACGCCTTCCCAGAAACTGTCCGATCCCAACAGGCACGCGCCTTCGGTGCGGCGGAACATGGACAACAACGCCTCGCGGTTTCCATCCACCCCTTGCGCCAGCAGGAGCCGCCCGGCGGAGCGGTAGTCGCCCACCAGTTTCTCGCGCACGTCGCGCAGGCTGCGCTCGGAGGTGAACAGCACCAAGGATCGGCGTCCCAAGGGCAGCACCACTTCGCGCAGCGTCTGCACCAGGGCGTCGGTCCAGCCCTTTTCGCCCGGCTTGGGCAGCCAGCCCGCGGCCACCACGCGCGCCTGTTCGCGCAGCTTGAAGGGAGACGGATGGCGCACGCGATGGATCTCGCGTTCCACACGGGCCAGGCCCGTGCGCATTTCCAAGTGTTCCGCGCGGCCACGGATGGCCAGTGTCGCGGAGGTGAATACCGCGGTCTTCATGGCCGGGTACAGGGTCTTGGCCAGGATCATGCCCGGATCCAACGGCGATCCACGCAGCACCAGCTTGATGGGGTTGGACCAATCCTCGATCCAATGGACATCGCCGGAAGCGGGACTGTCGCACAGCACCTGGAGATCGCGACGGAATTCGGACAGCGCGCCTTCGCCGGAGGCGAGGTCGGCGAGGAATCCCTTCTCCTCGCCTTCCTTCCATTCGGAGAGCGCCTTGCGCAATTCGGAAATGGACTTGATGGCCGATTCGAAGGCGCCCATGGCCGCCGATGGATCCACGCCGGTTTCCGCCGCGAGGCCTTCACGCAAGCGCAGTTTCTGCTCTTCGCCGCGACGCCCCACCTTTTCGCCGAGTTTCTGGAACAATCGGTGCAAACGGCGATCGGCGGAAAGCAGCTCTTCGCGCGCCAGATCCACCATCGCGATGGCCTCGATGGGCAGATTGCGGTTGGCCGCCAAGGCACCCAGCACGCCCGCGCGCTTGTCGGAGGTTTCCGCCATGGGGTGCAGCAGCCTGCGCAGCCGCGGCAAGGACACCGCACGGCCCAGGTGATCATGCGCCACATCGGCCAGATGATGGGCTTCATCCACCACCAGGCGTTCATAGGTAGGCAGGATCGCGAAGTCCAGGGCAAGATCCGACAACAAGAGCGCGTGGTTGACCACCAGCACGTGGGCGGCCTCCGCACGGCGGCGCGCCCGCTGATGGAAGCAGATCCGAAACAGAGGATGGCGCGGCGGAATGCCCGCGCGGCCGTCGCTTTGCAACTTGCCCCACAAGCCGGCGTTGCGGTCGCGGCCGAAGCCGTGGCACTCTTCGATGTCACCCGTGGAAGTGGACCGCACCCAGGCGATCAAAGGCAAAATGGCCTCGCGTTCGGCGCGATCCAAACGATGGGGATCGGCCAAATGATCCGCAAAACGGCGCACGCACAAGTAGTTGGAGCGCCCCTTCAGGACCTCCACGCGGGCACCGGGCACGACTTCGCGAACCAGCGGAGCTTCGCGTTCGATCAGTTGGTTTTGGAGCGTTTTGGTGGCGGTGGACACCACCACGCGGTCGCGCGCTTCCACCGCCCACATCGCCGCAGGCACCAGATAGGCCAGCGACTTTCCGGTGCCGGTTCCCGCTTCGCACAGCAGGAAGGCTTCTTCCGAAAGGGCTTGGGCGATCTCGCGGGCCATCTGGCCTTGGGCCGGACGAGGCTCCCAATCGGCGCGGCCCTTGGCCAGCGGACCGTTCTTGGAAAACACGCGATCGATCTGGGAAACTTCCAGCACATGTTCGCGAGGTGGGCCGGATTTGATGGGTTCGGAGGGATCCGCAGGCCAGGCGGGCTCGGGCGCGTCTTCGCCGCCATCCCAAGGCAGAAGGGCCTCCCAAGGGCTTTCCGAACCTTGCAGCACCCACGAAAGCGAAGCGATCACGGCAGGATCCTGCGACGCGTATTGGGCCAGACGATCCTGGATGGCCAAAAAGAGGCTGCCGGCCGAACGGGCGTCGTCCAAGGCGCGATGGGCGGCGGCCTGTGCCGGCAATTCCAAGCGCTCCACCAGGCTTTCCAGCTTGTGGCTGGGCCAGTGGGGCCAACTGATGCGGGCTCCGAGCAAGGTGTCGAAGACCGCCCGCTGGGGTTCGGCGATTCCCGCCGCATCCCAGGCCTTGCGCAGGAATTTCAGATCGAAGTGGGAATTGTGCGCCACCACGGGAAGATCCCCGCAGAAGGCGGCGAATTCTGTCAGAGCCTCCACCGGCTCGCGGCCCTCGGTGGATTGCGCCTGCGAAATGCCGGTGAGGGCTTCGATGAAGGACGTGACCGGACGGTTGGTGCGCAGCACCGCCGAGAACGTGCGAGACGGAACGCCGTTCGCGAAGACCACACCTCCCAGCTCGAGGATCTCCTCGGTGGCGAAGTCGAGACCCGTGGTCTCGAGGTCCAGGGCGACGAAATCCGTCAGCGGACGAAAACTCATGGAGAAACCTTTCCGGTATCGGGCATCGCATCGCGGGTCAGGCACTGCACGCGAACGCGCACGGAGTCCTGCCGCTCGAGATTGAACGAAGGAACGAAGCACCAGGGCTCGGCGAGCCGACCCGAGCGCCAGGAAGAAGCCAGCGGCTTGCCATCGAGATCGCGGTCCAGCCAGACCTCGCCGCTCCAACGCCCCGGAGGCAGGCGCAGGACCGGACGATCGGCCGCGCTGACGCGCGGACGGGCACGGCGGAAGACCGGCCACAGGCGAAGGCGCACCGATTTGCCTTTCCAGGACTTGGGAAGGGAATCCAGGGCGACGGCGGCGATGCCGACCGAATCCTCGGGAAGCTTGTCCCACAAACGCGCGAGGGAATCGAGCGAAACGCTGTCCTTCACGCGCAGGGTGTCCGTCGTGGTGTCGCGCGGGGCCGGTGCGCCGGTGTCTTCCGGCACGAGCTTGGCGACGAACGATTCGCTCCAGCGATTGCCCTTGCCCTTGATGTCACCCAGGAACGCGATGGGCTCCTGGCCAGGACGCCAGAAATTGTCCTTGTCCTTGTCGTCCCAGGCGATCAGGCGCCACGATCCTTCCGGCAGGAATCGCAAATCGGCGACAAAAGCGGTGTCCGCCCAGGTCCAGCGCCAAGGACGTTCGCGGTAGGGCATCGGCGCCTGCAGAAGCCACTGCGCCGAATCCTTGCGGCGTAGCAGACGAGAGAGGCCTTTGCGGGCGGCGGTATCCAGGGGCCAGGCTCCCAGGCGTCCTTTCACCACGATCGGAGCGGAGGTGTCCGAGCCCATCCACATGCGCACTTCCGCCCGACCGGAATCGATCCGGGCGCCGGTGGAAAACGGGATCTCCTGGGCCACCTTGGTGGCGGCCCGGCGCCAGTCGGCCAAACCCGGTTGGATGCGCACCACATAGGTGGACGGACTGTCCAGCGGCTCGCGCAACTTGACGATCACCTCGGGTCCATCCACCCGGATCTCAGGGGCCTTGGAGCCGGAAGGCACGATGGTGATGGCCGAACGCGCGGTGGTGGGATCCACCCATTCGGAGAAGCGCAACCGGATCTGTGCGTCCTTGGACACGCGAAGGGCGCCCGAATCCGGAGTGGACGCAAGCAACCTTGGCGGCACCAGGTCCTCCGGGCCACCCGCCGGCACGACCACGCGTGCGCATCCCGCCAAAAGCGTCGCGCTCGCCAAGGCCCAGAACCAGACGCGCCTAGTCATGCACAAGCCGGCCGATCCGGGTCCAGCGCGTGCGGAAAGGCACCGAAAGCAGCGTGAGCGGACGCGACAACATCACCGGCGATTCGCGGGTGGCCGGGTCTTCCGGATTGTCCATCGAGAAATAGATGATGAACGCCTTCGCCTTGACGTTGCGACGCGAGAGGTAGCCCCAGAAGCGCGAGTCGGCGCTGTGGTCGCGGTTGTCTCCCATCATGAACAACACCTGTTGGCGCACCACATAGTTGGTGTCCAGTTTTCCGTCGATCTTGATGGCCCGCCGAAGGTGGATGGAATCCTTGCGCGCGGAGTCCTGCGTGGCCGTGTCCATGTGCTTCCAGAACCAGAAGGAACGGTCCATGTGGACACCGGTGCGCGGTCCGATGGACTCGTGGAACACGCCTCGGATGAACCCGCCGGGAATCTCTCCCATCTGGTAGGCCAGCGAGAGGGCTTTGGACATGGAATCCTGCTGGACATCCACCAGGATCGAACCGTCGGGCATCCGGCTGCTGGCCTGCACCAGGTTGGGGGGGATGCGGAATTCCGGATAATCGCTGTAGTACATCTGCCGGAACACCCAGTTCTTGTCCTTGCGGCCGTTGCGTTCCACCCAAACGGAGCACTGGACGTTTTCCGTCGGATGCTCCTGGATGGCCAGGTGGTAGATCCGCAGGAACTCTTCCGTCGTCACCTGATTGAGGCGGATGGTGTCGCCAGGCGCCGGGATCCGGAGCGGACCCAAGGAATCGCGGACCTGTTGCAGATCCCAGCTTTGGGGCACGCTCAAGTCGTCGTACTGGCCGTTGACCGGAATCTCCACTTCCTTGCCGTTTCGGACCAGCTTCTTCCGCCGCATGCTCAAGGTGTCGCCGGAAACCGCCACGCACCGCTTGATGAAGTCCTTGGAGTCGTAGCGCACGAAGCGTCCCTGGCCGGGGCCGGGTGTGCGATCCCAGTAATAATCGCCGAACAGCAGCGTGTGGGCCAAAAACTGGAACCGTTGCGGGTCGCGCCCAGGGGCGTCCGGATCGGACGGATAGTGGAAAATGATGATGTCGCCGGGCTTTGGATCGCTGAGGGCGGGCAGCCGCTTTTCGCTGAAAGGAACCGGCGAACCGTACAGGAACTTCAGTCCAAGCAGCCAATCCCCGACCAGCAGGGATTTTTCCATCGAGCCGGAGGGGATGCGAAACGCCTGGATCACGAATTGGATCACCACCACCGCCATCACCAGCGGGAGGAAGACCTCGCGAAAGAGGATTTTGCCCCAGGCCTTTTTGGCCGGAGCGGGAGGTGGATTCGATTGGGCTGTCATGGGGTTCAGAAACTAGAAACCACGACCGGGCCGCAATCTGGTATATTGCACCCGCAATGCACTTTGGGAAGACACAGGGATGGATTTTGGTCGGGTTCGCCGGTTTTGGCGGGTTGAACACGCCCGCCTTGGCCGGTCCGTTGGACTGTGGCCCCATCGTCGTCTCCGCAGGAGTTGTCCCGCAGGGCAAAGTGGTCCAGCTGGAACGCACCTGTCGCAACCACGGCACCGCGGAAATCACCCTGACCACCCCCATCACGGGTTGTACCTGCCTGACCGGCCAGTTCGATCGCAAGCGGGTGGCTCCCGGAGGCGAGACCAAATTGCAGTTGGTTCTGGAAACCGCGCCTCTGGGTGACCGGGTGGAATTTTCGGTGGATTTTTCCAGCCGCTCCAAGGACACCACCCGACAAATGCTGGTGGTGACCGCCGACGTCCGACCCTCCGTGATCGCCCTCCCCCAGTACGTGGACATGGGCGATTTCCGTCGCCAGAACACCCGGCAGGTTCTGATCCTGGATACCACCGGCCGTGAATTCGACATCGAACAGGCCGTTTCCGAGCGATCCGCCGTGGACGTTCGCTGGACAAAAGTGGAACTGGTGCGCATGGGCAACAAGTGGGAGCTTTCCAGCTCCCGCGGCGCGGTGACGGGCTTCCAGATCACCTTGCAGGCCAGGATCAATCCCGGTCGTCAAAGCCTTTCCGACGAAATCGTGCTGGATCTGAACCACGAGCTGCAAAAGACGCTTCGCTTGCGGGTTGTGGGATACTCCCCTTCCCAACCCTGATCCCGGAAATCGCGCTTGGACTCCCCGAAGGTTATCGGAGAGATTTGTAGTCTATGAGGCACTCATGCTGAAGACCCATGCAATTCGGATTTCCGCCCTCCTTCTGGGCAGTCTGGCCCTCGCTGCCGCCCTCAACGGCCTGCGCCCCAAACCGCTACCCTTGATTCGCCCTTCGGCTGCGGAGCTCGCTCTTCAGGTAGGGATCACGCCCGTTCACTTGGACACGGCATGGCAATTCACCCAGGACAAACGGTTCCTGTTCCTGGACGCCCGGCACCCTTCCGTCTACAAACGAGGCCACATCCCAGGCTCCGTCAGCTTTTTCGACATGGAGTTCACCGAGCGAATCAAGGCGTTTCGCGACACGGTTCCTCTGGATCGCCCGCTGGTCTCCTATTGCGACGGGGCCGAGTGCAGATCCTCCGAAATCCTCGCCCAAGCACTGGCGAAGGAAGGCTACAAGTTCGTGTATCTGTTCTTCGGCGGCTGGACGGAATGGAAAGCCGCGAACAAACCCATCGAAACATCCCCCGCCCCGGTTCCGGCACCCGCTGATTCCGACAAGACCTCCGACGCCCAGAAGGGGAACGCCCCATGAATTGGCTTATCCATCTGCGCCTCTTGATCGGCTCGGGTCTGGTCCTTTGGAACTTCGACAAGGCGATGGCCTTGATGCCTCCTGGCGGCATCCCCGTGGCCGGACACGGACTCGTGATCGCCGGGTTTTCGGTGGGTGTGTTGTTGATTCTCGAGTGCGTTCGGCACGCTCCACCGGACAAGACCCGGGTCCTGCTTTTGGCGCGTTTTTTCCTGGGACTCCTTTTCGTGGGAGCCTCCCTGGATAAAATCGGCAACTCGGCGCAGTTTTCCGACACGGTCTTGAACTACCACATCATCCCTTCCCCATTGGTGAATCTGTTTGCGCTGTGGCTGCCGGTCCTGGAGCTCGTGGTCGGAATCATGCTTCTCCTTGGCATCTGGTCTCGACAAGCCTCGTGGCTGGTGGCAGGAATGCTGGTCATGTTCCTGGTGGCGGTGGTGCAGGGCGTGGCCCGCGGGATCGACACCCATTGCGGCTGCTTCACCCAGGAAGGCAAGGGTTCGGCCATTTCCGCCGTGACCATTCTGCGTGACGTGGTGTTCCTGGCGGTCGCTGGAGTGGGGGTGTGGCTGGAACGCGACCTTCCTACCTGGCGGATTTGGAAAACTCCAACCTAGACAGAATCGTTCCGATAAGGATAGACTGGGCGGAGTGAAAACTCCGACCAACGAAAAGCCCAGGATCTGCATCGCCGAAGACGACAACATCAGCCGGATGTTGTTGACCAACATGCTGACCAAGTGGGGGTACGATGTCACCGCCCATTCCGATGGCCAAGCGGCGTTCCAGGAATTGAGCGAAGACGACGGGCCACGGTTGGCGCTCCTGGATTGGGTCATGCCGGGCATGGATGGCATCAAGACCTGCCAACGGATCCGTTCGGAGTTTCCACGGCGGACCTACTACCTGCTGCTGGTCACCTCCAAGACCGATGACGAGGACATCGTCTCCGCTCTGCGCTCCGGCGCGGACGACTACGTATCCAAGCCCTATTCCCCGCATGTGCTCCAAGCCCGCTTGGAAGTGGGAATGCGCACGCTTTCCCTCCAAAGGAGCCTTTCCGATTATGCCAATCGGATGGAGACCCTCGCCGCCGATCGCGCCGCCCAACTCGTGCACGCCGATCGCATGAGTTCGCTGGGAATCCTTTCGGCATCCGTCGCGCACGAAATCAACAATCCCGCCAATTTCATTTCCGTCAACGTCCAGACGCTGCGAAGTTCTTGGCCTTCCGTTGAACGCATCCTTTCCGGAACCGGTACGGAACATGATCGCAAACGCGCCCTCTCCCTGGGTGCGGAAATGCCCGACTTGCTTTCTGAAATGGAAGAGGGCGTCAACCGGATCCGGCGCATCACTTCGGAATTGCGGGCGTTTTCGCGAACCGGCGGCAACGAAGTCTCGCCGGTGGATGTGGGAGCGTGCCTGCAGAAGGCGCTTCGCATGTGTTCCTCGCGCACCAAAGGCTTCGTGGATGTCCGGTTTTCGCCGCCCGAGGCACTGCCCACGGTGCTGGCCGATGCGCTCAAGCTGGAGCAGGTCTTCGTGAACCTGATCCTGAACGCCTCCGACGCGATGGAGGAATCCAAGGTTCGGCAATTGGACATCCTGGTCGTGCAGGAGGCATCTTCGCTGGTGGTGCGTTTCCAGGACTCCGGGCCTGGGGTACCTCCCGACAAGCGAGAATCCATTTTCCAGCCGTTTTTCACGACCAAGCCGATCGGGAAAGGAACAGGCCTGGGTCTTCACATCAGCCGAAACCTGGTGGAAGAGTGCAAGGGCACCCTCACCCTCGCGGAAGCCACGGGATCCGGCGCCTGCTTCGAGGTTCGATTGCCCGTCCCCTCCGGCCAGTGAGCCCGCTGGCCACTTGCGTGGCACCCCCTGGGATGCCACAATGGCCTGTACCATGCGCAACCTCACTCCAGAATCCCTTTCTATAACGTTCGCGCCGTGACTCGCAGGATCCTGATCGTCGACGACGAGGAATCCATCCGCATTTCCCTGGCCCGGCATTTCCGGATGCACGACATGGAAGTGGAAACCGCCTCCGATGGATTGGATGCGCTGGAAAAGCTTTCCCGAACGCCCTATCGCGTGATCATCAGCGACGTCATGATGCCACGCATGGACGGCATCGGCTTGCTGCGCCGGATGCGATCGGAGTACCCCATGACCCGATCCATCATGATCACCGGGTATGTGACCTTGGAGAACGCTCTGGCTTGCCTCAAATTCGGCGCCGAAACCTGCGTCTTCAAGCCGTTTTCAGACCTCTCCGAATTGGACCAGGCAGTTGACGCGGCCTTCGCCTACCACGAGCGTTGGGAGCAGAAACTCCTCCAGTTGCGCGGCATGCGGGAAATGGGCGCATGAGCGAAGTCCAGATCCCAAGGGAACTGTTGGTCGGATTCCTGGACGAGGCGGAAGAATCCCTCGCCTCGGTGGAGCCACTTTTTGTCCAACTGGAAACCCGATCCTTCGACAAGGAGCTGCTGGACCGCATCTTCCGACCCATCCATTCCATCAAAGGGAACGCGGCCTATTTCGGGCTGATGCGCGTGAAGGAAATCTCCCACCGGATGGAATCGGTGATGGAGCTCCTGCGCCAGGGGCGCCGCAAGATCGATCGCGAGACCCTCAGCAGCCTGTTGCGCGGCCTGGACGCCTTGGGCACTCTCTTTTCCAGAGCCCGCCAGGAACAGCCACAGGAAACCCATCCGGACGAGTTCGCACCGCTGTGCCGGGATCTCGAAACCCTGGCGACCCGGTCGGAATCCGTCCGATCCCGGGAAAGCTCCTCCGAATCGGCGGTGCCGCCGGACTCCACCTTTCCCGCCGACTCCACCTTCCCGACCGAGGGCCAATCCCAAGGATCCCGCGAACCAGGCAAGCACCGCGATCGCTCCATGCGCATTCCGGAGGCGAGCATGGACCACTTCCTCGAGCAAATCGGGGAATTGATGGGCCTGGAGGAACAGTTCCGCTACCTGGGCAAGCGCCTGGTGTCCGGAAGCGACTTGGAAGGGGCCACAGCCGACCTGCGGCAAGCCGTGGAGCAGTTCGGGCACCTTTCCACCAAGCTTAGTGGATCGGTCCTGGAACTGCGCCGCATCGAGGCAAGACCTCTGTTGCAGAAAGTCGTGCGCATCTGTCGGGATTTGGCCAATGCCACCGGAAAATCCATCGATCCGGTTATTCAAGGCGAAGACGTCCGCATCGACAAGTCCTACCTGGAGCTTCTGGATGCACCTCTGGTGCATATGGTGCGAAACTCCTGCGACCACGGTCTGGAGCCTGCTGCTGAGCGCATCGCCAAGGGCAAGCCTCCCATGGGGACCGTCGCGGTGAGCCTGTCGGAACTGGACGAATCGGTGGTCATGGAAGTGACCGACGATGGCCGCGGACTGGACCTCGGGGCGTTGCGCCGCAAAGGAATCGAGCTGGGGCTGGTTCGCGAAGATGCTGCCTTCACGGAAAACGACGCGATCCAGATTCTGTTTCGCAGCGGGGTATCCACCGCCACGAGCGTCACGGAAATCTCCGGCCGCGGCGTGGGGATGGACGTGGTCAAACGCGAAATCGAGGGTGCGGGCGGGAGGATCGATGCCAAAAATCGTCCTGGCCTCGGCTGCACCTTCCTGGTGACCTTGCCGCGCTCGGTGACCACGCGGATCACGGACGGATTCTTGTTCCGGTGCGGGACGGATCGTTTCGTGATCCCGATGAAACTGGTGATCGAGACCTTCACCACCGACAGCGCGGTGGTCTCCCGCCTTCCGGAAGGCGGGGAAACCGTCTTGTTCCGCGGCAAGATGCTGCGATTGGTCCAGCCTCTGGATCTGCTGGACACGCCCACCACCCCGGACGGCCCGAGCGTCTTCGTGCGCATCAAGGCCAAGGAAATGGAATTCGTGCTGCGCGTGGAGGAAGTCCTGGGCGTGCAACGGACGGTGATCAAGCCCATGGAGGAATTCTGCCGCGCGGGCGGCCTGTTCGCCGGTGCGGCCCTGGTCGGAGACGGCGGACTCGCGCTGGTGGCCAGCGAAGACGGACTCGCCAACTGGCTGACCCGATAGCTCGCTGCCTGAAGAGCGCTCGAATGGTTCCGACGACACGGAAGCGACGTAGGAGTAGATCATGACCAAGTCCCTCGCGTTCTGCTTGATGCTGGCGATGGCCATCCTGCCGACGGGGTGCCAGGATCCGATCGCTCCCGACGCGGATCCCAATCCCGTCGACACTTCCCCCTGGCAACCCAGCACGGCGAAATCCTTCAAGACCTTCTCGTTCAAGGAACTGCCAGACTCCTGCAAGATCGACGAGTCCAGGAACACCGTTTCCATCAAGGTGCCCTATGGCACCCGTGTGGATTCCCTGACCCCGATCTTCACCCAAACGGGAGTGTCTTGCGTGCCCGCCTCCGGAGTGGCGATGGATTTCACGCGCCCGGTGGTGTACACGCTCACCTCCGAATCGAAGACCACCCGCGCCTACACGGTCTCGGTCCTCGTCACGCCGATGACCCCGAAGGCGATCACCTCGTTTTCCTTTCCGAAAACAAGGTCGGTGGGCATCATCGACACCACCCACCACACCATCGCCATCGACATCCCCGACAGCGTGGATGCACGTGCCCTCAAGCCCACCATCGCGCATTCCGGAAAGTCGATTTCCCCGGACACATCCGCGGCACAGGACTTCTCCAAGCCGATCCAGTACACCGTCACCGCCACGGATGGCCGGGAACAGGCCTACACGGTGAACGCCCGGATTCTGAAAGCCTCGCGCGACGTGAAAATCAATTTCGCGAGCCCTCTGGATCGCGCGGAGGTGGGCGATTCGGCGATCGTGGCCATCGTGGTGTCGTCCACTTACCAGATTGCTTCCGCCTCGGTCAGGGCCGGCAACACCACCATCCCCCTGAGTTACGGAACCTACACCGATCGCGGCTATTCCCAGAAGTCGTGGATGGGGACGTTCTCGCTGCTCGCCTTCCCCAGAGGGCCGCTGGAACTGTTCGCGACGGCGACGGACGTGTTCGGCAACGTTTCCCAAGCAGCACTTTCTGTCAACGTCGACCGGAAGTCGTCTTTGACGATCCTCTCTCCACTGGAAGGAGATGTCGCCAACCCGACGATCCTGGTCCGCGCCTTCGCCTCCGACGACGACCCTTCCTCGAAGACAACCTTGCGCGTGAGCTTCAGCGGTGGAGGCGAGGTCGCCACCGGGAAGGACTCCATTTCACAAACCATCGACCTCTCGTCGGTTGTCGGCCAAAGCATTCAACTGGTGGTATCGGCTTTCGATTCCAAGTCGCAGCAGACATCCGTCTCGCGAACCGTATTCGTCGAACCGAGCCGCAAATACCTTCTACGAGCCAAGGTTCCGGGAGCCATCTGGGATGCCTCGGGAACACGAATCCTTTTCGTGGATCGCACAGGGAAAGTCCCCGTCCTCAAGATCCTGGATACCGCATCGAGGATCGCCCTGACCCTGGATTCCACCGCGGACCTCCTCGGCAACAACGGCTTCCTCGCTCCGAACGGAGCCATCTACACCAAAACACTCCGCTCCACCGCATCGGGTCAGATATTCTACGGGCTGTTCGAATGGAGGAACGGCCACATCTCCAAGATTTCCGACCTCAGCAATCTCCCGTCCTTTCGAGTCACCGGAGATTGGGCGATCTACCACGACGCAAGCGGTCTTTTCCGACGGGATTTGTCAAACGGAACGTCGACCCTGATCGCCTCCAACGCCAGCAGCGGCGAAAATTCCATCGCATTCAATGGATACGTCGCGTACTCGAGCACCCCCAACAACGACGTGTACCTATGGGATGGCAACTCTTCCAAAATGCTCATCCCTCATTCCTCACGGAATCTCGCGTCGCCAGTCACTGACGGAATCAACACTGTCTTCCTCAGAAGAAGCTCGACCAACAGCGGCGACGAGCTCGTTCTCTTCGATGGCACAGCGGAAACGAAACTTGCCGACTCCTCCACCAATCCCTCGACGTTTCCGATGGGATACGCCATCGCTGGCGGCTGGGTCGCCTTTCTCAAGAAGGATCCGTTCAAGACCGAGCAGGTTTGGCGGAGAGTTCGAGGCACCGAAGAGCAGGTCACATTCTTCGCCGCCAACAGTCGAATCCAACTATTGCAGACGGACGGGACCGTGGTCATCCTCTGCAATCAGAAGCGTTATGCGGCCAGACCGGGATCGACCCCGGTGGAAATCGGCTCCACCCTGGGAAAGCCACTGGATCGCGCGGGAAAACTTCTCCTGACCATCGGAGGAACCTTGTTCGAGGTCGCCCCCTAGGAGCGGACGGCTCCACCTCCGCCCCTCGACGCCATCTGGAAATCCGGCTCCTCGCAAATCCCATGGGAGCCATCTGCTCTTGGGTTTTGTGAATCCAACAAAACGCATCGATCCAATTTCCCTGCTCCCCCAAAGGCGCTCCGGTACCTTCGGTATCATCACGGAAGTCTTCGAGATAGGACTCAAAACCAAAGCGTTTGGAGCGGGACCATGAAAAGTCACAAAAGCACGTTTCGGGGCAAATGGCCCCTGATGTCCACGATCGCGATCCTGACAGGTTCCCTGGCCGCGACGTCTTTCGGCTGGTCGGCTTCCGGCACGGTGAAAAACTCCACCGGCAATCTGTCCGGCGTGACCGTCTATGTCAAGAACGTGACTCCCACCGTCAGCGTGGTGACTGGAGCCGACGGCACGTTCAATCTGACCGTGTCCGGAGTCGAGCTGGGAATGGGCCGCAAATCCGCCTTCACCGCCCGGATCGCCCAAAACGACCTGATCCTGGATTGCCCACAGGACGGAGCGCTCGAGCTGGCTCTGGTGGATGGAGCGGGTCGAAAGCTTTGGAACGCCTCGGCCCAGGCCACCCAAGGGGTCGCCCGGGCAACGCTTCCTTCCCAGCTGCGCACTGGCGCAGCGTTCCTGCAAGTCAAGCAGTCGGGCGAGACCTTCGTCCAACCCGTCACGATCGGAGCCAACGGTGCCAGGATCGCCTCGCATCTGTCTGCCCGCGCTTCGGCAGTCGGATCGGTGCTGGTGTTCAAGAAGACCGATTACGATTCCGCCACCTACACCATGACCAGCGATTCGCAGACCGGGATCTCCATCACGCTGACCGCATCCAATCCCACCACCTGCGAGTTGGGCACCACCTTCAAGTGGAAGGACTGGGGCAAGCCCATCGCCGAACCCAAGAACGGGTGGCTGGCCATCAAGGACTTCACCATGGTCCGCTACAACAACCAGTACATCGTCTATATGACCTACACACCTCCAGGCGGCGGTTTCAAGGGCGCCTACATGACCCCCTTCTCCACCTTCGCCGACGCGGCCGCGGCCACCCAGGCCGTCATGCCCAACAACCTCCCCGGCGTCGCTCCGGAGCTCATCTACTTCACGCCCAAGAACACCTGGGTCTACACCACCCAATGGTGCGCCACGGGCTCCTTCTGCTACACCACCGGAAGCGACCCCACCAAGCCCACGAGCTTCGCGGCGCAGACCAAACCGTTGCTCACCGAGAACATCACTCCCAACGCTCCCATCGACCAAGTGGTGATCTGCGACGACACCAACTGCTTCCTGTTCTACGCCGACGACAAGGGGAACATCTACCGCGGCTCCATGGCCAAGGGCAGCTTCCCCGCGAACTTCACCGGAACCAAGAAGATCCTTTCCGAGACCGATCCGGCCAAGCTCTTCGAGGCCGTGGAAGTGTACAAGATCAAGGGTCAGAAGAAGTACCTGATGATCGTGGAATGCGGTTATCCCCGCTACTTCCGCGCCTTCACCGCCACCGACCTGGGCGGTACCTGGACCCCCATCGCCAACACGATCAACGCCGCCACCCCCTTCGCCGGCCCCAAGAACGTGACCGGCGGATGGTCCAACGACATCAGCCATGGCGAAATCGTCCGCACCGGCTCCGACGAATACCGCGAGATCGATCCCTGCAACATGCAGATGATCTATCAGGGACTCACCACTGGCGGAGACTACAATTCGCTCCCCTACAAGATGGGCCACCTGACTCGCGTTCCCTGAGCAGGGCGATCGCCCCTCGGCATCGCAGATCGATCGATATCGTCTCTGGCGGAGGCCCATCATGGGTCTCCGTTTTTTGTCCAAAAAGACATGCGCTTAATTCGAGGGCCATCGGAACATCCCCGGTGGCCCTTGTTCGTTGGGGCTTTGTCGATCCACCAAAAACCAAGCTTTCAATTCACCTGTGCCTCCATGAAGGCTCCGATACCTTCGGTATCATCACAGGAGTCTTCCATCAGGACTCGGAACCGAATCGTTTGGAGAGGGATCATGAAAATGGCCAACAGCAACTACCAGGGGAAATGGTCCTTCGCCGCGACAGTGGCGATCCTGACGGGATCCATCGCCACCAGTTCCTTCGGATGGAGCGCGGCCGGCACCGTCAAATCAGGCGGCACGGCGCTCTCCGACGTGACCGTTTCCGTGAAGAACCTGACCCCAACCACCAGCGTGGTCACCAACGCCAATGGCGAATTCAATCTGACCGTTTCCGGTGTGGAACTGGACCTCGGTCGGAATTTGTCTTTCTCTGCGCGCATCGTGGATCGTGAATTGCTCTTGCAATGCCCCAAGGACGGTCCGGTCGAACTCTCCCTGGTGGATGGTTCCGGTCGAATGCTTTGGAGCGCTTCCACTCAAGCCGTTCAAGGTGTCGCACGATCTCCCCTCCCCTCCGAGCTGCGATATGGCACGGCGTTTCTGCGCGTGAAGCATGCGGAGGGGATCTCCGTCCAGCCGATCACAACTGGCCCCGATGGTTTCAAGATCGCCTCGCACCTGGCCGGAGCGCGCTCGCTGGCGGTCGGCTCGGTCCTTGAGTTCAAGAAGACCGGCTACAACGACACCACCTACACGATGACCGCGGAATCCCAAAACGGGATCTCCGTGGTGATGTCGGCGGCGGGCCCTAGCGTCACCTGCCCGATGCCCACGACCTTCAAGTGGAAGGATTACGGCAAGCCCGTTGCCGCCCCGCAGAACGGTTGGGCGTCCATCAAGGACTTCACCCACGTCTTCTACAACGGCATGCACTATGTCCACATGACCTACTACACCACCGGCTGGAACGCAGCCACCATCGCCCCGTTCGCCAACTGGGCAGATGCCAATGCCGCCAAGCAAACGTCTTCCAACACGGGTGTCGCCCCCGAACTCATGTACTTCACGCCCAAGAAGACTTGGATCAATTCCAAGCAGTGGTGCGGCGGCGCGTCGTTCTGCTGGATGGAAGCCACCGACCTCAACAAACCCAGCTCCTTCGCGCTCAAGGGGAACCTGCTGACGGAGACCATCACCGACGACAAGAAAGCTCCGATCGACCACACGCTCATCTGCGACGACAACAAGTGTTACATCTTCTATGCCGACGACAACGGCCGCATCTACAGCGGCTCGATGCCCAAAGCCAATTTCCCGGGCACGTTCACCGGCACGAAGAAGATTCTTCAAGACACCCAGTCCCGTCTCTTCGAAGCGGTGCAGGTCTACAAGATCAAAGGGCAGAAGCTCTACCTGATGATCGTCGAGTGCATGAGCCCTCGCTACTTCCGCGCCTTCACGGCCACCGATCTGGGCGGCACCTGGACCCCGTTGGCCAACGCCACCACGCAGGCCGTGCCGTTTGCCGGCAAGAACAACGTGACCGGCGGCTGGTCCGACGACATCAGCCACGGCGACCTGGTCCGCAGCACCTACGACGAATACCGGGAAGTGGATCCGTGTAACCTGCAACTGATCTACCAGGGCTACAAGCCGCCGTTCTCCGGCGACTACGGCAAGATCCCCTACCAGTTGGGCCTGCTCACCCTCGTGAAGTAACGGTTCATCCAGCGAGGATGCCGCGACGAGGGCCATCGGGGCATTCCCGGTGGCCCTTTTGCTTTTACCGAACCCGGATCGGACTGGCTTCCGGTGGAAGGCAGTCCCACAGATTCCCTGCGATCAATGCGGCCTTCCGTAGGAAGGCGGCATCTTCCCGTAGAAGGAAAACGGAATCGCGCCGCGATAGGAAACAAATCCCGAAGTCTTGTCGCGGTACAGCGGCATCCGATCGAGCTCGGAGGCCCATTCGCCCAAGGCGATCGCACCCGTTCGACCGTCCGGAACCGACACCTCGATGCGACCCAATTGGTCTGCCCGGACCACCGCGAAGGTGTACCGCGGGGACCTGGACATGCGGTAGATCATGGCCGGGTCGGACAATTCCTGCTTGGCTTCCCCGACTTGGTAATGGAACTTCGCCCCGGTCAGGTCATTGGGAACCACCAGATACAACAACGACATTCCGGCGAGTTTGTCCTGCTTCAGCGCCCGTCGCAATTCCTTGTCTCCGGAATGCCCGTCGGAAAGCAGATGGTTCCGATCGGCCACCTTCAAGACCAGGATCGTATCGGTCCCGACCGCGAACCAGAGCCGGCCCTCGATGGTCCCGGAGGCGGCGTTGTCCCGGGGCGCAACGGATGCAGGAGGGGGAGATGCGACCGTGGCGAGGGCGGGATCCACCTTGGTGTCGGCCACGACCGGCGTGTCCGTTTTTTGTTCACAGCTCATGAGCCCTCCAAGCATGATCCATCGCAACGCACGCATCAGATCCAGCCTCGCCCCACCAGATCCACCACGTGGTGGACTCCGGGAGAGAGGTTGCGGGCGGAAATCCCTTCCAGGATGCGCGCAAGCCCGGGAGCGTAGGGAGCCTCCCCCAGCACGGTGGTCTCCAGCAACACACGCGCGTTGCCGTCTTGGATGCAGATCCGGTGAAAGGCGTGGCGCGACAGATGCTCTCGGGGAATTCCCAATTCGCCCTCCTGGACCACCGGGTCGCGCACGGACCGAACGTCGGCGCGATCCAACCCCAAGGCGTCGGCCATCTCGAAGGCGGTGCCCGGTGCCGAGGACTTGGATGCTTGGTGCGATTCCACCAGGGAGATGTCGCAGTCCTGGAAGGCGATGCCGTGCGACGAAAGCATGGCCATCACCTTGAGGACCAGCAGATTGACATTGGGGCAGACCACCACGGGGATCGTCCAATCGCGATCGATCAGCGGATTTCCCGTGGCGAGCTCCACCAGAAGCGAGCCTGCGGCTTCGCAGGTGGCGACGACATCCGTCCATTCCCTGCCCGATCCGGCGTGGACCACGATCGATGCGGGATCGGCGAGATTGTCGCGTCGGCTCCACGGCCGAACGCTGGCGATGGTGGGGCCGGAGAGGTCTTGGAGGAGCTCCTTGGCGAGCTTTCCGGATCCGACGACCAGCACTTTTGTTGCGACCATGGCGGACATGGCACTCAATGTAACCGCCGAGCGACTTCCGCCTTTGGTCTGGCGCCGCGTGCGGCTATTTCTTCTCGTAGAAGGTGAGCGAGACGGAGCTTCCCGAGACGCTGGGCGATGAACTCAGGTACTTGTTCTCGTTGAGGTAGTTGTAGGGTCCTGCCACCCGGGCCTCGAACACCGGGATGAGCCCGTTGGCTCCGCAGTTTCGGATGATGATGTATTCGCCGTCGTTGGGAGCCAGGGTGTAGCGGGCGTCCAAGCCGCCGAGCTGGTAATCGGCGCCGCCGTTGAGGACCTTGCCCACGATCTTGCCGGTGGTGGTGCCGCCGGTGATGGGGATGATGTTGCGGCTGCCCCGCTTGCTGGCCCCGATGGAGACCGAGGATCCCAGCGTGACATTTTCCGTGAACACCGTGGCGCCTTGGCTGCCGGTCAGCGTCACGCACTCCCAGGTTTGGTTCACCACGCCGGCGGGGTCCTGGATCTGGATCCTTTTGGCGGGGGCGGTGACGGAGGAGATGTCGTAGACCTCCATCTTGATGGTCTTGGCGACGGTATCCACCACGCGGGTGGCGGCGAACTTCCCGGTGTGCAGCCATGTGTAGGAGCTGGAATTGGGCGCCTCGAAATCGAGGACAATCCGGGCGTTCTTTGAGCCCGCCGGAGCCACGCCGGCGTTGCGCATCAGGATCGGGGTGCTGCCGGCCTTTAGGATGAGGATCTGTTCGATTTCGACCGACCCGTTGGAAAGGGTGAGATCGTAATCCAATCCACCGCCGGTCACGGTGGCGGTGATCTTGTCTCCCGTCACGGTCCCGCCCTTGATGTCGTACTGGATGCGGTTGCCGAACTTGGTGAGGCCCACCTTTCGGATGGCCTCGATCTGGAGCGTGATGGTGAACGCCAGCTTGCCCAGAGCCGGAGGCGGAATGCCCGCGGCCATGAAACAGGGCCAGGACGGATCGGGAACGATGGTCGCGTCGTCGATGCTCTGCGAGGCCGAGTCTTCCAGCGCGATCTGCAAGCCAGTTTGCTGGTAGTCGGCCAGGGCGAGTTTCCCGGAACGAAATCCATTTTTTGTCACCACGAGGGTATCCACCGCGCCGGCGGCGGAACGCCCCGCCATCTTGGCCATTTCCGACCTCACCGGATTCGATGAACCTTGCGGGAGCATGGAACCCAGGAAGCGGATCGAACGCTGCCCTTCGGGCGAATCGAACACGCAGACATACACTCCCGGCAACAGCGAAGGCAGGGGGACAGACCAGCTCCCGACGGGAAGCGTACCGGAAAAAACCAACGCTCGTTGGATGCCGGAAAGATCCAGGATCCGGATGGAGACAGGTCCGGAAAGTTCCTGCTGGTAGGCGATGCTTCGCTGATCGGCATTCAAGGAAAGGCCGGAGGACGACTCACGCAGACGACCCACCGATGCGGCGGAGAGAGCGAATTTGCCGTCCGCGTCCGTGACCGTGTTGAGCGAAAGAGCCTGGAGCTTGACCGTCGCGCCCGCGACAGGAGCTGACGCAACCGAACTCTTGACCGTTCCGGAAACATTGACCTGCGCCTGGGCGAAGGTCCAGCCGAACACGATTGGCAAAAGGCTTTTCAAAACCATCTCGTTTACCCCAACGGAAAGATTCTATCCGAGGTAAGCTAGGGCCGGGCTTTCCAGGCCAACGGCCGAAACACGACCCAGTCGTTGGTGGTTTGGTTACGGAGCCGTTTTCGATTTTCCGATGCCGACACCCAAGGAAGGGTTTCCGGCACGGCCACGAGTCTTCGGGTGGCCCTGCCTCAACCCATCGACTTCCGTCTCCGTCAGGTGGCGCACGCATCCCTTGCCGAGGCCGCCGAGGACCACCGGCCCGATACGGATCCGGATCAATTGCAGGACACCCAGCCCGAAGACCTTGAGCATCCGGCGGATCTCGCGATTCTTTCCTTCCTCCAGCACGATCTCGAGCCAACTGGTCTTCCCGACCTCCCGCAGAAGCTTGACAGATATTGCCTGGAGGCGTTGGCCCTCGTCGATCACGCCATCGGTCATCCGATCGATCATGGCTGGCTGGAGGGTGCCATCGACCTGGACCTGGTAGGTCTTGCGGACGCCCCGCGCCGGATCCAGGATGGCGCTGGCCCAATGCGTGTCGTTGGTGAACAGAAGGAGCCCTTCGCTGGCCATGTCCAAACGCCCCACCGGCCCCACATGCGGGATGCCCAGCCCTTCCAGACACTGGTAGACGGTCGGGCGCCCCTCGGGATCGTGGGCCGTGGTGACCAAGCCGCGCGGCTTGTTGCACATCAGATAGACTCGACCCAGAGCCTCCAAGGGCTTCCCGCTGACCAAAATCTGGTCGGCCGGGGAAGTCAGCCACTCGGGATCGCGCTCGATGCGGCCGTTCAGGCTCACCGCCCCTTGCGAAACCAACCGTCTGGCCACCGCCAGCGAGGCATATCCCGCTTTGTGGATCGCCTGTGCGAGACCGAAATGCTTGGAGTGGTTCAAGCCGTGAATATTACTACCGGCGACCGACTCGCTCGTTCGCCAGACCCTCAAACCGCCTGGTAAAGGCTGTCCCGCTCCACGGCCACGCGCCCCTTGGCGGAAATGATCGATTCCAGCCGGGCGGTGGTCATGGTCGGATGTTGGTCTTCGGCACCGGCCATCGAATAAATCTTGGTGGAATCGTCCACCGTGCCGTCCAAGTCGTCCACGCCCCATTCCAAGGCTTGGGCGGCGAGCTCCACGCCCAGCATCACCCAGTAGGCCTTCAGGTGCGGGATGTTGTCCAAAAACAAGCGCGAGACCGCGTAGTTGCGCAGGTCTTCTTCCGGCGACACCTCGGGCAGATGCGAAAGGGCGTTGTTTTCATTGCGGTAGCGCAGCGGAATGAAGGCCATGAAGCCGTGGGTGCGGTCCTGGAGATCGCGCAGGCGTTCCATGTGATCCACCCGGTGGCGGTGTTCTTCCACGTGGCCGTAGAGCATGGTGGCGTTGGAACGCAATCCCAGGCCGTGGGCGATCTCATGAATTTCCAGCCACTGGTGGGCGGGCGCCTTGCCCCCGGCGATCCTGCGGCGCACTTCGGGATCGAAGATTTCCGCCCCACCGCCCGGCAAACTGCCCAAGCCCGCCGCCTGCAAGCGCCGGAGCGCTTCTTCCAGGCCAAGTCCCGACTTGCGGGCGAAAAAGGAAATCTCCACCGCCGTGAAAGCCTTCACGTGCGCGGCGGGATGGATCTCATGGACTTTCCTGCACAAGGATTCGCCATAGTCCAGCCCGCGATCCGGGTGGACCCCGCCCGTGATGTGGACCTCGGTGAGGGTGCCGGGTTGCTTGGCGCGCAAGATCCGATCGAACTCTTCCAAGTCGTGGTCCCAGGCGCCATCCTCGGGGCCTTGGTCGGCGGTGCGGGCGAAGGCGCAGAAGCGGCAGGCATACACGCACTTGTTGGTGGGCTCGAAATGGATGTTGCGGTTGAAGAAGGCCCGCTCGCCATGGAGCTTGCGACGGATTCCGTCTGCGGCCTCCCGCAGCCACGCGGAGGGGGCGTTTCCGTAGAGCCAAAGGGCATGGCTGGAGGTGAGGCGATCGCCCTTGGCGAGAACGGTTTCGATTTCCTTCAAGCTGGTCATTTGTCCGGCAACATGCAAAATCATGGCCCAATCGACCCGTCGGCAACTGTCACATTTTCCCAAAGCCACCTTTGACGGCGGTTTGGGTGTATTTTTCCCCATTATGGCCTACGCATGGCAGCGCGTCCCAGCTCACAACGCCTTCGAGGCGGCCCGGAAGCAACCCATCTCCTACGATTCGTGGGTGCTCGCCCTGTTCGAGGATCCGGAGCGTCCTTCGGCGGCACAACCCAAGACCACCGCGTGGTTCGCCGATCCGGAAGAAGCCCTGTGCTTCCTGGAAGAGCGTCTCATGCCCTTGTGGTACGACGCGTCGGAGGCGGCGGGCCGCGCCGAGGTGGTGGCCCAACTGGCCAAGCTGCGGTCCGCCCGCAAGCTCAAGCTGCGCGACATCGAGGCTTGGCGCAAGGAGTTCAACGCTCTCACCCGCGCCAAGGGGCAAATCCTCTGGCTGGGCACGTTTGATGACATGCATCGCGGGGAGTCTTCCGCCGACGAACTGGCTCAGGACCTGGAGTTCTGGCTGGAAGAAAACGGGGTGGAGCCCCAGATGCTCAGCCTGGACGAGCCTCGCCACCACAAGCTGGTGGTGGATTTCCTGATCCAAATCGGGGCCTGAAGACATTCTGAAAAGGGCACTGCCCCCGCGATAGGGTGCGGGGTGGCTATTTTTCCCTTCCTTGGTTTTCTGGCGAGGTTCGTTGGAAATCCCGGGAGAGGGGAATCGGCATGGCGCGGATCGGCATCCTCGGAGCCACTGGCTACACTGGGGTCGAGATTTCCATGATTCTGGAACGGCATCCAGAGGCGGAAATCGCATTCATCTCCAGCGAGGCGAGCGCAGGCCAAGGCCTGTCTTCGGTGTTCCCACGCCTGTCCGGTTGCCGCAAGGTGAACGCGCTGACCTTGCGCAAAGCCGAAGAATGCACGAGCGTCTCGGTGGACGCCGTGTTCTCCTGCCTACCGCACGGCGCCTCCGCCGAGGCTTGCCTGCCCTTCGTGGCCGGCGGCGCCAGCGTGGTGGATCTCTCCGCCGATTTCCGCCTGCGCGACCCGGAAGACTATCCCAAGTGGTACGGAAAGCCGCACCCCAAGCCGGAAAGCCTGGCGGATGCAGTGTACTGCATTCCCGAATTGCACCGCTCGCGCTTGGCTGGACGGAAATTGGTCGCCTCGCCCGGGTGCTACCCCACCTCGGTGCTCTTGCCATTGGTCGCCCTCTTGCGCTCCGGCGTGGTCGGCAACGGCCACATCATCGCCGATTCCAAATCCGGCGTGAGCGGCGCGGGCCGCAAGGCCACGCTGGGCAACTCCTTCTGCGAAGTCAACGAATCGCTTTCCGCCTACAAGGTGGGCCACAACCACCAGCACATGGGCGAAATGCGCCAGGAAATCGCCGCGTGGGGCGCCGCGTCGCATCTGGTGTTCTCGCCGCATCTGGTGCCCATGCAACGGGGCATCCTGACCACGCTTTACGTGCCGCTGGCCGCTGGGGCCACCGGTGCCAAGGCGCGCACCGCCCTGGAAGAAGCCTTCCCCAACGAGCCCTTCGTGAAGGTCCTCGGCGAGAAGGACGGCCTTCCGGCCACCGGCCACGTGGCCTATTCCAACCGCGCGCACCTGGCCGTTTCCAGCATGGCCGACGAATCGATGGCGATCGTGGTCTGCGCGATCGACAACCTCTTGAAAGGCGCCGCGGGACAAGCGGTGCAGAACTGGAACGCCATGGCCGGTCTCGACGAGACGATGGGGCTGACCCCGTGAACCAGCGCCCGGTGGTGGTGAAGATCGGCGGCTCGATGGCCGAAGACAAAAAATGTCTTTCCGAGCTCGCGGCGGATCTCGTGAAGCTGTTTTCCCCCAACCAGCCCGTGGCGTTGGTCCACGGCGGCGGGAAGGACATCAACAAGAACCTCCAGTGGCTCGGACAGGAACCGCGCTTCGTGGACGGTTTGCGCTTCACGGACGAGGCCGCCATGGACATGGTGGAAATGACCCTCTCCGGACGGGTCAACAAGTTGCTGGTGCGTCTGATCCTGGAAGCGGAAGGCCGTGCGGCGGGAATCTCCGGCGTGGATGGCGGATTGTTTTCCGCTACACCACTGCGCGAAGACGGCGCGTTGGGCCAGGTGGGAAGCGTCACCTCCTGCGACCCCTCTCTGGTGCAGGCCTTGTGGACGGGAGGCTTCCTTCCGGTGGTTTCGCCCGTCAGCCTCGGGCCCGACGGCCAATCCTGGAACGTCAATGCGGATGACTCCGCGGCCGCCCTCGCGCAGGCCTTGGGCGCGCGAAGCCTCGTGTACATCTCGGATGTTCCTGGCGTGCTGGACGAGCGCATGGAGCGCATCGCTTCGCTTTCCCCCACCGACATCGAAGACCTGATCGCGCGCGGCGTGGCCAAAGGGGGCATGATCCCCAAACTGCGCGGCTGCGCGGCCACCATCGCCACCGGCGTGGGCACCGTGCGCATCGCGGGATGGTCGGGCGCCGGATCGCTCGGACGGATTTTGGCAGGCCAGCAGGGCACCATCATCCAGCCCGTCGGCGCATCCCCGATCGCGCAGACCGCATGAGGCTGGTGTTTCTGGGCACCCCCCAGATCGCGGCCACCTGCCTGGAAGAAATCCACCGAAGCGGCCTCCACGAGATCGTCGCGGTGGGAACCCATCCGGATCGGCCGCAACGACGCGGTCTGAAGCTTCTGCCCACCGCCGTCAAGGAAACCGCCTTGCGCCTGGGCCTTCCCGTGATCGAAGTCCCCGACGCCAAGGACCCGGCCTTCGCCCAGGCGCTGACTTCCCTGCAAGCCGACCTGTTGGTGGTGGTCGCCTTCGTGATTCTGCCTCCCGCCGTTTTGGCCGCCACCCGGCTCGGTGCCGTGAACCTACACGGATCGCTGTTGCCGCGCTGGCGGGGCGCCGCACCGGTCCAAAGATCCGTGGAAGCGGGCGAAACCGTGACCGGCGCCACCGTGTTCCGGCTGGATTCCGGCGTGGACACGGGCGGGATCATCGCAACAGAATCTGTTCAGGTGGGGCCGGAAGAGACTTCCGGCGAAGTTCTGGGAAGGCTCGCCGCGCTGGGTGGCGGACTCCTGCTTCGCGCCCTGGCGCATCTGCAGGCCCACCCGGAAGATCGCGGTCTCGCGCAGGACCCGGCCCTGGCCACCAAGGCCCCGAAGCTCTTTCCGGAAGAAGGCCAGATCGACTGGACCCTGGGCGCCAAGGCGATCCACGACAAGGTGCGCGCCTTCAATCCCGCGCCCGGCGCGTGGACCAAACCCGACGGCAAACTCCTGAAGATCTGGAAGACACGGCCTGTGACGGAATCCGTCCAAGTGGATATCGGCCACGCCATCCGCCTTGCGGACGGTCGCGTGGTGGCCGGCTGCGCCGAGGGCGCGCTGGAACTGGTGGAGCTGCAGCCGGAAGGCCGCGCTCGCCAAGCGGGTCGCGATTGGTTCAACGGACTGCGGGCCACCGGCCCGGTCTCTCTCTCATGAACGAGGACTTCATCCAAGGCTACGAATGCCGACGCAGCGCGCTGATCGCCCTGTTGTCGTTTGAGCGCAACGGCTACGCCGTGGCGGAAACCCTTTCGCGCCATGGCCAGATGGATCCTCGCGACCACGGCCTGGCGCTGGAGATCGCCACCACCACGCTGCGGCACATGCTGCTCTTGGACCACTACCTGGAGCCATTCCTGCGCGGCCCCACTTCGCCCGAAGTGCGCTGGGCCTTGCGGATGTCCTTGGCGCAGATCCATATCCTGTCGCGGATTCCCGTCCATGCCGCGGTGGACCTGGGCGTGGAACTGGCCCGCGAAGCCGGTGGCGACGGCGCCTCGCGCTTTGCCAATGCCGTATTGCGCCGTGCCGCCTATCGCGCGCCGGAACCTCCCCTGGGAGACGACGCGCAGAGCTTGTCGGTGCGCCACTCGCACCCCATGTGGTTGGTGGAACGTTGGCTTTCGCGCCACGGCCTGGAAGCCACCCGCGCCATGCTCCAAGCCGGATCGGAAGAGCCCGCCATCTGGGTGCGCGTGCGCCCGGGCACCACGGACCTGCCGTGGACCCCGAACGAAATCCGCGACACGGCCCACGATGGCCTGTTTGTCCGCCCCAGCATCGCACGCGACTCGATCCTTTCGCACAAATCGTTCGTATCCGGCAAACTCGCCCTGCAGGACCCGTCTTCCGGCGCCGTGGCCCTGGCTTTGTCCGCCCACATGGCCCCCGGCAGCGCCGTTGCGGACCTGTGCGCAGCCCCGGGCGGCAAGCTCGCGTGCCTGCACGATCTGGGCTTCCTGGAAGGCCGCACCGTGCTGGCCCTGGACAGTTCCGTCCAGCGCCAGGGACGCACTCGCGACGGATTCCGTCAACGCGGAATTTCCGCGCTGGTGGCCGCCGCCGACGGCTGCTTCCCGCCCGTGCGCGAAGGATCGCTGGATTCGGTCCTGCTGGACGCGCCCTGCTCCAACCTGGGCGTACTGAGTCGCCGCCCCGAGGCTCGTTGGCGTGCTACGGCAGGCACGGCGAGGTTCCACGGCAAGCTCCAGACGGAGCTTCTGCGTGCCGGTTTGACCCTGCTCAAGCCGGGCGGCGTGATCGTGTATTCGGTCTGTTCCACGGAAGCGGAGGAATGCGACGAGGTCGTGGACCGCGTGGCGGACCAAGTGGACGTTTTGGAGCGCGACCTCCATCTGCCAGGCATCCAAGGTTGGGACGGTTTCTACCGCGCCACCCTTCGTCGCAAGTAGGCCAGGAGCGTATTTTCCTGTGCCTATGCGCCACTGGCTTTTGAAATCCGAACCCGACGCCTATTCCTGGGACACCCTGGTCCACGAGAAGACCGGTCGTTGGGATGGGGTGCGCAACTACATGGCCCGAAACAACCTGCGGGCCATGTCCGTGGGAGACCAGTGCCTGTTCTACCACTCCGTGAAGGAGAAAGCGGTTGTCGGGATCTGTCAGGTCTCCCGGACCGCCTACCCCGATCCCACCGCCGAGACCGGGGACTGGTCGTGCGTGGAGGTGAAGCCCCTGAAGCCCCTGGACCGCCCCGTCACGCTGGAGAGCATCAAGGCCGAACATGCCCTGGCCCAGATCGCGATGCTCAAGTACAACCGACTCTCCGTGGTCCCGCTGACGCCGGAAGAGTTCGCGCACATCCTGGAAATGGGCGGCGTGGGCTAGTTCCCATCCGGAGCCAGCAGACCCAACAGGATCTGGTCCACAGGCGAAAAGGCATCGATCCGACCGTTGCACGGGGAGTTGTACACGTTCCATTCGATCGTTTTGCCATCCGCATACGCCACGTGGCGAACGTAGGCCAGGTACGATGGCTCGACTTCGACCCACACGTAGGATTCGATCGGCGCCCTCAGCATGGCCTCCGCGAGGCCTTCCGGATCGACGTTCCGCAGAGGGACCATCAGAGGCGAGCAAACTCCATTGGTAAGCGCTCGCACATCGGGCCGATCCAAGATCTTCTGGATGGAATCGCGCAGGATGGAACCGATCAAGAGGATTTCCTGGCGGGTGGAAGAGCTGACCTGCGGCAGAGGCCTCCACGAGACCATGGTATCGGGAACTGACACCATGGTCTCGGTGGCGATCCTTTTGGCGGCCCCGGACTCCGTCGCCTCGTCCACGAGAATCGGTGCCGGAAGGATCTGGACTTGCAGTGGTGTTGTGGTGGTCCGACGCAACGTGCCGTCCATGGTCAGCTCGTAGTCCACGCGCACGCTGTCCGTGCGCAAGATGTTCAGGCGATAGGCCACGGCGGAGGTGTCCACCGGTGGCATCACGATGCCGGGCAGATCGATGAAGGTCCCCTTCGTCGCGTCGGCCACCTGGTGCGCTCCGGCGTAGCTCGTGGGCACGAACAAAATGTGTTTGGCCTCGGCGCAACCGATCTTGGTGCGCGTGGCCCCACGCACCGGCGTGAACCGGACCACTCCCGAATTCATGGTGAACATGTCGGTCTCCACCACCTGGGGAGGCGCGTTGCAATCGTAGCGGGTGGCGATGTACACGCCCCGCGCATCGCGCCAGGCGCCTAGAACAGGGAGCTTTTGCATCTGGTCGTAGTTGCTTGGCGCGCTGGAAGGAACGACCGCGACGGTGTCCACGGCAGGCGAAGGATCGATGGGACAATTTTTGGCAGGAAACACCCAGGACAGCCCCTGCGCATCCTGCAAGGTCACCATCTGGCAACCGGTCCAACGCAGGAAGACCCATTCGGTCACCGTTCGTTCCACGGGGTTCCCGTTTTGATCCAGTGTCAGACGCAGCAGGAATTCTTTGGCCGCACCGAAGCGGAACGTGCCCCCGATGCCGGGGAGGGAAGCGATCCTTGGAATCGCGACATCGGACCTCGTGGTCAGCACATGGATGCCGCTGTCGCTGCGGTAGGCCTTCAGGACGGGCAGATAGTGGAGGGATGTGTCCCGGGAAAGCGACACTTCCCTGTACAGGGTATCCACGGCCGGCGGGACGACAGGGTCTGGCAACACGATGGAATCACCGGGCACGTAGAGCGTGAGCGATCCGGTCGAGCTCCACGGAATGAAATGCGTGTGCTCCTGGTACAAATCGATGCAATCCATGTTGGGCTTCGACTCGCTGCCCAGCACGAGCGCATCGGGGAGGCGGATCATCAGCGCCGAGCGGGCCGCCGGCTTCGCCGCACCCGCATCCGCGGTAACGAATGGAACAGACGGATAACCGTACGTGACATACGGCATGGTGCAGGGCTCCGCCATCGCGGTCACCAGGTACACTCCTTCGGCGGTCCGCCAGTACTTCAGTGGCTTCCAGCTCGGGACGTTCTCTCCCCATTGCACCTCGATCGTGTCGATGCCATCGACAGGAGTCGGATCATCCAGGATGATCCGTACACGGACGGATCCTGACGCACGCCGCAGATGCACCACCACGTCCACCGTGCGCCCGGGGAGCACCTGCACCACGGCGTCGCCGTACAGCTGGATCTGATCGCGGGTGTCGTACAGAGCCACCTTAAGATTCCATGTGCCCACGGCGAGATCTGGAAGCTCCACGAGTTGCTGCAGACTGCCGGTCGCGAATCGACTGGGGAACCCGACACGCTCGGCCTCGATGCGCACGGAATCGACGGCCACGCCGAATGCGGCGAGGTCGGCGGCGCTCAATCGGAAGGACACTGCCCCGGCGCCATCCTGCGAGAGCGAACTGGTCGGGGAAGCGGATTGGACTTTTTCGTAGCAACCCACGAGCCCAAGCGACAACGCCGCCAGGGAAGCGAGGAAAAGAGTTCTGGGAGTGCGCATGCGGGGGCTCCGGTTGATGGATGGATCGATGAGATTGGATGCGGTATCCATGTCCTCAAGGATATCCCCAACGGCCCACAAAACGATGGGTGCGCGAAGGCTCCAGCGGAGGTTCCGTACTCCCCTCGGGAACGCCTTCGATCCCTCACGCCACCGAGAGCTGCCTTTGCCTGCGCAACTGGTGCACCACTTGGCCATCCACCACGCGATGGTGCTCGTGGAGCCATGGCATCAGGTCACGGCGCAACACGCTGGCCGCATGGAAGCCGCAACGATCTTCGCGAAGGTGGTGAAGCACCTGGCCAAGCTCATGCAGGAACTTCCGGTGTCCCTGGCGATTGACCTCCAAGGCCGGGCAACCGCAACTGGCCATGGCCTCCTCCTCGCCCGTGAACAGCTCCACCGCCTGGGTTCCCGCGGCGCGGAAGGCGTCGAGGATTTCTTTTTCTTCCCGGGAGTGGACCAGCCGATCTCCCAACGCCGTCAGAGCGGCTCTCAGGGACTGGTAGCGATCTTCGATTTCGGTGATGTCGGGTGAGTCTGTCATGCCCGACATTGAACCCTTTTTCTCCTTTGAAGTCAACGACTTAACCCGCTTCGCAACGACTTCGAAATTCAATGACTGGACCGATTCACGAACCGCCTGAGGTGTTCGCGACTCTCCGACCACAACGCCACCAGATTCCGATGGAACGCCATGCCTCCCTGTTCGCTGTTTTGGAGCCCCCAGGCTTCCAGCTTGGCCGCCTCGGAGGCCAACGCGGGCAAGCCACCGTTGCCGCAGGAACCTTTCATGGTGTGGGCGAGCTCCACGACGCGAGCCAGATCCTTTCTCTCCAAGCAGATTCCGATCTCCTGGATCCATTTGGGGATCTCGTCCAGCAGCATCTGGATGGTCGCGTGGGCGATGTCGGTATCCCCCAGCACCCGCCCCATCAGACTCACTTCGTCGAAGAGCGAATCCAAACCCGCCGACAATTCCGAGTCGGATCCGCGAAAGACGGGAAGTTGGATACGAGGAATCCATCGTTGCACTTTTTGGCGCAGCTGGATGGGATCAAAGGGCTTGGCGAGGTAGTCGTCCATTCCCGCGCTCAGGCAGCGCTCGCGATCGCCGCTCAACGCATGGGCGGTCAGGGCGACCACGGGAACGGAGGGATCCACACAATCGTCTCCATCGCGCAGGCGCTTGGTCGCCTCGAAGCCATCCATCACCGGCATCTGGCAATCCATGAAGACGATGTCGTAGGCGTGTTCGGTCAGGCACCGCAAGGCTTCGCGCCCGTCTCCCGCCACATCCACCACCAATCCCAGCGCTTCCAGGTTCTTGCGGGCCACGATCTGGTTGACCATGTTGTCTTCGGCAACCAGCGCCCGGAACGCCCCGCTGGGGGGCGCACCACCGAATGTCGCGTTCGATGCCTCCGGAAAGTCCGAGGCGACCCCGGCGAGCATTTCCAAGCTTCCTTCCGGAAGACTCGATGGATCGGGAGCCATCGCACTCTTGGGCTCGGAAAGGCGGACCACCATACGGAACTTCGATCCTTTGCCCAATTCGCTTTCCACATCCACATCGCCGCCCATCATCCGGGCCAGCCTCCGCGAGATGACCAATCCCAGACCCGTCCCGCCGTATTTGCGCGAAAGGGAGCTGTCCACCTGGGTGAACGGCTGAAACAGGCGCTGGAGCTTTTCCGGAGGAATCCCGATCCCCGTGTCGGAAACGATCACCTCGAACAACCATTGGGCACCGTCGCGCCGCGCCTTGGCTTCCAGCTTCACCAATCCGCGATCGGTGAACTTCACCGCGTTCCCCACCAGATTTGACAAAATCTGCCTCAACCTGGCCGCATCGCCCCGCAGGCAAGGCGGCAGGTTCGAATCGATCCAACAGGTGAAGAGAACGCCCTTTTCGCTCGCTCGCAGGGACAGCAGTTCGGCGACTTTCCGGATTTCCTCGCTGGGATTGAAATCCACCTCGTCCAGTTCCATGCGTCCCGCTTCGATCTTGGAAACGTCGAGGATGTCGTTGAGCAACGCGAGCAGGGTCCGGCCGCTGGAGCGCACCAGTCGCATGTAGCGGCGCTGCTCCGGAGTCAACGAGGACTCCAGAAGCAGATCCGCCATTCCCAGAATCCCGTTGAGGGGGGTGCGGATCTCGTGGCTCATGTTGGCCAAAAATTCCGACTTCACCGCACTGGCCCGGTTGGCCTCCTGCGCCAGCGCCTGGGAGGAGTCCACCAGCTCCTGCATCCTGGTGTCGGAAACCTTGCGCCGCCGACAAAGAAACAGGTGGGAAGCCGTGCCTCCCAAGAGGATTCCGCCAACCAGCGCAGACAAGATCAGGTAGAGCGTATTCACCGTGGCATTTTCTCACCTCCAACGGATGCCGCGCCACATCCGTGAGATTAGACTTCCCCATTCGCAGCACCGGAGGAGAGATCGATGGACAAGAGCGCACCCCTGGTCGGGGTGGTGATGGGATCGCGAAGCGACTGGGAAACGATGAAGCAGGCCACCCTGATGCTTCAGGCCATGGGCATTCCCTACGAGGCCAAGGTGGTGTCCGCCCACCGAACCCCGGATTTGTTGGCCGACTACGCCAAATCCGCCCGCGAGCGCGGCTTGCGCATGATCATCGCCGGTGCAGGCGGTGCCGCCCACCTTCCCGGCATGCTCGCTGCCTTTGGTCCGGTTCCTGTTTTGGGTGTACCCGTGCAATCCAAGGCCTTGTCCGGGGTGGATTCGCTCCATTCCATCGTGCAGATGCCCAAAGGGATCCCCGTGGCCACCTTCGCGATCGGCCCCGCAGGCGCGGCCAATGCGGCTTTGTTTGCCGCGGCCGTGCTGGCCCACGACCTCCCCGAGGTCCGCCAGGCGCTGGACCGCTTCCGCACCGAACAGACGCGCGCGGTCATGGAAGATGCCCCCCTCGAGGAGGAATCTCCGTGACCCCGTTGCTTCCCGGCGCCACTCTTGGCATCCTTGGTGGCGGCCAATTGGGCCGTTACATGGCGATCGTGGCCCAGCAGCGCGGCTACCGCGTGGCGGTCTTGGACCCGCAGGAAGACGCACCCGCCCACCAGGTCGCCCACGACCGGATCGTAGCCGCCTACGACGATCCCGAGGCTCTGGCGAAACTGGCGAAAATCTGCCAAGCGGTGACTTTCGAGTTCGAAAACGTCCCGGCCAGCTCGCTGGAACCGTTCCAGAAGGCGGGAGTCCGCATCCATCCTGGCGCGAAGGCCCTGGCCATCTGCCAGGACCGCATTTTGGAAAAGACCGCCATCAACGCGTGCGGGATCGAGACCGCCCGTTGGGCCCCCATCCGAACGGAAGCAGACCTCCTTGGCGCCCTGGAGCGATTCGGCGAAATGGGCATTCTCAAGACGGCCCGCTCCGGTTACGACGGCAAGGGCCAAGCCAAGGTTCGAGGCACCGCCCAGGCGATGCAGGCTTGGAAATCCATGGGTGCCGTGGAATGCGTGTTGGAAGAGATCGTGCCGTTTGCCATGGAATGCTCGGTACTGGCCGCCCGCGACGTGGAAGGCAATTGCTTCACCCATCCGGTCTGCGAGAACATGCACACCCACCACATTTTGGACGTGACCGTGAGCCCTGCCCGGGTCAGCGAATCGGCAGCCCGCGCCATGCGATCGCGCACCGCCCGCATCGCCCAGGAACTGGACTATGTGGGGCATCTGGCCGTGGAATTTTTCGTGCTGCCCGACGGCGAAGTGCTGGTCAACGAAATCGCGCCTCGCCCCCACAACTCAGGGCATCTGACGATCGACACCGCCACGGCCAGCCAGTTCGAAGAACACGTCCGCTGTGTGACCGGCTGGCCCGTCCTTGCGTATGAAATGAACGTCCAAGCCGCGGCGATGTCCAATCTCCTTGGGGATCTCTGGGAGACGGGTGAGCCTTGCTGGGAAAAGCTGGCCGAACACCCGAACGTCCGGTTGCACCTCTACGGCAAGGCTTCGGCGCGGGCCGGTCGGAAAATGGGGCACATCACGGGATGGGGCGAGAACGCCGACGAAGCGGAGCGGGCTGTCCGTGACGCGCGTGAGGCGCTCAAGCGCGCTTCGGCTTAAGCGGGGCGCGACAATCCGGTCAGAAGGTGCCAAGCCTTCCGGTAGCGCTCCAACCTGCCCAAATCCGAGGATGTGACCTGGCTCAACCGGCGCACATCCAGGTTGGATTCCAGATCGGCGAGCTTGACACGCCGGGAGAGGGCATGCTTGGAGGCTCGCTCGATGGAATCCTCGTAGGATTCGCCATCTCGACGGGTCAGGGCGTCCACGGCCTCCACCACGGCGGCAGAGAACCCCTGCTCGCGCAGATCCTTGCAGGTGACGGCGGAATCTTCCACCACATCGTGCAAAGCGGCGACCGTGGCCGCTTCGACATCATCCCGGCAAGCGGCGACCACCTGGAGAACATGGAGTAGATAAGGCCGGCCCGCGCGATCGGCGGTGCCCGCGTGAACCTGCACAGCCAAGCGCAAGGCCCGGTCCAAGGGGTGCTCGGGGGAATCCATCCGTAGACGCTTGGTGTCGGATTGCATGGGCGGCAAATTTATCTCCTTCCCATCGATTACGATTGCTCTTGACATCTTTCTTTGGATCAGGTACCTTATTCCTATCATACCTGTATGCGGGATATGAATTGGAGGTCATCATGGCAGTGTTCGAAGACAACAGCCTTTCCATCGGCAAAACCCCTCTGGTCCGCTTGAACCGGATCGTGCCTGCGGGAAGCCGCGTGTACGCCAAGATCGAGGGCCGCAACCCGGCCTACTCCGTCAAGTGCCGCATCGGTGCCGCTCTGATCTGGGACGCGGAGCAGCGCGGCGTGCTCAAGCGCGGCATGGAAATCGTGGAACCGACCTCCGGCAACACGGGCATCGCCTTGGCCTTCGTGGCCGCTTCGCGCGGCTACCCCATCACCATCGTGATGCCGGAGACCATGTCCATCGAACGCCGCAAGATCCTGAAGGCGCTGGGCGCGCGGATCGTGCTCACGGAAGGCCCCAAGGGCATGAAGGGCGCCATTCTCAAGGCGGAAGAAATCGCTGCCAGCGATCGCAACCGGTATTTCCTCCCCCAGCAGTTCGAGAACGCCGCCAATCCGGAAATCCACGTGAAGACCACCGGCCCGGAAATCTGGGAAGACTTGGACGGCGGCATGGACGTGCTGGTGTCCGGCGTGGGAACCGGCGGAACCATCTCCGGAATTTCCAAGTACTTCAAGCAGGTGCGCGGCAAACAGATTTTGTCCGTCGCCGTGGAGCCCGCGGAAAGCCCCGTGATCACCCAGTTCCGCGCCGGAGCGGAAATCAAACCGGGCCCGCACAAGATCCAAGGCATCGGAGCCGGGTTCATTCCCAAGACTCTGGACACGTCGATCATCGACCGCGTGGAATTGGTGACCTCCGCCGAAGCCATCGAATTCAGCCGACGCTTGACGGCCGAAGAAGGCATCCTCTCCGGCATTTCCAGCGGCGCGGCGGCGTTGGCGGCATCGCGCTTGGCCTCCGACCCTGCCTTCGCCGGCAAGACCATCGTGGTGATCCTCCCGGACTCCGGCGAACGCTATCTCAGTGGCGCCCTGTTCGAAGGAGCCTTCGAGGGAATCGACACCGCCGGAGCCGGCGCGATCCTGTAATCGCCCTCAAGATCCAAACGCCCGGTTGTCCTCATCGGACAATCGGGCGTTTTTGTTTGTACGAACCCTTTCCTCTTTACGGATACTTCGCCTTGGGCAGCTCGAAGTGCGGGCCGTCGGTGAATGCGCGTTTTCCCTGTTGGATGCAAGCCTGCGTATAGGCGGCCACCAGATGCTCGGTGGAATCGGTGGAATTGGTGAAGTCCACGTCCCATGCCCCGCCCCAGCGGATGGGGATCTGGAGTTCACGAGCCGCCATGCGCACCGCATCGGCGATCACGTAGATGGGTTCCCATTCCCAGCGAAGCTTGCCGTTGATGAACGGAACAAGATCTACCGCATGGCCCGTGATATGGCGGGATTCCATCGTCTTGGAGGCTCCCGCCGCCACAAGCTTCTTCTGCTCTTCTAGCGTGCGGATGCCGTCATGCACGGAGAAGTCCTGGGCGGTCAGCTCGATCGCGCGAAGGACAACCTTCACGAGATCCGCGTGAACCCCTTCGAGTTCCTTTTTCGATGTGGCACCAAGGGAAAATTTGGGCATCGAATCACCTCTCCTTGCGGTTTTGGATGTGCTTGCCATTTGCGGAAATGGCCGAAGCGAGGGAATGTAGCTACGCCCACCGGATGCCGCGATTGGCAGTGCGACTGACAAACTTTGCCGCAACGGATCCGACAATCCTGCCGAAGTCATGACAAGACAGTTGACAATTCGATGGTCTTCGGGACGGCACGGCTATTGCCCCTCATCCGATCAGGCACCGAAACCGAGGAGGAGACGATGGACGGCATCGAACTCGAGAAGCGGGATCTGTTCGGGTGGTTCGCCGAAAAGATCCTGGAGACGCGCAAAGCCCGCGAACACCGCGACGCTCTGACCCAAGAAGAGCCCGCGTGCACCATCTATTTGGCGGGACTGCTCACACACCTCATGTCCGCACCTTGGCTGTTGGATCTCGACCGCAAAGGCAACCGGCTGGACATGGACGTTTCCGAGCACGCCCCCAAGGACGCCTCGGTGCGTACCCGCTTGGAAACCTACCGCCACGCGGCGGACCGGTACTTGCTCTACTTGGGACTTTGGGACGGACTGCAGGGAAGGCAAGCCGGACGATACTACCAGATCACAGAAGACAATTTGGCCCATCGCGCCAGCACCTACTACGGCTTCGCCTCCGACTTGGCCGGACGCATCCCCCCACCTGGCAGTCAAAACGCGGGCATCTACCGCGAGCTCGCACTGAACTTGGGAATGTATCTGGGCATCCTGCTGGCCATGCGCGGAGACGTGCTCCACCTCTACCCCACCCTCACAGCCGGCGAAGAGTTCCACCTGGCCAGACCCTGACCTCGCGTCAGCCCACCAGTTTGCGCAGGCGATCCAGTTCGGCGTAGGCATCCTTGGTGGCCTGCGCGACCTCCATGATCCGCTCCCACCCGATGGGAAGCTCCTCCGAGAGGTCGTGCAGATCCATCTTGGCCTGCACAGCCCGGGACGAGGCCTTGCGCAAAGCCAGCTTCAGCGTTTCCTGGTCTTCCATGATCGTCTCCCCTTTTCGCGCATGGAAACCTGCGCAAGTCCCGGGCCAAGCGGATGTCGGTGTTTTCGAAACTCCACGGCAACACGGCTGAGGTACAATTCCTGACATGATCATTTCCGCCATGCTGTCCGGTTTGCTCGCCGCCTCCAGCGCCAAGGCTCCCAAATACGTCTTCCTGTTCGTCGGCGATGGCATGGGCCTGGCCCAGGTGTCGTTGGCCGAAGCCTACCGTGCCAGCGTGCAGGGAGACTCGGTCGGATTCCATCCCACCAGTTTTTCCAAGTTCCCCGTAGTGACTCTTGCCACCACCCACTGCGCCACGCGCAGGGTCACCGAATCCGCCGCCGCGGGCACGGCCCTGGCCACCGGCCACAAGGCGGGCGAAGGAAGCCTGGGACTGGACGCTGCGGGAACATCCCGCCCCAACCTGGTGGACCTCGCCAAGGCGCACGGGATGGCCGCCGGCCTGGCGACGACAGTATCCGTTGATCACGCCACGCCCGGGGCCTTCTACGCCCATGTCTCCAACCGCAACGAATTCCATCGGATCGGGAGGCAGGCAACCGCCTCCCCATTGGATTTCCTGGGCGGCGCGCCGTTCCTTGCGCCGGATTCTGTCGGGACACCGAGCCTTTGGAAGACCGCGTCGGATTCCGGCTTCGACACCCTCCACGGCAGGGCCGCGCTGGCATCTCGGGCCAAGCCTCGCGTGATGGTCTTCCCCGCCGGCTCCGCCCGCGCCTCGTTACCCAACGCGCTCGATCGCCCCTCGGGGGACACGACGCTGCGGCTGGCCGATCTGGTGCGGGAGGGCGCGCGCATCCTGGAAAAGGCCTCCACCAAGGGATTCTTCCTGATGGCCGAGGGCGGCAAGATCGACTGGGCCTCCCACCGAAACGACGCGCGCACCGTGGTCGACGAGGTCTGGGATCTGGATTCGGCCGTGCAGGAGGCGATGGCCTTCGCCAAGCGCCACCCCAAGGAAGTGCTGATCGTGGTGACGGCCGACCACGAAACCGGAGGACTTTCCCTGGGCGCGGGAGCCACCGGCTACTGGACAGATTTTGGCTTACTGCGCCACCAGACCCTGAGCCAGGAGGCGATGGAAGATTCCCTGATGCGCATGGGCTCCGCGGCAGCGTTCGCCGAAGCGCCCCTCTTCGCTTCGCTTGCTCGTTGGACGGGACTCGGACAGCGAAAGCGCCTGGAGCTGGACGCGGCGGACTCCGCGAGCCTGCGCGAGGCCCTCCGGATCGCGAAACCCAAGCTCCGCGCGCAGACCTTGGCGACGCTCGCCACGCGGATGCTCGCCGCCAAGGCGGGGATCGGCTGGACCAGCGGAGCCCACACCGCGATCCCCGTGCCCGTCTACGCCTGGGGCACCGGCGCCGAGGCCTTCCAAGGAAGGCTCGACAACACCGAGATCCACCGCAGGCTCGCGCTTATGATTTCCCCGCCGCCGAAATGAGGGCTTGAACGATGGATGGATCGGCCAGGGTGGTGATGTCGCCCAATTGGTCGGTTTCGCCGGCGGCCACCTTGCGCAGGATGCGCCGCATGATCTTGCCCGAACGCGTCTTGGGCAGTCCCGGCACCACCACGATGCGGTCGGGCACCGCGATGGGACCGATGTGGTGGCGGCATTCGTTCTTCAGTTCGCCGACAATTTCCGGCGACACCTTCCAGCCTTCCTTGAGGATCACCCAGGCGAAGATCCCCTGGCCCTTGATCTCGTGCGGGAAACCCACCACCGCCGCTTCCGCGCAGGCTTCGTGGCTCACCAGGGCGGATTCCACCTCGGCGGTGCCCATGCGGTGGCCGGACACGTTGATCACGTCGTCCACGCGTCCGGTGATCCACCAGAATCCGTCCTCGTCGCGGCGGCAACCGTCGCCGGTGAAGTAGTAACCGGGGAACGGCTTGAAGTAGGTCTCGCAGAAGCGCTTGTGGTCGCCCCAGATGGTGCGGGCCTGGGCGGGCCAGGAGCCCTTGAGCGCAAGCAGCCCCGAAACCCCGTTGCCCTCCACTTCCTCGCCCTTTTCGTCCAGGACCACCGGACGGATCCCCGGAACCGGCAAGGTCGCCGATCCCGGCTTGAGGTCGGACGCGCCCGCCAGCGGAGAAATCAGGATGCCGCCGGTTTCCGTCTGCCACCACGTGTCCACGATTGGACATTTTCCGGCACCGACCTTGTCGTGGTACCAGCGCCAGGCTTCCGGGTTGATGGGCTCGCCCACCGATCCCAGCACGCGAAGCGAGGATCGATCGTGGCGATCCAGCCACTGGTCGCCTTCGCGCATCACCGCGCGGATGGCGGTGGGTGCCGTGTAGAAGATGGTCACCTTGTGGCGCTCCACCAGATCCCAGTAGCGCGACGGGTCCGGGTAGGTGGGGATGCTCTCGAACATCACCGTGGTCGCGCCGTTGGCCAGCGGTCCGTACACCACGTAGCTGTGGCCCGTGATCCAACCGATGTCCGCCACGCAGGCGTAGACGTCGTCTTCGCGCAGATCGAACACCAGCTGGTGCGAAAGAGCCGCGTGCACCAGGTATCCGCCCGTGGCGTGGGCCACGCCCTTGGGCTTGCCGGTGGATCCCGAGGTGTAGAGCAAAAACAGCAGGTCTTCGGAATCCATGGGTTCGCTGGGCGCGTACGGGCGCTCGGCTTGCGCGAGTTCTCCCCAGCGCAGATCCCGCCCTTCGTGCCAAGGCACCTGCGCCCCGGTGCGCTCGGCCACCACCACGTGTTTCACGGACGGACATTGCGAAACGGCTTCGTCCACGGTCTTCTTCAGCGGGATGCGCTTGCCGCCGCGCATGCCTTCGTCGGCGGTGAACACCACCGAACACTGCGCGTCCTGGATGCGATCGCGCAGGGATTCGGCGGAAAACCCCGCGAAGACCACGCTGTGGACCGCACCCACGCGGGCGCAAGCCAACATGGCCACGGCGGCCTCGGGAATCATGGGCATGTAGATGGCGATGCGGTCCCCTTTGCGGACTCCCAGACGGCGCATGGCGTTGGCCATGCGACACGTTTCGGCATGGAGTTCCCGGTAGGTCAGTTTGCGGACCTCGCCGGGCTCGTCGCCTTCCCACAGGATGGCGGTCTTGTCGGCGCGCGTGGCCAAATGCCGGTCCAGACAATTCTCGCTCACGTTCAGCTTGCCGCCCAGAAACCACGCCACCCGGCCTTCGCGGAAATCGCAATCCTGCACGGTGTGGAAATCCGCCATCCAATCGATCCGCTCGCGCGCGGCCTTCGACCAGAATCCGTCCACGTCGTCCAAGGCCTCGCGGCGCATCTGGTGGGCGTGGTCGGCCGTAGGCAAACTGGCGCCAGGTCCGTAGGTGTGCGCGGGGCGGAAATCGTTCGAGTCGCTCATGGGTGCTCCAGAGAGGTGGCGAGAAAGATTCTCAACCTTATTTTAATCTCTAAATCCAAACCTCCGAGCCACCATTCCGATCGGGAATTCAGGCTCGATGAATCCGGAATTTCAGCTGGCGCGCACCCATTCCCGGTAACGCGCGGGAGTCATGCCGGTCCGCTCGCGGAACAACCGGGCGAAACTCGCCACGTCGCTCCACCCTGCCGCCTCGCAGGCCTCTGCCAAAGTGGCCCCCGCTTCCAGCAGCATGCGCGCTTTTTCCAGCCGCCTCTCCTGGATCCAACGCTTGGGGTTGGTGCCCAGACCTTCCTGGAACCGCCGCTCCAGAGTGCGCACCCCGATCCCCGTTTCCTTGGCCAGGCGCGCCATGTCCCAGGCGGCGGCCGGGTCCGCACCGATCCGCACCACCAACGCGCTCAGGACAGGATCTGGCAACACGGGCAACGGCCTCGTTCCCAGCCAGGGAAGCTGGGTTTCGCGCTGCGGGTCGATCTGCAGGATTCGCGCCACCTGGAGCGCCAACGCCCTTCCGCCGGATCGCCCCACCAGGAACAATCCCAGGTCCAGAAAGGCCGTGTACCCTCCCGCGCTGACCACGTCGCCGTGATCCAACAGGATGCGCTCCATGGAAAGCGTTTGGCCCGGGAAGCGTTGACGGAATTCGTCTTCCAGGCTCCAGTGGGTGGTGGCGGGCCGCCCGCGCAGGAGCCCCGCCGCGGCAAGCGCGAAGTTCCCCGCGCAGACCGCCGCCACGCCGTGCCCCCGGGCATGGTGGCGGGAGAGCCCCGTGGGGAATTCCCCTTCCGACAGGAACGGGACCGCTCCGTTGGATCCGGTGGGGACCACCACCCACGAATCGCCTTTGGACAGAAATCGGTTCCGCGCGGATCGGTTCGCCGCCTCCAGCCCCCCCACCTCCAGTGGAAATTCCCTCCCCGAGCACCGCCGAGCCAAGGCGAAAAGTTCGCGCAGCCCCTCGATCGCCATCCGGGACACGCCTTCGTACTCCGCCAGCCAGATTCGCATTTCGCATAATCTTTGTCGTTTCCGACCATTTGGCAAGGGCTCCCCGCCCCGTAAGCTTGTTACAACGGCGGAGGCCAACCCTCACCCCGGCCCGACGAAAAACCCAAGCAAGGGAGTTCGACCATGGATCCACGCACGGCATTGCTTCTGATCGACATCCAACTCGACTATTTCGAGGGCGGCGCCTTTCCGCTGGATCCGGTCCAACGCGAGCGCGCCGTGGAAACCGCCGCGCACCTGCTGGCGGTGGCGCGCCAGTCGGGAACGCGAGTGATCCACATCCAACACGAGTCCACCTTACGCCTAGCCCCCTTTTTGCGCAAGGGGACTCCCGGAACGCAAATCCATCCGCGACTGACCCCGGTGGAGGGCGAGACGGTGATTTCCAAGACCTACCCCAATTCGTTCCGCCAGACCCACCTGGAAGCGATGCTGCGCGAGGAGGGCATCGAGCGACTCGTGGTGGGCGGCATGATTGCGTGGATGTGCGTGCAATCCACCGTGCGGGCCGCCAGCGACTTGGGCTTCGAGGTCCATCTGGTGGCGGACATGGTGGCTTCGCGGGGATTCACCAGCCGGGGGCTGCCGCTGGACGCCGATTGCACCTTGGCCACGGCGCTCTACCCGCTCTTTTGGCGCTTCGCCAAGGAGACCACGCCGGAGGAAGCGGCAGGGCTATTGGTTCTCCAAACATCGCACGGAGTGTGATCGGTACGGTCCGAGCCCATCCACATACGAAGGCATGGAGGAGCTCGAAAATTCCATTTCGCGATGGATCCCGCCCGGGACATCCTCCGTGGCTGTCCACCAAACTCCCTGACTGCCACCGGACCAGCACTCGATGGCGGTGCAACTTCCAGCAGGCAATGCACGGAAGCCATATGTGTCCGTGCCGTTCCCAGGTTCATTCCAACGAACCGGAGTCCACCCCACGGAGGACTTCAGGACAGCCCCCGCACCGACCGAATCCTTTCCAACTTCGCGATCCAGGAAAGACCATTCGTCATCGGTCGGAAGATGCCAACCTGGTGGGCAAATTCCCTGGTGCTTGGATCGTATTTGGCTCGCGCAGCTAACAGATGCACAGGAATCAGGAAGGCTCATCGCCTGAACCCAGGTGTACAATCGCCCGTATTTGTCGCAGGAGGCAGGAACCCCGTGGTAGCAAACACCCACGGTATCCAAGCCTGATCCTTTGGCGTTCAAATTTTCCGCCATCCAATTCTGGCTTCCAATCCGAACCGTCCGGTAGGTCTGTCCCCCGTAGCTTAGGACTCCGTAGGAGATGCCCGCCTTCCAGGGAATGTCGTAGGTCCATTCGATGGGTTGAATGGTGTAACTCTCGGAGCGGACCACGCTCGGCTCCATGCCATCCTTCATGGCGATCACCCTGATGGTCTGCGTCCGATCCACCCGGATCGGGCCCGATAGATTGAGCGTCGATGCCGATGGAATCTCGCCATTGAACGTGATGTGGAGCTTGGCACCTGCTGTGGCGCTGGAAACGACAACGTCTTGGCCCCCGTAATAGACTCCTCCCCGCAGACTGAACTCGGGCGGAGAAACCTGTGGCAAGGGGCCCGTTCCGCCAGTGGGTGGCGTGGAATCGTCACAAGAACTCAGCACCAGGGCAAAGGCCAGACTGACCAGACGAGGAAATAACGGAAATCGGGGCATGGACGCGTTCCAGGAGTTGGGGTGTCAATTGGCGGAACCAGGAAAATAGCATCGACCCAGGCCTCCTGCGCTAATGGGGGAACCGCACGCCCGGCCAGCAGGGCTTTCTGAAACCAAAGTGGGCGCAGTTTACATGGTATAATAGTTTGGGTTGAGATAGATTCTCTATCCCAAAAACCATCCAATCAGGAGAAACCATGAAGATCCTCAGCCTTGTCTTCGGACTCGCACTCGCCGCATCGACCCAGGCCCAGACCTGGAACCACGACACTGCCCATTCCAGCGTGGCCTTCGCCATCAAGCACATGGCCGTGAGCACGACGCGCGGCGAGTTCGACAAGGTCTCGATCAAGCTTTCCGGCGACCCCAAGAAGCCGGCCACCCTGGCTGCCGAAGTGACCATCGCGGCCGCCTCGGTCAACACCAAGAACACCGGGCGCGACGAACACCTCCGCAAGGACGACTTCTTCGATGTGGCCAAGTTCCCCGAGATCACCTTCAAGTCGGAGAAGGTGGAAGTCAAGGGCGGCAAGAACCTCATGACCGGCACCCTGACCCTTCACGGTGTCGCCAAGAAGGTCTCCATTCCCTTCCAGCTCACCGGCCCGGTGGAAGACCCCTGGAAGAACACCCGCGTTGGGTTGGAAGGCTCTCTCACCATCGATCGCACCGACTACGGCATGACCGGCGGCGTGCCCGCCGTGGGCAAGGAAGTGAAGATCGACATCTCGACGGAATTCATCCAGGCGAAGTAAGCCGAAGGGGTGGGAAGGAATTCCTCCGGCTCGCCCCTGCCATTCTATGTATTCCTAACATCGGATGTTAGGATTACATAGATCACTTCGGGTCACATTCCTCGAAGCTTGCTGCGGTAGACCCGAAATCGCTTGCCAAGAAAATACCCCGTAGCTTGCTGCGGGGTGGTTCAATCGTTCACTTCTGGAACAGCGCTGGGAACTCGCTGAGATCCGGAAGCTTGAGCGATGGGCAGTTCACCACCACCCGGCCAGACAAGGCTCCGTCGGCTTGGGATTCGCGCCCCAACCGCAAGCTCAGCGTGCAATCGTCCGGTCGCGTGTCGGTGTATTCCTCGACGAAGTAACTCTCTCCGGAGGATTCCGATTCGTCCGACTCCGCCCCCAGGAAAAACGCCGCGGGAATCTCGGCGGTTCCGTTTTCCACCTGGGGCTTCTTGCCGGGAGTCACCACTTCCAGGCGGTAATCCACTGCTGTCCAATTCTTGCGGGTCACGTCCAAACGCACGATCGTGCCCTCGTGCTCGCGCTCCAACCGAATGGTGCGCCCAAAGGTGGGAATCGAGGGAAGGTAGGCGGTGTCGTTGCCTTCCATCACCAGAAGGCCCCGATCCAACACGTAGCGCCTTCCCTCCGTGGCTCGATCCAGTCCTGCCAGGAAGTTGGCGGAATAATCCGCCCGATTGCGGACCACACCTTGGGTGGAGGAGTCCGCTTTGGTGGCATCCGGCTGGAGAGCGGAGGTGTCGGCGATCGAATCCGAACCGCCGCCCGCAGCGGACTTGGACTCCGAAGGATTCCGCTGGCAGGAGGCCAAGACCAGGGCGAGGATCAAAAGCCACAGAGTGTAACGCGATGCCATCGATTCGTCCTTCGGGTGACAAGCAACCAACTGTGTTGAGGAATGTAGAACGAGAACTTCGCTTCTTGACATTCAGGCAGGCCCGCCATAGATTAACTAACCGTATGGTTAATAAAGCCAGCGAGACCCAGGACTCCAAAGCCAAAATCCTGGAGGCGGCCCGCGCGGAATTTGCCGAACGCGGGTTCGATGGCGCCCGCGTGGACACCATCGCCAAGCGCGCGGAAGTCAACAAGGCCCTGATCTACTACTACTTCAAGAGCAAGAACGAATTGCTCCAGGAGCTGCTCCGGGGGTTCCTGGAGGCCCGCCGCCAGGCCAGAGCCCAAATTCCGGATGGATCCGACCGCAAGGATCTGCCCCAGCGCATCGCGCGGTTCGATGTGGATTTTCTCTACCAACACCGGGACATCCTGCGCATCGCCCTCATGGAAGACCTCAAGTCTTCCATGGACGCCATCCCCGGCCCCGGCACGATCATGAAGCATTGGCTGGAGGGCTTGATCGAGTCCCGGGAGGATTACGCCAAGCAAGGCTACAACTTCCGCTACACCCCCCGGGTGATCACGGCCATGTTCTTCTTCCACCTCATGCCCACCTTGGCGTTCGGGACCATGGGAGACACGCTCGCCCAAGCCACCGGCATGGACACCCCCCGATTGCGCGAGGAATTCATGAAGCTCCTGCAAGAATCCACCGACCAGCATTTCCATTCGGTCTTCGGGCAATCCTGCTCGGACCCGGCAGAAGAAGTCGAACTTCCCGGCATGGTGCGACGCCCCCCATCGGACCTTTTGAGCAAGCTCCACCAAGCCTTCCGGCAGGGCGAAACCTACAGCGCCGAACAGGTGGAATGGATCCTGGCCAGCCTCTCCGAACAGCCCGGCGAGCTGTTCGCGCGGCTGGTCGGATTCCGTCATCTCGTGGTGGAGCCGGGAGGACGATTCCGCTGGACCCAATCCGGCCCGAGCGTCCAGACGGCCTCGAAAGCGCCCGCCGAGCACCTCAAGACCTCCCCGGAAGAACGCGCCAGCCTGGTCGCCAAGCACATGCCGGAAGGAAAGCTCCATGCGTTCCCCAACAAGGAAAAGGCGCGCATCGCGGTGATCGAGCATATCTCGGGAATGTTCCGATCCGACCGCGTGTATTCGGAAAAAGAGGTGGACACCCTCCTCAAATCCGTGGTCGACGACCATTCGAAAGCGCGCCGCTACCTGATCGACTACCAGTACCTGCATCGCAAGCCCGACGGCAGCCAATACTGGACCTGGGACCACGATGCCCCTTCCTGAACACATCCTGCATCACCGACCCGACCCAAAGCGCCAACCATGAAAACCGTCACACGCCAGGGGACCGCCCCGGTGGGCCGCCTGTTGCTCCAATACTCGCTTCCCGCCGTCGGAGGCTTTTTGGCCAACGCGATCTACCAATTCGTGGATCGCATCATGGTGGGGCGAGGCGTGGGCACGGAAGCGATGGCCGCCGTCACCTGCGTCTATCCACTGACCATCCTCACCATGGGGGTCGGCCTCCTGTTGGGCACCGGCACGGGGACCAAGGTCTCCACCTTCCTCGGCCAAGGCCTGAAGGAGGAGGCGGAAGTCGTGCTGGGCCAATCCATGCGCATGGCGCTGATCTTCGGCACCTTGCTGGCCGCGGTGCTGATCCTGCTGGCACGTCCCATCCTGATCGCCTCCGGAGCCGAAGGGGCCGTGCTGGAAATGGCCATTCCCTTCCTGCGCATCACGGCCGTGGGACAGGTCTTCCTGATCGCGATCGTCTCGCTGGGAAACATCCTGCGCGTGCAGGGGCGTCCCGGCCTGGGCCTGGCGTTCATGGGGACAGGAAATGTCGTCAATGCGATCCTGGTGTACATCGCGATCTACGTGCTGCACTGGGGGGTGGTCGGCGTGGCGCTGGCCACCACCGTCACGGTGATCCTCAACGCCCTGGCTTTCGTGGCCTTCGTGCAAAGTCCGTACAGCCTGCTGCACGTCCATCGCAGGCATCTGGTGTCCAATCCCGAGATCGCCCGATCCATCCTGAAGTTCGGCGCACCCATCCTGATGATGCAGGTGCTGGGCATGATCGTGTTCCAAGCCGCCAACCACGGCGCGGCCAACCTGGGTGGGGCGCGCGGCGTGGCGATGGTGGGCGTGATCAATTCCGTGAGCATGCTCCTGATCTTTCCCATGCTGGGCGTGGCCCAGGCGATGCAACCGTTGGTCGCCTACAATCGCGGCGCGGGCAACTTCGAGCGGGTCCGCAAGATCCTGGGCTTGACGGTGGCGGCCACCATGGCCATGGGCGTTTGTTTCGCGGGTGCGGTCCTGATGGTTCCCGGCCCTGTCGCGGACCTGTTTTCCCGCACCGACCTGGAACTGATCGCCCTGGTCAAGGACGGTCTGCCGTGGTTCATGGTGTCGGTGGCCTTGTTCGGCATCCAAGGCACCGCCTCCCACTATTTCCTGTCCATCCAGCAGCCGCTCAAGGCGGGCATGCTCCTGATGGGTAGACAGATTCTGGCGATCCCGCTGTTCTTGATCCTGCCCCGCCTCTGGGGATACCACGGACTGTACCTGGTGGCCATGCTCTCCGATGTGCCTCTGGCCCTGGCCGCCGCCTGGCTGTTGCGCAAGGAATGGGTCAAGCTCGCCGACCAGAAGGACTCCGTGCCCGACAGCGATCCGGACCCCGAGCCGGAGCTTCCCCAAGCCGCCTGATCGCCGCTACTTGAAGTCCATGTTGATCCAGACCGAGCCCGATTGCAGGTGGAACCCGCAACCCACCTTGGTGTAGGACTTGTTGGTCATGTTGATGTAGTGCCCGTGCTTGGAGTAGTCCTCACCAGGTCCTTCGTTCCACATCGATTCGATGCACCGTTCCATCGCCCCTTGGACACCACCCACGGCCTGGTCGGCCAGCCAATTGGGGCAGGTGTTCTGCGCGGCTTCCTTGCACATGCCGAAATTGGCATGACCCTTGTTCGCCTGGTCGTCCAGGGTTGCTTGACGCGAAAAGCAGGCGGCGGAATCCGTCCACTCCGCGAGCTTGGCCAGGCCGAGTGTTGCACGATAATTGTTGATGGTCTGCACGCAAACCTCCGCCAGGCCCGCGCCAGCGGCGGGATCGGCTGGCTTGACCACCACGGGTCCGCTTTCCGATTTCGAGGTGTCTGGGATTTCCGCGCCCGTCGAGCTCCCACTGGTTTTGCCATCGCAACCGAAAGCGGCAACCAGACAGGCGAGGAGGGTGCCGATTCGCAAAAAGCCTGGATGAATGGATCCCATCCTTCGATGGTACCACCGTTTGCGCCTACGGGAATCGCGATTGCTAGGATTTGTGCTGACAATCACATCTCAGGATCGATGGAGGAATCCGACCCATGGAGCAAGCCCGCAACATTCTACGCCTCGTCGCGTTCTTGATGGTCGCCGTCCTGGTGGGCATGGGCGTCATGGCCTACCGGTTCAAATCTTCCGGCAACCGGCACGGCGGGATCGGACGATACCAGAATCGCCCCTCCAACGAAGAGGCGTGGAAGTCCTTCGACTCCCTCAAGAATCCCACCTACCAAGCCTTGCTGGGCAACGTGTGCGCATGGACCCCGCCCGGCATGGACTGTGGCAAGACCCTTCTACCCTCCGACGAGCTCCACCATGTGCTGGTGACCTTCCGTGATCCGGAAAACCGCACCAAACCCATGCAAAACGAGCCTGTGAAGGTATAAGCCAGCGTCATGCAGCAGGAAACCGACCTTCCTCTGGCAGACAAGCTCAACCCCAAATCCACGTTGGCCGACGCACTGGTTGCCTGGAACCAACTCAGCCAGGAGCGCCAACAGCGTCAAACCGCCGACAGCTTGTCCCGCTTCCAAGGCAATCCGGCCCCGGCACCTATGCCGCCGCCGGAACCCACACCGAGCTCCAATCCGCAGCTCCTCTGAAGAGGTCAGTCTTCGAAGGAGTTTCGCAGCGCCTCGTGCCAGCAGGGCAGGCGGATCCCGAAGTCGCGATCCAGCTTGGAGACATCCATCCGCGAGTTCATGGGCCGGGCCGCCTTGGTGGGATAGGCCGACGTCGGGATGGGGAGTAGGGATTCCAACACCTGCTCCGACTTCTTGGGATCTTCTTCGAAGATCGCCTTGGCAAAGCCGTACCAGCTGGTCTCTCCACCGTTGGCCATGTGGTAGATCCCGCTCTGGGCTTCCCAGCGCGCGACCGCCAGCGAAGTGGCCTCGGCGATGTGGCGGCTCCAGGTGGGCCCACCCACTTGGTCGTCGACGATCTTGAGTTCCTTGCGTTCGCGGGCGAGCTTGAGCATGGTCTTGACGAAATTGGCCCCGCGCGTGCCCCAGACCCACTGCAGACGGAAGATCAGATGCTGCACGCCCGTGGCGGCGATGGCCTCGTCGCCTTCGAGCTTGGTGCGACCGTAGACGGACAACGGACCCGGCGCATCGGTTTCCACCCAGCGGCCATCCTTGGCGCCGTCGTAGACGTAATCGGTGGAAAAATGGACCATGCGCGCACCCAGGCGGGCGGCTTCCTCGGCCAACACCTTGGGCGCCAGCGCGTTGATGCCGTGACAGATTTCGACTTCGTCTTCCGCCTTGTCCACGGCGGTGTAGGCGGCGGCGTTGACCACCAGGTCCGGCGCCACCTCGCGCACGATCGGCCGCAGGGTTTCCGGCTTGGTCAGATCGATGTCGGGAAAGTCGTAGGCGACGATTTCGCCCAGTGGGGCCAAGGTGCGACGGAGTTCCCAGCCGACTTGTCCACGCCGACCGATGATCAGGATCTTGTTGTACTTCTTCATGATTCTCTCCAATTAGAAATTCGTCGCGTAGTCCACAGCCAGCCCGGCAACGCCAGCAGGAAGAGAAGATTGGAACGCGCATAGCGGCCGGCGAGCCGACGCGGCTCCTGGACCAGACGGAAGGCCCATTCCAAGCACGCCTCGCGAGCCCAGGCAGGCGCGCGACGCCGGTGTCCCAGCCAAACCTCGAAGGCGTTTCCAACCCCCAGCAGACAGGCATCGAGGTCGCGAGCCGCGGCCATCCAAAGCTCCTGACGCGGGCATCCGAGCCCCACGAACACCAGCTTCGCGCCGCTTTGCCGGACCTTGTCCAGCTGCCTGGCGCGTTGGGCCTCGTCGAACTCCCCGAACGGAGGCGCCTCGGAAAGCACCACCCGCAGATTCGGCAATTCCCTGGCGGCCTTTTCCCGCATGGCCTCCTGCACGGCAGGAGTGGACCCGAAGAATCCCACGGCGATCCCCTGGCGGGATGCCGCTTCCAGGAGCCGGGGAAAGGCAGCCATTCCTTCCACGCGCATCTGGCCCGGGAAATGCCGTCGCAACAGGCGGGCGATCGGCATGCCATCGGGGCAAACGATGTCCGCTTCTTCCATGGCCGTGCGCAAAGAGGGATCTCGCCAGGATTCCACCACCATGTGCGCGTTGGCGAAACAGACCCGGGAGCAACCTTTGGCCTGGCTCAAGCGGAGGATTTCCGCATCCATTTCCTGCATCGAACCGGCATCCACCCTGGCACCCATCACGGAAAACCGGCGAAGACTCACGCACGCGCCTCGAGGCGATCTTCCCATCGGCGCAGCCTCTCCAGGAACTCCGATGCATCCTTCGAGAGCACGAGATCATCCACCGTGGCTGCATCCAACCGGGCGACCGCGGCCAAGGCGCGCACGTGGGAACCGGCCTTGGAGGGGGGCGAGGCCAACAGGAAAACGATCCGGATGGGCAGGCCGTCCGGCGACGGAAAATCGCTTCCTTCGGGATTGACCGCCACGGCGATCCTCAGGTCGGAAAGCGTCTGGCAGCGAAGGTGGGGAATCGAAACTCCCAGGCCCACCGCCGTGGCTCCCTGCTTCTCGCGTTCCCAGGTCCGTTCCAGGAACACGGCGGGATCCCCTTCCTTCCACTCGTGACAAATTCCGTTCACAAGGAGCGGAAGGATCGCATCGCGACCCCGCGCCCCGGACAGGAACACGGTGGATTCCGCGATGTGGTCGGAAAGCCTCATGGGCGGATGATCCGTTCAACACTTGTCAAAAATCGGCCCCCAGGCTCCAGTATTGGACGCTGCCGTCGAAATTCCTGGGCTGGCGGTTGCCCTCGGCGCCGGCGGGCTCCGTGAAGGGCCACGCCTGGCTCCAGCGCAACACGAACGCCCCCAGATTCAGCCGCAAGCCCCATCCGCCCCCGATGCCGGCCTGGTCCACCAGTCGGTCGGAAGTCCAGGCACCGCCCGCATCCACGAAGATCGAGCCCATCAGGTAGCGCACCGGAGGCAGGAGCACTCCGAACCGGATCTCCTCCACGAAGGGGAATCGGAACTCGATGTTTCCGGACACCATCTTGTCGCCGCGAAACTGCGCGTAGCGGTAGCCGCGCAAGGGCACGTCGGTTTCGGCGAAGTAGATGCGATCCAATCCCGGCCCGACGTTGTTTTGGTTGAAGTGGTAGTTGAGGGTGAAGTCCTCGCCTCCCAACAGGAAACGGTGCGGATTTTCCCCTCCGGTGGCGAACGACTCGCCCGCCGAAAGCCGAAACGCGAAGCCGGAGATCCGCCCGATGGGGAGGTAGGTGCGCACATCGGCGCGCAAGCGGGAATAGCCGTAGACGGAATTCGGCCAATCCGGCATGAAGGTTCCCACCACCGCCGCGCGCGTGCCGTCCCATGGCCCCGTGGGGCCCCAGAGCACGTTGTCGAACACCCATTCGCCTTCGGTGCGGACCCACTCCAGGTTCCGATCGGAAGAAGATCGGAGCGGATCGTATTCCAGTTGGCCCGACGAATCGAACCGCTGCGCCTCGCGCTCGATCCCGCCCCACTCGACATTGGCGCCCACGCGGTGGAACATGGAAAACGGACGATGCGCCGCCAGGGCCAAGCCCCACAGCCGGTCGGCGTAGAGATCGGAGACGATGTCTTCGTCGGTGACCATGTACGAACCCGTGAACGTGCGCGAATGGCGCACCGAGAGATACAGGTCCGTGCGCCAAGGCAGCCATCCGTAACGCGCGTAGATGTTGGCGTTCTGGATGTCTCCTTGGAGGCTCGCCATCAGATCCACCGTTTGGTCGCCCATCAGATCCGACAACGTGATCATGCCCTGTCCGGCGGTCCCCGCGTAGCTGGAAAAGCCCATCGCCACGGCCGCATGGTCCACTCCCCACGATGCCTTGTATGGACGCGAGAGGGATCTGCCGCCGGAGGAGTCCGGACCGAATTTGTCAAACAAGGCCGTGTCCACCTTCGGCTTGTCCACGACCATCGCCGGCATGGAAGATGGCCGCGTGCGACTTCCGAACAAGCGATCCGCAGGCGCCTCGGGGAACGCCGATCCCGTGTCGATGCTCCGTGCGCGCGCGGAATCGCGCTTGGAGCGCTTGGCGCTGTCGCGATCCAACGTGTCGAACCGGAAGCTTTCCAGGTTCTCGCGCACCAGAGGCCGGAAAAGATCCAGCTTGCCTTGGGCCGTGGTGCGCACGAAGCGCGTGGGCACCATGAGGGAATCGGCGATGGTCCGCGACGCGTCCACCAGGTACAGATCGAACGCGCCGCCCTCGAACAGTGAGAGCGCCACCTGCCGGCCATCGCGGGAAATCTTGGGGGATTGCACGCCGGACAGCAGGTTGGTGACCGCCCGGGTCCGGGGATGGGCGGACAAGGGGGATTCCACCACGTACACCTGCGGGAGGCCCGTCCGGTCCCAGAGGTAGGCGAGACGGGAACTGTCATCGGAGGCGCCGCCCCACGAGGGCCGGGTGCGGTCGCCACCGACGCCGGGGAGGCATCGCCGCGCTCCGGTTTCCAGTTCCATCAGCCAGATCGATTTTTCCCCGGAGACGCGCCCGGAAGAATCCGTTTCCGACGACCAAACGATCCACTTGCCGGACGGGGAAAAGGCGGGCTCGTCGTCGTCGGCCGCGTCGTTGGTCAGTTTCCGGCAAGCCCCTTGGTCCAGTTCGCAGATCCAGATGTCGGCCTGCCCGTCCTTGAGCCCGCGAAACGCGATGCGGTTGCCGGTGGGCGAGTATTCCGGATTGGACAAGGCATCCAGCTTGGGATCCAGCGTCTGGCGGACGCGGCCGGATCTGGCATCCAGGATGCTCACCACGTTGCGCCCGCCGCTTTGCGCCGCCACGGCGATGCGCTTGCCGTTGGGCGACCAGGAAAGTCCGCTGCGGAACGGGCTGAACGATTCGTGCGAAGGTGTGCCGCCGCCGCCCAGCACGCGATCCGGCTCCTCGCGGGGAAGCTTGATCACCTCGCCCACGTACAGCCCCTGGCGCGAGCCGCGATCGGAAAACCAGGCCAGGCGCGTGCCGTCGGGCGAAAGCGCCGGCTGCACGTTCCAGAAGCTTCCGTCCTCGCCCGCCCGTGTCATTTTCCGTCCAGCACCGGTTCCGTGCTCGCGGTTTCCCAATTCCGGCCAGTAGGCCCAGCGCAATTCGCGGATCCATTCCTCGCCGGCGTCGCGCAGGCTCACCCGGGTCACGCGCAAGAACGCGCGTTCCAGGTCCTTTTCGCGCAACGTCTCCGCCACCAGCTTCTTGACGGTTCCCTCGCCGAAGGTCCGGTCCAGGTAGAACAGGAAGTTCTGTCCGGCGCGGTAGGCCAGAAAGCCCTGCATGTCGTTGGTGGGCATGGGCAGGTACCCGGAGGTGACCGCGTCCATGAGCCACAGTTCGCTGGGACGGTCCCAGCCGTCCAGCGAGACATATTCCGCCAAGCCTTCCGAAAACCAGAGCGGCATGTTCGTGCGCATCAGCCCGCTGATCCGGCTGCCGTTCTCCTGGCGCAGCGCGTCGAACATGACCGCGTGCACCATCTCGTGGAGCAGGACGTGGTCGAACTGCTTGTAGGAGCCATCGAAGGGGAGCACCACGCGGTTGCGGAACGCCTCGGTGAACCCGCCGATGCCCTCCTGCAGGATCTGGTCGGTGACGTTGGTCTGTTGGAACTGGGGATGGCTCCCGTACAGCACGAAGGGGACCCGTTCCTCCAAGTGCATCCCGGTGCGCTCCACCAGCCGTCCATAGAAGGATTCCAGGCTGTCGGCGGCGCGAACGGCGATGGAATCGGATCCGGGCGCGTAGTGGATGTCGAAGTGGCGGGTGCTGATCACCTGCCAATCGAAAGTCTTGTACTGGACCTTGTTCTTGCCAAAGCGCACCTGGCCGAACGCGACGCCGGCCAGCAGGCAGATGGCCGCCAACAGCCTCACGGACCCACCTCCTGGCGGATCGCCAGGTCCACCGCGGACACCACTCCCGAAAACCAAGCGCTGTCCCAGGCCGCCGATGGCGGCACGCTGCCCAGCAGGCAGTCCAGGACCTGCCACGAAATCTGTCCGGGCGCCACGGCCTCGGCGCCGTCGTGGCCGTAGGCCCAGCCGCCGCCCACCAGGGCCGCGGCCACGCGCCAGGCTTCGGAGCCTTCGCCCATGGGAAACACCGCGCTCTGCACGGGCCCGTCCCAAGCGGAAAGCAGACGCACCAGGTCGGGACCGGATTCTGTCAAATCCAGGAATCGCCCGGCCCACTTGGCGACCTTGGCGCCGGTGCGGCGGGCGCGATCGCGCACCATCCGGATCTGTTCTTCCATCTCGGCCGATTCCACCGGACGGAAACTGTGCCGACTCACCAGGTGGCGCACATCCGGAGCCTTGCGCTGCAAGATGGACAGGAGCGCCTCGAAATCCGGAGCGTCGTCTTCCAGATCCACCATGTCCCAGCCCCGGAAGGCCAGGAGTTTTTCGAAGGCCTCCTCCCGCGACTGCCATTCGGGCCACTGTCCGCCATCGCAGGTGCGCCGCAAGGTGCCCACCAATCGGGCCGACGGAAAGGCCCTCTCCGCCTCGCGGCAACGGGCCATCCAGTCCACCGCGTCCATCAGATCCAAGCGGATTTCCACGCGGCGCACGCGTCGCTTGGCAGCGGGGGTCAACGCCAATTCCTGTGGAGGTCTGGACAGGACCAGGATCGCCGTCGGTTGGAAATCGCTCATGGGAACCAAAGCCTAAAAACTGGTACGGGCAATCCGGAGGTCTTTCACCCGAGACACCCTCGACCCGCCCCCATCGCAAACGCGTTCTCCAAGGCGCCCTGCAACCATTTCCGGGCCTGGTCCACCGCCTCGCGCAAGCCCAAACCCTGGCTGATTCCAGCGGCGATGGCCGATGCGTACGTGCAACCGGTCCCCCGCGTGTGCACGGTGTCCACCCGCGGAAACGTCCACTCGCGACAGCCTTCCGCGTCGCAAAGGACATCCACCGCCAAGTTCCCTGGCAGATGCCCGCCCTTGACGAGCACGGCCCGCGCCTGGGATTTGACCAAAAGCTCCTCGGCGGCCTCCCGCATCTGTTCAAGGTTGGAAACAGGGCGCTCCAAGAGCACGGAGATCTCATCGAGATTGGGGGTGAGCAGGCTCGCCAAGGGGAACAATCGAGTCCACGACGCCTCGATGGCTGCGTCGGAAAGCAACGACCGCCCCGCCTTGGAGGCCATCACCGGGTCCACCACCAGGGGCAAACCCCGCTCGGACAACACCTCCGCGACCGCACACACCACCTCCGCATCGCCCAAGGCGCCGGTTTTCACGGCCCCCACCGGGAGATCGTCCAGCACGGCGCGCGCTTGCGCCGCCACCCAAGGGGCGGGCAAAACCTCCACCCCATGCACTCCCAGGGAGTTCTGGAAGGTGATCAGACTGATGGCGGCCGCCCCGTGGACCCCGAAATTCTGGAAGGTGCGCAGATCCGCCTGGATCCCCGCTCCGCCGCTGGGATCCGAGCCTGCGATGGTCAAACAAACCGGCTTCATCCACTCGAACCTAGCACTCCAGCGCGATCTTTGCATTTTGCCTGGGGTGGTGATCATCCGACTGGCCCTCCAACTTCTCGCCTCCGGGCCATCCGATACCCTCTGGCCCGCCTCGGCACTGCCGGCGTTCCAAGCCGCGTCGCGGCTTTCTCTATCCGGCCATTACGCCCAAGCCGACAGTGTCGCCACCGCTTTGGAGCGGACCTTGCGCCGGGAAGGCTCGCTTTTGCACGCCACCGTGGATCTGACCGCTTTTTCCGATCTGCACGAATCGGCTCGGCTGGAATCCGCTCGAGCCCGGCTTTCCAGCCTGGATAAGGAACTTTCCGACCCCAAATCCGCCCGCGAACGGTTCTTCGCCGTTTTGGTCCTTTCCCAGCAGTCCTACCTCGCCACCTTGGAATCCAGCTCCTTGTCCGCCGCCCTGAGCGGACGCAAGGCCGCGACGCTTGCCCAGGATCTGGTGGACGAGGGCTACCAGAATTCGGAATTGCAAGGGATCCTTGGCGGCTATTGGTTCTGGAAAGCCCAGACCTTGGGCGCCTTGGCGGGGGCCTTCGGAGGCGACACGCGCGACAAAGGCCTGGATTGGACCACCCGGGCGGCGTCTTCCCATTCGCCCTACCGCGAGGTCTTCCGCACCTCGCTTCTGTGGATGCGCTTCGAGCGCAAGGAATACGCCGCCGCGCTGGGCGTGGTCCAAGCCGCCCGCGCAACCCTTCCCGAAAACCGGCTCCTGCGCCAGGCGGAAGGCGACATCCTGTTCCGGCAAAACCGCTTTGCCGAAGCGTTGGAAACCTACCGCACGAGCTTTCTGGAATACCGGGGCTTGGAGCCCCTGCCCGCCAACCGGCTCGCCGCGGCAGGGAACCTCGCGCGCATCCACGAGGCGATGGGCCACGCCGATTCCGCCCGCAGCTGGATCGACACGGTCGACGCCCCTCGCTACGCCAAGGTGCGCAAGTGGCTCCCCCCTTCGTTGGTGCGCGAACTGGAACCCGTCCGCAAAAGGCTGAAACAACGATGAATCCTCCCCCACGCGAATCGGTGGACCTTCTGGTGGTGGGCGCGGGCACGGGTGGCTGCGCCGCCGCGATCGCCGCACGCAGACAGGGATTGTCCGTTGCCATCGTGGACCGCCGGGAGTTTTCCGACATCGGAACCAAGGCCTGCGGCGACGCCATGGAAGGCGAGGAACTGCGTTGGTGCCGGGAGGTTCTGGGTGTGGACCTCGCACCCGCGATCTTGAAGGCAGGACTCGGCGCCCGCATCACCACCTCCGACGGAAGCCACAGCCTGGTGTTGGGACCCGAGCTGGGATCGCGGGCCATGGTGGATCGCCCCGCGATGGGCAAGCTCCTGTTGAACCGCGCGATCGAGGCCGGTGCGGTCTTCCATCCGGCCACCAAGGCGTCTGGATGGATCGTGGAAAACGGAGTCGTGCGCGGCATCCAGACAGATTCCGGCGAATATCGCGCGCGGTGCTGCATCGACGCGTCCGGAGCGGTTTCCGGTCTGCGCGAGCGCGTGGAGACGGCCTCCCCCTTGGAGCGCAAGGGCCACCCCTCGCGCATGGCCTTCGCCTACCGCGAGATCGCACGCGTTCCCCAAGGCCTCCCCCACCCGAACGAAATCGAACTGACCTACGACCTGCGCCAATCCAACGGCGGGTACGTGTGGTACTTCCCCAACGGCGAAAACCGCATGAACGCGGGGATCGGTGGCGCCGTGGCGGCCTTGCCCTGGGCCCGCAGGCTCCACGACCATGGCCAATCGTGGGGCTTGGCGTGGGAGCGCGAATCCGCGGCGGGAGCGTTCCTTCCCGCCCGCGCGTTTTTATCCTGCGCGGTGGCACCCGGCTACATCGCCTGCGGCGACGCGGCCTGCTGCGTGGGGCCGCTCGACGGCGCCGGGATCCACTCCTCGCTGTTGTCCGGGTATCTGGCCGCCCTGCAAGGCGCCAAGGCCTTGAGCGGTGGCGGACAGGCCACGTTGGAAGCGCTGTGGGACTACCAAGGCGCCTATCTGCGCTACGGCTGGGGCCACATCCGCGACCACGGAGCCGGGATCTCCGCCCAGGAGGTGCTGCGGCCGCTGCTGCAGAAATTGTCACAAGCGGAATTCGACGCGCTGGTGCGCCTGGCCGACGAGCGCACCGTCACGGCACTGTACAACACCTCCTGGAAATCCATTCCGCCGCTTCTGGCCATCCTGGGCAAACTCGCCCTGCGCCCGCGCCTGGTGACAAGAATTGCCAAGGCGCTTTGGCGCATGACCCGTCTGCGCTCGCACCTTCTGGCTTTTCCGCGCACACCCGCCGCGCATCCGGCGTGGAACCGGAAGCTCCACGCCATGCTGACCAAGGCGGGCGTGGAGGTGTGAGGCAGGCGGTCCAGCCTGTCTGACGTTTGCCTTGATCGAACATCCCGTTGTGGTACAATCCCCCCTTAATCTTCGGAGGGGGAAGAATGGTTGTGCTGCGCTACATCGGATTGTTTTTTGTGTTGGGAATGCTTTCCGGCTGCGAAAGCGGCGGGAGTGCCGTGGGAAGTTCTTCTGGCGCCAGCAGGGATTCTTCCGGGGCAAGAGCCATCTCCGGGCAGGTGGTCGACGATGCCGGACTTCCGGTTGACCAGGCGACCGTTTCCGCGTACGGGGTGGTTTCGCAAAGCGGCCCGGACGGAAAATTCGTCCTCAAAGGAATCTCCTCGATTCCGGCACGTATCGTCGTCCAAGCCGACAAGGAAGGGTTCTTTCCAGCCACGGCGGGAAGCCAAGCCGGCACATCGCAGATGCCCTTCGTGATTGTCTCGTTGGCAAAAAAGCAGCTTCTGGGAGTGGTTTCCAACGGTGCCGGTGGCGAGTTGGGGACGGGCGCGATCAAGATCAAATGCCAGCCGGAAAGCTTCGCAGGAAGCTCCACGGACACCATCGCCGTCTATACCAGCTATGTGGACCCGACACCGGGCGCGAACACAGCGCGGATGCCGGGGGGGGATTTCACGGCAATCAATTCTGGCACTGACACAGGCTCCATGATTTCCTTCGGGGCGATGCAGCTCTCCATCGAGGACAAGTCAGGCAATCCCGTTGCCATCAAAAAGCCCCTCTCCACCTGCCTGGCCATCCCTGCCAGCATGGCGGCTACCGCGCCGGATTCCATTCCGCTTTGGGTTGCAGGCATGGGGGGGGTATGGCTACAAGCAGGAATTGCCAGGAAAGTGGGAGATGAATTCTGCTTCGAATTAAGTGCGAGCGGCGCTATCAATTGCGATCTATTCTCTCGCACCGTGCAGGTCCAAGGTAAGGTGTGTCAGGATACCAAAGGCAATCCTGCTTCAAAAGAGAGAGTCACCATCGGACAATTGACAACGTATACGGACGCCGACGGCCGTTACTCGGCTTTGGTGCCTGCGGTATCACCCATTCAGGCATCCTCTCGATTCGGGATAAATTCTTCCAGTTCCATCGCGGGAGTTTCACTGACACTTGACCTTGGCTGTTTTTCCGGAGGTCCTAGGGAATTACTTGGAGAGTGGACCCATGATGTCCATATCGATGCAACCAGGTACAATCTCACGTTTTTCGAGGACGGAAATGGATGGAGTGCGCAGGCACCTCATGTCACAACGGAAGATCCATATAGTAGAAGAAGAATTCAGTGGTCCTATGCGGATGGTTGGCTCAAATATGGCCGGAGGCTTCCTGACACCTTATGGATTTCTCTTGACTCCGGCGCGACATGGCAATACAGGAAGATCGAGCTTACCGCTGTTCCAGAACCTGAGTTGTGGAAAATCAGTTTCAAGAACGGAAACCTGCTGATGGAAGCCCGTGGAGATTGGCAGGGAAATCCGGGGTCCTTCGTGGAAGAATGGACCCGTCCATGATCCGCGGACTCGTCGTGTCGACCGCATGTCTCGCGATCACCGGGCATGCGATGGGGTGGCGGACCTTCTCCTTCGAAGCACCCATCAAGGATGCGGGAAGCGTTCGTGCCACCCTCTCCAGCGGGCTGGACCGGGACGGCAATGTCCACATGGCGTGGGTCCAGACCGATTCTTCCAAAATCGACCGTCTGATGTATGCGAAATTCTTGCGCGCCGACACGACGGTCAGCATCGAGCAGATCCCCGCGCCAGCCGATTCGATCAAACACGCACCGGACTTGTTCCTGTCCAGTGCGGGAAACATCCACATCGCCTGGTTCGCCGACCGCACGAGGAAAACATCGACGAATACGGGAAATTCCGCGGTCTACCACGCGCAGAAGCTCGCGGGAGGGTGGGATCTTTCGCAGGTCTCGACCAATCCGCTGGATTGGCGTTCCAGCCAATGGTCCCGCTTCGCCTGCTATGTCGTGGGTGCGCCGACCCAATTCGAGTGGCAAGGGGCCCTTACCGTGGCCTACAAGGCGGATGCGGCCGATTCCACGAATTGGGATCACCATATGATTCTCGCCAGGAAGCAGGGAGGCGGGTGGCTGAGAACGGAAGAGTTGAACCTGGACTCCCTCCTGGGCCAAACGGGCGAGAACAATGGCCCACATTTTCCGGCATCCTGTGGCGCAAGGGTCATGGCGGGAAAAATCGACATCTCCGAATACCGCCCCTCGCTGCTTGTTCGCGACGAAAAATGGCGGGAGATCCAATACCCCCAATTCCACCACGTGCTGGGTGGAAACAAGTCGATGGAGATCCACAACCTGCCAGGGGGAAAACTGCTCATGGCCTGGGCTGGAATGGATTCCAGTCGGATGCGATGGGCAATCATCGGGCCCGACCTTTCCGTGAGATTCGACAGCATCAAGGTGGGCAATTCCATTTCCGGGAACATCGCGGGTTCGGCCGCCGATTCCGTGGATGGCAGCATCCATTTCCTGACGCCGGACTACAACGGCAACATCCGCATCCACTCGAGTCTGCAAGGTGGTGGCGGGTTCATCGAAACCGTCCTGCCGGATGCGGGCATCGGAATCCCCTACGGAAGAAGATCCCTCCATGCCCTCGCGGGCCGGCAAGCCGCGGTGACCGCATCGGCCACAGCCAAGCGCATCTACGTCACGCTGTCGGATTCCACCCAAGTCGGGATCCATTCGAAAAGAGGGGTTTCGCCATTTTCCGTCCGACGAACATCCCTGGGTGTCGAAATATCGAGCGCGCAGAGCGGGAGATGGGAGTGCGCCGTCCTGACCATTGACGGAAGGAAAATCGGCGGCTTGGCGACACGGTCGAGTCAAGCGGCAATCCCTGTTCCAAATGGATTCCATCTGATTCGCATCCAATGGGCCGGAGGCAGCTCCAATCATGTTGTCTGGAAGTAAGTGGGCATGGGAACGCATCGGCGTTCCAGGCCTTTTATGGGCCCTTTTCGTTTTGTAACTTGTCCCCGTCTCTGGGGAGTAGCCGCTCTGCTATAAGGGAGGCTTGCGTCAACAAACTTGATCGATCCGATCATGGCGCAGGCAGCAAACGCTTGGCAAGACCACCGACCATGAAGCTTGCGCGCTGGCCAAGCTCCATGGTTTCTGGTTGCCAGCGGGAGTGATCCATCGTGATGAATGCTTTCCTGGTCTCCACTGGAATCGTCGCCCTCGGCGAAATCGGCGACAAGACCCAACTTCTGGCTTTCATGCTCGCCGCCAAGTTCCGCAAACCCGTTCCCATCGTTTTGGGGATCCTGGTGGCCACGGTCCTGAACCACGCCTTGGCGGGAGCGGTCGGGTCGTGGGTGACCACGCTGGTCGGTCCGTCCGTGCTGCGGTGGATCCTGGGTGGATCTTTCCTGGCCATGGCGGTCTGGACCTTGATCCCGGACAAGCTGGACGAAAACGAAGCCAAGCTCGCCAAATACGGGGCGTTTCTCACCACGCTGTTCGCCTTTTTCCTGGCCGAGATGGGCGACAAGACCCAGGTCGCCACCATCGCCTTGGCGGCACAATTCAAGGCGGTCGTTCCCGTGGTGGCGGGGACAACTCTTGGCATCCTGATCGCCGACATCCCCGCGGTCTTCATCGGGGACAGGGCCGCCAAGCTCATCCCGGTGCGGGTGGTCCACACGATCGCCGCCGCGTTGTTTGCGATCATCGGCATCGCCACCCTCCTGGGCGCCGGGTCGAGATTCGGTTTCTGATCGCTTCGTGAATCGTTCGCCGGTGCAAGCCATGGCGATTGCTACTGTGAAGAGACGGGTTTCGTTTGAAGCCCGTTTCAAACGAGCCCGCGCATGTCCATCCAAGCGATCCTGTACACGCTCGAACCTGTGCTTCTCGATCCTGGCAGCAGCGTTCCGCGCAGCATCCAGGCCACCACACCCTTCGGTCCGTTCCACGATGGCGAGCAGGTGACGTTCGAAGGATCCTTCAAGGGTGTGTTCATGGTGGACCACGTGGAACAGACCGTGTCCACCGGAGAGCCGGTGCGGCAGAAGACGATGTTGTTCCTGCGGAACATCTGAGCCTTTCCGCTGCGCTAGCTTTTTCCCGGGGCGGCCCGGGTGCCGTTTCTCGGGTGCGTCGGCACCCGAACCGCGACCCAGGGGACGAACGCGCGTCCCCTGGGAACCCGCGCGCCGGGGGGCTTGAACTTCCGCGGCCGCTCCGGCTTGCCGGGGATGTGGGCTGAATGAAGGTCGAGGCATCGGGCGATGGCATCAGGGACGCGATCGAAATCCTCATGACACTGGCCGCTCCAATACCCAAGCCCCCCGGACCCCCTTGATTCGGCTGGATTGCCAGTTTTTGACTGATGCGGGCTATTGTTGGCCCCGACAGCTGTCGGGGCTTACAGGTTGTTTGGACGGCTTTGTCTGCGAGAGCTTCGCTGGCCGGGTGTGTTGCCTACTTCTGGAAGTGTTCCTTCGCCTTGCCAAAACTTGTCCGCAAGTCTCCCCAGGCCGTTTCCACGCCGGACTTGATGGAGTCCCAGGCGTCGTCGCTGGAGGCGTTCAGATCGGCCAGGCGTTCCTTCGTGTGATCGACCTTCCTTTCGAGGTCCTGGATGGTGCTGTGGGCTTGGATGCGGGTATCGGCGACGGCGATCTTCGCGTGCGCCTTGAATTCAAGGATCTTGGCGAGGATCAAATCCAGTTCGCCTTGGATCTTCTGCTTGTAGCTGTCGCGCTTGGACATAGGTACTCGTTTCGTCGGAATGGACCATTTCCCGCCGCGGATGCCGCGGGGGTTTTGCTTGGCTTGTGATTTCGGGACACGGGAAGCAGGCTTCACCGAACCCGATGTGATGTTGGCGATCAAGAGCGCTTGCGTACCGAGACACCCAGGAGCAGCCCACTTCCCACCACGACACTTCCGACACCGAGCCAAACAGGAATGGTGACGGTGTCGCGATCCTTCCACGACAATTCCAGCGAACCGATCTTCGCCTCGCTGGTGACTCTGGTGTAGGTGAATCCCCCGTAGACCAGGGCCATCACTCCCACGGCGATCAAGGCGATGGCCGCGATGCGTGCGATGTTCATAGGGACTCCTTCGCGGAGGTCAAAATTTGTTCAAGAATCGAAAGGAAGTCGCGATGCGCCGGCTCTCTCCCGGATCGCTCCACGGCCACCTACTTCCCGTGGATGTGGTCCGTGTTCCAGTAGCCCTCGCGGGCTTGCTTCAGATGGTCTGCTTGTTCCAACATGGGTTCCTCGTTTCGATGGGTTCGTGTTCAGGTTCGTCGCGTTCAGACGCTCCATTGGCCCTGTTCGTCGAATTTCCCCGCGTCGGGGAGGATGCTAGGCGTCTCTTCCAGCCACTGGCGCGCCTGGGCGACCTGGAGGTGGTCGAAGTACCTGACCAACGCATTGGTGAAGGCTTTGCAGAAGATCGCCATGTCCTGGTGCCACCTGGTTTCTCCGACCATGGCCAGGAGTTCGATATCGGAGAAGTGGGCGATGCCGAACTTGTAGTCCTCCCACGCCGCACCGACATCCCAACCGGTGAGCTTCGTCATGTCGAACAACAGGCGCAACTTTCCGAACTCGCGCACAAGCCGCTCGAACTCGGGAAGGAAGATGTCGTAATCCCCCTTCGTCACCATCCCGCTGACTTGGACGACGAGGATCTTCCCGATGTTTTCGTGGTGGAATTGGATGGACATGCGAGGCTCCTTGGGTGAGTCGTTGCGGGAAGAGCCCGATGAGCCACCCCGCAGCTGGCTGCGGGATTTTCCTGGCAAGACTTGTCAGAAGGAGAGACCGGGGCGTCGCGTGCGATCGGAGGCCGACCACCCGAGAAGCCCTTCAAAGGCTTGCGCCTTTTCCTTGGGTGCATTCATGGGTTGGACTCCGATCCTCGTAATCTCTAAGAGATCTAAGACCCTACAAGATCTCCATGCCTTCGCCCACCTGTCCGAACCTTGCCGTTGTGCACACGCCCAGCAACCATGCGGCTCGGGAGGCAGGACATTTTTTGTTACGAAAGCCCCGCGTGGGGCCTGTTCGGATCAGGCGATGGCGTGCCGGGTCCGCCGACGCCAAGCGAACCACAAGGCCAGCGGGCTCCACAGCACGTGGCGCAAGTGGGTGAACGGGAAGATTCCCGCCAGCCACAGCGCCAGGAGCACATGGAGGGAAAGGGCCCATGGACGCGTACCAGTCCGGCCCAGGAATTCCGTGGCGATGATGCCTGTGATGGTGAGACGGACCAGAAGTTGCGAAGCCCGACGCCGCCCCGCGATCCACAGACCGGAAGTGACCTCGACGCTGGATGCGCTGCAGGAAAGCGGTTTTCATCCGAGGGTGGAGTTGCGGATTTCCCGTGGCCAGGTACCACGCGCAAGCACTCCCGCACTGACCGCAATCCAGACACGACTCGAGCGCCGCGACATGCTCGCGATTGAGGTTCTCGCGAAGGGACTGGACGAAGCGTCTGGAGGAAGGCACAGCATCCATGCGAGCTACTTTTCGGACCCGATAAACGGCTTAAATGCAAAATTTGTCAGCGTGCTTTTCACGGCATCATAGTCAAGGCGATTCGCCCGAATCAACCCGTTCTGAAAATCAAAAACCTTGAACAGCGTATCCACTCTCCTGCTGAGAGCTGTATCCTGGACATCCATTCTCGCAAAAGCGATCACGGTCTGGTCCTTGTGCCCGCAATACAAGATTTTACTTTCCTTATGCACGCCTTCGCGAAAACCGATCACATACCTTAATTTTGAATCAGATTTAAGCGAATCGTATCGCAAATCTTTTAGGGTGCCACGTTCATTTGCTGTTTTCCAATCAATCAGTCGATAGACCTTGCTGACAGGCGCATTGATCCGCAAGGTTAATATCTCATTGTTTCGGTCTTTCGCGTACACATTCAGACTATCCACGCGGAAGAAATCGCCCAAAACCGATTCACTTTTGCTTGGATCACCGAGAACCGATGCCTTTGGTGCCGAATACTTTGAAAATTGCGAATCGTACTGATACCGGAAAAGATCATTCTCGTGAGGGATGTTCTTTCGGTTTGAGAAAATCAGATACAACAACTCGGAGGAAACCTGCTCGTGCGAGAACCTTTTAGCCCATGCCTTTTCAAGCTTATAGGATGCGCAACTTTTTGAAACCCTGTCCGGAAACTCAACGCACACGTGCATCGCTTTCACGGCCCCGCCATTCCCTCGATCAAAACTTTCCATATAGTTGAATTTCAAGGCTTTTTGATGCTCCGAGATGGACCTTGTTCCGCCCATTTTTGACAGAAAACGCTCAAATGCTCCATGTGTCCCCGTATCTACGAATCGGTTCAGCGGTAATGTCTCCTTGTGCTTTCGAACCAACACAAGACACTCCATCCGGCCCTGGCACATGGAGTCCAATCCATCGATTTTCTCTACAGAATACTGGAACTTTTTCCCTGGGTAGGTAGCGGAATCGATGTTGTTCGCGTCAAATACATGAATGGGGGCTGCAACAACATTTTCCACTTTTGGAGTCGCGCCTCCAAGCAACCCTCCTATTTTCGAGTCTTGGGCCTTGGCCTTTTGCGGCATGCCCATCCAAATGGCTGATGCAATGGCGACAACAGCCAAATAGGACGTTTTCCTGCATTTCATGCGCTCCCCCAAAATTTCCTGCACGAGATGAGTTCCTGAAGAGTCATCGAAACCGAAACCCTTGGATTGAGTTCCGGCGCCATCGGCCTGGATCAGCCACCGCCCCAAGTGGCGCGTCTGGCGACCGAACCCCACACCCACCTTCACCCACCATGCGGCCGTCGGTCTGCCACGCCGCGGCGTTGCCGCGATCGTCGGTCCGTGCCAGTGCAGGATCGGCGGTGACATTGGGCTTGAACTCGAACCACGCGTGTCGGTGAGAATCACCGCGTCGGCGTGGCCCTTCCTGCCGAAGGCGAGGGAAGTCCTCGATGCCGATGGGCAAATTGCGAAGGGCCATGCGGCAAAGATACCTCCTGCGGCTTGGTCGCCTCCGCCCCACCGCCCTTGCTATCAAGCCCGCCCCGAGGCCTTCGACTGGGTCGTCCCCATGGCCACAAGCTCTCCCCGAACAGCCGGCATCAACACCGGGATGGCGGCGATCCAGTGGTGACTTCATGCCACCACCGCAAGACAACTCGGTCTGCGGCAACGGAGATTCGTCAGTACCTTACACTCCACACTCAACCGGTCTCATGCCACCAAACGCCACCCGGCGCAGGTGGTGAACCTCCTAGGAGCCAGGCCACACCCGGCACGACACCTGAAAAGCAACGCAGGGGACGAGTCGACCAGAGGGAAATTGGCCAAGGTTTGCGGCTGTTCACGTTTTTCCAAATCCAAAGGAGTCTCAATGAAATGGTATTCAATTTCGGCGTTCATGATTTCCGCGCTTTTTCAATCGGCAACGGCTGCAACTGCAGTATCGATTAGCGGAACCGTTACAAAAACCGGCGGGGGTGCCGTAAAAGATGTGACCTGTACGCTTGCCGGGGTCAGCGGGCTCACCGCTAAAACGGATGCATCCGGCAAGTTTACTCTGGATAACGGCGCTTCCGCGATCATGCCATCCGCACAAGCCCGTCCGGTAACGTTCCATCTCAATGGCAGAGAGCTATCCATTCACAGTACCGACAAAGAGATTTCCGGTACCGTATCCGTCTACAACCAGGAAGGAAAGAGAATTTCTTCTGTAGACTTTCAGCAAACGAACAGCTCTGTCGCCGCGATCTCGCTGCCATCCGTTCCTACCGGCCTGAATATCTTGAAAATCACCGTGAACGGGAAAAGCTATACCAGCCAGCTCCTGCAGCTCCCTAGCCTTTCTGCACGGCTTGAGGGTGTAAGCGGTCCTTCCGCATCGAATCAGCTTGTCCTCCTTCGGAGCGCGGCGGATCCAATTGTGGATACCCTGATCACAAAGAAAAGCGGCTTTGTTGACAAACGGACCCCGATCAGCTCCTACAACTTGTCCGATCTTTCCATCACCATGGATTCCATTGTGGTGACGACCTGCAACGCAGCCACGCTCAAGGCAGCGGGATTGTGCCGGCCCGATCATCAGATCCTGCTGGGCACGGCGCTTTCGGCGAACAACATGCCCGCATTGGCCGCGCAGGAATTCAACTTCGTGACCCCCGAAAACGAAATGAAGTGGGAGAGCGTCGAACGGACGGAAGGCAGCTTCTCGTTCACCTCCGCCGACAACATCGTCAACTGGGCTCAGCAGAACAACATGAAGGTCAAGGGACATTGCCTGGTCTGGCACAGCCAGCTGCCCAGCTGGGTTTCTTCCATCAACAGCAAGGACCGCCTTCTGGCCGTGATGAAGAAACACATCGAGACGGTCATGGGGCGCTGGGGCAACAAGCTCCACTCCTGGGATGTCGTGAACGAGGCCCTCTTCACCGACAGCGATGCGGGAACGGGCAATGCGAAGATGCGCGCGTCGGTGTTCTCCAATCTGCTTGGGGAAGACTACATTCCCACCGCGTTCAAGATGGCGCGCGAGTATGCGGACAAGAACAACATGAAAAGCATGAAGCTGTACTACAACGACTACAGCATCGATGCCGACAACGACAAATCCCGTTTCCTGCGCAAGAAGATCAAGGAATGGCTGGCCGCTGGTGCCCCCATCGACGGCATCGGATTCCAGATGCACATCGGTCCTCCGAACAACATCCCCACCGTCCAGGCGGTGAAGGACAACATGGACTACTACGCGAGCCTGGGACTTGAGGTCCTGATTTCCGAGTGGGACATCAACCTGTGCGGCAGCAAGGTTTCCACCGCCCAGCAAACGGAGTTCTACCGCGGCATCACCCAGGCTTGTGTCAACAACCCCAAGTGCTCCGCCATCACCTTCTGGGGCGTCAACGACCAGAACTCCTGGCTCAACAGCTTCAGCGGATCCCTCTGCAACGGAGCGAACTCCCAGTCCTTGCTGTTCAGCAACGGACAGAAGAAGGCGGTCTATTCCGAAGTGCTGAATGGGTTGAATGGCAAATAAGCCATCGCCTGTTTGTTGATTTGTGAGGCCGGGATCGCTACGATCCCGGCCTTTTTTGTTTTACCCCTGGCACCTAACAACAATGGATGCAGCCGCGCCAGGAATTGATTCAAAAACCCAAAAAAGCGAGATCTAGGTTGAACCTCATGGGATTTTGCTTCGAGGTTTTGTTCACTCGCTCATGACTGTTGCCTAAATCCGGATCAGTAGACGAGTTTGATATCGTCGATATCGAGGGTCACAGAATCCTTCGAGACCGTTGCCATGTTGGAATTAATGGTGAAGTTGATCCCAGGCGAACGTGAGATGACATTTTGCACCGTATGAGGGCAGTATCGGGCAGAATCAAGGCCACACACACCAGAGCTTGACTTGGCGTCCCACAGCCATGTGGGGTAGCCGATCTCTTCGAAAAGCAAGGTATCGATGGAGGCGGTCTTGCTCACAGAAATCGTCCATGTGAACTGGGCGCCAGCATTGTTTTGGTCGGCAGTATAATTCAAGGAATTTGGAACTACGTCGACCTTGTGTGACTTGTTCGCACGAATACGAAAGCAGATTCCCCGAGCACCACTCATGTCAAGGATGAACGTTGATGCTCCATTCATGTCCCAGGAGAAGTGGTTCCACGTGTATGCGTCATAGTTGGTCCCGTTCAGTATACTGGTGATCCTTGCACTGGCGGTGCCCGACAATGGAGTGGAGCGATTGATCGATGTGACCCCAGAGATCGAACTGATGGAGTGACCATTCATTGTTCCTGGCGCAATGTCACCGATGATGGATTCGAAATCAAGCCCAGGAAATGTTGTCACAATGTTCTCGACAACTGGTCCAGGCGTACCTGAAGAGGTCGGGGAAGTGGCTGATTTGTCACAGCCCACAAAGATGAGCGCGGAAGTGAGAAGAAAGATTCTAAAGGCGTATTTCACTTGGACTCCTGGTTGTTTGGCACGGCTTGTTGATCAAACAGATCGAAGTGGTTTCTTGATAAATTTGATGCAAACCCTTGCAAAGGGCATAAAAAATACATTTTTGTCAAGTATTTGCTTGGGCCGTAATCGATCTAGAACAGATTTACAGCATCACAGTCAAGCAAATCAAAACAATTACTTAGTCGCTTCGATCAGCGAATCAACAACATTTACGCTGATTGTGATGTATTTGATTGTAGAGTCTGGCGCATTGCACTTGTATGCTTTTATTCTGCAGCTACGATACCCAGCCTCTGATGAATACCCGTGCACGAGAGCCTTATTTGATTTCAAATCCAACGACACACCTTTTTGCAGAGTGCATTTGCCATTTTCCAAGGAAAGACAAATATTTGCACTCGTTTTGCCAATCGTTTCCAGATTAAAAATTTCGCCATGAACGAAACCTGACACCCGTATAGAATCCGCTATTGAGGAATGCCGTGGCTCAGAGCAGCAATCGCCATCTATGGTCACACAGTTGGCGGCAAATACTTTTGAAAACACAAATAGGCAAATTAGGAGGAAATGCATTTTGACCACTCTGTACCTCAATATTATTTTGTGTTTGACACCAATCACAGACGTACAGCCTCAACGAGAAAAGATACGATAGAACGAGCCAATGAAATTAGGTTCTTTTTTGCTGCCATTTCAATGGCACAAGATTATTGGCCGCGCTGCATGCCGGCGGGCACTTCAAAGGGAAACACCCGAACAGCCGGAAACCTAGGTCACTTCCTCTCCTTGTTGCTCGTCCCCGGCGCTGTTTTTCAAAGACGATCATGAGCAAATCTCAACTTTGAGTTGATCTTACTTGCAAAGTGAGTCATATTTGACATCAGGCATTATGACAAGAGCCTCTCCGCCTGGAACTTGTGGATAAAAGTCCACCTTCCATTTCCCATTAGGGCATTTAAAAACAAGCGAAACATCATAATAGAATATATCAATGTCGGGCGAGCAAATATGAAAGTCTTCAGCATAGTAGCTCCCGGTCGAATCTGTAATGTTGATGCTGTTTCCCGGAACATTTGTGCTGTCGCCTTCTAGTTCTACCCTATCCATTAACGCTACCGTATGATGAACGCCACTCATAGGGACACTATTCGAGTCAACAAATCTCCCCTTCAAATATATCTCGGCACCGCCATCAGCCATGCAACCGCATAAAATGCAGCCAGATAATAGCCAAATGGCAAGCTTTGTTTCAAAATGACTCATCATTTTTGATTGATTGCTTGTCATGTTATTCCTTTTTCTTCCAACGAGGTGTGTACCTAACAGGTTTTTGATCGGAGCTGAGCTCGGTGTTAGCGAGTACCCCCGCGCTTAGCGGGGATGCCACCATTTTGGTTACTACTTATTCATGTGTCTTTTTATGAATTTAACAATTTTCTTGTTGTTGTAGAAATTCCTTCCAAAGGTATGAGTGTTATATAATCCAGAAATCCTCCAAAACTTATCGACACTTGTCACTTCTGATTTTGCGATCACCTCTATTCGCCCAAAAGGCTTTTTCAGTATGAACTCCTTTCTTGTGCTGTATAATCTGTATGGCGTTAGCAAAATGGGCGCAAAGCCTAGTGCTATCAGCGCAATTGCTGCAATCAACACCCCATAACCACTTGCACGCCTAAAACCATAAAAATCAACCAGACGAAAGAAGAGTATTGATAGCCCAATTGACAAAATCGGATAAATGGCCGTTACGGGGTTAGGAATCAGCGCGATAGATCTATTTTCATCAAGATTGGATTTGTTCATGATTTATCATACTAACTAGGTATTGATATATTCGCATTAAATGCTATATTTCCTGATATGAACAATCAAACAGAAGAGCAATCCGAAGGCTTTCTGAAAGTCAAGGCGATGATCCGGATGGTTCATCGAGCTATTGTAACTGAACCTAAACGATCTCGCATGGAAATTTATGAAGAAATTGGCCAAATTTACGACCTCGGCTCCAGTCTTGTAAGGCTCCGTTATTCAGCCTGGCTAAAAAATGGCGATAAATGCTTGGTGCCCAAGATCAAAGGCCGGAAAAAGGGGATGGCAAATTCCTTTCGGATGAGCGTGAATCTGAGGTTCGTAAGCTAATTACTGATAGCACCCCAGACCAGATGAAAATGCCGTTTGCACTTTGGAACCGTCAAGCCGTTCAAGAATTGATCTACTCTCGATATGGAATTTCTCTAGTCATCACAGCTGTTGGCAAATATCTGAAAAAGTGGGGCTTCACCGTTCAAGTCCCCACCATCAAGAAACCAGGCCAGCGGCCACCCGAAGTCAAGGCATGGCTTGAGAAGGAATACCCGGAGATCCAAGCCCAAGCCATGCAGGAGGACGCGGGGATTTGGTGGGGGGACGAGACTGCTGTCCAGAACTCTCCGAACCAACTTCGCGGCTACTCACCTCGTGGCAAGACTCCTTCTGTTACAGGTCCGCGCAAGCGCGTCCATATTCACATGGTATCGGCGGTTAGCAACCAAGGCGCGATACGTTTCAAATTGTATTCCGAGGCAATTAACGTCGAGCGATTCAAGGATTTCTTGATGAAAATGATAGCGGACGCCAAGGGGCGCAAAATTATTCTTATCCTCGATAACCTGCGCGTTCATCATGCAAAAGATCTGCAGCCTTGGCTCCTAGAGAATAAGCATCTCATTGAATTGAGATTTCTTCCGGCTTATTCGCCTGAAATGAACCCAGATGAGTATTTGAACCGGGATATGAAATCTAGGCTTTCGAACAAGCCGATGACATCAAGCGCAGAGGTCCTAGAGAGCAGGGTATTAGGCTACATGGATTACCTGGAAAAGGAAAAAGAATTGGTCCAATCATTTTTCTCTTACAGCCAAGTCAAGTATGCTGCATGATGCCAAATTTACGATACCGGGTTAGTACTCTGATTTCATTGCATGAATCGACCTTTTCATAGCTCCCCTTTCTTGTATCTAAATGAATTGAGAATCAGGTGAAGCTTTGAAAGCATCGCTTTTTCTGCATTTTCAAAGCAGAAAGGGAGCGGCTTGACAAAAGAATACTGTCTATCCAATTTTTCGCTCCGGCGGCATTTGCGCTAATTTGCCATGCAGATTCGGCAACACAACTTCAATTTCACTCAATTCCCAATCCCTGTTTCTGACTATTGGACTGAATACTATTTCGCTTTCAATTGACTGTTTTTCCGCGCTCCGTTCAGGCGATTGCCAAAACTGATTTTCAACTTTAGTGTAGACTCTATCGCCAACTCCAGAGTTTCTTTTGTATATGGCTACAGCCAGCGATCTAAAATTAGCATATACGCATTTGTCTTTCTTGACATCTAAGTTCGCCAAATAGTCCGCATTTTTCAAAGCGCTCATATAAGAGAGCTTGCCTTGTGATATAAGCCATCCAGCAAAAGCATATGTATCTGAGCCTTTTCCGCCATTGATCAGATACAGTGCGCTCCAAATTAAATTGCTGCGAGCTGTCAATACAGCTAGTTCATATATTTCGTATATGAACTGGAAGTGAAGCAATTCCTCTAGCGACAGCTTGCCCAATTCAGCATTTAATGATTTTGTGAATTTTCCCTGTGAATTTGAAGCTAAGGCGAGCTTATCTATAAGCCCCCAAAAATGATCTTTATCCATTGCCTCCCTCCCCGGGACAAGAATTTGATTTTCTCGAAGCGAATCGAGTTATTTGTTCGATCACATAAACGACAATCACAGAGGACGACATTAGCGATATTTATGCGGATGGGGCATTATTGATATCCCCAAAAGATTTCTTGTACATTAGCGCACTATCATCGTATAGCTCAATATCATGATTTATTTTTTCCGAGCTAAGAACTTTAGTTGTTGTTTCGCAGAGAGCATCTAATTCAAGCGGTTGACCAGCTTCTCCGTGTATCAAGTAGGTACAAGAATCGCACATTTCAATTGTAATTCTGGCCTCGCCATGTTTTACCCGAATACATCTGCCTGTTTTGTAATGCGCGGATTCCGCCATTCTTGCTGTTTGGCCGTTTGCAATGAAAATTTCAAGAAGCTGATCCATGGATTTCGAGGATTTAATAACGCCATTAGCTGTTTGTTCTTGGCTTGACATGCAGTATGCTGCTTTTGGTTGTGTTATATTGTTGACTGCTCATGAAATGGTTTGTTGAACCGGCAATGCATCATTTCAGTTAACCTTATGTAGCAATTGTTGCTCATCAGCAGGTCCCATCCCTACGGAGAGTGTGCCTGACGGGCTTGGTTACGACTCGCGCCAGCGATAGACGACCAAAACGCGAGGAGCGATCTGGTAAATCGTTTGTTAGGTCCCGAGCGATCAGCGAGTGGAGAAGTTGTTGTTCCATCTAGGCCGGGTCCGTCATTGTGTTCATATTTCACCATGCGGACAAGCCGCAATTGCGTTCATTATGCTGTTCATTTGGCGACAATGTTACATTTTGCTGTTTAATATTGAAGCAATCCGGGAAATCAAGTGAAATCGAAACTATTCGTTTTTGCAGATCTTGGCGTCCACAGAGAATCACATAGTGCATCGCTGCAGTGACTGCAAGACCGTTTGATAGCTTGTATACTGCGTTGTTGATTTCATCAGGACAATCTGACCTTCCACGAGCAACCGCATGAATGCCTGAGTGTGTATGTGAATTCAGCGCACGCCAGGAGTAGTGTTTAAACTCATTAAGTGGCGCAAATGCATTGGGATGTATGCTTTTTTCAAGAATTTGCATCATTTCATTTGCTGTCGGGAGATTTTTGGCCGCTTGTTCGGATTCAGGCGATAAATCAGCAGATAGCTTATCGATTACGTCATTCGTCGCATTGTTGTGCGTCCAAATTGACCTTACAACGGATTCAAACTGTGAACGAAGTAGTGTCGCGGCCGGAGTTATCATCTGTGCATCTAGCATTAATCTCGTGCCACGCCAGAAATCAAATGAGATTCCGCATATTATGGCGCTAACTTCAAAGCGTTCTATCTCAAGAGCAAGCGGCAAGTCAAGAACTGGAAGGATGGCTTGCTCTAACTCACTTGTCTGTTTTGAAATTTTATTCATGAGGATGTTGAGTGTGTTTTATGTCGAGTGCGATTTATTTCATATAGGAAGTATTCAAGAAAACAACCCAGCATCACGCCCCTTTTGCACTAAGAAGCTGACAAATGCAGAGCAAGACACTAGCATATATTTGGCGTCAGCAAGGTCTATCAAGGCGCCATCGTCAAGAATTGGATGGCGAATTCCATCCGCATCGCTAGTATACCCATAAATTGCGTTCATTCCGCCGACTAATCCTCCATGGATCGGGACTTTTTTTGAAAGTATTCCCAGAGATTTTGATAGCCCACCATCAGGTGTGCCCGAGAGAATTTTCGCGACCGATTCAACCGCGCTAATTGATTCCTTTATTGAATTACGGTAGTCAGGATGTGGCTTAGCCGAGAGAAATGAGATCGCAGACCGAAAATGGGTATTTGCGCCTTCCAACCCATGTTTTTGAGTTTCATCTAAAACATCACCAATAGATTGTATTTCACCTTCTGTGATTATTGGTACAAACTGGTCTTCAAAGAGCGTATAGCCGGATGCATGTTCTTTTAATATCACATTAATTTGCGCCTTAAATTTCCGAAAGTCTGCAAAGATGCTGCCTCGCGTGTAACTTCTATTATCGATCCACGATGGGAAGTCGGGGAAAAATTTTTCCAAGTAGTCGAATATATCGAACCAGGCCGCCGTTAAGAAGTACTTTTTAAGTTCGGCGTTAATGTAATGCGACTGATAAGGAATGTCATCGACAGGTTTTCGTATGAGGAGTCGATGCCATTTAATGAGCCTAAGCAGTATAGAGTCGTGCTCGTCGAATGAGTTGGTAAATAAATAGAATGCATTCCAAAGAGTTATTCTTAGCTCATCTGATATTCCATCGATTTGAAAAATTGCTGGCCTTGGTCTATGACCATACCGCTCTGCGAAATTAGCCATGGGTATGTGGCTCCTTATGTGGTCCTGGATTGTGTTCTAATGTTTTGTTCGCAAACTACACTGTTCACCGCGTTTCGCGAAGCGAAATCGTGGTGGAACGAGATTATCATTTTGAAATAATAATGGTATTGGAAATTTCAGACCACCCTTTCGATATCGGTATTCGTAACGCTTTCGCAAAATGACTTCAGAGCTTTGATGACGAAAACATTAGCGTAGCTCAGCTTATCTAAGCTGAATTTATCCATGTAAATCCAATTAAAGCAAATCAGCATATCAATCAAGCACTCTCGTTCATTATCAATCAGATTGTTTGCAATATTCCTAAACTGCAAGTCATCAAATTTTGAATCCGCAATTCTCTCAATCATTTGATCTGTCAGAGCGCTAGAGAATTTGCAAAGTATTTGGAAATGGATGGTATTTTTTAACTTATAAGACTCAGGCGAGAATGCTGACTGACCATTGCCCAACTGCATCATTATTCCCTCAATAATTGCATTCGGCACTCCAGTGGATAGTGAAATTTGAGCTAAAATATGGTTTTTGAATCTTTCGAGCAGCCTGGGACACTTTGACTCAATCTCATTATTTAATTCAGAATATGACTTACGTATTGACGCTATATCACCTCTTAATTTTTCGTTAACATCACTCCAGCGTTTGAAATATTCAAGTTGTGTGTCCAGTGGAACTGGTTGTCGCTTTCTTCTTTCTAGAATTTTGCGTTCTTTCCAATTTTCTATTACTGCCACGAGATCAGATGCAAATGCATCAATTATTGGGAGCAAAAAAATGTATAAAACAGAAAAAGCGACTGGCACCAAATAGACTGCGAAAAATACGGAACAATTCGCATGAGTTTTTGAAATTATATCAATTTTATCTTTTGCGGATGATGCGCTAATTGCGTTTAGAATCACATCATAATTCCAAACCAGCAATGAGATTACGTAACTTGAAAAGATTGGGCTTTTAAGCCGCTCATCAATAGTTTTTGTAAGTGATTTTGAAATATCTGCTGCGGTTTGGCTTAGTGCCTGTACTGGATTTTCCATGGCTTGTTTATCCTTCTTGGTTAGATTAGTAGGGCTGCATTATTGCATTGATTTTTAATTATGTTCACCACGAAGATTGTGCGTAAACAAGGTATTGGAATGGATTTTCTTTCACGACGAATGCCGTTTTCGTGGTTTTGCTCATCTGCAGTTTCCATCCCCACGGAGTGTGTGACAGGGCCTGTTCACCGCTTCGCCCCCCTCTCAGGCAATTGTATACAGAATAGCCGCGATAGCGGTTGAACGGCGTGGTTAGGGAAAGTTTCAATGGCGCCCGAATTGCTTGATGGGTTGACTAATGTTTTTGTTTTGGTTTCAAATTCGCCACAATTACACAAGCCATATTGCTGAGTTTGCATACACTAACGATTCCCGCCAAAGACCGATTGAATTCGTTGAAGTTTCTGCGCCATCAAAATGTTTTGCATCATTTTGATGGCTTTGATTTGATTGCGATTCCTCCGTATTGAATCTTTCGCGTTTCGCTCCATTTGCTTTTTTGCATCTATATCAATGCTTTGCTCAAATTTAGCAATACCTTGATCAATCGAGATCTGCCAATTCAGAATATTTATCAGCGAAGCGAATACTTGTTCGTCATCCGAACGGATATCGCCTGTTGTTGTTGAAATCACCTCATCACTTTTCACTCTAGCATAGGAGCCATTGAAGTTTTGAAAGATTGCCCCAAGACCTTTGGAAAGGTCATAGCAATTTTCTTTGAGAAATGTTGTTTCAAAATCGGAAGTATTTACATGTGGATTCAACGCCTTGAATATTGGCTGGTACAATTCGATGCCATTTTCAGCGATTTTTCGACGGATTATTGGGGACATAATTCGCTCTGATCCAAGTGATGGATTGCCCTTAAATAATGACTCCCCTGTACGAACAACATTTTCCAGACACGGAAATCCAAGTCGACGGGAAAACAAATATTGGTTTGAAATATTTGTTATAAAAAGATTATTGACAACGAGAATGAAAGCGCTTGGGGTTACCATGAAGGATAGAGTATGAATTCCCGCAAGCAACAATCGCTTCTCTGTATAATTTGTTCGTTCAAGGATTAGCATCCTGTCATGGAGCCCCATCCTTTTTTTAATATGAAAAAGCGGGGTAATATTAGCTGGATTACCATGAATTTGACTCATCCCAAGCCAAAGTCCAATTCTAACTTTATCGAGCCAATCAAAAAACAAGCTAATCTCACCGCCAGATAAGTCGGCATTTCCTAGCATTTTATTCATTACCTCTTTTGCTTTTTCCTCTAAAGAGCTAAAAGCGGCATTGCAAACTGTACACGATGGGAATGTCAATTGATCAAAAGCAAAAGATTTTATTCGATCTTTTTCTTCTGGAGTATACCAATCCAGTCCGAGAAAAAAAGATCTTTTAGGGTCTCCGGTTAACGCTATTAGCCATCTTGGAATAACATGTTCTTTGTTCTTATTTTGTGGAGGATTCCCACAAAAAATGCAATATTTAGCCATGTCTTTCCTCGTTTGTTCATTTTCCAGAGATAATCAATCTCACAGAGCGCATCCACTGTTTATTAAAATTTTGGTGTTGCGAATCGCTTTCTCCTTGATTTTCAACTATTTCGCCCCTGGGTCCATTAGTATTCATTTTTAGTATTTAATCAATATCACGGCCGAAGGCCGTTCTTGTTTATGTTGCTCATTTTCGCAGCTGATCCCCACGGAGTTTGTGCCCCATATTAACCTAGTCGCGCACATCGGCATAACAACGAGGCGCGATCTAGGTGGAATTGGCGTGTTAGGCATGGTTTGCAAAAAACAATGCCTTGAATTTATGAATATTCAGTCATTTTGTTTTTTGTATAAATTTAAGGACTTTCTAAGCCCGTAATGAATCATATATCGCCTCTTCAAAGCAACTTTCGGCGACAGATTTGACGCATCTCTTTCTCGATAGCACCAGTGATAGAATTGGTCGCGATTGTCAGATCGCTCGAAATGACAAAGAATATTTAAGTCATATAAGAACTGCAAAAATTCATCTTTTGAGCTTGCAAAAACTGGTAGAGAATTCCCAACGCGAGGGTCGTTTTTGAAGTTTGTAAATGCTGTTTCGTATTTGGAGTAATCAAACTCGTAATAACCTTCGATGTGTGAAAAGAACAACCGGAATGACTCCCATTCTTTTTCTGAATAGTAAAATAGTAGTTGATCTCGTATAGTCCCAACGTAATACTCCGATAATTCATTCAGGTATTCTTGACATTCAATTTGTTTGGGCGTAAATGATTCGTCCGTATCTGTTATCACTTGCAGTTTTTGTAGGATTTCCAACTGGGTTACAATATCTCTAGGGCGGAAATACGAAGTTCGAAGCATGGCAATAAACGCATCATCTTCAGACCTGTTCGCATTTGAAGCAGGGGTCTTGAATGGGAAATATGTATCCCAACATTCTCCCACAATGTCTTTCGGTGGGGTTTGTTGGGCGTTTAGTAACAAATCAGCAACACCAAAGAGCTTCGACCTTCGATACTCAGGGTAGGTAGTTCTCCAATCCAAGTATACAGAGTTGTCGCGCAATTTGTTTGTTGCATTATGCAAGCCCAATGACTGAAAAATGTCTGGCCTTAGCAATAACACCACTTTAATTCGTTTTTCAGATTTTATAGTGGAGAAAAAATCCATATTAAGTTGCCATGCAGCCTCAGCAAGACCCTTAATGCATTGAATGTATTCAGGGTATCCTATTTCAGGCGGGCGAATATCGATCCCATCAATAAATAATATGTGATCCGTTTTAATCTTAACGCAAGACAGACACTCCTTAAATTGCTTTTCTAAGTACAGCAAGCTTAGCTGGATCCTTGTCTCTGAAAATTGGGTAGTAACCTTTTCACTGCCAGTCAAATTGATGAACTTTGCCGCAATAGCTGCCGCGCTTTGGGCTTCCTCAACAATTGTCATCGCTGTTGCGATTTCTGGTGAGAATGCGTTCGCATAAAATTCATTTATTGCGGCAATAATTGCATCTCTATGTCTTAGCTTTTGAATTATTGTCGTTTTTATGCTTGCATCTTTCAATTGTTCTAAAATTATCAGCAACAAAATCACGGACCATATAGACTTAAAGTCAGTATATTGAATCTGTTTGCTTTTTACCAGGTTATAGAAACGGACATATTCTGAATCGCCCAAGTATTTCAATGAGGCAGTCGTATTCTTGTATTCACCATTACTAAGAAACACGGAGTAGGCAGTCTTTCCAGTGCCTTTTTCTCCAACTAGGAAATATTTCGAAGGCTGAAGGATTTTCTCAAGAAAATCATTGCGGACAAATATCTTATTAAATAATGACTTATTTTCCTTTAGCTTGTAATTAACAGCGTCGGCAAATCCAAAATTCAGATCTTTAATTTTTCGCACATTACACCTTTTGGAAGTTGGTTTGGAGTGAAATTGATCATTATATGTTGGCCAAAATGATTCATTAGTTTATTGGATCAGATCAGTTTGTAACATGACTGATTTTGATTTATTTGCGGTTATAAAATATGTTGATAGGACAATTTGTTCACTGCCGAAGGCTGTTCTTGTTGATCTGCAGCTGATCCGTGCGGAGCATCTGCCTAACACTCTTATTATTGGTGATCCCGTTTCTGCGCAAATCCCACGGATGACCGGCTCAAAGAGGCAAAAATCGCTTGGTTTTCGGAGGTTTACTTCCCGATTATGCAGAGATTTGCGCATTAACGGGATACCGCTATTACGCTTCGTCATTGGCAGAAATGAGATCGAGTCTTGAGGGGTAGGCCGAGTTGAGTTGCACGCAAACCCCACTGGCGAACAACGCTCTTTCCCCGTCAAACGTGCAGAAATCGCGATTCGCCCTCGTCCATCTCTCCGTCTGACGGGGCTGGCGCAGATCCAGTGTATCGATTTCTCAGAGGGACAGGCCATGAAGGGGCGACTCCGCACAGGGTGGTCGAGCTCGGCTGTACCGGAAACTAGAACCAAACCTCTCCGTTCACAGATCTTTTCCTCCACCAACGGGTCAGGCAAATCCACAAACCGAAGACATTTGGCCGCACGCCCGGCTCGCACCCCTCCCAAAGTCACTGAGGTCTAATGGAAGGCCACGGACACGTAACGGAAAGCCTCCGAGGGAGTGCCCCTACGACACCGCAAAAACTCAAACTGGCAACCCAACCGATCCATGGGGGTCCGGGGGGCGCGGTTCATGGAACGGCCAATGGATCCGGCGATATCGATCGCGACCCTGATGATTCCGCCAAATGCGCAGTCAGCCATACCTCCCGCCCACCCGGCCCCAGCGGCATGGCCGTTCCAGTGAGCGCCCCCCGGTGCGGGAGTCCAGAGGGACGGCATCAGTCCCTCTGGCCGGGGTCACGGGTCCCGGCGGGCCCGTGCAAAGCCGGACACGCAGTGTCGACAGCCCCGCGCAGCGGAAAAGGCCTGACGCGCAGCGTCAGAAGTGAAACTCGGACGGGAACAACCAAAAAACCTCGCTTCGGGGATAGACCTTCCACGCCCTCAGGGATCCCTTCGTCTCCCTGTCAACTTCCGGCACCGAATGCCGTGAGGCCGTATCCGCACTCACTTGCGAATCCCCGGAAGTCCCGGCCACCGCCATGACGGCATGGCAAATCACCAGTCCCCAAACCCGAATCCCCATTCCTCCAAAACCTAACCACCCCACCAACGCGTAGCGAAACGCTCGCGGGCAAACCAGCCCACACCACCCCGCCCCTTCGGGGCACCCCTCCGAAGGAGGGGAATGAGCAGCCACGCAAACGGACCTGCACCGCCCTATGTCTGTGCGGCCTTCGTAAGGATCGGGCAGTTTCGCACCCATGACAAAACCTGACCCACAGATCGTGGATGCGGACGATGCGCCTACCGCATCCGGAATTCGATCGGAGCCGTGGTCAGCTGGGCCCGATCCATCTCCAGCTTGGTCTTTCCGACGGTGCACGGCAGCCCCGTGAAACGGCACCCAAGCCGCCCCGGGAACAGCTCGGCGCAGCCGAACGGATGTAGATTGACTCGCGTTCCCCGTTCATCCTCGCGAATTTCCCTTACAGGTCTCTCCATGTCGGAATCTTCCCTGACAGCCACCGCGTTGCCTCCTACCCAGGTCCTGTTGAAGGATCTGCCACCCGAGGTCATCCAGTCTCTCCGCCAAATGGGCGCACAGGGGAACCCCTACGCTCTTGTCAACCACAGTAGGGCGGCTTGGGCGCATGGGTTCGTCCTCGTGGGAGCCCTCCTGGCGTGCTTCGGGGTCGGTCTTGCCGCCTCGGGCCAAGTCGCGATCGGCCTGTTCCTGATCGCGGCCGGGGTCTGGACAACGATCGTGAATCTCAAGAGAGTGGTCATCGATCTGAGGAGTCCGGTCGTGCCCGGCTTGTACGTTTCCAACACGCATGTGATCCAGGTCGGCGGTGGCGTCTGCACCTGTTTTCCTTTCGCACGGATTCGGGAGTTCCTCGAAGTCCAGTTCCACGTGGACATCCCGTTTGTCCCCAAAGGCCCTCTGACCCACGCAAACGGCACCCTGACCATGGTCCACGAAGACAATTCCAGCATTCGGTTGGAAGTGACACCGGCCTGGTCGACCGAGCTGCGCCGCCGAAGGGAAGTCGAACATGCCAAGATGCTGCGGGGGGGATCCCCGATCCTCTGGCCCAGCGACCTGTTCGGGAAATGGGGGGTGGCGAAGTCGGAGGGTGCAACGGCCCCTGCGAGAGGCGCTTCCCCGGCAGGATCCGACCTGGTCAGAGCCTTCGCATGGAAGGATCTCGGGGACGGGAATCGCTCCTACCTCGGATCCTTGTTCCGAAAGAAAGGCTTCCTGAGCATCGAAAGCCCTGTCGCCCCGCAGAGCTTCGCGATCTTGGGCACCATCGGATTCCTGCTCCTGGCTCCATTTGCCAGTTTCTGGACACAGGTGCCCTTCACGGCGATGTCGGCATGGATCTCCTTCGCGCTGGCCACTGGGCTCGCCTGGCTTGGCCGCGGGCCTCTGGCCAGGCTGCTCCCATGGCGAGTGAAAACCGGCCTTGCCGCGGATTCCACCCACCTGTTCCTGGTGAACGATGGGACGGTTCGGGTGCTGAAGCTCGACTCCGTCCGTGCGGCAGGATCCGATGCGCAGGGTCCGTTCCTGGACCTGGGGTCGATCAGGATCGCCGTGCCGTTTCGGTGCCCCAACGGAGCACCGGACAGGCTAGGACATTTTTTGGCAGCAAGGGAGGATCGCCAATCGGATGCCCCGCCTGTTCCGGAAGGATGGGCGGCCCTCCCTGCGGCCGATGGATCCACGCGGCCCGACCCTCCGAGCCTGCCTGTGTGGCTTGCCGCGATGGCTTCCCTGGTGGCGGCCGGCCTCTTCCATGCCAACCACGACGAACTCCTGCACCTGGAAAAATGGGAGCGCTGCAAGGAGACCGGAGCGCGAAGCGATTGTGTCCACTCCATCGGGCCGGATTCTCCGGCCTGGTATGTCCACCGAATCGATTCCGTGGAATGGCTGCGCGCCGAAACATTGTCCACCCTCGAAGGCTACGACGACTACCCGAGAGGCTTCCAGCATCCGGAACACCAAGCCGAAGTTCCCTCGAGAATGCGCGCCGTCGCGGATTCCTTCCTGCGCCTGGAGGCCGGCATGGAGAGCAGATCCAGCTTGGAAGCCGCCCGGCTTCGCTTCCTGCGGAAGGTGGCGGAAAACGGCAAACTTGTGTTCCCCGTCCATCTGGAGGCGGACAGCGCATCCTGGGACACAACGAGCGGCTATGGCGAAGATCCCTGGCGGAGGTATCCGCGCAGCACCGAAGCCAAGGTCCTTGCGCTGCTGCCGCCAAGGATCTGCAAGTCTCTCGGGTTTTCCGGAGATCTGCGGATGATCGTCGAACAGACCGATTCCAATCCAGCGATTTTCCTGCGCGCGCAATGGAACGGCTCCTACAACGAAACCATCCGCATCGATGCATCGCTGGACCGACCCAACGCCGATCCCCCCATGGAAACCTGGTCCGTCCCATGGTCGGAAGTCCCCCAAACCACAACCACCGTGGATCCGTTCTCGGGGCTCTGAGCCAGCCATCCCGCCTGCCAAGCGTCCGCGGGCAATCCAGCCCCAAGCAGCCTGTAAGCCCCGACAGCTGTCGGGGCCAACAACAGCTCGCATTAGACAAAATCCGGCAATCAAGCCGGGCAAGTCCGGGGGTCCGGGGGCAAGCATATTGGAACGGCCAAAAGGATCAGGGATATCGATCGCGTCCCTGATGGCCCTGCCAGTGGAGCAGCCCGTCATTTTCACCACCGCCCCGGCCCAAACGGCATGGCCGTTCCAGTTAGCCCCCCCCCGGCGGCCGCATCGCACAGCCATCCAACCCAATCCCGGCCAGCGAAGCGGCGCCGAATCCATGACAGGAACTGACCCGCAGATCATGGATGCAGACGAAGTGAAGTTAGCGCCCCCCCGGCGGCCGCGTCGCACAGCCATCCAACCCAATCCCGGCCAGCGAAGCGGCGCCGAATCCATGACAGGAACTGACCCGCAGATCGTGGATGCAGACGAAGTGAAGTTAGCGCCCCCCCGGCGGCCGCGTCGCACAGCCATCCAACCCAATCCCGGCCAGCGAAGCGGCGCCGAATCCATGACAGGAACTGACCCGCAGATCGCCGATGCAGACGAAGTGAAGTTAGCGCCCCCCGGCGGCCGCATCGCACAGCCATCCAACCCAATCCCGGCCAGCGAAGCGGCGCCGAATCCATGACAGGAACTGACCCGCAGATCGCCGATGCAGACGAAGTGAAGTTAGCGCCCCCCCCCGGCGGCCGCATCGCACAGCCATCCAACCCAATCCCGGCCAGCGAAGCGGCGCCGAATCCATGACAGGAACTGACCCGCAGATCGCCGATGCAGACGAAGTGAAGTTAGCGCCCCCCCCCGGCGGCCGCATCGCACAGCCATCCAACCCAATCCCGGCCAGCGAAGCGGCGCCGAATCCATGACAGGAACTGACCCGCAGATCGTGGATGCAGACGAAGTGAAATGAGCCGTCCCGATCCCGAAGGCGTACGCGTCGGTACGGCGAGGGATCAGGACGGCTCATTGAACGAGTATGCGCCGCGAGATGCGGGTCAGTGTCCCAGAAAGAGTCCCGGCGACGCCGGCGTGATCGCCACCTGATCCAGCCAAAAATCGCCTGCGCCCACGGCGAAGCGGATGTCGCCCACCAGATGCTGGCGGAATCCGCTTCCGAGGCGCGTGCCGTCCAGGGCAAATTCCGACCACGCCAAGGCGTAGCGCTTCCATTGCCCCGTCAACGGCACCACCAGGATCGCATCACGCAGATCGGAGCCATCCCACGGCCTGGGGGTCAGGCCCACGCGAACGGTCAGCGACACATCTCCCTTGGCCCAGAACACCAGGGAGTCGGACTGGAACACGGGATAGAGCTCGTCGCCGAGGGATGTGATGGTGGTGCCCCAGCGGCCTCCGAAATCGTAGGCGTATTCGGTGCGCTGGGTGGTGTCGGCATCCATGCCCCATTTGAGCTTCAGATGGACGCTCTTGCCCTGACCGCCCAGAGCGCCGGATTCCACCATCCACTCATCCGCCCACAGGCCAGGCACGTTTCCTGCGGAATCCAGCAGGTTGTCGTCGCCCCGCACGATCCATCCGCCGGAGAGAAGTGGTGACAACGGACTCTCTCCCCAGTCGTCGTCGAAGTTGCCCAACAGCAGAGAGGGGTCGCTGGGATCGAAGACCAGAGTGGAGCCGGTCTCGTACAACCGCCGCTGCAAGATCCGGCCATCCTCCACGAGGTCCACCATGTAGGTGCCTTGGGCGATGCGGTCCATCCCGAAGGTCCCGTCGGATTCCACATCCACCGAACGATCGATCCCTTCCACCACCACCCGCATTCCGGCCGAGGGAGAAACGACCCGCCCGAACACCGTGGCGCGCGGCTGGGTGAACAGGCTGCCCACCGAAAAGGCGGAGTCCTTCCCGACCAAGGCGAGGAAGCGGGCGAAGGCGTTGTCGCCGGATTGACCGACGATCATCCACTCCCCAGCCGCAAGCGAAGCGACCCAGGCCCCGGTGACAGAATCCGACTGGATGGCCAAGGTGGTTCCGGAGCCGTCCAACCGGCGCGCGGTCAGGATCAGGCCAGGTTCGGTTTTGCCGCTCACCTCGATCCCGTTGGTCGTCTCGGAACCGAATCCCCCGGTGTTCACCGGTGACTCGCCACCTTGTCCGCAGGCAAGCAGGAGACCGCACAGGAAGAGAAGACGGAACTGGCGAAGCCCCATGAGGAACGGCCCCGCGAACGAGCGATGCCACGATCGCCCTGCGCCTTCCCGAAGGATGGCCCGATTCGTCTGCGGATTCAGGTTCATGCACGATCCTCAAGGCTACGGGACAACGGGTAGATCTGGAGATTGACCTGCCAAACGCGAGCGCAATGGCTCGCCTGCGCGGCCAGGTCCAGGACCGCGCTTCGGAAATCTAGCGCCAGAGCGCGAAGCTTCGCCAGATCGCCCTCGGGCAGCGTGACCGTCAAGGTGCTGATGTCGCGATCCCCGCTGGGGATCTGATCCAGGGCCTGCAAGGCAAGCGTCATGGTCTCTTTCTGGAACGCGCGCACGGCCAGATCCTTCCAGGCCTCGCCCGTGGTGAGCAGACTCTTGCAGGCGATCCATCGGGCCGCCTTCCCCCTGCGGGCAAGCCCGAGCCCCTCCAGCAGTTTGAGGATGCGGTGGATTTCTTCCACGGATGCCTTTGGAAGGAGTTGGTCCGCGATCGACGCTTCGGTGCCCCGGAAATCATCCAGATGCAAAAGCGCCAGCACCGCCGTGCAGCGCCAGTCCTTGTAGAAGGTGTACTGGTCGCGACCCAGGACCTCCGCCTTGGCGCATTTGAGGTCCAACAGCTTCTCGTAGGCTTCCTGTTCCTTGCGATGGTTGCGCGCCTTGGCGAATCGCACCAGATGTTCCAGGTATTCGGCTTCCCTCAAGTTGAGTCCCAGCTCGTTGGACAGAGCCAAAAGACAACGGTCGGGAAGGTGGCGTTCCTTCTGGATCACCTTCACGAGGTTTCCGGCGTCCAACGAGATCTGGCAGGCCAGGTAGCGCAAGGAGAGCCAAGGACGGGACTCTCGGAGGCTTTCCAGGCAATCCTTGATGTAGAGCCGGTAGTCGGTGTAGGAAAGGATGGAAGGTTGGGCCATTGCCGGAAAGATATCGGCGATCGCCGTCTCGGGAGATACGTTTGACAACATCCATCCGATAGGAAAAGCCTTTTCATGCCTTTTTGACAACACCAAAGACGCGCATTCCCCGCGTGGATCCATCCCGATCCCCCGCCCTTGGATTCGCACTCTATCCCCTTTAAGTGCTGGTCATGCCCCGTTCCCATGCGGATTCCGCCCACCAAGCGACTCCCGACACGGGAGCCGAACACGCGAGAATTTCGGTGGGAAGACCGATTTTCCATTTGACAACACGAAGCGATGTCGCGCCATTGGCCGTGATCGCGAACGCCAGTATTCTTTTTCGTACCGGAACGACCGACAGATTTTGGATTTCTCCGGTCACACCACCTTTCGAAGGATCAACCATGCACTGCTCGCGAATCGCCCTCCTCCTCGCCGCCACCCTCGCCGTGGGACTGTCCTCCTGCACGAGCGAAAGCTCCCCGACCGCGCCCGCCAAATCCCCCGCCCCCGCTTCCACCAACCCCCGCGTGGACGCGGCCTTGGTGGGATCCTGGTTCACGACCTCCATCAGCGAGAACCAGACCTTCGAGTTTTCCGCCGACAGCTCGCTTCGGGTCGTGAGCGAGGAGTTCGATTCGGGGAAGATCTATCGCATCGTCGCTCTGGGCAGCTGGGCCTCCGCGTCGGGAAAGCTCACCGTGCGACTCAAATCGGCGACCCGCAGCATCGATGGAGGCGCCGCATCCGCCTTCAAAAACTTCGAGCCGCTGCTCGAGGGCAACTACATCCAGAAGGGTGACTCCCTTGTCGTGACCGACGACTCCTCACGCGTGGCCTACCGCAAAGGCACCGCCCCGGCCTTGGTCAAACCGACTCTCAAGGCGCAGGTGGTGGGCTCCTGGAAGGCATTGGATGTGCCCTACGAATCCACGATCCAGATCCTGGCTGGCGGCACCTACAGCCAGATCACGATGTCGCCCCTGGGGGTCGGCTCCAACAAGTGGAGCAAGGTGGAAGGCACTTGGACCATCGCGGGCACCACCCTGGTCCTGAACCAGGTCAAGATGTCGGACTCCTCCAACGGAGCCACCTGGAACGTCGTATCCGACTTCTTCCCCCTCGCGGATGAATGGCCCCTGACATTTCCTGCCTGGGACCGCATGTCCTTCCAAGCCGACCAGGACGCCTTCGAGTACGAACGCCTCTGAGCGGAGGCCGTCCCCGCGAAGGTTGGCGGCCCACCCCGCGGCCGCCAGCCTTCTTTCGCGCCCCCCCTGGCGCCAAAGGCACCCCTCCGCAATCCCCAATCACCGCAATGGCCGACCTCACAGGCCTACATCGCGTTTGCCCGCGCTGCGAAACAGGTAATCACCGCACGAACCGAAGACTCCGGCTCCCTCCCCCGCCGGAAGCCTTCGCGATCCACAGCCCCTGCGGAAGGTCCTCCAGGTCCACCCGTCCCAGCACGGGAACCAGGCTGCGCCTGCTTTGCCCGTTGGCCAGGACCAGCGTCACCTTCTCCACCCAGGCCGGCAGCAGGAGCTGGCGTCCTCGCACCGAAATCCGCTCCGGAGAGCGCAACATGGGCGCACGGACTCCGGTGATGGGAACCACCGGGTTTCCGTTGGTGAAGATGGTGCCGTACTGCCCCACCGCCACCAGGGCCACACCCGTCCAGGCGACATCGTCCAGCTCCAGATCGATCCCCACGGAGATGGTCTTCCAGGTCGCCCCGTCGACGGAGGTCATCACCGTGCCCTGGCTGCCCACCGCCACGAATTGTCCACCCAGGTAGCGGACCATCCTGAGCTTGGGGACTTGGAGGAGCGGCGACTTCCACGTCACCGCGTCGGAGGACGTCAGCAGGGTGGAAGGCCCCACCGCCACCCAGGTTCCCCCGCCCCATGCGACCGAACGCAGGTGCCGCCCCGCCGACAGGTTCTGTCTGGTCCAGTTTTTGGCATCCGGGGACGTGGCGAGCAAGGTGTCGGCCACGACCACATGCAGCCCGTCGGCGAAGACGCCTCCCTGCAAGGCGGCTTTCCACGGCACGAAATCTTCGGTCCAGAGCACTCCGTCCCGGGATCGGGCCAACGCGCCCTGCTCGCCCACCAGTCGGATTTCCTGCCCATCCCAGTAGCCGTCCAGAAACGTTTTGTCGATCAGGCCTTGGGGATCTCCCTCCCTTTTCAGGCGGCTGTCCGGGCGGACCCCGTAGGCCTGCGAGCCCGTCCAGATCAAGGCGGAGGTCCCTGTGGAAGCGGGCGCGTACCGGCCATCGACCACATTCCACAGGGTGCCTTCTCCCGATTCCAGATGGGCGTTGTTCTTGCCTTTCACCACGAGCTTGGCCCCATCCCAGACCACTCCCTCCAGGGAACTCGCCATTCCCTCCCGGTAGAGCACCCAGTCGGCGAAGGCCTCGAACTTGGCCAAAAGCAACCCTCCCTTGCCCAGCGCGAAAAGGCCCTGGTTGGTGCGACTGAGGCTGCCGATGGCCTGATTGCCCGGAAGGTTCACGACCACCTTCCACCTCAGGCCGTCCGCAGAGCTGTACACGCGCCCCTGCTGGGTGGAGCCGCTCCAAAAGCGATTGAAGGCGTGCACGAGGGTGTCGGGAAGGAAGGCGCTGCCGGCGCTGTCCACCATGCGCCCCCGGGGCGACCAGGACACCAGATCCCGCGATTCCAGGAGGGTGTCGCCGATGCGGCCCAGGTAAAGACTGTCCAACACGAGCATCGAACGCATGTTCCGGATCCGTGAAGTGGGAACCTTGGTCCACACGCGTCCGTCGGGACTCGTGGAAAGGCTGTCCATGCCGTTGGAAGCCCAATGCAACACCACCTGGCGCCCATCCCAGAAAGCGTCCAGGAACACGCTGTTGGCCGGGCAATGGGTGGGGACGATTTCGATCCGACCCTGGAGGGGAATGGCCACCACCGAGTCGGCGCGGCCGGTGAACGAAAATGCCTCGGTTCCGGTCCAGACCAGTTTTCTGGCATCCAGGTTCCGGGGCACGAATTCGAAATTCCAGTTCAAACCGTTGGGGGTCGTCACGACATCCCCGTTGGCGGCCACTCCCAGCAACAGGTTTCCCGTCCACACCAGATCGACCAGACTGGTGAACCCGGTGATATTGATTCTGGAATTCCACCGGGTTCCGTCCACGGACGTCAACAAGGCCCCCACCTCGCCGATGGCGACGTATTTCTCGAGAAACAAGCCGGTCTCGACAACCTTGAAAAGGCGGCGTCCGTCGTGGCGCAAGATCCAGTTTTCCTCGGCGTGCAGCGCCCCGGCTAGGCACACGGACAATGCAACGGCGCGCAGAAGGCTCTTCATGGGTACCTCGTCGGGAAGGAAACCGGCTGGATGCCTCGAAAACTAGAACCTACCGGTTCGAATTCCCGCGGTCGAGTGGAGGTCAGGGAACGAGGTTCAGCCCAGCACGCGTTGGGCCTGGGTCCATTGGACCAGGATCAGTCCGTGGGTGCGGCACAGCGTCTCCATCCAGGGCTCCACCGAGGTGCATTCGGCCAGGCACAGGGCCGTGATGCGCCCGTTGGCTCCCGTGGTCCCGAACAGGTGGCTTCCGGAAGCGAGCTTGAAGGCAAAGGAATCGGTCACCATCCGGCCGGCATGGATGCTGAAACCCGGATGGCGATGCGAGACCTCTCCTGCCAACGCCACCAGGTGTTCGAGGGTGAGGGCGGCATCCCGCAAGGGCACGGGAATGGCTTGGCGCAGGTGGATTCGCTTGAACCCGGGACCGACGGCGGCCTGGGCGCGGACCGCGCGGATCTGTTCGCACTCCGCATCCACCTGGACAGAAAATGACGTCGCGACGAATTCCAACTGCCGCCACTCGTCTTCGTGGATCGAATACCCCTGTTCCGAAAGCGGATGGGCTTGGGAGTCGGGCTGGGTGTCTTCGATGGTGGGCAGGGAAAACAGGATCTGGGAGGGATCCATCGTCTCCACGCGTTGCAAGTACAGGTCCAGGATCCCGCGCTCCTGGAACTCCGCCTTGTGCGCGGGCTCGGCCTTCACCACCAGAAATTTGCCGGAGGACATGTCCAACTCGGTTTCCACCGAAAACGTCTCGGGCAACCGCTCCGCAGGCATCCGCGACTCGCCCATCATGGTCTGCTCTCCCGCATCCCAAAACCGCACCAACACCGTCTCGTCGCCCATTTCGCCACCTCCGGTTCCCTCCAATCGTAACCTCCCCCGATTCCATCCACCAATCCCTGTCACCTACGGTGACAAACAAAACCCGTGATCGCCGCCGTTGTCGATACAGCCACCCCAGCCAGCCCGCCAGACGCCGGCCACCCTGCCAGCGAAGCGTCCGCGGACAAACCAGCCCCAAGCATCCTCTGTAAGCCCCCGCAGACAAAGCCGCCCCAAGTCGCCCGTAAGCCCCGACAGCTGTCGGGGCCAACAACAGCCCGCATCAGACAAAAACCGGCAAGGGGGTCCGGGGGGCGCGGTTCATGGAACGGCCAACGGGTATTGGCGATATCGATCGCGCCCCTGATGATTCAGCTTCGTCCGCCGACGTTCATCCCACCCGGCGCACCTGGCGGGGCTGGCACGGCCGTTCCAGTTAGCGCCCCCCGGTGCGGGAGTCCAGAGGGACGGCATCAGTCCCTCTGGCCGCGGTCACGGGGCTCGGCAGCCCCGTGAATACGGCACCCGGGCCGCCCCGGGAAAAAGCCTGACGCAGTCAATGCTCCGCGCAGCGGACCGGATCAGCGCGCGAAGCGCCCCTCTCGCAAAAACGCAACCACCTGCCGGATCACATCCTCGTTTCGCATCATCATCGGATGGGTGGTGTGGACCACCACGTGATCGGCCATCCACGGGAACTTGGTGCTTTCCACCGACACCTTTCCGTCGTCCGGCGAGGAGATCATGAGACTGTTGATCCAGTTGATGGATCGGTCCCCCGCCACGATCCCCAGCTCGAAGGGTTGATCTTGGATGGCATTCGGCTTGGAGCCGGAATCCGTCCCCAACTCGCCTCCCGCCGGCCCGTTCACCTTGCGGAACACCCACCAGTCCTTCAGGTGGTCCACCACTTCGCTCCCGTGGTTGGGTGGCCCCAGCATCACCACCCTCCCCAGGCTGGGGACGTGATGCTCCGCCAGATGGTTGCGCACCAAGATCCCTCCCAGTGAATGGGTCACGAAATGAATCTTGTCATATTCCGACATACTGGAATCGTCCAGCGTCCGCCCGATCGCCATCTCGCTCAGCGAATCGATCGGGAACTTCCGCGACGGATAATCCACGTTCCGCACCGCATATCCGCTGTCTTCCAACACCTTCGCCAGGGCCTCCATGGATTTGGACGTGCGCGCCAGCCCGTGCAAAAGCACCACGCACTCCCGCGGCGCAGGGAGCGCTGCGCTGTCCCGACTCAAGGTTTCCACAAGACCACCTCCCACCATGGACATATCCACGATCCCTGCAGGCACCTGTGAGGCCCCCAAGGCCGCCAGTAGCCAGACCCATCCCATTTGACACCGCAGCATCGGACCTCCCACCGCCGCCATGCGTCGGCACCCTCTCCATCAGGGCAAATCCCATTCCACATCCAAATCCAAATCCAAATCCTCTTTCCCCGTTCCCTCCTGCAACCCCTACCCTGCACCCCAGTTCATCCAACCGCAGGCGGTTCGGCCGCCCGATGCCGCCGCCGTTGTTGCATCCCATCCGTTTCCGATTTCAGGGCAATCCAAGGATTGCCCCTACATCGACCTCCCAGCAACGGCGGCATTTCCATCCCACCCCGCCGTCCCATCTCCCCACCAATCCAACCACCCTCCCCTAAAACCGCCGCCCTTCGATACAGCCAGCCGCTCCCTGAGTGGCGCCTTCGGCGCTGTATCGAAGGGCGGCTGGCCACTCAGGGAACGGCGGTTTTTGCCAGCCTCCCATTGCACATCGGCCCTCACCCGGCCAGCGAAGCGGCGCCAGAAATCGACAATCAGATTCCAAGCCAAACCAGACCACCCCGCCCCTGCGGGGCACCCCTCCAAAGGAGGGGAATGAGCAGCTAAACCGGCATAAGACAGAATTCGGCAATCAAGAAAAATTGGCACTCAAAGGCTGTTTGCCAAATCGGCAGGGGTTCCAAGGGGGTGAGGCTATTCGGAGGAGCGGTCATCCGCTCCGTAGAGCCCGAAACCCCTTGGCGCGCGGGATTGCAAAGGGCCGCCGCGCAGCGGTCCTTTGCCCCGAGGAGGTACAGGAGGAGCGGGAAGCGTCCTCCTGTAAACGCCGAGCAGGGCGCAGCCCTGCAAACAAAGAAGGCCCAACGCAGTTGAGAAAAAAGGCTCCGCGCAGCGGAATCAGAATTGGAAATAGATGAAAGGCTGGATGCCCGCCGTGCGCACCTGCACCACCACCCACGCCGCCAGCGCCAACGCCAGCGCGCGTCCCACCCACCCGACCGATCCGAGCCTGCGTTCGAACCATTGGTCCATGGAGTGCGGCGCCAGATGCACCGCGTACCCGGCGAGCATCGCCAAAAACACCGTGGGGAACGCCGTCACCACTTGCCGCAGCAGTGCGAAATCCACCCCCGCCAGAATCTGTCCGAACAGGTCCAGCGCGATCTGCAGGGTCTTGGCGCGGAAAGGCACCCACAGGGCCACCACCAGGTGGAAGGTGACCAGCCAGGAAAGGAGGCTCTTCCAGCGGCTTCCCGCCACGCGTTTGGGGATGCCCAGCCACTTCTCCAGCGCCAGCCACACGCCGTGCACGCCGCCCCAGAGCACGAACTTCCAGGAGGCGCCGTGCCAGAGGCCGCCCAGGAGCATGGTCAAGGCCAGGTTCACGTAGGTGCGCACGCTTCCCTTGCGGTTGCCGCCCAGCGCGATGTAGAGGTAGTCGCGCAGCCAGCTGGACAAGCTGATGTGCCAACGACGCCAGAAATCGGTGAGGGAGGTGGCCGCGTACGGGCGATCGAAGTTGATGGGAAGGCGGAATCCCAAAAGCAGCGCGATCCCGATGGCCATGTCGGAGTAGCCGGAAAAGTCGCAGTAGATCTGGATGGCGTAGCCGTAGGCGGCCAGCAGGCACTCCGAACCCGTGTGCAGAAGCGGCGCGTCGAAGATGCGGTCCACGAAGTTGACCGCGATGAAATCCGCCACCACGATCTTCTTCAGCAAGCCACCGATGATCAACCGCACCGCCTGGGAGCGTTCCGCCGAGGAAGGCCGCAGGTCGGATTCCATCTGGGGCAAAAAGTGCTTGGCCCGCACGATGGGCCCCGCCACCAGCTGCGGGAAGAAGCTCGCGAAGAACAGGAAGTCGCGATAGCGTTTCAGGGCGGAAATTTCACCCCGATACACATCCATGGTGTAGGAAAGCGACTGGAAGGTGTAGAACGAGATCCCCACCGGGAGCACGATGTCCAGCGGCTCGAAGGCCCTGCCGGAAAGCCCCGACCACGTGCCCAGCGCGAAGTTCGCGTACTTGAACCACCCCAGCACGCCCAGATTGGATCCCAAGGACAAAAACAGGCAAAGCCGCTTGACGGCACGGGAAGGCGTGACGTCGATGGCGCGCGCCAACCAGTAGTCCACGATGGTGGTCGCCACCAGCAATCCCACGAAGGCGCCGCTGGAGCGCCAGTAGAACCAAAGCGAGAACCCGATGAACAGCCAGCGCCGCACGGCGGGCTGTTCGCGCACCAGCACGTGCAAGAGCGCGAAAAGCGCGAACGCCCACAGGAACAATCCCGACGGGAACACCAACGGGAATCCATCCGGCGAGACCACGGACAGAAGTTGCTGGAAGTTCACCGGGGCCCCCGGAAACGCGGGAAGCGCTTGAACCGCTTGGGCTTGCGGGGTGGCTTGGGCTTGAGGACCTTGGGCTCGCCCCACTCGCGCGCGACCAGGAGGGAATCCTGTTCGCGCAAGAACGCGTCGCGATCGGCCAGATCGGTGGAATCGGCCGTGTCCCAAGCTTCGCGCACGAGGCTGTCGGGGAGGGCGGCCATCGCGTTGGAAACCGCATCGTGGATCAGTTGGGCGTGCTTGCGATACCCCGCCCCCACGTAATGGACGTGATCGGCATTGAGCAGGCCTTGCGCAAGCCACGCCTTCCAGGCCCCGGCCCCGCCCTGGAGCGCGCGCAACTCCACGCCCGCCACGCCGTAGGTGTGGCATCGTTCGCGCAGCACCGCTTCCACCGAGGCGATGCGGGGATTGTCGTCGTAGCGGCGCCTCCGCACGCGCAAGGCGTGGTCGGGCGGCAGTGTCAGCAGGATGGCCGCATCCGGAACGGCAAGACGGATATTGTCCAACACGATTCCCACCGTGGCGCGGAAGGTTTCCGGCGAATAGCCTTTGGCGAAGGCGTCGTTGGTGCCCAGCGACACCACCACCAGATCCGGCTTCCAGGCGTCCATTTGTTCCCACATCCGGGTGGGGCGCAACAGCTCGTTCCACGAAAGCCCGTTGACGCCCATCTCCGCCCACACCAGGCCCTTGCGCCCGTTCTCCAGGATCATCCCGTCGAAGCGGCCGGGGAAGGAATCCAGCTGCAGACGGAATGTGTCACGTGCCGAAAAACGGCACTTTCGCGCGGTGGGGGCGATCGAATCGCAGGTGTCCGCCTCTTCCAGGCGCACCCCTTCGCCCAGGACCCAGGCGGTGGTGGACAGGTACATCCCGGCAGGCGCGGTTTCGCGGGGAACCAGCTGGAGGTTGCGGGAAGAATCCGTACCGGCCAGCGACCAACCGGCCAGTCCCCAGGGCATGCAGTTCTCGCGGCGCAACGCGTTGGAAGCCACCCAGGGGCCGTTTCCCGTCCAGGCCATTTCGCCCGATCCGTTGGTCCCGGCCAGGCGGTGCGAGAAGGCCAGTCCTCGTCCGGCATCGCCGCGATCGGCCTGGAACAGCCGCCGCAATTCGCTGGCGAAGATGGCGCCCTGCACATGGGAATCGCCGATGTGGTAGACCCGCACCACGCCGGAGGTGTCCGCCATTTTCCGTGCGAACGGAGCCAAGACCTCGGGCTCCACCACCGATGAAGACACGAGCGCCCAGGAAACGGCCAACGCGGGAAAGATCATTTGGTTTCCCGCTTGGACCAGGCCATGAGGATCGATTTGTTCAGCGCCTTGGCCAGGCGGCGGCCGCCTTGCGGCGAGATGTGCGTGTAGTCGGCGGCGCACAATCCAGCCGCCGACCACTTGGCCATGGAATTTTCACCGCCCATGGCCTGGCGCATGTCCCAGAAGGCGCTGCCCGTGCGCTCGGCGGCCGCGCGTTGGGCGGAGACGATCGAGGCCATGGATGGGTGCGAAACGATCCGTCCGTCCGCGCCGCGCACGCCGCGATCCCCCACTCCCACCAGGAGCACCGCCGCGCCGGGAAAGACGCTGTGGATCCGTTCGACCACCTGCGCGAGCCGATCGCGATACCAGCCATAACCTGTCATGGAGGTGTCGGCCACGTTGGCACCGAACTGCAGCACCACCAGCGAATACCCGAGTTTGCGGTGCATCTGGCTGAGATTCTCCGACGGGATCTGCAGGATGCCCATGCCGGAGTTCCCGCGGATGCTCAGATTGTCGATGGTCACGCCGGTCTTGGAGGCTTCCAGTTCCACGGCCTCCACCGAGAGCGTGTCGCGCACCTGGAAGGACACGCGCACCCGCTCCACTTCCGGTAGATCCACGGCGATTTCCCGCAACGCTCCCGATCCGAGCCAGATGGTTTTTGCGCCGCCTTCCCACACCGCCCGCAGGGAATCGGCGGAATCGGATCCGCCGGACAAGAACACGCGAAGCTTCCGGAAGGCGCGGGCGCCACCGCGATCGGCCGCCGCCAGATCCAGCCAGCTGGCGTGGACGGAATCCGTCCCCATCTTGGGCATGGAACCGCGCCCCGTGATGCCCACCGGGATCCTGGGTCCGCCATGGGCCATGATGTTGCGTTCCTTCCAATCGGAAGAAAAACTCTGCTTGATGGTCCCGCGGAACTTGGCCACCGGCGACGTGGGAGGCACCAGGCCAACACCGGATCCTCCGAAGCTCTTTTGCAGGAATTCGCGCAGGTCGCCCACCAGGATGTCCCCTTCGGTGAACGAATCGCCGAACCACGCGACGCGGGAGCGGCCCTTGGCGGCCAGGGAAACGAAGAAGGGCTCCAGCGCCTCGGCGCTCTCCAGCGCCACCACGCCCACCGTGTCCAACGCGGAAAGGTCGGGAAGCACATTGGCGGTGTCCGCCTCCACCACGGCGGACGTGTCGACAGATTCTGTCGAATCGACCAGAGCCGCCACCACCGGTGCGGTATCCGAAGCGACCGGGGCCGCACGCAGCGACGAGACGATGTCGACGGGGCGGGCGCCCGGCACGGACAGGCCGCGCGCGTCGAGCCAGGTCAGAGCCCCCAGCACGGCGAGCACCGTGACGGGGAGCAGAAACGGCTCCCAGCGCGACAATCGGGAAGCTTTGCGATCGGTTGGCGACGCGTCCATGAGCGGGCGGGAAAGATAGCCCTAGATACCCCCCTCAGGCGCTCAGCGTTCGTCGTTTCCGATCGGATGGCGCCAGCCGCAAGCCGGGCACAGAACCCAGCGGGGCAGCCTCATGGCGCCCCATGCGCCGAGCAAGGCGAACACGGCCGCGAACAAGGCCTGGATCTCCAAGCCTGCCCGATGGAACAGGAAGGCGTGCCAAGCCACGGCCACCAGGACGATCCAAAGAAGAGGGCCGGCGCCGCGCACCGGCGCCCGCCCTTCGAAGCCGCAATTGGGACAAACGAACGGGCGCGAACGCCCGAACCGAATCACCCGTTGCTCTTCTCGAAATCGCGCATCGCCTCGATCATGGCGTCGATGCCGGCTTCCGGCATGGCGTTGTAGATGGAGGCGCGGAAACCGCCCACGGAACGGTGTCCCGTGAAGTCCACCATGCCGCGACCCAGGCAAAGCTTCTTGAACGGCTCTTCGTGGTCCTTGTTCAAAGGCACGAAGCACACGTTCATGCGGGAGCGGTCTTCCACCGCCACGGTCCCGGCAAACAAGGGGTTGCGGTCGATCTCGGCGTAGAGCTTGGCGGCCTTGGCGTCGTTGATCTTCTGCATGCCCGCGATTCCGCCCGCGCCTTCCAGCCACTCCAGCACCAGGTCCAGCACGAAGATGCCGAACGCCGGAGGGGTGTTGAACATGGAGCCGGCTTCGATGTGGGTGCGGTAGTCCATCATGGTCGGAATCTGTCGGTCCACTTTGCCCAACAGGTCCTTGCGCACGATCACCACGGTGACGCCCGAGGGGCCGAGGTTCTTCTGGGCGCCGGCGTAGATCACGCCGAACTTGTTCACGTCCACCACACGCGAGCAGATGTCGGAGCTCATGTCCGACACCAACGGCACGGCCACGTCCGGGAACGCGTGGAGCTGGGTCCCGAAGATCGTGTTGTTGGAGGTCACGTGCAGGTACTTGGCGCCCGGCGTGAGCTTCAGATCCTTGGGGATCGACTTGTAGGTGCCGTCGGCTTCCTTGGAGCTGGCGATCACGTTCACCTTGCCGTAGAGCTTGGCTTCCTTGATGGCCTTGGAGGCCCACGTTCCGGTGTCGGTGTAATCAGCGACGTCGGTGGAGGCCAGGATGTTCTGGGGCACTTGCGCGAACTGCGTGCTGGCGCCGCCCTGCAGGAACAACACGGCGTAGTCGTCGGAGATGCCCATGAGCTTGCGCAGACGCGATTCGGCGGAAGCCACAACCGGCTCGTAGAGCTTGGAGCGGTGGGAGCACTCGAGGACTCCGATGCCCGAACCCTTGAAGTCGAGGATGGCCGCGGCGGCCTTTTCGATGACGGGTTTGGGGAGGATGGCGGGGCCCGAGCTGAAGTTCCAGGTGGTCATGGCTGCACGTCTCCGTAGGTGGCGATGGCTGTGGTGGTGATGCCGCCCCGCGCGTTGAAGATCCCGACGATCTCCATCCACTCGGGCTGGCATGCCTTCACGAAATCCCGCAAGAACACGTTTACCGCGTGTTCGTGAAAGATTCCGATCGGACGGAAAGAGAGCAAATACTCCTTGAAACTCTTGAGTTCCAGGCAAAGTTCTTTGGGCCGGTAGCGAATTTTCAGGGTCGCGAAGTCCGGCAGACCGGTTTTGGGGCACACGCAGGTGAACTCGGAGGTCTCCACCACCAGAACCGTGGCCGAACCGGGAAACATGAAGCGGAAGGTTTCGATGTCCGGCGTCACCATCGTGGGAATGTGGTCCTGCCGGTCGTCGTAGGCGGAATGGCTCAAGGAATGGACTCCTTGCCCGAGAGGGCGAAGATCGGGCCGATCCGGCCCTGGATGGTTTTTCTGGTGTTGGGTTCGTTGACGGCCAAGGCGATGGACAACGCCTGGTAGCGGGGACGGAACCCCCAGAGCCTGGCGAAATCATCCCATACGTTCACCGATTCGGTGTGCGATCCGATCGAATCGTGCGCATCGCGCAACACCACCACCTTCGGGTGCCAGCCATCGCCCAGATGAACCTTCCCCTGGTCGCTCTTGGCGCTCCAGGAGTAGCGGATGGTCTTGTGGAGTCCAAAGGCCGATGCCAGGGTGACATCCACGGCCATCACGGTGGCCGGACGCGAGCGCGATGCGTAGTCGGCGCTGTCGGGCTTGGCCGAGAGCGCCCATCGCCAGGTCAGCCGCGGGTATTCGTCCGCCCGCCAACGCACCTTGCGCCGCCAGCGGCTGGGCTCCCCCCCCGTGCTCGTGATCTCGATCCAAAGCGAATCGTCGATGCGCACCGTGTCGAGGGGGACCAATTTCCCTTTGTCCACCTGGCGCGGGAACCAGCCGTCCACCCCTTGGTCCAGCTGCGAGAGGTCCCATCCTCCGGGAACATCCTGGGGCAGATTGGACGATCGCCAGTCGCAGCCGCCCAAGACCACCAAGCCTAGCAGCCCCAGGCAGGTAGCGAGCGAACGGATGTTTGGATGGTGTGAGGTATGCATGAGTCGTGGGCGCCGAAAAGCGGCGCGAGCTTCCAAAGGTACACCCCGAATTCCACAAACAGTTGCCCCTCCCCGGGTACACCCGGGGAGGGACGGTTGAAGCCCGACCGGCTAAGGGTGGAGGGAGCCCGGTCAGACCTTTCCCTTCAATGGACTACTGCAGGAGCGACAGCACGTTGTTGGGCAGCTGGTTGGCCTGGCTCAACATCGAGTTCGCCGACTGTGTCAGAATCTGGCTTCGCGTGAACCGGGTGCTTTCCATCGCGAAGTCCGTGTCGCGCACGCGGCTCTCCGCATCCGAATAGTTGGTGATCATGGCGCCCAGGTTGGTGACGGTGGCCTCCAGACGGTTCATCGTGGCGCCCACCAGGGCGCGCAGGCTCAGAACCGAGGTCAAGAGCGTGTCGATGGTGCTGATGGACAGCTGGGCCGCCGATTGGATGCTCACGCCGCCGTAGGAAAGACCTGTGGAAAGATCGATCGGCTGGAAGCTGATGGTGGAGCTGGTGCCGCTGGCGGCCGCCGAGATCTGGAAGGAAAAGAGAGACGTGGTGGCCAGAAGCGGAATGCCGTTGTAGGTCACGGCCAGCGCGATACGCCCGATTTCCGAGGCCAACGCCTGGTATTCCTGATCGATGTAGGAGCGCTCCGTGTTGGCGTACGTTCCGTTGGCCGACTGGATGGCCAGTTCGCGCATGCGCTGCAAACTATCGGTGATCTGCTGCGTGCCCGCTTCGGCGATCTGCAGCATGGCCAAACCGTCGTTGGCGTTGCGCCGCGCCATGTCGCTGCCGCGGATCTGGGTGCGAAGCCCTTCCGACACGGACAATCCCGCCGCGTCGTCCGAGGCCCGGTTGATGCGCAGACCCGTGGAGAGCTTCTCCAGCGACTTGGACATGTCCCGGTTGGTGATCAGGAGCGTGTTTTGGGTATTGATCGCGTTGACGTTATTGTAGATGCGCATGGGAAACCTCCCTGTTCAGGATTGGACTGGTCTGGATGGAACGGCTTCCCTGCCGCTGCTCGATCCGTTGGGCGGGCGCTTGTCTCCGGCAGGAGCGAGGATTTCCCTCGTTCCCGACCCGCCCTATGGGTTGTGCTCGAATGTTTTGCCGGAAGTTCATGGGGGCGCTCACATCAGGACCAGTTCGGCCTGCATGGCGCCGGATTTGTGGATGGCCTGGAGGATCGCCACGAGATCGCGCGGCGAGGCCCCCAGGGAGTTGAGCGTGCGGGCCAGATCGCCAACGCTGGTGTTGGCTTGCAACACTTGCACCTGCGACTTCTGCTCCTGCGTCTGGATGGACGGATTGGCCGTGGTGCGCGTGGTGCCCTGCGAAAGAGCGTTGGGTTGGCTGGTCTGGAAAGCGGGATCCACACGGATGGTGAGGCTGCCTTGGGTGACGGCGACCTCGGAAATCCGCACGTCGGATCCGGCCACGATGGTTCCCGTGCGCTCGTTCACCACCACGCGGGCGGGTCGCTGCACGGCCATGCGCAAGACTTCGATGCGGGCCACCAGCGCGGTGCGTCCTTGGGGTGGATCCTTCACGGTGATGCGCACCGTGGCGGCATCATCCGCTACTGCCGCGCCGGGTCCGATGTCCTTGGAAATGGCATCGGCCATGGCCTGGGCGTTGGTGAAGTCGGGCTCCCGCAAGGTCAGGCGCAAGGGGCCGTCGTCGAGCTTGGAGGCGAGGTTTTCGCGTTCCACGATGCCGCCGCCGGGAAGGATTCCCGTGGCGCCGTGGTTTTGCTGCAAGGAGGCGCCGAACTGGCTTTGCGAGACGGCTCCGCCCGTTCCCACCGCGCCTTGGGCCAAGGCGTAGATCTCGCCGTCGGAGCCTTTGAGAGGGGCCATCAGCAACACACCACCGGTGAGCGAGCGGGCGTCGCCCAAGGAGCTCACGCGCACATCGATGCGGCCTCCGGGCTTGGCGAAGGCGGGAAGATCCGCCGTGACCACCACCGCGGCCGCGTTGCGGGTCCGCAAATGGTTGGGATCCACTTCCAATCCCATGTTGCGAAGCAAATTGGCGGTGCTCTGGACCGTGGCGGAAGACCCGGCGCCGTCGCCGCTTCCGCTGAGGCCCACCACCAGGCCGTAGCCCACCAGCCTCTGCACCGACACGCCCTGCACATCGGCCAGATCCTTGATGCGGATCTGGGCATGGCTCAAGGCCGCGACCAGCAACGGGATGATCAGAAAGTGTCGCATGATCAGAACAACCAGTCGAAGAAGCGGGCGATGGGGCCCGGTTGCTGGGCGTTGGCGGTGGTTCCGCGTCCGCTGTAGGAGATCCTGGCGTCGGCGAGCCGACCGGAAGAAACCGAGTTGTCCGCGGAGATGTCTTCAGGACGCAGCAGACCGGCCACCGAAAGGACTTCCGTTTCGTCGTTGATCACCACCTGCTTGAGGCCTTCGATGCGCAGCGTGCCGTTGGGGAGAACCTCCACCACCCGCGCGCTGACCACCGCCTGCATGGAACCTTGGCGGGAGGTGTTGCCCTGTCCCGTGAAGTCCGCATCCTGTGCGCTCTTGAAGCCCGCACCCGGAATGAAGCCCAGGATCCCGGTCCCTTCCGCCAGGCCCAATCCCGCATCGCTCTTGCTTTGCGTACGGGTTCCGGCGGTGTTCTTGGCGGTGTTGTCTTCGCCCACCTTCACGGTGATCACGTCGTCCACCCGATGGCTCTTGCGATCGCCGGTGAGCGAAAAGTCCCGTGGCAGCGGGTTGGCCGCCATGACAGAAACTGCCAGCGCCAGCGTGGCGCGGAGGATCCCGATTTTGTGAGCCATCATCGCCTCCTTGGCGTGTAGAGATGGAAGTCCGTTTCCAGACAGTTCTCTAAACCAAAGGCGTGCCAATCGGTTTTTCGCTCACAAAGCGGGTATTTCCAGCCTCGACAAGGGGTTGCGCGGCGCGGGATGGATCATTCTTGCCGGGTGGGGGTGGGCAGATTCCGGTACTGCCCAAACAGCACTAGGCGGTGTGGATGCCCCGGGATTGCAGGGCTTCGCGGGCGGCGGCTTGCTCGGCGTCTTTTTTGGTGGGACCGTTGCCCCGGCCCCAGATGTCGCCGCGAACCCGCACCAGCACGTGATAGCGCTTGCCGTGCTCGGGGCCTTCGGTGCGCTCCACCTCGTAATGGGGGGCGCCCCAGCCTTTGCTTTGGCTGTGCTCCAGAAGCGCGCTCTTGTAGTTGGCCAATTCCTGGTCGCCCAGGAAGCGGTCGAAGCTGGACACCAAGGTGCGCATCAGAAACGCGCGGGCCGGATGGTAGCCGGCGTCCAGGTAGATGGCTCCGATCACGGATTCGAAGGCGTCGGCCAGGATGCTTTCGCGATCACGGCCTCCCCCGCGCTCTTCGCTACGGGAAAGCTTGAGGTGCTCGCCAATGGCGATGCCACGGGCGACTTCCGCCAAAACCTTCGCGGACACCACCAGGCCCTTGATCTTGGAGAGCTTGCCTTCGTCTTCGTCGGGACGGGTGGCGTAGAGAAAATCGGTGACGACCATGTCCAGCACGGCGTCGCCCAAAAATTCCAACCGCTCGTTGGACTCGATCGGCGGCAGAGCCTCCGAATTGACCCAGGAACGGTGCGCCATGGCGCGCTCGAGGTGCTCCGTGTTGGTGAACACGTGGCCGATGGCCTTTTCCAAGGCCGCCAGCCGATGCTCCCCCCCACCCTGGCGACCTACCAGTCGCGCGAAACGAGAGGCCAGCCGCTGGAAGATGGGGAGGACCGAGGTCATCCCTCCCAGCGCTTGAAGACGATCGCCGCGTTGTGCCCACCGAATCCGAGCGAATTCTTCAAGGCGTAGCGGATGGACCGTTCCTTGGCCACGTTGGGCGTGACGTCCAGATCGCATTCCGGATCCGGGGTCTCGAAGTTGATGGTGGGCGGCACGATCCCGGTGCGGATGGCCAGGATGGTGGCCACAGCCTCCACCGCGGCGGCCGCGCCGATCATGTGACCGGTCATCGACTTGGTGGAACTGACCGACACCTTGTAGGCGTGGGATCCCAAGACTTCCTTGAACACCTTGGTCTCCGTCTTGTCGTTCAGCGGAGTGGAGGTGCCGTGGGCATTGATGTAGTCCACGTCTTCGGGGTTGATGCCCGAGTCCCGCAAGGCTTCGCGGAAGGCCAGGATGGATCCCGTTCCTTCCGGGTGCGGAGCGGTGATGTGGTAGGCGTCGCCGGTCATGCCGTAGCCGGAGATTTCCGCGAAGATCGTGGCGCCGCGCTTTTGGGCGTGCTCCAGGCTTTCCAGCACCAGCATGCCGGCGCCTTCGCCCATCACGAAGCCATCACGGTTCTTGTCGAACGGACGGCTGGCGCGGTGGGGCTCGGTGGCGAAGCTGGTGGAAAGGGCTTGGGCGGAGGTGAACCCGGCGACTCCGGTGGGAGTCAGGCAGCTTTCGGTGCCGCCGCAGACCATGGCGTCCACCTTGCCCAGGCGGATGAGGTTGACGGCATCAATAAAGGCGTGTCCAGCAGACGAACAGGCGGAAACCACACCGTAGTTGGGTCCCATGAAACCGTAGCGGATGGACACCATTCCCGAGGCCATGTCGATGATGGACATGGGCACGAAAAAGGGGCTCACGCGCGAAGGACCGCGACTTTGGAGAACTCCGTGGTTGGCTTCGATGGTGCTCAGTCCGCCGATGCCGCAACCCACAACCACGCCAACGCGGGTCTTGTCGACCGATGGAGTCTGATCCAGGCCCGATTGCGCCACCGCTTCCACCGCCGCGCCCATCGCGTACTGGAGGAATCGATCCATTCGCTTGGCTTCCTTGGGATCGACGACTTTGGCGACGTCGAAGCCTTGGACCTGGCCACCGATTTTCACCAAGAAATCCTTGGTGTCGAAATGGGTGATCAGTCCGACGCCGGAGCGCCCATGGATCAAGGAATCCCAGAACGTATCGACTGTGGATCCGACCGGGCTGACGACGCCCATACCTGTGATGACTACGCGTTGCGACATTGTCTAGACCTCGAGTGTCAAAATAGCACGGCCCGCCCGGAATAACCCCAGAGCGGGCCGAAACACCGATCCTACGATCAGGCCTGCTTGCTCTTCACGTAGCTGAGAACCTCGTTGACGCTCTTGAGCTTTTCGGCGTCTTCGTCGGGGATCTCGAGATTGAACTCGTCTTCGAGAGCCATGACCAGTTCGACCTGGTCAAGGCTGTCGGCGCCGAGATCTTCCACGAACTTGGCTTCCGGAACCACCTTGTCGGCGGTCACGCTCAGCTTGTCGCAAATGACCTTGGTGATCTTTTCTTCGAGTTCAGTCGCCATGATGTACTCCTGGTTTGGTGTTGGGGTGAAAACTTACATCGCCATGCCGCCGTCGACACACAGCACTTGGCCGGTGACGTACGAAGCGGAGGCGGAAACGAGAAATGAAACGGTGGCGGCGACGTCCTCGCCGGTGCCCATGCGCCCGGCGGGAATCTGCCCCAGGGCGGCCGCGATCTGGGCTTCGTTGAGGTGGCCGGTCATGTCGGATTCGATGAATCCGGGGGCCACCACGTTCACGCAAAGGCCTTTGGTGGCGTATTCGCGCGCCATGGCCTTGGAAAATCCGATCATGCCGGCCTTGGAGGCCGCGTAGTTGGTCTGACCTGGGTTGCCGGTCACGCCAACCACCGAGGAAACGTTGACAATGCGTCCCTGGGTGGACTTCAGCAACAGGCGCAAGGCGGCCTTGGACACCAAAAACACCGACTTCAGGTTGATGTCCAGGACCGCGTCCCAGTCTTCTTCCTTCATGCGAAGCAGAAGACCGTCCTTGGTGATGCCCGCGTTGTTGACCAGCGCATCCAGCCGCCCGAACTTTTCCTGGATGCCCTTCATGAGGGCGTCCACCTGGGCGGCATCGGACACGTCGCAGCCGAACACGGCCACTTCCATGCCTTGGGCGGAAAGTTCGGCGGCAAAGGCGTTGAGCGCGTCCATGGACCGCGCCGCCAGAGCCAGGGCGAATCCTTCCGCACCGAGCTTTTTGGCGATGGCGGCACCGATTCCGCGATGGGCTCCAGTGATCAGGGCGACGGGCTTGGACATCTGGATTACCTCAGGACGCGGCCAGGGCCTGGGCGGCCTCGACGGACTCGACAGGGGTCACGGTGACGGAACGATCGATGCCGCGCATCAGGCCCATCAGGACCTTGCCGGAGCCGACTTCCACGGCGCGAACCGCGCCGAGCTCGAGGGCCTTCTTCATGGAGTCGATCCAACGCACGGGGCTCACCAGCTGGCGCTCCAGCAAGGAGGCGAACTCGGAAGGATCCGTGTGGGGCTGGGCGTCCACATTGGCGATCACGGCGGCGGTGGGCTTTTGGAAGGTGGCCTTGACCAAGCCTTCGCGCAGACCTTCCAGGGCGTATTCCATGAGGGGCGAGTGGAAGGCACCGGAAACGGGCAAACGAACCACTTTTTTGGCGCCGGCGGCCGTGCAGGCCTCCATGGCCGCCTCCACCGAGGCGACCTCACCGGAGATCACGATCTGGCCGGGGCTGTTGAAATTGGCCGGAACCACGCAGCCTGCCACGCCTTTGATGGCGTCTTCCAGAGGCTGGGGGTCCATGCCCAACACGGCGGCCATGGCACCGGGACGGCGCACGCCGGCCTCGGCCATCAGGTTGCCGCGAAGGCGCACCAAGCGCAGGCCATCGGCAAAGGAAAGGGCGCCCATGGCGGCGAGGGCCGAATATTCGCCCAGCGAGTGGCCGGCGGCGAAATCCGCCGTGATGCCTTGTTCCTTGAGAACCAAGGCGGCCATCAGGGACGTGACATACAAGGCAGGCTGGGTGTTCTGGGTCGCCTTGAGGTCTTCTTCAGGACCCTCGAAGAGGATCTTGGAAAGCGAGATCCCCAAAATGTCGTCGGCTTCCTGCAGGAGCTTTTTGGCACCGTCGTGGGAGTCAGCCAATTGCTTGCCCATGCCCACGTACTGCGAACCCTGGCCCGGGAAAAGGAAAATCGTCTTCATGGTCTGCTTACCACCGGATGAGGTTGGCGCCCCAGATCATCCCGGCACCCACGGCGACCGTCAAAACCAGGTCGCCTTTCTGGATGCGGCCTTCGTCCAGAGCCTGGCGAAGCGCGATGGGGATCGTGGCGGAGGAAGTGTTGCCGTAGTTCTGGACGTTCACCATCACCTTTTCGGGGGCGATGCCCAGATTTTGTCCGGTCGATTCGATGATCCGGATGTTGGCCTGGTGCGGGATCATCAGATCCACGTCGGCCACGGCCAAGCCGTGCTTTTCCAGGAGACGTCGCGAAATGGCGGGCATCTCGGTGACCGCACAGCGATAGACAGCCTTGCCATCCATGCGCACCGGAGGCGCATCCAGGATGGGAACCAGTTTGCCGTCGCTCTTGAGATCGGAGCCCAGCACACCAGAGCCGTCTTCGCGCGCTTCCAGCAGGACGGCGGCGGCGCCGTCGCCGAACAGCACGCAGGTGTTGCGGTCCTGGAAGTTCAGGATCCGCGAATTGAGTTCCGCGCACACCAAGGCGACGCGCTTGCATTGCCCGGCGACGATGTAGTTGGAGGCGATGTTCAACCCGACGACAAATCCTGTACAGGCTGCCGTGGCATCCACTCCGAAGGCGTTGGACGCCTTCACCTTCTCCTGGATCACGCAGGCCGTGGCCGGGTAGGAGGCGAAGTCCGGGGTGGAAGTGGCGCACACGATGGCGTCCAGCGAATCCGCTTCCCATCCGGCGCGCCGCAGCGCATCGGAGAGAGCCTCGGCACCGACGTCGGAGGTCTTGCGAGGGTCGTCTTTTCCGATGAACCACCGGCGTTCGATGCCCGAACGCGAACGGATCCACTCATCGGAAGTGTCCACGCCCATCCCCACGAACGCGTCGTTTTCGACATGTTCGCCAAAATGAGCCTGACCGACCTCGACGATCCCGGCGCGAAGACTCACGCGGGAGTCTCCATGGTCTCGATCTCGGCGGCGATCTTGCGATGCACCGAGGCCGACGCCATGCGGTAGGCGATGTGCAATCCAGAGACGTAGGCGCGAGCGGAAGACCGCCCGTGCATGATCACGGACGTGCCGTCGAGCCCCAGAAGGAGCCCGCCCGCTTCGTTCTCGTAATTCCACGTTTCGAAGATGGCGTCGAAGTGCGGTCCGCTGAGCGCGTGCTTGAAGGTGTGGGCCATGTACTCGCCCATTCCCTCGTACAGCTTCAGGACCACGTTGCCCGTGAACCCGGGCGTCACCAGCACGTCGATTCCACCCTTGGGGATGTCATGGCCTTCCACATTGCCCACGAAGTTCAAGTGGCTGGCCTTCAGGAGCTTGTAGGTCTCGGCGACAACTTCTGTCCCCTTGTGATCTTCCTCGCCCATGTTCAGCAAGCCCACGCGCGGATTCTCCACTCCCAGCACATGCTTGGAGTAGATGGCTCCGCATACGGCGAACTGCATCAACTGGGTCGGCTTTTCGTCCACGTTGGCGCCCGAATCCACCATCACGACCTTGTTGGTCGCGGTGGGAAGGACCGTGGCCACCGTGGGGCGGCTGATCTTGCCCGCGCGTCCCAGAATCATGAGGCTGGCCGCCATCATGGCTCCGGTGTTCCCCGGACTGACCGAAGCTTGGACCAAACCCTTCTTCTGCAGACCCACGCAAACGGTGAGCGAACTGTCAGGCTTGGTTTTCAGGGCCACCGTTGGGGTGTCGGACATTTCCACGACTTGCGTGGTATGAACGACTTCCAAGGGAAGGCCAGCTCCGCCGCACTGCGCGATCAGATCGCGCAAAACGGGCTCATCTCCAGTCAGGACCACGGCCATGGGGCCGGGAGCCTGTTTCAGAGCCAGGATCGCACCCTGGACCGCTTCACGCGGACCAAGGTCCCCACCCATGGCATCAAGGGCGATGCGGATCACGGGAAGCCTCGCTTAGTCGGCGATGGGCTCGTGAATCTCTCGTCCGGCATAGAAGCCGCACTTGGAGCACACGCGGTGCGGCTGCTTGGGCTGCCCGCAGTGGTCACACTTGGCCAAGCTCTTGGCGCTGATCGTGTAGTGCGTACGACGCTTGTCGCGACGCTGGGCCGAATGCTTTCGCTTCGGTACGGCCATGGTAGGATCCTTTCAAAACGGAAAAGAGGGTGGAAAGGTAATACTTCACAACGACTTGCGAGGGGTTCGTCCTCAAGGACGTTGCAGAACCACTCGGGTAGGATAGGGAATTTCGATCCCTTCCTGACGAAAACGTTCTTCCAAGCGCCTGATGAACTCGTGGCGCAAGAGCCCTTGCTCGGTGGGGTCCACCGCGCGCAAACCCACATTGAGGCTGATTCCGGAGTCTCCGAAGTTGGCGAACCGGGCCTCGGGAACATGGCTGGAGACCCCGCAGGCGAGATCCGACTGGACAACCACACCCACTTCCCGCACCACGGCTTCCACCTTGGCGAGGTCCGACCCGTAGGCGACCTGCACGGAAACCGTGAAACCGATTTCGCGGTCCGGGTAGTGGTGGTTGGTGACCACGGCATTGGCGAGCTTGGAATTGGGGATCATCACCATGGAGCTGGTGGCGCTCTTGATGGTGGTGGTGCGCCAGTTGATGTCCAGCACATGGCCTTCTTCGCCGCTGTCCAGGCGCACGAAATCGCCGGGATTGATGGTGCGGCTGGCCAAAATCTGGATGCCGGAAAACAAATTGGCGAGCGTGGGCTGCAAGGCCAGCGCCGTGGCCAAGCCTCCAACACCCAAAGCCGTGAGGATGGGCGCGATGGAAATTCCCGCCGATTGCAAGGCAATCAGCCCGCCCAACACGAACACCAGCACTTTGGCCAGAGATCGGAAGATGGACGTGGACGGCGCCACTCCCTCCACGGCCGCGGTGTAGATGCCCACGAAGCCGACCGCGACGCGCGCCACAAAGACCGTGGCGACCAGCACTCCCGCCATCAGGGTCGCTTTTTGGGCCCAGGAAACGATCCCACCAGACAACGGCAGATCGAATAGCGAGATGTGCAGCCCCACCAAGGCGCAGATCCACTTGGGAAGGCCGTGGAAGGCCTTGATCAGGACGTCGTCGCCCTGCCAGGTGGTTTTTTCCGCCCAACGGCGCAGGCGTGCGGCCAGGATGGATTCGAAAACGACGCCGAGGAACCATCCCACCACGACAAAGCCCAAGGGCGCCGCCGTTTTCAGATGCTCCATGAGATCGCTCTGGACCACGTTTCCTCCGACCATCAAAAAAGCCCTTCCGTCGGGTTTGATCCCGACGGAAGGGCCGAATCCGAAACCGGCTGTTACTTCTTCAGGCCGAGAGCGACGAACGCTCCCTGCTTGGCAATGGTCCGCAGACCATTGGCGGAAACACGCGCAACCACCCACTTGCCCAGCTCAGGCACGAAGATCCGCTTCTTCTGCACATTGGCGCGCTGGACCATCTTGGTGTGGTTGTTGGCGTGCGAAACAATGTTCCCGACCAAACGGCTCTTGCCGGTGACTTCGCACTTGTGGCTCATGGCAGACTCCTGATGATGCGTTAGAGGCGGGGAATGGTAGAAAAGGTTGCCCTCATCGACAACCCAAGGATTCGTGTGGTACAACAGTTTGCCTGACAACGACTTGCCGCAAAGGCTTGGAGATACGATCTTACTGGATGATGCTCATCTGAGCACATCCCCTGATGCCCCCGGAAGCCTTCACCCAGGAACCCTCCCATGAACGCACTCCTCGAAATCGACCAGGCCCAAGCAGAGATCGATGGCTTCGATGATTCCGCGGCTCCGCGCACTCTCCAGGAAGCCCTGGCGCACTGGGAACTCCAAGCCCGTCGCAACCAGCGCATCCGCGATCGCTACGAGTCCAGCCAGGGCAGGTGCCTGCTGGTGCGGCGAGCCTCACCCGCCACCCCAGCCTTCGCCTAAGTTTCCACCACCGCCCCCCTTAGCGGGCGGGAAGCCAGATTCTGCCGCTGGCCTGGGCCGAACCTTCCGACTCCAGCGACCAGAGCAAAAGCCCTTTGGGCAAGTCGCGGATCTCCAGGCGGATCTCCCCCATCGCCTTTTCCGTGCGCTTCACGCGACCATCCGGTCGGAGGATCTTGAGGGTCAACGGACGGCCAGAGATTCCCTGGGCCACCAAGCGAGAGCCTTCGTGGCGTAGTTGGCCGACCGGCCGGGTGCGGGCAGGGTTTTCCAGACCCACGGAAACGTCGTATTCATAGGTGCTGCGGGTGCACAGGGAGCGATCGATCATCGTCGTGGTTTTGAAATCGGTGCACTGGAAGGCAACCGAAAGGCGCCCTTGGCCATCCAAAACGAAGGAGTCCAGGGAGAATTCATGGAACACCGACGGATCGAGGTCGTCGGGCTCATCCATGCGAAAGGCGACCAATCGGCCCTGGGCGTCCAGATCCAGTCGATCCTGCTTACGATTGCCCGTCATGCCGACCAGCCGCCCCTGGGCATCGTACTGGTAGCGGATGCCGTTGTTCACCGGTGGGGTGAGGGCTGAATCCAATCGGCCACCAGCTCCCCAGTACAAGACCCGCTCGAAATCGAACATCGAGGTGGTCTTGGCCCGGTCCAGCCGGCTTCCGGTCCAGAACCATTCCACCCGATGATCTTCCTCGAGGGAATCGTCGCTCCAGGAGTAACCCCAGTGGATCCGTTCCAAGGGTTTGCCGTTGGATTCCCGTCGCACCGAATCCCTCACCACCAAGGTCATCGCTCCCGCAACCCATTGGAGAGTATCGCGGCCCACCAGGTAGCCATTGTCCGCACGTTCGCGAATCCAGCGGGCCTGGCCCTCCAATCCGCCAGCGTTGCTTTCGTAAAGGCTGTCCACGCAGGCTCGCCCCACCACCGTGTCGTGGCAACGCACCACCTCCTGGACACTCCACGGATCGCCTTCCTCCGGGCGGGTCCATTTCTTCAGGGAATCCACGGAAAGCAGATCTCTCTTGGCCCGCAGGGTGTCCACCCCGTGTGCCTTCAGCCAGGTCTTGAGAAAACGCCTGGGGACCCCCTTGGATCCCAGGTGGATTTCCTCGTACACCCCTCCGGCGCTTTCCCAGGAAAGGAGCGTGGTGTCCCGGTAGTTCACCGCCCCTTGGGCAGTCCAGTCCGTTCGCACGAAGCTCCAGCGCGGGGTCTTGGCGAAATCCCACCGATCGCGGGGCGTGGGCAGGGGGGAGCCTATGGTCTTTTCCGGCTCGGTTTGCCAAGCCGGGGTGTAGGGGAGGAACTGACCAGAGAGGGCGGCAAGAAGATGCAGGAGAGGGAACACGGTAGACTCCGCAGACCGAGGGATTTTCCAAGCGACAGGGTGCGCGCCGAAATGTGCATTCCGAGATGCCTTGTTGACGACGGACCAAACTTCAATACGTCGATGATTCCGCAGACCCCCTTACCGGGCGGGCAGCCAGATTCTGCCGCTGGCCTGGGCGGAGCCTTCCGACTCCAGCGACCAGAGCAAAAGCCCTTTGGGCAAGTCGCGGATCTCCAGGCGAATCTCCCCCATCGCCTTTTCCGTGCGCTCCACGCGGCCATCGGGCCGGAGGAGCTTGAGGGTCAAGGGACGATTGGGCATTCCCTGGGCCACCAAGCGAGAGCCTTCGCGGCGCACTTGGCCGGCCGCGCGGATGGAAGGTGTTTGGTGGATGGACGCGGACACGTTGTATTCGTAGGTGCGGCGGGAGCAATTGGACCGATCGAGGAGCGAGTCGGTCATGTAGTCCAGGCACCTGACCGATTCCAGGAGTCGTCCTTGGGCGTCCAGCACGAACGAATCCAGCGCGTATTCCCGATATCTGTCCCGGTCAGGCCCGTCCGCGATATCCGCCCGCAGTGCGATCAGCCGTCCGTTCGCATCCAGGTCCATGCGGTTGCGCTGAAAACTGTAGGTCTGGCCAACCATGCGCCCCTGGGCATCGTATTGGAAACGATAGCCGTCATCCATCAGGGGGAGGATGGATGAATCCAGCCTACCGTCGGCGCCCCAGAACAAGTTCCGCTCGTAGGTCGTGATCGTTGTGGTCTTGACTCTTTCCAGCTGGTTCCCGTTCCAAAAATTTTCCACCCGAGCATTTTCTACCAGAGATTGAACCGCCCCTGAATATGCCCAGTGGATCGATTCCAGTGGCTTGCCATTGGATTCCACCCTCACAGAATCCCGGGACAGCACGATCAGCAACCCGGAAACCAGTATGATGGAATCGCGACGCACCATGTAGCCGTTGGCGTCCACCTTCTCAAGAATCCACTGGGCATCCTTGTACAAGGAGCCCTGATTGGTCCAATAGGAGCTATCCACGCAAGAGCGCCCACCAATCGTGTCGTGGCAGAGCACCACCTCCAGGGGACTCCAAGGTTCAGGCCCGTTGAGTCGGGTCCATTTCCGTAGGGAATCGGCAGCGGCCTGGCCCTTTTTGGCTCGCAGTGTATCCACGCCCCAGGCCTTCACCCAGGTCTTGGCCGAGCGGTTGGATGTGCGTTCGGAGCCCAGGTGGATTTCCTCGAACACTCCCCCCGCCGCCTGCCAGGAAAGAGTCACGGTATCCAAAAACTCCACCGATCCATCGCTCGCCCAATCGGTGCGGACAAAGGCGAAGCGAGGCGTGGTGGCGAGATTCCAGGCATCGAACGGGGTGGGCATCCGGGGCGCAAGAGTCACTTCAGGCGTGGTTTGCCACTCGGGGGTGTAGTTGATGTACTGGCCGGCAAGGGCAAGCAGAAGCTGGCAAAGGTTCAGCACGATCGGCTCCGGAGGAAAAGCAGGGGAAAAGCATGGATCTGCAAAAGTGCATTTCCCGCACCGATGGCACCCGACCAAATTTCAACACCAAAACCGGCGATCCAGAACTTGAAAGCGCCTGTGGGAGGCATCGTGGATCTTGAAGAACCTCACCTCTCCCTTCCAACGGCAGGCGTTCATGAATTCCAGACTGGCACTTTTGGTCTCCGTCCTCGCAGGCGCGATCTCGGCGGCCACCCCGAATTTCGCCATGATGGGCTTTGCCTCCACCGAAGGCACCACCACCGGCGGCGCCGGCGGAAAAGTGGTGACCCCGACCACCTACGCCGAGCTCAAGCAGTACGCCGAAGACAAATCCACCCCCTACGTGATCCGCATCACCAAGGAATTCAACACCGGGGTGGCGGTGAAGGTGGACGCGTCGGGGAACATCGTCACCAGCGGCGGTACGGCTTCCACCTACGGCGACATCCTCAAGCTGGGCTCCAACAAGACGCTTGTGGGCATCGGGTCGGAGGCATTCTTCAACCGCATCGGGATCATCATCCAGAGCCAGTCCAACATCATCATCCGCAACATCCGCTTCACCATGAAGAACGTCCCCATCGCCCGCACGGATGAAAACAAGATCATCGGCTGGGTGGACGGCGCGGCCAAGACCTTGACCGACCCCGACTGCATCGGCATCCAAGCCGACGACGAGACGATTCCCGAAGCAAGCCGCATCACGCGCCACATCTGGATCGATCACTGCGAATTCTTCAACGAAGATCCTTCCGTGATGACCGACGTGGATCGCTACGACGGCCTGGTGGACGGCAAGAACAACAGCTCCAACATCACCATCTCCTGGTGCTACTTCCACGACCACCACAAGGCGTCGCTGTTCGGCAAAGGAAACAGCGACGACTTCGATCGCAAGATCACCTACAGCCACAACTACTTCCAGAACATCCTTTCGCGACTGCCCTTGATCCGCTTTGGCAAGGTGCACATGCTCAACAATTACATGATCACCAGCGAGAACGGCACGAACACCCGCATCAATTCCGATGTCTACATCGAGGGCAACCACTACGAGGCCTCCAAGAAACCGGTGTTCGGGAAGACGTCGGAAAACGGCGCCGCCACCTTCGTGGACAACAAATGGGTCACCTGCGACCGCGTGCCCCAGGTCATCCTCGCCGCGGGCCAGGCGCCTGGCGCCGAAGCCCTTTCCGCCAGCGAAGAAGTGCTCGCCGGAAAATTCAAACCCTCCACATTCTATTCCTACAAGGCGGATCCCGTGGCCGATGTCCCCACCCTGGTCAAGACCTATTCCGGCGTCGGCAAGATCAACACGGATGAATTCATCTCCGGAGTGTCCGCGGCTCCTTCTCCCTCCTCGGGACTTTCGGTCTCTCCCCTCAATGGACGGATTCTGGTCGAGGCCTTGGCGGGGTCCCGCGTGCAATTTCTGACGGCGCAGGGGAAGCTTTTGCAGACGCTGATCGTTGGCACGGGAGCGGTGCGGTCGGCGGTGCTTCCGTCGGGGCTTTACGTGGTGCGCGCGGGCGAGACCTCCCTGAAGGTGGCGTTGCCGTAGGCTTCATTCGGCTGCGCCGGGCTTTTCCCGGGGCGGCCCGGGTGCCGCTTCGCTGCGCTAGGCTTTCTGCTGGCGCGAGGCTTTGCGACTGCGTCGGGCCTTTGTTCACTGCGTGAGGCTTTGACACTGCGTGTCCGGCTTTGCACGGGGCGCCCGTGGGGCGTTCCGCTGCGCGGGACATCGACTGCGTCGGGCTTTCTCCCGGGGCGGCCCGGGAGGCCGTTTCTCGGGTGCATCGGCACCCGAACCCCGACCCAGGGGACGAGCGCGCGTCCCCTGGGAACCCGCGCGCCGGGGGGCGCTAACTGGAACGGCCATGCCAGACCAGCCAGGTGCGCCGGGAGGAATGATCGTCAGTGGACGTGGCGAGATCATCAGGGACGCGATCGATATCGCCAATACCCGTTGGCCGTTCCATGAACCGCGCCCCCCGGACCCCCGTGCCAGACCTGCTTGATTGCCGGATTCTGTCTGATTGCCGATTTCCGGCATCGCTTCGCTGGCCGGGAGGGGCTGGCAGGGTGGCGGGCGTCTGGCGGGCGGGCGGAATGGACTGGGGTGGGTAAGACCTTCCGACGCGTGCGAATGCAGGCGGCGGTTGGAAAGCGAGGACTTCAGTCCGAAGCCCAATGGCCAGGGATGCATGACGTATTCAAAGGATTGCCGCCGTTGCCTGCGGGCCGGCGTAGGGGCAATCCTCGGATTGCCCTGAAACCGGAAACGGACGGAATGCAACGGCAGCGGCGCAGGCTGTCTGTAAATCGATAACTACGGCTATTGGGGCTTGCGGGGTTGGATGGACAGATTTTGGAAGACGGTGTCCTGGTAGGGGCGGGGGCCGATCTGCGCGAAGTGGCGGCGGGCGGCGGCGAGAGGGTCGGGTTGGCGCAGAAAGCAAGAATCGAGGAGGTTTAGGGAGTTTTCGCGCCCCCCCAATGAACTCGTTTCCGATGCCAGATCGAGCGAGCGAGTGATCCATGCAGCGGCCGAATCGTATCGGGCTGAAGCGAAGTGATGTTTCCCGATCAGCAGGATGGCTATGGAGAACCACCGAGAAGTGGGGGGCCGAGCTGCGAGTTCTCGCAGGTACACGAGCCCGGAATCAGCTTCTCCACGAAGGTCGTGGAGGAACGCCATTCGATAGAGGATGATGTCTCGACGCGCCCCATCGGGCAACGAATCCAGGTAGGCTCGGTGGGCCGCGAGGCCCTCGACATGCCGGACCTTCAGATTCGGATCTGGCTCCTTGGGAGGGGGGCCACAACTGTCGTCATCCACCCAGTTCTGGCGAGCTTCCGTTGCTGCTGCGAGTGCTCTGATTTCACCCTGATACGTCATTTCGGCGAAATGGAAGAGGGCGTCTTCATACTGGCGAGGATCTGGCTCGGACCCTCGAGGACTCGACTTGATCAACATGGAACGGTAAAGGAATCGTGATTCCTCGCGGTGACCGAATTGAGGATCGTTGCAGTCGGAACAGAGCGAATCGATCCGTCGCGAGAGCGCATGAAACTTCTCCTCTTCTCTACGGATCTGTCTTCGCAGCGAATCCAGCTCACGCTTGCATCGCGTATTCGCTTGGCGCCCGCATTCCCGCTTTCGTCGTATTCCGATCTCGTTGATCCCCTTGATGACCTCGTTGATCCGTTCCTTTGAACGGAGCGCTTTCCGAACCACAAGATCATCTCTTAAAACCCTCTCCCCCCTCACCATCAGGTAAATGGAATCCGGGTTGTGCGAGCGGAAGTGGAGGAGCACTTTGTGCGTGCGTTGTGCTTCCGAGTCGAGGGCGACACGCTGCCAGGCGGATTCCTCGAAGGAGGCGGAAACCTTGGCGTGGATCGGGAGGTTGGGCAAGGTCAGCGGGGTCTCGCCTACGTCCTTGCAATCGACGCGAATCTGGGCTTGGATCGGTTTGTTTGTGCGGTCGTCCACGGCTTCGATGGTCAAGCGAAGGGAATGGGCGGTGTCGATGCGCGGGGCGGTTGCACCGAGGGTCCACCCTAGAATGATGGCGATGGAAAATCCGATGGACACACGAACCTCGCGGGTCGGAGATGTTTGACCTCTTCAAGAGCATTCTACATGTGCATTCCGGCTTTGCGCCGTGGTTTTTCTTCGGCTGCGCCGGGCTTTCTTCCGGCTTTGCGCCGGGGGCTTCATTCGGCTGCGCCGCGCTCTCCCGGGGCGGCCCGGGAGGCCGTTTCTCGGGTGCATCGGCACCCGAACCCCGACCCAGGGGACGAGCGCGCGTCCCTGGGAACCCGCGCGCCGGGGGGCGCTAACTGGAACGGCCATGCCAGACCAGCCAGGTGCGCCGGGTGGGATGATCGTCGGTGGACGTGGCGAGATCATCAGGGACGCGATCGATATCGCCAATACCCATTGGCCGTTCCATGAACCGCGCCCCCCGGACCCCCGTGCCAGCCCTGCTTGATTGCCAGATTATGTCTGATACGGGCTATTGTTGGCCCCGACAGCTGTCGGGGCTTACAGGTGGCTTGGGGCTGTTTATCCCATGCCGCTGCCGGACTGGATGAAGCTGAGGGGCGCATTTTCCTCGCTTTTTGGAAAGGAGGTCAGCGCAGCCCCTGTTCGAGGGACGACTTCGCATGGATTGGCCGAAAGAACGTGTCGACTTCGCGCCAGCTGGTGATGCACCGGCTGACGCGCAAGGCGCGATCCCAATCCATACTCCTCCAGCTCTCGCGACTCAGCGCGTGGTACCCGCAGGTGCGCAACAAGCTGTCCGGAGGAAATACGACCCTGCGAAGCAACCATCCCTCGCTCGACAACTCTTCCGTGCGGAATTCATCACCCATGTACCAGCTAAACCGATCGCCAACCGTCGTGAGCGTGATGAGCGTTTCCGAAACGGAGAAGTCCAGTTCGTAGCCGTTCATCCACCAAACCGAGTCGGAAAGATCTTCTTGCCGCAACAGGATTCTAAATCCGTACGGACCAAGAGGTTCGATCCTGTCAATCGAGAAGCTGGACCACCAGGAACCTTTTCGAATCGCATCCAGGGACCAGACGGAAGTACGTCGCCCTTCGTCGTAGAATGCCCACCACGAACTCCCATGGCCACTTCCCCTTCGGCCGAGCCACACCTCGCGAAGAACCAATCGTTGCTTTTCTCCTTGGAATGGAATACGGAAATCTCTGTGCGAATACCTCGATGCGCCCGAAAGGAATGGATTGCCTTCGGGAACGACGACCTTCGCATCGAGCTCCAGCGGCATCAAGGCGACTTCCTGATCCATCCCGGAAGACAATAGGGGGCCGATCCCCTGTTTGTCAAACTGCAGCCGTCCCAATCCTGCGACCATCCTACCTCTGCTCCAGGCGATCGAGTTCTCACGCAGCACTTCGTCGAGTTCCGACGCGGCCGGGAATCCAGAGAGAAACCGCTCGTATCCCGAAGTCAGCTTGGCTATGCGTGGAATTCGTCCACCTGCCTCGTGGACGAATGCGGCAAGCTCGATCATCTTGCGAAAAGGGTCCCTGGAGGCATTGAGAATGAGAATGGAGCCCGGCGAATTCCCGCGACAAGTCTCCAAAAGCCATCGACGCAACGAATCCTGTGCGGATCGCCTGGCTACCGAATCGCGTGTTTCCAGCGCACCGGGAAGTGTGCGCCAGGTCACGCCTCTCATGCCCGATGCGAAGAGATGCAAGGTGTCGGATCGCATCAGGATCCACAGGAAGGAGTCTTTCGTTTCCGGCACCCTCCATTCTGAACTGCCGTACGATGGATCTCGTTCCTCGTAGTTCAATTCGCCTTCGGGAAGCGCCACCTCCACGTTCCTGGTGAAATCGACCAGGTTGATCCGCTCCAAGCCAGCATTGCGGAGAGTATGCAGGACTACATCCAAAGTCACGAATGGCATGGTCGGCGAGGCACCGAGACGGAAGCCCTCCATCCCGGCCATTCGCTTCGATTCTACCTGGTTTCGCAGAGGATTGATATCAAACCCCTTCCAAGTCGTATCTGGAAAATCCGGCAAGCTGTCCCGAAAGTGGGCTTGGAAAGGACAAAGGGTGTCGGCTCCGAGCATCAATGCGGAGTCGTCCAAAAAGATCAGTCGATCGTCCACCCGCTGCCTCCCGAACACCACCCACAGGGCGATGGCCACGAAGAGCGCGCCGAACGCCACAAACAGGGCGATCCACTTGGCTTGAAAGCGGAAAGGCATGCGCGCGGGATGGGCGTCGGGGAGTTCCATGCGCAAAACATAGGACGCAGCCGGGCGTGAATCTTCAGGAATGTATCTGGGTGAATTCGATCGAATCTCCTCCGAGCTATTTTCCTACCTGTCCATCGGGACGTGGTCTCGATCAACCAATGGGGGTGCTGCCGTTTCCACAAAATTGCCATCACCTTCCAGAGGAAAGGTCCAGGAATCGGCCGCCGCGCAGATTCCCGCCACGTCGCCGGAGGCTCCCGAAGAGCTCTCCGTGTGGGACTACGAGGACTACCACGCCTACCTGCGGGATTGGATCGAGTTTCGCAAAGCGCACTCCGCCAACATGAGCTACCAGTGGCTGGCCAACAAATGTGAATTTTCCAGCCGATCCTTTTTGCGGCGCGTCGCTCTGGGTGAAAAGAACCTCTCGCTGGTGGCCGCCCACCGATTGTCCAAGGCGATGGAACATGGTCCGGCTGAGGCGGAATATTTCTCCGCCCTGGTGGCACTGGGCAACGCCCGCACTCCCAAGGACCGCGAACACCACCAGGATCGACTCCGACAGATTCCGCGCCCGCGCCAGGGAAGAATCCTCAACGCGGGGGAATTCGAGTTGTTTCGGGAGTGGTACATCGTGCCCTTGCGCGAGTTGGTCACCAATTTCCCGTTTGCGCAGGACTGGAACCTCCTGGGCCAACAACTGGATCCGCCCATCTCCGGGGAGCAGGCCAGGGAAGCCGTGGAGCTGCTGTTGGAACTTGGATTGCTCCAAAAAGATGGCGAATTGTACAGGCAGGTGGAATCGAACCTTTCCACCCCCACGCGATCGGCCAGCCGATTGGTGCGCAACTACCAGCTCAAGACTTTGGAGCTGGCTGGCCAGTCACTTGCCCGCCACGATCGTGATCTACGCCACATTTCCACCCTGACCGTGGGCTTGGATGCCGAGCATTTCGAGGTCGTCCGCGAAAAGGTCCGCAATTTCCGCCGCGAGCTCATCGCTTTGGCCTCGGAAATCCCCCACTCCGACCGCGTCTACCAAGTCAATTTGCAGCTGTTTCCGCTCACGCGTACACCGGTGGGCTCCCAAAGTCCCACCAATCGCACCTGAACCATTGCGCTGGAGCGCCACGTCCCGCATTTTTGACAAGTCATGAGCACCACCCCAAAATCCATCTTCCTCGCACTCGCCTCTTTCCTTTTGGCTTCGTGCGGTGGAGGAGGCTCCACCGCCGCCGAGCCGAACCGAGGTCCCGAGGGCGGATCCATCGCGGGGACGGTGGGAACGGAGAACATGGCCGCGGCGCGCAGCCTGGCCCCCACCAAACCATCCGTGGACGGCATGACTGTCTATCTGTGGGACGCCCGAAATGCCCGCGGCCCCAAGGATTCCACCCGCGCCGACGCCACCGGCCGCTTCCGGTTTTCGAATCTCGCCACTGGACAATGGGTCGTGTCTGTGGCCCAATCCGACCTGGGCGCCATCTCCGGCCGACTGGCCCTGGAGGGGTCCGCCCAGAAGACCCAGAACCTCTCACTGGACCGCTGGATCGTGGGATGGGTGCCGGTGGACACCTCCGCAGGCGCCCCCACCCGGGCCCACATCCTGGGTATCCCCGGAGGGCTCGCCACCAAGCCTGGATTTGTCCAGGTCAAGAGCCTGCCCGGACAGAAAGTGGAACTGGTTTTGGGAAGCGAATCCCAGGAATGGTCCCGCCAGGACATCCTGCCGGTCGACGGCGTCCCCACCGTGGTGGGAGTCACGCCATCCACCAACACCGAAGTGAAAAGCTGGGTGCTCGCCACGGATCCGGTGGTGGGCTGGGACTTCAACGGAACCATGCCGCTGACCGCCTTCACCAACCTCAAGCCAGTCCTTTCCGGCAACCCCTCGCTGCGGGCGGTGGACGCCTACCAGGCCATCCGCTTCGAGCCCATCGCGATGGTTTCCGTGGATTCGCTGGTGGGCTTGGATTCCACCTACCGACTGGGCGTGTTCGCGAAGGTGTGGCTGGATTCCCTGCCAGCGGCGACGGATTCCGGACTCGCCGTGATCGCCGACATCGGCTCTCGGAATCTGGAACTGGCCATCCAATCCGATGGCCGTCTGCGACTGGCCGCCTGGCGCGGGCAGCCTGCGCGCCTGTGCGTGGTGCGTTCCCTAACCAGTTATCACATGGCCACCCAAGGCTGGGTGGATGTGGCCGCCTCCCTGGACCGCGCCTCTGGCTTTTCCCTTTGGATGAATGGCCAGAAAATCCCGTTGGAGGCGCCATCGGTGGACTCCGGCGCCTTCTTCCCGCGCCCCAGCGAAACCACCAGTCTCACGCTGGGCTCCAGCGCCCTCCAGCCCAATTCGCTCCCAGGAGCCTTGCGGGAGTTTCGCCTTTACCGATCGGCGCCGTACGTCCTGAAGTAAGAGCATTCTTCGGCTGCGCCGGGCATCAACGCTTCGCATTTCTTCCGCTGCGCGGGACTTTTCCCGGGGCGGCCCGGGTGCCGTTCTTCCGGCTTTGCGCCGGGGCTTTTTCGGCTGCGCCGAGCTCTCCCGGAGCGGCCCGGGTGCCGTTCTTCCGGCTTTGCGCCGGAGCTTTTTTCGGCTGCGCCGAGCCTTACCGGGGCGGCCCGGGTGCCGTATTCACGGGTCCACCGGGACCCGTGACCCCGGCCAGAGGGACTGACGCCGTCCCTCTGGACTCCGGCGCCGGGGGGCGCTAACTGGAACGGCCATGCCAGACCAGCCAGGTGCGCCGGGAGGGATGATCGTCACCGGAAGTGGATGGATCATCAGGGTCGCGATCGATATCGCCGGTTTCATTGGCCGTTCCATGAACCGCGCCCCCCGGACCCCCGTGCCAGCCTTGTTTGACTGCCAGATTCTGTCTGGAGTGCTGGATTGGTGGGTATGCGGCTCGCTCGGGCTTTGCCCTTCGCATTGCCAATGTTGCCGGAGCTGGCATTCCATGCCGCTGCTGAACTGGAGGGGTTCCAAGGGGGCTTTGGGGATTGGAACGGCCAGAGCCATGAGAATGTCGATCGCGTCCCTGATGCCATCTCTCGATGCTTCGGTTTCCATTGTTTCCGCCAGCCCAGCGAACTGGCATGGCCGTTCCAGTCAAAGCCCCCTTGGCGCGCGGGATTCCAAAGGGTCGCCGCGCAGCGATCCTTTGGCCCGAGGAGGTACAGGAGGAGCGGGAAGCGTCCTCCTGTAAACTGGTGCAGGACAAAGTCCTGCAAAGAGGCACGCCGGGCGCAAACCCGGAAAAGCAATGGCATGCAATGACGTAAAGCCCAGTGCAACGTCAGCGTTCGATGAACGATTTCTCCCCCGCGGGCCGGAAGGTGGATTTCGCTTTGGACCAGGCGGTGATGCAGCGGGTGATGCGCAGATTGCGGTCAAAGTCGTATTCCGGCGCGCCTTCAGTGCCCGGATCCTTGTATCCGCAGGAGCGCAACAGGCTATTTGGAGGCTCGGAAACCTTGCGCTGGATCCATCCGTCGCCAGATCGTTCTTCGGAATGAAACTCATCGCCGCTGAACCATCCGAACCGGTTTCCCACGGAATTCAAAACGAAGTCGTTTTCTGTCCGGCCGAAATCGAGTTCCACGCCCTTCTCCGTCCAGGAGCCGTTCCGGTACGATTCGCCTTTCAGCCGAATGCGGAACCCAGACTGCCCAAGCGGGACGATCTTGTCGATCTGGTAGTTCGTCAGCTCCTTGTCCCGCACCAATCCACCCTTGAAGGTCCAAACCGAAGTCCGTTGGCCATTGTCGTAAAGGGCCCACCAGATGGGCCACGACTTCATGCCGACTCCCCGATACTGCACTTGGCGAAGGACCAGGCGGTGGCCGACGAGGACGGGAGGAAGGGGGAAATCTCGGCGCGAAAATCTGCCCCGATCCTGACACTCGGGGTCGCATTCGGGAGGGATGATCTTCGCATCCAATGCCAAAGGCATCCAGGCTTCCGCTTCCCGGGAAGCGGAGACCAGAAACGATCCCGCACCATGTTGGCGGAAGTAGATCCGATCCAAGCCAGCAAGCGATACGCCACGGATTCGGGTCGCCGAATCCCTTCGCTGCGCATCCTTGAAGTTGGCGACGGCGCGAAAATCAGACAAATACTGACTCATTTCCCGAGGCTGTTCCGCGATCCAGGTCGTCTTTCCGGTGGCCTCCCGGATGAACTTCGCGATCCCAAACACCTTGCGGAACGAGTCCGTGGGGGAGAAATAAATGCCCACAGAATCGAGGCTATCGCCACGCGTTGTCCATGCCATCCAACGGCGCACGGAATCGCGCACTGGCGAGTTCGTCGCGGGATCGACGCCCCTGCCCGCCCAGGGAACGGAACGCAAGATCGAGCGGCCCTTGCCGGAAGCGAGAAACCAAAGGGTGTCCGATCGTTCCAGGAACCAGGAGAAGGAGTCCTCGTTCCCGAAATCCGCCACCGGCGAACAGTTCTCGATAATTCTCGCATCGTAGCAGATCGGCGAAACATCGAGCAACGCCACCGCAACCGAGCCGTTTGGATCGACCAGCTCCATGCCCGCCACACCAGCGCTGCGCACTGTTCTCAGAGCCGCCTCGATCATCGAATAGGACATGCTGGGCGTCGCGCCCAATCGAAGCACGCTGGTCTTGACATCCTCGCGCAGGATCAATCGTCTCTTCAGCGGCTCGATTTCGCTTCCATACCAGACAGAATCTGGAAGATCCGGCGATTGATCCCATGGATTGGGTATCACCGGACAGATCACATCGGCGCCCAGACGCAATTCATTCTCGTCCAGGTACACCAGGTGTCGGTCCGATCCTCGGCCCCGCTCCTTGGGCTCGTCCGACCTTTCCCTCTGCTCGCTCCAAGGGGCTATCGCCAAGAAGGCCGCGCCGAGCGCGAGGAACAGGGCGATCCACTTGGTGCGGAAACGGAACGACTTGCGCTCTTTGCCTGTGCCGGGAGTCAGAGAAGCTTTCCCTGTTTCGCTTTTGCCTCGGGAACGGATCTTCCACCCACGGTATCCAGGATCGTGGTCAGGAAATCCTCCATTTCGCGTTTCCTCTGAGCCAAGCGGGGCGGGGCTCCGTTGATTTCTCGCGCCAACCTGGAAATCCGGCATAGCTGCGAGGGGGTCTGAAAATTGTCGACCAAAAGATCGATCGGTTGCCCACCAGGGATCCATCTCTTCCATGCCACCAAGGAATCCTGGAGTCGATTGCCCGGCTTCCCGGGAGCCGAATTGCCTTTCAACACCAGGAACCGGACGGTGGCGCTTGGCCGCCTGTATGCCACAAGGACAAGGGAGTCGTTCCGTTCCATGAGCAAGGCGAAGGAGTCGTTGTAGCGCCATCCCTCAAGACGCCCTTCGAAAACGGAAAAGGCCAATTCGACGCTGGCACTAACCGGCACGTTGCCTTGGGAATCCACCAACTCCACATGGGATACACCCGCTCTCACCATGGAGAGCAGAACGGCATTCAGGGTGACGAAGGGGATCGTTGGCGCCGCTTGGATGCGGAATGTGGCAGTCTTCCGATCGTCGCGATCCCCCATCCTTTCCCACAAGGGCGCATTGAAATTGCCTATCCAGACGGAATCCGGATAATCCGGAAAGCCATCCTTGGGATTGACCACCATCTTACAGAGCTCATCGTTTCCGTGCCGCAAAACCTTTTCGTCCAGGTAGACGAGGTGTTCGTCGGCAGGAACCTCCCGGAACAGGAAGGGATAGGACACGGCCGCCAGGACCCCGACGAAGAGCAGGGACAAGCCGATCCATTTGGCGCGAGGACGAATGGACTTCGATTCCAGAGGGGAGTTGGGGAATTCCATGTCCAAAACATAAAACTCCCGCGACCACTTTCCGAATCGCCAAGGAAATTGGCCGGATCAGCGTTCGATGAACGATTTCTCCCCCGCGGGTCGGAAGGTGGATTTCGCTCCGGGCCAGGCGGTGATGCAGCGGGTGATGCGCAGATTGCGGTCCCAGTCAAATTCTGGCGAACCTTCCCGCCCGGGATCGCGATAGCCACAACGCAGCAGAAGCGAGGCGGGAGGATTTTCCGCACTGCGCTCCGTCCAACCACCTGGCGAGGAGTCTTCCGTCTTGAAAACGTCGCCGGAAAACCAGCCGAAGCGATTGCCCACCTCCGCCAGGCGGAAGTCGGTGCCCGTCCAGACAAAATCCAGCTCCACACCCTTCTCCACCCAGCTTCCGTTGCGGTACGATTCCCCCTTCACCTGGATGCGGAATCCACCCGCACCGATCGGGCGGATTTTGTCCACCTGGTAGTTGGTGAGGACCTTGCCTTCGATCATCCCCCCTTCGAAGGTCCAGACCGAGGTGCGGATGCCGTTGTCGTAGAGCGCCCACCAGATCGGCCAGGTCTTCATGGTGAAGCCCCGCATCTGCACTTCGCGCAAGACCAGATTTTGTCCTTCCCGCATGGCCGGCAAGGGGAAGTCGCGATGCGAAAAGCTCTCCAGGTCGTGGCATTCCCCTTCGCATTGGGGAATGACGATCGAGTCTTCCCATCGAGTGGGGATCAGACCTTCCGCACTTCGGGAAGCGGCGGCCAAAACACCGCCAACCCCCTGCTTCCTGAAAAACAAGCGTTCCAACCCGCAAAGCATGGCACCTCGGGAGTCCGCAAGGGAATCCGTGCGCCACGCCGCCTCCAAGCCCACGCTGTCGAGACGATCCAGCAGAAACCGATCCAGTTCCGGATTGTGACCGGCCACCAGCCAGGAAGTCATTCCGGAGACACGCTCCGCCAATCGAGCCAAAGCGGCGATCCGCCCGACGGTGTCGCGTAGCTGGGACAGGACTCCGATCGAATCCCCGGGAGCCAACAAGGATTTCCAGGTGGCCAGCGAATCCAGCGAAGGCGAGGGGATCTCGCCTCGGGTCCAATCGCTGCCCAGAGCCAAGAACCGAACCATTTGGCGTCCCTCCTTGGCGGAAACCATCACCAGGGAATCGTTCCGCTCCAGGATCAACGCGAAGGAAGCGCGATCCGCCATATCCACCCACTCCCCGCCGCTCACCATCGGCAGCCTCTCCCTGGACACCTTCAGCCGCACATCGCCTCGCGGATCCGCCAGGATCAGGTGTCTTGCCCCGGAATTGGCCATGGTGGTCAGCACAGGCTCCAGCGTGCCGAAGGGGAGGGAGGAAGTCGCCTGGACCCGGATCGTGGCGGAGTCCAGATCCTCCAACAGAAGCAGGCGCTCCTTCAAGGGACGGATGTCGCGGCCTTCCCAAACAGAATCCAGGAAATCCGGGAACCCGCGCTCGGGATTGACCACCAACGGACAGATCACATGGGCGCCCAGACGCAATTCGTACTCTTCCAAGTACACAGTGTGTTCGTCCGATCCTTTCCCTTGCACGATCCAAAGGCCGATCGCCACGAAGGCCGCATCCAAGGCCAAAAAAAGGACCAGCCACTTGGTCCGGAATCGAAACGGCTTGCGCTCTGGCTTGGCGTCGGGAATGTCCATGCGCGAAAACATAGCCTCCGGACGCGCCGCCAGATTCTGTCTGCAATTTTCCAGGTCCGCTTCACCGGATTCCGCGCGATCCCTCTTGCTCCGAAGCGGACGCGTTGCCTTTTCGAGCAACGGATTCGGATTGCGAAGGGTTGCCTCGGGAGGGGGTGCCGACGTAACGTATCAAGGAGCGATGGGAATTTCCCGAGTCGGCCGCCCTTTCCGATTCCAGGCGCATTCCGCATCGAAAGGATTCTCCAATGACATTTTCTGCAACCATTCGACCTCGCATCCGTCTTCTCTGCGGCATCCTCGCGTGCGCCTCCATCGGGTGGTCGGCCAAACCCTGGGCGCTCCCTCGCTACGCATCGGCGATCGATACGCCCTACAGCGTTCGCGTCGATTCGGCAATCGTCTACGGCCTTGGCGCGACCGAGGTGCACGGGGACATGGAATTGCTGATGGACGCCTACGTTCCTGTCGGGCCGGGATTGTCGGAATCCGCCAAGGCGGCGATCGTCTTCATGCATCCCGGTTCGTTCAAAAAAGGCGATCGCACCAAGATGGCCGAACACTGCGAACACCTCGCCCGCCAAGGTGTGGTCGCCTTCACCATCGACTACCGCTTGCTGCCGGACACGCCGAAGGTGGAAGTTCCCGCCTGGCAGCTGGCCAACCCAGAGAGCATGCTGCCACCGCAGAAGCAGGGCTCCGAAATCTGGTTGCGAGCGGTGAACGCGGCGTTCATCGACACCAAGGCCGCGCTGCGCTACGTGCATGCCCATGCCAAGGAACTGGGAGTGGACACCGCGAACATCTTTCTCGGAGGAGGTTCGGCGGGAGCGCAGGCCGCATTGACCGCCGGAGTGACGCCCTGGAACGTCTACGTGAGCGATTCGATCGGAAAACCCATCCGACCGGAAAACCATCCCGAGGCGTCCATGTCGGTGCGAGGCATCGTGGATTGGTCGGGAGGCCTCTATGGAGAATTGCCCAACCTGGGGCATGAAGATCCTCCGATCATGATCTACCACGGAGTCAAGGATACGGTCGTGGTCGTGGACGAAGCGATCCGCATCCTCGAGCGTTGCGACTCGGTGGGATTGGAATGCGAATTCCACCGGGCTCCCGATGGCGACCACCTGCCTTGGTACGGGGCCCCTACGGGCAACCTCCTTCCCGTGATGTCCAGCTTCGTGATGCGTCATATCGCGCCTTCGCAGACAGGCACGATCGGAGCCCCGCGACCGTCGAACCCCCTTCGTTTGACCAAGGTTGCGGATGGATCGCTGGTCCTGTCCGGCTTGCCAGAATCCGTCCGCCATCTGGAGTGCGTGGGGCTGGACGGACGCTCGATCGCTCCGGCCGTTTTCAGCCACGACGACACCTGGACGATCCGCCCGAAGTCGGGGACTTCGCAAGGGGTGGTGGTTCGGGCGCGAATGGCCGATGGAAGCGCGAGAAGCTGGCTCTTGCCCATGATCCGATAGGGTTATCGGCTGCGCCGGGGCTTTCTTCGGCTGCGCCGCGCTCTTCCCGGGGCGGCCCGGGTGCCGCTTCGCTGCGCTAGGCTTTCTGCTGGCGCGAGGCTTTGCGACTGCGTCAGGCCTTTGTTCACTGCGTGAGGCTTTGACACTGCGTGTCCGGCTTTGCACGGGGCGCCCGTGGGGCGTTCCGCTGCGCGGGACATCGACTGCGTCGGGCTTTTTCCCGGGGCGGCCCGGGAGGCCGTTTCTCGGGTGCATCGGCACGGTGAGGTAGGACCCCACCCTTTCGGGCGGGGCCCCCTCGCAGAACCGGACGTGCCCAATTAAGGCATCCGGCTCCCAGGAGTCTCCGTCGTCGAGATCAGCGCAAGCTGGGCTCAGGTAGACTCACAAACCATCGGGTATTCTTCACGCGCCACCAATAAAGGTGATGCCGGTCGCTACGGCGGCGCAGGACGCTGATCCAAATGCGCTCGACGTGCCACTTCACCTGCATCAGCGTGGAGAGACATGCCGACGGCCGAAATACTGGTACCAACCTCGTAGACGTACCGACAGCCGCTTTGACTGCCACCGCAATGAGGCTTCCCGGATCTCCGTCAGAAACTCCTTCACCTTCAGCAAAAAGCGGTTGCGACGCTTCCCGCTGGGCTTCACCTCGCATCTCAGCTTCCCCGTCTTCGGACGGCGTCGCATGTAATGCGTGAAACCCAGAAAGTCGAATGTCCGTGGCTTGTCCGACGGCCCTGGACCTTCCCCGTTGCGGGGAGATCTGGGGCCAAAGTCCACAAGTTTCGTCTTGGCCTCTGACAATTTCAGTCCGAAGTCCGAAAGTCGCTGGCGCAGCTCCACCAGAAAGCTTTCGGCATCACCTCGATGGGCGAACCCGGCCACGAAATCGTCAGCGTAGCGCACCAGAAAGCTCTCGTCTTCACAAGCCTTCCGGACTCTACGATCAAACCATAGATCCAGCACGTAGTGCAGATAGATGTTGGCCAAAAGCGGCGACAACGGCCCGCCTTGCGGCACTCCGTCTTCCGTCGCAACATGGACCCCATTGTCCATCACACCGGCATTCAGAAACTTTCCCACAAGACGCAGGATCGTCCGATCGGAAATCCGATCTTCCAGAAATTTCCGAAGCCATTCGTGGTTGACCGCATCGAAGAAACCCTCAATGTCCGCATCCACGATAATGCACGTGCCGCTTCGATTCACCAACTTCCCCAAGCGATCCAGGGCATCGTGGGCCGAAAGGCCCGGGCGATACCCGTACGACATGTCGAGAAAACACGGCTCGAACACTGTCGACAGAATCGTATGAAGCGCCTTCTGCACCACCCGGTCGCGCACGCTCGGAATCCCCAACGGCCGGAGCTTGCCTCCATCCTTGGGAATCCACGCGCGCCGCACGCTCATCGCTCGATACTTCCCGCTGCGCAGCTCCAGCCACAGCGCTTCGATGTTATCGTCCAGATTCTGTCCGAACTCCTCCATCGTCACACAGTCGACGCCGGGCGCTCCTTTGCGGTTCAATTGCTCGTACGAACTCCGCAACATCTGCGGGGTCAGGTAGTGCGCCAGCGACGTGAATCGCATGCGCGGATCTTGTCTCGACATCTCGGCGATCTGCTCAAGGTTCGTGGACATGTAGCCTCCATCTCTGTGTATGGTTCATGATCTCCTCTTGCATCTTGACTCCTGCCGACCCTTCCCTCCACGGGAATTACCCCGCTTCCCCGGTACTACGATCGGCTCCGACTTCTCGCGCTTCGTCTCCCATGTACCGGGCCTTCCGGCCTTTCCTCGGATACCGCCACCCTTACCAGGCACGGAAAACGCGAGATCTCCCAGGTTGCGTCGAATATCCATTTGATCACATGCCGTCCTCTCGGACTCCGGCGGGTCTCCATGCGGCTGGCGTGGCAGATTGAATCCATTCGCCGCACAGGCTAGGGTCTTCCCGGGTACGGATCCGGTCGACACCCGCGTGGTTTCTCGAAGCTCTATCGGTTCACATCCTTTCGCGTTACGGCCTATGATCTCCCTGTCTTACGCTTCACCCTGCCGTCACCGGCGCGATCGGGCGCAAAGACTCGGTTGTGGACAGGGTGCCAACCCGCCCGCGTCGGATTTCCACCGACTGGATATTCGCGCCTTGGCCTGGCGCACCCGAACCCCGACCCAGGGGACGAGCGCGCGTCCCCTGGGAACCCGCGCGCCGGGGGGCGCTAACTGGAACGGCCATGCCGAACTCGCCAGGTGCGCCGGGAGAGAAGAATGTCGGCGGACGAAGCAAAATCATCAGGGACGCGATCGATATCGCCAATACCCGTTGGCCGTTCCATGAACCGCGCCCCCCGGACCCCCGTGCCAGCCTTGTTTGGTTGCCGGATTTTGTCTGATACGGGCTGTTGTTGGCCCCGACAGCTGTCGGGGCTTACAGGATGCTTGGGGCTGGTTTGTCCGGCGCCGCTTCGCTGGCCGGGGATGGGCAGGTGGATTGGCTGGCGTCTGGCGGGCTGGCGGAATGGACTGGGGTGGGTAAAACCTTCCGACGCATGCGAATGCAGGCGGAGGTTGGAAAGCGAGGACTTTAGTCCGAAGCCCAATGGCAGAGGATGCATGACGTGTTCAAAGGATTGCCGCCGTTGCCGGAAGGTCGGTGTAGGGGCAATCCTCGGATTGCCCTGAAACCGGAAACGGAAAGAATGCAATGGCGGCGGCGTAAGCTGGTGTATCGACAACTGCGGCTATCGGGGCATGCGGGATTGGTCGGACAGATTTTGGAAGATGGTGTCCTGGTAGGGGCGGGGACCGATTTGCGCAAAGTGGCGGCGGGCGGCGGCGAGAGGGTCGGGTTGGCGCAGGAAGCAGGAATCCAGGAGAGACAGGATTCGCGAACGTGGATATTCCTTGGTTTCCGCTCCTGGCAGATCCAACGAACGGATCATCCATGTTGCGGCGGAGTCGTAACGGTTTGCGGCGTAGTGGATATTTCCGATCCGAAGAGTTGTCGCGGGAATCAGACGCGACGAAGGATGGAGGCTGAAGACTTCGCGCAAGTACGCAAGGCATGAATCGGCTTCTCCCCGAAGGTCGTGGATGAGCGCCATTTGATAGAGGATGATGTCTCGACGTGCGCCATTCGGCAACGAATCCAGGTAGGCTTGATGGGCCGCGAGGCTTTTCTCAAATAAGTGGTTCGGCGTCGAAGCTTCTTTCCAAGGTGGCGGCTGAATTCCACAGCTGTCGTTTTCCCGCCAACGTTCATGGGCTTCAGCGTTTTTGTAAAAAGGATCCCGCTCATCCTGGTAGCTCAGTTCAGCAAGCGAAAAGACGGCATCTTCGTAACGGCGTGGATATGGAGACCTACCGGTGGGCCTCGACTAAAGCAGTACTCTCTCGTACATGCGCCGGCTATCATTAAAAGAAAAGCGAGGTGGCTTGAAGCAGTAGCCATTCAGGAAATCAAACCTCTCTCCGATTTCGTACAGCTTGATCATTTCGGATTTAACCAAGCGCTTAAGTGAATCCAAATCTTGCTTGCATTGACCCGATGCGGCTCTCCCACACTGCTGCTTCCGCTTTGATTCAACTAGCTGGAGTCCTTTGACTACATCCCACTGTCGCTTGCGTGCTCGATTCAATTCGCGCAACTCAAAACAGATCTTGGAGACCATCTTCCCCCTCACCATCACGTAACTGGAATCGGGATCATGCGAGCGGAAGTGCAGGAGCAATTTGTGCGTGCGTTGTGCTGCCGAGTCGAGAGCCACACGCTGCCAGACGGACTCCTCGAAGGAGGCGGAAATCTTGGCGTGGATCGGGAGGCTGGGCAAGGTCAGCGGGGTTTCGCCGCGGTCCTCGCAATCGACGCGAATCTGGGCTTGGATCGGTTGGTTTGTCCGGTCATCGACAGCTTCGATGGTCAAGCGAACCGTATGCGCGGTGTCGATGCGCGGGGCGGTTGCGCCGAGGGTCCACCCAAGAACGATGGGGATGAAAATTCCGATGAGCACACGAACCTCGCGGGTCGGAGACGCTTGACCTCTTCAAGAGCATTCTACATGTGCATTCCGGCTTTGCGCCGGTTTTTGTCGGCTGCGCCGCGCTCTTCCCGGGGCGGCCCGGGTGCCGCTTCGCTGCGCTAGGCTTTCTGCTGGCGCGAGGCTTTGCGACTGCGTCAGGCCTTTGTTCACTGCGTGAGGCTTTGACACTGCGTGTCCGGCTTTGCACGGGGCGCCCGTGGGGCGTTCCGCTGCGCGAGACATCGACTGCGTCGGGCTTTTTCCCGGGGCGGCCCGGGAGGCCGTTTCTCGGGTGCATCGGCACCCGGACCCCGACCCAGGGGACGAGCGCGCGTCCCCTGGGAACCCGCGCGCCGGGAGGCGCTAACTGGAACGGCCATGCCGAACTCGCCAGGTGCGCCGGGAGAGAAGAATGTCGGCGGACGAAGCCGAATCATCAGGGACGCGATCGATATCGCCAATACCCATTGGCCGTTCCATGAACCGCGCCCCCCGGACCCCCCGTGCCAATTTTTGTCTGATGCTGACTTTGTTGGCCCCGACAGCTGTCGGGGCTTACAGGTTGCTTGGGGCTGGCATTCCATGCTGCTGCCGAATTGGCGGGGGTTCCAAGGGGGCTTTGTGGATTGGAACGGCCAGAGCCATGAGGATTTCGATCGCGTCCCTGATGCCATCTCTCGATGCTTCGATGCCCATTGTTCCCGCCAGCCCAGCGAACAGGCATGGCCGTTCCAGTCAAAGCCCCCTTGGTGCCCGGGATTGCAAAGGGCCGTGGCAATACGGTCCTTTGCCCCTAGGAGGTACAGGAAGAGCGCCGGGCCCCTATCGGCAGAGCCGATGGGGATCTTTCGAACGGTCCTCCTGTAAACGCCGTGCAGGGCGAAGCCCTGCAAAAAAAAGGCACACCGGGTGCGAACCCGGAAAAGCGCCGCAGGCGAAAAGAGAGCCCAGTGCAACGTCAGCGCGAGATGCGGAAGGTTCGCTCCACGCCCATCACCGGGAGGTCGCGCACCAGGCAGCGGTCCACGTGGGACATCAGCGGACCCTTGCGCAAGGCCTGGGTGAATTGGGCGATGTCGGCCTCAATGCCCTCCGCCTCGCCTTCCACGCGGCCGTCCAGTTCGTTTTTCACCCAGCCCACCAGATGCAGGCCCCGGGCGCGGTCGCAGACGAAGGCGCGAAACCCCACGCCTTGGACCAACCCGAACACCGAAAAGCCGATCCTTTTCTGCATCCGTGTCTCCCTCATGGCGGTGGCGGTGGCGGTGGACGAACTTGCGAAAATGGGCCATCCCGGACTTGAACCGGGGACCAAGCGATTATGAGTCGCGTGCTCTAACCAACTGAGCTAATGGCCCTGAACAAGGCCGGGAAAAGTAGCTCGCATACAGCGGGATGGAGAACATTGCGCGTGCTAGTTTGTGCTCATCACCGATGGACGCTCAACCCAACAACCGTCTGCCCCCGCTATTTCGGGCCCTGGAGTCGAGGAACTTCCGGTTGTTTTTCGCCGGGCAGGGAATTTCGCTCATCGGAACTTTCCTGCAGCAGGTCGCGCTGGGTTGGTTCGTCTACCGGGTCACAGGATCCAAGCTCCTGTTGGGCACCATCGCCTTTGCCAGCCAAGCCCCGTCGTTTCTGCTCTCGCCGATCGCGGGTGCCCTGGCCGACCGATGGAACCGTCGCAAGGTCCTGGTGATCGTGCAGTCCCTCCAGGGGCTCCAGGCCCTGGCGCTGGCGATCGCCATCGCCACCGACCACGCCCCGATGTGGCTGATCCTCGCCATCGTGACAATTTTCGGATCCTTGAACGCGATCGACATCCCCTTCCGCCAATCGCTGGTTTCGCAGATGCTGGATGACAAGACGGCCCTGCCCAATGCGATCGCCCTGAATTCCGCCTTGTTCAACTCCGCGCGTCTGGTGGGGCCCGCGCTGGGCGGCCTGCTGGTGGCCTCCATGGGCGAAGCCACCTGCTTTTTCCTGAACGCGGTGAGCTATCTGGCCATCGTCGGCGCCCTGTTGGCCATCCACCCCCATCCCACCGAAGCGACCATGCGCCATCGGCTGGGCAAGGAGATCCTGGACGGCTTGCGCTACGTGCGCTCCCATGCGCCCATCCGCGATCTTCTGTTGCTGGTGTCGGCCGTGGGCATGCTCGGCTTGGCCTACACCGTGCTTCTTCCCGTGATGGCCCGCGACCTGCTCCACGGCGATGCCCGGACGCTGGGACTTCTGATGGGCTCGGGCGGTGCCGGGGCGATCGTGGGAGCGCTCCTTCTGGCCTCCCGCAAGAGCACCGATGGACTCCTCCCCAAGATCGCACTCGCCTCGACGCTCTCCGGCGTGAGCCTTCTGGTCCTTTCCAGAATCCATCTCCTCCAGTGGAGCATGCCTCTGATCGCACTCTCCGGGTTCGGGTTCGTCTTCTCCGCCGGAGGAGCCAACACGCTCATCCAGACCTGGGTGGACAACCGATTCCGCGGACGCGTCCTTTCCCTGTACACCTTGGCCTTCCTGGGAAGCTCCACCATCGGCAATCTGGCCATGGGCTGGCTCTCCACCCACTTGGGAATGCCCGATGCGATGCTGGTCTTCGGTGGCCTGTTTTTGGCCTCCGCCATCGTGTTCGCCTTGCGGTCCCCGTCGTTTCGGAACGATCCCCGGTGCGTGCCTGTGGTACCTTTGGAGTCAGATGAACACCGAATCCCATCGTGATCCCCACCGCGTCGTGTGCGTGGGAGATCTGCTCGTCGGCCGAAAGACCGGCGTCACCGAATCCTTGGAGCGCCTGTGCCGCATCGGCGAGCCGGAAGCCCCTTGGAAATTCTGGCATCAGGGCGAACCGTCCTCTTCCGCCGCGTCCCTGCGGGAAGAGGCCATCTGGAAGGCCCTCGGCCTCAACGCCGGCCGACTGATCCTGTCGCTGGGGACCAAGGAAATTCTCCAGGGCGACTTTTCGCCCGCCGCCACGGCCGCCCAGATCCGCACCTGCATGGATCTTCTAGCCGACAAAGGTCCGGGAGAGCTCTGGCTGCTATTGCCCATCCCCGCCTTCTGGCCGTTGGCGCGACGCCCTGCCGTCGAAGAGCTTAGACAGATCCTGGCAGCGCAAGCGGGGCGTTGGAAGCCCCTCGACACCCAGCCCCGCGCCGAACGATTTTTGTCTTCCCAATCGCGCCATCCGGATCTTTCCGTGGCCTTGGTGGAAGATTCCGCCGCCGGCCCCGTTCCCACCGGGACCGGCGCCCTGCTGGTGGCCTCGGAAATCCATCGTCTCTGGTTCCCGTGAAGAAAACCCAAGCCGTCGCCCTGCATGTGGTCGCGGGCACCCCGCTTCCCGCACCGATTTCCGAATCGAAGACGTCCGTCCTGCGTCTACCCGGTGGCACCACCACCACTCGCTGGCTCACCCGCGGGGTGTCGATCTCGGGCGGCTGGGGAACCGCGCTGGAACGGGAGCTCAACCGGGATCTTTCCGTGGGCGCCCACTGCGTGCTGGACTTGTCCTTGGAAGGAATCGACCTGGAAGGCCTGACCGACGAACTCCATCCGCTATGGGACCGGGGCCTGCCCCGGATCCGCACCGCGTTGGACGAAGCCCGCATCCAACTGGCCGCGCTGGGATGCCATCCCACGCCCGGCACCTTGTTGCTGGATCTGCACCATCCACCGGCCGCCGATCGCTTGAAGAAGCTCACCGCCTGGTGCAAGCGAAACGATCTGTTCCTGCTGGTGCGAAGTTCCACGCAAAGCGGCCAGGCCCTGGGCGTGCGCGAGGTGGCCCTGCAGACCTCGCTTGCCGACCTTTCTCGCCAATTTCTGTCAGGAACCGGTCCCGCCTAGGCCGGACCTTCCGGCCATTCTTCCAGGATGCGCCGGGCGGCCATCCAGCGGAAGGCCATCACCGTGTAGAGCTGGACCAGATCCGCACCTGCTCTTCGCAGTTCGGAAGCCTGCGAGCCGGATTCCACGCCGCCGCAGGACATGTAGGATAGGCCTGGTTCGGCGCGCTTGGCCTGCTCGATGCCCAGGAGCGTGCGCGGATACAAGGGGCGGCCCGAAAGCCCCCCGCGCAGCTGGGGCCTACCCAGCTCGGGAAGCTCGGGCAACGCCTCGCCGGAGGGCCACACGCCTTGGCTGGCAGGCCAGGTGTTGAACATCACGGCACCCGTCAGGCCCGCCTCGCGGATGGAGGCCAGAGCCTGCCCCAGGGTTTCTTCCGTGAGGTCGGGCGAAAGCTTGATCCACACGGGCTTCTTGGAGGCCTGCGCCTCGCGAAACGACGAGATCTCGCCCATCAATCGACGAATTCTGTCCCAGGCGCGATCCAACCGCTCGTGGCCCGTGTTGGGGCACGACAGATTGATCTCGATGTAATCGGCTTCCGGCCAGGCCACGGCCAGGCAGTCCAGCAGGTTCTTGTCGGGGCTTTCGTCGGGGAGCAGGTCCGGGTCTTCGGCGATGGAAACGCCCACCAACAACCCGTTGTCCGCCAAGCGGGCCCGGGACCGGCCGATGCGCGAAGCCAACACCTGGATGCCGGGGTTGTTCAGACCCATGGCGTTCTGGATGGCCCCGAACTCCTCCACCGTCCGCACGCGCGGGTGCAGCGGATTTCCCTTGCGGGCGCGAAGGGTCGCGGTCCCCACCGACACGGCGCCAAAACCCATCGCGGCGAAGGCCGGCAAAAACCAGGCTTTCTTGGCCGCCCCGGCGGCCAGCACCAATGGGCTTTCCAGCCGCATCGGAAGCGATCCATCCTGGAAGGACAGCTCCACGGCCCGCGCCTCGGGGGCACGCCAAGGGGAGGCCACGCGGGCGGTCTCGGCGAGCACGGAGAGCATTTCGTGGCGAAGTTCGGCTGAAGGGACGGTCTCCCGTACCGCAGCCAGGAAGCGATCGGCGAAGGTATCCTGGTAGGTTTTCATTTTCCGATGCAAAAAGAAGAAAACACGGCGCCCAACACCTCGTCCGGCGTGATTTCTCCCAGAAGTTCTTCCAGTGCGCCCCGGGCCTGGCGTGCATGCCAGGCGGCGATTTCCGGACGCCCCTGGAGGATGCCTCCACGGCAGGAATCCAGCTCCGATCGGGCGCGGCAGGCGGCTTGGCGCTGACGTTCGCCCACCAGGGCGATTTCGTCCGGAGCCATCACGGAAGAATCCAGGAGTTCGGAAAGTTTCGCGCAAAGCGCCGCCAAGGCGGGCTTGCCGTCCACATGGACGGCCCACTGGTCTTGTGGTGCTCGCCAATCGGGATGCAGATCGATCTTGGTGCGCACCACCAAACACGGTCCCCCCTCGGCGAGGTGCCGCTCTCCGGAGGTGAGCTCGCGACCGGCCTCGGCCACCACCAGCCGCAGATCGGCCGATTGCAGGATTCGCCGCGTGCGCTCCTGCGCCAGAAGATCCAGTTCGTCGGTGGGATCGCCCAATCCTGCGGTATCCACCAGCACCACCGTGCCGCGCGGCGTGGGCAGCGGGATCTCGATCCAATCGCGGGTGGTTCCGGCGATGGGCGACACCAGCAGGCGGTCTTCACCCAACAGGGCGTTGGCCAGCGAGCTCTTGCCCGCGTTGGGCGATCCGGCCAGCACCACGCGCGGGGCATGTCCGCGCGAACGGATGCGCTCCTGCGCCTCCAGCAGACGATCCAGCTCGCGGATCGCACCGTCCACCCACGGAACCAATTCTTGTCCACCCGGGACTGCGTCTTCCTCGGCGAAGTCCACTTCCAGCTCCAGGCGCGCGGACAGATCCACCAAGGTCCTGCGCAAGGGCTCCAACCGACCTTCCAGCCCTCCGGCCAACACGCGACGTGCGGCCTCCAGGGATCGGGAGGTTTCCGCATGGATCAGCGCACCCACGGATTCGGCCCGCGACAGCGGGATCCGTCCCGCCTCCACGGCGCGGCGCGTGAACTCGCCGGGACCGGCCAGACGGATTCCGTCCAGGTGGAGATCTTCCAGCACCTCGCGCACCAAGAGCGGATTGCCGTGCAGCGAAAGTTCCAGGACGTCTTCGCCCGTGTACGAACGGGGCGCCTGGAAACGGACCGCCAGGGCCTGGTCCAGAACCCGGCCATCCCTGGCTTTCCAGGCCACCAAGGTGGCGCGGCGATCTTCCAGGCGAAGCGAACGATCCGACAGAATCCGTCCCACCTCGGGTCCGGAGATCCGGACCACCGAGATCGCCGAGCGCCCCGGCGCGGTGGTCGGGGCGCAGATCGTGCTCACTTGCCCTTCTTGTGGTGGCCCTTTCCGACGTGGGCGACCGTGCCGACTTCAGGGACCTTGGCGGGCGATGGGTTGACGATCCAGGTCTGGGCCATCGAGAACAGGTTCGAGACCGTCCAGTACAGCACCAATCCGGAAGGCATGGAGCCGGAGAACAGGAGCATCATGATCGGCATCATCCACACCAGCGCCTGCTGCTGCGGATCCTTGATGGTCATCTTGTTCAATCCCAGGAGGCTCAAGGCCATGAAGATGGGCAGGATCGTGATGCCTTCGGGGAACAGGAAGGGGATCTTCACCGCGGTCAGGACCACGTCGGAGCGCGACAGGTCGTGGATCCAAAGCGTGAAGGGCGCCCCGCGCAGTTCGATGGCGCGTCCCAGCACCATGTACAGAGAGATGAACACGGGCATCTGCAGCAGCAGAGGAAGGCAACCAGCCATCTGCGCCAACGGGTTGATCCCGTGCTCGGCGTAGACCTTCATGGTCTCTTCCTGGGTCTTGCGCGGATCGTCCTTGTGCTTTTCCTTGATGGCGTCGAGCTTGGGCTTGATCAAGGGCATGACTTCGGCCATGCGCTTGGACTGCTTGACCTGCTTCAAGGTGAGCGGGAACAGGGCAAAGCGCGCCAGAAGCGTCAACAGGATGATCGCCACGCCGTAGTTGGGAATCAGCTTGTACAGAAATTGCAGCAACCCCAGCACGAACAGGCAGAGGTGGGGAAACCAGATGTCGGCGCGGAAGAACCAGCCGTAGCCGCTGTAGAGCACCCGCTCGTATCCGGCGTCGTCGGCCTTCAGGGCGCTGACTTCCAGCGGGGTCACCAACAGTTCCATCTTGTCGCCGCGGGTTTCCGGAGTCCACTGGAAGGTCCAGCGGTAGGAGTTCTCTTCCTTGCCGTCCACCGCCTTGATCTGCTCGGCCTTGAGATCGCCTTCACGGAATCCGTCGGTGAAACGCACCGCCGCCAAGGCGTACTGGCTGCGCAGTCCCACCCAGTTCACGTTTCCGGAAAGGAGGAACGGCTTTTCTTCGGCATGGCTGGCCACGTCTTCGTTGTCGCGCCAGACCAGGTTGTTGAAGTGCGCGGGCCCGAAGGGGATCTTCACGCCGGGCTCGTCGATCTGCAGGAGCCCCTCGTTCCACGACAGGCGAATGGGAGCCTTCTCCCAGCCGGCCGATTGCACCTCCATGCCCACCGAGGCGCGGTTGCCGCGGAAGGTCCAGGTGCGCTGCACGCCCTTGGAGCCTTCCACCCACATCATCTTCACGGCAACAGAATCCGTCCCCTTGACCTCGATGGTGTCGCGCACGGCGCCCACGACCACGAAGGGGGCTTCGGCCAGGTCGCGATCGGACACTTGCAGGGTGAGAGCGCCCTTGCCGGTGGCGGGAAGGATCTGGGGATGGCTTCCCGCGCTGTTCTTCACGCCCAGGAGACGCAGGGATTCGATGCGCCCGCCCTTGCCGGAAATCACGGCTTCCAGGGTGGGAGTGCGCACCACGATCCGCCTGGCGGCGGCCTTGGCCAGCGAATCCGCCTGGGAGGCGGTCACGGAGTCCTTCGCGGAGGCGGTATCGGAAGCCGCACCGGAGGGCAAGCCCAAGGAGGGCTTGGAGCCGGCCGAAACGGTTTCCTTCACGTCCACCGGAGTGGAGGTGGTGGTGGAATCCGCGGTTTGCGTGGCGACCGGCGGCGGGTCCGGAAGGTGGAACACCTTGCGCACCATCTTGTGCCACGGATCGGAAGTGAAAAACAGGAAGGCCGCCGTGACGACCAGAAGCGAGATGATGGTCTTGCGATCCATGGGTCCTCTCAAGTTTCCGGAACGAGGTCTAGCCCGCCCGGATGGAAGGGGTGGCATTTGGCCAACCGACGAAGAGTCAAGCCGCTCCCGCGCAAAGCACCGTGACGTTCCACGGCCTCCATCGCGTAGTGGGAGCAGCTAGGATAGAAACGACAACGGGATCCGTTTAGCAATGGACGAATCCCTCGGTAAGTTTTCAGAACGCCCATCAGCAGGAACTTCATGGGGGAAGCAGACCTGCTTGCTGGAGCGATTGGAGTGCTTGGTCGCGCACCATCGCCGTCGGTGAGAGCACCGGTTTGGGAGCAAACGACCATAGGATCCATGCACTCCCGATGGTGGAGCGTTGGGTTCGCACCAGTTCGCGAAGCTGACGTCGGATCCGGTTGCGCAACGGAGCGCTCCCGTTTTTTTTCCGAACAGCCACCCCCACGCGGGAAGTTCCGTCCGGAGAGGGAACGATCCAACGCAGTTCGAGCTCGCCGATCCGCAAACGATTCTTGGACTGGCGCAACTTCCGCCAGTCCGACGCATCGGGCAGACGGAGTTCGCGCAGAGGACACGATCCCGTTGCCGAGATCAGGCCTCGTCGGAGACGGTCAGCTTCCAACGGCCCTTGGCCCGGCGGGACGCGAGGACCCGACGACCGTTCTTGGTGGCCATGCGCAGGCGGAACCCGTGCTTGTTGATACGCTTGCGATTGTGTGGCTGGAAGGTACGCTTCATGGCTCTGTGACTCCACGGATGATCTGTAAGAGGGGACAATGTACCTGCGGATAGGGCGGATCGTCAAACACATTCTTCATCTGAAAATCCCCCGTAACCGGTTGGGCAGGCTTTGGTTAGGAAAGATCTTCCGGTTTGGCGCCCCGCGCCAGCGCCACCGTCCGCCGCTCGGGCACCACAACGGCCTGGCTCCCAGGTAGCTCCAACCGCGCCAGGCGCACTGTGGAAAGGCTTGGAGCGGATACGATCAACGAATCGCGCTTGATCAGGATGGTGTCGGCCTTGTAGTTGCCGGCCGAGTCGAACGCCACCACAGTGACGTGGTTGGTTCCGTACCCGAGGTTGACGGTCTGGGAATAGATCCCTGTGCTCGAGCTCACCACCGCACCGTTGATCCGCACTTGCTTCACCGCGTAGTTGTCGGAAACCTGCCAGGCCAGCGTGATGCTGGTCTGCGCGGAATCCACCGATTTGCTGGTGGTCCCCGTCTGGCGCACCAGAACCGGAGGCGTCTGGTCGCGCCGGTAGACCTTGACTGTGTCCACACGGCGATTCTTGTCGCGATCCACCGCCATCACCGGGATCCGATTGGGGCCGGTCGCCAGCCGCACGTCGCGGCGCGCCTCTCCCGTGGCATCGAGCTGCGTCCATTGGCCATTGATCGACACCGTATCGATCCTCACGGGGCTGGTGGCGAAGTAGGCCACGGAGATGGAGGTCACGGAATCGGCCACCACGCTGTCGGCGAGGGTAGGGAGATCGCGGTAGAGGCGAAGCCCGTTGGCCGACGGACGGTAGATCCTCACGGAATCCCGCGCCGCGTTGCCGGCGGAGTCGGTGGCATGGACAACGACCGTGTTCCAACCAAACGCCAGAGGGATCTTCCGTCCATACGCGCCCGACACGCCACGGGTCTCGACCCGGTCGATTTCCAGCCGCTTCACTCCCCAGTTGTCCTCCGCCTGCCATGACACCTGCATGGAGTCGGTTCCGGACTCCACCGCGGTGTCCCGACGCGGTCCTTGCAGGGTCAGCCGCGGCGCCGTGCGGTCGATCCTCTCCACCAGGATGGAGTCCTGCGCGAGGTGACCATCGCTGTCCACCGCTCGGATGCGCATGCGGCTCTTCCCGTAGGGGATCGCCCTGCGTGAGGAGTATCGGTCGCCATTTTTTGTCGCAGGCTTACCGTCGATTTCCACCGTATCCAGTCCCGACGGATCCGTCACCTCCCAGATCGCCTCCAGCGTGTCGGTGGATTCGCCCAACGTGGTGTCGCTTCCGACGGGGGTGATGCGCCTCAACCGCGGCCCTTGCGCGTCGCGGCGTTCCACCACGATCGTATCGGTGGTCTGGTTTCCGGAAGGATCGATGGCGTTCACGCGGATCACGTTCTTCCCGATCGCCAGCGGGACCTGGGTCGCGTACACTCCGCCCACTCCCACCACCACCGAGTCCTGGATGCGGACGGTCTTCACGCGGCGGTTGTCGGAGGCTCTCCACGCCACCACGATGGACATTGTGTCGGCGGGAACCGCTCTGGAAACCGTGCCAGGCATGGCCGTGAGGACGGGCGCGATCGAATCCCGGAAAGGGAGGATGATCAGACTGTCTGTCGAACGATTTCCGGAACGATCCTTCGCCTGGATCTCCAGACTCCTGCGCGCGGTATCGACCATCCATGTGCGCGAGAAGGTGTTCCCCACCCGTCCGACCGCCCGGCCATCGATCCACACCGTATCCACGCTGTCGTTGTCGGTCACCACCCAGGCGGCGCTGACCCGGGTGGAATCCCCCACGGGGTCCAAGCTCGACGGTCCCTGGAGAATCGCCGGCGGGATGGTGTCGGGGCGGCGCTCCACGCTGACGGTGTCCCTGAACAGGAGATTTCCTCGCTTGGCGACCACCATCACCTCCCGCACTCCCACCCCTGCGGAAAGGTCGATGTTCTTCCGGTAGAAACCGTTTCCTGACCGCTCCACCAAATTCCCCTGGATCCAGACGGAATCGACGAGGCCACTGTCCTCCTGCCAACCCACCATGGCACTGGTGGAATCGAACGGCACGATCTTGCGCTGGCAGCCAGGAAGGGGAACCAGCGAGGGGGCCGAAAGCCTGGCTTGGCGTGCAACTTCCACGCGGTCCTCCAGCCAGATTCCGTCGGTGGTCCTGGCGCTCAGGTCCACCACCACCTTGCCGCCGGGCGCGGGCTCCACCCAGACGCCCCACGTGCTGTCGCGAGGCGAAACCAGGATTCCGTCGATCCACACGGAATCCATCCGGGAAGGCTCTCCCTTCCAGGCCACCCAAACCTTGGCGGAATCATAGGCCACGGTGCGGGCGCTGACGCCAGCCACCCGGGTCATCCGCGCCGTATCCATGGCCGCCACCTGGAAGGTGTCGGTCCAACGGGCTACCCGGCCTTCCGCATCGCGCACCCCCACGATCCGCTGGTACTTTCCTGCCGCCGCCTGGGAGCCCGCCCGCAGGCTGGAGCGTCCATCCAGCGCAAGGGATGTATCCGAAGCCCCCGGTTGGGGGAGCACCACCAGGAATCCATCGGCAATCCGCCCCTGAAGGGTGCGGATCTCCACGAACGATTCCACCTTCTTGTCGGTGTTCCAGGCAAAGCGCCCTCCCATGGCCACGGCGGATCCACCGGCCCGCAGCACCTGGGTGATGGAGGCCTTTTGCCTGACCACCAGCTCGGTGGGAAACAGCACCGACGAATCCTGTGAAGTCAAAATCCGTCTAGCGACCCGCCCGATCACCACCTCTTTCCAAGCCATCGGGGTCCACGCGAAAAAGGGGGCCTGGATCTGGGTGCTGAAGGGAAGCTTGCGTCGGGCCAGCTCGCGGCAAAGTTCGTCGATCAACGCGGCGGAATCCATTCCCACCGGAAGCACCGGCGGCGCGTCCGGGCACATCGATTCGCGAGAGAGCAGGCACTCGGCGTACACCCGACGCACACCGGCGGGATCGGCCGGATAGGCCTTGGAGTCCGCGGTGTTCTTGGTCTGGTGGCGGATCAACAGGTCGCGAGCCAACTGGTCGCGCACGATGTGCGAACCATCCAGGCTGGGCTCTTCGCCCGCATAGGGAAGTACGCTGGTGCGCATCCCGTAACGCCAAGTGGAAAGCAGGATCGTGTCTTTCCCCAGAGGCCGGGGAAGATCGAACCACGCCCGGAAATTCTCCGGGTGGTCCACTTCGGAGGCGAAATCGGCGCGAGCGGATTCACCGCCCAAGCGCCAGGAAACCGAATCCGGACGCAAGGCGACCGCCGATTCCTGAAAGCGCAGGTTCACTTGCGGGGTGACTTCGCCTTTGGGGGACACCGGATCGGACTGGCAGGAGACCAGGGTGATCGCCGTGAGGGCAAAAAGCCAACCGGACATTCGGGAACTTCGCGTGGATGCGGACATGGGCAACAACCTCCGTCGCACAAAGCTGTGCATGGAGTTCAAGGTAGGGAGGAGATTCCCCCACCGGGAGGGAACCCATCCGCAAAGCCGCAGCCCGTGGACACCACCGGGCCACAACCTGGCTTTGGTGGTTATCCGATCTTCAAGACGTGGGCCGGGCAGATGGCCGGATCCAGCCGCACCCAGTTGGATCCGGCGTTCCAGGTCCAGCGTTCCTTGGTCACCAGGTCCGTGACCGGATACGGCGCCCAGGAAATCCCCAGGTCCGCCCACGGGGCATCGATGTAGCCTTCGCGAGCTCGGGTGGGGTCGCAGTTGATGATGACCAACAGTTTGTCTTCGCCCAACACGCGAACGAAGGCCAAAAGCTCGGGATCGGTGCAGTCCAGGAACCGGATGTTGTGGGTTTCCTGCAAGGCCGGATGGCTGTTGCGGATCTCGTTGAGGGTACGGATCCAGTCCTTGATGTGGCCTGGCCGATTCCAGTCCCACGCGTGGTACTGGTACTTCTCGGAGTTCAGGTACTCTTCCTTGCCCGGAACCGGAGTGGCTTCGCAAAGCTCCCAGCCGTTGTACATGCCCCAGCTGGGTGAAAGCAGCGCCGCCAAGGCGGTGCGCACCAAAAAGGCGGGCCTTCCGTGGTCCTGGCAGTGGTGGGGATTGATGTCGGGGGTGTTGGTGAAGAAGTTCCCGCGCATGTACTCGCGCTCGGGCTTGCCCGTGATTTCTTCCAAGTACTCCCGCAGCTCCGCAGCCTTCTCGCGCCAGACAAAATACGTGTAGCTCTGCTGGAACCCGAGTTTGGCCAGACGCTTCATCAGCTTGGGCCGGGTGAAGGCTTCCGAAAGGAACACCGCGTCCGGGCAGCGCTTTTTCACTTCGCGGATCAGCCACTGCCAGAGCCCGAACGGCTTGGTGTGGGGATTGTCCACGCGGAAGATGCGGATGCCCTTTTCCACCCAGAACAGATGGATGCGCAGGATCTCGCGCCACATGGCTTCCGCATCCGGGCCGTAGTAGTGGAAGGCGTAGATGTCTTCGTACTTCTTCGGGGGATTCTCCGCGAACTTGATGGTGCCGTCGGGCTCGCGATAGAACCAATCCGGATGGTCCTTCGCGTACGGGTGGTCGGGGCTCGCGTTGAGCGCGACATCCAACGCCACCTGCATGCCGTGGTCGTGGCAAGCGGCGATGAACCTCTCGAAATCCGCCATGGTGCCCAAGTCGGGGTCCACCGCGTCGTGGCCGCCCAACTCGTTTCCGATGGCGTACGGGCAACCCGGCTCTCCCGGCTGGGCCTTGAGGCTGTTGTTCTTGCCCTTGCGGTTGGTCTTCCCGATGGGGTGCACCGGCGGCACGTACAGCACCTGGAAGCCCATGGAGGCGATCTCGGGCAAGCGCGCGATGCAATCGTCCCAGGTGGCGGATTTTGTCGGGTCCGTTCCCTGCGAGCGGGGCCACATCTCGTACCAGGCACCGAAGCGCGCGATCACGGGATCCACCACCACGTCGTAGATGGGGGACGCGGATTCCAGCTGCGTCTTTTCCCAACTGCCGCCCACGCGGAATTCGAACAAGCCAACTTCTGTCAAAACGATGGACCCGAGGTAGCGATCGTTCTCGCCTTTTTCCAATGGGTGGCGTGCCCACTGGCCGCCTTCGCGGCGCCACTCGAACCAGCAGGTGTATTTCTCGTGGCCGTACAGCCAGATGTCGGCGGAAACCTCCAGAAGATCTCCCACCTCGCGCTTGACCGCGAAGTGCCCCCCATCCACGGAAGGCTGGATGTTCTCGAAAACAAACGATGATGCCTCCGGCGCGATCGGTTCCGTCTCCCCGATCGAAAGCAGAGCCGAAACCGGAGTTTGGGAGCGGCTGGCCGCGCCGGACTTGGCGGCCTTGGTGGTCGGGAGGTTTTGGGTGGCCGCGGCCTTGGCTGGCTTGGCGGCGGACGGCTTGGACTTCGCCTCTGGCATCTTTGTCTTCCTGCTGGGCATGGGTTCCTGCGCTCCCGGTCGTGGACCCGGGCTCAGAGACTAAGAAAGAAACATCCGGGAAGGCGGCAATGCATCCTGGATCCAGGAACACTGCCGCCCCCCGGAAGATCGTGCGCGACGTATCGGGCTTGGCTCAGCCCGCCTTGCGGCCGATCGCCTGGACACCCCAGATGTCCTTGGCGTATTCCTCGATCGTGCGGTCCGAGCTGAACTTGCCCATGCGCGCGGTGTTGAGGATGCTGCGTCGGACCCAGGACTTCTCGTCCATGTAACCCTTTGCGGCTTCTTCTTGGGCGCGCACATAGGCGGCGAAGTCGGCGGCCAGGAAGTAGGTGTCCTTGCCCCGCAGGTGTTCGGTGATCGGCGCGTACAGGTCGGGCTTTTCCGGCGAAAAGAACCCCTTCTCGATCAGTTCGATCACCGCACGGAGATCCTCGTTGCCCTCGATGAACTCGTTGGGCTTGTATCCCTTGGCCTTGAGAGCGGCCACATCGTCGGTCTTCATGCCGAACATGACGCAGTTCTCTTCGCCCACTTCCTCGGCGATCTCGATGTTGGCCCCGTCCCAAGTGCCGATGGTCAGCGCACCATTGAGGGAGAGCTTCATGTTGCCGGTACCGGAGGCTTCCAGGCCAGCGGTCGAAATCTGTTCGGACAGATCGGCGGCGGGAATGATCTTTTCCGCCAGGCTCACGCGGTAGTTGGCCAAGAAGAGCATCTTCAGCTTGTCGCCCACGTCCGGATCGGAGTTCACCACCGTGGCCACGGAATTGATGAGGCGGATGATGAGCTTGGCCATCGCGTAGCCAGGAGCGGCCTTGGCACCGAACAGCACCACGCGCGGCGTGAAGGGGGCCTTGGGGTTGGCCTTGATCTGGCGATAGAGGTGGATCACGTGCAGCAGGTTCAAGAGCTGGCGCTTGTATTCGTGCAGACGCTTGATCTGCACGTCGAACAGGGCGTCCGGGCTGATCCGCACGCCGTTCTCGCGCAGGACGTATTCCGCCAGACGCTCCTTGGCCTCGCGCTTGACGGCCTTCCAGCGCTTCTGGAAGGCGGGGTCGTCGGCGAAGGCTTCCAACGCCTTCAGTTTGTCAAGTTTTGTCTCCCAGCCTTCGCCGATCTTTTCGGTGATCAGGCTGGAAAGAGCGGGGTTGCACTTGGAAAGCCAGCGGCGCGGTGTGATGCCGTTGGTCTTGTTGTTGAACTTGCCCGGGAAGAACTCGTAGAATTCGTGCAGCACGTGCTTCTTCAGAAGCTCGGAGTGCAGCGCCGCCACGCCGTTGACGCTGTGGGCGCCCACCACGCAAAGGTGCGCCATGCGGATCTTGCGGACGCCATCCTCGTCGATGATGCTCATGCGGCGCAGCCGTTCGGTGTCGCCGGGGTAGCGGAAGGCCACCTGGCGCAAAAAGCGGAAGTTGATCTCGTAGATGATCTGCAGGTGACGCGGCAGAAGCTCGCCGAACAGATCCACCGGCCACTTTTCCAGCGCCTCGGGAAGGAGGGTGTGGTTGGTGTAGGCGAAGATGCGGGTGGTGATGGACCAGGCTTCGTCCCATCCGATCGCGTGGTCGTCCATGAGGATGCGCATCAGCTCGGGGATGGCCACGGCGGGGTGCGTGTCGTTGAGCTGGATCACGACCTTGTCGGCCAGGTTGCGCAGGCTCTGGTGGTGCTTCAGGTGGCGACGGATCATGTCGTGGATGCCGGCCGCGCAGAAGAAGTACTGCTGCTTGAGGCGCAATTCCTGTCCAGCGGTCACGGTGTCGTTGGGGTACAGGACCTTCGAGATGGTTTCCGAATCGTTTTTAGCGAGCGACGCGCGCACATAGTCGCCGTCGTTGAAGAACTGCAGATCGAAATCGTCCGTAGCCTTGGCCGACCAGAGCCGCAGGTTGTTCACGACGCCGTTCTTGTAGCCGGGAACAGGCGTGTCGTAGGGGGTGGCCATGACCTTTTCGGTGTCCACCCAGGAGAACTGGGTCTTGCCGTTGCGGTCGGTGCGGCTTTCCACCTTGCCGTAGAAATGGACCGGCACGGCGTTTTCCGGGCGCGGGATTTCCCATGGATTGGACAGGTGCAGCCAGTTGTCCGGCTCTTCCACCTGGCAGCCGTCGACGATCTTTTGACGGAAAATGCCGTATTCGTAGCGGATGCCGCAGCCGTAGGCGGGAAGCCTCAGGGTGGCGCAGGAATCCAAAAAGCACGCGGCCAGACGCCCCAGGCCACCGTTGCCCAGGCCCGCGTCCTGCTCCATCTCGCGCAGATCCTCGTAGGAGAGCGCGAGCTGATCGAGCGAATCGCGCACAGCCTCTTCCAGTCCCAGATTCAGGACGGAATTGCCCAACGCGCGGCCCATCAAAAACTCCAGCGAGAAGTAGTAGACCCGCTTGACATCCTGGTTGTAGTACGACTGCTGGGTGCTGATCCAGTTTTCCACCAAGCGGTCGCGCACAGCCCAGGCCAGCGAGAGGTAGCGATCGTTCTCCGTGGCGGTATAACGGTCGCGCGCCAAGGAAAGCCGCAGGTGGTAGTTGAACGATTTGCGGATATCCTCGGCGGTGATGCCCACCAGATCCTCCACATCTTCCAATACCTGTGCCTTCGTGCTGGGGATGGGGCTCGACGACGGCTTCTTTTCCTTGGCCATTGATGGGTCCTCTCTAACTGTGCTGATTTGAGGCGGAACTTCCCTGGAAGCGTAACAAATCCGGTCTCCGGATGCCGCAATGAAAATTCCACCTGTCCGATCAAGAAACAAAAAGCCTGCCAGGAAGCATCCTGGCAGGCTTTTGTCAATTTCCGTTCCGATTGTTCTTTATTGGAACCGGATCGTCACGATCGAGTACTTCGGAACCGTGATCACGTCACCGTCCTTGAGCGACTTCTTCTCCGGCTTGGGGCCGGACTGGTCGTACAGCGCGCCCGTGGCCTCCGTGGTCTTCAGACCGCCGGAGTTTTCCTTGGTGAGCACTTCCACGATCGCCTCGCCCTTGAGGCCTGGCACCTTGAGGGTGGTCTTGAAGTCCGTTTCCGCGCTCTTGTTGACGAACACGATGGAGGTCTTGCCGTCGGCGCGCTTGGACATCCAGGCCTGGAGGGCATCCTGATCGCTCTTGCCTTCCAACAGCGTTCCGTTCAAGGCGTTGGCCATCAAGCGCATCGCCCAGTAGGACGGACGCTTGAAGTTCAGGCCTTGAGGGTCAGAGGAGGTGGAAAGCACACCGTAGCAGCCCATGCGCTTGTCGCGACCATTGTACAGGGCCCATAGGTTGGCGACCTGGATCGGGCTCTCGGCCAGGTGGCCCAGGTAGTCGGCGATGAACAGGCCGTTGACATGGCTCAGGATCTGGGGTCCTGGGTTGAAGTCGACCGAGTTCCACTCCGTGAGCCAGATCTCGTACTTCTTGCCCTTGACGCCGTATTCATCCACCTGCTTGCGGACTTCCTTCATCAGGACGTCGGATTCCTGCGAGACGGCCAGCAGGCCTTCGTCATTTTCCGACCCGGTACCCTGGGCATAGTGGTGGACGTTGACGCCGTCGGCGAGATCGGCCACTTCCTTGAACACGGTCTTGTTCCAGCTTCCACCCAACATCCAGACCACGGTGATCTTGATGGAGGGATCCACGGCCTTCATGGCCTTGATGTAGGCCTTGCAAGCTTCCGCGTAGGCGACGCCGCCGTCCTTGCCCCACTTCTCGTAGTACTTGTGCCAGTTGCCGTAGACCTCGTTGCCGAGCTCCCAGTGCTGGACCTTGGGGCCGGAGCGTTTCTTGTTCACGTACTCCACCCACTTGGCGGCGCGCTCCGGGGAGCCGTCGCCGATGTTGGCGGTGAACATGGGCTTGCACTTGACCTGTCCGCACCAATCGAGGAACTCGTCGGTGTCGACGTTGAAGTCCTTGTCCTTGATGGTCTTTTCCCAGTCTTCTTCGTCGGAACGAAGGCCACCGGGATAGCGGACCACACCCAGGTTCATGGGCTTCTGGATCTCCACCGAAGCGGCGTCCATCAGCTCGGGCGCCCAAAGGCCCACGTTGATGCCGTAGATGTCCGGGATCGCTTGCACGGATTTGCCCAAGGTGCCCTTGAACACCGCAGGCATGACCCCGGCGGCCTTGGCCTTCTCCAGCACGCGCACGTTGGTGGCTTCGATCTGCGCCAGCGAGAAGGTTCCCGCCACTTCACCGCCGGGCTTGAATCCCAGCTGGTAGATGCCGTCCAGGTCCAACAGGTTGTTCTGCTTGGCATCGGGTGGCTGGTAGTACGGGAACTTCATGAAGGCGCGGAAAGGCACCAGGATCTGGTTCCAGCCCTTGCCGGCGCCCACCTTGGTGATGAAGAATTCCTTGTCGCGGTCCTGGATGGTCACGTCGAAGGACTGGTAGGGTTTTTCCGTGTACAGCCAGATGAGCAAGCCATAGTGCTTGGAGAAATCGTAGCTGATTCCCGGAGCGCCATCACGCGTGAGCATGAAGTCGTACCAGTCGCCCGGCTTGAAGTCGACCTTGATCGCCTTGCCCTTGATCGCGGCAGGAGCACCCTTCGGAAGAGCGGTGATCTCGTGCTTGATGTCGGCGGTGGCGCCATGCTGGCTTGCCCAACCGGCTTCCCACTTGGTGAAGTCGGTGACCAGGAAGGCCGGTGCGTCGGACTTGAACGCATCCCAGTAAGCGTCCGGATCGAAGATTCCCTTGGCGGTCTTGAAGATCTGGAGCTGGTCCACGTAGAAGAGCACCGGCTTGCCAGGGGCTGGCTTGTTCTCGTCGCGACCGATGGAGATGCGCATTTCCTGGATCTTGGTCCAGTCCATCTTGCGGGAGATTTCGCGCCCCTGCTTGGCATCCCAGTACACACCGTCATCGATGAAGGCCTTGAGGGGGATCTTCACATAAACCCACTCGTCACCCTTCCAAACGGTGTATCCGTCGCCGACCACCTTGGTCTGGACCTTGATCTCGTTGCCGTTGGCATCGCGACCTTGGTTGTCCATGAGGCCCACGAGGTACTTCTTGGAATCAGGTCCGGCCTTGATCCAGAAACCGACGCTTCCGGTCTTGCGAACGGGGGTCAGGTCGAAGAACTTGCCGGCGCCGAGCGAGACGTTGATGCCGGACCAGTCGTTGTCGAAGTACAGGCCCCACACGCCAGAATTACCCGGGGTGTTGGAGGGAACCACCTTCTGCGTGGTCTTTCCGCCATACACGTACGGCCAGCCACCATTGGGGTAGTCATCCTCGAAGAACGAGCCCAACAGTTCGTCGTCGGTCTTCAATTGCGCCGAGGTCGGGCCATTCATGGATTTGTCCATGTCCAGCCAATCCACCGGTGCAGATGCATCGCCGCCAGCTCCTTCCGAAACCGCATTGGCCCAGATCTGCACGTTGTCGATGTCGATCTCGCACTCGGGCTGATCGCCCTTGTTGGACATGACACGGAATTCCTGGACGTTGTCCCACTGGAACGGCCAAGGCTTTTCCACACCGCGGGCGGCATCCCAGGCCACGCCGCGCTTGCCCAGGTCACGAAGGGGAACCACGAAGGTGGTCCATTCACCCTTCTTGATGGTGCCGTATTTGTCCAGCTTCAGACGAACCACGGACTTCCAGCCATCGGACTTTTCATCGTCGCCGATACCGAAGGTGACGATCTCGCCGCCGTTTTTGCCACGCACCTGGAAGACCAGCGCGCCGGTCTTGAGATAGGGGGTCAGATCAAAGGCCATGTTCCAGAGGCACAAGGCCACGCCGGAGTAGTCCTTCTGGTCCAGCTTCGCTTCCATGTAGTACTCGGAAGCGTCCGCGCCAGCACCCTCGACGGGAGTGATCTTGGTGGACCCGCCGTACACGAAGGTGAATCCGCCCGGCTGGAGGTCTTCGTCGTAGAACGTGAAGGCCGGGAAGGCGTCCTTGCCCACGCCCGCAGGAATGCGAGCGGCGGATCCGCTCACCCCGGACGTGTCGACTTGGTTCGGAATCGGTTGGAGGCATCCGCCCAACCCGATCCCCACCAGGGCCGCCAAAGCGGCCGAATAGAGACTTTTTCGCATGATGTTCTCCTGCGGTCGGGTTCAGGTCAGAAAATGACCGAAATCTTGGTGGACCAGATGTCCTGCTGGAAGTCGAATTCCGTCGCATTCGGGTATTCGGTCTTCAACAGGTTGTACTGGGCCAGGAAGTAGGCGCCGTCCTGGATCTTGAACTCGAAGCCACCAGCGATGTTCTGGTAGTTGCGATCGATTTCCAGGAGGGTCTTGTCGTCGCCCTTGACCTGCTGGAAGCCAGCGAGGACGGACAGGCGGGGCACGATGCCCACGTAAGCGCTGACGCCGATCTGCTGGGATGCGTAATCCAGGTACAAACCACCCTTGGTGGAGCTCTGAGCGAAGGAGGCGGACAGCTCCAAAGGCAGCGGTGCCTTGGGCTTGAGCAAGGTGTTCCAGTTCGGGAAGAACTTGTCGCCGCGAAGCTTCAGGCCCGCTTCGATCCATTGGAACTTCGCCTTGGTGGGGGCCGTAGTGCGGAGAGTGTCGTCCAAAACGGTTCCTTTAGCTTCCTCCAGCATGTACACGTTGGAGGTCAGCTCCACGCCGCCGTTGGCGACCTGAGCATCGATGCCCACCTTGGGTCCGACTCGGTTGGCCGAGGCCTCGCCACCCGGCAACACATACTGCATGTCGCGATCAAGCTGGAAGCCATCCAAGGCCAAGCGATAGAGTGCGGTCTTGGTGGCGATGATGTTCTTCTTGTAGGAAGCTTCCACGTTTTGGCGGTATTTGGTTTTCTCTACCACGACCACGGAATCGGTATAGATTCGAGCCGACAAAGCTCCGCGATTGACCAGCCCCAAAGCGATGGAGTCAGCAGGAGTCTTCACTGGCAGAGCCTTGGTGGAATCGATTTTCCCCATAAGAATCGCAAGAGTCGAGTCGAATCCGTTCTTTTCCCGGGCATAGAAGACAGCGCCGCTGTCCATATTCGCCTTCGCAATCGGCAGCCTGGCGGTGAGAGCGAAGAATGGATACTGCGCGGAACCCGCGACGTAGTTGGAGTAGGCCAGCTTGTCGTAGGCGTTCTTGGAGTATTCGTTCTGCTCCTCGGCGATCCAGTGATGCACGTTGTTGTACATCGCGTCGAACAGGTTGTAGTGCTTCGGCTTGACGTATTTGCCGGTCGTCAAGTCGATCACATCCTGTTCGGAGTTGTACACGCGTCCGAACTCCTTGTTGAAAACAGGTGTCTGCGCCAGATCCGAACGGAACAGCGAGTCGTTCATGATGTAGCCACCGCGCAGGGCCGCCGACCAAGCTTCACCCTTCCATCCCGCCTTGAGGCCGAGGTTGAGGCCGTTGCCCGACTTTGCTTCATAGACCGGATTGATCGTGCCGGTTTCGGTACGAGTGGTCACCCACAAGGCAGGGTTGGTTGCGGAATCAATCTGGATATCGGTCTTGAGGGTCTTGACATCGGTGTGCTTGAAATAATCCCAGTTGGAATGGGCAAACTCCGCATCCAATCCCAAAATCAGGTTGCTGTTGGCCAAAAGCTTGGCGCCGTCCACCTTCAGCTGGCCGCCCATCACGATTCCGTTGGTGATCAGCGAATCCTTGTCCCTGGCTAGATCATAAGCCACGCTGTCCGCCTTGCCCGGAATGGAGATCGTGTACTTGGATTTCATCGTAGCGGTATCGGTCGAGCCGAACGTGGACTTCAGATCCTTGTTCTGCAGGAAGTTCAACCCCAGTTGCATGCCGCCCAAGAAGGCCACATTGGCGCGCCCACCGAGCAGAATGCGGTCGTAGTTGGCAAGCGACGTCGGCCAACCCGGTCCATCCTGCTTTTTGTTCACCGAATAGTTGCTGATGAACTGGGAAGCTGGACTGCCGATGGGTGCCGCCACCAGAAGACGTGCTGCCAACAACGACACATCGAAGGAATCAATGTGTGCAGGCGGGACCGCGGCACGGAACCCGATATTCACACCCTGCAGGTTGCGGTTGTTGTTGCCCAGGAATCGTTCTTCCATGGCCGTTTTCTGGGCCAGGGCGAAGATTCGTGGGGTGTACAGGTAGCCGACTTCCGGCGACCACATGGTGAGCGGGCTCCACTTCTGGAGCACGTTGCCCAGGTGGTAGTACAGCATTCCATCCACCGCGGAACCGTCGATGGAGAGCCATCGCGTTTCCAGAGGGGTGTACGGCGATCCGAAGAAGCTCGCGTGGTCCATGTGCATGCGGAATACCGCACGCGCCTGGGTGACGGAATTGGGCTTGGCGCGCAAATCGAAGTCAACGGAGGTGTATCCGATCTGTTCGTCGTTGCGACGGCTCTTGTCCAAGGAATTGCCCGAGAATTCCGCTCCCCCGTACATGCCCCGGAATTGTCCGCCCACGGAAATCCCCTGGGTGGCCATCAGCTGCTCGAAGCGCTTGGCCAAGGTGTCGATTTTTGCACTCTGGTCGTCGGCGGCGGATGCGGCCACGGGGACCCAGAGACAGGCTGCTGCGGCAATTGCCTTCATGTTCATGCGTGTTCCCTTTGTTTCGGCGACCATGATCAGAACCACATCTTGGTTTCGGCGTGGAGATACCACGCCTCGAAATCGTTTCTACCCTTGGCGGCGGCCACTTCCTCTGAAATGCCGTCGTCGCGGTGCGTGAAGTATTCCAGGCGCGTGTGGAGCTCCACACGGGGAGCAAGATTCCAGTCGAATCCGGCACCGAACGCCCAATCGGTATAGTTGATGGGGGCCGAATGCCAATTCCGAGGATCTTGGACGAATCGATCGTGCTTGAAACTCAGTCCCGAAACGGAATCGATCGCTGCCACACCGTAATTGGACTCCCAGTGCTCCTGTCCCACCAATCCGATCACCCAGAATTTGTCCGTCAACTGGTAGACAGGCTCGAAGCGAAGCAGGTATCCGGAAAGCAGGGTCTTGTCATCACCCGGCTTCACCAGCCCCCCAGTGGTCACGCCATTGAATGCACCGTACAGACCCATAAACATGGGACGAGTTCCACCCCACAGCGGAGAGAGGTCCTGGCCGTAGTCCAATGAGATGTTTTGAGTCGCCTTCGTCGAAGTTGGAAGGCTCCCCGAGAGGATCATTTCAGCGATCACAGAACTGTCTTCTTTGAATCCTGTTTTGCTGGTGCGATGGATCTTGAACGCTCCGAAATTCTCGAAGGTCGACATGAAGTCGTTGCGAATACCGCCTGCCAAGCCGGGTGTCGGGGCGTATTGGTTGTTACGTCGGTCGGTCGATCCTTCCCATGGGCGTCCCGCATTCGCCCCAGCGGGGTTGGGATAGCCGTAGAAGTCATTCCCGAATCGGCGAATCTGGCGAGCAATCGTCGGAGTACCCACACCCACGTCCGTGTTGCTGTTTGCGCCGGCAAAAGCCGCATCACCACGGAGATAATCGTCCGTCAGGCCTTGTCCATCATATTGGGTGGTCGACTGATGGATCGACAACTTGAACGCCGTGCCGTTCAGACGCCAGGGCAACCAAATCAAATTTGCGCCCTTCTCCATTTGGGTGTGGTAGCCCACGTTCATCCGCAGGTGACCGTTCTTGACCTTGGTGTACTTGAAGGTGAAGTTGGCGCCGGTCATGTTGGCCACGTAAGGGGTGCCACCGTCGTAACCGGCGAACTTTCCAGCTCCCAACAGATTGGCTTCATACGGGAAGAAGAAGTCGCCCGGCATGATGAAGCTGGTGCCCGAGTAAAAGTCCTTTGGCGCATACACCGCTTGGATTCCCAGGTCCAGGGGCATCGGGATATCAAACCATCCGATGTGGAGGGAGTTTCCAATTGTGCCGGAAATCAAGTTGGAAACCTGGCCATACACAGCAGGGATCCAATCCGATTCCTTATGGGCCAAAACTTCGTACTTCCGGGTGTTCTGGATGGTCGTGGAATCAGCGATTCCTTTGTATCGGCGGATTTGGGAGACGCTTGTAACTCCGGAATCCTGAACCTTGAAGTAGGATGTATCAGTCTTGTTCAATCCGACATCCAGCAAAAACCCGATTTTACCGGGAACATTCTGCCGCAGATCGAATGAGATCGTCTTGAAACTGGTGAAATAATTCGATGCATAGAACGTGTCGCGCATAAACAAGGAGCTATCCGGGTCCATGTAGATTCCCCGCCGCTTGAGGGTGTCGATCAACCCTCCCGCAAGCGCCGCAGTCAGTGTTGCTGCAGGCAGGGAAGCCTTCACTTGATCCATCGTTGTTTGGCCAACTTTCCGATATCCCCAAGCTTCAAGCGCAAGCGCATCGGCCGAGTTTGCCAAACCTCCGAAGTTGAACGAATAGCGGAATTGCTTGGCGTAGTCGTCGTCCAGTTTGAAATTCACATAGTTCACGCCCGCCATGATCGGAAGAGCCTGTCCGCCGGGAAGGGGGATCTCACCAATGGCAAGACGCCCGACGGTGGCGTCGCGGTACAGGTCGCCGATTCCTGTTCCCTTGCTGGCCATTGTGCGATCCTTCGCAGCCTCAGCGGTGTACATCAGGCCGTTTGTATTCGCCGTGTTGGCGACCGTGGGCGACCATTTCTGGAACCCCTCGTAATTGGCCATCGTGAGCATGAAGTACAGCTTGCCCGGCAAGTCCATGGATTCCCACTGGAAGCCCTGGAACGGCTTTTTGTTCCACGCCGCGCGCCCCACACGCTCGCCCTTGGTGGTGGCGTACTCATAGTACTGGGCGGAGGGTTGCTCCAGTTCGTACGGGACATAGTCCCAGCCGAACATACGGTTTTGGCCCTTCCACACGGTAAGCGGCGAGGCTTCCGTCCACAGCGTTCCGCCGACGCGGAAGATGGTGGTGGCCTTGCCAATGGCGGCCGTCACACCCGCCGACATGTCTTCATAGACCTGCGCGGAGTGAGGATCAAAGTGTCCGGTTTGAGGGGTAGTCTGGTAGGCGGAATCCTTGCTGGTCAATCCTCTGGAGCCAGCCAGGGAGGTGGACTTGTTGGTTCCGTACAATGCCCCGTTGAAGGCGATCTTGGACCAAAGCCGCAGGTTCTTGTGCGGGGCCGCGACCATGGCGACACGAACCGACGCGAAGGAGTTCTTGCTCTCCGTGTTGTCGTCCTGCATCCAGAGGGGATATTCCGCGTAGCTGGTCCCGATGAACCGGAAAATGGCTTCGCCGGAGAAGGAGACCGGCTTGGATCCGCCGCTCTTCAGGCTCTTGCGAATGCTACTCTCCAGCCGATCCAGATTTTGTTCCATCGTATCCAGGCTTGCCGCCTGGACTTCTGGAGCGATGGGCGGGGGTGCCGTCTGGGACCAGACAGGGAGCGCACCCAGGAATCCCAGGATGACAGCTCGGTGAACGTGTTTAGGCATCACGTGGTTCTCCGGATTGAAGCGTTCTCGAACGCGGACGCGCTGGTCAAGATAACGTCACAGGTGTGTCGCCGAAAGGTCGTTTCCGGTTCACCGCTTGGATAAACCTGGAGCGATCCCTGCGATGATCCGGCGCTGAAGTAAGAAAAAAAGCACCAAGACGGGAAGCGTCGCCACGGTCGCGGCGGCCATCATCAGATCGAAGCGTGTCTGGTAATTCCCGGCGAACAAACGGATGCCGACCGGCACCGTATAGGTTTTTTCGGCGGTCAGAACCCAGGCGAACAACAGTTCATCCCACACCGACAGGAACACGTACACTCCAGTCACCAAGATTCCCGGCCGGACCGCAGGCAGAACCACCCGCCAGAACGCGCCCCAGCTCGAGCATCCATCCAGCTGGGCGGCAGCCTCCAGATCACGGGGCAGCGCCTGGAAAAACGCTCGCAGGATCCAGATGGAAAACGGTACGTAAAACACCGAATACAGAAGGGTCACCCCCCACCAGGTCCCTACCAGCTGGACCCCTTCCTCCCCGAACCAACTGCTCCCCCGGCTGGATTTTTGCAGCCAAAGAAAGGTCATGAACAGCGGGATCAACAACGCGATCCCGGGGATCGCCTGGGTCGCCAGGGCGGTCAGTCCAAAGGTCTCCTTGCCCGGAAACCGCAGCCGCGCCAGCGCATAGGCGGAGAAGACCGCCAAGAGCACGGCAAGAAACGTCACAGCCAGACTGATCAGCAGGCTGTTGCGCAGGTACAGGCCGAAGTCCATTTTCTGCCAAAGGTCGCGGTAGTTCCCGAACCGGATCGTACGCCCGCCCTCCGGCAATCGTCCATCGCGCTCCAGATCCAAGGAGCCGGAGATTTTTCCCATGGCGATTTCACCCTGGGCTCCCCCCATCCACAAGCGCCCGCCGGAATACGCCACGCCCAGGACTCCGGAAGACATCCAGGCATTTCCCACCGGGTGCTCAACCGGCAGCAGATCCAACGAGTCGTCTTTTTCCTTCACCTCGGATCCAGCGCGCCGATCGATCCCGTAAATCCCCGATGCGGTCCCGAACCAGACCCGCCGGTCATCGGCGGCCACCGACAAAATACGCCCGCCGCGCAGGCCGGATGCCGTATCCATCGTCCGCACCACCTTCCGCCCGGGCAGGGAAAACACCTCGGCCCGATCCCGCTGGCACAACAACAAACTGTCGTCCAACGCCACCACGAGTGCCGATCGTTCCGCCGGGAGATCGTGTCCCCACAGGAATTGATCCGCGGAGCGCGCACCGGCCGTCTGCCACAGCACCACTCCCCTGTCGCCCACCATCGCGACGCGCCCTTTGCCCAGATCCAGAAATTGGTCCACGGGAAAGGGGAGTTCTTGTCCGAAAATCAAAAATCGCAGGGCATTGGACTTCTTGTCCAACACCAAGACGCCGGGAAATCCCTTGGAACGGAACGTGGCGAAAACCTGGTCGCCCACAGACAGAATCGAGCTTGCCTCGACACCTTCCGGATCCAGGATCGGCCACTGGCCGGTGGGGAGGCGGTCCATGAAGGCCCGACGGATCTCGTCCATTGGCCAGCGCTTGCGTTCCGAAAGGCTGCTGGCATCCATCTGCAGGACCCCGTCCTCGCCGGAAAGCACCCACAGGGATTCTTCCTGGAGGGAATAGGCGGCTCCCCAAGAACCCAACGAGCGGGTTCCCCGCACCACCAGCCCCTGGGATTCCAATCGCATCAGATGGATGTCGCCGCTGGAGGTGCCAGCCAGCACGCCCTCGCGGCTTGGCAACAAGGCGACCACCCGCGACTGGGATCGGGAAAAACCCAAGGTCCCCGTCTGGAGATCGCGATTGTCCTTGAGCGAGCTGAAGACCATCCAGAGCAGAGGGACAAGATTGACCGTGGCGACCACGGCCAACAACGCGCCCCAAAACAGCTTGGTGCCTCGCCGACGCCAATGGATCCCGTTCATCGGAGCTTCTCCAGATCGGAGCGGAACACCCGGTACCACAAGGCGACCAAAAAGAGCATCACCACCATCAAGACCACCGTCGCCGCCGCTCCGCGACCGAAATCCCAGCGCTGGAAGGTGTTGCGAAAGATGGTGGGCATCAGCAGATCGCCCTGTTTGCCACCGTTTCCGGAGCCTGCACCGAACATCATCAACGGGAGATTGAACGAATAGACGTTGTAGACCACCCCGTGCAACAGCACCAGACTCGCGGCGGGGGTCAACAACGGCATGGTGATCTTCTTGAACCGCAACCACCCCCCGGCGCCGTCGAGCTTGGCGGCCTCATGGATTTGGGGTGGGATGGCTTGCAGTCCCAGCGAGAACAGAAGCAATGCGTAGGGCCACTCTCTCCAGACGGCGGGGAGGATCAACGCCCAACGGGTCAGGGAGCCGGATAGCCACATCGGCCAGGTCGAGTGATCTTCCCCCAAGAGCCCGACAGCATGCAGCGTCTGATTCACCACGCCGGAATCCTGCTGCCAAAAAACGCCCCACACCAATCCCACCACGTAGGCGGGAACGATCCAAGGCGCCACCAGGAGCGCTTGCCAGAAACCGCGGCCGCGCCCCACCTTTTCCAGTAGCAGAGCCCCCAAGAGCCCCAGAAGAAACGACGAGAGGGTGACGACCACGGTGAAAATACAGGTGTTCCACACCGCATCCATCAGCCCGAGGTGGAAGGGGTCGGACTTTTCCGACAAAATCGAGACGTAGTTGCCCAAGATCCCGGTGCCTTCGCCCACGGCAGGCGCGGATAGTCCCAGACCCAGATTGGTTCTGCGACTGTCCAAAAACGAAATGCCCACCAACTGCACCAGCGGCAGAAAGTGAACCAAGAACATCCCCAAGATCGCCGGGAGCAAAAATCCCCAGGCGACCCTGTACTGGCGGATGGGCCGCCAGAGCCTATGAATCACCGATCGACCTGCCTGAGCCGGGCCAAGCGAGCGGCATTGGCTGGGTTGCTTTGGATTTCCCGCTGGATCAGGGCTCTGATCTGTTCGGCAGCGACCTTCAATTCTTGTCGCACCGCCTCTTCGCTGAACGAACCCTCGTTGCCCTTGGATGCGTCCTTGGATTGCGGTCCGCCCGCAGCGATGTCCAGGATGTTGCCGAAATGCTTGTTGAGGATGACGGTTTCGATGTCCCCCCAATACGGTACGGCCGGGTACGGCTTGCTGGACAAGACCAGGTCGCGAAACAGCACGCGGTTGGGATTCTCACGGTAATACGGATCCTGGAACGTCTTTTCCAGAGCAGGCGCGAAGCCCGAAATCTTGCAGAAGGCCAAGACCGCCACGGAGTCCGTGGTCAGGAAGGCCAATAATTTTTCCGCGGCCTCGCGGTGGCGGGTGGACTTGAAAATGGCCAGATTCGATCCGCCGATGAACAATTTCCGACCCGCAGGTCCTTCCGGTGGCAAAACCGCCGCAAAATGGCGAGCGCCGGGGCTGTTGTCGCCGCCCTCGCGCAACGGACGTTCCAGGTACACCAGCTTGGAGGAGGTTTCCTGCCAAACCGCGATGCGACCCTCGTCGAATTCGTGGGAAACCTGGGCGGCTCCCTTTTCCAAGTAGGCCCGGGGGGCCAAGCCTTCCCGGAAGAAACGCAAGTAGGCCAACACGCCTTGGATGGATTTTTCGTCATCCAGGAGAACACTGTCTCCAAGGTCGTTGATGATCCCGCCACCATTGCCGACGATCCAGGGGTAGAAGTTGTGGAATACGTTCCAGTCCTTCCCTGCAATCCCCAAGGGCTCGACGCGCTGTCCTTCCAAGGTCACCTTGGCGGCTTTGATCTTGCGCAAACCGGCCAGGTAGGAATCCCAGTTGGCGAACATGTCATCCGGTTTGATTCCCGCCTTGGCCAGGACATCCGTGCGGTAGAACATGGGACGCACATCCACAAACCACGGGAAGGACGTGATGGAATCCGCGTAGATGGGCTTCATGTAGGAGCGCGCGGAGGAGACGAAGATGGAATCCCCTCCGATGCGTTGCAACAGGCCGTTCAGGGGCAACAGCCCACCCATGGCGGTGACCGAGGAAGTCCACGTGGTGCCCAGCTGGAAAACGTCCGCGCCTGCCCCGGAGGACACGGCGGTGGTGATCTTGTCCCAGGCGGCGCCCCAGTCGATGATCTCGACTTCCACCTCGATGTCCGGGTTTTGCGCACGAAAACGCACCAGGATCTGATCCAGGACATCCTTTGGGCCGGCCGTGTTGGGCATGGCCCAAAGCCGCAGGCGGGTCTTCCCATCGCCTTCAGGGAGAGCATCTCCCTGGGACCTGCACCCCATCAGAGTTCCAATCCCCAGGATCACCCCGAGCATCAGCATGGGCAATTTGCGCACTTGTTGACCCCCTCTATCCAGAGGTTGAGAATACCAACAAATCTAGTCCTGTTCCGCAAGGGCTGTGTTGGGAATCTTCCAGGAAATCGTCCCTCCCCCCAGCGACGAGCGGCGCCTGGGAAGATCGGCTTCGCGAATGCATTTTCCCTGCCTTTCCGACTTTGACCACATCACTCCAAGGAGCTCACTGGTGTCCCAGAATCCATACGGCCGCTTCGACGATGCCGCACGCGAATACGTGATCACTCGCCCGGACACTCCGCTGCCCTGGCTGAACTACCTGGGACAGGACGAGTTCTTCGGGCTTTGCACCAACACGGCTGGCGGCTACACGTTCTGGAAGGACGCCAAGCTCCGCCGTCTGACCCGCTATCGCTACAACAACGTCCCCTACGATCTGGGCGGACGTTATCTGTACGTCAACGATGCGGGATCGGTCTGGAACCCGGGCTGGAAGCCGGTCAAGGCCAAGCTGGACAAGTACGAATGCCGCCATGGCCTGGGCTACACCACGATCATCGCGGAAAAAGACGGTCTGGAAATCACCCAGAAAATGTGCGTGCCCCCAGGCGAAAACCTGGAACTGTGGCAGGTCACCGTGCGCAACACCGGCAAGGTCGCCAAGTCCCCGAAGCTCTACTCCTACCAGGAGTTCTGCTTCTTCGAGGCACTCAACGACATGACCAACTACCAGCGCACGTACTCGATCGGCGAAGTGGAAATCGACGGCAACGCGATCTACCACAAGACCGAATACCGCGAGCGTCGCAACCACTACACGCTGTTTGCCTGCACCCGCGACATCTCGGGCTTCGATACCTCCCGTGACGTCTTCGTGGGCATCCACGAAGGTCTGCACGAAGCGCGCGTGCCATTTTCCGGCAAGGCCACCAACACCAAGGCCTTCGGCTGGAACCCGATCGGTTCGCACGAAGTCTCCTTGGAACTCCAGCCCGGACAGTCCGAGACTTTCGCGTTCATCCTGGCCTACGTGGACCACACGTTGGTTGGCTTCAAGGGCGAGAAGTTCACGGCTCCGTACGTGATCAACAAGACCGTCGGCAAGGCCATCGTGGAGAAGTACTCCAAGCCCGGCGCCGTGGAAGCCGCCTTCGCGAGCCTGAAAGCCTACTGGGACGAGAACCTGGGGAACTTCCAGGTGGAAAGCCCGGACCCCCACGCCACCCGCATGGCCAACACCTGGAACCAGTACCAGTGCATGGCCACCTTCAACATGAGCCGTTCGGCTTCCATGTACGAGACGGGAATCGGCCGCGGCATGGGCTTCCGCGACTCCAACCAGGATTTGTTGGGCTTCGTGCACATGATCCACGGCCGCGCCCGCGAGCGCATCCTGGACATCGCCGCCACCCAGCTCTCCGACGGCACCTGCTACCACCAGTACCAACCGCTCACCAAGAAGGGCAACGCGGAAGTCGGCGGCGACTTCTACGACGACCACCTCTGGCTGGTGTTGTCCACCGTCTCCTACATCAAGGAATCCGGCGACAAGTCGATTCTTGACGCGCCTTGCGGCTACGCCGACAAGAAGTACGGGTCGGATGGCGAGAAGGAAACCCTCCTTCACCACCTGGAAACCTCCATCGCCTACACCATGAAGATGCGCGGCCCCCAAGGCCTGCCGCTGATTGGCCATGCCGACTGGAACGACTGTCTGAACCTGAATTGCCACTCCACCGAGCCCAACGAGTCCTTCCAGACCGCCGGCGACGTGGGCGGCTCCAAGGCCGAATCCGTGATGATCGCGGGCCTGTTCCTGTACGCTGCGCGGGAATTGTCCAGCCTCTACACCTTCTTGGGACGGCCCGCCGATGCCGATCGCATCGCCGCCAACCGCAAGACCATGCTGGATATCGTGGAGAGCGTGACCTGGGACGGCGAGTGGTACACCCGCGCCTACGACTTCCAGGGCAAGGTGATCGGCTCCAAGTCCAACGAAGAAGGCAAGATCTTCATCGAAAGCCAGGGCTGGTGCGTTCTGGGCGGTGCCGGCGCCGACAACGGCCGCGCTCGCTTGGCGATGGAATCCGTCCACAAGCACCTGTACACCAAAAACGGCATCGTGCTCCAGCAGCCGGCGTACAGCACCTACCACTCCGAATACGGCGAAGTGACCTCCTATCCGCCCGGAGTGAAGGAAAACGCAGGCATCTTCTCGCACAACAACACCTGGATCCACTTGGGCTGGTGCTTGCTGGGCGAGGGCGATCGCGCGATGGAGTACTACCACTCGATCTGCCCCTCCAAGAAGGAAGAGCAGATCGACACGTACCGCTCCGAGCCTTATGTGTACGCCCAGATGACCGCTGGCAAGGACGCTCCGTGCTTTGGTGAAGCCAAGAACTCTTGGCTCACCGGCACCGCCGCCTGGACCTTCGTGGTGGTCAGCCAGGGCATCTTCGGCATCAAGCCGGACTTTGCCGGGCTGATGGTTGACCCATGCATCCCCAAGGGCTGGCCCGGCTTCAAGGCCACCCGCAAGTTCCGCGGGGCGACCTACCAGATCGAAGTGAAGAACCCGAAGGGCGTCTGCAAGGGCGTGGTCAAGGCCACCGTGGACGGCAAGGAAGTGGCTGGCAACATCCTGCCCATCCTGCCCAAGGGGTCTGTTGCACAGGTTGTGATCGAGCTGGGTTGATGTTTCGCGTCCTCCCTGGCCGGAGAGTTTCCGGCTGGGGAGGAAAAAACGTTCAGCGATCCGGGCGAGGATGGTGGTAACTTGTTACCGCTTCCCGACCTGGGGTCGTGGACAGTCTAATTCGCTTTTTCGAGTCCTTTTTTTCTCTTCGTCGCCTGAGGAGTCTTCTCGATGAGAGGTTCGGTTCTCTCTTCTCTCTGTCTCTCGGCCGCCGTCATGTCCTGGGCTGATCAGCCCATGGGTCGTACGGACGCCGCGTCGATGGACCCCTACCTGCCCATTCGGAATTCTGCCCTCCAGTTCGAGCTCGGAGTCACGCACTCCAGCATGCCTGGATACTTCGCAGGGGATTCCGGTTCTGTGGGCGGTGCCAAGTCCGGCTCCAATGCGGTGGATTACACCACCGCTGGCGCTCTGACGCAGATCAACCTCCAGATCCACCACGGTTTCGTGGCGGGAACGGAAGCGATCTTGCATGTCCCCTACGTCTTGGCTTCCGGCGATGCTCGCCGTCCCAACCCCACCAAGGGAACGGACAAGAGCAATGCCATCGCTTCCGTGGGTAGCGGCGTGGACACCTCCTCCAACGGCTTCGGCGATTGGACAATGGGTGTCAAGTCGGTCTACGAACCCTGGGGTGCGGGCTTCTACTTCGCCCTGGTTCTGCCGGTCGGTGAAGCGCTGGGCTCCGGCGCCTACACCAACGGCGACGGCCAGATCAACTTCGGTCTGATGTGGGACAAGTCCTTCAACGACAAGGTCGAGGTCATGACGAATTTCGTCTACGGCTACGATCTTCCCGCCACCAACCGCCAGTTGGACAAGCAGGATTCCTACAGTGGCTACCTCCGCGTCGGCGGATTGCTGCAGGAAAAGAAGTATCGTCCGTACCTGGCCTTCACGTACAAGGGCTACGGCGACTACGTGATCGACAAGCAGACCACGGCCGATGCTTCCAGCCAGATGGTGATCACTCCCGGTGTGGATCTGAACATCTCCGGCGACTTCGGCATGGAAGCCCACTTCGACTACACGGTGGCGGGCGCGGGCAACCGGACCATGGCCACACCCAATGGCTGGCGCCTGGGAGCGACTCTCCGTTACTTCTGGTTCCGCTACTGATCGTCTGATCGGATCGTGAAAATTGGAAAGGGCCACCCGATGGGTGGCCCTTTTTTGTTTGCCTATATGCGACGGCGGCTGTCCAAGACGATGGTCACCGGCCCATCGTTGATCAGGCCAACCTGCATGTCGGCGGCGAAGATGCCACGCCCAACCTCGAGCCCTGTGCGTTCCAGTCGCTCACAGAAACGCTCCCACATCTCTTTGGCGCGCGCCGGCTCTTCCGAGCGCTGGAAGCCGGGCCTGCGACCCTTTGCGCAATCGGCCAACAAAGTGAACTGCGAAACGCAGAGGATAGCGCCCCCTGCCTCGCGCACATCCAGGTTCATCTTCCCCTCCGCATCCGGGAACAAGCGCAACACGGAGATCTTTTCGGAAAGCCAGTTCAGGTCTTCGTCGGTATCGCCCTTCTCCACGCCATGCAAGACCAGAAAGCCTTTCCCGATCTTGGAAACAAGCTTGGATTCCACATGGACGGACGCTTCCTGGCAACGCTGGATGGCGGCGATCATCCTAATTCCCGCATTAGAGAAGGATGCAGCGCGCCCGGAATGCGCTGCAGATTGGCTTGGCGGGCGACGAGGCGCACCCTTGTTCGGTGCGGGGAGGAGACTGAACGAGCCAATCTGCTGTGCAGGCTGGGATGCGATGCGCCTGGCTCTAGTGCGGGATTTAGGATCATGGAGAAAAAGTTAGACCACGCCCAGGAACCAGACCAAGAAGATGGCCACGGCGATCGATCCCGCAAGCTCCAGCCACCGCAAGACGGCGTCCATCACGCGGTGATTTCCGCTGCGCCAGGCTTGGACCTCTTCGCGCCATGCGCGGAAGAATTTTGCGCAAGCGAATCGATGCGAAACCATGGCGAACGCCACCACGAACAGCGGGATTTCCGTGCGCGAGTGGAAATACTGGAAAAGGTCGAGCGCCGCCAATAGCGCCAATGCGAAGGCTTCGGGAAGGCTTCCTTCCAAACGAAAGCGAACAGGGACGGAAAGGATTTTCGTGTTCATGAAACAGAATTTGCCGAAATCGGCGTTTCAAATCTGTGATGGAGATCACACTCCGCCCTCGATGTGATCCGCATCACACTTCGGGACTCGAGAGGTTGACAAAACCCCACCGAAATGCGATTGCGGTGGGGTTGGTTTCACCCTGCTACCTGACACATTCCGGATTCTCAGCTATACTGGGAACAGCCAACCCAAGGAGTTCTCCGCCTTGATCCCCAACCTGTTTCTCCTTCTTCGCCTGTTTTTCGGAGCCAGCATGGACAACACCGTCGGCATCATCGACTTGGTCAAGAATGCGACCAGTATCGTGGTGATCAAACCCATGAATCCGGATGGCAGCCACGACTGGAAGTCCACTCTTTACACGGCTTCACCTCGGCCCCTTCCCGCAAAACTGCGCATCCAGGCGCGCTCCACCGCCATCCTCTCGAAATTGCCCAACAAGGGAGAGGGCAAGCACCTGTTTGTCGATACGCCTCGCGAAAAGGGCTTGCGCTGCGACAGGACTAAAAACGAGTGCATCGCCTTCCTGTACGATTCCGACGAGTGGAACCTCTACTCCTTCACGTCGGATGTCGAATGCGCGCCACTTTCCAAGCTCGCCGAAGTGAACAATGCGATCGCGGCCAAGCTCGCCAACTCCTTGAGCAGCACCCATTTCACGGAACTTTCGCTGGAAGAGTTCCTGCAAATCCCCTCGCACATCCTGGTGGTGGAGCCGCAGTCTCCCGCACAGGCCAAGCACACCACCCCAGCCATCGTCCCCGATGGCCGCCCCTTCGAATACACCACGGATCGATACACCGTGGTGGAGACCCTTCGTGCGAAGGGAACGCGTCCCGTGCCCAGCTCCATCGAAGTCCGGGAGTTCGACCAGCACGCCAGGGAAAGATGGTCGATCGCCAACCAAAATTTGTCATTTTCCGCCGCCATGCTGGAAGGCGCGACCACACTTCCCGCCAAGTCGGGACGGCGAATCATCCTGGTGTGGGAACACGCCGCACCAGGACACTACGTCTACATCGCCAGGCAAGCGAGCCTTCCGATCGCGAAACTCGCGAAGGTCCGCGAGCTGGCTGCCCGACCGGAGGAGTGAGCCTCAGGCCATTGGACGCGTCACCACGGCGCCGATGATGACCGGATAGTCGCGATCGAAGTGATCCAGCTCCGCCACGGTCAATTCGTGCTTTCCCAGACCGTATAGAAACGAGGTGGCCGACAAAACGTTTCCGAAGCTCTGCACCTGGATGCACTCCGGTGGCAACTCCTCTTCGAAGAGCTTGCGCAACGCGAGGTCGGTGAAGCTCCAGAAGTGGCCCCACTGATCCATGTCGTCGCGCGAAACCTGGGTGATGCCTCCCACCGTGACGAGCAAGCACCCGCCGGGCTTGAGCATCTTGAGGGCGTTCTTGATCGTGGAACGCACGTCGTAGACGAAGGGCAGAACCTGCGTGAGGATGAAGCAGTCCGCGAAGCCTTCCCGCGGGCACTCCTTGCTCAGGTCGCACACAATGTCTGCGCCGAAGCCGTCCTTCACGTGCATCACCAGAGGCTGGGTCACGCGGGTGTCGCCGAAGCGCCGGGTGTACTTGGAGTCGGCGATCTCCAGGACCGCACCTTGGATCTTCTCGCGATGCTGGGCAAGGAACGATTCGATGTAATGCCGATCGATGGGGACACCCCGGTCGATCCCGAAGTTCCGAGAGATCGGATCGAGCTTGTTGTGCAGGGGCAACTGGTCCAGCACGGCGCGCACGCTCCGCTTGACCACTCCCCCTACGTTGCGCCGCAGTTTATCGCGAAACAGTTCCATGCCCGGTCCTTCCGAAGTTCGAGTCGATCGCTGTTTGGGAAAGTAGGTCGGCAATGGGATCAGCGCAGGCCGTTGCGGAACTCGCCCCCTGGGAACACCAGAACCCGTCGCCAAACAACGGATCGGTTGCGCCCCCTATGAGGCAATGGATCTACTCCGATTCCTTCGATCATTCCGCCACGAACTTGCGAACCACGACGCCGATTTCACCAGTACATCGAACCAAGTACAACCCGGAATGCTCAAGCTTCGCAAACGGCTTGGCTCCCCTCTGGGCATGTTTCGCGTCCACGTTCGTGATCGCCACGGTCTGTCCGCGCAAATCGAGGAGTTCGGCGGTGAACGGTTTTCCGGCAAAGGACGGCGGCAATTCCACCAAGCTGCCGAAAAGCGTTACTGCAACCGATTTTTCCGAAAGGCTCCGACCCTTCGGCGCCAGGATCGCGTCCAGCTGGGAAGATGGTCTGACATATCGCTTCTTGTAGACACCGAAGGAATTCAGCGCGACGGATGCCTGGCCCTTCGTGATCCTCACCCTCACGTACCGGGCGGTGACCGGGTTGAATTTCTCCAGCCACTTGTACCCGATCGATTGTTTGTTCGCCAGAAGCGAGGAGTACGACACATTGTCCGACGAGACATCGACGCTCCAGCCCGTCGTGCGGTGACCGAGCTCGATGACCTCCCGCAGCATCAGGACATCGAAGGTCTTGGGGGAACCGAGGTCGAAGAGGACCGTATCCGTATTCATTCCGTCCGGTGTCGCGTAGTAGGTGGCTTCCGCGGTGTCGACCAGATTGGATGGTTCGTATCCCACTCCCCGAGGATGATTGGTGGACACCGTGGCAAGCGTCGCCAGATTGGTGCTGAAGGTGCCGTTGATCCAACCGTTGAGGCTGTCGACGCGGATGGAATCCGTCGTGTAGATCAATCCCCGGTTGTCGGGCGGAAGGTTGAGCAGCCAGGTGGCGTTGCGGCCGACGGATTGGAAGTATTTGTTCCACAGAACATCGACCGTGTTGACCGATCCATTCTCGCTTTCATGCCAGAACCATCCCGGCCGGATCGAGCTGTTCACTTCGGCGGGACAATAGACCGAGCCGCCTCGGACCCCGCTGCCCAGGTTGGAAAACGCCATGTCTTCGGTGGCCCAGTTGGGGTCGCCGGTCCCCTGACCGCTTTCGGTGCCGATCCACCGCGCATCGGCGGTGACGTTTTTCGCCTTCGCGTCCGACCAGATCACGCAGTCCGGCGCCCATTTGCGGACACTGTCCGCATACATCTTCATGGTCGTCGAATCGTTGTTCTTGGCATTGGCGCCATCCCACCAGATCTCCCAGATCTTTCCGTAGTTGTGCAGGATCTCCCGTTCCTGGTTCAGGTAATAATCGGCGTAGTTTCCGAGCTTCTCGGAATGGAAATCGCCGATCGACATGTAAATGCCGGGTTTGATGCCGTAGGCGCGGCAAGAGTCGACGAACTCCTGGACCAGATCGCCCTTGCCGCCCTTCCATGGGCTCGAAGCGACATCCTGGGTGGTGTAGGCGCTGGGCCAATGGCAGAATCCGTCGTGATGCTTGGCCACCAGGATCGCGCTGGTGAAGCCGCCGTTTTTGATGGTTCGCATCCATTGGCCCACATCGAGCGCCGTGGGATTGAAGACCGACGGATTTTCGTTTCCGGTACCCCATTCCACGTTCGTGAACGTGTTCACCCCGAAGTGGAGGAAGATCTGCCGTTCGCGATGGAACCACTCGATCTGACGCGCGTTGGGAACAGCCCCGTACGGCACCGGCGCCTGGGCACGGACAAATATTGGTAGGCTCGTCGCCAAGGCGAGAGCCGTGACGCTGGACCAGCGCATCGTTCCAAGTAGGGATTTCATACGGGATTCCTCATTCAAGGTTGCGCCGATCTGCAAGAGAGTCCCAGCCGCGTGCATCCTCCTTGGGAAAGATGCGTTTTCCGGCCAAGGTTTGGACCAAAACTCCCACTCCACCATCGAAACCGTCACCCTCAACTCGAATGGCTGGCACGGATTCGAGACCCTCTGCACCGAAGGGGAGGCACGTCGGAAATCTCTCTGACAAAAGCGAGGATCGAATGCAGGACGGAGGCGGATTTTGTCACCCTCCCGGCGCCATCCCCCTTTGCTCCTTTGAGCCTAGATCCCGCGATAGAGAGGGATGCAGCGCGGACTGGAATGCAAGCCCTGCATTTTGGCAGGGCGCTGCCCGCCCTGAGCCTGCCGAAGGGCGCCCGGCCCTATTGCGGGATCTAGGTTGAAGGAGGAACACACCGCAGCCCCTGATAAAAGGCGCTCCCCCGGAACAGATCCAGGTACTGAGCTCGCAGGTCCCGAGAAGAATCGGGAGCTTGCAGGAGAAGATGAATCGGTGTTCCGAACATCTCCGTCCAACCCACCGATGTGGGACGGTATTCCGAACCTCTCGTGAGGGAATCCACCCTGGACCGGATGGTCGGAGGTGCGTCCTCCAACTTCCCCACTTCCAACTTCGCTTCCGCGCTCTCGAATTCGGACAAAATCTGGGACTGAGAATGCAAGTGGCGGACCGCTCGGAACAGGGGTCGCTTTCCGCCCCAGGCCCCCCACGTGACCGCATGCGGAAGCAACAGGTCCAACACTTCCTGTCGACGCCCTTGAAACTCGTAGATCTCCGCTCGATCCCAAAACCGCACGAACGGAAAGCCTTCCGGCAGGGACTCCTGTGCCTTTGGATCCCGTGCCAGCAGGTGGTCCAGGGAATCCAAATGGACAAGCGCTTCCTCGAGTCTTCCCTCGTGGAGAAATGCGTCCTTGCATGTCTCGTATCCTGAGGCATCGCCAGCACCTGAAACGACCCGCCCATCTGTTATTTCCTTGAGCCAAATAGGGCACCACCGGAGCAGGCTCTTTCTGTCACCCATCTCCGAATACGCAAACATCAACAATGCGGCGTCGTCCTTGTTGGCAGCTCCGTTCCTGTCTCTCTCCAACACTCTTGCGACCTCGGGAATCAACTCTGACAATTCGGTCAATTCTCGGGGAGTTTCGGGCGGGAACAGAAAGTCCTCGCGAGTCAGTGTAGCCGTATCGTAGTCGGAACAGACACCCAGCTCCGGAGCGATCGAAGCGTCGGATGAGGATCGACAGGATGTAAGCAGGACAAGCATCCCGATGAAAAATGCCCCAGCAATCCATTTTCTGTCACAGCAGGTTCTCGATACCGATCTCACTTCTTGCCGCCATTCTGGAGCAGTGCGGCGGAGTCCTTGGAGCTGGGTAGGCAGTACATCTCGGCGTACAGGCTGGACTCGGTGATCTCCCTGACGTATGCCTCCCGGGGGAAGCCGAAGAAGGGTTCCTCCCCTCCGAGACAAAAAACCATGTCGACACCAAACAGTCGCGTCCAGCCGATCTCCTTTCCTTTCCCCAAACTCCCGAAGATGGTGTCGGCAATTTTCTGAATGGATGGTGGGGCATCCTCGTAATCGTCAATTTTCAAGTTCTCGATCGCCCGATCGAATTCCTCGGGGATTTCCTTGGGCGGATAGGTGCGCAGAACCGCCAATTGAAGGACTCGCTCTCCCCAGAGTTTAGGCACAAGCAGACGGAGAACTTCACGATCGCGCCTCCATAAGCTGCTGATTTCGGCACGCATCCGAAGCCGCTCCAGCTCATCGAGACCATCGAAAGTCATCCCATGGATCTTCCCTTCCGCAATTCCCGCCTCGGAGGAATCCAAGTACCCTCTCGCAGCAGCGAAATCGCCCGCATAAAAAGCTGCCGAGGCGCAGATGTCTTGGTCGTGAATGGCAATTCCCGGATCATCAGGATGCCTCCGTCTTGACTCGAGAATCATGGTTGGACAGATCTTGAGCAACTCGTGATTGCGCCGAGCGCCAAGCATTCGATAGAACAAGCCCGTGAGCTTCAGGAATTCCTCGCGATCGGCAATCGGCCCCTCTCCTAACGCTCGATATTTCTCGATCGATCCACTGTCCTCTGGACTCATCGCGGAATCCGGTGGCGCAGATAGATACTGTCCACTATGGGCCAATAGTTCGTCTATCGGCGTGGTATCGATGTCCAAACACGAAGAAATCGGGGCGCGTCGCACGGGATCATTGCAGCCGAAAGCGAAGCTGGCGAGCAGGATTCCGATCACCACTCGCTGGATCCAGGTTCTACGGCTCTCCTTTGAACAGAGAACTTCAATATTCATGGAAGACGATTCAGTTTCATTTTTTGTCACAAACAAAGATCCTCCACCCATCCTCATCGCGGACCGCCATCCTGGAGCAGCGCGGCGGAGTCCTTGGAGCTGGGTAGGCAATACATCTCGGCGTACAGGCTGGACTCGGTGATCTCCTTGACGTATGCCTCCCGGGGGAAGCCGAAGAAGGGTTCCTCCCCTCCGAGACAAAAAACCATGTCGACACCAAACAGTCGCGTCCAGCCGATTTCCTTTCCTTTCCCCAAGTTTTCAAACAGGGTATCGGCTTTGGCCTGGATGGTCGGCGGCGCGTCTTCGTAATTGGCGACGTTCATGCTGTCGATCGCCTGATCGAATTCTGCGATGATTTCTTTGGGGGGATAGGTGCGGAGGATCGCCAAGCGAAGGGCTCGGATGTCCCCCCAGCCCGCCAAGGAGGGAAGGAGCAACCGCAGGACTTCTCGATCGCGACGCAGGACACTGTTGATCTCCGCCTGCATCCTCAATCGATCGATCTGGTCTTGAGCATAATCAGGATCAACGTTTGCCACCTTTGCAGCCAAGCGATCGAATTGTTCTGCATATTCGCCTGCCTGGCGATATTTCCCGGAATAAAACGCAGCCATCATGCAGCCGTCAAGCGCCAACAGCTCAAGGTCGATGCCGTTCTTGGGTCGCTTCGATAACACCTGAATGTAATTCGGGCAGATTCTGACCTTGTCGCGAAACAATCGCGCTCCGGAAAGCCGGGTGGACAGGTCGACCAGAATTCCGCTTTCGGGTTCCGAAAGCGGAGTCGTCTTTTCGAATTTCAAGATCGACAGAGAATCCGTTCGGCTCAGTGCCGTGTCGAGAGATGCCGAAAAATGACGTCCCAAGGTATCGAAGAACTCTTCCAAAGATGTTGTGTCTCGCTCCTCGCAATCCCCAGAATCACGTCGAACGTTATCACGAACGCAGCTATCCAAGAGGAACACCCCCAAGAGGGTGATCCCCCATTTCGAAAACTGTCGAGCCTTACTTTCTACCATCTATCGATGTCTCCCTCATGAAGGGTCGCAAATCCATTGGTGTCTTCCGGTTGGTGACCAACCCATCTGCCAGTTCTTCGATGCTGTTCGTGGCTCTAATTTTGTTGATCCTCTCACGCAAATTATCGACCATTTTCGCTCGTTTGATCCCTGCAAGAACCTCTGGTGTCCATTCGGCAAATTTGCGCCAAACGAACTTCTCCCCAGGGGGCAAACGGAAAGCCAGCGTACATTCCCCCACTCATTGGAAGGCCTCGAGGGTACTGGTCGAATGCAAGGCTGCGAGCCGTCGCGATCACGAAATTCTCGTCGATGTTGTTCTGGATTTCCGTAATTTTCCGGGGGCAATCCACTTGTTCTGCGTAAAGCGTGTTCACTGCCTCGAAGATATGTTCCGCCATGAACTGCCAGTAGGCATACAACGCCTGAAAGTGATCCATCTCGTGCATGAAGGTCCAGTAAATCCGCTCCGGAATGGTTAGCTGGCCTCTTCCCATTTTTTCCACCATCCACTCGTTCCATCCTCCGTCTCCATCCCTCCAGTTCGCGCTGTCCAGTGGGACCGGCGAAACGACCATCTGTATTTGGAATTCACAATTCACCAGCCTGTGGCATTTTTTGTCTCCGACAATCACTGTCTCCGATTCCGCATTGGATTTGGGGGGAGCTTCGGCACCATTGTTAAAATGGGTCGCGCCGAATTTTCTGGAGGACAAGCTATTGTTCGGCTTGCAATCCAATATGAGATGGAGTCGTAATTTCCCATCCTCTTTTTCCCAATAGTCGATCGACTCCTGCGTCGGGAAGATGGGTCGCTTTGCCAGGACCGCCTGCTGCTTTTCATAGTTGGTCAGACCCTTGGCGGTCAGGAAATTTCAGATGCGCTCTCGGTTGATAAAGGCAGCTGTGCCTAGGGCGATGGCAGCACCACCCACGACGATCGGGGCTGTCATGAATTGTCTCCTTCTAGGTTGTCGAAGTCGCTCTTGGCGATTTCCGATGTCATGATCATTTCCTGCAGCGCGTGGAAAACCGCCTTCCAGGTCTTGGGGCCGCACTGGCCGTCCACCACCAGGCACAGGCCCCACACTTCGTTGCAGCAGGCCTGGAACTGGGCCACGGCACGCCGCGTCTTGCGACCGGCCACACCGTCGATGGCACCGGGATCGGTGGGCCATCCTTGCTTGGCAAAAAACGCCATGAAGCTTTGCACGTCGCGATCGCGGGCGCCCTTCACGAAGCCCAGCCACGCATCGGCGTCGTTGTCGATCAGGCATTCCACCAGCTTACGCTGTTTGTCTTGGAGGGAGTGGTCCAGGTGGCAATCGGGATTGGCTTCCCACTCGAGCTTCCCGCACTTCTTCTTGTGGTCGGCCAGGTTGGCCACCGTCTGAAGGAAGGTGTCGTCGGAAAGACGGGGCAGGTGGTGACCCTCGTGGAAATGATCCACGAAGATGGGCACGATGTGAAGCCCGTTGCCCACCGCCTCGCGCCCTCGCGCGGGGATATCGAGCTCCGATTCCCCGATCCGTTCGGCGTCTTCCCATAGCTCCACGTGGTAATGGCCGCGCTCCAGGGGCACGATGCTCACCCAGCCGTGTTCGTCGGCCTTGGCTTCCTGGGTGGACGGCCCGATCACCTTGACGCGCGCGCCGGGGCACACGACACCGTTGTGGTCGGTGATCCGAAGATGCAGACCGTAGCGCTCCACGTCTTCGGTTTCGCGCACCTGCTTCATCCATTTGTCCCAGCGTCCATCGGCGGATGGTCCAACCTCCCCTTCCAGACGCGGTTCGAAGAACAGGACCTCCACGCGATCGTCTTCCACCGCCTCGCCACAGGGCAACTTGACGGAATCCGTCTTTCCTGTGCAGGTGCAGGCTTCGATGCGGGCGTCCTTGGTGGCGGTGGTGCCTTCGCGTCCAAAATACCCATGCAGCAGAGATTTGCGGGTCGCCGTATCCAGGGCGCCAGATTCCGGCAAGGCCGCGCCTTTTTGATAGGCCTTCAAGGCCGCACGGGTCTCGTCGTCCATCATGCCCGCCGCTTGGCCCTTGTAAGCGCCCAGATCCTGCAAGATCAACTGCGCTTCCCGTAAACCCAATCGACGCTTGTCCGACACCGAAGGTTCGAACTCGGCCAGAAGCAGGGGCCACTGGTTGGTGAGCTGGGCACGCAAAAGCTGGGCTCGCGCCAAGGCAATGGCGGAATCCTCCGGGCTCTTGGCGTGGGCCACGATCACGATGGGCTGACGCGGTTCCTTGCGATGGCGCGCCACGATATTCTTGAGGGCCGGGACCACGGCGGGATGGAAGAACGCCTTGCCCTCATCATTAAACATCCCCGAGATCCGTACGCGCCGCACCACCGTGGGGCCCGCCAGGGTCGCGATGGGTTTGGATTTGGCGGACAAATTCCGATCCTTGCGCATGGCCTCGGCGATCAGGTAGATCTGCTCGCCCGGCGGCAACGGTTCGGGCTCGATCACCGTAGAAAGATCGAATTCCACCTGGGGCCGATGCGTGGTGCCCGCGCCCAGCTTGCCGGTCACGCGGGTTTGGAAGGGCTCTTCCTGGTCCAGATCGCGCTGGCGGCGCACCACCCAGATCCGAAACTCCACCCAACGGTCGTCTTCGGGCAACTCCCCCTGCGAGGTCACCTCGCAGGTCACCCGCACGCGCCGCGCCAGATCCACCGGCGAGGCGTCCAAAAATTGGCAATTGGTCAGGGTCATGGGCACGGGGGTCGCGCTCGCATCCTCCGGCCAGGGATCTTCTTCGCGCAGGGTCTGCAGGTACTTGGAGGTGTCGTAGACCTTCTTCGAAGGATCCGCCGATGCCCTCTGGGTCTTGGCGATGATCGCCTCCCAGTTGACGTTGTCGGAGGGCTTGGCGGTGGAAAGGTCCATCAGCATGGGCTCGCGACGCGCCTGGTTCAGCCGCGCGCGGTGGTCGGCAAAAGGATCCGGTCGATTCATGGGCAATGGCCTTTCCAGGCGACCAGCCGACAGGCAGGTCGCGAAGGGTACTTGAGGGCTCCGTGGGGTCCCTCGTGTCGTGGGGACGCAAAATTTTGCGTCCTCTAGTTGTTGTCTGAAGAGAAGATGCCCAATCGCGCGGAAAAAATCTGTGATCTAGATCACACTCCTTTTGCAAAGGGCGTCATGGCACGCCCTCCGCACTCCCGCCAGTAAAGGGGGCTACACCCCCTTTAAACCCCGCATTCCCCGATTCGGGCTCCGTGACATTGCGCTTTGGTACGCAACCTTGCGCAGGACGCTGGACTTGAGACCCCGACGGCGCGCGAAACGCGCGAAGTCGGGGGCCCTGGCGGGTGAAGTGGCCTGAGCAGTGGGATTGTCGGTTTCCGGCGCCGCTTCGCTGGCCGGGGGGAATGTAGGCGTTGGGATTGGGGGCGAGCTACTTCTCCGTGCTCCCTCTCTCCCTGGTCAGTTCCAGCGAATCGCTGGCGTTGGGAAGGCAGTACATCTGTCCATACAGACCATCAGATTTGTAGCGCTCGATGAATTCCTCGCGGGTATGGCGAAGTTCATCTTTTGGCGGGGGAGGCAGGATGTGCGGTATCCCGAATACGGTCGTCCAGGCGAACGTCACCTCCTTCAGCCCAGGATAGTGCGATCGAATCGATTTCTGGATAGGAATCGGCGCCTGCGAATAGGTTCCAAGCACTACGCTCTCCAGCGACCGATCGAGCTCGAGGAGGATCGAGTCCGGAGAATGGATCTGGCGCAAACATTTCGCCACATTCCAATCCCCGAACAAAGCAGATGGCAAGCCTCTTTGCAGGAAATCTCTGCAATTTTCCAAATCTCTCAACAGGATAGACCTTGCGGAACTCCGTGCAAGTGTGCCGAAATCGTCATCCGCGGAATCGATCCCGAACACCGGATCGTTCTCGAAGACGGAATCCAGCACGTCCAGATGGGAAAGGGCCTCGGTGTATTTCCCCTCGGCTTCCAATACGTCCGAGCAGAGATAGTGGCCTCGTGCCTGGCTTCGAGTGAGCGCTCCTCGAGCCGATCGAACCCGTTCCATCAAGGTCGCGCACCATTCTCCGGGATCGTCGACCGAATCATCCCTCCGGTCCGGATCGAGAACCAATTTGTGTCGGGACAGTCGACTCCGGGCATCTTCCCGACGCTTCTCCCACCGGGGATCGGATTCGTCGCGGGGATACATCCTCTTCGCCATTTCAAGAGTCCTGTACTCGAAGCAACGCTCCGGCGCGGCGCGCACCTTCTCGCAAGAGAGGAGAGAAACGGAACCAAGGACAAAGGCAATTTTTGTCACCAATCCGCCACATCCATCATTCACCATGGTCCGACCTCTCCGCTGACCCTCCGCATTTCGACCAGCTGCATAAGATCCCGCAAGCCATTGGGGCTGTTCATTTTCCCCTCGATCCATTCCTTGATCGGTTCCAGGAGTTGGATCTCATTGAACTCATTCTCGTAGTATGAATCATCCTCGGAGGTAATGCTGCCAGCTGGCCACTGCCCGATTGCATGCCACTCCAACTTCTCCCGCGAGTTGAAAGGAAGCTTTCCGTACCTTGCCCCCGCTTGGGGGAGGCCTCTCGAAACCTGATCAAAGGCGGCACTGCGGCGTCGAGCGACGAGATAATTGTGAATCACATTTTTCTTGATGTTCTCGATGGTCATATCACAAGTCCTGTGGTCAGAGAATCGAGTATTGATCGCCACAAAAATATGTTCCGTCACAAACATCCAGTATTCCCAATAACAGCGGAAGTGGTCCATTTCATGCATGTAACACCAATAAACCCGCTCCTGCTGCGAGAGCTTTCCTCGCCCCAATCGCGCATCCATCCAGTCGCTCCAAGTCTGCCACTTTGGATTCGAATATGGCCAACAACTCACGGACAATTTCATCAGGAATTCGCAACACCTGATCCGGTAACACTTGACATTGTTCACTTCTATTTGTTCACACAGCGCTGAAAACGCCGGAGGTTTTGTACTCCGTTGCATGCAGTCCGTAACGCCCCAGGAGTCTTCAGTATAGGTGTACAGGGAGTATACCGTGCAATCCAGATTCAGATGGATGATCGGCTTGCCATCCTCTACCTCGCGATACTCGATCGACTCCTGTGTCAGGTACCCCTTATGGATGGACTCCAAGCTCGTGAAAATCGGACGCTTGGCCAGAATGGCCTGCTGCTTTTCGTAGTTGGTCAGTCCCTTCGCTCCCAGGAGATTCCAAATGCGCTCCCTGTTGGCGATGGCCGCGCCTCCCAAGGCAATAGGGATCAGCATGACAGCGCCCCCGCAGCCCGACTCTCACCCTTGCCAGAATCTGTCGCATTTTTCGGACGGCGAATTTCCTCGATGGCTCCTGAGAACGCCCTGATCGATGGTCGCGCGGTGAAAAAGTCCATCAGCAGGGGCTCGCGACGTGCCTGGTTCAGTCGCGCGCGATGGTCGGCAAAAGGATCCGGTCGATTCATGGGCAATGGCCTTTCCAGGCGACCAGCCGGCAGGCAGGTCGCGAAGGGTACTTGAGGGCTCCGTGGGGTCCCTCGTGTCGTGGGGACGCAAAATTTTGTGTCCTCTAGTTGTTGTCTGAAGAGAAGATGCCCAATCGCGCGGAAAAAATCTGTGATCTAGATCACACTCCTTTTGCAAAGGGCGTCATGGCACGCCCTCTGCACTCCCGCCAGGTAGGGATTCCATCCCTGCCGACCCTGGAAGGCCCGATTCTCGCTCCGTGCCATCGCGCCTTGGTGCGCAACCTTTTGCAGGACGCGCCGACCTGAGACCCCGACGCCGTGCGATGCGCACGGAGTCGGGGGCCCTGGTGGGGAAGTTTGGTTTGACAGTTTCCGGCACCGCTTCGCTGGCCGGGGGGAGTGTAGGCGTTGGGATCGGGTGAGCGATTGAATCGGGGGTGGGATCAGAACGGGGTCAGCTCTTCTTCACCAGCTCTCCGTTGGACAACCGGAATCCCAGCTTTCCCACATCCTTCATGGGAAAGGGGTGATCTTCCAGCGGCAAGGTTCCTGTCAGAAGCGGCTGATAGTTGCACTTGCGTATGTGCTCCACCATGGCATCTGGAAGGAAGGCCCCGTGCTTTTCGACATCGTGCCAAAGGCGAGCAGGCCACATCCAGACTTCGTCTGAGCAATCCCCTACCTGATCGAGCTCGTCCGCGCAAAGTCCACAGGGCTCAGGTGGTACCATGACCAAAAGCAGAACCGGAGTATTCTTGAGGTACTCAACAATCTGTGCCTTGTCCGGCGGGTTCCAATCGAAGTCAAGGATGTCCTCGACTTGAAATGGCTCCAGGGGTCACGAGAGCTTCCAGCCCATCGTAGCCCCACCACTTGAAGGGCCAATTTGACCTGAGGAATTCAGTGTTCACAAAGAACTTTCTTCGGGATAAGGAATGCCTAGCTTTTTCGCGTCGTGTTCTGGCAATGGAATATTGGGATAGCGACTCTCGATATTTGTTGGCGGCAAGTAATTTCGCGACGCAATCCATTTCACCAAGGAATCAGGAATATAACAGCCATGAAATTCAACATAATGAGCGATATAGGAAGACCATGCCCATTCATCATCACAGTGAATCCCTGCGAAATAGACTGGCTTCCCGCATTCCGGACAAGGTTCTTCGGGAAGCATCCCGGCTAATACCATCGGCGCAGACTTCAGATAGCGGATAATTTCCTCGCGATTCTCAACCACCCATTGATCGTCAATGAAATCTTCCCTTTGCACGTGTTCAACCTTCGCCAAGTATGCGCCATCCCCAAACCCCCACCATTTGAAGGGCCATTGCGTTTTGAATTTTTCGCGATTTTTCATGGCTATTCTGCCGTTATTGTTTGGTTTCATTGCCGCCCCCATCTTTCCTGGGCGAAAAGCACTTCATTTCTCCATCGGGCGGCTGTTTTGGAGCTCGCCGAGTTTTTTTTTGTCAACGGATCGACAATCTCAATGCCCGAAGATACAACATACTTCCCATCTGGACCCACCCAAAGGATGTCTGTTGGCGCCCAAACATTAACACCTAGGATATCTGCAAGTTTCTGAGCAAATCCTTCAGGATTCTTGCCTGTCAAGCAGGCGAAAAGGCGAATATCTTGGCCCTCCTTGTATTTGCTCTTCTCTAAACGAAGCATCTTCGCGCAATTTTCCGGGCTCACTGAACGCGGCTCGTACCATTCCTTTCCTGTAGCGTCTTTTGGCGCCCCTGGCTTTTTTACCAAATTATCGATACTAATAGAGTTCTCGCTCCCGTGGGCCGTGCCATCAAAGATTCCACCGGGATTTACATCACTTGATTCTCTCCGCATGATGTTTTTGTAAGCATTATCATCCGGATGCAGAAAACTTAGTGTATTGTCAACGGCATGCGTATTGAGAGGTAGTTCGGGCTCCGGAGGCTTATTCTCAGGCGGCTTTTTCCCCTCGGATGGCGGCGTTTTTTGCTCTCTGGCTCGTCAAGGCGCTCGTATCAATCGCTCTCCCTCTTCTTCTTCCTCATCTGCGTCTTGTTTGTTCGCTCGTTGGTGCGCAACCTTTTGCAGGACGCACCGACCTCGGACCCCGACGCCGTGCAATGCGCACGGAGTCGGGGTCCCAGGCCAGGGAGTGGAATGTGGGCGTTGGGATCGGGAGCCTTCTGCTAAATCTCAATGGGGCCGTTTGCGGCCAGTCTCTCGACGATTTCTCTGTCGCGTTGCGCAAGCCGATCCACTTCAGAGGAAAAGGCATCCATCCCAACTCCACCCCTTAACCATAAAAGTGCGGCAGTCGCCAAATGCCGCTGGTACACCGACCCCATCAACTTGACAGATGCGTACTTCGGATGAATCGCAGCCATTCGAATCGCTGCCACAACCTTTTCAGGATCAACGGACTCCGATTGCAAGGATAATGTATGCCCTCATTCGCTACCTTTCCGGGCAGGTGAGGGAGCATGAGGCACTACTTCGGGACCATCTCTTGGAATGGTTTCGTCAACTTTTGTGGAAGTTCGAAGTTGCGAGCCCGGATATGTTCTATGAAAGAGTCTGGAATGAAATGATGATGCTTCGCAACAAAATGCCAAGTGCCAGCGGGCCAAATCCATTCGTCATCCGATTGTTCACCAGAGGTAAAAATCATTTCTCCACACAAGCCGCATGCTCGAGAAGGCGCCAGCTTACCAATCGCCAGAGGAGCATTTTTTAGATATTCGACAATTTTATCGATATCAGACGGCGCCCAATTTGGATCCGCCACCTTCGTGCCATCAATATCAAAAGGAATTTCACATCCCTTGTAATACCAATACCCCCACCATTTAAATGGCCATTTCTTTTGCATGAACTGGATATCCATTGCAATCTCCTTTTAGTTCGCATTTTTGTCTCGCAAAAAAAAACGCCTCCATTTTCCCATCAGGGGGATCTACCACCCACTCTTCGACACTTCCGTCAGGAAGAATTTTTCTTCTTGCGATGCATTCTGATCGAGAAACAGAGGTTCCATCGGGAAATGCCCACAAATCCTTTGTTGGCGCAGTCACCTGGACACCCAAAATGTCAGCCAGCTCCTGTGCGAAGCCCTCTGGCAAAGTACCTGTAGCAGCTCAACAACCGATGCAGGTTCTTGTGCGGTTCTTCCTGGCTCTCTTCCGAATCGCCGCCCCAATCAGGGATGAGATCCGGCGAGGGGAGATCCCATTCACCCATGTCAAAATCCGGCATCGAGATTTCCGGAAGCTCCAGGAACCGGAAGCCTGGCATGCCGGGTGTCCCGATGGAAGGAAGGTCGGGCAGCGAAAAGTCCGGCAACGAAAGACCCGAGAAGGGATTGCCCAGCGAAGGCATGTCCGGCGCGGACAATCCGGAGAAGGGGTTTCCCAGGCTGGGCATGGATGGCATGTCCAGTCCTGAAAACGGATTTCCCAGAGACGGAACAGACGGGAGTCCCGGCATGCTCAAGCCGGACAACGGATTTCCGAACGAAGGCATCGAGAATCCACCTCCCCCACGGGAATCATCCGTCGACGAACCACCGCCCAAGGAGGGCAGCGAAGGCATGTTCGGCAGGTAGGGGGAAGGGACAGGGATGTTTTTCAGGTCGTTGACCGACACCTCGCGGGAAACTTTCAGGTCGCCGCCAATGCCGGTGGGATTGTGGATCGTGCCATCCAGGCGCACGGAAGGATTGTTGGGGTCAAAATGCTGGGGCAAACCGATCCCCACGTTTCCGGATGCCGGCCCCTGCGAAAGGTCCTGCCCGACGCGCGTAGGGATCACGGGTGCCGCCTCGGGAATGGAAGGCATGGCGGGGGGAGCGGAGATCTTGGGCATCGATCGCAGATTCATGGGCATAGCCTTTCAGGACGACCGGGGCTGAGCCGTCGTTTGGGTGTTACTGGAGGGATCCGTGAGGACCCGATGACCGTGGCTGGTTAGGTCGTGGGGGCGCAAAATTTTGCGTCCACCTGGCTTCTGAAGGAGAATATGCCGAATTCGCGCGCGGAAATCTGTGATCTAGATCACACTGTGCCCGGGAGTGTGATGGCCGTCACACGTGAGGTGTATCATACATTCGGAAACCAACCTTCTATCCGTCCAAGGACTCCATGACCCCTGCTATAGCTGTTCTTCCCATCGGTTTGGCCCTCGGAGCCGTCGTCGTCTTGAGCCCCTCTGCCAAGAAGGCGGAGCCAGCACCGGGCTCAAATGACGTGACCGCGCTTTCCAGACCGGATTCCGCCACCCCAGATACTCTTCGCTTACTGGCCACGGACACCCTGAGTCAAGCGCTCCCTCCTGCACACGCAATGCTGGCCACCCGCCCACCCCAGGACCCAAGTTCGGCGACCAGAGGGACCATCGGTTTGCGAATTGCTCCCGAACAATGGATCGGGATCCAAGCGGGTATCCGACCCAGTTGGTCCAGCGGGTATTTCTTTGCCGGACTTTCCGGGAAAGTCGACAACGCGGAGACACGTAAAGACTCCTCCATCACTCCCAGCTCCGAGGGGAGGGTCACCTGGATTCACCTTTCAACGCAATCGACAGTGGAAGCATCTGGAATCCGCTCCAGGATCGGCTACGAACAGCGAGTCCAAACACCGACCCCTCTGATTTTCACGGTCAGCGGAGCCTTCGAGGCCAGCTGGACATCCACCATATCGAGCCTTGAAGTCGCCTCCGACACGACACTCAACTCTTTTTGGAGCGTTAAAACCACCTCCAGAAACGTCAAGCAATACCCTTCCATCGAAACCTCCACTTCCGAATACGGCCCTCGAGTCGGCCTCGGACTGCGGTGCCCCGCATTGGGCTCTGCTTTGAGCGTGGTTGCCCAACTGGAATCCGGTGCGTCCTGGTCCGTCACCGAGACCGACAACGACTCTCTGCGCACCGCGGGCTGGAAGAGCACCCCTCTCCAATGGACCCTCGGCTTCGATTGGACCTTCTAACTCGCATCTAGTCCATACCCCCTCTCCCCGCCATTTGGCTATCTTCACAGACGCCGACGGGAGGTTGCATGGACTCGCAGGGGGCGGGTAGAAACAAGCCGACAGGAAAGCCACGCGAAGTCGTGATCGTTGGTGGTACCCACGGCAACGAAAAAGGCGGCATCTGGACCGTTCGGCACATGCAGGCAAAGCCCGCGGACTTCCCTGCGCCCGGCCTTTCCGTGCGCGCCATCCTGGCCAACCCCGAGGCGATCGAACGCAACTTGCGCTACCTCGATCGCGACCTCAATCGCTGCTTCGGGCCTGAGCTGGCCAATGCAGCACCGGACCACCCTCTGCGCGAACGCCGACGCGCCTTGGCGCTTGCGGACGAAATCTGTCCCCACGGCGCCGCGCCGGATCTTGTTGTGGATCTGCACAACACCACATCGAACATGGGCGTGACCTGGATCCTGCCTTCGCTCTCCCCTTGGCCCCTCTATCTGGCCTGGCAGGCGAGCCTGAGGGATCCGCGCGTGCGCATCCTCCACACGCCGGAAACATCGCAGTCCAATGTCTTCCTGCCCTCGCTGGGGAAAGACGAAGTCACGTTGGAGATCGGGCCGGTCGCCCACGGCACCCATTGCCATTGGGCCTGGGAAGCGGCCGAATCCCACGTCCGTGCGCTGTTGCAGACGCTTAGCGATCTTCCGGACTCCTTCGATCCGGTCGCCGCCCTGGCCGGTGCGCGATTTGAGTTTTTCCAGACCGTTTCCATCGAACGCTATCCGGTGGATCAAAACGGCCGCACCCGCTGCTTGATCCACCAATCCATCCAAGGCAAGGATTTCCAAGCCTTGGTCGATGGCGATCCCCTTTACTTCGATCCCGTGGAGGGCGCGACGCTCTTCCATCGCGGAGCCACGATCCACCCCGTCTTCCTGGGCGAAGCCGCCTATGTCGAATCGGGCATTTCCTTCCACGCCACCTGCCGTCTCCGATGGGACGGACTCCAGGGAGTTCCATGCTGAAGAGAACCTTCGCTCTCGCCCTCTGCCTCGCCCTCAGTGCGCAGGCCCAGAAAATCCTGCCCGGAATGGGCAAGTCTCCTGCGGATTATGTTTCCGCCTGGGGCAAGCCGGATCGCACCAGCGAGGGGCCGTTCGGCACTCGTGAGCAGATTTGGAGCGTCACCCGGAAAAAAGGGTTCGGGGGCCAGACCTTCCAGGTCCATGTGTTGTTTCGCAATGAAAAATCCATGGAAGAGCGCTGGGTTCGTCCCGGGCAGGACCTGTGGGAGAAGGAAGAACTCTGGACCGTGCTGGATGGCAAAGCGTCCAAGTTCGAAATGCGCAAACAAGGCACGAACCTCACTTCGCCCTTCACTGTGCTCCAAGCCGCAAACAATCTGATCAACTTCACCACTCCACACAGCGAGCTGGTGGGCCAACTGCAGAACACCTTGGAAGGGCCCCAGCTTCGCTTCACCTCGCGCGAGTGGGCGCAGGCGCAGATGGACATGGGGCTTTCTGGGCAAAAGGACATCGGGCGCGTCGCCACCCAAGGGTCGCAAAGCCGCATTCGGCCCACCTGGGGAGGGAAGAGCCTCCAGACGCTTTTAGGCACCCTGAAGGAAACGAATGGCGCTTCCGGAAATCGCACCTTCGCGCCCAAGTCCGGCAAGGGAAGTTTGACCGTTTCCACCAAAAAGGGAACCCGACTGGAGCTGGTCGTCCCGGACCTCAACGCGCAAAACGATGCCAACCGGATCCTGACGGCAACCGATCCCGGAGTGAACAGCCTTCGCGACGCATTGCGCGACAGTTTCCGTCGCTTCTATGGTCTGGCGAATTTCGCGGTTCCCGGCATGATGGGCAGCTCCGAATGGTCCTACGACCGGGTCGAAGGCGTCTTCTCCGAAGAAACCATCCAAGATCTGATCGCGATCAAGCACATGCCCGCGGAATTCCCCTTGCTGGTCTGGAAGGACCCGAGCACAGGGGAGTCCTGGAACCTCGTTTCCACGCCAGAGGGGTACAAGCTCACGATCCAGTGGCAGGCCGGTCGCGAGCCCAAATAGGATCCAGGCTTCAAAACGAACAACCGACCGTCAGCGAAGCTGGCGGTCGGTTGTCTGAGAAGCAAGATCGAGGAGACTCAACCGGAGAAGGAGATTACTCCTTGTCCTTTTGCTGCTTGTTGGAGTCCGCTTCCGCCTTGTGCCAGATGCAAAGGGTGGCGGTGGGCACGGCTTCCAATCGTTGGCGAGTGATCCACGGTGCATCTGGATTCTTCGCGTGAGGCGTCTTGTTGCACTTCTTGCACACGCCGAAGGTCCCCGCCTTGATGCGATCGAGGGCTTCGTTCAAATACAACAAGTACCGGCTCTCGCGGGAAGCCATGGCGAACGCGTGCTCGCGATCCATCGCATCGGCGGCCTGGTCGGCCAGGTGGTATGCGTAGGCGGAAAGGTCGCCGGACTGTTCCAGCGGATTTTTCCCCACCGTGGAGTTCTCCAGATTCCCCAACTCTTGAAGAAGCTTGTCCTTCTTCTCGTTGATGAGGTCTTCGAAGAACTTGAAATCCTTTTTCGTCAGGCCCATTGAGGTGCTCCGGAGGTCGGCCGATTTGTGCCAGAATGAGCCCGAGAATATAGTCCCACGATGGGCGATGCGAGAGCCTCGGATCCGAAGTAATCAGTCCGGGTCCCAATTGCGAAAGGATCGCTCGGATTTCCGGGCGGAATGTTGGGATTTCGCGATTCTTCCTCTGCGACGAGAACCGCGTGAAGGTTTGGTGGGGATCCGCGGTGCATCCCGGTGATTGCGCTCCTGGATCCGCTCCCGCAGCTTGGCCAAGCAGCGCAGCTTGTTGAGGTGCTGCGAACGCTCTTCCTGGCATTGGACGACCACCCCGCTCGGGATATGCCGGATACGGACAGCGGATTCGGTCTTGTTGGCGTGCTGCCCCCCGGGACCGGACGAGCGGAACACCTGGACATCGCATTCGTCCAGAAAATCCTCGTCTGATTCGGGAATCTCGATGGGCTCCATTCTTGGTCTCCTCGGCGTGCCTTCAGAGTACCAAAACGCCATCGATCGAAAGCCGCAATCCTTGGACAACCACCCGGGGCCCCTCGCCGAACACGGAATCGGAGCTGGCGAAAACCCAGCTGGGGCGCAGTCGCGCAGACCACGATCGCGTGTTCGTCACGGAGAAAATCCCACCGGCGCTCCAGGTCGTCTCTTGGCGTGAGGGATTTCTCACTCCGGTGCTGTCCACCCAAAGATCCGACGCGGTGGAAGAGCGCCAATCGAGTTCAAACTGGGGACCCAAGCGCCAAACACCGAAAGTGCCAAGCCACGAAAGACTGCCCTGTCCTTGGATCCGCGATGTCGCTCGCTGGTAGAGCAACGCCCCCTCTTCGATTCGTAGCTCGGGATCCTCGCGCCAACGGAAGGCGCCCAGCAGGGAGACGCCCTTGGGAGCTTCCCATCTGCCCGACAAGCCGACCCAGCTGACCCTGTTCAGGGAAACACGCCACTCCGGACCGATGCCGATGCGTCCGATCGGAAAGGTGTCCAGGCGGGAAATCGCCCCCCCGATGCCGATCTCACCGTGGAAGTCCTGATCCGCTCCCAGCCACCCATTCAAAGCGCCAAGCCAGTGGCCCAATTTGCTTTCCATCCGGAAAAGCGCTTCCGTGTTGACCAGTCGATCCGGATCGGCATTCGCAACCGCCTGGGAGAGCCCGAATTCCATGTGCCCATCGACGTTTCGAACCTGCCAGGAACTGCGCCGAACGGCTTGAATCCCCATCCAGAAGGGAAGCTCGTCGCCTTCGTCACGCCCCATTTGGCCGGAGACGATCCACATCGGCGCTCTCGCGGAGCGGTCACTCCCCATCGCCGTTCGAGCAGGCATTCCCACGACACTCGTGCCGGAGGTTTCTTGAGGATCCGGCCATTCCGGAAGCATCAGGCGATCCAGAAGATCGGAAACTTCCAAGGACACGCGAGAGGTGTCGGCGTGGGACTGGAGCCGCTCCACCGCCGCGATGGTGTCGGATTGGCGCAACAGGGAATCCGCAGCGGAAAGGATCGCCGAATCAGGTGAAGCCGACCCGAACAAGGCGACGAACAGGAAAATCATTTGACTGATTTTTGTCCATCCTTGTTCTTGCCTGCTTTGTTTTTGGGCTTCTGGTGGAGCGTCTGGAATTTCTTTTCCCGCGTGGCTTTGCGCTCTTCCCACCGCTCGCGGGCTTCCGGGGTGACCTTGGCCTTGTATTCGTTTTCCAGGGCCTGGACTTCCATCTGATGGCGAGCCAGCAGCTCTTGCCGCTTCTCCAGCCGTTGATCGGGCGGGAGATCCTTCATTTGCTGGATCTCGCGCGTTTCTTCCCGCTGGCGCTCCCGCACGACATGGAGCTTGCGCTCGAATTCACGCTCGGCAGGATCCGCCACGGCGATCGTATCGGAGTGGGCCGTGGCGGCGAAAGCGCCAGATCCGCAAATGAGCACCATGGTGCTCCAGAAAACCCACCCCTTGGATCGCTTCAGCATTGGATACGCTCTTTCCCTTTCATGAAACCGTTTACAAAGTCAGCAAACAACGCACCAGTCATCCATCGGAAGCAACACCTGGGAATGACCTTTTTCCAAGAAACAAAAAAGCGGAACGAAACGTTCCGCTTCCATCACGCAGCCCGAAAGCTACGGGAGATTACTTCTTCTCTTCGACCTTCTTGTCGGCCTTCTTGGCTTCGGTCTTCTTGGCTTCGCCCTTCTTGTCGGCCTTCTTGTCCAGCTTCTTGTCGCCCTTCTTGGCGGTGTCGACAGCGGGCTTGGCAGGCTCGGCGGCGGGAGCGGCGACCTTGGCGGTGGTGTCCTTCTTGGCGGTATCCACGGCGGGAGCGGCGGCGGGGGCGGGGGCGGGGGCAACGATCTTCTTGGCGGTGTCCACGGCGGCGGCGGCGGCCTTGAGGTCCTTGGGCTTGGGCATTTCCAAGGCGAAGGAGGCGACGGCGAGAGTGGCGAGGAGGAGGGCGAACTTCTTCATGAGTGATTCCTAGTGATTTGAGAGTTGTTGACGACTCTCCTGTTTCAGGAGCAAAACAAAGTTAGTAGTTGGTGGATCATTTTCTCCAAGCTTTGTATCCAGTTTCGGCTGGAAAATGTCAACTTTTTCTTCGAATTGCCGGAAAAGGCGGGCGCCTTCGGAATTCAGTCCTCTGCAGAAGCCTCGTACATCCCCAATCTGCGCAGTAAATCCCGCAACACTTTCCGGTCGATTCCCAAAATCCCCGCCGCCTGGGTCAGGTTTCCACCAGCACGCGCCATGGCAGATTCCGTTGCCCGACGTTCCGCGACCTCCCGGACTTCGGCAAGGGTCCCCATGGGAGATTCGCCCTCCTTGAGCCCCATGTGCTCCGATTGGATGCGATCCCCACCCGCTTCCAGGATCGAGCGCTGCAGGCAGTTCTCCAGCTCCCGGACATTTCCCGGCCAGCCATGACGCATCAGGGCCTTCTCCGCCGAGCGGGACAACCCGGAAAACGGCACCCCGAATTCGGCGGAGGCTTTTTGGGCGAAGACCCGTGCCAGGGGGAGGATGTCGGCCGGACGATCGCGCAGCGGCGCGATCGCGATGGTTGCCACATTGAGCCGAAACAACAGATCCTGTCGGAAGGTGCCAGTACGGACCATCTGTTCCAGGTCCCGGTGGGTCGCCGCCACGATCCGCACGTCCACCGGCCGTTCGTGCGTGGATCCGACCCGACGAATGGTTTTCTCCTGCAGCGCCCGCAATAGGGCCGCCTGCAGGTGCGGCGCCAATTCTCCGACTTCATCCAAAAAGAGCGTCCCCCCTTTGGCGGCATCGAACAGACCATCGCGGTCGGCCGAAGCCCCGGTGAAGGAGCCTTTTTCGTGGCCGAACAATTCCGCCTCCATGAGGCTTGCCGGAATCGCCGCGCAGTTGATCGCGATGAACGGCCCGTTGCGGCGGGAAGATTCGTGGATCTGGCGAGCCATGCGCTCCTTGCCGGTTCCCGTCTCGCCCAGGATCAGAACAGGAACGCTGGCAGGTGCGAATTTCCTGGCCTGGACAAGCGTTTGCAGCATCGAATCCGAAAAGGCCAGGATCCCACCGCCTTTTTCCGCGCTGCGAAACGCCTCCAACGCAGCGTGTTCTTCGGCGCGACGCCGTGCCGATCCGAAAACCAGCGCAAGCATTCCCACCAGACGCTGGAAGGCCGTGCGATCCTCCTCGGTGAACGCGGCGGCAGTCCCCTTGCGATGCAGATACAAGCATCCCAGCGGGACGGTTTCATCCGGCAACCGCAAGGTCGCGCACAGGATGGATCGAATCTGGGAGCGGGTCAGGGAGGGACCGTCCAACGGGGCGTCCCCTTCGCCGGATTCCGCCCACAGCACCGCGACCCCTCGTTCGAAAGCCGCCCGGACGGCCGATCGCGAGTAGGTTCCGCCAAGATCCTGCGGCCAGGAAGCGATCACGTTTTCGGGATCGCCGCCCTCCAGCAGCACCCCTTCGTCGGCGGCCAAGTGGATGGCGGAGAATTCCAGCAATCGAGGCAGGCATTGGGAGGGGTCCGGAGATTCCACCAGAAGCTCCACGGCTTGGAGCACGGGCTCGACCGCCCCGGCGCTGCGGCGCGCCTTGCGCAATTCCCAGGTGGAGCCGTCCGACAGGGTCAGCGCTCCGCCCTCGGGCGCGTCCTGCGGCACTCCGGGTTTCAGCGCGTGGCCATCGAGCTTGACACCCTTGCCTTGCGCTTCCAGGACCACCTTGTCCGGGAGCGACAAAATCTGCAGTTCACGAGGAGCCAGATCGGCAAGGCGCAGATCGCATCCCGCCGCCGATCCCACCAGCACGAGCTTGCGTTCCAAGGCGAAACTGCCCTTTCCCTTTTGGCTTTCCAGCGTCCATCCGGGGATCATCAGTGTTTCCTTCCCTCGCCCTTCGGGGGCGGTTTGGCGATATGCGTTGGTTTGGGGGTGCGGGGCACGCTCCACTGGGTGTCGCAGAGGATCCGTCCCATCGAATCGGAAAGCTCGACATGGTGGTTGCCCGAAGGCAGCCGCAGGAAGCCGTCGCGCGGAACGGGGCGACGGTTTCCGTCCACCAAAAGCTTCGCTCCGGCAGGGGGGGGGTCGAACACGAGCACATCCGCGATGGGAGGTTCCGCTTCGGCGTAATCGGCGATCCAGGAGGGCCTTGGATCGTCGCCCACCAGCTCGTCGGGCCGATCGGCCGGTCGCGTCCAAAGCCACCCGCCCACTGCCCCCGCGGCAACGGCGACCGAAGCGGCGGCGATCCACCAGCCTCGCCTGGACTTGCGTTCCAGCATCCGCAGCTCCGCAAGCCCTGCCAGCAAAGGCTCGGGGTTTTCCGATCGTTCGATCCGTTCGCGTTGCAACCGCCAGCCAGATGCGCCATCGCGACGACGGCGAGCGAGATCCACCCCGGAAGCCAAAAGTTTGTCGATGTAGCCGGCGACACTGGCGGAAAGCACGTTCTTGGAAAACGGAGGGTCGCCCCACTCTTTTTCCAGGAGGCGCACCCACTCGGCGGCATCGGCGGGGCGCTGGGCCGGATCCGCCGAAAGGGCCAGGGAAAGCGCCCAGGAACGCCCGCGCGCCCACCGGGACAGCTCGCCCGATGCGCAAAGCTCCCGCCAGGAATCCCGCGTATGCTCACCCGGTGGCAAGGCGCGGATCAGCCGAAGCGAAAGGACCCCCAAGGCGAAAACATCCCAACGGGGATCCGGAGCCCCCCCCTCGAATCGCTCCGGGGGCAGCACTTCCCAGGTTCCTTCCACGGAAGGCGCCAAGCTCTGGGTGGGCGAAAGCCCGAAATCCACCACAGCCACTTCGCCATGGGGTTTGGCAATCAGATTTCCCGCCGATAGATCGCCATGGATGGTTCGCGCCCCGTGGAGGCGCGCGACGGCAAGTCCCGCCTGGAGACAAAGCGCGCGCCGGTCCGTCATCGGAAGCGTATCGGGAAGGCAGTCCAAGGGGACGCCTTCCACCCAGGTCATGGCCAGCCAAGGCTCGAGCGCAGACAGGTTCTGATCAAGAAGGGCGGGTGCGACTCCCCCTCCCAGTCGCGACAAGAGCTCGCCTTCGCGGCGCAACGACTCGCCCATCGCGCGATGGGCGATCTTCAGCACCACCCAGCGACCAGGCACATCCTGCCACACCAGGAAGACCTTGGCCTGACCACCTTCCCCCAGCGGGATCGGCGTGGAGAATCCGCCGGGGAGACCGCTCACTCCTTCCACCCCAGGGAATCACGAAGCGCCCCGATGCGCTCCCGGAACCATTGGTTGGTGGCGTCCCGGCGCAGCCCCATCTGCAGGTACAGGATGGCACCTTCCGGGTCGTTTTCCGACACGGCCACCTCGGCCAGCCCCATATAGGCGGGCAGAAACCCGGAATCGGCGGCCAGGGCCCGCGAAAACCAGCGCTCGGCGTCGGTGGATTCATTCCGGGCGCGCGCGAGATTGCCCAAAAAATGCGCGGAGGGAGCATGATCCGGATCCACCTTCTGGGCCAATCGCGCGACGGCCTCCGCACGGGCCGGCCGACTGTGCGACTGCAGCCACAGGGACCCGCGATACAACGCGTCCGCTCGATCCGCACGCGTGTTCTGCGTGGAGTCCAATCGTTCCACGATGGCCAGATCGCGCGCCACCCGCAGCCAATCGTCCAAGGAATCCATCCCGAACTGCGAGCGTTCCCGCGCCCAGCCCAGACGCGCCATGGCCAATCCCAGTCGAGCCTCGGCGCTTTGGGCGTCTTCTTGGACGCATTGGTCGTAGGTCATGCTCGCGCGCGGCCAGTCCTCCAGCTGGAGGAATTCCCTCGCATGATCCAATCCGGGGTCTCGGCAGGCGGCCAGGAACACCATCAAGAAGCTGGAAATCAGCAGAAACCCACGACGCATGGTGAGATAAGATATGTTGAGCCCCGTGAATCAGGAACAGGGAGGGGCGCCTCCACTCATTTGGATCGGCGGATGGGCGTCGGATCTCCACTGCTGGGATGGGCTGTTGGCCTCGTTCTACCCGCAGTTCGAGCATCGATTCATCGATGCCCACGCGGTCTTGGCTTCCGGGCCCCGCTTGGAGCGCTTGGTGGAGGAGGCCGCCTCCGGGACCTGTCTCGTGGGGTGGTCGTTGGGGAATCTCCTCCTGGAAGGGCTTTTGCGCGAAGGACGCATTCCGGACGCCTGCCCGGTGCTGTCCGTATGCCCTTTCCTGGACTTCTGCACCGAGGAAGGCCCTTGGAAGCCGCTGGTGTTGCGGCGCATGATGCGCAGACTACAAACGGACCCCTTGGGAACACTCGAGGATTTTGGATCCCTCATGGGGCTGTCGGGTCTCGAACGCAAGGCGTGGCTGGAGCAGGCCATGGAGTTGGGCGAAGAAAGCCTGTCCCGAGGATTAGAAACCCTTCTGCACACGCGCTGGCAGGCGCCCTGGACAGACCACCCGCGACGCCTATGGGCGGTCTCGCCGGATGATCCGATTTCGCCTCGCTGCAGCACTCCCGCGGAACGGACCCGCTTGTGCCCGGACCATTCCGGCCACATCCCGTTCCTGCGCCACCCGGAAGAATTCGGCCGGATTCTCCAGGAATTGGCCACTCTGTGATGGACTGGCGTTCCCGACGTTTCGGCCGCTCGGCGGCCACCTACCACGAGGCCACCCCCGTCCAGGCCGAAATGGCATCGACCCTCGCCATGATGCTGCCGACGCAGACCAGGACGGAAAATGTCCTGGAGCTGGGATCGGGAACAGGACACCTCACCCTGGCGTTGCTGCGGCGCTTCCCGTCCGCTCGGATCCTTTCCACGGATCTCTCGGCGGCCATGTTGCACCAGGCGGAACTGCGTCTGGGTGGTGGCTCGAGCCTGCGCTGGGAGCTTCTCGACGGAAAGGCGCCTCGCCACAAGGATGCGCCTTTCGATCTGATCGCCTCCAACGCGATGGTCCAGTGGTTCCCGGACCTCCAGTCCCACCTGGCCGCCTGCCGCGCGCTGCTTGCCACGGATGGCGTGCTGGCCATCGGGTCGTTCGGCCACGACCACTTCCCCGAACTGGACGCCATCCTGCGCTCGACGGAATTCGGCTACCCCGAAGGCCCCGGGCACGACCCATCGCTTCTGCCCGGGCTCCTTTCCGCCAACGGATTCGGCACGTGGAAGGTGGAGACGTTTTCCTGGCCTCGGACCTATCCCTCCGCGGCCACCTTCCTGGCCCACCTTCGCGAAAGCGGCGCCAACCGTCCGCCCCCGGAAGGCCAAATCCTGGGCAAGCAGCGATTGAAACAGCTCCTCGCGCGCATCGAGGAACGATGCGGAACATCCGAAGGAATCGTGATCACCTGGAAGCCCTGGTTTTTGATCGCCTCCTGAAAGACCTTGGGCTCAGCGTGACAGCGAATCCAGAGCGGAAAGGACGATCCCCTCGGTGAGGACCTCCGGCAGATAACGTTCCGTCTTCCCGTCGGAAAGCACGTAGAACGGCACCCCTTGGCGACCGAACGAGGCCAAGGTGGCGCCGATGACGGAATCCCGCGCCGTCCAGTCCGCCTTCACGACACGCACGCCAATTTCTGACATCTTCTGGCGGACCGCGGCCCGATGCAGGGCGGCGCCTTCGTTGACCAGGCAGGTGGTGCACCAGTCGGCGGTGAAGTAGAGAAACCAAGGCTTGCCCGAGGCGCGCAGCTGCGGGAGCGTCGCTTCGGTGAAGCGCTCCTGGGAAGCCGAGGGCGAGGCGGCCTGGACGCGCGTTTCGATGCCCTTCCAGACTCCCCATCCCGCCGCCACCAAGGTCGCCACGAACACCAAGCGGGCGGCGATCCGCCCCGCCGGACGCACATGGCCCAACGCGAACCGGCCCAGGATCCATCCGCCGATCCCGACCACCACCCACAGCCCCGCCACCACGGCCACCGCATCCGATCCGGCCAATCGACCCACCAGCCAGGCCAACCACACCGCGCTCGCGGCCATCGCGAACCCCAGCGCCTGCTTGAGGGTCTCCATCCAGGCGCCGGGCTTGGGGACCCAGGCCAAGGCGCGCGGGAAGGCGGAGAGCAGAAGGTACGGCGCGGCCATTCCCGCACCCAACGCGAAGAAGACAAAAAGCGTCTGGGACGCGGGGAGCGTGAGGGTGTATCCCAGCGCGGTCCCCATGAACGGGGCGGTGCAGGGTGTGGCCACCAGGGTCGCGGTCACGCCCGTGAAGAACGATCCCATCCAACCTTGGCTGGGGACTTTGGAGACCTTCGAGGACACGAACGCCCCGGTTTCGAACAGGCCCCACAGGTTCATGGCGATCAGGGCCATCAACAAGGAGAGCACCGCCACCACACGGGGGGATTGCAGATGGAATCCCCAACCCAGTGTTTCCCCGCCCGATCGCAGGAACAGCAGGATTCCCGCGAGCCCCACGAAACTCAACACCACGCCCAATGCGTACAAGGCACCGTGGGCCAGGGCCTTCTTCCGATCGAATCCGCCCTTTTTGGCCAGATCCAGCACCTTCAGCGAGAGCACGGGCAGCACGCACGGCATCAGATTCAGCAACAACCCGCCGAGGAAGGCCAAAAAAAGGGCCTTCCAAAGGCCCAGTGGTGATCCCGTTTCCGCCGCCCCTGCCTTGGGCGGTGGCGAGATGGATTGAGTGTCGAGAGGCGTGGCCGGCACCAACGGCAGAAGAATCCGCACGGCCCCGTGGCCTTTCCACGGAGTGCTCGGCATCAGGATGCCGCGCAGGGTGTCCGGACGACGATGCTCGAAGGCATCGCGTTTGATCAAGAGGCGGAACGCGCCCGGAACGGTTTCAAGTTTTTGGCCTGCCGGGTTGTCCACCACGGCCTGCTGCAGCGGCAAAAACCGGAGTTTGGCCGGAGCGGATTCCCCCGAGGCCTTTCCCGAGATCACGATCGCGCTGTCGGTGTAGGCCGCGCGCAGCGCCCAACCCTCCAGCGTTTGCGCCATGTTCTGGCGCGAGGCGGCGAAGAGCGCTTCCCAGCGCGGGTCCAAGCCGCCGGCAGCGGCCGCCACAGGAAGCTCCAGGTCCAGCTCGGCCTTGCCGGGAACGCAGATTTCCTTGCATTCGAGCCATTTGGCCGAGCCCGACAGCCGGATCTTGCCCGAAGCCGAAGCGGCGATCTGGACAGAAAACGGCAGCACGGTGGTCTTGTGGTACCCGTAGGTCATCAGCGGCTCCACCGGGATGGTGTCGGGAAGCGGCCACTGCAGGGAATCCACCGAAGCCACACCGGTGAGCGTCTTCCAAGCGATCGATGGGGGCACCCCCGCATCGCCCGGGTTGACCCAGTAGAAATGCCAGCCCGGCTCCGGCTCCAATCGCAGCCCCATGGACAATGGCTTTCCCGGCTGGGCGGAAACGGGCTCGGCCACCAAGGAGGCCTTCACATGGGGAGTCCCGGCGGCGCCGAGAAGGAACAAAAGGATCGTTTCAAGCATAGATGCATGGAATCTACCTACCTGCCGCGCAAGCGGCCCGCCCGCCAACACCGTTCGGTCTATCTTGGACGAATGCGTGTTTTGATCCTCACCTCCGTCTACCCTCGCCACCACGGCGATTCCGAAGTGCCCTGGATGCGCGAATCCGTTCGCCGCCTGGTCCAATCCGGTGTGGAAGTGGAAATCCTCGCGCCGTCCTGGAAAGGCTTGGCCAGCCATGAAATCGACGGAGTCCGTGTGCACCGGTTCCGCTACGCCAACGCCACTTCGGAATTTCTCACCCACGACGAAGGCGCCGCCACCAAGACCAAAAGCAAGCCTTGGCTCCAATTGCTCGGCGTTCCGTACATCTTGTCCGGATTCGTCGCGTGCTGGAAGCTCAGCCAACCAGGAAGGTTCGATGTCATCCACTGCCATTGGCCGTTCCCCCATGGCCTGATCGCCCAAGCCGGCCGATGGCGCGCCAAGCTCCCCTTGGTGCTCAATTTCCACGGTGCGGAGCTTTTGCTGATGCGCCGCAAGAGGTGGATCAAGCCCATCCTGCATTGGCTGTTGGGCCAATCCCAAGCGGTCCTCTGCAACAGTTCGTTCACGCGAGGTCGGATCCGCGCGGTGCGGGAAGTGGCCGTGGAGCTCTCCCCCTACGGAACCACCTTGCCGGACTCGGAGCGCCCTGCCCGCGCCCAGCGCCAAGCCCAAGATCCTTTCGAGATCCTGTTCGTGGGCCGACACATCGAACGCAAGGGAATCGAGCACCTGATCGATGCGATGGCCTTCCTGCCTGGAGATCGCTTCCGATTGACCATCGTGGGGCATGGCGACCGCACCGATGCGCTGAAGGCCCGCGCCGCGGCCACGCAAGACCCTCGCATTCGCTTCACCGGCAAACTTTCCACCGAAGATCTCGCCAACGCCTACGCCCAGGCCAGTGTGTTCGTGCTGCCCGCCGTGATCGATTCCAAAGGCGATACCGAAGGGCTGGGGGTGGTCCTGATCGAGGCTGCGGAAATGGGCCTCCCGCTAGTGGGCTCCGATGTGGGCGGTATTCCCGACGTGGTGGTCCAGGGCGAATCGGGCTTGCTCGCCACCCCAGGCGACCCCAAGTCTCTGGCATCGCATCTCCTGGCCCTGGCCGACTCCCCCGAGCTGGCTCGCCAACTGGTGGAGGGTGCCCGCTCCAGGACCCGCCGGATGTTTTCCTGGGATGTCGTGATCCCCCACCAGCTGGGCATCTACGAGAAGGTGGCTTCGAAGCGATAGGCGGCCTCAAGGCGAACCTCTCGCCAGGATCGTCCTGGAAGTGCGATAATGGCGCCGTATGGATCTCGTACCCGTCGATCGGGAAGATGTCGCTCCCGGGAAGAGCCTGGACAGCGACATCGTCGATTCCCTGGGCCGCATGCTGCTGCCAAGAGGCACGCCGATCACCGACGCTGCCCAAGCCAAGCAGTTGTGGATGCGCGGCTACCTGCAGGACCTCACTCCGCGCGCCGAGCCCGCACCAGCGCCCATCAGCTTCTGGCGCCAAAAGCCACGCCCGGGAGACACGCCCTCCTCCACACCCAAATTTTTCCAACCTGTCGAACGGATCTCCTTCGCCTTGTGGGAGTTGGTCGCCGACGTGCTCAGCCAGCGGCCCGCCGCACCGGTGGAACGAACCCTGGAGATCGCCCGGGGGATCCAGCTCCAAATGGCAAAGGATCCGGACGCATTCCTGGCTTCCCTGGAGCTTTGCCAGGTCTGCCGGTATGGCACCTTGCACGCCATCCATTCGGCCGCCATCAGCGACCTGGTCGCCCAATCCATGGCCAAATCCGCCGAAGAACGCCGCATCCTGATGGCGGCGGCCCTCACCCGCGACATCGGCTTCTTGGAATTGCAGGAGGAACTCGATCAACAGAGCGACCCTCTGACCGAAGAACAGCAGGAGGAGGTCCGCAACCACCCGGTGGCCTCCAGGCGATTGCTCAAGGAAGCGGGGGTTTCGGATCCTCTCTGGCTTTCGGTGGTGGAACAGCACCACGAACGGCTCAACGGCAGCGGATACCCCATGGCTTTGGAGGGCGATGCGATCCACACCCTCTCGCGCATTCTGGGGATCGCCGACATCTACAGCGCCATGGGCAAAACCCGCGTGTACCGGGCCGCCATCCAAGGTCCGAACGCGGTTCAAGGCCTGTTCCAATTGCGCGGATCCAGCGTGGACGCCCAGATCACACAGGTGTTCGCCCGAAATCTGGGCATCTTCCACCCTGGTTTGGTGGTACGCCTGAACACCAAGGAGCTGGCCGTGGTCACCCGTCGGACCTCGGATCTCAAACACCCCGAAGTCCGCGCCATCACGGATGCGGACGAAAAACTCCTGTCCATCTATCCCGCCAGGGACGTTTCCGACCCTGTCTTTGCCATCACCGGCATCGTTCCCCGCACCCACCCGCTTCTGGAAAGGCTGAACCATCGCCAGCTCTGGGGCGAGGGTGTCGGCGTCGTTCGTCGGTGAGATCAATGTCTAACATTGGACACATGGCGATCGACTTCACCCAGGTCCATGTCTATCTCGTTACCGATCCCACGCTCTGCGGCGGACGCTCGGAAGCGGAGATCATCCGCGCCGCGGCGCAGGGCGGGTTGCGTCTGGTGCAATTTCGCGACAAGACCTGCGATGCGCGCACCTACCTGGAAAAGGCAAGATCCATCGCGGCTGTTTGCCGGGAACTGGGCGTGTGGCTTTTGCTGAACGATCGCGTGGACATCGCCGCCTGCGTGGACTGCGATGGAGTTCATCTGGGGCAAGGGGATCTTCCCACCGCCGAGGCTCGTTCCCTCCTGGGGCCGGGCAAGGTGATCGGACGCAGCACCCATGACGTGGCCCAAGCCAAGCTCGCCATCCACGAGGGAGCTGACTACATCAACATCGGGCCGGTGTTTCCCACCTCCACCAAACAGGTGGCGGTGGCTCCCGTCGGATTGGCCATGGTGCGCGAGGTCACCTCCATGGCCAAGGTTCCTGTCACGACCATGGGCGGAATCGGTCATGCCAATGCCCGGGAAGTGGTGTTGGCCGGAGCCGATCGTGTCGCGGTGGTGACCGCCATCACGCAAGCACCCGACATCGCGAAGGCCTACCGGGACCTGGAGAACATCGTTCGCACCGCGAAGGCCGATCGACAATGAATCCGATGCTCCGCGCCTTTTTCGTCTCCGCTCTGGAAGGGGTCTCCACGATCGGATTCGCCACCATCACCGGAGCGTTGTTTGGACGGGGCTTTTGCCTGCGCAGACTCATGACCGTACGCGAAGCCCGCATGGTTCGCCTGACCGACTCCCTGTTCTGGCTGGGAGCTTCCTTGATGATCGTGCCTCAAATGACGGCGAGAATCATCGGGACTCGCACGGCGACCGGACCCGCCCTGTGGATCCAGGTCGCCGCCATGCTGGGTCTTTTGGCCGTGGAGGCTTGGCCCTCCAGGGTCTTTCGGTCCTGGGACAGGTATCTGGATATGGATCAATTGCCTTTCCACACCGACCGCATCAACGACAGACTGATCCTGCTTTGGAAGATCCAGCTCGTTGTTTTGGCCATTTTGGCGGTCGTGGACCCTCTCCTTGCGGCGACGATCTTCGCGCATCCATAAATGGCGCGGCGGGAATTCCCTACTTTGCAGAAGGTGAAGACTTCTTACTGCGCACTGTTGATCCTTCCCGTCCTTTGTGCCGCCCAGCCGTATCCCTCGGTGGCCTTCGGGATCTCCGATCCCGACGGAATCCTTTCCATGGAGTCCAATCCAGCCGGCTTGGCCACCATGAACAAGGCGGAACTCGCCCTGCAATCCGGCGGCGCACAGCCCATGGGCCAGGATCTCGTCCGGATCGGTTCTGGTGGATTCGCGGTCGGCTGGGACCGGACCAAGGCCGGAACGACGGTGCAGCGCTCGCAATGGCGGCTGGGCTACGGGACTTGGATCCATCCCTCGTTGGCGGTCGGAGTCTCCGCGATCCGCCAGAGCATCGACAGCACCCCCACGGGTTGGAGTGGGGATCTGGGCTTGCAGTGGCAACCCTCCGATCGCGTCGCTTTCGGCTGGCTGATGCCCAACATCCGCGGACGCGATGGAACCCGTTCCACCGGCAACCGTCTGGGGGTCGCCGTGCGTCCACGCGGGGCCTGGGACGTGCAGGTCGGCTTGGAGACCTACCTGCTGGGAGCGGCTTGGCTTCGTAGCGCGTGGGATTTCCCCGTCTACGAGGCCGCGCTGCGGATCCGCCCGTTCCCGTGGCTGGCCCTGGACACGCGTGTGGACCCGCAAGCCCTGTCGCGCTATTCCATGGGCGTTTCCGTCCAATTGGATCCGGCCCTGGAGGTGTTCTCCCGATCCGTTCCGGCCTCCACCGGTCCCGAATTCCATTCGGCCGGCATCCGGTTTTCCCGCGAAGCGTTCCCGTCGGCGACCTCAACCTCCCCGACGCTGCTGTACCGGCTCCCGGGCAATCTGACGGAATCCGGCAAACCGTCCTGGATCGGATCCACCCAGGCGGGCCTGCCCAAGCTGCGCGAGGACTTCCGCCAGATCGCACGTACCGCCGGGATCAAGACGGTGGTGATCCACTTCGGACGCGCCAAGCTCTCCCCGACCAACGCGGGCATCCTGCACAGACAGATCCTGCAATTGCGCAAGTCGGGAATCGAAGTGCTGGCCTGGACCCAGGACCTGGACTACCCCAAGCTCTACGCGGCCTCCGCCTGCGACCGCGTGGCGATGAGCCCGGACGGTTCGGTGCACGTTCGCGGCCTGGGCATGGATCTCCTCTACTTCGGAAAAACCCTGGGCAAGCTCGGGATCCAGGTGCAGGTAGCCAAGACAGGCGCTTGGAAATCGGCCATGGAGACCTGGCAATCGGACCACATGAGCGCGCCCGCCCGCGAGAACATGGAACGCTTCCTGCGCGACCTGGACTCCACCATGATGGCAGGAATTGTCGGGGCCAGGAAACTCGACGCCGCCGCGTTCCTGCGCTTTGTCGACAGCGCCTCGCTGCTTCCCAGGCGCGCGAGGGCGTCCGGTCTGGTGGATACCCTGGTCTTGGAGACGGACCTTCGCAAATGGGCGGGGGTGGGTCGACAAGGCTGGTCGAAGCTCAAGCTCGATGGCGAACACGAGATCCAATGGGGAGCGCAAAAGCAGATCGCGATCGTGCCCATCCAGGGGCAGATCGTGGACCATCGCGGCGAGGCGGGCATGACCCCGTGGTCGGCGAGCTTGCCTGCCGAAGAAGTCGCCGCGACCCTGGACGCGCTGGGGAACGACCCCCACGTGGCCGGCGTGGTGTTGCGCGTGGGATCGCCCGGTGGCGCCGTGTCCGGCTCCGAACGCCTGCGCCGCGCGGTGGAAAAGCTCGCCGCGAAAAAACCCGTGGGAGTGAGCATCGGATCCACCTGCGCCTCGGGCGCGTACCTCCTTTCCCTGCCGGCCGGACGCATCTTCGCGGAACCTGAGGCCGTGGTCGGATCGATCGGCGCGTTCGCCGCCAAGGTTTCCATCCAAGGCCTGCTGGACAGCCTGGGCATAGGCGTGGAGAGGCTCCGCACCGGAGCGCACGCGGGAGCCGCCAGCCCCTACGGGCCGTTGGATTCCACCGAATCCCTCCGGCTGTCGGAATTTGTCAAAGATGCGCATGTCGAATTCGGAGGCCAGGTGCGCAAATGGCGCAAGATGGACTCCGCCGCCTTCGAACGGGTGGACGGGGGCCGGATCTTCTCCGGCTCGCGCGCCGCCGAGCTCGGACTGGTGGATACCTTGGGCGATCTCCAAGCCGCCGTCCGCTGGACTTCCCGCAGGGCGCATCTGGAAGGCGAGCCGTCCATCTTCTGGCAAGCGCCGTTCCGCACCGGCTCCTTCGCGGGGCTTTCCCGGTTGGCCCAGAGCCTGGACGCCGACCACTCGCCGCTCTCGACGCTTTCCGAACAGATCCTGCCCCTGGCCAGGACGTCGGTGTGGGCGCAAACTTCGTGGGAGCCTCTGTGGCAATGAGATTTCGTCTGATCTTCGCCTTGGCCGTCCTCCCGATGTTTTCGGGGTGCCTTTGGCTCAACACGCTGTTCAACGAGCGCAAGGCCTGGGAAACGGCGGAATCCTCCCGGGAAAAACGCCTGCGCAAGAATCCTCTGGACACCGTGGCGGTCTCGCCGGAAGAACGCGCACTCTACGAGAGGACCATCACCAAGGGCTCCAAGATCCTGGAGCTCTGGCCCAAGGACAGTTCCTGGCATCCCGAGGCGCTGATCCTGATCGGCCATGCCCAGCAAAGACTTTCGCAATACGAAGCCGCGCTTCGCACCTACTTCGAGATCTACGACAAGCACCCGACCAGCAAGCGCTGGATGAGCGCGATCCAAGGCGAGGTGGAATGCTTCCTGGCCTTGGGGCGCAACACCGAAGCGGCCGACTGGATGAAGCGCCTGGACAGCGCCCGCATCGACGGCGGAGCGGCGAGCTTGTCGTGGCTTCGCGCCCAACTCGCCCTCGGCCGATTCGACACGGTCACCGCCCGCAAGGAACTCGCGAGACTCCTGGCCATCCGCGACGCCCCGATCGCGCGCAAGGCTCAGGCGGCGTGGCTGGGTGGCAACCTCGCCTGGGCCCAGGCCGATTGGCTGGATGCGCGTAGCTTCTATCTGCGCGAGGAGATCCTGCACCTTCCCTACATCCAGCGTTCCGCCTCCCGGATCCGCGCCGCGCTCACCTTGGACCGCCAAGGCAAGCCGAAGGAGTCCATCGCGGCCCTGCGCAAGCTCACGGAAGACGGTTTCCAGCGCTCCGAGTCGGAAATCCTCGTGGAGATCGGGCGCATCGAGCTGGCCAACGGTTGGTTCAACGAAGCCATCACCGACCTGATGCGCCTGGAGAAGATGCTGATCCCGCCGGACAAGGTGGCGGAGGGCCTGGTGCTTTTGGGCGACGACGCCCGCATCCGCCGCATCGACGACCGCGAGGCGCTGCGCGTGTATCTGATCGGCTCGCGCACGGGCGGCGCCTCCTTCTGGGGCAAACGCGCCAAGGATCTGGCCGACGCGCTGTCCAGCCTGGCCAAGCTGCGCGAAAGGCAGCTGACCGACTCCACCCGCTTCGATTGGAATTTCTCGTTGGCGGAGCTCTACCTGCTGCAGCTGGCCAATCGCGACAGCGCCAGGGCCGCCTACGGACGGGTTCTGTCAGATACCGCCGCGCCACGGCTGGAAAAGGCCCGCGCCTCCTACGCGCTGGCCTGGATGGTCGACGACGACACGGCCGCGCCCAAACCCCCGCGTTCCCCTTGGCTGGAGGTGGTGGTCATGTACCCGGGCACCGAGTTCGCCAAGACCGCCCAGCGATTGGCCGGAGTCCCCGTCACCACGGTCACCCGCGACGACTCCGCCGAGGCGAGGTTCAAGACGGCCGAAGACCTCTGGATGGAGAAGAACGACCCCAAGGGAGCCGTCGCCGCCTACGGACAGATCCTGCCATGGAGGGGCACGCACGCCTGGAAGAAATCGCTCTACGCGCAAGCCTGGATCCAGCACAATCTCCTGCTGGACACCGCCGCCGCGCGGACGGCCTACAAGCTGGTGGTGGACACCCTCCCCGGCACCGTCTGGGCGAAAGCCGCGCAATCGGCGCTGGACGGTCCCAAGGACTATGCCGCCAGCATCGGCACGCGTCGCGATCCGCTGGATTTCGAGGAAGGCGCCGAGCGCGAGGACACCACCAAGACACGTCTCGGGCCTCGCCGCCCGGCCCAGCCCCAACTGGACAACCCCAACGAGCCGGAACCCATCCCGCCCCGCCCGGAAGACCTTCTGAGTCCGGACGACTTCAATTGAGGATTTCATGAGGACCGCACGCATCCTTGGAGCCGCGACCTTGGGCCTTTGGTTGGTCGGTTGCGGTGGCACGCTCCCCCATCGCACCGGTTACGACCGCCAGACGGGCACATGGAAACCCGCTCCGGGCGGATCCAAGAAGAATCCGACCACTCCCAAGCCATCCCCCGCCGAGCCGAAAGTGGCTCAGAATCCGGCACCTCCGACCGATTCCACCCTGGCGCCACCACCACCGCCGCCACCGGCATCCGGCGAGGTGATGCGCGGGGAAGCGAGCTTCTACGGCAAGGAGCTGGCGGGACGCCCCACCGCCTCCGGCGAGATCTTCGATCCGGACCTGTTGACCTGCGCCCACCGGACCCTTCCCTTCCAAACGCAACTGCGTGTGCGCTACCCCAAGAAGGGGACTTCGGTGGAAGTGCGCGTCAACGATCGCGGCCCCCGCAAGCCCCAGCGGATCATCGATCTGTCCAGGGCGGCAGCCGACGATCTGGGTCTGACCGCCGACGGCATCGGCCAGGTGGAAATCGAGATCCTCCCCTGAGACCTGCCGTCAAAAGCCCGCTGGAGGCGCTGCCCGGCCTCACTCCCAAGAAGCGCAAGGCGTTGACAGAAACCGGCCTCGCCACGCCGACGGACATCCTGGAACATCTGCCCAGGCGCTATCTGGATCGCACCGTGATCGGAAAGGCCGGCTTGCTGCGCGAAGGCGACGAAGCCGTGCTGGACGTGCGCCTGACCTCCGTGCGGCTCTCGCACGGGCGTCGCGACCGATTGGTGGCCACCGCCCGCGACGCGACCGGGGCGATCGAGCTTCTGTGGTTCGGGGGCGCGCGCTGGCTTTCGCGCAAGCTGGAAGCCGGCATGCGGCTTTTGGTGTCGGGAACGGTCACGCGCTTTCGCGGATTCCAGATCGTGCATCCGGAGTTCGAGATCCTGCAGGACGGCGAAGACGCCAAGGGATCCGTGATCCCCGTCTACCGCCTGTCGCAGGCCTTGCGCGAAGCGAAGATCGACCATCGCGCGCTCCAGCAACTGGCCTTGGCCGCCTTGGCCGTGTGCCCTCTGGAAGAGATCCTGCCCGCCTGCCTTCGCACAGGCGCCGCCATGCCCCGTGCGCAGAGGCTGTTGCGCATCCATCGGCCGGAATCCCTGGCACAATCGGAGGCTCTGCTGTTGCACGAGCAGGCCGCCCAGTGGTTTCCCACCCTCGCGAGACTTCGCCGACGCAAGCGCGATCTGGTGGGTCGGGGACGCACCTTCCCTCCCTCCACCCGGCTGCGCAAGGCCGTGGAAGAGGCTCTGCCATTTTCGCTCCATCCCACGCAGCGCGAAGCGGTGGACCTGCTGGAAACGCGCATGGCTTCCGGCGACCAGGCCCACATGCTGCTGCAAGGAGACGTCGGATCGGGCAAGACCCTGGTCTGCCTTCTGGGCGCGTGCGCGGCCTTGGAAGCCGGCGCCCAAGTGGCCGTGCTCGCCCCCACGGAAGTCCTGGCCAGACAACATCTGTCCACCTTCCGCAGGCTCCTTTCCCCCTTGGACATCCCGGTCCTCTACTTCGCCTCCGGTGTGGGACGCGAAGAACGGGCGAGCGCCCTCTCCCGGCTGGCCCACGGCCGCGCGGCGGTGGCGGTGGGCACCCACGCGCTGTTCACCGACGACGTGGTGTTCCGGGATCTGGCCATGGTCGTGTTCGACGAACAGCACCGCTTCGGGGTGGGGCAACGTCAGAAACTGGCCGCCAAGGGAATGCACCCGCACGTGGTGGCCGCCAGCGCCACGCCCATTCCCCGGTCGCTCCTTCTGGGCGCCCACGGCGACATGGAGGTGCTGGAAGTGCGGGGCAAGCCCGGAAACCGCCTTCCCATCCGCACGCGCGTGGTGGTTCCCGACAAGACTCCGGACATGATGGCGTGGCTCAAGCAGGAATTGTCCAACGGGGCGAAGCTATTCTGGGTGGTCCCGCGGGTGGACGAATCCGACGAGGCCGCCTCGGTGGAGGGAAGCGCAGAACGTCTGCGCGGGATCCTGGGCGATCAGCACGTGGGCATCCTGCACGGACGCATGGACGGCCCCGAGCAGAACGCGGCCATCGACGCGTTGCGCGAGGGAACCATCCGCGCCCTGGTTTCCACCACCGTGGTGGAAGTGGGCGTGGACGTGCCCGACGCAAACCTCATGGTGGTGGAGCATCCGGAATATTTCGGGTTGGCGCAGTTGCACCAGCTGCGGGGACGGGTAGGGCGGGGCGGCGGCCAAGGCTGGTGCTTTTTGCTCCCCGCCGACGAAGACAAGCTCGAGCGGCTGCGCCGGTTCGCCGCGACCGAAGACGGGTTCGAGATCGCCGAAATCGACATGGAGGAGCGCGGCGCGGGCGATCTGGAAGGCGCCGTGCAATCGGGCGGAGCCCTGGGTCGCTCGGGCCTCCTGAAGGAGCACATCGGGCTTCTGGACCGCTGGCGCGAGGGCATGGACAAGGTCCTGGCCGGAGAGCTTCCCTTGACCACGGAAGAACAGGCCAGGATGGACCGCTGGTTTCTCGACAGCCGCCTGACCGAAGCCCTCACAGGCTGATCGGAAAGGCCCTCGAGGGACTGCTATCTTGAACGCCGTGGAATCTCCCAGACCCATCCTGCTTGTCAGCCCCTGGCCTTCCAGGAACAACGGACTGTCCAATTACGCGGGCCGCTACAAGACGGCCATCGAACACATGGGACGCGTGGTGGAAACCGAGCGGCTCTATTTCTGGGGCGAAAAGCTGTCCGCCTGGAAGTGGATCAAGGTGCTGTCGCACGCCAAAAAGGTCGGTGCGACCTCCGTTTTGATCCAGCACACCCCCACCTGCTCCGGACCATTCCTCCCGTGGTTTCTGTCCCGCGCCCGCGCTCGCGGACTGCGCACGGCCGTGGTGTCCCACGAAACCCCCAACACCTACGCGCGCCACCTGGAAAAGATCCCCCCGCTGCGCAACGCCTACCTCGCCTACGAGCGGGAAACGGCCAGGCGCGCCAGCGCGTTCATTGTTCACACGCACATCCACCAGCGCGAGATGCTCAAGCTGGGAGCACCCGTGGCCGAGGTGATCCCGCACGCGATCCTCAACATGCCCGAGCGCATCCTTCCGCGCGCCCCGGAAACGATCGCCCTGTACGGACAGATCGGCCGCAAGAAGGGCCACGATCTGGTTCTCGACGCCGTCCAATCGCGGGAGCCGGGGACATTTCCTGTCCTGGAAGTCTGGGGAGCTCCCGGCGTGGGCCAGGAGAAATACCTGGAGGAACTGCGCGCGAAGGTCCGCTCCGATTTCTCCGATCGCATCCTCTTTCGAGGGTACCTGCCCGACGAGACCAAGGCCGAAGCCTTCGCCCGCATGCGCCTGGCGCTGTTCCCCTACCGGTGGATCTCCCAGAGCGGGGCCATGGCCGAGGCCGTGGCGCACAGCGTTCCGTACCTGGCCTCCGACATTCCCTTCTTCACCGAATTCCAGGCGACCAACGGCTGCGGCGATCTGTTCTCCAGCGACGATTCCGGCCATCTCGCCGCACGGATGCAGGAACTCCTGATCCGCGAAAGCACCTGGACGCCGGAGGATTTCGCCCAGGTCCATCGGAACCTGTCCATCGAGTCCTGCTGCGCGCGCCTGCTGAAACACCTGTGAACGCCGGTGCCATCGCAGACAATTTCCGACTGCGCCTGCGGAGCGAATCCACCAACGACACCCCGTTCGGGAGACCCGTCCATGAAGCCCATCCATAGCCTCGCGATCCTGGCCAGCCTGGTCGTCCCCCTGTGGGCCGGTGCACCTCCCGGCTACGAACGCGACCCGCAGCAGCTGGTCAATGGCGGCTTCGAGGAAGGAGAAGACGCGTGGAATTTCTGGGGAGCGAACATCACTCCCTTCGCACGCATCGGCAACGGGGCTGTACGGGTCGCCAACAGCGCCCCCAAGTGGAGCGGCGCCGATCAAACCGTGAACTTCACGTCCGCCACGCGGACCGCCAAGGTTTCGGGTTGGATCAAGGTCAAGGACGTGGTCCCGGGCAAAAATCCTTGGGAGATGGGTCGCATCGCCGTGGAATTTTTGGACGACGCGGGCGCATTGGTGGGTGGATATCCGCCGGTCACCATTCAGCTTTCCGGAACCACCGAGTGGCTGGAAGGCTCCCGCGAATACCCCGTTCCCAAAGGTGCGAGCAAACTGAAAGTGCAATGCGCGCTGGGCAACACCACCGGCGAGGTCTTCTGCGACGACTTGTCCGTGTCCCTGAGGGATTCTTCCGGGCGTTCCCTGCAAGCCACCAAAGCCACCGGCCCGATGGAATTCGGGCGCTGGTGGGATCTGCCGGCCAGCACCACCGGAGGCCACTTCGTGGATTGGTCCGGGTTGTTGGATGCACCCGCCGGCAAGCACGGCTGGGTGAAGCCCAAGGGCGAGCGGCTGGTGTTCGACGACGGCACACCCGTGCGTTTCTGGGGAACAAGCCTGGTGGGAACGGAGTGCTTTCCCACACGCGCCAAGGCCGACAGCCTGGCCAAGCGCCTCTCGCGCATGGGCGTGAATCTGGTGCGCCTCCACCACATGGATGCGCCTTGGTCCAAACCCAACCTGTTCGGCAACGCCGCCAGCACGCGCAAGCTGGACTCCGCCGCCATGGACCGCGTGGATTATCTGATCATGGTTCTCAAGAAGCGCGGCATCTACGTGATGCCTGATCTTCTGGTGCACCGACAATTCACGTCCGCCGACGGCATCCCCGAAGGCTCCACCCTGGGCGCCAAACAAGTGGCCATCTTTTCGCCCCGTCTGATCAAGCTCCAGCAGGAGTTCGCCAAGAACCTCTTTTCGCATGTCAACCCCCACACGGGGCTGGCCTGGAAGGACGATCCCGCTCTCGCCCTGACCGAGTGCATCAACGAAAGCTCCATCTTCGCCCACTTCGATCCCGACCAGATCGGTCCCACCTACCGTCGCGAACTGGATTCCCTCTGGAAGGCGCGCGGCAACAAGGGAGAGCTTTCCAGCTTCGAGATCGACTGGATGAACCCCCGCGGCGTGCTCAAGGCCACCTCCGGAAGCGACCACGGCGCGAGTATGCGGTTTTTGTCAGGCCTCGAACGGGCCTACTACGATTCGATCCGCGCGGCGGTCCGCTCCACCGGGGCCAAGTTGATGATCGCGGGCACCAACTTCCCGCCTCCGAACCTCGCCACCCTCCAGAACCAACTGGGGACGGATCTTGTCATCTCCAACGATTACTGGGACCACCCCCAGATCTGGAAGATCGGCAACGACTGGAACCGGGTGGACTGGTCGCCGCTGGACAACCGGTCCCAACTGCGCAACCCCGCCGCCAACCTCGTGGCCACCAAGTCCTGGTTTTCCGTTTCCGGCAAGCCGTTGTTGATCACCGAGTGGAACCACTGCTTCCCCAACGAGTTCGAGGTGGAAGGCGTGCCCCTGATGGCCGCCTACGGCGCACTCCAGGGCTGGAGCGGCCTGCTCCAGTTCGACTTCGAGGACATCGCCCTGGGGGCCGACCGCATCGCCCGCTACAAGCTCTCCCGTTCGCCCGTGATGCTGGCCCAATGGGTGGCCGCCGCTCCCCTGTTTTTGCGCGGCGACATCTCCGAGGCGACGGATTCCGTCGTGGAATTCGTGGACAGCGCCAAGGTCTTTTCCGTGCCCTCCTATTCGCCGTTTCTGCAGGAGCGCTGGGCGCTGCCCTACGCGACCAAGGTCCGCAAGCGCTTTTCCGGCGCCTCCAGCGGCGATCCGGATCGTTGGGACCGCAAGGGGCTGCGCGACACGGGCCGGGTGATCTCCTCCACCGGCGAACTGGACCTGGACTCCCGCGCCGGGACGCTTTCCATCCGCTCCGGCCGCGCCCAGGGCGCGGTGGGCGCCGTGGGTGGGAAGGATTGGACCTTCCCGCGCATCGCCTTCCGGCTGGACAACCCCGTCGCCTCCGTGCTGGCCGTTTCCGCCGATGGCCAAAAACTGTCCGAATCCCGCCGGTTCTACCTGGTGACCACCGGACCCGCCCGCATGAAGGGCCAGCGCTTCACCACCTCCCGCACCGGCATCAAGGAGATCGGCGAATCTCCCGTCCAGGCGCAGGTCCTGCAAGGGACCATCCGCATCCTGGGCAAGGACGCCGCCAAGGCCGCCGTGAGGCCTCTGGATGGCGACGGCAAGCCGGGCGTACCCCTGAAATTGTCCACCTCGGCGGAAGGTGTCTCGTTCGATCCTTCCACCTCGCCCGCCCTGGTCTACGAAATCCTCCTTACCGAAAGCGCCAAGTGAAACCGCAAAGCATCGGCCTGATCGTGGGTGGCCTCGGCCCCGCGCTGGGTTACGCCATCTTCGCCATCGCCACCAAGTTCGCCTCCCAAGCCGGACTAGGCGCGGGTCCGCTCCTGGTGCTGGTGGGCGCATCCTGCATCGCCTGCGGAGCCGTGTTCTGGAAGATCATGCCGGCCGGGATCGACATGACTTCGGCGGGATGGGGGCTTCTGGCAGGCTTCGCCTGGGCGATCGGATCGGGCTTGGTGTCGGTGGCGCTCACGCGTTGGAACGTGCCCATCTCCAAGCTCAACCCCATCTACAACACCAATACCCTGATCACGGTTCTGCTGGGATTGGTGATCTTCTCCGAATGGAAACAGGCCAACCCGCTGCCGTTGTTGGGTGGCGCGGCCCTGATTTTGGCGGGATCCCTGTTGGTCTCCAACGCCTGAACGGACATTTCGCAGGTACAGCTCAAACCAGGCAGGCCTGAAGAGCCGCCGCTCCCTGAGTGATCAGCCGCCCTTCGATACAGCGCCGAAGGCGCCACTCAGGGAACGGCTGATCGTTCGACAACTGCTGCAATCGGGGCTTCGGTTGGGCGCCTTTGGCGCCAAGGGCGGCGGCTAGAAGCACCCAAGAATCCATCCTCCTGATCAATGGAATTGCGGTAGGCAGACGACCTGCCGACCCGTGGCCAGCCAAACCATGGACGACCCGGAATGCGTCCACCGGGCCGAGCCATCGGCCTGCGGCCACACGGTCGCCAAAATTCGTCCGCGCGCGTCCACGATCTTCGCAGATCCCGCGAGTCCTTCGATGCTCCAGCCACCCGCAGTGCGCCGCACGCGCAGGACGGAATTCGACTTCATGGCCCGCACGCCGGTTCCGGCTTCCTCCAGGAACGCCACCTCCGCGTAAAACGGAGCAAGTCCGATCGTTCCACCGAGCTTGCGACCAATGGGGTCGATCCACGAACCGGCCCCTGGACTCCAGGTTCGCGACCCCGGCCCGTCGTTGACCCCCAGCGCCATTCCCACGTCCGTCGGCACGAGGGAATCCGGCACCCGCCGGATCGAGGCGTCGTCCAGCCACCAGACAGAATCTGCTGCCGAATTGTGGAAGTCCACCCGGGCGCGGGTATCGGCTTCCTTGATCCGGGCGGCGAATTCGAACTCGCGCCAGAACGTGTCCAGCCGAACCTTGGTATCCAACCCCAACGCGGCGTAGTTGCCGTATCCTCGCCGCAGCACCGCCTGCACGGACTGCCCCGGGCGCTGCGCCTTGGCGCGAAACCGCAGCCACCACCACTGGCCCGCTTCCACGGAAAATTCCGCGGAGCTTCCACACAACGGGCTTCGCGTGGTCGTGTCGGCCAGGTAGGTCATCTTCATGCAACGACCGGCATCGCACTGGGAGGACGAATCACGCTGCACCTTGGCGAAGGGACCGGGCCAGGCGGTCCATCCCAGCGCGGTGGAATCAAAGCCCTTGTTTCGCAAGGTTTCCCGCCCCAGGCGAGAATCCGTGGGATCCAGACGGCGGATGCGCCGCACGAGCTTTCCGGAAGTGTCGCAGGTGGTCCAGAAGGCCTGCGCCGCGCAAACCGTGTTGCGGTCCCATTGGCCGGGCGAGACCGTCTGCGGATTGGACAGATCCCACCCGATCTCGGAGGTCTGACCGGGCAGTCCCACCAGCACATTGCCTTCCAGGAGATTCCCGTACATGTCGGCCATCACGATTTTGTCATGAGCCAACCGCGCCTGACCGGAGCGATTGCCAACCAGGATATTGCCTCGCGCCACGATGTTTCGGTTGTTGTGGAGGAACAGTCCGATGCCGTTTCCCACGCTCACGTTGGAATCCACCCGGATCTCGTGCGAGGCGTCGTCGAGGTAAATCCCTTGCGAAGCCTCCCAAGGGTGCGACCACCCGGTGCGCTCGCCCACCGCGTCGCGCACGATGTTGTGGCGGATCACGCTTCCGGCCGAACCGGGCTTGTCGAAGGTTCCCGTCCAGGTGTAGATGCCGCCGCAGTCGTCGGTGGTCATGCAGCTTCGGGAAACCACGTTTTCTTCCACCTTCGAATCGATTCCCAGGAATCCGATCCCGATGTAGCCGGTGGAATCGATCACGTTGCGTCGGATCACCGCGGAATCCCCTCCCACGTTGACCGCACGCCCCGCGCAGCAGCCGTTGCCCATCGCCGCGGGCCCCAGCCAACGTCCTTGGGCCGTGAGCCGAACCTCGTTGCCTTCGATCCGGTAGCCCTTCCCGTAGGCGCTCACGCCGTAGCGGTTGGCTCCGATGATCTTGTTGGACAGAATCTGCCCTGAGGCACCGATCATGTCCACGCCGTTCTGGTCGGCGTGGATCATCCGGCAGGATTCCACCACCACGTTGGCGCCGGTGGCGCGGAAGGCGGAAAACGCCGCGTGTTCCATCTGGATGCCGACCACTTTCACCCAGGAAGATCCTCCCAGATCCACGTTGTAGGGACGGATCGAGGCCTCCACCTTGCCGGAGCTTCCGGTCCATCGCAAGGTGCTGTCCGCTGCGGTGAAGGCCCAAGCGTCCTTTCCGGCGCGGAAAGCCGACGGATGATTGGAAAGGAAAAACCGCACGCTGTCGGGATAGGCGTAGACCGCCTTGGTGTCGGGCACCAACCGGAGCGCCTGCTGGCGCGCCACCTTGTGGGTTTCCAAAGTCCACATGGCGCTGCGCAGATGGATGGACGCTCCCACCCAATCCGTGGACGCCACCCCTGGAGCGCTCACGGCGGTGTCGGCTTCCACGGAGGCAGCCACCAACCATCCCGCGTCCGGGAAACGTGCCACCGGGAGCAATCCACGCTCATCGAACACCCGCGCCACCGGACCGCCAACCACCCTCGCGCTCCAACCACCGGAAGCGGAAACCCCCGTGATTTCGTCGGACCCCGAGATCCTGGGCATCTGGCTCCCTGCCCCGTAGGGCGCCACCACGATGGGCGACGATGCGTTCCCGGAACGGGAAATCCGCAACGCCTCTCGCCAAATTCCGTCTCGACGCAGCAACACCGAATCGCCGGGCATGAGCGCGACCCCGACAACCTTGGCAAGGGACTTCCAGGGAGTGGCCGGATCCTTCGCCTGGTCGAGCGTGCGGGCATCGTCGCCGTCGGGCGCGAAGTGAATGCTGGCTGCGTCCGAACGGGCGACGGTACCGCCGAGGAGGAGCCACCCCAGGATGGCGGTCGAGCGAATGGTGCATGGTCCCACAGGATCCTCCATCGGATCTCCCCATTGTAACACCTCGGCCTTCGCGACCGCAAACGGGTGGATGCGCGAGGCCCAAGCTTGTACCCTGCTGGTACACCAGGGAATGGACAAAGAGGGAGTGGAGCATGTGGACGGTGCGCAAGGGTGACGATCGGGGCGGATTCGAATTTGGCTGGTTAACCACCCAGCACAGCTTCAGCTTCGGCGATTATTTCGACGACGAATGGATGGGATTTTCTGCTTTGCGGGTGATCAACGAAGACGTGGTGGCCCCTGGCACGGGCTTTGGCATGCACGGCCACAAGAACATGGAGATCCTGACCTGGGTCCTGTCCGGAACGCTCCGCCACCAGGACAGTCTGGGGCATGTTCAAGATCTGACTCCCGGCGAGATCCAACGGATGAGCGCGGGAAGCGGGATCCGCCACGCAGAGACCAATCCATCCGGCTCTGAACCGGTCCACCTGCTGCAGATCTGGATCCAGCCTTCCCGCCCAGGGCTTGCGCCTTCTTACGAGCAGATCCGTCTTCCTGATGGCGCCTTGGACGGAAAACTCTTCGCCGTCGCCACCCCGGACGCAAGCGCGGAGTCTGTGAAGATCCAGCAGGATGCCACCCTTCTCGTCGGGCGATTCCTTGGTGGCCAGATTCTGTCTTACAGGATTCCCGCTGGGCGCAAGGCCTGGGTGCAGGTGGCGCGCGGCGTTTGCACGGTCGGCGGGCATTCGTTGCGGGCGGGGGATGCGGTGTTTACGACGGATGAAGCGTTGGTGGAGGTCGTGGCCGATGGGGAGGGGGAGGTGTTGGTGTTTGACCTGCCGTAGCTTTTCGGCTGCGCCGAGGCATTTCGACTGCGTCGGGCTTTTCATTCGACTGCGTCGGCTTTTCCAGGGCGGCCTGGGGCCGTTTCTCGGCTGCGCCGGGCTGACCTTGACTGCGTCGGCTTTCTCCGGGGCGGCCCGGGTGCCGTTTTCACGGGGCGGCCGCGCCCCGTGGCCCGCGGCCAAAGGGCCACTGGCGGCCCTTTGGATTCCGCCACCGGGGGGCTTGGGCTTACGCGGCCAGACCGGCTTGCCGGAACTGAGGGCATAGCTCTCCTCGTGGCACATTGGCCAGGTCATCAGGGACGCGATCGAAATCCTCATGGGCCCTGGCCGCTCCATTAACCAAGCCCCCCGGACCCCCTGCCGGATTTTGTCTGGTGCTCGCCTTTCGATTTTCCCCTGGAGCGAAGAGCACCTGGACTTGCCTGTGGGCTTGAGGCTAATTCCCTCGAATTCGGGGGAATTGGATCTTGCTGGATCTACGCGGCCACGGAAGGGACACGGTAACGATTGGCTGGTCGGTGGAAGTACTTCGCTAGCTTGGCGGAAATCTCTGGATTGATCGACCTATTGCCTGAAATCATCTGGGAAATGTGTCCCCTAGGAATGCCTGTCGCCTCGGCAAGAAGCTTCTGCGAGACACCGGCATTGAAGAGGTCGGCGCGCAAGTAGATGCCACCGTGGATTCTCGTCTTGATCTGCTTGTACAAGGACGCCTCGACCCTGTCATCGGACTCAATCGTCTGGATCGGATAGTCCGCCTTGAGACGTTCTACGATGGGGTAAAGGACGTCCTTGGGACCTTTGAAGCTGAATTCGATGTGGGGAGTTTTCGCGACGACCAGCATAGTAGGCCTCAATGGTGAATGTGACTTGCCTCAGATCCAGGAACCACTCACTTCCACGAAAAGCCCTGCCCTCTCGGTCACTGGCAGGAACCCCGGCAGGAACCGAAGACGAGGCGACAGAATTTGTCCCTAATGGGCGCCTTCGATGGTGACCGCCCAGCGAGGCGGCACCATCAAGAGCGGGCATTAGGCGGAGGGATTCCCAGGTTCATCTTGATTCAACCACGCTTCGGCATATATAACAGACTCTGTGCCCATGTAAGATTTCACCACATCCCATCGCCCCGGGAATTGAACACTGGATGAAATCATTGCTTCAACGAGACCCGTTGTAATCGCAGTCGAGACCCTTGCGTCATCTGAACTTACCCCAGCCTCGATAAGCAAGAAAATATTGAGCCTCTCTGATTCGTCAAACGAACCGATGTCCTCACCGATAGTTCTTCCGAAAGCAGAAACCAACATGAAGTCAGGAACTGGTTCTGGATCCCAATTGGCGGTCTCTTCTGCAAAGACCTTTTGAAATCTTTGAGACAACGTTTGAAATCGCTCAATGAGTTCAGGTAAATTCAGAGACTTCATGGCGATCCTCCGAGGGCGTTTTGAAGGTCTAGCATCAGATTCTCCGCAGCAGCACGGTCACCCGGAGAGGCCGTTGGGTTCTTATCAAGCCAGCTCTGCAACCCTCGAACGTAGTTTTCCGCCTTTTCTGAATGCAGCTTCCCCCCAACTAAATTCCCTGTTGCAGTCTCATGCCGTACTGCTGCGGCACTACTGCCATTCCCAATTTTCGCACCTGGTCGATACAGATCATTAGCCAAATTGGAAAGTTTCGGATCAATGATCGCGGGCTTCTCCATTTGGGTACGAAGCTCCGTTTTGTACTGCTCGAAAGTCGATCTATTCCCTGCACCCCCCGTCCCAGGACAGGTGTTGTGCACCGCGATCCCGAGGCTTCCCACAAGGTAGTTGTGGACACCTTCCACTTCGAAGTTGAAGACCTTTGTGGGGGCCGTCTCGAAGCTGCGAACCGAGTCGATCACCAGCAACTTTCCTTGGAAGGGCATCCAGAGGGAATCGCCAGCCTGAAGGTCCTTGGCTTCCGTCCAACCATGTTGCGAGGTCCAGTATGGGTGTTCGCTGGTGGATGCGATGGAGTCGCCGCCCGCGAACACCATCACAAACGAGGTCGCTAACCGGACAAAGGTTTGCGCTACCCGCGAACGGGTCAAAGCCCGGGTGGTTGGATCCATCGCCAGGACCGTGTCGCCTGTCTTGATTTCCTCGATGGGACGCTGAGCGCTATCGACAGATATTGGCGTTCCCGCTGGGAAGCAGTTTGGTCCATCGCAAGCTCCACCCGTGCAACGAGGGCCAACCGAGGGCTTAGAAGAGCTCCCGATGCCCGGTGGTTCGATGCCTCCTCGAGGAGTCACTCCTGAGTTTGCCTCGCCGATGTACACGCCCGACCCCTTGTTCCCAAAGCGTCCAGAATTCTCAAGGAGTCCATTCAACAAACCAGCGCTACGGGCAGCACCAGCCATCTTTGCACCAAGACCGCCGCCCAGCATTCCGGCGGCAAACCCTACACCTTCAAGGATCATTTCACGTTCCAGTTGTTCGATCTGGTTGGGACACAAGGGTCGCCCCAAGGCATCCGTTCCCGTGTAAGCCTGATATCCCTTGACTCCCATGTCGATTCCAGTTTTAACCAACATCGCAACGCCAACGACGGCGAATGCAGTAGCAATCGCAGGTGAGGCCAGGGTCACTACCGCACCAATCGCAACTCCCGTGGCAAAGGCCGAAACACCCGTCCAAAACACCTGGTCCTGGAATTCCGGAGTCCATACGTTGGCCCCCATCGGATCCAGATTCCCCAGTGGGTCGTTGCCCTCGAATCTGTAGAGGTTCGCGTCGCCGGCATCAAAGCCGAGCGGGTCCATGGACAGGAAGCGTTGCAAGGTGGGGCTGTACCAGCGGTTGCGGAGGTGGTAGAGGCCGGTGCTGCCGTACCACGGTAAGCCCTGGAGAACACGCTCGCCTTCTAGGGTGGCGGGGTCTCCGACCACGTCGTCGGTGGTGAACCATTTTCCGTCAACGCCGGCGCCGTTGTAGACCTTGAAGGTGCCGAAGGGGTCCACGAGGTAGGTGCGGGTGATGTTGCCGGATTCGTCGGTTTGGGCCTCGGTGTTCCAGTTGTTGCCGGCTAGGAGGTAGCGGGTGGTGGTGACTCCGGACTTGGTGCGGAATTCCACCACCTCTTCGTCGAGGTATTCGCCCCAGACACGGATGACCTTTTCACCTGCGGATGAACTGGACTGGATCTCGCGCCAGCCGTCGTAGACCATGTCGGTCGATTCGCCTGTGACCAGGGTGCGGCGCACCAAGCGGCCGAGGACCTAGCCGTAGACGGCTGTATTCGACTGCGTCGGGCTTTTTCCGGGTGCGGACCCGGTGCCGGTTCTCGGCTCCGCCGGGGCGTATTGACTGCGTCGGCTTTCGACACTGCGTGTCCGGCTTTGCACGGGTCCGCCGGGACCCGTGTCCCCGGCCCAAGGGGCACTGGCGCCCCTTGGGGATCCGCCACCGGGGGGCTTGGTCTTACGCGGCCAGACCGGCTTGCCGGAACCGAGCTCACTGCTCGCCTCGAGGCACATTGGCCTGGTCATCAGGGTCGCGATCGAAATCCTCATGGGCCCTGGCCGCTCCATGAACCAAGCCCCCCGGACCCCCTGCCAGTTTTTGTCTGACGCAAGCCTCTTTGTCTGATTGGACTCCAGTGGGCGCCTTCGACCTTGTCCGCGGAGCACGCAGCACGATCAAGAGCGGGCATCAAGGAATCGAATCAAAAAGCACTCAGTGCAATGCCAGGGCTAGGACTACAAGCCACACGGTCTAGCCAGCACTATCCTCTTCCAGCAGTTCAATTCCTGCTCGCTCAAAAACTTCAATCAGATCGAAGCACCTATTCTTCAGACTCAAATCCATCCCCTCATAAATAGAGCGACGGAACCGGCGAAGTAGAACAGGCAAGAACTCACGTCGACCAAATATGGTGGACATAACCAGAGTATTCAGAAGCACAAATGCTGAATATGAGGCATGATTGCGCTGATAGCAGGTCTGCGACAAACTTGTAGACTCGTAAAAGTCTTCAGAGAGCGCTAGGACTGATTTTGTCAAATCATCATCGATCATAGCGTTACATCCCTAAAGTTTACCTCAAAATGAGGATTCTTTTCTTGCATCTTCGTCAGGACAGCCACTAAATAATTCCGAAATTCTCCGAGCCATCTAGAAAACTCACCACTTTCTTCTGAGTGCAATGATGAAAAACTAAGGATTGCTTCCGCCCCAGGCGCCAAGACTTCACCTCCTTCCAGGCAAACATCATAGGCGAGTTCAATAGCGCCAGAAATCGACTTCGCATCAACGGTAATGGCAATTTCCTCGCCATCTTTTGATTTTCGAAGACAAGCATACGCACGCAGCAGAAAGGCCTCATTTGAAGACTTGCCCGTTACAACAATCAAGGATGGATCTGAAGCAACGGCCTGTTGCAAGAACCCTTCCAGAAGAGGTTCAATTCTGCGCCATAGATATTCTCTGTAGTCATCCACTTCCGAGCCTCACTTCTTAACAGTGCCAGTAACTGCATTCATCAATTCCTGCGTCAATGCCCAATCTTGATGGCGACCGCCCAGCGAGGCGGCAACATCAAGAGCGGGCATTAGGGTGATAATAGTGCTGGATCAAACCAAACGTCTTCATACTCCTCCGCAACTAGAAACCGCCAACCTTCAGGCAGCCCCAGGTACGGCAGAACGATCTCTGCCCACTCAGCAAGATGTTCGCCGTGCAGCGGCACGAAAAAAATCGGAAGATTCTTGAAATTCCCCAACCCAGATAAACCACCCACTTGTCCCGTTTTCCTGCTTGAGGCGAAGTCCGCTTATGGGCCGGAGCCGACTCTTGACGTCACGCGAAACGCCAAGCTTTAGACTCAAGTCACAGTGCAGAAACGATGCCTGATGTCGTGCACAAACCTGCTTTTGTTTCTCTTCAAGATTTACTGACATCATAACCCCCAACAATCCTTGCATTCGAGTCCTGAAAGCACCTAACTGGCCACCTTGAACATTCGAGCAATGTGGACAATGGAGAGAGACCGATGCTTGATATTATTACTTCTTGGCAAAACATTACTGGAAGGCTGTGGATTCTACGGAATCAAGCCAAAGAACTCCCCACGCCACATTAATCCTGATTCAAATCAATTTTCGCAACCTCAGACTCACAAATTTCCCGGAACAATTCAAATATTCTTGGCAGCTTTGTTAGATCGCCAGACGCTTTAAATACATTCCCCTGCACTTTATACCCAATCCAGTCGGCATCGGATACTTCCAGCAGGCAATACTCCAGTTCAACACCTTCAAGAGAGGTGCCGTGAAGATCAATGGTCAACGACCACCCAGGATTCGAAACGGTAATTAATTTGATCTGGTTCTCATGTTCCCAATCTCCATCGCATTGCGACTGGTACCAACTACACACCCAATCAAATCCTCTGAGTTCGATTTTTTGATTATTCATAGGATCTCCTCAGGAAACGCTGGGCGAACGCCTCCTGGAATTTTTTTGCCATGCATGTGCGGTGTTGGGATATCATCACCTGTAATTTTATTGGCATGCGATGCACCAGGTGCTCCATCAGATCTTCCCCATCATACCTTAATACGGAATTATTGTGCCCAGTTCGGGCATGTTCACAAGTCTCATATTTAAAAACTTTTCCGTCATCTCCTCCCTTGGAATGCCGAATGATCTCCTCTGGCAGCCGGATCTGCAGAAAGTTTGTTATCAGCCCTTTTGCTTCCTCCACCCCCCGGCTGAGTGCAGGTATTGTGCACCGCGATCCCGAGGCTTCCCACAAGGTAGTTGTGAACGCCTTCCACCTCGAAGCTGAAGACCTTGGTGGGTGCTGTCTCGAAGCCGAGCAGCGAGTCGATCGCCAGCAATTATCCCCTTGTGGGCATCCAGAGAGAATCGCCCGAGACCAGGTATTTGGCTTCCGCCCAGCCGTGCTGGGAGGTCCTGTATGGGTGTTCACTCTTTGGATGTGATGGAATCGCCGCCCGCAAATACCACCATAAATGATATAGCCATCAATCCCCCAAACCAGTGATGCAAGTGCTAATCCTACCCCAAACACAGGCGCGCGCCACCGATGTGCGCCACCTCAGAACAATTCGAGCTTCGCATTCAATCAAGATATTAGCTGCCACTCGCCACCCTCTACCTTCTCCAATATTTCCATCCGATCCGGGAAATTCTCGGCAGGCGGGCATGTCGACTTGTTCATCCATGAGAGCATCGGACCAAGCCAATCGCCCTCCTGGACAATCAGGAAGTTATCCCAATCTTCGACCTGGACCTCAGCAACAAGCCGGTCGGATTCGAAGAAATAGGCGATTTCATATATCCCCAAATCGTCACAGCGAACCTTCCGAAAACAGGGCCAAAATTCATCAGAAATTGGAGACAGCACAATGGATGCCACCCCCAAATCCGCATCAATCATCTTCTGAAATTCAACTCTAGCTAGGCCAGCGAAAATGACTCGTAAGTCATCAACCCTGGCACGCGTGCAGACAACAATATTCAGCGATCGATGCTGAGCGAAACCTAAGAAGGAAAGCCATTCGCAACTACAAAGGCATCCTTGATCATCGACTCGGCCGATCTTCAAAACGTACTGCATTTTACCTCAGCGATCAAAATTGGCCTCGGAAGCGCTAGACAAAATCTGAAAACGCTAGGTGTAGAAATTCCTCGAAATCTGGAATAGACTCCTCGATCTCCTCGCCCGCTTTGGCCGTGAAGTCCACGATATGAACCACCTCCGAAGTTGGCAGAAAACAGGCAGCCAAATCGCTCCCTCCTTTTCTATAGACTGGGAAATAGTCGCGACCAAATTTCGTCTTTAACTGCACCCCTTGCTCGACGGACTCATCCGTCCCGATGAACCGCCAAGGCAGGATATCCTGAGCCTCGTCTTCCATCATGTTCAGGAGCATGACCGGATAGCATACCCCGTACGGAACAGAGTCCTTGTTAAGTCGAGCTTTGTTCATAGCGAAAACCCTTCGGTTCATCCTCTCTCTGTTCTAACGCCAATCCAGTTTCATCCGCAAGTACGCACGCTCCTTCACGGACGAGCTCTTGTGAGCCGAGGAGATCTTGACAAAATCTGCTAACATTGCCTCAGAAGTGAGTGTAATGCACGAATTTCCCCCAGTAGCTTCGGTACATCTTGACGGGCTGCCGCAATAAAATCTTGGTCCGCGGCGGAGGCTCCGGATAACCCTATATCTTCACCTCGATTCGAGTCATCTCCTGTCATGATGAAACTTGATCCGCTCGTGTGATCTCGTCCTTCCACAAAAGACTTCCAGGGCCCTCGCGACGCTGCATTCACCCTGTCTTCAATTTCTTCCAGCTCGTCTGCTGTCAAAAAATGGTGCATTGCTCTCCGCCCCCTACTTCATCTTCGTGTGGTGAGTCTGCGATCACCGGAGTCAGCCACTAATCGACCCGTATTAGAGCGAGCCCACACATCAAGCGTCACTCATCGAATCCCGCGCGGCAAATGCCTGCGAGAAAATAGGCGCAATCTTGAACTGAACTTTAAACTTCTTCACCTGCGCGACGGGGCAGATCCTCCATTTGAGGGACACCATTTTCTGTTTCCCTTTGGCCCTCCCCCGCCGTCCTCGGGCAGTGCGTGCTAATGGACAGATTTGAGATTGTGCCCCAGGGCCCCGGCGCCATCCACGCCCCCCCTTTTGTAGTTCGACCAACCCCCTGGACCTGGATCCCACGGCGGAAACCGGGCTCCTGGCTCAACTTCCCCTGTACCGTCTGGAAGGGAATCGCCTCCCGACCACTTACCCGGGGTTCTCCATGAAGTCCACAATCGCCAAATCCTTCGGCTTGCTCGGTCTCGCAGCCCTTCCCGCGATCCAGGCAGCCAACCCTGTCATCACCCATCGACAGTTGGCCGACCCGAACGCCTTCATCTTCAATGACCGCATCTACGCGATGTGCTCCAACGACGACGACAACGTCAACGGCTACGACATGAAGAGCGCCGTGGTGATCTCCACCAAGGATCTGGTGAACTGGACCGACCACGGCGACGTGTTCCGCACCACGCGCGATGCCAAATGGGCGGCAGGCTCGTACGCCCCCACGGCGGTGGCCGCCAAGGGCAAGGTCTACATGTATTTCCCCAACATCGCCTCCGGGGTGGGGGTGCTGATCGCCGACAAGCCGGAAGGCCCCTACAAGGATCCGTTGGGCAAGGCGCTGGTGAGCGGCAGCACCTACTGCCCCATGGCCTGGTGCTTCGATCCGGCGATCTTCGTGGACGACGACGCAGCGAAGTCCGCCTATCTGGTCTGGGGCGGCGGCACTCCCTACGGAACCAACTTCCGCGGGATCGCCCTCAACGCGGACATGATCTCGGTGAAGGGCTCCACCACCACGCCCAACACCCCCAACTCCTTCGAGGGGCCCTTCATCCACAAGTACAAGGGCAACTACTACATCCACTATCCCGTCAATCCCAGCTCCAACATCGAGTACGGGATGAGCAGCACCAGCCCCATCTCCGGCTACACCCGCAAGGGCGTGCTCCTGCCCAATCCCACCCTCAACGGCCAGAACATCAACGGCAACAACAACAGCCACGAATCCGTGTTCGAATACAAGGGCAACTGGTACATGATGTACCACGACCGGCGCCTTTCCACTTCGAGCACCTACAAGCGCGACGTTTCCATCGACAAGGTGGAATACAACACCGACGGCACCATGAAGCAGGTGGTCGTGACCGCCGGAATGGCGCAGCTGGGGAGCTTCAACCCATATGACTCCATTCCCGCCGCCACCATGTCCGCGCAAAGCAACATCAAGGCGAGCTTCAACGCCAACACATGGATCAATTACCTGGTTCCCCAAAAGTCCGGAGCCTGGACCAAGCTCACCGGTGTCGACTTCGCCGGGGGCGCCTTGAATTTCCAAGTGGCCGCAGGCACCACATCATCAGGCGTTTCCGTGGAAGTGCGCACGGGTTCTGCAACTGGAACCGTGGCGGGAACGTGCAAGCTCAGCCCCACATCTTCCACCACGACCTTGGCCACCACCCAGTGCCCGGTCACCGGCCTGACCGGCGTCAAGGATGTCTATCTGACCTTCGTGGGCACTACCGCCAATGCGAACTTCGCGTGGTTCCGCTTCCAGGGCAGCTCCGCCGTCAGGCCTGTGGAAGCCAAGCCCGCCGTGTCCCGTAGCGTCGACTACACCGTCTACGATCTGCGCGGAAATCTGGTCCAGCGCTTCACCACCAGCACATCCATGAATACCGCCAATGCGTGGAACGAGCACAGCCGTTCGCTCGCGGTGGGAACCTACGTGGTGCGGATCCAATGGCCGTATGAGCTGGAAACGAAGAAGTTCGTGCGCGCGGCGGATTGATCGTCCGGCTTCGGCCGTGGGCCGTTTCGGCTGCGCCGGGCTTTTCCCCGGGCGTCCGGGTGCCGTATTCACGGGTCCGCCGGGACGGTGAGGTAGGACCCCACCCTTTCGGGCGGGGCCCCCTCGCAGAACCGGACGTGCCCAATTAAGGCATCCGGCTCCCAGGAGTCTCCGTCGTCGAGATCAGCGCAAGCTGGGCTCAGGTAGACTCACAAACCATCGGGTATTCTTCACGCGCCACCAATAAAGGTGATGCCGGTCGCTACGGCGGCGCAGGACGCTGATCCAAATGCGCTCGACGTGCCACTTCACCTGCATCAGCGTGGAGAGACAATGCCGACGGCCGAAATACTGGTACCAACCTCGTAGACGTACCGACAGCCGCTTTGACTGCCACCGCAATGAGGCTTCCCGGATCTCCGTCAGAAACTCCTTCACCTTCAGCAAAAAGCGGTTGCGACGCTTCCCGCTGGGCTTCACCTCGCATCTCAGCTTCCCCGTCTTCGGACGGCGTCGCATGTAATGCGTGAAACCCAGAAAGTCGAATGTCCGTGGCTTGTCCGACGGCCCTGGACCTTCCCCGTTGCGGGGAGATCTGGGGCCAAAGTCCACAAGTTTCGTCTTGGCCTCTGACAATTTCAGTCCGAAGTCCGAAAGTCGCTGGCGCAGCTCCACCAGAAAGCTTTCGGCATCACCTCGATGGGCGAACCCGGCCACGAAATCGTCAGCGTAGCGCACTAGAAAGCTCTCGTCTTCACAAGCCTTCCGGACTCTACGATCAAACCATAGATCCAGCACGTAGTGCAGATAGATGTTGGCCAAAAGCGGCGACAACGGCCCGCCTTGCGGCACTCCGTCTTCCGTCGCAACATGGACCCCATTGTCCATCACACCGGCATTCAGAAACTTTCCCACAAGACGCAGGATCGTCCGATCGGAAATCCGATCTTCCAGAAATTTCCGAAGCCATTCGTGGTTGACCGCATCGAAGAAACCCTCAATGTCCGCATCCACGATAATGCACGTGCCGCTTCGATTCACCAACTTCCCCAAGCGATCCAGGGCATCGTGGGCCGAAAGGCCCGGGCGATACCCGTACGACATGTCGAGAAAACACGGCTCGAACACTGTCGACAGAATCGTATGAAGCGCCTTCTGCACCACCCGGTCGCGCACGCTCGGAATCCCCAACGGCCGGAGCTTGCCTCCATCCTTGGGAATCCACGCGCGCCGCACGCTCATCGCTCGATACTTCCCGCTGCGCAGCTCCAGCCACAGCGCTTCGATGTTATCGTCCAGATTCTGTCCGAACTCCTCCATCGTCACACAGTCGACGCCGGGCGCTCCTTTGCGGTTCAATTGCTCGTACGAACTCCGCAACATCTGCGGGGTCAGGTAGTGCGCCAGCGACGTGAATCGCATGCGCGGATCTTGTCTCGACATCTCGGCGATCTGCTCAAGGTTCGTGGACATGTAGCCTCCATCTCTGTGTATGGTTCATGATCTCCTCTTGCATCTTGACTCCTGCCGACCCTTCCCTCCACGGGAATTACCCCGCTTCCCCGGTACTACGATCGGCTCCGACTTCTCGCGCTTCGTCTCCCATGTACCGGGCCTTCCGGCCTTTCCTCGGATACCGCCACCCTTACCAGGCACGGAAAACGCGAGATCTCCCAGGTTGCGTCGAATATCCATTTGATCACATGCCGTCCTCTCGGACTCCGGCGGGTCTCCATGCGGCTGGCGTGGCAGATTGAATCCATTCGCCGCACAGGCTAGGGTCTTCCCGGGTACGGATCCGGTCGACACCCGCGTGGTTTCTCGAAGCTCTATCGGTTCACATCCTTTCGCGTTACGGCCTATGATCTCCCTGTCTTACGCTTCACCCTGCCGTCACCGGCGCGATCGGGCGCAAAGACTCGGTTGTGGACAGGGTGCCAACCCGCCCGCGTCGGATTTCCACCGACTGGATATTCGCGCCTTGGCCTGGCGCACCCGTGACCCCGGCCCAAGGGGCACTGGCGCCCCTTGGGGATCCGCCACCGGGGGCCGCGCCCTGGAACGGCCAATGCCGCTGGGGCCAGGGCTGCGGCGGGGATGACTGGCTGATCAATAGGCAGGATCATCAGGGACGCGATCGGCATCCCGGATCCGTTTGACCGTTCCACTAAGCTTGCCCCCGGACCCCCGCCAATTTCTGTCGCATTTCGATTTTGTTTCCGCATTTTTTTCTTTCTGCGAAACACTGCGGGATTATTGTGGGGACTTGTCTTTTATACAACGGGCGATGGTGCGGAAACTCCGGGAGATGCCATTGCTCCGTTGAATTGTCTACCGCTTCCATGGGACAATGGCAACCATGACCTTGTGGAGACCAAAGTCGCCGGGGGGTGCGTGGGCGTTTTGGAAAAACGTTCCGCATTCGGACCGTTCAGACGAAAGGCTGCCTGTGCCGGCCTTTCACGGAATCCTTTCGCGACTGGGGTTCACGCTGATCGAGATGTTGATCGTGCTGGCCATTGTCGGGATCCTCACGACCATGACCGCCATGGGATGGACCAAGGTCATGAATCGCATTTCGGGCAAAGGAGCCGCCTATCAGGTTCGCGACGCGCTCACTTCCGCCCGCATGGACGCCTTGACCCGCAAGCGCCACTCCGGGGTTCGATTGGATCCATCCGGATTGCGGTTTCAGCTGTTCGTGGATTCCTCCGGCACGGGCGCCAACGGGCGCTACGATTCCGGTGAAACCATCCTCCATCCCTGGGAAACGCTTCCTTCCCAGCCGAGTTTCGCATCGATCAGTTCCTCCGTCTCCCCCGACCCGACTCCGCGCTCCTGCAAACAGGCGGCCGCTCCCGCGATATCCTCTTCCCAATCCGGGGTGTATTCCATCGTGTTTCGCCCCGACGGACGCTCCTGGGCCGGCTTCCAGGCCAAGCTCGTCCCCAAGGGGTCCACCGACACCGTCCGCATCGGGGTCCTGCCCTCGACCGGCCTCATCACTTTGGAGCATTGAACATGGCCCGCTCCACACAATCCAAGCGCCGTGGCCTGAGCCTGATGGAAGTGCTGATCGCTCTGGTTCTGCTGGGAATCATCTCCTTGATCTTTCTGCGGACTTCCACCACCTCCATTCGCAACACGGGAAAAGCGATGGACTGGCAGCTGGAAACGGTCGTGATCGAAAAGACCGTGGAAAACCTGCGCCGCTGCCAATCCGCCGCCCACCTGCGCAGCATCGACAGCCAAGCCTACGATCGAACCGGCGACGTGTCGGTTTCTGTCCACGTGCTGGGCGCACCCCCGCCATCCGGCACCTGCCCGGGATTTCCCTGCGACAGCTTGGCGCAGATCACCGTGACCGCCAAGCGCGACGCGTACCCGGATTCCCTTTCCATCACCACCTTCCTGTTCACGAAAAAGCCATGAAACGGGCATTCACACTGCTGGAAGTGCTCGTTTCCATCGTGCTTTTGGGCATCGTGGCTTCGATGGCCATGTACGTGTTCCGGTCCCAGCACCAGAACTTGCAATCGGAGGCGGACCACTCCGAAGTCGGCATGATGGCCATGGGAACATTGGACGAGATCAGCCGCGCCATCCGCATGACCGGCGGAGGCATGCCCTTGGGGGTGGGCGGCATCCGCACCTGGAGCACCACCACTCCCGCCGTCACCTTCGTGGTGAACCGCTCCCGATGGACCGACACGGCCTCCGGCTACTCCTATGTTCCGGGAAGCCGCCGGCTGCGCCTGGCCATCGACAGCGCCTCCAAGTTTTCCGATGCGGGATACGCCTACCTGAGCCTGACGACCCCGAGCATCCCGGGATCCACCGGGGTTCCGTCGATTTCTGTCAACTATCGACTCCCCATCGTGGATCGCGTCGCCGGCGGCAACGCCTGCACCACCGACTCCCTGGTCCTGGACGCGGGCATGCTGGTGGACCCCCCCAACAACTGGACCAACGTGGCGAACATCCAGGTGGCCCCCAACAGCCTGGTTTACAACATCGACTCCGTTTCCTTCCTGAAGTCCAACGACACCCTCTACACGTGGGCCAATCGATCCCCTCGAACCGTGTACGCCTTGGGAGTCGACACGTTCCTTGTGCAGTACCACCATCCCAACGCGGGGTGGGCGAATGGGCTCTCCTCCATCTTGCCCAGCAACGCGGTGGACATGGTTCGAGTGCGCGTGGTCATCCGCAACCGTCGACACAGCCAATGGCTGGAGGACAAGAACCCCGGCTCGCGAGGCTATCGATTCTTCCGACTCGAAACCGAGGTCAGTCTGCGCAACGACAGCTTGGTCAATCAATGAGGTGCCGCGTGGAGCCCGATTCGCCTTCCCACTCGAACGTCCGCAGGGGCATGGCGATGGGGATCGTGATCCTGATCGGGATCGCCGTCCTCGTCATGGGCACCCTCATGTTGACAGCTTCTGGCAACTTGCTGGTCGGCAGCGTGGATTCCAAATCGCGTTTGCGCTCCCGCTACGCGGCGGAAGCCATGGTGGCCATCCAGATGGCGCGCCTGGATTTCCTGAAGGACAGCCTGCTGGGAAGCAATCTGGATCTTTCCTCCACTCCACTGACGGCATTGAACACGGGCAACGGCGAACAGGCGAAAGCGGAAATCCAAAAGACCGACAACAACCGCGGCGTCGAAGCCATCAACTCCGGTGCGTTCCGGGGCATGAAAGGCGTTCGCGTCCCCTTCCTGATCAAATCCACCGGCAAGGCCGCGGGCAACGCATCCACCGACGTCCAAGCCGAGATCTACATCTACCAGGTCCCCATTTTCCAGTTCGGCGTCTTCTACCAGGGAAACCTGGAGATCATGCCCGGCTCCGACATGTACGTGGGAGGCCGCGTGCATACCAACGGAAAAGCGCTCTTTCGGGTGACCCCGGGAAAATCCCTGCGCGTGCAAGGCCCCGTGACCGCCACCGGCTCCATCTGGCACTGGATCCAGCCCAGCGGTTTCGGGGCCGGGAACATGTACTTCTACCCATCGCCTTCCACACCGGCCGGCTCGCCGCTGGCTGGCCTGACCAACACCATCTCCCAGATGAACTCGTCCACCCAACCACCTGCGGTCAATGGGGTGTTCAATTTCCGACAAGGCGCAGACAGCTTGAACCTGCCCATCGGGAACTACCCCCCGCGCGAACTCCTCACCCGCTGCCGGGGCGACGAATCGCCATCCCTGAGGCGCCAGAAATTCGATTGCATGCCGGGAGTGATCCGCCATTACGAAGGGACAGGGTCACTGGCCACGTACATTTCCGCATCCAAGGTCTTTTTCGATCGCCGCGAAGACCGTTGGGTGAAGTTCCGGGACTTCGATGTGGCCGCTGCGCAGACGGCACGTCCCAACGATTCGATCTTCTATTACTCCAACGAACAGTTCATCGGCGAAAGCGGGTCCCAACCGGGGCGGCAGGTCATCTGCGCTGTGCGTTTGGTCAACGCGGCCCATCTCAAGCGAAACTTCACCTTCGTGACCAACAATCCGATCTACGTGATGGGCGATTTCAACATCGGTCATGCCACAGGTCCGTGCAAGCCGGCGGGCTCCTCCGGGATCGTCCCTGATTCCCTCAAGTACTGCAATGCCCTGATCGCCTCCGACGCATTCACCGTGCTGAGCTCGGAATTTTCCAGCCGTTACCATTGGGACGCCGCCAAGGCGGATTCTGTCAACATGAAGGGTTCCCTCGAGCAAAACGCCTTCAATGCCAGCTGGGTCAAGACTCGCAAGTGGGTGTGCGATCCCACGCCCTGCAAGCCCATCCCCGCCAAGGACGCCTCTGGAAACCAGATTTACGACGGCTGGGGCAAGCCGGTGTACCGCTATCCCATCGGGGGAACCGACCCCGGATACACCCTCAAGACCAACAACACCGAATTCAAGAGCGGAATTCCGGGAGACGTCTCCTACCACTCCGCGCCGTCGATGCGGATCAACGCGGCCATCATGACCGGCAACAAAGCCACCGATCCCGTCTGGATGCCCCCGGCCAACACCGACAACGGCGTTCTGGAGAACGGGTACGAAGGAGGATGGCACAATACCTTCCGCTTTTTGGAGTACTGGTTCAACTCCACCTTGACCTTCCGTGGAAGCTTCATCTGCATGTGGACCGCCGCCGCCCCCGGGATCATTTCGGATCCAGCGACCAAGGTCGCCGTGACCTCCTCCTGGGAACAGCTGGCCGCCGGAAACTGGACCAACCTGCCCTACCAGGAAGGGTGGGGCTACTACCTGCCCCCCACCCGCAACTGGGGATTCGACACGCGCTTCCTCGACATCGCCAACATGCCTCCCGGCACGCCCTTTTTGGCGACCGGGATCTATTCCAACTGGACGGAAGCCACCCGATAGGCTCAGATCTCCAAAAACAGCTCCGCAAGCGGCTTGCGCACCTTCGGCAGAGTCGCGTATTTGTCCGATGTCGATCGATAACCCAACGGCAGCGCACAGACCGTGGCCAAGCCCCGCTCCTTCAATCCCAGGATCTCGTCGAACTTGGCCGGGTCCAGCCCTTCCATGGGACAGGAATCGACACCCAATTGGGCGGCGGCGGCCATGAGATTGCCCAGGACGATGTAGGCTTGTTCGGCCGCCCAGGTGCGGATTTTTTCCGCACGGGGACCATCCACCAAAGTGCCCATCATCATGCCGCGATAGGCGGAAAGGCTTTCGAGGGCCACACCGCGCTGCGCCACGGTCCGTCCCAAAAACGCGTCGATCTGGGATTCACCGAAGGGGACCTCGATGGCGAAGACCACGAAATGGCTCGCGTCGGTCACTTGCGATTGGTTCCAGGCGGCCAAGCGCAATGCGGCTCGTTTGGCGGGATCGCGCACATCCACCAGACGGTAGGGCTCCAACCCGAAGGAGCTGGGCGATAGGCTCGCGGCCTTGCGCAAGGTTTCCCAGGTCGCCTCCGGGATCTTGCGCGTGGCATCGAACTGTTTGGTGGCGTAGCGCCACGAGAGGGTTTCGAGAAGATTGGATTCGGTTTGGCTCATGGAAACGGAAGATACGACTCCCGGACCCGCCCGACCGCACCCCACCTTGGTCAGGCGGATTGTTTGGCCTGTGCCGCACGCACCGCCATCGCTTGGCCCAGCAACAAGTTTCCCTGTTGGATCATGTGGCGGAAGGCATCGCGCATGGTTTCCGGAAAGGCAGCCCCCGATTTGCCTCGGTCGGTGAACACCGCGCCCAGGCTGCGTCCACCCACTTGCAGCACCCCGAACAAAAAGGACCGGGATTTCAGCATGGCAAGCTCTTCAGGGACACGAATCGACCGCACGGCTGGGTCCCCGATCACATATTCCACCACGCCTCCGACCTCGATCGCCCGCGAGAGGGAGTCGGCCATCTGGCGCCGCAGCAAAAAGCGGAAGCCTTGTACTTCCTCAGGATTTTCCCAGCCCGATCCAATCCGGCCCACCACCTGATCACCGGGGGCTAGCGTGGCGAACAGGACTCTCTCGAAGCCCATTCCCTTGTGGAGGCTTTCCAGAATCAAGGGGAACAATTCCGGCATGCGCCCTTCCTGTGCGGCTTGGGACAGCCGCTTCAGGCAATCCAAGCACACGATGGGGTCTTCTTTGCCTGCCTGGGGTTGGGAGCCCACATCCACCACCGATGGGTCGGCTTCGATTCCAGACAGCCGCATGAACAGCTCCGCGTCCTGTTCGGGCGTGCAAGGAGCCACGGTGATCGTCTGGGAGCAAGCTTTGGATCCGAACAGGATCGCCGTATCCCTGGCCTCCCGGGAAAGTCTGGCCATCAGCGAGGTGACCACCGCCGGGTCCATTTGCAAACGCTCTCCCAATCGGACGATTTCGTCCCGGACCTGAGCTGTCTCCCAGCCATTGTCGAGCGCCTGCACCCATCGCCACGCCAGCAGAATGCACTCGGCCGGCCCGGTGCTGGTTCGATTGCGAAACACCTCGATCAACACGTTGGAAAGCTTCCATTCCTCCACCAGGGCTTGGGTCAGCTGACGAAGGCTGAAGCCCAGCAGTGCTTTTTCCGTGGCCGATCCGTCACTGCCTGGACGAAGCGCCGAATCCAGGGCGGCACCTTCATCTTCGGAAAAGCACCAGAAGACCAGATTGCCCACCCGATAGAGCAAGGCCCCGATGAACACTTCCTCCGCCAGCGGCTCGCGCATGGTCTGGGCCAAGGTCCGTGCCACCAGGGCCGCATGGATGGAACGACCCAAGTCCGCCATCACCCGGTCCTGCCGGCGACCACCAAGCAGGGCTTCGATCAGTGCCAAACTCACGCAGATCGTGCAGATGGCATCCACCCCCAAAACGACAATCCCCCTCGATACCGTTTGGATCGGCTTTCCCGAAGGGTTGTAGAACACCGTGTTGGCGATCCGCAGGACACGCGCGGTGAGTGCCGGATCGGTGAGGATCAGCTTCCCCAATGCTTCGCTACCCGTTTCCGGATTGCTTGCCGCCGTGCGGATATCGGTGGCCGTGCGCCGAAACGCCGGCATCTCCTTGTCCACGATTCGTTTGAGCCACACGGAAAGAGACATGGGTGTCATCGTACCACATTCGCGACACCAGTTGGACGATCAGGAATGGAAGCGCAGAACCACGATTTCGGGACGCACCAACACCCGCAAAGGAATGCCCTCGCACCCCAACCCGGACGACACCACCAAGTGGCTCTCCCCCACCCGGAATGTCCCGTAGCTCCATTTGCGGGAGTATTTGCTGGGAGTCAAAAGTGCACCCAGCAACGGAAAGCCGATCTGGCCACCGTGGGTGTGGCCCGCCAGGATATAGCGGCTCCCCCGGCGCGAAAGCGAAGGAGCGTTGTCCGGCGTGTGGGTCAGACACAGGTCCGCACCGCCGGGAGGGGCGCCGCTCAGAGGGTCGTGACTTCCGGCGAACGGACTGGATGTCCCGTGCAAGGTGATGATCTGGCCGCTGGCACGCTGGAGAGCAACCCATTTGTCGTCCAGAACATTGGCCCCGGCTCGACGCAGGATCCGCCGGACTTCGGCTGGAGCGACCTCGTCGTGATTGCCCAGGATGGCGTGGATTCCCAATTCCGGAGAAAGCCTCGCGGCCCCTTGGAAGGCTCGCTCCATCAGGGGAACATCTTGCGGGGTGTCGAGATAATCTCCACCGAGAAGCACCAGATCCGGGCCGATCCCGGAAACCGTATTCCATACCCGATCGTACCAGGCGCACGAAGGATTGCCGTTGCAATGGAAATCGGAAAGGAAGACCACCGTGAGCCCATCCAAGTGCGCGCCCGCTCCCGCGAATTGGTAGCTGCGGACCTGGAGCGCGTCTGTGCAGACGATTCCGCCGGAATGACCAACCACCCCGACCGCCTGCGATCGCGCCGAACTGAACCCGATGGCCTGCCTGGCCAAACGGTTTCCCTCCCATCCAACCAGCAGGATGAACAAGAGCCAGCTCAATCCATCCAGGGCCCTCGACCAGGCCAGACCGGCGATCGTCGGGATCACGAGGAACACGACCAAAAGCCATGCCCCACGCCGCAGCTTGCGTCGGTCGTCGGAATCTGTCATACAGATCCGGTTGAACAGCATCAGCCAGACGAATCCGCCCACCAACGCCATCCGAAAAGCGACGATCATCCGAGACGGCCCGACCGTTGGAGATTCATGCCTTCGCCCCGACCTGCTGGCCCTTCCAGCGGAACCGGCCGAAGGTGCCCATCAGAGTCGCCAAGACCACCACGGGGATCTGCACGGCCATCGCCAGAGGAAACCACACCAAAAGCCTGGAGCGGGCCGTCATGCGTGCCATCCGGAGGGTGAGGAAAAACGCCTCGGCCAGGACCATGGCCAGCGTCACCGCGCCACCAAACGCCGCCCAAGGGCTCCACAGCCCCCAAACCAGACTTGCCACGATCCACACGTAGCTTCCGTAGACCACCGAGAGCAACCCCACCCGCTTCGGGTCGTAGCGGATGCACTTGGATCCCCAGCGCTTCCGTTGCTCCCAGACCTCTTTCCAGGAACCCGGCGGAGCGGTTTCCACCAAGGTCTCGGGGGCGTCTGCCGAGACGACCTCCCATTGACCGGAGTCAGCGAGCGATTGGACCAGAAAGTCGTCGTCTCCGGAGATCACACCGAGATGTCCGGCGAACCCACGTACGGAATCGAAGGCCTTGCGACGATAGGCGAGGTTGCCGCCGTTGGCGGAAATCGGCATGCCGGCTCCGATGGCCGATGCCTGCACCGCGGCCCATCCCGTCGCTTCCAATGCCCAGATCCCGTGAAACCACGCCGGAACGCCCTCGCTCTTGGCGCAATGGAACACCAGCCCGCAGACAGCCCCGGTGCGGGGGCCGAAGTACGAGAGCATGGTCGATGCCCAGGTCGGACCGGGCAGATTGTCGGCATCGATCTGGAGCACGAACTCGCCCTTGGCCCGAGCCAGGCCCTGGTTCAATGCGTGCTTCTTGGGCGCGCGCCCGGGCGGGAGTTCATCGACTCGCACGACCTCGATGCGGTCGGCGAATTCGGAAAGGATCCCGTCGGTTCCGTCCGTCGAGCGATCGTCGATCACGACGATTTGGAGACGGATTTTGTCGCAGCTCTGGCCCAACAGCGCGGGCAGCAACCGCTGGAGATTCTTCGCCTCGTTGCGGGCGGCCACCAGGATCGTCGCCGTCGTTTCCTGGGAGAAGATCTGGCGCTTGGCCTTGGCATGCAGACCTCGCCACAGCCACCGGAAAAAGGCGACGTGGAATGCCGCGAAGCCGATTCCCAGCGATGGGGCGAGGAAAGCGGTTTGGCTCAGGATAATTTGTCCTTGAGGCCTTGGAGCTTGGCCCAACGCGGATCCACCGGCGGTTCCTCGGCCGGGATCTCTTCAGGAAGAACGCCCACTGGAAGGGGCACTCCGGGCTTGACCGGCGATAGAGGCCGTTCCAGTTCCACCACTTGGCGGACGATTTCGGCGATGTCCAGCTCGCGAAGATCTTCCGGGATCGTGGCCTCGAAGACTTCCTCGCTCTCGTCGTTCCATTCCACCTCCTGGCCGGTTGCCGATCGACGCAGCAGAAGCTGGAACGACGCCTCCAGCTCGTGCTCGAACGGCTCGAGGCTGCGGCCGCAGAGTTCCTGCGTGCGGCAACGCAGTTCGAACTTGACCACGGTGTCTCTGGCACCCGTGTCAGCCACTCCACGCAGATGAACGTCGCCGACCACTTCGGCTTCGGTCAGCTCCGGGACATCCTGTGCGGGAAAATGAAGATCGATCTCCGTCTTGGCGCGTACCCACCGAAGAATGGGCAAACGCAGAGGATTGGATGTTTGGGAGCCTTTCATGTCTTCAAAGATACCCCCATCCAGCTCACTTCGGCTTGACGTCCTTCGAACGCTGGATGGCTTCGTTGACCGTGCGTCGCGCCACGGCGACGGAAGAGTCAACCCCGATGGTGACAAGCTCGGTGAATGTGGCGAATTCATCGCGTGAAACGGAGATCACGGTTCCCCGCGGACTGGAGAGGCTGGGAGCCAGAAACCAGGACTTCCCCTCCGGGTAGGCGTACACGCGAAGCGATGGCGCTTTGGATGCGCTGTCCACCACTTCGAAACCCGCTTGGGGAAGCGCTCTGCGGTAGGCTTCCAGCAGTGTCCAGCCCGTATCCGGGCATTCCGGGCATTTGACTTCCAAGCGCATGGAGGCGGACGGAGGTCCGGCGAACAATGCGGTCACTGATAGGAAAATTGTCGCGAGAAAGGGAATCTTCATGGGTGGGGGGTCCCGGTTGGACGGTAGGTGATGGAGTACAGGGAATTTACGCAGTTTGGCGCGATTGTCCAGTGCAATGGCGCCAAACCGCCAGAATCATCTCAATTGATCATGACGATCGCGCCTTTGACCGTGTTCATCGCACTCGCTTCCACGTTGGTCATGACCCCGGTCATCTTGTTCTGGACGCCCGCCTTGGATTCCACGTTGACCGTGCCTTCCATCTTGACGTTCAATCCCTTGATGCCCGCGTCCATGGTGGCCTCGGCGGCGATCTTCTGGGTCGCCTTGAGGTTGATGTTCATGGCCTCCTGCTTGATGTCGCCCGCGGCCGCCTTCATGTTGATGGCGCCCGAATCGGCCTGCATCGAGATGTCCTTGGCCTTGACCTTCATGGAACCCTTGGCGGTGATCTCCAGGTCGCCCTCGGTCTTGAGGATCAGCTTGTTGCCGCCCATGTCCAGTTGGATGATGTTCTTCTTGTTGCCATCCTGGATGGTGATCATCTTGCCGTCGTCGTCCATCTTCACGAGATGTCCGCCGGCGGTCTGGATGGAAAGCGCCTTCTTGTCGTCGTCGAGCGTCAGGAAATGTCCGCTCTTGGTGCGCAGCGTGGCGATGCCCTTCTTCGACTGGATCGTGAGGCCGTGGGTGTTGTCGGAAACCGACAATTCCAAGGTGTCGCCCTTGTCGTCCAGGTGCAGTCGGTGCTTGTTGACCGTCTCCAAGAGGGCGCCCGCGATGTCCTTGTTGTCTTCCAGGGCGAGCTTGCGTCCACCCGAGGAGTTCAGCTGGACCCGCGTCTTGTCCTTGAGGTCGTCCAACGTGAGCGTATTGCCCGTCGCGGTCTTGAAGACCGACTGGCTCTTGTTGTTGGCGGTGACCGGGCTCTTGTTGGAGGGATTGGGCAGGGTTCCGATCGCGATCGGCTTGTCCACGTCGCCGTCTTCGAACGCCAAGACAAGGTCCGCACCCTTGTGGATGGGCATGTGCATGCCGTATCCGGGGCCCGCGTAGGGCTGGGACAATCGCACGGGAGGGCTCATCTGGCCGTCCTTGTGCGGTGCTTCGTCGAAGGGGAACTTGGCCCGGTACCTGCCCGCGTCGTCGATGTGCGCGTAATCGCCGTCGGGGCCGTCGCTTTTCACCACCAACACGCCCGGCACCTGGGGCCGCGTGGCCAGCGGGGAAGGACGGTAGGCCAAGGACATGGACTGGGCCACCACGGTATTGCTGTAGTGGGAATCCTGGCCGTTGCCCAGGAGGGAGCCTTCCTGGGAGCCCTCGTGTTTGACTTCGATCAGGACGTAATCGCCGCCGAACCCACGTCCGAACTGCTGGGAAATCGTGAATTTGGTGCCGGCCCGCATCATGGGGTTGTGGGTGGAACACGTCACGCGGTCGCGCGCCGCCATCTCGGATTCGCGGGCGAACTTGGCGATTTTTGTCAACTCGCCGGGCTTTTCGGTGTCCACCTCGTGGCGGACCCACTCGCCTTGGCCCTGGCCCGTGGCCTGGCCCTTCTGGATGGCTCCGGGTTTCTGGTAGTCGTATCCGGTCAAACGCACGCCGCCCTTGTGGAGCGCGTTGGAACGGCGAAGCGAAAAGATCGCGTCGAAATTCTCCTCGACCAGTCCCGCGCCGGGCCGATACTGCATTTCGTCGGTCTGTTCGCTGGGCTGGAAGGCGTTGTTGTCGTCGGCCACCACGAAGGTCACGTCTTCGCCGACGGTTTCCTCGTAGAAGAAGATGCCCGCGCCATGGGCCGTACGATGGAAGAACGAGAGATCCGATTCGTTGTACTGGACGTGCAGTTCCCGCGGCTGGTAGGAGCCGCTGAAATTCTCCTTGTAGAGCTTGCCTTCGAGCCCCGCATCCTTCGCGACTTCCTTGAGGATTTCAGGGATGGTCTTGTTCTGGAAAACGCGGTTGTGGGCCGAGTAGGACAACAGGTCCACGCGGCCGCGCATGGAAATCTCGTAACGGCTGTACTTGTCGCCGAACGGCTCTTCGTGGAATTCCGTGACCACGCCGCGCAGGCAGTGCTCGCCATTGACATGGATCCGAAGCACAGCCTCCTTGCCGACCATGTCGTCGTGCGCCAATCCGTTGGCCGTGGAAATCGCCAGGATGCTGATCTGGGTGGCGGCGGAAATGCTTTCGATGGCACTGAAGCGAAGAACTCCGAAGGATTCCGAAAGTCCCGTGACCTCGAACGTGTACAACGTGGTGTCGGCACGCCCTGATCCCCCGCTACCTCCGCTGGAAGAGCCTGAACTCGACGCACTCGAACCTCCCGACGACGCCGGGGAGGAGCGGGAAACGGAGGAGGCACCAGAAGAAGAGCTCGCAGCTCCGCTGGTTCCTCTGGAGCCAAGCGAGGATGCTCCCGAGGATGAACTGACGGCACCACTCGCCCCCTTGGGTGCAAGCGATGCGGCGCCTTGTCCTGGTTTGACGCCTCCGGTCAGCCCGCCGACCGCTTGGGCCGGGTTCTGAGCGGCAGCCTGCGCCGCTTGGCCAGCTTGCTGGGCGCCAGCCGCAGCGTTCTGGCCGGCGGCCTGCGCCGCTTGGGCAGCCTGGCCCGCTTGTTGAGCGCGAGCCGCGGCGTTCTGGCCTGCAGCCTGCGCCGCTTGGGCAGCCTGCTGAGCGCCAGCAGCAGCGTTCTGGCCGGCGGCCTGCGCCGCTTGGGCAGCCTGGCCCGCTTGTTGAGCGCGAGCCGCGGCGTTCTGGCCTGCAGCCTGCGCCGCTTGGGCAGCCTGCTGAGCGCCAGCAGCAGCGTTCTGGCCGGCGGCCTGTGCCGCCTGGGCAGCTTGGCCCGCTTGTTGGGCGCGAGCCGCAGCGTTCTGGCCTGCAGCCTGCGCCGCTTGGGCAGCTTGTTGAGCTTGCTCTGGGTTTTCTGGAATGCCGGTCATGCGGGGATCCTCCGGTTAGGGATTCGGGGTTGCAGCGTCGGAGGCGTCCGCGGGGACGGATTCCTCCTGGGGGGGTTCGGGGGCGTTGGCATCGTCGAGGCGGAAGAAGGGCTTGCCGTCGTCGCCAAGTCCGATGGCGATGCGGTTGCCCGGAGTGCCTTCCGCGACACGTTCCAACAGCAGGGCCGAGACACCCGGAAGGATGTCGCGGTCCAGAAGGGAGTCGAGCAAGCGGGCGCCGGACTGCACGAGATTGCATTGTTCCACGATGTGGTCCAGCAGCTGCTCGGAGCAGGCCATCTGCACGCCATGCTGGTCGGCCAGACGGTGGGCGACCTTATCCAATTTCTGTCCAACGATGCGCCGCAGGGAATCCGCGCCCAATGGCAGGAACGGAATGACCTTGCAACGGGCGAGCAGGGCCGGCATGAAGTGCTCGGTGAGCTCGGGTGTGATCGCCTCGGTGTATTCCTCGTAGGCGAACTGGTTTTCCGCGTCCGTGGCCATCCGCACGATGGTGTCGGTGCCCAGGTTGGAGGTCATGATGATGACCGTGTTGCGGAAGCTGATGTCGCGTCCTTCGCCGTCGCGGATCACGCCCTGGTCGAACACCTGGTAGAACAGGTTCAACACGTCCTTGTGGGCCTTCTCGATCTCGTCGAGGATCACCACCGTGTAGGGATTCTTGCGCACGCCCTCGGTGAGAACGCCGCCGTCCCCGTAGCCCACATAGCCCGCGCTCGCGCCCTTGAGAGCCGTCACGGAAATGGAGTCCTGGTACTCGGACATGGAGAGCGTGACCACCGAACGCTCGCCGCCGTAGAGCAGATCCGCGATCGCCTTGGCGACCTCGGTCTTGCCCACACCGCTGGGGCCGGTGATCAGGAACACGCCCTTGGGCGTTTCCGGGCGGGTGAGACCCATGCGGGCGGAACGGATGGTCTGCGTCAGTTCCCGTACACCCCAGGGCTGCCCGATCACCCTGGAATTGATGATCGAATCCATCTCCAGAAGGAGCTTGGCTTCGTCGCGCATCATGTTGCCGGCGGGAATGCCGGTCCATTCTTCGATCACCTGTGAAAGGACCGCGCTGGTGACGTAGACGTGCACCAGGGGCTTGTCGCCTTGCATGGCGGCGAGATCGTCCCAAAGCTTCTGGCGGGCATCCAGGACAAGATCTGTCGGGGCGTTGAGGATCTCGTGGACCTTGGCCAGTTCGATCTTCCACCTGGCTTCGACTTCGACCACCTTCTCCTGCACGGCCTGGAGACGCTCGTGGAGCAGGGTCTTGCGGACCACGTCCACCACGCCGGGCTTGAGGTTCTCGTCGTGGTCCAGCGAATCGAGCTCGGACTTGATGTCCATGATCTCCATGTCCATGCGGACCAATTCGGCGGGCCGGGTGGTGAGACCCATCCGCACGCGCGCGGCGGCTGTGTCCAACAGATCCACGGCCTTGTCCGGCAGCTGGCGCCCAGCGATGAAGCGATTGGACAAGTCGCAAGCGGCTTCCACGGCCTCGTGGGAGATGCGGACCTTGTGGAAGGTCTCGTACTTCTCGCGCAGGCCGCGCAGCATGGTCGCCGCCACGGTGGGATCCGGCTCGGGAATCACGACCTGCTGGAAGCGGCGCGCGATGGCCGGGTCTTTTTCCAGGTACTTGCGGAATTCCGTGAACGTGGTGGCCGCGATGCACTTCATCTCGCCACGCGCCAATTCCGGCTTCAGAAGATTGGCCGCATCGGACTTGCCGGCCTCGCCACCCGCGCCGATCAGGGTGTGGGCCTCGTCGATGAACAAAATCACCGGCGTGGACGATTCCTTGACTTCCTTGATCACGCTCTTGAGACGGTTCTCGAATTCGCCGCGCACTCCCGCGCCGGCGGACAGCAGCCCCAGATCCAACGACAACAGCCGCACGCCCTTGATCACGTCGGGAACGTCGCCCTGGGCGATCTTGAGCGCCAGGCCTTCCACAACCGCCGTCTTGCCCACGCCCGCTTCGCCGATGAAGATCGGGTTGTTCTTGCGACGGCGCGACAGGATGTCGATGGCTTGACGGATTTCGTCATCGCGACCGAAGATCGGGTCGATCTTGCCCTTGCGGGCCATTTCGGTGAAGTCCACCGTGAACTTGTCCAGCGCGCCGCCTTCGTCCTTGCCGCCTGCGCCGGCCTTGGGGGCGGGCATGGTCTTGGATTCGGCGCTCTTTTGGACCACGACCTTTTCGAAATTGTCGCGGATCTTCTCGGCGCGCAGCGAACTGCGGAAAAGGTCCTGCAAGTCCGGTCCCAGCTGGTGGAGGGTCTCGGACATGGCCAACACGATCGCGGCCGAGCGAATGGCGTCCTGCCCCAGGTTCAGCGAGGATTCCGCCCAGGCCCGCTCGAGCAATTCGATCAAGGCCGGAGAAAACACGGGGCGTGCCGTGTTACCCGTCTTGTGGGCGCGAAGCTCCTCCTGCAGCAGTCCCCGCAGCATGTTGCGCTCGAGCTGGCAGATCTCCAGGATGGAAGCCATGTCGCCTTGTTCGTCTTCCACGATCTGCGCCAGCAGATGGACGGGCGTGGCCTCGTAATGGGTCCGCGCGACGCAGGCACCGACGGCTCCTTCCAGGAACCGGGTGCAGGCGGGGTTCAAGCGGGACAGGAGCTTGCGGAGGTCTTTGGCGATCATGGTTGTCCTGTGGGAAATCGATGGTACAGGGAAAAAAGCGTGGGGTCAAAACGTCCTTGGGAGGAAAGCTAGGCTCCTGGCCCAACCTCGACTTTATCGGGGGAGTTGGGCTTCGTCGGAGCTTTGGTTCGGATGATCACCGAACGATCCTGGGTCACCCCCAAAACGATATTGGCACCAGCGGCAAGGCCGACCGTGGCCAATGCCTTCCAGAATCCGGAGCCGAGTCCAGCGGAGGAACTGGATCCGGCCTCCCCCATCACGCCGATCACACCGGCGGCGATGGCGCGGTCCACGCGGCCATCCGACCAGACGGTGGCATCCTTGATGCGCTTTCCGGAGGCCCCCTTCACCAGCACGAAGTTGAATTTGAGCTGATCACCGGTCTTTTCCACCGAAGGGATCAGAAGCTCGGAGGCCTGCATCTTGGCGGCGATCCGTTGAAAGCAAATGTCCGTGCAGGAAGTGGGGACCAGCACGTTCTGATCGAACAGACGCTGACGGGTTTCCTGCATGGAAACGACCTTCACCGAAGGATACTGCGAGGCGATGTCCCAGGTGCGATCCCACAATTGGCGAAGCACAGCTTTGTCGAGGATCCCTCGTCCCTGGAAATCCATCACGACGAGTCCCGGTTCCCCGGCCTGGAGTGCAGCGGCGGCGGCAAGCAGGAAGGCTGCGAATTTCACTGGGATCACCCTTTCAGTTGGCGGCGATGTAATCGTTCAAAAATTGGCGTGCGAGATCGTCCACTTCGCTCAGCAGCTCGTCTTCCCTGTATTCGCCCATTTTCCAGGCGTCCCAGGTGGGGGCATCCACGATCTTGTTGTTGGATCCCAGGTAGGAGCTTTGGCAGAGTTCCATGCGCATGTGCACGACAAACAATCCGTCCGAGCTTTGGATGTTGCTCACGAAAAGCTTCAAGGCCACCGAGCCATCCTGCACGACTTGCACCTTGCGTGCCTCCAGTCGGCGTTGGATGTGTTCCGAGAAGGCTTCCTGGTGTTGCTCCAGTGCGCCGGTGCAAACCACACGAACCGCGATGCCATATTGACGAAGACCGACAAGCGCTTCACGACCGTAATACGCTGCGGCCGGTGTCGGAGCAGGTAGAAGTGCCACGGTGGCGATCATGGATAGGAGAGCCAATGGGCGGTGGATCATTTTGCTCTTGACAACCTAGCTACGTTTTGTCTCGTGGTCACCTTCCTAGCAGGCTCCAAGCCACTTCTTCGCACCGGTAGTGTCCTGGGACTCCTCGGGATCCTTTCCGGGTGCGGTCCCAAGTTCGTCCAGCTCGGCGAAAACCGCCAGGGGTACACCCGCGAGCAGGGGCGCAACCTGGGAGCCCGGCTGATTCTCACCGGGGGATTCGATGTTTCACCGCTGAAAAACGTGGCCGAAACGTTTTTGGGTTGGCCCTATCTGTACGGCGGCACCGGTCCGGATGGAATCGACTGTTCCGCCTTCTGCCAGCAGGTGATGCGCCGCACCTACGGCATGGAACTTCCCCGCACCGCGGCCTTGCAGAGCAATCTGGGCGTTCCTGTTTTCCGGTTTGGCCTCCAGCCTGGCGACTTCGTGTTCTTCAACGCCGGCCCCGGCTACAATGCGGACTCCATCACCCACGTCGGCATCTTCATGGGCAATGGCAAGTTCATCAACGCCACCACCTCCGGCGGCGTGCGCTATTGCAGCCTGGATGAAAACTACTGGTCGCAGCGCTACCAACTGGCGAGACGCTTCCCGAATCTGAAGGTCCTCGACTCCCTGCGTCGCTGATCGTTATTTAGGGTCGGGCATTGCCCCATCCCTACGGCCGCGAACCGATCGGATCGCGGGTCAACGACCCCACCAGGCTGGGGGGATCAGATACGTCGGTCAGCGCTTGAGCTTGGCTTGCAGATCGACAAGGGTCCGTTGCAGGTCCTGGACCTGGGTTTCCAGGCGCCGAACGCGATCTTCCAGCGCGGTGGTTGACGCTGGGGGCGGCGACACGGTTGTGGTGCCGGCCGTGGTTGTACCCGTTGTGGGGGCAACTGTCGGAGGAGGAACGGGGCGCACGCCACCGTTTGCAGCCGTTCCAGTGGGACGTACGGCGTAGCCGAGCCTGTACTTGGTGAAAATCGCGGAAATCGCCGGCACTTCCGCCCCCTTGGCTTCCGTCAATTTCGCCAGGGCGATATTGATGTTCTCCAACACCTGGGCGGACCTCGTCCGGTTCACGGCGATCACGTAGTTGTCTTCGGAAAGGCTCACATCGAGAAGACGCAGGGACGAATTGCGCGCGACTTCCGATTGAAGAGTCGATCGGTCGTGCACCATGCCTTGGACTTCGTTGCGCTGGAGCATTCCCAGGCCGTCCGCGCTCGTGCGAACGATTTCCAGCCTGGCTTGCGGAATGAAGTTTTCGATGAGCTTGTCGGCGTTGCTTTCCGGAGTGGCCGCGACGGAATTCCCGTTGAGATCGCCCAACGTGAAGACGTTCTGGTTGGATCGCAGCACGATGATGCCCAAACCCGTTCGAAAGTACGGAGTGGATGCGTTGAATCGCTGCCGAAGCTCCGGCGTGGATTTCACGGAACCGATCAAAAGATCGATCTGATCGCGATCCAAGAGGTCTTCGCCTTCGCGCTGGGAGGTCACCTCGCGCACCGTGAAGGTGCGGTTGTGGTGTCTGGCGATGGCGGAAACCAATTCATATTCGATCCCGGGCCGCTGGGCATCGGAACGGTTGTACCCAAATGGCGGATTGTCGACCCTGAACCCCACCACCAAGGTCCTGCACCTTTCCCAGGGGCGCGCCGAGGCGATTCCCACCAGCACCAACACCCCAAGCAGAATCCGTCGCATCACTTCACCTCCGTCGCAACCCGGAAGCCAATGTACTTGGCTCCGGACTGCGAGGCGACATCCACCAGTCGGCCCGTTTCCAGACAGCGTTCACGGGGCAAGCTGAAGAATCCACCAGCCATGTAGGCCACGGATCCGCCGGCGCGGTCGTTTTCCACCCACTCGGCGACATTCCCGATGAGGTTGTACATGCCAGGGCCTTGGGGACGGCTGTCCACGGCCTCGGGAGCCTCCGTGCCACAAGCCACCATCGCGCCGGAAAGCCGGAGGTTTTCCACTTCCTTGCGCCATTCGCTGACGCTGGGAAGGCGTTTGCCCAAGCTGTTGGCGTAGGCGCGGGCATCGGCGATGGAAACACTCACAACCGGATAGTTGGAGTAACGAGGATCCGTGAAGTAGCCCGGCATGGAAGGAATATCCGGGTCGGGCGGATATTCATGACCGGTCTTGTCGCAGAATTCCTTGTACTCGGCGTTGGTCACTTCGCGGCTGGCGAACAGGACGTGAGAGGGCGAATTGACAGGAGCCGACTGGGAGGGCAGCGGGTAGGGAACCGACAGGCCGCTTCCCTTGGCCGCACTGGGACTGGCCACTTGCGAACCGGCCACGGAAAAGCCCCACGTCATGGAAGCGCGAAGCCCCCACTTGGTTTCCTGGTTGGAAGCGATGAGCCCCAGCGGAATCCCGAACTCGAAGGCCGCCGACGGGGTCGCGTACCACACCACGCCAGGAGTCGCGGTGATCAAGTATTTCTCCTGGTGGGAGGTGTACGATCCGCGCACATCGGCGAAGTCGTAGTCCAGGTTTCCTTGCAACAAGGGAAGCACCTGATCGAAAAACAGCATCCCTGCGCGTGCCGAAAGGAAAATTCGCCCCCCGGGACTCATCAGCTTGGTGGGATTGGCTGTATCCCGGTTGCTGGTGTCCATGGAATTGACCCGGATGGTGTAGCCCAGGTTGCCCGCCACATCGAGCTTTTTGATGCGCTGGCTGGTGATGAGCGTGATCGTGAACGCATCGGAAATGGGAAACATCGGCGAGATCTTCTTGCTCCCGAACGCCCAGTTCAGATCCACAGCGGAATTGATCTGCGGAACGGTCCACTTGAGGCCCATGCCGACTCCTGCCAACCCGAAGGCACCGGATTCCACCCACGGCTCGGTGCGGTTGGCCAGGGGGTAGGAGAAGTGCGTTTCAAATCCGAAGGGGAATCCCACTCGAAGCTGGAGCGGCAGCTCCATGCTGGTGGGAATGGAGTCCGGCGGGTAGGAGGAGGATGCCGCCTTGACGCCAGCCGTGGCCGAAGCCGTAGCCGCCCCGGCATCGCCTGGCTTGAGTTTGCTGGTGTCCAGGGTCTTCTTGGTTTGCATCCCCATGTAGCGCAGATATTGGATGCCCGCTCCGAATTGGACTTTCCAGGGCGCGATGGACAAAAGCTCCATGCCAGTGGCCTTGGTGCGGTACTCGAAGGTGTGCTGCAACTGGGTGGTTTGTCCGGCCCCGATGCTGATGTCGTAGCGGACCGGCATGTAGGCCGGGTCGGCAGGACGCAGCAGCACGGTGTGGTCGATGGCCTTCATGCTCTCGTTGACATAAGGCGTCCGTTGGCGCTCGGCTTCTTTTTGATCGTCCAAAATGACGTAGGCACTGTCTGGGGTGGTCACCACCTGGAGGGTACCACGGTCCTGGGCGAACGCCCCAGCGACGGCAAGAAGTGTGGTTCCGAGAATGTGACGTAATGAAAATCGCTGTTCGCGCATCAGGATCCTTTGGAGGTCCGTTAGGTACTTGCGTTCAAAAATAGACTACCTGAGGCCATGGTTTCTAGCTTCCGTCTTTCCCTACACACGAGGATCGAACGCACATGACCGGCAAAGTCGCTTGGAAGGAAGGTCTCGCCTTGCTCCCCCAGCATTTCCAGCGCGCCGAAGAGACCTGGCGCGAGGATCTGCATTCGCATTTTGGACACCCTCCTTCCCGTGGATTCGGCTTCTCCAGGCTGGATCTGGACCAAACCCAGCTCGCCTCGGCAGGGCTGTTCCGGATCGAGACCTGCGCCGGCGTATTTCCGGGTGGCCACCGCTTCGATTCCGAACGCGGGCAGACGTTGGCCTTGCACCGGCAGGTCCCCAACGGCCTGGGCATGGAAATCCAGCGCATCACCGTTTATCTGGCCATGAAGGCCCCATCCGACGGCGCCGCCAATCTGGGCGCGGAAGCGGCCTTCGGCGAATACGGAGCCCAGCTTCCGGACTCCACCACGGGACGTTCCCGGCGCGAGGTCGTCCTGTGCTCGCCCAATCTTTCGGTGAGGTTTTCCACCGACGCCAACGACGGATTCCTGCTTTTGCCGGTCTGCTCGCTGTTGCGCGGCGACCAGGGCCAAGCCACGGTGGCAACGGATTTCCTCCCGACCTTGCTGGACATCAACGCCTGGGAGCCGCTCTCCCTGATGGTTCAAAAGTTGTCAGGCATCATCCAGATGCGCTGCCGGACGCTGGAGCAACAAAATCCGGCCGTGGATACCCAAGGCATGCGCCAATGGCTGGAATGCCTGCATCTTCGCGCGCACCAGCCGCTGCTGGACCAAGCCGCCTCCACCCTGGAGACGCACCCGGCGGAACTGTTCAAAACCCTGCTTTCGCTTTCTGGCGGACTGGTGTTCACGCGGGCGATGTCCATTTCTTCCGCCGCCTACAAGCATTCGGAGATGTCGGCCTGTCTGCTTGGCTTGCTCAACGGCTTGTTCAGCGCCTTGGCGGCGGAGATCCGCACCGACAATCTCGTCAAGGCCATGAACCGCGAAGCCCCGGTGCTCTTCAGCCTCCAACTGCCCCGCGAAAACTGGAAAGCCGGGAAAAAATTCTTCCTGGCCATCCGGACCTCGCTCACGCCGGACCAGCTGGTGGTCCATTTCGGACAGCACGCCAAGGCGGCCGCCCGCTCCAAGCTCCAGGCGATCATCACCAGCGCCCTGCCCGGCGTGGAATCCCGTTTGTCGCCGCCGCCGGCCTTCTTCCGCGCCACCGGCCAGCACTGTTTCGAGCTTTCGCCAACCGGAGCGATGTGGCAGACCGTGGTGGACGAAGGATTCCTCGGCGTCTATACTCCTGCCAACCTCGACGTCACGTCCATCGAGCTCCTGATCGAAGGAGGCTGATCCGTGCAGCCCTTGTCCACCCATACCCGATCCATCTTCCGCCGTGGCCTGTCGCTTTCCGCCAGCTGTCCGGCCAGTGCCGAAGACCTGCGGCGCGAGCTCACCAAGCATCTGTCGGATTTCGACGAGCGCGCCCGCCGCGACGGCCATTCCAGCGCCGTGGTGGAGGAAGTCCGCTACGCGTTGTGCGCATGGCTGGACGAAATGGTCTTTTCCAGCACGCCGTTTTCCATCGACTGGCTTGGACACTCGCTGGCCGTGGCGCATTTCCAGGATCAAGCGGCCGGCAACAATTTCTTCTCCCGCATGGAACGGCTCCACCAGCGGGCGGATCTGGCCAGTGCATTGGAGATCTACGCGCGTTGCATCCTGCTGGGATTCAAGGGGCAATACCAGTTGGAAGACCCTTCCCGTCTGCAGGGAGTGGTCGCCGACGTGCAGCGCAAAGCAGCGGACAGTTCCTGGCGCATGGCTCCGTGGTTTCCCGCGCTGGTCCACGAGCCCGGCAAGCGGGGCAAGGAGCGCACCGGACGCTTTTTGGTCTGGATCGGGCTCGGCGCCCTGATCCTCGCGTTTGCCATCTACACCATCCTTTCCTGGCTCGCCCAGAACAGCTGACGGGAGCCTCGCCATGCGCACATTGAAGTCCTTCTGGTTTTGGTTCATGGTTGTCTGGATCCTGGTCGGCATCACCGCCGTCCTGGTTTTGGCCATCAAATTCCCGCCCTGGACGTGGATCCACACCGCAGGAGCGGTCATCTGGTTCGTCGTGGGAATCCTCATCGGGCTGTTCCTTCGCCAACGCGCCCTGATCGCGAGCCTTTCCAAGGGCTCCGAATCGCAATCGCAGGACACCTTCCTGGAGAGCTGGAAAACGTCCTTCGCCTCCGATTTGGCCAAGCTCGCGGAATCCGCAGGCTCCACCAAGGACGGCGGCATCAATGCGCGACGCCTGGTCTGGACCCTCTCGCCCGACGTGGAGCAAGCCAAGGTCTTGCTGGAAGCCGCAGGTGCCACCGACATCACCGCCGGCAGATCCCATGAGCTTTCCGGCGAGTTCCTCGCACTGGCCAGTTGGTTGGTGCGCAAGGACGAGATCTTCCTGCTCTTGCGCGAAATGCCCGATCCGCGCGTGGAAGGCACCCTGTCCCGCGTGCGCTTCCTGCTGGAACAACTGACCCAGCGCGGCAAGGTGCGTGCGGTGGACGCGGCGCTGGTCATCTCGCCGCTTTCCCGCGGCCAGGTCCCGCAGAGCATCCATGCGGCCTTGGGGTTTCTGTCGGATGCATCCGGCGTGGAATTCCCGATCTACGCGGCCTTGCACGGCGCGGAAGGACTGCTGGGCGGAAAATCGTTCTACCACCAATGCCCCGAGCCCCCCGGAGCCGCGATCCCGTGGTGCAAACAGGAAGATCTCCCTGGCGCCTTCGACCAATCGTGGAGCCGCCTGGAACGGGACATCGATGTCAAGGAAAACGGCCACCTGGCCATCGCATGGGAGCGAGGCGGGCAGACCCCGCAGGTGTTCCAGTTCCTGGATCTCCTGCGCACGAAGAAGGATTCCGTCCGCGCCATCGCGCTTTCCTGTGCGACACAATTTGTCGGCAAGACCAAGCCCTTCCTGCGCGGATACTATCTCCTGGCCGGACCGGAAGCCCTGGCCGGGCCCGCTCCCTCCAATTCGCCCGCACCGACCGAACGCAAACAGGCCGCAGGGGATCTCGGATTCTTCGGCGGAGCCTTCGCCGGCGGCGGGGCCTCTCCGGATCCAGCTCCTTCCTCCTCGCCCATCGTCGCCGAGGCGGGTGCACCTCCCGCCGGAGCCGCGGCCAGCTGGGAATTCCTGCTGGAGCGCATCCACGAGGAGCCTGCGCTGGCAAGGCTTGGAGCCCACCGACAGATCCAGGCCGGTGCGCTTTCCCTGACCATCTTCGGTGTGGCCCTCCTCGTTTCCTTCCTCGCTGTCTGGGCCTCCATGCACGGCTGGGTGGTGGGCGGAAAACTGCAGCGCGGATGGAACGCACGGCTGTCGGTCGACCGCGTCGCCCCTTGGACCGATCCTGCCACCATGCAAAGCAGTCTGAACGCCTTCGACGACATCGATCTTTTGGTGGAAAGCATCCGCCACGAGCGTCCATGGCTTTTGGCTCCCGGCTTCTACCGCGATCGCGCCGTGTTGCCCCAGGCCCAGTCCCAATGGGACACCATGACCCATCGGCTGATGGTCGAGGCGTTCAAGGCTCACGAGTCGAAACTGCGCGGCCTGGTCAACTCCCGGGACACCCTCGGCGAAACCATGGAATTGTACGGCGCCCTGAAGTCCTACCTGCTGATCACCCGCAGTGGCTGGGTGGATGGCGAAAGCGCCGAAGGCGAGAAGGGCCTGACCGAGGCCATCGTGCGCGTCTGGAGCGAGTATTTCGGATACAAGGACGCGCTGCCGACCTTCGAACGCGCCCTGTTCCCGCGCATCGCGGCCCGCATCGCCGAGCGCGTGGACGATGGCGATTCCAGCTACCTGGGCCCGCAGGACGCTGCACTGGTTTTCTCCGCTCGGCTCCAGCTCAAGAACAACAAGAACCAATCCGGCACGTACTCACGCATCCTGGCGGTTGCAGACACCATCCCCAAGCTGACCTGGGACTCGTTGGGAATGCCATCCAAGGAAATCACCTGCAGGCCCATGGAAATTCCCGGAGCTTTCACGCGCCGGGGATGGTTGGAATCCATCGAGCCGGCCATCGACGCCATGAGCGAAGGTGGAAAGGACTGGGTGATGGGCAACGAAGCCCAAGCCGCTGATCTCGCGAAATCGTCGGAAGTCGTCGCCGAGGTGGAGCGCCGCTACGTGGAGGATTTCGAAAAGGCCTGGCGACAGGTGATGGACACCACCGTATGCATGCTCCCCGCCGACAACCAGCGCATGGGAGCCAGCATGATCATCCTGGCCAGCCCGTACATGAGGCAGAACCCCAAAGGACTGCAGGCCATGTTCAACCGCTTCCTGGAGGAGACCGATCTCCGTCCCCCCAAGGACACATCGCGATCCGTCCTGCCGGCCAGGGCAGCGCGAATGGCCGCCAGGGCCGCCAGGCTGGCGGCAGCGGCTGGCAGGCTGCTGGACAAGGATCTCCCCGTGGATGAGCAGATTCTCAAGCGTTTCGATTCGCCGCGCAAGTTGGCGACCGACGTCACCAAGGGCTTCCTGGACAACTACGTGAAGGACCTGGGGCAATTGGGTGGTGTGCTCAGCCAGTGGTCGGGAGGCGAAGCGGCAGTGCAGTTCGCCCGCGGCATCACCGCGCAAGCCAACACCAATCCGCTGGTGCACGGCTGGACGGAAGCCAATGGGCGTCGCGAACAGCTGCCCGCCGAACTCCGTCCCTGGTTCAACTCGCTGACGGTCGGCATGTTGCGCCAGGCGGCGGGCCGGATCTTTCCGGATGCGCAGAACGCGGCCACGGCCTCCTACAAGGAGAAGGTGTTCCAGCCGTGGCAAAATCTGTCACGAGGCAACTACCCGTTCGATTCCTACGCGGAAACCGAAGTCAGCATCGCCGACATCGACGCCCTGCTCAACCCCAAGACAGGCAGCCTCGCGGTGTTCCTGAGGGAGATCGAAGGTCTGGTCCAGGTGGTCAACGGCGACATCCGCCCCGTGAGTTCCAACGGCATGGGCTTGGCGCTGGATCCGCAAGCGGTGGAGCCGCTGCGCAAGCTCATGAAGATTGCCACCTACTTCTACGGGGCGGGAGGATCTACCTGGAGAGGCGCCAACGCCACTCTCAAGGTCCGCGCCGACCAACGCGCTCGCGTCACGTTGCGGGTGGGTTCGCAATCCTTGGATGTTCCCCAAGGACAGGAAAGGACCCTGACCATCAGATGGCCAGTTCCTGGACAGGCAGGCGTGGTGCTGCAATCGGCGACCATCCACCAGTCTTTCGAAGAACGACGCGAGGGCGAGTGGGCGCTGCTTCGCTTGATCGATTCCAAGAACCCGGGCAGTTCCGAGGCCACCTGGAGCTTCATGGATTTGTCGTATATTGTGGACGTGCCACTCTCCGTCAGGCTCGATCCGGCAAATGGTCCGTTCACTGACCGCGAGTTCTTCCACGTGTCCCTTCCCCAGAATCTGTTCAGGTAACTCACCCAGATGACCGACTCCACCGAAGCCAGCGAAGCAGTCCCGGCCGTCGAGCCGACTCCGGCAGCGGAATCCGCCGTGGTCGCCGAGAGCGCCCCGGCTCCCGTGGAGACGGCACCGGTTGCTGAAACTCCAGCCGAGCCGCCCAAACCGGCTGAACCTGAACTCCTGCCGCTGGCCCTGACTCTCTCCGCTCCGATCTCGGCGGCCAATCCGGTCGGTGACGACCCGAAATATTCGGCCGAGTTCGAGTACGTCAAGGCAGAAATCGTCAAGACCTCCGAGCGCGACTGGGAACAGATCACCACGGCCGCCCGGAAGGTCCTCACCTCCCAGGCCAAGGACATCACCCTTCTTTGCTACCACCTGGTCTCCTCCACGGTGTGGAAGGGCTGGGGCGAAGGCGCGGCGGCTGGACAAACGCTCGCCAAGCTGATGACCGACCATTGGGACGCGCTCCATCCGCTGCGCGATCGGGCCCGTCAGAACTCCATCAAGTGGCTCACGGAAGAGCGCACGTTGGGAACCTTCGAGCAGGTCGCCTTCACCCCTGCCGACCACCCCCATTTCCTGGCCCTGTCCAAGGCGCTGAACGCGATCCGGACCATCCTAAACGAGAAATTCCCGGAGAGCCCTCCGTCCATCAAGCCGCTGATCGAGCTGGTGGACGCCAAGGCCAAGGCCACGCGTCCCGTGGAGGCCCCAAAGCCCAAGGCTCAGCAAAATTCGTCCTCTTCCGGCCAAGATTCAGATGGCTCTGGATCCTCGGGCGGCTCCGGCCATTCGATTCCAGCCCCGGTGGTGGGCGATGGCGCTTCCAAAGGCGATCTGTTCAAGGCTCTCCAAAAAGTGGCATTGCAGCTTTCCGCCGCCGAGCCGGACAATCCCACCGGGTACAAGCTCCTGCGGATCTGCCGCTGGCAGGAGGTCGCTGCAGCGCCAAAAAACGACGCGGGCAAGACCACCTTCGCCCCACCCAATCCGCAGCGACGCTCCTTCTTGGAAGGCCAGGTCGCCCAGCGCGCCTGGAGTTCCATCCTGGAAAAGTGCGAGGCCATCTTCACTGAGCCTGGCATGCAGTATTGGCTGGACCTGCAATGCTGGGTGGCCCAATCCCTATCCGGCCGCGGGCATGAATCCTGTTCCGAAGCCATCCGCACGGAGTTGCGCGGCCTCCTGAAACGGGTTCCGCAACTTCTGGATCTGAAGTTCTCCGATGGCTCTCCCCTGGCCTCGCCTCCCACCCGCGAATGGTTGGAATTGGTGATGCGGGAAGGTTCCGGCGGAGCCGCCAAATCGGCCGCCGCGCGTGAGGATACGTTGGAAGCCGACCTTGCGCAAGCGCGCGAAGTGGCCGGCACCGGCAATGTCGCGGACGCCTTGGAGCTTCTGCAAGCGGGCCTGATCTACGGCGACCTCCGCTCCCGGACCATGCGCCAGTTGGAAATCGCGCGGGTCGCCTTCAGCTCCGGCAAGATCCGTCCGGCCTTGTCGGTTTCCGCCGAGATCGCCGAACGCTCCTCCCGCATGGACTTGGCTTCCTGGGAGCCGCAATTGGCCAGGGAAATCCTGGAAATCCACTTGAAATCGTTGAACGCGGCGATCGATGCGGGCATCGGCGATATCGCCGCGCTCAAGGCACGCCGCGAAGTCATCGCATCGCGAGCAGGAAATGAAGATCCCTCCCTGCTTGCGCGTTTCGAATTCTAATCTTCAGTCAGCTTCCACACTCCACTCCGCTTCGTGAGGGCCCAAATGGCAGGCAGCTTCCAGAACGAAATTCCTCCTGCGCGCGTAAACATCCAGCTCAGCGTCGACAAGGGCAACGCCCAGAAGAAGCTCGAGCTCCCGTTGAAGATGCTCGTCCTGGGCGACTTCACGCAGCGCAAGGAAGACAAGCGCATTTCCGAGCGCGAAAAGATCAACATCAACAAGACGAATTTTGACCAGGTGATGGAGTCCCTGAACCTGGGTGTCAAGACGACCGTCCCCAACAAGATCAAGAACGACGGCTCGGAAATCGCCGTCGACCTCAAGATCAAGAACATGAAGTCCTTCGATCCGGCCGAAGTGGTCAAGCAGGTGCCCGAGCTTTCCAAGCTCATGGCCGCCCGCAACCTGATCCGCGACCTCGGCTCGAACCTCCTGGACAACCGCGAATTCCGCAAGCGCATGGAAGGCATCCTGAAGGACAAGTCCGCCATGGACGGCATCCTCGCGGAACTGGACAAGATCGCTCCTGAGAAGGCGGAGGGCTGAACCCATGTCGACCGAAAACAGCCTTGAATACATCTACGAGGCGATGAATCTCGAGCTTCCTTCCAAGGAAGTGGACATCTCCGCGTACTCCGACGCCGGCTCGCTGATCGAACACCAGGCATCCGATCGTATCGGTGCGGCCTTGCGCGTGTTCATCCGCAGCATCGTGGACAGCTCCAACTCCATCGAGAAGATCGATCGTTCGGCCATCGAGGCCCAGGTCGCCTTCATCGACAAGTTGATCTCCGCCCAGCTCGACGAGATCATGCACTCCGAGCCCTACCAGAAGCTCGAAGCGCAGTGGAAACAGCTCAAGTTCCTCGTCGATCGCACGAACTTCAAGAAGAACGTGAAGATCGAGATCCTCAACTGCTCCAAGCAAGACATCCAGGAAGATTTCGAGGACTCTCCCGAAATCATCCAGTCGGCCTTGTACAAGCACGTGTACGTGGACGAATACGACACCCCCGGTGGCGAGCCTTACGGAGCCCTGATCTCCAGCTACGAGTTCGACTCCGGTGCGCAGGACGTCGGCCTTCTGACCGACTTGTCCCACGTCTCGGCGGCGGCCCACTGCCCGTTCATCGGTTCTGTCGGTTCCAAGTTCTTCGGCAAGCCCGACGTCCACGAACTGCCCAAGATCGACGATCTGGCCAGCTACATGGACCGTGCGGAATACATCAAGTGGCGCGGGTTCCGCGACTCCGAAGACAGCCGCTACGTTGGCTTGGTTCTGCCTCGCTTCTTGCTGCGTCTGCCCTACGATCCGGAAAACAACCCGGTCTCGGATTTCAACTACTCGGAATCCGTCACGGGCGCCGAGCACGAGAAGTACCTCTGGGGCAATGCCTCGTTCGCGTTCGCCGCCAACATGGTGCGTTCGTTCGTGGACAACGGCTGGTGCGTCCAGATCCGCGGCCCCGAGTCCGGTGGCAAGGTGGAAGACCTCCCCATCCACAACTTCGATGTGGGCAAGGGAACCCAGATGAAGATCCCCACCGAGATCCTCATTCCGGAAACCCGTGAATTCGAGTTCGCCAACCAGGGCTTCATTCCGTTCAGCTATTACAAAAATCGTAGCTACGGATGCTTCTTCTCGGCCAACTCCGTGCGTCGCCCGGAAGAATACGACGACTCGACCGTGACCGCCAACGAGCGGATCAACGCGCGTCTGCCGTACATCTTCCTGACGGCCCGCCTGGCCCACTACCTCAAGGTTCTGCAGCGCGAGAACATCGGTGCGACCAAGAGTGCCGCGATCCTCGAGCAGGAACTGAACAACTGGATCAAGGGCTTGGTCACCGAGATGAAGAACCCGGGACCGGAACTGGCCGCGACCCATCCGTTGAGCTACGGAAAAGTCACAGTTACAGAAAATCCTGACAATCCTGGCTTTTTTCGTGTAGCTTTAGCTGTGATGCCCCACTTTCAAGTCGAGGGAATTGACGTCAGTCTTTCACTCGTCTCCAAGATGCCGCAAGGCAAGTAACCCCACAACCCCACCCCAACTAAAAACAAAGGAAACGCAACATGGCAATTCCCGCCTATATGGAAATCGATGGAATTCCTGGATCCGTCAGCGTCGCCGGTCGCGAAGGCACCGTCGAGGTTCTCGAATTCAACCATCGGGTTTATCTCCCCACCGACCGTGACGACGGCTCCATCACTGGCACGCGCAAGCACGACGCCATGGTGATCCACAAGGCGTTCGACAAGTCGTCGGCTCTCTTGTACCAACGCGTCTGCACCGGCGAGTCGATCCCCAAGATCACTCTCAAGTGGTACGAGATCACCGATCAAGGCGAAGAGAAGCCCTACTACCAGCACGAGCTGACCAAGTGCAAGATCGCTTCGGTTCGTTCCTACATGCACAACGTGAAGGACCGCGCCAAGGAGCAGTACGTGCACCAGGAAGAGCTCACCATCCGCTACGAGAAGATCTCCTGGACGTTCCTCGACGGCAACCTCATGCATGCCGACGAGTGGAACAGCCGCTGATCGCCCTCCGGCGTTGACGCACTCGGGCCGGACGGAAACGTCCGGCCTTTTTCTTTCTTGGAGATACCATGCAAGGCGAAGGACTCCTCGAGAAACTGACGGGCACCTACATGGACGGCACACCCGTGCGCGCCGTCCCCAGCACAGTCAGACGGCAGCGCTCCATCGCGGAACACATCCAACGATTGTTGGAATCCCGCAAGGGCATGTTGGTGCACATGCCGGATTTTGGCATGCCGGACATCGGCGACCTCTTCCGCAGACTTCCCGGGAGCGCCACGGAAATCCAGTCTGAAATGGAAACCCTGATCCGCACCTACGAACCGCGCATGGAAAACGTCCGCGTCCAGTTCGTCGAGTGCGAGCCGGGGCACGCGCGCGTTCGCTTCCGGATCTCGGGCAGTCTCAAGGGCGCGGGACGCGTGCAGTTCGAATCCAGCTTCTTCCCCAACGGCCGCGGACTCGTCCGCGCGACAGGCTGACGTCATGTCCGACCTCAAGCGACTCTACGACGAGGAAATGCGCTACCTGCTGGCTTCCGGCCGGGAATATTCGCGCAGGCACCCGGACTTCGCGCAGATTCTGTCCATGGAAGAGGTGGAGCGGCGCGACCCGTACCTGGAGCGTTTGTTCCAGAATTTCGCGTTCCTCTCCGCGCGATTGCGCTCGGACATGGACCAAAGCGACGACGATTCCGCAGGCGAACTCTTGGAGCAGGTCGCCCACGGCTTGGAACTGCCTTTGCCCGGAGTCTCGCTCCTGCAATTCCAGATCCGATCGGACATCGCCGACACGGCCAAACTGGTGCCGCGCGGTTCCACCGTCCAGTCGGCGCAAGTGGGCAAACTGGAACGGCCGGCCCAGTTCACCACCACCGAAGACTGCCCCATCCATCCCCTGAAGATCTCCGGGTTGCGGCTGCTGGCCGGATCGCTCGGCCAGGGACTGCTGGAATGGACATTCTCCACGGTGGACAACCTGCCGCTGGCCCAATGGCCCGCGCGCATCACCCTGCATCTGGCGGGCGACACCAAGACCGCCTGGGCCATGCACCACTGGCTGGTGCGCAGGGTGCACTCGGTGGAAATCGATCCCGGCGCGCGCGTGGCGGTTCGCGTCGAACCGGCCACCGATCTGGAAAGCTATTCGCCCATTTCCGCGGAATCCGCCAGGCGGCTGCTTTCGCTCCGGGACTTCCTGTGCGTCGATGACAGATTTCGACGCGTGGAGCTGGTGGGCTTGGACCAGGCCGTACCCGAAGGCACCACGCAGGTGCGGGTGCGGGTGTTCTTCCAGGGAATCCTTCCGCCGGACTACGAACGCACGGTGGACGAAAAATTCCTTCGCATCAACGCCGTGACGGCGGTGAACGGCTACGTGCAGGAATGCGAACCCTATCCGTTCGAATCCACCCGCACCGAATACCCCGTGATCCCCCGCGATGGCGAAGATCGCGAGATCCTGGACCTGGTGCAGATCCTGGGGGCCAGCGTCGCGGATCCCACCCGGACCCATCATTACACGCGCTCCTGGGCGTTCCGGCAGTTCGGCCGCAAGCCGCCGGAAGACGGCAGCTTCCGGGTACGCCGCCGTCCGAACCGGTCCGGGGGCATGAAAACCTCCGTTTCCGTTTCCCACCCCTGGCCCGAATTCCACTTCGACGACGAATATCTTTCCGTCCACGCCTGGGTCTGCGACGGCGACGCCCCGCGCGACAACCTGCGCCCCCAGGACATCAACGAGCCTCTCGATGGAATTCCCGCAGGCCTGCCCTTCGCCTCCGTGGAACGTCCCTCCCAGGTGTTCCGCCCGTCCATGGGGCCGCAATTCCGTTGGCGCTTGTTCTCCCACTTCCAACGCACGTTCCGGGATCTGCTGGAACCGGAGGGACTTCGCGACACCTTGCGCCTGCTGCTGTGGGATCCGCGCGCCGTCAAGCGCCCGCTGGTGGATGCCATCCAACGGATCGACATCGGATCCAGCTACCGCCTGGAAGCCGGGATTCCGCGCCCCATCTGCCAATTGCGCCTTTCCTGGAACGACCCGTCCCTGACGCCCGACGCCTGGGACAGGATCGGGCAATGCGACGAATTCTGTCGCCTTCTCTTCGCGCTGTTCCTTGAGCGCGTCCCTCCAGGAATGGAGTTGTCCATGACCGTCGACATTCCCTCCATGGGAACCAGCCTGGAACACAAAGCATGAAAGCCTCCACGCCCGCCCGCCCGGAAGCCCGCATGCACACCGAGGCCAGGAGCTTCGAGTTCCTGCAATGGGTGCGCTTGTGGCTGCGCGCCCGGGTGGCCGCCAGTCGTGAAAAGGGGGTGGATCTCCTTTCGCTTCTGGACGAAGGATTGGACATCTCGCATTCCGGCTCCATCGGCTTCGCTCCGCAGGACGTGGACAAGGCGGGGCTGGGGGCCAACGGACGGGAAGAGCTGCGAGTCCACTTCATGGGCTTGCAGGGAGCCTCCAGTCCGCTGCCGGCCTACTTGGTGGACCCTCTCATGCGGTCGGACGACCACTGGGACGCCCTGCGGGACTTCTACAAGATCTTCGAGAACCGCTCCTACCGCCTGTTGGCTCTGGGGCTCATTCTGCGCTCGCCGGCCATTCGGGCGGAGCTGGGTGCCAGCGACGACTTGCAGCGCCACCTGAGGCTTCTGGGGGGCTGCGACGACGCTGCTTCCGAGTCGCGCCGCCTGGGTGGATTTTCACTCTTGGTCCCCCAAGGTCGGTCCCGCGATGGCATGCGCCGATTCCTCGCCCAACAGCTGGATCTGACCGCCGTGGACGTGGATGCTTCCGGCGTAGCCTGGGTTCCCAATCCCTCCGTCGCCATGCTCGGAGAATGCCGCTTGGATGGCTCCAGCGCCATCGGGGCCACCGTACCTGTAGGCGGCGAACGATTGGACATCAAGATCGGCCCCATGCCCTGGGAGCAATACCGCGCCTGGGCCACCAACCCGGAAGAGGCCCGCGCGAAGGTGCGAATCCTGGTGGAAGACTATCTGCCCCGTCCCATGGTTTGGGAGGCGGAGGCCGTATTGGATCCCACGGGCGTGCCTCCCGAATGCGGTCGCAGCCTGGGAGATGCGAACTCCCTGAACCAGGTTCATCTCGGCGCTTTCGCCTGGCTGGGGACGGAAGATCCGCAGCCCGCGAGGCTGGTGCTCAACTGATCTTCAGCGCTTTTCGCACCGCCCACAAGATCTCCACGACAACCTGGACCTTGAGGGAACCAAGAAAAAGTTGAGTCCTTCTTCGGTGGAAGCCGTGCTGCCGAAAGCGCATTCCACCCCGCAATCCCATTCCCCCGCCACTAGGCCAGGCAGCCGCGGAAGGACCCTAAGCCAATGGGGGTGCGACCTGGAATTCCAAGGTGTCCCGCGAAGGCATCCATGCAAAGCCGATCTCTCAGGCAGATCGAGCTTCGAACGGCCAGCCGAAGGTGGATGTCGAGTTTTTGAGTTCTGGATGCCTCTATCCGGAATTCATATCTTTTAGGGTCACTATGAGCAATTCATTATCGGAGGAACAGATGTCGCTGGTCAAAAAAGAACTCGTCGATTCGATCGGGACCATCGTGATGGACAACCCCGCCAAGCGAAACGTCCTGTCCGACGCGATGATCCACGAGATCACCGATTCGCTGGCCGGGTTCAAGCAACAGCAAGTGCGGGCCGTGGTGCTGCGGGCCACCAAGGGCACCAAGACCTGGTCTTCCGGGCACGATGTGAACGAACTCCCCGATCGCGGCCGCGATCCGCTTTCCTGGAACGACCCGCTGCGCGTGCTGGTCCGGGCCATCCAGGATTTCCCCGCGCCCATCATCGCGCTGTTGGAAGGCGGCGTCTGGGGCGGCGCGTGCGAAGCGGCGCTGGCCTGCGACATCCTCGTGGCCACGCCGGAAACGACGTTTGCCATCACCCCCGCGAAGCTCGGCATCCCCTACAACCTGGGTGGTTTGCTGACCCTCATCAATGCGATCCCTCTGCCCATCGTCAAGGAAATGCTGTTCACCGCACAGCCCATTCCGGCTTCGCAAGCCTACAACCTGGGCATGATCAACTACGTGAAACCCGCCGACGAGATCGACGACTTCGTGATGGGCATCGCGCGCAACATCGTGCAGAACGCGCCACTTTCCGTCACGGTCATGAAGGAACAATTGCGATTGCTGTCCGCCGCCCACGCCATGAGCCCCAACGTGTTCGAGCGCGTGCAGGGCATGCGCCGGATCGTGTACGACTCCGACGACTACCAGGAAGGCATCGACTCCTTCAAGCAGAAGCGAAAGCCCGTCTACCAGGGCAAGTGAGGGGGACGGCCCAGCCCCGAGGCTGGCTGGGCTCGGATGTCGGGCACCGCACCGGCCGTCCAGCGAATATCGCAGGACGGCCGGTGCGGTGCCGTTTGATTTTGGGCATAACCTATGCCCAAATCGTTTGATCTTCTGGCGGTAGATTGACGACATAGCCATTGCAGCCGATCACGAAGACCGGCCGCGAGACACCCTCCCAGGAGACATCCCATGAGACCGCGCATCCTCTGTGCCGCGGGGTTGCTGTGCGCGACCTCCGCGACCTTCGCCGCCATTTCACCCCTCGACGTCACCACCCTCAAGGGTCCCACCGCCTTGATCGTGGATTCTGCCACCAAGAGCCAAGTGGGCTTGCCCCCCCTGTTCACCCGAGTCAACTCGATCGTCCAGAACGGGCTGGCCCAGCACACGGTGCTCCAGGCCTTCCGCAATCCGCTGAGCCACTCGACAGAAATCGGCTACGTGTTCCCCCTTCCGAAAGACGGTTCCGTGCACGCGATGAGCTACCAGTCGCAAGGGAAGATCTACCGGGCGAGGATCCAGGAAAAAGCTCGGGCCCAGACCATCTACGACTCCATCAAAAGCCAAGGTGGCCAGGCAGCTTTGTTGTTGCAGGAGCGTCCCAACATCTTCCAGCAATCGATGGCCAATGTCCGGTCCAGCGACACAGTCTGGGTGGAGATCAAGGTTTCCACCCCGCTGCATTACGCCGATGGCACCTGGGAGATGACCTTCCCAACCATGGTCGGCGAGCGCTGTTGCAATCCGGGCACAACCCCCATCGCGGGCACTCTGCGGGGATGGAACCCTCCTACCGACCGGGACGGCCCGTCGTTCCAGTTCAACATCCTGACCTCCAAGGACCTGGTGGTGGACAGCATCTGGTCGCCGACCCACCCGCTGACCGTGCTTGACCCTTCCACCAACCGTGGGCTGCTGGGGCGTTCCGGGTTGGCCGATTCCACCGCCGCCTTGGATCCTTCGGTGGGCAAGGCCATCGTGCTTGCCGATCGCACGACCTACCCCAACCAGGATTTCGTGCTGCGGATGCGTCGAGCGGGCAACGGAATCGACATCGTTTCCGCCAGCTGGAATCCTTACGGTGCAGACACCGGGTATGTGCACCTGAACGTCCTGCCGGATCTCGCGAAGGACTCCTCGGCCCCTTCGTCCCTGGACCTCGTGCTCCTGGTCGATCGCTCGGGATCGCAGGCAGGATGGCCCATGGACCGCGAAAAGGAGCTTGCCAAAGGGATCCTGGACAGACTGACCCCCTCCGATCGCTTCACGGTGATCGGATTCGACGACGTCAACGACTACGCCAACGGGAAAACGCCGGTGGCGGCTACCTCCCAGAATTTGTCCACAGCCAAGGCCTTCATCGACGCCCTGTTCGCCCGAGGCGGAACATCGCTTCGAGATGCCATCCAGACCGCCCTGGCCGTTCCGCTGGATGCGGATCGTCATCGCCTCTACGTGTTCCTCACCGATGGATTCATCACCGACGACGCGGGCATCCTGGAGGACATCGCCAAGGCATCTCCCGTGCCGCAGATCCTCACCTTCGGGTGCGGAGGCAGCCTCAATCGCGACTTCCTGGAGCGCGCCGCCGCCAATGGAAACGGCTTCGCCACCCTGCTCACGCAGACGGAATCGGCCTCCAATGCCGTTTCCAAGGCTTGGGACCGGGTCTCCACCCCGCAGGTGGAAAATCTTTCCGTGTCCATCGAAGGAGCGTCGGCGCACGACTGGGTCCTGCCCGTCTCCAAGCGCCTGTACAAAGGATTGCCGTTGGTGATGGACGCCAAGTACCTGCAAGGCGGAACGCGCACCGTCAAGATCCAGGGCACGCGTCGGGGCGCAGCCTGGAAAATGGAGCGCGACATTTCACTCGCCCAGGAATCCTCGCTGGCCTGGGCCGTCCCCAAGGTGTGGGCACGCGCGGCGATCGGCTGGCTGGACAACGACCAAGGCACGCGCGATACCTGGAAGGATTCGATCATCGCGCTTTCGTCCGCCTACCAGGTGCTCTCCAAGTACACGGCCTTCCTCGCCACGGAGGGAACGCCTGTGGAGCCCGGACAATCTCTGTCCACTCCGATCCCGATCTCCTCCCTCCTGCGCGAGCGCCAGAACGTCCAGACCAGGAGCCCCTCCATGAAGCTCGACATCCGCCAAGGTTCCGGCAAAACCCTGTTCTCCTGGGGAAGCCGGGAGCAGGCGAAATCGCTGCGAATCCTGGATCTGGAAGGGCGCCTGGTTGCCGAGTTCCAATTCCAAGGGGCTCTCGGGCATGTCGAGTGGGACGGCGCCGATCGCTCGGGACGACGCCTGCGCATGGGCACCTACGTCGCGGAACTGGTCACCTCGAGCAGGACCATCCGCCAAATGTTCGCCTTGACCCACTGAGGATTCACCACGCCATGCCGAGCACCGCGTTGTCGATCAGGCGCGTGGTGCCGTAGCGTCCCCATATGACGCTTTATTGCTGACCTTTAGCCCGGAAGTCTCTCGGCTCCATCATTGAAATTCCAACATTTCGTAGCGGATTTTCAATGATGCAGAGACGACCGTCAAACGCTACGCCCACCTGCTTCAAGACGCTCTGATGGTGCGATTGCTCGCAGCCCTGGCACATCAAGATGGGGGCTTCGAGGGAAGATTTCGCTCTGGAGCAACGAGGAAGAGCGTGTGATTGAAATGCATCAACGTCATGAACGTTGATATATTAAACGTTATGAACGTTGATGATGTAAACCGCTGCCTTTCGGAAGGCCGGATTGATGTTCTCGGAGTCTTTCCACGTCTGGACGCCCTCGGTGGACGAAAGCTGGTGTTTCGGACGGAATTCGGATTGGACGAACTCCCCGATCAGCCTGGCTTGATCCTGGTCCGTGGTGCCCGCCAGTACGGAAAATCAACCTGGTTGGAAGGCCAGTTGCGAAAAACCATCGAAACCCACGGTGCGGGATCTGGTTTTTTTCTGGATGGCGACCACTGCCGCGATGCCGATGATTTGTCCCGCCGCATTTCCGATGTCGCATCCATGTTCCGGAAGGATGCTTCGGTGCGTCGGTTGTTCATCGACGAAATCACCGCCGTCGACAACTGGGAATCCGCCATCAAGCGTCCTCTGGATCGCGGCGAGCTTGCGAAGGTCCTGGTGGTGACCACTGGATCCAGGGCATCCGATCTGCGCCGGGGATCCGAACGGCTTCCTGGGCGGAAAGGACGATTGGACCGGACCCATTGGCTGTTCACTCCTATTTCCTACGGAGAATTTCTTCGTGCGACAGGCAAGCGCCATTCCCAACAAACCCTGATCGGTTATCTGCTGACGGGCGGCTCCCCCGTGGCGTGCACTGAAATGGCCCAAACCGGTCGACTCCCGCACTGGACTCTGGAAACGGTGCGGGATTGGATCCTCGGGGAGTGCGCACGCGCCGACCGCCCACGTCGTTCCTTGGTGTCTGTCATGGAACAGATCCATCGCGGAGGAGGATCACCCATTGGCCAAACGAAACTCGCCAAGGAAGCCGGGCTTGCCAACAATACGGTGGCGGCCGGTTACGTGGAACTCCTCGCCGATCTTCAGGTCCTGGGAATTTCAGGAGCATGGGATGCCGATCGTTCCCTGGAGATCGCACGCAAACCAGCGAAATTTCCCTTCGTGAACCTCCTGGCCGCCGTGGCTTGGTCGGAAGCCTCCCCCTATTCGGTGGAGGAATTCCTGGCCATGCCGCCCCAGCGCCAAGGCGTTTGGATGGAATGGTTGGTCGCACAGGAATTGTACAGAAGAGCCGCGATTCGAGGCAAGGACGAGCCGGAACGCTTGCCCTACTGGCAAGGCGGGGATCACGAGATCGACTTCGCCGGTCGGGACGAATGGATCGAAGTCAAGCGGGGAAAGACCTCTCCCGTGGAATTCGCTTGGTTCGCTCGCAGCTTCCCCAAACGACACCTGACCGTCGTGGGTGATTCGACCTGGGAAACCGACCACGTGCGCGCGATCCGTTTCGAACATTTCCTACTGGAAAAGATCTGACCTCACCACACCGCGCCGAGCACCGCGTTGTCGATCAAGCGCGTGGTGCCGTAGCGGCCGGCCACCACCAGGATGCACGGATTCTGTCTGGCGCTGTCCGCATCCAGCACGGCCAGGGAATCCGGATCCAGCAGAGTGAAGTAGTCCAGCAGGTCAGGCGGATCCTGGGCCAGCACCGCGCGGCCCGCGGCGATGATCTCGGACGGATTGCGACATCCCTCGTTCCACAAGGCCACCGAAGCATTCAAGGCCCGCGACAGGACCAAGGCGCGCTTGCGGTCGTTTTCCGACAAATACCGATTCCGCGAACTCAAGGCCAGCCCATCCGGTTCGCGCACGGTGGGCGCCACCACCAGCTCCAATCCGAAATCCAGATCGCGCACCATGCGCCGGATCAGAAGCGCCTGCTGCGCATCCTTTTGCCCAAAGACCGCCACATCCGGATCCACCGCATGGAACAGCTTGGTCACCACGCTGGTCACGCCATCGAAGTGGTCGGGGCGGATATCGCCTTCCAACACGGATTTCCAGCCTGGCACGGTCACCTGGGTGCGGTAGCCCTGTGGATAGAAATCTTCGGTGGGATGGAAGATCGCCTCCACGCCATGCGCGGCGGCCAGCGCCAGATCCGCATCCCAGGTACGGGGGTACTTGGCGAAATCCTCGTTGGGTCCGAACTGGGTGGGATTGACAAAAATCGACAACACGACCGTGTCCGCCCGGCGCTTGGCCTCGTCCAGGAGGGACGCGTGGCCCGTATGCAACGCCCCCATGGTGGGCACGAACCCCACACGTCTCCCCGCCTTCTGCTGGGCACGCGACCAGGCGCGCATCTGGGGTGCCGTGTGGAAGATCTGCATGTCTGGCCTCTCTGGTTAGGTTGGAGAGGGAAAAATACCCGTAGAGGCATGCCCACCGGGAATGTCTCTACGGGTATTTTCTGGACGGCGGAGATGCAGAGAGCCGCCTTCCGATGGTCTCAGCGCACCACCGCGAACGTCTTGACCACCCGCACGCCATCGCGCATTCCCACCAGGTGGTAGGTTCCGCGCGGCAGATCCAGCGCGATGGTTGGGGCAGGCGAAAACGAGGCCACCTTGCGTCCTTGCATGGACACGACCTCGAAGCGGGGTGTTCCCTGGATCCCGGAGAGATGAAGGATGCCGTTGGATGCACGGACCGAAAGGCCGCGAGTCGGGCCGCCACGATCGCGAATTCCGTCACACCGAAAACCCACCAGCCTCACGTCACTGATCCAAAATCGCGCAGATGCAGTGTCGGCTCGTTCAACACTGGCGTCTGCCATCTTGGTTTCCCAGGCGATTCGAACCATCTCGGCAGGATTGAAGCGAGCTGTGCTGGAGGAGGGGCGAGTCTTCGGGGGGCGAAGATCATCCAGCCCGATGCAGGCGGTACGGCCTTCCTGACTGGTCAATTCCGAAACCGGCAAGGAGGCGAAAAAGGCGACAGAATCCGGCTCTCGATCTTGGAACACCTTGAGTCGGACCGCTTCCACGGATTTGGAGGCGTATTCCACCTTGATCTGGAACTGAATTGCCGAAAGACTGTTCGCACACCAAAGCCCTCCGCCGCCGGAAAAGCCGACTCCCAGATATGCCCATCCTGCATCCGGGTGCCAGGCCGAGCCCAGGGTCCTGTCCAGCTGGGAAGTCAGGGCCGCCATCCCCGCGCTCCCATCGGCACTTCCGGTGACGACCAGCTTGGCTCTGGAGGAGCCCTTTGATTTGTCCGCCATGTCCTTGGGAACGCTGGCATCACCAGAATCTGTCACCGTATACCACCATCCACCGACTTCATTTTCTTCGTCTCCATCGGCAAAATCGTCCAGCATGGTGAATTCCCTTTGTCCTACGCACCCAATGCCGGAGGGATTGGGCCACGGGTTTTTCACGATCCCCTTCAACACGATGTTGCGGATCTCCAGATCCAGGCCGGGCATGGTTGGCTTGACACATTTTGCGCAAGGCTTGCCGTTTTGCGTCCCGCTATCCTGGTAGCTGGACCTGGGTGCGATCCGAAGGTGGGTCATCTTCTTCAGCACCGACTCGAGCCTGGGGAGCGTATCCAGGTTGGCGCCGTCGACATAGAAATCCTTGATGTCCAATTCGACGGTCTTCCAATCGGAAACACCGGTTGCAACGGTGGAACCACGCAAGACGTATTTGAACACGGCCCCCACAGCCAGCATCGTGTCCGAGTAGGCGCTGGATCCGATCGAGATTTCCAGGTCGCCGGTGATCGCCACGGAGTTCTTGAACTGGAACGAAATCGCGGTCAGGCCTGTGGGATCCAGAAGATCATCCCCCGGCCTCAGTTCGTGCACGAATCCCACGTTCGCCGAATTCCCTTCGGTACTATCGGATGCGTAATCCGCATGGAAGACCACCCGGCCGCTGTCCACCTTGATTTTGGTGGCGGAGGCTGGGTTCGAGAAGGTCCGGATCCCGTACAGTTTGTTGGCGGCAGCGGAGTCCGCAGCCTGCACGGGATAGCCGGACAGAATCCAGTCGGCCTGAGCGGTGGTGGCAAGGATCGCGGAAAGCGCGAGGGTGCTGGCGAGGTTTTGCATGGGCTGTGTCCCCTATGGAGGCGGAGGGCGGGTCTGACATTTAAGGTAGTCGCAGATATTTCTGGGTTGGTTCAATCGCAAAACGTTGGAACGGCAACGGATACCCCCGTTGCCGGGGCCGTTCCCGATACGGGCGACGATGTCCGTTTCGGAAACGCCATGGGCCGCAGCAACATTTTTTGGGGGCGCATCGGGTATCCGGCGGGTTCGATGAACGTTGGGCCATTTTCGAAAACCGCGGCGGAATCGGCCACGTCACTGGTAACGGGCACGTCGTAGAGACGCCCCGGCGGGGCGTCTCTACGATCGATCCAATGTTCACGACCATTCCAACGTTTTATGGTCAGACCAACGAAAATGGCCTCGTCCGCTGTGGACGAGGCCTTCGCCAAAATCTGTCGGTGAAGCAAGGAATTCGAGCGAGGGAGATGCAGACGACCGGCGGAGGTATCCGATCCGACGGGAGCCGTACATACGGTACGGCGACCCGAGGTGAGCGATGCCTCCAACGGGAGTATGCGCTCCCGCAGCCGAATTACTTCTTCAGCGAGCCGAACACCTTGTTGACGGTGATGTCGCGCTGCAACTGACCGATGGCTTCCACCAAGGGGATGTGCTTGGGGCAGGCTTTGACGCACTGCTGGGCCAAGCCGCAATCCTGGATGCCGCCCTTGTCGGTGACCTTGTCCAGACGCTTGGGCATCTGCATTTCACCGGTCGGGTGCATGTTGAACAGGCGAGCCTGTCCGAGCACCGCGGCGCCGATGAAGTCGTTGTCCTTCGTGAACTGGGGGCACACCTCCATGCAGCAGCCGCAGCTCATGCACTCGGAGTACTTGTAGGTGGTGGTCTGGTCGTCCGGATTCTGGCGAGGGCCAGGTCCGAGATCGTGGTAGCCGTCCACCTCCACCCAAGCGTTGACCTTCTTGAGGTTGTCGAAGATGCGCTGGCGGTTGACGCGAAGGTCGCGCTCCACCGGGAACTTCGACATGGGCTCGAGCTTGATGGGCTGCTCCAGCTGGTCCACCAGGGCCGTGCAGGCCTGGCGCACCTTGCCGTTGATGACCATCGTGCACGCGCCGCAGACCTCTTCCAGACAGGAGCTTTCCCAGGTGACCGGAGTCACGGATTTGCCCGACTTGTCCTTGGGGTCGCGACGAATTCCCTGCAGAAGGGAAATGACGTTCATCCCCTCTTCGTAGGGCACGGAGAACTCGACCCAATAGCTGGGAGCCTTGGGGCTGTCCTGACGCTTGACGAGAATTTCGACGTTCTTGCTCATGGCGTGGATCCTCCCTTAAGCCTTGGCCTGAGTGGCTTGACGCTTTTCCTTGAACTTGGCCCAGGCCTTCTTGCCCACGCCCGTATAGTCGCGAGGCTCCGGCTCCAGGTGGCGGGTGTCCACCGCCTGGTATTCGATGGTCGGATGCGACTTCTTGGGGTCGTACTTGGCCACGGTGGTCTTGAGCCAGGTCTGGGTTTGGGCCAGGAACTTCTCGTAGTAAGCGGTCCAGGCGGGATCTTCGATCGGGGTCTCCTTGGAAGGAGCCGGATTGTCGAAGTCGGGCTTGGAGTGTGCACCGCGGCATTCGTCACGCAGCAAGGCAGCATCCACGACAGCCTTGGACATGGTGATCATGCCGTCGAGCTGACGCAGGAACACGGCGCTCATGTTGCCGGAGTTGGACTTGTCCAAGCTGGAGGCCTTCTTGAGGCGCTCCGCGAAGGAATCCACCATGCCCTGCAATTTCTTGAGCTCGCCGTTGTGGCGCTCGATCAAGCAGTAGGCGCTCATGGCATCACCCAGCTCCTTGTGGATCACGAACGGATTTTCCGGTCCGTCCTGGGCCGCGAGCTTCTTGTAGTTCTCTTCTTCCAGCTTGCACTCGGATTCCAGAACCGACGAGGCTGCCTCTGCCGTCTTGGAATTCTTGGCCAAAGCGGCCAGGGACTCGCCGCAAACCAGACCTGCGAAGATGCAACTCATGAGCGAGTTGGCACCCAAGCGGTTGGCGCCGTGGTACTGGTGGTCGGCTTCGCCGATCGCGTAGACGCCAGGAATGTTGGTTTCCTGGTTCTTGGGCGAATTCTTGAGAAGGCGACCCGTGGAGTCGGCCTCGTAGCCCGCGTACAATCCACCCATCGAGTAGTGGTAGGCGGGGTAGATCTCCATGGGGACCTTCTTGGGGTCCACGCCACGGAACTTCTCGTAGATGTCCAGGATCGCGCCCAGCTTCTTGAGGAGATATTCCTCGGGCTGGTGGGTGAGGTCCAGGTAGACCGCCTGACGACCGCCGATGCCGAGGCCTTCCTTGGTGCAGATCAAGGCGATTTCGCGGGAAGCGATGTCGCGGGGCACCAGGTTTCCGTACAGCGGGTAGCGCTCTTCCAGGAAGTAGTAACGCTCGGCGGGAGGGATCTCGTTCCAGGCGCGCTTGTCGCCAGCCTTGCGAGGCACCCAGACGCGGCCACCCTCGCCGCGGGCGGATTCGGAGATCAGACGCAATTTGTCCGATCCGGGAATGCCAGTGGGATGGATCTGCACCATTTCCGGATTGCCGTACCAAACGCCCTGCTTGTAGGCGGCGGCGGTGGCGGAGCCGAAATTGATGGTGGAGTTGGTGGTCTTGCCGAACATCAAGCCCGGGCCGCCGGTGGCGAGCACCACGGCCAAGCCGGGGAAACTCTTGAATTCCATGGTGGTGAGGTCTTGCGCGACCAAGCCCACCGCACGTCCGTCCTTGTCCAGGATCAGGCGGGTGAATTCCCAGTTTTCGAACTTGCGGACCTTGCCCTCGGCTTCCCAGCGACGCACTTGCTCATCGAGCGAGTACAGAAGCTGCTGGCCGGTGGAAGCGCCCGCGAAAGCGGTGCGGTGGTGCAGGGTTCCGCCAAAGCGACGGAAGTCCAGCAACCCTTCCGGGGTGCGATTGAAGGTCACGCCCAAGCGGTCCATCATGTTGATGACGCTGGGAGCGGCCTCGCACATGGAAAGCACCGGGGGCTGGTCGGCCAAGAAGTCGCCGCCCTTGATGGTGTCCACGAAGTGGATGTAGGGGCTGTCGCCTTCGCCCTTGGTGTTGACTGCTCCATTGATGCCGCCCTGCGCGCACACGGAGTGGCTGCGCTTGACGTGCACCATGCTGAAGATGTCGACTTCAAGGCCCAGCTCGCAGGCCTTCATCGCCGCGGCGAGGCCTGCGAGGCCTCCGCCGACGATCAGCACTCTCTTCTCGCTCATATCCGTACCTCGGTGTGGGATGCTGGTTCGATGGGATCAGACGTCGGCGACCGACGACTTCTGCTCGTAGGAGAAGAGTTCGTCGGCGGAAAACCAATAGGAGATCTCGCGAGAGGCCGATTCCGGCGAATCCGAGCTGTGGACCACGTTGGAACCCATGGTGGGTCCGAAAGCGTGGCGGATGGTGCCCGGTGCGGCCTTGGCCGGATCGGTGGCGCCATTGAGGGCGCGCACGTCGGCGATGGCGTTCTCGCCTTCCAGGGCGAGCACCAGGATGGGGCCGGAGGACATGAAATCCACCAGGCCGGGAAAGAAGGGGCGACCTTCGTGCTCGGCGTAAAATCCAGCGACCTTCTGGCTCGATGCGTGCAGGAGCTTGGCGCCGACGATCTTCAGGCGTGCGGTCTCGTAGCGGCGAAGGATCTCGCCGACGAGGGCCGACCGGACCGCGTTGGGTTTGATGATGGCGAACGTACGTTGGGTCATGGTCGCCAAATCTAGACTTCGAGGTCGTCTGCTGCCAGACTGGTTTCCACCCAAGCCACGACAATCCCCCAGAAAGGAATTAGCTTCCCTCACTTGCCGACCACCACCATCCCTTCGGGGCCTTTGTCGTGATCCGTCCTTCCCAGAACAAATTTGCCCCTGTCCTCCGCCTCGCGGAAGCTGGGATTATCCTGTCCTCCTTGATCGGCGCCTGTCATCTGATGGACTCGCCCTGTCCGGAATGGGGCTACCTGGCCTCCGTCGGACTCGGGCAGGTGATCCTCTACCTGCTGATCGCCGAACCCAGCTCCCTGTACGCCTCGTGGCGCGGCACGCCCGTTCGCGACGAACTGTTCCGGGCCATCGGAGTCTGGGTCTTCGCCTCCGCCGTCCTTGCCTTGGTCATCCAATCCATGCTTCCTGCCTTCGCACTGCCGCGCGAGCTCTTTTTGGCATGGATCGGAGTCGTTTTGGTCTTGCTGGTGGTTTGGCGAGCCATTTTCCGCATCAGTCTGGCGCTTTTCCGCAACCGCGGCGGCAATCGGGCCAAGGTCGCGATCGCACCTTCCGATGCACAGGGCGCCGAGGTGGGCCGGATCATCGAGAAGATGCCCAATTCCGGATTGGATGTGATGGGATGGTTCGACGATCGCGATCCGCACGGAGAGCGTCCGTCGTCGATTCCGCGCGAACGGATCAAGGGAGACATCGAGGAGCTGATCGCCCAGGCGCGCGAAGGCCTGATCGACCGGGTCTACCTCGCCTTCCCCCTTTCAGCCACGGAACGGACCCGTTATGTGATCCAGCGCCTGGCCGACACCACCGCCTCGGTCTACATCGTGCCGGACTTCTACACGTTCAATCTGATCAATTCGCGCATGATCCACCTGGGTCCACTGACGGCGATCTCGGTCCATGAGCTCCCCTACGCCGAGATCGACTGGTACATCAAACGCACCTTCGACATCGTCTTTTCGCTGGCGTTCCTCGCGGTTGCTGGCATTCCCATGCTGGGCATCGCCGCCGCGGTGAAGCTGACCTCCAAAGGTCCTGCGATCTTCAAACAGACCCGCTACGGCCTGGCCGGGCAGGAAATCGAAGTCTGGAAATTCCGTTCCATGCGTTCGCTGGACAACGGAACGAAGATCAAGCAAGCCATCAAGGGCGACCCCCGCATCACTCCCCTGGGAGCGTTTCTGCGCAAGACGTCCATCGACGAGTTTCCCCAGTTCATCAACGTGCTCCAGGGCCGGATGAGCATCGTGGGGCCCAGACCCCATGCGGTGGCCCACAACGAAGAATACCGCCGCAAGATCCACGGCTACATGCTCCGACACAAGGTCAAGCCCGGCATCACCGGCTGGGCGCAGGTCAACGGGGCTCGCGGCGAGACGGAGACCCTCGACAAGATGGAAAAACGGGTCAAGCTGGATCTGGACTATCTGCGCAACTGGTCGATCGTGCTGGACCTGAAGATCTGCATCATGACCGCTTGGCAATTGGTCTTCAAGCACGAAGACGTCTACTGATGACAGAATTCGACTATCGCGGCACGCTCGACGCGAAGGGCCTCCCCGAAGCGGGTCGCTTGACCATGCCGGCCGAATGGGCTGCTCGCAGGGGAACCTGGCTCGGCTGGCCTTGCAACCACGACACTTGGCCCGACGCCATCCGCGAGACGGTGGAGCACGCATTCGGAGCCTACGCCCAAGCCCTCGCCCTCTCGGAGGAAGTCCATTTCTGCGCAGGTTCTCCCGGGGTTCGCGCGCGGATCGAAGCGATCGTCGCCACGCTCGCCCATCGCGACCGGATCTTCCTGCACGACATCGCCATCGACGATTCGTGGCTGCGGGATTCCGGACCGATCTTCGTGCGCGACTCCCTCACGGGAACACTCGCCGTCACCGATTGGGATTTCGACAAGTGGGGTGGGAAGTATCCACCTTGGGATCAGGACGACCTCGTCCCCTCGCGCGTGGCCGCCCTTCGCGGGATGGATCGCTGGGTCCCCGGAATGACGCTGGAGGGAGGCTCGATCGATGTGGATGGGGAAGGCACCCTCCTGACCACCGAGCAGTGCCTGCTCAACGAGAACCGCAACCCTTGGCTGGATCGGAAAGGCATCGAGCTTCGGTTGTCCCGTTTCCTGGGCGCGCACAAGGTTCTCTGGTTGGGTCGCGGAGTGGATGGAGACGACACGGACGGGCATGTGGACGATCTGGCCCGTTTCCTCGCTCCGGGCCTGGTCTGCGCCGCGGTGGAAGAAGACGTCAACGACGAGAACCACGCGGCGCTCGACGACAATTTCCGACGCCTCGAAGGCATGACCGACGCCGCGGGGCGGCGCTTGGAAGTGGTGCCGCTGCCCATGCCCGCACCTGTGGTGGAGCTGGGGCTGCGCACTCCCGCCAGCTACTGCAATTTCCTGTTCACGGCCGACGGCATCCTGATGCCCGTCTTCGGCGACGCCATGGACGATCGCGCCGCCCGGATCCTCGAATCGGCGACCGGACGGAAAGTGTCCACCGTCGACTGCCGCAAGATCATCTTCGGCCAGGGCAGCCTGCACTGCCTGTCCCAGCAAGAGCCGAAATGACCCCGTGGCGACGCCAAAATCTGCGTCGCCACGGGGTCGTTCGAAGGGGTGGGAGGACAGCCGTCGTCGTGGTCATTCCCCGTTAGCATCTCCACAACAATCCTACTGTCCACCGATGCCGCCGTTCCCCGCATACCTGGCGACCCGGTTTTTATCCCTACAGGGAAGATACCGCTTTCCAGAACCGAAATCAAGCACGGTTGATACCCAGTCTCATCCGGCCATTCAGAACGTACGCAATGCGCGTACGCGGGGCACAATCCGAAACTTGGATCCCTGGTCGCAAACACGCATTGGACCTATTTATTGGATTGTTGCGGCGGGTTTCAGGCCCACCTTTCGAAACCGGGTGAGTGAAAGGAAAGGGTCCGTCGCGTCAAGCCACCTAGGGTTTACCCTAGGTGGCCTTCTTTTTTCAAAAAAAAGGCTCACGGCAAACGGCAGGGTCCCTCGCATCAAGCCACCTAGGATTTACCCGAAGGTGGCCTTCTTTTTTCAAAAAAAAGGCTCACGGCAGACGGCAGGGTCCCTCGCATCAAGCCACCTAGGATTTACCCGAAGGTGGCCTTCTTTTTTCAAAAAAAAGGCTCACGGCAGACGGCAGGGTCCCTCGCATCAAGCCACCGAGGATTTACCCGAAGGTGGCCTTCTTTTTTCAAAAAAAAGGCTCACGGCAGACGGCAGGGTCCCTCGCATCAAGCCACCTAGGATTTACCCGAAGGTGGCCTTCTTTTTTCAAAAAAAAGGCTCACGGCAGACGGCAGGGTCCTCGCATCAAGCCACCTAGGATTTACCCGAAGGTGGCCTTCTTTTTTCAAAAAAAAGGCTCACGGCAGACGGCAGGGTCCCTCGCATCAAGCCACCTAGGATTTACCCGAAGGTGGCCTTCTTTTTTCAAAAAAAAGGCTCACGGCAGACGGCAGGGTCCCTCGCATCAAGCCACCTAGGATTTACCCGAAGGTGGCCTTCTTTTTCAAAAAAAAGGCTCACGGCAGACGGCAGGGTCCCTCGCATCAAGCCACCTAGGATTTACCCGAAGGTGGCCTTCTTTTTTCAAAAAAAAGGCTCACGGCAGACGGCAGGGTCCCTCGCATCAAGCCACCTAGGATTTACCCGAAGGTGGCCTTCTTTTTCAAAAAAAAAGCTCACGGCAGACGGCAGGGTCCCTCGCATCAAGCCACCTAGGATTTACCCGAAGGTGGCCTTCTTTTTTGTAAAAAACGGCTTATGTCAGGCGGTACGGGTCCGTCGCGTCAAGCCACGATAGGATTTACCCGAAGGTGGCCTTCTTTTTAGGCCAGCGGCTGCAGATCAGGCCACACCCGGTCAGGCCATTTGGCGCGCCCCGCAGCGAGGAAAAGCTGAGCGCGCTCCAGGTTCCCCGCTTGTCGCAAGGCTTCCACCAGGGAGGCCCAGACCTCGGGAGTTTCCCCATCCTTTTCCATGCACCACGCGTAGAGTTCGGTGGCGCGCGCGGCCAAGCCATGGCGCAGATAGGCGTCAGGCAAGCTCGAGCGCGCCGGACGTCGATCCTGCAGAACGTCCTTGAGCAGCTTCAGAAGATCGATGGCCAGAGCCTCCCTGCCTTGGACTCGCCAGTGCTCCGCCAAAGTTTGCAGGGGCCGAATGGAAACCAGTTTGGGGTCGACGGGTAGCAGTGCCTGGCGAACGGAAGGAGTGAATGCCTTTTCCCAAAATTCCAGGGCGGCCTCGATTCCTTCCACACGTTCCCACACATCGGCGACCATGCTGGTCTGGTTGGGGTGCCATGTGGCCGGATCGGGGTCGAGGGTTTCCTGATAAACCTTGTAGGCCCCGGAAAGATCGCCAGCCACCAGCCGAAGGGAGGCCAAATGGCAGGGAATCACCGACGCGAGATGTTGGTCGGCGTCGCCCGCTCGCAACAGATCCAGCGCTTTGCGAAACCCCTCTTCCGCACCGGGATTGTCTCCGAGATCCTGGCGCGTGGTAGCCAACTGATACCACTGGATGGCCCCGGCATCCCCTTGGCTCACACGCTGGTTGAGGATTTCATGGTTGCGCGCTTGCTTGGCCTTGATGGTGGCAGGGTCGGTGTACCCAGTGTGATGCACCAGAATCGAGGTGTAGTCGATGCCCAATCCGAGGGCAGCCAATCCGGGGTAGACCTGCTCGTGGATGGCTCCGTGGAAGCGGATTCTTGGATGATTGGGAAACATCCGGATTTGGGAGAATTCGGAACCAGTGGATCCGTCGTCGGTGGTGTTTTTGACCAGAAACGAAACGGCCCGATCCGGAACGCCTTCGGCGATGCGCAGAATTTCCGGGATCGAAGCGGCGGGAAGACGATCGTCGGCATCCAACCAAAGCACCCAGGGCGCCTTGGCGTGATCCAAACTGACATTGCGCGCCGCAGCGAAATCGCTACGCCACGCCCATTCCACCAGATGTGCCCCCGCCTCCCTGGCGATCTCGCGGGTGCGGTCCGTGGAGCCGGTGTCCACCACCACCAGATGCGCACCCAAAGGCGCCACCGACCGCAGCAGATCCGGCAGGTTGGACTCCTCGTTTTTCGCGATCATGCACAGGGATATCCTCATCCCTTGCGCACCTCGATGGCTTTTTCCACCAGTGGTGCCTGGACGCCTGCCTGCACCAGGAACTGCCGGACCTCGCCTTCAGACAATTCTTGTCCAGTCGATTCCGCCCAATTCAGGATGGAATCCTCGTCGGTCGGATCCAATCGCACGGCCATCTCGAAGAAGATCCGCGCACTCTTCGCCAAGCCTTGCCGGAAACATCCAACTCCAATGCCGCCCCAGGCCCTGGCGCTGGCGGGATCGGCGTCCATCGCGCGGAGGAAGCCCTCCATCGCCTGGCCGAAAGTTCCGGACTCCAGTGCGGATTCCGCAGCCTGGCACAGGGCTTCGGAAGAAAGCCCGCTTTTCTGGGGATGATTCGAATCGTTCTGTGCGCTCATAAGTCGTCGCACCTCCTGTGTTCCCAAGGTATTTCCATTGCGGACATCTTTGGGGCAGGCATTCTCCGCAGCGGGTTCATTTTCGGTTTTCCGCCGTCTTTGGACATCGAGGGACTACGTTTGATCGCTTAGCATGCCTTGGATCCGTGAAATACTTGATGGCACCAACCCTTCCAGGATCGCGGAAATCCACGCCCAGCGTTTTGGTCGCAGCGGAATTCTCCAGTCCAGCCGCATTCGTCAAGAACTGGAATCCTGGCTGGTCGATGAATCCCGCCAAGAGAGCTTGTCGCCTTCGGAGGTCTTGGCCTTGCAAGCGCTGGCCTTCGCGGGACCGGCCGGCTTGGACGAGCCCTCCGTGGAAATGGAATCGCTGGCCCTGCAAGCGTTCGCCTTCCGGGGCGAGGAGCAAGGCTGGCACGGAATCCTCGATTGGGCACCCGCCTTGCGCAGTCGTTTTTTGGCGGACTGCCAGGAACCGGAACACCCTTCGCCGGACCACCAGCTTCCCGCCTCCCGGGCCTGGGTGGAGGGGATTGTCGCGCTGGGAGCCCGTATCGATCTGGGCGAGGCCAAACTCACCCGCACCAGCGAGCTGAACCGCCGCCAACGCCCCCGCCTGCGCGAATCGTTCTTCCACCTGGATGAACTCCCCTCGCAGGCCCAGGAGCTTTGCCTGGATCTTTCCCTGCGCTTTCTCTCCGACCACGATTGGGTGGACGAGCGGGACGGTGTCCTGGAGCTCAACGCCGAGGGCCACGTCGCACTGGAAGACTGCGAGTTGCTGGAGTCCTCCGTCACTCGATGGTGGATCCGTCAAGCGTTCCGGACGGACAGCGCCTGGTGGGAACAGATCTCCCAACGCGCCATGGGGGGCGAAGACGCCCTGCGGATCTGGGGTTGGCTGGATAGCCAGAATCTGCGCGGCCCGGCGGTCTGGTCACGCCTGCCGCCCCGGCTCGCCGAGGCGATCGCGTTGGGCCGATTGGAAACCGTGGTGGACCACGGAGCCATTTCCTGGGTCGGACCTCCCGGCAAGAATCCGCCGACTCCCGATCGTGAAGTCCTGGTGACGGCCGATCTGCTCGCCTATCTGTCGCCCATGTCGGCGCTTCCCTGGCGTCGAAGCCTCGAAATCGCCGCACGCCGGGAAACCTCCGGGATCGTGTCGTGCTATCGGTTCACGCGGGAATCCATCCTGGAAGCCGCGGCGCACCCTTCGCTCGGACAAGAATTGGCAGCCTTTCTCGATCGCCTGGAAACACCCGTTTCCGTGGGTCGGGTTCTTCGCGAATGGCTGGAATCGCGTCGCACCTGCCAATTCGAGACGCTCCGGATCCTGCGGGTTCGGGACGCGTCCCGCTTTCGCGAACTGGCCGCGCTGCCGTCCATCCAAGCCCTGGTGCACGAAGTCATTCCCGACTGGGGATTCGTGCTGGATCCCATCCAGGAAGTCCAATTGAGGCGCGAACTGGCTGCCCTCGGCTACGACCCTCCCGTGGTCTCCGAGGAGCGCCCCAAAGCGAAGCTCTGGCGCTCGCCGGAAACCCCTGCCATCATCGCGGACGTTCCGGAGTGGCGCTTCGATCCACCCGCCTCGGAAGAGACCAAGCGCTCGTCGGTTTCCGCGAATTCCAAATACGGGGAGGGCCTCAAGGAGCTTCCCTTCCAGGACCTGTTGCGGGTGATCGAATACGCCATCCTCACCGATGCGGAAGTCGAAGTGGTCCTGAAGGGAGCCAGCGCCAAACCGTTGAGGATCCGGATCCTCCGGTTGGACAAGCGTCACGAACCCGTCTCGATCTCGTTTCGGACCATCGGCGCCCGCGAAGACCGCGAATCGCCCCTGGAGCAGGTCCGCAAGATCCGCATCTGTCCGTGATATTGTAGAGACGCCCCGGCGGGGCGTCTACGATATCACGGACACAAACGATCAAAAACGGCGCCGGTGACGGTCGCCGTTTTGTGTTGTCGGTTGCTGCCCTAGGGTTTTATTCGAACCAGAGGTCGTAGCGCGGCAGGGTTTCCATGCGCGCGACGGTCATGGTCGCCTTCAGGGTGCGATCCGAGAAGTCGTCGAGATTGTCGAAGTAGAACTCCTCCAAGGTCTTAGACATCTTCTCCAGATGGGCCGGCTGGATCTGGTAGCCCTTGGGCACCTGGATCTGGAACCGCTTTTTCCGGAAGTAGATCTTGATCTTCCCCGAATCGCCCTCGATCACCTCCACAGGAGGGGTGAGGAGTCTGGAGAAATCGCAGGTGGAGCAGACCTTTTCGATCTGCGCCAACAGATCGGCAAAATCCGACTTCCGTACCCGAAACAGATACTTCCAGGACAGGATCTCGATCCGAGCCTTCTCCGCCGCCTTCTCCGGGGTCAACCCCTGGTTCAGGAAATCATCGAAGACGCTCTTGATCAGACGAGTGATCTCTGTCGTGTTGTCAACCCCGTCTTTAGGGTTTATGAAACTGTTGATCCGTTTCCGGACCGCTTCCTTGTCGCTCATATCCTCTTTTTCCGCGCGGGTGTTCAGTGCGCAAATATACTTGCATCGCGACCTTCCGAAGACTTCGATCGGAATCCCTTCTGCATCGGCGAGGGTCGGTGTTATATTCCTCATCGGGTCGTCGCGGCCGACGACTTTGACTCTGCGGGGTTTTGTGGATCCAAGGGAAGCCCATCGTGTTCTTCTTCCTAGCTTCCGCCCTCTCAACCCGCTCAGTGTGGATAAGTCGTTGATACGCCTGGGGATTGCTCGACAGAGCCGGTCGATTTATCCCCAACCTGTTGGAGCACTGTGAACTCGTTGTTGATTCACTCCGAATCGGACCGTCTGTGGCAGGTCAGTCTCGAGAGAATCTCTCGAAACGTGAGTCGTGCCGCATTCGCCGCTTGGTTCGCTCCTCTGCGGATGGGCGAATGGGGTGAAGACGGCCTTCTGCAGATCCACGCCCCCACGCTGATCGCCAAGGAATTCGTCCATACCCACCACAAGAGCACCATCGAAAGTGCCTTGAAAGAGGAATTGGGCGCGGAAGTCCAGGTACGCATCGTCCTGGAGCCCGATGCCTCGACAGAACCGATCCTGCGCACCCCTGCGCCTCGCAAGGCGCCGGACACCCTGTTGCGTCTGGTCAGCCCTCGCCAGCAGATCCAAGCGGAGTCCGTTCGCCGAGAAGCGGCTCGTCTGGCTCCCCGGATGACCTTCGACAGCTTCGTGGAGGGCGACTGCAACCGACTTGCCCTGGCGGTGGCCAACCAAGTGGCGGAGAACCCCGGTGGAGGACGCGCCAACCCATTGCTTCTGGTGGGCGGCACCGGGCTGGGCAAGACCCACCTGATGACCGCGATCGGCCACTTCGTTCTGGGACACGACGTGGCCCGCAAAGTGGTCTACCGCACCTCCGAGGAATTCGCTCGCGAATATCTGGAAGTCGCCCGCAAAGGCGACCTGAAAGCCTTCCACAACATCTACCGCGACGCCAGCGTCCTGTTGTTGGACGACATCCAATTCTTCGGCGGCGAGGTGGACAAGCCGCGCTTTCGCGAACAGATGGTGTACGTGATGAGCGTGCTGCAAGCCCAACGCAAGCAGATCATCCTCACCTGCGATCGTCCTCCTTCGGAAGTCCAGCACTTCGATCGACAAATTCTGCGCCAGATCGAGTCCGGGTTCGTGGCGGATCTCAATGCTCCGGACCAGGAAACCCGCTTGGCCATCCTTCGCCGCAAGGCTCTGGAAGGTGGCTGGAACGTCACTCCGGATGTGCTGGGACTGATCGCCGAACAGTTCACTGGCAATGTGCGCCAGCTGGAAGGTGCCCTCCTCAAACTTTGTGCGTTCAGCGACATGTGCGGCGGCAAGGTGGATCGCTCCACGGCGGAGGCGGTGTTTCGCGACGCCGTGCGCAACCGCAAGAACAGTGCTTCTCCTGGTGCCATCGCCCAATCCGTGGCCGATGTGTTCCAGATCGACTTGGCCCTGATGCGCTCGCGCACCCGCAAGCGCCCCGTGGTCCATGCCCGCCAGTTGGCGATGCTTCTGATCCACGAGCTGACCGACAACACTTTGCATTCGATCGGCGTGTTGTTCGGGCGCGATTACAGCACCGTGACGCACTCCCTGGAGGCCGCTCGCGAATCGCTTGCGACCGATCGCGAGCTCGCCGAAACCTTCCAGACGCTCCGCACCCGCTTCCGCGGCTGAGCATAGACCCGCCGAGCGCCGCACGAGCGATCCGCTCTAAGGCGGACACGGGGAGCAAACAAAAAAACCGAGCGTCTCCGCATCGGCCTTGGGATCCGCAGGGCGTGTCGCCGCCACACGCTCCCCCCAACGGGGAGCGTGAAGGCTGGATGGAACTATTTCTTCTTGGTGGCCTTGGCTTCGATCTTGGCTGCTTCCTGCTGTTTGTAGGCTTCGGCAGTGGGCTTGATGGTGTCCGCTCCGGGGCCGAACTTGCCCTGGAGGAACCTGACCACATCGGTATCGTTGCGCACCACCACAGGCGCCTGCCACAAGCGATTCATGGCGAAGGACACTGCGGTGATGCCACTGTTGGTGCGAGCCTGGATGTTGGCGCCGCGCTCGACCAGGAGCTTGATTCCGGATAAACAGCCCTTGTCCGAGGCCAGATGCAGGGCGGTCACGCCCAGCTTGTCTGCGGTATCCACCTTGGCGCCTTGGCTGATCAAGTTCACGATGATCGAATCCCTGCAGTTGTAAGCGGCCTGCATCAGCGGAGTGTATCCGTTGGTGTCAGGAAGATTGACATCCGCGCCGCGGGCCAACAAGGTCGTGACCACCTTTGGCTTGCCATCTCTGGCGGCGATGTGCAGGCCGGTGAGCCCGTTCTGCTTGGCGTTGACCGATTCGCCTTTGTCCAGGAGCGCCTTGACGGTGGCGGCGTCATCATTGAAGATCGCCGAGGCCATGTCGTTGGTCATACCTTTTGCAGCAACATCCTTCTTGGCTTCGCAAGCCGAGAAGATGAAGGCCAGACCGGCCAGGACAGCTCCACGCAGTACGCGAGATTTCATGCGGTGCTCCTTGTTCTCTGGGGTCGGGAATGAAAGAGCCGACCCACTGGTATACAAGGAAGTAATCGAATGTTGTCATCGGAAAGGGGAGCTTTTTCACTAAAGCGATGTCTTTTTGCCAACCCTTGCCAAACTGAAGCCATCCGCATACCTTTCCTCTTCCTTCGTGCCGCGAGGGTTCGAAGGGTTCGTAGCTCAGCTGGTTAGAGCGCCGCTCTGATAAGGCGGAGGTCGATGGTTCGAGTCCATCCGGACCCATACAGTAAAAACGGGGTTATAGCTCAGTTGGTAGAGCGCCTGGTTTGCAACCAGGAGGTCAGGGGTTCGACCCCCCTTGACTCCATGCCATGGGAGTCAATATGACTTCCCGATCGAAACACAAGACGACGTTCTCCAATAATGCGTCCACATGTGTTCCCGTGTACCGCCACCCCTGCTGGTACATTTTCTCAGCTTCACCTTCCAGGCGATCAATGGTCTCCTGGCTGGTCCACCCGTCCCGCAACCTTACATGCCTTTCGGCTGTCTCTCGCATGGGAACGATTCTACCATGCGTAGAGCGGACAATCATCCCTCAGAGGCAATCATGATTTCGATGCTGCTTGGACTGGCCTGCGCGGCCCCCGTCACCATGAGTCTATCGGATCCGGACGATACCGCTTGGATCCGACTTCCCATCCGCGTGGTCGAGGTGCGCGACCTGCGGCGGCTGGCCAGCGTCGACAAAAACGGCCTGGGTGTCACGGAAACCGGAATCTTCGAAGAACGGGTCCCGCTGCGGACCCCAAAACCGGTCTCCGAAGAAGTCCGCGCCATGATTTCGCAGTGGGGCGTGCCGGATTCCAATGCGATCCCGGTGCGACTGGAACTGCAATCGCTGGAAACCTGGCCGGTGATGGCCACAGGACCAGACCCCGTACGCTCGCGCGTGAAGGTGAGGATCGTCTCGGTGGATTCCTCGCGCCCGGGGCTTTTGCTGAGCCCGATGGTGGATGGCGAGAACAAAGGCTTCCATTCGGCCAAGGAACAGATCTCGATGCTGCGCAGCCACCTTCGGGACGCGATCTCGATGGTCAAACCGGGAATGAAACCCCAGCCGGAAGCGGGCATTTTGGATACCCCCCCCTTGGACACCGCAGCCGATCCCCGCAAGCTCGTGACCCAGGACGCCACTCCGCGCAAGATCTACCACACTCTCTGGCTGGGCGCCTCCCCCACCTTCCGCACGGTTTCCATGAGTTTGCGCTACAGCCAGTACGTCAAGCCCATCCAGCCTTGGGCTTGCGATTATTGGGGCGGCCTCCAGATCCGCGCCCCTTGGAACAACGACAACTTCAGCGAAGTCTGGGCTGGAGACCTGCTTGGTGGCCTGGCCTGGTGGCGGCGTCTGGACGACGGCCGCTCCAAATGGTCGGTGATCGGCTCGCTGGGCGGGATGATCGGCACCGAAACCTACCAGCGCACCCATGCGAAAGGGCTGGGTGAGGAAACCCGCTGGATCTACGGCGGTGCGGAAGCCCGCGGCGGAGTGCGCACCGATCGCGCCAACGGCCTCCTGGCCGAAGGCGGACTGTTCCTGTCCGCCCGGGTTCCCTCGGCCATCCGATGGTTCGATCCAGGCCTCTACTTCCAGATGGGGTACCGACTGTGAACGCCGAGTGGATCCTGCCGCGTCCCGACGACTTCCACGTCCATCTGCGCCAAGGCGAAGACCTCCCCGCCTACGCGATGGAGGCCTCGCGCCGGTTCGGCCGCGTGCTGGTGATGCCCAACTTGGTGCCGCCCGTGTCCGAGGCGGCGGGACTCGGCGACTACCGCGACAGAATCCGTCTATCCGCTCCCGGGCTCGAGCCGCTCATGGCCTTCAAACTGCTTCCCAGCGTGTCTCCGGAAGATCTGCTGGCCTTGGCGCGCGCGGGCGCGGTGGCGGGCAAGGTCTACCCGGAGGGCGTGACCACCAACTCCGAAAACGGCATTTCCGATCTCCGCGAGCTGGAGCCGCTGATGCCTTCGCTGGCCAAGACGAATCTTGTCGTGTGCTGCCACGGCGAGAAACCGGGGGTGTTCAGCCTGGAACGGGAAGAGGCGTTCCTGGAGGAGTTCACCGAGATGGCCTGCCGCCACCCCAATGTGCGTTTCGTGCTGGAGCATGTGTCCACCGCCGCCGCCGTGCGCGCCGTGGCGGGATTGGGAGCCAACGTGGCCGCCACCATCACGCTGCACCACCTGGAGATCACCCTCGACGACGTGGTGGGCGGCATGCTCAAGCCGCATCTGTTCTGCAAGCCGTTGGCCAAACGCCCTGAAGACCGCGCGGCGCTTCGCGAGGCGGCCTTCTCCGGGAATCCCAAGTTCTTCTTCGGCTCCGACAGCGCCCCCCACCGCAAGGACCGCAAGGAATGCGCGGCCGGTTGCGCCGGCGTCTACTCCATGCCCTGCGCGTTGGAGGCCCTCGCCGAGTTGTTCGAGGACGCGGGACACCGCGATCGCCTCGCCGATTTCGTCGCCGGTTTCGGCGCAGATTTCTATCGGTTGCCCCGCTCGACACGAACCGTCAAACTTGTCCGCGAAGACTGGAAGGTGCCGGAAATCGTCGACGGCGTGGTTCCCTACAAGGCCGGCAGCACCTTGAGGTGGAGGATCGGTTGAATCCTGCAGCGCGCATCGTCGCCGCGTTTTGCCTGGCGGCGGCCCGGACATTCTCCGAAGCCCCCGCCACCTCCACCGACCAGTTCTTCGTGGCCGGGAAATTCAGCGTCTCGGATGTGGGCGTGGGAGGGGGGATGTCCGTCACTTCGGTCACGGATTGGCTTCTGCTGGGACTATCCGCCGAATCGACCGAGGAGATCGGGCCCGTCTTCGGCGACAGGGACCCTCGGCGTTCCAACACATTGCTCCACCTGCAGGCGGGGTACGCCGACAACGGGAGACTGGTCTCCCGACAGGCTCTGCTGGGCTGGAGCGTCGCCAATTTCGTGCGGCGGGGAGCCTTCCTGAAATCCACTGGCCCAGAAGGTTGCGAGTCTGGGCCTTGCGACGTCACCGACCACTACGAGAAGGTGGTGATCGAGTCTGCCGGGCCTTCCCTGGCCGGCAGGGTGCTTCTGCACGGAGGCAGCGTGGGGATCGGACTGGAGGGCCTGGCGTGCGTCACCCCTCGCGGGAAAACCGTCCAGGCCAGCGTCCTGTTCCTTTGGGGATTGATGCGCTCGCCGCGCGAAAAGCCGCTGCGCTTCTGGTGAGCCCCTAGACCAGGTCTACCCCGCGCGAAGCCAAGTCCTTGTAGAAATCCAGGGTCTGCATGGCGATGGAGGCCCAGGAAAACTTCTCCAGCACGCGCTTTCGCGAGGCTGCGCCCATGCGCCGCCCCAAGGCGGGATCGCGCAGGATGCGGTTCATGGCCTCGGCCAAGGCGGCGGCAAAGACCTCCGGCTCGCGGGCTTCCGGGTCGGTGACGGAAATCGGCTCGATCGGAACCAGGTACCCGGTTTCGCCTTCGACGATGATTTCCGGAATGCCTCCGGTGCGCGTGGCCACCACGGGAGTGCAGGCGCTCATGGCCTCCAGGTTGGTGATCCCGAACGGCTCGTAGATGCTGGGGCAGCAGAACACGGCCGCACCCGCGTAGATGGAGGGTAGATCCTGCCCAGGGACGGCTTGGCGCACCCACACCACATTCCCGCGCGTGGCCTGCAGACGACCCACCGCGGCTTCCACTTCGCGTTCCTGTTCGGCGGTGTCCGGTGCGGCGGCGCAAAGCACCACCTGCACACCCGGATCCAACTGCTCGGCCGCGGCAAGAAAGTGCCGGATGCCTTTTTGGCGGGTGATACGTGCCACGAACAGCACATACGGACGATTGGGGTCGATGCCGTAACGCTCCAGCACACCGGAAGTGGGCTCGGAAGGGAAGTCGTCGGGATTGACGCCGTTGTGGATCACGCGCACGCGGGAAGGACCCACTCCGTAGAGCGATTGCACATCACGGGCCATTTCGCGGGAGACCGCCACCACGCCGTCGGCTTCGCGATAGGCGGTCCGCTCGATCCAGCAGGACAAACGGTATCCCCCCTCGCCCAATTGCTCGGCTTTCCAGGGGCGCGAGGGCTCCAGCGAATGGGTGGTGAGAACCAACGGGATGCCGCGTGTCTGGCGCACCAGCACGCCGCCGAAATGCGTGTACCAGGTGTGGCAATGGACCACCTGGGGCCCACGTGCCTTTCCGGCCATCTGGATGTTGCGCAACAGGGCGTTGAACGCCCCGGCATACGAGGGTTCCGTGCTCGCCACCGGATGCGGCAGCGGAATTCCCTCGACGTGGTAGTTCTCGCGGGAATCGTTTTGCTCTCCGAAGGAGAACACGTCGACCTCGCACAAACGGGAAAGTTCACGCGATAGATGCTGGATGTGGACTCCGGCACCGCCATAGACATGGGGAGGAAACTCGTTGGTCAGAAGGAGTACGCGCATGGCCGCAATGTTAGGCCACCAAAGCCACATTGTCCAGTTCCCGTGATCCGCTGACGGACTTCCGGCACTTGTTGCCGGGCCCCCCTGGCAGGTTTTTCCCCCTCCACCACCCCGCCAGTTCAGGCTTTGCCGACCTCGGACCATTGGCGCGCCCCTTGCGTTGGGACAATCACGTGATCTTCGAAAACGCCATCTCCAGACACACCTCGGCACCGGCCCTGCTTCGCAGCCTGGATGCCTCCATGCTCCGGCAGAAGTCGATCGCCAACAACATCGCCAACATCAACACGCCCGGATACAAGCGCATCGAAGTCCAATTCGAAAGCGAACTGAGAAAGGCTCTGGACCCCAATCGCCTCCAAGGGGCCCGCACCGACAACGGCCACATGGATATCGGAAAACCCAACCTCCATTCCCTGCATCCGGAAGCCTACCGCCCCACCGACCCCACGCTGCCAGGCCAGATCAACAACGTCGACATCGACATGGAGATGGCCAAGCTCGCGGAAAACCAGATCCTGTACAACTCCGGCGTCAAATTCCTGAACGACCGGATCCAGACCATTCGCTCGGCCATCATGGGCCGGGCCTGAGGCGGGGTGACCGATGCCCATGGTCCAACTTTTCACAGGACTGAACATCTCGGCCTCCGGGCTTCGCGCCATGCGCCTGAAGCAGAATCTGATCGCGTCCAACATCGCCAACGCGGAAACCACCAGAACGCCCGACGGCGGCCCCTACAAGCGGCAAATGGCGATCCTGCAGGCCGATTCGCGAGAAATCCAGCCTCGATTGGTCATCGCCGACCCTTCCATGGTGGGACGCACCACCAACGGCCGGCATCTGGCCATCCCTTCCGACCTGTTCCAGGTCCAGAAGGACGGCGTGGGATCGGGAGTCCAGGTCCAGCGCATCGCCGAAGACCAAACCCCACCCCGGCTGGTGTTCGATCCGTCACATCCTGACGCCAACCCCGAGGGCTACGTGGCCTATCCCAACGTAAACGTGGTGCAGGAGATGGTGGATCTGATCTCCACCACCCGCGCCTACGAAGCCAACACCACCGCCATGGGCTCGGCCAAGGCCATGCTCGCCAAAGCACTGGAACTTGTCTAATGCAAATCCAAGCCTCTTCCGACCCCATCCAGGCCTTCTTCCTCTCCCGCGACGCCGCGGCCAAGCGGCTCGCGCCGGCACGCACGACGGGATCCGTCGACTTCTTCCAGGGAAAAAGCTTGACGGCACCCCCGCGACAGTCGGATCCTGTAGCGGCGGCAACTTCCGCCAACGGTCCCACCAAGGGACGTCGACTCGATCTCATCGCCTGAGCCACGAAAGGAGCGAACCATGGACCCCATCCAACGACTCAGTCCCGGCATCGCCCCCACCGGGGCCCCGGCACCGGTCCCCAACGACATCCGCGTGGGCGACCCGCGGACCCGGTCCTTCGAGGATACCCTCAAGGGATTCCTGGGCGATGTCAACTCGATGCAAAACGAGGCCGACGCCTCGATCGAGAAGTTCGTGGCAGGCGAGGTCAAGGACGTCCACCAGGTGATGGCCGCCGTCTCGGAGGCGAAAACCTCCTTCAACCTGATGCTCGAGATCCGCAACAAGACCCTCGAAGCCTATCAGGAACTCATGCGCATGCAGGTCTGATAGACGATGCTCGACTTCCTACGCCAGTTCCTGGCACGCTTGTCCCAAGCCTGGTCCCGGTTTTCCAACGGGCAGAAGGCGCTGCTCGGCGGCTCGGCGGCCCTGGCCCTGGCAGGCTTGGTGGCGCTGTCCATCTGGCCCGCCCTCTCCGAAAGCCGGTCCGATTCCGACAACACTTCCGGCTGGGGGGTGCTGTACCGTGGGCTCGAGGCCCCCGAGGCCTCGCAGATCGTGGAAGGCCTGAAGACGGCCAAGGTGGAATACAAGCTGGAAAACGACGGCAAGGACATCCTGGTGCCGCGCGCGAAGCTGGATGAACAGAGGCTAGCCTTCGCCGCCCAGGGGCTGCCCCGGTCGGGATCCGTGGGCTGGGAGATCTTCGACAAGACCCAGCTTGGCATGACGGATTTTGTCCAAAACATCAATTTCCGTCGCGCGCTGGAAGGCGAGATCGCCCGCACGATCATGGGGTTGGCTCCGGTGGAGAACGCCCGCGTGCTGATTTCCATCCCCAAACCCAGCCTCTTCACGGAAAAGGAGAAGCCGCCCACCGCCTCCGTGGTGCTGAAGATGCGAGCCGGACAGGAATTGGATCGCAAATCCGTCAAAGGCATCGGGCAGCTCATCGCCAGCTCCGTGGAAGGCCTCAAGCCGCAGAACGTGACCATCCTGGACGCCGAGGGCCGGGTGCTCAGCAAGGGCGGCGGCGAAGGGCCATCGGCCCTGACCGAGGCCAACAACGAATTGCGCTCCCAAGTGGAGGCCTATCTGCAGAACAAGGTCTCGGAGATCCTCGACGGCGTGGTGGGATCGGGCAACCATCGCGTGCAGGTTTCGGCGGATCTGGATTTCGAGAGCGTGGAAAAGACGGCGGAATCGTTCAATCCGGCCTCCAAGGTGGTCCGCTCCGAACAGACCGAAGAAGAGACCAAGGAAAACTCCCCCGCCGACGGAAATTCCACCCGCGAAAGCCGCACGGCCAACTACGAAGTGGACCGCACCGTGGTGAAGTCGGTGAGCGCGCCGGGCAGCGTGCGCAAGCGCGTGACCGTGAGCGTGGCGGTGGATGGCCGCTGGGAGAACGCCCCCGACAGCGGCAAGGACTCGGGCAAGGAAGGTCGACCGGTGTGGCAGGCGCGATCGCCCGACGAAGTCGCCCAGCTCCAGGAGCTGGTGCGCAACGCCGTGGGAGCCCAGACAGGATCCGACAACGTGTTCGTCACCTGCGTCAAGTTCGAAAATCCGGTGGTGGCCTTGGCGCTGGAGGAAATGTCCAAGAAGACCGCGCCGTGGATGGAGTGGGCGCGCTGGGCCGTGCTGGCGCTTTCCCTGGTGGCCGGGCTCCTGCTTCTGCGCAGCCTCGTGAAGGTGATGCAGGAGGCGATGAATCCGCCCCAACCCGCCTACGCGGAACTTGTGGCCCAGGAATTGGCGGAAGAGAATCCGGAAGAAGAGGAGATCATGGCGGAAGCCGTGCGCGTCAACGACCTTCTCTCCCGGCTCGAGAACATGACCAAGGCGGAGCCGTCGAACTTCTCCAAGCTCGTTCGCAACTGGCTGCAAGAGGGGGCCGCACGCGACGATCGCGCTCCCAAGAAGGGTCGCTGACCAAATGGCCCAGAAACAGTTCTACAAGGAAGCCGATCGATCCGGCGCGAAAAAATCCGCCACAGGAGCCGCGGCCAACGCCTTCGACGTTCCTGGCCCGAAGAAAGCCGCCATCGTGATGGTGGCCTTGGGGCGCGAGGCTTCGGCCGAGCTTCTCAAGGGGCTTTCCGAAGCGGAAGTGGAAGCCTTGACCAAGGAAATCGCCCGTCTGGACGGCGTCACTTCGGAGATGCGCGAGGCGGTGCTCCAGGAGTTCCACACGATGGGGCTCGCGCAGCAGTACGTGTCGCAGGGCGGCCTGGACTACGCGCGGGAACTCTTGGAAACGACCTACGGACCCGCGCGGGCGCAGGAAATCCTGGCCAAGATCACCAAGGCGATCCGGACCACCGGATTCCACATGCTGTCGGATATCGACGCGAACCAATTGGTGAACTTCATCCAGAAGGAACACCCCCAGACCATCGCGTTGATTTTGGCCCACATGGACAAGGCGATGGCGGCCAGATTGTTGGGCGCCCTGCCGCAGGACCTCCAGTTCGACGTTTCCCAGCGCATCGCCACCATGGAATCCATCACGCCCGACGTGCTGGAACAGATCGAACAGGTGCTGGCCTCCGAAATGAAGGACCTGGTGGGCGGAGACGCCTCGGAAGTGGGCGGCGTGAAGAGCCTGGCGGAACTGTTGAACATGGCCGACCGCTCCACCGAAAAGAACGTGATGGGCCACCTGGAACGCGAGAACCCGGAGCTGGCCACCGAGATCAAGAACCTCATGTTCGTCTTCGACGACATCGTGATGCTCGACGACCGCTCCATGCAGCGCGTGCTCAAGGAAGTGGATTCCAAGGTGCTGGCGCTGGCGCTCAAGAGCGCGGGCAACGAAACCCGCGACAAGTTCCTGCGCAACATGTCCAAGCGCGCGGCGGAGATGATCTCGGAGGAAATCCAGTTCATGGGCCCCGTGAAACTGCGGGACGTGGAAGAAGCGCAACAAAAGATCGTCGACAGCGTGCGCCGATTGGAGGACGCCGGCGAAGTGGTGATCTCCGGTCGCGGCGGTGGCGACGAGATCGTGGTCTAGCCGATGGAACCCCAGGACAAACCTTCGCATCTGGCCGGAATCCTGCGAGGACGTCCGGGCGGAGCGCGCCCCATGGACCTCATGGACCTGGCCGGCAGCGGATCCCTGGTGGAGCTGCCCATGCACCGCGGCGGACCCGATCCGCAGAAGCGTCGCATCGAAGATCTGGAACGCAGCGTGCTGGCTTTGCAGGCCTCGTTGGACACCCAGCGCAAGGCCCACGAGATCGCCCTCTCCTCCGGCCGGGAAGAAGCCTACCAGCGGGGGCTGAAGGATGGCACCGCGGCGGGCGAAGCCACGGGCAAAGCCATCGCCCAAGCCCAGGCGGAGCGGCGCGTCGGGGACATCGAATCGTCTGTCAGATCCCGTCTGGATGCGGTGGAGCGCGCGCTGGACCAGGTGTTCCTGGATTGGGAGTCCCGGGTGCTGGAGCTTTCGATGGCCATCGCCCGGCGGATCGTGGGCGAAGCCTGCTCCGTTCCCGGCATGGCCGCCTCGCACATCGCCCGCATGGCCCTGCGCAAGCTCGGGTCCGAATCGCGGGTGGTGGTCCGGTGCCACCCCGCCGACCTCACCGTGTTGGAACGCGAGAAAGATCTCTGGGGCACCCGCTCGGGGCGACGGGTGAGCTTGGAACAGGACGAATCCGTGGGCCGCGGCGGCGTGGTGATCGAGACCGACACGGGCACCATCGACGCCAGGGTTCCGCGTTTGACGGAAAACGTCGAGAAGGCTCTCGCCGAAGCGGTCGCGGAGGAACGCGCTCGTGGCAACCTTCCCTCCTGACCGGACCGAACTTTGGAAACGCGTGGTGGCCGACTGCGACCCGGTGGAGGTGCGCGGCCGCATCACGCGTGTGGTGGGGCTTCTGGTGGAATCGTCGGGACCTGCGGCCGCCGTTGGCGAACTGTGCGCCCTGGCGGCCGGCGACGCCCTGTTCGGATATGCGGAAGTGGTGGGGTTCCGCGAAGGGACCACCCTGCTGATGCCCCTGGGGGGAATGGACGGAATCCGTCCCGGCCTGGAGGTGGTCGCCACCGGGAGGCCTTTGCAGGTACCCGTGGGACAGGATCTGGTGGGCAGGATCCTGGATGGACTGGGCAATCCCCTGGACGAGAAGGGGCCTGTTCCCGGTGTGCGCCGACCGGTGACCGGACTGGCTCCGCACCCGCTTTCGCGCACGCGCATCCACCAGCCCATGGGCACCGGTGTGAGGGCGCTGGATGGATTCCTCACGCTGGCCCGAGGCCAACGTCTGGGCATCTTCGCGGGATCCGGGGTGGGCAAATCCGTGCTGCTGGGGATGCTGGCCCGGCGCTGCGAATCGGATGTCAACGTGATCTGCCTGATCGGCGAGCGCGGCCGCGAAGTGCGCGAATTCCTGGAACGCGACCTGGGCGAAGAAGGAATGTCAAGATCCGTCGTGGTGTGCGCCACCTCCGACCAACCCGCCGTGGTGCGCGTCAAGGCGGCCTTCACCGCCACCACCATCGCCGAGTGGTTTCGCGCCCAGGGCAAGGACGTGCTGTTGATGATGGACAGCTCCACGCGATTGGCCATGGCCCAACGCGAGATCGGACTGGCCGTGGGCGAGCCGCCCGCCACCAAAGGGTACACGCCTTCGGTGTTCGCGCTTCTGCCCAAGGTGTTCGAGCGGGCGGGCACATCCGACAAGGGCTCCATCACGGGCCTCTACACCGTGCTCGCCGACGGCGACGACATGGAAGAACCCGTGGCCGACGCGATCCGCTCCATCCTGGACGGCCACGTGGTGCTCTCGCGCGATCTGGCCAACAAGAACCACTTCCCCGCCATCGACGTATTGAAATCGATCAGTCGTTGCATGGCCGACGTCGCCGACGACGACCACCGCAAGGGTGCCCGCGAGCTGCTGGCCCTGATGGCTCTCTACCGGGAAAACGAAGACCTGGTGACGTTGGGCGCCTACCAGAAGGGATCCGATCCCCGGCTGGACCTGGCCATCAAGCTGCGCGACAAGTGGCAGACATTCCTTCGCCAGGACCGCGAAGAAACCACGCCCTTCGCCACAGCCAGGTCGGAAATTGTCAAACTAGCCCTGTCTGCCCGCGCACCGGTGCGCAAGTGATGCGGGGTCCAGGTTGAAGTTCAAGTTCCAGCTCGAAGCGGCTCTGCGCCTGGCCGAACGAGCCGAGGAAGCCGCCAAGACCATTCTGGGAAAGTGTGTCTCCGAACAGGAAAGGCTCCGCCAAGCGATCCATGATCTGCGGACGGAACTGCGCGAGGAAACCGCACTCCAACAGTCCGCACGCCTAGGTGAGATCTGGGCCCAAGGCCAGACCTTGTTCTTCGATTGGGTGCGCGGCCAGGCCGTGCGGATCGCGGCCGTGGAGGAAGCCTTTGTCCAGGCCCAAGCCAGGGTGGCCGAAGCCCGGGCCGTGCTGGTGGAAAAGCGCAGGGCGGTGGAGGTGTTGAATCGCCTCAGGGAGCGCCGCTACGCCCAGTGGCGTCTGGAAGTCTCCCGCAAGGAACTGGCGGAAGGCTCCGACATCGCCGCCAGGCGTTGGATGCGCGACCACGCGACTTCCTAGCTGAAGCGTTCTGGAAACACATTCCGCGGCTCCTCGACGAAGATTGCGTTGCCTGCAAAGGCATCGCTCTCTGTTGCCACCACTGCGCGGCGTATGGTCTGACGATGCTCCACAATTTCATCGCCCGGCTTCGCTCCAAATTCGACCTTCCCTTGTTCGCCCCCCGAAGGATATGCCTCCTCGCGATCGGCCTGGCCTTGGCGCCCCTGTCCGCCGAGCCCTGGAAATTCGCCGTGCTGGGCGACACCCAATGGCCCGACACCGCCCGCATTCCCGTGAAGAACGCCAGCGGCACGGTGCTCAAAGGCGCCGACGGCAAGGACTCCACGGTGATCGTGAACGCCGACAGCCTCAGCGGGTACATGAATCCCAACATGGTCCCGGCCTATTTCCTGCACCAGATCCACGGAAGGCTCGCCGACCACGGAGTGCGGTTCGTCCTGGCTGCCGGCGACCTCACCGATTGGCCTGCCTTGCGCTCCATGCGCACCCGGGCCACCTGGACGCAGGAGCTCTACGACGCGGGCATCGGCTTCTTCCCGGTCCGCGGCAACCACGATGAAGGCCCCGTGGCCGCCGCGGAGTTCCTGCGCGTGTTTCCGCAGACGAAAAACGGCATCATGCGCAACACCCCCGCCGACGCTTTCGTGTGGACCGACAGCCAGAACATCCATCCCCGCCTGGCCAATCGCGAAAAATTCACCATGGGAGAATCGTTCACCAGCCCCGCCTGCGCTCCGGGGCGCAGCTACGCGTTTCGCGACAACGGGATCACGTTCGCGCTCATCGACAACTTCATGGGGGTGAAGGCCGAGCCTTGCGCGGTCTCGAGCCAGCTTCCTTGGTTGGATTCGGTGCTGTCGGCCCGGCCCCAGGGGTCCAACGCCTTCGTGATCACCCACAAACCGGTGATCGGCGCCTGCCACGTGGACAACTTCTTCGGGGATTCGCCCACCTCGGATTCGGCGACCACGGCCAAGTTCTTCGAGATCCTCCATCGCAATCGCGTGGAGGTGTTCTTCGCCGGCCACGACCACCAGATGCAGCAGGCGATGGTGGAGGAACCCGGACCCCGTGCGCTGCGGATCCAGCAGCGCATCCTGCCCGGAGCCTCCTACAAGTTCTATCCCCCCTTGAAGGTGGACGAAGAACAGAACGTGCCGCGCTTTGGCAAGAAGCGCGAAATCCTCCTGGCCCAAGACCTGGGCACGGTCGGCTACACGGTGGTGGAAGTGGACGGTCCGCGCATCGAGTACTCGGATTGGGGGGCGCCCTCGGGCATCCAGTTCGGGGATCTCCTGGTGGCCCCCAATCTCGAGGGGCTTTGGACGCTCCGTCGCCGCTGGGGCGCATCGTCGCGGGGCCGGCAGACCCTCCTGGCCCAAGGCGACAGCCTGAAGACGCTTTCCGATTCCTCGGCGGGAACCAAGGTGCGGATCCTGTCCGGAGCCTGGAAGGCTTCCAAGGGAGACTTCTACAATCGACCCTTCTCCGCGCTCGCCTCCACCGATTGGCGACAGATTCCGGGACTCGCCAGCTCGGCCTGGACTCTCTGGGGCTTGGAGAAGGCCCTGGGCTCGCAGACCACCCCCACGTTCGCGATCGCGATGTCCATCGATCCTTCCGTGCCCGATTCCCTGCTCACCGCAGGCCAGATCTGCCTTGGACGCCAGGATTCCATTTCCTGGAAATGCGTGGGCTCCGGCACCCTCCGCCAAGGCGTATGGAAGAGCGGCGACGCGTTGGGTTCCCGGGGAGTGGATCCCGTCCGACGCGAGGTCTGGGCGGTGGTGGACCGGGGAGGCTCCTACGCCGCCCTCGCCGAGCAAACTCTCGCCGCCCGTCCGCGGCCGGACGTGCCCGGAACGATCCTTCGCTCCGGACGGAAACTGACTTTCCCCGGCCCTCTCGGGCTGGAGGACGACGTGGAGATCGCCGACGCATCGGGACGGGTTCTGGAACGGGGCGCCACGCGAGGGAGATCCTGGATCCTGGGAGCGTCCATCCACGGCGCCATCTGGGTGCGCAGCCGCCACCAGGGCGGCTGGTGGTCGGGCGAGGCGGGGCTGTACATCCCCTGATGAGTCCGGAACATTCTAGCTTCGAAGGCCAATCCACCACTCCCGGACCGTGAGAGACGAACCATGCACCTGACCTCCCGCTCGGCCCTGGTGGCCAGCCTTCTGGCATCCAGCCTGCCCTCCCAGGCCCAGTCCCCTGGGGAAGCCGCCCTCCCCCAGTCCGCGACCCAGCGTCCGATGACCGATTCGCGGGCGACCTTCCTGCAGGAGCAGAACACGCGTTTCGCCATCGGGGCCCACTACGACCGAGCCTGGTCGGAGGATGTCCATCTGATGGGCCTGCACATCGCCCAGTTGGAAAACCGGAAGATCGGCTCGACCGGATGGGGCTTCAGCGCGCAATTCGGCGTCACCCCCGGCATGCTGGAGCGCGACACGGCCAACCACGCGAGCGAAATCGCCCCCTCGGACGCGACGCCCACCGGCGAGACCCGACTGCGCGCACTGGAGATCTCCGGCGGCATCAATCTCTGCCTGCGCGCTCCGGTGTGGCTGGAGCTCGGCGGCGGCTACTACCTGCCGGAACGTGTCGCAGGCTTCCGGTCAAAAAACGGCAACTTCAAGTGGTACGCCGCGGGAGACAATTCCGCGCTCCCCATGGCGACGGCCGCCGTGCTGGTGGATTTTTCCAGCTACCGCGTCCCGGTCTACCTGCGGCTGGGCGCCTCGCGCGCCGACAACACCACGTTCTACTCGTTGGGGCTGGGCTGGGCGCCCACGCTGCCGAAATGATTTTTTCCTTAACTCGCACCTTAATTCAAAAAACAACTGTATGTTCTAGGCGTCGGCTCTCAAATTCCCCATTGTTTACTGGAGCAGAGTCGGCTAATTGATTTCTAGTAAGCAAATTCCCCACACAATCAAGGACAGAGGATGAGACTCGATTTCAGCCCCCCCCCCCCTCCTTCTCCGCAGGAAGTAGACGTTGCTTTTTTTCGCTGTTCTTCATCGCTTTTCTTCTTTTCCAAAATGCGATGGGATTGCCCATCAAATTCTCCGAATCCGATGGGGGAGTGAAATTTTCGCCCCCCGCAGCTTCTACTCACGATGCAGTCCTACTTGGAACCATCGATGCCCAAGAGTTTATCGCATCTAGCACGTCTCCCCCAGGAGCATTCGGATCCTTCACCGCTGTCCAACAAATCCCCTACGAATCAATCGACCCTGATTGGCTACAAACTCAGATTGACAATGGCTGGCCTGATATTCCCTTTGCCATGCGAGCCCAGCACTGGACAATTGACTGGGGTGTCGATACGGGAAAAATTGTTCTGTTGCGGTATCGCGCAAACAATTTCAAGCGCGGCCGCCCCCCAGCGAATCCAAATGGGGAGCTTTATCAGTTCAATCAAGGGTTGTTTCCATGGTATCTGAATAGCTTGTACCCAGGCGGCATTCGCGAAGCTACTGGAATCTTTGTGGGTGACCAAATAACGTCTAACACAGGAACAAGAATCGCGGGCACGGTCCACCAAGAAAACCGGATCATTTTCAATGGCAATCCAGACCATGAAATATGGTCATTTGAGGGCGAGGACACCATTCGCTATTCTGACTTCAAAGGTCCGGCTGAAGTCTTGATTCAAAACTCCATGACTAATTGCCCCGGAAATCCGCCAACTGCTTCGTTCGAATACTCCCTTAGGGCCGTGAGTGATTGCAAGCTTTTGCCGTTCACGCCCATGACCGACCCGAATGCTCTCTTGGTCGAGGAGGGGCAGACACCCGTCTTGATGCAAGGGCTGACCCCTCAACTCTTGGCATCGTATCAATGTCTTGACCAGGCGGTAAAGGCTGCAGGGGGGGCGCTGACAGTGAACTCCGCGGTGCGGCCGCCCCAGTATCAGAACCATCTTTATGAAGTGCGTCAAAACAAACTCCGCCTTGACACATTGGGGACTGATACCTCTGGCTGCCAATCTATCTTGCCTGAAGTGCGACGCGAATGGAATAAACATAAACCTGGCGTTACCGGGAAAACATCCAAGCATTCATTAGGGAAAGCCATTGATATGAATTGGTCTCCCGCAAGCATCGACATCGCTACCCTTTCCAGGAATTGTGGTCTGCGGCGGCCGCTTCTGAATTGGAAAGTGATGCCCGAACCATGGCACTTCGAAAACTAAAAAGGAGAAACTAATGATGATTTCGACTCAAATACTCCTGGCAACTTCTCTTCTCATGCAGATAACATCCGCGAATGCAGAATTTAGCATGAGATACCGAACCACCACCAACCTCAATGGCGACACTCTCTATAATTTCACAGCACAAAACGGGAGTTCGCACCCGCTTTCCTGGATTACCCTCGGCGCGAAGTCCGACGGCCAATGGAACTTCAGCATCGGTGATTCCATCTATGGTCATAATATTCCAGGGCTGGTAGGTGCAGCTCCCTCCGGCTGGAATTTCGATTCTGCCTATGTGGATGAAGAGCCCGTTGTCTTGGCTGAATGGAAGTCAAAGAACCATATCGCACCGATTCCGCCTGGAGGCAACCTATCCGGCTTCAGGATCGTCATCCCCCGGGGGGCGAAGACAAATATTTCCAATGCGTATTTCACCTTCACTGACGATGAATTCCTCCGTTTTTCGGGGCAGGTCCGGCCCGAACCTCCGCTCCCCACCGGACAATTCGTCGTCACTCCCAGCGTGAGTGGTTCAGGCAAGGTTCAAGTCAACCCATCGCAAGCCTCCTATCCTCTCGGCTCCTCGGTGGTCTTGACTCCAGTCGCCTCCGCAGGGTGGAAATTCACGGGCTGGGCGGGCGATACCACTGCGCTCCCCCCCAGTCTTTCTCTGACCGTAACGAAAAACCGCTTCCCCACCGCCCTGTTCCAGGAAGTCGCGACTCCTGTGGACAAGCCAGTGCTTGAGGTCACCTCAAGCGACAAAACGCCGACAGACTCCAAGTACCTTCGACCAAAGATCGTCATCAAGAACTCCGGGACAAAACCTGTCGCCGTTGGGACTGTCCAGTTTTTCTTCACGCCCACTCCAGGCAAGCAGAGCGTGGCAGAAACCTGGTACTCCCCCAAATGCAAAGGCGCCCTGTCGAAGGTGAATCAGAAGGACGCCTACGTCCTGGCGTGCAAAGGCGTTGTTCTCAAACCTGGCGAGAGCTACCCGGATGCATCAGGAGAAGGCGCGACCTTTGGGATCCACAACGCGGATTGGAGCCCTCGCAACCGCGCGTTGGACTGGTCTGCGGCAGGAATGGGAGCGCTCTTCGCACCCAATTCCCGGATCATCGTCACGGACTCGACTGGCGCCATCCTCGCTGGAACGGCGCCATAGCGCCCTCCCGGTTACTTCCAGCCTTCCCTGAGATGGGCAGGAGGGGGCCCGGGGGGCCTGTGGAATGGAGTGACCAAGTCAGTGGCACCTGAATAGGTCTGCCCGTAAGGGCATGCTACCCTTGGTCGCTCCAGGGCAAGCCCCCCGGCTGCGGATCCAAGGGCCGCCAGTGGCCCTTGGCACGGTCAGGGGCGGGAGCCCCTGTTCGAACCCCGGTGCGAAGTACCGGAGAACATCCCATCGGTGCGGGTATCGGAATTCAATGCGCCCTTATGGCTAGCCTCAGGCGGTCGGAAACCGCCCCGACGCCTCCGGCTCGGCGCGCATTTGTGCCAACGCCTGCTCCATCTGCGCATGCACCTGGGCCATGAGCTTTTTCACATCCTGGTTTTCCGGAAGCGATGCGTCGATTCCGGGCAGGATGCGGGCTCGGATGGTGCCGGGAAACAATTGGAAGGTCTTCTTGTTGAGGATCCACCAAGTCTCGTCGATCACCACCGGAGTCACCAACACCCCCGCGTCGACGGCCACGCGAAACGCGCCACCTTGGAAAGGCTGGAGGTTGCCGTCGATGGACCGCGTGCCTTCCGGGAAAATGCAGAAGTCCACGCCGTCATGGACTTCGCGACGCACATTCTCGCCCACCTGGGCGCGGGAACGACGATCGGAGCGATCCACGAACACGCAGCGCAGCACCCGCATGGCCGCACCGAACCATGGCCAGGAAGCGATTTCCTTCTTGGCCAGAAAAGCCGGGTAGCGCACGCCGGCCATGATCAGCGGGATATCCAGCCAACTCTGGTGGTTGACCACGAAAATGGTCCGTCGCTCCAGCAGGTTCTCGCGCCCGGCCACGCGATAGCGCAGCCCGAACACCGGCATGAACACGTTCAGCCAGCTGATGCACATCCATTTGATGAACGATGCCCGCTTGAACACGACCGCCGCCGGGATCAGCCAGAACCCGAAAAAGAAGATCGAACCGAACAGCGCCCCGAAGAACAATGTCGCCCGGATGCGGGCGAACACGCGACCGATGGGGCCGGCAGGCCTCACAGACGACAATTTTCAATCCCGAATTGGAGGATGGCCGTGGCCCCCAAAGCTTCCAGGGAATCGATCACCTGGCCCAGTTGCTTGACCGGAACCAAGGCCCGGACCGCGCACCAGGCGGGATCTTCCAGCGAATTGACCGTGGGCGCCTGGAATCCGGGCGTGATCTTTTCGGCTTCCGCGAGTTTCGCGCGGGGCACGTTGTATTCCACCAGCCGGTAGGTCTGTGCGATCATCGCGCCCTTGAGGCGACGCGCGAGCTGCTTGATTTCCGGATCTTCCGCGCGCTCGGGCCTGGCCACCAGCACCGTCTGGTAGGAGCCGATCTCGGAGAGGATCTTGAGTCCGTTGTCGCGCAGCGAACTGCCGGTCTCGGTGATGTCCACGATCCCCTGGGCCAGCCCCAGCGGAACCATGGCCTCGCAGGAGCCACCGACTTCCACGAACCGCGGAGTGGCGCCGTGCTTTTGGAAGAAGTTTTCCGCGAGCTTGGGAAACGACGTGGCGATGGTCTTGCCATCGAGGTCCGCAGGGGTCTGGATCTCGCCATTTTCCGGCACGGCCACCACGATGCGGCAATGGCCCATGTCCAGCTTCAGGACTTCCACCACCTGGGCGGAAGTCTCCTCCACGATGTCCTGGGTGCTGATTCCGGCATCCAGGATGCCGGCGGCCACGAGGGTGGAGATGTCGTCGGTGCGCAAAAGCACCAGCGAAGTATCGGAGCCCGCGGGAATCCGCAGACTGCGACCATCCACGCGGAATCGATATCCGGATTGCTTGAGCAACGCCACGATGGGCTCGTGGAGACGCCCCTTGGAAGGAATGCCGATCTGGATCATTCTGCCATTACTCCTTTGGAGGCCGCGAGGCCTTTTCGACGATTCCGGACACGCCGAAGCGGCGCGCCAGTTCCTGGAGCACATCCGCTCCGGTGCGACCCTTGTGGTGCAAAAGCACCAGCGTATGGAACCAGAGGTCGCCCACCTCGTAAACCAGGTGGTCGGTTCCGTCCTCGGAAGCGGCCTCGATGGTTTCGCGGGATTCTTCCTCGATTTTTTCCAAAATCTTGGGTAAGCCCTTGTGGTAGAGCTTGGCGACATAGGACTGCGAAGGATCCTGGCTTTTTCTGTCTTCCAGAACCTGGTCCAGGGCTTCGAGAAGCCCAGATGCATTGACGGCGTTGGACATGGGGCGCCAAAGGTAGAACCTCGCAGGTCCGATTCGAGTCGCGAGGGAAACCCTCCGACAAACCGGATCCCAAGTCCCTTGGAAAAAGAATCGATTCCGGAAACCGGATCGAACACAATACCGGAATTTCGTTTCCGGGGATTGCGCCTGGAATTGCGAAGATCCGTCCCGGGCTCCGCTTTCTCGAAGACAAAAAGCACCCCAAAGCAGGCGGATTGGGAAAAATCTGCCGGATCATGAGCGCAGTCTGCGAAAAAAATTGACAGAATCCGCCTCTTGACCTTGGCCGAAAAGAGTGGAATCATCTACGTTGTCGTCAGAATCCGACCTAAGCTGGAAGGACCCAGCCTAGAATCCGATGCGCGCAATATCACGCTCCAAAGGAGAATGCCATGGCGAAGACCAAGGCCAAGCCAGCGAAGACCAAGCCCGCGAAAGTCAGCAGGCCAAAAATCGACCGTGGAGAAGCCTCCTACGTCGTTCAGGCTCGCAAGCTCAAGGCTCTCATCGACACGCTCAAAGCCCAGGATGCCCCGACACCCGAAGCCGAGGTCCTCAAGGAACTCGGACGTCGCGGTTTCCCGGTCCACCCCCGCACGCTGGCCCGCGAAGTCGAACGTGCCCGCGAACTCGGATACCATGTCACTCGCGAGCCGTCCGAAGAAGGGATCGTCTACGGACTTTCTTCCGATCCGGCCATCGCCGAGGCCATGGCTTCGCTGGACGCCGTGAAGAAGGAACTCCGCAAGGCCGGCCTGCCCGTCCTTGAAAAGCAGTTGGCCGCGGCCATCAAGTCGTTGCGCGCCTAAGGAACGAAGGTCCGGGAAAACCATCGGACCCATCGCTCTGCTCTTCTCCAAAATCGACCCACTTCCCTTCGCGGGGAGGTGGGTCGTTCTGTTTTTGTCAACGGGGTTTCTGGAGAGCGCTCCGGCCTGGCCGACTCCTGCGAGCTGGAATCCAACCGCTCCCGCCGATCCAACCGATGCACCTGTTCGCGGCAAGCCTGGACCAACTCCACCGCCGACTGAACCCGTCGGGCCGGATCCTTCTCCAGCAGGCTGCGCACGATGTACAGCGTCCCCGCATCCAGTCGGATTCCGTCAGGGATCGTCCAGCTGGGGCGTTCCCACGCTTGGGCATGGAGGATCGCCCGGGTGGAGCCTTGGAACGGAAGCCTCCCCAGGAGCAATCGATAGAGGATGACGCCGACCGCGTAGAGGTCCGAGCGCGAATCGTCATGGCATCCCCGCAACACGCACTCGGGAGCCAGGTAATGCGGCGTACCCGCAAGCTGGCCGTCCAGGCTGGTTGGCGAGCCGGCCAGCCCCAGATCCGAGATCTTCACGTGGCGCCCCGGATGGATCAGGATGTTGGACGGCTTGATGTCGCGGTGGACCACGCCCGACTGGTGGAGGTTCGCCAGACCGATGCCGATGTGGCCGGCCACCTTCAGTGCGGTGCGCTCGTCGCAGGCCGGAAATTGTCGCATCCACTCCTCCAACGTGGGTCCGCGCACCAACTCCATCACCAGATAGGGCCGGTGGTGGTCTTCGCCGTAGTCCAGCACCCGCACCAAACTGGGGTGGTCGGCGCGCGAGGCGATGTGGGCTTCCTGGCGGAACCGCTGCAATGCCCGGATTTCCGCATCCCGATCCCGACAAGGCCGCAAGACCTTCACGGCCACGGGAATGCCCAACGTGGTGTGCCACGCCTCCCACACCGTGCCCATGGACCCTTCGCCGATGGGCGAAACCAGTTGGCAGCGCCCCAGGATGCTGCCTTCGCCGATCCGCGGATCGGTTCGCGCTCCAGGCTGCGAAGTCGCCTCCGGTTCTCCGCTCGCAATGGGAGCCATGCTTCGATGCCTTCCGGGCAAAAACCGACGGGAAACTCCGTCAGGCGAAGACAAGATTGCCATGGGCTCGTTGGGAAACGATTGCGAGCGTGTTTCGAATCCGCACGCCAGCCGATCAGACGACCATCGCGCCTTGTCTTTCCAGCCACTGGGCCTGATCGCAGCAGGTCCGGGCGACATCGTGGGCCGTTTGCACCCTGTTGTGCTCGTCGGGTTCGAGCAACCATCGCAGCAGGTAGAGCGTTCCTTCGTCGTATCGGGGGTCGCTCACCTCGATCCCGTTCGCCCCGACTTGCGGGAAGCGACCGAAGAGGAGTCGGTGCAGGATCACCCCGACCGCGAACAAGTCCGCACGCGCATCGACCGGATGGTCTTCTCGAAAACATTCCGGCGCGAGATACGGAAGCGTTCCGGAAACCGTCCCGCCCTTGCCGCGCGAGCGTGGATACGAGGCCAGACCCAGATCGGAAATCTTCAATTGGCCTGTCGGCCCGATCAGAACATTGGATGGCTTGATGTCCCGGTGAGCCATCCCCAGCCGGTGGAGCACGGAAAGCGACTGGCAGATGCGCCCGACCACTCCCAGACTGGTCCGCTGATCGACCAGTCCTTGCGTTCGCATCCATGCTTCGAGAGTCCGCCCGCGCACCAACTCCATCACCAGGTACGGACGGCGATGGTCTTCCCCGTAGTCGAAGACCCGCACGAACCCGGGATGATCCAACCGGGAAGCCAGCATGGCTTCATGCCGAAACCGCCCGAGCATCCGCGAAGCGAGATCGGGCTCCTGGGAGGCGCGCAGCACCTTCACCGCCACGGGAAACGCCAAAGTGGTGTGCCAAGCTTCCCAGACCACTCCCGTGCTTCCTTCGCCGATGGGCGCCACCAATTGGCATCTCCCCAGCTGCTCGCCTGCGCGAAAACCTTCCCGCTCCACAGGCGGGGTCACCGGAATCGTCTCGGATCCGCTGTCATTGCTCACAGCACCTCCACCGGGCATCAAAAACCAAAAATCTCATCACAGCATAAAATCCCAGATGATATGCCCTTTCAACGGAAACGAAGAACAGACCTCTCCAAAAGGTATCCACATCCGACCCTCGGTAGGAGGGTCGGGAATTGTTCCATTTGCCACCAACCATGACCAAGCCCAAGCTCCAGTTCCTCCCCGCCGTCGATCTGATGGACGGATGCGCCGTTCGCCTCGTGCAAGGCAAGAAGGACCAGAAGACCGTCTACAGCGACGCGCCCTGGGAGATCGCCCAAGCCTGGGCCCAAGGCGGAGCCGACCGCATCCACCTGGTGGATCTGGACGCGGCCTTCGAGGGCACGGCAAAAAACGGCCTCGCGGTGCGTCGCATGGTGGAAGCCTGCAAATGCCCCACGGAACTGGGCGGCGGGATCCGCACGGTGGACGATGCCGCCCGTGCCCTGGAAGAATGGGGTGTGGGGCGGGTGATCGCCGGGACCGTGGCCGCCCGCGACCCTCGCGTGGTGGAACAGATGCTCAAGCGTTTTGGCGCCGACCGGGTGATCGTGGGGATCGACGCCCGCGACGGCATCGCCAAGGTGTCCGGCTGGACGGAGGGCGAGGGACTGCGCGCCGACGACCTGGGCTGCGCCATGAAAGCCTTGGGCGTGCGATCCTGCGTGTTCACCGACATCTCCCGCGACGGCATGCTCCAGGGGCCCAATCTCCCCTCCACCTGTTCTTTCGCCGAGACCACGGGCCTTTCCACCATCGTTTCCGGCGGGATCTCGTCGCTTTCCGACCTCCAGGCAATTTTTGACCGCGCCCACCCCGGAATCGAAGGGGTGATCGTGGGGAAGGCCCTGTTCGACGGACGATTTTCGGCACCCGAAGCCGCCCGGATCCTGCACGGGGAGTCCGCGTGAGCGCGAACCTTCGCCAGGAGCTCTTGTCCAAGGCGCATCGCGTGGTGGTCAAGGTGGGGACGCGCCTTCTGACCCACGAGCAGGGCGGATTGGCTCCGGATCAACTGGAGCGCGTGGTGGATCAGATCGTGGCGCTGCGCGGATCCGGCCGGGAAGTGGTGTTGGTCACCTCCGGAGCCGTCGGGATCGGGATGGGGATCCTGGGGCATGCCTCCAAGCCCAAACAACTGGCGGAAAAACAAGCCTGCGCGGCCGTGGGGCAGATCCGCCTCATGCACGCCTACGACGAATCCTTCGCGCGCCGCGGCGTGACCGTCGCCCAATACCTGCTCACCGCCGAGGATTTCCGCGATCCGGAGCGTTTTTCCAACATCCGCGCCACCACCGACGCCCTGCTTCGCCATGGCGTGGTGCCCATCGTCAACGAAAACGACGTGGTGGCCACTTCCGAAATCAAGGTGGGCGACAACGACCGGCTTTCCGCCGATGTCTGCCACTTTCTGGAAGCCGATCTTCTGGTGATCCTGTCGGACATCGACGGCCTGTTCACCGCCAACCCCAAATCGGATCCGGAGGCGAGCCTGATCCCGATCGTCCATCGCGTCACCCCGGAGATCGAATCCCTGGCGGGCGGCGCGGGAAGCCTCGCCAGCACCGGCGGCATGATCACCAAGATCGTGGCCGCGCGTACCGTCACGGAATCCGGATCCGCCTGTGTGATCGCCAACGGATTCACCTCGGATCTGGTGGCCATCGCCTCGGGCGCTCCGCAGGGAACGCTTTTTTTGCCCTCCGAAAACAAACTGGGCTCCCGCAAGCGCTGGATCCGGTTTGTCAGCACGCCCAAAGGGCGGCTGGTGCTGGATGCCGGCGCCGTCCAAGCGGTGGTGGAGCGCCGCACGTCGCTTCTGGCCAAGGGAGTCGCCTCCGTGGAAGGAAGTTTCCCGGCCGGCGTGGTGGTGGAGATGACCACCGGCGAAGGCCACCCCATCGCCCGCGGCGTGGCCAACTTCAGCGCCGCCGACATGGCCCGCATCGCCGGTCGAAATTCTGCCGAAATCCCGGGTATCCTGGGACACTCCGCCCCCCAGGAAGCCATCCACAGGGACAATCTGTTCGTCTTGTGAAATTCCCGAGCGGTCGATCGACCTTCGGGACTGTATACTATGAAACGCCCCATCGTCCGAAATCCCGAGGAGTCCGTGCCATGAGAGCCATTCAATTCCTGTCCACCCCGATCGCCCTGGCGGCCGCGTTGCTGGCCTTGGGAGGATGCGCCGGCAAGGAAGTCAGCCGCATCGCCACCAATTCCACCACCGACCTCTCCGGCCGCTGGAACGATGCGGATTCCCGCATGGTCGCGGAAGACATGCTCAAGGACTGCCTGGAACGCCCCTGGATCCAGTCCTACCAGAGCAAAGGAAAAATCCCCCGCGTCGTCGTGGGCCAGATCAAGAACCGCACCCAAGAACACATCCCCGTCCAGACCTTCATCAACGACATCCAGCGTTCCTTGGTGAATTCCGGCAAGGTGGAGATGGTGGCGGATGCCACCGTTCGCGAAGAACTCCGCACCGAGGTGGGAAGCCAAGCCGGCAACGCCACCGCCGACACCAAACAGGCGGCCAAGTCCGAGACCGGCGCCGAACTCATGCTCTCCGGCGAAATTTCCAGCATCATCGACAAGGAAGGCGACGAAGCCGTCGTCTTCTACCAGGTCGATCTGACCCTCATCGAAATCCAAAGCCACAAGAAGGTCTGGATCGGCGACAAGAAGATCAAGAAGTTCGTCGAGCAGAGCTCCCTGAAGCTCTGAGGCGGTCATGTCCGCCCCTTCTTCGCGGCGTTTTGCGCGCCGCTTCGCCTTGGCGAGCGCGTTTGCCGCACTCGCCCTGTCGGGTTGCGCCAATGATGGTGTGGAGCGACTCTCCGCGTTCCGCCAGGAACTGGCCCAAGGCGACCCACACCGTTCCTTGGCCACGGTGCGTAAAAACCACAACCTCTACGGTACGGGATCCGAGCCTCTGTACGCCCTGGACCTGGGAGTCCTCCACCATTTCGCGGGGCAGTGGGACAGCTCCATCTTCTGGCTGGACAAAGCGGACAAGCTCTTCGAGGAGCTTTACGCCAGATCGGTCACCAACGAAGCCACCGCCTTGGTGGTCAACGACAACGTCCGTCCCTATCGATTCCGTCCCTACGAACGGGTCTTCCTTTCCCAGATGCAACTGGTAGGGCGCCTGGCCAAAGGCGACTTGGAGGGAGGGTTGGTGGAGGCACGGCGTGGGGTGCTTCTGTTGGATGAGCTGAAGTCCAAAGGGGTCAACGGCGAGCACGGCGAGGCCATGCTGGAAACCCTCCATTGGCTGGCCTTCCAGGCCGGCGGCGAATCCGACAACGCCGTGGTTTCTTTGCGTCGCAGCTTGGAAGCCTGGAAAGGATCCAAGCTGCCCATGCCGGAGCCTTTGAAAGCAAACGCGGCGTTCCGCCTCAAGAAGGAGGGATTCGACGAGGAAATCTCCCGATGGAACCTCGCGCCTTCCGCAGCCGACCTCGATTCCAGCCGCGTGCTCGAGCAATCCCCGTCGGAGATCGTGCTGGTTTGCTATCAAGGTCGCTCACCGGTGATCGACCAGATGCGCGCCTGGGGAACCTGGCTGAAGACGGGCATGTTTTCCTATTACTACAACAACCCCACCACCGGAAAACAGACCTTCAACGTCCTGCCCATCCCGGGTGTGCCCGGTTCCGGACGCACTTTCAGCGTGAATTTCACGCTGCCGTTGCTGAAAGAGACCACTTCCCAGGTTGGTTCCGTCACGGCAAGCGTCGATCAAGGGGCAACGCTCGCTGCACTCCCGATCGCCGACACCCGCGACCTCCTGGGGAAGGCCGTGGAGACGGAAGAGCCGGCGATCATGGCGCGGACTGTGGTTCGCGTGGCGACTCGCACCATCGCCGCCCAAAAGGCCAAAAGCGCCATCCGGACCGGAAACCCCTTGGTGGACCTTCTGACGAACATCGGCGTGGATGCCGCCCAAGGCCAGATCGAACAATCCGATGTGCGCCTGAGCGTGTGGCTGCCTCGCCAGGTTCGGATCCTGCGCATTCCCGTCCAACCGGGAACCCATTCCCTGCGTGTTCAGGCCAGGAACTCCGCCGGCATCGTGATCGGAGAAAAAATGCTGGATACCCTCCAGGTCGCCAAGGGCGCGACAAGGTTCGTACCCGTGGCTTTCGCCTACTAGGCCTGACGAGGACGGAAAATGCCGTTCTCATCCGGAAGTCCTTGACGCAGCTCCATTTACGTGCATAGAATGGGAAGATTGCGGATTCCCTCGTTGTTCGGGGGAAACATCCGACCTACCCCTTCGAGGAGCGCGCAAGATGAGGAAACCATTTGTTTGGGCAACAGCCCTGAGCTTGGCCGCCACGGGGCTTTTCCTGGCCTCCTGCGATGACAGCAAGGGCTCGGCCCCCACGTCCAGCGAGTCGAACTCGACCACGATCAACAACAACGGGACCGGCACCTCCACGGTCGACTACTCGCTGAACATCACCAGCCCGTCCAATGGCGACACCACCGTTCCCAACGCAACGACGGCCATCACCATCCGCGGCAAGGTCAGCCCCGCTTCCGGCGCCAAGATCACGGTCAACGGCGCCGATGCGAACGTGGTCGCTTCCGGCGACTTCACCTCGAAATCCGTCAATCTCAGCGTCGGTGTCAACTCGATCGTCGTGCGCCTGTCCAACGACACCTCCAAGAAGGAAACCATCCAGGTCATCCGCCGCCTGGACGCTCCCAGCATCACGCCGGTCGGATACCCGGCCGACCAGCGGGACTTTCCGGACTCCGTCACCCTCAAGTTCGATGCGGCCACCGGTACCACCGACAGCATTCGCTACACCACCAACGGCGTCTCCTCCCGCTTGACCTCGTCCGACCCCAAGGTTGCCAGCGGCACGACCAAGCGCATCTTCGGCACCACCACCATCAAGGCCGCCTCGCTTCGATCCTTCGGTGCCGGAACCATTTCCTCTGACACGGTGACCATCGAATTCGTGGTCGGAAAGCGCGTGGCCAAGCCGTACTTCAGCACGCCTCGCCAGGACAGCTCCAAGGTCGCCAAGAAAATCGCCATCCTCGGGTTCGGCCCCTCCGACACCGTGCGCTACACCACCGACGGCGGCGACCCCAACGAAACATCGCCCATCTACAAGGATTCCATCCTTGTTTCGGACAGTTCCACGATCATCGCCAAGTCTTTCCGCGGCAAGAACATCCCGAGCCCGGCTTGCACCACCACCGTGCGCATGATCGCCGCGGATCCTGTCATTTCCGTGAAATCCGGCTCCTACACCTCGCAGCGCTACGTGAGCATCAAGAGTTCCTCGGGAATTCCTGTGTACTACACCACCGATGGATCCGATCCCACCGATCAATCGTTCCAGTATACGGACACCCTCCTGATCGACTCCAACGTCACGATCAAGGCCATCGCCGCGCGCCAGGGCTGGCGAAAGAGCAAGGTCGTCAGCGCCACCTATTCGTTCAAGGTGGCCAATCCCAATTTGAGTTTCCGCACCGGAAACTACGACACCACCCAATTGCTGACCATCACCGACTCCGCCGCCGGGGCATCCATCCGCTACACCTTGGATGGCTCCACGCCCACCTGCAATTCCACCGTCTACAATCCGGATTCGCTCTTGCGGTTGGACTCCAACGTCACCGTGAAGACCATCGCCTGCAAGACCGGTTGGGCTCCCTCCGAGGTCGCGACCGGCAGCTACACCTTCAAGGTGGCCAAGATCCTGTTCGCGCCGGATTCCGGCATCTACCGCGACTACCAGAGCGTGAAGCTCAGCACTCGCTCGCCGGGTGTGAGCCTCTACGTGACCCGCGACAGCACCACCCCCAGCTGGGATGCGTCGGGCGCCCCCAAGGGAAGCACTCGCAAGATCGTTCCTGGCGACACCCTGCTGATCACCAAGAGCCAGTGGCTTCGCGTGGCCGCCGCCCGCAACGGCTGGGCGAATTCCGTCCCGGACTCGCGCCGTTACATCATCGAAGGCGACACTCTGCTGGTGGACGACTTCGAACAGAACAGCCTGACCCGCAAGATCGGCTACGACTGGCGCTTCTGGGCCTGCGGCTACTGCGTGAACACGGGCATCCCCAACCAGATGGAAGCCAACATCACGGACACGACCACCGACTGGAATCGCCAGATCGGGTTCCGTCACGGCAAGATCGATTTCCGCATTCCCAATATGGGTGCCGAACGCATCTCCGACGGCAGGACCGGACCTGGTTACGCAGGCTACTCCGTGGGCGTGCCCCCCGACCTGATGGGCGAGACCTACCGCATGGTGTTCTGGGCCCGATGGAAGAAGGGGGATGCATCGCTTCCTGATTCCGTGCCGATGATCACCGAAATGTCCTGGAAGAAAAACGACAACCAAAACGGCTACTACCGCGATGGCTTCCATCGCTACACCGAATGGGTGGGCTCCACCTGGAAACGCTTCGTGCTGGACTACTCGGCTTTCTATGCGGCCGGTAACGCCTACATGCCGACTGGGCTGCTGGATTCCACGGATACCAAGCCCAGGAGCTATTGGATCATCAACGGCTATCCGGATTCCGCCAGGATGCGTTCCATGGGGCTATCCAAGTTCGAAGGCGAAGTCTGGCATTCCAGCGCATGGAAGCCAAGGTGGGTCTGGGACGCCGATCACGATTTCTGGGTCAAGAACGACATCACCAATTTCCGCTGGTCCATCATCCAGCCCAGCACGGAAAAGGACTCGATCGCGAAGCTAACGCACGGTGAATGGGTGATGGCGCCCAAGGACACGGTTGTAGCCGGAGGAAAGGACTCGGTCGTCGTCCGACCCAAGTACTGCGGCGATTGCCATCAGCCTACCAGCCCCTACTACGACGAAGTGCTGCGAGGCACCTTTCTCAAGAACCTGAGCGGCTCGCTGGAAATCGACCGCATCCAGTTGGTGCGCCGCCCGCAGATCTCCGGCGGAACCAACATCGAGGAAACGAAAAAGGACACAGTGGCCACCAAGTAGGTCGCGTCCAAACGTCATCAAGGCCACCTCGGGAAGCTCCCGGGGTGGCCTTTTTGTTGGTCAAAAATCGACGCAATCCGTTCGAACGATCTCGACTGGAATCAGACCCGGTGGCGCAAAACGGTGTTGCGAGGTTCCTGGGCGTGGCGCGGAAAGTCCAACGAACTGTGGAGGCCGCGGCTTTCCCGGCGGCGGATGGCGCATTCCGTGATGAGTTGGGCCACCCGGGCGGCGTTGCGCAGTTCCAGCAGGCTTTGCGTGATCACCGTACCCTTGTAGAACACCTCCACCTCGTCGCGCACCAAGCGAAGATGCTTGGCCGCGCGCTGGAGGCGGTCCGAGGTGCGGACGATCCCCACGAAATCCCACATGATCCGCCGCACGGTGTCGTGCAGGTGCCGGATCACGATCTCCTCGCGATGTTCCTTGGTCCCCTTGCGGTCCCATCGCCGCACGAGCCGGGAAGCGACCGGCGAGACCTTTTGGGCCAGCGAGTGTTCCGCTGCCCGTGCGGAAAAGACCACGGCCTCCAGGAGGGAATTGGAGGCCAGGCGGTTGGCCCCGTGCACGCCCGTATGGGCGCATTCGCCACAGGCGTACAGCCCGCGGATGCTGGTGCGGCCATGGAGGTCGGTGTCGATGCCCCCGCACAGGTAGTGGGCGGAAGGCGTGACAGGAATCGGTTGGCGATCCATCCGGATCCCCGCTTCCAGGCAGCGCGCGTAGATGTTGGGAAATTTCTTTTGCGCGTGGCTCCCCAGGGAGCGCGCATCCAGATACACACAGGGATCGCCCAGAGCCTTCATGCGTCGATCGATCGCCCGCGTGACGATGTCGCGTGGCGCGAGGTCCTTCAGTTTGTGTTCCTGGGCCATCAGGGCATCGCCACGGCTGTCCAGCAGGATCGCACCGGCGCCGCGCACCGCTTCGGAAATCAAGAACGACCCTCGCATGGGGTCGTACAGTGCGGTCGGATGGAATTGCAGGAATTCCATGTTGGCCACCCGGGCTCCCGCGCGCGAGGCCATCGCGATGCCGTCGCCGGTGGACACGGTGGGATTGGTGGTGTGCAGATACACCTGCCCGACGCCTCCGGTGCACAGAACCGTCCGCGGGGAGAGCCAGGTCTCGATCCGGCCGGAATCCCGGTCCAGCGCGTAGACGCCGTGGCAAGTCAGCTTGGCATCGATTTCTTCTACCAGAAAGTGTCCCGTGATCAGCTCGAGCGCGAACCGGTGCTCCAGGACCCTGATATTGGGATGGCTGCGGACGGCCTCCAGGAGAGCCCGTTCGATTTCCGCACCGGTGATGTCGCCGGCGTGCAGGATGCGTGCCTTGCCATGTCCACCCTCGCGATGGAGATCGAAGGCGCTGGCCTTGCCGCCCAATCGAGTGAAATTCACTCCCCAATCGATCAGGTTGCGGACCGCTTCCGGCCCTTCTTCGACCAGGATGTTCACCGCATCCGCATCGCAAAGACCGTCGCCGGCCACGAGGGTATCGTCCACGTGGCTGGAAAAATTGTCGTCGGAGCTCATCACGGAAGCGATGCCGCCTTGGGCCGACCTCGTCCCGGTCTCTCCGGCATCCGCCTTGGTGAGAATGGCGACGGAGCCTGCCTGCGCCACCTTCAGCGCGTAGGTCAGGCCCGCGATACCGCTTCCCACCACCAGGAAATCCACCATCTGCACGCTCTTGGACACTGGATTTGTTCCTCGTTCCTTGGTTGGTCTTGGATCGAAGATAAGTCCCGAGACCGCAGATAGTGGCCATGGACAGGGTCGAAGAACTACGTTATGGATCTCGCCAGAGGAGTACCACATGCGCGTTTGCATGGATAAATTCTGTGTCTTGGTCGCCATCGCCTTCGTTGGTGCATCGCACGCCCAGGTTTCGATGACGGCCTCCTCGGAGTTCCAGCCCGCCCTCGACGAGCTGAGGAAGGCCTTCACCACCCAGTGGGGAATCCCCACGCGGGTGATCTACGGAAGCTCCGGAGCCATGGCGGAGGCCGCCAAAGCACCAGGAGTGGACCTCTTCTTGTCCGGAGCCAAGCCCCTGGCCGATGCGATCGCCGCCTCGGATCGCGCCGAGGAAGGCGTGTATGTCATCGCCTCGGCTCCGGTGGGGACCTGGGTGCGCGGATCCAAGGTCCAGCCCGACGCGCTTCTTTCCCATCTCAGCCGCGAAAACATCGGGCGCATCGCCATCGCGGACACCGTTCTCTCGCCGGATGGCCGCGCCGCAGTGGAAGCCATGCACAATCTCCAAGCTTGGCCGGACATTCGCAAACGCCTCGTGGTTCTGGCCAACCCGCAGGTGGTGGTGGACTCCCTTGTCGCCTACAAACTCGAGCCCTCCGAGTCTTCCGAGCCCTCCGATTCGGTCGCGGCCACGGAATCGGACACGGCCAAGCAGCCGCCCAAGCGAGACTCCGCCCACAAGGACTCCTCGAAGAAAGAGACGAAATCCCGCAAACAGGCGAAAGCCCCACAGGCTCTCGCGCCGATCACGGACGCCTTCCTGCCCCAGCCGCTTTTGTGGAACACTCCGGTGGCCGGCCAAGGCCGCTGGGTCGCGCTGGATGGTGCGATCTCCCCGGCGATGCGCCCCTGCCTGGTGCCTTTGAAATCCGTGAATCCCTCCCGCACGGAAGCCACCCGCAAGTTCCTGCAATTCCTGCAATCCCCCAAAGGTCGCTCCATCCTGGCCGCTCGCGGATTCCTTCCCGTCCCGCAATAGTCTTCCTTCGGCTACCTTTCCAGGGCGTATGCGCAAACTGACGCTCGCCCTAGCCTCCACCCTGTTTTTTTCCTCCTGCCAGAGCTCGGACCGTTCCGCGACGGATCAGGCAGCTCGCTCCCCCCGGCATGGAGGGACGATCGTCCTGGCCAGTTGGGGAGGTCCGAAGACCTTCAATCCGATCGTTTCCAACGAATCCTCATCCTCCGAATTCTCCCAATATCTCTTCGCGGGTTTGACGGACATCGACGCCCACACCGGCCTGCCAAAGCCGCAGCTCGCGGAAAGCTGGACCACGGATTCCACCGGCAAGGTGTTCACCTTCAGGCTCCGCCCCGGCCTATCCTTCAACGACGGCTCGCCGCTGCGGGCCAGCGACGTGGTGTTCACCTGGAACCAGCTCGCCTTCGACACCGCGGTGGAATGCGCCATGCGCGACATCCTGATGGTGGACGGCAAACTGCCCCAAGTGAAGGCTCTGGACAGCCTCACCGTCGAATTCCGCCTCCCCACCGTCTTCGGCCCTTTCCTGGCGGCGGCCGGCGGCCTCCCCATCCTTTCCGAAAAGCGCCTCCGGAACAGGACAGGAATCGACTTCAATTCCGTCTACGGGATCACCACCCCGCCGGATTCGCTCATCGGCGCCGGTCCTTTCCGGCTGGTCCGCTACGAACCGGGAAGCCGTGGCATCTACGTGCCCAATCCGTTCTGGTACCGGAAGGATTCCGCGGGCAATCGCCTGCCCTACCTGGACACCATCCTTCTGACCATCGTGCAGGACCAGAAGGCGGAGGTGCTGAAGTTCAAAGCCGGCGAAATCGACGTGATGGCCGTGACCCCGCAGGATTTCCCGGTGATGAAGCCATTGGAGGCGGAAGGGAACTTCGCCGTCAAGAAGCTCGGCCCCAGTCTTTCGCAGATCTTCCTGTTCTTCAACCAGAACCAAGGCAAGGACAAGAAAGGCAAACCCTATGTGGATCCCGTCAAGCTCGCCTGGTTCACCGATGTCAGATTCCGTCGGGCCGTGAGCTGGGCCATCGATCGCAAGAACATCCGCGACATCGTATGGAACGGACTGGGGGGTGAAGTCAACGGGCCGTTCTCGCCCAGCAGCAAATACTGGTGGAACTCGAATTTGCCGTACTTCCGCAAGGACATCGACTCGGCGAAAGCGGATCTCGCGGCGGCAGGTTTCACGAAGGGTGCGGACGGAAAACTCCACGACGCCAAGGGAAACCAGGTCAAGTTCACGCTCCTGACCAACACGGAAAACCAGATGCGCATCGACATGGCCGGCCTGATCCGCAAGGATCTGGAAGCGTTGGGCATCGACGTGATGTTCGTGCAGGTGGAATTCAACGCGTTGGTGAGCCGCCTGGACGCGACCTTCGACTGGGACGCCACCCTGCTGGGCCTGAGCGGAGGAGGCGCCGAACCGCACTTCGGCGCCAACGTGTGGGTTTCGTCCGGTCGCACGCACATGTGGTACCCCAAGCAAAAGAAGCCCGCCACCGCCTGGGAAGCCACCTTGGACAGCTTGGTGGTCGCCGGGGTCACAACCGCCGACACCGCCGCCCGCAAAAGGGCGTACGACAGCCTCCAGTCGGTCGTGCACCGCCAGCAACCGTACATCTACATCGGACATCCCGAATCGATGCACGCCATCCGAAACCGGTTCGGGAACATCGACCCCACCGTGCTGGGCGGCGCGCTCCACAACATCGACGAGATCTACGTCCTCAAGTGAAGTCGTTCGTTCTCAAACGCTTTCTGGCGATGATTCCGATGCTCCTGGGAGTGTCGTTGATCGCCTTTGCGCTTTTGAGCCTTTCGCCCGGCGACCCATTGGCCGCCCAACGCGGCAATCCCCAGGTCCCGGACGAACTGATCCGCCGGATCGAATCGCAATACGGCTTCGATCGCCCCGTTCCGGAGCAATACGTCCGCTGGCTTTCCAGGGTGGTCCGGGGTGATCTCGGCTACAGCTTCAAGTTCAAGCGACCCGTGGCCGAGGTGATCCGCGAACGGCTGGGTGCCACGCTCCTTCTCGCGCTTTTCTCCACCCTCCTGACATGGACGTTCGCCGTTCCGCTGGGCGTGTGGGCGGCCCTTCGCCGAAGCGAATGGCCGGACAAGACGATTTCCGTCTTCTCGTTCGTGGGAATGAGCCTGCCCTCGTTCTTCCTCGCGCTTTTGCTCCTGTACGCGGCCACGGTCATCCCTCCGCTGCCCTTGTTCGGGCGCGTCCCCATCGGGGGGTTGGTTTCCTCGGGATTCGATCGCATGGGACTGTTCGAACGGATCCTGGATGTCGCCAAGCATTTGCTGCTGCCCGGCATCGTGCTGACCATCGGCGGATTGGCCGGCTTGCAGCGCATCGCACGGGGCTCCACGCTGGAAACCCTCTCGCAGCCCTACATCCTGGCCGCTCGCGCCCGCGGCTTGTCCGAGCGGCGCATCCTGTGGCGACACGCCTTTCGAAACGCCGCCAACCCCCTGATCACCCTTTTGGGTTTCGAGTTTTCCGCCCTCCTTTCCGGCGCCGCCTTCACGGAGATCATCACCAGCTGGCCCGGCATGGGCCTGTTGGCCCTGGAGGCGGTCCGTTCCAAAGACCAATTCCTGGTCATGGCCACGGTGCTCATGGGAGCCGTCCTGTTGATGGTGGGCAACCTCCTTTCCGATCTCCTGCACGCATGGAACGATCCGCGGGTGAAGGTCTCGTGAGCGCGAACGCCTCCAGCTCCAAGCTCTCCCGCGCCTTCGGGAAAACCATCCTGGCCAAGCTCTCGCTGGGCATCCTTGGCCTCCTGTACCTGGGGGCGCTGCTGGCGGGGTGGCTCGCGCCTTACGGCTACGACGACGAATCCCGCTCGCATTCGTGGGCCCCGCCTTCCAGCCTGCACTGGACCCATGGCCGACCGAGCGTTCACCCCGTGGCCTTCACCTTCGACGAGTCCGCCCGGCGCGTGTACGTGGAAGACACGTCGAAATCCATCCCCGTACGACTGTTCGTCAACGGGCGATTGTTCGGACTCGATTCGGCGGAAGCAACCTCCGTGTCCGATGGACGTGTCGCCCGGCTTTACCTGCTGGGCGCCGACGCGCGTGGTCGCGACCTGCTTTCGAGGCTTCTGTACGGCAGCCGCATCTCCCTTTCCATCGGGGTGGTGGGCGTGGCCATCTCCACCCTGGTCGCTCTTGTGGTGGGCGGACTCGCGGGGTTCTTCGGGGGATGGGTGGATCGTTCCCTGATGCGGGTGTGCGAGGTGTTCATGCTGATCCCTTCGTTCTACCTCCTGATGCTCCTGCGCGCCACGTTGCCGCTGGATTGGGATTCGCGCGTGGTCTATCTCTCGATCGTGCTCATCCTTTCCTTCATCGGTTGGGCCGGCCTGGCCCGCGTGATCCGGGGCTTGGTCCAGTCGCTGCGTTCGGCCGACTACATCGTGGCCGCCCGCGCCCTGGGCGTGCGACCTCTCACCATCCTGCGCCGCCATGCACTTCCCCAGACCTTCGGATTTTTGGCGATCCAGGCCACCTTGTCGATTCCCGGTTACGTGGTGGCCGAAAGCGGATTGTCCCTGCTGGGGCTGGGCATCCAGGACCCGCAGACCTCGTGGGGCAACCTCCTGCAGGAGTCGATGTCCATCGCCGAAATCCGTCTGCACCCCTGGAGCCTGCTTCCCGGCTTGGCCCTGTTCCTGGCGGTCCTTTCCTACAACCTCGCCGGCGACGCCCTGCGCGACGCCTTGGACCCGCGAGGGGACCGATGAGCGAACCTCTCCTTTCCGTGCGCGATCTATCCATTCGCTTTGGAGCCACCGAAGTCGTGGATCGGTTGTCGTTTTCCATCCAGCGCGGCGAAACCCTGGGGCTGGTGGGCGAATCCGGCTGCGGCAAGTCCGTGAGCTCGCTCTCGCTGCTGGGATTGCTGCCCCAGGCGAAGGTGACCGGATCCATCCGACTGGATGGACAGGAATTGACCACACTTTCCCAGGACGGCTGGAGACGCATCCGGGGGCGGAAGATCGCGATGGTGTTCCAGGATCCGATGACCGCGCTCAATCCGCTCCTGACGGTGGGACGGCACCTGGAAGAAGTCCTGTCCGTCCACAAGGGCTTGCGCGGAGCACCGGCCCTCTCGGAGGCCACCCGCTGGCTGGAGAAGGTGGGCATCCCGGATCCCGCGCGCAGGCTTTCCGCCCATCCCCACGAACTTTCCGGGGGCATGCGCCAACGCGTGCTGATCGCCATGGCCCTGGCGGGCGAGCCGGATCTGCTGGTGGCCGACGAACCCACCACCGCCCTGGACGTGACCATCCAGGCGCAGATCCTGGAACTCCTGGCGAACCTTAGACGAGAATTGTCCATGTCGATGCTGTTCATCACCCACGACCTGGGCGTGGTGGAACGGGTGGCGGACCGTCTCGCGGTGCTCTACGCGGGCCGGCTGGCGGAAGAAGGCCCCGTGGAGGATGTGCTCGCGCATCCGCGCCACCCGTACACGGAAGGCCTGCTCGGCTCCGTGCCCGGATTCCGCCCGCGCACGGGCCGGCTGCGCTCCATTCCAGGACAAGTTCCGTCCGCCACCGACTGGCCCGCAGGATGCCGGTTCCACCCGCGCTGCGATCGCGTCCAGCCGATCTGCCGCACCGACGAACCCGGACTTTCCGGAAACCGGCGCGTGGCGTGCCACTTCCCCGGCGAGGATGCGCGATGAGCCTGCTTTCGGTGCGGAACCTGCACGTGTCGTTTCCTGTCCGCGGAGGCTTCTTCGGTCGCGTGCAAGGCCGCGTGCGCGCGGTGGACGGCATCTCCCTGGACCTGGCCGCGGGCGAGACTCTCGCGCTGGTGGGGGAATCCGGCTGCGGAAAGTCCACCACGGCTCGCGCGATCCTGCGCCTGTTGGATCCGGATGAAGGCGAAATCAAGATCGAGGGCCAGGACCTGCGAGCCATGGGTTCCCAAACCCTGCGCCGGTTCCGACGCAAGGCGCAGATCGTCTTCCAGGACCCTTCCGCCGCGCTCAACCCGCGGCGCACCGCCTTCCAGGCCGTGGCGGAAGGCCTGCGCACCCACGACCTCGCCCCGCGCTCGGCCCTTCGCGAGCGGGTGCTGGAGTTGTTCCACCTGGTGGGCCTCTCCGAAGAACACCTCGATCGCCACCCCCACGAATTTTCCGGGGGCCAGCGCCAGCGGATCGGCATCGCCCGCGCCTTGGCGGTGGAACCCGCCCTGTTGGTGCTGGACGAGCCCGTCTCCGCCCTGGATGTTTCCGTCCAGGCCCAGGTGATCAACCTTCTGGAAGACATCCAGGAACGCACCTCGGTGGGCTACCTGTTCGTGGCCCACGACATGGGCGTGGTGCGCCACATCGCCGACCGGATCGCCGTGATGTACCTGGGGCGGATCGTGGAGACGGGTCCGACCGAAGAGATCTGCACCGCCCCCCGCCACCCCTACACGCGCATGCTCATCGCCTCGGTTCCCGCCTTGGGCGGAGACACCTCGCGACTGCAGGAGTCGCGCGGCGAGCTGCCCTCGCCCCTGAATCCTCCCTCCGGATGCGCCTTCCATCCGCGCTGCCCGTTGGCCCGGCCCGAGTGTTCCCTCGTGCGCCCGGATCTGGTGCTGGTGGACGGAAACCGTCAATCCGCCTGTCCCGTGACAGCTCCCTGAGCCGTCTCCTTCCCGGACAATTTCCGCCCCAGGACCACCGATCATGATGCTTCGGCCCCCACTCCCCCACCATTCCCCCCGAACAGGACTCCTCGCGGCGATCCTGCTGCTGTCCCTGGCTGCCTGTCGCGGGAGGAACGACGCCGATGCCACTCCCGGCGCCGCGGATTCCGCCCTCCGACCGGCTCCCGTGGACACGGTTTCCGCCGTTTCCGCCACGACAGCCTACGAACCGGGTGACCATTCCGGGATCGAGGAATGCACCGAGCCGCGCTGGAGCGGAACCGACTCCGTCCTGGCCACCCTCCACTGGAGCAACCCAGGGCGATCCCCCGACCTTGGCGAAATCCTGCGGCGGAGCGAAGAACTCGTTTCCGCGAAGATGAGGATTTCACAGCGCACCGGCTGCCGGCCACACTCGACGCTGTCGCTGGCGATCCCCTTCGAGGATTCCCTGGTCGCTTCGATTCGGTCCTACGGCTCGCTCCTGGCCGCCCCCTCCCCATCCACCTCGACCTGGCCCTCTCAGACGGATTCCGCTCCCTACGTCGACTCCAGCATGGTCGCGGGCCTGCCCAAGGTGGCCCCCTCGAAGACCATCGGAGGCAGAGCCCACTTCTTCCTGGGCGGGTTTCCGCTCCTTTCCAAGGAGCTCTCCGAGCAGGGGGCCGCCCTCACGGACCTGGACGGAAAGCCCGAGTTCCGCTACTCCACGACGCTCAACGCCGCCGCGAACCGGCTTGCGGTGGCGATGCGGGCGATTCCCGGCACGCGATTGGACGTCCGCCACGGCCCCTCGCTGGACACCTACGAATCAGGCTCGTTCGGCGTCGGTCAAATCGGCTCGCTGGACCACGTGGCGACCACGATGGTGCGCGCCTGGTTCCTCACCCGGTCCGGACCGGTTCCTGCCCGAGTCGTTTCCGTGCGGCACAAACTGTTCCAACAGGATCTATGCGTCTCGCATCTTCCACGCGCGGTGTTCGCCTCGGCGTCGGCACCCGGCGACGACATCCTCGGGATCTACATCCCACAGGACGGCAAAGCCCCGGCGCGCTGCCAGGTCGCCCGCTCTGGAAAACTGACCACCATCGATCTGGACGGGGACGGAATCCCGGAATATGCCGCCGTCGTCGAGCCGTTCGAGGCAATCGCAGGAGATATGCTCGACCGCGCGGCATGGTTCGTCAACGAGGGAGGCACCTGGAAGCCCATCGATGCGGGCAGCCACGAGGACTGCACCTGATCCCGTCCCAAAAAGGCCTCGCCCTGGACTGGGCTCCGTCGCTGGTTTTCCTGGCCGTGCTGGCGGTTCCGCTCGCGCTCTCCAACCGCCCCGTGCTGGTCGTCTCCGGCGAGGACTCCCTGGGCACCTGGCTGTCCGGGGCCATGCTGGTCGCCTGCTGTGCATTTTCTCTGCACTTGTGGAAAATGCGTGGCGCCCGGCCTTGGAGCCCGCTCGCTTTGTTCTTTGGCCTGCTCGCATTGGATGAACGGTTCATGTTCCACGAATCCATGAAGGAACGGATCCAAGTCGGCTTTGGGGACATGTCGCCGCCAAATATTGTCTCCGAATTCCCGGTGATCGGCGGTGCTTTGCTGGGCATCGCCGTTTGCTGCGCGCTTTGGCGGAAGCTTCCCTCCAAGGGACGCGCCCTTCTCGTGTCGGGGGCGGTGCTGGGCGCCGCCTCGGTGGCCATGGATGTGCTGCACCAGGGAGCCCTGCCGGAGGATGCGTGCAAACTCCTGGCCGAACTGTGCGTTCTCCAGGCGCTGTGGGCAGAAACCGGAGCCCTCAGGGCTTGAACTTCTTGCCCTGCTTCAGGACAAGAATCGTCACACGCCGGTTTTCCGGAGCGTACGGGTCTTCCGGTTGGGCCAACTCGGTGTCGCCGTAGCCCACCACCGCGTTCACACGCTCGATCTCCACTCCACCGTTGTTCAGACGCGTCCGCACCGCGTTGGCTCGGTCGGTGGACAATTGCCAGTTGGTGTAACCCTCCCCGGAATAGCCGTGCTTGTCCGTGTGGCCCGCGACCACGACCTTGTTGGGGATCCCCGAAAGCGTGTTCGCCAACTGCCGCAAAGGGGCTTCCATGCGCTGGTTGATTTCGGCCGACCCGATGTGGAACGTCCCCAATCCCTCCGCATCGGAAATCTCGATCTCCAGCCCCTGGTCCGTCTGCTTGGTCTTGAACTGCTTTCCCAACTGCGAAAGGAGACTGTCGTTGGCCAGAAGGGAATCCAAAGCCGCCAACTTCTCCTTCTCCTTCGCCTCCGCGTCCTTTTCCGCGTCGCGGGTGGATTTCCCGTCGTTTTCGCCCTCCCTGGTCTGGGCGCGGGTGTTGCCCCCCATGTCCATGGGCGAAGCCGATCCGGCGCGGAACAAGGTGGGATTGCGGAAGTATTGCGCCACGGCTTCCTTCTGCGAAGCCGACGTGCTGGAAATGATCCACAAGACCAGGAACAGCGCGAACATCGAGGTCATGAAGTCGGCGAACGCGACCTTCCATGCACCACCGTGGTGCGGGTGGTCGTGCTTTTTCTTCTTGCGCGGAGGCGGCTGGTCGGAGCCCTTTTCGGACATGTCAGCCCTTCTTCGCGGCGGCGTTCAGCGCGTTGAGGTCCGGACGGAAATTGTGAAACAGAGACTTTCGCGCCACTTCGATGGCCACCATGGGCGCCAAGCCTTGCGAAAAGGCGCGAAAGCCGCTGGCCAAGCAGGAGAGGTACATCTCGTCTTCCACGTTGACCGTTTCCAACTTCTGCGACATCGGGCTGATGAACCCGTAGGCGGAAAGCACGCCCAGCATGGTACCCACCAGGGCGGCACCGATGTGGTGGCCCAGCTCGGCCGGAGAGCCGTCCAGGTGACCCATGGTGATGATGATCCCCAACACCGCCGCCACGATGCCCAACCCGGGAAAGGCGTCCGCCATCCGGGAAAGGACTTGGGGCTGCATCTTGATTTCCTTTTCGTGGGTTTCCAGATCCGTTTCCATGGAAAGATCGATGGCGGTGGCATCGATCCCGTTGACCAGTTGTCGCAACGCGTCGCAGTAGAAGTCCACCGCCTCGTGGTTTCCCAGGAATTTGGGATAGCGCTTGAATACCGCGCTCCCATCCGGCGCGGAAACGTCCTGTTCGATGGAAAGGATTCCTTCCTTGCGCACCTTGTTGTAGAGCTCGTATTGCATCACCAGGATGTCCATGAAGTCCTGCGAAGAATACCCGTTGGCGAAGATTTTCTTCAGCTTTTTCAGGGTCGCGGAAAGAACGTATCCCGGCGTGCAGATCAACATGCCGCCGATCGCCGCGCCGCCAAGAGTCAGGAACTCCGCAGGCTGGACAAGCACCAGGAGCTTACCGCCCGCGGCCATGTAGCCACCGAGCACGCCCACGATCACGACCAAGACTCCGATGATGGAAAGCATCGACTAGATCCTCTTATTTCCCGTCTCGGAGGTCAAGGTAGGGGTCAGTTTCTTTCCAGCCAATTCGTGACGATCGCGGTCGCCAGGAAGGGCGCGCCCGGAGGCATGTTGGCGAGGTTGTCAAAGCGCGTATCGTAGCCCCAGATGCGCTGGGGAGGCCTGTAGTACCCGCCTCCGATGACACGATCGGTCGGGGATGTGCGCAGACCAGGCGTGGCCGCTTCCCAAAGGCACACGAACGACCCCTTGAACACCACCTTGCGGGTGGTCGCGCCCGTGCCCCAATCTTCCAGGAAGCGCAACGTGTTGTGCCATCCACCCTCGTAATTGGCGTCGAAGTAGGTCTCGGTGGTGTTGTTCGCCAGCACCGACGATCGACTTGGCTTGTTTCCCGTGATCATGGCCGTGTTGATCCGCACATCCGAGGTGAGGGTGACGCCCGTGTATCCCACCGCCGGAGCGGCACCGCAATAGGTGCACCCCAGCCAGTTGGCGTTGGTGAAGGCCTGCTCGCGGGAACTGATCGTGGCGGGCATGGCTCCCGTGGTCGCTCCCGTGATGTTCGCGGCCTTCCAATCCATCCATTGGGCGGAAAGGACGGTGACGGCGTCGGAAGCGATCTGGGCGTTGACATATTTTGTTGTATCGCCGGAGGAGTTCTGCTTGTTGAAATCGCCAAGGATGTACACGGGTTTCCCGCTGGCGATGGTCATGTTGCGGGGAAGCACGCGGGCGTTGACGATCCGGAACGCATTCAGCGTCTTCTTGGTGGAACCGCTGATGTGCCAGGTGGACGTGGTGGTGTCGTCCAGATAGAAGATGCTGTCGCGATTGCCTGCCGTGGTCAGCGCGGCGACGTCGAAATCCCAGATTTTGACCCAAGTCATCTCGCGCCGATCGAAGAACACGAACGGCCCTTTGATCCAGGTCGGCTGGTAGGTGGTTGCGCTCGTGTACACGAACCTCGCGGTGTCGGAGGAGCGCGCCTTGACGATCCAATCGAACTTCTGGCGGCGCAGAGCCGCCACGTCGGAGGGGTCCCGCACCCCCAGGATGCTGCGCGGCGTGCCTACGCCGATCGGCAGGATCAGGCGGGTTTCGCCGAACCGCACGTTGCGCACGCCGTTGATCTCGGGCGGCTGGCTGGTGCCCGCGGAGTTCATCGGAGTCAGGTTGTTCGTCAGGTTCGGCGTGAACAGACCCGCGCTGTCCGCCTTGGAGCGGTACTTCAGTGTCCCGCCGGGGCGCACCCACTGGAAGATCGTGTCGGCGACGGTCACCGGACCATTCAAGGTCAGAGTCGCCACACCCCGGAAATACGCGCTGCGGTTGGTGTGCACACGTCCCATCACCACCATGTCCGGGCCCGGAGTGATTTCCAGAGGTCCGTCGTAGAACACGCCGAACTGGTAGATGGGCACCTGGTAGAGCGCCACCGTCGCGGACACCCTCGATTTGGCCGAGCCCGCCCTTCCGGTCGCCTCGATCTTCAACGGAATCTTGTTGCCGCGCAGCTGGTTCATGGGGCTTCTCTTTTGCAGAATCACCTCCTGGCCCAGGTTCGATCCCGAACTCACATCGGCTTCCCCTTTGCCACTTTCGCTCTGCACCTCGCGGTGGCTGGCCGTGATCCCGCCTCCGAAAATTTCACCGGCTTGATAGACGGCATCCGCGATGGCCGCGGAAATCCCCGCCTCCGCCGCGTAGCGGGCCTTGATCCGTGTTTTGGAATCCACCGCTCCGCTCAGACTCTGGCCGGAAAGGCTGATCATGGCCATGCCCAAGGTGAGCACGATCAGGGAGATCGCCAGGACGAGCATCATGGCCATTCCCCGTCTGGGGTTGGGTTCGCGTCCGGACATGGGACACCTCATTGGTTGACGAGCGTCTCGACGTTGCGCAAGGCGACCTCGTTGACGATGACCTGGTAGTGGTAGCCCTTGGTCGGCGGACTGGTCTTGGCCAAGGCGTTGTCCTTCTTGCGGGTGCGCACCTTCAGCGAGATCCGCACCTTCTCCACCTGGCCGGAGGGGACAGCGCTCCAGAGAGAGTCGTACCAGTTCCCGTTGGGGTGCTGGTACTGCAGGCGAAGCGAATCGATGCCCAGAGCGTAGGACGCGGAATCGTTGCGGTTCACGCGCCGCAGCAAAGTGTCGCCCATCAGTCGATAACGCACCGAGTCGATGCCGTATACGAACACATTGACGTCCGTGCGAACGGAATTCATCCACTTCCATTTGGAAGCGAAGTACGAGCCGTCGGCGACGATCACCGCACCGGTGGCCAGTCCCGCGACAGAAACAGATTTGAACAACGCCAGCACAGGCAGAACGATCATCGTGTCCCGGACCGGCGCAGGCGTGGTTCCGACGGGAAATGTCGTGGGAGGGGTCCGGACCGTGGTCAGGACATACCCCTTGTCGGTGAATCCCGCCACATTGCGCACCGGCAGGATCAGCGGGTTGGCGAACGACTGCGCGCCCACCCCCAGAGTTCCGAACACGAAAACCGACGGCTCGCGGGTGGTGTCCACCGTGCCGCTGCGATTGAGCACCACCGTCACCCTCTCCGCGCCGGCTCCCCATACTTTCACTCCACCGTTGCCCGGGGGAAGCATGCCGCCGGCCATCCGCAAGGTGCGCGTGAGTTCCTCGGAGGTGCCTTTGGCCATCAGGTTCATTTCCGCGATGGCCCGTTGCGTGCCCGCGTTGCGGCTCTGGTACTGGAACACCATCAGCACGGACGAACTGACCACGACCATGATCACCAAGGCCACCAGGATTTCCACCAGACTGAACCCGCGGCGCATCAGTTCACCCACAAGACAGTGGTGACGGCGAGGCTGTCGGTATCGCCGGGCTTTTTCACCGTGACGATCATTTGCGCCAGCATGGTGGGCGGAAAGCCGTTGGAGATGGAGGCGGGCACGACGGAGCCCACCACTCGCACGTTGTACTTGGCCCCCCCCTGGGAGCTGTCCGTCCAGGATTTGGACATTCCTTGCAGCTCGGTCACGGTATAATCCGTCCGCAGGGTCTCCACGGTCTTTTCCAGGACGGCCGCTTCCGAGGTCCAACTGCGTGTCTTTCCTTGGTTTTTGGTGGAGTACTTGTTGGTCTGGAAAAAAATGGAGATCACGATCCCCAGGATCACCAGCGCCACCATCACTTCGATCATGCTGAATCCACGGCGCATGGTTCATTCCTCCAGGATGGCCAGGCCGGTGGCCGGCAACAGCGAAAGGCGGAAGGTGTCCCGGAAGCCCGCGATGCCCAACTTCGCCGAAAGGTCGTGCTCGCAGGATCCATCGGCGTGAAACAGCAGGCTCACCCCTCCCGCGGAAGTCCCGCTGGAGGAAATCGTGTAGGTGAAGACCTTGCCATCGAGTGCGGACCAGGGTTGGAGAACGGAATCGGTCGGATCGTACAATCCGATCACTCCGGAGTCGGAATCCGCAAAGCGCAGGTACCTGTAGCCCAGCCGGTTTTCCCCGGCGGCGAAGAATTTCACGGCGGTGTCTTCGGTGGCGTAAACGCCGATGCGCCGATTGCGGGTGACGGATTCGGATCGCGACTGGTGCAGGGCCAGCGCGATCTTTTCGATGGAGGCGCGTGCCTGCGAGCGGGTTTGGATCTTCCCCCAGGTGGTGACCGCCATCCCGGCGGCGATCCCGATGATCGCCACCACCACGATCAGCTCCAGGAGAGTGAACCCCTGTACGCCGCCTTTGGGTGATCGGATGGATGAGACTCCCATATCCGGATTATCCCATTTTCGATCCTTCCCTGCAACTGCCCCCGCCGGACCCGAGCAAACACTGCCGGAGGGAATTAGGTTTCGTTCCTCCTTCATGAAAATCCTTTTCGTCGCCTCCGAATCGCACCCTTATGTCACCACCGGAGGTCTCGCCGGTGTGGTGGGATCCCTGCCCAAGGCCTTGGCTCGCCTAGGGCACGAGGTGCGCATCTGCATTCCCCTGTACAGCCGCATCGACCGCCAACGCCACGGCATCCGCTACCTCCAGAACCTTTGCGTTCACATGGGCACGGGCGAGGTCTGGTGCGGATTGCACGAAGCCGAACACGGCGACGGGGTCAAGACGTGGTTCATCGATCACAGCGACATGTTCGGGCGACCGGGAGTCTACGACCAGGATGGCCAGCCGTACATGGACAACAACGGCCGATTCGCCTACCTGGGCAAGGCCGCCTTGCAGGCCTGCAAGGACACTGGCTGGATCCCGGACATCCTCCACGCCCACGACTGGCAAGGCGCTCCCGCGATCGCGTTTCGCAAGACCTGGGACGCGGTCTACTCTCCGCTCTCGCAAACAGCCACCGTGCTCACCATCCACAACCTCGCCTACCAGGGCCAGGGCGACAAGGGTGTGATGGAATGGATGGGCATGGGCCCGGAGCACTTCACCGCGGAAAAGTTCGAAGACCATGGCGGCGTGAACCTGCTCAAAGCCGGCGTCCACTTCGCCGACGCCATCACCACCGTCAGCCCCACCTACGCCCATGAAATCCAAGGAGTCGTGGGCGGCAAGGGACTCCACGAGCCGCTGCGCAAGCGTTCATGGGATCTGTTCGGGATCCTCAACGGCATCGACCCGGAACTCTACGACCCTCGTTCCGACGCCTATCTGCCCGCGAAATTTTCGCCGGAAGACATGACGGGACGTGCCGCCTGCAGGCTCCAATTGCAAAGGCAGATGGGCCTCAAGGAAGAGCCCAGCGCGTGCATCATTTCGGTGGTCTCGCGTCTGGCTCCGGGCAAAGGCTTCGAATTGATCGAGCCTGCCATGGAGCGAGCGATCGGCGGCATGCACGTGCAGTTTGTTTTGGTGGGATCCGGCAACCCCCATACGGAATGGTGGGTGGGCGACCTCCAGCGACGCCATCCGGGCCGCGTGGGAAATTGGATCGGGTATCGCGAGGACCTAGCGCACCTGGTGTACGCGGGATCCGACCTCTACCTGATGCCCAGCCTGTTCGAACCCTGCGGGCTCTCGCAGATGTACGCCATGCGCTACGGCACCTTGCCCGTGGTGCGCCGCACCGGCGGTTTGGCGGACACGGTCTGGAACTACATCGAGCACGACGGCGGCGGTGACGGCTTCGTGTTCGAGGACTACCGCGTGGACTCCCTCTACTACACGCTGGGCTGGGCCGTGAGCACGTTCTTCGACCGGCCGGAACATTTCCGGACCATGCGACAGCGCGTGATGGCCAGGGACTTTTCCTGGGAAGCCTCCGCCCGCCACTACGAAGACGCCTACCGCCACGCCCTGGCGAAGGTCCGCTAGGCTTCTTTCAGTTCCGCCCAGGTCGCGGGCAGCGCCGAGGGCTGCCAGATTCCGTCCACCACCCGGAAGACCAGCATGGAAGGCCCGTTGGCCAGCACCACCCAGCGCGCGGGCACCAGTCGCAGGTAGCGCCGCACCTGGGCGATCACCAGTTCGTCCAGCGGCACGTGCGGGGCTTTGCATTCGGCCAGCAGCACGGGCCGGAGAGTCGATCCATCGGCGGCGTGGACCGCGACATCCACCCGATCGCGCACGCGGGGATCGAGGGTGGAAAGCGCCAATTCCTGTCGGATGCAGGCGCGTGGTACGCCCAAGCCGTCCACCAGATGCGCGATCAGCGCCTGGCGCACGGCCTCTTCGGGCTCCGTGCGCCGCGTGCCGACCAACGACCTGGGCGATGCCACCGAGCGATCAGTCGCAGAGCGCGGGGATTTCCACCACGTCCAAAAGCGCCAATTCCACGCGTTCCACCTCTTCGCGCAGGGACTGGAGGTTCTCGCCGGGAAGGCTGGACCGACTGGAAAGCCAAGTGCGGTACCACGAGAGACTGGCCGCCAGGTTCGCCCGGAAATTGGCGAGCTTTTCCACGTCGCGCGGATTTTCCGGATGGGTCTGCGCCTGGAGCTTGGCCAGGTGCTCCATGTACAGCGAGAGCTCCGCGGCGAAGGCGTGGGGGCGTTCGGAGGGGACCAAGGACGGAATCCGTCCATAGATGTGGTCGATCATCTCTTCCAGCGAATAGTCCCTGGAAAACCACACGATGTTCGGTCCGGGACAAATACTGACAGGCGCCTTCGAGGCTCCCTCGGCGGATTCGCCGCGGCCGTCGATCTCCTCGCGGATCACCTGCAAGGCTCCATTGCCCAGCTGGTGGCAGATGCATTCCTTGACGGCGATCTGGCGGGCGGCGGCGGTGGCGAGGCCTCCCGCTTCGGCGATCTTGGCGGTCTGGTACTGCCGGGTGGCCGTGCAGATGGGGTGTTCCGTGAATTCCGTGTTGAAGGACAAGAACCCCTTGGGGCAACCCGATCCGGGGCGTCCTTCGTCGAACTTGCGCCAGAGGTCCACCTCGGCGCTGGAGCCGCGCAGATTGTTGAACGGCACGCCCAGAGGCGAGCTGTCGGAGAGATAGATGTCGCCGGGACGCGAAGCCGCCAAGAGGTCGCGGGTGAACTTGTCGATGGGGGTGGCTTCCGGCACGAGCAGGAAGGGGGAACCCCAGCCGGTGGCATCGAGCTCGAAATCTTCCAGCATCCGGCGATGCTCGGCTTCCACACCCAAGCCGCCTTGCACGGTGATCGCCGCGACATGCGCCTGGGCCTCCGTCGGCCATTCCCAGCCCTTTTTCCGGTAGTAACCGGCCATCAGCCCGGCGAATTCTTCCTGCAGGCGGTGGCGTTCCTTGCGGAATTCGTCCACGATCGGCCCGAGCAATTCGCCTTCGGAAGCGAACGCGTGTCCACCGCAATTGAGCCCGGATTCGATCCGGAATTCGCGGACTTCCAGACCCTTCTTGGCCAAAAACCGTCCTTGCGTGAGTGCCGAGCGGAAATCGGAAACCTTGATGATCAGGCCCTTTTCCGGCTCCGCGCCGGCGCGACGGTAGAAGGTCTCGAACTCTTCCATGCACCCGTAGAGCGTGGGATTGATGCCGGCGGACAAAATCATGTTGCCGGGATTGATGGAAAGCGCGAAGCCCTCCAGCGCGAGTTTGGCGTCGGAAAGACGGGCTTCCACCACCACGCCATCCGGTCCGATCGGGCGCCGGTCCAATTTGGTCATGATGTTGGCGTCGATGGAGCCCGGCTCCATCGCCTCGGTCAGCGATCGCTCCTCGGAAACGCGAGCCTCGCCGGACAACGAAGCGAGATTCTTCCAGCGCACCTTCAGCGGAGAGGAATCCGGCAACATCCGGAAATACTTGTCCTTGTCGGTGCCAGCCTGGAAGCTCTGCTTGCGCATTTCCTCCATCTGCGACAAGACCTGTTCGTACAGGAAATCCATGTAGCGGCGGATGCGCTCGGCGCGGGCGCGAGGCTCCTTGGGATCCACCGATTGGAACTCACGCCCCAGCTTGCGCAGGTGCAGCCGGTGGACCTGCTCGATCATTTTGTCGTCCACCAGCGAAATGACCGACGAGATTCCCCAGCGCGCCACGCGCAGGGGAGTGTCGATGCTGTGGCCCGTTCCCATCACCGGAATGTGGAACGTGTGGGTACGAGGGTAGACGAGACGGTTCGAGATCGGCATAGAAGACATGGTACCCGACTCCTGGGAGAAGTCCTTGTAAAAACGTGTCATTTAAGTTTCACAGAAGGTCTTGACTACTGCTCATGCGCGCAGTATTTTCCGAGTGTGAACCCCGCTATTCTCGAATTCCCCAACGCCAAACCTCTGCCCTCCAAACCCACTGTGGAGGAGGAATCCTTGCTGCATTGGCTGGCCCTCCAGCGCATCGAGATGATCGGCCCCATCCGCGCGCAGGCACTGCTGGAGTCCTTCGGATCTCCGCAAGGCGTTTTCCTGGCCTCCGGCGAGGATCTCTCGGAGGTGCACCCAAAACTATCCCAGGGCATCATCCGGGCCATCCTCGCTGGTCCGGATCTGCATTGGGCCCGCGAACAAGCCAGCCAGGCCCAGTCCATCGGGGCTTCCATCCTTCATCTGGAGCACCCGGAATACCCGCAGTGCCTACGGAGCATTTCCTCGCCGCCGCCCATTTTGTTCGTGCAAGGCACCATTGGGCTCACCCACCCCCGTTCGGTGGCCATGGTGGGCACGCGCAAGCCCTGCCAGCTTGGCCTGGAGGCGGCACGAACGTTCACGCGCATCTGGAGCCGCTCTGGTTTACGGATCGTTTCCGGCCTTGCTCTCGGGATCGATGAACAATCCCACCAAGCCGCCTTGGACAGCGGCGGAGAGACGGTGGCGGTGCTGGGCTGCCCTTTGGATGGACTGGGCACCCGGGGCCGCGGCAGGCTCGCGCAGGACATTTCCCTGCAAGGGCTCCTGGTGACGGAGCACGCCTTCGATGCTCCGGTCAAGCCGGGGAACTTCGTGCGCCGCAACCGCCTGATCTCTGGACTTTCCCAGGCGGTGGTGGTGGTGCAGGCACCTCGGGGATCGGGTGCCCTGATCACGGCGCGATTCGCCCTGGAGCAGGACCGGGAATTGTTCGCGGTGCCTGGACCGGCCGGAAACGAAGCTTGGGAAGGCAACTTCGATCTGTTGCGCCAAGGTGCCCACTTGTGTGCCGATGCGGAGGATCTCCCGACAACCATGGGCTGGAGTCGCCCGCACGCGCAGAACGCTCCCGAATCGGATTCCCCAGTGGTTAGATTGCTCCGTCGCGGAGACGCCACCGCCGAGGAGATCGCCTTGCAGCTGAAACAACCCATGAACCGCCTCCAAGGCGAACTGGTGCTCCTGGAATTGTCCGGGGCCATCCAGCGTGTGGGCGGTGGAAGGTTCGCGTTGCACGCATGAGCTCCGGCACGTTTCCGCATCGCCCCGAGCCGCAGACCAAGCGGAAATTGCCCATCGGCAGATGGGTCGCGGTGGTGTCTTTCCTGTTCATCGCCTATGCGTGGACGTTCGGCCCCTACGGCGTTGTCCGGCAAGGCCGGACCGCCCAGGATCTTGAACGCCTGCGCGAGCGCAACGACTCCTTGGCCGAACGCATCCACATCCTCCAAGACAGCCTGCAACTCCTGACCAAGGATTCCGCGACCATTTCCGACCAAGCCCGCCGCCAAGGACTGGTGCTGCCCGGCGAGATCTCGGTGCGCTTCGTGGACACCACTTCCCGCTGAGACCTACCGGGGCTTTTTGGGGCGACCGCGTTTGGGGACTTCCTGCGCCAACTGCGGCGACTCCAACATGAAGATGCTCCCGCGCACCACGCCGCGTGAGTCGTGGATCCACGACACCGTGACCTCCGTGGGAAGCCACTGGCCGGATCGATCCTTGATTTCCAAAAGCAAGGACCGATAGCTCTCGCCGACATCCGGTTGCGACAGATCCGAAAGATCCACCGGAAGCCCGGGCACCCGTGCTTCCAATCGCGAAACCAGTTCGCCCTCCAGATCGCGCGCCGCCCATCCGAATCGCTCCAGGGCCTGGTTGGACCAGTGCACCATCCGGCCCGACGACTCCAGGATGAAGTACGGAGGCATTTGCCCTTCGTCGGAGCGCCCCACGCCGGCAAGCATTCCCCAAAGTTCCGGTGCGAGTTTGGAGGCAGGAATGCCGTTGCGATCGATCACCGCCTGGAGGTCTTCCGGACGAACCTTGCGGCGCCCGAGTCCCACCCGTACAAACGGCAAAACACCGGATTCCATCCAGTTGATCACCGTCTGGGAAGTGACTCCCAGCAGTCGCGATGCTTGGCCCGTGGTCAGCACGGACCAAACATAGCGACCTTCCAGATAAAGATTGAGTTATTTGCGGATCCAGCCCACTCGATCCACCTTGTTGATCCACTTGCCGAAGGTGTCGCCTTCGTGCTTGCGGATCAGCGTGCGGACGGTATAGACACCGGATACCACGGGCTTGCCGGTTTGCGACAGACCATCCCAGGCGATCCACGCTTCCCATTGGCCGGCCGGATCGGACGGAATCCGTCCATCCTCGAAAGCCTTGACGATGGGATCCAGGGACACGTTCGCCACGTGCACGCCCAGGTTGTCGTAGATCAGCACCTGGCCACCGTATCCGAAGTTCGCGAGGATCTTCGGCCCGATCCGCACGCGGTTGGGATCCACCGGCAAACCATCCAGATCATGCCAGATTTCGGCACCCGGTTCGCGCACCAGGATGCGCACCGGCGGATTGCCGTCCGACACCGGGACCGCTGTCGGCTGGGCGAGGCGCCCGGGCAGGAAGTCCATGGAAAACCGCGGCGGACGCGTTCCGAACTCCACCTTCACGCGCCGTCCGGTCTCCAGCGCCGGATTGCCCAGGGCGTCCGTGGCGCCAGGCCAGACCTGCAACGAATCGCCGCGCATCATGCGGGTGGACAACGTCGAGACGGGATCCAGAAGGACCATCAGGACCTTGCCATCAGGGGTCTGCTGGACCGTGACCCCGGCGACCGGATCCCAAGTGCCGTTGGCCCGGCGCAACCGCACGAAGTTCACGCCCGTTGGCAGCACCGTCTCGGAGAAGTTCACCCAGAGCGTGTCCAGTTTTTCACCGAAAGCGGCATAACGCAGTCGTGCCGACATCGCCACCGGGCCCACGCCATCGGCGAGGGCGAAGGGCAGGGAGTCGACCGTGCCATCGTCGTAGCGGTTCACTTGCAAGCCCGTTCCCGGCCCGACGGTGGAGGGCCCAGGCCAGGCCACCGAAAGTGTCAACGTGCCGCCGCTCCACACACCTGCGGAGCTGTCGACAGGATGCGACAGGATGCGACCCGACGCGTCGGGCCAGGCCAAGGAGAAATCGTGGAGCTGCGAAGGCCGCGACGCCCAGGTCAAAACGACCTGATCCACGTTGCCGTCACCATCGGAGTCGATGGCCTTGGCGGTGGTCGGCGTGCGATCCCCCACCTTCACAGGCACCCAAGGAGCGTTCGGTGCTGCCGGATTGCTCGACCGATCCACCCACGCCCCGAAAGCCGCACCGGCCAATCGAAGCGAATCGCCAGCGATGACAGATCCTGACGGAATGGCCAATGTCCAGCGCAACGGGTCCGCGTTGGGATGCCGGGAAGTGGCGGCAGGAAGGACCACCCCGCTTTTCAGCAGCAGATCGCGCACGGCACCGGCACCTTCCGTGGCGGGTTCCGACAGGCGCAACACCAGGGTGTCTCCCAGTGTTCCCACACGCAGGATCGCCGAGCGCAAGGCCGGCCCCACCGAATCCTGCGCGACGATGCTGTCGAGCCGACCGGACGCACCGCTGCCTTTCAGGAACTGGACCATGCCGACGCCGCCCGACCGGATGCCCGTGCCCGCAGGCGAGGGCAACACCAGGGTCCCCACCAGCACGGAGCTGTCCGTGGGCAGACGCTGGACGTTCGCCAGGGGCACCGTGCGGGGAAGGTTGTCCCACAGCACCACGAACGAATCCGGCATGTCCTGGTCGCGGACCGCCCGTGCGAAGCGCACGCTGATCGATGTGGCCGATCCGATCCCCGAAGGATCCGTGATGGCCGCCGAAATCATGGGGTCGGGCTTGGCGCGCACCACCAAGGGGACCGCCGCAGCGCAAGTCGCCAGGGCGTTTCCTGCCAGATCGCGGACAAGTCCGGCCGAAGCGACCCCCATCATGGAGCCTGCCGGGAACGCGCTACCCGCCAACACCCATTGCACCAAGGTTCCGGACAATTTTTGCACAGACACCACGGAAGTCGGCGCGGTGGCACCCGCCACGGAAAACGGCCAACCGGAGGGTTGGGCTACGGGCTCGGAAAACTCCACGCGCACCGTGTCGGTGCCGGCGCCGAACCGTTCCATCACCGCGGCGGAAAGAACCTGCGGCTGGACCCGATCCTGCACGAAGAAGGAATCCAGGACGATCTGGTCGCGACCACCGGTGGTCACATGCAAGGCCAGCACGCCAGATCCCATCGCCGATCCATCCAGACCCGCCGGCACGGGAAGAAGAACGTTCCTTCCGGAAGCGACGATCGAAGCGGCGGGGATCGACAAGGGTTTACCGGAAAGTGTCAACGTCGCCGATTGCACGACGGCGCCGGCGTCGAGGGCCATGGACAGGCGCACCGCCACGGAATCCGCGATGCCGTCGCAGGAAGCGTCCGTGGTCCAGGCGCTGTCCACCAGAGGCCAAGGCGGGGTGGCGACGAACCGGACCACCAGGGCGGCATCGGTCACCACGGCCCCCGCGACCGTCGCGGAGGCGGTCAGGGCGGCGGTATCGGCCAGCGCATCGGAGAACCAGACGGTCCCGACGCCATGGACCAAAGCGATGGAGGTGGCGGGCAACGCACCCGAGACGCCCGACCAGAACTGGACCGAAGGAGCGCTGGAAGCGAGATGGACCACCGCCGAAGTGTCCAGCAGGGTTCCCGCCGAATCCACCAAGGTGACGGAGGCGGATTTGCGCTGTCCCCCGCTCCACGCGTCGATCGGGCCCGCGGGGGTCCAGACCAGGGCCAAGCGGCGCGGGGGCTTGTCTGTGAAGCGCACCCACACCGATCCGCTGGTGACGGAAGAGCCCGCGATCGCGGCCGAAGCGTTCACCCGCCCGGAATCCACCACCGGGCTGGATACCCACACCTGCGCCTTGCCCCCGACCAAGACCACGGAGCTCGCCGGAGCGCCTCCGGTGGCGGTGGTCCAGAACTGGAGCCCCGGATTGGCGCTGGAAAGGGTGACAAGAGCTGTCGTATCCAACGTGTCGTTGGTCGCGCCGAGGAGCGCCACCGTGGCCAGCGCGCGGGAAGAGGTCCAGGCCTCCACAGGACCCGCCGGATTCCAAGCCAGGTGCAGCGGACGCGGCGGAACCTTCATGGTGTCCACGTTCACCAGGTAACGCTGCCAGGCGCACCCGCACAGCGGCGTTTCGCGATCGGCCCAGAACGCCCATTCGTGGATGTTCAGACCCTGCGGGTCCGGGAAGGTCTGCGCGAAGCGCACGGAATCCACGCGATTGGAAATCAAGGTGGTGGGCACGAAGGCGGCGCTGTCGCGCTGCACCTGCATCAGGGCCACGTCGGGCTTGCCCCAGGTGCGCCCCTGGAAATGGACCATCAGCGAATCCTGACGCACCGAAGTGGCCGGGCTGGGCAGGGGCTTCTCGAACCGGAAGTCGACGATTTTCGGCTGCTTGGGGAGATCGCCGTCGGGCGTGTACCCGAAGATGTGCACCCCGTTGTAGTAGCCGCCGATGTAGGGATTGTCCACGTAGATGGGCGTGGGCACCCCGTTCCACATCTGGACGTCGTCGGGTCCCGGCCAGAGGTGCTTGAGGTCGATCCCCGGAAACGCCACGGGGGCGGCGCGTGGCGCGACGGACCAGGCGTTCGCGAAGACGGAAAACGGCACCGGCGCCCAGTTGTTGTCGTCCATCTTCAGATCGAACCGCAGGCGTCCCGCCACGGGGAGCGTGTCGGCGATGTGGATGGGCAGATACCAGGAATTCGCCACGCCCGGCACGGCCACGGCCGCAGCCACCGTGATGTCGGGGCTCTTCGGGATGACGGTTCCTGTCACCCCGAAGATGGCCTTGTCCGTGACGTGGACCGCGATCTTCGCGGCGGTGGCCGCGTCGGCGGTGAAGTAGAACCGAAGGTCCAAGCCGTAGTAGGGCTTGTTCTCGTTGTTGGCCACCTGCAGGTAGAAGTGGGCTCCGGCACCGCTGGCGTTCTTGCTGGTGGCGGCCATCTGCACGGTGTAGCTCGCGAAATCCTGGGTGGTGGAAAAGCGGTAGTGCAGACCCAGGCTGTCGGATTTCGCCGGCGTGGAGAACACGTCGTAGCGGTAGGTGGTTCCCGGTTGGAGCCCCTTGAGGGTGACCTTGTGGAAGCGGCTGGGCAGACCTTCGTCGTCGCCGTCGACACGCTTTTTGGTCGCCGCGAAGTTGGCCCCTTCGATGGCGTACTCCACCGAAGAAAGCGAGGGCACGTCCGTCCACCAGAAGATGGTGGCTTGGTTGCCGCGGATGTTGCAGGCCTTGACATCCGTGATCTTCGGGATCGGAGGCGAAGTGGACAGGGTTGTGAAGTCGTAGTCGCGACCGCGGTTGTCGTCGCGCGACACGTTGCGGTAGATGTCCATGCCCACGAACCAGAAGAAGTACTGGGTCTTGGGGGTAAGACCGGGAATGACCACCATCTTGTTCTTGGCCAGCGGAGCCACCATGTACCCGATCACCGGTCCGTTCACGGACAGGCTGTAGAAGAGGGTGTCGCGGGAAAGCTCGGTGGTCTTCCAGCTGACGATCGCGAAGGTGTCCGCCGGCATGGCGACCACATCCAGGAATCCCGGCCCCGTGGTATCCGGAGGGAGGTCCTCCGCCAGGTACTGCGAAGGAAGGATCATTTGCGAGGAGAAGTCGATGCACGTTTCCGTGACGTCGTACTTCTCCCATTCGTCGCGCAGAAGCTGTCCGGGGATCGCACCGCCCATGAGGGCGCCCTTGGGCGATCTGTACTTGTAGGGGATGCCGCCGGCGTTGTAGCCCTCCGGATTGGAGATGCGGTTGTGAGGGTGTTGCAGGTTCTTGGATCCGGCACCCATCAGGAAGCTGATGTCCCAGGGGTTGGCGCCCAGGTTGTAGTTCATGTTGTCGAGGATGATGTCCCAGTAGTTGCGAGCCGAAGCCGCGCTGTCGTCCTTGATCATCTCGTGGTAGGCCACGATGGGAAGCAGACCGCCCATGTTGTAGCGGTTCATGCCCCAGGTCACCGATGACCACACGAGATTGTAGGGCCTCATGATGTTGATGTACGTGCCTGTCTGGCGACCTCCGTCGGGACTGTTCGTGCATTCGCGCGCATAGCGGTAACCCACCAACGTCTTCAGGCGCATGCGGGTGTCCTGCGCCTCGGCGGCCCCAATGCCCCATTTGGCGGCCATGGCGTCGGTCTGGTAGATGTGCTTCCACATCAGCCACACCGGATGCAGGAAGGTGTTCTGGTAATCCATCACCCAACCGCCCGGCGAGAACAACTTGGACGAATGGATCGCCATGAACCCTGCCCGGAAGGTTTCGCGGTTGTAGATGTATCCGGGGTTCGTGCCGTAGGTGGTGTTGCCCATCAGGTCGAACTTGTAGGTCGTGTCGCCCGTTGCGTACCACAAGCCCGCTGCCGCCCAGGCCAGGTCGTCGTCCCACCGACCTTGGGTGATGTAGAACATGGTGGGCGCGTAACCGGGCGTCTTCCAGTTGGGGATCACGATGCGGGTGTAGATGTCCTTGGCGGCGGCCAGACAGGAATCGGCGAAGACCGGGTCGAACGGATACCAGGCCTTGGCGAACAAGGCGAGGCTGCCGGCATACTGGCCGGCCACGGCCGAACCGGCTCCGGCATCCACCGGACGCGGCGCGCCACCCTTGGCCACCGGGGCGGCGTCCTGCCGTTCCGGCATGTCCCAGAGCATGTGGTCGTTGATCCAGACCCCGACTTCCTGGTACATGTCGTTTTTTGCCAGAAGACCATCTTCATGGGAGGCGCGGTACAACCGCATCACGTAGTCCGCTCCCACCTTCGCTTCGCGCAGAAGATCGGGGATGCCGTCGTTCCCGAAGGGAATCGTGTCGTTGTAGGAATTGCCGTAGCGGTCTTCCGCCTTCTGCGGCCAAAGGGTGTAGGCGAGCATCAGGTTGGTGAACGCGTAGGCGTCCGTCTGGCCCACCTTGAAGAAGTCTCCGCAATCGTACCAGCCACCTCTCAAGCTCCCCGCCACCTTGTCGCCGCCAGGCCGGCCGGATCCGTCCTTCATGTGGCTGCGCGCGTGCATCTGGGAAGAATCGTCGCCGGAACGGGCGATCCCGAAGTACTTGATGGACGTCTCGAAGATGTCGTTGTAGATGTTCGATCGGATGTCGAAGAAGTGGGAGGTGTCCTTGCCCACCGCCACCCGGAAAGTGCCCGTCTCGGTGAGAGCCCCGAAGTCCGCGGACGAGACCCGCTCCTTGCCGCCGCCGGCGGAATCGGTGTCGTTGGTGTTGCGGAACTTGTACAGAGGGGTGATCGAATTGAAGTATCCCGTGATCAGGATGCGCCCTTTGTAGGGGAACTCGCCCAGGTCCTTGAGAGTGCCGGAGAAGGCCACCGTGCCGTTGGGGCGCAGCACCTGGAACGTGGCGGCGCTGGGCGAACCCACCAGGGCGCGCTTGTGCGGATCGTCGGTGCGATATCCCACCTGGTTCACGCGCACCGGACCGATGATGGTGTTGAGGGAATCCAGGCTTCGCCGATCGCAGGTCATGCAGTTTTTGTCAATGGTCTGGCCCTGGGCGAAGCTCGTCGCCAGCAGGAAGGCCATGGTCATCCATTTCAGCACCATCTTCGTTCCTCGTTTCGATTCGTCCGGCCGGAAGCATCGTCCCGGCGCGGGCAGACGCCCCACGTCACTTGGTGGGGCGCTTGATTCCCAGCTTGTACACGCGGTTGGTGAGCACCGGAAGACCTCGAGGATTTTCCGGGTCCATGTCCTTCAGCAAAAGCCTCATCACGTACGGACCGCTCGCGACCAACTTGTCCTTGACGCTTCGCCCATCCCAGGACAGGCGCAGCTGGAAGGTTTCGGATCCATCCTTGGGGAGGCGATCGGCGGCGGCCATCGCGATCAGGCGATCCAGGTTGGCCGAAGCCACGAAGGTCCCCCCGTTGTCGTAGATGTAGGCGCGGCCTTCCTGGACCCGGTTCATGGTGAGCGTCGCCCCGATCCACGGTGTGAGCGTATCCGCCACCGGCACGCTGTCGCAATCCAACCAGACCTCCTCGCCGCGGGCACGCACCCACACCTGGAAGGGATCCCCTTGGCGTGAAGTCGCAACCGGAAGCTCCATGTAGGGATTCAGACGGAAATCGACACGCGAAGGACGCGGGCCGAACACCACCGGGACGTAGGGAGACTGGAATCCCACGATGGCGCCATTCCTATCGAAGGCTCCGCCGGGCACGAACGCTGCGGAGTCTCCCTTGCGCAACTGGACGGAATCCGGCCTGAGGGTCAGGAATCCCCCCATGCTGTCCGGATCCGGCTGCAGCAGGATCGGGAGGATGGGGGCGACCGCTCCGCGCGACGAGTGTCTCAGGAAATTTCCGGCCGACTCCACCGTGGCCGGTTCGCTCCATCGAACACGCAGCGTGTCGGGCTGACCTTCCGTGGCCGCGTACCGCACGGTGGCGGATACCAGGATTGGAGGCACGCTGTCTTGCATCGCAAACCAGGTGCCGCCGACCGAGCTCCATTTGCCCAGACTGGTGGTTCCGGAGGATGTGACGCCCTTGGCGAAAGGCCCAACGGATATGGTCACCGTCCTGCCATCGGCGCCCGGGGCCCAGGTACCGGAGGCGACAGCCGAGGAATCGAGGACGCCAGCGACCCCGGGCCACCACAGGGAGAAGGCCGGCCGTGTCCGGGGAGCGAGGCTGAACACCACGGTCGCCTGGTCGACTCGGCCATCGCCATCGGTGTCCTTGTACCAACCACCCAGGGGCGCCCGTTCCCCACCGGTCACGACTACCCAAGGATGGTTCGCCTCGGCCTTGCGGGCATGGGCCTCCGTCCAGCGGCTGGTCGGGCCCATTCGCACCGAATCGCCGGGATAGACGGAACCTTGCGCCACCGGCAACCTCCAAAGCTTCGGCTGGACGGAATCCGGCAGATACAAGGTACCCAGCTCCTGACCGGGCCAACCCGCGAGCCAGCCGACTCCCGCCCCCTTGCGGACCGGCTCCGAGAAGACCAGACTCAGGGTATCCAGCATCGCTCCGTAGGCGAGTCCGGCGGAAACCACCGCCGGTCCCACGCTGTCGGAAAGCGGGTAGGGGCCGTTTGGCGATCCGCTCTTCCAGAGGACCAGCGTCCCCGATCCATCCACGCCGGCGCCGATGGTGGAGCCGAAGGCGAAGGCTGGAATCCGGATCACCAGATTGGAATCCGTCGCGTCGGCCATGGAAACGAACGCCGACTTGCGTTCCGCACCGAGGCCGAACCGCACCTCGACGGAATCCGGCAGATCCTTGGCGGCCAGGAGCTTGCGGAAGACCATCCGTACCTGGTCGGCGCGACTGTCGCCATCCGAATCCAGGATCCAGGCGCGCGAAAACGGCGCCGGGCGCGAAATCAGCTTGATCTCTCGGGCCAAGGCGGGACAGTCGAGGGCGGCGATGCCGCGCGCGTCGGTCGCCGCCAACGGATTCCAGCGAACCAGGTCTCCGGCCTGTACCGCGCCACTGCGCAGAAGGATCGTCCACTGCCCGGTGGCAGGATCGGAAAGCCAAGCGGAATTCACCACGACCCCCGCTCCGGACACGGGAAATCCGGCCCCGGTGATGATCTCGGGCAACGTTTTCATGGCGAACACGGTCGGCTCCGAGGTCCAGGCGAAAAGGGTGTCCACCGCGCGCCCCTCGATGTTCTCCACGATCTTCGCCGAATCGATCCACGGCCCGACGGAATCTGTCAAAGCGACATTGGTGGTGGTCAGCTTGCCCGCCTTGGTGCGGATCCGGAGCTCCAGACTTCCGCCCGTCACGCCAGCCACCGTGGGGATGATCGGTTGCACGAGAAGGTCGACTCCGGAAGGAAGCACCGTGATGTCCGCCCCGGCGAGAACCGATTGCTGGACCGGCGCGCCAAATGCATCTGTCAGGACCAGCGTGCCACCCAGGATGGAATCGCGGACCGCGCTCGTCGACGGGGTCAGCCCCATGATCGAGATGTCGTCCACCATGATCCCCGCGTTTCCCGGGATCAGCGAACGGATCAGAATCGAATCGCTTCCGGTGGCTCTGAGATCCCAGGTCGCGCTCTTCCAGGACCTCATCGGCTCCGCGAGGGCGTTCCAGACCAGGGTGTCGATCGCGACGCCGTTCCAGACAACTTCCGCCTGCTTGGTGGACGGAGAGGTCGTGGGCTGCCCGAGGTTCGCGGAAAACTTCAGCGAAAGTCGCACGACGCCTCCGGAGACCGTCGCCACACGCTGTCCGATCCATCCCGGGTTTTCGTCGTTGAGATCCAGGGAAAGGATCCCTTGCGCCGCCGAAAGCGAGGTGGCGATCGTCCCGTTGACGATGTCCACGTCTTGGACCGTCCAGCCCGCCAACGTTCCCGAATAGTTGTAGAACTCCCCTTCGGTCCTCGGAACCTTGTCCTCGAATGCCGCGTTCAGGAGAAGCTGGACTCCCGATACGGCCAGCCCCGAACCCAGCGGCTTGTCCAATCTGGCCGACACGTGGTTGGATCCGCAACCCGCCACCACCGCGCCGGACACCAGGCTCGGCCAGGCGGCCGTGGCCCACACGCGCGCCGCGCTCGTATCGGCGGCATCCGACGCGTCCTGGTAGCGCAGATCCAGCGTGTCGCCTGACATGATTTGAATCTGGCCCGCAGCCGCGGCCGCCGACACCACGGACAGGTAGGCGGTCTGGAAAGTTCCGGTGTTCACGCCGGTTTCCGTCAACACCAGCGGAAACCCAAGACCAGTGCGGCGGTTGGTCGCCACCACCGTCACCTGGTCCGCAGCGACCTTGGAAAGGTTGGCGTTGCCGTCCTTCACGCGCACGATTAGACGGGAACTGTCAGGAGCCACCACTCCAAGCGCATTGTCCGCCGCATCCACCACCTGCATCAGCGACGGGGTGAGGTTGGATACGTAGTTGACATACCAGTATGCGTTGTAGAAAGCGCAGCCCTTCCCTTCCGAACAGCCCGTGGCGTCCAGCGTGTCGGTGGAGTCGGCGCTGGCGAAGAACGTCACGTCCACCTTGTTGGTGCCGGTCACGAACCGCAACGGCAAGGAGACCTTCCAGGTGCCATCGGTCTGGCGCGTCAAGGCGGCGCGGCGCTCCGCGTTGGTCAGGGCTGTGCCGTTGACCCAGATGGTGTTGATGTAGCCCTTGGATTGGGGGATCATCACGTCGTAGGGGTTCAATGTCCCCTTGAGCGTGGTGGACGTTCCCGTTCCGATCTCGATCGTGTTCCCGAAGGGCAGGTCGAACGGCTTGTCGAAGGTCGCGTCCATGGCGAACACGGTCCGTTTGGTCTTCTGCTCGACCGCCGACGGTGAGAAGCCGTACACGAACTCGTTGCGCCGGTACACCGCGATGTACGGGTTGACCGGGATGTCCTGGGTCTTGTTGTCGATGTCTTCCTTGCCCATGGCAGGCACGCCCGGATAATCCACCGGCGACAGGCCGTTGTCCGATCCCGCCACGTGGGCGCGCATGGACCAATCCTGGCCGCCCACGGCGAACGGATCGTGGGTGGGAGGCTGATCCAGGATTTCCGTGGTGTCGCGGGCCAGCAGGTGGCGGTCGAACACCACGTCCAGGCGCCAGCGGGCCAACGGATCCATGGTGGCGCCGTACATGGGCAGATCGAAGTACCACGCGCAGGATTGGGTGGCGGCCGGGCAGGTGGGATCGATCAACTTGGGTCGCGACTTGGAAACGTTCTTGGTATAGGCGAACAACCCCGAATCGATGAACGCGTCGGACCGGTACTTGAAGGCGATGTCCACGCGCGCGGCCAAATCCAGAAGCTGCGCCGTGGTTCCGTTCACGTACAACCGGATCTGGAGCGAATCGAAGAGTTTTTCGTTCTGGTTGAGGACGCTGATTCCCATGGCGGGCTTGCCACCCCAGGTGTAGTGGGTGGTGCGGATGTCGAACTTCACGTCCTCGTTGGGAGTCCGGAAGCAGCCTTCCACGGCGTTGTACGCGCCTTGGGTGCCGACCTTGAAGTAGTAGGTGGTCTTGGGTTTCAGCCCCTTGAGCTTCACCCGGTGGAACCGCACGGGCACGTTGCCCACCGCGTCGGAATCCGTCACATTGAACTTGTTCGCCTTCCAGGACGCGCTGTCGGCCCACATCACGCTCGAGAAGTATTCCCCGTTGGGGGTTGCCCAGAGGACCTCGGCGGAATCGGAGGTGACATTGCACACCTTGATGTTCCCGTAGATGGGCGGCACCGGTGGGACAGGTTTTGTCATGAAGCTGAAGGGGATGGAATCCTTCAGGCCGTTGGGCCACTTGGAAACCTTGGACGACAATCCGCCCAGGTCGGTGGAGACCACATGGAAGAAGTATTGCGTGCCGGGCTTCAATCCCCCGATGGCCACGCGGATCACATTGCCGGTGTCGTTTCCCGGCAGGATGCGCGTCTGGGTGGCCAGGGCCGAATCCGCCCCGATGCCCAACAACACCCATCCCCACTTGTCCAGATCCACCTGCACCACGGCCAGGGTGTCGGTGGTGTACAGCACCTTCACGGTGGGCATGGGAGGCCCGATCGGCGCTTCCGAGGCCAGGCCCATCAGAGGGATCATCACCGCCGCCTGGGCATCCGGGCAGTTGGCTTCGGTCTGCCCCACTGGGGTATCGAAATATTCGCGCAACACCTCGGAGTTGGTGGGCCCCGTCATGAGCCCGCCGTACAGCCCCCCCACCGGAATCTGGTAGTAGTAGTAGGCCCCCGGCACGTTCTTGCCTTCCGGGTTGGAGCTGCGGTGGTGCGGGTGCATCGGGTTCTTCCGCCCGATCCCGTACAGGTACGAGATGTCCAGCGCATTGGTGCCGAACATGTAGTTGAGCCCGCCCAAGAGCACCCGCAACACTTCCTTGCGCTTCCAATCGGTGTTTCCCGGCTTGTCCAGGATGGCGCGTCCTTCCACCAGCGAGCTCATGTCGTAGTACATGTACAGGTCCGCGAGATTGCCGAACTGGTACTTGTTCCACCAGCCCGTCTTGCCGTAGCCCTGCCCCATGGCATACCAAATACTGTCATAGGCCAAACGGATGGGCTGGTCGTACTGTCCACCGACAGGAATCGTGAAAAAGGCGCTGCCCAGTTGTCCCCAGGTGGGGCCGGGTGTCTGGTTGATGGTGCGCAAGAGCAGGGTATCGCGTTGCGCGGCGGTGATGCCGTAGTTTTTTGCCGTATCCGCATTGACCAGGATCAACTTGGCGAAGGAATAGAGCGCCAAGGTGTTCACCGAGCCGTAATCGGTGGGGCCGCCGTTTTTCTTCATGCCGTCCGAACCGCATCCGAAGAATCCGCCCTGGAACCGCGTGGTCTCGAAACCCTGTCCGAATCCGGAAGGTGCACAAACCGCACCGCTTCCGTTGGGCATCCCCGCCGTGTAGGCGATCTCCTTCAGATACTTGGTGTCGCCCGTGGCCCAAAGCAAGGCCACCGCGGCCAGGGCCAGGTCGTCGTACAAGACCGCGTCACCCGCGTAGTCGGGAGCGGTTTCCTTGCGATTGCTGGTCTTGGCGACTTCGTACATCGCCTTGGCGATGGTGAGCGCGGAATCGGCGAAGCTGGGGCTGTAGACGCGGTACTTGCGGGAAGTGAACGCGAGTCCGGCGGCGAAATCGCCCATGGAGCCCGAGCCCCAATTCTTGAGAAGAACGCGTTCGCTGCGTCCTCCACGACGAGGAGACAAGACGGCGTCCTGGTTTTCAGGCCTTCCCCACCAACCGAAATCGGGGCCGGGATCGCCCACCGAAAGGATCATGTCGGCGGCCCTGCCCTTGGCCAAGCGCCACGAGTTGAACACGAACTGCGAACCCACCCAGGCCTCCCGCAGAACGTCCGGAATTCCGTCGGTGGGCTGCGGGCGGGCGATGCCCTGGTTGAGCGCGTAGTTGTCCGCATCCTTTTCCGGCATGGTGGCCGCGAGCATGCCCAGCGTGGCCAGCGGGTAGCTGATGGTACGCGCTTCCTTCAGGTGGTTGCCACAATCGTACCAACCTCCCTTGAGCGCGCCCTTGTAGGTGAAGGATCCGTCGGCGTTCCTGGCGGTGGTATCGAACAGCCAGCCATCCCACATGTGGGAGTTCGGATGGAACCACGACTCGTAATCGCCTGAGCGGGCCACTCCGAAGAACTTCAAGGCCGCATCGCGCGCCATCGCGTAGACGTTGTCGCTGACAATGAACGGCACGGAGCTGTCCGCGCCCACCAGGATTCGGTACCGCCCTGCGGGCAAGGTCGCGGGAAGGATTCCCGCCATGAGCGGTCCGGAAACCGTGGTCCCGGTCATGGGGTAGCCGGTCTTCCAATCGCCGTTGCCACCGGTTTGATGCTCGGCGGAATTGGAGGCGGTAGGGTTGATCTGCCCGGAAACCGTGACGGCGCCTTTGGGGGAAAGCGTGCCGTTGGCCACCGGCACACGCGCATCGTTGACCACCGAATACGTGAGCGCCGTGCCCACGTAGTAGAACTGGGCGAGCCCCAGGACCACGTCGCGCTGGCGGTAACCCGCCTGGTTCACCCGGACCCGGTTGGGCACCAGGTTCAGGAGATCCCCCTTGCGCTGCACCTCGCGATCCAACGCGGAGGCGTTGTTCAACGGGTTGCCGATCGAATCGTACGGCATGGGGGCGGCATGAGCGACCTGGGAGCACAGCGCGAGGAGCCCGAGGATCAAAGGTTTGGTTCGACGGCTCACGTTGCACTCCTACTGTCCAGCGGGTGGACCTGGACTATACTCGACAATAACCGGTGGCCCCGCGCAAGGCGACGCTTTCCAATTGAAAAAAGGAATTCCGGTCGCACCCAGTGTACACTAAAATGCATCCCCCCGGAATCCTTCACTTCCCACGGTGGATCCCCATCGGCACCACCCGATTGGAAAGGAACACCGCCGTGTTGTCGGAGACGTCCTTCAGGATGAGCCTCATGTAGTACACCCCGGAAGCGACGGGTCGCAGATGCTTGTCTTCGCCCGTCCAGCCCACCTGGATCTGGAACATGCCCGAACTGTCCTTGACCTTGTCGAAAGCCTTCGTCGGATACAGCTCTTCCAGTGGCGCCAGCGTCCTGGAAACGACATGGACACCGCTGTTGTCGAAGATGTGGATGCTTCCCGAAATGGGTCGATTCACGGAAAGGAGGACATTCAGGGTCTTCCCGGAGAGAGGCACGGCGATCCCGTCGAGGCGCTGCCACAGAGTGTCGGAGCTGCCCAGCTCCGGCCGGGGCCGGATCTGGAGGAACAGCGGTCCTCCGGTGGACAAAGGCGTGCCCGCGGGCAGGTCGATGAAATTGTTCATCGAGACATCCAGACGAAGCGGACGCTTGCCCAGCTCGATCATCACCCAGGATTGGGCAGCCGCGATGCGTCCGGAAAGGTCGACCACCCCGATCGCCGAGGGGATCAATCGCAGGGAGTCTCCCTTGCGAATTCCCATCGAATCGGCATTGACCAGGAGGATGGCGCTATCGGACAGCAGGAGAACCGGCAGGGGGAGCGTCACCACTCCCTTGCTTCCCGCCCACTGGAAAGCCTCGCCCTTGCCCCAGGTCCCGGCTTCGCTCCATTTGACGCGGAGCGTATCGGGGAATCCGGAGGCGGAAGCGTAGCTCAGCCGCGCCCTGATCATCACCGGCTCCAAGCTGTCCGCCAAGGGGAAGGCCCCTTTCCATCCCGCCGAGGACCAGGTACCCACCGTGCCCGCGGGAACCGAGGTGCTCCCCTTCGCGAAGGGCCCGATCGGGAAGACTTGCAAGGCCGTGCCATTGGGCACCCAAGCGGAAGAGTCGACCCGCCAGGGAACGGAGGTTCCATCAGAATTTGTCCAGACCCCGGAAGCCGTCGCGGAAAGGCGCGGAGGCAGCGCGAAGGCCAAGGCCAGATGGTCGGCGGCGCCGTCACCGTTTCGATCCAGGAAATAACCCGAGGTCGGAGCGCGTTCGGGCCCGGTCACGATCACCCAGGGATGGGTGGTCGACGGCTTGTTCCCCGTGGAATCGGCCCAGCGACCGGCAGGGGTGGGCTTGACCGCATCCCCAACTTCGACCGAACCCAACGCGATCGGCAAGGCCCAGAGGCCGCCACCCAACGAGACGGGAGTCCCGAAGGCAGCTGGAGCTGCGCCATTTTGCCGAGCGAGCCAGTCGCCGATCGCACCGGCTTGCACCGGCTCGGTGAACGAAAGGATCAGGGTATCCGGCAAAGCAACCGATCCATAGCGCAGGGATGCCGCCGTCAGACGCGGAGCCAGGCTGTCCAGGACGGGAAACGTCAAGGCCTGTCCACCGCTGGTCCAGGTTCCGAACGTCCCCGAAGGCACCCGCGAGGCCCCGGACACGAAGGGGCCGACCGGCAAACTCACGCGCAGGGCTCCGGCCGGCGCGACCCAGGCGGAGCTGTCGAAAGCCACCGGCGTCACGGCCCCGTTGGACTCGATCCAAGGCGCCAGCACGCTGCCGGTGCGCTTGGGAGCGATCGCAAAAACAAGATCCAGGTGATCGGCGAAGCCATCGAAGTCGGAGTCGAGGAACACGCCGTACAGGGGCGCGCGTTCCGCGCCCCTCACCGGCACCCATGGATGCTGGGCCGAAGGCTGGTTCCGGTACAGATCCGTCCAACGTCCGGGGTTGACCGGACGAACCGAATCACCCGCCGAAACCGACCCGAGCGTGATCGGAAGCGACCAGGTTCCGCCGGAAATCGCGACCGCCGGACCCGCGCCCGCCAACGAGCCGAGCCCCTTCACGACAAGCCAATCTCCGATGGCCAGGCTGTCCATGGGCTCGGAGAAGGTCAGGCGCAGCGAGTCCTTGGTCGCACCCATGCGCAGGTCGGCCGTCAGCAAGGCAGGTCCCACGCTGTCGGCCAACACGTAGTCGATCGAGGCTCCGCCCTTCCATACGCGCAGCACGCCCAATCCTCCGACACCAGCGCCGGAGGTGGCGCCGTACGGGAACGGCAGGGCGAGCGAGGCGCTCACGACGGAATCCGACACCACCACGGATGCCAGCGACACGGAGCGGGACTGGGCCGGATTGGCGAAGAACACCTGCAGCGAGTCCGGCACGTCGGTCAAGCCGAGCGCCTTGCGGAACACCGCCACGACCTTGTCGGCCTGGCCATCGCCGTTGGCGTCGGAGATCCAGGCGCGATGGAATGGCGCCGGGCGAACGGAAAGGAGCACCGGCTTGCGGTCGGATCCGCATTCTTCCGGGGCGTTGCCACGCAGATCGCGCACACCGGAGCCGGCGGAGAGCCCCGCCGAGTCCATGGCACGCAACAGGCCGGCGCGAGCGAAACCAACCCAGGAGAGCCCTTGGGCATCCAGAGGCTTGAGGGAATCCAGCCCGCCCACCACCGGCACACCGGCGCGGGTGAACACGAACGAAGCCGCCGTCATGCCGCGAAGGCGCTCGGAAACACGCAGGAACACGCTGTCCGAGGCCGTGCCCATCACGTTTTCCACGATGCGTGCGGAATCCAGCCAAGGCCCGGCGCTATCGGCGACGGAAAACGTCTGGATCACCCAGCCGCCGCGACCGTCGGCCACGGGAATCGCGAGCCGTCCCGACTGCATCCCCAGCAATTCCACTGGGGTGAGGTCGGCGGCAAGAGCCCCGGGTTGGGGCAGGCGCACGAACCGGGTTCCCGCCAGAATGGCCACTCCGACCGAATCGCCGGCGGGATTGGCGGGAACGAAGGTGGATGCTCCCCACAGGCCATCGGCGGCGAAGGGTTTGTCGAACTGCGCGCGCAACTGCCAGGTTCCGGCGCAAGTGCGGAACAGGCCGGCCCGAACCGCTTGCGGCCAGGTGGCTTCGGCGTAGGTGAACACCGAGGCCACATCGACGGAGTCGTCCGGATCGGTGTATTCCACCCAGATCGTGTCGCCACGGCGCATGGGAAGTTCCACCGCGCTCAGCGCACCCGCCTTGGCGGTGGGCATCAGGAGCGGCGATTGGAAGTCGCCGGTGTCCGGGCCGATTTCCGTCAAGAGCATGGTGGTGTTCCAGCCCGTGGCCGGATTGCGCAGGCGCACCCGCACTGTGTCCGGGAGGGTCTTGGACCGGGAGCGGTCCTTGTCCCAGAGGCGGATCACCACGCCTAGGCTGTCGGGCGAGGTCCGCACCGGATAGGCCAGGCCGGCAGCGGTGCGAAGGGAAAGATCGGAGGACGTCAGCAGGCCGCGGGTGAACTGGACAAAAAACGACGAATTCGTGAACGCGCAGCCCGTGTTGCAGGAAATGGCCGTGTCCGGGCATTCGCCGCCGCCACCGAAGATCGTCACATCCACTTCGTTGCCGCCGATCAGCATCTTCACCGGGATGTCCAGATCCCACAGTTTGGTGGCTGCGTTCCACTTGACCGCGGCAAGCCGCTGCGCATCGGTCAGGCGCGCGCCATTGACCCACACGTCGGTGATCTGTCCCTTCGAGGCCGGGAAGAGCTTGTCGAACACGTCGGCCGTCCCTTTCACGCGCACGGTGGCGCTGGGCTGGTCGAGGGTGATGGTGGTTCCGTTTTGCACATCGAAGGGCGCCTGCAGAGTGGTTTGCACACCCCAGGACGTCTTCTTGGTGGCTTGTTCGATCTTGGAAGGCGAGAAGCCGTAGACGAACTCGCCCTTGCGGTAGACCGTCATGTACGGATTGAACGGAATGGACGGATCCAGGTTGTCGATCAAGGCGTTGGCCTGGGTCTGGGTCTGGACGCGCGGGATTCCCTGGAAGTCCACCGGATCGCCGTTGGCGGTGCTATGGGCGATGAACGACCAGTCGGACGTGGAATCCTTGCCGTAGGGCCGGGCGGTCAGGCCGAACGCTTCCGCGTCGAACCAGCCGGTGTCGCCGATCGCGTATCTGGGTACGCTGGGCACGAAGACCTTCACCCAGTTGACCAGATCCAATTGGCCCTGGCTCATGGTCTTGGAGTACTGGCTGCGCGCCGCGAAAATGACGTCGAAGCGGATGCGCGAGCCCTGTTGCATCATGGTGGGACCCAGCGGCAGATCGAAGTAGTAGACGCAGGTGTTGGTGGCGTCGCAGGTTTCCGGCATCTTGGTGGGCGGAAGCATCTGCACGCCGCGGTTGAGCGTTCCCCAAGACCAGGTGAGCCCCCACAGCGGGTCGTCGCAAGGCTTGTTGTACCCGGTGGGCTGGTAGGCCTGGCAGATGTCGTAGCGGGCGGCGATGGCCTGGTCGAAACGCAGCGGGACGTTGACAAGTCCTGTCGCCGTGCTCTGGATATGGGTGAGCGGCACGCCGTTCGCGTCCTTGAGGGTGTCCACCGACCGCACGTACACGCGCACCGAAAGCGAGTCGTAGTTGCGGTTCTCGTTGTTGATCACGTTGATCGCCAAGGCCGGCATGTTGGGCGACCAGGTGTACTGGAGCGCCTGGATGCTGAAGTTGGCCATCCGCACCGGGGTGCGGAAGCGGTAGTAGGCCCCCGCGTTGTCGTCCCATACGCCGTCGGATCCCACGCGGAACCAGTAGTCGGTCCTTTCGCGCAGACCTCCGATCTTGACATAGTGGAACTTGGTCGGGTGACCGGAAATGTCGATGTCCTGCGCGCAGCGCCAGGTGGTGTCTTCCACGGGCGAGCGTCCCCAGCAGATGCTGGACTGGTACTCGCCGTTGGGCGTGTACCACATGATCTCGGCGGAATCGGCCGAAACGTTGCAGACCTTCACATTTTCGATGTCCGCCTTTTCCTGCTTGATCAATCGGGTCTTGAACCCGAAAGGGGTGCCGTCGGGGAGAGGGTTCACCCATTTGTCGGTGACCGACGCGTTCCCTTGCAGATCGGTCGCGACCACATCGAAGTAGTACTGCGTGCCCGGCGTGAGCCCGCCGATCTTGTAGATGAAATCCACTCCCACCGAATCGCCCTTGACCACCCGCGTATAGACTCCTCTTTGGGTGCCCAGGTCCAGCTTGAGAGAACCGTACTTGCTGATGTGGACCTCGATCTGCACGGAGGTGTCGCCCACCCAGACCACCTTGACCTCCGGCTGCGGAGCGATATTGAGCGGCACTTCCATGGCCAGGCCCGTCACGGCGGAAAGCGACGCCGCCGCACCGTCCAAGCACACTTCCGTGTGGTGGTAATCGTTCCAGAAATCGTAGGCGCTGTCGGTGAGCAAGGGATTGAACCCGCCGTACAGGGCGCCCGCCGGCGAGTGGTACCCGTAGGCGGCGCCAGGCGTATTGCGGCCTTCCGGATTGGCCGCGCGGTGGTGGGGGTGGTTGAAGTTCTTGTCGCCGATGCCCATGAGCATCGAGACATCCCATGGATTGACCCCCAACTGGTAATCCAGTTGCCGCAGCATCAGCTGGCGGACCTGCTCGCGGTTCCATGTGAACTTGGTCAGGTTCGTGCCGCCCAGACCCGCCTCCAGATCCTTGGCGATGTCGTAGTAGAAGTACAGCTCCGTGGTGTTGCCCATCTGGTAGCGGTTCCAGACCCACTCCTGCTGGATGTGCATCACGTACCAGTCGGAGCCGGTGCGGATGGCGTAGCCTCCGCCATCGTTGGGATCCAACTTTGGAAGCGGAATCTGGAGGTCGGTTTTCTGTCCCGAAATGGAATTCAGGTTCTGGATCACGCCCGCGACGGTGTGGGTGATCAGATTCTGTCTCTCGGCCTCGTCGCGCACGCCGTACTTCAAGGCGGAATCCTTGTCGGCCAGGATCAGCTTGTAGAACGTGTACAGCGCGATGGAATGGCGGTTGGCCCAGTCGGTGTTCGCTCCCCCCTTGGTGAGGTTGGGGTTGGACATGACCATCCAGCCACCTTCCCAGCTGCCCACCATGGGTTGCACCCCCGCGCCGGCGTTCCAGGTCGCGCCGTGGGAGCCCACCGTCTTGTCGTAGGCGATGTCCTGCAGGTACTTGGAATCGCGAGTGGCCCACAAAAGGGCGGTGGCCGCCAGAGCCAGGTTCGCGTTGACCTTGTCGGCTCCAGCGCCGTTGTAGGCGGGGCTGGAGACCACGATGGGGTGCGCCTTGGCCCATGCGTACATGTCCTTGGCGGCCATCAGGGCCGTGTCGGCCCATTTGGGATCGTACAGGCGCCAGCGTTTGGAGAGGATGGCCAGCGATGCCGCGACGTCGCCCAGCACGTTGGCGCCCAGTTCGGAACGCAAGATGCGCTCGCTGGGTCCGCCACGGCCCGTCTCGCGCATGGCGTCCTGGGCCTCGGGTCTTCCCCACCAGCCGTGGTCCTTGCCGAAGTCGCCCACGCCTGTGACCATGCCGGAGTCGCCCGCTCGGGCCGGCCCGGTGCGATTGCCGTTGAGCCGCCAGGAATTGACAAAAAACTGCGCGCCGAACCGGGCTTCGTTGAGGATGTCGGGAATGCCGTCGGTGCGGACCGTGAAGCGATGGTTGTTGGCGTATTTGTCCTCGTCGTGCCCGGGCATGGTGGCCGCCAAGGCGGCCAAGGTCACCAAGGCGTAGCTCATGGTCTGGGGCTCTTTCAGGTGGTCGCCGCAGTCGTACCAGCCCCCCTTGTAGGCCCCCGGATTGGAGGGCCTGGCCAACTGGCCATCGGTCAGATGGCTGGGGGCGTGGAACCAGGAAGGCCCATCGCCGCTGCGATTGATCCCGTAGAACTTGAGCACGTTGTCGCGCACGTAGCCGTAGATGCTGTCGGACACCAGAAATGCCGCCGAGGTGTCCTTGCCGACCACCACCCGGTAGGAATGGCCTTCCTGGAGCGTGGCGGGCAGGGTGCCTTCCTGGACAGGACTCTTGGGGATGCTGGTCCCCATCTTGTCGGAACTCAACATGTAGGCGGTATCGCCTCCCGACACCAGTCCTGCCCAGCGCGAGGCCCGAATGGAGATCTTGGACCCGCTGTTGAAGCCCTTCGAGCTCAATGCCCCTCCGCCAGCAGGGGTCTTGCCGGCGGTATCGAACACGGTGAAGGCGGTCGCGGCCCCCATGTAATAGAACTTGGCCATGTTCACCTGGACATCCATCGTGCGATATCCGGCTTGGTTGACCCTGACTCTGCCGATCTGCAGGGTCAGGGAATCCCGGAATCGCTGGGTGGGACCGGAATCCCGCAACGCCTCGGCGATCCGGGCATAGGGAAGCCGGTCGACAGCTTGGGCGGAGACGGACACGGGAAGGAGAAGCGAAAGGGTCAGCAGACCAAGCAAGAAAGAGAAAAACAACCCATTCGGGCGGATGGTCGAAAGCTTCATGCCCGCAAGTTCGTTTCAACACATGACTTGGGAGGCCTGAATCAGCGGTTCTTCCCCTCGGGAAAAGCGGGAAGAATCCCAATCGACCAGTGAAGGGCGCTCCTTTTCAGGAGCCTCCACCCGCCTCGCGTCGACTGTGCTCGAGAAGCTCGTCCATCAGCTGCTGCGCTTGCGAAAACGCATGGCTCAACTTGAGGGCCCGCTGGCAAGACAAAATCGCCTCCTCCACCAAACCGCGATCCGACAAGACCAACGCCAATCCGTAGTGGGCATGCGCACTGTTGGGCTTGAATTCCAACACATCCCGAAATTCCCTCTCCGAATCCGCGTGCCAGCCGGATCGGCGCCATGCCAACGCCAGATTGATCCTCGCCCGGGCATTTTTGGGGTCGGCTTCCTTGGCTCTCACGTAGTCTTCCACCGCCTCCACATGCTTTTCCAAGCTTTCGAGCGCCATTCCCCGGTGGTTCAGAACCACGGAGAGCGTGAAATTATCCAGCTGGAACTCCAGAAGGTCGGTGTAGATGCGGACGGCATCGTCCATTTCACTGGCGATCTGGGCGTTCAGTCCTTTTTTCAACAAACGCTCGATCTCCGCTTGGGAGGCCTTGCGAGGCTTGCCCGCCTGATCGGTAGGCGGCAGGTACTGCGGATGCTCGCCGGTCGCCTGCTCGAGGTGGTTCTCCCGAGCACGCGCCAAATCCGAGATGTTGGCCTTCTGGTAGTCGCGGATCTCCTGGAAGATCGTATCGGAGAGCACCAGATTCGCGTTGAGCGCGGCCAGCTTGCGCCGGATCTGCTGATTCAACGGATGGGCGCCGACCTTGTAGATGAGCTCGTGCTCCACTTCCGCCCAGGCGTCCTGGAGAATGGTCCGCACCTGGATTTCCACCCGGAAATCGGCCAGAGCGGGAATCTCGCATTGCATCTCGTAAGGGACGCTGACCAGAAGGTGGGTACTGGAATATCCGAACTCGGCAAACGAGCGACCCTCGCCCTTTTGCTCGATCTCGTGGACTTCGAAGATGCTCCTGGCCGACTCCACCACCAAGTCGACATCCTCCAGGAACGGACAAACCGCCCGCAGCGCCATCAAATCCGTGAGGCGTCGCAGCACGCTCAGGGCATCGGCAGTCCCGTCCAAATGGCTTTTGCGGTGGAGCTTTTCCACCAAACTGGGAAAGCGCTTGACGCGCCCCTTGACCTGAACGGCCGGAACATTGGCCTCGGCGACGCGCTGCAACAGGCGACCCATTTCCTGGACCACCGCCTCGCATTGCGGCTGCAATTGCTTGTACGCGGCCTCAAGGACGTTGTCGTCCAACAGACTCGCGGATTCGGAAGCCACGACGACGGATCCGCTCACCTCAAAGCCGCCGAAAGTTGGGGTGGAGGCGATGCCAAATTGAGTCTCGGGCGATTGCCTCCATAGGCCGAACACCAGTGGCGCCAACCGCAACCGGAGCATGTGCTCTGCTGGGTTTGCGGACGGGGTGGCGCCTGACCCGTCAAAACGCGGCGGAACCGTTCCAAAGCGACTTCCAGTCGGCGCAATTCGGACCCGATATCCTCCACGGCGTTCAGCCGACAAACGCGCCGCTCATCCCAGATCGGCAGTGGAAGATTGATCACCACCGGCACTTCCGAGAGAGTCACTCCCAGCTTCAAGGCCAGCCGATACTGGGCAACCGCGTAGACGCTGACCCAACTCAGGCCCTCGCTGACGGAAAACGGCGTCACCAGGGCCACCACATCGCTTTCGCCTCGGATCTGGGCCAGCCGATCCGGACGACCGCAAAGCTGGAGCTCATCGTCGACAAGCAACGGGCCTTCCGCAACGGAACTCACGACGGCTTCCCCACCCCGCAAGCGCCCCCGCACCTCCCGATACACGTCCAACCAGGCATCGCCTGGGCCAGCTTTGGAAAGCAGGTGGAGATCCGGGAAACCCTGTTGGCGCAGGACTCCTTGGATTTCGCACCGTAAAAAGCCCTCCAGGGCGTGGAGATGAATGGTTCCTTCCGGCACCTCAAGGGGCGTACACCCATCCCGCCAGATCTGCCAGACCTTGGCGACCTCTTGCAGGGCGAGGACTTCCCATCCCACGTGATAGCCTGGCCGACGGTGCAGTTTTTCCAGCTCTTCGGCATTCCACGGCGACCAGGAAAACTGGTTGTACCACTCCAACAGATGCTCCCAGGACTTGCCAGGCTGGGTTTCCGGGCGCTGGAACAGTCCTGACCGGCGAAGTTGGGCGTCGTTGCCACTGGGATCGTCGGTCAAACCGGAAGAATCCACATGGCCCGCCGAAGATCCGCCCGACCGAAGAAGACTGGCGACCGGCATTTCCATCGTAGGGAATTCGGAAGGGAGGAAGACCGACGACTCGTTTCCGATGATCGAAGGCTGAACGGGCGGTGGGGGCGCCATGGGTGGGCGAGGAGGCGGAAGTTGTCCCAGACGGATCTCCTGGGTCACCATCTGCGGCACAGGCGGCAGGACCGGCCTTTCTTGAGGGGCCGCGTCCGGGATGCTGTCCACATGGCTCGGAAGGCCCGGTAAGTAGACCGATTCCCCACCGTAATCGCCGAGAGAAGCGGGAGCGGGAGTTCCTGGACGAGCATGGAGTTGGGGTGCCGGCTCGGCCGGTGTCGCCTGGCGCGCAGGGCTCGGCTGACCAGGAGGCTCCAGCTGCGGCAGTGGCATGACATGATCGCCCGTCGATGGTTCATCCCAGACAGGCAAATGCGAAGACGATGGCGTGGCCACCGGATGGAACGGCATCGGGGCGTGTGGCGCTTTTTCGGGGGGCTGGGGCGGCTGGACCTGCGGAATCAACGGTGCGGGCTTGTGCGGCACATTGCGAGCGGATCGCGATTCGTCGAAGTGCCCATCCATCAGGCGATTGGACCGCATCGGAGTCGGCGCCGAACGCAAGAGAGATGGCTCGGCGGCTTTCGCCTCGGTGCGCGAGGCCATCGGCAGCGGATTTTGAGGAGGAGTCGGTGCGAAAAAGTGAGGCTGAAGCATGATCCGCCCCAGTCCGCCCCACAGCAACCCGATGGCACCGAACGCGACGATTTCCAAGGCCATCTGTCCACGCAGTTCCGGCTCAGGCCCCCAGATCACCATGCAGACCGCCAGAACGAACGTCGTTCCCATGGCGATCCAAGTCCACCACCCCAGCACCACGGCCAGCAACAGTGCCACCAGGAATTGCCGCCAATCCGCCTCCGGAACACGCATCAAGAACCAGTAAGCCGCCCACGAAGTCGTGGCCACCAAGCCCACGGCCTGCAGCAGGTGTTTGATCAGGTCGCGCATGGCTTGGGTGGTTGGCATTTCAGCGGATCCGGTACTTGTCCTTGATAGCCGCAATGATCTCATATCGAGAGCGGGTATCGGAGGCCACATATCGTTGGGATGCCTGATCGTACACCAAAAGCCTTTGCAGTTCCGTTTCGATCTTCAAACCCATGAGCTTGTTGGCGGATGCCTTCAGCTCCACGATCCCAAACCCCACCCCCCATTGTCGTTCCGCCCGCTCGAAGAGCTCGAACTGGCAGAGGTCGTCGGGAATCTGGCGCTGGGAAACGGGCTTGTAGCACCGGTCGAGATAGTCTTCGGCCACCTTTTTGGCGATGGCGTCCATGTTGGAGGCTCCGTCACCCCCAAGCCGTGGCACCCGACCTGCGCACCCGAACATGACCAGCAGTGGGAGGACCTTCCAAAGGATGGACTTCGGCATGGGCGGAAAACTTAGCCCACTCCAGCCCCAAGCGCTCCTGTTTTCTTTTCCAGCGTTTCCAGCTGGATTGCCTCGGCTCGGGCCAAGGCTTCGTCGATGTTCCCGCATAGATTCTCCATCCCGATCTGGTCGGCCAGCCCGGAACGGACCATGGCGGTCATCGGCTGGGCATGGACTCCGGACAAAACAAGACTCCACTTTTCGCGCAGCGAACGCTCGTGCATTTCTTCGATCGCCCGCATTCCAGTGGCATCCAGGGAGACCACGTGGCGCATGCGCAAGATGAGGATCTTGGGAGACCGATTCGACTGGGTCAGCGCCGTCTTGAATTTGTCGGCGGCACCGAAGAAAAAAGATCCGAACAGTTCGTAGATCTCCACTCCGGGAGGCACGGGGCGCTTGGCGAACGAATCCGGGTCGTCGGCCGGATCGGCCTCGTTGAGAGTCTGGGTGATCTCGCGGATCTCCGAAACCTCTGAAATCCGCTTGATGAACAGCGCCATCGCCAGCAAAAATCCCACCTCGATGGCCACGGTGAGATCAATCAACACGGTCAGGAAAAAAGCCGTGAGAAGAACCAGGACGTCGGCATGGGGAGCCTTCAGCAACTTCACGAAGGTGTGGGCCTGTGCCATGTTCCAAGCCACGATCAGCAGGACCGCTCCCAGGACAGCCATGGGAATGTGCGCAGCCCACTTGCCGGCCACAACCAGGATGAGCAGCAAAACCAGGGCATGGACGATTCCGGCGATCGGTGTCCTGCCGCCACTGCGGATGTTCGTGGCGGTCCGTGCGATAGCCCCCACTGCGGGGATTCCTCCGAAAAGGGGGGAGAGGATGTTGGCCGTTCCGAGGGCGACCAGCTCCATGTCCGATCGGTGACGTCGACCGGTCATGCCGTCGGCGACCGAGGCGGAAAGCAACGTCTCCAGCGAAGCGAGCAAGGCGATCGCCAAGGCTGGGCTGGACATCGCGACGATGAGGTCGATCGAAAGCTTCGGAATATGGGGAGCGGGAATCGAGGCTGAAACCGGCCCGAATCGCGAGCCGATGGTCTCGACCGGAAAGTCGAAGACCATGGCGACCAGGGTCGCGATGACAATTGCCACCATCGAGCCGGAGAATTTGGGGAACTTCCTCGCCCAGGCGACAGCGACCAGAACGGTTCCTGCGGCAAGCCCGGCGGCCCAGGGATTGAACGTGTTCCTGGCATGGAAACACGCTTGCACGCGTGCAAGGAAGTGGGTGTCCTTGTCGAGGAGGTTCAGCCCGAGGATGTCAGGCAGCTGGGTGGTCGCGATCAGCAGCGCGATTCCCGTGGTAAAGCCCACCGACAAGGGGTAGGGGATGAACTTGATCAAGGCTCCCATCCGCAAAAGCCCCATCACAACCAGGAAGACCCCCGCCAGAAGGGTGGCGACGGTGAGGCCGTCCACACCGTGTTTCTGGACAATCGCGTACAGGAGCACCACGAACGCACTGGTGGGCCCACCGATCTGGACCCTCGACCCCCCCAGGCAGGAAATGGTGAGGCCTGCGATGATGGCTGTGATCAGACCTGCCGTAGGGGTGACGCCAGAGGCGATCGCGAAGGCGATGGCCAGAGGGAGGGCGACAATGGCCACGATCAGCCCCGCCATCGCATCCCTGCCGAAATCCGGCCAACCATACCCTTCCTTCAAGACCGTGAACAACTTCGGTACGAGTCGGGTAGGGATGAAACTTGCCATGGAGCTAATAATAGCTGGATCTATCCATCACTGGCATTTACTCGCCGCTGGAGGATGCCCGGGATGGATCCTACCTTGTGGATTCGAAGTTTTCTCCAACCGGGATCCAACGTTCATGAAAATCCAATCCCTTCTGCTCAGTGTGGCCTTTTTGGCAAGCTGCGCCCAATCGAAATCCACGCCGGAAATCGCCGCGCTCAACAAGCGCATCGACTCCCTCACCGGCGAGATGAAGATCATCAAAGCGGTACTGGCCTCCAAGCAACTGGATGTGGACCACGAATGGGCCCGTCTGAAGCGCCAGGATTCCGCCTTCAACATCCCCGTCGACGGAACGCCCATCTACGGCGACCCCAAGGCCCCGCTTTCGGTGGTCTTGTTCACCGACCTGCAATGCCCCTATTGCGCCCAGATCATCCCCCTCCTGAAGAACCTCCAGGCCAGCCACCCCAAGTCGCTGAAGATCTCCTTCCGCCACTTCCCCCTGACCAGCATCCATGAAAAGGCCATGTTCGCCCACCAGAACCTCTGGGCCGCGGGACAGCAAGGCAAATTCTGGGAGTACTACCTGGAGATGGCCCCGAACTTCCGCGGCCTGACAGATTCCGCCCTGGTCTCCACCGCCAAGTCCCTGAAGCTGGACATGGCCCGCTTCGAGGTGGACCGCAAATCGGCCGCCGCAACCCAAGCCGTGACCGCCGACATGCAGTTGGGCGAGTCGGTGGGAGTGGATGGCACCCCCGCCATGTTCTTCAACGGCAAGCTCACCCGCAATCCCAACGAGATCAACGAGGCGGCCTCCAAGCTCGACGCCCAGCTGGCCAAATAGCCCCTGGACCCCGCAAAGCCGAGGCACCCCAAAGGTCGAGGAATCCTCTGGGGTGCCTTCCAGCCCGGCGGGAGCCTGCGGTTCGGCAGATCCCTACCTCGTCAGAATCTGCCCCGCTGGATCCAATTTGCCCCCGCTCGGCGAGCCTGGAAGCCGGGTTTCGTCTCCAGCGGAATTTCATGGACTCCACTGGGATACACCCGATCGCCTACGGCTTCTTGAAAACCATGGGGATCACCAGCGGACGCAACATGCCATCGCCGTTCGTGGTCGCCACCAGCACCAGTTGCCGCCCGTCGGCGGATAGGCTGTAAGCGTCATGACGCTGCCCGTCGGCAGCCTGGTAGGTTTGCACCAGGCGATTGGCCTGCCACTGGGTGGCAAGCCAGATCTCCTCGCCGCCATCCTCGAAGGGCGCTCCGATTCCATCCGGTCGCGATGGGACTCCCGATTCACCGTTGGAACCCATCGCCACCTTGGGCCAAAAAAGGGAAAAGTTCAGCTGCCTGGGGATTCTGGCCACCGCACGCAATCGATCGCGCGCCGATGCGCGCCAGGTGTCCGGATACGTCGCGACCGCGCTGTCCAAAGCCACCTCAAGATCCGGCAAGGCGCTCGAATCCAGCACCCATCCTCCCTGAAGCCGCTCCAGACAGCTGCGCAGAACCAACGCGGCCGCCGTGGCTCCCGATCGGCCGGAAGAGTCCAGGCTTCGGGCGGTTTTGCAAAGCGAGTCCATGTCCATTCTGGCGACCGGCGCGATCGGGTCTTGACCGGCGGCGGTAGGCGCCGTTTCCGATCCACAACCAAGGAACAGGCCACTTGCCAGAAGCACAGCCACGGGAATCCGGGTCCACAAAGCAACAAGAGGGGAAGTCACGATGCGCTCCTTTGCATGGGCGAGGTCCATTCCCCGCCCAATCTTTACAGCATCAAGATCGCCTCTCATCTTTACGGCGTCAAGTTTCATTTGAATCTTCGCCCACTTCCTGGAATGCCACGCCCTCCCGACCTGGGGGCGCCGCCTTCTGTTTCCTTCATTTGATTCATGTCGAACTCTCCCGCTTGGTCCAGGCTCCTGATCCTCTCGCAAGGCCGCTTGGAATCGATCGCCCCGGACGGAACCTCCAAACCGCTGGAAAGCGCCTTCGCCCGCGAATTGATCGAGCGACAGGAGCGCACCAACCAGAACAACGCCTGGAAGTACGAGGACCGCGAATCCTCCGGGCCCTTTTCCAGATCCAACATCTGGGGAGGCACCGGCAAAGCCTCGCCCATCCAGCCCGCCTGGTTCCTTTCCGTCTTCCCCGGATTCCAGAGCGGCGAATTCTTCTACACCTTGCGGGTGTCCATCGTGATGGCGCTGTTGCGGATCGATGCGCACGACCACCGCGAGCGGCGCATCCTCCACCGCCAGGACTTCCACGAAGGCGGCATCGCCTGCGATCCGACCGAACGCCGCATGGCGATGTCCGTGCATTCCGCCGACGGCAGCGCGCACCTGGTCCAATGCGACCACGAAGCGACCATCCGCAAGGAGCTCACCGGCGGCGACAGCATCGACGCCAACCCGTCCTTTTCCAGACAGATTCCGTCTCGCGTGCTGTACCAGTCCACCGGGATCGCCCGCGGCGAAAACGGCCACATCCTCGCCCACGGCCCCACCTCCATCCAGGCGGTGGACCTCAAGACGCGCGATCACGAAGTGCTCGTGGAATCCCCCCGTTTCGACTACCTCCTGCCCTTGCAGACCTCGGACGGAACCCTCTGGGCCATCCGTCGCCCCTGGAAGGCCGTCCGCCCTCCCAGTGCGCTGTCCATGCTCCTGGACGTGATCCTGATCCCCTGGCGGATCGCCAAAGGGATCTTCGGATTCCTGGACGCCTTCACGCAGATGTTCGGCAAGGAGCGGTTGCGCCGCGCGGGCGCGGGCGATCCGGAAGCCCCCGTCCAGGAAATGCGGGCGTTGTTCCTTGGGCAATCCGTCGCCCCGGACCGGAAGTCGGATCAGAAGGCCATCCGTCCGCCGGAGGATTGGGTCCTGGTCAAAATCCGTCCCGGATGCACCGAGGAGGAAGTCGCCCGGCGCGTCGGGTGGATCAACCTTTGGGAAGACCGGATCGTGTGGAGCGACGGTCAATCCGTGCGGACTCTGGAGGGCGAGGAACTGCACAGGATCCGCAAAGGCTGGATCGAGAAGTTCTGCCTGACCTGAGGCGCGGGAAGGCCCGCACCTCGTCCCCTCCGGACTACTTGTCCTTGTTCTGGTCCAGGTTCAGGATCACGCCGTTGGAATTGCCCAGCATGTAGGTGGGTAGAGAGCCATCCCACTTGGCGATCCATTCCAGCTGGATGATCTTGGAATGGACCTCTGCAAAGGCGCGGCGGAAATGTGACAATGCCATCCGAGATGTCAATTCCCACCCATCCGTCCTTTCGCGGCTTGGAGCCGCTTCGCATTCTGGCCATCGCCTTGGCCAGCCTGTTGGTGGCGAGTTTGGCGCGGAAGTTCCTGCTGAACGGACTGGAAGGACGGATCGTCTGGGTCACCTTCTACCCGGCGGTGGTGGTGGCCTCCGTGTTCGGCGGCTGGCTCTGCGGCTGCCTGACGGGCGTGGGAGCGGCGGTGATCGCCGTGCAAGCCTTCCGGTTTTTCGTCGACAAGCCCTTCATCCACGACAAGGCGGATTGGCTGGGCCTCTACGCGTTCCTCTTCAATTGCCTTCTGATCTCCGGCCTGGCCCAGATGATGCGCCAAGCCCGCGAGCGCGCCCTTTTGGCCAAGGACGAGGCGGAGCAGGCGAAAGCCCTGGCCGAATCCGCCAACAGGGCCAAAAGCATGTTCCTGGCCAACATCAGCCACGAGATCCGCACCCCCATGAACTCGATCATCGGATTCGCGCAGATTTTGTCGGAAGATGGGAACGCCTCCCCGCAGGTGAGATCGCGAGTGGGCATCATCCTGCGCAGCGGCAACCATCTGATGGAAATCATCAACGATGTGCTGGAAATGGCGCGGATCGAATCGGGCAGGATGGAATCGAGGACGGAACCGACCGACCTCGGATCCATGTTCTCCGATCTGGAAGCCTTGTTCTCGCAGCGATCGAAGGAAAAAGGCCTGGCGTTTTCCGTGGCGATGGACGCGAGCGTGTCTCCCGTGGCCCGGACCGATCCGGGAAAGCTCCGACAAATCCTGATCAACCTCGTGGGAAACGCGATCAAATTCACGGAGACGGGTTCGGTCGCCGTCAGGGCATCCTCCCCGACCCCGGGACGATTGGTGGTGGAGGTGGAAGACACCGGCATCGGAATCCCGGCCGCGGATCTGCCTCTCCTGTTCCAACCGTTCGGCCGCACCATCCAAGCGGAGAAGATCGCCGGCGGCACCGGGCTTGGTCTGGCAATCAGCCGACAGTACGCGAAACTCCTGGACGGGGACATCTCCGTGCGGACCACGCCCGGATCGGGAAGCATATTCCAGCTGGAATGCGCGATGGAGAAGATCGATTCCGCGTCGGATCCCGCCCTGAATCCACCCTCGCCCGCCCGAAAACTCGCTCTGCCTGCCGATCATACCGAAGTTCGCGCGTTGATCATCGACGACATCCCCGAGAACCGACAAATTCTGGTCGAGCTGCTGACTCCGATGGGCTTTTCCTGCCGGGAAGCCCGCGATGGCCAGGAGGGGATCGCCATGATCGAGGAGATCGCCCCCCGACTGGTGCTGATGGACATGTTCATGCCCAGGCTCGACGGCATCCAGGCCACCACGCGGCTGCGCCGGATTCACCCCAAAGGAGACCTCGTGGTCATCGGGGTCAGTGCCAGCGCGCTGGACGACCAAAAGCGCGATTTCCTCGAGGCGGGGCTGGACGGATTCCTCTCCAAACCGATCCGCGCGGGCGAACTCCAGGCGATGCTCGGGAGATTCTTCCCCCTATGCCCGTCGCGGCTGGAACCTCCGTCGCTGGAGGGTTGCCCATCGCCGTGGAGCGATTCCTTCCGAACCGCGGTCCAGCAGGGAAACATGACAAAAATCGCCTCATTGGCTACCCAAGCGGAATCCTTCTCCCCGGATCTCGCGCATTGGCTGCGCGAAAAGGCGGCGGGCTATCTCATCGATGACATCAAAGCCTTGGCCGGGGAATGGACGGAAAGGACGCACGCATGAACTCCCCGGCCTCCATCCTGCTCGTCGACGACACGCCGACGAACCTGGTCCTGCTGGGATCCATCCTCGAGAAGGCGGGATTCGAGATCCGCGTGGCCACCAACGGCCCCGACGCGCTTGCCATCGCCGCCTCGCAGCCGTCACCCGGCCTGATCCTGCTGGACATCCTGATGCCCGAAATGGACGGGTTCGAAATCTGCCGCCGCCTGAAATCCGACCCGCACACCAGCGGCATCCCCGTGATCTTCGTCACCGCCCTGGGTCAGGTCACGGACAAGGTGAAGGCGTTCAAGACGGGAGCCGTCGATTTCATCTCCAAGCCGTTCGAATCCGAGGAAGTCATCGCCCGTGTGCGCACGCACCTGAGCCTCGCCCACATGGAAAGCCTGCTCGCCGAGATCGAAGAACGCAAACGCTCGGAAAAGGCCTTGGCCGAATCGCAGGCGCTGCTGGCGTTGTCGCAGGCCGAGGCGCGCAAGCAGGAATCGCTCGGTTTGATGGCCGGCGGAATCGCGCACGACTTCAACAACCTGCTGGGCGTCATCATCGGCCACGCCGAGATCGCCCAGCGCAAGACCCCGGAAGGATCCCCGGTCGCCAAAGGGCTGGCGGCGGTCCTGAAAGCGGCCAACCGCTCGGCGGAACTGACCAGACAATTGTTGGCATTCGCCAGCCGCGATACGATCCGCCCGGAGGTCCTGGTCGCGGACACGGCGATCGGATCCATCCTGGATGGCCTTCGCAAGGACCTTCGCGCAGGCATGTCCCTGGAATGGAAACCCGGCGCGGACACCTGCCGGATCCGCGTCGACCGCGCCCACCTCGAACAGATTCTGTCTCGCCTGTGCGCCAACGCCGCCGAGGCATCTGGAGAAACCGGCTCGATCGCGGTCGGGACATCGGTCGAGGATCTCCCGGCTGCCGGATCGAACACGCCGAATCGGCCGCACACGGAATGTCGGCTGGCCATCACCTTCCGCGACGAGGGGCAAGGAATCCCTCCCGACCTCGTGGGAAGGATCTTCGATCCGTTCTTCACCACCAAGCCGCGCGGCAAAGGGGTCGGACTCGGATTGTCCACCGTCCTGGGCGCGGTGCGGCAAAACGACGGCCTCATCGAAGTGGAGAGCGGAATCGGCCGGGGAACGACCTTCCGGATCCTGTTTCCTTGCTGCCGATCCCTTCTGAAGGCCGCCCCACAACCGAGCCAAGGCCCCGCATCCAACCCCGGCGGCGAGATGATCCTGGTGGTGGAAGACCATCCCGACGTGTTGGCGATGACCACCATGATCCTGGAACACCAGGGATTCCAGGTCCTGGCGACCGTCAACCCCTGGCACGCGCTCGATCTGCTGCGAAAGCACAAGGATACGATCAGATTGATACTGACAGATGTTGTTATGCCCGGGATGAACGGACGCGAGTTGGTCCTCCAAGCCAGGGAAATGGCACCCTCCCTGCGGTACATCTACTGCTCCGGGTACACCGCCGATGTCTTGGACTCCCGCGGCCCCGCGTGCGAGGGGATGGACTTCATCCAGAAGCCCTACTCCATCGTGGAGCTGCACCGGAAGATCCGCGAGGTCCTCGACCGCCCCTGAGGATCCCTACCTTTTGACGATGCGATACCTCCTGGCATTGCTCGTCACCATCCCGGCCATCGCCATCGCCCTGCTTTTGCGAACGCGCTTTCCCGATCTCCACCTGGAGTTGCTGCTGTTGTCCTGCGCCGTGGTTGCCTCGGCGCTGTGGGGAAGAGGACCGGGTGCGGTCACCGCTCTGATGGTGGCTCTCGGTTACGATTGGTACTTCATTCCACCCTACCGATCCCTGCGGGTGGAGCCATCCTACATCGCCTCCCTGGTGTTGTTCCTCCTCATCGCCCTGGCCGTGGGCCAATTGGCGGCCCGGCTCCGCCGCGAGGCCAGATCCTCCCAGCGCGAGGCGTTGCGCGCCCGGGTCACGGCAGCGCTGGCCAGGGAACTCTCCGGCGCCCTGACCGCCGAGCAGATCCTGGAGGCGGCGCGCGTCGGCTTCCAGACCGCGCTGGGCCAGACCCCCGCCTTCACGGTGGGGAACCCCGATCCCGCAGCCGCTCCTCCAGGTGCGATCCAGATCCCCCTGCGGGCACCGCGGAAGGTCAGAGGTCACCTTTCCCTGCCATCCTGCCCCACGCAGGGCTCCGATCTGGAACTGGCCGAGACCATGGCGTCGCTGGTCGCGCTGTCCCTGGAGCGGGTCCATTTCCTGGACGTGGCCCGCGAGGCCATGATCCGCATGGAAGGGGAGAAGATGCGCGGACATGTTCTGTCGACGCTTTCGCACGACCTGCGCACACCTCTGACAGGAATCGTCGCCGGAAGCCAGAGTCTGGAGACGGAGCTGCGACGCTGCGGCCACCTCGCCGAAGCGGACCGGGCCGCCGACATCCTCGACGAATCCCGCCGCATGGCCGACCTGGTGGAAAACCTGCTGGATCTTTCCCGGCTCCAAAGCGGTGGGGTCCAGATGCGCTGCGACTGGAACGACGCGGAGGAGTTGTTCGCCAGCGCCTTGCGCCACCGCGGGAACGTGCTGGAAGGGAGGGCCGTGACGCTCCGGATCGCGCCTGGAACCGGACTGTTCTGGTGCGACGGGCTGTTGGTGGAGCGGGTTCTGGTGAACCTCCTGGACAATGCCGCGCGGCATACCCCACCGAACACTCCGCTTGTGCTGTGGGCGGAAAAGAACGGCAACCGGGTGGAAATCGGACTGGACGACGAAGGCCCCGGCTTCGAGACCGAACGCGCATCCACGGATGCGGGCCGCGGAGGAATCGGCCTGTCCTTGTGCCGCGCCATCGCCAAGGCGCATGCCGGCGAACTGCTGGCGACACGACGCCCCGAAGGCGGAAGCCGTGTTCGCCTGGCGATTCCGGCGGACATCCCCCCACCCGCCGACCCCATCGAGACCTGATCCCCGTCGCTCGTTTACGCGGCGTTTACGGAAACCGATCGCTATTTACGCCATCGCGACGCTTCCGATTCCCATCTTTGTTGGGTATGGAAGGCAACCGTTCGGTGCTGGTGGTGGAAGACGACAAGGCCATCCAGAGACTCCTTCGGGACGTTCTGGAACAGGAAGGACTGGTCGCGCACGAAGCCCGCACGGCGCGACTGGGGCTTTCCGAGGCAGCCAGCCGCCAACCCGACCTGATCATCCTCGATCTGGGTCTTCCCGATCTGGATGGCAAGGAATTCCTGCGGGAGCTGCGCGATTGGTCGGAGGTTCCCGTCCTGGTCCTGTCCGCGCGTGGGAGCGAGCTGGAGAAGGTCGCCGCCCTGGACCGCGGAGCCGACGACTACCTGACCAAGCCGTTCGGGGTGCCGGAGCTCCTGGCGCGCCTGCGGGCGTTGTTGCGCCGGTTTCCCGACAGGTCAAGCGCGGAGAAGCCTTCCCGGTTCCGCTTCGGGAACGTTTCTGTGGACCTTTCCGCCCATCGGATCGTCCGCGACGGCGAAGATGTGCACCTCACGCAGATGGAATTCCGGCTTCTGTCGGAACTTGTCAAGGCCGAAGGCCGCATGCTGACCCAGACCCAGCTCCTGCGCGAGGTCTGGGGTCGCGGGCACGAGCAGCACACCCACTACCTGCGCATCTACATGGGCCACCTGCGCCGCAAGCTGGAGGATGACCCCGGCTCCCCACGGCACCTCCTCACCGAGATCGGCGTGGGCTGCCGCTGCCTCTGCGAGCGCGAGGCGACCAGCCCCTAGTCGACTCGCGCTCACGCTTCCTCGGACCGAAGACTCCCGCCATCGCGGAGCCTGACGGAATCCGTCATACCATTTCCAGCCATCGGAGCCGAACCATGCCCCATACCCAGATCCCCCAGATCAACACCGCGCCGGACCTCTCCGGCAAGGGCGAGGGTCTTTCTTCGCGGATCCGCCACGCGCTGTTCGGCAACGCCAAGGACCCGTTCGACCACTCCGTGTTCCACAAGCTAGCCCTGCTTCCGTTCTTCGCCTGGGTGGGCCTGGGCGCCGACGGCCTGAGTTCTTCCTGCTACGGCCCCGAGGAAGCGTTCAAGGCCTTGGGCGCCCATCCGTCGCTGGCCCTGTTCGTGGCCCTGTGCACGGCCATCACGGTGCTGGTGATCTCGGCGAGCTACACGCAGATCATCAAACTCTTCCCCACCGGCGGCGGCGGATACCTGGTGGCCTCCAAGCTCCTGTCGCCCAAATGGGGCATGTTCTCGGGATCGGCCCTGGTGATCGACTACGTGCTCACCATCACCTTGTCCATCGCCTCCTGCGGGGATGCCATCTTCAGCTTCGTCCCCGCCCACTTCGGCTGGATCAAGCTCCCCTTCGAACTGGTCGTGCTGGCGTTGCTGGCCGTGCTCAACCTGCGGGGCGCCAAGGAATCCGTGAAGATCCTGGTCCCGATCTTCCTCGTGTTCGTGGCCACGCACCTGGCCGCCATCCTGTGGGCGGTCGGATCGAACCTGCCCGATGCGTCCCGGGTCGCAAGCGAAACCGGAGGACAGATTACGTCATCCGTTTCGGCGCTCGGACTGCTGCCCGCCCTGGTCCTGGTCCTGCGCGCCTATTCGATGGGCGCCGGCACGTTCACCGGGATCGAGGCGGTCTCCAACGGCCTGCCCATCCTCCGCGAGCCGCGCGTCCAGACCGGTCGACGCACCATGCTCTACATGGCCGTTTCGCTTTCGTTCACCTCCTTCGGGCTCATGGTGGCCTACCTCCTCCATGCGGTGCATCCCGTGGCCGGCAAGACCCTCAACGCGGTGCTCTTCGAGCAACTGGCCGGTGGATGGGGAACCTTGGGAACCACCCTGGTCATGATCACCCTGATTTCGGAAGGCGCACTCCTGTTCGTGGCCGCGCAAGCGGGCTTCCTGGACGGTCCTCGCGTCCTTTCCAACATGGCCATCGACCGCTGGGTCCCCTCGCGCTTCGCCCACCTCTCCGACCGTCTCGTGACACAAAACGGCATCCTGGTGATGGCCATCGCCTCCTTCGCCGTGCTCGCGCTGAGCCGAGGCAACGTCGGATTCCTGGTGGTGCTCTACTCCATCAACGTGTTCATCACCTTCACGCTCTCCCAACTGGGCATGGTCGTCCACTGGATCAAGGAGCGAAGGGAGAAGCGATCCTGGCTCCGGCCTTTTCTTGTCTCCGGCCTTGGCTGCGGGCTTTCGGCGTTCATCCTGACCTTCGTGGTGGCGGAGAAATTCACCGAAGGAGGCTGGCTCACCCTGGTGATCACGCTGGGCTTTTCCGGCATCGCGCTTCTGGTGCGCCGCCACTACCAGAACACCCAGCGGCTCCTCAAACGACTGGATTCGCTGGTCGAGGCCGCCGGCCTGCACAAGGCCCAACCTCCAGCCCAACCCGTGCCGCTGGACCCCAAAGCGCGCACCGCGGTCCTTCTGGTGAACGGCTGGAACGGCCTTGGGCTCCACAGCCTGTTTTCCATCCTGCGCATCTACGGCGACTTCTACGAGAACTTCGTGATCCTCCACGTGGGTCTTCTCGACGCGGGAACGTTCAAGGGCATCCAGGAGGTGGAAGCATTGCGAATCCAATCGCAGACGGAAACCGACAAGTACGTGGAGTACCTCCGGGCGAACGGACGCAAGGCGCAGGGCCGGTGCACAGTCCATGCCGACGTGGTGGATGCACTGGAGGAACTGGCGCGCAACACGGCCAAGGACTTCCCGAAGTCTGTTTTCTTCGGTGGTCAGCTCGTGTTCCGCCAGGAAGGCGTCTGGACGCGATTGCTTCACAACAACGTGGTCTTCGCCATCCAGCGGCGGCTCTACCTGCGGGGGCTTCCCTTCATGGTGCTGCCCGTGCGGGTCGACTAGGCGCGGTACATCCGCCGGATCACCGCCCCGGACACCCTTGCTGCCAATTTCCGACAAGTGATCCGGGGCAGGAAGCGCGACAGGAAGGCGTTCCACCATCCGTCCACCACGGTCATGCGATCCTTGTCCAGAGCGCGCAGGGCCGTTTCCACCACCGCTTTGGGCGTGTGCTTGGGCGCCTTCACGTCCTGGCCCAACCGTTCGAAGAACCCCGTCGCGGTGGCGCCCGGGCAAAGGGCCAGCACGCGCACTCCCGAACCCCGCGATTCTTCCCATAGGGACTCCGTGTAGGAGAGCACGAACGCCTTGCTGGCGGCATATGCCGCCTGGGTGGGAAGGGGATGGAAGCTCGCGATGGAGGCCAGGTTCACGATCGCACCGCGTCCTTTCGATCGCATCCCCGGCAAATAGGTGCTCACCAGGCCGGCCATGGTGGACACGTTCAACTGGAGCAACCTCCCTTGCGCCTGCGGCGAAATCTCGTGGATGCTCCCATGCTCGCTGAAACCCGCATTGTTGATCAAAGCATCGATCTGGAGACCCAACTCGTCCGTTTGGCGCTTCAAAGCCGTCGCCGCGTCTTCGCAGGCCAGGTCCATCGGGATCACCACGGGTGCTACCGCGCCAAGCTCCACCAGTTCCTGTGCCAAGGCATGCAGCCGATCTTCGCGACGCGCCACCAGCACCACGCGACTCCCTCGCTTGGCCAACTCCCGCGCGAATTCCTGCCCGATCCCGCTGGAGGCCCCCGTGATCAGCGATGTGGTCTGCTTCCATTCCATGGCATTCTCCCTTCGTTTCTCGACCTGTGCCGAATCCATTCGATTCTTTTCCCTCAAACCCGCGCCGAGATAATGCGACAATGGCATTCGTTCACAAAGGATACGAGACACGAGCCTTTTCGCCCCCATCACCAATCAACGAACCTCCAAGTGCATGAATCCTCCATCCATCGGAAATGACCACGAATCGAGTGGCGACGAGCCGAACGGACTTCGAAAGGCCGGATGCCTGAACATCCTTTTGGTGGATGACGAGCCGGAGCTCTGCTACCTGTTGTCCCGACTGCTGCGCATTTCCGGGCACACCACCACCACGGCCGTGGATGGCTACGATGCGCTTTCCAAGATCGACAAGGGCCCGGATTTCGACCTCGTGGTCATGGACCAGAACATGCCGGGGATGCGCGGCGAGGACGCCATCGAGAAGATCCGGGAACGAGGCTGGAACACTCCCATCCTGATCACCTCAGGGGATCTGGATATCCTCAGTCGACCCAGCCTACGCGTACCTGGCGTGGCGGTGATTTCCAAGCCATTCAACATGCCCGAGCTTCTGGAGGTCGCCTCGAAGCTCATCGAATCTTCCTCACGCAGGAAACTCTAGGCCCGATGGGGACTCAAGGGTTTGGCGAGCGCGAGAACCAAACCCGGTAGGTGATCTTCCTTTCCAAGCGAGGACTGGCCACATCCACCTCCACGGAAAGGGCCTTGCCCTCGTTGGAGAGCGCGAACCGTTGGACGCGGGTTCCGTAATCGGCCTCGAAGGTTTCCACCATCTGGGTCGTGTTGATGGCCATCTTGATCTTGACCGGAGTGCCCTTCGGCCGCATCCAGATGACCGGGGCCCCACCGATCGGAACCGCCGGCGGCGATTGTGTTTCCGTCGTGACCAGGATGCCGTCTCCAGCCAAAGCGATCTGCATGGTTTCCGGAGCCTTGGCTGCGCGAAGGATCCGTTTGCGAGCCATCATGCGCGTGACGATATTTTCCGGCTCCAACGCGCGATCGACGGCTTGCTCGATATTGTCCGATCGCCCCCGATCCAACATCCATCGTCCAACAAACTCCGCGGGCTCCACGCCCATGCCCGCAGTGGCAAGAGCGAAAAGCAACACCAACGACCTCCGCAGACCCACGTGAGTCGGCCCATTCCTTTTCGCCGCTTTGTGCGCGTCCTCCATGTCCTGACTCCTAGTCCCGATCGGCATCTTCGCGTCTTTCAGGTACAAAGTTCCTTACATTGGCAAACATGAGGCGCTCCCGAACGGCGACAGAACCATCTCCCGCGTCAGGATACCATCACGGTGATCTTCGGGAAGCATTGGTTCGCGCCGGCGTGGAGATCCTGGAAGAACAGGGTCTCGCCGCTCTCACCCTACGTGAGGTCGCAAGACGCGCCAACGTGAGCCACGCCGCCCCCTATCATCATTTCCCGAACAAGGAAGCCCTGTTGACGGCCATCGCGGCGCGAGGACTTCGGATGCAGAGTGAGGAGATGGCGCTCGCGATGGCCAATCCGAAGCCATCGACCGATGGCCTCCAGTCTTTCGGCATGGCCTATGTCGCCTTTGCCGCCGCCCACCCGTCTCTTTTCCGATTGATGTACAGCCACGAACGAACCGGCCCCAACGCGACCAAGGAACTCGCCGATGCCACGGCTTCGATCGACGTCCGCTTCATCGAGGGGATTCGCGAAAAAGCAAAATGCTCCGTGGAGCATGCGCGATCCATCGCGCTGCTGCTTTGGGCGAGCATGCACGGCTTGGCCATGCTGTGGCTGGATGGCCAGCTGCAGTGGGAGGGAGCCCCTCCGCTGGAATCGCTCGCCTTTCAGGTGACAGAACTTCTTGGAGCCAACTTGCGCCCCCCCTCGGGCGCCTGAGTCTTCCCCTCGGGAACATCCCATGCCGTTGCCCATGCCGTCCTTCCTCCACGTGGATGGTGGTAGTATGTCGGAGCCACCATATGGAACCTTCCCACTTCACGCCCCATTCCAAGTTCTTCTGGATCAAGCAGACACTGGTTCGCGAGCGGACTCTGGTGGCGCTGTTGGTGTTGTCGTTGTTTTTGGTGGCATTGCACGTCCAAGCTCCGGTGGTCTTCCAGATTCTTCTCAGCGCCTGGATGGCGTATGCCTCGATCCATTTGATCTGGAGAACCGTTCGCGCGATTCGTCTATCCAGCAACATGCATCTCGAGCCCGGCCCTGCGTCCGATCCCGCCGAACGCGACCTGGTCACCGGCCTCCCCAACTTCGAGAGCGTCGAATCCGAGCTATCCATCCACGTGCGCTCGGCATCGAGCCTTGTCGGGGCGAAGATCGGCATCCTGCTGGTGAGCATCGATCGCCTCAGGAACATCAGCGAATCGCTCGGGCGCACCACGAGCGACGAGGTCTTGCGCAAAACGGCGAGGATCCTTCTGGAAGAAATGCGCCCCGGCAATTTCTGCGCCCGTTGGTCGAGCGCGGAGTTCATCGCGTTGTTTCCCGAGATCACCGAATCGCGGCTGCATTCCCTGGCAGAAAAGCTGCGATCTCGCATCCAAGCCGAATTCCAGGCGACAAAGCAGGGATCCACCGCCAGCATCGGGATCGCTTTCGGCGACAAGGAGACCATCCACGAGTTGATCCAACAAGCCGATCGCGCCTTGGAAAACGCCAGGCAAAGCGGTGGGAACCGGGTCGAAGGGGCGGCATCGAAACGGGTGGACTCGTCGAGATAGCAGTCTGGCGCGAATGGTTTTTGATTATTCTGCACAGAGGGCGACGAGGAGGTGCACTCCTCTCGTATTGCTCACGAACGAAAGGCCCGCCATGCATTCATCCCGCCCAGCTCTCCTGCTTTGCTCACTCTTCCTCTGCGGGTGCGAAAACCCCGATGCATCCACCGCCTCGGCCGAGTCCTCCCCCAGGGAATCCGGTGCGATCGCCTTCCAATTGCCATCAGACGACCTGGGTAGGGCGACAGGCACCGCAGACTCCCTGCGCCTGGAACTGGTTCGAGGGGACATCAAACGATCCGTAACCGCGCCATGGAACCAACCCCTCTGTCTGGATGGACTGGAGCCGGGTTCCTGGAGCGCCCAGCTGGGCCTTTACAAGGCCAACGGCCAGATGACCTGGCTGGGGATGGATTCCTTGAAGGTGTTCGAGGGGGAGGTCGTTCCGTTGTCGATCCCCCTGCGATCGGCGCGGGGAACCGTGGATTCCATCCTCCATCCCCAAGGCGTCCTCGCCGCCGAAACGCGGCTCTTCGCCGAGCCGTGGATGCTCCATCAACTCGGCCAAACCGCCATTGTGGGAGCCAACGCGGAACTTCGCCTGACAGATTCAGGTGCATTCTACGGCTTATTTCCCTGCGGCATGTCCAAGGGGACCTTCCGTGCGGACTCCAGCACGCTGAGCTTCTCCGGCCTGCCTTCCTCCAATGCGACGTGCACGGGAGAACGCGACACCGCCCTGGGGCGCAGTCTCCTGGCCGCCCTGGCCGCGACACGCCGTTGGACGATCTCCCAGGGGCACCTTTCGCTGCGCGACTCCACGGGCGCCTTCCTGGCGCGTTTCGAAACCTACCTCCCGCGCGGCCGTTCCCGCGCATCCGTGGACACGCTCACGATCGCTCCGAGCCTCGATTCGACCGGCCTGCATATCGGGCTGGCCCGGATCGAATCCATCCCCCTGGTAACAGATTCTGTCATCCTTGTGGATCTGCAACTTCCCCGCCGCGGAAGCGAAGTGCGGCTGGTATCGCTTCCGGCCGGCGATCGTGCGCCGGCATGCGGCACCAGGAGTTGGCCCGCCCCCGACCTGAAAAGGATCCTCGTCGTGGAAACGAGCGATCCTTCTCTCCTCTACGCGACGGCCATGGACCAGGTCCAGATCGCCATCCGGTGGCGCGATCTGCCCCGACGCGTGCGCCTGGAGGATCGCAGCGGCCGTTCCATCGAGGTCGAACGCCCCTGAAGGGCCAGGCCTGCCGCCCTCCCTCTGCGCGGCAGGCCAGCTTTTCAGCGCATCATGGCCTCGAGTACCAGGATGAGCAGGAAGATGCCCGCCAGCCCCACTCCGATGGCGATCGACCAAGCGCGAATTTCGGGTGGGGCATCGCCCTCGGAATCCGATGACAATTCCTGCGCAGAAAAGACGCCCTCCGCGAGGTCGGGACGATGCCGTGCGATGGCGCGGAAGATCCTGGCAGGGTGGCTGTATCGGCGCAAATCCAGTTCCGAGCCGTCCGAGAACCATGCCCGAGCCTTTTCCAGGCGCACCAGATCGCGCATTTCCCTCGTTCGAGAACCGAGCATGGTTTCGTATTCGATCCTTTCCGGAAAAATCCGCACGCAATGGACGGAGACGAGGCACAGGGCGAACAGGCATCCAACCACGAGAAGAAGCGCCCAATCCTCCCCATCCGAAAAACCGGATGGCGAAAGGGCAGCCAGCACCACCAAGAACATCGTTCCGAACAGGATGGCAAGAATGCGCGGCGAGAGGGGCGAACCTCCCTCGGTGGAAAGAATTGCGAAAAATCCCCCTCCGCTTCCTCCACCCAATGCAGGATGAAACACGACACAGTCGCCGGGAACAGACGCCCCTTTCTTGTTTCGGGTCACGATTGGCCTCCTCTGGATTCGCTTCGGATCCCACTGGCATTCCAGACTTCCGAGAACGCCACGACAAAGGATCCAAGCCGCACTTGATGAATTCTAGCATCGGTCTTCGCCGCAACCCCGGATCGAGCAACACGACAGGGAAGGTGGAAAAATCCGTTGGCAACGGCGAAGGGCAGGATGGTAGGATCGCTCCAACCATCCATGGCAGAATCCCTAGCAACCAATCCCAGCCGACCGATCCGGTGGCTTGCGCTTCTGAAGCGGGAGCTGGTGGTTCTGACGTTGATCGGAGCGACCCTGGCTCTCTTGGCCTGGCAGAACTGGGGAATGGAACGCACGGTCATCCTGGATGCCAAGACCAGCCGGATGCGCATCCTCACCATCGACGACCACGGAGAAGGCGGCACCTCGGTCTGCAAGACCGGATCCGATTCGGCAGGATGGTGGCTCCACTACGACGTGCACAAGGGCCCCAACTGGGTGTTCTGCGGAATCAACCTGGGTTTCACCGAAGGCGATTCCTTGGCCGGCCGCGACCTTTCCGGTTTCGATACCCTGGTGGTGAACATGATTCACCTACGGGGCCCCAACCAAAGGCTCCAGGTCCAGATCAAAGCCAACGATCCTCGGCTCCTTTCCGAAGCCGGGATCAACTCCATGAAATACCACGACATGATCCTGGTTCCCGGGGACTCGGGCGCTTCCCGCACCTCGATGCCGTTGGACAATTTCGTGATCCCTCCCTGGTGGGCGGGTCGCTACCAGGTCCCCGCCCGAAACCTCGATCCCAACCGCCGGGACGTGCGGGAAATCGAATTCGCCACCTCCGCCGACAAGCTCGTCCTGGGGACAGGATCTGTCGGGATTCGCAGCCTGGAGCTGCACGGCAAATGGATCCGCCAGGACAAATTGATCAAGATCCTTCTGGTGATGTGGCTGGCGTACATCACCGGAGGACTGGTCGCCCGACTTTTCCGGGCCTTCAAGGACATTCGCGATCTCCAGGGCCAGACCACCCGCTTGAAGGACCTTTCGGAACGCGACCCTCTCACGCTTTTGCACAACCGCCGCGGATTGGAAAACCGGTTGGCCGGATTGAGCCAGGGATCCGCCGAACCCGGCGTTTGGAGGACCGGCCTCCTGATGCTGGATCTGGACCACTTCAAGAGCGTCAACGACACCCTGGGCCACGACGCGGGCGACCAGATCCTGCGCTTGTTAGCCGGCATCCTGCAGGAAGAGATGCGTCCCACCAACTTGGCGGCCCGCTGGGGAGGGGAGGAATTCATCTTGTTGCTACCCGGCATTCCACCGGAACGGCTCGCACCCGCCGCCGAGCGGGTCCGCGCTCGGATCGAGTCGGACCTTCACTACAGCGGCATGTCCTTCACGGTGAGCATCGGCGCCGCCCTGGGCAACCTCGACGACTTCGACGACTTGGTCAAGCGCGCCGACGATGCCCTCTACCGCGCCAAGGAAGCCGGCCGCAACCGGGTGGAACTAGCCTGATCGTCCTGCGCGAGGCGTCCAAAGGGCGCCAATGCGCTCAATCCGGCGGGGGAGGAAATATCGGGCGCTGACCAGCGCCTGAGGTGATCGAGGGATGCAGTCGATGCGAAACCAATTCAGCTCTTCCCCAAAGCCCGCGAACCTCGCCACGCCCGCCAATCGAAACGCGCGAGGCGCCCAAAGGGCGCCAATGCGCCTAAACCGGCGGGTGAGGAAAAATCGAGCGAGCGGGATGCAGACGACTCGACACGGACCCGAAGCCGTACGCATCGGTACGGCGAGAGGTCCGTGGAGGGGAGTATGCGCCCGCGCAGCCGATTTTTGTCAGGCGTACCAGTCCTGTAGACACTTCACGCTCAAGTCCGTGCTCCGCAGCGTCGCGATCGCCTCCGCTGCCGCACTCGCCGCGGAAAGCGTCGTGGTGTACGGCACACCCGCGCGCAGGGCCGCTTGGCGGATCACGGCGTCGTCGCCCTTGGCATCTGATCCCATCGGTGTGTTGATCAAAAGCGCGATCTTCTTTTCCAGGAGCTGGTCGACGATGTTCCCGGGGCCTTCCGACACCTTCTTCACCGTCTCCACCTCGATGCCCTGCTTTTTCAGGAAGTTGGCCGTGCCCGAGGTGGCCACCAGCTTCATGCCCATCGCCGAGATGCGCCGCGCCACGTCCACGATCGCCGGCTTGTCGCGATCGTTCACGCTGACAAAAACCGTCCCCTTCAGCGGAAGCTTGGAGCTCGCGCCGATCTGGCTTTTCGCGAAGGCGCCGCCGAAGGTGGCGTCGATGCCCATCACTTCGCCGGTGGACTTCATCTCGGGCCCCAACACGGTGTCGGAACCGTGGAACTTGGCGAAGGGGAACACGGATTCCTTCACGCTGTAGTGCACGGGGACCTTTTCTTCCGTGTAGCCCAGCTCGGCCAAGGTCTTGCCAAGCATCACCTTGGTGGCGAGCTTGGCGAACGGGATCCCGGTGGCCTTGGCCACGAAGGGCACCGTGCGGGAGGCGCGCGGATTGACTTCCAGCACGTACACCGTTTCGTCCTTCACTGCGTACTGGATGTTCATCAAGCCGATCACGTCCAGCGCGTGGGCGATGCGCACGGTCTGTTCGCGCAGGGTCTTCAAGACGGATTCCGACAAACTGATGGAGGGCAGCACGCAGGCGCTGTCGCCGGAGTGGATGCCGGCCTCCTCGATGTGCTGCATGATGCCGGCCACGATCGCCGTGCCGTGCATGTCGCGGATGCAGTCCACGTCCACTTCGGTGGCGTTTTCCAGATACTGGTCGATCAGGATGGGAAGCTCGGGCGTGGGATGCACGGTCTCGCGCATGTAGGTGGCGAGTTCTTCGTTGGAATACAGGATCTTCATGGCGCGACCGCCGAGCACGAACGAGGGCCGTGCCAGCACCGGGAATCCGATGCGATCCACGATCGCCTGCGCGTCGGCGGCTGTGGCGGCGGTGGCGCCCGCGGGCTGCTTGATCTTGAGGTCTTCCATCAGCACGTTGAAGAGCTTGCGGTCTTCGGCCAGCCAGATGGACTTGGGCGACGTGCCCATGATCTTCACGCCCGCATCCTCAAGGTCCCGGGCGAGCTTCAGCGGGGTCTGGCCGCCGAACTGCAGGATCACGCCGTCGGGCTTCTCGTGCTCCAGGATGTTCAACAGCTCTTCACGGTTGAGCGGTTCAAAGTAAAGCTTGTCGGAGGTGTCATAATCCGTCGAGACCGTCTCGGGGTTCGAGTTGATCATGATGGATTCCACGCCCTCTTCCTTCAGGGCGTAGGAGGCGTGGCAGCAGCAGTAGTCGAACTCGATGCCCTGGCCGATGCGGTTGGGCCCACCACCCAGGATGACCACCTTTTTCCGGTCGGTGCGCACCGATTCGTTCTCGTGCTCGTAGGCGGAATAATGGTAGGGCGTGTTCGCCTCGAATTCCGCCGCACAGGTGTCCACCGTCTTGAACACGGCGCATACATCCAGCTTTTGGCGGGCGGCGCGGACCTCGGGCTCGTACGATCCGGTCTGGAAGGCGATCTGCTGGTCGCCGAATCCCCACTCCTTGGCCTGACGGAAAATGTCTGCCGTCAGATCGGAGAGCTTCTTGCCCTTGAGTTCCTTGATCTCGAAGTCGATCAGCTCCTTGATGTGGGCCAGAAACCACGGATCGTACTTGCCGATCGCATGGACGCGCTCGATGCTCCAGCCGCGCTCGAAAGCGGCACGGACACCGAACAGACGGTCCGGCTGGGGCTTTTTCATGTCCATCAACAGCTCCACTTCGGCGTCGGACATCTCCTTGTCCTTGCCGTCTCCGCCAAAACCGCCGCGGCCGGTCTCCAGGCTGCGGAAGCCCTTCTGGAGGGACTCCTTGAAGGAACGCCCGATGGACATGGCCTCGCCCACCGACTTCATCTGGGTGCCCAAGGTGTTGGACGCGCCCGGGAACTTCTCGAAGTTGAAGCGCGGGATCTTGGTCACCACGTAGTCGATGGACGGCTCGAAACACGAGGGAGTCATCTTGGTGATGTCGTTGGGGATTTCCGGCAGGGTGTAGCCCACCGCGAGCTTGGCGGCGATCTTGGCGATGGGGAAACCCGTGGCCTTGGAGGCCAGGGCCGACGATCGGCTCACGCGGGGGTTCATTTCGATCACCACCATGCGTCCATCCTCGGGATTGACCGCGAACTGGACGTTGGATCCACCGGTTTCCACACCGATCTCGCGCAGGATCGCCAGCGAGGCATCGCGCATGCGCTGGTATTCCTTGTCCGTCAGCGTCTGGGCCGGAGCCACCGTGATGGAGTCGCCCGTGTGGATGCCCATGGGGTCCAGGTTCTCGATGGAACAGATGATGACGGCGTTGTCGGCCTTGTCGCGCATCACTTCCATCTCGTATTCCTTCCAGCCCAGGATGGATTCCTCGATGAGGACCTCCGTGGTGGGCGAAAGGGCAAGGCCGTTGGAGCAGATGCGCTCGAATTCCTCGTCGTCGTAGGCGAATCCGCCTCCCGCACCACCCATGGTGAAGGCCGGGCGGATCACCACCGGATAGCCCAGGCGGTCGCGCGACTTACGGGCTTCCTGCATGGTGTGGGCCACGTCGGAACGCGCGCTTTCCAAGCCGATCTTTTCCATGGCGGCCTTGAACAGCTGGCGGCTTTCCGCCTTCTCGATGGCGCTGGGGGTGGCGCCGATCATTTCCACCCCAAACTCGTGCAGCACGCCGCGGCTGGCCAATTCCATGGCGCAATTGAGCGCGGTCTGGCCACCCAGGGTGGGCAGGATCGCATCCGGGCGCTCCGCGGCGATGATAGCCGCCACGGCGTCGGCTGTGATGGGCTCCACGTAGGTGCGATCAGCCGTGGTGGGATCGGTCATGATGGTGGCCGGATTGGAGTTCACCAAAATGACGCGATACCCTTCTTCCTTCAGCGCCTTGCAGGCCTGGGTCCCCGAGTAATCGAATTCGCAGGCTTGCCCAATGACGATGGGTCCGGAACCGATGATCAGGATGGAATGGATATCTGTGCGCTTGGGCATTGGAGTCTCCGGCTGTGTGGAGGCCTGCGCCGGAGCTGTGTTGCCCCGGTGGCCGACGATTCGGCCGCCCTTGGAGCGACCCGGGCCATATTAGAAAAAAATCACCCGCCCTCGTAGAGACGCCCCGGTGGGGCGTCTCTACGGGCGGTGAGCATACCCACAGGGGCAATTTTATGCAATCCTAAATCGCGCCTTTAGATTTACATATATTGATCCCATGTTCCAGCGCATCCTGGTTGGCGAATTGATCGAGGCTGCCCGCGAGTACCCCGCGGTCGTCCTGTTCGGGCCACGCCAGTCCGGCAAGACCACACTGGCCAAAACCACCTTCCCGCACCTGCCGTGGATCTCGCTGGAGGATCCCGACGTCCGCCAGGCCGCCCTCGCCGACCCACGCGCATTTCTTGGTCAGATTCCGTCCGGGGCGATCCTCGACGAAATCCAGAACGCACCGGAACTTCTCTCCTACTTGCAGTCGATTCTTGACACCTCTTCGGAGCGCGGCCGGTTCATTCTCACGGGAAGCCACCAGCCCAGGCTCCGCGAATCGGTTTCGCAATCGCTGGCGGGCCGCATCGCCACGCTGGAACTGCTTCCGCTCTCGATCCAGGAATTGTTGCCTTCGTCGGCAGACGAAAAGACGGTCTGGAAGCTTTGCCAGGAGGGCTTCTATCCGCGCCTTCATGCCGAACATCTGAGCGCCGAGCGGTTCCACAAGTCCTACCACGCCACCTACGTGGAGCGCGACGTGCGTGTTCTCATCCAGCTCAAGGACTCGAACCGCTTCGACACGTTCCTGCGCCTTCTGGCAGGACGCATCGGCCAGATCGTCGATTACCAATCGCTGGCCAACGACGTGGGGGTTTCGGCTGTCACCATCAAGGATTGGATCGGCGTCCTCAAAGCGTCGTACCTGGTGCTCGAACTTCCGCCGTGGCATTCCAACACCCGCAAACGCCTGGTGAAATCGTCCAAGCTCTTCTTCACAGACACCGGCCTCGCCTGCCATCTGCTGGGCATCCGCGATCCCGAGCACCTCTGGCGCGATCCGCTTCGCGGAAGCCTGTTCGAGAACATGATCGTGGCCGACCTCGTCAAGTATTGTTTGAACAGGGGAAGGACTCCCGATCTGCACTTCTACCGGGATTCCAACGGTGTGGAGGTGGACCTTCTGCATGCCGATGGACGCACCGTTCACCCCATCGAGATCAAATCGGCCTCCACGTTCCACCCCGATTTCACCAAAGGATTGCGTTCGTTCCGCAAGACCTTCGCGTCCCCTTCGGGACAAATTCTGGCACAAAGCGTGGTGCTGGCCAATCTCGATCGCGACTTCGCCTTCGATGGCGGAATCGCCACCGACTTGGTCCGGCGCAACGGGGATTGGTCCACGATCCTGAACCCGTAGAGACGCCCCGGCGGGGCGTCTCTACGGGGGCGGGCGTCTCTACGGCGCGACGTTGACCATGGCCCAGAACAGCCCGAGCTCCTTGACCGCCGGGATCAGCTCGGAAAACTGCACCGGCTTGACCACGTAGGCGTTGGTGCCCAACTGGTAGCTGCGCAACAGGTCGCGATCCTCCCGGGAAGAGGTCAGAATCACCACCGGCAGGAGGCAGAGCTCGGGGTCGGCGCGGATCTCCCGCAGAGCATCGATGCCATCCATGCGCGGCATCTTGAGGTCCAGGATCGCCACGGCGGGGTTGCCTGGCTCCCGATCGGCAAAGCGCCCTTGCCTCCGGAGGTACTCCAGGACTTCCACGCCATCGACGACATGATCCACCCGGTTGACCAGACCCGATTCCGCGAACGCTCGCAGAGTCAGTTCGGCATCCAGAGGATTGTCCTCGGCCAGCAGGATTGGCTTCAGCTCAGACATTCGCCGCCTCTTTGGGTTTGGGGAGTGCGATCGTGAAGGTGGCGCCCTGGTCCAGTGCCGATTGGGCCCAGATGCACCCACCGTGTCGGGACACGATGCGATGGACGATCGCCAGGCCGATTCCCGTCCCTTCGAATTCATCCTGCCTGTGCAGTCGTTGGAACACCCCGAAGAGTTTGCCGGCAAAGCGCATATCGAACCCGACGCCATTGTCGGACACGCTGTAGCGCAGCTCTTCCCCTTCGGTCCAGCCCTTGATCTCGATACGGGCCTTTTCTCGAGGGTGGCTGTACTTGACCGCGTTCTGCAAGAGATTGGCCCAGACCTGGCGGAGCAGATTGTGGTCGCCTTGCACGCTGGGCAGATCTCCGATCACCCACTCCACCGCGCGTCCGGCGCTTTCCTCTTGCAGCGGCAGCAGCGCCTCCCGCAAAACGGCATTCATGTCGACTCGAACAGCCCCCATCTCCTGGCGGCTGGTCCGGGAGAACTCCAGAAGGTCGTCGATCAAAACGCCCATCTTCCTGGCGGCGGAAGCGATCGTGTCCACGTAACGCTGGCCATCTCCGCCAAGACTCTCGCGACAATCCGACACCAACAGCCTGGTGAATCCATCCAGATGCCGCAAGGGCGCCCGCAGATCATGGGAAACGGAGTGGCAGAACGACTCCAACTCGCGATTGGCCGCCTCCAGCTGGGCGGTCCTCTCCTGGACCAGGTCCTCCAAATGCGATCGGTGCCGTTCCAATTCCTGGGCCGCTTCCTGGCGCTCGGTGATGTCGATGTTGACCCCGATCATCCGCAATGCCTTGCCCTGCGCGTCACGATGGGCCTGCGATTGCGCCTTGAGGATCCGCACCACGCCGTCCGGGCGAACAATCCGGAATTCCTCCGAGAATTCCCCTTTGCCTTCGATCGCCGCCTGGATGGCCGCATCGATCCGCGCGCTATCCTCCCGATGCAACCCTCGGGCCCATGCATCGTACACGCCTCCGAAATGGTTCCGCTCGACCCCGTAGAGTGCGAACATGCTGTCGTCCCAAAGCAGGGAGTTCTCGGCGATGTTCCAATCCCAGACCCCGATCTGGGCCGCCTGTGTCGCCAGCTTCAGCCGCTCTTCGCTGTGCTGCAGAGCGAGCTCTGCAGCATGATGCTCGGTGATGTCGCGGATGGTCCCGATCATGTGGGTCGGTGCGCCTTGGTCATCGAGGATCAGCTCCCCCATGCCATGCACCCAGCGCACCTCGCCATCGCCATGGCGGATGATCCTGTACTCCTTGTCGAACTTCTTGCGTTGCCCCACCACTTCGTCGGCATAATGCCCCATCATGCTTGACCGGTCGTCCGGATGAACCAAATGGACCCACCCGCCGACGTCGTGTTGGAACGCATCATCAATCCCGAATATTTGATCAAGCACCTCCGAGCACTCCCATTGCCCCGTTTTGACATCCAGCCGGTAGGAGCCCGTATGGGAAGCTCGTTGGGACTCCTTGAAGAAGTATTCGCTTTCACGAAGCGCGACTTCCGCCCGTTTGTTCTCCGTCACATCCATGAACACCACGATGGCCGACTGGGTCTTGCCATCCGCGTCCAGGATGGGCGCCGCGTTGGCCATGACGATCCGGTCTTCATTGTCGCCGCGGCGCACGATGAATTCGCGGCTGTTGGTTTCGCCGTACAGGATGGCCCGCGCCAAGGGGACTTCGGTGGGCTCCAAGGGACGCCCGCTCAGATCGAACAGCTGCCAACTCGCGACGTATTCCTGGATCCCCACGCCTGCGGAAATTTTCTCCCTCCCCTCCCCACGCACCATCAACCCGGCATCGTTCACGTAACGCAACGCCCCGGAGGGTGCGTCGGCGATGGCAATGCCCGCTGGACTCTGGTCCAGTGCCGCCTGCAAGATCGCCCGGGTCTCCGCGAGCTCCCGCTCCCCCTTTTTCATCTCGGAAATATCGATCGTATAGCCGGCCAACAGAGTCCGTTCGCCTCGCTGGATCGCGAATTTGAACGACGTGTAGTTGCGTCCGTTGAGATCTTCATCGACGCGCAGAATGCTGCGCTGCGAGGCCACCTCCCAATCATCCGCGGTGATTTTCGCGGCCAAATCCTGCGGGAACAACTCCGGCATCGTTTTGCCGACCATCTCGCTCCCGGGAATTCCGATCATGTCGCGGAAATTGTCGCTGGCCATCAAGACCCGGCTTTCCGTGGGGGTCACGTCCTTGATAAAGGCATAGATGGGAGAGTGAAGCACGAATTCCGACAAGATCGCCTTGGTTTCTTCCAGTTCGATTTCCGCATTCTTTCGATCGGTGATGTCCAAGCCCAACCCGAGGATCTGCGCGGGTGCGCCACCGGGATGCCGTTGGTAGATCACCTCCGTGCTTTCGATCCAGCGCCATTGGCCATTGCGATGCTTCATGCGGTACTGGTGCACGATCCGCTCGGCATCCACCGCCTTGGCGTATTTCGGCAGAATGCGGTCTGCATAACTGGCAAGATCCTCGGGGTGCATCAAGCTTGCGATGACGGCATCCCCCATGGCCTGGATTTCCCGGATGGAATAGCCCAGGATCCGCTGGATGCCCACATTGGTGAACACATTGCGCTTTTCCGTCAGATCGTAGATGTAGAGGATTCCGGGCGTGACATTGAGCAACGACTCCACGAAGCGAACCTGTTCCACCTGGGAAGGATTCTCCAGATCAGGCTCCATCGCGGCACCGTCGGCAGATTGATCGTTCACGAGCGCTCCTCCCCAAAGATCCAGCCAACCACATCCAACCCCGCAACTCCGGTCGAGCGTACAAGATGAGCGATTCTACCATCTCCCGTCCGAATCGGTATGCCACCGGTTTGGTACCTTCGCCTGCCATGAACGCTTCCCTCTTGCCCTTTCTGCTGCCACCGGTCGTTGGTGCTCTCATCGGATGGGGCACCAACTGGCTGGCCTTGAAGATGTTGTTTCGTCCCATCCGGCCCGTGAAGATCGGGCCATGGTCCATTCAAGGTGTGATCCCACGCCGGCAAGGCGCTCTCGCGGCGAACTTGGGAGCCATGGTGGAGCGCGAACTGGTGAGCCACCACGATCTGGCCAAAGCGCTGACCAATCCTGAATTGCTGGAGTCTCTCAAACCGCTGGTGCTGGCCGAATCCAAACGCTTCGCCGAGGAACGCCTACCCGGCTTGCACCCGATGGTGGCCATGTTCCTGACCCAAGGCATGAAGGACAAGGTCGCGGAAATGCTCGCCACCGAACTTGGAGCCATGATCCCTCGGATCGCCGAAGGAGCCGGCCAAGCCTTGGAAGTCCACGTGCCCGTGCGCGACATGGTCCGCACCAAGGTGGAAGCGATGTCCCCCCGGGCCATGGAAGAGATGCTCTTTTCCATCCTGGCCAAGGAGTTCGGTTTCATCGAATGGAGCGGCGCCGTGCTGGGCGGCCTGGTGGGCCTGGCCCAGACAGGCTTGATGCTGCTCCTGCGCTGAGGCGATCACGAGGCGCACCCATTTGGAGGTACCATTTCCCCCATGCTCCAGATCTTCACGCTTGCGCTCGCCTCCCTGTTCGGCGGCCTGAACTACGCCGATCCCGCGCTTTTGGTGACCAAAGCCAGCCAGGGGCAGGTCAACCTCACCGACAACGGGATTCTCGTGCACGTCTGCCAAGGGGGCTTCGGCGGCGGGATCCAGATGGACATCCAGCGGGTCTCCGACAAGGAAAAGATCCGTCTGGCCATCGATCCTGTCCTGCAAACCGGGGATCTGATCATCCAACAACTCCCGCCTGGCCGCTACGTGACCACCCATCTGCTGTTGGCGGGACGCGACCCACAGCGGTTTTCCTCGACGGACACTTTCGAGGTGCGGGCCGGAGCCATCACATCCTTCGGCAAGGTGCGCGTGACTCCTGTCACCAATCTCCTGGGCATGATGTCCCGTTTGGACATCCTCACGGATTCCGTCGACATCTCCGCGCGATTGAAGGCCCTGCGCAAGAAGCGGATCGACTCCATGCCCCTGTTGGCCCAGCCCATCTCGTGGAAGGTGGAGCCAAGCAAGGGCGACACCGCCAAGCGGTTTTCGCCGTAATCCCCTTTTGGCGGGCCATTACCGCCATCGTCGAAGTGGTGTATTCTTCCACCTACCCATGGACCAGATCTCTTCCTCCCTTGCCGCGATCCTGCAGAACATGGATGGAAGGGCCTTCGCTTTGGGGGAGCGGATCGCCAAGCTCCACGAGGGCATGGATCAGGCGGGCCTTCTGCACCAGTTCCGAGCCGTTCTACGCAGCGACCTCAGGCAAGTCTTCGCGCTCATGGGGCACGACGAAGACATTTCCTCCCGCGAGCTGCTCGCGCTTGCCTGTTTGGACAGCGGATTGGTGCAGGGCGAGAGCCTCCAGGATCGAATCCGCGCACAGGGATCCCCCCATCCCCGCTCGACCAGCGAATTCCTGGAAATGGAAATCGCGCGCCAGCGGGAATCCGTCCGCGAGCACTCGACAAAAATCGGCATCCAACTGCCCCGCTGGATGGAGCAATTCGAGGACAATCTCGAGCTGTCCTCCCTCCTGGGAGAGCTCGCCCAGGGGCTCTACTCCTATTTCGGACTGGTCGTGCGGCTGGACGGGACCATCACCAACCAGGAATTGTCCGCTTTCCGCGCCTTCTGGGACGCCTATCGCCCCCTCAAGGACGCCGCATCGCTCTTGCCTTCCCCCCGGGGCATCCAGCTGCAGCCATCAGGACCTTCCAACGGCGGTCGGCCCGAATGGATAGCTCCGGCGCGTGTTGGCGCCACCCCTGACATCCGCCCCCAGGCCCAGGCGGCCTCCCCTATCCCCGATCGCGATTGGATCTCCCTTCCCACCGCGCCGGTGGAAGTCCCTCCGCCGACGGATCGCCAGAGGGAGCAGATCCTGGCCGAGGCGCTGAAGGACCTGGATTCCCTGACCGGACTCGCCAACGTGAAATCGGAAATCCGGAAACTGTCCAATCTGCTGAAGATGCAGACCTTGCGCCGGCAGCGCGGGCTGACCGAAATCCCCGTGGCGCTGCACGTGGTGTTCGCGGGAAACCCGGGCACGGGCAAGACCACCATCGCCCGCATCTACGCCCGGATCCTCCAAGGCCTTGGCCTGTTGGCCAAGGGGCATCTGGTGGAAGTGGACCGCGCCGGATTGGTGGCCGGGTACATGGGTCAGACGGCGGAGAAGGTGGACTCAGCCATCCAACGCGCCTTGGACGGAGTCTTGTTCATCGACGAAGCCTATGGCCTGGTGGGCGACGACGACTCCGATTACGGCCATGAAGCGATCGCCACCTTGCTCGCCCGCATGGAAAACCACCGTGACCGCCTGGTGGTGGTGGCCGCCGGGTACACCGAGCAGATGGCCGGATTCCTGGATTCCAACCCCGGGCTTCGCTCCCGCTTCAGCCGGACCTGGGAATTTCCCGATTACACCTCCTCCGAAATGGCCGGGATCTTCCTCGCCTTGTGCGCCAAGCACCAGATCGAGCTTCACAAGGATGCCACCCAGGCCATGGCACACCGCATCGGCGAGATCACCCAAGACCCCGACATGGGCAACGCCCGGGCCATCCGGAACCTCTTCGAAGCCGCCATTTCACGGCAAGCCGACCGCTTGGCGAGCCTGGCGACCATCTCGGATGCCGAACTGCGAACCCTCCACGCCCAAGACCTGACCGGGACCTGAGAAAACGAGATCGTGCCACAATCGGAACCCAGCACTGGCGTGCGGGTTTATTTGGGGGTATCTTTGCTCGTCTCAGTTGACTTGACAATCCCCCCGCGCTTGCCTCCAGAGGATCCCATGACCAACATTCGCAGCATGACCGGTTTCGGCACCGGAAGCGCATCGGCGGGCACTCGTACGGTGCGCCTGGAAGTTCGTTCCGTGAACGGACGCTTCATGGAGCTCCAGATCCGTCTCCCGCGCCCGCTCCAGACCCACGAGTTCGCCCTGCGTGAAGTGATCCAGGGCAAGGTCGGACGCGGCTCGGTCACCGTCCAAGGCACCCTGGAGACCTCCGGCGAAGGCCAGGCGGGCGGCGTGGACTGGACCAGACTCGCCGAGGAGCTCCGCGACATCCGCAAGGCCGCCGGCATTTCCGACGAACTCATCCTGTCCGACTTGCTGCGCTGGGCCGCCACCCGCAAGGTGGAAGACCTCCCCGAGCCCAACGACCCGGCCTTGAAGGATGCTCTTTTGCAAGCGGCCGCGGCGGCCCTGGTGGAACACGACGCTTTCCGTCAACGCGAGGGTGCGGCTCTGGAAGCCGATCTCCTGACGCGACTGGGCCGCATCGAGGAATCCGCCTGCAAGATTCCCGCCTTGGCTCGTGCGACCTTGGAGAAGGTGCGTGAGAATCTGGAAACTCGCATCCGCGAGTACCTGGACGGCAAGGAATTCGACGAAGCCCGTGTGGCCCAGGAAATCGGGCACATGTCCGAGCGCTTGGACGTGCAGGAAGAGATGACTCGCCTTTCCACCCACATCGCCGCCTTCCGCAAGACCTTGGTGGACGGAGGGGCCGTGGGCAAGCGCATCGGTTTTCTCCTGCAGGAGATGCTGCGCGAAACCAACACGACCGGCTCCAAGTGCCAGGACGCTTCCATCACCGCCCTGGTCATTTCCATGAAGGAAGACCTGGAAGCCATCCGCGAGCAAGCCCTCAACCTGGAATGACCCTTCGCCGAGGCGAACCATGCCGTTCTATTGTCCACACCAGGACGGAACCACCGAAATCTGTCATCGTCTGGGAGGCTTGGCCTGCCGGGTGGGACAGCCCGGTTGCGCTCTGTTCGGGAAGGTAGCCCGGCTCGACGACGAGCCTCTCCCGCCACCCAAGCCGCGTCGAAGCCGCAAGAAGGTGCCGGCTCCACCGCCGGAGCAAAAACCATGACGCCAGCGGAACGCGCCGCATGGGAAGGACGCTTTCTGACGTTTCTCTCCCGCGAAGGCGCGAAGGCGGATGCCGCCCATGATCTAGGCCATGTGCGGCGGGTGGTTGGCTCGGCCATGGATCTGTGCCCGCAGGAAAGCGCGGATCCCGACATCGTCTTCGCGGCCGCCTGGCTCCACGACTGCGTGGCGGTTCCCAAGGACTCGCCGTTGCGATCGCAAGCCAGTCGGCTGTGCGCGGCGGCGGCCTCGGAATTCCTGCGCGAGGCGGGCTGGGCGCCAAGTCAGATTCCGTCCATCCATCACGCCATCGAGGCCCACTCCTTTTCCGCAGGGATCGATCCCAACACGGTGGAAGCGCGTGTGGTGCAGGACGCCGATCGTCTGGACGCGCTGGGCGCCCACGGCCTGGCCCGTTGCATCGCCACCGGCGCCAGCATGGGCACCGGCTTGGTGCATCCCACCGACCCTTGGGCCCGCGATCGCCCGTTGGACGACGTGCGTTGGTCGGTGGACCACTTCTTCGCCAAGCTCTTCAAGCTCCCGGCGATGATGCGCACCGAAGCCGGCCGAGCAGAAGCCGAACGGAGAGCGGAGGTGCTGCGCGTGTTCCTCAGGGAACTGGCGCGGGAGCGAGGCGAGGCTGCGCCGGTCTGATCGGGCCATCCTGACAGAATTTGCGTCCCAGGGCATCGAAGCCGCTTGCCTGGATGTGATCCGCAGGGCGCCAACGGGCGCGAAGCCCCGACTGGCCGCTCTTGCGCGCCTCCTCCAGGAAGGTGACCATCTGGCCCAGGTAGGGTTCCACCGTGGTGCCGGTACCGTGGCCTCCTCCGGATACCTTGGTGAACTTGCTGGGCACGCCGGCCGCGCGCAGGGCCACGTCCAGGAAATGGCTCTCGCACAGCGGCACGGTCTGGTCGGAGGTGCCGTGCACGATGAAAAACGGGGGATCCTTGGCGTCCACGTAGGTGATGGGGTTGGCCAGAGCGACCAGATCCTTCATGGACTGGGTAGCCCCACCCAGGAGCATTCCTTCGGGGGACGAAGCCCCGCTGTGGTCCATGCTGCTTCCGCACGAATCCATCTTCACCAGAGTGGTGGGCCCGAACCAGTCGGCCGCCGCGTGGACGGAGCTGGAAAAGGCCGTATTGGGCCCCAGTGCACCTTCGATGTCGGCGGTGGCCGACCCCACGGTCTTGGACTTCACTCCGCCGCTGGTGCCTGTCAAGGCGGTCAGGTGTCCGCCCGACGACTCTCCCGAAATGGCGATGAAGGAGGTGTCGAACTTGTACTTGGCGGCGTTCGCCCGCACCCAGCGAACCACCGCCTTGATGTCCTGGATCTGGGCCGGGAACTTGGCGTCGGAGCTGGAACGATGGTTGGGCTGCACCACGGCGTAGCCGGATTTGAGCACGGCGTTGCCGATCGCGCTCGCCGAGGAACCCTTCCCGCTGTTGCTCATCCAGGCGCTGCCGTACACGTAGATCAACACCGGGTACTTGTCGGCGGTCTTGGTGGGGATGTAGACGTCCAGGTTGTGGTAGGCCTTGCCGTCGCCCACGTAGTTCTGGTCGGCGGTTCGCGTCTGACAGAATCCGACACCAGAGAGGATGGCGACCAGACAGGAGATCTTCCCCACGCGGGACTGTAGCGGTGATGGGCTGGCGTTGGACATGGCTCCTCCAAAAGAACGGAAACGACGATACCGACACCGATTCGTCTCGATGGACTTCGGCACGTGCCCCTACGTTACCTGCCCCACCGCGATGCCAGCAGGAGAAACCAGCCCCTCTTCGTGGTGGATCCGACCACACGACACCATCGGCAACCCTCAGCGCAGATCGTCGCGATCGATGCCGTAGAGGCGCGGGTCATCGATCCAAAGTTCGCCCGCCCCCTGCATCCAAAACGACAAGTGGGTGAGCGAATCGCGCACTTCGTCCCAGCGGGCTCCGCCGGAAGAACGCGCCGCCGTATCGAAAGAGCCGGGAACGATCCGGATCCTTTGCCAAGAAGTGTCCAACGCGATCGCGCTCCAGGCGACCACCTGGATTCCCGCTCCCGCCCTTTCCAGCGCCCCACGCGCATCCCCTTTGCCTCGCGCCCAGAAGACGATGGAATCGATGGAGCGCAGCGATTTCGGCGAGGGAACCAACAATGCCGCCGCCAGCGCGACCGGATCGGCACTCGATCCGGTGGAAACGAGCCGCACCGCGTGCCCCGCCCTTCCCATTGCGGAAAGCGTGATCCCCGTTCCGGCGCTGGTCGCCAAATACCAGCTGGAGCTGTCGGGCAATCGCGTCTTGATACTGCCACCTTCGAAGTCGTCCACCAGCACGGAGGTCAGCTCCACCCTTTGGCTATCCGGAATCCCCGACCACACCGACGCTGGGTTCTCACGCCGCGCGGCGGGCAAACCCTGCCATACAGCAAGCCTCGCCCCCTTCTCCAGAAGCTCGCCATCCAGCCTCACGCGCAAGCGAGCTTGGCGCCTTGGAGGATCCCAGAGCAGGATTTCAAAGGGAAGACTCGATCCATCCATTCGTCGGAGATCGAGATCGCGACCGGCTGGGTCGAGGCCACGGAAAATGAAATTGCCCGAATCCAGTCGAAGCGTCGCCACGGTGGGAACACCTTTGGGTCGATTCCATTCGGGAAGCAGAGAATCCACGCGGAACTCGCGTGCGGAGATCGCATTTTCGGTTTCGGCGGTCCCCCCCGACGATCGATCCGCCGAGCAACCGCCCAGCCAAAGTCCCAATGCCAGCACAACGGATCGCGACGCGTTCATTTGCGCTCCTTGGCGATCTCGGAGACCGGGAAAAACGCCATGGCAAGCTGCATCACGCGATCGGGTTTGGCGGTGGATTCCGCCTGTTTCTGGATCTGGCGGCGACACTCGCGCAGGATCTCCCCGATGGCCTCGAAGGATGGGCCATCCACCGGAATCGTGAGGGTGGACACGTCGCGGAGGTCCTTGGAGTATCGATGCAACGACTCCACGGCAAGTTGCAGTATTTGTCTTTGGTAGGCGTGCACCGATTGCGCCTTGGCCTCACCCCCCGCCGTCAAATGGAGGTCGGACAGCTTCCATCTCCCGGACCCGGCCCGCTTCACCAGGCCCAGCTCCACCAAAAGCTCGAAGGATGCCTGGGCTTCCCGAGGCGGGATGGGCGGAGAGACATTCGCGGCCAATTCCTCGAAGACCGCCCGTCCTTCGTGGACTTCCAGCAGGGACCGGACCACGGAGGTCCACCAGTCGCGATAGAACAGGAGTTCGCGCGATTCCAGGGACTTGCGCGCCACATCCTGCATCCGTCTGGCTCGCTCCAGAACCTCGGCGCGCCCCTTGGCGCCCCGCTCGCGGGCGTAGGCCACCAAGAGCTGGAAGTATTCCGCCTCGCGGCTGGACAGACCAAGGAACTCCACGACCCGCGACTGGCACCGCACCGGCAGATGGCTCTTCCCGTGGACGATCTTGTAGAAATTGCTGCCGTCCAGCCCCAACTGTTCTCCCAGTCTCCGGTAGGAGAGTTCGGGATCGCCTTCCCGACGCTCCAGATAGGAGTCGTTGAGGTACTTGCGGTAATCCAGGTATTCGAAGACCGGCCTCATGAAGACTTCCATTGTACCGTCCCGCGCCACACCAGGCTTGCCGCCAAATTCCTGGGGGCAAATCGGAAATGCGCCATCAGCGGTCGGATCGGAAAGATCCATTCAAAGTCGGCGGAAGGCGCCCGCCTATTCCCCTCAGCGCGTGGTGGATTTCACCACAACGGCGACTCGCCCCATCCCACCTGCACCGGCACGCCGTTGACAAAGGACACGACATCGTTCTCGTCGATGCTGCCTGCCGTCACGAACTCCCAAAGGGTGCCGTCCGCTTTCAGGTACCGGCTCATCATGCCTCCAGCGGCGATTTGCACCACCCCGCTGGCGATCTGGCGAAGCGCCATGTCGGTGTAGATCGAATTGGACACCAGCGGCTTGATCACGTCGCGATTGGAAATCCACAGCGTGCCGTCCTTTTTCAGCATCAGCACGAAGGTCCCGCCGGCGGCGATCGCCGCCACATCAGTCAGAATCTGACTTGGCGCGAGAGCCTTCGGCGCGTCGTCGAGGAAGTTGTCGCCGTAAGTATAGCCGGTCACCCACACCGATCCATCCGTCTTCAAGAACGCACTGAAGACATCCCCCAGGGCGATCGCCTTCACGCCTCGCATCAGGAAGGTGGGCTTGCCTTGCTTGAGCGTGGTTCCGTCCCCCAGCTGCCCGCGGGAATTGGAGCCGGCGGTGAACACGCTGCCATCGGCGAGCAGAAACAAGCTGGAATAGACGCCCGCCGCGATCGCCGAGACTCCCGTCAGGGACACTTGCCCCGGCGTCTTCCGGTCGTTTTTCGTTCCGTCTCCCAGTTCGCCTGCGGAATTGTATCCCGTCGCCCAGGCGGTGCCGTCGGATTTCAGGAACAAGCTGTGACGGAATCCGGCAGAGACGGCCACGGCTCCCTCCATCACCTTCACCGGAGCGGACCTCGTTTCCAGGGTGCCGTCGCCCAGCTCGCCATCGAAGTTCCGGCCTGCGGCCCAGACAGTGCCATCCCCCTTGAGATAGAGGCTTCGCATCGAAACCGCCGAAACCGCACGCACCCCGCCGATGGTCTTCACCGGCGCACGCCGATCGGATGTGGTTCCGTCGCCGAGCTCCCCTTCGGAATTTCTCCCCGAGGCCCAAACGGAACTGTCCGTCTTGACCACCAGGGCGTGCATGTCGCACACGGAGAAGGTCAGGATGGACCCCGCCGCGGAACCGATCTGGCCGTTGCTTCCCGGCGTCACGGGACCCACGCCGACCTTGGTGGAATCCCCGGCGCCGGGACCGGTCGCTGCGCCAGAATTTGTCTCCTGGCAGGAAGAGAGGGCGATCAGCCCGATCCCGACCATCAGGCGGAGACTGTTCGAAAAACACGATGTGGATCCGGGGAATTTCGACAACAGCATGGATGGACAGCCTCTCACCATTGGTGAAGATGTGGCCTCCGACGATGTGGATCGCCGGAGCGAATGGGAAAGGTAGCGCCATCGCATCGCCTAGCCGCAATCGCTGCGATGCGGATTGCGCATCCGACCCATGCGAGCGGGAAACCTGGCCCAGGTCCTACCTTTGCCCACACCATGACCAGCCTCCGATCGCGATGGGCTTCCCTCTCGCCCGACCTCCGGAACTTCCTCCTGGCGCTGGCCACCTTCGGGTTCGGCATGTCGCTGTTCGACGCCATCTTCAACAACTTCCTGGATGCACGGTTCCATCTGAGCGGATTCCAACGCACCCTTCTGGAAGTGCCGCGCGAGGTGCCGGGGCTCTCCGTGGTGTTCGTGTCCGCCCTCCTGGCATTCCTTCCCTCCCGTCGATTGGTGGTTCTGGCAAGCCTCCTGAGCGGACTCGGGCTGGTGCTGCTGGGCACCTTGTCCAGCTCCTTTTACTGGATGATGCCGTGGCTGTTCCTGTACAGCATGGGACAACATCTGTTCATGCCCATCAGCCAAGCCATCGGGATGGAACTGGCCAAAGAGGGCAAGTCGGGCAAACGACTGGGCCAGATGAGCGCTCTGCGCAACGCCACCGCCATCGCGGGATCCGCGCTTGTGTTCGTGGGATTCCAGTTCTTCCACATGAGCTTTCTCACCACCCTGCTCCTCGCCGCCGCGAGCCTGCTGGTGGCCGGCTGGTTTTTCTGGCGGATGACTCCCGACAAGCCCCAGCCACAGAAGGCCCATCTGCGCCTGCACAAGGAATACCGGCTCTACTACCTGCTGGCGATCCTATTCGGGACGCGCAAGCAATTGTTCCTCACTTTCGCGCCTTGGGTTCTGGTGACCATCTTCGAGCAACCCACTTCGATGATCGCTCGCCTCCTGACCATCGGCGGGGTGGTGGGAATCGCCATCCAGCCTCTGGTGGGAAAGATGATCGACACCAAAGGCGAGCGCTTCGCCCTTTCGCTGGAAGCGGTCCTGTTGGCCTTCGTGTGCGCCGGGTACGCGCTCTCCAAGGATTTCTTTCCGCCCTCGGTGGCCTTGGTGCTGGTGGCTGTTTGTTTCCTGCTGGACCAGACCTTGATGAGTTTCAACATCGCGCGATCCACCTACCTGAAGAAGATCGCCCTGGAGCCATCGCACATCACCCCCACGCTGACCATGGCCGTCAGCATCGATCACATTTTTTCCATCAGCATCGCGCTGTTGGGCGGCTTGCTATGGCGACAATTCGGATATCAGGCGGTGTTCATCGCCGGCATCGCGCTCTCTGCCGGAAATTGGTTCGCCGCCCGTCGCATGCGCCACTGAGCAGGTTGCATCCATTCGTCCTGAGGAGGGGGCGCAGCCACCTTCTCGAAGGGCGAGGTTAGTTTCAGAAATATCGTGACGCCACGCTAGATGGGCTTCCAAAGCGACACCGTTGCCCTTCGAGACGAGCCTTCGGCTCTCCTCAGGACGAACGGTGTCTTTCGCGAAGCACGAGCGAGCCTTCGCTTCCTCTGTCCGATCACTCCGGTCTTGGCGAATCCGCCACGTCGGTCCCGAATCGTCCCACGTCGTCTTTTCCGAAAAACCGGCGATAGACCACGAACACCAATCCCAACGCCAGAATCAGTCCGATCAACGCGAACTTCTTCCCGGCCAGCAATCCTCCGAGCACGACCTTGAAGAAGCCCGACTTCGCCGCGACTTGTGCACCTCCGGCCACCAAAACAGACAACCCCGCCTGGGAAATCTTGTCGCCGGTCTTGAAGTCGGCATACGTGTTGCCCGCAGTGAACTTGGCATACGGGAAGAGGTCCTTCATGCCCACCTTCACCTCTTTGAGCTTGCCGATGCGACTGACCGCACTCAAGCTCAAGATCCCCTCACGCCCCAGGATCCGCACGCCATAGTTGAGACGATTTTCGCCGGAACCCTGCCCGAACTCCTTGGCCCAGAACAGCGTCTTGGACGCGGCATCGTAGGTGGGGCGCTCCGCCCAGCCCACCAAGCTCAAGGATTGTCCGCCATTGGCCACACGCTCGGCATTGGATTCCTGTGTCGCTTTCTGCAGGGCGGTCAGCAACTCGTCGTAGTTGATGGAGGCCGCGTCCTTGTCGTCCACATGGCCTTGGTCGTCGTAGGACACCACCACCGACCAGGAATCGGCACCGACCGGCTCTTGTCCGGGGGCGAACACCATGCCCAGTTGGTTGTCGGCGGCAAACGGAGGATTCCCCCACAGGTCCACCAGCACCTTGCGGGTTTCTCCAGAATCCAGGTACCGATATCCTTTAGGGAGCGCCAACTCCATCTTTCCGCCCAACAGCGAGACCTTGCCGGTCTGCCATTTCAGGCCCGCCAAGGTGGATTCCAGCACGGCGTCCAGCGAATCTTCCGCCGACACCCTGCCGGAATCTGGGGCGGGACCCGAGACGGCAAGAAGCAGTGAAATCAACGCAGGGAGAATGTTCATGGAGAGAAACCTAATCACAGGGGTTTGATTTTTCGATCTTCCGGTTCTATGTCCGGACTGTACCTCGTCGATGCCATGGCTCTAGCATACCGTTCTTTTTACGCGTTGATGCGCACGGGAATGCGTTCCCCCGACGGAAGACCCACCACGGCCGTCCACGGATTCGCCCACGCGTTGCTTCGGGTGGTGGAAACACGCTCTCCCACCCACATGGCCATCGCCCGGGATCTGCCCGGCCCCACTTTCCGTCACGACGACTATCCGCTCTACAAGGCCCAGCGCCAGCCGATGCCGGACGACCTGCGCGCGCAGATCCCGCTGGTGGAAGAACTCGCCGCGTCTTGCGGCCTGCCCTTGGTCTCCAAGGAACGCCACGAGGCGGACGACGTGATGGCCACCTACACGCGCCTGGCCAAGGCCGAGGGCATTCCTGTCTTTCTGATGACCCGCGACAAGGACCTGATGCAATTGGTCTGCGACGGGGTTCGCCTCTACGATCCCGGCCGCGGCAGCGAACGTCCGGAAGAGATCGATCCCGATTGGGTGCGCGCCAAGTTCGGCGTGGGCCCGGCGCAAGTGCGCGATTGGCTCGCCTTGGTGGGCGACGCCTCCGACAACGTTCCTGGTGTGCCCAAGGTGGGCGAAAAGACCGCCACCGAACTGTTGTCGCTCTACCCCGACATCGAGACCATCTACGCGAATCTGGACACCATCGGCGAGAAGAAGAAGGCCGTCCGCAAGAACCTGGAAGAGGGACGCGAATCGATGCGCCTCTCGCGCCACCTGGTGACCCTGGTGGACAACCTCGATCTTCCCTCCGTATCGTCGCTGGAGTTCAAGGGCCTGGACATCCCCCGGATGCGCCAGTTCATGTCCGACCTGGGGATGCGAACCCTCGTGGCCCAGCTAGACAAGCTCGCCGGCGGCGCCCCGGCGCGCGCGAGCCATCCGGAGACGCAAGGGCTGGATCTTTTCTCGCAGGCGGGAGAGGATCCCGCTCCGACCGCCCCGGAAGCCAAGCCCGCAGCGAACCTGCAGATTCTGTCCGACGACTCCGACATTTCCTTCTGCACCGGAATCCTTCGGTCGGTGGACAAGGTCGCGCTCTCACCCTGGCTCTCCGAAACCGGAGTCTTGTTGGGAATGGGATTGTCGTGGAGCGAAGGGATCGGTCGATTTCTGCCGACTCCGGACGGCGTCCTCCCCGACGCGTTGCGGAGCCTCCTTTCCGACGCATCGCGGCGTTGGATCGCCCATGATTCCAAGCTCCTGCGCCGTACGCTGGGCGCGCACGGCCTGGAAGTGGCGGGCGTGGTGGAGGATGTCCAACTGGCCGCCTACCTCATGGCTCCCGGCGATCGCGCCCTGGCCATGGAGCGGATCGCCCAGGCGCGCGCAACCCGCGTGCTCCGCTCGCGGGAAGATATTCTGGGTGGAGCCAGAAATCGGCGCAAGGCATCCGAGATCCCCCAGGAGGAACTCTGCGCGCACGCGGCCGGTGCCGCCGAGGCCATGTTCATCTCCTGGGAGAAGCTCTCTGCGCTCTTGGCCAAGGAAAATTTGGACGGCATCTACCGCACATTGGAACTTCCGCTCTCCGCGATCCTGCGGCGCATGGAAGACCAGGGCATCTGCCTGGACAAGGACCTGTTCGCATCGTTGGGTCAGGAATTGACCACCACCATCGCGGATCTGGAAAAGCGCTGCCAGGAACTGGCCGGCAAGGAATTCAACGTGGGATCGCCCCGCCAGCTGGCGGAGATCCTGTTCGACCACCTGGGCCTCAAAGCGGGCCGCAAGACAGAGACCGGCCAACGCTCGACAGATTCCGACACACTGGAAAGCTTGAAGGCCGAACACGCCCTCCCTGGGCTGGTGTTGGAGCATCGCGAAGTGACCAAGCTGCTGGGCACCTACGTGGAGCCCTTGCCGCTTCTTGCTGACAATCAAGGCCGTGTGCACACCACCTTCCACCAGACGGTGGCCGCCACGGGCCGCTTGTCCAGCATGGATCCCAACCTCCAGAACATCCCCATCCGCGGAGAACTGGGCAGACGCATCCGCGGCGGATTCATCGCCTCCCCCGGCCACGTTCTGGTGTCGGCGGACTATTCCCAGATCGAGCTGCGCCTGTTGGCGCACCTTTCCGGCGACGACGTCTTGCGCGAAGTCTACCGCGCCGGCGAAGACGTCCACGCCCGCACGGCAGCGCGTGTCCACGGCGTGGCCCCAGCCGAAGTGACCCCTGACCAACGCCGCGCGGCGAAGGTGGTGAATTTTGGTGTGGTCTACGGCATGGGCCCTCATGCCCTCGCCCAACAGACCGGACTTCCCTACGCGGAGGCCAAACGGTTCATCGAAGGGTATTTCGCGGCCTATCCGCGTGTGAAGCCCTACATGGAAGAAGTCCTGGAAGCCGCCCGTCGCGACGGCTACGTGTCCACGCTTCTCGGGCGAAAGCGCTGGATCCGCGAGATCAACGACAAGAACCGCGTGTTCCGCGAACGGGCCGAGCGCGAAGCGGTGAACACCCCGGTGCAGGGAAGCGCGGCGGACCTGGTGAAACTGGCCATGCTCGCCGTGGACGAATCCATCCGCCAAGGCCTACCCGCCCGGCAGCTGCTGCAAGTCCACGACGAACTGGTCCTGGAATGCCCGACAGAATCTGCCCAATCCGTGGCCGCCGAGGTCAAGCGCCGGATGGAGGGAGCCATGGAGCTTTCCATCCCGCTGGTGGTGGAAACGGGAATCGGCCCCAACTGGGGGGCGGCGCACTAGGGCGCAAAAATCCGGTCGAGTCCGGATCCGTTCACCACATTGCCTCCGCCCTTGCGTGCATGGGCTCGCGAAGCGGTCAGAAACCACGCGCGCTCGAAGGTTTCGGACCCGATGCTTTTCGCGAATGCATCCATCCCTTTGGCGTCGCCATCCTTTCCGGATTCGCGCGCCTTGCATTCCACCGCCACCAGTCCCCGCGGCGACTCCACCACGAAATCCACTTCGTTGCCTTGGACATCCCTCCACCAATGGATGGGGGAGCTCACATGTCCGCGATTGCGAAACCAACCGTGGATCTGGGCGAAGGCCCATGTTTCCCAGATCGCCCCCCAATGCGGCGAGGCCTGCATCTGCGAGGGCGAGGAAATCCCCAGAAGATGGCAGAGCAGACCAGTATCTGTCATGTATGACTTCGGGGTGCGGATGATGCGCTTGGTCTGGTTTCGAAACCACGGCTCCACCGACACCACCAATCCCGAGGTCTCCAACACGGAAAACCAGGATCGGACCGTGTTGGGCGATATCCCGACATCGCGGGAAAGATCGGCGAAATTCAACATCTGGCCCGATCGCAACGCCAACACGCGCAGGAAACGGGCGAAATCGCGCAGGTTGTGCACAGACAAAAGATTGCGAACATCGCGTTCCAGATAGGTCGCCACATAGCTGGGAAGCCACAGGTGCGGCGCCTGGTTGGGTTCGGCGTGCAACGCCGGGAAACCGCCCTTCCAAACCAGCTCTGGAAGATTCGTTTTTCGGCCATCCGCTTCCAGCTCTTCGCGCGTGAATCCCCCCAGATCCAACAATCCGACCCGACCCGCCAATGACTCGGAAACCCCTTGCATCAGACTGAACTTCTGGCTTCCCGTGAGGAGAAGCCGACCCGGCCGCCGATCGCGATCCACCCACGCCTTGATGTACCGAAACAATCCCGGGACGTATTGAACCTCGTCCAGAATGGTTCCGTCGGCGAGACCCGCCAAAAATTCCTGAGGCGCAGCCTCGGCGGACTCCGCCAATGTGGGATCATCCAAGGTGAGGTAGGGTGCCTTGGGAAACAGGCTGGTGAGGAGCGTGGTCTTGCCCACCTGGCGTGCTCCGGTCACCAGCACCACTGGATGCGTCTTTACCAAGTCCCGAAGGTGTCCCACTGCGATTCTGGCAACCGTCATTTATGATAATATGCAATTCAATTGCCGATTATCGCAACACTCAATCCCGCCAAAACACCATTGGATTGGGAATGGTGGCCACGTTTCCACCCGGCAGACGGGTTGGGTATTCAAAGAACGCCCTACCCTTGAGGGCCCGGAACCCTGCCTTGGCCCACAGCGGCACCGGCATGCCAAAGTGCCGGGGACGCGACGGATGGTCCAACGGGCGATCCACCGCCATCAGGCAGCAATGCGCGAAGCCCAATCGTTTTCCTTCCGCGCGCACGGCCTCGAGCAAGGCGCTTCCCACGCCACGGCCTTGGAAGGAGGGCTCCACCAGCAGTTCGCCCAGATAGAACAGGGCGGCCGGATCCAGGCCTGCATCTGCCAATAATTGTCTGGCCGGCTTGAGGATGTACTTGTCCTGCGCCAAGGGGATCGCCGTGGCGAGTCCCGCGAAAGCACCGTCCACCAGAGCCTCCACCACCATCGCCCCCGATTTGGCCTGGAAAGCCTCGAAGTATTCCTTCTCGTATTCCGGGACACCCACATACAGGTACGGGTATTCGGAAAACAGGCGGATGCGCATCTCCACCACCCTTTCAAGGGCCATGGCGAGATCGGCGCCGGTGCGGGTGTTCAGCTCGATGCCCACCTAGCGAACGTCCCAGGCGACGATGTTGCGCACCTCTGCGCCAAAAGTCACCGCAACCGTGCGCACAGGCTTTGGGGAGCCGTCGGAGAGCAGCTGCCCTTCCCACGAGGTGGCGTATCGCTTGCGGGCAATCTGACGCAAGGCCTTTTCCGTATCGGTGTCGCGCTTGAACTCGAAGATCCACGTCGCATCGGGCATATCCAGAACCAGATCGCATCGTCCCAGCGCGTTGGGAACCTCCGCCAACACCACGCCAGGCGGGCTGAAGGCCAGGATGCAGAGCGCCTGGAACAGACCGTGATAGCGCTTTTCGTGGGCATCATCCAACTGGTAGGCGATGCCCTGGAATACTTTGCCCATCACCTCGAAAAACTCCTCCAGATCCCCTTCCGCCAAAGCGCAAGCCAAGGCCTGCGCACGGGGGGCCACCTCGCGCACCCGCTTGTCGTGGATGACCTGGAGCAGATGTTCCACGAACGCCGTGCGCACTTCCTTGTTGGGAAACCCCAACCGGTAGGATCCATCTTCCCAGCCGGCGATCGTGAGGTATCCGGTCTGCAACAGCAACGGAAGGACATCCGGCCGATCGGGATCGAGTGTGGACAACGCCGAGGTGGGCAGCATCACGCCTTCCACATCGGCCAACTCCACGTTGCAGGATCGCATGAGCCGCACCAAAAATTCCGGCGTGCCGGTTTCTGTCCAGTAAGCGCCGAAGTCGCGATCGGCCAGGCACCGGCAGGTGGAGAATGGATTGTAGACCGTGGGAGATTCGGCGGCAAACCGAAATCCGTTGTAGTCATTGCGCAGCCGATCCAGCAGTGCCGGCACCGTCAGCTTCCGTCGAACCGCCATCTCTTCCAGATGATCCGCGAAGCAGCCTTCCAGCTCTTCCTGGGTGATCCCACAAAGCGTCGCGTATTCCTCCACCCAGGTGATGTCCTTGAGGTGGTTGAGCTCGGAGAACACGCTGGCCTTGGCCAGGCGGCTCACGCCGGTCAGCAGCAAAAATTCCGGCGAGGCATCCTTGAGGCAACTGTAGAAGGCCCGCAGGTCTTGGCGGTTGTCCTCCAGGATGGACAATTCCTCTTCACTGGCTTGCAACGGCTCGGCGCCACCGTTCGTGCTGAGGAGGGAGGCGTCGCCTCCCGTCTCGATGCGCGAACGCCCGACACCCATCCCTTCCAGATTCTGGAGGATGGGTTTGTCGTATTCGTCGATCAACACGACGGGCCGGGGGCCGCGCATGGATAGCTCGTGCAGCAGTTCCGCAAACCGCAGGTCGGGACTTGAACCGCGCAGCTCCACCCCCAGACGACGCGCCTCGTTGTCCACTTCGAACAACTGGCGTTCGCGCATATCGCCTCGCCTCTGAAACTTTCCGCTCCCGAAGCTGATCCGCACCACGGGATGACGCTTGGTCCAATCCCAGCGGTCGTGGATCCAAAGCCCCCGGAACAACGCTTCGTTGCCTTCGTACAACTCCTTGAGCACGCTCACCAGAAGCGACTTCCCGAACCGGCGCGGCCGCGATAGAAAGACGGCGGTGTTCCCGCTCACCAGTTGGTGGACCAACTGGGTCTTGTCCACATAGGCGAATCCCCGTTCGCGCAGCTGTGCGAAGTCCTGGATCCCGACAGGTAGAGGGGCGAGGCTGGCCATGACCGGGGAATGTAAGAATCGGGAGATCTGGCCCCAGCGCCTCAGGGGGCCATGCAGGAGCCTGCCAGCACCAGGAATGCCACCGTACCGGCAACGGGCGAGTTCACCTTCAGCGCACCTTCACATACCAGTAGAGGGCCACGTTCTTGGGCCGGGTTTCGGTGGTGGTGCGGGGTGTGCCGTTTGGGCCATCAGCAATAGGCTCACGAATGTTTTTCGTTCCACTAAAAACCTCCGCACCATCCTGACCAACATTTGCGCCGTAATTCAAGCCTGAGAAACTGTATCCACTTCCTGGCAAATCGGAAGTCATTCGTGCGCCTTGTGATTGATGCCAATGCCCCTGAAACGCATCCCCCTGGAAGTCCCCCGCCGTCCGCAGCGAGTCGCGCTTGACATAATCCGTCGCGGTTCCGGCGATGTTGATCTTGGACTCCATCCCCCGCAGGAACACCCCGCGCAGATCCGGAACCGTCACGCCGTTCACCACGCCCTGACCGGCCGCATACAACCACACTGAATTGGATCCAGGCATGTACCCATCGCCTGCCGGAGCGGTCAGGAGTCCGATTACGGAAACCAGGGGAACCGATTGCAGGCTGCCTGCCAGAGCTGCCGAATCGCGGGAGGCCTTCGTTTGCAAGGACTGGATGGCCGCTTGCAGGCTGGCGACTTGCGCCGCTTGCGACTTGGCCAGGGAAAGCGAATCCTGGCTTGCCTTCGCCTCCACCGCCTGCACCTGCGCGCTCAGCTGGGCCAATTGGCCACTCAGCCGCTCGACATTATTTGCCAAGGCCGTGTCCAGGGTCGCGAAATTCGCGTTCACCTCGGCGGCCTTGATCAGATCCCCCGCCTTGAAGGTGACCGGCACTCCCGCCACGGCCCATCCCGACAGCACCAAAGCCACACCCACACAGGCCTTTTTCTCCAAGCCCATCCCGCTTTCCCCCTCTTGATCCGCTCTCGCCAAGCGGACGAAAAGGACTTCCAGGTATCTTTTCCGTCTGTCCTCATATGAGGACAGACAAACGAAAAAGTTTGGACTTCCTTTTTTGACACGCCGCCAATTCCAACGTCGCCGTTTCCAACCCTGAAATCGGATCGCTGTGAGCAAACCCAAGTCCATCCAGGCCCTGGTGGTGGAAGACCACCCGCTGGTGCGCCAAGGCGTGATCAAGCTCCTCTTGGAGGAATGGCCCGCCTGCTCCATCCTGGAGTGCACCAATGCCCAGGAAGCTCGGCGTCTGCTGGAACAGCGCCATTGGGACTTCGTGCTCCTGGACCAAGGCCTTCCGGATGGCAAGGGCTTGGACCTGGTGGAGCTGGCCCCTCACCCACGCCGGGTGCTGGTGATTTCCGTGGACGCCACCCAGGAATTGATGCACAAGGCCCACAGCTTGGGGTGCGGTGGATTCGTGGCCAAAAGCGACGCCCCCGCTGTGTTCCTGGAGGCCGCTCAAGCGGTGATCTCAGGGAAACGTCACTTCCCCCGGCTCCAGGCCAATGCCGCTCCCGTGCAACTGTCCGAACGGGAACAACAGGTGAGCAAATCCTTGCAGGCGGGGGCCTCCCCGCAGGACATCGCCTCCGAGCTGAACATCACCTACGGCTCGGTCCAGACCTACAAAAAGCGCATTTTCGGCAAGCTCGGTGTCAGCAACCTGGTGGAATTCCTCAAGGTCGCCTCGAAACTACCGTAACCCTTAGGCAAGATCCTCTGGAGTGACCCCTGTGACGTCCGTCACGACATTCCAGGCGATCCCATGCTCCAACATCCGCCGGGCATCCAACAAGGCACGCGCACGATCCCCTTCCATGCGCCCCTTTTCCAGGCCTTCCTCAATCCACCATTGAATGATTTCCGGCATCTCCATCTCCTTGAAACGGGCCCGAAGGCGCCGCTGTTCGTTCAGATTCAATCTACCCTCGATCACCCAGAAGGCAAAGAACTTGCGGAAGCCTTCCAAGTCTCCTTGGCGTTTGAATTCCACTGCCACATGAACCACTTGCTCCACGCGATCGAACCTTCCACCCATGTTCGGCGAAAAGGAAAGAGCCACTCGATTGCTACTCGATCGGAAACGCACCAGATCCATTGCCGGAACCTGAACAATCCGCGTGCAAAACGAGAGGAAATTGCGCCCCATTGCCCCACGCTCCACCGTGTCACGCAGTCCATGAGGCCGGTCATCGTCCACCAAAGCGATGGGGAGAATCTCATCGTCCGGGAAACGGCGACACAGGTCCAGGTAATACCGCGCGGTTCGCAGGAGGTCCAGCCGAGTCGCGTCCGACCAATGCTCAACAAGTAGGATCAACACTCCCGTTCCGGCGGCGAAGGCATAGCGAATGGCAAGATCCATCGCCTGCCCAGGTCCAGGTTCCGCGACGTCATCCTTCACGACAGAGGGATCCAAAAACTCGCAGTCCATAGGCTGGCCGCGAGCCGCAAACACATCTTCGGCCAAAAATTCCAGCGCATCCACAGGATAGGCTTTGATCAAATTCTTGACTGCTTGATCGTGAGAAAATGCGTGGGGGGACATAAAGGAAAATCTAACAAATACTGCTCATCTGAGCAAGCTGACTACACTTGAACTCCCCCCTCGACCGGGATCCACACCTCCACCACCGTCCCCTGATCGTCCAACGAGGCGATCCGGAAGGTGCCGCCCATTCTGCGGGCACGCGCCTCGATCCCCGCCAAGCCGATCCCGCCCGATTTGGCGCCCAATCCAGTCCCATTGTCCTGGATGGACAACAACATGCCTTTGCCCTGCGCTCTCGTGGCAATCCGGATCCTCGTGGCTTTGCCATGGTGAACGGCATTGCTGATGGACTCCTGCACGATCCGAAACAGTTCCAGATTCACCGTGGGCAGATGCTCCTTTGCATAGGCCAGATCGAGTTGGAAGGCCAACTGGGGGTGTCCCATGGCCCTCGCCAGCTCCGAGAGCGCCACCTGCAGGCTGGGAGTCCCGTGCGCCGAGGGATGCAGCTGGTGGGAAAGCTCGCGGACAGAATCTGCCAAGTCCTGCAGCTGGGCTTCCACCTCCTCGCCCACGCCTCCGGCGGACTTCATTTGGCGATGGAGCGAAAAGCGGATCGCCAAGATGCGCTGGGACAGATCGTCGTGGAGATCGGATCCTATCCGGGCCCGGTATTGCCGGTATTGGTCGTCCAGACGGCGATCGAAATCCCGGACCAGACCGGCGTGCGCATCCAGACGCCGCCTCACATCCAAGGCAAGCACCAGGGTGGTCCCGATGTGTTCCAGGATCGCTCCGATGAACACGACGGTCGTGTCCTGATCCGGAACACCGATGGGCTTGAAAAAGTCGCGGATCTGCCCATACAGAGCAGCCCCCACCAACGGCAGGCAAGCGATGAGCACCCGCCGGGCCAAAACATCCGACCGGGCCCGCCAACCCAGCATCCCCAAGGCCAAAAGCAGCGTAGGGGCCTCCATGATTTCCGGAGTGAATCGTCTCAGGATTTCCGCATGGAAATCCGGCAGCGCCACCGAGCACAAGGCGAACAACCCGCACAAGGCCACCCACGCGATCCCGAAATCCAACACGCGCCCGAGTCTTGGAAACCGATCCCGCAAACCCACCAGATCGCGCAGGAAAAGCATGTACAAGGCCAGCGACACCCGCGAGGCGAAAGATGGCACCGCATGATTCCACTCCGGATGATCCGGCCAGAGCAACGCACCCGCCATGCCGGTCTTGGCCCCCACCCACAGGATCCCCAGAGCCAGATAGGCCACATACCAGGCGTAGGCCCGCAAGCGGGCGACCCAAAGCAAGTAGATCGCCACCAGCAGGATGATGGTCAACACTCCCAGGATCCAGGCGTCGTGGGCGGTGTGGCTCTGGATCCGTTCGGCCAATCGCGCATCCGGCACGAGCTCCACCTCCAGCAGCACATCCCCTTGCGGATCGGAGGCGGTGACATAAAGTGTCTCGGGCCCGCCGTGCAGATCCAACGGGATCGCCGTGTGGAAGGTGCCGGCCGGGCTCTCGCGGAAGGCGCGCGAGGTTCCGAACACCCCGAGGTCGCGAGCACCCAGCCGCAAACGAAGCTCTTCCGGCGTGCGCAACTGGCTCACCCACCACCAACGACCGGGGCTCGGTGTCTGCAGGGGAATGCGCAGTTCCACACCACTGGTGCAAGCGCCGAAGAACAGCTCCTTGGATTCCACCCATTCGCCCCCCGGCTGCGGGGTCGTTTGTCTCTGGATGGCCTGTGCGACCAAAGGGACTGCCGCGGAGGCGTTCAGCGCCAGGGCTGCCGGGCTTGGATCGCCGATCGGTTCAGCACCCCGGAGCAGTTCCAGCCAGAAAAGGAGAAGGAGGCCCATTGCTTGAAAAGGGTAAATCCACGGGAGTCGATCCAGGGGTGGACGGGACTATCTTGAGTTCCCCTCACTCTTCCCTCTCCCCTCCGAGCCCCCCATGCTCCAGATCCTCCCAGCCCTTCTGCTTCTCGGCGCCGCCGACCCCGCCTGGAAGACCCGTCCCTTGTCGGAATTTGTCTTACAGGACAAATCGACCCTCCGCGCCGTGGACTCCACCTTCCTTTCCCTCAGTCCGGATCGCCGCAAACGCAAGCAACCCTTGAGCGATGTCCCCGCCTCCCGCGTGGGGAAAGGCTCAGGGAATCTTTGGCTGGTGGGATCGGCGTTCGATTCGGGAGGCCTCACCTACCTGGCTCTCAAACAGAAGGATGGCTGGGCGCTGCGAGGCGTGTACCAAGCTCGCCCCCACCACATCCTTTCCGACAAGATGAGCTTCCGCCTCGCCTGGGACACCACCCTGCCGGACGGACGGCGAGTCCAATTTTCCACCAAGCCCTACGATGGCAAATTCCTGCCCCCTCCGGAGGTATTCAAGGAAATCGGCGCCAAATCCGCCAAAGCCTGCACCCCGCAGGATCCGGTTTGCGCCTCTTTGTCAAATTCCGTCCTGCTGGACGGAACCGCGCTGGAAAGCCGTGCCTGCGCCCTGGAAGGTCGTTTCCCAGGGATCAACTGCCACGTCGCCACCTCGGCCGAAGAACGCCGCACCTACGTATGGAAGCCGATGCTTTACCTCTATCCCCCGGACACCCTGGACGTGACCGTGACCATGGGTCGGCCCGAGCGGGTCTCCGTCAGTTATCCAGCCCTTGTAAACGACTCCTGGACGGTGCGGGCCCATCCTGGCGGCGACCTCGTATCCAAGCTCTCCGGCAAGCGCTACTACGGTCTTTTTTGGGAAGGCTACTCTTGGGATGCGCCGGTCTCCGATACCGGTTTTTGTCTCTCCCGCGAGGAATTCGGGGAAAGGATGGATTCCATCCTGGAGCTCAAGGGCCTGAACTTCCGCGAGCGCGAAGAGTTCATCACCTTCTGGATCGCCCGGATCGCGCAACCCTTCGTGGTGGTGCGCTTCCCGGAACAAGCCTTTTCCCAGGCGTTCCCCGTCCACATCCTCCCCCCGCCGGAACTGTTCCTGCGGGTGTTCGCCACCTTCGAGCAGCGCGCCACGCCCATGATCTTGGTTGCACCGCACCTGGAAGGCGTCCGGCGCCCCGCCTGGACGGCCGTGGAATGGGGCGGCCAGGAAATCCACAGCCGCTAAGGTCGGGCCGGGGCATTCTGTGGAGGAACCATTCTTCTCCCTGCCACAAGGAGAAATGCAAGGAAAGCTCTCCCTGGATCAGGGAGAACTTGATAGCCCAGCTATTCACCCCAGCGATTTTCTACCCATTGATGACCGCCTCCCGGCGCAATGGTGAGACCAAATTCAAGGAGCCCGTTTCATGAAAGACGTCATCCTCCACGCTTTCAATTGGAAGTTCAAGGACATCGGCGACATGGCCCAGCGCATCGCCGATGCCGGCTACGGCGCCGTGCTATTCCCGCCACCCTTGTACTCGGATGAGAACGGACCCGAGTGGTGGCAGCGCTACCAGCCCAAGGACTACCGGATCGTCCGCTCGCACCTGGGCCGCAAGGCGGACGTCCAACGGGCCATCGACGAACTGGCCAAGTGGGGAGTCAGGAGCTACGTGGATGTGGTCTTCAACCACATGGCCAACGAGTGGCGGGAAGACCGATGGAATTTTCCCGGCAAGGCGGAACTGGAGCGCTACAAGAAGGAGCGCGCGGAATTCGAAAAGGACAAGCTGTTCGGAAACCTGGACGAAGGCTTCTTCAACGAGCACGATTTCCATCCTCCCGGCGACATTTCCAACTGGAGCGACAAAGCCCAGTTGGTGGATTTGGCGCTGTCGGGATTGCCGGACCTGGTCCTGTCCATCGCGGTGGTGAAGGACCAGGTGGACTGCCTGGACGCCCTCGTGAAGATGGGATTTTCCGGATTCCGCGTGGATGCGCTCAAGCACTTGCCGGTGGCGCACATCAACACGGTGTTCCGCTCCGGGGCCATGCAGGGCAAGTACCTCTTTGGCGAAACCCTCACCTTCGATCGTTCCCAGAACGACCTGTTCCTGTGGCCGGTTCTTGCCCAGACCGGCATGCCCTGCTACGACTTCCCGCTGCAGCAGACCATGCTGAAGGCATTCACCCCCAGCGGGTCGTTGCGCGATCTGATCAACCCGGCCGCCTACGGCAACGCCTTGCCGTGGGACAAGTCGGTGACCTTCACCGTCACCCACGACGTGCCCAACAACGACGGATTCCGGGGCATGCTCCTGGACCCACACGACGAATACCTCGCCAACGCCTACATCCTGGGTCGTGACGGCGGCGTGCCGCTGATGTACTCCGACAACGGCGAGAGCGCCCGCCAATACCCCTCCGACAAGGGGCGCTGGGAAGGCCTGTGGTGCCGGTACGATGTCACCCAGATGATCAACTTCCACAACCACGTGCAGGGTGAACCGCTGTGGCTGTTGTGGGAATCGGACGGATTGCTGGTGTTCGCGCGCGGCGATCGCGGCATCGTGGCGATCAACAAGACCGGCGAATGGGCCCACCCCGACATCTGGACCTGGGGCCTGCGCTGGGGCAATTGGCGCTGCCAGCTCCACCAGCACCAGATGAACCTCTGGGGGGACCGCTTCAATTTCGCCGTGCCTCCGCGCCAAGCCCAGATGTGGCTCTGGGAAGGCTGATCCGTGTTTCCTGGAAGGGATCGGTTGACGGTCCCTTCCAGCGGTAGTCCCTTTGTCTGGTAAGATCCACCCCCCTCCCATCGAGGTCGCGAAGGCTTTGAAGCGCGCACCTCCGAGGTTCCGACCATGAGATTTTTCTTCCGCATGCTGTTCGGCATCTATCCCCAGTCCTGGTTCGTGCTGGCGGCCCTGCTGTTCATCGCCCGCGTCCTGCACGTTCCCTTTGTCGGGATCTTGTCGTATCCTGTCACTTTGCTGATCTGCACCGGCATGTGCATCGCAGGGTATATCGGGATCCGCATGAATCGCCCCCGGTACTACTGAGCCACTCGGTCGCTTTTCCATCCCAGGAACACAGCCCATGACTTCCGAAAATCGTCCGAACGATCCCGGCGCCCCTTATCCAGGCGCCAACAACCCCTCCGGCGGCGGCTCCAGCAGCTATCCTGGCGGTGGCTCGCCGCTTTTTCCTGGGAACTACCCCCCTCCGCCTGCGGCACCTGCCCAAAGTGCGCCACCTCCACCTCCCGCGCCCCGGCCAGCACCGCCCCCTCCGCCGGCGGCTCCGTATCCCAGTTACCCAGGCACCGCACCGGCTGCACCCGCCCAAAGCGCGCCTCCGCCACCTCCTCCCGCACCTCGCCCAGCTCCTCCACCGCCACCGCCGGCACCCTACCCCACCTACCCGGGTACCGCACCCGCCGCACCCGCCCAGCCTCCTCCGGCTGCTGCGCGTCCCACCCCAGCTCCTGTTCCCACGCCCACCGCGAGCCCCTACCCGAGCTACCCCGGCACAGCGCCTTCCGCGCCCCCTGCGCACACGCCACCGCCACCGCCTGCGGCTCCCTACCCTGCGCCTGCGGCACAGGCTCCAACTCCTGTCGTCCCACAAACACCCTACCCAGGCGCAAGCCCGACTCCTGCCTCCTACACGCCCCCCCCTCCACCTCCACCGCCCCAGGAAATCGCACCGCCGGCGGACTCCTTCACTCCGACGCGCTCGCCGGGTTGGTCCTCCGCGTCCGGAAACAGTTATGGCTCCGGAAGCAACACTCCCGTGCGCATCGGCGGCACACGACGCAATCCTTCCAGCGCCAATCCCTCTGGCGGCTCCAACGTCGAGGCCTATCGCAACTCCATGGCCGAAAACCTCTGGGGAAACATCGGATTCGTGATCGGCCTGTCCGTGGTGGCGTGCTTCCCGGCCATGATCTTCGGCGTACTGATGGGGGGACGGATTCTGTCCAACATCCCCGCGTTCATCGTCGCGGCGCTCCTGGCCGGCGGATCGTTCTACCTGGTGCGCAACAAGCCCCGAACCGCCCTGCTGTTTCCCGCCTCCATCACGGCATTCTTCCTGCTGGGGTGGCTGATCTCCAGCTCCGGAAAACCGGACCCCAAGGATCTCAAGGTGGCGCAAAAGGAAGGACGCCGCCACGACGCCCTCTTCCAGGGCAAGGCCGTGGGCCAGTGCAAGGACAAATGGGAACGAGGCGTCACCGCCGTGGGCGTCAAGGACATTTTCCGTCAATCCTGGTGGGATGCGGCGCTCAAACCCAACCTGGATCTGGCCAGCTCCAGCTTGGAGCAGCTCGCCACCAGCGTCAACAGCTGCCTGGAGGCATCCCCTCCCGGCCTGACAAGGGCGCAAGGCTCGCTCGTGTTCGACGCGAACTTGAGCCTTTACCCAATCCAGCTTGCCGACATCCACACCACCATCGACCTCTCGCGCAAGGCCTTCGCGCTCGCGCAGAAGAAGGTCACGGGATCGGCCTCGGGCGACGACCTTCTGCAATTGTCCATCAAGGTGCGCCAGCTGGATTCCATCGGCCGCGATCCGCTCTCCGCGCCCAACACGCGCATCGGCAAGATCCCGGGTACAGGCGTGGGGATGTGAACCTTCCGCTTCAGCCCAACGGATCGGCAAACCGGAAGGCAGACTCGATGTCTTGATCCAAGATGTCCAGCGCCCGTTGCAGGCGCTGGACTGGCGATCCGGACAGCTCAAACCACGGAACATTCCCCGCGGCCAGCACCTCGCGGAAACGTTGGGTCATGCCCGGACGCAGGTGGGGCTGGTCGCGCAGGCCGTCGTCCTCGAAGGCCACCCCTTCGTGGGAAGTCAGAAGGTAGAGGGCTCGCGGGGACAGGGCGGCGGCGAAGTCGCGCACCCACGGGCTGATGGAGCCCATGTAGCGTTCCTGCCACAGGCAGGTGGCCAGGCCGTCTGTGTCGCACACCAGCACGGGCGAGCCCTCGCGGGCGGCCTCCTCCTCAAGCGCCAATTGCACCCGGCAGATCTCGCGGAAGTCCAGTTCGTTCCACGGGAAGTCCGACGGCAGATGCGACAGTTTTTGCGCACGCTGACGCGCCTGGAGATCGGCGCTGTACTCGCGTCCGTATTCGGCCACCCAGCGCGTGTTCGCCCAAGGCCCGCCCCTCTCCACCAGAGCGCGATGCAGATCCACGGACAACGTGGTGGTGCCTGTGCTTTCCGCTCCCACCACCACCACCCTCCGACACAGCCCCGCCCTCACCGGAGCAGGCAGACTCCGCCAATGCGCGAACAGGTCGGATCTTACCGCGGTTCCGGAAACGGGGTGGATGGAGCGTTTCGGATCCACACCCACGGCGGTCGCGGCGAACCGGCGCGCCATTTCCTGTCCGTACGATTCCGAACTGAACACGGCGTCCACACGAGGCCAGGGATGGGTCGCATCCGCCGCGCAAAGCAGATCCACCATGATCTTCTCGTGGGCGTCCCAGATCGCGCTGGACTCGTAATCGATGGGGACATCGTCCAAACCGGCGAGGACCCGCAAGCCGGCCGTCGCGGGAAAACAATCGGCGAGCCATTTGGCCCGCGACACTCCGGGTAGCGACTCCACGGAGGAATACAGGACCTGCACGGTCACCCGATGGCATCCGGCCAACGCCGATTCCACCAGATGCACATGCCCCCGGTGCGGCGGGTAGAACTTCCCCACCACCAATCCGTGCTCGAATTTCGAGGTCCCGGCCATCTACACCACGAGCTTCCTTCGCCACGCGACAAATCCCGACACGCACAGCGCCAGGAACACCAGGTACAGAAGCGAGATCAAGTAGAGTCCTCGGCTCCAATACAGAGGAACTGATACGATGTCCACCGCGATCCACCAGTACCAGGAATCCAACTTCTTGCGGTTGAGCAGCCACTGGGCCGACAGGCTCATGGAGGTGATCAGCGCATCCAGAGGCGGCGCGGCACCCTTGAGCAGAACCATCAGTTTCCAGAGAACAAACCAGATCGCCGCCGTAACCACCACCATCCCGAACCACTCTCCCCCGTTCGAGCGGGTCACCCGAAGCTCCGTTTTTTCGCCACCGCGCGCCCACAGCCACCATCCCTGGATGGACAAGACGATGAACACCACCTGCAGGCTCGCATCGGAAAACAGCCGCTGGTGGAAGAACACCAATCCCAGCACCAGCGAATTGGCGATTCCTGTCGGGAAGTTCCAGATGCTCCCGCGCACCGTCAGATAGACGCACAAGAGGCCCGTCGCGAACCCGATGAGGTCGCCCCATGAGAGCGGCATTCCCCACACGGTCGCGAACGTGGAGGCCAAAAGATCGATCATCACGTCCCCTCCGCCGCCACGCCGCCCAACATGGTGTCCAACAAATGGAAATGGTCCTCGAAGAACTTGTCTTCGTTTTGACGGATTTCGTCTACCGTCATCCAGCGGGCGATCCCGGCATCGTCCTGGCCGGTCACCTCTGGAAGTTCCTCCAGCGCGAGCTCGAACCGGAACACCTGCGTGACGATCCGCGCTCGCAAACTGCGGCCGGGATGATCGAAGTATTTCTGGTCGATGGGCTCTTGCCCAAACAGATCCAATCCCGTCTCTTCGCGCAGTTCGCGACGGGCGCCGTCCAACATGGATTCCTGCGATTCCAGAAAGCCGCCAGGAAGCGCCCAAAGCCCTTGGCCGGGCCTTTTCCCGCGCGTGATCAACAAGATCTTCCCCGCGCAGCGCACCAGGGAATCCACCGTCAGAAACGGCCCTTTGCCCCAGCGGGTGGAGTAGTTGCGGATCACGTCGGCGTCTTCTGCGAGTTCCGCGCGATGCGGCTCGCGGGACCAGGCTTCCAACCAGGCCAGCACCGGCAAGGGAACATCCGGAACCAACGATTCGCGAACCTCGTCCCAGGGCGTATGCGACAAAATCCGATCACGAACCGGCGTGGCGTCCCAATGCCCTTGGCGACCCGTCTCCACCAGCGTCCATCCCGGAAACAAATCCAGGTAGTAGCTGGAGGCATCCTTGTGGAATCCCACCAACGCGACACTCCCGAGCGCCACGTTCTCCACCTTGACCCGCACTTCGCCCGCCCAACGACGCGCACCCCACACATCGCGCTGGGGCACTACCACCAGGCGTTGATTTCTGTCTTCCGGCAAGGCCGAGCGGATCATCGTCTCGCGATCGGTGGCGGAAAACGGATTCCGTGGCGAGCGGGCCGAAAACGCCGAACCCAGCACCAGCACCACCTGATCCGCCGCCTCGAACGCCCGGTCCAACAATCCCGCGTGGCCATTGTGGAAAGGCTGGAACCGGCCAATCACCACTGCCGTGGTCGGCTTCGCGGCGTCCATCAGAATTCCACCTTGGCCGCAATGGGCATCTGGCGCCCCGACCCGAAGGCACGTGGCCGCAAGCGCAAAATGGGCGGCGCTTGGCGTCGTTTGTATTCGGTGCGGGCCAACAGCTTCTTGACCCGCGCGATGGTGGCCATCCCTTCCGGGGCTCCGCTCAACACCCTGAGCACACCGTCCACCGCTTGGCGGTCCGTGGCCGAGAGCATCGATCCCTCGATCAGGTCCTTGAGGATGGCATCCAGCACGGGGTAGGGTGGCAGGCTGTCCTGGTCACGCTGGCCCGGCGCAAGCTCCGCCGAGGGTTCCTTGTCGATGATGGCATTGGGAACGATCTCACGCCCCGCGGTCGTGTTGATGTGGCGCGACAGCGCGAAGACTTCCATCTTGTACAAGTCGCCAATCAACCCCAATCCCCCGTTGGTGTCGCCATAGAGCGTGCAATAGCCCACCGAGATCTCGCTCTTGTTGCCGGTGGTCAGCAGCAGGTGCCCGAAGCTGTTGGAGTGTTCCATCAGGATGGTGCCACGCAGACGCGCCTGCACGTTTTCGCGGGCGATCCCGGTCAATTCTTGTCCAAAGGCGTCCTGGAATCCCGCACTGGCCAGGTCCACCAATTCCTTGATCGGGTGGGTGTGCAGCTTGATGCCCAAATTCCGGCACAGGGTCACCGAATCCGAAACACTTCCTTCGCTGGACCAGCGCGAAGGCATGGTGACGCCTTCCACGTTTTCCGCGCCCAAGGCTTCCACCGCCAGGGCCATGGTGAGCGCACTGTCGATGCCGCCCGAGCTTCCCACCACCACCTTGGTGAATCCGCAGCGGCGCGCGTAGTCGCGAAGCCCCAGAATGATCTGCCGTCGTTGGAACTCGGCATCCGCCAAAGGCGCGAGATCGGGCACAGGAAGGGGCCTGCCGCCGTTTGCCAAGAATCGTCCATTATCGAACTCCACCTGGGCGGAATCCTCCTGGAAGAGCGCCCATTCGGCCACCACGCCCGCGCGGGGCTCCACCGCGAACGATCCGCCGTCGTACACCACCTGGTCGTGTCCGCCCACCTGGTTCACGTACAGCATGGGCAGTCCGTGGCGGCGGCAGCTTTCGGAAAACAGGCCATGGCGCAAGGTGCGCTTGCCCAGGTGCGAAGGGCTCGCGTTGATCCCCACCACAAGGTCCGGCGAGGCTTCGGCCAGCCGCTCCCAGGGATTGATCGCGTAGGCTTCGTTCGTGTCGTTCCAGGCGTCTTCGCACAGAAGAAACCCCACGCGCACGCCCTTCACCCGCAGGATACGCGCCACGTCGGGGCCAGGCTCGAAGTGGCGGCGTTCGTCGAAGATCCCGTAGGTGGGCAGAAGCTGCTTGGCGTAGCGCAGACGAATTTCGCCATCGCACATCACCAACAAGGTGTTTTCCAGGCGTTTGCCCGCACCCACGCGCGGTGTGGGCGCGCCGACCACCCAGTGCATTCCCGGGGCTTGGAGCGTGGCTTGGCGCAACCGATCCAGAGCATCCGCCGTGCGCGACAGAAACACAGGCTCGTCCAGAAGATCTCCCGGGTAGTAGCCGGTCAGGCAGAGCTCCGGGAACACGGCCAGGTCCGCGCCATGGGCGTGGGCTTTGGCGCCTTCCTCCAGGATCCTCGCGAGGTTCCCTTCCAGATCCCCGATGGTGGGATTGATTTGCGCAACATGGATGCGGATCATTTGGTCACCTCCTGAATCCCGAAGACCTGGCGCAGGTAGGCCAGGTAGGTCTGATCCTCGCACAGTGTCTTGCCGGCCGAATCCGACAACTTCGCCACATTCTGCCCCTCGCAGGCCATGATCTTCATGACCACGTTGAGGGCCTTGTGGCAGGTGTCGTTGGTGAGGTTGGTGCCTATGCCAAAAGCTGTCTGGGTGCGGTCGCGGAAATGCTTGTGGATTTCAACAGCCTTGGCCAGGTCCAACCCGTCCGAGAACACCAGGCGCTTGCCGTGGGCGTCGATGCGCAGCTTGGCGTAATGAGCCAAGGCCTTTTCGCCCCATTCGATCGGATCGCCCGAGTCGTGACGCAATCCGTCAAACAGCTTGGCGAAGTAGAGGTCGAAGTCGGCCAAGAACGCGTCCATGCCAACAACGTCGGTCAGCGCCGTGCCCAGATCGCCCCGGTATTCCTGGACCCAGCCTTCCAGCGCGGCCTTCTGGAAATCGCGCAGCCTGAAACCGAAAGCCTGGTAGGCCTGGAGGTATTCGTGGGCCATGGTGCCAATGGGCTTGAGTCCCAGCGTGCGCGCCAGATGCACGTTCGAGGTGCCACCCAAAATGCCGGGGAATTCCTTGGCCAACCGTGCGACCACCTCGTCTTGCCAGTCACGGCTGTAGCGTCGGCGCAAACCGAAGTCAAAGAACGTGAAGGCATGGCCTTTGGCCAGCTCTCCGCTTTCCACCAACCCTTTCAGATAGGTCACCTTCGCATCCAACCGTTCGCGCGCCACCGCCAACGCCTTGTCTTGCTCGCCCAGGCGCCGGAAGTAGAGCTCGTTGACGATGTACAGCACGAAGATCTCGAAGCCCATCACGTGGACGATGGGCCCCTTGGCGCGGATGCGCAGATGCGGCCCTTCGGTTTCCACGGTGATGAACCGCCGCTGGAACCGAAACACCGACAAGAAGTCCACAAAATCCGACTTCACGTAGCGCAGGGTCCGCAAAAAGTCCAGTTCTTCCGGCAGGAACGAAAGCGTGCAGAGATGGTCCAGCTCGCGCTCCACCTCGTCTTTCAGCTCGGCCAGCGGAAACACGGTGGCGTTGCGGCACACGAAGCCGTATTCGGCCTGGGCGCCCGGATGGCTGTGCATCAGGGCCTGCCACATCGAGAACTTGTAGAGGTCCGTCTCCAAAAGACTGCGGACGATGGGGGTGTTCACGAGAGCGCTCCGGTGTTGTGCGTGGAGGGAGAATGATTCAATCAAATCAGTTGTGCGGCCTGCTCCAAGGGGAGGATGCGGACGCCTTTGTCCGCCATGGCCTGGAAGAAGGCCGCCTGCGCGCCTTCGAAACCCGTGACAGGGCTGATCGCATCCGCGAGAAGGACGATCTTTTCCGGATCGAGCCCGGCTTCCACCAGGTGTTCCACCGTGGCGCGCACGCAGTGGCTACCGGCTTCACCGGCCACGTAGACAATTTTTGCCTTCTCCAGGTTCCGCACCAATTCCCAGTTCCAGCCCGTGGCGGGATCTGTGTCCAATGGGATTTCGGCGCGGATGGCGCTGTAGTGCTCGGTCCAGGGGTTTTCGCCCTTGAGCACCGTGGTCACGCCCAAACCTTTCCTGTCTGCCCAAGCGTCCAGTGCCTGTTGGAGCCGGGTATGGATGGCCTGGCCCCAGGTGCCGATCTGGCAATGGACCGGCCAGACCATGTGGGTGAAGCGCCCCGCCTTTTCCAGATCTTGCAGGTACTTCAGGGCGCGATCCCGGTCCTGGGGCTTGGCGGTCAGAATCCGTCCCTCCGCCACATCGGCGGCGAGCACCAGCGTGAACGGCCCCACCGCTGCACCATCCGGCTTGCGCCAGAAGCCGGGGTGGGCGATGTCCAGACGGTGGTGGTGGTCCATGGTCACCGTGACGCGATCGATCTTTTCGGCCTGCGCATCCAGCCACGCCGCCAGGCGCAGCATGTCCTGGTGGGCGCCCGTCACGGCCAAGGCCGGGGCGAGTCTGCCAGCGCCAACCGGATCCAGCGGACACCAGTCGGCGGGCAGGTCGCAGAAGTCATTTTGGGGGTCGATCACAAGTAGATGGGCGCGATCCATGGGGCGTCTCCTGTGTGGTTGGTTGATAAACAGAAGATACAAACGTTTGTTGCGTTTCGCAACTATCTATTTCTCATGACAAGCCCAGCTTCTTGAAGAGGTATCTTCTGCTTCGATGCCCACTGAATCAAAGCACCACCCCCCCCGCGAACTGCCGGATCCCGTGATCTGCACGGTGGACGTGGTGCTCCTGACGCTGGTGGAAAACGTCCTCCAGGTGGTGCTGGCTCGCCGCGCCCAGGAGCCGTTCCGAGGCCTTGCCGCCCTGCCGGGGGGGTACATCCACCCCGCCACCGACCGAGACGCCCGCGACGCGGCCGAGCGCGTGCTGCGCGAGAAGACCGGCCTGCAAAGCCCCTACCTGGAACAACTGGGAGTGTTTTCCGGGCCGGGTCGGGATCCGCGCGGGTGGTCGGTTTCTGTAGCCTGGTACGCCCTGGTGCCCTGGGAATCGCTCGAGTCCCGCTGGACGGACCATTTGGAGGTCATGCCGGCCGCCGAAGTGCGCGGCTTGCCGTTCGACCACGAACGGATCGTGCAGGAAGCCCTTGAGCGGGTGCGCTCCAAGAGCTCCTACTCCAGCCTGCCCGTGCACCTGTGCCGCGAACCGTTCACTCTCCCGCAATTGCAAGCCGTCTATGAGGCCACGCTGGGCGAGACCATCAACAAGGTGAGCTTCCGGCGCAAGATGGAGGAGCTGGGTTTCGTGGAGCCCATCCCGGGGGCCCAATCCGGCGGCGCCCACCGCCCCGCCCAACTCTACCGCCTGCGCGACGAGTACCGACGGAATCTGTCTATAACCGACCGTGGCATCAACTCGGGTGGGTGAGGTCCAAGGACGGGCTCATTGAGCTCCCCGACCACAAAGCCCCCCGGACTGGAAAGACCTTGGGTTTGATGGCCAGCCTTGCCGTTGTCCTTTTGGCGCCTTCCCATCAACAGAGCTCAGGGGCCAGAACGCACACAACGGAAACCGACGAGGCTAAAGCCGTTCCCGGGACCGCGCCATTCCCGATTGGCGGAACGCAGGTCCCAATCGACGCTGAAACTATCACCCCCACGCATCACCCGGGCGTAGCCGGTCGCAGGACCCTCGTAGTCCTTGGTTGCGGTGGTTGGATAGGTATCGTAGAAGTCGCCCACCCACTGGTATACATTCCCAGCCATGTCATACAGACCATAGGCATTCTCCGGCTTCATGGCGACGGGCCTTGCGATTTGTGCGCCATTTGACCACCACCATGCGTATTTCCGCACGGCGTCAAGGTCGTCATCGCCCCAATAATACGCGGTCTTGGTACCGCCACGCGCCGCATACTCCCACTCCGCTTCCGTGGGCAACCGATATCCAGGGGCGGCCACTCCATGGCGCAAGGTGAGGCCAGGCAAGTCTCCGGTAGCATATCCATAGAGGGCCGGCACGATCAGGCTCGTGTAGCTGTACATCGTGTCAAGGCCATCGCGCCTGCTGCGCGCATTGCAGTACAAAACGGCATCAAACCAGGTTACGCCCTCGACTGGGCAGGTTGAGCTCTTGCAGGTATAGCCGGCTGGCAAAATTCCCATCAGCGAATGATACTGGCTCCGTGTAACGTCGGTGCGATCCATCCAGAAAGCGGACACACTTGCCTCATGCTGTGTCTCGTCGCTGCTTCGGCCTGTTTCCGTTGTAGGACTGCCCATCATGAACGTGCCCGCAGGAATATGGTTCATTCCGAAAGGTGAAGGATTGGCCGGATTGGCCAGCGTGTCGTAAACGCGAACCATCTCCGATCGCGACTCGGAAAAGGTGTCCCGCAAAAACACATAGCCCCTGAACGAATACTCCAGCGTATCAGAGGTCACCAAGGCCACACGCGCAGCAAGGCTGGCGGGATGGGCAGCTACATTCTGGCCTGATGCTGCTGCGGAAACACGCCCCATGATGTTCTTGCCTTGCCACGAGAGACGAAGGTGCCCGCCATCCGCAACGAGGTGCGCAGACACGGGACGGACCGACTCCTTGCGCAAAACGCTTGCGGCTCCCTTCAAAGACCAGCTCCCCGATGAATCGGTAAACGTGTGTTTCCCGGTGCTTGCCATAAACACCATTGCGCCACTTCGGGGCGTGCCATCGAGGTTGACCACCTTCCCTGAAAAATCTAGGGCGGAGACTGCTATCGCGGCAAGGAAGACAAATTTTGTTACAATGTGAAACTTCATCGAGGAATTTCTCCATGGCGCCTTGGATTTTGGCGTTTCCTTCCAATAATACGTTCTCCCCGATTCGCTCCGCCCCCGGAATCCGTTCCGCGGTCTGTGTGCGCTTCCCGGGGGCTACGTCCACCCTGCCACCACCCGCGAGGCAGCCGAACACGTGCTGCGCGAAAAGACCGGCCTGGAGCTGCTGGGCGTGCTCTTCGGAGCCAGCCGGGACCAGCGAGGTTGGTCGGCATCCATCGCCTGGTACGCCCTGGGGGGCCTTGAAGCCCCGCTGTACTCCTCAGCTGGAGAGGGCAATCACCGGCGGCGCCCACCGCCCAGCCCAACTCTACCGCCTGCGCGACGAGTACAGACGGAATCTGTCTATCACAGACAGAGGCATCAACTCGGGTGGATGAAGACACGTTGTCTCCCTGGAATCGCTCTCCTCACCTGCGTCCCTTCGCCTTCCTCGCCGGGGTGGTCGTCTACTGGCTGAGCAAGCACGCTGCCGCCCTGGCGAACCTCCACCGCAAGCCCTTGGTGCTCGATCCCCAGACACGCCGCCGCATCCACCTCCTGTTGCCGGAAGTAGACCTTTCCAACCTCCGGATCGTGCCGGGCGCTTGGTTGCCGGCCTGGCTGTTCCACCGTTCCATCATCGGCATGGCCTACAAGGATCGGATCTATGTAAGCGCCAGCGGCTCGCTGGACACCTACGACGCATTCCTCCTTCTGGTCCACGAGCTCGTCCACATCCTGCAGTTCCAGCGCCTGGGCGAACTCCGGTTCGCCGGCGAATACGGATGTCAATTTCTGTACGCAGGCGGCTACGGCAAAGGGATGCCGTTGGAGGCCGAGGCCTATGGCTTCGTGGACCATTTTCGTGGATGCACCTTCGATCCTCGCTTCTACGCTTCCCGACACATGCCGCTCCTCGACACCACGCACCCCCACTGGGAATACCAGGCGCTCGCCCACTTCCTGGACCACGGGCTCCGCTCCGGCCTCGCCTCCCACCCCGCGGCCCTGCACCAACGGCTCACGGCAGGCTCCGGCATCTAATCCCCCGTACAAACGCCCCGCCCAGCTCTACCGGCTACGCGACGAAAACAGGCGAAATCTATCGCCTAAGGACCGGGGGATGAACTCGCGAGGGTGAGGGATCCTAGCGGGGCTTTGGAGCCTCCTCAGGGGTTCTCGGGGGGAGCGAGCTCTTCCCAGTCCACGATTTCATCCATGCGGTAGTCTTGCTTCTCGGTACGGAGACAGGGATCGAATTTGAAGCCCACGAACCGGACCCAATCCAGGTCGCCCCGAGAAATGTTCCATCCCCTGGAAACCTCGGTAAATCGGTTCCCGCTACCGGCCCGATACACGTTCGCCGTACTGTCGGTCACCTCGAGGGCGTACACCACTCCCGTGGAATCCACCTCCAAATCGCCGCCCATTCGAACGATTTTCCCGCCAGGGCTGGTCGGAGCCAGGGAAATTCGGCGCACGCATTTGCCGGTCGCCAACGAAATCCCTTCCAGCCATTTTCCGTCTCTGCCGTACCTCCACAGGAAGGATTCATCGTGGCAACCGCTTGTCACGACAGATCCTGGTTTCGAGGAGTCCGCCGGTTGGACCTTCAGGATACGCACGCCATCGCCTCCTCTGCGGATGACGAACTCGCGCCTCCCCTCGCTACCCCAACCCCAGGTGGAGCCGTCCCCCGCGTCGACCAGGAATTCGTCATCGATGCAAAACGGATTGGTCTCGATGTCCTGCGCCTCCCGGCACAACTTCCGCAACTGATAGGAGTACATCAATCTCCCGGAAATCCTCAAGACGCCTCTGCACCAATACTGCAACTCCCCTCCCGGGTCTCCCAAATCCCGTTCGACACGAGGCAGCTTCCAACGGATCGGCTTGGCTCCAAAGTCGTCTGGGGACGGAGTTGAAACCTTGAAAAAGCCTGCGGAATCCCAGACCTTCGAGCTTTCCGATTCGTTCAGCGAAACGCCACACATCCCCAAGGAGTCGCGCAACACCAGAGCCTTCCTTCCTCTGGATAGGGAGTCCAACAAGGAATCCAGGACCTCCAACGAACGGAATCGAGCTGAGGAATCGGCGCCGAACACGAACTCCACGGGTAGCTGGGACTGCAGAGGAGCAATCACCGCCAGGAGCTTCCCGCCTGCCCCCCGAAGCATCGCCTCTTCCACACCGTATACCTCGGTCAGCACAGTTCCTTGGTAAAGATCGATGCTGTCGCCCACCCGCTGTGGCCCCTTCCAATCGATGGGCTGCGGTACCGGCACAGTGGCGGATCGTTCCTGTCGGCAACCGATCAGCAAGGCGAAAGCGGCACACACAGCCATCATTCCCCTCCAGCAAGCGATGTCGGACATGGGAGATCTCCTTCTAGGTACGGTAAAAATGGACATCTCATGAACGTTTCTACATTTCACAAGACTAACCCGCCCCTCAACAAAATTCCTCCTCGTCTCCTGTGACAGATCCTTTCCCACAACCACAGAGCGACATCCCATGCCCCCAAGCTACGCCAGATTCACATCCGCTCTCTTCGCGTCGTTTTCTGTCTCATTTGCCGCAGCAGCGGAAAAGCCCGCTTCGCTCCCGATCCTGACCCCGGCCCCCCATGATCTACGACGCCTGGCACATGCCCACCCAGCGGGCCCTGATGGTTTGCGCCGTGGAAACCGATTCTCTCCGACTGGAAGACTCGCTGGCCAGGATGGATCCGCATTCCTTCGACGACTGCTCGAATCGCTCCGATTCCATCTACTCCACTACCGGCGTCCAGAACCTGCCCCAGAATCGGTGGATCGGGGTCGCAGCAACGGCGGGAAGGAGCGATCGAGACGTAGTGGAGGAAATTCGAGACTGCGCCAATGAACTGGGCTGCAAATTCGGCTTCGCGGGCCCCTACTGCGCCTCGAAGAATCCCGATCAGGTCACCAAGAAATTGGGCGACCCTCTGGACAACCGCCTGAACGTGGTCCTCGATGGCCCCAACCGTTTCTGGCTGGGAATCCAGACAAATTTCAGCGAATGTTCCACACAAAAGGAATGCCGCATCCAAGTGGTCACGAAGCGATTCGATACCCTGGAAAAAACTTGGTCGAAGCAGGCTCCACTCGTCCACATCCAGGACTGGTGGGCCAAATCCCTACGCATTTACGATCTGGGACGCGGGATTTGGGCACTACACGCTCCCTTCTTCGACTTACGCAGGGAGGTGACGAAGATTCGCTGGGTGGGTGACCCTCTGCGCATCAATTTGCTGTACGTCTTTGATGGAAAAACCGGTCGATTCACCTCCGCCCCCCTCCTGCTGCCCAAGGGGGATGGTCAACCCCTCTTCTACGACCGCGACGGCGACGGATTCCATGAAGTCGGAATCTTCCTGGAGCCATGGCAAACCGCCGAAATGAAGCGCAACTCGTTCTTCGAAACCATCTGGAAAGACAGTCTCTTTGTCCCCTACAGGAGCTCCGAGCCATGACCATGGATCTTCCCCGCCCCCGCATTCTGAAAACCAACGAAGAGGTCGCCGCCTATTACGGGCAGGGCCAGACAAACCAATTTCGAGAAGGAACAGGCGGTGGAACGCCTAAGAAAATCCGGGCGTTCGGGGACCCGAAGCTTCCGGACTGGAGAGCGCGAACAATCGTCCCGGTAGCCCTGGAAGGGTTTGGATCCGATCTCAAGAAATCCCACACGGTATACTTCCACAAGGCCCTCGCCAAGCGGCTGGAGAAAGTGTTCCAGGCAATCCTCGCCGAAAACAGAGCCTCCAGCAAGCCGTACATCCTGAAAACCGAAGCGACCAGTGGCTATCAGTTCCGCTATCTCACCAACGTCATCGACGACAAGTGGCTACATGACCCCTTCTACAAGGAACCACTGCGGGGCTTGGTCGAGGGGCAGGACTTCCGAGCGGTTTTCGCCGAATGGGATCGCAAGAGGGGAACGTTCGATTTGCTCGCGCCAAAAGCGTCAAAATCCAAGATTCGCGGCGAGCTGCTTTCCGACCACGCCTACGGTTCGGCCATCGACATCAATTATACCGACAACAACATGGTGGATGGCAACACATCCACTGCCGACATGCCCCGTCGGATCGTGGAAATCTTCGAGGCCAACGGATTCTGCTGGGGCGGCTTCTACAAGAATACAGACCACGACTACATGCATTTCGAATGGGGAAGAATCCGTACCCCTGGTGGAGGTGGCGGCGCTTCCCGGTCGTTTTTCTTTCCGTTGGAACTGGGGGATGCGCAGAATCCTGGAATCTATTACGCGAACAACGAAACCTGCACCACGCCAGGAGACGGGAAAAGCCCCCCGCAGACCGAAGGCGGATTCTTTCCGCTTTCCCTCCCGCACGACAACGCGTTGTACCTGCACGGCGGGATCCATCTCTCCCCGGAAGGCAAACAGTTCGACGTCCACAATCTGGCTCCCGGATACATCGTGGCCGCCAGGATGGCTCCCAAGGACCATGCGAACTGCTCGGAAACCAGTCTGGCGGCGATCTGCAACTGGACGAATTTTGTCCTCGTGCGCCACGATCTGGAAAAACCCAAAGGAACGCTTTATTCGCTCTACATGCACCTGAAACCCGTGGATACCCCGGTGGCGAAAGGTGCGGTCCCCACCAAACCCCAGCCCCTCAAGGGTGACCTCGCCGAGATCCCCTGGCTGCGCCAGGTCTTCTTGGGGCAGTACGGAATGTTCATCAAGGTACGCGCAAAAGCGTCTTGGGCCGGCGCCGACACCGAGCCTCTGGGGGCCTGCGTGTGGGCGACCGAACCCTACCAGAAGGACGCCTGCCAAGCCACGGTGATCACCCGCGACGGGAAAACGGTCATCCCGATCGGCATCCGGGAAAACGCCCAGGACCCTCAACCTCTCTGGGAATTCAAATCCCCCGCCCTGGAAATCGCCAACCTCTGGAAGCTGTTCTCGGAAGGGAAGACAGTCACCTTCACCGATCCATTCCTCACCGTCCAGGGCGATGCCGTGCTAGGAAAGGTCGGTGCATTTCCTGGCACCCATTCCGAACCCAAGAATGACAAAGGAAAATTCCTCTTCAAGGTCAGCCCCACCTTCCTCCACTGGGAGATCTTCTCACCTCAGGAGGACTCGGTGATCACCAAACTGGTCAATGAACTGGTTGGAAAGTCGGGCGGCGCCCTTACGGATACATTCTTCCCCTCGCTTACCTCCAAAAAACCCGAGGAGGCATTCACAGGCGAAGCCATCTCTCCCAAGTTCCAAGTCGAAGGGGCCTTGCCCGTTTGTTCCAGCTTGGCGACCAAGTCCCAGCCCTACGACCTCATCATGAAATACCACGACCAGGCCAGCAAGGGAACCAAGGTCGATTTGGGATTCGATCTGGGCAAGATGATCGCGCCATCCAAACTCACCCCTTCCAAATCCGAGGTGACCTGGAAGATCGAATGGATCCATACGTTGGACCAAACGGTGGAAATCCTGAAGCCTGCCTACACTCTCCACCTGTCCGACACCGAAGCGAGGATAGAATTGGCGGACCCGAAAGCGTCACCAGATTCTGTCACCCTTCCTCCGAAGATTGCTCTGACTTCGGAGCATTGGACAGGCAAGACCTTGGTGAAATTCGTTGTCGATGCTCCTCTGCTGGCCGATCAGGTCCGCATCGACGGCAGGTCTTCCTCGTTGACCGCATCGAGCTCCGACAAACAGATCGGGGTATTGGATTTCGCGCGTTTCAAATCCCTCGTAGGGACTTCCTTCCGGTCCGCGCGGCTCCAGTTCACCAGCAACTGGGTCCCCGATGCCAACAAAGCCCTCTTGAGCAGCGCTGCGGGGAAGGCAATTCCAGCAGGTGCCTTGACGTGGTGGGATCCCAGTCAAGAAGCACCCGGACTCCCGGCGGCTTCTGGCGAGAACACCAAGCTCTTCGAGACGGAGCTGCCGGCCGATGGCAAGGTGGAGACAATGAATCCCATCACGCTGAAGTGGATTCTGGAAATGCTCGCCAGCATGAAAGACACCCTGCAGTTTCAGGCTCCCTCCCCAGACAAGAAGGCCAACGGAACTCCCAGCCGAGGCGCCCTCAAACCGGTGGGTGCGGGGATCCTCTCGAAGGAATCCTCCATGGCTTTCGGATCGGAGCTTGTGCTGTTGGTGGCCGACGAGATGTACGCCTTGGGCAACGAACATTCCACGTCGGCTTTCTACGAATTGCGACTCAAGATGGGATCTGCGGAAGGCGGCCCCAGCACTTCCACCAGCCCCAATCGCCTTCTCGAAGCGAGCACCGGCGGTGGGGCCATTCCCTCCGCCTCTTCCTTGCAATCCGCTGCAGTCGGAGCGGCCAAATCCGGTCTGTCGAGTCTGTTCGGAAGCGTCAAACAGGAATTGACCGGCAGTCCGTTGCGTGAAGGTGTGATGGCACTCGTTTTTCCGGAACATGTGAAAATCCCTGTTGTTGTCGACGACTGTGGGATTTTTCTGGATCGGCGCATGGCTGATGTCTGGGGAGAATGCTCGCTGGAGATCTTTCTCAAGACCGAACGCCTAAAGACTTCCCCCTGGGGACTGGAGAAAGTCCGCATCGCTCCTCCCCAATTCACCGCTCCTCCTGCCTCCGATGCGAAGGACCTTCTTCCCTATTCCACCCCCAAAGGTCTTTGCTGGGTGATCCCCCTGTCGGTCCCAGCGGACGGATCCGCCTTCGCGGGGCTGGTGGAGGTGGTGATCCTGGGCGAAAACGGCGCCAGAACTCCCTCCGGGTTTTGTGTGCGAGCCGTGGCCCGTCCGCAGCAGAGTCCCACCGCCACGTTTCAAACCAAGGACCAGATCAAATTCGATGGTGATTTCGTGGTAGGATTCAACTCCACCAAGAAAAACCAAAAATCCCTGACCAAAAAGATTTCCTTGGACGCGGTGAAGTCGTTGATGAATCCTCTCCGAATCCACCAAACTCTGCTCCTTGTCTTGCAGGATCTGTTCGATCGACTGGGCAAGCCGGTGAAGATCTCCGCCATCGAATCCGATGGAATGGGCTGCCTGCTGGAAGGAGATGTCACCGCCACAGCCACCGACACAAATCTTTTCAGTAAAGTCAGATTGGTGGACACCCGGACCAGGCTACGAGTGGTCCCCGCCGGTTCCGATCGAATGTTGTTCGAGTTCGATCCCTTGCCGGCCATCCTGGAAGCCCACGACGAGGAACCGGCGAAGGTCCTGAACAAGGACTATTCCTTCGATTTCCACGTGGTCGCTGGTATGGCCGGCAATTTATTGAATGGGTTTCAAGCCTACGAAGTTTTCCAAATCCCCAAGGAACGCCCTGCCTCCGCCGTCGCCAGCTACCCCTGTCCTGAGGCTGTCGGCCACTATGGAGCACTGGGTTTCGGCGAACTCCGCGCCAGGCTCTACGCCCCGACAGGCTCAACAATTCCCGTCAACCAATGGCACTTCGAGATGGAGCTGGCGGGAAATGCCGACCTCTGGTCCCGACAGATTCTGGAAGCCACGATTTCCTCGGATCTGGCGGCGAGCCTGGGCAACTCCCAAAGCATCCAAACGATCGGGTCCGTCGATGCAGGGAGGGCCGTGTTCGTGGTGGAGCAGCCCCCTGATGGAAATTTCCTGCGCACCGGCAAGCACCTGGTGAAGATTCAAGCCCGGCCTCGTGCCGAGGGTCAATCCGGGGCGGGCGCCTCCGAAGGCATCAAGGAATTCGCCGACTCCCTGCTGGGACCATCTGCCAGCACGGACCTGGAATGCTCACGGACCCTGGATTTGACACCGAAGCTCGGCGCGGCTGCCACCACCCGTTCCGCCCAAGGCGTGCAAGTGGCCATCTCCACCCACGGCCTTTTGGAAACCCAGCTTCCCAAGGATCTGGCCGGCCCCGCCGTCGATGCTTTCCAATGCCAATTTGTGTCCGCAAGCGGCAAGGTGGCACCTCTATCAAGCCCACATCCCGACGGAAAGTTCTTCCCGGCTACCGACGGCAACCTCCACATCCACGTTCCCCAATCCATTCTGGCTGCCTTGGGTGATGGGCGGATCGAGGTGCGCGGACTCACCACCTCCCCGATCCATTCCCTCCAGATTCCCCTCTCCGCGAACACTGAAACAGGTACGGCATGAGCGAGCCCCTCGATTTTTCCCTGGACGCCGACGGTGGAGTCGTGATCGAACTCCGTCCCCTCACCCGCCTCAGTGCCCTGTCCAACCAGGCCAAGCAGGTGTTGGATGCCGCAGTCGACACCAGTGGATCGTCTTTTTCCATCAAGGTTTCGGCGACCAACCTGAAGGACGAGATTCCCTGCCGTTTGGATGCCATGTTCGGCAAGCATCCTCACAGCTGGAACGGCTCCCTGAAAGCCGTGGCCGGCTCCGCCGAGGCGGCATTCTGGCCGTCCGGAGCCAAATCGAGCAAGATCGAGCTCAATCTGGCCGGCGCGTTGATTTTTGGGAAAGGCACCGTGGAACTTTCCTGCACGGCGCAATTCGCCGAGCCCGAAAAGCTGGCCCTTTCCTATCCCGTCTCCTTCTCCAATCCGTTCGATGTCCAGGTCACCCATGGATCGGCCACCTCCACCATCGACATGGGTGAAGCCGTCGTTCGTCGCCAATTGATGCCCGTGGGGAAAATCCTGCTGGTGGGAACCCCCATCCAACTGAAGCCCACTTCGATTCCGGAAGCATGGAAAAACGCCAAGCTCGAGATGGCCCTGCGCATTCCCGGAAAGGATGGCGCCTACCTGATCAACTGGACGCCCCTCGAGAAAGACAAATTTTGGCCTCCCACCCCGTTCAAGCTGGGACTGAAGCCGGACCTCCATCTTGACCCGGCACTGGCCAATGCTCGCAACGAATTCGATCTGGAGCTTTGCTTGAGGAATCCGGAGAAAAAGAAGAATTCCGAACTCTTTTCCATCAAACTGTGCGATCCCATCCCCAAGCCCACTCTCACCTACGGATCACTTTACAAGCCCGTGGTGATCGCTGTGAAATCCGTCACCAAAGCTCCCCCAGCCAAGGAGAGCCGCGAAGAATCCCTGGATCCATTCTTTACCTTGAAGATCGGGAATTTCTTCGACGCGATCGACAGCTTTCTCAAGATCGACGCGTTCCTCTGCACCTCGAGTCTCGAACCGCCACCGTCCATCAAGAGATCGTACACCCTCCGCAAATCCAGCCGGACTCTGGAGAATGCTTCCACCTCCAACCCCCTGGCCTTGGAGCTCACCGGCAACGCGACGGGATGCGTGAACAAGCTGATGCTGGGGAAGCTCCAGGATGCCACCACGGGCGCGGATGTCGCCTTCGAGTCCGTTTTCCTGATGTTCCACACCTTGCCCATGCACATGAAATCGAAGGATGGAATCAAGAACTCACCTCTACTCGGACTCTACGACATCGCTTTCGCGGCGAACGCCTTCACCCCTGTGGATACCGGCATAGACAAGAATTGCCATGTGGTTTCCATGTCCGACACCAAGATCGGCGCGGCGACCCAGGGAATGGATGCGGCTGGAGCCCCCGTGACCATCTTCCAGTACATTCCTGCACCGGCGAAGCCGGTGACGGAAAAAAAGGCGGAACCAAAGGCCAAAGACAAGAAGGCCCCGACGACGAAAGCGAAGACCTAGCCCACTGCAAAGACGCCCCGGTGGGGAGTCTCCGCGAAGCGGCGTGCCACCGGGACTCGATTCAGAACCGAATCAAGCGCGAAAAGCCCAAAACGGCCAGCACCGAGATCGTAGCCACGAAAGGCGCGACACAGGGAGATCATTTTACAGGAATTCAGGGTCCGGATCGTACGCAGCGGAAACCGTAGGTGGTGCTGCGGCCATCAGGGTTGGTGCCCCCACGGTAGGCCGAACGCAGGAACGACTCGGGATTGTCCCAGCTGCCTCCTCGCCGCACCTTGAAGGAGCCGGTCGCAGGACCTTCGTAATCCACCGGCAAGGTGGCTGGATACGATCCGAACCAATCTCCCACCCAATGCCACACGTTTCCGGCCATGTCGTACAATCCGTAGTCGTTCGGCTTCTTCGTGGCCACCGGATGCGGCTTGCCCAAGCTGTTGGCAGAATACCAGGCGTTGACACCAATTGTCGTCGGATCGCTCGCAGTGCCCCAGAAATAGGCTGGGTAGGAGCCTCCTCGCGCTGCGGTTCCGCGCGCGGCGTATTCCCATTCCGCTTCCGTGGGCAGGCGGTATCCTGGCTTTTGCAGACCACGACGCACGGCGATCCCCTCCAGGGCCGTGGTGGCCATGCCATACGTTCCCTTCCGTCCGTCATAGCTGTAGATCGTATCGAAGCCATCGCGCTTGCTGCGCGCGTTGCAGTACAGGACCGCGTCGAACCAAGTGACGGTTTCCACGGGGCAATCGCTCCCGCATCCGGTGGAACTGGAAGGATTCACCCCCATCAGGGCCGCGTACTGCCCCTGGGTGACATGCGTGGTGTCCATCCAGAATGCCGAGACCTGCGCGGAATGCCGGATCTCGTTCTCGGCGCGACCAATTTCCGTCGAAGGACTTCCCATCAAGAAGCTCCCCGCCGGAATCAGCTTCATCCCGAAGCCATCCTGGAGCGCATACTTCGCGCTGGCCACCGGGCTGGCCTCCCAATCGACCTTGAGGGCGATGGCCTTGATGGTGGTGGCGGCCACGATGGCGATCGAGTCCTTGTACAGGGGGGATGTCTGGTCGGGTGTCGTTGCGTCGAGGGTGTAGCGGATCTCGGCCCCCTGGGTCGCGACCGAAAGAGCCACCTTCCGGACCTCGGAGTAGGTCCCCTCGGGCACGCTGAACGTGGGTTTCGCCACCGTCCCCGTGATGGTGTACGTGGAGACCGCCACCAGGCTCGTGGCCCATCCGGTCTTCAGCGCGATCGCCCGGATGGTGGTGGTGGCCCCGACGGAGATCGGATCCTTGTACTCCTTCGAAGTGTCGCTTGGCACCGTTCCATCCGTGGTATACCGGATCTGGGCGCCGGTGGTGGAGACGGAAAGTGTCACAATCTTGGCGCTGGTGTAGGTGCCGGCAAGCAGGCTGAATTCGGGGGTGGCGACGCTCCCGTTGATGGAATAGGACGCCATGGCCACCGGGCTGCGCACCCAGCCGGCCTTGAACGCCGCCGCTTTCACCACCATGGATCGTGCGATGTCCAAGGAATCCCGATACAGGGGCGATGATTCGGATGGATCGGATCCATCGGTGGTGTAGTGGATGTCCACACCAGACGCGGCCGACAACCCCACCTTGCGGGCGGAGGGGAATCCTCCGGAGGGCAGGCTGAACTTGGGCTCACCCAGCGAGAACTCGAAGGAGGTCGCCGCCACCAGACTCGTATCCATCCCCAAAGCCCACGCCCGGGCCCACAGGCGGACGGGGTGGTCCACTTGGACCTCCGCCGTGTACTCGACCCATTTGATCGAATCGAGGGAGTATTGGATGGCGGCGTCGGAGACAGAATCGGTGATGCTCACGCTCTGGGCGCTTGGGAAGGTCCCTCCCGCCGGCGCGATGTTCGGTGTGGCCGTACGCACCCGGTATTCCGCCGTCACCACCGGGCTGCGCGCCAACCCGGGCATGGAGTCGTAGGCCCAGAGCGTGGTGGTCACAGTCACCACAACGGGTCTTTCGTAGACCTTCCAGCGCAGACCATCGGTGGACACGTAGACGGTTGCCTCGGGCACGGAAGGCAGGATCTGCACCGTACGCGAGGAAGTCGAGACTCCCTGAGCCGGCGTGAATCGGGGAGGCGCCAACGCGATGGTGTAATCCGCCCAGCTGATGGCCGGATCCTTCCCCGTCAAGATGGAACGGGCGTACACCCTCTCCGAGCGGTCGACCTGCACAGGTCTCAGATAGGGAGACCAACGGGAGCCATCGAGGGAGATTTCGAGCTTGCAGTCGGCCACGGAGCAGGAGATTTCCACCTCCTGGGGACCATCGTAGGATCCGGACGGCACCGAGATCACAGGTGCTCCCCCTGCCGACGCCTTCTGCAGGTTCGCGAGATCCGTCGCCTGGAGCGCTCCGCGATCCACCGCGTCCTGCGCCAAGGCGGCGACCTTGGCGGAATCCAGACCAAGCCCCGACATGACAATTTGCGTCCAACTCCGGGAGTTGCGCGCGCCCACCTGGACCAGCGCGGCGTTCAATGCGTCTCTGGAAATCCCGTCGGGCAACACCTGCGGGGATGCGACAAAAGCAGGATCTCCCGCCAACAGGCGCGATGCGTAGAAACCCACCAGTCGCGATCTGGGGTCACTGCCAAGCTTGGCGATGGAATCGGGATTCCCGCTGCTGGCCATCGAAAAGGCATCCAGAAGCTTCCCGGCCACGGAATCCGCCCCCACCAGCGAACCTGCCATCAATCCTGATCCATCGGGCTTGGCGACCACCTTGACGATTCCCACCCGAATCCCCCATCGCATCAGGGAAAGACGCAGGGTATCAGGCCCCAAGGCCGATTTCAGGTGAAACTTCACCGTACAGGAAGTTCCCTCGCAAACGGTGGCTTCTCGGCCGGAATCCTTGGAGGTCTTCCAAGCGCAAGAATCCGGAATACGGGAAGGGACGAGGCCCTGCAGCCTGACCATCGGCAATTCCGTGCCTGGTGCTTGCGGTTCGATTTCTTCCTCGTAGGTCACGTCCTGGCAAGAAACCAAGGCAAGACCGGCCATTGTGACCAGGGTCGCCAAGCCGATCCACGATTTGTGCAATCGAGGAATCCAGAGATTGGCCAGAATGGCTCTTGGGGACAGGTTCCGAAATTTGACCATCGTTTCCTCAGGGACGATCCTCGTTGCGATCCAGCACGGCCCCCGGGTGACAGGCGAACCGAACCGATTTCAATCTAATGAACCCGTACGGACGCCCGGTGGGGTGTCTCAACATAGGCGCCCGCAAAACCTACGTTTGAACCTCCCTCCCACCTCCATCCACCACCAGGGACCTCCCATGATTCTTTCTTCCGTCCTCCCTTTGATCCTGGCGGCCTTCGGCGACGAGAACTCGATCGAGCATGGCTTCGATTTCCGCATCGGCTACGATCCCATCGCTGTAGGCGAAAACGTCGGTGCCAAAGCCAGCGGCGCGAGCACTGACGGAGGCATCTCCGTTTCGGTGGGCCCGAACTTGTGGATTCCCGTGCAGGGCGATTGGGCTGTGGATGCCAGCCTTTTGGCCAACTGGGAAATGTTCTCGGTGGACCACCGCGTTTTCAACGGCACCAAAACCCAGGAATTTTCCCTGTTCACGGTGGGGTTGCAGGCTTGCGCTGGTTATCTCGTGATCGACGGGCTCTCCGCCAAGCTGGGCTACGAGCTGGACATCCCTGTGGGAGGCTCGGTGGATGTGGCCTCGCCAGGGAAATCCCAATCCTTCGATGTGGTCTGGGCTCCCGGAATCATCACGGACTACGACGAGAAAAACGAGAAACCGCTGATCTCCACCAACAACCTGATCGCAGGCCTCAGCTACCAGTTCCGCGACGACCTGCAAGTGACGCTGCAAGGCAAGTTCGCCATCAACGGCATCCTCCCCTACTACGACGCCACCTCGCTGGACGGCGCCAACAACGCGGCGGAAAACATCAAGCTCCACCAGGTGCAGATGGGCGTCTCCTACCGCTTCCGCGTCTGACCCTAGCTACCCCTTCGCATCCGATGCGGAGTCGCGGTCGAGCTTGGAGACTTCCACCTTGTCGATGCGCAGGCCGTCCATGTCCACCACGCGGTAGACCCAGCCTGCCGCTGAAATCTCCTCACCGGTGGACGGAATCCGTCCCATCAGGGCCAGCACGAGCCCTGCGATGGTGTCGTAGTGGCCTTCGCTTTCCTGGGGGAGCGAGGAGATCTCCACGGCTTCCTTGAACTTCTCCACCGGCGTCTTGCCGCTGATCAGCCAACGCCCGCCGCCCGTGGCGACGATGTCGGGATCCGTTTCCTCGTCGGTCTCGTCCTGGATGTCGCCGACGATCTCTTCCACGAGGTCTTCCAGCGTGACCACACCCTCGAAGATGCCGTGTTCGTTCACGACCACCGCCAGGTGCTGGTGCTTTTTCTTCATCAGCTGCAAAAGCGCCATGGCACGCGTGTTCTCCGGCACCAGCAGAAGCTCGCGGACCAACCCGTCCAGGCTGGGGCGCGTGTCGGAAGCCAGGCAGGCGCGGAAAATGTCCTTGGCGATCACCACGCCTTCGATGTGGTCCAGATTGCCACGGTAGGCAGGGAACCGCGAATAGCCAGATTCCATCAGGGCCGGGAGCTGTTCGTCCAGGTCCAGGTCCAGATCCACACCCACCACGGTGGTGCGCGGTGTGCGCAATTGCCGCACGAGCTTTTCGCCCATGTCGAACACCGAATGGATGAGGTCTTCCTCTTGCTCCTGGATTTCGCCATGCTCGGCGCTCTCGCGCACCATGTGGCGGATATCTTCCTGCGTGACGGTCTCTTCCGGAGCCCTGTGCAGACGCAACGCCCACAAGATGGCGTTCGTGCATCCGGAAAGCACCCACACCATGGGCCTGGCCAGCATGGAAAGGAACATCATGGGCCGCCCCAAGGCGGCGGCCAGCACGTCCGCGTACTGGATCCCTACGCGCTTGGGCACCAACTCGCCGATCACCAATTGCAAAAACGACACGCCCGCCACCACGGTGGCCATCACGCCCCAGCGCGCCCACTCGCCCATCCAGGGTTCGTAGACCTGGATCAAGGGTTCTTCCAGCCGATCCCCTGTCAGCACCGCGGCGAGCGTGCCCACCAGCGTGATCCCGATCTGGGTGGTGGACAAAAATCGGTTCGGATCTTCCTGCAACTGCAAGGCGAGCTGCGCACCTCGGTGGCCTTCGTCCACCTTGTTCTGGAGACGGGAACGGCGCGCCGTGGCCAAGGCCATTTCGGTGGCGGCGAACATGGCGTTCAAAAGGATCAGCACGAAGAGGATGGCGCCGATGATAAGCAGTTCTGTGATCACGATGACTCCGAAAATGCATTCCGGAAAGCCAAAGGTCGTTCCGTGAGGGGTGGGGTGGGGTTCATCACGACTTCTGGAAGAACCATTCGGCCAACACTCCCCCAAGCTCCGGAGGGACTGTGTCCGGATCGAAACTGAGGCCGCAACCGGGAAGATGGCGACCATCCTCCCAATGATGCACCCACACGACCGCCCCGCTCAATTCCAACGGCGTGTCCATGTCCAGGATGCGGATCTGGACATCGGAACCGATGGGAGGAGGATCGATCGTCATCAAAAACATCCCGGAGATGCTCACGCTCTGGGCATTGGCTCGCTGCCATTCGTCCGCGCCGGTGATCCGGAATTGCACGCGGATATTGCGCTTGACCCGCACATAGCGGCGCGGATTGGCGGGATTTTTCCAGGTGGGATCACCCGAAGCGATTTCTTTGAGCGCCTCCAACAAGGCGACCCGCTTGAATGGAGCCTGGCACATGGCCACCAGAGCGTCCGCTTGGGTGCCCGTGCACCGCAAGATCGGCAGATCGATGCCCAGATCATACAGGGGTGCGGTTTCCGCGACGCCGGCATGAAGCGTGGAGGCGAGATCCAGCAAGACCGCCATGGCCGGATGCGCCACACAATCGCGCACGGCTGCCATCACGGAGGTCACCTGCCGACAATCGTATCCCTGCAAAGCCTGTTCGAAGAGCGCCTTGCGCTCTTCGGTGCAGACCACCAGAAAGGATCGCTTGCGAGCGCCTGTCACTCCGACTCCTCGCCTCCCGCCGGACTCGACTCGTCCGGCGAGGATTCCTGGACGGAGTCCTCGGCAACATCCACCGCATCGACCGTGGAAAGCCCGGCCGCCTCGGGGAGGATTTCGTCTTCCTTCTCGCCCACCACATGCGCCACATCCTGGACCAGGTCTCCCTCGTCCAGACGGATCACGATGACTCCTTGCGAGTCGCGGCCGGTTTCCCGGATGTCGTCGATACCCGTGCGGATCACCATTCCGCCCTTCGTGATCGCCATGATCTCCTCGCCCTTGCGGACCGACAGAAGGCATACCGCAGGACCGTTCTTTTCGGTGACCCGCAGGTTGATGATGCCCTTTCCGCCGCGGTTTGTCACGCGATATTCGGATGGCTCGGTGCGCTTTCCGTAGCCTTTTTCGGTGATGGTCAGAAGCTGCGTGCCTTCTTCCACCTTCACCAAGCCGATCACGGAATCGGTTGGCTCCAGGCTGATGCCGCGCACGCCGCGGGTGCCGCGACCCAGGTCGCGGAAGGCGGAAAGCGGGAAGCGGATGGCTTGTCCCTCGCGGGTACCCACCACGAGATCCGGCTCGCCCTCGATGAACAATGTGGTCACCAACTCGTCGCCTTCGTCCAGCTCGATGCCGATGAGGCCATCCTTGCGCATGTTCTTGAATGCGGTCAGGCGCATGCGGTTGATGGTTCCCATGCGGGTGGCGTACACGATACGACCTTCGCCGCCGAATCCGCGCACCGGCACGACGGAACGGACCTTTTCGCCCAGCTCCTTGCGCAGTTCCAAGAGATTGGCGATGTGCGTGCCCTGCGAGGTGCGGCCCAATTCCGGCAGATCCCAAACGCGGACGCTGTGCGCACGCCCCAGCGACGTGAAGAACAGAAGGTGCGCGTGGGCCGTGGCCACGAAGATCTGGTCCACGATGTCTTCGCCCTTGAGCCCTGCGCCCGTGACACCCTTGCCGCCGCGCCCTTGGGCACGGTATTCGGTGAGGGGTTGGCGCTTGACATAGCCACCGTGGGTGACGGTGACCACCATGGGCTCGTCGGCCACGAGGTCTTCCATGCTGACTTCGTCGGAAGCATCCACGATCTGGGTGCGACGGTCGTCGCCGATTTCTTCGGCGACCTTGGTGAGTTCGTCGGCCACGATCTCTTCGCGCAGTTTGCGGGAAGCCAAGACCTCTTCCAGGTACTTGATCTTGACCATCAGGTCGTTGAACTCGTTTTGGATCTTGTCGCGTTCCAGGCCCGTGAGCCTGCGCAACTGCAATTCCAGAATGGCCTGGGCTTGGATTTCCGTGAATCCGAACGTCTCCACCAGCCCCATGCGGGCGTCGTCGGTGGTACCGGAATTGCGGATCAGGCGGATCACTTCGTCCAGATGATCCAGCGCCTTGAGGTAGCCCTCCAAGATGTGGGCGCGCTCGCGAGCCTTCTTGAGGTCGTGTTCGGCGCGGCGCTTGATCACTTCCAGGCGGTGTTCCAGGTAGTAGTGGATCAGCTGCTTGAGGTTGAGCACCTTGGGCTGGCCGTCCACCAACGCCAGGTTGATGACGTGGAACGGATCCTGGAGCTGGGTCTTCTTGAACAGGTGGTTCAAGACGATGTCGGGATGGGCGTCGCGCTTGCATTCCACCACGATGCGCATGCCGTCGCGGTCGGATTCGTCGCGCAGATCGGCGATGCCCTCGATGGATTTGTCGCGGACCAGTTCCGCGATCTTCTCCAGGAGCTTCGCCTTGTTCACCATGTAGGGGATCTCGGTGAAGATGATCGCCTGGCGAGTCCCGATCTCCTCGAAATGGTGCTTGGCCCGCACCACCACGCGGCCGCGGCCCGTGAGCATGGCGTCGCGCGCGCCGTTGCGTCCGTAGATGATCGCACCGGTGGGGAAGTCGGGCCCCTTCACGTACTGGAGGAGCTCTTCGATGGCAATTTCTGGATTGTCCAGGACCGCCTTGCAGGCCGCCACGATCTCGCGCAGGTTGTGCGGAGGCATGTTGGTGGCCATGCCCACGGCAATACCTGTCGCGCCGTTCACCAACAGGTTGGGGATGGCCGATGGCAGCACCGCAGGCTCTTTGAGCGACTCGTCGTAGTTGTTGACGAAATCGACCGTGTCGCGATCCAGGTCCTGGAGCATGAGCTCCGCGGCCCGGCGCATGCGGGCTTCCGTATAACGCATGGCGGCGGGGCTGTCGCCGTCCACCGAACCGAAGTTTCCTTGGCCCATCACCAGCATGTAGCGCAGCGAAAAATCCTGCGCCATGCGGACCAACGAGTCGTACACCGCCACGTCGCCGTGGGGGTGGTACTTACCGATCACGTCGCCCACGATACGGGCGGACTTCTTGTAAGGCTTGTCGTGGTTGAGCGAAAGCTCGTCCATGGCGAACAGCACGCGACGGTGCACGGGCTTCAGACCATCGCGCACGTCCGGTAGGGCGCGGGCCACGATCACGCTCATGGAGTAGCGCAGGTAGCTCGTGGACAGCTCGCGATCGATGGCAACGGGAACGACCCGTCCGACCACTCCCACCTGGGGGATGATGGCTTCGGCTTCGGATCCAGTGGTTTCCGGTGTAGTCTCGTCGTTCATGTCTCTCCCGTGCGGATGCTCCGGGGCGGGATCCAGTCCAGGCCCCGGAGGAATTCATGGTCGGTGGGATCGGCGCGATGCGCCACCATGGCCGGATGCCCCTTGGACAACCATTCATCGTCGGATCCGGGCTCGATGCCCATCGGATCCTTTGTGCCTTCCAGTTGCCATTGTCCGGTCCCGACAGGACGGTAGACGTCCCGGAACATGGAGGTGGACCCATGACAGATCTTGACGTCACCCCAGCGTGCAGGATGGATCAAGGGGAAATTCACGTTCCAGAACACGCCCCGGCGATGCGGGGGAAGCCCGGATTCCAGAAGCCGAGACGCCCAGTCGGCGATCGCCTGGTAGTGCGCGGCGTCCATGCCCATGGAAGAAAGCGCGATGGCGGGTATGCCGAACAAGGCCGCTTCGCGAGCGCAGGCCACCGTTCCGGAGTAGGGAGCGCAAACGCCCGCGTTCTCGCCGGGGTTGATTCCGGCCAGCACCACGTCCGGCACCCAAGGCGCCCCACCGCAAACGGCGAACTTCACGGCATCGGCTGGCAAACCGCCCACCAGCAGCCCGGGAGCGCCGCAAATGGTGGCGGAGCGGACTTCCAGAGGCTGGAGGAAGGAGAACCCGTGGCCGGTCCCCGAGCGCTGGAGCGCGGGAACGGAAACGAACACCTCATGGCGAGCGCGCAGGGCGTCCACCAAAGGCGCGAGCGCGAGGCTCTCGGGACCGTCGTCGTTGACGATCAGGACCTTCAAGGCTGCCCCGCAAACAATATGGAGTTCCGACACGCGGTAATCATGGACAAGGGGGGAAAGGTAGCTCCTTTGCACCCCGAACGGCTTTGCAGCGATAAGGGATGGACAGAAACGCCCTCGCGTGTCTAAATTGCATCCCCGGTTCTGGCGGTATAGCTCAGTTGGTTAGAGCGAGGGAATCATAATCCCTGCGTCCTTGGTTCAAATCCGAGTACCGCTACTGGTGAGGCCCCTCTGGCGAAAGCCCGAGGGGCCTTTTCCTTTTCTTCACAAGTGGTAGAATCTCCTCGCACGATGACTTCCAATTCCACCAATCCATCGGATCCGTTCCACGGGCAGGATCTCCTCGAACAGATCCTGGAGGTCACCTCCGATGGTGTGTTCGACTGGAACATCCCTTCGGGTACGACGTATTTCAGCCCCCAGTACTACCGGATGCTGGGCTACGAGATCCATGAGTTTCCGGAAAATGTCCAGGGTTGGCGCGACCTGATCCATCCCGACGACCTGGCCCGCACGGAGCAGGCGGTCCACGACCATCTCGCCAGGCCGGACACCCCCTACCGGGTGGAATTCCGGATGCGCCAGAAGGATGGGACCTGGAAATGGGTTCTGGCCCGCGGCAAGGTGGTGGAGTTCCAGCCCGATGGCTCTCCGTTGCGCATGATCGGGACGCACGTGGACATTTCCGAGCGCAAGCGCGCCCAGGATCGCTACCAGCAGCTCTTCGAAAACCTGGCCTCGGCCTTCGCTCTGCACGAGGCCATCCTGGACGAGTCGGGAAACCTGGTGGATTACCGCTTCCTGGAGGTGAATCCCGCCTTCGAGGCGCAAACCGGTCTCCCGGCCGGGCTCGTCGTGGGCAAACGGGTGCGGGAGATGATCCCCGAGGTGGATCCCGCTTGGCTTGAGCGCTACGGGTCGGTGGTGACCACAGGCACGCCATTGCACTACGAGGACTTCGCCGCCCCCCTGAAGCGTTGGTACGAGGTCCAGGTTTACCGCCCCGTGCCGGGCCAGTTCGCCATCATCATGACCGACATCACAGAACGGAAGCTCCAGGAATTCGCCTTGCAGCGAAGCGAGGAGCACTTCCGCCTTCTGGCCGACAACTCGTTGGATATCGTCCTGCGCATCTCCACCACCGGGGAATACCTCTGGATCTCGCCTTCCATCAAGACCATCCTGGGCCTGGATCCCGATTCCCTGGTGGGGACCTCGTCATTGTCCCTGATCCATCCCGACGACGTTCCCCTGGTGATCGATACCCTGAAAACCGCCATGGCGACCTCCGAGCCCCAAAAGGTCGTGTTCCGGCATGTCACCGCAGAAGGACGAGTTGTCTGGTTGGAGTCGATCGGGAAGGCCCTGCGAGACCCCGTCACGGGAGAGGCGACGGAAATCCTGGTGTCCAGTCGCGACCTCACCGAACGCAAACGCGCACAGGATCGCTACCAGCAGCTCTTCGAGAACCTCACCACCGGTTTTGTGCTGCACGAGGCGATTTGCGATTCCACCGGAAGGATGGTGGATTATCGCTTCCTGGAGGTCAATCCCGCCTACGAGAAGTTGACCGGCCTGAAAGCCTCGGAAATCCTTGGCAAGCGCGTGTTGGAAATCCTCCCCGGAGTGGAATCCTATTGGATCGACATGTTCGGGAAGGTGGCGGAAACCGGCGAGTCCGTTCGCTTCGAGAACTTCACGGCCCCGCTCGACCGATGGTACGAAACCTGGGCCTATCGGCCATCGCCGGGTCATTTCGCCGTGATCGTCACCGACATCACCGAGCGCAAGATTGCGGAACGGAAGATCCTGGAACTGAACAACTCCCTGGAACAACGCGTGGCCGAACGCACCCAGGAGCTCCAGATGGCGGTGGATGAGCTGGAGTCTTTTTCCTACACGGTTTCCCACGACCTGCGCTCGCCCTTGCGCGCCATCGATGGATTCAGCCAAGCGCTCCTCGAGGACGCCTCCGATCGCCTCGAACCGGAATCGATAACCTATCTGCAGCGCATCCGGCTGGCCTCCACCCGCATGGCCCATCTCATCGGCGACCTGCTGGAACTTTCCCGATCCAGCCGGCTTCCCATCCGCCGGCAGGAGGTGGATGCGAGCGCTCTCGCGCACGACCTCCTGGCAGACCTCCAAGCCCAGGAACCGGGACGGAAATTGACCGCCAGCGTGGCCGGGGGGATCGTCTTCGACGCCGATCCCGTCCTGATGAGATCGATCATGGAAAATCTCCTGGGCAACGCCTGGAAATACACGGCCACCAGGCCCGAGGCGATCATCGACGTCTCGTCAGAAATTTCCGAAGGAAGGCGCTGGCTCCAGGTGAGGGACAACGGGATCGGCTTCGACATGGCCCATGCCTCCAAGCTGTTCGGGACCTTCCAAAGACTCCACTCCGACCCCATGTTCGAAGGGACAGGGATCGGCCTGGCCACGGTCCGCAAGCTCGTGGAACGCCACGGCGGATCCCTGACAGGAAATGGCATCCCCGACCAAGGCGCCACCTTCCGGTTCACGCTGGATCCGGTGCCGAGCGCCTAGAACGGCCTTCCCTGGCGCATGGCACAGATCTCCCGATTTGCCAACCGGCTGTCTGATGTGATAGATTCAAGGCATGTCCCCCACTTTCCGCGCAATCGTTTTGAGCGCCTCCAGCGTCGTCATGGCAGGCCTTGGTCCAAATTTCTCCGCCCTCCAGTGGCCCACAGGCACCTACTTGGGCTGCGATCAAACATCAACAGACATATTCCATGTCTTCAGTTCTTCACAACGGATTGCTTCCGCCGACACTCGAGGCCGCCCACTGTCCATGCAGACGGTGATCATCAATCGCAACACGAAAATCGACACCATCGACATGAGCATCCAGTGGTATCCGGATTTTCCCGTCGAGAAGTGGTGGCAGACCCGGCAGGCATTTTCCTTTCCCGCACAGATCCTTTACCGGACCGTCAATTCCGCCGGAATCGTCGAGCTCGACACCCTCAGCTCTGTTTGGAATCCTGTGCAGCGCACCCTGGTCTACACCACCACCAACGCAGACTACCCCTCCAAATGCGGTTGGACCGACAGCATCGCCTTCGACGAGAGCCTTCGGTGCATCGAACAAGCAACTTGCGAAGGCTCCACACAAACCCTCAATCGGAGGTTCGATCGATTCTACTACGACGGAGCCAACCGAACCCCCATCTCCATCGCCACCCGTTGGGATTCCGCGAAATCCGGCACCGATTCGATCTGGTACGAAGGACCTGCCGAAGCGCCCTCTCGCGAGAATCTGCTCCAAATCCGCCCAAACCCGTATTCCACCATCAAGCTTCCCACCCGGCGTCTGCAAAAAACAGATTTCACCTACGGCCCCGACGGAAAACTCCAGGGCATGAAAACCGCCACCACACAGGACACTGCGTTGGTGGGCCTCTCGGACACATGGATCACCTGGGGAAGCACCGGCACCTGGGACAAGTTGGAAGGCTTCGAGGTGGAGATCGGCACAACCCGTGATTCCCTCTGGTGGAGTGCGACCTGCTCCGACATCCCGTCGGCCCTCCGAGTCCACAAGAAGACACCTGAAACCCGCAGCTCCCGCCTGGTGCGCGGAAACAGCGGATGGATCCTGCTCACCGATCACACCCCGATCGGACCGGTGGAATGGATCGGCGCGGATGGCATGCGCTCCACCGTCCAAGTATCCTCGCGCTCACAAGGACTCCAACTCCATTGGAGCGACAATTCCCGTCCAGGATGGATCCGCTTTCGCACCAGCTCAGGCGCTGAACTGATCCCGACCAGCGGTTTGGTTCGCTAGAACGGCCTTCCCTGGCGCATGGCTTCGGCCAGTTGCGGGAAGATGCTGGAACGGGGATGCCCCTTGCGGTGCACCAGCCCCACGGAGCGCGTGGGCGGCTCCTCGAAGGGGATCAAGACAAGATCCGTCGCGGGATCCGCCGCCGAGGCGGGCAGAAGCGTAGCGCCCATGCCCGAACGCACCAGCTGACGCAGCGTTTCGAGGCTGGTGGCACGGAATCCGTCGCGCTCCCAGGCGCCGTTGGTGCGGCACACTTCCAACGCCTGTTCGCGCAGGCAATGGCCTTCTTCCAGAAGCAGGATGGACAGGCCGTCCAGATCCGCCAAGGTCGCCTGGGTGCGCGAGGCCAAGGGGTGCTCGGATCCCACCGCCAGCAAGAACGGCTCGTCCCAGAGCGGATGGATTTCCAGATTCGCGCCTTCCAACGGGAGCGCCAACACCCCGGCGTCCACCTTGCCCACGCGCAGGGAGTCCATCAGGACCCGGGTCTGCTCCTCGCGCAGCAACAAGTGCATGTCGGGAAATGCCGTGCGCGCCACGGGCAAGAGGGACGGCCACAAGTAGGGGCCGATCGTGGGAATGGCCGCCAAGAGCAGATCCCCCGCGCTGGGATCGCGCGAGGCCTTGCCCAAATCCAGGATCCGCCGCGAAGCCTGGAGAGCCTCCCGTGCGGAAATCAAGCATTGAGCCCCTAGCGGCGTGAGGCGCACGCCTTGGGGCATGCGTTCGAATAGAGGCGAGCCCAACTCGTCTTCCAGCTTGCGCAGTTGGCCGGACAGCGTGGGCTGCGTGCAGAAGCAACGGTCGGCGGCCTTCCCGAAGTGACCCAGTTCCGCCACCGCCACGAAGTATTCCAGGTCCCGAAGATTCATGATGAGAGAAAAATGCACCGGCGCTATTGCTTTTGGGATTTTCTCGCGATAGATTACGGCGCTGACCTGCATCCTTGCGAGGTCCCCAACACATGCAACGACAGTAATCTCAAAAACCCGACATCCTTTCCCGAGTGCATCGATCCATGAGAGATCGAATCGCCCGTTCGTCCTGAGGAGCCCATGAAATGGGCGTCTCGAAGGGCGGACAGGTCATTCGAACTTCCGGATCGCTACACCAGACACTTCGGCGGACACTCGTCCCCCGATTCCGTCCTTCGTTGCACCCTTTTCCGCGAAAGCCAACCATGGCCCACGGAATCCCTTTCGGGGGGCGGATCGATCCGCCCCCGCCATCGCATCCATCTGTCATGGATCCGATTCTTGTCCAAAACCTTTTGCCGGCCCACGAGAGCCGGAAGGAAAACCACACCATGGAAATCCAAGGACGCTGCGCCACCGCGGTGGTGTACGCCAAATCCCTCGAGCAGGAAGCCCTGCTCCAGATCAAGGCCCTCTGCGACGACGAGGTCCACCTCCATCAGAAGATCCGCATCATGCCGGATGTGCACGCGGGGAAAAACTGCCTGGTGGGCTTCACGACCACCGTGGGAGCTCGCGTGAATCCCTATGAGATCGGCGTGGATATCGGTTGCGGCGTGCTGGCCGCGAAGATCGGGCGCCGCCGTCTGGACTGCGACAAGCTGGATCGCTTCATCCGCCGGAAGATTCCGTCCGGAGCGGAGCGTCACGGCGAGATCGATCCGGAAATGGACACCGACCTCGCCAACCAAGTCGCGGAAGTCTGCAAGCGCGTGGGTGGCGACACCGGCGATTGCCTGCGGGCCTTCGGGACGCTGGGAGGCGGCAACCACTTCATCGAGGTGGACAAGTCGGAATCCGGCGAACTGTGGCTGTGCATCCACAGCGGCTCGCGCACCTTCGGCAAGGTCGTGGCCGAGCACCACCAGGCGAGGGCCACCACGCATGCGCGCATCCACAACAACGGCCGGGGATCGCCATGGGTGGACGGCCCGTGGCTTGCACAGTACCTGGCGGATCTGGAGGTGGCGCAACGCTTCGCCCGGGAAAACCGCCGCCGCATGGCCGAGAAGATCTTCGCGCATCTGGGCGCGACGCTCGCGGAAGAAATCGAGACCGCCCACAACTACATCGACACCGCCGGAAACATCCTGCGCAAGGGCGCCGTGGCGGCACCCGCGGGCGCACGCCTGGCGATCCCCTTGAACATGCGCGACGGTGTGATCCTGGCCACGGGCCTGGGCAACGACGACTGGAACGGTTCGGCACCCCACGGCGCCGGGCGGCGGATGTCGCGCAAGAAAGCCAAGGAGAGCATCGATCTCGACAAATTCCGTCACTCCATGCGCGGCATCTGGAGTTCGTGCGTGTCCGAGCGCACCCTGGACGAATCCCCGCAGGCCTACAAGCCGGCCAAGGAGATCCTGGAGCTTCTGGGGGCCACGGCAACCATCGACGAGATCCTCCTTCCCGTCTACAACTTCAAGGCGAACTGACCCATGTGGATCCAGATCAGCGCGGGTCGCGGACCCGTCGAATGCGCCCGCGCGGCGCAACATTTGGTGGAATCCCTGACCGACGAACTCGCCAGGGCAGGACGCAAGTCGGAGATCCTCTCTTGCGAGGCGGACACGCGGGGAGGATTCCGTTCCGTCCTGCTGGCCACCGATGCGCAGGACATCGGGGATCTCCAGCAGGGCGGCACCGTGCTTTGGATCGCGCCCAGTGCCGACCGTCCCGGACACAAACGCAAGAACTGGTTTGTGGATGTGGCGGTGCTCGCCGAGCCCCCCGCGTCGCAGGAGGCCTCGCGACGCGACTGGCGCGTGGAGACCATGCGTTCCGGCGGCGCGGGTGGCCAACATGTGAACAAGACGGAATCCGCCGTGCGGGTCACGGATCCAGCCTCGGGGCTTTCCGCCAGCGCCAGCGAGGAGCGTTCGCAGCATCGCAACCGCGCCTTGGCCTTCGCGCGGCTCCAGGAAAAGATCTCGCGGCGCGAAACGGCAAAGGGCGAGATCCGCCGCACCGCTCTGTGGGAACGCCACGACCAGTTGGAACGCGGCCGCCCCGTGCGCGTCTACGAAGGAGGTGAATTCCGCCGCCGCTCTTGAGGGAATCGCGCACGATTGCCTAACTTGGCTCCATGCGCTTTGCCCTGCCTTCGGCACTTCTGGCCAATTTCTTGGTTTCCGCTGTCCACGCGGCGCCCCTATTCAAAGACGACTCGCTTCGTTGCGAATTGGGCGCTTTGCGTGCCGAACGGCTCTGGTCGGCGGATCCCAAGCGGCGCGTGGGCGAACTGCAAGCCAACATCTCTGAGCTTCTGGAACGCATCCAGCTTTCCGGAGGCAACGTGCGCAAGGCGCGCGAAGCCTGCCAAGACGACTCCCTTTGCCAGTCCGCACTGCGCCCTGCCGAAAGGAACCTGGCCAGCCTCAAGCGCGAGCACGCCCGCATGGACGACACGCTGACGCTTTTGCGCACCGCGTTTCCCGTCAGCCCTTCCCCGTCGCGCAAGATCCTGAAAGCCAGCTCCGACTCCCTCTGCAAACTGGATTCGAGATCCTCCCCCTGCCTGAGCTCCTTGGGGAACTGGACAGCCACCTGGGCCGCCGAAGTGGAGCGCGGCCGCTTGGCCGACCAGTATTCGTTTGACAGGAAATGTCTAGAGTGGACCCGCAGCGGACGGCTCAAGGCGCCGCCATCCTGGCCTCGCGTGGTGGGCGGGCAGGAATCGATCATCAAGGATGCCGTCCAGGCCGCGAGCCGCCTGGCATCCCCCCCCACCGGCAAGCCCCACGCCGGCACGGTTCTGCGGATCGCGCAAGCCTCCTACCATTGCGGTTTCGCCCGCGAAGCCGTGGGCATGGTGTCTTCCCTCCCCGACGGAGCCTTTGGCTGGCCACAGGGGCCTTTCCAAAAACACACCCTGCTCGGTCGAAGTTGGATCGCCATCGGTCGCCCCGACTCTTCCCTGAAGGAATTCGATCGAGCCGGAATCCCCGATTCCCTCGAGCGCAAGCCCGATTGGGACCTGCGGATTTCGCCAGACCTGGTCTTGGAATACGTTCGCGCCCGCTGGGAAGTGTTGGGGTCGGACGAAGCCAACAACTACCTGGCGCTCTGGGGAGCCCGACCCAACGCCGATCCAGCTCTGGTGGACTTTCTTCTGGGTCCCCCTCGTTGGAAAGTCGGCAAGCCGCGCAAGAAATGAGCCCCCGATTGGGACTTACCTTTCCCCGATGACGCCCAAGACTTCCCTGCCGTTGCCACGGCTCGTCGCCCTCGATCTCGATGGCACCTTGCTTCGCTCCGACAAATCCACGAGCGTCCGCACCCGCCAAGCCTTGCAAGCCATGTTGGATCGTGGCGTGGAACTGGTGGTCGCCACCGCCCGTTCCCCCTTGATGATCCGCCATCTCATCCCAGCGGAACTTTTCGATGTGGCCTGGATCGCGCACAATGGAGCCCAGGTGATCCAGCAGGGAGTCGAGCACGACCGGTGTTTCCTGGAGCCCGACATTCTGCCTGCGGTCGCCCAGCTTGCCCTTGAGTTTTCCCCCATTCCCCTTTTGTGCGCGGAGCTCGACGGCAAGCTCTACTCCAACCGCGATGTCAGCCGCATCTGGGGGCCGGGGTTCCACGTCACCCCTTTCCAAACCTTGCCGGAAGGGCACGCACCGAAGGTCCTGGCCGGCCTGGAGGATTGCCCCTCCTTCGCCAACGCTCTGGAAGAGGTGTTTGGAGAGCGTATCCAGCTCGACGTGACCGATGCGGGCCTCTACGCCCAGATCCACGCGCCGGGCGTTTCCAAGCACAACGCGTTGAATGACTGGATCTCGCGACGCAACATCGCCTGGAGCGAGGTAGCCGCCTTCGGCGACGACATCACGGACGAAGGCATGTTGCGCCTGGCCGGAGTGGGCGTGGCCATGGGCAACGCCCCGTTTCGCGTACGGGAATCCGCCAAATTCACCACCGTCACCTCCGACGACGATGGCGTGGCACGCTTTCTGGAGCAGTGGGCTCAGTAGGCCAGCGAAATCGCTCTTCCGGTCGTAAGATCTTCACTTCCACATTGAACACACGGGCCAAAGCGACCATCGCTCGGGCACGGCATAAGGAGACAACATGGGAACCGCCACTCGATTCGACCTCGTCCAGAAAGACATCCCCAGCGCCTGGTACAACCTCGCGGCGGACTTCCCGACTCCAATGGCCCCCCACATGCATCCAGGGACCCAGCAACCCGCCAAGCCGGAAGACATGCTGGCGATCTTTCCCCCGTCGATCGTGGAGCAGGAATTTTCCACCCAGCGTTGGATCGAGATGCCGGAGGAAGTCCGCGATGTCTTGTCGCTGTGGCGCCCCACCCCTCTGATGCGCTCGGTGCGCCTGGAAAAGGCCTTGGACACCCCTGCCCACATCTACTACAAGTACGAGGGCGCCTCGCCAGCTGGCTCGCACAAACCCAATTCCGCCGTGCCCCAAGCTTGGTACAACCGTAAAGACGGCGTCAAGCGACTGGCCACGGAAACCGGCGCAGGGCAGTGGGGCAGTTCGCTGTCGATGGCCTGCAAGTTGTTTGGCTTGGAATGCATCGTGTACATGGTGGCGTCTTCCTACAAGCAGAAGCCGTATCGGCGCATGGCGATGGAAACCTGGGGGGCGACCTGCCATTCCAGCCCCTCCCAAGAGACAGCCTTTGGTCGCAAGGTCCGCTCGGAAGACCCGCACACCGCGGGTTCGCTGGGCATCGCCATCTCCGAGGCCGTGGAAGACACCGTTACCCATCCTGGCACCAAATACGCCTTGGGCAGCGTGCTCAACCACGTGTGCCACCACCAGACGGTGATCGGCCTGGAAGCCATCAAGCAGATGGAACTGGCAGGCGAATTTCCCGACGTGGTGATCGGCTGCGCGGGCGGAGGCTCGAACTTCGCCGGCATCGCGTTTCCCTTCGCGCACCTGAACCTCACGGAAGGCCGCAAGACCCGGCTGGTGGCGGTGGAACCGGCCAGTTGCCCTTCCCTCACCAAGGGTGAATTCCGCTACGACTTCGGCGACACGGCCATGACCACGCCGCTTCTGAAGATGTACACGATGGGCAACGACTTCATGCCTCCGGCCCTGCACGCGGGTGGTCTTCGCTACCACGGCATGGCTCCGCTGGTGAGCCATTTGACAAGTCTTGGCATGGTGGAGCCGCGCGCCTACGAGCAGATGGACGTGTTCGCCGCGGCCACGCTGTTCGCCCAGACCGAAGGCCTGATTCCGGCTCCGGAATCCAGCCACGCGATCAAGGCGGCCATCGACGAAGCGTTGGAAGCCAAGAAGGAAGGCAAGAAGCGCGTGATCGTGTTCAACCTGTCGGGGCACGGCCTGTTGGACCTGGCCAGCTACGAAGCGTACCGTACCGGCAGTCTTAATATGTGAGCCTGCGGCTCGGCGTTTTTTCCAATACGGTTTTTTAACGATCGTGTGTTTGCCGGTGCTTCACACCGGCACCGATTTACAGGAGGACGCTCCTATTCCTCCCATTCGGCTTCGCCGAACGGGAACCCTGCGCTCCTCCTGTACCTCCTCGGGGCAAAGGACCGCGATCTCGGAGCCTCCCATCCGGCCAACAAGCCGGATGGGAACCCTGTGCGGCCCTTTGGCCAGGGTTCCCATTTTCCTCGCATCGAGAAAAATGGGAGGAGCGAGCATGCGCGCCAGGGGTCTCGGGCTCTACGGGTCGGATGACCGACCCTCCGAATAGCCTCGCCCCCTTGGAACCCCTGCCGATTCTCTCCGATGCCGTTGTTTAAACGTTTCACACCCGTTTTTTTTTGGGGGGGCTTGTTCTGATTGGAAACCCTTCGGGTGTTGCGCTGTGTCCTTTTGGACTGTAGTTTCGAGATCTGTTTGATTCGCACCGGGCGGTAGGTCTTGCCGGGGTGCGAAAACCTCAGGGGTCGTCCTTCGTGGAGTCTGGCCGGGAATTTTCCCGGGGACGGAATGGATGGACTGGGGCGGATGGTCGAATTCGAATCGAGGCGTTCCGGCCGAAGCACGGCGGGAACAACAAACCTTGGAGAGAATCCATGCGCCGAGTCCTGCTTGCCACCATCGCGATCCTTTTCAGCAGCGCCACCGGGCTGGTGTCACAGGGCATCCCTTCGTTTCCGCACGGAAACGAAACCACCACGACAAATACCGTCGCGTAGGTCGCTCCGAAAGAGCCCGGAGGAATTCCATGCGCCGAGTCCTGCTTGCCATCGTCGCGATCCTTATCGCCAACTCCAATCCTGCCAGCGCCGCCCCCGTGTGGGGAGACCAGATGGACCTAGCCCAACCCGATGGCGCTCTGGTACCCGTGTTGATCTGGGGCGACGAATACTACCAGAAGGTCCAGTCCCTGGATGGCCGTGCGTTGGCGCGCGACGCGAACGGGTGGATCCGCTACGCGACCGTGGCCGCGGACTCTTCCGCCTTCCTGCCCACGGGCGCCGTCTACACCGGAATCACCCCGACCTCCACGGGCATGGCCGCGCGTCGCTCCAATGTCTCGGTGGATGTCGACATTTCCCAGGCCGCGCGGATAGCGCAGGCGAAGGCCAACTGGGACGCTCTCCACAAATGGGCTCCAGCCGCGCAACCATTCATTTCCGATCTCCCGGAATCCCGCGAGGCCGCGGCGGCGGGTGTCGGCGGCGTGCGCAGCGTGACGGGCCTTTCCATCCTGGTCGACTTTTCGGATCAGCCCGCCACCATCCCCACGCTGGAGATTTTCCATCTCCTCAACGGCCAGGGGTACACGGGATTTGGCAACAACGGATCGGTGCGGGACTACTTCGCGGAGGTCTCCAACGGACGCCTCCAGTATTCCAACCTCGTGATCCCGTACGTGCGCCTGTCCAAGCCCAAGTCCTACTACGACAATCCATCCGTCGCGTTCGGGACAAGGGGGACAGAACTTGTCCTGGAAGCCCTGGCGGCCGTGGCCGCGCAGGGATTCGACTTCTCGCAGCTGACCACGGACGCACAGAACAACGTGCTGGCTCTGAACATCCTGTACGCGGGCGTGCCGAGGGCGGGCTGGGCCAGGGGCATCTGGCCCCACATGAACTGGATGCAAGGAGTGAGCTACGGAGGCCGACGCTTTGGCGTGTACGAAATCTCTTCCATCGGAAGCTCGCCGGCGATCGGCGTGATCTGCCATGAAAACGGGCACATGGTGATGGGATGGCCCGACCTCTACGATTATTCGGGAGCCTCGCAGGGAACCGGCGGATACGACCTCATGTCGTCGGCGAACCTCTACAATCCGGTGCCCCCCAACGCGTGGCTTCGCGACCAGGCCGGATGGGACTCCACCACCCGCCTGGAAGGAATGCCCATCGGGACCACCTTCCAGCTGCCCTCCAATTCTAATCGCAATTTGCGCATGGACAATCCCGCCAACCCGCGCGAACACTGGTACGTGGAATCCCGCGTCCGCAAGGGCCGCAACGCGCTCCTGCCCGACGACGGCCTGATGATCTGGCACATCGACGAGAACGGATCGAACAGTTTCCGTCAAAGTTCTCCCGCCGGACACTACCTGGTTTCGCTGGTCCAGGCCGATGGCAGACTGGACCTCGAGCGCGGCAGGATGACGGGGCCAGGCGATCTCTTCCACGCGGGTTTCGTGGACTCCTTCGGCGCGACAACCACCCCGAACTCAAACTGGTGGAACAACACGCCCTCCAACTTCAAGCTCGCCGACATCGGACCGGTATCGGACACCATGACCGTGACCTGGAAAGGCGGAGGCGTTCTGGCCCAATCGGCCGCCGCTCGCCCATCGAATCCCATCGCGGGCCTGGGTGTGGGCTACGCCGAGGGAACGTGGCCCTCCATGCCCAACTTCACACTCGCTTCGTTCCTGCAAAAATCCACGACCAGCGCGATTGCGGCTTCCTACCCAACCGGACGCGCCAACAACTACGCCCTGGCCTACGACGGCTATTTCAACGCCCCCCAAAGCGGCAACTACAGCTTCACGGTCACCTCCGATGGCCCCGCGAGGATTTTCCTGGACACTTCGCTTCGCGCGGACCTCCCCGCCGGCGGATCCAAATCTTTCGTGGTGGGACTCGCCCAAGGCGCCCATGTGTTCCGCGCGTTGTATGTCCATGGGACCGCAGCGGCCCAGTTCAACCTGGCCGCCTCCGGACCGGGCCTGCCGGGCGGCGCGGTGCCCGCGTCGGTCTGGACCACGGAAGAATACGGCACCTACGCATCGGACGCGGCCACGCCCCCGATGACCTCCCGTGGTCTGCGCAGCGCCTACTACGAAGGGACATGGACATCCTTGCCCGACTTCTCCACTCTCAAGCCGGTCCGCAACGGTCTGACAGGATCCGTCAACACCGCATCCGCGGGAACCCCGCGCGCGCAGGACTGGGCGATGGTCCTGAAGGGATGGATCAAGGTGGACAAGCTCGGGACCTACCTGTTCTCGCTGGGATCCACCGATGGAAGCCGCTTGGTGCTGGACGGCCTGCCTCTGATCAACAACGACGGGAGCCACGCCGCGCGCACGTTGGTTTCCACGATCCCGCTGTGGCCGGGATACCACGCGGTGCAGTTGGAATTCTACCAGCACGCATGGAGCCCTTGGCTGGAATTCAAGATGGCCGCACCCGGCGGATCCCTCGCGACCATTCCGCTTTCCGCCATGGCCAACGACAGTTCCTTGGGACTGTTGCCACAGGATGTGCCCGAACCCTTGTCCCCGAACGGCACGAGGGTGACGGAATCCGTCCTATCCGTGCGCACCGACGGACGGATGGTGGAGGTGGCGCCGCCATCCGGATACATGGGTTCGATGTTGGTGGAAATCCTGGATCTGATGGGACGCGTGCAAGGATCGGTTTCCGTCGCTTCGATGCGGGATGTCCCGAGCGTGCGTTTGTCGACGCGATCGGGAGCCAGCATGGTGCTGGTGCGCGTGCGGATGGCGGATCGGGTGGAAACCCGCAAGGTCCCGCTGGCGCGATAAAAAAGGCCCCGGGCTTGCGCCCGGGGCCGATCATCGATGAGGATTTCCATCCACCCGAGGGTGGATGGAGGTTCTCTATTTGAACACGATCGTCATGACCGCGTGCTTGGGCACCACGATCGTGGCGCCGTCGGCCAACGTCATCTTCTCCACCTTCGGGCCGGATTGGTCGTAGGTGGCGCCGGTGGCCTCCTGCGTCTTCAGGCCGCCGGAATTCTCCTTGGTGAGGATGCTCACCGTGGCCTCGCCCTTGAGCCCGGGAACCTTCAAGGTGGTCTTGAAATCGGTTTCCGCGCTCTTGTTGACAAACACGATGGACATCTTCCCGTCGGCGCGCTTGGAGATCCAGCTCGAGAGGTTCTCCTGGTTGGACTTGCCTTCCAGCAAGGTGCCGGTCAGAGAGTTGGCCAACATGCTGAAGGCGAAGTAGGCGGGACGCTTGGCGTTCTGGCCCTGCGGGTCGGCTCCCACCGACAACAGGCCGTAGTCGCCCATGCGCTTGTCGCGGCCGTTGTAGAGCGCCCAGACGTTGGCCACCTGGATGGGGCTCTGCGCGAGGTGCCCCAGGTAGTCGGCGATGAACACGCCTTCGACATGCGACAGAATCTGCGGGCCGGGGTTGAAGTCGACCGAGTTCCATTCCGTGAGCCAGACGTCGTACTTCTTGCCCTTCACGCCCAGTTCTTCCACCTGCTTGCGCACGTCGCGCATCAGTTCGTCGGCTTCGGAGGAAACCGCCAGCACGCCCAGGTCGTTTTCGGAGTTGGCACCCTGCGCGTAGTGGTGGACGTTCACGCCATCCACCACGTCGGCCACTTCCTTGAACACGGCCTTGTTCCAGGTTCCGTTGAGCATCCAGACCGCGGTGATCTTGATGGTGGGGTCGGCGGCCTTCATGGCCTTCACGAATTCGCGCACGGCCTTGCCGTAGGCGGTGCCGCCGTCCTTGCCCCACTTCTCGTAGTACTTGTGCCAGTTGCCGTAGACTTCGTTGCCGATTTCCCACATCTGGACCTTGGGGCCCTTGGTGCGGGTCTTGTTCACGTACTTCACCCATTCGGCGGCCATCGCCGGAGTGCCGTCGCCCACGTTGGCTGTGAACATGGGCTTGCAGTTGACCTGGCCGCACCAATCGAGGAACTCGTCGGTGTCGACATGGAAGTCCTTCTTCTCGATGGTCTTCTTCCAGTCCTCTTCGTCGGAGCGCAATCCGCCGGGATAGCGCACCACGCCCATGCCCATCGGCTTCTGGACGGCCAGCGAGGCCGCGTCGATCAGCTCGGGAGCCCAAAGGCCCACGTTCACGCCGTAGATGTCAGGAACCGACTGGATGGACTTCGCCGGATTGGCGGAAAACAGCGCGGCCAGTTCGGCCGGAGCGGCTTCCTTCTTGATCTCGCGGGCGTTGGTCACCTTGATGCCGCCCACCCAGAGCGTTCCGGGAATGTCGCCGCCGGGCTTGAAGCCCAACTGGACCACGCCATCCAGATCCAGCTTGTTGTTCTGCACGGCCTGGGGAGGCTGGTAGTAGGGGAACTTGGAGAAGTTGCGGAACGGAACCAGGATCTGGTTCCAACCGCGGGTGGCGCCCACCTTGGTGATGAAATATTCCGCACCCTTGTCCTGGATGGTCACGTCGATCGACTGGTAGGGCTTGTCGGTGTACAGCCAGAAGCTCATCGCGTAGTGCTTGGAGTAGTCGGTCGCCAGTCCCTTGGCGTCTTCGGCGCGCACGAAGAAGTCGTACCAGTCGCCGGGCTTGAAATCCACCTTGATCGACTTGCCGGAAAGCCCCGCCGGAGGAGGCTTGGGGAAATCGCCTACCGCCACCTTGATGGAGGCGGTGGTGCCGTTGGCGCTCTTCCAGGCGGCGCCGGTGCGGGTGAAGTCATCCACCGCCACATCGGCCACGTCGGATTTGAAGGCGTCCCAGTAGGCGTCCGGATCGTAGATGCCGCTGGCAGTTTTTGTCACCTGGATCTGGTCCAGATAGAAGATGACCGGCTTGCCCTTGCCCACCTTGTTCTCGTCGCGCCCGATGGAGAGCCGGAACTCCTGGATCTTGCTCCAATTGACCTTGCTGGGCACTTCCTTGCCGCCCTTGGCGTCCCAGTACACGCCGTCGTCGATGAAGGCCTTGAGAGGAATGCGCACCTGGCTCCATTCCCCTTCCTTGGACACCACGTAGGCGTCACCCACGACCTTGGTCTGGACCTTCTTGTCGTTGCCCACGGCATCTTTGCCCTGGTTGTCCAGAAGGCCGATGAAAAACTTCTTGGAGTCCGGTCCCGCCTTGATCCAGAACGTCACGGTGCCCGTCTTGCGGTAGGGCGCCAGATCCAGGAACTTGTCCACACCCACGGAAAGGGTCACTCCCGACCAGTCGTTGTCGATGTAGGTCGCGAAGATCCCTTTGTTGCCGGAGGTGGAGCTGGGGACTTCCTTGGAGACGGTCTTTCCGCCATACACATAGGAGTACGGTCCACCGGTGGGGATGTCGTCGATGAAAAACGACCCGATCACGGCATCATCCAGTTTCATCTGGGCCTTGGTGGGTCCGTCCATCTTCTCATCCATGTCCAGCCAGTCGTCGGCGAACACGGATGGAGCCTTCTTGGCTTCCTTGGGAGCGGCGCCCCCGACCGGAGCGAACAGGCCGCTCCAGGTGGTGGTGGCGCTCGCGGCGATGAGGGCCGCGAAGATCGCCTTGGTTCGTGTGGGTATCATGAGAGTGCCTCCTTCTGAAGCGTTTCAGCAGAAGTCAAATATGGATTCAAGCTTCCGCTTCTGCTACGGTCAAGAATGCGCCCAAAAAGGCGAGTGACGTTAGTCGAAAGCAGGCTGGACTCTTCGCGAAACAGGGGCGGACACCGAACATGACCCGTCCGGAAAATGCGAAACGCGAAAATGGCCGTTTTTCCGGGCTTTTCCGGACTTTGATCAAGGCCGAGGCAAGGAAATGCAAAGCCTATCTGCGCAGCACCCTCCAATAGGGTCCGTCGTCGAGCTGGGAGCCACCGGAGATGTGACCGTATTCCACCAGTATCCAGGGGTGTCGAGGGTGACTCCAGACCGTATGGATGGAGGCCGGCCCCTTGCAACGCCGGCTGGGCTTGTCCGGATCGAAACAAGGAACCTTTACCTGGGGCAAGGATTTTCGGAACAGTCCCCAGGTGGCAAAGCTCCTGGATCCATCCCGAAGCGGACGCTCCAGCACCGAATCCATCGAGAAATTCGACCAGAGGAGCTTTTCAGGGATCATCGACTCCCATTCCCGACCCTCCAACCAATCCTCTGCCTTCTTGTGGGCTCCCGATATCACCCTGCGCTGATCGATGGAATCCTCCGCGGTCATGTTGCGTTGGAGTTCGAGCCAGCGGATCCGGAGACGATCCGGCGAACGGGGGCGATCGGTGCGAAACCGAACCAATTCGGCCCCGAGATCCACGCAGCAAGAATTGGGGCTGGAAACCGAGAGAATCCAAGCGCCATCGGAGGAAATGGCAGGAAAGCCCTCGGACTCCAAATAGAGGCCGCTCGACAAGAGCTGAAGTCTCACTTCAGCAGAAGCTGGCCTCGCCAAAAGAGCCAGCACGGCTGCGCTCAAAAATGGAAGAACCCTATTTGCGGAAACATGCACAACGGGGGAAACTAGCTCAAAGCAGAGACACGGATGCTCGAACCTGCCACTGGCCGGAACTCTCCAGAAAATGCAACCTTTGAACCTGATTCCCGCATTAGAGCGGGATGCAGCCCGCCTGAGGAGCAGCTCCCATGAAGACAGACAAGTTCCGCATCCGCCCTGACCGCAAAGTCCGCCTCAAGGACCACGACCCTTCCGATACCCTCGGCTGGAAGAACAAGGACGCCGCGGAGGAAAAACTCGGCAAGGATGTGGAACGACTCGCCGAGCTCCAGGAAGTCCTCTACGCCCAGGACCGATGGTCGCTTCTGTTGATGTTCCAGGCCATGGACGCGGCGGGCAAGGACGGGGCCATCAAGCACGTGATGTCCGGTGTGAACCCGCAAGGCTGCCAGGTGGCGAGCTTCAAGGCACCCTCGGCGGAAGATCTGGACCACGATTTCCTGTGGCGCTGCCAAAAGCACCTGCCCGAACGCGGAAGGATCGGGATCTTCAACCGCAGCTGGTACGAAGAAATGCTGGTGGTGCGCGTGCACCCCAACATCCTGGAAAAGCAGCAGGTCCCGGCGGAACTGGTGACGGACAAAATCTGGAAGCAGCGTGCCGAGAGCATCACCGACTTCGAAAAGCACCTTTCGCGCAACGGCACCAAGGTGATCAAGTTCTTCCTGAACGTCTCGCGCGACGAGCAGAAGAAACGCTTCCTGGACCGCATCGACAAACCGGAAAAGAACTGGAAGATGAGCCCCTCCGACGCCGTCGAGCGCGGCCACTGGGACGAATACCAGGAAGCCTACGAAGACGTGCTTTCCTGGACGAGCACCGAACGCGCGCCCTGGTACGTGATCCCCGCCGACAACAAATGGTTTTCGCGCATGGCCGTGGCGCACATCGTGGTGAAGACCTTGGAAGAGATGGACCTCAAGTACCCGGAAGTCGGCAAGGATCGCCGCAGGGCGCTCCTGGAAACCAAGAAGATGCTGGAGGCGGAAGAGGATTGAGGGGGATGGCGCAGAGAGGGAGTGGAAGAAATTGGACCGCGACCCCTCCGCGCTTCAGTAAAATGAACGTTGCAGATGCCTAACGAAAAAGAAACTCGGGAAGGGCTGATCGATTCGGCTCTGAAACTTGCTGGCTGGAGCCTGGACGATCCAACACAAGTCGCTCGGGAATTCCGGATCGAAACTCATGGTGCACTCATGGCTGCCGAGCCCATGTTCGGACGCGACGGAGTCAAGTACAGCGATTATGTGTTGCTGGGGAAGAATGGTCGGCCCCTGGCCGTGGTGGAGGCCAAGAAAACCTTGGCGGATGCTGCTATCGGCCGGGAGCAGGCAAAGCAGTACTGCCAGGGCATCCAAGAGCAGCTGGGGGGCGAGCTTCCCTTCTGCTTCTACACCAACGGTCATGAGATCTTCTTCTGGGACTTGGGCAATTACCCTCCGCGAAAGGTGATCGGATTCCCGACCCGCGACGACCTGGAACGGTTCCAGTACATCCGCCGCAATCGCAAGCCCCTGACCCACGAACTCATCAACACAGAAATCGCCGGTCGCGATTACCAGATCCGCGCGATCCGATCGGTTTTGGAAGCCATCGAGAACAAACGCCGCGATTTTCTCCTGGTCATGGCAACGGGCACCGGCAAAACCCGCACCTGCATCGCCATGGTAGACTCCCTGATGCGCGCCAGCCACGCAGAACGGGTCCTGTTTCTGGTGGATCGCATCGCCTTGCGCGACCAAGCCCTGGACGCTTTCAAGGAGCACCTTCCCAACGAGCCCCGGTGGCCCAACGCCGGCGAGAAGGTCTTGGCCAAAGACCGCCGGGTCTACGTGGCCACCTACCCCACGATGCTCAACATCATCCGCGACCCCTCACAGAATCTGTCACCTCACTTCTTCGATTTTCTCGTGGTCGACGAGAGCCATCGCTCGATCTACAACACCTACGGGGAGGTCTTGGACTACTTCATGACCATCACCCTGGGCCTGACGGCCACCCCCACCGACATCATCGACCACAACACCTTCCGGTTATTCCACTGCGAAGATGGCCTGCCCACCTTCGCCTACACCTACGAAGAGGCCGTCAACAACACGCCGCCCTACCTGAGCAGCTTCCAGGTCATGAAGATCCAGACCAAGTTCCAGATGGACGGGATCAGCAAGCGAACCATTTCATTGGAAGACCAGAAGAGGCTCATTCTCGAAGGCAAGGACATCGAGGAAATCAACTTCGAGGGGTCGCAGCTGGAAAAGCAGGTGATCAACACCGGCACCAATGCGCTGATCGTCCGGGAATTCATGGAAGAGTCGATCAAGGACCCCAACGGCGTCCTGCCCGGCAAAACCATTTTCTTCTGCTCGTCCAAGGCACACGCCCGCCGCATCGAAGAGATCTTCGACAAGTTCTACCCGGAGCACAAGGGTGAGCTTGCCAAGGTGCTGGTCTCCGACGATCCTCGCGTCTATGGAAAAGGGGGATTGCTGGACCAGTTCACCAACAGCGATATGCCCCGTGTGGCCATCAGCGTGGACATGCTGGACACGGGCATCGACGTTCGTGAAATCGTCAACCTGGTCTTCGCCAAGCCGGTCTACTCGTACACCAAATTCTGGCAAATGATCGGTCGCGGTACTCGGCTCCTGGAAACCAAGAAGCCAAAACCATGGTGCACCCAAAAGGACATGTTCCTCGTGCTCGATTGCTGGGACAACTTCGAGTACTTCAAGCTGGACCCCAAAGGCAAGGTGCAATCTTCCCAGATTCCGCTGCCCGTTCGGCTTGTCGGATTGCGACTGGACAAGATCGAGAAAGCCTTGGATACCAACCGACCAGATGTGGTCGAGCGCGAAGTCCAGAAGCTGCAGATGCAGATTCTGTCTCTTCCGCAGGAATCGGTGATCATCAAGGAAGCCGCATCCATCCTGGCCAAGGCCCACGCGGCGGATTTCTGGCCCAACCTGACCCACGCCAAGCTCGAATTCCTGCGCGAGCAGATCAAGCCCCTGTTCCGAACCCTCTCCCTGGTCGATTTCAAGGCGATGCGGTTCGAACGCGACGTGCTGCAGCATTCCCTGGCCGCCCTTTCCAACAACAAACCCCAAGCGGAGGTCCTGAAAGCGGGCTTGATGGAACAAATCTCCGAATTGCCGCTGTCCATCCCCTTTGTCAGGCAGGAAGAATCCCTGATCCGCGCCGCCCAATCCGACCATTTCTGGAGCACTGCGACGGAAGACTCCTTCGATGCTCTGGTGGAGAAGCTTGGACCTCTGATGAGGTTCCGTGAACAGGACGCAGGCCAAGGCATCGCGGAGTTCAACTTCACGGATATCGTCAAGAACAAGGAGATGGTAGAGTTCGGGCCGCAAAACGAAGCGGTGAGCATCGCCCGCTATCGCGAGATGGTGGAAGCCCTCATTTCCGAGCTCACCGAACGGACACCCATCTTGCAGAAGATCAAGAAGGGTGAAATCGTCAGCGAAGCGGAAGCCTCTGAATTGGCGAACCTGCTGCATGCCGAGCACCCCCACATCACCGAAGAGCTTTTGCGCAAGGTCTACAAGAACCACAAGGCGCGTTTCCTGCAGTTCATCCGGCATATCCTGGGGATGGAGACTCTGCACAGTTTTCCAGAAACTGTCCAGGAAGCCTTCGATCAGTTTCTTCGCGAGCACAGCAATCTGGACAGCCGCCAGCTGGAGTTCTTGAGCCTCCTGAAAAAGTTCATCATCGAACGCGAAAAGCTGGAGAAGAAAGACCTCATCAGCGCACCGTTCACGGTGATCCACCCCAACGGCATCCGTGGTGTGTTCGATCAGAACCAAATCCACGAAATTCTGGCCTTCACTGAAAAGTTGGCGGCCTAGATGATGAACGTCGAGAACACCATCTACACCCGCATCGGCGTTCCGCTTCGAGAAGAGCGCCAGATGATCAACCGTCTGGCCATGCGAGAAGCTGTGGTCAATGCCATTGTCCACAACGACTACTCGAACAGTAGTGTTCCAAAATTCGAATTTTTCTCGGATCGCCTCGAAATCACTTCGGCCGGTGGACTCCCCCACGGCCTGGACAAGGACGACTTCTTTGCGGGCCATTCGGCCCCGCGCAACAAAGAGATCATGCGCGTCTTCCGCGATCTGGAAATCGTGGAGCACCTGGGATCCGGGATCCCTCGTATCCTAGAAGCCTACGGCAAAGAAGCGTTCACGATCAGTCGAAATTTCGTCCGATTGGTTTTCCCCTACGCCGAAAAAATCCCTACCAGTCCTGGTCAACCAGCGACCCAGTCGGCGACCCAGTCGGCGGCCCAGTCACCGACCCAGTCGGCCAATCCCGTCGACCGCTTGGTGATGGCACTCCAGGAAGACGCGTTATCTTCGGGAGCACTGCGCGAACGGCTACAGCTTTCCCATCGCCAGAGCTTTCGCGAAAACTATCTGCATGCCGCCCTGGAACGGGATTTGATCGAGATGACAATTCCCGACAAACCCAGCAGCCGTCTGCAACAATACCGCCTCACCCCCAAAGGGCGAAGGCTTCTGAAGAATTTGAAAAAGGATCATTGACCCATGCTCCAGAACAACCCCGAGCTCAAAGCCAAGATCGACCAGCTTTGGAACAAATTCTGGTCAGGGGGCATCAGCAATCCTCTGACGGCCATCGAGCAGATCACGTATCTGCTGTTCATGAAGCGCATGGACGAACTGGACTCCAAGCGCCAAGCCGACGCCGAATTCACAGGAGAGCCCTACGCATCCAAGTTCGAGGGCCACTGGATCCCTCCCGAATCGCGCAACCAAACCGACCCTGGTCGGTTCGCCATCGAACGCGGCAAACTGCGCTGGAGCGAATTCAGGCGCATGCAAGCGGAAGAAATGCTTCAGCATGTGCAAGGGAAGGTCTTTCCGTTCCTGAAAGACCTCAACGGCGCCGAGTCGAATTTTACCCACCACATGAAAAACGCAGTGTTCATCATCCCCAAGCCGTCGCTGCTGGTGGAAGCGGTGAAGACCATCGACGAAATCTTCGAGGTGATGGAAAAGGACTCGCAGGAAAAGGGCCAGGCCTTCCAGGATATCCAGGGCGACGTCTACGAGTATTTGTTGTCAGAAATTGCCACCGCAGGCAAGAACGGCCAGTTCCGCACGCCGCGCCACATCATCAAGATGATGGCGGATCTGGTGCAACCGCAATTGGGGCATCGGATCACCGATCCCGCCTGCGGATCCGGCGGATTCCTGCTCGGGTCCTACCAATACATCGTGACCCAGCTCGCCCTCAAGGCGGGTTCCACGAACCTGACCCCCGACGAAGACGGCTTTGTGCGCACCTCGTTGGCGGCAGCCCTGACCAACAACGCCCAGGCCATTTTGTCCAGTTCGCTGTGGGGCTACGACATCGACGCCACCATGGTGCGTCTGGGACTCATGAATCTGATGATGCACGGGATCGATGAACCCCACATCGACTACAAGGACACCCTGAGCAAGAGCTTCGTGGAGGAGTCGGAATACGACATCGTGATGGCCAATCCGCCGTTCACGGGGAGCATTGACAAAGGCGACATCAACGAGAGCCTGACCCTGGGAACCACCAAGACCGAGCTGCTGTTTGTGGAGAACATCTACCGCCTGCTCAAAAAGGGCGGCACCGCCTGTGTGATCGTTCCCCAGGGCGTTCTCTTCGGATCAGGCAAGGCCTTCAAGGACCTACGGCAACTTCTGATCGAGCGCTGCGATCTCAAGGCGGTGGTGACCATGCCCAGCGGCGTCTTCAAGCCCTATGCGGGCGTGAGCACCGCCATTTTGCTCTTCACCAAGGTCTACGGCCCCAAGGAAGCGTTCACCAAGCCCGCCACCGAGAGCGTGTGGTTCTACGAAATGTCCGCCGACGGCTACAGCCTGGACGACAAGCGCACCAAACTGGACAACCCTGGTGATCTGCAAGACGTGGTGGCCAAGTACCACGCCCGCAAAGAATTGACAGAAGCTGACCGCACCGCCAAGTGCTTCGCGGTTCCGCGCGCCGACATCGAGGCCCAATCCTACGACCTTTCGCTTTCGCGCTACAAGGTCGACGTCTTCGAAGAAGTGCAGTACGAGGCGCCCTCGGTGATTCTGGATCGGTTGATCGCCTCCGAGGTGGGCGAATCCAAGGCAGAAGACCTCTCCCGGTTGGAGGGTGGCATCGTGCGGGAACTGTTGGAGTTGCGGGAGATGATTGGATGAGCAAGATCCAAGTTCTCAGCCAGGAAGTGGGAGTCACCAGGCTCAACGAGTCGGATTTCATCTGCATCACCGACATCGCCAAATACCGCAATCCCACCAACGCCGACGACCTCATCAAAAACTGGCTGCGCAACCGCAACACCATCGAGTTTTTGGGGATCTGGGAACAGCTCTACAATCCAGGTTTTAAACCCGTCGAATTCGACGGGTTTAAACGGCAAGCAGGTCTCAACAGCTTCGTCCTCACCCCCAAGCAATGGATCGAGAAGACCGGCGCCATCGGCATCGTCTCCAAGCAAGGCCGTTACGGCGGCACCTTCGCCCACAAGGACATCGCCTTCGAGTTCGCCTCGTGGGTGTCGGTCGAGTTCAAGCTCTACCTGATCAAGGAATTCCAGCGCCTCAAGGACGACGAGCAGAAGCAGCTGGGCTGGGACATCCGCCGCAACCTCGCCAAGATCAACTACCGCATCCACACCGATGCCATCCAGGAACATCTGATTCCAGCGGCTTTGACCAAAGCCCAGGCAAACCTCGTGTACGCCACGGAAGCCGACGTTTTGAACATGGCCCTATTTGGCCGCACCGCCAAGGACTGGCGCGACCAGAACCCCGGCAAGAAGGGCAACCTCCGCGACGAAGCCAACGTGTCCCAACTCGTCTGCCTCTCGAACCTCGAGAACATCAACGCTCTCCTGATCCAGGAAGGGGTCGACCAATCGGCCCGCCTCGTGAAACTCAACCAGATCGCCATCCACCAGATGCGCTTGTTGGTCGCCGACCACACGGTGAAGGGCATCGAGGGGAAAGTCAAATGAGCGGGAGCCGGATCGACACCTCGTACCAGCCGTGGGTCACCTTCTACTCTGAGCCTTCTGTAAATGGGCAACAGCCAGTTGCCTCATTTGCGAAGCAGCTTGCTGCGCAATTGCAAACCTTGGTGGGGGAAGCCTCCCCCTCGCTCCAGCCTCCTCGCCGCCGCCCCTTGTACGCCGCGAGCGGCTGTGGTGTCTTCCGCTACCCCCTCTGCGGGATGCTGCGCACCACAACGCCCAGCGGCAGGGAGTACTAGCGTGAGTTGGCCCCTCGAAAAAATTGGCTCGAAATGTTTACCTGTGGAATCTTGGAACCCGGCCAAAGACGGGGCGGAGACATCATTTCAATACATCGATATCGGAAGCATTGATCAAGACCAGAAGCGCGTTACATCTACCACGATGGTAACGGGCGCGACTGCTCCGAGTCGAGCAAGGCAGCTTGTCCGAGGCCATGACGTCCTGGTTTCGACAGTGCGACCAAACTTGAATTCCGTTGCAAAGCTGACGCCGGTTGCTCAAGCAACTACGGCATCAACTGGCTTTTGTGTCCTACGCTCAGATTCCAAAGTATTGGATTCCAGCTACCTGTTTGCTTGGGTTCGCTCGAGCATGTTTGTCAACTCACTAATGAAGAAGATCGCAGGAGCCAATTATCCTGCTGTGAGCCAATCAGACGTTCGTAACGAGGAAATCCCTCTCCCTCCCCTCGACGACCAGAAGCGCATTGCCCATCTGCTCGGCAAAGTGGAAGGCTTGATCGCCCGGCGCAAGCAGCACCTGCAACAGCTCGATGCGTTGCTCAAAAGCGTATTCCTGGAGATGTTCGGCCCAAGAAATTCGGCCTATCACGATTGGCCCGAAGTAGAAATTCGATCTCTTGCCTCTGATAACAGGGGTGCGATGCGAACAGGGCCATTCGGCTCGAACTTGCTGCACAGCGAGTTTACTGAAAACGGGGATGTCGCTGTTCTTGGCATTGACAATGCCGTACAAAATCGATTTGCGTGGGGTGAGCCACGATTCATTACTACAGAAAAATACAGAGAGTTGGAGACCTACCGAATTTTCCCGGGCGACGTGATCGTGACAATTATGGGGACGATTGGCAGGTCTGCGGTCGTCCCAAAGGATGTGCCGCTAGCCATCAACACCAAGCATTTAGCGGCAATAACTCTGAATCTTCAAAAAGCGAACCCGGTATTTTTGTCTTATTCCATCCATTCAAGTCCTTATATACTGAATCAATTCAAGAGCAAAAACCGGGGCGCGATCATGAGCGGCCTGAACCTTGGGCTGATCAAGGAGACAAAGCTTCGCCACCCTCCCATCCAACTGCAAAATCGGTTTGCAGAAATTCATCAGCGCGTAGATGAGGTCAAAGACAGCATCCTGCAAAGCCTCACTGATCTGGAAGCCCTCTACGGCGCGTTGAGCCAGAAGGCGTTTGCGGGAGTGTTGGATTTGTCGCGGGTAACCATCCCCCATCTCGACGAGGAGATTCCTTTGCAACAAACCGCCCCCGAACCCCGGCCAAACCCAACCCCACAATTCAACCTTCCTAAGATTCCGGAAGGCATCAATCTCGCCGACAAGTCGCAGCGAGCGTCTCAGATCAAGATGTGGCTAGACGCATACATTGACTCGCTTTATTCTGGTCAAGAATTGTCTGCCTCAAAGTTTGTGAGCATGGCAAGCAATGCACTTCGGCTTGCAGAGGGCATCGACCCGTGGGGCCAGCCGGACCAAGATCAGATCAAAGATTTGATCTTCGATGCACTGACCAGCGGCCGACTCACCCAGACTTCCGCAGCGGAAGCAGGCAGAAGCCCATTACGAAAAATTGTCCTGCACAAGGCGGGACCGAAGATCGATCGATGAAGCTCCTGCGCATCAAAATCACTGACCCAAAGGGATTTCGCAGCCTGGCCTCCGGCTTCGAGTACCACTTTCGGACCGAGTGGAAAATGCAAGAGGACTTAGCAAACTCAGACTTCGAGCCATTCGTGTGCGCAGGGCGCAATGGCAGCGGAAAATCCAATCTCTTGGAAGCGCTCGCTTCGATCTTCTTCCAGCTTGAGGTTCAGCGGGTTCGCCGAAATTTCCTCCCTGAATCCTTCGATGAAGTGACAGAATACGCCCCGAACGGTTTCGAGCTCGAATACCTGATGCCGCTCGGAATCCACTCGGATCGAAAAATTTCCGTTCCCGTGATGATCTCAAAGAAGCCAGGTCAGCCTCCGGAGATCCAATGGGTAGACACGACGGGAGGCGTGTTTCGAGAAGCGGATGAAGCAGAGCGCGAGTTCCTGCTTCCCGCTTACATCCTAGGGTACTCATCTGGTGAAAACGAAATTCTGAGCCTTCCCTTCTTTAAGATGCGTTTTGTCCAATTCGACGAATATTGGGGCTGCCTGAGGAATCTGCATCCCTATTCCGGCCGGCCGGATGCCCGCATGGCTTACTTAGATCGCGAGTTCAGCCAAGCAATCCTGTTGTCCAACCTCCTGTTTCAACCCTCCGAAGTTGTTGCAGCCTACTCAGGAGATATAGGCCTTCGGGCAATCACCTCCTTCCGAATCATTCTCAAACAACGCGCGTCTCTATCGCCTGACCAGCAGTATGAGTTTGGCCCTGCTGTCCCCAATGCCAGGAACCTGGAGGAAATGGTGGAACAGCACCCGTATCTTGATAGCGCGTTTGACGAAGCGCTTGGGTACGCAACCTATACGAATGTGCTCGTTCTATTGAGAACTACCGTGGAGGCTCTGAAACGTTGTGCCACTTGCTGGTCCTCCGATGAAAAATCCGACACGCTGACCCTAGATTACTGGGTCAACGAGGCGACACGTGATGCATTCAGAGCAAACTTTGGATCCGCTCTTCAACTCTTTCAATCCCTCCAGGTTCTCCTGAATCTGAATTTGTACTCGGTCTCGGACGACCTGAAAGCAGACTTGTACAAGTCTTCCAGCCACTACGCCAATGAGACAATTCCCGTCCTACCTTCAGATATGCGTATCATGCGCTTCAAGGAATTCTATGTCACGAAAGCTGGCGTAGATCAACCTCTGCTCCTTAAGGAACTGTCGGATGGCGAGCATCAATTGCTCCACAGCCTGGGGCTATGCATGCTCTTTCGCGGCACCAGAAGCCTTTTCCTTCTTGACGAGCCAGAGACGCACTTTAATCCCGATTGGAGAGCTCAGTTCATCTCTCGCTTGCGTCGATGCCTGTCTCTCGAAGGCTTCGACGAGACTGATTTCGTTTGCATGCCGGAAATGCTGATCACCACCCACACCCCGTTTCTGATCTCCGACAGCAAGCCTGACAAGGTGCTGATTTTCAAGAAGGAAGACTCGGGTGAAGTGACCATCGAACACCCGGACTACAACACCCTTGGTGCCTCGATCAACAAGATCACCATGAAGACCTTCGAGAAGACGGAAACTGTCGGAGGCGTCGCAAATTCAATGATCCAGGACTTCCGTAAGCGCTTCGAAAATGGCGAAGATCCTGCCACTCTGATCGACGAGATCGACCAGAAGCTCGGCGATTCGGTGGAGAAGTTCCTTCTCATCAAGGCAATCCTAGGTCGGGTGGAGTCACCGAGCTGATGCTGTTCCCGTACACCTACGTCCCGCACAAGATGGAGAAGATGCAGGAGTTCATCGACTTCATTTTCCACGAGGTGTGGTGCAAGGCTCCGTCCAGTGGGGCGTTCCGACTGGAACTTTTCCTTGGAAATCCAGATCTATACGAAGTGATGGAGAACTTTCTCATCACCGACACCAAAGGTGGGGAGTTCTTCTACAGCCATGTCGAACGCATCTACGCTCATTTCGCCATGTTGGCAGAGCCAGAAATCGATCAACTCAAGCAGTGGTACGTCGGAAACAACGACATCGAGAATGTTTGTGCAAATGACCCGGAGACGCATATTGTCATCTACCGCAGGTTAATGACCGTCCACAAGGATCTTTGCGAGCACCTCGCAACGTTCTTCAAAGGTCTGTACTCAGACTCGCTCCTTGATCTCGCCATTCTGAAATCCAAGATTGGCGACATCGACGACCACTACCTAGCCTTCGTCAAAGTCAATGATTTGGGGGTTTGTCCGTTCTGTGGCGTCAGTCGCATTCTTGGCCAATACAGCACGAGCCGCGAAGCGTACGATCACTACCTTCCCAAAGCCCACTACCCGTTTAACTCGATCAATTTCCGGAATCTGGCTCCAGCTTGCCACCACTGCAACAGCAGTTATAAAACCAGCAAGAATCCGGCATTTCAACCCTCGAAATACCCAACACATCAAGCTCGAGGGGAGCGCCGCAGGAAGGCATTCTACCCATATTCTACGCAGGCACATGAAATTGAGATTGGCATGAACCTGCATTCTCACGATTTGGACAACCTGGAGCCGAAAGATGTGAGCATCCAATTTGGTCCACCTTCTAGAGCTGAAGAGATCGATACTTGGCGAGATGTGTACGGAATCGACAATCACTACATGGACACAATTTGCTCAAGGTCAGGTGCAAAGGAATGGCTCTTTTGCATTTTTGACGAGTGGAAGACAAGCGGTCGTGACCCATCTGACTATCTGAGCACCCTTCGACGGGAGGAAAGACATAACCCCTGGGTTGATTGTCGGTTTTTAAAAAGGCCCTTCCTAGAGGCTTGTGAACGGATTGGCCTCTTCAATCCACTCCCCTCGACCGCACCAAAACGCGCCCCCTAATCCATGCGTCTGCGCATCCTCCACCACCTTCACCGCACAGCCCCCGGCACCATCAACTACCGCTTCCACCAAGTCCTCGCCGCCCTGGACCTGCTCGGCCCCTATGACCTGACCTGGATCCTCTCCGGAGCAATCGTCACCTGGCCTGACGACCTTTTGGACAGTCAAAACGAGCTGCTCCCCGATCCCGGCCTACGCTTTTCCAAAGACAACCAATCCTTCGTGTGCACGCACGACTTTTTCCTCCGCATCGCCCACGGATTGGAAGGAGATTGGACTGAAATCCATGCCACGCGCGCGCCATGGAACCAGCTCGGCCCACAGCTTCAGGCCGACATCCCCGATCTTCCTTGCGAATTCCGCTTCGAGTGCATCGACGCCGCCTTCTGGACCTTGGAAAGCTCCAACGACGACGTTGCCGATCGCTTGCAGGCCCACGGCTTCGTGACCGAGCCAGTGGAGCAACCATGATTCGCGCCGTCTACCTACCAGCCACCGGCCCGGGTCCCGAAGAATCCGACTGGAAGCTGATGGAAGAAGCCGAAATTTTGGCGGATAACCGAATGCTCAAAATCGGGTCTTTGCAGGTCTTTCCGCCTCTGGCCGTGATCAACGAGTACATGTCTCGCGGCATCTACGATCGCGGGATGGGCGGCGGAATGAGGTGGGAGCCGTGTTCCATCGCCTCAGAAGTCTACGAGCGATACGTCCGATCCTTGGGCTGCCGGATCGCCAATGCTGAAGAAATACCCGGGGACATCGAAGTCGTGGAGCACTGGTACATGTACAGACAAGATGTGCTGTACGGAGTGCCCTATGAGGGCAACAGGATCCTCCACGAACGGATTCAGGACCTGCAGCGCCAGTGCCTCGAAGCCGACAAACAAGGTGACACGGCACGCGCCGATGCGCTGTATTGGCAAGCGAATGAAGCAGAAAAGGAAAGTGCCGACTTCTTCAACCGCCACGTCAAACGGCCACAACCCTAGAGTGCAAGCAACCTCGTCAATAACTGGTGAAGACCCACTCAAAAAGATCATTGCTCAAATGAGCACTTTCAGCTAAATTGATTTGAATGCAGCCCCGCGCACCCCGACGCAAGACTCCAGCATTCCATCGCAAGATCCCGCTCGGAGTTCTGGAAATTTGGAGCCACCAATGAGCAACGAATCTCCGAATCCCCTTGTCCCTGTATCCATGGGAGACTCGGCTTTCGAAAGTCTGAAGCGAACCAACGAGCATGGTGCCGAATATTGGTGCGCTCGCGACTTGCAGCCACTGTTAGGGTACTCGCAATGGCGGCGATTCGAGCAGGCCATCGACCGCGCCAAGGAATCCTGCGCGCAATCAGGCAACGAGTCAGGACATCATTTTGCCGGCGCCGGCAAAATGATCGAGCTAGGCAAGGGAGGCGCACGGAGAGTAGAGGATGTCCATCTCTCCCGCTTCGCCTGTTACCTCATCGCACAGAATGGCGATCCGCGCAAACCCGAGATCGCCATGGCGCAGCAGTATTTCGCGATCCAAACTCGGCGACAGGAATTGGCGGACCATTTGGCCGCCGACCTGGAGCGTCTGGAGCTGCGCAAACAAACGGCGGAGGAATTCAAAATGCTCTCCGGTGCGGCTCGGCAAGCGGGAGTCCACAGCCGGATGTTCGGCGTTTTCCACGACGCAGGTTACAAAGGACTTTATGGGGGGCTGGGCCGAGAAGAAATCCAAGCCAAGAAGCGCATTCCCGCCAAAGACAATCTGATGGATCGAATGGACGCCACGGAGCTTGCGGCGAACCAATTCCGCATGACTCAGACACGCGACAAGCTTGCGCGTGAAGGGACTGCCAACGAGACGGCCGCCATTCGCACTCACCACGAGGTCGGCAAGGAGGTTCGCGAGGCCATTCGCCGCATCGGCGGCACTTTGCCTGAACAGATCCCGCCTGCCGAGCACATCAAGGAAGTCGAAAAGCGCCTGAAAGTCGCATCACCCAAGGTGGAGTTGGACACCAAGGACGCAGCTGGATTGCTCGGGGCAAGCGAAGCCGATGACTGATCCGCATCGAACCGACCACAGGAACACAACCGCCCCCACCACCATCTTCTTCCCCGGCCTTGGCGCGGATTCCACCTTGGCCAAATACCACTCGGTTCCCGGCAAGAGTCTGTGGATCGAATGGCCGCCCGTGATTCCGGACAACTGGGACGACTTCGCCGATCTCCTGGCCAGACAAATTCCGTCAACTGAACCGCTTCGGTTCGTGGGAGTCTCCTTCGGCGGATTGGCTGCGTTGAAGACCGCACAGCGGCTGCCGCCCGAGGGAGGGGTGTTTCTGGTGGGGTCGCTCACCGGCCGCGCGGAAATCCGATGGCCGCTGCGCGCGCTGTTGCCTCTGGTCCGCTGGGTTCCTACGCCATTGTTCGATCTACAACACCTTCCACAATGGTTGGTCCGACATTTCTTCGGGATCCGGGAATCTTCCCATATGAAAGATTTTTCCGCCATGGCCAGTCGGCTGCCCCCGCGATCGGTCAAGGCGTTGTGCACACTGGTGGCTCAATGGCAGCCCGTCTGCGCACCCATCGCTGGCCGGATCCACGGAAAACACGACCGAATCATCCATCCGGCGCCCCTCGAAGTGACAATGGTCGATGGTGGTCATCTCCTTTCCATGACAAACGCCGCTGAAGTCAACCGTTGGTTGAACTTTCCGTTGGAGTCGGGGCATTGATCCTCTTGCTTGGTATTTGCATCTTGGGGACAGAATTCCTCTTTGCCTTCTCCTGAAGAGGCGGGGCCATCCGACGAGGCTTGAGTGGCAGCATGTGTTGAAAGTTTGGCAGCGACCCCTTGCTTTCCCGTCTTACTCGATGGGATCATGTGACGTGGCAACCGACCCTCAAGATCTTCGTCAATCCGTTTTCGGCAGGGGCACAAGCTTCGATGTCGCGTTGTTGTTGGTCGTCACCCTCCTGATCGCCCTGTTCACCCTCAGGTTCAATCATCGGGAAGTGGACCTCACTCCACATCTGACCGGATACGCCTTCACCGACGCGGAAGTGAGTGGCGAGTCCGTATCGGAAGCCATCAAAACCGACTCGAGTTGGCGGTTCAAGTATCAGTTGCGTTTCGGTTTCGCCTACCCCTTCGCCGGCATCGCCCTGGTGCTCGATTCCACTGCACCGAAGACTTTGCGGAACTTCGAGAATTTCGACCAGCTCCATGTTCGGATCCTCCACCATCGAGTGGACTCTTCGCTGTTCCGTGTCTGGATCAGCTCCAATCGCTCCACCCAAAGCAGGAAGCTCGTCGCTCCGGGGGAGATCCAGTACAAACCTCAGGCAGGCTGGAGCGACCTTTCGATCGACTGGAAGATGCTTCGCCTGACCAGTTGGTGGATCGCCCAAAACAAGACCCCCATTTCGGAACAAGCAGTGCGTCTGGATGACGTGGTCTCCATCAATGTGGTGACCCCCGATGTCAATTTCGGTTCGGATACCGGAACCATCGAGGTCGGGAAGGTGTGGCTGGAAGGCCCCATCATCAAGCCTGCGATCCTTCTTTGGGGTGTCCAGGTCATTTGGATCTTGTGGGGGTTGACCTTCCTGTTCCAAGGATGGTTCGCCTGGCGTCGCCGCGCCAAGCAGGCCGAAAGCGTGGTTCCGCGGGTGAAGACGGAATTTCTGGCCACCATGAGCCACGAGATCCGCACTCCCCTCAATGGCATGATCGTCCCCGCCCAGCTTTTGCTGGATTCCAACCTCGGTCCGGAAGACAGGATCCATGTCCAGACGATCCTGGAGTCGGGGGACCATCTGGCCGCCATCCTGCAGGATGCGCTGGACTATTTCAAGATCGAAGGCGACAAGCTCGAATTGGAGAACGCGCCGTTTTCCGTCCGCTCCACGGTCGAAGCGGTCGCGCGCGCCTTCGAGTCGAAAGCGACGGAAAAAGGCATCGCGATCAAGGTCAAGCAGGATCCGAACGTCCCCAAGGCCATCGACGGGGACGCACCCAGGCTGCGTCAGATTCTGGTCAATCTTCTCTCCAATGCGGTCAAGTTCACCGAAAAGGGAGAGATCTGGCTGGAGGTCACGTGCATCCCGGATCCATCAAGGCTGCCCGGCCAGGACCGGATCCTTTTTTCGATCAAGGACACCGGCATCGGAATGGATCCGACGGAATCCAAACGCTTGTTCGAGAAGTTCACGCAGCTGGATTCCAGCCTCGGACGAAGGTACGGAGGCACCGGTCTCGGTCTGGCCATCGCCCAAGGTCTGGCCAACAAGATGGGCGGCACGATCTCGGTGACCAGCGCCGCGGGAGTGGGCTCCACCTTTTCCTTTTCCATCCCGTTCCAACCCGCGACCCTGGATGCGGACCCCGCCACCGACAGCATCAATACATTCCAAACAGAATCTGTCAGGGTTCTGGTGGTCGACGACAATCGCGTGAACCTGCGCGTCGCCAAGGCCTCTCTGGTGAAGATGGGGTGCCAGGTGCAGGAGGCGTCGGGTGGGCTGGAAGCGCTTTCCATCCTGGAGAGCCAGGCCTTCCACCTGATCCTGATGGATTGCCACATGCCGGAGATGGATGGTTTCGAAGCCAGCCTGGCTATCCGGTCGTGGCGCGACGACACCTCTGCCTCGCGCAGAAGGGCCGCTTCCACGCCGATCGTGGCCCTCACCGCCGACGTGCTTCCGGATATTCGGATGAGGTGCCTGGCCGCCAAGATGGACGGAGTCATCCCCAAGCCGTTTCGGCAGGAACAACTGGCGAGGGACGTCGCGAGATGGGCCGGGGCCCTCCATGAAGAGGAATCGTCGCCACCGATGGTCACCGCCTAGCGGATCGGCAACCCGCTCCCGGACCATCCACTTCCCGTTTGCCTTCTCTCTAGAACGCCTGCAACCCGTACGGGATCGTCAGGCCGCGCGATGTGACGAACGACCCGTGCGAGAGGTCCTTCGCATGGTGCGCTACGCCCAGCGTATCCTTGAGGGCCTCGTCGCAGGCGAAGAGGGTGGATTGTTCTGTGGTGCTGGAGATCACCCCGCGCTGGTAGTACTTGAAGGCCCCTGAAGCGGCGTCAACTCTGTACGAACCATCGAACTGCCCAAGTCCCAGCGAATCGTTGTACAAACGCACCGAGGAGTGGTGGAAGATGTGGCTCATGCCATCCGCCTCGCTCTTGTAGGTGGTCCCATCGTGGCTGAAGGTCAGGGTGCCGTCGTCCATGGAATTCTGCAACGCCCGCAACGTGGTGGGCACCAGGGAGATCCGAAAGCGCAGCGAATCCGATGTCTGCGTCGTGTAGATCAGCGAATCCCCCGCCACGCGCGCCTTCCGGCGCGGACGCGTGATCTGCGCCTGCGTGGCCAAGGTCAGGGAAAGCCGAGTGGGATCGATGGAAAAGCTCGGGGTGCGACCACTGAAACTCACCGACCCCAGAATCAAATCGAACAATCCCCCGCGATCCCAGGTCACGCCTTTGGTGAGACTCACGCCGATGTTCTTCACATACGAGGACGTGTTGGCGACGTTCTCGCGGATCGTGTCGCCCGCCGCATACGGCCCGAACGCCTGCGCCGCCACGAAGGCGAATTGGGTTTCCACGCGGCTCGGGTCGGCGCCGTAGCTGTACACGCCGTTGGAAAAGTTCCGCTGCAACCTGGACAACCGATCCACATCCAACGAAGAAACCACCATGGCCGCAAGGATTTCCTTGACCACGTCGCGCCCACTGCGGGCGCCTTCGTCCATGCCCGCCACGACCACCAGATTCCCTCCCAGCAGTCCCACCCATTCACCGAGCGTCAGATTGTGTCCGCACAGGGTGAACGGCGTGGCGCGCACGAAGGATTTGGATCCCGTCGCGACCACCATCCCTTCGCGATCGCGCAAGGTGGCGTCGAAGCGCCAGGGGCCGTCGGGCAGGCGGACCAGTTCCCAGTGGTCGGATACCTTCCTCAGCCTGACAGAATCCGGCGACCACGGGTGGGCACCCACACGCAGGTCTGCCTGGACGGCCACGCCTTCAAGAGCGCTGGAATCCAACCGGATGCGAACCGTGTCGGAAGATTCGTCCACCAACAAACGTGCCTGGGGCGTGGGCTCCGCAGGCGGTGCGGCGGTGGAGCCTCCACTGTCACAGCCAACAAGCGCAAAGGGGATGGAGATCAAGGCGAACGTGCAAACGCTGGATCGGATCATTGGGAAATCTCCGGAGTTTCACAAACAGTAGCACAATGGAGTCGGCGGGTTCACGCTTTCCTCCGATGGCTTTGCGATCCGCTTCCAAGTAACTTGGAATTTCCGATGGAGCGGAGGCTCAACCCATGAATCCTAAGATCGACCAGTACTTGGAAATCGGATGCGGGCGATGCGCCTTGGGCGGAACCCCCGATTGCAAGGTCCACACTTGGACGGAGCCTTTGAAGGAGCTTCGACGTATCGCTCTTTCGTGCGGCTTGACGGAAGAACTCAAGTGGGGGATGCCCTGCTACACCAGCCAGGGGAAGAACATCGCGATGGTGGTCGCATTCAAGGAATACTGCGCCTTGTCGTTTTTCAAGGGCTCCCTCCTGAAGGACCCCACGAGCCTTCTCCAATCGCCCGGCGAAAACTCCCAGTCCATCCGATTGGCGCGTTTCACCGCCGTCGCCGAGATCAAGAAGCGGAAAGCCGTGTTGGAGTCCTACATCCGGGAAGCCATCGATCTCGAGAAATCCGGCGCGAAGGTGGCGATCAAAGCGGTGACGGATTTTGTCGTACCGGAGGAGTTCCAGGAGGCTCTGGACAGCCAAAGCGCACTGAAGGCCGCTTTCGATGCCCTGACTCCCGGCCGACGCAAGGCCTATTTGCTTCACTTTTCGGGAGCCAAGCAATCGGCCACCCGGCGATCGCGCATCGAGAAGTGCCTGCCGCGGATCCTGGAAGGAAAAGGACTGGACGACCGATGAGGATCCTCTCCCGACGCGACCGAAATCCGTCACCAATGATGAAACATGGGAGCGACACATCGTCCATGAAGTTCATCTCCAGCTTCATGCTTCCTTGGCCTTTGCACTCGGGGCTAGCGCCCCGCAGTTGAGACTGAAGAGCGTCGCATTCGCGCCGGCGGTTTCCGTGAAACCCTTCCGGACGGCGTCGAACAATCCGGCCCAGGTGAGGAGATTGGGACGACTGCTGCGCGCCATGTCCGCTTGATCGGCCACCACCGCAGGGTAGCGCTTGGCGAGATCTTCGTGGACCAGGTTGCTCTTGCCGCTTCCCGTGCTCCCCGGATCTCGATGGGTTCATCCATGGCCGAGTTCCTTGGTGTATTTGTCGAGCCAGGCGAGCTCCCCTTCGAGCATGTGCGCCTTGCGATCGCACAGCGCCTGGTCGGATTTGGGACAACCGTTGTCGGCGAGGTACCCCACCATGCATCGCCAGAATCCCAGGGCTTCCTGGAGCTTCTTGCGGTAGCCGCCCAGCAGCCGGAGGACTTCCCGGTTCGGCAGACGGTCGCTCCAGTAGATGGCCGCGTCGAAGGGCGACTTGTGGGTGGAATGGTGAGACAATTCCTGTTCGATGTATCCGGCCAGCGCGGCCGTTCCCTTGGCGGTGGGCCGGTAGATGCAGCGCTTGCGCCCCCCGGACGTGGCTTCGGAAGCCCCTTTGACCAGGCGCTTGAGTTCCAGGCGGCGCAGCATCTTGTAGACGGTGGTGCGCGAAAGCTCCGACCAGGTCTGCATGCCCCGTTCCTCCACATCCAGCGAGATCTGGTAGGGGTGCCTCGGGCCTTCGGAGAGCAGACCGAGGATGGTGGCCTCGGCGTTGCAGATGATGGTCTTGGTGGTTTGCATCGTGTCCTCCCTATAGTGCACCTGCGTAATATGCAGACGCGGCCCGGGAGGACGCAATGCTGTACGCCGTTCAAAAATTCACAGCGACCTGACCGGCTCCCACAATTGCACGCGATGGAGCCCTTCCGGATCCGTCGCGGGGTCGTTGAGATGGAGCTCGAAGCAGGGGCGTTCATCCGGCTGCCATCCGCTGGCGGGAAACCATCCGCGCAGGAAAGCGTCCCAAGCGGCCGTGTACTGGTCCGGATGGATGGCGCAGGTGGCGACCGCATATTTTCCCGCGGGAATTTCCATGATCCCGATTTCTCCTTCCACCGCGGTACCGGCCGGGACGGTGACCCCGACGCTGATGCGCAGCTTTTCGGGAGCCGTCACCTCCGGGTCGTCGTGGTAGATCGTCAGGGCGCTGGCGTCGGGCCCCAGCAAACCGCGAGGTCCCGCCCACGCGAAGACCTTTCCGAAGAGGCGCCCGAACAGTTCTGCATCTCCTGCATAGGGACCGATATGGCGGGCATAGGCGAAAGACCTGGCCGCGGCGTCGCGGACTTCCACGTGGATCTCGACCTGTTGTGCATTCATGGGAAACCTCCTGGTTGGATGGGCTTCCTCAAGATGGGCGAAATCCATTGGCGAGTCTTGACTCTGGTTGCGATCCTTTTTGCTTTTCTTGCGATCTTCGCGCGCCCTGGGGTGCCCCTCGCGCCAACGGCTGGCCGAAACCCCGAACTCCCGCTTGAAGGCGCGGGCGAAGATGCTGGAATCGGCGATCCCCACGCGCTGGGCGATGCTCGATACCGATGTGGAGCGCTCGTGCACCAGCAGCTTGGCGGCCTTTTCCAGCCGCAGCCTGGTCACGAAGGCCATGAGCGACTCCCCCACCACCGCGCCGAAGACGCGATGGAAGTGGAAAGGGGAAAAGCAACCGATCAGCGCCAGGGTTTCCACGGACAATTCCTGGTCAAGATGGCGCTCCACATGGTCGATCACCCGGTGGATGCGCGCGTAGTATTCGGCCCTGGCCATTTCCGGAACGATGTCGGGTCTCAGCGGGTGCTTTCCTTCTGCATAGGCGTGTCGAGCCAATCTACATCCAACCGGGAACGCACTCCCTACCGGATCACCAACCCCATCAACCCCGCCAGATAGGCCGCCTGCGAAGCATCCACCACCGCGCCGCGCAGATCGTCCACGCCCACTTGCAGACCATCGATCTGCGAGCCGCAGAACACGGCGCCCTCCAGCTTGGCGAAGGACATCTGCGCGCTCCCCAGATCGCAATCGTCGAACACGACTCCGCGCAGATCGGCCCTTTGGAAGTCTGCATTGCGGAAAGAACAGCGGAGGAACCGCGTCCTTTTGAAGGTGGCCAACCGGAAATTGGCCATCTTCGCCTCGCAGGAAACGAACGTGCAATCCTGGAACGCGGCGTGGACCATGCCGATTCCCGTCATGCGGCATTCGTGCATTTCCACCTTGGCCAGGATCGACTCTTCCCAATTGCCGTTTGCCATGTCGCAGCCACGGAACGACACATCCTCCAGAACCAGCTTCCGCAGGGATGTCCTGGCCATGCGGACCCTCTCGAAGACGGAACCCACGATCTTGACGGAATCCGCCGTTCGATCGGAGAAATCATTGCCCACCAACTCCAACCCGCGATGGTCGGAGACACTCTCGAAGGGATCTAACGATGGCTCCTCGTCGATTTTCAATCTGAATCCTTTCCCGAACGGGAACACAACTGCAAGAAACGATGCCGCGCGCAAAAAATGCACCCTCCGGGGACCTGTCTCCATCGCACGCGCATGGAAAAGGCCATTGACCCGACAACGACTTCACGGTTTAGGTTGGTAGGCATGGGAACCTTCCGCATCACGGAACTGGCGAAGCGATTTGGGCTTGCTCGCTCCACGCTCCTGCACTACGACCACCTTGGATTGCTGAAACCGGGCGCTCGAACCGCAGCGGACTACCGCCTGTATACGGAAGCGGACCTGGTGCGTCTGGAGCGGATCTGCGCGTTCCGCGAGGCGGGGTTGGGACTTGCGGACATTGCCCTCCTCCTGGACAGCGACGGCGAGGAGACCGGCATCCTCGAACGCCGGTTGCGGGAGATCGGACAGGAGGTCGCCTCCTTGCGCGCCCAGCAGCGCGTGCTGGCCGGGATGCTCCGGACCGCGGCAGCAGGCTCCAGCGCCCCCGGGCTCGACGGAGAACTTTGGCTGGAGCTCCGGAGGGCCTGCGGGTTCGATCGGGAAGCGATGGTGCGCTGGCACCGAGAGTTCGAACGCCGTTGGCCGCGAGGTCACCACGACTTCCTGACCGGCCTGGGCTTGTCGGAAAACGAGGTGGTCCACATCCGGATGTTGACGAAGAACATCGAGGGGAACCGGGAAGCCATGAAGTGCTTCAACGAGCTGTTCGACGAGCTGCCCCGCCAAGGACCAGGGAGCGACGAATCCACCGTGAGGGCTCTGGGTCTCGCGAAGATCGAAGTGTTGAAAGCGAGGAACTCGGGTGTGCTGGAGGCACAGGAGGTCTACGCGCGCTGTCAACTCGAGGCGCAGATGCACCGCAAGCACTCGAAGTATTACGGCTACGCGTTTTTCGTGTTGCGCAAGGAGCACTCCCGATGAGTCTCGAAACCTTCGGATACGACAGCCGCATCGAAGCCTCGCGGCGAGCGTGCGGCTTCCAGGATCAGGAGATTGGACGCGTGGTGGCCGAACACCGGACGCGATTCATCGTGGCGACCAAATCCGGCGAGGTTGACGCGGAAACGAAGGGGAGCCTTCGATTCTCCCTGACCGCACGCGAAGACTTGCCGGCCGTGGGCGATTGGATCGCGCTGGACCGCACCGACGCGAGCTCCGCCCTCATCCACGGCATCCTGCCGCGATCCTCCGTGATCTCCCGGCAAGCCACGGGGGGATCGGGCGAGGTCCAGGTCATCGCGGCCAATGTCGACCACGCCCTTCTGGTCCAGGCCATCGACCGGGACTTCAATCTCAACCGGCTGGATCGGTATCTGGCCATCTGCCGCGACGCCAGGATCGCGCCGATCATCCTGCTGACAAAAATCGACCTGATCGATCCCGCACGGCTCGCGGAAATCCGCCAGGCAGCCGAAAGCCGGACTGGCGGCGCTCCGGTTGTCGCGGTCACCAGCAATGCCCCAGACGGCTATGCATCACTGGAGAGCCTGATGGAGAAGGGAAAGACCTACTGCCTGCTGGGGTCGTCCGGCGTCGGAAAATCCACGCTGCTCAACAGGTTGTCCGGGCGCGTGGTCATGCGCACGGATGCGATCAGCGACAGCACAGGCAAAGGACGGCATGTCACCAGCCATCGCGAGCTGGTGGCGCTGGACAATGGCGCGATCCTCATCGACAATCCCGGCATGCGGGAAGTGGGCCTCGCCCTTGGGGGAACCCGGATCGAATCCGGTCTCGGGCCGATGGCATTTGATGCCGGAAATTGCCGGTACCGCGACTGCACGCACACCGCGGAGGCCGGTTGCGCGATCCTCGCCGCCCTGGAGTCCGGCCGGCTCGACCGGTCCGCCTACGAGAGCTGGCGGAAACTGGAAAAGGAAAGGGAGCATTTCGAGTCCACGACCGCCCAGCGGCGCAAGAAGGATCGCTCCTTCGGGAAGATGGTGGATTCCTACAAGAAGCAAGCTCGCCGTTCGATCGACTAGTCGCTCGACTCTTCCTCTGGATCCCCGGCGCCGGATTTCTCGGATCGCGGAAGGACGACTCGGAAAGCGGCCCCCTCGTTGGGACGTCCCGACGCCGTGATCGTCCCGCCATGATCTTCGACGATGCGCGCGACATGGCTCAGCCCGATACCGAACCCCTCGAACTCCTCTCCATGCAATCTTCCGAAGGGGCGGAACAGCCGCGTCTCCAGCTCGGGAGGGAATCCGGCGCCGTTGTCGCGGACCTCGAACCAATCCTCGGCCGGGCCCGCGCCGCCCGCCAGCACGACCCGCGGCGCAGGGTTGTTGCGGGAATATTTGAACGCGTTGGATAGCAGGTTCTGGAGGATCAGCCGCACCATCGGCGGATCGCCATGGGCGGACAGCGACGGAGCGATCTCCACTTGCGCGCCGAATCCCATGCTCGCCGCCCGAAGTTCGTCGACCACCTCACCCGCCATTTCCGACAGATCGACGGTTTCCTTGCGCAGCGGCGTGTCGTGATGGGATGCCTGGTAGAGGATGGTCTTGATCATCGTCGACATCCGGCTGGCGGAGGCGGATATCGTCCCCAGGAATGACGCGTGTTCTTCGGACAGATTTTGCCCCACTTCGTCCTTCAGGATCTGGGAAAATCCGGAGATCGCGTGGAGCGGAGCGTTCAGATCATGGCTGACGGTGTAGGAGAATCGTTTGAGATCTTCCAGGGCCTGCTCGAGCTCCGCGGTCCGGCGGGACACCATGGACTCCAAATGGCTGTTCAGCTCCGCGAGGTCCGCCGCGTGGGCACGATTCCTCTCGGCGATTTCCATCCGGGCGCGCACGAACTTGCGCTGAAGGTGCACCAGGGGAAGCAGTGGGACCAGCAGGACGAAAACCAGGAAAGCCGAACGACCCAGGCAGCTGGCCAACAGGGTGCGGTAGTCGTCCAACTTGATGTCTGCAGCCAGGATGTAGCGGACCCCGCCCGGCGACCACCGCGGAATGAAGACCGAATAGAAACTGTCCCAGATGTTGGTGTAGCTGGCGTATCGCCCTGTTTCGTCCCGGGAATCGAACGCCTGGAGAAGCGCCGCCGGGGGTTTTGGATAGGGATTGTAGAAGCGGCTCGGCGTACCTCGCAGGGAATCGTCGCGGGTTTCGTTGCTGACGACGAAGAACACTTCCCCCTCGGACCTGACCACGGAGTACACATACTCCACCCGGAGATGGCGTGCGAAACGGTTGAGCTCTTGCACGAGTCGCGCATAGTCCGCGGAAGCGATCGGACGATCCGAGGTGTATCGATCGTGGAAATCGCGTCCAAGAATCTGATCGAGAGCGTATCCCGCCGCCTGCATCGTGGCGTCGATGCGCTGGCGCTCCCGGGAGCGTTCCATGTAGAATTCCGCGAAGGAAAGAACCGCGGTGGAAAACAGATAGATCCCCACGAACACCCACGCGAAGCGCGGCGTGGTGGGATCCGATGCCCAGTGGCGCGGATGGAACCAATGCGCCCATCTGCGGGAGGGCGCTTCCGGAAGGGAGCCCCCCGTGCCGGAACCTGTGGGCTCAAGCCGAGCCGAGCCATGTGACGGCTCCTTTGGGCTTGCCTGGGTTTTCGGATCGTTGGATCGCGACGAGGGAATCGATTCCATGCTTGAAATCTATCCTCCTCCAGCCCATCCGGGAGATCGGCTTGCGCGGAACCGGCGAAGCTGGCGAACGAGTACCCAATTTAGGTTTATGGTTCGCAACCCTTCCAAGGACCCCCAAGACCCATGTGCCGCTACGCGATGGTGAGATACAAACCGCACTACGCCTGCTTCTCCTGCCGGAAAACATTCAAACGCATGCTGCTGTGGGACATCAACCGCGACGACAAGCGCGAACGCGAAGCGAAATGCCCCGATTGTGCCGGGCCGGTCGCGAACATGGGCAAGGACTTCGAGGCCCCCAAGCGCGCCGACATCAAAGCCTGGAGCCACTTGCAAAGCTTGTATGCGATGGGGATCACCTTCCACTCCTGCGGGTGCTCCGGCCCTGGCTACATCCCCGGGGATCGCGACGCCTTGGTGGCGCACATCTCCGGAATCCTCGCCGAGTACCACAAGCATTTGGACTTCTGGCGCCATCGCCAAGAGCCTTCCACTCGCTCGGAAAAGGATCGCGAACAATCGCTCCACTGGGAAGAGCTCGCCAAAATTCCCCGCGCCTTGCGGCCATCCAAGGATCAGGTCTCCAACGACGACGCCAAACAATATTGGTTCGGGCGGATCGCCGAGGTGGAAGCCAAGCTCGCCCTGCTCCGAGCGCCCTCCCGGCGCCGAGTCCAGGCGACAGTTCCCGTCATGACTGGAGGACCGAAGCCCATCCAGCCATGACTTGCGGCGAAATCACCGGGTGACGGCGAACACCCGCGTGGCGCCTTCGGCCCGGACCCGCACGAATACAGCCCCATGCCGCGAGGCAGGCCAGGCGATCGATTCTCCTGCGCGCACGCGGTGCGATGCCCCGATCTTTCCACGCGCATCCAGGAAGGCCACCGTCGCGGATCCCTCGAACCCCTCGAACCGGATTCCGTCGCGATTCGGGAGCATGCGGATGCCTTTTTGTGTTGCCGAGACCCCAGGCGAGACCGCCGACGGCGCGGGCAAGGCAATTGGGGCTTTCTGATAGGCGGCAATTTTTGTCCCGTACCATCCACCGTCATCCGTTCCTGCGTAGTTTGCGCAACCGGGATTGCCGCCTCCGAACAGAATCCCCGCGAAACCTCCATCCGTCCACCACTCGGGGTGCGCCAGGAATGTTTCCACGATGTCGTCCCGCTTGGCTGCCTCCGGATGGGTTGAGTTTCCTTCAGCCATCTGCCAGCCCACCATGGGCAGTCCTGTTCCGTGACCGATGGCACGGGTCCAAAGGAAAAACTTCGCGTAACAGGTGGAGTCCCAGAACCATTGAGCTCCCTTGATACCCGCATCAAAGTCGGTTTTTTCCACGAACACCACGTCACCTTTGCCAGCTGCACCAAAGCCATTGATGAATCGTGCAATGGTCATCCCGCTGAACAGATGAGCCTCTTTGCGTCCACGCCCCACCTGGCCAGGAATGTTGACACCCCAATGGTTGGGCATGTGACCGATGATCACACCTTGGCTCGCCAACTTTACCCGGGCCCGGGCGACCATGTACTCAGCCCAGCCTTTCATGTTCGAGGCATAGGTCTTGCCAGAAAGACTGTTTGCCTTGGCCATGGCTACCGGAATGGTGGATGGATCATCGGTGGGAATGGCCTGTCCGTTGTCACCCGGACCTCGCGTGAGGAATCCGTACATGTCGGGCTCAAGGACGATCATGTAGTCGCGCTGCCCCCCTTTCACCATTTGGTCCAGAAGCCATTCATAGCGGGTGAAATACTCCTCCATGTACGCGGCGTTCACCAGATTCCCGATGACGGTGGTGTAGCCTTCGCCGCTCTTGCCGAGGTTGTACCACACGAACGCAGACTTGACTCCGAGCGTTTCCGATTCCTTCGCGTAGTCGGCGACGTACTCCCCCTTGTTGGGGGCGGTGGGGCTCCAGTAGCCTTGGGTTTCCTTCATCACATACTGGTAGCGGTATTGGCTCCCCGCCTGGAAAGGCTTGGTCGCTTTTCCAATTTCAGTCTTATCAAGACCTCCGATCAAAAAGAACGGTGGCCATGAAGCTGGAAGCGTCCCGGGGATTCCTGTGGGAATCTCCAAGCTGCGATTCCCCGTTCCGTCAGTAATTGTCACGGAATCGATCAGCAAATCAACTGCGGGTTGGCCAGCGAGGTTTCTGAGGTAGAGCGCCTTGATGGCTGTATCCGTACCTGAGAGGCCCAGGGGAACCACGATTTCTGTCCACTCGCTTCCCGAGGGAATATTCACGTTCTGTGCTGTGGAGAAAGCCCAGTTTTCTTTCTGCCACTCCACGGTGAAACCAGAGGCCGCCCCGTTGTTCTTCACCCAGAAACGCACATCCGCATAGCCTTTCACCGGAATGGATCGGTCGGTAGGGGTTTTTATCCCACAATTCCACCAGCCACCTGCCGTCGCCTTCAAGGAAATGGCGTCCGAGCCACTCAGGGCGCCGTTGCAGGTGGTGGGGATCGCCGCCTTTCCACCTCGCTGCACAGAGGTAAGCGCTCCGTTTACATCCGTGCCAGGAATTCCGAGGCTATCGCAACCAACATCCAGATAGAGAGGCTGGGTGTCCAGGGCAAACACTAAGGCTGGAAGCAAAAGGGCAGCACAAGGAGACTTCATAGATTAGTCCTTTTCACAAGCAAAGGTTGCCAATACAGCTTCGAATTTAATCATTTTCGAGTAATCGTTTGACCAAATCCTCATCGTTCTCCGCCTGGCTTCCCAGCCAGGCAGCCAGGTCGCCGGCCTTTTCAGCATTTACACTGGCATTATTCACGCACTCATCTGCCTCTGACTAGAAAAACACCCTGCTGTCGTTCCCGGCATCTATCGATCGCCCTAAAACACCGAAAGTATTTGTTCCGTAAGTTCGCAAAATCCCGCTATTATCCAGCAGAAGCGCATGATATGCACCAGAGCTGACTGAGCGAATTCCTTTGCCTATGAACTTCGGATAGCTAAACCCCTGGATCCCGCCAAGAATCAAACCCGAAACCATTGAACCCATTCCATACATGTCGCCATTCTTTAGAAGAACAAAGGAGTGATTTTCCCCCATCGCGATCCCCTTAACATCTTGCCCATCAAAATCAGGAACCCTAATCACTCCAGAAACTGACGGCAACACACCAACGCCCATCTGATAATTGTCATTCGCACCCCATGCCCAAACCGTATTGTCATTTTTTGCTACGATCAGCGTTCTATTTATTCTCTCAGGAATCACCTTAACAGAATCAAACAGCTTTACAAACTTATCTGAAGAGAAGGAAACCGAATAATTCGCACCTTTAATCCAAAATGAACCATCCTTCTTCAAAAAGTAGGCAAGCCCCCTTTGACCTCCACCCATATCCACAACGCTATCCGAGACTTTTTCAAAAACATAGTTATTCCCTCCAAACAGTGATCCACACCCCCAGAGGGAGCCATCCTCCATCAATACCATTGTCTGACGCCCTCCAATGTCACCAAAAGCCCGAGCCTTGACACCCCTCCGAGAAAGCTGGGTGGGTCTTGCTAGCCGATTAATGGATCCAAAGGCCATTTCGCCATCGACATTTGTACCTACACCATACAATACTTTATCGTTCGCAATCCAAAGCTCAGATTCTAGCCCAGAAGTAGCCGTCATAACGCTGTCAGCTATTTTCCTCGGAGTAGGAAATGCCACGGAATAACTTACGCAACCGGTTGACGCATCGTCCGCATTACAAAACATTTGACCAAAGCCCCAAAGACTTCCATCCGAAAGTTTTACCAAGCTCTGGTTCCACCCTGCGTACACCTCCACTGGCACCGCCATCTGATATCCTTGCGTCACTACCGGCCCATCCACGCGCCCCACCGCAAACCCCCGCGCCTTAAGCGTGATCGTCGTGTCGATCTTGATGCTGTCGGCGTAGATCGGCGAGGTCGATATGGGTTCCGAGCCATCCAATGTGTAGCGGATGGTGGCGCCCGCCGTGGCGCAGCCGAGCTTCACCCAGAAGGTGCCCGAACGCAGCCTGCCGTTTGTGTCGGACAAGTTCACCGACTTGACGGTATCCGTCCGACGCTCGATACTCACGCTGTCGCGGACCTCGTTGCCCGCCGGGTCCACCGCCCGGAACTTGATCCATTGCGTCGCCACCGCCAGGGCCACGCGCAAGTGGTAGCCCGTCGCATCACCGGCAATCAGAGAATCCTGGATCCAGGCTTTGGCGATGAGGTCGTTGTCCTTAGCGGTCCACCCCACTTCCACCGAGGTGGTATCGAACAATACGCTTAGATCCCTGGTGTCGGTCCAGCGGGTGAATGTCGGCTTTTCCGCATCTGCCGCGCGCGCCACCGCAACGAATCCTGAGATCGATACGCCCCGCTTGTTCTTGGCCTCCAAGGTGATAGTCTGGCCTTTGCCGTCCGGCGGCAGATCCACCTTTCGCTCCCACACCGAATCATTGACTCGCGTCGCCAACACGCCATTGATCAGCACGCTGGAGCTATCAATCCCGGAAATGTCGGTCAGAACGCATTGGGCCAAGTAGCTGGCCTCTGCAAACGGGATGATCGTCCCAGAGGACTTGTCTGGTTTCACCCAGCGGTACTGGGGGGGCAACTGGCCGGGAATTGGGTCGCGCGACACCAGCAATACAGAATCCGTCACGTTATGAGCACGATCCCAGGACTTCACATGAATTCTTGTCAACTCCCCAGGGCCGCTCAAGCCAATGTTCGCTTTCCAGATGCCGCCGACCGTGTCCGGCTTCTTGCCGTCGATGCGCACGGAATCCAGTCCGGACGGATCTGCCGAGGAAACAATGACTTCCAGCGTTTTCACATCGTAGGCCTCCCGGTGCCCCTGGCTGGGAGAGACCCACTTCACCACAGGGCCGGCGCTGTCGGCTTTGCGACCGAGCGAGACATATTCTGTCGCCATCAGCGACACCGAACTGTAGGCGCGAACTCCAAAGCTGGAGACCTTGCCATTGGCGGGCAAGGTCAGTTCGCCCACCCAGGTATCGTTTTGTGGCTTGGCCAGCACTCCATCAATCGTCACAGAGTCAATCTTTCCAAAATCTGTTTCCGCCTTCCATACCACGCGCACCACAGAATCCTCAAAGGCGATCAAGGTGCCGTTGGCCGGACCCACAAGCTTCAGACGCGGCGCCGTGGGAATGGGTTTCTGGTTGCGCCGGATCAGGATCGTTTTGACCGTGGTATTATTCGCGCCATCCCAAGCCTCGATCTTCACCTCGCGGCCCACAGAATCGACGGGCACCACGATTTTCAGTGACCAATTTTCGCCACTGCCTTGATCAGCCTCCACGCCGCCGATCTTCACGGACTTCACTCCACTGGGATCTCTCACCTTTACCTTCACTACCAGATCGGGGTCCGCATAGTCGCGCACCACGGGCGCCAAAGGGTCTACGACGGTAAGATCCGGCCCGACATGATCCAGCGCCGCCGCCACATTGAAGGCGGTGACGTAGAATTGTTCATTTCCCAGATTGTCTGCCACATGCACCCGCAGCGTGTATGTGCCCAGCGCAGCATTGGCGCGCGGCACAAAGGTGGGTTGGCCCGCAAAATCAAGCATTTCTGGATTGACCTTGAGGTCGGGAGCATCCGCCAGCACGAACCGATCTGAGCGGACACCAGAATCATTTGCGATGACATACTCCACACTCTTGATGCCCTTTTTTCCGCGGATCTTGCCCAGCAGCCCCACCGGAGGCTCGCCGAGATGCAGCGTATCCATGCGCAGCGCGGCTTCCAGCTGGAATGGATTCAGGCTTGAAGAATCCAACACGAGGGCCGACACAAGTCGACGGGCACCGGTGTAATCCAACGACAAGCTCCACTGCTTGACCACCTCGCCCAGCGTAAGACCAGACTTGGCCGCCAATATCAGAATCTGACGATTCACCTTGGCTGTATCCAGTCCCTGTGGAGCAAGCCGTTTGTACGCGGCAGCACTTGGGTGGCCACGGAACACCCATTCCGCCACCGCCTGCTGGAACGCCGCGCATTTTCCTGCGGCGGTGGTGTCTTTCAAGGAGCTGGGAGTGGCCTTGCGGAGGCTATCGAAGGTCCGCAGCAAGCTCACGGCCAGCGAATCGGCACCCGAGCGCACTGTGCGTACGCCAGAAAGCTCCATGTAATCCACCGGCTTAACGATGGCAGTCCCCAGGTGCAGCCCCATCCTGTAATTGTGGATGGCCATGGAGTCTTTGTCGCCCAATTGGTTGAGAAACGGAATGAGCCGCACCATCAGCCCCGTGCCCTCTACGGAAAACGACTCCGTTCCAGAATCCAATGGCGACTTGTACCAGAGACTGTCCGGGATGGAGGCGCTATCCGCCACCCGAAAGTGCACGTAGTGCACACCCGCCGTGTTGGAAGGATCTTCCTCGATAATCGTTGTGCTTTGGCAGGACAAAATGCTGGCCAGGGCCGCCAAGGGAACAGCGGCAAGCCAGGCCTTTGGCCAGTAACGTGTAGGCATGGGGGGAATCTCCTTAGGAGCGGTGACTGCGTTGAAACGAAAGAACTTGCATGATGGATGTGAATGTATTGCGGGGAGGGGGGGGCTTGTCTGTGATCTAAATCACACTCCCGACTGGGCCGCGTCCAATCGAACATGTAGCCGAGGAATCGGGCATGCCCGATCCCTACAACAACGCATTGATCAGTACTGGCAAAATCGCCGCCCTCACCCCCTTCCCACCCCCAATCTCTACCTTGTCTCCCCGTGATTGTTCCCCTTTTCGCCCTCCTCTTTCCCGTTGCCACGGCCCTGTCTACCCAGGGCGATCTCGTGCCGTTGCGGTGGGATTCGGCGCTAGTCCATGTCAGCCCAGCCACCTTTCGCCAGGCTGGCGGACGCACCCTGATCACGGGGCGCGACACCTTCCACCTCTACAAGCGCGGATCCGACCAGCAGGCGATCCTCTACCTGTACGCACGCCAAGGCCACAACCTGGTTTTGCAGGACAGCGCCACGCTGCCCACGTGGTATGCGCACTGCCCCCTCCGCATCCACAAGGACGCGCGGGGGTCGCGTATCTGGGCGGAAATTGTCGGGGACGCGGGAACCGGGACCCTGCAATTGGTCGAGCTGGGGATCGGGATCCGGGAGGGGCGACTCGTGCAGACCCACCGCCTCACGCGCTCCTACGTGCTGGGCGAACTCGGCACCCGCCAGGAACTGCAGTGCAAGGCAAATCCGCACAATGGCCAGTGGTCCATCGGGTGCGCTCTATCCAGTCGCACGCCGCGAGCGAAGGTTCGAACTGTCGAGGTGCGGTTCCAGGCGGGCCCATCGGGACCTGCACACGTTTCACCCGAAGGCAAATCCCCGTCCTGCCTCGCGCAGCGCATCTGGCAGGGACATTTCTTGTCAGACACGATTCCATTGGGATCCGAGCCTCGCGAAAACCTGCTCGTTGGATTGGCCGGAACTCTGGAGTGCCTGGAGCAATGATCCGCCGCCCTCGACGCGCCTGGGCGCCGGAGGCGAGGATAGCTGTCACTCCAGAGTGGTCAGCTTTCAGCCAAGGCTCACATCACCCCGACCTTCACGCCCAGTGCGATCTGGTGGGCCATGATGTTCGAACTCGAACTGGCTGCGCCGTCGAGGTCGCCGTTGGTCTTGTAGGATGGCACCGTTCCCGTGAGCGCGAACTTGCCCTGCAGAGAGACCGCCAAGGCAGGGAGGATGTCGTAGGAAACTCCGGCGATCAGATTGTGGGTGGAAAGCACCGCAGCCTCGGAGCTCTTCACGTCGGAGCGCTTGGCGGGCGCCCAGACGATGTCGGCAGTTTCCGTCGAGATTGCCGTCAATCCCAGCAGCGTGGTGGTCCGCTTGGTCTCGGACGTTCCGCCAATCGGCATGTCCCATTCGTAGCCGGCCTTCACCTTGAACCGTTCACCGACCCGCAAGACCGGCTGAATCTTCAAACCCAGACTCATCTGGTCGATGGTGTGTTCTTCCAGGTTGGAACCGAGAATGCCCGCTTCGATGGTGTTTTCGAAGCGATTCATGTCGTACAGAAACGATGCGCCACCTTCCACCTCCAACTGCGGGTTGACGACAAACGCAACGGTGGGGCCGATCGCGAACCCGAAACTGGGCTTGGCCTCGGGGCTGCCTGTGACCAACCCCGCTCCCACGTCGCTGCCGATGGAAAGGTTGTTGTACCCGACCAGTCCGTCGACACCGAACTTGACGGGCGCGGCGGAACAGAGGCTTGTCGCGAGAGCGATCAAGGGTAGTGACTTCTTCATGGAACGACTCGTTTCGTGAGGCGCGTCGATCATGATCGGAATCCGATCACCCGCGAACGGACGACAGCGCCGCCATCCACATACAAAACCCGACCGGGAGAACCTGCCTTCGGAGCGATTGGATCAAAAATTGTCGTTCCTTTGTACATGCGGTCGTGATCTGGTCTGCCGACGGAGGAACGATCCCATCAATCCAAGCGCGACGATCCCTTCCACGAGAACATGTGCTGCCACAGCAACATTCCCTGGTTGGACATCGTGTAGCCGGTGCCGATCCCACGCCACCCCACCACGACTCTGTCCTGGGCGCCGATCGGCTCGTGCCACCCCAAAGCCAGAGACCCCATGGTGGAGAAATACCCATCCATGTTCTGTCCGCCCCAGCTGTAGAGCGGAACCCAACCGATCTCACCCCACGGCCCGCGTTCGCGTCGTTGAAAGGTCAATCCCAGTCGCATCCACAGATGGACACCCTCCAAACTCCTCCGATAGCCGGGCACGACCGAGTCCCGATCCGTGGGAAGAACACGGTATCGAACGACGGAGTCGCCCCAATACAAGGTCTGGCGGCGCGTCAGCCCCAAGAGCGCAGATGGCCCGACGACCACCTGACTTCCCACTTTGGAGTAGAGTCCTCCGGCACCACCCCACGCCGACCAACCCGCACCGTACTCCCCTCCCGCCACCAGCCGACCGGCCCCATCCTTATCCAGAGCTTCCAACTGCGCCCAGCCACCCAGCGGTGACGTACTCCAAACGCCCTCCTTGGAAATCGGGGTGGAATGCTCGGCGATATGCTCCACCAAGGTCTGCTGCAAGCGCACGCCTCCCGTGGCCACGATGCCACCTTGTCCGCCGCCCTCGGCCCCCACTAGCGGAGGGACCGTGGGTGCATTGGTGCGCATGTTCCCGTAATCCGGGGTATAGGACGCGCACCCGGACGACAAAAACCAAGCCATCGCGGCTGCCAGACAAAGCGCCAGGACACCGAATCGGAAGCGCCGCTGCGGATCGGATGGGAAGGAACGCACGCTCCAAAGATGCATCCCGTTCCCGAGGGAACTACCGTCCCACGAACACCGCTCGCACTTGTCCTTGGGTTTGCACGAATTGCACTCCGGTCAGACCCCACTCGCGCGGGATCCACCCCTGGCCATCCACTCCGATCTTGCGCTTGGCTCCATCGATCGAAACCAGCCAGAGAGGCCCTTGCGCGCCGTCGATCCTCAACCTCGTTCCGGCCCTGTCGGACACGAAGCGCAAATCGGCACCTCGCCGTATTTTGTCAACAGAACTCATGGGCGCATAGACCGAGCGCAGCAACAGTGCGTTCGCCCACTGGTTGTGGATGGCCGCATATCCTTTGGCGTTGGGATGCACCCCGTCGCTCGAGAGGTCGCTGGGATATTTGGTGAAATAGGCATTCAGGTCAGCCCCCTCCACCAAGCCGTTGGTGCGGACCAGATCGTCGATGGCCGTCAGGAACGCCGGATTGACTTGCCATTTGCCGTCGGTCAGGGTGGAGTTGGTGGCGGGGGTGCGGGCCAGGAACACCCGAACACCGCGCCCTTTGGCCGAATCGATCACCAGCTGCATGGCCGCCTTGAAGCTCGCGACATTTCCTGTCCCGCCGCCCCAGGCATCGTTGGTGCCCATCTCGATCGCCCAGTTCTTCACGCCATCGAGCATTTCCAGGTATCGCCCGATGTTGCTCGAGACATCCGTGGAGACGATGCACGGGATTCCCGCCCGAACCACCAGGGGCCAATTGCCATTCGCGGAGCTTTGGCTCATCCAACTTTGGAAATCCCCGACAGCCGGAAAATCGCTCTTGAATGCGCCCGAAGTGATGCTCGTCCCGATGAACGCCCAGGTATCCTCCGTGGAGACGGAAGCGTCGTGGATCTCGATTTCATCCAAGCTCCCCGTCCCGGCTTGGATGGCCATCTTCACCCAGACATCCGCGCCGGTCTGGACGATGTGCATGCGGCTGGACACCTTGTTGCCGGTCACCTTGAGTCGGCTGGTCCAGTCGCCATCGGTGCCATCGGTGGAGTTGGAAGACGTCAGGATTTCATAGTCGGCAGGGAACGTGAGGTTCGCTCCCTGTTTGCAGTTGGACGCGTTGGTCACCCAATCCGACCAGGTGTAGGACGGATTGTTCCAGGCCAAGGCCACCTTCCCCGGTGCGGAAGGCAACTTCCAAGCCGCCCAGGATCCCGCCGAAATCGACCACGAAGCGGTCTTGTATTTCCCATCCACCAAGGTGGGAAGCCCGCTGGCCGGGGAGCCGTACGTTTGCAATCCGGCATTCAGGCGGGGCATCGCGGGAATGGCCGCATGAAGATTGCCGATCATCAGAAGTCCAAAAGCCGAAGCGGCCCTGCGGGGTAAGCGTGAAGCCATGGTGTCCTCCTGATGGTGGCGCCTGTGCGACTCGAGCGAAAGGTAGCAGGATGGCCGAATCCAACGACGGATCGACGGCGCAGCATCATGTCGATTTCTGCCCCCGCCATGCGTGGCGGCGGCATTACCCAGATCAGGCGACTCCGGCCTTCGGAAACGGGCGCAGCGCAGACCAAACGCTAGATCCGTCTAAGGCTTGACGTCAAGCACAGCCGCCGAGCCGCCTCAGGTGCAGCCGCCCGGGCACCCCATCGGCCAAGACCCGCCCTTGAAGAGCCCAAGACTCACCAGCAATTCCAGCGGCCACATCACGACATCCAACGGAACGGCGAGCAGAAGGAACGTCGAACGCTCCAAGGCATGGGCGCGATCGCGTGCTTTCTTGAATCGCTCGGTCCGGATCGCGAGCTTGCGCCAGCGAGCTTCTCCATCCAGCCAATACCAGATCTCCAACGAAGGCGCGGAGAGCACCTGCAGCGAGTCGGCGCCCATCGCCGGCCCTCCCTTCGGGTAGCGGATCAACACGCTGGGATTCTCTCCTGCCAGATCCGAAGGGAAGTAGCCTTCCGAAGAGGTCCCCATCACCACTTCGATCTCCTTGCCGAACCGGGCCGGCGAATGAGCTCTGCCCGTCTCCGAACGGATCGGCTCGTCGCTCAATTCCCATCGTTCCAGATCCAGGTACAATGGACGGTTTTTGGCATCGATGCGGTAGCGATCGACATCTCCCATCCTGGGACACGTCCGGGATCGCAACTCCGACCCCGACCTGACCTCCACCGCATCGTCCCGCCCAGGGGAAGTCATCATCTGGTCGACCACGATCGAAGTCGCGCAGCCTTCCAGCCCGCCAATCAGAAGGCATGCCAGCAGGATTCTTCTCATTGCCGCCTCCCGAGGGAAAGCCTGTGCGCGAGAGGATCGACAAGGATCGTGTCCCGCAGCCTGGCTCCATTCACCCGCATGTCCAGCTCGATGGACAGCTCCCGGCGATCGTTCGACCTCCATGCGTTGGCCAGAAGCCAGGACATCCGCCACCTGCTGGGTTCGATCCGACCCGACTCGTCCGATGCCAGCCGCACCAATGGAGCGATCCGGGCGCTCCATGGCGTGATCGCTTCCTGTCCGATCAGGACAATCCTGGCCTCCGCGCTCATTTTTGACGTTCCGACAGTCACGTTCAAGACGCTGTCCGGCAGGCCCGGGAGCACCAAGCTGTCCAACGGATCGAATGATTCGCCGCTCCCCTCGAGATTTCCCAGACGAACGACCACGACGGGCGGACGAGCCCCGCATACATCGAATCGCAATGTTGCGTTCAGCCGTTTTCCAAAACCCTCCAAGGTGGGGCATCCCAGCCGATGGAGCACCACGGAATCCATTTCCCAGCATCGTGAGGGCCAATCACCACTCACCCCAACCACGAACTCCCGCGGACATCGGCTTGGAACGTGGCTCTGTTTCCACTGCGGCCAGCCACCGACGTCGATCACGGAACGCGAGGGCGCACACGCAACAAATATTGACGCCACCGCCGACCATTGGATCCATTTCAGGCAAACGCGGAATCGAGGGGGGAGCATGGGAGGGAAAAGTAGCCTCGGCGCGGATGGTCGCTGCAGGAAAGGAGAAATCAAAAGGCCCGCCGGGACGGATCCCGACGGGCCTTCGCACAGAGGTTCGTTCGGGTTTATCCCAGAACGACTTCGACGGTGTGCTCGCCGGAGGTGAACAAGGGCGCCACGTTGCCCTCGACTGCCTTGCCGTCCACCACCATGGACTTCACGCCCTTGGAGATCTTGGAGGGGTTCTTCACCGAGATCTTGTAGGTGGCGCCGCGCCACTTGCGGACGATCTCGAAGGAGTCCCAGGCCTTGGGGATGCACGGATCCACCACCAGGCCCGCAAACGAAGCGCGCACGCCGCAGATGTACTGCGTGGCGGCCTGGTAGGTCCAGGAGGAGGTGCCGGAGAGCCAAGCGTTGCGACCCAATCCGAACTGCGGATGCTCGTCGCCCAGGATGTTCTGGGGATAGCAGTACGGCTCGGACTCGAACTCGTCCAGGATCTCGTTTTTGGCGGCCGGGTTGATCTGGGTGTAGTACTGGAACGCGCGATCGCCGTTGCCCACGATGGTTTCCGCGATCATCACCCAGGGGTTGGCGTGCAGGAAGATGCCGCCGTTTTCCTTGGCCCCGGGAGGATAGGTGGACACGCCGCCGAGCTTCGGATCAAATCCCTGGTAGCCGGGCCACGAAAGCTTGATGCCGTTTTTCGTGTTCATGATGTCGAAGGTGCTCTGCAAGGCGGTGAGCGCGCGCTCGCCTTCGGCGAAGCCGGAGATCACGGGCCAGCTCTGGCCGTTGGTGTAGAGCTTGCCGTAGGTGTTCTCGTTGGAGCCGATGGGGTTGCCCTTCTCGTCGAAGTAGCGCTTCCACCACTTGCCGTCCCAGGTCACGTCGTTGACGATCTTCTTCATCTCGGCGTAGTACTTGCGGAACTCGGCGGCTTCGTCTGCCTTGCCGGTCGTTTCCGCCACGTCGATGGCTTCCACCAGGGCCTTGCCGAACAGGTTCGCGTTGAACATGGATTCGGCGCCGGTGGGCAGGTTGACCGTGTCGTTCCAGTCGGCGAAGCCCAGCAACGGCAGGCCGTGCTGGCCGCGGTTGTTCCAGGTGAAGCGCAGGCTGCGGCAGATGTGCTCCCAGACAGATCCTGTCTCAAGGGCCTTGCCGGTGTGCTTGTCCTTGTCGTAGAACGGAATCGCCTTGTCCAAGAAGGCCAGGTTTCCGGTCTCCTTGAGGTAGCCGGCCACGGTCAGCACGATCCACAGGTGGTCGTCGCCGTAGAACTTCGGACGATCTTCCTTCTCGCGGGAGTCGCCTTCGTTGGCTTCCATGGTGGAGGGGAAGTACTGGTGCATGGCAGAACCATCCACCTTCTGGACCGACAACAGGTTTTCCGCCAGCACGCGGGCTTCTTCCGGCATGTGGCTCATGACGCCCAGCAGGTCTTGCGAGGAGTCGCGGAAGCCGATGCCGCGGTCGGAGCCGTAGCCGAGCTGGTAGAGCGAAAGGTACCGCGACCAGTTCTTGGTGGTGTGGCACTGGCGGGGGTTGTGGACGTTGACCATCGAGTTGAAGGACGCGTCCGGGGTCTTGATCTGCACGGCCTGCAGGTAGCCCGCCCAGAAATTGGCAAGCTCGGCGAAGGCGGCATCCACATTGGCCAGATCGCGGTACTTGGCGATGGAAGCCTTGGCGGCGTCGATCGACTGTTCCTTGCCCAGCTGGGTCACCACGCGGTAGGTGGCGCCGGTGGCGAGCGTGCCCACCGCGAACTGTTCGGCGGCTAGGGTGTCGCCGCGAACGCAAGTGGAGCTGGAGAGCTTGTCTTCCAGAAGCGACAGGGGCTTGGCGAACGAGCCCATCTCGTTTTGGCCCAGGAACTTGCGGCGATCGGTCTCGAAGCTCGCGCAGGGCTGGTTGGCGGTGAAGTAGTTCACCTCGAAGTCGCGCTTCATGAACGCGTACTGCTCCAGCACCACGTGGCCGGAAGGCTCGACGTGAGCCTTCGTGGTCATGGTCTGGGGCACCCAGTCGGCGTTGGTCAGGTGCTTGAGCGCGTCGAAGTGGCTGAACTCGTACACGGGCACGATGTCCACGGATACGGGCGCACCGGTGTTGGTGACCTGGATGTCCTGGAGGAGCACGGACGACCCGGTGGGCACGAACACGGTGATCTGGATCTTGAGACCCTTGTACTCCACGTTCCAGCGGCTGTAGGACAATCCCACGTGGCATTCCCACTTGTCCATGGGAACCAAGGTGGGGGTCACGAAGGGCGAGAAGATCTCGACCTTGCCCGCGGCGTCCTTGACCTTGAAGTAGATGGTGGAGCCCTTGAAGTCGGAATTGGGCATCCAGGCCAGGTACTTGGTGATGCGGTTGAGCGCCGGATCGCCTTTGCAGATCAGACTGCCGCCGGTGGTATCCACGATGCCGCCGAACGCGAGCGTTCCGACATAGTTGCACCACTTGATCGGAGTGGCGGGATTGGTGACGACGTATTCCTTCTTGGCGTCGTCGAAGTAGCCGTACTTGGACATGGCGATTCTCGGATGTGTGGAGTGGACTGGAGGGATGGTGGGTTCGGCGGCGCCCTAGACGGACGCCAAGGAGTCGTTGATGGCGAAGAAACCCCTGAGAAGGGTGTGGTTCTTCGTTTCTGACAAAATCTGCTTGGCCGCTTGCACGTAGCGCAGTTCCACGGAGAGGTGGTCGCGGCTCATGCAGTTGAGGAACGGCCCTTCCGGATGCAAGGTGGGCCGCTTGTGGTTGGCGATCAACTGGTCCAGGGCTTCGATCTCGCTGACCAGGTGTTTTTCATGGCGCTTGAGCTCCAGCATCACCTGGTGGGGCGCCAGCGCATCCAGATAGGCGAATCCCAGCGTACGCGGATCGTCGTTGAAACCCGTGAGGTGGCGGACCACCTCCTGCGCCAAGGTTTTGCGGCCCTTTTCGGAGATCGTGTAGATGGTCCGCTCCGGACGATTGCCTTCGCGATCCGCCCGACCTTCGATCTGATTGGACTTTTCCAGTCTCTGCAACCGTGCATACACCGTGCTGGTGCTGATGCGCGCCCAACGATCCATGCCCCGATCCCGAATCAACATCAGGATGTCATACCCCGAAGCGGGCTTCTCTGCCAGCGCCCCCAGGAGGACCAGATCGTATCGATTTGCGGCCGGTTGCCGTTTTGTCATGTGGAGTATTCCAATGTAGAATATTCCCTTAAAATCCGCAAGTGGGTTGTGTGAGCAGACACTACCGCACAAAGCATTGTCGCGCAAGGCGTTGGGCAACGGAAAGAGTTGCACTGGGGTCGCTTTTTTGAAAAACGGGACCCCCTGCTCTTGTACTAACATTCCAGCTGGAAGGTTCTTGCCTGCAGACCTTATCCCCCCATCGACCGCAAGACCGACCTCCCGATCCTCTTCCATCCCCAAATAGGTATCCAGCGCATGCCCTCCTCCTTTCATCCCAGCGGATCCAGCGAACCCGAACTGATGAAACAATCGACGGCCCGGCCGCCGTCGGGAGATCTCGACTTTTCCAAACTTGCCCCGAAACGATCCGGCGCCGCCCCCGCAAAAAAGGCCGTCTACGACACGAGCACCTACACGGCCAGGTTGCGCGAAGAAGATCCCTGGCCGGACGAGGAATTTTCAAGTACGTCCAAGACCACGAAGCTGGAGCTCTCGTCCTGCCGCTTCACGGGGCCGGTGGCCGAGATGCACTTCAACCAGCCGACCCCCGTGCAATGCGACTACCGCCTCCTGGAATCCACCTGGCCCGCCAACATCGAATTCAAACTGCAGTTCCGGTACCTGGACACGGATGCCTGGGCGGACCTTCCTTCCCGCGCATCGGCGACAACCACCGGCGAGACCGGAACCGTCACCGCGCAGATCCAGCTCGATTCGCCCAAAGGCGTGGAGGAATCCGGCAAGTTGGTGCAGTACCGCGTCGTGGCCAGCTCCACGAGCACCGTACGGCCGGAGGAAAGCCCCAAGGTCGATCTCAAGTACAAGGTGCTGGTTCCGTACGTGGGCACTCCCGAAATCACCCACCCAGCGGATTCGCACCTACCCACGATCGGGGCGCACAACGAATTCGGCAGGGCGATGGCGACTCTGTTGCAGAAATTGTCCACCTATCCGCCGGGCAACTCCGACATGGCCATCTCGTTCGGGTTCGCCAGCGCCGACGCCGTTGGTGGCTCGCGGAAATTCGCCGACGTGCGAGCCCGCGCGATCAAGGCGATCCTGCGACGCGATGTCGCTGCTTGGAAGGAACTGGGGAAGACCGAGTTCAAGTTGCGGGACATCCAGTACCTGCTCTCGGAGTTGGCGAAGAACCACAACTGGAATTGCGACCCCGGCAAGGTGGATGGAGCCTCCGGCCCATCCACCTCCGCCGCTCTGAATGGATTCCAGAAGGAATGCAACCATCGCTTCAAGACCAGCTACTCCATCGATGGGAAACTTGGCGGCCAGACATGGGAAGGCGCGCTCAAGGTCTACTGTTCGATGGTACGAGCCGCGCGCGGAGAAGATCCATCCGCGGCCGCGGACTGGCCATTGCCGGACTTTCCCGCTTCGGGAACCCAGGGTGCCTACTCCAACGGCAGCGACTTTCCCGACCCTCCGGGAAGAAGTGCCGAAATCTGTCTCTTCCATCCGGTCGACGTTCCCGCACTGGCCAGCCCGCCCGCGAGCGGAGCCGTCACCAAGGCGGAAAACCCTGTCGAAGACCCGGAAAAATTCGAGAAGAAGAAGCTCGATCTGGTCAAGGACCCGGACGAACCCTCGCCGGATCGCAAGGTGCTCCACTTCCTGCACGACAACTCCAAGCTCCGCAAGCAATACGTGAACCTTGGCGGCAAACCGGAATTCGGACATGTCGTGGAGCTGGAAGTCGAAGTGGATCCCGGCGTCCGGGTGGTCCACTGGAAAGCGATTGCAGCAAAGGGCAATTCGAAGCGAAACTCCCCGGTGGTAGGCTGGATCGATGATGGAAAAAAGACCCCAACGCCAATGTCCGGCGGCAGCGCTACCTGGACCAGCCCTGCCAGCGGCGGGAAGGCCAAGGCGAAGTTCTGCGTGGGACTCGCTGGCGGGGATGAATTCACCATCGAGGTTGGTCCATCCGCAGGCGTATGCGACATCCGCCAAAAGATCGTGAACTGGCGCCGACTCTGGTATACGCTTACCTACGGCAAGGGCTCCAAGGTCCCGAGCATGGCGCTCTCCCAGAACAAGGCCCGCGACGTCTTCATCGAGCTGGTGGCGGAAACGCCCATCGTGCACGAGCTGTTCCCGGCGGGGAAGGTGTATGTGGGAAACCACAACTTCAACGAGCTCGGGAAGCTGTTCCACCCCGTCCATGCCGGGAAATGCCTGCAGGTCATCGTCTGCGACTTACAGGTGGATGGAGCAGGGTCGCCGCAGCTCAACGCGAAATTCCCTATGACAACCCAATCGCTCGATATCGAATTGCGCGATTACGACGCGCCATTGATCGTCCTGAACCCTCCTGTAGTCAAGGGAGCTCCCTTGATCATCGACTCCAGCTGGAAAAACCTCGAAACCGGCGCAAAAGGCAAGTTCACCTCAGATCCCACCTTGCGGACCAGCACGATTGGCCTCCTTTCCTCCCGACCAGAACCAGGTTTGTTCACTTTGGAACTGCCTGCGGGCGCGATATCCGCCGGCCAGCATGTGGAAACCGCTCTCAGCTTGACTGCCGCAAAAGGCCCCTACTGTGGTGATGGTTCGAATGCTCCGCAAATCCTGATCAAGTTTTCTTCGGATGCGCGAGTGATCAGTGGAACGATCATCCACGAAATGGGTCACCTGATCAACATGGTCCCCTATCCTGGCTACTACCATGCTCCACCAGGACTTCGGGTCGACGCCCACCCGTTCCGTTACGACAAACATGGGGGATCAGGCTCTCACTGCTCATACAAGGCGAAGAAAGGAGTAGACGATGATGGAGACCCGACTTTTGAAAATGGCCATTGCGTCATGTTCCATGCTGATGCTCCAACAGTGCCAGCGGACTTCTGCCCCACCTGCGCCACATTCGTCAAGGCTCAATCCCTCACCGCCTTCAAAGATCTCAAAGGCTGACACCATGCCCATTTCCTATTTGGAGTCATTCCAAGATTCCGATTTCTTCGCTCACAAGGAGATGTCCGCTTTTGGTTTTTCCATGCTGGAAACGCCAGACACATCATCGATGGTGCTCGGCGGCCCGAAGCTTTGGGATCCCGCTGAACACCCGACTTTACCAATCATTGTGGGGATCAAAACCCACTCTTCACTCCCCCAAGGCTTCAATCCTAAGCGCAGAGGATCGATCTACCTGGCCAATCAAAGAACTGGAAAGCTGATCAAAGTCCCCCTCGCGGATCGTGAAAAGCAACCCTCAACTCCCCCTCCCTCGGGGCCTCGTCCCGAGTCGACCACTGCGACCCAAAGATGGGTGGATCTTCCGAAGGAACTGTTCGAAGGCGCGCCGGCTGATTGGATTGTCTTCGGGTATTCCGGCAAATTCATATCAAATCCACTCAAGATCCATGCGGGAACCCCTGGCCTTGACCTTCAGGCGGATCCATCCTGGCAAGCGCTTCACCTGGCGCCACAGACGCGTCCCGACCTCATTTTCACGCAGCTTCCGTCCAGCCCCTCCCTGAATGGGCAGGGCATCCAGGTTGTCGTATCGAAGGAACCTCTCATCCTTGAAGGTCGGCGTTGGAATTTGCCTCTTCTCGGATCCTTCCTCGTCACGGATGACTCCTCGTTCCATGGCCAGTGGATTCCGCTGCAACTGCTGTTCGGTGCAGATGTCCCGAATTCCAACCACTTTCTGGAACTCCAAATCCCCATCGGTCTCATCGATCGCAAGGATGGATTTCTTTCGGGTCACTTCGCTCTTGATCTCTCTCCGCTTTCGATGGATCCTGGATCTGGAAAGTTCAATCCACCCAAGGAATGGTACCTGACGACGATCTGCAAGGGCGTGGTGGTCGGGCCTCAAGCATTGACGGTTCCTGTCAGGTAGAACGCAAGGCAGAAGCAGGATTCCCGCCCATTTCTAGCGGGAATGCCGCTTCATGCTTGCATTCACGCGCGCCCCTTGTCGCCCAGCCATGCTTCGTAGTGGCCTTTTCCTTCCTTCTTCCACCACGACCACCAGCCCCAACCACCGCATTTCGCGTTGTGCGAGGATTCGAACGACTCCTCGCCCCCATCCTTCCACCACTCGTCGAAGTGTTCGAGGTTCTTGGGATCGCCCGACGGCGACCACCTCCGGAAGAACCCGTGGCAACGGAGCTTCTCCCATCCATTGTCGTGTTTGTCTTCGCAGCGATCCTTCCCGCAGCATTTCTTGCCGTGATGCTTGTGGTGGTGCCCATGATGCCCGCCGCCGATGTTCCCGAACAGCAATCGCGAGAGCAGCACCAATCCCGCCGCCTGCCAGAAACTGATTTCCGGCAGATGGAACAATCCCGGCATGAGCCAGTTCCATAGGTGCTGCACCAGATAACCGAAGACGAAGGCGATGAGGGTGGCCAAGGCCAATCCCCCGAGGACTTTCAGAAGGAATCCGAAGATGCGCATGGCGTGTCTCTTTCTGTTCTTGATTGATTGTCATTTTTTGGTTGAGTGCTCGGCCATCGCTCGGGAGAGCTTCTGGATGGCCCGGGATTTTCGGGACAGGAGGGTGCCCATCGGCATCTTCCACTCCTTGGAGATTTCTTCGAAGCTCCGGCCCTCGAACTCGTGGGCCTCGATCAACTGGCGATCCAGCAAGGGCAGCTCCTCGAAGGCGATCTCGAAAGCCACTTGCCGCTGCTGCTCTTCGAGAAGGTCCAATGGCGAACCATCGGGATGGGGGATGATTTCAGACAAGGTCAGACCTTGCTGCATGGGAGTCTCCAGGGATTGCATGGGTTTTCGGGCGCGGATCCGGTCGATGATCCGGTTTCGCAGGCTCCGGTAGACATAGGCGGACAGGTTCCCGATTTCGGCCAAGGGATCCGCCCGCTCGAACAGGCTTGCGAAGACATCTTGGACAATGTCTTCCGCATCCATTTCGGCGGCGTCCTCCAATCGCCGCCGCACGAAGGCGGCCAGTTTGGCGCCCTCGGCGGCGAAGAAATCGGACAAGTGGCTCATTACCCCTGAAGACGACATGGCTGGGGCAATATTGCATCCCCGCGGAAAATTTTCCGGTGAAGGAAAGGCTTCCCACAAGGAGGCCCGGCAGCTTTGTACTCAAAGAATGTACGGAAATCAGCCCTTTCCCCGGCAATTTCTGGATTTCACAGCCTATTGTTGGGAGGTGGAACGAATCGAAGCGTACACAGATTACCGGCAATTTCTAAAGGACTTCTACGAAGACCGGAAATCCAGGCCGCGCGGGTTCAGCTACCGGCAGTTCTGCCAGAAAGCCGGCTTGACCTCGCCGTCCCTGCTGAAAGAGGTGATGGACGGCAAACGCAACCTCACGGAGTCCACCATCGCGCAGTTCTCCCAAGGTTTGGGGCTGACCGAAGGCGATGCCGCGTTTTTCGCCGCCCTGGTGCGATTCAATCAATCCGTCGATCCTGGCCTCAAGCAACAGTGCCTGGAACAAATGCGCTGGCTGCGGCGCCAGATCACCACTGCCGTGGTCCCCATGGATCGTTACGACTACTACTCCAAGTGGTATTTGCCCGTGCTACGCGAACTCGCCCCGTTGCGGGACTGGAACGACGATTGGCCCGCCTTGGCACGACGGGTGCGGCCTCGGATCCGTGCCAAGGAGGCGCGCGAAGGGATCGAGCTCCTCCTGAAGCTTGGATTCCTCCGCCAGGACGGCTCTCGCTGGATCCAGGCAGAGCCCGTGATCGGCACCGGGGGCGAAGTGGATTCCCTCGCGGTGCGAGCCGGCAACCGGGAATACGCCCGCATGGGCGCGCAATCCATCGATGAACTGCCTTTGGCCGAGCGCGATGTTTCCACCTTGATCGTAGGCTTGCCAAATTTTGCCCGCTCCTTGGTGAAGCAGGAGATCCGCGAATTCAAGGAACGCCTGATCCGCCTGGCGCAGGATCATCCCGATTCCGACGACGTGTTCGCGGTCAACGTCCAGTTCTTCCCACTCTCACAACCTGGGGAGGGATCGTGAAGCACACCATCGCAGCGCTTTGCCTTCTCCTCCCCTTGCTGGGCTGCCAACACGAACCGGAACCCGTGGCAGGTGGCGCCGACGACCATGGCAACGCCGTGTCCGCACGCATCCTGGTGGTGGATTCGGCGGGAAGGCCCGTGGCGGGCGCCAACATCGTCGTGCGCCCGTCGACCTGGCTCTCCGGCCTCCCTTTGGACTCCACCAGCGCAGAACCGAACGCGGTCCGCATGGAAACCGACCGCAACGGCCTTTGCCAGATTCCGTCACTAAGACTCGATCGATACGTCGTCCGAGCGGGCGGATTGGACCAGGCTGGAATGGCTATTCTGGATCTGAAAGATGCCGACTCCCTGGTGTTGGGCATCTATGCGACCGGCGCGATCCTTGGACGCCTGCGAGGCGCCAGGAACGGGACACCCATCGCCATGCGAGGACTGGAAGGCCAAGCTCGCAGCGACTCCGCCGGCTATTTTTCCTTGACGGGAGTCCCGGCCGGCTCCATCGACCTCTCCACCGGAACCTTCGACCGTGGAACCGCGATGGAACAGATCCCCGTCCACTCCAGGATGTCTTCGGAATTGGAGGAGATCCCCTTCGATTCCACGGGACGGAATCTGTTTCGACCGATCGTCCTGCTTCGCTCGCAGCCTCTGCCTCCTGTGTTCCAGCCGGGTCCAGGGCATTCCACACAGATGTTGGTGCTTTCCATCGTGGCGCCCTTGTTGGGAGATGGCCTGGAAATCTCCGTCAATGGTGGTGGATGGACCCCTTCCGATGGCACTTTGCGCCTGGGTGCGAACGCTTGCGTACGCGCCCGTTCCGTTCGATTCGCCGCATTGGTTTCACCTGAATCCGAGGCTTGCTACACCTTCGGCAAGTAGCCCCAAATCAATTCCCTTCCGTGGAGACAATCATGAAGTCTGTTGTCTGCTTGCTTTTCGCACCCATCAGCGCCGCTTTTTCCGCCCAATCCCAGTGGGCGAGGCTGCCGCCGTTGCCGGGACGAGTTTCGGCCGTCAGATCCATTCCCGATGGCGTGACGATCGGGGGCATCTGTCGCTACCGCGGATCGGCGGATTGGGTAGGGTGCGAGGAACCTCTGTGGACGGATGATTGGCCGTACATGGACAACCTCAAATCCCGCGAGCAAGCGAAAGGATCGTCTACGACCTTGGCTCCGGATGGCTCCGGGAATCCCCGGTCCGCCTACATCCTCGAGGACATGGGATCAAACAACCCCCACAGCAGGTGTGCCGCCGGCGCCTACGACGAAATGGGAATCACCTTCAGCTATTTCCTTTGCGAGGACGGTTCTTCCAAGCTTTTCGCCGTGCGAGACAGCGTCGATAGCGCAGGGAATCCTTGGCTGGTCTGGAAACGTTTGCCGGAATTTGACTCCGCGATCAAACTGCCGAGCGACAACCACCTGCTCCCCACCCCTCAGAAAATCGGCGAGAGCATCTACCTGCCCATTTCCGACATCGAAATGCTGCAGGCCCGACAGCCCGGCAAATCCTGGAGAATCCTGCCGTTCGCCACCTACGAACCCATCCTGGCTTCCGGCGACACGTTGCTGGCCCGCTCCGTCGACATGCGCACCATCCACCTTTCCACGGATGCCGGCGAGCATTGGGACCGCCAGGCTCTGGTCGACACCCAGCTGACCAACATTCGGTTCGTGGACGGTCTCCTTTGGGGGAACCTCCTCGACCCCCTCCGAAAGACCTCCGAACTATGGAAAAGCTCAGATAAGGGCGGATCCTGGACTCGGGCTGCGCGGTTCGGTGGCAGCCTGGGATTCGATGGCGCCCGCTTCGTCCTTGCCTCCGATTCAGGCACTTTCGAGTTTTCCGCTTCAGACAATTCCTGGCACAAACTGCCGGACACGATCGCAGCGCCGCCGGCAACCGGCGTCAAATCCTTCCTGAATGGATTCGTGGTGGCGAATCGAGGCGGCATTACCAGGTGGTCTGATGGAGCCTGGAGCCGCCTGAGCGAGAACCATTCGACTTTCGCGGTCTTCGGCGGAACAATCCTGAGTCTGGGCGATGGCAAGCCCAAGGACTCCCTCGGCATCATCGAATCCTTCAATGGAAGCGGATGGGATACCCTCGGTGTCCGCTCGGAAAAGAGTTCCGATACGAGAATATTATGTGACAATAAATGGGGATGCTTGATCGGCGGCTCCACCGAAGCAATGACCTCTCGCGACGGATTGGCGTGGTCCCGGATTCCGATCCCATACGGTTTTTCCCCGTTCGGCTTCACCGATTCCGGGCGTGTGATCCTTGATCCGTATTCTGGCTACATGTCGAACAGCCCCGGCTACAAACTCAAGCTGGTGGATACAACGTGGGTTCGGACGAATGAAGCCACGCGCCGATCTTCCATGGAGATCAGCGACAGCTTGCTGACATGGACCGATTCCACACTCCATGTCGGTCCAGCAAGACTTTTCCTGGCCGATCTTCCGGGCAGGATCTCCTATGCACTTTGGACTCCGATCGGGAACGTTGGCGGCAGCGGACTTGACCCCCAGGAAGCCACGCTCGTTCTCGTCGACGAAAACAACCACTTCTGGTACCGCAAAGGCGACCGATCGACGTCCACCAAACCGACTCTCGAGCGAACGCCGAACCTCAAGATCGTCGGCTCCGAACTGCGCATCCACCTGGACGCCCCTTCACGTCTGCGCGTCGAATCGATCGATCTTCGCGGGCGCACCGAAACACTGCTCGCGGAAGCATCCCGGCCTGCCGGAGAGCTGCGCATCCCGTTGACGCCATCGACAAGATCCGTCCAACTGATCCGCGCCGTGGTCGACGGCAAATCGACGACACTCGCCATCGCCCCAAGTCTGATGCGGCGCTAGGTGTTTCCTCTCTGCGCGGGTTCGCGCCCGAAAGCCATGGAGCAAACGGATCCGAAAGCCGGAAGGCATCCTGTCAGCTTGCCTCCCGCCATTTCATTGCCCCACGACGACCGCCCTCCCGCTCCACTCCTGGCCTTGTTGGCGCAATCGCACGCCCACAACGCCTCGGCTGGTCCGGGCTGCCCCTAAATCCAGGTCGATGGTGGAGCCCGGAGACTCCATGCGTTTTGCAAGCAGAATCTGTCCGCGCGGATCGAACACCGTCACATCCAGCGGCCCGGTGGATGTGGATGCGATTCGCAGGACGCCACCTTGGAGCATCGTCGCGGACGGAGCAAGGCTCGGTGGCGCCGGGGAGATCGCCGAAATCCCCACAGGCACCACGATCGTGGTGAGGGTCTGGCCGGGCGAGGAGAAGGTGATCTTCTTCGCGTCGATGACCACATCCGCTTGGCGCTTGAGGCTGGCAGGCAAGGAAAATCGGTGCATCCGGGCCGTCGCGGGTAATGCAGCAAATTTTGACAAATCGATCGTGACGCTCGCAGCGGCGGCATCGGGATTGCAGAACACCACCACCAGATCGCCTGCGGGTGTCAGGGCAGCCACCGAATTGGTGTCCGAGCTTTCGATGATCCTGGATCCCGGTCGAATGAATCGGCTGAAGGCGGCGTGCATGTAAAAGCGCGGCGCGTAGGTGAAGGTCTGCTTGGCATGATCCAGCTTGATCGTGATCCAATCGCCCACCGGATCTCCCACCTGCCAATCCAGCCAGGCGTTGGGTTTCATTTTCCGCAGATCCTGGAGGATCACGTTGGACATCCACATGGTGATGTCGGTGGCATCCGTCCCCTTGTTGAGCGGGCCTGTCTCCGACTGCCAAAGGAGCTTCCTTCGGGCCTTCGCGAGGGAATCCAACCTCGATCGCGCCGTCCAACCGGAATAGGTGTGGGCGTTGATCTGCGACATGTAGGAGAACGCGCTGTCGTCGTAGCCCTTGAGCTGGGTCACCGCTTGTTCCAGGGAGGTTTCGTCGCCCGCGCTGACTTGGGTTTGGGGGGAAAGCCCCTTGGACACGAGTTGCCTACCCAGCTCCTTGACCATCTTCGCCTGGTTCGATTTGAAGCCGCAACCCTCCTGCCCCCCTTCGGGCTTCCACCAGCCCGCCGAAGGCTCGTTGAACGGCTCGATGGTCCGGAAGGTGATCTTGTGGACATCCTTGTAGTGCTTGGCGACATCCGCGAGGTATTCCGCGAAGGCGCCGAACTTGTCCGCTTTGAGGTTGTCGGCGCCGTTTGTGTTGCCCGACACGCAACCGCTGATCGTCATCCACCACGGAGGCGAATTGGAAAATGCCTCGAAAATCGGATCCTTCCCGCGGGCGGCGATCCCCAGGAGGATGTTGCGCTGGTAGGGATCCGCCGTCCAATCGTAGGCACCCGTTTCCGTCCTCTTGAACCCCGGCACGGCGCGACCTTCGGCCAGATGCGTGTGATCGGAACGGTCGCCCCCGCCGATGTTGTAGCGAAAGCAGTTGTAGCCAAGTCCGGTGTCGGGATCCACGATCGCGTCGATCAGTCGATTGCGGTTGGCTTCGCTCCACTTGCCCGCCAGCACCGCCCACCAGCAGAGACTGGTTCCCCAGCCTTCGAATTGCTGGTGCTTGATGGACGGATCCACCGCCACCGTGGCCGCGTGCGCGGAAAAGCCGCCGACACATGCCGCTCCGGCGAAGATGGCAAGAGTCTTCGCCAACGTTCGATGCTGCATGGGTGATCCTCGGCCTCGGAGGTCGCACGAACCAAACGGACCAGGAGGAAGATAACGGACTCGGGCCGGCGGGAAAGGCGATTCCCGCGAATTCCGTTGAACCGCGGCCAACGCCCCTCGGCCGGGAAGAAAGAGGCCGTTTTCTGTCAGGCAGGCGGTGGCAAGGCGAGGAAGAAGGTGGTGCCTTCCTCCGGCGAGGAGCGGAATCCCACTTTGCCTTTCAGGTAGTTTTCGCCCAGGATCTTCATGGAATGGGTGCCCAGGCCTCTGCCCGATTTGGCCTTGGTGCTGAAGGAGCGATGGAACACCTGCAGCGCCACGTCGGCAGGCATGACACCGGGGTTCCAGACCGAGAACACCGGACTTCCGTCCAGCGAACGGAAGGACAAGCGGATGCTCTTTCCCACGGGGATCGCCTCGAGCGCGTTCAAGCCCATGTTCAACAGGACCCGGACCAAAAGCGCAGGATCCACCAGAATCGAAGCGGCTTCGACGAAACCGAGCTCCACCTCGCGGCTGCGGGAGGCCGGATGCGACCGCAGGATGCCGGCCAAGGATTCCAGCAGCTCGCCGACCTCCATTTCCTTGGTGAACACTTCCAGGTCCCCCGCCTCGGCGCGCAGAAGCAGCCGCTGGTCGTTGACGAATTCCGATAAGCGCTTGGTGATCGAAAGGATCTTCCCCGCGGCGACGGATTCGTCCACGCCCTTGTTCAGAACGCTCGTCCAGCCATCCAGCGCGAGCACGGTGTTGGCCAGATCGTGCAGGAACATCTTTTCCATGGACTCCCGCCGCTTGTGGTCGCTCACGTCCTGGAAGACCACCACCTGGAAACGGCCGGCCTCCAGCGTCACCATGTTGGCGGTCACGTGGAACTCGCGCCCTTCCCAGATGCCCTCGTGACGCATGGCCATGCGGCATTCCGTTTCCGCCTTGCCATCCTGGAGTCGGGAGGACAGAATCCCCAACGCCGCGCCGCAGCAGGAGCAGGCATGCGAGGTCCCGCACCCGTCCGGACCTTCCGGAGCATGGATGCAGCCCATGACTTCGCCCCATCGCCGGCCAGTGGGAGCTTCGCCGCCTTTGGCCATCAACGCGGCCTCCAGCTCCTCGTTGATCGCCAGAATCTGTCTCTGCTGGTTGAGGATCATCACGTAGCCGGTGAGCGATTCGAGCACGACCTTGGCGATCGGGCTTTCCAGGCACGCGGCGATCTGCGTTTGCAAACGGCTCTTGTGGGCTCGGCCTGCGGGCGCGAAGTAGGTATCCTCGGAACCGTGCGGGAGGTTCGACATGGCTTAAATCATACCAAAGGTTGGAGCGAAACGGAGCTCCGACGAAGATCACGCGCCATGAATCCGCCTTCATCGACACGACCGCCCCTTTCCCGCGACAAGGAGCGGCGCAACGAGCGGGGATGTGTCGGTGTGCGCCGATCTATCTCCCAACCAGGATCATCGCCTCGCGGACTCCACCGGCACGGACTTCTCTCAGCAGATGGACGCCAGGGCGATGCCCCTTGAGCGAAAGGAATCCCTCCGGCGACAAGGCGATCCTGCTCGATCTCCCGTCGATCGAGATCAGCGACAACGAGCCGCAGCCACCCGATCCACAAGACAAGGAAAGGCCGTCAGCCCGGTAGGCGAAGCTCAATGATTCCGAGCTTCCAGCAACCGCTCGGCGACCTTCCTGGATCGATGACAATTGCACCAACGCCGGCCAATTGGGGAGTTCATCGCGGGTAATCACCTTTTCATGCGCATAGATCCGCTTGAGAGCGTCGCGGTTGTGGTTCTCGGCATAGCTCGTGTGCCAGAGCATCCACCAGGACCAGGTCGCGCCTTGGCTGAACGCCTTGTCCGGATCCGGAAGGATTCCGCATTCATGCAAGGTCTTGGGCATCGTCCTGCCGTAGATGTTGTCCACCGTCTTGAAGATGCCGGCCTGCGGATCGTCCGTGCTCGCGTAGGTATCGCCTCCGGCGATGTCCACATACGCGGCTCCGGGGTTCCAATCCGCCTTGGGCGTTCCCGAATGGCACATCACCCAGATCAGGTTGTCGAGCTTGCGTTCCTTCGTGAAGTAGTCGAACATGGTCCGCCAGAGCTTGACGAAGTTCGTACCTCCACCCTTTCCGTACCAGAACCAGCCGCCATCGTTCTCGTGCATGGGTCGCCAGAGCACGGGAACCTTCGCATCGCGCAGGACCGTCAGATGGTCCGCGATGCGCTTGAGGTCGGCCCACATCGCCTTGTTCTCGGCGCTTCCTTCCTGGAAGCACTTGGCCACATCGATGGTGCCCTTGCTGTTCTCGTATCCCTCGCCAAGAGTCGGTGCGCCCCAGTGCCACATGACGGTGGGGATGCCGCCGGCCTTCCACCATGCGATCGCCTGCTGGATTTCATTCTTGTTGGCCGACTCCGAGATCAGATCCTGGCCGCGGATGGCGGGATACTTCCCCGCGACCTGCTTCATCAGTTCGGTTTCGTCGGTCTTGGCCCATGGCGCGAACATCTGGCCCGACAGGGTCTTCTTGCCGTACTGCTCGTACAGGTAGTTGAGGAGCGCCTTCGCTTCGGGGGACGCGTTGGGCGAGACCGGAGTCGCTGCCATCGCGACGGCGGAAGCCAGGAGCATCGCCCCGATCGCGCCTCGAATTGCACTGCATGCCTTCTTGCCCATCTCAAACCTCCCATTCTGATGATTCGGGCGGATTTCCATCCACCGATGCCTACATGATTTCGAGTCTAGCGCGTCTCGTCGATCGCCGAGGCGGATTGGGGGGTGGTTCGTTCACGCATCCGCGACGTCGAGGGTGAACGCATCCCACCGTTCAGCTTCAGCCAGCGTTCCGATCCCTCCCAAACCAGAACGACTCCGCCATCCGACGATGGCGCGTCCACGCCCCGGCCCGATCAGTACTCCGGCGAGAAGGCCATTCGCAGGAAGTTGTAGAGCGAAACTTCGGCGGTCGGGTAGTCGTGATAGCCGGGTATGTTGTTTTGGAACGAGAAGTTCGCGGACGTGATGTTGGGACCTTTCGAAGTCAATCCGTTCGCTGCGTTCGAAGAGCTTCCGCTCGCCGTCCCGTCGCTTGCCCCGACGCCGATGTACAGGTAGTGGAGCGGATACGTCTGGGGATCCTGCGCCGCCACGTATTTCGCGATGTCGCTGGCCGAAGGAGTGCCGGGGCCCGCGGCGTGCAGACCTGCGAACCAGGCGAATTGCTTCAGATGCGTGCAGAGTCCGACGGAAAGCGTCTGCATTCCACCGAAGGAGAATCCGGCCATCGCCCGCGAACCGCGATCCTTCCGGACAGAGTATTTCGACTCGATGAACGGAAGGAGGTCGTTCACCAGTTCGGCCCCGAAGGCGTAGTAGCCATTCGTGTTGTTGTCCACCGTTCCCGACGCGAAGACGGCGATGAACGGCTTGGTCGCCTTCGAGGTGATCAGGTTGTCGAAGAGCGTCGCGATCTTCGGGTTCGACCTCTCGATCCACGTGTTGGGATTGTCCGTGATGCCATGCATGATGACGATCATCGGGTACTGCTTCTGAGGGTCGTATCCAGGAGGCGTGTAGACATTGCACAGTTTCGTCTTCGGGACGCTCTGTTTTGCGACCTTTGGCGGGGGGAGCGGGGACGAGAGGCTTGTCGAGTAATAGTAGGCGGGGTACGACACGTTGGTGGTCATCTTGCCGGGATTGGCGACGGCGTTTCCGTACATGGCAGGCACCGACGTCGCTTTCTGGGGCGTCACCTTCGGCACCCCGACGTTAGGATCGGCCTCGAGGATCACATCCACGGTCGTATCGTACGAAGCGATCGCGATCTTCTTCGTGGCATGGCCGATGGCCGAAACCTTGAGAGTGTCGGACTCGGTCGCAAGACTCGCCAGTTCCCTGCCAGCGGATGGGATGCTTCCATTCGAGGATCCTCGCTCCGCGACATCCGTTTGCGAGGGGATGTAGCGGAAGGTCCGGACAAACGGGCCGATCGATGCCTGGACGATCAGCATCCGGTTGGCCATGGTGCGGGACGCCAGATCGAATCGGTGGACTCCGGGCTGCGCATCGGACAAGGACTTCCTGTCCAGAGTACTGCCGTTCAGATCATGGACTTCGATCTTCACCGCCGAGGTTCGGCTCACTGTGAATTCCAATACGCCTTTGTCCAACCTGATGTGTTCGGTGTGCGTGGATGACTTGGGCTGCATGGATGCGCTGAGCTTGGTGATGGAATAGAGGCCATCCGGCCCCGTCGCATCTCGAATGCCTTGCTTCACCAGTTCCACGGAAGCATCGGCGACGGGCTGCCCGGCGACATTGGATACCCGCCCGTGAAGATGGATCGATTGTGCGTGGAGAGTCGCTGCGAGAGCGATCCAGCCGAGGGTGACGACATGTTTCATGGTTGGTTCCAAGGTTAGGGTTCCGGCGTATGCCAGAAAAATGGGGCCGCTTGCTCGCGATCGCTTGGAATGCGCTGGGATCGCGTTCACCCTGGTGATCTGTTCATGTGAACACCGCCCCTGCGCGATGGATCCAGGAGTCCGGGATCCGTTGTCGGCCTTCGTGACCGGCATTGGTGATGTTGGCGAGGAATCGGATTCCAGCGATGATGGAAACGACGCCACCCACCGTGGCAGGTCAGCGATCGATGACGATCCGTGTCGTTGCGAAGCCATCCGCTTTCAGGAGGTACACTCCAGCCTGGACGTCGGGCAACGCGACGACTCCGGATGCGTCGGGGCGTAGCGGACGCACGCTTCCATCGATCGCTACGAAGGACATGTCTCCGCAGGATCTCCCGCCACAGGAGACGACGAGGTCGTGCGATCGGCGCTGCACGGAAAGGCCGCCCCCATTTTGTTTCCCTGCGTGGACTTTGGAACTGGCATCGGCGATGAATACCGCCGTCACACTCAAATCATCCTCGGCTGCCAGGCTGATGCGGTCGTTCGTGCTGGTGGAACTGCCCGTCCAATGCGAGAAGATCCATCCTTCCGCCGGTATGGCCGCGAACATCACGATCGCACCTTTTTCCACTGGGGTCCTGTTGGGTGTGATCGAGACTTTCCCCTTGCCGATCACCGACCCGATCAAGGCGACGGAGTCGCTCGGCGGCGCGATCTTGGTGGATGGAAACGCGCCGGATGCCAGTCCATCGACGATGTACTTGATGGGCGGCGTGGAGTTCGCGACCGAATTCGGATCGGTGACCATCGCTTCCAGGCCCCACAGTTTCAGGCCCTTGTAGGTGCCGTCGGGTGACATGTCGAGGTCCGTCTGGGGCTTGTTTCCGCGCCAGGACCACGGGATCCATCCGATCTCCCGCTTGTTGCATTCCGCCATGATGGTCCGGAACGGGATCGAGTCTCCGGGAGCGACAACGCCCGCGTCGGTGAAGGCTTCCGCGAATTCCCCCACGATCAGCGGGATGCTCTTGGCCACCGCGTCGTCCAATGCGTCGCGGACCTTCTTTTCCACGGCAGCCTTGCTGTTGCCGTTCCACTTGAGCGGCCAGTACATGTGCACGGAGAACATCACGTTCTTCAGCGAGTCTTTCGCCATGATGTCGGGGGCGTTTTTGGAGATCGCCTCGTAGTTCTGCCCGTATCCGCTGGCATCGATCACCAGCGGAACCCGGATCCCTGCGCGGCGCATCCGTTGGACCGCCAAGTTGTATCCGGCCTTGTAGTCGGCGTCGGACACGGTCTGCCCCACCTCGTTGCCGATGTTCACCATCAGGTATTTCTCGTGCTTCTGGATCACCTTGACGAATTCCGGCGAGGTCCAGCGATCGACCAGGCCGGGAAGCCCTGACCAGTTCCCGGTGGCGTCATGGAGCTCGGGCATGGGGATCATGCCGTTCTTCACGCAGTTGATGATCGCCACGTCCAGCTCTGCGGCGGTTCCGCTCTTGTCCCAAGATATCCGGATCACGTTGGCCTTGGTCTTGGCGATTTCGGGAAAGGCGGGGAGGCCAGTCTTGCCGAGCCAGACGGTTTCTTCGTTGATCCCGCGCAGAACGATCTTTTCGCCAGTGGGCGTATAGAGAAATCGTCCTACCATACGCAGCCCAGGCAATGCCGCCTGTGTCAGGCATGCCAATCCCAGTACTCCCGCCATCACCAGATGCTTCGAATCGATCTTCTTCATTGCCGTCACTCCTTGGACTTGGAACAAGGATACGGGCTCCGTGCAAGGATGATCGAACGATCCGGAGGCAGGTGTTCACGGATTCATGGCACCAAGGTGAACACCCCCCGACGCTTGCGCAACTCATCCCACGACGTCGCATCGGCGCGCGTTCCCAGATCCGGTGTTCACCGATTCCATGTCATACAAGCGAACAGGTGATCGTATGCGTGGAATGCAGGATCACAAGGGAACCCTCACCTGGGCGAGAGATCGAGCAGGGATGGCCCCCAGAATTCGATCTGGCGGATCTCCATGCGGTTCCCGCCCCGAGGCGAGAAGGATATGTCCGTGGTATTTCTGCGCAGGCTATCCCAACTCTTGCCGAAATCCGACGGCTTCACACACCGACGACGCCACGTGGAGTCGAGCGTTCCGATAGACACATTCGCCGAAGACTCGATCCCGGATCGATCCAGAATTTCTTGGAAGTAGACCACCACCTGTCCATTGCCTCGCGCCTCGAGACAGAAGGAATCGAGTGCGGAGAGATCCAGCTTGTGGTATCCAGCTTCGTTGAAGAACGAGATTCCCGCGATGATGTAGCTGTTCGATCCCCCGAGGCTGTACTGCATGGACAAGGCTCCGCGGAAGTCGGGGCGCGTGGAATCGAAAGCGGAATACATCCGCGATGGCGCATCCTTGGTCAGGTACCAGTTTCCGATTCCCGTATAGGCATGGAGAGAGGTCTTGTCGTCTCCGTCCTGGAAGTCCTCGAGCACGTTCGCCTTGCGACGGGCGACCGGGTTCGACATCTTCGATTCTCCCGCGAGGGATATGCCCGATGCCAAAGGAACGATCGGGGCCAGTGAAGTTCCGGCAAGCGCATATTGCCCCGCGGCCTTCGCCAGAACGTAGCGGCCACCCTCGCCCACCGAGGAGCTCCAGGCCGTCCCCATCACCCAGACCCGATCGACGGAATCTCCGCTCACCTGCCCTTGAACCAGGGTCCGCCGGGCCAATCGCAGAGTATCCTCCGCGCGATCGATCTCCCGGAGCGGCTTCCATCCCTGCAATCCGGCTCGATCCGATTGGATGGCCCATTTGCCCTCTGGCAGGCGATCCAGGCGCACGAGCCCCGCACTGTCGGCTTGCGCCGGGAAGGTCTGGGGGGAACCGTCGTTTTGGACATCCCTGGTCCACGTGTCCGTACGCACGAAGATCACTTTCGCGCGGGAGGCGGCTGTGCCGGAATCCGTCAGAATCCTGCAGGCCAAACCGTTTCCCGTTTCCGTGGCACCCCCACCGGCCAAGGAGTCGGAACCGCATCCGACGAGGGTCGCGGAGAGCACCAGCATCGAAGCCATCAGGGAACGGAATGAGTTCACGGCTTCGCCTTGCTTGTCGCTGGGAAGAGCTCCACCGCCAGATGATACACCTCCTGGGGCTCGGGGTCGGTCCGCACCAGCGCAAGGATCTCGGACCGCATCTCCTGGATTCGCGTGCGGATCTTCTGGAACCGTTCCCTCGAAACGCTGAACGTGACCGTGGAGATCTCGCGTTCTTCGCGCGGGATCGAATTCAGGGCCCGGATCGAAAGCTCCAGGATCTGGTTCTGGAAGCCCCGGATCGCCTCCTGCGTCCAGTTCTCACCGGTCGATAGGATCGTCTCCGAACGGAACAGCATTCCGTCGCTCGTCGCGTCGATCATCCCCAGCTCCAGCAACAGATCCAGGGAATCGGCGACCTCCGCCTCGGTGGCGATCGGCTGCAAGCGCCGTGCGATCGCAGCCGTGTCGGATCTGCCGTACTCGCCGACCGCGACAAGCTCACGCACCACCGAGTGCCGCCAATGCGACCAGTAGCGCACCGCCGAAGTCGATGGTTTCACCTTGTGCAAGGCCTGGGATGCCGAGATCCGGGCCATGAGCAGCCGCCGCTCGTCGGGATTGGCCGTGTCGTTGTGTCCGACCAGCAGCTTGAAGTACTCGGCATCGTGCCCGGTCAGCTGGACCAGTTTGAGCATCCGCTCCAGAGCGTTTCCCACGAGATTGCGCTTTCCCTGCAGAATCCAGGTGATGTGCCCGGGTGACTTCAGTCCAACGAACATGGCCACGTCGCGATGACCGCCGATGCGGCCCTGGGCCTTCTCGAAGGCGATCGCATCGCGCAGGTACCTGCGGTAGTCCAGGTAATCGTGGATCTGCGGACGGATCAGGGTACGACCTCCCACGGCGGATGCATCCAGGCTCGATGGAACATTCTTCGATTTGTTTCCGTGGGAAGCAAGCCTTCGGGACATGCGATCAATATTCCTTCCCTCACGCCTTCCATGCACCACTGCCGTTCACCTCCAAATACCTAACGAAGTGAACACCCGCGAAACTCTCCCACACTTCGCTCATTCCAACATGGTGAAGCAGCGGCTCTCGACCATCCGACCGCCCATTCGGACCACGAGAAGGCGTGCACCATGGCTGGCGCCTGACTCGGACATCTCCGGTTTCCAGGCCACACGGAACGATCCATCCAAGGAATGCTGGCTCCCGAGACTCGCCAGGAGTTTGCCGTCCAGGCCTCGAAGCTCGAAGGTCGCGTCACCGGGCTGTCCGGAGAAATCGATCCGCAGCACGGAACGACTCGCATCCTGGAATACCCTCAACCGATCGTTGTCCAACGAACCGAACGAACTCTGGTCCGCGCCCTGCACGCCGGCGGGGCTTCCATCCAGGCCCAGGAACGCCACGGCTTGGTCGGCCATGATCCGCAGGTTGTGTGGTTGGCCGGTTTCCTGGATGGCTTCGACAAGGACTCCACCCTCCGAATTCCGGTAGCGAGTGCGGATCCAACCCGATTGCAGTGCGTTGTTCTCGGTCGTACTCGGAGTCGCGCTCGCACCCAGCACATTCGTCCATTGCTTGATCGCTTCGCCGAAGTTCCTGAAGTCCAGGATCGCATCCTGGGTGCCATGCCAGAGCTGGACCCTCGGACGCGATCCCGCATAGCCGGGATAGGCCGCACGGACGGCATCCCCCCAGGCCACGCCGCTCCTGGAGACCTTTCCTCCGGCACAGTCGCCGTTCCAACTCCCCGATCCGGCGAAGCACGAAAAGGGTACGCCGGCGAAGGATGCTCCGGCCTTGAACACATCCGGATACGAACCCAGCAACACGTTGGTCATCATGCCGCCCGATGAATGTCCCGTCGAGAAGACGCGGTTGGAATCGGCGCCATACGTCTTGACCACGTACCTGACCATCGAGACGATCCCGCTCGGATCGCTTCCGCCGTTGTGAGTCAAGGCGGCGGTCGAATGGACATCCCAACAGCTGTCGCCACTGTTGGCGCTCGGGTAGATCGCGATGAATCCGTATTTGTCGGCGAGCGACGCGAAACCCGTTCCGGAGTGGAACGCCGGCCCGGAACCATGGCACCAGTGCAATCCAACCAGGATGGGCGGATGCGCCGCAACCTTGTCGGGAACATACAGGTGCATCTTGATGCCGCTCGGATTGTTCCCGAAGCCGACGACCTGCCTGAGCGAAGCGCTCCAGGAGCTCGACAAGCCCATCATGAGACTGATCCCGACGCATCGCGACGGGATCATGCGCGAATTCGACTTCAACATGCCTTCGAAGATATCCCGCGGGATCCGATGGCGGATGTCATGTGCAGGGGCGGCGTTCACATCGAAGCCGCAGCGGAAGTGAACGCCTTCGGTCAACCTCCGCGAACCAGGAAGTCCGATCGGCTTCGCCGTCCACGCATCCATCAACATGCCCACGCGACCCGCGATGCGCACATGCTTCGCGAACGGCTCCGTTGAAGGCGATTCGACCAGACGGCGCACGGGGTCCATGCGTGCTTGCGCATCGTCGTTACCTCCATTCGAGCCGTGTCAACTCACTCGCGAACGGTCCCGTCGACCGAGATCAGGCGCATCGCGCCGGGAGCGTCCTCCACGACGAGGCGCAGTCCCGTCGCGGAGCGGATCGCGCGAAGGCCTGGCTTGTCCGCCGTACGGCGGCGATTCCCGGCATCGTCGACGGACGAATTGGGCGAATACACGGTCTTGAGCATCGCTTCGGCCCACAGTCTCTGGATGGATGCCGCGCCCGCCGCGTTGGGATGGACTCCGTCGTCGTCCAGTTCGGAAGGATGCGCCAGGAACCAGGAGTACAGATCCGGACCCGCCGCCAAGTCGTTGGCTTTCGCGAGGTCGTCGACCGCGGCCAGGAACGCCTGGTTCATCTGCCATCCGGCCTTGGCCGCGTTGGTCGCCAGGGGTCGGGCGATCGCGACGCGGATGCCGCGCCCCTTCGCCGAGTCGATCACCTTCTGCAACGCGCTCTTGAAGGTCTGGACATTTCCCGTTCCACCGCCCCAGGCGTCGTTGGTGCCCATCTCGATGGCCCAAAACCGGGAGCTGCCCGCGAAATCCAGATACCTCCCGATGTTGTTCGAAACATCCGTGGACGCGATGCAAGGGATCCCGGCCTTCACGACCGCGGGGGTGTTGGACCCCTTCGTGCCCTCCGACACCAATTTGACGAAATCCGTCGCAGGGGGGCTTCCCTTGAATGCGTTGGAGGAAATGCTGGTCCCGATGAACGTCCATGTGTCGTTCGCGCCGCCGGAGGCGTCGTGGATCCCCAGCTCGTCGATGCCGCCGTTCCCCGAACCGACGCGCAGCTTGACCCATTGGTCGGTCCCGATCTCCACCACGTGCATGCGGCTGGACACCTTGTTTCCCTTGATCTCCGCGCGGGAGGTCCAGGTGCCGTCGGAACCGTTGGTGGAATTCGGGGAAGACAGGATCTCGTAATCCGACGGAAAGCTCAGGTTGGATCCTTGCGCGCATCGTGAAGCGTTCGTGACGTAATCCGACCACGTGTAGGAAGGATTGTTCCAGGTCAGGACGATCTTTCCCGTTGCGGAAGGGAGCTTGTAGGCCACCCATGATCCGCCCGAGATGTTCCAGGAGCCGTTCCCGAACCTGCCGTCCGTCAAATTTCCAAGGCCCGTAACCGGACTTCCATGGACGGCAGCGGCTACGGCATTGAGTCTTTGGTTCGGAGCCACGGCCCCGAAAACCGTCGCCGCCAAGGCAAGATTCAAAATCACTGTGGACTCCGATCGTTGTTCATTTTTCACGTCCTGGTGAAGCGGCAGCCATCCGCCGAACCTCGAAACCCGCTGTTGCGGAGTGGCCAACGAAGTCGAACCTCGGCGATGAGCCCTCGCAGCGGGAGCTTGCGAAGCCCACCGGGGGACTCAGGCTCGACGACCCATGCGTTCCATGATAAAAGGATGGACCGGATGCCAAGTGGTGATTGCGAACACTGCGTTCACCCAAGCGCCGAGGCGAAAGTGAACGCCCGCGAGTCCACAGCTCGATCGGAGACCGGTGATCGTCGTGCGGATCGTCCTGCCCGAGGTCGAACGAATCGAGAGGATCCCGCTTCCGGAGGACGACCACATTTCGTGTCCCGGCGAGGATGCGTCGATGTCGCCGGCTCCCTGGGGCGATCCAGGCTGGAACAAAAAACGGCTCCCGTGCGCACGGAAGTCGTTTTTTGGCAACATCGACCGCTCAGGAGTCAGAATCCGGCAACGACGGCGTTCTCCACGCGCCCCGACGCGAAGCGGAACGAAACGACCAGCATCCCGAATCCGCCTGCGGGAGCATCCAGATCCAACGTCGCGGCGGAGCCGACGTCCTGCACAGACAGAATGCGTCCATCAAGAGCGACGATGCGGACCGTTGCAGGCTCCTTCCACGAGCCTTGGATGGAAATCTTCGAGCCGACGCGCTTGGCGGAGATGCCGGAACCGGCCTGCGCGAACGGATCGCGGCTTCCGATCGCGGCTGCGCCGCCGCCCACCAACTTGATGTCCGGCTTGGGAGCTTTGTCCACCCCTGCGCCCAACCAGAATCCCAGGTGAGGTGGCTGGTTGTAGGCACCGTTTTGCCACGACATGGCCAAGCGATAGACTGGGTCGTGGGCCAGTGTATACAGGCGATGGTTGGTGGTGGCAGTGGTGGTGGTGAGGTACAGGTTGGCGTCGTCATGCAAGATCACCTCTTCGCGCCAGTCACCCAGAAGGTCACCGCTGAAGTTCGGAGTGGCTTTGGTGCCATTGCACGACGTCCCTTCCAGAGTGATCAAGCGAGTCGAGCCGCTACCGTTCCACTTGTCGAGCTTGTTTCCATCCAGCAACTCGTCCTGGAGGTCGCCATCCCAATACACCCGAAAATTCACACTGGGCTTGGCAGTGGAAACCTGTTTGCCCTTGGCCGAATAGATCCCCGCACCTGCCGAGGACCACATTTCGTGACCAGCCGAGGTGGCGTCGATGTCCGCGGCCATCCCCCGCCCGTTGTCCGATGCGAAATTTTGGCCCCACAGGATTTTTCCTGTCTTCGCATCGTGCAATTCGTGCCCATAAGCGACGGCGGTGTCCTCATGGACTTCCCACACTTCCAAGCCCGGGTTGTCCGGATCCAGGTCGCCGAAATGGATGGCGTCGCCATGGCCCAATCCGGTGACGTACATGCCCTTTCCATCGTGGTCGATCGCACTCGCCCCTTCGATGATTTCATCGAATCCGTCGCCATCGACATCGCCTGCCGACAGGTTGTGATTGCCTTGCCCTTTGAATTTGGCATCACCGGTGTACGTATCGAACAGCCAACGCTGGCTCAAGGTTTTTCCGTCCCAGTCCCATGCGGCCAAGGCCATGCGGGTGTAGTAGCCGTCTTGGAAGACCATGCTGGGCTTCTTGCCATCCAGATAGGCGTTGGTGGCCAAGAACCGGTCGAACCGACCGCCGTAGTCGTCGCCCCAGATCGCCTTGAGCTGGGCTCCGGCGGCATTGTCCGGTGCAGTCGGGTGCCTACGCGGAACATAGGCCACCGTCGACATCTCCTTGCCCGTCAGACCATTGAAGATGGTGAGGTATTCCGGCCCGGCGTTGATCCGACCTTCGGCATTGCGATAGACCTTCGAATCATCGTCGGAGCTGGCAGGCCCCTTCGACAGGTATGCGTTGGAGCCATCCTTGGTGCCCGGCGCCGTCTTGCATGCGATCTCCGCCTTGCCGTCGCTGTCGTAATCGCCCACGAGCATCTGGGTGTAGTGGGCGCCTGCGCGGATGTTCACGCCAAGATCGATGCGCCAGAGTTTCTTCCCTTTGAGGGTGTAGGCATCCAGGTACACGTTTCCGGTGAGGCCCGCCTGCGAATTGTCCTTGGCATTGGATGGGTCCCATTTGACCACCAGATCCCACTGGCCATCGCCATCCAGATCGCCTACCGCGATGTCGCTGGGCGAGTAGGTGTAGGCCGTGTTTTCAAGGGTGCCTCCGACAGGCCGATCCAACGCGATCTTGAGGGTTTGGCTCGCCCAGACGGAAGCCTCGCCGGCGGCCACCTGCTCGGCGCCGCCAACAACCGGCCGCACCGAGTAGACCGAACTCGCCGTGCCCGCGGCATCCACCAGGTTGGTGGCGCCAGTGATGGGAGCGTCGTTGACCTTGGTCGCACCCCGATAAACGTTGAAGGCCAAATTGGCTGGATCCGTCCCCAACACCCGCCAACCAACAAACACGCCGTTGGAAACCTTCACGGCGACCACGCCGCGGTCGAGGTTTTCCATGTCGCGCGTGGCGGCTTGGCTCGCTGTGGAAATGGCCAGGGTGGCAAGGATCGGCAACAAGACCAAGTTTTTCACGAGTGAGCCCTCCGAGGTGCTAAGATCCATTCTCAAAGGCCGTTTTTGTGGTCATTCTTCGCTCCTTCCGTTGAAGGAACTTCAACGGAAGGAGCGCTCCCCGGTATGGCCGAGCCGGGGGCAAACCGGAAGTTGGCGAAACCTCACTTCCGGGAAAGCTCCACCAACCAGTCCTCTTCCACCCCGCCCCGCCGGAAAGCCACCCAATCCAGGCGGACCCCCTGCGCGCCGATGGTGGGGGTACTCCATTCGCCACGGGATGCGGCGGTGGGATAGGAAAACGATGCCACCGAATCGGAATCCACCACCAGGGTGAAGGTCCCCTCCTGCCAGGAAAACCCCACCTGTCGGGAGCCTGTATCCAATCGCACCCCGATGCCCACCAAGGTGCGGCCATCCACTGTCAGAAGGACCGTGTCGGCGCCTCTCCACCCGATCTTCACGCCTTGCGAAAGACCATCGGTCCAGGAAAACACCTGGAGGGGAGAGATGGTGTCCGGACGGCGGAAACGAACCGCCACTGCGAAATCCCCTTGGAATCCCAGCGAGCCACGGGGCATCCGCAACGTGGAGGTGGGATCCGCCCAGGCGATCAACGAGTCCGTGGGAAGGGAAGGCCAGTCGGAAGGGAGGTCGCCCTTCTTCCCCAGAACCATGCTCCGACGCCCCGCTTCGACGGGAACGAGGGATCTCTCACTCCCCGCACCCGCGCCCACCACCACAGGGTGGCGACCCGCGGCCAGGGAATCCAGCCGGAAATAGCCGTTGGTGTCGCAGCGCGATCGCACGCCCAATCCAGGAATGGACACGATCTGTCCACGCCCCCCGGATACGATCCCCACCAGGGATCCTTCCGACTCGAGGGTGTCCGAAATCCGTCCACTGTCGCGGATCCGGCGCTGGAAGGCCGCTCCATCCTTCCGGACCACCACCGACCATTCTCCCGGCGAAACCCGTACAACGGCCTCGCCGCGACCATCCGTCGCGAACTCTGCCAACGGGCGTTCCACCAGGGAGTCCGCAGGCCAGATTTCCACGCGTGCACCAGCGACCAAGCCGCCCGACGCCGCGTACGCCCGGATGGAAACGAGTCCGCCTCCGGCTGTTTCGCGCCGCTCCTCGGAAGGCGTGTCCTCTCCGATCACACGGGGATCGAATCCGCAGGAGGCCAGCACCAGCAAGGCCAAGGCCCAGCATCCCCCGGCCCGTCCAACGCACCCGCATCCGGCGATCATTCCAGGACCAAGCCATGCGGAGCGCTTCCAGGAACCTCCACCCAGTAGATGCCGGGAGCGAGCCCGGAAAGATCCAGCTCGGCGGCGCCCTCGGCGGATCGCACCACCCGGCCACCTACGCCCACCACGCGCGCCGCTCCAATGGGGATTCCTGTCAGTTTCCGTCCCTCCAGACGCAGCCTGGTCGGCGAAGCAGGATCACGGACGGAAACCGTCCCGCCCTGGAAGCGCGCGACGATCTTGCGATCCAGCGTGTCCATCACGAACGTGTAGCGGGTGGCGGTGGAGACCACCTTGCCGGCTTCGTCGGCCCAGCCCTGGAACACCTTTCCCGAGGCGGGCTTCACCTTGAGCGTCACCGTGGCGCCTTTGGGGTAGCGGCGTGTGCGGGTGAGGGTGCCGGCATCCTTCAGATTCGCTTCCACCACCACTGTGCGAAGCGGCGCCACCAGGGGAGCCAGAAGCTTGAGGATGGAATCGTTGGGCTGGCGGGAGATCTCCTCCACCACCATGCGCGCGTTTTCCAAGGCACCGAGCTCCTGGAAGTGGGTGCCATCGGCGACGCCGTCGGGGAAATTAGGGTATTCACCAGCGTCCAATCCCAGGAAATGGAAGCTGGCGAGATAGGGCTGGCCCAAGGTGTCCATCAGAAGCTTGGACTTCTTCTCCAGGTCCAGCACCGGAACCTTGTTGTCCGCCGCCGCGTGGATCATGGCGATCCGGTAATTGTTGGCCGCCTCCGTGAACACTTCCCGCACCGCGGTGCCCGTCCATGTGTTCATGTTCATGGGAGTGACAAAAACCGGATGCGCCCCCTTGGCGCGGGCTTCCCTCGCGTATTGTCCCAGGTACTTCTTGTAGTTGGTGGTGTCCGTGTAGCGCTCTTCCTTGGAAAAGTCGCGGTCGTTGTGGCCGAACTGCACCATCAGGATGTCGCCGGGCTGCAAGGCGGCCAGCGTGGTGGCCCAGTGGCCATCCTCGATGAACGATCGCGAGCTGCGCCCGCCGATCGCGTGGTTGACCACCGTCACCGCTCCGCCCTTGAAATACAGAGACAATATCTGTCCCCAACCAACCTGCGGATACTTGCTGGCCGCGTAGTTGCACACGGTGGAGTCGCCGATGATCACGATGCGCTGCGGGGTGGCGGTGGCTGCCCAGGCCAGGCCCGCCACGCAAGCTCCCAGCGTCAGCCAACCCTTCAAGGAACGTTTCACGGAACCACCACCTTCCCGGATCCAACCACCTGTGCACCTTCGAAGCGCCACGCGTAGATTCCCCTGCCCGGTGGAGTCCAGCTCAGGTCGGAACCTTCGATCGACCCCAGCAGGCTCCCGCGCACATCGCGCAGAACCCAGTGTCCTGGCTTGCCGAGCGAGGTCCCGGCCAAGGTTCCGTTCTCGACGCGAAGCGAAACCTCCCGATCCCGTCGCACGCCGGAACCTTCGATCGGCGAGGTCGCCGCGATGCTCAGTTCGAATGGCGTGGCGGGCAGACCCTGGGCGTTGAAGAGATTCATGATCGGCTGGTTGGCCCAGGCGAACCGAACGTGGGTGGGCTTGGCGATGGAGGTCGTCAGGAAGACCGTGTCGCCCTTGAGCGTCGCGGTGGAAGCCCAGCTCCACTTGCCGTCCGAGCCTGCCAGGGCGAATCCGGTGGGCGACGAGCCTTCGGACAGGACCAGCTTGCCTCCGAAGACATCCCAGGGAACCACCACGGTGGAACCCCTGAAGAAGCAATCGGAAGGCCTGGGCGACTTGTGAACAAATCCTGTCTGGCCGTACACCGCCCCGCGCACCAGTTCGCCGATGCGTTTGCCCAGTTGCGGCTTCTGGGGGTAGTGCCAGGTGGCGTCGTCGCCCAGATCCACCTCCACCGATAGCCAGGAATTGTCCATGGTGTCCGTGACTTGGCGCTGGGATTCGCGCACCAGGGCCTGGTTGCTCGCCTCTCCCACGGCAGCCTGCTTGGCTCCCTTGTGGCAGAGCCCCACCACCACAAACGGCATGGCGGGCATCGCCCAGGATTTTCGCCAGCCTTTGATGAGGGCATCCAGGCGTCTGTTGTACGCACCCACCAAAGCCGACGACGAAGCGTCGTTCTCGCCCTGGAGCCACACGGTCCCTTTGATGCCGTAGCCTTCCACCGACTTCACCCAGGAGGTGTACATGGTTCCCGCCTCGGCGTCGCCGGCAAGATCGGAGGTGGCTTTCAAGGTGACCGGATCCAGCCAGGTCTTGATCACGGTGCCGCCCACGGAGGTGTTCACGATCCCCACCGCCACGCCTTCCAGGTTGCTCAGCAGGTTGCGCCCGAAGAAATACCCGGTGGCGGTCATGGAACCCACCGAAGTGGGCGATACCTGCTGCCACTGGATGGTTTGGTTGGGCTGGCGGGTGGTGATGTAGCGGAGCTTGGGGTAGTTGGCCGACTTGATGGAGTCGGCCAGATTGGGGTATTCCGAGTAGCTCATGCGGGTGTCCATGTTGGACTGCCCGGCGCAATGCCAGACCTCGCCCACCATCACGTCCGAATACGTGAGCGTGGTGGCGCCTTTGATGGTCATGGTGTAGGGACCGCCCGCGACCTGGGCATCCAGGTTCACTTTCCAAGCTCCATTGGCGACCGTGGTGGTTTTGGACTGGGTGCCCAGGGTGACCGTGACGCTTTCTCCGTTGGTGCCCGTCCCGAAGACGGGGATGGGAATACCCCGCTGGAGCACCATGTGCGACCCGAAAACGGGGCCCGTGGCAACCGCCCCCGCGACGCTGGACATGCCCAACAGGCTCCCCAAAAACAAGATGCCGGAGGAGCGCAAGCGCATGGAAAGTGGAGTCATTCCCAGAGAATAATCGCAATTGGACCGCTTCGCTTCCAACTTGGCCTCCTGAACTACGCTTTCGTTGAAGCCGTTTCAACAAGCCAGCCTTCCTGGCCCCATGAACGCCCCGTTCGCGGCGTTGAATCCGGTTCATCGCCTTCTTGTTGAAATTCCGCCATCACTCCCTACAACGGTTCCGTAGGGGTTACAATCCCCGGAGTGGACTCCCTCTACGAAACCGAGGACTACCGGGCCTGGCTGAAGCTGCGCTACGAGGATCGCAAGCGCTCCAACGCCCACTTTTCCTACCGCTTCATGGCCCAGCGCATCGACATGGACCCCGGTCATCTGGTCAAGGTCCTCCAAGGTCGGTTGCACTTGTCGGAAAACCGGCTGGGTGCGATCGCCAAGCTGTTCGATCTGGATGCCCGGGCGGAGCGTTACTTCCTGGCCCTGGTGCGTTTCGGCAAAGCGGTTCGCAAGGAAGAGGTGGAAGCTCGCTGGGAAGAACTCCAGTCCCTCAAGGAGATCCAAGCCAAGGAATTGGCGCAAGACCAATACGAATTTTACGCAAGCTGGATTCCCACCGCGCTGCGAGGCTTACTTTCGTTGAACGAAGCCGATCAATCCGTGGCGGGCTTGGCCCAGCGCTTGGATCCACAGCCGACACAAACCGAAGTGGTGCGGGCGCTGGAGCTGTTGGAGCGCCTGGGATTGGTTTCGCGAAACGCCGAGGGCCGCATCCAAATCACGGACAAACACATCCGCACCGGAGACCTCTGGAAGGAAAAGACCGTTCGGGCTTTCCAGGCGGAGACCTTGCGTCTGGCGGAGCAGTCCTTGGAAAGAATTCCCGCGCGTCGACGCGACGTCACCACGCTCACCTTGACCTTGGCGGAAAAGGACTTGGCGTTCCTGCGCGAACGGGCTGCCGAATTCCGTCGCGATCTGATCCGTTTGGCGGAAGAATCCGATCCGGCCGACAGCGTGTACCAGGTCAACATCCAGATCTTCCCCTTCACGTCCACCACCGACCGCCCTCCTCGGAAGGCCAGGACATGAGGCGCGGCGGAATCCTCCTTGCAGCCGCGTTGAGCGCCTGCGGCTTGGATCGCGACGCGGGCGGCTCCACCTCCGAGACATCCAACGGCCTGCAGGTGCAGGTGGTTCGCGCCGACGGCCGACCTGCCGCCCGCACCAGGGTCAGAATCCGTCCCGCCGACTACCTCGCCGATGAATGGACACGGATGGATGCATCCAAGGGCATCATCGACACGGTGACCGACGATTCCGGATGCGTCCGGCTCCGTCGTCCCGGCGGAGACTTGCGCATCGAAGCGCTCGGCGCCACCGGACAGGCGCAAGCCCACTTGGACAGCTCGGCGTCGATCGTCAATTTCCGACTTGCACCTCCCGCCCGACTGTCCGGCTCCGTGCGCCTGGAGCCGACCGACACCCGCGCCCGCATCCAGGTGCGCGGGATGGAGCGCGGCATCTGGACGGACTCGTTGGGACGCTTCCAACTGGACTCCCTGCCCTCGGGACGCATCGAGGTCCGCGCGAGCATCGTCTCGCGGGGAGCCGCCTCGGAGTTCCTGTCCGCTCTGCATCCCGGCGAATCGGATTCTGTCGCTGGAATCCAAGCCTCGATCGAACACCCGATCTGGACTGATTCTGTCACGATTCTCGTCGACACCCGCGCTCTTCCCGGGCTGACCAGTCCGGTGGACTCGGTTCCCGTGCTGTTGCGATTGTCGGACACCCTCTTTCCCGCCAACGCCCGAATGCGTGGCCAGGATATCCGGGTGGTCGATTCCGCCGGAAACGCGGTACCGTTCTTCCTGGAGGCGTTTTCCCGCGAAGGCCGGTTCGCGCTGATTCGCACCTTCCTCCCCAGAACGCATCCTTCTCGCGTTGCCGTCGCCTTGCGGGTTCGGTGGGGCGACCCGTTGGCGGAATCTGTCGCCTCGCCCGGTGGCGTGTTCTCCGAACGCTTCGGATGGGTGGGCGCCTGGAACCTGGATCGCACCTATGCGGACCCCCAAGGGCGCCTGCGCGCGGCCGACGCATCCTTCTTCCGCGACGATGCCGTGCTCACGGGATCGCCCGCCTCCGATCCGGAGGGTGGCCTGCGGTTTTCCCGAAGCGGCACCACCGGATTCGCCGCCGCCGGCGACCAGGTCGACTTCGATCATTCCTTCACGGTGATCTGGAGGCTCAAGCCCCAGGAGAGGGGCCAAACGTTCCTGGGATGGGGCGATTCGGTCTGGCGCTCGGGCAAAAAGGACTTCTACCTGCAACAACCCAAGGTCAACGTGCGCCAAGCCGGCTGGAACCCGGCCTTCACCGCGCGTGCAGATACCGGCTACAACGTCTATTCCATCTCGGACAAATCGGTCGATTCCGCACGATGGACCATCCTGTGCGCCCGTCTGGATCTGTCGAACACGGATTCGGCAGCCGTCCAGTGGTTCATGGATGGAACCCCCACAGGCCAGGCGGCCACCGCCAGGCTCCGCTACCAAGGCGACCTTCCGCGCGACAGCTTGGTGGTGGGATGGCGTCACACGGACTCGCGGAGGTTCACGGGCTCGCTCTCGGACATCCTGATCCTGCGGCGAGCGGTATCCGACGATTGGATCCGTCTGTACAGCGCCTTGCTCGCCAATCCAGCCGGACTCGTGCGCCTGAGCCGCTAGGCCGTCACCGACACGATCTCCTTCCAACGGGTCAAAAAGGAGAGCTTTTCCTGGGTTTCCTTGGTCGGTGCGGTGTCGGCCATGACCTCTCCTGATCCTGAATTGGCAGTTTTCGAATCAAACTTAATTCGGACCAAGACCTCGATTTTCCCCGGAAGCCCCCGCTCCCCACAGCGATTCACCTTTGGTCGCTTGCCAACTTGGTTATCTTCCCTACCATGCCCGCTTGGCGACTTCCAACCCTCATCTTCCCATCCTCCGCGCGGCTTTCCAGGCTGACGCGGGCGAGAACCCTCCTTTGCGGTTTGGCTCTGGCCGGTGCGACCAGTTGGGCCGGCGCCTACGCGTTTCCGTCCACCGTTCTGGACCGGACCGGATTCGAGGATTTGGCCAAGCCCAACGACACCTGCTGTCAAACCCGGCTGGTGGGTTGGAACGCGGAAGGCCAGATCGCCACCACCACGGCGGAATACCTTCCGGAACAGGGGATGTTCCGGTTCGGCGTGGATTTCCACGATCTGCTCAACGATCAGCCCCGCGGGCTGTTCGAGCGCAAATATTTCCGGGCCGACCCCATCATCGAGGGAGCCTGCGCCAAAAGCAAAGACCTGCTTCGCTGCCTCTGGAAGGAAAACCAAGCGGAGATCGCCAAAGAGCTGGCCAGCGCCGGGATCAACCAGGGATTTGGCCAGAAGCTCCTTCCCCTGCCTCGCCACACCATCGAATGGACCGCCGACGCCGACCTCTCTGGTGAATCCGCGCCGTTTTCCATCTCCGATTCCGCTCAACGGCTGGTTTTCCACATGGTCGATTCCGCAGCGGGAGGATTGCACCTGGTCCCGTACGGAATGTTGGGAGATCGGGCGGGAAAACGTCGCTGGCTGGTTTTGCGCTTGAGCCGTCGCGAATTGCTCGACGCCCCCATGACCGTGCTGGGGATCCGGTTTCTCAAGCTGGAATTCACACGTTGAACGACAACGACGCCACCCGCCCCTCCATCCATGCCCGCTTTGTGCAGGAAACTCGGGCCCTGCTGGAAGAAGGTCGCGAATTTTCCGTGGAATACCCGGAAGCCGCACGGTTGCTGGATCCGGAAAAGGTGGAGGATCGCGACCCTTATGTGGAACGACTGATCGACGGGTTCACCTTCCTTACCGCTCGCTCCCGGGAAGCCGCGCTCGCCGAAGAAGATGGCTTGACTGGGCACCTTCTGGAACTTCTGATGGGACCGCTGGAGCAACCCCTCCCCGCCGTCACCGTCACGCAGTTCGATCCGTTCCGCATGCGCGAAGGGGAAACGGTCATCGAGCGGGGGACCACCTTGTTTCCCATGGACAAGACCACTTCCGATTGCCGGTTTTCCACCAGCGAGACGTTGTGCCTGAACCACCTTTCCATCAGCGACGCGCGCATCGAGACCGGCGACCAGGGCAGCGCCCAGCTGGAATTGCGACTGGCGTGGAAATCATCCCGCACACCGGAATTATGGCCGGATCGCATCCGCATCTTCCTGCACGGCGACGCGCCGGTGGTCTGGTCCTTGCGTTACGGTCTGACCCGGCGCCAGGCCCGCATGGACGTGCGCACGTCTTCGGGCGGCTGGATCCCTTCCAACCAGGTTCGCTTCGAACGCCACGACGCACCAGGCTACGGCGAGGATTCCTCCGGGGTCTCGCCATTGGCCGACGCCCGCGATTTCCTTTGCTGCGACGAACGCTTCCGCTTCGTGGAACTGTGCGGACTGGGGTCGTTTCCTGTCGGCGAGAATCCGGAAATGACCATCCGCCTGCGGTTCGAAGGCAGCTTCCCGCGCGGCATGTCGCGCGCCGTTTCGGTTGACAATTTCCGTCTCCATTGCGTGGTTTCCGTCAACCGCTATCCGGAATCCTGCCAGACCTTGGCCTGGGAACACGATCGTTCGGAAAAGATCCTCCGCCCCTTGGGGCCGCCCACCCGCGAAGTGCTCGATGTCGTGGGTGTGGACGGGCTGACCCAGTCCTATCCGGTGAAGAACATCCGCTACCGCCGATTTTCCGCCTACCGCCATGCCCAAAGCGGCCAGCGGTATTTCCAGATCCATCGCCGCTCGGACGTGAATGGCAAGCCCCTGGTGGCACTCACCGTGGGTCACCCGGATCCATCGCACCCCTTCGAAGCCGAATACATCTCCCCGGAGGCTCTGTGCTGCGACGGAAACCGTCCCAACGAGGCGGTTCCTCCCTTCGCTCCGCTGATGGGCCGACCTGCGTTTCCCGATCGCGCCCAGGCCTTCACGCTCACCCGTCCCAGCCCCATCCACCGTCCAGGCCCTCGCGTGGGTCCGCTCACGAAACTGCTGGCCTTCGCCAGCGGCCATTTCCAGGGTCTGTTGGATGCCCGTCGCATGCGCGATGCGCTCCATCAGTTCCTGTGGGATCCCGCCGAGGCCAAGCGCCCTGTGGTGGACTCCCTCCAGCAAATCAGCCACTCCACCGAGCACAGTACGCATCTTGGCGTGAGTCGGCCGGTGTTGCATGTCCTCATCCGCCTGAGGGACACCACCTGTGCTCCGGATACCTGGGATCGGCTTGGCCTGCTGGATGTCTTCGCTTCCATCCTCCACCGGATCGCCCGCGATCAAACCCCGATCGGATCGAGCTGCCGTACCACGGTGGTCGTTGAGCCGTCGGGTGCCACCCTTGAACACCTCGACTGACACCATCCGCTCGATCAACGGTCGGGCACCACGCTTACCCCAGGAATTCCATCCGATGCGTCACCTCCCAACAATCTCCGCGATCCTTGCTCTTGGGTTGGTCTCCTGCGACCGTGGCGTCGCGCCCGAAGGCTTCGATCCCAGCTACGGCAAGTACGGCACTACGCAAAACTCACCCCAATCGCTTCCTGGCACGCTGATCCAGGGCGACAACGCCAGTCTCCAGAGCGCCGTGGCGAGCATCCAAGCCGACCTTTCCGCCATGCGCAATCTGCCCTTCAATGCTCCGGTTGTTTCCAGCTGGGTGACTCGCCCCCGCCTGATGATCCTGCTCGACTCCATCGAAGCATCCAACAGCTCCCCTCCGGATACGGGTTCGGGACCTCGCCCCACGGAAACCGAGATCTATGTGGCGCTGAATCTCATGGCCCCAGCCGGCTCGATGGAAAGCGACCGGCGCGCCTTCGACTCCGCCAACATCGATGGATTCTACGTGCCCGGCACCGGGAAGTTCTGGATGGTGGAGGACAGCAGGCGATCGGATTCCATCACCTACTCGCTGATGGCCCATGAACTTGCCCACGCCATGCAGGATCTGAATTTTGCCGACACCCTTGGCCAGGATGCGGGCATGGACGAACGCTTGGCCTTCACGCATGTGATCGAAGGAGAGGCGCAGTATCTGGGCGATCTATGGTCTCTCCAAGATCGGACTCCGAGCGGCTTCGAAGAAGGTTTCGAGCGGTACACGCTGGCCGATGCCATGGCCCAGGCCTCCATGGGTCATTCGAAATCCCCCCTGGTGCTCACGCTTCCGCTGTTCAGCTACTACTGGGTGGGCGAATGGTCCATCCACGACCAACGCAAGCACGCCGGTTGGGGCGCCATCGACGCGCTCCATCGCACCCCCCCGCGCACCACCAAACGCATGCTGCACCCTTTGGCGGGCAGCGCCGCGCAGACTTTCGTCGAATGGTCCGAAGAAGGATTCTCGCCACGCCAAAACCTGATTCCATTGGGTTCCGACCGGCTGGGCGAGATCTACCTGGCCACGATGCTGTATTGGCAGTTGCCGACGCAGTCGTGGAAAGCCGCTTCCTGGAAGGGCGACCGCTTCTGGGTCTGGCGGGCGGGGGATTCCACCCACCATATCGTGGCGGCGCGCCTCAAGTTCGAAGCCGGTGCGGACGCAAGTCAATTCCTGACCGATTGGGCGAAGGGACGGGGTTTGAACATCAAGAACATCGGCGACCAATCGAATATCGACCAGACCACCGCCAGCCTCGGCTTGGTTCGCGCCGAGCGCCGCTTCGACGAGATCTCCCTGCTGTTCGGCAAACACCTTGGCGGCTGGCCCGCTGGTTTGGCGGATGCCATGTGGTCCGAACTTGCCGCGATCGGGCCGATCAACGTCTCGTCGGCCCGGAGATCGACCGTCCAGACCGACGCTTCGAAATCGGATTTCCCGCGGTTTCCCAGCAAACCCATCCGGATCTGGAAGGAATACTCCAGTTCCCGCCGCTGACCGCCCTTTCTCCTGGCTGGTTTTCCTCACTTGATCAGATCATCCTGGGTCGTGCACATCTTCGGAGCCTTCGCCGCGGCCCACGCCCTGCCGTTGGACTCCCTCTTTGCCGTCCCTTCCGACCTGGAGCCCGGACTGTCCAGCCGCATCGAGACAGAAAACGACCGGATCCAAACTGGCGCCAAGGCGATGTTCCAGAACTTCGGCGACTCCTCGCTGGTGGTCTGGGACACATTCCTGGTGCGAAGAGACCCCACGACGGATGCCTCCGGTGAAAAAACCATCCAGGCCCTGTGGTCCGACGGATCCTTCGACGCGTCGGGCAAATTCCTGGGACGGACGGGCGGATTGGGTGCCACCACTCCCTCGATCGCCGAACACGCCTGGCTGGTCCAGGGACTGGGCAGATGGCGATGGTCCCTGGACTCCGTGAAAGTCGGTCTACTGGGCGGCATCCTGTCGGAAGCCCAGGATCCGGGATCCATCACGCAGCCCTTGGAGCCCGGCGAGCGAGCCGGCTCGGGTGGATCCAACGCGCAAGCCGGACTCGAGCTCGCTTGGCACGGCGGCTCCGAGCTCTCGCCCTACCTCGAAGCCTTCGTGCTCCAGGACCTGGTTCCTTCGCAACTGAGATGGTCGCGCGCCGCTTTCAACGCCGGCGCTTTTGCGTCGGTCACCGGAGATGGATCCGATTCGTTGCATCTGCGCATCGGGTGGGATACGTTGCGCCTGCGCTCCAGTCGAATTTCGGCAAACCTCGGGGAAGGCAACGCTTCCGGAGGAGCCGATTGGACCCTCCGCATCGGCCGGCAAACCTGGCTGCTCGAGGGAGGCTGGGAACGCTCCATCCACAACGATGCGACCTGCCGCTCTCCTGGCTTGGAACGGCAATCGTCCTTGGGGGCGGCATCCGTTTCCAGTCCCATCCGCCACGGAATCACCCACGGCCACCGTCTGGAGTTGAGCTTCGAGACCCGTGCATGGTGGACCTCCCCCTTGGCCGGAACACCCGACCTCTGGGCCGGAGAGGACCGGAAAAACGACGACGAGACGCGACTGCTCCGCCTCTCCGACTCCCTGATGTGGAGCACCCCGGACACTTCCTGGACAATTTCCGCCGTGATCCAGCAATCGCTGTCCGAAGTCCGCCACCCAGAAAACGAAACGCCATCCGCCTCCGACCGACCCGACGAAGACCTGTCCGTGCGGATGCTGACCTTTATGGCCCGCTCGCGCCGGTTCGCCCCGGCCGACCGTCCCCTGGCCAGTTGGACCACCGTCTTCCAGGAAGACGTCTTCCCCCGCTCGAGCCAATCGATCCGCACTTCCAGCCGCCGGGAAAATCGGCTGGCGGGAGATGTCGCTCTGCCCATTCACGACATTTTTCGTTCACTCGCAGGGCTCTGGGCCCGCGAACAACGCAACACATGGAGGTTCGATTCCACCCGAGCCGGAGGACTTCTGGACCTCGGCTGGTCGGTCGGACTGGAATCGGGCCCCTACGAGTCCCCGTGGGCGACCGTGCGATTTTCCAGTTGGACCATCAAGACCGGCGCGCTGCTTGCCGACGCGTTCGCACCGGACCGCATCCAGGACGACTGGTCGCTCTCCCTTGCTGGCGATGCTCCCGTGACGGAGGAAATCTCGGTGACCCCGTGGGGCCGTTGGCAGCTGGAGCGCAGCCGCAGCTGGGATGGAACGACCTGGTTGGACCCGGATCGCTCCACCAGTTCGCGTCTGGGCGCGGACGCAACATGGAAAGCCGAAAACCAGGTGTTTTCGATCGGCGCTGGACACCAGTGGAACGACCCGGGGATCGATTCCTGGATCGCGCGTGGGGAGGCCAAATGGATCTTCTGAGGTTCGCCGCTACCCTGTTCATCGTGATTCTATCGGGCTGCACCGACCCCTTCGCCCCTTCGGAACCGGAGCCGCCCAGCTCCGAGGCTGGACAATTTGCGTCATCCGTCCAACAGCTGCCGGACCGCATCGGCGATGTGTTCAAGGCCAAGAATCCGAGCCTGCTGGCGAGCCTGATCGGCGATCCAGTCATCCTCGCCGCCCCTCCCCAGCCGGAAATGGACCAGGTCGGGTTTCTGCTGTGCGTCCAGCGCATCACCTCGGCCGAGCCCGGTAGCCAGCTGCGCTGGTGGAGCTCCTCTCCCACCAGCACCACTTCGACATCCTCCGACACCGTGGTCATCTCGTTGGATTATCGACTCGAACGCGTGAGCGCCGATCTCCTGAAAATCGACACTCTCGCCATCCAACAAGGGTCCCTTTGGACTGTCCTGCGCGCCAATCCCGCCGAATGGCGACTGCTCCGATGGAGCGATCCTTCCGCAGGATCGTCCTTGAGGCAGGTTTGCGGAAGCTCCCGATGAAACGTGCTCCCTTCCTGCTTCCCGTCCTCTTGTGGGGCTGTTTGTTCACCACCGACGAAGTGGAGCCGCGCAAAGCCGCGTTGCGCGTCGCGGATTCGCCCGATGCGTTCTTCGAACTTTTCCGACAAGCCTACGAGACGCGGTCGGTTTCGTCCTTGAACCGACTTTTGGCGGAGGACTACCAGTTCGTCGGCGATCCCGGCCAGATCGACGACGGCTCCCCTTCCGGCTGGGGCAAGGAAGTGGAGATGGACCGGCATCGCCGCATGTTCCAGGAAGTCTCGGACGTGAGCATGGAAGTCGTGCGCGATGGCCACATGCGACCCGAAGCCGCCGAGGCGGAAACAACCTGGACCCTTCCGAGGCTTCGCATGACCATGACCCACAAGGGAGCGCCATACGACGTGCTCGGGCAGGCCGACTTCCGCCTTCGCACCGTGCGGGACGAGGCCGGGAACCCCACCTACATTCTGGTTCGCTGGATAGACAGAAACTGACTCCGCCCTAGAAGCGATGGACGGAGGGCCGGGCGGAAACCGTCGCGCCATCCGCGAACCGATCCCAGACGAGGATCGCGCCGAGCTGCATGCCGCCGCCCGATCCCAGATCCCGCCGCGTCCATCCCGTGCGATCGGCCAAGCCGGGCAGTTCCAGCCGCACGCGCTCCACGCCGCCGGACCAGACCACCAGCCATTTTCCGTCAAATCCTGCCACCCAGGTCGCCCAACCGGCCGGCGTTGGCACGGCGAAGGCCGTATCCAGGCCGGAGGCCACCACCCGGATCTTGCCTCCGCCCACACCGATGCGCAAGCCTGGCTTGTCGGCGGAATCGCCCGCGTCCAGAAGCCAGATCGGGCCGATGGCCGGAGAGGTCAGACGCAGGCGCATCGAAAGGGAAAACGCCCCCGCATTGGATAGGGCCGCGCCGTCCAATCGCCCAAGAGTCGACCCAAGAACAGCCTCCTGGAACGAGCCTTCCGAGGAATCCACCCCCGGCTTGACCAACGAATCGAAGACCAACCCTGAACCCACCACCGGCGCCGTGCCGGACAAAACAGCCCACCAGGCCAACCGCAATTGTTCCGTTGGCGCAGACAGGACCACGGACGCGGGCAACGGAGCGTTCAAGGTCCAGGAGCGGCCATCCGCCAGTTGCACCGGAGTCCTGCCTTGGGGCAGATCTTCGAATCGGAAGGCGCCGCCCGAGCCCACCACCGCCGACCTCGCCAAACCAGGCAACACCACGCGCTGCCCGGAATCCGCACCCAGCATCACGCCTTCCAGTCGCACAAGATCCCGCAGGGTATCCGAGACTTCCGCCATGGCTGTCTGAGGAAGCTCCAGGCGGACCCCGTCGTCTCCCAGCCTGGCTTCCAACGTCCAGGCCCCGTCCTGCGGAAGCTCGAACCTCGCCACTCCTTGCGAATCCGTGACGGCACGCACCCAGGCGCTCCGACCGGAGGAATCGATCGCCTGTGCCGGGCGCACCACCAACGATACGCCCGAGGCCGAACGACCGTCGGCATGGACCAATCGGGCGGAAACGGCGTTGCCCGCCTCGGTACCCACGTTCCCACCTGCCACCCGATCGCCACCCCCGCCACCGCATCCGGCCAGCACCAGAGCGGCCAGCCAAGCGGCGCGATGACAAAATCCGCTAAGGTGCATCCGGCAACCGCTTGGGAAGGGCCAATGGCACCACCTGGAAACTCACCTGGTACACGCGGTCCGGCGGATCCATGGAATCCACGGCCGCCAGCACACGGGAGCGGAAGTCGCGGATCATCTCGACAATTCTCGGGTATCCATCAGGGGGCAGTGACACGGTCAGGGAAGATAGATCCCGAAGGTCCTTCGGGAGGCCCTCGATGGATTCCATGGCCAGCATCAGGGATTGGCGGTGGAAGTGGCGCACCATGGGCGCCTGGGCGGGAGAGCCGTCCTTCAAGAACGCGTCGCGCACCCGCCAGATTCCGTCCGCATCGCGAAACGCCAGCCCGATCCGCTCCAGCAGCAGCACGCCTTCCCGAACCTTGCGCGCGCTCTGGCTGGGCCGCAAACGAGCACCCAGCTCTTCCCAGTCGCTCTTGAACTCCCCGCAGGCCAGGAGCGATCGCAGCGCCACATGGATCCAGCTCTCCCAATAGGTCACCTGGACATCGTCCAGGGGCACCGGCGAGACCTTGCGAAGTTGGGCCATGCGGGCGAAACAGGCCTGCGCCTCGCGGTGGCTCTTGGCCTTGGCGTAGTGCACCAGAAGCCGGAAGTACTCGGCTTCCTCCCCTTCCAGCTTCAGGAGGTCGCAGATCGGCTGGACCCGCGAGTGCGACATGTGCCGTTCCTGGGCCAGGATCTTGGACAGAAGGCTCGGATCCATCGACAATTTCTGCGCCAGCCAGCGAAGCGACACCGCGGGACGCAGCTTGCGCTCGTTGTCCAGCCAGTCGCGCAGAAACGCGCGGTAGTCGGTGGTGGCCCAAAGCGAATCCAAGCCTCTCTCCTGTCCAGCGCCCGAAGCGTGGGCGTTTGTAGAACATCAATAGTATCTATGGTCTGCCGCGAATTCCGGACCGCGGGACTGTGGACAATGTGTCCACACTTGCCGGACATCCCGGGACACCATGTCTATGCTTATTGCTTCCCTTTGCCAGTGACCCTTCACCCACCTGACCATCTTCGAGAGGCGCCACTCTCGCGCCCCACAACCCTCTCGAAAGAACCCCGAACATGAGTCTCCTTGCCTGGCTGCCACTGGCCGCCTCCACCCTCTTCTCCGAAAAAATTCCCACCCTTTCCGAACCCCGCATGATCCAGATTCCGGCGGGGACGACGCTTTCTGTTGACGGCGATTCCGTGATCGTAGGATCGAAGGGATTGGCTCAGCACTACTATCGAACGGGATCAAAAGTCACCTTTGATGGTGAACGGCGCTCGGACACGATCTCACTTGACACTCCCAATTTGGGGTACGGAGGAGTTCTACCGAAATCCGGCTCCATGTTTTATCCAACAAGTCCCAAATACCACTACAAATTCCAAGAAATCCGGATCCCATTTGTCGAACTCGGGGAGGGATTTCATAGGCTAGAAAGCGCATCTTCTGGATACACGGAAGACAGTGGCGCAAAGAATATAAAGCTGTCAGAGCAAAACATCCTTGCTTGCGGAGAAAAGGCGATCTATAGGATGAATCGCAACGATTCGTCCTCTGCTAATCCTTACATCGTCACACAAATTCGACGATTCCAAGGCGCCGGACACTCATTTTGTGCCGCCAAATCTTGGCTAAAGCAAGACGCTGAGTTTTTGCCCGAGACTGTTCACCATACCTACACTTTCACATCCCAAGCGATCATCCAATGGCCTTTGGGAAATGGGTACTGGGCCGTACAAGTCGACAGCGCGAACAAAATCGTCGGATCGAATCGTTACGACTCCATTCCAACCTCACAATTGGATTGGATGGTGGCGGATTCCAGTGTTCATCGTTGGCTGTCCTTCAACCAGTCGGCATCCACGCTTTTCTGGCGTGCAGGAGATCCAAAGGGCCTCTTCAAGATTGATTCCTTGAAGATCACCGGCCTCTCCACGGAGAAGCGGCCCTGTTACCAAGTTCGCATCAAAGACTCCATCGTGACATTTGCTGTTGACTCCCAAATCATATTTCTGAAGTGGACTCCCTCGCATGTTCAGGTTCTTGCCAGGTATTCCATTCCGGGAAAGATCATCCAGGCTGCAACCATGGAAGAGTCAAACCAGAGAAGCAATTACCTGTGGGCCACCACCGGCACCGAGCTCTACTCCTTCAAGTTCTCCATGGAGGAGCCACCCCTCTCATCCGTGGCCTCGCCCACGCGCAGCGCACTCTTCGCACTCCAGCACAACCCGCAAGGCGCTTCGTTCACCTGGTACGGATCGGGGACGGAAATCGTCCGCATGACAGGAATCGACGGACGCGCGCACGGCACGGTGGAGCTGCGTCCCGGCGCCACCGCCAACTGGACCGCCCCGCACCCGGGATTGTACCTGGCCCACACGCCGGACGGAGTGAAGCGGGTGCTGGCGCGATAAGCGAACCGGCCTACTTCGGCCCTTCGTAGTAGGCGGTTTCGTAGCGGCGCGAGCGCAGCACTTCCAGGAACGACCCCGGCTTGGTCGTGCGCTCGATGCGAAAGAAGATGCCGGTGGCAAGCGACGGAAACCAGCGCGCCAGCCGGATCGCGCACTTTTCCGGGAACGGATAGAACCCGCTTCCCGCATGGGCGGTCACCTTGAAGAATCCATCCGCCTCCGCGAAGGCCTTCATGCCCGGCACGGTGAAGCCCCGCACGTGCGGCCCCAAGACCTTCATCCCGGAAGGCTGCATCCCCACCAGGAGCATGGCGCGGTCGTGCCAGGCGGCGAGATTGGGAACCCCCACCAGAAATTGTCCTCCCGCCGGAAGCACGCGGGCCACCTCGGAAAAGATCCAGAACAGGTCCTTGGTGTGCTCCAGCACCTGGTTCATCAGCACGATGTCCAGGCCGCCATCGGGAAACGGAAGCCGATCGCGCTCCACGTCGCCGTCGCGGGCGTCGATCCCCCGCTCGGCGCAACGCTCCCGGTAGGGCGCGTAGCCTTCCAGCCCGAAGAGCTCCGCCTTGCCCGCCAATTTCTGACGGATAGCGTCCAGGTCGTCCCCGTAGCCGCAGCCCACGTCCAGCACCCGGATGGAGCGATCGGTCCGGGCCATGCCGGCGGCCCAATCGCGCAGGATGGGCCTTCCGTAGACAAGGTGTTCGGTACCGGCCTTCCAGGCCACGGCTTTGCGGTGCAGCGCTTCTTTCCAGGACATAGGGGTCCCAAGGTAGCTCGAAGCCCGGGGCTCGAGCGGGCGCGCCTTGCTACCTTAGGTGCCACCTATGGAAACCACGGAAACTCCTGTCGATCGTCCTTTCGTCATCGCCGGCCAGACCTACACCAGCCGCCTGTTGGTGGGCACCGGCAAATACGATTCCCACGAGATCATGACCGAAGCCTTGGAGGCTTCCGGCACCCAGATCGTGACCGTGGCGTTGGGCCGCGTGGATCTGTCGGCCCCCAAGGGCAAAGGGATCTTCGACGCCATCGACCCTTCGCGCTACACCATCCTGCCCAACACGGCCGGCGCCTTCAATGTCCAGGATGCTTTGCGCATCGCGCGGCTCTCGCGCTCCATGGGCTGGAAGCTCCTGAAGCTGGAAGTTCTGTTCGATCAAAAGACCCTTCTGCCCGATCCCATCGGCACCCTGGAAGCCGCGCGCATCCTGAAGGACGAAGGTTTCGATCTGATGATCTACACCAACGACGACCCCGTGCTGGCCCAACTGTTGGATCGCCTGGAGCCCGCCGCCATCATGCCCGCTGGAGGGCCCATCGGCTCCGGCCAAGGCGTGCTGAACCCGTCCAACATCCGCATCATCCTGGAGTCCGTGAAGGCTCCGGTCCTGATCGACGCGGGACTGGGAAGCGCATCGGACGTGGCCGAGGCCATGGAACTGGGCGTGGACGGCGTGCTGTTGAACACCCCGATCGCCAAGGCCCAAGACCCTGTCCGCATGGCCCGCGCCATGAAGGCCGCCTGCGAAGCCGGTCGCGATTCGTACCTGGCCGTGCGCATTCCCCGCAAGCTCTATGGATCCGCCTCCAGCCCGCTGGAAGGCCTGACTCCCCCGCGCCGGCCCGCGTAGCCACCACGAAAAAGGCTCCCTTCCGCTGAATGGAAGAGAGCCTTGGTACGGAGAAGTGCGATCACCCTTCTCGAAGATCGTCCTCTCAACGCGTGATGGACACCGAGACCCCGAATGGGTAGTTGTTCGCCACCGCATCACTCGCCCCAGCCCCTAGCCTGAATTCGTCGCGACGAATTCTCAATATCTCGGTTTTGTTGTACGACAGAATATGGCATCGCTTGTCTGCCGCTTTGAGGTCTTCATTCGTGTTTGTCGCACCTATTCCTTCTGCACCGGGCGCACCTCGCCCTTGCCCGGGCTCAGGGTGCCCGGGGACCTTGCCCTCAACCGAGGGCAGGAGCCGGTGATCCACGCAGGCGTGCTGCCAGCGCCAGCCTATCGAAGGCCTTGCGGAACAAGCCCTCGTCGGGATGGTTTGACGACAGGTGCAATCGGATGCGTCGGGTGTTGCGGGTCACAACCGCACCGATCTTCAATAGCTTGATCCGGATGGTGGAGCAGGTCGATCGCTCCTCCTTCTCACCCTTCAATCCGATCGCACGCAAGGTGTGCTGCAGGACATATGCCAGGGTGGACATCAAAAGGCGCATCCAATTTTCCTGGAACCCTCCGTGGGACAGCCTCGATCCGAACAAGTCTGTCTGCGTCTCCTTGAATCGATTCTCCATTTCGCCGCGAGCGCAGTAGATCTCGGCGTAGATGTGGCGCGGTTCGCCCGAGAGGTTCGTCGCCACATAGCGCGTATTGGGTCCCAACGGGTTGCGTTCGGCCTTGACGATCACGCGCCGCGAGCTCTTCCAGGATCCCGCTCGATAATCCACTTCGTCGAACAATTTTTGCCATTGGGCGGTCTGGAAAAGACTTCCTCAGCCTCCATGCGAACCGCTACGCTCGACTTTTCCAAGACAGAATTTGGTTGCATGCCCACGACATATCCGACCTTGTTTTGTTCGCACCAGCGCAGGATGTGGTCGCGGCAGTAGGCGGCATCGGCCCTCCAGACGATGCGGACATTCGGCCAAGCGCGGCGCAGTCGATGGGTCAAGCCCGCCAGTACGGCCAGAGCGCCTCGAGCGGGGCCACGATCGGCGGGGCGCAGGATCGCGCACAAGGGGTGCTTTCCGGCGAACACGAACAAAGGCAGGTAGCAGTAGCCACTGTAATGGCCGTGGAAGAATCGGCCTTCCTGAGTGCCGTGCAGCTGCACATCGGTGGCGTCGAAATCCAGCACAATTTCCTGGGGAGCTTTGCCACGGTGCGATTCGATGTAGGCGTCGATCAGAAGCTCGTTGAGCTTCCAGTTGGTCTGCGGTGTGGCCAGGCGGGCGATGCGTCCAAGGGTGGAATCGCTGGCCAGGGGCTTGTCCTGCCCGACAGCGGTTTGCAAGGCAATGTCGTGGCGCAGGTCTCGCTGATCAATCAGATCCTCGTGGCCAAGACACAAGCTGTAGACAGCCTGGCGGACCATGGAAGGAAGCGAATGGGTGCAAGAAGATCGACGACGCTTGTCCGGAATGCAGCGGGCGATGCGGTGCGAAAGGCCTCCAAGGGCGCGATCGGCCAGACCAAGAAGAAGTGCACCACCGTTTGACGTTACATTGCCGCCCTCAAAATCCACCTCGACTTTGCGACCTTGGACCATCGGGAAAAGATCCAGCGTTTGATTACGTTTTGACATGGGCCCTCTGGTTTGTTGGTTTTGTTTCCCAAGCCCCAATGTATGGGGCTTACAACAAATCAGCAGGGCTTTCCCCATGACGAATTCAGGCTAGGCCCGCCTGGAATGTGGCCAGGACGGAGATGTGGTTGTAGACCTGCAAGCCCACTCCGCCGCGCGCCAGACCGAATCCGTCATCGTTGGCGAAGCCCAACTTTTGGCGCCATTGGCTGGAAAGTCCGTATACGTACTTGAGATCACCCGTCACAAGAACGCCGAGAACGTCACGGCGACCGACCAGGAGCGCGGTTCCACCGAGACCAGCCTGGACATGAACCGCCATGTCCCGGTGGATGGAACCCCTTCCAGGAAGGTCGATGGGCAGCGCCGCCTGGGCTTCCAAAGCCAAATGCTTGTCCGCGCTTGCATAGGTCAACAGCGGAAACCCCAGTTTGGGAGAGACCGACCCGCCAGTGCCCGCGATGGCCTGGAGGGCAGGAGCTCCGGACAACTGATCACCCGGAGGAAGTTGAATGGACAGGGAATAGCGAACCAACAACAGGTAGTCTTCCCAGGCGACCACTCCCACCAACGGGCGATCCATGTCGGAAAACGAAAAGTCCACTTCGGATGCGGCACGGAGCCGGGAAGAATCGAACCCGTAGAATTCGTCCGCTTCCTTCAGATCCAGGACAGGAACGAAAGTCCAACCCAGGATGCGGCGACGAAAAGCTTCCTGGCTCACGAGCGAGCGGAAGTAGCTGGAACTTTGCTCGCGCTTGGCGACCAGTTCCTGTCCGCCTTTTTGGCAGGTTTCGAACTCGACGGGATCGGAAAAGCCCGATGCGGACGCCTTCGCCAGGCAGACCTTGGCGGCGCTGTCTTCCAGACGGCGGGTTTCCTGGCGGAAGCTCGCCAATTTCCGAACCGCGCTATCCATGAACGGGCCCGCCGGGATGACGCTGGGGTTGCGGAGCACCGGATTGGAGTAGGTGAGGGGCTCAGGACCGGCATGGCAGGAAAGCCCCGCGAGCAGGGTAAGAACAACGAGACGCTTCGATTTCATCGATTCCTCTTTTTCCGGGCGGACAATATCTGGGCGGACGAACCTCCACCCCGCAGTGGACGGAACCTAGGCATCCCTGACAATTCCTGCAACGGATTTCGCGTTTGTCAGAAATCGACACACCTGTTTCCGGCGATGGAAACCGCAGAGACCACCCGAGGTTGCCGACTGAAGCGCCCACAATGCAACTTGTCGACGCAACCGAAAAATCGAAATCCTCGAAAAAGCGTTTTCCACAGGCGCCACGCGGGCAGGAGGGGAAAAAGGTATTTTGACCTCCTTCCTCCGACCTTCTTCACCACGAGAAAGCATTCCATGGCCTACCGGATGATCGTCCTGGACCTCGACGACACCCTTCTGCGGGAAGACCTCACCATCTCGGAGCGCACCAAGGCATCGCTGATGCGTGCGCAATCGCAGGGGGTGAAGGTGGTGCTGGCTTCCGGCAGGCCCACCGGCGCCATCTGGCGTTATGCCCGCGAATTGGAACTGGCCGCGCACGGAGGATGGATCATCTCCTTCAACGGCGCGGTGGTCACCGACTGCGCGACCGGCCAGGCCATCTTCGAGCAAGCCCTGGCCCGCGAGCTCATCCACGAAATCCACGACCTGGCCTGCGAACACGACGCCGGAATCCTTTCGTACGTGAACGACCAGATCGTCACGCCGCAGGCGAACCCCTGGACGGAGGTGGAACGAACCCTCACCGGGATGGACGTGGTGGAAGTCCCGGATTTCAAGAAGGTCATCTCCGCCGACGCCATCAAGGTCATCGTGGTCGATGAACCCGAACGACTCAAGGCGACCGCCGATCGTCTGCGACCGCGCATCGACGGCCGCATGAACATGGTGATCTCCAAGCCGTTCTTCCTGGAATTCACGAGCTTGGGAATCGACAAGAAGCACAGCCTCAGCCACCTCGCCGATCGGCTTTCCGTGCGGTCGGACGAGGTGATGGCGGTGGGAGACAGCTACAACGACCTGGGCATGCTGCAATGGGCCGGGCTTGGTGTTTGCATGGCCAACGGCCCCCAATCCGTGCGTGACGCCGCCGACCACGTGACCGCCTCCAACATGGAGGATGGGGTCGCGCGGGCGGTGGAACAGTTCGTGTTCGGAGAGGCAGCTTCCGTCTAGTCTGGCGGGAAGGTCGAGGATTCAAGCATCCCGGCCACGTCGTCGAGCACCACCTCGGCTTCGCGCACCAGTTCCGGATCCAAGGCGCCTCGATGCGACGAGGAAACCAGTTCGGTCAGAACCCGGAAGCAGATGCCCATTTCCTTCTTCGCGCGCTCGAGGTCGTGCATCACCTGGACCAGCTTCTTTTCCGCGTCGCTCCCGGCCATGTCCAACACCAGACAGCAATCGATGAGCCCTGCGCCCGAGCGAAGAGTGAGCGTACCGCTGGGAACATCCGGCGGATCGAGCTCGCCGTAGAAGATCATGGGTGGATGGTAGGTCAAGTTGCCGAATTGTTCCTCGAGCGAAGGGATCGCCATCCCCACAGCGGTATTCAAGACCTCCTTGAAGAGACCTCCGAATTCACCCCGCAGCTCTTTCAGCGCCGCGACCGACATTCCGTCGCTCCAGGCGCCGATCAACCGGGCTGCGGTTTCTTCCTCGAGATTGATCACGAAATCGCCCTGGATCCGTCCCGTGTAATGGATCAAAGCCACCATCGGACGACGCGGCGCGAACGGATGATCCTCGCAGGTGGTGGAGTCGAGAACGATCTCGGTGCCCAACATGTCGCGGAAACAATCGCGCACGCATTCGGTGAACCGCAGGGTTCGGCTGGAAAGGAATTCATGGTTCATCAACCCATCCTCCGAGCGCCGTCCGCTTGAATCCCCGCAAGGAAAGGGATGCCTGACTCACGCTCCTGCACGTAGCATATATCCAGACACCGGTCGAACACAATACCCCGCACGCAGAAAACCCCGAGGCCATGGAAGCGTTCCGTTCCACGAAGCTTCCGACGCACGGGAGCGTCCCGCCAAGCAGCTGCTCCCGCGAGCCCGCTCTGGTCGGTTCGCGAAACGAGACGGATGTTGCGCCAGATTTTGTCTCAGCGCGTTCGTCGAGGTGCGCTGCGCTCCGGCGGCGCGCCCCCCCTCCACTAGACCACCGGGCGCAGAGTCTCTTCGATGGCCTTCTGGAGATCCTGCGCGCCGAACGGCTTGCGGAGATACTGGCGAACCCCAAGTCGCCGCACCTCGTCGTAGGTGTTGGCGCCCGTGTGGCCGGAAGCGACCAGAACGGGGATCTGGATGCGTTCGCGGCGCAACCAACGCAGCACTTCCAAGCCCCCCACATCGGGCATGTCCAGGTCGAGGATGACCAGATCGAACGGCGTGGTCATGCTCAAGCGCGTGCGCAACGATTGGAAGTCGGCGAAGACCTCCACCGTGTGACCCATGGCGTGGACCATGGTGGCGACCGCGTCGAGCACGTGGAGGTCGTCGTCCAGGGCGGCGATGCGCAGCTTGCGAACGGCCAGCGGAACCTCCGGAATCGAGGGTCCCGGATCCGGCCGGATCCCTTCCGGCGCCAGCGGCAAGGAGATGACAAATTCCGTCCCCTCGCCGGGACGACTGCCCACCGTGATGGCCCCGCCGTGGCGCTGGATGGTCCCCCATACGCTGGCCAACCCCAGGCCGGTCCCCTTGCCGCCCTGCTTGGTGGTGTAGAACGGCTCGAACACGTGCGGGAGCACCTCCGCCGAGATCCCGGAACCCGTATCGGAAACCCGCAACTCGATGCGCTCGTCGGGGCGCAACGCATCGGTGCGGGTGGAAATGCGGATCACTCCGCCTTTGGGCATGGCGTCGCGCGAATTGATGGCGAGGTTCAACAAGGCCTGGTGGAGGTGGTTGATGTCGCCGATCACCACGTCGCGTTCCGCCTGGAGATCGAATTCCATGCGGATGGCCCGCGAAAACGTGTGCCCCAGCAATTGCCCGATCTCCCCGATGAGATCGTGCAGGGACAAGGGTCTGGCCTGGAGGCCGGATCGCCGTGCGAAGGCGAGCAATTGGCGGATCGTTTCGGAGGCGCGCCGCGCCGCTTGCCCTACGCGCTTGGCCAATTCGCTCTCGGCCGGCTGCTCGGCCAGACGATGTTCCAAAACCGAGGAATACCCGATGATGGCCGTGAGCACGTTGTTGAAGTCGTGGGCCACACCGCCAGCAAGCCGCCCCATCGACTCGAGTCGCTCGGCCTCGTCCAGTCGCCGCGAGAGCCGATCGCGTTCTTCTTGGGTGCGGCGCACAGCCAACGAGCCCGCCAGGGAAACACCCGCCACCGCCAGAAGCAGAATCCAGGACAACCCCACCCCGATGGTCGCACCAAGCTGCCAGCGAGTGAGCGGCAATCGCGCATCCTCGGGCAGAAGGGACACGAGGATCCATCCGTCTCCCAAGTCCCGTCGCAAGGTGCGATGGTTTTCGTCCGCGTATCGAACCTCAGGATCCAGCGGATCGAAGGAAAGAAACGAAACCGCGTCTCCAAACTGTCTGGATTTGCGGATGCGTTCCAATCGTGAATCCGCCCCTGGAAGCAGACGCAACACCAAATCGGGCTGGTTGCTCGCGAACACAACGCCTTCCGGACTGATCAAAAAGATCGGGTCCGTGGTTTCGTTGAACCATTTGCGCTCGATCTCCTCCGCACGCAGACGCATGACCACCACTCCAAGGAATTTGGAGTCCGAGATGACCGGTGCGGAGGCGTACAAGCCTCGTTTGCGCGTATAGGCTCCCAGAGCGGCGAACAGGTCGGGCGCCCCACGCGCTCCATTTTGGAAGTAGCGACGAAACGACAGGTCCGTCCCGAGGATCTCCTGTTCGTCGGGATTTTGGATGCGCAGCACCACTTTCCCCTTCGGATCCAGGACGAACCCCATGTCGGCCCCGACCAGGTCCATGGCCTGATCCAACCGGGCCAAGAAGATCCCGCTGGAATCGGACAGGACCTTCGAATGGAGACTGTTCTGCCGTGCAAGATCCAACGTGCCGCTACGCACGGCCTGGAACTGGTCCCGCCATGCACCGGAGGCCATCTCCCGCAGGCGGATCATGCGCTCGCGCCGGGCATTTTCCCGGCCCAACTGCACAATGGCGAAATAGCCGGCCGCCAAGGTGGCAGCCATCACCAACAACGCGGACCAAACCGCCACTCTGCGAATCCGAGCTGGATCGGCCTTCAGAATATTCATCCTTGGCGCGCAAACCTAGGAACGCGAGCCCGACTTGCGATCGTCTTCCTTCACGCGGGAAGGTATCTTGAGCGCATGACGCAGAAGCCCTCCATCGTCCTGTTGTCCGGCGGACTGGACTCTGCCACGGTTCTCGCCTGCGCCTTGCGCGAGGGGGGGGCTTGCCATACGCTCGCCTTCCGCTATGGCCAACGCCACAGCTTGGAACTGGAAGCGGCAGCAGACCTTTCTCGGAACATGGGGGCGACCTCCCATCGCATGGTCGACATCGATCTTTCCAGCCTCGGCGGATCATCCTTGACCGGCCATGGCGAAGTGCCCAAAGGCCGGTCGGAGCTGGAAATCGGCGGCGGCGTTCCCACCACCTACGTCCCGGCCCGCAACACCGTCTTCCTGTCTTTTGCCTTGGCCTGGGCGGAGGTGCTGGATGCATCGCGCATCTACATCGGGGTCAACGCGGTGGACTATTCCGGCTACCCGGACTGCCGACCCGAGTTCATCGAAGCCTTCGAGCGATTGGCGAATCTCGCCACCCGCATCGGCACGGAAGGCGAAGGCCTGAAGGTGGTCGCTCCGCTTCAGCGCTTGTCCAAATCGGAGATCATTCGGCTCGGCACCAGCCTTGGCGTGGACTACTCCCGTACGCGGTCGTGCTACGACCCCGCCCCGGATGGCCGGCCCTGCTTGCGCTGCGATTCGTGCCAGCTGCGCTTGGCCGGCTTCGCGGGCGCCGGACTCACGGATCCCCTGCTGACTCGGTTCGGCTTGGCTTGAGCTACCGCGTCCAGGAGATCTTCGCGACGCTGCAGGGCGAAGGCGCGCAATCCGGCCGCGCGGCCGTGTTTCTGCGCTTCGCCGGCTGCAACTTGTGGAACGGCGACATCGCCACCCGGGATAGCGCGGCGTGCCGATTTTGCGATACCGACTTCGTATCGCTTTCCGGACCGAACGCGGGCGTCTATCCGGACGCCGCATCGCTTGCCGAAACCGCTCGATCGCTCTGGAACGGCACCGGCGGCGAGCCGCTGGTGGTGTGCACCGGAGGCGAGCCCACACTGCAGCTCGATGCCCGCCTGGTGGATGCCTTGCACCGCGTCGGATTCACGATCGCCATCGAAACGAACGGGACCCAAGGCGTCGCCAAAGGCGTGGATTGGATCACCGTCAGCCCCAAGGCAGGGGCGCGCTGGATCCAGAAATCCGGCCATGAATTGAAAGTGGTCTGGCCGCAACCTTTCGATCTGATCGAACTGGAAGCGCTGGACTTCACGCACCGCTTCTTGCAGCCCATGGATGACCCGGATCCGGTCAAAGCAGCGACCCACCGGTCCGCCACGTTGGCGGCGTGCCTTGCCCGCCCCGCCTGGCGTCTGTCGTTCCAGATGCACAAAGCGCTCGGCATCGCCTGAGCGACACCGAGCGCCGGACAGTTTTCGTCAGCGCCTGGGCGCTTTCGAAAACGATTCTACTTGATCCGTTCGCCGATCAGTCGGACCATCAACGCGTTCAGGTACTCCACCCTGTAGTCGCCCACGGACGCCACCAAGTGGGTACCGCCGATGCCGCTGTCGTCGGTCACGAACACATAGGTGCCGCCGGTGGCGATGGCCATGTAGCGCAGGAGGAACTCGGTGTCCTTGTCGACTCCGCTGCATGCGATGGGAATGATCCGCACGCCCTTGGCGCTGGCCGCACGGACCAATTCGTGGAGCTTGGAAACGATGGACTGTTCGTAATGCGGGGGTGCATCCAACACGATGAACAGAATGCGCGCTTTGGCCGAGCTCGACCACTTCAGGCTGCTGAGCGACACATCCAACGCGGTGTGCACGGCTTCGGGGTAATCGCCTCCACCACCAGCCGAATGCGCCGCCACGAAACTGGCCGTGGTGGAATTTGAGGAAGTGAAATCCGAGACATCCGTCACGTAGGCGTCCCCTCGGTCACGATAGAAGACCGCACCCGTGTTGATCACGGCGTTGCCGTTCTTGATGCGCGCCTGGTCGATCACATCCTTGAGTTCTTCCTTCAGGTAGTCGAGTTCGTCATCCATCGAGCCCGTGGCGTCCACCATGAAGCCCACATCGATCGCGCTGGGGATGCCGCTGCCCGTCTCGATGGCCAGATTGTTGGTCCCGCCTTGGCCATTGACCTTGATGCTCTCGAAGATCTGGGTTCCGATCCGCGCACGCAGGCCGGTGGTCGAGGACTGCCCGTCACCTACCACGGTCGGCCACAATTCGGCATTGCCCTTGTTGTCGGTGCGGGCGGTCCAGAGCACCCGGCCGTCGGAGTTCAGCAGTTCCACCTGTGCATCCACCTGGGCCGTCCCCTGCTGGGTGACATGCACGGAGATCCGATTGTTGAGGTTGTACGACCAATACGTGGCGTACTGCGAAAAATCGGCGTTGGTATTGAGGGTGGTCCAAAAGCCCCAGTTGGCCAGATCGTTCCACTCGCCGGCCGTGATTTGGCCTGCCACCTTGGTCGGCGCGGTGCTGGTCTGGGTCCCTGTGGTGCCGCAGCCGCAGTCGGTGGTGGTGGTGGTGGAACCCTCCGTCGAGCCAGCCACCTTCGTGGGGGTGTTCGCCACGGTTTTATAGTCCGACTTGCCGGTCTTTCCGATGATGGACTCGTCGCCGAGGGTCACCTTCGTGCTATCGCTACCCAGGCCCCCTCCCATGGTGGAGACTTCGCAGCCAGCCAGCAACAAGCTTGCAGCGACCAGGATTCCAATCTTCTTCATGTGCGTTCCTTTGGGAATTGGTGGGGTTGGGGAGTGCAAATGCAGCGACGATCAGGAGTCCCACGGTCCGATCCAAACCGCGTGCAACAAGCATCGCACCGGAAGGTGCGCTTTGCCATGAAGATCGGTTTGTTCGAATGAGGTCATCGCGGTCGTCTTTGGGGCTCGGCTGGACTGAACCAAGGGGGCCGAGGAGAAGCTGACCAGAAGGTAGTGTCTTTTTTTCCCGTCAGCCAGTGCGATTTCTTCCAGACTCGCCTGCGATCAAACCCTCGAAATCGTCCAGCCGCCTTTTGATGGGCATCGTACCCTGATCCAATGCCCCAACTTTCGCGCCTCCTTGCCTCCTGCACGTTCGCGCACGCCAGCATGCTGGCGGCGATCACCCTTTGCCTCGGCGCCTGTGCACGGCCCTCCATTTCCCCCCAGGAACGGGCCCGCCCCGAAGCCTTGGAGCGCACCGTGCGCTACCTGGCCGACACCCTGCACGGGCGCGCCTTCGACCAACCGGAAAACCTGAGGCGCGCGTTCGAATTCATCCACGCGAGATTCGATGAATCCAGGATCCCCTGCGATTCCCAGGTGTTTTCCACCCACGGAAGCACGTATCGGAACCTGGTTTGCAAGGTGCCTGGCAGATCCGACTCCCTGCTGATCCTGGGCGCGCACTACGACACATATCTGGACCTTCCCGGCGCCGACGACAACGCTTCCGGAGTGGCAGGCCTCCTGGAGACCGCCCGCCTGGTCGCGAACGGCCCGCCGCCGCCTTATACGACATTTTTTGTCGCCTTCACATTGGAGGAGCCGCCCTTCTTCCGCTCGCAGGACATGGGCAGCCACCATTTCGCCAAGATGGTCCACGACTCCGCCTGGCCCGTGGTGGGAATGGCCAGCATCGAGATGATCGGGTACTTCTCGGACACCGTCACCCAGGACTACCCTTCGGCGATGTATTCCCTGCTCTATCCCGCCCACGGAAATTTCATCGCCGCGATTTCCGATTTGGGATCATCCAGCCTCGCCGATGAATTCCAGCAACGCGCCGAGGCGTTGGGCGACATCCCCTGCGAGCAGCTCTCCACGGCCCCCAGCACACCCGGCGTGGACTTCAGCGACCACCTGAACTTCTGGAAGTTCGGGTACCCCGCCTTCATGGTGACCAACACGTCGCTGTACCGCAACAAGGCCTACCACACCCGCGCCGACACGTCCGGAACCCTGGACTACCGCAAGATGGCCTACGTGGTGGATGCATTGACCTCTTTTGTCCAGAACAAGACGCCATGAAATCCCCGGGGCCCGTCTGATCCGATCACCGCCGACCGGTCGAACAACCCGCGCCCCCAACCACGCAACCACGCAACGACGCAATCACGCCCCAACCGCGTCGCGACGTCCCACCCATTGTAGAGACGCCCCGCCGGGGCGTCTCTACAATAATTTGGGGGCGTCAAAACGTGGTTTTGTGCGCCGTTACGTGGTTTCGGGGCACCGATGCGTGGTTGGGGCGCCTTTAGGTATAATGGATTTTCATACGGAATTCGAACGCGGTTCCAGCCCCCCTCCGAAAGACCTCCCACCATGGACGACATGTCTTCCGAATTCTTCGAAGCTTTCCTAGCGATCGCAACCCTGATCGTGACGCCGTTCGCGATCCTGATCTATCGAAAAATCTCGGATCGGGAACAGAAGGAAATCGATGACCGGATTTTGTCCTCCTCTCGAAGGCATCCTCCTCCGGACGCGGCACCCGGACAGACGCCCCCTTCGCCCCCAAATCCGTAGAGACGCCCCGGCGGGGCGTCTCTACGATGGTTGGGGCGCCGGTATGTGGTTTTGGACGCCGGTACGTATCGCGGATTTTCCGATGGGATCCGGACGCGGATCCTACCAGCCGGTCCAGTCGTTTTGCGGCAGGAATTCCAGATCCGGCGGCGGCGCCACAGGGTATGGGTTGTGCCAGCCCAGGGTGTAGACCTGGTTGACCACCTCGCGTTTTCCATCGATGATCACCCAACCCACCACGCGCGCGATGTAGACTCCGGAAGGCGCCATGGTGCCACGGCGGGTCATTCCGTTCCACGCGATCCACGCGTCCAAGTCGCCGCGCAAGGAGGACTCGAGCCGGTTCTCCCGCAAGGCCTTCTGGACATCCGCCAGATCGACAAACGCCATGGCCACGCCCATGTTGTCGTAGAGGTACAGCACGGCACCTTCCAACGCCTTGTTGGTCTTCAGCAGGATGCCCGTGTAGTGCGACGCATCCTGCTTGGGCGCTTGTCCCTCCACGGTCTTCCAAGGCGCGTTTTGTCCGGAGCGGACGAACACCGACAACGTCGGCTCGGACGGCGGAACCGACCAGCCCTGGTACCTGGCGACGTCCGGCCAGGCCATGGCCACGAGCTTCACCCGCGGCGCGCCCAATTCCAGGGCGGTCCAGTGCACGAACCGGCCAGGACGATTCCCGACAAGGTCCTCCACGCCACCCTCCGGCCAAGCGGCCAGACGGACCGAATCGCCGTCCTGCGCGGCGAAACTGGAGTCCACCAGAAGCTCCAGGACCCTGCGATCCTTCTGGCTCTGCCCCAACCGTTCGATCCCCGAGCCGAGCGAATCCTTCGATGGCTTCCCGTAGCGCAGCCACCGTGCTCCATCTTCCGCCTTGACAGTTTCCGACATCCGTGCGCGCAGGGTATCCGGATCGCGATCGCTCCGCCGGAACCGAAGCTGCGCCTTCAGGATCACCGGAAGGACTCCGTCTTCCAGCGCGAACGTGCCGACCAGGGTATCGCCCCAGCGGGTGGTCTGCATCCGGCCCAGATCGGAGCAACCCACCGAATCGCATTGGGTCGCGCCGAATTCCCATGGCTCGAGGCGGAACGTGAGCATTCTTCCAGCGGAATCCTCCTTGGCCGCCGAAGCTTTCGCTTCGCGCAAGTGCAACTTGCCGTCGCGAGCGGGCCAGGAAAACCGGAAGGCATCGACCACCTTCGGAGCGCGCGCGAAGCGCAATACCACCTGGTCCGCTCGACCATCTCCGTCCGCGTCGGACACCACGGCGCGCAGCGGGGTCGGATCCGCGCCTTCCACCTCCACCGAGGGAGCGGAGTCGGCGACCATCGTTCCGTGGAGATCGCGCACGCCACCACCGGGCGAGAATCGGACGGAATCCGTCGGGCGGACGATCGAATCGATCGCGCCGGCGTCGATGGGAAGCAGCAACGCCTGCCGTGCCGAATCCCACGATGGATTCCCGGAAACAACCCGAGCAGATCCCGGGAACGACCGGCGCACGAGGTCCGCACCGCTCGCGATCGGACGGGCATCCAATCTTTCGGATGTCCAGACGACCAACGTGTCCGCGCCTTTCCCGCGCAGGATCCTCGCACGGACGGGAACGGGCGCGATGCGCTCCACTGCCGGGAAGGCGATCCCCGTCGCCGACGCGTTCCATTGGAACCGGGCCGGGATCGTTCCTTTCCGCCAGGCCGTGGTCCTGGGCGATTGCGCGCGATCGAACGACCATTCCACCGACAGCGAATCCGCCGACACTTTCCGTGAAGCTTTCGAGAGATCCAGCACGCTGCCGGAGTCCGGCCAGCTGAAGGAAAGGTCGTTGTCCGGATTCCAGGGGAAGGCGAACCTCACGACGATTCGATCCAATCCGCCATCGCCGTTTCCGTCGAGGTAGACCGCCGAATCCGGCGAGGGAATCCGCCAGGTGACCGGACCGACGATCGAGCTCGAGCCGATCGAATCCACCGAGATCTTCAAGCGGGAGGTGGCGGGAGCGTCGGAACGGACCTGGAAGGTCGCGCGGCCATCCACCACGGCGAAGACGCTGCCGGACTTTCCGGAGGTGTCGGCGATCGCCAGGGTCGATCCGGCCGAGTCGATGCGCAATCTCCCGTTCCAGCGCACGGGACCACCGCCGCCCCAGACCTCGACGGTCACCAAGACAGCGCGCCGCGCCAGGGTGTCCGCCGTGAACGAGTCCGAGACCGAACCGTCACGACCGACGAATCTCAGGCGGTACGGACGGAAAGTGACAGGTGATACCACGGACGCCGCGCCCAGGAACACCCCGGAAAGCGTCACCTTCGCTCCCGACACGGGCCGGTCCGATCCGATCCGCAAGAGTCCGCGGCCGCCACTGACGGCAATGGAATCCGTCGCCTTCCCGGCCGAATCGGCGAGCGAGACCCCCAAAGCGGAAGCCAAGACGCCGAGCTTGCCCGTGCAGGAAAGGCAAAGACCGGACCGTCCCCAAGCCTCGACGCGCAGAAGGGTGTCGGTCATCATGTCGCGATCCACCCTGGCGCTGTCCACGACCTTCCCCGCTCCATCCACGTAGCGAAGACGATACGGACGGAAATCGACGGGAGCAGCCACGCCCCGCGCCCAGAGCGCGGGCGACTTCAGGACCACCATGGCCCCGGACACGGGCCCATCGGCGCCCATGCGGAACACCGCACGTCCGGCACGGATCGCGATGGAGTCGACCGCCTTGCCGAGCGAATCCAGATAGCGGACTCGTCCATTCGAAACCGAATCCGTCATCCATCCGTCGCAGGTCGCGCAAAGCGCGGCACCATCCCAGACTTCCACGCGAAGGAGGGTGTCGGACAGGTAGTCCATGTCGATGCGTGCGGTGTCCATCAGGCCTCCCGCGCCATCGACGAACCGCAACCGCAATCCGCCGACATCGATGCGCCGATGCAGCGTGTCCGGACCCGCCGGCCTGGTGATGCGCACATCGCCATCGAAGCCGGGGCCGGTCGCTGCGACCACGAAGGAGATCTTGCCCGAAGCCAGACGCATCCGCCCCGTGTTCGTCCCGCCGGCCAGGGTCCGCAGCGAAAGCCACGAAGGCACGGTCAGATGGACGCTGTCCGTGGAATTGGAGATCATCGTCGTATCCACGTAAAGTCCCAATCGGATGGTATCCAGCGCTCCGACGCCCAGCACGCGACGGGGCATCGAATCCAGGAGCCTTCCGGACGCGTCCACGAAGCGCAGGCGCGGATCGGGCCGACGAAGGATCGCCGTATCGCGCTTGGTCTGGTACAGGGCGAACACCGAATCGAGCACGACGACCCGGTATGGCCCGGCCTGCAGGATGCTGTCGGTCAGCACCACGGTCGCGCCCTGCGCGAACGGCACCCTCGCCGTGAATTTGCCCGCGCTGTCGCGGCGCAGCACGAGCCAGACCGAATCCCGACGATTCTGGTGGATCTTCACGCGAACGGTATCCACCAGGATGTTCGGATCGCGCACGGTCACCAGAAACTCGCCCTTGTCGGCCTTGAGGGTGTCCGGCGAAAGCGTCACCATCACCGGCCAATCGCGGAAGACGGGCAGAAGCCCCACGGCCGAATCGCGCCGATCCCGCGGCGTGCGGTAGACGGCCCGGACCGTATCCCAGCCGAAATCCGTCTGCACGGAGGAGTCCTTGCGCGAAACGGCAAGCGCCGTCCAGGGGATCGCGATGTTGGAGTAGGCGCGGATTCCATCGGGGGTCGTGGCCGTGCCGAGAGTCTTGCGGCCGGAATCCTGCGAAACGTCCGTCCAAAACGCCACGGTGTTCCGCAGCAGCTTGTCGTAGCGGGCATCGAGATAGAATCCAAGCGAGCCGTCGCGCGAATCGGCGAAATGGCGCGTCGTGTCCAAAGGAGGCCGGATCTTCAGTTTGGTCGGGGCATGGCAGGAAACCATCAAGGTCGAGTCCTTCCCACCCACCATGAAGGATTCCGACGAATCGCCCACGACGACCGTCCATCGCGCATCGACGACGGAATCGCCCCGGTCGGTGGACAGCACGCCGCGCAATCGCAGATCGTTCACGCCCGGCTCCAATCCCACCAGGGAATCCAGCCGGAATCGCCAACCGTCCCCTTCGTGCCCTCCGCTCAATCCGCGCGAAATCTGTCCGTTGGTCTGGTTGGTGATGCCCAGGGTGTCGGGTCTGGCACGCGCGACGATGCTTCCCAGAACGGTCATCATCGCCGACCGCAAACTGTCCGGGTCGTTGGGGGGAATCACGATGAATTCGCCGCGCGTGGCCTGGGTGATGTCGTAGAGCGCCTTGCCCATGGTCATCGCATCGTTCGAAGTGGTGATCATGAAGCCGAAGACCGGCACCGAGGAGTCGGCCGGAAGGGTCCATGTGGAATTCAGATGGGTGGTCGTGGCGCCGGGACGCAGCACGCTCAGCGAGGCGCTCGCATCGCCTGGCACGCCATCGGAAATCATGATGATGGCCTTGTTCTTGTTCTGCGAGGGTGCTTGCACCTGGGTGCCGCTTTTCGCGCCCTGGAGCAACGCGCGCGCCCACCCCAGAGGCCTCGCGTAATACGTGTCCCCTCCGCTGACCGCGTTGATCGAATTCGTCAAGTCGGCGAACTCGACGGGATTGGAGAGGCTGTACAGCTGGGTGGGGCTGTAGTTGCCGGATCCGGTGAAGGGGATGTACGCCGCATGCGAACCCGGTGCGGCCTGGTTGTGCAAGGCGAGGGCATCTTGCAGAATGATCCCACGCTGGTTGGTGGGGTCGCTGCCGGACATGCTGCCGGAATTGTCCAGCAGATACACGATGTCCGTTCCGGGAACCACCGTGCTGGCGGAGCCGCACAAGACCAGTCCCTCGGTGGAAAGACGGGTGGTGTTTCGCGAGACCCGCAAGGTATCTCCGTCCAGATCGCCAAGGTTGATGCACCCTTTGGACCCCAAGAGCGGAGCGGTGAACAGGTCGCAGCGCGCGTTGGGAACGTAGGGGTGGGTTCCCGGCGGAGGCTCCACTTCGAAGACCAGGTCGCGGAACACCAACGTGTCGTTTCCTGCGCGCAACCTGACCACGTAGATGCCGTAGGGAAGCCCGACGATCGCGGAGGTGTCCACCTGCACGCCGGAACTGTCCAGGACCCTGATCCCCCCGTGGTGCACGCCCGACTGGAGTGCGGTCCACGCCGTATCGTACAGCGCTTTCAGCCGCACATCACCGCGTGTGGGCGCCAAAGCCTCCACCCGACCGCAGCCCTGGCCGCTGGACCGGACGGAAGACACCCTCAAAGTCGAGACATTTCCTGTCACCGAGGAGTCCACGCGGGCCACGGGATTGGCGAGCATTCCCGGCATGGTCCAATTGAGGACGGAGAAGGAGCTCATGCGGTCGCAGAAGAACAGGTCCCAGGGATAGACGTTCCCCTCGACCAACCCCAGCGTGTCGAATCCGACGCTGCTCGTCAGCGTTCCGTGCGTTCCGCCGAGATTGGCGACCAGTCTTCCATCGATGTAGTGGAAGATGTCGTCCTGTCCGGAGATCGTGTCCTTCTGACCTCTCCGGTACCGGAATTGGCCGTGGCTTTCCAGACAGAATCCGAGATTGTTGGCGTACCCGCTCGAGACCCTGTCGTTGAACGGATTGACAGCGCCACCCGGCAGGTTCGTGAAATCGTCGACGGGGTAGAAGTTCGAATTGGCCATCCGGTAGACCCCCGTGGCCGTGTCCAGCTTCATGGCCATGTCCCGGCAGGTCGTGGCGTTCACCCCCGTGGAATCATGGAACCACGCCTTCTGCAAGGGCAATCCCGGGCTTCCTCTGCGGATCACCGGCTTGCGATCCGGGCCCAGCAGATTGGTCACCAGGTTCGTGACCAGACCCGAGCTTCCCTGGCCGATCGTCGTGTATTTCAAATCGCGGACCGTCGCCGGGACGAGCGCGAGCGCGCAAACGCCCCTGTCGGGAGTCGCCATGTGGGAGACCCGCGCGCCGGAGGCTGCGGGAGCGACCCAGACGGTGTCGGTGAGGTTGCCCGCCAGATCCAAGCCGGTGGTGGAACCGATTCCCGACGCGCCGAAGGATTCCCCGGTGCGGGAGGAACGCAGGAGGATCTCCTTGGGGAAACTCTCCGTTTCCAGGAAGTACCATCCGCACTGGTCGATCGAAGGAGACAGAACCTGTCCATCAGGTCTCCCCGCCAGGAATGCCACCGGCCGTTGCAGAGGGAACACGCCGTCCCACGGGTTGAACACCATGACGACCTTGGATGTCTTCGGATCCATGGTGCGGAAACGCACCGGTTTGCCGCCGGCGCCATCCATGATCCAGATCGTGTCGTTTCGCTTGACCAGCGAGTCCAGCACCAGCGAGGCGAACTGGCTCGAGGTGCCGTCGGGTCCCAGATAACCGGTTCCCATGCCCAGGCGGATCGTCGTCTGAAGGCTCGAGATGAAACTGGAGGAGGCCGAAAACCAACCGGAATCCCCCACGACAGGGACGAACAGGATCCAACCTCCCCCTTCGATCTGCACCTGTGGGATTTGCCCGGAATCGGTCGCCTGCCAAGGATTCTTCAGCATCAGGACGATCGGCTTGGGGTCCGGATCGACCGAGAAGATCCTCGGAGCGGAAGTGGGACCCGCCACGATCCAGATGGTGTCGTTCTTGGCATAGGCCGTATCCAAGGCCATCGCAAGGGAGATGCTCGTGGTGGTGCCGCCGTAGTACAGATAGGAGGTCTTGGCGGCGTTGCGGACCTGAACCACCAGCGACCCGTAGAAATCCAGCGAAGTGGAATACCATCCCGGACGCGGCGCGTAGGCCTGGAACGAGTGCCAATTTCTGCCATTGACCAGGATGGATGGCGCCGCCCCGGGGGCCGCCGCTTCCCAGGGATTCTGGAGGATGACCGTCAACGGACGAATGGACGGCTCCTTGGTGAACACTCCCGTCGGAGTGCCGAGTCCCGCACCGCCGACGATCCAGACCGAATCGTTTCGGGCGTAGGCCGTGTCCAACAGCAGGGACGCCGAACTCGAAGTGGTGGTTCCGTTGTAGCCGATGAACGAGGTCCCCTTGGAGTCGCGTATGCCCACTTGCAAGGTCGCGAAGAAGTCCATGGTGGCCGCGTACCATCCCGCCGCCCCGCTCACGGGGACCAAGGGTGCCCAGGCCCTCCCTTCCACTTGGACGGATCCTGGCAAATACGGGGCGGTGGTGTCCCACGGACTCTTGAACAGGATGGTCATGGTCCTTTCCGCAGGCCGGACGCTGGATGCGGTCGGGACCGACGACGAGGCGGGGAAGACGACCCAGATGGTGTCGTTGCGGGCCAAGGCCGTGTCCAGGACATACCGTCCTCTCGAATAGTTCTTCGTGTTGTCCCAGAAAGTGGCCAGCAGGCTTCCGTAGACTTGGATCGGGGCGCTGTACCATCCCGGCATCCCCGCCACGGGAGACATCAGCGCCTGCCCCTGGGATTCGATCTCCACGCGAGGGGACAATCCCGGGTAGGTGGCTTCCCAAGGATTGAGGAGCATGACCACCCCTTGGCGCGGCGAAGGCTCGGTGGGTCTGGCCAGGAGGTAGTTGGTCGCCTGCGGCACGATCCAGATCGTGTCGTTTTTCGACAGCGCGGTGTCCAGGACCATGTAGTTGGATGAAGAAGTCGTCAACCCCAGGGAGCTCAGATAGGACGTGCCAGTCGCGTTGCGGACTGCCACCTGCAGCCTCGTTCCCGAGATCGATGTGGACAGGGAATACCAGCCTCCAGGCGCCGCGGTCAGCGGCGCCCAATCGGAGGCCTCGATGCGGGCGAAGGGCGGCTGGCCCGGATTGAGGGAATCCCAGGGGTTTCTCAGCATCAACGTGACCGATCGATCGACCGGGGGAGCGCTCAGGACGGAATGGATGCCGGAAGCGGAAGGAACCACCCAGACCGTGTCGTTCTTGGCCAAAGCCGTGTCCAACAGGAACGTTCCACGGCTGGGGGTGATCCCGACGGAGCTCAAGAAGGTGGATCCCGAAAGACCATCGCGGAAGGAAACCGTGCCCAGCATGCTGGGGGCGACGAAGGAGTACCAGCCTGGCCATCCCGCCGCGCTCGACATGGAAGTGTACGCGGTCGCGCCATCGAGGGCGATGCCAGGAGCGACGCCAGGATTTGTCAAGGCCCATGGATTCTTGAGCATGACCACCAAAGCCGCAGGAGCCGAGCTCAGGATCTGCGGCGGCGCGCTGGAATTTCCCAGGATCCACACCGTGTCGTTCTTGACCCACGTGGAATCGAGGGTGAGCACGGTGCTGGAGGTCGTGGTCTGTCCGGTGGGACCCAGGTAGTAGCTGCCGTAGTAGTCGCGGATGGCCATTTTCAGGCTGGTGAAATGGCCCACACGAGTGGAATACCATCGGCTCCCGACGGAAGTTTGGACGAAGTTCGCCCAAGCCTGGGATTCCACCTGGAAGGATGGAGTGGAGGTCCAAGGGCTGCGAAACAGGACCACCATCCGCTTGCCCATCGGATCTACCGTGGTCAACGAAGGTAGCCGAGGGCTCGGATTGGTGGTATCGGGAACGATCCACACCGTGTCCTTGGTGGCGAACTGGGCATCCAGGTTGAAGGGGACGAGGGTTGCCGCGGAAACCTCGAAACCGTCTGCGGCGTACCGGTAACCGGTGACCGAGTTGGTGTTGAGGAAGTAGAAGCCGCCTGGAGCATCGCTGGCGAAGGTGTGGCTCCAATGGCTCTTGTCGCTGAACACGGCCGAGGTCAGCGTGTTGGGGCCTGACGTCTGGACGATCGAAGGCCCGTAGGGCACCTCCGTGATCGGCCACGGATTTTGCAGGATCACGGTCTTGGCCGCGACGGCGGAAAGCGCAAGCGCGCAAAGAATCGAGGAAACACGGGAGGCCAGATTGCCGATTGGGGACACGACGGATCCTTCTTTGCGTGCAGGACAGAAACGCCCGATGGAAGGCCCCGGCGATCCTGGATCGTGTCGGAGGCGGCATCTGAACTTCGGATGCCTCGACCCAGTTGGCAGAAGGAGATCGGGTTGACCCCAAATTAACCGGCCAAGACAACAAAAAGGAGACTGGAGTCCTTTTTTTTTTGCGCTGGTTGGCCAGGTTTGGCTCACTCCTCGCGCGTCTACAACTCCCCTCTCCGCTTCGGGGAGTCGGGAAGGTATGTTTGCCGCCCTCCATGGCCATCCTCTCCTTTCGCGACGTGAGCTTCCGATTCGGCGGCGCCCCTCTGTTGGACTCGGTCCGTTTCACCCTGGAAAAAGGGGAACGCGTCTGCTTGACCGGCCGCAACGGAACCGGAAAAAGCACCCTCATGCGCATGGTGCTGGGTGAGCACGAACCGGATGCGGGAGAGATCATCCAGGATAGCGCCACCCGCATCGCCTACCTTCCGCAGGAAATCCCGGACCTCCCGGGAACCGTTTCCGAAATCGTCCGCGACGGTGCCGCCCACCACGTGCAGGATGGCGACTGGAAGATCGAGCTGGAAGCCGAGCGCTGGATCGAAAAAGCCGGCCTGCCCCCGGACATGAACTTCTCGGAACTCTCCGGCGGCCAGAAGCGAAGAGTCCTCTTGGCGCGCGCCTTGGCCTCCGAGCCCACCCTGTTGTTGCTGGACGAACCCACCAACCACCTGGACATCGATTCCATCGCGTGGATGGAAGACGTCCTCCTTTCCAGCGGCGTGGCCCTGCTGTTCGTCACCCACGACCGCGCCTTCCTGCGGCGGCTTTCCACCCGCATCCTGGAATTGGATCGCGGGCGCATGTACGACTGGGCCTGCGATTGGGACACCTTCCTCTCGCGCAAGCAGGCCATGCTGGAGGCGGAAGAGAAGAACTGGTCGGATTTCGACAAGAAGATGGCGCAGGAAGAAGTGTGGGCGAGAAAAAGCCCCAAGGCCCGCGTGGCGCGCAACGAGGGCCGCGTGCGCGCCCTGCAGAAGATGCGCGACGAACGCTCCGCACGCCGCGTGCGCCAGGGCGCCGTGCAGATGCAGATCGCCGAGGCCGAACGCTCCGGACGCAAGGTCCTGGAGGCCAAGGATGTCAGTTTCTGGTGGGGGGATCGCCCGCTTCTGAAGAACATCGACACCATCGTCACGCGCGGCGAGAAGGTGGCGATCCTGGGTCCCAACGGATCTGGAAAGACCACCCTGTTGCGCGTTCTTCTGGGCGAGCTCGCCCCGAGGAGCGGATCGATCGTGACCGGAACCAATCTGGAAATCCTCTACTTCGACCAGATGCGTTCGCAGATCGACCCCGAGGCCACGGTGCGCGACAACATCGCCGAAGGCCGCGAATCGGTCACCATCGGCGGCGTGCAGCGCCACGTGGTGACGTACCTGCAGGATTTCCTGTTCTCCCGCGAGACGGCCATGCAGAAGGCCGGATCCCTTTCCGGAGGCGAACGCAACCGTCTGCTGCTCGCCCGATTGTTCACGAGATCAGCCAACGTGCTGGTGCTGGACGAGCCCACCAACGACCTGGACATGGAAACGCTGGACCTGCTGGAAAGCCTTCTGGTGGAGTTCGACGGCACGGTCCTGCTGGTGAGCCACGACCGCGAATTCCTCGACAACGTCGCCACCTCCGTCTTGGCCATCGCCGAAGACGGCCAGGTGACCGAACACGTGGGGGGATGGTCGGACTGGCGACGGGAAATGAACCAGCGCCAGGCGCAGGAAGCGGCCGCGCAGACCCGCAAGCAGCCGGCGGCGGAAATCGCCGCGCCTTCCGCCCAGCCGAATCCCTCGGCGCGGAAATTGTCCTACAAGGAGACCCGCGAGCTGGAATCCCTGCCGGGCCTCATCGAAAAGCTGGAATCGGAGCAGGCCGCCCTGGGCGAGGCGATGGCGGATCCCGCTTTCTACCGCAAACCGGCGGACGAGATCGCCAAGACCAACGCGCGGCTGGCCCAGCTGGAAACGGAAATCGCCTTCGCCTACACGCGCTGGGAAGAACTGGGCGGCTAGCCTTCTAGTAGAGGATCCGGGCCGGCGTCGTTTTCTGTCCAACCGCCCCTTGGCCGAGTTCGCCTTCGGCGTTGGCACCCATGCCGACCGGCTCTCCCGATGTCCTGACCAGGATGGAATGCTCCCAGCCGGCGGCGGCTTTGAGATCGTCTCCGACCAGCCACTGGAACCCGGACGACCCCGACTGCGCGCCAAGCCCGATCTGGCCCTGCAGATTGGAGCCGGCCACCTTGAGATGCCCGCCGTTCATGAGCACGAGCACGTGGGAAGCTCCTCCTCCCGCCCAGGCGCCATCCCCCCCCGGGTACAAGTCGATCGGAGCGGCAACGATCGGACCAGCCGCCCCGGAAAGCTGTCCGTGGTCGTTCGCTCCCAGACCCAGGATTTTCCGACCTTCGGCTCTGCGGTAGAGCGTCACCGCGCCCATGCTGGAGTAGACCGCATCGGCCAGGCTGTCCACCTTGCGCCAGCCAAGGTTGTCCTTCTGGGAAAGAAGTCCGAGCTGACCCGAAGCATTGCTTCCGACCGCCCAGACATTTCCCGACGAATCCAGCCGGACCGCATGGGACCAGCCCGCGCCGATCGCGGCCGTGCGGGCTCCGGCCGCCGACAGGCTGCTGCGGGGCACGCTGTCGCCGGTTCCCAGCTGGCCGCTTTCGTTGGCGCCCACCGACCACAACTTCCCGGTATCGTCCAGCACCAGGAAGAAATCCTTGCCTGCGGCGATGTCGACGGATCTTGTCGACACCTGGACCAGGTCGCGCCCGAGAACCGGCCCGTTCCAGGCGGCCAGAGGCCCCTCGCCGGCACCCACGACATCGCCGTTGGCCAGGAGCATCAAGGTGAAGTCCTCTCCGGCCACCACCTTCTTCACTCCCTTGCGCACGTAGACCGGCGAAAGGATCGGCGTCGCCGACCTCGATCCCCTGCCGAGCTGGCCGACATCGTTGCGGCCGGAAGCGAACAAGGAATCGTTTCGCAGGAAGAACGAAGTAAAAACCCCGGCGAAGACATTTTCCGTCAATGGCGCCTGGCGAATGGCGATCGACGACTCGGCCTTGCCGGGCCAGGATCGGGCGTACCAGGTTCCCGCGGCGTCGAGCATGGCCGGTCCGTCGGTTCGCGTCCAGGTGGTCCGATCCTTGGAGATCTCGATGCTGTCGCATCCTCCCACGCACATGAGCGTATCCGGGATCGGCTGGTAGTAGATGAGGGAATCGGCATGATGGACGGGCGGCAAGGCGTCGCGGATCGCCACCAGCTGGGCGACGGACTTGTTGCGGGCACTGTCGCGCAAGGTCAGTTGCAGGGTGTTGGTACCCGCCAGCAGCAGATGGGTCGACTTGACCGTGTCGCCCGATCGCGTGAAGGACAGGGAATTGGAGGAGACCGATTCCACCCCGTCGTTGTCGGTCACGATCCAGGCGACCGTGACCAAGCTGTCCTTGTTGGCCATGCGGAGCGTGTCGCTGCCCAACCGCCGAACCTCGGGCGGTTGGGTGTCGGCCAGACGTTCGATCGACACGCTGTCCGAATGGACGTTCCCCACGTTGTCGGTCAATTCGATGCGATACCAGGTGGAGCCGACCACGGGACGGACGCTCGTCGAACAGATCCCTCCGGCAAGCACGGGGATGGTCGTCCGCGCGATGTTGCAGGTCTTCACCATGTCGTTGTCGGAAACCTTCCAGCCGATCGAAACCCTGGTCGAATCGAACGCCACGCTCCGGGCCCCCAGACCGGGCATCGGCACGGCGACGGGAGGCTGCTTGTCCTTGTCTCGCAGAATGCGGATGGTGTCGAAGATCGTGTTTTCCGTGCTGTCCATCGCCTGCAGGAAGGCATCGTTGCTCCCCACGATCAGATCCAGATCCGCTTTGCAGACCCAGCCGCCTCCGGGGAGAACCTGGAGGTGTTCCACGCCGCCGATCTTGCACGACACCATGCGATGGTTGTCGTCGAGGCTCCACCCCACGACCACCCGGGACGAATCGAACGCCACGTTGCGGGCCCCCAGTCCGGCCAGAGGCTTGGCGGTGGGAAACGCGCCATCCTTCCGCCGCTCGATGCGGATGGTGTCGCGAATCCAGTTCCCCGCGCTGTCCTGGAGCAACATTGTCGCCAAATTCTGTCCGACCGCCAGGACCAGCTCCGTTCGGCAGACCCATCCCCCTCCCGGTGCGGATTGCAGGCGATCCGTCCCGTCGATCTTGCAAAAGGCCAGGCCGTAGCTGTCGGCCACATCCCAACCCACGGACACTCGCGTCGAATCGAAGGAGACCGCTCGCGAGCCCATCCCCGCCAAGGGTCTGGCGGTGGGCGAGGCGGCATCCTTCAGGCGCTCGATGCGGATGGTGTCCAATGTGGTGTTTCCAAAGCTGTCCCGGACCACCAGTGGCGCGATGTTCATGCCCACGGCCAGGTTCAGCACGGCTTGGCAGATCCAGCCGCCCGCGGGGTCGGATTGGATACGATCCGCCTCGCCGATCTTGCAGGAGGCCAGCTTGTGGTTGTCCGATACGCGCCAGAGCACGGAAGCCCGCACGGAATCGAAGGGAACCGTCCGCTTGGCCGAGTCCGGAACGCGAATGGCCGTCGGCGGGATCGCATCGGGCCTGCGGAAAACCCGGAGGGTGTCGGAGTTGAAATTCCCCGCGCTGTCACGAGCCTTCAAGACAGCTCTGTTGACGCCGAGGCCAAGTTTCATCCGGTACTGGTAGAAGCCTGTCGGATCGAGGGGGACCGAAGCCGCGTTGATCCAGATCGAATCCAGACCGGATCGGTCGGACACCGACCACCGCACATCGACGCTGGTCATCTTCCACTCCACGGAGTCATCGTAGATCGGCCGCTTGATGGTCGGTGGAATGCTGTCCCGAGCCACCACGACATGGGGCCGCGGCAGGATCTTGAACGCCGCGCGCGACTCCAACGAATACCGTCCCTTCCGGTCCCGCAAGCGCACCACCAGGGTGTCCACTCCAATGGCGGTGTTGGCGCCCACCTTCAACTGGATCCCCTTGGCGAGGTCCCAGGAAGTGTCCTGCGCGCCCGGAGTCGAGAGGATCGCCACGGAAATGCTGTCGGCGGAAAAATTCCTCAGACGCACCGTTGCCTGCGCCTCGATATCCAGCCCCGCCGCCCAAGCGAACACACCGGAGGGCCGGGAAGAATCGCCTTGGAGGACGTCGGTTTGCGCCAACGCCGCGCGCACGCGCAACGGCGACTGGAACAGGCCCCCGGTATCCGAAGACGAAATCCGTCCCGACTTCACCAGAGCCTCGACGCCGCGCCGCAGCGAGACGGAATCCGTCGAAAGGCTCCAGGAACCCAGGACCCGGAACATCGGCCAACCGCTTTTGCAGGCGGCCACCCAGGTATCCGCACGAGCGGAGTCCGGATCGATCCCGGCGGGGATCCGCGCGGGGAACGGGCGGAACACGGAATCGCCCGCCAGGAGCCGGCTGGCCAGGAATCTCCTCAGACCCATGGACGTGGCAGGTTCGGCATTCAGGGGAAGGGCGTCGCGATGCCTCCAGAACTCGCCCAGCAAGGTCGCGCCCAGACTGTCCCACTGCTCCCGCTTTTGCAGGAGCTGCCCGGATTCGTCGGACCTTACGCACCAAACGGCCTTCTGTCGGACCCCCATCCGCCACCATTCCAACTTCAAGGTGTCCTGATCCAACGGCAAGCGGAGATCCAGATCGATGCGTGCGCTGGACTCCTCGCGGACCAACCGCGCCACCCCGTCTTCCCAAGGCCCGCTCCACGACACGCTGTCCGGGAAGCTCGCGCTGTCCGGGGCGGCTCGCAGGCTCCAGGTCTTGATCGTGCAATCCGGCTGGTAGATGTTCTCGCAGGAAAGCAGCCCAACCAGCCCTGCGAACAGGACTCCCGCGATGGACACGACCCTTTTGGTTGGCGCTAATTTCAAATCCGTGACGACTCCGGATCTAGGAAGGTCCCGAAGGTAGTTCCCTGGATGCTACCACCATGGATCCGGCTTGCGCTAGGCGGAAAGATCCAGCATCCGTTGCAGTGCCACCGTGGCCCAGTGGCGAGTTTCCGAATCCACCGCCACCTGGTTGACCACCACCCCGGCTTGGAGATTTTCCAGTACCCAACACAAATGCCACGGATCGATCCGGAACATGGTGCTGCACAGGCACTGCACCTGCGAGAGGGGGACGATGTCCTTGTCCGGGTGCATCTTGGCCAAGCGCTGGACCAGATTCACTTCGGTTCCCACCGCCCACTTGCTCCCTGCCGGGGCGGCGGCCAAGGTGTTGAGGATGAACGAGGTGGATCCAGCAAGGTCCGCCGCTTGCACCACATCGAACACGCATTCCGGATGCACCAGCACCTTCCGATCGGGATCGGTGGCGCGCCAATGGTCCACATCCGACTTGTGCATGCGGGTGTGGACGGAGCAGTGCCCCTTCCAGAGAATGACCTTCGCCTTCCGATAGGCCTCCAGGCCTGCGCCGCCGTCGTGCACACGCGGATCCCACAAGGGCATCTGGTCCAACGTCACACCCAGCTTGAAAGACGTGTTGCGTCCCAAATGCTGGTCGGGCGCGAACAGCACCACCTTGCCTTGAGCCAACGCCCAGCTCACGACTTGAGCGGCATTGGAGCTGGTGCAGACCACGCCGCCGTGACGCCCCACCACGCGCTTGACCGCCGCGGAAGAATTGACGTAGGTGACGGGCAGAATCGAAAGCCCCAAATCCCCTTCCAAAAGCTCCAGCGCGGATTCCAGCTCTTCATGCGTGGCCATGTCGGCCATGGAGCAGCCCGCCGCCAGGTCGGGCAGGATCACTTTCTGCTGGGGGGAGGTCAGCATGTCGGCGGACTCGGCCATGAAATGCACACCGCAGAAAACGATGAACTCGGAGTCGACCTTCGCCGCCTTGCGGGAGAGCTCCAAGGAATCCCCGGTGATGTCGGAGATTTCCACGATGGAATCCGCCTGGTAGTGGTGCCCCAGGATGGTCAAGCGTTTGCCCAAGGCGGCCTTGGCCGCGTAGGCGCGCTCCATGGCTTGTTCTTGGGTCAGAGGTCGGATGGAGTCGAGTTCGATCATGGCGTCCCCCAAGATACCTACCCGATTCCTCCCAGGCGAACTAGAACCAGAGCTTGCGTCCCGTCACGTACATGGCATCGAACTCTTCGTCCGTTTTGGTGAGGTAAATGATTCCTTCCACCAGCCCGATCACACCCATCACCCCGGTACTCGCACCGCAGGTCACCACGCCTCCCAAAACGGAGACCAACAGCATGATGAGGCCTTGGGTCTGGTAACCCAGGATGAACTTGTGGATTCCCAAGGATCCCAGAAGCACCGCGGTAAGCCCGGCGGCGAGCTTCTTGTCGGAGGGACTGGTCGACGGCTTGTTCACCGGAGGTGTCGAAGGCAACCCATTTTCTTCCATCAGATATCTCCTCCGGGAATTCGATTCCCTGAATGTGTTCGAAACGTAGATCCTAGATCCCGCGATAGAGAGGGATGGCCAGATCGTTTGATGCCTGGGCTTTTCGTCCGACCGACGGCGCACTTGGAGGGTGCGGGGGAGGGAGGCGAAAAGACCAGGCGCAATCGAGATGGTGGGCAGCGCGCCCGGTCCTATTGCGGGATCTAGGAAGATCCCTACGCGGTCATCCACCGGGCACTGCGCATGGAAAGCGATCCAAGATCGAATCCTGTCACGGGGAAATCCAACCGATCGGCCGGATCGGAAGCCCCATACGCCCAAAGCCACGGCAGCCAGTGGTCGGGGGAGGGATGGGCCATTTTCCCCTCCGGAGTTTCCAGTGCACCCAACAGCCAGGCCTCGTCCCGGTTTTCCAGCGCCTTGGCCACGTCTTGATCGAATTTCCCGGCCCAACCCGGAGTCTTTGGCGGATGCTCGGAATAGCGCATCATGGCATCGCGCAGGTTGTGCGTGGCGTTGCCGGAAGCCAACACCAACACCCCTTGTTCGCGCCAAGCACCGAGCCGTTTGCCCAGCGCCAGATGTTCCGTTGGAGGAAGCGTCGCATCCAGCGAGATCTGCAACACGGGAACGTTCGCCTTGGGGAACAGATGCACCAGCACAGACCACGCGCCATGATCCAGTCCCCAATCCTCGGTCGCCTTCGCGCCCAGATCGGAAGCCAGTGGCCCGGCGATGGCAGGGCATCCAGGCGCCTCATAGCGCACCTCGAACAGCTCCTGGGGGAAGCCTCCGAAGTCGTGGATGGTTCCCGGCCTCTCCGAAGCCTGCACAAAGGTGCCGCGCGTCCACCAGTGGGCGGACACCACCGCGACCGCCCGGATGGGAAGCTCCGCCAATCCAGGCGCCATCGCAGCCAGCGACCGCGACCAGGAATTGTCTTCGATGGCGTTCATGGGACTGCCGTGCCCCAGACTCAGAACCGGTAGACGAAAGGTCATGCCCTCAATCTACCCGGAAGCGACCTCACAGACCCGCGATGGCGGCGAGCTCTTCCAGGGCGCACGCGCCGGCTTCGGCCCATGCTTGACGATTTCCGTCACGTTCCCAGGCGAAGTTCAATCCGGAGCTCGCGTTGACCAGGTGGATCCAAGGGTCGGATCCTCCGGCGCGCAAGCGGCGCACCACCTCGTCGATGCCGCCGCCCTGCCCACCGGCCACTCCCGGCACCGAAACGCCCGGGATCAGAAACGAGGATTGGCGTCCTTCGCGGACAAACCAAGCGGCGATGGATTCCAGTTCCTGCGGGGCGGTGGCTCCCACCACGAAGCCCATCTTCTCCGCACCCGCCCAGGAAAGGGCCTTGCGCGCCACATGCAGGTACAACGGCTCGCCGTCGATCATCAGATCCTGGAAATCGCGCGCCCCGGGATTGGAGGTGCGCAGCAAGAGGTACGCGGCGGCTTCCGGGGAGGTCAGAAACGGCTCCACCGAATCGCGACCCATGTACGGCGCAACCGTCACGGCGCTGGCACAAAACGGGCCAAAGGCCGCTTGCGCGTAGGCCCCCGAGGATTTCCCGATGTCGCCGCGCTTGGCATCCAACACCACGAACACCCCGGCCTCGCGCCAGGCCGCGCAAACCTTTTGCAACGAATCCACCGCCTTGGGCCCCAATGCCTCGTAATAGGCGGCGTTGGGCTTGACCGCGGCGGGCATCACGCCCCGCTTGAGGCAGGCTTCCAAAAAGCCCAATCCGAACCGCTCCACGACCTGGTCCGGCGTCCCTTCGAGGGGGATCCTTTCCAAGATCGGGTCGATCCCGAAGCAGACATTGTTCCCTACCGCACGCGTGCGGGCGCCGATTTTCGCAGAGAGAGTGGCCATGAGAGTCAAAGGTAACCTTGCCAGCGAGGTCGCTCAGCGCCTAAAACCTAAGCCCCTGACCGTTGAGGTTCAATCCAAAATCCATCTCAACAATTCCTCCATTTCTCCCGTTTCCGTGCTCTTTTTGGCGTTGAGGTAATCTCATCGGATTTCTCCAGGGTCGAGTCCCGGAAACCTCTCCACAGATGGTATCGTGAAGAGATGGACTCCGGCTCGACGCCCGACATCTTCGGCTACCTCGATTATCGGACCTTTCTGCGCGACCACTACCTGGCCCGCAAGGAGGCCGACCGATTTTTCTCGTATCGGCAAATGGCTCTGCGCACCGGCGTGGACGCCGGTTGGATCGCGAAGGTCCTCCAAGGCCACGAACATCTTTCCCAACGCACCTTGGAGCCGTTTTGCCGGCTCTGCAAGTTGGGCGAGCGAGAGTCCACCTACTTCGGGGCCTTGGTTGCCTTCGGAAAAGCCAAGGATACCGCCGAACGCGCCGAGGCCTTCGAGCGGGTGATGAGCCTCAAGTCGCCGCAGCGCAAAACCTTGGGCGAGCGCCAACTGGCCTACTACAGCCGATGGTACCACGCCCCAATCCGCTCTCTGCTGGCCATGCTCGGAACAAAGGCCGCACCGGAGCGGATCTCCCGAATGCTGCGTCCCGCCGTGAGTGTTTCCGAGGTCGCCGCCTCCATCGCGCTCCTGGAAGAACTCGGCTTGGTCAAACGCAAAGCCAAGGGCTGGGAGCTGATGGACGCCTTCGTGGCAAGTCCGCCGGAAGGAGCCAAAGCCGCCGTGCGAGGTTACCAGGCGCAGATGATGGATCTGGCCAAGGAAGCCCTGGAACGGCACGATCCGGATCGACGCGACATCTCCAGTCTCACGCTGAGTTTCGATCAGGAAGACATGCCCCTGGTGCGCGAGCGGTTGGCCGCCGTGCGCGACAGCCTGATCCAGCTTTCGGCGGAAGCCCGCAAGCCGGATGTGGTCTACCAGGTGAACCTGCAGACCTTCCCGTTGTCAGATTTTGACGGAGGCGCGACATGACGCGCCGGACAACCATCGCGATGGCGGCCGCCACGTTCGGACTCTGGTCCTGCGGCTCGGACGATCGCCTCGCGGGAGGCACCGGATCGGAGACCACCAACACCATCCAGGTGTCGGTGGTGGACGCACAGAACAGGCCGATCGCCAACGCCCGCGTGATGACCCGCTCCGACGACGACACCTCCACCAGCGCGCCCTCGGAAGTGCGCACGGACGAATCCGGAGTGGTGCGTCTGGGGGAATCGGCGCAGCTCGCCTGGATCGAAGTGCGCTCCGGCGACAGCGCTGGCGCCTTCCAAAGCCTTCCCAGCGGCACGGCGCGCTCGGCGAAAGTGGTGGTGTCGCCCCTTTCCGAACTGGTCGTTTCCGGATTGCGCCCTGGCGCGAGCGCCTCGCTGCCCGGCCTGGGTCGCAGATTGCAGGCGGGAGCCGACGGCACGATCCGCTTCCGAGGTCTGCCACCCGGCGCGGCACGTATCCGCTGCGAAGGCTTCGACGGCCCGGTGGCGCTCCCCGTCGGCGCCCAGGGCAAGATTCTGATCTCCGGCACATCGATCGAAACGATCTGGCCCGCCGATGGATCGATGGATTCCCTGGCGCTTCGGCGATTCCTGGACCTTTCCGGACTGGCGCACATCCCGACAGATTCCGTCACTTCTTCGATCCGCGGTCGGCGCGCGCGCCTGGACCTCGCCGGACTGGGATTGCAGGAGATCCACCCCGCACTGGGATCCCTGAACTTCCTCCTGGAACTGGACCTGTCCCGCAACCGGCTCCGGAGGCTGCCTGGGAACATCGGAGCCCTGAAGTCCATCGATGTGCTGGACCTGTCGCGCAATCCGCTGGACTCGCTTCCCGGTGCCGTGCGGGGCATGGACTCCCTGCGGATCCTGGATCTCGATTCGTGCGATTTGGCCAAGCTCCCGGATTGGCTCGGGGAGCTTGGCCGACTCTGGTACCTGGGACTGAGCTCCAACCAACTGGATTCCCTGCCACGGAGTCTGATCCAGCTCCGGCGACTGGGCATCCTGGGCATCTTCCAAAATCGCATCCAAGCCCTTCCCGACGGCTTCCACCATTTGGATTCGTTGGACCAGTTGTGGGCCGAAACCAATCTCCTGACCGCGCTCCCCGATTCCTTCGTACGTCTACCGTCGCTTCGCATCCTGCAACTGGACAAGAACCCGCTGACGGCACTGCCCGATTCCCTGGGCAGCATGGCCTCCCTTACCGACCTGCGCCTGTCCAGCTCCACGCTTTCCCGTCTGCCCGCCTCGATGGCCCGCCTGCCCCTCACGCACCTGGAGATCTACGGGCTTTCGCTGTGCCCGATGGATCCGCCCCTGGCCGCCAAACTCGATTCGCTCGCCGGCGCCAGCTGGCGAGAGAACATCCGAACCAATTGCCCTTAAGAGAAGAAACGAGGAGATTCCCATGAACACCCGGATTTTCCACCGCGCCGCACGCGCGACCTGCGCGACCCTCGCCGTGTCCTCGCTGGCCCTCCACGCCTGGACCGGCCCCTTGCCCAGCCTTCCCGTGGCCATGAACATCCAGGGTGCGAGCTACTGGGATCGCGTCCCTTATCTGGACCCCATGCTCGGTTCCGGCGCATGGATCGCCTACCACGAAGGCGGCCCATGGGACGACCAGACCGCCGACAGCCTGGCGATCCGGCCCGATGGCTGGCCCACACGCTCCCCGCAGATGGTGGGATCGGTCCGCACCAAGATGAAGACCATGGTCAACAATTGTCGCGCGGGGGATTACACGCTGACCTACCAGGGCAAGGGGAAGCTCACCTGGAACGGCGGGTCCTCCGAACGCTCCGCCGCTTCCGGAAAGGTGATCCGCTTCGACGGAAGCTGCGAGCACGCCTGGATGACGGTGGACTCCTCCGATGCGGCCGACCCCATCCGCGATCTGCACCTGACCCCGGTCGAATACGCCTCCACTCCCGGCGGCGCGCCCCTGTTCGATCCCGACTTCGTGCGCGGACTGAAGGCGTTCCACGCGCTGCGCTTCATGGACTGGACCGCCACCAACGGCTCGCGCCAGGTGAAGTGGTCGGACCGCCCCGTGCCCGGATACCGCACTTTCGGCGAAGGCAAGGGCATGCCATGGGAACACGCCATCGCGCTTTCCAACCAGTTGGGCGCGCACGCCTGGATCTGCACTCCCCACGCGGCTGACGACGACTACTTGCAAAAGTTGGCCGTGCTGTTTCGCGACAGCTTGCGACAAGATCTGCACACCTACGTGGAATACTCCAACGAGGTGTGGAACTGGGGATTCGACCAGGCGCACTGGGTGGGCCAGAACGGCATGGACGTGGCGTGGGACACCAAGGTCCACGGCCTCCTCGCCGCCGACCCCATCCGCGACAACTTGAAGAAGGTGGGCCTTCGCGTCTGTGGCGATACCGCCAGCTACTGCCATCCGGAAAAGGACGCATGGATGATGGGCCGACTGTTCCGGATCTGGGAACCCGTGTGGGCTTCGCAGCGCTCGCGGTTGGTGACCGTGGCCACCGGCCAGCACGCGTGGACCGGCAACTCCGAGCGCATCCTCAGCTACCTGATCGACACCATGAAGATCCGTCCCGATGCCTTTTCCGTGGCCGGATACATGGGCTTCGAAATCGGCGAAGGCGACCCGATTCCCCAATCGGTGATTCCGCGCGCCCATGATTCGCTCCTCAACAACTACTTCCACGACCGTTGGATGAAGAAGCCCGACACGGTCAAGGCATCGGACGTTGTGAAGGCCATCGGGATCGGCTTCACCTACACCACCCGTCTCTGGACCCTGGAAACGGTGCGGATCCTCAAGTCCTTCAAGATCGGCAAATTCCTGGTCTACGAAGGCGGGCAGCACGCCCAACCGCACAACCAGGGCGACTGGCCCTACAACCAGGCCGTGTGGGACGCCCAAATCGATCCGGGCATTTACGATCTCTATTTGAAAAACCTCCAGCTGCACGATTCGGTGGACTGCGCCCTGTATGCGGCCTTCTCATACGTGGGCGGACGGGAAAGCAAATACGGATCGTGGGGGCATCTGGAAACCTACGCGCAATCGGCCCTGACGGGCGACGCGCTGCGCAAGGCCGCCCCCAAATACGCGGCGCTGCTGGACGCCAACGAACCCAAATCCGGCGTGTCCCTCCGCTCGGTGGCCCGCGCCGGCATCCTCTCGCCGCGGCCCACCACCGCCATGGTGGTGGATGGTCGAATGCAGGGCTGGACCGGTGCCGTCGAGGTGCGAACGCTGGATGGACGGAAATTGTACACGGGCGACACGCGGGCCATGCCTAAATTGCGCGACGGCATGGTGGTGGCGAAGACGCCGGTGCCGTAGCGGAACCATTCGCCGGTTCGTGGACACATCCATGAACCGGCGAACGCCCCCTATTTCACCTCGATCACCACCGCGTTGCCTTCGCGCGACACCACGTTCAGGGTGTTGCGGTCCTTGTTGATCTTGCGCCCATCCACGGCCTGACAGAAATCGGCCATCGTGCCGCGCCAGACCACGTCCATCGTCAGGACCTTGTCGGCGAACCGGGTCGTTTCCGCAGACACCGCCTGGGAGCGGATGTCTTCTTCCACGATCTGGGAGGAGGCGAAATTGGGCACGGCCTTCACGGTCACCTTCAGGTGCATCCCGTTGTTGGCCTTGTTCTGCCAGGCCTTGACCAATTGATCGAGCATCCCGATTTTGGCCGCCTCCAGCGACTTCTTGGCCGCTTTCTCCAAGGCCTGCGTGCCCGCTGCGGAGGGATTGGGATGGGTCACCGCTTCGTCGGCGGTGGCGGTTGCCAGAATCTCGCGAGTCTGGACATCGATCGCCCTCAAAACCACGGTACCCGACACCGATTTCATCCCCGTGTTCTTGAAGTAGGGGTGGTCGGCCAAGTTCGCCTCCACCGACTGGGCCGTGCCCACGATCACCACTTCCGCACCCATCTCCTGGCCCAAAGCGGAGGCCACCTTGGCATCGCCATCCAGTGCCAGGGTCATCTCGCGGGCCCGTTCGGTGCGCATGGCGCCCGACGGATTCATCACCTTGAATTCTTTGTCTAAAAAGGCCTGGACCACCTGGTGTTCCACGGCACCATCCACGCGAGGCACTCCCAGCAGGGACTCCTTGACCAAAATGCTCACGCGAGGATTGCCCACAGCCGACCTCAAAATAGCCATCGCCAACAGGTCCTGACGGATCTGTGCCTTGGAGACCACCGCATCGATGGTCACTTCCCAGGCGCCGTCAGGTCCCTGTTCACGTTTCTTGACGTCAAACGACTTCACCGCGCCTTCCGCACGCGTGATCACCAGGTCTTTTTTGAGCTGGTAGTTCTCCAGTTCCGTCTGGCTCTGGATCACTTGCCCGATTCCCTTTTCCACCGCCGAGCGCTGCGCCGATCGCGTGGCCGCTTCGATGCTGGGACCAAATCCTGTCGCTTCCACGCGCACATCCACGGCGGCTTGGGCGAACAGGGCCCCTGCCAGCGCGAGCACCCCGATCCACAGGCTGCGGGCGTTCACTTGCGCAAGTCCTTGATCAAGCGGATGGTCAACAAGGCATCCGCCCCGCTGACCGGTGCGAGAGCCCCGAAGGATCCGTCACCGTTGGGATTCATCACATTGTGGTCCACCGCGTCGCAGATGGCGTTGAAGTACGGGCTCCCGGCCGAAACATCCGAAAAACGCGGCGGCGATCCGATATAGCGGGTGGCCAGCGTCTTGTCGCCCAAGGCCGCCATCAGGGCGTCTTCCGCCAGCAAGGCGAACTCGGCGCGATTGAGGGACTGGCTGGGACGGAAATTGCCATCCGCGCCCACCTGCAAGCCGCGCATCCCGAGCTTCACGGCATCCTGGATGAAATTCTTGGCCCAGTGGCCAGCCACATCCGGCGCCACCGCTTTGGCGGAATCCGTGGATTTCACATTGCGAGGGTCATCCGGCGCACGGAAGGCGGTGTCCGCCTTCTCGCCACGGGTGCGCGCCAGGATCCGGTCCAATTGGAGTTCGGCGATGTAGAGCACCGCGGCATCGGCGCGCGTCAATGTGTCCGCCAAGGCGATGCGCTTGCCCACTTTGGTGACAGGCCCGGCGCGTTCGATCTTCTGGAGTCTTGCCCATCCGGTGTTGGCCGCCTCGGTGAAGGCGCCATCGATCTCCAACACCTTGCGATAGGCCTCGCCGGCTTCCTTCAGGTGCAGCGCCATCTGCCGAACCTGGGCGCGTCGCAGCCAGGTTTCCGGATTCTTCTCGCCACGCTTGAGAGCCTTCTCGAATTCGTCTTCAGCGGACGAAAGCCATTCGTCGGAATCCTTGGCCCGGTTGGACTCGGCGATCACGATCGCGCGCGCCACGAATCCATCGGGAACATCGCGGGAAGCGCTCACAGCGGCATCGGCTTTCTTGGTGGCTTCGTCGAAATGCCCCTCCCGCGCTTCCACGATGGCCAATCCCGCCAACGCCGCCGGGTATTTCGCGTTCAGCTCCAGTGCCAGACGAAATTCGTCACGGGCCCGGACCAGATCGCGCGACTCGATGTACTGCTTGCCTCGTTGGGCATGGACCTGCGCATCGTCCATCACGCCGCCCGCCTGCCGCTTGGGGCCGCAGCCACACAAGGCCAGGACGGTACAGCTCACGATCAAAATTGTTTGTCGTTGGTTCATGGTGATCGCTCCTCAATCCACGATGAAGACCACGCGGGCCTCGGAAAGGAATTTCAGGTTCTGGGCGGCACCCTTCAGGCTGAGCGCATCCTCCGCGCTCACCACCAGGTCTGTTTTGGAGGCACCGGATGCGGAAGCCGCCTTCAACACGCAGGGATTGTCGCCGATCCGGTCCTTGAGGGCGCGTGCGGCATCCAGCGATTTGGCGTAACCCGCCAGGCCATGTTTGGCGGCCCATGCCTGTTCCACATTGGCGGTGCCGTAGAGTTCTTTGCCGCCATTTTCCAGGATTCGCGGCGCCAACGCAGGGAGCACGCTCAAACCGCGGGCATCCACGATCAGTCCTGTGAACACGTTGGACTTCAGGCCTTGGGGGGCCTGGCCCTTGCCATCTTCTCCAAAACTCCACGATTGGATGCTGGGCTTGACGCCCACCGAAGCGGGCAACACGATCTCGCCGATGCCGTCCAACGGCAGTTGCACGAACATCTCGATGGTCAGATCATCCATGTAATGGGGGGCGCCGAACTGGAAGCCCTTCACGAAACCTTCCACCTTGGTGCGGACGTTGTCGTCGGAGCTCATCCCGTTGGCCACGGTGGTGGTGGACGTGATGGGAATCCCCTTCACCAATTCCAATGCTTGGCGCAGCGCCAACACCTGTGCCGTGCGGATCGCACCGGGCCGGGCGGCGGATTGGGGCTGCTTGGGATTGACTCCCCCGATCCCCTTGGCACAAACCACACGCTTGGTCCAGTCCACGCCTTCCGTGCAATCCTGCTCCGAAGCGGCTGTTGCACCGACCACCAGGGCCAGCGCGAGTGAGATCGCGGTTTTCATGCTTCCTCCGTTCGAAGGGGGGGTGTTGCAAAGGAGTCTACCCCAAATGACGGCCATCTTGCAAGGTTTCTGGCTGATCGGATTCATGAAACGTTCCTCCAAATTGCAGTTTCCGATGGATCGTTCCGTTGGGATCCATTGTCTTGTACATGTGGGATCTAGGTTTTCCCAACCCCTCCTGTCTGTGACGAAGATCACACTCAATCAACCTCGAGGTCCTGAAATCGCCACCATCGTCTTTTCCATCTTCGTTCTGGGCACCACCGCGGTTTACATCTGCTTTCTGCTGGTGTTGACCTGGGGACTGGTCCGGCTGCGCCGCCCGGTCCAATCCGGGGGCCTCCCGACAGTGACGGTGGTGATCCCGATGCACAACGAGGAATCCTGCGCTGGAGAGACCCTCAGAGCCATCCACCTGCAAGACTACAAAGGCCCTTGGGAGCTGGTCTGCGTGGACGACCGCTCCGACGACGCCACGGCGGAAATCGTGGAGGATTGGGCTCGCAAGGACTCCCGCATCCGTTTGGTGCAGGTGCCCCCCCAGGAACCGGCCGTTCCCAGCCCCAAAAAACGCGCCCTCGCCCGTGGTCTGGACACCGCCACCGGCGAAATCCTGATCACCACCGATGCCGATTGCCAGCCACCTCCCCATTGGGTGTCTTCGCTGGTGAGCTGTTTCACCGAAGACGTGGACGTGGTCCAAGGTCCCAAACATTGCCTCGGCGACGGCCGCGCCGTGCACCGCTACCAACGGCTGGAAATGCTCGCCTTCGTGGCTGCCGAGGCCGCGGGATTCTCCCTGGGCAAGCCTTTTTTGGCCTCCGCTCCTTCACTTGCCTACCGCGCCAACATCTACCGCAAATCCGGCGGCTTCCACGGAATGGAAGGCCTGGTGTCCGGCGACGACGACATGCTGGTGCACCGCATGATGGCTTCCGGAGGACGCGCCGCCTACGCGATGTTCCCCTCCATTTCCGTTCCCACCCACCCTGCCAATTCCTGGCGTCAGGCTCTGAACCAGCGCGCCCGCTGGGCTTCCAACGGGAGCCGCTACGACAACCCGCTCTACGTGGCCCTGTTGGCGGGCGTGTTCGCCTGGTGGTGCTGGCTTTTGCTGGGCTGGATCCCGTGGACACTGGACCTGATCCCCGGCACCCTTTGGTGGGGGGTGTGGCTGGCCAAAACTCCGTTCGACCTATTGTTCCTGGTCATCGCCGCCATCCGTTTCCGCAGGCTCGGCACGCTGGTGGACTACCTCTGGTGCCTGCCGTTGCAGGTGGGGATCTTCGTGTATTCGGCCATCGCAGGCCATTTGGGCTGGTTCCAATGGACGCGCGAGGCCGACGGGGGCTGATCGCCTTTTGGGTCGCCCCACAATTTCCTATGGGGCGACTAGTTTTTGGCCTTTCCAAGGGATTCTCCCACCGAGACCATCCCTGCTGTCCATTCTCGACACGAGAGGCCTCTCCCATGAAATCCGTTTTGCAACGCACCTTGGCCATTGCGGGACTCTCGATCCCCGCCTTCGCGCTCCAGATGCCCTTCGACGTTCCCACCGCCAGCATGGCCGATGTCAAGACCGTGTACGCGGTGGACATCTTCAAGAACGAGATGTCGTCGGCCAACCTCACCGTCGACACTGGTAATGTCCTGCAAGCGGACATCGTTTTCTCCTCGGACACGACTCACTTCCCGAATCCAGCCGGCACGGGCTCCTACATCCAGGGCTATACCGCCAACGTGGGAATTCTGATCCCCCTGAATTCCGCGTGGGGCGTTCGCGATCTTTCCAAGTTCGACAGCTTGACCTTCGAATGGGCATCGAATGGACCGATCCGAGATCAACTGACGGCTTCCTTTGGATCCCTCAAGTACAGTGATACGGCATCGAATACCGGCTTGGTCTATGAGGCAGTGAAGAGGCGAACGAACAAGGCCGACACCTTCTCATCAAGAAACCTCGACAATGCGCACGATTGGGTGACTTTCGCCTATCGACGCGCCGAATTCGCACTTCCAAGTTGGGTTGGCGGGACCACAGGCGCTGTCGAGAAATACCCTGCACGTTGGGCAACAGAATATGCCTCTCTCCCCAGTTTTGACACTGTTCTTGCCAATGTGAAAAACATCCAAATCTCCCCCAAGACCACCTACATGAGCCCAGGCTGGAACTTCAGCACGAATGTCTCTTGCGGCAGCTGCGCCGTGGCCTACCTGCCCGTGCCTGTGCTCACCATTCGCTTGCGCAACATCAACATCTGGCTGGCCGGCGAGGAACGCCCCATGAGGCTGGGCCTCAGCAACGGGCTGGAAATCGGCGTGCGCGATGTGGCCAAGGGTGTGCGCTACGCCAGCCTTTCCTGGGTGCGCGGCACCCTGAATCTGGAGAACCCCTCCCAGTGGTCGCGCGTGCAGATCTTGTCCGTGGATGGCAAGGCGATCGCGTCCTTCAGCGCCTCGGCCTCCCAGCCGCTGACCTTGACCAACGGCACCTACTACGCCAGCCTCACCGACATCCAGGGCCGCGTGGTCACCCAGTCGTTCCAGGTCGTTCGCTGATCCGAACAGGCCGCACTGTTCCTTCCTTGCATGCCTCGCCAACCACTGGCGGGGCTTTTTTGCGCCAAATTGCTCCTTGCGATCTTGAGCTCACCCGGAGTGTGATCTTCGTCACAGACAAGACGGGGGTCGCCGCGATACATTCCTCCCTGATGACACCGTCTTCCACCCAGTTTCGCCTCCTCCCAAGGACTCCCGCCATGGCTCCCCGCACCTGGTTCCACCGCATCGTTCCCGCATTTGCTCTTTTGTTGGCAGTGCTTTACTCCTGCCAAAGCACCACCGTGATCGAGGAAGATTCCCCCTCCGGCCAGGGCAAGCACTATGTGCACTTTCGCGTTTCCGACAGCACTGCCATCCCCGACAGTGTTTGGTATCGATCTCCGATGGATTCCGGGATCGGATCGGACCTCGCCTTCCAAACCGGGCCATCGTGGCTCACCGCCGTGTTCTTCCCCGATCTCCATCAAATCGAAAAAGATTCCTTGGCGATCCACTCCTTCCGGCTGGGGCTCCACACAGGGGTATCTTACGCAAAGCCCGTGGATTACATGGAGCTTTCCGCCACCAAAACGTTTCGCACCGGCGCGGATTCCTTGGCTCTGAGCCTGCTCCGCCTGTTCGACAGCGCCCGCAAGACCAGCCCCAAAACCTTCCCGGACACCTCCGCGAGCGGGAAGCGATCCGCGTTGATCCGTGTGGCTGCCGATCTGGTCTACCAAGGCCATCCGGGCACGGCCGCCTACCGACGCGCGGCGCCCGCCGGGCTGGATACTGGCGCCATCAATCGACAAATTCTGATCATCGCCGCCAAGTCCGGACGGACCCTTGCTGAAATCGTCAAAAACTGGAACCTTCGCCTGGATTACCAAGGCGCGCGCCGCGTACTGGCGACCATGGAGGTGGACACCCAAAGCCTGAACCCCTTCTCCCTGGCAAGCCCCTTGCGATTGGATACCCTGCATCTGGGCGAGCCGGGAGCGGGATTGCAAGGCAAGATCCTCGGGAGAAAGGGGATCCGATCCCTGACCTTTTCCATCACCAACGATTCTGGTGATCGCATCGACCGCTTCGTGTTGTCGGACCTTCCTGACACGCGCACCCAACCTGCCAGCTTGGACCTGGACAAACACCCGACTTTCGCTTCCCGGCGCGATGCTTCGCTTGGCTACTACGATTTGAGCGTGGTGGTGGATGACAGCCTCGGAAACACCCAGACGTTCAACACCCGTTTCCAGTTGGCCGCAGCGCTGGATCACCAGGGCCCAAAACTGGAAGTCGTCTCTCCCCGAGACACCTCCTTGGTCACCGAATTTATCGACTCCCTGCTGAATATCCAGGTGCGCGCCCAGGATCCCTCCGGGATCCGGTCGGTGACGGTGGACGGCCAAACAGCGAAGACAATTTCTGGCGGCGACTGGGCATTGCAGGTCCGGGTCCCGAGGCAGTCAACGAGCCAAGTAGTGGTCATGGTGGCCACGGACAGTGCCGGAAACGAAAGCCGCACCCAGATCCTGGTGCGCCGCAACGACCCCAAGTCGCCCGCACTGGAACTGGTGGAGCCTGCGCAGAACAGCTGGATTGCCTTCGATACCACCAAGGTGATGGTGGCCTGGAAGGCGGACCCCGGAACAGGCAGGCTGGATTCCGTGTGGATCGACAACGCGCGCGCCACCTGCGATGCCCAGAACACCTGCCGGCGACTGGTCGCTGTCCAAGGAACCCATCAACTGGTCACGATTCCGGTCAAGGCCTGGAATTCCGTGGGGCTGACCCGCACCGACAATGTGATTTTTGGCCGCAAGGCCGACACCACGGGCCCCTTGGTGCAGTGGACCAGCCCCGTACCCGGCACTCAAGTGCCCTTCGATGTTTCGCAGGTGGAGGTAGTCGTGAGCGCATCGGACCTTTCCGGGGTGGACTCGGTGGACATCGCGGGCAATCGCGCCCGCTCGGAAAGTGGCCATTGGAAGCGATCCGTCACGCTAGGGCAGCCTGGCGAGATCACCCGGATTTCGGTTCGCGCCTGGGACCACGCGGGCAACAAATCAGATTCCGTCTTTATGGTCAGCCGGGCCCCGGTGCCCGGCACTTTGCCTCCTTCGGTCACCTGGCTCAACCCCATCAACCGCACCGGAACTCTTCTTCCCTTCGATTCAGTCGGCATCTGGGTGAGGGTACGGTTGTTTGATCTGTCCGGCATCGATACGGCCAGCGTGACCATTGGCGGAAAGCCTGCCCAAGCCATGCCGGATTCTGTCTGGTCGGTGCGGGTCGATCTTCCCGCCAACGGCGTTCCCCAAGTGATCGCTTTGGAACTCAAGAACGTGCGTGGCGTACGCCTCTCGGATCTGGCCACCGTGACCCGTCGCCAAGACACCGTGCGATCCATCGAGGTCTCCGACACCACGAGCCGGCTTCGTTCGGGGAGTTTTTGGGTGAAGCTCGGCTGCGCCACCTCAGGGGCCACCATCCGCTACACCCTGGATGAAACCGACCCCACGGAGCTGTCTCCCAAGTTCAAGGACAGCCTGAAGATCGACACCACACTCACCTTGAAAGCCAAGGGATATGCGACAGATCGTGTCAGCAGCGCGACCACCGTGCAGAAATACCAGCTTGCCTTGCCAGTGGAAGTGATTGGAGGCGTTGTTTCCACCTTGGTTCGAATGAGCGACGGATCCTTGTGGGGGTTTGGCGAGAATGATGGTTATCGCTTTTCCTCGCGAAATCCTCCGCCATTCATCAATGGAACGACGGTCTCTCCACAAACGAGCTACCGTACAGCCATCAAAATCGCCGACAGCGTGATCCAGGCGCACACCCATTTTACTTCTTCCCTATGGATCAAGGAAGATCTCACTCTCTGGGGAATCGGAACCAACTCAGCTGGCCAACTTGGCGATGGCACATTTCAAAATCGCAATCAGCCCATCCTGATCGCTCGTGATGTCGCCCGCGCAACGAATTTCACATGGGATGTTCTCTGCCAGACCCTCGTTCTCAAACGCGACTCCAGCCTTTGGATCACAGGACAATTCGCATCGAACCGGAAAACCAACCAGTTGATTCAAATCTCCTCACACGTCCGATCCATGGTCGCAGGCGCCAAGCGATCGTGGGTTTTACTCAACGACGGCACTCTTTGGAGCATGAACCACGGCATCGCTCTGACCACGGAGTCTATGCCGCCGCTGGAATTTGTCAGCGACTCTGTGGTGACGCTGCCTCCGTACCAAAACAGTGAAGATGGATTTCTCTTCCTGAAGAAGGATGGAACCGTATGGGGTTATGGACAGAATGCGTATGGAATTCTCGGCACCGGTGACCGCCTTCCTGTGTCAACGCCTACCCATCTATCAAACTTCGATGGGCTTGGCATCCAGCAGATTTCCATGGGCGAAACCCATGTTCTTTTCACTTCCCGCTCCGGCGACGTCTATGCGACAGGAACCCAAACTGGAGGAGAATTCGAGCCATTGGAGCTTCTGCGCCCAGGAATCGTGCAATCGGGTGTTTCTAAGGCCTCCGCGGGGCTTGGAACCAGCTTCTTTCTATTCAAGGGCGGATCCCTATACGGTCAGGGATTCGATGACCTTGGCCAGCTCGGCACAGGCATTCCCACTCAGCAAGGCAACGGATTCTCTCGCATCCGATTTTGATGATCAACCACTCGAAAAGCGCTCTGTCAGAAAATGACAGGGCGCTTTTTGCTTTCTCAACCCCCGACCCGCCCCCGCCGCTTCACCACCCACCAACCGATCGCCATGGCCAACGCGGGAAGGCCCACCCAAAAAAGCTCCGAGGCCATCACCACCACGCCGCGGGCGCTGAAGATCCCCAGGCCCATGGGCGATACCCGGATCGGGTGCCATGGGAAGAAGTACCGCTCGGGGCTGTAGGGCCAGAAAAACGCCACCCCTTTGCCTCCGCTGGTGGCCGCATCCAGCACACTGTGCGAGGCGATGGACAATCCCACGGCCACGGCCGCCACCCATCGTTTGGCCTTCAACCTCGGTGCGAAGGAGAACGCGAGACCCGCCACCACGGCCACGGCCAGCAGGGAATGGGTCGCTCCCCGGTGCCCCCATACGGAACCATACGGCACGCCCAGCGAGTAACCGATGCCATCGAGGTCGGGCAGCATGGAGGCGACAACGCAAGCGATCGCCAACGGCCGACTCACGAAACGCCGATCGGCGGCCAGAGCGGCACCCAAGGGCAGAAATGCGTGACCGAGAATGGTGGGCATGGCCGGATCACATCTCCGCGGAGAACTGGACAACTGCTTCCACTTGACGAAGCTCCACCGGACTGTAACGGGCTCCGAAGCTCACGGTCTTGTTGTCGAACCTCTGGGTCCATCCAGCCCCCAGCCCCCACAGGAAGACCGTTTCGCTTCGTTCCTCCTTTCGATGGATTGTGCCATCGTCATCGACGAAGCCACCGGACCATTCCGCCATGGTCCAAGAGGGAATGGCCTGGACCAGAAACCACGGACCCGAGCGGGCGGGAAGAAGGCCAACGGTGAATCTGGAGAAGCCCTGGATGGATTCCGACTGTTTTGAATGCTGCTCGTAGATGTCCTCCGTCGTTTTCTGGGATCCATCCGGAAACGTCGTGGTCGATCGATCGGTGACCCGCAGGTCCACCGAATGGGAGATCTTCGTCAAACCCAGCGCACCTTCCGCGACCACATTCATGCCCGTCCTCGGACGTCCGATCAATCCAACCGACGCCCATCCGGATGGTTCGACTCCGTATCTGCCACCCACCGCGAACCGGAAGTAGTCGGCCACCAGGACGACCTCCCCCGTCCCCTGGTAATCCGATCCGGTCCAGGTTCCCTGCGAGGACTCGTCGGCCCGACGCCAAGGGATGGCTCCCGCCTGGAGGGCGATCTGCGTCACCACCCGACCGGAATCGCCGGGCGCCACGGGAATCGCCCCCCAGGGAACATCCGAACGATTCTGGTAGGCGACCAGTTGCTTGTCCACCGAACGGGAGATGGCTTCGGTCGTGGGATCGCATCCTTCGACGAGCAGGATCGCTCCCACCCCGAGGAGGACGGCCGCCATCGCCCCTGCGGGCCTTCTCGCTTGGCGAGTCAGAAATTGACCAGGTGCATCCGACATTCCCACTCTCCTGGCTCACAGTTCCGAAGAAATCTGAAGGATCATTTCCAGCTGCCGCAGCTCCTTGACCGAATAGCGCGCGCCCACCGTCAGGCTCTGCGACCCGAAGCGCTGCATCCAGCCCAACCCAACGCTCAGGAGCATCGCGTTTTCCAGGGTGTATTCCTTTTCGCTCGGCTCGCGTTTCACGTCCGTGGTGCTGGAGGAATCATCGTAGGTGGTGGTGGTGATGGTGACCTTCTCGGTCCCCCCACGGGACCATCGGGTCAAGGTCCAACTGGGGATCACCTGCACGGTGGCCCAAGGCCCGGCGTGATCGGGAACCAGCCCCACCGAGAACCGGGTGAAGCCGTTCCAGCGGCGGACGCGCTGGTGGTTGAACAGCGTGTCGCGGGTGGTTCGCCCGGCCTCCACGATGGTGCGGTCGGTGCGGTAGTCCACCGTGGAACGGGCCACATTGAAACCCACCGCGGCATCTCCGAACACATGGGTCCCCCCTTCTCCACGTTCGATCAGGCCTGCCGACATCCACCCGGAGGAAGTGGCACCGATGCGCCCGCCGAGACCCCCGCGCATCCACCCGACGGTCCAGGCGAACTCCCCCGTTCCCTGGATGGTGGAGGGAGACCACGTGGAGGGATTCCCCTCCGAAACCTCGCTCATCGCGAAGCCTCCCGCCTGCAAGATCCCCTGGGCGCAGACCGGTGTGGATTCCGGTGGCACCACGGGAACCGACCCCCAGGGAATGTCCGCGCGGTGGTGGTAGGTCAGAAGGTTGGTTTTCGAAGTGATGTTCTGGGTGGTGGTGACGGAAGAAACTTCGCTCGATCCCGCACATCCGCCAAAAAACGGCAAGGCCGCACCCAGGACGAGCAACGACGGCATGGCCGCGCCCAATCGCCCGCGGCGGCATTCAGGGAAGATGCGCATTGGGGAAACATACATCCGCTCGAAAACTTCCCTGGGAGCCACCGGAAGGCCTCCGCGTCCCATCGGAAAAAGGATCCTAACGATCCGTTCCGATGAGAGCTGAGGCGTTTTCCGTCAGTACGAGGGACCGTCTTCCAGGGTTTCCTTGGTGACGGTGCCGCCGAAGCGGACATACACCCAGGTCTGGTAGGCGATCACCAACGGGAGGATGGACAGGGCCACTCCCAACATGATCTTGAGGGTCAGGGGACTCGATGCGGAATTGAAGGCGGTCGCCGAGTAGGCCGGATCCAGGCTGGATCCCACGATGGTCGGAAACAGGCCCGCCACCCCGAAGCCCACGGCGCAGGCCAGGAAGGCCGCGGAGGCACCCCAGGCCGCCCAATCCTTGGCCTTGCGGGAAAGCACGGGCGAGGCCACCAGCGCCACCACGGCCAACACAGGAAAGGCGAGGAATCCGGGCCGCCCCAACAGATTGGTCCAAAGCTGGGTGTACACGGCCGTCAGGGCCAAGAACGCCACCGCCAACAGCAGGGTGGCCACCCACAACCGCAAGGCGATCGCCCGCGATCGCTCGCGCAATTCGCCGTTGGTCTTCACCGCCAGCCATAGGGCGCCGTGGTGCACAAAGGCCACCAGGAAGAACACCCCTCCGGCCAACCCATAGGGATTCAGGAAGGTGAAGAGATTCCCCTGGAACACCCCTTCCTGATCCACAGGGATTCCCGCGAACAGATTGGCGAAGGCCACTCCCAGAAGCAGGCCGGCCAAACCGGAGCCCACCGCCAATGCTCCATCCCAAACTTTCCGCCACGAAGCGGACTCGACCTTCCCGCGGAATTCGAAGGCCACTCCGCGCAGGATGAGGGCGAACAGGAGCATCATCAGAGGGGTGTACAACGCGCTGAACATCAGTGCGTAGGCGGCCGGGAAGGCGGCGAAGGTCACGCCGCCGGCGGTGATCAACCAAACCTCGTTGCCGTCCCAGAACGGCCCCATGGCGTTGACGGCGATGCGCCGTTCGGTTTCCGACTTGCTGATGAAAGGCGAGAGCAGTCCCAGTCCCAGGTCGAATCCGTCGAGCATGAAGTAGACGGCCCAGGCGACGCCCCAGATGGCGAACCAAGTGGTTTCCAACATTGATCAGGTCTCCTCAAGCCTTGGCGGCGGTGGAAGGTTCGGGAAGCGGACCCTTGCGGGCGAAGGTCCAGATCAGGTAGAAGTCGATCGCGCCCAGCAGCGAATACACACCGAAGAACATGGCCATCGAGCCCCATACCTGCGAAGGGGCCACCTTGGAGACGCCCTCGGCGGTGCGCATGAGACCGTACACGATCCAAGGCTGGCGCCCCATCTCCGCGACGGTCCATCCAAGCAGGTTGGCGATGTAGGGAAGGGAGATCATCCAAGGCAGGATCTTGAGCAGCTTGGACTGCGACTCGATGGTCTTGCGCTTCCAGAAAGCCCAGATGGCCACCCAGAACAGCAGGATCCCCAGCGCCACCATGGCCCGGAAGGACAGGAACACCGGCAGCACCGGCGGGCGATCCTCCTTGGGGACGTCCTTGAGCCCCTGCACCTTGCCGTGGGGATTGTAGTGGACAAGAAACGACATCAACCCGGGGATGGGCAGGGCTTCCACCGCGTTGCGCTCGTTCTCCTGGTCGGGCCAGGCGATCAGGTGCATGGGAACGTCTTCCGAGGTGACCCAGTGCGATTCCATGGCGGCGAGCTTGGTGGGCTGGGTGGTGGCCAGGATTTCGGCGTTCATGTGCCCCTGGACCCCTTCGAACACGGTGAACACCAGGCTCCAGACGGCGGCCACCTGGAAGGCCTTCTTGAACACGCCCACGTGGCTTCCGCGCGCGATGTGCCATGCGCTGATTCCCATCACGAAGAATCCGCCCAGGATCCAGGCTCCTCCCACCGTGTGGATGTATTCCAGGACCGCGAACCTCTGCGAGACCACCGCGAAGAAATCGCTCAGCTCGGCGCGCCCGTTGCGGATGACGTACCCCACCGGATGCTGCATCCAGGCGTTGGCCACCAGGATCCAGAACGCCGAGATGTTGGAGGCGATGGCCACGATCCAGATGGTGGCGCAATGGAGCTTGGGAGACAATTTCTTCCATCCGAAGAACCACACCGCGATGAAGGTGGATTCGAGGAAGAAGGCCACGGTGGCTTCCACCGCAAGGAGCGATCCGAAGATGTCGCCCACGTAGCGGGAATAGCCGGCCCAGTTGGTTCCGAACTGGAACTCCAACGGGATGCCCGTCACCACGCCCACGGCGAAGTTGATCAGAAACAACTTCCCGAAGAACTTGGTCGCGGTGCGCCACTCCTCGTTTCCCGTGCGGACCCAGGCGGTCTCCATGATGGCCACGAGAAACGACAGGCCAAGGGTGAGCGGTACGAACAGGTAGTGGAAGAAACAGGTCATCCCGAACTGGATTCGCGAGAGCATCAATGTGTCCACGTGGATTTCCTTTCTGGCTCTTCACGGATTTGTGTGGGTAGATCCATCGCACCAGCTCCCCTGCAGTGCCGATGAGGAGTGGCTTCCCGGTTGTCGACGTGAATGCGAAACTTGGCACGATGACAGATCCACCGGACACTCCCAAGATTCAGCATATCAAGGACGCCTTCCGTTACCCCGGATTTCGTCCGCTGGCGCGAGTCCGTAGCCACCCCAGCATTCCTGACGGCCGGGTCGTGACCCTGGTCCGGCGGGGGAAAAAAGACGGCCTGCGGATGCTGTGGCAGAGTGTGTCGAACGTGGTACGACAGTCGGCGTCGACTTGTTCGCGACCTGGACTGCGGGTCCTGGAGGATCTGGCTTGATGTCGAGATCCGCCGCGTCGATTGCCCGGTGTGCGGCATGGTGAAAACGGAGACGTTGGCATGGCTTGCCAAGACAGGTCACCAATCGGAACGATTCGTCCAGCGTGTCGGTCGCCGCTGTCGTGAGGCGAGCATTTCCTCGGTGGCCGAGGAGTTCGGGCTGCACTGGGAGACAGTGAAGAATCTGGACATCCAGTATATGCAACGGCAGTTAGCCGACAATCCAATCGAGCCGCCGCGTGCCATCGGCATCGACGAAATCTCGGTCCGCAAGGGACACGAGTACCGGATCGTGGTGCACGACTTGGGGCGTCGGCGTCCGATCTGGTTCGGAGGTGATGACCGCTCGACCCAGAGCATGGATCGGTTCTACGAAGGCCTTGGAATCGAGGTTTGCGGGGAGATCGAGATCGGCGTGATGGATATGTGGAAAGCCTTCGAGAGATCATTCCAGGCGCACTGCCCCAATGGCAAGATCGCCTACGACCACTTCCATATCTCCCAGCACCTGGGGCGAGCCATCGATGCGATCAGACGTGCCGAATACAAGCGCGTCGACAGTGACAAGCGCAGGTTCATCAAGGGACAGCGGTACAACCTCCTGTCCAATCGGGAGAATCTCGACCGGGAGGGGCGCCTGGAACTGGAGCAACTGCTGAAGGCCAATGCCCGGCTGAACAAGGCGTACCTGCTGAAGGAGTCGTTCGATCAGTTGTGGACCTATCGGTCGGCAACGTGGGCGCGGAAGTTCTTCGAGGGATGGAAGCGAAGCCTGCGATGGCAAAGGCTGAAACCGCTGGAGGACTTCGCAGCGATGATCGATCGCCACTGGGATGGAGTCGTCGCCATGGCGGGCTTCGACGAGAAGATCCCGATGGGCTTCGTCGAAGGCATGAACAACAAGATCCGCACCATCCAGAGGAGAGCCTACGGGATCCGAGACGAGGAGTACTTGAGGCTCAAGATCCTGACGATAGGCCTCCCTGTATGGTAGCAGTCAGACAGTTACCGTCAAGAATTCGCCCACACGTTTCCGTGAAGAGCCTCCTTTCTGGTGGAGCGGAGAGTTGGCGCTGCCTTCCCGGGCTTCGGTGGATGTTCCGGTGCGCCTGGCGGTGGAATTCGTCTTGGGCCAATTCATGGAATCGGACCGATCGCAGGTGATTGTCCAATAGATGGGTGGTGCTTGCCCACACTCCGTTGACGGGACATCGGCTCGACAGCGGGCAGCCTTTGGGAGCCTCCACGCAATCGCTGAGCCGGAGGGGGCCTTCCACGGCGACCAGCACATCCAGAAGGCTGATGTCCGCGGCTGGCCGACCCAGCAGAATCCCCCCTTTGGGGCCCCGCACGGACTTCACGATCCCGGTTTCCGCAAGCCGGCTGACGATGCGGCGCACGAACGGAACCGGCAGGTGGCGGGAAGCCGACACGTCCGGGATGGACACCATCGCCCCCTCCTCCTGGCAGGCCAGGTGGAGCACGATTCTTGTCGCGTAGTCGACTTGACGCGAGACGCTCATCATATAGGTGATCATTATTGTAATGTTTTCCCCGCGAAAAGGGAAGCCGTTCCCGGTCACCTCCGTTGCCGCAAACCGGCAAAGGGGGATACTAGGAATGCAAGTCCTTGATGGCTTCCAGCCCGGCCATGGCCCCGTGCCAGCACCAGATGGCCAAAGCCGCGAGGGCCACCAGCAACGTGGCCAGCCAGATGAGATTTCCCACCGCCACGACCAGATGCAGACCCAGCCTTCCGTAGCTGGGAAAAGGCCGGTCGGCCAGAAGTCCCGCACCGTAGACCCGCCCCATCAAAAACCGGGTGACGTCCAGGTCTTCCCAGTAGCGCATGTGGGCCCATCCGGGAATCCATCCGGAGCGGATGTGGATGTTCACCGGAGGCGTCCCGCCGTGGACTTCGGGATTTTCCAAGGCACCAGAGAACGGATCCAGGACGTGGTAGAAATTCGTCCACCACTCGGTGGATTGGGAGTCCGTGCAGGATCCGACAGGCTCGCCGCCTTCCAGGAAACCCAGACGATTTCCGGCCGGCCAGGAACGGATGGCCCGCTCGCCGAACAGGAAGGCGACCTTGTCCAGCGGACTCCCCATGGTGACGAATCTGCGCAGGGATCTCCGGAATCTGTCAACGCCTTCCCTTTGGAGCGGATCGCCCTGGACCCCCACGCGATCGGCGCGATGGAACAGCGCCGAAAGAGCGTTGTAGCTCACGATCGTTCCCAGGCTGTGCGACAACCAGACCACGCGCTCGAATCGGACCCTCTGGCCGCCCACTTCCAGCCATTCCTCGCTCGGCAACGGGCGGAAGTCGCGATCCAGGCCGATCATGCGCAGAAACTGCAGACTGACCCGCTCGTCGATGCGCTGCACCGCGGCGCGCTCGAGATCGCCGCGAGGATCCAGGTAGAGTCGCACGTCGTTGAGGTAGCGCGAAAGCACCACGCGCGCACGCAGCATCGACCAGATCAAACCCGCCACCGTGAGGGAAAACATCATCCAGTAGAACAGCCACGGGACGACTCCCACCTCCCACAGCACCCGCGGAGCCAGCAGTCGGATCTGCTGGCGAAGAAACCAGATGGCGGTGCGCACGGGGGAAACCACTCGCTGGGCCCAGAGGCTCGCGAAAAACGACTTCTCACGTTCGCAGAAGGCCTGCCAGTCTTCCGGAAAATGCACGGACAGATCCTGGTAATCCGCCCAAAATCCATCCAGCAAGAACGGCGCGGGAAGCCGGAGTCCCTTCTCCCTGCCGTTTTTCGCCTGCCACTCGGCGATGACCTGCTGGGCGTCTTCGATGCCGCTGCGGATCTGCGCGGCAGCCTCCGTGCATTCGCTCCGCCCCATCCCATGGACCGAAAACACCCCGCATCTTCTCGCCGGATGCGGTTGGCCATCGGGAAGCGTCGGTGAAATCCGGCGAAGATTCCATTCGAACAAACCTTCCTCGAAGGCCAGCGGGCGGGTCCGATCGAGTGTGGATCGGGTGCGAGATGGATCAGGCTTCATGACGAGCTCCATGGAATTTCGCCCAGTAATGGTAATTGGCGATCCGACCACGCGCACACGGGCGGTGGTCAGATTCTTACACCGATGCAGAAGGCGGGCGCACGAGAGCCTCCGAGGACAAGGCTCCCGTGCGCCTTCGCCGAAACAGGCGACCTATCCGGTAAACCGGATCGGCGTCTGGAGATCGATCACGCGCGCCACCCCAGGCGCTGCGCGAAGCTTTGGGCGGCATCGGCCAAGGCGATGCGGATTCCGTCTTCGGTGTGGGCGAACGGCAGCGCATCTTCCAGAGGGATCCCCAGCTCGCGCGCCTGCGCCGACCAAGACCGGGGGGCTCCCAGGAACAGGAACTCCCATCCATAGATTTCCGTTTGGCGGCGAATCCGCCATTGCACGTCCAAGGCCGTGTAGCCACGCGAGGCGTTCTCCTCGCCATCCGTGAGGATGGCGAACAATACCCGCCCTGGCCGATCATCCGGCGCCAATCGAGCGATCCGCAAACCCACCAGATCGATCGTGGAACCCACAGCGTCCACCAAGGCCGTGCGCCCTCCGGGCACGTAGTCGGACAGTTCCAAATGCGCCTCGGAAAGGGGCGTGTTCACGCACACGGTCTGGGCGACCTCGGCGAACAGGACCACCGTCGCGGTGGCATCCGGAGCGAGCCTTCGTTGATGGGCCAAGAACGCGTTCAACCCCGCCACGGCCGCTTCGCGCAACGACGTCATCGATCCGGAGCGATCCAACAAAAACACGATATGGACACGGTCGAATGGATTCATGAGCTGCGCCTCCTGCGGTAGGGATCCGTTGTCGCAAGGGCCCTGCGCCCTCCCGTGGATCGTGGTTTCCAAGCTACCCCGAACACCCCCACCCCCACAAGGATCATCCCCCAATGCGGCCCACCCCTACACTTCCAGATCCACCGTTCGCACCCGACCTGTCTACATTCCATCCACACTCGTTCGACTCCATTGCACAACCGCGAAAGGCCGTTCCATGCCCGCACCTCTCCACGACCGGCTCCAACGCCTGGCGGCCCTGCACAACACCTTGGCCTGCGCCCATGCGGAAGGTCGCGGCGGGCTGGAAAGCGCGGAGATTCTGCAGGAGATGGGCTGCGAGCGCAAGGCGCTCTACCGACTGGCAGAAGATTTGCGCGAGCTGGGCGCCCCTCTGGAATACACGGAGGCGACCCACGTCTGGCGCTACCGGCACACCTGGAACTTCCCCATGCCGATGGTGGAGACCCTGCAAGGACCTGTCGGAATCCGTCTGGCGTTGGACTTCCTGCTGGACCCCACGCTGGAGCGCGACCTGCAAGGCCGCATCGCGATCGATCCAGAGATCAAACGCTCCGCCAGTGCGACCTTGCCTCGCCTGACCGGCAAGTTCGCCACCCAGATGCTGGGCCCACTGGCACGGGCGCTGCGCGAACGACGCGTGATCCAGTTTTCCTACCGCAAGCCTTCCGACTCCGTCGGAAAGACTCGCCAAGCGCATCCCTTGGAGCTGTTCGAATGGGACGGCATGCCCTACCTGCAGGCCCGCGATCCGGAAGACCATCTTTCTCCTTTCAAACGCTTCGCCCTCTCGCGCATGGATCGCTTGGAAGTCCTGGATGCCACGTTCAAACCTCCCCCGAGGAGGCAAATTCCGTCATGCCTGGGCGCGTTTTGCGCAACGGTTTTCGAGGCCACCATCCGCGCCGATTCCACGCACGCCCCGTATGTGCGCGAACGCCAGTGGCACCCCAAGCAGAAAAATCGCGAACTCTCCGACGGAGGCATCGAGTTCACATTGCCCTTTGGCGATCACGGCGAGGCCAGCCGGTGGATTCTGGGACGCGGCCCTGGATTCAAACCGGTGGCACCCGAACGCTTGGTGGAGGCCTGGAAGAAGGCGATCCGGGAGTTGGCCGGCTGACCCCTGTTCCCGGAGGGTCGAAACCTTGTGACAAGTATCGTCCCAGGAGAAACGGTTCTCTCTGGGAGCTTGGTGGGGTTTTTCGCTTTCCTACGACGGCTTGGCCACCAGGGACTCCCCGACCTTCTCGATGGCGCGCCGCAAGGCGGTGATCTCGGCGATCGCCTGCTGCCCCGCCCCACGGGATCCCCGCTTGGAGCTCCAGGCTTGCATGATCTGCTCCCAACGCTGCGCATCGGCCGGCGCGGGCATTCCCAGCAGCTTGCGCACCTGGATGAGGCTCACCTCCGACTCCCTGGCCAGCGACTGGGCCTCCGACTGGTAGTGGTCCAAAAGCAGGGTGTCCACTTCCTGGGCGGTCATGATGGGCGAGACTTTTTCCGCCAGCTTGCCCATGTTGCGGTAGGAGCCCTGCAGCTTGAAGGGAGGTTCGGTGCGGTATTCCTCCGGGCACGACGCCGAGGCGATGTACGCGCGGTTGACGGCCACCACCGCGTCGCGGATGCGCATCAGATGGCGCGTCACCGAAACGGCCTCTTCCATGTCGGAGGCCGAATGGGTTCCCTCCCAGGTCGCTTCTACACTCGGATCGGCGATCTGGCGAAGCAGGGTGGAGAAATCCTTCCGGTAGCGTCCGAACACCCGTGCGAGAGTGGGCTGCACCATCAGACAGTTTTCCAGATAGCTGTCCTGGAAGGCGCTCGCGTGCGTGCCGGCGAGATCACCCAGATTGAAGGTGTCGGCGCGGTTGGCCAGCATGTCGGGCACCCGGAAGGCCTCGCCGCTTTCGGTGTAGGGGTTGCCGGCCATCACCACGGCCACGCGCCGTCCGCGCAGATCCCAGGTGCGCGATTGACGGCGGAACGTGCCGTCCATCCGGCGCTGGCCGTCGCACAGGGAAATGAACTTCTGGAGAAATTCCGGATGGCAGTGTTGGATGTCGTCCACCAGAATCACCACGTTGTCGCCCATCTCCAGGGCCAACGACAACCGTTCGAGCTCCTGCTTGGCGGCTCCGTCCTTGGCCTGGGCGGGATCGATCCCGGTGGTGGATCGCCCCAGCGACGGCCCGTTGATCTTCACGTACATCAACCCCAGCGCCTCGCAGAGGTATTCCACCAGCGTGGTCTTTCCGTAGCCTGGCGGAGAGATCAAAAGGAGCAGACCCATGCGATCGGATCGCTTGTCGTCGCCCATGGACCCGATCTGCTTGGCGAGGTTGTCGCCGATCAGCGGCAGGTACACCTCGTCGGCCAGGCGGTTGCGCACGAACGAAGAGAGGACCTTGGGACGGAATCCGTCGATTCCCAATTCCCGACGCGCATCGTCCAGGACCCGACGTCGGCACTTCTGGAAAGACGCCACGCGGGGAACCACCGAACCGTGGTGCTCGCGCATCCTGCGCGCCCAGTTAGAAAAGCGGAAGACGGTCTTCCCTTCCGGCGAAAGCGGATGGCCCGCCCGCAGGATAAGCTCCTGCGGAACCTCCGCGGCCAGCCAGCGCATGTCGGGGGACTCCCCGCAGCACAGATAGGCGGCGACTTCCTCCAGCACTTCGCCAGATGCGGCCGAGGCGGCGGCCAGCCAATCCGAAGCCAAGCGGTGCTGCTGGCCCATCTGGCCCTTGAGGGCCTCCATGCCGGCGCGAAACCCCTCCATGGCCCCGGCATCCACCAGCCGCTTGGTGAAATGCGCGTGCGCCTCCTGCGCGTTGGCGGAAAGGCAAGGGAAGGAGCCGGTTTCCAGGGCCTCGGCGATGAAGGCAGCGACTTCCTGGGAGGTGGCTCCGTCGCCGATCCCCCGGGGCTTGACAAATCCTGCCACGGCTTCCTCGCAGGATCGCAGCGCCACCGTGCGCACCGCGCTTTGCCGGGACTCCATCCCGAAAGCCGCCTGCATCCGCGAAGCGGCGACGAACGCCGACTCCACCCGGGCGCGCCAGGATTCGTCCACGATGGCCGACCAGAATTCCAGCGCGATGGCACGGGCGTTTCCACCGAATCGCATGGGGCCCAGGCTCTTCCAAGCCTGGATGGCCGCGCGCAGCACCACCAGTCCATCCTCGTCGTGGACGCCCCGCTGCCATGCTTCCAGCGGGGATCGCTCCATGGCCTCCAGCAATCGCGCGCGAAGGCCTTCCTCCGTATCGCAAGCCAACCGGGTCAGGCTACCCCGCCCTTGGCTTTCGGACAGGTCCCAGACCCTCCAGGCCAGGACTTCGCCCCGCTGGGCCACCGGGGATTCCCCGGAGGTTTCCACCTCCCAAACGTCGCGCAGCGACTGGATCTCGGGGTCCTCGATCCGCTGGCGGTAGCGCGTACCGGAAACGTGGATTTCCAGGCCTTCGGATCCGGCCAGCGCCACGATTTCCGGACGGGTCTTCTGGATGGCGAACACATGCCTTCCCAGCCGCAACCCCTGTCCACCCTCCACCATCAGCTCGGAGCGGTCGCGGATGCGGCGCAGGGAATCTTCTAAAAGCGCCCGCAGGCGTCCCGCCAAGTCTTCGGCGCCGCCGGCGTCCCCCAGACCCCGCAACTGTTCGGACAGATTCCGGACCTTCTCCACCAGCGGGTCGGAGGCGAAGAACGCCCGCAGTTCGGCGGGATCGGCCATGGCCTCGGCTCGTTGAGCCAACCCCTTCAGAACGCGTTCGGCCGACTGGCGGATCTGGTCGCATTTGCGCCCTCGCGCCTCCAGAAGGGCCAGGCGACGCCCGTCCAGGCTCGCGACCATCTCCTCGCGGATATCGGCCAGCGAATCGAGAAACTCGGGCACCTCCGAAAACCGGCCTTCCAGCTCCTCCAAACGCGACAGCAGCCGGATCTGGGATGCCTGGCAATCCTCCGGATTGGTGGCCAGATCCAATGCGCTGGTGAGGGCTTGGGACAACAGACGTTTCTGCGCCGAGAATTCGGCCACGCCTTCCTGCCGCCCCAGGGCCGTTTTGCGTTGGCGCAGGCCGTTGCGGACCTGGTTTTGTTCGGCCAGAATCACCGAAATCCGCTCGGAGATCTCGGTGGACTGGACCGCATCCACCTCCTTGAGGCCGCCGATGGTCTCCAGGAGGAATTCCAGTTGGCGGGCCTGTGCATCCAGCTTCTCTTCCAGCGCCACGGCTTCCCTGGACTGGCGCAACGTTTCCAGGGATCCGGAAACCTCCACCGACCCCTTGCGCCAGGGCTCCAGCGCACCCGGTGCCAGAAGGAGCCCGGTGCACTGGACGCCCACCCGATCCTGCGCGGCCTGGATGGACCTCTCCACCAGGACGCAGGCTTCGCGATCGGAAAAGGACATCTCCATGATTTCCAGAATCCGTCCGCGTCCCGCCCGCAGCCGTTTCATGGAATCGAGGCAGTCGCCCAATCCGGAAAAGGCGGGGATTTCAACAAGGTCCGGCTCCAGGGAGGACTCCAGCTCCTGGCAGGCCTGCTGGGCCGCCTGCCGGCTCCGCTCCACCTTGGCGTACTCGCCGATGGCCGACTCCGCGGTGGCGGCAACCTCTGACAGAATCCGTCCGATCTCGCCGGATTCCGTCTCCTTGATCCAGAAATGGGCGTCGGCGAGGTTGCGGGCCTCGCGCACCAGGTCGCCGAACAGCCCCGCGAAACCGGCGTCCTTGCCCAGCATCTTGGCCAGATGCCTGCCTTGGGCCAGAAACCGCACGCAATCCTGGTTTCCGATCCTCTCCAGCCAGGGGTCGGCTCCGGCCGACTGCGCGGGCGGCGGCCCGAAGGGCGACTTCCACACCTGGATGGCGTGGCTCGCCTGCGGTTCCGGCTGCGCTCGGAAGGCGAAGAGATCGCCGGACGGGACCAGGCTCCAACCGTGGCAGGAAATGGGCTGCTGGGTCTTCTGGTCGGTCACGCTGTACGAAAGCAGCGTGTACTCGCCGGTGTCCTCCTTGTAGAAGGAGAACAGATGGTCTTCCCCGGTGGTGGAGACGGTGCGCCGGTCGTAGTGGAAGTCGGGTGGGACCGTCTCGAAGCGGCGGTATTCGCCCGATTGCAAGGCCCATCCGTCGGGAAGGAGGATGCCCTGCTGCTGCGGCAGGATCACGCACGAATGCCCCAACGAATCCATCCGCACCGCCTGGCGCGTCTTGCAGAAATACAGGAAATGGCGGGCCTGCTGCTCCTGGAAGGGACGGATGCGAAGCGCCACGATCTCGCCCAGGACGGCGTAGTGGATCTCGGCGTCGTCCAGGGTCTGGTCGCGATGCTCCACCGGCTCGGAAAGGATGCCCTTGCCGGTCTTGGTGTTGTTCTCGACCTTGATGGTGAGATCGCCACCGAGGGTTTCCACGAACACGCGGTCTTCGATGGAAATGTGGGGGTGCAACCCCTCGCGATGGTGTTCGCGTCGGGTACGGAGCCACTCGAATTCGTGGCGCGGCGGAGGCTGGATCTCGGAAGCGGCGCGATCCCCTTCGTAGGCCAGGCCGTCGGAGGCCACCTTCCATTTGAACGCCTTGAGATCGTCCGTCCGGGTCCCCACCTGGAAGACCATGTACAGGAAGCCGCGGTTGCGCACGAAACGCGTGAACTGGGTCTGCCGGTAGTAGCGGTAGAGGTTCCGGAAATCCTCCAAAAACCTCGCGTCGGAGAGGAGCTCCACGCCTTCGTCCCGGAAGGTCCCGTCCTCGTTGCCCTTGTAGAAGGAAAAGACGTCGGAAATCGTCGTTTCGGTCTTCAGGCCGAACTGGACGTTGTAGCCCAGAAGCAGCGACCCTCCGAACTGGGTGAGGTCGCGGGGGACGCACTGGTTGGAGGTGGAGATGTGCACCGTGCGATCCAGCTTCCAGTCCACCGCACCGAACAACCCCTTGCGGCGCTGGTCGAACGTGGAGAGGAACGACTCCAGCTCGGATCGTTGCCGATCCAGCCTGGCCCGCAGGACATCCCAGTTGCCGCCCACCGCGGCGGCGGGTTCGGGCGCTTTCGCGGCGGTGTCGCTCATGGGATCAGATCAGCTTCTGGACGGGCTGGTTGGCGACCCGGGCTCCTTCGGCCTGTTGCAACAACCCCTTGAGCGTCTCCTGGAGGGACGCATCGTCGGTCTTGGCGATCATTTTCAGGAGAAGCCCGGAAACCGTCAGGTTGCGCAGATCTTCCGCCTGGATCCCGAACTGTTCCACAAACCCGGCGAGCTTGTCCTTGAACGGCTTCCCGTCGGGCTTGAAGAACGTGTCCTTGACTTCGGAAAGCACGTTGCTGCCCTGCACGACACGATCAATCGCCTTGCCCTGGGTGATGGCACCCAGAAGCTTGTCGAAGAACACGCTTTCGCCGCCGATGATCTCGATGCGGGCCGACTTGAGTCCTTGCTGGACAATTTCCGCCTGGGATTTGGCGATTTCCTTCTGCATCTCCAGCGAGGCCAGATCGACGGTCTTTTCCTTTTCCAGACGCAACCGGAATTCCTCGTGGTCGCGCGTGGCCATGTCCAGAAGCTTCATGGACCCGGCCTTCTCGGCGATGCCGCGAGCCTCGGCGAGGGCCTTCTTCTCCAGGATGTCGGCTTCCATTTCGCCTTGGATCTGCAGGGAAGCGGCCTTGTCGGCCATTCCCTTGGCTTCGGCGGCGGCCCTGCGCTCCAGGACGGAAGCTTCGGCAGCGCCCTGCTTCTCCAGCGCCTGGCTCTTGGCCTCGCTGACCATCGCTTCGGCCATGCCCTCCACGGAAAGCTCCGATTTCTGTCCTTCAGCGAGCCGGCGCTTGGCCTCGGCGAGCTTGTCCGAAGAAGCGAGCTCGGATTCGGCCTCGATCAGCCTCTGCTCGGAAAGGAGGGCGGCGCTGTCGCGAGAGGCCTTGGCGGCTTGCACTTCCTTGGTGGCCTGCACCTGGGCGGCCTTCTCGGCCTCGATGACCGCCGTCTTGCGCACGCGCTCGGCTTCGGCGAACACCTTGGTGTCCTTGATCTTCTCTTCTTCCTCCACCACGGCACGCTGCACCACGACCCGCGAACGGATCACGTCCTGGATCTTGCGTTTCTCCTCTTCCAGGGATTTTTCCTTCTCGATCTGGGCCAGGGAAACCACGCGCTCGCGTTCGTTGGCCTCCAACAGCCGATCCTTCTCCACCCGCTCGCATTCCACCGCGTCGGTGCGCTCCTTGTTGCGCCGAGCCACCAGAATCTGTCGATCCTTGTTCTCGGTGGCCACGGCGATCTCCTCGTCCGTGCGGATGGTCACCGCCTGGACGCGCAAGCGCTCCTCCTCGCGGATCCGGGAGGTTTCGGCCTGTTCCCGCACCTGGATCACATCGACTTCGCGCTTTTGGCGCGCTTCCTTTTCGGCCAGCTGCTTTTCCAGCTCCAACACCGCCTCGCGGGCCTCCACGTTCTGGCGGGTGATGGTCTTTTCCTTGTCGCGCTGGATGTGGTTGGCCAGGATCAGTTGCTGGGCGGTGAGTTCGGTGATCTTCTTGATGCCTTCCGAATCCAGGATGTTCTGGGGATTGAGCAGCTCCAGCGAAGTCTGCTCCAGGTAGTCGATCGCCGCGTCGTCCAGGACGTATCCATTGAGGTCGGTGCCGATGATCTTCAGGATCTCGTGCTTGAACGATTCGCGCGAATTGTAGAGATCCACGAAATTGAACTGCTTGCCGACGGTCTTGAGCGCTTCGGAAAACTTGGCGTCGAACAATTCCACCAACGCTTCCGGGCTGGAGCCGCGCACGCAACCCAGGGACTGGGCCACCTTGAGAACGTCCTCCGGAGTCTTGTTGACCCGCACGAAGAACGCCACCTTGATGTCGGCGCGCAGGTTGTCCTTGCAGATCAACCCCTCCTTGCCGGCGCGATGGATCTCCACGCGCTTGACGGAGATGTCCATTTCCTCGATGCGATGCAGCACGGGCAGCACGAGGATCCCGGAGAAGGCGACCTTGGATCCGCCGAATCCGTTGCGCACCAGCGCCTTGCCCTGCTCGGGTTTGCGGTAGCACTTGAGGACCAGCACGGCCAACCCGAGAAAGAACACCACCCCGATCACGACAAGGAACACCATCAGTTGGCTCATGAAATCGAACTCGATCATCAGGGAATCTCCGGGTTGTCTGAAGTTGAGGGGATGACCACATGGAGGCCGTCTTCACGGCGCTCGGAAACCACGACGCGTGCGCCCTTGGGCAGGCTTTTCCCGCGTTCGAGCACGACGTTGATCAACAGGGAAGCACCGTTGGTGGAAATTTCCGCCTGGCCGATCTGCCCCACATCCAAAGGCGTGACCAAGCGTGCGAAGCAATCCACCGTGGCACACGGGGCCTCCGCGTCGGACAATGCGGCGAAAAACCACCCGAACGGTTTCAAAAGCAGTCTGGAGGCGAACACCGAGGCCACCAGGGAGCCCAGCGAAAAGAACAGGATCAACGTGGGGTGTCCGGACAGGATCCGCCAGCCCACCATGGTGGCGCCCCACCACAAAACGGCGACCACCGAAGCGCACACGGCCATCGGCGTCCCCTTCCAGCCCAGCCAAGTCAGCAGCCCATCCCATTCGAGATCGAAATCCAGTCCATCAATGTCCAACCAGCCAATGATGACGCCCAGCCAGTACAGCAAGAGCAGTCCGAGCACGATCGTGGCAGGCAGGCAAGGCGGCGAGAACATGGCCTTCAGAAGCTCCATGAGGGCGCCTCCATGGATGAGACTCGTTCTTCCTTCGGTACGGACGGGCGTGGGTTTGGCAAAGGTCGCCTGGGATGGATGGAAAGTGGGAGAAGGACAGCGGGGCTCGCCATCGCCTCCCAACACTAGCACCCGCAAGCGGAAACGGTCAACGTCCCGTCTCCAATGCCACTTCGGGGCGATGCGCCTGGAAAGGGGTATCATCAGGCGAGATGCTCCTATGGGGAGGGCCCGCCGTTGTCCATCCGATCCACGCTCACCACCTTGGCCCTGCTGGCCACCTCTGCCGCCGGCACGACCTACCACTTCGCTCGCGACGGCTCCGACGCCCGCACCCCCGCGCAGGCCGGCTCCCCGGCGACTCCGTGGGCGAGCTTCGCGAACCTTGCGGGACTCGCCTTGATGCCGGGCGATTCCATCCTGCTCAAACGCGGCGACACCCTGCGGGGGATCCTGAAATTCTCCCGTTCCGGATCCGAGGCATCCCCCATCACGATCGCCCCGTACGGGCCCGGAACGGAGCCCCCCACCATTTTGGGGACAATTCCCGTCACGGGATGGACCTCCAACGGATCCGGCACATGGAAAGCCAAGATCCCCTCCGATCATCCCGTCAATCGCCTCTACGCCGCCGGCCTGCCCCTTCGCAACGCCCGCTGGCCGGACACCGGGTGGTTCCGGTCCACAAGCCACAGCGGCGACACCCTGGTGATCCTGCGCGAGGCCGCCGCCGGCGACTGGACGGGCGCGAGCCTGTATCTGTGGAACCTCAACTGGGACATGGAAGGCCATCGCGTCAAGTCACAAAACGGCGAGCGGTTCACGTTGGGCCGCAAGAACAACATCGCGATCAGTGACACTGCCCTGTGGGCCTTGACCAACCACCCGTTGGCGCTGAAGGTGCGTGGTACCTGGGTGTATGTGGACACCGACAGCACGCTGCTCTACCAGGGAGACCAACCTGCCGATTTTGCATTGGAAGCTTCGGTCCATTCCGCCAACCTGGATCTGCGCGGCGCCAACTGGGTGCATGTGCAGGGATTGAGACTTTTGCGGGCCGCCGATACCGGCATCACCGCCAACGGCCAGGGCGTCGTGGTGGAAGACTGCCAAGTGCGTTTCGCCGACCACGTGGGGATCTATCTCGCCGGAGCGGACAACGTGTTGCGCGATTGCCAGGTTTCGGGATCGTCCAGTTCCGGAATTTCCGTGCGCAGCATGCGCGGCCTGGTCGAACGCAACGACGTCAGGCGCATCATGGTGGCCGACTGGCTGGGGCCCAACGGGATGGGCGCCACCTGCTGCACGGGAAACGGCATCAACGTTTGGGGCGACACTTCGCTCGCGCGTTGGAACCGGGTGGATTCCATCGGATTCAACGGCATCGCCTTCGGGGGTCTCGGGACCAAAGTGACGGAAAACCACGCCAGCCATTTCTGCATGCTGGCCAACGACTGCGCGGGCATCTACACCGCTCCCCAGCTCCCTCCGCAAAGAGGGTCGGAAGGAAGCCGGGTCTGGCGCAACATCGTGCACGACGCGCACAAGTCCGCCTGGCCCTGGCCCTGGGCGGCATCCAACGGAATCTACCTGGACGCCCACGCCCACGACATCGTGGCGGACTCCAACACGATGTGGAACATCGACAAGGGCTTCCACGGCAACAACGGACGAGGAATCGTGTACCGCGACAACCTCGTCTACGGATCACGGTATTCTCCCGGCGATTTCGCCAACAACGATTCCGCGAATCTGGGCACCCCGATCGGGGCCACCATCCAAGGAAACCTGGTCGTGGCGCTCCCCGGTTCGCGCAGTGAATTCACCCGGTTCATCCCGCAAGGATGGCAGAGCAAGGCGGAACTGCGCGCAACGGAAAACGTCATCTGCCAAGACCAGATGTCCCAGATCGTCTGCAGCAGAGATTCGATCAAAATTTGGTCGGCGCCCACGGTCGATCCCAATGGCCCGCTGTTTGGAAAACAGGTGATCCCCAACGGATCCTTCGACAGCACCACATTGTCTTGGCGTCGTTGGCCCGCCCAACTGACCCTTGCCCTCGATTCGCTCACGAGTTGCCCCACGGCGCACTGCCTTCGGATGGACTGGAAGGGCGACACCGTGGCGGGCTCGCCCTACCTGAGCACCGGGCCCGTCATTCGGACGGATTCCGGCCAAGGTTGGTGGCTCCAGTTCAAGGCACGCTCCAAACGAGCCGGCATGAAAATCACGGCCGTTCTCCGGCGCCCCGTCGACTACGTCTCGATCGGCCCCGCCTTCAACATCATGCTGGACACGGCATGGCAGGATTTGTCCTTCCACTTCAAGGCCAACCAGAAATTCGACACGGCGCGTCTGGATATCCACGTTCCCAAGAAGGATTCCACGATCTGGCTGGACGACATCTTGTTGCGCAAGGAAGGCGACAGCACCGCCTATGCGGCCCTTGGTCCGCGCACCACCTTGCTGTGGAACGAGACCAGCGCCGCTTCCGTGCAGAGTCTTCCCGCCGGAAGGTGGGTGGACGAATCTGGCAAAGAAGCGACGAGCCCTGTGCAGATTCCATCCTATGCGGGTCGGGTGTTCTTCCGGATCATCGCCGACCCTGTGGCGATCCGAAGCGGCGGCCACAGGCCCGTGTTCTGGTCGATGCGTCAATCCGGTGGCGATGTGATCCTGTCCGACCTGATCGCCCCTGCCGAACTCTTCGATACCCGTGGTCGCCGGATCGCGCGACTTTCACCGGATGCTTCCGGTAACGCGCGCTGGAATCCGCTCTCGCGCCAAGGCCTGGTCTGGATCCGCTCCGGCGGCCAATCGCGGGCAGCGTTGATCCCGCGCTGAGCGGGATCACCTGAACATCATTCCACAGACTTCTTCCTGCGCCTCCAGCGCAGGAAGACCACAACGGCCGCGGTCAGGATCGCCCATTGCAGCCAATGGGCGACCACCCAGAGAACCAGTCCCAGAAAGCTGGTCCAACCCGCCAACAAGGCGCGGGAAACGTGCTTGGAGAAGGGTTCCTGCCAGGTTTCCTCCATGGGGCGCTGGAGGGTGTCCATGCGGGTTTCAGCGTGCTGGTAGAGGGCGATTTGCACCGAACTGAGTTCCACCTGCTCGCGCAAGCCTTCGGAGCGATCCACCGCGGCGTCCGCGCGCTCCTCCCGCCGCAGGGCTTCCTGTTCCAGTTCCGCGAGATCCCGGACCTTGCCGGGATTTTCGGTCAGATTCTGTACACGCGCGGAAGCCTTCTCCATGCGCTTTTTCTCGCGATCGGCACGGCGCAGCTCCAGGCCCACGTTCTGGGCTCGGATGGTGCGGTGATCCAGAAACGCCACCAACGGAGCGATCGCCGCCAGCACGGTATCCAGCCGATCGTTGGGAACGCGAAGCTGCATGTGGTTCCACACGTCCACGCTGAGAATGGCCACCACCGAATCGTTCCCGAACAACTTTTCGCGGCGATCGCGGATCTGGCTGCGCAGGTCGTTGAGCTCCACGTAGCCTCCGTTGTCGGCCACGATCCGTTCGATGCGGTCGGTCGCCTGCATCACCGAACGGCACCGGAAGCGCAGATCCGCGCTACGTACGAAGGCGCGGGGGCCCGCTTCCACCTTGGCAGAAACCACCACCGACGCCTGGGGTGCCATGGCGGCAGGGGAGGAGGCGGGATAGGCCTCCTTCGCCATTTCGCCAGGTACGGAATCGGCCATGGCCTCGGCCTTGGGGGCCTCGTTGCATCCAACGAGCACGAAACCCAGTGCAGTCAAAAACCATGCGGACGCGATCTTCATCGGAAACTCCACCGTTGCGCGAACGACGAGGCGGGATTGCTCTCTGCCCTCAAACCTAGAACTCGAAGAGTCTCATCGGCACGAATCCAGCCCCTCAATCTCCCTTGCAATCCACCCCCGCCGTCCAGGGAGCGCGTTTTTCCGGCGAGGTCTTTGCCAGCTCGCCACACCAGACCTTGCGCAAGGAAGCCACCGAAAAGGTGTCGGCTGCCGCCTGGAGATGGATCTCGAAGCTGTCGGCGGCGGCACCGGCAAAAAAACCGCTCGCCCCGTGCAAGGCGCTGAAGCTCCACGCTCCGGAGGAATTTTCCATCATCGTGTTGTGGTTGGTGATGTAGCTGCGTTCCACGGCCAGCGTGCGCACCACGTTGCGGCCCGTGTATCCCAGCACCATGGCGGGCAGGGACATCGTGTCCGGGTATCCCGCCATGCCCGGCTGGTCGGGTTCGTCCACCGACAACATCCGACTGTCTCCGGGCTGGAACATCCCCACCGAATCTTCATGACCCACCGTCCAATCTCCGCGGATCTCGAAACCCACCCGCTGGATGGGGCCCAGGATGCGGGCGCGGGATGGATCGTATCCGACCACCGAAACCAATCCTCCCCAGCGTTCCCGGTCGAGGGATTGGGAGACAAGAATCGGTCGAAGCGCCCGCTTCACGGGCACTCCCCTGGCACCTTCCACGATGCGATCGTCCAAAATCGCCCAGGCGGTATCGCCGCTGCGAAACGGCCGCAGCACGAACCGACCTTGCAGGAAGCTGTCACAGGTCGCTTCCGTGACGGAATATCGCCGTACATTCTCGCGGCTTTCCGCATCCAGCAAGGCAAGCAAGGCGGATGCCGAACCGGGATTGCCGGAAACCGACAAGGAGCGGAACAACATGTCCAGCGGGGCAAGCGCAACCTTGCGCAATTCGTACCTGCGGGGAAGGACGGTCTGGGCCGAGATGTCGCTATGGGTGGTCTCGTCGCCGGCGGGGAAATCGCCGGCGGAATTCCAGGCGATGTGCGCTTCCAACTTCAAGGTCGCCCCGAACGGCGCCACGACGCGCGAATCCGTGATCCACGCCCGCGGGGTGTCCTCGCTTTTCCGGTACACGACCGTATCCAGACGATTTCCGTCCAGTTGCACGATACGAAGCCAGGATCCGGGCTTGACGAACTCCACGCCGCGTCGGGTCAGGTCGATGGGCTGGATGCGCTCCACCCAGATGGTGTCGTACCGCCGTCCGGCGATCGGCATTGCCGAAATGCGCAACTGGAGAGGTTCGGGCGACTCCGGCTCCATGTTCCAGGGTCCGTTGCAGGATTGAAGCGAGGCGATCGAAGCCAGAAGCAGGGATAGACGAGTATTGTCCATGATCAGAACTCCTTTTCCCAGCCAACGAAGATGGCCAGGCGCGGGAACTGGTAGGAGATGTCGCGACGGGGAACCGGTCCGTCGGTTTCCCAGGAGGTCTGGAAAACGTTCTCGTGGTCGGTGGCGTTGAGGACGCTCCAGTACAGACGCCAAGCGCCTTCGCGTCCGAAATCGAAGGGTGTGACATCCAGCCGGAAATAGTCGTCGACGTTGGATTGGTTGAACGCCCCTGCCTGCACCAAGGTGTTGTTGGGTGGATTCAAGACCCCATCATGCGCGCTCTGCCAGCCATCCGCCCCTTGCATGGGTTCATGCATGTCCCAGTAGCCGGCCGGCTCCGTGGAAGGATGTCCCGAGCGGTATTGCAGAGAAAGACTGGATCGCAGGAATCTGCCCTTGCGCGAGGCCGCCCAGAAGGCGTTCTTGGGTTCGCCGATCCAGTTGGCCGAAAGATCCGCCTTGAAGGTGTGGCGCTGGTCCCAGGCCGGGGTGAACGGAGCCAGCGGAGCCATGCCGGGCGCCACGGGACTGGCCGTCTGCGCCAGGACGGATTTCGACCACCCGTAGCTTGCCGTTCCGGAAACGGCCCCGACGTCGCGGGAAAGGGTGAACTCCGCCCCCATCGACCAGCCGTCGAAGTCGGCGATCGATCGCGTGACCTTGTTGCCGTCCGGTCGCACCGGATTGGGATTCTTGTCGGGATCCCCCATCACCATCTGCGGGAGTCGGGAGATGTCCTTGTAGTAGGCTTCCGCTCGCGCCGTGAATCCTCCGGGGATCCGGCTGCGCTCGGCGGACAAGGCGGACAGCCATTGCGTGGAGGCCCGCATGGGCCTCTGGTAGGCGTACCAGATGTCGGTCATCTCCTCGCCATTGATGTCGTGGAGACTGGTCAGAAACTGCGCATAGCGTCCCTCGTGGAGTTCCAGTCGCCAGTTCGGGGATGGCTTCCACCATCCTGTGATCCTCGGCTCGATCTCGGTGGCGTCGATCCCCTCGTACCAGCTCCCGCGAGAGCCTCCCCGGACGCCCCATCCAGCCGAATGCTCCCACGACCCCTGCACCCAACCGGCATGCAGCCAGGCGCTGGAGGTGTCGCCGCGATCGTCGGAGCGGGCGAGATCCTTATCCACGTACACGAATCTCTGGTGTTCGTGTTCGTGCCCGGCCAGGACGGAAACCGGCCCCTTGGGCAGCCACCCCGCCTCTTCCCCCAACTTCCAGCTGTCGAACGAGTTTTCCGTGAACCGGATCCCTTCGATCCCCACGACTTGGTCGAAGCGGCTCAACGAGGCGGATGGCCTCCACCAGAAGTCCTCGGGCAGGGTCTTGTGGACCACCACGGGCACCACGAAGTTCCCCCACTCGAAGCTCATCGGCCCGAGAGCCAAGCGGTCGCGCCCTTCGTAGAACGAAATCCGCGCCGTATCCCTGCCCCAGGTCCGGGTCAGGTTGCCTTGGATGTCGTGGAACACGTAGTCGAGCTGGAACGTCATCAGATCCAGATCGCGGGCGATATCCAGGGCCTGATCGATCCAGGTCCGCCGCGCGGCCACGGACCAATACCAATCGGATTTCCGGCCTTCCAGCGCGAGGCTTCCCGAGGCCGTGGTCAGGCGAAGATTTCCGTGCAGTCTGAATTTGTCTGCACTGTCCGTGCTGTCGCGGCGGGTCCAGCCGTCGATCTTCCCTTCCAGCCAGCGCAGGGAATCCCCGAAACCGGAACCACCGATGCGGGGATCCACGCGAAGCACGGAAGACAACCTGTTTCCGTAGCGGGGATCGAATCCCCCTTTGCAGAATTCGACATTTCCTGTCGCATCCGTCAGGAACGTGCTGAACAACCCCATGAAATGCGCGGGGGAATACACCGGCGCTCCATCCCAGAGAATCAGGTTCTGGTCGGAGGCCGAACCGCGCACGTAGATCTTGGTGGAAAAATCCGACGACTGGACCACGCCCGGCAATGCCTGGACGGCACGGATCACGTCGGGCTCCCCCAAGGCGGGGCGTCGAAGGATCGACTGGACGCTCACGCGCTCCTGACCTCCCGTGCGCGGCTTGCGTCTGCCGGAAACCGTCACCGTACCTCCCGCCGACGTTTCCTTGAGCAGGACCACCCCCGAGGAGACCGGCGCCACGACCGGTGTCGGCAGGGTCGTGTCGATCCCGGCGGAATCGCTTTTGGATTCCATCACGGGCACGGATTCCACCTTCAGGGGGGCGAGATCGATGGTGTCGAACCCTTTGGGCGCCACCTCCACGCACAAGTCTTCCGCCCCCGCCTGGCGCAGGCAAAGGGGAACGCTACCCGAAGCGAAGGTCGCGCTGTCGACGGAACCCGCGGCGACGAATCGGCCGGAATCGTCCACGGCGACCCTCCGCCCCCCGAAGAGGACCTCCATGCCCAACGGCGCGCGGGAGCGTACGACCAGTGACTTCAAGGGGGAGGTGGTCGCTGCGGGTTTCGCTTCCTGCGCCGGGGCGACGGCAGCCAAGCCCATCCAAGCGAGGATGATGACATAAGTTCGATGGTGCATCGAATCGGTTTCCTTCTCCGAGGTTTTGTTCTCCAAAGAAAGACACCGCTCTCGACCCTTTGTGTCACCTCCCCGAGAAAAATTTGCGGACCCGCTTACAGGCGCTTTCCGGCACTCCTGCTACTTGCGGCAACCCACCCGCGAAGTGGCCACCACCACGTCGTCGTAAAGAATGGTCTGGGTGTCGGGGGCCTTGTCGGAAAGCGTGTTTTCCTGGTAGTAGGCATCCAGCACCACGCGCTTGAACATCACCGTCTCGCTGGAACGGAAATCGAAGCCTTCGAAATCCTGGTCGGGCCGGTAGTAGTCCCCCCATGTGAAGAAATTGTCGCGCAGCCAACGTCCGCGCGGCGATCCCGGCTTGTACTCGCCCACCAGGGTATCGTTTTGCCATAGCGCAAGGGACCCATCGCTTTTCCCCACGGTGTTGGCGGTGGCGCGGATCTCCAGGCAGAACCATTTGTCGCGCGGGAACGGAATTTGTCTGGCCGGGACGAAATTGTTCCCGTAGTGGTAGGTGGTCCCTTGGTCGCCTGCGCAACCGGGCACCACCGTGCCGTCGTTGCATCGCCCCGATCGCATCTTGTACCAGTACACGTAGAAGGCGAAGATATCGCCGCTGCGCCCATCCAGATCGAACCAGAATCCCTTGTCGCCGGCCGGCACGGTGTTGGCCAAGCCGTCCGACTGGAAATCGGGTGTGCCCGCCGCGACACGCACCCAGTGGTGCGGAATGGCGGTGGTCCCCACGAAGCGCGCATGGAAACGGAAAAAGATTTCCCGAACCGGCTTCGGGAACGGCGCCTGCGCCTGGCTGGAAACGTATTGCTCGGCGGCGAGGTGGGCGCGAGTCACGCTGGCGCGCAGGTACTTGGATCCGCCGTTGGCCATCCCGGTGGTCGATTCCACCGCCATCCGGTCGGGCTCGGAGTTGTGCCAACCCCATCCAGCAAAGCCTTCCTCGAACCCGCTGTAGAACAGAACCGTAGGATCCGTGCCCATTCCCGCATCCTGCGGATGCAGGTCCCTCAAAAATCCATTGGGTTTTGTTCCCAATGTATCCTTGGGTTTCGTGGCCGATGTGTCTTTGGGATCAGATACGATCGGCTTGGACACCGAATCCGTCACAGCCCCTGTCGAGCCCGCTGCGGAGCCTTCCTCTTGTCCGCATCCTGCCAAGAACGCACAAGCAGCGACACAGATCGCGCCTGCTGCGAAAGGTTTTCCATAGGTTCCCATGAGCCGCTCCCTTTTGGCCGTCCGTAGCGTCGTCTCCACCATAGGTAACCCCAATTCCATTCACGGCGCCACAGGAAACCATCTCCGGCTATTTTGTTTTCCATGGACCACTTCCTGACCTCCGATGGCGTCCGCCTGTCCTACCGGGTCGAGGGCGAGGGGCAGCCTTTGCTCCTCCTCAACGGACTTTTCGGCGATGCCGCCTTTTGGGAACCCGTGGCGGCCGTGCTGCGCGACCACCGACACTGCATCCTGCTGGACCATCGCGGGATCGGCGGTTCCGACCGATGGGTGGGTCCGTACAGCTACGAGCTCTGGGCGCAAGATGCGGTGGAAATGCTCGACCACCTGGGGATCGAGTCCGCACCCGTGCTGGGCTTGTGCCATGGAGGCATGGTGGGGGGAATGATGGCCTTGCGCCATCCTGGCCGGATCACGGCCATGGTATCGCACGGCACACGGCTCCTGGAAAGCGCCAAGACCAGAGTGTACGACAAATTCCGACGCCACTTGCTGGATCTTGGCGGGGTGGGCTTGATGATGGGCTCGCAGATGGGGCTGATCTTCAGCGAAGCGGCCCTGGTGGAATCGGAGCCCTACCTGGGAAAAATGTCGGCAGGCGCCACCGAACGGATAGACGCCCAAAGCGCCGGCCCGATGCTCGATGCCCTGATCGAATTTTCCATGGAACCCCTGGATGTCGCCAGTATGACAATTCCCGCCTTGTTCTTGGCCGGCGAGGAAGACCTCTACACGCCGCCCTGGCTGGTGGAGCGGACCGCCCGTCTCTGGCCCGGTGCCGAGTTCGAGACCATGAAAGGCGTGGCCCACATCGTTCCGCGCGAGGCCCCCGTGGAACTGGCCCGTCGGACCTTGGCCTTTTTGCTCAAACACGATCGTTGAGGCAACTCCGAGGAAGTAATTTTCTCGCTAGGCATTCCACCCCAAATCCATCGCTCCGGAGCCCCCCGAATGATCGCTTCTTCGCTCGCCCTCGCATTGGCTGTCGCTTCGACAGGTTCAGACGCAGTCGTCGATTCCATCGACACGGGAAAGGTCACGGCGACGAAGTCCCTTCGCCAACCTTCCACGGTCAGGACCCCCGATTCCGCAAGTGCTGTCCGGCAGAATTGGAACTCTTCTTCCGGCTTGCGCAATTGCACCGAGCACCCCGAGGAATGTCCGGTTTCGCCGCTGCCGAATCTACGCCGATCAAAGCCTCTCGCCGGGGCGGCTGGATTCCGTTTCCAGGAGGACCTGATCGGCATCCAACTGGGCGTTCGCGATTCCGGATCCGCGAGCGGCCAATGGGTGATCGGGGTCGAAGGATGGAGAGATGGCTCCGAATCACGACGAGACTCGCTCCATTCCATCACGACCATCCGGGCACTGGCGCCACGAGTCGGGCGGGAGATGTGGTACAGCGGTCCGGGTCCTTTGGTGCTTGTCGGATCCGCCGCATTGCAAGCCTCCTGGCAATGGACAGAATTGGAAATCGATACGACCATCCGCTTCTTGCGCCAGAGCGGCGGTTTCTATTCCCCAGGCGAATACTCGGTGGAAAAACGCCGCAAAAGCCTGAAGACACGGAGAATGTCCGTCAATGTCCTTTTCGGATTGGGCCTTCGGATTCCTTCCTCCTCGGGCGCGTTCGCCTTGTCCCTGGGAGCGGAGGCCGGTCCTGGCTGGGAAAGCATGAGCGACCAGCCCAACGACGTGTCCTACGAACACTTGGTCTTCGTGAATCCCGCCTGGAGGATCGGCACGGATTGGTGCTTCTAGCCACGTCCCGGATAGTCGTGTCTTGCGCCAAATTCTGCCGAATGGCTACTCTTTTGCGCCTATGGCCATCACGCAGGAACGCACCCACGCCGGGCAAGCCATCTACACCAAGCCCACCCTGAACCTGTACGATCTGGTGGTGCTGGGGGTATCCAACCGTTGGATCTGGAAATGTTGCACGCCGTGGCAGCTCGAGCATTACGATCGCCACATCCGCGGCAACCATCTGGACATCGGCGTGGGTACCGGCTACTACCCGGACAAGTGTCGTTTTCTGTCACCAGCTCCGCGCATCGCGCTGATGGACCTCAACCCCCACTCCTTGGCTCACGCGGCACAACGGATCGCGCGATACCAGCCGTCCACGCACGTGCGCAACATCCTGGAACCGATCGCGTGGGAAGAAGCCAAGTTCGACTCCATCGGGCTCAACTACCTGTTCCACTGCCTTCCCGGATCCATGGCGGAAAAGGCGGTGGTGTTCGACCGGATCCAGCCCCTGATGGCTCCCGGCGCCGTGGTCTTCGGAGCCACGCTCCTCCAAGGACCGGAGATTCCCAGGAGTTTCCTTGCGCGCCGCCTGATGGCGCTCTACAACAAGAAGGGCGTCTTCACCAACACGGATGACACCCTTCCCGCCCTGGGAGAGGCCCTGGACTCGCGCTTTCGCGAGGTCTCGCTGGAAGTGGTGGGCTGTTGCGCCCTGTTTTCCGGCAGGATTCCTCGCACTTGACCTTCGGACCTTCCATTCAGGACGGAACATCGCTGTTGCGAGAAGTGAATCATTCCGATCGGCCCGTTTGAATCCGAGCGCGTTGCCCTTTCGGGTAACGCTTTGTGCAAACCTTCCCAAGGAGCCGCCCGCGAACACCTTCGCCGAAGGGTATGCTTACCGAAACGGGCGAACCGAGACCTTCCAACGCCGCGCCAAGGAGAATCCGGACATGCGACGAACCATCCTTTTTCTTTGCCTTGGCCTGGGAGCGGGTTCGACTTTGGCGCAACCCTTTGGAGCTCCAGGCCGGATGACCCCGGTGCGGCTGGACTCCAATTCTTCCGGCTTCGGCTTCTACGAATACATCCCCAAGGACTACTCGACAGACAAAAAATGGCCCCTGGTCCTGTATTTCCACGGGACGGGGGAAAAAGGGAACGGAACCACGGGTTTGAACGTCCTCTTGAAGACGGGGGTGCCCGCCCTATTCAAGAACGACACGGACCGGATCACCACCAACGACCATCATCGCCCGTTTTTGATGCTGGCCCCGCAGGACACCGCCGGATGGCCCTCCGCTGACAGAATCTGGAAACTGGTGGAATTCGCCAAGGCCCGTTACGCGGTGGACACCAATCGCATCTACGCCACCGGTGTTTCCGCAGGAGGTGGCACCACCTGGGGATTCGTCAACAAGTACGGGAGCCGCGTCGCCGCGGCCGCGCCCATCTGCGGGGCCGGAAACGTCTCCAACGACGCCCGCGCCCTGCGCAAGCTCCCGATCTGGGCTTTCCACGCCTTCAACGACGGCACCGTCCCGCTGACGCAGTCGCTGCAGAATGTCGATCGGATCGCCAAGGGGACGGACTCGTGCATCCGCGCCTACCCATCCGGGACCTCCAAGACCGCGTCGAAGGGAACCCACAGCCTGCGCTTCGACACCGCCACGCTGGCCTGGAGCCACGATTCGGGATCCGTCGCTCCAAGACAGAATCTGGCATTGACGGTCTACGAATCCGGAGGACACGACTCCTGGACCCGCACCTACGCCAACGAGGCGTTCTGGACCTGGCTGTTGGCGCAGAGCCGGACCACGCCGGACGTTTCCCGCCACACCAAGCGCCACGCACAATTCGCCGGGAGCCCGCCCTGGCTCCCCGGCACTCGTTGGGTTGCACCCGCAGGAGTCGTTGACGCCCAGGGACGCTTGCGCTGAGGGATTGATTGCTTCCCTGGAGCTACTTTGGCCCCATGAACGCAAGATCTACCACACACCGGCGCGAGGCCACCTGGACCTTCGCCGCCGTGTTGCTTTGCCTGTTTTTGGCCGCATTGGACCAGACCATCGTATCCACCGCATTGCCTCGCGTGGTGCAAGACCTGCACGGATTGCAGCGCTACGCCTGGGTGACCACCGCCTACCTTCTCACCTCCACAGCGCTGGTGCCCATCTACGGGAAGCTCGCCGACGTGCGGCGCCACTTCGCCGTGCAAGCTGGCGCGATCGGACTGTTTTTGTCAGGATCTCTCCTGTGCGGCCTGGCGGGCTTGTTCGGCACGCTGCCCATCGTCGGCGACGGCATGAACCAGCTCATCGTGGCCCGCGCGATCCAGGGACTGGGCGGCTCCGGATTGTTCGCCATGGCCTTCATCGTCATCGCCGACTTGTTTCCGCCTTCCGAAAGAGGAAAGTACCAGGGCTTCATCGGATCGGTCTGGGGGCTTTCCAGCCTGGTGGGCCCCTTCCTGGGGGGCCTGCTGACAGACCGGGCCGGAGGATGGATTCCCGGCATCGCGGGCTGGCGCTGGGTGTTTTTGGTGAACATCCCGATTGGTGCGATCGCCCTTTGGGTGATCTTCACCCGCATGCCCCGCAAACCACCGGCGCACCCGGAGGGCCGAGTGGACGTGGGTCAGGTTGCCTTGCTGCTGGCCGGACTCGTGCCGTTGCTCCTGGCCCTTTCCCTGGGCGGGCACTGGCGCCCATGGACAGATCCCGTCATCGCCGGATCGTTTGCGGGAGGACTCGCCTTGCTGGTCGCCTTCGTGGTCACCACCTTGCGCAGCAAATCGCCGCTGCTGAATCTCCACCTCTACACCCAACGCACCTTCCAGGCCATGAATTGGTTGCTGCTCATGCAGGGCGCCGCTTTCATGGGATTGATCATCTTCCCACCCCTGTACCTGGTGAATGCGCGCGGCTTCACACCGCAGGAGGCGGGAATGTCCCTGATCCCCATGACCCTCGGGGTGATGGCCGGATCCATGCTTGCCGGCCAGGTCGCCTCGCGCAAACGGCGAGTGCGGTTCATCTTCCTGGCCGCCTCGCCCGCCATGGCCATCGCCATGTTCGTACTGTCCGGAATTTCGGACACCACCCCGTCGTGGCTGTTCATCCTGGAACTCGCACTGACGGGTTTTGTCGTGGCGCCCACCTTCCCGCTCAGCTCGCTGGCCGTCCAGAACGCGGTGGAACCCCGCGTGATCGGACAGGCCACGGCCCTCACGCAGTTCACCCGCCAGATCGGCGGCGTCCTGGGTAGCGCGGCCTTGGGCGCGATCCTGGCAGTGCACGTCGCTTCCGGCGGCGGGCGTATGGAGCCGACCGAATACGCCCACGTGCTGTCCAACATTTTCCTGGTCTGCGGAGTTCTCTCGGCGCTTTCCGTTTTGGGCGCATGGTTCCTGCCGGACCTGGAACTCCAGGGAAGCCCCAAGCCTGTGGCGGCGGAGGGGTAGGATCCACGCATGCCCGACCGCTCTCTCTTGGCGCGTATCGAGGAGTTCGCCCAGACCAACGACCTGACTTGGCGCCGGAACAAGAACAAGATCGGGATTGCCTTCCGAGATGGTCTGGATGAACAACGCCTGGATCTGTCGAGCCTCTCCTTGGAATCCTTGGAAGGGGCTCCTGGAAAGCTTCGCAAAACTTGACAAATCCCGGCACTCCATTCTGGAGGCGATTTCGAAGGTGGTTCGGTCGCGGGGAGGAAGTGTCGAGCGGAAACCAAGCGGATGGATGATCAAGACGGGAGAGGGCATGGAGATCCAGCCCGATCTCGATTGGCGATGGACTCGCAAATTGACCTCGGAAGATCCCGCGAAACTTCTTTGCGATTTCCTGAGGACGCATCATATCGATCCAAAAGCGCTGGTCTCCCGGACCAGGGGCCTTCTCGCTGGAGAAGAACCATCCCCGCAGAAGCCGGTCTCGGCATCTGCCTCGAGGTTGATCGCGGAGGGTCTCGCTCCCGGCATCATTGATGGATTGAACCAGATCCGTGCGAAACTCGATTCGGCGTTGAATGAAGGCGATCTGTCTCCGGACGAGCATGCGAAGATGGTCTCCGAGATGGAGGCGGCATCCAATCGATTGGATGAGGTGGACAATGAGCTCGAAGGACTCATCGCCCAGTCGTATGGAGCCTCCAAAGATCCTTTCGAGATTTCCCGGCTGCTAATGGATTTCGAGCCTCGCCACGAAATCCAGCTTGAGATCCTTCCTCTGGAATCCGGTTTCGATCTCGAGTATTGCGATGCCTGGGCCCGCACCACCATCGAAGAGATGCGGAAGTCGCCCGTTCCCGATTGGTACCGCAACCCCTGCTTGTGGATTCCGGAAATCGATATCTGGATGACCGATGGGCACTGGGAGGCCTGGGCGGAAGGGTGGCTCCGATCGCATTCCTCGTCATGGTCCACCGTCGCTGCCTCCATCCTGCTGCGGCCCGGTGGGAAAGTCGAACACAGGGATTCCGCACGTCAATGGATCAACTCTTGGCAGCAGGACGGGGGATACGACTCCGATTGTTTTGAACAGATTCTTCTTCCATTCATCCAGGAAATCGATGGTTTGGAAGAATGCCTGGATGTCACCACTTGGCATGTCATGGTCCGCGCCTGGAACGCGGGGGATCAGCGGTGGGAGAAGAACTTGCGCGATGCCGTGTTCGCCCACGATTCCATGTACCTGGACCATCTTATCCATCCCGGAATGCGACGTTCCTTCTGGGAAGACCTTTTCTCGCCCGATGACATGGACAAGATCCGTCAACACCTGCTGGATTGGAGCCTTCGCGAGCCCGCATGGGAACTCCGATACGGAGTTGCTTCGTATGTACATCTGGCCGTGGTCATGGGCTGGAAGGATGTTTTGGAATCGGTCGCCAACCGCCCGTTCCTTTCGCACCACCTTGGCTCTCTGGATCTTCCAGTCGCAACCCTGAAAGAAAATTCCCGCCGGCTTCTGGAAGCGTTCCGCGAACACCTGGACTCCCTACCCGGACGCGATCGGGAGGCTGACCATCTCGCGATCCGCAGGCTGACCTCGCAAATCGACACGAGCTATGCGCACACGGAAATTTCCGACGCATTGATCTGCACGGCGGCGGAAGAATTTCGCCCCTACACGCTCCCGCTTTTCGCACGCGCCATCCACAGATTTGGCGACCGGCACGCTCCGGAGACGGCCTTCACCGACTCTTGGGCGCTGGCCGTGGGCTGGTCGCGCTTGCGTCCTCGCGAGACCTTGGGTGAGGGGACCTAGACGTCCCACCAACGCATCAGCGGAGGACCTAGAACCTCGGCAACATCCGCGTTTGATCGCCAATGGTCAGCAGGCTTCCCGCCAAGGTCAGGGGAAGCTCGATGCGCTCTCCCGTCACTCGCCCACTGGCCAATTTCCGTCCATCGATCGCGCGGACCGTCCATGCGCCCGACCGCAACGATGAAGGCAGGCTCACCGCCAGGATTCCCTGCTCGCGGCGCACGGCCCATTCGGCCGAGGCAGGCTTGAAACGGCGACCCACGCCATCCAGGATCAACTTGTAGATCACATGCTCTTCCACCACGTAGGGATCTTCACCTTGAACAAGGTTTCCTCGATAGGCCGTGTCCAACATTGTCCAAGGTCCACCTCGCGAGCGGGAGATGCCGTAACTCCGCCCCTGCATGGTATCGAAGGTCATGGTGAAAAAGAGGTTGTCGGACATCTTGCGGACCAGCCATCCAGGTTCCGAAGCGGAGTGGACATCCCATGTGTTGCCAAGATCCGTCGAGACGGCCACGTGCACCATCTCGCGGCCGGATTCTCCACCGAACAGCACCAGCTCGGAACCGTTGGATGTCAGAGGCACGAATTCGAAGATCTTCATTCGGGGAGGCAGGTCGATCCGACTCCACGACCGACCGTCCGAAGTCCCCCGCACATAGCCGGAGTCCGCAACCGGATACCAGATTTTGTTGTTCCAGTGGTCGCCGGTCAGATCTTTGACGCCTACGGGTAGCGTGGAAACGGGAATCGACATCCAATAGACCCATGTGCGGAGTCCGTCGCTCGATCGGCAGAAGCTCACGTTGGCCCGGGCCGAATCGATGAGGCCGATCACCCCTCCACTGCTGATCGAATTGGATCGGCCAGCTCCGCATGCCGCCGGATAATCGATCGTTCTCCATCCTGCATCGGAGGTCCACGCATGGCTTTCGGCGCTATTCCACACGGTCTCGCCAAACATCTCCGCCGGGCTGCCATTGGGTGAGCTCGCCACGCTGTCCCAATGCGCTCCAACGTCCCGGGACCACCAGATGCGGTGCGCCGTATCGGCGACGATCCATGTGCCGTCTTTCATCACCATGGACCTCGTGATCGCGGGCGACCGCCCTTGCGAATCCTTCGGGACAGGAACTGTTGCCCCCTTGGAAGCGAAGACAAGGGCAGGCAGGAAGGCGAAAAGCAGGAATGTCTTCACGGGAGGGGGGCCTGGTTCGAGGAAGCTCGGAAGCAGGGAAACCTACCGAGTCCTTCCCATTTTTCCAAGGATCCGCCCTTCCGACTTTGCCCCGCCCCGCCTGGACTCGAGTCTCCCAATCGCCCTCTGTCGCGAGAGCGGTCAGCACTCCACGGAGCTGCTGGATCTCAGGACACCCCAAAGACGCCCTTTCCGGAAAAGAAACAGGTGGGATTCGGTGGAGGATTCGGTTTCCGTCTCCCCTTGGGTGACGGAATAGAACAGGAATCCCGCGCCCCTACGCTTTGGACGCCCCATCACCGCTTCCACTTCGGAAACCGATGCCCCTTCCCGGATCTTCCCTTCGGCAAGAGAAATTTCCTTTCCCAATCGCCACTCGATCCACGGGTTGCTGCCATATAACACACCTCCTTCCGGATGGATCCAAAGGGAGTCGTTGGATTCGTCGCAGGAGGACTGCATGGCCAAACGGCAACCGAACGGGATCCTTCGCGCGGATGCTGTGCCAACCGTTTCGAGAATGCCGTGAAGCCGCCTCGAAATTCGCTTGGAATTGATTTCGAAGTCGAGGTCTTCCTCGAGGGCGCGCACCTGCTGGAAAACCAGGTAATCCCGCAAGGTCTGCTTAGGAGCACCAAAAAGATCATCGCAATCCAGCAAGGGGTGCCCATTCTGGAAGATCGCCTTTCGCAGGAAACCGGGCACGGAGTCGTGCTGTTCGGCTCGTCGCAAGATCTCGCCGCCCTCGATCGACAGGCTCCTGATCCTCGCGAGCTTTTCCAATCCCTTGGGAAGTCCGCGGAGCTGACAGTCTTTGAAGTGCAGCAAATCGAGACGCTTCCCCTCCTCGATGGGCAAAGAGTCCAATTTTGCGAAATGCCAGAGCGAGACCTCTTCCAGGTTGTGCCCGGAAAAGACGTCGGAGGGCAGTCCGATCCGGAAACCTGCTGCATCGATGATCAAGGACTTGAGTTCTTCCACCCCCCCCAGACCAGCGGGTAGTTCGGCATCACGGGTGCACCGCAATTCCATCCTGCCGTTTTCGTACGAATACGTGCGGACAATCCCACGACGCGCCCATTCGTCGATCTCTTGGGGTTGATACTGGGCTTGCGCGATGGGCGGGGTACTTGCGGAAGCGGCGGACTCTTGCATCGCGTTCGCTGGCGAGCAACCGAGAGCCAACCAGAAAAGGACAAGCCCTACGAATGAGGCCGGCTCTCTTGGCGATCGAATCATCGGAGGTAGTCGGGAATCATCCATGTCTGTGAGCCCACGACCAGGAGGCCGCTGGCGACGCCCATGGGTAGTTCGATCCGATCTCCCGCCACCCGACCTCCTGCCAATTTCCGTCCATCAAGCGAGCAGAGAGACCAGGAAGATCCCTCGAGATCGGAGGGAAGATCCACCACCCTCCGGCCGTTCTCGCTGCGGATCTGCCAGTGCGATGCGGCCGGTTTGGACTTGCGCCCAACCCCATCCAGCACCAGCTTGTAGATGGCGTGTTCCTCCACCACGTAGGCGTCGTCCCCTTTGCACAGGTACCCGCGAAACGCCGTATCCAGCTTGGTCCAAGGGCCGGTGCGCGCATTCGACACTCCATGACTCCTACCCTCGATCGAATCGATGGCGACGGCGAAGAACAGGCTGTTGGACAATTTCCGGACCATCCAACCGAGCTCCGAACCCGGATGGATCTCCCAGGTGGCGCCCAAATCCTTGGAAATGGCCACCTGAGTTGCATGGAGCCAGGACTCCCCGCCCACGAGCACCAACTCGGAGCCACCGGGTGTTTCCGGCATGAACGACATCACCCGAAAGCCGGGTGGGAGGGCGATCCGGGTCCAATCCAGACCATTGTCCGTTCCCCGCATGTAACCGGAATCCACCATCTTGTACCAGATCTTGCCGTTCCAGCCGTCTCCAATCCACCGGATGGTGTCTTCGGGAAGGGATGCGTTGGGAGGCGAGAACCAGATGCTCCATTTGCGCAATCCGTCGGTGGACCGGCAGTAGGTGATCTTTTTCGCCTTGTCGTCGTAGGTGCCCCAGAATCCATCGCTGTTGGTATAACGATTTTTCCCGTCCAAGCATTCCGCGGGAACCAGAGCGGACTTCCATCCCCCGTCGAAGGTCCAGTACGAGGTGTTGTTGCGGGTCACCACAGCCAAACCGAACTGCTCCCCGCGATCGCCCCTGGCAAAGTCCGGGACGGTATCCCATTGCATACCCAGGCTGCGCGTCCACCACAACCGACCGGAAGTGTCCGTGACCACCCAGGTGCCGTCGTCCATCACGCTCGACTTGGCGAGGGCGGGCGAACGCCCTTGCGAATCTTTCGGGACAGGAACGGATGTCCCCTTGGAGGCGAAGGCAAGGGCGGGCAGAAGACAAAAAAGAAGAATCGGTTTCACGGGGATCATCCTGGTTCAAGCTGCTTCGGTTGGATGCAGTGAAACCTACCGACTGCGCGCGGTTTTGCCAAACGACGAAGGAAGGATCCTTCGGACCCCTCCTTGAAGCATGATGGGCGGCCCGCTCGAGCGATTCGGACCTGAGCTTACGGCGCCAGCACGGAACTGGCGTGCCAGCCCTGGCCATCCCGCCAGCGCACCCAGTAGATCCCGCGCTGGGGCAAGCGCAACGCACCTCGCTCAGACGATGCGCTCGCGATGGCCCGACCAGACGGATCCAGCAGACTTGCATCCAAGGCGCCTGCAGGCAAGGTCAGCAACGAACCGTCGCGTTTCAAGCCGGATGCAGACGACCCGTTGGTCGGCAATACCGACGTGACCGGACGAGCACGCAGACGGTTGCGGATCCAGGTGCCGGATTGTGTCAGGTTGGCGTCCGTCCAGGGTCCCGTGGCGGACGCTCCAGGCAGCAATGCCGCCGAGGATTCGTCGATGGTCACCATCGACCAGTTGGCCCAGCTGATCTTGTTCTGATCCGCCCAATCCAGCCAGAAAGTCGCGGAATCCGTGCAGATGCGGTAGTTGTCGGTGGGATTGGTGGCGCTCTTGCGCTGGCCACCGTCGGCAGGCGACAAGCCGAATTCCGTGATGAACAGGGCGATGCCCTTGGCGCGGGCGTTGTCGGCGCGTTTGATCAGATTGTGTCCGTGCGTGCAGGCGTAGAAATGCAGGGTGTAGGCGACGTTGGTGTCCACCAGCGGAGACTTGGCGGCGCTGTCCACATCCTGCGACCAGGTGGGCGTTCCCACGATGACCAGATTTTGACTGTACTGGCGGATCACCGGCAGGATCTGGTTGGCGTACCCTTTGACGTCCGCCCAGGTTTCCGCGCCGTTGCGTCCGCTCCCGCCTTTGGAGTTGGGCTCGTTCCAGATCTCGAAGATCACGTTGGGCTTGTCGCCGTAGGTCTTGGCCATGTCGGTGAAGAACGTGGTGGCGGCCGCGACTTCCTTGTTGGCGGTGTCGGCGTGCCAATCGATGATCACGTAGATGTCGTTGGCGATGGCCGCATCCACCACCGTTTTCACGGCGGCGGTGATTCCGGTGGGATTCCTCAGGTACCCGTTGTTGGCAGGCACCTTGGCGTCCACCGGTTCGATGGCCGCCGCCGCCCGCACCAAGGTGGATTTCCAGTCTTTGGTCAGCTGATCCACCACCTGGCGGTTGTAGAATTTTTCGCCGCCCCAGACCGACCAGTACAGGCTCATGCCCGCCACCTGGAAGGGTTCGCCATTTTTATCCAGGATCTGGTTTCCCTTCACCTGCAAGCGTCCGTGATCGGTCACCACCCCGGCAGGGGCAGTGGAAACGGCAAGGGCGCAAAAGGCGAAAATGGCTCGGAAGGTGGTCGACATGGGTTTCCCTGGGTTGTCAGCGTCCATAGAAAGCGAGTGGTTATTCTGCCTCTTCCAAATCGTTTCAAGTTGTGGAATCGACTCGGAGGCAACGAATTCTCCTCCCGGTTGGGCTTCCAAGAGCCCACTCAGAACCAATGGATCGCGCGCGTGCGTCTTCCCACCGTCAAGAGCATCGTTCCGCGAAGATGTCCCGGGACCTCGATGCGACCGCCCTCCAAACGTCCTTCTGCCAATTTCCGACCATCCAACGAACGCAGGCTCCAGAAGCGGGGAGCGGTCGAGGGAAATGGCTCCACCAACAAATCGCGATTCGCCCTACCGATCTTCCATTCCGGCGCCTTGGGTAGATCCATGCCAGAGAGACCCTCCAGGACCACCCGAGAGATGGCCGTTCTTTCCACCACGTAGGGCCGCTGGTCCTGCGCGTACAAGACACCCTGGAAATCCGCATCCAAAAAGGTCCAAGGTCCGGTTTCCGAAGCGGACAGCCATTGCTTGCGCCGCTTCACCGAATCCAACGCGACGGTGAAAAACAGGTTGTTGGCCAGTTTGCGCACCATCCATCCAGGCTCGTAGGCGGAGTGGATATCCCAGTTTGCGCCCAAATCCCGGGTTATTGCCACCCGATTCCTATCAGACCAAGACGAGCCTCCCAGAATCACCAGCGTCTGGCTTTCCGGGGACACCTGCACGAAGGTCGTCGAGAGGAACCCTGCGGGCAGCAAAACTCGAGACCAAACCATCCCATCGCTGGTACCCCGCATGTAGCCAGAATCCACGATCCGGTACCAGACCTTGCCGTTCCAATCCTCCCCAAGCCAGGCGGTGGTGTCCTTGGGGAGGGATGCGTTAGGAGGGGAAAACCATTCGGTCCAGGTTCGCAAGCCATCGGTGGATCGGCAGTAGGTGACGACCTTCCTCTCCTCGTCGTAGACCCCGAGCATCCCCTCCGGGGAGATGGTCCAAACCTTCGGCTGCGCGCAGACCGGAGGCATGACCACCTTCTGCCAACCTCCATCGAATGTCCAGAACCAAGAGTTGCTCTGGGAGACCACAGCCTTTCCGAAAAGGCGACCGCTTCCACCGATGGGCACACCGGGAACGCGTTCCCACTTCGTACCCAGGGTTCGCGACCACCATAGGCGGTCTTCCAGTTCCTTGACGATCCAGGTTCCATCGTCCATCACCGCGGCTTCGATCATGAGGAGAGTCTCCCCATGGGCGACCTGGGGGACCGGGACCGAATCTCCTCTCGAGGCGAAGGTGAGCGACGAGACCAACGCGATCAACGAAAAGAATGACATGAGGGGCAACTCCGATTTGGCTGTGGCAGGAAGAGATTCTAAAACCTATCGAAGCAAGGAAGTCAGGCCAAGCACATTTCCGACGGATCTCATCCTCCTTTAACCCATTGATCTTGCTCGATTTCCACCGGTTTCAGGAGCTTGGCAACACTTCTATCCCCCACGCTCCGTCCCTGGGAGCAAAATCGGCAACATCGCCACAGGAAGTGAACCGAATATCGGTAGATTGCCACGTGCGCCCGGACCTGCGATCCAGGACCTCACCTTCCGAATTCAATGGGGCGTGTTGCCTTTTTTCCGTTCATCGCGAGCCTGCCATCGCTCCTGAGAAGGAACATCCTGTGCCAACCGTTCAAACTGGGCTCATCCGCAAGTTGTTCTCCGTCCTTTTGCTGGCCACCTTGGGGCATGCGGCCAAGACCGTCATCGTGCTCAATCCTTGGGCCAGCGACGCCATCTTGTCCAGTGGCACCCCCCAGATCTTCGGCACCCCCAACAACTGGAACGGAGACATGGTCGCCGCCAACCAGTTCCAGCGCGTGAACGGCAACTTGTGGTCGTTCACCTTCACCTCCAACACCCCTGGTGACTTCCGCCTGTTGAATCGAGCCACCAGCAGCACCGGCAGCAATTGGAACGAATACGGGCTCGGCGGCCTGGCCAATGGCACTTCCTTCAACCTCGACGCCCAGTTCGCCACCCAAGACACCCTCTGGATCGTTCCGGACACCACCACGGCCGCCCGCACCCCCGTGATCCGCACCACCAGCCCCGTGGTGGTGGTTCCACCCGCCAAGCGGGGCACCCTGATGCTCCTGAACCCCTGGGCGACCACCGATTCCGGCCGTGCCCCTTCCATGCAGGTCTCCGGTTCGGCCTGGACAGCCCTCGCCCCGGTGGCGGGCAATGCAGGCTGGTACTCGGGTCCGCTCAGCTTCTCCACCACCCTGCAGGTGGGATTGCGCAACGCATCGGGCACATCCTATCTGGGAGCCGGTGGTCTGGTCGCGACCCCCGCCATCCTGACTCTGGACACGGCTTTCGCTCGCAACGACACGATCTGGGTGGTCCCCACCACGGCCGCCCCACGGATCCTTTCGGCCGCCCCGGTGGCCACCTCCACCGTGATCATGCTGCTCAACCCGTGGGAAGCCCTCCTGCCTGGACGAGCACCATCCATCCAGGTGGAAGCCCAGGCCTGGAAGCCATTCACGGCCGTGACCGGTGGCACGGGCTGGTATTCCACGAGCACCGCGCATATTTCCAGGTTGCAGGTTTCCATTCGCAAGGCCGACACCACCGCATGGCTCGGCACGACAGGATCCGTCACCACCCCCGCCGTCCTGCTCCTGGACAGCGCCCGCGCCAAGAACGACACCATCTGGCTGGTTTCCTTCTCCGGGACGGTGCGAGCCCTTTCCCAGGCTCCGCGCATCGTGCGCCTGATGGTCTTCAATCCGTGGGACGGCGTGTTCCCCTTGCAACGCCCCGTGGCCTACTTCGATGGATCCGCCGTCGGCAATCCCATGGTTCCTTCCAGGACCCAATGCGGATGGTACGAACTGGCGCTGCCCGTCCTCCCCTCCAACGTGTTGCTGCGATCCTCCGGAACGGGCGTCGCCTTCGGGTTAGGCGGCCTGACCAAAACCACTCCGCTGAGTCTCGCGGGCATCACGGCCGACAGCATCTGGATCGCCCCGGCTCCGGCGCCCACGGGATCTTCCCTCGGCGTGACACACCGGTCAGATTCCGGCACCTGCAACACCGCGATCCTGGCCACCACGGTCCACGACTTCGGGACGCACCCCAACTTCAACCAGGCCATTTCGAACGTGGTGACCGGCATGATCCAGGACACCCTGGATTCCTTCCGCAAACCCGTGCTCAAGGCCAACCTCGCCAACAACAACCTGATCCGCACCTGGTTTCGCGATTCGGCAGGGGCCAACGCGGCCACCTGCCGGGACATCGCGCTGACCATGGACACCCTCACGGGAACCTACCGCATCGATCAGCCCGAATTCTTCCCGGTCGATGATTTCCTGACCCTTCCCAACGGAACGCCCAATCCGTTCAACAACCTGAACACCACGGGGAACACGTACACCCACAACTTCGCCTTCTGCATGGAGAGCCACGGCGAGTTCGAGTACAAGCCTGGACAAGTTCTGGACTTCCGCGGCGACGACGATCTGTTCTACTTCATCGACGGAAAGCTTCGCATGGAGCTTGGCGGCATCCACGGCCCGGCATCCGGCTCCATCCTGCTGGACACGATGGGGCTGACCGTGGGCCAGACCTACCCGTGGGATTTCTTCTTCTGCGAACGACGACCCACCGGATCCAGCTTCCGCATCACCACCTCCATGAACCTGCGCACCGATCTGGCCTTGCGGTTCCAGGATTCCGTCTCGGGTAGGAGTTCCGTGGTGCAGATCTGGTCTGCCCAGACCATCGGCCGCGGCTGCGCGGCGACGAAGATCGAGCAACCCGCTCCCGGGCAGGTGTTCCTGATCGGCCCCGATGCGAGCACCTGGACCCGCCTGCCGGTGGGAACGAGTTTCGGAGGCATCCGGGTTTCCGACAGCGGCTGGCAAACGGTGTTGGACACTTCGGCGCTGACCGGCCTTCCGTACGGCCACTACGTGGTGCGCGTGCGCAGCGCCCGCGACACCGGCAAATTCCGCGATCTCCCCTTCAGCCTGCTTCCGCCCGAGCCTCCCAAGCACAAGCTCGAGCCCGGCGCCCGATGCGACCTGCTTTCCGGCAAGCTTCCCGCCGGCGAAGGCTGCCTGGACGTGGGATCTCTCGACGGAACCACCCTGCGCACACCCCTGGCCACCACGCGATTGTCTTCCGACGGACTGGTCCTGTGTGGGACAGGAAGTGTCGTCGTGCCAGGCACGGACATCGCCTACATCGTGGATCAGTCCTCCAGCATGGACGGGGGCACGCGGCTGTTCGACGGCAAGGACACCATCAATTTCAGCTCCTGCCAGAACTGGACGGTCAACCGCACGGTCTATCCGGCCGGTGCGCCGCTGGTCAACATCAACGGCTCTCCCTACCGGATGATCCCCACCAGCATGACGGATTCCGCCATGGCCCGTTGCGCGCCCTCCGGCGATCCCTACACGGTGCGCGTCAAGACACTCCAGGCGGCGATCGCCCAGCACGGCCAGGCCAGCCCCACCTCGCAGGCCGCATGGATCTCCTTCGGCGGAACCTACCATGCATCGAGCCTGGCCAACCTGGGAGACCTGTTCCAACGCGATTCGCTGATCAACGGCATCCAACTGGAAAAGCTCACCGGAACCAACTACGCCAACCCTCTGGGCTGGGCGCGCGCCCTTCTCCAAGGCGCCACCGGCCCGGCGGGCACCATGCCAGGATCAGTCAACCAGCGCAAGGCGATCATCATGATCTCCGACGGCTCCCCCCAGGATGGACTGGCCGGCATCTTCGCCGCCCTCGGCAACAGCCCCACGGTCATCGACCCGAACGGCGCGAACTGGACGCTCGCGAGCGGCCCCACGCCTCCGGTGTTCGGGATCATGCTTTCCAACACCGCCCAGGCGGGCAACGTGCTGGATTCCCTGGCACGCCGTACCGGAGGACGCTATTTCCTGATCCCGCCCCTGGATCGCGACAGCTTCACACGGGCCATGAGTTTCATCCTCGGGTCGGTCATCAACAAGGGCACACCGGATTCCCTCCAGGTGACCAACACCACCAACGGACAGGTTTCCGTCGGGGTTGCGAGCACCCGCGAAGGCAGCGGCTGGCGCTTCCGCCTGGACTCCCTGGTGGGCCTGGAGCCGGGGCCCAACGTGCTGCAACTGCGCAACGTGCTGCACCTGTCCGGCAGGGATTCCGTGGTTTCCGCCACCTGGACGGTGGTGGTCAGCGATTCGGCCCCGCAGATCGTCCCCAATGGCCCCGATTCCACCGTGATGGCCGCCTGCTTCGATCCCACCCGGCTGCGGATCCGTCCCGCCCGTGACACTTCCCGTCTATTCGCGGACGTGGGCGACACGGAACTGAAATTCCTGGTGGACTACCGCTACGATCGCCAGATGACCGCCCCCCTGTGGTTTGCCACCGACATGTCCAAGGACGCGGGCTTCTTCGCACCCGCCCTGGCCGCACCTCCCACGGGAGTCCGCGCACTGGTGGAGGGCGTGCGCACCTGGAGCGGCACGAAGGTGGATCCCACCGACAACATCGTCCAAACCAGCACCGGATGGGACACGGTCCGGGCGATCTACGTGACTCCGCGCGACAAACGCGACGTGGCCACGGCCTTTTTGCCGGTCAGGCGGCCGTCCATGGCAGGCATCTTCCTTTCGCCGGACACCGCCGAGGGCAAATCCGGCATGCTTCTGGCCACGGTGATCGATTCCAACGTCCTGGCCGACACGGTGCTCGCCAAGGTCTACCATTCCCGGGGCGACACGGTGAGGCTGGTGCTTCGGCGCGACGTGTCCGGCAATTTCACGGCTTCCTTCGCCTTCCACCAAGCCAGCCCGATCGTCGTCGAAGACCCCGCCCTGCAGATGGGACCGCAGCGACAATTTCTGCTCGACACCGTCTTCGGATCCTACGGAAAGGCGCTGGACACAGCCTATCTGCGACGTCCACCGCCACGGCTGCGCTTCATCAACGCGGCGGGCATCCCCTTCGACAACCTTCCCTTCCGCACGGTCGACCTGGGAACTTCCGACACCCTCCGCATCGGCCTGTTCGTGGGCGATTCCCTGTTGCGCCAGGACATTCCCCTGACCATCACCTTCCCGCCCACCGTGGGCGTGCAGACCTTGCCGCCCGCCCCGGCGTCGGCACTGGTGCTGGGCTCCGCCTTCCTGCAAACCACCGGCTTGGCGCTTTCGCCCGACGGTCTGGTCACCTTGCGAGCCTTGGGACTGTCCGATTCCCTCCAGTTCCAAGTGGGTGTCGTGGGTTACCATCTGCGCTACATCGATCCGGCCGGCAATCTGGTGGACTCCGCCTCGATCGATCGCGACGTGCTCACCGACACCCTCCTTCGGATCGAGGTGTGGAACAAGAACGGCCTCTGCGCCACCTGCAACGGATGGATGTCCCCGGTGCAGCTGCCCGGACAGATTTTGCTGCTGACTCCCGCGGGTGTTCCGCAGGATTCCATCGAGATCGTCGCCGGAAAGGCCGCCTTCCGCGTCTTCGGCGCCTCCCCCATCCAAGGCCAGACGCTCCGGCTGTGGTCGGCGAGCCTGGCCGCGGGCGGAACCATCGCGCCGGTCACTTTCCGTCCGTATCGGCTCCGCTTCCTGGACGCGGCTGGCCAAGCGCTCGATGCCTTCAGCGTGGATACCGTGCTGCGCTCCCGCGTCGTGATGGATGTCCAACTCTGGGGAATGCACGGCCCCGTCGCGTTCTCCGCCTCGATGAAGGCCACCGCTCTGGATCCGGATATCTCGGTGTCCGATATCTCCGGTGTTTCCGGCTCCACCTTCGTCCTGGCCAACGGACGCGCTCGTCTTTGGCTCCGCTCGGACGCTCCCGTGGACGCCAGTGCCCTGCAGCTTTCGGTGGACTCGCTGTGGGCTGCCGTCGCGGCCCAGCCACTCACCTGGCGCTCGCTGCCCCCGGCCTCCGCAGTCTACCAGGACATGGATGGCGACGGAGGATTGGATCGCGTGACCGTGCGTCTGCAGCTTCCCTGGTCTCCCTCGAACGCCTTCGCGCTTCCTTGGCCCGCCGCCGCCAACCTGCTGGATCTTTCCAAGGCGAAGATGACGGTCTCCGCGGATTCCCTTTCCGTGGAATGGAACTTCGACTCCGCGCAATCGCCTCGGACCACCGGTTGGATCGGCTCCATCCCCCAGGGGGCATTCGTTTGGTCGGCGGGAAGGCCCGCCCAGGCCTTCCCGATCTTCGAGCTCATCGCCCCGATCCCGGTGCGCGCCCAGCTGCGGCGGGGTTCGGGCGTGGACACCTTGGTGGTCTCCGTCTCCGAGCCCTTGGACGCGTCCCTGGTGAACGCGGCCGCAGATCTTGTCCGGCGCATCGCGCCCGCAAGTTCGGTCACGGCGGCCAACGCGACCTGGGATCCGGTCCGCAACCAACTGCGCCTGGAAATCGGTCGCGACAGCGTGGATCGCATCGTGCGTCCCGGCGACAGCGTTCGTCTGGCTGCGAATGGACAAGCCCGAGACGCCGGAGGCGCTGCGCCAGGAATTGTCGCCCCCTCCGTGGTGGTGGAAGGACTCGATCAGCTGCCCACCCTGGCCGTGGTCACCGACGACGACGCCGACGGCAAGGCAGATCACGTCACGCTCCATTTCGCCATCGCGCCACGCGTTGTGGATGCCTACACCTTCCGCTGGCCCGATCGCGACGGGATCCTGCAATCCAGGACCGTGGGTGCGACTCCGACCAGCACCGATTCCGGCGGTCTCGTGCAGGTGTTCGCCATCGAGCCATGGGCTTTCGGCGCCACCTCCTGCTCCAATCCGGGCTGTTCGGGCTTGGGCACGATGTGGACCACACGCTGGGCCGACACCCTCTCCGGAAGGTTCGACGAACTGGACCGCGTGATGCCCGTGATCATCAAGGCGCAACTTCGCTTCGCCCGCACAGAAGGCCCTCTGGACACCCTGCGCGCCATCCTTTCCGAGCCGGTCACCGCCACCGATGGGGGCATCTGGATCAACTGGGGCAAGCCTTCCAGGAACGAGGCCGGAGATCCCGTGGTGCGCAAGGCCCAGGTCTTCGGAAAGGGCAACATCGTGGAGCTCTACGTGGATTCCACCTTCCTGGCCACCGCCTCCGATTCCGTGCGCATCGCACAGGGTGGTGGGATCGCCGACCTGGTTGGCAACGCGCCGGGAAGCAAGGTGTTGTGGACTCCGTTGGAAATCGGCCCCACCCGCCTGAAGCTGCAGGTCCAGCCGTGGCCCGCGATGGCCAATTACACGGGCTGGCAGATTCCGCCTTCCGAGCCTCCGTTGTCTGTCTATGTCCGTGCCACCGCCGCCGACCCATGGCGGGGTTTGGATGGCTCCGCACCCGCCCAGGACGCCAGCCACTATGCCGGACTGCTTCTGAAGACCAACAAGGACCTGGACGACGCGGCCATCTACGTCTACGACAACTCCGGCGTGGCGGTGACCAAGATCGACCTCTCGCCGGTGCAGGAACTGGTCCGCAAGGGCCTCTTGCCCACCACCATCCGCGGCGATGTCCAAGTGTGGATCGCCTGGAACGGCAAGGGCAGCACGATGTCGATGGCTTCCTCAGGCGTTTACTTGTTCCGAGTGATCGCCTGGAAGATGTTCGAAGGCAAGCGGGAGATGGTCCATCAGGTCTACACGCTGGGCTGGCGCAACCCCATCACCCCCGCTCCACCCAAGGATCTGCCCTTCCTGCCCCAATACGATTGGTAGAACGATGCATGGGTGAAAGCCGTCTTTCGCCCATGTGATCGGGCCCGACAAGCTGTCACCACCAATTTTTCGGGATCTCCCGGAAGCCAATGCTCCGAAGGCTACTTTGGGGCATTGTCTTTTGTACAAAAACCGGAGAATTCACGATGAAACAATGTTTCAAGGCTTTGTCGATCGGGCTCCTCTGCCTGGCTGCCGCGACTTCGCACGCGCAGAACTTGATCCCCAACGGGAATTTCGAGTCCGACACCACAGGCTGGGCCCTGGCGATCAACAACACCGCCGCCGCTGGCGCCGCCACCGCCTCCATGCGTTCCGCCGCCGCCGCGCACACCGGCTCGTACGGCGCCCGCGTGCAGGTCACCGCCGCGCAGGGATCCTCCAACAATTGGTACATCCAGCTCAAGGTCCCCACCGACAACGTCGTCCTGGCACCGAATCGTTCCTACAAGCTCACCTACTGGGTGAAGTCCACCTTGGCCAGCACCTACTACGGCGCCTTCCAAGTCAAGATGGAAACGACCTCCTACCAGAACCTGGCCGTATCCAAGTCCTGGACCCAAGGCCAAGCACAGGCCTCCACGGGCGATGTGGTTACTTCCCCGCTGGTCATGGTCGTTTCGCTGGGAACCGACACCGGCACTTTCGACTTCGATGATTTCGTGTTGGAAGACATCGGCCCATCCAAGGGACCTGCCTCCATCGCCTTCGCCGCCAAGCCCGCCTGGGAAACCGGCATCTACCGCAACTTGTTCACCGAATACGGCTACTCGCAGGCCAAGTCGGATGAAAAGGTCGCCAGCACCTTCAATCAGCTGTTCTTCGGCGACAGCGCCACCCAGCGGCTGTATCGGATCGTTCCCGGCGACACCACCAAGGCGTTCATCGATGCCACGGACTACGTGCTCACCGAAGGCCAGAGCTACGGCATGACCATCGCCGTGCAGATGAACCGCAAGGACATCTTCGACAAGCTCTGGAAGTTCGCCAAGCTGCACATGCAGCAGAAGTCCGGCGACAACAAGGGCTACTTCGCCTGGAAGGTCAGCTCCAAGTCGCCGTTCACCCCCAGCGACGTGAACCCTGCTCCGGACGGCGAAGAATATTTCGTGACCTCGTTGTACCTGGCCGACAAGCGTTGGGGCAGCACCGCCACCGCCGGCGACATGCTCAACTACAAGGAACAGGCCGACAGCATCCTGACCTACATGGTCACCTCGCGCGCCTCGCTGGGACCGCTCGTGGACCCGGCCTCCAAGCAAATCGTGTTCTCGCCGGCCGGAAACAATCCGTTCACGGATCCCTCCTACCACCTGCCGGCCTTCTACAAGATGTGGGGCGCCTTCGCCAGCCACAACAACGCGCTCTGGAATGCCATGGCAGACACGTCTGTTGCGTTCTTCCTGCGCGCTTCCAACAACTCCCCCTACGGCATCATGCCCAACTACGCGACGTTCGCCGGCACGCCCGCCGTGTACGCCAGCGCCCAGGTGACAGATTCCGGATCCAATGCCCAACGCACCTTCCGCTACGACACCACCTACGGCGCCGACGCCCACCGCACACCCATGAACATCGGCGCCTGGTGGAACTGGTTCCAGACGGACACCAACGCGTTCTCGGAAACCGACAAGTTCCTCGCCTTCCTGCGCTCCAAGGGCGGCGCCACCCTGAAGTACAACCAGGTCTATTCCATCACGGGCCTTCCCTGCGCTCCGGACGGCTGGAGCCCCGGCGAAAGCCAAGTGGGATCCAACGCCGCGGCCGTTCTGGCCTCTCGTGACACCGCCAACTGGGCCTTCGTGCGTGCGGCGTTCGACCAACCCACCCCCACCGGTCAGTACCGCTACTACAACGGCATGGTCTACATGCTGGCCATCCTGCACATCTCCGGCAACTTCAAGGCCTGGGGATCGCCCGGCATGATCCTGCAGGCCGGCGTGGACGCCAAGCCCCTCGCGATCGCTCCCCGCGCGTTGCTTTCCGGCCGCACATTGTCGCTTTCTGGTCTGTCCGGCAGCACCGTGCGTCTCCTGGACGCCCAGGGCCGACTCTCGCGCACCGCACCCGTGGTGGCCGGCGCCGCATCCTTCACCGTGCCCGCCCGCGGCCTCTGGATCGTGGAATCCGGCCGTTCCCGGAGCATCGTCACCGCTCCCTGATCCCAGTCGCAAGACTCGATCGATTGGCCGCCTCCACTCACCCGGGAGGCGGCCTTTTTTATGCCCGAAATGCTAGACTCGGGACATGCCATCCTCCATCCGGAACCCATACCAGCAAGGCGCTCCCGTGCACGAGCACAGACTCCCCTCGCCCCTCGCCGCAACCAGGCACCCCGTTTGCTTGGTCTTCGCCCTGGCCAGCCTCGCCCTCGGAATGGTGTCCTGCGGCGACAGCGGATCGGCGCCCTCGGCACCACCATCCACCGAAGTCTGGCCCACCACTTCCGGCGCGGTGGTCTACGACTTTTCCAAAGGTGATTCCCTGGCCCCCCGCGACGGCTGGTCGTTCGCCGACCCTGGCTGGAAGCTGGAGACCATCCCCGCCACCGGCGAGAAGGCCCTGCCCTTCCGGTATCCAGGTGTGGTGCCCGGCGACTACGGCATGACGGAAATGCGCTTTGGTATGCCGAAAGGCGACAAATTCTGGATTTCCTTTCGCTGGCACATCCCCGCCAACTACCACCACCGCCACGACACCCGCCTGGAGATCCCCTTGGCCTCCCGCGATGGTTGGCAGCTGGGCGACACCGTGGTGGGCACGGACAACGTCTCGTGGGGGGTGGTTTCCCAACAGGATTCCAGCGGAATCTTCCTGCGGTTCGCCCTCAAGTCCATGTACAACGAGGTCTGGAACGGCGAGGTCGCCAACCGCACGCGCGGCAGGAAGGCCACCGCCCTCGGCCGCTCCCAGTGGCCGGCCAACAACAAGCTGCTGGCCGTCTGGGCCGACGAATACTCGTCCCGCGGCACGGGCTCCACCATCGTGTGGGGAACGGACCTGGATTGGGCTTCCGGCGAAAAGGGTTCTCTGCTCACGGTTGGTTATTCCGTGGGCGGAAAGGTCGTGACGGGCGCGCCCGCCTCGGGAGGCGTCCTGATCCGCGCCCAGGACGCGGGGAAATGGATCGACCTCGTCTTCCATGGACAATTTTCGTCTGCCGATGGCAAGCGCGACGGCGTCATCGAGTCCTGGTTTCGCCGCCAGGGCGAGACCTTCTGGACACAGGCCCACGACATCCGCGATGCAGACCTCAACCGCCCCACCGTTGGAGCCGACTCCCTGCGCACCTGGCAGGCCGGATATCTGATGGGCTGGGCCAATTCCGGCTACGACCAGGTCACCACGTTCCACATCTCCCGCATCGAGCACAGCCTGGCGAGGCCTGCGTTTTTGCCCTAGCTCCTGTTGGTGTCAGGCCAGGATCTCGTCGGTGATCACCTTGAAGCCCACCAAGGTGTGCTGGCCAAAGGAGCTGCACATGGCCACGTCGGCGGCATCGCGTCCGCGGGCGATCAGAATCCGCCCGATGCGCGGCGTGTTGTTGCGCGGATCGAAGGTGTACCAGTGGCCACCCAGGTAGACCTCGAACCAGGCGGCGAAATCGCCAGGCGCGTAGGGCGGCGGGGTTCCCATGTCGCCCAGGTATCCGGTGCAGTATCTGGCGGGGATGTTCATGCACCGACAGAACGCCACGGCCAGATGCGCGTAGTCGCGGCATACGCCCACCTTCTCGTTGTAGGCTTCCAGCGCGGTGCGGGTCACCCGGGCCTTTTCGTAGCCGAACGCGATGTGGTTGTGCACGAAATCGCAGATGGCCTGCACGCGGCCCCAGCCCATGGGCGCGTTTCCGAACAGGCTCCAGGCAATTTCCGACAACTGGTCGGTTTCGCAATATCGGCTGCCCAGCAGGAACACCAGCGCCTCTTCGGGCAGATCCTGCACGGGCACCTGGACGGCGCCGGGGACCACCGGATCGGGCAAGCCCGAATCGCGGATGACCACGTCGGAGGATACCAGAAAACGTCCAGCAGGGGCAACCACGCGACTGCACCAGTTTCCGAACAGGTCGCGGTAGGCGGACATGGGGACCGGAGGATCGAATGTCAGATCGTCGCGGCTGGCCAGATCGGAAACGCGCGAAGAATGCACGTTCAGGTTGAAGATCATGGGTGTGGGCTGCGGGCACTCGTAGAGCATCTGGAATCCGAGGCGAATCTTCATTGGGAGTTCTTTCGTATAACGCTGGTTTGAGGTTCGGTGGATGCTCGGAGTGAATCGATGATCGTCCTGCGCAACACCTTCCAGCGTGGTACAGGCCCGAACACCGTGTCGTGGTTGATTTCCAGCTCGATGCCGATGTAGGACCGAGGCGAGAATCGTTTGCGCAGATGCGCGGTCAAACCGTCGTGCTTGCCCAGATAGGGGTAGTTGCGCCGCACGCGCAGGGCGGGTTCGATGGAATGGATCGCCGCCTTCCAGCGCCCGCACAGAGCCACTTCGTCCGGCCGACCGGGGTCGTAGAGCAGACCCACATCGGCATTGCGCACCTGGCCATCCAGGACCGGCGTGAAACTGTGCGAAGCGATGTGGATCACACGATGTTTCCGGTCCACCGCCTCCGATACCAACGATTCCACCTCGCAACGGTAGGGCGCCCAGTGCTTGGCGACAATTTCTGCCCTGATGGTCGGGGGATCGACGGGAACGGCATCGAAGAATTGGCGCGGGTGGCCGTTGGAACGGTTCAGGTCCACCACGAGCCGACTGACCTCGGAGCTCACGCAGGGCGCACCAAACGCCTTCGCCAGCTCCCGCGCCATTTCCAAGGCGCCCGGATCCCAGCCGCGATGGGTCTGCAACAGCGATTTGAAAGGAGAGAAATAGCGACGATAAGCTGGCGGGATGCGGTTGCCACCATGTTCGCATGTGATGACGAAGCAGTCCATGGCTCGACCTTTCCGTCATCCATCGTGTCGCGCCCGATGGAATACCGGCCGCGCATCTTCAGCAAGGAAAGGTACACGTTTGGATGCCCAGGAATTCGCATCTCCATCCATTGAATGGATCCGGGTCTACTTTGTCATGCCAATGGCATTCGAGCCTTCTGACAAAGAGGAAATGATCCAATCGCTTTGGGGTGGCTACGGCCGTCTGATGAGACGCCACACCTCCGATGGGCCGGTCATCGTGAAGGACATCCGCTGGCCTTCCGGCAAAGGGGACGTTTCGCACCGACGGAAATTGCGCTCCTACCAGGTGGAATCGCACTGGTACGCGCATTGGGCCGCCCGAGCCCCCCATGAATGCCGCATTCCGGGCTTCCTGTGGGTGGAGTCAAAATCTGACGGGATGATCCTGGAACTGGAAGACCTGGATGCGGCGGGATTTCCCAGGAGATCTTCCCGATTCCGCGGCGACGACCTGCACGGTGCCATCGTCTGGCTGGCCACCTTCCACGCCGCGTTCCTGGGCGTCGCGCCGGATGGCTTGTGGGAAGAAGGATCCTATTGGCATCTGGGCACCCGTCGCGAGGAATACGCCGCCATGCCTCCCAGCCGCCTGCGCAATCTTGCCTCGGAACTGGATCGCAGATTGCGCCAAGCCCGCTTCCGCACGATCGTCCACGGCGACGCCAAACCGGACAATTTCTGCCTTGGATCTCCCGGACAAGTCGCCATGGTGGATTTCCAGTACGTGGGTGGCGGATGCGGCATGCGCGATTTGGCCTACCTGCTGGATTGCGTATTCGACGAAGCCCCGGAAGGCCGTCGCACAGCGGACGCATTGGACACCTACTTCGGCATCCTTCGCGATCGCTTGCGCGCCGATGCCCGCCACGCGCCGCTGGCCGAAGCCGTGGAGGCGGAATGGCGCGAGTTGTATCCGATTGCCTGGATGGACTACCAGAGATTTTTGGAAGGGTGGCGCAGAGCCTGAGGCAATATCAGGGCTCTTGTAGCGAGTCCATCGGCCTGCGAGGACACGCATTGACCAGAAACCGCGGCATCGCCCCCTTCTCCGAGGCGAGCTCCGGGAAATTTTCGATCACCCGGTCCTGGAGGCTCGAAAACGCCGCCTCGAATGCCACGGAATCCTTGCGATACCGCTCCGGATTACGCCCATAGGCCATGATGGCCACCATTTGCGGAAGGTCCAGCGAATCCACAGGCTTGCCCAGATAAGCCCGGCTTGCGGTATCCAGATCATACATGCTGCATCCGTAGTAGGACTTCTCCACCAGCCCAGTAACTGCTTGCTCTGCCGTCCAGTGGCGAGTGATCCAAATGGTGGCCATGAGCCTTTCTTTGTGCGAACGGAGACTATGCCAATGAACAAGACTGTCTCGCCGAAAGAACATCCGCCCTGCTCGTTCGGATGTTGAAAACCCGGCACTGTTCCACGCTTCGTCCATCGGACTTCCGGACATGCCCGGCGCAAAGAACGCCACGGGAATCCACCCCAGCATCGCTGGCCTCAACCGCATTTTCCCGGATTCACGCTGCGAAACCCACCCCACCTGGAGAATCTTCAAAGGGAGGATGCGCTGGGGCGGCGGAGCGATGCGCGGGGCGATGTCGACCACGGCAACCTGGTAGACGATTTCCGTCAAGGCGAACCAGGCCAGAACCATCCCAACAAGGAACGCGGCAACCGCCCCGAACAGCACGCGCGGTTTGCGCAGGATGAGAGGAAAGGTCATGGCATGTGCCCTGGAAGGGATTGCCGGACGCGAAATCGAGGGGTTACCATCTCAGTTCCTTTGGGATTTGCGTGATCTTCGTTCGATCGAGGAATCCGGTCCCGATGGCTCCCCGCACCGGGAATGCCCACAGGATCCGCCGCAGATCGGGATGCCCGGGGCCGTCAACCAGAATTCGACATTCAGTACCAGCGGGAATCGATCCTCCTCCGGCCTCGAAGCGATGGCTTTGTCCATGAGCGAGAGGAACTCGTGGAGACCTCCGAACCGGGGAGCCAGGAATTCGACATTGACCACGGCGGATCGGCGTACGGGTGTTCTCGCCGGGGAAGCCAGTCGCGTCGCGAGGGAATCCTTGTCCAGGATATCCTCGCGCCCAAGCTCTCCTACGCCGGGAAGCTGCTCGGGCCGATCGTAGAAGGCCCCACCTGAATCCCAAGCCAGGACCACATACACGGAGTCGATCATCCGGGAAAGGTCCACGAAATTCTCGGGAGACTCCAGATCAAGGAGGGTCAAACGGAGATCATCCCGGCCCTCCACCCGCAAAACGAGGTCCCGACGCCCCGTGGAACGGATCGTCTGCAACGCCACCAGGTAAAGGCTGCTGGGAGTGGAGGAATCGGCCTCGAAAAGGACCGTCCGACGTGGATCATGCTCGATCGCTTCGATCAGACTGCCCAGCACGAGACCCGCCCAGATGCTATCCGGAAATTCCAGGCTCTCGCTCCTGGATTCGTTGACGATCGGAGACAGATGCTGTCCATTCACCAGGAGCTCCTCCTTGGTGATGCGCACATGGATCGCGTCGGGGACGTCGAGGATCGCCTCGGCAGTGGACAGCAGAACATTGGCGAGGACCGCCACCAAACCCGCGAGCACGAAGAAAACGATCAGGATCAGGCATCTCATGGCGAATCTCTTGATTTTCTTATGCATGCCGGATGGGAAGGCAGGCGGAGACGCTGGAGGAGTCACGGCGCGCGACCTGGGTGAGCCGACCGAACGGACTCGCTATCGCGCTCCAAAGCGCGGAGGGAATCGATGCGATTGGGCGCATTGGGATCGAGGTATCCGGAACTCGAATCTGGTTCCTCCCCCCACAAGCCCTCTTCGCGAGGGGAATCACCGCATCCGCCACCCGGGCAGTCCGGCCCGCACATCATCTTGGTCGGCCGTGTGTGCCAGCTATGGACGTTGAGTTCCAACCGCATGCCCTGGGGATCCGAACGCCTCGACAGTGCCTCCCGGATCTTACCCAGCAGATCGTGGAGCTTTCCAAAATTCCTGCTGGACACCTCCAGATTGACCATCACCGCTGAACGCGTGGGGGTGCTGGCTATCGAGGTCAACAGGCCAATCAGGGAATCCACGGAGATTCCCGGAGAACTCGCAGCATAGGCGACGGGCGGCAGAGTTTCCTTTTGTTGGTGGAAACCGACGGAGTCCCTTCCAACGATCACCACGTACACCGAATCCAACGCTCTGGAAAGATCCACGAAGAAGACCGGCCCCGGCTCCAGGATGGGAAGCGCGACATCCGGGCGCCCGCTTGTGCGCAAGACCAAATCATGCTTTCCGGCCTCGCGCAGCGACCGGATCACAATCATGTAGAGGGCGTAGGAGGTCGCCCAATCCGCCTCCAGGACGACCTTCCCCCGGGGGTCTTCCGACAACCTGTTCACCAAACCGCCCAAAAAGAATCCGGTAAAGGCGCTGTCCGGATAATCGAGCTGGTTGTTTCGCGGATCGAGAAGGATCGGGAACAATGGGTCTCCATCAACCAGAAGCTCCTTCGAGGTGATCCGTACCTGGATCGGTCGGGAGTTCCTGTAGCCTTCGTAGGCCGACCGGACGGGGGGACTCATCCACAGCCCCGCCAGGAGAGCCCCTGCAAAGAGAACAAAGAGGATCCTTCGCAACACCTTGCTCGAGGACATTTGCCCCTCGCCTTCGTGCATCCCTTCTCCTTCCCACGACTTCCGTGTCATCCAGATGCCAAAGGCTGCATCGCCATCACATTGTCGCCACTCCATGCCAACTCCACATAGGTCGATGGGCTGGGAATGCCCAGAACTTAGCTTCCCTCCCGCCCACCGGCCCCCTCGATGCCCCCCTCTTGATGCATCGAGGACTGCGAACCATATTCCACCCCATGTCCAACGAGCACCCTGATCGCCTTCCTCGCCTTTGGTCGCGCATGCCAGGCCGATTCCTCCATTGCGCCATCCTCGCGGGAATCCTGGTGGCACAAGGCAACGCGCAGAACACCACCGATACCTCGCGGGTCCGCGATTGGGAGGTGTCCCTGCAGATCGAAATGTCCTCGTTGGGGTTGGATTTCTTCCGAGGCGATCTCGCGCAAAAGATCCGCTACGAGCCGAACAATCCACCAGGATTCAAACTGGGGCTCCGGTATGGAGGCATCGGTGGATCCATCGGCTACTCGACCGGCAGGATGAGAGACGAATTCGCCGTCTCCACCCAATCGCGGGATCTCCAGTTTTTCTGGCATCGCCCCCGGATCGGAGTGGACTTGTACTACCAGTCATACGAAGGCTATTTCATCGAAGAGGATGCCTCGCGCGCACCGCAGTTGTTCCCGAGCTTGCAGATGTCCACCCAGACCGCCAACGTCTATGCCAAGATCCTGGGGACCGCCGACCTCACCGCGCTGTCGGCGCCCAGCTCTTACCGACAAACAACGGCCTGGTTGGTCTACGCATCCGCAGGCGCCTCCCATCGCACGGTTTCCTCCACTTCGGACCTGGACGCCCTGATCCCCAGCGCCTCGATCGGTGCGCTGGCAGCCATCCCCTTGGGAACGTTCTACGTGGCGCCGGGACTGGGCATCGGGATCGGCTACCCCTTCGATCTTTCCGAGCCGCCCGCGGACATGGAACGCGCGACCAAGTTCAACTTGCGCCTGATGGCAGGATCTGTCTCAAGTTCCGGCGAATGGGGTCTCCACGCCTTCCAGGACTCCGATCTGCTGGATTTCGCCTCGGGCACCACCTTCCAGTTCACGAGCCTGCGTCTGCGCCTCTTCAAGAGCTGGAAGTTCTAGCGGCAAAATCCTTCAGGCTCGCTTGTCGTCGGCTTTCCTTTTGGCGAAGGCCGTGCCCATGGTGGTCAAGCGATACCTCTGCAGACGACTGTTGGGTTTTTCGGGGATCGTGAATTCAACCAGACCCGCCTCCAGCGCGGGCGACAGATACCGTTCGCGAAAGCTCTTGCGATCGGCCAGACCCAAACGCTCCTGCAGATCCGGGCGCGATCGTTCGTGCGAGCCGATCGCCTTGAGCAACCGCGCGACTTGGGGGGTCACTTGGGGGGTCACTTGGGGGGTGCTGGCGAGGGATTCCCGAATCGCCTCCAGCATGAACAACACGAACCCAGAGGAATCACCCGCCTTGTCCGCATCGCCCAAGGCCTGATAGTAGTCGGACTGGTGGTCGCGAACGACCGATTCCAACGGGAGATCGAGGAAGTCCGGCTTCCACTTCGACAGGATCAGCGTCTGCCACAACCGACCCAACCTTCCGTTTCCATCGGCGAAGGGATGGATGAACTCGAACTCGTAGTGGAACACACAGCTAGCCACCAGGGGGTGTTCGTCGGTCGTCTCGCACCACCTCAACAGGTCGTCCACCAAGGCCGGCACTCGCCCTGCGGGAGGCGCCATGTGGACCACGCGACCACCTTTCACCACCCCCACGCCCCCGGAACGCAATTTGCCCGGACCTTCCACCAGCCCATCCATCAAGACAGCATGCGCCGCCAACAGATCCTTCCGACTGGATGGATGCCAGGATGCCAATTTTTCGTAAGCCTGGAATGTGTTCTTGACCTCGCGGATCTCGCGAGCGCTTCCCTTCACACGCTTGCCGGCCAGCACCGCCGTGACCTGGTCCAGAGACAACGTGTTCTGCTCGATCTGCAAGGTGGCCTGGATCGTCCGGATGCGATTTTCCTTGCGCAATCGAGGCGCGACTCCGGTTCCGTCCGCCTGCGCCATCCCCAACCGCTCGCCGATCTCGGCGACCAATCCGATCATCGCGGAAGAGAGTTTGTACGGAGGGCGATAGCTCATGGAAGGAATCTAGCCTTGCCATCGCTTCTTGGGGGGTCACTTGGGGGGTGCTTTTCCGCGGACTCCGCGTGAACCATCTTTATGACCTTAGATCGAAAGAGCCCGGCAACGGCGCAATGGAAAGGAAGTCCGTTCATGGAGTTCAAGAAGACCGACCCCTTCGACTACAAGGGATCCGCCACGCGATTGGACATCCTGGACCTCCCGCCACGCCTGTTCGCGTCCATCGAGGGCGAGGGAGACCCCAACGGCGAAGCCTTCGCGGGAGCCGTGGGAGCACTGTACGCCTACAGCTACACGGTGCGCATGAGCGGCAAGGGCGCCGACGCCCCCGCCGGATGGTTTCCGTACGTGGTGGGTGTGCTGCAAGGTCGATGGACCATCCGCGAAGGAGCCACCGGCTTCGATCCGTCCAAGAAGTCCGACCTCGCCTGGACCATCATGATCCGCCAGCCGACATTTCTTGACGCCTCCCTCCACGCCACCTTCCTGGACAAGGCGATTTCCAAAGCCCGATCCAAGGACGGCGCCGCGGTGCCATGGCTGGAAAAGCTCCGCTTGGGCCTGCGCGAGGGAGGCCGCTACGGCCAGATCCTGCACCAGGGCCCGTACGACGACGAGCCCGCCACCTTCGCGCGGATGGAACAGGAATTGTCCACGCGGGGAGAGCGCCGCGAGGGGCTCCACCACTGGGAGCTCTATCTCACCGACCCCAATCGCTCCAGCCCGGAGAAGATGCGAACCCTCCTGCGGGTGACGTTGGGCACCTGAGACCGTTTCAGCCTTGGCGGACTGGCCTCTCGGAGTGACAGAGCTCACCTAATTGGGTGCAAATGGGTGATTTTATGGGTGTACTTGCTTGTTTTGGGTGTTATTGGGTGTATTTATGGGTGATGCTGCACACCGAGAGCATCAAGATCACGCCGGAGATCCTACGGGAAATCGCCCGGATCGACGAGTTCAAGGGCGCATGGCGCGCTTTGGGAACACTGGCGCCCGACCGATTGACGGCCTTGCATCGCGTGGCCACCATCGAGAGCATCGGGTCCTCCACCCGCATCGAGGGCAGCAGGCTTTCCGACCGCGAGGTGGAGCAACTTCTCTCGAACCTTCAGATCAAAACCTTCGAGACCCGCGACGAGCAGGAAGTGGCCGGATACGCCGAACTGATGGACCTGGTGTTCGCCTCCTTCCAGGACATCCCGTTTTCCGAAAACCACATCCAGCAGCTGCACCAGATCCTCTTGCGCCACAGAGAAAAGGACGTCTGGCATCGCGGCCGCTACAAGACCAATTCCAACAGCGTCGCGGCTTTCGACGAGTCCGGCGCACAGATCGGGATCGTGTTCCAGACCACATCGCCGTTCGACACCCCCCGCCTGATGACAGAACTTGTACAATGGGTGGAGCGCGAGCGCGAAGCCGCCGTCTGGCACCCACTCCTGATCGTCGCGCTCTTCGTGGTGGTCTTCCTGGAAATCCACCCCTTCCAGGACGGCAATGGCCGGCTCAGCCGCGTGCTCACCACGTTGCTGCTGCTTCGCTTCGGGTACGCGTACGTGCCCTATTCCTCGCTGGAAAGCGTGATCGAGCAGAACAAGGAAGCCTACTACCTGGCCTTGCGCCAAACCCAGGGCAGCATCCGCACGGACGCGCCGAACTGGCAGCCGTGGCTGGAATTCTTCCTGACCTCGCTGTCCGAGCAGGTGCGGCGGCTGGAGACGAAACTCGACCGGGAGAAAATCCTTCTTTCCGCGCTGCCCACGTTGTCGCTGCGGATCGTCGAATTCGCCCGCGAACATGGCCGCGTCACGATCGGCCAGGCGGCCGTGCTGACCGGCGCGAGTCGCAACACGCTCAAGGAACATTTCCGCGCCCTGGTGGCGCGCGGCACACTGAACCCGCACGGAAGCGGCCGCGGGGCGTGGTACGATCTTAGGTGACGGAATTTGGCTATTCGGTCTCGAAGGCGGATCGAACCGCCGCCACCAAACGCACGCGGATCGCATCGTCTTCCAGCCAAACGCATTCCTTGCGCAATTTTCCGGTGACCATCCAATCGTTTTCCTTGAGCGAACGGATGATCCGATTGGCCTGGGCGTTCGGCACCTCGATCACCTCCTTCATGCGCTCCGATGCGACCCGGAAACTCGACAGGATCTTGGCTTCCTCGGCCATCTGCGTCTGGATGGTGTGCTCGATCAATCGGGCGACATAGATCGCATGTTCTGTCAGATCGGGGTGGCGCCATGCCGGTCCGGCTTCGTCGTAGGCGTCGAAATGGAAGTTGGTCCGAGTCCCGTCGGGAGCTGTCGTCATCTCTCCGAAGCGGCAACGAGACCCAAAGCGTCGCAGGAAGGGGCGAGAAAACACTTCCAGAATCTGCTCGTAATCCGCGCGAAGTCGCACGGAATGGGTGATGCTGGCCGATACCGGCAGGATGACCGCATCGGGAATGCACCGGTCGCGAACGAGCGTGTCGTTGATGAGAATCCGATGGATCCGACCGTTTCCATCGCGCATCGGGTGGATGTAGACGAAGCCGAAGGAAAGGACACCCGCGCGCAGGACCGGCTCGGCACCGCGGGTCGACCGTTCGGCTTCCCGCAATCCCGCGAGCATTCCCGGCACATCCTCGAAACGCGGCCCGACATAATGGACGACATCCTCGCGAAGAGTCGCCTGTCCGACAAAAACCGGCGAACGACGGATACCCAGACCAGGAGCGTTCGCGCCCAAGACCCCCTCCTGCAGGATCGTCAGGCTCGCCTCGCACAACGGGTCCTCGATCTTGCCGCAGTGTTCGGCGATGACGCTCGCGAACCTGGCGACCCGGTCGGACCGATCCTCCTCGTGCTCGATTCGGAAACTGGCGCGCGACTCCTTCAGCGTGAGCCAGCCCGAGCTTCCCAGCAGGATTTCCTCTCCGAAGCGGCGATCCAAATCGGCAAGCGCCAGGGTCGGATCGAAGCGCAACGCGTCCTGCAGCGCGCTCGTGCGACGTACGATGGGACAGAATTCGGGAGTCCCGGGAAGGTTGTCGCCCACTCTCCATCGTCGATCCAGAATCGGCGTGGTCCGCGTCAGGTACCCTTGCGGCGGAAGAACCGGCACGTAATTGCCCTTGGTGAGATCCGGAACATCCAATCGCGCACCGGTCAGCCATTCATAGAGGAACCCGGCGCGCCGAGCGTACTGTCCGGAAGGCTCCCGTCGGCACCATTCCTCCAGCGGAGCTGGCCCGGAAGCCACGAAGAGTCGCGAAAGGAATTCCAGGTGGATTTCTTCGTACTTCAGAGCGAATTCGAAGTGGCCGGAAAAATCGTCGCGGGGGGCATAGCTTGGGGGATACCGGTTTTGAACGCCCGTCGGTGATTCCACACGAGTCCGCGTCGGACCGATCTCCGATTCCACCCGAAGCGGCTGAACCAATTCGATTCCAAAACGTTCCTGCAGGACCTTGAACCCAACGCGCATGGAACGAAAATAGGGAAAACTTCGCGAAAATGCTTACAAACCACCGTTTTACCGCGAAAACGCATACAGATCTCTCTCCTCCGCGGAGCGCTGACACGACCTCGTGGGAAATGCACCTTTCGATGCGTCTTCCCCAGCGACCACCCTCCAAAGGCTCATCCCCTTGCGACATCGCCCCTTGAACGCCATCCTCGCCATGCTTTGCCTCTCGGGAATTGCCACGGCCCAGGAAAATCTCGACTCTCTCCAGGCGGTCCGGAAGCGACTGATGGAGACCTTGGAGCGGTACGGCGATTACGACTGGGAGCTGGAGCATTCTTCCGCCGTCCTCGACAGCCTGCAGTCCCTGCCTGCCTCGGTGCAACCTCCCGCAGCTCCCATCTACAAGCTGGGGAAGGTCTACCTGCAGGCGGGAAACCACCAGGTGGCCCGCCGGTATTTCGCGGCCTACAAGGCGCACCCCAAGGCCACCGAGACCGGCCACCGTTTGATCGAACGTACTCTGGAGTCCATGCGCGTTTCCGACAGCGTGGACGCGACCTTGGAAAGCGTGAAGGATCCCCGCGATGGCCACACCTATCGGGTGGTGAAGATCGGCAAGGCGCGGTGGATGGCCGAAAACCTCGCCTACAAGTCCCCCGGCTCGATTTGTTCGAGCAAGGAGGACAAATGGTGCCGCGTGTATGGCCGGCTGTACGACCTCGCCAGCGCGCGCGATGCGTGCATGCCCCAGTGGCATCTTCCGTCACAGGACGATTGGAATGCTTTGCTCGCAGGTGAACCGGATCCAATTCGTCTCAAGGGGCCAGAACTCGGGGGCAACAACCGGTCCGGATTCCATGCCCTGCCTGGAGGAATGGCCTTCCCGAAAGGAGGTGGCGCAATGGCCCGCAGCCAGGACGGAAAGTTCTGGGAGGAAATGGACTCGGACGGCTCCCTGAATCGTTGGAATTTCCAAGAGGGCACCCATGAAATCGAGCGGGACCCGTCCTCGCGATCCAATCTGTACAGCGTGCGGTGCGTCGAGGGCGAGGGACCCGCGCGGGAAGCGAAGCCCGTTGCCACGTTGGGCAAGGAGGCACTCCCGACACCGCCCCAAAAGGAGTTCAAGGACCCGCGCGACGGGCGGGTGTACCCGATCGTGCGTGCTGGCGGACGCGACTGGATGGGTACGAACCTCGCCTGGGCCGGAACCGACGGGAAGCTCGGCGCCTGCTCCTCCGACAAGCCACGGGAATGCGCCACGGACGGACGAATGTACGACTGGAGCATGGCCATGGGTCTCGATCCGAAATTCAACGGCCAGGATTGGGGGCTGGCGCGGGACCACGCCGCCGGAATCTGTCCGGAGGGCTGGTTCCTTCCCCGCCAGGATGATCTGAAGGTATTGGATTCGGTGGCGGGTGCGCTATCGGCGGATCCAGGTGGAGTCGCCCTGAAATCCCGTCGGGACTGGGTGGCGTTCTCCGACGGAACCTCCACGAACGGGACCGACAGGTTGCGCTTCAACGCGCGTCCGATTGGAATCCGTCGCAAGTACAACGGGCGCCTGGACGAGCAGGGGTATCGCACCATGTTCTGGACGAGCGAAGACCAGGAAAGCGAGAAAGCATTCGTCCTTTCCCTGTCCAACCACACGCCCACGGTCGACTCGACCACCTGGCCCAAGAAGGATCTTCTTTCCGTCCGGTGCCTTCGATGAACCCGCGACCGGATCCAACGCGGACGGAACAATCCACTCCGCAGCAAGTCGCAGGCGATGCGGCCCATAGCGACACACACGAAAGGAGCCCCGCATGATCTTCGCCCTGCTACTCACCCTGCTGTCCGGGAGGGACATCGTCTGGACTGATACCACGATCGGATCGGCGCCGATCAGCAACAAGGTCCAACCGGGTCGCATCCGGGTGGGAAGCTTGGCCGAACTGGCTGCCGTGATGGACCACTCCTTGCGATGGGGACCGAGAGACGAATTCCGTGCGAACGACTCCCTCGTTCGGATCTTCCAGCGCAAGCCTTGCAGGATCGGGGCCCTCGACACCATCAAGGGGATGAAATACGCACTGGTGGACTGGAGGAAAAACGATACGGGATTCACCTACGTGGTGGGATTCGGCAAGGACAGCATCCGGCTGCTCGATTTTTTCCACAACCGACCAACGGGATACCGGCACGACAGCACGGGTGCTTGGCTGTACTGGTCAAATTCCGGCAACGATTGCGAGAAGTACTCCTACTATGCGCACCTGGAAGGCGGCGAATTCCGTTTCGATCTCGAGCGCACTTGGGAGAAGTACAGCAAAGCGTGCAAGGACGAGGAGGCGAAGAAGTCGTTCAAGGCCAGGCTCAGGGGGGAACTCTACCGTCGCAATGACCTTCGGTGCGATGTTTGGAGAATATTCCCTTCGGTGGGATCCTGCTGGGCGGATTCCGAGCCCGAGGACGAAGAGGAACTGGAAGAGGAATGATCCATCGATAGCCTGCAGTCTCTGCCAGCATCGGAGAAGCCTCCCGCGGAGCCCATCTACCATCTCCTGGAAAGGAACCGACCGTGATCTTCGCACTTTTGCTATCCAGCCTGCTCGGACGGGAAATCATCTGGACCGACACCACCATCGGATCCGCGCCGATCAGCAACACGAGCGGATCGGGACTCGCGAAGATCCGGAGCATGGCCGAGCTGGTGGCCATCATGGACCACACCATCCTACAGGGAAATAGAGACGATTTCCGTCCGAACGACTCCCTGATCCGGGTCCTCCGCGACGAACGCTGCAGGATCGGCGTCCTCGACACCATGGATGGGGTGAAGTACGCGCTCCTGGATTGGAGAAAGGACGGTTCGGGATTCACCTACATGGTCGGAATCGGAAAGGACAGCATGGAGCTGTTCGACTTTTTCCGCGATCGTCCCAAGGATTACTTGCGCGATCGCTCGGGGGTCCAACTCACCTGGACGAAATCCGGCAAAAAATGCGAGGGGTACTCCTACGGAGCGATCTTCCAGCGCGGTGAATTCCGGTTCGATCCGGACTCTTCCTTGAAGGTGTTCGGAAAGACCTGCAAGGACAAAGCCGCGAGAAAAGCGCTCGAGACCACGATCAGGAAAGAATCCTACCGACGCACGGAGATTCGATGCGACGTATCGGAACTGTTCCCGTCGGTGGGATCCTGTTGGCGTGTCGCCGGCCCCAAGGACGAGGAAAACCTCGAAGAGGACCTCGACGAGGAATGATGTCTCGATGGGGCGGCGGTTCGAATCTTTTCCCGGCCCTCATCCTGGACGTGTAGGGTTCAGGGGATCCAGCTCAATTCTCTCACCAGTGGTGAGAGTGTTTCCTTTCCTTCCAATCTGGCCATTCATGGAGCATCTGGGCGCCTCCCCGCCGTGGTCCAAAACCGTTCGGTCTCCATTGCGTGGTGATGTCCACCGATCGCCAAGGCCATCCAACCTGATCAGGCCTCCAAGATCCCTCGTCGAAGCAATCGCTCACGAGCTTCGTTCATGGCCAGATGCAGCCTGCGCTCGAGTTCTTCGCGAGGAGGAAGTTCCGTCCAGAATTCGGCGACCATGATGCCGTCCTTCTGCACATCCAGAAGCTCCACCTGCTCCTTGCCACGGGTCGCGCACAGGATGAGCCCGATCGGCATTTCTTCCCCCTCTTGGCGCTCGTGGCGATCCAACCAGCGCAGGTACAATTCCATCTGTCCCTTGTGTGCGGCTTGGAAGCGGCCAATTTTCAGCTCCACCGCCACCAAGCGCCGCAGTTTGCGGTGAAAGAAGAGCAAGTCCAAGTAGAAGTCCTCGCCATCCAGGATGATGCGCTTCTGACGCTCCACGAAGGCGAAGCCTCGCCCCAACTCCAGGATGAACGCTTCCATCTGGCGAAGGATCGCGCTTTCCAGGTCGGACTCCTGGTATCCTTGTCGCAGATCCAGGAAGTCCAGAAAATAGGGATCCTTGAATACCAGTCCAGCCGTCGGGTCCGAGGTTGCCTTCGCCTTTTCGAGGGACGCGCCAATTCCTGTCGTGGTGCTCGCGGCGATCGCCGTGCGCTCGTAGGTCTTGCGTTCGATGGCCTGGCGCAGTTCGCGCACGCTCCAACGTGATTCGGCACATGCGTGGGCATAGAACAATCGCGATTCTTCCGTCGGGATTGGCAACAGTTCCACGAAATGGCTCCAACTCAATTTGGTCGACAGTGTCGACACAATTGAAGGGTCGAGAAATCCTTCGACAAATTGGATCATCCGCCGGAGATTCCGGGCCTCGAATCCTCGTCCAAACTCCGCCGAAAGCTTTTCTCCTTGTTGAGCCACGATCTTGGCGCCGTACGCTGCCCGCTCGCCACCCAACACCTCCCGCCGCAAGCGCTCGCCTACCGACCAATACAATCGGGTCAGTTCGCTGTTCACGGTTGATGCCAATTGCGTGCGGCTGCGCGTGATCATTCCTCGCAGTTCGGCGTGGAGGAGATCCTCGTGCGATTCGACTCTTTTCATGTTCGTGCTCCCGGAGATTCATGTGGTGTGCATGGTCTCTCCGGGGTGGATCGGAGGAATGAAACTCGGGCGCGGCCCGGCGTTCTCACCCAGTGCCAGGAAGATAGATCAGGCGGCGGGTATTTGGGCGCCTCCCTGGCGCGGGTCGAACACCACCACTTCCACATCAAGACCATGTGGCAGGACCAGCTCAATACTCTCACCAGTGGTGAGAGTATTTCCCTTCCCTCCCAGGCTTCGTGGAATTGCTTCATGCGCCCACTCCACCAGATCGGCATCCAATGGCGTTTCAGCATCCGGCGCGAGACCTGCCGATGGCGGTGCGGATGCCTGGCGCATTTGAGAAGACATTTTCCGTCGCGGGTCTGCGCAGGCGGTTGCGAGAACCATCCTCACGGAAGCACTTCCCAACGACCGGCCTTCTTTGGACCCACGAACCTCAGGCGGCCATCCTGCACCAACTTCGACGCGGCCCGTTCGACTGCGCTTAGGCTCTTGCCGATCTGCGCGGCGACTTCCTCAAGGGTCGCATTCGGCTGTTTCGCGAGGACCGCGAGGATCTTCGCCGATGTGGAACGAGGAATTTGTACCGGCGTTTCTACCCGCGTTTCTACCGGCGTTTGTTGGGTAGGGAACTGGAAAATGGTCCAAAAATCCTCCCCTTCCACCTTCAATTCGGGTGCCGGGCGGCCTTGCGCCCTGCAAGCCTCCTGGATTCTCTCGATCCCTCGCCCCCAGGCCTCGATCCGTCCGGCACGGAAGAATGCGTTTGCCAAATCCGGATTGAACGGCTTGGACGAATGCTTCCCCAGCAGTGTGTCAAGGCTCCAGTGCTCGGGGAGCACACCGGGATTCCAGAGCATCAACTTGTCGTCGTAGACGCTGATCTGGATGGGGATGCCGCTCGCGTAATCCTTGTGAAGGATCGCGTTGTAGACGGCTTCGCGCAGTGCCGCGTCGGGGACAGGCCATGTCTCGACCCGCTGCATTCCTTCGTAGGCGATGCTGGCTCGGAAGTATTTGGTCTGGACAAGGTCGATCGTCCGCAGCGCTTGGGTGATGAGGTCGCCATGGATCTCGTCGTGGTACAGCAGATCGCTGTTGGTGCGAAAGAAGCCGATCTTCACGTAGGCACCTGTGACAAGAGCCTCGGGGTCGGGGTGGAACAACAGCACGGCGGCGCGCTTGAGAAGTCCCCCTTCCCGCAGGTGCAGTTTTTCCAGAAGGGTCTCGTCGTCGAGCTCCAGCATGTCCGGGGCCAGTCGCTGGCTTCGTTTGGCCAAGGCGCGAAACTGGGCGATCGCCTTGGTGTCGAGGTGTGGAAATCCGATATGGGGAACCGGTACGCTGTCCCAAGTCCGCCCGACCTTGCGGAGCAGGAAGCGATCCAGAGCAGCACCCTTCAGTTCTTGGCAGGTGGATCCGCTGCGGACATGATACGCCCCTCTGCAACTGACCGGATACGGATACGGATCGACCGCGATTTCGAGCCATTCCTTTCCGTCCTCTTGGTGCAGATTCACCGCGACCAAAATTCCCAGCACGTCGCGGATCTTGTTGGGAAGGTCCTCCAGGAGCTTGCGCACCTTGGGAAGCCCCACGAGCTCGCCTTTGTCGTTGCGCCCCAGGTGGAGAACGCCGCCATCGGCATTGGCAAAGCCCGCGATCCACTTGAGGTGGTCGTCGTTCCAGTCTTGCTTGAACTCGATGCGCTCGGATTCCATTGCTTGGGCTTTTTCGGCCTTCGCATTCGTCATGTTCAAACTCCCGGTAAGAGATTCATGTGGTATGCATGGTCTCTCCGGGGTGTGTCGGAGGAAAAATCGCGGGCGCGGCCCGGTGCGTTCACCCTGCACGGAATGATAAATCACGCGACGGGCATTTGGGCGCCTCCCCGCCGTGGTCAAAAACCGTTCGGTTGCCATGGTTTTGGACCACGGCGGGGATCGGGCTGCCTGCCGGGCCACGGCCTGCGGCCGGGGTCCCGGGCCATTCGGCCGGCATCCCTGGCGCGGGGGGAACTTCAACGTGTTGACGGATTTTGACCTTTCGTGGAATCTATTTCCGATCCATTGACCAGGACGATCGTGGGGTCATACTCAACAGAAAAAACGGATCTATCTGCTTAGGCAGCCAAGATCGATGCCCATTGCCCAAAATCGCGAGCAGGCATCGGAACATTCAATTTCCAATCAATCCCCATCGGGCGCGACCCTTCATGCTTTAGGTAACAAACCTCCCCTACGAACAAAAACGGATGGCGCTCATTTTCACGTACGAAAAGGATGCCGCGATTCTGCCCAATACCAATGCTCTGATATCGCATTCCCGTTTCGGAATCTTCTCGTGTCTGACTTTGACTTTTCCAGTGAAAGAGATCCCTGGAAACCGCGCGATCCTCGTAGCGTGTGGATGGTGAGAATCGCTTCCCATCCTTTTCGAGGGTCACAAGGAATACGTCCAGATGCTCTTCCCGCATCCATAAAACGCCTTCACGCCATGGTGAAAAGGATGTCTCGGTCCAGCGCCCGATGGCACCGAGAATTTCTCGCCTTTGGTAATGTCGATGAAGGTGCAACGGAATTCCCGCCAACAGATGGGAGCGATGCTCCATTGGTGCGCGTTCGAACAGGACATCCAAAAGTTCATCCAATTCTTGTCGTAAGGAATCACACCGAAGGATCTGGCTTTGAAAGTGCTCCAGCGTGAAGTCTGAAGGTTTCGAACCATGGCTAAGCCACTGGTGATGTAACATCAGAGCCTGACGACGCTCCAGATTTGAAAAGTTCGATGGAGCTTCGCCAGAAATGAATTTTTTCCAAGTCTGCAACAACGAGCGATCGTCGACATGTAGCAAGAACTCCAGATTCTCGCTCCATCTTTCCACAGGGATGTCAGATCCTGGCTCTCGTGCTTCAAGAGACAGCGAGTTGAGCAAGTTTTGCCACCCGTCCCCCCTTACATAAACATCTTCAAGGGTAGCGCCAGTTGCTTCAAGGAAGCGTGCTAAATGCGGCACATTCCCATCCTGGACAAATGCGCGAATCTCCTTCTCTAAGCGGCTTTTGCTGTACACCAGATTTTGTCGAAGATTTTCGAGAATATCCTCGCGAGCCTGACGCTCAAGCAGGATACTGCAGCCGCGAGGCGCAATGACTGACTGGGACTCGACAGCCTTGATCAAAGCGTTCCGTTGCAGATTGGTGAGCACCCGAAGAGGTTGATCGAACCGGAATTTCCGATTTGCTCTGCCAACAAAATCGAGGACCAGTACTTGGTCCTTCCCACGACATAGCCGTAGCCCACGCCCTAACTGCTGCTGAAACACAGTTGCCGAATCCGTTGGGCGCAAAAACAAGAGCGTGTCAACTTCCGGGATATCAATTCCTTCGTTAAACAGATCGCAAGTGAATACCACGCGCAAATCACCTCGACGCAAAGCTTCAACAGATCGACGTCGTTCGTCGGATCCAGAGTCCCCAGAAAGAAATGTCGAAGCAATCCCCGCAGCATTGAATTTTTCGCTCATCAAGCGAGCATGCTCGACGGAAACACAAAACCCCAACGCCCGCGCCAACATCCAGTCAGGAGATAGTTCGACGAACTTTTGAGCGATCAAGTTCGCGCGATGTGAGTCCTGGCGAAAACGTAGATCCAGATCATTGCGTCGATACCCGCCACGTTCCCAAGCTAGATCTTCCAGGGATAGGTTGTCAGCCACAGCGTAGTAGGTGAAAGGAGTCAGCAGCTGCAGATTGAGCGCATCCCATAGTCGGATGCTTGCTGCAACATGCCCGTCAAAATCTGATGTAAGGTCCCAGTTATCGCTACGTTCCGGTGTCGCAGTCAAACCAAGCAAGATTCGGGGCTGAACCCAATCCAAGAGTTTTCGATAGGTTGGAGCCGCGGCATGATGGAATTCATCAACGACGACCACATCCCAATGATCAGGAGCAAACCCCAATTGCCACGGCTCTCTAGAGGCCAAACTCTGGATGGAGGCAAAAACATGATCCCAGGAATCAGGCTCTCGGCCACCAACAAGCATTTCTCCAAAATTCCCGTCACGCAACGCACTACGAAACACCGTTCGCGCTTGTCGCAAGATTTCTTCTCGATGAGCCACGAACAAAAGCCTTGGCAGTTTTTGCCGATCCTTGACCTGCCTTTCGTAATCCAACGCAGCGATCACAGTTTTCCCCGTACCGGTGGCCGCAACGACCAAATTCCGGCATCTTCCAAAATCCTCGCGCTCGACGGTCAGGTCATCAAGAATTTCCTGCTGAAAAGGATATGGATGCAAACACAGCGTCAATTCCTGACCAGCAACAGAGCCAACCCCAGATTCATTCTGCAGCGCTCTACGCAGCTGATCGAATTGCTTCTCGCTGTCCGGATCAAATACTTCGAATTCGCTATCCAGCCAAAGCGCATCGAAAGTAGCACGGAATTTGTCTAACAAGTGAGACGATTCAACCTGTGTGATTTTTAGCGTCCACTCGATCCCCGAACCCAGGGCAGCCTTGGAAAGATTAGCGGAGCCGATGTAAGCACAGTGGAGACCAGAATTGCGATGGAACAACCACGCCTTTGCATGCAAACGTGTGCGCCGTGGATCGAATGAAATTCTCACTGTTGAGCCCGGCAGCCTGGACAATTCACGAACCGCCCGGGCATCAGTGTTGCCCATATATGTCGTCGTGATCAGCCGAAGTTTTCCGCCCCGGTCTGCGAACGCTTTGAACGAAGCGGCCATTTGAAGCCATCCGGTCCAAGTGATGAAGCTCACCAACAAGTCGACGCAATTCGATGATTCAAGCTCTTTTCGCAGCTCCGAACCCAGTTCTGGCTCTCCATGGGAACCAGTCAACAAAACAGGCTGCGACAGCGGCGACGAAGGACGCGCCAGAGCCTTACTCCCTTTAGGCAGGATAGAAGTCAGTATCGCAGACTGGGCAATTTGGTCTCCCGAATCCACGCCTCTCCCTTCCGAAGCCAGCACGTTGATCAGACGATTTGCGAGCTGTAGGCGCGCCTCACTATCACGTACCCCAGCGAAGGCACGCGTGATTGCTGTTGCCAAATGATGTTCATAAACCGAAGGATCTTCTTTGTCCTTCAGTTGCTGGATTTGAATTTCTACATCTTCTGCAGAAAGCCTAGCCAAAGATTCCGTCAGATCATTTGACAGAATATGTTCGTAAAGGCCGAAAGGAAGTGGAGAATCTGGCATGATCGAAAAATAGTGCGGATCTACGGCTGTTTGAATATTTGCATCAACACCAGGTCATGAATTTCCCCAACAAAGCGGGAAACAAACGACGTGTTGGCGTGAGGCCGCATGCCGCAGACATAAGGCCCGGCGAACAATCGCACGCACGCGCAAGCGATTGGTTCACAGCTTGTAGGTCTTGTCTCCGCCCTGCACCCGGAACGGCTTCGGAGCCGGCATGATCCGCTCCACCACCTCGCCGTTGCGTACCCGGCAGATCCAGCCATCGCGGATGATGGTTGCTCCGACCGGGCCGGATTCTGCCTCGCGGAACGCGCTGCTGGTGGCTTCGCGCGCAAGCCGGGGAATGAAGGCTTCGAAGTCGTCGGGGTCGACAGAATATGCCCCGGTGATGCCGGTAGCGATCTCCAGAACACCCAAGGTCGAACCGAAAACACCATTTCCGGCAAGCTCGGCGCCGCTGGGAACGAACTGGCGAAGCGATTCTATCATGGGTGAATTCGATGTGGCATCCGAGCCATCGTTCATGCCAACCAAGATACCTTCCCCCACCTCCCTCTGCCTTGCCAAGCAAGCCCAGCCCTCGCTTTGTTCTTCGTACAGACGCCCCGGCGGGGCGTCTCCGGATCCATCCGGAAATCCCTCCCCCACCTACCTTTCCCTCCACCACCTCTCCTCCCGGAGCACCCATGCTCGCCAGCCTTTTAGCCTCCCTCCTCGTTTCCGCCGCCCTCCCCCCAGGCACCTGCACCCTGATCGCCGATTCCACCGGCAAGATCGTCCTGGAACGCGGAACCGCCTGTACCCCGCGCACCACCCCGGCCTCCAGCTTCAAGATCCCGCTGGCCCTGATGGGCGCCGATGCGGGATGGATCCAAGGCACACACGCACCTCTCTTGGCCTACCGCGACTCCTTTCCGGCGGCGATCCCCTCGCACCGCCAGGCCACCGACCCCACGCGGTGGGAGTCGGAATCTGTCGTGTGGTACAGCCAGGAGCTGACCCGCGCCTTAGGGCTGGCCAAATTCCGCACGTACGTGGAACGCTTCGGGTACGGGAACCGCGACGTGTCGGGAAATCCCGGCAAAGCCGACGGCCTGACCCGTTCCTGGCTTTCGAGTTCTCTTGCCATCACACCAGCCGAGCAGATCGCGTTCCTGGCCAAGGTGCGCCAACGGAAGCTGGGTGTGTCGGAACGTTCGTACGCCATCCTCGATTCGATCGCACCGTGCTTTGCGGGCCCCACGGGCTGGACGGTGGCGGGCAAGACCGGCAGCGCCAACGTGGACTCCGCCTCCGGGGCCGCGCCGGTGGGCTGGTTCGTGGGATGGCTCGAACGCGACGGAAAGCGTCCGTACCTGTTCGCGCGCCGCGAAATCGGCCAGGTGCCACCAGGAAGTTTCGGTGGATCGTCCGCGCGCAAGTCGCTCCTGGACAGCCTCGGGATCTGGTTGGCCGCCCTCGAGCGCCCTTCACCCTGAGCGCCTGGGTCCGTTTTCCGCATTCGCGCGGACCACAGGCCAAACCCTACTTATCCAGCCAACTCTTCCAGTTCGGACAAGATCCTGCGGACCCGATGTGGCGACCCCTGCTCCACAACACACTCAACCGCCTCGCGCAACTCGGGGCGTTGGCGCCATTCCTTCATTTCCTTCGCGATCCACACCACAAGGTCCGCAGAGGCACGCATCAGCCGATCGACGAAATCCGGTATGCAATCCCACAGATAGATCACGTCCTCGAAGTCGTGGCTCCAGCGGAGATCATTGCCTCCGCGCCCCTTCGCCGCAACCATCTTGGTTCCCACGTACCACGGCAGGGCGAAGATCCGGATTTCGGTTCCACTGGGCAGTCGGTACCAAATCGTGTTTTCCAGACCCGGTCCATACCATGGATTCGTGAAACCCAGGACATCTCCATCGGCTGGCATGACATCCACGATCGTGCCGTCGTAGATCCATCGACAGATCGGCGCACCTTGTTGGAGATCATGTCGGAACCCGCGCCCTCGCAAGACTTCTTCCCATTGCCTCATCCCCTGGCGATCCGTAACGGATACAACGCAGTCGATATCGGCGGTATTGCGAACCGGCGGGGCGGCGGGATCATCCACGTAAAGCTCCACCACCGCCCCACCGACAAAAGCTGTCTCGGCCAGACGATCTCCCAAGCCTTTGGCGACCGACTCCAAACGCTCAATGTTCAGGGAGGTGCGCATACGCATCGAACCTTTCTTGCAGGATCTTCGCGCTCAGTTCGACCTCCCGTGCCCGCCCGATCCGCAAGGCGTCGGTCAACGCCAACAGTTCGTGCAAGGAAGCGGAGCTCGAGACCGCTTTTGTCACGCAGGGAAACAAAGGCTCGATCGCCTCTCCGCGCAGTTTGCCGTTTTCCGATGGCCAGACGACGGGATTCGCATTCTTGAAGGACTCGGACAGCGGCTTGGCCGACCACGCGGTGGGAATGCCGCGCACGATCCCGCCAGGTTGCACGGGAAAGACCACCCGCAGACCGTGGACCAGGAAATCGTGAAACGCTTTGGTGCTGACGCGACGCTTGGTGTCGTCGAGAAGCTTGGCATAGCGCGACCGCTCCAAAGACATGGAAACTTCTGTCGGACTCAGTCCGATGGAGGCCGCAAGATCCTTGGCCATCCACTTCCCGGCCCCCAGATCCACGATCTTGAGCAGGACCAAGCAGTCCTGGGCCTTCATGCCGTTGTGTGGGCGCATGACCATAGAGTAACTTCATGATTCTCAAATTGCAAATTGCAAATTGAGGGAGGAAAATCTTAGCAGACATCCCCCTGATCCTTGCTCCAGACCAACCCTCCCCACCCCCCACCCTCAATCGCGGTCGTGCCGCAGGGCCCAAGCACGGCGGTTATCTTCTTCCACAGAGGCGCAAACACGATTTCATCTGGCTCCTTCCGCCAGCGCGCGAGAACCACCGAGAGCTTCCACTCCATCCTTTTCCAAAACAAACACGCAATGATCAGCAGACCTTTGAAGCGAGCCCTCAAGCCATTGGCTTCCGTTGCCCGGAAGTCCGGCTACTTCTTCGTGGATGTTTTCGAAAGCACGTTTGGGCTCCGGGATGAATTGACTCCGCCACGCAGCAAGATCTTCATCGGCAATGGCGATTTCAAAATGATCGGCGATGAATTTTTGCAACACTTCATCGGCAAGGCTGGACTGAAGCCAGCAGACAAGATTCTGGATGTAGGCTGCGGCATTGGCCGCATGGCGGTCCCTCTGACCAGGTACGTCAAAGAGGGAAGCTACGAGGGAATCGATATCGTCTCCGATGGGATCGACTGGTGCACCAAAAGCATCACCCCGAAATTCCCCGCCTTCAAGTTCCAACAAGCCGACGTGCATAGCGAGCGCTACAACCCCAAAGGCAAGTACAAAGCCTCGGAATACAGGTTCCCCTTCGAAGACGAATCCTTCGATTTCGTTTTCCTCACCTCCGTGTTCACACACATGCTCCCTCAGGACGTGGACAACTACTTGTCTGAGATTTCACGAGTCCTGAAGCGCGATGGCAAATGCTTGATCACCTACTTTTTGCTGAACCAGGAATCGAAAGAACAGATCCGCCAAAAGCGCGGCTTTTACAGCTTCCAGCATGCCCTGGGAGACTGCCGCGTGGAACACGACGACCTGCCCGAAGACGCCGTTTCCTTCGAGGAGGATTACGTGCGGAATCTCCACGGCAAGCATGGATTGAACCTGGTGGACCCCATCCACTACGGCTCCTGGTGCGGAAGAAGTTCCTTCTTGAGCTTCCAGGACATCGTGGTCGCAACCAAGAATTGACGGCACCTTCCGACAGAGGATGGAGCCGCACCGGGCGAGGGCAGCGGATTGACGACAGATCCTGACTTATGGATCGAGCTCCAAGCCAGGAATACGTTTGGAAAGAACACCTCTGTCGAGTCGTGTCATTTGAACTTATGAGCCAGCGAGAGGATTGGCTTTTCGAAATACTTCCAACTCACGGCCGCAACGACGAGAGCAGCAAAATAGGAAATGCCGGTAACCACAATCCACGTCAAGTACATGTTCGTGATTTTTGAAACCATGGGCAATCTTGGAACAAGAGTCAAGAATAAATTATGCCAAAGATACAACCCATAGCTCAGAGTCGATAAATAGTAAAACGCCTTGTTTTCAAATACCTTTTTCCAGACCACTGAATATGGCACAAATACCAAGAAAAGACTGAAGAAAAGCGGAAAAACCGGAAACAAATACGGCAGCGGCGGAATAGAAAAATACGGACTGCTAAACTCGTGCATTCCCAAAAGTAACAGAGCCACAATGAAAGCGCCAAGCGTGACAATTAGATCAGGAATATAACCAGATGCATTTGCCGAGATTGCCCGCGTCCTTTTTGCCGACTCAGAAACACCAGAAGTAAGAATGCCAAGCAGAAAGAAGAGGAAAAATCCGACGGGATTGTACTCCGGCCAAAAATTTTTCGCGGCAGTAATTACGCTGGAGTTTGGATAAACAGTTGCGGCACTAGGCCGTAAAAATATCAAAAACAGGATGTGCACGACAGCCACAAAAAATCCAAATCCTCCCCAAAATTTCAAAGCGCTCTTAAGAGTCCGATCTCCTCGTTTTTTGAAAAGCATCAGGGCTCCCAAAGAGAGCAGCCCATAGGACACGATCTCGAAACTTATGGACCACAATGGGCCATTGATATCGGTTGGGAATAGCGTCAAAAAGGAAAACCCAGAAATGAAAGTGATCCCAGCCAGCAATCGCATCAAACCGAATTGCGGCGTCAACGATAAAAGGTACGCCGAAACGAGATAACAAACAATGATATTCAACCAAAATGCCGGAGCTATTCTTGAAAGCCGTCTAATATAAAAAATCTTTAGCGAAGGCATTTCTTTTCCATCAAACCAATTTTTCCAAAATGGCGTTGAAAGGAGGGCGCCAGATAACACAAAGAATACCGCAACACCTGCATTTCCAGCAACAAAAAATCGGCTTACCATTGTCGCGATTTTCGATGATGACGGGGGAAACGACTGAAACGCGTGATGTGCCATCACAAGCAGACAAGCCAGCGATCGCACCGCATCCGAAGCGCAATCTCGTTTCGATTTTTCTTCAGTATTCATTTTCATTTTAAATGGGTTACCGTTTCGGTTCTGAGTCTTCTTGGCTTGGGCTTGCCTGCCAAAACACTGTTCAATCTGGCCGAGAAATTTTCCCTGGAGGATGAACCGTTCGATTTCCCGAAACCACCTCCGAGGATCGGCCAAAACATCCACCATGCCAGCGATGGAATCCGACCCTGTCCGCCAAATCTAGTTTGCCTCCATTCCCGCTTGGAAGAAACGCCACACCTCGTGTGGATCTGAAAATCACGAGTTGCTCTCGGCGGATTCTCGGTCACACATGACCAACTCAGTCCATGGGGCTTTCATGACCCGCAAAACCAACGTCGAAATGGATGTCGAACCGCCCCCCTCCTGCCAATCCATGGCAGGAGCCCCGCCTGCCTATCTTGGCCGCTCAGGAGGTGACGCGTGTCCAGAGCCGGGAGATTGCTTCGGTTGCTTGAAATCCTGCGGCGCCGTCGCGGGGTTGTGACCGCATCGGAATTGGCCTCCGCCATGGAGGTGAGCATCCGAACCATCTACCGCGACATCGAGGCATTGCGCGTGCAGGGAGTGACGATCGACGGCGAAGCCGGCACCGGGTACCGGGTCCAGGCTGGATATGTTCTTCCGCCGCTGATGTTCACCGAAGACGAACTGGAAGCCCTGCTCCTGGGAGCGCGATGGGTTTCCGAACGCACCGACCGATCGCTGGGCAAGTCGGCACGCAGCGCCATGGAGCGCATCCAGATGGTCCTTCCTTCCGACCTCAAGTCCACCTTCCAGCACACCGCGCTGTTCGTCGCGCCAACAGCACCCCGGGACGGCATTCCCCTGGATTTGAGCAGTCTACGGGAAGCCATCCGCGAACGGCGCCGACTGAGGCTGCTCTACAGCGACGCCAATGGCACGGAGTCGGAGCGTGTGGTCTGGCCAACCGCCCTGGCCTTCTTTGATTCGACCCGGATCCTGGCGGCGTGGTGCGAACTGCGCAAGGACTTCCGGCATTTTCGTCTCGACCGCCTCCAAAGCTGGAGCGAAGCCGGAGGCCGGTTTCCCGGATCCCGCGCCGCGCTGCTGGCGCGCTGGAAGGAATCGCTGGGGATCCCGGAGTCTTGAGGACTACTGACAAGGATTGGCAGTAGGGTCGCACCATGTTTCTGGCTGGGAGTCCGCCATCGGCATTGCCTCCCGACCACAACAACCATGGAGAGACCCATGCTCGAATCCAGCCTCCCCTACTCCGCCCCGACACCTTTCCAAGTGGTTTTCCTGCATGGCGCGGGCACTGGCCCCTGGATCTGGGATGCCGTCCGCCAAGCTCTGCCGCATCCTTCGGTGGCCCTGGTGGTGCCCTCGAACCGCGAGCGGACCAGTCCCGAGCAATGCGCCCAGGAACTTCTCTCCCACCGCGACTTCCCTTCGCACGGCTCGGTGGTGCTGGTGCTGCATTCGCTGGCGGGAGTGCTGGAAACCGCATTGGTCCGGTCGCTGGGAGCACGTGCTGTCCACGTGGTGCACGTGGCTTCGGTGGCTCCGCGCCCGGGCCGCAGCTTCGCCTCCACCATGGGGTTTCCCGCCAGCCTGGTGCTTCCGGTGCTGTTTCGTTTCCAGCCACGCGGACTCTTGCCCAGCCCGTCCATGCTGGTGAATCAGCTTGGCAACGACTTCCCCGACGCACTTCGCACCAAGCTGGTCGAGCTGCACCGTCCCGAATTCCCGGGCTTGTTCCTGGAACCGATTGGGCGGGAAGCCGCAACCATCCCCCGCAGCTACATCCACTGCCTGAAGGACCGCGGCGTTTCCCCACGGCTCCAGGAAAAGATCGCGGCACGACTCGGGGCCGCCATTTTTCCTGTAGATGCGGGGCACATGCCCATGCTGTCGCGTCCGACGGAATTTGTCACCATCCTGCAACGGATCTTCGCGGGGATGCACGCGACCGTCCCGGCGAACGCGGCCCAGGTGGACGAGTGAGCATCCTCCTCTCTCGTCAAGGCGAGCGATAGCCCGCCTTGAACCGGAAGGCCAGAAGCGACAGGCCATCGAACGAGGGATGGCGGAGCATCGGATCGTTGTGGAAGCGCCCCTTGGAGGTCTGGATGCCCACATGGCAGGTGCCACCGCCGATGCACGAGCCATCGGACGGCGCCTGGTAACGACGAGCCCACACGACCACATCGCCCGGCCGTAGGCTGTCTTCCTCGGAAATCCTGCGCCAGCCTTTCAGCGCGACTTCGATGTCGCGCACCCCCAGTACGATGTTTTTCATGGCCCCCGTACGCCGCAGGACGATGGACACCACCTTGGCGCAAGCCCATTTGCCTTCGCGGGTGTCCGGACCGTTTGTCCACACCCCATGCAGGAACACAGAATCCCGCTCGATGCGCAGGGATCCCGGATCCACCGAGACGCTGGCCACGCTGTCGATCCGACGGGCCAGGCCCGGCGCGGAAGCCAGCACGAAGGCCAACAGGCAGGATAGGGAAGGCATGCCTTGCAAAGTACAGCCGGATCGTCCCCTCACGCCGAACGTTCACGCAGGAAGGCGCAGCGCGAGCCTCGGCGGAGTCAACCCCGCTTCCTCTCACCTGCCGGAGGACTGGCCTTGCTGCCACCGCGAGAGGTGGCGGTCGGCCCAGAAGGTTCCGAAGGGCACCAGCGACGCGATGCCCACCAGCGCCACGCGCGGAAAGGCCCATCGTTGCGCCACCCAGCAAAAGAGAAGGACCAGCATCAGCGCCACGAACAATCCTCCGTGGGCGGCACCCACCAAACGCACGGCCAAGGGCTGGTCGAACAGGTACTTGAGGGGCATGGCCACGAACAGAAGCAACAGATAGGACCACCCTTCGAGCAGGGCGATCCGACGAAGAAGGGAAACCTGGTTGGAGTTCGTGTTCATGGAGGCCAACCTACCAAGATCCCCGGGAAATTTCCCCGTGGACCACTCGGCGGGGCCGGCTGGCTACCCGATCGCGGACGATTCGGCGAGGCGCATGGCCAGTCGGGACAGCGTGGTGGCGAGTCTGTGTTCGATCCCAGGGAGATCCGATGCGGGGATCGTATCGCCGAGCTCTTCCAGAACCTTGGCTGCATCCACCTTGTCGGCCGCGCTGCGCAGCTCCGACGACAGTTCGCTGAACGTCATGGTGCGCGGCTTCCCTCGGCGAGGTACGACTCGCTCGAGTCTTGTGCGAAGAGTTGGAAGATCCAGATCGATGTTTCGCAGAGAATGCAGGAACCATAGGTCGTGGACATCCCGCCAAAGCCGGCGCTCGTTCCAAGCCGCCAGCTTGTTCGACAGGGCGATGGAAAGATCCATCACCCTCACGATGGAACCAGCCTGCCCGTGCTGTCTGGCCAGGGGTGCCGTGGAAAGGGGGATGGATGGACACGCTTGGGCGACGGTGATTTCGACTTGGGCTTGCCAGGCTCCATGCTTCAAGAGGATCCTCCAGGCCCGCGAATCGATCCGATCGCTCCATTCCAATCCCTCCACGCTTGCCAGCGCGCGACGAACATCTTCGAGGATCTCCTTGCGACTGGTGTACGGCACGAAGACAAAATCCGCATCGTTGGTGGAGCGGGGACTGTCCAGCAGACGAAGCACCATTCCACCCTTCAGGATGGCATGGTGATGGAACGAGGAGCCGAAGAAGCCCACGATCCAGATCAGGAAGCCTTCCAGGGATTCAAAGCGCATCGAGCCACCTCCGGCATCGGACTTGGAACCTGCGGTCCTTGTATCGTTCGGCGTACTCCAGAAAAACTTCGCGGCGCAGCCTCGATCGATCGATGTCGGTTTCCAGATCGAAGGACATCTCGATTCCTTTCTGGTGGAAATAGAGGGTGTCCAAAACCGCCTTTTCAGGATCGACCATCCGCCTTCCGTCGGAATCTGTCACAATCCCGAAAAGGAGGTCGGGGTGGATATGATGGACGATCGCACGTTGCCCCTCCCATAGGAGCGACATCCCCCGGCTCGTGGCGGAGACGAATCTCGACTGGTAGCGAGGCACCGTTCCGATCAGGAGATGCTTCGCCAAGGCGGACCCGAGACTCAAAGCCGCGTCCGCGACGATGCGTCCGACCACCGCCTCCGGTTTCGCCCCCTTCCATGCGTACCATCCTTTGCGAACCCGTTGCATGTGGCCTTCGCGCAGAAGAGGGGCGATCCGACTGGCCAGGCTCGATTCCCGGTCCGTCTGGAAATACGTGGCCAGATCCGCGTGGGACAACACGGACCCTTGGTCTTGGGCAAGCCCCTGAAGCCGCTGGAACTCGACGATATTCACAATGCTTAATTATACGAATAATTCGGATTAAAGCGTATTGTGAAGCGCATCTACACGATCTCCCAGCTGATGGTGACCGTCTCCGAACCGTGGATGTCCTTGGGAGGCGGGGGCGCTGCGGCCGGCGACTCCTCCAGACTCATGGCCTCCCATTGGTAGACGTCGTGCTGGATGCGCAGCTCGCCGCGCGTGATGGACACGATGCGCCCCAGGCGGATCCCGGCCGACTCCGACATCACCCCCGCCTGCCGACGCGCCTTGGCGATGGCCACGCGGATGGACTGATCCTCCATGGCTTCGCGGTTGGTCAGTTCGTGGGTGATGGTACAGGGGACACCCGACCCTTGCAGGCAACCGAGCAAGGCCCCCAGCCGGTTGGCGGCCACGGGGAAGCGCAGCACCCATGTTCTGGAAGATTTGAACCCCAGAAACACCGTGGTCCTCCTCTCGAGGTCGAATTCCGTCAGCTGTTCGAGGGACTCCTTGTGGAGTCGCAGATCTTCCAGAACGAAACCGATGGTGGCCAATCGATCCAAGAGGCCCTGGCATTGGCGATCCGTCTCGCGTTGGGCCTGGGCTCCATCGGCATGCCTGGCGTCGAATTTCCAGGTGACCACCACGGTATCGGGAGGCATCTCCACGGTGCCCTGGGCCTGGATCACAAGCAAGGGAAGATCGTCGCGTTTCATGGGGTTCACTCCTTTGGATCGATGGGCATTCTCCAGCGTTGGACGGATCCAGGCATCCAGATCGTTGGTGGCGCGAATGTGCCCTTGCAAGGCGAGCGCGTGCGCCCCGACCACGGGGAATTCGACTTCAGCGGCGAGAAATGACGACAACAGATCTCTGAAGTCTTAGCCCATCTGAGCCAGCATCCTGATCTGCTCCGGTCCACCCAAGGCATAGCGCCATCAGACGGTTGACCTCTTCCATTGGTGCGAGGTTCGTTCGCGGAGATTCGACCGCTCGCTTTCGCTCCACAACAAGAGTCCGAGTCACTTGCATTCCTTCAATCTACCCTTTCCGGCGGGTTCGTGTGGCGAAGTTCGCTGGCCCGCGGAGGGCTTGGCTTGGTACTTTCCCCAGCTATGCCCACACAACCGACCGTCTACGCCTACTCCGGTTGCAGCACCTGCCGCAACGCCCTCAAATGGCTCGATGCCAACGGGATCAAGCCGAAGGTACTGGCCATCCGCGAAACCCCACCGAGCATCACAGAACTGAAGGCGGCGCTCGCCGCGGGGCTGCCGCTCAAGGCGCTGTTCAATACGTCCGGCGGCGACTACAAGGCCATGGACATGAAGACCAAGCTGCCGACCTTGTCGGAAAAGGACGCGCTGGAGCTTTTGTCCCAAAACGGCAATTTGGTGAAGCGCCCGTTCGTGCTCCAGGGCAAGAAGGTGATCGTGGGTTTCAAGTCCGAAGAATGGGAAACCTTCTTCGGGGCTTGAGGTTCGCCTTCACCTGGCAGCTCAGCCCACCAGCACATCGGATGGAATCTGTAAAACCCGATGAAGGTTGCGGATCATGGTGATCGTCAACGCACGTTTGCGATGAAGAACCTCCGACACCCGGTTGGCCCCTCCTAGAAGTGGCGCAAGGTCGTTGGCCGTAAGTCCTTGTTGCTCCATCCTGAAGCGGATAGCCTCGACTGGATCCGGGGGGAGGATCTGCTGATGCCTGCGCTCCCAGTCTTCCACCAAGGTGGAGAGGACTTCAAGCCGGTCGCCTTCAGGGGTCCCCTTTCGCGCCATCATCAGCGACTCGATTTCCTTGAGCGCCTGCTTGTGGTCGCGGGATGTGTGGATCGGTTTGATGTCCATGGCTCAGATCTCCTGCGCATCGATGCGGTCGTATTCCGCATGGGTTCCGATAAATCGAATGTAGAGGACCCCGTAGGGGTAGTTGATCCAAGCGACCAACCTGTACTTGTTGCCCGCGATGTTGAAAACAGCTCGACCATCCCGAAGGATACTGGCACTCAGGAACTGGGCTTTGAGATCGGATGGCCGCGCCCAAGAAGCGGATTCCGCCTCGGCGAACCATGCCCGCAGAGGCTGCTCGGAATCTCCCCTCCCTGGCTTGTTCCAGTGGTCCACCAGAGTCTTTCTCGCGATGATTCTCATCCAGCGGGAATATACCATTCATTTCCCAATTTGGGAAATGAATGGTGGGAATTTGCCTACCTTCTGAGCCTATGCCCACCGAACGCGAGAAGATGGTTTCCGGCGAGTTCTACGACCCCTGCGACTCCGAGCTGATCGCCCTGCGGCGAGCGGCGCGATTGGCCACGGAAGCCTTCAACCGCACTTCCACGGACGATTACACGCAACGTGTCGAGATGCTGAAGAAGCTCTTCGGAAGCACCGGCGGCTCGGTGTTCGTGGAGCCGTCGTTTCGGTGCGACTACGGATTCAACATCCACGTGGGCGACAATTTCTGCGCAAACTTCGACTGCGTGATCCTGGACTGCGCCGAGGTGCGGATCGGGAAGAACTGCATGATCGCCCCGCAGGTGGGCATCTACACCGCCTACCACCCGCTGGACGCCACAGCGCGCAATTCCGGCGTGGAGCTGGCCGCGGCAGTCACCATCGGCGACAATTGCTGGATCGGGGGGCATGCCACCATCAACCCCGGTGTCACCCTAGGGAACAACGTGGTGGTGGCTTCCGGTGCGGTGGTAACCAAGTCCTTTGGCGACAACGTCGTGCTGGCGGGCGTCCCCGCCCGAGTGATCCGCACCCTGGCCTGAGGCCTTACTTGGAAAACGGCAGGTAGATGTCCTTGGCGCGGTCGGTCCCGATGAACTGGATCACCAAGGCGCTGGCGGCGGCGGGAAGCTCGAAACTTCCGCGCGATCCGACGGCCGCATTGAGCACATAGGCCTTGCCGCTGAGGTCCACCACATGGAACCACAACGCGCTTTCGCCCGGGTTGTTCAGCTGCCAGCCATTGCGCGAGGCTGCCACATAGGGGGCTTCCGGATTGCGCCCGATCCCGGCGGCCTTGTAGATGTCGCTGGTGCCCAAGGTCAGGGTGTTTCCGGCCACTGGCTTCACTTTCGATTCCACCTCGGAGGCGGCCATCTTCTCGCTCAAGGAATACGGCGGCGTGAAGACCGTGCCTTGGCTGGTGGAGATGTCCTTGGCCGATCCGATGTTCCCCACCGATTTCCACGCCGGAGCGGGAGTGCCGTCGAACTTCTCGATGGCGTACCCGGAATTCTTGAAGACGTTGTTTTCGATGAGCATCTGGATGTCCACGCCGGGTCCGCAGGCGTAATCGGCGGCGGTGGAGGTGTAGAGGTTGTTCACCACGTGCACCTTGCCCGCGCGGCCGCGCGGTTGGCGCTGCATCACGCGATCGGCCCACCAGTTGTAGGCGTAGGTGATGCGCAACTTGTCCTTGTCCACCGCCACGTTGTCGGCACCGGCGATCAGGTTGGAAAACCGATGTTCCTTGTCGTAGCTGTACCAGAACTTGGACCAGGTGATGGTGACGTAGTCCGAGCCGTTGGAGATGTCGCAGTTGCCATCTTGGCCGTCGGAGATGTTCATGTGGTCCAGCCAGATGTGGTGGGCCTCGTTGTTGATGTTCACCGCATCGTCGCCGCCCTTGCATTCCTCGTAGGTGCTGCAGTGGTTGCCCTGGACGGCGAGGTTGCGGAGGATCACGTTGCTGACCGCCGAGATCTTGATGTTGCCCTTGATCACCACCCCCGGCTCCTTGCCCAGGATGGTCTTGTCGGACGCCAAGGTCACGGTGCCCGTGTAGGTGCCCTTGTTGACGATGATGATTTTCTTGCCGGAAGACTTCGCCTGAGCTTGAAGATCCGCCATGGAGCTCACGGTGACTTCCGTGCCGCCGGTTCCGCCCGTGGTGCCGCCCGATTGCGACGCCCAGCCTTCTGGCTTGTCGGTTCTGGTGTATCCAAAGCCGAGCGTTGCGGCCACCAAAATCCCGCAAAAAGGCATCGCGTATCGGCTCATGTCGTTTCCTCCCCCACGCAAAGGACAATGGCGATCGGGTCCAAAGCGCAGCCACCGGCGTACTCTGGACGGTCGTTCGAGTGGATTGAAGCTAGAGGGTTTGCCACCGGTCCACTGGACGTTGACAACAGCGAGCCTTGTTAAATCAGCAAAGCCCATTGAATCCGGTTCCCATTCTCAAACTCGCGAGTATATTCCGGAAACACCCTTCAGGGAGCTGTTCGATGGGCAATACCGTTCTCTTGCACCGCGTCTTCAAGTCCAGCCCGGAAAAGCTCTACAAGGCCTTCCTGGACCCCGCCGCCAACGCCAAATGGCTCCCGCCCTACGGATTCACCGCCACGGTCCACGAAATGGACGTGAAAGTCGGTGGAAAATTCCGGATGTCCTTCACCAACTTCGGGACCGGATCCAGCCACTCCTTTGGCGGCACCTACCTGGAATTGGTCCCGAACGAGAAGATCCGTTACACGGACCAGTTCGACGACCCTGCCATGCCCGATGTGATCGAGGTCACCGTGGAGCTCCGACCGGTGCTGTGCGGCACCGACCTCCAGGTGATCCAAGCGAACCTGCCCGAGTCCATCCCGGTGGAATTCTGCTACCTGGGCTGGCAGGAATCGCTGGCCCAGTTGGCGCACCTGGTGGAGCCGGAAATCCCCGACGGGGCATAGAGCCGCGATCGACCTTCCGCTTCTCCCGCCACTGGGGGGGGGCGGAATTCGTCCAGGACCGTTTCCGTCTAACCGCTCCCGGTTTGCGAGCGGGTTTGGCGGCGCACCCGGAATCACCCCCGTCCAAATCCCATCCATCGAACAGACCTGCGCGGGTCGAGCAAGGGCTCGGTCTCGAGGGCGTTCGCACACCAACCGGGAGACGATGGATGAGATGGAAAACACGAACAAGCGGCCTCGCTCTGTTTGCCGCTTTGGCAGGCTGCTTCGATTCGCACACGGTTGACTCCAACGCGGAAGACCAAGCCAGCACCGCCGCTTCCCGTCCGGATGGATGGAGTGAAGAAAGTCACGGGAAGAGCGCGACACCCAACTACGACAGCGTCTTTTCCGAGCGCAGGGTCCGCACCATGGAGATCGTGCTCACGGATTCCGCCTACGACGCGATACGTGCCGACATGACAAGCCTGATCGGCGCCTTCGGGACGGGGAAGGGAAACATGGGGATGCCACTGGACACCACGGGGATGCCTCCACGGGGAACAGGCATGGACACGACAGGTCGGCCACCATTGGATTCCGCCATGCTGAAGCTGCTCGGCGACTCCGCAGGCAAAATGCCTCCGGGCGGCGTCGGGATGAACCAGGACGCCATGGTCGACATGATCCCGGGCGACCCCATCTGGGTCCCGGCCGACCTCAAACTTGGAGACAAAACCTGGTCCCACGTGGGAATCCGATTCAAGGGGAATTCGTCCCTCTCCGGCGCTTGGCAATCCGGATCCAAGAAGCTTCCGCTGCGCATCGACTCCGACCATTTCAAGGACCTGTTCCCCGCCACCAAGGGGCAGCGGATCTGGGGCTTCCGGAAGTTGGCCTTCAACAACTGCAACGGCGACGCGAGCCTGATGCGCGAAATACTGGCCACCGAGGTGTTTCGGGGCTTCGGCGTCCCGTCCCCCAAGGCCGCCTTCGTGCGGGTGGTGATGCGACACGGATCGGCGCTGGACACGTTGGGCGTGTACACCATGGTGGAGATCCCGGACGATCCGTTGCTGGATTCCTGGTTCGGCTCGCATTCCGGGAATCTCTACAAGCCGGAAGGGACCGGAGCGAAGTTCGCTTCCATGGTGGACAGCACGTTTTCCGTTGATGCCTCGGACATCTCCGACGTGCGCGCCATGGTGTCGACCCTGAACGACCGCACGACGGATTCCGTCGCCTGGAGGAATGCGTTCGAGAAGACCTTCGACGTGCCCGTGTTCCTGAAGTGGCTGGCGGTCAACACGGCCATCCAGAACTGGGACGCCTACGGCCAGATGGCCCACAACTTCTACCTCTACGGCAACCGCGGCAAGCTCGGCTGGATCGCTTGGGACCTGGGGCTGTCGTTCCAAAGCGGCATGCAGATGGGCACTTCGGTGTGGCACCCCTCGGTGGATTCCACCTGGCCCCTGATCCATCGCGTGCTGTCCGACTCCAAATACCGCGCCGCCTACGGCGATCAGATGCGTTCGCTTCTGGCCACGGGCTACGACGCGGCTGCGTTGTCCGCCAAGCTCGATGGATGAAAGTCCATGGTGGATCCCCACCTCACCGCGGCGGAGAAGTCGGGCTTCGCGACGGCCGCCGCCCAGCTGGGACAGATTCCGGCAACGAGGATCGCGACCATCCGGTCCGAGCTGGACGCGGGCAAGTAGCGAAGGGATCCACCCGCCCACGCAGCCTGGCCGACCGCCGGAAAGTCGCCTGACCCGCAGGCGGCACGGCAGCGGCTTGGCCTGGTCGATCCGGCGCGAAGCGATCGCGCCGACTTGGTTGTAACTTTCCATCCCTGTCGACAAAGCCCCCCATCGTGCCCGGATCGCCAACCAAGGATCTCCCGCCATGCCCAACACCTCGCAACGCGACGTCCGCGACCTCTTCCAAAAAGGCCTGTTCCACCACCACTACGCCAACACCGCGTACCCTCTCACGCCCAGGTCCTTCCAGTCGTTTCGGGTGGACGATCGCGCCGCGCGCGAACGACTGTTGGCCGCCGATTGGGAAAGCTGCGATACGTTGGCGCTCTACACGCACATCCCCTTCTGCAAGGTGCGGTGCCGCTTTTGCGAATACGCGGTGCTCTCCGGCGACGATGCCGAAATGGAAGAGGCGTACGTGCAGCTCCTGCTGAAGGAGATCGCGATGTACGGGAAGATCGTGGGAAGCACCAAGAAGGTGGTGGGCTACGACATCGGCGGCGGCACCCCCAGCAAGCTGAGCCTGTCCAACCTGCGCGCCATCACCACGGCCGTGCGGGACACCTTCGACGTTCCCGATTCCGTGGTCTTCAGCGCGGAGACAACTCCTGTCATCGCCGCCAACGAACCCGAGAAGATCCAAGGCCTGTTCGAGATGGGCTACCGGCGCATCAGCATGGGCATCCAGACCGTTTCCGAAAAGCTCCTGAACGAACTGGGGCGCGAAGGGGCCACGCAGATCTACGAACGGGCCATCGCCAACATCCGGCTCGCCGGATTCCGGAAGGTGAACATCGACCTGATGTACGGATTCCTCCACCAGGATCTGGAGGATTTCGAGATCACATTGCGCTACGCCATCTCGCTGGGGCCCGATTTCATCACCCTCTACCGCAACCGCTACAAAGGCACCAAGATCGAGAGCGAAGCCGGTGGCGTGTCCATCTACAAGGTGATCCAGCAGTACCGGTTGGCCCACAAGCTCCTGAACGAAAACGGTTTTCTGGGCAACCCCGGCAAGAACACCTTCAGCCGCGTCCCTGGCGACTGGGGCACAAGCGACTATCTCACCGAGCGCGTGATCAAGGGCACTCCGTACCTGGGCATGGGCCTGGGCGCCCAATCCTTCGGGCGCAACTACCTGGCCTACAACGAGGGCGCCGCATCCAAGAAGCTGGACCGCTACCGCGCTCGCGTGGAAGAAGGCGTGCTGCCCATCCAGGACTGCTACGCGTTGGACCAGGAAGAGGCCATCGCCAAGATGGTCTCGGTGGCCTTCTACTTCGGGTTCGTGGATTTCGCCGCCTTCAAGGCCCGATTCGACGCCGACTTCCGGGAGTTGTTCCCATCGGAGACGGAATTTGTGATCGAACAAGGCCTGATGGAGCTGCGCGACGGCGGCATCTGGCTGACCGACCGCGGCGCCGACTACATCAACGGGATCATCCCGCTGTTCCACTCGCGCCGTTCCAAGCGGGAGCTGGACGACCTGGTCAAGCGAAGCGCCAAGCCCGATGGCGAAAAGACGTTTCTTGGCACCTACTCGATGGCCGACTACGAACGCCCTTCGGTTGCCGCCGACGTGGTGCTCCTTTCGCGCGAGGCATCCACCGCCAAGCAGCGCGTCTTGTTGATCCGGCGAGGCGAACATCCCTACATGAACGACTGGGCCTTGCCCGGTGGCTTCGTGAAGCCGGGAGAATCCGTGGAGCAAGCCGCCTCTCGCGAGCTTTTGGAAGAGGCTGGAGTGGAAGGCGTCGCGTTGACCTCGCTGGGGGTGTTCAGCCAGCCCGGACGAGATCCGCGCGGGTGGATCATTTCCTGTGCGTTCGTGGGAAGGATCGAGGGCCCGGCGCCACGCTTGGAATTCGGCGAAGACGCCATCGACGCGCGCTGGTTCAATGTGGATTGGAGGGAAGGGTCGGATGGACGGTTCGCTCTCTCCTTGCACTCTGATTCCCTTGTACTCGGTGCCACGCTGGAAGGCGACAAGGCCGGGGGATTCCTCCAGACCGGCGATGACGGCATCGCTTTCGATCACGCACAGATTTTGGCAAAGGCGTTGCAAACGACCTGAACACGGACATTCCGGTGTGGGCGGCTTTTGGCCGGTTCCACCGTCGCGTCTGGACTTCCGCTTGGGCCAGATGGCCGACCCGAGCGGCTGGATGTTGACGATTCGACAAAGACCATGGAAAAAACGTCGGTTCGCGGACACCGGTTTCACCGTACGTTAACGGAGCAATAGCTCCGTCTTTCGAAGGAAGGCTCCCACCATGGTCCACTCGCTTGTCCTTTTCCTTGTTTCGACGGCTTTCTCCAGCTCGGACCTGATCTCTGCCTCGGGAACCGTAACAGACCTGTCCAACCATCCGTTGGGTGGAGTGGTTGTCCAGCTCGAATCCGACACCACCCTGAAAGCCACCTCCGCTCTCGATGGGACCTGGACGATGGAAAATCCGTTTTCCGCCATCCGGTTTGCCCGACCGCCCGGAAAGGTGCGGATCGAAGGCCATGAGATGGTGATCGAAACGCCGAAGCCGGGGGTTCTTCGACTCGACGTGATGGGCTTTGACGGATCCCTGCTTTCCACGATTTCGAAGTCGGTGCCTGCAGGCGAGTCCCGCATGGAACTCCCGTCCGGAGGGACGGCGGACCATCTGCTGCGACTTCGGCTGGACGGCACGATCCTGTTTTCCGGAAAGGCCAATCCCCGCCTGGGATCCTCGGCGCTGTCGAGTGCTAAGCGCACCCAGGCCTCCTTTGTCGATCGACTGGTATACACCCACAAAGGCTTGGTCCGCGCGAAGGGGGGGCTCAAATCGTGGAGGGAGTCGGGAATCGTCCAACAGCTGGACACGTCATCCGCAAACTGCGTGGGCGACATCCTTTTCGGGAATCGATCCGTGGCCTCCACCTCGTACGAAGCAGACAACGGCGGAAGTTGGAGCAAGATCGAAATCGAACTGTCGATCACCAAAACCCCCACCAGGACCTGCGAATCGATCGTGTCGCCGATGACCATCATTGTCTTCACCACCACGATCACGCCAACTCCGGGCTTGAAGAGCGCGGGGATGAGGCTCGACACCACCCACTACATGCAGGACTCGGTTCGCTCCGTCGGTTTGATACGCGCTCCGGGTCTGGCCAGCCCCATCCAATTCCGGCATCTTTCCGGACCAAAGGGCACCATCACCTACAAATCGATGGAGATCGATGTCAGCCCGGAAGGCTACCTGGGCAAGAACGGCATCTACCTCACGCTGGAGGCGAGCAAGATGTCGTGGCTGGTCTTGAACAACGTGCAAGTGAACCTGGATACGTTGAGGGATTTGGTGAGCAAGGCCACCCCGACACCTCCATCCGCATCGCGTTGAGCGGCTCGACGATTCATTCTTGACAATTTACGGCATCACCATTCCCAGGATGCCCCGCATTCGATCTGCCACCGGAAATTCCCGCGCTCCTCCGCTTCGTCGGGCAGGGAGGACCATGTCCTGCCCACCACGTACTCCAGGTGGAGTTCGAGCCCAGCCACGGGACGGAATCCGCCTCGGATCTGTCCGGCCACGGTGTGCAGCGACAAGGCCTCCGCCCGACGCTCCAGGCCAAGGAAGCGACTGCGGAGATCCTTCTCCCAGAGGAAGTCCCGATCGGTGGCGCGATCGTGGTACACGTACAGGGAATCCCCCAAGGCGTTGCCGAAATACCCGTTGTTCCAGCGCACGGCATCGAGGGATCGCTCGAAGACGTAGGCGGTCGCGATTTGGACAATGGCACGTCCCTTGGCCAACGGCCTGAAGAGGACCATCGTCGTTCCCGTCCGGATCGAGGAAGTCCACGAACCTCGCTCCAGATCGACCCCGGGAACGTAGGGTACCGCGGAAAGCCCTTTGAAGGGATGGGGCGCCAAGACCGAGTCGCTGGTGGGGCTCGCGTAGCAGACGATACTTGTCGCCGAAGCGATCTCGCCGTCCTGGAGATCGTCGCACGAGGCGACCCGGACGGGGACTCGCGTTCGCGCCACCCCTGTCCGATTCGTCCATTCCATCCGGGAGCCGATCCGCCCCAGCCAACCCAGCGCCCGTCTTCGGTGCGCGACCTCCGCTCCCATCCGTCTGTAGGTCATGTTCTGTCCCTCCAGGCGATCGACACCGCCCTCCAGGGACAGGATCCAGGGATGCTCCAGCTCGCGGGTGGTCCAGGAAATCGCCCCCGAAATCCCCGAGAGGACCAAGTCCTCGCCGGACCATTGCCATGCGGGAGCCAGACTCCCCTCCCAACTTCCCGCGCTCGTCGCGACGCGTGGCGAGACGTGCGACCATCCCGGCTTCCACGTGGAATCCTCCCGGGAAAGCCCCCACCTGCCCGAAGCTTCCAAGCGATGAACCAAAGGCCCGGTGGCGAACGTCCAACTCGCCGAACCCTCCCCGCCGACGGCCGCTCCCGTTGTCGCCGCGATGGGTGCCGTGGCAGACGTTGGATCGGCGACCATTCCCGAAGCCACCTCCCAGCTGTCCGCGCGGGTGCGAGCCCAGGTGGACCGACCCCGGATCCACTGGAAGGACTCCCAGCCCGCGACAATTCCTGTCTCCAGACTCCAGGTGCGCGGCTTCGCTTTAGCCGGCCGGGTCCGGCGCGTCAGGAGGTCTTCCAAATAGGCTCGTTTGGCCCGCACGCTATCGTGGTAGGGGCTGGTGCGGGGGATCGAAGGCAGGATGGAATCGGCGAAGGCGCGCGCGACTCCCATCCGGTTGGCCATCACCAGGGAATCCAACGTTCGATACGACGCGCGCGGATCGAATCCCGTCTCGCGGAGCGATCCCTCACGGATCTGGGAAGAATCCACCCGCCCTTCGATGGGCTGATGGTACTGCGCGCTAGCGGGCACCCACGCCAACCCGAGGATCACCGCCAGGACGGACCCTGCGATCCCTCCCGACCGGACACGGCTTGTTTCGGCTCGGTTGCCGGTTTCCGTCACGGAACAAACAGGATGGATCGCGACCCGGAGGAGACCAACAGGGGAGCCCACCCGGAAGATTTCCTAAGGATATGGACAGAAAATGGATCCATCCGCGTGAGGACGGCGCCAACTCCACGGCCGCGAAGATCGGTGATCCGTACATCCTGGAGGGGCGTAGCGGACCGAAGCACCAATTCCGTGCCGCCGCTGCGTTCCAGGCGGAGGCCATCCTTCGAATGGCCGATCGGGCCAAGCGAGGAAGTCCCCCACTCCATGGACTCCAGGATGGCCTCGTACTTGGGGAAATCGGCATAGATCGGCAAGGTGTCGCCCATCACGAACAGTTCAAAACCTTTGCCGTCGCGAGCCAGAAATCGCGACTGCCCCGCGAAGAGGAGCCTGGACTTGGGATCCAAAGCCAGGTAGTTGGCGTTTTCCGTGGAATCCCCGCGGAAAACACCCTTGGAATTGGGCGTCAGAAGCCGACCGTAGTTGGACTGCAGGTAGCGCAGGAAGGCCGACATCGTCTGCTCGCGCCAGTCTTTTTCGGTGGCGTATGGAGACAATCCCACACTGAACTGCACGCCCACGACCACGGTCTTGCCGCCGCTCTCCGCATTGGAAGACACCGTAAGCGATGTGTCCGTGACCCGCGGTGTCCAACCTTGGGGCACGGGCAAACGGATTCCGTAGGTCGCCGAGGAGATCGTCTGGGGCGGATCGGCCGTCTGGGCGATGGCCATCGCCGCGACCCAAAGGATTGCGCAGGACATGGTCGTCACTTCCTGTCAATCACTTCTGGGGGACGGGCTTCTGATCCACCTGGTATGCGGGTTTCTGGGCATCCTGGTAGACCTGCACCTTTTCGTCGGTCTTTCTCTGCACGGACGACCAGATCGTACGGATCCGCTGGGCCACCAGCGGATCCAAGCCCACCAGGGTGGCCTCCAGGTTGGCCGCGACGTTGTCCTGGAAGAGCTGGTGGTTCTTGGCCTTCCAGGCGTAGTAGTCCTGGTCGCGCTTGATCTCCTCGGCCGTGGCGGGACGGGGGTTCTCCATGGTGCCACATACGAGGTAGCCCCCGAACTGGTTGGAGCTCCAGCAGTTTTCGGTTTCCGCCGCCAGGCAGGCCGAAGCCACCAGGCCGATGGCGATGAGGACATTTCCTGTTTTCATGGGATCATCTCCGTTCGATGGTTTCCGTCCGGGCGCACCGGCGTGCGCCGTCCTGCTTCCAAGGTATCGCCTCACCCCCGCCACCGGGAGGAGGATGGAGAAGGATCCGCTTCCTGTCCGGGAAGCGCTCAGCCAATCAATTCGGCTGGTAGAGCTTGACCGCGGCGATGCGAACCAGGCCGGAAGTCGTCGTCAGCAGTCCATGGACTCCCAGCCGGATCCGGGGCAAGCCGCCATTGGTGCTTCGGTAGGCGCAGCCGACATACGATTTCCCCGCGTACAGATAGAAGTATTTCTGGTCCCAGGAAATCGTCCACTCGATCGTCGATAGATGCGTAGCATCCACCGGATCCAGCTTGGCTTCCATCGATTGATTCGAACCGGAGTAGACGATCCACTCGGACGGTTTCTGCCGTGGGTTCAGATCCACGCGCAGCCCCACTCCGGAAGAGTCCGCGATGGCGATGGTCCGCACCAGATCGGAGTCGGATTCCGGCGAACGATCGAACTGCCAGGAGATCACGAGGGAACCACTGCCAGGCAATCCCGGCGGCGACACGCCCGAACCATTGGATTTTGTGGATTTCGAGGTGGGCCCCACGCCCAGCAGGGCAACTCCACCCTCCTGTCCGTTCAATTCCGGCGACATCGTCCATCCAGCCAGGTTGGAGTCCAAAGGCGACCACGACCCGACAGGCGGAAGATTCGGGTCCCGGTATTGGATGCGGTTGATGGCCACCCTGTCCAGCACGAGGGAATCCGTCCAAATCAGGTTCTTGGTGGACCAGGCGGGCGCACCCACCGTGGCCGCGACGGATCCCACACGCACGTCATGGACGATTTCCGTCTTGGCCGACGCCTTGAGCGCCACGTCCCAGTCGCCCTGGGGGATCCGGAGGGAGGACTTCGGAGCGGAATCCGCCCTCACCGAGACGAAATGGCTGCCGGGAACGAATAGAGTCGGAATTTGTCTGGCCGAATCGATCCAGGATTCCACCGCCCCCGACTTGCCAAGACGGACCTCCGCCGAATCGCCATGCTGGAAAGGCCGACGGACGATCCCCAGCGAATCGCCGAGCTTCGCATCCAGACCGAGCCCGCCGCGATCCACGTCGGACGCCAACGTCAGGCGCACCAAGCCGGACGGATCGGTCCATGCGCTGTCCAGAACGGTTGCTGGCGCAGTGTCGCCGTTGGACCGCACCAGCCACACCATCGCCCGGGCGGCAGGCTTTCCGGCGGGAGTGGTCACGCGGGCATGGAGATCCCCCGTCTCGAATCCACCGCCGCCCGCAGAGCGATCCTCGGTGCAACCCAGCAACGCGCAAGAGCTTGCGAACCAAAGGAAGGAGGACCTCACGATTCACCTCCTTCGGGCCGCACGGCCAAAGGAAACATCTGGAAGTTGACCTGGATCACACGATCCGGCAGATCGTCCGAAGAGGCCATGTCCAGGGCCTCGCGACGCAGGCAACGCAGCTTGTCGCGCAGCCGCTCGAAGGTCTGCCTGGAAACGCTCAGGGTCAGGGTGGAGATGGAGCGGTCTTCGCGGGTCCATCGGTCCATGGATTCGATTCCCAGCTCCATGGTGGTTTGGCGGAAGAGATCGATGGCCTCCGACTCCGCATCCCCCGTGGTCAGAGTCGCCTGTGTTTTTCGCCAGATTCCGTCATCCCCCTTGGCTGCCAATCCCAGCTCGTCCAGGAGAGCCAGGATCCGGCCCACCTCGGCCGCCTCCACCTTCGGCGTGAGCATGCGACCCAGCAGGGCGTGATCGTCGCGATGCTCGATCAAATCCAACGCCTGCAAGACGGCCACCGCCCGCCAATCCCGGCAGAAGGCGGTCTTGGAGGTTTCCAGCTCGGGAACCCCGAGGTTGCGCGATGCGACGATGCGATCCAAAAACAACATCCGCTCCTCGTGGCTTCTGGCCTGGTCGTAGAGCACCAGAAGCTCGAAGTAGCGGGTCTCGCGATTGGACAGCCGGAAGATCTCGGCGAGCTTGAGGGCGCCGGAGGGCGTCAGGTTCACATCGCCGGAAAGGATCTTGGAAAAGAACCCGGAACTGGCGAACCCCGCCCGCAGTGCGATGAACCGGTGCGAGAACTTCGCATCGCGCGCCTTGCGCTCGGCCCAGGCATCCGAGAGGAATTTGCGGTAGTCGGTGTAGGTGAAGATTTCGGGCATGGACACTCCCAATGGGGGAATGTACGACCTACAGGATCCGTCTAAAGTCTGGAATCCGTTCAAAGCGTTTCCCCTGAAGGAAACGGATGGATTTTGTGGATGCTATGTTTTTCCGAGCGCTGCGTCCCCCGCATCGCACCCCCTCTACCAACCGCGAAGGAACTCGCATGGAAACCGGTCCCTATCTCATCATGATCCTGGGTGGCGTTTTCGCGCTCATCCTGTGCATTCTCTTTTGGAAATCCATCATCTCGCTGATCGGTGTGATCATCGTCCCCGACGACAGTCTTGGGACCGTCACCAAGAAGTTCGTGCTCTTCGGCGCCAATTCGAATCTGCCCGATGGCCAGATCATCGCCCTCAAAGGGGAAGCCGGCTACCAGGCCGACACGCTCTCGCCGGGCCTGCACCTGGGCCTGTGGCCCTGGCAGTATTCCATTGCGCTGGTCAAGTTCACCGAAGTCCCTCAAGGCAAGATCGGCATGGTCCAGGCCTGCGACGGCAAGCCGTTGTCCAACGGACGCATCATCGCCCGCGACGTGGATTGCAATTTCTTCCAGGACGCGAGGGCCTTTTTGGAGGGCGGCGGCGAACGCGGGCCTCAAATGACCGTGGTTCCACCGGGAACCTACCGCATCAACCCTTTGCTCTTCACCGTGAAGCTTTTTGACGCCACCTCCATTCCCCAAGGCAAGCTGGGCGTGGTGGAAGCCCACGACGGCAATCCACTGCCCGTGGGACGCGTGATCGCCAAAGGGGTTTCCTGCGATTCCTTCCAGGACGCCAAGGCGTTCTTCGCAGGTGGAGGCGAGCGCGGCCCCCAATCCAAGGTGATCCCGCCGGGCAACTACCGCATCAATCCCATCCTGTTCGATGTGGTCCTGGTGGAGGTGCTGGACATCCCCGAAAACAAGATCGGCGTGGTGACCACCAAGGAAGGCGCACCGCTTCCCACCGGCGAAATCGCCGGCGGCGAGATCCACGAACACAACATGTTCCAGGATCCGGACAAGTTCATCGCTGGCGGCGGCTTCAAAGGACTGCAGGAACAAGTCCTGCTGGCCGGCCGCTACTTCCTGAATCCACGCTTCGCCACCGTGGCCGTGGTGGAGATGACCACCGTCCCCATCGCCCATGTGGGCGTGGTGATCTCGTATGTGGGACGCGAAGGCAAAGACGTGACAGGCGCCACCTTCAAGCATGGGAACCTGGTGTCGAAGGGCGAAAAGGGCGTTTGCGTGGACCCGCTGGATCCGGGCAAGTACCCGATCAACCCCAACACCAACAAGGTGGTCAACGTCCCCACCGCCAACGTGGTGCTCAACTGGGCCACGGGCAAATCCGAAGCCCACAACCTGGACGCCAACCTATCGACAATTTCCGTCAGATCCTCCGACGGATTCAAGTTCAACCTGGACGTTTCCCAGATCATCCACATTCCCCGAAACGACGCCCCCAAGGTGATCGCGCGCTTCGGCGACATGAGCGCCCTGGTCACGCAAGTGCTGGAACCCACGATCGGCAACTATTTCCGCAACGCCGCCCAGGGCTCCGACATCATCGAATTCCTGAAGAATCGTTCGGCACGCCAGGAAGAAGCCCGGCAGTCCATTTCCAGCGCCCTTTCCGAATACAACGTGGGCGCGGTGGACACCCTGATCGGCGACATCGTGCCGCCCGACGAGCTCATGCGTACGCTCACCGATCGCAAGATCGCCGAGCAGGAAAAGGTCACCTACGACACCCAGTGCCAAGCGCAAGGTGTCAGACAAGAATTGGAACAAGCCAAGGCTCTGGCGGATACGCAAGCTCGCGTGGTCGACGCCGAACGAAAAGTCACCATCGCCCAGTTCGAGGCGAGCGCGGCCGTCAAGTTCGCCGAGGGCAACGCGCGCTCCAAGACCATCAACGCCGAAGCCGACGCCACCGTGCTGCGCACCGTGGGCGAGGCCGAAGGCGCCAAGATCCTGGCGGTGGGCAGCGCGGAAGCCAAAGTGATCGAACAGAAGGTCAGCTCCATGGAGGCGGGCAACTACGCCGTGGTCCAGGTCGCGGAAGCCTTGGCCAAGGGGAACATCAAGATCGTGCCCGACATCGTGGCCGGCGGCGGATCGGATGGTCTCAGTGGTGGCCTGACCACCGTGCTGCTGGGGAACCTCATCCACCAGGGCATGAAGAAGCCCGGACAGGAACTCCCGCAGATCGGGTGATCCAGCACAGAGCCCTCTGAATGGATGGCGGCGGCGAGAACTGCCTCTCCCGCCGCCATCGGCATTCAGCGAACGAAGCGGCGTGGACATCCCTGAAATGCTAACGTTTGCGGCATGATTCCGCAGCCCCCACTCCCGCGAGCCTCTAAAGGCCTCCATTTCCTTGTCTGGGCAAACGCTCTGCTCTTGCTCACCTCCTGCGACAATTCCAGGGTGATCCTTTCCACCGAGGAAACGACCGATACCTCGCGTGCCGTTGCGACCTTGCCCGACGGGAAACTCGGCACCGATTCCCTCGAGCTGTCCGGCAAGATCCTTGATGCGAAGAACAATCCGCTGGCAGGAATCGCGGTGCTTTCGACTCGCCTCCATCGCGCCGATACTTCCCGAAACGATGGCTCCTGGCACTTGCGTTTCAAGCCCACCGATACAACCTCGAGCGATTCCACCCGCAGGATCGCAGACACCTTGCGTTTCTTCGCAAACGGCGCATTGGTCCATGAACGCCCCGGCACGATCCGGGACGGAGCCGTCGAAGATCTGAACCTCGCCCGCATCAAGATCGAAGGCTTGGTGGCCAAAGGGGATCGCTGGCATCTGTGGCCATCCAACCCCGAATCGCTTTCCCTGGCGTTGGATCCCGCGACCCACAGGGCCCGGAACAAATTCGGATTCGATACCTCGGCTGGCAGGTATTCCAATCTCAAATGGCTCGTGATTCCCAAAGGCGGCGGGACAGTCCTGATCCATGTCGCCGCCTGGGGGAAGGCTGGTGCATTGGTGGGGACTTCGGACACTGCGCTCGTGACTCCTGGTCGCACCGATTCCGTCAAATTTCGCGCCGTCATGCCCATCGGAGGTTTTCGTCCCCCTCCTTCCATGTCCATCCAATGGGTCTCCGACAGCTCCGTGGACGTCGACACATTCCTCCTTCGCGGCAATCCGGAAGTCTTCAACGGCGAAACCCTCACTCGCATCGAGTGGTACTACAAGACGGTCCTGATCGGCAAAGGAGACACCCTGCGCTGGCATCGACCGGGCCTCCCCTGGACGCAGGAAGATCTTGTCGCCAGGGCTTGGTTTTCCAACGGCGACTCCAACAACGCCTATCTCCGCCTTCCCTACTGGAAGTCCCGATCCGCCGTGAAAATCGATTCCATCAAGGCGATTCCTCGCAAGGACAGCGTCGAGGTCTTCACCTCGACCTCCGGCAGCGGATCTCCAAAAATCGTCAAACAACTGTTCGATATCGAGGGCAAGGCCTTCACGATCCCCCAATCGGGAAGGTTCGCACTGCCCATCGATGTCCGTCGCCCTGGAGCCACCGCCTTCAATCTGCGCGGCGTCGACGAAGCCGGCGACACGGCGAAGTCGACGTTCGTCTTCCAGGTCGAGCAGGAGTTGTGGATCGACTCCATCATCTCCACCCCTACCCGGGTGCGAGTCGTTCTCGGGGGCCGATCGGCACCGACGATCGCATCGGGCGACATCTCGATCGGACGCGGCAGCTGCAACCCCGCGGATTCCATTTCCTGCGAACAGTATCGCTCGATCCTGGACCCCAAAGTGCGCGTCCAGATCCGTGCGGAGTGGAGTGGTGGATCGTTGGTTGGGATGCACCCGATGACCCGGATCGACACCGTTCTGCCCACATCTCCGCCCTACAAGCTCCTCATCGACACCACCAACAACTGGGTTGGCATGAATCCCTGGTTCTGGCTGAGAACCTCGGCTCAAACCTGGGGGAACACCACGCCTTCCTACTCGATCGAGTCCATCTCGAAAACTGGTCGGTTATTGTCTGGACCGGTCTTGCAGTTTTCCTGGCGCGCCAACCACAAAGGCGGTCTGGTCAGCCATGTGTGGCTTTCCAGCACTTATCTCGAATCGACCGTTTACATGACCGATCCTTCCGCATCGGGAGACCTTCAACTGGCCTACGACAACGACTCCCTGGACATCGTGGTGGCGATCGGGAATTGCGGGACAGACGCGGACTTCGACAACGGATGGATGCGCGGGTGGAAGATTCCCAGCCAGTCGCATGGGGAAGTCCGGATCACGCCCGACTCCCTCCAGTGGTTCAAGATTCCAGCCGCAGACCAGGTCCTGACCCATCCAAAGCCACCTCGTGACGTCGAGCAGTTCAAGAAGCTGATGTCCAGCTGCTATACGTTCCACTTCGCCATGACCTGCGGCAGCTTGTACTCGTCCTGCGGAAATCGCGAAGGCATCCTCGAAATCGGAGACATCCAATTCCCCAACCCCGGATTCAAACCATGAGAAGACCCTCCCTTGCCGGCATCGGCCTTTCGATATTCTCAGCATCTCTATTGGCTGCCCTGTGGAGCTGCGACTCGAAGGAGTCGGCCAATCCCGTGGAGGTTCCGATTCAGAATTTGTCCGGAAAGGTCATCGACATCGGAGGGGCTGGAATCTCGGGTGTCGAGGTGGCGCTGTCGCGATCCGGTCGGCGAACCCTGACGGACACGAATGGACACTGGAGCCTGGCGCGACCATCCGAAACCACAGCTGACACATTCCGTCTATCCATCGCCGGAACGGTTTTCGTCTCGCTTCCGTTGTCGTCCGGCGCGGACGCTCCGACCTTGCTCCGCCTGGTGCGCCGAAAAGCCTTGGGCCAGATCGACTCCAGCGAATTTCCGCGCATCGGCGACCTCTGGATTCCACAGCGCAAAATGCATCGTGTCCAGTTCGTATTGGAACGCAACTCCCACGAACGGGTGGTGTTTCCCGCCACATACGATTCCATCAGCGGAAGTTTCTCCAAAGACTTCTGGACGCTGGATGGCGATCCGACCCAGGTCGGCAAGATCTGGGCCGAAGTTGTCGATTCGATCGGCATCGCCTCCCGCACCCGCATCTCGAGTTTTGGGACGGAAACCGGCGACATCCGGCTGGCGACAATCGGAAGTTCCAACCTTGTGGCGACTGCCTTTCCGTTGACGGAACGGGAGTGGCGCTCCCGAGACACCAGCCGAGTGGTTCTTGCAGGCTTAGACACCTCATTGGTTGGGAGGATCTTCTGGAGGACCTCGATTGATACGACCTGGCAGTCGGGTGAAGGCTCGCTTCTGGTCAGGTGCCCTTCCGCCACGGATCCCGCATTGATGGTCTACTCGAAGATCGTCACCAAGGAGGGCCGCGTCACCGAGACCCCTGGCTTCACATTCGTACCGGATTCGTTCGTGAGTCGGTCCTACGCGAGAACAAGGTTCCGGACCCCACCAAGCCTGAACCCCACCTACCCAGATTCCGCTGCGATCGGGGATTCCGTTTGGATCTCCTTTGGAGCGACCGACACGCTTGGAGGCAAGGTGGTTCGCCGATATTTGCACTGGAATTGGGGAGAACGCACGGTTTTCACGGGCGATTCCATGAAGATCGTTCTTCCGGATCGCCGCTCCGAAAACTCTTTCGGCGCAACCCTGGTCGTCGTCGACGACGAGGGAGATTCCGCCGGGAGATACATCTATTTCCGGATGATCCCGCCGGCTCCCTCCATGGAAGTCAGAAACCTTCCTTCCGGGGGGATCCATGTCGGTTGGCAAAGGCCCTGGAAAGGGAATGTGACCGCTTTCCACCTGAAGTTCCTCGATTCCACTGCCGGAATCCTCTTGCTGGACACCGTGATCCATGACACCGGCGTTCGGAGCTTCGATCTACCAAGATTCTTCTTCTCCCGCGCGGTGCACATCATGGGCCGATACCAGGAGTGGTGGGGAGAAGAGCACTCCGCATGGGCAGTCCATGTTGACACGTTGAACTCGACCCCCGTCAATCCGATCCACGTGAAAACCGGCACCTGGACCTACAGAAGCCACATCTACGAGCCCAACCAGTCCAGCTATTCCAATTGCGGACTTGCGAACAACCTGCCACTGATCCCAACGACAGATTCTGGCGCCGTTCTATGCTACCAGCCTCAACCGATCGGCGTGGAATTCAGTTACGCGTTGGCGCTTCAAATTCTCAGCCCTCTCCATGTTTCCGATTCGGTCGTGGTCGACATCCTCACCCAGGACTCTGTCAGTCTGCAGGTCAGACTAGGAAGCCTTTCCATCGACACCCAATCGGTCTGGCTCGGATGGATGCCTCGAACTGCCGGCAGCGGAAAGCATGTCTTCCGCCTTTCCGACCTGCGCATCTATGCGCAGGACGACAACATGATCGATTCGCCCGTGCTCCTTCCTACTGGATGGCATGGCCTTGGCGAAAGCCAGATTCTGAAGGAAGCGAGAAAAGCGTCCAGACTCGACATCGTCGCACCCTGCGCCATCCAGGATGGGAAGTGCAAGGACATCCCCGGCGGCCTCGTGCAGCTCAAGACGATCCAGACATTCTAAGCGGGACCACTCATCCTATCGCTCCTGACAGGAACCGGTCAATCGTTTCGGGAGTGGACGGCGAGTTCCGGAACGAAAGATCGGCTAACACTCCACAGTGAGGACTTCCACTTCGACCGCGACCAAGCGCCCCTCGATGAACCGGAACAAGGCGTACATCCTGCCACTATCGATTTCCGGGAGCGAGTCCTGGAAGTAGTAAAGCAAATAACCCTCTTCCTTCGCGTATGGTGCTCCCAGATGCTTGATGACTGTGGATGTGTCTGATCCTTTGGGAATCTTTCGACGAAGCACCGACCATTCGCCGGAGGAAAGCAGAACTGTTTGAGACGCATCCGCGCCATAGACCACTGCACCATCGAAAAAATGACGGTAATTGTCTCCTCCATCATCGCAACCTTCGAATCCGTCGCGCTTCACATGGTAAAGAGGCCGCTTCTTCTCGATCTTTCCAACATCGATCAATTCTGGAAGTCGCTTCCGAAGCTTCGGATTCAGATCTCCTCGAGAGCTCCTGATGCGCCCTAACGCATTGCTCATCGAATCAAAAGCGGATTTCGCGACAAACACCTCGCGAGGGATCTCCGGAAACGCCTCCCATGGCGCTTCCAGGGCCTGCTCCAATTTCCAGCTTGGAGCAAATCGCGTTAGCCATTTTTCGTCGTTGGCCGATTGCCTCCCCAGCCTGTTTCCTCCCACACTCAGTCTTTCCAGGTTTTCCAGCCTTCGAAACTGCGGAGGAAGCTTCGCAAGGCCGCAGTGGGCAACCGAAAGACGCTTGATCGCGTGGGGATCGGCTGATCGGATCACGATCGAATCCAGGGATTGGAAGTTTGCCAGGGAAAGGCGATCCAGCAGGGGCATTTTCCAGATTCCTGCCGGGACTTGCCGAAGGAATCCCTTTCCGTCGATGCTAAGCGATTGAAGTTCATCGAGCTCGGCGAGGTATCGCGGAAGGGCCAATGCCGGAGCTGCGACCAGAGACAGCCCCACAACCCGCCCCTGGCTGATGCCGGCTTCGAAATCCACATGCAGATCCAGCTGGAACCCCTGATTCAGGAGTCTTCTCAGAATCAGGCGATCTTCGAGGTTCACACTGTCGCACGCTTTTTCCTGTAGCTCTTTGCAAATGCCCAACTGGTGCTTTTGGCGATCCGTCAGGTCCCCTCTGATCTGACCAGCAGGGCATCTCAAGGTCGATCCAAAAACGAGAAGCATCAACCCGCACGCCCGGATACAGTTTACCGTCAATGGCGCTGGAATCACTGGGGAATCCTCCGACAGATGGACTGTCCTTGCATGGCACACAATTTAGGACATGCTCGCGGCGACTCCGGGTTTTGGAACTCGTCCGCGCCTTATAGATTCGCATCTTGAAACGTTCGGCAATCAGCGAAGCATCCAGGACAGGAGTCCTCCCATGATCTCCCTCGACACATTCAAGAAGCTGGCGCTCGAATTGCCGGAGGTCACCGAATCGATCCACTTCTCCATGGTCATGTTCGGGGTGGGCAAAAAGAACTTCGCGACCTTCGATCCCCGCAGCGGCGAACTTTCCCTCAAGCTTCCGCTCGCGGATCCATCGCGAACGGAGGCCATCGAGCGCGGGGTATTGACCCCCGTGCCGGGCAAATACGGCGCGCAAGGCTGGGCCACCGTGGACCTGGAGCGGATCGCCAAGCCTGAATTTGTCCGCTTCCTGAAAAGCGCCCATCGCGAAGTGACGCTAAAACCAAAGGCCACGAAGGCAAAATCCGCCTAGGCTCCACTCCCCTCTCCGTGAGACCCTGCCCCCCGTTTTTGTCATTTTTTCAAACCAAGCCTCGTTTATGCCCAACCGCGAACTTCGGCATGTGGTAGATTCGGGATACACGACAAGAACGTCCGTCTTGCGGTACGGCTCCGACGCGTGGAACCCTCGTGCATACGATCCCGGAGAATCCCATGGTGACCCACACCTCGCTGCACACCCGTCTATTGGCCGCCCTTGGATCTGCGGCCCTGATCCATGCCGGAGACATCCAGCTCGATGGCGTCATCCGGGATATCCACGACAACCCTGTGCCGGGAATTGTCGTTTCGCTTGATCTGGTCGGCGTCAGCGACACCACCGATGCCCAAGGCAGATGGTCTCTGGAATCCCCCTTGGCAGGTCTGCAAAGCCCGACCACCACCAAGATGCGTTGGAGCGGGCAGGCGCTTTCGCTTTCCTTGAAGGCTCCCGCGCACGTCGAAGTGGACGTGTTCGATGTGCAAGGCGCCAGGATCGGCGGGCTCCCCCCAGCCAGACTGGATGCAGGAAATCACAACCTGAGCATCCCTCGCACCGGTAGCGGCATCCAATGGCTGCGGCTGTCGATCGATGGCAAAACACAGGTCTTCCCGATGGGCATTGGGCTGAAAGGCCAAACAGGATCGAGCGCCGAGGCCGGTGCTCGGGGAATGTCGGGGTCCAACGGGATCCTTGCCTACTCTTGGCAGGGCGATACGATCTGCACCCAGTCGGTGGATTCGTCGCATCGGCGAGGCATCCAGCAGACGCTGCGGAAAGTCCACCTCACATCGAAGGCCTATCCCGATCCGGACACCCAGTTCGGCTCCGTCGTGGCCGGGATCAACCTGGGCGATGGCTCCACGACGAGGCGCTTCGATTTGCAGTTCAAGCTCGACGAAAAATCGAATCCGCTCGAGATCGATCATGGAACCATCTCGGGACAATTCTACCTGCCGGTGGGTGCGGATACCGCCAAGTATCGGCAAAGAGCCTGGATCGATGTGCTTGGCACGGGACGGGGTCGGATAGGCATCTCGGACACCCTCCCCTTCGCGGAGTTCGCCGATACCATCCGGTTCGATACCGCATTGCGCATGGCCAATGCGGTCCCCCACGGCAAAATCACCGGCGATTCCATCCATCTGGCGAACACCAGTCACGATCTAGGCGTTGCGATGCTGCAACCACGGAAACTAGCGATCGTCAAATACGAATGGGAAGTCGATGGCGCAGGCTTCAAGGTCGGCGGCCCGACCAAGACCGTGAAATGGAGTTGGCCCGGCAGGCCAAATCACATCGTTCGCTGCCGTGTCACCGATATCGATGGGAATGTGGGCATCAGAGAAAGAACGTTTCCTCTCTGGCACCTGGATTCAATGGGACGGCTACCCGATCGCACCGTGCTCGCCGGAGAGCCTGTCGTCTACGATGTCTTCGTGGCCGACACGGACGGCGTGGCCATGACCATCTGGAATTTCGGGGACGGGACCAAGGACACGGTCTACGGGGGGCCTTTTGTTTCCGTGAACCATGCCTATCCCGTGATCCCTTCCGTCGGATCGAACGTTTCCAAGGATTACATCCTGACCGCCACGAAGGTCGACACAAAGGGCAGCCGCGATTCCACCAGCGCCAGGATCACGGTGATCAATCCCCTTCCCTCCTTCCATGTGGCAAATACTGTCGGGGAGGTCGGGACACGTTTGAATCTCCACATGATTTCGCTCAACGAGGGAAAACTGGCGAAGGTGGAATGGGGCGTCGGCTCCTCGGAACTTGTCGCTGGAAAGGCCGACACCCTCATCGAATTGCCGAAGACTCCCACGGAGAATTATCCCGTGCGCGTCCGGGTGACGGATGAGCGAGGCAACGTTTCGCCGGTGGACACGGTGCGCGTGCGGGTGCGCGAGGCGGTCCGGATGACCGATGAGCGCGACGGACAGCAGTACCGCATCGTGACGATCGGGACCCAGACCTGGATGGCACAGAACCTGAACTACCGGCAGACCACCGGCGCGAAGGACACCTTCGGAATCTGCAAGGAGCTCGATGCGGCACATTGCGCGAAGTACGGAAGGCTCTACGACTGGGCTCAAGCGATGGGCGTGGATTCTCTCTACAACCGCAAGATCTGGCCTGGAAACCTCGTGAAGCGCCAAGGTATCTGCCCGGACGGCTGGCACATCCCCACCAAAGACGAATGGGCGCAGCTGGCCAAAGCCGCAGGCGGCACCGATCTGGGTGGAGGCAAACTGAAAGCCACCACCGGCTGGAACGACGACGACAAGAGTGGGTTCGGAACAGACGATTTCTGGTTTTCTGCGTATCCCAGCACACGGTATGTGATCGATGGTCGTCTTGTTGACTTTGGCGAAGGCGCCTATTGGTGGACCACCTCGCAGGAAACGAACCCACAATACGGGGACTACACCACTGACTACAGGACATTCTACATGACCACCCAGATCCTTTACAGCGACGCGGAAAAGGCGGGATTAGAATCCCTGCGCTGCCTGAAGGATTGAAGATCGCTGAAGGCGCAGCAACCTTCCCTCTGGGAACGAGCGGCGAAAAAACTACAAACGGCCCGTGACGGAACCTCCGGCGCGGCCGTTCTGTGCCACCCTAGATTCAGGGCGGGCGGAACCGAATCGAGGCAGTCCCTCGGCAAACGAGGCCTCCGGTTGCGCCCGAAAGGGAGTCCCAGTGAATCTTCGCCAACTGTTCGTGGCCGCATCCGTCCTTTGGGTGGCGCCCTCCGCTCTCGCCCAAACCCTCAAATTCAAGGTCGCCGGGGTGGATCGCACCGTGACGATGCACGTTCCGTCCAGCGGATTGTCCAAGCCGGCATTGGTGTTCGTGCTCCACGGCTTAGGGGGTGATGGCCCCGGCATGCAGAGCAGCACCCAGATGGACAAGGTCGCGGATCGGGAAAAGTTCGTGGTCTCCTACCCCAACGCCGTGGGTGGCACCTGGGACTACGCCTCCACCAAGAACGACTACACCTTCCTCAAAGCCATCATCGACACGGCCGTGGCGCGTTATCAAGTCGACCGCAACCGCGTCTATGTCTCGGGTTTTTCGCAGGGCGGCGGTGAAACCGTCTACGCGGGATTCTCCTACCCCGACATCTTCGCAGCCATCGCTCCGGTTTCGTCGGTGGGCAGCGGCGCCCCCGCCCCCAAGCGCCCCATCCCCATCTTCCTGACCTTCGGCACCAAGGACCTCTACACCCCGGCCACCTTCATGGCCTCGGTGGCCAGCTGGGTCAAGATCGACAGTTGCAACGCCACTCCGGTTGTCACTCGCCCCTATCCCGCCACCAACCCAAGCTCCACCGTGACACGGCTCACCTACACTGGCTGCGCGCAGGGCACCGAAATCGTGGTGGATTCCATCCAGGGCGGCGGGCACGAATGGCCCAACAACACCGCCACCAAAGTGAACAACAGCGAAGAGGTCTGGGCTTTTTTCAAGAAGTTCACGCTCCAGCACGGCGCCGCCGGCGTGCAGGCTGTCCATCCCTCCGGGAGCCGCCCGCTTTCGGCCTCGTATCATGCCGGGTTCGTGCAATTGGGCGGAGTGGACGCAATCTGTCATGTCGGGATCACCGATGCCAAAGGCGCGCACGTGGCCTCCGCGACCGCCTCCGATGGCCGATTCTCCTTGCCGAGCCACGCCAAGGGAGTCTACCTGCTGGAAGTGGGCGGAAAGAACGATCGTCGATCCGCACGGGTCGTTGTTCCTTAGGAGCTTAGATTCTTCGGAACCTCCTATTCCGAAAGAACCCAAGACCGATGGACATCCTGGAAACCGCGCGCATGATCACGTTCCACCGGCGGCGGCTGGGTCAGGCTCCGCTCAAGCAGCTGGGGTGGCGCGACGCCCATAGCCAGATCGTGCGGTTCGATGCCCTGTGTCGTTGGGGCGATCTGTCGGGCAAAGTGGTTCTGGATCTTGGTTGCGGCCATGGCGACCTCAAGCCGCACCTCGATGCGCGCTTTTCGGATCTGAAGTACCTGGGCCTGGACATTATGCCGGAATTTGTCGAAGAGGCGCGCCGCCGATACGGCCACCTCCCGGACACCCATTTCCTGCAAGCCAACTTCCTGACCACCGGCCTTCCCGATGTCGACGTGGTTCTGGCCTGCGGTAGCCTCAATTACTGGACCGAAAACGTTCTGCACCCCGAACCGACCATCCTGAAGATGTGGGAAATCGCCAAACTGGGGGTGGCGTTCAATCTCCTGGATGAAAACGAATTCGCATCCGACCAGGTCCTTTGCGGACACGACCCGGACCAAATATTGTCCTTCTGCCGCAACCTGGACCCCACCGCGGAGCTCGACCACGGCTACTCGCCGGAAGATTTCACCATCCTGATGAGGCGGTAGGTCCTCACCAATTTCCGATTTCGACGCGAGTCCCGAAAAAGGCGGATGGCCGGGTGTTCAAGGCGAGACCCGCATCCAGCCCCACGCCGATGTGTCTCCACAGCGACACCCCCACATCGACTTCGAGCAGCGCAGACGGACGGTTGGATGTTTCCAGAGTTCCTTTGCCCGCCGATCTCCGCGGCGGGATCCACTCCTCGCTCCAAACCCACCCGATGCCGCCCAACACTTCCAGCGAGAACGGACCGGTCCGGGAGAATTCGCGCCCCACCAGAAGATGGACCATCGCCTCGTTGGAGTTGGGATGGCTTCCCAAGGAAAGATCCCCGGCGACCATGAGCTGGGCACCGAACCGTTCGGCGTAGCGCGGCACTCCTCCGAGCGCCTTGAACTGGGCGCCGAAAAACTTCTGGCTGGTGATGACAGGCATTGTCATGCTCAGGCGAAACAGCGGAAAGGTGGAAGCGCTGTCCTGTGCGCGCGGCGACATCGCGAAAAGAAGGGATGCGAGGAGTGCCAAGCGGGTGGAGGAAAACCAACGGACGTTCACTGGATCTCAAGAGCCAGGGCGAGGTAGGCGTGGATCTTCGCCTTGACCTCGGGCGCGAGTTGGTAGATGGACTCCGGATGACTGCGCGACAATCTCTCCCAGACGACCATGACGCCGACCAGGTCAAGCTCGGCGACACGAAGGAGCTTTTCGCTGACCCTGTCTAGCGGCTTCCCGTCCTTCTTGGCCATCATGGCGTAGACGACCTGGTTCGCTAGACAGTTCTTGTACTGCGTCTGCTGGATGAGGTCGTCTTCCTTTCGGAGACTCTTGAACTCGGGATCGAATTTCCAGGCCGCATGGCATGAGGCCATCGAAAGGTGGCGAATCTCGGATGTGGAGATCTTGACCCCCTCCTTCGACGATCCGACCGAAAACCCGAAGACGGGCCAGGATTTGTCCATCAGCTTGCCGGACTGCTGCAGCACGACCTCTCCGAAGGATCGCAAGTTGGGATTGTTGGGACTTCGCAGGTAGGCCTCGATGAATTCGAAGTAGGCGGAATCGGACTTCCCCTGGGTCAGGTAGGCATCCGCAAGGAAGAAATGCGCCTGGTAGTCGTCGGGATTGGCGGCGATGGCCCTGCGAAACCAGAATTTGGCGGAATCGATCTTTTCCATCAAGAAGAAACTGTTGCCCAGATAGGTGAGCGCCTTGACGTAGGATTTGTCGCACTCGTAGGCAGCGCGGTACTTCGCCACGGCATTCTTGTAGTCGTTGGCCGTGAACGCTACCGTCGCCAGCGAATCTTCCTTGACCGCGCACCCCTTCGGCGTCTGGTTCACCAATCCCATCTGTCCGTTCGCGTCTTTCGACACGATCCAGTTCGGGTGGGCATAAGCGAGAGGAGTCCCATCCACCGACCTCAAGTCGAACGACGCGATGGAATCGGTGGCGATCGTGTACTTGAGCTTGCTCTTTTCGATGATCTCGAAAACCTGCTTGGGATCGCGAAATCCGCTTTCTTTCGCGCCGGCGATGGAGCTGGAAAGGCATACCATCGCAAACCACGTCACCATCCTCATGTTGCTTCCTGTCTGAAAGTGGAATTCTTGGCCTTCGCAAGCATCAGCCGCCCCTTGTCCACGCCTGCGATACCTGGGGAAGGTAGGTCTTCCCGATCCGACTTCGTCATGTGCCACCCCTCGTGAGGTTTTCGCTACTCCCGACCGGGCCCTCCCTGGAGATCCATGCCATTGAAGTCTCTGGATACCTCAGGTTTCGAGGAATCCATAGGCGGAGGCCTTTGCATCGCTTTTCGCGATTGATTCACTTTCTCAATCGCTCGGTTTTCTTGTATCTTCCCTCTCTAGCCGCGTGAGATCCCTCCCATACTCCTTTGAAAAGGCCCTCCCATGGTCATCACCATCGAAACCCTCGTCCAATCGAGCCTCCAGCGCACATGGGAAGCCTGGACCACGCCTTCGGACATCGTCCAGTGGAACTTCGCCTCGCCAGACTGGTGCTGCCCCAGCGCGAACGTGGACCTGCGCGTGGGAGGGACGTACAGAGCCCGCATGGAGGCCAAGGACGGCTCCTTCGGGTTCGATTTCGAGGCGACCATCACCAAGCTGGAAGCACCGACCCTGCTGGAATCCTCCATGGGAGATGGCCGCACCGTGCAGGTGAGCTTCGCCCAGACCCCGCAAGGCGTTCTGGTGCGCGAATCCTTCGATGCAGAAGACGAGAACTCAGCCGAAATGCAACGCCAGGGCTGGCAGGCCATATTGGACAATTTCCGTCTCCGTGTGGAATCCAAGCCCAACTGACCAGAAAAAGGAGTGGGACATGCCCGATTTCCGAAACGAACGCATCCTCGAAGCAAGCCCTTCCGTGGTCTTCCAGGCGCATCGAGACCCCAAGCGGCTGGCCGTCTGGTGGGGTCCGGATGGTTTCACCAACACGTTCACAACCTTCGAGTTCACCCCCGGTGGCAAGTGGTCGTTCGTGATGCACGGCCCCGACGGCAAGGACTATCCCAACGAGAGCGTCTTCCTTGAGATCGAAGAAAACGCCCGCATCCACATCGACCACGTCTGCGAGCCTCTCTTCAAGCTGGACATCCGTCTGCACCCGCACGGTGCGGGCACGCGTGTGGAATGGCTCGCCGAGTTCGAAAACAAGACCTTCGCCAAGTCCATGGAATCCTTCCTGCTTTCCGCCAACGAACAGAATCTGGACCGGCTCGCCGCCGAGGTCGCCAAGGGCTGAGACCCATGCGGGAGGCAGTGGCCGGAAGGCTCACAGCCCATCCGTCAGGCGACCTTACCTTTCTCGACCGCGTCGAGGATCATGTTCCAGCCGGTCACGGAATGGTCGCGACGTTCGGCGTCCGGGAAATTCGCCTGTTCAATCACCACCTCCGTCCCGGCGCCCTTCCGGGACAACCGGATCGCCAGGCGCAAGCGGGTCTCGGGGGTTTCGGAAAGCCCTGAAAGTCCACTGAAGTAGAGGGCGTCCAGAAAGGCGCCGTCCTCGATGGCCACCACGATCGCATGGTCCTCGAAGGACTTGCCTTCCCATTGGCCCGTCCATCTTAGGAATCCCCCCGGGCGCAGATCGGACTCCAGGGTCGAGCCAAACCACACCCGCGCCGCATGGGCCGGGTCCAGCAATGCGGTCCATACCTCGCGTGGAGTTCGTGCCAAAAGACGCTCCACTCGCAGCGCCGGAGCGGTGGGAGCAGGCTTGTAGAGGTCGTCCAGGTTCATGTCCGTTCCTTTCCATCTGTGGTTACCTTCCCGAATATCGGTCACGACCCCCTAACAGGTCTTGTACAAACGCGACGACTTCTCGATTTTCTCGTCCATGGAAACGGATGCAGGCAAATGAGCAGACTGGCTCCGAAGGGAATCCTGGATTACGAAGAAGCATTGCGACATCTGCGGATCCATCGCACTGCGCCGCCACAGGATCTGGCGGATCTCGTGGAATGCCACTGGGAGGTCACCTGGGACCTCCCGGCAGGAATGGTCCACAGACAACGCAACCTTTCACACGCCAGCGTCACCTTGACCTGGGAATCGGATGGGGCTTGGGTTTACGGAGTTCCGGGAAAGGTCTTCACGCGCGAGTCTTCCGGAAGCGGCTACGCCTTCGGGGTCAAATTCCGCTCCGGAGCCGCCCGGGCTTTCTTCCCCACCCTTCCCATCGCAGACCTCACCGGTCTTCGCGCTCCGCTGCGGGAACTGGTTTCTCCCGGCTTGGCGGTCGAGGGGATCTCGGACCGTGCCGCCGAATTTTCCGAACGAGTGGCCTTGGCCAACGGATTCTGCCGCTCCCTCCGGAAGGGTCGCGCAGCTCCCGCCTCTGTCCAGTTGGCCACCGGCATCGAATCCGACCGAAGCCTTCTGAGAGCCGAAACCGTGGCCGAAAGGGCGGGAATCTCGCTTCGCGAGTTGCAACGACTTTTCCGCTTCGAGGTCGGGATCACTCCCAAGGAGACCATCCGCCGTTTCCGCCTCCAGCAGGCCGCCGACCGCATCCAGGCGAACCATGACATTTCCTGTCTGCACTTGGCGCTGGAGCTGGGATACTTCGACCAGGCCCATTTCGCCCGCGACTTCAGCGCCGTGGTCGGCACGTCTCCGGACGCCTACCGCAAGCGGGTACGCAAGGCATCCATCCTCGGGGCGAGGGATTCCCGGCAGCGCCCTTGAGGTCGGCGCTCTGCGCGGGCACGAATTTCCTGCTCCGGCTCCCGAGAAGGACCCGAATCGCCAATGAGCGAACCAGGTAACTTGGAACGGGAAAAGGAGGATCGCGATGGCCTATGATCTTGAACTCGCCCGGCGGATCCGGGAGCGCCTGGACAAGCTCCGGATTCCCGAGGTCGAGGAAAAAACCATGATGGGTGGCCTCGTCTTCATGGTCGATGACAAAATGTGTGTCGGGGTGGTCGGGGATGCCTTGATGTGCCGCATCGATCCGGAGGAAATGCACGTCGCCCTGGCACGGGAGGGCTGCGATCGGATGGCCTTCACGGGGCGCACCATGAAGGGTTTCGTGGTGGTGCAACCGGAGGGAATGAAGTCCAAAACGAACTTCGAGTTTTGGATCGGGCTGGCTTTGGAATTCAACCCGCGGGCCAAGTCTTCGAAGAAACCGAAACGGGCAGATCTTTCCTGAACCGACAGCCCCATGGCAGTCGGATGCCATCCTTGGGCATCACCCCATCTCCGATCGGTATCGAAACCGCCTGCCCGGACAGCGTGCACCAGCCTAGATTCTGGTAGGGCCGCAGATTTTCATCGACACCGGACCATTCGGTGGATCGTCTTTGCCCACGAAGGAGTCCCGGTGCATCGTTCCAAGATTCTTTGGGTGTCCGTGTTTGTCGGGGTTTGTGCTTCCTCTTTGTACGCCGATCCCATCCAGGACTTGCAAACCTATCTGGCGACCAAGCGGGAGTCTCGCGCTGCCATCACCGCCCAAGGGTTTTATCAGACCCCGCTGACCAAAGCCCAGGCCCAAAGCGCTCGCGACCTTTTGTGGAAGGACCAGGTGGATTTCGTGACCCGCACGGAAAAGGCGTCGTGGGACGCGGGAGCGTTTTCCTTGAACGGCTACACGATGAAGTTCAAGTTCAAGGTGTTCGGGGCGCAGCCTGCCCGGGGCAGGGCCTTGTTTTTATCGATGCATGGCGGAGGATCCACCACCGCCGATGTCAACGACGAACAATGGGCCAATCAACTTCTGTTGTACACGCCTTCCGAAGGGGTCTACCTCTGCCCGCGCGCCCCCACGGATTCCTGGAACATGTGGCATCAATCCCACATCGACAGCCTGTTCGAACGCATCATCCAGGCCGCCGTGGCGTTCCGTTCGGTGGACCCCAACCGTGTGTACGTGATGGGCTATTCCGCCGGCGGAGACGGTGCCTACCAACTGGCCCCGCGCATGGCCGATCGCTGGGCGGCCGCAGCCATGATGGCGGGCCATCCCAACGACGCCTCCCCGCTGTCGCTTCGCAATATCGGGTTCACGCTCCATGTCGGCGCGCTGGATGCTGCCTACGATCGCAATCTTCTGGTCCCGCAATGGGGGAAAACCCTCGACAGCCTTCGCAAGCTGGATCCCGGCGGGTATCAAAACCTCGCGCAGGTCCACGCGGGCAAGCCGCACTGGATGGACCAACAAGACACCGTCGCCGTGCGCTGGATGATGGGCTTCACGCGCAACCCCCGCCCCGATCGCGTGGTCTGGAAGCAAGACGATGTGTTCCACGATCGCTTCTACTGGCTGGGGTTGCCTCCCTCGCAGGTGCGCAAGGGCTCGCTGGTGGTGGCCTCGCGCTCCGGCCAAGACTTCAAGATCGAGCAGTCGGATCTGGACACCGTCCGGATCTTCCTGGAGGACTCCCTGGCGGATCTCGACAGACCCATCCAGGTCCAATGGAAATCGGGCGCCAAGGTCGCCATCTCCCCGGCGCGTACCATCCAGAACCTCTGGGAATCCTTGTTGTCAAAAACCGACAAGAATTTTCTGTACAGCTCCAGCATCAAAGCCTATTCCGGCATGGTTTCTTCCACCTTGCCTGGATTCCGGTCGGCTTCGCACGTGGGCTTCCGGGCATTCGCGGACGGAGCATCGGGGGCGATTCGCTTCGAGGTCCCGGTTGGCGCTGGTCGCACGGAAATCACGATTTTAGATCCGCAAGGCGACCTCCGTGCATCAACGTTCTCGGAAAGTGCGCGCGGCGTGATCGCGACTCATTCGACAAATTCTGGATTGCACTTCGTGAGATTCCGGTCCGGCCAGACCCGGGCGGTGGTGCCGGTGATGGTGCCTTAGCAGGCGTGCATCCAGCCTGGATACCGGATCGTGCCTGGCTTAGAATCGGAGGATCGGGAATCGTTGTTATCCTTAACGACCGATGCACCGCTCCGTTTTCCCTTGGCACGCACCGCGATGAGTCTGACGGTCGAATCCGTCCTGGATCTGGCCCCCGACCCCGGCTCCGCCAAGGCGGGACGGGATCTGGCCAAGGTCTCGAAATGGACGTTGCTGCAGCGCGACGACCGCGCCCTCTGGGGACTGTGCCCCGGGTCCGGAAAGGATCCCTACCAGACACGCATCGACCTTTCGGGGCCTGCGTTCAAATGCAGTTGTCCCAGCCGCAAATTCCCCTGCAAGCACGGCCTGGGATTGCTGCTGGCCCATGTGGAACACCCCGAGGCCTTCGGTGCGGCCACGCAACCCGGATGGGTCTCGGAGTGGATCGCTGGTCGCGACCAACGCGAAGAACGCAAAGTCGCGCCGAAGCCGGCGGATTCCCAGCCTGATCCCGCCGCACGGGAAAAGCGCCAAGCCGCGCGCGACGCCAAGGTGGACGCGGGCATCGCCGACTTGTCGGCCCGTTTGGACGACCTGCTCGGACAAGGGTTGTCGTGGGCTCGCGACCAGTCGCCCGCCTATTGGGAGGGAATGGCCGCGCGCATGGTCGACGCCCAGGCCCCCGGGCTGGCCCGCGAAGTGCGCGAACTGGGAGAACTCGTCCACGCCGGATCCGACTGGGCTTCGCGCATGGCCGAAAAGATCGGACGCATCCACCTGCTGCTGGAAGCGGGCGCCCGACGCACATCGCTGTCCGCACCCGTCCGATCGGCCCTCGAGGCGCGACTGGGCTTCCCCGTACGGGAATCTGACTTGTTGGAAGGGGAGACCACCTCGGACGACTGGCACGTGCTGGGCCGGCGCACGGGCGAGGACGAAGGGATCCGGTGGCGTCGCACCTGGCTTCGCGGAGAGAAGTCCGGCCGGTTCGCGCTTATGGTGGCCTTCGCCGGCGGCAGGGAGCCCCTCGACCCCGGACCCGGTGTCGGAGCGCGATTGCGCGCGGATGCCCACTGGCAATCCGCACCCCTGCCGCGCCGCGCCGTCCTTTCGCGACCGGAGCCCCTGCCGGAATCAGACATCCCTGGTGGATTCCTCGGATTCCGGAACGCCTTGGAACACACCGCCTCGGAAATCGCCCTGGATCCGCTCCAGGAGAGGTTCCCCTGGCTTGTGGAATCCATCACGTTCGAACCCTGCGCCGACGGGTTTTCGGCCCGCGACGCCCAAGGCCTGGCCCTACCTTTGAGCGTGGGCGATCTCGCGGCCTGGAGGCTGGTGGCCGGCGCGGCGGGAAGGCCTGCACCCCTCTTCGCGGAATGGGATGGTCAGATTCTGACTCCGCTGGCCGTGTTCCTCCCCGAACCCTGGACCTTTCCGTGAACCCCGCCACCCTGTGGACCGACCACACCGCCCTCGCCTTGTTGGGCACCGCGCGCTCCCCGGTCCTTGCGCCCCTTCCCGCACCTTGGTCGGCCTTGGAAGATCCCACCGCCACCGCACCCCGCCGCCTGGCTTCCCGATTGGCGGGATTGGCCGCGGGCCTGCGGGCCGGACGCGACGCGACACCGGGAACTCCGCCTTGGACGGAGCTTCCCGAGGAGACAAGACCCGTTGTCGGGTTGCCGGCGCAAAGGCTACTCGGTCGACTCCTGGAGGATTCGGACAGCAGAGACCTCCTGCAGGAATGGCTGGAATTGGCCCTGGGCCACGGAAAACGCCCACCGTCCGGGCGGATTCCGGATCTTGTCCTCGAAGCCCGGACACGACCTGGGGTGGCGAAGCTCCTGCCTTTGGCTTGTGGCCCTCTGCTTTCCTGGTATGCGGCATTGGACCCTCGGGCGGCATCCCTGGTCGCTCCCCCCGTCAACGCCTTGGAAGCGTGGGAATCGCTCGAAACCACGCATCGATTGGCAGCCCTGCACCGGCTGCGAGCGCAAACCCCCACCCATGCGAGAACGTTGCTGCAAGGCGTCTGGAAAGGCGAAAGCGCCGAAACTCGAGCCACCCTGCTGGAGGCGATGCAAACGGGGATCGGACCCGACGACGAAGCGTTCCTGGAAACGTGCCTGGACGATCGCTCCCGCACGGTCCGTTCGACCGCTGCCGCGATCCTCTGCCAACTGGAATCCTCCGCCTGTGTCGGGCGGTTGCGCGCACGGTTGGCGGACCTGGTTCGACTCGAGGTTCGCATGGGAATCCTCGGATTGGGACGCAAGGTCTCCGCGGCGGTGGAACTTCCCCCCGCAGGGGATGCCATCCTGGAACGGGACCTTGGCATCGGGCCCAATGCTGGACAAAAACCGTCCCCATCGACCGGAGGCGAGCGCACTCGCATTTTGACGCTTCTCGTGGAGCGATCCGGCCTGGCACCTTGGAAGGACGCGGGCCCCTTTCCCACGGAAATCATCGAGGCGTTCGAGCGCACCGACTTCGGCGAAGCCCTGGCCGAGGGGCTGCGCGGTGCGATCGTGCGCGAGAAGGACCAGACCTGGAGCAAGCTCCTTCTGCAATTGGCTCGCCATGCTTCCGACCCGGGACTTCTCTCGGTTCTTCCCGTACCCACCCGGCGCACCCATCTGCTGGAGCGTCTGAAAGCGGGCGACGAGCCCGCGGCCGTCCGGCTTCTGGAAGATGTCGATCCGTGGGACGAACCTCACACCCGCGCGGTCTCGAAACTGCTTTGGGACCGTCGCGCCTCCTACAAGGATTCGTGGCGTTGGCGCTTGCTGCTGCCACTGGCCAACCTCGGCCACGTGTCCGCCTTGCGCGGCGAACTCCCGCGCTGGTCGGCGCCGGATCCGCAACTCGAACCCGGACTCTCGCGGCTGATGTCCGCACGCATCGAACTACGCACCGAACTCCACCAGGCCTTCGCAAAGGACGCAACCCCATGACGCAGGTACTTCGCCAGCACGCCGAACAGCAATACGCCGACGAGCTCGCCGCCCTGGCGCGCCAGGACACCCGCACGCGGCCCTCCGCCTGGAAGCTTTCCCCCCAGGCGGTGGTGGATTACATCCTGGGCGCCAAACTTCCCGACGGGACGGAAATTGTCCCAAAGTACGTGGGCCAGCGCCGGTTGGTGGAGATCTGCGTGGCCACCCTGGCCAGCGATCGCGCCCTGCTGCTTTTGGGCGTGCCCGGCACCGCCAAATCGTGGCTGTCCGAGCACCTGGCGGCGGCGATTTCCGGCGATTCCACCCTGCTGGTGCAAGGCACCGCGGGAACCGGCGAGGAACATCTGCGCTACGGCTGGAACTACGCGCGCTTGCTGGCAGAAGGCCCTTCGCGCGCGGCCTTGGTGCCCTCGCCCATGTTGCGCGCCATGGAAACCGGTGCGATCGCGCGCGTCGAAGAACTCACCCGCATGGGTTCGGACGTGCAGGACGCCCTCATCACGATCCTCTCCGAAAAGACGCTTCCCATCCCCGAGTTGGGCGAGGAAGTGCAGGCCGTGCGCGGCTTCAACGTGATCGCCACCGCCAACGACCGCGACCGAGGCGTCAACGACCTTTCCAGCGCGCTGCGCCGACGCTTCAACACCGTGGTATTGCCCCTTCCCGCATCGGCGGAAGAAGAAGTGGACATCGTCGCGCGTCGCGTTTCCCAACTGGGTCGCGCCCTGGAAATCCCCGCCGAGGCCGCCCCGTTGGAGCAGATCCGCCGGGTGGTCACGGTGTTCCGCGAACTGCGCTCGGGCCTCACCGAAGACGGACGCACGCGCCTGAAGACCTCCACGGCGAGCCTGTCCACCGCCGAAGCGATTTCCGTGGTGGGCAATGGTCAGATTCTGGCAGCACATTTCGGGGACGGCCTGCTGGGAGCCCGCGACCTGGCCGCCGGCCTGGTCGGCGCCGTGGTGAAGGATCCTTCGCAGGACAAGGCCGCCTGGCTGGAATACCTGGAGACGGTGGCCAAGGAACGCGACGGATGGAAGGACCTCTACCGCGCCTGCCGCGAGATCTCGGCTTGAAGACCGTCCCCTGGCGGATCTTCGGGATCCGCCACCACGGGCCCGGATCGGCCCGCTCGCTGGTGGCCGCCTTCGAGGCATGGCGTCCCGACTGCGTGCTCGTGGAAGGACCGCCCGATGCCGACGCGATCCTGCCGTTGGCCGCCCAGGAAGGGATGGAACCACCCGTGGCCCTTTTGGTCCACGACGAGGACAACCCCTTGCGGTCGTCGTTTTGGCCCTTCGCGCGTTTTTCCCCCGAGTGGCAGGCCATCCTGTGGGCCTTGCGCGAACAAGTGGTCGTGCGGTTTTTCGATCTGCCCTTTTCGCATCGCCCCGAACCTGCGGCTCCTGCCGGACAAACCACGGAAGAAAGCGACGTTGCCGCACCCGAGCCCGATCGCTCGATCGCCCGCGATCCGCTGGGCACCTTGGCGCGCGCCTCCGGCGAGGACGACGGCGAGGCCTGGTGGAACCGCGTGGTGGAAGAGCGCGGCGGCCCCGAGGTGTTCGAAGCCGTCCAGGAAGCGATGCGCGAGCTGCGACGGGATCTGTCCGATCCGACCGACCACGAGGAAGCGCTTCGGGAAGCCTGGATGCGCCAGACCCTGCGCGAGGCGACCAAGTCCGGCCACGAACGCATCGCCGTGGTGTGCGGGGCTTGGCACGGCCCCGCGTTGGAGGATCTCCCCTCGGCGAAATCGGATCAAGCCTTGCTGAAGGGATTGGCGCGCCGCAAGACCCGCGCGAGCTGGGTCCCCTGGACCCATTCGCGACTGGCCCGCGCCAGCGGTTACGGCGCGGGTGTGGCTTCGCCCGGCTGGTACGACCACCTCTGGAAGGGGGATGCCGATCCCGACGCCCGTTGGGCCATCTCGGCCGCCACCGCCCTGCGCAATCGCGGCATCGATGCATCTTCCGCGTCCGTCATCGAAACCGTGCGCCTGGCCCACACGCTGGCCTCCCTGCGCGGACGCGCCCGGGCCGACCGCATCGATCTGGACGAAGCGATCCTCGCCATCCTCTGCGGTGGCGACACGGTGCTCCACGCGTTGGTCCGCCAAGGGATCGAGGTGGGGCACCGTCAGGGCACGCTCTGCCCCGGTGCCCCTCGAACAGCGCTGCAAGCCGACCTGGAATCCAGCCAGAAACGCCTGCGCCTGCCAGCCGAAGCGCTGGAGAAGGCCATCGACCTGGATCTGCGCAAGGACGGCGACCGCGAGCGCTCCGTCCTCCTGCGCCGCCTGCGGCTGTTGGATGTCCCTTGGGGGGTGGCCGATCGCCGACGCGACCGGACCAGCACCTTCCATGAACGCTGGACCTTGCAGTGGAAGCCGGAATTTGTCGTATCCCTGGTGGACGCATCGCGTCTGGGTTCCACCGTTCGGGATGCGGCCATCGTCGCGCTTGGGGCGATGGATGCGTCCGTCGATCTCCCCGCGCGGGTGCACAGACTCGAGGAAGGCATCCTGGCCGATCTTCCCGAAGCCGTCGAGAAGGCCTGCCAAGCCGTGCGCGCGGCAGCCGCCGTCACCGACGACACCTCGTTGCTGCTGGAGGCCTGCGCCCCGCTCGCCCAGCTGGCCCGGTACGGCGACGTGCGCTCCACCGATCGCGACCTCGTGCTGCCCGCCGCCCGCGAGTTGCTGGCCCGAACGTGCCTTTCGCTGGGAGCTGCAAGTCGCGCCGCCGACGACGAAGCCGCCGCACGACTTTGCTCCGGAATCGAAGCGGTGCACGCCGTTGGCGAGACCCTCGACTCGCCGGAACATCCTTCCGCCTGGATGGACACGCTCGGCTCCATCGCGCGCGATGGATCGGCCCACGGCCTGCTCGCGGGGCGCGCGGCACGTCTGTTGTTGGACGCGGGGGTGTTCGATGCCGACGAAGCCCGTCGCCTGTTGGGCCTTTCCACCTCCCCGGGCACCGAACCCGCCGCGGGAGCGCGCTGGATCGAAGGATTCCTCCGCGACGGACTGCGACTTCTGCTGCACGACGACCGCCTCCGCGAGCTGGTTTCCGGGTGGTTTTCCACGCTTTCCGAAGAACGTTTCCAGGAGTCGCTGCCGCTTCTGCGTCGCGCCTTCTCGGGAAGCTCTCCCGGCGACCGCGCCCGGATCCTGGGCCGGTTCTCGCCTGCGCCGAGTGCGACAGATTCCGACTCCAACACCATCGATGCCGCACGCGCCGAATCCGTGCTCGGGGCCATCCTGGAACTCCTCGGGAGGACTCCGTGAACGAGCCCGATGTCCTGCGACGCTGGCGCCTGGCCCTAGGACGTCCTGAAGGACAAGATCCGTCCGAAGGATCGTTGTCCGAGCTCGATTTATCCATGGACCGGGCGCTTTCCGATCTGTACGATCCAGCCGAGGGCCGCACCGCCGGACTCGGGGGGAGCTCCCCGAAGGTGGCGCGTTGGCTGGGCGACATCCGTCGCTTCTTCCCGTCCACCGTGGTGCGCGTGCTGCAGCAGGACGCCTTGGAACGTCTGGGGCTGACGCGCATGCTCACCGAACCGGAACTGCTCTCCACCCTCGAACCCGATGTCCACTTGGCCGCGCGGCTGGTGGCCTTGGGTTCTGCCATCCCCGACCGCACCCGCGCCACCGCGCGCGAGGTGGTGCGCCGGGTGGTGGAGGACATCGAACGCCGTCTGGGCGAACCCCTGCGCCGCTCGGTGCGAGGCAGTTTGCTGCGCGGCGTGCGCAACCGCCGTCCAAGGCCCAGCGAGATCGACTGGAACCGGACCATCCGCGAGAATCTGCGCAACTGGCAGCCGGATCTATCGCGGCTGGTGGTGGACCACGTGACCGGCCACGCATCGAAGAGCAAATCCTTGCGCGATGTGATCCTGTGCCTGGACCAGAGCGGCTCGATGGCCGCCTCTGTGGTCTACGCGGGAGTGTTCGGTGCGGTGCTGGCCTCGCTGCCATCGCTTCGCACCACCGTCGTCGCCTTCGACACCCAGGTGGTCGACCTCACCGAGTCGTTGCAAGATCCGGTGGATCTGCTGTTCGGCATCCAGCTCGGCGGCGGCACCGACATCGACAGCGCCTTGGCCTACTGCCAGACCCGCATCACCAATCCCACCAAGTCCATCCTGGTGCTGGTCTCCGACCTCTACGAAGGCGGCAACCGCGACTCCATGCTGCGCCGCGCCGCACACATGGTGGGATCGGGCGTGAAGGTGATCGCACTGTTGGCGCTTTCCGACGAGGGCCGCCCCTCCTACGACCACGACACAGCCCAGGCCTTCGCCTCGTTGGGAATCCCCGCCTTCGCCTGCACACCCGATCGCTTCCCCGAGCTCATGGCACGCGCCATCGAGGGACGGGATTTGTCCGATCTGGCCACGGGGTGATCCGTGCGAGCGGTGCGGGTCCAGCGCACGACCGCTCACTTGCGGGCCGAGCACCCTCCCATTCCCACGACCAGCCTCACGCTGGGCCCACCCAGATCCACATCCGGAGCGCCCTGCACCTCACCCCCCGCGTTCGACCAACTTCCGGACCACGGATTCCAAGCGTACCCCGCCCGCAGTCCGACCGTGAAGAAGGCGCCGTTTTCCTTGCCCCCCGAAACGAACGTGCGCCACTCCACGGTGATCGCCGGCTCCACCAGCAGTCCCGCCTTGTCGAACGTGGACACCTCGCCAGGTCCATCCAGCAAATCGTCGAAGCGATCCGCGCTGGGCTGGGACACCTTCATCTGAAGGCCTCCGCCCCCTACACCCAGGGAGGGAATCAGGTGGAGATTCCCCATCAGAGCATGATCCATCCCCGCGCGGGCCATGCCCCACCCACCGGCGAGTTGGACCTCGTCCGACCCGCGCTTTGCGGATCCGAACGCGGGAATCCAGGCGCCACCTTCCCCCCCGATCAACCACATGCCTCTCTGGAACTGACCTCCTCCACCGATCGATAGAAACGTCTGGGAAGGCTCGGTGAAGCCCTTGTCCTCGAGTGCGGACCGGATCTTTCCCAATTCCATCTGACGGATTCCGACAGCGATGCCTCCGCTGCCTCCGAAGGTCTTGGATGGGGCGGCCTCCTGGGCCAGGGAGACGGCGGCAAGGGCCAAGACCAATCCGGAAATCGTTTTCGTGTTCATGTTTCTCCTTTCGGCATTCCGCTCACGACGGGCCGATGTCGGGAAACCAGAACCGCAACCACCGTGCCATAAGGAAATCCACGAGGGACTCGATCTTCTCCGGAAACTATTCTGACCAAAGCTCCAGTTTATCTGTCGTATATGATAGTCTAGCGAAGTTCCGATCGACCGAACGCGATCCCCAGCTTCCGCATCCGGTGCCGTAGCGTGCTGGGATGGATGCCCAGGAGGAGCGCCGCGCCGAAGGGGCCTTCCACGCGATTCTTGCAAGACCGCAACGCTTTGCGAATGCATTGCGCTTCGCTCTCGGCGAGGGTCGACGAACTCGATCCCGTCGCGCCCGAGAGGCTCGCTCCCTTGTTCAGGAACTCGAATTCCAGGGTTTGTCCTCCGCCCAGGATCAGCGCTCTCTCCACGACGTTTTGCAATTCGCGCACATTCCCCGGCCAAGGGTAGCGCTCGAGGTTTCGAAGATCGGTCTTGCGCAGCCGGGGCGGCCCACCAAACCCGAGCTCACGACATCGGCGCGACAGAAAATGCTGGACCAATGCGGAGATGTCCTGCTTGCGCTCCCGCAACGGGGGAATCCGGACGGGGAACACACCCAATCGGAACCACAGGTCCTCCCGGAACGTTCCCTGGCCGACCATGGACGGCAAGTCGCGGTGGGTGGCGGCGATGATCCGCACATCGACGGAGACCAGCTCCTGCCCGCCCACCCTTTGGATCTGCCGTTCCTGCAAAGCCCGCAACAGCCTCACCTGGGCCAGCGGGGGAAGCTCTCCGATTTCATCCAAAAAGAGCGTGCCCCCGTCCGCGCGCTCGAACAGACCCCGCTTGCGTTCCAAAGCGCCGGTGAACGCGCCTTTTTCATGCCCGAACAATTCGCTGTCGATCAGATTTTCGGGGATCGCGCCGCAATTGACCTTGATCAGAGGCCCCTCCACCCGATCGCTGTGGCGATGGATGAAGTTGGCGAGGATTTCCTTGCCGGTGCCGGTCTCCCCCAGGAGGAGCACCGGGCTGTTGGTCTGGCCAACCCGTCGCAACTGCGTTGCGACCTCCCGGAGCCCACCTTCGATCCCCACCAGATCCTCCCCGCCTTGCTTCAGAAGCTCCTTGCGCAAGAACCTGTTGTCTTCCGCCAAGAGCTCCTTCAGGCGCTTCACTTCCTGGTGCCGAGCGAAATTCGACAGGGCGACGGCGAACGGGGCGCGCAACCCCTCGACCAACGCGACGTGAGCCGCCGTGAACGCCCCCGGCGAGTCCGATCTCAAGGTGATCCCGCCCACGCGATGCCCATCCAGCGAGAGCCGAAGGTTCAGCAAAGCCCCGCCTGCGGCACCGTACCTGCGACCCACCGCCCTCGAGAGCGGGTCTGCCGAAGAATCGTCCACCCGTTGGACCGTTTCGAGGGGAATCGAGGCCAGCGCCTTGCGGGCAGACTCGGGCAGGATCGTGCGAGGTCCGTCCTCCCCGAAGGCCTTCCCCTCGGCCTTGTTCGCCATCGCCAGCGGTCGCAAGGTCCACGAATCGAAATCGATCACAGAGGCCCAGATCTCCACGACAGGCAATCGTTCCATCAGCAATCCGATCGATCGGTGCAGGGCCACATCGAGGTCCAGGCTGCAGCAAAGTCGGAGGGTGAACTCGCGGAAGAATTCCGCGTCCGTGGCACTTCGGGAAGGAATGGTCACCGAATTTCTCCTTGGGAACCCAGTGGCAGTATAATGCAACAGTTATTCTGTCTTATACGATAGTTAATTCCCGGGTTTCACAGGAACCATCCCCCAACGACCTCCGTATTCTGCGATCGGCACATCCGTTGCAATGGGAAGAGCGCACCAACGGGTCGACATTTTTCGACACGCCAAGCAAAGGGACCGACCATGGATCTGCCATTCACCAGGGATCAGCTGTTCGAGGTGTTCACGATCGCCAACGATCGCACACACATGCTCTCCACCATCGCGGGATATCTCGGAGCATTGGGCTGGGTCTTCCTGCGTCGATCGCCCAAGAGATCCACGTTCACGATCCTGTACGGCGGATTGAGCCTCCTGTGGGGATGGATCGCCGTCGGCTTCTTCTGGGGTCCGTTTTCTTCCCTCGCCGCCTCCTCCTGGCCGTTTGGCGGACTTTTCCTGCTCCAATCGGCGTTGTTCTTCCGGATGGCGATCCGAAACCCCAACCGCCTCCCACAGCCCTCCACCGCTTGGAACCAGGGCATCGGCATCGCCTTGGAGGTCTATGCGCTGGTGGTTTACCCCGGTCTCGGACTGTTGACGGGACATCACGCCGGCGATTTGCCTTGGTTCGGCATCGCCCCTTGCCCCTCGACGATCTGGACCTTGGGTGTGCTGATCGGAACCGGTGGATTCGGGAGGAAGGAGCTTATGATTCCCCTTGCTTGGTGTGCTGTCGGTCTGGTGGCCGCCGCCCGGCTGGGGGTTGTGCAAGACTGGGGATTGGGGGTCGCCGCAGGGCTCGCGACCTGGTGTTGGATGGCCGGCCGACCCCATCGACAAACCACCCTGGCAACAATGCCCTCGTGCCGCCAAGCCGCCAGCCCAACACCCCAGAAACGCTCCGTATCCGCTCAGGATCCCCGCCAAGGGACCGATACGCATCGCCCATCGCCCGTTGTGTAAATTACCAGGTATTCCTTGCCATTCGATTCGCGTCCAAGCTAAGGGAGGCCAACCGGTTTCCCACTTGGAACAAAAACATCGAACTCGAATCCTTAGGAGTGCATCCCGTGACAAAACTGACCTTCCGCGAACTCGAACTGGTCTCGCTTGGGGCCGCCATCGCCAGCAATTGCGTCCCCTGCATCGAATTCCACGTCCCTGCCGCCCGAAAAGCCGGGCTTACCGACGCCCAGATCCTGGAGGCGATCGCGAAAGCCGACAGCATCAAGCAGGTCCCCGCCCGCAAGATCCTGGAAACCGCTCGCGCCTTGCTGAACACGGGGTCGGATGTCTGCAACGATCCAGACTGCGGATGTTCCGCGACGGAACCCAAGTCCGCCAACGCCTGCTGCGCCTGACCCGCCGCCACGATCTCGGTGGGCGATGTCAATTTCCGGCACCGCCCGCCTCTTCGAATCCATGGAGAAAGAACTTTGCCATCACCCGCACATCGCCGCTTCCATGAGATCGCCACCGATTTATCGCCAGCCTTGACGAGCTACCTGCGGAGATTCACCGGAGACCCGACCCTCGCGGAGGATCTCCTCCAGGAAACGCTTGTCAGGATGGAAAAAGGGCTTTGGCGATTCGAAGGAAGGTCCAGCCTGAAAACCTGGGCGTTCACGATCGCCGCGCATGTGGCGGCCGACCATTTCCGCGCCCCCGAAAACAGCATGGACATCGTGGACATCGACACCACGTCGGAACTGGCCGACCTCGACCCCTCGATTCACGAGCGGTTGGTCGTTTCGGAAATGAACGCCTGCGTGCGCCAGGTGATCGACAGCCTTCCTTGCGATTTCCGAACGGCCCTGGTCCTGCACGACCTCGAGGGCATGAGCGCCAAGGAAGTCGCTTCGATCTGCGGATGTTCCCTTGCCACCGCGAAGATCCGCATCCATCGAGCCCGAGCCCGCCTCAAGAAGCGCTTGGAGCGAAAGTGCGATTTCCAGCACGACGATGGCGTGCTGCGATGCGACCTGAAAACCTCGCCGAGCCTTCCGCGAATCGCCCCCGATATTTGACTGGATCCTGGCGACCGAAGCCAGTCGATCTACCTTACCCCCGTGGATCCCACCGAACTCTCCAGACGCATGGCTCGCTCGGCGGCGCTGAAGCTCCTTCGCTCCGAGCATGCGCCATACGTTTTGGCGCTGGCCGACGACGCGTTTCGTCAGAAGGGGCGGTCCGAGGTCGGGGAAAGCGAAATCCTCGAGCGACTGGCCGCCTTGCTGGAACAGCACACCGCACTCGCGGGGGAAGAGGCGGAAAACCAAGCCAAGCGCTGGCTGGCACTTTGGTGCGACGACGACCACCGCTGGATGCGCCGCTCGTGGGTGAAAAGCCGGGACGAGCGCTCGGTGCAGCTTCGGCCCGACACCGAGCGCGCCCTGCGATGGATGCAGGAGATGGACCCGCGCGACTTCGTGGGCACCGAAAGCCGGTTCGAGCAGATCGTGGCCTTGCTGCGCCAGCTCTCCGAGCGGACCACGTCCGACCCCGTCGCGCGCATCCGGGAGCTGGAGGAAAACCGCGACCGGATCCAAGGAGAAATTGACAGAATCCGCCTTACCGGCGAAGTGGACGTGTACACGGAAGTCCAGGTGAGGGAGCGCCTGCAAGGGGTCCGCGATGGAGCCGGTTGGCTGCTGGGGGACTTCCGCGAGGTGGAGGAACGCTTTCGCGAAATCGGTCGCGAGGTGCAGGAGCGCCGTCTGGAGGGGCTCCTCTCCAAAGGTGGGATCGTTGGCGACCTCTTGGACGCCGACGATGCATTGCGTTCGAGTCCGCAGGGCCAGAGCTTCGAATCCTTCCACCGCCTGCTGTTGGCTCCGGACGGACAGGACGAGCTTCTGCGCCTGGTGGAGAAAGTCGCGCGCCTGCCGGAAGTCGACGGCGACACCGACCAGATCCGGATGCTCCGCGAATTGCTGGACCGGTTTCTGGCCTCCGCCGAACAGATCGAAGGGGCGGTGCGTTCCATGGCCGGCCAGATCCGCCGGGTGCTGGACGAACGACGCGCCGGCGAAGACCGCCGTGCCCGCGAGCTGGTGGACGAAATCCGTCGTCTGGCTCTATCCATGCGTGGACGAACATTCCCTCGCCACGATGCCCACACGGCTCCTTTGGGCATCCAGACGGATCTTCCGTTGGAAAGGCCACTCTGGGAGCCGACCACACCCGTCCGGTTCGATGGGCAGATCGTGGACCTCGCCCGTGTCGACCTCGATGAACGCGTCGATCAACTCTTCCACCGCGTTCCCGTCGATTTGATGGAACTGGAAGAGGCCTTGTCCGTGTATCTGGACACCCACGGCGCCTCCACCTTGGGAACCGTCCTGTCGGCCCACCCCCTCCGCCAGGGCTTGCCCGAGCTGGTGGGCTGGCTGAAGGTGTGCGCCAAACGCACCGATTTGGAACGCTCCGACGACACCGAACTCGTGGAGATGACCGACCGCTTGGCTGGCACGAGCCTCAGCGTACGGATCCCTCGCTGGCGCCTCGGCGCAGGCGAATCGGTCGTATCTTGAACATCTTGGAAACGACTCTTTCCACTCCAGCTCCATGGGCGGGCGCCGCCTTGCGTCTGTTGCAAGGTGTGGTCTATGGCGAGGACAGCGAATGGCGCCTCCTCCGGGAGCACGAAACATCGCTGCGCGAGCATTTCCTGCAAATCGGATTGGAGCTGGTGGTCGACGAGTCGGAAGCATTCGCCTGGCTGCGACAACGCGAAAGCGAAGAGGGGGAAACCGCCCTCCCGCGGTTGGTGCGACGCGCCCCTCTCACCTGGGAACAAACGCTCTTGTGCGTATTGTTGCGCGACCGCCTGTTGCAGTTTGACCGCGCCAACGAACCCGACGGCAGGCTGGTGCTGACCACAGAAGACTTCCGCGAAATGCTCCTGCCGTTCTTGCCGGAATCCGGGGACGCCGCCAAGCTGGAGCGGCGCATCAACGGCTTGCGCGCCAAAGCCGAGGAACTGGGCTTCGTTCGCGGGTTTTCGGCACCTTCCGGCACTTGCTACGAAGTGCGCCGCATCCTGAAGGCACGCCTTCCGGTGGAAGACCTGGAACGCATCCGCGACACGGTGTTGGCCTGGAAAAGTTCCGTCAACGGGGAAGACTGATCCATGGCCGATCTTTTTTCCCATTTGGAAAACGCGCAGGCAGGATGGCGACTGTCCCGACTGGAAATCCTCAATTGGGGAACCTTCGACGGACCCGTCTGGAAGATCGCTCCTGCGGGGCTCACGTCCCTTCTGACCGGCGACAACGGATCCGGAAAATCCACCGTGGTCGATGCGATCCTCACCTTGCTGGTGCCTCCCGCACGGCGAAGCTACAACCTCGCCTCCGGCTCCGAAAAGCGCAAGGAGCGCGACGAATCCAGCTACGTGTTGGGAGCCTTCGGGCAGGAACGCGACGAGACCACCAATCGCTCGCGCGTCAAGACCCACCGCGAACGCGCAACCGCCCGTTCGGTGCTGTTGGCCGTGTTCGAAAACGATGCGCTCAAGGCCAGCGCCACCTTGGCCCAATCGTTTTGGTACGAAGGAGAAACGCTCAAAAAACTCCTGTTCGTGGGCGAGCGCGACCTTTCGGTGCGTAGCGACTTCCTGGGACAGGCCACACCTGCGGAATTGCGGCGGAGCCTCAAATCCAAAGGGCATGTCACCGATACGTTTCGCGACTACCAGCAACGCTTCGAGAAGATCTTCGGGCTCCGGTCCGAAAAGGCCCTGGCCTTGTTCAACCAGACGGTTTCGCTGAAGGCGATCGGGAGCCTCACCGCCTTCGTGCGCGAACACATGCTGGATGCCGGTGACGCGTCGGTGGCACTGGATCGGCTGCGCGAAAGCCACGAAGACCTCTCGCGTTCGCACGAGGCGATCCTGACCGCGCGCCGCCAGCAGGAGATCCTCGATCCACTGGCGGCCAAGGCGCTGGAAATGTCCCGCGCGGAACACCTGCGCGACGAAGACAGCCGCATCGAGGCCGCCTTGCCTCGTTGGAGCGCCGAGCGGCGCATCGCCCTGGTCGGATCCGAATTGGACAATATCCGTCACAAGCGCACAGATGTCGCCATCCGGCTGGATCCGGTGGTCCGCGACCTCGCCGAGGCCCGCTCCGACCTTGCTTCCACCGAACGCGACCTCGCCTCGGACGAAACGGGACGGCGCATCCACGAGATCGAACGCGAGGAGCGATCGCTCCAGATGGCAAGATCCGACGTCCATGCCCGCCGTGAGCGCCTGCGGGGAATCCTGGACAGCCTCGCGATGGCCTTGCCGGAATCCGACGCGGAGCGATCCGACCTGCTCGCCGGATCGGCCCAGGCTCGATTGGAACTGGACCGCCGCCGCGTGGAGTCCACGACCCAGCGCGACCTCCTGGTGCTGGAGCAAGGCGAACGGGAACGGGAGCTGGATTCCTTGCGGCGCGAATTCGATTCGTTGCGCGAGCGGCGCACCCAGATTCCGGAACGGGAGATCCGCCTGCGCCGCAGCATCGCCGAGGCGGTGGGTTGCCCGGACGAAGATCTCCCGTTCGCGGGCGAACTGTTGCGTGTACGCGAGACGGAAAACGTCTGGGAGCCTGCCATCGAGCGATTGCTCCACGGCTTCGCGCTTCGGCTGCTGGTTCCGCCCCGCTTGTACCGCGACGTGCGCGACCATGTGGACCGCACGCACCTGGGCGGACGCCTGGTGTTCCATCGCGCAGAGAAGCCCCGCACCGAATCGCGCGCCCTGGATGCCGCCACGGTCGGCGGCAAACTCGAGATCAAATCCGGCACTCCCCATCGCGCCTGGCTTGCCACCTACCTCTCCGACAAATTCGACCACCTCTGTTGCGAATCGCTGGATGATGTCCCCTCCGCCGCCTATGCCCTCACCAGAAACGGCCTGGTGCGCGGCGGCGAAAGCCAGCACGAGAAAGACGATCGCCACCGCTTGGACGACCGCTCCCGCTGGGTGCTGGGCTGGACCAACGAGGAGAAGATCAAGGCGCTGGCCGCCAGCATGGCGGACAGAAACGACGCCATCGCCACCCTCCGCGCGCGGCGCGCGTCCTTCGACGCCGATCTTGACGGAATCCGTCGCGAAGAATCCCTCCACGAACGCCTCCCCGAACTTTTACGTTCCTGGGAACCGATCGATCTGGAGTCTCTTGAAGCGCGCTTGGAATCATTGAGGCTCGAGCGCGAGGCATTGTCCGGCGCAAGCGATGTGCTCGCCCTGCTGCGCGAACGCCTCCTGGTCCTACGCCGGCGCGTGGAGGCGCTGGAAGACGCCCGTCGCACTTTGGACAAGGAAGACGGCATCCTGGAAAGCCGCATGGAGTCGCTGGCTGCCGACCTGGAACGTGCTCGGGAGGTCCTGGCCTCCCACGGCCCTTGCGAGCCGGCGGAGCGGGAGCGCATCGAGTCGGAAATCGGCCGCCGCAAGGCCCTGGTGGACCTGGCCGGACTGGAAGATCTGGGACGGAAATTGGTCGATTGGTCGCGCAAGCGCCAACAGGAACGCTCGGGCGAAATCGGCCGGCTTCGGGAGGCCATCGTGGGAGCCATGGGCGACTACCTGCGCCGATTCCCCGCCGACAGCGCGGACTTGGCCTCGCGCATGGAATACCTGGAATCCTTCCTGGCCCTGCACCGGCGGGTGACGCAAGACGACCTCCCCCGCCACGAGCAGCGGTTCCGGGAACTTCTGCGCGACAGCGTGGTGCGCGAAGTCAGCCTGTTCCGCAATCAGCTGGAAAAGGAAGAACGCTCGATCCGCTCCACCATGGCCTTGCTCAACGCCTCCCTGGCGCGCATTCCCTACACCTCGCGCACCCATCTGCAGCTTCTGGTCGCGTCGGTCGCGGATGAAGAAATCCGCTCCTTCAAGGCGGATCTGCGCGACTGCATCGGCGATCTGGGAATCGACGACGAGACGGCCAACGAGGAACGATTCCTGCGCATCCGCAAGCTTCTCAAGCGCTTGCAGGAGGAGGAACGCTGGCGTCGCAAGGTGATCGACGTGCGCAATTGGCTGGAATTTTCCGCAAGCGAGCTCCTGACCGAATCCAACGAGGAAGTGCGGCACTATCCCGATTCCGCGGGTCTTTCCGGTGGCCAAAAAGCCAAGCTCGCCTACACCGTGCTCGCCTCCGGACTGGCCTGGCATTTCGGGCTGGAAGAGGGCGAGGTCGCCACGCGCAGTTTGCGTTTCGTGGTCATCGACGAAGCGTTCTCGCGCTCCGACGACGAATCGTCGCGCTTTTGCCTGGACCTTTTCCGCAAGCTGGATCTGCAGCTTCTGGTGGTCACACCTTCCGACAAGATCCACGTGGTGGAGCCGTTCATCGCCACCTGCCACTACGTGTGGTACGACCGCGACTCCGACAAATCGCAGGTCTGCGATCTCTCTTTGGCCGAACTCCACGACCGTCGCTCCCTGGCCCGGCGTGCCCTGCGCGGGGAAGTCGCTTGAGCTTTCCTCCAGATCTTGTCCGCAAGGCCCGGATCCGTCTACCGGAAATTCTCTCCCGACTCGCGCGCGGGGAGGCGTTCGAGCCTTTCGAGATCCCGCTCCCCAAAGCCTCGAGCGCACGCGCCGCCGCAGACATCCAATCCTGCCACGCTGATGCCAAGCATCTGGAAAGCATCGGGTTTTCCGTGCGACGCCAGTCTGTCGCGAACCGATCGCTGGGACCTCAGACAATTCCCGTCACATTGGAAATCCAAAGTCTCGCCCAACTGGGGAAGGTCGTGGGAGATCGCCACCTGGGCCGCTTCGCGCACCTTTCCCGCGCCGCGATCCGCCGATTTCCCGGACTTGCGGCCTACTGGAGGGAACACCCTCTGGAAGCCTGGGCCCTGCGTGGCGACTGGGGACGGATTCTCGTGGCGCTTCGGTGGCTGCACGAACATCCTGCCAGCGGACTGCATCCCCGCGAGATCCCGTGGGGCCTCCACGGGAAGTTCATCGAGGAACACGAAGCCATCTTGCGGCGCCTGCTTCTACTGGTTTCCTCCTCTCCTGCGCAAGGTTCCCCCGAGTCGCTGGTGGCATTGGCCGGGCTGCGATCGCGCGAGCCGCTTTGGCGCGCAAGGCTGCTAGATCCAGGATTTTTACCCGAGCTCCCCGCCCGCGACCTGGCCATGTCCCTGAAAGACTGGGTGCGGATCCTTCCGCAACCCCGGCGCTTGGTGGTGGTGGAAAACCTGGAGAGTTTCCTGGCATTGGGCCCAAGGACGGAAACCGTCGCCCTCTGGGGTCGCGGTTTCGCGGTGGTCAAACTGGCGCCCTGGATCCGGTGCGCGGGATCGGCCTTTTACTGGGGGGACCTCGACGCGCAGGGCTTCGAAATCCTGGACGCCTTGCGTCGCGAGGCCCCCGTCATCAACAGCTTCGCCATGGATGGCCACGCACTGGCGACTTTTCCGCATCTGGCCAGCTCCGGTACCGGAGCGGCCTGCAAGGAGCTTGACCGGTTGGACCGCGCCGAGTGGGCCGCCTACCGGCAGGTAGTGACCGCGAATCTGCGCCTGGAGCAGGAAAAGCTTCCAATGCGCTGGCTGGAAGCAGAGCTCGACGATGCGATGAGTCACCAAGCATCATGGGACAACTCCTGACATGAATGCTCCGGACAGGAACTCGCCCTGCCACTGCGGCAGCGGACGGAAGTACAAGAAGTGCTGCATGGAATCGGATGCGGCCAAAATCGCCTCGAAACTCTCCGAAGACCTGAAAGCACGGCAGGAGAAAGCGCGCAAGGCGCTGGCCTCCGCCGAGCGCAAGGTCGCGGAAGCCGCCGCCATTGCGCCACCACCTGGCCACACCGCACCACCTCCGCGACCTCGACAAAAACTGGAAAACCGCTCCTCCCGCGTTTCCGCCTGGCTTCCGTCCTGGTTCAACGATGCCGATACGCTTTCGCGAATCGAGGCGATGGCGAGGAGGGCCAAAGGCAAGTGGAAGGACCAGGAAGGGTCCGGTCGGTTCGGGGGATGGGTGCAGGACAGGGGCAGCATGCCGATTCGCGTGGAGGGATCCTGGGACCCTCCGGATCTGGAGGGATCGTGCAGCGAATGCGGCTCCCAGGAGCGCTGCGTGCACATCGCCGCGATGGCGCGCTCCCTGGAAGGCGCGTCTCTATCGAAAGAGATCGGACCTCACGAAGAATTCCATCCTTGTGTGCCGGTGTTGGCCATCCGCCGTTGGAATTTCCGGCAGGGCAAGCAGGTGCGCCGACATGACGGGGCACGCTTGAGCTTCCGGTACGGCCCCAAGGAGATCGACGAACACGACAAGACCGCCATGATCTCCTGGGCCGCCGAAGCAGGCCCCGTGCGGTGTCCGCGCGATCGGCAAGCGGAAGGTGCCATGCGCCAACGCCTGGACGAGCTGGGCTGGAAGATGCACGACCTCACGGGACTGCGCAAGTACCACGATTTCTCCCTGGAAGGGATCCTGGATTTCCTGGAGCGGGACGCTCCTGTGCTGCGGCAGGAAGGCTGGGTGATCGAGATCGACGACGACATGGGATTGACCTTGATTCCCATCGATTCGTGGTCAGGCACCTGGACTCCCGGAGACGACGGATGGTTCGGCATCGGTCTCTCCGTCTCGTTCGCCGGCAAGAGCATCGATCTTGTCGACCTTTGCCGTCGCATCCTGTCCGGTTCGCGCCTGGATGCGGTCTTGAAGTCCTTGCGAGAGGGACAGTCCCTGACCGTCGAGGTCGACGGAGGCTGCATCCGTCTTCCTCCCGAACGCCTGCTCCCGATCCTTTCCGGTCTTGCCTTTTTCCTGTCCGGCGAAGGAAAGGGCGCACGCGTCTCGCCTCTGATGGCCGCACGCCTGGGAGACTTCGGCCTTGGCGACAATTCCTGGCATGGGATCGATCGCCTCGCCGAACTGCGCAAGAAGCTATCCGGAGTGACCGCTCCCGTCGCCGTCGCGCTCCCCGACTCCGTGAAGACTTCCTTGCGACCTTACCAGCAAACGGGTCTTTCCTGGCTGCAATGGCTCGCCTCCCACGGGTTCGGTGGGATCCTCGCCGACGACATGGGGCTGGGGAAGACTCTCCAGACCATCGCGCACATCGCCTGCGAACACGAGGCAGGGCGGATGTCCGCCCCCGCATTGGTGGTATGCCCCACCTCACTGACCTCCAACTGGGCAGACGAATTCGCGCGCTTCGCACCAGGCTTGCAGGTGCTGGTGCTGCATGGCTCCGATCGCCATGAACGCCGCGACCAAGCCGACCAAGCCCAGGTGGTGATCACCACCTATTCGCTTCTGGCCCGCGACGAGGAATGGCTCATAAGCCACCCCTGGCACATGGTCGTGTTCGATGAAGCCCAGACCCTCAAGAACGCCCGGACACAGGCCCGCACCGTGGCCCGCGCCATCCAATCCACCCACAAGCTCGCCCTCACGGGAACCCCGATGGAAAACCATCTGGGCGAACTTTGGAGCTTGTTCGATCTGGTTGTTCCAGGGCTTTTGGGCACCGAGCGCCACTTCGGGGCTTCGGTTCGCAATCGCATCGAAAAACTGGGCGACATGGACCTGAGCGCGCGCCTGCGCAGCGTCGTGTCGCCGTTTTTGCTGCGGCGCACCAAGGATGCCGTGGCCTCCGAACTCCCAGAGAAGACGGAAATCGTCATCCATGTGGATCTGGAAGGCAAGCAACGCGACCTCTACGAGACGGTGCGCGCCGTGCAGGACAAACGGCTGCGAAACCTGCTTGCCGCCCAGAGCCTGGAAACCTCCTCCATCCAGATCCTGGAGGCGCTGCTGCGCCTGCGTCAGACCTGCTGCGACCCACGCCTCCTTCCCGCCGAGGTCGCCAAGGGATGCCGCGTCTCGGCCAAGATCGATTGGCTGGCTCGATCCTTGCCGGAGATGGTGGAGGAAGGTCGGCGCATCCTGGTGTTCAGCCAGTTCACGGGATTTCTGGACCTCGCGCAGGAGTTGCTGTCAGAATCTGCCATCTTGTTTCTGAGGCTGGACGGATCCACCGCCGACCGAGGCGCCGTCGTGCGCGATTTCCAATCCGGGAAAGCCCCCGTCTTCCTGCTCTCCCTGAAGGCGGGCGGCACCGGCTTGAACCTCGCGGCGGCCGATAGCGTGATTTTCCTGGACCCCTGGTGGAACCCGGCGGTGGAAGCGCAGGCGATGGATCGGGCCCACCGCATCGGCCAAACAAAATCCGTCTTCGTCTACCGCCTGGTGGCCCGCGGCACGGTGGAAGAAAAGATCCTCTCGCTCCAAACCCGCAAGGCCGAACTCGCCGCTTCCATCCTGGAAGGCGGAGGCGCCGCCTCACTTCGTTTCACCCCCGAAGACCTCGCCGAGCTGATGCGTCCGTTGGGGTGAGCCCTCCTTCGGTACGAGACATGCCCGGGGGCAGGATGTCTACCGAAAAGGAAACGCCGCGCCAACACTCACGAGGAACCCGTGGCCGTATCCCGCCTCCAGAATCGTGGCGACACGACTGCTCCATGCTTCGTTCCATCCCACAAACCCCGTCGGATGCGCATCGGATTCCACCCGCATCGATTGCCCCTCGTGTTCCAGATCCGTTCGACCGAGATTCATCCGAATGCCCACGTGAACGCTCCGCGTTGGGTTCAGCGCCCGCTCGAGATGGACGGCCCCCTGCAGCTCGGACAGGATCCAGCCGCTGGATCCCTCCAGGCGAGCTTCGGAGCGAGATCCCGACATCGAGGCTCCTGTGGACCAGTCGGAATCCCAGAGGCGATGGCTCCACGAGGCTCCAGCTCCCGCGATCCATCCGCCAAGTCCAGCCCCGATGCCCTCCAGGTCGGTGCGCACCGGAACTCCCGCCGTTCCCGAAACCCCAAAACCGAGCGCCACCGGCCAGGAGAGACGCAGCACGACTCCCTGCTGGGAAAACGAACGCGCCGATCCAAAGACGGTCTCGTGGCTTTGGGCGTGCACACCAGACACGGCGATCCGAGGCTGCTCGGAGCCTGCCACTTGCACCACGCAACAGGCTCCACCCGCATGCGCCGCCGAGCCCATCAAGACGACCCAATAGCCAAAAGAAGGGGCGCTCCGACGCAACGACCGAAAATTCCAATCCATGGGACCCAACATACAAGACCATGGCGGCGGGGGCTTCAGGCTGGAAAGCCACTTCGCCATTTCGAGGGCCGCGGCGGACTTGGGTCGTTTCATGGGATTCTCCGCTTTCCATCCATCCTGGACGGCTTTTGTCACTGGATTTCAGGGATCCTGGTTCAGAAGATCGATATAGGCCGTATAGGCGAACACGCGGTTTCGCTTTTGGCCGGTGAGTTCGCGGACCAGCCCGAGCATTTGGAGCGCCTCCATCACCTTGCCGGCCGTGGCGGGCGTGATTGCGGCCATCTTCACGAGCGAGGCGATGTTCGAGATGGGTCGGGCGGCCAACGCATCCAGCACCTTGGCCGCCGACCCCGCGATGCGCCCCAAGGGGGCCAGGCGTTCCTTGTCGGAGCGATGGAGTTCAGACAGTTTTTGAGCCGTTCCCACCGCCTGGGTCGCGGTCTGGGAGACCGCATCCGCGAAGAATCCGATCCACCTCTCCCAATCGCCCGTGGTACGCACGTCCTGGAGAAGTTCGTAGTAGGTGCGCCGGTGCCGCTTGAGGAACACCGACACGTACAGCAACGGCTCGCGCAGGACTCCCGCCTCGGCGAGGATCAATCCGATCAGCAAGCGGCCCAGTCGCCCGTTCCCGTCCAGGAAGGGATGAATGGTCTCGAACTGCACATGGGCCAGCGCGGCCTTCAGAAGCGGCGCCGTCGGGCCGTCCGCGTCGTTCAGGAATCGCTCCATCGCGGCAAACGCCTCCGGAACCAGTGCGGCCGGAGGTGGCACGAACACGGCCTCGTCGGGGCGGTGTCCTCCCAGCCAAACCTGGCTCTGACGGAATTCGCCGGGTTGGCGATTTTCCCCTCTGCCCGATGTCATCAGGGCGGCGTGCATCTGACAGATCAGGCGACGGCTCAGGGGCATGCCCTCGCGCAACCTTTGCATCCCCAGCTCCAGGGCCTTCACGTAGCACGAAACTTCCTGCACATCGTCGATGGGCACGCCGGGGACGGACTCCATCTCGTAGAGCATCAAGTCAGAAAGTGACGACTGCGTCCCTTCGATTCGCGAGGACATCACCGCTTCCACGCGCACATAGCTGTACAGAAACAATCGCGCATCGGGAAGAAGAGTGCTCACCGCATCCAGCCGACCCAGCGCCAGGTTCGCTTCCTCCAAGCGCGCTTGCAGCCCCGAGTCGATCAAAAGGCCCGGAGACGGCGGAAGTGGATGGGGCACAAAGGCCTGGCAGGCAACGCCGCCAGCGATCGTTGGCACTGTGCGTCCTGTGCTGCCTCGCTTCATCCGTCTGGCTCTCTCCTTGTCTGGCGGGAAAGTAAAATATGGATGCCCACTATTTTAACTTAGGCACTTATTTAACTTACTGGAGGGGGGGGTCTGTCTGGACATCCTGCGCAAGTACATCATTGGCTTCAACAGAAGTCCCTCGAAACCCTGGCGCAGGAAGAGCTGGCGAGCCCGGTAGCGAATCCATGAGCTGCTTGCGCTTCGTTTCGTCGAACCGTGACTCCGGAGGGTTGCTAGATAAGCCATCGAGGTTACTAGATAAGCCCGGGGGTTGGTAGATAAGCCGACCGAGCTTGCTAGATAAGCCAGGGGGTTGGTAGATAACTCGCCCGAAACAGCTGGCGTCTCGCCTTGTGGATCGACAGGCTTCTGGAGCAGGCTTTCCGTGGGGACGTAATAGGTCGCCGAACCACGGCCTTTCTGGGCCAAATGTCCCGTTCCTTCCTCTCGGATTCCGGTTTTGGAGGGGGAAGTCTCCCCCTGCGCTGCGGCTGCGGCCTTTCCGTCCCAGTGCAAATGGGATGGGCCGCGATCCTTCGCGCACCCCCTCTGCGGGGCACGCCCCGCAACGCCCCGCAATAACTGCACATTTGAGCACCTCTCGCCCACGTTTTGATGTAGATTCAAGTTGTTCTTCCAGCACCCCCAAACGCCTCCACGGTGTTTCCAGCGCTCGAGCTCGAAATCTTTAGATCTTTGGACCCACCATGCCTCGGACCGACCTGATCATCGACTTGGTGAAATCCGCCTCCCGGGGTGACCAGCGGGGTTTGAAGGCTACGGTGGAATCGATCGCCGCCGAAGAGCGTTCCAAGAACCACGGCATCATGGCCGATCGATTGGTTCAGGCGATGCGGTCAGGCTTCAACGAAGCGGCACGGACCCCTTCGGTCTGGGACAAGGCGCAGCGCGTTCCCGACCCTGACCTGTTCTTCGAGATCATTCCCGAGCGCAAGCTCGAAGACCTGTTTTTGCCCGAGTCGGTCCGCAAAGTCACCGATGAACTCGTGGAAGAACACATGCGGCGCGACCTCTTGCGTTCGCATGGATTGGAGCCCCGCCACAAAATCCTTTTGGCCGGCGCTCCCGGAAACGGCAAGACCACCTACGCCGAGGCCTTGGCCGAGAGGCTGATGGTCCCGCTCTATGTGGTTCGCTACGAAAACCTGATCACCAGCTACCTGGGCGAAACTTCAGGCAAGTTGCAGGAGCTGTTCGACCAAGTGCGCTCGCACCACTGCGTTCTGTTCTTCGATGAGTTCGATGTGCTGGGCAAGGAGCGCGGCGACAGCCACGAGACCGGCGAGATCAAGCGCGTGGTCAGCACTTTGCTTTTGCAGATCGATCGGCTTCCCAGTCAAATTGTGACCATCACCGCCACCAACCACCCGGAACTGTTGGATCGGGCCGTTTGGCGGCGATTCGACTTGCGTCTGGAGCTTCCCACTCCAACGGCGGCGCAACGCGGTGAATTCATCAAGGCGTTCTTCGAACGCCGCGGGCACAAGGCTCCCAAGACCAGCGCCGCCTTCCTCCAGAAGATCGGTGCGGTGAGCTACGCGGAACTGGAACAGTTCTGTCTGGACATCCTGCGCAAGTACATCCTTGGCTTCGAACAGAAGCCCCTCGACACCCTGGCGCAGGAAGCGCTGGCGAGCTGGCAGGAGAAGTTCACCCTCTCACCAGTAATGACATTTCCTGTCTTTTCCGAGTAAGTGAACTGATGGCAGACTACCCCAAAGCTGCAGAAAAGAATCTTGCCGACGCAGCAGTGCTCCTTGAGAAAGGACGCTGGGATGGCGCCGCCTATCACGCTGGCTTCGTGGTGGAGTGCACTCTGAATGCGCTTCTCGTGGCCAATGGCGGGAGCACAAGCTTGGGACATAAGCTCTCTCAACTTGAGACCTACATCACCAGCTCCGCCAAGGGGCCACGTGCGAGGCGACTCTCACCGACCCAGTCGCAGATTTTGGGCAACGCCAGAATCCAGCGCTGGAATCCGACAGGAATTCGCTACGAGGCTGAATTTGTTCATGACGCGATTGTGGCCAAAACGTGGTATCAGGCTGCAAAACAGTTCTACCATAGCGTGAAGCCATGAAGCCCAAGACATCACCAGTCCATCTTGATACCGCCGTCACCAATCTGGCGCGCGTGCTTGAGTCCACCGAGGACATCGATCACGCGCTTCTGATCGAGGACACGGTTGGCCGCATCTCCATCGGAGTGTGGAGTGACAACGGTTGCGCAGTCGCAGAAGAAGTTCTGCGCGAGGCTGGCGGCTCCTTCTTTTCAGGCTCGATCTTCCATGCAGGAGACGCGGCAAGTTCCATTGTCGAGCTGGAGGAGGCTTGGAATACTTCCTTGCCGATCCTCGAAAACGGCCAGGAATTGTCCAAGGTTAGGCGAGTCGTTCGGTTCCGAACCCTGACCAGCTGGCAATATCAACAAAACCCGCTATGGGGTCTCGACGACGGCCCGGCCATCGTGGTGTTCTATTCCTACAAGGGTGGCTTGGGACGCACCACCACCTTGACCTCATTCGCCATCCAACGAGCCCGCATGGGAGATCGCGTGGCGATTCTCGACCTCGACTTGGAGGCACCGGGTCTTGATCTGCTCGGGCGGCACTGCGAGCCCACCCCGAGTTACGGAATTGTCGACTACCTGCTGGAAGTCCATCAGTTGGATACTTCGCCAACTCTGACCGACTATTCGGCCACTGTCGCCCACCCGGATCTTGTAGGTACTGGCAGCATCACCGTGTTCCCCGCAGGCGACCAAAACGCCGAATACCTCGGGAAGGTTTCGCGTATAGACCTGGAATGGGAATTGGCCCGCGAAGCGGGCTTCAAGCATCCGTTGGAGCGTCTGTTGTTCCAGCTCAAAGAGGAGCTGCAGCTGGATTGGATTTTGATCGACTCCCGTACCGGCTTTTCGGAAGTCTCTGGACTTTTGCTTTCGGGATTCGCCCACCTGCATGTTTTGTTCGGATTGCAGTCCCAACAAAGCTGGAGCGGTCTTTCCCGAGTGGTTGCCAAGCTCGGTGAGGAGCGATTGGAGCGGGATCTGCCCCAATCCGATGCGTTTCTGGTTCAGGCCATGCTCCAAGACAAACCCAGCCAGGATCGGTTCGAGGAAGAAGCCGAGATCATTTTTGATGAGCATTACTACGCCGGATCCGAAAACGACGAGTCCGATTTTGAGGCCCACGAACCCCATGGAACCGAAGACATCGACCTTCTGGACTTCGAAAGCGATGACGCCCCGCACAAGCCCCAAGGCATCCCCTACCTGCCAGCCTTCTCGCAGGAGATCGACTTTGCGGATTCTGTCAAACTTCGTTCTTTGCTGAGGGGCGAATACCGGGAGGTCGCCAACCGCATCGCCAGGCGTACCGGAAGGAAGGAACAGGATGGCCAAGATTGACCATGCTCAACTCTTAGAAGAGCTGACCCATCTTTCCGCGTATGCGGAAGGCGCAGATTCCGATCCGGATCGTTTCGCCCACGGGTTTCATGTCGTTCCCGAGCACTTGAAGGCGTTCGATCCTTCGGTACTCCTGGTGTTGGGCAGCCGCGGCAGCGGAAAATCCTACTTGTTCCAAGCAGTGACATCCCATCAGCTTGCTCCAGATTTGCGGCGCATCGCACCCTCCGCGAAGATCCCTGAAAAAGCTCTATGGATCGAGGGATTCACCAATGCTGGAAAAGAGCGACCCGCCGTCAAGGATTTGATCCGACACTTCTTGAAGGATCCGGAATCTGCCCAGGACTTTTGGCTTGCTGCTTTGGTCAGGTCCCTACGAAAAGAGCTGCCTGAAACGGACGATGCCGTGCGGAGTCTTGTTGGATTGTCCGGAGCGCAGATAGATCCTTGGCTCCATGTCGTATCCGAGCATCGACAGAAATTGATCGACCAGTTGGATAAGTTGGACGAACGTTTCCTCTTGGAAGGCACAACCGCATTCATCGGGTATGACGAGCTCGACACCCTGGTGGACGACGACCCGGATCGCAGTGGCCATGCCCTCACCGGCTTGATCGCATTCTGGGCCGGATTGCATCGGCGCTGGAAGGCGCTCCGCCCCAAACTTTTCCTGCGCACGGATCTGTATCGCAAATATTCCACCAAAGGTGGGGCAGATCTCGCGAAGCTTTCGGCCAATCGCGTCGAGATCCGCTGGAACGACGTCTCGCTAAATGGGGTGCTGTTCAAGCAAATCCTGAATCTTGGCAGCGACGATTGGCTCGGCTTCCTCAAACTGAAGGCATCTGGCACGGACAGTGGTCGCCTGGGAAAACTTCTTGTCTCGAAAACTGCCAAGGAGTTTGTGCCCGCCTACCTCAATTTGGTCGGCAAATACATGGGAGAAGGGCCACGCAAAGGGCTTGCCTCCCGATGGCCGATCGAGCATGTGCGCGACGGAATGGGGAGCGCCCATCCGCGCGCCTTGATCGCGTTGATTCGGCGAGCAGCAGAGTTGCAAGGCGGGAAACTCCCCCCTCGATTGAAGGTTGGTGAAGCCTCCTACCAGACGTTGTTGCAACCGACCCACATCCGTCGAGCCCTGAGTGATGTTTCTCTCACGCACGTCAATGATGTCACGGATGCGTGGCCGTGGATCCCTGGACTCAAAGCGGTTACACATGGCCAATCCACCCCGCTGGATCGCAAGCTATGGCTGGAACTGATCGAGCGGCATTGGAGCTCATGGACACCACGCCCCAACAAGGATGCGGAAAGCTTCCTTGAGGAATTGCTCGAAGTCGGGGTGCTGCGGACACGTCCGAAAGATAAGCTCGACGCGTCAGAGCTCTACTCGGACGGCCTGGGGTTGCGTCGCAAGGGCGGCGTCCAACGCAAGGAAAAGAAAAGGCTCAAGCCGAAAGTACCCTAGGCCAGAAGACAATTTCTGGCTGACACCGCAATCAATCCATTTCCTGCAACCAGATTCATCCAGGGTTTTGCATCGCCCTTTGGGCATGCTCCACTTCGTTCAATTGGATCCATCGATTGTATCGCCGGAAGATTCCCTGTGCAGCTTCCTTCTCCGAGTCCGCCGACTCCTTGGTGTTCTCGATCTCCTCCTGCAAGTTCAGGTAGAAGTCCCGTAGCCTTTCCGCCATCGCATCCATCAGGGGCTCGGGAACCTTCCACCACGAGATCTTGAATTCCAGGGCATCCAAACACGGCTGCAGCAACTCGTCCGGGATTCTCACTTGCACTACGTTTCCAGCAAGGTGCTCGCCCAATCTGGAAAACACACCCTCCAGGTAATCCTTCAGCTTGGAGACGGGGACCAGCCAAAAGCCAGGAAGCGGAAGACCTCTGGACTCTCGCTCGGCGAAAGCAATCCAGACCTGGATTCCCAGGATCCTCTCAAGCTTCAACAGCCCCTCGATTTCAACGACCCCCAAGGAGAAGAACCTCTCGTCGTCGCCAGGGAAGCCGACTTTCCGCCTGACCTTCACATCGACCAGGATATGTCCCAGATCCGCGAAGCTGATCAGGAAGTCGGCCCTCTTGGCTCCTCCATCGCGCTTGAGGGCTTCGGACATATCCAAACCGAAGGGGCCTTGACCGATGTAGAGAAAAGGGATCCCGCACCTTTCCAGAAGCGACTTGAATAGATCCTCTCCCAGGGCGCCGGCATGTTCGGTTTCATCGAGGAATCCCTCGATTTCCACGCAAGCATCGCGACGCCCCTTCGATGCATGCGAAATACCCGGAGTGGTTGTCGGGTTCGCAGGCAACTTCTTCCAATCTTTCGGACGGGTACGGCCACGAACCGCATAGAGGGTGTTCGTTTCGGGAACGTATTCGTAGAAGCTCATGCGGGTCCTTTCTGAAGGATGTTCTTCTCTTCACTCATTGAATTCCGCCGGCCGAACCTGGATTACTGCGCAAATCGCCATCACCGATCCTGCAGCCGCCGACGTTTGGGCTGTGGAGCCCATCGAAGCGGGGACGAAGAAGCCAGCGGATCCGCGGTGGAATTGTTTCGGACGAGGGTGGTCAGCTCTCTGCATCCGGCTGAATTCAGGACATGTCTATCCTATTCTTGCGTTTTTGGGCCAGTTCTGATATATTGGGTACAGCTCATCTGCCGTGGTGTAGAAGGAGTTACGGGGTCCCTGGCAACGGGGACCCTTGCTTTTTCCAGGCTTCGTACGCCGCCAGAAGCTTGCGGTGGGAGTGCTCCTGGGCAACCGGGTAGGCCGTCCAGGGAAGCAGATAGGCCTTGCCATCCTGCCCTTGACGAAGCGCCAGAACCAAGAGGTAGCGCTCTTCGGGGAAATAAATCTGGATGCGCAGGTCATTTTTGACCTCCTTGGTCCAAATCAGAAACTCCCTCCGCTCCCCTTGGGCCAAAATCGCTCCTGGCCAGCGGATTCGAGCACATCGCGCCAAGTCTGGAGTGCGTTCAGCTTCGATCCCGCCCTCGGAAACCATGTGCCAGAACGTCGCCTCCTTGTCCTGGTCGACGGGGTATTTCTTGAGACCCAGTCGGAGTCCCCTCCATTGCAATGCGCCGGAGCGGATCGGCTTCGCCAATGTTGCTTGGAAGGCTTGGTAGACAACCTCCTTGTATAGCTCCCACTGACCATCCCAAGCGGATCCAGGCTCGTTCAGCTCCAAGAGCGGAGGTAGCCAGTCAGGCATCCCGACCGAACCAGAAGAACAGGTTGAATTTCCTCTCGCTGGGCAAGGTGGTTTTGGCCAGGGTCAATCCACTGCGCTCGCGGATGCGCTGCACCACCGCCTGCTTCGCCTTGCTGGATGTCAAACCACGCGTGTTATAGGTCAGGGCGCCGATCAGCAAATCCACCATCTGCAACAGCCCCACCTGATGGGAACGAGCCAAGTGGATGGAACGTACGATGCTCTTTTCGAAGTCGTACTTGTCGTTGGAGAGGACTTTATGGAGCTCCTCCACCTTGCGCGCCCCTACCGTGTCCTTGTAGTCGAGATAAACCCGGAATCGATTCTCCCGGGTCAGAACAGCCCGTAGCAGATAGAAGAACATCTTGTAGTACCACTTGTCGTGGTCCTGCCCGAACGCATCGTGTCGCAGTTTGGACTTGTCGGGAACAACCAACCCTCGGAAATGCAAATGAGGGGAATCGAAGAACCAATCGACCAGCTCCAGATACAGCTTTGCCATCCGAGGCGACAACTTGGTCCACTTGATTTCCATCGTTTCAGGAACGCCATGTCGTGCCAGGATGGAGCGAAATTCCACATGGAGCTGCTTCACCTGAGCTTGTTCCACCCAGATCGCACCAAGGGCCATCGCCTGGATGCCATCGTGCTCGAGATGACAACTTTCGTCACAATAGATCGCGTACTCGGTGGGGTCTGCTTGACAGACAGGTGCGTTCATGAGAATGCCATATTGATTGCAGGGATTGTGATTTTGAAAAAGTTCACGAGGACACCTTCCCAGGCCTTCCGCGCTTCTTGGGCGCAACCGATTCGGCAGCCATCAACACGCTGGAATCGAATCCCGAGGAAGCCTTCCGCCCTCGTTTGTCCTTCGAATCAGGCACCGCCGCCCTCGCCGCACGGATGCGTTCCAGCAACACGCTCGCTGGTTCGTCGGATGGATCCTGCGGGACCAGTTCACCGCGAAACGCGGTGGCCAGCAAGGACTGGTCGAGCTGATCGACCGACCGCTGCGCCGCCGCAAACTCGACCTCCATCGCATCAGCCATCGCGAACAGATGCTGAACACGCCGGACAATTTCTATCTGCTCGGCGAGGGGAGGGAGACTCAGAGGAATATTCCGGAGCTTTTCCGCACTGATGTTGTTAACGCCACTGGAAGACTTCGTTTCGCTCTCGATCCAATCTCGAGTTTGCGGTGAACGAAGAGCTAGGAGGGCAAATTCAGGAGTAATCTTCTCTTTCAAGAAACGTAACCGAATCAAATATCCAGCGAATAAATACCCGGCCTCACGGTCTGAGATCAATGCAGGCTTACCGACAAGATCTGCGCTCCCGTTTGAACGGATCACCAGAATGTCACCGACGGCAAGCGCCAACTTTTCCACTTCACTTGCATCGAATGTGCCGTACTTGATATCACCAAGCTTTACAGCACCTTCGCCGACGTTTGGGATCCGCAATACAGGGGTAGCGACCGGCTGATAATGACACTTCGCTGAAGTCCCGTACCTTATGTCTTCGACAACCTCTCCGAGGTTGATTACTTCCCATTCCGGCAACTTTCGCTGCTTGCTTCGCCACTCCTCCGTCAGCGCGCCGGTGACGGCTGCTTGCAGGACCGATTGGCGAAAGCTCTTCAGGAGCGGCGCGACCGCGTCCAACGCTTCCCGGGCGATGCGGGTGCGCGACTGGAGCGCATCGAGCTTGGCGACAATACGACGCTGTTCCGTTGCTGGCGACAAAACTAGAGGAGCGTTCTGGCCATCCTCCGTACTCAAGCGAGGCATGTTTACGCCACGGCCAACGCGGCTAACGTAATCAAGAAAAATCGGACTCTTCAGCCAGTACCACAAAAAGCGATTATTGAGGTTTGTGCCCCCAGAAAGCGGAACAATTTCTGTCGAACAAACACCATCAATATCGGCAATCACCACCTTGTTGAGGTAAGGACGCAGCTTTCCATAGAGAACATCATTTTTTTTGAAAGAATTCTTCGTGCTTCGAGAATTGCGATCACGGAATGTTTTTCTCTGAAGAATATTCGATGTGTCACGTTCGATATCTTCAAGCTCCAAGACCCAGGTATCATCAGATATCTGTTCAGGCTCCGCTTTATGTGTTTTTCCGTACTCGACCACTGTCCCAAGGGTTGTTTCTACCCACGACTCTGGAAGATCCTCGCTCACTCCCCCAGCTCCTTGCGGACCGCTTCCATCTCCGTCATGGCCAGCCGCAGCTTGGCCAGGATCTCGTCGGCGATCACCAGCGGCTCGGGGAGGTTGTCGGGATCCACCGCACTGTCGTCCTTGAGCCAGGAAATGGACAGGTCGTCGTTGCGATCGAAAATCTCTTGGCGGCTGAACTTTCGGAATCGCCCCTCCAGGCCTTGGTCCTTGCGCTTGGATTTGCCCAAGGGATCCTTGCCGTAGGCTTTCTCGAACTCCGCGAAGTGGCCGCGCTCCAGCGGCGTGCGCTTTCCAAAAGCGGGCATGTTGGCGCGCAGGTCATACACCCAAGTCTCGCGGGTGTGGTCAAGATCCGACTTCCCACGCGTGAAGAACAGGACGTTGGTCTTGACGCCCTGGGCGTAGAAGATACCGGTGGGCAGTCGCAGGATGGTGTGCAGGTCGCACTTGTGCATCAGGTCGCGACGGATTTTGACGCCATCGCCGTCGGCGAACAATACGTTGTCGGGCAGGACCACCGCCGCGCGACCGCCGGGCCTGAGGTTGCGGTAGATGTGCTGCAGGAAGGCCAACTGCTTGTTGGCCGTGGGGTAGGTGAAGTCGTCGCGAGTGGGAAGACCTCCGCCCTTCTTGGTGCCAAAAGGAGGATTGGTCAGGATCAGGTCCGCCTTGGGGAGCTTGGCGCCCAATGGCGACAGCGCATCGCCCAGATGAAGTTCGCCGTGCACGTGGTGCAGGAGGGCGTTCATCAACAACAGGCGGTGCGTGTCCTGGACCAATTCGATGCCCACGAAGGCGTGCTTTTTCTGGAAGCTCTGCTGATCGACCGACAATCCGAAGTAGTTGTCGGTTTTCTCGCGCATCCATCGCGAGGCCGCGATCAAAAATCCCCCCGTGCCCGATGCGGGATCCTGGATCACTTCGCCAGGCTGCGGCTGCATGAGCGCCACCATGCTGTCGATCAGAGGACGCGGCGTGAAGTACTGGCCCGCACCACTCTTCTTTTCCGATGCGTTCTTTTCCAACAAGCCTTCGTAGCAATCGCCCAAGCCTTCTTCGCCTGCCGAATACCAATCCAGCGCATCGATGTCTTCGATGAGCTTTTTAAGGATCTTGGGCTGGCGGATGGTGGTGGAGGCGTTCGCGAAGATCGCCGAAACCTGGGCATCGCGGGCATTGCCCAGATCGATCTGCAGAAGCTTGTAGAACGTGAGAACATCGCCTTCGTTCTGCGCCTTGAGATCAGACCAACGATAACCCGATTTGATCCGGCCTTCGGTGTTGGTCTCCTTGGCCATTTTCAGAAACAGCAGGTACGTGAGCTCGGTCACGTACGACTGGTAGGTGACCCCGTCGTCGCGCAACACATTGCACAAGGACCATAGCCGGGCGACGATATCGGTAGTGCTTGCCATAGACGCTACAAGTTAAGTGGCAGGTAGGCGTTTGTGGTTTATGCGGCTTGGTCGCGCCAGATCTCTTCTTGGAGGTCGCCCAACAGAATCGCCAATCGGTTGTCGAAGATCTTGTCCAAGCGCGCGAATCCGCCATGCTCCAAAAACGCACCTTTGTCCAGCGCGGCGGTGTCCACCACCACTTCCTTTTCCAATTGCAGTCGGATCCGCTCCAGCCATTGCCGCTGCGGAGGCGTGAACCGATGCTTGGCCTGGAGCCGGACCACGGCCTGGTTCACGCGCTGCTCGTACGGAATCAAAGGAGAACCCAGAGCCTGGTTTCGGATGTAACCGATGATGGTCGCTGCAACATCCACATGGGTCAGATCGCGGGTGGCGGCGCGCAGGGCCGACTCGGGGAATCCCGCCGTATCCAGCACCAACTTCAGCTCCTTCAGCTGGGCGCGCGTGAGATCGCGAGGCCGGGTGCACACCACCAGCAAGGCGGGAATCTGGTTGTTGTTGTGGAGCCAATCGGCAAAGGCATGCAGATAATCTTCCGGCTTTGTGATGGGCGCTCCTTGGACATCCAAGCCGTAGCCTTGCTCCACACCGACCAATTCGTCCGGGTGATCGGAGATGAATTGCGGTCTCCCTGAACTCGATCCTTTCCGATCGCAGTACGATGCGATCGTCGGGTGATCCAGGAACCATGTTGCTGCAGTGGCTGCGTCGGAATGCGCCAGGCGGTCGGCCAGCTCCGATGGAACCAGCCCTCCGGATCGGTCGCCGAATCCCTGGATATTGAACGCCTTGCGCTTGTCCAGCCGTCGCAGTTTCGCACAGAGCGTATCGCGAGCGGCGTCGCGGGCATCCGGGTGCGCCGCGTTCACCAACTCGTCCACCAGTTGTTGGATGGTGATCAGGGGATCGCGCACCACGGGCTTCATGTTGGTCATTCGCTCCAACGCGTCGTAGACGGCCACCGCATCGTAGATCCGGAACACCTCCTTGTGCTCGCCAAGCCCGAACAAATGCTGACAAAGGCGTGTGGCGCGCCCCTTCATCTGTTCGTAGAGGATGCGACTCTTCACACGCCGCAGGAAGACCAGATTCACGATCGCAGGGACGTCAATTCCTGTCGTGAGTAGATCCACCGTCACGGCCACCTTCACCTGGTTTGGCTCGTTGCGGAAACGGCGGATCAGCTCCTGGGGGCGATCGGATTTCGAGGTGATCTTGGCGACCGTATCCACGGGCACATCGCCATAACGGCTGGAGAATGCCTCGGTGAGCTTGGTCACCACCAGATCGGCATGGTCGTCGGTGGCCGCGAAGATCAACGTCTTGCCGGGAAGGGTCGGGTCGATGTGCCGCGCCAGCTCTTCGCAAACCACGCGATTGAATTCGTCGGTGACCACCACGCGATTGAACGACTCGATGTCCAAATCGATGTCGTCTGGCGCGGTGACCAGATCCACGCTGGTGGTTTCTGGATTGTAGATCTTCAGTTCGTCGCCCGCGCTCCAATGGATTCCTCCAGTGGAAAGGGCCGTCCTGATCTGGAAGGGTGGCTCGTGGTCCACCAGCCAGCCATCCACCACCGCCTGGCGGTAGGTGTAGGTGTACACCGGCTTCCCGAAGATCTCCACCGTGTGCAGCGCCGGGGTGGCCGTCAGCCCCACCAAGACCGCGTCGAACCTGTCGAGCACTTGACGGTATTTGGCCAGGTAGTCGTCCAGATTGGTGTATTCCAATTCCGCGGCGTTCAGTTCGCGATCCAGCACGTAGCCGCGGTGGCATTCGTCGATCACCACGCAGTCGTACCGGTCCACCGGAATCGGCGCGACTCCCTCCGGCGGGTAGAGCACCCGCTGGACCATCCCCTGCACCGTAGCGATGTGCACCCGCGTGCCGAGGTCGGGCTCCTGTTCATCGACACCCTTCACGTCGAACATTTCGCCGAAGGTATTCAACCCTTCCAGGCGGGTTTCCTGGAACGATTCGTTGGCCTGGGTTCCCAGCGAATTGCGATCCACCAGGAACAGAATGCGTCGGAATCTGTCGGTGCGGAGCAGCCGATGCAGCAATCCCACGCAGGTCTTGGTCTTTCCGGTACCGGTGGCCATGGCCACCAGAACATTGCGCCTGCCAGCGACGATGGCCTCTTCCACGGCCTTGATGGCGTCGAGCTGATAGTCGCGCAATGGCAGATCCGGCGGATTTGATGATAGATCCTGGTCAGCCTGTTTCGGGTCGTGTTCCAGGAGCCTCACCAATCCTTCGGGGGTGTACCACGACTCCAAGGCGCGCGCCTGGTTGGTGGCATGGCGCGCATCGCGCCACCAGATACCCGATTTCTGCTGGATCTGCCGGATGAAGGGCCTGCCATTGGTGGCGAAGCAGAACGGCACCTGCCAGGTGTGCCCATTTTCCGTCCACGGTCCACCGGGAGCTTCCATGTCGGCGGTGATCGCGAACCCTTTCGAGTACCGCTCGGCCTGCGAGACCTTACCCGACACATCCACATGGATCTTCTTGGCTTCCACCACGGCCACAGGACGCAGGCCTACAAACAACACGTAATCGGCGGGACCTTGGGAGGTCGGCCATTCGGCGATGGCCAAATTCCGTCCGCGCTGGGGACGTGTGCCTTTCGAATGGCGCAGATTCACCGTGTCGACAGTCCATCCCGCATCTGCAAGCTGTCCGTCGATGATCTTGCGCGTCGCGGCCTCGTCCAATTCCACCTTGCTTGAAGCCACTTGGGCGGCATGCAGCAATGCGTTGTGGACCGCAGGCGTTTGGGTCGCGGCCACTTGCTGCGCCTGGACCAACCGGCGCTCCAGATCGGCCCGCGCCTGGTCGGTCTCCAAGGCGATCTGCTCCCAGGCCGATTGCTCGTCCTTGACGACCCGAAGCTGATCTTCCAGCAAAGACAATTTCTGCTGCGCTTCCAGATGGGAATCCGCCGTCCTGGCCAATTCCCCACTCAACCGTTCGAGCTCCTCGCGCAGCTCGGCGCTTTCGTCCTTCGGAGGAGAAGGCGGCACGAAGGGGCCGGATTTGAAATCGGCTTTCCCGAAGGTGCGCTGAAACCAGAACCCCAGTTGGGCCGCGAACTTGAGCAGGTTCAGGGCGGCGCCGTGGTCGTCGCGCCCTGCGTGGTTGGCTGCGTTCCCCGTGGTGCGGATATGGTGGAACAGCTGCGCCACTTCCCGCGAAAGGATGCCCTGGTCCTGCAACCTGCGCAGCAGTGCGATCTGCTGCTCTTCGCCGGAGGTGTAGACGCCGATGCGGGAAGCCACCGCCTGCGCCAGGTATTCGCCAAATTGACGGATCTTGACCATCGAAGTATTCGCGTCGTCCGCGAAGTACTTCTCCGCGAGCGCACCCAGCCGCACCAGCTGGACGTCCAGCGATGCCAAATGGGAGAAGTTGCTGCGGATCTCTCCCGACGATTTCGGAGGTTGGCTGCTCATGGTCTCTCCGACGGCGGCTCGGAGGAAAAGGATCAAGGTGGCACCAAGGCACCACCCGGTTACTCGCCGTCAATTGTCTTTGGAAACTAGCTCAGAAAAGCTCTAGAGGAGGGGATGGTCCATCATCCTTTCCGCTGTGATCTCCATTTCACAAGTCGCTTTTCGCATTCATCGAGCGGGAGCCGCGCACCTTGCGCCAACGCCGCCTCCAAACATTCGGCGAGAAAGTCCGAAGCCTCCCCGGCTTCCAAAAGCCGGTCCATGATCCACAAAAGCCCACGACAGTCGATTCCATCGCGCTCCGCGGCCTTGCGGAGAGCCCCATCACCAGTGAGAAGTGGCGCATGCAGCTTTAGCGCCAAATACAGAGCCGAAGTATCCTGGAGAGACAATCGCCGAGAGTGCTTGCCCTGCAAAGCCAACAACTCCAACAATTCTGTTCCGTCGAAGGTTGTGATGCGAAAGACGCCGGTTCTGATCCATGGATCGAGGGCCTGCTTGACCTCTCGCAAGACCAAGTCTGGAACATGCGTGATCCACCCCAATTTCGCATAGGAGGGGATCAATCCCGATTTCGCCAAATCGATCAGTATGTTCGCGTCATGGACGCAGACGATCATTCCGCGCCTTGGAGCCGATTGCGCAACTGGTCCATGGGGATCCCCGAAAGCTCGGAGGCCTTCGACAGGGAGATGTAGTCCTCCACCAGAGCCCGGAACAGAAGGCGATCGAACCGGCAGATCGTTTCCGCGACAACCTCCCCGGGTTCAGTGCGGCGCCAACCCCGCCTGGACATTTCTTTCGCAAAGGAAGTGTAAGCGGCATCCGACAAGATCTCCACTTGTTGGGCGCGCTTTCCGATGGCAGCCATGCTCATGCCCCATCGTCGCTTCAGACTCAAAAGCTCAGGAACGCTGAGATGCGTCCGCTTCGAACGCAGCTCGGTCCGACAAGCCTCGGCAGGAAGCAAGAACGCCCCCGCGAATCGATGGCAGGCCTTTTCCTCGTTCATCGTTGGCCCAAGATCCAGGATCAAATGGCCCAGCTCGTGCAAAGCCGTGAACCGGATCCGATCTGGTGGTTGGCGCTGGTTGATGACAACCACGGGAATGGTCCCGGACCAGCCAGAGAACCCGTAGAAATCATCCGGACCTTCCAGCAGATGGACCTTCACGCCATGCTGTTCAAGCAACTCCAAGACGTTTGGAATCGGATCATGCCCCAACTTCCATTTTGACCGAACCAGCAAGGCAACATGGTCGATCCCACCTTCATCGATGACTTCCGGATGTGACAAAGGGTTTTGAAATTCCATCCGTTCACCGCAAAGTTCCTCCAGCTCCAGGTATCGCTCGAAATGCGCCGAGGCCTCTTCGCGAACTCTCGCGATGTCCTTCTGACCCAGCTTGGCCTTCTTGCGAAAATCGATCCCGTCCAGTCGGACAGAAATCGGACGGAAAAAGAAGTCGAGGTCCTGTCCGAGGCATTCCGCCAAAGCCAAAAGCACCTCCGACCCGGGAATCCGAGTCCCCTCTTCCAATTGATCCACAGTGGTATGGCTCACAAGCCCATGGAGCTTGTCCGCCAAGGCTCGCAGTGACAAACCCCGCATGACCCGGGCTTGCCGGAGACGTGCCCCAAAGATTTCGGCAGGAGTGGAGGAGTTCATGTTTACAACATCAAAGATTTTACTTCATTTGTAAAGCAGCATTTCCCCCGCAGATTTCTACCGTGCTCGCCAGAAACCACCACCACACCCGCGCTCTCCGCCCGGCCCAATTCCACAAAGAAGGAGCCAGCGCCCGAAGGGCGCGATGCTCCCCAAACAAAAAAGCCCCGCCCCGCACTACGCGAGACGAGGCCCATTTTCTCCTAGAACCGACCCGGAAGGAAACCAGCACGCGCAGCGTGCGATGTTTCCCCACCGGCACCTAATCCGAGATCGCTTCGAGCGAGCGGGATGCGATCGAAGTCCCGCACGACCCGACGGCGTACCAAGGTACGCCGAGGGGAGGAGGGACGAGAGCGCGCCCGCGCAGCCGAAGCGAGCCGGATTAGTAGTCCATGCCGCCCATGCCACCCATGCCGCCACCCATTCCACCGCCTGCGCCGACAGAAGCCTTCGCTTCCTTCTTCTCGGCGATCAGGCACTCGGTGGTCAGGAGCAATCCGGCGATCGAGGCGGCGTTCTTCAACGCGGTCTTGGTCACCTTGGCGGGGTCGATCACGCCGGCCTTGATCAGGTCTTCGTATTCGCCGGTGCGGGCATTGAAGCCGTAGGCGCCGGTGCCTTCCTTGACCTTGTTGACCACGACGGAACCTTCCCAGCCGCCGTTGCCGGCGATGATGCGAAGGGGTTCTTCCAGGGCGCGACGAACGATCTGGATGCCGATGTTCTGGTCGGCGTTCTCGCCCTTGAGGCCTTCGAGAACGGGGATGGTGCGGATCAGCGTGACGCCGCCGCCAGGAACCACGCCTTCTTCGACAGCCGCACGGGTGGCGTGCAGGGAGTCTTCGACGCGGGCCTTCTTTTCCTTCATCTCGGTCTCGGTGGCGGCACCGACGTTGATGACGGCAACGCCGCCGGCCAACTTGGCGAGGCGCTCCTGGAGCTTCTCGCGGTCGTAGTCGGAGGTGGTCTCTTCGACTTGCTTGCGGATCTGGGCGATGCGGCCCTGGATCGCCTTGGTCTCGCCGGCGCCTTCGACGATGGTGGTGTTGTCCTTGTCGATGGTCACGCGCTTGGCGCGGCCGAGGTCTTCCATCACGGTGCCGTCGAGCTTGAAGCCGGTCTCTTCGGAGATCACGCGTCCACCGGTGAGGGTGGCGATGTCTTCCAGCATGGCCTTGCGACGGTCACCGAAACCGGGAGCCTTCACGGCGGCGATCTTGAGGGTGCCGCGGAGCTTGTTCACCACGAGGGTGGCAAGGGCTTCGCCGTCGAGATCTTCGGCGATGATCAGAAGCTGGCGACCCTGCTGGGCGACCTTCTCCAGGATGGGCAGGATGTCCTTCATCGACGAGATCTTCTTGTCGTGGATGAGGATGACCGGATCTTCCATGACAACTTCCATGCTGTCAGGATTTGTCACGAAGTAGGGCGACACGTAGCCGCGATCGAACTGCATGCCTTCGACGACGTCGAGGGTGGTTTCGATCGACTTGGCTTCTTCGACGGTGATGACGCCGTCCTTGCCGACCTTCTCCATGGCGTCGGCGATGAGGTCGCCGATGGAGCTGTCGTTGTTGGCCGAGATGGAACCGACCTGGGCGATTTCCTTCTTGCCGGCGACCTTGACCGAGATCTTGGTCACGTTGGCGATGGCCGCCTCGACAGCGAGGTCGATGCCGCGCTTGAGGTCCATCGGGTTGGCGCCCGCGGTCACGTTCTTGAGGCCTTCGCGAACGATCGCCTGGGCCAGGACGGTGGCGGTGGTGGTGCCGTCGCCGGCGACGTCGGAAGTCTTGGAGGCGACTTCCTTCACCATCTGGGCGCCCATGTTTTCGTAGGCGTCTTCCAGTTCCACTTCCTTCGCCACGGACACGCCGTCCTTGGTGATGGTGGGCGAGCCGAAGGACTTGGCCAGGACCACGTTGCGGCCCTTGGGTCCGAGGGTCACCTTCACGGCGTCGGCGAGCTTGTCCACGCCGCGCTTGAGGGCTTCGCGGGCTTCCTGATTGAACGAGAGTTGCTTTGCAGCCATTGAAATTCTCCTGGTTTTTGGTTTGACAGTTACTGTCGAATTCGAATCGTGCTTCCGTTCGTCCTGAGGAGCGGCATTGCCGCGTCTCGAAGAGCGGACGGAATTGCTGGAGATCGGACTGTCTCTGGGCCTGATGGCCCCTTCATCTTCCAGCGCCCCTTTCGCCCTTCGAGACGGCCTGCGGCCTCCTCAGGACGAACGGGGCATGAGTCCCAGTTGCTTCGAGCTCTTAGATCTTGGCCAGAACGTCGGATTCGCGCATGATCAGCAGGTCCTTGCCGTCCACGTTGACCTCGGTGCCGGCGTACTTGCCGTAGAGCACCTTGTCGCCGACCTTGAGTTCCAGCTTGATCACGTTGCCCTTTTCATCGGTCTTGCCGGGGCCAACCGCGACGACCTCGCCCTTCTGGGGCTTTTCTTTGGCGTTGTCGGGGATGATGATGCCGCCAGCCGTCTTGGATTCGGCCTCGAGGGCCTTGATCACGACGCGATCCGCGAGAGGGGAAAGTGCCATTTTGAATGTCTCCGGTGTTGGTTGTGAGTGGCTGTTAGCACTCATCGATGACGAGTGCTAACAATCGCCCAAAGAATATACCGGTTCCTCTGGCCACAAGTCAAGGGGTCCAAGACAATGAGGCACAAATGAAACGAGCCGGACGATACCGGCTCATAAGCGATTGCTGGCTCTAGAGTTGCAGGAAACCGTACCCTGGATCAGAGGGACCTCAGAAAGGTCGCACCCAAGAAGCCAAGCCCTGGATATTCTTGGCGTTCTTGTTTTCCAACTCCGACTCCACCATGCGCGCGCCCACCACCAGCATGGATCCGCTCGGGAACTCCTGGATCCACCCGGCTCCTAACGCCGAACTGATCATGGACACCGTTTGCTCCTCGGAATCTCCCAGAGTATCGGTGAGCTTCCCAAGCCTCAATCCAGGCTGGACGCGCGCTTCCAGCCAAGGACCTGAGCCGCGCAGTCGCGTACGGATCGCAAACTGTGTCCACGGCACGAGCCTGGTGCCTCGATCCACCAAAGCCTCGTCCCTGATCAGGGTGGATTCTTCGTCCTCTCCGGTGAGTCGGCCATGGATCTGGACGTTCGCCCAGGTGGCGCCCAGCAGCGACTCGAAATCCCAGGCGAGATAGGTGTTCCGGACGTTGAGTCCGAACCCGACCCATCCAGAGGGAGTCGAAGACACGGACGCGCCTCCCAAAAACCGCATCCGACGGTCCAACACATACTGCACTCCAACATCCCCACCCAGAGGGGCCACGTCCCAATGGAAGGAATCCGAAGGCGCCTCCAACGCCCGGTTCAGGCGAAGACCCGCCTGAACAAAGACCTTTCCAGGAAGCACCGCATCCGGCACCACTGGTGGGGGAGGCAACGCCAAGTCACCCTCGGCCTTCACGCTGGTGACACTGATAGAGATGCATCCCGTGAAAAGAGGAAACAGGGAAAGCGCTAAGGCGGCACGGAGGATCCTCGCGTTCATCCTAGATCCCGCGATAGAGAGGGATGCAGCGCGCCCGGAACGCGCTGCAGATTGGCTTGGCGAGCGAGGAGGCGGTAGCTTGCTCCTCCCATTATGCGAGCACGCAGAATGGGAACCCTGCTGGTTCGCGGTGACGACCGATCCCCACGACTAGGTGAGCAATCGGGTCGCCCGCATGGGCGACAGCTCGTACGAGCCAAGATGCTGTGCGGGCTGGGATGCGATGCGCCCGGCCCTATTGCGAGATCTAGGTTCATGGCAGCCTCCACTGCATGCGCAATCCCACAGCCTCGTGAGGGCGGCCAGACGGAGTCCATAGGGAAACCGAGGGTGCCGAGCTGGTCGTGAAGAGCCTCTGGCTAGCCGTGGCCACCAGGGGTGCCCCCAAGCTCCATCCGACCAACCCCATGCCCACCGCGAGGCTGGAGGTGCCTTCGTCGCTTGAAACCGCCTCCCCCGCCTGATTCATGGCTCCCCCAATGGCGACTCCTCCCAGAACCGTCCCCACCAAAGAGGCCAGAAGGGATCCGTTTTGTTCGTCGGATTCGGTGGCGAGATTGGCGCCCATCGCCGTGCCCAAGGTGTTCCCGATCGGGACCAGAACGAGGCTTCCCGGCTCCTTGGTGATCCACATTCCAGCCAATCCAAAAGCCAATCCCGTTCCCGTTCCGATGGCCTCACCCTTCAGAGCCTGCAAATAGTGCTGTCCAAACCCCATGGGCTCTTTTATTGGCGGAGAATGCTGCGCGGCGGCCAGTAAAATTGCGACAAGCGAATACATCGAAGCGGTTCCTTTCCGGGCCGTTGATCACACCCCCAGATGAACCCATCAAGAACCGCACCAATCGAACTCCTGGCTAAAAAATGCCAAGATGGAAGCAAGCTTGTCCGCCGATTCCTGCGCACCGCGGGCGAGCGGTGCAGGAATCAAATGCTCAGCGAGCCTGCACGGCCGCTTTCATTTCGCGCACTTCCGCCTGCAGCGCTTCCATCTGCTTTTCCTGCGCCACCGCATGCAGCGTGAGCTCTTCCACCTTCTTCAGCAGGATGGCGTTCATCTTGGCGATGTCGATGCCGTCCTTTTCCACATCCGCCGTGGAAGGCACTTCCGGCAGATGCTTGTGCTCCTTGGCATAGGCTTCGATTTCTTTCAGAGGCATTGCCTGGTAGCCAGGCTCGAAGACATAGTCGGCCCAGGGGGCGGTTGACTTGACCTGTAACGGCAAGTTCACCTTCACCGATTTTACGGAGATTTCGAGTCCCGCGACTGGGTCGCCTGAGCCCGCGCCTAACAAAATGCGGCCGTCATCCAATTTGTGACGGATGACGAAGTCATCGGTCTGTGATCCAGCCACATACGCATCCTTCCATAGGGCTGCAGCGATCACACTGGTGTTGGTATCCCTGGTGGCATCGTAAGTCATTCCGAATTTGATTTCCTGCTTTGGCTGGATTCTCAGCCCCCCGGCGGCATCCAGCAACCCATTCACTACCGTTGGAGCGTAAAGGGAGATCAAGGAAGGACCAAGCCCCTTGCGATCGATCTTCATGACCCAGTTGGAGCCCTTCTCGTCGTCCTGGATCGTGCGCAGGAAGAGCGATCCGTTGGCTTTGTCGGTGGTCCAATCCCAGACCCGGTTGCCCGCTGGAGCATCCGTTCGCTGGATCCGGACAGCCGGCTCCGCCGCATCGGATCCCGTGATCCGCACCATCCCATTGGACTGCACTCCGCCGGTGGTGAAGACGCCCTTGTGGGAAGCATCCGCCGAAGGAAGCGCTCCGATGGAGGCGACCGTGACCGCCCCCTTGTCCAGCTTGCTCGCCAACACGGTCCGCAAAGCCGCCGTGGTATCTAAGACGTTTTTTGTCAGGCCGGCATCGGCGGCCTTGGTCGCCTGGGCCAAGGAGTCGATGCGGCGCTTGGCCGCGGTATCGGCACCCGTCGAGGGAGAAGGAAGGTTCGCGATGACGTTTCGCAGCGCCATGGTGGAGTCGCGCAGGGACTTGGCCACCAGATCGAGGTCGGCCTTGCCCGAAAGCGCCTTGGCCACGGATCCGGTATCCGCCTTTGCCGAGAGCGCCTTGGCGGCGGAGGATTGATCCGCATAGTTCTTGGCAGCTCCCACCAAGGAATCGTGGCGGGCGGAAAGATCCGTGACCGCCCCCAGAGCAGCCTTGCCACCCAAAGCGCTCTTGATCAGCTCGACATCCGTCTTTCCGGCCTTGGAAGTATCCAGGTATTGGAAGTTCTGGTTGACCTCGCCGGACTTGGCGGGGCTGTTGGGGGCGAACGTGACCAGGCCGCTGCAGAATGCGGCCGAACAGCTCAATGCGAGGATCTTGGGCAGAACATGCATGGATGAACACCTGAGGAAAGAAGGTAAGTCGGGGAAGTGTTCTGAAAAGCTAACACTTCGCTCCTTCCTTCTGGCAACCTCAGCGATCGCGACGCGCCTCCAATGCCTCCACCTTCGCCTGCAGCGCGTCCATCTTCTTTTCCTGTTCCACCGCGTGGAGCGTGAGCTCTTCCACCTTCTTCAGGAGAATGGCGTTCATGCGGGCGATGTCGATGCCGTCCTTTTCCACATCCGCCGTGGAAGGCACTTCCGGCAGATGCTTGTGCTCCTTGGCGTAGGCTTCGATTTCCTTCAGAGGCATTGTTTGATAGCCGGGCTCGAACACGTAGTCGGCCCAGGGGGTGGTGGGACGGGTCACGAGATTGCCCGCCACCTGGAGGTCGGTGACGGAGGCGGAGTGGGCAAGAAACCTCCCTCTCACGTCCAACTCGCCTCCAATATGTGTGTTGCCTTTGGGGTCGATGGAAAATGGCGTGGTGGGATCGAACGTCCCAGCCATTCCACCCACATCGCGGAAGGTGATGAAGAATTGACCGTCCTTGCTGCGCACCAAACCGATGGTTCCGGTCTCGTCCGTTTCGTTCCCACGCAAGAACAGTCCGTTGTACCCGTTTCCACTCGAAGGAAAAATCTCGATTCCTTCATTGTAGTAGGCGCCGCTCGGGTAGATGGACAACGGCGTCTTGAGCGCGCTGGGAACGATCTTCTCCGAGCCAACGGCCATCTGCGGGAAAGCCGCATTGCCGCCGCCATCGATTCTGGTCACAGAATTTGTCTGGATGCCGCCGTTTGCTCCCCACGAATTCAAGTATCCATCCACGATCAGATCGATCATGGACGAAGCGCCAGCCGCACGAAGGCGCAGAGCAAGCCCACCGTAATCGGCATTCAAGCCGGTGGCCGCCATCCCCGCAACGATCTTCCCTCCCAACGACCCATACCAGCTCCCGATCACGGTGGAATCCCACTCCCAGATTCTGGGCTTGCTGGTGACCGAAGCCCAAGGCAAACTGGTCACCTTGCTCTGGGAAATCGCCGTGCGGAGATTCGCCGACGTGTCGCGGATTGCTTTCCAGGCCACGGCCGTGTCGGGCTTTGCGCGCACACCGGACAACAACGAATCGTGACGGGAGGTGAGATTGGCCAACGGTGTGTTCCATCCGCTCGCGGCCTGCCCATCCTTGACCCCCTTCAGCAGGGAATCGTGGCGGGAACCCAAGGCGCTGATCGGGGCAACCCAAGGTGTGGCCGCCAAGCCGTCCCGAGTGGCCTTGAGAAGCGAATCGTGCCGGGAACCCAAGGCGGAAACCGGGGCGGTCCAGGGCGTAGCGGATTGGCCAGCCTTGACGCCTTTGAGCAACGAATCGTGGCGGTCGCCAAGATCCTTGACGGAGGAACTGGTTGCCTTGCCATCCACCGCCTTGGCGAGGTCCTCGACCAATCGAGCGTCCGCCTTCGCGTTCACGGCGGTCGTCAACACCCCGACACTGCCCTTGTCCGCTTTGGCGGAATCCAGCACGAAAAAGTTTCGATTGACCTCATCGGCCTTGGCTGGACTGTTCGACTTGAATTGGACGAGCTCCGCCGAGCACAGCGAGGAAACGGCAGAAAGCGTGATCAGGGAAAATTTCATGTTCGCGACCTTGTGTGGGTTTTTAGGCTTGGCCCAAAACGTAACTACAAGCACCATGCCTCTTCCCTTACTCCACCCGAGCACGGCAACTTTGTCCAGCCGAGCAACTTTTCCTCTCCAAGGGTAGGATTGAAGCGACATTTCCCTCCATGCGCATCATGGCCATTCTTTCCGCCCTGGCGGGAGCCGTCGGGCTCAATTGCTGCGACCGGACCGCCGGACCACCGGATCCTCCGCCGGCCCCCCAGCCTCGCGTGATCTGCCAGTCCACAGACAGCTCCAGTGTTTCCCATCTGGAGCGGATGTCCTGCCCCGCCGATTGGGACTCCTTGGACGGCCCACCCTCCAATGCCGTCTACGGACGCGCCACTTCCGTCAAGATCCTCCAGTCGATCGCCACCGGCCAGATCTGGTTTCCCAACTCCATTCTCTATCCCATGCATTGGGATTTCGCGAGCAAGGTCCTGGGCTATCCCAAGACCGCCTACCAGACGACATGGAACGACAACTACGCCGATGTTCCCAAGCGCCAGTACGTGCTGGCCACGATCACCCACTACGAGGGTCCGGATCTTTGGGTGGTCCAGGTGTTTCCCGGCGACGACATCTCCTCCGACCGCCTGGCCACGCTCATGAAGACGGCCGCGGACTCCACCTGGATCGGACAGAAACTGGTCTACCTGCCCGCCAACGATTCGGCCGCCGCCCGCGCCGTGCGCGCCCGTGTCCCGATGGTGAGCGCCAACGCGGTCTTCGGAGGGGAGACGTTCCAAAGCCTGAACACCGGCATCGCCTACGGCACCCTGGTGCGCGCCGACCACGACACGGTCGGCAACGGCCGGTTCTCGCCGCACGATATCGTGCTGACCGACGGACTTCCCAACGATCTGCCCACCGTGGCGGGCGTGATCACCACCGAGTTCCAGACCCCGTTGAGCCATCTCAACGTGCTCAGCCGCAACCGCGGCACGCCCAACATGGCGCTGCGCACCGCCTGGACAGATCCTGTCTTCACTGCGCTGGCCGGCAGATCGGTGCGGCTGGAGGTCACGCTGGCCGGATGGAAGCTGCGGGAAGCATCCACCACGGAGGTGGATTCGTTCTGGAAGGCCCATGTCCTGCCCGTTCCGCCCGAACTGCCGCTGGACTCCACGCCGGGCCTGGTGGGGCTCACCGATCTCAATCGCCTGGCCTTGCCGCGGGTCGGGTCCAAGGCAGCCAATTTCGGCGAGCTCGCCAGGATCGCCAGCTCCTACAAGAACCTGTTCAAGGTTCCCGAAGGCGGCTTCGCCATTCCGTTCGCCGCGTACCTGGACCACATCCGGAAAAACAACATCACCCCGGCGATCGACTCGCTTCTCGCGAACACCTCCCTTCTGGAAAACGCCACCGCCCGGCGCGCGGCGCTCCTGGCGCTGCAGGACAGAATCCTACAAGCACCGGTCGATTCCTCGCTGCTTGCGGAAATCACCGCCGCCATCCGGGCCAACGCCCAATACACCCGCATGCGATTTCGCTCCAGCACGAACGCGGAGGACCTGGCCGAATTCAACGGCGCCGGCCTGTATTCTTCCTACACGGGCGATCTGGACAATCCCAAAAAGCCCATCGACGTCGCCCTTCGCAAGACCTGGGCGAGTCTCTGGAACGAACGGGCCTTCCTGGAGCGCGCCGCCTACCACATCGATCAACACCGCGTGGCGATGGGCGTGCTGGTGCATCGCAGCTTCCCGGACGAGGGAGTCAACGGAGTGGCTCTCACCAGGAACATCTACCAGCCGGAATATTTCGGGTACGTGGTCAACGCCCAGCAGGGAGAGGTCTCGGTGGTGGACCCACCCCAGGGGACGGTTTCCGAGCAGTGGATCTACTATCCGTTCCCCGATGGCACCTTCAGCGACCCCAGCCTTGAGCTGGTGGCGCGCGGCACGCTCGATGGCGGCGCGGCCGTTCTCACGGAGTCCGAAGTGATCCACCTGGGCAAGGCATTGGAACCGATCCAATTCGATTTCTGCGCGATGCTGGGCGGCAACCTCCGGGAGGCCAACCGCTACGGCCTGGATGTCGAGTTCAAGCTCGATGGCCCGACCAGAACCCTCTACATCAAGCAGGCCCGCCCGCTGCCATGAGTCCGGGGCCCCCGTCGCCGGAGCTGAAAAGCTCGCGTAGCACGCCTCGGGCGGCATGCCGATCGCGGAAGATGACATCCATCCCCACGCTCGACCATTTCGAAGGAGCGGTATCGAGGGGATCCTCGGAGTCCTCGCCCACGCCGGAGAGGCCAAGACGGATTTTGTCTTCCGGGAAATCCGGCGAAAGCGTGACCCAGCTGCCCAGCACCTTCAAGGAAAGGTTGTAGCTGGAAAATCCAAAGCCCAGACTGGTGGGCACCAGGAAAAACCGAGTCCAGGGGAACAATCGCTCCCGCCAGACCACCGAATAGGCATCCACCAGCCGCATGTGCCGCGACCAAGTCAGGGTCACCCATCCCAACCAGGCCACGCCCAGAAACGCGGTGAGAACGGGCAAAGCAAGCGCGGCAACCCGCAAGGCCAAGACCCAGGTGCGGGTGTCCATGGAGGTCCCCACCGAAACCGCCAGTCCGAACAGGCCGATGGAAAGAAACGTGAGAGCTCCCGCCAAACCGATGGTGTTGAGCAGAGGCTTTCTGTTTCGCAGGAAAAAGTGGCGCACCCAGTCCGGAAGGTCCGTGCCTCTGCGTCCGTCACCCAGCACGGAAACCCGCCGTTCCAACACCAGCAGATCGAAGGAGGAAGTCCACCAATCGGATAGTTCGGGCCCCCAATGGCTCGCTGGGACCACCACCGGAAAGTCCCATTCCTCGCCTACCCGCAACGGCACCAAGTCGCGCAGAAGCAATCCCCTGGGCAGATGGCGCCGGTGCAGGAGCACGCTGGACAAGAACACCGGGGACCCTCCGGTGAGCTTGGACGGAACCCAAAAACCCGCCACCCGCTGAGCGGGGTCCCGGATCACCGTGCGCAAGGCCTCCAGATCCGGGTCCGCATCATCCGCATCGCGCTGGGCGAAAATCGTTTGCCCGATGCGCCGCAATCTTTCCGGATGACGATCGAACTCGCCGGTGGGCGACCAGATGACCATGCCGGCGTGATCCGAGCCCCCCCCCTGGAAGAGGGCCTTTTCCGCCAGCAAAACCGACCCCCAAGTGGAACGGCCTTCGCGTTGCGAAACCTCCCAACCTTGGACCGCACGCAACAGAGGATCCTCCGGATCCATTTCCTCAGGTACGCGCGGAGCGGAAACCTCGTCGGGCAGCACCAGCAACGGCGGCAACCCCGGCATGAACGGCACGGGAAGAGTCCACAAGCTGGGGACCTCCGAGCGCCTCCACGACCGAAACGCCCGGACACAAGCGACCAGATCGCTTCCCAGATGCCGCAAGACTCGGGGAGTTCGCCAGATCATTTGCTGCGAAAATAACCATTCTTTCAGGGGTGGACTCACCGATCCTGCTGCTCCGCCAGTCGGATTCCCCGAATATCCGATCCTGGCCGCATCACCCAAACGCGATGCGGAGACATTCTACCGTTTTCACGCCCTCCTAGGCAATGAAAATTCCATTTGTCAGAATGCTACCCGAGCGATCATTCCCCCCGAGCGCGTGAAGGGGTCCACGCTCGGAACCAACGAGACTCGCGAAGTTCGAGCCTTCTCCAGCCGGCGGAGCTCGTCGACATCTCCGGCATGCGACACCAGCATTACCACTCCAGCAACCATGAGGGTCCCTCCCAAGGCCATCACGAAGGTAGAGGTGGACCCCTCTTTGCATGCCCTGGTCTTGGCCTCCTTCGCTTCCCGGTTTTTTTGGTCCTGGACAGGATCATCTCCTCCGCTCATTCCCCTATCCAAATCGCTGAGATCACAGCTGGCGCTGTTGGCCACCTTCCCCAAAAACCCCAGGATGCCGATCTATCCACCGATCGCGGTGACCGACAACGCCGCCGCCCGCATCGATGCGATCTCCTGCTTCTTGACGGCGATGCTGTCGGAAAGCAGCCTGTCGGCAACCGCGTTTCGCAACGATCGGTCGGCTTTCGGCATTCCTGGCGCAGGGAGCGAATCCGGCGCTGGGCGCGATGGCGCCGATTCTTCCGCGACTCCACGACATGCCACGGCGATCAGCAGGAAAAACGCGATCTTCACGGACATCACGATGCTCTTCCTAGAATATGGAAAGGGGAGCAGCTTGGTCAAAAACTGACTTGAGCCAACACGCCAGGCCGGCCGGATTCGGGGTGAACGTAGGGCAACATGGAGACCGGCGAGCCCGCCACCTGCTTTTTCAGATCGCGCAATTCTTCTGCCAGGGATTGGGAACTGATCAGCGTGACCAGCCCACCAATCAGGATCGGGACCCCGACGACCATGAGTGTCTGGGCGCTTGTACGCTCTCTGCAGGCCTCCATTTTCCTCTGACTCTCCGCCCTTTCCTGTGGGGATTCGTCTGAACTGGGGCCCATTGGCGCACAGTAAAGCGCATTCGTCCCCCACAAGGCAACGCCGAATCCGAGCATGCCCCCACCGATCAGGGAGATCACTTGCCCTGTCGAGCGCCTCGATTCGACCTGTTCCTCCTTCAGGGCGATTTTTCGCGCATGCGGAACAGAAAGAAGGGTTCGGTCGCTCGCGTGTTGCGTTAGAATGGTTTTCTCCACTGGTGGTCGCGACAGGATGTTTCTCACCATCGCTTCGGCCGCCTCCGCCTTCCAAGCACGACCCTCCCCTGGATTCGATTCCGCATACTCGGTTTTGGCGACCACCGAATCCCTCGCGTCCAGGGCCCGGACCTCCACCCGGACCGAGTCCACTGTCCATTCCATCGATCCGAACCAGATCTGCTCGAGAGACATTTTCTGTCTCCACTCCTTCGCGCAAGCGGAGTCGCCGCAGGAAACCGCCAGGGAAGAATCATTCCTGGTCGCCGCGGTGGGGCGGTAAGGAACCGCTCTCCCGTCCTTCCGAAGCGCGGTGGTCAACCAACCCGCGAAGGCCCGTGCCTCCTTTGGATTCCCGCCTCGCACCACCGGATCCAGGATAAGGATCCGCGGTGTCTGGTAGGGAGCCTGAGAAGCGACCGAATCCGCCTCAACACGGGCGATGCCGGGACTGGCCATCCCAACCAGCAATCCCAACAAAACGATTCGTGCCGGCAGGAGCATGGGTTGCTCGTCAAGGGGAGCTAAACGCTTCGGCATGCGCACACCCGCAAGGAGGGAGGGAAAGGGGGAGATAGAAGTCTCCCATTTAGAAATCCGGGTGGTTGGCAGCCACGGGGATCCAGAGCTTACCACAGACCCAGACCACATCGCCACGGCAAGCCTTCACACAGGACCTGGCCTCCTGGCCATCGCCCCAAAGCTTCGATGGATTCCCGTTTTCGCCGAGGTTGCGAAATATTTGCAAATTATGGATCATCCATCCGAACCACGGATCCGTCTTTCCAGGAGTGACCTATCGTGCTTTCCGCCTACCGCACCCATGTCGCCGAACGCAACGCCCTTGGAATCCCTCCTCTTCCCCTGGATGCCCAGCAGACGGCAGACCTCGTGGAATTGCTCAAAGCCCCTCCCGCCGGCGAGGAAGCCTTCTTGCTGGACCTGATCACGCACCGCGTGCCACCCGGTGTGGATGACGCCGCCAAGGTGAAGGCATCCTTCTTGGCCGCCATCGCCCACGGCGAGGCCAAGAGCCCCTTGATTTCCGCCGAGAAGGCCACCGAGCTGTTGGGCACCATGGTGGGCGGCTACAACGTCGCCTCCTTGATCGAGCTTTTGGACAAGGCCGCCTTGGCTCCTCTGGCCGCCGAGGGTCTCAAGAAGACCCTGTTGATTTTCGATTACTTCACCGATGTGTCCGCCAAGGCCAAGGCCGGAAACGCTTACGCCAAGGCCGTGTTGCAGAGCTGGGCCGACGCCGAGTGGTTCACGAGCCGCCCGGAAGTGCCCGCCTCCATGCAACTCACCGTGTTCAAGGTGACCGGCGAGACCAATACGGACGACCTCTCCCCCGCGCCCGACGCGTGGAGCCGACCTGACATCCCGCTGCACGCCCTGGCCATGCTGAAAAACGCCCGCGCCGGGATCGTGCCGGAAGAAGACGGCAAGCGCGGCCCCATCCAGCAGATCAGGGACCTTGCCGCCAAGGGCCATGCGGTGGCCTACGTGGGCGACGTGGTGGGAACCGGCAGCTCGCGCAAGTCGGCGACAAATTCTGTTCTGTGGTGGACCGGCGAAGACATCCCTTACGTTCCCAACAAGAAGTTCGGCGGCGTGTGCCTGGGCGGCAAGATCGCCCCCATCTTCTTCAACACGCAGGAAGACGCGGGAGCGCTGCCCATCGAGATCGACGTCAACAGCCTGGACATGGGCGACCAGATCGAACTTCGCGTCGACCACCAAAACGGCAACCTCCAGATCGTGAAGAACGGCGCCGTGGTAGCCCACTCCATCCTCAAGACCATGGTCCTTCTGGACGAGGTCCGCGCCGGTGGACGAATCAACCTGATCATCGGACGCGCCCTCACCGCGCGAGCCCGCGAATTCCTGGGCTTGGGCGCCTCCACCCTGTTCCGCCTGCCCATGACGCCGCAGAACAAGGTCAAAGGCTACACCCTGGCCCAGAAGATGGTGGGCCGCGCCGTGGGCTTGCCCGAGGGCGAAGGCGTGTTGCCCGGCACCTACTGCGAACCCAAGATGACCTCGGTGGGATCGCAGGACACCACCGGCCCCATGACCCGCGACGAGCTGAAGGACCTGGCGTGCCTGGGCTTTTCTGCGGATCTTGTCATGCAGTCGTTCTGCCACACGGCAGCCTACCCGAAGCCCGTGGACGTGAAGACCCATCGCGATCTGCCCGCGTTCATCTCCGACCGCGGCGGCGTGAGCTTGCGCCCCGGCGATGGCGTCATCCACTCCTGGCTCAACCGCATGCTGCTTCCGGATACCGTGGGCACCGGCGGCGACTCGCACACGCGTTTTCCCATCGGCATCAGCTTCCCGGCCGGATCCGGCTTGGTGGCCTTCGCGGCGGCCACCGGCGTGATGCCGCTGGACATGCCGGAATCCGTCCTGGTGCGCTTCAAGGGATCGTTCGCCGACGCCCAGAAGAAGGGCATCACCCTGCGTGACCTGGTACACGCCATCCCCCTGTACGCCATCAAGGCGGGCTTGCTCACCGTGGCCAAGTCCGGCAAGAAGAACGTGTTCAGCGGACGGATTCTGGAAATCGAAGGCCTGCCCGACCTCAAGGTGGAACAAGCCTTTGAACTCACCGACGCCTCGGCGGAACGCTCCGCCGCCGGCTGCACCGTGCGGCTCAACAAGGAACCCATCATCGAGTACATGAACTCGAATGTGGTGCTGTTGCAGAGCATGATCCAAAACGGCTACAGCGACGCCAAGACCTTGCAGCGGCGCATCGACGCCATGAAGGCGTGGCTGGCAAAGCCGGAGCTGTTGCAGCCGGACTCGGCCGCCGAATACGCGGCGGTCATCGAGATCGACCTCTCCGAGATCTCCGAGCCCATCGTGTGCTGCCCCAACGATCCGGATGATGCCAAGACCCTTTCCGATGTGGCGGGTGCCAAGATCGACGAGACGTTCATCGGATCCTGCATGACAAATATTGGCCACTTCCGTGCCGCCTCCAAACTGTTGGAAGGCAAGCGCGACATCGCCACCCGCCTGTGGGTGGCTCCTCCCACCAAGATGGATGCCGCCGAACTCACCAAGGAAGGCCACTACGCCGTGTTGGGCGGGGCCGGAGCGCGCATGGAAATGCCGGGATGCTCGCTGTGCATGGGCAACCAGGCGCAGGTCAAGGAAGGGGCCACGGTGGTTTCCACCAGCACCCGCAACTTCCCCAACCGCCTGGGCAAGAACACCAACGTGTACCTGGCCTCCGCCGAGCTCACGGCCATCGCCTCCAAGTTGGGCCGCCTGCCCACCGGCGAGGAATACCGTGCGGAAATGGGCGTGGTGTCGGCTTCGGAAGCCAGCATCTACCGCTACCTGAACTTCGACAAGATCGCGGAGTACGCCACTCCCTGAGTGCCAATGAAGAGAGTGGGCCGTAACACGCCCGAGTCGAAGCCTTGCGGACAACTCAGGCAGCATGGCATGTTCCAACAAAACGGACTATTGCTTTTTTGAGCACTATCTCATAGGTTTGTTGACATGCCCCCGCAAGATGCCTTCTCCCATGATCAGGCCGTGAAGAATCTGATCAAGGACTACCCAGTGGAAGCTCTGGAGTTCCTTGCCTCGGATGTGATCACGACCTATGGTCCACCGATCTCGGTCGAATTTCTGGATCCCTCCGTCACCAAGGACGACACCGCCGAGCCAGGTCCAGGACAAGCCATGGACATCGCCATTCGGTACGGTTTTGCGAACGGAGCCTCCGTCCTCGTCGTGCTCGTCGAGCATTGGTCCAGTGCGGATCGCCTGGACCTGCTCCGAACCGCTCGATATTACCTGGACCTTTGCCGCAGATTCCCTGAGAACGAAATCCTCCCCATCGCCTTGGTGGATGATGATCGCCCCCGCGAGCTTCAAGACACGGTCGTGCGATGTGCATTGAACAACGAGCACTTGCGGTTCCGAACCCGGATCATTCAGGTACCTGCCCTATCGCTGGAAGCCTTTCGTCACACCGCAAACCGCGTCGCACTCTCCTTTTCGCCGAACATGAGCGGCTCGTTCGATCGAGCTGAGCAAGTCTTCCAAGTGGCGGTCGAATTTCGGTCTCGGGGCGACCTGGCAGGCGCGCGCAAATTCTTTGCGTTCTGGGTCGTCGAGGGTAGATTGAACCTACAAGAGCAACGAAAGTTGAAGCATAAGTTGAAGGAGAGGGATATGCCTGAAATCATCGAGTGGTTACGACAGGAAGGGATCGAGCTGGGGCGTGCCGAAGGCTTGGAATTGGGCAAGGCGGAAGGAAGAGCCATCGGAATCGCAGAAGGGAAAGTAGTGGGGATCGCCGAAGGAAAGGCCGAAGGCAAAGCTGAAGGCAGAGCTGAAGGCAGAGCCGAGGGCATTCGGGAGAAGGCCATCGAGGATGCCCGCAAACTGCGTGAACACGGCGTGTCCTGGGAGATCATCACCTCCGCGACGGGTGTTTCTCCTCAAGAGATCGAAACCTGATCGATGAGTGATCCACGTGACAAGGCCGCTGAATTGGCTGCGACCGTAGATCCTTTCCAGATCGATGTCATGCCAGCTCTCATGCGAGCCGCCAAGCGGGCCCGTGAAATCGCTCGCCAGACCAACACCCCGCTGGTGATCGTGCGCGACGGAATGCTGGTCCACGAAATGGCCGATGGCCGCGTGGTCAAATCCGTCCCCCTCAAGAAAACCGCCTAGACCATTTCGCCTTTCCCCGCTCCGGCTTCGAGAACTGCCTCTGGGTAGCCTGGAATTTCGTCCTGGGAAGCCGTGGATCCTTCGCGATATGCAATTTCCCGATGGATGAGTTCTTTTCGCACTTGCTCAAACGGTAAGGCATTCCTTCCCTTTTGCGTCCTCCTCGCAGGAATGAGCCACGCCCAAACCACCCCTAGTCCCGGCGTGTTCGACCATCTGGGGACGAACCTGACAGGCAGCTTTACAGGACAAAATCTGGCCATCCACGCAGGCGCCGTCGCCAGCACCTACGGGATCGTGCAGGCTGGTTGGGATTACGACGTCCACCACTACTTCCACGAGAACCCCTCCGTGGGCACGCCCGGTTCGCCTTCCGCGGCAGTCGGCGCCCTGGCGCCAATCTTGACCGCCGGGTCGCTTTGGGCCTACGGCAAGACCACCGACCAGCCCGAGGTGGTGGTGGCCGGAAACGCGGTGGCCCAGGCGGTGGGCATCACCTTCACCTACCACGAACTGCTGAAAGCCATCACCGGTCGGCCCGCGCCGCAAGGAGTGCCGGAGTCGGAGATGGAAGACCGAAGCCGGACCTTCCGCTTCGGATTTCTGCGCGGCGGCCTGTTCTGGGGCTGGCCTTCCGGCCACCTCTCCACCAACACGGCCGCGGTGGTTTCGCTCAGCGCCTTCTATCCGGGCAGCAAACCAATTTCTGTCATCAAGTACGGCTGGGTGGGCTACATGTTCTACGGCGTGGTCTCGCACAACGGCGGGTCCATGCACTGGTTTTCCGACGCGGTGGCTGGTACCCTCATGGGGTATGCCATCGGGCGGACGGTGGGAGATGGCTTCCACGAGCGGATGCACCCCGTCTCGTCACCCACTCCCCCGACCCTGTCCGACCGGATCCATCTCTATCCGGTGGCGATCGCCGATGCGCCTGGACTTGGGATGAGCGTCGAATTGTTCTGACGCTCTCCTTCGCCTTTGGCTCTCCGATTGACCCTTAGTGGACCGCGATCGTTCGGCGCCCCGCCGCACCGGCATCGATCACCCAAAGCCCCGCGTGGGGCAGAGTGAACTTGGCGGAGCCGGCTTCGAAGGTTCCGACCACCTGCTGTCCACGAAGGTCGAACACGCGAACCGTGCTGTTCGCATCGAGACCCGCGAAGGACAGATTCCGTCCAGAAAGGTCGGCGCGGAAGCTCGGGGTGCCCGAGGCGGAGCCGACAGCGGAGATCTTGGTCAAGCCCGGGCTGCCGTAGGCCTTGAAGGTTCCGGAGGCATGCAGGATGCCCAGCATCTGCACCAGTCCGTTGTAGTAGCGCCATTGGCCGGTGGCCAAGGGCTTGTTCCAAAGGGCGTCCACGAAGGCGTAGTCGCGGTCGTCATCTGAGGAGAGCACTGCGGCTCCGTTGGCACCCGCCTGGGCCTCGGAGACCGTGTACTGGCTCTTGGAGGTTCCATCGAGCGCGTACTCCTGCGAGTAGGCGGAGACGCCCTTGCCGTACAGGAAGCCCAGGAGCTTCTTGGTGTTGGTCACGATGACCGGATCGGACTTGAACCACGACCAATCCATGGCGTAGTTCATGGGAGTCCGGACGGCATCGGTGGAATAGAGGTTGGCCGCCGCGTCGTTGTTGGTCCCCGAAGGCATGGGAGCGCCGTCGAAGGTGGTGAATTTGGGATTCAATCCGGTGGTGGAATGCCAGGACCGGGACATGAACGCGATGGAGGTATCGGCCATGCGATTCCAAAGCGCGTTGTGGTGACCCGCGAACGCTCCCCACATCCGGTAGAAGGCCGGGAGATGGTACGAGGGGTCGGTGTAGGTGACGTTGGGAATGAACAGGACCTGGGCACGCACCGTGTCGAACATGGGGCCTTGCCCCGATCGACCCGGAAGCATGTAGGTGAGGATGCTGTCGGCCTGCTGCTTGTAGTTGAGATAGTTGGCGACTCCGGAGGCGCTGCCCCAGCGCTTGTCGGCGAAATACAGCGATGTCACGTAGTATTCTTCGCCGTCTGGAGCGGGACCGCCCGCTTTGGTGGTGAAGTTGGTGCCGGTGAGCTGCCAGCTGAAGTAGCCGCGACCGTCGCCGCTGGTGAACTGCATGTTCTGCTTGGCGAACTTCCAGAGCTTGTCGAAGACGTCTTGGCGGTTCATCATCACGGCGATGATCATGCCGTAGCTCATCCCCTCGGTGCGGACATCCTTCGAGTCGATGGCCTCGATGTAGGCCTTGGACGTGTCGGACGCCATGACGCGGTAGACCGCCTGGTTGGATGCGTCGCCGAAGAACAACTGGTTGAATGCCTTGTCGACGAAGGTTTTCACTTCGGCTTCCGAGCGTCCTCGTTCCACGAAGAGGTTGCGGTATTTGCCCGTGTACCAGGCTCCCGAATCAGGGAAAGCGATGGCGGCGCCATCGATCAACGGCATCAAGGCCGCGACAAGCGAAAACATGGACATCAAGGTTCTCCCGGGTATGTGTGTTTAGCGGAAACGTAAACTCACGGATGTGGCCATCGTCCCATGGGAGGGCCTTTCGCGTCAAGCTTCTGGTGACGCCCTGTCAACGGGCCCCTGCGCACACGCCATCGCGACGGGACGCTCTGGGAATTGCGCCCCGCATTGAAATGCGTTTGCAATGGCGCCTCGTATGGCGGATCAGGTGCCATCCCCCCGGTACAACCGACGCACGGCTTCTTCCAGCGGCGGATCGTCCAGGGAGAGGTCGTCGATGTGGCAGGAAGACGCGAGCCGTTCCAGCACGTCGTGCAGGCTTCCCGCCTGGAGGTCCAATTCGAACTCGCTCCTGCCGCCGGGATCCTGCGAAACCAACCGCAAACCGGGCATCGAGAATGAATTTGACAGATCCTGACTACGAAGGCGGATCCGTTTGCGCTCTCCCCAGCGCGAGCGCAGTTCATCCAGAGGCCCGTCGAAGCCGAGCTTCCCCTTGTCGATCACCACGATCCGACGCGCCAGCCTCTCCACGTCCGACAGGTCGTGCGTGGTGAGGATCACGGTGGTGCCTTCGCGGTTGATCTCGGAAACGAATCCCCGGATGCGGTCCTTGGCCTCGATGTCCAGCCCGATGGTCGGCTCGTCCAGAAACAGGAGCGTGGGGCCGTGCAAAAGCGACAAGGCGAATTCACAACGCATCTTCTCGCCCAGAGAAAGGCTGCGGGTGGGCTGGGTCATGGTCTTGGCGATGTCCAACAATTCCACCAGGCGATCCAGTCGCCGTCGGTAGACTTCCTGCGGAATCCCGTGGATGGCACGTGCCATGCGGTAGGTGTCCTGCGGCGGCACGTCCCAAACCAGCTGCGACTTCTGCCCGAACACCGCGCCCACGTTGCGGACATATTCCGTCCGATCCTTCCAAGGAACGTACTTCCCCAAGGCCAGCACCGATCCGCTCGTGGGATGAAGGATTCCCGACAGGATCTTGAGCGTGGTGGATTTGCCCGCCCCGTTGGGCCCCAGGAATCCCACCAGCTCGCCCTGCTCGATGTCCAGGTCGATCCCACCCACCGCTTCCACCGAATCGTGGCGGCGGAGGATCAGGCTCGCGAGGGTTTCGCGCAGTCCCGACCCTCTGCGGAACACCCTGTAGGTCTTGGTCAATCCGCGCACATGGAGCGCATGTTCCATTCTCAGCCTCCCGCACCCGTCAGGCGCCGCAGCAACCGGTTCCACAGCATGATCGCCGCGCAAAGCACCGCCGCGACGGAGGCGACGGCCATCCATGCGCCCTCGACGGATCTTCCCAGCAGGTGCGACGCGGGCAGAACGGCGAAGGTGGCGAAGGGGAATCCCGCCACGCCCAGCGCACGGACCCTGGCGGGAAGGATCGTGGGCGGAAATTGTCCAAGCGACGCCACGGTCTCGAAGATCTCGTAGACCCGGAAATTCCCGACCCAGACGATCAGAAGCGACGACATCGCGATGGCGCTGGCCAAAAAAAGCACGAGCGACAGGAAAAACAGCGGAACGAACCCGACCAAGGTCGACAATGTCGGTGCTTCCAATCCGCGAAGGCACCAAGCGACCAACCCGATTCCGCCGACGAGTTTGCCCAGATCTTCCGCATCGAAGGCGCGTGCGACGCACGACTGCAACGGATGGCGCGGCAGCAGCAACAGAAGTTCGAAGGTTCCGGAACGGACCATTTCCGCGGTGTTCCAAACCATGCCGCCGACCAGAGGATAGGCGACGCCCTTGGCCGACAGGAAGATCCCCTGGATCAACAAGGCCTCCCGCATGGTCCAGCCCGGGAACGACATCCCGTTTCCGTAGAGCAACACCACCACCAGCGACGGTGCGAGCTCGATTCCCATCATGACCAGCAGGCTCGCCAGGAAATCGAACCGATCGGACAGGCGCACGGCCAATCCAAGCCGAACCCCTTCCATGTGCAAGGCCAGATGCCCCCAGGCTTTGACGAGCACGCTCATCCCCCTGCCGCCAGGAATCGCCGCCGCGACAACGCATCAAACGCCATCGTGCCCATGGCCGCCAAGGCGAGCACCGCGACCTGCCCCCCCACAGCCGCCGCCGGCGACAATATCCGTCCCGCAAGTTCCACGTTTCCCGTGGCGATGCGCAATGGCACGTACAGGACCCATGGGTAGGGTGTCAGGAACAGGAACGGCTGGACGGCCATCGGAAAAAACGACAAGGGCAGCACCGCGCCGCCCAGGAGGTCGCGCACCAACACCACGCAACGTCTCACGCCCTCGGCGCGCACCAGCCAGAATCCGACCAAACCCGAGGCGTAGTTGACCACGAACATGAGCAGGAATCCGACACCGGCGGAAAGCAGAAACCATCCCGGATTCCGCGGAAGCAACGGCTTTTCCAGGTACAGGGAAACCAGGATCCAGACAGGGACGGCTTCGATCAGCAGCGCCAGCAGACGGTGCCCGAATTTCTGGGCGAGAGCGTACCACGCATGGTGCATGGGCTGCAGAAGATGGTTCACGTATACGCCGGTGCGCACCAGCATCTGGAGGTTCCAGTCGGCGAAATCGAAGCTGGCGTACCCCAGCAGGATGGCCAATCCCGAGTAGGCCACCAGGTCCGCAAGCGCCATTCCCCCGACGGTTTTTCCCGCGGTGGTCGTGGCTGTCCAGATCCACACCAGGATCAGGAAGCGCAGCGGTCCGACAAAAAGCGACACGGCCATGTGCGAACGGAAGGCGGCCCACTCCTTCCAGGTCACCGCTGCCACGGCGAACAGGGCTTGGGGTCGCGGAAGAATCACATCAATCCCGAGAGAACCACGGCGCGGGGAGTCCAACCGAAATCCGGATCCCAATCCAGCAGTGTGGGCAGTGTCCAGGACATGGAAAGCCCGCTTTCGCGGTCGAACCACATCGCGCTGCGACCGGCACCTTCGTGGCCCCACACCGAGCCTGGCTTCACCAGCGGATGACGTGGGGGCTCCACGCCCAGTCCGTATTTCCAATCCGAGAACTTGTCGCCCCAGTGCGGCGCAGGCACGTCCACATGGATGCTGGTCATCGCCTCGACGGTCCGTCGCCCGATCACCCGCTTGCCATCGAGGGTTCCGCCGGCAACGAGCAGCTGACCCAGCCGCGTCATGTCGCGGCAGGTGGAGTTGCACCAACCCATGGCCATGAACGGCGAGAACAGCTTGTTCGGTCGATCCAGGAGCATCTGACGATTTTCGTCGGATGTGTAGGAGAAGGCTTCGATGGGTCGGTCGGCGAGATCCCAGAACGTCTCTTTCAGTCCTGCGGGTGCCAGGACTTCCCTCGCCATCCAGTGCACGAAGTGTTCCTTGGTCACGCGTGCGATGACCTCTCCGAGGATGCTGAAACCCACACTGCTGTAGCGCCATGCCTCGCCCGGCGCGGTGCGCAGGGGAAGCGCCACGACCCTGGAGAGCCAATCGGCTTTTCCCACCGTCTCCCAGATGCTCCTGTCCGGGCTCGCCTCGCCGTCGGAACCCGGGTCGGCGACAATTCCCGACGTGTGCGTGAGCAAATGCTCGAGAGTGATCGCGCCGTGCGTGGGCGTGTCCAGCTCGGGCAACACCTTGGAGACGGGAAATTCCATCAACAGGCGTCCCTCTTCCACCAATTTGAGCACGCCGATGCTCGTGAGGACCTTGGTGACCGAGGCGATCTGGCGCCACGTCGAAGGCAGCATGGGCTCCGTGTCGTCGTGGTGGCGCGGGCCGAACGACCGGTCGGCGAAGACCTTCCCGTTGCGCGATAGACAATAGGCGGCGCATTGGGCCTTTCCGTCGCGCACCAATCCACTGAAGATTTCCTCCACGCGAGCCATCCGAGAGGGGTCGTAACCGACCATCTCTGGAGTACAATCGACGGAGCCATGGATCCAGCTTGAATGATTGGCAGGGTTGGTCATCGGCCAAAGGTACCCATGGACCACACCAGCGGATCGGAGGAAAGAGGAAGATCCTCGATACCAACCTTTTGGCGAAGGCCCGAGTCCGCCGGGAGGAACGGAAGAATCCCTAGATTCGCCACTCTGCCTGAATGGACGACGAAGTTGACCAAGAGTCCTCCTTTGTACGGAATCGCCCCAAGATAGAGCCACCCCGGTCCCTCCGGGAGCGAGCCCAGCGAGAACCGTCCCTCCTCGTCGGTTCGCGCAACGCCCTCCAGACCTACGGCCCGGACCATCAAGCCCGCTGGGAAATGGGGAACGACGCCCTGGACAGATCCTGTCCTCGCGATCCGGAGGGTCGCGAAGCTGTCGCGATCGGACCCCAGCCACAGGGCGGCCGCCTGGGCCTTCCCCCCGGCCCGGACCACCTGCGAGGAATTCGCGACATTGGGAACGATGCACATTCCATCCGGTCCCGTTCTCAGCCGGAATCCGTCGGGATTCGCTCCTGTGCTGTCCACCGGCTCGCCGTCCAACCACACGGCGGAACGCCCGACCACCTCGACATACGGCGCGGGATTCCCTGCGCTGTCCAAAACGAGGATCCGCGTCGTGGTCGCGATGCCAGGCCCATCCGATCCCAACGGGTCGATCACGCGAACGCACCCGGCGAGGAGGATGACCGACAACGAACCGATCATCCAGCGACGAAATGCCGGGCTCAACCTCTTTCGTTTCGATCCACGGACACCCATGGTTCCAATGATAAGGGTTGCCGCACGATCTGTATTGCCATCTGCCGGTTTTTCCAATCCGGTTTCTATGCACGAACGCCTCGTAACCGCCCTGCAATTGGCCGCAGAAATGACTTCCTTTCCCAATAAGCCACCCCGCAGCAAGCTGCGGGGTATTTTCTTGGCAAGCGATGTCGGGCCACCGAAAAAAGCTTCGGGGAATGTGACCCGAAGGGATTCATCGCATCTGGTCTGGAGACTTGGAAAGGTTATGGCAATGAACAACGATTGGAAATGGCAGGCGGAACCTTCAGGGATGCTGGGCTGCGTAGGCACCATGGTGTGGAACACCAAAACTTCCGAAGCGATCGTGATCGACCCGACCGACGACGCCTCGGTGTTTCTGGAATTCTTCCAGACCCACAAGTTGAAACTGACCCAGATCCTTCTGACCCATGCCCATTTCGATCACTGCGCCAACGCCTGCGAAGTCGCCAAGACCTTCCAGGTGCCGCTGCGCCTGCATCGCGACGATTGGGCGCTGTTTCAGCAGCTGCCCGATTGGGGCGCTCGCTACGGCATCCTCGCTCCTGCTCCCGATGTCACGCCCCTCCACGTGGAACACGGCGAAGTCCTGAACCTGATCGGGGGACTTTCCATCAAGGTCCTGCACACGCCGGGGCACACACCCGGCCAAGTCGCCTACTTCATGGAGGCGTTGGGCTTGGTGGTGGTCGGCGACACCCTGTTCCAGGGCTCGGTGGGACGCACCGATTTCCCTGGTGGGAGCTTCCCCCAGCTGGAACGCTCCATCCGCACCCACCTCTATTCGCTGCCGGAAACCACGGTGGTGGTGCCGGGTCACGGCGACACCACGACCATCGGTGACGAAAAACGACAAAACCCCTACGTGCGTCCGTAGGGGCGATTCCTCAGGGTCGTTTGGCGGTGTCCGCCTTGGGCTTGACCGCCTTCGCGGAATCCACCGAAGCCTTCGGAGCAGAGGCCTTCGCGGAATCCTTGGAAGCCACATTCAGGCTGTCCTTGGCCACCTTGAGACTGTCGGCGACCGGTGCCGCCTTCGCGGAATCGGTGCGCACCACGGTGGTGTCCACTCCGGCCTTGACGGGCTTGGGGCGGGTGTCGACCACTGGGGAAGTGAGTTTGCCGTTGGCCATGATGTCCAGGTACTGGCGCAGCGATTCGATCTCGGTGGCGTTGCCCACCAGCGGCGGCATGTACTTGTAGTACGGCGATTCCGGCTTGTGGTCCTTGAGGATCTTGAGAATGCTGCCGATCGCTTTTCCGTCGCGCCCGCCCGCCAGCCGCTTCATGGAGCGATAGCCGTCCACCGTGTGGCAGGCCATGCACTGGCCCTGGAACATCCGCAAGCCGATTTCCGGCGAAGGCAGCGTGGTGTCCGTGACAGGTTTTGCCCAGGGCGAATTGGCGAGATACCCCACGCGGTTGACCTTGTCGATGTTCAGCACCCGCACTCCGTTGGAGTAGAGGTAGCCGTTGACCACGAAGGGCTTGCGCAGGAATTCGCGCACGCTCTCGCCGGATGCGGTGGCCAGCAAGGCCAGAAACAGGATGGCCAAACCCTGGCCACGGGTGAGTTCGCGCGGGAAGAGCCAGGCGAAGAGGAAGATCACCAAGGCGATGGTCGCCGAAGACAAGACCGCCATCAAGGCCATGCGGGTCACGTGGGTGAACGCACCTTGGCCGATGGTGGACACGCCAAGCTGGAAAAGCTCGCGGTGGTCGGCGGGGATGGTGGTGTAATACCACAGCGCGAACACCGGCATCAGCGCGTAGGCGGGCAGGATCCATTTGGCCGCCCAGCGCACCAGCTTTTCCTTGGTGGGGCCCTCGGTTTCACCATCCATTCCACCGAAGTACACCAGGGCCCAGATGCCCGCCAGGGAGACGCATACCAGGATGCGCAAGCCCAAGCTGGGAAGGTAGCCCGCGTTGAAGAACGCCTCGAAGAAGTGGTGGGGCTCTTCGCCGGTTCCGGCGAACGCCAACCAACCGCCAGGAGTGAGCTTGAAGGTCAGGATACCGGTGATGATCACCAGGGTTCCGATCGAGGCGATCGCGTAGGCCCATCCCAACCGCAAGTGGTCCCGCTCGGAAATCTTGCCCCACGTGTAGTAGTACGCGGCCGCCAGCGTGAGCTCCACCAGGAAGAACACCCATTCGATCGCCCAACCGAACACGAAATTGTGGATGAGCGCGCTGGTGCCTTCCGGATTGGCCAAGCCGATCGAAAACCAGATGCCCACACCCGTCATCGCACCGAACACGCCGGTGAGGATCAGGAAGAACTTGGAGAATTTCTCCAAGGCGGGAAACCAGTCCTTGCGCCCTTCGCGGATGGCTTTCGCTTCCGCCATGGGAAGGAAGATGCCGCCGCCCACCGCGAAGTGGGAAATCAAGATGTGGATGATGGCGATGATGCCGATGGTCCACCCGGACCCGATCACCGGCACGTCCCAAACGGGATAGTTCACGATCGACTCCTTACTTGCCCGCGGGCAGAACCGCGTAGCCCCAGATGGTGGTGAGCAGGATCACGAAAACCACGAAGATCCCGAACCAAGTGACCCGACGTCCCCAGACTCCCGATCGCTTCTCGGGATCGAAGAACGGAACGATGGCCCAAAGCAGCACGCCGACGTTGAACACGGCGATTCCCAAAAATTCCCCCAATGCCCCGGGGAACCAATTCCCGAACCACTTGAGGATCTGGAAGGAGCTCATGAAGTACCACTCGGGGTGGATGTCCATGGGCGCGGGCATCAAGGAATCCGCTGCCGGACCCAACTGCCAAGGATAGACCGCGGCCAGGAAGCCCAGCACGTTGAGGGCGATCAGCCAGACGGCCATGTCCTTCATGGCGAAGTTGGGGAAGAACGGAATGGTCTTTCGGGCCTTCTCCGGCTTGGCTTGTTCGGATTCCGGAATGGACATGCCATGCTTTTGCACCAGAGCCAGGTGGATTCCCAGAAGGGGCACGAACATGGCGGGCAGCACCACCACGTGCAGCGCGAAGAAACGCGAAACGGTGTAGGCGCCCACTTCGGGGCCGCCCCGGGCCAAATCGGCGATCCAGGGGCCAACGACAGGAATCGTCGCCGGAATGGCCAGGCCCACCTTGGTGGCGAAGTACGCCAGCTCGTCCATGGGAAGCAGGTAGCCGGAGAATCCGAAGAGCATGCTCAGCGAAAGAAGCCCGATTCCGGTGAACCAGAGGAATTCGCGGGGTCGGCGGTAGGCCTTCATGAAGAAGGCGCTGAACATGTGGACGAACGCCGCCGCAACCATCAGGTTGGCCGACCACGAATGGATCGACCTCACCAGCCATCCGAACTTGATGTCGTAGGTGATGAGCCGCACGGATTCGTAGGCGCCGTCGCCAGGGCGGTAGTACACCAACAGGAGGACACCCGTCACGCACATCACGAGGAAGAAGAACAGCGTGATCCCGCCCCAGTAGTACCAGAAGGAATGCTTGTGCTCCGGGACGCGCTTCTTTCCCGCCAGCTCGACGATCTCGGAAATGCCGAGACGTTCGTCCAACCAACGGTAGACGCGCGACTCAGGCGCGACGGACGACGATTTTGCCATCGGTAACCTGGACCTTGAAAGCGGTGAGAGGCTTGGGAGGGGGGCCGGAAACGTTCGCGCCCGTGAGGGCGTCGTAGACGCCGCCATGGCAGGCGCAGAAGATGCGTTTCTGGTCGGGTTCGTAGGAAGCGGTGCAACCCAGGTGGGTGCAGACCGCCGAAAGCGCGGAGTAGCTGCCGTCCTCGTGGTGGATCAGCATGGCGGGCTTGGCCCCGAACTTGAACATCAGCGCGGCGTTCTTGGGAAGGGCGGCTCCGCCCTCCACGACCATTTCCGTGACCACGGTTTCCGCCGCGGCCTTTTCGATGGGGCTGGCCAGATACTTGTAGACCGGATACCCCACCAGGCCCGCATAGACGGCTCCCAGCGCACCGGCGGCGGCGAATTTCAAAACGTCGCGTCTTTCCGGATCGTCCGGAGCGGCTTGACGGTTCAGCTCATCGGGCATGGACGACCTCCGCGGGCTTGGCCCGGGCGACGACCGCGCCGATCCAGCCCATGATCGCCAGCCCGAGGACCAGCGTGACCAGGAACAGGACGACGACGGTCCAATTGGTGTTGACTGCGCTTTTCCAGACATCGAAGCCGTGGAGGGACAAGGTGGCATCGCGAACCTGGTCGCGCAGAAGCACGAACGAGGTCAGCGACCCCAGGACCGGGAGCGTGGCCAGGATGGGCACCAGCGCCGACCGGCTCGATCGGGTTTTCAGCAGCAACAGGCCCATCAGGGCCGCCAGGATGCTCGAAACGATCCAGGCCTTGGCGAAGCCCATCGTCAACGGCGAGGCCTGCAGGATCTGTCGGACGGCTTCCGGCTGGGAATTCCAGGCCCAGACCCCCGCGAAGGCGAGGAACGGCGCCAGGACGATCGCGGCAATTCCTGTCCAGGTGCGCAGGAAGATCTTGGTTTCCGGCGCCATCGACTTGGCGGTGGACCACAGGGAACTGGCCAAGGCCCCCATCAGAAGCGATCCCAGCAGGAACACCGTCCATCGCGGCCAGGCGGTCGGGTCGGTCGGGAAAGTGGTTCCGTGGGGGTCGGCCGCGTAGGCGGCGGCCCAGGTTTCCGGACGCAGCATGGACGTCATGTTGGCCGAGTAGATTCGTCCGATGGTCAGGATCAATCCCAGGGACACCAGTCCCACGTGCCAGAAGGGACGCTTTTCCTCGAATCGTTTGGTCATGCGGTACAGCAGGAAGTACGCACCGATCAGAAGGAAGACCACGCTGATCCACCAGGCGCCCATCAGGACGCTGGAGGTGTAGATCGCCTGCCCGTACAGCACTTGCGCGAACAGAAGTGGCGGAACTCCCAGGTTGATCACGTAGGTGGTGATCACGGTGAGCTTTCCGATGATGGCCCCGGAAGCCGCCAAGGCATTGGCCGAACCGCGACGATGCCCCAGGAAGTTCCAGAGGATCGCCAAGGCCAAGCCGGATACCAACATCGCCAAGAAGGAAAAGTGGAGGGTCAAGGTAAGGTGCGACAGGCTTTTGAACAGCCAAACCGGAGCCGGAAGCGGAATGGGATCAGCAGCCGGTAGGAGGAGTATCGGATCAGGCATTCGGGCCGGACCTTTCTGCCATTGGCACAAGATTTGGTCTCCAATGTCCCACCGCATCCTCCAGGCAACAATGCGGCATTTTGCCGCACCTCCCTAGACAGGTATTGACAGATCTCTTGATCTATTTATGACCGACCTAGATTGTTGCTGCCATGAGCGCACACAGAATCCTATTGGTGGAAGACGAACCCGCCATCGCCGATGCCGTCCAATGGACCCTTTCCTCCGAAGGATTCCTGGTGGAGTGGGCATCCACATGGTCCGCCGCACGGCCTCTGCTGCACCGCTGCGACTTGGCCATCCTGGATGTGGGCCTGCCGGACAAAAGCGGATTCGACGCCTGCCGCGAGCTTCGACGCGACCACGATTTCCCGGTGATCTTCCTCACGGCGCGGGGCGAGGAGATCGATCGGGTGGTGGGTTTGGAGATCGGGGCCGACGATTACGTGGTCAAACCGTTCAGTCCTCGCGAGCTGGTCGCCCGCGTACGGGCGAGATTGCGCGGGCGGCGCACCGAGGAAGCGGCACCGATCCGCGCATCCGACACGGGATTCCTGGTGGACGCCGATCGAGCCACGGTTTCCTTCCGTGGCCAGCCCCTGGCGCTGACCCCCATGGAAATGGGCATCCTCCGCGCCCTCCTGGAAAAGCCCGGGCGGGTCCTTTCCCGGGAGCGCCTTCTGGATCTGGCCTGCCCGGACGGCACGCCCTCCCTGGAACGGACCGTCGACACCCACGTGCGCTCTCTGAGACGAAAACTGTCCGAGGCGGGAGCCGGGGATCCGATCGAAACCCGTCGTGGAATCGGCTACGCCATGCGCCCCGGAAGCGTCCCGTGAAGATCCGTATGCGTCTTCGCACCCGGCTTCTGCTGGCCATCTTCCTGGTGGTCGCCGTGGGCCTCTATTTCCTGATGGATTGGTTCATCCGCGACCTTCGCGTGCGCTACCTGGAGTCCGTGGAAGAAAACCTCGTGGAAACCGCCAACCTGTTGGCCTCGCAGCTGGAGAACCATTCGCCCGCGTTGGACCCATTGGCGATGCCGATCGATCTCGGACAGTCCATCCGCGCCCTGCGCGGTCGATCGGTCGACGCGCAGATCTACCAGATGCGCAAGACCCGCATCGATCTCCGGGTGTACCTGGTGGACAGCGCGGGCATGGTACTGTGGGACTCCAATCTGCCTGGAGATTCCGGCAGGGACTACTCACAATGGCTGGATGTATCCCGGACACTTTCCGGCAACTACGGCGCGCGAGCCACCCGGATCGATCCTGCGGACCCGAGGACCTCCTCCATGTTCGTCGCCGCCCCCGTTTTCAGAAACGGGAGGATCGTGGGCGCCATCACGGTGGTGAAACCATCCAGCACCGTGGAGGAATTCCTCCACAACGCCCGCCCCAAGTTCCTGGCCGCCGGACTGGTCGCGGGCCTGGCGGCCTTGGTCGCCGGCTGGCTGCTCTCCCTTTGGTTGCTGGTGCCCATCCAGCGGCTTTCCGCCCACACCCAGAAGGTCCGCGACGGGCAGGACCCGCCGCTTCCGGATCTGGGCTCCAGCGAAATCCGCGAATTGGGCCAGGCCTTCGAGGAGATGCGACGCGCCCTGGAGGGACGCAAGTACGTGGAGCGCTACGTGCACGACCTCACCCACGAGCTCAAAAGTCCGCTGACCGCCGTGCGCGCGGCTGCGGAAATCCTCGCGGAGAACCCTCCCGAACCGGCCCGTTCGCGCTTTCTGCAGAACCTGCTCTCGGAAACCGACCGCCAACGGAGACTGGTGGACCGTCTGCTGGAACTCGCTTCGCTGGAAGCCCGCGCCGTCCAGGAGCGCATGGAGTCAATTTATGTCAGACAGCTTCTGGACGACGTCTGCACCGCCAACGCGAGCGAAGCCGAGCGTCGCGGGGTGAAGCTTTCCGCCAGGTCTCCCATGGATCTTTCCATCCAAGGGGACAGGCTCCTTCTGCAGCAGGCCGTCGGGAATTTCGTCGGCAACGCCATCGACTTCTCTCCGGAAGGCGCCTCCATCGAGGTCGTGGCAGTGGAGGGCGACGCCCTTCGCATCGAAGTGACCGATCAAGGACCCGGTATCCCATCGTGGGCGTTGGAAAAGATCTGGGACCGGTTCTTTTCCACCCCGCGGCCCGAAAGCGGACGCAAGTCCACCGGGCTGGGGCTTCCTTTCGTGCGCGAGGTCGCCCGTCTGCACGGCGGCTCGGCAAGCCTCGCAAATCGCCCCGAAGGCGGCTGCATCGCCCGTTTGGAGCTTCCTGCGCGAATTCTTCGCTGAATCTTCACGGAGCCTTCGCGGGATCCTCAAAGCGATTCGGGATCTTTGGTGAGTCGGGGGAACGGCCATGTGGCCAACCCTCCCCATCATCCCAAGGAAAACACCATGTCAGACCTCTTCCAACGCCTCGGAGGCTTCCTTCGCCTCGGGTTCCTCGCCGTATTGCTCCTCCTTCTGCTCATTCCCGTCCAGATGGTCCGAAGTCTTGTGTCCGAGCGCCAATCCCGCGCCAACCAAGCCAATCAGGAAGTCGCCTCCAAATGGGGGCAGGAACAGTTCGTGGGCGCTTTCCGGTTGGATATCCCCATCGAGCGCCGCACCGCGGATGAAAAGGGAAAAATCACCCTGGAACGCCGGGTGGTCCATTCCTGGCCGGATTCTCTGGGCGTGGAGACCGAGCTGGTTCCCACCAAGAAGCACCGGGGCATGTACGAGTTTCCCGTATGGAAGGCCGAACAGAAATTCAGCGGACACTGGTCCGTGCCGGATTTTGACAAACTTGGCTACGCCGGCTGGACGGTCCAGTGGACCGAGGCTCGCGTACAAGCATCGGTCGGACTGCCCCAGAACCTGGAAGGGCTTTCCATGCAACTGGCCGGACACCCTGCCTCACTGAGCGCCCAACTCGATCCGATCCAACAAATCATCGTCCCCACCCAGCCGAGCACCACTGAAAACCAAACCTGGCTGCCATCCTCACCCGGCCAGACCCTGCCTCTGCAAGCCACCCTGCCAAACGACGCCTCCCACTCGGCGGGCGGACGCATCGAATTCGCCATCAACGCCCTCGTGCGCGGCAACGACGCCTACCAGGTTTTCCCCCTCGCCCGATCCACCAAGGTCCAGCTCCGATCCACATGGAAGGATCCGCGTTTCTGGGGCGCATTCCTTCCCTCCGACACCCAATACGGAACGGATGGCTTCACCTCCCGATGGGACATCTCCAGCATCAACCTGAGCTCCCCGATGGTCTTCACCACCGAATCGGAGCGCAACAAGAACCTGGAAGTGCCGGTCGCCGCCGTCCACATCCGCGAGCAGATCGACGCCTACGATTCCACCGACCGGGCCGTGAAATACGCGATCCTGTTCATCGGACTCATGTTCGCCGCCTTCTTCCTGTTCGAGACCAGTCTGGCCTCGCCCATGCATCCCATCCAGTACGCCATGGTGGGTCTGGAGTGCGTGATGTTCTACCTGCTTACGCTCTCGTTTTCCGAACACTTCGGGTTCGACCTCTCCTACTTGGCTGCCTCCATCCTGACCACGGGCGCCATCGTCTTCTACATGCGATCGGTACTGGATTCCTGGATACGTTCGCTGGCGTTGGGAACAGGAATGGCGCTGTTGCACGGGTTCGTGTGGACCTTGCTGAAAGCCGAAGACCTGAGCCTCCTGATGGGAAGCTCCGGATTGTTCGCGATCCTGGCCGTACTGCTGTGGTTCACCCGCCGCCTGCGCTGGACCACTCCGATCCCCACGCCGGAAACTGCCAACGAAATCTGAGCCCAACCAGATCGATTCCCCCCGCGCCGACCGCCCCTTTCCTCGGGGGGCGGTTTTTTCGTCGCCCCAAGGCAACCCTACAGCAGGACGTACCCGATCAGGAAGTTCGAGATCAGGACGCAAACGGATGACGCCTGCACCGATTTTTCGATGGCCCGCCCCACGCCTTCGGCACCGTTTCGCGCCTTGGTTCCGGAATAGCAGCCGAACGTGGTGATGATGAACCCGAACACCAAGGCCTTCACCAAAGCCACGTAGATTTCCCAGTCCGAGTAGAAGAATCGCACGCCCTTCCAAAACAAGGAAGGCTCCATTCCCTTGAAGACCACCGCCACGGAGAGTGCTCCCATCAATCCGATGAAGGCGGATAACACGCACAAAACGGGCAGCATCACCAGCCCCGCGATGATGCGCGGCGCCACCAGAAATTGGTGGCGGTCCAGTCCCAGGACATCCATGGCGTCCAGCTGCTCGGTCACCGACATGGATCCGAGTTCGGAGGTCATTCCAGCGCCTGTGCGCCCCGCGACCACCAGCGCCGTGAGCACCGGTCCCATCTCCAGCATGATGGACTTTCCAACCGCCGTTCCCAAAAAAGTGAGAGGAACGAAGTCGGAGAAAAGGTATGCCGCCTGCCAGGCGGTGACCGCCCCGGTGAAGACAGAAGTCGTCCCGACCAGCGGAATGGAGCTGATTCCGATGGCGTACATCTGTTCCACCGTGAAGTGGTAGTGCCGGTAGAATTTCCAACCCACCGAAGTGGTGCGCCCCAGGAAATCCAAGTAGTTGAGGACCGATTCGATCCCGTCCATCACCCAGTTGCCCACCCAAATGATGAGCCGGTCCACCCCGAGGAAAAGCCAGCTCATGGGCTGCATCAGAGCGAATAGCTGCTTGAACATTGTGCTTCAAGGTAGCATCCGCCATCCAGGGGATGCCGCTACAACCTCGCTCGGCCGAGCGACAATCCCGTACCTAACGGGCCTTTCGGGAATTGCCTTGCGCCACCGGCAGAATCGATGCGATCTCCAAGGCCTTGCGCAGAAGGCTGGAAACCACCACCGCAGGAAGTTCGGAACGGCCATGCCATTGCCATCCGCTGGGTAAGGTCCCGCCTGACCACGCACCTTTGGCCACCTCCCAAACCACCTGATGATGGGTGATGGAATGGCGAACCAATCCCAGGCATGGCTCATCGGCGACAAGGGCGGGCGAGTCGCCTTCCGCCGGCAAGATCCACAGGCCCGTCAAAAGCTCCGACTCTTGGGCCCTTCGCAAGAGAATGCCGCCAGATCGCTCCACGACAACGACCTTGCGCCGGATGGGGACGACTTCCTTCCTCGCTTTCGCGGGCGGAAAGGCCTCGGGAGTTCCCATGGCGCAAGCCCGGCAACCCTCCGCCAACGGGCATTCGCCACACGAAGGGTTGCGTGGCTTGCAAACCAACGCACCCAACTCCATGCTCGCTTCGTTCATTTCCCCCGCCTCGGCCCCTTGGATCCAGTCGATGGCCATTTCCCGAAGCCTTTTGGCCCCTGGACCGGATCTCGGGTCCAGCGCCAGCGCATGGAAACGAGACAACACTCGCTGCACATTCCCATCCACCATGGGCACCTGGAGACCCATGCTCAGGGAGCCGATGGCCGCCGCCGTATAAGGCCCCAATCCAGGAAGCGCCAAAAGCCCTTCGAATGTGGCTGGCCAGCCATCGCGTGCGATGGACTGGGCGGCTTTGTGGAGATTGCGAGCACGGCTGTAGTAGCCCAGACCAGCCCAGGCAGCGAGAACCTCCTCCTGGGAAGCCCTCGCAAGGTGTTGGGGGGTCGGAAACCGCTCCATCCATTCCACATACCTCGGCTCCACCACTTCCAAACGGGTCTGCTGGCTCATGACCTCGCTGATCAATGTCTGCCAAGGATCGCGAGGCGTTCCCCGCGCGGTCCGCCAAGGAAGCGAACGTCGGTGGGCGGAGAACCAGGGTAGGAGGGAGGTGAACTTCATCGTGAACAATTTACTGGCAGGATAACCATCGTTTTTCCTGCAAGCAAACTCACTCAGGTTTTTACACTTGCTTGGGTGCAAGAATCGCCAGAGAAGCGGCCGGTTAGTCGCAGATCGAAGCTGACAAGCGACACCGGGGTTCTTCTTCTTGTCCAAGGCCTCGGGTACCTAATTCCCATAGCAACCCTCCCCTTCCTTGTGAGAACCCTCGGCCCAGGCGCTTTCGGAACTTACGGACTTGCGATGGCATTCGTCGGCTACCTGCAAATTCTTTTAGAGTATGGATTTTGGCTTTCGGGAACCCGTCGAGCGGTTGCTGTTCTGCACGATCCTGCTGCCCTTTCAAAGCTTTTTTGGGCAATATATGGAACAAAATTAATTCTGCTATTTTTAGCATTGCCACCAATGGCTCTCTTCATTTTCCTCGTGCCAGCCCTGCATAACTGTGTTGAAATCATCATCGTTCTGGCAATTGGCGTGGTTGGAGCCAGCATTTTTCCACTATGGCTTCTCCAAGCAAGAGGACTCCTAAAAGATTTCGCTTGGATATTAACTCTCTTAAAGATTTCAAACCTTGCTGTCTTTATATTTATACGTGGCCCAGGTGACGTCCGTGCTCTGGCCTACATTTTTGCAATTCAATCCATAATGCACGGCTTGATTGGTCAGTACGCAGCATTAAAAGGAATTAAAATTTCGGCACCGACTTCAGCATGGATTCGCGATTCGTTTAATCAACTTCGCGCAGATTTTTCCATTTTCATTTCCCAACTTGGCGGGACACTTATTTCCAATTCCACGTCTGTTGTTCTTGGCACAACGGCAGGCCCAGAATCCCTTGGTGCCTATATGGTGGCCGATAAAATCGTCCGCGCGGCTGCATCTCTAACGATCCCCGTCTCTCAAGCTGTTCTGCCGATGAGCGCCAATCTTTTCCAGTTCGACACTCCTCGCAATGCCTTTAATTTTTTGCGCAAATTCTCATTCGTCGCCGGGGGTGCGATCACTTTTGGATGCCTTTTTCTAGCCGTATTTGCACCTTTCGTAATCCACCTCGTATCAGGGACGCGTTCACCAGAAATCATTCTGTGCCTTCGAATTCTTGCATTTTACCCGATCTTCGTCTTTGCTAATAATCTCTTCGGCCCACAGGTGCTCCTTCAGATCGAGAAGGACGCGTCAATTTTAAAAAGCAATTTACTTGGGTGTGCATTCGGACTTTTGCTCCACCCCATATTAATCCCTATATTTCATGCACGCGGAGCAGCGGCCATCGTCTTCCTCGCGGAGGCGACAGTAACACCCTTGCTCATTTACTTTGTGTACATCGCCTACAAAGCAATGCGCAAAAATGGGAACTTTGATCGCATAAAATCTGCTTGGATCATGAATTGCCCGCCCTCTTAGACGTGATTTTTATTTAATTCCATTAAGCTCTCTGTTCAGAAATATTATTGCTATTGCAAAGCCCAAGATCCAATCTCTGGCTTGCCTGCTCCCGCCGCGGTGCCCGATCAGCCCACGTCTCAGGCAAGAAATCGCTTTCTCACCACTGATTCCCGCACTGGAGAAGCGTAAGCGAAATTCGCGCGCGAGCACGGCGGCAGTCCAGCCGTGCTCGCGAATGTTTGCCGCCGACCCGAGGCCCCAGCGCGCCTGCTTGTCGCAAAAAACTCGCCCGCAGCCTGGGCGGACCGTCCAAGCTTGTGAAGTCGAGAGCATGGCAAACCATCTTTTTTGAGCAGATTTTGTCTTAGCGCATTCGCTTTCCGGAGAAGATGCGCACCCATGTCGACATCGGCAGACCAATGCGACCCAGGAATCTGATCTTACTGCTCGCGAACCTCCAGCCCCACTGCCACTAGGGCTTTCTCATGCGAGCGAAGACGACGCTTTCATCGACAGCTAGTTTTCCGTGCTGAAGTCGCTCGCGTCGATTCCTGACTACTTCCAGCACATCGACCAGGCGGCATCTTGTCTGAGTCGCTCCGCCCGCTCGCCCCTTCGCATAACAGGTGCACGAATTTCAAGCACAGCCGCTCGACAAGCTTGCGGTCAAGTACCATCCAAGTATCTAATTTTCAACCTAATGACTAAAACCATCAAGCTCGCCATCCTTCTAGCCTTTGCGACGGCAGAGGCTCAGCACCTCGAGCAAGTGAAAAGCTCCCAGGTGGCTTCAAGCTCGATTAATCTGCTCCGAAAATCGGACCTGCCGATCATCCCTGTACCAGACTCTGCTTTTCGACTTTCAACGGGCGATCAGCTTCGCCTTCGTTGGTGGGGAATTGGCAGCCAAGACATCGATCTGGTGGTCGATACCCGCGGCGACATTATTTTGCCGGATATCGGAAGAATTCCTGCGCGTGGCATAATATTCCGCTCCCTTAGGGATAGCATTGAAACGCTTATTCGCCGACGCACTCGCGCAACGTTGATTGATTTGCAAATCATAAAGATTGTGCCCGCTCAAATCCAAATAGTAGGCACTTTGAAATACCCGGGAATTTATGAACTCCCTGCTGGAACTCGCCTTTCGAATGCGCTTGCAATTGCGGGAATCGATATTGGCGATCTGCTTTATCAGCTTGAATCTGGCACTCCTATGTGGACACCCCTAAAAAGCCAAGAGCCAAGCTTACGAAAAGTTTTAGTTCTTCACGGTGGACATGATTCTGCATGGTATGACCTAATCAGCTCAAAAAGGAACAGCGACCCTTCGCAAGATCCTCCTGTCTTTTTTGGTGATCGAATCATCCTTCTTCCTCGCGGCAAGGTTGTCCAAATTTCCGAAGGAACAAATTTTCCAGATAGGATGGAAATCGTTGAGGGCGAATCAATTCAACACCTCTTGCGGGCAATTGGAGAAGACTCCTCTTCCAAGGTGCAAATTGAATCAAATTCTTCCACTCAATTTGCGAATGTGATTGACCCACAAACAACTATCATCCGCTTCCCACCGAAGAAACAGAATCCCAAAATGAATTGCGCCTGGGTTTTGGGGAATGTTCGCGCCCCAGGCGCATACAATCTCAGCGGAAAGATGACCGCTGAGCAGATCATTTCAGCTGCCGGAGGCGTCATCGGCGGCAACGACTCCGGCGTTGTTGTTTCCATCAAACGAGATTGGACTTGGCTGACTCCTGCCAGGGATCGTAGCTCTGTCGATGCGACGCAATACCCGGAGATTAAAGCCGCAATGTTTTCCTACCTGACCCAGACCCGTGGGACATATGTTGACACAAAAACCCCATTGCTTCCCGGCGACACGGTTTTGGCTTACCCATTAGAGCCTGTCGTGTGGGTTGGAGGTGAAGTACGGAACCCAGGATTCGTAACTTGGAAAAAAGACCAGACGATAGATTTTTATATTGACGAGGCAGGAGGCTATTCAAACCGCCCCTGGATTTCTCGTACCAAATTATTTGACCTGCAAAGCGGCCAAGCAAGAGTTGGCGAAAATCAAATAGTTAGGCCCGGATCAGCAATCATTGTGCCTGAAAAACGATTTATCACCACAGAACAATGGGTTGGCATCGTTGTTTCCATTGGTAGCTTCGCGCTCACTGCGACGGCGCTTGTCATTACTCTTGGCAAGAACTAACAACGACGACCATGCCGCAAAACCCCAAGGATCAGCAAGTGAATAACGATCTTGATCAAAGTGCAGTACCCTGCTCTTCGTCAGTGGAGAATCGACGCCTTTCTCAAATCGTTGGTGGTGCTCTCGGCGAGATTTACAGATACAAAAATCGCAACCTTATCGTTGTTTTGATTTTTGCCATCATTGGTGCGTGCATCGCATTTGCACTTCCAAAAGTTTATCGAAGCTCCTCCATGCTGCTTTTGACCACACCCTCAAAATCCCCTGATCTGTCGGCGCTCGCGGGAGGTCTGGATGGCGGAAGCTTGTCAAGCATTCTTAGCGGTGGAGGCTACGGCAATCGCTCGGCTGTGCGAGAGTTGATGTCTCTGCTTGAAACGCGAGAGTTGGCTCTTTCCGCTGTCGACACATTTCGACTTGATACTCTCTGGGATTTGAAACGCGTTGATTGGGAGAAACTGCAAAAGCGATGGATTTCGGATTTCGAATATTTGGAGGATGAAAATGGAGCAATTTTCCTCTCGTTCAGAGCCACTGATTCAAGTTTAACAAGACGGATTGTACTTTGGGTTGGAGTATATGCGGAAAAGCATTTTCAACGCCTAAAGCAGACTCAACTGGAAATGGAGCTGGCATTCATTCGAGAGCGAACCCGTGAGCGGAAGATGCTTTTTGAAGCAGCCGAAGATTCTTTGCTTGCCTACCAGCAAAAGCACAAAATGTTCGCCCCTGAAGAGCAGATTCGTTTTCTGTCGTCAGCTCTAATGGAAAAAGAAAAGAATCTTGATGAACTTGATCAAAAAATCAAGATAACGACAATGGAAGCCGGCTTAGAAAGCCAGCCTGTAAAGTATTTATCAACACTACGTCAAAATATTGACAAGTCGATTACTCAAATGCTCGATTCTTCGAGGCCGACAACCGCCATCAGTAAATCCCTCCCGTTGTCGCTCCAAAAAGCACTCGTATTTAATCGGCTTCACAGGAACGTACTGATTCAGGGAAAGATTTACGGGTATTTGCTTCAACAGCAGGAACAGATCTCTATCGAAAAGCAAAAAACCATTCCAGCCCTTCTGCTGATTGATCCCCCGAGGAGCCCGACACAAAGAGTTGCCCCCCCTCGAATAGCGATCATGACTTTCTTCGTGTTTCTTGGTTTCATTTCCAGCGTTGGTTATCTGGTTTTCCGCTCCGACATTGAGGATTTCCGGCAAGCATTCCTTTCCAAAATCCGGGAAATCGTGTGAATTATGTCCTAACCGGGATAGGACTGACCACAGTCATCATTGCTGCTTGGATTTCTTGGAAGCGATTTGGAACTTGCTATACGCCATGGTTTCTCCTTTGGGCCGCCCAAGTAGGAAGCATTTCCATTTATTATTTAAAGCAATATTCTCTCGCATCAGATCTTCAACCCCTTACTTGGATCGCAATTTTTTCATTTATCGGGACATTTTTCATCGGGAACGCATTTGCAGCCAAATTGATCCCGACATCACCACAACTGCAACCTCTTCGCCTCCAACCAGATAATCGCACCCTTGTGCTGTTTTTTCTTTGCGCCGGATTGACCCTCTTTGGGATGTCAATCGGGTACTTTAAGATTCATGGCTGGCCTATGTTCATGCACGACAAGGAAGCAGCACGGCTAACCTTCGCCAGCATTCCATGGTATGGAAGCTATAGTTTCCAAGCAGTTACAACAACAGGCTTTTTGGGTTTGTTTTTTTTGATCAACGGAAGAAAAAAGTGGAAATATCCTGGTCTGATTGGCGTGTTGATCATTCTATGGATTGCTGGCGCGATTGGCATGCGCGGATACTTGATCTTTGCATTTGTAATAGGACTCGCCATTTGGGACTCGCAAATCCATCCTGTGGCTCCTCAAAAACTGGTTGCAGCTATCGGCGTAATCCTCACTGTATTTCTAGGCATTTTTCTGATTCGATTCAGCGACGCAGCATTTTCTGATCTAAGTTCTCATATCAGCTTTTCAGCAAAGCTGGAGATTGTATTCAAGCCGCTGTATATATATTTTTCAAACAATTACTGGAACCTTGATTCAGAAATCACAAAGCTAAACTTGAGTCATCAGCAAATATTCAGCCCTGGTTATTGGACATTAACCGGAGCGTTCTACTTTACCAACTTCCCTGGCACACTCAATAATGCTTACGGCTTCTCCTCCCAATACACCCAGCTGCTCAAGGTGGACAATTTAAATACATCCCCCATTCAGTGGAATTTTTATGCCGATTGGGGTTGGCCCGGTTTATTCTTTGGCGGATTAATTTACGGTTTCGTTGCGTGGTATTTCTTTCAAAAAAGAAAGGAGACCATTTTTCATCTGATTATGTATGTCGTATTCAGCTTGAGCTGTGCCTTATCATTTTTCGTAAACGCATTTGTACTTCCTGATATCTTCTTGCTTATCTGCTTAGCTTTCATATTGCGCATTTTGCCAGCCCAAGCAAAACTCGCGGCGTCAACATAATGTCAGATAGAACAGAAAACAGGCCAGAGGTTACTGCACAACGAGCAGAGAACGCAAAGCCCACTCCGTCTGCGACTCATCACAACAATCATTTCGATGCTCTCCGGGTTTTGGCGGCTTTCCTTGTGATTTGGTCCCATAGTCATGATCTATTGGGCATTCCAGATACCCCACTTCTTTTTGGAATGACATTTTCCATGGTCGGATTGACCATCTTTTTTGCAATCAGCGGGTTCTTGGTTTCAGGTAGCGCGCTTTCTCAAACTCGTTTCAGAATGTTTTTCCTCCGCCGATTTCTTCGGATCTGGCCAGGACTTACGATCAATATCCTCTTGCTTGTACTTGTCGTTGGCCCAATCTACACTTCGCTTCCGATAACTCAATACTTCGCTTCCCCCAAAACATGGCTATTCTTGGCTGGAATTTTCATTTACGCATTACGCTGGCAGCTCCCAGGTGTATGGCAAGATGTGCCTGCGCCAGGTGTGAACGGGTCACTTTGGACAATTCCACACGAATTTTCTTTCTATTTGCTTTCATGGGTTCTGAAAAAGTTAGGCGTTTTATCCAATTGGAAAATTCTTGCAACGATCTGCCTGTTTTCTTCTCTTGCCATGGATCTATTTAAAGAGCCGATTATCGAAGCCAACATGCGATTCGTCCTTATGTCGACTCGATGGCTGTTGCATTTTGGCACCATTTTTGTGGTCGGATCCTTGTTCAGAATCCTTTGGAAAAACAAGAGGGCTCTTCTGATTGTGACGTTTTTGAGTGTAGCGCTTCAAATTCTCTTCTCTCGAACTGGCCATTGGCACTTCTATACCATCTTTGCGTTCGTCGGCGTTATCCTTTTTGCGGCTCACCTTCCCTATGGCCATATCTACGGCAAAGTCACTCGAGGAATCGACTTTAGCTATGGTCTTTATCTGTGGGGCTTCCCGATACAGCAAGCTCTCATTCAACATTTCGGCGCTTCCAAGATCAGCCCAAATCGATTGACTTATACAGCATTCGGTATCGCGCTGGCTTTTGCGTGGCTTTCATGGACCCTCGTTGAGCGTCCTGCGCTAAGCCATGTTCGCGGATCCACCAGAGGCTAAGCTCGGATCAAGTCATTTAGCGGGGCTAACCAACTCCAGGAGAAGCGGTAATTTCCGTTTGAGAGCTCTCTAGCAATCGTTGCCACTCTCTGTATTCGTGGACGGCGTCTTAATTCCGCACGCGCTTGAAAGTGTTCAATTTTCTTTGAAACCAACCCCCAGCCATTCTCCTTTTCGCAAAGATAGGGATGTAATTTCCGCAATGCATCGCATTCCTCCAGATATCCAGCCGGACCCGTTTGAACAGATCTGGTGATCTGCGCACTCAGGGCTGCTTGACGAGCCCCAACCTGTTGACTTTGGTGCAATCGATATTTGACGAGGCATTCCGAAATCGCTATGCCTTTGTGACCCTTTCCTGAAAGAACAAGTGAGATCCAATGATCATGGATCCAAGGAGTTTGAAAGGGTGTACACTCTTTCAAACAGCTTTGCCTGAGCGCCAGCCCCGCTCCTGTTACGATTGGCCGTTTCAGGATGACCTCCAATTGTTCTCCACGCATGAATTGCGATAACCGAGTGGATCCGAACCCTACCTTCTGCCACATTGTTTTGCCAATGCTATTCAAGCTTCCGTCACAAAGCTCAAGATCACTGAACGCCCATTGTGCATCCGGATTCTCTTGAAGAACCTCAAGGATGCGCTCTACTTTATTCGGTTTCCATGAATCGTCTTGATCGGAAAACAATAAAACATCACCCGTACACTTTTCGGCAGCGAGCTGGAAATTTTTGGAAGATCCAACATTCGCCGTATTTTGGAAGACCCAATGTGGCAACCCTGATTCCGATAGGAGTGCTTTCGCGATTTGGAGTGTCTGGTCTGATGATCCATCATCGATTAATACAATCTCATCCACCTCTCGGGTTTGCGAGATAATGCTGCGTAATTGCTCTGCTATCCACCTTTCGCCGTTCCAAGTACAGATCGCAACGGACACTTTCTCACCCATTTCTCGGACTCCTTTGTCGGTCTGCACTTGACACGATAAGGTCTGCGCAGAAAAGGTATCTTAGGGGTCTACACCAGCAGCATCAAGGGCTAAATGTACCAAGACGGGCAATACCTCCAGCATAATCCTTCCTGGCATGAGCAAGACTCTCCCTTCAAGGCGTCCTGGATCTTCGATCTGCTTCAAAAATGGCAGGTCACACCAAATTCGGTCGGCGAGGTCGGCTGCGGTGCTGCTGGTATCCTCCGCTCCTTGGCGGAGAAGCTCCCGAGTTCCGAATTTGACGGCTGGGATGTTTCCCCCCAGGCGATTGATCTTGCCAATTTGAAGCCCCATCCACGTGTCAAGCTCCATCTTGCTGACATCATTGAGGCCCAACCGTTCTACGACGTTCTGCTGGCCATCGACGTTCTCGAGCACATGGAAAATCCCGCCCTGTTCCTGCGCAACGCGAAGTCGCTCTGCTCCCACATCGCCGTCCATTTGCCCCTGGATCTTGCCGTTCAGACGGTTGTCCGACCAAAGGCGCTGGTCCAAAGGCGAAGGGAATTGGGACACATCCACATGTTTACACGGGAGACCGCACTGGAGCTCCTACGGGAGAACGGCTGGGAAATCATCGACGAGCGATACACTCCCAGCGCACTGCAGCTTCCCATCCCTCCGGATGCCAGGTATCAATTTCAGAACCATGTGCTCCGCATACCGCGACGCATCAGTTTTTTCTTCGCTCCCCATCTGACCACCAGGATCCTGGGTGGATGGTCCATCTTGATCTTGGCCAAGCCCGTCAATTCTTGAAAAGAAGTCGGATCGATTTGGAGAGGATTCCCCAATAACCCTGGAGCCTTGTCCTCTCCGTGCCCCGTAGCACGAAGAATCCAACCGTAAGGCGGATCGTTACCATCGTCACCCATAGCGCTCTGGCCACCAGGAGGCTCAGGCCATGATGGCGTCTGGACAAATATTTGCGCTTGCCTTCCAGGCGATCAGCGATGAATCTGGACAGGTTCCGAGATTGGATGCGCGAGTTCCCGTGGACCACGTTCAGCTTCGGATCCACAAGGATCTTCTTGCCGGCTGCCCGAATCCTGTCGCACAGATCGAGGTCTTCTCCATTGAGGAAGAATCCCTCGTCGAAACCGGCGATGGAGCGATACAGTTCGCTACGCATCGCAAGGCAGCCTGCCGTGGCGATTCCCACTTCCCATGGCCCCTCTGGACACCGGCTTCGCATCTTTCGGATGAGGTGGCGCCTCCACCGCATCTGCAACCCGAACGCTTCCAATGTCTCCCACCACAGACCCATGGGCTCGTTCCAGCTGGTCTGCTCCGATCCATCGGCATCCATCATTCGTGGCCCGATGGCGCCGACTTCCGGATGGTCCAAGTGACGAGCGAAATCGGGCAGAACGTCCTCGACGAAGCACAGATCCGGATTCGCCAGCAATATCAGAGGATTGACGGCCTTCCTCGCAAGGACATTGCAGGCTACGCCGTAGCCAGGATTCGGCAAGAATTCTATCCGTGCCCCGAAATCCCTGGCCAGAGCTTCCATCTGGGGGATCTCACAATCTCCATTTTCCGCGATCAGGATTTCGCAGCGGCTCCAAGACGCGAACCGCCGCATGCTCTCCAGCATGATGCGGATGTCTTCCGTGCAATTGTATCCGACGATCAGGACGGAAAACGCGTTTGTGAGGTCACTCTCCATCAGCGGGCCTTGCGAAGACCGACTTCGAGATTGCCGCCGCATCCGAGCTTGTCGGCCAACCAGAACATCGCGGCCGCCAGATGTCCAACCACGGGCGGAAGGCGTTCCAAGGCCTGCAGCCAAAACCAATCTTCACCCACGAACACGAGCGGCAGTTCGAGGCCGCTCGCCTGCGCGAACTTTGCGACAGATTTTGGTGAATATCCATGCAGATGGTACGGGGGCTTGTATGCGGACAGAAACGGGCAGTGCGTCCGACGAGCCTTTGATAGAATCTGCTTCAGGTTCCCCAACAGCGATCGCTCCCTAGGGAAAACCAGGTACAGCACGCCACCCGGCTCCAGCAATCGGAAGGCCTTCTGGAAATAGGCCAGAGGTTCGGCGACGTGTTCGAAGACCGAGTCGGCGTAGATCAAGGAAAACGTCCGGTCTTCCGGCAACTCCAGGAAACCTGTCCCGACGACAGCAAGCCCCTTGGCTTTCAGCTTGTTCTGGAAATCCGGCGACGGCTCCTGGGCCAGGACTTTCCAGCCTTCTTGCGCGAGTTTGGTGCAAAAATGGGCGTAGATCCCCGATCCGACCTCGAGAAGGTCCCGCTTCTCCGTTTTGATGATGGATTGGATGCGCGAGTAACGGGCACTCGGATTCACACTCTCGCGGATCCGCCCCCACCTCGGCGAGTCCGGAACGAAATATCCATCGCCGTAGAGTAGCTGGAAATCCGCCTCCGACCAGGAAGGCATGGGGTCTATCCGCAAATGCCCACAACGGCCGCACTGCAGCACCCGGGATTCAACGGGCGCGCCCACCGGATCCTTGCTCAGATCGGGAGTTCCCAAAGCGACTGCGCGCGCCTCTCCACAGGCGGGACAAGGACCAGAAAGGTACTGCGGCATCAACGTGCTCCCATTCCAAGAAGTTTCCGATAAATCCCGATGTATGCGGCCGACATCCGTTTTTTGTCAAAGCGCTCCAATGCGTCCGCTCGCGCGTTATCTCTGACTTCCTCGAGCGAATCAAGCGAGCCCATCACACGCGTCAGCACCTCGGCCAAGGAATCGGGATCCTCCGAACGGAACAGGAAACCGTTCCAGCCGTCCTTGACCACCTCGCGAAAAGGTCCGATGTCGGAAAACACCGAGAGGCAACGACAGAGCTGCGCTTCCACCGAAGCCAATGACAAGCCTTCCACACGAGATGTCATGCAGAAAACATCAAATGCGGACAGAAGGGCCGGAACGTCGTTGCGTGGAGGATGAATCTCGATGCGGCTTTCCAGTCCGTTGCGGACGATGGCAGCCTTGACCGTGGGAAGATTGTCCTGCGGCCCTCCGTATGCCGCCCCGAAGATCACAACGCGCCAGGGACGCGCCATCGCTGGAAGCTTGCCCATGGCCTCCACCAAAATTTCCTGCCCTTTGCGGGTGGTCAGCGAACCAACGGTTCCGACGAGGATCTCGTCTTGCGCGACCCCGAGTTCATGACGGATCCGTTGGCGAGACTCGTGCGAAAAGGAAAAACGCTCGACATCCGCTCCGTTCAGCACCACCTGCAGCTTGGCTTCCGAGATGGACTCCAGTTTCCGCGCCGAATCCGCAGCCGACTGGGACACCGCCGTGATCACTTGCGTGTATTTGGATAACCACCGATTGAGAATGTGCGCCCACTTGGGGAACCATTCATAAAGGCTGTGCAGCGTGTGCACTCTGAACCGGACGCCGGAAAACAAAGCTGCCAAGCGACCGATCGCAGCCGGAAGGAAATCACAAGTGTGGACCAGCTCGACCCGATCTTTTTTGAAGTCACTTCTTAGCCGCAAAAACGCACGCAACAGCGACGGCAACGACCGGAACCGAACCGCGTTGGAAGCATCGTAGATGCGGATTTCAATGCCCCGGCGCTGAAACTCGTTGATCCACGGATTGTTTGGGGTAAGCACGTATAGAACTGGCTCGAATTCTTCACGAGGGAGTGAATCCATCAAATCCCCGGTGAAACGTTCCAAGCCCCCTTCATGCACTGCGGTCAAAACGAAGGCAATCCTTCTTGGATAACTCGTCATTTTGATCCTACAAGTCGAACAAGACGACGCAACGTGGTCCGAACCGCCCAAGCCATCAATCGGAGCGTGGTATGGAACACACCCACCCCTTGTAGGTGATGGAGAATCTGCCAATTGGTGCGAAGCGACTCCAACTTGTTCTGTGAGAGAGATCCGGAGATGACCCTGTATTTGACCAAACTTCCTGGACAGCGGACCGCCACAGCGCCTTTTCGCAGATACTCCATCCAAAGCGCAAAATCATGGTTGAGGCGCAGCGGAAGCATGATGGGGTCGCCGATCGCCGATCTATCCACGAGGACGCTGGAAAGGCCGATATCGTTCCCCCAGCTAAGACGCTTCCAATCCGGCCGGTCAGGTGCCCGAACGACGACCCCGAGCGGATGCCCATGGAGGTCGATCCACTCGTAATCCGAAAAGACCAGTCCCGCGGAGTGCTCCTGCAAGGATGCCATTTGCAATTCAAGCTTGGCGGGAACCCACAGGTCGTCGCTGTCCAGAAAGGCGATATACCTTCCCGAAGCGCTGCGAACTCCTTCATTGCGAGCAAGCGCAGCGCCTTGATTGGTCGCCAGCAACAGCGATCGGATCCGTACGTCGGATGCAACAAACTCCGCAATCAGTTCCCTGGAGGCATCAGACGAACAATCGTCCACCAAAAGCAATTCCCACTCGCGCCAAGTTTGAGCCTTCACAGATTCCACCGACTCTCTCAGAGTCCGAGCGGAGTTGAAGACCGGCATTACGATGGAAATAAGTGGAGTTTCCATCATCCAGTGGTCCTAGGCGTAAGATTTTCGCCGCAACGCTGGAACACGGATGGCCTCCAAACAGCGTCCCCTGGCGAAGGGCACCTGCAACACCCCAGAAAACCGGGGCATGATCGCGTTTGGATGCTCATGCAGTTGTACAATAGTAGGCATTTCCTCCGGCCGCTTTCGCTTTGACGTCGGGAATTTCCACGGCCTCTAGCGCTACCCTCGCCGCTGGACGGGACCGAAGGCTCTCTCGTAGCGCGACAAGTTGTCCTGGAGTGTCTGGATCAAGGACACCATGTGCGATGGCGTGGTGATGATCCTGGCTCCGACCTTGGCCTTTGGCACCCCTGGAAGGAGGCGGGCAAAATCCAGAACAAACTCGTGGGGGCTGTGGCTGACCAGCACAAAGTTCGAGTAGATCCCTTCGGCTTCCTTTTCGGAAAGCTCGATATTGATGGCATTGTCCCCTTCGGGATTCACTGGAGCGACCATAGGGGACTAAACCTAGATCCTGGCTCTCCTTCCGACACCCTCCAAGCTCGGTGGCCACCGATTCGTTCGGTTGGCTCCTACCCGGCTGGGCATGAAAAAGGCACACACCACAATGCCATTTCAGCTGCTTGCAGCCCGTGTACCAGCTAATTTTACCCCTTCATGTCTTATCCATCCGATCGCAACCGCAATCGCCTTCCCCTGGGCTCCTCGATCAGTGCGATCGGTTTGTTCGCGCTCCTGGTCGCCTCCTGCCAGCGCACCACGGACGTGGTCGAGCCATCGCCCGATGATCCCTTCGCCCACTACGCCCACTTTCGCCTCCAGGACCGCGCGAGTCTTCCCGACAGCATCTGGTACCACAGCCAGCAAGACTCGGGCACCACGCCCCTTTCATTTGACACCTCCAAAGAAACCATCCAGGTTTCGCTCTTCCCGATTTTGCACGCCTTGGGCAGGGACTCCCTTCAGGTCCAAACTTGGCGCCTGGGAGTGCGCACGGGCACCTGTTCTCTGAAGGAGGTGACGTATGGCGAGCTGTCCGCCTCTCGTGTGATCCGAACCGGACCGGACTCCCTGGCTGGCCGGTTGCTTGGGCTGTACGATTCCCTCAGAGTGGCTCACGCGGCAAGCTCTTCACGGGACACGTCGTCGATGGCTCAACGGGAAATCTTCCGGCAGACCATCGCCGAGCTTGTGCTGCAGGGGCACCCCGCCACGACGACTTTCCGCAAGTTCCCACCAGTGGGCTTGGACACCGCGGACATCACCCGTCGCACCCTGGCGTTGGTGTTGAAATCGAACCTCTCTCTTGGCCAGATCGTGAAGCAATGGACGCTGGGCATGGACTACCAGACCGCGCGAGCCGCCCTGACTTCGCAGGGACTGGATTCCTTGCCTCTCAATCCCTTTCGGATAGCCCAACCTCTCCGACTGGATACGCTCCGACTGGAGGAGCCTGCCGTGGGCCTGTTCGGCAAGATCTCCGCACGCCTGGGAATCCAGTCGTTGTCATTTTCCGTCACAAACGATTCCGGCAACCGTACCGATCGCTTCCTGCTGGCGGATGCCCCTTCGGCAACCAATCAGTCGAGTCTTGATCTTGCCGGACACCCGACCTTCGCGCCCCGCGCCAACACGGCTCTCGGCCGATACACATTGCGATTGGTGGCCACCGACTCGCTGGGAAACAAGGCGGAGATCGCGACTTCGTTCTGGGTGAAAGGGGCGCTCGACCACGCGGGACCCATCATGGACGAGATCAGCCCCGCTTCCACCTTGATGCGTCCGTTCGCGGATTCGTTCCTGGTGGTCCGGGTGAAGGCAACCGATCCCTCCGGCGTTCGCTCCGTGAAGGTCGGGTCGATCGATGCCGATCGAGGATCCGACGGAGTTTGGTCGGCAAGGATCGTGGTTCCCATCTCCGCCAGCAGCCAGAAGGTGGACATCGTGGCCACCGACTCGGCAGGCAACGATCGAACCTCACAGATCCTGATCCGCCGCGACACACCCCCCGTTCCCACCGTACCTCGATTGCACCTGGTCAAGCCCGCCAACAAAAGCCTCGTTCCGTTCGATTCCGTCTCGGTGGTGGTGAGCTGGAGCGCAGCCACTGATTTTGGGAAAATCGAATCGGTTCTGATCGGCGAAATCGCGGCCAAGAACACACACGATTCGACTTGGGAGTTGCGGGTGGATCTACCGCCCAATGGAAAACTCGCCGACATCGGCGTGCGTGCCCAGAGCAGTGTCGGCCTCATCTCCAACAACTTCGTCTCGATCGGCCGGAAAGCCGACAGCGCCGGCCCCATCATCCGCTGGATTTCTCCCGCACAAGGACATCGGGTCGGCTATGACGTGACGACTCTGGAAGTGACAGCGACGGCATCCGATCTTTCCGGCATCGATTCCGTCCGCATCGAAGGCAAGGTGCCGGATACCACCAAGGGGAACTGGAGGTCCACCGTCTCGCTGGCTGGTCCGGGGGAAATTTCCCGAATCCATGTGATGGCGTGGGATCACGCCGGCAACAAGTCAGATTCCGTCTTGCTGGTGTCACGCGACCCGATCCCGAAACATCTCGGACCTTCGTATCGATGGATCAATCCTCCGGAGAAATCGGGCACGGTGGTTCCCTTCGACAGCACGGGCATCTGGATCCGCACCGTGCTCACCGACATTTCCGGCATCGACGCTGCGTCCGTGAACATCGACGGCGTTCTTGCCACCCGGATCGACGACTCCACCTGGGCACGGCGCGTGGACCTCGCTCCCACCGGCGTGGAGGCCCCAGTGACCTTGGAGGCCAAGAACAGCCGCGGGATTCCGATCTCCGACTTCGTGCGGATCACCCGCCTCCGCGACTCCATCCATCCCACATGCGGACGCCTGGCCAATCCCGTGGGCAGTGTGGTGCCGTTCGACACCACCTCGGTGGAGATCGGCTGGACAGCTTCCGACAATGACCGCATTGCGAAAGCCTGGATCCAGAATGGGCAAGTCGGTGCCTCCGCGAAGGGCTACATGTCGCGAGTGCCGCTGGTGGTGGGCACGCAATGGGTGGCCTTTCGCGCCGAAGACCCAGCTGGAAACCAGGTTTTGGACAGCATCCTGCTGGAACGACGTCCGGACACCATCGCTCCGAAAATCCAACGTCGAGCGGGCACGCAGAACACCATCGTGACCTTCGACACGACCTCCATCGAGGTCGGCTGGACAGCTTCTGACAACGATCGCATCACCGACGGTTGGATCCAGGGCCTGACGGCAACTCCCTCCGCCTCAGGATTCATCGCACGAGTCCCGCTGACGGTGGGCACACAGTGGGTTCGCTTCCGCACCCAAGATGCCACCGGAAATTTCACCACCGACAGCGTCCAAGTCCAACGCTGGACCGACACCACCTCGCCTCGCGCCCAGGCGCTTGCGACCAACCGAGCGCGCGTGGTCCCCTACGACACATCCTCCGTCCTGGCGGGCTGGACCGCCACGGACAACGACCGGATCGACAAGGTGTGGATCCACGACGTGCTGGTTTCGGCAACCTCCGAGGGATATGTCCGTTCGGTTCCTCTGGCTCAGGGAGTGCAGTGGATCCGCTTCAAGGCCCAGGACCCGATGGGCAACAGCGTGCAGGATAGTTTCCGGATGGAACGCCTTCCCATGGACACCGCCGCACCGGTCGTGATTTCCGACACGAACAGCCAACTGCGCGGCGGTTCGTTTCTGGTCACCCTGAGCACCACCACCTCGGGGGCTCGCATCCACTACACCCTGGACGGCAGCGAACCCACGGAAACTTCGCCGGAATACGGGGTGGATCCCAGGAGCATCCACGACGGCGACCGGAGCCTGTGGATCGATACCACCGTGACCGTCAAGGCTCGCGCCTTCGCCACCAACCGGACCCCTGGACGGATTCTGACGCAACGATACCAACTCGCCTTGCCGGTGGCGGTGAGCGGCGGCCTGGGGCACAGCCTATTTCTGCTCACCGATGGATCGCTCTGGGGGGCGGGCAACAATGCGCGGAATGCCTTCAAAGCTGGTGACCAAGGCCTTTACCTGGAGCCGGTGAAGATAGCCGACAGCGTGGTGCAGATGTCGGCGGGCAGGGACTTCTCGGTTTGGGTCAAGCAGGATGGCAGCCTTTGGGGGATCGGCGCCAACGATTCCGGCAGTCTCGGGGATGGAAGCAACACAGATCGTTCCTCACCCATTCTGATCCGCAAGGATGTCGCGCGGGCGCAGGCCTTCAATTGGCGACACATCCTGGTGCTGGCCAAGGATGGAGGCCTTTGGGTTTCCGGCACCAACCTGTTCGGGCAACTCGGCACCGGCAGAATCGGGTTCGAACCCTCGCTGGTGCAGATCGCCTCGGAGGTGACCCAGTTTGGCGGCGGCGACGCGCATACGTATTTCCTGAAAAAGGATGGAACGTTTTGGGTGTCTGGAGCACCGTGGAGTGGTCGACTCGGATTCCTGGAGGAAGAAATGGTATTGATTCCGACACGCTCCTTGGACAACGTCGCTTGGATTCCAGAGCGAACCGGTAACACCACTTTCGTTCGCAAGTTGGATGGCTCCCTGGTTGGCTTTGGAGCCAATGACTGGGCGGCCATGGGCACTGGAGACACCCAAAGTATCGTGCTGCCGCGTCGCCTGGTAGAGATCGAAAGACTCGGGGCGATCAAGAACATCACCGGCCATTTCCATACCATCATATTGACAGAATCCGGCGAGGCCTGGGGCGTTGGCTACAATGCAAGCCAGCAAGCAAGCTCCTCTTCCCTCAACCCTGTACTGTCACCTGATTTGGTTCTTTCCGGGGTGCAAGATGTTTTCTCCGGCGCGCACCACTCCTTCGCCATCACCCAATCAGGCTGCTTGTTCGGATGGGGAAACAATGCAGCAGGGCAATTGGGGAACGGGAAGCAGAGCGAGAAGACGGGAGTGACGAGGGTGAGGTTCTAGGAAATGGGAAAGGCTGGCGGGGTCAGCCTTGTCATGGATTAATCCAGCAGAAGCATATCTGGAATTAGAACCCGAGCAGATTGCTTTGAAAATACTTTTCGTGCAAACATCGCCATCTTACGAGACCCGTCTGCATTTGGATGCAGACCATCATAGGTATCTGACTCAGCAATTTCTGAACTCCAATCCAGAAGGAACACACGCTCACCCTTTAACTGGCGATCGATGATCGCCTGTCGCAAGGCAACATTATACTCGGATACTGGATAGAATTCATTCCAAATCAATGTCGCGACATAGATGTTCGCTCGCGGCAACATTTTCTCAGCTTCGTCTATCAGCTCTTCCGTATTCCGAATCGCTTCTTGGACACTTTGTTGACTGCCAATATTATTGGTTCCGATGGCTACCACAACATCAGAGACTGTACTCGTATAAAGATAATCCTCAGAGGCTCTGAGCCATTCCAGAATATCTTCAGATTTGACCCCGCATTGGGCGCCATGCGGTTCGTCAAATTTCGTTGGATCCCAACACATCCCATGTCCATCTCTCCCATTGTAACCCGGCAAAAGCCCTACGTACCTGTAGACTTCCTGGCCTGGCGATCGAAGCTCATTGAGCCAGGATCTCCAAGGCTTGGAGATCGGGTAGTGATCTCCTTCGCCCTGTGTTATCGAATCTCCCAGTAGCAAAAAAGTCCTTTGACGCGGAACCATCGCCCCAGACAAAATCAATGCAACCGCAAGTAGGAATCGCATCAGTCAAGCTGCAGAAATGGAAGGATTCGTCGGGCGTAGTAGCTGTACCCAGGCCCCGGCTTATTCAACCCCCAGATCTTCAAACCATAAACGTCCCAAACACCAAAAACATGCTTGTTTTGAACATCCCAAGGCGTTCCAAAGGCGAGAATGGTTGAATCTCCGGTTATGCTGCCATATTTGTCAGACATTAGACCAATGTTATTGGAAAAATTGGGAATGCGGAGGCGAGTTTGCCACGCGGTCCAATTGACGCCATCCGTTGAGGTTGATTGGATCACTTCCTCTAATGGCTTGTCCGGATGCATTTCCTGCTTCAATTGGAACATTTCAAATCGCTGCTGAACTTCATTCCACTTTACCTCCCCTCCATCGGCATAAGTAAAGAAATCCGACCCTCCATGCCTAATCGCAATCGGTAGGCCAAAATTTATTCCATCTTTTGATTTCACCAAAAAGTATCGCCGCTTGGAACAAGGGTAGGTAGAATCGATCTGTAAGGATGCATCTGCGTACCACATCCAAATCTCATTCGAGCTCGAGCGAACAACAACCGAAGGCTGCCCAGCCCCGTAATAATTCCCATCTCCTGCTGTGTTTATATGATACTGGTCACAGACTGTGAGGTGATTACTCGCAGGAACTTTTGGATAAATAATGGGCTTCGGTTGGGGGGGATTTACCGCCCAGCCAGAACCTGTCCACTTTTCGTAAGGCCCTTCAATGCTTCTAGATCTCGCAACGTAGATCACTCCGGCGATGCCTGGAAGATGTCCACCGTAATACAAATACCAATACCCGTCCTTTTTGACAACTGAAGGATCACACGCCGAACGTTCACTAATATGCTTATCTGGAGCTATCTGCACGACAATGCTTGGAGGGCCCCAAGCCTTCCCGTCCAGAGATTTAAAGTGGCGAACCCGATCCCAACCAGTGATATTTGCTGTATCGCCAATGACACCATTCGAACAAACAAACATATGATATTCGTCGCCCTCTTTTATGATCGCAGGACCGTAAGCGAACCCGAGATTATAATTTTCATCAGCAAGCGTCCCCCCGTTCGCAAGTAATTGTCCCCTTAGGCTAAAGTCGGACTTGCTTACATCAACCAAAATCCCAAGCTCTTGCACTTTATCAAACGCCTGGACTGACGCCAACAGCGCACCGATGAGCACGAGTATTCGCCTCATGATTTCCTCCTTCGTATTTAATTGTTTTTGTTTTGAAGATCTAAGCCACAGCACCCATGCGGCTGCCAGAAAGCCAGGCGCAATTATTAAAAGGCGAGCCTCGTTGGAGGCTCCTCAAACCTAAAACTTCAAATAATTTCACGCCAGGTGAAACCAGCATTCTATCAAAGCTTCGATTCAAGCTATCCTCCCTCCGCGTCCAACGCAGAGCCAAGGAATCCCACAAGTTCACTATGATTCCCATGGAAATCCTTCGTTTTTGGGCTACTGCGTTGGGAAAAGGGGCGTTGCTTTTTGCTATAGCGCCTTCGAGCACCAGGGATAAAGTTGCTGCCGCTACCAAAAGCCACCACCCTGCAATCGGATCATCATCAGATTTATGTGTGATCAACTCCAAATTGCAGCTCCTACCATTCAGGCCTTATTCCACAATTACGCTCCTCATTGTTCTGGAGTCGGGGGACACATCACAAACATCACCATCATCCACAATTACACTTACATTTGCTCCAGTAGTAAAAGCAAGTGTCAAGTTGGATATCATAGCCTTTCCACCTTGCGCAGAAGTGGAAAATGCGAATCGAGTGCCGTCTTTATATCTTTTGCCGCAATCCGTTTTGGCGTAAGTATAACCGTATGCAGATGGATCCAAATTCACCTCTACAAGAAATACCCCCGATTCTTTCGCTTCTATCGATTTGATTTTTCCAATCGCAAACTGCTCCGCCATCGCGCTGGAGGCAAAAACCGATAGGATGGCCAACATCTTTAGTGCAGAAACACAACTCGGCATTTTCATTTTCTTCTCTCCATTTATAGGTTTTATCCTGAACAACAGCGGTCAATTCCTCATGAAACATATTCGTGAGGGTTTTGCCCAAAATACTGGGCAATGGGACTTATTTGAATCACTCAATTTATTGGCACAACCAACAAGCCCAGCTGGTGTTCGTGATTCAAAACTACGGCGCATTTCCTTCCCAGCAAAGCCCTCTCTCCCAATACGACCCACCCCGTGTATCCAGACACTGTCTGGATACACGATTTCCTTTTCTCCCTTGCCAAATCCACATTGCATTCGCTTTGCCCCCTCCCTTGTACGGAACGGTCGCGACCGTTCCGTACAAGGGAGGGGCGGTGCATGGTGTCGACCTATCTTCCCTCACATGGCGCGTTTCTTCAACACCACCGGCCCTTGCTTCCCGGAAGACCACTACTTCCTGCCGCCGCAGTCGCGGTTGCGGAAATCGCACCTGGAGCGCTACATCCGCGATCAGATGTACTGGGTGTTGGGAGGGCTTCGCCAGACCGGCAAGACCACCTTCCTGCAAACCTGGATGCGCGAAATCAATGACTCCGGCGAGGCCGTCGCCTGCTATGTGAGCGTGGAGCGCTGCCAGGGGATCCCGGAAGTGGAAAAATCCCTCCCGGCCATTTGCGAAGCCATCCGTCATTACGCGAAGGATTTCGAGGTCCCCGTTCCGCCGATGCCGCAGGGCTCCAGCCACACCAGCATCCTGACAGACGCGATCAAATGCTGGGCCGAACTCTGCGCTCCCAAGCCGCTGGTGATCCTGTTCGACGAAGTGGACACCCTCGAAGGCCCCGCCATGATCTCCTTTTTGCGCCAGTTGCGCGGAGGGTTCGCGAGCCGAGGCATCGGCAAATTCCCCGTCAGTGTGGCGCTGGTGGGGATGCGCGACTTGCGCGATTACCTGACCCACAGCAAAGACGGCGATCCAGTCAATCCGGGATCACCGTTCAATATCAAGCAAGATTCCGCCACCCTGGCCAACTTCTCGCACGAGGATATCGTGGCGCTGCTGGGACAGCACACGACAGAATCTGGCCAGGCGTTCCTTCCGGAAGCGGTGGAGGCCATCTGGTACTGGACCCAGGGGCAGCCTTACCTGGTCAACAAGCTGGCGGACGTGTGCGTGGAAGAAATCACGCATCGCGACATCCATATGCCCATCACCGCCGACATGATTCTGGAGGCCAAGGAAATCCTGATCCAGGCCCGCACCACGCACCTGGATGCATTGGCTGAACGCCTCAAGCAACCGCAGGTCAAGAGGGTGGTCCAGACCATCATGACCGGCGACGTGGACCCGGACATGGGGCCCGATTCCGAGGGAGTCCAACTCTGCCAAGATCTGGGGTTGATCCAATGGACTTCGGCGCGCGGATTTGAAATCGCCAATCCCATCTACCGCGAAGTGTTGCCGCGTTCCTTGAACTCCGGTTACCAAGCCAACATCCCCGCCCCCGAATTCCAATGGAAGAACGCGGACGGCACCCTGGACATGGATGCGCTGTTGCGGGAATTCCAATCCTTTTGGCAGGAACACTCCGACGTTTGGGAGGTCAAGGCCGATTACACCGAAGCCTTCCCGCACCTGCTTCTGATGGCGTTTCTGCAACGGATCCTCAACGGTGGCGGGCGCATCACCCGCGAATATGCCGCAGGCCGCGGCCGCATGGACCTGCTGGTGGAATACGCCAAAGCCAAGCACATCATCGAGATCAAGCTGGTGCGCGCATCCAAAGGTAGGGCCAAAACCCTGGAAGAAGCCCTCACGCAGGTCTCGCGCTACCGCGCCACGGTGGGCGGACCTGACACCCCCACCTACATCGCCCTGTTCGATCGCACCCCTGCTGGACGTAAATTGTCGTGGGAAGAGCGCTTGACCTGGGAGGTCGTCCAAACGCCGGGCGGCCAGGTCGCGGTGGTGGGGGCCTAGGTGCAAAAGCCAGCCGCGGCGCCGCCTATCGAGTTCACCGGATACCAGAAAATGGTGGTCGCGCTCTTGGCGTTTCTGCAGTTCACCATCATCCTGGACTTCATGATCCTCTCGCCGCTGGGGCCCATCCTGATGCCGGCCCTGGACATCACCACCCACCAGTTCGGGCTGGTGGTGAGCGCCTATGCCTTCAGCGCGGGAGTATCAGGCATCCTCGCCGCCGGGTTCGCCGACCGCTTTGACAGAAAACGGATGCTCATGGTGTTCTATGCCGGGTTTCTGTTCGGGACGTTCCTTTGCGGGATCGCGCCCACCTATGGCTTCCTGCTGGTAGCCCGCATCGTGGCAGGCTTGTTCGGCGGCGTGATCGGCGCCATCAGTTTCGCGATCGTGGCGGACCTGTTTCCGCTGAGCATGCGGGGCCGGGCGATGGGCTCCATCCAAAGCGCCTTCGCCGCAAGCCAAGTCCTGGGCATCCCCATAGGCCTCACCTTGGCCACCCGCTTTGGCTGGCACGGACCGTTTCTGATGATCGTTGGGCTGGGCCTGTTCGTGGGGATCTTCATCCTCTGGAAACTCCAGCCCATCACAACACACCTGCACCATGCCCCCAGCGGACACAATCCATTCCTGCACCTCTGGAAGATCGGCACCAACCGACGCTACCTGGTGGGCTTTTCCGCCACCATGCTGGTGGCCACCGGCGGATTCATGCTGCAGCCCTTTTCCAGCAATTTCATCGTCCACAATCTGGGAGTGTCACTGAAGGCGCTGCCCTTGCTGTTCGTGGCCACCGGTGTGGTGGGCATCTTCGCGGGACCGTTCATGGGGCGCTTGGCCGACCAGTACGGCAAATTCCGTCTCCTGGTGGGTGCCACCTTGGCTTGCGTGGCGGTGTTGATCTGGTGGACCCATTTGGGAACCACGCCCCTTTGGTTGGCCATCGTGGGCAATTGCGTGTTGTTTGCCACCATCTCGGGGCGCATCGTGGGTTCCACCACGTTGATCTCGGGAGTGCCGGAGCTTCGCGACCGCGGCGCGTACATGTCCATCAGCTCTTCCATGCAGCAGTTCGCGGGAGCGGTGTCGTCGTGGGTGGCGGGACTGATCGTGGTGGAGGCGCCAGGAGGACGCATCGAGAATTTCGATGTGCTGGGCTGGGTGGTGATCGGGGCCATGGTGGTCACCCTGGTGCAGATGCGCGCGGTGGATCGCATGGTGAAGGCCACAGCCGCCGTCGCCTGAAAACCCGAGACTCCCGGATCGGTCTCCACCGGAGAGTTTTCCTCGCCTCTTCCGCCGTGCCCTCCGAAATGAGATTCTCCAGAATAGGTTTGGTCCTTTCGATCACGCCCTATCCCGGAGAACCTTCATGATCTCGCTGCGCCGACTCTTTGCCGTTGCTGCACTGATGGCCACAGGGGCCCAGGCACTGACCTCGACCGCCTACGACTGGAAGAGCGTGGTGATCGGCGGCGGCGGATTCGTGGATGGGCTCGTGTTCCACCCCAAGGCCAAAGGCGTTCTGTACGCCCGCACCGACATGGGTGGGGCGTATCGGTGGCATGTGGCTTCCAACTCGTGGATGCCCATCACCGATTGGATCGGCCGCACCTCCGACAACATGGGCGTGCTGGCCATCGCACTGGACCCGCAAGACTCCGGGAAAGTTTTCTTGCTGACCGGCAAGTACACCAACAGTTGGAGCAGCGAATACGGCTACGTGCTGGGATCCAACGATGGCGGGCGCACCTTCCCGTTGCGCACGGCCTTGCATGGAAAGGTGGGCGGAAACGAAGAGGGACGCGGAGCCGGAGAACGCCTGGCGGTGGATCCAAACTTGGGAACCGTGATGTACTGGGCCGCCTCGCATTGGGATTCGGTGGCTTGGGGCGGCAATCCCCAGGATACCTGGCGCAAAGGCGCGCTGTGGCGGAGCGTGAACGGGGGCAAGACCTTCGATTCGCTGTCCGCAGGCCCCACGGGCAACGGGCTGTTCGTGATCCTGGATCCCGCCAGCGGCGTGTCCGGCAAAAAGTCGAGCCGATTGTTCGCCTCCTTTGATAGTTCCAACGCGGGCAAGGCGGCGATCTGGACCAGCCTCGATTCCGGTGCCACTTGGAACTTGCTGGCAGGCCAGCCCGCGAACCTGATTGCTACGCACGGGACCATCGCGGGTCGCTACGTGTACTTCAGCGCCAACAACGGACTCGGCCCCAACGGGGTCACGGGCGGCCAACTGTGGCGCTACGGATTGGATGACAATTCCTGGAAAGACGTTTCGCCCGTCAAGTCCGCCACCTTCGGATATGGCAGCGCTTCCGCCTGGGATCTGGATCCGGCGCGAGTGGCGGTCAGCTCCCTGAACCGCTGGAACAAGGAAGAAGTCTGGGTTTCGCGCGACACCGGCGCCACCTGGACCTCCACCCTCTTCCAGGGCGGCACGTTGGACCTTTCCCCCGCCCCTTGGAAGAGCGTGCGCAACCCCCACTGGCTGGCGAGCCTGCAAACGGATCCGTTCGACACTTCCGTGGCTCTGTTCGGCACCGGCTACGGCGTGTTCCGCACCCGCAATCTCCTTTCGGCGAACCCCGTCTGGACGCCCGCCGATTCCAATCTGGAAGAGCTGGTGTCCAAGCAGATGGTGTCGCCTCCCTACGGACCGCCCCTGGTGACCGCCGTGGGAGACCAAGACGGATTCCGTCATGTCCGACTGGACCAGGCGCCTGCCACCACCTTCAGCCCCAACGCGGGCACGAGCATGGCGATCGATGTGGCCTGGCAGCGCCCGAGCTTCTATGTGGATGCCCACAACGGAACCGCGCCCAACGGCGGCAAGGGCTACGGGTCCTTCAGCACGGACTCGGGCAAGACCTGGACAGGATTCGCCACCCAGCCAGCTGGCATGACATCGTCCAACGGCGGCGGCACACGCACCATCGCGGTTTCCGCCGACGGAGCCAACATCGTCTGGGGGCCGCCAGGAGCGTCCGCCCCGTATTGGTCCGCCGACACCGGGAAGACATGGGTCGCATCCTCCGGAACCGTGCCTCCGGCGGCGGACATCGGATACACCTTGCCATTTTCCGACAAACTCAATCCCGCCAAGATGTATTTGTGGGACATGGTCGCGGGCGCCTTCCACACCAGCACCGATGGCGGACGGACGTTCACAAAAGGCGCCACCAGCTTCACGGGACTGCCCTCCTATGCCACCTCCAGCGGTGTGGCGGCCTCGTCGCCCTTGCGCGAAGGCGAGATCTGGCTCACCAACGGAAGCGGCGGGCTGCACCGCTCCACCAACTCCGGCGCGAGCTTCGACAAGGTGAGTGGGGTCGCGGAAGCCTACTTGGTGACCTTGGGCAAACCCGATCTGGCCAACGGCAAGACCGCCCCCGCCGTGTACCTGTGGGGCAAGGTGGAATCGGTCACGGGACTGTTCCGTTCCACCGACAGCGCCGCGACCTGGACGCGCATCAACGACGACGCCCACCAGTACGGCACTCTCCATTGGCTGGTGGCCGATGCCAACCTGTTCGGACGGCTCTACGTGGGAACCGAAGGCCGCGGCGTGGTGTACGGTACTCCGGGAAACCCTTCCTCCAATCGGCCACGCCTATCTGCCTCCACTCCCAACCTGCACCGCGAAGGCTTGTTCCTGAAGGCATCGGGAACCACGGCCATCCAGCTGTATGATCTCCAGGGCAAGAGCCAGCGGGAATCCTGGGATGGCCCGATTGGACAGATTTTGGATCTGGCGGGATTGCCTCGCGGCCTCTACCTCGCACGAGCGGGCAAGGAAGGCTTGAAGGTGCAGATGCTGCGGTGAGCCATCCTGGGAAGGATTGTAGGTTTCCTTCCAGTGCTCCCTGAAATTCGCCTCCAGCGAACCTCTTGCGGGTCGTGTGGAGTTTCCTCGCGAATGCTAGAATCCCTCTTTCCTTCCCTCGTGCGGGGCCCAAAGTCCACACGAGAGTCTCATCGACAGGCCCGTATGCGACTGAAACTCCCAGGTGTCCGATCCGTGCTCCTCCTTGCCGGCCTTGCCACCGCCACCCCAGTGTTGATCTACCAGCAGAACTTCGACTCCTACGCGCAGGCCAAAACCACCTTTGGCGACACGGTCAAATACGTGCTGCGATCCGACACCTTCGGATTGGCCGCCCTCCAAGTGGGCACGGACAGCACCAAGAGCGCCAACGCGTCCATCGTGCTGGACCCGGACTCCCTGCGCGGAGGCAAGGTGGTGTTCTCCGCCTGGACCAAAACGTCCGACCTCACCGCTCGCCCGAACCGTTGGAACGGCATCAAGGTGATGCTGGTGACGGAAGATTCCGCGGGAGTCAAGACCTACCCGCAGCTTTCTTGGCCAGATTCTGTCAAATCATGGGAGTGGAGGCGATCCTGGCAGCTGGCCTCGTTTCCGCAGAATTTGAAGAAAGCCACGTTGGTGGTGGGGATGGAGCTGATGGCCGGAAAGGTCTGGTTCGATTCCATCCGCGTGGTACGCATCGCCCAATCCACGGCACCGGCCCGCGATCCCAACCTGCCGATCCCGAGCTATTCTCCTACGAGGTTTCGCGGAGCCATGATCGGCACCAGCAAAGCGGATTCGGCGGCGACCCGGGAGTTTGGTCAGGTGTGGAAAGGAAACCTTCTGCGCTGGCAGCTCAACGCTCCGCATGGACACGACAGCGGCCTGATCGGAAAGAACTTCGATGCGGAGCTGGCAAATCAGCTGGATGTGATGGACACTGCGCTCCCCTTGTGCAAAAAGGCCGGAATACAGGTAGTGGTGGATCTGCACGGGCTTTCCCGCGGTCTCTTCCACGACCGCGCCGCCCAGGTTCGCCTGGTGGAGACCTGGAAGAAAATTGTCACTCGCTTCCATCGACACGAGGCGGTGTGGGGATGGGATCTGGCCAACGAGCCCATCGAAGACGAATGGTCCGACGGAATCCTTTTCTGGGATGAATTGGCCGATACCATCGCCCGCGAGATCCGCAAGATCGACACCGCGAAAGTGATCATCGTGGAGCCTGCCAGCGGCGGCGGCGTGAAGGAACTGCCCAACCTCAAGCCCGTGGGTTGGAGCCGCGGATACGACATCCCCAAGGTGGTGTACAGTTTCCACTTCTACGAGCCCGGCAACCTCACCCACCAAGGCGTGTCCGGACACAACCCCATCGGCACGTACTACCCGGACACCATCAACGGGGTTTTCTGGGACAGCGCGCAGATGCGCAAAGCCCTGCGACCGGCCTACGAGTTCCAACGCAAATACCGGGTGCCGTTGTTCGTGGGGGAATTCTCCTGCATCCGCTGGGCGCCCGACCACAGCGCGCTGCGCTGGCTGACCGATCTCACGCGATTGCTCGAAGAAGCCGGCTGGGACTGGACCTACCACGCCTACCGCGAATACGATGGCTGGAGCGTGGAATACTCGGATTCCGCCAAGGACATGCGCACCTACGCCACCACCGATCGGAAAACCCTGTTGTTGGGGCACTTCGCGAAAAATCAAAACCCCTACACGGCCACCGCCGTGGGGCCCCGGACGCCAACGACTCCTGCGCTGCCGCGCTGGCGCCGCACCGACAGGACGTCACTTTTTGTCGACGAGATCCCTGCAGGATCCAGGCTGTCCCTCGTTCGCCTGGACGGGGCGAAATCGATCGAGCCCGAGGCTGCCGATCAGGGATGGCTGTTCCAACGCGTCACCAACGGCCTGTGGATACTCCGCATCCACTCGTCCTCGGGAACCCGAACCCTGAGGCTGGTGTTGCTTTAGCCGAGATCCCGCAATAGGGCATCGGGTACATCGCATCCCAGCCCGGGCTGCATCCCTCTCTATCGCGGGATCCAGGTTTCGACTTCCGCCTTCATTTCCACACGCACCAACCAAGCTCCGGGTACAGAGCACCGTCTGCGGCCTGGGCGATGCCGGCGAACCCGGAGACCACCTGGAAGCGCATCATCCGGTTTCCCGGAAACGCGATCCTCACTGGAAATCCGCCGTGATCATAGGGGAGCAAATCGAGTTCGACGCTGCCCAATGAAGGCGCTTCCCCCTTGGGCAGCCACTGCGTTGCGAAGAATTGGGTGATCCATCCGTCCATCCGCGAGGATTCGCCGCAGTCAGGATCTGTCGGGGTGTAGCGCACGAACGACTTCCAGAAATCCCGTGATGGCCGCCCCTGCGCCGAGGCCACGAATTCATCCAGGATCCCCGCCATCCGATCTCGCCACCGTTCCAAGCCGCAGATTCCCAGCGTGTCCAGTCGCGCTCGCACATCCTTCCAGTCCTCCACGGTTCCTTCCAGCGTGATCGACGGGATGCCGCAGGCGGTCGTGCCTCGAAACTCGAAATAGGCCTGGTAGATCTGGAGCACCCGAAGCCGCGAAGACATGAGGCGAGCGGGAGTGCTGGTCGAGAAACGTCGACTCAAGACCCGGTGACGCCGACCCACCACGAATCGATCCATCGAATCCAGCAGCCCCGTGGCCAGGGGTCTCCACGCGTCGGGCAGGCGCATCCGCGCAGAAAATTCATCCGACAACCGCACATCCAAGGTGTCCTTGCCGGATTTTCGGCGCACCATGGCGTGTCGGCATCCTTCCGGATCGCGCTCCACCTTGCGCAGCAGGCCCTCCGTCAGCATCATCCAAACCGCATCCGGCGAAAGCCGCACGGGCCGATGCTCGTTCCAGGCGCGCACGAAGGTGCCAGCGAAGGCGTGCGTTTTTTCGCATTCCACCAGGTTGGGGCCATGCTCCCCCACCACCCATCGCGACCCGTCATCGAACGGTGGGCGACGGGATTCTCTCCAACTGGAATCCGGCACGGGCGGGATCCGATCCAGGTTCGGCTCCACGTCGTCGACCGCGAAAGAGATTTCCGAGGCCTTGCGGGAAAGGATCGGCGCAAGGGCCGAATCGAAAACCACGCGCAAGGAAGGCCTCAGCGTCAGAGCTCCCACCGAACGGAAACGCGCACCATCCGACCAGATCCATGGACTCCCGCCAGGACGGATTCCGACATCCAGCGTGTCGCGACGGCCACGATTCGAGTGCCTTTTCACCGGTGCTACGCGATTCGATGCCACCAATCCCAGCGAATCCGCCGTCCCGGAAAGCTCGAATCGACGCAACGCCACGGTGCGAATCATCCCTCCGGAAACCGGCAACGAATCGAAAGGGCCGACCACCAGGCGGATCAAGGCGCCGTCCGGACCAAGCAACGCCTTGGCCTTGGTTCTTTGCGAGGAGTCGTTTGTCCAGGCAGGATTCCATTGTCCGAAAACCCAAAGGGAATCTTTGCCCGCCACATTGGAGCCGCCTCCCCAATGGATCTCGCCCAGACCGGGCAAGGCAAGCCTTGCGCCTTGCTGAAAGGCAGGAGGAACCACCAAAGCGCTTGGCTTCTGGGTGCAACCCAAAAGGAGGACTCCCAATGCACCCGAAAGAAGTTTCGGCATGCATCGGAATCTAATCAACAGCTGAAACAGGCTCCCGAGGGAACCCTCCATTCTTTACTTCTTCGCGGGCTTTGCTGCCGCAAGCGTCGCTGCGGCCTTGGCGGCGGCGACAGCGTTGGATTTCTTGGCCAACACCTTCTCGTTGCTCGGGTGCTTCTTCTCTTGCTTCTTGATGACCTTGTCACCCATTGTCCACACTCCATTGCGCGGTCCCGTCCGACATCGGCCAGGCTTTCTCTCTATCTACCATCTCAGGGGCGGGGGCGACCAACTATTTGAAAAGAATTGTCGAAGCGGATCAAAGCACGGAGGCGAGGAAGCGAGCCGGATCTTCTCCCCCTACTTCCCCAGCACCCAGAACACATGCACGAAAAACAGCTCCCGCAGCGCGAAAGGAGCCTTCGTGGCCAGCGACCGATAGCGTGAGGTGGTGGTGGCGATCATGGCGGCATCCATGTCGAGTCCTCGGGCGATGCGCCGGGCGCGAAACAGATGCAAAGGATCGGAAACCACCAACGCGCTTCGGTACCCGTGATCACCCATGATCCGGCTGGCTTCCCGCAGATTTGCAACCGTGGTTCGCGAGGAGGTTTCCAGATGGATGCGACTCGAAGGGATTCCCGCGGCCACCAGGAAATCCCTTCCCGCCTCGGCTTCCGAAAGGCTGTCTTCCGGCGATCTTCCTCCCGTCAACAAAATCTCAGATGCCCAGCCTCCCTGGTACAGACGCAAGGCTTCTTCCAATCGTCCTTCCAGGACGGGCGAAGGACGCGCGCCAACCACCGCGGCGCCCAAAACGACGATCACATCGGACTTTGCAGGATCTGCGGATTCGGACGACACGAAGATCGCCACGGCGACTCCAGCCAGCCACAACCCGATCGCGACCAAAGCCCATCGCCAGAATTTGACACGCTTTCGCCACCCCAGAACCGAAGAGAAGCCCATTGCCGCCAAGTTAGGAAGATGCCCCCTACCTCGCCACCATCCGCGTGGTCGCCCCTATGGCCGAGCGAATCTCCACCACCAGGATCCCGCGCACGGCCAACGGAATGGTCTCTTCGAACTCCCGGGAATCACGTTGCGTCAGAATCCGTCCGGAGGCGTCGCGCACGACCATGCTCCATGGCGTTCCCGTCGCAAGCCCCGGCTGGACGCGCAAGCCGGTGGCGTTGGCCATGATCAACAGCTTGGAAAGCCGGTTGCGGGGCGCCGTGCCCAGCGTTTGTTCCAGATCGGAAAGCGCGACCCGGGCGCAGCCGACCGTGATGGAATCGCCATGGATTTCCCAACTGCGCTCGCGACCTCCGCAATACCAGTGTCTGAACGTGCTGCGCAACCTGCCATCGCGCACTTCGGAGGAATCCGGCGCGATCAGCCAGTCCCTCGCCAAATCCGATGCCAGGCCCCGATCGATGCCATTGGCGGCATCCGGACGTTCGCATTCGAAGGTCGAATCATTGGAGACCTCCACGGTCGCGCCGTTGGCCGAGATCGCGCTGGCCAACGTGTCATTGCGCCAGCGGTAGATCCGCTTCCCCGAAGTCTTCAACCACTGTGCTGGGGCTGCGGCACCCCACGATCGCACGGTGCGGATGGGCTGGTCTTCACCCCAGGCCAAGTTCCCCAGCCGCCATTTGGACATCGGCCCCAGCCTCCGCACCGCGGAAGTGTCGTCGATGGATGCGTTCACGCGGATTCCCGGCCCCGCGCCGGTGATCCGCACCACAGGCAGTCCTTTCGCGAGCTGTTCGCGCATTGTGGCCAAGAAGGCTTCCCGAGCCGCGGATTCAGGATGGAGGCACATCATCATGCAGTCGTACAGCGGACACATCCCCCGCTCGAGATCTCCCGCCTGATCGATGGTCTGGGGGTAGCCGCTGTCGATCCGTCCGTTCGAGGCCGTGGCCAGGATCTGGTCGGGGGCCCAGCTCGTCAGAAGCGAGTCCGTTCTGGGGCTGCGATGCGGATTGGGAAGCTCCATCAGGTTCCGCGCGGAGGTCACGCTCGTGCAACGGGAGTCACTGGCCTTCTGATAAAGGCCCCACCAGATCCGAACGTTCCGCCGAGGGGCACCGTCCAAGTAGACGGTTTGTATACCGCCCGTGACGGCTGCGGAATCCAGGACGGAGACGGAATCCACGAAGACGTACTGGCAGGCTCCTACAGGCTCGATCTGTGTCTGAAGCCAGTTGCGTGCCTTCGTGTGGAGCACCGTGAAGGAGACACGGGCCGTATCCGAAGGCGAAACCAGTCGGAGCCCGATGGGGGAAATCTTTGGTGAAACCTCGGCCGGCACAATGGTTTGGGCCTGGGCAAGACCTGCAACCAACAGAAGAAGGCTGGCAGTGATGGAATGGACAGGGATCATTGGGGGCTTTCCGGACGAAGTGCTTCGTTCAAGGATAGACCCTCCAAGCATCCAGGGGCATAGAGACAACGGCTGGAATTCCTCTGGCGTACTCGCCGAGAGAACGATGGCGAAGCTCGTCCCGTCCATCGATCCTTGGATCGAGAAGCCCTCCCAACGCAATCTCGGAACCCCTGAGCGGATCCTCCGGATTCTAGCTTCGTTGGACCACTTCCCTCCCGTCCATCGCCATCCCCTCGATTGGAGGCTCCCGCCATGAATGCACCGGATACGCCATCGTCCCTTCATGAGAGCTCATTTCCGCCCCCTTTCGGCAGAATCCCTCGGCGGGGATTCCGCTTGATTTTGCTGTTCGCGTGTTCGCTCCTGCTGTTCGCTTGTCAGCAGAGCCCGAGCCCAAGCACCCCGAAACCACTCGACATTCCCGGACTTTCGGCGCTGCAAGCGCGACATCCTGGCCTGTTCGAATCCTTGGTGGAGCAAGGCATCCAGGTCCAGCACATCAAGATCGACTCCAACGGGTACGCACCGAACGTGATCCAAGTGTCCCTTCCGGATTCAGCCAGGCTGCGCAGCTGGGAGGGCCTGACCGGCTTGTTCGCCAAGATCGGGAAGGCGGCCGGCTGGTCGGGAAAGTTCGATCTTCTGGACGAGGAAAAGAGCGTCATGGTTTCCCTGGATTTTGGATCCAACGACCTGGATCTGATGGATCCCTCGGGATTCTTCCAGACTCCAAGCGTGGGTGACTTCAAACGAGGCATCGATCGGATCAAGCGCACTCCCCGGAAGATCGGAATCCGGGAAGAGAGGGAGGACGACGACCAAACACCCATGACCCGATGCGACGGACTTCAGGACGTGAACGGACGACTCTACTACGTGATCTCCTTCGTTTCGTACATGGTCGCGGATCGGGAGTCCGGCGTGGGAATGACCCAAACCAACGGGCCGGTCCTGGTCGACGCCGTCACCGGCGAAAATTGGGCCCCAGGCTCCGGAAGCATCTGGAAGTGGGGCAACAAGGAAACAACCCGTTTTTTGCCCGACTTCGCGGACACCAACTCCCGACATTGGCGACTGGTCGCTCGGGAATGTTCCGAGGAGGGAGGGATGATCTGGCAATACCAGGCTTCCACACGAACCTTGGAAAAGATCGACCTGGACCCGATCAAAAAACTGGCCTCGCACCGCCTCAATCCGAAGCTGGCCGGGGAGATCGTTTCACTCGTCGAGTGGGGAGATCAGGAAGACTCCTCCTACCAGATGATCAGCCTTTTGCGCAACGGCGGAGACTACACGCTGCTGAGATCCAATGGCGCGCAGATGTTCGCCCAACGCTGGGTCCCCCCGGCTTCCGAGGGCAGCAACCGTTACCTCCTCGATATCTACCGGAACCGCTTCTCGTATGACTCAAAGGAGTATTCGGTCGACGAGATCGAATGGACGGATGTCGAAGATTCGGTGTCGAGCGAACAGAATCCGTCACAGACGGAAGATCCCCCCTCCCCTTGATCAACTCACGCGGAGGCTCCCACCGACAAACCGGCGGACGGATGGATCAAACGGCGCATGCTCCCGCGATACAAACGCACAGCAGGACTCGGAGAAGTCCGGGGAGACTCGGGAAGGAACGCATGGATGGGATGCTAGATTCCCGAAGCATGGCCGGTCAAGCTCTTTCCCTCCTGCTTTTGGTGGCGCGCCTCGGAAACGCCGCCTCCGTGGCCGACGACTCGATTCGCCGTCTTCCGGCCCCGGATCAGATCTTCCAACAGGAACGGGCCGGATGGGATGAGGCGAGACATCGTGTCCACGTGGGATCCTGGCCCAATTGGGGCGGTGGATACCCCCAGCAGGAGCATCTGGTGCTGGATGCGCGCACGGGGAAGCGTTTGCGGACCTTGCCCGCGCCTTGGTCAGGAATTGACATCGAAAGTCCTGGCCCGGATTCCATCCAAGCCATGCGCCGCCGCGCCGACGCCGGGTTTGCCGGACTGAATCTCACAACCACGATGCGTTGGGACTCGGTGCGGAGGGTTTCGCCAGGCAAAGCCCCCTTTCTGGTGGGCTTCGACGGCACCAAGTGCATGCGCATTCATCAAACCCACCCGAAGCGGATCAAGGTGTCGCCTGCCTGCTGCGATCCTGGCTCGGAAAAGCCCACCAAGCCTTGCCACCTCCCAGCCAACGAGTGGGTCTTCTGGCCGGTGCCCAGCGGCTGGACGGGATTGCTCCGTTCCCAGGTCACCCAAGTCTCCAACGATTGCACGGGAGGCCCCGTCTACTCCATCGAACGCTGGAGCGAGTCCACTTGCTCCAACAATGGCATCCAGGATCCTTGACCTTCCTCGCCGCTTAGTAGCTTGGACGGGAACCTCCTCACGCTCCTTTTTCCTCCTGCGATGGGTCCTTCCGTGAACATGCGCGTCCTCGCCTTCCTGTGCCTGGGATTCTGCCTGACGGCTTGTCGGCAGACCCCCGAGGAATCGTCTCCCCCGGCCAAAGCGGAGTCGCCCTCCATCAGCGATGTCGGTCGCAAATACCCCGCCCTGCCCGGCTTGCTCAACGAAGCGGGCATCCAGGTTTTGGGAGCAAGCTTCGACACCACGCCGTATTCCACCGACAACACCGTCCACGTCGCATTGCCGGATTCTGTCCGATTGCGCAACTGGGAACGGTTCCAGGATTTCTACAACGATGTCGGCAACCGCATGGAGTGGAAAGGGACCTTCACGCTTTCCGACCGGATGCGAAACGTCCGGATCCAGCTCCAATTGGACACAGTGGGGTCGACCGGCCCCGGTCTGGTTCTCGTGGACTCCACGGGGTATTTCCTTGAACCTCGCCCCAAGGACTTCGCGCAGGGATCCGACCGCATCGAAAAAACCCCCGCCGACGCCGGGATGTACGAGGACGAACCAAGCGAAAACGGCTCCACCCAAGGCGTGCGCTGCAACGCGGTGCAGGACATCAACGGGCGGCTCTACTACAACATGTCGGCCTACACCTACCAGGTCTACGACGAGGAAACCGGAGACGGACAGTCGGCGTCCATGCCTCCGCATCTGGTGGATGCCATCACGGGAGAGCATTGGCAGCTGGGAGGCAACAATACCTGGACCCGCAAAAAAGCGGGCAAATTCCGTCTACTCCATGCATTCCCGGACACCAACGCCCACGATTGGCGCGTGGTCGCCGACAACTGCGCGGAAGACGGTTACTTCTGGCAGTACCACCCCTACTCCCGCACGCTGGAACGCATCTCGCTGCAAACCCTGGAGACAGTCACCACGGAAAAACCGGCATCGCAAATCAAAGGGAAGATCGTCATGATCCGCGAACTTGGATCCCCCGGCGACAACGATTACCAGGCGCTATCCCTGGTCCGCGACGGCGAACATTTCACGGTGCTGCGCTCGAAGGGGAACACGATGTTCGCGCAGCGCTGGGACCCGCCCCAACCCGAAGACACCCGCCACGTCTTTCTGAGCCCAGGCTCCGATCCGAACCACTTTTCCTTCGACGACAAGGAATACGGCATCGACGAGATCGAATGGGTGGACTTGGCCGACCCGCGCCTTCCAGACAAAAACCGGCAAGGGAAGACGATTTCTATTCCCATTGAGCATCGCCGGAACGGGCGCGCCCTACTTCCCGTCCTTGACTTCCCACACGCTCCATCCCAGCTCCGGATAGAACGCGCCATCCCTGGCCTGACCGATGCCGAAAAACCACGAGGATCCCGGCCTTGGCATGGACCAGGGAGGACAAAGCCGCGACCAAGGCAAAGGCGATGTTGAACCGACGAGTCATGGATTCAGTATCGATCCCTGGTATGGCCCCGATCGGGGCCAGTAAGAGATCGCCCGCGCTTCAAAACTTGACGCCTTTTGCAAACCACGAGCCCAACCACCTGCCATGGAATGATATTCTGGAGGGTCGTGTCGCCAGAAGGCGCGCCTGTCCAGTTCGATCACGGGAGCCCTGCATTGGATTCCACCAGCGAGCCTAGCAAAACCCTCTTCCGGGCGCGCATGCAGGCGCTGGCCGTACCGGTGATCTACGCGATCTTCGGAACCCTCTGGATCCTGGTGTCAGATCTTGTCTTGGGAGCGATGAACCTGCCGCCCCAGGTCACCACGAAGATCTCGATGGTGAAAGGCTGGATCTACGTCGCCGGCAGCACGTTTTTGATCATGATCGTCATGCGCAAGGCATGGGCGACCTTGGAGCGCGCCTACGCGGAGCTGAAGGTCGAGCTGGCCGAACGGCGGATCGCGCAAGAGGAAGCCGTCCGGCTTTCCAAGGAGCTGGACTTGCGCGTCCAGGAGCGAACACGACACCTTCAGGAGGCGCTTTCGGAACTGGCGATGTTCAGCGATCTGGTGAGCCACGACCTTCGCTCGCCGTTGCGGATTTTGTCCAGCTACGCCCAAGCCTTGGAAGAGAGCCACGTCTCGCGTCATCCGGAAGAGGCGCTGGAATATGCCGCGCGCATCAAGGTCGTCTCGGGCCGCATGGAGCGCATGATCCAAGGCCTGATGGAGCTGTCGCGGCAGGGCCGCTCCTCCCTTCGGGTCCAGGAATTCAATCCCGGGTCCCACGAATCCCAGGTGGATGAGCTCTGGTCGGAGATCGAGCAGAACAACCCTGGAAGAGCCTTCTTATTCCGGCGTGGCCCGTTTCCACCTGTCCAATGCGACCCCCGCCTGCTGGAGCATGTGTGGCGCAACCTGCTTTCCAATGCCGCCAAATTCACACGCGTTCGCGATCCCGCCCAGATCCAGGTGGAGTTCCGCGACGGATGGTTTCGGATCCGCGACAACGGCGTCGGGTTCGATAATTCCTTGGCCTCGCGCATGTTCCGCCCCTTCGAACGCCTGCACCCTTCCCGGGATTATGAAGGCGACGGCATCGGACTGGCCTTGGTCAGCCGCGTGATCGAGCGCCACGGCGGCATGGTGGAAGCGGAGGGATGGCCGGGAGAGGGTTGCGAGGTGAGGTTTAGGCTGCCCTGAAGTCTTTCAACACCCTTCGCCTTGGCACGAAGATCCTGGCCAATCCCTCCCGCGATCTGGACACCACCCGCTGCACATTCCGTCGAATGGAGTGGAGGTAGGCCACCTTGAGGTCGAATTCCTTGAAGGGGGCTGGGATGGCTGTCCCTTCCCATCAGACTTCCTTGATGTCGGAGAAAATGGGTATGGCTCCAAAGCGTCCGTCGAGGTAGGCCTTTTCCAGGACCAGGTCTTTGCGAATCTGGAATTCGGTGAGGGGGATCAGTTCGGTGGCCTGCTGGGTGTTCTTTTCCACGAGCCAGATCTGGTCGCGCCGGAACATCGACTGGTCGAACAGGAAGGTATTGTGCGTGGTGAACACGAGCTGTGCGCCCTTGGTATTCACCTTCGGGTCGTGGAACAACTCCACAAGCCGTTGCACCAGAAGCGGATGCAGGCTGCTCTCCAGTTCGTCGACCACCAGCAGAAGCCCTTGCTCCAGAACATTCAAGACAGGTCCTGTCAACGCGAAAAGCCTCTGGGTTCCCAATGATTCATCAGCAAGGTCCAGGAAAGCGTCGCGATTTGCTGCGCGATGCAGGAAGTAGACTCGGTTGTTGTCGGAACGAAGCTGGATGTCCGAAACGGAGATGTCGCTTCCCTGCAAGAATGACAGAATCCGCCCACGAAAAGCGGGATCGATCAACCGGGAAGCCGTGTATCCAGAAAGAAGGTGGGCATCGTTGAACAAGGCGATGAAGACCATTTTGTTGGCGATCCAATCGAACAGCGGATGCAGCATCTCGCTGTTGAACTGCACAGCAGTCGACAAGAACAGGGCGTTGGGGCGAGTGGACTCCTGCCAGACCTTCTTGGCGCCCAGCAGCTTCTCACTGAATTGGAACTCGTACTTGCCGGTATCAGGATGGTACCTGCGCTCGAACCACGTCTGCCCTTTTTGCGATTTGTAGACCAACAACCACTCTTCGTGGACCCGGTGGGCATCCAAGCGGAACCCGTATTGGTAGCGCACACCGTCGAGGACGAGGGTGACTTCGAATTCGGCGGGACTTTGCCGACCTTCTTCGTCTTGGAACGCGAACGGCACCAGCACCGTGGGCTCTTCCGGCGAACGCGAGAAATTGCTCTTCACGAACCACTGGAAGTACCCCAATGCGTGCAGCAGATTGGTCTTGCCCGAGCCGTTGGCCCCGTACATTCCCGCCGACCGCAAAACATGCAGCACCGCCGAGACCTTCGTCTCGATGGTGTGGGTGTCCCGGAAGGTTTTGTCCTTGGAGGCCACCAAGCTGAGGGCCTGCCGCTGGTGGATGGACCGGAAGTTTTCGACGGAGAACTCGACAAGCATGAGGATAACATGCTGTTATTTATGCTATTTGTGTGCTTTTATCACGTTATTGGAAGAATTATTATGGTGTCAGCCGCAAGTAAGGCCGGGAAAACCCTCCGCCTCATCCTAGAGAGCTTCGAGAAACCGCTCCAAAAGTTCGGGCTGGTAGCAGCCCCCCGTGTTACAGATCCGATCAACGGCCAAGCACGAACTCGATCTCGGACTGGGCGTCTTCAGGCTGGAGATTGTTCATGGAAACCCCGACGCGTTCCAGAGCATGCATAAACTCGACGCGCCCCATGTTGCACATCTGCGCGGCCTTCCCCGAAGAAAGCCGCCCCATCTCGAACAGCTTCCCGGCCATGGCCAGCAATGCCACCCGTTCGAACTCCACGGAAGACATGCCTGAAGCCAGCAGGAAGCCATCATCGTAGCGGATCTGGATGGTTCTGGTCATGACTTGAATCTATGCACCAAAATCAACGAGTTGTTGACCTAGACACGATTGAGAGTCCACTTCCTCGATCACTTGGAAGAGGGAGGATGGTCAGTAGCCTTGCTCGCTTTGGTCACCTCGGTGCAATCACGCCGCCCGCGTCAGCTTGAACACGAGGTCGGCCACGAATTGTTTGAAGGCCGGGTTCTGGGCGAACTGCTTGAACATCTCGGTGTCGGTGGTGACCAGGCCGACCATCTCGCGTTGCAAGGCATTGCCCATCTCCAGCTGCGCGAGCTGGGGGGTGTTCTTCAATGCGTTCAGGTAGGCGGGATCGGCTCCCACGCGCGGGGCGATTTCGTCCTGGATCTTCTTGAAGATGCGGTCGGCGTCGGTGAAGATCGTGCCGAATTGTTCGTTGAAGCTGCGCAGGATGTTAGACAGCCGGTCGAGCTCCGGCTCGGGCTTGCGTTTGCCGCCATCGTCGGCGGGTGACTCGATGACCGCGTCCTCATCGGGTAACGACAATTTCTGAACCGCAAGCTTTTCCACCCGGTAACTTTCCATGTCGATGGATTCGAGGATTCCCTTCGAGAGATCCTCTTCCTTGGGAGCGGGGAGCTTGGGGATTAGAAGGTTCAGGACAATGGACAACTTTTCCCACGCCGGATTCGAATAGGGAAGGATGGCGGCAAGGAAGTCGTACGTGCGCACGAACGCCTTCGCCTTGCCTTTGAATTCGACCTGTCCGTCCTCGTCCAGACGCTGCAGATAAACCGCCACGCAGGCATCGAGGATCGGATCCAACGTGTCGCGTTGCGCACTGGTCAGAAAATGATCCACCAAGGCATCGACTTGCTCCGTTGTATAGACCTCGAACGCGTCCAGGGTCGACCTGAGGTCGTGCAGTTTGTTGGGGTCCGTTTCGTTCCCCAGGATAGTCGTGCGGTAGTATTCGGCGAAGGATTTGGTGATGGTGTCGATGTCGTTCTGGAAGTCGAGTACGAACGTGTCGCGTTTGTCGGGGTGGGCCCGGTTCAATCTCGACAACGTCTGCACCGCCTTGATGCCCGACAACCCCTTGTCGACATACATGGTATGGAGCAGCGGTTCGTCGTAGCCGGTCTGGAACTTGTCGGCGCAGATCAGGAACCGATAGGGGTCTTCGGCGATGCGGTCGGTGATCTCGCTGGAAGGAAAGCCGTTCAGGCTGGCTTCCGTGACCTTGCCTTCGCCGAAATCGTGCTCGCCCGAGAAGGCGACGATGGCTTTCCAGGGGCTCTTGGTTTCGGCAAGGTAGGCGTTGAAGGCTTTGAAGTATTCGACCGCCCTGGGGATGCCGTTGACCACCACCATCGCACGGGCCTTGCCCTTCATCTTCCCGGGCAGATCCACGCATTCGTGGAAGTGGTCCACCATGACTTCCGCTTTTTGCCGGACGGCGACGGCATGACCTTCCACGTACCGACGCAACTTCTTGCGAGCCTTCTTAACGTCGAATTCGGGATCGTCCTCGATGCGTTTGACCAGGCTGTAGTAGCTAGCCACTGGCATGTAGTTCTTCAATACATCCAGGATGAACCCTTCTTGGATGGCCTGCTTCATGGTGTAGCTGTGGAACGGCTCGTGAGGGATCTTCCCTTCTGTGTCGGCTGGCAGCGGCTCGCCGAAAAGCTCCAGAGTCTTTGCTTTGGGCGTCGCGGTGAAGGCGAAGTAGCTCGCGTTGGTCAGGAGCTTACGATTCGCCATGCGCTTTTCCAGGACGCCGTTGACCACGTCTTCCGGATCTTCTGCGGATTCGGCCAACGCCTCGTTCATGGCCGAAGCCGTCTTGCCGCCTTGGCTGGAATGGGCCTCGTCGATCAGGATCGCGAAGCGCCGCCCCCGGTGGCTGTCGCCGATCAGATCCAGCAAAGGTTTGAAGGTCTGAACCGTGCTGATGATGATCTTCTTGCCGGAATCCAGGAATTGCGACAATCGCGCCGAACGCGAATCGCCGCCGCTCGAGGCAACGGCTCCGACGATGGAGCCTACCTGCGCGAACTGCTTGATGTTGGTTTGGATCTGGTCGTCCAGCACGCGCCGGTCGGTGACCACGATCACCGAATCAAACAGATTTTGTCCATCCTTGCGCACGCCCACGAGCTGGTGGGCGAGCCAGGTGATGGAATTGGATTTTCCGCTCCCGGCCGAGTGCTGGATCAGGTAGCGCTTACCCACGCCGCGGTCGCGGACATCGGCCAGGACCTTGCGGACCACGCCCAACTGGTGGTAGCGCGGAAAGACCTGCTTGGACTTCTTCCTGCCCGTTTTGCGGTCGGTTTCCACGACGATCTGCGCGTAGTTCTCGAGAATGTCCGCCAAACCCTTGGGTGTCAGGATCTGCTTCCAAAGGTATTCGGTTTTCAACCCGTTTGGATTGGGAGGATTGCCCGCCCCATCTTCCCAGCCTTGGTCAAATGGCAGGAACCAAGATCCCTTGCCTTTGAGTTCGGTGCAGAAACGAGCGGAGGAATCGTCCACGGCAAAGTGCACCGCACAGCGTCCGAACGCGAACAGCGGTTCGCGTGGATCGCGGTCGCGGCAGTACTGCTCAACGGCGTCCTGGACGGTCTGTTTGGTCAGGCTGTTCTTGAGTTCGAAGGTGGCGATGGGCAGGCCGTTCACGAAAAGTCCCAGGTCCAATGCGCGGCGGGTCTGGTCCTGGCTATAGGCAAACTGGCGGGTGACGGAGAATCGGTTGGAGGCGAAAAGCTCGATTGCCTCGGGGTTGTTTTCCGAGGGCGTGGAATAATACAGGTCGACATGGTGCGGCCCGTGGTCGATCCCCTTGCGCAAAACGTCGATGGTTCCGCGCCGCACGATTTCCTTATCCAGTCGCGACAGAAATTGGCGACGAACTGGAGTTTCGAATTCCAGCTCAAAGGCGTCGACCAGCTTTGGCTGGGTAAGCATCAGGAATCCGCGCAACTGGACCAGATCTACGCAGAAAGCGCGGTCGAAGTGAGCGGGACTTCCCAGTAACCAACCCGTACTACCCGCCACCGGAGCCGCCGTTTCGGTGGGAACGTAAGGGGGGTGAAGCAGATCAGTGCGGCCCGTCATGGCCCGCACGATGATCGATTCGAGTTCCTTCTCGCTGGTGTTGGAGGTCACGGGGAAGACTCCTCCTGCGGAATCAAGCCGCTTGAGGCAGCCAGCCGTGTGATTCGAGGTGACGCAAGGCGATGCCGATTTGGTTGGGTGTGAACTTCTCGCGCTTGCGGGTATTCCACTCGTGAATGGCTCTCACCACCGAATCCGAATCCCGAATTCCTTCACGAACGGCGACCCAGTGGACCGTCGCGAGAAGCTCCATGCCAAGAGGTGATTCGAATCCTTCCACGAGCTTGGCAGTGCGCTCTACCCGCTGTCGCGTGTCGGGATGGGCCTCCAGAAAGATCTGTGCATCCTCTGTGGCACCTGGAACAAGGTGAAGCGGCGTTTCCGGATCGTCGCCTTCCTTGTATCCACTCACCAAATGGCCTTCGATCACCTTGAGAACATGGCGCAGATTGGTGGCGTAGGGGCCGTACTGTGCCTTCCGGTAGTCCAAACGCAGAGGCTCTCCACACTCCTGAAGGAAGTACATCAGCTTGTGGACTTCCAGGAGACAGACTTCGGGATCCATGAAGCCGTCCAGGTAGCGGCGCATCATCGCCACCAGCGATGCTTTTCCCGGCGTCATCTTGGGTGCAGCCGTGGAATGGTTGGGGCGGGCGTCGACCAGGGAAGACGAAGGCTCGAACAAGATCAGTTCCACTTCCGGCAAGGCAGTGAAAGCATCGATGATGAGCGGGCGCACGGACGACCACGGGAGTCCTCCCAGACCCGAGCCCAAGGGAGGAAGAGCGATGGACTGGATTCCCAGCTCGCGAACTTTGGCGATGAGATCCTGGAGCCCCGTCTGGATGTCTTCCAGACGGCTTTGGCCGCGCCAATGGCGTTTGGTGGGGAAGTTCACGATGAAACGTGGATGGGTAAGCTTCCCCGTGGGGTGGATGAACATCCGCCCGGGTTGGACTTCCTGACGCTTGCAGGCGCTCTCGTAGTCCTTGAAGTTGTCCGGAAAGGCTTGCTTGAACTGGAGCGCAATCCCGCGCCCCATAACCCCGACGCAATTGACGGTATTGACCAGCGCTTCGGCCTGGGCGTCCAGGATGTTCCCTTGAGTTGTGCGGATCATGGTGGTGGTACTGCTCAAAAGTACCAGTCCGGTCGAAGTTCAACAGGGGGATTTGCGGGATTGCCCGTCAACAAGGTCCGAATCCGGGTCAGGATAGGTTGGTTCTGGACTCCAATTCGCTCAACGAAGCGCCAAGGGACGAAGTCATGAACCAAGAATTCGGCCTGCTTGGCGTCTTTGACCTCACGTGAGCTGAACTGGGAGGAAGCGATAGCATTCCAATCCAGTCGATGGAGATCCTTGGAGTCGCTGGTAAATTCAGTCGTGTAGGCTCCAGCATTCCCCAAAGCGATGGCCCAGCGAGTCCCGTTGGTCCTGGCCCAATTTCCCACTGCCCTGAGATCAAATTCCAGATGAATGATCGGGGCCTGACCACCCTTGTAGGCGAGATGGGGATCGTTGGCGCAATGGATGAGGTACAGCATCACCGTGCGAGGGCAGTAGTAGAACGGCACGTAGTCCCCGACATGGCTCTCGGGATGACACGAGACAGGATTTGACAGCCTTCTCTGCTTAATGTGACTGAATCCGATCGAGGAGGTCGGGCCGCCAGTTCGGGTAATGGCCGCATCCGACCACAGTCCACCCTCCGCCAAGATTTTTGGCAGATTCTCCACATGCGTGATGTGGTAGATCTTCGGTTGGACAGGAATTGGCATCAGGCCGCTTCCTCGACAACCTCGTCGTCCAACTCGTCCAGATCCTCGCTTTCGGCCACCGAATCGGACTCTTCCACTTCCGGCGGCAGCTTCGCGGCGGCCTCGCGCACATCCAACTTGCCGGTCACCACGTCGGAGACGAGGCGGGTGCGGTATTCGCGGAGGAGGTCGATCTCGCTTTCAAGCCTAGAGATTGCTTCGTCAATGGGTTTCGACTCATTTGCTGTGTGCGACACGATTTGTCTCTGTTCATCAATCGGACACCAAAGAACAGGTAATGCGGTGACTTGTCCAAGACGCAAATGCCCGACTGTACTCCCATTGGCTTCAATTTCGATATACTTCCGGACTACGGGCCCATAGATGGTGAGCAGCAGAAATGCCGGATCAAGGACTTCGTGATCAGGACGGAAATACATCATGCGTTGACCCATGCAAAGCCCCTCTATGCTGGGTACCAAGCAGGCTTCACCGACGGGTGCTTCACGGGTAAAAAAGACATCGCCGAGCATTGGCGCACCGCGTTGCGTCCAGATCTCGTAATTCTTCCGATTTGTTGAGTAGGATCCAGCGAGGTTGAAACGACCGTTGCGAATGTTGGTTGTCCGAACAACGGTAAACTCGCCGCCGTCTTTTCGGTCTGGAGTCCTGTTCTTGCAGTCGATAATTCCCTTGCAAAGCTGCTTTGCTCGTCTCACTTCCCAATGCATTGGAATTTGTCCTAGCCAGGGGATTCCGCTGTCCTTGAGGGGGGCGTTCGGATCCAGCCCCCGGGTGACGGCCTTGTGGATGATCGCCTGCTTCTGCTCGTTCAGGAGCGCGATGAGCTTACGCTTGGAGCGGATCGCTTGGTCGATGCGGTGATTGAGGTGGCCAAGGAAGCGGCCAATCAACTCCTGTTCTTCCTTGGGGGGGTAGGGCATGTAGGCGCGCCCTACCCGCTCATAGTCAATATTCTGTCCTTCGCGGATCCCGGTGACAAAAAGCGTCAAACTTTGGATGAAGAGTGCGGACTTGAAGAACTTTGCGTAATAGCTGGGTTCGACTTCGGGGTGAGGAGTCAGCACGGTATAAGCGGGGCTGATGATCCCACGACAATGCGCGATTTCGATACCGCCCTCGAAAGAACGCAAGCTGATGACAAAATCGCCTTTCTCCACAAGCTTCAGCAGGTGCAGATCTTTCATGGCAGTCACGGTTCGCGTTCCATAATCCTCTTTGCGGATCACCCCTTTGGTTTGGGTAGCGGCAAGTAGCGGCTCTTTCGGGAACCCCTTTTGGACTCGCTCTTGAAAAAGGAACTTGGTGCGTCGGTGTGACCAATGTGCAGGCATGGTACCGACCCACGGAAGGCCCGATTCCTTGTACTCCGGATACGGCTGGAGGTCGTCGATCATGCCTTTCCCCCATCTTCGGGGGGAACTTGGTAGGTCTGGTAGGGATGGCGGGGGTGATCGGGCATACCGTGGATCACGTGAAGCTCGGTGGGGAGGGCGTCAATCTGTATAGCCATTCCTGATGTCTGTACAGGTTGGACCTTAATCTGTATAGCCTGGGGTGCAGCCTGTATAGGTTGACCTGCTGGTTCGTCGAGCTGGGTCAACAGATCGGGGGGGATCATGCGGATTTGCCTCCCAGCAACCCATCCAGCAATCCCGCCGATTCCTGTTCCACGGCCAAGATGTCCTTGCGGATCTCTTCCAGGCTGCGCAACGGCTGCGGCTTGTAGAAGTGACGAGTGAAGCTGATCTCGTATCCTATGGGCGTCTTGGCGTCGTTCCACCAGGCGTCGGGAGTGTACGGCAGCACCTCGCGCGCCAGGAAGGCCTCGATGCCGCCGTCTTCCAGGAGCGGGATCTGCTCGGTGTCGCGCAGGTCAGAATCTGCCTCATATTCCACCACCACCTTCTTGCCGTCCACCACGATCTCGTACAGGCCGCGGATCGGATCGGCCTTGGTCTTGCCGGGCTTGTGGATCTTGGCGATCACCGGCGGAGCCGTCTCCTCACGCCAGCTCACGGCGCGAAGCAGGATCTTCAGGTCGGAAGCGGTCAGGCGGAGGTCGAGCTTCTCCACCGCCTGGTCGACACACCTACGGAATTCGTTGTGGTCGGTGAATAGTTCCTCACCAAGCTTTTTGCGCAGCGCGAGACCCGCTTGCACCAGTCGTCCGTCACGCTCCCACGACTTCGCGTCCAAAATCTTCTTGCGCTTCTTCTCCGGGAGTCCCTTCGGGGACTCGTCGTCGCCTTCGTCTTCGTCGGCTCCATCGCCCCATTCCGACAATTTCTGTTCGAGCTTGCCGCGGACCTTCCCGAAATTCTCGAACAGGTCGTCGCCGAATTCTTCGTACAGCGGAGACCGGATCTCCTCCAGCCCCGAAGCGAACCGCAAAGCCTCGATGGAGCTCAACTTGAGCTGGCTGTGCAAACGCAGCGGACGCTCGACGGTGACCTTCCAGTACCCAAAGGCTTCGTTGGGGAAGATCTTCGACTCTTCGGTTTCGCGGAAGTCCTGGTAGGCCTGCAGGACGCTCTGGAGGTCGGTTTCCGAAAGTTCGCAGTTCTTCTTGCCCAGGTTCTTGCGAAGCGGCTTGAACCACTTGGTGGCGTCGATGAGCTGCACCTTGCCCTTGCGGTGCGGGGCTTTGCGGTTGGAAAGCACCCACACATAGGTCGCGATGCCGGTGTTGTAGAACAGGTTGAGCGGTAGGGCCACGATGGCTTCGAGCCAATCGTTTTCGATGAGCCAACGGCGGATGTTGCTCTCGCCCTGGCCCGCGTCGCCCGTGAACAACGACGACCCATTGTGGACTTCGGCGATGCGGCTTCCCAACGGCGACTTGTGGTTCATCTTGGCGGCCATGTTGGCCAAAAACAGCATCTGTCCGTCGCTGGAGCGCGTGACCAGCGACAGCTCCTCGTTTTTGTGCAGCACCTTGAAGCGACGGTCGCGCATACCGTCTTTGCCGCCCATCGATTCCAGGTCCTTCTTCCAACTCTTGCCGTACGGAGGATTGGCGAGCATGAAGTCGAATTCCTGGGCCGGGAACGCGTCGTGCGAGAGCGTGGACCATTCGGCCCCGCCCACAATGTTGTCGGCGTTCTGGCCTTCGCCCTTCAGCAACATGTCCGACTTGCAGATTGCGTAGGTCTCGGGATTGATCTCCTGGCCGTACAGGTGCGTGGCCACCTGCTGCCCTTGCGCGGCGGTGATCTCCTTGAGCGTCTCTTCGGCCACGGTGAGCATGCCGCCCGTCCCGCAGGCACAGTCGTAGAGCCGGTAGCTCCCGGATTTCACTTGGCTTGCGATGGGCTGAAACATGAGGTTGGTCATCAGCTTTACCGCATCGCGCGGTGTCCAGTGTTCGCCGGCTTCTTCGTTGTTGTCTTCGTTGAAGCGACGGACCAGTTCCTCGAACACGGTCCCCATCGAATGATTGTCAATTCCTGACGGACTCAGGTCGATACTCGGATCCAAGAATTTCTCGATCAGCGCCCCCAAGGCGTCGGCCTTCGAGAGGGTCGGGATTTGCTGGCGGAACTTGAAATTTTCCAGGATGTCCTGGACGTTCTTCGAGAAGCCATTCAAGTACGCATCGAAGTCCAATCGCAATTGCTGCTGGCTTCCACGCGACTGGAGATCGCGCAGCGTGAACTTGGAGGTATTGTAGAACGCCTGCCCCGCCGCACCTGCCAGCGCCGCCGCCTGCTCGGTGATCTTGGCATCGTCCAAGGTGCGCTTCATATCCAAGACACTTTGCTTGGTAGGCTCCAGAACCGCGTCCATGCGCCGCAGCACGCACATGGGCAGGATCACGTCGGGGTACTTGCCGCGTTTGAACAGATCGCGCAGGACATCGTCGGCGATGCCCCAGATAAAATTCACGATGCGGCTGTGCGTCGCCTGGTCCATGTTTGTCCTTGATTCCGTTTCCGTTTAGGCCATCGCAGAAGGGTTGGGGCCTGGAAAGCCAATGGCCCGTGCATAATCGTCGAAGCGTTGTTTGAGGGTTTTCGAGGCGAGTTCGATCTCCCGGACTCGACCGATGCGCAAGGCGTCGACCATGGCCAGCAATTCGTGCAATGGCTTTGAAGCCAAGGCGGCGGCCGGTGCTGAGGGATAGAGCGGATCGATGCTTTCGCCACGCACATCGCCGTTCTCGTGAGACCATACTACGGGCTCAGAGCTTGTGACCCACTCCGACAATGGCGGTGCAGACCAGGCAGTGGGAATTCCCCGGACGATTCCACCAGGACGAACCGGAAAAACGACTTTCACGCCGTAGACCAGAAAGTCCAGGAGCAGACCCGTGTTCACTCGTCGCTTGGTGTCGTCGACGAGCCTGGCATAACGACAACGATCGAGGGACATCGAAACTTCGGTGGGACTTAGACCCACCTCATTTGCCAAATCCTTGGCCATCCAAGAGCTTGAGCCCATGGAAACCATCTTGAGCAGAATCAGACAGTCTTGGGGTTTCATGCCGCGTTGTGGGCGCATGAAAGGGAAGATACTTCTTGATTTGCAATTTGCAAATCAGTGATCGCCCGAGCGCCTAGCTTTGGCTGGATCGAGCCTATGGCAAGGAAATCCTACTCCCTTGGCGGATTCAAGGGGTGAGGAAGTACGGCAACCTACGGCATCACAACACCGCGGCTGGTCCCTGTTAAGGGACAGGCCGTCCGCGCAGGGACGGCGACGGACTGGGGAACGAGAGAGCACCTCTGCAGCCGATTCGGAAAATCGTGTCGAAGGGGATGCAATCGCCGCGACACGACCCCGACAACCTGCGGCATCACAACACCGCGGTTGGTCCCTGTTAAGGGACAGGCTGTCCGCGTAGGGACAGCGAGCGGGAAGGGGAGCAAGAGTACGCCCGCGCAGCCGATTCGGAACGAATCGAGCGAGGAGGATGCAGACGATGCGACCCCGGCCCGAAGCCGTACGCAGTACGGTACGGCGAGCGGTCGGGGGAGCGAGTATGCGCCTCCGCAGCCGATTCGGAACGAATCGAGCGAGCGGGATGCAATCGAAGTGACCCAGACCCGAAGCCGTCCGCGCAGGGACGGCGACGGTCTGGGGAACGAGAGTGCGCCTGCGCAGCCGATTCGGAAAATCGTGTCGAAGGGGGTGCAATCGCCGCGACACGACCCCGAAGGCGTCCGCGCAGGGACGCCGAGCGGGAAGGGGAGCAAGAGTGCGTCCCCTTCCACACGATTTTAAAAGGGGAGGTCGTCGTCGGCCGATGCTCCACCGCCGCCCGCCGACGGAGGCGCGTAATCGAAGTCTTCGCCCGCGCCCATGCTGGAGCCGCCGCGAGCCGCACCGCCACGGGCAGCGCCGCCGCCGTAGCCGCCGCGTTCCTCGAATCCACCGCCGCCGCCTTCGCCGCCGCCGGAGGGGCGTCCGTCGAGCATCATGAAGCGGTCGCAGAGGACCTCGGTGGCGTAACGCTTGGCGCCGGTGGCCTTGTCGTCCCAGGTGCGGGTCTGGAGCTTGCCTTCCACGTACACGCGGGAGCCCTTGCGCAGGTACTTCTGGGCGATCTCGGCTTGCTGACGCCACGCCACGATGGTCACCCATTCGGTGCGTTCCTGACGCTGGCCGCTCTGGTCTTTCCAGTTTTCCGTGCAAGCCACGCGGAAGTTCGCCACCTGGGCGCCTCCGGGGGTGGCGCGGACTTCCGGATCGGCTCCGAGATTTCCGATGATCATGACTTTGTTGAGCGAGGCGGCCATGGCGAGCTCCTGTTCGTACGTATTGGCAGATCCCACATCGGACGACCATCGCCCGGCGCAGGATGAAGGGTAAAGGTAGACTTCTTCGCATGCTTCTCCCGCTTCTGGCCGCGCTCGCCCTCCACAAGCCGATCACAGTCGCGGGACCGACTTGGTCATCGGATTTTCTGGACCCGAAGCCACCTCGCCTGGTCCCCGGGCGCACCTACGAAAATCCCCATTTCGAAGAAACCGATCGCGCAGGACACCTCCTTTCCGACCAGGCCCGGGACGTTTCCCTGGAGGTGGTGGCCGCCAGGGCGGTGATCGTGACGATCCGGCCCGTGCCCTTCTCCAAGATTCTTCCTGTCCATTCCGACGATGACGTTGGCGCCCTTCCCCCAGCTCCCACCAAATGCCGGACCCGCTGTTTTTCCGTCCCACCGCGCCTTTGGCGTCGGGTGTTCCATCAAGACCGCGCAGACACTTCCTCGAATTGGACGGTGCGTCTGAATCTGGATTCCCTTTCCCGCGCCTGGGGAGGACCGTTCCTGGAGGTTTCCTACAAAGCGCCACCGCGCGATTTCACCCCTCGCGTGGACACCAGTTGGTGCGACTCGTTGCGCCACATCGAGCACTTCTTGGTGGGCAATCTGGGCATTCTGCTGGAAAAACATGACGACGATTCCGGCACTGTGGCCGCCCTGGATTTGAGCCGTGCCCAACCTTGGGCCGGCGTGGAGATTTTGGCTCTTTCCAGCAACGGAACCATCCTGGGGAGGGCGCGGACCGATTCTTCCGGCTTTGCGCGGCTGCCTCTGACCAAGGCCAAGCGCCTGGTGGCAAGAACCAAGTCGGAACAAGCCTGGCTGGTCATTTCCTCCAATCCCTCCTCGTGGGGAAGCCTCGGTTTGAACGGAGCGGATGGCGGCCCGAAAAGTGGCGCGGCTCCCGCCCCGCGACTCCACCCGTTCATGGCCAAACAGGTCCACCGACCCGGCGAGGAAGTGGTGGCCAACTGCCTGGTGCGGGTGCCGGGCAAGTCCCGCGCACCGGGAACGGTCATCGCTTGGGTAAAGAATTGTCGCATGCCAGATTCTGTCTCACTGGAAATCCCGGCGGAGGGAATAGTCCAGTGGCGGTTCCATCCTCCAGCTGGCAAGCACCATTCCACTTGCCGTGGACTCGTGGTCTGGACCTACCAGGGACGCAGCGCGAACTCGCGCTTTTCTGTCGAGGAACCCTGGCGCGAGCGAGGCGATACCGTCAATCCCCGCGGCCTTTCACCCTACGATCCTCCGACCCCGATCTGGAGCCCCGATTCCATCGCATCGCTTTCCCTGCTGCGCGAAGGCGACACGCTCTCGTGGGAGAGGTCTTCAAAAAGGGAGGGGATTTCGCTGGTACAGGTGCTGCAGGGCGATCGTGTGTTGCGCCAATTCTGGCAGCCCTTGCAGGCCGGGACCAATCGATTGCGGATCGCCGTGGACAGTTCCTGGGATCCGCATGTCCTGGTGGTTTGGACCGAAATCGGCAAGCGCCTCGCCAACGACACGGGATGGCGCCCTTCCCGACAGGCTCGGGAATTTCGCGTGGAGCGCCGCCTGCGGGAACTCCCGCTTTCCTTGGAGGCCGTTGTCCTATCGGATGGATCCGCGATGCGACTTCGCCTGAAAAACCCATCTTCGCTCGCGGGCACCGCTTCATTGTGGGTGCTGGACACGGGCACATCCGGGCTGGACAGCGCCCAACCAGACCGCCTCCCAATATTCCAACACATGCCGGATATTGTCTCACAATCCTGGTACGATGGCCTGGGAGAAACCAGGCAGCCCTATTTCCGATGGACCGGTTTCGAATGCGATCTGAACCAGGGGAAAAACCAGAGTGGAAGTGGGTCTTGCGATTGCACCGGAGGAACCCGAACCGGTCGATTGCTCCAAGGCGGACGCGGCTATGGATACGCCAGCAGCAGAACCTCGATCGTTTCGGTCCGCCCCGTGAGCGCGCCATTCTCCTGGGTCTCCGCACCGATTTCGTTTGGGCCGGGAGATCTGGACTTGGTGGTGCCATTGAACGGTCATCGCGGTCCTTGGGTGGCGGGAGTGGTGGGGGCTTCCGGCGATATTTTCGGACGGGCGCGGATCGCGATTCCGGGTATTGGGGACATGCTCGGCCGACTACCTTTGCCCTGATGCGTCCGATCACGCGGATCCTTGTCTGGAGCCTTCCTTTCGCGCTCGCCCTGGCCGCCGCCGGCATCCTCCACGAACGCACGCTGGACCTGCTGTCCGCCGGTACAGCCTGGTCCCACTCCTTCGACGACCGCGCCAGCGCCGGATCCTCCCAGGTCTCCCTGAGGACGGATTCCGGCAAATGGGTGGCCGCGATTCGGCTGCGGACGGGATTCCAATGGCCCTACGTGGGGGTGGGCCAGAAATTCCTGGCCGGGAGCTTTTCCCGCACCGTGGACGCCGAAGGATTCGATTCCCTGGTGCTGGTGGTCGCGAGCCGTCGGCAAAAGTCCGTGCGTCTGCAGATGAAAGTCTACGAGCCGGGTGTCACCGACACCTCCCGGCCGCTCTCGTTTCTGCTTTTGGAGCAGGGGATGGCGGTGGACCCGCTGCCCAAGCGCCGCTCGGTTCCTCTGGACGGCTTCACCGTTCCCCTCTGGTGGGAGAACCTCAACAACCACGCACCCAGCGCACGGCCCCATTGGAAGAAGACCCTGGTGGGGCTGGAGGTCATCAACGGGATGGATCTGACCGTGGGCGTGGACGACACCCTGGAGATTCGTTCCATGACCCTGGAAGGGCACCGCACCTGGGTGTGGGCGATCTTTCCCCTGTTGGCCCTGGGGCTTTCCGGCTTCCTGGATCGGCGGTTTCGTCCTGGACGGACAGCCCCTCCCGCGAGCGCAGCCGCGGAACCCGCCCCACCTCCGTTCGAAGGCGAACTGCCCCGGACCGCGGTGGAATTGGGATCGCACCGCGACCTGGAACGCCAACGCCTGCTGGCATGGATGGGGCGGTCCTATGTTCGTCAGGATCTGTCCGTGGAGGTGGCGGGCCGGGAGGTGGGGATCCACCCCCGCCGGATCCCCGGCATCCTGAAAGACGCCACCGCCAGGACCTTCCCGGCCCAGATCAACGAGTTCCGTCTCCTGGAAGCCTCGCGCCTGTTGCGCGAAACCGACCGGACCTTTTCCGAGATCGCCCAGGCAGTGGGAGTGGCGAACGTCCCCCATCTGCACCGGCTGTTCAAGGCTCGCTTTGGCGCCACTCCCGGCGAATGGCGCGCGAACTCCGCCCTGGGCGCACCGGCGTCGGAGCCCGCAAGCACCTAGCCCCGCTCAGCGCCTTCCCGCCGCATCCCGCGGGGAGGCTTTCCCCGCGCCCTCCGGCAGGACCATCCGCAGCCGCCCTTGGCGCATCTCCATGCGGGGACCGTCCCGGCGAACCTTGGGCGCCACCGCAGGCGTATTGACGGAAACCGTCGGATCGGCCCACGCCCCGCTTCCGGCGAACCAACCCGCCAGGAACACCAGAGCGGCCTGTTCGGTGGTCTGCCCTTCGTTGGAGGCGTACGACCCGGACGCCGAGCACAGATCCAGGTAGCTCTTGGCCGCCGGGGTCTTGCGGAGCTTCACCAGGTCCCACAGGGGCTGGTCGTAGGCCACGCTCTTGAGGTCGGTGAACTGATTGTTGGGACCGCCCGTGATCCAGCCCGGCATCGGGATTCCGTAGGCGAAGGTACTCCAGTGGTAGGGCCGCCGGATGGCCTTCTGCCCGAACCCCGCCACGAAGGACGTGTCCAGGGCGTTCACGCCCAGAACGTGGTGCATCACCTGCAGCGCGTATTCGTCGAAATTGTCGGAAGGCGTGAGCGCCTCGGCGAACACCATGGCCTGGGCCCGGAACAGGGCGGTTTCGTTGGAACCCCACCAGAATTCGGTGGACCGCAGCGGCGTCCCGTAGGGCGAGCTCGCCACGGCCGGGGTCAATCCGGAGGCCTTCGATTGGACGGATGTCCTCGCGTAGCTGGACAACCACGGGTACACCTCCTTGGAGGTCGCCAGGGACATGGCCCCGAACAGCTGCGGAGTGAACCAGCTCACCGGATCCATTGCCAATTTCTGGAACTCCTGCAGCACTTCCATCTGGTAGGAGGAGTCCCCCTTTCGCCGCGCCCATTCGGCCCGCGCCCAGAACTCCTCCTGGCGCGAATCCTTGTCGGTGTAGTAGACATCCGCCTGGCCGATCCCGCGATGCGCGGAGAGCCACGCGAAGGCCCCCGCCGAGGCATCCAGCATCCGTCGCGAGAAGGCCGTATCCACCGAAGCGAACACCCGGGCGCCCTGCGAAAGGACCGCGCAGGCGTCGCCGGCATCCACGGAAGACGCCTCCTTCGCGTTCTTGGCCTGCAACGACGCCCAACGCGGAAGGGGATCCTGGTCGGGGGTCTTTCCCCAGGAGAATTCGGGTTCGGCGTCCACCTTGTGGAAGAACGATCCATCGGCCCTCTGCATGCGCAGGATCCACTCCAGGCCCCAGCGGGCCTCGTCCAGAAGCGCGGAATTCGAAGACAATTCCCGTCCCGATCGAATGCGATCCAGTTCCACAAGCCAGAGGAAGGAGGCCACGGAAATCGACGCCTCGTGCACCCACTTGCCGAAATCCCCCGCGTTGTGCCAGCCCCCATGGAAATCGCCGACGAGGTTGGTGTCGGAGCGCAAGGTGTCCTGCCGGTGGCAGATGGGATGCGCAACCCCCATCCGTTGGTCGTGGACCGCCACACCGCAGCGGATGGTGGAAAAGCATTGCAGGGCGTTCTTGTAAAGGTTGGCGTACACTCCCGATTTGATGGCAAACGGCGCCGAGCGGACGCCCTTGGTCTCGATCCACCACGTTCCTTCCTCCGTGAAGGCATCGAAATCACCGATGGCCACCACCTCGCCGCTGGTGGCCGAATCGTCAAAGACCCCTCCCCAGAGTCCGGTGAAGTGGGACTTCCCCTGGGCATCCACCACATGGAAGGTGTCTCTCGGCCAGGCATGGGGGGTGGTGATCACCGTGCGCTTTTTCCAGGAAGGCTCGTAGCCCACCTGATCCACCTTGGGGAAGCGGGAGGTGTAGATGCCGGTGTCCGGTGCGATCCGTTCCTGGCCCGCCTGGTAGAACTCGATATCGTCCAGTTCCGCCCACAGATCCTTGCTGGTGTTGTTACCCACCAGAAATCCCGCCTGGATGGCCTTGGATGGCGTCCAGGGGCTGGCCGTTCCCCAGGACTGCTTGAGCTTCGCAAAAGGGACCTCGAACAGGCGCCAAGCGGTGTCTGCCGGGACCGGAGATTCGAAGTGGTTGTAGGCGGTGTTCGTCGTGGTGGTGGGGATCTGCACTCTGAGCGTTCCTGCGTTTGTCCGCGCCCGAAAGCGAATGCCGGCATACGCGGACAAATCCACCTCTCCGTAAGAGGGAGCCAGCGCACCGGAAGCCCCTGCGTAGCCGGACACGCCGGAAAGGCGAGCCTCCAGGCGACCGCAGGCCTTGGAGCCTTCGGCTCCTGGAGTTTTGGCGCGGGTCCAGGTGGTGGCGTTCGAAAGACTGTCCTGGTAGGTGATCCAGCCGCCTCCGGCGGGGGAGGTGAGGCCGGCGAGTTCGAAATCATCCATCACCAGTGCGCTGGCATCGAGCAAGGGGATCAGGGCAAGCAAGGGTAACATCCAAAACCTCTCTGGCTGGAAGGTGTGTCGATTCCAGGAACAGAGATTCGTTCCTGCAACGCTTGTGTCGCGATTCACGCTCGCCCAGATCCTGTTGTTTTCGCCATCGTTTCCTGCATTTTCCCCCGCGATTGATGGGACCGATGCCGATAAGGGGAATAGACCCCGGATTTGAAATCTCCATTTCGACGGGATAAATTTTGCGCTCTGCGTCGACTCAGGGCTCGGGATCCACCGTGGCTCCGATCGTTGCGATCGCAGTCTCACCCGCCCAAAGGATTCATTCATGGCCTCGCAATACTCACCCTCCGGCAGATTCAGTCCATTGGCGCTTCTCCTTTTCCCCGCGGTCTTGCTGACCATCGTTCCGCTGCTGAGTGCGGCGTACGCCTACGCCATCTGGTATGTGCCCATCGTCTACCTCAACGCCGTCTTCGCTCTGATCCTGGGCGGACTCACCGGCTACGCGATCAATCGGCTGGTGGTGAAGGTCGGAAAGGTCCGCAACAACGTCCTGGCCATCGCCTTCGCCGCGGTCGGTGCCGTCGCCTCCCTTTACCTCCAGTGGGCCGTGTGGGTGGATCTGGTGATCAACGCGGGCAAGACCTACGGAGACGAGCACATGGGCGTCACGGTGAGCAACATCCAGATCCTACAGGTGCTGGGACTGGCCCTCTCTCCCCTGGATCTATTCTCCATCATCGGCAAGATCAGCGAAACGGGAACCTGGGGCATCCGAGGCAACGCGATCAGCGGCGTGTTCCTGATCGGCATCTGGGTGATCGAAGCCGGGATTCTCCTGGTGCTTCCGATGATCATGTCCACCAGCCAGTCCAAGAAGCCCTTCTGCGAAATGTCCGGCGAGTGGTTCACGGAAGAAGAGCTTCCCGCCAAGAAGTTCATCGAGAGCAAGGCCGCATTCCTGGCAAGCCTGGACAACCTCGAGGTTTCGCCGCTTTCCACGATGCAGGACGCGACGGACCTCGGAGCCGACCATAGCCTAGTGACCAAATACTGCTCCCGCACCAATCCCAAGTGCTACATCAGCGTGATCAACAAGAAGTCGAAGGTCAACAGCAAGGGCGAGATCGAATTCGACAACGAAACGCTGATCGAATACGCGGAAGTCAAAGCCGGCTGATTTTCGCGATGCGCAGGGCAGATTCTGACATCCAAGCCTGATCGTCGGAATATGCTCCCTCGCGAACCGATCCTGGGCAACGTTCGCCCGGCGAGACGTGCCTAGAGGCCGCCGTCGAGCAACAGCGGTCCATTCCGCAGGGCGGGAGGCAACGGCATCTCGCCGTGGGAACAACGGAACACCAGGGTTCTTTCCCGCATCCCCCAACGGCAACCGCTTCCGGGCAGCAGCCGGAAGGGAACCCGTCGAGGACGACCATCGGCCCCGCCCACCACCTGGCTCAGCTCCCCCACTGCACCGAAATGCCCCCCCGCGCTCAGGGTCAGGATGCCATGATCGGTGCACAAGAACGTGTCCACGGGCAGGGAATCCAGCACCTCGATTTTTCCGTCGGGAGACCGCCAAGCGAATTCTCCGCCCCATTCCCCTCGCGATGCACCCAGAAGCCAACCTTTGTCCCAGGGTACGGACACTTGGGCTGCTTGACGAATGGTCTGGGTGGTCGGGCCATCGGCCCAACCGTGCAAGACCGCACCCCAGACGGCCTCTCCCAACTCCTTGGAGTCCAGTGACCGGCAAGCCCGCAGGGGTCGAAGCGAATCCTGGCGGACCAACGGATCGCCCGGAGGCATGTTGAATTCGAACAACCCATGGAGAAGCAGATCCGCTCTCCAATCGGGGATCGCCAAGGTATCGCCGCGCGAGATCCGCTCCAGCGCGTGGCTGGCCGCCTGCCGCACCTGGAGGTGCCAATGCGAGCTCGCTTGGGCTTGGAGAGCCTCGATCGATCGTCTGTCGCCCAAATCCCCCAAAGCGCTCGCCGCCGAGGTCTGGTGCAGCCAGTTGGTGGGATCCATCAAGGCCTGCTCCAGTCGAGCCCTCCAGAACGTGTCGCGGGTCCAGCCCATGGCACGGAGGAACGCGCTGCGTTCGCGCCCAGCCAACCCATTGTCGATCCGTTCCCGCAATCCCCTGGCATGGGTATCCAAGTCTCCCAGGATCCAGAAGAATCCCGGCCAATCGCGGATCCCCACCGAGTCCCCGTGCCGAACCAACGCGCGCAGACCCCGTGCGGTTCCCGCCGACATGCGGACGAATTCGATCTCCTTCTGGAAACCGGAGTCCCGACGCGATCCGGACAGGGAATCCAGGAGCGCGTCCGCTCGTGGATTTCCCAGCAGAGCGGTCCCCAGGAGGTCCAGGGCCATTCGCTGGCGGTCCTTGTCGGGATCCGCGCGCACCACCGAATCCAGCCAGCGCGCATAGGCGGGACGGTCGCCGCTGCGACGGATCCTGTCCCTCAACGTGTCGGAAAGCAGGCCACCGGGGATGCGGCAACGCCCGAGGTCCGAAGCGAAGGCGGCCACCACCCGCAGGACTCGATCCTGCTCCTTCGCTTGCTGTACACGGCGCCATTCGAAGACGCCCCCCAGGACAAGGGCGGCCGCCAACGCACCGAGCGCGAGAGTTTTCCTGGGGATCGGGATCATGGAAGCCAACATAGAATCGGGGCCCTGTCGCCAACTGGCGATTGGCTCTCCTTCAATGCGCTCCGATTTCCCCCAGCGCTTGCGGCAGAGACTGGATTCCCAAACGCTCCACCTTTTCCCGCAGCGCCACTCGCCCCGAGCCTGGATGGACCAGAAACAACCGCTCCAAGTCCAGATCCTGCATGGCCACGGTCATCGATCGGGTGGTGGCGGGGTGGTCCGAGAGCTTGAATTCGAATCCGTAGCGCTTGCCGCCGAGCATCACCATCAGATCCAGCTCGGCACCCGCCTGGGTCCGGTAGAACCAAGCGTTCTCCTGTTCTCCCAAGAGCGACAAAATCTGTTCGATCGCGAAACCTTCCCACGAGGCGCCCGCCCGGGGATGGGAAAGGATATCCAGTTCCGTGGAGGTCTGGAAGAAGAAGTGGAGGAGCCCGCTGTCCCGGAAATACACGCGCGGGGATTTGACCAGACGTTTGCCCAGGTTCTCGTGCCAAGGTGGCAACACCCGCAGGACGTAGGTGGAAGAGAGGATGTCCAGGTAGTGCTTGGCCGTGGCTTCCTGGGTGCCCATGGAACGCGCGAACTCGGCTGCATTCCAGATCTGGCCGTGGAAATGCGCCACCATGGTCCAGAAACGGCGCAACGTGGCGGCGGGAACACGGATGCCAAGAGCCGGGATGTCCCGCTCCAGGAACGTTCTAACAAAATTCGTTCGCCAATCCATGCTCAGGGGATCGGTGGCGGCCAGCCAGGATCGCGGGAACCCTCCCCGCACCCAAAGTGACCGGAAATTGTCCGGGCCCGCTTCGGACAGATCGAATCCTCCCAGCGATAGCATCGCGGCGCGCCCCGCCAACGACTCGGAAGCATGACCCACCACCTGCGGCGACGCGCTTCCCAGCAACAAGAATCGGCAAGGAGTGCCAGGGCGATCCGCCAACACGCGCAACAGCGGAAAAAGCTCGGGCTGGTGTTGAATTTCATCCAGGACCACCAAGCCCCGCGCGGAGTCCAAGATGTACCGGGCGCTCTCCGTTTTTAGCGGACAAGCGGGGTCTTCCAGATCGAAAAATGCCCCGGATGCCTGCTCGCAGATCGCCCGTGCCAAGGTGGACTTTCCGCACTGGCGCGGCCCCAAAAGGACCACCACTGGATAATGCTCCAAGGCTTCTCGCACCCGTGACTGTTCCCGCAATCGGCCAATCATACTTGTAAATTACCATATAGACTCAGGATATACAAGCTAATTAGACAAACCACGCTCAACCCACCCCTCCCTTTAACCGTCTACTTTTGGTGATCCATGACTTCCGTCCGCCTACCGCATAGCCGCCTTGCCCAACTTTGGCCCACCGAACTCCAGGGAGCCCGCTTGGGCGCCGTGGTGCACCCCGCCTCCATTCTTCCTGACTTCACCCACTTGGCGGATGTCCTGCGCAAGCCGGGATCCCCCTGGACCCTGGTGTCGCTGTTCGGGCCCCAGCACGGGATCCTGGGGCACACCCAGGACAACATGATCGAATGGGAGGGCGAGAGCGACCCGCGCTGGGGCGTGCCGGTCCATTCTCTGTATGGCACCGTCCGCAAGCCCACCCCCACCATGCTGGAGGGCGTGGATGTGCTGCTGGTGGATCTGCAGGACGTGGGCGCCCGCTACTACACCTTCATCTGGACTTTGCTCCTGTGCATGGAAGCTGCTTGGGAGAAAGGCATCGCGGTGGTGGTGCCGGACCGACCCAATCCGCTGGGCGGCGAGCTGGTGGAAGGCCCCACGCTGGACGCCGACTACAAATCCTTCGTGGGACTCCACACGGTTCCGGTGCGCCACGGCCTGACCATGGGCGAGATGGCCAAGCTATTGGTGGCGGAAAAGTACCCCGGATTGAAGCTGCACGTGCTTCCCATGGAGGGCTGGACACGCAATATGCTTTGGGAAGAGGCCAATCTCCCTTGGGTGCTGCCCAGCCCCAACATGCCCACTCCGGACACGGCCCGCGTCTATCCCGGCATGTGCCTGTTGGAGGCCTGCACGGCCAGCGAAGGCCGCGGCACCACGCGCCCCTTCGAAATCTTCGGGGGGCCGTGGATCGACGCGGCCAAACTCAAGGCGGACCTCGATTCGCTTTGCCTTCCCGGTGTGGTCTTCCGGGAGCTGGGATTCCAGCCCACTTTCCACAAGGGAATGGGCAGGCTCTGCGGCGGCGTGCAGATCCATGTAACGGATCCTGTCAAGTTGCGCCCGGTGGAACTGGGCTTCGCCGCACTCTGGGCGTTGCGTCGGCAGGGCTCCCTGCCTGCGCCGGTGGCGATCAATCCGTTGGATCCGCGCGATCTGCCGGACACCTTCGGATGGAAAGCCCCGCCCTATGAGTATGAAACCATCAAGCCCGCCATCGATATCCTGGCCGGGCACAAGCGTTGGCGAGAAATGCTGGAACAGGGCGCTTCGGTACAAGATCTGTCCAAGGCCTGGGCTCCGGACGAGGCGGCCTGGCTGGAGCGCCGGGCGCCTCACCTGCTTTACTGAGCCCGGTCCCCTGCTTCCATCGCCTTCATGCGCTTTTCCAGGGCGATGGTGTGGAGGGTGAGCTCTTCCACCTTCTTCAGAAGCACCAGGTTCATCTGGGCCAGGTCCAGCCCGTTTTTCTCGATCTCGGTGGCGCTAGGCACCTCCGGCAGATGCTTGTGGGTCTTGGTGTAGGCTTCCACCTCGGACAAAGACGCCAGCTTGTAATCGGGCTCGAACACGTAGTCGGCGACGTTGGTAGACAAAATTCCGTTGGTGACCACTTTGCCGTTGATGGTGCCAGTGACAGTAAGGTCCTTCGCGATTTTGGTGGAGCGAGACAGAGTCAGGATGTCCGCACTGCCCTCGTATCGAAGAATCTGGTTTCCGCCTCCCTGAACGTTGATCTCGAAATCAGAGGGCGCTGCGGTACTTGCATCCTTTTGTCGCGGAATTTCCAGCAGCACGCCCTTGAATCTCTTGTTCAAGGAATTCGCGACAGACAGCGTGGCACGATCGAATGCTCCCGTACCGGAACCAGTGAATACCAGAGGCTGCTCCTCCTCCAAAAAAACGCTCCGGCGCAGAGAAATGTGGCTCTGCGCGAAAACAGCAGTGGTATCCGACGTCCCCGTCCACAAAATGATCGGCACCATCCCTTGGGCTGCCGATCCAATTCCGATACCATTTGCACTCCCACCGAGAATCCAGCTGCCTTCGGCGTCGCGCAGAGGACCTTGCATCATCAATGGCCCCTTGAGAGTGTCGCCAGCTCGACTCAGATATTTCTTATCGGCAGCAGCCCCGGTCAGAGCTCCCACATCAGCAGCGGTCAATGAAGCCTTGACCGCCAAAGCGCCGAGCCCAAGGTTGGTCCGAGCCACGGCTTTGTCCGAAAGATCAGCCAAATTCTCATCACTGGCGAGCATCCCGCTGGGAGCACTCGCGGCGATCTGGCCGGTCACCCAGGTCTCATCGGCCTTCTTGGCCACCAAATCTCCCAAGATGCGAACGGTGGAAGTGTCAACTTTCCCCTTCAGCACTTTTTCCAGATCGGCCGATCCCACCTTGGCGGCGATCAGCTTGAGGGCATCGTTTAACGCGGATTGCGTCGCCTTGCTCGATTGCAGGCTGCTAACCGCGATTTGAATCGTGTTCACGGAAGCTAGAGACGCCTTGGTCGCCGTCGCGCTGTCCAGATAGAAGAGATTTCTGTTCATGTCCTCCGCTCGCGCCGGCTGCCCGGCCACGAAGAGGTTGGGGACGGCCGCGAAGGCGGGGGCACAGGCAAAAAGGGCGAATGCGAAAAACCGTTTCATACGGGTCGACTCCATTGGAAGTGTCCATCCAATTTGTCGTCGTCGGGAACCTTTCACATCGGCAAAAAGCGAACTCCCAGGAGATCTGGACACCACTGGAGCCCAGCTATCTCCCGGCGGCCACCGGGAAATGCTTCGGTACAAGATCTGTCCACGGCCTGGGATCCAGACGAAGCGGCTTGGCTGGTGAGACGCTCGCCGTTCCTCCTCTACTGAGGGCGGCTGGCCGACTCCATCGCCTTCATGCGCTTTTCCAGCTCGATGGTATGGAGCGTGAGCTCCTCCACCTTCTTCAAAAGCAGCAAGTTCATCTGAGCCAGATCCAGTCCGTTCTTCTCGATCTCTGAGGCGCTTGGCACTTCCGGCAGATGCTTGTGGGTCTTGGTGTAGGCTTCCACTTCGGACAGGGGCGCCAACTTGTAATCGGGCTCGAACACGTAGTCGGCGACGTTCGAAGCCTTGATCCCCGTGGTCACGACGGTCCCTTTGATGGTGCCGGAAACCGTCGCATCGCCATTCACATGGAGGCCGTTGGTGGCGATGCCCTTACCACCGAATTTCGCGTCGCGCGACACCCCATTTTCTGGATCCAAGTAAGCACTCTCGCCATCGACGGAAAAGTTCCATTCGCCTGTCGGCTTGGCCGCGGCATTGGGCGCGAACGTGCTTCCAGCCCACTCCTGGGTGGCGATTTCACCCATATAAACGGCAGGATCGCTTCCAAACGTCTGGTACAGCCTGAATTGCCCCTTGTTCGAGTAGAGCTCGAGGAAACCTTCGCCAGACGCCATTCCGTATTGGGAATCTCCGATCGCCAACTTGGCTTGCTTCGGCTTACCCCCATCGGTGTAGTCCAAGTAGGAAGCGATGTAACCTTTTTCCGACCTCAGATAAGTGGCATCCGCCTCGGCGGGAGTCAGCGCGCCCACGTCCGCGGCGCCTAACGAACCCTTCACCGCCAGATCCCCCAATCCCAGATTGGTCCGCGCCAAGGCCTTGTCGGTCAGATCGGACAAATTCTTACCACTGGCGAGCATGCCACTGGGAGCGCTCGCGCTGATCTGGCTGTTCACCCAGGATACATCGGCCTTCTTCGCCAGCGCTTCGTTGAGTCCACGCACCGAAGCCGTGTCCGCCTTGCGCGCCAACGAATCCTTCACCACACGCAACTGATCGGCATCCGCCTTCTTGGCCAGCGACTCGCTGAAACCCCGCAACGCGGAAGTGTCCGCTTTGGCATTCAATTGACCGACATCCGCCTTCCTGGAAACCAGATCGTTCAGAATGCGCAGCGTGGCGGTGTCCGCCTTGCCTTTCAGAGCCTTGTCCAGATCCGCAGCGCCCACTTTGGCGGCGATCAGCTTGATGGCATCCTCGAGCGCGGCCTGGTCCGCCTTGGCTGCCTGGAGACCGGTCACAGCCAACTGCAACGTGCCCACGGTGGCCTGTGGCGCCCTGGTGCCTACTGCGCTGTCCAGGTAGGCGAAGTTCTTGTTCATGTCTTCGGCGCGGGCGGGTTGACCAGGGACGAGGACATTGGGAACACCTGCGCAAACAGACGCGGCAGCGACGAAGGCGGAAACAAAAAGGCGATGCATGGAATGGCTCCCAATGAGGCGGTTTTGGCGAATTGTTCCTGAAAAAGTACTCCTTCGGGCCAAAGGCGCTTCGTCAGACCCTCACCCGTTCGCCCCTCCTGTCGCCTTTCGCCGAAGCCCGGTCACTTTCCCTTGGACACCGGAAACAGTCTGGAAAGCAACCTCGCCAACGCTTCGTCGTCGCGGATTCCGGTATCGTACCGGTAGCCTTTGGACTTGCGAAGCGGCATGCACCCGTCGCCACCGTCGGCGAGATAGGAATTGGTGGCGATCCGGACCGTGTCTTCGTCCTCCAGATCCGTCGCCGCACCCGCCAGTCGGAAGGACTTCCACTTGCCCTTGTCGCCCCGCTCGCCCGCGAGTCCGGCCATCCCGGGATTCTTCTTGCGGCCCTCCAGGATCTTCACGATGTGGCGCAGCCTTTTGCCAGTAATTGTCATCACCACCACGGAGTTCCCGAACGGCGCCACCCGCTGCACCTGCTCCATGTCCACCACACCGGAATCCAGATCGTCGCGCACACCGCCTCGGTTCATGATCCCCACGCGAGCGCCTTGCGAAGCCCCTGCCTCAAGCAAGGATTGCGCGCAGAGATCGGCCAGTTCGCCACCTTTGCGTCGCGAGTACGCGGAAGGGACGCGAGCCACCTTGATCGCGCGCAGACTGTCCAGCGGACGCACCAGGCCCTGCAACAGCGCCGACATCCCGCTGTCGGGCACGAATCCCCGCACCGACTCCGAGGCGAGGCCGGCCAGCCCCGCCGGCGACGGCAGGAAGGGATGGCCTTCCCAGGAGGTCAACCGGAAGGTGGAATCGAAGCGAAGGTTGAGGACCCCGATCTCCATGCCGCGGTGCCATGCCTGCACCACGGGCACACGGCGCCCGTCTTCGGAGGTGACCACGACAGGATAGGGCGGCGCTCCGCCCAGTCCGGCGAAAGCTCCCATGCGGGTGTGGCTGTGCCCCCCCACCACGCAGACAATTCCCGGCACCGTGCGGGCGAGCAGGGTGTCCGCTTCGAATCCGGCATGCGAAAGAGCGACCACCACCTCGGCGCCAGACCGCTTGGCCGAGTCCACCGCCTTGGCGACGGAGGAGGCTTCCAGGAAGCGCAGATTTTGTCCGGGCTTGGAAATGGATCTGGTGTTGGGGTTGGCGATGCCCACGATGCCGATCCTGCGTCCCGCCACCTCGCGGATCAGAAAGAGAGGCATCCGGCCCGCCAGGATGGGTTCGCGGGTGGCATCCAGGGTGGAGACCACCGCGGGCACCTGCGAAGAATCCAGGAAGGCGCGCAACGGGCCAGCACCGATGTCGAATTCGTGGTTGCCGGGGACGAAAGCATCGAATCCGAGACGTCGCACCACCGCGGCATCGGCCAGCCCGCGGTAGATGGAAAACCAGGCGGTGCCCGTGAACTGGTCTCCCGCGTGCAGGAACAACGCGTTCGGCAAGGCCTTGCGCAGGGAATCGAAGGCGGTTTTCAGGACAGCCGCGCCCCCCAGGAGGACCTGCACGGACTTCCCTTGGATCTTCATGGATTCGAAGGTGGGATCCAGGTGCGCGTGGATGTCGTTGACGTGCACCAGCGCGAGGGAAAAACCCGTGTCCTTCCTGGCGTGGACGGCGGGCTTGGCAAGAGAATCGACTTTGGCGGCGGGTTGGCTCCCGCACAGCAGCGCGATGGCGACAAAAACTGGTTGCATGTGGGTTCGCTCCTGGGCCCTCGGAGAGCTTCGGGAACAAGGTAGCTGTGCCGAACCCCGGAGACCCTGACGGCCGGCTCCGGTCGTTGCCTGCCGTCCATTTCCCGATCAACGAATCCGGGAAACGACGCTAAGGCACCACCAACGTCCGACTGCGCGACCAGCCCGGTCCGCGCGCGACCACCAGAACCATCTTCGCACGAGCAGGACCGACACGTGGCGACGCGCCGTTCTCCACGATTTCGATCCGGGTTCCATCCGGACGGAAAGCGTCAAAAGAGGTCGCGCCTTCGCACCGGAGCTCCCACTCGCTTCCATTCCACCGCGCCTCGATTCCCTGGGAAGCCAAGGCTGCCTGGGCCAGGACACCGGAAAGCGGCACCTTCACGTCCTCCAGGAGCTTGGCCAACACCCCCGACATGGTGCTGTCGAAGGCATTGATGGCATCCAACGTCCAGCGGGTGCCTCGGGTGCGCAACGGACCTCGCACGCAGGCGTCGTCCGGGCAATCGAGGATCGCCGATCCGCTCTCCCCCTGCCATGCCGGAACCAGCGGGGCCCAGTCCTTCTGCGGCCCCTGATGCCTGCGTTCGAGCGGTCCCCACGAGTGACACAACGTGTCTTTACGGGAAACTGTATCGCAAGGTATGCCGGTTCTGCATTTGTCGGGGATGACCGGGTATCCCATCATGTGGATGTTCTTCCCTTCGCGCAGGCTGTCCATCGGGTACACCTGCGCCCACCCCAAGGACGTCCCAAGATCGGAGGCCAACTCGAGCAGCGCCCAGTCGTTGTCTCCCGCGTAGGCCGCCAAGGCGGGGAAGATGGTTTTCGAAATGGTCGACTTCACCACGCGAACCGGAGCCTTGCCGGGATAATCGTGCCCTCGATCGAAGGCGGGTCTCACGTAGAACGAATCGCTCACCCATTGCTCCTGGATCCCCGAAATCGAAGTCGGCTGCAGCACGCAATGCGCGGCGGTCAGCGCCCATCGGGGTCCGACGAGGATGCCCGAACACCGTGGCCGGAAGGTAGCGTCGTCGATCTGGAAATCGAGACGGACGGCGGTCCGACCCGGCCAGCCGGGAACCGAATCCCTGGGCAAAAGCGGCTGGCGCATCAGGATCCACGGGGGATCCTGCGGCACCGGCGGCGTGGGAAGGCCGGTCGCACCGGGAAGAGTTCCCTTCCAGGACCCGGCGGTGGTGTCGCCCGCACGCCCCTGGACGACCGTGTCGCTGGAAACCTCCTTCAGGTGGTCCCGGATGACGATGGAGTGGGAGATGGCCGCCGACCCAGCGAGCGGAGCGGCGAGAAGAATCCCCAGGAATCGAATACGCGCAGGCATGTCGGGGAAATAATAGCCCGTTCGATCTCCGTTCGGGACTCCGGCCTTCCTACAGGCCCGGCACAACCGTTGCAGTTTTTGTCAGTCCATTTCCGTAGCGGGCCACCAGCAGCAGCACGCCCTTTTTGTTCAAGCTCCCCAAGGTCCAACTCGTTCCTTGCCCCGTGCGAGCCAGGCTTCTTCCGTTGGCGTCCAAGACCTCGAGTTGGGCGACGCGGTCGGTCTCGACCTCCAGCCCCGCCGCCGTCCAACGCGTCTTCAGATCCGGCTCGAAGGATCTGGAAGAACGCATCGCCGATACCGGCACCTTCACATCCTTCAAGATGGAGGCCAACACTCCCGAGATCGTGCTGTCGATGGCGCTGAGAGCTCGTTCCTTCCAGAGCGTGGCCCGAACGCGGATCGTTCCCTTCCTGCAAGGATTGTCGGGGCAGTCGAACGCCCCTGATCCGCTTTCGCCTCTCCAGTTGTGGACCTGCGGATACCAATCCTGCGTGGATCCGAAATTGTATCTCCAGAGGTACGACCAGGAGTGGTGCAGCGTGTCTCGCCTGGTCGCGGTGTCGCACACCTTCCCCGTGCCGCAGTCCGGCGGGAAGATCGGATATCCCAGCATGTGGACGGGCTTGTTCTCCCGATCGTCGGTCATGGGAACTACCTGGGCCCAACCCAGTCTTGTTCCCACATCCGAAGCCAATTCGAGGATCGCCCAATCGTTGTCACCGTCGTACGACGGAGCGATGGGGAAGACAGATTTCGAGACATACGATTTCACCACCCGCACGGCCGAAAACCCCGGATGATCGTGCCCGCGATCCAACGAGGGACGCACGTAGTAGGAATCCGTCACCCATTCTTCCTGGATGGAGGAGATGGAGGTTGGCGCCACGACACAATGCGCGGCGGTCAGGAAGAAATTCGGCCCCACCAACGACCCCGAGCACTGCGGCCTGAACGATCCATCCTCCGCTTGGAGATCCAATCGGCCGGCGATCCTTCCCGGCCATCCCGGGGCTTGATCTGTTGTCTGCAGGGGATGACGCAGCAGGATATAGGGGGGATCCAGGGAAATGGTCGGCGTGGGAAGACCCTCGATTCCAGGCAGGGTCCCGGCCCAAGAGCCCGCCGTGCTGTCGCCACGGGACCCATTGATGACGATTTCCGACGAAGTCGCCTTGAGGTGGTCCCGAACGACCACGGCATGGGAGACGGAGGCGCACCTTCCCGTCGCGGCAAGCCCGAAAACGATCGTCGCTGGATAGAAGAGCTTGCTTCGCCGCACCTTGGCCTCCTACAAAAAACCCCCGGACCCTTGAGGGGGCCCGGGGGCAAGCCGCGCTATAGAGGATAGCGCGTCCTCGAACTATTGCAACCACCAATTCAACGTGACCGCCTTGGATGCGTTCGAAACGACCTTGAGGTACAGGTTCTTCGAAACGCCCGGATCGGCGAAGTTCACCGTCTGCGTGTAGCCGGCCAGGCTGGTCGGAGCTCCGACAGGCAAGGCCTGGACGCTGGCACCGGAAAGCGACACGCCGGAGGAATTGGCCTGGAACACGATGTTCTTCCACTTCCATTCGCGGTTGACGTTCTGCTCGTCCACCTTGAAGCAGTTGACGCCCTTGACCAGAGTCAGCGCCTTGGGGGTGCTCACCTTGCCCAGGTCGATGCTCGAGGCTTCCGTGCACGCGGTCGATGCCACCTGGACATTGATCGTCCGGGTGACGGTGACCTTGGACGACTTCTTGTCGTCGACCACGACGGAGAGGGTGTGCGCGCCCGCGGCAAGGCTGGCGTCGAATGTGCTCGAACTGCCATCCAGGACACGGGTGACTCCATCCACGATCCAGGTGTAGCGCAGCGCATCGCCGTCGGGATCAACGGATTCTGTCGAATAGGTCGCGGTGGCCCCTGCGACCAGGAGGTTCGGCACGTTCAGCACGACGATGGGCGTCGAGTTGGTTCCCGAGGTCGCCTGGTCGAGGTCCGGATTGCCCACGAGCAACTTCCCGTTGGCGTCGTAGATGTTCACGAAGGAGTTCACGCTCCAGGTGGTCTTCAGGCCTTGGAACGAGTAGTCGTTCAGCGGATTCCAGGGCGTGCGCCAGGAGGCGTCGATCACGTACAAGCCTTCGCCGCCATTTTGCCCGCTGCCGGAGACCGCGTTGGGCTGGAGCGTCTTTCCGGCGAAATCGAACTCCACATAGGCGAGTCCCGGACGATTCAGGACCGTGCCGACCTTGACCTTGGATCCACCCACGAGGTTGATCGGGCTGAATCCCGGCACGCCATTGGGGATTTCGGACACGCTGAAGAAGTAGCGCGCCTTCAAGCCGGTCCAGGGCACGGTCGTGTTGTTCTTCAGGAACAACTTCATCGCCGTTCCCTGCGCGAACGCCGGCTGGTCCTGGATGGTCCAGGCCTCCAACGCGACGTCGGTCTTGGTGTTGGCCTTGCCGTCGATGAAAACGTCCCGGCTTACCGTGTGCGGCTTGAAGTAGGGATACATCGGAGGTGCCGTCGCTTGGGTGTTCTCGCCCTGCACCAAGGTGACCGAAGCGTTGTTCGGATGGGTCGCAACGAAATCGAGCTTGGACACGCCCGGCTGGAGGGTTCCGGTGAACGTGCCCGTGTAAGCGGAGCCATTCCAGGTCAAGGGCAGACTGCGCACCACGCCGGACCCGACGTTCCTCAGATTGGCGACCACGGAAAGCCCCTTCACGGGCCGGCCATCCTGGATCACCACCGTGACAGGAAACCTGCCGGTCGCGCTGGCGAATTTGGTTTCCAAGACCGGATTGATCTGAAGCTTGGAGCTCTTCACCGACGAACTGGGATAGATGGTGAGCGGATTGCCCGACTGGGTGGTCGCGCGCAACTTCCAGGTTCCCGCCGAGAATTTGGTCAGATCGATGTTGAATGTCTTGAAGTTGCTCTGCTGGGAGAACACGACGCCGGGGATGCCGGCTTCCGTGATGGTCTGCCCGTTCGATCCGATCAGGTACAGCGTGGGCGCCACCGTGCCGGAATACGCCAGGGACATCGTGGCCGAGGTCTGGGTGGCATCCGCGTTGAGGGGGAATTCCTGCGCCGCGTCGCGGAACAGGTTCGTCACCCCGTAGTCGATCGTTTCCGCGTTGTTGATCGCGGCGCTGATCCGGTTGGCGATGGAGATCAGCTCCAGGTTTCCATCGGTCGGAGAAGTCCCTGCGATCTCGGACGTGAAGAAGGCCTGGCCATGCACGTTGTCCGGGCCTTCGCTGTTGTTGGCCAGCTCCTGCATGATCTTCCCGTAGGTCTCGCTGGGAAGCGTTCCGATCGTGACCGAGAAGAGGCGGTACTTGCCGGTGGTGGCCTCGTTGCCCTGGAAGTCGGCCGGTCCGGTGTTGTGGAGGCCGTCGGAGGTCAGGATGACGTTGCGCATGAACGGACGATCCAGATCTTTGTCCATCAGATCACGGGCGAGGTTCAACGCGCTGACAATATCCGTCGTGTTTCCGGGAAGCGGCATCTGAGGGATGTACCCGGGAAGCGCGGGATCGGTCACGGAGCCCGGCGGAGCCTGCATCCAGACCAGCGGCAGCGATGCGGCCGGCGCCTGGATGGTCGCGCGGGTGAGGTCCGACAAGGGACGCTTGTATTCCATTCCCTGGGGCTGGATCCGGGTGTCGTCGAAGGCCACCACGCCGAATTTGGCGGAATTGGCGTAGGTCACGTTCGATCCGGCGACGTTCGCGTGGGTCATGCGCCCGAAGAAATCCATCGCGATTTCGGATTTCTGGCGTCCCGCGAACATGCCGTCGTAGATGATATCGGACATCGATCCGGAACGATCGAACACGAAGATGTTGCTTTGGCCGAGGTTGTAGGCGTCGACTTTCGTCTCCGCAACCTGGTAGGCCAGGGTAGCGGTGGGGATCGAATAGGGCCTGTTGAACGCGGTGCGGATGGCGGTGGCCAACGACCACATGCTGCCCCGTCGGCCATTGACCGGGTTGACGTCTCCGTTGCCGCGGGTGACCACCGTCGCGAACTGCTCGGGGACCCAGTACATCTTCTTGCCGCCCACGGTCGCCTGGCCTTCGGTGGCGACGTCGCCGGTCGTGACGACCGGGACGAGAGCGGGGGAGAACGCCTTCTTGAAGGTCGGATTCATGAAGTCGGCGACATAGCCCATCGGAAATCCCTTGAAGAAATCCGTGAAGGACACGATGTCCTGCGGGCTAGTTCCACCGGCGAGGGCGACACCCTGGATCACACCGGTCGCCGTGCTCGTCGGATTCTGCGAAGCGGCATCCAGATAGGTCTTGCTGAAATTCGGCGAGACGCCAGGCGTGAACAACGAGGCTTCGTATTCATCCCGCATCGCGAACAGATAGTGCCCGAACTCGTGGACCAAGGCCGAAGCGCCGTACTCCTTGAGGGTCTGCCAGGTGATGGTGATCCTGGCTCCGCCATTGAGGACGCTCACCCCGTTGGAGGTCTTGGGGAAGATCTCCTGGGTCGCATCCGTCCCCAGAAGGGAGGTCTGTTCCCACCAGGCCATGCCCACGTAGCCACCCGTGTTGGCATCCGCGCAGACCGGACCCAGGCCCGCGGCCTGATCGGTCAATCGGACAACTCCTGTCGGACAGCTGTTGACGATCAGGATGTCGGGATCCGACTTCGGGGTGGTGGGGATCACGGTCACCGCGCCCAGCTGGACGACATGGTTGGTCGCGTTGGAGAGTTCTTCCGAAGCGAGCTTCAAGAGGGCGGGAAGGTCCGTCTTGGGATTGACGGTTTTCGTCGGATTCAGGACGTTGTAACCGGAAGGCGCCAGGTCGGGGTCTTCGTAGGCGACCGCGATGTCGGCCACGACGACGCCACCCGGCGTCAGTTCCCGGAACGTCCGGGTGGAACGGGCGGAGAGAGGGCCTGCCTGCGCATCCAGCGCCAGGCCGAGCCCCACCAAAAACAGCGGAGATAGTCTCATGTGCGGGTCCTTATGGGTCAGTGATTCATCAACAGAGGAGCAATGGTCGTGCGGCCCCCCTCTTGTAGCCGCAGATAGACCGTCGAACCCGCGGCAGGAAGGTCGATCGACCGTTCCTGGAAGGGCTCGCCGGTCATCGTGACGAACCGCTCTCCTTTGAGGGAGAACAGCTCCAAACGGAAGGCGTCAGGGCCGTTTCGGACGATCAGTTTCCCGGGTTGGCTGGCGAAGTCCAATCGGAGTCCACCCATCTTCCGGCCACGCAGCGCGCTGATCGCCTGGACGGTTTCCTGGAAATCCACCGTGTCCGTCGCAACGCTGGGAGTCTCCCCCGCGCCCACTTTCTTCCGGACCATGAGGGTCGCGTAGAAATCGACCGCGTCCATCGGCGGGTTCAGGACGATCGAACGGCCGTCGACGGCGGCCCAGGCAGGCCATCCAGCGCCGAACACGTACTCCAACTCCTTGCGGTCCAAGTCCAGCGAATCGAGTTTCACCACATGGCGATTGCCCGGCGAGACCGTGTCCAGGAGGATCCGGGAGCTGAACTTGTAGGGGTGCTCCACGAAGGTCACGGTGAGCGTCATCTTGCTGGCCACGGAATCCTTGGCTGGCAGGTAATCGCGCAGAGTGATGTCGCATTGACCCGACTGGTACTTGAACGGAGCCAGCGTCAGGATCTTGGTCTTCGAATCGAACGTCACATCGGCCAAGCTCTGGCAATTGTGGATCGGAAGGAAGATCTCGTACTGGAAACGATCCGCTCCCGAAAAGAACAGGCTGTCGGCGTGGATCAGGATCGGGGGCGAGTCCTCGGGGACGGTGACGTCCTTCAGCGGACGGAAAACGACCGGGGTTCCCTGGTAGGGTTTCACCTTGACCTTCACGCTGGCGACCGCCGACAAGCCGGTCTTGTCGTCGGCCTTGTAGGTGAACGCGTCGTCGCCGGTATAGAAGGAATCGGGAGTGAACATCACCTTGCTTCCCACCACCACTGCTTTCCCATGGCTGGGCGCGGCCACGATGACCGGAACCAACGTTTCCTTGTCGTCGTCCTTGTCGTTGGCAACGACATCCAACGAAGTCGCGAGGTTCTCGAACACCTCGAATTCATCCGAGTTGGCGACCGGCAGATGGTTGACGTGGGTCACCTGGATGTCCAACTTGGCCTCCACGCTCGAACCGAAATCATCCTTGATCACCACCCGCAACGACCCGTTGCCGAACTTGAACTGCACCGGCGCGATGAACAGCGTGTCGAAATTCGCCGATTGGTGGAAGGTCAGCAGGCTCGTGATGGTGCCGTCGTAACCGGTCACGGTCACCGTGAGGGGCTTGGCCTCCGGATCCGAAAAGAACTTCGAGAACACCACGACCGCGGTATCCGCATGGTCTTCCGTCAGCACGATGGTCGGAAGCGTTTTGGTCTGCACCGGTGGATTGTTGATCCCGGAAACCCGAACCGGGAATTCCAGCGTGTCGGTATACTGCACGGTCGCGGGAATGTTCCCCGTGTCCTTTGCCACCACGCGCACCTTCGTGATCCCGTTGCTGGTGCCAGCCTGGCACTCCACGACCGTCGCCAGAGCGGCGCCGGAAACCCGGCAAGTCGCGACCGGATCGGGCCCTGGCACGGCAGGAGGGACGATCGACCACTTGAGGTTGTTGCCTGTCACGTAGTCGCTCAATACCCTCTGGACCCAACCGGTTCCAGCCAGAAGGATCGAGTCGGGGCTCTTGTGTCGCCAGGGGCGCTGTTTCAGCCGCAAGGCCCAGACCGATCCGACAATTTCCGGCGTGGAGGCGACCGCGTTGCCTCTGGCTCCCGCGACGAGGTCCAGCTGCTGGTCTCCGTCGAGGTCCACCAGGGAAACCTTGGAACCCCATTGGCAATCCACGCCCAAGGCGTTGGCGGTATCCACGAATCCCGAGGAGCCCTTGCCGATGAAGCTCGAATCCTTCGGAACACCGCTGCCGTTCAGTAGAAGGATCTTGACCATTCCGATCTGGGTCACGCCGGCGCTTCTGGCCAGATTGTAGCCGAGAGCCAGGTCGGTGACGCCGTCATGATCGATGTCTCCCGATGCCACGCTGAACACGGCACCTGTCGTGACATCGCCTCCCATTCCGGAAAAGGAGCTGATGGAGAAGAACTTGTTGTCGTCACCGAAGGTCACGATGCTGACGCGTCCGGCATACGTTCCGCCCGCATCGGTCCAGTCGGGCGAAACCACGACCATTCCTTTCTTTCCGTTGGCTCCCCGCCATGGAGCGATGGAGCTTCCGAAATGCTCGCCAGCCTGCAAATTGGCGGCGAAAGGATCCGTCGTCCAGTTTTCCGGAAAGGCCGTGACGCGACGCAAAGCAAGCGTGGTGGGATGGATGGCCAGAAGGATCACTCGCCCCTCTTCCGAGCGTTTGCCCAATCCATCCAAGGTGGAACCGATCGCCACCAGCCGTTCGCCGGTGGTCAACGTATCCAGAACGGACATCGAATTCCCGAAGCCCAGCCCTTTCAATCCAAGACCGGAAAACGCCGCATGGGCTGTATCGAAGACCACCGCCTGGGTCAGATCGATGCCGTTGGGCGCACCGGTCTGGTCCCGGCAGATCTTCAAAGCCCACAGCTTGCGAAAACTGACGGAACTTGTCATCACCACGGCGCAGGAGCGCGAATCGGAAAACGGCAGCACCACCCCCATGCCCGCGCCGAAATTGTCGGGACTGGTGCCCATGGTCGGCTTGAGCAGGGGATGGCGTGCGTTGATCGTCGTGGGCGCGGCCGCCAGTTTGCCGGCGGAGTTCATCAGGAGGATCTGCACGGCGCCGGAATCCAGGTAGGGCGCTCCGGCGATCAGATCCTGCACCTTGTCCTTGTTGATGTCGCCGATCGGGGCGAGTTGGGCGAATCCGAAATCCGTCCGCAAGGTCAGCGCGGAAGCGACGGGATCGCTCGTCCTCCCCTCCTGGACCACGAACAATCCCGGAATGGCGGCTCCAGCCGAAGCCGCGAGGAACGCGGCGGTGGCGATCATCCGTTGAAACGTGCGGGTCATGCGAACATCTCCTTCAATTCGATCCGATCCGCACGACGCGGAATCCGATCACAGGGTCTTTTGTCAAGCCGGTCATGAGATTGGGGGCGATCACCGTAGCGAGGTCCGAAGTGGTGTAGGATCCTCCCACGGAGTACCACCGCGTACTGGTCTTCAGGTAGCCGAACCGCTCGGAAGTCCATTCCGCCACGTTCCCGGCCAAGTCGAAGAAGCCGATTCCCGTGGGGTTTCGCGATCCCGTGGCCGAGATCGCCCCTCCTGCGAGGATGGCGAAGTCGGATGCGAACTTCGCATCCGTGGAACTTCCCCATGGATAGGCGCCCCAAAGGGTCGACGCGGCATTCCACTCGGCGCGTGTCGGCAGACGATATCCTTTCAACGCACCGGCATTGGCCTTCATGGTATCGCGCATCGTGACCGTATCCAGGTAACCCGTGCCGGCATCGTACGTGGAATAGGCGTACAGGGTATCGAGCCCCTTGGCCTTGGACAGCGCGTTGCAGAACAAGATCGCCTCGTAGACCGTCAAGCGATTCGCTGGATACCCCGACGAATCCTTCGGTGCAGCCGTTCCTGCATACTTGGCGTACACGGCGCGGGTCACCTCGAACTGCCCCATGGCGATGCCACTGGAGAGCTTGAGCAACGGAACGGTGTCCGCTCCGCTCTGCACGGCGGCGATCAGGTCCTTCCACTTCGCGCGCGGATGCGGTCGACGGATCACCAACGAGTCGTACACGATCGAACCGAGGCGGTCGGTTGCCACGATGAAAAGGGTGTCATTCGTTCCCGGAGCCAGGTGCGAGACGTATTCGTATTCCTGGCCGGAAACCGCCTTGAACACGGTATCGCCGATCCACAGGGAGTCCAGATCGGTGTCGGTGGCTTTCCAGCGGGTCTTCAAGGTGGTCTGGGTGTCCACCACGGAGGTGTCCCGGAGTTTGCCGGATACGTAGGCGATGACAGGCTGGATCGGCTTCGGCCGACGGATCATGACAGAATCCGATACGACGGAGCCGAGGTGGTCGTAGGCGACGATCCTGATCGTTTTGTCCGTTCCTGGGGCGAGAGTGGCCATGAAACCGAACTCCGGTCCTTCCGATGCCTTCATGGTCTTTCCATCCACCTTCACCGAATCGAGGTCGGTGTCGGTCACCTTCCACCTGACCTGACAGGTCGACTGGGTGTCCGAAATCTCGACATTCCTCGCGGCGCTGGATAGGATCTCGATTTTCGGCTCCACCCGCTTTTGACGATAGACGCGGATCGTGTCGATGTCTTCCAGGCCCTTGGCGTCCGTGGCTCGGATCACCACGAAGGTGGTGTCGCCGAGCTTGAGCGGGACTTCCTGCCTGGCGATGCCGTTTTGCAACTCGAGTTCCTTGTTCTGCAGGTACACCTTGCCCAGGTTCCCGTCGATGTCGCTCACCGTCCATTGGAACGAAAAAGCGTACGTGATGTCAGAAACCGTCAAAGTGTCCGTCAGTGGATTCTGGCGAACCACGATCGGCGCGTGGTTGGTTTCCGGCTTGGGATCCACCGGAGGATCGCCCGGATTCCCCGGATCGACCGGCCTGGTGTTTTCCGAGACCTGGAAGGTGAGCTCCTTGCTTCCCTTCTTGCCCCGATTGTCCGTCACCTCCACCTGCAGCACGTAGGTGCCCACCGTGGCCGTGCCGGTGGCCACTTTCAGGGTGCACACGTGGGAGATCGGCTTGTTGGAGGGAAAGGCGGGCGCATCCAGGGAGAAAAAGGTGGACGCGTCCACGTTGTTCTGCATCACGGTCTTCTTCAGGGAGGTCATGCCGGAATCGTCCTGCAACTCGATCAAGAACGACCGTTTGCCGCCGCCCTTGACCACCGTCAATGTGTCGGCCGTCAGTCGCACCACCTCGGGGGGGAAATTCTCCAGCGGCACCATCCGCCGATAGGCCGCACTGTCGATTCCCGGCACCTTTTGGGAAAGCCAAAGCTCGAGTTTGGTGCGCGCCTGATCGAAGGTCATGTCCACCAACCAGCCTCGAGCGACGATCTCCAGCGGCGTGGTGCCTTTGGTCGCCTCGCGCAGCGCCAGGCTGTCCAGCACGTATCTGGTCAGACCGGCGGGCAGCTGCTTTTGGTCCTTGAAGATCGAAGTGGGATCCAACAGCAGTCTTGCCGCGAGGGTTTCCAATCCGGCTCGGGTCTTGGCCAGACCGGACCCGCCGATTTTCGCCAGCGAGTCCAGTTTGATCAGCAGTTTCATGGCGATCGCATCCGGAACCGGCGCCAGCTGATCGTAGATCCCATCCGCTTGAGGGGCCATTTTGATGGTCGCCGTGTGGATCCCCAAGGTGCGCAGGGAGAATCGGATCGTATCCGGCGGATTGGGTGCGGCCACACTCGCCTTGAAGGACACCTTCCCCAGGGAAGTATCCGTCTTTGTCTTGACCAGACCCGCCCATCCCGTTCGCGCGCCGATCGTCCAAGCGACCGAATCCGGCGCCGAGGAAGTGGCGATGGTGAAATCCGCCTCGACGATTTTCTCCGGCTCCGGAGGCAGTTCCGTCACTTCGCAAGCACTGAGCACGAGGACAAGGCCAGCCAGCCAGCCTCCTGCGCGGCAGCGGAATTTTACCGTCGGAAAACGAAGCGATCGGGAATTTGGTTGGGGCATATCGGTCCACAGCGAGGGGTTCGTTCCCGTCGGACCACCTCCGGCACTGGACCGGGGATTGTCTGGATCGGAAATGGACACTCCCCGCTGAACAGGAAGTGTCCTTGCAAGAAAGTATAGCCGACGACAACCCGGGAACGATTTCAGGGCGTTGTCAATTTTGGAACTGGACACCACTGGTGTCCAGTTCATGTCAGGCAATGATCCGACGCGCCTCCAGGTAGTAGCGCTTTTCTTCCGCGTGACCCATGGAGAAGGACTTCTTGGGCAGCGGGCCGTTCTCCTGGACCCATGCGAACAGGCGTTCGCGGGCGATCACGGGCGTGAAGAAGATTCCGGCTCCTTCGGAAACCAGCTTCTTGGAATCCTCCCAGCCGTGGATGAAGTCGATGCGCGCGGCGGGAACTCCCTTCTGGAAGTTTCCGAACAGCTCGTCGACCTTGGCGGTGGGGAGTTTCTTGCCCTTGTAGGAGAGCACGTACCAGTTCTTGCCGTCGAAGTACCCGGCCTTGTTCTGGCCTTCCGGGGAGACCAGCAAGGCTTGCAGGTCGGCCTCCTTGATCTGGGTGACATCGGCGGTGGCCTCCGAAAGGACTGCCTCCGTGAGTTCGGGGATGTCCTTGGTGAACACCGCGCGGTGGATGGGCTCGAAGAACAATCCCGGCGAGTGGATGTTGACAATTTCCGCCAGAGCGAAGCGGGCCGGATGGGCGTCGATCTCGGATTGGCTCGCGCCTTTGGCGGAAAGCTCCGTCTTGGTCTCTTCCCAGCGGGCCTTGGCCGTGGCCAGGCTGTGGTTGCCGTCGCCCATGGCCCAGAACAGGGGGGTGGGACCCTGGACGGAAATCGTCTTCTCCAGGAGGGCATCCAGCTTGGCGAGAACCTCGGCAAGGACCGCGCCTTCCAGCTTCCAACCCTTGAGGTGTCCACCCTGCTGCATCAGTTCCACGTCGTAGATGGTCTCCAGGCCGGAAGTCTTGGCGGCCAGGGCCTCCACCACGGCCCGGTCCGGATCGTCGATCAGGATCATGATGTGGGGCAATTCCAGCGGAGCTGCGCGACGGACCGCCAAGCGGGGCGGAATGCGATCGACGATGGTGCCTTCGGTGGCGCGGATCAGGCTCTTGGAATCGCGGGCGTAGTCGTAACGCTCCAGATCCATGGCCACCACGATCCCTTCACGGGTGCCGGAATGCTCGGTGGTGCGCTGGAGGTACACCAGGCATTCGCCCTGGTTTTCCAGGATGCCACGGGAGGTGTAATCGGCCATGGCCTCGTGGATCTTGCCGATCTTGGCGCCCACTTCGGGGCTTTCCAGGAAGATCTCCGGCAGCGTGATGCGCAGCGTGGAAGGCGCGGTGCCCACGAGGGCTTCCACCTGGTTCCAGTAGGCGTGATCGGAGGTGTACTGGTCGCAAGCCACCACGGCCCACTTGGAAAGGTCCGTGCCGGACTTGGGCAGCAGGACCTGCGGAACGGTGATCCCGAGCTTTTTCAGCAGGGCGGCGTGGGTTTCGGTCGGCTTGGTCATAATGGGTCTCCCGGTGGATACGAAGATCCCTATTTTAGAAATCCCCCAACAGCCTGCGGGATCGTTACCATTCACCTCCATGAGCGATTCCGACCAGAGGTTGACCGAACTGGAAATCCGACTGTCCCACAGCGAGCGCACCGTGGAGCAACTCCACGAGGTGGTGCTGCTCCTGAAGGGAGATCTGGAACGGCTCGGACGGAAGTTCGAGGAGCTCCAGGAACAGATGGAATCCAGCAGCCAGGAAACCGGCCCCGCCGACGACCGGCCGCCGCATTGGTGAGGCAGGGGAGCACCCTAATCGATCCCCTGGACAACGCCCCCCTTTACCAGAATCCGTCCGAGAGACGCGGATTATCGGGGTCTTCGCGTCGGACATCCTTCCACAGCTTCACCCAACTCTCTCCCAGGCTTTGCGGATTGTTTCCAACGATGTAGATCCAATCCCACTTCTGTTCCTGGAGGACCATGGTCGCCGTCCCGGAATGGTTGGGCCCGATTCTGTTCCAAGCCGCGGTGACCAAACGAGTTCGAGTCTGGCTCCAGACCTCCTCCCGCACCTTGTCGGAATTGTCCATCAGCCAATCGGAGAAGTAGATCTTCTCGCCTCCGCAGTGGTCGCGAATGACCTCCTCCCGTCGATTCGACCCAGCGGCGACGCCTGCGTTGTAGGCATTGGCCGCGTCTTCGATTTTCGGAGCCTCCTTGCTGGACGCGAAGCCTCTTAAGCCATCCATGTAGCCCCTTGTTGTTTCGTCGGTCACCCTCTTGATCGAATCTCGGGTGTCCTTCAGCTCCCAAACAGCCATCAGAGCGGTCACGTTCACAGCAATGGTGGCTACCCCTCCAACCACGATCGCGAGAGGAATTGCCAACGCTCCCAGGCTCAACAATTCCGGTGCGAAGCTTTTCGCGACATCAGCGGCGATCATTTTCCAGTTTGGTCTGACTTTTGCCGAAAGCGTTCCCTTCACCGATCCATCGAACGCGAATTCCATGATGTTCCAGGGACCGCCATAGGCCACACCACCGGCGATCTCAACGGTCAGCGGCCATTCACTTTTCAATTCCCCGCCGAACTTCCAAGAAAACTCATACAGTCCAAGCGTCACTTCCAGCGAAAAGGCCCAAGTCGCATCACCCACTTTCTTTTGAAACACAATCTCGCAACCGACCTTTGCTTCCGCCGTGAAGGAAACCCCATCTTCGAACTTGAGCCCCCGGGCCGCCGATGCTTTTCCCGAAACGTCCATCGTCCATTCCGAGTCAAGCTTTAATGATTTGGTGACCGCCCCGGAAAGCCCTTGTTGGACAGAATCTTTCGAAAAAGCGTGACTGACCGCCCCGCTCCAGGTCGCTGATTTCCCTACTTTCCCGGAAACCTCAATCGCGAATTTCACCTCATCCAATTCAACGTATCGTGTCCCTGCGGAAATCCTTTTGGCAGCTTTGGTCAAGCATTCATTCAGCCAATCCGCAGAGATCTCGAATTTGACCTCCTGCGCTCCCCCCGTCGTCAGGCCAACCATTTTCACGCCGACTTGCCGCCGCTCCTTCGCTCCCCCTGGAAAGGAGGCCGCGACCTCATAGAAGCGAACTTTCCCCTCGGTACTCGCCAAGTCGTTTTCGTACGGGGCTCCGAATCGGCCGATCGGCTCAACCGCGTCCCCGTTGATCAGAACGTATTCGGCACCCAACGCCCACCATTCGACCGTCGCGAATTGTTCCTCGTTGATTTCCACGACATCTCCCTCGACGTAGCCCCCTGGGCCGCTGAGGAGTACCTGCAGAAACTTCCCCGAAGACATTCCGCCTTCCAGGTGGGGACTCATCCCATTGTCCACGCACATGCCGCCGTAGCTCATGGAGGACTGGTTGGCGCCGGGATCGACCGAACACATCCCACCATCTCCGAAGAACGAACTGGTATACCCCCAAACGGACGCGACAGGCGGCTTCCCGTCCGGTGTATTGTAGGACATGTTCTGTTCGGGAAAGCTGGCGTTGCCTTCCGGATTCTCCGGCGTGCACATGCCTCCTTCCGGTGGGAACCACTCCGAGCCAGAGGAGGCTGGTGGCGGCATGGTGCTCATCCTTCCTTCGTCGGGATCGTAGGACATGTTGGGGTCAGTGGACATGACCGGTCCTCATTTCGCGGCGACGGTTTTTGCCGTCGGATAGTTCAGGGATATTTGCGGGATGGGGTTGTCCTGCTTCGCCGAGCGCAGAAGATAGCGCCCCGCCTTGAGCCCCACGAAGGACGCGTAGCCGTGGTCGTCGGTCACGGAATCCAATTCCACCGGACCCACCAGCTTCACCGGCAGGTTCGCGACCGCCTTCTTCTTGGCATCCACCACGCGAACATGCACGCCGTGCACCTCGAAGTCCTGGGTTTCCTCGAGCTTGGAGGTCCATTGCGTGTATTCCACATCGCCTTCGTGGCTGACGCCTTTGGGAGGCCTGGGCTTGATCTTCTTCTCGAAGAAGAACACCTCCACGCGGCGATCGTCTTCCACGAGTCCCGCCTCGGCGATGCTGCCGTCCGGATGGCCTTCGCAGCCATGCGGCAGCGGGATGTCGTCGTGCGTGACGGTGGTGTCCTCGATCTCCAAGTAGGCTTTCACCAATGCTTCGCGGGTTTTCGGCCCCACGATCCCGTCGTCCTTCAACGCTTTGGATTTCTGGAACGCCTTGATGGCGGATTTTGTCTTCTCGTCCGTGATGCCCGACGCGCACCCCTCGAAGAAGGGCTTGCCGCCATTGTCCAGCGCCGACAACATGAGTTGGATCTCGCGGGTGCCCCAGCGCGAAGCCGCCACCTGCGAAGGCCCGAAGCACGCCAGCCACGGCTCGTGCTTGCCCACCAGGTAGGCGGTGAGCATCTCGGCCCGGTGGCGCGCCAGATCGATGCCCGCGTGGATTTCGTCGCTTTCGGCATGCCCCACCACCAGCATCTTGGCGGCGGGATAGGCCTTGTTCATGGCCACGATCTTGCGAATGCCAGGCAAGGCCTGCGGCAACACGAATCCCTTGTTGGCATCGAAGACCATTCCCACCATGCGCACCCGGCGCACCTGGTTGGAGACCTCGGCGGGTTGGGCGACATCCAATGGGAACTTCTGGATCACCGCGGAATCTTCCATGGGGTTGGAAGTTGGATCCACCTTCTTGCCCGCGGCGACGGGTGTCAGTGCGGGTTCCATGCCGGCTTCGAACAACCCGACTTCGACACCGACATCCTCCGCACGCGCGATGTCCGCACCATTGGAATACACGCCTTTGCCCGCGGCATGCCCCCAGGTAGGCGCAGGCCACGACGGCGCGGCCTTCTCCGCATCACCCATCGTCTTTCCGACCGCATGGCACAGCGCGTCCAGGAGGGCCTCCCAAGTCTTTTTCCCGGCATCGCCATCCGACTTCAAGGCCACGCCCAATCGAGCCTCGCAACCAGACTGGAACCCCTTGATCGCGGCGGTGGTCTTGGCCCCGGTCTTGCCATCCACAGCACCCGGATCGCAGCTCCAATCGAACCCCAGACACAATCCGGAAAGAATCGATTGCAGGTCCTTGGTGTCCATCTTCGCGCGCAGCGTTTCCCAAGCCGCCTTGTCGCGGGAAAGCACACACTGGACCCATTGGGCGCGGTACTTCGCCAAATCCCGCGCGCTCTGGCCCTTGGCAAAACCAAAAGCCACCAGCGTGGCACCGGATGTTTTCGCGTGTTCCTGCAACACGGCCGCCAGGCCCAGGGCCCATTTTCCGTCTTCATCCATCACCGGCGCGATGTGGCGATCCTTGTAGGAGAGGTGGGGGGCTCCCAAGTACCGGCACAGGTTCTGCAACTTCACAGGTGCAGCGGCGCTTTCCGCCTTGGATCCGCTGGCTTCCTCAGCGGTCGCGCGATATTCGAGCTTGGTACCCAGCTCGGGAGGAGGCGTGGGGCAATGCAGCACCAGCTTCACTTCCAGTTGACTCTCGCCAGCCTTTGCGTCCACCGGCGTCGTGGCCGTTTCGGAGAGATCGTTCCAATCCTGCTCGCCCTCGGTGCGCACCCACAGTTTGAAGGTCACGGACCCCTTGGTGGGAGGATCCGACTGGGTGACCTTGCATTGCACCAAGGCGTCGCGATCCGGATACAGGCTGGAGGGAAAGGCGAATTTGCAATCGGAAAGGGAGATCGCCCCGGATACCTCTTGCTTCTCCTCGGGCCACGGGTCCTCCTCGCGGCATTGCTTGAGGTAGGCGTCGGAATCGTACTTGGCCTTGGGCTGCGATTTGTTGACCGATCGGGACGCGGCGAGCTTCGATTGGACTTTCTCCCAATCCAGGGTGGCGGAGGGTTTGGCCTTCGACTCGTCCAGCAGGTTGCCACCCCTGAAAATTTGGCGGAAGGCATCCGGCTTCGATGGTTTGTTCATGGGCAGCTCCTGCGCGCTGGGAGTCGATCGGTTGAGTCGGAAGAAAAGCTAGGCTCATCCAAGCCCGCCGAAGTCGGCACTACACGGATTTTGCTTCGATTACACGGAGATTCATGTCTTCTTGAATGCGATTTACGGCCGCGAAAGGCGCACCCCGCACGATGCAGAGAGGAGTTCACCCGGCTCCAGCACGGCCAGTCCCATTCCGTTGTTGAAAGCGTCCGGAGCACAGGTCATGGGCTCGATCGCCAGACAATGGCGCAAGGGGTGAGTGAACAGCTGCACGTAGCCGAACTTGCCAGGTCCCGTCTCCTGCCAGACCTCCAAGGCCAGATCCTGGTCGGGATCGATCAGACGGGTGGTCTGGATCTTGGCCTTGCCCGACAATTCCACGCAAGCATCCAGAAAATCCGCACCGATCGTCTCCGGCTTGGAAAACCGTCCCAGAGGCGCTTTCCTGCCATCCGGCACGGCATTTTCCGTCATGGACAATTTCTTTCCGGGGGGCACTTGCAACAAGCAGGGTTTCACGGAATCGGATAGCCGGAAATACGGGTGCCATCCCAGTCCTGCGGGAATCCGCGTCTTGCCTCGGTTTTCCAGGGAAAACGTCAAGGTCAATCCGCCCTGGGACAATTCGTACCGGAACGAAACGCGCACCGGAAACGGATAGCCGGTCCAGCCCTTGGAATCCAAGGTCAGCTCGAACAACGTGTCCTCCGCTTTGCGAGGCGTCAACCGGAACGTCTCGAAGCAGACCGTGCCGTGGATGGCGTGACCTCCTTGAGGCTTGAAGTTCTTGACCGGCTGATGGACCTTGCCTTCGAACTCGTAGCGCGCCTTGCGGATGCGGTTGGGCCAGGGGGCCAGCATGGCGCCTTTGGACCAGCGATGGCGCTCGATCTCGCGCTCGGTACGCATCGGCATCATCAACTCGCGAATGCGGCCATCTAGATCCGGAAGGCCAAGCCGGTGGACCGTGCCTCCCCGGGTGGGGAGGGCGGAAACGAAGGCGCCCGACGCCGGGTCGGACAGCTCCAGGATGGGAAATTGGCCAACGATCGATTCGGTCAGTTTCATGGATTGGGAAAACCTAAATCTCCGGCGGGCAGGGCAGGGAGAGCGGGGCCGGAACCGTTGGACTCAAGGCAGGTGCGAGGCGATCACGCTATCCAGCCGTCGGCTCATCTTGCGGGCGCCGTTGGGATTGAGGTGATCGGTGTTCACGGCTTCGGAGTCCACGAAATCGTGCTGTCCATCCTGGTACGCGTCGTAGAAGAAGAAACCCGGATACTTGGTTTCCCATGCCTTGACCCTCCCAAGCAACTTGTGGTACTGGTTCCAGTCCGGACCATAGCGCGTCGCCCTGGCGGTGGTGGCATAGCCAGGACTTTCCGGGAACTTCACCAGGACATACACCATTCCCGATCGGGTCACATCGCGTGATCATCGCCTCCTGGAGGCCTAGGTTCTCGGCGAGCGCTGGATTCGATTCCGTCTGGTTGGGAATCAATTCCTCCGACGAGAACTGAACCCACCAACTGGAGGTGGGAGCCGCGTAGGTCCATCCGCCGGCGCGATCCATGGACTCCCGCCCCGCAAGGCCTGCCACGTGCTGGGCGACCGCTTCCTTGAAGCCTTGCGCGAACCCCGCTTGCCAAAACCCATGATTCCGATCGTAGGCGTAACCTGGTGATGCCGCCATCAATCGCCACGTGGATCGTACCGATGACAAAGGCGATTCGAACATCAAACCCGGCATGAACGAGCCCACGACCACCTTGAGCCGGGGAGCGTGCGGCAGAACGTACTGGCGGAGGAGTTCATCCTGGTCCGGCAACGACGCTCCGGCGAATCCGAACAGGTGCGCCTTGAGGGAATGGATTTCCAACGGAAGGATCCCGTAGGCGGTGTGGCTGTTTCCCAGGATCGCGACGTCCACGGAGTCGTGTCGCGACCACCAGTGGTTGAGGCGAAATTCGATCTCCACATTGACATATCTGCCCGCGCTGTCCGGATCCGCCCGACCTGGGGACAGATCCACCGCGGACCCCAACCAAAGCGCCGGCTGCCACAATTCCTGTCCGGTGGCGATCCGGAGATTCGACCCCATTTCCAGATCCACCGCGTACAGGTTCCGATAGGCACCCTTCGCGTCGATCGCGCCACTGATCGCCCAACGGGGCGAGTTCGACCACTCCAGATGCTCCCACTGCCGCTCGTTCGCGGGCGCGGGGATCCAGCGTTTCACCTTGCCCGAGACATCGGACAGGAAGGCGATCTCGTGGATCCCGTAGGGGCGACCGACCAGCGAAGAGATCCCTTCGTACCCGAAATCCAAGAACAAGACGTTTCCTGTCGTATCCGGCGAAGCACTGACATTGCAGACTTGCGAGGTGTCGCCGGCGGATTTTCCGTTGAGGGGCGCCGTGAAAAGGATGCGGTCGGCTCCTCCCTCCAGGCTCCACTGGCGCAATCGGCGGTACCCCGTGTACAGGAACGACCCGCTGCGCCCATCATGGTAGCTGCCGGACGGGGCCCAGGTCTGCTCCCCTTCGAAGCGCCCTCGCCTCCAGCGATGCGCCACCGTGCGGGTGCGCGCCCATTCGTCGGAGGTGTTGTCCAATGCCTTCGCGGCGATCAAGAACGTGTCCGTGGAAGTGGCGTACCAACGCGGGATCGCCCCCTCGCCCAAGTCCACCACGAGAGTGTCGTTTCGCGCGAGCCTTCGCGCTTTGATCCTCGACGGACCGGTCGATCCTTCCAGACCCGTGCTCCACGCGACCCATGCCCCATCCGGAGAGATCGCCGGGTGGAAGACCGGGTCGCGATCGGGAAGGCTCCGCACCACGGGGTCGGTCTCGGCATAGTCGACCCACGCGAGCAAGCCTTTGCCCTCCCAACGATTGACGAACACCAACCGCGCGCTGGAAACCCCCAGACGTCGAGCCAGGTTCGGAACCAGGATCGAGACAGCCGGTGCCTCGACCGACATTCCCGAGGCGTTCGCCCAGCGGGCCCGGAATCCGCCGCGAACCAGACGGAATCCGACATATTCGGAGCGCGAGGCGCGATAGGCCGCGTAGGTGGCGGTGCGGGAAGAAGGCCGCAGCTGCTGGAGGCCGTGGTTGTACGCGCCGCCTTTCAGGGCGATCTCGGGGAGTTCGCCCGGACTCTCCTGGCCGGCGAAACCTTCCACCGTATCCCGCGGGTAGGGCCCTTTCCAGTCCCCCACCCACTCCATGACATTTCCTGACATGTCGTGCAGACCCCAGGGGTTGGCGGCCAGGAGCCCCCTCGCGCGGACCCGCCCCGACGCATTCGCCCGGCTCCAGGCGTATCGATCGGAGAGAGCGGAATCCGACTGTGTTCCCCAGGCGAACGGGGTCGTGGATCCCGCTCTCGCGGCCGCTTCCCATTCGGCCTCCGTGGGAAGCCGCCATCCCTCGCGGTCCGGATGGACGGCCAGGCCCGGAAGATCCTGTGCGTTCCCCGCCGCATCCAGTCGCACCGAGACGTACTCGTACACGGAATCCAATCCGTCGCGACGCGAGCGGGCGTTGGCGGCAAGCAAAGCGTCGTACCAGGAAACATCGGTCACCGGCAGGGAATCGCCGACCACCTTGGAAGGATTGCGCCCCAGCAGGGTTCGGTACTCCGCTTGTCCCATCTCCAACGTGTCCATCCAGATGTCGCGCCCAAACCGCACCCAGCCAGGGCGTTCCTCAGGCAAGGCCAGCGGATCGTCCGATCCGATCCGCAAGACCTTCCCCGACAGCGGCAACAAGCGCGCCCAGCCCGTCGCGACCGATGGCACGGGAATCGGATCGGTGGCCACCACATGACTGAGGCGGCATGAGGAAACCACCACCAGCGCAAGCGAAGCGATGCCACGCCTCATGGTCCGGTCCCGTCCTTGGACAAGGCTTCCCATCGCACTCGGGCCTTGCCGTTGAGGGAATCTCCCGCCAGGGCTGTGGCGAGATGTGCGCGGGCCTGGACTCGCTCGCCGCTCGCTTCCAGCACCAATCCGAGGTTCCCTTCCGCCTCCGGCATGCCGGGGACGAGTTCGGACGCCTTGCGGAAACACGCTTCGGAGTTCGTCAAATCCTGTCTATTCCAGAGCAGCAACCCCCGATGCACCAGAAGCGACGCCTCGAGCACGGGAACATGCGCCGCATCCAGGCGGTAAGCGGGTCGCTTGGCCAGGGAAAACGTGGAGTCGTAGAAGTCGCGGGAACGGAGAAGGCCTCCCCGCAAGGTCTCCACGAACCTTCCTTCCTTTGATTTCAAGGCCATGTGCCCTGGAAGCAGCACCGGCTGGAGGTCCAGATCCATGGCCTTGGCCAGGCGCATCCAGATCCAGGATAGCGAAGTGCACCCGCCCCGATGACGCTCCCAGGCCAACGAGGGAACCAGGTCGGTGTCGTCGGGAAATTCCACCGGTCGCACGCCGTCGGGCGATCCCAGCCATCCGGAAATCGCCTCGATCTTGACCTGCTCACCGGCGTCGGGCTGAAGGGATTTGGCCAAATTCCGTCCGACGGAATCGATCCTTTCCATCCACCCAAATCGCGCAAGCGGGAATCCCAGGAGCCGACGAAGCTCCTCATCCGACCGCTCGACGGAGCCATCGACCGCTGCGGCTTTCCCGGCCCCTTGGCGGCAGGAGCACACCAAGGCGACGATCCCCGCCAAGAATGCCCCGGCCCAGATCCGCTTCACTTCGCGGACCATCCTCCGGGAAACTGGAACAGATCGCGCACCGACATCACCCACACCACCAACCTGCGACCTTCCAGAGCCTGCGGGCCGCGATCGGAAAGCTTCTTCGGAGCCTCCGGGCCGCCGCCCCATCCCATGACCACCGAAACAGGCACGGACAGCGTGGACGACAAATACGAACTGAACCCGGCCGCGCGCGGGGAGATCTTCTGGTACACACCCAGGTACGAATCGCCGATCAGGAGAATGGGGGAGGTTTCCGGATCATCCCACGGCTTGCCATCGGGTCCGGCGAACACCGCGCCATCCACCTTCTCCTGGGCGAACTTCGTCTTGGCGTCGGCCGCCAAACGATCGCGAAGATCGCCAAATTCCGTCCAGGACGTATCCTTTCTGGCCAGGGACACGGGCTGCTTGGAGGCTCCCGGGAACCACGCGTACGAACGGATGCGCGCGGCCAACACATCGGCGGCGGCCTGCGCACCGGCGGGTTTCCAATGGGTGTCCTGCTTGCGCCACAATCCCTTGCCGGAGAGCGCTTTCCAGAGATCCACCGTCTCGACGCCGTTTTTGGCCAACTCGGCCAGGAGCTTGCGCGACCAGGGCTGCACCGTCTGGCCGCTCTTGCCGCCCAGCAAGGACGGCTCCACATCCAGCTTGGTGGGCACCGGCACGAACAGGAAGTCGATCCCCAGATCCGCCAGACTGTCGCGGAAGGCCTTGATGCGACGGATGGGCTGGGCGGAGTCGGGAAGCCCGGCCAGGTCGCCGGATCCCACGTAAGACAATTCCCGTCTGAACACCAGGGTGTTGGATGGCCCGACCAACGCCTGGATTTCCGGCGGCGCGGAGGCGGCGAGGGAGGAGGCCTTGGCGCGGATCGGGCTTGCGGACTTGGCCCAAGCTTCCCAGGATCCGCCGTGGCCGGCCACTTCCGAGGCGATCGTTCGCTGGATGGAATCCAAGCGGGTCTTCAAGGTGGTGTCGATCGCACGATCTTCCTGCTTGGCGCCGCTCTTGGCGCCCGAATCGGCTTTGGCCAACGAGGGCACATGGATCACCAGGTACAGCGGGATCTGGAAAGGTCGCCCACGCATCACCGCGATCGGGTGAACCACGGAAACCCCCTTCAGCTGTGCCGCCACCTCGCTCTCGGTGGCCTTCTGGGGGAAGGAGTCTTCCCGGGAAAGATCCATCATGTCGGTGTTGCAGGTGGGGTACCAGAGGGCGGCCAGCTCGTTGGCCCACTGCACGGCTTCCTCGCGGTTCAGACGTTTTTTGGCATAGTCTCCATCCAAAAGCGCGCCCATCGAGGATTTCCATTCCGGCGCGTTCAGCCTCGCCCAGACTTCCGGAAAACCGTCACCGTCGACATCCTTGATGCCCTCCAGAAAAGGCGACATCCAGCGGGCGAATTCCACCCGCACCCAGGCCTGGATCCCATCCGGCGCGTGGTGCAGATGCAAGGCGACGATCTGCTGGAAGGGAACACCCGTGCCGGATGTGTCTGCCCATTTCTTTGACGACAATTCCTGAATGCGATTGACCAAAGGCCCTGCGGTGTCGAAGCTCCAGGCCAGCAGGATGTCTTCCACCGGTTTCCAGGCCATGGGGGAAACCCGTTCGGAATCGGACAACGGGGTGGATTCCAGGCTGGTGCGGAAGTCGGAGAGGAGCCCTCCCATGGAGAGGCTTTCCGGCACGACTTTCGCCGGGTGGACGCTGACCTTGGCGGTGTCCACCAGAAACAGATTCGCGTTCCAAGCCGCATAGTCCAGGTTCGCGCGGGTGGGGACATCCACTTCCATCACCAGAACGCGAGATGCTTCCCGATCGTACCCGGCATTGAGGGTGCGGGTCATGTCGGGCGAGGGAGGGAGCTGCTGGCAACCTGCCAGCGCCAGCGCGAAAACGGCAAGGTGACGGATTCTGCTCATGGGGTATCCTTCGGGAAACGTTCGTGGTAGTCGGTCAAGGTGGCGATCAAGGCTTCTTCCAAGCCCAAGCGCGGCTCCCAGTCCAGGATCTTCCTGGCGTGGGCGATGGAAGGCATGCGGCGATCGGAATCCTCGTAGCCATCGCCATAGAAAGCGGCAGCCGATACATCCTGCAACGGAATTTCCAGGATCGAGGGATCCTTGCGCAGTCGCGACCAGATCCTGCGCATTTGCATCGCCAGAGCGCGGATGTCGGTCTCGTTGGCGGGGTTGCCCAGGTGGAAGACTTTGCGATCGCAGGCTTCGGGTCTCTCCAGAATCCGCTCCAGCGCGGACACGGCGTCATGGATGTGCAGGAACGCTCGCCGGGAACGACCACCCTCCACCAGGCGCAGAGGTTGGCGGGAAAGTAGCGCCGCCACGAAGCAAGCCAGCACGCGCGGGGTTCCTTCGCCTTCCAAGCCGGGCAAATAATCCATGCGCGGCCCGATGAAATTGAACGGACGGACGATGGTCCATCGCAAACCTTTTTCGCGGCCGTAGGCTTCCACAAGCCGTTCGGACAACTGTTTGGCGCACGCGTAGCTCCAGCGCGTGCTGGCCAGGGGCCCCAACAGGAAGGGCGTGTTCTCTTCGTCGAAGGTCTCGAAGGGGGAGCCCTCTTCGAGGCAGGCATCGGGAGTCCACGAGCGCAGGGTCCGCCCGAACACCTCGCTGGTGGACAGATGCACCAGCCGGACTCCGGCACTGGCGCATTGGCGCACGATGGGCTCCACATGCAGGAAGTTGGATTCGATCACATCGACCGTGCGCGTCCCGTAGAGGCTGGGATTGCACAGCGCCGCGAGGTTCAGCACCACATCGGCATGGGCGATGTCGGACGCCAACAAGGCGGGGTCGTCGCGAAGATCGCGGAGTCGGAAGACAAATTCCGGATACCTATGGGAAAGCGCCGCCGTGCGGATCTGCTCGCGATCCCAGCCCACCACCTGCCACGATCCCGAGCGCAACAAGGCTTCCACCAGGTGGGACCCGATGAATCCGTCCGATCCCAGGACGACGACCCGATGTTGTGGAGCGCTTCGCATGCTGGTTGCCGAAGCGAAAATAGCTTCCCGACCACTCTCCCATCGTCGCTGGAAACCCCTATCTTTGCGGCCGTGAAAGCCCTTCCATGGATCGTGTTGGCGTTGTGCGCAGGGGCGCTCTTGTCGTATCCCCTGTCCGACCATGATCTCTGGTGGCATCTGTCCGCCGGCCGGACCATGATGGAAACCCGACAATGGATTCGTTTCGATCCGTTTTGCAACTCGAGTCTCGGACAGGATTGGATCGATCTGCACTGGGGTTTCCAGCTGTTGGTGTTTTGGATCCACAAGGCCGGTGGACTGGGCGCCTTGGTCGCCACCCGAATTCTCCTGGTGCTCTTAAGCCTTGCCATCGCCTTGCGGGGACGGATGTCGTGGGAAACCGCTCTGTGCGCGTGTCTGGGGCTTGCCATCTGCAGAACCTTCCTGGACCTGCGGCCACTCCTAGTCACCTTGGTTCTCCTCTCGGTGCTGTGGCGCTGTCTCGAGGCTCCGGAGTCTCGAGCGAGGGTCCTGATTCCGCTGTTGGTCCAGTTCGCCCTCGTGAACACACAAGGACTGTTCCTGCTGGGCCCCCTCTTTACCCTCGCGGCCGCCGCCGGACAATTTTGGGAGGGCGATCGCAGACGGTCCCGGAATCTCATCCTGCTGGCCGGCGCGATGGGGGTTCTTTCTTTGGCCAATCCATGGGGGATCGGCGCCTTCCATTTGGCTGGCGTGGTGGCAGGCCGGATCGCCTCCAACGGCGGGTCCGTGTTCGCCCGCGAAATCCCCGAAAACATCGCCTGGATCCCTTGGATCCTCGAATCGCCGCTGCGCGCGTTGCTTCCGCTGTGGTTGGGGCTGCTGACCTTCCTCTTCTGGAGAAGCGGTCCCGGTTCACGTGGGCGTTTCGTGCTGTTTCTCGGCTGTTTGGTCCTGTCGCTTCTGGCGGTGCGCAATCTTCCTTTCCTGGTGCTGGCCTCGCTCTATTGCCTCCAGCCTCCCCAGGAGCCCTGGCGCGCCATGCGTTGGATCACGCCGCTGATCGCACTGGGATTTTCCGGCTTCTTTCTGATGGAAGGCCGATGGAATCTTCCTGGGTCGTGGATCGCCCCCACGCATCTGCCCTCCGAGCACACCTTGGCGCACCTGGACGCATCCAAAGGCAAGGTCTTCCACGAATTGCGCGCCGGAGGGTGGCTTTCCTGGAAACTCCCTACCCGTGGTGCTTGCTGGGCCGACACGCGTCTGGTCCTGCATGACGAGGTCTTCGTGAAGGGATATCTGGACGCACTGGACCATCCGCAAGATTTCGAGCGATGGAGCGACGCGGAGGGATTCCGCTGGGCCTTGGTGCCCACTTCCGCGTGGCCCCGCTGGAAGCCGCTCGCTTCGCATCTGATCGGATCGCAACGGTGGCGCCTGGCCCATGCAGACGGGGCCTGGGCGCTGTTCCAGAAGACAGTTTCCGACTCGATCGCGCCGCCACCGTTTTCCGCCGATTCCGTGGAAATCGCTCTCCATCAGCGATTTTCATCGAATCCCCGATTGGAACTTGTCGTGCGCGACCAGTGGCGCGCCCTGGTTTCCCTTTCCAGGCCTTCGCCATGATCGCCGTCACGGGTGGTGCTGGCGCGATGGGGACGCGGCTATGCCGGAAGCTCCTTTCCGGAGGAACGTCCGTACGCGTGCTGGATCTGGATCGCCCGGGCGTTCGCGATAGGCTGGTCGGGCAGGGCGCGGAATTTCGCGCCGTGGATGTGACCGAGCCAACATCCCTGTCAGGCGCCTTGGAGGGATGCCAAGCGGTGGTCCATCTGGCAGGACTGCTTTTGGCCGCCGGCCGCCGGGACCGGCTGGACCAGGTCAACCGTCAGGGGACGGAAAATGTCATCTCGGAAGCGGCGAAGTCGGGAGCCAGGCGCTTCGTGCACATCTCATCGATCTCGGTCACCTACCGGTTGGCCAACCACTACTCGGAATCCAAGCGCCTGGCTGAACTCGCCGTACAGGCCAGTGGGCTGGACTGGACCATCCTGCGCCCCACGCTGGCCTGGGGGGATCCGTCCTGCGCCGAACACGAGGCATTTCGATCCGCCGTGAAGCGCCATCGGATCCTGCCTCTTCCCGCAGGGGGAGAAGCTAAAAAGTCGCCGGTCCATGTGGATGATCTCGCCGACGCCTTCGCCTCCACTCTGAGATGTCCTTCCTCCATTGGGCGGATTCTGGCACTCTCCGGATCGCAAACGGTGTCGCTTCGCGAAATGGCCCAGGAAATCCAGGCCGCGCGGGGGGGACGATCCCGTATCCTCTCCATTCCTTCCTGGGCGGCCGCGGTCGCGTCTCGCGTCTTGCCTCCTCTCGCCAGAGCCGTTGGCATCAATCCTCCCGGCGATTGGCAGACCTACACCGGCCTCGTGGAGGACGCCTGCCCTTCCTGGCGCGAAGCGGGGGATCTCCTCGACTGGAACCCTCGCGGATGGAAAGCCCAATCATGAGCTTGTTCGTGATCGTCCCTGCCTACCAGGCCCAATCCACCTTGCGCGAGACCATCCTCCGGATCCCTCCCGGTGACTGGGACCACATCCAGAAGCTGGTGGTCGTGGAAGATGGCAGCCGTGACCGCACCGGGGAAGTGGCTGACGCGCTGGCTGGAGAGTTCCCCAAGATCGAAGTCTTGCGCAACGGGCACAACCGTGGCTATGGCCCCACCGTCAAGCGCGGCTTGGAGGAAGCCCGCAAGTCGGGGTGCGAGGTGGCCGCCGTTCTACACGCCGATGGACAGTACCCACCCGAGCGGCTGGTGGAATTCGCGGGCCATTGCATTGGACGGAATCTGTCTCTACTCCAGGGATCGCGACACCGCGCCGGAGGAGCCCGCCAAGGTGGCATGCCCCTGTACAAGATCGTGGCGGGAAAGTTCCTGGTGGCCCTGGAGAACTGGACCTTCGGACTCTCGCTTTCCGACTACCACTCGGGATACCTGTTCCACCACCGCACGGCACTGGACCGCATCCCTTACGGCGCATTGGGCGATTCCTTCGACTTCGACCTACAAGTGATCGCTTGCGCCCGCTCGCTGGGACTTGCCGTTGGTGAAGAAGCGATCGCCACCCGGTACGCGGGGGAGGAATCGCACCTCAACCCCATCACCTACGGCCTGCGGGTGCTGAAGGTGCTTTGGCGATATCGCCGCGGACACTTCAAGAGGTTGTGCGAAGGAAGGAAAGCCTCCACACCCTGATTGCTTCGGGATGAATCCCTCGCAAAGTTCCCGCCTGCGGCGAGGCCTGATGCCAGCCCCATCCGATGCTCCCCTGCCACCGAAAGGTGGCGGAACTCTGCGAGGACTTCGGTCCGAGCAACTCCGTGGTATGCGCGAACTCAACTTCCATTCCCAATCACTCCAATGGCCTCGGGATGAATCCCTCGCAAAGTCCCCGCCTGCGGCGAGACCTGATGCCAGCCCCATCCGATGCTCCCCTTGCCACCGACAGGTGGCGGAACTCTGCGAGGACTTCAGTCCGAGCAGCTCCAAGGGTTTCACCGGAAGCTTTCGACTACGGCAACTCTTCCAATACCCAGCCCTTGTCGCCGTAGCGGATGTCGCGCTCCACGAACTCCCAGACCACCACCTTGGCGTGCTTCAGTAACTGCGGCTTCTGGTTGAGCTTGCGGCGCACCACGGTGCTCGCCCCGCCGTCGTTGACCACCGAAGACAATGGCTGTCCGATCCCTTTGGCCACCTGGGCGATGATGCCCGCGGCTTTGGGTTCGTCGGTCTGGTAGATGCGCGAATAGCTGTCGCCCAGCCACAACACGGCGGCCGAATCGCTGTCGGAATAGGACGCCCCGGCCGAATCCACCACCCGCGAGGCCGTGACAGATTCTGATTTCCAGATCTCGCGACGCTTGGGCAAGGCGCTCATCTCGCAGATGTCGCCCCAGCGCTCGATGGTGGTGTCGCGATGGTGGTACCGCGTGGTGTCCCGGCGTGCGACTACGCCAGGCAGAGCCAGCAAACGATTGGAGATCACATCGGCCGCCACGGCGACACCCGCCGGCGACCAGTGCGTGTCGCGATGCAGGTAGAGGTCCTTTTTAGAGACCTTCTTCGCCTGACGCAGAGGCGTCACCAGGTCCACCGCGTCCACACCGGAAGCCCTGAGGGAATCCAACAGCATGAGCGTGGGGGAACTGGACGAATCCACCATTGCGCCCGAAAGCATTTCCGGATAGATGGTGGGTTTGCCCGGAACGGGAATCACCACCAGGTGGATGCCCCGCGCGGCCAATTGGCGGTTCACGTCGCGAATGGCCACCAAGGGGCTTTTCACATTGACCCGTTTGCCGCCCACCATGGTGTCGAAGGTGCCCAGGAAGAAGCGCTCCTGGTCCATGCGCGGACGCACCAGGAATTCCACGTCGGGGCGGTAGAACAGCCAGCCGTCCTTGCCCACCACCGCCTTGGCGCCGGCGTTGCCGAACAGATCGTACTGCATCTGCAAAAGCTTGGGCCGGATGGCCGAACCGAAGATGGAACGATCCCGCGCCTCGGCGTCCCACCCGTGGAGGTTTTCCTTGGAGGGGAACCGGGTGAACAGGTCCAGCAGATGGAGTTTCCCTTCCTTCCGCAGATCGTTGACCGCTTGGGCCAGAGGGATGCCCACCACCACAAGGAGGAGGCTCGCGATCGTGGCCCATTCCACCAGTCGATTTTGCTTTGGAGTGCTCATCGCGCCTCAGAACTGGAAGTAGAGGAAAGGATTGAAGGCCTGGCCGTACATGAAGCACAGGCCCACCAGGAAAAGCGAGAACGACACCGCCAAACGGGACCACGTCGTTTTCTGTCCGAATTCGTACGACTGGAACGGCTGGGCTACGAACACCAGGCAGAGACCCATCACCATCAAATGGTCGATCCGCCAGATCTGGGCGTCCAACAGGCCGGACCAGGCCGAGGCATGCCCCAGACCGAACATCGAGCCCAACATGGACAGCGCGTGCGGGATGTCTTCGGCGCGGAAGAACACCCAAGCGATCACCACGATGGTCATGGTCACGGCGATTCGCAACGGGCGTGGCAGACGGCCGTAGAAGGGCCGTTTACCCATCCAACGCTCCAGGGCCAGCCAGCCACCGTGGATGCCGCCCCAAACGATGAACTGCCATTGGGCCCCGTGCCAAAGTCCGCCCAACAGCATCACCAGTGCGAGGTTCGTGTAGGTGCGACCCTCGCCCTTCTTGTTGCCGCCCAGCGGAAAGTACAGGTATTCGCGCAGCCAGCTGGACAAGCTGATGTGCCAGCGACGCCAGAATTCGGTGATGCTCTCGGAGCGGTAGGGAGCATCGAAGTTGCGGATCAGCTCGAACCCGAACATCTTCCCCAGCCCCAGGGCCATCACGGAGTATCCGTTGAAGTCGAAGTAGATCTGGAAGGTGTAGGCCAGCGCCCCCCACCAGGCCTGCAAGGTGGTGGGGGATTCCGCGGCAAACACGGCGTCGGCGATGGTGCCCACGGGATTGGCCAGTAGGATCTTCATGGCGAATCCGATGAAGAACAAGATGACCCCGGAGGAAAAGCGCGACGCCTCGTGCTGACGCGAATGCAACTGCTTGGACAGGATGTTGTAGCGAAGGATGGGACCTGCCACCAACTGCGGAAACAGCGAGACGAAACACGAGAAGTCGGCGAACGAGCGCACCGGGCGCTCGCCGCGGTAGATGTCGATCACGTAGCTCATGGAGTGGAACGTGTAGAAGGAGATGCCGATCGGAAATGCGATCCGGAAGATCTCGAAGCCGGGGTGACCCAGCGCCTGCAGCATCGCGTCCATGTTCACCTGGGCGAACACGCCGTATTTGAAGATCGCCAGGAGTCCGAGATTCATGGCCATCGACATCCACAGCGCCACCTTGCGGTGGGTGGCACTCATGCCGTCTCGTCCCAGGTACAGTCCGCAGAAGTAGTCGAACACGTTCGTCCACATCATCAGGATCACGAACCACGGTTCGAACCACGCGTAGAAGACGTACCCGGCCAAGGTCAGCCAGAGATTGCGGACAAAAAACGGCGAACGCTTGCCATCGTCGTTCTTCCGGTAGGGCAGGAGGAAGTAGACCCCCAGCACCAGCGGAAGGAACAGGAAAAGGAAGATCTCCTCGGTGAAGACCACCGGTCAGATTCCCTGCGCCCAGGTCGCGAACCAACGCGGAGCCTTGTCCTGGGGGAAGTTGTCTTCCAGAGCGCCGGTCCACGCCGAATCCAACGGGCGCAGCACCAGATAATGCTGTTCGCCTTCGCGGAAGGTGGTGAGCGTCCCGCCTACCTTGCCTTTTTGATCGTCCTGGATGGCGGCTCGCGCCGTGCGCGGATCGTAGTGGGCCACGAGGATCTCCTTGGTGGAGATCGTCCCTTCCACCACCGTGTCCACCGTGTACTTCAGCACGTAGGCGTATTTGTACAGGTCGTTGGCCGGAAATTGTCCGGGAGTTTTCTGGAGGGTTGCCACCAGCACGAGGCTCCCTTGGGCGGCAGGCCGGGCGGGGAGGGCGATCGCAGGCTTGGTCGCCTTGACGGAAGTCGCCTCCTTTTGCAAGCGCAAAGGGACAGGGCGAACACGAGGCCAGCGGCCACGGAGAGGAGCGATGTGCGCATGGGTTACTTCATCCAGGCGTCGGGCCAGCGGTCGTTGCCCGAGTGAAAGGTGAGTCGAACGGCTTTGTCGGCGCTCTCGCCGATCTTCAGGAGATGGATTTCGTAATCCACGATGTCGTGGTCGTGTCCGCGATCGGTCGCGGCCCACACCAGCCATTTTCCGTCTTGCGAGATCTGCGGGAAATATTCATGCGAGCGCCGGCCGGGAAGGTCCAGCCATTTTTGCTGATCGGCCGAAAGGGCGCCGTGCTTGCCCGAAGCGTCCAGATCGTAGGCATAGAGTTCCGTGCCGCCGTTGCCCGTCGGATTGACGCGCACCACGCGGCGTCCACCGGGAAAGAACGTCATCTGGCAACCGCCGCCGGAGGCGGATTCGAACCACTGCTTGGTGGAAAGATTCAGCACACCCACCGAACGTTCCGAACCGCGCAGGGTGATCGCCAGGAATTTGCCGTCTGTGCTCATGTTCGGGTTCTGCGCGATGCCGCCTTTCAGGAGCGCCTTTCCATCCACCAGTTTGACCTCTCCCGTGCCATCGCCTTTGGCGGTGAAGACGTCCGCGCCGCGCGAGTACACGATGGAGCCGTCCGGGCGCCAAGTGGCCCAGGTGGAATTGGGCACCAGGAGCTTTTCTCCGCTTCCATCCGCATTGACGATCCAGGTATCCCAACGCTCGGGATAGTTGGCGTTCATTTCCGCGGTCCAGTCCAGCTTGGAGCGCGTGAAGATCACCCGCGTGCCATCCGGCGAAATGCGCGGATACCAATCGGTCTTGTTCCCTTTTGTGATCTGGCGGGTGTTCTGGCCGTCGGCATCCATGGCGAAGATCTTGTGGTTGCCCACGCGGCTGGACGACCACACGATGAGTCCATTGGCCTTGCCCTTGAGTGCGGCGACCTTGGCCTGCTCGGAAGCGTCCGGCGCGACCGGCGCTCCCTTGGGAGCCTGCGCCAAGGTGGCCGCAGCGACAAGAAACGGCAATAGAAAGGCGGTGTGCTTCATGGGTGCGTCATTTCGCCTTGACGGTGAAGACGGCGTCGGAAACATCGAAGGAGGTGCCGATCTGGTAGTCCTGGATCTTCACCTTGCAAGTCGTCGCGGCGGGGAAAGCGACGAGTTTGCGCAGACTGTTGCTGTAGCCGGAATCCGGGATGTCGAAGCTCTTCGATCCCAATCGATAGGGAATAGAACCATCGCCCGTGAGACTGAACCAGTCGTTGCCTCCGCAGTCGAGAAGCACTTTGGCATCGGTGAGGTTGGTCGTATCGGCATTCCATTCGACGGCGATCTTCCCGCCGACCTGAAAGGTCTCTCCACCATTGGGGGAAACCACCGTGATTCCGTTTTGCCCGACCGGAGTGGGCTTGGTCACGACCGGCTTGTTCTCAACCGAAGGGGCAACAGGCGTTGGGTCGTCGCTGCAAGAAACGAGCAAAGCCAGAGCCGCGCAACCGGCCAACAAATGCTTGGTGCCATACGTCATGAAAAACCTCGAGAAGGAAAGGAAGTGAGGCAAAATTACATGGACCCTTCACTCCAGATCACTGGTTTTTGGGCATGAATCATGCCCAAAGCAATGATTCCGAACATCCATCGCGATCTATTTTGACATCCCATGACTCTCCACCGCCGGTTTTCCAGAGGGATTCTTCCCGCCCTCGGCCTTGTCGCCCTGAACAGCTGCAACGAACCATGCCCTCCCTATCGCCCCAACTGCGCCGATGCCTCCGCATCGCCCACGGCATCGGCTCCGGCAACTTTTGAAGCCACGCCCACGAAGCGGTCTTCCACCCAGGAAAGTCCAGACGGTATTGCCTGGACCACCACAACTGAAGCACTTCAAAAATTCCTGGGTGCGGACAGTTTCAAGCTCGCACTGGCCACCGGCAAGCGTCTTTACCTACTCCTGCCGGATCCAAACAAATCCAAACCTCCGCGCAGCTTCCGGATGGATCGAGGCGACGAAGGTCCCAACGGAAATGCGGGCTGGCCCAACGAGCCTCTCTTTTCGCCGGATGGCCGGTGGCTGGCTTACGGCGGCGTCTTCCCGCTGGTCAAGACAAACTCGTTTGTCCGTGAGGCGGTGGAAGGTTCTGGCTGGCGCGTGCCCTTGATCCGTGCGGAAGGCACCTCCGCTCAACCCCACTGGGCCAAGCAAGGCGCGGAAACGTGGCTCTACGTATCCGACGTGGCGACCAAGACCGCTTGGAACTCCACCACGCGCACGGTCAATGGAACCACCTGGAAGGCGCGATTCCTGGATTCCACGGTGGGCCCTTTCGAGGCCGGTACCGTCCAGGGAAGAACGATCCCCGGCGCTTTCAAAGGCGGCGTCTCTCGCGACCTAAAATGGGCCGTCACCAGCTACCAGGAGACCGTGCTGTGGGAATCCACCACAGGGACCACATCGCTGCTCGATGGCGGCATTCAGCAGTGCAATCCCAGTATCAATCCATTTCCATCCGGACCCAACACGGACTTTTTCATGATCCTTGGATTCGGCGGACGGGACGCCCCCGTCCCCACGGCGACAGGTTCTGTCACGGAAAGCCAACATGAGCATCTGTGGATCTGGTCCAAAGAGGACAAGGCCGTGTGGGGCGCCGCCCTTCCCAATGTGGCTCCGCACCCATCCACCGAAGTCCCTGGCCTTTCCTATTACGAGTGGCAGCGGCCCGAATGGTCCACCCACCCTGATTTCGCCACCGCTTTCGCCAAGCGCACCGGCACGGGCGACGGCGTGGGCTACGATCTGTTTATCGTGAAGCTGGGACCCAACGGCGGCGAGCTCGCCAACCATGATCGCGCCACCTTGTTGGAACGCGGCCCCGTGCTGCGGGTGGCCACCGGGTCCATCATCTCCTCCGACTGGAGCCACCTGTGGGTGAAGCCATGAAGTCCAAACATCTCCTGATCGGCGCCATCGCCGTTCCCCTGGCCGTGGCCACCCTCGCTGTGCTGCCAGGCCAGATTCTGTCCAAAGCGACCTCCGACGATCCTCGCGAGGCCGCTTGGAATGCCATCGGCGGCTGCGGAGCGGGCGGCGGGGCAGGTTCTGCCGGGGCTGGCAAGTGGATCGGGCGCGGAGCCACGGGCGGCCGCTACGATCTCCAGGTGATGCAAAACCGCACCTTGGGCGGAGACTATGTCTACGACGCCACCGCGTTGGACCTCTCCACCAAGGTCTTCGAGGCCTATACGGTGGGGGTTTCCGGAAGCTGGAAGGCCAACACCTTCGAGATCGACCGCTACAAGACCGGCTCCGACCCCTACGGCACCAAGACCGAGGTGGTGGGTGGGTTTGGCGACCTTGGCCTTTCCGTGTCGCGAAATTTCGGCGACATGAACCAGCACATGGTGGGGCTCAGCATGGGCCTGCCCACCGGTCGCCACGACATCAAACGGATGTTCGACAACACCGACCCCTCCGACGGCACCCCTTGGATGCCCCCGCAGGTACAGCCGGGATCCGGCCATTACACGCTGGGACTCTCCGCCGAGACCACCATCGACCGCGATTGGGGGCTCTACATCTTCGGGGGCAGCTACAGCGCGGCTTGGGCCGTTGCCGCTCCCTGCGGCACCACGGGTGGCACCCTGGAGCGCTACAAGGAATGCCAAGAGCACACGCCATCGGCCTGGACCTGGAACCCGGCTGACCTGCGCCACAACCAGGATTCCGATTACCACGGCGCCCCCGGCACCGGCGCCACCCAGGCGGACAATCTGAGTCTGTACGCGCATGTGGGCTACAAGGAGGAGATGGCCACCCAGTCCGGCGGCGTCTCGCTTTCCATCCCCGTTGGCCCCACCTACAGCTTCGAAAAAGGCCCCGGGGGCCCAGGCAGCACCGTGCGCAAGAGCCAGGATGTGACCCTCAAGCTCAGTTATGGCGTGGAATTGAACCTCAATCCCCGCAATTTCCCCGTCTTTTTGGCCGTTGGCGTACCCTGGACCCTCAACCCCCTGGCCGACGGAAAACTCCCCGAAGTCCCGCCCAACTACATCTTCACGGTGGGCCTGAAGGGGACGTTCCTCTAATCCCCCCCCCTGCCTAGAGAGTTTCCGGGCAGGAGCCTGTAACGGCCGAATCGTCTCCGCGAATTTTCCGGTATATCTTTTGCCCCCCCCAGTTCCGGGAGTACCGGAGGGGGACATGACCGGATCTTGTTCCCGGAGTTGTCGCATGGATTACGCTGCCCTCATCGCCAAAGAACTGAACCTGCAAGTCTGGCAGGTCGCCAACACGCTCGCGTTGCTCGCGGAGGGTGCCACCATTCCCTTCATCGCGCGCTACCGCAAGGAGCGCACGGGTGAAATGGACGAAACCGTCTTGCGTGAAGTGGACCACCGCTTCACCTACCTCAAGGAACTCGATGAGCGCCGTGCCGCCATCCTGAAGTCCATCGAGGAGCAGGGCAAGCTCACTCCCGAGCTCAAGGCCAAGATCGAGTCCTGCGCGCAGAAAAACGAGCTGGAAGACATCTACCTGCCCTACAAGCCCAAGCGCCGCACCCGCGCCATCATCGCGCGGGAAGCCGGACTGGAGCCCTTGGCTCGCTTGTTCCAGGAAAAGCAGTCGGAAGGCTCGCTCACGCCGGAAGAACTCGCCAAGGAATACATCTCCGAAGAAAAGGGTGTTCCGGACGAAGCCACCGCCGTTCGCATGGCCTGCGACATCCTGGCGGAAGAGCTTTCCGAAGTCCCCGAAATCCGTCAATGGCTGCGCGGCCAGGCGGAAAAGGACGGCGTGATGCGCTGCGAAGCCCGCAAGGAGTGGGTGGGCAAGCGCACCAAGTTCGAGATGTACTACGACTTCAAGGAGAAGGTGGAAACCCTTCCCTCCCACCGCATCCTGGCCATCCGCCGCGGCGAAAAGGAAGACGTCCTGCGTTCTTCCATCGAAGTGGACGTGGAAACGGCCGTGGGATACGTCACCTCCAAGATCGTGACGCACCCCGCCACCATGATCGGCATGGTCCTGTCCGCTACCGCCCGCGACTCCTACGAGCGCCTGTTGGCGCCCTCGATCGAGACCGACGTGCGACTGCTCTTGAAGGAACACGCCGAAGGCGAAGCCTACAAGGTGTTCGGCAAGAACCTGGGCGACTTGATGATGTATCCCCCCGCGGGCGCCAAGGCCGTGATCGGCGTGGACCCGGGCTTCCGTACCGGACAGAAATTGGCCGTGGTGGACGACACCGGCAAGTTCCTCGAGCACGCCACCGTGCACGCGCTGGAGCCCGCCAACCAGTTCGAAGAAGCCACTCTGGTGTTCCTGGCCCTGTGCAAGCGCCACAAGCCCATCCTGGTGGCCGTGGGCAACGGCACCGGCGGACGCGAGATGGAATCGTTCCTTCGCAAGGTGATCAAGAACATTCCGGAAGAAGAAGGACGTCCCCACATCGTGATGGTCTCCGAAGCCGGAGCCTCCGTGTATTCCGCTTCGCCCTTGGCCGTGAAGGAATTCCCGGAACTGGACGTGACAATTCGTGGCGCGATCTCCATCGCGCGCCGTCTGCAGGATCCGCTGGCCGAACTCGTGAAGATCGACCCCAAGTCGATCGGCGTGGGCCAGTACCAGCACGACGTCAACCAGAACGAGCTGAAGAAGAACCTGGAAGAAGTCGTCGAATCCTGCGTGAACCAGGTCGGCGTGAACCTGAACCAGGCCTCCGAAGCTCTTCTTTCCTACGTGTCGGGCATCACCAAGAACACGGCCAAGGAAATCGTCCAGTACCGTGACAAGGAAGGCGCCTTCAAGACCCGCGACGAGCTGCGCAAGGTCAAAGGCTTCGGCCCCAAGAGCTTCGAGCAGGCCGCGGGCTTCTTGCGCTTGGCCGAAGGCGAGAATCCCCTGGATCGCTCGGCGGTGCACCCCGAGCGCTACGCCCTGGTGGAAAGGATCGCCAAGGACCTGGAGATCTCGGTTTCGGAACTGATCGGCAACGCCGACAAGATCCGTCAGATCGATCCGGTCAAGTACGTGTCCGACGAAGTGGGCCTGCCCACCCTCAAGGACATCTTGTCGGAACTGGAAAAGCCCGCCCGCGACCCGCGCGCCGAGTTCACCTACGCGAACTTCGACGAGAAGGTCTCCAAGATCGGCGATCTCCAGACCGGCATGCAGCTGGAAGGCGTGGTGACCAACGTCACGAACTTCGGCGCGTTCATCGACATCGGCGTCCACCAGGATGGCCTGGTGCACATCTCGCAGATTTCCGACCGTTTCATCAAGGACGCGAAGGAAGTTTTGTCGGTGGGCCAGGTGGTCAAGGTCCGCGTGCTGGAGATCGATCCTCAGCAAAAGCGCATCGCCCTGACCATGAAGTCGGACATGGAAGCCGCTCGCGCAGCCCGCGGCAGCTCCACCGAGCGTCCCGAGCGCCGTGAGCCTCGCGAACCCCGTGGCGAAGGCCGTCCGCAGGGCGACCGCCCACGTGGACCACGCCCGGAAGGCGGCGCCCCTCGCGGTGACCGCCCCCAAGGAGACCGTCCTCAAGGCGATCGCGGTCCTCGTCCCGAAGGCCGCGCCTTTGGCGGCGATCGCCCGCAAGGTGACCGTCCCCAAGGCGATCGTGGACCCCGCCCAGAAGGCGCACGCGACGGCGGACGTCCCGGATTCGACCCCAACCGCCGCGAACAGGGCCGCCCCGGCCAGGGTCGTCCGCAAGGCGACCGCCCCCAAGGTGGACCTGGCGGACCCGGCGGCCATGGCGCCCCGCGTGGCGACCGTCCCGACCGTGGAGATCGCGGCGATCGCGGTCCTCGCGAGTGGATCGACCGCCCGCAGCAGGATCGCGGCCCTCGCCAGCCGGCCACGCTGGAAGGCCTGATGGAGAAGTTCGGCGGCCAAGCCGAGAAGAAGCAGAACAACGTGAAGCCCCCGATCTCGGTGAAGGCGCTCATGCGCGGGGGCCGATAGGCCCCAAGCCTCGTTCGAACCGGACGGTGGGGGCCGATAGGCGTTAAGCCGCTCTCACTGATCTTTCGAGGTCAAACGGCCCGATCCTCCATCCCGAGGGTCGGGCCTTTTTGTTTCAGGTCAGGGATTCCGGGAATCGAAACGAACGAATTCGTGGAGATCCCGACCGCGGTCGTCCACGCCCCGCACCTCGACTCGCCACAATCGCGTCTCCAGGGGTTTCCCCAGGCGCAACGAGGCCCGCCCCAGGGAGTCGGTCCGAACCAGCCCGGCAAAGGACGATTCATGCTCGCCTGCAGGCAGGAGACGCCTGGTGGGAGGGAGCCGGACATCTCGCTGGGGCAGAGGAAAGGACAGGGAAACCGAGCGGCTTCCCTCCGGATACTGGATATCCCAGATTTCCGAGGTCCGATGGACCCGAGGTGGAGACTCCACCAACTCCTTCCCGTGCCCTTGCCCCCCCACCGGCCAGTCAGGCTTGCTCACCGGAACCGGATGCGTCGGGGTGCTGGATCCTTCCCAGACCCAATCCTGCATGGCGCCTTGGGTGATCCTGGGCCCATCGACAGCCACCTGGAAGTAGACGCCTCCCGTGCGCCTGGAAGACTGCCAGCCGTGGAAATCGTCCTGTCGATCCAGGAACATGGCGTCTTCCGCCACCGAGACGGAAAATGTCCCGGGTGCCGGTCGACCCTCGGAATCCTTCACCTCGATCTCCAACACGCCATCACGTCGCGAGATCGTCGAACGTAGACGAAGGTCGTTGGCGTAGAATAGATGTTCCGGGTTGGCTTTGCGCATTTCCGAGGACTCCCCGATCACCGCCTGGACCAATCCGATCCGGTTTCGGGACCTCGCCAAGGAGGGAAGTTCCATCGAGAATTCCCCTCGGGAATCGAGACACGAGACCATCCAGTCCTCCAGCCCCTCCCTGCTGGCCGCCCAGACCAGGACGTTCTTCCGTGGCATGCCCGTCACGAGTTGGAATCCGATCGTGTCGCCAGGCACCACCAGATCCCTGGCCATCCTGGCTTCGAATTCGTTGGTGCGGGCGGGAAGCACGATGTTGTGGAGGGACCAGGGCATCTTGCCGTCCGACGAAGCCAGGAGAGTGAGGAATTCCGGCTCGACGCCGCGTGGGGTGAATTCGAACGAAACCTGTCCAAGGCTGTCCAGGCGCAGAAGGGTGTCGATGAGCAGGTTGCGATCGGCGCCATGGCGCACCCGGAACCAGCCATTGCGACACGGAACAAAGGTCGAATCCACGACGCGCGCACGCAGACGCACCCGTCGTTCGGCTCCGAACCCGATCGGATCCAGCATGGTTTCGATGCGCCAGCGGCTCGGCCAGTTCAGGAAGTAGGTCTCCAGGCCGTCCTTGCGACCCAAGGAGTCGGAAACCGTCGCACGGACCAGCGCTCCGGTCCAGCCGGAGAAGAAGGGAGTCTGCCAAGAGACCACTCCCGTGGAATCGGTCGTCCCCGATTCCGACCTGTCGTCCAGCAGCCGCACCTCGTAGTGGTTTTCGATGCGCACGATCGGAGTCCAGGAAATGTCCACGGACATCTCCTTCACCGGCCGGGAGGATTTGTCGCGGACGCGGAAACGGAGCGTGTCGCCACCCCTCCACGCATGGCCGGGTAGCGAACCTCCGACAAGCTCGAGACGAAGACCGCCAAAAGGAGGTGTATCCACCTCGAATTCATCCTGCCCACCGAGGTAATACAACGGCCAATCGGGGAAAACGATCCTCTCCGAGGTCACCAGGGGTCGTCTCACTAGGAAATATCCATCCGTCCGTGTTTCCGTCCGGACCGTATCGCCTCCCACCACGATCCGGACAGGCTCCCTCGGGACCGGTCGGATCCTTCCCAAGGAATCCATTCGATGCACGATCCCCATGAGGGTCGCGGTATCGCCTGGTCGATAGACCGGTCGATCGGTCCACCACTTCATGGTCTGTTCCTGCGCGACGCTTCGCGGCTTTACCAGCACCAGCGGAAGCAGGGAAAAGTGCCCGTCCTTTTCCAGATAGATCCTCACCGCGGAATCGGCGACCGCATCGATCCTGTATTCCCGTGCTCCTTGGCGGTCGGTGGAATCCTCCCACCAGACTCCATCTTGGTTTCGCACCAAGATCCGAAAGGGCGGCGGAACCACATTGCCATCCGAAGATCCCCAAAGGAGCAATCGCTTTCCATCGGTCACTGCCACGGCATCCAGCCGCGAGACCGGGACCACCTTCCGCCATTGCACGGAGCTTCGCCGCAACGACAATCGCCAGATGCCCTGGCTGGGTGTCCTGGCTTCCCAGCGTTGTTTTCCCTTGTTCGAGACATCCCAGCGGTGAGCGACCAGGCTGTCGGCGGCCTCCCACCGCATGGGACTTCCTGGAACCACCTGCGCACGTTCCAGGTCAAACACCAACGAATCCGGGACCGGAGCGGAGGATTCGATCCAAAAGCCGATCCATCCGTCAGTCGGAACCGATTTGTGCTCCAGTTGCATGGATGTTGGATCGAACACCCGCCGAGTGTCAGGGGTGTCTTTGGCAGACACCACCGACAGCGAAAGATTCAGCGCGACGACGAGGGAGAACATGGCCCGAAAATAAATCTTCACTCGATCCTGCTCCTCGTCGACAGTGCATCAGGCGAAGGCCCGATCCTCCCTGGCGGAGGGTCGGGCCTTTTTGTTGCGACCTGATCTCCGTCGGTTGCCCGGGCCTGTTCTACAGATCATGCCCAATCACGCCTCGGGTTCGGGCATACCTTCTCTGAACGGGCACCGCATCCGCCAGCGTCCCGTTTGGAGGCTCCCATGTTTCGTAAAGCCCTGTTCCCCCTTCTCTGCGCCGCCTCGTTCGCCGATGCCATCCCGCTGAAAGTGGGGGAGTCGTGGGTGTGGCAGGTGTGGGATCGCGACAGCACCACCAGCACCTACAAGACCGCCCGCGTCCTGGAATCCTCCCCTTGCGAGCAGGGAACCGTCTGGCTGGTGCTGGGACGCGATTCCTTGACCCAGCATCAGGACACCGCGAAAATCCTCGAGCGCAAGAACGGCCGCCAATCGTGGCTGCGGGCCTCCAAGAACCTCGCCTTCGAGCTCATGCCCTACTCGGCTTCCGATTCCGACACCGTGGTCGTGCTGGGCTCCGACACATCCTATCAATGGGGACAGGTTTCGTCGTTTCCCGATCTGAAAGCCTCTTCGCTTTACCGGAATTCCGACAGCAATCTCGAATCCACCTCCAAGGTGATCTCGCCTTGGATTTTCCAGGGCGACCTATCCTTCCAATACCAATATGCCCAACTACCCCTGCCTCGAGGCGTTTGGTGCGAGGTACATGGATGGGAACGCTTCGTCTCCTGGCCCAGGTCCACTGCCGGAATCGAATGGAAACTCCTCCTCCTCAACGGCGAACAAGCCGGGTTCGGAGAGATTCCGTTTCGCATTCCCCTCGTGGGAACCAAATTCACCTGGTCCGGAGTCCTAGCAGAAACCAACGTCTTCATGGGGATCCCCTCCGGGCGAGGAACCTCCATCACCATGGACCACAGTCAGATATCCGGGGTATTTTCCTGGCAGATCAAGGAGATCCTCCCCGATTCCGCCGATTGGAAGCGCCTCGAGGTTTTCGAGGAATCCGTCCTCAACCCCGATTCGAACTCCTCGACCGTTAAACGCATTGATGTGTCCATCCGGCTCAACACCCTCACTGGACAGGATTTCCAGTCCTCCCTCGCCTCCCTCCCCTTCCAGAAGAACTGGGTAGCTCATTTCGACGACAGCATCGAAACACGGGAGGACCATGCCCAGGTGCTTTTCTCGAAGTCATTGGGATCGGTCGACAATTTCCGCCAGACCCTCACCTTGCGTCGCTATATCCGCAACGAGGACACCCTCTTTTTCCAGCGGGACGATTCGAGATCCTCCCTCACCAGCAGCCAGCAAATCAAGACTTCATCCTTCCGCTTGCTCCGCATGGAAGCTCCCCCTCGGGACAGTTTCGCCTTTTCCCTCCGCTCTCGATCAAACAAAGCGAACCTTTCCCTGCAAGAGCTGATCCAGCAACACCCAAACCTTTCGGTGCGCTGGATCCGACCGAGTGGCCAACAAGGCATGGGTCCTGCCTCCACACTTGTATCCGCTTCCTTCCCGCACCGTCGCCAAATCTTGCGCCTGGAAGCTCGCCTTCCCGATGGCCAAGCCTGGACCAGTTCGCAGGTGTTGCCATGAACTTCGTTTCCAGGATCAAAACGATGTTTCGGAAACAGAATTTGTCTTCTTCCACGATCCAGCGCCTGACTGGTCACGGAGGTCTACTCGGGAGACTCGGTCTCGCGACCATTTTGCTGGCCGCTTCGTTCGCCGCCGCCATCCCGCTGCACATCGGGGAATCGTGGGTGTGGCAGGTCAGCGACAGAAGCAGCACCTTCGTCACCTACCGCAGCGCCCGCGTGGTGGATTCCCATTCGGTGGATCAGGGGAAGGTCTGGACCCTGGTGGCGCGCGATTCCACAGATGGCAGCCAAGACACTGCCAAGGTCTTGGTGACCCGTAACGGGCGCCAGATGTGGCTGAAGGCCTCACCGCTTTTGCTTTGGGAGTTGGAGCCATACAAGGTGCCGGACACCTCGTTGGTGGTGGTGGATGGCGACACCGCCCGGGTCTGGGGGGAGACAAGTGTCGGGGACTTGAAGTACAGGCCCACCGGCATCCTGGGCCGCAGCCCGAAGCTCAATGTTTCCACCAGCGGAATCTCCTTCGAGTCGATGGCCCTCCTATCCTTCCTGCAGAGCCTACCCCTCCACAGATGGAGCGATTCTGTGGGAATGGAACAAGCCCTGACGTTTGACAAAAATCGCCATGGCTGGGATTGGCGGATCGTTTCCCACAACGGTCGAAGCAGGGCGGTGGAACGGGACTCCCTTTTCCTTCCGGCGGTCGGCACCCGCCTGGCATGGGCCCATTCGCAGAACGGCATCCGGTCAAGCCTGGAGTGGACTCTCCGTGAAATCCTCCCCGACTCCCTGGAGTGGACGCGCCTGCGCGCCGCCTCCCAACAAGTCAAATGCAAGCAGACCTTGCTGATCACCTCCGCCAACCCGACGGGTGCGAGTGTCGACAGTCCATGCGTAGACACCATCAAACTCCCCATCGAGATCCGGATCAACGCTTCCACCGGACAATCCTTCCGCTCCGATTCGCTGGCACCCCGACCCGAACTCGGTTGGATCCGGCGGTGGGAGGATTCCCTATGGAGGGATACATCTACTTCCTCGACATTCCATTTCAGAGAAGTCACCAATTCTGGGATTCCTATCACCACCGGCTTCCACAGAGAATTCCAACGGAGCCAAGGGCAGATTTCCCACTGGCTTTCCTACACCATCAATGCATCCAGCCCTATCGCCTTCACGACCGCAAGACCCACATACGATTCTTCCTGGACAACCCTCGTCCTCCTCAAGATCATCCCTCCCGGCGGTGACAGTTCCGGCACGGGCACCCGCGTCCGACCTCTTCAGCCAGCCCCTCAAACTCTGGCGATGATCGCTGCACAGCACCCTTCGCTTGCCATCCGCTGGTCCACCGCCTCCGGACGCACCGGCACCCTCACCGCGTCAGATTTTGTCCACTCGCCCGCCGCCTTGCGCGGCAAGACCCTGTTCCTCCTTGCACGCCTTCCCGACGGACGCCTGTGGCAAGGCACGCACGTGATGCCGTGAGGCCTCCGCGCCGTTCGGACGTAACTTCCACGTAGGTCATCCTGCTCGACTGGACATCTTTCATGGTTCGCCAAATTCTTCAGACACTCCTTTTCCTTGCCGTGGCTGCATACTCCCTCCCCTTGGGAGTCGGCGAAAGCTGGGTCTGGTGGATCAACGATCAGGACAATGGAAAAGCATTCTTTCGCTCGGCTCGTGTTCTGGATTCCAAAGACATCGCCCAGGGCAGGCTTTGGAGGATCGTCGCCCGAGACTCCGCGGAACGGAAGGAGGACACCGGAACCATCCTGGCGTGGCCTGATGATCGACAGCAGTGGCTGCACCCTTCCGCCTATCTGCGCATCGAGCTCCAGGCGCCATCTGTCGAAACAAGTACCGAGTCTGGAGCGATCGTAGAATCCGATACCCTTTCTCCATGGGGAGAGGTGTCCACCTTTCCTGAGCTTGGTCGTGGCTCCTTGATCCAACGAGACGATTCTTCGCTCACTGGGAAGGATTCCACACGCTCATACTGGTGGAGGACGATCAGCAAACCACTGCCACGCGGCGAATGGAGCGCGGCGAATGGGCTCGAGCGGATGATCTGTTATCCCCATGGATTGTCCGGACAAGAATGGATTCTGATCCAACACAACGGTCGCAATGTTTTCCAGCCGATGCCATCTATTCGACTTCCAGCGCCAGGCGCCCACTGGGTGTGGAACATGGCGGCATCGAATGGGAGAAGCTTCGCCAATATGGGATCCATGCATCCGTATGGGACCAGCTCGGGAAACACCATCCAAGGAGCCTTGCGCTGGGACATTCTGGAGCGCCTGCCTGATTCTTCTGGATGGATTCGGTTGAAAATTCAGCAGGATCAGAAGTTGTCGCGGGTCGAATTTCAATCTGCCTTCAGCACCTATGTATTGCCGGGTCCGAACACCAGCTCAAACCATACTATCCTCCAGACCATCTCCATTGATCTGCGCATCCAGAGAGTCTCAGGATGGACTCTTGTCTCAAAGGCGCCAGCTTTTCCATTCCACCTCGCCTGGATTTCCCGGTGGTACAACCACATCGAGCCCAGGAATTCGAACCCAGTTCATCTTAGCGCCAAAGAACAATGGGATTTTGGAGCAAAGGAGGGTGCCTCCGATCATTTTCGGTTCCAGATGGGGATGGATAGCGCAAGCCTGATGAACTCCGCTAGCAATTCAGAAGCTGGCTTCACAAGTGCAAGTGGGGATTGGGCTCGGTACCGCCTCGTCGAATCCAACTTGCCTCCGGAGCCGATTCCCGAGAACATTCTGGAAGTTGCTCGGAACTTCCCGGAGTCAACCATCCGCTGGTCCACCGCCTCAGGCCGCACCGGCACCTTCCCTGGGTCGGAATTTGTCCAACGCCTCGCCGCTCTGCGCGGTCAAACCGTGTTCCTCCAAGCCCGCCTACCCGACGGGCGCCTGTGGCAGGGCACGCACGTGATTCCTTGATCTCCTTCGAAGGCCCGATCCTCCACGCCGTGGGTCGGGCCGTTTTGTAGCGATCCCATCGACTCGGATCGACAAACCTTGTTCTACAGAACATGCCCAATGGCGCATCCAGATCGGGCGTACTTTCTGCAAACGGGCATCGCATCCGCCCTTTGTTTGTTTGGAGGCTCCCATGTTCCGCAAAGCCCTGCTCCCCATCCTCTGCGCTGCCTCGTTCGCCGCCGCCATCCCGCTGCACATCGGGGAATCGTGGGTGTGGCAGGTCACCAACCGCAACAATCTGGATCTCACCTACCGATCGGCGGTAGTGGTGGATTCCCAAAGCATTTCTCTAGGGAGGGTATGGACCCTCGTCGCCAGGGATTCGCTCCTGAAGGAATCCGACACCTCCAAGATCCTGGTGCGTCCAAGCGGGCGCCAGAGCTGGTTGCGGCAATCGCGCTTCTTGAGGTGGGAACTGGAGCCGCGCCGTGCGGACGACACGGATGTGGTGATCTTGGGCAACGACACCTCCTCCGTCTGGGGAGAGGCATCCTCCCTGGAGCCTTTCCAGCGTGCCGGACGGATCGACACCTCCGGAAGATCCCGGGTTTCGGTCGACTCCAATTCCGTCGACTGGATCGATCCACGGAACCCCAATGCCGGCTATCCTATGTCGATTAGTCCGAACCGCTATTCGGTCCCGCTTCCCATCCATGCTTGGAGCGATGCTCATGGATGGGAAGGCGCTCTGACGTTCTCCTCGAAGGGGCGCGGCATGGATTGGAGGCTGGTTTCCCACAACGGAGCGGCGGTCATTGCCCCCCAGGATGCCCTGAACATTCCCGAGGTCAACACGGAACTCCTTTGGTTCATGACTGTCGTCCCGAAGGGAAGTTCGGAATACAACATCGACGTCATCCCAACCCGGGGAGTGGACCACTTCGAAAAGATCCACTGGAAGCTTCTCCAACGCGATCCGGACTCCGCCGGTTGGAAATCCGCATCCATCCAGCAGTCCAGAACCACCGGGTATCGTTACTGGGCCTCTTTCCAAACCCCGAATGCCGCGGATACGACCTGGAAGGATTCCGTGGTGGAAACGCTGCAATTCCGCTTTCATCCAGGACGCGGACAGTCGTTCGGAATCCCCTTCGATCTTCCACCCCTGGAGGAGGGCTGGATTTCCCGTTGGGAAAATCCATCCAACGGCAGGTCAAATGGTGTCACGGGCCTCTATTGGAGCAGCCAAAGCTGGAGTGGCAATTCATCAGCCGGTTTGGAGATCACCCGAAAAGACGGCCGATCGACCCGTATCTCCATCTGGGACAATTCCTTTTTTGGGACGAGCAGCTTTTCCGGAACGAGGCATGTGAACGAACCTGGCCAAACGGCATACCTGGTGAGGGTCTCTCCACCCGTGGATGTCTCCATCCGCTCCACGAACCGCACCATGCATGTCAGCTTGGTGGAGTTCACCCTGGATTTCCCGAACACCCCAGTCCGCTGGTCCACCGCTTCCGGCCGCACAGGCGCCCTCATTGCGTCGGAATTTGTCCGCAGCCCTGCCGCCCTGCGCGGTCAAACCGTGTTCCTGCAGGCCCGCCTGCCGGATGGACGTCTGTGGCAAGGCACGCACGTGGTGCCTTGAGCCGTTTGTGAATCTTGCGAAGGCCTGATCCTCCAGCCGGAGGGTCGGGCCTTTTTCGTAGCGATCCCATCGACTCAGGTCGACAAACCTTGTTCTACAGATCATGCCCAATAGCGCAGCCAGATCGGGCGTACTTTCTGCAAACGGGCATCGCATCCGCCCTTTGTTTGTTTGGAGGTTCCCATGTTCCGCAAAGCTCTGTTCCCCATCCTCTGCGCCGCTTCGTTCGCCGCCGCCATCCCGCTGCACATCGGGGAATCGTGGGTGTGGCAGGTCACCAACCGCAACAATCTGGATCTCACCTACCGATCGGCGGTAGTGGTGGATTCCCACAGCATTCCGGCAGGAAAGGTTTGGACATTGCTGGCCAGTGACTCCGTCTTGAAACAACTCGACACCGCCAAGATCCTGGTGCGTCCGAGCGGCCGCCAGAACTGGTTGCGGCAGTCCCGATTCCTGAGCTGGGAACTGGAGCCTCGCCGCGGGGAAGACACCACCGTGGTGATTCTGGGGACGGACACATCCTTGGTTTGGGGGGAGGCTTCCTCCCTGGAGCCGGGCCAGCATGCTGGCCGGTTTGCCCCATCGGGAAGATCCCGGGTTTCGGTCGATTCCAATTCCGTCGACTGGTCGAATGCATCCGACACCAAATCGACCCCACTTCCCGTCCATGTCTGGAGCGACGCCCATGGATTGGAACAGGCCTTGACGTTTTTTGGAAGCAGTCGCGGATGGGATTGGCGGTTGGTTTCCCGAAACAACCTGGCGATCGTTCCACCCCAGGACGCCCTGAAGATCCCCGCAGTCAATACGGAAATGGTCTGGATCCGAAAGACCTTTCAACAAACAGAGTACAATATCGACATCATCCCTACCTACAGGCTCGAGTCATGGGAATGGATCCAGTGGAAAATCCTGGAGCAGGGAAGCGATTCCGCCGGATGGAAAAACGTTTCCATCCAGCAGTCGATTCGGCAGTGCAAGACGACGATCCCCAACTTCCCCAGCTCAACTCCAATCGATACGATCTGCCAAGATCCCAATGTCAGCGAAGGCACCCTCTGGGTCCACCCGGGACGCGGGCAATGGATTTCCCCCACTTACCCCATCCTCCAGGATGGATGGGTGGTTCGTTGGGAAGATGCCCTCCAAGCAGGTCCCCATCTGGTTTCCAACCGGTCATGGAGCCAATCCAACTCGATCTACCAGTCATGGCAGGACCTTCATTCCACCCGAAGGGACGGCCAATTGGTGAGCTATTCCGATCGGTTCAGCTCAGGCTTCAAGGACCCCTCCATCGGCGGCATAACAGGTATCAGCCCCGCTGGCACGACCATCGTTCTGGTAGGGGTCACTCCAGCCGGGCCTTCTGCCGTGCGGAGCACGCCTGCCCCGGCGCAAACGAGCTGGGGAGACCTCTCCCGCAGATATCCCACCCTTCCCATCCGCTGGTCCACCGCCGCCGGCCGCAACGGCACCCTCGTTGCGTCGGAAATTGTCCAACATCCCGCCGCCCTGCGCGGCAAGACTTTGTTCCTTCAGGCCCGCCTTCCCGACGGGCGCCTTTGGCAAGGCACGCACGTGGTGCCTTGATCTTGTGGTAAATCCTTCGAAAGCCCGATCCTCCATTCTGGGGACCGGGCCTTTTTCCTTTCCCCAGAACATCCCCGAGAAGCCATTTCCGCTTGTTCTATGAACCATGCCCAATCGCTTGCGGGAATCGGCGGTATCTTCTCTGCAGACAGTTCTTCCTCAAAGGAGAGAAGCCCCCATGTTACGAGTCCTGTTCACGGCGTTCCTCGTCGTGTCGTCCTTCTTGTTCGCGAGCGAAACCCCCACCCCCAAAATCGTTCCGAGCGTGGGAAGCGTCCTGACCTGGAAATACGAGCGGACCTACTTCTCGACCTTCAGGAGCGTGGGTTGGAACGGGAAGTTCGCTTCAAGCAGTTTCCGCATGTCCCGCGACAGCGGCGAGGTGGCCTGGGTCGTGGCTTCCGAATTGCCAGATTCCGTCCAATGGAGGCGTTTCGAGATCCGCCAAACGGTACTCCTCAGTCGCACGGACACCACCGATACATCCTCGACCAGCGTGGGGATCGTCTACCACACTCCTCGATGGAGCCAGATCCAGGTGCGCGGCACGGTGTCCGTTGCGCTTCGCGTGGAACGAAACTCTGGATCGGCCTTCGCTTCGCAAAATTCCCTGTTCCCCATGGAGCAGGGCTGGTGGAGCGGCGGATCCCCCCTCGTTTCCTCCCGCACGAAGTACCTGTTCTGCCGCGACGGGATCGACACCGTCTTCTTCGAGCGTTCCTGGGACACCGCCTGGAGCGGCACCATCGTGACACGATCCACCGATTCCACCGTCATCCTGCGCCTGATCCCCGAACGGTCCCAGATCCAGCAAGGCACCGGAGTTCGTCCACATGCGCCGACCGATCTCCCCACGCTACAGGAATTGTCGGAACGCCACCCGGAGATCATGATCAAATGGACCCTGGCTTCCGGGAAAACCGGAACCATTCCCGCCTCCGCATTGGCATCCCTTCCCTCGGACCTGCGCAACCGTTCGTTGATCTTGCAGGCCCGCCTGCCCGACGGCCGTCCGTGGCAATCCACCACCATTCTCCACTGACCCGAGGGCCCCTCCCATGAAACTCCATCCGCAACTGCTCGCCTTGTTGATTGGCTCCGCTTCGTTCGCCCTGCCCTTGCATCCAGGAAATTCTTGGGTCTGGCAGGTCTCCAATCGTGCCAACCAGGATCTCACCTTCCGGTCCGCATCCGTGTTGGACTCCCAATCGCTTCCACAAGGCACCCTCTGGCGCGTGGTCACCTCGGATTCGCTGAGTCAAGCCCGCGACACCGCATCGATCCTGGTGGCGTCGAGCGGTCACCAGCAGTGGCTGCGCCGCTCCGCTCTGCTGACTTGGGAACTTCAACCGTTCCAACCAGGCCTCGATTCGCTTGTCGTGGTGGGACCGGACACCACCTCGCGCTGGGGGGAGGCCTCGTGTCTGCCACCGGGCAACCATTGGTCCGATAACTCGGCCACTCTTTCCGATCGCGGCTTCGGTTTCGGTTACCCGAAGGGTTACCGGATCCAGATGTATCCGACCCCCTTCCATCTTTGGAGCGACTCCAACGGCTTGCAAAGCGCCGTGGTTTTCCCGAGCCTGCAACGAAGAATGGACTGGAGACTGGTCTCCCGGAATGGACAGGCCATCCCCATCCTGCCGGACTCGCTCTTCCTGCCACGCACTGGGACAGAATTCGTCTGGAAAATGGAAGTCCACACCACGACACGCAGGATCGACAGTCTGGTGCGTTGGAAGATCGGCACCAGCCTTCCCGATTCCGCCGGGTGGACAGGCCTGACCGTGACGGCGACGCGATCCCGTTGCAACCGGACGCTCTGGATCGACGATACGAACCCCGATGGCACCTTATCCTTCGGTCCTTGCGAGGAAGGATCGAGCCAGGAAGTCAACGTCCGATTGAATCCAAAGACCGGACAATACTTGACATCGGAAGAGCGACGTTCCCCGTTTCCGGAAAGCTGGCTGTGCCACCGAGAAACCACCACGTCCGCCTCTGGATTCCGATCCATCGACCAATATTGGGAATACCGCCAGGGAATGTCGGACACGATTCAAAGCACGTCGTCCCTTTCCAGGCAGGGCCGACTGCTTAAGTGGAGCGAATACACCTACACGATGTGGTGGTCGGACTACGACTCCCTGCGCACCGAATACCAGCTCGTGCAGCCTCTGGACCCCGGCGATTCCTTGCAAGCGAGTGTCCGCAGGCGTACACCACGCTCTTTTGTCGGAAGCCTGAACCTGCTGGCCCAAGCATACCCTACGCTAGCCATCCGCTGGTCCACCGCCTCCGGCCGGACCGGCATCCTCGTTGCGTCGGAAATTGTCCAGCGCCCCGCCACCCTGCGCGGTAAGACCCTGTTCCTCCAAGCCCGCCTACCCGACGGGCGCCTGTGGCAAGGCACGCACGTGGTGCCTTGAGCCGTTGATGAGCCTCCCGAAGGCCCGATCCTCCATCCTGAGGCCCGGGCCTTTTTCTTTTCCCCAGAACATCCCCGAGAAGCCATTCCCGCTTGTTCTATGAACCATGCCCAGTCCCGCGCAGAGATCGGCCATATATTCTATAAACGGTCACCGTGTCTGATCATCGTTCGATTCAAAAAACCGTTGAACGGAATCAGTACTGCACATGAAAATGGGCTAGGCACCTGCTATGCAATCCTGACCTCAAAACGACTTCGAATCGCAAGCGCAATGCCGAGTAAAAAATCCAAAACGGACAAGTACCGGAGATCGGTGGATGAAATGCTTTTGCAAAGAACAGTTCCAGCAATTCTGATAAGCACCTTTTTGACACTCGCTGCGCCAGCCAGGGTTTTTATTCTCGCCGGTCAATCGAATATGACTGGATCGGGAAAAGTTCCTGATTTGGACTCCTTTGATTTACCCTCGAAATTTCAAATATTCAGAGCAATAGAAGGTTATGCGCCCCTTCAAGACGACTGGCTCATGATGACAAAAACCAATACGCACATAGAGACTTGGGTTCCGCAACGATTTGGCCCAGAAATGGGGCTTGCGGAAAGCCTTGCGGAGGAATATCCCGGCGAAACGATTTATTTCATCAAGACAGCATATGGTGGAACGAGTTTGGCTGAATTTTGGCAGCCGGGGAATCGAGTCTATGATTCCACTTTTCTTGAAACGGTCAACAAAGCAAGATCCAAATTGGACGATCACAACATTTCCTATCGACTTGCAGGTTTTTTCTGGATGCAAGGAGAGGCCGATGCGGGTGCTTTGGAAACAGCGCAAGCCTACAAAGAGAACCTGAAGGCATTCGTGAAGAATATTCGAAAAGATTTGAAGGCACCAAACTTGCCATTCATCTACGGGAAGATTGCGAACAATGTCGACTCCTCAAATCATCAGCCGATTTGGGCGTTCGGAAGCATCGTCCAAAAGGCCCAAAGAGAGGCTCAATCAGAAATTCCAAACTCTGTATTCGTGAAAAAAACGGCATTGGAGGCGGTTTGGCCGGGGGGACTGAATGAACTGGCTCATTTCAATTCTCAAGGCATTCTGAACGTTGGACGTGATTTTGGAGAGGCTTGGATCGCGTATGATCGGGCAAGATCCCACCCTTTTCGCAACAGCCAAGAGAGCGAGGCCTCGGATGCCCTGATACCGCCATCTCAGCAAACCCCACAGAGCTTGGCGATGATCGTTGCACAGCACCCATCGCTGGCCATCCGCTGGTCCACCGCCTCCGGCCGCACTGGCACCCTCACTGCGTCGGAATTTGTCCGCAGCTCTGCCGCCTTGCGCGGCAAGACCCTGTTCCTCCAGGCGCGCCTACCCGATGGGCGCCTGTGGCAAGGCACGCAGCACGTGATGCCTTGAGCGAGGCCAGCATCAAGCCGAAGGCGGCTCCTCGACAGCGGGAGCAGGCGCACTTCCAGAGGCATCGCGAGCCGACCTTCCCCACCGGGCGATCGGCTCCAGGCCTTTGGCCCGAAACGACAGCGCGACGGTGACCACCCCGGTCAATCCTGCGAAGAACACCAGCAGTTGGGCCCGGTCCCAAGCCGGGAGCATCTCGCCCTGCAGGGACGAGTTGGTTGGATCTTGCGATGTCCCGCGGAGCAAGCCATTGGCGATCACCCCCATCAGCAGGTAGCCTCCGAATCCCAACAAACCCGCCAGAATCCCCTGAATGCGCGGACGGAACACCAGCGCCGTGGCCAGCGCTCCCAGGCACGTGAGGCCCAGCAAGCCCCAGAGGCTCCACCGGAGATTCCTCGCGAACTTCGCGTCTTCGTCCAAGCGCTCCTGCCTCGATGGGCCGTCGTCCTCGTCGAAGGGGCTCGCGTGCGGCGATTTCTCACGCTCCATCAGAGGCCCCTTGGGCGAGACCAGCTCCACCACGGTGAACTGCTGGACCTTGTCGTCGCAGGACACTTCGAGGATGGGGAACAACACCACAAGCAGAAACGCCGCCAACAGGAACGCTGGAGACAGAAAGTGTCTGATGGCGACGAGGAACGTTTTCATCGGGATTCTCCATTGGGATCGGATCCGCTCAAACCCGCAAATGCACCTTGCGATCCACAAGAGTAAACACGATCCACAAAATCCCGTTGCGGCACGGCGTCTCCCGTGCCAGGACGACCAGCCTGGCGCGGATCCAGGCAACCCTCCACTCAGCGCACGATCTGCAGCGTCTTTCGGATCGATTGGCCTTGCGCGCCACGCAGTTGGGCGATCCAAAGGCCTTGGGGCAACCGATCGGTGGGCACCAAGCGAACGCCTTCGACCGGCAGATTCAAGGAAACCGATGCAGCCCCGTTGGCCCGACGCAATTCCAGTTTGGCAGCTCCCCAGTCCGTTGCATCCACGGCGATCCATTTCCCGGAAACCGCGACGCGCTCGCCAGCCAGCGGGGATCGCTCCAATCCGGAGACCTTCTGCTGGAAGATCGCACCGACAGTCTTGGCGCCGTCCATCGTCACCACGCACGCCGCCTTACCCCCGCAGGCTCCATTCCAGGAGGAAAGTTCAAACCCGTTGGAGGCCGTGGCGGTGACGGTCACCTGCGCGCCCTGGTTGTAACCGTCCGTCGGCTGCGCGGGACTGACAGAAAGCGTCCCGTTCTGCACCGTGGAAAGGGTCAGCTTGTACTTCGGAATCACCTGGGAAAACGTCGCGCCCACGGTCTTGGCCGCATCCATCGTCACCACGCAGGGACCCGTGCCCGTGCAGGCGCCGCTCCAGCCGGCGAACTCGAAGCCGTTGGATGCCGTGGCCGTCACCGTCACCGAAGCACCCGAGGCGTACCCGTCCGTCGGCTGCGCGGGGCTGACGGAAAGCGCTCCGTTCTGCACCGCGGAAAGGGTCAGTTTGTACTTCGGGATCACCTGCGAAAACGTCGCGCCCACGGTCTTGGCCGCGTCCATCGTCACCACGCAGGGGCCTGTGCCCGTGCAGGCGCCGCTCCAGCCGCTAAACTGGAAGCCGGTCGATGGTGCAGCCGTCACCGTCACCGAGGCACCCGAGGCGTAGCCGTCCGTCGGCTGAACCGGACTGACAGAAAGCGTCCCGTTTTGCACCGTGGAAAGGGTCAGCTTGTATTTGGGGATCATCTGCGAAAAGGTCGCGCCCACGGTCTTGGCCGCGTCCATCGTCACCACGCAGGGGCCTGTGCCCGTGCAGGCGCCGCTCCAGCCGGCAAACTCGAAGCCGTTGGATGCCGTGGCCGCCACCGTCACCGAGGCACCCGAAGCGTAACCGTCCGTCGGTTGCGCCGGGCTGACGGAAAGCGTCCCGTTTTGCACCGCGGAAAGGGTCAGTTTGTACTTCGGGATCACCTGCGAAAACGTCGCGCCCACGGTCTTGGCCGCGTCCATCGTCACCACGCAGGGGCCTGTGCCCGTGCAGGCGCCGCTCCAGCCGGCAAACTCGAAGCCGTTGGATGCCGTGGCCGTCACCGTCACCGAAGCACCCGAAGCGTAGCCGTCCGTCGGCTGCGCGGGACTGACAGAAAGCGTCCCGTTCTGCACCGTGGAAAGGGTCAGCTTGTACTTCGGGATCACCTGCGAAAAGGTCGCGCCCACGGTCTTGGCCGCGTCCATCGTCACCACGCAGGGGCCTGTGCCCGTGCAGGCGCCGCTCCAGCCGGCAAACTCGAAGCCGTTGGATGCCGTGGCCGTCACCGTCACCGAAGCACCCGAAGCGTAACCGTCCGTCGGCTGAACCGGGCTGACGGAAAGCGCCCCGTTCTGCACCGTGGAAAGGGTCAGCTTGTATTTCGGGATCACCTGCGAAAAGGTCGCGCCCACGGTCTTGGCTGCGTCCATCGTCACCACGCAGGGACCCGTACCCGTGCAGGCGCCGCTCCAACCGGAAAACTGGAAACCGGTCGATGGTGTAGCCGTCACCGTCACCGAGGCACCCGAAGCGTAACCGTCCGTCGGCTGAACCGGGCTGACAGAAAGCGTCCCGTTCTGCACCGTTGAAAGGGTCAGCTTGTAGTTGATCGCCGGGGAATCCCCGCAGCCCTTGAGCTTTGCCGTGATGCCCGCTCGCGCCGACTTGACCTGGTTGGTCCAATCGCCGGGCTTGGGCACCAGAATGGCCACCACGCCGTTGGCGATGCGGTTGTTGATGTTCGTGGGCGTCATCCATTCGGTCCAGTCGCCGTTGGCACCGCCACCCGCGCCATAGCCGTCGTCGGCGATGACCGGCAAACCCGAAAGCGAGGAGATTCCACCCCAGGTCGTGTTGTTGTTGTTGTCCGAACGAATTCTGTCGTTGTTTCCCTGCGTACGACCGCCCGAGGTGTTGCGGAAGCTGAACGAAGATGTCGGGAGCTGGCTCCACCAGCTGATCTGGGCCGCCTGCCAGCCATCCCCTCCCACCCACGGACTGATGTCCATGGAGATCTTCGCGTTGGGAAGCGCCGTTTTCACCTTTGCAACCATCTCGGCCATCAAGGATGCCGCGTCCGCCTGGGAAAGCGGACTTTGCATGGTGCCCCAGTAGGAGCTGGCCTCGGTGTATTGGAAAAAGTCCGGCTCCATCATCCAAACGATCGGTTCGCTGGTGCCCCAATCCTTGGCCACTCCGGCGGCGAAATCCTGGTACTTCTGCAGAATCAAGGGCTTGTTGGCCGTGATGTACTTGGCTCCCTGGGTGCAAAGGCTCTGGGAGCTGCCCACGCCGGCCACGTCGCAATCCTTCAAGCCACCCTTCACCTTGGCCAGTTCGGCGATGATGTAGCTGTAGATCACAGGAGTCTTGCCCGCGAGCTTCCCTCCGCTTTTGCACTGGCGCAGCATGTCGCCTTCCCAGTAGGAGTTGTAGACATTGTCGCCGCTGCCATTGCCCAGCCAGATGGTGATCAGATCCGACTCGCTGGAATAGGCGGCATTGGGTCCGTCCCAAGCCTGGCCGAATTTGAATTTGCAGGGATCCCAACTCGCCGCTTGGCAAGCGACCGAAAGGGCAACGATAAGGGTGGGAACGCGAAAGGGAATGCAAGCCATAAATCCTCCATAAGGCACAACGAGTGCCGGAAGATGCATGGCAAGTCCCCGTTTTGCTGATGGATTCCGATGCCGGTCTCGGTTTGCATCGAAAAATCGAAATGTCCGGCTTCTGATGTTCCCACCTTCCCGGTGGGAACGTTGCTCAGCCTTCGAAGCGACCCGGTGCGAAGGCGCCGAAGCGGTCTTTCTGGTACAGCAGACCACGCGCCCATTCCAAGGTGGCCGGCAGACGCCTAACTTCGCCAATCTTTCAGCTCCGCCAACAGCTCCGGAAGCGACACCACTTGCACGTGATCGGCCATCGGCCATCCAGACTCGATCGGCGCGACGATCCGCGCCTGGGGTTTCCCGAGGTCTTCCAGGCCCTGCCAGAATCCTCGGGTGGCTTCCGGTGCGCTGGATCGCTTGAACTCCACGACCAGTTTGCGCGTTCCTTGGGCCAGCACGAGGTCGATCTCGGTTCCCGATTGTGTGCGGTAGAAGGTGGGCTGCGCTCGCGGGACGGCGCGAAGGATTTCCTCCATCGCGTATCCCTCCCAGGAAGCACCCACCACGGGGTGCCCTTGGAGATCCTCCAATCCTTCGATTTCCAGCAAGGCGTGCACGACTCCCGAATCGCGCCAGTAAACCTTGGGGGACTTGACCAGACGCTTGCCCAGATTCACCTCGTGAGGCGCCAACAAGCGGATCAGAAACGACTTTTCCAGAAGCTCCGCATAGTGCTTGGCGGTAGGAACGCTCACCGCGGCGGATTCCGCCAGACGACTCCAATTCAAAATCTGTCCATGAAGATGCGCAAGCATCCGCACGAAACGCTCGAACAAAGGCAGGCGGACTTCCACACCGAAGGAGGGCACGTCCCGCTCCAGGAAGGTTCGCAGAAAATCCTCACGCCATCGCAGGCTTGAAGGGTCGCTGGCTGCCAGCAGACTGTCCGGGAATCCGCCGCGCAGCCAATGGGCCTCCAGGGAAACGTCTCCCGCGAGGATTTCCGGCAGCGTGAACGGAGTCAATTCCCGGTAGCGGATCCGGCCGGCCAAACTCTCGGAGGATTGCCGGAGTAGATCGCGGGATGCCGAACCCAACAACAGAAACCGACCAGGATGGCGATGCTGATCCACCAACGACCGCAGGACGGGAAACAGATCCGGCACCCGTTGGATCTCATCGAGAATCACCAATCGATCCGCGAGAGGCCCCAGAAAAAGCTCTGGATCGGACAGCTTTCGCAGATCGGAAGGCCGCTCCAGATCCAGGTAGACCGCACCGCGTGGCGAGGTGGCCAATATTTTGGCCAGTGTGGTCTTCCCACATTGCCGAGGACCCAGGAGCGCAACCACCGGCGCTTCCTCCAAGTCCTTTTGCAAAACAGGCTCGCACTCTCGCCTCATCCTTGCAAATCTAAAAGTCTACTTTGCGATTTACAAGGATAAAGCCAGCTCAACCCTCGAAACGACCCGGTGCGAAGGCGCCGAAGCGGTCTTTCTGGTACAGCAGACCACGCGCCCATTCCAAGGTGGCCGGCAAGCGCCGACGTTCCGAACGGCCAGGCACCCAGGCGTATTCCAGCGCCAGAGCGTGCGCCAATACGGCATCCACCGGGGCGGTGCCGGTCAGACGTTCCAGCGAGACGTGGTCTGTTCCGTGGGCACCGGAAACCGTGACAACGGCCAGATCTCCCGAGGCAACGCCAGTCTCGATGGGTAGCCACTCGAAGGTGCGTCCGGAAAAGGCCCGTGGCGCCGAACGCCGCCGCATTTTCCAGGCAGTCGCCGAAGGCGCGAGGCTTTCCAGGAATCCATGCGGGAGATCCAACGATTCATCCACATGGATCACCAGCTCCCCAGGCTCCTTCTTCCAAAGCCGGGTTGCCAGGTTCTGGGCAAATCCGGCCTCGGAGAGATCGGAGAACCGGAAGGGGAGTACGGCGTTACCCACCAGTCGGCCGGTGGGATCCAACAGGGCCAGCGCGAGGTGGTGCATCTTGCCATACAGGAACGCATGGGCGATGCCCAACGCGTACGGCATGCCTTCCAAGTTGAGCCGCCACGGATCGCCGCCCGCGCAACGAACGCACTCCAAGAACAAAGCCGCGGCTTGGCCCGCCGCCTTGGGCGACTGGGGCTGGGTCACCACGGGAGCCTTGGCATCCATGGGAAGCTCGATGCTCCCAGGAAGAGGCTCGGCGGCAAATTGCAGCGCCACGCCGCTCCAGTGGGCGGATCGCTGGTTCAGCACATGAGCGGTGGAGGCGGCCACATCCGGACGCAAGCCGGACAAATGGAACGTGGCGGGAGGCAGACGAGGGACGCGCAGAGACATGTCGCCGCGCTGTGCCTTTTGGAAGATGTCGTCCATGTGGACGCGCCGCCCTTCCCAGTCCAGGCCATGAAAATCGGGGAGATCCAAGCGGAACTCGGTCAGGCCCAAGGCGCTGGCTTCCAGTGGATCGGACGCGATGGACAGCCCGATGGGATCCAGCACCCCATTGGCAAACCAGCCGCGCAAGGACTGAACAACCTGTTGGGCGGTCAGATCGCCAGGCTGTTCCGACAGCACCACGGCCGCTGGATCACCGGACCGCACCAGCTTGGCTCGCCTGCCAATTTGTAAGGTGGTGCCGTTCACGCCCTTTTTGGGATGCGCGGAAGCGACAGAAACCCCTTCGATCGGAAACCAGACATCCAAGGCCCGGTGGCCATGTTCGGTCAGAGCCGTGGGCCGTCCGTCCATCAGTCTGCGGACTGGATGCGCCCACAGAAGGAATTCGTCCTTGGACTTGCCTTCCAGGTGGAGCTCCAACCCGTGCACTTCCATTTTTCCGTCGGGCAGCTCGCGATGCTCGATGGTGACGAATCCGGTGCGGACATCCACAAACAGCTTCTTCTGCTTGAGCGTCCGCAAGATCAAAAGTAGAGCCAAGCCCCGTGTACCCTGGTTGGTGAAATCCGGCTTCCAGGCGCCTTCGCGACCACTCAAGAGGTGGTCAGCCTCCGGATTGTCCGGGTAGCCCAGCGTGAAGATTTCCTTGCCCGCTTGGCGGGCGGCGTTCCAAGGATCTTCCTGGCGCAGCGTTTCCAGGATTTGGCGAACCGGCTGGCCGGGTTCCGGCGTCCAGAAGTGGCCGGAGATTTCGCCGCCACCATGGCGGCCGCTGAAGGCGGTCAGGTAGAGGGACATGGAAAAGGAATATAGAAGCCCCGAACCCCGTCCGGATCCGGGATTCGCGGGGATCTACCGTGGCCCGACCCCCAGGTAGTGGTCCGGATCGAACGATTCGATGCCGATTTTCCCGAAGTCTTTCGGTGGCCGTTGGACGATGGTGGAGGTCCGGTCAGGCCCATCCGGAGAGATTTCCAGGGTTTCGTTCTCCACCTCCACCAACTGCCAAGTCCGGTCGCGTCGCGACCACCCGAATCGAAATGTCTGGTAGAACCGACTCCATCCGCCTCCTGAACCCAGATGAAGGGAAAACGACTTGGACGTCGCGGACAGCCCTTGGAATCGGTCTTCCAGCGACGCTCCCGCGTTGGCCGGGTTCACCGCCACCAGGGTCCTCACCTTGGCCACCTGCAAGGCCCCGAGGGAATCCGTGGTCAGAACCATCAGTTTTCTGGGTGCCGAAGGATCTTCCTGGCCGAGCCGGGAGACCATCACGACAAAATCCGTGGTTGCGTTGCCGTCAAGATCGGCCGAGGCGGAGTCCAGAAACCCCCACCCCTTGGGAAGGATGGAGGCCAGGCGTGCGGGCGAAGGCTGGATCTCGGCGCCGGACGCGGCGGTCCAAGCGACGAGCAGGAACAAAAACGCGAATCTTGGACAGAAATTGGACACTCATGGCTCCTCGGAAAGATTCTCCAGACAGAAGTCGACAGGAACGTCCATGGTGTTCTTGCCGGGTACCGTGATGGAAATATCCTTCAGCGGTTCCTTGTTGTAAGGGTTTCCCGTGGCAGGCGCCCAGCAGGTGGTGTTGAAGTCCTCCCACGGAACGAATCCCGACGTGCCCGAGATGGAGGCGCACCAGCGTCCTGCGGCGGTTCCCGATTGGTCCTGCAGCTGGATCCGCAGCTCGGATCTTCCAGGATTGGACACGGCAAACCGGATCCCGCTTCCGGTGGGCGTGTACGACACGATCGGGGGCTCCAGCGCTCCCGCAGGGGGCAACGCTTCCTGGTTCAGGTTGATCCCCACCATCAACACGCCTCCGTAGGCGGGATCCTTGCCTACCGTGCCACTGACGCACAAGCGCGTATCGCTGGCCTTGAGGGTGGAAAAATCGGCCGGCGCCACGGTGGATCCCGCGCCTAGCCCTAGGCTCCAGGCGTAACCCTTCCACAAGCCGCTGGTCACGTACCCACCAGCGGCCAACTTCATGCCGGTGACGATGGGCTTGACGACCGTGTCGCGGGGCACGACGGAATCCGACTTCGGGACCGGAATAGGCGCCGGGGAGGGGCCTGCGGGATTTGTCTCGGCATCCGAGCAGGAAAGAACGGAAATGGCCAGGGCGCAAAGGATGGAAGCATTTGAGGAATGCATGGCGAAGCCTCCGGTTTCGAGTGGTTTGATGGACGGCGCTGAGGTCGAAGGCCTCGATGCCCGTCATAGGATTTGGTTTCTGTTCGAACGAGTTTGGTTCTCTGTTTTTTGCGGTCACGATTTCACGGGGAACCCATCCGGCTTCCACACGACCTGTTTGGATGGGGCCGGTTGGACGCGCCCGTCCGAAGCCGCCCAACCGACGGGTGGATATCCTCGGACGGCGTTGGGCCGTTCGCTCGGACCTTCCGGGAATCTGGGCGCTACGATAAGTTTTGGTAATTCGCCAATCCTTGTTGTAAAGTGGGCGAGCGAAATTCCATCTTTTCACCCGTACTCGTTTCGGTGACATCCATCCGACGGAGCAATCCATGGCTCATCCCGCGCAACACCCACCCCTCCGCCGATCGGCCCTGGGGAGAATGCGCTTGGGATGGCTGGCCCTGGTGGGCGCGTTGGGTTCCGTCCATGGAGGGAACCCCAAAACCGCCGTCGCGATCCTGACCGGGTCTTCGTCCGGATCCAGTGGTCTCGCCCTGCACGGGACCCTCTACGACTACAAGCTTCGCAACTTGCGCGGGCAGGACACCTCCCTCTACTTTCCCTTTTCCCACAAAACCAGCACGGGCCCGGTTCCTGGGCTTTTGGCCCACCGGCTGGATCAGAAGGGCCGACCGGTCTGGACAGGCAAGGCCATCTGCGATCTCCAAATGGATTCGACCCGTCCGTGCGAAAGCCCGCTCAATGCGCCCGATCGCTGGTTCCGCGCACGTCCGGAGAAGAATGCGCAGTTCTCCTTCGCTTTGAACATGCAGGAGTTCGACGGGGACTCCCTGGGTTTCGTGGACGATTTCTTCTTCCCTTTGGACACCTTCCGCACCCTTCCCGTCTCCGCCAACAGCAACCCTTTCTTCGACCAGCAACTGGGTCTGGACCTGGAAAGCCACAATTTCGGATTCTGCCTGGAACTCCACGGCAAGGTCCAGTCAAAAACTGGCGGCAAATTTTCCGTGACGGGCGACGACGACACCTGGGTGTTCGTGGACAGCCAACTGGTGGTGGACATGGGAGGCACGCACCCCGCCCAAACGCAGAGCATCCCGCTGGAGCCGCGCTCGGGCGGGATCGGCACCTTCGTTTCCCTCGACATCTTCCACTGCGACCGGCAGTCGAACGAATCCGTGTTCGCCCTTGCCACGAACGTGCCGGTGCTGCCGGCGGATTCGGTCACCTCGGAACAGCCCGTCTCCTCGATCGGCCCTTCCCTTCCGCTGTGCGAAGCGATCTCCCTCCGGGCCCGGAACAACGCCCTTTCCATCACCGCTCCCGCAGGCCAGGCCTGGATCCTGGAGCTGCGCGGCTTGGATGGCAGGTTGCAAAGAGCCGTCTCCGGAAGCGGTGCGGCCCTGGTCCCGTGGACAAATTCCGGCATTTCGCTCGCGCTGCTGAGAAGCGGTTCGGAAACCGTCTCGGGACGATTCGTACAACATTCCAGGAATTGAGTAGATTCCAGCAATCCCGATCGCAGCCATCCTCCCTGCGTCGGCAGGAGATTTCCCGATCATGAACTTTCCAGCTCCTCGCGGATCCCTTTCCTTCGCGCTTGGCGCATCGCTCCTGGTGGCCGGCACCACCGCGACTCCGGCCGCCACCCCGAAAACCCTGATGGTCCTGGTGGACTGGTGGACGGGTTGGGAACATCTGGACACGATCCTCGATCTGAAGGTCTCCATTCCTGCCGTGGACATCAAGCGTGTCGATGGCACCGCACACATTCCCCTGACGCCCACCACGGCCTACAGCAGCGAGCGATTCTCCTGGTGGCACGTCCTTCCCAACTACCATCCCGACCAATACCAATTCGGCCGCATCCGGTTTTCCACCACCTACAAACGCGCCTGGCTCCAGAACGATTCGGCGATCTACGCGGACGCCGGCGACACATTGTTCTTTCCGGACACCCAGACCACTTTCCGCTACCAGAACCTGAGGACTGGCGCCACCATCGTGGACACCCTGGACGCCGTTCTTCCCAAGCGATTCGTGTTCCCCGACACCGCGAAGTATTTCGGGCCCAAGTCCCACCTCGCCGTCGAGACATCGGTTACGGAGCTCCTGAACCTCAGGGAATTCGATCCCATCGCCGATAGCACCAAGCAAGGAACCATCGACAGCTGTCTGGCGCTCTACCCTTCCGACACTCTCTGGCTCTGGTGGCGCAAAGGCAATACACCGTCCGGATCGCTGCCCGCACAGAAAGACATGAAGTGTTCCGACCACAACCCTTACACGGAGGCCCACGGAAGGGTGGCCATCTTCTCCCCATGGACGGGGGCTCAGCCCTATGTGCTGGTCAACGGGCGAGAATCGCCTCTTCGTCCGGGCCCGTCCCCAGGCTGGTACCAGGGCGAGATCTGGACCGCCCCGAAGGACACCTTTCCCGCCGCCGTGTCGTTTCGCTTCCTGCGCTCCAATGGAGACGTCGAGCGGATCGATTCTTCGGGGGCTCCTTACCACTTTTCCTGGAAGTCCAAGCTTCGTTTTATCCAGCCGACCTTGGGGACTCTTTCCGGGTACGACAGTTCCTTTCGGCGGCCTCCGGTGGTGTTCGCCTGGAGTTCGCCCTGGAAGTCGCGGATCGCCCAACTGGCCTTTGGAGGGACAGAACGGATCCAGGGCCAATGGTCCCCGACGGGGCTTTTCACGGCCACCGTCTGGGGTCGTCCCACGGAGGCCTCGCTCGCCAGTTCCGAAGGGGATTCGAGCACGATACCCATGAGCGTGCCTCCCGCCGATCCCGCCAAGGCAGCGGACACGATCTGGATCACCTCCAAATCCGCCTCGGGGTTCGTGGGAAGAATGGAAGGAACCGCCTACGACTACCGGACGGGCAATCCTTTGGCCCCTGACACCAGCCTCTTCGCCCCCCGGGACACCAACGCCTACTTCCCTTTTTCCCAAACCACCAATTCCTACCTGCTGGAGGGTTTGGTGCAAAAGCGGCTGAGCTCCACCGGGAGGATGCGCCCCTCCGGCCAATCCATCTGCGGCATGTCCCAGCCCTATGTCGAAGAAACCCTGTTGGACAAGGTTTCCTGTGGGGAGGCAGCCAACAGCCCCGATAAATGGTTCGCTCCCGTGTCGCGGGGCACCAAGGCCATGAACACCTCGATTCCCTTCGCCATCGATCTCGCCCAATCCACCCTGACCACCTACGGGTTCGCCGACACCACGTTCTTCCCTTTGGACACTCTCGCCAAGCTGCCCGGCACCAACGAGAAGAATCCCTTTCTGGACGCCATCAAGGACAACCGCCTGGCCCTCCACAACTTCGGGTTCTGCGTGGAACTCCACGGCCAAGCCCAGCCCACGCCGGGAGCCATCCTGACGGTGAAGGCCGACGACGACACCTGGGTGTTCGTCGACAGCCAGCTGGTGGTGGACCTGGGCGGCCAGCATTCCGCCGAGCAGCGGTCCTTCGCCCTGGATCGCCTGCCCCTTCCGCTTCCTCCGGTGATGTCGATCGATCTGTTCCATTGCGAGCGGCACGTGAACGAATCCATCCTCTCCATCTCGGCGAATTTCCCCATCCACCCGGTGGGGACCCTGAAGGCGCCGTCCCGGATCTCCTCCCTGCGACCGACTCCCGCTTTGCAAACGAGCCTTTCCATGCATCCTGGCAGGAATGCCCTGTCCATCCAAGCCGCCCCCGGACGCGCCTGGAGCCTGGAGCTGCGCGGCTTGGACGGCAGGCTGCACCAGTCGATCACCGGCACCGGCCCCACCATGATCCCGTGGACAAATTCCGGCATTTCGGTCGCGCTGCTGCGAAGCGGTTCGGAAACCGTCCGGGGAAGGTTCGTCTCTGCGAGGTAGCGCTACGGAGACTCGGCGAGATCCTCCAGACAGAAATCGACAGAAACGTCCTGGACGTCCTTGCCGGGAACCACGATGCCGATGTTCGTCAACGCCTGGTGGCCGTAGGTCGTGCCGGTGGCGGGGGCCCAGCACTTGGTGTTGAATTCGGACCAGGGAATGGTGCCGGAGGTCCGTCCCGCGAGACTCGCGCACCAACGGCCCGTCGCCAGACCCGATCGATCCTGGATCTGGATCCGCAAATCGGATCCAGCCGGATTGGAAACCTGGAAGCGGACACCGCTTCCGCCGGGGGAGTACTCCTGGATCGCGGGCTCCAGGGATCCCGCCGGGGGCAGGGCCTCCTGGCTGAGGTTCATGCCCAAAAGTACGAGTCCCCTGAACGCGGAGTCCCGTCCCACCGCTCCCTGGACGCACAAGCGGGTGGCTCCGGCCTTCAGGTTGGCGAAGCTCGATGGAGCGACCCTCGATCCGTCGCCGATGGCCGTGGTCCACGCATAGCCCTTCCAGCGGCCCGAAGTCACGTAGCCGCCATCGCCCAGGCTCATTTTTCCGGCGCCGGAAGGATCGACGGGGTCTCCCGATTTCGAGCAGGAAAAGACGCCGGTCGCGAGGATGCAAGAAACGATTCCGAACCAAGGCCGCATGGCTGAAACTCCGACTCGATGGGTGAAAACGCTCCTGGATCGGAGCCGCGCAGCAAGATGGCAAGAAATGGCTGGCTTGAGGGCCTCACGATCCGTTCGCGAGGGCGCGTGCTCCCGATTCCGGCCTCTAGGGGAGCCGATGCTTCCATCGGATCCCAGCCACAAACCCGATACGCGGCGGGTTCTTGCCTACGCGGCGATCTCTCGATCCTCGCGTGATCCGACAAACCTCCAGATAGCGACTGACAACAAGGGATCAAGGAGTCTTTCTTTGATGCCACCGCTACGCACGAACGCGCACCTTCCATCGCCAGGAGTCGCCCTTACCATGAGCGCAACCACTTCTCCACGACGCACCCGTAGTGTTGCCGGGTTCGTTTTCCTGCTACTGCTCGGCCTAACCTCGGCGCCCGCAGCCAACCCCAAGACCCTGATGATCATGGTGGATTTCTGGGGGCAGCGTAGCCAAATGGACACCATCATCAATCTGAGGGTGTTCCAGCCCACCGAAATCAAACTGGTTTCCGGTGGAGTGGTCCCGAATCCTGTTTTGTCCAACGCCTACGAGACCGAACCCTTTGGATGGTGGTACTCGCTCGCGAACTTCAATCCCGACGACTACGTCAACGGGAGAGTCCGATTCAACACCCAATATCTCCGCGGATGGCTCCAAAACGACTCCACCTACAGCGCCAAGGCTGGAGATACGATTTTCTTTCCCGACACTCAGACGACATTCACCTATCAGAATCTCCGCACGGGCCTCACCACACCCGTTGTGCTCCCCATCGCGATCCCCAAGTTCTTCGTGTTTCCAGATACGTCTAGATACCGTGGACCCAAGCTGTACACTGCTGCGTCTAACAGCAATACAGATCTATTGAACATGCGCCCTCTATCGATGGTTGGCGTCACCATCCCAGGCGCCATCGACAGCTGCATGGCCCTCTACCTCTCCGACACCCTGTGGATCCGCTGGGGAACCCCTACGAACCCTCCCGGCCTCTCCGCTTATGCAAAAGACATGAAATGCTTCGACCACAATCCGTTCTTCCCTTCGCGAGGCAAGATCGAAGTCTTTTCGCCTTGGGCGGGAGCGAAATCGTTCGCGGTCGTCAATGGCATCCCCCAGCTGCTGCGGCCAGGAACGCGGCCAGGCTGGCTCCAGGGCGAGGCTTGGACGCTCCCTGGCGACCAGACCGATCCCCAGGTCAGATTCCGGTTCGAGCTCTCCAATGGCGACATCAAGATCGTCGATTCGACGTCGAAACCCTATCGACTGCTTCCATCCGCCACCACCAACTACATCCATCCCTCCATGGGCACCCACCCGGGTTTCCACCAGAGCCAACTTGGAGACTCCGTGGTCTTCGCTTGGGCCAGCCCCTGGAGGAGTCGGATCAGCTACCTGCACTTCGGAGGCGACGAACGAATCCAGGGAATCTGGCAACCCCAGGGCTGGTTTGCCGCCAAGGTCTGGGGTAGACCCACCAGAGCCGGCCTGACCTCCAGCGATGGCGATTCTTCGGTGGCCTTGGTGGATGTCTCCCCTGGCACTCCCGGAACCATGGATACGATTTGGCTCACCGCCAAACCCACCACCCCTGCCAAAATCCGTCTAGATGGCAGGGCGTACGACTACAAGTTGGGCAACACCCGATTGGTGATCGGTGGAAATGCGATGTCCGCCCCGATGGATTCCTCCGCGTATTTCCCTTTCTCCCAGTGCACCAATTCGGATCTCATCCAAGGCTTGGTGAACAAACGTCTCGGCAAGAACGGCAAGCCCCAGTGGACCGGCAAATCCATCTGCGGATTGAGTTCGAGTTCTCTCCCAACCTTCGGCATCGACTCGTCCGAATGCACAAACCCTGCCAACGCCATGGAGCATTGGTTCGACCCCGTATCCCAAGGCGGAAAGGCGATGAACGCCACCTTTCCCATCTCCCTCGAACTTTCCACTCTCAAGCAAGGAGCCTTGACCTACGAGGATTCCCTGTACTTCCCCTTGGATTCCTTCCTGACCTTGCCGGGCGGCTCCCAACCCAATCCATTCCGCGACTCGGTTTTCGATCGACTACGCAATCAAAAGCACAATTACGGCTACTGCCTGGAGTTCCATGGAGAAGCCCAGATTCAACCTGGTGCCAGAATTTCGGTGACCTCCGACGACGACACCTGGATCTTCGTCGATTCCAATCTGGTCGTGGACCTGGGTGGCCAGCACGAACTCATGACACTGGCCGCCGACCTCGACCGTCTCCCCATCTTCCCGCTCCCGCCCCTGGTCCCCGTCGACATCTTCCACTGCGAACGCCATGTCGACGAATCAGGCCTATTTCTTTCCATGAACTTCCCGGTCTACCCGGTGGGCGCGATGAAGGTGCCTCCACGCGTTTCTCCTCTCCGATCGAAAACCGTCGTGCGGACGCCGATTTCCCTCCAAGCCCGCAACAAGGCTCTTTCCGTCAACGCTCCCGCAGGCCAAGCCTGGAGTCTGGAATTGCGTGGCATGGATGGCAGGCTGAAAAGGTCCGTATCCGGAACCGGCGCGACTCTGGTGCCATGGTCAAATTCCGGCATCACGATCGCGCTGCTGAAGAGCGGTCACGAGGCCGTGACGGGGCGATTTATCACGACGAGGTGAGGATCGCCGGCGGAATCCCGCTACGGGCAATCGCAGCCCAGCGCTTTGCCCTTCTTTTCCGTGAGCACCCAGGTGTCGTAGTCCCACTTGTAATACAGGCAAAGGTCGGCACTCTTGTACTGCCCAAAGCGAAAGCGAAACGCCGTCGCAGGCTTCTTGTGGAAGCGGATGCGGACGGAATGCTTCGTGTCCATCGCCAGCGAATCCATCCACTGCGCGATCTTCACGCCCACAGGAATGGGGGGGCGAGCATCGATGTCCACTTGGAATTCCGAACCAACCAAAGGAGGATGCAACACATCCCCGACCGGATACCTCTGTGCTCCGACCGTTCGGTAAAAATCCGCGGTGACCGCCTCGGGAAGATGCGCCACGCAGACACGGCCGAACGATGGTGTCGTCCGGGCGGTGGCCAGGGCCACCACGGACAAAGCAATGCTCGTGAACATCGAATACCTCTGGAGTCGAGACCGGTGCTTCCAATCTAACCTTCGCAGAAATTCCACTCCCAGGGAAATCGGCGCCGGGAACTCGTTCTATGATTGACCTCATGACCCGCTCCCGTACCGTCTCGCCACTCTTGCGAACCGCCTCCTTGGCCGTCACCCTCCTTGGCTTGAGCCAGGGTGCGCAGGCCCGAGGATTTTATTTGGATTCTTCGCGTCCGGACAATTCCGGCGATGGCAGAACCCCGCAAACCGCCTGGAAGGATTTTGGCGGAATGTCCGATGTGAGACTCGCGCCAGGGGACACGTTTTATCTGGAACGAGGTTCGGTTTGGACCGACGTCCGCGGCTTCCTCCCCCAAGTCGGAACCAAATCGGAACCCTTCGTGGTCACCGCCCATGGAGATCCAGCCAAACCTTTGCCAAAAATCGTCTCCTCCGACTCCAACTATGCGCTGGGCTTGGCGGCGAGCCATCTGGTCCTGGAGAAGTTGGCGATTTCCGGCAACAACGCCAAGTGCATCGTCAACGCGACCGGCCGGATCACCGACATCACCTTGCAGGAATTGGAGATCTCCGACTGCCGAGAGGGCATCAACCTGACCGTGGTGGACAGCGTTTTGGTCCGCAACAACAAGTTCTCCAACATCCGCTTCGGCAAAGACCGCGTGGGAGCCATCGGGATCACCCTGAGCATCGCCGCCCATGCAAGGATCCTGGACAACGAATTTCGCGACTGCATAGACGGCAAAGGCGCGACCGAGGGCGGCGGGGCCATCCAGTTGTTCCGGTACAACCGCGACATCGAAATCGCCGGGAACCGGGCCTTGCGCACCGCGGGTTTCCTGAAACTGTGGGGACTTCATGGGGATCTCGATTCGATGGCGGGCATCTATGTGCACCACAACATCGCCATGGAAACCCAACATTTCGCCTGGTCCGACGCACAGACCCCACAAGACGACCCCGCCGAATGGGCGGTCGCCTTCCGCGATGTCTTTTTCGACCACAACACCATGATCCAGGACCACCGCTGGGGACAATTCGCCATTGGAGTCGGCACGCCCTTGTCCGATTCCACCCGCATGCGCGTGCGCGACAACCTGTTCACCGGCGACAGCCTGATGGAATTCCTCCACGAAGGGCCGTTCTCCCGAGGCACGAACCTGTTCTGGTCGTCCGCGGCCGGATCCAACTACCCGTCGCCGAAGTTCGCGACGGATCTTGTCGTAGACCCGTTGCTGATCCCCGACACCGCCACCATTTCCTATTCGCTGGGGGCGAGCAGTCCGGCCAAGCGCGCAGGCGCATCGTATACGTACCCGGGAAGTACCGTGGCCAGGTGGACGCCACCTTCCGCCAGTGCGCACCCGGATCTGGGCGCATTGGACGCTCCCGTGTCGACACTTGCCGCCTCCCTGCCCAAGCGTTCGGTTCTGAAGGCTCGGCACACCACCAATGGCCTTGTGGTCGAGGGAATCCCCGCCAACCAGGCGGCTCCACGCTTTCTGGCATCGACCACGGATGGCCGGATCTTGTCGATCACTTCGGCGGAATCCACCCAAGGCGCCTGGCGTCTTGAGTTTGCCGCCGTGCCCACCGGCGCCCCCGTTTTCCTGCGCATCCAATCCAGCTCCAGGGAAGAGTCCCTGGTGCTGGTCAACGCCCGGTAGGAGTCACACGTACAGGTCCATGGCGCCTGATCGCGCCGCTTCCACGCCTTGGCGCGTCCGATCGCGCACACGCGCTGTGCCGATGGCCTGGATTTCCGTGTCGATCGCCGCCTCGCCCAGAAGGCGGGTCTGCGCGCTGGCCGCCTGGGTGAGGTATTCCTGGAAGCTGGTCAGCGCGTTGGGCAGGCAGAAGTGTTGGATCGCGCCCGGCTTGGCCAGGTCCATGAAATCGTGGCCGGTGCGCCCCTTGCGGTAGCATCCGGTACAGAACGACGGAATGTGTCCAAGCCCGACCAGGTCCGCCACCACCTCGTCCAGGGTGCGATGGTCGCCCAGCGAGAATTGTTCGGCGCCTTGGCGCGAAGCGTAACCGCCCGGATTGGTGCGCGACCCGGCGCTGATCTGCGAAACGCCGATGTCCAGACCTTGCCGGCGCACCTGAGCGGTCTCGCGGGTGGACAGGATGATCCCCGCGTACGGCAGCGCCAGGCGCAGCACCGCGATGATCCTCAGGAAGTCGGAATCTGTCACTTCCACCGGAGGATGGGAGGAAAGCTCCGAACCCGAAGCGGGTTCCAGGCGCGGAACGGAGACCGTGTGCGGTCCGAAGCCGAATCGTTCTTCCAAATGGAATGCGTGCTGGAGCATCGCCAACACCTCGAAGCGCCATTCGTGCAAGCCGAACAAAACGCCCAGTCCCACATCCTCCAAGCCCCCTTCGATGGCCCGATCCATCGCCGATAGGTGGTAACCGTAGTTGGATTTGGGGCCTTGCGGATGCATGATCGCGTAGGTGTCCGGATGGTAGGTCTCCTGGAACAACTGGTAGGTCCCGATCCCGGAGGCCTTCAGCTCGCGATAGGCATCCACCTCCATGGCCGCCACGTTCACGTTGATGCGGCGAATCTCGCCAGTTGGACATTTTTCGTCATAGATGGTCCGGATGGAATCCAGAAGGTATCGCAGCGGCGAGCCGTCGTCGCCGGCCACCACCAGCAGGCGCCGATGCCCCTGCCCCACCAGCGCACGGGTTTCGGCCTTGATTTCCTCCAAGGAAAGCCGATGCCGTTCCTGGGTGCGGTTGGACGATCGGAATCCGCAGTACAGGCAATCGTTGCGGCAGAGGCTCGAGAGGTACAAGGGCGCGAACAGAACCACACGCCGGCCGTAGATGGCCTCTTTCACCGCACGGGCCCGGGAAAGGATCATTTCCTGCGCTTGCTGGCCACCAGCGCACAGCAAGGTGGCTACCTCGGCCAGGTTCAATCCTTTGGCTTCGGAGGCCTTGTCCAGGATCGCGACGACTTCCTCCATGGTCGGAGGTTTGGAATCCAGGAGGTCCGCAACGACCGAAAGGTCGACGATTTTTGGGTCGTTGTTCATGATGGATTCTCCTGAAAGGAAATCGCAGACTCCCCGATGGTCTGCCGGGTGGTCCACGAAGGACTGTCGCCACGCCCCGTACGCACCACCTTGTTCACCAATCCGGTGCGCACATCCAGACACCGCAGGCAGTCCAAACCGGATTCATCCAGACAGATTTTGCCTGGGTAGAGCAGGTAGTCCTTGCGCACCGATCCCGGCGTGAGGTTGGGCATCAATACGTTCGCTCCCGCCGCCATCAGCTTCTCGCGGCCCGCCTTGTGGAGGCTTCCCGCCGCCGTGGTGGCAGGGATGTTGGCTTGCGGCAAAAGCAAGCGCACCAAGGCCGTGGCGTGCACGGCCAGTTCGATGGGCTCTTGGGGACTGTTCCCCAGCGGAGTGTCCGGGTGCGGGATGAACGGGCCGATTCCCACCATGTCCAATTCCAACTTCCGGCAAAGCAGAGCGTTGGCGATCCGGATCTCTTCGGTCTCGCCGGGCAGGCCCACCATGTATCCGGACCCGACCTCGAACCCGGCCTCGCGCAGGTCCGCCAGCGCGCGCAGGCGCCGCGAAAGCGGGATCCCTCCGCGCAGCGAGCGGTGCAAGGCAGGGTCGGAGGTTTCGAAGCGCAACAGGTACCGGCTGGCGCCGGCCTCGCGAAGTGCCTTGTAGTCGCGCTTGGAGCGGATGCCCACCGAAAGCACCACCGCCGCCTCGGGGGCGAAGGAGAAGATCCCGTGCAGGATTTCGCGGAACATGTCCACCGAGTAGGCGGGATCCTCGCCGCCTTGCAGCACGAACGACTTCAATCCGGCGCCCCATCCTTCGCGGACGGTCTCCACCACCTGGAGGGGTTCCAACCGGTAGCGTCGCACGTTGGCGTTGCCTTTGCGGATCCCGCAATAGGCGCAGCCTCGTTCGCAGAAATTGTCGAATTCGACCAAGCCACGGATCCAGACGCCATCCCCATGCACTTCCCGGCAGACGCGGTCCGCTTCGCGCACCAGATCGGCGGTGTCCGATTTCGTGTAGAAGTCCACGATTCGCGCCGCCTCCGGGTCCGTCCGCGAAAGCTCTTCCAGAAGCGTTTCCATTCAGGCCGCCCGACCTTGGAACGGCTCGATCACACGCGAAATCTGGCCTTTCAGGTGCGAGATCAGCAACCCGTAGTTGGTCATGGGCACACCGATTGCACGCGGCCCCTCCTGACGGCGCAGCATCTCGCGGCGTGTGAGGGTGCAGGCACCGCAGTGGACCACCAGGGCGTATCCGGCGAGATTTTCGGGGTAGGCGCAGCCCGGAAACACCGTGTACTCCAAGGCTCCGCCCACGTGCGCATCCAGCCAGCGTGGGATCTTCACGCGTCCGATGTCGTCTTCCTGCGGATGGTGCGCGCAGGATTCGGCGATCAGCACGCGATCGCCAGGTCGTAAATTGTCCACTATCCCCAATGCATCCACCATGGTGGACAGATCTCCCTTCTGGCGCATCGAGAGGATGGAGAACGTGGTGAAAGGGATTCCTCGCGGCACCGCCGACGATGCCCGATCCACCACTTGCGAGTCGCAGACCACCAGGCTGGGCGCCACACCCAATCGGGAAAGCATGGCAGGCAATTCGTGTTCCTTGCAGACCACCGGCACGGCGTCGGCGTCCAGGCAGTCGCGGATCGCCTTCACTTGCGGCATGATGAGCCTCCCTTTGGGGGCTCCCAGATCCACCGGCACCACCATCACCACGAACTCGCCCGGCCTCACCAGGTCGGCCAGAAACGGCGGCTCCCAGTCCTTGGGAGAGGCATCCAACAGGGCGGATCGCAGGGCATCGATTCCTTGTCCGCTGGGCGAACAGACCCCGATGGCGTTCCACTGGGTCGCCAAGGCTTCGCAAGCCGGACTCGCAGGTAAGTCGGATTTTGTCATGGCCACCACGAGCGGCGTGCCCCGCTCCTTCACGGCCTTCACCCACGCTTCTTCCCGCTCGGTGGTCTCGGCGTCCGAGGGCAGGGCTAGCACGGCGAGATCGGCCGTCTCCAGCAATTTGCGGGAGCGTTCGATGCGCTCCAAGCCCAACGGGGATCCGTCATCGTCCAACCCCGCGGTATCCGTGACCAGCACTGGTCCCAGCGGCCGAATCTCGAGCGCCTTCGAGACCGCATCGGTGGTGGTTCCCGGCACCGGGGAAACGATGGACAGTGGTTGTCCGCACAGGGCGTTGAGCAAGGAAGACTTTCCCGCGTTGCGCCGCCCAAACAGCACGATGCGCAGGCGGTCGCCGCGCGGCGTGTCACCGATCATGGGGTTTTCCTTTTCCGAACCTGGATGCTCCCGCTGCCCAGCCTGGAGACCGGATCCTGCAGATCCGCAAGCAGTTCTTCCGTCACCAGCCGGCGCTCGCGGAGCACATCCAACAGATCACGGCCTGCTCGGGCGCACTCCGTGAGGATCCCGTCCACCACCTCGTGGCCCAGGTGGCGAGCCAGCAGAGTGGCCATCGCCACGCCATTGTCCAGACGCTTCTTGATGTCGTCGCGCCGCGCTTCCAGCGCATCTACGCAGCCTGCCAGCATGGTCAGCGCGTTGGCGAAAAGTTCGCATCCCATCAGGAGATTGTGGAACACCAACGGCAAGAACTGGGGTAGCTCCAATTGGCTTTCCGATACCGCCATGCCTACGGCCATGTCTTGGGCCATCACCTGGATGCAGACTTGTTCCACGGATTCGCAGATCACCGGATTGACCTTGCCGGGCATGATCGAGGAGCCCGCTTGCACAGCCGCCAGATGGATCTCGCCCAAGCCGGAGTGCGGCCCGGAGGCCAGCAAACGCAGATCCGCGCAGATCTTCTTGACCGACACCGCACCGGTGCGCAAGATGCCAGATGCTTCCACTAGAGCATCCGCGTTGGCAGTGGCGTCGATCAGGTTGCGAGCCCGGCAGATGGGCAGGTGCGTGATCTCCGCGAGGATGCCCACCACCTGCCGGGAATACTCCCGTGAAGCGTTCATGCCCGTTCCGATCGCCGTTCCGCCCAGGTTCACTTCGCGGATCCAATCGCGGGCCTTTTCCAGCCGCCATCGCAAGCGCGCGACCGCTTCCGCCCAAGCGCCGAACTCCTGGCCCAACGAAAGAGGAATGGCATCCTGGAGTTCGGTGCGCCCCATCTTCACCACGTCCGCGAAAGCGCGCTCCTTGGCCAACAGCGAGGCTTGCAATTGCTTGGCGGCTTCTTCCGCGCGGGCCAGTCCTCGCAAAAGGGCGATCTTCCCGGCGGTGGGGTAGGCGTCGTTGGTCGACTGCGACAGATTGACATGATCCAAGGCATCCACCACCAGATCCGACCCACTTTCGCGCAGCAGACGATTGGCGTGGAAGGCGACGATTTCGTTGGCCGCCATGTTCGTGGAGGTTCCCGCTCCGCCTTGCAAGGGATGGAGGGGTGGGGACACAAGCCGATCGCCCTCGAGAAGTCCCCTGCAAACTTTTTCGATGACCTCGTAGCGAACAGGGTCCAGGTGGCCCGCCTTGGCGTTGGCAATCGCGGCGGCGAGCTTCACTTCCACCAGCGCACGGAAAACCGTCGGGTGGATTCGATCGTTGGACAAAGGAAAATTCGCGCGGGCGCGAAACGTGTGGGCACCGTAAGGCCAATCGTCATCCACTTCGACTTGGCCGAGGCTGTCGTGTTCTAAGCGCATAGGAAACGGCATCATACCATCTGTGCCAAGCGCTCGCCCTCCTTGTGCGCACCCTTCCCCACTCGCATGGCCTTGACGAGTTTCCCTGAGGATGGTTGAATCCGATTCGCAAGTGTGCCGTCCTTGAACGCGGGAATTCCTCCAAATGGCCTTAGAACCTCTCATCGATCTCGATGAAGCCAAGTGCGTCAACTGCCATGCCTGCATCGCGGCCTGCCCCGTGAAGTTCTGCAACGACGCCACCGGCGATGTCGTCAAAATCCGTCACGACACGTGCATCGGGTGCGGCGAATGCATCAAGGCCTGCACCCACCAGGCACGCTTGCCCAAGGACGACACGACCCGCTTCTTCCAGGACCTCGCCGCCGGCGTCCCGATGATCACCATCGCGGCCCCCGCCATCGCCAGTTCTTTTCCCGGCCAATACCTGAACCTCAATGGTTGGCTCGCCTCGCTGGGAGTCACGGCCTCCTTCGATGTGAGCTTTGGGGCCGAACTTACGGTTCGCAGCTACCTGGAACATGTCCAGAAGAATTCTCCTCAGTTGGTGATCGCCCAGCCTTGCCCGGCCATCGTGAACTACATCGAGCTCAACGAGCCCAAGCTCCTGCCGCATCTGGCCCCCGCCGACAGCCCCATGGTCCATATCATGAAGATGATCCGCCGCGAGCATCCGGAATACTCGCGCCACAAGTTCGCGGTGCTTTCGCCGTGCGTGGCCAAAAAACGCGAATTCCTCGCCACCGGCCATGGCGACTACAACGTGACCATGGCGCGGTTGCGCGAAGAGATCAAGGCGCGGAACATCGATCTCTCCCGCTATCCCGAAATCGATTACGCCAATCCGCCCGCCGAACGCGCGGTGCTGTTTTCCACTCCCGGTGGCTTGCTGCGCACCGCCGAGCGCTGGAACCCAGCGATCGGGAACGTTTCCCGCAAGATCGAAGGCCCCCACACCATCTACGAATACCTCCACGAACTGGCCGACCACGTGGGCAAACCCGGCACGCCGCTTTTGGTGGATTGTCTCAACTGCGAGCTGGGATGCAATGCGGGAACCGGCACCGACAACACCGCCGCCGACCGCGACCAGATCGAGCACCACATCGAGGAACGCAACCGCAAGATGGTGGCCAAACACCGCCGCCGAGGTCCGCTCTCCGGTTGGCGCACGCGTCGCTCCCTGGAGAAGATGGTTGCGAAATCCTGGGCGCCCGGCGTGTTCGGCAGATCCTACGTGGATCGCAGCGCCAGCGCGAGGTTACGCATCCCGACCCCCAAGGAACACGAGGCCATTCTGGCTTCGATGGGCAAGCACTCGGAAAAAGACATCTACAACTGCAACTCCTGCGGCTACGGGCGCTGCGAAGACATGGCCACAGCCATCCACAACGGACTGAACAAGGCCGAAAATTGTCACCACTACCTGCAGACCAAATGCAGGGAAAATTCGATGAAGATGGTGGAAGAGCGCGTGACCGCCCGCACCCAGGTGTTGGAAGAGATGGAGTCCTTCCAGAAGGAAGCCACCCTCAAGCTGGAATCCAAGCTGGAAAGCGCATCGCGTTCCATGTCGGAAATGTCCGTGACCATCCGTGAAATCGCCCGAAGTACGGATGATGCCCGCAACATCACACGCGCCACTTCCAAGATGGCGGAAAATGTCTCCAACCTGATCGGTCGGCTGGAAACCTCCGCCGACGAAATCAGCAATGTCACGGACACCATCTCCCAAGTTGCCGGCCAGACCCAGCTTTTGGCCCTCAACGCCAAGATCGAGTCCGCACGGGCCGGCGAGGCGGGGCGCGGATTTTCCGTGGTGGCAGACGAAGTCAAGCAACTGGCCCGCTCCACGGCCCAGTCCACCGGCATGGTGGGTGCCAAGGTCGCCGAACTGCAGGGCTCTGTCACCACCGCGGTGTCGGAAGTGCGCCAGATCGTGGGAAGCATCGACCAAACCTCCGGCCTGGTGCAGTCGATCGCGGCGGCCATCGAGCAGCAATCGAATTCCTTCGCGGAGGTCGCACGCGACATCGAGCAGGTTTCCGCCTACGCCCGCGACACCGCCCAGCAGGTTCGGAAGATGGCCGCTGGCGACTGAGCTGGCGGAGATCCGCTGGTTTCCTAGTATTGTCGCGATGAAACCTTCCCGACGCTTGTTTGGAAACTCCACGGCTCTGGTGTTGTGCGCAGCGGCATGCGTGGCGACCGAAAGTTTCGGACAGAATTTGGTAGCCGTGGGCGGCACCCTGATGGGAGGCGTACAGAACGGCAAACTCGTCGAGCTGGGAAAGCTTTCCGGTTGGGAAGCCAAAGCGAAAGCCCCCTGGAGGGTGCATGCCCCGGGCCAAGCGCCGCGCAACGGCGCCTTCCGACAGATTTCCAAGGACGAGGTCCATTGCGGCGATGGCGCCAGCGTGGAACTCAAGTACGATCCATTCCCTGCCGACACCAAGCCGGAGATCGCCTTGCAAGGGTCATGGAACCCCTTTCCTCGGCTGGCCAAGCCCCAAGGAACCGCGAACCAAACCTACCGGACGGTCATCGCGGAGACTTTGACGAAGCTCGGTCTGGCGAAGGTTCCGATCGAACTTGGTCGCATCGATCGCATCGACTTGGACGGGGATGGCACCGAGGAGGTGGTACTGCAAGCCCAGGGAACCGGCCCCGAGACCAAGGATGGCAAGCTCAGCCACTACTACAGCCTCATTGTCGTGAGGCGCCTGGAAAAGGGAAAGGTCGTCGACCACTTGCTCTCCACGCCGCAGGGAGAGGGCAGTTTGTCAGGAAAGAACATGGATTGGTCCTCGCGCATGGACCTGACCTTGGATGGATACGCCGACCTGGATGGCGATGGCACTTTGGAAATCCTCGTCTCCGAACACGGCGTCGATTACGGAGGCGATGCCGTCTGGAAGCTCGGGCCCAACGGACCGAAGCTCCTGGCCCACGAAAGCTGCGGGGCGTAATCGGTCATAGACAGCACGCGGGGATCGCCACGATGCGATCATCCAACTGACGCGTCCCGATCCCGTTGTCCACCAGGATTCCCACCCGGCAATTCTGATCTTCCACGAACCCTTTCAAGGCCCTCCACTTGCGTGGATCTCCGGTTTCCGCATACTTGATTTCTACTGGGATCGTTCCAAACGATCCCTCCAACACCAGATCCACCTCCGCACCTGCACCGGTCCTGTAGTGGAATGCGCGAACCGCCACGCCAGCGTGCGCAAGTTGCGATAAAATCTGCTCAGAGACGAATCCCTCCCAGAGGTTCCCCATTCGCGGATGGGACGTCAAGTCCTCGATCGATCGGATCCGCAGCAAGTGGTGCAGCAATCCACTGTCGCGCAGATACCCTTTCGGGTGCTTGACCAATCGCTTGGTGCTGTGCCGATCCCATGCGGGCAGATGCCTCCAAAGGAACGTTCCATCGCACAGCTGCAACCAATCGCGAATCGTGGGTTGGCTTACCCCGACGGCACGCCCCAGATCGGATTGGTTGAGAATCTCTCCGGAAGCCAACGCCAAGGTCTGCACGAACGTGCGAAACCGTTGCACATCCAATCCCGGCGCCAGACGTGGCAGATCGCGATCCAGGATGGATCGGAAATAGTTTTCGCACCAAAGCTCTCGAAAGCGTTCAGCCCCCTTGAGCCATGGCTCCGGGAAGCCGCCGCGAAGCCATGAGTCGTGCAATTGCGTTTCCGTCAGCCGGGGCTTCAGCGAAAGCAAATCCGCGATGGATCCCAGCGACCTCGCAAACGGCGTAGCCGGCTCTCCATGGGCTTCCAATGCCGTGAACGGTCCCAGCTCCAACACGGCCACCCTCCCCGCCAGGCTTTCATGCAGGCTCTTGACCAACACCGGCGAGACAGAACCTGTCAGAAGGAACCGTCCCGGAGTCTGTCGATCGGCATCCACCGCCACACGCAACGCCGGAAACAACGAAGGCAGCTCCTGGGCTTCGTCGATCGCCACGCGTCCACTGGCCATGCGGAAAAACAGATCCGGGTCGCGTTCCACCCTCGTGCGATCCGCTTGGCGCTCCAAATCGATGCGAGTCCATCCATCGGCGGCAATGGAATCCAGGATCGTGGTCTTTCCACACTGCCGAGGCCCCAGAATGGCCACAACCGGGAACAGTCCCAGCAGCTCCTCCAAATATCCCCGCACGGATCGTTCCATACCTTGCAATTTCAAACTGTGACTTTGAAATTGCAAGGTATGCGGCACCCCTATTCTTTGGGATTCTAGCGCCCCCTCAGTTCTCGAAGCGTCTCGTGAAGTCGTCCGCGTCGTAGTCGGTCCACGGGATCTTCCCGAATTTCTCCGGTGTCAGGATCGATGGGGGCTCGTCGGCGCCATCCTTGTGGAAGATCTGAACCTGCGTGGACGTTTCGAACAGAAGCCAGTTCCGCTCCGGTTTGGACCACCGAAACGTCTGCTGGCGAGAGAGCTTGGTCCCCGCGCCGCTCATGTCGCTCAAGGAAAACCAACCTGGACCGGCTTCGAGACTGGAGAAGGGATCGCCCAACCAGCCACCGGTGCGTGCCCCTCCGATCGCCTTGTCGTTGGCGCCCAACGGCTGAACTTCTCCCGTCGAAAGGAGCTTGGCCAACCCTAGGCTCCGCGATCCGTTGGCGAACCGCTTGGGATCGAAGCCCTCCACGTCGATGGCCTCCGTCGCATACACCACCTCCGGTTGCCCGTCCAGATCCAGGTCCGCCACCTTCCGCGCGAACATCCGCCAGCCTCGCCAAACCAGGAAATGCTTGCGGGAAAACACACCGACATCGAAATCCTCCAAGGTGATGGTCTGGGCCATTTCCACCTCGTGTCGGACCCATCGCCACGGACTCTTCACCCCCGTCTGGAGCCGCCACCTCTCCTGGGCCCGCGTCGCGACCCAGGTCGCTTCGTCGTCCATCCACTCGAAATCCAATTTCTGCTCCATCGAGTCCAGGCCCGTGACATTTTCCGCCACAGATATCCTGCCTGTCGCGACCTTCAAATTCGGAAGGGTCTTCGGGAGGGAATCCGCGCAAGACGGACCGCCCAGCACACCTCCCGCAACGATCGCTTCCCCGGGATCGAAGGTGTCGTCGCTTCTCCGCAGGAGCAAGACCAGATCCGATCGCAAGCAGGGTTCGCCGTTGGCCCCGACCTGTTCACCGGGCCGCTGGAAGAGATAGGCGATGTCCGAGCGTCCATCCCGGTTCAGATCCGCCGTGCCACTCCATCGGCACCGGGCCTCCGGATCCAGATGGTCGCGCACCTGGGCGAGAAGGTCCAGGGAGTCCCGACCCGGTTGAACGGAATCTGTCTTCCGGGTCCGCTCCGGTATCACCACCGCGCGCGAAGAGGCTCCCGCGCAGGAGGCGCAAAGCAACCCTGCCAATCCGATCAACCAGACAGCAGGCCCGAGACTTCGCTTTCGCATGCAGACCAATTAAGAAACCATCCGTCGGAAGGACTTCGATGTCATCGCCCCCACATGGCCGTGGTCTGGCGATCTCCATCCGGCGTCTCCACGCGAATCCAGCCCAGATGGACCCCGCGCGGCCATTCCCACCGGGCGTTCCACTTCCCGGAATCGATCGCCACCTCTTCGCCAAGGAGCGTGCGTCCTCGGGCATCCATCACGCGGCACCGCACCACCCCGGCTCTTCCCGACTCGCCTTCCAAATGCAACTGCCCCCGTGCGATCCACAGGCGCAAAGGGGAGCGGGCGATGGATCGCGGCCCGATCGGGGTTCCCTCATCGTCGCGAAACCGCACCGCACCTTGGTAGGGCCCTACCATCTCGCTTGATGCACGACCCCAGGCATCGACCCAACTTCCCGTTCCCACGCGCGGCGCCACCGATAGGGGCCAGTCTGAAACGGTCAGCAGGGCACGAGGTCCGGATTGAACCTGGGTGGTGTCCAGGCGCGACCAGCGGATGGCGCGCAGCGACAGAGCCCAATCCGCACCGCGCAGCTGGAAATCCACGCGGGCATTGGTATCGGATTCCGTGATCCGAAACACCATGCGGTAGGACTTCCAGACCGTATCCAGATCGAAATCACCAAACTCGGCCAGCCGGCGGTATGGCGTATGGCCCATCAGAGGCTGGACGCGCACGCGCATTCCCGGCGCGAACGCCTTGCCGGAAAATGTCAACACCTGCAATTCCCCCGCTGTCACGGTGGCGCCCGCGACATGGAGCACCAAGCCGGTCGGCTTGGAGACGGTGTCGGTGTAGCGCACATCGAAGGAGACGGAATCCGTCCCGTCTTCCGTTCGCCTGGAAAGCTTCACCGTGGCGGGATACCCCTGCCATCCCCGCACTCCGTAGCCATTGGTCACCGGAAACAAATCACCGGGCCGCTCCGACACGCCGATTCTGGCCACTCGCAGGGACGCACGCCCCTCCTGGCTGCAGACGGTTTCCACCGGATCGATCCGACATTCCGTGTTTGCCGAAACACCCACCGACGGCGGCGGGTTCGGTGTCACGATGTCGATGCGCTTTGTCGCCTGACCCTCGTAGGAAACCACCAGGTTGGAATCGAACCGGTTCCCTTCCATGAGTTCGTGGATGGTGGTGTCGCGGTACACCTGCAACGCCAACTGGTTTCCGTGGAAGAGATTCCCCACGACGGTATCCCCTCGATTGTCGTGCATCAGCACGCCGTCCTGGCATCCGGAAACGGTGTTCTCCCGGATGCTCATCCCCGAAACCGCAAGATCCAGGTAGATGCCCTGGCCTTGCCGATAATGCGAGGCCCCCTGGGTATTGCCACGGGTGTCGCGCACGATGTTGCGCCACAGTCGGGTCCTCACCCCGTTGGAATCCGCGTAGTTCTTGGAGTACGTGTAGAGACCTCCGCCATCGTTTTGTTCCTGCACGGCGCTGTCCACAACGTTTTCTTCCAGCAATTGGTCCTTGCCGGAAAAGTGCACACCCGACCAAGCGGTCCATCGCACGACCGAGCGCCGCAGAATGCCCGAATCGCCGTTGAGCTGCAATCCGCGTCCTCCGCAGCATTCTCTTCCATATCCCTGTGGACCGAGCGAAGCGTGCCGACCGATGTCCATCACGGTGTCGCGTTCCAGGATTCCTTTGGGACCCAGGATTCCGAACCCTCCCGTGGTCGCCCCTTGCACGCGGCTGTCGCGGATGGAGTTCTCGCGCCCCCACAAACGCGCGCCCCATTGATCGACACCGCGTACCAGCACTTCGCGCACGTCGATGCGCGAACTTCCCTCTCCGCAGATGCCGTTTTCTGTCTGGCCGGAAAACCCGATCCCTCGGATCTGGATGTCGTGGCGACCACCGCGCAGGTAGATTCCGCAGGGCCGGATACCCAGTTGGGCGCGAACCTTGGCGGGATCCTCCCCCAACGCAGGACGCCACCAGACCCTGCCGGAAACGGAATCCTGCGCCCATTGGTCGTCGCCGGACAGGGCTTGCGGAACACCCGCGACAAACCATCCCCAGCCTTCGGTCAGCGGCTTGAAGGCCGCGACCGAAAGAGCGATCCGTTTTCCCGATTGCGAGGCGATCCGCCGTCCATCCAGATTCCATGCGGTCGATTTGAGATGGATCCAAGCTCCGGTCCAATCGCCTGCGGGAAGGTCCGACGCCTCGAAGGCGCTGTCGCCTTCCGGCTTCCTGATGGGAAACCAGCCCGTATCGGGCAGGCGCGCGGCGCGGCGGACCCTGCCATCCACGGAAAGCAGGAACGCGCGCGTGGCGACAGGACCTGTCGTCTCCCAAGCGCCGGGGTACGTGCTGGAGCGGGACCATCCGTCCAACGCGACGCTTCCGAAGATCCAAGGGCGATCCGGCTTTTCTCCATAGGATCCGATGTGGAGGGGCGTGGGCCACGAGCCTGCCGATTGGCGGGGGGTAAGCGTGCCTCGCAAGGTGTCGCCCCGGCGCAGCAAAACGGAATCCCCGGGCCGCAAGACGACGGAGTCCAACCTCTCCAATGTGCGCCATGGGGTAGACGCGTCCATCGCCTCGGTCGCCGTTCGGGAGTCATCTCCCGATCGCGAAGAAACGTGGTAGGTCGCCGCCTCCAAGGTCGCAACGAACAGCGCAAAAACGGGGAAGATCCGCATGAAGGGATTGTAGCATCTGGAACTTGGATCGAGAGGCTCGGTCTGCTCCCGATTATCCTTGAGAATCCGTTCCCATGGCTTGGAATTTCAAGGTTAATCAGCCCTAGACTGACCTATCTAGGGCAGCGGAGCTGCCGGGAAGCGGAACTCCGGATGATACGAGAGCACAACACGCAAGGTGTCCAGGGCTGCCTGGGAATTGGTCCAAAGCTTGTGGTTGGTGCGCAGCCAAGCGCCAGGATCGATTTGGTTCTGGTAGGCGGAATAGTTCCAGGGCATCGGAAGCTGGGTGGCCATCGAGAAGCCAATGAGGTCGGCAACCCCGTCACGGAAAGGCTTGTCCTGCGCATCACGAGGAGGTGGAGGCGAAGGAATCCAGGCATCAGGGCGGATCTGCTCCAGCGCCAAGCGTGCCTGAGGCAGGAACCTCGCGAGAAGACTGTCCATCGCATCCAACTTGCTGTTGGAGAAGCTGTCCGGGTAGATGAATCCACCCACTGCCGTCGCCAGGATTTCGTGGGAACGGCCGGGACGGACCCTGTCGCGCACGGAAGGTGCGAGGGACGCCTCGAAGGAAACCGCCACGTCCCCGGAAGCGTCCACCAGGTGGCGCCAGAGTTCGCGGTATTCCAGCCTGGAGGCCCAAGGCACACGCACCTGGAGAGTGCTCGGATCCGACAGAATTTGACGATCACGCCAAACGTCCACCCAGACGCCGGGATGGCCGGCGGCCGAATCCAGGGATTTCAGCACGCCTTCCGTCTGGTCCTGCGAGAGGCGCATGGAGGAGATCGATCGGGCCAAGTCCACGGCGAACAGACTGTCGGAAGCCACCTTGCGACCCGGCATGGTTTCCAGGGAGCGCACCCATTGGTCGCCCCCCTTGCCTTCGCGGGAAGCACGTATTTCCACGGCCCGCAAAAAGCCCGCGTACGGGGACGGAGTCCGGTCGGATTTGAACGAAACCGGACGGAAGGCGGGATCGAACGCCACGACATTCCAATCGAACTTCATGCCCGCCACGTTGGACATCAAGTCCTGGCCGCGTTGGAGCGCGTTCCATGCGGTTTGCGACGAAAATCCTTGCGAAGGGTCCCGTCCGAATCCAGGCGGAATGGCTGCTTCCGAGAAGCCGTTGATGTTCAGGGTCGCCACTCCTCGGTGCACGACGAGGTCATCCATCGGAGCCAACCCTCGAAGGGTGTCCAAGGAGTCCCGCACCATGACAAGAATCCCGCCCACCGGATTTGCGGAAAGTGTCAGCGAAAACCCACCGATCGAATCCGTGGCCCCCGAGGCGAGCTTGGCACCCGAACCATCCCACACGGTGACTTCGGCGAAGGCGATGCCTTCGCTGTCCATCGCTGTTCCGGACACCACCCGGGCGGACAGTTCGTTTTCCACCTCCGTGCTCGTCTGGCGATTGTCTTGGGTGCAGCCAACAACCATGATCGCCATCGCCACGGGCAGGACACGAAGAAGACGCATGCTCATGACTTGCCCTCCTTCGCGTTTCGCGTGGTGGTCACCGGAAACAATTGCAAAACAGCCTGGAACACGCGGCGGGAATCCCCGTCCACTCCCTTCCAGAACTTCCTGTTCTCCGCTTCCGATAGCTGGATCATTCTCTGTCGCAACTCCTTGAGTTCCTCGCGCAGTTTCGAGAAACCTTCCTCGCTCAGGGTGACCGTGACGGCGGAAATGTCCCGCTCTTCCTTGGGGGTCGATTCCATCGCCCCCATGCCAAGCTCCATCTGCGCCTTCAGATACCGATAGTAATGCACCGGAGCGGAAAACTGGCTCTGCTTTTTCACGTGCTCCACCGACGGCCGCAATTCGCCCGACGCGTACCGCTTGACCATGCCCAGTCGCTCCAGCACATCCACCGCCGATTTGGCCTGGGCAGGGGTGATGGTCGGACGCATCCGGCTGGCCAACCGCTCGGCATCCCCCCGAAAGGGCTCCACCAGCAGGTACTCCCGCACAGCGGGAATCCACCAGTGGCTGAAGTACTCGAACCGATCCGGATCGATCAGGTCCTTGGGAATCTCATGGAAGGTGAGGAGCTTCTCGTAACAGCGGTTCTTTTCCGCCAGGGTCTTGGCTTGGTCGTAATCCACCAGAGTCTGGAAGTACAGCTCCTCGCGGGCCGAAAGCGACAAGATTTGCGAGAACAGCGCCGCCTGCGGACGCGATAGCTTCCTGCGCCCGGCCAAGAGATCGGCAAGCCAACCCGAGGAGCGCAAACCCAGCCGTTGGAGGACCCAGCGCTGGGAGAACTTCGGGTCCTTTTCCTTCAACGCCTGCAAGGCGTCCTTCAGGAAGGATCGGTAATCCGTGTAGTCGAATAGCCTGATGGGAAGGTGGTCCATGACGTCCTTGATCTCTGTCTTAGAGTAGAATGCCATCCGAAGAGGCATTCCACCACAGGCCCAGCCGGATCTTCGCTCTCACGGGGAGAGCGACAGAAGTCGGGAGCGGTTGTAGGTTTCCAAAATGCCCTCACCGCTCGATTTTCATACCCACCACGCGGCCTTCGGCGCCTATGGCAGTTTCACTCTGGGCCATTTGCGTGCCGGAGGTGGATTGAACGTCCACGATGGTCGCGCTCCCCACCAAGGCGGGGTCCACGTGGGATATGGCCGTGCCAGCGAAGGCATGACCCTGCTTCCCTTCTCCGTTCCCTCGCCGGTGGATCTCTCCGCCTTCACCAGTGAAGAAGGCAAACCCACCCAGCAGCCCTCGTTCCAAGTGGTCCCGGATGACTTGCTTTCCCGCAAGCTGGAATGGGGCACCGACACCTGGAGCGCTCCCGGATTCTCCTTGCGGATCGCCACCCCGTTCGGGGTCGTGCCGGATCCCCGCGCCGAGGGCTGGGAGGCGTTGCGTGAACACATCCTCCCCGCGATCTGGGTGGAACTGGAACTGGACAACCGATCTTCGGACGAGGAAGCCATCGTGTTCTTCGGGGTGGCACCGGGCGACACCGGCGCCGCCGAGCTGGACCACCCCAAATTGGTGGGCGCGACCTGCCAAGGGAGATTCGGCCTCGCCACGGAGCGCGACCACATGGCCCGTCCCTACGCGGGCTTTTCCGGGCCATCGTGCTTCGATTCCCAATTGGGCCTGCACACCCCCCATTGGCTGGGAGGAACCTGGGGGGTCAGCTGGACCGTTCCTGCCCGCCAGCAGGCGACCCTGCGCGTGGCGGTGGGCTGGTACCACGCAGGCCAGGCGACTTCGGGCCTTTCCACCACCTACGCCTACACCCGGCTCTGGCCGGACATCGAATCGGTCCTCGCCGAAGCCATCTCGCAGCAGGATGCCGCCTGGAGGACGGCGCGGGAACGCGACCAGGAATTATCAAATCTTTCCCCGGCACGGAAGTTCCTCCTGGCCCACGCCACCCGCGGGTATTTCGGGAACTCCCAGCTGTTGGCGGACTGTGCGGGTGATCCGGTCTACGTGGTCAACGAAGGCGAATACTGCATGATCAACACCCTGGATCTTTCCGTGGACCAGGGTTTCTTCGAGGCGCGGTTCTTCCCTTGGGCCATCCGCGAGATCCTGGATCTGGCCGCCCACCGCCATTCCTTCCTGGACCACCTCAAGACCTCCGACGACACGACCCTCCACGAAGGGGGGATCTCGTTTGCTCACGACATGGGTGTGCGAAACCAGTTCTCCGCTCCCGGAACCTCCAGCTACGAATACCCGAACCTCGAAGGCTGTTTCTCGCACATGACTTTCGAGCAGGCCTGCAACTTCGCGCTGTGCGCTGCGCAGTACCTGACCGCCTCCAACGACCTTTCCTGGGTCCGGGGCAACACCGAGCTCCTGGAGCGGCTTCTGGAAAGCCTCCAGCGGCGCGAACACCCGCTTGCATCGCACCGTCGCGGCACCCCCATGACGGATTCCGTTCGATGCGGGACCGGCACCGAGATCACCACCTACGACAGCCTGGACCCTGCCTTGGCCCAGACCCGCCAGAACCTCTACACCACCGTGAAGCTCTGGGCCGCGTATCTGGCCCTGGAGAAGATCCTGGCCACCGTCGCAAGTCCCTTGGCCCCCATCGCGCGTGCGGCGGCCCTGCGATCGGCCCGCGCCGTGAAGGAGTGGCCGGAGGTGGATGGCCTCCTTCCGGCCATCGCCGATGGCCGCAATGGCTCGGCCATTTTGCCCGCCGTGGAAGGACTGATCTATCCGCTTTGGTGGAAAGACCTCGAATCCGTGTCCCGCACCGGGCCCTTCGGGAAGATGATCCAGCGTCTGGAAAAGCATCTGGAAGAGTCCCTGCAACGAGGGCTCTGCCGCTTCCCGGACGGCAGCTGGCGGCTGAGCTCCACCTCTGAAAACTCTTGGCTCTCCAAGGTGTTCCTGGCCCAAACCGTGGCCGAGCGCGTGTTCGGAAGCACCAAGGACCTGCGCGCCGACGCCGCCCATGTGCGTTGGCTCGCGCCCGGCTCCGCCAGCACCGGCTTCACCGACCAGATCATCGCGGGCAAGGGAATCGGATCGCGGTACTACCCGCGCGGGGTCACGGCGATCCTGTTCTTGAACTAGCCATGTAAACAAGCCACCCCGCAGCAATCTGCAGGGTGGAACGGGTGAAAACGCGACACCCGAGACTTTCAAGGGGTACGATAACTAGACTTTTTACTCCAATCCCGGAGGATCCGCGTGAACAACCCTCGCAAACTCTCGCTGCTCGCCGTATTGTCCATGATCGGCGGCCTTGTCGCATGTCAGAGCCCCGTACCATCGGTGTCCGCAACGACGGATTCCCAGGACCTGACCGGACGGATTCTGACCGTCAGTGGAGATCCCGCGATCGATGCCATGGTTTACGCCTATCGCGATTCGTTGTCTCGACCGGTCGATTCGGCGCGGACGGATGGCCTGGGTCGTTTTGTCTTCAACCTCCCGAAAGGACGGTACGACCTCTACATCGACCGCAAGGGGATCGAAGGAGCGCGATGGAGGGGCGTTCAAGCCAAGGATTCCCGGGAAGATCTGGGAACGATGCGTTTGTTGGCTGTGGAGACCAATTCCATCGACTTGGGGATGTCCCGGGGTCGCATCGATTCGGCTCGCGTTCCCGGAAGCGTCCTGGCGTGCAATGTCGGTGCGGATGGAACGGTGGCCGTGCCGAGACTCCATGGCGAGACAATCCTTGTCTTGCTTTCGATGAAGGATGAACAAGGGAAGACCGTATCCGGAATCCTGAAATTGCAAGCCGTATCCGGGAAGCTCTCCATCGAATGGGTCTCGGCTCCACCAACCCCTTCGGATCCGATCGTCGAAACCCATTTCGGGATCGACACCACGACCGTCGCTCTTTGGAAGTTCGACAGCTCGTCCAACGGCAAGCTCATCGACAGAACGGGGCATGGACACGATCTGACGGCCAATGGAAATGGAACCTGGATCCGTTCGAACGATCCGGCGCTGACTTCCGGGGTTTCTGGGCGGATTTTGTACGAAGCGCGGGTGAAGCTGGACCGATACCCTTCGCCGAACCTGTGGAACGCCAGCGCGGTGATCGTCGGGTTCTACGATGGATTGAAGCTCGGCATCAACGACCGCGGCCAGATTTGGGCTGGAGGTCAGCGTGGCGACGGGTCGTGGGCCTGGTACGCGCCCGAGACGAAAGCCAATGCCGTGCCGCTGGGCGAGTGGGTCGATATCGCGGTGGGTGCCGACCAGTTCTCCGCCGAAGAGAACATCTGGGTGAATGGGAAGATCGTGGCCACTTGGTCGAGCCGGACCGCTCCCGGTTCCAAGCTCCGCATTTCCCAGGAGCCGTTCACGGTCGGCTACGACGCCAAGGACGGACAGCAATTCGCGGGGCAGATCGCCGAGATCCGCGTGTCGCGGCAGTACGTGTTGGGAGAGGGAATCCCGACTCTGTTCGACGCCTGCATCAGTCCGCTGGAGCCTTGCCCGGAACCGGTTCAACCCGTCAAAACCCATTTCGGGATCGACACCACGACCGTCGCTCTTTGGAAGTTCGACAGCTCGTCCAACGGCAAGCTTGTCGACAGGACAGGGCATGGACACGATCTGACGGCCATGCGGAATGGAACCTGGATCCGTTCGAACGATCAAGCGCTGACTTCCGGGGTTTCTGGGCGGATTTTGTACGAAGCGCGGGTGAAGCTGGACCAATACCCTTCGCCGAACCTGTGGAATGCCAGCGCGGTGATCGTCGGGTTCTACGATGGATTGAAGCTCGGCATCAACGACCGCGGCCAGATTTGGGCTGGAGGTCAGCGTGGCGACGGGTCGTGGGCCTGGTACGCGCCCGAGACGAAAGCCAATGCCGTGCCGCTGGGCGAGTGGGTCGATATCGCGGTGGGTGCCGACCAGTTCTCCGCCGAAGAGAACATCTGGGTGAATGGGAAGATCGTGGCCACTTGGTCGAGCCGGACCGCTCCCGGTTCCAAGCTCCGCATTTCCCAGGAGCCGTTCACGGTCGGCTACGACGCCAAGGACGGACAGCAATTCGCGGGGCAGATCGCCGAGATCCGCGTGTCGCGGCAGTACGTGCTGGGAGAGGGAATCCCGACTCTGTTCGACGCCTGCATCAGTCCGCTGGAGCCTTGCCTGGAACCGGTTCAACCCAGCAAACCCCACTTCGGGATCGACACTTCGACCGTCGCTCTCTGGAAATTCGACAGTTCATCCAACGGCAAGCTGGTCGACAGGACGGGGCATGGACACGATCTGACGGCCAAGGGAAATGGAACCTGGATCCGTTCGAACGATCAAGCGCTGACTTCCGGGGTTTCTGGACGGATTTTGTACGAAGCGCGAGTGAAACTGGATCGATACCCTTCGCCGAACCTGTGGAACGCCAGCGCGGTGATCGTCGGGTTCTACGACGGCCTGAAGCTCGGCATCAACGACCGCGGCCAGATCTGGGCCGGAGGTCAACGTGGCGACAAGACGTGGGCCTGGTATGCGCCCGAGACGAAGGCCAATGCCGTGCCCCTGGGCGAGTGGGTCGATATCGCGGTGGGTGCCGACCAGTTCTCCGCCGAAGAGAACATCTGGGTGAACGGGAAGATCGTGGCCACCTGGTCGAGCCGGACCGCTCCCGGCTCCAAGCTCCGCATTTCCCAAGAGCCGTTCACGGTCGGATACGACTCCAAGGACGGACAGCAATTCGCGGGACAGATCGCCGAGATCCGCGTGTCGCGGCAGTATGTGCTGGGGGAGGGAATCCCGACTCTGTTCGACGCCTGCATCAGTCCGCTGGAGCCTTGTACGAAATAGATTCCAGGGAATGGTCTTTGCGTAGGGGGAACTACCCGCGCGGAGTCACCGCGATCCTGTTTTTGATGGACTGATCCGCTCGATCAGCGTTTTGATGGTCCCACGCACCTCCGGCATGGGATCCAATTTCCTGTGCGCCACCCGCACACCTGGCGGCAAGCCGCCGCGTGCGGCATCTTTCTCCGTGACCACCCAGGCGGAAGGCTCCCGCGCCATCCGCTCCAACACATCGCGGGAAAATCCCGCGTGATCGCGGAAAGCGACGCGTTCCAAAAGCCTCACCCCGAGTGCCTCGAGGTCTGCGAAGAACACGTCCGGACGAGCCACCGCGCAAGCCGCTCGAAGCCCGGCGCTCGGAACCTCTCCCTCCAGCCCCAACCTGGGGCGCAGGTCGCGCTCCACGGAAACGGCCGTGGCCTGCCGAGATTGTCCAGGAGGTTCACGCCACGGTCCCCACGGGTGAACGTCCCGCCAAGAAGCCGGAGCTGGCTCCACATCCAACCGCAAGGCGGGGCACCCGTCCAAGGCGGGGTCCTGCAATCCGCCATCGCAGACCGCCGCGCAAAAGCCTGCCACCTGGGCCATTCGCCAGGCCTTCAGCCAATCGCGATGCACGAAGACTCTTCCGGGGTGACGTGCGGCCAGCCATCGATCCTCATCGCCGGTGCCGTGGCAGAGGACGGCCAGATGCGTGTACTCCCCTGCGATCCAGCTCACCAGATCCGTCTTGCACGTCCCTCCAGACCGCGCCGAGCCCACCACCAGAAGCGGAGGCGAAAGCTGTGGTCGCCGGAGGGAGCGCAACGCCCGATGGGCGCCTGAAATGCGGCGCCACGACCAAACCACAAGCCTTCCGGCCATGGAAATGGGAGAATGGTCGTACATGGCAGTCATCGACGAAAATGGAGTCCGCAGAAGATTGAAGATCATGCTTGGCACCGACAAGCTGGCCGAAGAGTACATCGCTCGCTACGGCTTTCGCATCGATGTCACCAAGATCCAAGGGATGCGCACCGCGGAAAAGACGGTGGATTTTTCAGTGGATAGCGAAACATCCGCCGACGACCCGATCTACACGATCTTCCTCAAGTGCCCTTCCTGCTACATGACGCGACTTCCCAGCCACGAACTGAAAGCCAAAAGCCTCCAGATCCTCACCGATCGTTTTGGAATGCCCACCTACCGCGACATGGGGCGCTACAAGGCCGTGGACTACAACCTGCTGTCGGTCACGGTCTGCCCACAGTGCCTCTATGCCTCCCCCGATCGCAAGGATTTCATCACCCGTGACCCCGCCCGGGCCCGGGAAATCCCTTCGCGTCTGCACCAAGGGGAGCTGGCCGCCATTTTGGCCGGCGCCGACGATCGCGCCAACTGGCTGACCGACCAGGGCATGGAGCCCATGAAGGATTTTCTGCCCCGCAGGCGAAGCGTCCAGGCGGGACTGGCCTCCTACGAGCTGGCCATCGAGCGCGCCAAGATCGAATTCGCCCGCAACGTCCCGTTTTCGATGTTCAAGATGGCTGGATACAGCCTCAAGCAGGCGATGATCTGCCGCACCTATGAAAAGGACGAAAAGCAGTATCTGACCCAAGCCCTGAAGTACTACCTCGCCTGCTTCGAACGCTCGAACGCACCAGGTTTCCAATACGAAGGCCAGGTACTGTACTTGGTGATCGCGCTCGGACTGCGCTTGGGCCAGATCGAAATGGCCGGCAGCTACATCGGCGTCCTGGACCGATCCAAGATGCGCATGGAGTCCGGGGTGGTGGACTCCAACGTGCAACAGGCCTTCACCCGCTGGTACAACGCCGCCCGGGAAATCTGGGCGGACCGCGAAAATCCGGATCTTTGGAAGCTTCGCTCGTCCTGAGCAAAGATTCCTGAAGAGTTCCCTTCGACGTCTGGCCAGAGTCTTCCTATCTTTTGCCCTCGATCAAATCCTAAACGCCCAAGTGGTGGAATTGGTAGACGCGGCGGACTCAAAATCCGCTGGAGGAGACTCCATGACGGTTCGATTCCGTCCTTGGGCATTATCTATCCGGACTCCGATGCAAAGCTCGAAATCGTGCGAAGCGCGGACCCCCCGGTCACCTGTCAGGAAAGGTCGCGTTGACTCCATGAAGGCATTCCGAGGAGTGTTGTCGGCGCTCGTTTTGTTCGGCGTCCAAGCATGGGCGGGCGACGGCGTTCGCCTCCAAGACCATTGGAAATCCTTGGGTGTTGCCGCGATCGACATCGAATTGATCGACAAGCTCGGCCTGAGTCGCTCCAAAGCGGAGATGCTCATCACCTCCGGCGTGTCCATCCGCGAGTACGCCCACCGTCCTTGGGAACCCATGGGCATCACGGAAGACAAGTGGCTGAACCAAGTGCGCCATGGCTCGAACGTGGGGCAGCTGGAGCGTTTGTATTCGCGCGACTTGGACGTGGTGGAACCTGACCGACCCTCCTTGCTGGGTGCGATTTTGCTTCCCGGCGTCGCTCAATTGCGGGAAGGTCGCTACGCCGCAGGCACCGCACTGACCGGTCTTGGCCTGGCGTTCGGTGGGTACCTGGGTTACAGCCTCTACAAGGGCGAAGGCTCCGCTGTCCAAGTGTGGCTTCCGCTTTTGGGCGCCGACATGATCGTTTCCGGCGCCGATGTCTGGTACAACCACTACCGCGAACAATCGGTCACGGGATTCTCCTACCTGGTCATTCCCACCCCAACGGGTGCCGCCGCATTGTTCACCGCGAGGTTCTGACATGTTGCGGGAGATGGCCAAATCCAAAATCCACCGGGCGACGGTCACACAGGCGGAGCTCCATTACGAGGGCTCCATCACCGTCGACGGCTCCTTGTTGCAGGCAGCGGATATTCTTCCCGGCGAGAAGATCCAGGTGGTGAACATCGCCAACGGCTCCCGCTTCGAGACATATACGATCGCCGGACCTGCCGGTTCCGGAGTGATCTGCGTCAACGGCGCCGCCGCTCGCCTGGTGCAGCCAGGCGATTTGGTCATCCTGATCACCTACTGCCATCTTGGCGATGCGGAAGCGCGCGCCCACCAGATGAAGGTGGTTTTCGTGGACGGAAAGAACCGTCCTCTGGCCGACCAGGTGGCGCGACACGACGACGGAGAGTAGACTCCTCTGTGATGGACAAGACTTCACGGACCCTTCTGCTTCTGGTCACCGCGTCCTTGGCGCAGATGACAGGGCCCAACGTGCCCGCTTTTTCCAACGGAACATTCCCCACCTTGGGACGCGGTTCCGAGCAACCCGTGCTGACCGATCCCAAGCGCATGCAGGTGCACCAGAGCGTGACCTTCTCCGCCGGTTCCGGGGGCGGCTCCACCTACAGCCAGGGTCTCTACAACAACGAGATCACCTACCGGCTGTCGGATCCCCTCACCCTGCAGCTGAATCTGGGCGTGCTCACGCCGTTTTCCGCCAGCGGCCCCGCCGCGCAGGGCATGCAGAAGGGCGCCTACCTGATTCCCGACATCGGCCTGGAATACCGTCCGTCGGAATCTGTCCTGTTTTCCGTGAAGTACATGAGCATCCCCGCGGCGCCGGTCGGCCAAAGCGGGGGATTGCCTTGGCAATGACGTGAAAACAGCCCACCTCCTTCTCCTCGCGCTCGTTTGCGGTTGCTCCTCCGAGGCAAGCCGGAGCGTCCCGGCCATCCGCTCCGACTCCGCAAAGGACTCCGGATCCCACCGGCTCGCGACACCCAAGGGCGTCGTGGAAGTGCTCAACGGCACCGGGAGACGCGGCGTGGCCAATCTGGTGGCGGAACGCCTGCGACGCGACGGCTTCGACGTCGTGAAGATCGGAAACGCCAGCGAACACACCTATGCGCGCACCATCGTGGCGCAACGACGAGACGCTCCCGCGATCGCGGCCCAGGTCGCCGCGAGCCTCGGGGTGGACCAACCCAGCCTTTTTCACAACGAGAACCTCCTGGTCGACGCGACAGTATTCGTCGGCAGGGACATCGAGGAGATCCTACCGCAATGACACAGCCCATCGAAACCAACGAGATCCGACGTCTGGCGATCACCCATCTCTTCGGTCGCAAGGCCCAGGAAGTGACCCAGGTGGAACTTGGCGAACGCTCCTCCATCTGCGACTGGTTCGTTCTGGGCACCTGCCAGAGCGAAGTGCAGTTGCAGGCCATCCTCTCCGGCGTCCGTCGCGACCTGCGCAAGGCCGGCGTCACGGCGCTGCGCGCCGAAGCCGTGCCCGGCACCCATTGGGGCGTGCTGGATTTCGGAACGGTGATCGTGCACGTGTTCATGCGCGACGCGCGCGAGTACTTCGCGTTGGAACGCCTCTGGATGGACGCGCCCCAGGAAGTGCTCAAGGCCGAGGATTATCCGCTTGCGGAATCCCCAGACCAGACGGAAACCGACGTCGCCGACGAATCCGAGGAGACTTGGCAGTGAATGGATTGAAGAAGGCTTTCGTCGGCGCCTTGGCGCAGGCGCTGGAACAGGATGCCGCCTCGCTGGAGGCATCCATCGTGCGACCGCCCGACTCCAAGCTCGGCGCTTTCGCCTTCCCCTGCTTCGCGCTGGCCAAGGCCTTGCGCAAAGGCCCGCCGCAGATCGCAGCCGACCTTGCCGCCAAGGTGGTGGCTCCGGAAGGAACTTCCGTGGTGGCCGCGGGCCCGTACCTGAACCTGGTGCTGAAGCCCGGAGTGCTCGCCCGCATGGCGGTCACCTCTTCGCTTGCACTGGAACAGGCCGGAGTGGTGACGGAATCCGGCAAGGGCCGCACCGTGCTGGTGGACTACTCCAGCCCCAACGCGGGCAAGGAATTGGTGTACCACCACATCCGCTCCACCGTGATCGGCGCGGCGCTGTGCCGCCTGTACGGCGCGGCGGGCTGGAAGGTGGTGGCGGTGAACCACCTGGGCGACTGGGGCACCCAGTTCGGCAAGCTCATCTTGATGTGGTTGCGCGAGCACGACATGGACCAGGGAAAGTCGCTGGCCGACCTCGAATCCGTGACGCTCGCGGATCTCAACCGCATGTACGTGGGCTTCAAACCCGCCGCCGTCGCCGATCCCACGATGGAAGAAGAAGCGCGTCTGTGGTTTGCGCGCTTGGAAGCCAAGGAGCCCTTCGCCCGCACCTGCTGGGAACGGTTCATCGAAGTCTCCAAGACCGAGCTGAACAAGGTGTACGTGCGCTTCGGCGCGCGGTTCGATCATTTTTTGGGCGAAAGCTTCTACGAAGACAAGCTGGACGCCACCATCGCACGCATCGCCAAGGCAGGCATCCTGGAAGAAAGCGAAGGCGCGCAGGTGGTGCACGTGGGCGAGAACATCCCGCCCTGCCTGATCCGCAAGCGGGACGGCGCCACGCTGTACGCCACGCGCGACTTGGCCGCCGCCATCTGGCGCCACGAACACTTTGGGTGCGATCGCGCCTTGTACGTGGTGGACGCCGGGCAGAGCCTGCACTTCAAGCAGGTGTTCGCCGTGCTGGAACGCATGCAGGAACCCTCCGCCAAGGCCTGCATCCACGTGCCCTTTGGGTTGGTGCTGGGCAAGGGCGAGGACGGAAATTGGTCCAAGGTCAGCACGCGTTCCGGAACCGGCTCGCCGCTTCCGGCCGTGATGGACATGGCCAAGGCTCGGATCCAAGAGGTCATGAAAGCCAAGGGCTCCGACCATCCTGATTTGGAACAGCTCGCGGAATCGATCGGCGTCGGCGCACTGGTGTTCAACGAATTGAAGAGCCGCCGCACGGGCGACACCAAATTCGATCTCGATGCGATCCTCTCCTTCGAAGGCGACACCGGACCTTACATCCTGTTCGCCCACGTTCGGCTGGCAAGCATTCTCAGGAAGACCAGCATTCCATTGAACCCCGCCAAGGCGCGCTGGGAGCTGTTGTGCGAACCGGAAACGGACGCGGTGCTGGCCTGCCTTTCGCAATTCGGCGAGCGCATCGACCAGGCGGTGGAGGCCAACGAACCCTCGCTGTTGTCGCAGTACGCGCTGGAGCTGGCCGAGAAGGTCCATTCCTTCACCCACCACCATCGCGTGCTGGACGTGGACGCCACGCCGGAACGATTGCTCCTGGTGGAGGCCGCGCGCCGCACGCTGTCGCGCGCCCTCACCATCCTCGGCCTGGAAGCCGTGGAACGCATGTAGTCTCCAGCACCCTGTTGGTCCGTTCCGGATCGACAGGGTGCCTTGAACTGGTTGGGCATAATTGATGCCCATGTGAACCATTCCATCCTGTGTATTGTGATAGGATCGCCAAACGGCAACTCACCTATCCATCAACATCATTTCACCAATGACGATCCGTCCCATGCATTCGACCACTACGCTTTGGTTCGGCCGCTCGCTGGCTACCAAACCGGCCAGTGCCAGCCTTCCGCGTTCGCGAAATCGCAGACAATTCGCCTGCTGGACGATCGCCTTCGCCTGTATGCTCTCCTCCTGCAATCTTTCGCGCACCATCCTTTCCGAAGACGAAACCTCCCAAGAATCCAGAGCCGGTCCCGCTCATTTGATTCCTGCCAAGGGAACCCTCCTCCGGCTTGGCTCCGACGATCCCCAGGCCGCTCCCGAAGAGCGTCCCGGTTGGACCCGGTTCACCCACGATTTCTGGATCGACACCAACGAGGTCTCGCAGAAGGACTTCTTCGCCCTGGTTGGGCGTAATCCGTCACAAATGAAAGGCGAAAGCCTCCCCGTGACCGATGTCACCTGGTTCGATGCGGTGCTGGCGGCAAATGCCCGCTCGAAGCGGGATGGGCTGGACTCGGTCTACGAATACGCGTCGTCGACCTCGGGTGGCGACGGGTCGGCGCTGGATCTGGCCGGATTGTCCTGCCACCTCGATCGAAATGGCTGGCGACTTCCCACGGAAGCGGAGTGGGAATTGGCCGCTCGAGCAGGTTCGACGTCACCCTACCCCTGGGGCACCCTCGCCGACTCCGCGAAAGCCCGCCGATCGGCGTGGTTTCAAAACAATGCCGGCGGATCGATCCATCCGGTCGGGTCTCTCGAGGCCAATGCCTGGGGACTCCACGACATGGCAGGTAACGCCATGGAGTGGGTGCAGGACTGGAAGGGTTCCCACCCCAAGGACACTCTCGTCGACGATGCGGGACTCGAAGCACCCAACGACATTCCGGAGATCCCTCTGAAGGGTGGTTCCGTTGCCTATTCATTGGAACACCTCCGCCCTTCCTCGCGAACAGGAACCTACGCGGCCTATCGCTCTTCCCGTTCCGTGGACGTGGGATTCCGCCTTGTCCGCGGCCCATTCCATCCGTCCTATTCGAACGCCTCGGGAGCAGGAATCCAGGTTCCTTCCGTCGCGATTCAAGCCGGAAACCTTACCGATGCGCTCGCCTCGCGCGACGCGAAACTCGTGTTCCTGAATCGCTCCGGCGGTAAGGGAATCCTGAGTTGGATCGACTTCAGCGAATCCTCTCCTGTCGTCCGATCGATCTCCGATCCTGAACCCGCGTTCCACCCGGAAATCTCCCCGGACGGAAAGTGGGTCGTATGGTGCACCGTTCTGGAGGGATCCCATCCGTCGTCCTCGAGGTTGAAGGCAAGAAGGCTGGTGGCCAAGGACACCACAACGGTCGATCTGGGGAATGGAGCCGTTCCCCGATGGTGGGTGGATGGAAAGGACACGCTGCTCGTTTGGACAAATTCCGCCGTAGACAACACCGACCCACGATGGGGAAGCGATCGGACCTTCGCTCGCCGCTGGTCGTCCACCACCACAACGGGCTCCATCCAGGAATGGACGGTCGGCGGATTCCACGATGGACGCTCCGGACCGTTTCTCTACACCGGATATCGCCGCCTCAGGCAATGGGACACCCGATCCAACTCGGAACGCACCTTGTTCACAGCACCCGCCAACGGGAAATCACCGGGGGACACCTCTCAGGTTTGCAATGTCTCCGCTGCACCGGATGCCAGTGGTCGCGTCCTTTTCCTCGATTTCGGCTTCGATGGGAAGTCTTCGGTGGTCGGTCGACCCTACGGAGTCCATGAAATCGCCTTCATCGCCGACAGCATCGGCAACGTCCTGCAGACCATTCCCGCCCCCGAAGGAAAATCCAGGTGGGATCATCTTGAATGGAGCAACAATCCCCGCTGGGCCACAGCAGTCCCCTTGGAAATCAACGGAGCCTACAAGGAAATCCACATTCTGGATGCGAACTCCGGCAAATCCTGGCCCATCGCCTCCTCCGATGAACTCTGGATGCCAAAACTGTGGATCGGCGAGGCGGCGATCCACACGCTCGACGAACGCATCGACCCCGACTCGGCTGGAGCGTGGACGGTTCCCTACAACAACTCCTCGACCGAGGAATTCTCCGTGAAAACCCAGGCCTTCTGGCGCGTGCACGATCGCATCAACGTCGCCTTCATCGGAAATTCACGGCCGAAATCGGGATTCGATCCATCCTTGATCCATGTGGGCACCGCATTCAACTGGGGATACAGCGGAGCGGAGATCGCAGGGAATCGAAAGGTGATCGAACAGTACCTGCTGCCTCATGCACCTTGGCTCCAAGTGGTTTTGCTCGGCCTGACGCCAGGGTGGATGTTCGCCTATCGCTCCGGGAATTGGTCCAACATCGAAGCGACCATCGGTTACAAGTACGACTTTAACCATCGCTTTTGGCGAAACGAGATTCCCACGGCATATCTCGATGCGGTCAATTCCCGCAAATGGCCATCCTCCATCTCCTACGACAGCCTGGGAGGTCGGATCCACCGCGGATCGAAATCAGTCACCAATCCTCCAGCCACGAACATCCCAGCCACCATCGCCGAAGATTTCTCCTCCCAGCCATTTTTGGACAACTGGATCGATCTGGTCGCCGTCGTCGATACCCTGAACGCCCTCGGGATCCAGGTCGTCCTTGTGAATTTTCCACAGCGAGGAGACTATGGGTCGACTCCGTACATGGGCATCTACGGTCCGACCTGGAACACATGGCAAGAATTGTCCAGACGCTTGAGATCCCTGGAAACAAGCCGTCCGCTCTTCCACTTCTACGATGCCCATTTGGATGGCAAGCACGATTATCCGGACAAATCTTTCATCAACGAGGATCACTTGAACCACATCGGGGCCATCCAGCTTTCCAACCGGCTGGACAGTCTCCTGCAGGAGCTTCCCTTGAAATCGATACCCAGGTGACTGGATCGCCAATGTCCCATCCTCCATCACGCCAGATGATGCCATATGGTGAATCGACTCCGCAGGGAGGGATTCACCCCCACACGCCATTTCGCGCAAACCACCACAACATGGAAGCAAGGCAAGCCTTGAGCTGGAATTGGAACAACTCTCGCACGCTACGGGAAACGACCCGACCACGGAACGAAGTCCGATGGCTCCTGGGCTCGGCATTCACCGCCATCCTCCTCTCCTCGTGCAATTTGTCACGCACGATCGTATCCGAGGCCGAGGGTCCTCTCGTCTCGACTTCGTCCAGCCCTGCTCGCCTGATCGCCGCCAAAGGCACCGCTCTCCGCCTGGGCTCCGACGACCCCATGTCCGCTCCGGAAGAACGTCCCGGATGGACCCGCTTCGCGCACGATTTCTGGATGGACACCACCGAGGTCACCCAGAAGGAATTCACCGCGCTGACTGGACGGAATCCGTCATCAGTCAAGGGCGAAAACCTGCCCGTGACCAACGTGACTTGGTTCGATGCGGCGCTCGCGGCCAATGCACGGTCGAAGCGTGACGGATTGGACACCGTCTACCGGTATTCCTCGGCGACTTTGGCTAGCGACGGCGGCGCCCTCGATTTGACTGGCCTCTCCAGTCACCTTGAACGAGATGGCTGGCGCCTTCCCACCGAGGCAGAATGGGAACTGGCGGCTCGCGCAGGCTCGACGTCGCCCTTTGCGTGGGGATCAATTGCCGACTCAGCCAAAGCTCGAGATTACGCTTGGTTCCAATCGAATGCGGGTGGCATCCCGCACCCGGTCGGCATCCTCAAGTCCAACGCTTGGGGAATCCACGACATGGCCGGCAACGTGATGGAGTGGGTACAGGATTGGAAAGGTCCGCTTCCGAAGGATACCCTCGAGGATTTCGCCGGGCAAGCATCTCCGGGAGAAGTTGCTGACATTCCCGTGAAGGGTGGCGCGTCCAAATTCGGAATCGCCTTCTTGCGGCCTTCCAACCGAAGCGCCACCTACGCATCGGGAAGGAGCGCCAGGACGGAATATGTCGGATTACGATTGGCACGAGGTGGATTCCACCCTTCCTTCATCGATCCTTCAGGCGCATCGTTGCAAATTCCCCCGGTCAATTTGGCCATCTCAGACCTCTCCGCCCGACTTTCGGTCCGCTCGGCGCGCCTAGTTTTCCTGAATCGCTCCAACGGAAAAGGCACTCTCTCCTGGGTGGACTTCGGAGAAGCCAGCCCGATCGTCCGCTACTTTCCCGATTCCTTGCCTGTCTTCCATCCAGTCATCTCACCGGATGGCAAATGGGTCGTCTGGAGCACCGCGTTGGAGGGATCCATCTCTCCGTCGCGCATCCGTGCACGACGCTTGAGCACCACTCCATCCGCCGCGATCGATCTGGGTGCAGGGGCGATTCCTCGCTGGTGGGTGAACGGAACCGATACTTTCCTGATCCGCGCCGAGGCCATGGACAACCTTTCCAGCTCATGGCCTTCGAGTCGCACGACGATGCGCAGATGGTCGGCAGGTGTCCTCGAAGCATCGGAACAGTCCCTGGCCTCGGGTTCGTTCCACGATGGACGCTCTGGACATTTTCTGTACACAGGGTATCGTCGGTTGATGCAACGCGATCTGATTTCCGGCAAGGACCGCATCCTGTTCACCGCTCCCGAAAACGGGAAAACCGCCGGAGACACCTCGCAGGTTTGCAACGTCAGCACCTCACCTGATGGTTCCGGACGCGTCATGTTCCTGGATTTCGGATTCGGCGGCAAGTCAGGCGTCGTTGGTAGACCATACGGGATCCACGAAGTGGCTTTTGTCGCCGACAGCAACGGCCGGATTTTGCAGAACCTTCCGGCTCCCGCAGGCGAACAGCAATGGGACCACCTGGAGTGGACAAACAATTCGAGATGGGCGGTGGCTTCGGTGCAGAGCGGAACGGGAGCAAACCACGCCATCCATCTTCTGGACATTGAGACCGGCAGCTCTCTCCAGCTAGCGACTGGCGAGGATCTTTGGCAGCCGGGGTTGTGGGTGAGCAACGAGCCGGCTTTCTCTAGCTTCAACCCTATCGATTCGGCAGGGGCCTATTTTACCGCTAGAGGGAAAGTCGATGCACTCTCATATTCAGATGCCGTACTGCTCGAAACTGCCATAAAACTGGATTTATTCTGGTATCAGAGGGACTCCATTGAATACGCTTTTGTTGGCAGCTCACAAGTAGGCGCGGGAATCATCCGAGAAGGCTTTCGCTCAGGGAAAGCATTTAATTGGGGCGTCTCTGGGAGTCACACATATGGCGATACACGCTGGGTTCGAGACTATTTGCTGCAATGCCCCCGGCTAAAAGTCATTGGCGTTTCCCTCATGACTGGATGGATTTTGGAAGAAGACGGCTTAAGCCACTGGGAAGCAGCAACAAATTCAATTGGCTGGCTATACGACAAAAATCACGGCTTCTGGAAAAACACACCGCCTCCCACTGACTTTTTAAAAAAAATTGAAAGCAAGGCTCCAAGCCCACTTGCAATACTGGACCGCACAAACGGGGAATGGCATTTTGGCTCACAAGGATGGGGATCTTCTATACCCAGACTCTGTGTTTATGATGATCTTGAAGCAAAAGCTCCAGAGCTTTCTAATAATTTGCGCTACTTGCGACAACTTGGAGAAGTTCTTGGTCAGCGCGGAATTCACCTACTACTTGTAAACTTCCCTCAATCTCCCGCGTATCGCAACACAAAATATTCTGGTGCTTTTGGGCCATCTTGGGACACATACGAGAGAGTAATGGATAGCGCCATCGCACTATCCATTACATCCCCATTCATCCACCTATACGATGCGCACAAATCCGGACTACATGATTACGACTCACTTGATTTTTTTGATGAAAGTCATCTTTCTCATCAAGGAGGCATTAAGCTAAGCCGTCGGATCGATTCTATGATCGGTTCCTGGAAGTCAGGGGCACCATGAAAACCAATCCAATAACGAATCCGAGAATTCAACGAGGTGCACATCACTCTCCAAGCGAGGTCCGATCGGCCTTGTGGCTTTCATTCTCCGCCCTCCTTTTCTCGTGCAATTTCTCGCGAACCATCCAGTCGAATGAAGAAATCCCCGTTGGCTCAGCCCCGTCCAGCCCGGCCCGCCTCATCGCCGCCAAGGGCACCATCCTCCAGCTTGGCTCCGACGATCCTCAGGCCGCCCCGGAAGAGCGTCCCGGTTGGACCCGCTTCCAGCACGACTTCTGGATGGACACCACCGAGGTCACCCAAAAGGAGTTTTCCGCACTTGTTGGACGGAATCCATCCGCAGTCAAGGGCGAAGCCCTTCCCGTGACCAACGTCACCTGGTTCGACGCGGTGCTGGCGGCCAATGCGCGATCGAAGCATGACGGACTCGACACAGTCTACCAGTACAGCTCATCCACCTTGGGAACCGACGGCATGGCGTTGGAACTGGCCGGACTGTCCATCCATCTGGACCGAAATGGCTGGCGACTTCCCACGGAGGCGGAATGGGAACTGGCGGCCCGCGCAGGCTCGACGTCGCCCTTTGCGTGGGGATCGATCGCCGATTCCGCAAAGGCTCGCCGATTCGCCTGGCTTCAAGCCAACGCAAGTGGAACGATCCAGCCAATCGGAACCCTCGAGGCCAATGCTTGGGGGCTCCACGACATGGCGGGAAACGTCATGGAGTGGGTGCAGGATTGGAAGGGCTCGTTCCCCAAGGACACCATCGACGATTTTGCGGGGCAGGCTTCCCCTGGCGAGGTCGCGGACATCCCTGTCAAAGGAGGTGCTTGCAAGTTCGGGATCGCGTTCTTGCGACCTTCCAACCGGAGCGCCACCTACGCCTCGGGCAGGAGTGCCAGGACAGAATATGTCGGCTTTCGGCTGGCACGCGGAGGGTTCCGGCCTTCCTTCATCGATCCTTCAGGCGCATCGTTCCAGATCCCTCCGGTCAATCTCGTTGCATCCGACCTCTCGGCCCGAATTTCAGTCCAGGCTGCGCGCTTGGTGTTCCTGAATCGCACCAACGGAAAAGGCACTCTCTCCTGGGTGGACTTCGGAGAAGCCAGCCCGATCGTCCGCTACCTTCCCGATTCCTTGCCTGTCTTCCATCCGGTCATCTCACCGGATGGCAAATGGGTCGCCTGGAGCACCGCGTTGGAGGGGTCCGTCTCTCCCTCGCGTATCCGTGCACGACGCTTGAGCACCGCTCCATCCGCCGCGATCGATCTGGGTGCAGGGGCGATTCCTCGCTGGTGGGTGAACGGAACCGATACTTTCCTGATCCGCGCCGAGGCCATGGACAACCTTTCCAGCTCATGGCCTTCGAGTCGCACGACGATGCGCAGATGGTCCGCAGGAGCCCTCGAGTCCTCGGAACAACTTCTGACTTCGGGCTCGTTTCACGACGGACGCTCAAGACATTTTTTGTACTCCGGGTATCGTCGACTGAAGCAACGCGATCTGATTTCCGGCAAGGACCGCATCCTATTCACCGCTCCCGAGAACGGGAAGACCACCGGAGACACCTCGCAGGTCTGCAACGTCAGCACCTCACCTGATGGCTCCGGACGCGTCATGTTCCTGGATTTCGGATTCGGCGGCAGGTCAGGTGTCGTTGGCAGACCATACGGGATCCATGAGGTGGCCTTTGTCGCCGACAGCAACGGGCGGATTTTGCAGAACCTTCCAGCTCCCGCAGGCGAACAGCAATGGGACCACCTGGAGTGGACAAACAATTCGAGATGGGCGGTAGCTTCGGTGCAGAGCGGAACGGGAGCAAACCACGCCATCCATCTTCTGGACCTCGAGACCGGAAGCTCTCTCCAGCTGGCGACTGGCGAGGATCTTTGGCAGCCGGGGTTGTGGGTGAGCGATCGAGTCGGCAGCCAGGCGGTCTCAGGGTACGATTCCGCCGGCCGATATTTTGACCCGATCCAGACTCCGGAGATGACGGTATTTGGCGAGAACCTACTCCGATTCTGGTTGCTTTCCGATTCGTTGGATGTCGTTCTTGTCGGAAGCTCCCACCTCGCCGGCTTTCTCCCGGCCCATTTCCCAAATCACCACGCACTGTCCCTCGCCATGCCTGCTTCAACTCTTTCTGACTGGGAAAAGATTTCAAGGCTGATTGTCCTTCCTCACGCCCCGAAGCTTCGCACACTGGTTGTCAGCTTCATGCCCGGCTGGTTCTTTCGCTACAATGGCATCTGGCCGGGTGAGCGGTGGTCGCCTGTGATCCGTCAAACCTCAGGTATCCGGTTCGATACTGCTCATGGGTTCTGGAGCTCCGGGATTCCGGCGGGATTCAAGGATCGAGTTCGCCTTCGGCTCTCCGAGCGGTCCCTATCTTTAGATCCCGTACCCATTGGAGTTTCTGGGCCTGGATGGGGTGCGGCCAACCTCGATATCAATCCTTTGGCAAGTGAAGACACTCTCGATCCGGAGTTCAGTGCGAATCTGGCCATCATGGATGGAATCATCGCCAGGGTGACACAGCGCGGGATCCATGTCCTGGTGGTGAACAATCCCCAGAGCCCCGGATACGCCAACTCACCTTTCGCAGGCAGGTATGGCCCGACCTGGCCGGCATACCATGCCTTGATCCAACGATTCCGGGCCCGGGAGAAAGCCAACCCGTTCTTCCACTTCTACGACGCGCATCTCGATGGCCATCACGACTATGCAGATCAAGAAGCCGGCAACTGGGACCATTTGATCGGTAAAGGCTACATGAAGCTTGGTTTTCGGATCGACTCGATCGTCTCGAGTTTCCGATGATCAATTCCTCCGATCCGGCAACCAGACGCCATTCCCCGATCTAGGTGGACGGAATTCGACTTCGATCGAGAAGGTGATCATGCTCGACTTGGGCATTTATCATGCCCAACTGTTCCCGAAATTTCGCCGTATCGTTTGACGGACGCCTTTGCGGCGGACTTTCGGCAGAACCACCTCATTCCATCGGTTCCAACCACATGCATTCCCGGATTTCCTTGCTGGGCAGCCTGGTCTGCCTTGTCAGTTTCTGCGCTCTCTTGGGATGTCGCGACGTTTCGACCTCCCCCACTCCAACCAGCTTCGTCGGCATCCTTCCTTCCGGATCCGCCCGCCTGATCGCCGCCAAGGGCACTCTTCTCCGCCTGGGGTCGGACGACCTCCAGGCCGCTGGGGAAGAGCGTCCCGGCTGGACTCGCTTCGCCCACGACTTCTGGATGGACACCGTCGAGGTCACCCAGAAGGAATTCGCTTCGCTGCTTGGACGGAATCCGTCACTGGCCAAGGGGGAAAACCTGCCGGTGACCAACAACACCTGGTTCGACGCGGTGTTGGCGGCGAACGCCCGCTCCAAACGGGATGGACTCGATACGGTCTACCAGTATTCCTCGGCAACCCTGGGTAGCGACGGTGTGGCGCTGGATCTGGTGGGGCTGTCCTTCAACATGGATCGAGGTGGATGGCGTCTGCCCACCGAGGCGGAGTGGGAGTTGGCGGCGCGGGCGGGTTCCGATTCGCCGTTTTCATGGGGTTCGATCTCCGATTCCGCGAAGGCCCGGCACTACGCATGGTACCAGGCCAATTCCGGGAGCGCCCTCCATCCGGTCGGTTCGCTCGAGGCGAATGCATGGGGGCTCCACGACATGGCCGGCAACGCGATGGAATGGGTTCAGGATTGGAAGGGGCCGTTTCCGAAAGACACCTTGACCGACTACGCCGGCCCCGAAGCACCAATCGATATCCCGGAGATCCCCTTGAAGGGAGGCGCCGCGACGTACTCCATCGAACGGCTGCGCCCTTCTTCGCGAACCGCCACCTATGCCGCCTACCGCTCATCCCATGCCGAATACGTTGGTTTCCGTCTGGCCCGTGGCCAATTCGATCCGATGTTTTCCAACGCGGCGGGAGCAGGTGTTCAGACACCTTCCGTCACCATCCAAGCTTCAAATCTCTCGCATGCGCTCGGTTCGCGCAACGCGAAGCTCGTCTTCCTGAATCGTGCCAGCGGGAAAGGAATCCTGAGTTGGATCAATTTCGACGAATCGACTCCCGTCGCCCGATCGATTCCCGATCCGGATCCCGTGTTCCATCCCGAAATCTCGCCGGACGGGAAGTGGGTGGTGTGGTGCACGGTGATGGAAGGTTCCAATTCGACTTCCTCGAAACTGAAAGCCAGAAGGCTGATGGCCAAGGAAACGACCACCTTCGATCTTGGGATCGGAGCCATTCCGCGATGGTGGGTGGATGGCGCGGACACCTTCCTCATCTGGACAAACACTGCCATAGACAACACCAACGCCGCCTGGAAGAAGGATCGCACCTACATGCGCCGATGGTCATCCACCGGCACCACGATCGGCGCTGTTCAGGAATGGAACGCGGGAGGCTTCCACGATGGACGCTCCGGCCCCTTCATTTACGCCGGTTATCGTCGCTTGAAGCAACTGGACACGCGATCGAACTCCGTTCGCACTTTGTTCGCCGCTCCAGCCAACGGAAAGTCCCAGGGGGACACATCCCAAGTCTGCAACGTCTCGTCCGCACCGGACGGCAGCGGTCGCGTCATGTTCCTGGATTTCGGATCCAGCGCGAAGTCGACGGTGGTTGGTCGGCCTTACGGCATCCACGAGATCGCATTCCTCGCTGACAGCTCGGGCAACATCGAGCGCACCATTCCCGCTCCCGAAGGCAAGTTCCAGTGGGATCACCTGGAGTGGAGTAACGATCCTCGATGGGCCACAGCGGTTCCCTTGGAGCCCAACGGAGCCTACAAGGAAATCCACCTGCTCGACCTGGCCTCGGGAAAATCCTCGCTCATCGCCTCCTCCGACGAACTCTGGATGCCCAAGCTGTGGGTCGCTTCGAGCCAGAAGAAAACTCCTGGCTGGGCGGATCCAGACAGTTCGGCGAACTACCAACTCGGCGAGTTCGCCATTCGCGGGCCTTACTTCTGGCTACGTGCGGATCACCTGGAGGCTGTTTTCCTCGGAAGCTCCCACATGGCGGGTGGAGCTCTCGCCGGTTCGATGAGGAGCGTCGTTGGACACAATCTGGCATTTTCAGGGTCGGGCCTCAGCGACCAACGCGAGATTCTGAACAACTACGTGCTTGAGCATGTGCCAAATTTGAAGGTGGTTGCCATCGCGCTCATGGTGGGCTGGCTATACGAGCCGATCGAAAATGCCGATCGAAGCCCCTGGTACTTCTGGAAGAGAACCCCTGGTTACATCTACGACCAGAACCATGACTTCTGGAAGACTGGACTGCCACCGGGGTTCCTGGGCGAAGCATCTCGCCGCATCCCTCAGATCGCCCAATACGACGAATTTGATTCGACAGGAAGCCAGATCAAACGTGATATCGACCTAGGTTGGTCAAGCAGTCTATCGACGACTGCGATCATCCCAAAACAAGATTCCGCAAATCCGCTTTTAGAACAGAATCTTTCCATCCTCGAGTCGATGGTGTCCAGACTCACCTCCTCAGGCATCAAGGTTGTGCTGGTGCAATTTCCGGAAAGCCCCCAGTACGCGCAGTTGGAGATCGCCGGCAGATATGGTCCGACCTGGCCGGAGTATCATCGAATCCTCGCGCGGATCAAGTCGTGGGAAGCGCACTATCCGGGAATGGTCCTGATGGACGAACACAAGGATGGACACCACGACTATGCGGACAACGAAGCGGGAAACACAGACCATTTGAACTTGTCGGGTGCGATCAAATTTTCCGGTCGCCTAGACTCGGTGTTCAAGAGCATCCTCTCTCGATAGACCGCGAATCCATTTCCGAACTGTTTTACATCACGATCACACCCGGCGATTTCCACAAACAAAAAACCGCCCTCGGATCACTCCGAGGACGGCGAACGTTACAGTACGGAGGAGAAGGCGATTAGGCCTTCTTCGCGGCCTTCTTCGCAACCTTCTTAGGAGCTGCCTTCTTGGGAGCGGCGGCCTTCTTGGGAGCTGCTGCCTTCTTGGGGGCGGCGGCCTTCTTAGGAGCTGCTGCCTTCTTGGGGGCGGCGGCCTTCTTGGGAGCTGCTGCCTTCTTGGGGGCGGCGGCCTTCTTAGGAGCTGCTGCCTTCTTGGGGGCGGCGGCCTTCTTGGGAGCTGCTGCCTTCTTGGGGGCGGCGGCCTTCTTGGGAGCTGCTGCCTTCTTAGGGGCGGCTGCTTTCTTGGGTGCTGCTTTCTTCGGCATGGCGTTCTCCTCCGTGGAGTCGCTGATGGTGACAATGGCGCAAAACGCGCCTGTTTGCGGAGTTCTGGCACCCGTTGACACCGGTGTAGAACCTTCCTAGTCAAATGATACGCTGGTGTATTCTTCGAGTCAACACAGATTGACGAATTTTTTTTCGTTTCCTACTCGCTCAGACAATTTTTGTCTCACTTCTTCGGCGAAAGGAGAGCGGCGAGCTCCTGCCGCGCCTGCTCGCGGACAGAATCGGCGGCGATTCTCCGACCATCCGAACCCGTGAGATAGAACGAATCGATGGCCCTGTCGGCTTCCGTCCAAACGCGCGCGGAGTGGATAACCCATTGTCGCCGCGAAAGATGCGCGGTGAGATCGAACAGCAATCCGAGCCGATCGGGAGCCGTTATGTCCAACACCGTTCGATCGTCGGAGGCTTGGTCGTGGAACTCCACGGACACTTTCGGGATCATGATCCGCGAGACGGCACCTTCCCAACGACGGATGTAGCCACGCACCATTTCGTCCAGCTCCTCGAAGGGGAGGTCGCGCGCCTTTCCGATGTGCTCCTCGCAGCGAGCGGCGAGATCCTCCGCACCGCGAACCTTGGACGGATCGCTCGCGATCACCGAGAACAAGTCGATGGCCAGCCCGTCGACGCGGGTGTAGACCTGCGAAGAGGCGATCGACAAACCGAGTGTGGTGAGGCCCGCGCAGATGCGCGAAAGCAGTCCGGGGCGATCGGCCATCACCACCGCCAGATCCCAGTGGGAGCCCATGTCGCGGGCCTTCACGGCGATGCGGTGGCGACTGGACAACGATTGCACCAACTCCAGATGGTCTGCCACCTGGCGCGGCGACACCGAGCTCGCGTAGCGTCGGGGCAGGAGCTTGATGTGCTCGAGCACCTCCTCGCGCGGATGGCCGAAGGTCTCTTGGGCCAACGCCTCGCGACGGGAATCGGAGTCGGTCTGGATCGGTTCTTCGCGCAGTTCGGACAAGGCCGTCTCGTAGAGCTTGCGCAACAGGCTCGCCTTCCAAGCCGACCAAGCATCGGGGTGTACGGAAGACACGTCCGCCCAGGTCAACACGTACAGGGAGCGCAACAGGTGTTCGTCGGGGATCTTCGCCAGAAGGTCGCGCAAGGTCTTCGGATCTTCGATGTCGCGACGCTGCGCGAGATGGTTCAACAGAAGATGATGCTTCACCAAAAGCGACGCCTGCGCGGCGCGCGCCTCGGAGAAGCCCGATTGCAGGCAGTATTCGCGCACGAGCTTGGCGCCGGATTCGCTGTGGTCGGGCCCGATCCCCTTGCCCACGTCGTGGAACAGCGCGGAGACGAACAGCACGTCCACATCCTCGATGTCGCTAAGCTCTTCGCGAAGGTGCACGAGGACCGGATCGACCGAAGAGGCCAGCGTGGAGAGGCGCGTGAGCATCGTCAACGTGTGCTCGTCGGTGGTGTACACGTGGTAGATGTCGTGCTGGCTGTGGCAATCGATCCAGCGGAAATCGGGAACGATCAGATCCACCACGCCGATGCGATGCAGTTCGCGGATGGTCGTCCCCTTCGCGCTCGACGCCTTGGCGATCTGCAGGAATTTCGAGAGGCAGACGGAGCGATCGATCTCGGATGGATCGGTCAGCGACACCGCTTGTCGAACGAACCATCGCGTGCGCGCACCCACTCCGACATCCGCCACCTGCGCGGCTCGATGCAGATCCAGCACCATGGGAAGATTGCCCAAGAAGGGATTGGCGCCGTCGACCGGCACTTCCAACGCGCCATCCATCACCGCGAACCGCGCATCCTGCGAACGCGCGCGGACCTTCCGCCTCTGCTCTTCCTGGAGGTCGCAATAACGCGTGGTCACGGAGTCCACCGTGCGCACATGGCGGTAGAAGTTCTTCTGGAACAGCTCCACGGCCTTCGCCGAACCTTCGTCCACATAGCCGAGCGCCTGGGCGACGCGAGGCTGTTCCTCGAACCCCAAGCGATCTCCCTTCTGTCCGGTCACGTTGTGCAAGGCGATGCGTGCACGAAGGAGGAACTCGTTGGCGTGCCGCAGTTCCTCCAATTCTTCAGGAGCCACGATGCCGGCGCGGGAGAGGTCTTCCAACCCTCTCACGCCATGGAGGATGCCCGCCAACCACACCAACGAATGGAGGTCGCGCAGACATCCGCGTCCCTCCTTGATGTTGGGCTCCAGCATCTGCGCGAGCTGCCCTTGCGAGGCGAGGCGCTTCTCGCGTTCCTCCAGCTTGCGCTGCACCAGAAGCTTCTGCCTTCTCCCCGACGGACGCTCGGAAACGAAGTCCGCGAACTCGCGGTACAAGGCGAAGTTCCCACCCAGGAATCGTTCCTGCAAAAACGCCGTGTAGGTCTCCACATCGGATTCCGCGGCCTTGCGGCAATCCGGGATGGATCGGACGGCATGGCCAACCACCAACCCCAGATCCCAAAGCGGATAGAGCATCTGTTCCACTTCGGAGATCACTTCACTCGATGGCTTCTTGGGAACCAGGATCAACAAATCCACGTCGCTCTTGGGACAGATCTCTCGTCGGCCATACCCGCCAACGGCCACCAGAGCGATCTCCCAGGCCTTGCGCGTCGCGTTCATGCGAGCCTCCAGCTGGGTGCGCAAAAGCGCATCCAGGAGGTCGGCAGCCCTCGCGGAAGAGGCTACGGCGGATTCCCCGCCCTCGAAAGCCACGCGGATCCGGGCGCGTTCCTCCTCCAGCAGACCGCGGAGGGCGGTCAACCGATCTGACGGATTCTGGATGCGAAAGAAGATCTGACGAAACCGCGTCGAGAGATTGTTCATTCCCAGAAATTACGCTCTCGAAGCGGCTTATTTGCCCTCGGCGAGCATCTTGAGCGTATCGATGCGCGCATCCTTGAGTTTGCGCTTGGCGGCAAGCCAGGCGAGATCCTTCAACTCGCGGGCTTCTCCGACGGAAAATTGGTAGCGCGCCGCCAAGAGAAGGAGTCTGGAGTCCAGCGAATCGAGCCCCTTGAGATGCGTGGCGGAAAGTGTTTTCCGCAGCACCGGAGGCTCGGTGGCCAACAACGACGACCAATACAAGGACGAAGCGCTCTCGGTCTGCGTGGTTTGCGCACACTTGCGACGCAACGATGTGAGGTCACCTCTCGACCACGCTTCTTTGCAGAGGCTTTCGAGATTCTTCTCGGGAGCCTTCGTCGATTTGGCCGATGCAACGGGCTTTGCCACATTGGCGGATCGCTCCACTTTCACCGGCTTGGCCGTCGCAGCCTTCTTTGGTGGCGTCTTGGCTTGCGACATCGAAGCCGCAAGCAACACCAGCAGACAAAGCGATCTCACGGAACGATCTCCAATCGTCGACGCCCCATCGGATCCACGCTCGCCTTCAACTTGGGTCCACGGACGAACTCGAATCCTGGCGCAGGCGAAGCGAGCTTGGACAACGAATCGGACAAACGCTTGAAGTCCATGCCTGGAAGAGATCGTGTGAGCCAAGCCGACATCGGAAACGACAATACGGGCTCGATGGGACCCAGGAGATTGCGCGCGGTCAAGTCGGCGTCGGCAGCGATCCAAGCGCCCAACAGATCCGAAAATTCGCGGGGATTGTCCGATCTCAGCGAATCCCAACTCCACTCGGGAGACCACCAGGGACCTCCTTGCCAAGTGGCTTCCAAGCGATCCCAGGAAGCGGTGGAGGACGCACGCCGGAACACCCAGCGTTGCCCCTTGGCGGCGGTCAATTCCAGGACGCAATCGCCACTGCCCGTTTTGCATGGATTGGCGGAGGCGACCTCCAAGCCGCGCTGGCGGGCCAGCGACCGCAATCCCTCGGTGGTCACGCCCTTCGCCAAGCCCGGTTCCCCGATCTTCGCATGCGGAACCTCACCCAAGGCACCGATCCGCAATCGCGTGGTGCCGTGCGAGACCCAGGTGGCCGCCGCGAGGTTGGGCGTGCACGTGTGGCAGAGGAACCCTTGGGCGGCCGTGGCTTCCATGCCCTTGAGGAAGGTCGCCGGGAGCGCATCCGGGTCGGTTTCTGTCCATTCCTCGTTTCCGGACAATCCATCGAGGATCCCCCAGAAGGCCTCTTCGGGGAGATCGGTCTCGCGGACCCCCGCCTCCCCCCACCACGACAGCGAACGAACCGATCCATCCTTGGCGCTGTCGGCACGTACCAGCACGCGCTGCGCAGCCTTGCCAAGAGCCGCGGAAACCCACACCCCTGTCCGAGGAGCGCCGACCGGCTGAAGAACCCACCGACGACGCAAGGCATCCATGCTCGAAGGCCAGCCGGTCGCCGCGGAAACCGCGCTTGCACAGGCCAACGTCAGACACAGGAGCATTCGCGATCGGCTCAAGTGGCTTCCTCCACAGGGAGCTGGGCGATGTAGGGCAAATTCCGCCAGCGCTCCGCATGGTCCAATCCATAGCCGACCACGAATACGTCGGGAACCTGGAAACCGAAGAAATCGGGCTTCACGTCCGCTTGTCGGCGCGCGGGCTTGTCCAGCAGGAAACACCCTCGCACGGACAATGCCTCGTGATCCATCAACCAATCTCGCAAGGCCAAATAGGTGCTGCCGGTGTCCAAGATGTCGTCGACCACCAGCACGTGACGGTCCGAGATCCGCTCAGGATCCGGCACCACCAGTTCAGGCTCCGTTTGCGGACGCGCCGCGTCGCCGTAGGATCGGGACCGTGCGAATTCCAGCTCGAAGGGATTGCGCAGTTCGCGCATCAGATCCGCCGTGAAGACCACCGCACCTTTGAGCACGCACAGCAACACGAAGGACTCGCCATCGTAGTGGCGATCGATTTCCTTGGCCACTTGCGCCACGCGGGCAGCGATCTGCCTCGCCTGCAAGATCGGGGCAAGCGATGCTTGGATCAATCTCTCTTCCTCCAATGTTCCGCTTCGCGTTCGACGGTCATGTCGAAATTCAATCGTTCCAAGACCGTGATCCAAAGCAATGCCGCGGCATGCTCGGCGGGTGTGAGCGTTTTTTGTCGCAACAGCGGACGCAAGCGCTGCTCGCGCAGGTTCCACCCGGCATTTTCCAGGGGAGCCTTGGACACGGGGATCTTGGCGGCATCGGCGAGATCCAGCAGGATGCACAGCGCATCGGCTTCCACGGTGTCGGCGTCCGCCACCACGCGAGCCATCCGACTCCGCAAGGATTTGTCCAAGTGGTCGCCCGCGATCACGGACGACAACACGATGCCCAAGCGCTTGGATTCCTCCAAGGCCTCGCAGATCTCTCCCACCAGCTTGCGATCGGGGCGCTCCAGCGTGAGGCGAACCGCATCGCGGAGTCGATGCTCCAACAAGACTTGGCGAGGGAACAGCAGGAACGTGGGAGGCTGCACACCCAGGCTCGCCAGGTCCACGCGAGCATCCTCGCTTTGCAGATCCAACGACTCGTGCAAAGGGCGCAGATCATCCAACGCACGTCGCAGTCGACGATCGGCCAAATCGCGACGCCAATCCAGGACTAGATCCGAAAGCCTGAAGGGACGACAGATCCACGCGCGCTCCACCGCCTTGACCAGGGCCTCGCCCGTCAGGCGCCAATCCACGGCAGGAAGTTTGGGGCCATCTTCCAGAATGCGCACCTCGGGAGGGTGTTTGGGCTTTTGCCAAGCCAGCACCCGAAGCACGGTCACATCCTCGAAGCCCGGTTCGCGCACCTTCATGCGCCCGATCCACACGCCCTCGGCAGGCGATGACATTTCTTGAACCACGGCATGGGGAAAGAGCGGGACCGGCTCCTCGCCCTCGGGGGTTTCCACCAAGTGCTCGAAAGCCGCGTGGGCCGCGACCATGTGTTCCACCGGCCACAGGGGCCTCACCCAGTTTTCCCAGATCCAACGGCCCGTGCGGGCTTCCACATTGGACACCGCGGAATCGAGGATCGCGAGAATGCCTCTCTCCGGAGAGGGTCTGCCCAAAATTTCCAGGAGCTCGCAGGCACGGCGCGCATAGCGCATGTTCTGCACGGGCTCGAGCCCGCCCAGGTCATCGAAAAACCACGCGCAACTGGTCAGACAGAATTGCCCCATGCGCACCAGCTCCATGAGCCGTTGCGCATCGGCCGCCCCGCGCGAGCCCAGTCCGGGAAGCAGATGGCGCTCCATCCAATCGACCAACGTGCAACCACCGGAGCGCGTCGCGATCCAATCGGCTCGAGCTGCCCAAGGATCACGGAACAGTTTGGCCGCAAGCTCGTCCCAAGCCACTTCGACATGGTCGCGGCAAAGGGCCATCGCTTGGCGCAACGGTGTGCGCCATGCCTGGTTCCAGCCTTCCTGGCCACCTGTGCGGCAACCGCAATCGCGCTGCCAGCGACCCGTTCCATGGGCGCAAGACCATGCGGTGCCTTCACCATGGGCGTTTTTGAGCCGCACTTCGTGGATGGGTGGACGGATCTTGAGGAAGTGTCCGAAATTGCACGGCACCACGCCCTTTTCAGGGCACAGATCCTGGAACAGATAGGCCAACGCCATGTCGCCGAAGGCCTCGTGATGGCCATAGGACTCGCCGTCGGTGGCCACCGAAACCAAGCGCGGTTCGGGACGCGCAGGATCCCATGCAGACCTCAATCGCTCGAAGTACCCATGCGCATCGCGCAGAAGGTGTTCAAAACCCACCGCAGCGGAAACCGGTCCGTCGTAGAAGAACACGTCCAAGTGGCCCTTGGTCAGTGGCTCGCCGTTTTCATCCAACGGGAAGATCCGATATGGCCTGCCGGGATCGATGGAGCCATCGGCGACATCCGTCCAGATCTCGCCCTGGAAGGGCCGGATGCGTTCGGCCTGCGTGGGAGCCAACACGGTGAACTTCACGCCGCATTCGATCAGATCGACCACGGTCTCCATGTCGATGGCCGTTTCCGCCAACCACATGCCTTCCGCATCGCGTCCGAACCGTTCCTTGAAATCGCGCAGACCCCACAGGATCTGGGTGCGCCGATCCCGCTTGGTACCCAGCGGAAGGATCGCGTGGTTGTAGCACTGCGCGATCGCGTTTCCGTGTCCTTCCTGGTCTTCGCGCGATTGACGATCCGCTTCCAGGATGCGCATCCATGTTTCCGGATCGTTCTCCACGATCCAATCCAACAACGTGGGGCCGAAGTTGAACGACATGTAGCGGTAGTTGTTGGAAAGCGCACGGATGCGTCCCCATCCGTCGAGGAGTCGCGATGCGCCGTTGGGCGCATAGCACTCGGCGCTGATGCGGGAGTTCCAGTCGTGGTGGGGCGCGGCGGAGCCCTGGGCCTCCACGCGACCCGTCCATGGATTCTCGCGAGGAGGTTGGTAGAAGTGGCCATGGATGGCCAACCGCATTGCATGATGGTTCACACTCATCTTGCGGGGATTTTAGCAATTGTTCCGCCCAAGCGCTTGCTTCTCTTCAGGATCGGCGTTTTCCCGAAAGCGAATCGCGGTAGATTCCCATCAATCTTTCCAGGAAAAGCTGCGGCGAATGTCGCTGCCGGATTCCGTCTTGGGCGTTTCGCGAAGCGCTCCGGCGATCGAATCCTTGCGAGGTCAATCTTCCCAGCAAGTCCGACCAGCCCTGGACGCTGCGGCGATCCACCAGAAAACCATTGCGCCCTTCCTCGATCAGATCCGGATATCCTCCCACGCGGGAGGCGGCCACCGGACAGCCCTCGCGCATGGCCTCCAACACGAACACCGGAGCGTTTTCCACCCAGATGCTGGGAAGCACGGCCAGATGCGCCGTTCGGCATTCTTCCAGCACCTGTTCGCGCCCGATCTTGCCCAGCCACTCGACCCGATCCGCAATGCCCAGCGCAAGCGCCAACGCACGAAGATCCGACACGGCGCCACCATCTCCGGCGATCCGCAGGCGCACACCGGGAACGCTTGCCATGCCTCGGATCAAGACATCCAACCCCTTCTCGCGTTCGATGCGTCCTGCATGGAACAACGTGAACGATCCATCGGGTTGATCCACCGCATCGAAGTGGGGAGGATCGATGAACAACGGCAAGGCATGGCTCGGAACTCCCGGATAGACCCGCTCGACCCAACTGGCCAGCATCGCCGATGGCGCCGTGAACGCGGCCACCGTTCTTTTCAGCACGGGAACCTGAAGGGTCAATTTCGCCAAGTTGAACCGTCGATACAGATCCAGGGCCAGCGTGGTGCTTCGCTGGCACTTGCTGGAAAAACACCAAGGCCCGACTCCTCGCTGGCAGATCTCCCCATCCGGCCGGAGCATCCATCCTTCCGGGCAGACCGCACCGAAATCGTGTTGGGTGCATACGACGGGAATCTTCAGGAGTCGTGCGGCCACAAACGGCGCGATCGACCAGACCAGGTTGTACTTGTGCACATGCACGATGTCGGGCTTGAACGATTTCATGCGTCGCCACGCCACCCAAAACAGCCACGGGTTGAACAGGCGGGAAACGAAGTGGATGGGGTGGCGCGAGCCCAAAAGGAGGTCCGTCTGGTGCCCGGCAACGCTCAGCAGGCGATCCAGCGCGTGCAGATGCACCTCCGCACCGCCACCTGAGGGGTAATCGTTGATCTGCAAGATCCGCATCGATAGATGGCGAGGTAGAAAACCACGCTGGCCCGCATCGGCAACACCGTTTCCCGCCTGGATTCCCGGATCCAGGCAGGAAGGTCTAATTTTGGGGGATGTCCGAACCGAACACAAACGAAGTCGAACGGATTCCTCGGATCCGCCTGCCAGGAACCCGCGCTCGCATCCGAGAGGAATTGCTGGAAGAGATTGTCCGGGGCAAGAAGGTTCTGCATGTCGGGTGCACCGACTCTCCCTTCACGCGGTCGCGCCATCCCGCCGGGCTTTTGCTCCACGAACGACTTCGCCCTCTTTGCGCGAAGATCGTCGGGATCGATCTGGATGCGGATGCCATCGAATGGCTCTCCGGGCAAGGTGTCCCGGACCTGCATGTCGCCGACGCCACCAAGCTCGAGGGATTCCTCGAATCGATCGCCTTCCAGCCGGAAGTGGTGGTGGCTGGGGAAGTGGTGGAGCATTTGTCCAATCCGGGAAATTTCCTGGAAGGCCTGCGTGGCGGCATCCCCAAGACCTGCCGACTGGTGGTGACCGTTCCCAGTGCCTTCGCGTACTTCGGGATCCTGCAGATGCTTCTGGGGCGCGAGAAGGTCCACGCCGACCACGTCTCCTACTATTCCTACGGAACCCTCAAGACGCTGTTGGAGCGCAACGGTTTCCAAGTGGAAAGCATCCATCCGGTGTACAACCGCGAAGCCCGGCGCATGGACCGCATCCTGCATGCACCCTTCCACGCGCTTTTGAGGTGCCGCCCGCACTTCGCCACCGGATACGCCGCCATCGCGACGGTTCGCTGAGAGAACATGTGCCGTTTCCTCGAAGATGCCATCCCGACCTGCTCCTTCGCAGGACCCACACCCCCCCTCGCTCCGGCCGACATGACAAGTAATGTCTGAATCGTCCAGGTCGAGGTTCCTCTGGATGGATTCCGCCCGCGGCGCGTTCTTCGCCATGGCCAGCGAGGCTCTTGGACGCATCGCCGTCATGGTCTTCCAATGGAGGGTCGCGTTGCTTTTGGGCCCGAGCTTGTATGGAACGCTCGGACTCGCCTTGGCCTCCGCAGCGACCCTGCTCCCGTTGGCCGACATGGGGCTGCAATCGGCGGCGCTGCGCAATCTATCCAACACCAAAGGTGGAAACGCATTCTCCGCCGTGCTTCCGCTGCGCCTGTGGGGAAGCATTGTCTACCTGATCGCTCTGCCGATCCTGGGGCTGGTCATGGCCAAGCAAGGGGTCTCCCTCCACACCATGCTCCTGGCAGGCTCGTACTATCTGGCGCTATCCCTATCCGACTTCTTCCGGCAATCGTTTCGCGCGCTGGAACTGGCTCGCCCGGAGTTCATCGCACGACTCTCCTACCTTCCCGCGGTGGCTGGCAGTCTGGTGCTGGTCCAGATCGTTCCTCCCAGCGTCAGCGCTGTCCTGCTCATCTACTGCCTGGCTCCTCTCCTGCTGGCTGCCGTTTACCTTGCCATGCTCCTACGCCAGGGTATCGCGCCCGGATTGGATACCGCCGCCGCGAAATCGCTCCTGAGAAGCGAATGGAAGGGAATGGCGCAGAGCATGCTTCTTCTCGCATCCATCGCCTTGGTCATGCGAGTCGATCTGTGGATCCTCGATGCGCGGATCAACCGAGCCGCCGTCGGATTCTACCTCGCCGGGTACAACATGGTCTTCGCCGGAGCGTTTCTGGCCCAAGCCTCGGCGAGTCAATTCTACCCCTACCTGTCAAGATCCGGAAAGCCTCGTTCGGAACGGATGACGAAAGTCTTCCTCGCCCAATTTTCACTCGCCATCTGCCTGTTTTTCGGCGTTTTCCTCTTCGGGCCGGTGGTCTTCGGCAAGATCTACCACCGCCCCGGTTTTTCCGAAGCCATTCCGTGTCTGGTGTGGTTCGGAGCCTCCCTCGCCATCGCCTCGATGAACGTCCTCTGGTCGAACATCTTGCTGATGAAGAACCACCAAGGCCTGTATGCGCTGGCCTTGCTCGGCCAAGTCGCGGTCAAGATCGCGATCGCCCCCTATTTCCTGGGTCGGTGGGGCACCAGCGGAATGGCGATGTCCTCGTTCGTGATCGACCTGCCATTCTGCATCGTGATGGGAGTCTTCGCCGTGAATGGCTATCTCAAGGGCGACGAAAAACGATCGTCTGGCCTCGCCGCAAACTAGGGAACGGGGCCGAAATCCGATCGATCATGCGCATGCTCCGGCGAGGGCTGATGAAATAGTTCCGATACTGGTGGAACACCACTTCAAGGCCGGCTGATTCGCCGAATCGCACGAGCTCCTTGCGGGTGGATTCCCTGAAATGCCCCGGATTTGACGAATCTTGACGGATGGGTTCGAAAGGATTGGTCCCCGCGACCATGTGGATTCGCTTGTCCAACGAAACCGCATTCGGAGTCTGGCAGATGATGGTTCCTCCGGGCTTGAGGCAGGAGGAGAGAAAGGCCAGGACGTGTTCCGGCGCGACATGGAGATGCTCGATCACCTCCGCGAAGACGATCATGTCGAACTTGGGAAGAACAGGCCAGCGCTCGACCCACTCGCTGTCGTTGAGATCGAACGCGTGATGCGGAACGTCTGACGGAATTTGACAAAAAAGATCCCGTGCGGCTCCGAATCCGAGTGTTTGCACCCGTTTGTACTCCCAGAGCAGCATTCTCGTGAAGGGAGAAGGGCCGACGTCCAGGATTTCGATCGATGGACCTCCGGAAAACTTCCGGACCACCTCGAGGAGGTACTCGTACCTCTTGCGATGGCCGATGAGGTAGTCGGCCATGATCTGGTTCGGCACACAATCCAGGATACTCTTCCAATTTTCGTTCAAGGCTTGCTCCCTCGCCCCGGCAGTCTCCGCCCCGAGCCCAACCAAATCTAGACTGCTTGCCTGGAATCCCGATTCACTCCGTGCCAGCTCCCGTTCCGTCGCCGGGAACAAAAGACCCGCGCCTGGGCGGTCTAAGGAGCGTTGAGACTTCCCAACTTCCCTTCCAACGCTTTTAGGCGATCTTCTTGTGTGGCGATCGTCGATTCCTGACTCCGCAAGCGCTTTTCCTGGGCGATGGCATGGAGCGTGAGCTCCTCCACCTTCTTCAAAAGCACAAGGTTCATTTTTGCGAGGTCCACGCCCTTCGACTCGATTTCCGAAGCGGACGGAACATCCGGCAAGTGCCGATTGGCGGTGGTGAAAGCCTCGACCTCGGCAAGCGAGGACAACTTGTAGCCCGGCTCGAACACGTAATCCGGGACCTGGCTGACGGCCTTGGCGGTGATCGATCCCCCCACGTTGAGGTTCCCCAGGAGAGTCAGGCCATCCGCATCGAGAACGGCGCTCTTCTTGTCCTCGACATACAGGATGCTCGCGTCATATCCGAAGTCGGCGATCGGATGCTGGGCCGAATGGAACCGGATCGGGTATCCTCCGCCCGTCTGGAGCCTCAAGCCGTAGTAGCCTCCAAGCTGCACAAGGAAATTGGGTCCGCTCGCGATATCGCTCAAGCCGATACCATACCACGGTGACCCGTTGGTGAAGTCGGCGGGACCCTGAACCGCGAACGAGGGCGCGAACGTTCGCGTGGCGCTTCCACCGATGAGGCTGCGCAATCCATTGGCCGTGTCCGAAATCCTTCCCAGCACCCAAGCATCGTCCTTCAACGTTCCCAGTTGCGTCTTCACCCCATCCAACTCGGACCTGGTCGCCAGAAGATCCTTGCGAATCGAAGATGGAACGGAAGTGTCAGATTTTGACCCAAGTGCCGATGTCAAGGAATCCAACGCCGCCCGATCCGTCTTCAACGAGATCGATGTGTCCAGATAGGAGAAATTCGCGTTCACCTCGGCCGATCGAACGGTCTGTCCCACGGAAAACGTGTAGGGGACCTTGGCTCCGGCGATCGAGGCACCCAGCAGGCTGATCAGCAGCGCCCTCATGGCAACGGAAAGATTCTTCGATCGCATGTCGTGCTCCTCGAGGTATGAGACCATGGATGTTCAAAATTGCTTTCTCTATCCATCGATCCCTTCGCCCGCCGGAGATTTCGACTCGAAAAATCCCCCGCAGCAAGCCGCGGGGGATTTTTCTCGAGTGATTTCGGGAATTGACCCGAACGGATTCAGTCCAGTCCGATCACACGCAATCTTTTGGATCCCGATTGGATCACCGCCATGCCACGGATCCGCAGATGCGCTTGCTTGCCATCCGAGGTCAGCACCAACCGCTCCCGATGTCCATCCGCATGAATGACAATGGCAGCGCCCCGGACAGGCTGGAAGCTCTCCGGAATGTTCAGAACACCTCTGCGAACGAACGCCGTCTGGGTTGGCTCCATGCTTTCCGGAAGCTTGATCGGATTGTCGATGGTCTGCCCGGGCAATCTCGAGGTGACCCTCCATGCGGTACCTCTCGTTCTCTCCAACTCGACAATGGAGCCGTTGGCTTCCACGAAAAAGAGATGGAGGATCCCGTCGCGCACGACAGGTGCGGGTTCGCCCTGTGGCTTCCATGGGAGCCGGTCCCAAGCCGACCAAACGGATCCGTTCCAGCTCCGCTCGACCAACCAGCCATCCTGGTCGATCCCGAACAGAACATGATCGATCTCGTCGAAATTGGCGGAGGATGGTCCCGAGGTGATCGGCTCCACCGAAGGAACCACCCAAGGCGACCATTCGGTGGACTTCCACCAACGCTGGTCGATTCGCCCATCCGGCATGGTCGCATACAGGTTCAATTGATCGTCCGTGACCTGGACCACATCCAACGTGCGCGTGGTTTTGTGATCCAACGCAATCCATCCTCCCCAAGACCAGGCGAGGGAATCCCACACCCGCATGCGCACGGAACTGTCCTTGAAGACCGCAAACAGAGCCTGGTTTCCATTCGATCCAATGCGTCCGCTGGCGAGCGATACCGCATCCTCGGATTCATCCAAGCCGTTGGTGGACATGAACGCGCCCTCCCGATAGATCCATTGGAGGGTCCGACGCACTCCGTTCGATTCACCCAAGGCATAGAGGTTGTTCAGTCCCCCAACCGGAGCCTGGAGCCACGGATTTGAAACGATGCTCGGCTGGGAAGGTACCGGTCTCCAGCTTGGGCAGATACCGGCACTTCCGTGGACGATCCTGGAATAGAGCGAATCGTTTCTGCCCTGGATCACCAACAGGATTCCCTCGATTGCGTTCGCCGCGACCAGTCGACGCGTGCCGGTCTTGACTGCGGTTGGCGGGCTGGCGACAGGCGGGTCAGGGATCTTGCACTCTCGGACCGCTTCCGGTGCACCCCATCCAAGTTTGCGGCTCCAGGCAGTCCGGATGATTGTTCCTTGAGCGTCGATTCCATACAGAAGAACAGAATCATTCCCCAAGGCCACTGCGGTGAGCGAGCGCTTGGCGGGGAAGTTCAGAAGGCTCCAATCGCTCCAGAAGGATCCATTCCAAAACTTCGCTTGCACCGAGCCTTCCAAGCTAAGAGCAAACAGGAAATGTTCCGTTTCGTTCACATTCACCGAAACGGGATCCGATCCGATTCCAGAGGCGGCCGGCTCCACCCAGCCACTCCAGACGGTTCCCTTCCACCAATCCTGTTGAAGACTCGAGCCATTCGTCGCAAAGAGATTCAGCTGCGTCGCGGTGACCTGGTTGAGAGACAACGGAAGCCTCGACTTCATTCCCATCTGGGACCATCCGCCCCAGCCTCTGGCGAGGGAATCCCAGGTTCGCATGCGGACCATGCTGTCCTGGAACACGGCGAACAGGGTTTGTTTGCCATCGGAGCCAATCCGTCCGCAAACCGGCCTGGTGACGACGCTGTCCGCCTGTCCAATTCCGTTGGACCTCACGATCGCGCCTTCCGGATACCGCAACCACTGCTCGATCCATCTGCCAGCCTCGGAGAGACGCAAGGCAAAGATGTTGTTGATGCCTCCGACCGGTGCCTGGACCCATGGATCCGAAACCCCGCCGATGGGAGAGGGAAGGCTCAGCCAACCCGACCAGACGTTCTTGGCGGAATCCCATTCGTTGACGCGAAGCGAATCCTTGAGATCTCGAATGGCCAGGACATGGCCCTTGAGCGAAGGTGCAACGGAAACCGAAGCAGCCACCCAAGGGCGACAGGTCGATTCGCTTCCGGAAACCGATGCGGCAAGGAGCGAGGACAGAAGCATGGAAAACAGGGTCGACATCACGGGGCCTCCTGGAGGTTCAGTCTCCTATATAGTCGCATGCCAGGGAGGATAGGGTCCGCTACGAATTCCGGCTCCGGTGATTGTGTATCCCACGGGATCCAACTCCCGCGTCAGAATTCCTGGCCCAGCTCGATGTGGTGCCTGAACCCGGCACGATATCCTTTCGCGGCGGTCAAGGGAACCTCTCCGGAAATCCGGTAAAGCGCCCGGCCGCGCATTCCTTCGGAAGCGAGGCTCGCCTCCAGTTGCCAGGGCGCCACCCAGCGGACCCCTTCGCCCTGCGGAAAGGCCCACCAGAACGACGGCGGATTGCCTGACAGATCTTGTCGCATCGCCCCGACCCTCGGCTCCACGGACAACCGCTTGAACGGGACTCGGATGCCCGCCACGAGAGATCCCGCCCACGATCGGGCCGATCTTCCGCCAGGGGCCATCGGGAGATAGGCGCCGTCCGGCGAGTTCCCGTCCACGGAAAGCCAACTTCCCGTCCCGGCCAACACCACCGAGAATCCTGGCTTGCCCAGATTTCGCCTGGCTTCTCCACGAACATCCGCAAGGCGGTGCTCGGCGGCGGCTTCCACCATGGCGCGATCGGCCAACCATCCCGAACCGGCCACGGTATCCATCCGAGCATCGGTCTGCCCGGCTTCACCCCGGCATTCGGCTTGCAGATCCCATTGCCCCCTGGCGAGCGCACCTTGAATGCCCGTAAACCACGAGCCCCCGCGAAGCCTCCACGATGGTTTGGTTCCTTCGCCTGGGTCGGTCAGATCCCGGTGACCTCCCCAGACCTGCAACATCGTGCCGTCGTCCAGCGCGCCACCAAGCCGAACGGACCAGACTTCGCGTCGGGAACTCCAGTCGATGGTGTCGGCCAACAGAGTGTCGTTCCGCCAGCGCTCCAGCAAAGCGGGAGTGGACGGTTCGTTCCACGCATAGGTGCCGTCCAACCGGAAATCCCGGCCATGGACCAGACCCGCCTGGATGGAAGTCCCCGCGTTGCGGCTGTAAAGCGGAAACCACACGCTCCAACCCAGGCTCCACTCGTGCCGGTCCAACAAGGGACGGAAAATGTCGCCTGCAAGACCCAGCCGGAGCCCCCCTTGCGGCTCCAGCACGCCCCACCGGATCGAATCGCCATGCAAGGAGGGCTTGGGCTGCAGATCCAACGCCTGCAATCCGAACGCGAGTCCAGGAACCCCTTCCAGAACGGCATCCATCCCCAGCGAAGAGCTCTTGCGGGTCCAGAACCCCGCGGTCGATGAGCGTTCCTCGTCGGAGAGATCGACCTCCAGTCGCGTGAGATTCTTCCCGCCTCCCGTCACCGCGGTCAAGAGCGCCTCGTCAGGCTCGCCTTGCCCCATCCAGGATTGCCCGTATCCGCCGGTCTGGTCGGCACCGGGAACCGGAACGGAAAACCACAGCGCAGTGGGATCCTGCGGCTTCGGATGGGCCGGAGCGACCGCCATAAGGAGAGCGACCAGAGCGATGGAGCGGCTTCGCATCGTCCATAGGTAACTTTCCACCATGCACCAATCCCAGGATCCGGATCTTCTTGTGATCGAAACCGACATCGCCAGCGCGATGGACTTCATCGCCGACGGCGAGGAACGCCGCGCCAACATCCTCCTGGACCGCTGCATCCAGAAGCTGCGCCTGCTTTCCGTGGGAGCTTCGCGCAAGGAGGCCTTGCGCCTGTGGGCCATCTGCCTTTGCATCCAGGAGGAGTGGGAGCAGAGCCTGCTCAAGTACGAACAGGTCCTGTCGATCGATCCGGCCGACGAAGACTCCCTCTGGCAGTCCGCCCAGATCCTGCTGCGCAACCTGGAAAAGCCGGAAGCCGCCCGCCGCGTTCTGGAAGACCGGCTGTTGCCGATCAACCGCACCGACGAATACCTGGACACCCTGCGAGAATGCGAAGCCGCCATGGGAATCCCGCCGGCGGGCAAGGGGTAGGTGAAGCGCCAGGCGCAGGACACTCGGGTGCCCCCTGCCCGGGCCAAAGCGCGTTAGGATACAGCTTTTTTCCTTCACCCGGAAAATGCCCGGAAACCCACCATACAGAGTGAGTATGTTCCAGTCCCGGAGGCACTCATCCTATGTTGTGTTTGAACCATTTTCCTCGTTTGGGTCGTGCATTCGCTTTGCTCGCCCTCGCCTTGTGCCTCCTGGTTTCCAGTTGCGGATCCGACCCCATGGCCGGAGCCATCGGGACGGGGAACGCCGGTCGCGTGCAAGGACAGGTGGTCGCTTCTTCCGGCTTCAACACCACCCGACTTTCCGCTCGGTTGGTTTCCATCGATCGAGCGGGCGGGGTGGTGGATTCCACCCATTGCGACTCCACGGGCCTCTTCCGCTTTCCCGAACACAAGACCGGGGAATACCGCGTCGAAATCTGGCTGGGAGGAAAATTCCACGGATCCCGGACCTTCCACCTGGCCGGTGATGTCACGGGTCTTCTGATCGTTCTCGTCGAAGCCGTGCACCAGCAGGAACTCGACCTGTCGAAAATTGGCGATGTCGATTCCGTATTCGTCGACTACCGCCAAAACCTCGGCACCAAGGTGGGGGATCGCTGGATCGTCCAGACCACCCGGGATTCTGCGTTCGTCATCCACGCCCACCTAGGCGGCACTCCCGGTCGCTGGGAAGAGTGGATGTTCGTTCGCCGCGATGGGAAGGACATTCTCGTCAACCTCGCCGACAACCGATCTCTCGACTTCGAACGATCCATCGATTCCGGAGCCTTCCTGCTGACCCGCCACACCGTGGCCTTGTGGGATTTCGATTCCCTGCGTTCGAAGGGAACCATCCTGGATCGGTCACCGTTCGCGAACGACCTCCATTACGAGGGCATACCCGAACTCGTTTCTTCCCCGCATGGCAAAGCCTTCGCGCAATCGAGCGGAATCGCCGCCACCGTGCCATCTTCCGGTCAATTGGCGCCAACGCTTCGTTGGACAAGAACCGGCACGATGACCTGGGAAATCCGCTTCCGGATGGACAGTATCCCTCTGGCTGGGATGGTTGTGCTGGGCTCGCAATCCGGCATCCGCCTCTGGGTGACTGGCAGTCGCCAGATCGTGGTGGAATCCCCCGTGGAGGAATCCGGTGGAACGGTCATGGGCTCGGTGGTGTCGCCGATCGACGCGGTTCCCGTGGGGCGGTGGGTCGACATCGCCATCAGCGTGGATGGCCCCTCCAGGCAGGTCTACGCTTGGATCGACGAGAAGTCCCAACCGTTGTTCGTGCGGACTTCATGGACTCCAGGCAATTCCCTCTCCCTCTCGAACTCCGGTGAATTCGGCATTGGAGGTGCAGCCTGGGATCCCCGGGGAAGCTATTTCCAACTCGACGAAGCCCGGATTTCGGACACACTGGTTTTCGGGGCCGGGCTTCCCATCCAAAACACATCCACATCGAACGTGACCGGATCCACCTTGTCCGAGAGCATCCAAGTCTTCGATGTCCCTGGACAATCCTCCTGCGTCGACTGCCAGCAAGTTGTCGTGGGGCTGGAGAAGACGACCGGTCGTGTCGGCGCCTATGCGTGGCAACCAACCCTGCCGAACGAACTGCAGGGAAAGCGCGTCGTTTCCGCGCTGCTCATCCTCTGGAGCGCGAACTCGCCTGTGCTCGAAAGGAAGGATTTTTTCGTCCATCCGATCCGATCCTCGTGGATTGGCGGATCAGGGTCGAACGTCTGGGCTGCAGAGTCTGGCGTCCGGTTCGGATCCATGATCGATGCGCTTCCCGAGTCCGGTTCACTTCTCGTTCCCGGAAATTCCGGAGGCTTGGTGTTCGAGGTCAGCCGCATCGTCCAGGGATGGGCGGACAACCCGAAATCGAACCTCGGATTCCTGGTGCGTGCCGCCGATGAATCCCACGCGGGAACGAACTTCTTCGGTGCCGGAGACGCTCAATCACCCTCACTCGTGCTTCGCTACCGGTGAACAAACCGAAGAGACAAGGGAGCGCGAAGGCGGCGGAAGAGATCCCGTTGTCGGTTTCCGTCTTCGATTATCTGGACTACCATCTCTATCTCAAGGACTGGATGGCCACCAAACGCAAGGAACGGAGCGGCTTCAGCTTCCAGGTCCTCGCCAACCGGTCCGGTTTGAAATCGCGATCGTTCCTGCGCCTGGTTTCGATCGGAGAAAAGGATCTGCTCCATGCCACAGCGATGCGGCTTTCCAACGCGATGGGTCACGATGCCAGGGAGTCCGCTTTCTTCCTGGCCATGGTGGGATACACGAACGCCTCCGACCCCTTGGAACGCTCCCTCTACCAGGCCCAACTGTCCGAGTTCCGAAAGCCCACCAGCAAGAAGATCCTCTCCGTCCAGCAATACGAACTCTTCGCGAATTGGTACATCAATCCCGTCTGGGAGCTTGTCGCCACCGTTCCATTCGGCAACGATTTCGAGCGCATCGCGCAACTGCTCGATCCTCCGATCACCGCCGATCAGGCACGCCATGCGGTCGATGTCCTTTTGGATCTGGAAATGATCAAACCCGCGGGGGATCGATACGTCCAGACAGAGGGGAATCTGCAGACGCGCGACGAAATCTCCTCGAAGGCGATCAAGAAGTACCAAGCCTCGACGATGGAACTCGCACGGCGCGCCCTGGACGAGATCGACGTGGACTTGCGCCAGATCAACACGCTGACGTTGGGCTTCGACCAGGAACGTTGGGGCGCCTTCAAGGAATTGGTCAGGGATTTCCGCCAACGGGCCGTCGATCTGACCACCGCCGTTCCGTTGGTCGATCGAGTCTACCAGGTGAACATCCAAGCCTTTCCGCTGACCAAGGTCCCGGCGGCATGCAAGACAGAATCTGACGCGAACGCCTAGCCGAACCGCCAATCGCCCTCGGCCGATCGCGAGATCCCCACCCCGAAGGCGGCCTTGGCGCGTTCACCCAGCAGCACCTGAGGCGTGGCTCCCTGCGCCACCAGCTCGCCTTTGTCCATGAGCCAGGCCATGCCGGAGTGTTCGGCGGCCAAGCGAAGATCATGAACCGACCACACCACGGTGCGACCTTCGCGGGACAGATCTTCCAGAAGCGCCAGCAAGGACAATTGGTGTCCGATGTCCAATCCCGTAAGCGGCTCGTCCAACAACAGCACGGGCGAACCCTGGGCCAGGCAGCGAGCGAGAAACGTGCGCTGCAGTTCGCCACCGGAAAGGGTGGTGGCGTCGCGGCCGCGCAAGTGCGAGATCTCCATGCGATCCATCGCGACCGACACGGCCTTGCGATCCTCGATGGAAAGCGGCTTCCATAGACCTCGGTGGGGCAGCCGCCCCATGGACACCAGGTCTTCCACGGCCAGCGATACGGTCAGAGGCCGGAATTGGGGCAGGTAGGCCATCCGGCAGGCCCGCTCCGGGGAACTCCACTCGCGCACGGGCTTGCCTTCCAACTCCACGCGGCCGGTCTGCGGCGCCAGGACCCCGGACATCAATTTCAGGAGCGTGCTCTTGCCCGCTCCGTTGGGCCCGATCACCGCCACCAGGTCGCCCGCCCCCACTTGCACGGACAGATCAGACAATATTTGTCTCCCACCTACGACCGCGGAGGCGTGTTCCAGCAGCATCCTCATGCCACCCTCCGCTCGCGCGCCAGGAGCCTCAGGAAGAACGGCACGCCCATCAAGGAGGTGAGCACTCCCAGCTGGATTCCGGCTGGCAAAAACACCCTCGCCGCGAAATCCGCCAGCACCAGCAAAAGTGCTCCTGCCAAGGCCGCGGCGGGAAGCAAGGCGCGGTTTCCGGATCCGAACAAGGGCCGCACCAGATGGGGAATGATGAGGCCCACGAAACCGACCGGTCCGCAGACCCCCACCGCACCCCCCACGGCCAAGGCCGTGCCCACCAGCACGGCGCCACGGGCTCGTTCCAACGGCACACCCAGCGATTGGGCATGGTCCTCGCCCAACGACAACGCATCCAACCAACGGGAAACGCCCCACAGAATGCCCATGCCCAGAGCAATGGGAGGAAGCGACAGCGCCACATGCATCCATCCGCGAGCCTCCGCCCCGCCCGACAACCAAAACACCAATTGGCGCAGTTGGTATTCGTCGGACAAGAGCAGGGAAAGGGAGGTGCAGGAAGTGAACAGGCTCCCCAGCACCACACCGGTCAAAAGCGTGGTGGCCAGGCTCGGCGCGCCTCCCGCTCCGGCCAGTACCACCAACAAGATGGCTGTCGCCAAGCACCCCAGGAAAGCCGCCACCGGCAGAAACCACACCGGCGCGCTCGGAAGATGGAACAGAACCATCACCGCCGCGAACGAACCGCCGCTGGCGATTCCCAGCAGGGAAGGATCTGCCATGGGGTTTCGGAACAACGATTGGAACGCGCCTCCGGAAGCGGAAAGGGCGGCGCCCACCAAGGCGACCACCAACACGCGCGGCAGCCGGACTTGCCACACGATCCGCGCGGTCATTTCGTCCGATCGCGGCCCTTGGAAGATCGCGGACAACGAATGGAATCCGGAAAGATCGGAGCTCCCCCACAGCACCGCGATGGCGATGGCCAGAAGCAAGGAGCCTCCCAGCACCGCGAACCTCCGAACCGGCGACTTGCGACCTTCAGCCACCGGGGCGCCACAAGGGTTCGGCCACGCCCTTGCGCAGGTTCTCGATGCGCGATGCGGCGAACAGCCAATCCGACAACCGGTTCAGGTAGCGCACCACCAACGGATTGGTCCGTTCTTCGTCTTGCAGTCGCACGCACAATCGTTCGGCACGTCGGCACACCGTGCGCGCCACGTGCAAGGTCGCGGCCGCAGGGGTCCCGCCGGGCAGGATGAAATTTTCCAACGGAGGCGCTTCACGCATGATCGCGTCGATCTCGCGCTCCAAGGCTTCCACGCGATCCTCGCGGATCTGGGGAATGCTCCACTTGCCTTTGTCTTCTTCCAAGAAGCAAAGATCGGAGCCCAGATCGAACAGCTCGTTCTGGATGCGGGCCAAAGGCTCGACAAGATCTTCGCAAGTCCCCAGCGCACGCACCACACCCAACTGGGAATTCAGTTCGTCCACCGTGCCGTAACACTCCAGGCGCAGCGCGGTCTTGGAGATCTTCTGCCCACCGCCCAATCGGGTGTTTCCCTGGTCTCCACCTCGGGTGTAGATCCGCGTGATTGGCGGCATCGGTCGTATGTCCTTTTGGAGGCTCTGGTGTAGCTCGACAAAGATAGCCGTCGAGACGCGACGTCGCTCGTCCGAAGCAACCGTGCGCTCTTGGCGCTCGGATGGAAACCCGATGTGAGTTCACATCCCATCGCCTCGATTTTTCGTCTCCGCCCGGATCCGGTCGATTCCCACCACCTCGTGCAGAGAAGGATCCAGCCAGATGGAGCGCCCACTCGACTTCTCCCGCAATTCCACCACGTCGTGGTCCCTGAAAAAGGCACCGGGCAGATAGGGATGGACATCCACGCCGAACAGGCTGAGTTTGACCACTCGCGCATGGACGGACCAATTTTTGTCAAGCCCGGAGGATGCGAGGCCGGTGCGAATCGCGCTGGCGCATAACAGCGCATAACCCACGCAATGGGCGCGATGCGATTCCAGGAGGCGATCGGGATCGCTGGAAGTGCGGGAAAAGCGGTAGACCAGGTGGTCGTCGGTGAAGTCCAAGGCGCGATCGGCGAGTACTTCGGGATCGGAAAAGATGAAGCCGTGCGCGTAGAACCAGGCCGATGCCACAGCGGGTGTGCGAGGGGGGATCGCACGCTCGCCGATCGGGTGGTAGGACACGCAAAGGCGAAAGATCGCGCCCCGCAAACACCAAACGCAAACCAATCCCACCAGGAGGATCAAGGTGCGTCGAAGCCATGGTCGAAGAATTGCTGCCACCGAGGGAAGGTTACATTGGCCACAGACCACAATGCAGAAAACGCCGATCTCGAAGGAGGGCTGGGAAGCCCTCCGCACCGAACTCAATTTCCTCCTGGATGTCGAACGGCCTCGCGTCGTCGACGAGGTCGCGTTCGCCGCGGCCCAGGGCGACCGTTCGGAAAACGCCGAATACATCTATGGCAAGCGGCGTCTGCGCGAGATCGATCGCCGAATCCGCTTCGTGTCCAAGCGCATCGACAGCGTGGTGGTGGTGGACGGTCCGCCTCCCGGCCAAAACGAGATCCGCTTCGGTGCCCGCGTGGAGTTGCGCCAGGAATCCGGAAAGACCATGAGCGTTCGCATCGTGGGCGAAGACGAGATCGATCCCTCCAACGGCAAGATCTCCTTGAAGAGCCCCATCGGCAAGGCCCTGGTGGGCCACAAGCAAGGCGATTCGGTGGAAGTCCCCACGCCGCGCGGTGCGGTGATCTGGACCATCGCCTCGCTCGATTACGGGGAGTAGCCTAGGCTTCGGACTGCGCTCGCGGAGATCTGCGCCAGCCCGACAGGAAAACGCCGCCGGCGATGAGCGCCGCGCCGATCCAGGTCAGGAGCTTCACGGGCTCGCCGAGCATCCAGACCGCTCCCAACAGGGCGATGGCCGTGGAGACACCGGTCGCGACGGCGTTCACCATGCCCGCCCCGCCCCGACGGAAGCCAGCTTGGAAGCAGAGGAATCCGGAAACGTAACTGATGGCAAAAACCGTCATCCATGCCCACGGCGGCACCGGGGAGCCGATCGAACCGAGTTTCATGGCCAACGCGGAAATGGCGTAGCTGACACCCGCGCTGATGGCGAAAGCTTGGGACGACCGTGTCATGAACCAGGCCGAGGCCACCACGATCGAGGCCACCACGGCCATGATCAGCAGGCCCTCCGGCTCGAACCGATCCACCCCTTCGATGCGGGCTTCCACCAAGGTGCAGATCACCACACCCACCGCCACCAGACCGATCCCCACCGCGCGATTGCCCAGAATCGCTTCCTTGCGCAACCTGCCCATGGCCAGCGCCGTGAACACGATGTGAAGGCTGGCCACCGGCAGCACCAAGGCGAGCAAACCGTTCCAAAGCGCTGCGTAGTGCAATGCCGTTCCGATGGCGCTGGCGGCGATGCCACCCAACCACATCGGCTCCAGGCCGACCTTCCAGCCGTGGCGCTGGCTCTTTTGGTTCTTCTCGTGCCCCAGCCATTGCAGGATGCACCCGGCGGAAAGGAACACGGCACCGGACACAGCCAAGACCAAGGCGAAGATCTGGCTCACTTCGCCTCCGGGTAGAGCATCCGGTAGGTCCAATACCCTCCCATGCACTTTTTGACGTAATCGCGCGTCTCCCAGTAGGTGATCTCTTCGGCAGCGCTTTCCACCGGGAGGGTATCGAAGGCCGAGCGCCAACGCATGACCGGCACGGGGCCGGCGTTGTAGTTGGCCAAGACCAGCGGCAGATGCCCCTTCCAGACCCGATTGAGATCGCGCAGGTAGGTGATCCCCAAGCGCAGATTCACGTTCGCGTCGGTGAGCTGGTCCACGGTGAAGCCGCTCATCCCGGCCTTGCGGGCCATCGCCTTGGCGGTGGGCGGAATCAATTGGAGCAAGCCCACCGCTCCGGCCCCGGATCGCGCGAAGCGATCATAGGCGCTTTCCTGGCGCATGATGGCGTGGATGAAGGGGGCGTCGATCACGGTGTCCCCCTTGAGGAATTCCACCGCTTCCTTCTTGTAGGGCATCGGATAGAATTCCCTCATGACGGATTTCGACAACTGCGCGATTTCCGCGTTGGGAAGCTTGCCCAGGAGCTTGCGCAGGCGCGGTGTGGCTTCCTTGTCCATCCCGAGTTTTTTCATCCACTGCACCAAGGCGAATTCCCGCTCCCCTTTGCCCTTGAGCGCCTCGTCCAAGGCCTTGTCCGACTCGCGCACCAGTTCGTCGCCACCGATCACCCGCGCCATAAGCAGACGCACGAACGCCACGGAATCCGCCTTGTCCAGCGCGATCATCCGCTCGCCCAGCCACAATCCGAAGCCCGTATCCGGCTCCTTGCGAAGGGAGTCCGCGAACTGCGCATCCCGCCCCAGGACCCTGCGGGCGATGTGTCCATGGAAACCCCAAGGCGCCCACGAGGACAAGGCGGAAAATTCCGCCTGCGCCGACGAATCCTTGCCCTGGGCCGCAAGCGCCTTCGCGTAGAAGAACCAGGCGGCTTCCTTCTGGGTTCCGCTGGCGGCTTCCTTCTCGCGACCCAGGATCTGTTCCGCCTTGGCCCACTGCCCCTGCCGATACCAGCAGAAGCCGTCGCGAAACCGCGCCCATTCCGCCCGGCGCCCCCCGCCGACCTTCACCTTGCCGTAGAGCTCGGAGGCTTCTTGACAATTCCCGGCGCGTTCCGCCTCGAATCCGTTGGACCACAGGATGGTCTGGGCCTGCGGCGAACGGGGCCACCGGCGGGCGTATTCGGCGAAGGCGATCTGGGCATCAGCCGTGCGACCGATCTTTTCCAGGCCTTTGGCCAGCCACATCAGACCTTGTTCTTCGGTGGCGTCTTCGGCAGCCTTGCGGAATGAAGAGATCGCCTCGTCCGCCTTGCCCTGTTCCAGGAAAATCCGTCCACGCAAGATATGGTCGAAGGGTGTCAAGCTCGCCTTGGCCAGCAGCGTATCCAGGATCGACATGGCGGAATCGGGCTGACCCGCGGCAAGGAGAGCGGAAACCAACGGGCGCCGCAAGGCCCCCGAGCGAAGGAAGCTCGTGTCGGCAGCCAGGCGCTCCAGATCCGCACGGATCTGCGAGAGCGGGGGATTCTCTCGCAACTGTTCCACGAACAGGCTTTCCGCACGGGCATTGTACCCAGCCTCCAGCCATCCCGAAAAGAGCCGCTTGCGAAGCGCGAGGCGAGTGTTCGGTCGCAATTTCCGGGAAAGGAAAGTTTCCAACCCGCCGATCTCCGAGGAATCCGCCTTGCGCTGGGAAGGATAGCGGGAAGCGACGATGGCCTCGCGGGCCAAGAGAGCGACGGGCGAGGACTCCATGCGCTCCAAGGAGTCCAGAAGCCTCCGGAACCGCTCGGGATCGGATTTTTCGACCGCCTTGGACCTGGCCCACATGACCAGGTCGGCAAATTCCGGATGGGACGCGCCGAAGACGACCAAACCTTTCTCGGCTTGGACAGGAGACTTGTCAAGCTTGGCCCACAAACCCTGGAACGAATCGACGACAGGGAGTGCAGCGGAACACGCGATAGCGGCTGCGACCAGGAAAACACCCGGGACGACCGCCCGACCCAGCGGGCTGGCCTTCCTCAGAGGATGTCCTCCCCGCTTTCTCCCGTGCGGATGCGCCAGGCCTGCTCCAATGCGACCACCATGATCTTACCGTCGCCGATCTTGCCGGTGCGCGCCGCATCCATGATGGTGCGCACGACCTTGTCCACCATGGAATCGGCCACCGCGACTTCCAGCTTGATCTTCGGGATGAAGTCGATGTGGTACTCCGCGCCGCGGTACAGCTCGGTGTGACCCTTTTGGCGGCCGAATCCCTTCACTTCCGTGAGGGTCATGCCTTGGACTCCCACCTTGAGGAGGGCCTCCTGAACATCGGAAATCTTGAATGGCTTGATGTAGGCTTCGACACGCTTCATGGCTTCCCCGCTACTTCCCAACTGGCAACAGAATCAATCCCAATGTCCGAAAGATCATAATTCTCGAGGCGATCCTACCGACTAAAGGCGCGCAAATACGCTTCGGCCAAAGATCGGGTGAATTCCGGCGCAAGGGTCTTTCGCAGGTGCCACTTGTCCGGGAAGTCGTCCGGCTTGGTCTGGTAGGTGGGGACCACCACCGGGGGCAAACCCCAACGGCGCAGGGTGTTTTCGAACACCACGCGGTCGGCCTGGCGCAGGCTTGTGGCCAGGGGAGCGGCTTGGGTGGGGGAGTACGGAATCCGCACGAACACCGGCAGAGCGCCGGCATCTTTGACCAACCGCACGATGTCGGCCACCACGGTGGAGTCCCAATCGCCGTAGGGTTTTTGGTCCTTCAGGTCGGCGCGCGCCATGCTGTCGGCCATGAACATGGCCAATTCCACACCTTTCTTGTCCGCTCTGATCCCGCCGTCGGTCGACAAATCCGCGTTCGAAACCGCCTTGACTGCAGGCGTACCCCAGATCGCGGTCTGGATTCCCAGGCCGAAGGTGTCGATTTTCGTCCGCACCACATGGCGCAAGCGCGCCATCTGGTCGAAGGCAGGAAACCACAGGTCCGATGCAATGGCGAATTTCGCCTCCGCAGGAGTCGCGGAATTCCAAACCCGCAGGAAATCGGAAGGTTCCAGGTAGGGGACCAGGAGGTCCCGGCGGTCTTCCACGATCCAGTTGCCCGTCCACCGTTCCGGAAGGCCTATGCCTTCGCCCGCTTCGATCAGGACGGCGGTGCCCCGCAAAGCCGTTGGATTGGCCTTCAGCAAAGCTCTGAGGCCATGCCAATGTTCCATGGGCGTGCACCATCCCATGCCCAGATTCACCGCGGAGGTCCGCACCCCAAAACGCTCGGCGATCACCTGCTCCCAGGTATCCGTATGGATGGCCGCCCGGGTGCGGGAGGTCCCCACGAAGAGAAAATTGGGGTGGTAGCCCTGGTTCACGGCTTCGATCAACGGCCCATACCAGATGTCCTGGGTTTTGTTCTCGGGTCGCACGGAAGCGTTGAGCACCGCGATGATCCCGAGGAAGGCGGCGGGAAAGCCGATTCCCATCAGGAGCTTTTGCCACAAGGGCCTGGGGTTAGAACTGGAAGTAGAGGAATTGTTCATGGCCGAATTTGCCCAGGAGAACGATGGAAAGAAGAAGAGTCAAGAAGGCGATCCAACGGACCCCCACTGGCTTGGTAGCAAGCTTGGCGGTCGCGCCTTGGCGGTGTCGCCACTGCAACAGTTCCAGGATCGCCACCATCAGGAGGGCGAAGCGAAGGTCCGCGTCGGCCAACGCCTGGCCCAAACTCTCGAACCCACCCGGCGCCACGAAGGACTTCACGGCGATCCAGGCTTGGGCAAGATCGGGAGCCCGGAAGAAGATCCAAGCGAAGTCCACCAACAGGAAGGTCCCGACCACGGCGAAAACTCCGCCGGCCTTGGATCCAGTCCAGCGCTCCCAGCCTGCGCGGCCTTTCAACTTGGGCTCCACCAGCCGTTGCACCACCACGAACAATCCGTGCAAGGCTCCCCAGATCACGAACGTCCAAGCCGCTCCGTGCCACAGGCCCGACAAGACAAACGCGACGCCCAGCCCCAGGACCATGCGCGCGATCCCGCGTCGATTGCCTCCGATGGGGATGTACACGTAATCGCGAAACCAGCCAGAAAGCGAAACGTGCCAGCGTCGCCAAAATTCGCCCGGCGATCGGCTCTTGTAGGGGTGGTCGAAGTTCAAGCAAAGATCGTAGCCCATGATCCGCGCCGCGCCACGGGCAATGTCCGTGTAGCCGGAAAAGTCGCCGTAGATCTGGAAGGCGAACAAGAAGCTCGCAAAGGCCAGCTTCCAGCCTGCGTTGGCGACCGGATCCGCCCAAGCGCTGTCCACCACCACCGCCAAGCGATCCGCCACCACGAGCTTCTTGAAAAAGCCCCACGCCATCAGCTCCAAGCCGGACACGAATCCCGCCCAGGTGATCTGGACCGGCTTGATCAACTGGTCCAGCAAACCTTGCGGGCGTTCGATGGGGCCCGCCACCATCTGGGGCCAGAACAGCACGTACAGGGCGTAGCGGGGGAGGTTCCGCTCGGCCTGGCGCCTCCCGAAATACACCTCCAGGGTGTAGGCCATGGATTGGAAGGTGTGGAAGGAAAGACCGATGGGCAGCACCCAGGGGAAGGTCCAGGCGATCTGCCCCAGGCCGAATTCCCGGGCCAGGGCATCCACATTGGCCAGAGCGAAATTGGTGTACTTGAACGACCCCAGGATGGCGAGGTTGGCCACGATGGAGACCCAGAGCGCCCGCTTCCGCTTCGCCCCCTGGGCCCCCTGGATCCAGATGCCCGCGGAATAGTCCACCGCGATCAGGAAAAACAGGATCAGGATGTAGCTGGGAATGAAGGCCATGTAGAACACGCACGAGGCCAACAAGAGCCAGAACGTGCGCGCCTTGCCGGGCAACGCCATCAATCCCAGCAGGCACACCAGGAAAAAGACCGGAAACTGCAACGACGCAAACGACATCCGCACCTCGCTGGCCGGGGTGGAACCTTCCCCGGCAAGCGCCCCAAGCTAATTGTTCGGGGCGATCTGGCGGGGGCCATTCCTCCTAGAACTGGTTCGCCTCGACTCCATGGATGCGCAGGTCGTCGAACCAAAGCTCAGCATCGGAGAGCACCTTCAGCCGGATTTCATCGACTCCGGACAACGCCTTTTCCAGGTTGGATCCGCTCGCGCAGCTTCCGGCGGCAAGCGTCAAATCCTGTCTGCGGATCGCGATGCGCGTCCAGTCCCCCGGAAGCTCCAGATCCACTCCCCACGCATCGTGGCATCCTGGCTTGGCCACGGACACGTCCTGCGAAGGCAGGTCGATGCGGATTCTCCCCGTACCCTTGGCCTGCAGAACCAAGCTGTCGAACCCGGAAAAATCGAGGAACACTCCCCCTTCCGAAGACGTCAAGCCGATCTGGGCGTAGGGCGAATCCCGGAGGGGATCCAACGTGAAGCGGACATGAGCCGCCTTCGAACCGTCCGGTCCGGATCCCGCCACGATCGCGCTCCCAAGACCCGTATGGGGAAGACGGGGATTTGAAAAGGTCGCGCCACCTTCGGAGGAATCCGAGCTGTAGTACCAGTACATCCGGCGGGAAAGAGCGCCGATGGAGGGCCGGTCGGAGTCGGACTCGAAGTCTTCCAGAACCAGACCACCAATGCCGAACAGCCTTTTCCAAAGCGCGGAATCGAGGAGCACGATCCTCGTGGGGGATTGCCCGTCCATGCGGACCTTCCCCCAAGCCACAGGGGATTGCTCACCCAGCGCCACGGCCTCCCAATCCCCGGTCGGGACCCGCTCGAACCGAAATTTTCCAGTTGAGTCGGCCCAGACCCCGCGCTCCAATCCGCGGACGACCACCCAAGCGGGGGAACCGTTGGTCGCGACAAATCCTTGGAGTGACGCCGTGTCGCGCCCGACCAGCCTCGTCTCGGAGCCGGAAGGATCGCGCCCGACCCGTGCGGCGGCAGTCCCGGTGGCCGTACGCGCTTCCAAGACGTATTCGCCACGCTCGACGCCCGGGAAGACCACGCGGCCGTCGGGTCCGCAGACCGCATTTTGGACAGAATTCGTTGCCATCGAACGTCCTGTCTGAGCCGACAAGTAATTGGCCGGACGCAACAGGACCGTGGCTCCCGAAGCCGGAGAACCGTCGGAAAGCGTCACCATGGCGCGGAGCTCCTCGGTTTCTACCGAGCTGCCCCCCGCCGACGGAGAGGACCCGCACCCCAGCAAAGCGACCAGCGAGGCCGCCACCAGCACCCAACCCCATCGGCAAACAGGCCTCATGCGACTCCCTCGGGAATCCGCCCAACGGGAAACAGCTGCATCCCCAGATGAAGGATTCGATCGGGACTCCGGGAGGAATCGGAAATCCCGCGGATCCGACCGCGGCATTCGCGCAGGATGTCCACCACAGCCACGGCTCCGGCGGCATCGACACTCACGGTCATGGTGCCGTGGTGACGCATCGCCTTGGGGAATCGCTCCACCGCTTCTCCCGCGAGCCGAAGCATGGAGTGGTGCCAGGATCGCAGGGCACTGCCCGGTTCGGCGCCTTCGGCGGCGAGGTGCGCTTCGCGTGCATGCCAGAATCCGTCAGAATCTCGCTCGGCCAGGCCAAGCCGTTCCATCGATTCTACGGCCATTCGCACCTGCTCGGGACGGACGGAGGGCGTCAGGCTCGCGGCCAACAAGTCCCATTCGTCCTTGAACCTCCCGGTGTGCAGCATGCACCGCAGTGGAATGAAGTACCACTCGCGGAAGATGCCGTGTTCCGGGCGTTTCAGGCCCCGGAGAGCGACACCCCGCAAGGCGGCGAGCTTGGCCAGCCAGACCTGCGCTTCCGAGGGCGTCTTGGCTTTGGCGTGTCTTACCAGGCACTCGAAGTATTTCGCCTTGCCCCCCCGGAGCCCGAAGGCCTTCGCGAAGGCTTCGATCTGGTCCGGCGCGATGTGGCTTTGACGCGCCAGCACGCGGTGGATCCGGCTGGCGTGGAGTCCAATCTTCTCGGCGAGCATGCGGTAGGAAAACGCCCCATTGCGGGCCTTCCGTTCTTCGAAGGCCTCGCGCAGGTATTGGCGGTAGTCCAGGAAATCGAACAGATCGACCAAAGCGGCTCCTTCCTCCGCTCAAGATTGCCTTCGTGAGGGGATCTCGACAAGCCTTCCGCCGATTCCGGTCGGCAGATCAGTGCGGAAAGCGTTGCGGCCGGGCGCAACAGCCATTGCGCCTTGTGCATCCCGCACCATCACCGATGAAACCTGCGATCGCGCGGCCACGAATCCCTCGGTACCATGCGACAATGGCTTTGGACGCCCATGGGTTTCGATGGTCGCCAAAGAAGCGTTACGGCATCTTCCAGGTCGGGGAGCATCGCCGCTTTCCCGAGGAGGATCGTCCACCCATGAAAACCACGTTCCTGACCGCCTGGATCGCCGTCGCCGCCTGCTGGGCCGAACCCGTCGCCTACCTGCGCCACAACCACATGGGGTATCCACCGACGGGCCGTCCCAAATCCATCCTGGCCTGCTCGAAGTCCTCCCTGCAAAGCGTGTCCTGGAAGGCCGTTTCGCCTTCCGGAGCGGTCGCGCTTTCAGGTACCCTGGGAGCGAGTACGGCGGGGCTGTCGATCCAAACTCCCTTTTCGTTCCACCACCCCCTGGATTTTTCGGCGGCCAAGGACACCGGTGTCTGGAAGCTTGTCCTGCCGGGAGCCGACACCGCGCGGATCGTCGTGCGGAACGATCCGTACTCCTTTTTCGCAGGCGAGATCGTCCGCTACATGGGCGCCGTCCGCTCGGGACGCCATCAGGTCGCCTCCTTCCGGAAACCCTCGCACCTGGGCGACACCTCCTGCGCGCTGAAGGTCCCCGATGGCGCGCCTTCGGCGGCCACCTGGAAGCTCGCACCGGATGGTCGAAAATTGTCCATGGAGGGTGGATGGTACGACGCGGGGGACTACCTGAAGTTCACCCAGACCAACGCCTACGCGACCTATTTCCTTTTACGATCCTGGGAGGCGAACCCGGGGATGTTCGAAGCCTCCAGTGCCGACGTCCTGTCCGAAGCGGCCTTCGGGCTGCGATGGCTGCTGAAAACCTTTCCCGACTCCAACACCTTCGTGATCGAAGTGGGAGACCAGCTCGACCACGACATTGGTCGTCGGCTCCCCGAGGCGGACAAGCTGAACGGAAAACGTCCGGCGTTCGCCGCCCTGGCGCCGGGTCAGATGGGACTGACCGAGGCCGCCTTGGCCCTCGGGGCTGCGGCGCTTCAAGGGCGCAGCGGGTACGCAGGACTCGCGGACTCCTGCCGCCAGACCGCGACCGGCCTGCACCGCAGGCTGAAGGGACGCGATGTGGTGCGCGATGCCTACTACCTCAAGGGGTCGAACAGCGATTTCTACGCGAACACCTCCGTGTACGACGACATGGCTCTCGGGGCGGCGGAACTCTACCGGCTCGCCGGGGATCCCTCCGTGCTCGCCGACGCCCGCTCCTGGTCGGATTCCGCCGACGAGGGAGGATGGTGCGGATGGGGCGACATGAATCTGATGGAAGAGGCTCGTCTGGCTTCGTTGCATCCGGCGGCGGCCAAGCGCCGGATCTCGGAGATCGATGATTTCCGGAAGTTCGCGACCCAGGGCGGGGCCCCCTGGGGACTTCCCTTCAAGCAGACGTGGGCGCCGTTCGACGGGTACCCCCATGTCGCGGCCCAAGCGGCCGAGATTGCCATTTCTGGAGACTCGAGCCGGCTCCCCATCGCTTGGGACATCTTCGACTACATGAACGGGCGCAACAATTGGGGAGTCGGATTCCTGATGAGCGAACGCATCCCAGGCAGCGTCAAACGGATCTACTCCCAGATCTTTCCCCTGAGCGGACAATATCCGTCAGGTGCCGTTGCGGAAGGGCCGGGGGACGCGGCGACCCACCGGGATTTGGTCGACGATTTCGAGATCCCGCCAGGGGACCCTCTGGAGCCGTTCAACTCGACAGGATACGTCTTCTACGACAACGGCACCGACTACCAGACGATGGAAACCACCATCGGGGTGCAGGCGAACACGCTCTACATGCTGGCGGTCGTGAGCCGGCTGCTGAACGGTTCCGATCCTTCATCGCTTGCCCCGCGGGGCTCGGGGGCGACACCGCTAAAATTCGGAGTCCGCCACCGCCCCGATGGCTGGATGGTATCGGGCTTGCCGGAGGGAGAGATCCAGATGGAATGGATTTCGGTGAATGGCCAACGCGAGGTCTTGTTCGATGGTCTGGCCACCAACGGGGAACTCTCGATTCCCCATAGCCCCCGCACAAGCGGGGAGGTTGGATGGATCCGCGTGGTCTCCGGTGGGCGCTCGATCGGAAGGATCGCTGTTCCGAGGCTTTGAGGAGACGCCAGACCAGGGCGGCAACGCCCTGTTTTTTACTTGCTCATTCCCCCGACATCCACCCTGTCCATCGGACTGATGTTTTCGGAGACAGGCCGAATCTCCCTGCCCAGCGCATCGAATCGACCTTTGGTTGCTGGCATGGCCCGAACCTTCTGAACAACCACTCCAGAGGTGCTCGCAAACGGACTCCACTCCAGAATGGACACGCTCTGGGCGGGAAGATCCACGGTGGTCTCGCCGTCGCCCTGCTCGGACTTCTGCACGAAGATCCCGAGCAACTTCTTGGTCTTCCAAAGTTCCGGATCATACGACGGCTCCCACAGGCCCACCGACGAATCGGAAAGGTCGCGCACCGTCCACACGTTCTTCAGGACATTTTCCGTCCGGTAGGCGGAGACCTTCCATCCGCGCTCCTGGTCGCGGAACACCACCACCGCGCCGATGGAATCCCCTTTGCGCTCCACCACCAACTGCGGACGGGAAATGGGGATGCGCTTGGTTCCGCCGCCGCTGAGCGTGAAATCCAACTTGCGATCGGAGATCTTCGAGCACTTCCAGGCCGAGCCATCGTTCCACACGAGCTGGTACTGGGGAATGCCGGTAACAGAATCCGTCCAGTAGGCGGCGATGTAGGGCCGGCCCTTGTCGTCCCCGAAAATGGAGGTCTGGTTGATCAACTCGCGGTTTTGCGGCACCTTCCAGGCGAGCTCCGCCGTGGCCTGAGTGATAGGCAAGGTGTACTTGGCGCCGGTGGATTTCTCCCATGTGAGGCCGCCGTCGCGGGACCTTGCGTAGCACTGGTCGTGGTTGGTGGCCACGTCGGAGGTTTCGCGCCACACCCAGCCCACATGGAGCACGCCGGATTCGTCCAAGTACGCTTCCCAGTAGGCATTGCGCGCACCTTCGCCGTCGATGACCTTGTCATGGAGCCGCTTCCAGGCCTTGGATGCGCCATCGTACAGGTTCAGCACAAGGTTCCCGTTTCCAGAGCTGCCATCGCGGTACATGAACAACAGTCCGCCATCGGCGCGCCGGAAGAATTGGGGATAGGTCACCGACGTTTCCAACGTGCCCAACATGCTGCTCTTGGTGAGCTCCAACGACCCCGCGGCGCTGGCCTTGGCGTAGGTGAGTGCCGTTCCATGCATATTCCAGGCCATGTGCAGGATACCGTCGCCATCGATTCCCAAGCTGATGCTGTTGTGGGCATCGGAAACGGTCCCCGAAAACGCCGTCGTCTTGGTCTCCCACGCGCTGGACCCCAATGCGCGTTTGGCCAGCACCACCTTGCCATCCGCATCGTAGAAGGCGGTGTACTGGGTGTTCCCATGGGTCACCACCGAGTTTCCACGGAACACCACGGTGTTCACGGAGGTCTTCGCGTATCCCTTGATGGGCAGCACATAGCTGGTCTGGGCTTGGACAGCCACGGATGCGGCAAGAAGGAAGGGGAGCTTGGACAAAAGCCGCATGAGCGCCTCGATGGGTGAATTCGTTGTCAGATGACCAACATCCATATAAGCAAGTCCTCGGTCGGATCGGCAACCCATCGATAGCTTCCAGGAAGCGAAAAACAATCCTGGAGGCTCAACCGTGCATCGTCCCATCTCGTCGGCGTCGCGATTTGTCGTCGCGTCCGTCCTTCTCGTGTGCGCCCAAACCTCCTTTGGCCAGATCGCCAAGGGAGCCTGCAAGTTCCTGGGCAACATCAGCGAAGGCAATCCGGTCGCCAGCTACAACACCTACTGGAACCAGATGTCCCCGGAAAACGCAGGCAAATGGGGATCCGTCCAGTCGAGCGCGGCGAGCTCCTCCTACAACTGGTCCAAGCTGGACGCCATCGCGGCCTGGTCCAAGAAGACGGGCAATCCCTGGAAATTCCACGTTCTGGTCTGGGGCCAGCAGCAGCCTTCCGACGCCAACAGCGCATCGTATGCCACCATCCTGCGCTGGTTCCAGGCGGTCCACACCCGCTATCCGGACGTGGACATGATCGACGTGGTCAACGAGGCGTACCCCCAGCACGCCCCGGCAGGTTACAAGGGGGTGCTGGAAGCCGAAGCGAAGAAGAGCGGCTACACCGGCGAGTTCGCCTGGATCTTCCAGGCCTTCAAGATGGCCCGTGCGCTTTGGCCCAAGTCCGTCCTGATGTACAACGACTACAACAACATCGAATACAACGCCGAAAACACCTGGCAGGTCAATTTCTGCAAGGCCGCCAAGGCGCAGAACGTCCCCATCGACGCCATCGGCGTGCAGGCCCACGACGCCTTCAAGCTCAAGACCGCCGACGTCAAGGCGAAGATCGACGCCATCGCCGCCACGGGCTTCCCCGTGTACGTCACCGAGTACGACATCGGCCACACCGACGACACCCAGCAGAAGAACGTGATGGCCGACCAGATGCCCATGTTCTGGACCCATCCCAAGATCGCGGGCGTCACCTACTGGGGCATCACCGTGGGCGCCACCTGGAGGTCGGGAACCGGCTTGGAATCTTCCTCCGGGGTCGCACGTCCGGCACTCACCTGGCTCAAGGACTACATCCCCAAGAACCTGAACGTGCCCTGTCCGACCTCCGGCCTCGAGGCAAACGAGGTCGTCCCGTCGCCCGGATCCACCTCGGGCCTGATCGTGCGCCAAGTCGGCGGACACTTGGTCACGGGCGTGGAACGCAATGGACAATTTCTGGCTCTCGGGGCGACGGGCAGGAACTGAATTCTCTTCGGGCCACTCCTGCTCCCGGCCACCAGGGAAGGACGGCCCCGTTGGAGGAACCCGGATCACCCAACCCGAAAAAACGAAACGAACGACGAGTCGCTCCCAACGGGGCGGCTCTTTTCTTTTGTGCAGGGATTTCCTGAAGCGGTTTGGAAAAAACTACAAAGCGCTTCAGATCAACTTTCAAGCCCCTCGCGACACCCCGCCCTAGCTTCGATTCATCAGAGCATCAGCCACAGGAGGCCTCTGTTGAACTCACCCACCCGTGCATCTTGCCGCATTTCCACCTTGGTTGCCGTCGGGATTCTTGCCCAGGGAGCTTCGGCCCAGTTGGCCAAGGGTCAATGCAAGTTCCTGGGTAACATCATCACCAACGGTGTTCCCTCCGATTACAACACCTACTGGAACCAGTCCTCGCCGGAAAATTCGGGCAAGTGGTCTTCCATCCAGTCCAGCGTGAAGAGCACCACCTACAACTGGAATGGATTCCAGACCGTCTACAATTGGGGCAAGACCACAGGCAACCCCGTCAAGTTCCACGTCCTGGTTTGGGGCGGTCAGCAACCGAGCGACGCCGGTAGCGCCACCATCGACGACATCAAGAGGTGGTTCAAGGCCGTCCACGACAAGTATCCTGACCTCCAGCAGATCGACGTGGTCAACGAAGCGTTCCCCGGCGGATCGTGGGGAGGAAGAGCCCATGCGCCGGCTCCCTATCGAGGAGCGCTGAAAGCCGCTGCGGCGAGTTACGGGATCCCTTCCGGCGAATTCGATTGGATCTTCGTGGCCTTCAAGATGGCCCGTGAGCTCTGGCCCGATTCCTCCAAGACCAAGTTGATCTACAACGATTACAACACCGTCGAGTACGATGCGGAAGCCAAATGGCAGGAGGCTCTAGCCAAGGCCGCCAAGGAGCAGAAGATCCCCATCGACGCCATCGGATACCAGGCCCATGATGCCTGGATGGTGTCCACGGCCACCGTGAAGAACAACATCGACAGGATGACCGCCATCGGTTTCCCGATCTACATCACGGAGTACGACGTCGGTATCGAGTACAGCTTGACGCGCGCCTGCAATGCCGCCGACGATGTCGAGCAGAAGCGGATCGTCTCGGAACAAATGACCATGTTCTGGAACCACCCCAACATCAAGGGCGTCACCTACTGGGGGCTCAAGGTGGGCGCAACCTGGCGGCCTTGCACAGGCCTCTTCAACACCAACGGCAGTCTTCGTCCCGCCATGCAGTGGATGAAGGACTGGATTCCCGCCAACAAGGCCATTTGCGGCACTTCCGGGATAGAGGCCAAACCTGGTGTTTCCCTGTCACCCGCAAACCCGGGCCTGATCGTGCGCAATGTCGGCGGACGTCTGGTGACGGGCGTGGAACGCGATGGACAATTTCTGGAACTCGGTGCACTCGGCCGGCGCTGATCGCCACCACCCGGATTTCCTACGAGGCGGCCCACCGATCGGTGGGTCGCCGTTTTCGTGCCCAACTCCTTGGACGCTTCTTGACTTCAGCCTAGCTCCCGCGATCCAGCCGGTGACAATTGCTCACCAGAACCTTCACGTTCACACTGCCATCGCGTACGAATTCCTGTAGTATGGAGAGTGTTGACATCCAACACGGAGCAGCACATGAAACTCCCGTCGCACCTCGCTGGACGCATTTGCGTCCTCGCGCTCGCCTCGTTTTCCGTCCCGGCGAACGCCCAGCTCGCGAAGAACTCCTGCAAGTACCTGGGCAACATCATCACCAACCAGGTGCCTGCCGACTTCAACACCTATTGGAACCAAGCCACGCCGGAGAATTCCGGCAAATGGTCCAGCATCCAGTCCAGCGTGAAAAGCACCGACTACAACTGGTCTGGATTCGATGTGGTCTACAACTGGGGCAAGACCACGGGCAATCCCGTCAAGTTCCATACCTTGGTGTGGGGCAGCGCGCTGCCTAGCGGCACCAGCAGCGCTACGATCGAAGACATCCAGCGCTGGTTTCAGGCCGTCCATGACCGCTATCCCGACCTGGCGCAGATCGACGTGGTGAACGAAGCGTTTCCAAGCCACGCACCGGCGCCGTACCGGGGAGTCCTGAAAGCGGCCGCCGCCGCCGACGGCATCCCCGAGAGCGAATACGACTGGATCTTCGAAGCCTTCAAGATGGCCCGCAAGCTCTGGCCGGACGCGAACAAGACCAAGCTCATCTACAACGACTTCAACACCATCGAGTACGACACGGAACACAAGTGGCAGGTCGCCATGTGCAAACTGGCCAAGGAGCAGAAGATCCCCATCGATGCGATCGGCCTCCAAGCCCACGATGTCTACAAGCTCTCCACCTCATCGGTGAGAGCAAAGATCGACGCCATCGCGGCAACCGGTTTCCCCCTCTACATCACGGAATACGACATCTCGGAGACGGACAACACCAAGCAGAGAAACATCATGGCCGAACAGATGACCATGTTCTGGAACCACATGGACATCAAGGGAGTCACCTACTGGGGACTCCGGGACGGCCAGACCTGGCGGACCGGCTCCGCTATTTTCACCAGCGGCGGCCAGCTCCGTCCCTCGATGGAATGGCTCAAGAACAACATCCCTACCATCAAAGGCTCCTGCTACCCCCACATCCAGGGGCGGCCCGGAATCGCCGAGTCGTCCACCCATACGGGCCTGGTCGTCCGCAACCTCGACGGCCGTTTGGCGACGGGTCTGGAGCGTGATGGACAATTTTTGGAACTGAGCGCGCTCGGCCGGCGCTGATCGCTCCCGCTGGAAATCCCGACGTGGCGGTCCACCTATCGGTGGGCCGCCTTTTTTTGTCCCGCTTCCCGCTCGGTCGTTGTCTTTTCGACAATGCGGTGACAAGTGTTCACCACATCCTTCGGATTTGCTCGGCCCATTTTGGCAACACCCCGTAGTATTCCATGTGTTGACATCCAACATGGAGTAGATCATGAAACACCCGTCGCATCTGGGCGGACGCCTTTGCGTCCTGGCCGTCGCTTTGTCTACCGCTGCGGCATCCGCACAGCTGGCCAAAGGCCAGTGCAAGTTCCTGGGGAACATCATCACCAACAGCGTCCCGTCAGACTACAACACGTACTGGAACCAGGCCTCGCCGGAAAATTCGGGCAAGTGGTCCAGCATCCAGTCCAGCGTCAAGAGCACGTCCTACAACTGGTCCGGATTCGACGTGGTCTACAAATGGGGCCAAACCACGGGCAACCCCGTGAAGTTCCATACCCTGGTCTGGGGCTCCCAGCAACCCAGCGATGCCTCGAGCGCAACGCTCGCCGACATCAAGAAGTGGTTCGAGGCAGTGCACACGCGCTATCCGGACGTCGCCCAGATCGACGTCGTGAACGAGGCCTATTCCTCGCACGCCCCCGCCCAATACCGCAACGCCCTCAAGAACGCCGCCTCCCAGTACGGCGTCCAATCCGGCGAGTACGACTGGATCTTCGTGGCCTTCAAGATGGCGCGGGAACTGTGGAAGGACCCCGCAAAAACCGAGCTCATCTACAACGACTTCAACACCATCGAATACGACGGGGAAAACAACTGGCAGGTCAACATGGCCAAGGCAGCCAAGGCCCAGAAGATCCCCATCGACGCGATTGGCTTGCAGGCCCACGACGCCTACAAGCTCTCCACCAGCTCAGTGAAGGCCAAGATCGACAAGATCGCCGCCGAAGGCATCCCGCTGTATGTCACGGAGTACGACATCGGCGAAACCGACAACACCAAGCAGAAGAACATCATGGCCGAGCAGATGACCATGTTCTGGAACCACCCGAACATCAAGGGCGTCACCTACTGGGGACTTCGCGATGGACAGACCTGGCGCACCGGCACCGGCATCTTCACCAGCGGTGGCCAGCCTCGTCCTTCCATGACCTGGCTGATCGACTGGATCCCCAAGAACCAGGCCAAATGCCTCAGCGACATCGAGGCACGCCCTGCGGTCGCCACAACTCCCAAGCCCTCCGGCTTGATCATGAAGAACATCGACGGACGCCTGGTGGCAGGTGTGGAACGTGAAGGCAAGTTCGTCGCGGTGAGCGCATTGGGCAAAAACTGACAGGTTTTTCCCGATGCGAACGAGGCTTCCCTTCCACCCGGGGGGAAGCCTTTTTTGTTTTCCCCTTAGATCCTCCCACATGCGGATTGGAATAGGCTGTATCCTTTCCTCAGCGACTTTCTTCAATGAGAGACGCCATCGAACCCCTCCGCCACGACCTCCGGATCCACCATGAATCTTTCCAAGAATTCCTCACGCATTCGCACCGTCGCCATCCTGCTTCTGGGTAGCCTCCCGGCGAGTGCCCAGATTGCCAAGGACGCCACCAAATATCTGGGGAGCATCTCCGAAGGCCAGACCGTGCGAGCGGATTTCGCCTCGTACTGGAACCATGTCGCTCCGGAAACCGGCGGCAAATGGGCCGCGGTGGAAATGCAGCGCGACCATATGGTTTGGACGGGCCTGGACAACGTGGTGGGCTACGCGCGCGACCACAAGATTCCCTGGACTCTCAACTCGCTCCTGTGGGGTTCTGCCTATCCCGGCTGGATGGCCAACATCGCCAAGGACACCCTGAAGGCAGAAATCGAGGAATGGTTCTCGCTTGCCGGCACGCGCTACCCGGACGCCGACATGGTGGTGGTGATCAACGAGCCCAGTGTCTTTCATGCGCCGTCCACCATCTTCCTCAACGCCCTGGGCGGCAAGGGCACCACCGGCTACGACGGCATGATCAATGCCTTCCACCTGGCGCGCCAAGCCTTCCCCAAAGCGAAGTTGATCCTCAACGACTACTTCACCATCGAGTACGCCAAAGACCACGACACCTGCGTTGCCATGGTCAAGGCGCTCCTGGCGGCCAAGGCGCCCATCGACGGAATCGGGGTGCAAGCGCACGAGGCCCACATGAGATCGGTGGACACCTTGCGCAAATATCTGGATGGACTGGCGGCCACCGGGCTGCCCCTGCACATCACGGAATTCGACATCCCCGCCACCAACGACCAACGGCAGGACTCCATCATGCGAGCGGTGTTTCCGCTCTTTTGGACCCACCCCCGCGTGGCGGGGGTCAGCTACTACGGCACCACGGTGGGCAAAACCTGGCGCGATGGCACCGGACTGATCCGCACGGACGGCACCGAGCGACCAGCCCTGGTGTGGCTCAAGGAGTATGTGAAAAACAACCCCAACCCGCCGGGGCCTTCGCCCCTGTCCACGGTCAAGGTGTCCAAAAATCGGGATCCCGCTCGCCCTAGCCTGGCCCTCCGACTCTTGGACGGGCACCTCTCGGTGGGAGTGGAGCGCAACGGACGATTCAAGGTCCTGGAAGGCCACGGAAGCCGCTGACCTTGATGCCGTTTTTTGTCTACTTCGAGAAGCGGTAGAACGCGAAAACCTTACCGCTGTCGATCGGATTGAACCTCAGGATCCCGATTTCCCGCGACACCAGCTCCCGCAGGACATCATCGGAGCTGTTCGCCGAGAGCGTCGTATATCGCCTGGAACGCCCATCTTCGAACAGGTCCAAGCGCATGGAAAGGTCTCCCCACCACGCCGTGGTGATCCCGCCTTCCCAAACGGTCACCGCCTGGAGCGATTGGGCGAACCGATCGAACACGGCCAGGACGGTATCCGGATTTCTCAGACAAGCCTCTCCACCCAGGAACACTCCGGCCTCGCGAATCTTCCCTTGCGGATCCAAGGCATCGCACACGCTGGGCATCATCAGACTGGAGCCCGCCGGAAAGCCTCCGCAATCTCCCGTTCCAATGCCGCAAACCACTTCCTCCTTGCGAAGGAATCGATCGGGCCGACGGACTTTTTTCGCGTAGCCCAGATTGAAAGCCACGAGCACGTTCGCTCGATTGGCCAACGGCCTCCTGAAATCCAACCTCATCAACTCACGCATCATCTGGAGTCGGAACGGCCGCGTGGAAGAGGGGCCACCGGTTTCGGAGGATCCATCCACACTCCCGTTGGTGGTCAACTCCAGTCCAAATCCAAAATCCCCTCCGACCCCGGGATTGGCTTTGGCCAGCACAGCAAAGCTGTCGCGGTAGCGCAAAGCGAATTTGTCGATGGAATCCAGGACCGTCCGCAACGGCAGTCCACACGAATCGCAAACGAACCCAACGCTGTACAAAGGCTGCACCGCACCCTTGGGAGGCTTCTTCGCGATGGCCACATCCCCGATCAACGTCACCGTTGGTGCCGCCTCCCGGGAGCACAACAGAGCAACGGCAAGAAACATCGAAACCACTTGAGCACTCCTTGGAAGCGGGGAATCAAGGAGAACTCCCCACCCGAGGAATGTCAAGCCAAGCCTCACCCCACCTGGGCCAGGGCTTCGCGGATGGTGAGCTTGCTTCGGCAAGGATCTCTGTGTATATACAATGTATGGAGTTTGAATGGAATGCGGAGAAGGCGGATCGCAATCTGAAAAAGCACGGAGTGTCGTTCCTGGAAGCACGCTCCGTGTTCGACGACGACGAAGCGCTGTTCATCGAGGATCCTGATCACTCCGAGGAAGAAGAGAGATTCATTCTTCTCGGATCCAGCTATAAGCTCCGCATCCTCATCGTGGTCCATTGCGAACGCGAGCAAGACACCATCCGGATCATTTCTTCTCGCAAAGCCACGCGGAAGGAAGCGCTCCACTACCACCGGAGAAAGCCATGAGAACCGAATACGATTTTTCCGCGGCCAAGAAGAATCCCTACGCGTCCAAGGTCCGCAAGCCGATCTCCATCCGGCTGGATACCCAGGCGATCGACTATTTCAAGTCCTTGGGTGAAGAGATGGGCATGCCGTACCAATCCCTGATCAACATGTACCTGATGGAATGCGCTGCCGACAGAAAACGTCCCAGCTTCCGCAAGGCATCCTGACCCGACAACCAGGATGCCTTCGCGGCCAAGCCTCACCCCACCTGGGCCAGGGCTTCACGGATGGTGAGCTTGCCGGCGCGGCGCGCGGGAATCCAGCCGGACACCACAGAGATGGCCACCACCGCCACCAGCCAGACCACCGGACCCACCCATCCGATCACCATCGGTAGGGGGGCCAAGAAGCCCAGACTTCCGATCAGCGCGTCCATCGCCCAGGTGAGCGGAAAGGCCGCCACGCAAGCCAACACCCAGCTGATCGCGCCGATCCACAGAACCTCCGCCATCACCATGCCCAGCACCACTTTCGGGGTGGCGCCCAGGGTCTTGAGAACCCCGAATTCCCGGGTGCGCTCCAGCACTCCCATGCCGGTGACCGACGCCAACCCCAACATGCCCACCGCCGCGATGATGCCGGCCAGGGCCAGAAGCGAATTCACCAGGATGGTCATGTGGTCGCCGATGGCCGTCTTCAGTTCGGAAAAGGGAATTGCCATCTGCACGGGAAGGTTCTTCGATTCCATGGCGCGTTCCAATCGGTGGAGGATCTCGGTGCGCTCCTCGGACGATGTCGCCGTGGTCACCACGCGGATCATCCGCGAGCGGCCCTGTGTGGATCGAAACCGTGCGAAAGCGCCAGGCGTCACGTACACCACGGCGGGCGATCCCACTTCCTCCACCACTCCGGTCAGGCGCGTCGACAAAATACGTCCATCGATCCCCACCAGTACGGCCTCTCCCAGGCGAGGTTTGCCCGATTGGATCCAGGCGATGTGGTTGAGCACGGATCCATTGGAGTCGGTTTCCGAAAGCCGTCTTCCCGCCATCAGGGGAAAGCTGGTCAAGGCGCTTCCCACCGGCATGGCCACCAACGACAGGCTCCCGTGGCCCTTGTCCGGCCAGACCTGCACCAGATCGATCTTTCCGGGCCGGGCCAGTCCCGCCGGCGACCACCCCCAAGGCTCCACGCGCCGCACACCGGGCACTCCCGCCAAGCTGGCCAGGACGCTGTCGGATTGGGCCGTGCGGAAGCGGACTTCCACATCGTAGTGGCGGGTCTGCCACACCTTGTCCAGGTTGGCCGTCCAACCGTCGCGCACGTTCAGAGCCGTCATGAAGACCGCCCCTCCAAAACCCAGCAGGGCCAGGGAAAGCGCCAGGCGGCGTGGACGTCGCAGAATCTGTCGCAAGGACCGGGGCAGGTTGGAGATCCACGATCCCGGTGCGGCCACCTTGGCGCCCCAGTCGGAAAGGGCCTCCCGCACCGTGGCGCGACTGGCCGATCGGATGGGGATGTAGGCCACCAGAAGGGGGATTCCCACGCCGCCCAGGAACACGGTCAAGGCAGCGGAAGCGGGGATGGAGGCGTCCAGGATCGTGAAGTTCAACATCGCCGCAAGCCTCCCGGCGAAGGCCACCGCGGCGTGCGAACCCACCGTCCAGGCCACCACGCTCGCCGACAATCCCAAGGCGGCCACGAAAGCCAGGTACAAACCGGTGATCTGCCAGGAACTGGCCCCGACGGTCTTGAGGATGGCCAGTTCGCGGGTCTGGCGCGAAAGCCACGCGGAAAGGGTGGTGGCCAACAGCACCGCGCTCAGGAAGAACGCCAGGACGGAAAACGACACCATGACCAGAAGCACGGTTTCCATCTGGATCTGGTGGGGGTGGTACTCGAAGGGAGGGACCCGGATCTGGTGGACCTCCACTCCTTGATCCACCAAGGCCTGGGCCAATGCCTCGGCCCTTTCCCGGACCTGGGCGGTGCTTCCCTGGTCCATCGCGAAGGTCACGCGCAACTCGTGCAGAGATGGATCTTCCCCCAAGGCCTGGAGAGTGGCGGTGCTCGCGTAGGCGAACCCCATCCTTTCCTGGCCCGCCGGCGAAAGCCCTGGATCGTGGACGATTCCTGTCACAGGAACCCGCTGGGCGGGAGTGTTGGGAAGCTTCACCTGGACCGCTTGGCCTTGCTGGACGCCCAGCACCTTCATGGCGGTCCGCTCCACCAACAGGGTTCCCGTGGGTGCCGGCCAAGCACCGCTTTGCGGAAAATAGCGGCTCAGGCGATGGTCGGACTGGTCGTCGGTGACGAACACCAACAACGGCAGCCAGTCGTCTCCCACCTGCACGCGCGCCTGGACCACCTCGTGGGCCTCGGCCTCCTGGACCCCCGCGAACCCCTTCACCTTCTCCACCAACGACGCGTCGATCGCCCGGTCGATTTCCAAGGTGGCCATGGCCGGATGGGTGGACAGATAATTGGTCCGGATCTCGCGGCGCAGGATCTTGCCCGCGCCCACGAGCGTGGCGACCGCCAGCAGGCTCACGGCCAGGGCGACGAACATGAGGAGCACCCGCTCCTTTTCCAGGCGCGCGTCGCGCCAAAGCTTGCTCCACCGGGGAGGAAATTCCAGCTTAGACATTATTTGTCTCCCGCTTGTTGCGACCGCCCGCCACATCGCTCTCCACACGGCCATCGCACAAGGTCACCACTCGATCCACACGACTGGAAAGATCGCGCTCGTGCGTCACCAGCAGGATGGTCTTGCCTTGGTCGGCGAAGGCCGTGAACAGATCCAACACTTCATCGGCCGTGCGCGTGTCCAGGTTGCCTGTCGGTTCGTCGGCCACCAGCAATGCGGGATCGTTGGCCAAGGCGCGCGCGATCGCCACGCGCTGTTGCTGGCCTCCGGAAAGAGAAAGCGGGAGCTTCGCTGCTTGGTTTTCGATCCCCACCTTCGCCAACAAAGCCATCGCGCGCGGCTTTGCCTCCGCCACGGAAACGCCGGCGAAGTCCATGGGAAGCATCACGTTTTCCAGCACCGTGAGCGTGGGCAAAAGCTGGAAGGATTGGAAGATCACGCCCACTTTCTGTCCACGCCAACGGGCCAGGCCGTCTTCGTCCAAGCCCGCGAGATCCGCCCCTTCCATCAGGATCTTTCCGGAAGTGGGCCGATCGATCCCCGCCACCAGATTGGCCAGCGTGGACTTCCCGCTTCCGGATTTTCCCACCACCGCCACGAAGCTTCCCTTGGCGATGGACAGCTCCACTCCCCGCAAAGCATGGAACTCGACGGTTCCCACCTGATAGGTCTTGCCCAGATTCTTCAACTCGATCATCTTGTACTCCCGTCCGATATTGGACACGTGTACATTCAATATCCAGGCAACCTCCAGATCTTCCAAACGACAGACTTCCCGATCTGTACGGTACTGGACAAAAACACCGATTCGTTCAACATCCCTTCCTTCGAGAACCTCCCATGCACACCTCCACCAATGAGCCCACCGAAGACCGACGCATCCTACGGACCCGCCAGACTTTGAAGGTGGCCTTCATGGAGCTGCTCCAGGAACGGGGCTGGGAACAGATCCGCGTGCAGGACATCTGCGATCGCGCCAACGTGGGACGCTCCACCTTCTACAACCACTTCGTGGACAAGGAAGGTCTGCTCGTGGGCGGCCTCACGGATCTGGGCAAGTACATCACCGCCACCTTCAGCGAACGCCCGAACGCACCCGTGTTCTGGTTCGCCCGACCGCTCCTGGATCATATCCTGGAGAACGAGGACATGTTCCGTCAACTGCGCGGATCCAGCACCGAAGCGGTCTTGAAGGCGCGCTTTTGCCAGTTGGCGACGGACCTGGCCCGCAAAGGCCTGGTCTCGCGCGGGGTGCAGGGGCATCGTCTGGAGGCGGGAGCGAGCTTCGTGGGGGGCGCATTCATCGAACTTCTGAGCTGGTACGTGCACGCCCACAAGAGGCCATCGGTGGACAAGTTGGAAGTCCTGTTCCATGAGATGGCCCAGGGCGCCGTCCCAGCGGGATAGGGACTAGCCCATCAGTTCAATCGCACCTCAGGACCCGGATCCCCCGGTGTTCCAGGAACAGAATCCTCCCTGAAGGTGCCCGGCGCAGATCGGCCAGCCATCCGTTCACGGACGGCCTCCACATAAGTTGACAGATTCTGGCGCCTCGCATGTCCACCAGCCATTCCTCGCGGGGTTTCCGGCCCTCTGCAACCAGGTGGGGGCCGACCTGGCGGATGTTCGGCTCCACCCGGGGTCTTTCGCGCAGCCCAACCTCTTTCGAGAGCATGAGCTTCACGCTGTCGACCCGTATCTGCGCCTTGCGCGTTCCCAGGTTGATGCAGACCTCGCCCAGACTGTCGCCGGCAGCCATTTCGAAGCCCCAGGAGAAGGACCTGCGCGTGGTCCGAAGGTGGAAGTCTCCGCTGGTTCCGTAGGTGTCCCAGGGTTCGGCCCCATGGCCCACCCACATGTCGATGTTGGTGATCGTGTCGGCCCACGCGACGAGGGAAACCTCGTAGCTGCGCCCCGGCAGGAGCACCATGTTCTTCTGACAGATTTCGACCGCCCAGGCTTCGCGAAGCGGATTTTCCAGAACGGAGGTGATCGCGTATCCGGAATCCGTCCGGAAGGTTCCTTTGCCGCTATCGATCTGCACCAGGTGCCAACCCGCAGATCCATCGAACTGCCCGTTCACGATCAGGTCCATTTCCTGGGCCGGAGGGTCGCCCAGGGAGAGCACGGAGGTGTCGCTGGAAAACAGCGCACCGAGGAGGTGTTCGTCCCAGTCGTTCTTCCCGGGTCGATAGAGCCCCATCTCCGGCTCCTTGTAGTCCCACCAGGCCCATGAAAAGCCGCGTTGTTCGTACAAGCGGGCCTTGGTGGCGGCCCACAGGCTTCGAGAGACGCTGTCGCCCACGACCGTGGTGCCGAATTCCCCCATCAGCACGGGGATGTCGGCATCCTTGGCGAATGACGCGATGGCATCGGCTCCATCGCGTGCGGCGCGGCGATCCAGGGTTGTGCCCCAGGTGACCCCGGTCGGGTAGATCGGGTCGATCCAGCTCGCCCCTTGGTAGGTGAAGGTCATGGGAGCGTAGTCGTGGACGGTCAGGATCAGATTGGTGTCGTCGGGCAGCTCCAGCAGACCCAGGCCACCGGGACCACCCCAGTTGGCGGTCCCGACGACCACCGGACGGGTAGGGTTCGAGGAGCGGATGATCCGAAGCGTCGTGTCCAGCAGCCGGTTCCACCGATCGCTGGTCACCTGTCCGTTGGGTTCGTTGAGGATCTCGAAGGCGACAGAATCCGTCGGAAGATTCCTGTAGTGCTCGGCGATCTGCTCCCAGATGGCCAGGAAACGGGGAGCCTCGTTTTCGAAGTCGCGAAACAGGCTGTCGTGGTGGTGGTCGTTCAAGACGATCGCCAGATGGGCTCGCCGCGCCTGCTCCACCACCGCGTCCACCCGTGCGAAGAATCGCGGGTCCACGGTGTATGGACTCGTTCGCAGCGCTCTCTCGAAGGTGTGGTCCTTGTCGTCTCCCTTTCCATCCCAGCGGATCGGGATGCGGACGGAGCGGAATCCCTTGGCGGCGATGCGGGAAAGATCCGCGGTGTCCAATTCGATTCCCCAGGCCCCTTCATACGGGGCTTCCAGCAAGTCGCCCAGGTTGATCCCTCTTCCCAAGGTCTTGTTGAAAGCCTTCACCGCATCCGAAGACCGATGCGCCGCTTGGACCGGGACCGCCAGCGCCCCAAGCCCCAAAACCATTCCGACCATCCGAAACCTCGACACGAACTCCCGCAACGATTCCACCATCGCACCCCTCCCTCTCAACGAGCTTCGATCCGCGCGGGCTTCCACCGATTGGAAACTCCGCGAGGAATCCGTTCAGGAAGGGTGCGACGAGCTTGGCCGTTTTTCCATGATCGCCCTTGCGAACAATCACACCTGGACGGCTCGTACCCCGATACCGATCTGGTAGACGCGTCGGGTCCATCGATCCGGACCCCAACGACGCTCCCACTTCCATTCGCCCGGTGCGCGCTCCCATCCAAGAGCCGCCATCGAGCGATCCATGGCTTGCGAAGAATCCGGTCCGTGGAGGTCGTCGAGCGAGGCGTTCAGAAGAAACGACACTTCCTGACGGGGTTCCAGCACCAACGGAATACACCCCTCGCCCACCGCCCATTCCCCCTCCACTTCCCGCCCCACGAAGAATTCGTAGACCATTCCTTCGGGACCCGGGATTTCCCGGTCGGCATTGATCCAGTGGTCCCCACCGGCTGCCGGGACTCCCTCCAGAAACCGATAGAGCAGTCGCATGTTCTCGCAATGGGAGTTCTTCCCTCGCAGGAATAGGCCCCCGAACACCCTTCGTGGCGCGATGGATGGGTCCATCTGGACCACCCCGGTGCGTTCCACCATTCCCTGCGGGATCGTCAATTCCGAATTCTGGAGAAACAGCTCCCGCCTTGCGCTCCGGTATTGGCTCGGCCAGACATGGAAGTGTTTGTGGAACGCCCGGGAAAGCGCCTCGGGGGAGGCGTACCCGCAGCGATCGGTGATCGATCCGATCGAGGAGTCGGACAGCAACAAATCCTGCGCGGCCAGGGAAAGACGACGTACGCGCAGGTATTCGACCGGAGCGCACCCGATGGTCTTGCGGAACACGTTGTGGAAGTGGAAGGGCGCCATGCAGCTGCGCCGCGCGAGAACGTCGAGATCGAACGGGCGCGCCAGATCGTCCTCGACCCATTCGATCGAGCTCCGGATCCGATCGCGATATTCTTCCATGCCGATGCTTGGACGCATTCCGCTTTCCTCAAATTCCCGCGCGAGAGCCGTGCGGAATGGGTAGAATCCTTGAGGAAGTTAGCTCCACGAAATGGACCGCTGGAGCGATCGGGGGATAGTCGCCCCCTTCCGAGTCCGGTTGGTCGTTAGGAAAGCCCTTCGGTCAGTCCAGGATGCGGATCAGACGGCTCCCGCTCCCGAAGCCGAGCTCGCGAAGGGTCCTTGTGGCTCCATCGCCCTTCAGGACTCCGCTTCGTTTTCCCGAAAGCTCGTAGACCTCCATCGTCTGCCCTGCCGGCAAAACGAAGGGCTCCGTTCCCAACAGCACAAATGTCGTCCTGCTGCGATCCAGCCTTGAGCCAAACTTCACGCCGCTGGTCGCTTCCTTGATCAGCACGAAGTCGTCGACGCGCATCCAATTCTTCACGTTGGCGTCCGTGCGGATCCCGATCTCCAAAATGCCGTCGGTGACGGGGATCCCCGCGACCTTGAACTGGGTCCAGTTCGAGATCGGGCTGGCGACATTCACGGAGTATTCCTTGCCGTCGGAGGTCCTGGCATACAACGTGGACGATTTTTGTTTGCCGCTGGAGCGCACCCACGCCGACAACGAATAGGTGGTCGCAGGCAATCCGGAGAGCGTCTGCGACTTCTTGGCGATGTAGGCGGAGGCAGAATCGTAGAAGTTGAGCGCCCAGCGTCCCGTGCGCCCTCCGGCGATGTTGCCGCCCGGAAACACCGGTCGGTCGGTGGAGTCGGTCCATCCCGCCAACGTCGCGAGAGTCACCCGATCGGCTTCGAAGCTGGGATTGAGAGCCCAGTTGTTGCCGTCCCCCACGGTCCAGCTTCCGGTGGCCGCATCCAGGTTCCACTCCGAAACCGAATTCATGGAAGGCGTGATGCCGGAAAACGACAGCGGCATCCATTGGTTGTACCCCAGGCCGTTGCCCGCGAAATCCGACCAACGGTCGCCGGCGTACACCACCGTCGTGTCCGTGCTGCCATCCACCCGGAAGAAGAAGCCGGTCTGGCTCACGTGGCTGAAGTCCATGTCGGTGTTGCCCATGACGAATTCTGTTTCATAGGGGCCGAGGATGTTCGTGGCCGACTGCAGGTAGGTGTGCGAGGCGTTCCAGCCGTGGAGGTCCGACGAGGCGATGTAGTAGCGCCCCCGATGCTTGAACATGCAGTTGCCTTCGCGGCCCGGGGTCTTGGCGATCTGGACCGCCTGCTCCACGGCGAGGTAGTCGGATTCGCGCAGCGGCGCGACGTAGAGGTAGGCGCGTCCCTTCGAGGAGGAGCAGATCAGGTAAGCCTTGCCGTCGTCGTCGACAAATACCGTCTGGTCGCCGCTCATGTTGTTGAGCACGCCGGGCAAGGTGGGCTGGACGTGGTCGACCGCGAATTTCCCCGTCGGGGAGTCGGAGGTGGCGAACAGTTCCCCGGCTCCGACGGCGGACCCGGAGTCCTGCGCGAGCATCACGTACTTGCCGGTGTTCTGGTTGAAGGCCACCCCCATGCGTCCGAACCAGACGGTTCCCTTCATCCCCGTGGTGTTCGAATCCAGCACGTCGCCTTCGAACTTCCAGTTCACCAGATCCTTGGAGGAATAGCAGGTGACCGACACGAACCGCCAGTCGGTGTTCGGCTTGCCTGGGGTGGCCGCGTAGGTCTCGGCGCCCGCGTAGTGGACGCCGTACCAGTACCAGGTTGACCCGAACTTGTAGACGCCACCCCCCTGGGAGTAGATCGGGGTGCCTTGGTCGTCCTTCCAGAAGGAGTCGTTCACGATCGTGTTTCCCGCCTCGGCGGGACGGAAGGCGACCAGCGCGGCGGCCAACGCCAGCATGCGCAAAAGACGGTTCGGGTGTGTCATGATTTGTCTCCTTGGGACGAGTCCTCGCCGGCACCCCGGATTCGGCGTTGGAACAGGTCACAAGTCCGCAAGGCCGATGTGCGGCCTCGCGTCTCCTCCAATCTCCCCCCGGGTGTCGGAAGGAATCTAGTACCACCGCCCGGAAACTGTCTTCAGGAATGGACACGACCCCTCCGGCCCAGAGAAGGACCGCGTCGCTTGCTTCCTACGGAACGGCCACCATCGTGCGGAGGATCCGCGGCGCCTGTCCTTCGAAGCGCACCGAGGCGATGGCCACGCCGCGCAACCCCGTCGGCTTCGCGGGTGACGGGGCTGTCCGATCCAGCCACTGTCCTTCCACGGCGATCACCTTGCCGCTCGGATCCATCCAGGTGACCCGGGCCTCGGCCGCACCCTCCAGGCCGCGACGAGTTGCGCCTGCGGTCTTGTACACCACCGGATCCCCAGCCAGTTCGTTGAGGTACATCTCCAGGTTGGTGTAGCCATCGAGCGAAAGGTTCGTGCCGTTGCGGTCGGTGGCGTCGTTGGCCTTCAGTCCGTGCGAGGTCTCCCATGCATCGGGCATGCCATCCTTGTCGGAATCCGTCGGCGCGGTTCCCTTGGCGAGGCCTCCCACTTTTCCCGACAATCCCAAAGCGGCCTCGTCGGCGATGAGGGCTCCCTTCTTTCCCAGCGACGTCAGTTCGGCCACGATGTACTTGTCCACCTCGTCGCGTGCGGGCTTGGATGCGCCAACACTCTTGACGATGATCTGGTAGGCCTCTTCCGCCGAGGTCTGCTTCTCGATCACCGGATGCGCCTGAGGAGCGTTTGTGAAGCCCGAATAGGATGAGGCGAGGGTGGCACCATCGAAGATGGAGACCGCGGCCGGGGTGCCGTTGAGAGCGCCGTTGAGGTCGTAGTCGAGCAGGTTGTTCTTCTGGTAGACCTGGAAGGTCTCGGTGGACCTCACGAACGCGGCGGTGCCGCCCGTGGAGGGCCCCTTGATGAAGTAGTTGTTTTCGATCACGGCCCAGGAATCGCCCGCCGATCCACCCATGATGTATCCGCCGCCACCGCCCCAGTTGTACACCACGTTGTTCACGAACTGGTTGAGCCCCTTCACCTTCGGGTTGCGGGTCTTGTTGTCGATGTAGAGGTTGCCAAAAAGCGTCACTCCGCCGTCCGTCTGCACAAGTCCACCGCAGGAGTGCGTCTCGAGACCTTGCCCGATGATCGAATTCTGGATGGTGATGTTGCCGGGCTCGGTTCCCTTGCTGTCCCAGCTGATGGAGAACGTCTCGTCGCGCCCCCAGTTCACCGACATGTGGTCGAAGACCATGTCGGAGCCGTTGGCCACACCGGCCGCATCCTTGCCCGATGTCCCGCCGATGCCCATCCGGACCCGCAAATGCCGGATGATGAGGTTGCTAGCGCCCGAAAACGAAACACGGTCGCCGTAGAGCATGATGCCGTCACCCGGAGCGGTATGGCCTGCGATGGTGGAGTTGCCGCTGAAGATCAGGGTGGACTGGAGGTTGATGATCCCCGACACGTCGAACACGACGACGCGACCCGGTTTGCTCACCGCATCCCTCAACGATCCGGCCCCCGCATCATTGAGGTTGGTCACGTGGTAGACCTCCCCACCGCGCCCACCGGTGGTGTAGCGCCCGAACCCCACGGCGGTGGGAAAAGCCAGCAATTTCGCGGCCTCTGCAACCGCGCAGGTTCCAAGGAGAAGCAAAGCGACGGCACGGAAACGGTTCATTCATGCACCTCGATCGGGAAGAAACCGACGACACTTCCACCAATGTGCGAAACGCTGAGCATTGTGACGCCATGGCCGACTTCGCGGGGCATCCGCTGCGTGATCGCACCCCCGTTCGATGCCACTTCCTGACGAAGCAGGACCCGGCCGCGCAGGTCGAGGTAGCGCAACGTGTACATGCCATCGATAAGCACCTTGATGGACAAGCCATCCGCGGTGCGTCGCACGGAAAACCCGGTCTGCGCTGGGGAGCGTTCTGCGGCACTCAGTCCAAGGGCCGACAGATAGGCCTCTTCCATGCCCAGCAATGTCGAGCCGTAGTTTCCGGCCCATTGGTAGCCGGTGCGCCGTTCTTCGGAAATCTTCGTGATGTCCTGGGTTTTCGTCGACACCCCTTCACGGTCGCAGAAGAAGTAGGCATCGGAATCGACTTCGTAGAAGCGGTACCACAGCGCACCGTTGGTGGTGGGGGTGAAGGTGCCGGAGGAGTAGCTCAAGTTCGTGACCTTGGTCTTCTTGAACCAAGCGATCGCTCCCTTGACCGCGCTTTGGATCGCAGGGGTCTGGTCGGGCCAGTTCATCAGGAAGTACGCGATGCCGACAGATTCCGACCCGGACTTCGAGGCAAGCTCGTAGGCGCGCGCCGCCACGGGCTTGTAGCTGGAGGGGTCGTGCTGGGCGCACCACACGGTGGGTTTTCCGCCGTTGATGATCTGGGCTTTCAGCGCGAACTGGACCGCCTTGTCCAACGAAGCCTTGAGGGAGGCCAGGTTGTCGGTCGAGGCGATGTCGGAATCGAACGGCGCCTTCTTGTCGATGATGTCCTTGATCAGCACCATGGCGCGGACCATCGCGTTGTCGTTGTAGGTGGCCATGTCCGAGTAGTTGCCGCGTTTGGGATACATCTGCGGCCATCCCCCGTTGGGCAATTCGGAGGCGATGATGAACTTGACGGCCTTCTGGAACGAGTTCTTGAAGGCCGTCTTGTTGGCCGCGCTCGCGGTGGCCTTGTAACGAACCGCCAGCAGTCGCATTTCCTGGATGGTGGCGTTGTTGTCGAAGGTTCCCATGTACGCGCCCGACGAGCTGGTGGAAGAAGAAAGCGCTTCTTTCCCGTCCCACGGCTTCACGTACTTGGCCGCCATCGCTTTGTAGTAGCCGCCATGGGGCATCTGCCAGGTGATCATGTTGTTGGCATAGACATCGATGTCCATGGAGCCCGCGGCAGAGGTGAGGTCGCTGTAGCTGCGCAGTTTGTCCAGCGCGGAAACAACCGATGCAGGAGGAGTGTAGGCCGTGGCGGCTCCTGCCAATGCGGTCAGAAGAAATCCGGCGATCATGCGAGACCATGCGTTCATGGCATTCCTTTCGAGAAAATGGGAGTCGGTGTCCTGGGACACCAATCAGTCAGTTTATGTCAAGCGTTTTTCGGCGGGGACCTTTTGTGGATCAATCCATCCATTGCATCCGGCCGATCGTGAACCCGCCATCCCCGCCCATCGCGCGCACCACGTACACGCCACGAGGGACAGCCCCAGGCGCCACCGTCACGGAGCTTGATGCGGAGCTGGTTTCGAGGAGGGACGCGAAGACAACCCGCCCAGCAAGATCGACGATTTGAAGCTCGACCTTTGGTCCTTCGAATCCTTCCGCCGCGATGGTCCGTCCGCGAATGGCCAACGTTGGACGTACGTTGGAGCGCGAACCCGAGGACACCTCGGACACCGCGCCAAGTTTCACACCGACCGACGAAGCCCCCAATCCCCCCATGGCGTTGGCGGCTCGGACCGTCATCACGGATCCGGTCGCGAGCTTGGAAACGTCGTAGCTGTTGGTCGTCACGTTGGCCACGTACTTGCCGTCGCGGAACACCGCCCAGCACAGCGCATTGGCGTCATCGTTCCAGAGCAGTTTTCCGCCCTCCTGTCGCACGATCGGAGCCTCGACCTGTTTGGTCGACGATTGAGGCTGCCAATTGTCGGATCCCCCCAGCACCGCGGCGAGCGTGTATTTGGCAGCTTGCGCATCCGTCAACACCGGGTTGAGCGTCACCGTGTTGGCGTCCTTGGTGTAGGAAGTTCTGCGCTTACTCAAATCGACCAAGGCTCCGGATCCGTTTTTGCTCTTGTATTCGGCGAACACCTTGGGCACCGAGTTCATCGGATCTCCCCACCCTGTGGAGACCGGCAGTTTGTTCATCTTGGTGTTGAGGTAAACCACACTCGCGTCGCGCCACGAGCGCCCCAAGGTGTAACCTTCCGCGTTCGCGTCGATGGTGCAGTTGTTGAAGACATAACCCCAGGTCGCGCCACTGGGCGCGGAGGCCGTGATCGCGCTCTTCTTGAGCGAATACAGACGCACGCCTTCGAAGAACACATCCCCACCACCGCAGATGAAGTCGGTGGTGCCGTGGATCTCGCCACCCTCCCAGTAGGTGCGCGCCCCTCCTGTCACATAGGTGTCCTGCGTGCTCAGCAATTTGACGTTCTTGTAGATGACGCGGTTGCCGCCATCCTTGACGGCGGCGTGTCTGCCCGTCTCCGTGAAGCTGCTCGTGCTCGTGTAGTCGGCCTTGTTCTGCACCGACAGATCCTGCAAATACAGGTTGTCGGCCTTGTTGAAATTGAACGTGGCGGTGATGCTGAGGCCTTCGGTCTTCGACTTGTTGTAGATCACCGTCTTCTCGCTGCTCTGGCCGATCATGGAGACGTTGGCGACGGAAAACGTCGTCATCTGGTTGGTGTCGCCGGTAAGGCTTCCGATGTCGTATTGGCCATCGGGAAAGAAGATGTGGTAGCGGTACGACGAGGACGCTTTCTTCGCGGCCGCGTCCTTCGCGGCCTTGAAGTCTCCATCCCCCCCAATGACGAAATCGAAATTCTTGCGCGTGAGTCCGAACGCGTTTCCCGGCAGGACCAGCAGGATCGAAACCAACGCCAATCCCAGCAGCCCGCGAATCCTGGAGTCAGTGGATGTCGACATGCGTCGTCGTCTCCCCGTTGGCCTCGCGCACCCAATGGATGCCCTTGGAGGGAGCGGTCGAACCTGCACCCAGCCTGTGGACGCGCCCGACCGGATCCACCGCGATCTGGCTGTTCAAGCCGATCCGACCTTGGCTGGTACGTCCGGAAACCCCTGCCGTCGGCGCCTTTCCGATGGACGCTTGAGGCCCGGAAGACTCCGCGAGAATCGCCTTCACCTCTGCGACCGGATCCAAGGTGTACGCGTAGAATTTCTTCATCTCGGTCGCGGTCCCGGTGGCCGTTTTCTGTCCTGTGATCGTGCCTTCCGTGGTGTTGCCACGAGCCGTGAGCTTCGCGGTGGCATCGTGGTACCACGGATCCTTGGCGTTGCGGAACACGCTGTTTTCGATCAGCATGTCGGACACGCCCCGCGAGTAGTTCCCGTAGCTTTCCACACCGTCGAGGTAGTTGTTGAACAGATGGCAGGTGGCGTTGTCGCAGCTGGGATTGCGCTGCACCACGTTCTTGAACCAGTTGTGGTGTATGGTGATCTTCGAGATCATGTTCTCGGTCCAGCCGATCCCGAACACCTTGTTGTGGTCGAAGAACTTGTTCCAGGACACCGTGAGATAATCGGTGTCCTTGCGGCTGTCGATCATGCCGTCGTTGATGTCGCGGAACTGGCAGTGGTCGATCCAAACGTGGTGGGCCTGGTCCATCTGGACGCCGTCGTAGTCCAGCTCCTTGCCCGTCGGGTCGGTCACCAGATCCTTGGTGTCACCGATGGTGAGGTTGCGGATGATCACGTTGTGCACGCCCGCACCAAGGAAGAATCCTCCACCAGAAATTGTCGCGTTGGCTCCAAGCCCCAGGATGGTCTTGTCCGAAGCGACCTTGAATTCCTTCCCACTGGGCGTGACCTTGATCGTTCCCGACACCAGGACGATCATCGGTTCGGTTGCCGTGACGTTCTTCTCCAGATCGGCGGCATTCGTCACCGTGACGATCTTCCCGCCTTTCCCGCCGGTCGTTCCTCCCACCACGCGTTTGTCGCCTTCGCCTTCCAAGGAAGCGAAGCCGATGGGGCCGTCCTGGGCCTGGACCAGGGTGCACATTCCGAGAAGCATGGCGATCCGTGCGAAGTTCATTCCGTGTTCCTTTTGGTCGGTGTCTAGCCAACAGCTTGCGACCGAGCCGCGCATTTTTCGTGGCGTTGGTGGCGGGACTGTTGTCTGGATATCCCCCCAAAACGCTCGAATGGAGGCTCTCCCGGGGCGACCCGGACTCTCTTTCGCCTCGCATGCCACATGGAATCGCCTCTGGGTCGGAATTGGTTGGCGAAGCGGAATGCCGAAAATTTCATTGAATTCAGACAACAGCTTTGGGTAGAATCCGGTCGTGGTTTACCGCTCCTGTTGCGATCTTATCCAACCATGAAACCGGTTTCGGAAACTCCGGGCGCTCCATCGCTTCCCCTCGTTTGGGAGTACACGGATTACCGCGCCTGGCTGACCGACACGTTCAAGGCCCGCAAAGCCATCCATTCCTGGTATTCCTACGGCGTCTTGGCGCAACGCGCCGGGTTCCAGGCGCGCGATTTCCTGTTGCGGGTGATGCGCGGCGACCGGCGTCTGAGCATGGAAGGAGCCGAACGGCTCGCCAACGCGCTGGATCTCCCGCGTCGGGAAAAAGCCTATTTCCTGGCCCTGGTGGAATACAACCAGGCCAAAACGGACGCCGATCGCGAAGTCGCCTGGGGCAAGGTCCAGCACGCCCTGGCGAAATCCCAAAACGCGAGCGCTCCCCGCCTTTTGACCGATCTCCATCGCGAGATCCTGTCGGAGTGGCATCATCTGGCCATCCGATCCCTGATCGAGATGACTCCCGATCCGGGCGACTGGGAAGCGCTGGGCAAGCGACTCCACCCTCCGCGCACCCAAGCCGTGGTCCGAAAATCCGTGAAGCTTCTGGAAAAAGGAGGACTGCTCGACAAGCGCCCCGACGGCCTGTGGCACGCCACCGAGAAGGCCATCGCGACCCCACCCGAAGTGGCCAATCCCGCTGTGCGGCAATTCCACCGCGAATGCCTGGAGCTGGCCTCCGCTTCGCTGGGAACCATTCCCTCCGACAGCCGAAACGTCACCGGCCTGACCATCGGGATCTCTCCACGCACCTACCGGTTGGTCTGCGACCGGCTGACCGAGTTGCGCGAAGAGATCGCCAGACTTTCCGACTCCGACGAAGAAGCCGACCGCGTGTACCAACTCACCCTCGCATTGTTTCCGCTTTCCACCCCGGACACCAAGGAACAACCATGACCAAGATGACGATGATGGTCTCGGTTCTGGGGGCTGGTGCGATGCTGTTGTCCGGATGCGGCAGCGACGAGCGCGTCGCCGGGAACAGCGCGAACACGGGCAACGCCCAAGCGACAGGCCGCATCCTCGATGCGAAGGGATTCGCAGCCCCGGGCGTTTTCGTGGAGTGCCGGCCCGATTCGCTCGCCCCATGGGACCGCCAGCTTTCGGGATGGAACACCATGACGGATTCCGTCGGTCGTTACCTGTGCACGGAGCTCCCGTACGGACGGGTGGGTATATCTGCGATCGATCCCGGATCGGGACTTTCGCGATGGCGCCTGGAAACATTGACGCCCGACGCCACCCAAGGCCCCGAAGCCGTCGACACCTTGGCCAGACCGGGTGCGATCCGCGTGGCCTTGCCTCCCGCGAGCTACGGAACGCTCTACCTGACCGGCCTGAACCTCCGGGTCGCCGTGATGGGCACCCAGGAAATCGACATTCCCAACGTCCCCGCAGGATGGACGGGATCCGTCAAATTCGCCACCTCCGCCACAACTTCTATTCTGGTCGCGTCGGGATTGCGCGTGGATCCCGCAACGACCGACTCCGCCGGCTACACCCGCCGATTCGCTCGTATCCGGGTAGCGCTGGAAGGAGGCGCGACCTCTCCGGTTGTGCAATTCCCGTTGCTGGTGCGCCTGGACAGTTCCTGGCAAGGATTCGCAAGCTCCCTGCCCGACGGCTCCGATCTCCGCTTGACCACCACCTCCGGCAAGCCGCTTCCGCTGACCATCGCGTCGTGGGATCGCGCCGGTCGAACCGCGGCTCTTTGGACGCTTCTGGACTCCCTGGCCGCTCCCGCCGCATCCGTGGATCTGGTCCTCAGCTGGGGCATCCCCGTCGGGGCAAGTCCTGCGGAAGTCTTTTCCGCCTCCCAAAATTGGCTGGCGGCTTGGCCGTTGGGAGACTCCACAACCTCGGCGATCGACCGGCTGAACACTTTGCCCGGTGTCCACAACAGGACATCGGTGGTGCCGGGACCCATCGCGAAAGCCAGCCGCTTCGACGGCAAATCGAGCCATGTCTCGATCCCTAGCTCGGAAACCGGCGCGTTGGTGCGCCCCGAAGGCGGTCCGTTCACCTATTCCTGCTGGGTGCTGGCCGCCACCGCAAGCAAGAGCGGATACGTGATGGGACGGGGAAAGTACGGCTCGGGCCTGGAATTCGAGCAAACCAACGACTCGGGATTTTGGAAAACCATCGAGTACAAGTCGTCTCCCAGCGGCAAGGAGTTCAAGCGGGGTCCCGCCATACTCGGAAAATGGACCCACCTGGCCATGACGGTTTCCGGTTCGAACGAGTTTTTGTTCATCGATGGGATCCTTCAGTCCAAGGACTCCACGTTCGACCGGGACAATTCGGGACGGAAGGACGCGATGTTCATGATCGGCGCTTCGATCGACACCGCCGGTCTCACCAGCACCTTCGCCCATTTCGGGGGCGACATTTCCGAAGTCTGGGTGCAATCTGTGGCGCGATCCGCCGATTGGATCCGGCTTGCCGCGGCCAACCAGAAACCCGGGGCGAAAGGGGCGACCCTCCTGGAGTGAATCCAGAGCCGACCTGGATGCGCTCCGGAATTGTTTTTCCCTCCGTCGCCGCGTTTCCCCACCGGCAACCCAGATCCACCCGACTCGCCGAACCCTTTGTGCATCGGCATTCCGGGACATTCCTACACCCCCTCCGTACCTCCCTGCGCCACCAGGGGAAGCCAATTGTTTTCCGACCCGAATTTCATCGACCAACCGATTCCCGGAGAATCCGCTTAAAATCGTTTCAGCACCCTCTTCGGGAGAATTGAACACGATGAAACGACTCCTTTCCGCCAGCACTTGCCTGGCCATCGCCGCTTTGGCCACCCAAGGCCATGGCGCCTACACCTGGAAGAGCGTCCAGATCCTGGGCGGCGGCTATGTCCCGGGTGTGGCGTTCCATCCCACCGCCAAAGGGGTGGCCTACAACCGCACCGACGTGGGCGGCGCGTACCGGTTGGCCGCCAACGGCAAGGACTGGGTCGCCATCAACGACGGCTTCACCAGCTCCAACGACATGGGCTCCATCGCCATTGGCCTGGACCCCGCCGACCCCAATGCCGTCTACCTCACCGGCGGCCTCTACCTGACCATCGCCTGGGCCGGACCCGCCTCGTTTTTCCGCTCGGCCGACCAAGGCGCCACCTGGACCAAAATCCCGCTGACCACCACCAATGTCACGGGCACCAAGAGCACGATGGTCAACAAGGACGGCGCGCTTTGCTTGGGAGGCAACGAAGGCACCCGTGGCGCCGGACCCCGCATCGCGGCCAAGGGATCCACCATCTTCTTGGGAACCAATCAAAACGGTCTGCTCCAGAGCGCCGACAAAGGCAGCACCTGGACCACCGTGGCCGCCCTGGGCGACACCGGTGTCAGCGCCGTGCTGTTCGATGATGCCGGCAACGTCTACGCCGCTCCCTACGCCGGTGGCCTGTTCATGAGCACCAACGGCACGACCTGGACCCAACTGACCGGGTTCACCGGAAAGGTCTACCAGATGGGCTACGCCAAGTCCACCAACACCATCTGGATCACCTCCAACGCCACCAAGCCGTTGGACCAAAACGAGGGCGGCGGCGGAGCCGTGTGGACGTTCGATGCGACCGCCAAGACCTTCGCCAAGGTGACCATGCCGGAAAAGGGCGGCAAGGACTACGGCTACGGGGGAGTGAGCGTGAATCCCGCCAACGCCCAGCAGATTTTGATTTCCACGGTGGGCTGGTGGCGCGGCAAGGATTCCCCGAAGACCCCCGCCACCTTCGTGCCCCACGAGGCCATCTTCCAAAGCCTGGACGGCGGCAAGACCTGGACCGACATTTTGGGCAACGGCACCTTGGACGGCGCCAGCGCGTTCAGCTCCGTCACCTCCAATCCCCACTGGCTCACCGCCCTGGCCGTGAATCCGTCCAATCCCGACCACGTGATCTTCGGGACCGGCTACGGCGTGTGGAGCACCGAAAACGCCTCCGCCGCCAAGCCCACCTGGACCTTCACCAACAAAGGGCTGGAAGAGACCGTGCCCCTTGGCCTGGTCAGCTCCACCGTGGGCGCACCCCTGGTGAGCGTGGTCGGCGACGTGGACGGCTACTACCACACCGATCTGGACGTTCCTCCCACGACCCGCCACCAGATCGAAGCCGGGACGAATTTTGACTTGTCCGTGGCCGGCAAGGCTCCCACCAAGATGGTCCGCATCTTCAAGGAAGCCACGAAAGGGTTGGGCGCCTACTCCGAAGACGCCGGCATGACCTGGACGGCCTTCAAGACCTATCCGCCGTTCGTGCAGGGACAATACACGACCAGCCCCACCTACACCAACGAGACCAACTACGCGGCCATCTCCGCCGATGGCTCCAGCATCGTGTGGAACATGCAGACGCACGGCGTGTACTTCTCCAAGGACAAGGGAGCCACCTGGACCAAGTCCACCACCGCCGCCGCACTCCTGGCCAATTCGTTCGTGGGCTTTCGCGTGGTCGCGGACCGTGTCACGGCGGGCACCTTCTACATCTACAACGCCGCCACCGGCATCCTCTACAGATCCATCGATGACGGCGCCAACTGGACCGTGATGAACTCCAACCTCCAGAAGGTGGACGACTGGGCCTACAACTACATGCGCGTGTACGCCTCGCCCAAAGCGGCGGGCCTCCTCTGGATCACGCAGGGCCAACAGGATCCGCCGAACATGTGGGTGGGCGAGAACGCCGTGTACCGTTCCACCGACGGCGGCGCCACCCTCGAAACCGTGGGCACCTTGAAGTCCGCCACCGCCATCGGGTTCGGCAAGGGCCTCACCCCCGACATCCCCGCCATCTACGCCTACGGCCTCAAGGGCAGCGGCAAGGGGCTGTACCGCTCCACGGACGACGCCGCCAGCTGGACGCGCATCGACGCGGAAGGCCACCAGTACGGCGGCTTCGGGATGATCACGGGAGACCCCTGCATCTTCTCGCGCATCTACGTGTCGGGTGGTGCCGCCCGCGGCATCCTCTACGCCGAAGACGGCGTGAATGCCAATTCCTGTCCCGACCGCATCGACAACAAGGGTGGATCCTCGGTGTCGGGTCGCGCCACGAACCTCGACGGAATCCGTCGCCAAGGAGGCCGTCTGGTCTCCTCCGCAGCCTTCGTGTTGACCACCCTGGACGGCCGCGAGGTGCGCCGCTCGACTCCCTCCGCCCAGGGAGCATCCCTTTCGCTGGACGGCCTGCACAAGGGGCTCTACGTGGCGCAAGGCGCAGGATCGAGCACGAAGATCTCGGTGTTCTGAGCGGATCTGGGCGGACTCCTTGCGAATCCGCCCGGAAAAACCATGTTTCTGTCGCCGTCACGGACCAGGTCCGTTTTTTGACCATCTGGGAGTTGAACCAATGAAGTGGACCCGTACCGTTCTTCTCGCCTTGTCCATGAGCGCCGTTTCCAGTTGGGCTGGCGCATTGGATTGCTCTGGCGCCGAGCTCTATTCCCTGGACACGGTCAAATACGGACGCTGGGAAATCCGCATGCGCGCAGGCGCCAAGTCCGGCACCGTCTCGTCGTTCTTCCTCTACTACAACCGATCGCACGAGGGACGAGGCGAGCCCTGGCGGGAGCTGGACATCGAGATCCTGGGCAAGAACGCCAAGGGATTCCAGTCCAACCCCATCACCGGAACGGCGGAAAAGCGCGCCCCCGCCGAGAAGTTCCACGAAACCGAAGACGACCTCGCCAAGACCTTCCACACCTACGTGCTGGAATGGACGCCCGACTCCATCGTTTGGGATCTTGACGGCAAACGCATCCGGAAAATCGCTGCAGACACCCAGGTGGTGGGTCTACGGTCCAAGTCCATGAGCTACCGCATGAACCTGTGGGCTTCCGCTTGGCCCGACTGGAGCGGACCGTTCGAGCTCAAAGACCTGCCCACCTGCCAGTTCATCAACTGGATCCGCTACCACAAATACACTCCCGGCAAGGGTCCGGGCGGCTCCAACTGGACCGAAGCGTGGGTGGACGACTTCGACACCCTCAACACCACCCGATGGGGCGAAGGTTCGTGGGGCTTCGAGGGCAACTTCGCCACCTTCACCCCTGCCAACCTGGAGACCCAAAACGGCCTGGCGGTCCTGGCCCTCACCCGACGCGGCCAGGAAGGCACCACCTGCGGATTCGCCCGCGGCCTGTACCCGGAAGACCCCCTGGGCAAGTCCTTCCCCGGAGCGGGCAAGGGCTTCACCCTGCGCTGAGGCCGCCCCCGGTAACGATCGCCGAGGGCACCCCAACTTCCCCGCTCAGAACAGCGGGATGGTGGGCGACAATTTCTGCACATGGACGTTCCCCGCCTCGTCGCTGATCCGCAGCACCTTTGGTCCCCAGGATCGCGGCAAGTCGATGCTCCTCGATGAGCCGAGGTAGATGCTGTTGGAACTCTCCACTCGGCCATCCAGGCTCAGGACGGTCAACTGGACATTTCCGGAAACCCACTGGGGCACCTCGAGACGTCCTCCGATCTGCCGCCATTCCCCAGAGGGGCGGCTAGCCTGGCGCAAGGCGGAGGTGGAACGTCTGGTGTCGAACTCCAAGGTATCCAGCCACACCGCGTTCGTGTCCCCCACCATGACGATTTCCGTCGTTCCGTACGCGCTTTGCTGGGAAGGGGATTCCCACAGTTGGGCCGCGCGGATGTGGCCATAGAACGAGGAATAGATCTTCTGCCACGACTTTCCATCACGCGACCACAGCGCAAGGGCGTCACGACCATCGCGTCCCACCGCCACGAATCCCGTTTTCTCCCCCCACGTCACGTCGTTCAACACCGGACCTGCCAGTGTCGGACCGACTTCCTCCCAAGTCGCCCCCTGGTTGGTCGAGAGCACGATGCAAGCACGGGAACTTCCGGCGGTGTATCGCCCAACGCCAATCCACGTCCCCTGGTCTTCCGCCAAGGAGGTGATTTGGATCCCAGGAAAATCGGAAGACTTGCTCCAGATCTTTCCGAATGCGGACACATGGAACCTTGTGCCCACTCCTGACACCAGGGTGGCGGCCATCCAGTCCGCGCCTCCATGATGCACGGCGTGCGTCTCGCCACCCGCTTGATCTGTCGAGAGTTTCCATGTTTTCGCGCCATCCTCCGACAGCAGAATCTGTTGACTCCCCACCGCCACCCATTTGTCCTCTCCGTCTGTCGCCACTCCCCAAAGCACACCCTTGGCGGGCCCAGGAGACGACTGCCAAGAAACGGCATCGTCGGACACGGAAATCATGGGGAAATCGCGAGCAGGATCCTTAAACCTCAGGTTGTGCCCGCCAACCGCCACAAAGCGGGTCTTGGAACGGGCGATGCCGTAATACGATGGATCCATCGCGTCCCCGCCATCGGGATGGGCCGAATCCACAGTCCAATCGCCTTTGTAGTCCATGTAGAATTGGCCCAACCGCAAGGGCTGCGAATCCTCACCCACCGCCACGACCTTGCGGAATCCGTCCATGGCTACATCGTTCAAGAAAGCCCACCGCGAGGTGGGAACGCGGCTGGGGGGCGGCAGCAGATCAAAAGCCAGCGCGTTGGCGGCAAGGCCGGCCAGCATCAGGAGGGGAGCGGTTTTCATGGAAGGATCCTTTCAAATACGAAGGGCTGGTGTGGTTTCGACTTTCCATAGGTACCGCCCGAGCTACCGCCGCAACGACTTCGCCTTTTGGAAACGCGATCCTTTGTAGCCCACAGGTGCACAGAGGCGCCTGCCAAGCCTCAACGTTCGCCGCTTGCATTTGTTGGCAGTGGCCGAAAAAGGCTATCCTGAGGGTTCAAGCGGCCACGTGCCCCTGAACCCTCAGAAAGGTCCTCCCAATGCGCCTCGGCCCTTCCTTCCGCCTGCTGTCTCTGCTGACTTGCCCCGCTTTGGCCACCACCTACCACGTGGGTCCGGGCCAGCCGCTGACGAACATTGCCGATGCTCCGCTTTCCAGCCTGAAGCCCGGCGACAGCGTGCTGATCCACGCCCGACCGGAACCGTATCTGGAGAAATTCGTGCTTTCCGTGGAGGGCACCGCCAACCAACCCGTGGTGGTGCGCGGCGTCCCCGACCCTGCCGACGGCTCGCTCCCTCGCATCCAAGGCGCCGGGGCGAAAAACGCCAAGGGCCAGAATTTTTGGTCGGAAGGTCGCGGCCTGATCAAGATCGGCGGGGCCAACACACCCTCCACGCCCGCCGCGCATCTGCGCGTGGAAAATCTGGACCTTTCCGGCGCCAAGCAAGGCGGCTCCTTCACGGACCGAAACGGGAGCCAAGCCACGTGGCCCGACAATGCCGCGGGGATCTTCGTGGAATCCGGCACCGACATCCAGATCCGGGGCTGCCGCATCCATGGAAACGGCAATGGCCTGTTCACCGCATCAGCCTCCAAGAACGTGGTGGTCGAAGCCAACACGATCTGGGACAACGGCAACGCGGGGAGCATCTACGAGCACAACTCCTACACGGAATCCGACGGCATCGTGTTCCAATACAACGACTACGGCGCGCTGTGCACCGGCTGCCCGGGCAACAACCTCAAGGACCGCTCCGCCGGCACCGTGATCCGCTACAACCGCATCGATGGCGGAAATCGTCAACTGGATCTAGTGGAGTCCGACCACGACGAGATCCTCGCGCGCCCCACCTACCGCCGCACCTACGTGCAGGGAAACCTCCTGATCGAACGCGAAGGCTCCGGAAACCGCCAGATGATCCACTACGGCGGCGACAACGGCGACACGGCCACCTATCGCCACGGAATCCTGCGCTTTTCCCACAACACGCTCTGGTCGGACCGCACCGACCGCAACACCTGGGTGCGCCTCTCCAGCGCGCGCGACACCTTCGATGCACGCAACAACGTCTTCCACACCAAGGCATCGGGATCATCCTTGGAAATCCTCGCGGGCGAAGGCGTGGCGATGCTTTCCGGCAACTGGCTACCCACCGGTTGGAAGACCTCCTTCGAGCCCTTGGGCAAGGTGGTGGACGCCAACACCAACCGCACCGGCACCGATCCGCTCTGGAGGGACCTCGCCAACGAGGACTTCCGCCCCGCGTCCAACTCCCCTTTGCTGACCGGATCGGTGGCCATCCCCCTGGAAGACGGCGCGCCCTCGATCGATTTCTGTCTGGACAAATCCCGTCCTCTATCCTGGGGACCGCGCACGGTGCGCGAGGTCGTCGGTGCCTTCGGAACCAGCTCGGTGGCCTTGGCTCCGCGACGAACCTCGCCTGCCTTATCCTCCGCACCCCGGATCGATCTCGGACGGGGGCGGGTGGTGCTGCCTGTGGCGAACGGGGAAGTGGATGCGGCGGGGGCCGTGAGGAGATAGGCTTTCCGAAGGAAGGAAAGGAGCACGAAGTTGACCGGTCCGGCCAGGATCGGTACAATGACATGGCCGTTTCCCGTCCACGGGAATCCGCCTCATCCCATAAAAAGGTCCGACCATGCTCCTCCGATTGCTCGCCATCGCCACCCTGGCGTTGCTCGCCATCCATCGCGACGTTCACGCGCAGAACACCTGGGAGATTCGCCACGATTACTCGCCTCGTACGCTGCGCTTTGTGTTTGCAATGCGTGGCGGAATGGTTGCCTTGGGCAAGCAGGGACTGGTGCTAGGGTCCGACGACGGACTCCATTGGACAGACCGGTCGCGTCCCTCATGGAGAGATATCCGCGGTGCTGCATGCGACAGCACAGAGTTGTTGGTCGTGGACAACCAGGGAGGGATATGGAACTCCTCCGACAAAGGCTACACCTGGAGTTTTTCGGGAAACTTCCCTGTACCAGACTCAATCCAGAGCATGGCCGGCAGGGACGGACTTTGGATGGTGGGAGCCACCAACGGAAACATCTGGCGTTCTACGGACGGCGCCACCTGGGAGGCAAATTCCTCAGGCACCAATCTGCCTATCCGGTCACTTGCCTCCAACGGCAGCACCTGGGTGGCGGTGGGCGGCAACAACAACAACGATGCCGTACTTCTCGTGTCCGATGACTCCCGGACTTGGAAGACGGTGCCCTGGACCTATCCAAATCCGGTCAGTTACAAGGTCATCTATTGGAAGGGCAAGTTCGTGACGCCAACCCTTACACGGCTGCGCTGGTCGGAAGATGGACACAATTGGTCCAGCTTCGAAGCAACTTCTTCCACGGGCCAAAAAATGTTCGCCAACGATTCCTTCCTTTGGGATGGAAAACGTCTGTTGAGCAGTCTGGATTCTGGGACTCATACGGCCATCGCCTTCCAACCTCCCAGCCAGACGGTGGTAGGTTTCGGCTCGCAGTTCGTGTCATACGGCTACACCCAGGAGATCTACCACTCCGCCGACGGCAACAAATGGAAGTCGGTCCACGATTCTTCCATGGGTCGCTCAACAAGCGCGACCACCGATGGCAAACGCATCGTATCCAACATGTATTCAAGTCCTGATGGCCGCTGGTGGTCTCCCTCCAATCCATTCGGCGTCGACGACGTGCGCCTGACCACGGTTCGCTGGACCCAGGGCAGTTTCTTCTTGGGAGGGGACTATCGATATTGGTCCAAATCAGCGGACGGACAGACCTGGGACTCGGTGAAAACCCTTCCTTTGACGAGTCAACCCTTCGACGGCGACGAAGGCGCCGTCTGGGACTATCGTACGTTGGCCGACACCCTGCTGGCGATCACTCCGGTGGAGCCCCTCCAAAGCATGGACTCAGGAAAAACCTGGCAAATCCGCTCCACCACCCCTTTGCCACCTCACCGCATCCCCTGGCCCGGAAAGGGAACATGGGTCTCTCTTTCCACCCAGGCAATTCAGTCCACCTCGGCTTACACCCTTGCGGTGGCGGTCTCCTACGATGGACTTCGCGACACCACCAAATCGAAATCGATGGAAGTGGTATCCAACAAACTCGACTACTCCTTGCACGGGAACGCCCCTTTGCTGGCGGCCAGCCCAAAGCGCGTGGTGTTCATCGCGCAAACCACGCGCGATGCCAATCCCGGGATCGGCTACACCGACGACGCCACCACCTTGCAACTGGCCGAAGTCCCGCGGTTGGGGTCCGTGTTCCTCAACGCCCTGACCTGGACCGGGAGCCAGTTCGTGGCGGTGGGCGACAAGGGAACCATCCTGGTTTCCGGCGACGGCACGCGCTGGAGCCGCGTGGATTCGGGCCGCACAAAGAAGAATCTAAACGCCCTGGTGGTGGCCGATTCCACCCTCTACGCATTCGGCGACTCCGGAATCATCCTCGCCTCCCGGCTGGAACCGTCGGTGGGAATCCGCTCGCTTCCGGTCGCGGGGCGTTTCGCCTCCTGGACCCTGAAAGGACGGATTCTGACCATCCGCTCCGACGCAGGCCATGCGCTTCGCGACATCGCTCTCCTGGACGCCGCGGGACGCACGCTGGCGCAGCAAAAGCCCCAGGGCGCTTCGGAAGCAACGTTGACGGTCCCGACTGGATTCCGCGGACTGGGGCTGGTGCGGATCCGTACCGATCGGGGAGAAACCATGGGACGCGTGGCGGCGCCTTGATGGCGTAATAGACGGATTCCGTCAACGATAGTCCGAAGGGACCTTACCTCTGCGGGCGATCCTGGCGGTAGATCCACCCCATGGCCCACGACACCCCCAGGCACAGCACCAGCGTGGTGATGGCCAAGGGAAGGTCATCGCTGTTCAGGGAGTTGTCCCGCGCGGCGGTTTGGATCCAGCGCGCGGCACCCTGCTGCAACAGAGCCACCAGCGCAAGCCAAGCCAGGGTCCATCGGGGAGCGCGGAACTCGAACGCTTCCAGGAGGCGATACGAGGTCAGAAGCGTACCCACCACGGACACGATCAGAAACAGCACACCCGACCCTCGACCACCCAACGGCAACCCCAACAGAACCGCCTGGATCAGGGCGCGCACGATGCTGCCCAGCATCCATCGCCCCTTGGCGGCCTGGGGAGCCCTTCCTTCCGGTCGCGCCGATGGGACAATTCCCGGCAATGGCGGAAACCTGGCATGACCGATTCCAACAACGCGCACCAACTGGTCCGCCTCTTGTGGCGTCAGGCGCCCCAGATCGATGTCCAGGGTCGGGTAGGATGTGGCCAGCCACCAGATTCCCGTCGCGTGGATCTGGGCTCCGCTCGAGCGTGACCTCAGGGACAGCATCCAGGATTTGTACGTGGTCAATCTCTGCCACCTGGATCGACCCATGGAGCTGGGTCGTTCGCGATGCGAACGGGTCTGGAACTCCTCCACCTGGAAACCAGTCAGATCCTTCCAGGGGATCCGTCGGTTTCCGAACAACCCGATCTCCAAAACTCCTTCCTCGCTTACGCGGACCCGCTCTTGGCGAAACAGTCCCGCATAGAGCCCTGCATACGCCGCGAACAAACCAAAGGGGATGGCCACGGCACGAAGCACCACCAAACTCCAGACATTTTCTGGCGCCATCTCGATGGGCATCACCCCGATGCCGAGCAGAAACATCGCCAACACCAAGGCGGTCACGGTCAGCGCGGGCTGGAGTCGGTAGCGCACTTCGAAGGGAAGGCTCGAAGGCGAATCACCAGGTTCGGTTTCCGTCGGCAAGGGCTCCGGGGCATCGTTCATGAGAGGTCTCCGATAGAGGGGGATCAGAGGAAAGGTAGATGGAGCGATTGCCGTGTTTGGATGAATTAGCTTTCCTAGCAGATTCATTTACCCCACTTTGCTTCCCCGCGAAGACAATCCCCACTGAAAGACATTCTTATGTCCTCTCGCAACCGAACATTCCTTGTCGTGGCGCTATGCTTGATCGCTCTGGCTTGGACCGCCAAGCTGGTTTGGAACTTGAGTTTCCCCTACCGCAGCGCAAAAGTGGCCGCCAAAATCAAGACCCTGATCAACCAAGGCGCTACCACCGAGGCCGTGGACTTGTTCGAGAAATCGCTTTCCCGGCTGACCGTGAGCGATGAATTTTCCTGCAAAGCGAAATTGGTTTTGCATGGATGGTACCAAGGCCCCAGCCACGAACAACTTCTATCGGATGCCAAATCCCGGGGGCTTCCCGACGATTCCCTTTTGACCTGGAGAATGGGGTTCGCGCTTGAGGAAGCCTTCAGCGCTCCCTTCACCGGATACTCCCTGGAATCCAACGCCCGCCTGAAGAAACTGGCCCAGGAAGCACAATACCGGCGACCGGAGGATCCCATCACCTCGATGATCCGCGCCCTGTCCCACTTCCAATTCCGCGAGTTCTCCCAGTGCCGGAAACTGGTGGACCCAGCGCTTTCCAGGTGGCCTGAGTCGTTTCTGTTCCGGCTGTTGAAGGGTCGGTGTCTGGTGGCCCAAGGCAAACACGACAGTGCGCTTTTGGTCCTCCCCGACCTGGATTCAGTGCTCAGGGAGGAAATCGGTTCGAAGCCGGACTTCGACGAACACTCTCCGCAGCAGCGCGCCCTTCTGTTGAAGGATTGGTACGGCGCGGCCATGGTGGGTGCCCACGGGGTGAGCGCCAAGCAGTTTGACTGGGATGCGAAGGACTGCCACCACTCGTACGGCCCCAAGAACTGGAGCTTTTTAGCAAGTGGCGCCTGCAAAATCCAGAGACGACTCCATCCCGCCGACACCGCCAGCCAATGCTTGCAGGAGTACGTCAGCCGCGAAGACTTCACCAAAATGCAGGAATTGTCCAAGGTCTACGGCGGCTTCCCCAAGTGCCCCGAATGGGCAGATCCCTTCACGGCCTCTCCTCCAGAACCGGTCGATACCACTTGCCTGTTCGGCACCGGGGACTCCACGAAGGATGCGAAGTGTCCGGAGTGAGGGCTCAGCCCCGGGTCACGGCCGGTTCCACCAGTTGCAGTTGGACTCGAAGTAGTACGCCACAGGATTCGGAGCATCGATCCATTTTCGGTTGGTGTACTGGACCCGGTAGGTGAGCCGGCCCAGCGAATCGTACTGCCAGAAATTGCCAACCAGCCAATCCACCACCTTTCCCTTCTGGATGTAGCCCACCCGTTGCCGAACGGGGCGTCCTTCTCGGTTGTTCTCGAAGCTGGACACCGCCACCACTTCTCCGTGTCGTGGGATATGATGCAGCTGGATGTGGTTGAAACCACGCGCATCGTACAGAAATTGGGTTTCCAAGCAGCCTTCCGAGGCCAGGTGCTCCGGAGGATTGTTCAAATCCGTCTCCAGCCAGTACCACGCCAATCTGCCCAACGAATCGTACGAACGATACTCCCGCTCCCAGTCCTTGGAGCGTTTCTCCTTGCCTGCCGAATCCAATCCAATCTGGCGCCGGGTGACCACCGTGTCCCGCCCCAATGAATCCTGCTGGGGCAGGTAGAGATCGATATCCTTCGAAGGGTCCGTATCTACGCCCGAAATGGTTTTGCGAACCCGTCCAGCGGCATCACGCTGGACCCTATAAAAGACTTCCCCTTTGGAGGACCGGCTTTGGATGCCTTCAGGGGCAAGAAAAACACTTTGAGTCATATGCGGCTGGTCGGGAAATCTGGAAAAATCGAAAGGGGTGACGGGATGAACCATCACCTCTGTGCTATTCACCCATTCCGTACAGATTGCCTCCGCATAGCCTTTGCAAGGATAGCAGGAGCACGTTCTAGATTCGTAGACGAGCTCAGCTCCAGTGTCTATCCGAGCCTGGATCCTTGTAAGGCCCTGCCTCTGGGATTGCACCTTGCGAGGGAATATTTCACGCCCCCTATAGGATGCCCATGCGAACACTTTGTCTGTGATTCTGTTTGCGCAGGTGTCGACCACCGGTGGCGACGGAACAAGGCGATTGGTTTCTTTAAGCCATTGGGAAAAGTTAGACGGCAAGGCAGGAGCACTGCCAGCGCACATAGCCAAAAGAAGGGTCCACATCATTCGGCTTCTCCATGCAGAAGGTTGATCTGCACCTTGATGCCAGCCCTCACGGCCGGTTCCACCAGTTGCAGTTGGACCAGAAATAGAACCCCTCCGTATCTGACTTCCCGATCCACTTCGGATTGGTGTACTGGACCCGGTAGGTGAGCCGGTCCAGGGAATCGTACTGCCAGAAATTGCCTACCAGCCAATCCACCACCTTGCCCTTTTGGATGTAGCCCACCTTCTGCCGAACGGGACGCCCTTCATTGTTGTTTAAGATGTCAGAAACTGCCACCACCCTTCCTCCCAGGGGGATTCGATGGATCTGCGCCTGATTGAACCCGCGGCTATCGTACAGGTACTGGGTTTCCAGGCAACCTTCCCATGTCAAGTCTTCCGGAGGAGAACTGAATTTCGTTTCTATCCAATAAGTGGACAGGCGCCCCAGAGAATCGTAGGTGCGGTGTTCTCGGTTGTTCTCTCTGATGAACCGCACCTTGCCCAAGGTATCCAGGTGGATTTCATGGTGGGTCACTGCCGTATCTCGCCCCAAAGAATCTTGGAGGGCCTGGTACAAGGTGATGTCCTTGTCGAGTTGGTGATCGTACCCAGTGATCGTCTTGCGGATCCGGCCTTTGGAATCGCGCTCCACACGAAAAAAGATTCCTTTATCATAAACCTCGTTTTCGATTCCTTCCCTCCAGGGGAAAGGGCTTGGTCGGCTTTCAGGCTGGTCGGGGAATTTTCCGAACTCGAACGGATTGTGAATCCAAATTTTCATCGTACCAACATCTTTCCAATCGTTCCTAGCGCATCGAGGTTCGATTTGGCCCGGACAGGTATCGCATACGCAATGCTCAAAAGTATAGACATGAGGTACAGCGGAATCGATGTGCCTGGCACGTTCCACCAAACCGCGACTTTGATACACCACTCGATTCGGATAGGGATCCTTTCCCAAGTAGGACGCCCAATGGAACGCTCCTGCCTTGGAAGGATCCTTCCCGGACTCCACCATTGGAGGCGGCGGAACAAGGCGGTTGGTCTCTTGAAGCCACCGGGAAAGGTTGGACGGCAAGTTAGGAGCACTGCCAGCGCACATGACCAAAAGAAGGGTCCACATCATTCGGCTTCTCCATGCAGAAGGTTGATGAATCTCGTCGCTTGCTCCTCGAAATAACTATCGATGTAAATCACTTTTTCCACCTCTTACAATCAATACAAGCGATTGGGTGCTCGATCAAGGCTCAATACTCACCCAGTAGAAGCCAAACTTCGAGTGGAGCTTGAAATACATTGGACAATCCATACACAACAAGTTCAGCGGTGGATAATCATCTTTTTCAAATTCTCTGAGCAATGCCTCATCCCGAACCGAATCAATTTCCGCAGCATATCCTTCCTCTTCTGTAGAATACAACAGCCCACAACTACGAGGTGAAAATCCTTTCGTACGCAAATGATCCTTAATCTTGACGCTTATGAATTCATCCGAGAATACCGAATTTGCCGAAGCGCGCTCCAACGCATGCTGAGGTGACCTAGAGAGACCTGCCCATCGAGCCCAGATCACAGTCAATAGCAAACAGTATGCCGCCAAAGAAATGTATTTAATTTTCATCAGTAACCTTTCCGCAAAGGCAAGTTGTTCTCTGCGCGAATACGATTTTCACCCAAAACTGCTGACGCCTCCCAAGCATTTTTCACCAATTCTCCATTCACGATATTGCCACGTTCAAAAACCCACGTATAATCCTCCCCCGAATAGAAATCTAGGACATGAAATAATTCGTGGGCCAAAACCACCCAAGGAGGACGCAACTTCCCCCCGTCATCATATTTAGCCGTTACAGCTGTTCGATTGTACGGATTATAGGTAACAACCACATCATCACCGGCTACTGTAACGCCAAGTAGCCAGAAGGGATATTTAGAATAAAGTACAGGTCGAGCCCTATCATTTTTTCCAAAAATGATCACAGTAGTATTCTTCGAGGACTCCAACTTTTGAATCAAATCTGCTCCGCATTTTCCACCTTCACGAATTCTCTCAATATGCTGCAAGGTCACCTGTCTAAACTCCTCGCTTCCGCGAACCTCGATTCCTTTTCTGTGAGGAACGCTGCTGCCTTTTGGTTGTTGGACCACCTCGGACGGTGTCGGCGAACTCGCCACCCTTGCTTCTTCCAAAGCTCCGTCACCCTTCCGGAATTGATAAGCCATCAAACGAGCCCGGAAATGACGCATCACCCGCTGTGCGGTGCATGACGATTCAAGGGGCCGGTCCTTCGCGATCGCCTTCACGCTGATATAGGCTGGCCGGGAAACTCCGGAACCCAACTCGGACAGAATGCACACTTGCGCACCCTCCGCACCCGCGAATTCCAATTGGAAGTGGTCGGCCAGGTGGTAGCTCTCCCCGCGAACCGGATGGGTGGAGGGTCGGGGGTCGACCACATCCCGGAACACCCAAGTGGCGCCCTGTTGGACCACGCGGACGGAAAACCGGTCGATCTCCGTGGCTTCTCCACTTTGTGTGGCGGCTTCCAGCACCTGGATAACCAAAGCCTGTCCGGATTTCAGGCCTTTCTGGGCCTTCAGATCCAAGCGGAGGGTAGGGGTGACCCCTGCACCGAAGGTGACGATTTCGGTGAGTACCAATTGGACAGAATAGTCGGGATTTGACATGGGTCAGGCTCTGGGTTCGGGGTGGGAGAGATAGCAGGTTTGAACCGCTTCCTGGACATCTCCGGGAAGCCAGGCGACGGAGAATCGGTGGGTGTGGCCTTCGTGGTCCACTTCCAGCTCGTAGCATCCATACTGGAGATCGCCTTGGCAGGCACATCCGTCCTTCAGGGTGACCTCGTGGACCAACGCTCCTTCACGCAGGATCTTCACCGATTGCGACGGCAAAGGCTCGTCCCACTCGTCTAGCAGCCGGATCGTCAAATGGCCCTTCCCGTTGGACGGATCGTTCAAGGGGCGGATCTCCGAATGGTCGGATTCTGTCTGGAATCCCGTTGGCCAGGAACCCACCACCACCTTGAGCGTGCGATTCTTGGAATGTCCCTCCACACGCGCGAGATTGGATGCGGAGAGCCGTTCGTCTTCGTCCTGCAGTTGGTCTTCCAGCTTTCCTCCGTCCATCACGTGCTGGTGCCACACCATCCGGCGCGTTTCCAGGGCGGTTCCGATCTCTGCCAGAAACCACGAGAATCGCTCCGGGGTCGGAAGGCTTCTTCCTTCCAAGAGGGACCGCAGCGATTGCTCCAGCTCGGGGTCCACCAGAAGGATATCCAAGGTGTCGTCGTCTTCTCCAACCCAGCAGCGATAGGTCCTGCCCGCATCCTTGTCAGATCCTGTCACCTGCGCACCCCGCGAAAGAGGGTGGCCCGATCCGATCCCCAAGGTTTCCAGAACGCCTTGGGATCCCCGAAACACCTCGCGCAACAGATCCAGCTTGGCGCTGCCGCGGCGCCACAACTCCAATGCCCCCTTCCCTTTGGGTACGGACGCACCGATGCGCACCTGACAAAGACTGGGCACCCCTACCATGGCCTTGGCCAAAGCACCATGCCAAATCCCGGTGTCCATGCGCGCGGGAGCTGGCGCACTGGCCCCGCCCTCCAGATCGAACGATTGGACGATCCAGGTGGTGGCAGGGTCTTCCGGTTGTTCGGGCAGGGCAAAACATCCCCGGACGCGCCCGTGCACGATGGTGGTCTTCCACTGTTCCAGCAGGCTCTTCAGCGCTTCCCGGACATCGCCTGCCACCGGCTCCAAGGCCAGCGCCACCCCGGACTCCAGGGAGCTGTCCGACCAATCCACCAGCCGCCACCCCTGAGGCCCCACCGACACGAACGCGCGGCGGTTGGGGTCGTCGCACCAGAGCGGATAGCGCGATTGTCCGGCCACCGCCTGGATCACCGCCTCCAAGCGGCCTTGCTGCTCCTGGAGGGACTCCTTGAACGTCCGGGCTGCCAAGTCGTCGCTTTCCTGGGGGAAGGACTCCAACAGTTCCATTACGCGCGACAGGCCACCCTGGACCGAATGGGGGTCTTCGGCTTGAGCCATTTGTTGGGCCAATCGCGGTGCCTGGTCGGCCGGATAGATCCAGAATTCCAGGCACGCGCGGATTTCCCGCGAAGGACTGGAGGCCATCAATCGCCACTTTCCCGGCTTGGCAATCCATTGGGCGGTGGAGTGAGGGCCCAGCGGGGACAGATCCTGGGTGTCGGAGGCATTTCTTTGCCCATCCGCAAGCGGAACCAGGAACCATTGCAACGGTTGGGCGGCATCTCCCATCCAAGCCACCAGGGTCTGCCCTTCGCGGAAGGGCTGGTAGCTGGACAGGTGCAGGGCTGTAGCGGGGGAGGTGGTCGTAGGCACGTTCGGTTTCTCCTGGGAGTGGTTTCCGAGGTGAATGTGCCGAAAACGCCGAGAAAAATCTGTGATCAAGATCACACTCCGGGGATGGATGTGATTTGGATCACACTTCTGGACGGTCAGCCGCCCTCCCCCATGCGGCGAATCCGCACCGTATTCGCCGCACTTTCTGCGGCGAATAATGGTTAGATTCACCGCATGTACATCCACGAACTGCCCGAATGGCCGAGCTTTGCGCGCCAGGACGATCGGTTGATCGTGCCGCTGGCCAGAGTGCGCCAATTGCACGGGCGGCTCTTGGGGAAACTGGATGCTCTGGGTTTCGCGCCGTTGGAAGAAACCTCGCTGGAGAACCTGACGCAGGACGTGATCCGATCGACAGAGATCGAAGGGGAGCGATTGGATGCCCTCCAGGTTCGCTCTTCGGTGGCGCGGCGTTTGGGAGTGGCGATCCCGGAATCGGTCGCGGCCAGCCGCGAAGTCGAGGGAATGGTCGACCTCACCATGGACGCCATCCTCCATTGCCACAAGCCGCTGACACGCAAGCGCTTGTTGGACTGGCAGTCCGCGCTGTTTCCCGAAGGACACAGTGGGCTGTACCGGATCCGCACCGGCAAATGGCGCGACGACTCGAAAGGGCCCATGCAGGTGGTCAGCGGCGGATGGGGTCGGGAACGGGTCCATTTCCAGGCGCCCGAAGCCGACAGGATCCCCGCCGAGATGCGACGTTTTCTGTCGTGGCTGGAAGCCGAAAGCGACGACGACCCGATCCTCAAGGCAGCCATCGCGCACTTGTGGTTTTTGACCATCCACCCGTTCGACGACGGAAACGGCCGTCTGGCCCGTGCGCTCACGGATTTGCTGTTGGCGCGGATGGACGGCAAGGGAGTGCGATTCTACAGCCTTTCGGCGGCGATCATGGCCGAACGCAACGAATACTACAAGGTCCTGGAGTTCACCCAGGCCGGATCCCTGGACATCACCGATTGGCTGCTGTGGTTCCTGAGCTGCCTGGAGCGCGCGATGGAGCGATCAACGCGCGTGATCGACAAGGTTCTCCACAAGCATCTGTTCTGGCAGCGCCATGCCAACGCGTCTTTCAACGACCGGCATCGGAAGGTTCTGGGACTTCTTCTGGAAGGCTTCGAAGGGAACCTGACCTCCGGGAAATGGGCCAAGATCGTCCGCTGCTCCACCGACACCGCCTTGCGGGATATCCAATTTCTGACCGAGCAGGGAATCCTGGTACGCGGTGATGCGGGTGGACGCAGCACGGGGTACCGTTTGGCTTGAACCGATTCCGGGAGCACACCCGGGAAGAAGCCTCAACTCAACCGCGAAATCCCGACCCTTCCCTCCATCTTGAATGACCTCGCCGTGACGGTCCGCCGCCTCGCACTCCCGTAGCTTGATCCCTGCACTGATCCACGGAGTGACCCATGTTCCAAGCGCTCTTCCCTTCCCTGACCGCCGTGTTGGCCGCCTCCACCGTTTCGGGGACAGAAATCGTCCCGCCCCGCGATGCGCTGGATTTCAAGATGAAGAGAATCGACGGCGAGTTGGTGGACCTGGGCCAGTGGCGCGGCAAGGTGGTCTTGATGGTCAACACCGCCAGCAAATGCGGGCACACTCCGCAGTACGCGGGCCTGCAGAAGCTATGGGCCGACGATTCCGCCAAGGGGCTTGTGGTGCTGGGCTTTCCCTCCAACGACTTTTTGTGGCAGGAGCCCGGAACCAACGGGGAGATCAAGCAGTTCTGCTCGCTCAAGTACCGCGTGACCTTTCCCATGTTCGAGAAGATCGAGGTCAAGGGCAAAGGCCAGGCACCCCTGTACGCCTACCTCACCGCACAAGACGTCAAGCCTGAAGGCAAAGGGAAGATCTCCTGGAACTTCGAGAAATTCCTGATCGGACGCGACGGCAAGGTGGCCGCCCGCTTTGCACCCGGCACCAAGCCGGAGGATCCGGCCTTGGTGGAAGCGGTGAAGAGGGAGCTTGGCAAGGCGGCGCCTTGAGATCAGAAGCCCGCGAACCTGAGGTCCACTGGCCCGTCCGCCCCAAAACGCCCTGACCGCCAAATTGGTCGGCAAGCTGCTGACCAATTTTCGTGGGTTCATCCTGTCTTTTTGAAGAAGAGTTCTTGAGTTCTTGTTCCATGACTTTGGCTATTATTCCCTCCTATTGGGCGAGTTCCCGGGCCAATCGGCCCTGAAATCTCCCTCCGAGCCGCCCCGGAGAGTCCATGGACACATTGAGCCTTTCGGAACGCGACATCTGCACCAAGTTCATCACGCCTGCCATTCTGGCGGCGGGGTGGAGGCAGGAGCAGTTCCGGGAGGAGGTGATCACGGAGGGGCGGATCGTGGTGCGTGGGAACTTGGCAACGCGGGAGAAGAATCCCGACCGGCAGGGCGGACCCAAGCGGGCCGACTACGTGCTGTATGCCGCTCCCAAAACGCCATTGGCCGTGGTGGAGGCCAAGCAAGGCAAGTTCAGCGTGGGCCATGGCATGCAGCAGGCCTTGGCGTATGCCGAGATGCTGGATTGCCCGTTTGCCATCAGCTCCAACGGCAGCGGGTTTCTGCTGCACGACCGCACTGGAATCACCCAACCCGCCGAGCGGGAATTGGAGATGAGTCAATTTCCGCCAGAGACGGAGCTTTACGAGGTGTATCTGCAGTGGAAAGGCCTGCGGCAGGCGCCACATCCGCAAACCTTGGCGCAGCCCTACCACAGCGACTCCACCACGCGCGAACCCCGCTACTACCAGCGGGTGGCCATCAATCGCGCCATCGAGGCCATTGCCAAAGGCCAGGAGCGGTTGCTTCTGGTGATGGCTACCGGCACGGGCAAAACCTATACCGCCTTCCAGATCATCTGGCGGCTCTGGAAGTCCAAGCAGAAAAAGCGAATCCTGTTTTTGGCCGATCGCAACATCCTGGTGGACCAGACCATGCAGCAGGACTTCGCCCCGTTTGGCGAAGTGATGCACAAGATCACCAACCGCACGGCCAAGAAAAACTACGAGATCTACCTGTCGCTGTACCAAGCGGTTTCGGGCAAAAGCGACGACAAAGACATCTACAAGCAGTTCCCGCAGGATTTTTTTGACTTTGTGGTGGTGGATGAATGCCATCGCGGCAGTGCCGCCCAAGACAGCCCTTGGCGCGAGATCCTCACCTATTTCGCCAAGGCCACGCACATTGGATTGACGGCCACGCCCAAGGAAGAAAAGGACGTGAGCAACACCGCGTACTTTGGCGAGCCCATCTACACCTATTCCCTCAAACAGGGAATCGAGGACGGGTTTCTGGCCCCGTACAAGGTGGTGCGCGTGGTCACCAACGTCGATGCCCTGGGCTACATCCCGGAACAAGGCAAGATCGATCGCGAAGGCAATCTGGTGGAGGTCCGCCAGTACAACACCCAGGACTACGACCGGAACCTGGTGCTCACCCAGCGCACCGCCTTCGTGGCCCGCAAGGTGTGGCAGTACTTGTGCGCGACCGACCCCATGGCCAAGACCATCGTGTTCTGCGACGACCAGGACCACGCCGAGCGGATGCGACAGGAATTGGTCAAGATCATTCCCGCCGCGGCCACCAATCGCCGCTACGTGATGCGCATCACCGGCGACGACAAGGAAGGCAAGGCGCAGCTCAGTTACTTCATCGACAACGACGAACCTTTCCCGGTGATCGCCACCACCTCCAAGCTGTTGACCACCGGCGTGGATGCCAAGACCTGCAAGCTGATCGTGCTGGACCAGAGCATCAACTCCATGACCGAGTTCAAGCAGATCATCGGCCGGGGCACGCGGTTGCGCCCCGACAAGCACAAGTTCTACTTCACCATCATGGACTTCAAAGGCGCCACGCGGTTGTTCGCCGACCCCGATTTCGATGGCGACCCGGTGATGATATACGAACCCACGGAAGACCAGACTCCGGTCCCGCCGGATGAAGCCGAGCCTCTGCCCCCGGAGGATTCCGAATCCTACGAAGGAACGGACGGCACAGACCCAATGCCCGGATCCGCCCGACCTCCCCGCTACGTGATCGACGATGTGCCCGTGATGGAAGCCGCCGAACAAACCTCGCAATTGGACGCCCAAGGCCGTTTGCGCAGCGAAGCCTTCCGGATCTCGCAATGGGAGCACCTGCAGAAGGCCTTGCAAGCCGAGTTCGGGTCCCTCGATTCCTTCGTGCGCAAGTGGACGGAATCTGACCGCAAGGCGGCGGTGCTTGAGGAATTGGCCGAACACGGGATCCAACTCGATACCCTGAGCAACGCGGTGCCCCACGGCGGCGAGCTGGACGTGTTCGATCTCGTGACCCACATAGCCTTTGGCGCCAAGCCCCTCACACGCCGCGAGCGCGCCCAGAACGTGAAAAAGCGCGACGTGTTCGGGAAGTACGGCGAGCAAGCCCGCATGGTTCTGGAAGCCTTGCTGGAGAAGTACCAGGACCACGGCATTCTGGACCTGGAAGACCCGCGCATTCTGGAAATGCCCCCGTTCGACCAGATCGGGTCCAAGCAACACATCCGGCGCACCGTGTTCGGTGGCGCCGAGAATTTTTCCACGGCCATCGCCGAGCTGGAGCGCGAGCTCTACTTCGGCGCGGCCTAAGCCCCTGAAAGCCTTATGAATCTCAGCACGACCATCAAGTCGATCCAAGACATCATGCGCAAGGACGATGGTGTCGATGGCGACGCCCAGCGCATTGGACAGCTCACCTGGATGTTGTTTCTGAAGGTGTTCGATCAGCGCGAAGAGGAGTGGGAAGACGAGCGCCCCAACAAGAAGAAGCCCTACGTGTCGCCGATGCCGGAACGATGCCGTTGGCGCAATTGGGCCGCGTATGTGAAAGACGAACAGGGCAAGTCCAAGCCCCAGATGCCGGGCAGCGAGCTGGTGGACTTTGTGAACAACACGTTGTTCCCCGCTCTCCAGAACCTGGAATCCAGCGACGACCCCAAGCGCAACGTGATCCGCCAGGTGTTCCAGGATTCCAACAACTACATGAAGTCGGGAACCCTGATCCTGGAAGTGATCGAGAAACTGGACCAGGCCATCGATGTCCACGATTTCAAGACACGACAGAATTTGGGCGACATCTACGAACAGGTCCTGAACGACCTGCGCGGAGCGGGCAACGCGGGCGAATTCTACACGCCGCGCGCCATCACCCATTTCATGATGGAGCGGGTGAACCCTAGACTGGACCTGCGCGAGACCGTGATGGACCCAGCCTGCGGCACGGGCGGCTTTTTGACGGCGGCCATCGAGCACATGAAAGGCCAGATCACCGCGAAGTCCAGCGCCGAAGACAAGAAGGCCATCGAAGGCCTGGTGAAGGGCATCGAGAAAAAGCAATTGCCCCACCTGTTGTGCACCACCAACCTGCTGTTGCACGAGATCGATGTGCCAAATCAAGCCCGGCTGGGAAACACCTTGGCACAGAACTGGAACGAATGGGGGCCACACGACCAGGTCACCTGCGTGGTGACCAATCCTCCCTTTGGCGGCATGGAAGAAGGCAGTGTGGGCAGCGATTACCCCGCCGATGTGCGCACCCGCGAAACCGCCGACATGTTCCTGACCCTGATCGTGCGCAAGCTCCTGAAGGATGGTGGGCGCGCGGCGGTGGTGCTCCCTGATGGCATTTTGTTCGGCGACGGCATCAAGGGCAAGGTCAAGGAAAAGCTCTTGGAGGACTGCAACCTCCACACGATCATCCGCCTGCCCAACGGGGTCTTTGCGCCGTACACGAGCATCAAGACCAACTTGTTGTTTTTCACCAAAGGGAAGTCCACCGAGACCATCTGGTTTTACGAGCATCCGTATCCGGAAGGCTACAAGAGCTACTCCAAGACCAAGCCAGTGCGCCTGGAAGAGTTTGAGCTGGAAAAAAGCTGGTGGGGCAATGAATCGGACGGCTTTTCCAGCCGCGTGGAAAGCGAACGCGCCTGGAAGCTCGATTTCAAGACGCTCAAGGCCAATGCGCTGGCCAAGGCAAATCCGTTGCGGAAAGAAGCCGAGGCACTCGACAACAAGGCGAAGGCGAACTGGAATTGGATTGCCGACCTGCGTGAAAACCTCAAGACCGAGAAGAACGCAAACAAGCGCGCGGCCACCGAGCTCCAGATCAGCGGATTGCAGGTGGAAGCTGAAACCTGTGCCCAAAAGGCGCGTGAAGCGCAGGCTGCAGCCGATCGCCACTATTGGCCCATTTACAACCTGGATCTCAAGAACCCCAACGGGGCCGAAGCCGAGACCCACGACCCAGATGTGCTGCTGGCCAAATACAAAGCCTTGCTAACAGAAATCGACCAAGTGCAGGAGCAATTGCGCGGCGAACTGGCGGCGGCGCTCTCGCACCACTTCGAGGTGGGCGAGGAGAGCGAGCCGTGAAAATCCCCACCAGCCAGCCCAGGGCCGCGCGAACCAAGAATCCTGCACAAGCAGGACTCCCTGTGGTTGTGGAGCTGCGTGCCCTGATCGAACAAAGCCGCAACGAGTTAGCCATTGCGATCAACAGTGCACTCACCACGCTTTACTGGTGTATCGGGAAGCGTCTACAGCGCGAAGTGCTGCAAGGAGTACGGGCCGAATACGGCGAACAGGTGGTCGCGACGGTCGCGCAGCATCTGGAGACCGATTATGGCCGTGGTTTTTCGGTTAAGAATTTGCGCCACATGGTGCGATTTGCCGAGGCATTCCCCGACGAAGCCATTGTCTCCGCAGCGCGGAGACAATTGAGCTGGACCCATTTCAAGGCCCTGATCTACATCGAAGACCCGCTCAAACGGGACTTCTACCTGCAGATGTGCCAGTTGGAGCGCTGGAGCACGCGGACATTGCAAGAACGGATGGACTCCCAGCTCTTCGAACGCACCGCACTTTCCCGCAAGCCCGACGACCTACTGGTGCAGGAGCTGACTGCTCTGCGGGAACAGGGCGAGTTTACTCCGGCTTTGGTGCTCAAAGACCCGTACGTGCTGGACTTCCTGGGGCTGCACGACCGCTACCTGGAAAAGGATTTGGAAGACGCCATCTTGCGTGAACTCGAGCTGTTCCTGTTGGAGTTGGGGGCAGGTTTCACGTTTGTGGCACGCCAAAAGCGCATCCAGATCGATCACGACGACTTCTACATCGACCTGTTGCTGTACAACCGTCGCCTCAAGCGGCTGGTGGCCATCGATCTCAAGCTGGGTGATTTCAAAGCCGCCGACAAAGGCCAGATGGAGCTGTACTTGCGATGGCTTGCCAAACACGAGCAGGAGCCGGGTGAAGCCCCGCCGCTGGGAATCATCCTTTGTAGCGGCAAGAAGAAGGGACAGATCGAACTTCTGGAACTGGATGCCCAAGGGATCCATGTAGCTGAGTACCTCACGGCGTTGCCTTCCAAGGAGGTGCTACAAGCCAAGCTCCACGACGCGATCCAACGCTCGCGGGCAAGGCTGGAACATCAGGCGGCAGCAAGCGAAGAGGTGACGCCATGAACGGGTTCTCCAAGGTGATTCTTGGATTCAGAATGGGTCGGCAGCTTGCCGACCAATTGGCAGAGAACCTCACATGACCCCGCAGCAGTTTTTGACAGAATTCGGCCACATCGCCAGCGCACCGAACGGAGTGCAGCGGTTGCGGGAGATGGTGCTGCAGTTGGCGGTGCTTGGTGCTTTGAGCGAGCAGGATCTCAAGGATGGTCAGGCAAGCACTCTGATTGATGTTGCCGCAAGGAAAAAGCGCGAAGCGGTCGAGAAGAGGCTATTCAAGTCCTCGTCCAAACTGGAAAGTCTTGCCATAGAAATTCCGAGAGAAATCATTCTACCCCCGAATTGGGGGTGGGTGCGCCTATTGGACCTTGGTGAGATCAATCCGCGCAACGAATGCGACGACGAACTGGACGTGTCATTCCTTCCAATGGGAGCCATCTCGCAAGGCCATCGCGGGCCGCTACTGCCAGAAAAACGCAAGTGGAGTGAGATCAAGAAGGGCTTCACCCATGTCGCGGATGGTGATGTCATATTGGCAAAGATCACCCCATGCTTCGAGAATGGAAAGTCAGCGGTTGTCAGCGGTTTGACCAATGGTTTTGGAGCAGGCACGACAGAAATTCATGTGTTCCGTGCATTGCCAGATGTGGTGGATATTGGATACGTCTATGTGTTCCTCAGATCGCCGCACTTCGCCCTTGTGGGCGAGTCGAATATGACAGGAACTGCCGGACAGAAACGCCTCCCGACCGAATACTTTGCTTCCCGGGCGATGCCTTTCCCTCCTCTGGCCGAGCAGAAGCGGATCGTGGCCAAGGTCGACGAACTGATGGCCTTGTGCGACAAACTTGAAGCTCTCCAGATCAAGCGCAAGGCGGCGCGGGCGGTGCTGACCAAGGAGATCCTGGGGCGTGTGGCCTCGGATGCCACCGTGGACCCGCAGACCTGCCTACAAAATCTGTCCTTGCTGGCCAGCGACGTGGACCAGGTCGCAGTCCTGCGCCATACCATCCTGAGCCTCGCGGTGCAGGGCAAGCTGGTGCCACAAGAGAATGCGAGTCAGGTTGGAGTCATCCAAGTTTCACAAGATGACAGACGGAAAAGAGCACTCCTCGGGGCGATCCCGAAAGGCTGGACCCTCTGCTATTTGGGGAGGGTGGCACAACTTATTAATGGTGATAGAGGCAAAAATTACCCCAATAAAAAGGAGTATATAACTACAGGTGTGCCATTTATCAATACTGGCCATATCGAATCTGATGGGCGTTTGTCTGTATCCAAGATGAACTACTTAACACGGCAAAAATTTGACTCGCTCAGAAGCGGAAAGGTCAATAGAGGAGATCTATTGTACTGCTTGCGAGGTGCAACCCTTGGCAAAACAGCAATAATGGATCAATTCGATGAAGGTGCAATAGCGTCCTCGTTGGTAATCATTCGTTTCAATCAGGCGGTTCTGCGAAAATTCGCTTACTACTACCTCATTAGTCCTCTTGGTAGGCAAGAAATTCGGTTGTTCGATAATGGGACAGCGCAACCCAATCTCTCGGCAAATAGCGTAAAGAAATACCTCCTTCCGCTTCCTCCCCTTGCCGAGCAGAAGCGGATTGTGGCCAAGGTCGACGAGTTGATGGCGCTTTGCGATACGCTCGAAGCCAAATTGCGCAAGGCAAGCCAAGTGCAGGAGCAGTTGGCAATCAGTTCCATCGCGGCGTTGACCGGGATCCAGTCCCAGGAGAAGGAAACCATGAAAGCCCCGAAGACAGAGCTTGTCGCACGACTCAAGATCGGCAAGAAGCCCTCCACCAAGGACCAAGCGCCACTGGCAGCCTTGCTGGTGCGGCACAACGGTGAGCTGGATCCGAAGGTGCTGTGGCAGCATTCGGGAATGGAACGGATCGACGACTTCTACCACCAGCTCAAGTTCGAGATGAACAAAGGCTGGATCGTGCAGCCCGAGATTCCTTCGGTGCGTGTGGTGGGAGAAGGCTGATGCAGCTCAGACGCCTGAAACTCAAGAACTTTCGGAACCTGCGCGATGTGGAGATCGACTTTGCATCCACTCTCCAGGATTCGTCGAATTCCGGCGCGCCGCGCGCGGTCAACAGCCATGCCTTGATCGGCCAGAATGGATCCGGAAAATCCAACCTCATCGAAGCCTTGGTCACCATCTTCCGTGATCTGGACTTGGACAATGCTTGCACGTTGGATTACGAGCTGGAATATTTGATCCGCGGTTGCGACGTGGTCCTGGAAGGTCGTGTCGGCAAGCGTGTGTTGGCGGTGGTGGATGAGAAGCCACTTTCGGCCACGGCCTTTGCGAACCGCGCCAAGGAGCTTTTGCCCGCGCATGTGTTCGCCTATTACTCGGGCAAGAACGAGCGGATCGAATCGTTGTTCCGCAAGCATGAGCAACGGTTCTCCAAGCGCATGGATATGGCAGATCAAGAAGTGGTTCCGGCACACTTGATTGATGGATTCAAGGGAGAAGAAGAGCAAGCCGAAGAAATTCAGCGGATCAAGGACCGACGCGAGCACTTGTTGCGCGCCGCAGGGGAAGACATTCTCCGTCGCCTTTTCTATTGCCGAGGAGGCCATACTCAGTTGGTTCTCTTGGCGTGTTTTTTGGCTCCGGATGACATCTTCGAGCAAATTCTTCGCGATCTGAACATTGTAGGCTTGGAGTCTGCGTTGTTCGTGCTCAAGCGTCCTTATGACCTGCGCAAGCTCGATGAGATCGACATCCAGGACGGCGACAATCGTTTCTGGTATGCGCGTGGCACTGTCGTGAGTGAGTTTCTCGATAAGCTGTGGGATTTGGCGATCGCACCGATCACGGAAACCGTGCAGAAGCAGATCGATTTCCGAGGGCGTCGCGAAAAACAGGAGCGCCTTTACCTGTACCTGAAAGATCAGGAAGCGCTACGCAGCCTAGGCGATGTAGTTGGTACCCCCTCGCATTTTTTCCGCTACGCCGAAGGAGCCTATCTCGCAGACCTCATCGAGGAAGTCCGAATTTGTGTGCAGCACAAGGATTCGGAAGGTCGCTTGGAATTTAGACATCTTTCCGAAGGCGAACTTCAGCTTCTGACCGTTCTGGGGCTGATGCGCATCACCCACCAGGACGAATGCCTGTTTCTGCTGGACGAGCCCGACACCCACCTGAATCCTCTCTGGAAGCTGCGCTATTTCGAGACGCTAGAGAAGGTGATCCGTCCGGCGGCGCCAGGCGGAGGGACCTCCCAGATCCTGATCACCACCCACGACCCCATGATGGTGGGAAGCTTGCGCCGCGAACAGGTCCATATCCTGCGCAAGACGGAATCTGGCACAACGGTGACCCTGCCGGATCAAGATCCCGTGGGCATGGGCGTGTCGGGGCTGTTGAAAAGCGATTTGTTTGGGTTGAGGTCGACGGTGGACGCCGAGACGATGCGTCGGATCGATCACCGTTACGCCTTGTATGCGAAAGGGGCGGCGAGGTCGCTAGCGGAAGATGCCGAGTTGTCGCGGCTGAGCAAAGAATTGGGCGATCTTGGGTTTGCTCAGGATTTCCGCGATCCCTACTTCGCGCTTTTTGTCCAGAAGATGGCCCAGCATACCAAGTTCCACAAGGAAATCTTGACTCCTGAGGAGCAACACGAACAAGACAAGATCGCCGACGACATCATTTCTGCGATCCTCGCCGAAGAGGACGCCGCATGATCTTCATCGACATGGACGGACAGGAGCCCCCTGCGGCATGGCTGAAGAAGTCGGATGAGCTGACCAAGGAATTGATCCGTTTCCATCAAGCCGGTGACATCGCTGGTCGAAACAAGTTTATCGACGACAACAGCGATCACTGGGGCCAGATCAAGGAGTGGTTGGCGAACCTCTCGCACGGGAAGTGCTGGTTTTCCGAGGCCAAAGAAATCTACTCGCACATGGATGTCGAACACTTCCGCCCCAAAAAGGAAGCCAAGCACCTAGATGGAACCGTTCGCGACGGCTACTGGTGGCTGGCCTTCGATTACCACAACTACCGCTTGTGCGGAAACGTCGGCAATCGCAAGAAAGGCGGATGGTTTCCCCTCCAGGATGGATCGCGAGTTTCGATGCATAATCGACGTTGTGAAAATTCTGAAGACGCATACCTACTTGATCCGACGGACCCTTTGGATGTGGGGATGTTGATCTGTGATCTTGATGGTTCACTTCGTCCCGCAGATCCGAACGAGTCCTCCTGGAGTCACCAACGGGCGAGAGTGACCATCCAGCGATTGAAGCTGAATGAACATGTGCCACTTGCGGAGTTGCGTCGAAGCATTTGGCAATCGGTGAATCAAAAGATTGATCGTTTCCGTGCGGCAATTCAGAGCAGTGAAAACGGTGGGGATCCACATTCGCGCGGGAAGGCCGATGAAATCGCAAGAGAGCTTCGATCAATGGTCAATCCAAAATCAGAGCTGTCCACCGTCGCAAAAGACTGCATTCGATCGGCCAATGATCCACTGTTGCTGAGGTTATGCGCATGATTCAATCCGATTCACCGCAAGTTCCAACTCAAGATCTCGTATCGATTGCGGATGCCATCAGAAAGATCCACGAGCTTTGCGAGAAGCGGGAGCGGCAGGTCGCGGAAACCACCATCGCTCAACCAAATCGTTTACGTTGGCTGAAAGTCCCCTACGGACTGGCGGCGATGGTGGCTTTTGTTGGCTATCTCGTGATCCTCTCGCAGGTCCATTGGCAAACAGCTGGCTGGTTGAAGTTCCACATGGGTGCGATGTGGTCAATATTTGTCGTATTGGTGACCTACACTGCGGCGGCGTCTCTAGTTTGGGCTCGTAATGGGTGGAAAGAGATTCGTGAAAGCGCGAGTGCGTTCTCCCGTGAAGATGGGAAGAATGTCGAGAGGGAATTGCGAAGCGATGTGGAGCTGGCGCGATTCGATCCATCGGTGCTGCAGCTCGTTTCTTCCTGGCTGGAGAATCAAGCCAAGCGCATCGAAAACCGACTGAACTGGTTCAAGGGAAGCGCAGGGATGGTTGCTGCGCTGTTGGCGGCGACGTTCATCGACAAGAGTCCGTTGCGTGTGGAATTGATCCATCTATTCGGGTTTCCCGGATTCATAACCGTCCAAATCCTTGCCTTCAGTGGTCTCTTAGGCACTCTGGTGGGGATGGTCGTCGTTGGAAAATGCGCCGCGAACAGCTCCAATCGGGCGTTGCACCTGCGGCGGATTTTGGCGGAGCGAAATACCCTTCTCGGGATCGCGAACGTGGATGGCGGCGGCGGAACCACATCCGGACCATCCACGCAAGCCTAGCCGCCGAGCGATTGAATCCAAAGATCCAGGACTCAAAATGAACCACAACGATTCATCATCGCCATCCGGCTTAGCCGTCTCTGATAACGACGACTGGGTCACAGAGGTCGAGCGATTGATCAAAGATGGACGCCCCGCCATCTACTGGTGGAGCAAGAATCCATCGGGGGGGGCAGAGGTTCTTGACGTCTTGCGGGATCGACTTCGATTGGACGGAACATTTCCCTTCCTGATCTGCAAGAGCAACACGATCCGATGGGAACTGACGATCTCGGATTTTTCCACTGCCAGCGAGTATCCGACCAAGGCCTGGAAGCACGTACATCGATACGCGGAACAGTTTTCAGAGTACAACGACAGCGAAGGCAAGCGATCCGCGCAAGTCGCTTTCGTGGTCTCCGCCGTACGACGACTTGAAGAAAAGATATCGGTCAACTCGATCCGCTGGTGGAAAGACTTTCAGTCACCTATTCAGAATAATCTTCAGCCGTTTGTCGCATGGAAGGCGGATCCAAATATTGTCAACGAACCTGCAATATCAGAACGGACAGGCAACGTGATCAACCGAATCTTCTACGGTCCTCCAGGTACCGGCAAGACCTACGAGTTGGGCCGCCTGCTGAAGCGCGATTATGAAGATTCCCTGAGGCGCATTTCTCCCGAAGAACGGCGGAACGAGGCAATCGAAGAGCATATAGCACCGCTGACTTGGTGGGAAGGAGCCGCGGCAGCACTCTACGCGTTGGGGGGTAAGGCCAAGGTCAAAGATATCGCAAATCATCCTTTCATCCAGGCGATCGTGGCCAACAAGGGACGGAGCAGGAATATCACGCCGACCCTCTGGAACGCATTCCAGAACCACGCCATCAAAGAGTCAAAAACCGTCGGGACCACACTGCGCATGGATCCCGAGATCTTCGACAAGACGGAAGATTCTGTATGGCACTTTGCCGGGAACTGGAAAGAAGAGTGCGTGGAACTGATCGCGCTTGTCGATGAACTTGACGTTGTTGTCGAGGATGCGGCTCCGGTCAAGCGTTACAGCTTTGTCACCTTTCACCAGTCGTATGGGTACGAGGAATTCGTGGAAGGGCTGCGCCCGGTTCTGAGTGTCGAAGGCGAAGCAGGTGACGTGCGCTACGAGATTCGGCAAGGTGCATTCCTCGAGCTGTGCAGCCGCGCGAGCCGATCGCCAAACCACCGGTTCGCCATGGTCATCGACGAAATCAACCGAGGCAACATCAGCAAGATCTTCGGCGAGTTGATCACCCTGATCGAACCTGACAAACGTGAAGGCGCCGAAAATGCCGTCACGGTGACCTTGCCCTATTCTGGCAAACCATTCTGCGTGCCTGCGAATGTCGACATCATCGGGACCATGAATACGGCCGACCGATCTCTTGCCTTGCTGGATACCGCGCTGCGCAGACGCTTTGAATTCGTACCCGTACTCCCTGATTCCCGCGACGTGGCTGGCGCACCACTTGGTGGGTTGCGTGTCAAGATCGCAGAGACGGAAATCAACATCCCCAAAATGCTCGATGCGATCAATCAACGGGTCGAGACCTTGTACGATCGGGATCACTGCATCGGTCACGCCTACTTCACACCTCTCCTGAGCATGGAGGATGGTCAGGACCGCTTCCTCGCGTTGGAGCATATTTTCCGCAATCGAATCCTGCCGCTTCTGGAGGAATATTTCTTCGAAGACTGGCAGAAGATCCGCCTTGTTCTCGCAGACAACCAAAAGCTTCGGCCAGAAGAGCATTTCATTGTTGAAGTCTCCAAAGACGACAATGATCTGCATCGCCTATTTGGGACAGCCCATCAGCTGGACGAATTTTCCACCAAGCGCCGATGCGTTGTGCAAGAAGCTGCGTTTGCCATTCCGCAGGCCTACGTCGGCATCTATCAGTCTTTGGCGAACTGACCGGTCAGGGCAACCCTCGGATGAGCCACCTATCGATCTTCGAATTCGACGCGCTCGTCTCCGACGACCGAGGTGTCGTGACCGAAGAGGGCGTGCGGTCCGTTCCCTCGCGCGTATTCGATTGGCTGGAACACCAAGGGCTCCGCCAGTCGGAAGCTGGACAAGCCGCGTGGGCGCGTCCCGTCCATCGCAAAGGACGTCGTGCCATCCAGGTGACAAGTTATGTCGGCGTGATTCGCGCGCCGGATGGCTTCCAGATCGAGGTGCTGCCCAAGATCGGGAAGGTGATCGACGGTGGCATCGAATCCGCACGTCGTCGATTGCTCGAAATGTTGCGTTGCTTGCATGGCTTCCGCCACATCCGCACGGAACACGCCGCGATCAAGTCCGCCCACATGCCACTCCTCGAGGTCTTTCTTTCCGAATTCCTCGACGCTGCGGAGCACACCGTCAAGCGTGGCTTGCGGGGTGAGTATTCGTTGCGTTCGGAGAATCTGGCGGCACTCCGTGGAAAACTGTCTTTCACCGATCACCTTCGTCATAATCTGACAAGGCGAGATCGGTTCTTCGCCGAATTCGACGAGTTCACGCCGGACCGGCCGGAAAATCGCTTGCTGCATGCCGCGTTGCGCAAAACGCTGGAATGGACTTCCATGCAAGAGCACCAGAAGCGCTCCAGGGAGCTTTGCTCCTTGTTTTCCGCAATCCCGGTGTCAGTCCACTACCGCCTCGATCTTTCTCGCATCCGTCGAGATCGAGGGATGGAACATTATCAGGAAGCGTTGGACTGGGCTCGACTGATTCTGGAGGAGGAATCTCCGCTCACCGGAGCAGGAGATCACAACGCACCATCCTTGCTTTTCCCCATGGAAACGCTGTTCGAGGCCTTCGTGGCCAAACACATCGGACGCAAGCTTGGATCACCCTATCAACTGAAAACCCAGGCGCGATCGCATCACCTTGTATGCCACCAGAAATCCGCTTGGTTTGCTCTGAAGCCCGATCTCCTTGTTCTTGAGGGGAAACAGTGTCGGATGGTTTTGGATACGAAGTGGAAGCTCCTGGATGGCACCAAGCAAAATGGCACGGAGAAGTACGGGTTGTCGCAGAGTGATTTCTATCAGCTCCAGGCGTATGGGTTGAGCTACCTGGAAGGAATCGGCGATATCGTTTTGGTTTACCCGAAAACCGCGGCGTTCCAAAGTCCTCTTCCCGTCTTCACCTTTCCTCAGTGCGAAGGATTGAAACTATGGGTCGTGCCTTTTTGCTTGGACTCCAAGACGCTTGTTCCTCCTGCGAACTCATCGTTCAGTTCCATTCTTCACCCGGCGCACTCTTGATCTAGACTTTGCACATGACCCCTTCCTCCCCCTCCCTTCCTGCCCGCCTTGCATGCCTTGCCTGCGCCGCCCTGTTCGTCACCGGCGTCTTCGCTCCCTTCGATTTCTCACGGACTCTGTGGGAGCGCGTCTTCCATCTAAACTGGCTACCCTCCGAGTATGTTGTCCTGTTCGTCCTGGCAACGCTTGGTATGATCGGATCTCTAGGTGCCATTTTCCGTCACTTCCTGGCGATTCGCATCCTCGCTGCGGTTGTGATGGTCGGACATGGTCTCCGCCTCGCCTTGATCCTGGATGGCGACTGGACCTTCCCTTCGTCGCCACTGTTGGGAGCCGGCCAATGGCTTCCTTTCCTCGCCTCGACACTTCTTCTTGGAGTCCTCGCGGCGGGTGCACCGTCGCGCAGCGGCAAGGTGGTATGGGGGATTTTCTGCGGGTTGGGGATCGCGCTTCCGTTGGCGGCCGAGGTTCGCAACCAATTCCGCCATCCTCCTGGCGTTGCGGTGGTCCAGCGCTTGGGGAGCGGATCCGCGAAGATTCTTACCACACGCATTCGCTGGGCTGACGCGGAAACCACGTTGGTGGGACAGGGATATTACCACGAAGACGCCGACCCGAAAAATCGGACCTTAGTCAGCCTCCCGCTGTTCACACGGAAAGTTCAAGTGCACCTTTCCTGGTCCAAAGGCTGGGACGACAGCGCCCATGCCGACCTTGAGCTCCCCGTGTCTCCCGATTCCTGGGCGGTTTTGGATTTTTCCCAGGTCTGCGCCGAACACCACCCTTTTCAGCCCCTGGCTGATTCCCTGAAATTGGTCCTGGAAGATTCAGATTCTGTCTGGGCATGCATCTACCACAACCCGCGCTCCCGCCAGCCGGTCTGGAAACCGGTCCTCCCGGGCGAACGCCCCTGGACTGGACCGGTCGACACGGCGGGTCCATGAATTAGATTCATCTCCAGCCAGCGCATCCCTTTCCCCGCTTCTGGAGTCCTCGATGTCACGTCGTCACGCTGTGTTGTATTTCGGTAGATGATCCGGCGGATGACGAGGATGCCATGACGCATGATCGCAAACCAAATCGGTTGCCCGGGTATGACTATTCCACTCCGCGGGCATATTTTGTCACCATCTGCACACTGGGAATGCTTGAACATCTAGGCGACATTCGCGATGGTAGGATGCGATTGAACGATTTCGGTCGAATAGTGGAAACCCAATGGCACTGGGCGTTTGACCATTTCGACTGTATCGAAACCGACGCATTCGTCGTCATGCCCAACCATGTGCACGGCATCGTGGTCGTCACCGGCCCAACGATGGCGCCGCCCGACGCAATCGCGCCCGCACTGCCAACGGTACCGTACGTATCGCAACCGCCGGTACCGCCACCATCAACGGCACTGTACGTTCCGCCAACGCCCGCACCAACGCCAACGCCCGTAGGGACAATCCTAGGATTGTCCCTACGCATTGGCGAACGCATTGGCGAACGGACGGGTGAACGGTTCGGCCAACCGGCGGCGCAACCGTTGTACCTACCGGTGACGTCACGGCGGCACAACACGTTGTCCAAAACCATCAACGCGTTCAAAACCACGTCGTCGAAACACATTCACATCGCAGGAACACGGATTTCCGGTGGCAGCGATCGTTCCATGATCACACCATCCTAGATCCCGCAATAGGGCCAGGCGCATCGCATCCCAGCCCGCACAGCATCTTGGCTCGTACGGGCTCGTCACCGCACCTAACAAGGGTGCGCCTCCTCGCCCGCCGACGCCAATATGCAGCGCGTTCTGGGCGCGCTGCATCCCTCTCTATCACGGGCTCTAGGATCATCCGCGATACAGACGAATTGCACCGGCTCCGGCAATACATCGCCGACAACCCCAGGAAATGGGCAATGCAGCGCATGTTCGATCTCAACGGGTTCTAAGCGAGCCCTTTTCGCGCATCGCCAGAAATTATCCGTGTCCTGTCGCCACAGTCGCCCTTGATGCGAAACCGTCATTTTCTGTCTCCGCCAAAACACCAATTCCAGATCACTTCCTCCACCTTCATAAACCAGCACCCGCGCTCCGGTTTCCGGCTCTTAACGCATCTCAGTCTCATTCTCTATTTTGACTCCTTCACCGTTCCTGGAGGAGCTCATGGTTCGTTCGCATCTGTTGATTGTCCTGGGTCTTGCCTTGCCTGCCACCACCTTCGCGCTGTCGCTGGGCGGCGGCGTGGGTGCCTTCGGGGGCGAAGTCTCCGAAGCCAAAACGGAGGCCAAACCCTATTCGTTTTCCGGCACCGCCTTCGGGGTCAAGGTGGTGGATCCTTCCGGGTCGCTGCTGTCCCTGATGTCCAACGCCACCGGCAACTACGGGCGTATGCTGGGCGCCCAACAGCGAGCCAAGGAAAGCGCGGAAAAAGGCGGCGACGGCAAGGCCACCTACGAAGCGCGTACTTCGGTCAATTCCACCGGCAGCACGCAGACCCTGGAAGTGCTATGGGTGGGAAGCGGCGAGTTCACCAACCAGGACCTGAAAGGCAAGGAAGTGACAGATTCCGACGCCGACATCCTGGCCATCCAAGGATCGCTCCTAGGCCAGATAACCTCCTGGAACGGACTGGGGGGACTTCCGCTTTCCGTGGTGGCGCAGTTTCGCATGGTGATGGGCTACTACGACCTCATGGGCAAGGACCCTTCCGGCTACCAGACCGAAAAGAACAAGATGTGGATCACCATCCCCTTCGGTGCCGCTGTGGTCTACGACGCTCCCGCAGGGATTTCCGTGTGGGGTTCGGCTGGCTATGATCCCATCACGGGCGTGATCTCGATCTTCAGCACCAACGTCCACCAGGCCTGGGAACTGGGTGCTGGCGCCACCTGGCAGCCCTTGGGATGGCTTGCCGTGGACGCCGCCTGGGAACACCGGATTTCCAACGTGGACAACAACGACGTGTGGAAGTTCACGACCGACGGCATCCAAGCCCAGGCGCGCATCGACTTCGACGGGTTCTGATCCGTTGCGTCGTGCGCCTTGCCAGATTATGTCTGGCACCCCATAGGCACCCCCGCAACGAAAAAGCCCTCCCGCCGCATCGCGACGAGAGGGCTTTCGGATCCGACGCCCGCTCCTAAGGGGGCTGTTAGAATAGAAGGAGCGTCGGATTCTCCAGCAGGTTCTTGGCGGCCTGCAGGTAGCGCGCGCCATCGGAGCCGTCCACCACGCGGTGGTCTCCGGAAAGCGTTAGGGTCATGACCTGGCCTGCCACGATTTGTCCATCGGGCGAGACCACGGGCTTTTTGAGGATCGCGCCCACGGCCATGATCACGGCCTGGGGGGGATTCACGATCGCCTGGAAGTGGCTCACGCCGAACATTCCCAGGTTGGACACGGTGAGCGTGCCTCCCGTGAATTCTTCCGGCTTGAGTCCCTTGTCCTTGGCGCGCTTGCCCAGTTCCTTGGCTTCCATGGCCATCTGCTTGAGCGGCTTGAGGTCCGCGTCGCGGATGGTGGGCGTGATGAGCCCCGAAGGCAGGCTCACCGCAAAGGACAGATGCACCGCGGCGTGACGGATGATGGCATCGCCGTCCCACGAGGCATTGACCTCCGGCACTTCCTTGGCGGCCAAGGCCGCGGCCTTGAGCACCAGGTCGTTGACCGTGATCTTCAGAGTCGAGCCTTGCGCGGCCAATCCCACGTTCAGCTTCTCGCGGAACTCCATCATCGGCGAAGCGTCGATCTCGATGGTGCTGTAGAAGTGGGGGATGGTGCTCTTGCTCTCGGCCAGACGACGCGCGATGGTCTTGCGCATGTTGGACAGCGGCAGTCGTTCGGAGGCGGCGCGAGGAGCGGCGGTGGCCACTTGCGCGAGTCCACCTTCCACCGGCGCGAGCTTGGCCCGGCCGTTCTTGCCTTCCAGAGCCGCTTGAACGTCTTCGGCCGTGATGCGTCCGCCGGGGCCCGTGCCCTTGACGTCGTACAGCGAGATGCCCTTTTGGGCCGCGATCTTGCGAGCCAGCGGCGATGCGCGCAGACGGCCTTCCAGCTCGCCCTTGTTTGCTGCCTCGTCCATGGCCTGGGTTTCGATCACCGCGCCACGGGCGGCGTTCTTGAATTCGGCCGCCACCACGGGCTGGACAGGAGTTGTCGGGGCGGAAGGCTCCGACGGAGGAGCCACCGGAGCGCGTTTTTCATCCGCCGCCTTGGTGGCCGATTCCGCCTTGACCTTGGACGACTGCAACGAGGTGTCCGTTGCCGCCTGGGCCAGCAAGCCGGAGATGTCTTCGCCGGCCTTGCCCACGATGCAGATGGGTCCGCCCACCGGCACCACACCGCCCGCCGCGACGGTCTGCTTCAAGAGCACGCCGTCTTCGAAACATTCCACGTCCTGCGTGGCTTTGTCGGTTTCGATCTCGGCGATGAGGTCGCCGTTCTTAAGAACGTCCCCTTCGTTTTTCAGCCACTTGGTGAGCGTCCCCTCCACCATGGAGTCGGACATTCTGGGCATAAGGATCGCGTTGGCCATTACGACACCACCTGCTTGACGGCCTCGATGATCCGGGCCACGTTGGGGATGCACTCGTCTTCCAAAGCCGACGAGAAAGGCATGGGGGCTTCCACCGAAGTCACGCGCAGAATCGGCGCGTCCAGGTGGTCAAAACACGCCCGTTGGACTTCGGCGGCCACCTGGGCGGAAACGCCGCAGAAGGGCTTGGTCTCGTCGACGCACACCAGGTTGTGGGTCTTGCGCACGGAGGCGAACACCGTGGGCCAGTCCAGCGGCTTGATGGAGCGCAGATCGATGATCTCGGCGCGGATGCCCATCTTGTGCAGTTCCTGGGCCGCTTCCAGCACCGTCCAGCAGCTGCGTCCATGGGTCACGATGGTGACATCGGTCCCTTCCTGCAGGATGTTGGCCTTGCCGATGGGGGTCAGATAGTCGCCGTCGGGCACTTCCGACTCGCGTCCATACAGCGCTTCGTTCTCGATGACAAGAATTGGATTGTCGTCGCGGATGGCGCTCTTCAGGAGGCCCTTTGCATCGGCGGCGAACGCCGGCACCACGACCTTCAAGCCGGGGAAGGTCGCGTAGATGTTTTCCGGGGCGTGGCTGTGGGTGGCTCCGATCTGATGGCCGCCGCCGGAGTTCCCGCGGAAGACCATCGGGATCTTGATCTGGCCGCCGCTCATGTAGCGGATCTGCGCGGCGTTGTTCACGATCTGATCGAAAGCCACGAACGAAAACGAAAACGTCATGAATTCCACGATGGGTCGCAGCCCGTACATCGCCGCCCCGATCGCGAGCCCGGAAAACCCGGCCTCCGAGATGGGCGAATCGATCACGCGGTCCGGACCGAATTTGTCCAGCAACCCCTTGGAGCACTTGTAGGCTCCGTTGTACTGCGCGACTTCCTCTCCGATGAGGAACACGCGGGAATCGCGCGCCATCTCTTCGGACATGGCATCGCGTACGGCATCCCTATAGGCGATCTTGGCCATTTCGATTCTCCTTACGCGTAGATGTCGGTGTAGATCTCGGACTGGGCGGGGTACGGCGAGGCGAGGGCCCACTCGTGGGACTCCTGCACCTCTTTTCGCACCTCGTCCTCCAGCTTGTCCAGATCCTTCTCGGAAACGGTTCCTTCCGACAGAATCCGTCCACGCAGGATCTCCACCGGATCGTGCTTGCGGTATTCCTCCACCTCGTCCTTGGAGCGGTAGTACTGCGGATCGCTCATGGAGTGGCCGCGGTAGCGGTAGGTCATGAGCTCCAAGATGGCCGGCATGTTCTCCTTGCGGGCCCGCTCGGCCAGCGTCCAGGAAACCTGGCGCACCAAGTCGAAGTCCTGCGCCTCGGCACGGACGCCCATCATGTCGTAGCCCAGGGCGCGCTTGTAGAGCTCCACCGGCGCGGAGTGGCGCTCCACTGCCGTTCCCATGGAGTACATGTTGTTTTCGATCACGTAGATCACCGGGATCTTCATGAGTTGGGCCAAGTTCAGCGATTCATGGAAAGCGCCTTGGTTCACGGCGCCGTCTCCCATGTAGCAGAAGCAGACCTTCTTCTCACCGAGGTACTTGGTGGCGAACGCCAATCCCAGTCCCAGCGCGGTCTGGCCGCCCACGATGCCGTGGCCGCCGTACATCTGCTTGTCCACGTTGAAGTAATGCATGGAGCCGCCCTTGCCCTTGACCACGCCCGTGGCGCGTCCGTAGAGCTCGGCGAAGGCCGGCCCAGGCCGGATCCCGCGCATCAAGCCGTGCGCGTGGTCGCGGTAGGCGGTGATCACGGGGTCGGCATCCGTGATGGCGGCGAAGGTGCCCGCCGCCACGGCTTCCTGGCCGTTGTACAGGTGGCAGAAGCCCCCGATCAGGCCGGTCTGGTAGCTCTGGTAGGAGCGTTCCTCGAACTTGCGGGTGAGGAACATCAGCCGGTACCAGCGCAGGCGATCCTCCCGCGAAAGTTCCGGCGCCTTGCCGTAATCGGGCAGGGGCTGGGTAGTGGCCAGGACTCCAGCTCCGGTAGGAAGAGGTTTTTGAGTCATTGCGTCAGCTCTCCAAGATTGAGACTTGGTGTCAATATACCAACGTATCCGAGGCTCGGCCACTTTCCATGGCAATTTCCTAGGAAAGCGGGTTCTGCCTCCCCGGAAGGAGGCTGCGCGATGCCTCAACATACCAGACTGGAGTGCTACAAGGGTAGTTCTATTTGGCCGGCCAGGAACCTGGCTGCTGGAATGGCCTGGATCTTGGGGCCCATGGTGGACTGCATAGCTTGCAAACCAGAAGTGATGTGGATGATTTGCGAGGTTGTTCGGCCAGATCTTGCAAGCGTGGGCGAACGATGGGCCCATTGGCCTATCGATCCTTCAATGAGAAGAGGGGATCTCCTGGCGGGCGGGAAACTCCCAGAGGTCGGTCCGGCGGCCTTGGGCGTCGTAGCGGGATGAAAGGAACCGATCATGGTCCTGGTAGTCCAACGAGAAGCCGTTTTCGGTCCGTCTCACACTTGCTTGGGCATTGTGGGCCAAGGTCGACGCGGCCGTCACGTGGCGACCGGTGCCTTTGTACTGGATCTTGCGGCCCGCACCATCCACCGAGGCGAGGGGAAGTCCATCGGCTCCGATGGTCCACTCGCGACCACCCGCCTTGCGCGAACGGACGTTTTTGAGCCAATCGTCCTTGAGGGGGCGCAGGGCATTCTTCCCACTGCTGAGCGAGGCTTGCAGCTGGGCGTCTTTTCCCTTGGAGGAAGAACCGTGATTGCTCGCTCGGTTCTCCACCAGAACCGCACCCACCTCGACCCCTCCGGCCAATTGCACCACCAGGATGTCCTTTCCGTTGGGCCGCTCTCGAGTGAGGGTGTCGCGGCGAACCATGGCCGGTCCCGATACCACGACACTGTCCACCGTGGGGAGCAGAAGTTGCGCCCAGGACGCGTCCGGCTGGACCTTGTGCGCGACCATCCAACGCGCGATGGCCAGAGCCTTGGCGTTTTGCACCACGGCTTCCAGTTCCGGATGTTTTTGGGCCAACTGGAAGTAGTTGGCCTGGAACCAGTGGGTGAACAGCGCCGTCACGGTGTCGGCGTCGGCGATGTCCGCAAGCTCGTTCCCGTTGGTCACTCCCATTTGGCGGGCGTGGATCTTGACTTGCACCGAATCGATGCGCATCGACTTGTCGGAGGTGGTCGCGAAGACGGAATCGCAAACGATCCACAACCGCGCCATCACCTTGCTTTGGCGTTCGATGCCTTTGGCGAAGAGATCGGCGGTGATCTGCAGGCGGCTTCGGTACCCGGGCGGCGTCGAGGTGATCGCTCGCACTTTGTTGGCGCCGTCGCGCTCGTAACCCAGCGCGTAGTACTTGAGATCCATGTCGGCTTCGTAGAGGTCCCGTCCGATGGCAAAGGGCTTTAGCGCCTCGGCAGGGGAGTACCGGGCGTCGTTGCCTTGGGCGAAATCGTTGGCGCTCTTGGGATCCAGGCTGAACTGGATCTTGGCCTCGCCGTAGGTCTCCACATACCACAGGGCCCAGGCGATGGTCCCGGTCAGATCGCGGTCGGCGGCGGACGTCGACACGGAAAGGGATAGCTTGCCATCGGAACCCACCACCGCTCCTTCCAGGCCCTTGCCACGCACCATCGCCTGCGGAAGCTGCGGGTCCATTCGGGTGGTGTCGGCTTGGGCGATGGCTCCGCGAAGGTTCGCGAAGACGCTGTCGGAAAGCCGCGAGACCACCACGGCCTTGGGCTTGGGGAGATCGGCCAGGGCCGTCATGGACCGAACGGTGGATTGGCCCGTGACAGGATTTGTGACGCGCATCCGGGGAGCATCCTCCGCTTGCGAGGGCAGCGCAGCCATCGCGACGCAAAGAAGAACCAATGGGCTTCGTTTCATCGCAGGTTCTCCAAGGTTCATGTTTGCTCCCGTTCTTGCATCGGCAAGGAGACGTGTGGCTTGGAAGATCATCCCGCCTACCCCACCAACGGCCCCAGCCACTCCTCGAGGTTCCGGTACAAGGCAGGCAAGTCGGCGGAATTGTCCAACACCAGCTGCGCAGGCGCCAACAGCTGGTCCTGGTCCTGCAGACCCACCCGCCTGCGGGCGTCCGCGTCTTCCAGGCTGTTTCGCTGCATCAACCGCTGGATGCGCGTTTCATCCGGCACGAACACGCCGACCACCAGATCCAGCTCCCCCAGCATCTCGCTCCAGCGGTGCAGAAGGGCCATTTCCAGCACGGCCTTGCCTCCCGCTTCGCGCAGATGTTCCATGCGGTGCTGGATCGCCGCTCGCGCGGCCGGGTGCGTGATCGTTTCCAGGTCCTTGAGCTTCTCGGGATCGCCGAACACCTCGCGTCCCAGCGCCACCCGGTCGATGGCCCCATCGGCGCGCAAAATGCCGGGCCCGAACCGCGCCACGATGGGCTCAACCAGAATTTGTCCAGAGCCGTAGAGGCGATGGACTTCCTGGTCGGCGTCCACCACCACCCAACCCCGCATCGCCAACCATTTGGAGACGGTGCTCTTGCCGGAGGCGATGGCCCCGATGATCCCGATGCTGCGGATGTCCTTGGCTTGCACTTGCGGATCGATCACGAATTCCTCCGGAACACCAGATGGATGCGCTCGCACCGGGTGGTGGCGGAAAGGAGTTGGTCGTCCCACGCGCCTTCGCGCACCATTCCCGATCGCTTGGCGGCTCGGTCGAAATCTTTCAGGGCCCAGATCCTCTGCACGTGCTCCTCGCGGCGCAACTCGTAGGTGCCGCCCGGCACGGGCTCGAAGAAATGGAAATCGTTGTGTTGGAAACGCGCCTCGGGATCGTACCACGAGCGACGCACGACATGGGTCCCGGACAGGTGTTCGTGGCTGGTGCTTTCCAGGAAATGCCGACGCGAGTTGGTGGAGGTCGTGATGTCGGCCACCAGAAGTCCCTTGGGTTTCAGGACCCGGGAGGCTTCCGCGAAGAACTTGTCCAGATCGGTGGGAAACAGACAGTAGTTGATCGCGTCGTACAGGCAAAGCATCGTGTCGAAGGACGCATCCCGGAAGGGAAGCACCCGGAAATCGCAACCGACACGCCGCGAAACCCGCATGGCGCCTTGCTCCAACATGGGCACGGAAAGATCGGAGGCCACCAGCCAACGACCTTCGCGATCCAGGTGCGGGGCCATTCGGCAGGTGCCGGCGCCCGTTTCCAGGATGTTGGCGGGGCGATGGCGATGGCGCTTCCACACGCGTTCCACATAGCGCGCCCACGCGGCGTGGTCCACATGCTCCATCACCTCGTCGTACCGGGCGGAAAGCGCCTGGTACGGGCGTTCCATCAGAGTCCGATCCGCGCGGCGAGCTCGGCGGGCTTCATGCGCCGATCCACCGGCACCATGGTCTTCCAGCGTTCCACCCACACCATCAGGCGGCGGTTAGACAAATTCTGCGCCGCCAGCTGCGAGAGACGGGTCCAGTCCTCTTCCGGCGAAAGCTTGCGCGACTGGAGACGTTCATCCACGCGCACCATGAGCAGGCCTTCCGGCGTGGGGACCGCATCGCCCACCTTTCCGGTGGCGATGCCGGCGATCAGATCGCGGAACTGGCCCTGGAGCTCGCCTTCCGGATACCAGCCCAGCACGCCGCCAAACGATGCGGAAGCCTTCTCCGCGCTCCAGGTGCGCGCCATGGCGGCGAAGTCGCCACCGGCGTTGGCCACGCGGCGCAACGAATCGGCGACATTTTTCGCCCGGGCCGAATCCTTGGAATCCGGAAGCAAGGCGAACAGAATATGTCTGGTCCGGAATTCCTGGTCGCGACGCGAATCCAGTTGGATCACATGCCATCCGAAGCGGGACTTCACCGGGCCTTGGGTGTAACGGCCGGATTCCAGCGCCAACGCGGCTTTTTCGTAGGCCGGGTCCAGCTCGCCGCGTTTCATGAAGCCGATGTCGCCGCCGAGGTCCTTGGAGCCCGGATCCTGGCTCAACTCCTTGGCCAAGGCCGCGAAGTCCGCGCCTTTGCGAAGACGTTCGATGGTCTCGATCGCCTTGCGGAACGCGGCGTTTTCACGAGCGGAATCCGCCGAAACCTTCAAGGTGATCTGCGAAAGCTTCACCTGGTCCGGAAGCATCGGCATGGAATCCTTGTACTCGCGATAGAAGGCCAGGACCTCTTCGCGCGCCGGCTCGCTCTTGGCCACGTACTTGTCGCGCAGCTTTTCCTTCATGCGTTCTTCGCGCACCTGCTTGGCCAGACGGAACCGGTACTGACCCAGACTCAAACCCGCCTTGTCCTTCAGCACCTTGGAAAACGACTCGATTCCGCCTGCGCGCTCGGTCATTTCCGCGATTTTCTGTTCCACCCGCTGCGAGGCTTCCGCTTCGGTCACTTCCAGGGATTCCGCCTTGGCGCGCACGAACAGGATTTTGTCTTCGATCAGCTGGTCCAGCACCCGCTCGCAACGCGCGGCGGGAGCGATCTTGGCCAACGCGGGATTCACACCGACCTGGTAGCGCACGGCCTCGGAAAGATCGGAGATCAAAATCGGCTGGTCAGCGACCAGGGCCGCGATTCCGTCCACGGGAGGAAGACCCGCGGCTGCGAGGGCGGAGACGAAGAGGGCGTGAAGAATCATGGCATGGTTTCTTTGGCTGGAGGCGCGGCGGAATCGGATCCCGGCAACGCCTCGGTGATGATCTCCGTTCCCGAGAGGCGGGAAAGCTGCTTGAGCGCTTCGTCCAATCGACGCTTGCGCTCTTCTTCGGAAAGCTTGAGTCGGATCAAATCGGATACGTCCTGGAAAGGCCGGACAGATCCTGCCTGGACCTTGGCGGAAAGCAGGAACAATCCGGTTCCTCCGCCAACCAGATCGATGGGACCGCTGATCTCGCCTTCCTGGAGTTCGAACAACGTCTCGGCGATGGGTCCGGGCAAGGCGGAACGCCGCCAGAAACGCTGGGCTTCCAGGGCTTCCACAGGGTCCGGGTTCAATCGCTGGGCTTCGGCCACGAAGGTGGCCGGCGTCACCTTGTTCAAAAGGGCTTGGGCGGAGGCTTGGTCGGCCACCTTGATGCGCCGGAAGGAAATTTCCGGCTCCTCGCGCTGGAACTCCGTCTGGTGCGCGTCGTAATAGCCGCGCAAGCTCGACTCGGGAATTTCCGGCAGAGTGTCCAGCAAGCGATCCGTGACCACCTGGGCCAGCACCTCTTCGGTGCGCTCGCGGATCAGACGCCGCACTTCCGGATCATCCTGCAACTCCAGGCGGCGAGCCTCGCGTGCCAACAGACGGGTGCGCATCCAGCGTCGCGCCAGATCCAAATACACCTCGCGGTTGGCCTTGGACGCAACGTCCACCGGCACCATCGCGGCGAGCTGATCCCGCGTGAGGACTTCCTTCCCCACACGGGCGACCACCACGCCTTCTTCACGCGCGCAAGAAGCGAGCACGACCAAGGACATGGCCGAAACGAAACGTCCAGGAATCCTCATAGTGGCGGGTAAGATAGGAAAGCGGCCATGTCCGACACTTCCTGCACCCACCGATCCGATGCGTTCGGGCAGGACGCCAGGGAAAACCGCTGTCCACCAGCGGCCAAAAAGGTGGACCGCAGGCCTATCCCGACCTCTTCCAAGGTCTCCAAACAGTCGGAGACAAACGATGGCGTCGCCACCACCAGGTGCCGGACTCCCTCCTGGGCGAGTCGACGGACGGTTTCTTCGGTGGAAGGCCCAATCCACGGGATCCGGCCCAAGCGCGACTGGAACGATTCCGTCCATTGGTCGCCGGAAAGCCCCAGATTTTGCGCCAAGGCCTTCGAGGTGGCCCGGCATTGCGCCTTGTAGCAACCGCGCTCGGCGCTGGCGGGATCATCGCAGCAGCCGTTGCTCAAGCATTGGCCGGACGAATCCGCCTTGTGGATCTGGCGCTCGGGAAGCCCGTGGTAGGAAAGCAGAAGGTGCGAGTCGGAGGAAAGCAACGGTCGGATTTCCTGGGCCACCGACTCGATGAATCCGGTGGATCGGAAGAAGGGCGGCGCCAGCTCGATGCGCACACCAACCGGCCGCTTCGCCAGGACTCGCCTGAGTTCCGCGACAGTCGATCCCGTGGTGGCCTCGGCGAATTGCGGGTACAAGGGCAACACCACGATCCGCTCGCATCCGGCCGCAAGCAGCTCATCAAGCCCGAATCCCAACGAAGGCTCGCCGTAGCGCATCCCCAACGCCACCTTCCAAGTCGCGCCCAGTCGGCTCTGCACCGATACGGCCAGGGCGCGCGAGTGGACCATCAAGGGAGACCCCTGTGGCGTCCAGACCTTGCCATAGGCATGGGCGCTGCGTGGAGCGCGAAACGGGGCGATCACCCCGCGGACCAGCAATTGGCGCCAAAGCCAGGGAATGTCGATCACGCGAGAATCAGTCAAAAATTGACGCAAATAGGCGCGAACCGCGGTAACGGTCGGTTCCCGGGGCGAACCCAGATTGGAAAGGAGCAGGCCTGTAGGGGGCATGTTGGTCTGGGCAACATATATTCCCCAGTTACCATGCGTCGTTGGGGACTGGCATTTGCGATCACAGGTTTCGTCGTGGCCGTTCTCATGGTCATCACCGTCCTGGTTTTCTGGAACGTCTACATCATCGGGGATTTCCAGACCATCAAGCAGCTGACCGGCTCGCTGGAGGTCGCCAAACCGATCGAAGCCTCCAACCACGATCCCACCACCCGTTGGGTGATCGTCATCATGGGCTCCGTGTTCATGGCCATCGTGCTGGTGGCGTTGTCCCTGTTTTTCACCTCCTATCTCGTGGACCGCCGGTACCGTTCGCTGCAGACCGACTGGTTGAACATGACCACCCATGAGCTGAAGCTTCCCACCGCCAACATCCATCTGTTCGCGCAAACGCTCCAACGCAAGGGCTTGGCCGAGAACGACAGAACCCGGTTCATCGATCTGATCCTCCAGGAAACCCGCCGCTTGGACCAGCTGGTTTCGCGCATCCTCCAGGCCAGACGGATCGAAGGCCGGATGCAGGAACTGCGCATGGATCGGGTGGATCTGCGCGAATGGATTTTGGAGTACGCGCGCCGGGGAGTGTCACCACGGTTTGTGCTGGAGCCCGGTCCCACCGGCATGGTCCGGCTGGATCGCCCCCTGATGGAATCGGTCCTGGACAACCTCCTGGAAAACGCCCTCAAATACGGCGATGGATCGTCTCCCGTCCTGAAGTTGGGGTGCATCCAGTCGGAAGCCATGGAAATCGAGGTGATTGATCGGGGCTTGGGCGTGCCGCAGAAGTACCGCAAGAAGATCTTCCAACGCTTCTTCCGGATCCCCGGCAAGGAGCACCGCCGACGCACCGGCACCGGGCTCGGGCTGTTCATCGCCCATTCCGCGGTGGCGCTGATGGGCGGCTCCATGGGCGTTCGCGACAACCCTTCAGGGAAAGGAAGCGTCTTTTGGTTCCGACTGCCGATCCTCAAGTGAGCACTCCCAAGCGGATCCTGATCGTGGAGGACGACCTGCCCATGGCCATGGGGTTGGAATTCAACCTGCGCGCGGAAGGCTTTTCCGTGGAACACCGCGCCGACGGCGAAACCGGCCTGGAAAGGGCTCTCGAAGGGGGATTGGACCTCGTGGTGCTGGACATGCTCCTGCCCGGAATCTCGGGATTGGACGTGTTGGACGGAATCCGTCAAGTAGATCTGCGTACCCCCATCCTGATCCTTTCGGCCACCGCGAGCTCGGATTCCGTGGTGCAGGGTCTGCAGAAGGGTGCCGACGACTACCTGACCAAACCCTTCGAGCTGGAAGTCCTGCTGGCCAGGATCAGGAGCCTGATGCGCGCCCGCGACTGGCTGACCACGCCGTTGCGGGAACAGCGCTCCGAGCAAGTCCAGCTGGGGACCCGTGTGGTGGATTTTCGAACCAGCCAGGTTTCCGGCCCAAAAGGCAAAGCCGACCTTTCCTTCAAGGAGGCCCAGCTCCTTCGCCATCTGATGGAGGCTTCCGGCCGTACGGTGACCCGAGACGAGCTGTTGCGCGAGGTCTGGGGCTATTCCGATGGCATCCAGACCCGCACCATCGACAACTTCGTGGTGGCCCTTCGCAAGAAGATCGAAGACGACCCCAAACATCCGCTCCATATCCAGACCGTTCCCGGCGAAGGATACCGGTTCCATGACTGAATTCCGATGGGGCATCCTGGGCGCCGGCCACATCGCAGGGAAATGGGCGAGCGATTTGGCCCATGTTCCCGGCGCCAAATTGCAGGCCGTATGGGCACGCGATCCAGCCAAGACTCGGGTGTTCCAAGCGGAACATGGGGCCACCCGAGCCGCCGCGGACCTCGCCGACCTTTTGGGGCGTGGGGATCTGGATGCGGTCTACGTGGCCAGCCCGCATGGGCTCCACCATGATCATGTGATGGTCTGCCTGGAGGCAGGCATTCCCGTTCTTTGCGAAAAAGCCTTCACGCTGACCGCCCTCGAGGCCAGGGAGCTGATCGATCGCGCCAAGGCCCGCCGCGTATTTTTGATGGAAGCTCTTTGGACCGGCTTCCTTCCTGGGTTTCGCTCCGCGCTGGCGTTGGCCAAGTCAGGCAAGATGGGCGCCCTTCTTTCGGTGGAGGCGGACTTCGGGTTTTCCGCTCCGTTCGCACCGGATCGTCGCTTGTGGGACCCCGCCATGGGTGGCGGCTCGCTTCTGGACATCGGATTGTATCCGCTGTTTTTCGCGCTTTCCTTTTTGGGAAAGGTGGAGCGCTTCGAAAGCCGCTTGGAGATTGCCCAGAACGGTGTCGACCATTCGTTCCAAGGCGCGTTTTGGCATGCGGACGGCGGACGTTCTTCCTGCCAGTCCACCTTCCAATTGCAGACCCCATGCGAGGCTCGAATCCGCTTGGAAGCTGGGGAAATCTTCTTTCCCAGAATGTTCCACACCCCGGTGGATGTCCAGGTCCTGCGGGAAGGCAAACTGGAAATCCTGAGCGGAACCGCCTCAGGGAACGGATACCAATTCGAGACGGTTCACGTCCAGGAATGCGTGCGCGCAGGGTTGTTGGAAAGTCCGATCCGACCGCTTTCGGATACCCTCGAACTCATGGAGCTTCTCGACTCCATCCGCGAAGCCCCTTAGGTGGACTTGACGGAAATCCCATCCAACAAAAGCGAGACCACCTCGCGATAGGCCTTTTCCGGCGTGGTGTTCAGCCGCTCCAATGTCACCGGATTGAGGGTCGCCTGCACGATGGCCAAGTAGACTTCCGACAAGAACGAGGGATCGATCTCCTTGCGGAACACACCAGCGGAAACGCCTTCCTCGGCCAGCACGCGGAAACATTTGTGGACAAGCCCGGTGCGGAATCGATCCAAAACCACATACGTCTCGGGATCGGTCTTGTGGAGGTCCTCCACGAATCCCGCTCCGAAGCGTCCGTACTGGCTGGCGGTGAATTCCACGACTGTGACCCACTTTTCCCGGAAAGGTCCGCTGTGGCGGAAGACTGCCTCTTCCATGCCGCTTTCCACCTCCTTCTGCCAGGTCGCCAGAATGGATTTCAGCAGGTCCCGCTTGCTGGGAAAAACCTGGTAGAGGGTTTTTTTGCTCATCCCCAACGAGGAGGCGATTGCATCCATCGTGGTCTTGGAATACCCATCCCGCAGAATGATTTCGGTCGATTTGGTGACGATTTTCTCACGAATGCGCACGCGATCCAAGGCGGGCTCCTTCCTCTGACGTGAAAAGAGCGTACGATGCGCACACTTGGAAATTCAACCAAAATCCCGCGCTAGACCGTATGGGGACCTCACCAACCGCCTCGCTCAGCCGATCGGAAAGGCCTCCAGCTCTCGCAGAATTTCTCCAACCACATGTCCGTGGTCGTCGTGGGAGTTGTCGATGGTGATTTGGGCCCATCGCTGATAGAGCGGCTCGCGCTCCAGCAAAAGCTCCTCGACACTTTGTCCAGCACGACGCACAACCCCGCGGGAATCGAGGTTTCGCAATCTCCGCTCCAAGGATCGGAGCTGGCATTGGAGGTAGACCACCACCGCATTTTGGCTGAGGTGTTCCATGGCAGGCTCCGAATACACCACGGACCCTCCCGTGGCCACGATCCGGCCAAGCGGTACATACCCGAGAATGACGCGCTCTTCCACGGCCAAAAAGCCAGGAATGCCGTCGGTATCGAGGATTTCCTGGAGCGCTCGACCCGTCTCCATCTGGATGACCAGGTCGGTGTCCACGAAATCCCTGCGCAGCTGTTTGGCCAACAAGACCCCAACCGTGCTTTTTCCGGAACCTGGCATGCCGATGAGAACAATGGACTTCATCATAAGGTTGAAGAAAACGATAGAACCTCTTCAACGTATCTTGGGCGGATGCGTCATCCCTTGACTCTTCTTTTGGCACTCCAATCCCTCGCCTCGGCCAATTTGGGCGATTGGAAACTCTGGACCACCATCAAAACCGCTCACAATGCCGTTGTGCGCGACCAATCCGTCTTGATCGCCACTGGAGGCGGGGTGGTGGAGTGGTCCGCCTCGCGCACCAAGCAGAAGCTCTACACAACATTGGACGGCCTTCCGGAGATCAACACCGTCTCGGTGATCGCCGATGGAACCGGCTCGATCTGGGCGGTGGGCTCCACCGGAAGGCTCGCCCGATTGGGGCCAGGGGCCTCCATCTGGGAAGCCACTGGTTCCTATGCCGCCTCCTCCTGGACCTTCAATACCGCAGCCACCACCTATTGGAAGGGATTTTTGATTCTTGGTGGTGACCAGGGTTTGTCCCTGTTTTCGACCTCCGCCAAAGTGGCGATGGACAACATTTCCAGCATCCAAGGCAAGACCGTCAAGTTTTCTTCCGCACTCGTGGTCAACGACACTTTGTGGGTTGGCACAGACAAAGGAACGGCCTACTGTGCACCCGATCAAGGCGGCTGGGAAAAGGCGGGCACTCCTGGACACTATTTGACGGATCCTGCACGTTGGCATTGGGTCAACGATATTGCGGATCAAATCATTCTTCGATCAGTCGAAACGGCTGTTTTTGTCAATTCCGGAGGAATTTGGGCAGACGGCATCCGAAACTTCGCAACGGATGGGCAACGATTTGTCTGGAAGGGCGGACAAGTCTTTATTTCAGGCGCCAGCCATGCCGTCGAGGCTCCTGGAGGAGGCTTTATTGTTTCTTCTTCGTCGGTTGGACCTGCGTATGTGAAACCGGATGGCTCCTGGAAGCCCCTGGAAGTGGAGGGCGCGTTTCCTTTCCATCCATTGCCGGTTTCCGTCGCGATCGATGCCAATGGAGGGCTGTATGCTCTAGGCCAATCCATTCTGAATCTCAGCGTTTTGGCTAGACGTCCTCCCGGAACCTACAACTGGAATCTTGACACAATCCAGTTCAAGGCTCCCGATTCCACGGGAACACAGGTCACGATTTTTCCTTGGTGGGATCCTGGCGAAACAAAGCGCAGAACTCGGTTGGGACTAGACGTGGAACAGAACGGTCGCATCGCGATCGCTGCTTGGGCGTCTTCCCTGGGTACGACCGGCATCTACCTCTCCAGCCAGGCAAACAATTGGACTCGGATCCACTACAAAATCGACACCTGCCTCCAGGAGCTGACTCCAGGCGGGGCTTCCATCGGGAGCGCACTCCAAGCGATTCGGGCCCGTGAGGACGGGCTGTGGAGTTCGGAATTGATTCCATCGGAGGCAAGCAGCAATTTGCCGGTACGGATCCATCACCTCCCGAAAGGCTCGAATGGACCCTTGTCCTGTCTGGACCTTCCGTTCGTGACTTCCGAATTCCAGACCTTCGACATCCTCCCCAGCAGCAAGGATCTCTGGCTGGCCACCAGCGAAGGCCTCAAACGGGTGGCCAATTTCCAGCAGGCCTTCGCGGGCTCAAAAATCGCGCCCCTCACCAGTCCCGTTGGGGCCACCGCGAACACATTCGTTCGTTTGGAGCGATATCCATTGGGAGGCAAGGACTGGATCATCGGAGCGGGCGAAGCCTCGCTTGGATTGGTCGACCCCTCCATTGACACCTTCTACGCGGTGACCAACGGAGCAGATCAATCCTATCGAGCGTTGGCAGTGGATTCAAAAAACCAGATCTGGGCAGCCGGTAATTCCGGAATCGACATCTTCCAGGTTTCCCTCCAACAGGACACCAACGGAACGGTGGCCCCAGCCTTCGAAAAAATCCGCCGCATCACCCGCGTGGATGGCCTCCCTGAATCAGAAATTCTCGATATGCAACTGGATTCGGCCTCGGGTAGAGCCCTGATCACCACCGCAAACGCCCTTGTTCTATGGGCCTCACCCTTCCGCCCCGTCACCAAGAAGCTCGATCCTGCCAAGGTCAAGGTTTGGCCAAACCCCATGCGCTTGTCCCAAGTCCGGACCTTGTTCGTCGATGGTGTGACGGAGCAAGCCGAGTTCAGCCTATTGGCTCAAGATGGAACGCTCGTCTACCATCTAGCTTCCGGCCGGCAAACTTCCGGGATGTTCCAGTTGGAGTTGCCTCCAGCAAAGAACCTACGACCCGGACTCTATTTTTGGGCCGTCAAAGACGGCAATACCGTCGCTCGCGGCCCCTTGCTCATCGGTTACTGAACCCGTTCAGTTCTTTCCGGTACTACGGTTTTGCACCAAGGATGAAAATCCTTGGGCACCCATTTATCGGAGGAATCGATGAGCAACGCACAAACCATCCAGGATCTGATCCTTGCGGTGGAAGCCATTGTCCCGGAATTTCTGCAGGATCCGGAGGACTTTCGCATCGCCGACGGAAACATGGCGTTCTACATCCTGGATGAATCCGGCAACCTGTACGGAAAGATGTTCGGAACCGATCGGGCCAAGCAGCGGGTATCCGGAAAGGTCGCTTGGCACAAGGTCACCCAAGTCTGGCTGACGCGCAAATCCACCGGTGCCTACGAAAAGTTGGTCTACAACAACGAAGTTCCCTGGTGGGAGTACGGGGTTCCCAAAAACGAATTCATCGGTTGGGAGGGCGGCGTTCCAGCCCAGCTTGCCGATGGCACCTTCCTCTCCCTGGCTCTTTCCGGCTTGCGTGGCGACAAGGATGTGGAAGTCCTTCGCGAGGCCGTCGCACGCGTGGGAGGAATTCGGCTTCTCGACTGAGTATCTTGGTGCTCCCATGACAGACTGCCTGCCGACCACCGGACGCAAACCCTCCTGGATCCGCTCGAAGCTGCCCGGAGGACCGGTGTACGCCGAGGTCCGAGGCATTGTCGACCACCACAAGCTCCACACGGTCTGCCAGTCCGCCGAATGCCCCAACATGGGCGAATGCTGGGCCAGAGGCACGGCCACCTTCATGATCCTCGGCAACGTTTGTACCCGTGCCTGCGGATTTTGCGCCGTGGCCACCGGATTGCCCACGGAGCTGGATCTGGATGAACCCCGGCGCGTGGCCGATGCTGTTTCCCTGATGAAATTGCGTCACTGCGTGATCACTTCCGTCAATCGCGACGAACTCAAGGATGGCGGAGCAGCCGTGTGGGCGGAAACCATCCGCCGCGTCAAGGCTGTGGCACCCGATCTGACTCTGGAGACTTTGACGGGAGATTTCAAAGGCAATCGCGACCTGCTCTTGCAGGTTCTGGAGGCGAAGCCGGACATTTACAACCACAATCTGGAAACCGTCGAGCGCATGAGTCGTGCGGTCCGCCCTCAGGCCTCCTACGAGCGATCCCTCCGCGTGCTTTCCTGGGCCAGGGACAACGGGTCGGTGACCAAATCCGGATTGATGCTGGGCATCGGGGAGCGCAAACCTGAAATCGCTGAAAGCCTGAAGAAATTGCGCGACGCCGGCGTGAGGATCCTCACGCTGGGTCAGTACCTCCAGCCAGCCAAGCAGTACCTTCCCGTGGATCGCTGGGTCACCCCGGAAGAATTCGCCGAATGGAAGCACTTCGCAGAGGACCTGGGCTTCGAATCGGTTGCTTCGGGTCCCATGGTGCGCAGTTCCTACCACGCCGATGAATCTGCCAGGATCATCCCCGGGATGGAAGCGACCACGTTGAAGCGCTGATCGGGCTCGACATTCCCAACGGGAGAGCCTTACCTCCGGAAGTGATATGATCCACGGATGTCAGTTGTGGTTCAAACACGTGCTGGTGTTCTGGTCGTGGATGATGACGTGGAGGTCCTGCAAGGATTGGTCGCCGCTCTGTCTGTCGATTTTTTTCCCGTACGACCTGCTTTGGGTGGCGCCCAAGCCATGGAAGCCATCGCAGGCCAACCTCCGGAGCTGATCGTCTCGCGCTCGCGCATGCCCGACCTGGACGGTTTCGAGATTTGTCGACGCGTCAAAGCGAATCCTTCCACCAAGGACATCCCGATCCTCCTGACCAGCCAAGTCATCGACCCGCTGGAAAGACTCCAGGGATTCCATGCGGGTGTCGTCGATTTCCTGCAACAGCCGTTCCTGCCCCAAGAGCTTCTCGCCCGCGTTCGACTGCATCTGGAGTCCACCAGACTCCTCCGCCACACCGGCTTGGCTGCCTCCCCCTTGACCGTTTCTCCACCTCCCAACGAAGTCCTTTGGCCACCATTCCCGGACTCCGAGCGGAATCCAACCTCCTCCGAGCAATCCCTCCGCGGGATGATCCATGAATTGGGAATCTTCAACAAGGTCTTGCTCGACACGACCAAAGGCCTGATCCTGGTCCTGGATTTGGACGGCTGCATCGTGCAGTTCAACCACGCCTGCGAAGTGGCGACAGGTTGGCGAGAAGAGGAGATCCTCGGTGCAGATTATGTCAAACGCTTCCTTCCGGCTCCCCAACACGAGGAGTTCCGCCGCATTTTCCGGGATTTGTGCCAACAGAAAATCCCCTCCAACCGCGAAAGCGAATGTCTGCGCCGGGATGGCACCACCATATGGGTCTCCTGGGCGAATTCCGTGATCCTGGATGAATCCGGTCGGGTCAAATTCATCGTCAAAACCGGCATGGATCGGTCGGAACAAAGAAAATCCGAGCGCGAAATCATCGAGCTGAATGCGAATTTGGAAAAGCGAGTGGCCGAACGGACCAGTGAACTCCAATTGGCCAACCAGGAGCTCGAATCCTTCTCCTATTCCGTCTCGCACGATCTGCGGGCTCCGTTGCGAAGCATCGATGGTTACGCGAAAGCCCTGGAGGAGGATTTCCACGAGATCCTCCCCAACGATGCGAAGTCCCATCTCCACCGCATTCGGACCGCCAGCCATCACATGGGCAGTCTGATCGACGATCTTCTGGAGCTTTCCCGGTCCATTCGCTCCCCATTGCACCGCGCTTGGGTCAACCTGTCGACGATCGCCACGGAAATTCTGGATTCGCTCAAAGCCACGGATCCAGCCCGAGTGTGCAAGCTCGACGTGCACCCTTCGCTGGCGTCCTGGTCCGATCCAGTCCTGACCCGGGTCCTATTGCAAAACCTTCTGGACAACGCATGGAAATACACGTCCACCACGACCAATCCTTCCATCTCCTTGTATCCCGCACAAATCGATGGTTGCGAATGGATCGTCGTCGAAGACAACGGAGTAGGGTTCGATATGGAGTACGCCCCAAGGCTGTTCAAAACGTTCCAGAGGCTTCACACCAACTCGCAATTCCCCGGCACCGGCGTTGGACTCGCCACCGTCAAGAGGATCGTCCAACGCCATGGTGGAGCCATTTTCGGACAGGGATTTCCAAACCGGGGTGCTATCTTCAAGTTCAACCTCGGCGGCCAAGGATTCAAGCCATCGTGAACTCTCATTTCATCCGCGCCGGACACCTGCAATGCCAGGGAGATTCCATGGACTCACGACCTATTTTGCTGGTCGAGGACAATCCTGACGATGTCCTTCTGACACGCAGGGCATTTCGAAAAATGGGTATCCCCAACGAAATCGTTGCGGTTTCCGACGGCGTCGCGGCCATCGAAGCGTTGTCCGTCTCCCCATTCGACAAGTCCCTTCCCGCACTGGTGCTGTTGGATTTGAAGCTGCCCAAGGTCGACGGCATCGAAGTGCTTCGCAAGATCCGGGAAGTTGCCAGGACCAGAATCATTCGGGTCGTGGTTCTGACCTCCTCGCGTGAAGAAAAGGACATTCTCCGTTGCGCGGAGCTTGGCGCCAATTCCTACATCCGCAAACCGATCGATTTCGATGAATTCCTTCGCGCCGTTCAAAAGATCTCCGACTACTGGCTGACTCTCGACGAATCCATCCAGGAAATCACTCCATGAGCAGCGTCCGCATCCTGATGGTCGAGGACAACGAAGACGACGCATTTCTTGTCCAGAGACATTTGCGACACGAAGGCCTGGATTTCCAGCTGGTTCGCGTGGATTCCTCCGATGCGTTTCGCAAACAACTTCAGGAAGGTGCTTGGGACATCATCTTGTCCGACTACTCGCTACCGGGGTTTTCCGGAATTCGAGCGCTGGAAATCCTGCATTCCTTCCAAAACGACATTCCCTTCATCCTGGTTTCCGGTGCTGTTGGCGAACAAATGGCCGTGGAGGCGATGCGCGCCGGCGCACAGGACTACATCCTCAAGGACAATCTCGCCCGGCTTGTTCCTGTCATTGAACGCGAATTGCTGGAATCACGCGAACGAAAATCCTTCCGCATCGCCGAGCAGCGCAAACGCACTTTGGAACACGCCTTCCAACAGGTTCTTTGGGGAACCGTGGCTGCGGTGGGAGAAGATTTCTTCCACTCTCTGGTTCAATCGCTTGCAAGATCCCTTGGGTTCAAGGCTGCCATGGTGGCGGAATACTCACCAGATGGCGGATCCATCCACATCCTCGCCATCCACGGCCTGCACATGCCCTCGCAGGAGTATCCCATCGAGGGAACTCTGGCCAAACACCTACGCGAGGTCGGAAAACTTTCCATTTCCCGCTCGTTTTTCGAAAACTTCCTGGATGGCAAGCAAATGATGGATTCCGGATTGGAATCCATCATGGGGGTCAGGCTAGACTCACGTACGGGTGATCCGCAGGGTCTCCTGTTCGTCATGGACGACAAGCCGCTATCGGATCCAGGTCTTGCCGATGACCTTCTCAACATCTTCGCCGCTCGCGCGGGGTCCGAACTGGATCGATTGGATGCAGAAAAGAATCGTCGCAACATGGAGCTGCAGCTCTACCAGAGCCAGAAACTCGAGGCTGTCGGAACATTGGCAGGCGGAATCGCCCACGACATCAACAACATCCTCACATCCATCTGGGGGCACGCGCAGCTGTTGGAGATGTCCATCGCGGAAGGTTCTTCCCGCGAATCCGTCGATGGCATTCTCAAGGGGTGCCGCCGGGCCCGTGATTTGGCTCGCCGCATCCTGTTGTTCGGGCGCAAGCAGGATGTGAATCTTCTTCCTCTGCAGCTCTTCGACATCGTCCAGGAAGTGAACGGGCTTCTGAAGGCGACGATTCCCCCGAACATCCACATCGAAACCATGATGGATGCATCGATTCCTTCCATCCTGGGCGACGCCGGACAACTTCACCAGGTGATTTTGAATCTGTGCACCAATGCCATCTACGCCATGACCAACCATGGTGGAGCCTTGAAGATCGAACTGACGGAAGAAAAATTCGAAGGGGATTCTTTTCTCCGTCTGGTCATCTCGGATACCGGAGAGGGCATCCCTGCCGAAAATCTCTCCCGCATCTTCGAGCCGTTTTTCACGACGAAACCCACTGGTCAAGGGACCGGCTTGGGACTTTCGGTGGTGCACGGAATCGTGGTCAACCACCAGGGCACCATCGATGTCCACAGCTCCGTTGGCGTCGGAACGACCTTCGAGCTCCGCTTTCCCGCGATCGAAACGGATTTCGTTCTCAACGACACCTCCTCCGTGGAACTCCTGCCCGTCATGGAAGGAAAACAGATCATGATCGTGGACGACGAAGAAACCGTTTCGGAAGTGGTCAGACAATTTCTTTCCATCATCGGATTCGAAGCCGAGGTGTTTTCCGATCCAAGACTCGCCTTGGAAGCCTTCCGGAAAAATCCGCTCGTCTGGGAAGCGGTCGTTTCCGATCTCACGATGCCCGAGATGACCGGAATGGACCTGGCCTGCGAAATCCATCGGATCGATCCGAGCATTCCGTTTCTGCTGACCAGCGGATTCGAATCGGAAGACACCACCAGCGAAACGATGGCCCGCGAGATTTCCGCCTTCCTCCCCAAGCCATTCCAGCTGGACGAACTCGAACACGCCTTGCGGAAGGTGATCTCCAAGCGATGAGGTTTTCGCGTCGCTCGGACAATCCCGCCGCATCGGGATCCGATCTTGCGTTGGCAATGGAAGATGCCAAGCTTCACGGACAAATTCTGTATGATCTTTCGCTGACGGATCCCACGGGATGGGTCGAGCGTGCGACAGTCGAGCGCAAGGTGCTTGGGCTGTTGGGACGCGAGGAGGCTCGCTTCTACCGTCCCGATCCACAAGGTCTCGAAAGTGCAAGGCAAGTCCTTGCCAACCGTTACGGTGGGCATTCCGATCAGTGGTATCTGTGCGCCTCCACGAGCGAAGCCTACAGTCTTTTGTTCCAACTGCTACTGGATCCGGGCGATGCGCTGGCCGTTTGTCGGCCCAGCTATCCACTTCTGGATGACCTCGCTCGCCACCAAGGGATCCGTTTGGTGGATATACCGCTTCGATGGCATGGAGCGCGTTGGGTTCTGGACATCGGCGTGCTGGAATCCAGATTGCGCCAGGGAGTTCGCTGCCTGGCCTTGATCCAACCGGGAAATCCCACGGGTTGGTGGCTTTCCGGCGAGGAGCTTGAAAAGCTCGTGATGCTCTGCCAGCGTTACGATTGCATCGTGGTTTGCGACGAGGTTTTCGCAGATGACTTGCACCTTCCTGGATTCCGGTCGTTGCACCTGGAAACCAGGATTCCCTTGTTCGTTCTAGGGGGATTGTCCAAATCCTTGGGTTTGCCTCAACTCAAACTGGGTTGGATCCGTTGTGCCTCCCCTGATCCCGTTTGGCTGGCACAGACACGCGAACGGCTTTCCAGGATCAATGACAGCCTTCTTTCCGCTTCCACCCCGGTACAGTTGGCTCTGGAAGAACTGTTCACCCTCCAGGGAGCTCTCAGGGAGCCTTTGAAGCGCCGTTGCGAAGAGAACCTGGTCCATCTTCAAGACCGGCACCCAAAAGGCTGGGAATGCCTTCCAGCAGGTGGTGGATGGTGTCGAATCCTTCGGCTTGATGGAATCTCCGAAGAAGTCGTTTGCAAGCTGCTCTTGGAATGTGGTACGCTGGTTCAACCAGGGTATTTCTTCGATCTGCCCTGGGAAGCGATCGTGGTGTCGCTCCTCTCCGAGCCTTCCCAGTTCCGTTCCGGGTTAGATGCTCTAGAGAATGTTCTAGAAGTCTTAAGAGACTTGAATTTGAACTAGTCCGGTGGACTGACAGGGAAAACCCGATTCGACTGGTTTTTCCGCTATCCACACATGCAGGACAAACACGGAAAACCTTGGTTGTCCTTGATGCTTTGGATAAGAAGGTTATCCGTGGGGCTGTGGATCCAATTTATGTGGATAACTTCGTGGTTTTCGGGTTGTTATCCACAGGGGACTGGGGTTATTCGTGGGGATATCCACAATGGTGGGTGTTTTTGAGGAAAAGAAAAACCCTCCGAAAGGGAGGGTTTTGACAGGAAAACTTCACCAAGGATTCGGAAAACCGGGTCTACAGAGAGTCTCCACCGATCTGGAGTCTGTAGACAGCCTTCATCAAGGCTAGTCGTGCACGGTCGTAATCGATCGTGTGGTTGGATTGCTGCAAGCGCTGTTTGGCGCGATCAAGGGCCTTCTCGGCGCGGATTCGATCGATCGACTCGGGTGTTTCCGCGGAATCGGCGACGATGGTGAGAAGTCCTTTGACCACGCGGGCGATCCCTCCGGACAGAAAGAACTGCCTCTTGGTGGAATCCGCCAAGGTGATGTGCACGATGCAGGGCTGCACGGCGAAGACGGCATCCGCGTGACCCGGCAAGATGCCGACCTGGCCGTCGGGAATCCCGAAGACGACCTGTTCGGCCTCTCCTTGCCAGGCGACTTTTTCAGGGTCGACGATGGTGGTTGGGAGCCTCACTTGGACTTCAGCTCCTTGTCCTTCTCCACTGCTTCCTCGATGGTCCCGACATACAGGAAGGCGCCTTCGGACAAGTCGTCGTGCTTGCCATCCAGGATTTCCTTGAAGGAACGAACGGTGTCCGCCACCTTCACGTACTTGCCATGCATGCCCGTGAACTGTTCGGCGACATGGAAGGGTTGGGACAGGAAACGTTGGACCTTGCGCGCGCGGTTGACCGTGAGGCGATCCTCTTCGGAAAGCTCGTCCATGCCAAGGATCGCGATGATGTCCTGCAATTCCTTGTAACGCTGGAGCAGGCGTTGCACGCCGCGGGCCACGTTGTAGTGCTCTTCGCCGACCACATCGGGAGAGAGGAGCCGGGAGCGGGAATCCAGCGGATCCACCGCGGGATAGATGCCCAATTCCGAAATTTGTCGAGACAGGTTCGTGGTCGCGTCCAGGTGGGTGAACGCGGTCGCGGGGGCAGGGTCGGTGTAGTCGTCGGCGGGCACGTAGATGGCCTGGATCGAAGTGACCGAGCCGTCCTTGGTGGAGGTGATCCGCTCCTGGAGTTCGCCCATTTCCGTACCAAGCGTGGGCTGGTATCCCACTGCGGACGGAATTCGTCCCAACAGGGCGGAGACTTCCGAACCCGCCTGGGTGAAGCGGAAGATGTTGTCGATGAACAACAGGACGTCCTGGTGCTGCGCGTCGCGGAAGTATTCGGCGATGGTGAGCGCGGTGAGGGCCACGCGGGCACGGGCCCCTGGGGGCTCGTTCATCTGGCCGTACACCAAGGCGGTCTTGCCCAGAACGCCGGCTTCTTCCATCTCGCCGTAGAGCGCGGTGCCTTCGCGGGTGCGTTCCCCCACGCCCGCGAACACGGAATATCCGCCGTGGTATTTGGCGATGTTGTTGATCAGCTCCTGGATGAGCACAGTCTTGCCCACACCGGCACCACCGAACAGTCCGATCTTTCCACCCTTCGCGTAGGGAGCCAGCAGATCCACCACCTTGATGCCGGTCTCCAGGATCTCGGCATGGGTGCTGAGGCGATCGAACACGGGCGGCTTGCGATGGATCGGAAGGGAAAGTTCGGACCCGATCGGACCCTTGCCGTCGATGGGTTGGCCGATCACGTTGACGACGCGACCAAGGGTCTTATCGCCGACGGGTGCCTGGATGAACTTGCCGGTGTCGCGCACTTCCAGACCGCGCGACAGACCGTCGGAGCTGTCCATGGCGATGGTGCGGACCACGTTGTCGCCCAGGTGGGACGCCACTTCCAGGACCAGGTTGTCCGGTTCGGTGGATATGCTCGGGTTGGTGCAGACCAGGGCTTGCAGGATGGGAGGAAGGCTTCCATCCTCGAAGGCCACGTCGACGACGGGTCCCAGAACCTGGATGATCTTGCCCTTGAGAATGTTGGTGCTCATGTTGGCTGGGTTCCCTTTAGCGGATGGATTCGGCGCCGGCGATGATTTCGACAAGTTCTGTCGTTATCTGGGCCTGGCGTGCCCGGTTCTTCAGGAGGGTGTTTTTGTCGATCATTTCCTGGCCGTTGCGCGTGGCGTTGTCCATGGCGGTCATGCGCGCGCCTTGTTCGCCCGCGGCATTCTCCAGGAGCGCGTTGAGGATCAGGAATCGGATCGATTGCGGAATCAGCTTGGCCAGCACGATCGCCGGAGGCGGATTGTACAGGATCGGCTTGTTGGAGGCCTTGGTGGTATTTGGGACCGTCGGGAAGATCTTCCTCGCCTGCGGGACCTGCGTGAGCGCGGACTGGAAGCGGTTGTTCACCACCCAGATTTCGTCGGTGCGGCCTTCCAGATAGTCCTGGATCAGCTTGTCGGCGATGGGTCGCGCATGCGCCAGAGATGGTCTGGACACGGCATCGTGGAACCATTCGCCCACGTTTTCCTTGGCGGGCAGCTTGTTGCGGAAGGCGTCGTAGCCGCGTCTTCCGGCGAAGTGCACGGTGAAGGAAGTTCCCGCGACGCGTGCGCAAAGCTCCGAAAATCCGGCCTTGGATTCCGTGGTCGCATCCATGGGACGGATTCCGACAACACGCTCGAACGAGCGGATGAGTCCGTTGTTGAAGGCCCCGCACAGCCCCTTGTCGGAAGTGAACAGGACGATCGAGACGTGCTTGACCGCGCGCGGCGTGAGCCAGGCCGCGGCTTCCTCGGGAAGATCCTGTCCCGCGATCTCCGCTTGGAGATCCGAAAGAAGCCATGTCAATTCTTGTCGATAGGGCCGCGTGCGCTCGATCGCCTCCTGGGCGCGACGAAGCTTGGACGCGGCGACCATCTTCATGGCCGCCGTGATCTTCTTCGTGTTCTGGAGGTTCTTGAGCTTGTTCGTCAGCTCCTTGATCGTGGGCAAAGGATGGTCTCCTTTACGCCTGGAACACGGAGTTGAACGCCTTCACGACCTCGTCGATGCGCTTTTTCAGCTCGTCGTCGAGGGCCTTCTTGGTCTCGATGTCGGATACCAAAGTGGGGTGCTTGGCGTTGAGGAACTCGATGAATTCCCTTTCCCAGCGAACCACGCTCTTGACGTCCACCTTGTCGATGTACCCGTTGGTGCCCGCGTAGATGACCACGATCTGCGTTCCCACCGACAGGGGATCGAACTGGGGCTGCTTCAGAAGCTCGGTCAATCTCTGTCCGCGGGCCAGTTGCTTTTGCGTGGCGGCGTCGAGGTCGGAGGCGAACTGCGAGAAGGCGGCCAACTCGCGGTATTGGGCCAGAGTCAGGCGGAGCGTTCCCGCGACCTGCTTCATGGCCTTGATCTGGGCGTCGCCACCCACGCGCGACACCGAGATGCCCGCGTTCATGGCCGGTCGCAGACCCGCGTTGAACATGCCCGATTCCAGGAAGATCTGGCCATCGGTGATGGAGATCACGTTGGTCGGGATGTAGGCGGAAACGTCGCCGGCCTGGGTCTCGATGATGGGGAGCGCCGTGAGCGATCCCGCGCCGTTCTTGTCCGACAGTTTGCAAGCGCGTTCCAGCAGGCGGGAGTGCACGTAGAACACGTCGCCGGGGAACGCTTCGCGACCCGGGGGACGGCGAAGAAGAAGGGACATCTGTCGGTAGGCTTGGGCCTGCTTGGTCAGATCGTCGAAAATGATCAAGGCGTGGCCGCCGTTGTCGCGGAAGAATTCCGCCATGGCGCAACCCACGTAGGGTGCCAGATACTGCAACGGAGCCGGAGCCGCGGCGCCGGCCACGATCACGGTCGTGTATTCCATGGCGCCGTGTTCGCGGAGTTTTTCCACCACCTGGGCGACGGTCGATTGCTTCTGGCCGATGGCCACGTAGAAGCACTTGACGTCCTTGCCCTTCTGGTTGATGATCGTGTCGAGCGCGATCGCCGTCTTGCCGGTGCCGCGGTCGCCGATGATCAGTTCGCGCTGGCCGCGACCGATCGGGGTCATGGCGTCGATCACCTTGATGCCGGTCTGGAGCGGTTCGTGCACGTTCTTGCGCGCCATGATGCCGGGCGCCTTGACTTCGATGCGCTGGTGGGATTCCGCGACGATGGCCGGACCGCCGTCGATGGGATTGCCCAGGGCGTCCACCACGCGACCCAGAAGGGACTTGCCGGCCGGAACCGAGGCCTGGACCTTGGTGCGCCGTGCGACATCGCCTTCGCTGACCGACTGGATGTCGCCCAGAAGCACGACGCCGACGTTGTCTTCTTCGAGGTTCAGCACCAGGCCGTAGACGTTCGCCTTGCCTTCGAACTGCACGAGTTCGCCGGCTTCGACGGTGGGAAGTCCCTGCAGGCGCGCGATGCCGTCGCCCACCTTCAGGACAATTCCTGTCTCGTGGCTTTCGATCGAAGGATTGAATCCTTCCAGCTGCTTTCGCAGGAGCGATGCGATTTCGTCGGGTCGGACTGTGTCGATCATGGTTTCCTTGTGCTCTCTATGCCGAAAGAAGGGCCCGGCGGGCCTGGTTCAACTGGTTTGCGACGGAAGCGTCCAGGACTTGCGATCCCAATCGGACACGGAATCCGCCGAGGAGGGAAAGGTCGGTTTCCTGGGACAGTTCCACGCGGGAACCGGAGGAGGAAAGGGACTTTTCCAGAGACTGGATTTGCGCCTGGCTCAGCGGCTTCGGTGCCAGCACCGTGCCCCTCACGATTCCGGCGCGCGCTTCCATCAGCTCCAGGAGTTCGCGCGAAATCTCGGCGATCTCCCCGAGCCTGCGCCGCGATGCGAGCAACGCGACGAGCCTTCCGAGAAGCGAATCGTTGGAGGGCGAACCGATGGACGCCAGCAGCGCCTTGGATCTGGCGGAGACAGGAATCGTCGCATCGCCCAGACGGACGGTCAGGGATTCCGGCAGTTGCGCCAGCGATCGGAAGATGGAAATCTCCTTGGACGCGTCGGCCGAGCGGCCGACGATTTCCAAGAGCGCCTTGGCGTATCGGGTGGATGCTTTGGACATCAGCCCTTCGACGCCTCCGACACCATCTTCTGGGCGAATGCCTGGTCGGGGGTGTCGAGTTTCTGGCGCAGGATCTTCTCCGCGACTCCGACGGAAAGTTCCGCGGCGTAGTGGCTCAACTCGGTCCGTGCCTGCTGTTGGGCGGCATGGATTTCGGACTTGGCTTCGTCCACGATCTTTTCCGCGGCGACCTTGGCGTCGGCTTCGGCGTTGGCCTTGAACTTCGCGGCGTAGTCGCGTTGCTCGGAAATGATGCGGGCGGCCTCGCTGCGGGCTTCATCGAGGATCTTTCTCTGGCCGGCCTCGATGTCCGCGGCTTTCGCCACGGCTTCGTCCGCCTTGGAGAGGGAATCCTTGAGCTTTTGCTCGCGGTCGGCCACTGCGGCGAGGATCGGTTTCCAAGCGAACTTGTGGAGAAGCACCAGCAGAGCGATGAAGACCACCCAAACCCAAATCATGATTCCCGGATTGGGCGTCATGAGCTGGGTGGCGAATCCGCCTCCCGCTTGGGCAGACGTGTGTGCCTGGACCTCCTGCTCCATGGTTTACTTCAGGACGACAAGGAGGCAGATGACCGCGCTGAGCAGTGCGACGCCTTCGATCAGCGCCGCGCCGAGGATCAGGTTGGCACGAAGGTCGTCCTTGACCTCTGGCTGGCGAGCGATGGATTCGACGGTGGCTGCGGCAGCCTTGCCGATTCCCAATCCGGCGCCGATGGCGGCGAGACCTGCTCCGATTGCGGCCAATCCGTATCCGATGTCCATTTGAATCTCCTGTTTGTTGGGAAGGTTGAAGGAAAAATCAGTGTTCTTGGTGAAGTGCGCTGCCGATGTACAGCGAACTCAAAAAGGTGAATACGAATGCCTGCAGGAAGCAAACGGCCACCTTGATCACCAGGATGAAAAGCAAGAAGGCCAGAGGCAGGGGAGCCATCAGCGCGACAGCCACACCATCCGCGGCTCCACCCAGGGTGCTTTGCAACGAGTGCGAGACCATCGGAGAAAGAATGGTGATCAGACCGGTGATCACCAAGATCATGATGTGTCCGGCGGCCATGTTGGCGAACAGACGGATGGTCAAGGAAAAGGCGCGGATGAACAACGAAATGATCTCGATGGGAGCCAGGATCGGAAGCACCCAGAAAGGCACTCCACCTGGAATCAGATTCTTGATGTAATGGAAGGGTCCGTTGCGAACCATGCCTGCGACATTGAACACCACGAACACCAACAAGGCCATGGCCAAGGTGACGGAGATGTTGGCGGTGGCACCGGCGAAGAACGGAACCAGTCCCATCAAGTTCAGTACGAGGATGAAGAAAAAGCAGGAGGCCAGGAAGGGCACCCACTTGTCGCCGTCTTTTTTCCCGATGTTGGGTCTGGCCACTTCATCGCGGATGTAGACCAGAAGGATCTCCACGATCTGTCCCACCGAAGTGGACGGCAGATAACCCGTTCGTCTGGCGGCCAGGCGAGCAAGGAGAAACGTGAAGACGGCACCGATCAGCAGCATGAGGATATGCAGCGTCAGCGGGTGCGGCAGATGGATCCCCCCAAGCAAGGGGATAGGGTGCCACTCATTACCGTCGATGATGTGTGGAAGGATGAAATCCGCTAGGTTGCCAGAACTACCGCTCAAAGTTCATGGACTCCCTTGAAGAAGAAAATCGTCTCAGAGACGAAAAGAATAAGAAAGATTCCTGACCACAAAGTGGCGAAAACTTCCTTGGCTTGGGTGTTCATGACAATCCCTGTCACGAACAGCCCAACACCGGTGAAAAAACGTACTGCGAGAACTTTTACTCCGCTTGCAATTCCAGATGGATCGACCTGGAAGTGTTGTTTCCAAAGACGCCAGCCCAGAGCGGCATGCAGGCCTGCCGTGCTGGTTGCCCAAGCAAGTGCTTGGATTTCCAGTTTGCCATCTCGTCCCAGCAAATGCAAGAGCATCCAACCCGTAGCGCCAAGGGCAGGAATGGCCATCAACAAGAACACCAGATGGAGGTGTCGGAAATTCATCCTCGTTCCCTCCTGAATATGGGGGTCGGGGTCATGGACGTGACAGGATCCGGATCATACGCCACAAGGCGACGATCACACCGAGGAGACACGACACCACGAGGATCCACTGGGAGTGGAATCTCGCCGAAAGCCAATAGCCGATGAAAGCCGATCCAAGAACCATTGCGGTGATTTCCCCACCAAGGGAAAGCCACCGCACGGGATCAGTGCTTTCCACCCGCGATCTGACTTGGTTGCATATCGCATTTGCCTTGGAAGATGGCGCCTTCCTGGATCACAAGTTCGCGTGTGCGGATGTCGCCAACCAGCACCGCCTTGGATTCCATGATGACGCGATCGCTGACGGTCACGTTGCCTGTGACTTTCCCGCCGATCTTCACAGCGGTTGCCTGGATTTCGCCTTCCACAACACCTTGGAGATGGATCGAAACCACACCGGTAGCACGGATGGTTCCTTTCACGGTCCCTTCGATGGATAGATCGTTTTCCACGAGGAGCTCGCCGGACACGACGGTACCCGTGTTGATGAACGTGAAGCTCTTGCCGTTGGAGGATTTATCGGACATGGTCTAACGCATCATAGCAAACCATGGATCGATGGCAAGCTCGCGGATGGAAAGTGTCATGCGAAATCTCGAGGAACTTTCCCCGCCTTGGAGACGGGACTTGCCGATGATCTCTCCTCGTTTCAACAGATCGCCCGGCTGGACCTCGATTTCCCCCAGGTCGGAAAATGTCGCCTCCATTCCCTCCGGGAGGCCGAGACGAATTCTCAAACCGCGATTCGGGGTCCATCCGGCTTCCAAAACCAAGGCCTCGGCAGGACTGCGAATGTCGCTCCCAGCGATGCAGAAAACTGTCCGTTCCTTGTCCGGTCCGGGTGCGTCCAAGAGGAAGGAAAGCGCATCTTCGCCGCGAATGGGGGAGGTCAGGTAGGGGAGTCGTCGAGATTCCTTCGAGGCGATTTGATGAGCCAATTGGATTTGTCTGCTGGCCACGCATTCGTTCAGGAATTTTGTCCGTGCCTTTTCGTCGAAGATTCCGGATCGGGTTTCTTCGATGGCGATGACTTGGGTGGAATCGGGATCATCCAAGAAGGCTTGGGTCAAGGCGGTCAGGGCTTTTTCTCGATCCTGGATTTTTCTCAATTCTTCTTGAAGGCTCCCAACTTCTTTCAATTGTTGCCTCAGAAGTGTGTTCTCCTGGGCCATCATTTCTGCCGCCTGCAGCCGAATGGCGATGGTTCCCAGCCAAGTGATGGTGACTCCGGCCAAAATCACCAAGATCACAAAGGAAACGGTCAAGAATTTGAACAAGGAAAGGGGAATGCCGAGGGTCCAAGATTCTCCGGTGACATCCCGGAGAATGAGGATTCGGATCTTTTCCCGCTTGGCTTCCATGGTTTAGATCCGCTCGAGCCCAAGGAGAACATCGGCCAAACGATTCAAATCATCCTTGGAGAGAAAATCCAGCCGGAGGTAGCCTTTGCCTGATTCCTGGATTTCCATATGGACTCTTGTTCCCAGGCGCTTCTCAAGATCGCGGACAAACGCGATTTGGTTCGGATCTTCCGAAGTCGGCTTTTTCTCTGCCTTCGGTTTTTCCACCTTGGACTTGGTCGGCTTGGAGAGTCCCGCTTCCAATTCCAGCGTACGCACGCTCCACCCTTCGGCGATGGCTCGCTTGGCCAACGGTTCCTGGAGGGATTCTTCCAGGGATGCCAAGACGCGGGCGTGTCCTGCGGAAAGCGTGCTATCCGAAATCATGGCTTGAACGGATTCTGTCAGCTTCAGAAGACGAAGACTATTGGAAATGGCCGGACGGCTTTTTCCCAATCGATCCGAAAGTTGCTCGTGGGTGTACCCGCACGAATTGATCAATTCCTGGTAAGCCAACGCTTCTTCGATGGCATTGAGTTGTACCCGTTGGATGTTTTCCAACAAGGCAACTTCGCGCATGTCGCGATCGGAGACTTGGTCTCGAATCAAGGCGGGAATGGAATCTTTGCCAGCCAACTGGCTGGCGCGGAAACGTCGTTCTCCAGCAATGATCTGGTAGGCATTGTTTTGGCGTCGAACCAAGATGGGTTGAAATACCCCTTTCTCTCGGATCGACTGCGCCAGATCTTCCAGCTCTTCTTGGTTGAACTCTTTTCGTGGTTGGAAAGGATTCGGCTGGATTTGGGAAATGTGCAGCACTTCCACCCTGGACCCATCCGGGGGAGGAGCTCCCGGGAGGTCATCCTTGTGCGCCAGATTCTTTTCCTGGAAAATTGCCCCTAAGCCTTTTCCCAATCCACGAGGACGATTCATTGCTTGATTCCCATGATTTCTTGAGCGAGCTTCATATAGGCGACCGCACCAGGAGTGGCGATGTCATAAAGGAGAATGGGTTTTCCAAAAGACGGAGCCTCGGCGAGTTTGATCGTGCGAGGGATCACGGAGTGGAAGACCTTGTCCTGGAACGAATTACGAACTTCTTCCACCACTTGCTTTGAAAGGACCGTGGAGCTCTGGTGCATCGTCAGCAAGGCGCCTTCGATTTGCAAGTCTGCATTGAAGGACTGCTGTGTCAGGCGGATGGTGTTGAGCAATTCCGCCAAACCTTGAAGAGCGTAGTACTCACACTGGATGGGGATCAAGACAGACTTGGCTCCGACCAGAACATTCAGGGTCAGCAATCCCAGGGATGGCGGAGCGTCGATCAGGATGTAGTCGTACCGAAGCGCAATCATTTTCATGAATTCGCGCAGTCGTGTTTCACGTGAAACACAGTTCACCAGTTCGATCTCAGCGCCAGCTAGATGATGAGTTGCTGGCACAATATCCAGAAACGGGAGCTGCGTCTTCATGATGTAGCCAGCAGCGGTTTCTGGAGTCCAAGGGGTTTCTTCAAGCAGTGCTTCGTACAAAGTCGGCTCGTCGCCAACAGTGACTCCGACGCCTTGAGTTGCATTCCCTTGAGGGTCGGCATCAATCAGAAGAGTCCGACGTTCCGCCATGGAAAGTGCAGCGGAAAGATTGACGGCGGTCGTCGTCTTTCCCACGCCGCCCTTCTGGTTGCAGATCGCGATGATTCTGGTCATGACTTCGCCTAGATAGAAGAGATGGGTGCAAGCACCAAAGTTCTGGGTTCATCTCCGGAGGGGAGACGGTATCGAACATAGGACAGGGGGTGGTACCCGTCAATTCCCTGCACCTGCTCATTGTGCTTGTAGGTCAAGAACCACCCCCTTTTGTTCAAGAAAGGCCGTGCCCTTTTCGCATCGTCAGGAATTTTCCCAACGGCTCTAGCTGAAACGATGTTCGCTTGTTCCCGAAGCTGTGGGAGTAATGCCGCAGTCTCTGCCTTCGATCCCACCACATTCAAGTTGGAAAGCTTTAGATGAAGGGCGGAATTTTCCAGGTGTTGAACTCTGAGTCGTCTCGGCTCGATGGCATAGAAAGTCCAGTGCGGCAAGCATATGGCAAGCGGCAATACGGGAAAGCCAGCGCCTGATCCCATGTCGACCCAGTTGCCGGGTTCTTCCAACGAAAGCTCCCCACTCCAAAGAAGAGGAGATAGGCTGTCCAAGATGTGCCTCTCCCAAAGATGTTCCAGGTCGCCTGGGCTCACCAGGTTTTGTGATTGGGCGGCGGTTTTGATGTAGGACACCAAGTCTTCTAGGTGTTCCTTATAAAGGTCCGGTGCCGCTGGGATGGGTTCTGGATGTTTCACGTGGAACCAATCTGTAGGGAGGTCATTAAAGGTTTCGATGGAGGTGTGGCTGAATCTGCCAAGAAAATCATCACGATGGTACTGATCCCAAGTGGAAAGTTTGTGTGGCCCACAAATCCATGCGATGGACATCGCTTGGTTGATGTCTTTCTGCAGGGTGGTGTTGGAAACAGAGCGAACAGGTCCGACTTGGGGGTGTCAACCCTTTGAGCAAACGTTTCACGTGAAACCATCATGAAGGGGGGGGCTGAAAGGTGAAAGGCAAACCAGGAAGTGTTTCTGTATGAGCGGGGGGCAGGAAGACTCGGATGGGAAGAGAGTAGGATTGAAACTCCGAAATGCTTTGAGTCTGAGTGACAGGGGAGGGGGGCCACCAGAAGAGGTTCCCGTTTCCCGAAGAGAATGGACCGCTGACCACCGCTCAGTCAAAGAGCATATGCGTTCCCTTAAGAATGAGGATCCTTTCAACTCGTCAAAAGAACTGAGCGTCACGAATCTGAAACAGGGGGCCGTTTCATCTGGTGAGGTGCAGGGACTGAGAGCTGGGTGGTGAAATTGAACAGAGGAGGGGAAGAACGTGGTCAGGGTGATGATGTTTCACGTGAAACCAACCTTCGGTGGAAGAAGCCGAAGTGGAGGGAGGGGGACTCCCTCACCCATGGCTCGAAATCGGAGTCCAGTACGCGATCCCAAAGCTGAAGGTGGGAGGGGCTGTAAGCGTGGAGATCGAGGTGGTAGTTAGAGGGGCCAGAGGGGATGAGTTGGCCGGTCCATAGAGAAGGGGAGGAACGAGACCAAAGAGCAGGGAGAGGAGTCACGTTGGTTGGATGATTCAGCCAGTGCCCGGGAGCTCCTCCGGTGGGAGGACGCTGGTCGGCGAGGAATGCGACAAGTCCGCCTCGTTGCAATTGGCGAGAAGCGCGAACAATGGCATCGCGATCATAGTAGACCGGAGTGCGGTGGAAGGATCGCGCCCAACGTAGGATGCGTTGGCCGAGAGGGTGATGTGCAGACCGTGCCACCCCTATGGTGTCGGAACGCATGTGATAGAGGAGTCCGGCCAACCATTCCCAGTTCCCATGATGCATGGAGAGAAACAAGGTGGAGGAGCCGGTTGTTGTCCAAAGAGGAGGCAAGGATTCCCTGTCAGGGAGCTCAAGATGATTCCAACCACCTTGCCAAATCCAACAGGCTTGAGAGAGAGCGTTCAAGAACAAGGTCCGGCAAAAGTCTGGTGGGACCTCTCCGAGAACGGTAGAAGCGAGAGCCAGGATATCGTGCTGCCGGGGGATGGGGAGAAGCCGACCCAAGGAAAGAACGAGGCGGTGTTGCTGCCGCATTTTCCAGGTGGGGCGAAAGGCAAGGTCAAGCGAAAGTGAATGGATCGGAGTCGAGTCTAGAGATTCCATGATCCGGTCGATGGAAGTGGGTGAAGTTCCGTACCGCTTGATCTGACGAGGGCCGGCTTGCTCAGAGCCAAGGGACAGGGGGAAATCCACCGCGAGTGCGCTGGAGATAGGCGACCCAATCGCCTTCCTCGAGAACGGGGGCTTGGGAGGCATGGGGCCACAGATAGGTGAAGGCTTGGGTCGGTTCAGCAGAGCCCTCGAGGAAAACGGAACGGTCCACACGCAGGAAAAGGGATGCTTCGGGATCTAGAGGATCAAATCCTTCAAGGTCATCGATGCGCTCCAGTGCGGCGACGGGAAGTTCATAGAGTTCGCCAAGGACGACTCCTTCTCCCAAAACCAACCCAGGGTAATCACCGAGATGGATCAGTTTGCCGGAAGTGGATGCCATGCCCAACAAGGTGGCGCCACCGAGGCGCGGAGAATTCGGCTGACCACTTCGAAGGGTGCCATAAACGAAGAGGCGGCAAACCGGCGTGCCGGGTGGAAGAGAATGGTCGTGGCTCATATCCATAGAAGATGGATCCAAGGAGGCAATCGAAGAAGGCCAGAAACGAAAAAGCTCCCAAGTTCTCCGAGGAACTTGAGAGCTTTTTGAAAGGGTTGGTTGATCCGTGTGGGAAGGGTCAGGCGACTTGGATTTGTCTAGGGCCGTGTTCGGGGCGGAGGTACAACCGGATATCCAGGACTCCATTTTCAAATTTGGCTTCGAGCCGATCTCGATCGATGCTTTCCGCCAAATGAAAGCGGCGTTGGAATTTGCCGTAATGGATTTCGGAATACCGGTAGCCTGGGGTACTGACCGAGGGCGCAACCTTTTCCCCAGCGATGGATAGTGTTTGGTCCTTCAGCTCCACTTGGACCGATTCCTTGCTGACACCGGGAAGTTCGGCACGAAGCTGGAATCCATCTTCGACCTGAAGGACATCCACTGAGGGGCGGAAGCTCGCTGGGGTCGGTGCAGAGGGTTCGAATTCGCGGAAAAGTTCATCGAGCAGGGAACGGGCAGGCGTGAGAGTGAACATAGGAGTTCTCCGAAACAAGGGTGTTGGATGTCACACCGTTGAGCGGGTATTGCTCAACAAGGTGGTTCCCCAATTAGGATTTGGGAACACACGGCAATAAACCAATGTTCGTGCCAATCACGCATGTTCAGGCAAATCGCGATTTGAGACATGGATCCGATTGGATTCGTTTCAGGATGCTGCGACGGGCTGTTTCACCTGAATCAGAATGCTACAGGATTTATTGATCTGTTTTTCCTGTTTTTGTCGGGTCATGACATTCATCCTCCTCAAGTGGTAATTTGCAATGACACGAACTGTCCCAAGCCCACCAGATGATGGCGGGACACTTCCTGCTTCGAGAAAATCCCTTTCCAACCTCCCAACGAGGTCCAATGTCGAAAACCATCCGCACGCTGTTGATCCTCCTGCTGGTATTGATCTTGGTGGGGGGTGTCTTGCTCTTGCTTTCCTGGTTCGTTCCGGAATTGAAGAGTCTCGCCAAGGACATCTCGATGGATGGAGATTTGCCGATTTGGATCGCCGGATTGGCCGCGCCCATCGTCTACGTGTACCGTCGGTTCACCGAAGGAATCGGGAAGTTGTTCTCCTCCGGAGCAAGCCAGAAGGTCGAGGCGATCTCGAGTTCAAGGGAAGATCTCCGCAAAGAAGTGGATGAGCTCTTGCAGTGGCGACGGGATACATTGCGTCAGGAAATCCAGTCGATGCAAGCCACTCGAGCCGAGATGGATTCCTTGCGAACTCGATTGTCGCAAGTCCAGACCGAAATGGAGATGGTGAAATCGCGGACCAGGGAAGAAAAGACTGGAGCCGTTACGGAAAAGCAAACGGACGAACCCGCCTTGGGTGGAAGGACATTCGGATGAAAAAACTATTTGCCATCCTTGCCTTGGCAGGATTCGCCCAGGCGGGGAAACTCGTGAAGTTCCCTTCAGCGATGGGCGTCACGGCGGATTCAGGGGTGGAGTTTCAAATCCACGCCAATGATCGAATCGTGTTGGGACAATCGCGGCCCGGGTCCCTGAAACTCGTGGCTGGCGATACGGTCCAGGTCGACACGACCTCGTATTTGTTTTCGCGAGGCCAGAAACGCCGAGTCGTCGGCCAGATGATGAACGATTCCATCCTGCTGGCGCTTTCCCAGCGGCAGAATGCCTATCAAACGCAATTGCTGGCGATGAGCGATTCGCTTGACAAAAAATGGCAACGAATCCATCGCACGGACAGCATGGCGTTTTTCCAACTCCACAGGTATTACACCAAGTCGGATTCGCTGCTGGGTGAATCGCTGGAGCTGAATCGTCATCTGATTCGCCAAAGCTATCTGGCCACCGGGATGATCGGTGCGGTGGGTGGAGGATTGGTGGGGGCGAGTTTCGAAGGTTCCCAGCCGACCAGCACCGTTCTGTATTCGATCGGTGGCGCGGCACTGGGAGTGGCGATCAATCGGTTTCTTCTGAGGGGTTCTCCATGAACATTCTACCGGCGGCGATCCACCTCATCGCGGGACATGCCGCCGATACGGCTGTCCAGGTGACCCAGCGCTGTATGTTGGCCAAATGCGTGATGCCTTCCACTGTGTTCGCATCTGGGATTGTGTTTTGGCTGTTCATCGCGTGGATGATTGGTGTGATCGTCTATTACTGGTGGGCGATCCGCCATTACAACCTCAATTGGGGCTTGAGTCCGCAAGAGTGGAAGATGCTCCATCCGGAGACCTACTGCAAAGACGCGGCGGAAATCGCCGATTTCCAGAAAAGACGTGCCGCGCTGGTGGAACGGACCGGTAAGGCGCTGGTCGAGCCCAGTAGCAACCCGTACGAAAAGGATTCCTTCGGTCTGCCCCCGGGTACCGTTCGTGGGACTCTTGCTTTGACCGCACTGGTGGGATTTGTTCTGGTCCAAGCGCAGTCGATGATTTCACCCACCTCGATGGATGGGCACTTCGAGCAGCTCAACACCGTATTCAAGATGGTGATGGCGTTCTACTTCGGCTCGCGCGCACTGGAAATGCTGGAGAAGGGTCGCAGAGGGGACACGACACCGATCATCGGAAATACAGATGCCGCAGCGGAAGCCGTGGTCGCGAAAAGTCCGACACCCGTGGCGGCATCGAAAACCGAGCCAGCTCCAGTGGCAGATCCGAAGGGTGAACTGCCAACGGATGTCGCAGAGGATGGTCCTGGGATGACACCTCCTCCTGCGAAAGATGCTCCCAAGCCCACTTGAGTCCGGCAGAGTCCGAATCCCCGAACTCAGGTTCGGGGAGGTTGCTGTCTATCGGATCGTGATCTTGGAGAGATCGAACTTGGAGGCGGGAGGCCTGGGATCCAGGCCTTCCAGAATTTCCACCATGTCCTGCATCAGGGCAAGATTGCGTGCCCATTTCCGATCGGCAGGCACAATCCTCCAAGGTGCCCAACTCGTGGAGCACTTTTCAAACACGTCTTCATAGGCGTGTTGGTATTCGCTCCACAGCTCGCGATCTTCCAAATCCGACGGATCGAATTTCCAGTGCTTGGAAGGATCCGCCAATCGTTCTTCCAATCGACGCTTCTGGGTATCGTGGCTGATGTGCAGGAAATACTTCACCACCACGAATCCCTCGTCGGTGAGCATCCGTTCAAAATCGTTCACGTGCCCGAAGCGTCTTTTCCAGACTTCTTCGGGAACCAACCTTCGAACGCGAACCGCCAAGATGTCTTCATAGTGGCTTCGATTCCAAACGCCGATCTTCCCACGTGACGGCACCTTCTGGTGCAACCGCCACAGATAATCATGCGCAAGCTCTGCGCCTGAAGGGCTTTTGAATCCAGTCACATCCACGCCAGCCGGATCCACCCCGGTAAACAGATTGCGAACCGCCCCATCCTTCCCGCCGGTATCCATCGCTTGAAACACGACAACCATCCCGCGGCGACCCTCCGCATAGAACCGCTCCTGCAAATCGCGCAGCCGCGGCCGCATCGATTCCGTGAGAGCGATCCCTTCTTCCTTGGAGACGGAACTTCCTTCCGCATCGGTCGGAATCCGATCGAGCCGTACTTTCTTCCCCGGCTCGCACACCATCACCTTCGTCTTCATCCCCTGCAAACTAGTCTCAACGCCCCCACAAAACGATGGCCCAAACCTCCAGGCAACAGGTCGTGACATATTCTGTCATATGAGCGCATGCCAAATCTTCGCCACCAGCCCACAGCTCCGTGCATCCGCGTCGGCCTGACCAGCCAACCCGCACCACCCCAGCGGGCCCGATTCTGCCCAGCCCAATCTGCGCCGGCCCAGTTCTGCCAGCCCAATTCTTCGCAGCGAGCCAAAGGCAAGCGCAGCGAAGCAAACACGCTCAAACCGAGCGCCGCCTTAGAAGCAGCACAAGCCAATCGCGCCACCCCAGCCAGCCCGATTCTGCCCAGCCCAATCCGCGACGGCCCGATTCTGCCACTGCGCCCACCCAATGCGCACCACCCCAATTCTTCGCAGCGAGCCGAAGGCGAGCGCAGCGAAGGGAATCAGCTCAAACAGGGAGGAAGAGATTCGAGCGAGCGGGATGCAGACGAAGCGACACGACCCCGACGGCGTACGTGCTAGGTACGCCGAGGGGGAGGGGAGCGAGTATGCGCCCGCGCAGCCGAATCTCACATGTGGACGGCTTTTCCGATGGCGACTGCTGTGGCGTCCGCGATCACTTCACTCAGCGTGGGATGCGCGTGCATCGTTCCCAGCACATCCTCCAGCGTCGCTTCCAAGTTCATCGCAAGGTTCAGTTCCGCGATGAGCTCGGTGGCTTCCGACCCGATGATGTGCGCGCCCAACAGCTCGTGGTTCTTGGCTCCATAGAGCAGCTTCACGAATCCGTCGGTGTCGCCGGTTCCCACGGCCTTGCCGTTGGCGATGAACGGGAACTTGCCCACCTTGTATTCGATGTTCTGTTCCTTGAGCTTCTTTTCCGTGGCCCCGATCGAGGCCACCTGCGGCTGGCAGTAGGTGCAGCCCGGAACCAGGTGGGACTTGCGAGGCTCGATGTTTCCGTAGAGGCCATCGATGCATTGGCCGGCTTCCCAGCTGGCTTCGTGGGCCAACCACGGTGGGCCGATCACGTCACCGATGCCGTAGATGCCGGGGAGGGAACTTTCGTAGCGGTCGTTGGTGCGGATGTAGCCGCGGTTGAGATCCAACTTGAGGTCGGGTCCCAGCAGGCCATCCATGCGCGCTTCCACACCCACGGCCACGAGCACCTTGTCGAAGGTGTTCCCGGCTTTGGGGGATTTCCCTTCGAAGCTCGCCACGGCGCCAGATTCTGTCACCTGGATGGAGTTGACCTTGGTGCCGGTGAGCACCTCGATGCCGTAGCCCTGGTATTTGCGTTCCAGCAGCTTGGAGGCTTCCTCGTCTTCCAACGGAAGGATGTTGGGGAGGAATTCCACCAAGGTGACCTTGGCTCCGAAGGCGTTGTAGAAATAGGCGAACTCCACGCCGATCGCGCCTGCGCCGATCACCAAAATCGACTTGGGGCACTCGGAAAGTTCCAAGGCTTCACGGCTGGTGATCACGGTCTTGCGATCGAGCTCGATGCCAGGCAGGGAGCGGGGGCGCGCGCCGGTGGCGATCACGATGTTGTCGCACTCCAATTGGTCGGCGGGCTTGCCGTCCTTGTAGTTGACTTCCACCAGACCGGGACGGGTGATGGTCCCCAAGCCTTTGAAGGCTTGGATCTTGTTCTTCTTGAACAGGTGATCGATCCCCATGGCCATTTTGTCGGCGGCCTTGCGGGACTTGGCGACCACCTTGGCGAAGTCGAAGCTCACGCCTTCGATCTTGAAGCCGAAGTCTTCCGGATGCTTGAGATGGTTGGCGAATTCGGCTTGTTTGAGCAGGGCCTTGGTGGGGATGCAACCCCAGTTCAGGCAGGTGCCTCCCGCGCGTTCCACTTCCACCATCGCCACGGTCTTGCCGTATTGGGCGGCCTTGATCGCGGCCACGTATCCTGCGGGTCCACCACCGATCACCACCAGATCGAACTTCTGCGACATGAGAATCCTTCCTTGTCCGACGGTCCTTCCCGCGGTGGCCGGTCACTTCCGGCCTCGAGAAGGGTTTCGAATCCACTAATCTACAACAAATCGAGATCGAGATCATTTCGCAACCTTGTTTTTGCTGGTTGAGTGAAGGGACGATCCCTAAGGGGGTGCCGTATCTTTGGGCGCGAAGAAGGGTGGAGGCGATGGAGTGGATCGTTCTGCTGGTGGCTGGTTTGGTCAGTGCTCAAGACAACATCGCGGTGAGGGTGGATACGCTGCCGTATTGGGAGCGTGAAGATCCCTGGTTGGACATCGAGGATTCGGAAGTGGATTCCGAGGAGGTCCACTATCGTGTGGGCGATTACTTGATAGAGGGAACCAAAGGCCTTTGGGTGGAGTGGATCCCACGGAGGGATTCGGCCAAACGGCCTGGAAAAGGAGAATTGGTGCTCGAGGACTCCGCAGGTTGGTTGCGGGGGACGCGCCATGCCGTCAATGGTGTTTACCGACCCTTCCGGATGCGGTCGCAGTTCGCGGAGTTTCCCGCCAACCGGATGAAATCCGGACGATTGGCCGCTCCGGATTTCCGTACCGATCCTGCTGCGAACGAATATCGTTCGAGGATCCGCGAAGGATGCGAGCGAAACGGCGTGAACTTCGCCGGCCATTTCACGGTGGTGGAATGGGGTTGTGGGGCGGGTTGCCAGATGATGGCCCTGGTGGATCGCATCGATGGACGGATTTTGTACAGAAAGATCCCCTTCGACACGATGGATGGACATTCCGGAACCTTGTACAAGGCCGACAGTCGATTGATGGTCGTCAACACCGAAGCGTTGCAGGATCACAAAGGATGGCAGAGGATCTACTGGCGAAAACCCGCCGCGTATGTTCTGGACAAGGTTCGCTTTCGACAGGTGGACTGACCGGATCTCCACGATCCAGTCAGTTTCCGTTAAAAGGTTCCTAGTCGTCCCTTCGCGAGTCCTCGTCCGATGCGGAATCGTATTCGTGGTCGTCCTCGAAGGGTTCCTCGGCCTCCGCGGCTTGGGGCCAGACACCGTCTTGCGTGAAGACCGACCATCCCGAGCGGATCCAGGGCAGAGCGAACCGCCCCAACCACACCAGCCAAATCCCCAGTGCGACTTTCCACGACCAGGTGGGGAGCGAGACCACCCAGGCGGAGGGTAGCGTTCCCGCGGAACGGTCGAACACCCAGGTCCACGCCTGCGAGGATTGTGCAGGGAGGAAGTTCGGTGAGCCCATCAGCGGCGAGGCCAACAAGCGCAGGAGAGCGATCGCCGTGATCGCGCCGAAAGCCAGCACGCCAGCTTGGACAAATCGCAGGTGCGATGTGCTCCAACCCCGGATGTCGACGCGGCTTCTCCACACCACAAGCCAGACCAAGCCAATGGCGAAGAGCCACATCGGACTGGTTCCGAGGCCGTCGATGCTGGAGATCGGGATCAGGACCATCGAAGCCTGGACAAACGAGATTTTCTTGCCCGACCACTGGCGGGCCAACCAGGCCATTGCGAAGAACAAGGGCAGGAAGCTCCACCACAGGCAACGGACCCCGTTCCCCTGGCCACCGGCAAGGAGAACGAAGCGATCGGAGGCGGGATACAACGTGGTGGAGAAGTTCACACCGCCCGTGGAGATCTCGACACGCGGGCTTTTTCGGATGAACCAATTTTTGTCCGGGGTGCGCCACTTCACGGTCACTTGGCGTGTGGTGGCGGTCAGGGAGAGATTCCATCTTCCATCGGGCAACTTGTTGGGAATCTGTTCGGTCCCATCCCGGTAGATGCCTTCGAGCTGGGCCTCGTCGGGTAGGCGGATCTGGAGATCGGAGCCCTGGGACGTGTAGGTGCGCAAGACGAGTTTTGCCGATGGATCGCGGGGATCCGTGTTCTGGGTGAGCTCCGCACCGAGGATGGTGACCATCGGGCCCTTGGCCGCGGGCCAGGCTTTGGGGAACATTTTCAAAGTGTCGCCTGGAAACGGGGTCCAGGCCATCTCGCCGCGCTGGGTCACCGGCATGCCGCGGTGCAGGATCTGCAGCCGTGGATGGGATTGCGCGCTCCAGGTTTCCGACCATGGCCCGGTGCTGGCCACCAGCACCAACGAGTCGTCGTGGCGAAGCCGCGTGTGGAACTCCACCGACGATTCTCCCGAGGGAAGCACCCAGCGCGCCTTGCCGGAGTCGATGGCTTGGCCGTCCAAGGTGGCCTCGCCGGCAAGCAGTGGATAATCGATGGCGATGGCGCCATCGAATTGGGTGGCGCGGACCAATCGGGTGATCACGGTCCACTCGCGGGAGAACTGGAAGGAACGCTCGATGCGCACGAACGGAGAGGTTCCGATGTTGGAGCGCGCCGGATTCTGTTCGTCGGTGGATGCTTCGCTTTCCAACCCTTTGCCGCGCACGAGGTGCATCGAAGCGCGGCCTTCGTCGATCCGGCTCCAACCGGGCGCGGTCACCTCCAACACCCTGGGGCGAACGGGAAAGGAGAAGACGACTTCCTTTCCAGATGGCTTTCCGGTCATGGCCAGGGTGTGCGTGCCCTTGGTGAGCACGGCGAACGGGTCTTGCCCTGAACTTCCCACCGTACAGGTTGGACAGGAAATGTCAGAGATGGTCCAGTCGCCTTGGGGAAGCTGCACGGTGGAGGAGGCCAAGGCCTGCAGCGTGCACTCCAACCGGATTTCGCTTCCCTGGCTTTTCACGGAGATCCGCGAGATGTCGACGCAGGACTCGCCGCATTCGGGAGCTCGCGTCAAAGTGGTCTGGAGCTCTTCCAGCATTTCCGGGGAGGGCATGGTCTGCGCGGAAGCAGGCGAGGCGGACAGGAGCAAAAGCAGGAAGGCCATCGCCGCCGAGGTGGGGGAGGTCATGGTCGGCGCGCAGCATGCACCGCGGACGCGACGTCGGTAGACATGGATGAGCAGAAGCCAACCCATGACCATCCCGAAAAGGCGCACGGCACGAACGGAGTTTGTTCCCAAGGTCCAGATCCGCACGGAGGCATCGGAGGCCATGGGGTAGGCGCTCTCGAGTCGCGCAGAGGGGCCTTGCGTTTGAGGAATGCCAGGACCTGTCTGGATGGCGCCATCCAGGAACGGATCGCGCTCGCGTTTGGAAGCGATGTCCGGTTTGGCTTTGCGCTTGGCCATTTTTTCCATGCCGCTACGTCCGCCCGTACCCAGCCCAATACCGCCAATTCCTGACATCCGTTCGCCGTCTCCTCCAGCGCCATATTTTCCGCGTTCCCCCTTCTTCAGGGAACCGCCGCCGCCGGCCAGGATCACGTCGATCATGTTCTGTTCGTTCGGATCCACATCCTCGCCCATCAGGCCATCGGATGCGGTGTTGATCTTGTCCATCACCGACGCGCTCATGACGGCGGAGGGAGTGGATGGGGGTGGCGGCGGCATCGAGCGAGTATCGGAATATCCACCAAGTTCGATGTCGGTTGGTTGAGGTCTTTCCGGCACCATATCCAGGACCACCGCCGTTGTATCCGCCATCGGTGCGCTCGCCTTCCGGCCGGGCATGCTGGCCAGCCAGGGAATCCACGGGTCGCGTTGATTGATTGTCTGGACATCGGTCGTCGGATGGACGATGCGAATCCACTGTTGGCGGGAATCCAAAAAGAGACTCCATGCGCACCACGCCATGCAGGCCACCAGGAGTGGTGTTAGAATCCGTCGCATAGAATTTTGGTGGCCCTCGGAGAGACGTTCACTGGCGGATCGCACGAAGAGAACGATGGCTAGGCAGATCCACGAGCTTGTGCTGATCAGGTCGAATCGACCCGCCACCAGGAATCCGATCGCCAACAGCGCGGCCAGACGGCCGACCGAGAGGTACAGAAGCCCGACAAGGATGGCCGCGAACACGACTTCGCCTTGTGTCCACAGCGACCGCCAAGTGGAATATTCCTCCGCTCCGTCGATTCCGGTCAAGGCCAGGATCCACCAGCCCGCCGGAGCTTTCACTTCCATGTCCAGCTTCTCCAAACGGGATTCCACCGCCGAGGCCGGCGCGTGTTGCCAGAATCCGTCTTGCATTCTTCCTTGGACTTCCACCGCATGGGCGTACTGATACAGGTTGATCCCGGCCTCGTTGGGGCCATTGGTGGTGATCAACGCCGGAGTGCCTGGGTCCGGTTTGATCGACGAAACTTCCAATGGTGAACGCAGCGAAAAGCGCAGAGGTCGCCAGTCCTGCAGGTTGTATCGATCATGGATCGTGGCGCCTTTGCCTTGGGCATCGATGTACAGGGTCCGCGAGAGGGAGATCTTCATGGAGTCGGGGTGGATGGCTCCTTCGCGCACCACCTTCACGCGCAACGGATGGCTGGAATCCAGACTCCAGGCGGGGAGATTCCCCAGGCTGGGATCCAGGCCTGCTTGGATGGGATTGACGGGTGATGCACCTTCGAACGCCAGTCCGCGGAGGTTGGCGTTTTCCTGGAAGCTCCACACTTCCTGTTCCGGCCAAGGGGCAGGTGCCTTGTTGACCTCGAATTGCTTGGGTGTTTCCGCAAGCACCGACCGCACCAGGACGCTCCAGGTTCCGGGGCGAAGGGTCAGCTCCAATCCTCCCTTGCCATCGAGTCTCCCGGCCAGCGGGGAGTTCAACGCCACCGCTCGCGCGTTGACAGGAATTGCCCCAGGCAGTTGGATCCGCCGCTCCTTGCCGCCAACGGTCAATTCCAACGTGGTGGTCAGCTCCATGGGAGAGCCGTCGGACACCAGCCGCTGGACGCGAATTTCCAGACTGGAGACGGTGTCGGGAGCCTCGTCGCCTTCCTCCTCGGATGCGAAGGGATCTTCCGAGAGTCGGGTTTCCAGCCACATCCGCGATTCGTCCGCGTCGAACGCCGCGACCTTTCCGTCCACCTGGAGGGTTCGCACCGCGATGTCGGTGGGAAGGGAAATGGAAGCGGGGCGTTTTTTCCAAGCCAACCGGCCGGAGATCACAAAGGCGCCCGCGGGTCGCTCCACGAACGGTTGGTCTTCCTCATCTCCCACCAACGCGAGGGAAAGTCCGCGATCGCGCACATCCACCGGCCATGCGGCACTGTCGCCGGGCAGGTAGACGCGTCCGGGAATGAATCGGGTTCCCGACAGCGTGAAGGTCGCGCCTTGCTTGTCGGCTTGTACGGACAGTTTGCTGGTGGCGATGCAAATGCGCGAGCCTTCGTCTTGGCCTGGGCAGGCGGATTCGCCCAGATCTCGCAATACCCATGGAATCCAAGGGCGAAGCGGATCCGGCACCGACGAAAGATCGAGGTTCGCGGGAAGGGCGGCGGTGGTCGCCACCACGGGGAATGCCAGCGACAAGGCCAGCCACAAAGCGCGGGTCGGCAGAGGGAACATGGAAAAGGCTCCTGATCGGAAATAGGGAACCCTCTGAAGTTACCACTCGGTCAGAATTTGCGCACGTGATCTACGGGTAAGGTTTCTTTTGGCACCTATACCTCCGAAACAAAAACAGACACCCCGACGGGTGTCTGTTTGAAAGTCTGATTCGCGCGAGGCGGGATGAGTCGAAGTGAAACGGCCCCCCTTGTCGACCAAGACGTACGCGTAGGTACGTCGCGGGAGGCAAGGGTGTCCTTGAACAGTCATCGCCCGCCGCCAACAGGCAACCTGATTCGCGCGAGGTGGGATGAGTCGAAGTGAAACGGCCCCCTTTGTCGACCAAGGCGTACGCTTAGGTACGTCGCGGGAGGCAAAGGGGGGCCTTGAACAGCCATCGCTCGCCGCCAACAGGCAACCTGATTCGCGCGAGGTGGGATGAGTCGAAGTGAAACGGCCCCCCTTGTCGACCAAGACGTACGCGTAGGTACGTCGCGGGAGGCAAGGGTGTCCTTGAACAGCCATCGCCCGCCGCCAACACGCAACCTGATTCGCGCGAGGCGGGATGAGTCGAAGTGAAACGGCCCCCCTTGTCGACCAAGACGTACGCGTAGGTACGTCGCGGGAGGCAAGGGTGTCCTTGAACAGCCATCGCCCGCCGCCAACAGGCAACCTGATTCGCGCGAGGTGGGATGAGTCGAAGTGAAACGGCCCCCTTGTCGACCAAATCAGCGTCGCGGGAGGCAGGGGTGCCTTGAACAGCCGCCGCCACAGCAATCAGGCGGATGAGTCGAAGTGAAACGGCCCCCCTTGTCGACCAAGACGTACGCGTAGGTACGTCGCGGGAGGCAAGGGTGTCCTTGAACAGCCATCGCCCGCCGCCAACAGGCAACCTGATTCGCGCGAGGTGGGATGAGTCGAAGTGAAACGGCCCCCTTTGTCGACCAAGACGTACGCGTAGGTACGTCGCGGGAGGCAAGGGGGGCCTTGAACAGCCATCGCTCGCCGCCAACAGGCAACCTGATTCGCGCGAGGTGGGATGAGTCGAAGTGAAACGGCCCCCTTTGTCGACCAAGACGTACGCGTAGGTACGTCGCGGGAGGCAAAGGGGGCCGTTGAGCGAGAATCGCCCGCCGCAGCCGAATCAGCTAAGGGCGGCGATGTAGGCTTCGTACTTCTCGCGTAGCACCTCGCGATTGCGGGCCTTCTTGATGCGACGCAAGGCCTGGTCGCGCAACTGGCGCACGCGCTCGTGGCTGATCTGGAGGCTTTCGCCCACTTCGCGCAACGTTTGCGGCGTTTCGTGGTCGATGCCGAACAGTCCCTTGAGCACATCCTTCTCGCGCTTGGGCAGCTCGTTGAGCAGCTCGTGCGCCATCAGTTCCACCGAGTTGATTTCGGCGTCGTGTTCCGGATTGGCGGCTCTGGGGTCGGCCAAGACTTCCTGGTAGGTGGTCTTGGTGTCGGCCTTCAGCGGCGCATCGAAGGAAATTCCCGCTTCACCCAATTGGATGAGCTCGCGAATTTCATCCGTCAGTTCCTCGCCCTTGCTCTTGTTCTTCAGCGCCTTGCGAACGCGCAAGTGCTGGTTGGCCGGCAAGCGGATCAGGCTGCCCTGCTCGTTGATGGCACGGGTGATGTAGGCTTTGATCCACCACACCGCGTACGAGATGAACTTGAGTCCACGGCTGTGGTCGAAGCTCTCGATCGCGCGGATCAGTCCCATGGCGCCTTCCGACACGAGGTCGGGAAGTGGAATGGGGCAGCCGCGGTATTGCAGAGCCACCTTCAGCACAAAGCGCATGTTCGCGCGAATCAACATCTCCCGAGCCCGTCGTGCATCCCGATCGCTGTAGTTGGGATCCTTCGGGTCCAGCTTCTTGAAGAGGAGTTGCTCAGCTTTCCTGTCGATTGGCTGAGTCTTGCGAATATCGTCGAGGTACCGTCGTAGGGTATCGTCCGAACTATCCACGCTGCGTATCTCCGTTCGCAAATGTTATGCCAACTCATTGATTCGGAAGGATTTAGAATCGCCCCGAACTGGTCCGCCAGCGAATTTCGCTTCCAGCCCTTGGAAAGTCAATAGGGGTGTGGATATTTTTTCCGCCCCCCTGGAAAAAAGGTCTCGGGGAGGGTGTCGCGATTGCGATCCCATCCTGTCACACCCGCACAAAAGAAACTTCGGCACTTCGATTGCTGAGTTCAAGTGGACGTCCCGTTATGCCGATGAGATGATGGCAGGGTCGATGGGGGAGTCCGTATCATGAGCACATCAGGGATCAGCGTTGGAGGATTGGTTTCGGGCATCGACACCAACAACATGGTGGACCAGTTGGTGGCGCTGGAGCAGCAGAAAGTCACGGCTGTCCAGAAGAAGCAAAGCCAAGCCAGTTTGAAGCTGACCACCCTGGGCACCGTGCAAAGCATGATGTCGACTCTGTCCAGCAAGGCCACGGCGCTCTACAAACAGTCGTCGTTCTCGCTGTACAAGGCAAGCTCCACCAACGACAAGGTGGCTACCGTCTCCGGTACGGGCAGTGGCATCCAAGGCAACATCGGGGTGAATGTCCAGCAGTTGGCGACGACCTGGAAGGTGGCCAGCTCCAGCCAGAGCTCGCAGGTGACCGCTCTCGGTGCCGCAGGCACCCTGAGCTTGTCCAAGAATGCGGCGGCCCTGAAGGCCGATGGCACGACCAGCACGGTGAGTGTCAAGATCCTGGCGGGCGATTCGCTCAAGGACATCGCGGCCAAGATCAACGCGGCGACCGGCGCGGGAGTGACGGCGACGGTGGCAAATTTTGGCGGCACCGACAATCGGTTGATGCTCAACGGAATGGACCAAGGTGCGGACTCCTTTTCCATCACCGAGGACGTGGGTGGAACCGTGTTGTCGGGACTGGGCTTGACCTCCACGATGTCCACTCGCGTGTCCAGCTTCCAATTGCGTGCCCAAACAGGCGGTCCGGCCAAGGACGCCACGAAACTGGGAGAACTCTATACCGGGCTGGGCTTGAACAACCTCGAAAACAGCACGGATAAATTGTCCTTTTCGTGGTCGCGCGGTGCGGCAGGGTTGGATCCCGGCGGAAGTGGATCCGAGCCGCTTTTGAATGCTTCGACCATTTCGAATGGAAGGACGACGAATCTCTCGGATGTCACCGTGCAAGAGTTGCGCACCTACATGACCGCGCAGATGGGAGCTACTGTCTCCCTCAATGCTTCGGGGGAACTGGTGGCCAAGGATGCTACAGGTGCCGCCTTGGATTTCACCTTGGGGATGGCCGCGGGAAGCACGGGCACCATTCCCTTGGGAGGCTCCGAAAATCGCACGAGTTGGAAGACCGTCCTGCAGGAAGGACGCAGCGCGTTCTACACCATGAACGGGTTGGCCATCGCTTCGGCCACCAACGAAGATTCCACCACGCTGACCGGCGCGACCATCTCGCTGCACAACATTTCCGAAACCACGACGGACGAAACCACCCTCTCGCTGAGTCGGGATACCGCCGGGATCCAGGCGAAGGTGACGGAGTTCCTGGATTCGTTCAACGCGCTGTCCAAGTACGTGCGTGAAAAATCGTCGACCAAAGTCGAGAGCAAGCCCGATGCGAATGGCATGACGAAAAACCAGGTCACCACTGGCGAGCTGACGTTCGATTCCACCGTTCGAACCGTTCTGAGCCAGTTGCGGGATTCGTTGACCAGGCCGGTGCCTGGCCTTTCCGCGAAGACCAACTACGACTCCCTCGCTTCGGTTGGAATCGTGACCAACAAGGAAAACGGGTATTTGGAGGTGGACTCCACCAAGTTCCAAGCCGCCATGGCGGCAGATTTTGACGGAGTGACCCGCCTGTTCGCCAACAGTGGCTGGACGGATAATCCAAACGCGACGGTGGGTGGCTGGACCAACGACACCAAACCGGGATCCTACAACCTCAGTCCCTCGACGGATGTGGTGGATGGCGCGGCGGGAAACCGCAGCGGAGACATCCTGTTTTCCCGATCCGGCAACTCCAAGGGCTTGGGTGTCACGGTGGCTTCCAGTGTGGCGGGCACGGTCAAGGCGACCTTCACGCGTGGCGTGGCGGGATCTGTCGCGCAGTACATCGCCCAGGTCAATTCGTTGATCGACGGCAGCATGAAGGCCGATACCGACGCGGTCAAGCGGCAGATCGAGAACTACACCAAGCAGAGTTCGACGGTACAGGAGCGGGTGGACAGATACCGCACGAACCTGGTCGCCCAATTCACCGGAATGGAGAAAGCCATGCTCAATTTGAAGAACCAAAGCAGTGCTTTCCTGGCGCAAATCGGCTAATCGTTCAAGAAAAGACGGAACATGCAACCGAACGTCCACGACACCTATCGCTCCACCGCCATCCAGACCGCCGACCGAGGCAAGCTCGTGGTGATGGTGTACGACTACTGCATCCAATGGTGCGAAAAAGCCTTGGAAGCCAACGGCAAGATCGAAATCCGGGCGCACGCGATCGGCAAGGCCCAGGCGGGGATCACCGAGCTGACCTGCGCCTTGGATTTCGATGCGGGCGGGGACATCGCCAAGAACCTCTGGCGGCTGTACGACTTCATGGGCTGGGCTCTGACGGAAAGCGTCATGAACCGATCGGACAAGGGGATCCGGGATGTCCTGCGCATGCTGACCGACCTGCGTTCCGCTTGGCACACCGCCGCGGAAGAAGTGCGCAAGAACCAGCCGGAGCTGGTGTCCGGCCAGAAAAAATCCTTCGCGTTGGTGGGGTGAACAGGCGTATGGGAAAAGCCGAAGAATTGGAACAGGCGTTGAGCGATCTGGAAACCACCTACGTGCCGTTTCGGGACGCGGGCTCTGGTTGGCGCGGCGATCTGGAAGGACTGGAAGATGTCGTGAAACGTCGGCAGGAAGTCCTGGATGCCGCGCAGCCGTTGGTGGATCGAATGAAACGGATCTGGAAGGAATGGGAGGACGGAAATCCCGGCCCCGACGAGCGTTCGCGCATCTTCACCGCGCGCAACCGGATCGTGGAAATGGGCATGCAGGTCTCCAAGATGGATGTCGCCTTGCAGGAAAAAGCCCGTCGCAAGACCGACGAACTCAAACGCGAAGCGGCCGACAGCGGCCGAAAGCACAAGGCGAGCAAAGCCTACATGGGCGGTCGCGTCGGTTTGTGAGGCTTCTTGGGTGGGATTGTCCTTGCTGGTCCCAACTTCAAGGTGTATCGAACGAAGACGTTGCCTCTTTCGATCACATCGAATTTCATGCGGCGCGCTTTTTCCTTGATGTCATCGTCGAGGGATGGGTTTTTCGTGGTGGAGCTGACAACATGGAGGACCACGATGTCGCCGGAAGGCGCGATGGCGAATTCGAGCAGAATGTCGCCGCGAACTTTCGGATGTTCGCGGAGTGTCTTCTCGTAGCTGTACTGGAATCCCGATACGTGATGCCTGAGGATGCGAAGGATGGATTCCGTTGAGCGAAAACCGGAGTCGTTGATGAGCATGATGTCGCGAGGTTCAGGGGGGGAGATGAGGACTGGTCTGATCGGTGCCGGCTTGATCGGACCGAGACCCAAACCGGGTATCAAGGGCCAGGGGTTTTCATCCCGCGGATTTGCGATGGTGCTCCCAGCGCTGTCGCTGTAGCGTGCTGCTCCGCGACGAATGGGACTGTCGCCGCCAGCCAGGATTTCGTCGATCATGCGGAGTTCGTCATAAGTGACACTTTTCGTCTGCCGGATTTTCCGGGACGGGATCGTCCTGGTGTTCGCTGGCCGTCGTTTTGACTGGGTGTCCGCGGCATGGGGCAGCGAGTTCATGGTCGTGTCTGATCTAGCATTGGATGGAGTGTCATTGAAGGTCGAGGAAGCCGCATTCCCTGCGAGTAGATGCAACAGAACGGAGAGGGAAAGGATGCTGGCCGAAAATGGCTTCCGAAATGGCATTGTGTACCTGTTTGACAGAAAATGAACGGATGGACAGAAGGTAGATCCCGAGGAAACGAAAAGTGGCGGACCGAGGAAATCCGCCACTTCGCTTTCCGGGGATTCGCTAAGGGTGCCGACCTCGAGACGAGGTCGGCTTCTTGATTACTGCTTGTCCAGGGTGAACGTGTAGGTCACGGTCACGTTGCCCCTCTCGATCTGGTCGAACTTCATGCGTTTCGCCTTGTCTTTGATGTCGTCGTCAAGACTTGGTTCGCCCGTGTTGGAGCTGACGATTTGGATCGCGATGATGTCGCCAGAAGGCGCGATCGTGAACTTGAGGGTGATTTTTCCGCCAAGGTTGGGATTGTCACGGAGAAATTTCGCGTAGGAGTACCGGAACCCTCCGATGTGCTGGCGGATCACGCGCAGGATCGATTCGGGCGAACGAATCCCCGCCTCGCCTCCCAGCTCTACATCGGAAGGCTTGGGTGGTGGGATGTTGCCGCGCATGAGTGGCTTTCCAACAGGAGCGATCACCCCTTTCTTTGGGCTGGTACCCATTCCGGAGCGCCCGCCGTTGCCCAATCCCATTCCGCCGGAGCCTGCCATCCGTTCGACGTCACCACCGGCACCACGTCCCCCGCGATCGCCCTTGCTGATGGTCCCGCCGCCGCCAGCCAAAATCACATCGATCATGTTCGTTTCAGAGGGATCCACGTCTTCGCCCATCATGCCATCCACCCCGGGGCTGGCCTTGTCCAACACCGATTGACTCATGACGGCGGATGGCGAGGATGGGGGCCATGCGACGGTCCGTGATTCCGAGGATCCACCTTCCGAAGGGGAGGTGGCGATCAGATGGTCGGCTCCGCCACCCAACGCGGATTCCGTCACACCATCCGGAAGCGGGAGGGGCACGTCCACCTTCTCCTGCTTTCCGCCCTTGTTGACCACCTGTTCGTCCACGGCGACGAACGAGGTGTAGCGCGACATCAGCCGGTAGCGCAAGGCCACTTGCGTGAGCGCCTCGACCGAGTCGGACGGGATGTACTCGTTTTCCGCGCTTTGCAGCTGCGCGATCCTGGCGCGGGCCCAGAGCGATCCGATTTCCGGCTTGGATTCGGACTTCCGGAAATCCACCGGCACATCCATGGACACTTTCCGTCCCGCAACTTTTCCTTTGATGGTCAAGGTTCCGGAGGCGGCCTTGGCGTACTTTCCGGTGATCACCAGGCCGTCCCCGTCGAACAGATCCGGTACGGGGTCGGGAAGGACCGACGAGGCTTCCACTCCGCTCCAGGAAAACGTGATCCCGGTGAGGATCGGGCGGCGGATCTTCTTGTGGAAGCGTTCCACCGCGGAATCCGGATGCTCATCCAGCGTGACAAATTCCGTATGGCCTTTGCCCGCCTTGGCGAAGTCGGTCAGGAAACTGCGGTTGACGGAGCTGCCCACGCCGAACCCGAAGGCGCGGGTGTTCTCGTCCATCTCCTTGGCCACGTAGGCGTTGATCTCCTGCTCGTTTCCGATGTAGCCGTCGGTCATCATGGCGATGATCCGCAGCGACTTCTTGTCGACCGGCACCGCGAAGGCCGCCTGCAATCCCTCCAGCATCATGGTGCCGCCGTTGGCGTCCAGCGCTTCCACCCAGGCGATCCCGTTTTTGATGTTCGACTTGGTGGCCGGTACGGGAGCCCGTGCGAAAAACTGCGCGGTGCTGGAAAAGCCGATGATCTGGAACCGGTCGCGGGGCTCCATGTTTTCCAGTGCTGTCCGCATCGCCTGCTTCACCAGGTTCAGGGGAGAGCCGCCCATGGATCCGGATTGGTCCACCAAGAACACGAGTTCCTTGGCGGTGGAGTTGTCGTCGCCGGGAATGGCGGGGGGTTGGATTTCCACCAAAAAGTGTCCGTCGGTTTCTTCGCCGTCGGCCAGCACGGTGGCGGAACTTGATTCCTGCCTGGTCTTCCAGCGCAGCACGAAATCGCGGTTGGGAATCACGCCGTCGGGCTTGAGGCTCACGGAAACGGGGCCGTGCCAGATCGACTCGGCGTCTTTCTTGCCCTCGGTGCGCAGACAATGGGTGGGGCTTTCCAGAGCCTGCACGGGGAAGCCCGCGTCCAGCTTCACGTTCATGGTGAGCTTTTGGGGAGGTGCCATGCCGGTGGGAAGTCGCGGCGCGCCGATCTTGCCCATGTCGGGGACCTTTCCGGGAGGGCAGAAGCGCGGTCCCACCACGGTGGGGAAGGCAAATTCCGTCCAGCCGTCGGCATGCACCAGCGGGACCACCAGCTCGATGTCCACCCCGATGGTGTCGCCGGGCATGATGTTGGCCACCGATTGGGTGAAGACGTCGTCGCGCTGCTGTTCCAACAGGGATGCCTGCTTGCCGCGTCGGGAGGCGTCTTCGTAGGTGCGGCGGGCGTCGTCGCGGCGCTGGATCACGGCGCGGATCACGCGTCCGTGCGTGCGGATGGCCATGTCGCGCACGGCGGCCTTGTGCGGAAGCGGGAACAGGTAGATCGCTTCGACCGGCACCTTGTTGGAATTGCCGAATACCTGGTGGACCTTCACGTAGGCGACCGGTCCGGACACCCGGGTGGTCACATCGATGGACCGCAGCGGGAACAGGTCCTGCACGCTGTCGGTGGTGGAGATGACAGTTTCCGTTTTCCAGGCCAAGGGGCCGTCCGGAGGACATTGGTTGAGGTCGGCGGGACTCGCGCTGGCGGCCGAGCCGATCGAGACGGGATGTTTGCAGGAGGTCGGGGCGAACAGGCTGAAAGCCAGCAGGGCCGCCGCTCCTAGGAAGCGTCGCTTGGACATGGGTGGACTCCGGATGAATTGGTTTTGAAAAGTCTTGGTTGGAATGGAGGGGGAGGGAATTGGAGGGCATGGGCGGACCGAGGATCTCCGCCGATGCCCTTCTTGCGCGAAGCTCAGGTCAGGGCACGTAGACACCTTTCAGGGCCACGTTCGGGAAGAGGTCGGTACCGTTGGTGCCGGTGATGGCGTCACCGGTCATTTGGGTGCGGGTCTGGTCCATCAGCTGGGCGATCCGCTCCATCGGAACCGAAGGCGCCGCGTCCAGGGCCAGCCGCTGCTCGGCGGGGTGCTGCTTCTTGATCTCCACCAGCTTGGAGTGGAACGCCTTCAGCTGCTCGTCGGAGTAGCCTTCCTCGCCGGGAGTCGCGAGGGTGAAGGTGGGGGCTTCGCCGGGAGTGCGGCTGTTGAGGTAGAGCTTGATGGTGTCGGGAGTCACCTGGGCAACCAGGTCGAATGGCGGCGGGAAGATGGCGTCTTTCGGAGAGACGACGGGAACCGGCAGCGATGCCTTGACGGCGACCACGGCGGTGAAGCTGACGGACAGCATCAAAAAGGGGATGAGAACGATCATGACGTCGAGGAAAGGGGTGAGGTTGAGCTCCTGCAGTTCCTCTTGGGTGACGGGCTTGCGAAACATGGCAGACTCCTGGGGTCGATGTGGACAGTTTTTGTGGAGAGAGAGGGATAAAGGCCCCGGCGGCGATGAAGGGAGGCCGCCGGGGCCGAGCGAGGGTCAGAGGGTCACTGGCGATCCAGCACGAAGGCGTAGGTGACGGTGACGTTGCCCTTCTCGATCTGGTCGAACTTCATGCGGCGGGCCTTTTCCTTGATGTCGGCATCGAGTTTGGCTTCGCCGGTATTGGAGTTGATGATGTTGATGGCGACGATGTCACCGGAGGGTGCGATGGTGAACGAGAGAGAGATCTTCCCGCCCAGGTTCGGGTTTTCGCGCAGGAACTTCTCGTAGGAGAACCGGAACCCACCGATGTGCTGGCGGATCACGCGAAGGATGGATTCGGCGGAGCGGGTACCAGCCTCGCCACCCAACTCCACGTCGCCGGGCTTGGGAGCGGGGATGATGCCACGCATCGCAACTCCAGTCCCTTTCTGACCGGCACCTGGAACCATCTTGCCAGGCCGTCCACCGACTCCGGTTCCGAAGCCGTTGCGGCCACCATTGCCCAGGCCGAGTCCGCCGACACCGGCCATCCGGTCGCCGTCGCCGCTGGCGCCTTGTCCGCCGCGGTCGCCCTTCTGCAGGTGGCCGCCACCGCCGGCGAGGATCACGTCGATCACGTTCTTTTCGTTGGGATCCACGTCCTCTCCCTCAAGGCCATCGGTGGCGGTGTTGAGCTTGTCGATGACGGAATTTGCCATCACAGACGAGGGAGCGTTGGGCGGCCACATCTGGGTGCGTGTCTCGGTGGAGCCGCCTTCCGGAGCAGCTTTGGGAACATCGGATCCGCGCTCCTGTTGATCGACTTCGGGCTTGGGTTCCGGCACCTTCTCCTCCACCTTAGGCGTTTCTTCCGGCATGACCAGAGTGATGACGTCATAATCCGGTGGATCGGGAATCCTCGGGGCGGACATTCCGTACCAGGCAAGTCCTGTCATACCCAGCACGGCAAACAAACCGAATCCAGCGAAAATGCCGGCGCGCAGCGTACCGCGGCCTTGGCCGGGTTCCCGCCAGCCCAGCATCCGGGAGCGGGAAATGCGGGCGGTAGCGCGGGCCCACAGGTCCAGCCGCTGCGGGGTGTCTTCCACCACCACCAGATGCCCGAAGGGCGTGTCCAGGGTGGAGCTTTCGCGGAACACCGCGGCCAGGGCCGGTGCGGGAGCGGGGAGGACCAGGTCGCAACGCGGGTCCGATCCGATGGTGAGGTTGTCCGACCAGACGCCCCATTGGCGGGTCTGGGCTTTGTGGTCGCTGAGGCGGATAGTGAAGTGTTTCATGGCACGACTCCTTCAAGGCCATCTCCGACGCGGTGGTCGGATAGGCAAGACTTGGGCGGTCTTCCGGAAGGCACTCTTCCGGAAGTTCGCGAAACGTTCCCCTGATGCTTCCGAGCGATCAGGCGTGAGAGGCCGCCCCTTCCGCCCGGTGGGTGGAAAGGTCCGGTCTGGGATCACAGGGAGGACCGATCCAGGCAAAGGCCTGGTGGGATCCGTGATCGACAATCTCTGTCAGCTCCACCTTGATGAGGGCAGCCACCCGATCCGAGATCGGAACAGACCTACACGTTCATCAACGGCAGAAGCGAACGGATTGTGGTCACGGGTCGCATGGTTCGATCACCTCGCACCCAATGGTGGTGCGTCGGTGCGACCCACGGATTCCGTGTGACGGCTCAGTGCGGGGGAACGGGAGCGTCGGGCCAGGGCGCCTGGTAGCGTTCCGGAGGATGGCTGGTCCATCGTTCATCCGGTGCGGCAGCCAGGACGGATTCCAGGCTAGGCACGGCAAAACCATCCGGAGACGAATTCTGGTGCAAGCCATGGAAGGTTCCCGAAGGAACCAGGGCGATCATGCGTGGCGATTCGTCGGGCGAAGCGGCCACAGAAAGGATTTCCGAAACCGGCTGGTGGGCCGACTTGGACAAGGAAGCGTAAGTGGCCGAGTAGCTGGGCTCCGGTGCCGGTGCCGCGAAGTGCGAGACCTGCTGGACAACCTGCCGTGCGGCACGAGGCTCTTCCGAAGCCGATTGGCTTCCCAGGAAGGTGGCGGTCAGATGGGTGAGCCCGGCCAAGGTGAAGGCGGTGATCAGAATCCGCGCGGGGCTGTGGGCCTCGCGGGGCAGTTCTGCCGCGACCATCAGTTCGGCTTGATCGAAACGCTGCTGGGCCCGGTTCACGAGCGTGTTCCGCAGGCGGGTTTCGTCTTCGATCTTCAGGAGGAAGTCGCCGACCTGGACGGTGGGCGTTTCCGGGAGATCCTCCAGGCGCAAAGCGAAGGCTTCCACGGGGGGAGGAAGACGCACGGTGTTGGAACCATGCGAGCCTACCGTGAGGACTTCCGCCCTCACATGCCACTCTCGGGCGGTGCGCCCTTGGTGGAGTAGACTGACCTTCCAGTATCTCATGGCTTAACGATACGGCGGGTGTTGCCAAAAACGCAAGTGGATGAAGTCAGGTTTGTGTAACACCCGGAAGATTTTTCCGGTTTTTCGGAGTATTCCATGTTGGAGCAACGGCTCTAATACGTGAATGTCAGGGAAGCACCGGTTTGAAAGCTGGTTCTTCGAAATGCTCCGAGTCCCGAGGAGAATCCCACCTTAGTCGCGAGGATCAGAAGGGCGATGGGTCGATAACGGAGGCCACCAATCACCTGCGCGAGGCTACCTGAGGCAGAATACCCAACTGTCTCCGAGGAACCGACGCTTGATTGATCTGGATGCGAGCTGGAAAGTGAATTTCTGTATTCCACGGTCAGTGCCATCCAGGGAAGGATCTTGCCTTCTGTTTTGGCAATGACAAGCGAGGCCATGGGGGCAAGGCTCAGGGGCGTCCCTGTTTTGCGGTTTGCTTTGTCGATCGATATCGCTGGCTCCATGCCCTCGTCCGGATCGGTGATGGTTACTACGGAATCGATGGTCAGATAGTTCGATTCGATGACCTCCAAGCCGACAGAAGGCTGAATAGCGAGTCCATCGCTTCGGAAGGTGGCTCCAAGCTCGCCACACCAAGCACTGTTCCAGCGGGAAAGTCGAAGATGGAGGGACGCGGGAATCGGGTCGATTTCTGTGTACTGAAATCCAATGGACCCGAAGAAGGCGTTGGAATCGACGAGCAAGGGAAACTCTTGTTGGACCAGGGATTGTCCCGAGGAGGTGACTCTGAAACCGGAATGGAAGGAGGAGGCACGGTCGAATCCGGCGGTGAGGTGCCAATCCGTCCCGAGGGGCATCGGGATCGAAGGTTCAGGGATAGGCGGTGCGACCTCCCAACTCGCGCTTTTGGGGATCAACTGGTAGGTATGGGAATTGCAGCCAGCCAATAGAAAGAGCAGGAAGCCACAGGCGAACCGGAAGCGCGCGATCGGGTGTCGAGCCATGGGTAGAACTTACTCCTTATGGAGACTGGAGCAAAGTGGAACGCTCCATCTACCTTTGGTGCCATGTACTTGAAGATCAAGGGTCCGCAGCGGGTGGAAGGCGAAGTGGTGATTTCGGGGGCGAAAAACGCCGCCTCCAAGATGATGGTCGCCTCGCTACTGACGGATGAGCCTGTGGTTCTGCACAACTTCCCCAAGATCGACGAAATCGAGATTGTGCGGGAATTGGTGGAGCGCGTGGGAGCCCAGGTGGAGGTCCGCGACCACACTTTGGTCCTGTCCACTCCCAAGATCCTGACGGAAGAGGTCGTGGGACTTTCGCGCGCCAACCGCATCTCTGTATTGGCTCTTCCTGCCCTTTTGCATCGCAAGGGTCGTGCGGTGCTGCCGGTGTTGGGCGGTGACAAGATTGGTCCCCGGCCGGTGAACTACCACCTGGATGCCTTGCGGGCCATGGGCGTGAAAATCCAGGAGGAGGGGTCCGCGTTCGTAGCCGAGGCGCCTCACGGGCTTTGCGGGACACACGTGAATCTTCCCTATCCATCCGTGGGTGCGACGGAAAACATCCTGCTGGCGGGAGTGCTGGCCAAGGGCCGGACCGTGATCGAAAACGCGGCCTTGGAACCGGAAATCCTGGATCTGATCATGATGCTCCAGAACATGGGCGCCATCATCGAGCTGGGAACGGGGAGGACGATCTCCATCGATGGGGTGGAACATCTGCACGGCGGATCCCACGAAATCCTTCCCGACCGTATGGAAGCGGCCAGTTACGCGTGCATGGCCTTGGCGACGGGTGGGCGCATTTTCTGCCGGCACGCGCGCCAAGCCGACATGCTCACCTTTCTCAATGCCGTGCGCCGAATCGGCGCCGATTACGAAGTGATGGGCGATGGGATCGTGTTCTTCCGCAAGGGGCCCATGCGAGGCATCGACTTGGAAACGGATACCCATCCTGGCTTCATGACCGATTGGCAGCAGCCCTTCACATTGGTCCTGACCCAATGCGAAGGCACGTCTGTGGTTCACGAAACGGTCTACGAGGATCGGTTCGGGTACACCAAATCGCTCAATCAATTGGGTGCACGGATCACCGTCTTCGACAAATGCTTGGGTGAATTGCCGTGCCGGTTCCGTAGTCGTCGTCACCCCCATTCCGCGATCATCCAAGGGCCAACACCACTCAAGGCGGTGGGGAAGCCCTTGGATATCTTCGATATCCGAGCCGGAATCACCTTGGTGATCGCCGCCCTGTGCGCTGAAGGTTCATCCCAACTCAACGGGCTGGAACACCTCGACCGAGGCTATGAAAACCTGTTGGGCAAGTTGCAGGGCTTGGGTATCGACGTGGAGCGATCCTGAGAAGTGTCTGTGTGCCTCAGGATCGAAGTTCTTTTGACATGTCATCGTCGGGCCGACTAATTTGCCGAATCTCTTCGTTCACTAGGAGCACTGCATGAGCCGGAACAAAGTCGCTTTGATCACTGGAGTCACCGGCCAGGATGGATCTTACCTGGCGGAATTTCTCCTGGAGAAGGGCTACGAGGTTCATGGCCTCAAACGCCGGTCCAGCAGCTTCAATACCGGACGAATCGACGGGATCTACGGAAACCCCATGTTCAAGGCGCACTTTGGCGATCTCGCCGACAGCACCAACCTGGTTCGTCTGGTCCAGGAGATCCAGCCCGACGAGATCTACAATCTCGGTGCGATGAGCCACGTCGCGGTTTCCTTCGAGGAGCCGGAATACACTGCCGATGTCGATGGAATCGGCACTCTGCGTCTGCTGGAAGCCATCCGCATCTGCGGCTTGGAAAAGAAGACTCGGTTCTACCAAGCCTCCACTTCCGAGTTGTTCGGGCTCGTGCAGGAAGTGCCTCAGCGGGAAACCACTCCGTTCTACCCTCGCAGCCCCTACGCGGTGGCCAAGCTTTATGCCTACTGGATCACGGTGAACTACCGCGAAGCCTACGGCATCTACGCGTGCAACGGAATCCTGTTCAACCACGAAAGCCCTCGTCGCGGCGAGACCTTCGTGACCCGCAAGATCACCCGTGGGATCGCCCGTATCAAAGAGGGTCTTGACTCGGTGCTCAAGCTGGGCAACATGGACAGTCTCCGCGATTGGGGCCATGCGCGCGACTACGTGGAAATGCAATGGATGATGCTGCAGCAGGATGTGGCCGACGATTTCGTGATCGCCACCGGCAAGCAGATTTCCGTACGATCCTTCGTGGAGCTCACCTGCAAGCACGCCGGCATCCAGATCCGCTGGGAAGGATCTGGCGTTGACGAAAAGGGCATCGACGTGGCCACCGGAAAGGTGATCATCGAAGTGGATCCTCGCTACTTCCGTCCCACCGAAGTGGAAACCCTGCTGGGAAGCCCCGAAAAGGCGAAGACAAAACTTGGCTGGGTCCCGAAGATCACGGTGGAGGAAATGGCCAAGGAAATGGTCGAATCCGACCTCGCCGACGCTCGCCGCGAGAAGCGGGGAGCCTGATCCTCGTTTCCGGAGGGAGGGCCTGAAGGCATCCTTCCGCCTGGCGCGACTTTCCCCGCACCCTGCTCGGAGCGACACCAATGGCCATTCGCAACGAATACCTCCGGCTCCTTTGCATCGGGTTGGGGGTCTTCTCCGTCATTTCCTGCAAAAACCCCGATCCGCTTCCGATGGGGCTCGAGGCTTGGGAGTTGGCCCTCGAAAGTCTCAACGATCTGGAGACGGAACCAGGGAAAAGTCGAATTTCGCTGGAAGACGGGAAATGGGTGGCGGATCTTCGCGATCTTCCCCTTTGGAGCCTGCCTTTGGATGGAGGCGTCGTGCAGATCTCCAAGGAGTTTCCCCATCGTGCTCGCGTGGATGGTGCGCACCTGTGTGGAAAATTGGACCGGCGCGTGGAACGGTGGTTGGATACCGCGGCACCTGGATGGAAGAAAGTCCAGAAGTGCGATGCGAACGACCTGGAAAAGTCCCTGCGCAAGTGGGAGGGACGAAAATCTGGTGTGAAGGATCTGGAGTTTTCGAAAGACACCGCGGGTCGGATCACGGGCGCCAAGGTGGGTTGCCGCAAGTCCATGGAAAACGAGTTGGAGGTAGGGCGATTGCAAATCCTGCCCGACTTGAGGAGCCTTGAACTGGAGGATTGCCGCCTGGCGACCATGCAAGATTCCAGCGGAGCAACATCCCTGGTTCAGGGTGGTTTCGCTGGAATGAAACTGCGCACCTTGCGGCTACGCAGGATCCAGGCTCCCTTCCTTGATTTGTCGGATATCCATCCCCTGGATACGCTCGAGATCCAGGAAGGGGATGCAACGGCTCTTCTGGTCGCGAACGGTTGCCCTCGGGAGATCCCCGCCTGTCGGGACAAGGTCTCGAAGGACCACAGGACCATCCGATTGGTCCAAAGCAAGGTTTGCGATCCACCGCAAGTGCGGGCACTTCAGCGGGAAGGCGCGGTTTTCGAGGAGCAGCGCTGCCAGGATGTGCCTCAAGCGGTGATTGACCAGGCGGATTCCCTGGCCATGGAATTAGGGAAACTAGCCAGGCACAGAATGCGCTACCGATTGCAGCCGCAGGCGCAGGTGAGCGAGGCTTTCGCTGGGATGACAAAATTTGAAGGTCATCCCACCTGGTCGTTCCAGCGGTTCGGCGATTTGAATTGCGTGAGGCCCTATCGGTTCGTGACCAGCACCGTGGAAGGAGGTCGAGACTGGATCGACAATCCGTTCTGGGGAAGGGTCCACTTCGGGACGTTCGATTCCCTACGCATCACGGGGTTGGTGGCAGGCGGTGATCGCCAACGCGTCGAAGGTCCTTGGTTGCCTCCGTTCCTTCAATCCGATCGTTTCGATGTCCAAAACGGGGAGAACGGACCGGAAGCGGTTTTTGTTTACGACAAGTGGGACAGGTTCGAAGCCTTCGTCGTTCCCCAAGGTTGCAGCTGGACCTTCTGGAAGGACGAAGTTTCGAAGAAGTGAAGGGGGCGTCACCCCTTCACGCAAAGCACCTGCCGCAGGGTGTGCACGATGTCCACCAGGTCCTTCTGCGCCTCCATGACCGCGTCGATGTCCTTGTAGGCGCCGGGGGTCTCGTCGATCACATCCACGTCCTTGCGGCATTCGATGCCTTCGGTGCTCTTTTGGTGATCCGCCAGCGTGAAGCGGCGCTTGGCCTCGGTGCGGCTCATGGCGCGACCGGCCCCGTGCGAGCTGGAACAAAAACTGTCTACGTTTCCCTTGCCGCGCACGATGTACGAACGCGCGCCCATGGATCCGGGGATGATCCCCATCTCGCCTTCGCGGGCGCGCACCGCCCCCTTGCGGGTGACCCAGACGTCCTTTCCGAAGTGGTGCTCGCGATCCACGTAATTGTGGTGGCAATTGACCGCGTCGAGATTTGTCTGGAAGACGGGAATGCCCGGAAGCGATCGCAGAGCGCCCAACACGGATTGCATCATCAGCTCGCGGTTGGTCATGGCGTAGGATTGCGCCCACTTCAAGGCCTTCACGTAGCTTCCGAAATGTTCGGAACCTTCAGGAAGATAGGCCAGTTCGGAATCGGGAAGATGGATGTGCCATCGTTCCATTTCTCGCTTGGCCTTCTGGATGAAGTAGGTGCCGACCTTGTTGCCCACGCCGCGCGAACCGGAATGCAGCATGATCCACACGGCGTCTTCCTTGTCCAGGCAGACCTCGATGAAGTGGTTGCCCGTGCCGAGGGTGCCAAGATGGTTGGCCGCGTTGGCTTCGCCCAGCTTGGGATGCTTTTCCCGCAGTTGATCGAAAGCGGGCTTCAGTGCGGCCCAGGCGCTTGCGACAGATTCCGGCAGATCGTGCCAGGCGCCGCGATCGTTGCGTCCGCCGTTGTCGGTGCGTCCGTGGGGCACTGCCTTCTCGATGGCGGCGCGAACGTACCCGAGGGAATCGGGCAGATCGCTGGCATTGAGCGTGGTGCGCACGGCCATCATGCCGCATCCGATGTCCACTCCCACCGCGGCGGGAATGATCACATCGGCGGTGGGGATCACGGAGCCCACCGTGGCTCCCTTGCCGGCGTGGACATCGGGCATGATGGCCACCCACTTGTGGATGAAAGGAAGGCCAGCGACGTTCTGTACCTGGCGACGGGCTTCCTCTTCGAAGGCGACGCCTTGGGTCCAGGCCTTGACGAGCCCGCCTTGGGCTCCGGGGAAAACTTCGGGATTGGTGTTCATGGTGTTCTCGTGGTTTAGGTGCAAGATGGAAATTTGATGGAGTGGAGAGGACGGGGATCGAACCCGCATCGTCGCGACAAGCCAGGCTCTTGGGAAACGCGCTTCCCTTGCTGCATTACCCACCTCGGGGGAGTGATTACCCGTCGAGGCCGCTATAGGTGCATCCGCAACCCTGCCCGGCGACCTTTCGGCTCGCGGTGCCTGTTACAGTGCCGGTGACCAATCGTTTTTCCGGTGCTCTTCCTTTTGAGCTACCTCCCCTTAGGTGAAGGACATCAATTGCGAGAGGCGTGCCAATCCGCCCAGACGAAACGCATTCCGCGAATCCTTGTCGCCAAGTTGGCGCGTTTGGAAGAAAAGCAGATAGATCCTATCCTAAAGGATATATGAAGGCGAAATCTTCCAAAGGCGTCGTGGGGATCGGGATCCTGGGCAATGTGCTGGACCAGGGATTTGCGAGTCGGCGATGGGATCGGTGGCGGCCTACGGTGGACCTGGCGCGCCAAGAGTCGTTGGGACTGAACCGGTACCATCTGCTGGCGCAGGAGCGCTTCGCCAACCTCGCGAGGTTGGTCGCGTCCGACATGCGGAAGCTGAATCCGGAACTGGACGTGGTGCTGGAAACCTTGCCGGACCACGATGCCTGGGATTTCGAGGCGGTCTACTCGGTGCTCTTTGACATCTCCCGGAAACTTCCGCTGGATGCCGTCAAGGACGACATCCTGGTGCACATCACGACCGGAAGCCACGTCCACCAGATCTGTCTGTTCTTGCTGACGGAGGCCCGGTTCTTTCCGGGGCGCCTCTTGCAGTCCAGTCCGCCGGAAGGTGAAGACCGGTCCCAGCCTGGTCGGGTTTCCCTGATCGATCTGGATCTGTCCCGCTACGACCGCATCGCCAAGCGCTTTCGCGAAGACATGCGCGATCGCCGCGATTTTTTGAAGGACGGGATCACCACGCGCGATCCGGTCTTCAACCAGCTGATCGAACGCATCGAGGTGGTGGCCTTGCGTTCGCGGGATCCCATTCTCCTCGGTGGCCTGACAGGATCTGGCAAATCCAAGCTGGCTCGACGTATCCACGAACTGCGCCGGATGCGCGGTGTGGTACGGGGCGATTTCGTGGCGGTCAACTGCGCGACGCTGGCCGGCGAGGGGGCGATGTCGGCGCTGTTCGGGCATGTGAAGGGAGCTTTCACGGGAGCCGCTGCCGATCGCGCGGGGTATTTGCGCGCCGCGCATGGAGGCACGCTCTTTCTGGACGAGATCGGTGAACTTGGCTTGGAGGAGCAGGCCATGTTGCTTTTGGCGCTGGAGGAAAAACGGTTCCGGCCGGTGGGCGCCGATCGCGAGGTGGAAAGCGATTTTCTTCTGATCGCCGGGTCGCACAAAGATCTTTCGCTCGAGGTTTCCCAAGGGAGCTTTCGCGAGGATCTGCTGAGCCGTATCCAGCTCTGGACCTTCGCGCTGCCAGGGCTTGCAGACCGTCCCAAGGACCTGGAACCGAATCTGGATTTCGAGCTCGAGCGATTGCGCGAGCGAGAAGGCAAGCAAGTGTCCATCACTCGTGAGGCGCGAGCGCGCTTCCTGGAATGGGGGACATCTTCGCAGGGCTTGTGGCGAGGGAACTTTCGGGATTTGTCGTCGGCCGTGACGCGCATGGCCATTCTGGGAGACGGACGCATCGGAAGCCAGCAGGTGACCGAAGAGATCGAGCGTTTGAACCGCTCGTGGGAGCGCGGACCATCCAGAGCGGCGGAAATCGATCTGCCCCTGACGGTGGGGCCAATGGACGAATTCGATCGAGTGCAACTCGCCCATGTCCTGGGCGTCTGCCGGCAAAGCGCAAGCCTGGCCCAGGCGGGACGGAAATTGTTCGCCGTAAGCCGCGCGCGCAAGGAATCGGGAAACGACTCGGACCGGTTGCGCAAGTACCTCGGACGTTTCGGGTTGGATTGGGCGTCGGCGAGAACTTGAGACGATCGAGGGAGGTATCTTCGCACGATGCTCGATCAGGAAAATTCTTCGGAGCCGATGGTTCAATCCCAGGTGAAGGCGGTTGTCTTCGATTTCGATGGGACCCTCGCGGATACTTTGCCGCGCACGTTGCGGTTGTTCCCCATCTTGGCTCGCGAGTTCAAGTTTCGGTCGGCGCCACCGGAAGAACTGCAATCCCTGCGATCGCTCGGTGCCGGGGAGATCATGGTGCGACTGGGCATTTCCTGGTGGAAGGCGCCGCTGGTGCTGTGGCGTGCACGGAATTTGTTGGCCCGCGATCGGGAACCCATCGAGCCGTTTCCGGGAGTGGTGGATCTTTTGCGGGAGCTGGATGCGCGCGGGGTGGAATGGGGCATCCTGACCACCAACAGCTGGTCCTTGGTGCGTTCCACGCTGCGCGCCTGGGGGGCTCCCGAACCGGGGTGGCTGGAAGCGGGAGTGAGTTTGGCCGGAAAGGCGAGGAAGTTGCGGAGGTTGGCGGGTCGATTCGCGATCCTCCCGGACCATCTGCTGTTGGTGGGAGACGAAGTGCGCGATGTGGAAGCCGCTGGACGCGCCGGTGCGTCCATGGCGGCCGTCACTTGGGGATACAATACGCGGCAAGCCTTGGTGGAGGCGAACGCGCCGTGTCTTTGCGACACGGTCGAACAATTGCGCGCCACGATGATCCGATCGGAACCGATCGCCTGAACCTACCTTGGCGGGGTATGGACCAAGCATCGCTTCTGGAAGTCTGTCGCACCGGGTTTTCCGAGACCGTTCGCCGGTTGTCGGATCTGGTGGCCATTCCCTCGTGTTCGTTTTCCGGCTACGATCCGATCGAGCTGGAGCGATCGGCCGAGGCGGTGCGCCAGTGGCTTTCGGACATCGGAATGCCGCAGACGGAGATCCTGCGCAAGCCGGGTGTGGCGCCGTACGTGGTGGCGCGTGATCATCGGGCCGGACCGGACAAGCCGACGTTGCTCCTGTACGCCCATCATGATGTTCAACCGCCGATGCGGGAAAACGTATGGACATCACCGGCGTTCACTCCGACGCAACGCGAAGGCCGATTGTATGGACGGGGCTCGGCCGACGACAAGGCGGGAATCGCTCTGCATGCGGCATCGATCGACGCCTGGTACCGGCTCCACGGAAGTCTGCCCGTGAACGTGACCGTGTTGATCGAAGGCGAAGAGGAGATCGGCTCCGACCACCTGGAAGGATTTCTGGTCGAACACGGCAGGCTCCTGGCCGCCGATGCCGTGGTGATCGCCGATCTGGCAAACTACGACACCGGAATCCCGTCGCTGACGGTCTCGCTGCGCGGATTGGTCGCGGTGGAGCTCGAGCTTCGCGCTTTGGAGCGTCCGCTGCATTCGGGGGTGTGGGGTGGGGTGGTGCCCGATGTCCTCCAAGCGTTCTGTCGAATTTTGTCATCCCTTTCCAAGGAAGACGGCAGCATCGCCATCGAAGGGATCGAAGAGGGGATCGAGCCTGCCAACGAACGCGAATTGCGGGATTGGGCGAGCCTGCCCTATGATCGCGTCCGGTTCGCGGAGCAAGCCGGAATGCCACTGGAAATCGCGCCTCGGGACGCGGTGGAGCTGGGGCGGAAGCTTTGGCGCAAACCCGCCATTTCCATCAACGGCATCCAGGCCGGAACGGAAGGGAAGACAGGAAACGTCTTGATGGATCGCGTGTGGGCCAGGGTGGGGATCCGTATCGTACCGGGGATGGATCCGCGAAGGACGATGGATCTCCTGAAAAGGCACATGCTGGCGCGGGTGCCTGCGGGAATGACGCTGGCGATCCACGAGGAAAGCCTGGCGCCGTCCTGGGGGACCTCCACCAGCCATCCTTTGTTCGCCATCGCCCGCGAAAGCCTGGAAGCCGGTTACGGTTGCCCGGCGGTGGAAGTGGGCTGCGGGGCGAGCATTCCCTTCGTGGAGTCCGTGACCGCGGCTTTGGGCGGCGTGCCCGCGCTGCTGGTGGGCGTGGAAGATCCTTGGTGCAACGCGCACTCGGAAAACGAGTCGGTGCATCTGGGGGATCTGCTGAAGGCGATCGGGAGCCAAGCGATCCTGTTCGGGCGGCTGGCAGAAGCGGGGCTGGCGCGATGATCGGGGCGACACTTCCACTCCTTGCGTTGTTGGCTTCAAGCCAAGTCTCCTTTCCGGACAAACTGGATCTTGCAGACCAACCCGAGGTACGTGCCGCGCTCGGTCGGATCTCCACCCGATCGGGCGTGCCGCTTCCGCGCCAGGGTTGGCCCCTTTCCTGCATCGAGGTTCGACAATTTCTGAATCGAGCGACCGCGAAGGATTCGAACGTCCTGACCAAGGCGGATTCCGCCGATCTTGCCGATCTGATCCAGGGGCCGTTGGAATTGGTGCGCTGGACCGGATCCGGGCCTTCCCTGCTGGCGGTCAATGTGAAAGCCTCGGGCGAGTGGACTGCGACGGATTCAGGCCGCGGGGGAAATGAGCGGAAAGGAAGCATCGGAGGCCGTTTCTACGGAATGGTCGGCGGAGAGCTCTTCTATCAATCCGATGCTTCGATCTTCACGCGGTGGTCCGATGAATTCCGTTACTGGGACCGCTATGCTCTGGCCGATGGCGAGCCTTCCGGAGTGCCCTTCGACGATCCGAGTGAGGACAACAAATACAAGAGCAATACAGGGGCTCGTTACACCGCTTGGGCGCAGTGGTCCAGGGATTGGATCACGCTGAAGTACGGACGGGACCGGGTGCAGCACGGGCCCGGGGAATGGACTGGCCTTACGACAAGACTGACGACTCCACCTTACCAGATGCTCGATGCGAGGTTGTTCCCCTTTTCCTGGCTGTCCGTCCAGGCGAGTGTTCTGGAAGCCAGGCCGGGCGAGGTTTCGGGGGGGATTTCCTTTCCGGGAGATCAACGAAAGTGGGTCCATGTCCACAGGTTTGAGGTCCAGCCCGGTTGGGGTCTGGCTCTGGCGTTTCAAAATCAAGTCCTGTACAAGGACTCGGGCGGTGTGAACCCTGCCTACTTGCTGCCTTTGGTTCCGATCTTCTTCTCGCAGGACCTGTCAGGGAACCGTGATAATTCCGCGATGCAGTTCGATGCTTCCTGGGCAAGTCCCTGGAATCTGCGCCTCTGGAGCGGACTGATGATCGACGACTTGAACAGCCTGACAGACATCACGGGAAATCACTGGCTGAACCGCTGGGCGGTTCTTGCTGGAGGTCAGTGGCTGCTGCCGAGAAAATGGGTCGACTCCGATGTGCTGCTGGAATTTTCATCCGTGCGACCATGGACCTTAACTGGAGGCAGGGAGCCGGCGTATACCTTCGCGCATTACGGGGTGCCAATGGGAACGGAGCTTGGACCTGATTCAAGAACCTTTCGAACCCGATTGGCCATCCGCCCGATCAAAAATATCGAAGCACGGGTTGGCGTTGAGCGCTTGTTGAAGGGCACAAGGGATGGGGCTAGGCTCGGCAGAGTATTTTCGGCTGGTGATCAGGCGACGTCTGTCACGGTTGCCGGTGACGTAGAAAAAACGGACGCTGTCTACCTGGAGCTTCGGTGGCGTCCGACAAAACCGATTCAGTTAAAATTGACAACGGCCCTAAAAAACGTTGACAAGCCGTCAAATGTCCAAGAGCGAGACATGATGTGTGGAGCCTCTGGGGTTGTCGATTGGTAGGCTACCGCAGAGTCTGGGGCTCTAAACGGAACATCCGCTACCAACTATATTCCCTAGATTGGCCGGCATCCGGCACCACCCTGTGAGTAGGGTTCAACTACAGTGACCTGAAGGAGTTGTACTGAGATGAAGAAGGATAGCAGAATTTTTGTCGCAGGACATCGGGGTTTGGTGGGATCGGCTATTGTGCGGAAATTGAATGCCGAAGGTTTCTCGAAAATCATTGTGAAAACAAAAGCAGAATGCGATTTAGAAAACCAGGGAGCAGTATTTAAGCTCTTTCTTGAAGAAAAACCTGAATTTGTCTTTATGGCAGCGGCAAAAGTTGGCGGCATCCTGGCGAATAAGACGTATCCTGTAGATTTCATTCGGTCAAATTTGATGGTACAAAACAATATTATTGATGCGTCATTCTATTCCGGAGTGCAAAAGCTGTTGTTTTTGGGTAGCTCCTGCATTTACCCCAAAATGGCTGAGCAGCCAATTCGCGAAGATTCCTTGATGACAGGCGCGCTTGAGCCTACGAACGAATGGTATGCAATAGCAAAAATTGCTGGAATTAAAACCTGCCAGGCATACAGGGCGCAATACGGTTTCAATGCGATCTCCCTTATGCCGACGAACCTGTATGGGCCAGGAGATAATTTCGATCTAAAGCATAGCCATGTGCTGCCTGCCATGATCAGGAAGTTCCATGAGGCAAAGCAAGCAGGTCACAAAGAAGTTGTGATCTGGGGAACAGGCTCACCTAGAAGAGAGTTTTTGTATGTGGACGATTTAGCGGATGCTTGTTTGCATTTAATGGAAAGTTACGACTCCCCTGAAATCATTAATGTCGGTACAGGCGAGGATGTCACAATTCTGGAATTAGCAAAACTGGTAAAGAAAACAATCGGTTTTGAAGGTGAAATCACTTTTGACACCTCAAAACCGGATGGAACCCCGAGAAAACTGCTCGATGTGACAAAATTGCATGGCTTGAAATGGAAGCATTCCGTTCAGCTGGAAGCAGGAATTGAGGAAACCTACCGATGGTTTTTAGGGAACCAAAGTACGGTTAGATGGTAATGAAGATTTAATCCAGGTGACAAGAAGTTCATCAAGGCGAAGATAAAACCAGGGGAAGTATGAAAGAGCACAAAATTGTCGTTGTGACACCAGCTGGGCGACGACACTACTTGGAATTGCTAAAGCATTACATACTCCTCGATGATGGCATCGACGAATGGCATCTATGGGATAATTGCCGGAATCCAAAAGATCGGGAGTATATCGAAGATCTTGCCAAACAAGAGCCAAAGATTAAAGTGGTGAAAATTAATGGGGCGGATGGAACGAACAAGTCCGTTAATCGCTTCTATCCATTTTGCACTGCCGAAGATACCTTCTTTATCAAGCTTGATGATGATGTTGTCTATTTGTCCCCGAATTTTAGCACTTCTGTTTACGAAGCGGCAATGAAGGAAAAAGGCAGATACATTTGGTGGTCGCCACTTGTGGTCAATAACGCTGTGTGCACGTGGTTGTTAAAATATCATTCGAAAATAGGCATCGAAGAGCCGATTAGCTGCCAAGCGTCGGACGATTTTTCGTGGAAATCTCCATCTTTTGCGATCAAGCTTCATGAGATTTTCTTGAAAGCGATGGGGGAAAAGCGCGTTGATGAATTCAAAGTTCCAGATTTTGAGGTTTCACTGTCTCGTTTTTCCATCAATTGTCTTGGGTATTTCGGAGAGGACGTGCGAGCTTTAGGTGAAACCTTTTGCCCAAGCGGAGTGGATGATGAAGAATGGATATCGGCTGTTTTGCCTTCAAGAATAGGAAAGCCGGGAAGAGTTATAGGCTCCGTTGTGATTTCCCATTTTGCGTTTTATACTCAAGAGCAGGATTTACTAAGGGCAAAAGTACTTGAAAAGTATTACAACGCTGCATTTCTTCAGCCTGAACCATACCCTCTCAAGCCGCTTCCTATTAAGCGTAGAATTAAGGACTTTGCAAGAAAGTCAAGGAATCTCTTGAGAACTCCCTTTGCGTAAAACTGTTTCGCAGACGTTTGGACACAAATGAAAACGCTGAAATTGATGAAACAAATAGCGAAGAAGATTCCTTTTGTCAAAAAATTCCAGACAACCTATGGAATTGAAAAGCGGATCGATAGAGGTGCGAAGCGAAACGACCTTTTAATTCGATCGTTCATTCAGAGTCCTTTGGCAAGGTACATCAAGTCGGAGCAAAAGGATCCGATAAAAGCTGCATTTTGCGAATTTGAAAATCTTTGCAAAACAGTAAAGCTGCGCCCAAGAAAATCAGCACATTTTTTCTATTCTATCGACCCATTTACTCGAATTTCGAGAGTTCCAGGTGAATGGCCGATTGGCAATTTAACCATAGATTATGAGCGGTTTTTGCACTTTGGACTTCCCGGATTCGCTGACCAGCGAGAAGACGATCGAGCAAATATAGAGGGGGTAAGTCGAGCGAAAATAAAAAATTCGGCGGCTGAATCCTTTGAAAAGTTGCTTTCAAGAATAAAGCGAGGGAAATTTAAAGGGTTTAGTTCTGAATGGCATACGGAATTGGCGAGTGCAATCGAAGAGATCGAGGCTGGAAAATCTGGGACCTTTCGTAGAGCGTTGCAGAGAGTCCTGTTGGTCAATCAGTGCCTTTGGCAATGCGATCACCTCCATAATGGTTTCGGTAGAATGGATCAGTATTTGATTGATTTCTATCGAAGGGATATTGAGAACAAGACGCTAACAAAAGAAGAGGGGAAGAGCCTTTTAAGGGATTTCCTATTGGTTCTTCATGAGGACTATGCATTCAAAAGTGGCGCCATTCTAGGGGATACTGGTCAAATCATTGTGATCGGGGGATTGCTGGGATCGGGAGAAGATGCTTGCAATGAATTAACGGAAATATTTCTTGAAGTTGTCGCTGGATTGTATTTGACGGAGCCTAAATTATTGTTTCGAGTAGGAAAGAAAACTCCTCGAAAGTATTTAGACCTTGCGACAAAGTGTCTCCAGGGAAAATCGGGAAGCCCCTTATTCTCCAATGATGATGTAATTGTGCCAAGCTTGATAGAATTTGGTTTTCCAAGTGATGATGCTCTAAATTACGTAACGGCTGCATGCTGGGAACCGTTGATCCCAGGGAAATCTCTGGATCAAGGAAATGCAGCAAGTTTGAATGTTGTTTCTGCCTTTGAGCGAGTACTAAAATCACGAAATGAGATTTCAAGTAAACTGGAGTTTGATCAGTTCTTATTCGAGTATGAGAGAGAATTAGCGAAGGATATCGATAATCTCGTTCGTCAGATGGATGAGATAAAGTGGCAAGTCGCGCCATTTATGTCGCTATTTGTTCGTGATTGTGCGAAAAGCGCAAAGGATATGTCCATCGGAGCTGCGCGATACAATAATTACGGCATTACAGTTGTTGGCATGGGGAATGTGGTAAATTGCTGTATGGTTATTCTTGAATTGGTTGTTCGTAAAAGAATCAACACTTTACGCGATTTGAAAAATGCAGCGGATAAGGATTTTTTTGGCAGTGAGCAACTACTAAAAGAAATCAAGGGAATTGACGTTGGTTATGGAAGTGACAATGATGAAGTTTTGTTCATTGCAGACAGGATCTCTTCAGCCATAAGTCGGGCATTAGAAGGGAAGAAAAATAGACTCGGAGGTTATTACAAGTTTGGTCTAAGTTCTCCGGATTACATTGTCGCATCCTGTGATTTTCCAGCGACAGTTGATGGTAGAAAATCAGGCGAGCCTTTCCATGTTCACATTTCAAATACGACGGGGAGCCAGAGCTTTACGGATGTTGTGCATTTCTGTGGAAAAATGAACTACAGTGGCAACAGGTTTAATGGGAATGTGCTTGACCAAGTAATTGATGCTAAAATGATTGATGACTTCCCTGAAAAATTCACCGACTTTATTGAGGGTGCGATCAGCCTTGGTGTATTCCAAATGCAGATGACTATCACCAATAGTGAATTGATCGCTTGCGCAATTAAAGAGCCTGAAAAATTTCCAAATCTCATCGTTCGGGTTTGGGGGTTTAGCGCATACTTTATCGATTTGCCGGAAGCCTATAAACAGATTGTTTATGAACGGACATTGAAAAGTGAATTTGCTTGTAGGTAATATTCAAAGATTTTGCTTGCATGATGGCCCAGGTATTCGCACGACCGTTTTTTTGATGGGGTGTGATTTAAGCTGTCCATGGTGCGCTAACCCAGAAAATCAAAAACGCGAAAAAATAGAAGCAATGGGGCGAAATTCTCTACCATATGGTCGATGGTATAGCCCGGAAATGCTGATTGAAGAATGCAAAAAAGATCGACCGTTTTATGGAAAGAATGGTGGAGTCACTTTTTCTGGAGGGGAGCCCCTGCTTTGGGCCGACGAACTAATTCCTGTTCTGGACGGGTTAAAGACAAGTGGGGTTTCTATTTGTACGGAAACCTCGTTGTATACAAATGTTGAGGCAGTCCAAAAAACCTGGGGGAAGATAGATGAATATTATGTTGATTTGAAAACGTTGTGTAGTGAAAAGTACGCAGAATTTTTGGGTGGGAGCATTGATACGTTCTTTGTGAATCTGGAGTATCTGGAAAGTCGAAAATCTAAGATCGTTTATCGAATACCTGTTGTAGAAAGTTTTAATTTCGATTCGGAATCAAGGGCTAGTTATATAGCCTTTTTCAAGGCCAGGCCAGGTAGCCAAGTAGAATTGTTTGCATGTCACGACTTGGCAAATGCGAAGTATGGGGTGATGAGAATGCCAGTTTTCAATATTGGAAAAGTAAATCGAGCCGAATTAGACTGCTTCATAAATGAACTCGAGCTCCTTGACGTAAGGATCGGGGAGCTTGCGGTTTAACATGTCTGCAAAATCAATAAAAATCAATGCTGCGCTGAATATGATAAAAACAGCTGCAGGAATGATTTTTCCTCTGATTACTTTTCCATATACTTCCCGAATTTTGGGGCCTGAAGGGGTTGGTAAAGTAAATTTTGCAAATTCGTTTTTGGCATATTTCATTCTTCTGGCATCCATCGGCATCCCAGTATATGGGATCCGTGCAGTTGCCAAAGTTCGCGAGAATATTGATGAATTAGCATTGTTGGTAAAAGAGCTTATAGTGCTACACCTAATTGCAAGCGGCGTTGCCTTCTTGGCGTTTTTAGGGGTGATTCTGGTTTCAGATACGGTCAGCGCAGAGGCATGGTTGTTCTTCGTAGTTAGTTTCTCTATCCCCTTGTCGATGTTTACGCTGGATTGGTTTTATCAAGGAATGGAAGATTATGCATACATAACGAAAAGGAGTATCGGGTTTTCTGTTTTGGCTATTGGTGCAATGTTTATGCTCGTTAAAAAGCCGCAGGACTATGTGCTTTATGCGGGCATTACGGTTGTAGCATCGCTTGGATCATCGGTGTTGAATTTTTGGAACGCGAGGAAAGTGGTTTTCCGTAAGAGCATTCGATCTCTGAATTTGAAGCAACACATTAGGCCATTGGGCTCTGTGTTCGCTTTGAATTTTATCATAAGCATTTACATTAATCTTGATACAGTAATGCTGGGTTTTCTTTCTAAAACGGATAGTGTTGGATATTACAGTAGTGCGATGAAACTAACAAAAATGTTACTGTCATTGGTGTCATCATTCAGTGCGGTTCTTTTGCCAAGATTATCATATTATGCAGCAAATGATCAATTAGAGAAGTTTGATGAGATGTTGAGGAAGTCTTTAGGGGTGATTCTGTTGATGTGTATTCCAGCTTCAGCAGGACTTATGCTGGTGGGGAGGGAGATAATCCTGGTCCTAGCTGGGGACTTGTACTTGGAGGCCGTTTCGTGTGTCATCATTACGGCTCCAATCATTTTGATAATTGGATTGAACGGAGTGTTCGGTTATCAGATTCTTTATAGTCTCGGACGAGAAAAGGCTTTTCTCTTCTCTGTTGCCGTTGGAGCGATTTTGAATGTGGCCATTAACTTTGCTCTAATTCCTAGGTTTAATCATATTGGAGCTTCTATTGGAGCTCTTGTTGCAGAGGCGGCGATTCTTTTCATTCAAATATTTTTGGTGCGAACCCGACATCATGTAAAATGGCCTTGGGTCAGTCTATTAAAATATGTTGGGGCAACAGCAGTGATGGCGCTTGCGTTGATTGTTTTTAAAAGCAACACAGAATATCTATTGGTAGGGATGAAACTGAGCGCATGTGTTTTGATCGGCGCGTCAGTATATTTTGGCTTGCTGTACTTCATGCATGATGAGTTTGTTGTCGACTCGATCAGAAAACTACAAGGGTGGGTAAAGCGTGAAAAAGTATGACTTCCTGGTGGTCGGTGCAGGGCTTTTTGGAGCCGTTTTCGCGTACGAGATGACTCGGCGTGGGAAGAAATGTCTTGTCGTCGAGAAGCGAAGCCACATAGGAGGAAACTGTTACACCGAGGAAACAGAAGGAATTAACGTCCATAAGTATGGTGCGCATATTTTCCATACTTCGGACAAGGAGATTTGGGAGTATGTAAATGGCTTGGTTGAGTTTAATAAGTATTCCCATAGCGTGATCGCACGCTGGAAAAATCTTTGCTATAATCTGCCGTTTAATATGAATACATTTTATCATCTCTGGGGCACAATCACACCAGACGACGCCGCTAAAGTTATCGATGAACAAAAGCTCGTGCTGAAGGGGAAAACACCAACAAATTTGGCGGAGCAAGCGATTTCTCTTGTTGGCACGGACATTTATGAAAGATTAATTAAGGGTTACACAGAAAAGCAATGGGGAAGGAAGGCAGAAGATCTTCCGGCCTTTATTATTAAAAGAATTCCGGTGCGATTCAATTTCGACAACAATTATTTCAACGATCCGTATCAAGGAATACCCGTTGGCGGCTATACGAAGATATTCGAAAAGCTCTTGGAAGGGATAGAAGTAAGGCTGGGCGTTGATTATTTTGAGCTGAGGAATGAGCTTGATTCTTTGGCTGATGCAACATTGTTTACAGGCCCCATAGATGCCTTTTATGGATATTCTCATGGGCATCTGGAATATCGTTCCGTTCGCTTTGAGACAGAAGTACTGAATCAAGCGAATTTTCAGGGCATCTCTGTGGTAAATTACACTGATGCGGAAATTCCGTATACTAGAATTATTGAACACAAGCATTTTGAATTTGGGACCCAGCCAAAAACGGTCATTTCAAAAGAGTTTTCAACTGAATGGGCCCCAGGTGATGAACCGTATTATCCAGTGAATGATGCCAAAAACACTGAGCGATTTGGGAAGTATCAAGCATTAGCCGATAGCGAGACTCGATATATCTTTGGTGGAAGGTTGGCGGAATATAAATACTACGACATGCATCATATCGTTCGATCGGCTCTGACGCTAGTGGAAAAAGTCTCGAATAAGCCGTGAGAATTGAATTTCAAGAGGTGTTTGGAGGCAATCCATGAATAGAGTATGTGCGGTTGTAGTAACATACAACAGAAAAGATTTGTTGGAACGCTGCATTAATGCGGTTCGATCTCAGACCGCAAGTGTTGGTGGAATTCTAGTTGTAAATAATGGAAGCACCGATGGAACGGGTGATTGGTTGGATAGCCAAAAAGATATCAGGACCATTCACCAGGGCAACGTCGGAGGATCTGGCGGTTTTAATCGAGGTGCCATTGAGGCTGTAAAATTGGGGTACGACGCGGTTTGGATGATGGATGACGATGGTTATCCTGATTCAAGCGCGCTTGAAGAATTATTGAAATTTTCAAATTTGGGCTCGTGTGTACTAAATAGCGTGGTTGTTGACAAAGAATCCATGAAGCTCTCTTTTCCGCTTTGGAACTTAGGAGAGAGGCTGAATCATTACGAGGATGTTTCAGTTTTACACCAAGATTGCATCTTAGGAGTTATAAACCCATTCAATGGAACATTGATACCCTCAAAGATCATTGAGTTGATTGGACCTCCGTATGGCGATATGTTTATTTGGGGCGATGAGGTTGAGTATTTTTTCAGGATGCGCAAATTTAGTGTCCCAGTAGTTACTGTTACGAAGAGCTTATTGTTTCACCCCCTAGCAAAAGAAGTGGAAGGTGAGGATTGGACAGATGGGATCTCATGGCGCAAATATTATTCCACAAGGAATAGATACCGTGTATTCAAGGCGATGAATTTGGGTTTGCCTGGTATAAGGTTTACAAAATTTGTGGCCCTGTTGATGTTGGAAATTCTTTCTATTCAAAAGTCAAAAAGATTCAGTAAGCTGGTAATGATATTTGGGGCGTATGTTCATGCAATTATGGGGAATTATGGGCTGCTTCCAGCCGAAGTTTGGTGTTTGAAACCTTTTCTTGGGAAAAAGAACTAAACTAATTCACCATAGGGTCTAAACAGACAAGCGGCCTCGGGCATGTATTAAAAGAGGTTAGTTCTAGGGTAGTCTCCATCATCGCCGCGGTGTATAGAATTTGCAAAGGGGATTGGGAATTCTGCAATTGTTTGTTTCAGATGCACTGACGATTGGAGGCAAAAATTGCCAGATGAGGGGAATTCGATGGAAAAAATTCTTTGGTTAACAAATACCCCGTGCAAGGCATCAGATTTGCTTTGCCCTGGAAATGTTATCGGTGGTTGGCTGTATTCATTGAGCGAAATATATGGGAAAAATCATCCTGGAAAACTCCACATTTCGTTCTTTTGGGAAAAGGATATCTCACCTTTCGAGTTTGAAGGAGTTGAGTATATTCCGATTTTTTCTCCTCGTAAACCATGGTATATTCGACTTCTGAATCGTGCTGGATTCGGATCAGGCGAGGATCGTGAAAGGCTTGAAAAAATATTACCTGTAATTTCAAAATTGCAGCCAGACCTTATCCATATCCATGGCACGGAAGAATGTTACGGACTCATCGTCGAGTCTATTGATATTCCCGCAGTGATTAGTATACAAGGTATTCTATCGCCCTATGTAGATAAGTATTTTTCAGGTATTCCAGAAGATGTTGCTAATAGATTTTTGCCGGCGGTGCATAAAATAGGTTTAAATAATCATACTCGTCGCAGGAACCTAATGCATGTTCGGGCATTGCGAGAACAAAGAATTTTGGCTTCCGCACGGAATGTTGCCGGAAGAACGGCATGGGATCGTAGGGTTTCAAAAGTTTTATCTCCAAGTTCACGGTACTTTCATTGCGATGAAATTTTGCGTGGGGCGTTTCTTAAGTCAAACTGGTGTAAAACGGTTTCGAATGGTGAACTGAAAATTGTAACAACAATGAGTGATGGATTATACAAAGGCCTTGAGATGATTGCAAAGACAGCTCGATTGTTGTCAAAGCAAACTGGAGTTAGATTCAAATGGATTGTAATTGGGCAAAGGGAAGATTCTGAAGTGGCTAAAATTGTGGAAAGGTGGCTTGGTTATAAATTTTCTGATTGCTACGTAGAGTTTGCTGGTAAATGCACTGAAAATGAAATTGTTAAAATCTTAAAAAGCTCAGACATTTATTGTCAAGTAAGCCATATTGAAAATTCACCGAACAGTCTTTGTGAGGCGATGTTGCTTGGGGTCCCAGTTGTTGCTTCCGCAGCAGGTGGAACGACAACACTCATTGAGGATGGTGTGAACGGTATACTCTTTCAAGACGGGGATTGCTATGGATTATGCGGAACTTTGTTAGAGCTGAACAATAATGATGAACTTCAACTGAAAATTTCAGAAACAGCAGCGAAACAAGCTCGCAAAAGACATGATCCTAATTCGGTAATTGGCCAACTGAATGATATGTATAGAGAAATCCTAAACGTTAAAGGATAGTCTCAGCTATTCATGGGCGCGTGGCTTCGATGGCCCAATCGATTTCAGCTTTATGCGGGCAAGCGAAGGGCATTTCCGTAAAGGTATTGTTTCCAATGGGTGGAGGGAGGATGTTTATAAAAGATCTCGCCTGTAAATGCCTTGTTAAGGCCAACTCGTTTGCCGTGCGAAGGAATTGTACTAAATTGGTTTGCATCGCACCTTGATCGGCAAGAGTAGGGTGCAGCTTCAGCCAAGCGACATCAAAGGCTTAAATAGAGAGGTTGTTTCAGTGGGTTGGATCGTGTTTTTATACAAGTCTGTTTTCTATATCTGGCGCGAAACTTATTGTGTATTCACCACACTTGCTTGTCGATTGATTCTTTTCCTAAACGGTGTTAAGCATGGCCGCATTGTGTCCAATGGACTTCCTATAATTAACAGGGCAAAGTCTGGAAGTATAAGGCTTGGAAATGGGATCATACTGAATAATGGGCATTTAAAGAATTCCATTGCTAACTCGCCATGCCAGATTTATGCGGGCTTAAATGCTGAAATTGTGATTGGAAATAACGTTGGAATCTCCAGTTCTGTGATAACGTCCAGAATTAAAATTTGCATCGGAAATGATGTCTTGATTGGTGCTGGGGTTCTAATTCTGGACACAGATTGTCACCCCCTTGATTCCGGTATTAGATCAAGTTGCAATGTGGCTGAAAGTATGCCCATAACCATTTGTGACGGAGTTTTTATAGGGGCAAGAGCGACCATCCTTAAAGGTGTTACTATTGGGGTAAATTCAGTCATTGGGGCAGGGGCAATTGTGACAAAAAGCATTCCTGCTAATCAAATCTGGGCAGGTAATCCAGCAAGGTTTATACGAAATCTTCCACATGGCTCCTGAACATTTTAGGATCTGCTACAATTTACCAACTCAAAATTCAAATTTAAGAATTTGGTTAAAGGGCGATTTGTACGGTTGGCTAAAATGGTTCATTGCTATTGTGTTTGTATATAGAAATAACTCATGGCTCGCTTACGAATTTAAGAATCCCTTAAATTTTGCTGTACTGTTTGTAATCGGGATCTGCGTCTACTTGGAGTCTCGAAACCGAAACCTGAATCTGCCTGGTATGCCAGTTCTTCTAATAGGATTGTGGCCGATTGCATCATCGGTGCTTGCGTTGAATGAAGGTGCAAACTACTTAAGTATTTGCTATTCCATGTTATTGATTTTTGGGCTCGCTATGATTCCTAAGAGTGTTCTTGAAGAAATCCTTGATAAATATGCCAGATTCGTGCTTTTATTAGTCGTCATCTCTATTGGCTTTGGTTGTCTTTTTTTATATGACTACAGCTTTGTGAGGCTTTTTCCTGAATTTTCAAATCCTGCATTTTGTCCCCCATCATATCACAATATGATTATTTACACGGAGCGATCTATTAATGATTTTCGATCTCAATCGATTTTTTGGGAGCCAGGCGCATGGACTTTCAATATGGCCTTTTCTGCATATTGGATTGTGGTTAAGAATCAGAAACTAAAGTTGCTGCCCGTATACATTGTTGGGTTTTTGCTTGCCTTTTCGACCACTGGCTTTGCGTTGATTGCTATTTTGCTTCTCTATGTGTTCGTTTTTCGCACAAAGTTTTGGGGGAAATTTCAGATTATACTTGGTGTATTGGCGTTTGTTGGAGCTATGATACTAATAGGGCAGCTATTGAAGGAGAAAAACTCAATAGATATTTTTAAAATGATAGAATTGCAGACTTCCGGGAAATTGGCGAATCCAAACGGAAATCAATCTTTTGATGAGAGAATGGCGGCGACAAAGCAGTCGATGGAAATAGCGAATGATAACCCCTTCTTTGGGATAGGTCGTCAATCGGAGTCCGAGGCGATTTTTGTAACTTCATCGATTTCAGAATTGATGTATCAGTATGGCTATATTTATCTAGTGATGTTTTTGCTAGCGTATTTTAGGGCGTTTTCTAAATTTAATGTGATTTTTGGTCTGCCGTTTGTTTTGATAATGCTTAATGGCGAAGCATATGCAGCTGGCTCTTTGACCTCGCTGCTTGTTGTTTTTGGAGTTAATCAAAATACTTGGATTTTGTTGAAATTGAAAAAAATAATTTGTAATATTAGAGATCCTCGAGCTAAGCTAGAGGCGAACCTGTAATCCAAGTAGACAGGAATTGTTATGGAGAGAATTCCAAAAAAGATCCACTATTTTTGGTTTGGCGGTAAAGAGCTGCCTCCATTAGCCAAATCATGTATCGAAAGTTGGATTCGGTTCCTGCCAGATTACGAAATTGTTCGATGGGATGAAACAAATTATGATGTATCGCAGAACGAATTCACAAGAATAGCGTATGCTGAGAAGAAATGGGCGTTTTTGTCCGATTATGCCAGATTGGATATTTTAAGGAAATTTGGTGGAATTTATTTGGATGTTGATGTTCAAGTTTACAGAACGTTCGATGGTTTTTTAAATAGTGAAATGTTTCTTGGGTTCATGTTTGATTGCAACCTAAGTACCGCTGTATTTGGGGCAGAAAAGGAGAATAGACACATTATAAATTTGTTGGAGATTTACAACGGCATAGAATTTCCAAAGACAGCAAACAACGATTTGTTCACGTTCTACTTCTGTGGCCGATTCCCCGAGTTTTTGCTTTGCAACCACCGGCAAACGGTTGATGGGGTTGAAATTTTCCCCAAAGAATGGTTTGAAATGCCTGTAATGTTCCGGAAGGCCGGTGGCTATTCTGTGCATCATTTTATGGGAAGTTGGTGGCGCACTGAAAATCATACAGACAGAGTTAAGAGGCTGGCCAAGGCTGGGTTTGGAACAGCAGGATATTGGTTGATTCGTCAGATTTCCCATTATCGGGCAGTCAAAATATCATTTCACAGGTCTCGATTTTTAAAGGACCGCCAAAAGCTAAGCGCTTTGAAGATTCGAGGTAATGATGCCTGAAAATCATCCTCTAATTACAATTGTCACTTCCACATATAACGCCAAGCATTTGTTGGGTCGAACGGCAGATTCAATCCGTTCGCAATCTTTCAGGCGAATACAGTGGATTATAGCAGATGGTAATTCTTCAGATGGAACTGTTGACCTCATAAAGAGTTATGGTTCGTTGGTTGATAAATGGATAAGCAAGAGGGATTCCGGTATTTATCAAGCATGGAACAACATCATTCCCTATGCCGATGGTGAATGGGTACAATTCCTCGGAGCAGGGGATGAATTGGCCACGCCGACTGCCTTGGAGGAAATGGCAGAACATTTAGATGGGGCGTTTCCAAGGTACGAATTGGTTTATGGGATAATTAGATTCGTGACTGAAAAATCAAGGACGGTGATTGAAGATGTCGCCGTTCCTTGGGAAACAATGAAAGGCAAATGGTTTATGGGAAGACCCATGCTGCCTCAACATCCTGAAGTATTCCATCATCGATCGCTTTTTGAGAATGGTGGTAAATTTGATGAGCGCTTTTCAATAGCAGGTGATTCCCATTTCTTGCTAAAATCAATATTGCGCAAAGATCCTCTTTATGTACCTATTCTCGTTGACTGTATGTCTTTTGGGGGGAAATCGGGGCGAATAGAAAACGCAAAAGAAGTTGCGAAAGAAATTAGTGCGATTAATTCGGAGCTAGGCATTCGTCCGCCATTTCTTCATTCAAGTCAAGAAAAGTTCAAACTTTGTGCTAAGCAGATTCTGCTGATGATAATGCCGGGTCGATTTCTGTATAGTCTTGCTGATCAATTACGGGCAGTTCTTCGAAAACCAAGGCGCTGGCGTGTTGATGATTAATAGGAGTCCAAATGATATTCATAAACGCTAGATTTAGGACTCAAAGAATAACTGGGGTACAAAGATATGCCACTGAAATCATCAACAGATTAAAAGGCGAGTTCGTTGAGGTAGTCCCAAAATCGACATTAGAGGGGGCTCGTGCTCATCTTTGGGAACAGGCTGTGCTCCCTTTTCGATCGCGTAATGGGGTTTTATGGAATCCTTGTGCTACAGGTCCAATTATTACACCGAGTGTTGTAACCATTCATGACTTTGCTTTTATTGATCACCCCGAATGGTTTTCAAAGAATTTTGCCCGTGCTTACCAGTTTATTGTTCCTAGGGTAATTGCTAATTCAAAGCACATTCTTTGTGTTTCTGAATTCACCAGGGAAAGACTGGTTTCCTTGTTTGGCGTGAATTCGAAAAATATTGATGTTGTCCCTAATGGTGTTGAGCTGGGCGATTCAAATCTTAAAGGTGAATTAAATTGCCTAAGCGGATTGGGTTTCCCAGTGAATGCTCGACGCTTTTTTTTATCGGTTTGTTCTCAGGAGCCTAGGAAAAATATTCCAAGGTTAATAAGTGCTTGGAAAAATGTCTTGCCGAAATTGCCTAAAGATTTTTGCCTGGTATTGGTAGGAGGCAAAGGGAGTCAGAGTGTTTTTTCAATTCAAGGCGACGATAAAATCGAAGAAGATCGAGTGTTCTTTACGGGCTATGTATCGGATCTGCAGTTAAAGACTCTATATGCAAATGCGCATGCATTCATATATCCATCTCTGTATGAAGGTTTTGGCTTGCCTCCATTGGAGGCAATGTCCTTTGCTTGCCCGGTGTTGGTATCAAATACCACATCAATTCCCGAGGTGGTAGGAGAGGCCGGGCTATTGTTCGATCCGCTTTCAATAGAATCGATTTCGAAAAGTATCGAATCCGTCTCATCTTCCATCGGACTTTGCGAAGAGTTGAAAGAAAAATCTCTCAAACAAGCAGGCAAGTTCTCTTGGGATACTTCCGCTGGAATGGTACAGGATATTCTTGCTAAGTATTGTTAGTTCGTTATCGCTTGTTGCTTTCATCCACTAAGTGGATAACAAGGGCGAGTGAAGACCCGAATATTACCCCACACAAGCAGCCGATCATTAGAATTAGGCTACGTTTGGGTTTGCTCTTTGTAGCGGGAAGATTTGCTGGATCCAAGATCAGCATTGGTGGAGTAGCCTTTGCTCTTTCAATCTGCTGAAGGTCATACTCTTTTCTGATGAGCAAATATTTTTGCTCCTTAGCATTCTTTTCCATTTCAAGGCGGTAGACTGTTAGCTGTTGTTCTGGAAGGCTTATAGAGCGATTCCGATCTTTATACAAAGCTAATACTTTGGCTGTAGAATCCCAATCATGCTTGGTTTCATTGACTACGCTAGTAAGCCTAGTCAGGATGATTGAGGATCTCTCCATTCGGACATTTTTCAACTCTTCTTGCCCTATTGAAAGGAGAGCGTTACCCATCTCCTGCGCAAGCCATGCGGAGCCTGCTGAAAATTTAATTTCAAGGATTGATCCAGATTCTGCGGATTTGCTATCTACGCTAATCGACTTTGCAATCAGCTTTATTGAGTTTTCAACCCTATCTTGTTTGGAAGTGTCAATTTTCAAGATTTTAAATAGAGGCTCTAATTGTCCTTTGCCAGTATCGCTCGCATTTTTAAACTCACTAAAAAGCAACTTTTGAATGACTGTTCTTGACGTCAGTAATCCTTGATACAGCTCTACGTCGCTAGACTTCCCTATCTTTTTTCCGAAGATTGCCGCTGCAGCACCCATTTGATCGGGATTAGTTGATTCGACTGGAATAAGTAATGCGCTCGATTCGAAGATCGGTTTTGCAATGAAGACAGCGTAGACCAGAGATATCGCTGTAAAAACAAAAGCCGTAGCAAGAACTATAGCGCGGCGTTTCAAAAGAATTGACGCTATTTTTGTAAGATCAATCTCTTGAGGTTCTTCTGATTTTGCTTGTGAAGTCATTTTGCTAAACTCCACGATTTATTCGTGGTGATAAGTGCGTGATTTGGAGTAGGATCAAAATGATTCCGCACCGTTCAGCTTGCTAAAAAGCTTGGTCTGCATTTCGATCTCCAAGGAAAAGCTCTCTCGGAAAGCTTCACCCGAAAATCTCATGGCATTTTCTCTGCATTCGTAGGCAAAGATTTTGTGCAAATTGGATTCTAATGTGTGCAAACCTTTTGTTAGGGATTCTACGGACTGCTCGTTGAAAAAATGACCGGTAGGGTGGCTATTGTTGAGTCCTCGAATGGTTTCAAGAGCCCCGCCTTTGCCGAATGCCAATACCGGAGTTCCGCATGCTTGAGCCTCAACGGGGGCAATTCCAAAATCTTCTTCCGCTGCAAAGATAAATGCCTTGGCTCTTTGCAAGTGATTGATGAGTACTTTTTGAGGCTGGAATCCCAAAAGTTTGATATTCGGAGTGGCAATTTTTCGTATTGCATTCATGCCAGGGCCGTCACCAATTACTACCAGCCTTTTTGAAGGCATCTTTGCGAAAGCCTCTACAATAAGGTCCATTTTTTTGTAAGGCACCATGCGCGAAGCAGTTACATAATAGTCAGACCTTTCGCCTTCATTCAATTTGAACGCCTCAGTATTGACGGGCGGATAAATTACAGAGGCACTGCGTCCGTAGCAGCGCTTTATTCGTTGTCCGACAAACCTCGAATTGGCGATAAAGGTATCCACACGTGGAGCAGAGGATACATCCCACATTCTCAGGTAGTGTAGAATTGCTCTGGCAATGAGTCCTTTAAATCCCTTTGATATTCCTGATTCTCGAAGATACTGCTCTTGAAGATCCCAGGCATATCTCATAGGAGAATGGCAGTAGCAGATATGCTGCTGTCCTGGTCTGGAAAGGATTCCTTTTGCAACAGAATAAGAAGAAGAAATGATTAAATCATAGCTGCTAAAGTCAAAAGACTCGATTGCTAAGGGGAAAAAAGGCAGCCAAGCACGGTGGTGCTTCTTTGCACCTGGAAAGCCTTGCAACAGAGAAGTGGTAACGGAATGCCCTTGTAGAAAGCCTCTTTCTTGGTCTGGCAAGAAGTCAAAGAGCGAAAAAAGGTCCGCATTGGGGTGCAGTTTAAGAATCTGCTCAAGAACACGTTCAGCACCGGCGTATGTGTACAACCAGTCATGCACGATCGCCACTCGGCGTTGAGGAAATTGCAAAGGTGGTACGCCTCTGACTGGGTTGGGATTGGCGAAGACGGTAAGGTCAGCACTGGTGGTCATCGCAAAATACTAACAAGAAGGTTTGGGGGGAGTCCCCCCGGATTTTCGGGACATATCAAAATTCTACAAAACGCTTTTTGAGTCTACGGACTTGGACTTGCATCCATGGGAGGGTGGTGACTCGGATGTCACCGCATTCATTTCCAAACAAGACATGCGCGCCTCCCTGAAATTTTGGGTCCTGATCTCTTTTTTCACACGATGAAGAATGACGGCGACTTTCCGTTGGTCCGAAAATTCGAGGAGATCAATTTTTGTCCCGGCCCTTGGCGGGTAGGGCCGGATCATGCCACATTGTGTGTCATGGCTTCCAGTTTCTTCGCACTGTTCGACGACATCGCCAGCCTTCTGGACGACGTGGCCGTGCTCTCCAAGGTCGCAGCGCGACAGACCACGGGTGTGATCGGCGACGACCTCGCCCTCAACGCCAAGCAGGTGGCGGGCGTGCGGGCGGAGCGGGAGCTGCCGGTGGTTTGGGCGGTGGCCAAGGGTTCGCTTCTAAACAAGGCGATTCTGGTGCCGGTGGCGCTGTTGTTGAGCGCGTTCTTGCCTTGGTTGGTGCATCCGCTGTTGATGATCGGTGGCGCCTATTTGTGCTTCGAGGGCGTGGAAAAGCTCCTCCACGCCAAGGCCTCCAAGCTCGGCCCCGAAGAAATCCTCGCCCAGGCCAAGGCGATGGAAGCGGTGGATCCGGTCCAGCTGGAGAAGGAAAAGATCAAAGGCGCGATCAAGACGGATTTTGTCTTATCTGCGGAAATCCTGGTGATCGCGTTGGGATCGGTCGCCAACGTGGCGATGACCACGCGCGTCTTGGTGATGTGCGTGATCGCGCTGTTGATGACAGTCGGCGTGTACGGCGTGGTGGCCTTGATCGTGAAGCTCGACGACATGGGTCTGTACCTGGTGGAGCATGCCAAAAATCGTCCCGTGAGGCTGCTCGGGAACGGATTGGTCCTGGGCACTCCGTGGCTCATGAAATTCTTGTCGGTGGCCGGAACCATCGCCATGTTCCTGGTGGGTGGCGGGATCCTGGTCCACAACATCGGGCCGCTGCACCATCTGTCCGTCTGGATCGCGGGCCTGGGGGGACTGCTCGGGTCCGTCGTCGTGGGGATTTTCGACGGTTTGACCGGAGTGCTCTGCGGCGCGCTGGTGGTCGGTGTGCTGGCGCTGGTGGCCAAGCTCAGAGGAAAAAAAGCGAACTAAGAGACTCTGCTCACCGCTTCTTGCGGTGGCCTCCGCGCTTTTTCTTTTTCCAGGGGCGGTGCCAGGGGCGATCCGCCAGGGCGTCCTGGTCGGCTTCGGTGAAGGCGACTCCCTCGGCATCGGAAATGGACGTGGCGGGAACGGGGGGGCGCCCTAATTCGTCGGCATGGCGCGACCAGTAGTGCAAGAGGGTGGCGGCGGTCCAGGAAGCGTTCAAAACGTGTTTTCCTGCATTTACAGTCATCACGGCGATGGCGATGCCGGAATCCGGCTCGCCTTCCATGCGTGCAAAACCCGCGAACCATTCGTAGTGGCCTTCCGGATCGGTTCCATCCAACGATCCCGTCTTCCCGCCGATCTCGAAGCCTTCGCGTGATTCCAGCGGCCAGGCCTTGGAGAAGCCTCCTCGGGCCGTGCCGGAATCCACCGTGAGCAAAAACAGGGACGTTAGGCCGCTGTACAGTGGAGATTCCGGAATCTCGCAAGCCAGGCAGGTGGAATCGATCACGGGAGCTTCCCAAGCGGGTGGGCGCAGCACGCCATCGTGCCCGAACTTGCGGACGATCATCGCCGCGTGCACGGGGGAAATGAAGGTGGTGCGGATGAACCCGCTGGAAAGCTCGGCCAAATTGAAGGTGTCGGATGGCTTTGCCATCACTCCGGCGGGTACACCGTTGCCCAGCCCCTTGGGCCGGTTGAACCCGAGGGAGTCCGCCCAGCGGAGGATGCTCTGCTCGCCGAGTTTGCTGGCGCCAAGCTGTCCGAAAATGGGATTGATCGAGAAGGCGAACGCCTTCGCGAGGGTCACTTCCGTTCCGGTTTCCGGGGTCCGGACCTGGTTTTTGAACAGCGTGTGTGGTCGTCCGCGGAAAACCAGACCTTGCTCCGGTGGGATCCCGGCTTCCAGTGCGGCGGCGGAAGTGAGGATTTTCGCCAAGGAAGCCATCGGGTACTTGGGCTTGGTGGCCAACATCAGATCGGAACCCACGGGATCTTCGGAGCGACGCGTGACGACAAACAGCGGGCGCGCGGTGCGCATGTCCAAGCCCACAGCGATGGTCAGTTCCGTGGGATGCCGACGTAGAAGGTCGCGAGCGAAGGCTTGGAAGCGAGGATCCACCTTGGCCACGAACGGAAGCTTGCCAGGCATGTCGACTTTTGGCGTGCAGTCACGCAGTGGGACGATTTCCTGGGGAACGGCTACGGCACTGTCGCAGCGGGCGAGGCTCGCGATTCCCGCGACGGCCAGAGCGAAGGTGAGCCCGGTGGCGGAAAGCAGGGCAGTGCGGCCGTGGCGGGGTGGAGTCGGGACCGGAGGACGTTCCCACGGCAAGTACTTGGAGGGAGTGCTCAATCCACAGCTCCGGCCAGGCGCGAAAGCTCCTGGAAGTAGGTGGGGAAAGTCTTGGCGGTGCAGTCGGGGTCCAAGATGGTGACGGCAACGTGGTGTGCGGCCAGCGAAAAGGCCATGGCCATGCGATGATCGTCGTAGGTCTCGATCTCGACGTTTTCGATCAACCGCCCAGGTGGCGTGATGCGGATCCAGTCCGGGCCTTCATCCACGGTGGCGCCCAGTTTGCGCAGTTGGTCGCGCACGGCCACCACGCGCTCGGTTTCCTTCACCCGCCAGGAGCCGATCCCTCGGATGGCGGTGGGGCCGTCGGCGAACAGGGCCAGGGTGGCCAAGGTCATGGCGGCGTCGGGCATGTCGATCATGTCGATGTCGATCCCGCGAAGACGGCCTTGCAGAGGGGAGGCGCATTCGATCCAGTCGGGGCCTTTTGTGACTTGCGCACCCATCTTGGCCAACACATCGGAGAACGCGGCGTCGCCTTGGACGGAATTCTGTCCGCAGCCCAGCACGCGGACCTTGCCACCCAGAGCACCCCAGCCCAGGAAATAGCTGGCGGAACTGGCGTCGCCCTCCACCTGGACCACGCCGGGAGCGAGGTAGTTGGAAGGTTGCACGGAAAAGAGCCGGTACCCGTCGCGGTCCACCTTCACACCGAACAGCTGCATGAGCCGCAGCGTGATTTCGATGTAGGGCTTGGAGATGAGATCACCTTCCACCTCGATCTCCAGCGGCTCGGGAGACAGCGGCGCGGCCATGAGAAGGCCTGTCAGAAACTGACTGGAGGTGGAGCCTTTGATGCGGGTCCGTCCGCCGCGGAAGCCGCGGGCGAGGATCTTCAGCGGAGGGAAGCCTTCGGTTTGGAGATACGAGATGGAACCGCCGTCGGCCAGCACGGGTCGCAAACCGTCCACCAGGTCGCCGATGGGCCGCTCACGCATGCGTGCCACGCCATCGAGGGTGAATTCTCCTTGGGCCGCGCATAGGGCGGCGGCCAGCGGGCGCATGGCGGTGCCGGCATTGCCCAGGTTGAGCGGTTCGGTGGGGGATTGGAAGCCAGCCCCCCCGATTCCGGTCACGGAGAGCCGGTCGCCTTGTTCCTTGAGGCTCACTCCGAGTTGGTTCAGCGCGCCCTTCATGGCCCGGATGTCGTCGGAATCCAGCAGATCCACCAAGGTTGTGGTGCCGCGGGAGAGGGCGGCCAGCAGCAAATAGCGGTTGGAAAGGCTCTTGGAGCCAGGCAGCCGGACCTGTCCGGTCAGTGCGGGCATCCGTTCCAAGGTCAGGCGTTTCATGAGGCTTGGAAGTTTACACACCGAAGGGGGGGGTTTCCGGGAGGGAAGGAATCTTTCCCAAGTTGACCCTTCGGAAACGCGGCTGGGAGGGTCACTTGGCGAGAAGCGGAGCTCGAGGTCTTCTGTCGTGGCGATTCGATGCTAGATTTTCGCCACCATGAGCACAGAAACCGCCTCTTCCGCATCGACTGGCAACCACACGGAGTGGATGGCCAAGAAAATCCATTCCTTCGTGGGCGTCGTGCCGCTGGGTGTCTACGTCACCCTGCACCTGTCCCGCAACGTCGCGACTTTGCTGGGCGCAGACGAATTCGACAAGGCTGTCGCCAGCACTTGGTCGCACCCGATCAACTACGCCTGGGTGGTCCTGCTGGTCTACCTGCCGTTGGTGTTCCACTCCCTCTACGGCATCATGCTGATGGCCAAGAGCGAGAAGACCAACGTCTTCAAGCACTTCAACCTGGAGAACGTCCGGTACTTCTTCCAGCGCTTGTCCGGATTGGGCGTTCTCGGTTTCCTCTGCGCGCACATCTTCCTGACCCGCGTGCACGTGATGATGGGCTGGCTCAAGGGCGCCGCTCCAGCCGCCAGCGAGTCCGGCCAGGTCACCTACGGTTACTTCGCCACCCACATGACCGACTTTTCCAAGCCCACCCTGATCGTGTACGCCTTGGGTGTGCTCGGCACGGTGTACCACTTGTCCAACGGTCTTTCCACCTTCTGCATCAGCTGGGGCATCACCACTGGCAAGAACGCGATCCGTCGCGCCGAGATCGCCGCCTTGGTGTTCGGCATCCTGCTTCTGGCCTTGGGTTATGCGACCATCGCCGGCTTTTTCATGCACGACTTCACCGAGTTCGTGACGCCCTCCGGCCCCATGGCTCCGGACGGGTTCCTCGGCAAGTTGATGCACTGATCCGCATTTCACGGATCCACACTTCGAAAGCCCGGCTCCGCCGGGCTTTTTTGTTTCCGGGATTCCGGTCCATCAGGTCGGTTCGCCTCCAACAGCTCCATGTGTTAATTTGAAGCGACTATGGCAAAAGACTGTTCCTTCGATGTCGTGTCCAAGATCGATTCCCAAGAAGTGCGCAACGCCGTGGATCAGGCGCGTCGCGAAGTCGCCACGCGTTTCGATTTCAAGGGCTCCAAGTGCGAGATCGATTTCGATGCGGAAAAGCTCAAGTTGGTCGCCGACGACGAGCCCAAGCTGGAACAGCTCAAGGACGTGCTGGACAGCAAACTGATCAAGCGCGGAGTCAGCACCAAGGGGCTGGAATGGGGCAAGCTCCAGGCGGCAGGCCACATGACCGTGCGCCAGGAAGCGACTTTGAAAGCCGGAATCCCGCAGGTGGATGGCAAAAAAATGGCCGCCACCATCAAGGAGTCGAAAGTCAAGGTCCAGGCTTCCATTTTGGGAGACCATCTGCGCGTGACAGGCAAATCGAAGGATGATTTGCAGGAGGCCATGGCCCTGCTGCGCAAAGGGGACTGGTCGGTCGACCTGCAATTCACGAATTTCCAGGGATGAACGCTCCGGCCTTTGTGCTTGCCTGTTTGGCGAACGTGTTCGCCTCTCCTCTGGATCTCCCGTTGGGCGGATCGGATTTCAAGCTGCTGAAAACCCCGGCGGGTCCAGTGGCGCAGTCGCTGTCGCAAAGCGGTGTGGCGCGCAGTGATCTAGGGACAAATCCGGCGGTGGATTCGGTGCGGGCCACGCAGATCGGTGTGGGTTGGATGGAATCCTACTCCAGGTTCGAAGGGTCCGGACAGGAAGCGCTGTGGCAAGCGCCGATGGGCCGATGTTCCTTTTTGGGCCATGCACGCTACGAAGGATTCGAAGGGCTGGAGGGGCGTTCGGAAATGGATCGACCCACCGGCGACTATTCGGCCTATACATGGGCGTTGGAAGCGGGGACTTCCATTCGGCTACCCTGGAGAGGCTGGCAAACCGGCTTCATGCTGGGTGGGGGAATGGAATCGATCTCCAATGCCAGTGCTTATGCAGGCTGGGGATCGGCAGGTTTGCGGTATTCGCCGGTGACACAGCCTTGGGCGATCGGCCTGAGTGCGTCCAATCTTGGGATTGCCGGATCCGACCGCACGTGGGTGGATCTTCCAGCGGTTTTGCAAGCAGGAGGGAGCTGGTCCTTCCCGGTCCAACGCTGGTTCTTGATTCCGATGGCGGATGTCCGTTGGGTGGCCGACGAAGAAATCGTGTTTCCCGTGGGTTTCGAGGCGCGGTGGGAAGGGGCCAGAATCCGCACAGGCTTCCCGATCGGGCGTCCGGAAGCAGCGCCTTCCTTTGGAGCTGGATGGTGGTCGGACACATGGGGGATCGACCTGGGGCTGGGATGGCACACGGCGCTGGGATTGGCCCCTTCGGGTCGGTTATCTCTAAGCCTCTAAAGGACTTACGGGATTTTCTGATTTAAATTTCGGCACTATGAAAATCCTAGTGACCGGCGGCGCCGGCTTCATCGGTTGCAATTTCGTCAAGCTCGTTCTGGCTGAGAAGCCCGATTGGAGCGTCATCAACCTGGATCTTCTGACGTACGCTGGCAATCGCGAGAGCCTGCGCGCGGAAGAGTCCACTGCCCGCTACCGCTTCGTGCACGGCAACATCTGCGATGCGGCCTTGGTGGACAGCCTGGTGGCCGAGGTGGATGCCGTGATCCACTTCGCCGCGGAAAGCCACAACGACAACTCGTTGCATGACCCATCGCCTTTTCTGCAGACCAACCTGATCGGCACCTACACGCTGCTGGAAGCGGTGCGCAAGCACAACAAGCGCTACCACCACATCTCCACGGACGAAGTGTACGGCGATCTGGAACTGGACGATCCGGACCGTTTCCACGAGACCACTCCGTACAACCCCTCCAGCCCCTATTCCAGCACTAAGGCCGGCTCCGATATGCTGGTGCGCGCCTGGGTGCGCTCGTTCAAGGTGCAGGCGACCATCTCCAACTGCTCGAACAACTACGGCTCCTACCAGCACGTGGAGAAGTTCATTCCCCGCCAGATCACCAATCTGATCGACGGCATCAAGCCCAAGCTCTACGGCAAGGGCGAGAACGTGCGCGACTGGATCCACGTGGAAGACCACAACCGCGCCGTCTTGGAAATCCTGGCCAAGGGACGCATCGGCGAGACCTACCTGATCGGCGCCGACGGCGAAAAAAACAACAAGGAAGTGATCGAGCTCATCCTGGAATTGATGGGCCACGACCCGAAGGACTACGAGCATGTGTCGGACCGCCCCGGCCACGACATGCGTTACGCCATCGATGCCTCCAAGCTGCGCACCGAGCTGGGCTGGAAGCCGCGCTACACGGCCTTCCGTGACGGACTCAAGGCCACGGTGGACTGGTACAAGGCCAACGAAACCTGGTGGCGCGCCGCCAAGGAAGCCACCGAAAAGAAGTACGCCAAGCTGGGCCGCTGAGGTCTGTGAACATTCGGCGGACGGGTTTTGTGCCCGTTCGCCGATTTTCTTTCTTGGCGCGACGGATTTTGTCAGTTAACTCCCGCGTGCGTCCTCGCCGAGTCTTCCCGCCACAGACGTAAACTGTCGCGCTTGTGGCGGATGCGCACGGCCATGGTGTCGGGGAGAAAAAAGCGTACGGTATCGCCGCGCAGCTCGTTGAAGCGTTGGCAGCCGTGGGAATGGGAGCAACCGAGGACCCGGCCGGAGTCCAGGTAGATCGAATCGTGGTATCCAAATGACATGCGGACGATGGAGTTGGCGCACATGTATCGTCGAGCAGTCGGTGTGAAATCCAGTTCGCTGGCTTTTACGGTCGCCCAAAAGCGGACCGCGGTTTCGTGGTCCATCGTGCACGCAGCTCCGATTCTCCATCCCAACATGTTTTGAAAATACCGGATCGTCTGCCCCGATTCCCCTAATTGAATCGTGTCCAACAGCAATGTTTCGAAGGCCACATTCGACCGAAACGATGGTGGGGGCGAGACGAAGTTTCGCAAATCGGTGACCACGAAGGGCTGGCCCGATGCGGAGGGAAGTTTAAAGAATTCATTTTCTTCCGCAACAGATTGGGTTTGCACGAAACGGACCAAGCTCGTGGCGAGAATGGCAAGGCCAAGCAGCATCGCACCCACGGCCCACTTCGTGCCCAGCTTGCGATACAGGAAGGGCGCCAACCCAAAGGCCAGAGGAATGGATCCTGCCAGAAGAAGTGCTGCCATGCCCAGGTTGGAAATCCGGACTTCGATCAGCGAGGTGGCGATGAGCGATCCGGGAATCTGGAGGAGCGCGGCTGCCCCCAGATAGCGCACCAACCCTGGAACAAAGGCGAGCCTCGTTCGGAGCGTGGGCCCAGGCGTCGTGTCGGAGAAGGTCGGTGAGGAATAGGGGTCGGCCATCGAAATAAACGGTAATTCCTCCACCCGTGAATGGCCCTCAATCCGGACATTGTCGTCTTCTATCTTTCGACGCTGTCCAATCATTCCAAAATGACGTAACGGAGGTCTTCGATGTCGATCCATCCATTCATGGGACACGTTCCAGTGCTGGGCAAAGGCGCCTGGATCGCTCCCGGTGCGCATGTGGCGGGACGCGTCACCTTGGGCGAAGATGTGTCCATCTGGTACAACGCGGTGCTGCGCGCCGACATCAACACCATCGTGATCGGTGCGCGCTCGAACATCCAGGACAACGCCGTGATCCACTTGGCCGACAACTACGGCGTGGAACTGGGCGAAGACGTGGTGGTGGGCCATTCGGCCATCCTGCACGCCTGCAAGATCGGCAACAACGTGCTGGTGGGCATGGGATCCATCGTGATGGACGGAGTGGAAATCGGCGACGATTGCGTGATCGCCGCGGGCGCCTTGGTCTCTCCAGGCAAGCGGATTCCTGCCGGTTCCATGGTGATGGGGACTCCAGGCAAGGTGGTGCGTGAAACCACTCAGGCCGAACGCGATTCCAATCGCGCCATGGCCCGCAAGTACATGCAGATCAAAGACACCTTCCGCGGAGTCTCCGAGTATACGCTTTGAGCCCTCGCGATCTATAGATTGGATCCAATGGGGCTCCGGGATCAGTGGCGCAGGAAAAGAACGGTGGTGGCGATGCTGTTCGCCATCGTTTGCGGGGCGTTCCTGTTTCCCGACCTTTGGGTGCTCCACCAGGGGAGCAAATGGGTGGTTCCGTTCGATTCGCTGGACACGCCCGGAGTGGTGGTGGTTCCGGGGGCCTCGGTCCTGCGAAATGGCAAGCCCAGCCCGGTCCTTCGCCAGCGGGTGCAAGAAGCGCTCTGGGTGGCACGCCGGTGGCCAACGGCGAAGATCGTTCTGTCCGGGACCGCCGACGGAGGCTACGACGAGCCACTGGCCATGAGCAGATACCTGAAGGAACATGGGATCGATTCTTCGCGCTTGGTGTTCGATCGGGAAGGCTGGAGCACGCGTGAAACCATTTTGAATTTGGGTGCACCCCGGGGAAAAATCGTGGTGGTCAGCCAAAAATGGCACCTGACCCGGGCGCTTTGGCTGGCGCGGGAGCTCGATTGGGAGGCCTGGGGAGTGGTTGCAGGACGCGAGGCGTCCATCGGCTGGGAGAACCTTTTGCGGGAGCATGCGGGCCGGGCTGCAAATTTCTGGCAAATGGCTTGGCGCAAGGGGAGCTTGAAGGTTGTATCGTTAGCGCAAAGCAGACGATGAACACCATCATTCCAGGAACCCGGGTCAAGACTCGATACGCCTTTCTCGTCAATCCCGTTTCCGGGAGCGGGCGGGGTCGTGACGTGCACGAGCAGTTGCCCTCTCGATTGGTTTCCCTCGGGATACCCTTGGAAGACGTGGTCATCGAGAAGACCACTCCCGGCCAGGTTCCCGAGCAAGCCAAGCGCTTGTTGGCGAGCTGTTCGCGCTTGGTGGTGGCCGGAGGCGACGGCACGATCGGCCAGGCCTTGGAGGGGCTTCGCCACAGCGGACGATTGGACGCCGCCTTGGGTGTGGTTCCGCTGGGGACAGGAAACGATCTGGCCCGTGAGCTGAACCTCCTTTCGGTGTTCGAGCGCCATGGCTTGTCGGGTCTGTTGCCGCAGTTGCTGGAAGACCGGATCCGTCCGCTGGACTTGTGGGATGTGGACGGACGGGCCGTCATGGTCAATTACCTGTCCTTTGGCGTGGATGGCTGGATCACCGAAGTGTTCGGCCGCTCCAGGGACCTCTCCGAGCGAGCGCACAGCACGGCGGGAAACAAGTTGCGTTACGTGCAGGCGGGCTTCGGAAGCCTCGCCAGGCATCTCCCCAAGGAATTTTCCATTCGCGCCACACTGGCCGACGGCTCCATTTTGGAGCAATCGCTGGGTGGGCGACGGGCGTTCGTCGCGCTCAACATCGCCTCCTACGCGTCGGGATTGCTGAATCCCATGGACACACGCTGCGACGACGGTTTGCTCACGCTGTTCTCGTTTCCACGACTGTGGTCGTATCCGGCGCTGCTTTCCACCGCGATGGTTCCCTCTGCGCAGCGATGGCTTTTGCGCCGATTGCCGCATTGGCAGGTTTCCCGGCTGGAAGTGATGTGGAACGGCCGCAACGCCTTGCAGGTGGACGGCGAAGGGCGTCGCGACCTGATGGACAAGAATCGTCTGGAAGTGGTCCACTGGGGGCGCGTGCAGGTGCTTGCCGGGGCCCCGCGCAAATGAGGCTCCCGACCGCGACCCTGCGGGCGATGGAGGTTCGGGATCTTCCCGCGGTCTGCGGATTGGATGCGATCTGCCAAGGCAGCCCTTGGACCAAAGGCCAGTTCCGTGACGAAATGGATCATGGCGAGACGGGATTCTGTTGCGTCGTGGACGGCGAGGCCGGAGGCATCGCGGCCTATTTGTGCGCGTGGTTGGCCGCCGACGAGCTTTCGATCGGGACCATCGGAGTCGATCCGCAGTGGCGCCGTCGCGGTTTGGCGCGCGAACTCGTTTCCGCCGCGCACGCCTGGGCGGTATCGCGCGGCGGGGCCATCGCGCACTTGGAGGTGCGCTCCAGCAACGCCGCGGCCATCGGGCTCTACGAGGGGATGGGATACCGGAGAGTCGGTGTCCGGCGAGGCTACTACTCGGACAACGGAGAGGACGCGTTTCTCCTGATGGCCGATCTTCCCGGCGCGGAGGGGGCATGAACCTCGCTCCGCTGGAAACCGCCTCGCTCCTTTGGGGGTTGGTGGGAATGGCGACCGCCTTGTTGGTCTATCGGGTGGGCCGCCGCATTCGCCGGTCCAAAAAACACTTGGAATGGGTGTTCGACCACGTCGATCCGATGGTGGTGGTGGACGCCGATCTGCGGATCCTGCGGGCCAATCTTCCCTTCACGGAAATCTCCGGGAAGGCATTCGCCAGCCTGCTGGAAAAGCCGCTGTCGGAATCCGTCCCAGCGCTCGAGCCGCTTTCCGCCGCGCTGCGCTCCGGCATCCTGGAAGGCAAGGAAGTTCCGGCCACGGAAATCGAATGGAACGACCGGGTTTTGGAAGCCCAGGTGTTCGGTCTGGTGCGCACCAGGGGGTCGCGTGCGGAGGGGATTCTGCGGTTGCGCGACATCACGGCCCTGGCCCATGCCCGCAAGCTCCTGGTGGATCGCAACGCAGCCTTGGCGGATCTGACCGATGCACTCCAATCGGAGCTGGAAATGGCCCGCGAAATCCAGCAGGCCCTGCTTCCCAACGATCTTCCCCGTTTGCAAGGCGTTGAGTTCCATGTCCGGTACCTGCCCTCGCGGCCGGTGGGCGGCGACCTCTACGACCTTTGCCTGCTGGACGATTCCCATCTGGCCATCTTCATGGCCGATGTGGCCGGGCATGGGCTCCCGGCGGCGTTCGAGGCTGCCTTGGTGCGCATGAGCTTCCTGAACCATGCCCAAGCCGGGGTGGATACGGCCGACATCTTCTCCCGCATGAACCGGGATCTGCGTCGCAGCCTGATCCTGGGCCACTACGTGACGGCTTTTGTCGGGGTTCTGGATCTGGAAACATTGAAGCTGCGGTTCTGCCGGGCGAGCCATCCCCGACCCGTGCTGTTGCGCGAAGGGGAGCCAAGGCGGACCTTGGGCGGCAAAGGGTTGTTCCTGGGGATCGTGGACGAAGGCGGCTACGTGGAGGAAGAGATCTGCCTGGCGCCCGGAGATCGGTTGTGCATCTTCACCGACGGCTACTACGAGACGGCCAATCGCGCGGGGCACCGACTGGGTTACGAAGGATTCGTGGAACGGCTTCCCGCATGTCTGGGCAAATCACCGTTGGATGTGCTCACGCAGGTGGAATTGGACTACCCGGGTCAGGAAGCGAACGATCGGGAGGACGACCGGACGTTTCTGGCCCTGGACATCCGCGGCGTGCGCGACCCTGTGCATCCGGTGCTGCGGCGGATGCCCCGGAAGGAGCCGCCGGAAATCCGCTGGTTTTCCAGCGCCCAGGAAGGGTGGGAACTCGTGGAACGGATGCGACGGAATTTGACTGACGTGGGTTGGCCTTCCCGCGACATCCGACGGGTCCAACTGGTGGCCTCGGAGCTTTGTGTGAATGCAGTGCTTCACGGACTGAAAGGGCGCCCTCAGGCCAAGGCGTGCTGCAGTTGGGTGGCCACGCCCACCGAATGCCTCTTTTCCGTCCACGACGGTGGCCCTGGATTCGATCCGGCAAGCCTCCCGGATCCGCGGGATCCGGACCGGTTGGGACTTGATCACGGGAGAGGGGTGTTCCTGGTCCAGCGCATCGCGCAAGAACTCCTGTTCGATGATGGTGGTTGCACCATCACCGTGAAGGTGGAGCCTCAACTCCAGGCGGACACGTGAGGCCTTCCGTCCGTGGCGCCGTTGCGGTGGCTGGAACCGTTCTTGGCCTTTGGGCGTTGGTCAGCCTCTGGCACGCAGGCTTCCGCTCGGCGCCAACGCCTTCCAAGGCCCGCTACGCCTTCGTCATGGATGGACAAGGGCCCAGTGGTGTGCGTGTACCCCATGCCTTGGTGATGCTGCGCGCTGGGGTGGTGGATAGCGTGGTGGTTTCCGGATCCCCGGTGGGAAGCGATGTGCACTACTCGACGGTGTGGGTGCGCGAACTCGAACTTTCCGCTTCCGAACGTGGACGGATCCTGGAATTGCGTTCCAGGTCGAGATCCACCCAGGACGAGGCGCGACTGGCGGATTCCGTGTTTGCCGCCCTCGGGGCCGATTCCGTGATCGTGGTGACTTCGGATTACCATGCTTGGCGCACCGCATCGACGTATCGAACCGTCGCGCGAGGCAAGACGGTCTTCAGCTTCGAGGCGGCAGCGGATCCCTTCTGGGCGATGGGTTGGTTCGACCGCGGCGGCGCGAAGATGCGGGCGGAGGAATGGGCCAAACGGATCACCTGGACTTTGGTGGAATGCTGGCTCGTTGGCGCGCAACCTCTGCCAGTCAATCGCCTGGTCCGCGGCGAGGAAGTCGGGACATTTCAACCACCGAAATGGAAATAGACAGGGTCTGGTGGGGACGATGCCGTTCGCTCCTCGAAGATTGTTATCATCCATGGCAAGATGATCACCGGGGTTGAAATCGGGTCCTACCGGATCCTGGGCGATGTTCAAGCACAGCTGAAGCCGCTGACCTTGATCGTGGGTCCCAATGGTTGCGGAAAGTCCACCTTCCTTGCTGCGTTGGAAGTGGCTGCGACTGTTCCCGCCGAGTTCGATGATAAAATGACATTTCATGTCGATTTTGATGGTTTAGACCTTCCGGGTAGTTACGAGTGGATCGCCGGACGAGGATGGTTGTTCCACGGCTCGTTTGATGATTCAGGAATTGATTTCAAGAATTTCCACGCTCGTGAACAGATGCCAAAAACCGTCTTGCGCCTCCAATTCTCCATGGAAGCCCTGAGAAGCAAGTCTCAAGGAACGGATGGATGCAGCAAGTTCCAGCATCAAGGCACGAACCTTTCCCGGATCATCGCCGAGTACAAGCTCGGCGATACCGCGAAACTGAATCTCATTTGCGAGCGACTTCGCGAAGTGGTTCCTGCGATCAAGGAAATCAAAGTCCGCCTGGATCAAGGCTGGTTCCATCTGGCCTTTGATACCAACTCCGCCACCAATGTGCCGGTGGAGCACATGAGCGATGGAACCGTATTTGCGCTAGGGCTGTTGACCGCCTTGACATTTGTTGGCGATGCGAGCGCACTGGTGTTGATCGACGACATCGACCAAGGCTTGCACCCCTTGGCCCAGAAAGATCTTGTCGGCATCCTGCGTCGGATCCAGGAGTCCAACCCACAACTGCAAATCGTGGCGACCACTCATTCACCTTACCTTGTGGCCTGCGTGCAGCCGGAAGAAGTCCTCTGCATGAATGTTGGGGACGATGGTCTGTCACGCATGGCGCCGCTGACGTCGCATCCCGACTACCAGCGCTGGAAGCAAGACATGAACCCCGGCGAATTCTGGAGCCTCTTCGGAGACCGGTGGGTGGCCGAGAACAAAACGGCTGCTTGATGTCGTTGTTTCTGGTGTGCGAAGGTCCAGATGACGAACGCCACTTGAAGGCGATGATCAATGCTGTTTTGCAGGAATCAGTCGATTGGCTGGATTTTGAACACATTCAGTTTCGCGGAGTGCAGGAAGGATCTTCCTATTTGCGGCAGGCTTCCGTGAACGAGACGCACCGCCGATTGTTTCCCAATGGATTGGGAATGTCGGCCCGGGGAACATTTGGGGGCGAGCCCGCAGCGCCGTACGCGCACAGTGCTCGAAAAGCATTGCAGATCCTGCAAAAAGTGTCGGAATCACCAGACGATGGTTTTGTGCTGGTTTGCGATGAAGATCTGAGCGGGAATGCTCGGATCCAAGGGTTGTCTCAAGCTCGCGATGCATCGAGTCTTGCCGATCGGGTTGCGGTTGGTGCGCCGGATCCATCGATGGAGTCTTGGGTGCTGTGCGGATTCAAGCCGAAAACCGACCAGGAGACAAGGCGGTTGGATGAAGAATCTCGCAATCTGAAGTTCGATCCCAGCGTGGAGTCGAAGCGTCTCCGTGAAAAGACGCCAGGTGACCCCCGGAACATCAAGCGCGTGCTGGATTGCCTCTGTGGGCGTGACCCGGATCGTGAACGCGAAGCCGCCTCGAACCTTGCAAGAATCCGAGAGGTAGGACGAGAGAGCGGTGCAGTTGCCTTTCTGGAAGAATGCCAACAGCGCCTTCCTCCACTTTTTGGTGTGTACCGCAATTAACGACGATTCATGGACACCAATGCACCACGAGTGCAGGTTGTCTGTGTTAGAATAGAGAGACGCTCGAAAGGAGCCACACATGTCTGGGCAATGGGAAAAAAAGAGCAAGCGGGATTGGAAGGGCGAGCTGTTGGAGCTCGTCCATGCGGAGGGCTACGAGCCCTGCACGTTCCGTGATTTGCGCCACACCCTCAACGTGCCCAAGGACCAGACCGGAGCCTTGCAGGACGCCATTGCGAGCCTCCTCGAGCTGGGCCGGATCCGCATCGGGTCGCGCGACCGCATCCAAGCGGTCAAGGAGAGGCCCACCCGCGAACAGCGCAACGCCGATCGCAACCGCGACCGGGACATGGGCCGCGAACCGCGCCGCAATCCCAAGAACGGGCGCATCACCAACCAGGCGGGAATGGATGCTCCCATCCGCACGTCCGAATGGACGGGGCCTTCCTGGAAGCAAGTGCAGAAATTGTTCGCCGATGCCCACGAGTTGCCCGGGCCCTTCACCGCTTTGGTCCGCGAGCACGCCGCCAAGTTCAGCGAACCCACGGAAGAGGATTTCCGGGGCCGCGAGGATTGCCGCCAGGACGAGGTCTGCACCATCGACCCGTGGAACGCCCACGACCACGACGACGCCGTGGCGGTGGAGAACCTCCCCCAGGGCGGCTGGCGATTGGATGTCCACATCGCCGACGTTTCCCACTACGTGACGGAAGCCAGCGCCATCGACAAGCAGGCGATCAAACGCGCCTTCACCACCTATCTGCCGTGGACGGCCGTCACCATGCTCCCGCAGGGGCTGGCCGCCGACCTCTGTTCGCTGTTGGACGGCAAGGACCGACTCGCGTTGTCGTGTCGCATGGAGATCGCTCCGGATGGAGAGATCCTCAACTTCAAGTTCTTCGAGGCGGTCGTTCGTGTGCGACGGTTTTTGTCCTACGAGCAGGCCCAGGAGCTGGCCGACAAGGGCGATGCCGCGTTGCAGCGCCTCAAGGCTTGCTCCGAGGTGATGCTTCAGCGTCGCAAGAAGGAAAACCTGCTGGAGTTCGATCTTCCCGAACCGAAGATGGTCTTCGACGACAAGGGCGAGCCCGTGGATGCCCGCGTGGAAGATCGCCTGCCTTCGCACCGTTGGATCGAAGAGGCCATGCTGGCCGCCAACCGCTGCTGCGCGCGGCTTCTGGACGACAAATCCCTACCAGGGCTCTATCGCGTGCACGAACCGCCCGAACAGGAATCGCTGTTCCAGATCTCCAACTGGGCCACCACGCTGGAGCTGCCCAAGTGGATGCCCTCGCGGCGTGCCGAGGCGGAAGACAACAACCTCCGCCCCCGCGTGCAGGAATGGCTGGGCGCCATCCTGGCCAGCGGCGTGATTCCCACCGGTCTGCAAGGCAAGATCATCCGCTCCATGAAGAAGGCCCGCTACAGCCCCGACTGCCGCGGCCACTTCGCGCTGGGTTGGCTGCACTACGCCCACTACACCAGCCCCATCCGCCGCTATCCCGACCTGTGGACCCACCGCGTGATCAAGGAGCACCTGAGGTCCACCGAGGTTCCCGCACGTTGGACGCCTTCCGTGCGCAAGCTCGCCAGCCACGTGAGCGGACGCGAAGACTCCGTGGTGAAGGCAGAGCGTTCCGGCAACAAATGCTGCGCCGCGTGGATCCTGCGCGAGCGCTTGGGCGAAGAATTCACCGCCACCATCACCGGGGTGGAAGCGGTGGGGATGTTCGTGCAAATCAAATCGCCGTGGGCCGAAGGCATGGTCCATGTGCGGCGCATGACCGACGACTTCTACGAATACAACGAAGAGCGGATGGAGCTCTGCGGCCGACGCGGTGGCAAGGTCTTCCGGCTCGGGGACGTGATCCAGGTGCGCCTGGCGCAGGCGGATCCTGTCCAGGGATGGGTGGATTTCGAACCGATCTTCCTCGATGAACAGGGATTGCCCATTCCTTCCCGCCCCGGTGCCTCGCGCCGGATGGATCCGCCGAAAGCTCGCGTGGAACATGTTCGGGCGAACAAGAGCCCCAACGGGAAGGGGAAGAACAAGGGCGGCAAAGGAAAGCCGAAGGGCCGCCACTAGCCGATTCGGAGTGGGATGGGCTCAGTAATCCCACTCATGGAAGATGTACCAGCCGTCCCAGAGTTTCTTGTAGCCTTGTCCGAAATTCTTTCCTGGCGGGCGCGCATCCAGACTGGGGAGAAGCGGAGTAGGATCTTTCGGATGGAGCACGAGCCCCTTGGCGGAGCCCCCGGTGGATAGACCCTGGGTACTGATCAGCAATTCCACCGTGGGTATTTGGTATTGACGGACACCTGATTCCACGTCCAATCGATCGAGCAGGTCCCGGTACAGGTCCCGGCGCGCCTCGGACAAGACAGAATCTGGCCGGATCCAGTCGTCGGCGACAACCTCCATCTTGTCTGCCTCGATCATGTGTACCAGGGAATCGATCTGGGGGCGATGGGTCCGCAGGAGGGTTTCCAATTCCGCGTCGGAGGGGTGTTCCTTCCCGACCAGCAGGATCTCCAGCGCGATCCAGATCGCCACCAGCAGCACAACCAGCAGAGCGAGCATGCCGCCCCCGACGATCACGAAGGCCTTGAGGAATTTGTTGATCCGATCGCGGCGCATCCGAAGAATCCTCTCGTAAGGGGGGTGGTTGGCAAGTTAGCCTTCCGAGCCGCGACTTGCGTTCACGCATGTGAACAGGCAACCCGAGTGGATGGACTCCGATGACCGCGTGTCGCAGTACTTTCCAATCTATGGCAAGCGTATTCGACAGCTCCGACTATCGGGAATATCTTCGGGAGCACTACAACGCGCTCAAAGCGCGCAACCCGCTGCTCAGCTATCGCTGGCTTTCCGCCAAGGCCGGCATCAACAGCTCGGCGTTCTTTCCCCAGATCATCGAAGGTCGTCGCAACCTGACAAAGGGCAGCTTGCTGAAGGTGGTCAGAGCCTTGGAAATGACGGGTCCGGAGGCGGAATATTTCGAGAACCTGGTCTTTTTCAACCAGGCGCGCACCCTCGAGGAGAAGAACCATTTTTTCGATCGACTGGTTTCGATCCAGAGCCAAGCGCGAAGCAACGCGATTCTTCCCGAACACTACGAATACTTCGCACAATGGTGGCACCCCGCGGTGCGCGAAGCCGCCGTTTTGCGCCCCTGGGGCGACGACTGGGAGAGGCTGGGCGCCTTTTTGCGGCCGGCCATCACCTCCGAGCAAGCGCGGGACTCCATCCAGCTTCTTCTGAGGTTGGGCTTTTTGCGTCGCAAGGGAAAGGGTTATTTACAGGTGGAGCCCGTTCTGAGGGCATCGGGTGGACCGTTTCCCGATCTTCGACTGGCCCGGTTCCAGGTCTCCATGCTCCAGTTGGCCCAGCAAGCGTTCGATCGTGTCCCTGGAACGGAACGATCAGGTGCGGCTACCGTCTTTGGCATTTCCGAACAGACCTTCCATCGGTTCGTGAAACGTTCTCGCCAATTTCGTGCACAACTCCAGGAAATGGCCCGAGTGGACGAAAAAGCCGACCGAGTCTATCTCCTATCCATGAATCTGGTACCCCTCAGTCGGATCGAAGCCGCTCCATGAGATCTTGGCATCTGATCAGCGTCTGCTTTCTGGTGGTTTGGTTCGCAGGATGCTCCGAACCGACGGCGGGAGGGTCGACCGACACCGAGACAGGGGCCTTGGCAGGTTTGGCCACCCTCTCCGATGGAAGTCGGGTCGCGAACGCTCGGGTGGTCGCCTACCCTGCCTCGCAAGCGGTCGTTCCGGCGGAACCCATTCGGCAAGGCATTTCCTCCTCGGAAGGAGCCTACCGGCTGGAAGGCCTGCCCGCAGGGCGCTGGACGCTGGAATTCGTCGCTGTCGATGGCCGCCGTGGACTCCTCCAGGATCTCGTGGTGACCTCGGCTGTGGTCACGAACCGCGACGCGGTGCTCCATACGCCTGGGCGGATTCGTTTGTCGACAAGCGTCGATACGAGCGCTCCTTGGGTCGAGGGGACCGGGCACATCGGCCGCATCCGCGGCGGATTCTGGGTGGTCGATTCGATTCCCGCGGGCGTTCCGTTGGTCCTGCGACGTGGCATGGGGAACGCCTCACGGATTGTGGCGCTCCTCGCCCTGGCTCCAGCCCAGGACACCCTGGTTCCTTGAGTCGAGACGCGGTGTTCACGACCGTGAACACAAGTCCTCCGGACGGGCGGGCGGTCAAGCCCACTCTCGGGATCTTTCTGGAAAGGCCAGTCGGCATCGTGCCGAGGCATCATCTGGAAAGGAACCTACCGTGAACCACAGACAAATTCTTTCACCCTTTGCCATCGCTTGCGCTGTAGCCCTGTCGGGATGCGACAGCGATTCGAATCCAGCCTCTCCCCATGTGCACGAGGCTTCCCAGCCCAAGACCATCCTTGAGATCGCCGCATCGGACACGACTTTCGAGACTTTGGCCGCGGCCGTTACGGCGGCTGGACTTGCCTCCACGCTGGCCGACACGACCAAGCAGTTCACGGTGTTCGCACCCACCGACGCCGCTTTCGCCAAGCTTCCGGCGGGCACGGTGACCGAGCTTCTGAAAGACCCCACGGGTGATCTCAAGAACATCCTTCTCTACCACGTCGTGGCGGGCAAGGTCGAATCGCCGGCGGTGGTGACCCTTTCCAAGGCGACCACGGTCAACGGCAAGGACGTGACCATCGAAGTGCGCGCCGGCAAGGTGTACTTGAACGGAACCACCCAGGTCACGGTCGTCGACATCCCGGCAAAAAACGGCGTCATCCACGTCATCGACGCCGTGCTTCTTCCGCCGGCTCCCCTGGCTCCCCAACCCAAGACCATCCTTGAGATTGCCGCCACGGATACTGCTTTCGAGGGTTTGGCTGCGGCGGTCACGGCGGCCGGACTTGCCTCCACGCTGGCCGATACGACCAAGCAGTTCACGGTGTTCGCACCCACCGACGCCGCTTTCGCCAAGCTTCCAGCGGGCACGGTGAGCGAGCTTCTGAAAGACCCCACGGGCGACCTCAAGAACATCCTCCTCTACCACGTCGTGGCGGGCAAGGTCGAATCACCTGCGGTGGTGACCCTTTCCAAGGCGACCACGGTCAACGGCAAGGACGTGACGATCGAGGTGCGCGCCGGCAAGGTGTACTTGAACGGAACCACCCAAGTCACGGTGGTCGACATCCCGGCAAAAAACGGCGTCATCCACGTCATCGACGCCGTGCTTCTCCCCTAGACCTGCGCAAGATCGATAGCGAAGGCGCCGCATCCGCACACCCTCCCATCACGCGCAAACGTGATGGGAACCCTGGGGACGGCCGAGGGGCGCCAGCGCCGCCAGATCCACCCACGGATTCTGGTTACGTGGTGGATGCAGCCGAAGGTCCGCGAACCCGACAGGCGTCCAGCGGGCAGGGACGCCGAAGCGGGGAAACACCTCTCGTGGCGGGCAAGGCGAATCACCTGCGGTGGTGCCCTTCCAAGGCGACCACGGTCACCCGTGACGATCGGTGCGCCGGCAGGGTTTGCGGCCCAAGTCACGGTGGTGGCATCCCGGCAAAGGGTCGAAGGTCCTGCGAAGCCGAGCGAAGGCGGGACCTCTCGCGCAAAGAGGGAACTGGGACGCCGAGCGGTGAGCGGGGCGCCAATGCGCCGCCAGATTCACCCACGATTCTGGTTGTATGGTGGATGCAGTCGAAGGTCCGCGAACCCAGTAGAAGAGATTTGGTTTGCCAGGAATTGCCCTTGCGGTGGATGTCCACGCCGCGACACGGACCCGACCGCGTCCGCCGGGGCAGAGGGTAGCCAGAATCAGAACTTGCGGCGCATTCGGGCGGGTAATATGCCCATCAGATCCCGGTACTTCGCCACCGTGCGCCGCGCGACGTGCAGGCTGGATTCTTCCAGCACATCCACGATCTTCTGGTCGGAGAGCGGATCGGCCGGATCTTCCGCCTCGATGAGCTTGCGGATGGCCTCGCGGGCCTCCACGGAGCTGATCTCGGAGCCGTCTTCCTGCGTGACGGAAGCGGAAAAGAACGACTTCAGTTCGAACACGCCGTGCGGGGTCTGCACGTACTTCTCGTTGGTGACGCGCGACACGGTGGAGATGTGCATCTTCACCTTGTCGGCGATGTCCTGCAACACCAGCGGCTTGAGGTGGCCCGGACCTTCCTCGAAGAACTCGATCTGCGATTCCAGGATGGCGTGCATCACCTTGAGCATGGTGGACTTGCGCTGCTCGATGGACCGCAAAAGCCAGGTCGCGGAGTTGAGCTTGTCGCGGACGTATTTCTTCTCGTCGGTGGACGCCCGCGAACCGCGGCGCACCAGGTCCTGGTAGGAGCGGCTGACGCGAAGCGAAGGCACGGTCTTGTCGTTGAACGAGATCTGCCAGATTCCGTCAAGGCCCATCTCCACCACCATGTCCGGGATCACGGGCGGCGACTGCGGACTGGACAATTGCCGTCCGGGCCGGGGCTCGAGCTGTCCGATCTCCTTGATGGCGGCCTGGATCTCTTCGGGCGTGCTGTCCAGGCGCCGGGCGATGGTGGGGACCTTCAGTTTCTGCAACAGTCCAAAACAGTCGTGGATGATCTTCCAGGCGATGGTGTCGCGCATCCCGATGCGGGACAACTGCACCAGGAGGCATTCGCGCAGATCGCGCGAGCCGATTCCCGGGGGATCCAACCGCTGCAGCACGGAAAGGGCTTCTTCCCAGGTGGATTCGTCGATGCCGAGCTTTGCCTGGGCTTCTTCCTGGGTGACTTCCAGAAAGCCGTTCTCGTTGAGGTTCCCGATCAGCCATTCGATCACGGGACGGAGGACGGGATCGAACTTCTTCTCGTCCAGCTGGGCCAGGAGGGTTTCCTCCATGGAGGCCTGGTGGACGGGCACGCGTTCCAGCCGTTCGTCCGGGCTGGAGCGTTCCTCGGTCATGCGGCCGCCGGGATCGAAGCCATCGTCGAAGTAGGCTTCCCAGTCGATCTCGGAGGTGTTGTCCTGCGAACTCGCGGAGATCTGTTCCTCGCGGGACTCCGGCTCCTCGCCGGCGGCCTCTTCGGATTCCTGGCGGTCTTCGCGCTCTTCGGCGGTCTCCACCTGGTCGGCGCGATCGCCCTCCACCAGTTCGGGCTCGGGGCCGTCGTCTAGCTCCAAGACAGGATTTGTCTCCATCTCCTGCTTGACCAGCATCTCCAGCTCCAAGGCGGAGACCTGCAGGAGCTTCAGGGATTGGATCATCTGCGGAGAGAGCTTCTGCTCCATCCGCATGTCCATGGAAAGGCCGAAACCAAGATTCATCAGGCGTTGTCTCGAAGAAGCCGAAGCGCGAGTTCGGGATGGAAGCGGAAGACGTCGGCGGGTTGCTCGCAGGACCACTTGAGCAGGAACGATCCCGTGGAAACCTCCACGGTCCGGTTCCAGACACCGCCACGGAAAAAGGGAAGAGGATCCACGAAACCTTCGGCGTCGGCCTCGATTTCGAATCGGGATCCACCGGCACGGACCTCATGCAAAAGTCCGGCAGGACATTGCCAAAGATCTTTGGCGGGCTCGCCTTCGCGAAACAGGATCCGCGATTGCAGGACCATTTCGCGCAGCACGGGAGGGTCCATCTGCCGGACCAGCTCCTTGAGTCGCGCGTTGGTGTCCCGCAGACGTTCCACCAGCTTGAGATTGAGGGTGCGGGCGAGCTCCGGGAAGTCGTGGAACACGGACTCGAAGGCGTGGCTTTCCATGCGGATCACCACGGATCCACCGGCCGAACGGATGGAAGCGGAGCGACGTCCATCCAGCTGGTGGCTCATTTCCCCGAAAGGAACCATCTGGTCGACTTCCGGAGAATTGGTCAGCACCTTGAGGACATGCCGCGCCCCACCGGAGACCTCTTGTTCCACCACCAACGAGCCTTCTTCCAAGAAGAAGACGGAGTCATCCGGGTCTCCCTCGTGGAGCACCAATTCGCCGTCCCGGCAACGGAGTCGCCGGACCCAATCCGGATAGGCCTTGGCGAGCTTGGCCAAGGCGTGGTGTCGTGGGATAGGATCCTCGTGAAGCTCTGGCATCAAGCACAAGGATAACACTGGCCCAGACCAAAAAACCGCATAGAAATCGATCCGGCGCGACTTTTGTAGATGCCCAATCCATTGGTTACATTGAACCGGTTCAGATTGTTTGGCGACTCTTTGTTGGAATCGACGTTCAAGGTCAATCGAAGACGGTACGATAGGGGTAGGATTTTGGGGGAGGGTGGACGATGAATCGGTGGTGGGGACGGTTGGTGGGGTTGGTTCTAGCGGTTGGGGTTTGCGCCCCGGCACTGACACCTGTGGAAGACCACGGAGCGCTGAAGGTGCAAGGTTCGAAGATCCTGGATTCCAAAGGCCAACCAACCCAGTTGGTGGGGATGAGCCTGTTTTGGTCGGGATGGGCAGCCCAGTTCTACAACCGCCGCACGGTGCATTGGTTGGCCTACGATTGGAAGGTCTCGGTGCTTCGCATCGCCATGGGGGTTGAAGGCGGTGGGATGTATCTGGACACCAACAACGGTGCCGCCAAGAACATGAAGATGGTGGACTCGGTGATCCAGGCCTCGGTGGATCTGGGCATCTATGTGATCGTGGATTGGCACGACCACAACGCGCCCGACCACCAGGCCCAATCCATCGACTTTTTCCAGAAGGTCGCCCGCAAGTGGGGCAACACGCCGAACGTGATCTACGAGATCTTCAACGAGCCACACGGAATCATGGCCCCCGACGCCAACGGCAACGGAGGCGAGGACATGTGGTATTGGGACGACCAGATCAAGCCCTACTCCCAGGCGGTCGTGGATTCGATCCGGGCGATCGATCCCGACAACCTGATTCTCATCGGAAACGAAAACTGGGATCAGAACCCCTCCGGCGCGGCTGCCAATCCCGTTGTCGGGAAGAACCTCGCCTACACCCTGCACTTCTATTCGGGGTCCCACGTGGTGTCCATGGCCAATGCTCCGGCCAAAGCCTCAACGGGCGCCTATACCAGCGGAAGGACGACCCTTTCCAGGGGCGTTTCGCTCTTCCTGTCCGAGTGGGGCACCACCAACGCCGATGGCGGCGGCGGGGCCGACAAGAATCTTTACTTGGACAAGGCCCAGGAATGGCTGGATTGGGCCAAGACCAATTCCATCGGCTGGTGCAACTGGTCGGTGGTCAACAAGACGGAATCCTCCGCTGCGCTAAAGCCGAATGCCAATCCGCTTGGTGGATGGAACGATACCGATCTTTCGGTTTCAGGGGCTTGGGTTCGTCAACAGATTCTGGCGCTCAATGCCAAGTACAGCTTTCCAGAACCTCCTCCGGTGCCACCCCGCAAGATCGACACCACGGTGCTGCCAGGGCGGATCCAGGCCGAAGGATTCGCGACCTCCAAGGGAGTCCAGTTCGAAAGCTCCTTAGATGAGGATGGTTCCGAGGACATGGGCTGGATCGAGACGGGCGACGGCGCGGATTACCTGGTGAATGTTTCGGAAGATGGCCGCTACAATCTCCACATCCGCGCTGCGAGCAATACCGCAGGTGGGGATTTCGTGCTGCAAAATGCGGCGGGGGTAGAGCTCAAGCGTGTGGCCATCGCGGGAACCAAGGGCTGGCAGAAATGGGTCACGACCACCGATACCACGGGAGTGGACCTGAAGGCGGGCACTCAGATCCTGAAGGTGGTTTTCGAGGGTGCCGCGACAGGGAGCCTGTTCAATCTCAACTGGTTCGAGCTCAACCACGAGATCGTGCCGTTGCGTTCGCGCGCCACGTGGAAGAAGGCGGCGTCGGTGTCTTTGCGAGAGGGCAAAGTTCTGGTCCAGGACGCGTTGGGATTCGAGCATGCCGCCTTGCGTGATCCGGCGGGCAAGGTGTTGGCGCGAACTGCGGTCGTGGATGGCCTCGCTCTGCTTCCCACGGGACCAGCCAAAGGGGTGCTGATCACGGAATTGACCGGTCCCCAGCGACGGGAATTGCACAGCGTCGTTCGAGCGCGCTGATCGCGCAGGGAATGCCCACCACCCTTCGTGGGCCATCTGGGCGAATTCGAAGGGGGCGAAGGGAGAGTGCAACCTGGATCCCGCGGTGGAGAGGGATCCAGGTTGAAGACCTTCCTCGAACCCCGGTTTCCGGCCAGCATCCGGGAGTTGCGAAGCGGGCATGTGAGTGGAGCCGGGTGGAAAATCTCGATCCGGTTCCAATCCGGTTGCTTAAATTCGAGGAATGCACCCCGCCATTGTCCTGTGCGCCTTCCTGGGCGCTGCCAATTCCGCTCTATCCCAAACCACCATGTTGTCGTGGCATCCGCGCTCGGATTCGGCCCGATCGGTTTCCGAAGTGGATTGGAAGGCCATCGAAGAATTCGATGTCGCCTTCCGAAAGGCGCGGCCTCAAGGGAACAATCCGCAGGAAGTGATCGCGCAGCTGGAACACTGGCTGCCGAAGGTTCCGAACCACCACGCGCTCACTCGCCTGTTGGGGCATTTCGATTGCAACTCGAAGGGTGGGGTGTGTCTGAAGGATCCGAGCCAGCAGGAGATTCTGCCTTGGTTGGTCCGATACTTTCGAAAGGAGACCCGGCAAAGCCTGCGGGATGCGTTCGCCGAGTCGGCAATCTTTCACGACAGATTCAATCTTTCCGGAGTAGGAGACAAAAGTCTTCATCGCGTTCGTCCTGGTGGCAAAATCGGGTTTCGAGGCCGCAACAGGACACTGGAGTCCAGGCTCGTGCCTGCATCCGTGCTCTTCGAGATCGGCCGCATCCATTTCGGGGACTCCGATACGGCGCAAGTGGTGGCGTTGGACACGCTTCGGGCCTTTCCGGAGGACGCCCTGGCGGATTCTTGGAGACTGGAAGACACTCTCCCCGGACCTGGCTTGTACCGATTGTCCCTGATCGGGGACGGGATCTTCCAGGATGTGTTCGTGAACCAGTCCTGGATCAATGGCACGGTATTGCGAAGCGGCAAAACACTGCTGGTCTATGGAGCGAGCTTTCTCCCTTCTCGAGGCGGCCCATTCCGCGTCACGGTCCTCTATCCGGACGGCACCAGACAGAAACTGCAGACGGACTCATCCGGAGTGGCCGGGCTGGAATTGGAACACGACTACGCAGGAGCCGAACTTGAGATCCTGCTGGAGGCCCACGGCAGCCTGGAGTTCGTCGCGGATCCCTCTCGCCGCAAGGAGGAGGTCGAGTGGAAACCGTTCGCATGGACGGACCGACCTGTCTACCGTGCGGGCGAACTGGTGCATTTGCGAGGCACGATCCTGGGCGGGGACAATGGCGGAAAACTCCATCGATCCTCCCTGGATTCGGTCGAGATCGACGTGGAGGAATTCAAGCGGACACGGGTGGTGGCCATGGATCGATCTGGACAATTTTCGGACACGATCCGGATTCCCCGCGACCGAAAGTCGGGGGTCGTGGCGGCGTGCGCTTCGGCTGCCGATATCCGGGAATCCTTCGATCGGAAACATTGCGCCCAGTGGCTGGTCGAGGAATATCGAAAGCCTTCCTTCGAGGTGATCGTCAATCCGCGCAGGGAGGCCACGGTCCAAGGGGATTCGGCCGTCGTGGAGATCCAGGCGCGGACGTTCCATGGATCTCCCGTGGTGGGAGGGATGGCCAAACTGACCTGGCAATCCAATCCACGGCAGGATACCTACTCGTTGTTCGGGGATCATTCCTCCGAGTCGGTCGAGGAGCGGAGCGTGCTCCTGGATTCCCGCGGGAAGGCCAAAGCCAAGATCCCCACGCTCGAGCGAAATGAAGAGTGGGACCTGCCGGTGGCCATTGCGGTCACGGATCCATCCAACCGGGTGGAGGAAGCGACCGTCACGTTGCCCATTTGGACCAGTCGTCTCCGGTCGGAGGTGGAGTTCGTGCCGGCAAGAGCTGGAGCGGGGGATTCCACCAAGGCGGTGGTTCGCTTGAAAGACAAGAACTTCCAGCCTGTTGCGGGATGGATCCGCATTCGCCATCTGGTCGGTGGGAATGTGGTTTTGGACACCCTGATGCGCGTGGGACAAAACGGGATCTGCACCCTGGGGATCCTGCCGCGGGAAGCCCAGAAACAGGATTTGGAGATCGCCTCGTCGACGACAAATTCCGCACCGTGGTCCTTGCATTCGGTGGAGGTTCCGTATCCCTACGATCATGGCCATGTGGAGATGGACCTGGGGTTGGTCCGATCCCGGGTTCGTCCAGGGGATTCCATCCGGATGGTGGTGAGGGGCCTGAGGGCGGGACAGTCCGCATTGGCGACAGTGGAGAGAGGGGAGATTCTCCGTTACGTGGCCTTGCGAGCGGACCGGTCCGGAGTCGCGCGATGGACGATTCCTGTCGACACCGGCTGCAAACCGAGATTCCTGGTCAATGTGCGCTACGCGGATCCCGACCAGATGTCCCAGACGGGAGAATTCGTCCATGTGGAGGATTCGGCTCCCACCAGCGGATTGACGATGGAGCTTCCCGGACATGGCGAGCCGGGTGCGATGGTTTCCGTGCGGATTCGCTTGCGGGATGGACAAGGGCTTCCCCTCGGTGGGCGGTTTTCTCTCGCGGTCACCGACGACGCGATTTGGAACATCGCATCGAACGTCTGGTTGGATCGTGTGGTTCGGGATGCCGGGTTTGTCGAATCCATCCGGAAGCTGGGAAATCTGGGGGTGGAACAAAACCAGACCTGGACGTACCGCAATCAAAGGCTTCTGGAATTCCTGCGCAATCGCCTCCGGAGTCCGCACGAAATCGAATCGCGATCCAAGGAGGCGTCGTCGGGATTGGCGGTCTTCGGGGCGCCGATGCGATCGATCGAATACGATGACCTTCTGCGGCTGGCTCCGCGGCAGACGGACGACCGCGATGGCTATGCGGCGATGGTGATGGGGGAGAGCATCGGCGGATCGATCCTCGAAGTCCGGAGCGTGCTCAGGGATCTCGCGTATTGGTCGGATTCCGTCATCGTTGGGAAAGACGGATCCGCGGTGGTCAGGTTCAAGCTCCCGGACGATGCGACGCGGTGGCGATTCGTGCTGCGTGGATTGGATGATTCGGTGGATTTCCACGAGCGAACCTCGTTCCTGGAATCCCGCAAACCCATCCTGGTGGATATCCATGCCCCGCGATTCCTGACCGAGACGGACTCCGCGAACATCGGCGCGACGGTCCGCAATTCGGGAGGCGCCGCTGCGGACGCGGTGGTTTCGTTCGAGGCGCAGTCGAACGAAGGGCGGAAGTTGCTGGGAGCCGAAACATCGGTGGTGGTGGCGAAAGAATCCGCGATCACGACGGACTGGTCCATTTCCGTACCCGCCACGGACACGGTGTTCGCAAAGGTGCGTGCGGCGACGATGGATCTGGCCGACGGACTCAGGGTCGCGATCCCCGTGCGCAGGCACGCTGTTCCACGGTCCTCGCTCTGGCAGGGAAGATTCGATTCCACGCAAGGATCGGCGGCCGTCCGGCTCGACTTGCCCCGAAGTGCGGTGAGCGCTGGCGGACGCTGGCGCGTCTGGGCATCCGGAGGGACGCTCCCGAACCTGATGGAGCCGCTGAAGTACTTGGCGGAATTCCCCCATGGGTGCGTTGAGCAGACCCTCTCCCGGATCCTTCCGCGCGTGCAGTACGCCTCGGTGGCGAAAAGGGCGGGCATGCCCAACGATTCCATCGAGCGGAGTCTGGATGCGTGGGACTCCGCCGGCCTCGAGAGGTTGGAGCGCATGAAGGGTTCGCAGAAGGGCTGGGGTTGGTGGGAGGGCGCTCCGCCGGACGCGAAGTTGACCGTGCTGGTGCTGGAAGGGCTCCAGAAACTAAGACAGGAAATGGCAAGTCGGTCGACCGGCGCGTCCAAGCGGCAACGGGAATCCATCGAAGGGATGCTGGAGGCGGGTCGCGGTCCCTTGGAGGAAATCGCCATCGATCCGGTCAACCATCCCGCCGTGCGCTTGCAGGCGCTGAAGGTTCTGGCGGGAACCGGCTTGGAGGTCAAAACAAACGAATTGCGCAAGGTGATCGCCGGAATCTGGAGGGGCAGCGACACTCTGGGCGTGGTGTCCGTGGCCTTCGCTCTGGAAGCGAGCCATCGGATCGGGTGGACCGAACTCGAGAAGGAGGCGCACGGGATTCTCAAGGGCCGGACCAGAATGGAAAAGTCGCTGGACGGCTCCGGCACGTTGCCTCATTGGCCGATGGATTCCAATTGGGGATGGGCAGGCGACTCGGTGGAGTCCTCGGCCTTGGTTCTGGGCGCGCTGGTAAGGACGGGACATGGTTCCTCCTTGGCCAAACCGGGTTCGACATGGCTGATGGAGCGGATGGGAAGTGGTCATTGGGGATCCACTCGCGCCACGGCCAGGGTCCTGGACGCGATCCTCGCCACACTGGAAAACACCCGTGAAACCCCTTCGCGGGGGACGTTGAAGATCTTCACGGGGAATCAATTTCTGTCCAGTCTTGAGATCGACGCGACCCGGAAGGAATTCGCCCAGGCGACGCGCGAATTTCCCGATGCGCAGGCGAAGGAAGGCTTGCGGTTGGAGTTCCAGGGCAGGGGAGGGGTCCAATGGTCCGTATCGAGATCGTGGATGGATACGTCGAGAAGTTTGACGAAACAATCGGGAGCGCTGGCAGTGAGGCGCATCTACAGGAAAATCCAACGGATCGCGGATCGCAAGGGCAAGGTACAGGAGACCATGCTGCCGTTCGAGGGAACGCTGCAGGTGGGTGAAGAGCTTGAAGTGACGATCGAATTGAACAGTTCCATTCGGGAAGAGCACCTGATGGTGGAGGATCGTTTCCCTGCCGGAATGGTGGTGGCGCATTCCGGATTCGACCGATTGCATCCATGGAGCTCCTGGCTGACGTACGGAGAAACGGGATTGGATCGCATGTCCTGGTTCCAGTCGGTCGTTCGTCCCGAGCTCGTCCGGTTCACCTACCGTCTGCGGGCGGAGAGACCGGGCACCTACCACGCGTTGCCTGCGCGTGCCGAACTCATGTACCGTCCACAGTTCCAGGCCAACTCCGACGAATCCATCGTGCGCATCGAAGGGAAATGACATGATCTCCGCAATGTTCCTGTGCGCCAGCCTGGTTGGAGCAAATTCTGTCAAAATGGCTGCGACTGTCCTTGCCTGGGATCCGACACCGGATTCGGCGATCGAAACGGAAGATCGAGACCGGGTGGCCGCGAGGATGTTCGATAGTCTGGCCTTGCTGGATTTGCCCAAGCAGCCCACGGTTGCCAAGGCCCAGGCCTTCCTGGAAAAATGGCTGCCGAGGGCACGCAATGCCGAAGAGATCGGGTTCCTGGTAGGACGGTTCCACTGCACCTACAAGGGCGATCTCTGCCTGGATTATCCGTCACGCCAACAAATTCTCGGTTGGCTAGTCCGCTATTTCAGGAAGGAATCGCGGCAGAGCTTTCGCAATGCGTTCAGCGATTCGAAATTCCTGTCCGGCGGGATCGTCTTCAGGCAGGAGGACCGGAGCATGGTGAAGGTTCGTCCCGGCGACACGGTCCGGTTTTCCGGACAAACCGCCTCCCAGGTCCAGATTCCGGTTCCGGCATCGGTTTCCTTCGAAGTCGGGAGGATCGGTTTCCACGGATTCGATACCGTGGAGGTCGAAGTGCTGGATACCATCCGTGCCTTCCCGATGGATGATGGCGGGAGAAAATGGCAATTGGAAGACACCCTTCCCGGCCCCGGGCTGTTTCGAATGACCAGGTTGGGGAAGGAAGAGTTCCAGGATGTCTTCGTGAATTCGACCTGGCTCGAAGCAACCGTTCTGCGAAGCGCCAGGAGTCTTGTCGTGTTCGCGACGAGCTTCGATCCCTCGCTGAAAGGTCCGTTCCATCTGGTCGTCAGGTTTCCAGACAAAAAATGGCAAGAGTTTTGGACGGATTCGACGGGGACCGCGCGGCTGGAATTGCGGAAGGATTACGAAGGTCGTGAACTCACCATGGTCCTGGAGGGCGGAGGCAATGTCGCGTTCGCGGAAGATCCCAGCCAGAACGGATCCTCGGTCGATTGGGGAAGCTTCCTTTGGTCGGATCGGCCGGTGTACCGCCCCGGCGAACTCGTGCATCTGGGAGGGACGATCCTGGGAGTCGACAAGCACGGGAGAAATCGCAGATCCATCGTCGACTCGGTGCACGTGGAGGTCAAGGCCCTGAATCTGAGCCGCGACGTGGCCTTGAACGCTTCTGGACAATTTTCGGACACCATCCGCATTCCGGAAGGCCAGGCGCCAGGCAAGATGGAGGCCTGCACGAAGGTCGCCTACAGGTACGATGAACTGAGTCGGTATTCCGTACGGGATTGGTGCATGGAATGGCTGGTCGAAGGTGTCCGGAAAACCTCCTTCGAGGTGGTCGCCATTCCCCGCATGGAAGCCACCGTTCAGGGAGATTCGGCGGTCGTGGACATTCGAACCAGGCATTTCGATGGATCGCCGGTGGCGGGGGGGATCGCCAAGGTTTCCTGGCAGTCGTCTCCGGATGCGAAGATGGCTTCGTATGGAAGGGGAGCTTCCGAAGTGTTGGAGCAGCGAACGGTCGCGCTGGACGCCCTCGGAGCGGCGAGAGTCAGGATCCCCACCTCGCACTCGGGAGAAATCTGGGATATGCCGGTCACCATCGCGGTGACGGATCCTGCGCAAAGGGTGGAGCAGGTCTCCGTGAAGGTGCCCATCTGGACGAGTCGTCTCAGGGCGGAGGTGGAGTTTTCGCGCGATCCGCCCGAACAGGGCGATTCGATCCAGGCGTTGGTTGTCCTGAAAGACCAATCTTTCCAACCTGTGGCTGGATGGATCCGGGTTCGTCATCAGGCCGCGGGCGACGCGGTGTTGGATACCCTGGTCCATGTCGGAGAATCGGGGGCTTGTACCGTGAGGATCCTGCCTCGCGGGGCCGAACTGGAGCGGTTGGAACTGGCTTCGTCCACGCAGGCTTCCGCGCCCTGGGTGTTGCAGTCTTGGGAAGTTCCGTATCCCTCCGATCCAGGCCAGCGACGTGTGGGTCTCGGCAAGGTATCCGGTCGGGTCCGTCCAGGAGATACGGTTCGGATGGTGGTGCGGAACCTGAAACCAGGTCAATCGGCGTTGGCCACGGTGGAAAAGGGCGAGCTTCTCCAGGACCACTTCGTGCAAGCGGATGGATCCGGACAGGCAAGGCTGTCAATCCCTGTCGACTCGGGAATGGTCCCGAAATTCCTGGTCAGGCTTTGGCATGCGGACCGCGAAAAAATCGACAGCGACCAGGAATTCGTGTTCGTCGAGGATTCCGCCAAGGACAAGGGGCTTGCCTTGGATGTGCCGTCCGCGAAGGCGCCAGGGGCCCAAGTGGTGGTGCGCTTGCGATTGCGTGACGGACACGGGCGTCCCATTGGCGGGCGCTTCTCGCTTTCCGTCGCGGACGATGCCATCTGGCAGATTCCTTCCGGGTGGGACCGGGAGAGCGTTTTGCCGGATCGGGACGTGGGGGACCACATTGGGAGTCTGGGAAGCCTTTCCGTCTCGGATGGCCGATGGCTTTCCAATCGCGAACTTTGGTTCCTGGAAGTGCTGAACCGTCGCATCCCAGCGCCCTCCGGCGGGAGCGTTCGACCCGGCATCCCTCCCTCCGGTAAATCCATGAAGCCCATCCATCCAAGGCAAGAATCGCGGGCGGTGCGGAGCTTTGCCTCACGCCGGGATGGGAGAGGGTTCTTTTCGGATCGGATGAAGGAACCTGCCCCAGGATCGAAACCCATGTTTCGCGGCATGGCTCGCGAGTTCTCCTACTGGTCGGATTCTGTCAAAGTTGGATCCGACGGAACGGGCGAAGCGACGTTTGTGCTCCCGAAGGAGGCGGCAACCTGGAGAATCGTGGTTCGTGGAATGGACGACTCCGCCATTTACCACGAGAAAACAGCGACGCTCGATACTCGCCAGCAGGTCTGGGCCGAAATCGATGCGCCGATGTTCCTGGTGGAAACGGACACCGCATGGATCGGAGGAATCCTTCGAAACCCGGACGCCGCGCCGAGGAACACCACGATTTCGTTCGAGGCTGGATTCGCGAGCGGTGAAAAATCGGATGCCGTCGAGAAAGCGGTGGAAGTCGGTCCCGGATCCACCGTGCAGGTCGGGTGGCCGGTGATCGCCGCCGGGAGCGATTCGTTGCTCGCGGTCCTTCGCACCTCGACCAACGGGAATTCCGAAACATCCCGAGTCGCGATTCCAGTGGCTCGTCGTTCTGTGGAACATGTCGCCTTCGTCCATGGCCGCCTTGATTCCGTCCAGCCGAATCTGGCGGTCGACCTCGGCCTGCCTCCCAGCTCCCGAGCCATTGGTGGCACTTGGCAGGTGAAGGCGGCGGGTGGAATCCTTCCGAGCCTGGAGGATCCGCTGAAATATCTGAGGGAATTCCCGCTCGCAGGCCTGGAGCAGATAATGTCGCGCTTGGTGCCTCGCCTGCAATATGCCAGTGGAATCCAAAAGGCCGGGATCCAGGCGGATTCCATGGAACGGGGTCTGGAGCCATCGGACTCCGAAACCATAGAGAAGATCAGAATGATGAAAGGCTCGCATCAGGATTGGGGCTGGTGGGAAGGTGCGAATCCCCAGCCCGACATGACGCTCCTGGTTCTGGATGGCCTGCAGAAGGCGCGGGCGGAAATTGCCTTGCAGTCGACAACAGAATCCAAGAGCCTGCTGGAAACGCTGGATCGAATGCTGAAGGAGGTACGCTATCCTTTGATGAACATTCTCCGGGAAAAGAAGAATCCTTACGCGTTGCGTCTGCAGGCCCTGAAGGTGGTTGCGGATTCCGGCATGGGAGAGGATCCGGACCGCTTGCGCAAGGAATTGGCGGAAATCTGGGAAAGGCGTGATTCGCTGGGGGTGGTCGCCTTGGCCTTCGCCCTGGAAGCAAGCCATCGGATCGGATTCGCCGACCTGGAAAAGGACGCGCTGGACCGCATCCGCAAGAAGACAAGAAATGGCATATCCAGGTACGGATCGGGAACGCAGCGCTTCTGGCCGATGGATTCCGGATGGAGTTGGGCCGGGGATTCGGTGGAGTCTTCGGCGTTGGTGCTCGGCGCGCTGGCGCGGACCGGAAACGACTCCTCCCTTTCCAAACCGGTCATCGCCTGGCTCCAGGAACAGAAACAGAACGGACATTGGGGATCCACCCGGGCCACGGCAAGGGTGCTGGATGCCATTTTCGCGAGCTTGGCCTCCCACCCGGAGGCGCCGTCGCGCGGCACTCTGAAAGTCCATGCGGGCAAACGCCTCGTGGCCAGCCTGGTGATCGACGGGGCCAGGCCGGACCTTGCGATGGCGACGTGCCACTTGACGGATGCGCAAGCGAAGAGTGGTCTGCGGTTGGAATTCCAGGGAGTGGGCGCCATCCAATGGACCCTCGCCAAGTCCTGGCAGGACACGTCCCAGGTGCGGCAGGCTGAGGCAGGTGATCTTTCGGTCCGCCGCTTGTACAGGAAGGTGGGTCTGGAGTCGGACGCTTCGGGAGGAGTTCAGGAAAACCTGATCGCCTTCGATGGAGGGCTGCGACTGGGGGAGGAGCTCGAGGTGACGATCGAATTGGAGAGCCGGACCGCCGGGGAGTATTTGATGTTGGAAGATCGTGTCCCCGCCGGCATGGCGATTTCCAGTTCCGGATTCGAGCGTTTGTTGGGACGGGGATCGTGGCTGACCTACGGGCAAAGCGCCGCCGACAAGATGACTTGGTTCCTATCGGAGGTTCGACCTGGCCTCACTCGTTTCAGCTACCGTCTGCGTGCCAAGCATCCTGGTGTCTACCATGCATTGCCGGCGCGTGCGGAACTCATGTATCGTCCCGCGGTGAAGGCCAATTCCGAAGAGACCTTGGTTCGAATCCGCGACCGATGAACGTTTGAAAGACGGGGCGCTCCGACGGTTTCAGGGAATGGGCAGGGCATGCTCGCCCGAAAATGACAGCGGTGGTCGGCGGCGGACCGCGCAGAATGCAAATTGAACGCATGTCCGCCTACGACCAACTGATCGCCTATCTGAAGGAACTCGACCACCTCGGCGCCGCCGCACGGCTCTTGCAGTGGGACCAGGAAACGGGCATGCCCCCGAAGGGCGAGGCGACCCGCGCCGATATCCAGTCCACGTTCGCGCGTGTCCTGCACGAGAAGGCGGTGTCCACGCAATTGGCGGATCTGGTTTCCGCCGCCCAGGCGGAAGCGACGGATTCTGATCGCGCACGCCAATTGGAATTGGTCCGTCGCGGCGTGGAGCGGGCCAAGAAGGTGCCTGCCGCCTTGGTGGAGGAGCTGGCCTCGGCCACCAGCCTGGGCCAACAGGTGTGGGCCCGTTCCAAGAAGACTTCCGATTTCGCGACGTTCCTGCCCCACCTGGAGAGGATCGTGGAGCTGCGCCGCCAGGAAGGCGCGTGCATCGCACCCGAAGGCGGCACGCCCTACGACGGATTGCTCTCCGATTACGAGCGGGGCTTGCGCACGGAGGATTGGACGCGCCTGTTCGACGAGCTGGAGAAGGAGCTTCCCGCTTTGGCCGGCGAGGCCATCGAACGGAATGCGGCGCGCCAGGAGGAGCTCGGCAAGTTGGACGCGCTGCGCGGTCCGTTCCCCGCCGCCCAGCAGATGGAGTTGTGTCGGAAATTGGCATCTGCCATCGGGTACGATTTCGAGGGAGGTCGGTTGGATCTTTCCGCCCATCCCTTCTCGGAAACAGTGCATCTGGGCGACAGCCGCATCACCACGCGCGTCACCGCCGACGACCTCGGTGGATCGGTGTTCTCCACGCTCCACGAAACCGGCCATGCGCTGTACGAACAGGGATTGCCCCAGGCGTTGGCGGGAACGCCGCTGGGCGGTTTCGCTTCCATGGCCGTCCACGAGAGCCAATCGCGCCTGTGGGAAAATCTGATCGGAAGATCGGACAGTTTCTGGCAAGACCAATGGGGTGTGGTGGCAGACATCTTCCCCGACCTGGGCAAGATCGGTCCCGAGCGTTGGGCGGAGCGATCCCGCTGGGTGCGCCGCACCCTGGTGCGCACCGAATCCGACGAGGTCACCTACAACCTGCACGTGCTGGTGCGATTCCGGCTGGAAAAGGCCATGATCGCCGGCGACTTGGCCGCACGCGACCTGCCGGGCGAATGGAACAAGGCCTACGTGGCCATGCTGGGGGTGGAGCCAGCCAACCACGCGGAAGGCTGCATGCAGGACGTGCACTGGAGCGCGGGCATGTTCGGGTACTTCCCCACCTACACGCTGGGGAACCTGCTCTCCGCCCAATTGCACACGGCCGCCGCCGCGCAGGGACGCACCTCTTCGCGCGAGGATTTGTTGGCGTGGCTTCGCGAAAACATCCACGCCCACGGATCGCGCTGGGAAACACCGGAGTTGATCAAAAAGGCCACGGGCAAGGATCCGTCGGCCTCGGAATTCCTGGCCCATCTGCGCAGGCGGTACTTGGCGGGCTGATTTGGCTTAGATTGCAGGGATGCTCCCTGCCATCCTCCTGGTGATCCAAGCGGTCGTTTCGGCTCCATCTCCGGTGTCTTCGTACCGGCAGCGCGTGGAACCACCCGCTGCCAATCCTTTCAATGGGCGGGCTCACGACGAGTTCCAAAAAGAGGTGCGTCTTTCATTGGAGCGGTCTAGGAATTCCCTGGCCCTCGCGGATACGGTGGCCAAGTGGGTCCAGGCCGCTGCGTCTGTTTCGATGCTGGAGATCGTCCTCGCCGAAACGAGCCACTTGATGAAGGAGTGGGAGTGCGATCTCCCACAACAGCGGGCTTGGAACCGAGCCTTGGCTCGTATGGCCAAAGCCCAGAAATTTTCACTGTACCGAGAAGCATTCAAACAATCGCCATGGGGTGAACAAATGCCCTGGATGGATTTTGACAAGCGGTCATTCCGGCCAAAAATGCCGATCCAATTCCAGTTCAAGGGATCGAGTGTCTATCGCTTCGCGAGGATGAACTCGATTCCTATAGAATTGTCGAGAGTGAAGAATTTCCCGTCAGATTCTGCACTTGCCGAGGTTGTCGATACGGTTTGGGCCAAGCCAATGGGAAATGGTCGAACAGACTGGAAATTGGATTCTTTGCTTCCCGAGGGATTGTGGCGATTGTCGGTTGCTTTGGATGATGTTTTCTGCGAAGGGTTCCTCCTGGTATCCTCGATCGATGGCGTCCTGGTTCGCGATGGAGCCAGATACGCTCTCTGGGGAAGTTCCTCCGTGGACAAGCTGAGCGCTCCATTCGAGGTGTTGTCCCAGTCGTCCAGCGGAGAATGGCGGTCGGATTCCACCGATGGAAATGGGTTGAAAGTTTACCACGCTGAACCGGGTAGGTTCCGTCAGCCGGAGAAAATGCTTTTGCGCAAAGACGGGCACATGGCCATGTTGTTGTTTCCCAATCCATACGAAAATCTCGAGAACGCCAAAAGGACGGCCTCGATCTGGACGGATCGGCCGATCTATCGACCTGGGGATACGGTGCGCTTGATGGGAATCTTGCTGGAGCGCAACACGAACGGAGACCTCACGCAGTTCCACCCGGATTCCGTCCACCTGGAGATCCATTCCCTCGCTGGCGCTGCCAAGAGGAGACTCTGGCTCAGAGTGGGGAAGGATGGACAATTTTCGGGAAAATTTCGACTGGACCCGGATGAGAGACAGGGCCGCCTTGGAGTTTCTGCGGTCGCATTTCTGCCAAGACCGGTCCCCATGGAAGACTCGTATTGTTCCTTCGAAGTCCAGGCTTATCGGCGCCCCGAGTTCGAGGTCCGAATGGCCACGTCGGATTCGACCGCTCTACGAGGCGACTCGGTGCGGCTGACGGTGGAAGCGAACTACCTGCATGGCTCACCGTTGAACAATGCCCGTGTCAAGCTGAGCATCCAAAAGATCCGGGGCTTGTTCGATGGCAATCGGAAGGGTCAGGAACGCATTCGGGACACGGCATTGGCGATGGGAGGGGATGGCAAGGTGGTTGTTCCCATTCCAACGGCCTTTTTGGAGCCTTGGGAATCCATCCGGGTGCAAGCGGTGGTCGAAGACGTTTCCCGTCGGTCGGAAACGGCCTCTTTGGACATTCCCGTATGGCCCACCGCGCTGCGGATCGAGGCGCATTTTTTGACGAAGTCGGTCAGGGTGGGGAGCGCTGCGCGAGTGGCCTTGAAGGTGATCAACAGGAATGGTGAACCGACGGTCGGGTCCGTATTGCTACGCCATCTACTGGGCACGGAAGTTCTTCAGGAGATCCAAAGCAAAACGGATTCGGCTGGACTGTGCACCCTGACAGTGATCCCACGCTCGGGTCGGAGTCAATACATATCCGTGGCAGCATCCGTGACGGAAAACGATCCAGTGTTCATGCAGAGCATTGATCTTCCTTGGATTGCCGAAAAGGGAGCCGACGCCGAATTTTGGGCGGATCGCGCGATCGCCTCGGTTGGAGATACGCTGAGACTTGTCGCACGAGGTCTGCCTCCATCACGACGGCTGTGGTTCGTATCAGAAGGGCGCCGACTGGACACCTTCTACGTCGCCAAGTCGGATTCTCTTGGGCGGTGGACAGCGAAATGGCGGGTCGGCCCGGCGATGCGCCCAAAGGGCAGGATCAAGGTCTTCTTCGATACCGATGATGGTATGGAGGAATTGAGTCAGGAATTGATAATCAGGGAGGCGCATCGCATCCTGCGAGCCGATATCCAAGTCGAGTCCGTTGTGCGCCCATCCGACACCCTGGTGGCGAAAATCAAAATCCGCGACATGGTTGGAAAAGGTGTCCAGGGGCGGTTCAGCCTCGCCATCATCGACAACTCCTTGTGGAAGCTGGTTTCGCCTGCAAGTCCAGATGGTCGTTGGGAAAGGTCGATTCCCCTTTCGGAATTGGACCTTTGTCTGGGTTGGCAAGGTGCCTACAGCGAGATGAGCAATTGGTCGGTTGGATTCTCCTGTGGGGGCCAGGTACAATCGATCGGATCCAAGTTTCCCCGCACTTTTGGAAAGATACCGCGAGGGTGTGCTACCCTTGAAAAACGATCCGCTCCGGAGAATTATTTCGATGAAATTCTCAAGCACGAAGGGCAGAGGTCTCCTCGACCACAAGTCGATGGAGACCGCATGGCAGGGGTGGGCGGAATCGGACTTGGCTGGGCTTCACGGGAAGGTTCCACGGGCAAGACCAACGAGGTGAGCGGGGAACCAGACCTTTCGTCGAGCATGCCCGAAGTGGTGGGTTATCCGGACCCGGAAGAGTTGGTCCAACCGTCGCGCATCCGCGTGGATTTTCGCGAGCTGGCCTATTGGTCGGACAGTATCGCGACAGATTCTGCTGGAGGTGCGGTGGTGAAGGTGGTGTTGCCGGACGATCTGACACGGTGGCGATTGGTGCTGCGTGGTGCCGACGGCGGCGCAAGAGTGGTGGATGCGCAAGAATTCGTGAGCACACGCAGGGATCTGATTGTCAAGCTCCAGACCCCACGATTTCTGGTGGAAGGCGACACTTCCCGGATCGCCACGGAAGTCCATAATTTGTCAACACAATCGAGGAGCGTCGTCGTCGCGGTCGAAGCCAAGGATTCCTTGGTGCGATTCCTTGGGCCGAAGTCCACCCGCAAGAGCATGGCGGGAGGCTCCACCATTTCGCCGGAATGGACGCTTGTGGCGGACTCCGCCGGATCGGCCTTGCTGGGGGCCCAGGCGAAGGCTTCCGACGATGCCGATGCTCTGGAACGCTCCATACCGGTTTCTGTTCATGGCGTGCCCAGGGTGCAAGCGCAATCGGGCATACTCCGCACGCCCCTCGATTCTGAGCGCCTGGTCGGGCATGCCTTTGGACAGGATCTGTTTCCGAAAACCGCCTTGGCGCGTGGCAGAGCGGTTCGGCTGGAAGTATCGGCGAGCCTCGCCCCGGGATTGCTGGGGCCGTTGGGCTACCTGACCGGATACCCGTACGGATGCGTGGAACAGACCCTTTCGAGGTTCGTGCCAAATCTGGCCGTGGCTTCCGCCTTGCGACGCTCCGGGATGCACATGGATACTTTGGAGGCAAACCTGCCACTGTGGACGGATGCCGGACTCGAACGGCTTTCGCAGCTGCAGAACGCCGATGGGGGATGGGGTTGGTGGACTGAAAAATCGAGCGATCCGCGCCTCACGGTTCTGGTGATGGAAGGGTTGGCACTGGCCTTGGAGGAAGCTGGCAAACACAGGGAAGATGCTTGGGGAGTGCGGGTGCGCCGCATCCGCCAGCTCATGACGAAAGGGCGTGGATCGCTGCAAGTGAACGTGGAATCGCAGTCGGTTTCGCGGAGCCTTCGCATTCGCGGTCTGCGTGTCCTGGCCACCATCGCCGATCGCCCGGAAGAGGCGTGGATCGCGAAGATGGCGGACAGGCTCTGGTCGGCGCGCAAAGGTGTCGACGCGTCCACCTACGCGGATTTCCTCGAGATCGCCCACGCCCTCAAGCGCGCGCCCATGGAAAACGAAGCGGCACAAGCGATCTGGTCGAGGTCCATCTCGGAATCCGTTCTGGATGGGCGCACGGAACCGGGAGTCCACTGGACCGGCTCCCACGCGTGGGATGGCCAGGGCGATTCCCTCGAGGTGACCGCTTCCGTGTTGCGGGCGCTGTTGCGGACTTCGCATGTCGATGGTCGGACCGGGAAGATCGTCTCCTGGATTTCCGCCCAACGTCGCGGCGAAGGATGGGGATCGACGCGCGCCACCGCCAAGGTGGTGGAGGCGCTGGCGCTGGCACTGGAAAGCATGAACGAATCGAAAACGCGTGGGGTTGCGCATATCCTCGCGGGGAACCGGAAAATCGCCTCCTTTGCTGTGGTATTCGGAAATTTGGCCAATGCGAATGCCTCCGCGACGTTTCGGGACTCGATCCCTTCCAATCTCCATGTGACATTTTCTGGCACTGGTCATGTGTACTGGACGTTGGATACCCGCTGGACGGAGGGGGGAGCGTACCTGAAAAGCTGCTCGACTTCGCTGGCCGTGCGCCGCAGTTACCGGAAGGTCGTGCCTTTCCGCCTCGCGGGCGGAGTGCCCTCGGAGAGTACGGTTCCATTCGACGGAAACCTGGAATCCGGTGAGCAATTGGAGGTGCGCATCGAGCTGGATTCGAAGAGCCCGGTGGGCCACCTGATGCTGGAGGATCCGTTTCCGGCGGGAACGGAAGTGGTTCGCGAAAGCATGGGTCAAAACCGGTCCTATTGGTGGGGTTTCCAGGCCACGCACCAGGAAGCTCGCGACGATCGAATGGTGTGGTTCTTGGCGGAAAAGCCCGCGGGAACAGCCGCCTTCACCTACCGTCTGCGCGCCGAGCGCCCAGGTACCTACCACGCCTTGCCCGCACGCGCCGAGCTCATGTACCGTCCGGAAGTCCAGGCGAATTCCGATGAGACGATCGTGCGGATCGAGGGCAAGTGAGGGAGGCGATTTTACCTATGTTCGACCAGCCGTCCTTTCCCTTCGCAGAAAGCCTTTCCCATGGCCCTTGACCTCGCCAAACGCAACGAAAAACTGACTCTCTCGCTGGCCAAGCAGCGCATCGCTTCCATCAAGGCCCAGGTGGGTTGTGTGCTGGATCGCAGTGGTTCCATGAACCATCTGTACAGCAACGGCACGATGCAGGAATACGCCAATCGCATGGTCCCTCTGGGGTTGAGATTCGATGACAACGGCCAGATCGACAGTTGGGCCTTCACCACCTCTGCGTTCCCCACGCCCTCGATCACCGCCGCCAACGTGGAAACCTTCGTCCGCGACAACATCCAGAAGATCTCGGCGGGTGGAACCTCCTTCTTTCCGGTGTTGAGCGCGATCATCGCTCACTACTTCGGGGCGGCCGCACTGGGATCACCCGAAGTCAAACCGGGATTGCTCGGAGGATTGTTCGGGGCCAAGTCGACGCCTGCGGTTGCTCCCGTCTTCAGGCCTGTGTCGGACCCTGTCTACCTGATCTTCCAAACCGATGGCGAGAACGACGATCCGTCAAAAACCGACAGCCTGTTGGTCAGTCTGGAACGCCAGGGGATCTACATCCAGTTCGTGGGAGTCGGGATCGCGGGATTTTCCTTCCTGCGCAAGATGGCCGACAAATACTCCAACGTGGGTTTCTTCAAGGTGGAAAACCTCGCCGCGACTTCCGAGGAGACCCTCTACGACCTTCTGATCAACGCCGAGTTCAAGACCTTCCTCAAGACCCGCTTCCCCGCGAGCATCCGGGAACTGTGACAGGTCCTCACCACAAGCAACCCAGGAACGCAACGATGGTGCCCAAACGGGTCGTGGCCGACACATCCGTGTTCGTTCACTCCAGGTGCATCCTGGTTGCTCGCGGAGCGTTTTCCGTCGCGGCTGGTGTGTCAGAAGTGTTTGCTACCGGGGGGTCGACCAAGGCAGCGGCGATGGGGCATGTCCGTCCGGGTCGTCCAGCTTGGCCGACGGCGAAAGGCGGAAGTCCACGAACCGGCACTGCCGGAACTTGGGAGATTCAAAGAATGACAATTTTTGGGTGACGAGGATGTTCTCGAAACTGCAATTTTCGAACTCGGCATCCCAGAAGCTCAAGGCGACCGTTTCCAGGTTCTGGAACACGCAATCCTGGAAATGCCCGGCATAGAACGTGAGGTCTTCCACCTTGGCCTTCTTCAGGTGCACCCGGCTCGAGTTCCCCTGCAGGCTGATTCCGTAGCCCTGGACATCGTCCAGTTCCAGGTCGCTCGTCTCCTCCAGCGAGGCGGAAGAGGCGGTCCCCGTGATCTTCACCTGGCGGGCGCCGTGCAGGTGCACCGGACCGCGGCTTCCCTCGATCGAAAGATTCTCGGCCGAGGTTGCCCGGGGGGTCCCGTCCGGTTCGGCGAAACGGGAGTCGGCGATGTGGGCGTCCCACGAGGCGTGCAGGAGGGTGTTGGACCGGAACGAGCAGCGCAGGAATTGTCCATCCTCGATCTCTCCGCCCGAGGGTTCGTTCCAGTTGTTCTCGGAAAACTGGCAGTCTTCGAAGACGGGCGAGAGCATGTGGAACGCGGAAAGATCGCTCTGGTGCAGGGTGGATTTCCGGAACACCGGGCGGGTCCAGGTGGTGGGAAGTTCGCCCCCGGACCAGCGCGCGGTCTCCACCGACTGGAAGGTGTCGTCGACCCATTCCAGGGCGGAGTTGTCGCGGGGGTTGGCTCCCAGGGACAGGTCCACGATCCGACCGCCCTCGAACCGGTTTCCCTTCCAGGAGCCGCCATGGACGGCGGTCCCTTCGATCACGCACTCCTTGAACTGGCAGTTCTTGAATTCCGCGCGGTCCATCACCACACCGGATAAAGTGCATCTCTCGAAGACCACGTGGTCGAAGCGGGTCCGCTCCAGTTCCACGTCCTTGAAGGTCCATCCCACCAGGCGCAAACCCCGCCAGGAATCGTTCGGAAGGGTCTCACCGTCCAGGACCTGCGGGGTGTTCCCGTAGAGATCCTGGAAGTCGGCGGGCTGATTCAGTTTCTGACGGAATTTGTCGATGTTGTTTGACACGCTGCAATCTCCGAGGAGGCAGAGGAGGAAGAGTCCAAGGACCAGGCGGAACCTAGTACTTGGAGAAGTCGGGGCGTTCATTGGCCCAGATGTCTCGGTGGAAGAACGGACGGATCTCGTGGTCGGGAAGGATATCCACCCCGAAGCGGCATTGGAAGGTCCACGGCGTGGCGACGTCGTAGGATTCGCTCAGGCGGATGTAGCTGGACAGAAAATGCACCGACACCCAGGAATCGGCGAAGTAGGGGAGCCCCCCTTGGGCGACACGCTTGCAGAAGGCGCTCCATCGCTGGAGCTCGGATTTGTTCACCTGCACGTGCCAGAGTGGCGTTCCTGAAAGCGGCGAACCGGGCGGCACGGTCTTGGGGGTGAGCAACAGGTTGAACCACTCCCGCGACGAGACCTTGAAGACCAAGTTGCAGCTGGAAATGGAAAGCCCGGCGGGGAAGAGGCCCAAGGGAACCACCTGGTGGAACAGGAGTTCCGAAAACCGCCGTCCGTTGGCGGCGAATCCCTCGCCCACCCACGAGCCGAGGATCTCCGTGGCGAAAAGGGTGGACTTGGAGGAGAGCTCCGATCCGGCCTTGAACAGGTAGGCGCCGGAGCGGCTGTCGTCGAAGACCTGTGCGGGATCGTGCTTCCAGAGCGGGTCGTTGTTGGAATCCTCCAGCGCCTTCACCACCTTGGGCTTGGGCTTCGGCTTGACGAATTTCGGCAACTTGGCGACCACGCCGTCCACGTACCCCCCGATCACCTTCTTGAAGGTGGTCCGGGATGCCAGCCTCAGCATGGCTCCCACGGTGCTTTCCAGGTAGTCCAGGGAGACCCCGATCCGGGGGCGGGCCTTGGTGAACTTGGAGAGCATGCTTTCCAGGGAAATCACCGCCCCCTGGCTGTCGAAACGCAGCCGCGTCCAGGAAGGAGCCTGGCTTCCCCAGCCCTTCAGGATCCCCCCTTCGTTTCGCCGAGGAATGGGGCCTGCGGAATCCGAGACCACCATCAGGCACTCGTCGCGCAAGGTGGCGGTGTACTTCCGGAAATCCTCCAGGTGCCAGCCGGTGACCTCGATCTGGTCGGGAACCACCCCTCCCTGGAGGTTGGTGTGCGTGTAGAATGCGGCGCGGTGGGCATGGCCGGAGATGGTCGCGGAAATGCCCTGCTCGGCACCCAACCCGATCCAGCGGAACACCTGCTTGCGATTGAGGTGGAAGGTGCCGTAGTTGGCGTCGTTGGGCCGGTCGGATCGGCCCAGGCCGGTGAGGCCCGTCAAGAACTGGTTGGTCCCCCCGAAAAGGGTCTTCACGTCCGAGGAGGAGAATTTCTGCCGGTTCTTGACCTGTTCGTCCTCGTGGATGGGGATGTGGGGGTCGTAGCAGGCGAAGGTGAAGTGCGATCCCACCACCAATCTTCGTTCCCCCTTCGAGAGGATGGCCGATTGCAACAGGGCCAGATCCTTGTCGCCGATCATCTGGGGGGCGTGGGGGAGGTGGCCAACGCGCAGTTTGGTCGCGTCGTCCTGGGCGTTGACAAGCATCGCCTCGTCGTCGGCCCACTGGAACAGCACCAGGCGCTGCTTGGTGCCGGTGTCCAGGGACCAGGTGCGGAAGGGGTTGAACAGGAAATTGAACATCTGGATCACCGTCGCGTCGAAGTCGGTGGCCCTGACAAAATTCGGATACGAATCTCCGAAGGCGAGGGTCGCTTCGCGGATCGTGAGGTTGGAGTCGCAGGGGATTCCTTCGTTCATCTTCATCACTTCGGCCGAGGCGGGTTCGCCGTCGAACGACGCGCGGGGGGAGATTCCGAACGGTTCCTGGTACCCGTCGTGGTTGCCGTTGGCCAGGAAGATGGGTTTGTTGCCCCGGGTCACGAAGTTGCTGACCAGGTGGAACATTCCCAGGTAGGAGGTCCCGTACTGGTAGTTGGGCTCCAGGGTCTTGGCCGCGTCGCCGAGCCGGACGATGTTGGGGATGGTCATGGACTTCCAGATGGCCTTGGCCTTCACCTGGTCCGGCTGGTCCTTTTGGGACCTCAGGTAGCTGCGGTCGGTGGGGTAGTTGTCGCGATGGAAGTCGATGAGATCCCCCAGCAGAAGGACGCCGTCCGTCTCGGTGTCGGTCCGCATGGCGTCGAAATGCCCGGAAAGGACCTTCACCGTGTCGGAGATCATCGGTCCCACCTTGGGAAACAGGCTGTCCAAGGCCTTCCACAGGGCGACGTCGGTGGTCTTGGGGATGGGCATGTTGCGGATGGGAGAATGCTTGAGGACCTGGAACTTGGTGACCAGGTGCAGGTCCGAAATCACCCCCAGGTTCAGAGCTTCCGAGGCGCCGTGCTTGGGACGTTTGCGATAGACGGGGTGGATGTCGGTGACCAGCGTGTTGTGGTCCACCGAGAGTCCGTCGGGATTGAGGCAGGCCAGCGACAGGGAAGAGGGATCCCCGGCCTGGAGGTCGGCGACAAGGCGCTTTCCCAGGAAGAAGGTGCCTTTGTCGTTGGCGGTGTGGATCAAGGAATGTTGAAGGGTGTATTCCTGGGATTCCTGCCGTTTTCCGTCCGCGATGCCGGATTTTTCCAGGTACTGCCTGCTGACGTCGCCGAAATCCGCCCAATGCAGGAAAAACCGCGTGAACTGGATCACCGCCTGGAGGGACTCGTCGGCCTTCGCCAGATCGATGCTGGCCAAAAACAGTTTCTGGAACGGTTTGCGGCTTTCCACTTCGGCGAGCTTCAGTCGCTCGATGACCTTCTCCTGGAGGTAACCGCGGAATCCCAGCTCGGGGATCTCGATCAGACTTTCGGGATCCTCGATGGTCCGTAACGTGATGCCGGTGTCGTCCGGGCACAACTTCTGGGGGATGGGAGTTCCCAGGTTTCCCTTGCGCTTGAGGCTCACCAATTGGGCGAAGTCTCCGAACACTTTCAGACGGCGATTGACCTCAGGAGGGCGAAGGGTCGAGGGAGCCAGAAGCAGGAGGTGGAGAGTCTCCTTGGGGGAGACGAAGCCCGGGGCACCCAGGGCGGGGTAGAGAATGAAGCCGGGGATGCCGATCCCGAATTGTTCGGTGGCGTTGCTCGCCACGTGGCGGGGGGCTTTGGATGGCGGTTTGCTGGCGCTCATCGAGGGAATGCTCCGGGTTTGAAGCGAAGGATGCTCAGCTCGCGCCACTTTGAGGCTGAGACTGAGTCTACTTGATATTTTGGGGGAAGAGATACAAAAGTCAGGAGCCATCCGGGTCGCTGGAAAACCGGAGCTGAAAGTCCATCTAAAGGCGACGAGGGATTTGCGACGGGAGTCGATTGAGGGAGGGTGCCTCGACCTTTCGATTGCTAACCTTCCACCCATGTGGTCCCCCCGTCTTGCCCCAGGTTTCGCGCCGGATGGCACTCCCATTTTATCTGTTCTAGGCAAGCGCACCTACGTGTTCGGACCCGGAGGCTTCGCCAAACCGGACGATGCCAACGCGATCCCTTTTTTCGAGGCGGATCAGTTCCACGGCAAAGGCAATCCGGAAACGGATGCCCCCAAGCAGGAAATGGAACTGGTCGACTGGAAACCCTTGGTGGATGTGGTGTTGCACGGCTTGGCCCATGCGCCTACCGGCCGGCTGGGTCAGCACTTCGATGTGGTGGTGGATGTGGCCGGAGTCCGAGGTGCCGTGCGGGTGTTTGGAAACCGCAAGGTGGACTTTTCGCGCGGGTCGGTGCGGTTCACGGATCCGGAGCCTTTTCCTTCCATGCCCATCCACTGGGGCTTGGCCTATGGTGGGGTGGATCGCTGGACCCATCCGGAAGTGCCCATGGCCTTTCCGCCCAATCCCATCGGCAAAGGCTTCGCGGTGGATCCGCCACCGCATGTTCTCCACGGCATGGAGCTTCCCAATCTGGAGAACACGCAGAAATTCCTGACGCCTGAGACATTTCTTGTCAAGAAGTTCGATCGCTGGAACAGTTGCCCGCAACCCGCCGCCCTGGGCTGGACGCCGCGTCGCGGCTACCCCCGCATCGCGATGGGCACGAGCCCGCCCCTGCGCAGCGCCGATGCTGACAAATTTCGTGCGCGCATCTCCCAGAACATGCCGTTGGCCTTGTTGGATGTTCCCGCGCCCCTTCCCACCCATGTCCGCAACCATCTGCAGAACAACGGCGCGCCGTCGTTTCTGCGGCTGCGCAGCTTGCAAGGCAACGAGCCCATCGTGATGGGCTACATGGATCCGGAGCATCCTCGCTTCGAGTTCACCCTGCCCGACGACCCTCCTCGCGGCTTTTTGGATCTGGGCGAGGGCATGGTGGAGCTTCCCATGAGCCTGGCCACCGTGGAGATCTACAAGCCCACCAACCAGGTGACGCTCGTGTGGCGCGGCAGTGCCCGTTATCCGGGTGCCGAGTGGCTCGCCCAGAACACGCAATTGAATTTTACCGTCGAATCCGCCTAGAGGAGTATTTCCCATGCCTGGCAAACCAGCAGCCCGTCTGACCGACCCCACCGCCCACGGTGGCCTGATTTCCGGCCCCGGCGTTCCCACCGTTTTGATTGGCAAGATGCCCGCCGCCACCTTGGGCGACATGCACGTGTGCCCCATGATGACTCCGGGAACCCCACCGATTCCCCACGTGGGCGGTCCCATCACACTGGGAAGCACCGGGGTGATGATCGGGAAGAAACCCGCGGCGCGCATGGGGGATCTGGCCATCTGCGTGGGGCCGCCGTCCAGCGTGATCATGGGTTGCCCCACGGTGATGATCGGCGAGGTGGGAAGTGGCTCGCAGGCGGGAAGCGCGGGTTCCGCAGCCGCGGCCGCGGCCGCTTCTGTCAAAGGACCCAAGGAGGTCAACACCGTGCCTCCGCCCAAGCACGAATCCAAGACGTCGGAAAGCCACGAGGTGAAGGTGGCCTTCCAGGACGCGTCGGGACGCCCCTTGGCGGGTGTGTGGTTCCAGCTCAAGGATCCGGATGGACAGAAATCGACATGCTGTTCCACCATGGAGGGGACCTTCCAGAAGGGGGGCTTTTCCAAGAAGGGTTCCTTCGAGGTGGAGATCTGCGCTCTGAAGGATCCCAAGTTCGCCAAGACCTCCATCAAGCCGGGTGAAAAGGTGAAGATGCAGGTGAAGGCGGAAGGCCTGGAAGACGGCGTTCGCGTGGACTTCCGGGTGGAAGCGGTGGGACTGGACGAGAAGGAACATACCCACGGAGTGTATGTGGCCAACCTCAAGGGGGGAGCGGCCGAAGTGGAATGGAGCTACCGCGACGCGGAGCTTTCCACCTACGGCGACGAGGGCGCGGAGGGGATCGCGGGATTCCGGTTCGTGGTGGCGGCAGGATTTGTCGTGGCGGTTTCGCCGGTGGCCAAGCGGGAGCCGGTGGAGGACAAGCCCATCGTCACGCGTGCTCCGTTGGTGTCGATGTGAAAGTCGTCTGGTTCCAGATGCGAAAGCGCTGTTCGCTGGTCCTTGGATTGGTCGCATGTGCATGGTCCGCAGGCGCGGATCCCGAGCTCCTGGCCCCACTGGCCCCGCGAGTGGATCTGGGGGCCGATCTGGGGCAACGCACCCTGTTGGTGTGCGCGGAGGGTGGACAGAAATCGGAGCTGGTGGAAAAGCCGTTGGCGTATTCGTACGACAACCCGTCGGAGCCCAACGAGCAGTACATCAATCCGTCGGGGATCACCAACGAACTGAAGTACCGCCAACCGGGATTCGGGGTGGATGGCCTGAAGATCGACCGCTGGTACGGGATCTCGGCCTTGTACAACTATCCGTCCAACCAGGATCCGGACAACTTGAAGCGCCTGAAGCGTGCGGCGAAAACATTGGGCTGCGCCTTGAAGACCACGGGCGCCAAGGTGGCCAGCGGCGACCTGGTGCGCTACCGGCGTCTGATCGATTCGGCCAATCGGATTGGCTTGTACAACCTGCTGGACGGCCCGGACCGCTATTGGCCGGGGTTGTACGCCGAATCCACCGGGGAAGGGTACTACCGGGCACGCCTCCGTGTGTTCGATACCCTGGAGAAACGCTGGAGCGCGCCGGAAACCCTGGGCACCGAGGTGGAGCCCTTGGACGACTACGCCTTCTACCCGATCGGCCGCGGCCTGCAGCTGCTATACATGATCCGGATAGAAATTGTCCGCAAGCCAGGCACCAAACCCGTGCGCCGCCACATCTCGCACGTGCGCACGTTTCGCCCGGCCACGGGGGAATTCCGCCCGGCCTTGGTCACCCAGTGGACCCTAGGGATGCACCTGTTCGATCTGGACGGGGATGGGTTCTATGAATACTGCTCAACAGATGGCGATGAACTCAGTAGGAAGTTTGTTCCTCGTCATTTCGGTTTGGTCTGGCGCGATTCCTTGCAAGGGTATGTCAACATCAAGCCGAAACCTCCGGTGGAGGACGAATGACCTTGATGGTTCCTCCTCGGAGATCCACCGGTTTGCGACCGGGGTCTCAGCTTCCGGCATGGGGTGCTTTGGTCGCGGCTTCCCTGGCGTGGTCCGCCGGCGCGGATCCGGAGCTCCTAGCTCCACTGGCCCCGCGATTGGACCTCGGAACCGATCTGGGGCAACGAACGCTTCTGGTGTGCGCGGAGGGTGGACAGAAATCGGAGCTGGTGGAAAAGCCGTTGGCGTATTCGTACGACAATCCGTCGGAGCCCAACGAGCAGTACATCAATCCGTCGGGGATCACCAACGAACTGAAATATCGCCAACCGGGTTTCGGGGTGGATGGCCTGAAGAGCGATCGCTGGTACGGGATCTCCGCTCTGTACAATCATCCGTCCAACAAGGATCCGGACAACCTGAAGCGACTGAAGCGCGCGGCGAAAACCTTGGGCTGCGCCTTGAAGACCACAGGCGCCAAGGTGGCCAGCGGCGACCTGGTGCGTTACCAACGTCTGATCGATTCGGCCAGCCGGATTGGCTTGTACAACCTGCTGGACGGCCCGGACCGCTATTGGCCGGGGTTGTACGCCGAATCCACCGGGGAAGGGTACTACCGGGCACGCCTGCGGGTGTTCGACACCCTGGAGAAACGCTGGAGCGCGCCGGAAACCCTGGGCACGGAGGTGGAGCCCTTGGACGACTACGCCTTCTACCCGATCGGCCGTGGCCTGCAGCTGCTGTACATGATCCGGATAGAAATTGTCCGCAAGCCCGGCGCCAAGCCGGTGCGCCGCCACATCTCGCACGTGCGCACGTTTCGCCCGGCCACGGGGGAATTCCGCCCGGCCTTGGTCACCCAGTGGACCCTAGGGATGCACCTGTTCGATCTGGACGGGGATGGGTTCTTTGAATACGGGGCAATTTCTGGCAATGAGCGGCGGAAAAATGGACCAACGCCAAAACGTACCGGATTCATTTGGCGCGATTCCTTGCAAGGGTATGTCGATCTCGAACCACCTTCCCGTTCAGAGGAGGAATGATAATGCTCGGAGCGAGCCATCCAAACGCACCTTCGAATGTTCTGGAAACGGAGTGAATCATGGCTGACAACTTGATCCCTGGGCCCGGAATCCGGCGCTACGGCTCGGCCAAGGAGGTCGAGGCCGTTTACAAAAAGACCTACTTCCGCCAGCTGAAAGTGCCGGAAAAGATCGCGACCTTCGGGGATCCTTCCCAGAAGAATTTCGAGGCCGAATACATCCGCAAGGCGTATCTGGTGGGGTGTGGTGCAAATCGCGACACGACCTTGGACGTGGAATTGCATCGAGGGGTCGTGCCCATCATGGAGCAGATCTTCCGGGAGATCCTGGCGGCGGGATTGGATTACAGGATCAGACCCCCGCATTGTTATTCGTTCCGTTATGTGAAAGATTCCGTCACCGGTGCCTGGCTGAACCACCCGGACTACGCGGGACTTTCTCCCACCAAAGACCCCCACCTCTCCTATTCCCGGCGCGACCGTGAGCTGGGTCGCCTGCATGTGAAGATCGACGGAACCGAAAAGGATCGATTCGATCGGCTCTCCAACCACGCCTATGGAACGGCGATCGATATCAATGGAAACGACAACGAATACAAGAACGACGGAAAGTGCGACATCCATCCCGAGATCGTGAAGATCTTCCAGAACCACAAGTTCTTCTGGGGTGGTTTCTACAACTCGCGGCGCGACTACATGCACTTCGAGTACTCCGATACCGTGCTGGACGCCCCCGACGAGATCCGCAAGACCTTCTTTTTCCCGATCCAATTGGGAGACGGCAAGAATCCGGCTCTGTACTACGACAACAACGAGTCCACCACCCATCTGGAAATCCACACCGAAGAGGATGTCGCGGCCACCAAGGAGGCCAACAAGAAGGAAGAGGACGCCCACAAGAAGGATCCGGAAAACGCGAAGAAGACCAAGGTCTTCCACGAGGTGCGAGCAACGGAATCGCAGAGCACCGAAGGAGGATTCTTTCCATTGGCGCTTCCGTCGGGGGGGAAGTCCTCCCTCCACGGAGGGATCCACTTGGCATCCACTCGACACGGCGACCCCGTGGTGGCCATGGCCCCGGGATACATCGTGGCCGTGCGCATGGCCGAGCTGGAGAACAATTCCACCAACGAAACCGTGCATCAGCAGCTGCGCAACTGGAACAACTTCGTGCTGGTGCGTCACGATGTGTCGCCTGATGGAGAGAAGGAATACTACCCCCTCTATTCCCTGTACATGCATCTGGCCGCCTTCCAAGCGCCGGCCTTGGGGAACGCCCCCATTCCCCAGAAGATCCAAGGCGACCTGGCCGACATCCCTTGGCTTCGCTCCCTCTATCTGGGACGCTTTGGCGTGCTGATCCGGGTTTCGGATGTGGGAGCTCCGCCGGAGGATTCCTTTCCGCTGGGAGCCTGCCTGTGGCCGGCCGAACCCTTGCGCGACGCGGCCGGGAAGGACAAGCTGCAGGTCAAGGCATTGACCTTGGATGGTTCCCAATTGGTGACGATATCTGTCAAGTCGGAAACGGACGCCGAGGGAAAATCCATGCGCTGGTGGGAATGGAAAGCCCCGCAGCAGCATCTGGGGGATCTCTGGTCGCTGTTGCGGGAAGGGAGCGTGGTCAGTTTCGATCGCCCGTTCATTCCCGTCCAGGCGGGCGATATCCTTGGAAGAACGGACAACTTTCCCACCAAGCCCTTTCCTCCCCTCAATGGAAAGGGTGGGACCGAGTACAAAATCATCAACCGCCTGGTCCACTGGGAGGTGTTCTCCACACAGGAAAGTGGCGTCCTGTCGCTGCTGGTTGAAAGAATGGAGAAAGCTTCGAAGCGTTCAATCGAAAGCAATTCTTTCCCGACTCTGGAATTCACCGACCCCGCCATTCTCTTCGATGGCGATCAGATCCGTAAAGAGTTCCGGGATGCGAGTGTTCCAAACTTGAAGAGCTCCGCACCCGAGGGGTTGGACAAGGTTCCGAAGGATTTCGATCCCGGTGATCTCCTTGCCTTGTACAACGAGGGCACCAAGCAGGGATCCACTGTGCAGGTGCGCTTCGAGCTTCGCCATCTGGTCGAGCCGTCCAAGTGCGATCCGAAGCTGGAAGAGCACGTGCTGCGCCTGAAGTGGACAAAAAAAGTCAACAACAAGTCGCAGGCCGTGGGCCCCATCTACCTGCTGCGCATCACCGACACCAAGGCTTCGATCACCCGCGAGGGTGGGGATGCCGTCAAAAAACTGCCGCCGGACGTGGCGCTCACCAGCGAACACTGGGATCGCAACTTCCCGACGGTCGAGCACATCCCCAAAACGGTGGAATTCTTCCTGGAGGGTCCGCTCAACGCCGAGCAGTTGCAGATCGAACGGGTTTCGGCTGGAGTGCAGATCGGGTCCCGCGAAAGTCCCGCCCTGACGGCGGATTTTGCCCGGTTCAAGGAGCTCACTTCCAAGCAATGGCGGAACCTGCTGTTGAACAAGGCGAGCGATTGGGTTCCCGCCGCCAACAAGGAGGCCCTCGGCGATGGGGTGAAGGAATCCGTTCCGGATGGCTCCTTGGCTTGGTGGAACGGCAAGACGGAAAATCCGGTCATGGGATCATCCACCTATCTCATCGGAGGAGATCTCCCGGAAAATGGCATGATCCAGAACATGCACCCGGTCACCCTGAAGTGGATCCTGGAGCTGCTGCACATCGATCGACTCCAGCGGGTTTCCGACCAGATCGCCGAAAAGCTCAAGCAGCAGGCCGAAGCCAGGGAATTGGCCAAGCAAGCCAAAAAACTGACCGGAAAGGGAAATGCCGAGCCGGAGGTTCAGGAACCCCCGAAGATCGACCCCGGAGAAAAGATCTGGCCCCTGTTCCGAGATCCCCTCGAACGAAAGGTGCAGGAAACGAAAAAGCCCACCTCCGTCATGGATCCGGTCGGTGTCGGATTCCTCGTGCGAGACGAGAAGGTGGGGCTTGGAGAATCCTTCCTGGTTGTGCTTGCGGATGAACTGTATCGGATCATGGAGTCTGGCAGAACCGCTCCCGTGGGAAGCGTGCGGCTGGAAAAGCAGGCGGACAATCCCGTGTACGCGCCGGTTGGACAGACCCCGGTACCGGCTCCATCGATGGCGGCCAGTGCCCTGAGCAGAACTCCGTCCAATCTTTCGTTCGATTCCCTGATGGCGAATGCCAAGGACGAGGCGACATCCTTCGGCATGTCCACCGCGAGGGATGCCTTGGGTGCCGTGAAAAGCGGCGTGACCGACGCGTTGACCTCCAGCGATCTCGCCGACGACCCCGAGATCCGCACGGTCTTCATCCCCAAGGTGCTGCGATTCGTGGTGGAGATCGGCGGGACGGGGATCGGGGCGACAGAAATTGGCGCCGACTTCTGGGGTGTCTGGAAGGTGATCCCCGACCACGACCAGTGTGTCGACGACACCAAGGTCTGGGGCAAGGAAACCATCCAGATTCCCACGCCGTCCTTCGGCGAAATCAAGTCGGGAATCGATGTGATCGAAGCCGTTCCCGAAACGCCCGGACTGTTCTCTTGGGCCATTCCTTGGGGGCTGCCTCCCTTGCGCAGCGGATTCCGCACCCTGGTGGAGCTGGTGCGGGTGAAAGATGGCGCGCGAACCCCTTCTGGCTTGTGCGTGCCGGGGTATTCCCTGCCGGGATTGGATCCGGCCTCGTCCCTTCTGGACAAGGATTTGCTGGACATCGATGCTCTGTACATCAAGGGTTTGTCGAAGGCAGGCAAGGACAAACTCGCCTCCATGAAGCCGCCGGCACCGAAGGACCCGAAGAAAAAGCAGAAGGCGCCCCCGCCTTTGATGATCACCAGCGAATTCAGCTGGAACGACCTGTCCAAATGGTTGCCCAAGGGGCGGCGCATCCACGAACGGCTGCTGCGCGCCCTGAACGACTTGGCTATTCTCGCCAAGGCGCAGTTCAAGGTGGAGTCCATCGATGCGGATGGAAACGGGTGCGTGATCTCCACCGCTTCCGATCTCGCGGGTGCCGTCTACAAGGTCAATGCGTTCCGCAAGTTCGTTCCGGTCAAGGGGACGGAAACTGCCAAAACCAAGAAATTCCACCTGACCATCCCGCCTTTCGCGGGATCCAAGATCGAGTTCACCTTTTCTCCCAAGCCACTCTTGAAGAAAGTCTTCGAGGAGGTCCATCCGGATTGGGTAGGGAGCGACTACAGCTTCGACATGCATTTCGTGCGCGGGTTCGGTCGCAATTTCGGGTACATCAACGAGGAGCTGATGCGACTGCCCAAGGAAATCCCGGAAGGCTCGGTGGTCAGCCACTCCTTGCCTGATGCGCTGGGAAGCTTCAGCCGGGCGTTCGGAAAGGCAACAGCCACGCCGAACTGGGTGAAGGTGTCCACGAAGAAGAACGCTCCACAGGAATTGACATGGGAAGTGGACGTGGAACTGCTGGGAGATTTGTCGCTGTGGCAGGCGGGCCAAGTCCAGATGCGCTTGTGCCAAAAGGCGGATCTCCATGCTGGAATTGCCGCGGAAGACACCCCTTGGCAGACGGCCAATCAATCGGGAGGGCTGGCCCGATCGATCTTTTCCAGGGGGAAATCCAAGAATCCCAAATTCCTGGAGACGGGAAAATTCACCGTGGAGCTCAAATACATCCCCAAGCCCACCAAGGCTTCGAAGGGCTCCGTTCCCAAATCCACCTCGGGATTGCTCGATGGACTCAAGTCATCCGCATCCAGCATGCTGGCGGAATCCGAGGCGGAAGCCAAGCGGGAAATGGATCTGACTCCCGGTCTGGGGCAGGTCTCCGTGAAATACAATGGCGGCTTGGCCTGCATCTCCATTCCAACCCAGGGTCTTTTCACGGCCGCTTCCGGGTTCGATCCCAACTCTCCACCGGCCGAGGAGATCGCCGGAGTTTGCCGTTTGGAGATCAGGAGCGCGGAGGGAGCCCTGATCCAGGAGCCCGGTGCACCGGAGGGAAATCGGACACTTTCCGATCCCGACCATGTTTTGCGATGGAATCTGAGACTGGCACCGGGAACGTATGAGTGCAAAATCTGTCCGCCACCGAATGTGCGCGGAATTTCCTTGGAACCGGTCTCCGTCACCGTGACCATCCCTGCGGAGGTGAAGTAGTGAACAAGAAGCCCTCGCCAGCAGTGGCCCCTGCATCACCTGAACCGGTCATCGATCCTCTGGTCTGCCGGGAATTTCCGTTGGGTGCGGACGAAATCGTGACGTTGTCCTTGTGGTCGGAAGCGAGGCTTTCCCGTTGGCCTGGACAGGACAAACAAACCCTGGTCCAGAAGGACTACGCCACGGCGACGAAAATCACCGTGCAGTTGTTCGCCAAGAATCTAGCTGGCCCCATGCCGGCCACATTCTCCATCAACTTCCAGGGGATCAGCAAATCCTGGGAGGGCTTTCTGGTGAAAACCAACATGAAGAGCCTGGGCGGGTTCGGCGATGTGGCGAATTTCGTGATCGACACCGGAAAAACGAGCCCTTCGATCAACCTGTGCCAGGAAAAGTTCTTTGGGAAAGGGGTGGTGGAGACAAGTCTCACCACGATCCACGGTGTTCCCACCCAGTTGGATATGGGAACGGATTGGTTGTCCATCGACAATCCCTTGGATTTCGAAGTCGAGTACGGTGGCCGCAAGCTTGAAGTATCCGGGGCGAAGGCGTTCAGCCAGGGGGGGCTGGTGGCCGAGCCGGTGCTGGTGGGGACTCCGCTGCAGGTGTCCGTCGTGAAGATGCCGGAATTCCTGAAGACAGCGAAGATCCAATGGTCATTGGCTTCCGAGAAGGCGGAAGGCCAGAAGCTCCTGCATTGGAAGGATCTTGCGGAAGGAGATTCCCTCTGCTACGAGGGCTACAAGTTGGGCCTGACCTTGACAGGCGATCTGAACACCGCGATGGCCACGAAGTTCAATAGCTTCGATGTCCGGGTGGCCTTCCAGGTGCCCGATCCCAAGAATGCCGCGAAGTTCGTCACCCTGGCGGAAATTCCGGTGGCCACCTCCATCCCCAAGCCGTTGGTGAAGGAATTCTCCTGGCAGGATGCCGAAGCGGAAGCACATCGCATCCAGATGCGCCATTACCGCTACCCCACCGAATCCTGGGGAGAGTTCACCAATTCGTCTTGGGTGTCGCCATCGGTGTGGTCCATGTATTCCGGGCAGCAGGAGCGTTTTTTGGAAGTCAAGCAGCTCACCGCGAACGGAGTCCGAAAAGCGAATCTTGTCTTCAATCTGGACAGAGTCTGTCCGGGAACAAAGATCGGGTTCACTGCATATGTCGGTTACACCCAAGCCCCGGCTGAAGGGGACAAAGACACTCACTGGCTTGGAGTTCTCAAGGGTGGAGCCATCGTTCCATCAAAAGACGACCAAAACGCGATCCGGGTCGTCGCTTCGGACGAAATGGTCAACATCCCCTTGGACCTTTCCGGACTCACGCCCATCGGATCTGAGGGTAGCGTCTATCTTGGCCCGCTCAGGAATATTTTCATGGTGCTTGCGTTTCCGCGGCGAGATGGGAAAGGGCTCCTCCAGGAAATCCCGTTCCGCCACATGTTGGACATCCTACCCAGCTTGCAGCAAGGTGTTGTGAAGTTCTCGAAGGATCGACTCAAGGTGGAGGATAGCGAACTGCCCTTGGCCCTCGGCTCCGCCGCCTTGGCAGGGGACGGAAGTCTGGACAAGATCTTCAAGTCGGACAAGGTGAAATACGATGACGTTTTCCGTCCCAAGCCTCTCGTGATCGTGAAGGTGGGCGACAAGGAGATGGTCGACATGAAGGCCTGGACCGTCGAGGAATACGCCAAGCTGATGGTCAAGTCATCGCAGACTGAAGCGGCGGCTGGCGAGACGGCGACAGACGGAAATTGGCGAAAATCAACACTGGCCGAGGTTGTGGCGGCGGTGGATCCGTATGAAGGTGGCGATTCGAAGGGGGATCCGCCGCATTCGATGCAGTTCGCGAAACTCAAGACCAAATACAAGATCGATGCGGCGGCTCTCTCGAAATTCTACCGGGACTATGGCAGTCGCAAGTCGAGATACGGTGCCGAATTTCTCAAGTACATGCCCGATCTCGCTCCATTGATCGTCGATCTTGCGTTTGAATATTCCCTTTGCCCGCTCTACTGCGCGAGCCACGCCTGCACGGAGTTCTCCGCGCCTTCTGCAGGCATGGTGGAAGGCGACAAGACCTACTTCAATTTTTTCGGCATCGATGTGACCACGGCGGGAGCTGCAGGCGTGGAGCGAGGGAAGAAATGGGCCAAATCCCACGGGTGGGATTCCCCGGAAAATGGAATGCGCGGTGGGCTTGCCTTCCTGCGGGACTGGATCTACAGCGACACGACAGGTCGGGAAACGTTGTACGATATGCGCTGGGATCTGAAGGGACATTCCGTGGTGTATGGCACAGGCGTGAAGTGGGCGATCGTTGCCGCGGAGTTCATGCAGAAGATCTACGGCGAGCTCTCCGAGAAACCCAAACTGACTCTCCAGATTCCGGAGTTCAAGAAATGACCCCCTACCTCATCCCAGGCCACGTGGCCGACGGCACGCCCATCCTTTCCGTGCTCGGCAAGGAAACCTTCGATCTCGTTCCGGGCGAGGAGCTGACCTACGCCGACGAGGAGATCCCCTTCCGGGAATCCGACGACGACCTGGAAAGCGACCTGGTCGCCTTCAAGCCGATGACCGACATCCTGTTGACAGGATCCGTCTTCTCTCCGCGCGGCAAGCAAGCGCTCCACATGAACGTGGGAATCACGGTCAACGGCGTGATCTACGGCGTGCGCGTGTTCGGAAACCGCAAGGCCGTGGTGAGCGGGAACTCGGTGCGCTTTTCCGAGCCGGAGCCCTTCGAGTCCATCCCCATCGAGCTATCGCGCTGCTACGGAGGGATCGATTCCACCACCCGTCCGCAGGAGCCGTTGTCCTTCCAGCCCAATCCCCAGGGAACGGGATTCCTGGTGAGTGGAACAGATTCCGTCATGGAACTGCGCCTTCCCAATTTCGAAAACCCCAACAAGGTCCTGACACCGGAATCCTTCTTGGTGAAGTCCTTCGAGAAATGGCGCGAGGCTCCGATGCCGGCATCACTCGGGCCCCTGCCGCGCGATTCGTGGCCGCGCTGCAGCTTGGCGGGCATGTCGCCGGACCAGGCGGCCGACCAGGAAGTGGAACGCCGCAAGCGCATCCAGGCCATGCCGGAAATCGGTGCGGGGCCGGGCACGTATCCGCCGGCACCTCCGCCCATCCTCAACCCGGAATACCACCAGAGCGCGCCGCGTGGCTTGCAGTTTCCGATCCTTTCCGGAAGCGAAGCCATCACCCTCCACTACTTCCATCCGGACCACCCCAGTTGGCAGTTCCAATTGCCGGGCGGCCCACCCACGGCCTGGCTGGACACCGGCCGCGGCGCGGATTCCATGCGCATGAGCCTGCAGACGGTGGAGATCCGTCCGGACCTGGGCAAGATCGCGCTGACCTGGCGGGGGAGTGTCTATTACGGCGGCCCGGAGGCGATGCGGAACTTCACCCGACTGGACTACGGCATCGACGAGTGAGGCGGGATCCGCCCCATCGGAGATGGGGCGGAAACTGTCACTTCTCTTCGTCCATCTTCGGATGCTCGATCTCGTAGTGCCCGGGCTTGGTCTCGCCCACTTTGACCACGCCATCGGCGGGAATGGTGTGTTCGCTCTTTTTCCCGTCCGGGGCGATCACGGTCACTTTCTTTCCTTCGAACGGGCCCGCGATGCCTTCGCCTGACTGGTACTTGAGCACCATTTCCTGGGTCAGGGGGATCTTGGGGCCCAGCGCGACCACGCCGTCGCAGATCGCCTTCAGATGGATGGTCGGCTCCTTGTACTTTTCGGCGTGCCGGTCGCGCTCCGGGCGCAACGGCACCCGCTTGGACTTGTCGCCGTAGGACCATTTGAGCTTCAACGCCAAGGATTTGTCCTTGATCTTCACGCGGGCCTTCTGGATCATCGCCTCGGTGCCGTCGGTTTCTGTCAACATCACGGAGACATCGACTTCCGTGTCGTCCGGACGTCCTTGGATCTTGGCGGTGGCCTTGGCGGGTTTCCCGTCTTGCAGGGATTTCAGCTCCTTGCCGTCCGGATCCAGCCATTTGGTGTCCGTGATGGCCAATCCGGGAATCACAACCAGTCGGTTGGAGACCTTGTCCAACTTGTGCTCGGAAAGCTTGGCCTGGTACACCAAATCCTCTTCCGTGTCCTTGGGAACGGTGAACTTGCGGCGGTGGAGGTCGGCGTAGACCTTGCCATCGAAGGTGCCGATCGTCTTGCCCCCCACGGTTTTGATCTCCAACTTGACGGGGGAGCCATCCGCAACAAGGTGTGTCTGGACCTCGATGGCCACCTCGCCACCGGCCGCGACGCGTGCTTCGCCCCAGCCAGCGGTCATGATCTGGGAAGGAATCTTGATTTGGAGCAGTTCGCCGGTCTTGCCTGAGGATTTCATGAAAGGGGCTCCGAGAGGGGGGGGACGTACCCCCCAAAGTTAGCTCGGCGCAAGTCATCTTATGTTTTCCAGGATGACTCCTCCCGCCCAGGAGGGTCATCCCACGTCTCCTGCTTCGAAAATCCGTGCCTTCGCCTCCTCCAAAGGAGTCTGCCATGCATTGTGCTTTTGCGATCAAAGGGTCTGAAACTCCAGGAAACCGCCCATGAAGTGGCTGACGCGCATGATTCCCGGCCACATGCCGGATGGATCTCCCATCGTTTCGGTGTTGGCCAAAGCCAGTTGGTCGCTGCTTCCCGACGACCTCCCGCTTCAGGATGATCCGGTGGACTGGGTGGAAGCGGATGTCCACTGGGACACCAACAATCCTGCCACGGAGGCCACGCAGTTCGAAAACGAACTGGTGCCCTGGAAGCCGTGCACGGACGTGATCGTGATCGGCAACGCCTGGGCGCCTCGCGGCAAGCAGGGCAAGTACTTCGATGCCGGCATCCAGATCGGCGCCTTCCGCAAGGTGGTGCGGGTATTCGGCAACCGCAAGATCGTGCCCAAGACCTTCGGGTTCGAGTTTTCCGAGCCGGAACTCTTCGAGACCATGCCGATGCACTTCGGGAAGGCTTACGGCGGGCGGTTTCTGTCTTCCAAGACCCAAGCGGAGATGGTCTACCCCCAGAAACCCGGTGGGCACGGGCTTTCTGGTGGATCCCACGTTGGAAGAGATCTTCAAGGTCAAGCTTCCCAACCTGGAAAATCCGGCGCACGTCCTCACGCCGGAAAATCTGGTGTTGAAGTCCTTGGACCAGTGGACGAACATGCCCATGCCGTGGGCATTGGGGTACACCAGCCGCAATTTCCATCCGCGAGTCACCTATGCGGGACTGCCCCCGGATATCGCGCCCGGCGCGGAAATTTCACGGCTCCAGACCCGTGCCGAATCCAACGGACTGTCGGGGAATTCTCCCACCCCCGTGATGAACGCCGAATTCCATTGCGGAGCACCGGACGGCCTGAAACTCCCGTATTTGAAGGGCGACGAAGAAGTCGCGCTGGGTTACTTGGATCCCGATCACCCCATCTTCAAGTTCCCGCTTCCCGGCAAGCGTCCTGCGGTGTGGATGGATGTCGGCATGGGGCGCGAGTGGATGGACACGGTGCTGCAGAGCGTGATCATCACCAAGGGAAACAACCAGCTCTCCATGGTGTGGCGCGGGTCGTGCCGCTACGACGGACCGGAATCGATTTCCGAGTGGACCAAGTTCGCCATCGGGGCGGAGGACTGACATGCCCAAGCTCAATGGCCAATTGGGAACGCCGCTGGACGCCTCCATGCCGTCCATTCTGCTTTCGTGCCGCTGGAGCCTGACCGATGCCATGGCGGGCGGCGAAGCGGTGATGACCGTCTTGACAGGATATGTCGGCGAGGGCTGCCCCTTCACCTTCAAGATCCATGCGGAAGATGGCTCGGTGGTGGCTACCGTCCAAGGAAAGGCGGGAGCCAACTGCTGCTCCGCCCCCTGGAAGATCCCCGCCAAGACCAAGGGCAAGCACTTCTTCCTGGCCGAGGCCAGCTCGGTGGGGATCAACGGCCGCTCGGACACGCTTTTGGTGCGCGACCAGGTGGCGTTGGGGCCGGTGGAGATCGTGGATTCCAAGGGCAAGGCGATGCAGAAGGTGCCGCTGGGCCAGGCTACGCACTGGAAAGCCAAGATGCCGGGCGTTCCCGATGGCACGCCGTTTTCTTGGAGCATTCTTTGTCACCAGGATGCGGCCCACCGCACCTTGGTGGCCAGTGGCAAAGGGGAGGTCCAGCAAGGTGCGGGCGAGGTGGTCTGGGAAAGCCACTACCCGTTTTTGCAACAGGACAAGAAGTCCGACGAACAGCTGAAACAGACCTCCGAGAAATACAAGGACGCCCATTTCCAGGCGGTGTTCAGTTGCTTGGGTGCCAGCTCCAAGAGCGCGGAACTTTTGGCGAAGACGAGCATCGGGCTGCTGTTCAAAGGTGGCTCTGGAAAGCGCAAGCTCACCTTGCCGGATGGTTCATCGAAGGAGCTGACTCTCGATGAGGAAGGCAATGCCATCGAGCCAGGGGAATTGCCGATCGGCGTTTCCAGGATTGAGCGAGTTCCGGGTCCCTCGACGAAATAGGAAGTGAAATGTCTAAAGACCAAATAGGACAAGACGTCGCCAACGGGATGTATTACAAGCTCTTTGATTTTGCCGTTGCGATCAACCATAAACTGTCAGAAGTCAAAGCCTTTCCGGAGAGACTCGTTGTTCGTGCGCATTGTTTGGTGGAAAAAGAGGTTCGACGTTGGATCTTTTTTAAAAAGAACATCCAGGTGAAGTGTACCGTCACGCTGCAGGAAATTCATCTTTCAAAAGCTGAGGTGATGGGCGAAGTAACGGCTGTTCATTTTTACCTCCAGTTTGATCCATCTTTCGATGCGATTGAGCTGGGATATATTAGCGATGAGGATCCGACGCAAACATTCGTGACCATCACGGGATTGATGACTCCTGATTTCAATCTGGTTTGTTATGAAAAGGTGAATCCAGGAAACGAAGCAAAGCCCCAAAAAGGGAGAATGACGGTGCCCACGTGCCATAAGGCGCCTGGGAAATGGGCGGTTGCCCATGAGTTTGCTTATTCGAATTTTCATCCAGTGATTTGCATTTGGCGCTTCGAGACGCCTGCTCACTTTGAGATGCACAGTCATATCCAGTCAACCCATTGCGCCACGTTTCCATCGGCTTGGCTGCAGGTTTGGGATAGGATTAGTCTCTATACAAAAGGGGTGATTTTTCCGGTTGGGCTGAAGCCGGGGTACAATGTCCAAGATTTTCTTGGGAAGTTGCCGATTGTGTTAGGGGAAGGAGGCGTTATCGGAGCGAAGCCAACCTCGGTTATTGCGGAAAAATGCTATCAGCAGTTTTTGGATGCGGATTTCTCTAGGGTCATGAGGTTTCAAAAAAAGAATGCCGATTTGGTGGCATGCTTGATGCCGATGGATTTGGAGTACATGCATTTTAATGGGTATTACGGGACTCCAATCATTCGGGAGAAATATTGCGTAGAATTTCTAACGAATAGAACATCGTTGGTCATGTGGTATTCGTGGAATGCCAAATGGGGCTTTTTGTCCAACAACACGCCGGAGATTATCTCGGATACGGACTCGGGCGTGATCACTACTTTGCCCCCACTATACAAGGATCCACCTCCTTCGGAGCATGGCGAAGTGTGGAGCTACATGAAGGAGAAGGATCGCACAAAATTCGAGCCTTATAAAGAGGAAATGGAAACATACGCAGGGCTATTAAAGAGGCAATGGGCTAAGGAGATCAATGCGCCAGATGTTCGTTTGCTCCCATTCTTCAAATTCGACCCCAGAAGATTCACACCTCAAGCCTTACGTCAAACAACAGGCGATCATTTCGCCCTTCAAAAGGCATTGAAGGAGCCTGTTCAGGCGGGAGGGAGCAACTATGTCGGGTTTAAAATTTATACACCTACCGGCTGGTCGCCGATGGACCCGTTGCTGAGGTCGCAGGTCCAGCCGTTATGGGAAGCTGCGATTGCCTTCGATGTTCCCCTTGTCAATCATGGCGGACCGGCAGGATTTTATACTCAAGATCGAGAGCATTATTATGATTTGCTGGATGAAATGGGATTGATTGTCGATGGGCGTGAGAATGAAGAATCTGATGGCTGGACAACAAAGTTTTCGCGCGAGGTTCAAGGGGCGGATGGAGAATGGTTTGTTCCCCAAGATTTGCCAAGCAAAAAATGGTGGTTTGTCCAACACTATTTGGCGCCCAGCGCCTGGAAAAATCTTGTTGATCGACCAGCATACAAAAAGCTGAAAATCTGCATTGCCCACTTTGGGGATGGAGATCATTTCGCGGACAATAAAGAGGAATTCCGAGCAACTCGGGAGCCGAGCCCAGTGAGCAAGGATTTGAATTTTGACTTTAATCAGGACGGGATTTGCGTTTCCAGAACGCACAAGTTTGTCCTGGACTTGCTGGATTTGGTTGATGTGGATAATCGCGTTTATATCGATTTGAGCTACCTGATTCTAACGGAGAACAACAAAACAGCCTTCCTGAAGGTGTTCGAATGGGCCAGGGAAAAAAAGCCCATCCTTCTCGAACGCATCTTGTGGGGAACGGATTGGCCGCTGCCTGCGGGAGAGAAGCCGGTTAAGGGGAAAGACGGGACCATGTTTTATCGCTATGCCCGGGGCTTCCGAGAAATGATTCCAGAAATGCCGGGAGATTTTTTCCTCCGAGCGTGTTTTCTCAATCCTTTGCAGTTTCTGAATCTCAAATCATTGAAAGCCAAAATAAATGATCCCAATTGGGATTCCACTTGGCAGTGGATCGATGATTTTGATCCTCAGATGTATGATGGTAATTTTACCGGAGATAAACTGGAATTGCTGTATGCTACCAATAAAAAATTGGCAAAGAAGATGAACGGATAATGGCCCGGGGTCGCAAACAGGTGGACCTCACAATTGTCGCGATTGGATTGGCATTCATGTCTGCGTCAGGCGGGAGAGTAGGGAAAAATGGATAACAAAGACCCCTTCCATGCGTTTGAGTTTTCAAAATTCGATTTCGAATCACAGAACTTTTGCCCGGGGATTGAGCCAGAAGATTTTCATATCCAGGTTCCACTGGATGAGCAGGTCGAGCGTCTATCCTTGAAGGAAGGAACGTTATCCTTCGAGCTCGGTGGGCTGGGAAGTTATGAAATCGGAACCAGCTATTCTGCCGTTCCTGCGAAACATCACCTCTACTTTTTCCACGGCACGGGTGCGTACTTGAGAGAGCCCGATGGAACCCCGATCTTTGAATACGAATGGAATGGGAAGCGGAGGTTCCAGGGCAAGGAGTTCGTTCAGGAAGACACCCTCTACAGTGTGGCCACCCATCATGTGGGATGGATGCGTGCCGACGTGGAGTTGGTGAAGTTCGCGCCGGAAACGGAAAAACCGGAAGTTCTTCTTGCTCTGCCGAAGGAAAGTGAAGAAGGACCCTTGCAGGTCACGCTCGTCGCCACCGGATTGATCGCAACCCGCTGGAAAAGAGAAAGCGTCGTCGGAGCAAAATTCTACGGATTGGATGGAAAGGAAGCCTTCCATCCAATGGCTGCGGCTTTGAACGCCATGCACCAGCATGGAGTCCGGCTTTCCGAGGGGGACCCGCAATATCCGGAATTCGGAGGTCTGTTTCCCAGCAAGACCAAGGACAACTGGGCCGTCTTCAGCTGGCCAGGTCTTCCCGGCTATGATGATGACCTCCTGTTCGTGTTGAGTGCCATCGACTCCGCGCGCGCCGTTCCTGTGAAATGCGAAGGCCATATTCTCCGGCCGGTGAAATCCCTGCGTTTTGTGGTCGTGCATCCCCACCTGAACCTGTTTTTGGTCGGGGCAAGACTGGAGGACGACATGACCATGTACCTGGGACATGTCCGCAGGGAAGGGTCGATGTTCAAGGTCGCCACGTATCGACTCCGGGCCTTCGAATATGTTTGGAGCCCGACGTTCTCCCGCAACGGGAATGTCCTTTTGTTCGCGACCTCCGAGCATGACGTCGAGAAGGTCGTGTTCGCCCGCCTGGAAGATATCCTCTCCGACATCAACCGCCGTTACCCCGAAGCCAAGCTCAGCCTGGTCTCGCTCGAATCCGAGGTGAAGTGATGGGAAAACCCGCCGCAAGACTCACCGACATGACCGCCCACGGCGGCACCGTGGTCGGCCCTGGTGTGCCCACCGTCCTGATCGGCAAGATGCCCGCAGCCACCATGGGCGATCAACACGTTTGCCCCATGGTGACCCCGGGTGTGCCGCCCATCCCCCACGTGGGAGGGCCTATCATCCTGGGTAGCATGGGTGTGCTGGTGGGCAAAAAACCCGCCGCCCGCTTGGGCGACATGGCCATCTGCGTGGGGCCGCCTTCGCAGATCGTGCTGGGATGCTTCACGGTGATGATCGGCGAAGTGGGCAGCGGATCACAGGCCGGCAGCGCAGGAGCTGCGGCGGCCGCTTCCATCAAGGCGCCCAAGGGTCCCAAGGCGATCGAGCCGATCAAGCTCACCCATGAATCCAAATCGCCCACGGAAGCGTTCCAGATCCAGGCAACCGTCAAGGACAAGGGTGGGCGCCCCATCATGGGGGTTCCGTACAAGATCGAAGATCCCGATGGCAAGATCATCCGCGGCTCCACCCCCCAGGACGGCAAGATCACCCACAGCGGGTATTCCAAGAAGGGCTCGTTCAAGCTCACGCTGTTGGCCACCGGCGAGGTGAAAAGCTCGGCCAAGCCCATCGAGATCGGCACCGAGACCACCTTCAGTTGCAAGACCGACGCCGAAGACGGCGCCGAAGGCGAGCTCTACGTGAGCCTGGTTTCGGAAGACCACACGCGATTCCACGTGGCGTCAATTCCTGTCAAGGTGTCGGGCGGCAAGGTGGAAGGCAAATGGACTCTCACCGAAAAGCGCTGGAAGGACCTCTTCGAGGAGCAGACCCAGTCGTTCCATTCGGTGGAGGTGGTGGCGCAGATCGACGGAGCATTGGGGATTTCCCCGCAGATCCCGCTGGACACCGCCTTCAAGATCGAGATGACCGACCACGAGGGCAAGGCCATGCCCAACCACACGATCGAGGTCAAGCAGCCCAACGGACAGGTCCACAAGGTGAAGACCGACTCCTCCGGCAAGATCAAGCTCAAGGCGGGCGCGGGCGGGGCGGCCAAGTTCGGAAGCCACCCTCCCGAGGAGGATGAGGCATGAGCGGGGACGCGAAGAAGGGCGGCGAGGCCAAAGGGAAAAAAGCTCCCACCAAGTTCGAGAAGATGCAAGCCGAACTGGAAGGCTATTTCGCATCGTGGGTGGAGATTGTCCAACCGCTCAATCCTTTCCGGATCACGCCGGCGGTGGCCAAGCCCGTGGAGCCGGAACCTGGGCTGTTCTCCGGCTTCAAGAAGATCACCAAGGGAAATTCCGGCTTGGCGGTGGAGGAACTTCGCATCCGGCTGGCCGGGTTCGGGGGAATCCTGCCTGGGACAGAATTTGACGACACGCTGCTGGGTGCGGTCAAGCGGTTCGAAAAAGACGTGATGGGCCGTGGAGCGACTGGCCAGGTCGACATGGACTTCGCCAAGGCGCTGGATGCCTTCGCGGCCGCGCACCCGCTTTCGTTCACCAAGAAGCTCAAGTGCCCCTGCGGAACCTGCGGCGGTTTTGGAAAAGGCCGCCACAAGGACGAATACACCTCCAAGTACGCCGCTTCCAAGAACGAAGCCGGCCACAAGTACGAGTATCCCGGCATCCACCGGTCCCTCTTGTGGGCGTGCCGCAGCCTGATCCACTACGGGTCGGTGATCCACAAGGACAAAATCCGGTTCATGGCCTTTTCCAGCGGCTACCGCTGCCACGACGACAACAAATTGCATGTCGACCCGAAGACCAAGAAGGCGCGATCGTCCACCAACCACATGGGCAAGGCCGTGGACCTCAATTTCGAGAGCAAGGTCGGCGACAAATGGGTGCGCGACCCTGGTCAATCGCAGACGTCCACCGACGCCGATGCCATGCGCCAGATCGCCCAGGACAAGCTGGGTGCACAGGTGAGCTGGAATTCCACCGACAAGTTCGCGCTCGAGCCCGGCGGCAAGGGTGCGGGCCACGCACCCACGTGGGTGCACATGGACGTGCGCACCTGGAACCGCGACGCGTTGGACGATCACTACTTCGTGCAGAATTTGATCGATCTGGACGGCACACCGATGGCCACGCTCCTGGTGCGGCCGGGGAGTTTCGAATGAGCAAGAATTCCACCACCCAGAAAAAGCCCAAGGTGATTTCCGGGGTTCCGGAGAAGGTGACGCACGTCCCTCCTCTGACCATCAAGAAGCTAGCCGACAAGCTCGTGGAGATCGAGAAGAAGGAAGGCTACCAGATGGCCTTGGTGGCCGTGGAATGCCTGAACTACCAGGAGGTCTGCAAGATCGCCTGCGACAAGGGCAAGGACAACGACCCCCACCTGATGCCCAGCCGCTTCATGATCCTGTATGGCGCCACGGACGAAGGACTGAAGAAGAAAAAGAACCTCGACAAATTCCCGCACGAACTCCACGACGACATCGACGAGGAAATGTCCGTGGAGCGCCTGCGCTACTACCTGGGGCTGATGGGCTACTACCAGGGCCCCTGGCGCCACCTGGAAGAAGACCAGGACGAAGACGACGATTCCGACGCCGAGGAACACGACATCTCCGCCACCCTGCAGGGGGATTTGTTCGGGGCGTTGTGCAATTACATCCAGGAGGCGCAAGAGCCGTTCTTGAAGGAAGTCGCCGGGGGGACGTATACGGCAAAGAAGGCGGAAAGTCTTTCGGACATCGCCGATCGGCTGGGGATCCGGAATTGGCGGATCCTGCTGGAGATGAACGAAGACAAGTTCGGGGCCACCCACGACATCGTTCCCGAAGGCGCCGAACTCAAATTGCCGGATTCCACCAAGCTCGAGATCAAGGACTGGCTGGCCAAGCACAAGTGGGACGATCAATACCTGGCCCCGAAGGGGTACCAGTATCCCGGCAAGTACATGAGCCTTACGGTGATGAAAGACGAGAAGGACGTGGCGGAATTCGAGGCGCCGGGCCGGAAGTTTCAGATCTACCTGACGCATCCCCGCCTGGAGTTGGTCCTCGAGGTGCTGGTGAAAAAGGGGGATGAACTCGATTTTGTGATTCCCGACACCCCACACCTTTGCGTTTGGCTGGAGGGATACGAGTTCAATCTCCAGGGAAAGGCGCCTGCCAGTTTCGAGCAGTACTCTTTGGCCGTGGAACCGGCCATGGAAGCTGCCCAGAAGACGGAGCAAGCCAGCCAGGGTGACCCCCACGGATTGAGTTGGGGGGAGCCGGACGAGGACGAAGAGGACGACGACTGGTTCAAGCTTCCGGACTTCGATCTCCCTGATTTCGGGGGAATGATCGATGACCTTAAGTCGGGACTGGGTTCGATCCATATGCCTTCGATGCCGGATCTCCCGAAAGTTCCGGACCTACCCAAAATTCCTGATCTTCCGCCAGCGCCGAAGCTGCCGGATCCAAGCTCTTTCAAACCCAAGGGGTTGTTCTGATGTCGTGCGAAGGAATTTCATTAGTACTGCCAAACAAAATTGCTGGATGGAAGGCGATGTCCATTGCCTGGGGAAATAATGCAGGAAAGGATGACATCTCCTCGCATTTTCCTCTTCCGATGGTCCAATTTGAGGGTGAAGAGTTTATTGTTAGCGATGCCTTAACTGATTATAATGTGCCAAAGAAAGATGGCAAAAAGAAATCGGATGATTCCCATGTGATGGGTTTTTTTAATTACCAAACAAAACGCTTTAAGAATCAGATTCGCGAAACAGTTGTATTTGCGAATGCTAAGGTGGATTATCGCGATGGTGTTTTGGCGTATGTGTATTCGGAAGAGGTCAGCAAATCATCAAAGCTGCCAAAAGGAGTGATTTGCACGGAAATGACCCAGTGGGTTATCGTTGACGTGCGGATTAATGAGGGGGATACATCTCCCGTAAAGGCAAGAATATGGGGATTTCTTCAGCCACGTGGATTTGATGGGGAAACGCCGTTAACAGGAAAGGAGTTGTCAGACAGGACGATTGCCAAAAAGCAAAAGGATGAGTCTGATGGGCTTGCACTTTCCAAGGAGGACTTCCCTAGAAGCGGGTGGACTGAATATATTGTGGATTTCACTGGGAAAAGCGTCGAGAGAATACGATATGAAGATGGGGTTCAAAAAAAAGAAGTTCTCCCAACTTCGGATTATTGCTTGTTTGTTGTAAGAAGCGGTGGCGCTTCAGGTCCGCAAATTGGTTACAAAATCAAACTGAAAATGAAGCTTGCCAACGAAGTTACTCCGGAGGACAAGCGTCGTCGTGAGAAGCGAATAGAGGAAGCAAAGAAAAGCCACCCGAATCTTGCGAAAGATGCTGATCCGTCGGCGCTTCTTGGTCCGTTTTCAGAAGTTGAAGCCGGGTGCTGGCTAAAAGTTTGGGCCAGGAACGAGAATGTTCAGTGGAACATCGATCCTTCTGATGATGAATCCAATGCGCTCGCGGAAAAAATGGAGAGAATAGATATAGGGTCAGGAGTTTGCACCGAGGACGGAAAGGCAAAATCAGGAAGTTTTTCGTTTAACAATCATGCGTTCCTCCGCGGCAGAATCGCAAAGGGGAACGATGTAAAAAAGCTTATGGTGAAATCAAATACATTGGTGTCGCTTTATGTCGCTTTGGTGACATCCAAGGGCGTAAAGAGTTTGCAGCAGCTGACGAATCTCCTGAAAGCCGAAAGGAAGAATGAAGATGTAGCCTTTTATCGGAAAATCGCATCCTTTGGGGCCGCTACGGCGCTGGAGGGTGCTTTGGTGATGGCGCTCACAAAGTGGATGGAGAGTTATTCGGAGAAAGTACGATCCAGATCAAGCAACCCTAGTGATCCTGAAGAGAAGAAAAAAATCTCGAAGACCATCAATGATCGTGTTGAGATATTGACGTCGGTTATCAATTTTTTTCAAATCCCCAACATACTGGCCACCTTTGCAATTGACGGCTTTGAGAATTTCAACTTGGAAGGATTTGAAAAAACCGCAAAGAGTAACCCTAAAGTCGTTGGCTTGCTTTCGACTCTTTATTCAATGGGAATTGAGGCTGCGTTTGCCAGCGTACCGGAAGTTTATGAGAAAATCATCCGTTCTGACATCGAAGACAAAAAGAAGGCGCTTTGGGACTACCTCAAAATGGACGGTCCGGAGCAGCAAAAGACCCGATGGGAGAAAGTCAAGGGGCTGGCGAAAAAGCAATATGAGAAATCAACTCTAGATACGTCGAATCCAAATGTACTTTCTTTCGAGTACACCATTAAAGAGATATCCGACGACAAAAAATTCCCACAGCCTTGGGGCGAGCCTCTCCTAACTCCTGCGCTTGTTCCGTGGGCATTCGTGGCATTCACACTGAGCTATAAGGCTGCGTTGTTTTTTGCCCTCGAATTCAAGTTAAGTGAGACAGGACTTGAATTCGGTGCAGGAATTGGCTTTCCAAAAGATACCAATGTCCATTTTGGAGTTGAATTATGTGCGCCTTGGTCGGTAATGAGCAAGCCTGCTTATACTGCGGCTCATCACGCTAGGATGACCGAGTTTGGTGCAATTCATCGAATTGCGGATTTGGAGTCCATCGATGAAAATGAGCAATTGCGAGGAACAACACGAGATACGCCCGTGCGCAGAGCGATTAAACAGTTGCAGTCATATATTGATATTGATGTAAGCATGGCTATTGGGCTTAAAGGCGATGGCTTTATTGGCTTTATCAATCGATATAACGAAAAAGCAAAAAAACGCACGACGAAGCTTTCTGGGCTAAGCAGCAAAGAGTTGGGTTTAGAGATTAGTTTTGACATGGTATTTGGTCTGAAGTTTCTTTTGTTTAGTTTTGCTTATCCAATTTTCGATATCAAGCTGCTTTCGTTAACGCAAGAAGGACTCTCTGTCCCATTGGATGGGGAGATCTGCAAGCTCAAGAAAAAGTTCGGAGAGGGAATACACTATTCCTTTGGGCAGTTGGTTGAGAACGAATTGAAATTTGATCGACCTGAAACAACGGTACAGCAAGGCCCTATCCTTTCTAGTGCCTACAACGCCCCCAAGGCCCGACCAATGATTCTCTATTGGGGGCGTCCACTTAAAACGATGTTGCTTTACAAGGAGAGTGAGGATTCGCAAGCGCCAAAGGCAAAGCTTAAAGGTTATTCCGCAAAAGGAAGCGATACGCCTGTGGATCAGGGAGCTTGGGTAAATAGTAGAGCATTTTTTTCGACGGATATGGCAAAAGACGCGACAAGGCTTAAGCCGCCTCGGCTTGTTGGTGATTTTCTTCTTTCTGTTGCTGGCATGGAGGAAGCTTTAAAGGGAGAAGAGGAGCAAGGTTCCTTTGTAATGGAGTTGGTAAAGCAGAATTTGAAATACCCCTATGTTCCCATTAATTTGGAGGCGGATTGTCTTCGCAAAAAGCGTCCTATAGAAAAGAATCCAGGCTTATTTCTATTTCAACCGAGACACACCAAAATCTCATCTACCGTCAAGATCATTTCAGGTAGAAAGCATGTGCTATCTGTTGTTGAAATGACGCATTTTTTCGACAAATCTATCTGGGTTAGAATGCGCAAAGTCGGAATATTTGATTCCACGATTGAGTGTGCAGAGAAGGAGTGGTCCTTGTGTTCAATAGACAAAGCAAAGGAGGAATTTCCGCGCATTACTGGTCAATTCGTAGTGAATATTGCTAATTATGAGGTCCGTTCAGGTACGGAAATTTATCTTGAACTGTCGCTGATACCTGGTGAAGAGGGTATTGTGAATCCAGAGATTTGTAAATTAAATAAGATTGTGATTTAGAAAAATGGTGCTGGCTAGGGAGAGGAATAACCTGTTGGGGTCATCATGATGCGGAGTGGGGCCGATGAGGTTCTGAGAACGGAAAAAACACGACCGGAAAGGTGAAATTTACCCTTTTCAAACGGGCATCGCCCAAAATCAGAGTCTTTTCCAGCGGTACAGTCTAGAATTTGGGGTCGGTTGCAGAGACGATCTTTGATCTCCAGCAAGTTATCGACTTGCATTGCGGATGAATCGATTTCGAAGGAATTTGTGGTGTTGGACAAGGAATCCCATTTGCGAATGTCCTCAAGGACTTCATTTGGAGTCCGATTGAAGTTGACCACAAGTTGAATGGAGATTTTTTCGACTTGTGCTCCCATCGCTTCAAATTCTATTTCGCATGCATTTTTGGTTGTATCGATTTCCCCGACTTCCACTGCTTGCAAATCTTTGAAGGTCACCACCTTGCCAAGAAGTTCGGATTCAGCTTTAATGTGACTTTGGCCCATTAGGTCATTTGCACTGATGGCCTTTTCCTTGTCTACAGTTCCATAGGATTTCCCAGACAATAGATGGCTGGAATTGGCTTTGCATCCAACAAGCGAGAGCGCTCCCGCCAGCGCGAGGATCACAGGAATATTGAGGTTGACGAGGCTCTTCATTGGACAGTCCTTCTTGTTCGGTTGTTCAAGTGGAGATTGGCGCATTTTCGCCGGATCTAAGCAGTCACGCGGTGAGGTCGATGTAGCAGTAGCAGGAATAGCTAGCCTAATCCTCGATCTTCTCGGTATTGATGTGCAGGTCTCGGTAGGAATTCAGGCTACGGGCGGCAGCGATGGTTCCCGTGATGATGGTGCCGGAATCGGAAAAGGGACAATCTCCCTTTTCCGAGGAGTTGCTGGAGGAAAGGTCGCAGCTCACTTTCACGGCGTCCGAACACACATCGAAATGGATGTCCAGAGGTATCAATGCTTCCAACACCTCGACGGGAGCGATCACGCTGTGGAAATGGAGTCCTGCGTCCGATCCGTCGCCGCGGTATTCGAAATCATCCGGGCGAGTGTTCGCCCAGGCCACCAACCGGTTGGACTCGGATCCGAAAACCATCGCACAGGAATTCTGGTCGGGATCGTGTCCCTGTTGCGACCTGCGGGAGGTTGGTCGCAATCCCTTGAAGGTTACGCGCTTTCCGACAAGCGAACTCATCGCCGTCATGGGATCTTCCATGCGGTCGAATTCCCGGAAATCGATGATCGTATCGCTCTTCGCGTCACCGAGCGACCCGAGGAGTTTCCACTGGATCATGCCGACAGGATTTGACGAACAGGAGCCGAGAGCCAGGATGGACACGGCGAGCACCGAGGCTAGAGCAATTCGAGTCCGCAGACCAGCGATGGCTTCATTCGAGGAATCTTTGGTCTTCACGACCAACGGCATCCGGGTTTCTGGTGTCAATTCTTCACCCCTTCGGCGACCATGTACACATAGTAGTCGTCCATGAATTCCTTGACATGGGTGACACGGCCCGTGATCTGGAGATCATTGATATCCAGGGGGCAGCCTCCCACTTCCTCTGAAGGCAGGTGTGGGGCGTAGCAATCCTTGATGGCAGGTACGTCGCACACGAACAGGGGGAGCTTGAACTTGTTCAAGGTATCCTGGGTCCAATGGGGCAGCGAGCTCAAGGAGTCGCCCCACAGGCCGAACATCCGGTCGCTGTAGAACCAGGTGGACACCTTGATTTTGCGCGTGGCCACAAAGGACAGTTGGCCCAACCCGTCCAGGAATTCACAGTCCAAGGGGCCACGTTGGATGGGAGAGTACAGGTCCTTTACAGTTACTCGTTTTCCCACCAGCTTCTGCAGCTCGGGAAGTGGGTTTTCCAGCGAATCGTAGTGGCTCAAGTCCACCACGGAGGTTTGGTCCACCTCGCCAATTTCGCCAAACACCTTCCAGCGCAGCTCCACTCGCTTTTGGTCGGAGCAGCCGCTCAGGGTTGCCCCCAGAAAGCAGGCGGTGATCGCGCAAGTGCGGGAGAGCGACACGAAAGGCAGCGGTTTTTGCGGGAGGAGCATGCCGTGAATCTAGCTCCGAGAAACGCTCGGTGGAAAATGTGTTGATCTGCCAAAAAGTATCAGATCTCGTTAGGAGGCAAACTGTCCGCGCTTTGACTCCCTCCTAGGTGCAGTGCGTCGATCAATTCGCCAATCCTGTCGGGACGATGTAAATGCTATATCCTCCTTGCTCTGCTCCCTTGTAATCAATCCCAAAAATCTTTCCGGCAATGTAGAGGCTGTCATTCGAAAAGGCGCAAACTTTTCCATCCTTGATAAGATTTGGCGTGTCGCAGTTGTTCCATCGATCGGGATCGCAAATATTGAATGGGAATTGGAGTGGTTGGAAGTGACTTAGAATTTCTGGGTTGGCCACATGCTCAGGGTAGGTGGACATGATCGTTTCAGAATCGGCATGAAACCAAACGGACAGGGTTGCCAAATATTTGTCTTCGGAGTGATCGAAAAATCCGTCACAGATGTTTTTCTCATGAGGTAATCTATTGAAGCAGTATCCACCTCTCGGGCGAAGGTATTTGAAAGTGACGGTTTTCCCGAGGTAGTTTTTCATAATAGTCTTGCTAGGCAATTTGGCGATGTCCTCCAACAGGATAGCGTGTTCCTTGTCGAGGACTCCAAAGGACTTTCCCTTCGCAGCGGGTTGCGGCTTGAAAAGGGAGCAGCCAGCCAACAGTAGGCATAGCAAGGAGTTAATGCGCACGTTCATGGAGTTAACCTTTGATGAGTTCGATTGTTCTGAATGAGGATCAATTCGCCAAACCTGTTGGCACGATCATGATGTTGTATCCTTGTTCCGGGCCTTCATATTCAATCCCAAAGATTCTTCCAGCAATGTATAGGCTGTCGTCGGCAAACGCACACACCTTCCCATCAATAATTTTGTTGTGCAATGTGCAATTATTCCATCGATCCGGGTCGCAAATATTAAAGGGAAATTGGAGTAGTTCGAAACGACTTAAAATTTCAGGATCGGCCACATGCTCAGAGTAGGTGGACATAATTATTTCTGAATCAGCATGAAACCAAACCGAGAGTGTGGCTCTGAATTTGTCATCGTAACGATCGAAGAATCCATCACAAATGTTCTTTTCGTAAGGAAGCCCTTGGTAACAGTACCCTCCCCCTGGCTGTATTCCTTTGAACGTAACCGTTTTGCCTAGGTAGTTTTTCATGATGGTCTCTTTTGGTAGTTTGGCGATATCCTCCAACAGGATAGCGTGTTCCTTGTCGAGGACTCCAAAGGACTTTCCCTTCGCAGCGGGTTGCGGCTTGAAAAGGGAACAGCTTGCCAGAATTAGGCATAGCAAGGAGTAAATGCGCACGTTCATGGAGTTAACCTTTGATGAGCTTGATAGTTCTGAATGAGGTTCAGTTTGTTAATCCTGTTGGAACAATGATTATCCGATATCCTAGTTCTGGGCCCTTATAATCAACTCCAAAGATTCTGCCCGCAATATACAGGCTGTCTTTGGAAAAGGCGCAAATTTTTCCATTTTTCACGGCACCGGGAATGCCGCAAGTATTCAATCGATCTGCATTGCAGATATCAAATGGAAACTTTAGCGGCTTGAAATGGCTAAGGAGTTTTGGATCCAAAACATCATTTGGGTAAGTTGACATAATCGTCTCAGAATCCGCGTGAAACCAAACAGAAATGGTTGAAGGGTATTCGTCTTCAGGGCGATCAAAAAATACGTCACAAACGTTCGTTTCGGAGGGCAATCCTGGAAAGCTCCCCCCTCCACGCGGGCGTATGCCCTTGAACGTGACCGTTTTACCCAGGTAGTTTTTCATGATGGTCTCTTTTGGTAACCTGGCGATGTCCTCCAACAGGATAGCGTGTTCCTTGTCGATGACACCAAAGGACTTTCCCTTTGCAGCGGGTTGCGGTTTGAAGAGGGAGCAGCCTGCCAGAATTAGGCATAGCAAGGAGTAAATGCGCACGTTCATGGGGTTAACCTTTTGGTGTGTTCGATTGTCCTGAATGAGGTTCAGTTTGCCAATCCTGTCGGCACTATGATCTGAGTGAATTTCCTAGTTTGAAAATCCCGATGGAATAATCTGTATTCTCCAGGTTGTACCACTTTCCTGAGTCACCTTGCGAATTGCCGCGACTCTTCCTGCGATATAAACATTCTCTGGACTGATGTTGCAAATTTGTTTGGATTCGGGTTCATCTTTTCTGAATCCTGCCAATTTCATGGATTGCTCAAAACAGGCTGAACTTTGGGCGTCTGAACAGAGGTCGACATCGACTTCAAAAACTTTGGCGTAATCCGCCTCTGAGCTGGGGAGTCTACGGTCCGTCACATCGGAATGAAAGCGATTGTAGAGTGGCGTATTGATCCATGCTGTCAGATAAACTTTCTGAACAGGAGATTTGAAAACAAAACCGCATTTGTTTCGGGAGCTGTAATCAAGGTTCACGGGATCTGTCACGGCAGGCCAGAGGTCCTTGAACGTGAACTCCTTCCCAAGGTATTTCTTTTCGGCAGAGTCGAGGTTGGTCTCGCTCGCAATGACACCTAGCGGAATCGCCTCCTTTTTGTTTACGTGCCCAAACGTCTTGCCTTTGGCTTTTGGACCATCCCCGCACGAGACAAGTGGAGTAGATAGCGTGAACGCTGCGAGAAATAACATTAGCCTGTGGAGTGATTTCCTGTGAAGCGGGAATCGAGCTGCAGGATTGAGCACTTGGGCCTCCTAGTTGTTTGGGTTGTGATGGGAAATTAGATAAACAGATTCTGCATGGATTGTCGCGTGGAGCGTGCTTCCCTTTGAGGCCTGCTTGTGGGTTGCCGCTCGAATACAGTAGAATTGGACCAGCAGGGAAGATGGGGGGATGTTGGTGGATGGTCCAATGCTTCAGATTTCACAGATCGAAGGTTGTAAGATCAGGTCGGGTGTTCAGTCAGAGAGCCCTGTCGGGACAAGATGCACTTCGAAAATCTTGGTTCCAGGATAAATGCCTGCGACCAATCCCGAAATGGACAGCTTTTTGAAGTCAAATGGGCATTTGTACACTTCGTACCTGGGGTCGTTTGGGTACCCACATACGTAGACCACCTGCGGAGTGCAGACATCAAATGGGAGGGTAAGAATTCCAGCAGCTGCAATGGAATCGGAAGGCGCAAAGAATGTGTCGTCCTGCGGCAGAATGGTGTTCTTTGGCTCCGTATTAAACCAAACGGTCAGTCCGAAGTAGTCGGTATCGTTAGGTTTATAAAAGTTTCCACAAATTCCGGTTTGTGAGCCCTCTTCTAGGATCTCTCCGGTTCCAGTCGGTTTCAGTTGCGTGAGGGTTATCCGCTTGCCAAGGTATTTTTCCACAAAGTTTGGCTTCTTGGATTCTTCGGCCAGTTGGGCGAGGGTCATGGAAGAGTCAGGGCGGAAAATTCCTTGCTTGAAGCCTAATGCTCCTGTCGCGTTGGATGGCTTGTGATCGGCGGAGGGCTTGCATCCAACCGAGCTAAAAATAGCGAGAGCCAAAATGATACTGATCAACCTGCTCATTGATTCCTCCAGGAGCGGTAAAATTAGCATCGGAATGCCAGAAAAGCGAGCAAAGAGGATTCGCGATATTATCATTGGAGTAATGACGAACGTGAAAATCTGGGTGTTTAGCGCATGTCTGGTTTCGTCCCAGGTGGCTGGATACGAAATGGATGATGACCATGATGGCGTTCCCAATGCGGAGGACCTCTGCCTACGGTCGGAGGAAGATGCAAAGGTGGGTGCAGATGGTTGCCTTCTGGTGCTACCGAATGATAAGGCGCAACCTCCCAGCGGGATGGCAAAAATTCCGAAGGGATATTTCTACATGGGGTCAACGGATGGTTACCCGAATGAAAGGCCGACCGTTTTGATTCGCGTCAAAGCCTTCCTGCTTGACCGAACGGAGGTCACTCGTGCCGCCTTCAAGAAAGTCATGGGAGTGATCCCAAGTGAAGCTAAAGCTTGTGGCGACGATTGCCCGGTGGATCAGGTCGATTGGAGCGAAGCAAACAAATATTGTGCGAAGATCGGAAAGCGATTGCCTTCCGAGGCAGAATGGGAGTACGCCGCTCGGGCTGGCTGGACCTCAAACTGGTCCTGGGGCAATGAAAAATTGGATGCTCTTCAACATGCATGGTTTGTCGGTAGTTCTGGAGGTCAATTGCAGCCCGTGGGCAAAAAGCTTCCCAACGCCTGGGGCCTATACGACATGTTCGGGAATGCCTCGGAATGGACTGCCGATTGGTTTGGAGATTATGTGCCTCCTTCACAGGTAGGTGATCCTATCACTCCGAAAACGGGAGAATATCGCGTGGTCCGCGGCGGACATTTTAACAGCAGTGTCCGGGAATTACGTTCGGCATTACGTAGCTGGGCTCCACCTGATCTTCGAGACGAGGGCTTGGGGTTTCGGTGTGCGACTTCAAAGTAGCCTCTCGGATACTGAAATCAGGGCGCGGTGCTGGTGAACAAGGTTGGTAACTTCTGAATAATGCTCGAGAGACTCTAGATCAATGGATGATTGGCATCACGACTAGGGTTTTGGCAGATTTCTTGATGAGTTGAATCTCAAGTTTCATTCCATTTGATCCTCAATTCTTCAGCCCTTCCGCCACCAGGTACACGTAGTAATCACCATAAAAATCCAATACCTTGCTGACTCGGCCGGTGATCGCCAGTTTCCGGATGTCCAGTGGGCAGGCGCCGGGGCCATCCCAAGGATTGAAAGGCGCGTAGCATCCTTTGATTTCGGGCACGTCACACACGAACAGGGGGAGCTTGAACCTGTTCAAGGTATCCGAGGTCCAATGTGGCAAGGTGGTCATGGAGCTGTCCCAGAGGTCGGTCATCCGGTCGCTGTAAAACCATGAAGTCACCTTGATCCTGCGCGTGGCCTTGAGCTGCAGTTGCCCCAAGCCTGTCAAAAACTCGCAGTCGTTTCGGCCATCCCGGACCGGTGCGTACAGGCCCTTGACGGTTACCCGCTTGCCAACGAGTTCCTTCAACGCGGGAAGGGGGTCCTCTTTGGCTTCGTAGAGCTCCAGATCAATGACCGAGTTGGCCTCCACCTCGCCGATTTCGCCAAACACCTTCCAGCGCATCTCAGCACGCTTCTGGTCGGAGCAGCTGCTCAAGATCAGCCCCTAGAAGATCGATGGTGTCAGCATTAGGTAATGTTTCAAAATTAATCCAAAACTTAGAGAATACACCTGGTTCGGCTCAAGTAGTCATGTGAAAGGCCTTGCCGGAAGGACTTGGTTGTCTGTTGATTTGGACGATTCCAATTTTTTTCGTAATTCGCCTAGTTGGCGATTCCGGTGGTAATGAGGATCACTTTCCATTCGGATCCGCTTTTGGTTTCATATTTCCGGATTTCTGCTATTCTGCCGGAGGCGTAAAGGTTTTCCGGCGCAAAATTGCATATGCTCTTTGTTGGCATATAAACTTTCGAGCCGACAAGAGAATCGTATTGATTTGTGCACGCTGCGTCCTGTTGGGATGAACAAACATCTATATTCATTTTTAGGGCTTCTGAGGACGTCACCTTATCATAAGGGAGATATCGTTTCCATTCGCGGTTTCCGCCGTCCCATCTTGGTTGCGTATTGATCCATGCGGTTAAAGTGACTTTCATGTCTCGACTATAAAATTCGAAACCACACTTATTTCTAGAGCTATAATCATCGCTGATGGGGTCGGGTGAGCCAGGCAGTAAATCCTTGAAAGTGAATTCCTTCCCGAGGTATTTCTTTTCGGCGCTGTCAATGTTGGTCTCGCTCGCAATGACACCTAACGAAATCGCCTCCTTCTTGTTTACGTGTCCAAACGTCTTGCCTTTGGCTTTAGGGCCATCCCCGCACGAGACAAGTGGAGTAGATAGCGTGAACGCTGCGAGAAATAACAAAAGCGTGTGGAGTGACTTCCTGTGAAGCGGGAGTGGAGCTGCAGGATTGAGCACTTGGGCCTCCTAGTTGTTTGGGTTGTGATGGGAAATTAGTTCAACAGATCCTGCATGGCTTTTTGATGGGTGGTGATGTCTGCCTGTCACCGGACACTTGAAAGTGATTCACTTGGCGATCGGGGAGAAAGTTAACCACCGCCTGTTTCGGGCTTTCGTTTTCGGCCCGTCCGGTAGAACTTTCCTTCGATGGGGATGATCTCGGCTTGGTCGAGGAAGCGGTCCAGGAAGGCAGAGGTTGCGGCATTGTCACCCAGGATCCTGCCCCAGTCCTCGACCGGCCTGTTGGTGGCGATGATGGTCGTGCCACGCCAGTGTCGTCGGTGAATGATTTCGAGGAAATCCTCGGCGGCGTTGGTCGGCAAGGACCTCATTCCGAATTCGTTGGTGATCGTGAGCGGGGCTTTGGGTGCTGAATCTGGAGGGGGCAAGCGAAAGGCCTCGAAGATCATTCGATTGATTGTTCTTGTTCGGACCCAACAAGGCGACCGTGGCACTATGATCTGAGGGGACTCCCTAGTTTGAAAATCCCGATGGAATAATCTGTATTCTCCAGGACGTACCAGTTTCCTGTGTCAGCTTGCGAATCCCCGCGATTCTTCCTGTGAGATAAACATTCTCTGGGCTGATGTTGCAGATTTGTTTGGATTCGGGCATATCTTTTCTGAGTCCTGCCAATTTCATGGATTGCTCATAACAGGCTGAACTTTGGCTGTCTGAACAGAGGTCGACATCGACTTCAAAAACTTTGGCGTAATCCGCCTCTGAGCTGGGGAGTCTACGGTCCGTCACACCGGAATGAAAGCGATTGTAGAGTGGCGTATTGATCCATGCCGTCAGAATAACTTTACCGTCAGGAGAATCGAATACAAAACCGCATTTGTTTCGGGAGCTGTAATCATGGTTCACGGGGTCTGTCCCGGAAGGCCAGAGGTCCTTGAACGTGAACTCCTTCCCAAGGTATTTCTTTACGGCAGAGTCGAGATTGGTCTCGCTCGCAATGACACCTAACGAAATCGCCTCCTTCTTGTTTACGTGCCCAAACGTCTTGCCTTTGGCTTTAGGGCCATCCCCGCACGAGACAAGTGGAGTAGATAGCGTGAACGCTGCGAGAAATAACAAAAGCGTGTGGAGAGATTTTCTGTGAAGCGGGAGTCGAATTGGAAGATTGAGCACTTGGGCCTCCTGGTTGTTTGGGCTTTGGTGGAAAGGCTTTGAGCCCACCCGGCGAAAGAAATGATGTTCCGCTCCAAGGTTTGATATCTGAGATCCTTGAACCACTATTGGTGAACTTGATTTGATCCTCAATTCTTCACCCCTTCTGCCACCAGGTACACGTAGTAGTCGTCCATGAATTCCTTGACATGGGTGACCCGGCCTGTGATCTGGAGATCATTGATATCCAGGGGGCAGCCTCCAACCTCCTCCGAAGGCAGGTGTGGGGCGTAGCAATCCTTGATGGCAGGCACGTCGCACACGAACAGCGGGAGCTTGAACTTGTTCAAGGTATCCTGGGTCCAATGAGGCAGGGAGCTCAAGGAGTCACCCCACAGACCGAACATCCGGTCGCTGTAGAACCAGGTGGACACCTTGATCTTGCGCGTGGCCACAAAGGACAGTTGGCCCAACCCGTCCAGGAATTCGCAGTCCAGGGGGCCACGTTGGATGGGAGAGTACAGGTCCTTTACGGTTACTCGTTTTCCCACCAGCTTCTGCAGCTCGGGAAGTGGGTTCTCCAGCGAATCGTAGTGGCTCAAGTCTAACACGGAGGTTTGGTCCACCTCGCCAATTTCGCCGAACACCTTCCAGCGCAGCTCCAAACGCTTTTGGTCGGAGCATCCACTCAGGGTTGCCCCCAGAAAGCAGGCGGTGATCGCGCAAGCGCGGGAGAGGGACACGGAAGGCGGCGGTTTTTGCGAGAGGAGCATGCGGAGAATCTAGCTCCGAGGAAGGATCGGCGGATGGTAGCGGGAAAACGGATGCCGCTGTCAGAAAGCGACGCCCGGTTCTCCTAGATTTCAGAGATGGCCCATCGAAGCTCGCGACCGTCCTTCCCCTTCCTTGTCATGCTCCTGCTTGCCGCAGCCGCAGCTTTCGCCGATTCCAGCTCCGCCTTTGCGGGATATGCCCGCCGCGATTCCTTGTCCGGGCGCGTCTACGAAGTCGGCTCCGACCAGGCGGAATTTTCAATGGAGGGGAGGTGGTCCTCGCGGAAGGTCGAGTCCACTCTGACGCGCTTGTCCAAGCGAAAGCCCCTGGAAGTGGTTCCCAACGGGGAAAATCCCTGCACGGGAGATTCGTGGGAGATCCGACATTTCCCGGGAGGTTTGTGGAGCGAAGGAGGAGGGCATCGCCTCTACGGACGCTCTTGGGCCTTCGAAGGCAGCTTTGAGACAGTTTTTGGCATCCGGGCGGGAATGGACACCTCCGCGTTGCTCAAGTCCTTCGGAAAGCCCCATGCGAAGGGGTACGGGCTGTTTCTGTATCTGACCGAGCCGCTGAAGGAGGGGGAAGAGCACGGAGCGGAAAGCCGGTGGAGGATCGGGATCTTCCATGACCAGGGCAAGGTGAAGACCCTTATGTTGGTGGCGGAATTCGACGACTGCTGAGAGTTACGCCCAAGAAACGAAAAAGGCGATCCGAAGACCGCCTTACCGTTACAATAGGTCCCCCGTCCGCTTTTTGACGGACAGGAGAGATGCGATCTTAGTAGCCGCCGCCGGAGCGTCCGCCACCGAAGCCGCCGCCGCCGCCGGAACGACCGCCGCCGCCGAAGCCGCCGCCGCCACCCGAGCGTCCGCCGCCGAATCCACCGCCGCCGCCGCCGCCGAAGCCGCCGCCGCCGGATCCACCGCCGCCGCCGCCGTAACCGCCGCCGCCGCCGGAACGACCGCCGCCGAAGCCGCCGCCGCCGCCGCCGAAGCCGCCTTCGCGACGAGGAGGACGATCACCCTGCTCGCGCTGGGTGGCCTCGCTCACGCGGATGTTGCGTCCGTCCAAGACGGCGCCTTCCATCGACTCGAGAGCCTTGCGGCCTTCGGCGTCGTTCTCGAACGCGACGAAGCCGAAGCCCCGGCTACGTCCGGTATCGCGATCCGAAACTACGGTAGCTTCGGTCACAGTTCCGAAAGCTTCGAAAGCTTCCTTGAGGGTCTCAGCGGTTGTAGCCCAAGCCAGGCCACCCACAAACAACTTCATACTTTCCTTTCACGAGACCCTTCTCAACTGACTTGCTTCGAATGATCTCAAACGCACCGCTATCGGTGCACTCTCGCTCGCAAACATAGATGCATCCGGGCTCTGTCAACCCGTAAAGATTGCACAACCAAAAAAATCATGAGGCGACCCATCGGGATCAAGCCGCCCCGCGGATCTCGGATGGGGCGTTTTCATAGAAGATGTAAGCGTCTTCCAGGGCCGAATGGACCATGCCGCAGAGCTGTTCGATCTCGGCAAGGCGCAGGCGCAGGGTCTCATCCATCATGTCTTCCACCTGGAGGAAGTCCAGGAGGCTTTCCAGGCGTCGTGCGGCTTTCAGGGCCTTGGCGCCGCGTTTGGTGCCGTGTTCGAACTCGATGGATTCCAAGGATTTCCGTACGGAGCTGATGCAAAAACGCACCGATCGCGGGAAAATGGGCGACAGCAGGAGAAACTCCAACACCCGCCCGGGGCGGACCTCGGCCGTGTAGGTCTTGGTGTAGGCCTCGAAGGCTGTGCAAGAGCGGAGAACCCCCACCCAATGCAGGAATCCTTCTGCACCTTGGCCGATCTGCTGGGCCAGGAAGTCCTGGACGTGTTCGGACAGCAGTGCGGTGGTGGCCGCGGCCCGCTCCACGTTCTTGCCGGCCATCAGGAACATCCAGCCTTCGCCGTGCACCACGGTGGAATCGGCGATGCCGTGCAGCACATGGATCTCGTGCTTGATGTGGCGCAGGAATTCATGCGGGTCGCGCTTGGCAGCCGCGTCGGTCAGACAAGATTTGACATACAGGTGGAGCCGGTTCAAGGTTTCCCAGAGGTCGGCGGAGATCATCTCGCGCACCTGCCGGGCGTTCTCGCGGGCGGCCGCCACGCAGGAAGCCACGGAATCGGGATTGGACTTGTCGAACATCATCCAAGTGGCCACGGTCCAGGCCTCCCGATCGCTCCTGGAGGGCGGATCGGTGCGCAGGCAATTGACCACCCGCTCCCAGCGCTTGCCGCTGACTTCGGGGCTTTCGTCCAGCATCTGCTTGAGGTTGACCTCGATCAGGCGGCAGGTGTGCTCGGAGCGTTCGATGTATCGGCTCATCCAGTAGAGGCTGTCGGCGACTCGGGATAGCATGGTTTTCTCCTATGGGCGATTCCCTTGGACGTTTGGTTGGATCGTCCTAAGGGATTGGATTCGGAAGCAAGACGGATTTGGTTTCTATCGGTATTGCCGGTTTAGGTGATTCGATGGATTCCGCCGTTCCCTGAGTGGCGCCGCAGGCGCTGTATCGAAGGGCGGCGGAATCCGTCTAGTACAGGACCCAGGTGTCCTTGGATCCACCGCCTTGGGAGCTGTTGACCACGAGGCTCCCCTTGCGCAAGGCCACCCGCGTGAGACCGCCCGGGATGATCCGGACCTTGTCTCCGTAGAGGATGTAGGGGCGAAGGTCCACGTGGCGTCCGTCCACGGTGCCGTCCAGGATGCACGGCGCCCGCGAAAGCATGATGGTGGGCTGGGCGATGTAGTTGCGCGGGTTTTCGCGGATCTTCAGGGCGAATTCGTCGCGCTGGGCCTGGGTGGCGTGCGGCCCGATCAACATTCCGTAGCCGCCCGATTCGCCCACCGCCTTGACCACCATCTTGTCGAGGTTCTGCAACACCATCTCGCGGGGCTTCTCTTCCGCCAGGATGTGCGTCTCGATGTTCTGCAGGATGGCGTCTTCGCCCAGGTAGTACTTGATGATGCGCGGAACGTACGCGTAGATCCCCTTGTCGTCGGCCACCCCGGTGCCCGGCGCGTTGGCCAGCGCCACGTTGCCCGCCGCGAAGGCCTCGAAGATCCCCGGAACCCCCAAGACGGAATCCGGACGGAACGCCTTGGGGTCCAGAAAGTCGTCGTCGATGCGCCGGTAGATCACGTCCACCCGCTGCAATCCGTTGGTGGTGCGGCGGAACACGCGCTTGTTGTAGACCACCAGGTCGCGCCCTTCCACCAGCGGGACTCCCATCTGGCGGGCCAGGAACGTGTGCTCGAAATAGGCCGAGTTGAACACGCCGGGAGTCAGAAGCGCCACGGAAGGATCATCCGCGCCTTGGGGCTTGAGGCTCTTGAGGGCGGCCAACAATTCCTGTCCGTAGTGGTCGATGGGCCGCACGTCGTAGGACCCGAACAATAGCGGGAACACGTGCTTCATCACCTGGCGGTTGGTGAGCATGTAGCTCACGCCGGAAGGCACGCGGAGGTTGTCTTCCAGCACCGCGAAGGAACCGTCGGGCAGGCGGATCAGGTCGGTGCCCGTCACGCTCACGTACACGCCGTTGGGCACGTCGATGCCCACCATCTCGGGCCGGTAGTGCGGGCAGGTCAGCACCATCTCGCGCGGGACGATCTTGTCCTTGAGGATTTTGCCTTCGTGGTAGATGTCGTGCAAGAACAGGTTCAGCGCGGTGATGCGCTGTTCCAGTCCCTTTTCCAACACGCTCCATTCCTTGGCGGTGATGATCCGCGGGAGCAGGTCGTAGGGGAAGATCTTCTCCGTCCCTTCGTTGGATGCGTAGACGGTGAACGTGATGCCCTGATTGAGGAACATCAAGTCCGCCTGCTCCTGGCGCGCCTTCCAGATGTCGGGAGGCATGCCAAGCAGACGCTCGTACAGCGCCCGGTATTGCGGCCGGGGTTTGGCGTTGGGTTCGAACATCTCGTCGTAGGCCGAATCGAGATCATAGCGGCTGAAGGTATCTGGTGCCGGTGTCATGTGCGCCTCCGTATGGAAGCACAACGCAAAGGCGCTGCCAATTCGAATCGAATGGGGATCCGGGGCGACACTTTGCTGACAATTGCAATTGTCAGCCTGTTTGTCACATATTGATTGACAAAAGGACGATTCTTGTCGGGTTGGAATGGACAAAACGAGTTGGCGAGCGTTTCGCATAGAGAAAGACTCCATGTCCATCCAGGTCCAGCTCAACCACGTCACCACCTACCGCTACGACCGTCCCGTTTCCCTGGGACCCCAGGTCGTTCGGCTCCGTCCGGCTGCGCATTGCCGCACACCCATCCTCGGATACGCCCTGAAAGTGGAGCCGGCGGGTCATTTCCAGAATTGGCAGCAGGACCCCTTCGGGAACTTCCTGGCGCGGCTGGTGTTTCCCGAGAAGGTGAAGGAGTTCCGGGTGGAGGTCAGCCTCACGGTGGACCTGGTGGTGGTGAACCCCTTCGATTTCTTCCTGGAAGAAGGTTTTCGGGAGTTCCCCTTCCGTTACGGCAAAGACCTTTTGCAGGAGCTCTCTCCCTGCCTGGAGTCCGTGTCGGCGAGCCCGTTGGTGGAGGAATTGCTCTCGGAGATCGACCTGACCAGCCGCGCGACGGTGGATTTCCTGGTGGATCTGAATCGCAAGATCAACCAGCGGGTCAAGTACCTGATCCGCATGGAGCCAGGCGTGCAGGCGCCGGAAGAAACCCTGGCCAAAGGTTCGGGTTCGTGTCGCGATTCCGCCTGGCTATTGGTGCACGTGTTGCGGCGGCTGGGATTGGCCTCCCGGTTCGTATCCGGATATCTGATCCAACTGGCCCCGGATCGCAAGAACCTGGACGGCCCATCCGGGCCCGAGGTGGATTTCACCGACCTCCACGCCTGGTGCGAAGTCTACCTGCCGGGTGCGGGTTGGGTGGGGTTGGACCCGACTTCCGGCCTGATGGCCGGCGAAGGGCACATCCCGCTGGCCGCCTCGCCATCGCCGTCGTCGGCCGCTCCCATTTCCGGCGGAGTGGAAAAGTGCGAGACGGAATTTGACGTCAAGATGGAGGTGGTGCGTCTGCCGGAAGCGCCGCGTTCCACGCGGCCGTACTCCGAGGAAACCTGGCTGGAAATCGATCGCCTGGGCAAGGAAGTGGACCAGAGGCTCAAGGCCGGCGACGTGCGCCTGACCATGGGCGGCGAGCCCACGTTCGTGTCCATCGACGATTTCGATGGGCCGGAGTGGAACACCGACGCCCTGGGGGAGAACAAGCGGAAACTCGCCCACGATCTGCTGCTGAGGCTGCGCGATCGATTCTCCAAGGGCGGCGCCTTGCACCACGGGCAGGGCAAGCTCTATCCGGGCGAGAGCCTTCCGCGCTGGGCGTTTCGGTGCATCTGGCGGGAAGACGGCGAGCCGTTGTGGGAAGATGCGGATCTGATCGCCGACGAGCGCGACCCCAAGGACTGGACGGATTCCGACGTGCAGAAGTTCCTGTCCACCCTGTCGCGTCGTCTGGGCGTGGATTCCACCCATGCCCTGCCCGGCTACGAAGACGCCTTCTACTGGATGTGGAAGGAGCGGCGCTTGCCGGTGAACGTGGATCCGCACGAATCGAACCTGGCCGATCCCGAAGAGCGCGAACGGATGGCGCGGGTGTTCGACCAGGGCCTGGACAAGGTGATCGGATGGGCGCTGCCCTTGAGGGCCAATGACGGAATCTGGCAGTCAGGTCCCTGGACGCTCCGGCGAGAACTCCTTTACCTGCTTCCGGGCGATTCGGCCATGGGCTTCCGCCTTCCTCTGGACGGCCTGCCATGGGCGGATCCCGAGGGGATCCGGGTGGATTCCCCGGTGGATCCATCGGTGCCGCGCGGGACCCTGCCGCCGCGCCACCAGAGCCGCACGGCCATGGCCACGGAGATCGGAAGCCAACCGCCGCGGACCCCCGCCGAAATGGTTCGCACGGCGCTGTGCCTGGAAGTGCGCAACGGCGTGCTCCATGCGTTCATGCCGCCGGTGAGCCGGGGCGAGGATTGGGTGGATCTGGTATCGGCCATCGAAGACACCGCGGCGGTCACGGGAATGCCGGTGCGGCTGGAGGGGTACCCGCCACCGTGGGATCCGCGCCTTTCCAGTTTTGCCATCACTCCGGATCCGGGCGTGATCGAAGTCAACGTGCACCCATCGGCCAGCTGGGAAGAACTGCACGACCGCACTACCACCTTGTACGAAGAAGCGCGTGCGACACGCCTGTGCACGGAAAAGTTCCTCGTGGACGGCCGGTTGGCCGGCACCGGAGGCGGCAACCACATCACGTTGGGCGGCCGCACTCCCAACGACAGTCCGTTCCTGCGCAGGCCGGACGTGTTGGCGAGCCTGTTGGGCTACTGGATGGCCCATCCATCCCTCTCCTACGTGTTTTCCGGCATGTTCGTGGGGCCCACCAGCCAAGCGCCGCGCGTGGACGAGGCTCGGTCGGACGCCACCCACGAGCTGGACCTGGCATTGCGACAGATTCCGTCCATTGCGGGGATGCCGCCCTGGATGGTGGATCGGGTCCTGCGCAACATCCTGGTGGATTCCACGGGGAACACGCATCGCTCCGAGTTCTGCATCGACAAGCTGTTCTCGCCGGATTCGTCCACGGGCCGTTTGGGCCTGGTGGAGCTGCGCGCCTTCGAGATGCCTCCGCACGAGCGCATGAGCCTGGTGCAGCAGTTGTTGGTGCGCTCGCTGGTGGCGAAGTTCTGGGACACTCCCTGGCAGGCGAGCGTCCCGCGCTGGAACAACATCCTGCATGATCGCTTCGCCTTGCCACATTTCCTGGAGCAAGATCTGGGCGAGGTGTGCCGCGACCTGACCGGCGCCGGGATGCCATTTCCTGTCGAGTGGTTCCGGCCGCACCTGGAGTTCCGATTCCCTCGCCAGGGGGGATTCGTGCACGAAGGGGTGGATGTGGAGATCCGCACGGCCATCGAGCCCTGGCATGTGCTGGGCGAGGAGGCCACGGCTTCCGGAACGGCGCGCTACGTGGACAGCTCCCTGGAGCGTTTGCAGGTGAAGGTCTCGCATCTGACCCCCGGTCGCCATGAGGTGCTCTGCAACGGCGTGCGATTGCCATTGGCCAATACCGGAGTGGAAGGTCAGTCGATTTGCGGGGTGCGCTTTCGCGCCTGGAATCCACCTTCGGCCCTCCATCCCACGGTGGGAATACACGGTCCATTGGTCTTCGATCTGTACGACAATTGGAGCCGCAGGGCGATACGCGGTCTCACCTACCACATCATGCATCCCGGTGGCAGGGCCTACGAAGGAAACCCGATCAACGAAAACGAGGCGTCTTCGAGGCGATTCGAACGCATCCAACCCTGGAGCCGCACGACCGGCGAAGTGGAACCCAAGGAAGCCTTGCCGCAACCTGAATTTCCGCTGACGCTGGATCTCCGTTGGAATCGCTGACGAGGATTGCACCTTTGCCATCTTCCATGCCGGACCCATCGACACAAGACCGCACCGTCGCGGGAATGATCGCCCAGGCGCGCTCCTTGGCGGGCGTCTGGAACGAGCTGCGGCCGGAGGATGGCGATCCACGCCAGGCCTGGCTGCGGTACTTCGAGTGCCTGGGGGGGATGAAGGTCGACGAACTGTCCGCCCGGTGGGAGGACGCGCGTCGGTTGCTCCGGGAAAACGGCGTGTCGTACAACGTCTATGCGGATCCGCGCGGAGCCGACAGACCTTGGCAGCTGGATGCCATCCCCCAGCCCATGCTGGAAGAAGAATGGCATTTTCTGTCCAAAGGCGTGGAGCAGCGCGCCCGCGTCCTGGAAGCGACCTTGGCCGACATCTACGGACCGCAGCGGACGCTGTTGGACGGGATCCTGCCCGCCGCGCTGGTGCACGCCAATCCGGGATTTTTGCTGCCTTTGCATGGCGCCGACCCGAAGGGAGGGTGGCTCCATTCCTACGCATGCGAACTGGCGCGCGATCTGGACGGTAAATGGACCGTGATCGCCGACCGCACCCAGGCTCCGGCGGGATCCGGATACGTGCTGGAAAACCGCATCGCCATGTCGAGGGCCTTTCCGGAGGTCTATCGCGCCGCGCGGGTGCGCCGACTCGCCAACCATTTCGCCAGGGTGCGCCGCTACCTGCAGACCTTGGGCGGCCGCGACAATCCCCATGTGGTGTTGCTCACGCCCGGCCCCTTCAGCGAAACCTATTTCGAGCACGCCTACATCAGCCGGTACCTGGGATTCACCCTGGCCGAAGGCGGCGACCTGGCCGTGCGCGACGAGAAGGTCTTCCTGAAGACCTTGGCCGGACTCCAGCAGGTGGACGTGATCCTGCGGCGGATGGATGACGATTTTTGCGACCCGCTGGAACTGCGGGGCGAATCCGGGATCGGAGTGCCAGGCCTGGTGCAGGCGGTGCGCGCCGGCAACGTGGTGGTGGCCAACGCGATGGGTTCCGGCGTGGTGGAAGGGGCGGCTTTCCTGGGCTACATTCCCGACCTGTGCCGGAGTCTTTTGGGCGAAGAGCCCATCCTGCCCTCCGTGGAGAGCATCTGGTGCGGCGAACCGGGCGGGATCGAGCGGGCGATGGAAGCCATGGAAGGCATGGTGCTGAAGCCCTCGTTCCCCTCCCTGCGGGCGGAACCGGTGTTCGGCGACCGCCTGGGAGACCAAGGTCGACAAATCATGTCCGAACGGATCGGGCGCGATCCGGAGGCCTGGACCGCGCAAGGATTGGTGCCCATGTCCGGCACGGTGGAATGGTCTGGCAACCATTTCCGGTCGCGGGCCATGGCGTTGCGGTTGTACGCTTGCCGCACGGAAGCGGGCTTCGATGTCCTGCCCGGAGGCTTGGCGCGGGTGTCGGGCGAGCCTGGCCGGGCCAACATCGCCTTGCGGGCGGGCGGCGGATCCAAGGATCTGTGGATCATGTGCGACGATGCCGTGGCCGAAACCAGTCTGCTGTCGGGCGGGAAGCCATTGGACACTTTCCGTCGATCCGGGATCGACGTTCCCTCGCGCGTTGCGGACAATCTCTTCTGGTTGGGCCGCTACCAGGAGCGGGCGGAAGGAATTTCGCGCTTGTCGCGGGTGGCGCTGGCCCGCCTTTCCGGCGAGAGCGGGCCGCTGGAATCCGGCGAACTGGGGCTGGTGATGGCGGCCATGCGCAGCATGGGCATCCTGGGCGCGGATCCTCCATCCGGGCGCTACGGGGTGGAAGGGGCCGAGCACGAGGTGGTGGCCTCGGTGTTCCGGTCGGAGCGTCCCATGGGTTTGCAGCAGACACTTTCTGCCCTGCACCAGGCGGGGTTCCAGGTGCGCGATCGCGTGTCCAACGACACCTGGCGCATCCTGCACCATCTGGGTCGGGACTTCTCCACGAGCCGCAAGGGTGGCTCTTCCACCGTGGGCGAGGTGCTTGGCCTGCTGGACTCGCTGCTTCTGCATCTGTCGGCGTTGGCGGGCATGGCCAAGGAAAACACCACCCGCGGCTTGGGCTGGAGGTTCCTGGATCTGGGACGGCGGTTGGAGCGTTGCCAGTTCACGTTGGATCTGATCGATGTGCTGGACAGCGCCTCTGCGGATGGCCGGCAGGGGCTGGAAGCGGTACTGGAAATTTTGGACAGCTCCATCACCTACCGCAGCCGCTACTTCGCCGAATTGCGCTTTGCCCAAAGCATGGATCTGATCCTGGTGGACGAGACCAATCCACGGTCGCTCCTGTTCCAGATGATGGCCGTGCAACGGCATCTGGACGCCTTGCCACGATTGCAGGACAATCCGTTCCCCCGCAAGGACCAGGCGCTGACCATCCAGGCCGTGACGGATCTGCGTTTGCTGGATTTCGCGGCCATCGCCCGCGATCCCGCGGGAGCCGAACGCGAACGCCTGATGGCCTTGCTTGCGCGGATGCGACAGGATTTGCCCGTCATCACCGATTGCCTGACGCGGGCCTGGCTTTCCCATGCGGAGACCACCCGTCAACTCGCGCGGGGAGCCTGATGCAGTACCGCGTGCGCCACGAGACCGTGTACACCTACGAGGATCCGGTCCAGCTTTCCCACAATCTGGCGCATCTGTGCCCGATGGAGAGGCCCTACCAGAAAGTCGAATCGTTCAATCTGGACGTGGAGCCGGAGCCGGCGGTGGTGTCCATGCGGGAAGATTCCTGGGGAAACCGATCTCACTTTCTGCTGGTGCAGGAAGCGCACCGGGAATTTCGGATCGTGGCGACCTCGATGGTGCGGGTGGAAGGATTGGATCCGGTGGATGCCGAAGCGACCTCCGCCTGGGAAGACGTCGCCGCCAGGGTGCGCAACCGACCGATGGGTCGGGATGTCTCTCCCGCCCAGTTCCGGCACTCTTCGCCGTTCGTTCCCATCCTCCCCAGCGCTCGGGCATACGCCTTGGAAAGCTTCCCGGATGGCCGACCCGTGATGGCCGGGGCGATGGACCTGATGGGGCGCATCTTCCGGGAGTTCCGCTACGATCCGGAAGCGACCACCGTGGCCACGCCATTGGCGGTGGTTCTGGAAAAACGTCGCGGCGTTTGCCAGGATTTTTCGCACGCGATGATCGGCGGATTGCGCGCCTTGGGGATTCCCGCCCGCTATGTGTCTGGCTATCTGGAAACCCGCCCGCCGCCGGGAAAGCCACGATTGATCGGCGCCGACGCCTCCCACGCCTGGGTACAGGTCTGGAGCCCGGAAACGGGTTGGGTGGATCTGGACCCCACCAACGATGTGGCGCCCTCGAGCCGCCACATCACGGTGGCCATCGGTCGCGATTTCGGCGACGTGACCCCGCTGAAGGGATTGCTCCTGGGAGGTGGAGGACAAAAAGTGCGCGTGTCCGTGGACGTGGAGCCGCTGGCGGAACCTACCTGACCACCCGGGCGCGGTCGCCTTTCCAGCGAGCGCGCAGGGCACCGTCGTACAGGGTTTCTACCGACACCTCGGGGCCTCGATAGGATCCTTCTTGCAGCGCGCGCATGGGAATCCGGAGAATTGCCTCCTTGCCGTCGGCCAGGTCCAGGTGGTGCACCACGCGGTCGGCGCGAACCTCCACGAACTTGAAGCCAACCTTGCGGCCGGAAGTCAATTCGGGCCGGATCGTCCAACCCCCGGGAAGCCAGGCGGTGGCGCCGATGTCAGTCAGATTCTGACCGGATGTGTTGTGGATGCGGATTTCCCATTCAAACGAGTGGCCTTCGCGCAGCGGCGATCCGACGCTTTCGGAGTCATGGCGCACGATCTTCGATTGGACGGTGAATCCGGAGTCGCGCTGTACCTCCGAGGAAGAGCGTACGCCAGCCTGATGGAGCTGTGCGCGGAAGGTGGCGTTGGGGTGTGCGCTGCGTAGCCGGAGCGTGTCGCCTCTCTTCGGCAAAGTCCAGGAGGCGCGACCACCATCCAAGGTCACCGAGTTCCATTTTCCGTCATCGAACCTCCACTGCAGGGAGAGGCGTTTGCGGGGCCATTCCACGTTCGAGGCCTGCGCCAAACCCAGGAAGATGGAGCCTTCCTCGTGGGTGGAAAGCCAACGCGCGCTTTCCAGGTCCCGACCGATCAGGTCCATCAGACTGTCGGCGGAACGATTGCCGGAGAGACTGGTCATGGCGTCCAGGGCCCAGGCGCGATCGCGAAGGAGGGATCCCATCTGGTGTCGGGAACGTGGGGAGAGCGAATCGGGCACGCTCCATGCACGGAGCACGGAGTGGCGAGCCAACGAGTCGTCCCCGCGGAGCTTCCATGCGGAAGCCACGATCCACCGGGCCTCGCGAGAGAGGTTCAACCGGGAGAGGGAGTCCAAGGCCAACGAATCGGAAAGAGACCTTGGCTTCGAGGCGCCTTCGCTGGACCTGCTCAGAAAGGCGATTCGCCAGGCTTCTTCGATGGGTTTGGTCAGTCGGACACGGCGAAGAGCGTCGTTCAATCGCGACTGCAAATCCGTGGGGACCACATGCCCCCGTTGCCTCGCTTCCAAAAGGAATCGTGCCGCCCACAGGGAAGCGAAGGCGTGGTCTTCTCCGGTGCCTGACCAGAGGGAAAGCATTCCGGAAGGATTGGCGAAGCGATGGAGATGCGCGAGGGCATCGTCCACATGGGAGGATGCTTTTTGGCGAGAGGATTTGTCCAGCGAAGGAAACAGGCGATCCAGGAACAGTTGGGGCATGGCCTTGGAAATGGTCTGTTCCAGGCAGCCGTGGGGATAGGCCAACAATTCGTTCATGCGCCGATCCAAGCCGAGGAACCCTCCGGTGGACACTTCCACCCGACATTGTTGGAGCGAATCGGAAAAACCCTGGTCGATCGCGAGGGAGGCCATACCGTCGCGGCTTGTCCTGCTTTGGAATCGTGAAGACCAATTCCTGTCGTCCTTGATTTCCAGTCGGTTGGGGATCCCGATGGAGTCTTTGCCCTGTCGCACTACCGCCTCCACCCACGTGCTGCCAGGAGTGTTTCCCGCGACCAGCGCGGTGCGAGCGGTGAAAGCTCCGGCAGAATCGAAGCGGACCGAGCGGCTGGAGTCCAGGGAAGCCAAGGTACCCCAGGTTTGGATTCGGAGACGCCCCGTGTCCCGGGAGGCGGACCATGAGCGGATAAGGGCCAGAGTGGTGTCTCCTGGCGACAGAAATTGGGGAGTGGAAAGCATCCCTTCGATAGGTGCACGGGAGTGGATTGCGGTGTCGCCCACGAACACATCGCGACCGGACGAGGCCACCACGCACAGGCGCACTTGTCCGAGAAAGGCGGGGATGGGGAAAGAAAGATCCATGCGGTCGATGGGTAACGGCGTTGGCTTGGAGATCCACGCCAGAGGTTCAGCCAGAGCGCGGGGAGGCATCATGAGGGAAGCCTTCCCGCGAGTGGACACGCCGTTGCCGTTCCCGCCAGCACCCAGGGCCATGCGACCTTGTCGAGCACTCGATCCGTAGGACTCGAACAAACTTGGTTCCGTGGAACAGTTGGCCTTCGCATCCAAGGCGTAAAGTCGCCGTCTCCAGCCCATCGCATCCCACCATTCGAGCTCGGAGCTTTCCGGTGATTCGAAAACCTTCTTTGGATCCGGCATGGAAACAGGGGCCAGATCAAGAATGCCTTGGTCGATGGCGGAAAACACGAAGAGGCCTTGGCGGTGCGCTGGATTGACGATCGTGACATGCGCCTTCGATCGCGGATGGAAGACGGAATCCGACATGATCTGGATGCGGAAGGAGTGGGGTTTCCGGAACAATTCGAAATGGCGCGAGTCGGCTTCCACCCAGGTGGCAGGATCGGATCCATGTCGCTGCAGCCTAAGAATCGCCACGTCCACACCGGGAAACCAGGTGGAGTCGGTGGGCGTTTTCCAGCGGTTGGTTCCAGGTCTCTGCAATCGAAGCTCTCGACGCAGGATACGCGACCCTTGGACGGCATGGATCCAAGCGAGTCCGCCGGGGGCCGATTCCCAACGGATTTCCAGGGAATCGCCTTCCTCGAGGCGACGAGGGGACAGTTCAGGATGGAAAACCAGGGAGTCGGGTCGTTTGGCGGCGGGCGAGGAGTTGAACCAGGCCCAATCGGGCACCCAAGCGAAACGGCCCGTGTATTGCACGCTGGCGGACAATGGCGATCCCACGCAAACGGAGGTTCCGGCGGCACAGGCGCTCAGGCTTAGCCTATAGATCAGCGAGGTATCGGTGAAACGGTCCTTCAGGACAGAAATCGGTAGTTCCCAGGTGTCACCGGAGGCCTTGCGGATCGTGAGCAGGGTTTCCGGGCCCCAGACCAAGCGAAGGTCCAATGGCCTTCCGATCCCGTGTTTGCCGTTTCCATCCAACCAGGTGGTGGAGACCTTGGCCACCGTGTCGGAAGTGCTGACCTCCAGCCCAGGTCCCTCGTGCCAGGGGAGGAACTGGCTGTGGACGGTACGGTCTGTGGTGTGGCCACCCTCTTCCAAGACGGAGACGACTGCGGTCAGCGTGCCCGCATATCCACAACGATCCGCCGGTGGAAAGGGAATGGCGAGGGATGCCGACCCCTCGTTGTCCAGGGATCCATTGAGCGATGTGTCGCAAACCTCGCTGGATTTCCAGGGGGAAATTCCGAACAAACGCGTGGTCCCTTGGCCGAAGGCGGTCCCTCGGAAGACCCAACGGATCTGCAGGGGGAGCCTGCTCGTGGGACGGCTGGTGTTCCACCGGGAGCGGACTTCCAGTCGTTTCGGAAACGAATCGGATTCCGATTTGGCAAGCCATGCGTCCAAAAGGAGTCGTGGGATCCTGGTTTCTTCCACTTTGAAGTGGATGGTCTGTTGGCTCTTCCCCAGGCTGAAGTCGGCCTTGTAGGAGCCGGTGGAAGCCTTTTTGGCGATGGGCCAGCGCCATTGCAAGTGGCCCTTCGGATCAACGGATTGCCAAACGGAATCGATGCGATGCGACCACGGGTCCGTGATCGCCATCTTGATCCTCTTTCCCGACGGAATTTGACCTCCAGGCCCCCGCACGATGCATCCAAGAACCAAGGTGTCGCCGGGGCGGTGGAAGGATCTCAGCTGGTAGGGATAGAGGCGGATGCCCTCCTCCAGGCTTGATGTGACGCGAGAATCTGCCCCAAGCTGCAGCACCCGATGATTCGATAGGCCAGCGAAGTCGGGGTCGAATACGGCAAGTTGAGCCGCATTGCCGGGGGAGCTTGCGATCCATCGAGAGGGATGGAGCTTGCCCATCCACAACTGGCCGAGGGAATCGGTGACCCCTTTGAGGACATGGTCGTCGAAGGAGCGGATTTCCACGCCGGACCAAGGCGACATCTTCTCCAGGTCGACCGCTTGCAGGAGAGTCCCCTTCTCGTCCACGGAAGTGCCCACCAAGCCAAGGGTGGTGACCAAAAACCTTCCTTTGGTCCACACCGAATCGCAATTGGCTTCTTTGGTGGTGGGCCGGTATGCACGCGGCCCGGCGATGGCCATCACTTCCAGGAAGGAGCCGGGATATTGCTTGGCGAGGCGATGCAAATCCAGCCAAGCGGTCCAGGTGGTGAGGGAGTCGCGGGACCTGATCAGGCGGATGCGGGTAGGCCAGGAAACCATCGGTTTGGCATAGAAATCCTTCCGACTCGCCGCATCTTCCGGTGTCACCGGGCGCGCCCGCAACTCGAAGGTGTCGATCGCCTCCACCCGCAAGCCCACGTGCTGTGCTTCGGAGGGCAGAAGTTGTCCACGTGTCTCCAGGAAGGTCAGCTTGGGATCTGGGCGGAAGAGGTCGGGCACATTCTGTCCTTGAGCGGATGCCATGGAAACAAAGGTCAGCAAAACGGAGGCAAGGGTCATCGGGTCTCCACACGGGCGCGAGGGCCCATCCAGTGTCCACGCAAGGCGTTGTCGTACAGGGCCTCCACCACCACTTCCGGTCCCTGGTAAGACCCGGACTGCAGGGCGCGCAGGGGGATGCGAAGGGTCGTTTCCTTGCCCGCGGCCAGATCGAAATGGTGCACGATGCGATCGGCGCGCTTTTCCACATGCCGGATCGGACGGTCCCATTGAGCATGGGGATCGTTTCTGAGGATCCATCCTGCGGGAAGCCAAGTGGTGGCGGCGAGGTTGGTCTGATCTTGGCCGGAGGTGTTCTTGATGGTGACTTGTAAGCGGAATTCGTCTCCTTCGCGCTTGATCAAGGAATGCTCAGAGAAAATTTCCGGGAACGACTTCACAGAAACGGAAAAGCCGGAGTCCCGGAGAATTCCCGGCGATTTCAGAGTTCCTTTCCGTATCGATTGGATGCGAAGCAGAGGGCCGTGTTGCGGGTCGCGCACAAAAAGGGAATCCGTGCAACGAGGCAGATCCACGCTGGTTCGCCCCCCTTTGAGCTCGAGCTTTTTCCAAGTTCCACCAGCGCCGCGCCAATCCACGAAGGAAGAGGTTTTGGGTTCGAGCTTGGGAAGCGATTTTGCGAGGGCGATCATGAGGGATCCCGATTCCTGGGTGGAAAGCAACTGGTCCCCTTCGATGGCTCGCGCCACGATGGCCAAGTACCGATCCCGCTCCGAAACATCAGACAGAGCAACGGTTGCCTCCAGCGCCCAGGCTTGGTCGCGGAGCCTGGATGCCCGGCCTTGCCTGGATTTGCGGGAAAGAGAATCCGGAGTGGATCGGGCGCGAAACCTTTCGGCGAGCGACTTGGCGGTCTGACCCCGATGGTGCCATGCAGCGGCCAGGATCCAGCGGGCTTCGCGGGACAAGGTGAGACTGGACAGGGAATCCAGCGAACTGGAATCCGCGTAGAATTCGGGAGAGGTGGCTTTGCGAAATCCCAGCCGAGGAAGCAAGGAGAGCCTCCACGTTTCTTCGGTAGGATCGGTTAGGCGAAGCGATGCGATGGCATGCGCCAGGCTTTCCAGGTCCAACTGGATTCCCCTGCCATGGTTCCCCTGCTCCAATGACAGAAATTGCGCAGTCCAGATGGAGGCGAAGGTATCGGGTTGGGTGGAGTGCGGCCACAGTCCGAGCAATCCGCTGAACCGCGGGAATTCGTGCAGTTTGCGCAGGGCCGCACGAAGATTGGAGCCGGACAAGCGATTGCTGGTGGCCGAACCTTCCGAAGTCAGCTGGGAGGCGAACAGTTCCGGCAACGCGATGGAAACCACCTGTTCCAGGCAGGAATGCTGGTAGCTGATCAGATCCATGATGCGACGATCCAATCCCAGGATGGGGCCGGTGGAGACTTCCATGCGACATCGCAAACCGGAATCCGAAAAGACCGGAGGGAGGGCCAAGGCGATCGAACCATCCACAGCCACCTCCCGGACCACTTCGGAATGGCGGCTGCGATCGCCACGAACACCCATCTCGTTGGCCAAGTCCAGCGAATCGGATCCTTGATGGAGGCTCGCACCGATCCTGGCGGCCTCAGGCGACAAGGCGACGACCTCCGCCCGACGGACAGCGGTGCCGGTGGAGTCGAAAACAAGCGGTGTAGGTGCCGACGAGGCAAGCTGCAAAGGCCCTTCCGTCGCCATCTGCAAGACGCCCGGAAGCGACGGTTTTCCGAAGACCCGCACCACTGCCTGGGTGGTGTCGCCGGGCTCCAGGAAAAAGGGCGTGGTGAGGGTTCCTTCCAGGTTTGAACGGACCAGGATGGAGGTGTCCAATACCACCACATCGCGTCCGGCGGAAACCACCGCACGCAGCCGGGCACTCCCAAGGAATGCCGGGATGGGAATGTCAAAATCTGTAGTGCCTGGCAACAAACGCGTGACGTCCGAAACCCATGCCAGCGGTCGCGTGGAAAATCGAGGGATGACGTAGCCGGATCGCATCGGGCTATCGCCGCCCAATTCCACATCCGAGGGGCGGGGTGGGTCGAGCCGACTGCGCAAGGCACGGGTTGGCAACCTCGGCTCTGTGGAGCAGGTGGCGGATTCGTCGGAACCATACAGTTCTTGCCTTTGTCCACAGCCGTTCCACCACGTCAGGGATGCCGCTTCGGGAGCATCGAAAGTCTTCGAAGGATCCATCATCCGAAAATCCGTGAGGTCCAAGATCGCTTGGTCGGTCGCCGAGACCACCACGCTGCCGGTGCGACCAAGCGGGTTGCGGATCCGGATGCGCCCGAGGGAATTCGGTCGGTAGTTGGTATCTGTCTCGAGTGAGATTCCCAGCGGAGTCGGTTTGCGCAGGATCTGCAGCCGATATCCCTCGGAACGGATCCAGTTGGTGGCATCCGTGGATCGCGAAAGTTCGAAGACCGCGACTTGGACTCCTGGCCACCAAGTGGAATCCGTCGGTATTTTCCAAAGGTTGACGCCCGCACGGGTGGGACGAAACTCCGATCGGAGGGTGCGTTCGCCTTGGAGAACATGGAGCCAAGCGAAGCCCGCCTGCCTGGATTCCCACCGGACTTGCGCAGAATCGCCTTCGGGAAGGGGGCGGGGAGAAAGGTCCGCAGGAAGGGTGCTGTCCGGAGATTTTGAGGAAGTCCGTTCGGTGGAAGAGGTTCGCCAGGTGAATGGAATCGACCAGGTTCTTTGCCCGGAATCAGCCGTGTAGGTGTCCACGGATTCCCCGACGCAGTTGCTTGTTCCCGTTTCACACAGGACCACCGTCAAGCAGGGGTCCACGGAGCGATCGTCCAGTCGATCCGTGAGGACAGAAATCGGTATGGACCACGTTTGTCCGGAAGGAATCTGTTTGGAAGCGAGAACCTCGGAGTCCCAGTGAAGCGAGGCGGAAAGGGCTCGGCCATCGATCTGGGAATCCGCGATGGAAAACCAGAGTGCTTTGACTTGCAACAGTGTGTCGTCTTTTTGGCTGAACACCATGGCAGGCCTGGGCGTCCAGGTTCTGGATGCGTAGTTGGATTTGGTTTCCAGGGCATAGCCGCTTTCCTCGAGGAGCGTGACGTCGCTGAGCCGGGAGGCGACGCGGCCGACTTGCTGGACATCCGGTTGGAGGATCGGGAGCTCGGCGATGCCATTGGAATCGGTTGTCGCTTCCTGAAGTGCGACCCAAGCAGCTGGTTTCAACAAGGGCCAGGACGGACTCCAGGCGGTCCGGTAATCGCGCCATATCGATTGATATTCGTTTCGCACGCGAAGGGAGACGCCCGCCATAGGCCTGCCTGTGCGCCATCGAGCCTGCACGCGCAGCCGCCCGAAGGGAGCATCGCTGGAGGGTTTTGGATCGAGCCCAACCTTCACGGTGGACCGGGGAAGCTTCCTTTCTCCCACTTGGACCTCGATGATTTTGACCACATCACCGAGCGACACTTTCACACGGTAGTCGTGTGTCCAGTCCTTTTCCGGGATCGGCCAACGCCATTGCCCATGGCCGGTGGAATCCAACAAACTCGATCCGGAATCGATGGTTCGTCCTGCAGGAGCGGAAAGTGTCCAAACAAGATGCTGATTTGCGGTGGAGATTCCGGAAGGCATCCGCACGACGCATCCGACGATCAGGGTGTCTCCCGGAAGGTGCAGTTTTCGAAAGATGTAAGGCTGCAGCCGGATCCCCTCCGGGATCCGAACCGGCTTTGGACGTCCATCGCCAAAATCGATCGATGAACTCGATCCAGACAGATTCTGCCAGGATTCGGCCTCGAAACGCACGACCGCGATGCGGGAAGGACGCTTGGAGGTTCGCGCCAGCCAACTCTCGGAGAGGTCGGGAGCGTGAAGAGTCAGTCGACCTGTGGAATCGGTTCGATACCGCTTGCCACCCTTGTCGATCCGGCCAAGTTCGATGCCGGGCCAAGGTTTGGAGTGCGCGAGGTCGAAGGTCTGGAACTGGATGGAATCGTTTTGGAGGAGTGTTGCCACCAACCCCAGATCGCTGACCAAAAATCGCCCTTTGGCCCATACAGAATCGCAGTTGGCTTCCTTGATGGTGGGGCGGTACGCGCGCGGTCCGGCAATGGCCTTCACTTCCAAAAATGTCCCAGGGAATCGCTCGGCGATGCTCTCCAGGTCCAACCGCGCGGTCCAGGTGGTGAGAGAGTCGCGTGGCCGGACGATCCGGATCTTGAAAGGCCACGAAACCCTCGTGATGTGCCGGGGGCGAGCAAAAGAGGCCTCGTCGCGAACCATCTCCTGGGGTTTCACGGGACGCACCCGCAATTCGAAGGTGTCGATCGCCTGCACCCGAAGCGCCACATACTTCGCCTCTGAGGGCAGAAGTTGTCCGCGCGTCTCCAAAAAGGTCAGTTTGGGGTCGGGTCGGAAAAGATCCGGAACCGCCTTGTCTTGCGCGTTTGCCGCAGACAAGGCGCCGATCGCAACAATCCCCGCGAACCTCACGGGGAGATCCGCACGCGTTCACCCTTCCAGTGGGCGCGCAAGACGGCATCGTAAAGCGCCTCCACCGTGACCTCCGCTTCGCGATAGGATCCCTCCTGCAGGGCCCGCAAGGGCAGGCGCAGGATCTTCTCCTGTCCGTTGGCGAGATTGAAGTGGTGAACGGCCCGGTCGGCTCGCACATCCAGGTGATGGATCCCCGCCTGGTTAGACTGGACCTCGTTGCGCCGCACGGACCATCCGCCCGGAATGGCGGTGGCGACGGCGATGTCGGTCAGATCCTGTCCAGAGAGATTCTTGACGCGAATTTCCAACGTGAAGGCGTCGCGTTCGCGCAAAGCCTTCGTGACAGGGGCTCCCGAGGCATCCAGCACGCGTGCATCCACTGTGAATCCGGAATCGCGAAGGGTTTCCGGCGAGCGCAGAGCCCCTTGTCGGTCCACTTGGGCTTGCAGGATCTTCCCCTTGCGGGCGCTGCGCACCTGGATGGTGTCCAGTCCAGCGGGGATTTCGATCGCACCTCGGCCATCGGCGAGAATCAAAGGGGTCCACTTGCCCTTTGGGCTCTTCCACTGGACGGTGTCCATGGCAGAGGTGTCGCGCAAGGCCAGCACCTTGGACAGGGCTACAAAGAGTGCGCCTTGCTCCTGAGTGGAGAGCCAGCGCTGGCTGGAGATGTCGCGGCTGACCACACCCACCAGACTGTCGCGCGCCTCGCGCGCAGAAAGCGTCACCATCGCCTCCAGCGCCCACGCTTGGTCGCGCAGAAGCGATGCGCGCCCATAGCGGCCCACGCGGGAAAGGGAGGTGGGCGTGGCCCGGGCCTGGGCCATCTGGGCAAGTGCCTTGTCGTGGTGGCCATGGCGCTCCCAAGCGGCGGCGAGCACCCAGCGTGCCTCGCGGGAGAGCGGAAGTCCGGACAGCGAATCGAGACGGGTGGTGTCTTTCTCGTCGCGGCGGTCGTAGCGGGAGCGGAAGGTGGGAGCCAGGGCGAAGCGTTGGATTTCTTCGGTGGGATCTTGCAGATGGATCTTGGCGAGAGATTCGGTCAGTTTCTGCAACAGGTCGGATCCCCCCTGGACATCTCGCGCTTTGGCTTCCTGGAGAAACCGCGCCGCCCAGAGGCTCGCGAAGGGATCGGAGGTGGATTGTCCGGGCCACAGGGAGAGCAGGCCATCCGGCGTGCGCAGGCGTTGGATTTTCACGATGGCGTCGTTCGCGTGCGAAAGGGCAACGTCTCGCTCTTCCTTGGAGCTTCCTGGGAACAATTGCGGCAGCAGGAGCTGGGGGAAGGCGGCGGAAACAACTTGTTCCAGGCAGCCGTGGGGATAGGCCAACAGCTGACGGATTCTTCGATCCAAGCCCAGAATGCTCCCTGTGGCCACTTCCAGACGCGCGGTGGACCCGGAATCGAGATATCGCTTGGGCAAAGCGAGGTTCACCGATCCATCGGTGCTGGTGCCGCGCACGGCATCCGAAGACAGATTCCGACGATCCCGGATTTCCACCCGGGAGGTCATCGCCAACACGTCTGATCCTTGGGTCGCTTCGACCTCGAGCCATCCTTCGGAGGCCTCTGTGCCTGCCACCAGCGGCAAGCGCGCCAAGGCGACACCCTTGGCATCGAACGAAAGGGTCCTGCGCGAGGAGTCAAGTTGACGCAAGCCTTCCCAGGTGGAGGTCTTGAGCGAGCCTGCCAGGGAAGGCTTGCCAAACACTTTCACCAGGGCGATCACGGTGTCGGAAGGGGAAAGGGTCTGCGGGGTGGAAACGGCGATTTCCAGGGCCGATCGCGAAACCACTTGTGTGTCCAGGATGCGGATGTCGCGACCGGAAGCGGCGATCAGGCGGATACGGGCAGAACCCAGGAAGGATGGAATGGGGAATTCCAGATCCGCGCGGCTGGAGGGCAGTGGCAGAATGCTGGAGATCCAAGAAAGCGGCTTGGCCAATGCACGGGCGGGACCGGCGGGGCCTTCGCCTGACCCGACGCCCATGCCGCCATGACTGCCCCCTTTACCAAATCCCATTCCGGAAATTCCGTGCATGCGTGATCCTCTTTTGAATGGATCCGGCTCGGTGTAACAGGTGGCGCGGAAATCGGTTTCGTAGAGAGCCTTGCGAGATCCGCAACCGTTCCACCAGTCGAACTGGCCTCGTTCGGGTACGGAGAACGTTTCCTCGGGATCCTTCATCTGGAAATTGTCCAGATCCAGGATCCCCTGGTCGATCGCCGAAATCACGAAGGATCCCTTGCGGCCCGTGGGGTTGAGCACCGACACGTGGGCGATTTGTCCAGGGTGAAAGACAGAATCCGCCACAATGGAAATGGGCAGAGAATCCACGCGCCGTTTCACGTCCACCCGCATGCCCGCCACCTTCATCCAGGGAAGGGAATCGTTTCGGCGCGCGAAGTCCATCACCGCGATGTGCACGGTGGGCGACCAGGTGGAATCGCTCGCGGCTTTCCAAAGGTTGGTGCCGGTCTTGACGGGGCGAAGGTCCGAGCGAAGGATCCGGTCACCCTGGATCACCTGGACCCAGGCGAGCCCGGGTTGTTCGGATTCCCAGCGCACCTGCACGGAATCTCCCTCTTGTACGATGCGGGGGGAAAGATCCGGATGCGGTAAGGTGTCCGCGTCCTTGGAATTGCCTTCGTCCGATTCGTACCGCCGTTGCCAAACCAGTTTGCCCTCATCACCGGGCTCCAGCTCCAACATTTCGTGGATGCAGGAGCCACCGTCTTTTGCGCACACCACGGCTTCCAGCGAGTAGTCGTGGGTTTGGTCGTCCAAGAGCCGCGATACCTGCCGCACGGGCAGGTTCCAGGTTTCGCCTGATTTCATTTGCTTGGAGGCCAACTCGCGTTTGTCCCACAGGATCTTCACGCGAAGCGGAGTTTTGGCATCCATGGAATCGTACTTGTCAAACCACCCGACGCTCAAACGCAGCAGCGTATCGTGGGTTCGTTTGCGCAAGCCGGGGCCAGCCCTCCATTTGCTTTCCCATTGACCCATGGTCTTGGTCGTCGCATGGCCTCCATCTTCGAACACCGAGGCGCGCGCCTCGCAAGTCCATTCATCGCCCACCATGTGGCGCGGAGGAACCAAGAACGGAGTCGAAAATCGTCCGACGGAATCCAGGATGGCTGTGAAGGCGGTGTCCCACTTCTGGGGATCGCTTTCCACCATGCCAAGTGGTTGGCACGAGTAATTGTTTCCGCGTGTCGAGTGCCCTTGGCACGAAAGGCCAAATTCCAGAGGCAGGTTGGACGTGGGACGACCCGTGCTCCATGCTGAGTGCACGATCCATTCGCCCAGACGGAACTTCTGTCGAGAAGTGTCTTCGGTCAGGTTCACCCGCAGGCGAGGGATCTTCGCCTCCTCCACGGAAAAGGAGGTCGAGCCAGACGATTCGCCAAGATCCGCCTGGATGTTGTACCAGCCAGAGCGCAGATTCGCCGGAACCTTCCAGCGCCATTGCGCATGACCCGAGGCGTCCAGCGTTATGGATAGGGAATCGATCACCACGTCGCGATGGGAGATCCGGAATTTCAGCGCCTTGGTCAACGGAAGCGCGCCACCAGGGCCTCGGGCGAGGCAGCCCACCACCAGGGTGTCGCCAGGGCGATGCGAGGAGCGGAAGACGTAGGGAAACACGCGTTGGCCGTTGGTGTAGGCTCTGTATCCGCCAGCACCTCCCAAGAAGTCCAGGTTGTGAAATTGCTGCCAGGCATCGTCACGGGAGTCCCTTCCCAGTTCCAAGAACGCGATCCGTTCGCTGGGGCCGGGTGTGCGCGCGACCCAGAACTCGGAGGTGTCTTCGAAATCAGGGCGTTGGATGCGCAACGCACCAGTGGAATCGGTTTGGGTCTTGAGGGGGCGACCCGTCAGTCGCTCCAGGCTGGCCGATCCCCAAGGCCGCACCCGGGCGAGGTCCAAGGTTTGGATCTCCAGCGAATCGGGCCCCACCGAGTGGGCCACGATGCCAAGATCTGTCACCAAGTACAAGGCCGTCGCCCAGGTGGAGTCGCAATTTTCATCTTTGGTGGAAGGCCGGTAGGCGCGCGGTCCCGCGATCACCTGGACTTCCAGGAAGGATCCTGGAAACTGCTTCGCCGCGCGATCGAGGTCCATCCAGGCGGTCCAGCGGGTGAGCGAATCGCGGGGGCGGCTCATGCGGATGCGATAGGGCCAGGGGCGGGTGTCGAGTGCGGGATCCTCGCCTGTTCCATGGCGATCGCTGTCCCACCGAGAGCTGGCCTTGGCGCGCTTGGCGGCCTCCTGCGGCGACACCGGGCGGGCACGCAATTCAAACGTATCGATCGCCTCCACGCGCAAGGCCACGCGCTTGGCCTCTTCCGGTAGCAGCTGCCCGCGCGAATCCAAGAATTGGAGAGTTGGATCCGGCCGGAACAGATCCGGTACAGGAGGTTGGGCGGCGCTTTGCAGGGCGGAAAGGGCAATGGCGAGGAGCATAGGGAAAACCTACGCACTCGCCGAGTGGTTCACCGAACGATTTTGACGCGATCGCCTTTCCAGCCCGCGAACAGGCCTCCGTCGTAGAGTGCTTCCAATTGGGCTTCGGGGCCACGATACGACCCCGCTTGCAAGGCCACCAAGGGAATCGAAACCAGTTTGCTGTCACCAGCGTCGAGATCGAAGTGGAACACCACGCGATCGGCGCGGATGTCCACATGGCGGAAGCCTTTGCGCAGGGTGACAAGCTGTTCGCGAGGAACGCCCCATCCGCCGGGAAGCCACAGAGTGGTGGCCAGGTCGGTCAGCTTTTTACCGGTTGGATTGGAGGCGACCATCTGCACCGTGAAGGATTGTCCTTCGCGAAGGGGCTGGTTGGGGATGGAGTCTATGCGCAGGGTTAGGCCGCTGTCGCGACGGGACAATGCTTCACGCAGACGACCATGGCGAGTCACCTCGACAGAAAGCTTGTGGTTGGCGCCGGGCATCCTGAATCTCACGGTGTCGGTTTGCTTGGGCAGATCCATGCTGATGCGGCCCTTGGTCAGAGGGAATCGCTTCCAATCGGAGCCTCCCCAACGAACAAGCAAGCTGGAATCGAGCTCGGAGGATTCGGCAGCCAGGATTTTGGCCAGAGCGCGAAATTGCGCACCCAGTTCGTGGGTGGTGGTCCATCCGGTGGAGGCGAGATCGGCCGCGACCAGCGTCTTCAGGCTGTCTGCGCGCTTGCGGTCGCCCAATTCGGAGAGCGTTTCCAGGACCAAGGCCCTGTCACGGAAATGGGATCCCATCTGCCAGCGCGGTAGGACGGTTTCCGACATCGATCGAGCTCGCTCGGCCTCCTGCAGGGCGCGAGTCTGGTTTCCGGCACGCAACCAGGCGCGAGCGAGCATCCATCGGGAATTGGATGGCAATTTCCGGGAGGAAAGGGTATCCAGATCCCGAGTGGACACCGCTTTGCCCGAGACGCTCTTGGAGCGCAAGGCGAGACGGTAGGCTTCTTCCAAGGGATCTGGAAAATGGGAGGTGTCGAGCACCTTCTGCAACTCGTCGCGCAAGCTGTGGTCCTCCCCGGGGAACCGGTGGTGGTACTCCTGCAGAAAATCCAGGGCCCAGAGGCTTCCCCAGATGTGGGGTGCTTCTTCATACGGCCACAGGGAAAGCATTCCGGACGCTTTCTTGAAGGTGCGCAGTTTGAGAACGGCGGCTTTCACGAAGGCCTGGGCGCGGAGTTGGTCGGGGTCGGACATTTCCGGGAAGAGCTCGGTCAAGTACAACTGGGGAATGGCGCGAGAAAGCGTCTGCTCCAGGCAGCCATGGGGGTAGCCGATCAACTCGCGCAATCGTCGGTCCATTCCGAGGATGTTTCGGGTGGAGACTTCCATCCGCACGGACAGACTGTCCGGGTGGAAGCTTCGATCCAGAAGGATGGTCGTTTCGCGCCCATCGCTGGTTCGCTGCAGGATCTGTGTTGACAGATTCCGGTCATCTTTGACCTCTACTGCCAGAGGAACGATGCCCGTGTCGCCGTCGCGGGTCGCTTCCGCCTGCAAGCGGATGGAGCCGGTGGGTCCGGCGACCAGGGTGGAACGGTGGTCGGCGCGGGTGCGCTGATCCAGCCTCTCGGTCCAGCGCAACGAATCGATGGACTTCACCGGGCCGTCGATGGCCAACTCCACTCCGGAAGTGTTGCCGGGTGCGGCCAACAGGGTGGTGACGACCTCGAAGGTATCGCCCGGCGAGACCACCAGGGGTCCGGAAATGGTCAGTTCCTGGGCGGAACGGACCGGCACGGAGGTGTCCACCACCGTTGCTTGCATGCCGGAGACCGCCACGACGGAAATGCGCAGCGAACCGGTGTAGGCGCCTACAGGGATCGACACGGTTTGATCGCCCGGAGCCAGCGCAAGCACGCGACTCACCCAGGCCATCGGCTTGGCTTCCAGGAAGGTGCGTGGACGGATTCTGCCCCGAGTGGCGACTCCCTTGCCGCTGCCGCCAGCTCCCAGAGCCATTCTCCCCATTCTTCCCATTCGACCTCCTCCGCCCAGCAGGCCATCGGTGGTGTTGCAGCTTTGGTTCTCCTCGTGGTAGTACGGGGACCCACACCTCCCCAGACCGTCCCACCAGCTCACCGTGAGCCCTTCCGGTTCCGAAAACCAGCCGGAAGGGTCTCCGATGCGATGATCGTCGATCATCAAGATTCCCTCGTCCACGGCCGAGACCACCATCGTTCCGGTGCGCTTGGAAGCGTTGCGAACCACCACTTCACCCGCACTGCGCGGATGGAAGACGGAATCTGGCAAAACCGTGATGGTGAAGGAAGTGTCGCGCGGTTGGATGTCGAAGGTGCGTCCATTGGCGCGCACCCAGCTGGTGCCCGATGCGGTGGCCGCCAGGAACGACACCACCATGTGCGCACGCGGAACCCAGGTGGAATCCACCGGCTCCTTCCACACCTGTAATCCTCGCTGGACGTTTTGCAAGGATTGGCTCAGGATGCGATCACCTTGGACCACTTGCCGCAGCGCCAAGCCAGGCTCGAAGGCCTCCCAGCGGACCCTGGCCGTATCGCCTTGTGCAAGGTCGGTGGGCGAGACTTCCTCGGGATAGGCGTAGCCGGGTTTGTCGGGGACGTTTTCGATGGACGCCATCGGGGAGGCTGCGGGCTTGTCGAATTGCTTGACCACCGAATCCGGCTTCGGTGTCCTGGCCTTCAGGAAGCCTCGCACTTCCTGTTCCACGCGATGCCCGCCTGCTTCCGCAACGGACAGGTTGGCGATCCAGGAAAGGCTGGAGCCCATGGCGCTGTCTCTCTGGAAAGCGAACCGTCCCGTGGCATCGAAGGTGCCGTCGATGGTGGTGTCGCCGGATCCTGCCACCGAAGCGGGTGAAAACTCGCTCCAACGGATGCGCGCATGGAATGAGCTGCCTTCGGCGGGCTTTCCCGACAGCCACGCTCCGGAAAAGTCCACGCCCCAGGCTCCGCGCGAGGAATCGATGGAAATGGCTTTGATGTCGAGCTTCATGCGCGGTGGTCGCAGTTCTTCCACGCGAAACGAGACATTCGATTCGTCGTTTCCCGATCGGACACTGATTTGCCAATTTCCGGTCATGGCGTCGTTGGGCAGTCGGGTTCTCCATTGGACGTGGCCATCTGGCCCCACCTTGAGGCGGACGGAATCCGCGCAGAAACCCGATGGGCACAACTGGAACACCAGTCGATGTCCCAGCGGGATTGCGCCTCCGGGAGCGCGGACCAGGCATCCCACCACGATCGTGTCGCCAGGCGAATGGATGCCACGCACGATGTACGGAAAGGTTCGCACGCCATCGTCCAGCGTCTGCCCGCCATCCGATCCATTCTGCTGCAGGTTCACTGGCAGCCGTGCGTTCCAAGATTCCCTGCCGAGTGCGCTCACCGAAAGCACGGCGGTTTCCCGGCCCTCGGCGAGACCGATCCAGAACTGGCTCGATCCCTTGACGGCGACGCGCACCGTGCCATCGGGGCCCGTGCGATGGATTGCGGTTCGCTTGCCGGTTCCACGCACCGAAACGCCGATCCACGGACGATTTCTGTCTAGATCGACCGCCAGGATCTCCATCGAATCTCGTCCCAACGCCGTCCCGAACAGGCCCAAACGCGAAATCAGGAAAGCTTCTTCCACGTGGGCGGAGTCGCACACGGAAGTGTCGATATACGGCAGGAAATCGCGAGGGGCCGCCGACACCTTCACGGAAACCAGTTTGCCAGGATGGAGACGAGCGAGGCTGTCCAGGTTCAGGCGGAAGGTCCAGGTGGTCAGGGAATCGGGGGGACGCGAAACCTTGCCTTGGTGCGGCCACACCCGTTTTGATGCTCCAGCCAACGCCAAGTCGTCTTCAGCCCCTAGGCCCATCGCGGCCATCAGGTTCTCGTCAGCAGGCACATCCTCTTCATCGGGTTCGAGTCCCTCCAGACTCGATGGGTAATCATCGGATGGGTTTTCCAGATGCTGGGGATTCCAGATGCGCGGATCCAACGGACGCACCTGCCACTGGACCTTTTCCATGGATTGCACCTGGATGGTCAACGTCTTGGCCTCGCGCGGCAGGAGGTGCCCGCCCTCGGCGAGGATCTGGATCCGCGGGTCCTGGCGCAGGATGTCCGGAACGATCCGAGGGGTGGGAGCGGAAGGAAACGTGGCCGTGGCGAGGAGGAGGGGGAGGAGCATGGGACTATGATACGTCGCAAACGCGGATTCCACATTCCGCTTTCAAGGACGGGTATCCATAGGGGGTGGCACGGGTTCTGTTGGCAAACCACCTGTCGGAAGGCCGTCCTGCACGTAGTTTTGGCAGAGTCTTCGCACGCAAAGAGAAGGGGCGTTATGTCGCGGTGGATCGCTCAGGGGTGCATGGTTGTGGGAATGTTCGCCGCTTGGGCCGGAGCATGGGAGTTCGACAAGGCCTACCGGCTGCCCAATCTGCCGCTCTTGGCGCAACGCGCCAGCGCGGACACGGCCTTCTACTTCTATGGCGAGAAGAGCGGATCTCCCAAGACCTACGCGCGGACCTCCATCCCCGTGCGGCTCAGCGGGTTCGGGGCTCTGGCCCGCGATCCATCCGATTCCAGCGGATCCACGTTCTGGGTGCTGGACGACCGCGGCCTGTCCACCGCCTACGAGACCACCACCCTCAATGCCCGCGTATTCGCCTTTCCGGCCTACCACCAGAAGCTCGTGAAGCTCCGTGTCCAAGGCGATAGCCTGGCGGTGTTGGGGATCGATTCCATCGCCACGTTGGAATCCGACACGGTCTTCACCACGGGCCTTACTTCCACCAAGGCCCCTGCGGACGAAACGGCCCTGAAGGGATCCCTGGCATCCGCTGTGGTGACAGAATCTGCCATCATCGCTCCGGTGAGCGGCGGCTACGATTTCGAAGCCCTGCGCATCCTGCCCAACGGCAATTTCATGGCCTCCGACGAATTGGGGCCCGCCCTGGTGGAGATCGACGGAAAGACCAAGCGGATTTTGCGGGAGTGGTGGCCGGGCAAGGGATTGTCTCCCATGTTCAGCAACCGGCGCAACAACCGCGGCTTCGAGGCGATGGCCGTCACCCCCTCCGGCGTGGTGGTGGCCATGCTTCAATCCGCGGCCGACAACCCCTCCAAATCCGACACCAAGGAATCGCGCGCGATCCGTATCCTGCGCTTCGACCCCAAGACCGAGACCAGCAAGGAATTCGTCTATCTGTCGGATCTCAAAGGCTCGGCTGGGCGCAAGGCATCGGAAGTGAAGATCGGCGACCTCGTGGCCCGCTCGGAAACCCGTTTCCTGGCGCTGGAGCACGGCGAAGACGGTCGCGGCAAATATTGGATAGATCTCGTGGAGTTCGATCTTTCCGCAGCCACCGATATCTTCGATCCGCTCGCGCGCAACAAGGGCAAGACCTTTCCCGTGGACAACATCTGGAAAACTCCCGAAGAGATCGGCATGGACACGACCAATGCGGTGTGGGACAAGGCGGGGATCGTGCCGGTCTCCCGGACCACGATCATGGAAGACCTGCTGGGCGGCGGCGTCTGGACCAGCCGCAAGCCGGAAGGGATGGAGTTGTTGGGCGACACCGCCGTGGTGTTGATGAACGACAACGACTACGGCGCCCAAGACAAGAACGCCGACGGCATTCCCCACATCCTGCCCGATGCCGAGCGTGCGATCGCGATGACCTACCTGCGCTTCAAGCCGGGGACAGGAATTGGCAAGAAGGTTTTCGCCTCGCAAAACGGGACCTTGCGGGCCTTCCGGGTCGGCGGGAATCTGCGCGTGGAATCGGGCATCGTGACCGACGAGCCTGTGCGTTTGATGGATCTGGAAGGGCGGGTGCGCTCGAGTGGTTGGCTGCGCGACGGTGCCGGTTCGCTGTCGCTGGAAGGCGTATCCGGCGGCGCCCAGGTCGTGGACGTGGGGACGGGAGCGCGTCGGCGTCAGATCCTGGTGCAGGTGGTGCGGTAGGGGGAGTCAGCGCCTCGCCGTGAAGTTGAAGCGGCTGTTCGCGCCGAGGCCTTTGGCAAACTCACTTCAGGCGAGGATCGAAGCGGAAATTTTCCGGAGATTTCTGGACGATCGTCGAAAACTTGGGGTGTTCCGGATTCAGGACGAAATTGAATTCCTGAGGAATGATCGCGCTGGGCACCTGGAGGGCGAGGGATTGCCTCGAGCCAAGCCATTCGTCTCCGATGGCACGAAGTTCAAGGGCGCCGGGATCCATCCAGCGCTTGGGAAGAGTGCTCCGATCCAACACTTCGATCTGATCAAGGCGGAAGGATACCGGAATGCAGACGAAGGAGAGTGGGAGAGATCCGCTGTCCAGGTGGACGAGGGTTTCGAGGACCGAAAGCGATCGAGTGGAGCTTACGTAGACTGCTCGCATTCCTGGGCTGTTCCACCTGCCGCCGCTTTTAGCGGCGCCGATCCCGGAGAAGGCGCCGTCGATCCGCGAGGCTTTCAGGATGCGGAACGCCGTGATCAAACGAATACGCCTTCCTCGATCTGATCGATCAGGGTGGCGACTTCCTGGGCCCCCAGATGGGTATCCGACCGCTGCAGAGGGGTCATCCCCGCAAGGGCGCGCGAGGGAGCGAGCATCCATTTCCGTGCGGCGGCTTCGTCGCCATCGAACAGGGTGATGGCTTTGGCCAGGATGCTGCCAAGTCGCGTGAGGCGATCCGACTCTTCAGGATTCAGCGCGTTGTCGTGCATCCTGCGGTTCAGAGTGCGCGAAGGGATCCGGATATGCTTCGACAGTTGGGCTGTCGTGACACCCAGGCATTCTTCCACGGCCGAAAACGCGGAAAAGGGAAGGCCGTTTCGGACGGCAAGCTCCAGATCCGCTCCGGGCTTGAGTCTCAGGAGGCTCGAAAGGCTGAGTGTCAGTCCGGGGGCGCCGTGAGCGACCCGGTCGCGAATCGTTTGCGTTTTGGCGACGACATGCACCGATGAGCCTTTCCAGGAGGCTCTTTCCAGCGAAGTGGTCGTTGCCGTACTCTTTGTTCTACTTGCCATACGGCAGAATATACTGGCCATTTGGCGATTGCGCAAATCATCATCTGCGACAGAATTGGGGGATGGGTGCGGATTCCTCTGGACCGGATCGCTGTGGGTCTGTGTCCGATTCCTAACCAATCGTTGGCAAATGATGAGGAATTGGTCACAAGTCTGGCATAGGAAGAGCCTGCATTTTTCCCCTCTTCGCGCAACCCTGGCCTAACCCCTTGTCGCGAAACGAAATGCGTCGATTTCCGGCGCAAACCCGATCTTTACGACACGAAATGTCACTTGGCGGAACGCTTTTCGCCTCGATATCTTGTCGGTCGTGGATTCATCAGGCACATTGGAAACCGGATCCGTGCGTCAAAGCGTGCAGACAGAAAGCGGCGCGGCGCGCCAGCAGTCGGATCTGTTGCGTTGGTTGGCCGCCAACCCGCCGCCACCGCCGGAAATGGCGCGTCGGATCGAATCCAAGATCCAGAAGGTGCGCTCGCTCCGCCAAGCGTTGGCCGCCGAAGGCCTGCACATCCTTCCGGACCCGTTGCACCGCACGCCCGCCCACAAGGTGGCCAAGCTCCGGGACCTGCTGGACGACTGAGCGACAGCGGTTCTTTGTAATCTGGGAATGGCATTCCCAATTTGCAAGAAAGCCGGGTCGGCCCAGATCTCAGGCGGGTTTGCGGACTTTCTTGACCTTCGGTTTGGGGGCCGGGAGCACCTCCCAGAGCGTATCCAGCAGCTTTTTGAGATTCCCGCGCCGCTCCAGGAAACGGTCGGTGGGCTCGGCGTGGAGCTTGGCGCCGGGGTAGGGTGGGGCCTCTTGGTATTGGTCGCCCAGCACGGCTTTGGCTTCTTCCAAGGCCTTCACGAACAGCCGGTCGTCGCAGACCAGGCCCACGATCTTTCCGTCCAGGTAGATCGCGTATTCGCCGAACATCTTTTTGGCCAACCAGACGTGGTCGCCATCGTAGAGGGATTCCAGGTGTTCGATGGTTTGGGGGGAGGTGGACATGTCGAGTCCTTCAGTGAGGGGCGAGAAGATGGAAGGGCCACAGGGGCGCATTGCGCAGGATCCCGTAGGCCGTGATGACCCAGAATAGAATCCATGGCGAGCGGGGGTGATAGGCCCAGCGCGGTTTGGTGAGAAGCCAAGCGATCAAGGGGATGGAAAGAACCATCAGAGGATTGAGGGAAAAGGCTCCGGCGAGATCGCCGTGGACCAGCCGGTGCAACCCTCGAAGGCTGCCGCAGCCAGGGCAATACCAGCCCGTGAGGGCATGGACCGGGCAGGGCGGATACAATCGCGTGACAGCGGGATCGAAGCGAAACAGGATCACGCAGGCGATGGCAAGACCCGAAGCGACCAGGAGGGTCTTCTTCGGATCCGATCTCACTGGGCGAACTGCATGGCGGCGTAGATCAGGGTGAACACCAGTCCAACGCCGAAGGACATGCGCAAGTAGGTCTTGGCCTTGTCGGCCGCAGCCAGCGCTTCATCTACCTCTCCCTTCTTGGCCAGCTCGTTGGCCTTGGTTGCGGAGACGATCGCCATGACGCCCAGCGGCATGCAGCAGAACAAGGTGACCAACACGGATTGAACCATGTAGTTGGGGACTTCTTCGTTGCCGCTCACATCCAGGCGCAACACTTCCTTGCATTCGATGCAGCGGATGGCACCATCGTCGTTGAGGCTTCCGCATTTGGGGCAGATCATGGCGAATCCAATCGTTGGAAAGAGCGTGTGGTTGGGATTGTCCGACGGGAACGAAGTCGGTTTGGAAACTCTGGTGCAATTCTACGTCAGATTGCACAATTTGGTCTTACTGGAAGTTGCCCGCATTTTTTTAGGAACACTGTCAAAGTGGAGAGACTCTCATGGATCCGCTATCCCCCTCGAACATTCCACCCGCCCAGCATCTGCCGAGTCAAGAGATGGATCACCAACTGGAGCGGCAAGCACGCGAGCCCTCCGTTTCCAGCGGGGTTTCCGACGGATTGGATGTGGCGGCGGATGGATTGGAGACAGTGGGAGATTCTGTGGATCTATCAGGGATCGCAGAACTGGGCGGAACCGCTGTGGAACTGGTGGGTGGGGCGCTGGAGGTGGCAGGGGAGGCATTGGGGTTTGTCGGCGAAGTGATCGGTGGGATCGGTGACGCTTTGAACTGACGCACGGCGATCAGCGTCTGATCCGCACCTTGGGTCCCTCGCGAAGCAACTCGATCGTGCGGCTGGCTGCCAACCGACCTCCCGAAAAATCCAGTTCCACGGCCAAGGCGTCGCGCGACCACGGCTCCCATTGGTCGAACACGAAGTTGCCGATCCCGTACCAGACCAACATGCCCTGCTCCATGGAGGGGATGGACAGGCCTTCGAATTGGATCACGTGGGCATGATGGCCCACCAGGGCGGCGGCGCCTGCAGCGGCGAACTTGGCGGCGGCCGCGACCTGCGACGTGGAGACTCGCGGATTCCCCTCGGTGCCCCAGTGGGCGACCACCAGTGACGGAATCCGTCTGGTGGTCGCGGCGCGGATCCCCCTGACGACCCGTTCGAGCTCCGCGCAGACCCTGCGTCCATCGATTCCCGGTAGCGGCGTCCAGGCGAAGATCGCGACGGAATCGGTTGCGTCGCCGACCAGCAGGGGGCGGCAGGGATCGCCGGAAGGATCCGCGCCCACCGAGCGAACGCCCGCATCGGCAAGCGCCTTGGAGGTGGATCGCAAGCCCGCTTCCCCCCGATCCATCACGTGATTATTGGCGAGCGTGACGGCGGAAAATCCCGCACGTGCCAGCGAAGCGGCCACCAAGGGATCAGAGCGCAGGCGGATCCCCCCTTTGCGTGCGGGAGCGGCATTGGAGTCGCACAGGGGCGTCTCCAGATTCAGGATCGAGACATCGGCCGAGTCCCGCAAGACCTTGGTGGAAGCGAGGAGTTCCGCGGGATCCTTGCCGTGCAGAGCCGTGCGCACGCCGCGATCGAAGTGCGCGTCGCCGAACACGGCGACGCGAAAGCCCACCAGCAAGCCCAATGCGCAGGGCAGGATCAAGGTGCGTCGCCGCCGGACTTGCTGGCGGGACCGGGCGACTTGATGTCGACAAACAGCGGATTCTGCCAGGAGGGGCGCGACGGCGCTTGGCCCGCTTCCAACTGCTGGTGCCATTCCTTGTCGGTGATCCTCCTGGGGGACTGCCATTCGCGGTGGCTGAACACGGCGCCTCGGACCAGATGCAGGAATCCGCCGAGCTCCACCACGGCCCACAGCTCGTCGGCGTGGGCGGTGGCCTCCATCAGGGGCTGGCCGTTGAAGGCGTAAACGTCCACGGCGGCGGCGGCCAGAGCCTCCTCCGATCGCTCGATCAGGTACGCGTCGATCCCGGTGATCCGGGAGGTGAGCTGTTCCACGCGGCCCCCGATCCAATCGATGTTGTCCAATTGGGATTTGGTCAGATCCTGTCCGGCAAGCTCGCGGCGCGAGGCGTCTGCGAGCCAGGCGAAATCGGCGAGGAATTCCTGGTGGAGGGAGGCCAGCTCCACGGTGCGCAGCCCCAGGGTCCCCAGCGACGAATCCAATGCGCGCACCAGATCGGCCGCACCGGTCCAGAACTCCACGTTGGGGTCCACCCAGCCTTTGGGATCGGGCGGCGGAGGTCCGCCTCCCTCGCCGGCCTCGACGGAGGTGGCCTGCTCCTGGTAGAGGATGTTTTCCTGCTTTTGGAGCGTCCAGGCAGCAAGATTTGTCACCAAGACATGCCTCTGCCAAAGCGGGGTTTTCTGGAATCCGGCGGTGGCCGACGGAACCGAGAACAAGGTCTGGTTCAAGCGCATCCGTCGCGAATGGAAATCGGTTCCCTTGGAAAGTTCCGGCGTGCGCTGGAGGGCCTCCACCGTGTCCTTCCAGCCCTCCCAGGCCTTCGTGGTGGGATCGGATTCGAGGAGGATCTCCTTGGCGGGCCCCACCTTGCGGACGGCGAAGATGTCCAGGCCGCTGGGGTAGAGGCGTTTCTTTTCCTTCACCTCCACCAGGCGCTGGAGGATCTCGGCGTCGGCCGACCACCGCAGCGGGAACACGCGCAGGAAAGGCGTGGCGAGGTCCGCTTCGGCGTTTGGATTGGCCGCTTTGGCCTTGATCCGCGCGGGGTCGCGAGCCAGGGTCTTTTCCACCAAGGACCTGGCCGCTTCGGCGTTGTCGGCGAAAGCGGTCAAATCCTGTCCAGCGCTTGCCGCCAGGAGATCCCGGGGCGAAAGGCCGTTGGAGGGGCCCGACACCAGATCCGCGAAGGCGGCGATCTTGCGCAGGCCGTCGGGACCTTCGGCTCCGAAGGAGTTCCAGGCCCGGCCGATGGCCAAGGCCGCAGGAAGGTGTTCGGAATCCAGCTTCCAGCGGGCGATCCCCAGCCACTTCAGGGCGCGGAAGTATCCGGCCAGGGTGTCGGAAGACTCATAGTGCCCGCGAGGTTTCAGCAAGGTCCAGTCGACCAACCTGTCCTGCAGGATGGCGCTTGCGGACCCCTCGGCGCTGGTGCCTTGGCGGTAGTCGCCGAGCGCGGCGTCCTTGATGGAGGGATCCAGGAAGGCCAAAGGTGCCTCCGAGCGATCCAGGAACGCCTGGGCCAGGGCGATGCCGGCTTCGGCGCGATTCTTCCCCTCCTGCATCGAGGGCGGCACGGGTTGGGCCAGGCGGTCGCGCAGATCGGCCAGCGAAAGGCGCAGGGCCGGGATGAGCTTTTCCCGCTCCACCGATTTGACCAGGTACTTGAAGTGCATGTGCAGAAGCTGCAGGTACAGATCGGGTGTCACCAGCGACGGAACATTGTCGTACTGGTTTTTGTCGTAGACGTGCCACAGCTGCCGGTGGGTGCCGGGAACGATGGCGAAGCCCACGGAATCCAGTCGTGCCAAAAACGGGGGCGGAAGGGTGTCGAACATCATCGCGTTGGCCAGGTGGGTCGCTCGCCCTTGACGGATTCCGTCCATATCGTGCCATGAATCCTTGCGGAGCTCCTCCTCGCGGATCAACAGCCTGTCGTGCCAGCGCTTTTCCCAGGGGGCGAGCTTGGGCTCGAAATCTTCCGGAATCCAGATGGGCTGGTACCAGGCAAAACGCTGGAAAAAGCCGCGCAGGACCATGTCGGTAAACAGCTTGCCGTGGCGGGCCAGAACGAACGCGCGCAGGTACCGCACCTGCTCCAGCGAAAACTTGGACAAATCCAATGTGGTGTCCATGCGAGGCGGGGGGACATCCGTGGGGAATTCGAAGCGGAATTCCTCGTCCTGGTGGTACGGAGCCAGATAGGAAGGAAGCGTGTCGGCTTCGCCCGCGAACAGCGAAAGGAAGGCGTTGGAACTGGTGATGCCGGTGAAGCCCGTGGATTCGGTGGAGACGATGCGGATGGATCCGATGATCTTCCACAGCCCTCCTGCGGCCGCGCCGAGAAGTCCTAGCACCAGGAGCACCACCACCGCAGGGTGGATGCGGCGCCGTGGCGCGGGGTCGGTCGATGTCATGGAGCATCCTTTCGGGAATTGGAAGGCAGGGGAGGGCGGCTTTGTGCACCCTCGGTCAAAACGGAATCTGTCTGGAAGCCGAATTTGCGCCATCGCCAGCGAGCGAGGGTCCAGCGGTCGCCGACGCGTTCGCGGGCGACGATCCGGCCCCGTCCATCGAGGATGAACGTGTCCAGGCTTCCGGCCAGGCGCGTGCCCAGCCAGCGCGGATGCAAGCGGCCGTCGGTCACGCGCCACACCTGCAAGCGGCGGCGCGAGGCGGAATCGAAGCGGTTTCGCTTGACCGCGCCGAGGATCAGTTCCTCGCAGCCGTCGCCATCCACGTCGCCGTGCTGCACGGTCCACACCGGCCAGGGGAACACGCGTCGTTCCTTGGCGATGCGCGTGACGATTTCCACCGCGGTCTTTGTGCGGTCGGGCGAGGGCTGCACCCTCACGCTCCAGTCCGGCGAGCAACCGGAAAGAAAGGTCAGCAGATAGGGAGTCCAGGGCATTGGACGGGAAAGGTAAGGTTCTCTCATGTCGGCAGGTGGGCATCCGCCCAGTTTGGTGGGACTGGACCGATCGCTTTCGCGTCTTTCGCACTCGGACTGAAGTCCTCGCAGAGTTCCGCCACCTTTGGTGGCAGGCTGCCTGTGGGATTGCTTTTTCGCCGCAGGCGGGGACTTTGCGAGGGATTTATCCCGAGCGTAGGCCAGGGTGATTGGGTTTGGAGCTTTGGTTCGTGCGGCCTTCGCACTCGGACTGAAGTCCTCGCAGAGTTCCGCCACCTTTGGTGGCATGTTGCATGCGGGATTGCTTTTTCGCCGCAGGCGGGGACTTTGCGAGGGATTTATCCCGAGCGTAGGCCAGGGTGATTGGGTTTGGAGCTTTGGTTCGTGCGGCCTTCGCACTCGGACTGAAGTCCTCGCAGAGTTCCGCCACCTTTGGTGGCATGTTGCATGCGGATTTGCTTTTTCGCCGCAGGCGGGGACTTTGCGAGGGATTTATCCCGAGCGTAATCAGTGCAGGGTCGACCGGTTCAGATCCCCAGTTCCGATAGTTCTTCCGAGAAGCCCGCCGAAAGGATGGGAAAGCGCGTGCCGGCGCGTGGATCCAGATCGTGGCGGTCGAGGTGGAAGCTGGGCGCGTAGCGTTCTCGCTTCCATTGGTTTCGGGTCCAGAGCCGGAAGAAGCGTCCCACCCAGGTCTTCAAACGCGGGTCGTCCGCCCAAGGCGTGTTGCTGGAGAGTTCCTTGAGGCATTGGCGCGGTGATTTGCGATCGCGGATGGCCAGCATCTCCAGACGCGACAGAAGCGGGTAGGGCATCAGGTCGGCTTCGTCGGTTTGTTCGGCCTTGCCGTCTTCGCGAGGGCGCAATTCCGCCGTGGGGGCTTGGGCCGTGATCACGTGCAGAAAGGGCATCGCGGGAACGCCAAAGGCTGTGCCTGCCTGCACGGCGGCCAACCAACCCAGCAGAAAATGCTTGTCGATCCCGGCCAGCGGCGAGAGCGAACCCGCGGTATCGCCGTCCATGGTGGCGTAACCCACGGCCATTTCCGAACGGTTGGACGTGGTGATCAAAAGGCGATCCAAGGCGTTGGCGAGCATCCACACCGAGGGCGCCCGCACGCGGGCCTGGATGTTCTGCAAGGCGATGTCGTCCTTGGACCACGACAATTTCCGCTCCAATGCCTCTTCGGCGATGTGGCGGTAGGTTTCCACCAGCGAGTCCACGTCCCAGGCCCGGAAGACCGCGCCCGTGCCTTCGGCCACGGCCTCGGCGGCCGATCGCGTCACGGTGCCGGAGTTGCGGGTGGCCTGGTAGGCGCAAAGGAGCATTTCGCCGGTCAGGCGCTTGGCGGAAAGCGTCCCGTGGGGGAGGTCGATGCGCGGCAGTGCTTGACGGAAACCGTCTTCGCCGAGTTCTTCCAGCGCCCAGTGGAAGGCCAGATGCGAAAGGACCGCGCAGGCCGCGCTGTCGGCGCCGCCGGAAAGGGACAGGATGAATCCCTTGGCGCCGGCCTTGCGCAGGTAGTCCCACATGGCAAGCGCCGTGGCGCGGGCGAATTCCGTGTGCGGGTCAAAGGTGCCGCGTTCGATCGCGGCGGGGAGATCCGCCTTGGCGGGTGCGATGGGAAGATCCACCAGCTGCACGCGCGGGGCGTTGGCGGGGACGGGATGCCCCGACACGGCTCGATGCGTGCGGATCTCTTCCAGATCCACATCCGCGGCGGAAACCACCACGGAACGGAAGGTGAGTCGTTCGCCTTCGGTCAGAATCCGTCCACACGAGGCGATCCGGCACGAGGCGTCGTAGATGGCGCGGCCGGCTTCGTTGCCGGAGAGGTTGGCCCACACGAAGGCCGTGCCCAGCGAACGCGATCCGTCGGCGACCAGCCGTCCGCGCAAGATGTCCTTGCCCAGGGCGAAGTGGGATGCCGACGGACACAGGATGACATCGCAGTCGGCGGCGGCCAGCTCCAGGCCGGGCCGTCCGGCCGCCCAGGCGTCTTCGCAGATTTCGAATCCGATCCGCACTCCCTGCCACTCGAAGACCTGGTCGCCGATGGGGCATCCCAGTTCCGGATGGGTTTCCAGCGCGCCGGGAGTCCAGGGCGTGAACCAGCGGGGTTCGTAGTGGATGCCTTCGCGGGCCAGATGGCGCTTGGCCGCCAGACCCAGCACCTTGCCGCCTCCCAACAGGGCGCAGGCGTTGTGCACGCGGCCCCGCACGCGCACCGGCAGGCCTGCCGTGACCAGCATTCCTTCGGGAATCTCAGCGGCGAAGACCTTGAGGGAAGCCAGCGATCGTTCCGCCACCCAGGCGGACAAGAACATGTCTTCGCAGCCGTAGCCGGAAATCCACAGCTCAGGCAAGCACAGCAGCTGCACACCCAGGTCGCGGGCTTGGCGCACGGCCTCGCGGGCGAGCTTGAGGTTTCCGGAAAAATCCAGCGGGGTGGTGGCCAGCGCGGCGGCTCCGAGGCGAAGGATCATCTTAGGGCTGCTCCAGCGAATGGGCGTGGAAGAGGGCGCCGAGGACGTCGGCCAGGTCGATGTCGGACAGGCGTTCCAACGGGCTTCTCAGCGACAAGCGCGACAAGTGGCCGCCGTCCCACAGATGGGCCACCAGCAGAAAATCGTCGGATCTTGTCTCGCCAAAACTGCGCAAGACGGTGACTCCGCCCGGGGTTTCCTCCAGGCGCGTCTGCTGGGAATTGAGGGAATGTTCTTCGCACCAGGCTTCGTGGGACTCCACCATCTGCTCGGAGGTGAGGTCGCGGGTTTCCATCAGATCCAGGATCTCCAACGCACCGCCGCCTTCGCCGACCCACTTGCCGCTGCCGAGAGCGGTCCAGTGGTGGGCCAGTTCGAGCCCGAACCAGCCGCGCGGCGAAATCATTCGGTGGTCTCGCCGCGTGCGCGCCGGTCCAGGAAGTCCTGCAACAGCACCTTGGCGGCGGCTTTGTCCACCAGACCCTTGGGGTCCTTGCCGGGGCGCCAGCCAGCAGCCTTCAAATCCTGCTCGGCGGCGAAGCTGGAGAACCGTTCGTCCTCGAAGTGGAGAGGAATTTTGGTGCGCGCGGCCAGAGTCTCGGAGAACTCCCGAACGGCCTTGGCCGACTGGGACTCCTCCCCCGTGTCCGATCGCAGGGGGAGCCCCAGCACGATCCAGCCCACGTCTTCGTCCTCGCAGATGGACAAGATCCGTCCGATTGGATCCTTGTCGCGCGAGTCCAGCGTGGTGTAGCCAAAGGCCTGGAGCCCCTCGAGATCCGAGAGGGCCACGCCGATGCGCCTTGCTCCCCAGTCAATTCCCAGCCATCTTGGCACGTTCGTCCCTCAGTCTCGCGTATTCGTGCAGAAGGTACACCGTGGAGGAGCGAACCGTGACCTTCGGCGCGGCGACTCCGGCGCGGAACCCGAATTTCCCCTGGACCAGATCCAGCAGGGCGTGCAGGGCCTTTTCCCCTTCCGAACGCCCGCTGTGGCAATGACGGATTTCGCCCTTGTCGATCCAGATCCAACCGGCGAACCCGGCCGTGCTGATTTCCACGCGACCGGTTCTTTGGGCGTTGGCCAGGAAGTAGAGGAGCTCCAACAGGGTTCCGGGAGCCAGCGGCCCTTGGAATTCGTGGCGGCGAGAGAGCTGGTTGGGGCCGGGCACCAAGGCGACGAGCAACGCACCTGTTTTGAGGATTTCCTTGGCACGCGCATGCCTCCCCACCCAAGAGCGCATCGGGGCCGCCTTGCGGTCGGTGGGGTGGTCGCCCAGCAGGACCACGGGGGTTGATGCCACGCGCGCATCGTTGGCTTCCAGCGAGGCGAGTTCCGCGCCGTGCAAGGTGGGATCCAACACCAGAAGCGAGGGGTGGAACCCGCCCAGGAACTCGCCGAGTCCCACTCCTTGCGGCAAAATTTGCGCATCCCATCCAGCCGCCTGGAAGGCCAGAAGCAGCGCGTCAGAACGGCTGGTGGATTCGGTGGCCAAAAGCACCCAGCGATTGCGGCCTTCCATGTGGCTGCGCAGTCGCCGGCGCGACAACAAAAGCGCCACGAGCCCCAACAAGACCAGAACGCACCCTCCGATGACGGAGAGCACGATCTTGGGATCCGTGGTCATGATGTATTCCCACATCGGCTCCGGCTCCTCGGATCAGGCGAAGGTGCTGGGCTTGGCGAGCTTCAACTGGTCGACGATGTCTTCGAAGACCTCTTCCACCGGCCCCATGGCGTTCACGCGGCGCAGCAGACGTTTTTCGTCGTAGAGTTCGATCAGCGGCTTGGTCTTCTCGTGGTACTCCCGCAGCCGTACTCGCAGAACCTCCGGCGTGTCGTCCAGACGCTTGGTGAACGACTGGGCTTGTCCGGCAGGAACCGTGGCGGCGCGCTTCATCACGCGTTCTTCCACCACGTCGTCCGGGACATCCAGGTAGATCACCGCGTCCAGGTTCCAGTTTTCGAACAGGAATTCCGCCTGGGGGCGGGTGCGCGGGAATCCGTCCAGCACGAAGCCCCAGTTCCAGTCGTGTTCCTCCAGGCGGTCGTGGACCACCTCTTCCACGATCTCATCCGGAACCAGCAGACCCTGGTTCATGATCCGGGTGATCCGGGCGGCGATCTTGGTGTGGTTGGCCATGTGCCAGCGGAAGATGTCCCCCAGACTGATGTGCACAAACCCGTAGTGTTTGCAGAGAAGTTCGCTCTGCGTTCCTTTACCGGAACCTTGCGGCCCGAAGATGACGTACTTGTCCATGTATCCCCATTCTATCCCAGAGAAACCGACTCGCCAAGTCATTCTCCCTCGCAAGTCCTTGTATTTCAACAATATGAATTAAGGATCTCGATATACGGTAATGAGAAAAATGAGCAAAAATTTCGAATTTACGATTTGAATGCGCGTCCCCGCCAAAAATCCCGCAATTGTGTGATGTGCATCACAGACTTCGGCGGGGAAATCCGGTATCCTTTCTCTAGCACCTGACACCTCCTCGATGACAGGGCGCTGAAGGGGCCGGAGCGCAACCGGCCCCTTTCCTATTTTCTTTTTCAATGGCCAAAGCGAATCAATTCCGCCTGACCGGGGTGGCCGCTGCCGCCTTGGCTCTGGCGTCGTGCAAATCTTCCGACCCCTCGGCCCAAGCCTCCCAAGGCGCCGCCAAACCTTCAAAGCCGGATTCGTCTGCCGTGGTGTTCGTCGCCTCGGTCCGACCCATCGCCGCTTTGGCTTGCGACCTGGTGGGCGAGCCATGCACGGCCGTGGCGTTGGTGCCGCCGGGGGCATCCGCCCATTCGTGGGAGCCCAAGCCCTCCGACCTGGTGCTGCTCCAAGGAGCCACCGCCTACCTGCAAGTGGGGCTCGAATTCGAACACTCGTGGATTCCGCGATTCCAGTCCACCGTCGCGGACCTTCGCGTTCTGGATCTGTCCGGCGCTTCGGACCTCTCCGGTCACGAAGAGGGCCATCCCCATCGCGGCGAAGAGCCGGAGGCGGACCCGCACGTGTGGTCCAGCCCACGGGCCCTCAAGCTTCTGCTGGGCGTGTTGGGAGAACAGATCGTGCGTTCGCGGCCGGACTTGGAGACGCGCGTGACCAAGGGTCTGGTTGTCCAGCGCAAGCGCCTGGACGCGTTGGATTCCGTCGCCAGACAGGAATTGGCAAGGTTTTCCGGGCGGACCTTCCTCATCAACCATCCCGGTCTGGGCTACTTCGCCCGCGACTACGGCCTGATCCAGCGTCCGCTGGAATCGCATGGACGGGAAATGACGCCGGTCATGATGTTCGAGATCCGCAAGACCGCCAGTTCGCAGGGGATCCGTGCGGTGTTCGTGCAGCCGGAGAGTTCGCCCGTGGTGGCCACCCAGGTGGCTTCCGAATTGGGGGTGCCGGTGGTGGAGGTGGATCTTCTGGGGACCGAGCCGTACGACACCCTGTTTCTGCGGATGGTCCATCGCATGGCGGGCTCCCTTTGACCCACGCGTTTCGCCTGCAGGCGGTCACCTGCGGATATCGCGGAAACGAGGTCTTGCGTGCGGTGGATCTGGACATCCCCAAAGGCGGGATCCTAGGTTTGATTGGGCCCAACGGAGCGGGCAAGTCCACCGTGTTGCGGTTGCTCCTGGGCTTGCTGGATCCGCAATCGGGCAACGTGGAGGTGTTGGGCGTGAAGCCTCGCCAAGCCCGGCCCAAGGTGGGCTATGTCCCGCAAAGCCTGGTGCTGGAGCGCGATCTGCCGGGCACGCTGGAAGACCTGGTGCTGGCCGGTTTCCTGGGGCTGCGACGGGCCGGTTCGGCGCCCACGGCGCAGGATCTGGAGCGGGCCCACGGCTGGATGGAAAGACTCCGTATCGCGGACCTTCGTAGACGGAAATTGTCCGAGTTGTCCGGAGGACAGTTGCAGTTGGGATTGGTGGCGCGCGCCCTGGTGCGCGAGCCGGAGCTTCTGCTTTTGGACGAACCCACCGCCAACGCCGACGCCCGCGCCGAAGGGGCGGTGTTCGGCTTGCTGGAGGATTGCTGCCGCGACCGCACCGCCGTGGTGGTGAGCCACGACGTGGGCGTGCTTTCGCGCAACGTGGATTCCATCGCCTGCGTGGGGGCGGGGACCATTGTCCACCACGGTACCCGCGAAGTGCCGCAAGATGCTTTGGAAGCCGCCTACGGCTGCCCCGTGGAGCTGATCGCCCACGGCCATCCCCACCGTGTGCTTTCCGTGCACGGGCCCGACTGCCACCACGACCACGCCTCCTGCGGAGGTCACGGATGAGCCTGCTGTTCTGGCCCTTGGTGGCCATTGTGCTGGCGAGCATCGCCGCCGGGGTGGCGGGAACGTTGGCCGTGTCGCACCGGATGGTCTCCATTGGCGGTGGATTGGCCCATGCCGCCTACGGTGGCGTGGGGCTGGCGTTTTTGCTGGGCTGGGCGCCGCTTCCGGTCACCATCTTCTTCACGCTGGCGGCGGCCCTGTTGATGACCTGGCTGGTGGAGCGCTCGCCCGAGCGTTCGGATACCCTGATTGGTGTGGTGTGGGCGCTGGGGATGGCCTTCGGGATCCTCTGCGTGGACCTCTCGCGGGTGTACACGGGAGATCTCAACGCGGTCTTGTTCGGGAGCTTGCTTGCCATCCCTCGCTCGGATCTGGCGGCGTTGGCGGTGCTGGACGTGGCGCTGGTGGTGCTGTCGTGGGTGTATCGTCGCGAACTGCTGGCGCTGGCCGTGGATGCCGAATTCGCGGAAGTGGCCGGGTTTCCGGTGCGGATCTTCCGGGCGGGACTGCTGTGCGCCGTGGCCCTTTCCGTGGTGCTTCTGATGCGGGTGACAGGACTTGTCCTGCTGGTGGCGTTCCTGTCCATTCCCGGCGCCTTGGCCGTGCGCTGGACGCGATCGTTGGCACGGGCCATGGCCATGGCGACAGGGCTCACCTTGGCGTTCGGTCTGGCGGGGCTGGCGCTTTCCTGGTGGCGGGATCTTTCACCGGGAGCGTGCATCATCTCCGTGGCGGGGATCACGTATCTGGCTGTTACGTTGGGACGGCGGAAGTGATCGAAACGCTGATTTCTTACAGATTGAAAATTCAACTTTCAATCTGTAAGAAATTCGGAAGAACGTACGCCCTTTGGACGAAGTTCAAGTAGAAGAAATGGCCGAGGAAGGCCCTTTCCGCCGCCGTTCCACCAGCCATAGCAGGACGGTCGCCACCGTGATTCCCACCGCATCGGCGAAGAGGTCGAAGGGATCCAGGGTGCGGTTGGGGAACCGGGCCTGGCTCAACTCCTCGAGCACCACGAACACCACGACAAAAATCGTCCCAACGTGGAGGTTCAGCCCCAGGATCTTCCAACGGCGGAAGGAAAGCCCGAGGTTGATCCCGAAGGTGAGGGTGCCGAACAGGCAGGCGTGGCCGACCTTGTCGCCGTAGGGAATCGCCTTCACGAAATCGAAGAAGACGCTGGTTCTTCCCGTGTCCGCCAGGAAGATGATCCACAGGATGAATCCAAAAAAGACAGCCGACAGCACCAGGAAAAAGCGGGTCATGGGGGGTAAGGGGCCTTTGAGAGGGATGGGGGAAGAAGGATAGGGAGATCCATCAACCTCCAAAACCGATGGAGAAATCTCCACTGTGAAATATTCCAGCATTCCACCGAAAAAGTGCTGGCTGAGGGGATTTCCCGGAGCGCTGCTTGAAACGCCCAGCGTGATCGGCAGCCTGCACTTAACGTTGGCTCTGCCCTCCGATGTTGCGATCACTCCCTATTATCCCTATCGTGCTTCGTCGGCGGGCGTGCAAGGATAAACCGTGAAGATGTTCCAGTCTGTCGCAGCCTTCCGTCGATTGTGGATCGCCCTCTTGGTGTCCGTTTCCGTTTCCGACGCATGGACGCCGGAAAACCTGCGGGTGGATCTGGGGGTCGTGGACTCCGGCGGCATGTGCCTGGTTCGGCTTCGTTCCTTCCAGGAGCCCAATGGTGAGGCGATGATGGTCGCCGTGGATCCCGTGCGCCTGGAAACCTCGGTGCGCGCTCAAGCGGGTTGGAAAGTGTCCGAAGTCAGCCTTTCCAGGCTGGATTCCACCGCGTGGGGCATGTTGCGTCGCGAAGAAACTTCGCTCGATTGGAAGCACGGGGGAGTCTCGCGGTTGTCCGGAACGGACCGCGGCATGGCCCTGACCATCGACCTCTGCCCTTCGCGCAAGCCGTTCGAACGGCGGGTGATCACCGGTTTGAGGCGCGCGTTCGGCCTGGACGCATCCTCGATTCCCGTGGCCTTCGCGGTGACGGGTTCGTGGATGCGCAACCATGAAAAGGATTTGGCCTGGCTGCGCACCCTGGCCGACTCCGGGGTCATCGCGCCGACCTGGATCAACCACACCGACAACCACCGCTACAAGAAGGGCGTGGCCAACACCAAGAACTTCCTGTTGCTTCCCGGCACGGACGTGGTGGCGGAAATCCTGGGCGCGGAAACGGAAATGCTCGAACACGGAATCGTCCCGTCCGTCTACTTCCGGTTTCCGGGACTGGTGGAAAACAAGGCACTGTTCGACCAGGTGGCGGCCACGGGCGTGATGCCCGTGGGCACCGATGCGTGGCTGGCCAAGGACCAGAAGCCGGGGCCGGGATCCATCGTGCTGATCCACGGCAACGGCAACGAACCCAAGGGCGTGAAGGATTTCCTGCAATTGCTGCAGTCCAAGAAGACCGGCATCCGCCAGGGGACATGGCGCCTGGAGGATCTGCGGCGGGGCTAGATCCTGAACTTGCCGGTTTCTGTCCGCAGTTGCAAAGAGACCTGTTCGGACGAACGCGATTGGGCTTCGCTGGATTGGGCCAGGTCGCGCAGCGATTTGCCCTGGCGCACCAGCGACTGGATGTCCCGCGAGATGCCGGTGATGGCATCCGATCCTTCCTGCAGATTGCGCTGGACGCCGCGATTGCCCGCCACGGCATGGCCGATGGATCTCGAGATTTCCTGGGTGGTGGCGGATTGTTCTTCCACCGCGCTGGCGATGGTGGCGATGTTGCGGCCCAGTTCCTCCATGCTTCCCACCACGGAGGCGATTTGTTTGACGGCTTCCAAGGTGGTGGAGCGGATGGCTTCCACACGGCCTCGGATGTCTTCCGTCGCCTCGGCGGTGCCCTTGGCCAGTTCTTTCACTTCTCCCGCGACCACGGCGAATCCTTTGCCCGCCTCGCCGGCGCGGGCGGCCTCGATGGTGGCATTCAGCGCCAGCAGTTTGGTCTGTTCGGAAATCTCCACGATCATCTCGATCACCGACTCGATTTCACGGGAGGCCGCGGACAGGCTTTCCATGCGCTCGTTGGCGGCGCGTGCGCCTTCCAGCGAACGGCCTGTCATGGAGCGGGTCAGATCCGCGCTGCGGGAAATTTCGGAAACCGAGGCGCTCATCTCTTCCACCGCCGCGGAGACCGATTCCAAGTTGCCCATCGAGTCGGCGGCGTCCTTGGCGATGGTCTGGAGGGTGACGGAGGCTTCTTCGGTGGCCGTTGCGGCGGTGAGCACCACCTTCTCGTTGGTCTCCGCCTCCGCGCGCAGCTTGGCGGAAAGCTGGCTTTGGTCGGTAGAGGAGCTGGCCACCTGTTCTGCGGCGCGGGTGATCTGGCCTAGCGATTGGCGCAAGGCCAGCCGAGCGGAACCCATCCCTTGAACCATGATCCCGATCTCCCCACCTGGATCCCAGCTTTCCTCCTCGCGGAAGTCGCCTTGACCGAGGCGATGCATCTGGTCGGCGATGTGGTCGATGGGAGACAATATTTGTCGCACAAGAATGATGCTTCCCGCGATTCCGAGGGCGGCCAGGATCAATCCGAGCACGAGCAGTCCGGTGAAAAGCCCGCGGTTGCTTTCGGTCGCGGTGTCGTCCAGCGTTGCCACGAAAGATTCCACCTGGTTCAGAAGCCGTTCGGCATGGGCATCCAGCTTTTTTCGGGCTTTGTGCGCGTCGCCGGACTTCATGCTTTCGATGCCGAACTTGACATCGTCTTTGATCGCGGCATCCCGGATAGCCTCCACTGTCGAGCGGTATCCCTTGGTGGCCTCGCGGGTGGAGTCGATGCTTTTGCGAAGGGAATCCGGAAGGATGGCACCGATGGAATCCAATTCTCGCAGAGTCGAGTCGATCCGGATAAAATCCTTGGCGATGTCGCCTGCGACCTTTTCCTGTTCGTCCGGCATCAACAGCAGCTTGTAGGCGTCCCCTCGCAGCTTGTAGAGATGCTTGTGAAGCCCCAAGGTGCGGTCGGCGACCTCGAAACCCTTGTCGTGAAGCGCGGAGATCGCATCCGAGTTGCGGGAAGCGCCGCGCAGTCCCATCGCGGAAACCAGCGCGATTCCGCCGAGCAACCCGCCAACGAGTAGGAAAATTTTGGTACGGATGGAAAATGAACTGGCCATGGTCGTTGCCTTCACGAGGAGTTCGAGACACGTGTCCAGGGGAGTGTCTCATAGCCTTGAGGAAGGGTCAACCCGATGGAATATTGGAGGAGCATCGGATCCATCAAAAAAGCCCGACCCTCCGCATTGGGGAGGATCGGGCTCGAGAGGATTTGACATGTCCAAGGGGTGTTCGGAGATCAGCCCCAGCCATCGTGGAGGAAAGTGCGCAGGGACAGGTGCTTGACCCCTCGGTCGTCTTGGATCCAGGGATCCATGCTGACCACGAGCTTGGGATGGTTGTCCGGCAATGCCAGCAGGTTTCCGAATTCTCGTTCGCGGGTCGATGCGTCCGTCATCACGTAGGTTGCCTGGACGTACATCCGGTCGGAGCCCCGTTGACAGACGAAGTCGATTTCCCGACCGTTGAGGTCTCCGGTCTGGATCTTCCAGCCATCCACCACCAGGCGGTGGTGCACGGCATTTTCCACGATCTGCGAGGGGTCGGCCTTGGTGCGATCCAGCAGCACCGAGCGAATGCCGAGATCCTCGAAATAATGCTTTTCCGAAACCTCCAGGATCTTCTTTCCCGTCAGATCTTGTCGCTTGGTTCGGCGCACGAGATACGCCTGCTCCAAGTGGTGGATATGATCCAGGATGGTGGGCACGGAAGCGGCGACACGTTGGCTTTTCAGAAAGCGCGCGATGGAATTGGCCGACACGGGCGATCCGACGGAGTCGGCCAGGAAGGTCACCAGTCGGGCGAGAAGGTCGTGGTTCTTGACGCCATGGCGTTGCACGATGTCTTTCAGAATGGCGGTCTGGGCGACCTCTCCAAGGTATCCGAAGACGGTTTCGTCTTCCAACGGGAGGTGGTGCAGGAAGGGAAGGCCGCCGTAGCGCAGGAACTTGCGGAGGGATTCGTCGGAGTCTTCCTGGCGATGGAAGACCAGGAACTCGTCGTAGGAAAGAGGAGGCACTTCGATGGTGATGGAGCGACCCGCGAACCGGGTGGCGATCTCGCCGGAAAGAAGCTCCGCGTTGGATCCGGTCACATAGAGATCCCAGCGCTCCTCGGCGGCGAGGCTTCGCAGGGCGAGGTCGAAATCCTCGATTTCCTGGACTTCGTCGATCATCAGGATCGCTGGGCCGGATGGTGCGTGTTTTTGAGCCATAGCCAGGAGGTCATCTGCCGTGCGTATGTGACGCCACTCGGCGGATTCCAGCTGGACAAACAGCGGAGCAGAGCCGCTGGCGGCTTCGAATTCGAACGCCAGGCTGGCAAGAAACGAGCTTTTGCCGACGCGCCGTTGGCCGGTGATCACCTTGATCAGGGCGGAACCGATCCATGGCTGGATGCGCTGACGAATCAGCGGTCGCGGCAACTTGCTGTTAAGCATGCTTTACAAGATACCGAAAAATCACTCACGTATAAAGCATGAATTGATAAAAGGCATGAAAAAGCCCACCCTCCGCAGTGGGGAGGATGGGCTCTGGAAAGACGCTTTCTTAGAGATTCTCAGCGCAGCGAAGGTAGGGCGTGGACTTCGCGGGTGTCTTGGGATTCCAGGACCACGAAGCGAAGGCCGGAGCCGGCCGCCGGAAGGAGGCCCGTGGTGGCACCCACCGCGGCTTGGGTGCGAGCGAGTTCCGATCCGTTGACGTCCACCACCCGCACGGTGGCGGGGCTGGTGAGGGCGGTGCCGCGAAGCCAGGCGAATCCGCCTTCCACTGCGCGCACCGAGAGGACCGAGGGCTTGCGCGTAGCGGGAACCGACGGAAGCTGATCCCTTGCGGACCATCGTCACGTTGTCGATGGTGACCGTGGTGAGCAGCTTGCCCACGCAGAACTGGATCATGCCGTCGGCACTGTTGATGTTGGATTTGAGCTCGATGCTGTACGCGGCTTTGGTGGTCGTCAGGGACACAGTGGCATTGGACTGCCACTTCCAGTCGCCTGTCGTGAGGGTGGGAGTGATGTCACGAGCCACCGAGGCGAACGCGTCGAAGGTCACCACGTAGGTCACGTTGGAGTCGAGCGGAATGCCGCCCTGGCGGAGCTGGGCGCCGTAATCGGTGGTGTCGGAGGCGGTGACGGTGATCGCCGCGCTGCCGTTGGCGTAGTTGACGGTGGAGGCATTGGCGGGGGTGGGGTAGTTGCCCAACACCCAGGCGCCCTGATCGGCTGCGGTGGTGAAGGTTCCGCCCTTCACCAGATTCGTTCCGGCACCCGGCGTGAAGACGGCCAACAGGTTGCGGTCCTTGTTCACGGTCACCTTGAGGGTGGTCACAGTGGCTGTGGTGTCGCCGGACCAGCCGGTAAAATCGTAACCAACGCTGGGCGTAGCGGTGAGGGTGACCACGGTGCCGGGAGCCACGCGGCCTTCCGGCGAAATGGTGACCGTTCCGCCGGGGGTTCCACCGGCCATCACGGAGAGCTTGCCGTCGGCCACGCCATCGAACTTGACGTCTTCAGCATGCGCACGGCCCAGCTTGGCCATCGAAGGAGAGGCGGTGGGGAAGCCTTCCATCCACGCGTCGCTGTCTTTTTGATACTGCCAGAACAATCCGCCCGCGTAGCCGTTCTTGTAGAGGTTTTCCAGGAGGGTGTCGATCTTTTCGGCGTCCTGCATCGTGCTGGAAGAAGCAGTGGACTGGCTCCAGCTGTTGGAGGCGAACTCGCCCACCACCAGGGGTTTGTCGACGCTCCAGGCGGAGGCCGACTTCTTGAACGGGGAGTTGGAAGGACCGTTCCAGCCGTAGTAGTGGACCATGTAGAAGTCCAGCGTGCCGTCGGCGTCGGCGCCCACCGACTTCAAGGTGGCGTCGGTGTACCAGTTGAGGAGCGAAGCCTGAACAATTCCTGTCGAGACCAGCACGCCCGGCACGGCGCGATGGATGGCGCCCGCCATGCGGTTGGAGATTTTCTGGACGTCGGCCTTGGCGATTTTCTCATCTGTCCAGCCCACGCCTTCCACTGTGCCTTCGCACTCGTTGCAGATCTCCCAGGCCACCAGGTTCGGGTCGTTGCCGATGGCCTTCACCAGGGGCACCACCGCGTTGTCGATGTATGCCTTGATGCCCGCGTCGGTGGTGAACATCTTGCGGTTGTTCGCCAAGCTGCCGCCGCTTTGCGTGGCGTTGGCCTGGAAGAAGTTGTGCGTGAGAAGCACCGGCATCAGAAGGATCTTGTTCTCCTTGGCGATGCTCAGCATCTTCTTGACGTTGACGATGGTGTTGGCGCCCAGGCCCGACACCAAGCCGTCCGCACCGAACTTGGGGTCTTTTCCGCCATTGGTGGATAGCCACACGCGCATCACGTTGCCTCCGGAATCCGCCACATCCTTGAAGGACTTGCGGAAGTAGGCTTCCTGGCCGGCGCTCCAAGGCGCGTCGCCGACATCGCTTGCAAAATTCTGGCCGCCGGATCCGTTCTGGGACCAAGCGAGATTGAACCCGGAGAGGAAGATCTTTTCACCGCTGGGCAGCGTGATCCGGTTCCCCGCGGGGAGGGCTTGGGCGGCGGTGGCGGCCAAGGCGGCGCAAACAAGGAGGTTCTTGAGCAAGGTGTTGTCCTTTCGACAGTCGCTCCAGGATGCCATGAGCGACGAACAATTTGTCGTGAAAGATGGGAGAGCGTTCATGCCCTCACCTTGCCAATACATGCCAAAACGCATGAATTGTATGATTGTATGATGCCAGAAGCCCAGCGGGAGATCATGGAACGACTGCGGGGCTTGGTCAGACAATTCCCGGATCAGAAGCTTCCCTCCATGCGCTCACTGGCGTCGGCTTGGAATGTGGGGCTGCAGCAAGTGCAGATTGCCATCCACCACGGAGTGGAGCAGGGATGGCTCTGCACGCGGCCCGGCTCTGGCGTGTGGGCGCGCAAATCATTGCCGGATCCCACTCCCCCGGTGAGGCGGATGGATGCTCACCGCCTGGCGGATACGATCAGTGCCCAGATCCAATCGGGAAAGTTCGCCTTTGATGAAGCGCTCCCTTCGCCCAAGGATCACGCGAAGATCCACCGCGTGCATCCAACCACGGCCCGCAAGGCCCTAGGGGTGCTGCTGTCCAAGGGGATGGTGGAGCGGCGTGGGCGCAGTTGGATCGTCACTCGTCCGGTGGGAAAGAAGTCCACCCGTCCGCCGGTGTTGTGGTGCATCGGCGCGGCCGAGCAGCCGGGGCGGCTTCGCATCGATTCGGATCGAGAATGGGATTTCTGGCGCGATTTGCAATCCGAGGCCATCCGCAGTGGGTTGTCGCCGCGGTTGGTGACCTGGGAAGGGGAACTTCCGGAAGCTGATGAATCCGTGTTCGGCGCCGTGGTCTCCACCTGGCACCTGCCGGAAAACATGGTGGTGCTCGATGCCCTCCAGCGTGCCAAGATTCCCACGGCCGTGTGGGTGGCCACCGAAGACGTGCTGCCGGGCAAGCGATACCGGCAAGCCCGCGGGATGTGGTTCCACGACCTGGCCCATGGGCGTGGTGCGGGCGAAACCATGGGACGATTCCTGTCTGGGCAAGGCCATCGCAAGATCGCCTGGATCTGTCCGTTCCAGGGGAGCTCCTGGGCGAAAAACCGCATGGCGGGCCTATGGGCGGAGCTCGGTCCGCAGTTTGAAACCTTCGAGGCGATCGGCCCGTGGATCTCCGAGTGGGACATCCAGGTGCAGGTGGCGGAAGACCCCGCCGTGGTGGGGAGGATGGATCTTTCGGGGATCGCCGAGCAGGGCCCGTACGATCCCCTGCGGCGGCCCCTGGCCGAGTGGATCACGCGCGAGAAGACTCTTTCGATGTTCACGCCCCAACTGGAGGCGGCGCTCGATTCCGGTGCCACCTTGTGGGTGGCGGCCTCCGACCTGGTGGCCGGCTGGTGCCTGCGCTGGCTGGCCGCGCGGGGATTGCGCCCTCCCCGCGACCTGACCCTGGCGAGCTTCGACGATACCCGCGATTCGTCGCGACAGGATCTGACCAGCCTGCGGTTCGACGTCCAGGGGATGACCCGCGCGATGGTGCGTCAAATCTTGTCCAGTCGCGAGAGCCATCCGCTGGTGTCGCGCTATGCGGGGCACGTGGTGGAGCGGGGGACCACCCTGACCCCCATCTCGCGGCGCATACTCGTTCAATGAGCCATCCCGATCCCTCGCCGTACCGGCGCGTACGCCTTCGGGACCTGACCCCCATCTCGCGGCGCATACTCGTTCAACGAGCCATCCCGATCCCTCGACGTACCGGCACGTACGCCTTCGGGACCGGGATGGCCCATTTCACTTCGTCTGCATCCACGATCTGGGGGTCAGGTTTCCCCCGACATCGCTTCGCTGGTCGGGTGGGCGGCGGTGGATTGGATGCGATGTTGGCGTAGGGAAGGGGCGTGACCGTTCCGTGCGAAAGTGGATGCTGGTCGTGTGAGGTATGTCTGGAGGATTGCCGATTTACGGCATTGCTTCGCTCGCCGTTGAACGTGTCGCTTCGCGTCCCCCGGCGGGGGGCACGCTGGGCGGTGATCAATCCATCACGCAGCGGATGCCGGCGCGCGAGGGAAGGGAGTCGGGTTTCCATTTGGGTTCTGCCAGGTTTCCCCCGACTTCGCTTCGCTGGTCGGGTGGGCGGCGGAAAACTCAGTTCCCCCGCCAGGTCCAGATCGCCGAGGCCGACATCGAGCGCGGATCCCAGCCGGCGAAGACCGAGCCCCAGGGGTAGGCGAGGGTGGCGCAACCGTGGTCGTCGCGTTCCAGTTGGGCGCCCAGGAGCTGCTCCACTTCGCGGGCGAGGCGCTCGCCTTCTTCGCGGCAATCGGCCTCCGAGGGCCAGCCGTCGCCGCCCCAGCTGCGAAGCCAAGTACAGGAGTGGAGCACGCCCTGGAAAGTGGTCAGAGTGACATGGGCTTCGGCGTTCCAGAGATCGGCGGCGAAGTCGATGGTCTCCCAGCCGGTGTTGGGGCGGTTGCGCGCGGCGTCGTGCAGGATGGTTGCGACAATTTCCGGCAGGTCGCGGCCGCCTTCCAGCGAAGCGGAATGGTCGCCCCGGGTGAGGAGCAAGATGCCGGTCTGAGGGTCCAGCTGGACCTTCGGGGCGGCATCTTCGATCTGCGCGGTGTGGTCGTCCATGAATAGCCCTCGTTCGTACCGTACGGGAGAAAATGATCTCCCAGGGCGGTTTCGAGGGAAACATTTTCGGATTTCGGCAAAGATCACCGAGGTGGTCTATTTCTCCTCGATCGATGGCAATGGACGGCACGGGGCCACGTCAAAGCCCATCCGGACCCGCAAGGTGACGGGATCATCGTCCAGGGAACCCAGTCGCAAACTGGAGAAAATGCGTTGCAGATCGTACTGACCGGCGAGCAAACTGCCGTCCAGCATCACGAGTTTGGCCAAAGTCACGTTTCCGCTGACATCGATCTCCAGCACCAGGTCCATGGTGGGCCAGTGGTGGGATTTGGCGGCGCTTTCCAGCGCGGCTCGTTGCTTTTGGAGGGCTTGGCGCAGCTGCGAGACCCGCACCGCGCCGCCTTTCTGGATGTCGATGGTGTCGATCCGCAGGATGGCGTCCCCGCAGGCGTGCTTTTCGATCAAGTTCGAGAGGTCGCGTTCGGGTGCCACCTCCGGAGCCGTCGAAACATCTTCGGTCAGCATGTACACCGTGTTGGGATTGTCCAGGAAGCCATCGATCTTTCCGGCTCCCAGTTCCATGCGGCTGCCGCTAGAGCCAGCCACCATCGGCGGTGGGGGCGGTGGGGGCGCGCTGGACGGTTTGGGCATCTGGTTCGCCGCGTAGGAGGCCTTGGTGGTGCCGTACGGGACGGCACTTTCTGTCACGCCCAACGGAAGCTCCAGGGGCACGTCGATGCGGATGGACTTGCCGTCTTTCACGGTCACGGAATCCAGCACGGCGACAAACGAGGTGAATGGCGACATCAGGTGGTATTCCAACGCGAGCTTGGTGACATCCTCCTTGTGGTCGCCCGCCCACGGCAGCGTGAGCCGCCCGATTCGCGAACGAGCCCACAGGCCGCCCACGGCCGGGTGCGTGGCGTCTGGCTGGGAAAGGTCGACCGGAATCTTGTAGGTGACTTTTTTGGTGCCGGTGCGGCCGGTCACGGTGAGGGTTCCCTTGGCCGCGGATTTGAACCGTCCGGACAGGTGGATGGGGTAGCCCGCGTAGAGGTCTTCCAGGGCTTCGGGTTCCACATCGGCCACGGGGAGATCGCCCCAATCCAATCGGATGCCGGTCAGAAGCGGCGATTGCAGCTTGGACCAGAATTTGTCGACAATTTCCGTGGGGTCCTTGCCGATGGGCACCACGAAGGCGGTTCCGCGCCCGGCCTTGGCGCCGCCCTCGATCATGTGCTGGTTCACCGACGACCCCACCCCGAAAACATGGACCCGCACCCGGTCTCCCACCCGGTCGTGGATGGCTTGCAGGATCTCCGACTCGTTTCCGATGTAGCCGTCGGTCATCAGGCACACCAACCGCTGCAGATCGCCACGTGGGGGGGCATCCAAGGCGGCCAGCAACCCCGCTTTCATTTCCGTGCCTCCAGCCGATCGCAGCCCGTCGATCCAGGAAAGGGCGCGACGGCGGGTTTCCTTGGTCACGGGAAGGGACGTGTCGGCAAACCACTGCGGGAAGTCGGAAAAGGACACGATTTGGATGCGGTCCACGGGACGGAGACGTTCCACCAGCTTGCGGGCGGCCTGCTGCACGGCCGACAGTGGTTGTCCGTTCATGGATCCGGACTGGTCCAGCAACAGCACCACCTCGCGCGGCACGATCTGGCTGGAATCGGGGACGGCGGGTGGTTCGATCATCAAGAGGAAATGCCCGCCCTTCTTCTGGCGATCCAGCACCAGGGCCACCTCGGGGCGCGCCTGCCCCACGCTCCATTCCAGGCGGAAATCCTTGTTGGGCACGTCGTCGTCAGGATCTGTCGAGATGTGCACGGCGTGTTCGGAGGTGGTCTGCGCCACCTTGTGGAACACCGAACGGAGATTGTGCACGGGAAGGCCCGCGTCCAGGTCCAGTTCCAACTGGATGCGATGGGGGTTGGGTTCGCCGGACGCCAGGATGGGCGGCTTCAGGGCGGATTCGTCGGCGACCTTGCCTGCGGGGCAAAAGCGCGGCCCCACCACGGTGGGAAACACGAAGGTGTAGCGCCCGCTGTCGGAGGTCAGTTCCACATCGTACTGGATGCGCACCTCGATGGATTGCCCCGCCGGGATATTGGCCACCGATTGGGTGAAGAGGTTGGGTCTCTCCTGCTCCAACAGTGCCGCGGTCTTGCCTTGGGAGCGGGCCTCCTGGTAGGTGGCGCGCGCCGCCTCGCGGGTCTTCACCACACCCCGCACTTCGCGGGAGCCCATGCGGAAGGAGTATTCGTTGACCGCCGCGTTTGCCGGAAGCGGGAACACATAGACCGCTTCGATGGCCTGGCTGTTGTGGTTTTCGAAGCGTTGGGTCACTTCCACCCGCCCCACGATGCCATTCACCTTGGCCTTCACGCGGGTTTCCTTCAGGGGCATGCCCGCCCACGGATCGGTTGCCGCCTTGCGATCGGAGCTCTGCGAGAGGGATTCCGGGGGGAGAGGCTCGACGCGTGTCTCGATGCGGGGCTGACCGGCCAGGGATAGGGAAGAGATCACCAAGGGGAAGATGTTCATGTCTAGAACGTACCACGCACATCCTGGACTCGGCGGTCGGGTTTCGGTCCCCTGTTGGTCAGGACTCTGTCACAGTCATCCATGTCGCTCGCACTGGGGTTCGACAGGCTCACCCACCGATGCTCGCAGAGATCCGCCACCTATGGTGGCAGGAGCAGCAGGTGCGGTCACGGAGAATGGATTCGCCGCCAGGCGGGAACTCTGCGAGGGATTCATCCCGAGCGTGCTCGGAGATCAGACTTTTCGAAATTTGGCGGCTTGGGCGGGGCTCGCGATCCCATCGATGGTGGTGCCCAGCGACCGGGTGCGTTCCCGCATCCGGTGCAGGAGCACGCGACCGTCCGGCGAGATGCCTTCGCGGTGGTCTTCCGCAAGCACCCAGGCGAGGCCATCCAAACGCACCAGTTGGGGGCGGATGTCCCGGTCCAATTTTTCGCGCACTTCCGCCACCGCCTTGCGGGACTCCTCCAGTTCCTGGAGTTGACGGCGGATTTCCTTGCGCAGGGCGTTGTTTTCTGCCTGGAGGCGATGTTGGGCCAGCTCGGACCGGGTTCCGATCCAAACCAGGCCGATGATCGAAATGGCGCCGACCAAGAAGACCCATGCGGAGGGAGCGAAGGAGCGGGTGCCCAGATCGAGGCTGGTGATGGTCTGACGGGTACCGATCACGGAAAGGCCTGCCAACAGAACCAAGCTGGAAAAGAGCACCTGGGCGAACTTGGAAAGCTCGATGGTGCGATGGAAGCACTGGGCAGACCGAAGGCGGTTCAACAGGATCACGATGATTTCCTGGAACGGGTGAGATGACCGGAGACAAACGAACTTGAAGGAACGTAAGGTATCGGATCGGTTTCAGGCCTCCCTTCCAAGAGAGTCCTTTGTAAAAATGATCGCACGTTGCGTTAGAAATGCCTTGCGCTCATGAGTTCATCGTGCTCATGCCAACGCCTCCGGCTAAGGCTCGTTGTGCTCTCCTCTTCTCCCGGATCCATAGGCCGGCGGCCAACGCAAGACTGATGAAATTGTCCACGATGCTGGCCAGAGCCGGGGCCATCAGCCCCCATCGTCCATGGAGAAGAAAGGCCCCGCCACAAAGCACGGAAAAACCGACAAATTCCAGCAAGATCACATCCTTGGCACGGGACCGGCCCAACAGTGCGGCGGCAAAGATCCAGGCGAGGGTGCGGGGAAGCTCGGAAAACGCCTGCAAGCGCAGGAGAGGGATGGCCCGCTCGAAGCCTTCTCCGTAGGCCAGATGCAGGATAGGTGCGGCGCCGAGCCAAAGGATCATGGATAGACCAAGACTTCCTGCGAAGGCCTGCAACAGGATGGAGGGGTGGAGGCCTTTGTGGCCATCCGGCCCGGCGACGCGGGACAGCACCCAGGCGCCGACCACGCCATTCCACATCGGAAACAAAAGCTCCGGGATGCGCGCGGCGGCCTGCCAGATTCCGGCACCTTCCCAGCCCTGGTGCAGCATGAGGGTTCGCAGGATGATCCCGGCCAGTGGAACGGTGATCGAGGGGGCGGCACCGGCCAGCAAAAGGGGGAGCCAGGCCTTCCACCAGACGCCAAGTCGAGGTGGGCGCACGAACCGGGATTCGGCCAAGAATCGCGACGCGAAAGGAGCCAGGAAAAGTGCCTGGGAAAGGATGGCGCCCACCAGGCCCGCGATTCCCCACAGCGCGACCGCGCCTCCCCAAAAGAGGGCTTGCAAGATGCCGGAGCCCGCGTTCCACAAGGAAGCGCGCGTCCAGTGTGCTCTACCCAGCGCATCTCCCTGCCAGGCCGCGATCCAAACATTGGGCAGGATCAGGATGGGCAAGAGCGGAATCCACCATCCCCCCGCGAAGGGGAGCGCGATCAGCTCCAGGCGCCAGGATAGGGCCACAGCCGCAGAGCCTGCAAAGACCAAAAGGCTTCCCAGAAGGATCCCGGAGGAACGCCAGGCGGCGCGAGCTCGCGACGAGGTGCGGGCGGCGGCCCCTTGCTGGAAGCCCGATTGGAGCGCTTGCACGCCCAGCGCGGAGGCGAGCGCGACAAGATTTTGGACTTGTCCCATGGTGGCCACCCCCGTGGCCCCCAACTTGTGGGCGATCCACCGGCCTGCCAAAAACAAGGCGGCCAGGCGCGCCATCGATCCGGCCATCTGCACCATCGCCGCCGAGCGAAAACGGAGCATGAATCAGGATTCGCTTGCGGGGAAAGGATCCACCGAAGGGTCGGATTCCCATTCGTCCAGCACCACGGGCCTGCCGCCAAAACCCTCTTTGAAAAACAGCAGCGGTTCGTTCAGGACCATGCCGCCCTCTTCGCAGGAGTGCCCGAAGTGCAGCCACCGAAAGCCCTTGGCGGCGTGGCGCAACATCCAGTCCACCAGCAGATCCGGGGCGCCCAGGTTCCGGCCTTCGTCGGAAGAATGGAGGTACTGGAGGTGGAACACGGGTTGTCCCAGATAGGCCAGGCACCCGGCCACGATCCGGTCCTCGCTGAAGACGCCGTAGAGACGGATATTGTCTGGCAACCGGTCGCGAAGGAGTCGGATCTCTTCCAGGGTGTGGACCGGCCGCAGGCCGTACTTGGACCCCAGGCGCCCTTCCACGAGGGGCCAGAAACCGTCCAAGTCGTCGGTTTGGCGGCAGACGAACCCGGCGGATTCGGCCGATGCCACCTTGCGACGGCGCAGACGCTGGTACTCGCGCGGCGCCTCCACCTCGATGACGGTAGACAAATTCCGACTTTTCAGGGTCGCGCCTTGGCGAAACAGCAGGTACGGGAGCTCTTCGGAGGGCTCGCGATGGTAGATCCACGGGATGGGGCGCCAGGTGGCGCTACGGATTCCCCGCTGGCACAACGCCTTGTTGAGCGAGCGGAAACTATCGATCACCTGCGGGGATTGCAGTTCCGCGGAAAGGATCAAACCTCCGTAGCTGAGACCCTTGTGGGAGGCCCAACCCTCTTCGCCCACCAGGTGCCCCGGGATGGCGGCCACCCAGCGGCCCTTGGCGCGCGCCATGTACGAGGCGTCGCGGAAGCGATCGGCGTGGTAGTCCATGTAGCCGCGCAGGAACTGGAAGTGTCCTAGCCGCGCGTCCCGCACCAATCGATCCCAAGCCTCGTTCAGGGAAGGTTCGTAGGGAACCAGCTCCATCACCGCTGGTTCCAGACGGTGCGTTCCTTGCGGAATTGGGAGATCTCGCGGATGTAGTCGGATTCGGCGAAATGGCGCGAGGCGAGCACCAGACAGACCGCGCCGCTGGAAAAGTTCTCCAGTTCGCGCCAGGTCATGGGGGGCACGTACAATCCGTGCCAGGACCGGTTGAGGAAAAACTTTGCGCGCGTGTCGCCGTCGTCCAGGATCACATCGAAGCTTCCGGAAAGCGCGATGATCAACTGGTGCAGTTCGCGATGGGCGTGGCCACCCCGCACGGCGCCGCCGGGCACGTCGTAGAGGTAGTAGACCCTTTCGATGGGAAAGGGGACGTGTTCGTTCGATTCCACGAAGGAAAGGTTTCCGCGCGGGTCGTGGACGATGGGAAGGTCGATCAGGCGCACCCTGGGATCCATGGAAGGGAAAGATGCTATCCAGAAGAGCCGGAAGGAATTCGGATTTTCGCGCTCGCGTCGATTCGCTGCGGGAATCCCGGTCAGATTCGCTTCCAGCGCCTCCAAAGGCCGCCAGGGATCAAAAGCTTGAGGATTCCCTTGCGCGCCTGGTCTTCCCGAGGCGAAACCGAAAGAAGCCGCCGAAGCGCCTCGCGCTTGTTGGTCGTGCTCCAGCTGGAGAACATCGCGGCTCTCCAGCGGCGCAGGGCACGTCGGTACAACGGGTGGTCGCTGTGCAGGTCCAGGATGCGGAAGGTCTCGCGCTCCATGAAATCCAGTCGCCCGTGCAGGTTGGAGCCGTGCTGGCGGTAGTAGGCGATTTCCTGGTCCAGGAAGGCGATCTTCCCACCTGCGCGGGTCAGGTGAAGCCACAGCCACAGGTCTTCGATCGGGAAGGCGGGGTCGAAAGGCCCCACTCTTTCCAACGCGGCGCGACGGATCAGCGACGACGCCCCCGGGACCGCGCTTTGTCCCAGAAAGAGGGCTTCGAATCCGTAACCGGCGGGTGACGGAGCCAGAAACTGCTGGCTGGGGCCGGACAGGGGTTGGCTGTCGGCGCCCACGCACACGGTGGATCCGATGCACACGTCCACGTCCGGATGGGCCTCCAGGAATTCCACCTGGAGGCGGGTCTTGTCTGGATGCCAGAAATCGTCCGTCGCTTGCAGGGCGAGGTATTTGCCCTTTGATCCCGCCACCATCCGGTTGAGCGTGGGGATCAGCCCCTGGTTTTTCTGGCGGTCGTAGCGGAACCCGGCGCGCAGGCTCCATTCCAGCAGCACCTCGTGCGAGCCGTCGGTGGACCCGTCGTCGACCACCCACACTTCCTTTTCCTGCCAGGTCTGGGAAAGGGCGGTGCCCACGCTCCGGTCCAGGAAGGGCTTGTGGTTGTAGCTCTGCAACAGGAGGGACACCAGAGGTTGTTGGCTCATGGCTTGTTCCTCAGGCGCGCCGCCACGTTTCGCAGCATGGTCAAACGGAACAACAGTCGGCGAGGGTAGGAGTAGCGGCTGCGCCCTGGCTGGAAGCTCGCGTTGGCGCCGTGAATGACGTGATGGATGAGAGGAGTGTCCAGGCGGCATGTGCCGCCGCGCCGTTCGGCCAGCAGGCCCAGCCACCAGTCGTGCATGGGAAGCTGCTCGGGAAAGGGCAGGGCGATGTCCAGCAGCTCGCGGCGAAAGGCCGTGGCGCACCCGAGGTAGCCCGGGCGCAAGAGGTTGCGCCAGAACCCCGGACGGAATCCGACCAGACTCGAAAACGATTCCGCCAGGACCTTCCCCTGGCCATCCACCACCACCGCGTCGTGGACCACCAGGCTCGCGCGGGTTCGGTCCAGCGCCTGCACGCAGGATCGGACCTTGCCGGGAAGCCAGAGGTCGTCCTGGTCGGAGAGGAAGATGGTGTCGCCACGGCACTGGCGCAAAGCCGCCTCAAAGGTTTCCGGAATTTGTCCTCTGGCGAGACCGGGAACGATCTCCACGCGAGGATCGCAAAAGGAGCGGACCACCTCCAGCGTGCCGTCGGTGGAGGTGGCGTCGGCGATGACGACCTGGTCTTCCATGGAAAGTTCCGCGAGGATGGATCCCAGCTGGGGTCCCAGCAGGCGCGCGCCTTGGCAGGTGGCCATGGCCACCGAGATCACGACGCGTCCTCGGGACGGATTCCGTCCAAAAAGCACTTCTTCCAGATCCCCAAAAAGCGCGGATCGGTGCCGTGCAGGGCGAGATTGGCCGCCCGCAGGATCGTCCAGCGCCGGATCGGGGCCTTCAGGCGCGGATCCAGGCTCGCGAAGCCGCGCGCACCGGCGCAGAACAGGCCGAATCGGCGTCTGGTGGCCGCCGGTGGGGCGACGGACAGCGCGGACAGATCGTGTTCCAGCTCCAGAGCCACAACTGCCATCGAAAGGAAGGATCTTCCCAGGCGGTGGAACATGGCGAGGTCGGAGAAGTAAAGTGGCGCTGTCTGCAATTCATGGGCGGCGCTCAGGAGGGATTCCACCCGGATGAGCAGGCCGGAATTCAAAGCGCCATGACAAGAAGTGTCGAGTGTGGCTCCGGGAAGGGGCTGGCGCGCGTCCGGGCGGACCCGGCGGGTGGAAAAGGGCGAGAGCCGAAGGCCTTTGTTCCGCAGGACGGGCGCCCAGCAGGCGACCGTGGGCTGGCTCGCTACGGCCCGTTCGTAGGCTTCCCACCAGCCGGCGGGAGCCTGGAAGTCCTGGTCGAGGAGCAACAGGAACGAATCCCCTCGGTCCAAGGCCGTGCGGGCGGCTTGCAGATAGCGAGGCCCCACGCCCGGATTCTCTCCGTCGTCCGCCACTTGCACCACGGTGCCGCCAAGTGCCGGGACGACCGCGCGACCATTGCCGAAGACCGCCACGGAAAGTTCGGAGCCTGCTCGCTCCAAAGAGGCGCGGGCGGGGCAGTCGGCCCAATCCATTCCGTGCAGCACCACCACCGCCAATGTGCGCGAGGACGCGTTCATGCCTCGCCCCAGAGCACCTGTCCGCGCCGGGCGGCGATGCGCACGGGAAGAATCTGGCCGGCCACGCAAGGGCGATCGGGGTGAACCACCACCTTGTGGAATTGGGGTGTCTTCCCGAACCATTCCTTGGGCTCGCGGCGGTTGGGACCCTCCAGCAGGATCTCGGTGCGGGATCCCACCTGTTCGTCCAGGCGTTGGAAGGTGTGGGTCATCTGGAGATCGATGATCTCCTGGAGGCGGTGTTGTTTTTCTTCGGCGGTCAGGGATTCCACCAAGTCCGCCGCAGGGGTGCCGGGGCGGGGCGAATACGCGAACATGAACGATGCGTCGAAACGGACGCTCTCCATCATGGACAGGGTGTCGCGGTGGTCGGATTCCGTCTCGCCGGGAAAGCCCGCGATGATGTCGGTGGTGATGGCGGCTGTTGACATGTGGCGGCGGATGCGCTCCACGATCGCCAGGTATTGGTCGCGGGTGTACTGGCGGCGCATGGCGCGAAGCACCGCGGTGGATCCGCTTTGCACGGGCATGTGCACGTGAGGACACACTGAAGGAACTTCCGCCATCGCTTGGCAGACGGATTCCGTGAAGTACCGGGGGTGGGGGCTGGTGAAACGGATGCGCTTGAGCCCGTCCACCTGGCCGAGCCGGCGCAAAAGGTCTGAAAACGACAGATCCGCGCGCCACGCGTTGACGGTCTGGCCCAACAGGGTGACTTCCACCACCCCTTTGCTCACCAGATGGCGCACTTCGCGAAGGATGTCGTCGGAGGGCCGTGAGCGTTCCGGTCCGCGCGTGGTCGGAACAATACAGTAGGCACACTTGAAATCGCACCCGCGCTGGATGGCCACGAAGGCCGATACATTGGCGTTGGCGGCGGGGAAAAGGCCTTCGTAGGTCTGGTTGCGATCGGGGCCCAAGGCGGAAATGGGGGTGGCCACGGATCGAGGCCGGTCCAGGACTTCGCCCAAACGGTCGTAGTGGTCCGGACCCAGAAGCAGATCCACCTCCGGGATGCGCTCCAGGATGGTCTCGCGTTTGTTCTCGGCCATGCAGCCCAGCACACCCAGCCGCACCCCGGGCCGTCGGCGCTTGTGGTGTGCGATGGACCGGAGCTTTTCCAGGGCGGTGGTCTCCGCCTTTTCCCGGACCGAACAGGTATTGACCAGGATCAGATCCGCGATGGACAGGTCTTGGGTGGGCTGGTAGCCGCGTTCTTCCAAAAGGCCTGATACCAAGGAACTGTCGTACTCGTTCATCTGGCACCCATAGGTTTCCAGGAAGTAGAACCGGGCTGTTTTTCCGTCCGTTGGTGTCATCTGGCACCAAAAGTAGACGGTCCGCACCCCAGGACCCATCGACTGCGGATCTATCATTTCCCACCATGCCTGAAAAAGCCACCTCCCAGTTCAAGCCGCGCCTCTGGGCGGCCCTTGCCATCTTCTTCCTCGGCACCCTTCTGTTCGTGCCGTTTTTGTTCTCCGGCTCCGACACGATGATCGTGGCCCAGGACCAAACCCGCGGCGTGCCGACCTGGGCCCTTTACGCGGAGTATCTGCGCAACGGGATTGTGCCCGTGTGGTGGGGGTCGCAGTTGGGCGGAGCTCCCGTGTTCGAATCCCTTCCCGGCGAGGGGGTGTATCCGCCTTCCGTGTTGTTGATGCTCCTGGGCATCGGCGCCAAGCGCGTGGGCATCTCCATGTGGCTGCACATCGTGTTGGCGGGATTTTCCGGCTACCTGCTGGCCCGGCGCCAGTTCACGCTGGGGCGCATGCCTTCCGTGCTGATGGGCGTTCTGTGGATGTTCAATCCGTACATGTTCTCCCTGATCTACGGTGGACACATCGGCAAGGTCTGGATCCTGTCCATCCTACCCCTGATGATTCTGGGGCTGTTGCGCTACATGGACACGGGCAAGCTCCGGTGGGCGGCGTTGCTGGCCGGAACCCTCGGCTGGATGCTCTTTTCCACCCACGTGCAGTTGGTCTACTTCGCGCTGTGGGGCGTGTTCTTCCTGTGGTTGGCAAGCTTGTGGACCTTGCGCAAGGAAGTGAAGACCATGGTGGCCCGCGGCATCGGGTTCTGGGTGGCGATCGCGTTCGGACTTGGGCTGGGCGCTCCCATCCTGATGCCGTCGATGGGTTTCATCGACAAGTCCTCGGTGCGCGGCGAAGAAAAAATGACCGACGAGGCCCGTTTCAAGCGGGCGAGTTCCTGGTCCATCCATTGGGAAGACATCCCTGCATTGGCTGTGCCGGAATTTGTCGGGGTGGATCTCCAGGTGAACTATCCGGACAAGCCCTTCCAGGAGATCACCTACTGGGGCGGAAATCCCTTCAAATCCAACACCGAGGCTCCCGGCGTGGCGCTTTTGGTGTTGGGCATCGCGGCCTTGTTCCTGGCTGGCAGCGCGCGGACCTGGACGGCGGCGGGATTCGCCGTTTTCGCGATCCTGTTCGGTCTGGGTGCCCACACGCCCATCCTGAAGCTCTGCTACGACCTGCTACCCGGCGTGTCCAAGTTTCGTGCTCCCTCCATGATCTTGTTCTGGCTGGCCGCCGGACTCCTTCTGGGGGTCGGCGCCTTGTTGCAGGCGTTGGACCGCCTGGAAGCGAAGGCTTCGCCCAAGGTCCAGAAGAATCTGCTGATCGCCTCAGGGGTGGTGGGAGGACTGGGGCTGGTGTTCTTCCTGGCTCCCGGCTTGCCGTTCGCCGTCTGGACCGGATTCTTCGATCCGCTGCGGTCAGGGGCCGAGCCCTGGAACATCGCTTTGGACGGATTCCGTCTAGGGGCGTTGCGCGCGGCGATCGTCGGCGCGGGCTGCCTGTTCGTTTTGCGACAACTTCTGGCAGGCAGCATGAAGCGCGAAGGAGCGGTCGCGGCCTGGTTGGCGCTGGCTCTCGTGGACCTTTTCGGGATCAACAACCGGTTCATCCAGACCACCGAGGTTTCCCGCGAGTTCGAGCCCTGCATGAGCTGCCAGACCCTGCAATCGGTGCCGGGCAAGTTCCGCATCATGGATCTGGGCGGCTACCAGACGGGCTTCCACGACTTCTACAAGCTGGAGAACGCGGGTGGTTTTTCCGACATCGGGCTGAAGTGGTACGCCAAGTACAACCAGGCGAATCCGCTCCAAGGCGCCCAGATGGTGATGGAGAACGGCAGGCCTACAGGTGCCATCCAGGGCGCGCGCTTGTTGGACATCCTCAACGTGCGCTTCTTGCTCCAGCGGGATTCCACCGGTCGCGAAGGCATGTACATGAACAAGGACGTGCTTCCACGCGCATGGGTCGCCCCGCGATGGAGGTTCGCCGCCGAGGAGCGCGTTGTTCCCACGCTGTTGGATTCCGGATTCGACCACCGATCCGAAGTGGTGCTCCTGGACGAGGACAAGGGAAAAGTCCCGGCGAGCTCCACGGACACCTCCCTCAAGGGAACTCCGGCGGAAATTGTCGAATATCTTCCCGGCAAGATCGTGACCAAGGTCCAGGCCAAGGTCCCGTCGCTTTTGTTTGTCGCCGACAACTGGTATTCGGCGTGGAATGCCACCGTCGACGGCGTCTCGGCTCCCGTCCTGCGCGCGAATCTGTCCTTCCGGGCCATTCCTGTGCCTGCCGGTGCCCACACGGTGGAGCTTCGCTTCCACAACCCGGTGGTGATCCGCGCCTGGCTCATCGGAGCCGGGATGGTCGGCCTTCTGATCCTGTTGTCGGGCCTGGCCTGGTGGCGCAAGGTCTGGTGATTCTCGGCACGGAACGGTCGCGACCGTTCCGTGCCGGATGTTTAGGCTTGCGCCGAGTCCAACTCCTGCGGATGGATCCCGGTCACGTCGGTGATGATGTCCCAGGAGATGCCATGTTCGCGCATTTTGCGGGCATCTTCCAACGCCTTTTCGCGATGGCCTAAGGCCATCCCCTTCTCCATCCCTTTGGCAAGGCCCTCGGAGTTGGCTTGCTCTTCCATCATGACCATGAACAATGGCTTGGGCAATTGGGTCAGGTATTTGATCGTCATCGCATGTTCCTCGGGATTCAATCTACCCAATTGCGAAAGCAAAGGGAATAGCAGGCGGGTTTCGTCTTCGTTTGGATCTTGCTGGAAGAACCGGATGGTGGCGAAGAGTTTTTCTTGACGAGCAAGCGCGCCTCCCATCACCATGAGCATGGTTGCTGCCACCAGATTGCGGGCTCGAGTCCATTGGGCGGCGTCGACGGTGGAGAGTTGGACGACGCGGGTCGAGAAGCGGAGGAATTCCTGGCCCAAGGCGCTGCGTGAGAACGAATCCACGATCGGTGCGGTATCTGGCTCGGTGACCAAGGCAACGGGAACGATTTGATGTTCAGGGAAGCGACTTGATAGATCCAGGAAGTACTGTGCGGTTCGAAGAAGATCGACGGAGCGAGCCGTACTCCAGTGTTCCACCAGCACCAAGAGTAAAGGTGGCCCTTCCTCGAAGCTGAATTCGATGTTCAAATCCATCACCAAGCCCTTGCGAGCGAGGTCCTTTTTGCGGACCTGGACGTTGTGGAATTGCCAGCTTACGGGATCGCCGCGAGTGGCGGGAACCTCGGGCAAAAGGAAGGACAGGGTATCGACCGGGCACAACTGGAGTAGTTCCTTGATGGCCTGGTCCAGGGAGAGACTGGACGGGGGGGATTTGCGGGGCACCGGAAAAACCTAATTCAAGACAGTCGCCTTCCGGAAGCGCCAGAAGTGCATGCCCACCACCGAGCCCAAGGTGATCAGGATCCCTAGAAATGACCAATGGTCCAGGCGTTCGTCCAACAGGAGAACGCCGAGGATCACGGCCACCACGGGGTTCACATAGGCGGATGTCAGGGCCAGCGAGGCGGGCCATTTGACGAGCACGTACATGTTGGCCGTGTAGCCCACGATGGACCCGAACACCACCAGAAACGCCATGGCCCAAGCCGCCTCGTGCGACCATTGCGCCATCGCCCATTCCCCGCGGACGCTTCCGAAGGGGATCAGGATCAGGGAGGCGGTGACCATCTGGATTCCCACCCGGGTGGAAAGGTCCCCCTCGTAGCGCGCGAACTTGGAGTACATGGTCCCGATGGCCCAAAACAGACTGGCCAGAAGGATCAGTCCGGCCCCGAACAGATCGATGGAGCCCAGGCTCTTGCCCGCCAGCACCAGGATGGCGGTTCCGACAAAACCTGTCAACAACAGGGTCGCACCGGGGATGCCCATTCTGTTCTTGCGCTCGAAGGGGATCTCCAGCACGGCCACGAACAGCGGGGTGATGGACAACAGCACCGCGGTGATGCCGGAGTGCACCCACTGCTCGGCGTGCATGATGATCCCGTTGGGGATGGTCAGAAGCAGGATTCCCGGGACCGCCGCGCGTGCCCACCCACCAAGGGTGGCGGGGAACCTTTTGCCGGTGGCCACGCACCAGGCGAGGATCATGGCTCCGGACAGCCCGTGGCGGATTCCGGCGAACAAGTCCGGCGGGAAGTGGGTCACCGCCACCCGCATGGCAAGATACGTGGAACCCCAGAAAAGGCAAACCGCGAGATAGGCCGCGAGGACCCCGCGTTCTTCGGATTTCCCGGTCAGGCCCTCGCGAACAGGCATTTGAGGTAGCTTCCGTCGGAAAATGTCACCGGGTGGTCGATGCCGTGGCCGGTGCGCTCGATCTCCTGCAAGGGTCTGCCCGCCAGGGTGGCGGCGTGATGGATGCACCGGAAGAAGTCGGTGGCGCTCACGCGATTGGAGCAGGAAGCCTGCACCAGGATTCCGCCCGGGCGCAACACGGAAAGGCCCGCGGCGGTGAGGCGCGCGTAGGCTTGGAGGGCTTGGTCCACTTGGGCGCTGGACTGTGCGAACATCGGTGGATCCAAGATCACCAGATCGAACGACCGGCCTTGGCGCGCGAAGCCTTCCAATACTTGGAAAGCGTCCTGGCAGATGGGCTCGTGGTGGCAGGCGGCCACGGAGCGGTCGGACTTGTTGAGCGTGAAATTGCGGATGGCCGCTTCCGTGGCGGGACGGGAAATGTCCACGCTGGCCACCGATGTGGCCCCGCCGCGCGCGGCATAGAGCGAGAATCCTCCGGTGTAGCTGAACACGTTGAGCACGTCCAGTCCGCCGGAGAGCTCGCCCACGCGGGCGCGATTGTCGCGCTGGTCCAGGAAAAAACCCGTCTTCTGGCCCACGATGGGCTCCGCCTCGAAGGAAAGGCCGTTTTCCTGGAAGATCACCGGTCCGGACAACGGTGAGCCGCGCAGCACCTGACCGTCGGAGTAACCCTTCAGGAGCGGCTTGGAGCGGATGCAGGAACGGTTCAAACGCAGGACGGTCCGTTCGTGCGGGAAGGCCGTCACCAAGGCGTTCAGCACGATGGGCAGGTGCGGAATCCAGGCGGTGGTGTAGAGCTTGAGCACCACGGTGTCGGCATAACGATCCGCGATCAGGCCCGGAAAGTGGTCCGATTCGCCGTTGACCAGCCGAAATCCGTTGGTCTTGCGGGCGCGCTCCCGCAAGGGACCGCGCAACGCCACCGCTTCCGAAAAGCGCCGGAAATACCAGGCTTCATCGATGGTTTCCGGTTTGATGGCCTGCAGCACCCGAAGCCGGATGGGGGAGTCGGGGTCCAGCAAGCCCGCTGCCAAAAAACGTCCTTTGCGATCGAACACCACGCCCAGATCGCCGGAAACGGCCGATTCGCCGCCTTCCGTGATGCCGTCGTGGTAGACCCATGGAGAGCCTTCGCGCAGGCGCTTTTCGCTGGCGACGTTGATCCGAAGGGGGTGACGCTTGCCCGCAGGGGCCGTCACAGCCGACGTTCGGCGGAGCTTTGGTCGTTGACGTAGATCGGGGACTTGCTCCGATCGATCACTGTCACCTGGACTTTGGAGACGAGGTGATCCTTGGATGCCTTCGGGAACAGGTACAGCTCAATCTTTCTGTCGTTGCTGAACAGCTCATAGTTCCCGCCGTTCAGTTTGCCCGAAAGGCGCCAGTCGGTGGACTTCCCCCAATAAAGGACCGCGTTGACGCTGTCACCATTCTGGAAAAGCCACATGTCGGCGGTATCCACCGATGTTGTCACCAGCCAACGACCGTGCACGATATCTGATTTCTTGGCAAACCAGTCGTTCAAGGTAACGGTATCAGAAACGACCTTTGTTTCGACTTGGGTGGGATTCGAGCCGGAATCGCAGCCAGCCAAAAGGGAAAGCGCCGTGCAGGCGGTAAGCAGAAGGGACGACTTCATCATGTGACTCCTGGGACTCGGAACGGTCGCATCACAAACTAACACAACCGGGCAAGCTCGCCAGCCTCCTTGTGTGGACCTACCACTGGATGGTGGCGTAGGTGGGGGAATCGTCGATGGCCGTCAGCTTCCAAGGGCCGAGGAGCTTTCGTTCCAGCAGATAATTCCCTCCAAAAAGGCCGCCGATCACGAACGCATTCGGGCCGATCCGCAACATCTCCCGGGGACTCCAGAGCCAGTGGAGGACTCCATCCTCCAGCTGGACCCCCTGGGTCGCATCGGCGAAGCCCAGGACGCGGTTCAACCGCTTGCCGGAGAGATGAAACAACCCGCTGGAACCTGCAAGCCACAGCGTGCCATCGTCTTCGCGGGACATCGCTTCCATCGTGATCTCGGGGGGAACGTCGCGCCAGAGAACCTTGGGCGCCGCCGGACGGAACAATCCGTGGATGACCGCGACCGAACAGATGCCGGACGGGGAAAAATGCAGGAGGGAATTGGAGAATCCCGCGCCCACCGTGATCCATCGGGAACCATCGGGCTCCTGGATCATCGAGTTGACCTGGTTCCAATGGGACTCGTGGAATCCTTGAACGGTCAGTTCCCTTTCCAGAGGAATCAGCGTGTCGGAATCGATTCGCCATCGCCAAAGCTGTTTGTTGCTTTCCCCTTGTCCTTCGTCGTGCAGGATCAAAGACCCACCTGCCAACCGAGGTGGCGATCCAGAAAGGGGCAGGAGATCTTTCGATCGGCCTATGTGCATCCAACCTTGGCTCGAGAGCTGGAATGCCTCCCGGGAATAGACGGCGAGGATTCCCTGGTCGGAAAGTCCCAGCGAGGCGAGTGCTGTATCCGAGGGAAGCGCAAGCTTCGTCCGCGTCGGGCCAGCGATCCTCCACAAGACGACGCGATGGTCCTTCCAGCCTGTGTACCAGACGGTATCCCCCATGGACACGAACGAGTGGATGGTGTCAATTTCCGGCACCACCACGCGGTGCAGACGGTGGGTGGCCAACGAGTAGAAGTAGGGCTGCACGTGGAACAGGTGCGTTTCGTTCGATTCCTCGCCGGGGAACGTGCATGGGCCACGCGCCCCGATGAGGATTCCATCGCGGAACTTGGCGAGGCTGCGGGTGGGGAGGCCTTCGGTGCGCCGGCGAGGCAGGCGTACGAAGGGCGGTTTCATGCGCTCGTAGCGGACCCCCATCATGCGTCGACCGATCAGGGTGTCCGACTTGCGTTGGGCCTCTTCCTGGTCCTTCCACATCCGATCGAACACGGCCTTGGTGCGTCTGCAATCCTCCGCATAGGCCTTGAGATCGAACGCCAAATGGTGGCGGTGATGCCAGAAGGCTTGCAGGATGGCGCTGCTCATCGCATCGGGGTCGTGGATGCCGGCCGTATCCAATCGGCGGGACAGCAGTCCCCCCTTCCACAGCTCCCATTCGTTGCGGATGGCCATGCCCAGCCCCATGTGGTAGCGAGCCATTCCTCCGGGAGCGGTCATCCGATCGATGGAATCGAGAACTTCTTGCGGAAGCATCCGTTCCAACGCGGAGTCGGCTTGCGCCATGCTGGTGGGAATCGCCGTTGTCGATCCGCCATCCGCTGCGTTGGCAATGGAGGCCAGAACGATCAGGCCGCCGACAAGCAAGAAGCTTCGGCCGGCCATGGGTGGCTTACAGCCCGAGGCTGATCTGGTCGCGGTGCGCCTTGTTGAGTTCTTCATCCGGGTAGGCGCCGGAGAAGCAGCCCGTGCAGAAGTTGCCTTCCAGTTCCCGGGCGGCCGACACCATGCCATCGATGGACAGGTAACCCAGCGATTCCACGCCCAGGTACTTGCGCATGTCCTCCACGGTCATGTTGGAAGCCAACAGCTCCGCTTCCGTGGGGAAGTCCATGCCATAGAAGCATGGATGGCGCACCGGGGGCGAGCTGATGCGCACGTGGATTTCCACGGCGCCGGCCTCGCGGACCATCTTGCAGAGGCTGCGCAAGGTGGTGCCGCGCACGATGGAGTCGTCCACCAGCACCACGCGACGTCCTTTCAGAACGCCTGCGATGGGGTTGAATTTGAGTTTGACCTTGCTCTCGCGCCCGGCCTGGGTGGGATCGATGAATGTCCGTCCCACGTAGTGGTTGCGCAGAAGTCCGATCTCGAAGCGGATCCCGGAGCGTTGCGCGAAACCCAGCGCCGCGGTGTTGGAGCTGTCCGGAACGGCGATCACCACGTCGGCGTCGGCGGGGGCCTCGTGGGCCAGCTGCTTGCCCAGGCGACGACGGATCTTGTCGCAGGAGTGTCCGAAGATCAAACTGTCGGGGCGGCTGAAGTAGACGTATTCGAAGATGCAGTGGGCGGGCTTGCCGGATTCGGCGATGCGCAGGCTGCGCGGGCCCTTTTCGTCGATCACCAACAGTTCGCCGGGTTCGATGTCGCGAACGTAGGTGGCGCCTAGAAGGTCGAATGCGCAGGATTCGGAGGCGACCACCCACGACTTGTCCAGGCGTCCCAGGCACAGGGGACGGATGCCCAGCGGATCGCGCCCCACGTATAGACGGTCGCGAGCCAACAGCACCACGCAGTAGCTGCCCTTGACTTGGGCGAGCGAATGGCGGACGGCTTCATCCAGATCGTCGCCGGGGTGGCGGGCGATCAGATGCAGGATGGTTTCGGTGTCGGAAGTGGACTGGAAGATGTGTCCCAGCTCTTCCATTTGGCGACGCAACTGCCCTGCGTTGATCAGGTTGCCATTGTGGGCGATGGCCAGAGGGCCTCGCTTGTGGCGGATCAGAAACGGTTGGGCGTTCAGAAGGAGGGATCCGCCTGCGGTGCTGTAGCGCACGTGCCCGATCGCCGCCGAGCCTGGCAGTTCCGGAGAGGAGGCCAACTGTTCGGTCAGGCGGCTGACCAAGCCCATCGCACGCACATGGCGCACTTCCAGGCCGTCGGAGACGGCGACCCCGGAGGATTCTTGGCCGCGGTGCTGCATGGCGTGCAGTCCCATCGCAGTTGCGTGGACGGCCCGCGGCAGGCCCCAGATCCCGATGACACCGCATTCTTCGTGGAGTTCGTCGACCATGGAGGCGGTCAAGGTAGCAACCTCCCCGACTGAAACACCGCGGAAACTGAGAAACCGCTTCCGGGAGAGGTCCGATCAGCGGGTTTGGAGAGCCTGCGGGGTGGTTGGAGGTGATGGCGGGAGCGCGTAATGGAACGGCTTGGCTCCAGGTACGCCCTCCGTGATCCAAACTTCGGACCCGAATCGTTCCACCCGGTCCCAAACGCCGGCTTGGGCATCATGGAAGAGCGTCCACCGGTCGGTGCGCGCAAACAGGGAATCATCGCGCTGTTTTCGCACCAATACGCGCAGATAGGCGCTTTGGAAGGCGATGGCGGCCAGGGAATCTTTCCAGGCGGTGCGCCAAGCCAGCGCCAAATTTCCATCCCGATCGCGCATCACCCGGAAGGAATCGCCGATCCAGCCGGAAGCGACCATGTCGGGGTTCGGTTCCTTCGGCAGTTCGTCCAGGATGATTTTTGCCTTGATCTCGGAGTCTGGAATCCAGTTGGAGGACTCGCGCCAAACAGAGAGCAGAATATCCAGGTAGTGCTCGCCCACTTTTCCCTCCCGCAGGAGCCACCATCCTTTGGTGGTGGGAAACAACGGTGTGGGGTCCGGTTCCACAGCTCGGCGGCAGGAATCCTCAGGGCGGAGAAAACAACTGGAGGAAGGAGGCTGGGCGAACCATTCGTCCACCGCCTTCCAGCCACCCCTGGAGCGGCGCAGGGCCAAAGCCCGAGCACCTTGTTCGTAGGTGTGGTACGTGGGCAGGGTCACGAACTCGGGATCCAATCCTTGCGCCAAGCGCAGCGTGTCGCGAAAAGCTTCCAGCGACAAATGGGGAAGGTGTTCGAGGATTTTCTCGGGACTGGCGGTAGGGTGGGCGTAGAGGGATTCCACGAGCCGCGCCTCGCCCTCCAGGAGGTACTGCAACGAGAGACGCTGGTCCAATCCGCGCTGGGAGCGATACAGCTTGCGCAGATCCCAGCGTTGGTCTTGCAGGGCGTGGGCGAGTTCGTGGGCGATGGTCAGGTCAAGCTGGCTGGAGTCGAGCATTTCATCGACCACCCAGAGGACCCCGCGGGAATAGAATGCCTCGATGGAGGCCTGATCCACGGAATCCGCCACGCCATCCAGGGCACCCAGGCTGTCGATGAATCCGATGGTCCAGATCATCCGGTCCCAGGCGCTGTCGGCAGGGTCGGCTTCGTCCATGCTGGCCGAATCGTAGACCCGCAACAGGTCCGAACGCCGGATCACCCTGCCTTCCACGCGATGGTGGAACCGCTCGCCGCGGATGGACTCCACGCGCCGGGAAATGGAATCGATCCGATCCGACAAGAGGACACGATTGGCTCGAGATGGTTGGCAAGCCGCCAAGCAAGCCGCCAAGCAGAGCAGAAAGATGTGCGCTGGCCGAATCATCGACGGTCAAACCTAATTCCCGCGCCTGAGCGGGAAACGGACCGACTCCGCACCGATTGCCCACCGGGCCGATTGGCAATGCTACAATCCGAGGACCGTGTCTCACGACTCCTCCATGCCCAGCCTGCTGGCCGTTCTCGCCATCGCCCTCCTGACGGCGGGAGCGTTGTTTCTTGGCATGGCTCTGGGCTCTTGGCGCCAGAGGAAAGGCCTGGGCAAGGCGGCCCAGGTGAGGGAAAATCGGGAACTGGAAGAGGCGAAAGCGGAGCTGGCGCAGCTGCGAGCGGAATGCGCACAGCACGAGGTCAGAGCCAGGAAGCTTCTGGAAAATCGTCGTCGAAACGACGACATTTTCCGGCATCTGCGACAAGGCGTGGTGGTCCTCGATCAGGAGTTGGCGGTGGAGTGGAGCAATCCCGCCGCGCGGCGCCTGACCCATCGCACCAGTGTGCAGATCCTCGGCGCGGCCTTCGACGCCATCGAGTGGCGATCCAACGAGGGTCCCAAATCTTTCGATCGGGCCCATCCGAGCCCTTGGCGCCAATGCTTGGAAACCGGCTCTCCGGTGGATCCTGTCCAATTCGCGTTGTCGCTGGATGGTCGGATGATCTGGCTGGAACTGTTTTGTTTCCCGGCCTACGACCCGCAGGGGGATGCCGGCCAGGTGGTCGTGCTCCTGGAGGATGTGACCAAGCTGATCGGATCCAGTCGCGAGATCAGCCGGTTGCAAAACGAGCTGGGCAGCAGGCACGACGTCTCGGAGCTTTCCACCAGAAGCGTACGGGGATCGAGCTTGCCGTCCTCCTCGCCGCCCAGGAGCGATCTGCCGCAGACGAATCCGGGCACGGGGGCGATTCGGGTGTTGCTGGTGGAAGACAACCCCGTGAACCAAGCGGTGGCGATGGGGATATTGCGCAAGCTGGGGTTGGAACTGGAGATGGTCGCCGATGGTCAACAGGCGCTGGAGCGCCTGGCGAAGTCCTCGTTCCAACTGGTGTTCATGGATTGCCAGATGCCTGTGATGGATGGTTACGAGGCCACTCGCCGCATCCGCGATCCAGCCTCGGATGTCCTCAACCACGCCATTCCGATCGTCGCGGTCACCGCCAATGCGCTGAAAGGGGATCGGGAAAAGTGTCTGGCCTGCGGGATGGACGACTACCTCCCCAAGCCTGTCACCCGCGATGGGTTCGAACAAGCCCTGACCAGATGGATTCCCGGCTGGGTCGCGGCGGTGATCTCGTCGTTTCCGGTGGAAATGGCGGATCCGCCGTCCCGGGTTCCGGCTCCGGTGCAGCGCGAGGTCTTCGATCGCTCGGCGCTGGTGCGGAGGCTTCTCGGGCAGGAAGAATTGGTGGGAACCCTGTTGGGCATGTTCTTCCAGGACACCCCAGGGCAGATGGACGAGCTGGAGAAGGCGATCATCGAAGATCGTTGGCCGGATGCCCAGCGGTTGGCTCACGGCCTCAAGGGAACCCTGGCCAATCTGGAAGCCAGATCCGCGGCGCAAGCGGCAAGTGTGGTGGAGCACGGATGCCGTACGGCCAACGCCCAAGTCGTGAAGGACGCTTTGGGTGATCTTCGGGAGGAAATCGACAAAGCCAAGGAGGCGATGCATGCGTCTCTTTGAAAATCCCTGTCGAGGAACAAAGCATCCAAATATTCGGAGAGAGATTTTTTCGCTCACCGCGAAGCAACCGGAGAAACCAGCCAGGGTGCCTAATTTCGAGGATTGCGACAATGGTGAGCGGAAAAAGATCCGACGAGATTGGGTGCGTTTTCCTTGACAGGGGCGAAAGGCCTATCTTTCAGACCATGAGCGATCTGACCCTGTTCCAGAAGATCCACCAGGGGGCGATCCCCGCCAAGTTCCTTGCGCGGCGGGAGCGATGCTTCGCCATCGAGGACATCGACGCCAAGGCACCGTTCCACGCGCTGGTGATCCCCGTCAAGCCCATCCCATCGCTGGCCGCCTTGGCGGAAGAGGACGGCCTGGTCGTGGCGGATTGCCTGGCGTTGGCGGCCGACCTCGCGCGGGAACACGGCCTGGCCAAGGGCTGGCGTCTGGTGGCCAACGTGGGCGCCGATGGCGGGCAAACGGTGGCGCATCTGCATTTCCACGTGCTGGGCGGTCGGCATCTGGGGTGGCCCCCGGGCTGATTCCTTGGCCCTCCAGACTCTCCGCGCCGTGATCCTGCGGCGCATCGCCTTCGGCGACACCTCCTGGATCCTGCATGTCCATGCGCAGGAGGAGGGGAACCTCTCCCTGTTGGCGCGCGGAGCTCGACGGCCGCAATCGCCCTTGGCGGGCTGCGTGGACCCCCTGACCTTGGCGGAATTCGTCGTGTCGACAAAATCCGGTCGCGACCTCCACACCCTGACCCAGGCGGTCTGTCTCCAGCCGCGGTCGGGACTGCACAAGGACCTCCCGGCCATGGCCGCCGCCATGGTGTGCGCGGAGACCGTGTTGCGGCTTTCCGGCGAAGGCCAGTCGCATCCGGGATTGTTCGCCGTCCTGGAAGCGGCCATGGCGTCCCTGGATCGTGATGGATTCCGTCCATCCATCCTCTGGGCGTTCCTGGGGCGGTTCGCCGAGGAGATGGGCTGGGCCATGGCGGTGGACCATTGCCCCGTCTGCGGCTCGGAGGAGATCCGCCATCCCCGTGTCCTGTCGCTCGCCCACGGCGGGTTCCTGTGCGGACCGTGCGGAGCCAGGTCCCACCAGGCGCCGCTGGAGGATCCCATCGCGAGGGCCATCGAAGACAGCGCGCATGGAAGCGAGCCCGCGGGCGTCGCATGGACGCGCCCGCAAGCGGACCGGATCGAGGAGATCTGGTTCGAACACATCCTGCGCCACTCCCACATGCGCCCCCGGCTGGAGTCGAGACAATTTCTGGCCGAGGTTCGCGCGTGACCGTGCGCACCCGATTGGCGCCCACGCCATCCGGGGCGCTGCATGCCGGGAACGCGTTTTCCTTCCTGGCGGCCTGGCTTTGCGCGCGGGCCTCGGACGGAACGGTGGTGCTGCGCGTGGAGGATGTCGATTCCACTCGATCGCGGCCGGAATGGATCGAAGCGCTCTTTCGCGACCTCGCGTGGCTGGGCCTGGACTGGGACGAAGGCCCTTCGGGGCCGACGGATGCGCAAAGCGCCTACCGGCAATCCTCCTCGCGGCGCCAGGCACGCTATCGCGACGTCTGCGAGGGCTGGAAGGCCGGCGGAATTCTCTACCCCTGCCAGTGCACGAGGGCGCAACTGCGCACGGACGCCCCCCAGGTGGAACGGATCGGGCAGGATCTGCCCCCGGGCGTCCCGTATGCCGGAAATTGTCGCGCACGACCCACCGGAGAGGCCGGCGCGCGCGACGCGTGGCGCCTGGCCCTCCCCGATTCGTCTTCGCGCGTGGAGGACCTCTGGCAGGGAAGCCGGGATCTCGGTTCGCTGGAGCTTCTGGGCGATCCCGTCCTGCGCCGCGGCGACGGGGTCTTCGCCTACCACCTGGCCGTTTGCGTCGACGACGCCGACCAGGGGATCGATCTGGTCGTGCGAGGACGCGACCTCCTGCCCTTCGGCCATCTGCATGCCCATCTGCACGGCCTGCTGGGCCATCCGGTTCCGCGCTTCGCCCACCATGGCCTGCTGGGTGATGCGCAAGGCCGCCGCATGGCCAAGAGGATCGGTTCCGGATCGCTGGCCGCGCTGCGGGAAGCGGGGCGCGACCCGCGGGAACTGGTGGGACACCTGGCGCCGCTGCTCCATCCAGGTCGCATTCCTGCGGGACTTCGGCTCTCCGCCCCGGAGCTCGTGGCCTACGGAATGCCCGCACCGCCCAGCCAAGACCTACCTTGTGCATCCCTACCGGGAGACGATCTATGAATGCCGTCGAGCTCTTCTTGCGATTCGGAAAAGGACGTGCGCGGCCTTTGTCCATGATCACCTGCTACGACTCGACCTTCGCGGCGATCGCGGCCCAAGCCGGAGTGGACGTGCTGTTGGTGGGCGATTCGCTCGCCAATGTCATGTTGGGGCTGGATCGCACCAGCGGGATCGGGATGGCGGAAATGATCCACCACACCCGCGCCGTGCGCCGAGGTGCACCGGATGCCTGCGTGGTGGTGGATCTTCCGTTCGGGGCGGATACGTCGGTGGCCGATGCCCTGGCCAATTCCCGGGCGCTGGTGGCCTCCGGTGCCGATGCCGTGAAGCTGGAAGGTTGCGGCGAGGCCGTGATCGCGGCCCTGGTGGCAGACGGCATCGCGGTGGTGGGACACCTGGGTTTGTTGCCGCAAACGGCGACCTCGCTCAAGCAGGTGGGAAAGACTCCGGAGGATCGCGCAAAGGTGTTGGACCAGGCGCGTCGTGTGGAGGCGTCGGGTGCTTGCGCCTTGGTGCTGGAGCACATTCCCGCCGATTTGGGCACCGAGATCACCCAGGCCCTTTCCATCCCCACGGTGGGCATCGGTGCGGGCAATGGTTGCGCGGGACAAGTTTTGGTTTTGCACGACCTGTTGGGGTTGTCGGCGCGCCAGCCTCCCTTCGCGCCCGCCCGTGTGGACCTGCGGGGCATCGTGCTGGAGGCCTTGCGCGGATACCACACCGACGTGTCGGAGGGACGTTTCCCTCCGCCCAAGGCATAGGTTGAGCGAGGCCCTGACCCAGGCGATCCGGGGGATCGTCACCGTCGGCGGCACCCCGGTGGTGCGCCGCTTGCGGCTGTTGGGCAACCTGTTCGATTCCAACAAATGCTTCCTGCTGCCGGATGCGTTGGAAGGCCTCAAGAAGGCCGTGCTGTACCACTCCGTTCGACCGTTCGACCAGGTCGTGATCCTAAGCCACGTGGCTCCCGGCAAGCCCCAGAGTCTGGCGCTGGACCGCGCGCGCATGGTGGCAGGATTCGTCACCAACCAGTGGAAGGATTGGCTGCCCTGGTTTCGGCCCGGCCGCAAGGATGGCGATGGCTGGGGTGTGCGCGAAGCCCAGCTCATCCTGGGGCATCTGGGATACTACCAGGGGCAGGCCGCCGGGATGATGGACATCCAGACGCGCGACGCCCTGCTGGAGTTCAAACGCAAGGTCAACCAGGAAGGGTTGATCCAGATCCCCGTCACGGGCCACATCGACGGCGGCACGCGACAAGTTCTGTTGTGGAAGTACTGCCGGGAGGAAGGTACCGCCTTCTGGAAGGGCATGAAGCCGGTGGCGTTGGGGAGCACCCACAACCGCGATCCATTTCCGATGCACGACGGGAAGGACGTGGACGCCGAACGCCTGGAAATCCTGCTGTTTCAGCGCACTTATTATCCCAGACCATCGGGTGACCTGCTGGCCTGGGACGACGACGCCTACCACGCCTGGATGCAGAACGTGGTGGAATCGGGGGATCTGGAATTCTTCAGCTTCACCGTGCAGGTGGTGGGGGAGAATGACGAAGCCTTGCCCAACGCGCGGGTTTGTCTGGATGGTCCTCTGCGCACGGAGGCCAAAAGCGACGAGCACGGCTGGGTCACGTTTCGCGGATTGGAAAGGGGCAACTACTCGCTGTCGGTGTGGGAAGGTCTGGAGCAGATCTCCGCCACAAACGTCGAGATCCCCACCTTCATCCCTTCCGAAGGTCGTTCCGGCCAGTAGCGGAGGGTGGAATGACGAACTGGACGGAATTTGTTGCGGCCTCCGTCGCGATCATCCTTTTGCCGGGACCCGGGCAGATCGCCATCCTGACCGCCACGCTCTCGGGTGGTCGGAAGGCGGGATTGCAGGCGGTCGCGGGGCTTCTGACCGGCGACATCGTGATCATGACCCTGGTGGCCGCCGGGGTCGCCACCCTGTTTTCGCGCTATCCCGGTGTGGAGCGGGCCGTGCGGGTGGGCGGGGCCCTCTACATCCTGTGGATCGGCCTGGGTGTGCTGCGCAGTCCATTGGGATTGGCCCATGCGCCAGCCGATGGTGCCAAGCGCCTTCCCTGGTATCCGCGCACGGTGGGAATCACGCTCTTGAACCCGAAAGCGGTGCTGTTTTTCGTTTCCTTCTTTCCGCAATTTGTCGATCCTACGATCCCCTTGGGGCAATCCTTCCTGCGCCTGGGAGCGGTGTTCACGGTCTTGTCCGGCTCGTATCTGGTCTGCTTCACCTGGATGGGCTCCCGCTTGGGAAGGCTTCTGCGCGAAAGCGCCGCGGCCGCGCGTTGGGTGCCGCGCGTGTTGGGAACCATCATCCTGGCCTTCGGGGTGCGGCTGCTGTTCTGACCGGCCCCAACGAAAAGAGGCACCCCGTGGGGTGCCTCGAAGCAAGGGTCAAGCGAACTGTCCGCTATGAACTTGCGATCACTGGATCGGACAGGTTTTGGCGGCCAGGGATTTCTGGATCTCCGTGATGCGGCCCGCCATGAAGCTGCGCAGATTCTGAATGGCCTTGGTGTTGGGAGAGGCTCCCGAAACCCAGGAGGAGTACTTGTCGACCTTGTCCTCGAAATGTTCGTCGGAGGCGGGGCCGGTGAAGGCGATCACGTCGGTCATGTACTTGCGGTAGGATTCGCAGTAGTTCTTGTCGGCCATCAGATTTTTCACCAACGGGAACGGCCCCAGGTTCATCATGCCGCCGGCTTGGCCTTCGTACCAGATGCTGGTACGCGAGACGATCCCCATGGTGGCCATCTGGTAGTCGAAGCTCCAGCCGAAGTCGTAGGTGATGAACTTGAAGGTGCCGCTGTCGTTGAACAGGTAGTAGTTGTGCGCCAGGTTTCCATACATGTCCCAGTTCATGATGGCGGTGCTGGCGGCCAACCAGCGCAGGAAGCCTTGCACGTCCAGCTTTTTTTCCAACGCACGGTGCCAGGCGGCGGAATCCGTGGTGCGGTTGGTGGCGTTGATGACGTCGATCAAGGCCTTGGCGTCGGCGCGATCGCCGGGGATGTCCTCGTCGATCCATTCGCTGTCCACGAAGGAGTTCAGCTTGGAAAGGGGCTTGTAGAGGTTGCCGGAGTCGTTTTGGAAGTTGCGGGTCAAAAACGGTTCATCCGGGACTTCCACCATTTCGTAGAGGCCCACTTCCTTGGTGGTGTCGCCGAACTTGAAGGTCAGCTTGACAGGAACCGACAATGGTGCGGGAATGGCGAACTGGCGGAAGATTTCGCCGGCCACCGGTCCGCGGATGCTGGTGGAGTCCTGCTCGGAGTTGTAGAAGCTGAGCTTCTGGAAGCCGTAGAAACGTTGGTCCTTGATGGTGGGGAAGGAATCTTCGAGCTTGTCGGTGTTGATGCGCACCGGCAGGGCGTACTTGCCAGCCGTCCAGGCGGTTTGCAGCGAGGCGTTGCCCTTCAGGCGGATGGCCACGTTCTTCCAGACCTGGCCGTCGGCTTCCAAATCCACCGGAACCCAGATCAGGGCGGTCTTCTCGATGAGGTCGTATTGGCCGTCCTGGCAGTTCTTGCTGGTCCCGCCCATCATGCCGCTACCCTTGCTGCCGAACTTCCCGCAGGAATCGGTCATGGCCTTCATCATGCGGTCCCAGCTTTGCTTGGACCACTTGAAGGTGATGCTGCGGAATTTGCGGGTGAAGCCGTTGAGGGTGTCCGCTTTGCGGTTGGAGTGGGAAGAGTCCACCCAGCCGTCGTAGCGGATGCGGCGGATGCTGTCCACCCGACCCGTGGAAACCTTGGATTCCAGGGCCACGCTCTTGCGATGGTAGCCATCCCGCTCGAAAACAAGGGAATCCACCACGGCCGCCTGGCGCAAGGCCAGGATCGGGGCGTCGGAGGGAGTGGACGATGAGCCGACAAAGCTGCGGCCCAGCGGATTCACTCCTTTGAAGGAAATGGACAGTCTGCCATGGTCCATCACCAGCTCGGCCCCGCTGCGCGAAGGCCCGGTGAAGCGAGGCAGGACGCTGGAGGGCGTGCCCAGGATCCAGGTGCCGTTCTTGGGAGTGGTGATCGTCAGCCCCGCGGTCTTCAGGCTCACCTTGACGTCCTTCAGGCCGTTGCCTTCTTCCGCATCCACCACTTTGCCGGAAAGATTCCAGTCCTGGGCGGTTCCGAGTGCGGCGCACAGGGCCAGCCCAGTTAAAAATCGCGGAAGGTGTTTCATGATAAGGCTTTTCAGAGAGTGAGTGGACGCAACGCGAGCCGAGACTCAACAATGGCGTTGTTGACTTGTTGTCATCGCCACAAAAGCACAAGGCATCCAAGGAAGTGTTGCCACAACGTTTCAGAAAGGTTTCATCGCGTGGGCGTTTGGGGATTTCCCGGGTCCATCCAAAGCCGACCCCTTCACTACGTTTGCCCAGATGCTCCGATTCCTCCTCGGTCTTGCCTGCCTTCTCGCCTCGGCGCTGCCTGCCGTGGCCGCCGCACCTTGGTCCATTGGGCCCGTATCCGGTTGGGTGGACCTCCAGGATCCGCCTGGTCCCAGCGAGGATCTGGAAAGCGAAGGAGGCTACCGCGCCCTGTTCCATGATGAACAGGTGTACGAAGGTGTCAGTCGTCATGCGCGCTTTTCCCGACGGGTGTTCTTGTTGGAAAGCGTGGAAGGAGCGCGGATCTTCGATGGCTTTTCCACCGATTTCGATCCCAGCTGGCAGCGCGTCACCCTCCACTGGGCGCGGATTCTGCGATCGGGAAAGGTCTTGGACAGGATGGATCCCGCCAAGATCCGGCTCCTGTCGCGCGAGGATCGGCTGGAAGAAGGCCAGATCGACGGCTGGCGGACCATCCACCTGGTGCTGGAAGACCTGCGGCCGGGCGATGTGCTGGATTACGCCTGGACCATCGAAGGCACCCATCCAGCTCTGCCCCAAGTCGCCTCGGGGTCGTTCCATTTGCGCCTTGCCTGGGTGGCCGAGCGCCTGCGCTCCCGGCTGGTGTGGGACCGGCCGGATTCCTTGCGACTCAAGACGTTTTACGACGCCCCCGATCCGGTGGAAGTCCGCTCCGGTTCCAGACGGATTTTGACATGGGATCTGCAGGGCACGGAGGCCGCCGACGAGCCCGACAGGACTCCCGCCTGGTGGACCAACACCCCATCGATCGATTGGACCAACCAATCGGGCTGGGAGGACATCTCGCGCTTGCAGCTGGGGTTCTATGCGCCTGTGGATCGTCCCGAACCTGCCGTGGTGCAGCTGGCCGGACGCTTGAAGGAGAGGTATCCGGACGATGCCTCGCGGATCGCGGGCACTCTCCGTTACCTGCAGGATTCCATCCGCTACCTGGGCTACGAAGGGGGGATCGGCTCGCACGTGCCACGCACGGCGGGCACCACCCTCAAGTCCCGCCAGGGCGACTGCAAGGACAAGACCTTGCTGATGACCGCCTTGCTGCGCAAGATGGGCATCGAGGCGCACCCCACCTTGGTTCTCACCTCCGGCGACCGGACGTTGATCGACCGCTTGGCCAGTCCGTGGTTTTTCAACCATGTGGTGGTGAGCGTGCGCCAGGGCGGGTATTCCTATGTGCTGGATCCCACCGATCGCGACCAGCGCGGCGGACTTGTGGACATCCCTCCGCCTTACTCGCGCTGGTCGTTGGTGCTGGAGCCTGATTCCAAGGGGCTCACCGCCATCCGTCGGACGGATTCCAATAAACCTTCCTACGACTTGTCCGAATCCTGGGACGCGAGCGCAGGTCCGCACAAATCCGCCAAGCTGAATCGGGTGGTGGTCCGGCGAGGTCGGGTGGCCGAAGGAATGCGCGAGCGGTTGTCCAGATCCAACCTCCAGAAGGAGATCGACGACGAATTGGATCTGCTGCGCAAGAGCTGGCCAGGTTTGCGACGGGTCGCGGATCCCGAAATGTCGGAAGATTCCCTGAGCGGCGACATCCGCTGGACCAGCACGTTCGAATGCGACAGTTTTTGGACAGCCTATTCCGCTGGCCGCGTATGGAAATTCACCGTCGGTTCCCAGCTGATCGAGGACGCCGCGGTGGATCCGGTGGACACCGCCGGACGCCTTGCCCCGCTCGCGGTGGAATTCCCCGCGAATTTCCGGGTGCGCGTGGGCGTGAAGCTGCCGCCGTATTCCTGGGATCGCGACATCGATTCCACGGTGGTGGACGTCGGGCCTTTGAGCTATCGCTTCCGGCAGGAGATGAAACCGGATACCTTCGGATTGGAATGGGCCTGGAAAACCTCCGACGACCACGTGTCGGCCGAAGAGATCGGAACCTGGGCCTCCCGGATGGATTCGATCCAAAGCGAGACCGATTGGACCATCACCATGGACCAGCGCTCCTGGATCAGCAAGGTGAACTGGCCGGTCTCGTTGTTGGCCTTGCTGGTGCTTGCCGCCGCGACCGTGGGCGCCTGCCTCGCTTGGCGCTGGAATCCGCCCGTCCAAGCCTCCTCTGGACCTGGAGATTCCAGTGGCTGGTGGGTGCTCTACGTGCTAGGTGCGCTGGCTTCGCCGGTGGTCCATGTCTACAATCTCTGGCAGGGCAGATGGATGTTCGATCCCTACCAATGGAACTCGCAGTTCGACCAGGCTCCGGAAGCCTCCCTTCTGGTCCTGGTCTCGATGGCGACGGAAGTCGTTTGGCTGCCAGCCACCCTGCTTCTTTTGGCGCTCTATTTCCGCCGCCGGACTTCGTTTCCCGCCCTCAACGCCATCCTGCTCACGGGAATGCTGAGCGTGGATGTGACCGGGGCGGTCCTGTCGGCTCTTGCCGGCTCGGAAAACGCGATGGGCATCCTGGGGCAGGCCGTCGGAAGGATGCCCGCCGTGCTCCTGTGGGTCGCCTACTTCGTGGTGGCGGAGCGATCCAAGGCGGTGTTCAAGGAAACTTTGCCTCGGCTTGACTCGCACTGAAGTGCTCGCCGAGTTCCGCCACCTTCGGTGGCAGGAGGTATCTCCGAAGGGATCCGATGCTGCTTTTTCGCCGCAGGCGGGGATTCTGCGAGGCATTCAGCTCGAAGCGTTTGCGGCGGGCACAGAAGGTGGGTTCTTACAGCAACTCCACCGAACCCGTGTCCAGGTCGTAGCGCATCGCCACCACCTTGAGTTTGCCTTCCTTCACTTTCTCCCTGAGGATGGGATCCATGTTGGCGAGTTCGGCCGCCATGCGTTTGGCGTTTTCGCGCACCGCGTTGTCGACCTTGTCGCCCGGCTGTGATTTGGTGCCATCCACGGCGGGTTTCAGCTTCTTCACCAGCTCCCCGATATGGCCGGGAACTTCACCTTGTGTTTCCAGGGCTTCGATGGTGGCTTTGATGGCTCCGCAGCGTTCGTGGCCCAGCACGACGATCAACGGCACGCCCAGGTGCTCGATGGCATACTCCATGGAGCCGGATCCGGCATCCTCCACGATGTTGCCCGCCACGCGCACGGTGAAGATGTCGCCCAGGCCGTGGTCGAACACGATTTCCGGAGGCACCCGCGAGTCCGCGCAACCCAGCACCGCAGCGAACGGCCACTGCCCGGTGGCGAGCTTGGCGCGTTGCTCCATGCCTTCGTTGGGATGGAACATCCGGTTGGCGATGAAGCGCTTGTTGCCTTCCAGCAAGCGAGTCAGGGCCTCGTCCGGGGTCACGCCCGCAGAGGCATGCGTGGCATGTGCCGTCGGAGTGGCGTGGGTCGCGGTCGCATGGGTCGCCGTGGCCTTGGTGGCTTTGGCGACCTTGGGTTCTTCGCCGTGCCCCGCAAAAAGGGAGCGGGGAGCGATGGTTACGGCAAGGGCTCCAAGGCCCATGGTTTTCAGAAAAGAACGACGGGACGTCGATGGACAGCTCTCGCACATGGACCGATCCTCCCACTTGGCGGTGAATGGCGGTAGGATACCATAGGGTCGGCCATTGCAACGCCCTGAAGAATGGAAGTCACTTGCAAATCATCATATCATGATATTATGATATGTTCATGAACCTGCCGATCCCATCCACTCAGCGGCCCACCCTCTCCTTCGAGTTCTTCCCCCCGAAGACGGAAGAAGGATGGACGGACCTGCGCGCCACCTTGGAACGCACACGCTCCCTGAAGCTCGACTTCGTGTCCGTGACCTACGGCGCTGGCGGCTCCACCCGCTCGCGCACGCTGGAAATGTGCCGCGACATCCAAAACGACTTGGGCCTTTCCGCCATGGCGCACCTCACGTGCGTGGGGCATTCCCGCGCGGAGATCGACGGCATCCTGGACCAGCTCTCCGAGGCGAGCATCGGCACCTTGATGGCGCTTCGCGGCGATCCGCCCAAGGGTCAGACGGAATTTGTCGCGCATCCGGACGGCTTCCGCTATGCCGAGGAGCTGATCGCGCACATCCAGCGTCGCGGCGGTTTCCGCATGGGCTGCGCCTTCTATCCGGAAATCCATCCCGAGGCGGCCAACGCCGAAGCGGACTTGGCGAACCTGCGTCGCAAGCAGGAGGCGGGAGCCTCCTTCGCGGTCAGCCAACTTTTCTACGACGTGGACTTGTACCTGCGGTTTCGCGACCGGGCCCGTGCGGTGGGCGTGACCATGCCCTTGGTGGCCGGTCTGATGCCCGTGACCAACCTCGCTTCCGCCAAACGCTTCGTGAAGTCCATGCCTGCGGATCTGGAAGCGGCCGTGGCATCGGCAGGGGATGATCCCGCCCAGGTGGCGCACGTGGGTGTGGAGCAGGCGCTGGGCATGATCCGTCGCTTGGTGTCCGAAGGCGTGGAGGGCGTGCATCTGTACACCCTCAACAAGAGCGGGTCCAGCCCGGCCCTGGTGGATCTTTTGCGCCAGGAAGGCCTCTTTCTTCGATCATAGCAGGTTGTAACCCGTTTCCTGCATTGATGGCATCGGCTCGTTCCCTGAGTGGCCCGAAGGGCTGTATCGAAGGGCGAGCCGATGGATACGGAACGTTGTGCGGATATCGTATCCTGTAAGGGTATGACCTCTCCATTGGATGAACTGCAGGTAGCGCTGGGCAAAGTGCTCTTGGGCAAGGATCGCGAGATCCGTCTTTTGATGGTGGCGCTGTTGGCGGATGGACACGTCTTGATCGAGGACGTGCCCGGCACCGGAAAGACCACCTTGGCGCGCGCCCTGGCCACGGCCATCGGTGCGGATTTCCGCCGTCTGCAATTCACGCCGGACCTTCTGCCCACGGACGTCACGGGCGGAGCCGTCTGGCGGCCTTCCACGGGCGATTTCGAGATCCGACCGGGCCCCGTGTTCACGCAGGTCTTGCTTGCCGATGAAATCAATCGCGCCAGTCCGCGCACCCAAAGCGCTCTGCTGGAAGCCATGGAAGAGCGCCAAGTGAGCCTGGATGGGCGCTCCCACCAGCTGCCCACGCCGTTTCTGGTGTTGGCGACCCAGAACCCGGTGGAATTCCATGGCGTGTTTCCTCTCCCGGAAGCCCAGTTGGATCGGTTTCTGGTGAAGCTGGTGCTTGGCTATCCGGATGAATCGACGGAACGAAAGATTCTGTCCGAGCATCGCGAAGGGCGTCCGTTGGACCATCTGGTGCCGGTCTGCACGCCGGAAACCGTCCTTGGATGGCAGAAATCGGTGCGCGCCATCCATGTGGACGCGGCGGTGGAATCGTACGTGGTGGCCTTGGTGCGCGCCACGCGCAACCGTCCGGACCTGCGGCTGGGTGCCAGTCCTCGCGCGGGGATCGTGCTGGCGCGCGCGGCGCAGGCGTGCGCCTTCCTGGACGGACGCGACCACGTGCTTCCCGACGACGTGCAAACCATGCTGCTTCCCGTGCTGGGCCACCGCATCCACGCCCGAGATGGACAAGATCCGTCTCAGGTGGCGCGGATCCTGGAGGAATTGCGCAAGTCGGTCCCGGTTCCCGTGTAATGGAATCCTCCCGCGCCATCCGGGTCTGGCGCTGGTTTCGCGAGACCTATCCGCGCGGCACCGACCGCAACGATCCGCTCACGCGTTCCTGGAAATTCTTCCGCGAGCGCTTGACGCCGTCTGGAAAGATTCTGTCCGCCGTGTGCCTGGCGATGTTCCCCTTGACGTTGTTGTCCAGGGCTTGGTTGGGTGGGGTTCTGTTCGTGGCCACGCTTTCCCTGCTGGCCGCGGCCCTGCTCTGGACGGTCCGTCGGCCTCGGTTGGGCGTGCGGATCCAGCCTGCGCCCGCGTTTCGCGCCGGCGAGGTGGCCAAGATCCGGGTCGTGTTGGAATCTCCCAGCGGGAGTCTGCCGCCGGGTGCCGGTGCCTGGGTGTTCCGTACTTCGGATGGCCTCATGCCGGTAGGGGATGGCGCGATGGCGGAAAACCTTCGCGAAGCGGTGGAGATCCCGTTGCGCGCGCTGCGGCGCGGACCCGAACGCATCGAGGGGTGCACGGTGTTCGCGCAGGATCCGCTGGGGCTGGCGCGTTCGCGGCGTCTGGTGCGCGAGGGTCTGGACATCCTGGTGGGGCCCGCGCTGGTGGAGGTCGCGAGCATGGACTTCCTGGTGCGCGGCGCCGATGGTCGCCAGTTCGCCCGCCACCTCGGCGCCAAGACCGGGCGCGGCGGGGAATTCCTGGGAGCAAGACCGTGGCGGGAAGGCGACCACCCGCGCGATCTGCACCACCAGGCCTTCGCCCGCACGGGCGAACCCATGGTGCGCGAGTTCGGCGCCGAGCGAGGTGACGGAATCTGTCTGGTATTCCGGTCCGGCTGCGACCGTTGGTCGCGCCAAGCCCTGTGCGAACCGTCCGTTTCCCTGTGCCTTGGCGTGGCGAGATGGCTTTCCGAACGCTCGGCGTTGGGCCGCATGTTCGTGGACGATCTCGAGGTGGATCTTTCCGGGCCATCGCCCCTGGAACGGGTGGAACGCGCGCTTTCGCTCGCCCCCCGCGTGGCCGGGTGGAAGCGGCTTCCCAAGCCCGCCGTATGGGCGCCGGCTCATCCACCGCTGGATTCCATCCTGTCGGTGGGGATCGCTTTGGGTCGAGCTTCGGAGCCAGTGCGAGGCTCGGAATCGCGCATCGCCAGGAGGATTCTGGTGGATTGGGAGTCCACCCCGGAGAAGGACGGAATCCGTCGCATGGGGGTCGCGGAGATCTCTTCGGGGAGGGTTTCCCTGTGAGCACCCGCCGCGAACGGATCGTGCCCGCCCTGCTGGTTTTCCTCCCCATCCTGTTTCTGGCGCGCGCAGGTTCCATCCCGACGCTTTCTGTTGTCGCGTTGGGGGCGTTGTCGTGGAGCGTGGCCGCTTCGCGCCCGCTGAAGTGGCGTGGCGCCTACGGCTGGCTGGCGGGAACGATGTTCGCGATGGCCTTGGCCTGGCGCCTCTTGGACGAGCACGCCCGCGAGCCTTGGCTGGTGGCGGGATGGTTCTTCGCCTCCATGGCCGCGATGCAGGCCGCCTCTTGGGGCAACGGCGCCCGCGCGGGATTCCTGGTGTGGAATTCCGTTCTGGCCATGGCGATCGGTTCGGCAGGTGGCAGGGGGATCCAGTTCGCGGCAGCAGGGATCCAACTGGTGCTGGTGATCGGCTTCCTCCGAGGCGCTCCGGTCCTGAAATCCCCGACTCGCTCGTCGATGCTGCGGTTGGCGAGCGTGCTGGCGCTCGCTGGGGTGCTGGCGGCGGGGGCTTCCTGGGTGCAGGTCCACACGGAGGGGCGTTGGAGTGGATCGGGTCGTTGGGGCCGCCACGAGCGATCTCTCATGGGATTTTCCGCGATCTCCCGTCTGGGGTCCTTCCAGTCCGAATACGGCAATGGCGGAGACGAGGTCGCGGTACGTCTGTATTCCGACACCTTTCCCGAATACCTCCAAGGCCAGGTGCACGCCTTCTACCACCAGGGTTCCTGGATCGCGGAGCGCAAATCCAGGACCTTGGCCAGCCCGCGCAACGTGGGGGATGCTGCCGTTTTCTGTCGCGACGAGCGCGAACCTGGCGACACGCCATCCGGTTGGTTGGCCATCTCCGCATCCACCTTCGGCCTGGCTCCCTTGCCTTCCGGAACGCCCTGCTTCGCCGCGGTGGCGGATTCCGCCGACCTCAACGGAGGTGGTGCCGTCTCCTTGCACGGTGCGACCTGGAGCCGAGGGATCTGGTGGTACGGTGGGCGTTACGCGGACACTTCCGTGCTGTCATCGGATCGCAAGGTGCCCGCTGAGCTGGAGCCTTTGCTCGACTCCGCTCTGGCGCGATCCGGGAGAGAAGTTGGCGATCGATTTGGCACCTCGCCCACGCGCCGTCTGGCTACGTGGTTCCAGGCGAAGTTCCGCTATTCCCTGGTGGTTTCCGAGGTGCCGCGTGAAGATCCGCTGGCCACCTTTCTGCGGGAACGGACTGGTTACTGCGAATACTTCGCCAGCCTATCGGTGCTGATGCTGCGCCGCCAAGGAATTCCGGCCCGCTACGTGACCGGATACGCCCAACCGGAAAGGACCTCGCCGAGCATCGCCACCTTCCGCCGGTCCAACGCCCATGCGTGGGTGATCTGGCGCGACACCACCGGAAGCTGGAACGTGTTCGACCCCACGCCCGCATCGGACGACGCGTTTCCAGCCAGGTCGCGCACGGCCTGGCTGGACGGATTGACGGCGCGATGGACCCTATTGTGGCACCAGTTCCGCGACGGAAATTGGCGTACCGCGCTGGACGAACCGCAGCGGATCCTGGATGCGGTCGTGGCTTCGAGGCCGTCGTGGACTTGGCTTCTTGCGGTTCCCGTTGTCGGAGCGCTCGTGGTGTTTTTGGTTCGCAGGCGTCGCGGACGAACGGATCGTTTGACGCCAGAATCTGTCTGGGCCCGCGAACTGGCGAAGGTGGAGTCCCGCCTGTCCCGCCAAGGCATCCGCCGCGAACCGGGCGAAACGGTGGGAGCCCTGATCAAACGATGGCCGGCGGAAGGTGATGCCCAGAGCCTGGCGTTCCTGGAGAGGTACCAGAGGGAGAGGTTCGGGAGGGTCTGACGTTGCTCGTCTTGATGATGCGTTGAGGTAAGGATTTGGGTGTTGCCCGATCCTTACGCAAGGAGTCAAGCCAGAATCACCACGGGTATCGCCACGTTCCGTAGGCGACCTTGTTGGAGAGCAAGATGAACGGCATCCCGGCAATAAGGCCCGTTGCGAGGGGATAGTACCTGCCGTTGAGCAGTTCCGATTGCCAGCGAACGATGAATTCTGTTGGAGGCAAACCGAACACCCCGAGAAGAAACAGAATCAATCCGATCACGGTGAGAATGATTTGGATGACTCGTCTGGTGGGTTCAACTTTCGGGGCTTTCGTTTGCATGGTCTCAAGTCCTCGGAAAAAATTGGTTCAATGCTGATTGGTCTGGACAATGCCGAGTGCCCTGCGATAGCGCTGTTCTGGAGGGTAGGCTAGAACCTCTTTCAGCGTGAGCCATCGCATGGATAACAGCGGAGAGAGTGCCCGGTTCAGTTCTCGCGCTTGGGAGAATCGGACGGGCATCTTCAAAATGACGGAGCAGTACAAGAGGCTACTCAGGGTGCGGAACACTCCGAAGTAGAGAATGAACAAGAGAGGAACCATGAAGTAAAAAGCGATTTCTGGGTATCCATCGATCACTCCGGTCACAACAATGACCAGAAATATGGCCAGGAAAATGGAAAGCAGCTTTGCCAATAGGTCGAAGATGTGCGTCCAGAAAATCATTCCATCTCCGTCAGGTAATGCCAATTCGATCAGAAGGCGCGCTCAGCCTCCAGGGTTGTCGAGCCAATGAAGCGGGTAGCGCCAACCGTTCAGTGACTTCTAAAAAGTACAACCTGATGGTGAGTTGACGGTTTACGTCGCACCTATCCAGGCAATTGATACCGAATGATTGCAGCATAGTCATTCTGCTGATGGATCATCCTGGTTGTGCTGTCCAATCCTCCTCAAGATCTTCCTGTGGAGATCAGGGTGCCATTCTGACAGGTCTTCCAGAACGGATTGTGCATTTCCTGTCAAGGGCTTGAGACCGCTCGTGGCTGCCGAAACAAGGAGGTCTTCCGCGTTTCCTTCCGGAATCCTGCCGAACACGCGGAGAATGTGACTGATGCAGATGACCGCTAAGGCGCGAATGGAAGCATCCTCCGATCTCGAGCAAAGCATTAGCGCTTTGCTTGCAAACTCGTAGTCCTCGCCATTCAGGGAGCAAAACAGCATGGCATCGGCAATCTTCCTCTCATCACCCGAGGCGAGAGCGCTTGCTCTTTGTTCTTGCGAAACCTCCACCGGAGCTTGGTACTCCAATCGTCCACTCATGACGCATCCTTCTCCTCTCTACGGCAAGCCGGAATGTCACAGAGTAAATCTCAGTTGCAGAGAGAAAAGGGAGAGGAGAGAAGGCAGGCATTCAAGCCGAGCCGGCAATCAGACCAAACCGGCATCCCAAATGCCGCTCAAAAACCGGCAGGGGTTCCAAGGGGGCGAGGCTATTCGAAGGGTCGGTCATCCGACCCGTAGAGCCCGAGACCCCTTGGTGCCCGGGATTGCAAAGGGCCGTGGCAAGACGGTCCTTTGCCCCGAGGAGGTACAGGAGGAGCGCCGGGCCCTCATCGGCAAAGCCGATGGGGATCTCTCGAACGGTCCTCCTGTAAACGCCGAGCAGGGCGCAGCCCTGCAAAACCAAAAAGCCGGACGCAGTCCAAAAATGGAAGCCCGCTAGCCTGAATTCGTCATGGGGAAAGCCCTGCTGATTTGTTGTAAGCCCCATACATTGGGGCTTGGGAAACAAAACCAACAAACCAGAGGGCCCATGTCAAAACGTAATCAAACGCTGGATCTTTTCCCGATGGTCCAAGGTCGCAAAGTCGAGGTGGATTTTGAGGGCGGCAATGTAACGTCAAACGGTGGTGCACTTCTTCTTGGTCTGGCCGATCGCGCCCTTGAGGCCTTTCGCACCGCATCGCCCGCTGCATTCCGGACAAGCGTCGTCGATCTTCTTGCACCCATTCGCTTCCTTCCATGGTCCGCCAGGCTGTCTACAGCTTGTGTCTTGGCCACGAGGATCTGATTGATCAGCGAGACCTGCGCCACGACATTGCCTTGCAAACCGCTGTCGGGCAGGACAAGCCCCTGGCCAGCGATTCCACCCTTGGACGCATCGCCCGCCTGGCCACACCGCAGACCAACTGGAAGCTCAACGAGCTTCTGATCGACGCCTACATCGAATCGCACCGTGGCAAAGCTCCCCAGGAAATTGTGCTGGATTTCGACGCCACCGATGTGCAGCTGCACGGCACTCAGGAAGGCCGATTCTTCCACGGCCATTACAGTGGCTACTGCTACCTGCCTTTGTTCGTGTTCGCCGGAAAGCACCCCTTGTGCGCGATCCTGCGCCCCGCCGATCGTGGCCCCGCTCGAGGCGCTCTGGCCGTACTGGCGGGCTTGACCCATCGACTGCGCCGCGCTTGGCCGAATGTCCGCATCGTCTGGAGGGCCGATGCCGCCTACTGCCGCGACCACATCCTGCGCTGGTGCGAACAAAACAAGGTCGGATATGTCGTGGGCATGCAACCAAATTCTGTCTTGGAAAAGTCGAGCGTAGCGGTTCGCATGGAGGCTGAGGAAGTCTTTTTCCAGACCGCCCAATGGCAAAAATTGTTCGACGAAGTGGATTATCGAGCGGGATCCTGGAAGAGCTCGCGGCGCGTGATCGTCAAGGCCGAACGCAACCCGTTGGGACCCAATACGCGCTATGTGGCGACGAACCTCTCGGGCGAACCGCGCCACATCTACGCCGAGATTTACTGCGCTCGCGGCGAAATGGAGAATCGATTCAAGGAGACGCAGACAGACTTGTTCGGATCGAGGCTGTCCCACGGAGGGTTCCAGGAAAATTGGATGCGCCTTTTGATGTCCACCCTGGCATATGTCCTGCAGCACACCTTGCGTGCGATCGGATTGAAGGGTGAGAAGGAGGAGCGATCGACCTGCTCCACCATCCGGATCAAGCTATTGAAGATCGGTGCGGTTGTGACCCGCAACACCCGACGCATCCGATTGCACCTGTCGTCAAACCATCCCGACGAGGGCTTGTTCCGCAAGGCCTTCGATAGGCTGGCGCTGGCAGCACGCCTGCGTGGATCACCGGCTCCTGCCCTCGGTTGAGGGCAAGGTCCCCGGGCACCCTGAGCCCGGGCAAGGGCGAGGTGCGCCCGGTGCAGAAGGAATAGGTGCGACAAACACGAATGAAGACCTCAAAGCGGCAGACAAGCGATGCCATATTCTGTCGTACAACAAAACCGAGATATTGAGAATTCGTCGCGACGAATTCAGGCTAGGGCCTCGACGCCCCCGCGTCCCCGCTCCCCAAGAACGCCCGCGTGGAATCGTTGCTCCGCAGTCGCACATCGCCGTTGAAAGCGTCGACGAACAGCCACGCAAGCCGTTGGAACGCGAACTTCCCGATCACCATGTTTCCGGATTCTGTCATCCCGGGGCCTTTGGCGCTCGCGTCGGCCATGGCGAGGTTGTCGTTCAAGGTCACGTTCTCCGATTCGCGCCCGTCCTTGTGGGCGCGCACGTAAATCCCCGGACTGATGTCGTCGCCGGGGACCTGGTCGATGACCGTGTTGTGCGAGATGCGCGAGTTGCGCATGCCGTAGAAGGTGATGCCGTGGTGCGTGTTGGAGACGATCACGTTGCGTTCCACCACCCAGGACTCGAAAAACCCGTCGAAGGCCCCGATGCCCTGCGGGGATCCGCGCAAGGGGTCGGTGGAGTCGAGGATTCCCACGATCACGTTGTCGCGCAGGATGTTCCCGCGCACGATCCCGTTGCCAAGCGATCCATCTTCTCCGCTGGACCAGGACTGGATCCCGTCGTCGTGGTTGTCGTCGACCTTCATGCACCCTTCGACGCGGTTTCGCTCCAGACGGCTCCAATCCGAGGTCAGACGGAATCCGTCGCCGCTGTAGCGTCGCACCAGGTTGTCGAGGGCCATCGAGCTGTCCGATCCTTCGAAGATGGAGATCCCGAACCGGACATTTTCCAGGTGGCACCTGTGGATGGAGACCTTGCGCGCCGAACGCACGGTGATGCCCGAGGCCGCCCGATCCACCCAATCGGCGGCGCTCCACTTCGACACGTCCCTGGCGGAGCGCAGATCCAGATTTTGGAGCACCACCTCGCGGCCGGGCGTTCCACTCAAACCATTTCGCAATTCCAGGAGCGTTCCGGTGGCGTTGTTGATCGCCTGCGCCTTCCACCAGAGCCGTTCATCGCCTTTCGCCGTGTCGGACGGGATCCAGTCTTCCTTGCGAAAGCGCAAGCCTTTGAGGTGGATCTTCTCGAACGTACCGGTGATCAGAAATTGCGAAAGCACGGGGGTGTCGCCAGGAGCAGCCTCGATGTGCAGCCACTTGCGGAAACAAAATTGACTCCGGCGCACCAGCCCGTGGTACCCCGATTTGAGGACCAGCCGATCGCCGCCTTGCACGGGGGCTTCGGAGTCGTGCAACACCCAAGGCGACTGTGGATCCCCGGAGGATTGCCGGCCGTAGTAGGCCACCAAGCGGCGGTCCAGCACTTCCTGGAGGGTGCGCCAAGGGCGTTGAGCCGACCCGTCCCCGTCCGGACTTCCCCCAACCGGATCGATCCAAAACGTACGCCCGCTCACCGGTGGTTCCACAAACGCCACCGTGGCGGTATCCGGCAGTGGCGATACCGGCGAAGGAGAATCATCCCTCCCCACCGAATCGCCCCCGCACCCCACACCAAGCCCGGCAAACAGCAAAGCCACCAGTCCAATGGACACGTATGTGATGGAATTTCGCATTGGAGAATTTCCCTTCGCAAGGGTCCACAGCCAAGCCCAGGTGAAAGCCGTGTCCCGCAAAGCCAATGGTACCACGAAAAGGGATTTTATGAATACTATGCAACCATTCGCTCCATCCTCATCTGAAAGGGCAGGCCATGACATTAGGAGACCTCCTCCGACAGGAGGGGAGAGTGGAAGGAAAAGCCGAAGGTCTGAACGAAGGCGAACTCAAGGGAAAGCGCACCCAAGCCCTCGCCGATGCCCGCAAGATGCGCGAACACGGCATTTCGTGGGAAATCATCACTGATGTCACGGGCATTGGGCCTGAAGACCTAGAGGCCAACCAAACCGCTTGAGCCGTCCGCAGACAAAACATGTCTTCAACGTAAAAACGGCATGCACTCTAAGCCTCTCCCTGCTGAGAGAGGTATGCCTCTCTAGCCCTACCGGCCAGCGAAGCGGCGCCGGAGAACCGGCAATCAAGTGCAGCTCCCAAATCGGCAGGGGTTCCAAGGGGGCGAGGCTATTCGGAGGGCCGCATCGGCCCGAAGAGCCCGAGACCCCTTGGCGCGCGGGATTCCAAAGGGTCGCCGCGCAGCGATCCTTTGGCCCGAGGAGGTACAGGAGGAGCGGGAAGCGTCCTCCTGTAAACTGGTGCAGGACGAAGTCCTGCAAATCGGTCGCAGGGCGCAGCCCTGCAATATGGCACACCGGACGCAGGTCAGGATGAAAAGCACAGCCGGACGCAGTCCATAAAGAGCTCCCCGCAGGGAAAGTTTTAGGTTGGTCTCCATGACCACCCAGCCCAAGCTCCACCCCAGCTGGCTCTCCCGTTTGGAGCCCGAGTTCGCTTCGCCGTGGTTTTCCGACCTCAAGGCCTTCCTGCAATCGGAGAAGACTTCCGGGGCCACCGTGTATCCTCCTGGCGGACGCATCTTCGCGGCCCTGGACGCGACGCCCTACGAATCCGTGCGGGCGGTGATCCTCGGGCAGGACCCCTACCACGGCGCGGGGCAGGCGCATGGATTGTCGTTTTCCGTTCCTGACGGAATCCGTCCTCCTCCTTCGCTGGTGAACATCCACAAGGAATTGAACCAGGATCTTGGATTGGCCATTCCGCGCCACGGCAATCTGGAGCGTTGGGCCGCCCAGGGCGTGTTGTTGCTCAACACCTGCCTGACCGTCCGGGCCGGGACCCCTCTGAGCCACCAGGGCAAAGGCTGGGAGCGTTTCACCGACCGCATCGTGGAGCTGGTGGCCCAAAAAACGGATCCCGTCGTGTTCGTCCTGTGGGGTGCGCACGCCCAGGAAAAGACCAAAACGGTGGATTTGTCGCGCCACGGGGTGATCGCCTCGCCGCATCCTTCGCCGTTTTCCGCCCACCGGGGCTTTTTGGGGAGTCGTCCGTTCAGTCGCACCAACGCCTTCCTGAAGGGTTGGGGCCGGAGCGAAATCGACTGGTCTCTGGAGTAGGGGATCCAGGAACTAGATTCGATGTCGATGCGCAGAACCGACATGGCCAAGGTTTCCGGTTTCCGGGCCGGACGAGTCGACCCCAGGCTCCTGCCTTTGGGTTGGCTCGTTCTCGCCTTTATGGCGGGTTGGTTCTTGTCGCTTCCCGCCCATCGCATTTGGCCCCTCGGTGTCCATCGGTCCTTGGCGTTCAACGATGCCGAGTCCCAAGGCCGCTCCCGGATGGTGTTGGATACCACGCGCGGACGGCTCACCTTGAAGGCCACCCTGGATTCCGGCGCCACATGGCCTGTCGCCGGGGTCATCCTGTTCTTGTCCGACAGCGGAAAAACAGTGGATCTGTCCCGTCATGCATCCTTGGACCTGACGATCACCTCGGGGAACCTCCAGAACGTCCAACTTTGCCTGGTGGAGGAGATCCCTGGATTCACCCAGCCCGACCGCTGGCAGACGTCCCGCTACGAGTGCCGCGAGATGGAGCTCCGACCGGGACAGGATCTCTACCGGATGCCTCTGGAAACCTTCTCCACGCCCTCGTGGTGGTACACCATCGCGGGGCTGCGGCCTTCGGTGATCGGGCCTGCGCGGCGAGATCGAGTTTTCCGGTTGATCATCCAAACAGGCGAGGGCACGCCGTTGCGCACTTTGCAGGAATTGCAGATCTCCCACATCGCGGTGGTCTCCGATTCCTTGTTCGTCTGGGGCCTTTGCCTGGGCGGTGGCGTCCTGTTGGCGCTGGCTCATTTCCTATGGCTGGCCAGACGCCGTCGTGTGGTGGCACCTGTTTCCGCAGTGGCCAACGCCCCTGCCACCGCCTTGCACCAGACATTGTCCTTCCAGCCTCTGGAGGTGGTCTCCTACGCGGATCGCGAGCGCGAATCCATCCTGGAGTGCCTGGGACGGGACTATCCGGATCCGGATCTTTCCCTGGACAAGGTGTCCCGCTCCACGGGAGTGCCTGCCGATCGGGTGACGGCTCACGTGAAGACAGCTTCCGGTCTGCATTTCAAAGCCTATCTCAATCGCATCCGCTGCGAAGCCGCCCGCAAGCTCCTGTTGGAATCGGATCTGCCTGTGTCGGAAATCGCCGGCAAGGTGGGGTACGGCAGCGTGCCGCACTTCAACCGGATCTTCCGGGAGGTCCATGGGGCCACTCCCACTTCGTTGCGCGGAAACACGGAAGAAAACGAACGAATCCTGGAAAGTGGAGAAGAGAAGTCCTAAGATTGTCCAAGGCTCCTCTCCGCGCTGGACGGGAACCCTGCGCAAACCACTCACCAACGAAAGCCCAAACATGGCCGACGAATCTTCCAACCAGAACGTGTCCGACAAGGATTGGACAACCCTGATGATCGTTTCCTTCTTCCTGGGAGGATTGGGGTCCACCGGTTCATGGTCGGGAAGACCGGTTCCGGTGTGGCGATGCTCCTGACCCTGGGCGGTTGCGGATTCTGGGCTCTGTACGACTTCATCATGATCGCTCTGGGCAAGTTCACCGACGCCGAAGGGCGCCTGATCGTTCAGAAGAAGTGAGTCCCGGGAGGAAGCCCTTCCTCCTCGGTCTTTGGGTCGCCTTTCCGGCGACCTTTTTTGTCTTGGGCCTTTTGGATTGGCAGCCACCACCCCTGTGCCTTTGGTCCCGGTTGTTCGGGGTTAGATGCCCGGGGTGTGGAATGACCCACGCCGCGCTGGACCTTTGTCGGCTGGACTTTGCGGGCGCCTGGCACCACAATCCACTCTCCTGGGTGGTGTTGCCGCTGGTTGGCTTCCTGTATCTGCGCTGGGGCTGGCGGATGTGGAGGGGGTGATTTTGCTCAGCTACTGAGTAAAAGTTTTCAGTAGCTGAGTAAACACTCGCGAGCGTTTCGGCGGTGGACTGATCACGACCCGCCGCGGATCCACCAGCCTGTCCAGCGATCGGCCCAGCTGCGGCAGGTCGCGGGCTCCACCCGTTCGGAGGGGGTCCAGTCGAGCCCCGCCTGGGTGGCGATGCACTCGCGCAGTCCTTCGCAAACCGCGTCGTCGTCGCGCAGGTTGCCAAGCAACGTCCGGGCGCCGTCCACATCGCCTCGCCGCACGGCGCAGAACACGGCCCAAGCGCAGGCGCGGGCACCCACATCGGGATCGCCGGCCAGCGAAAGGAACACGACTTCCGCTTCTTGCGACTGGCCACTGTGCGCCATCATCCGGCCTTCCAGGAATCGCACACGGGGATCTTGCGGAACCGATGCGGACAGCTCCCCCCAAAGGCACAGGGCGCGGATGGTTTCGCCGCAGGCCAAGGCGCATTCGGCTTCCAGAACGGCGCGTTGGACGGACCAGGGGATTTCGGCGAGAATCACGCGGGCTTGGGCGACGCGCCCCAGGGCCAGCTCGGCTTCCGCCAAGGACAGCCACACATCCTCGCGGGATTCCCGGGAAGCCAAGGCGCGGAAGATGCTGGTGGCCGGCCCCAAAAAGCCTGCGCGAAGCGCACGGCGGCCACCTTCGAAAGCTTCTGGCGCTCCGGGGAGGTTCCAGGCCGTTTCAAGGGAAGGATGGGATTCGGCTTTGCGTGTGATCAGATCCATGCCGCATCACAACTTCAAGTTCCGGGCCAGAAGCATCGAGGCCGAGGTTGGCGACATGGCACCAGGAATCCGGGGAGGCTTCCACCCCCAACCGGAAAAAGCGACCCCACCCGGGAGGCAGGCGTTGCCGGGTCCGGGAGGAGGGCTGGGTCAGGCCGCTTTGCGCTTGCGCGATGCCTTGGAAACAGGGATCATCTGCACGCAAGCCTGCACGACGCGATCGGGCTGCTTGGAGGCGGTCGCCAAGGCTTGGACGGAACGGCGGAACTCGGCGATCCATTCGGACACGACGTGGAAATCGGTTTGTGAAAGGGCCACGGTGAGGGTGGAAACGTCGCGACGATCGGCGGGAATGCGGTCCAGGCTTTCGCCGGCCAAGGCAAGGACCTGGTCGTGCCAGCGTCGCAGCGTTTCGCGCGGCACTTCGGGAGCCGGTGCCACATGGGCCTCGGCGGGCTGGAGCCTTCCCCACTCGTCGCGATGGAGCAGACCGGACTTTTCCAAAAACGCCACGGATTCGCAAGCCTCCGGACCGGACAGCGGCGGTATGCAGTGGCGCCCCAGAGTGGATCCATCGCCGGTTTCGGGAAGGATTCCCGCCAGAGCCCTCAGAGCGGAATGCTTCCAGTGCGCGTAGAATCCGGACGATGACGACGGAATCTGTCTGATCGTCACCTCGCGCAAGGCGTCGAGGCGCTCGGTGATCCGGGCCTTCTCGTCTTCGTCCTTGCAGGAGGCCAGGCGGACCAGTTCTTCGAAATAGGCTCCTTGGCGCTCGTCCAGCCGGCACAACGCGATCGCGGCGGAAAGGGCTCGCTGAGGCAGTTGCAGTCGCCCTTTCAGGATGTGCGCGAGTTGCCCCGCGTCCACGTCCAGTCGGGCGGCCATGAACCGGTAGGAAAAGGTCTTCTGGAGCTCTCGCCGGTGTTCGTAATGGGCCAGGAGGAATTCCCGGTAGTCCAGGAACGTGTAGAGGTCCGGAGCTTCGTGGGGTCGGGTCGGGGTGTTCATTGCCACCTCAACCACTGGACGGAGGGCGATTGCGTGCGGGTTTCCAATTGCGACCAGCTTCCCTCGCGCGCCTCGGTGGAAAACCTCAGTTCGTCCAATGCTCCCCGCAAGCCCACGGCACCCACGAGCGGTTGCTTGGAGGCGACAGGGAAGGCCACGGTGCGCCGGTTCACCACTTCGGTGCCCACCACCAGCCCGATCCGTTTGGTGGCCGCATCGAAGGTCGCGGCCAGATGGACCCATTCGCCGATCGGCATCGGAGTGGCGTACAGGATGTCCTTGGACGGGTCGGCGCCTGACCACACCCGGATGGTGCGGTCGTCCCGGACGGAAAGGCCCCAGCGGGAAGAGTCCACCCCGGTGTCGAATCCCGCGAGCATCACTTCGCCGGAAGGCTTCTCGTGGAGCTTCACCCACATCGAGACGGTCCAGGAAGTGGATCCTCCCAGCCAGACGGAATCTGACATCCACTTGGATGCGTCGCCCGTGGAACGCGCCTGGCCCACCGGGCCGTCTTCGGAAGCGTCGGATGTCCAGTGGATGGCCACCGTACCCGCGTCGGCTTCGCTGGCGGCTCCCCATGCGCCCGCGAAGCCGTTCTCGTCGGAAAAGACGCCAGGCATCCCTGTGGGGGCGGCGCTCCTGCGGCCCCAATGGAGGCGCAGGAAGTGCTTGGAGGAATTCCCGTTGGCGGTGTCCAAGCGCACCCAGACCAGTGCGCGGTTGGCGGAAGCGTTCCATTCTTGGACAAAAAATGGCAAGTGGTTCCCGCGTTCGTCGTCGAACCGGATGTCCTGGGCGCGCGTGGTGGCCAGATCCAGGACCGAATCCAGCCGGACGGGAACCGGAAAGAGAGCCTGGTCGCCTTCGACCGCGGCGCCCTGGCTGGTCAGGTCCACCATGGCGAGCCTCGCGTAGGGCCACATGGAGTAGTCTTCGCCGCCGAACTCGGTGGAAAACCAGGTTCCGGTGGTCCGCACTTCGGCCGATTGGACGCGAGCGGTTTCATGGACCGAACGTTCCACTCCGGCGGAATCGGCTTTCACCACGATCGGCAGGTCTCCCGCGGGAAGAGGCCCCAGCAGGAATGCGCCGGAAGAATCGGAAGGCGCCCACAATCCGGTTCCTTTGAGGAAGACCCGGCCCTTGGAAAAGCCCTTGGCCACGCGTCCAGCCAGCCAACCGCCGGAAGAAAGCCGCAACGGCGCATCGGAGGTGGATGGGTCTTCCGCGTAGGCCATCTCGTTGGCGTGTTGGAACAGGAGGGTCCAGCGTCCCGAACGGATCGGAAACGCCCAGCGGCCATGGGAATCCGTCCAGGTGGTTTCCGCGGCGAAGGCGGAATCGGCGGTGGAGCTGGCGGCCGTCCGTGTGACCAAGCATCGCGCCGCAGGCTCGCCTCGGGAGTCCACCACGCTTCCATGGAGTGCATTGGGCACTTCCGAAGAGGTCCCACCCGCGACGCGGTCGCTATCGCAACCCCACAGCGCCAGGGTGAACAAGCCGAGCAGACGGGATTTCATGGGGTCTCCGACGCGGTTGGGGCGGCGACCGGAAAGATCTGGATGCCCAGTTGGTAGATGCGGTCAGGAGTGGAGGTGCGGTGGGCCAGCGACTGGATCTTCTGGCGCAATTCGCGGGCGAGTTCGCGAGCGGCGGAAAAACCTGCCTCGTCCAGGGACGCGGTGATGGCGGAAATGTCGCGCTCCTGGGGTGCGATGCCCTCCAGAGCTTGGCGCCCCAGCTCGATCGCCTCGCGGTGGAAACCGCGCACCACTTGCACAGGGATATCCGGGCCAGCCACCAGGTGGGCTTCGGTGGTGCGAAGCATTCCGTCCCGGTCCCGCTCGACCAATCCCAATTCCATCAGCAATTCCACGCTGTGCCGGGCCTGTTCGGCGTCCACTTCCGGAAGGCACAAGGCGCCCAGAGACGCCCCATCACCACGATGGCCACCCATGCCCACCAACGCGCGCAAGGCGGCATGGTGCCAGCTGGTGTAGAATTCCGCTTGGAGGCCACCGATTCGCTGAGTGGCCACTCCGCGCAAGGCGGTCAGGCGCGCTCGGCAACGGACGCGTTCGTCCTCCGTGTGGGCGCGTTCCAGCCTCAGGAGTTCTTCGAAGTAGGCGCTGGCGCGGCGGTCCAGATCGAACAATCGCGAAAGGGCCGGGACGTAGCGGAAGGGAAGTGGCGCGCTGCCCCGTAGGATGCGCGCCAGTTGGGCTGGGTCCATTCCCAATGTTTCGGCGACATGCTTCCAGGTGAAGGAGCCTTCGCGCTCTCGACGCTCTTCCTGCGTTTCGCGAAGGAACGTGCGCCAATCGAGGTGGGAGTAGACAGGATGCATCAAGGTGAAGTCTACCCTGTCGAACGATGTCCGGGTGCGGATTCCATGAAGCCGCGCGTTGAAACGCGGTCCATCGGAGGGCAACGGGATCTAGGATCATCTGCCCCAGCGCGACATCATCCCGTCGTAGGCGTCGGTGCGTCGGTCGCGCAGGAAAGGCCAGGTGTGGCGCACGTTCTCGATGCGATCCCGAGGGCATTCCACCACGGCCACTTCCGGCTGGTCGTGGCTGCACTGGTGCAGGATCCTTCCCTCCGGGTCGGCCACGAACGAGCCTCCCCAGAATTCCAATCGCCCCTCGCGTCCTATGCGATTGGGGGCCGCCACGAACACGCCATTGGCGATGGCGTGGGCGCGCATGGAGGTCAGCCAGGCGTCGTATTGCACGGGGCGCACCGAAGGAGTTTCCAGATCATCCCAGGCGATGGCCGTGGGGAACAGGAGGATTTCCGCGCCCTGCAAGGTGGTGAGACGTGCCGACTCCGGGAACCACTGGTCCCAGCAGATCAACACACCAATGCGACCGACAGCGGTGTCGTGGGCTTGGAAGCCAAGATCTCCGGGCGCGAAGTAGAACTTCTCGTCGAACCCGGGGTCCTGCGGGATGTGCATCTTGCGGTAGATGCCGGCGAGGCTGCCATCCGCGTCGCACACCACGGCCGTGTTGTGGTACAGGCCCGGCACGCGCTTTTCAAAGAGAGAGCCCACGATCACGCAGCCGAGCCGACTGGCCAGCTCCTGCAGACGATGGGTGGTGGGGCCGGGAATGGGTTCGGCGCGATCGAAGTGGCGCAATTCCTGTCCTTGACAGAAATAGGGCCCCATGAACAATTCCTGGGTGACGATCAATGTGGCGCCTTGGCGAGCGGCATCCTCGGCTTGCGCGCGAAATCGCGCCCAGCAGATTTCCGGGTCCTCGTCGGCCTGGTGTTGGCAGAGGGCTACGCGCAGGGGCAAGCTCATGGATTCTCCCGGGAATCTGGTGGCGGAGGTGCGAACATCTGGGCACGAGACCGCTGCAGAAGATAGGCATCCGCGAGCACGAGCGCGGCCATGGCCTCCACGATGGGGACGGCGCGGGAGACCACGCACGGATCGTGGCGCCCTTTGGCGGCCAGCACGGCGTCGTGACCTTTCTGGTCGACCGTTTCTTGTGTCGAAGCAATCGTGGCCGTGGGCTTGAAGGCGATGCGGGCGTCGATGGGAGAGCCCACCGTGATGCCGCCTTGCACGCCGCCGGAATCGTTTTTGGTCTGAACCACTCCGCTTGCGCTGGCGCGCAACGGATCGTTGTGGACCGAACCCCGCAGCCGTGTTCCGGCGAAGCCGGAGCCGATCTCGAATCCTTTGGTGGCGGGGATGGACAGCATCGCTTTGGCCAATTCCGCTTCCAGGCGATCGAACACGGGCTCGCCGATCCCGACCGGGGGATTTTCAATCCGCAGTCGCACCACGCCGCCGACCGAATCCCCGTCACCGCGCGCTCGGGTGATGGCCTCTTCCATGGCAGCCGATGCAACCGCATCCGGGCAACGGACCAGGCTGGCTTCGATGGCTTCCAACGTGACCTTGGTGGGGTCGATGTTCGCTTCCACCGTTTCCACCGACTCCACCCAAGCGAGGATTTTGGTGCCGCAAGTTTCGCGCAACAGCCGCTTGGCCAGGGCTCCGGCGGCGACCCGTCCGATCGATTCGCGCACACTGGAACGGCCACCGCCGCGATGGTCGCGAAATCCGTATTTCAGATCATACGCGCGATCGGCGTGGGAAGGCCGGTAGAGACGCTCCATTTCCGAATAATCGCCCGAACGCTGGTCGCCGTTGCGCACTTCCAATGCCAGTGGCGTTCCGGTGGCTGCCCCTCGGAATACACCGGAGAGGATTTCCACCGAGTCGGCTTCCTTGCGCTGGGTGGTGAGCTTGTTTTGGCCAGGACGCCGACGGTCCAGTTCGGCCTGGATTTCCTGGAGATCCACCACCAAGCCGGCGGGGAGGCCGTCGATGATGCAGCCCACCGCGACGCCGTGGCTTTCTCCGTAGGTGCTGACTCGCAGAATGCGCCCGAAAACATTTCCCATGGTGGACGGCAAAGGTAACCCCACCCGCGCGCACCGGAGTTGCGGGCGGGGTGTCTACTTCTTGCGCACCTTGTCGATCACGATTCCGCCGCCGGTTGGTGCGGTGGACAGGAAGACTTTCATCTCCTCCAGGCTCTGGGTCAGCATGTCCACGTTGGCGCGGTAGGGCATCTGGCCCGTGCGTGCGATCAGATGCGAACAGACCTCGATGCGGACCATGTTTCCGGCCGAAGACGACAACCGAAACCGCAACCGCACCTTGGTACCAGCCTCGGGGATGACCCCGAACAATTGCTGGGAGAGTTCCGGCTCCGCGGCACGGATGAATTCGATGCTGTCGCCCTTGTTCACCGAAAGGGCCCAGCCACGTCCCATCACGTGAGGGATCAGGCGGGTGCGCACTCCGGAGAAGCCAAGCTTCTCCACCACCACCACTGGGCGAGGGTCGTCGCTGGTGGAGTCCACCATGCCTGCTGGCTTGGTGGGTGCCACGGGGAGGGGGGCAATGGGCTTGTCCGTGGTGGTCGCTTTGGGCGGCGGTGGAACGGGAAGGTCGGGTTCCGGCTTGGGGCCACACGAGGACAAAACCAGAGCGCCAAAGCCAAGGAGGGCGAGTACGGATACGGAAAGACGCATGTCCTACCCAAAATGGCTATCCCAAGGCCTACCGGGGGGGCGTTTTTTCGCACCCCCGGTAGGTTGGGCGTCAGCGGTGGTTGGTTTGTGCCAGTTCTGCCAGCTCGCGCAGGGCTTTGATCTTGGCGGGGAGGCCTGCCAAGAGCTTGCGCGCGCGTTCCGCCACTTGAACAGGTGTGAAGCCGAATTTTTCGTCGAGCACCTTGAAATTGGCAGAGGCGCCGAACCGAGCCAGGCCAAAGACCTCGCCCAGGGGGCCTTCCAGCCCTTGGAACACGGAAGGCAGCCCTGCGGTGAGAGCCAGCACAGGAACGCCCAAAGGCAGGACGGAACGACGGTAGGCCTCGTCTTGCTCCAAAAACAGCCCGATGGAGGGCAAGCTCGCCACCCGAGTGGCGACCCCTTCCGCACGCAGGATTTCCGCGACCTGGTGGGCCAGGCCCAGTTCGGAGCCGTTGGCCAAAAGCACCAACCGAGGGTTCTGCCCGGACACCACGTACCCGCCGCGAGCGGACTGGACCGCATTTTCGGCGCGATGAATTGCTTCGGTGGGAAGATCCAGCAGATCCTGTCGTGAGAAGATCATGGCCGAGGGCCCATGGAGATTTTCCAGCGAGAGCCGCCAAGCTTCCCGCACCTCGGCGGAATCGCCGGGGCGCAGCACCAGAAGGGAGCGGCGACCGGAAAGATTCTTCATCTGCTCCAGAAGACGCAACTGGGCTTCGTGCTCGATGGGCTGGTGGGTGGGGCCATCCTCTCCCACACGGAAACTGTCATGGGTCCAGAAGAACACCACGCGGGTCTCCTGGAGTGCGGCCATGCGCAGCACCGGCTTCATGTAGTCGGAGAAGGAAAAGAAGGTGGAGCACACGGGGAACACGCCGCCGTGCAGGCTCATTCCCACGGCGATGGCCGCCATGGTGAGCTCCGCCACGCCGACCTGCAGGAAGGCTCCGGAAAAGTCTCCCCGCACGAAGGCGCCGGTCTTCTTCAGGAACGCTTCGCTCTTGTCGGAATCGGCCAAATCCGCCGACATGCAGACCATGTTGGGCACGCGCTCGGCCAAACGTTCCAGCACCTTGGCGTTGGCGTTGCGGCTGGCGAGATTGTCACCGAACGAAATATCGTCCCAGCCGACGTTCCAAGGACCCTGTGCGAAGAACTTCGCGTAGAGATCGGCTTTGTCGGCATTGGCCTTTGCCCACTGCGCCTTGGCCTCGCGGCGCTTGGCCACGATTTGGGAAAGCTCGGCCTGGCGACGCTTCTGGCCTTCCAGAACTTCCGGCAGAAGTTGGATGGGGTTTTCGGGATCGCCGCCCAGAGCAGCGACGGTGGCCTTGGTGGAGGCTTCTCCGAAAGGGGCGCCATGCTGTTTGACATCGCCTTCCCAGACAGATCCGTCGGCCTTGCGGGCACCTTTGCCCATCACGGTCTTGCCGATGATCAGCGTGGGGCCGGCGGTTTCCACGCTGGCCTTGTCCAACGCGGCGCGCATCTGGGTGTAATCGTGGCCGTCGACCTCGTGAACCACCCAGCCCCAGGCGCGGTACTTGGCGGCGGTGTCTTCGGAGGTGGTCGCAGAAACCTTGTGCGAAAGTTGCACGTCGTTGGCGTCGTAGAACATCACCAAGCTGGAAAGTCCCAGGTGGCCCGCGATGCGTCCGGCTCCCTGCGAGATCTCTTCCTGGATGCCGCCATCGGAGATGTACACCCAGGTCTTGTGGGAAAGCCAATCGCCGAAGCGAGCCGCCAAAAAGCGTTCGGCTACGGCGGCGCCTACTCCAAACACATGCCCCTGGCCGAGCGGGCCGGAGGTGTTTTCCACGCCGTGGGCGGGGTCATGCTCGGGGTGTCCGGGCGTGTGGGAGCCCCAACGCCTAAATTGGGAGAGATCTTCGAGCGAGTAGTGGCCCATGGTGGCCAAGGTCGCGTACAACATGGGGCTCATGTGCCCCGGGTCCAGGTAGAACCTGTCACGTTCCGTCCACAGCGGATCCTGGGGATCGTACACCAAGTATTCAGAATAGAGAAGATGGATGAAATCCGCCCCGCCCATCGGCCCACCGGGGTGTCCGCTGTTGGCAACCTGTGGCATGGCGGCCGAAAGCCAACGGATGTTGTCAGCTCCCTTCCTCAAAAGAAAATCATCGAAACGCATAGTCGCGGCAAGTTAGAAAGCCTGTCGCAATCTGCGATGGAATCGATGGAGCTGAATTGTGGATCTCCAGGTCCTTTGGCTGCCGTTTCGGGGGCGAGCTACCTTCGCATGATGGAACTCTCGCTGTCCGATGCCCTGCCCCGTGGAGAGGCCTGCTCTGTCGATCAACTCCTGGAGCGTTTCCTGGAAGTCCACTCGGTGCGCGGGCTCTCGCTGTATCCTGCCCAGGAAGAGGCATTGCTGGAGCTGTGGGATGGCAAGAACGTCATTCTCAATACGCCCACCGGTTCGGGAAAGTCGCTGGTGGCCTCCGGGCTCCACTTTTTATCGCTCGCCCAAGGGCGGCGGTCGGTGTACACCTGTCCCATCAAGGCGCTGGTGAATGAAAAGTGGATGGCCCTGTGCAAGGAGTTCGGGCCGGAAAACGTGGGATTGTCCACCGGCGACGCCTCCGTGAACCACGGCGCGCCCATCCTGTGCTGCACCGCGGAAATTCTCTCCAACATGGCCCTTTCCGAAGGCGAGGATTGCCCCATCGTGGATGTGGTGATGGACGAATTCCACTACTACTCCGATCGCCAGCGCGGCGTGGCCTGGCAGGTGCCGCTTCTGACCTTGCCTCGCGCCCGCTTTCTGCTGATGAGCGCCACCCTCGGCGACACCACCTTCTTCGAACAGGAATTGACACGTCGCACGGGGCGCGCCACCGCGGTGGTCAAGTCCGTCACGCGTCCGGTTCCGTTGCACTTCGACTGGTCGGAAAATCCTCTGCCCAACGCCGTGCAGGCCCTGACGGAGCGGGGCAAGGCGCCGGTGTACGTGGTGCACTTCACGCAGGCCGATGCCGCCCGCAATGCCCAGAATTTCACGAGCCTGGACCTTTGCACCAAGGAAGAGAAAGACAAGATCGGCAAGGCCTTGGAGGGCTTCCGGTTTTCCAGTCCCTATGGCCCCGACCTTAAACGGTGGTTGCGCCAGGGAATCGGACTTCACCACGCGGGCCTTCTGCCCAAGTACCGCATCCTCACGGAAAAGCTCGCCCAGCAAGGGCTTCTGAAGGTGATCTGCGGCACGGACACGTTGGGCGTGGGCGTGAACGTTCCCATCCGCAGCGTGCTGTTCACGCAGCTTTGCAAGTGGAACGGCGACAAGACCTCGATCCTTTCCGCCCGCGACTTCCACCAGATCAGCGGGCGTGCGGGCCGCAAGGGATTCGACGACGTGGGCTACGTGGTGGCCCAGGCGCCGGAGCACGTGATCGAGAACCTCAAGCTCGCCGCCAAGGCCAGCCAGAACGGGCGCAAGTTCCAAAAGCAGAAACCCCCGGAAAAGGGCTATGTGCCCTGGGACGAACAGACCTTCCGCCGCCTGATCGATGCGCAGCCGGAATCCCTGAAATCCAGCTTCGCCGTGGGCCACGGGATGCTCCTGAACATCCTCGCGCGCCCCACCGACGGCTGCCAGGCGCTGCGGAAACTGATCCGCGAATGCCACGAAGGCCCCAAAGACAAAATCCGTCATCGCGATCGCGCCTTCCAGTTGTTCCGCCCGCTGGTGGAACGCGGCATCGTGGAGTTCATTACCGACGCGATCCCCGGCATGGCCAAGCTCCGCGTGAAAGCGGCCCTGGGCGAGGATTTTTCCATGGACCACGCCCTGACCCTTTGGCTGTTGGACGTGATCCCGCTTCTGGATCGCGAGTCTCCGGAATACCCTCTGGACTTGTTGACCTTGGTGGAATCCATCCTGGAAGACCCCGACCTGATCCTGCGAAAGCAGCTGGACAAAGCCAAGACCCGCCGGCTTGCCGAAATGAAGGCCGAGGGCATCGAATACGACGCGCGCATGGCCGAGCTCCAGGACATGGAGTACCCCAAGCCCCAGCGCGAGTTCGTCTACGGCACCTTCAACACGTTCTCGGAAAAGCACCCCTGGGTGGGTAACGACAATATCCGTCCCAAGTCGATCGCTCGCGAGATGTTCGAAGGCTTCCGGACGTTTTCCGACTACGTGAAGGAATACGAACTGCAGCGCACCGAAGGGCTGCTCCTGCGACATCTCAATTCCGTCTTCCGGGTGTTGGCCCAGACGGTTCCCGAATCCGCGAAGACCGAGGAGGTCCAAGAAATGGAAACGTATCTAGGTGCGATGGTGCGCCAGGTGGACTCGTCGCTTTTGGAAGAGTGGGAGCGTCTCAAGAACCCGTCCTTCCAGGCCGAGGCCACCGACGAACTCCGCCCGCCCGGCGCCGAGGAAGCCGCCCGCGACATCACCCGCGACGAGAAATCCTTCCTGGCCCTGGTCCGCACCCGGATCTTCTCCTTTCTGCGCCTGTGGAGCCTGGAAGAAAACGAAGAGGCTCTGGAAATGCTCGCGCCGCTGCCGGAAACGGAGCCCTGGACGATCTTCACGCTTCGCGAACGCTGGGACGCGTTTCGCGCCGAACACGGAACGCTCCGGCTGGACGCCGAAGGTCGCAACGTCCGCCACACCCAGGTCTCCAAGGCCGCAGGCGTCTGGACGCTGGAGCAGGTGCTGAAGGATTCGGAAGAGCATGACGACTGGATGGCGACCTTTTCCGTGGACTTGGTCGCCTCCCGCGAGCGGGGCGAGGCGGTGGTCTCGCTGGTGACCGTACAGGAGATCTGAACTCCAACTGTGGGGTCGTATGGCCATACGACCCCACAGTTGGAGATTACGGCACCACCACAAATCTCATGTTCGATCGGCCCGTGACCCTGCCCGAGCGCAAGTACGTCGCGGAGGCGAGGTAGTAACCGCTCTGGAGAGCCGACAGCCCCACGGAAACCGCAGCGGAATGGGCGCCCACCTGGATAGTGGAGCCGTATTGGATCTGCCCGGAGGTGTTCCAGATTTTGACATCCACCTTGTCGGCACCGTTCCCATCCAAAACCAACGCCTGGTCCTGGCGCAGGTAGGAAACCGGAGAGGTGGTTGGCTTGGCGGCCTCGATCCCGCTGTTGCAGGCGGCCTCGGGGTCTTTTGAATCGGCTGTTTGCAGTCCGAAGAACTTCATGATCGTGTCTTCTTCGTAGGTCATGCTGTGCGGTTGGCCGGGAGCCGACCACGCATCCAGCACCGCGACCCCGCAGGAATTCTTCCAGGTCTGGCGGTTGTAGGTGTAGGCCGGTGTGGTGGGCTTGGAGGTGGAGGTGGGGGTCGTGCTCAATCCCAGCACGTTGGTCCACTCCTTGATTCCTTCGCCGAAGTTGTTGAAGCTGATGGTTTGGTCGGACTCGCCGTGGTAGATCTGCACGCGCGGGCGATGGCCCTTGTAGGAAGGATTGATGGCGCGCACGTAGTCGCCCCACTGCTGGGCGGTTTTTGTCACGGTCCCGCTGGCGCAAGGGCTGCTCCATTGGTTGCTGGAGGCGTAGCTCTCCGCCCAGCATCCGCACGGAACACCCGCTCGCGGGGCTCCGGCCATGAACATCTCCGGGTAGACGCCCAACAGGGCCTGGGTCATCATCGCCCCGGAGGAGCCACCCACCACATAGACCCGCGAGGAATCGCCGTTGTATTTCTTCAGGGCGTAGCGCACCATGGTGGCGATCGCGTGTGGATCTCCGCCGCCGTCGTGGGTCAGGGCGGCCTTGGTTCCCACGTCCCAGCAGTTCTGGCCGGGATTGTCGGGGAAGATCATCAGGAATCCGTTCTTGTCCGAGGCCGCCAGGAATTTGGTCATGTTGCCCGCTTGCCCGCTGGCGGTGCTTCCGCAGGAGTGGTTGGACACCACGATGGGCGGTTTGGCAGCCAGTTTGGCCGGCACGTACACATACATCTTGGCGTAGCTGGGAAGGTTCACGCTGCCTTTCCAGGTGGCCACGGGGACTTCCGTCAAGGTCACGGCTCCAGTGGCTTGGGCCAGGAGCAATCCGCCCAAAGCGATCCTTAATCCCTGATGCATGCGTCGGTTCATTGCGCTCCCCTGGTGGTCCGAGTTTCAAGTTCCGTGGCAACGGATCTAGGGTTAGGGTATACGGGCTGTGCGCCTCGGGAAGGGGCGATTGCGGGGTTCGCTGTTGTTAAAAGAACCTTACGAGTAGATCGGGATTTCTCCTGCAACGGGAAAGAGAGTGTCATCCCTTAGGGAATGACAAACGACAAATCACCCGATTAAGTGTCATTTTCTGAGCAGGAAAGCGGGCTTGTTAACACTGGCACGGGGATTGTTATCCAATCCGGTGCAAGGGAGGCCCACTCATGAAGACAGTCCGAACCATCGGTCTAGTATCGGCTCTGGCGATGATCGCAGGATGCCAAAAGAAGGAAGAAGCCAAGCCGGTCGCACCCGTGGTGCCACTGAAGATCGCCTTCAGCGATTGGCCGGGCTGGACCGCGTTGGAGATCGCCAACCAGAAGGGTTGGTTCAAGGAAGCGGGCGTGGACGTGGAGCTTTCCTGGTTCGAATACGCGCCTTCCATGGAAGCCTTCGCGGCCGGCAAGGTGGACGCGATCGCCATCGCTTCCTGCGACGCGCTGGTGACGGGGGCGCAGGGCGCCAAGAACGTGGCCGTGTTGGTGACCGACTTTTCCAACGGCAACGACATGATCGTGGCCAAGCCGGGCATCGCGGGCCTCAAGGACCTCAAGGGCAAGAAGGTGGGCATTGAGATCGGACTGGTGGAGCACCTGTTGTTGTCCAAGGGCTTGCAAAAGGCGGGCATGAAGGAATCGGATGTCCAACTGGTGGGCACTCCCACCAATCAGACCGCACAGGTGCTGGCCACGGGTGACGTGGCGGCCATCGGTGCCTGGCAGCCCAATTCCGGTCAGGCTTTGAAGTCGGTGGCCGGATCCAAGGCCATCTACACTTCCGCCGACGAACCGGGACTCATCTACGACTTCGTGTCGGTGTCTCCCCAAAGTCTGGCGGAACGTCGCGCCGACTGGGTGAAGTTCGTGAAGGTGTGGGATCGGGTCGTCAAATACCTGTCCGACACCGCCACCCGAGCGGACGGCATCGCGATCATGGCCTCGCGCGCCGGAGTGAAACCGGAAGAATACGCGGCCTTCCTGGGCGGGACCCGGTTTCTGACGCTGGCGGAAAGCCGTCCTCGCTACCAGATGGGCGCGGACCTTGCCAGCATCCCGTACTCCATGACCGTGGCGGACACGTTCAACCTGGCCAACAAGGTCTACAAGGATGGACAAAAACCGTCCACATACCTGGACTCCACCCTGACCATCGACGCTCTGAAGTAGCAAACTCGCGGTCCGCGAGGACCTCCGGGAGGGACGGCTCTCCCGGCCTCGGCCATCACCGGCGGGACGACCCGTCGAACGTCCCGATTCGGGGCAAATCAGATGCCTGATCCAAGAAACTCTCCGTGGACGGAACTGCTGCGGATCCAGGGCGCCCTGCGCTCCCGAACGCGCAGGGTCCTGTGGATCCTCTCCTTTCTGGTGCCGGTGCTCACGTGGTGCGCGGTCAGCTATGTGCCGTGGATCTGGCACCCTCAGGTGGAGGTGGCGGATGCCGGCGACGTGACGTGGTTCACGCCGGGGATGCGCATCGATCGGGCAGGCTTCGAGAAGGCCAACCGGATCGTGGAAGCCGCCCACGGCAAGCTCGCGACAGGAGCTGTCGCCAACCCCGTGTTCCTGCCCGCGCCCCACCAGGTGCTGGCCGCTTTGTACACGTCGTTTGTTACGCCCCCGCGGTTGAAGGAGGAACGCTGGCTCCATCAGGAACTGTGGCGCTCCATCCAGGTGATCCTTTGGGGGTTCCTGCTCAGCTCGCTGGTGGGACTTCCGCTGGGCCTGTTGTGCGGTGGAATGCCCTCCATGGCGAAGTTGTCCGAACCGTTCGTGGAGTTCTTCCGGTACTTGCCCGCCCCGGCCTTCGGCGCCTTGTGCGTGGCGGTGCTGGGGATCAACGACGCCCCCAAGGTCGCCATCATCTTCATCGGGACCTTCTTCCAGCAGGTCCTGGTGATCGCCAACACGGTGCGCCGCGTGGAGCCTTCGCTGGTGGAGGCCGCCCAGACCCTGGGCGCCAGCCGCCGCGCGCAGCTCTTGCGGGTGGTGCTGCCCGCTTCCATCGCCGACATCTATCAGGATCTGCGGGTGCTCCTGGGTTGGGCCTGGACCTACCTGATCGTGGCGGAACTGATCGGGACAAGTTCCGGCATCACCTACTTCATCAACCTCCAGGCCAAGTACCGCCAGTACGACAAGGTCATGGCGGCCATTTTGATCATCGGGATCGTGGGGCTGGGCTCCGATCTGATCCTGGCCTGGATCGGTCGGCGCCTGTTCCCGTGGCGCAAGGATGCCGCGCCCCTGTTTCGGCGCCGTCGCGTGCTCGCCTCCGCGGAGGTGCCGGCATGAACGCGCAGGACACCCCCCTGGCGGTGGAAATCGATCCCGCCACCCGTTCGCGCCTGGATCGCATGCACCAGCGCGAAGAGGTGTTGGAAGTGCGGTCCTTGGGCAAGGTCTTCGAGAGCGCCCAAGGACCGGTGGAGGCTTTGCAGAATTTGTCATTCTCCGTGCATCGCCGTGAATTCCTGAGCGTGGTGGGCGCCTCCGGTTGCGGCAAGTCCACGCTCGTGCGCATTCTGGCGGGATTGGAAACGGCCACATCCGGCGAAGTCCTGGTGGACGGAAAGCCCGTGAACGGGCCGGGTCGCGATCGCGGCATGGTCTTCCAGGGCTACACGCTGTTCCCGTGGCTGACGGTGGAGCGCAACATCGCCTTCGGCCTGGAGATGGCCGGGCGAGGCAGACCATCGGCGCTGGAGCAGGCGCGGGAGTGGATCGACCTCGTGGGACTCAAAGGCTTCGAGGAAAAGTATCCGCACCAGCTTTCCGGCGGCATGCGCCAACGGGTGGCCATCGCGCGCAGCCTCGCGGCGGGACCTCGCGTACTTCTGATGGACGAACCGTTCGGGGCCTTGGACGCCCAAACCCGCGCCCAGATGCAGGCGCACCTCTTGCAGATCTGGAAGAACGTCGACATCACCGTGGTGTTCATCACCCACGATTTGGACGAGGCGGTGTTCCTGTCCGACCGGATCCTGGTGCTGGACCCGAGGCCCGGCCGCATCCGCGAACATCTGGAAGTGCCCGTGTCCAGGCCGCGTTCCCATGGACAGGTTCTGACGCCTCCGTTCCAGGCTGTCCGGTCGCACATCGAGCGGCTCATCCATCCACCCCAACAGGTCCCCCATGTCGACCGGATCCCCATGATCCGCATGACCGTGGTGGGCGACGAGGTAGAATGACCATGCACAAGTTCCTCTACAAGGAGCATCTCCCCGGCGGAGCGTCCTGGTCGGCCCGCTTGCGTCGCGGCCAGGGATTGCGCATCCAGGACCCGACAGGCGAGGCGAATCTCGTGTTGGGACTGTGGAGCGCCGCGGATCCGTTGGAAAGATTCTGTCTTCCCGATACCCTGAAATCCCAGCGCATCGCCCGCCTGTCCGCACCTTGCACGTTGCAATCGGACATGGGTCGCGCCTTGGTTAGCCTCGTTGCCGACACCTGCGGGTGGCACGACGTGTTGGGCGGCCTCGGCGATTACGAACGCGCCGTCGCGCGCTTCGGCGAAACCACCTACCAGGATCACCGCAACGACCGGCTCACCAACGCCCGCGACCATTTTCTGGTGGAGCTGGGCAAGTACGGATTGGGCGAGCGCGACCTGGTGTCGGTGGTGAATCTCTTCTCGCGCGTGTCGGTGGATGCGGCCGGGGCCTTGCATTGGGACCCCAAACCCCAGCTTGGTCGCGCAGTCACGCTGCGCATGGAGATGGAGACGCTGGTGGTTCTTTCCGCCACGCCTCATCCGCTGGATCCCTCCCGAACCTGGACGCCGCGCGGCCTGGACATGGAGGTGGTCCTGCTGCCCGTGTCCGATCCCGATGATCCGGTGCGCACCTCGTGCCCCGAAAACGCCCGCGCACTGGAACTTTCCGAACGACTCTATCCAGGACAATGGCCATGAACGGGATCACACCAAGCAACATGGACCCCAAGCACGCCACCCGGATTCTGGTGCAGGCCGGCGACCACTGGCTGCACGAGCTGCACGCGGGGCAGACCTTCCGGATCGTGGACCTGGAAGGAAACCAAGCGGTGGACACCTTCTTCCTGGACGCCCGCGACACCGCCGAGCGCTACTGCGCCCAGACCACCATCCGCGAACAGGGGAGCATCCACCTGACCACGGGGACGCGGATATTGTCTACCCGGGGTCGCGAACTGCTGCGGATCGTCGCGGACACCTGCGGGCGCCACGACACGTTGGGCGGAGCCTGCGCGGCCGAATCCAACCAGGTCCGCTACGGCTTGGAAAAGCGACCCATGCACAACTGCCGCGACTCCTTCCTGTTGGCGATGGCGCGTTCCGGACGGAATCTGACCAAGCGCGACATCGGTGCCAACGTGAACTTCTTCATGAACGTCCCGGTGACTCCGGAGGGAAAACTGGATTTCCAGGACGGGATCTCGGCGGCGGGCAAGTACGTTGAGATGACCGTGACGAGGGACGTGCTGGTGTTGATCTCCAACTGTCCGCAGTTGAACAACCCTTGCAACGGCTGGAACCCCACGCCGGTGGAACTTCTGGTGTGGGATCCGTGGCGCCCCAGCGGGGCCCGCCATCCGCACGTCCACTGAGCGCATAGACAAATCACGACACCCGATCGGGACGACTCGGTCGGGAACCTTCGCAGGGCGGGACGACCCGTCGAGCACGGAAACCTGATGTTCTCCAAAGTTCTCATCGCCAACCGGGGCGCCATCGCCTGCCGCATCGAAAGGACGCTCAGCCGCCTGGGCGTGGCTTCGGTGGCCGTCCATTCCGACGCGGATCTGGACAGCCTCCACATCGACAACGCCGACGAATCCGTCCGCTTGGGGCCCGGCCCTGCGGCGCAATCCTATTTGGATCCCGCCAAGATCCTGGAAGCGGCCAGAGCCACCGGTGCCCAGGCCATCCATCCCGGCTACGGATTCCTCTCCGAGAACATCCCCTTCGCCCAAGCCTGCGAAGAGTCGGGAATTGTCTTTCTGGGACCCACCGCCGATCAAATGCGGGTCTTCGCGCTCAAGCACACCGCACGGGAAGCGGCGCTGCGTTGCGGCGTGCCGTTGCTGCCCGGCACGGGCCTTTTGCGCGACGCCATGGAGGCCGTGTTCGAGGCGGAGAAGATCGGGTATCCCGTGATGCTCAAGAGCACCGCGGGAGGCGGGGGCATCGGGATGCGCCGCTGCCCGGATGCATCCTCCCTTGCCCAGGCTTGGGAAAGCGTGCGCGCCTTGGCGGAAGCAAACTTCAAGGATGCGGGGCTCTATCTGGAAAAGTGCGTGGACCAGGCCCGGCATGTCGAAGTCCAGATCTTCGGGGACGGTAACGGGCGGGTGGTGGCCTTGGCCGAGCGAGATTGTTCCGTGCAGCGGCGCAACCAGAAGGTGCTGGAGGAGACTCCGGCGCCGGGCCTGACGGAAACCGTCAGATCGGGTCTGCGTACGGCGGCCATCCGGTTGGCCCGATCGGTCTCGTACCGGTCTGCAGGCACGGTGGAATTCGTGCTGGACGCCGCCACCGGCGAGTACTGGTTCTTGGAGGTCAACACGCGCCTGCAGGTGGAGCACGGCGTGACCGAAGAGGTCCATGGCATGGACCTGGTGGAGTGGATGGTTCGTCTGGGAGCGGGCGACGCCTCTTTCCTGGACGAATTCCGACGCGAGCCGGCAGGGCACTCCATCCAGGCGCGGGTGTACGCGGAAGACCCCGTCCGCAACTTCGCCCCCTGCTCCGGCCTCCTCACGGAAGTCTCCTTCCCTTCTGACGTGCGTGTGGAAACCTGGGTATCCACCGGCTGCGAAGTGCCGCCGTGGTACGATCCGATGCTCGCCAAGGTGATCGTGCACGGAGCCGACCGCGCCCAGGCCCTGGAACGGATGTCGATCGCCTTGGGCAAAATCCGTCTGCATGGGATCGGGAACAACCTGGAGTTCTTGCGCGCTGTGGTGGCGGATGATCGCTTCCAGGAAGGCCGCGCGACCACGGCCATGTTGGGGAATTTCAACTGGGCCAGCAGTGGGCTGGAATTGTTGGAAGCGGGAGCGCAGACCACCGTCCAGGATTGGCCGGGTCGGCAAGGTCTGTGGAACGTGGGCATCCCCCCGTCGGGCCCGATGGACGCGTTGTCGTTGCGACTGGGCAATCTCGCGCTGGGAAACGAACAAGGCGCGGCGGGCTTGGAGTTCGTGCTCAAGGGGCCTTCCTTGAAATCGCACCAGGATCGCTTCGCCATCCTGACCGGAGCGGATTTTTCCGCCACCCTGGACGGAGCTCCTTTGCCGGCCTGGGTTCCCTTCCTGTGGAAAGCGGGGGCCGTGCTGCGTTTGCCCAAGACGCAATCCGGCGCGCGTGGTTACCTGCTGGTGGCGGGGGGCTTGGATGTTCCCGAGCACCTGGGGTCGCGTTCGACCTTCGCGCTGGGCGGATTTGGCGGACATGGCGGTCGCGCCTTGCGCACGGGTGATCGCATCGCTTGGCAGACAGAAAATGGCGCGAACGCTCCGGTGGAGGTTCCGCTCGCCCTGCGGCCCGCCATGGAATCCCAGTGGACGGTGGGCGTGCTGCTGGGCCCGCACGCGGCGCCGGACTATTTCTTGCCCGAAGACATCGACGATCTGTTCGGATCCGCCTACGAGGTCCACTACAACTCGGATCGCACGGGGGTTCGCCTCACGGGCCCGCGTCCGCGCTGGGCGAGGAGCGATGGCGGCGAGGCCGGATTGCACCCTTCCAACCTGCACGACAACGCCTACGTGGTGGGAACCTTGGACTTCACCGGCGACACCCCGGTGATCCTGGGGCCGGATGGCCCCTCTTTGGGAGGGTTCGCCTGCCCGGTCACGCTGGCCTTGTCGGAGCTTTGGAAACTGGGCCAGTTCGCCGCCGGTCACCGCATCCGCTTTGTCCCGCTTGGTTACGAAGCGGCCCGCCTTGCCCATCGCGACCAGGAAGAGGCCTTGCAGGCCTTCGCACGACGGGACTCGATTTCCTCCGGATTGGCGGTGCCGCCAGCTGTCGCGCATTGGCGCGAGGTGGCGTCGGAAATTGTCTTGCTGGACCGCTCCGAGCAACCCGACCGCCCGGCCCTGAGAATCCGCCAGGATGGCGACGATGCCTTTTTGGTGGAGTTTGGCCCCATGGTCCTGGATCTGGAACTTCGCCTTAGGGTCCATCTGCTCTATGAGCGTTTGGAAACGATGGCGATCCCCGGAGTGCTGGACCTCACCCCCGGTATCCGCAGCCTGCAGGTGCGCTTCGATCCTTCCCTCGTGCGGCGCGATCTCCTTCTGGAGCAGATTCTGTCCATCGAGGAATCCCTCAAGGACATCGACGGGATCGAGATCCCCAACCGCATCGTGCACTTGCCGCTTTCGTGGGACGATCCCCAGACGCGGCTGGCCATCGAGAAATACATGGCCACCGTGAACCCCGGTGCGCCCTGGTGCCCCTCCAACCTGGAGTTCATCCGGCGCATCAACGGCCTGGAAAGCATCGAGGACGTGCGCAAAATCGTGTACGACGCCCAATACTTGGTGATGGGTCTGGGCGATGTCTACCTGGGAGCGCCGGTGGCCACCCCCTTGGATCCGCGACACCGTTTGGTGACCACCAAGTACAATCCCGCCCGCACCTGGACTCCCGAAAACGCGGTGGGGATCGGCGGGGCTTACCTGTGCGTGTACGGCATGGAAGGGCCGGGGGGCTACCAGTTCGTGGGCCGCACCGTGCAGATGTGGAACCGGTGGCGCAGCACCACGCCGTTCCAGAAGCCGTGGCTGCTGCGGTTTTTCGATGTGCTGCGCTTCTATCCGGTGGAGACCGAACAGTTGCACAAGCTCCGCGAGGACTTCCCGCGCGGTCGATGGGCGCCGCGGATCGAGGCCTCCACCTTCAAGCTGGGCGACTATCGACGATTCTTGTCGCAGCACGGCGAGGAAATCGAATCCTTCCGCGCGACCCAGCGATTGGCCTTCGGCCAAGAACGGAGCCGATGGGAGTCCGCGGGCATCGAGGTGGTGGGCGCGGCGGAAACCTCCGCTCGCGCTCCCGAGGAGGTTTCGGAAGGTCACCTGGCCATCCGCGCCGAGCTTCCCGGATCGCTTTGGAAATACACCGTCCAGCCCGGCGACACTGTGAAGGAGGGCGATGTTGTGGCTATCCTGGAATCCATGAAGATGGAATCGCCGGTCACAAGTCCGTGCGAGGGCGTGGTGGTGTCGCTAGGGTGCGCCAGCGGGCAGGCGGTGGGGGCTGGGACCCTGTTGGTGGTTCTGAAACCCTGAAGGAAGAAGGCAAGCGGAATCTGTCAAAGCAGGGGAGGGAAGGCGATCGTGTCAGGCTTCGCCTTCCGCCTTTGATCCAAACGATTGGATGTCTACAAGCGGATCGGTAGCACCACCTTGAAGGAAGTATTGTTCGGAGGAAAACCAGGCGTTACGATCATGCGCCCATTGATGACGATTTTCCGTTCATTCTCACTCAGCGTTCTTGATTCGACAAATAGCGATTTGCTGATTCGAATTTCAAAGAGAACGCCTTGTGGCATACGACGAATGCTCCATCCGTCACTTGTTGAGATACTGCCGGAAGGAATCATGGGCAGTTGGAATAGATTGGAATCTAACCCAACGGAGCCAACAGACTCTTGGTAGGTGCGCTGGGTTCTGACGTCAAAGCTATCCAGCATTGTGGATGTGCTCAATAAAACGAACGTCCGCTTTTGATCTTGGGTTCCCCAAGGTCCATTTCGGTAAAAAATTCGCTTGGCTGTATCTTCTGCCAGGCCAGTTGAATCTGTTTCCCGGACGCCCATTCCCAGAATGGAATATCTCAGGATGAATTTTTTCAGCAATAGGACTGCGGTGTCTTGCACGATCCTGAGGGAAACATCATTGTTGCCCTCTTGCAAGAAATTCTTGCCACTGATTTTCAAATTGATGCCAGCGAGTTGGAGATTGGAGTCCAGCTGTGGGACACCGATGGTCGGGCGGAAATGGAGGGAATCCACGCCAAGAATGCCGAAGTCGCGTCCCTTTTTAAGCTTGGACCAGTTGCTATGATTCACCCGATACTCCACATCAAAAGCGGCCAATTTCGGAGCTTTGAATGCAAATGCAAGCTCATCGGGAAAACCATTCGCTTGGGTAAAGGTGATGGTTTCACCAAAGAACGGAGTCCAGCACCTTACACGATCGGAATTTGTATTCAGTATGAACTGGAGCCCGGTGTATTTTCTTCTTCCAACGCTATCTAAAGACAATGCCCAGAGTCCTGAGGCAACCTGTGAATCGAATTCATGCTGGCTTCTCGGCACTCGAAACTCTTGAACGACCGAGTCTTGCGGTTCTTGACTGGCCCATTTGAGTTCGCTGGAGCGAATGGTCTTCGAAGTGACTCCCGCAAGCGGGATGATGTCATAGGCGGAAGGGGGCACATCAGGAGCCGGATCTGCGGATTTGTCGATAGTGCACCCGAAAAGCGCGATGCTGAGGAGAAGGCAAGAGAAGGGGGAGCAGGGTGTTTTCAAGTAGGGGGCTGTTGCATTCTGGAGGCTGCGAAAATTTCTCATGTAGCGGGGAAGCTAGAATATTAAATCCTTGGCTGGGTGAGGATTTCAAGCCGAGCTAGATGAACCTCCCCCGATTTTCTCTTGCATCCGCCATTCCGCGAGCCAAACTTTCTTTGAGTAATCGCTTTCGCTCTTTTTTGGACTTCCGGTTTGACGACTGATCTTTTTCTTCAGGTGCATGGCAATCAAACACGAAACGAATGTTTAAAGCCTGTAAGACTTTCATCACGACCACAAATGGAGGCTCAGCGCCTTCGGCGAAGGATTCATACAATAACTCGCGGCTGATCCCGCTTGCTTTTGCGATCTCGCTCATGCCTTTTGCTTTCGCAATGTGGCCAAAAGCTTGGCGTAGCAAGTCCGTGTCCTTGTCTTCAAGGACGGAGGATAAATAGGAGGCGATATGTGCATCGGAATCAAGAAACTCGGAAATATCCAGTGGTCGAGACTTTTTCATAGGATCTCCACATTGAAGATGCTTCAAGGAAAGAGGAATATTGATGAAGATAGAGAAAGGCCGCGCAGGTGTTGCTTCAGAGGGGGGCTATGGAAAAAAATTTTCTTTGAGCTCCTTGTAGAATTCCTTTTGTTCCACGCCACCGCCAGCCGCTATTTCTGCCTCAGATAAAGCAATATCTGATAGGATTTCGATTTTATCCATTAAGGATTGATATTCTTCCATGGAGAGCAAAACGGCTACGGTATTTCCTGACTCGGTGATCCTCAGCGGACCTTGATTGGTGCTGACTTGGGTCACAAACTCGGCAGCGTGATCATGGAACTCGGAAATGGGGCAGGTGGTTTGTGGGGAGTTCATTGGCGACCTCAAGTTGAGTGTGTGCGAGGGTTGTGTGAAATAATTCGGAAATTCCAGTTAGGTCTGCTTTGGGGTTTGGGACTCAGTCAAGCCTTTGGGAGTCCAAATCTCCTTCCCAGTTGAGCTTTCCACGGTACTTCCGAATTCCGGATTGTTTCCTGAGTAAGCTTTGGGTACGAAGTGCATCCTTTCTACCTCGCACCGCGTCCAAGTCGATGGATAGGTCGAGTTTGCCGGCATGTTCAAGAATTTTCATAGATTTTTCGCGACGAACTAGCTCAGTCAGTGCGCGATGGATTGTGGCGACTTTGGTGGGCTCCCCAGTGAGATTCATTGCCTCTTGCAGCAATTTTTGATCTATATCAATTGTAGTTTTCAATACGACCCCCTTGCTTTTTGACCATGCGACCTGGCCGGTCAATGTCATTCGAGTGTTATCTCGCGGAGTTGCTCTTCCTGGCTTCTTCGGATTGGAAGGGCGTCTTCAGGGAAATTCATGATTGCGTCTCTAAAAATTTCAGCGGATTTGTTGCTCTGGAAAATCATCAGGAGATTGCCGAATTTCCGTATAGCGATTTCTTCTTCAAGCTCAAATGCAAATTCATCTGGGATTATAATCGCTTGGTGTCCATCATAGGTGAATGTTTTGGTTGTTTTCATTGTGCCTCCGAATGCATATGTTTTTTGTGCTTTTATTGGTGAGAAAGTGTGTTTGAAGGGGTATTCTAGATTGGCGGAAATTGTTCGATGGGAATTTCAAATGAGGGAAGATTGGAGAAAAATGCAACCTATTTCTCGATTACAACGGTTTTCGCTTCAATGTTGCTGAGGAAATCCAGGATTGGCATGTCGATTCCTTCCGGATTTGTAATCGTAGACCTCGTCAAAATCGATGGCTCCGGCCAAGGATAGGATTCTGAACTGCTTCCGCTTGAGGATATATTCTTTCAAAGCCAAGTGGACGGTTTCTTCCCTGGTGGTCAACTGGCCGACTAAAAATGCTTCTTCAAGAAGGTCGTCATCAATGGCAATCCGCGAAGGCAGGAAAGTCTCCCTGTAGAGGTGTGATCATCTACCTATACTCAAATTCTTTGAAAGTCAAGCATCAAAAGGTTTTTCGAGACTGCTCCTGGATAGCGAGGAGTGGCGATAGGGCGGAAGTTGGAGCCATTCTCAACCACATTTTGGAATCAGTGCGGGTGTAAAATGCCGAATGAGCAAGGTCCCACCTTGCGCGATCCTTAGAATATCGCCGAAGGGCATGAGTAGCAGGGAGGCAAAAAGACAGGCCTAGGTTAACGGCTGTTCGGGTGTTTCCCTATAAGTGCCCACCGGTTGCCCCTGGCTGTTATTAATCTGCTTCCAACCAGCAGCTCCTGCCGGTCGGAGGCGTGAGGTTAACCCCGCTCCTTAATGTTGCCGAGCGGGGTAACAGATCAAAAAACCGAGTAAGCGAGGTCAACATTGAAGAGCATCGTTAGGCATGATGTTCCGAAGTGTTCGTTTGACCATCGTTGGTTAGGGTCATCAAAATCCTCTTGAGTTGTGTTGTTTTAGGAATCTAAGGCGAAAATGCAGATAAAAACAAAATTTTTCGCTACGCGACCTTGGAAAGGATCATCAAAGAGTTGTACCACAACTGTTTTCGACTCTGAACAGCAGCTGCTGCTATTTGTTTTCGTTGAAAATCTCAATCATAAAACTCACGCGGAACCATCCAGAAAGCGTAATCGCAGGATTGGATTGTTTCGACATATTGGTACCCACCATGTTTTTGTACCACCTCAGAAATCCTTTCTAGAAGAATACTGTCATCAGAAGCAACAAACCAACAAGCATCATCAAAACTGCAAAAAACAATATCTGCGTTTGCAATATCAGCAGTGGCAAGGTATCTGGGCTCTGGTTTCTCTGGCTTAATAGAAGTTGGTCGATAGCCAAAAAGCGTTGTTCCATCTAATGAAAAGAGGTGACCAAGTCTGGAAAGAAATTCTTTTTCTGGTTTTGCATCCACAACATGCAATTCATTCAAAAAAGAATTGCGAATAGTCTCAATAGATGCCCAATCTTCTTCTTCGTAAATTGTATTGTATCTCGGGCCCATTATTTTATTCCATCTCCATGTCCATCCCTCGAAAAAGGGGATTGCATCCTCAAATAGGAGCAAGAATTCATTTTTGGAATTATCATCTGATTCGGGGGGATAGAATTCGTAACAGGTGGTGCTTTTGTTCACAACTTTTTATTCCCATGTCAAGATGATTAACTGACATTCTGATTGATGAATTGATATATAACGGCTGAAAGCCGTTTGCAGCTATTGCAGCTCATTTTGCAGCTCCGGCCGCTGGAGGCGTGTGCCTAACCACGGCTATTAATGTTGCCGCGCTGGGTAACAGATCAAAAAACCGAGAACGCGCGGTCAACATTGAATGCCATTGTTAGCCAAAATTGCAATTCCTTGCTTGAAAATTACTCATTCTTAAGGCAAATACTTTTGTATCACAGTTTGCTATTGTGGTTTTCTATGGGCAACGAATGGGCTCCAGCAGTAGTAATTCCTGTACCATTTTCCTTCCACCTTGTTCATATCTTTGCAAGCTGCCATTGAGCCGTATTTTGTTTCTAATGTGCGGAAACCATAATAAGAAGAATCAGCAGAAGTAATTTTCACTGTGTAGCTTTTTGTTGTTTTTTTTGTAACTGCATAATGCAAGTCTGAGTTAATTCTGGAATATCCGTTCTTAAAATGAAGTTGTGCGATGGCTATGATAACTGAATCTGATACATTCCCTCGAGAGGCCAATCGAATTACATCATTTCTCCACTGCAATGTTTTTGTTATTTCAGCAATCTTACTATCTCGGCTTTTCCATTCATTTAGAAAGTTTTCAATCTGGTTTTCAGCTTTTGAGTTCCATTGAAGTTGAGCCGTATGTTTTTCACTGCAGGTTTTTTCGCATATATGAATATTCGTGCTGCCGACATAATTTACAATGACCCACACGCGATCATTATTGTCGGCAAATAATACATAGATCGATCCGCCATCCCTAACCGTATAGGAACTTAATAATTTCGGATTCTGTATGTTTTCTATATATTTTGGTATTGCAGCTGGGCTTATAGCATAATTTTCGCAGCAAGCTAATAGTATCCCAGCGATCAATGTAGACTTAAATCTCAAGTAAGAATTTAGTGATCGCTGGATCAATTTTGCTAGGCTTCTACTTGATTTCATTGTTTGCCCAAACAAAATTTTAAATGCAATGCAATGATGCTCCAGAATTGAGTTTTAATCTGTTGCTCATATTCAACGGCCGCAGGCCGCTTGTAGCTATTGTTGTTCATCTGCATTATTATATCCCCACGGAGTGTGTGGCTAACAGGGCCTGTTCACCGCTTCGCGGCTGGGCAGGCAATTCAAAACAGAATCGCCGCGATAGCGGTGGAACGGCGGTGTTAGGGAAAATGATTGCTTCATTCAGACTACTCCGTTAGGGGTTTTAAAGGAAATTTCCACGCTATTACATTAAATTATTTTTGACGAATTTGCTGGTCATTTTGGTTGATCATTGATTTCTTTTAGGGCTTGGAAAATGATTGAGGCTAATCCGTACTTAAAACCCTTGTTGCTTGTTGAAGAATTAACTTGATCGGTTATGTCGCTCCAAGCATCGATGTTTATGATAGCGGTTTTATCGCTATTGCAATCCAGTTCAAATTCAAATATTTCATTTTCCCTTGTTGCAACTTTTCCTATCAAATTTGAATTGCCTGGAGCGTCTGTTTCTAAGTCAATAACGATAGAGGATTGAAGATTTATGCCTTTGGATAATAGCAAATCGCTCAATGCATGTGGAAGGCCGTTATTTCTCCAAAACTGCGCCTCCATTTTTATACTAGCAAGAACTTCATTGCGAAGTTCAGTAGTGTTTAGGTTTTTATGAGAATATAGAATGCCGATTTTATGTTTCATTTGTGTCTTTTCCAGCTCCCATGAAAATCGAATATCTTGTGGAAATTTTCGATCAAAACGGGGCGCACTTTGTGTCTAGCTGTTATTTGTTTTTGAGGCATTTCGATTAGCAAATTCATCCCAGTATTCATTGCATATAGCTTCAAGTTCATCAATGCTGTATTTTTTTCCGGATTCATCCGATACTTCACAGTGATCCGAACAAAATGACAATTCGCCGCCACAGTAATGGCATTCAGGCGAAGTCTGGTTGCATTCTACTTGAATGATTGATTCGCTGGCGCGGCTTTGTAAAATATCGAGGATCCACGCGAAAATTTCGTCAATCTTGCTAAGAGTCTGAGGAATAGATTCCCATGTGGAAAATTTTACATCAGTGATGTTGTATATATCCACAATGAAGTAGGTGAAATTGGCGTTTATTCGTTGAGTTAAATATCGAATCCAAACAAATAGCGTTAAAGTGTTTTTGTTTAGTTCGGCTTTATAGATTTCACCGTCGTGAAATATTGCAAAAATATCCCGAATATTCTCCGCGCCTTCAATCATTATTGCCCCCTCAGGGAAACTGCTATCACACGGGCTAATAAAATTTCGTTCATTTTTTGCTCGTTTTGATGTTCGCCGCGCCGCGTAGGCGTCTCCCTAACAGTGTGTCCTGAATAGAAAGGTGAGGTCGAAACATGCGATAGAGGAATTGCCTTTCGAGCTGTGCTGAAGATGGTGGTTTGGCCCACCGATGAGGACTCGACCAGTGAGACTCATCAAACCGCCCTCCGGTGCTTGAATCTAACGCTTCAGGTGCTGAACGGAAGAGGGAAAAGCGGCAGAAGATGTCGCAGGTGACCTTGAAGGAGCTGAACGAAAGTGAACCGCCGATGAGGTGTCGTAAGAAGGTTGAGATCCGAAAACCCGTGTTGCTGTTAGATCGCGGGGACAAGTGCGATAAATGCATGACTGGCCGAGCTGTTCGCGCCGGATCCGGCATAAAGGCGGCAGGACCTTCGAGGAGGCTTTGGCACGGAACAGGAGAAGCCACCAATCCCGGTTTGACCGGAAGGCGCAAGTGGAGCACCCACGAGGCCGAGAGAAGGGACGGGGTAGGTGGTGGCAGATGGATCCGTAGTAGTGAAGAAGGTTCTGTAATGGGACTGGAGCGAAGGGGTCCACGGAGCGGCGAGCGGAGGCGAGACAACTTTTGTCGGCCAAAGGCGGCGAAAGGATGACCGACCTGATGCAAGCGAAGAGCCAGCCGATCGGAAAGCGGCAGGTATGGGAAGCCTGGAAACATGTGCGAGGTGGCGGCAAAGCCACCGGCGTCGATGGCCTGTCCATGGACGAGATCGCCTCGGATCCGGGCCGATACCTGTACCCCTTGTGGAACCGCCTGGCCAGTGGGAGCTACATGCCCCCGCCGGTGCGCGAGAAGCGGATTCCCAAGGGAGACGGCAAGGAACGGAAACTGGGAATCCCGACGATTCTGGACCGTGTGGCGCAGCAGACGATCCGCGCGGAGCTGGAAGCGGAGGTGGAACCGATGTTCCATCCCGACTCGTACGGCTACCGTCCGCACTGCAGTGCCCACGATGCTCTTCGGCAGTGCAATGCGCGTTGCCGGGGGCAATGGTATGTGATCGATCTGGACATCCGGGCGTTCTTTGACACGATCGACCATGAGAGGATGCTGTCGATCCTTCGGCAGTACACGGACAAGAAGCACATCCTGCTTTACTGCAAGCGATGGCTGGAAGCGCCGACGATGAAGGAAGATGGGGGCATGGAGGAACGCGATCGCGGTACGCCTCAAGGCGGCGTGATCAGCCCACTCCTGGCCAACCTGTACCTGCATGAAGCCTTTGATCTCTGGCTTTGGGAAACCGAACCGGGGGTGGAGTTCGAGCGGTACGCCGACGACATTGTGGTGCATGTATCCAGTCGTGAGCAAGCGGAGAATTTGCTTGGTCGGATTCGGGAACGGCTCGGGGCCTATGGTCTCGAGCTGAGCGAGGAGAAGACAAAGATTGTCTACTGCTGGAAAGGGACCCGTCCGCCCTCGGCGAATTCGGGCTGTGACCGGTCGTTTGACTTTCTGGGCTTTCAATTTCGCCCCGGTACATGGCCAAGATTGAGGGGAGGAAGGGCGGCGGCCTGTGGATTTTCAGTCCCGGGATCAGCCCAAAGAGCGAGAAGCGGATATCCGCGACGTTGCGCGAGCTTCGGATCTTCCGATGGCAAAATGTGACGTTGGAGGAAGTCTCCAAACGACTGGCTCCGATGATCCGGGGTTGGTTGGGGTATTACTCGCTCTACAGCCCATCGGAGATGATCGGATTATGGTGGCGACTGAACATGTGCCTGATCAAATGGGCGCGTCGGAAGTTCTCACTGCCGACCTTCGGGGCGGCGTTCGTTCGACTTCAGCTCATCTGCAGGAGACAACCGTGCTTGTTCCCTCACTGGTCGAGAGGCTTCACGATCTGACGTCTGTTCCGAAGAGCCGTGTGACGGGAGACTGTCACGCACGGTTCCGTGAGGGGCTGGGGGTGCAATTCCCCCGGCCTACTCGATACGCCTGTTCACCGCTTCGCGGCTGGGCAGGCAATTCAAAACAGAAATGCCGCGATAGCGGTGGAACGGCATCGTTAGGCATGATGTTCCGAAGCGTTCGTTTGACCATCGGCGGTTAGGATCATCAAAATCCTCGAGAGTTGTGATGCTTTTATGAATTTAAGGCCAAAAAACCGATAAAATCAAAATTTTTCGCTTCGCGACCTTGGAGAGTACCATCAGACAGTTGTACCACCGCATATTTTGACTCTGAATCCATTCTGTTGCGTTATTTTGGGTTTTAGCAGCTATTCGTATGATAATTGGTTCAAAGACATGAAAAGGATTGCGATTTAAATGCAGCTTTGCTGGCAAACAAGTTGCCGTCCTTCACTTTGCACAAATACGCATTAAACAAGTCTTTTAATATCCTTTTTAGATTGGATATAGATCGTTAAATATACAATAGATCCACTCAGAGAGGCGATTATTATAACCGATGAAGCCACTATTCCCTGAATAATAATTGAGAGTACTTCTGGAACTGAGGGGGACGTTTCAAGAGAATATGTGAAGTAATCTTTAGCAATACCAAAAACATCATAATTCCAAGTCGACCCAAAATAGACAGTCCCTCCAAAGAGCATTATACCAATAATGCCCCAAACAAAAAATAGCACCATCAATGCTAGCTGGTTTCTCATCAATTTTTTTATCAAAAGGTCGCGAGGATCAGGATTCATTTGATTCTTTCTAAGCGGGTTAAGACCGCTGGTTGATTTTTATTGGATTTGCATTTGCAGTGATTACAGTGTTTTGTTTTACGGCCGAAGGCCGTTTTTGTTCTTGCAGCTCATTTTGCAGCTCCGGCCGCTGGAAGCGTGTGCCTAACAGGGCCTGTTCACCGCTTCGCGGCTGGGCAGGCAATTCAAAACAGAATCGCCGCGATAGCGGTGGAACGGCGTCGTTAGGCAACATAGATCGGAGTGTTCTCTTGACCATCGGTGGTTTGGATCATCAAAATCCTCGAGGGTTGTGTTGTTATATGAATTTAAAGCAGAAAACCCGATAAAAACAAAATTTTTCGCTACGCGACCTTGGAAAGGACCATCTGACAGTTGTACAACCGCTTTCTTTGACTCTGAACACTTGCTATTTGTTGCTGTTGCAATTGTTGTTGCTTCATTTGCTTTTGTTGTAGCTGGTTGTTTGTTGTGGTTGTTGATGTTATTTTGCTAATTGATCACCACTACTAAATGCGATGACGATTTATATGAAACTATTCTGGTAACGCATTTGATGTCCTTGACTTTGTTACTGCTATTTGCAGCCTCTGATATTCTAACTTCCATACAACTTTCGAGCAAAGCGCAATGTATTGAAATTTCCGGATTGCTTTGATTGAAACGCTCATATATCACGGCCGCAGCCCGTTTTCATGCTGTCGCTCATCTGCAGCTCCGGCCGCTGGAAGCGTGTGCCTAACAGGGCCTGTTCACCGCTTCGCGGCTGGGCAGGCAATTCAAAACAGAATCGCCGCGATAGCGGTGGAACGGCGTCGTTAGGCAACATAGATCGGAGTGTTCTCTTGACCATCGGTGGTTTGGATCATCAAAAACCTCGAGGGTTGTGTTGTTATATGAATTTAAAGCAGAAAACCCGATAAAAACAAAATTTTTCGCTACGCGACCTTGGAAAGGACCATCTGACAGTTGTACAACCGCTTTCTTTGACTCTGAACACTTGCTATTGTTGCTGTTGCAATTGTTGTTGCTTCATTTGCTTTTGTTGTAGCTGGTTGTTTGTTGTGGTTGTTGATGTTATTTTGCTAATTGATCACCACTACTAAATGCGATGACGATTTATATGAAACTATTCTGGTAACGCATTTGATGTCCTTGACTTTGTTACTGCTATTTGCAGCCTCTGATATTCTAACTTCCATTCAACTTTCGAGCAAAGCGCAATGTATTGAAATTTCCGGATTGCTTTGATTGAAACGCTCATATATCACGGCCGCAGGCCGTTTTCATGCTGTCGCTCATCTGCAGCTCCGGCCGCTGGAAGCGTGTGCCTAACCCCGCTCCTTAATGTTGCCGAGCGGGGAAACAGGTCAAAAAACCGAGTAAGCGAGGTCAACATTGAAGAGCATTGTTAGGGAAAGTGTCTGTTCCATTTTCAATATTGTATTTATGTTCTTTTGTTGTTTGGAACAATTGAGTTGCTATCATAGACAAGCTCCAGCCTCGAGTGATACAGAATATAGAGACGATTTCATGAATCGCTTCCAAAGCAGCTTAGCATATTTTTCTCTAAAATTTCATCTTCATCGTCTATTAAATTCATTTTGAAATCAACTTTGATATGCGGGTGGAATGATTTAAGCACCCAAAAAGCTTCATGCCATTTTTCGGCGGTTATTAATCTTTCAATTTGAGACTGGAGAAATTGTGCGTGCTGAAATGGTACGTGAGCAGCAAGTCTGACTATAACGGATAACCAATTAGCGTCTACTTGATGAGTTTGAATGTATTGCCGAAAACCAATTTCGATTTTTGAAACATTGTCTTCTGTTAAATTGCTGAAACGACCATCACGTTTTGAGCCAATTCGAAATGTATACAGGGATGATGACAGATTTGCCATATGAAATTCAAAAGAATATTGCGTGGGGTTTGAGTTGATAGCGCTAAGTGATTTCTCCGGGTCAAGCCGATAATCCATTAAGCTTTGAAGAGCTGATTTTCTCCAAGTTTCAACAGAATCAATTTCATGTTCATCTTGTATGATTTTGAATGGCAGATCCGTTTCGCTTTTTGCCCAATTAAGAATAGAATTATATTGTTCGTCTGTTAGTGCAAATGGCTTCCATACAGACCCGCCGCTCATTCCTGCATCAGTTCTCCCGGACAAAAAGAATTCATCAAGAATGGATTTTGGAGGAATCAAACATGAACGCAGGATGCAAGAATGGAGTATTGGATCACGCTTAATGAATTCAAAGAATGATTCATTGTCCCATTCGCCCTCAGGTGGATCTGTTCTGTGGTCATGGCTGGCACGAAACATCAGTTTGCTTAAATCGTAAATATTGCATGAAATTTCGTTCATTTTGGTTCTATCGATTTGGTTGTTTACGGCCGTAGGCCGTTTTGATGCTGTTGTTCATTTGCAGCTGATCCACCCGGAGGGTTTCCCTAACCCCGCTCCTTAATGTTGCCGAGCGGGGAAACAGATCAAAAAACCGAGTAAGCGAGGTCAACATTGAAGAGCACCGTTAGGCATGATGTTCCGAAGTGTTCGTTTGACCATCGGTGGTTAGGATCATCAAAATCCTCGAGGTTTGTGTTGTTTTATGAATTTAAAGCCAAAAACCCGATAAAAACAAAATTTTTCGCTACGCGACCTTGGAAAGGATCATCTAACAGTTGTACAACCACTTTCCTTGAATCTGGGCGCTGAGCTAGTCGAATAACTTTACAAGCCGTATTGTTTTGTAATTGTCTTTGTAATTGCCAAGCAAGACATGATTAGACTCGTGGAAATATTTCACTATCCGGAACGGATCATCAAACTCAATTGCGCGGCCATTCTCTTTCGTTTTCAACGAAAAGTTACATATTGAATTCTGATTCAAGAACGAGACTGCTTCCTCTGACGGGTGCAAGTAAAATCGCGTATAGCCAGAGGGTATTTCGAATTCCTCAAATTCCGAATCATAAATGGTTTTGTATATCCTTAGTTTATCAATTGGATCAATGAACGAGTTGGTGTTTTCCTCAAGATGCTGTTTGCCAAGCCTGAGGAATAATGCCCCTGAACATGAAATATGGCCCTGATGAAAGGTGGAATACTCGATTTCACGGATGAACTTTTCTTTTGCAACATCAAAGATTGAAATCGATCCTTCAAATGGCTTCAAGACAATCATTTCTCGATGACCAATCTTGAAAATCCCACCGCACGAACCGACCTTTTTTCTTTTTCCAATTCCATTTCTAACGTCAAATACGAAAAGGCTGCCAGAACGGTAGTTCATCATGTAATATCTGCCGGCATCATCAGAATTCATGTAATCGCAATACTTTGAAATCTTATCTTCGAATTTCTCGATTAATTTCATGCTATTTCTGTCAATCAGAAAAATTTTATTGTCGCTGACTGCTGCAATACTCTTTGCGTCTGCATCAAAATGAATGCATCTAGTTGTGTTTTTTATAAATGAGGAACAAACCTCATCGCCATTGGCGAGAGATAATTTGCGCAACTTCATTGAGGCATAAGTCGAGCCCCAGCCATCTGAGATAAGGAATTTATCTTTTTCAAATGGATCTATTACGGGGCTTAACCCATTCATGATAGGGTTTTTTAACGTAGTTTCCCATTCAAGTTGCATTTTCATTTTGTTGTTACTGTTCTTTTGTTGCAGTTGTTGCTATTTGCAGCCGATGATATTCCAACTTCCTTTCGCCCTTCAAGCAAAGCGCAATGTATTGAATTTTCCGGAATGCTTTGATTGAAATGCTCATATATCACGGCCGCAGGCCGTTTTCATGCTGTTGCTCATCTGCAGCTCCGGCCGCTGGAAGCGTGTGCCTAACAGGGCCTGTTCACCGCTTCGCGGCTGGGCAGGCAATTCAAAACAGAATCGCCGCGATAGCGGTGGAACGGCGTCGTTAGGCAACATAGATCGGAGTGTTCTCTTGACCATCGGTGGTTTGGATCATCAAAATCCTCGAGGGTTGTGTTGTTATATGAATTTAAAGCAGAAAACCCGATAAAACAAAATTTTTCGCTACGCGACCTTGGAAAGGACCATCTGACAGTTGTACAACCGCTTTCTTTGACTCTGAACACTTGCTATTTGTTGCTGTTGCAATTGTTGTTGCTTCATTTGCTTTTGTTGTAGCTGGTTGTTTGTTGTGGTTGTTGATGTTATTTTGCTAATTGATCACCACTACTAAATGCGATGACGATTTATATGAAACTATTCTGGTAACGCATTTGATGTCCTTGACTTTGTTACTGCTATTTGCAGCCTCTGATATTCTAACTTCCATACAACTTTCGAGCAAAGCGCAATGTATTGAAATTTCCGGATTGCTTTGATTGAAACGCTCATATATCACGGCCGCAGCCCGTTTTCATGCTGTCGCTCATCTGCAGCTCCGGCCGCTGGAAGCGTGTGCCTAACCCCGCTCCTTAATGTTGCCGAGCGGGGAAACAGATCAAAAAACCGAGTAAGCGAGGTCAACATTGAAGAGCATTGTTAGGCAGATAGATCGGAGAGTTTCCTTTGGTATCGGCGCTTTGGATCATCAAAATCTTCCAGGGTTGTGTTGTCTTTTTAATTTACTGCCGGAAATCTCATGAAGTTCAAAATTTGTCGCTTCGCGACCCATGAAATTCCCATCTGACCGTTGTACAACTGTTTTCTTCGACTCTGAACACCGGTTGATCGGCTCTATTTGAGTATTTGCCGCAAATTTTTGCGATAATTAAATCAATGGTGCAAAAGGGATTGCGAATTAAATGAAGCCATCCTAGTATAATTCTTGTTGTCGCCCAATTTGCTTTCGTTATTTGTCATCTGGGAGTTGCTCCAAAATTTTCATCGAACCATTGATATTGATTTATATCCATTGCGATTGGCTTCGCAAATCATCAATGCCGATCGAATTATTTGGTTATGAAGCTTTTTCATGGAGGAGATTTGTCTTCGGTGCTTTTACAGCACGATTCTCTTACTTTTTCCTCATTCTGTTGCGCCTCATTTATTCCATCTTTTGCTGCTGACGACAAACTTTTAAGGTAACGCATAGCGGAATCTTCCTTGGCTGCGGCAGCATTATCTCCTTGAGTTTTGAAATGGTTTATTCTGAATTTAGCTACGTTTTCATTCATTTTTGCATTACTATATTCAATTCGCTTGTAATTTGTAGCGTACTCTGCCCTTTTTAAATCCTCTTGCGTAAATTTTGGCGAATATGAGCTGCATCCTATTATTAGGATTAAGTGACCAGGAAATACAAATTTTGAAATGACGGTGGCTTTCATGGAAATCATTTTCCTTGTTTCATTAAAATTAAGGCGCCTAAGGAAAGGGAATCAAATTTTGGATTAAGTTTCGATTTTTTTTCAATGCAGTTTTTTTTTAATCCCACAAAGGTTGAAAGGAATTGCTCGTTTTCACGGCCGAAGGCCGTTTTCATGATTTTGTTCATTTTTTGTTCCGGCCGCTGGAAGCGTGTGCCTAACAGGGCCTGTTCACCGCTTCGCGGCTGGGCAGGCAATTCAAAACAGAATCGCCGCGATAGCGGTGGAACGGCGTCGTTAGGCAACATAGATCGGAGTGTTCTCTTGACCATCGGTGGTTTGGATCATCAAAATCCTCGAGGGTTGTGTTGTTATATGAATTTAAAGCAGAAAACCCGATAAAAAACAAAATTTTTTCGCTACGCGACCTTGGAAAGGACCATCTGACAGTTGTACAACCGCTTTCTTTGACTCTGAACACTTGCTATTTGTTGCTGTTGCAATTGTTGTTGCTTCATTTGCTTTTGTTGTAGCTGGTTGTTTGTTGTGGTTGTTGATGTTATTTTGCTAATTGATCACCACTACTAAATGCGATGACGATTTATATGAAACTATTCTGGTAACGCATTTGATGTCCTTGACTTTGTTACTGCTATTTGCAGCCTCTGATATTCTAACTTCCATACAACTTTCGAGCAAAGCGCAATGTATTGAAATTTCCGGATTGCTTTGATTGAAACGCTCATATATCACGGCCGCAGCCCGTTTTCATGCTGTCGCTCATCTGCAGCTCCGGCCGCTGGAAGCGTGTGCCTAACCCCGCTCCTTAATGTTGCCGAGCGGGGGAAACAGGTCAAACAACCGAGTAAGCGAGGTCAACATTGAAGAGCATTGTTAGGGAAAGTGTCTGTTCCATTTTCAATATTGTATTTATGTTCTTTTGTTGTTTGGAACAATTGAGTTGCTATCATAGACAAGCTCCAGCCTCGAGTGATACAGAATATAGAGACGATTTCATGAATCGCTTCCAAAGCAGCTTAGCATATTTTTTCTCTAAAATTTCATCTTCATCGTCTATTAAATTCATTTTGAAATCAACTTTGATATGCGGGTGGAATGATTTAAGCACCCAAAAAGCTTCATGCCATTTTTCGGCGGTTATTAATCTTTCAATTTGAGACTGGAGAAATTGTGCGTGCTGAAATGGTACGTGAGCAGCAAGTCTGACTATAACGGATAACCAATTAGCGTCTACTTGATGAGTTTGAATGTATTGCCGAAAACCAATTTCGATTTTTGAAACATTGTCTTCTGTTAAATTGCTGAAACGACCATCACGTTTTGAGCCAATTCGAAATGTATACAGGGATGATGACAGATTTGCCATATGAAATTCAAAAGAATATTGCGTGGGGTTTGAGTTGATAGCGCTAAGTGATTTCTCCGGGTCAAGCCGATAATCCATTAAGCTTTGAAGAGCTGATTTTCTCCAAGTTTCAACAGAATCAATTTCATGTTCATCTTGTATGATTTTGAATGGCAGATCCGTTTCGCTTTTTGCCCAATTAAGAATAGAATTATATTGTTCGTCTGTTAGTGCAAATGGCTTCCATACAGACCCGCCGCTCATTCCTGCATCAGTTCTCCCGGACAAAAAGAATTCATCAAGAATGGATTTTGGAGGAATCAAACATGAACGCAGGATGCAAGAATGGAGTATTGGATCACGCTTAATGAATTCAAAGAATGATTCATTGTCCCATTCGCCCTCAGGTGGATCTGTTCTGTGGTCATGGCTGGCACGAAACATCAGTTTGCTTAAATCGTAAATATTGCATGAAATTTCGTTCATTTTGGTTCTATCGATTTGGTTGTTTACGGCCGTAGGCCGTTTTGATGCTGTTGTTCATTTGCAGCTGATCCACCCGGAGGGTTTCCCTAACGGTGGCGATTAATGTTACCGCGCAGGGAAACAGATTAAATAACCGAAAATGCGCGGTTAACATTGAATGCCGTTGTTAGGCAGATTGGCTGGAGGTTTACCTAAGGTATCGGCTCTATGGATCATCAAAATCCTCGGAAATTGTGTTGTTTTTCGAATTTACCGCTGAAAACCCATGAAAACAATCTTTTTTGTACTTTGTGCTGGAACACGGGCTATTGGGATTGCGTTCTAGTGCTTATAAATTCCTCGCCTATCACTCCATGATTTGATAAATGCTTTAATAGGTTCGAAATTTGATTTCCCGGAATCGGTGATGAATTTTCCATAACGGGCTATTGGGATTGCGTAAATTTGAATTTCGTTATGGGTCAGGCATTTTATATCCTTTCGAAGCATTATTCAGTACAACAACAACAGTGACAGCCAATCCAATTGCTAATATTCCAAGTATGTAGTATCCAGTATTTTTTGGAAGGAGATTTTCTTGCATATTGGTGTTATCGGAAGAATTTGACGTTTGGACTGTATTGCGGTTTTGATGAATTGAATTATCCGGATATACGGAAGCTATTGGGTGGCATTTTTGATCATTCTGGATTTCATTCGCCACAATTTGCTGTGGAATGATCAGAAGTAGAAGTATGAGTGAATTAATTGGTACGAAATTATAAAATTTCATCATTTTCCTTACGGCCGCAGGCCGTTTTCATGCTGATGCTCATTTGCAGCTCCCATCCACCCGGAGGGTTTGCCTAACGGCGTCGTTAGGCAACATAGATCGGAGTGTTCTCTTGACCATCGGTGGTTTGGATCATCAAAATCCTCGAGGGTTGTGTTGTTATATGAATTTAAAGCAGAAAACCCGATAAAAACAAAATTTTCGCTACGCGACCTTGGAAAGGACCATCTGACAGTTGTACAACCGCTTTCTTTGACTCTGAACACTTGCTATTTGTTGCTGTTGCAATTGTTGTTGCTTCATTTGCTTTTGTTGTAGCTGGTTGTTTGTTGTGGTTGTTGATGTTATTTTGCTAATTGATCACCACTACTAAATGCGATGACGATTTATATGAAACTATTCTGGTAACGCATTTGATGTCCTTGACTTTGTTACTGCTATTTGCAGCCTCTGATATTCTAACTTCCATTCAACTTTCGAGCAAAGCGCAATGTATTGAAATTTCCGGATTGCTTTGATTGAAACGCTCATATATCACGGCCGCAGGCCGTTTTCATGCTGTTGCTCATCTGCAGCTCCGGCCGCTGGAAGCGTGTGCCTAACGGTGGCGATTAATGTTACCGCGCAGGGAAACAGATTAAATAACCGAAAATGCGCGGTTAACATTGAATGCCGTTGTTAGGCAGATTGGCTGGAGGTTTACCTAAGGTATCGGCTCTATGGATCATCAAAATCCTCGGAAATTGTGTTGTTTTTCGAATTTACCGCTGAAAACCCATGAAAACAATCTTTTTGTACTTTGTGCTGGAACACGGGCTATTGGGATTGCGTTCTAGTGCTTATAAATTCCTCGCCTATCACTCCATGATTTGATAAATGCTTTAATAGGTTCGAAATTTGATTTCCCGGAATCGGTGATGAATTTTCCATAACGGGCTATTGGGATTGCGTAAATTTGAATTTCGTTATGGGTCAGGCATTTTATATCCTTTCGAAGCATTATTCAGTACAACAACAACAGTGACAGCCAATCCAATTGCTAATATTCCAAGTATGTAGTATCCAGTATTTTTTGGAAGGAGATTTTCTTGCATATTGGTGTTATCGGAAGAATTTGACGTTTGGACTGTATTGCGGTTTTGATGAATTGAATTATCCGGATATACGGAAGCTATTGGGTGGCATTTTTGATCATTCTGGATTTCATTCGCCACAATTTGCTGTGGAATGATCAGAAGTAGAAGTATGAGTGAATTAATTGGTACGAAATTATAAAATTTCATCATTTTCCTTACGGCCGCAGGCCGTTTTCATGCTGATGCTCATTTGCAGCTCCCATCCACCCGGAGGGTTTGCCTAACGGCGTCGTTAGGCAACATAGATCGGAGTGTTCTCTTGACCATCGGTGGTTTGGATCATCAAAATCCTCGAGGGTTGTGTTGTTATATGAATTTAAAGCAGAAAACCCGATAAAAACAAAATTTTTCGCTACGCGACCTTGGAAAGGACCATCTGACAGTTGTACAACCGCTTTCTTTGACTCTGAACACTTGCTATTTGTTGCTGTTGCAATTGTTGTTGCTTCATTTGCTTTTGTTGTAGCTGGTTGTTTGTTGTGGTTGTTGATGTTATTTTGCTAATTGATCACCACTACTAAATGCGATGACGATTTATATGAAACTATTCTGGTAACGCATTTGATGTCCTTGACTTTGTTACTGCTATTTGCAGCCTCTGATATTCTAACTTCCATTCAACTTTCGAGCAAAGCGCAATGTATTGAAATTTCCGGATTGCTTTGATTGAAACGCTCATATATCACGGCCGCAGGCCGTTTTCATGCTGTTGCTCATCTGCAGCTCCGGCCGCTGGAGGCGTGTACCTAACAGGGCCTGTTCACCGCTTCGCGGCTGGGCAGGCAATTCAAAACAGAATCGCCGCGATAGCGGTGGAACGGCGTCGTTAGGCAACATAGATCGGAGTGTTCTCTTGACCATCGGTGGTTTGGATCATCAAAATCCTCGAGGGTTGTGTTGTTATATGAATTTAAAGCAGAAAACCCGATAAAAACAAAATTTTTCGCTACGCGACCTTGGAAAGGACCATCTGACAGTTGTACAACCGCTTTCTTTGACTCTGAACACTTGCTATTTGTTGCTGTTGCAATTGTTGTTGCTTCATGTGTTTTTGTTGTAGCTGTTTGTTTGTTGTGGTTGTTGATGTTATTTTGCTAATTGATCACCACTACTAAATGCGATGACGATTTATATGAAACTATTCTGGTAACGCATTTGATGTCCTTGACTTTGTTACTGCTATTTGCAGCCTCTGATATTCTAACTTCCATACAACTTTCGAGCAAAGCGCAATGTATTGAAATTTCCGGATTGCTTTGATTGAAACGCTCATATATCACGGCCGCAGGCCGTTTTCATGCTGTCGCTCATCTGCAGCTCCGGCCGCTGGAAGCGTGTGCCTAACGGACATTCTTAACCGCCTCGCGGCTATGCCGCGATGGCGGTTGAAGATGATTGTTAGCTAACGTATTTCGCTGCTATAGTAGGTTTATCTTTCTTGTTGTTGTTGCTCAACGCCCCCCCCCTTGTGTTTCTTTTATGCAATAGTCTTCCTGTAAAGAATTTATTCTGATCGCTACAATCTCTATTCGGCGCCAATTATAAAATACCTCGAAATTCGCTCTATGCGATTGCCGTCGCTAGGAATGAATTCTTTCACTTCAATCGAGTCGCGGCTATTATACATTAGATTCAAAAATCCGAATTGCTCTTTTGGGTAGTTTTTGCCAGCTACATAAAATCCATTCTCTTTAAGGTGCCAGTCTCCAGGGTACATATTCTTTTTGTTGATGAAATTTAGCGACCAATAATTTAGTCTGCCAAACACATCAAAGCACAAAGTGTCAGTCTTCATAGGGCTTGAAAACATCACATAAGAATATTGGCCTGATTTCAATTTCAATTTCGATCCATTTTGGATGTTTAAACAAGTTGTACTCTCCTGGTCGATATCGATGCAATAACCTTGATCGCCAACCATCACTTTAATGCTTGACATAGGGTGCGATGCGATTCTTGTTTTTCCGAGAGAAATAACAACGCTATCTGTTCCAAATGCATCTTGTTTCGCTGAGAATGAAATATCTTTGTACCTGTTAAAAATTGCACCAAAATTAGAGCGAATTTTCATTCCTGTGCTATCGAAGACAGATATTTTGGAAAGTGGACTTGGATATTGGGTCGACTCACACCGTATTATGGTGCTCCCATCAAGGAATGCATCTTCCTTACAGTTGCTGATGCTATCTTCAATCAATTTTCCATTTCTATACATAAACCCAATTTTGTCACCGCTAAATACTCCATCACTGATTCCAATGCCAAATATGGATCGCGAGAAACGCTTAGGAATTATGCTTTCTCTTCTTGTTGCAATATCGTAGCACGAAGTGTGAAATGAAAAATTCTTAGGATCCATGGATTGCAACAAGAGGGAATACATGTTTTGTTTCTTCTTGGAGGAAACTGAAGGTTTTTGTTGCAACTTATGCCTAATGGTCGTATCCTTGCAAATTTTTGAATCATCAAGGAAAAGCTTTGCATTGCGAAATTTTTCCGGAATATCAACCAGTTTTCCTTGGAAAAAATACTTGGATATTCCGTTTGATTCGGTTCTGAATAATTCTTGGCCGCTGAATATCCTGGTAATATTCAGTGAGGCAGGTAAACCAGAAATGCCTGTTTGGGTGCCATCAATATTTAGTATATCACAAACGCCATTATTGCAGCCCCGTAGAAATTGAAAGCCATACGGCCCCTCAATTGCAAGTTTATCATAACTTAATGCCCGAAACGAGTCATTTACAATATTGTATACTCCTTTCGATGCAACGAGAAGACCAGATATTAGCGTGAGCAGGGCAACAGACATAGGTTCCTCATAGAATTGGTGGTGGAGTTTGCTGAAATATTTCAAAAGTATTTATCAAGTTAATTCTGCTGATTTGATGCTTTCATATTTGCATGTGTGTTTTTTTGAGCATTGCTGAAATGCCTTTCGAGATCAGTACTTGAAGTAGCTTTGTGATTGAATTCATTCTTTAGCTTATCAGGTTTAGAAGGCCATCAATGAACCGTAAATATATCGGCATGTCTGATGAACGTGGCTGTTCCTTGGGATAGACTTTGTATTTAGTTTGATACTTAAAAGTTTTATCAAACCCAAACATACCAGAAGTTTGGGTCGAGATGACTATTGTTACGGAGTCGTACGGAAGGGGGATTGGTGCGCCGTAATATTTATCTACCCAATCGCCCTTATCAAGGAAATTACCTGTGACAGAAACGGAGCCGGTATCTTGTATGATCGAGATTAAGCTATCTGTTCGCGAGTCGAATATAGAGATTTCATTCAATGTTTCTTTCGCGTGATCTGCCTTCCATTCTGTTAGGTGAATAGATATGACCCCAGAAAACATAAGGCTATCAGATCTAGAAGCTTTTGATGTTGATTTATTTATTGAATTGGTATCAATTGATTTGATGTTTACAAAGCGCGCATCGATATTTGCGTCATTGTTGCTGATCAACCAAATTCGTCGGTCATATTTGACCATTTTTGGTTCATCTGCATTTGCAAGACTTGCGAAAATTACAGCGCATGCGGCCATTCGGGCAAGGTAGTTCATTTGCTAGTTCCATTATTCCTGGTGGTGAGTTGCAGTTCAAAATTGAAGATGTTTATTCCAAACGGAATTGGTTGTTTAGGATATGAATTATTCCTTGAAGAGCTGAAGAAATGATTTTCCGCCATTATTCCGCTGTATAACTAGCATTGCCTTTGAGCCAGTTTTGCTTTCGGCGTTTACGCAAATGTTATTGCCTGATATATTCCATGCGCTAGAGTCGGGCAAGATTGATAAGTGAAATCCGTTCGGGTTATATAATTCAACGAAGTCATCAATAGGCTTGCATCCTCGGAGAAATGTTGCCTTGAATTTTTTCAATCTTGGAGGGAAATTATCCACCATCAAAAATCTCTCGTTGGTAGATCCTGAATACGAATTGTGTTTCCAGTATTGAAAGCCTGATGCTTCTGCGTTCGTAATGCTGTCAAGCAGGCTCGGCATTCCAGTAATTATTGAATCCCAACCTAATTGAGGTTTTATTGTTCTAAACTTGATTTCGTCATCCATTACAAGTGGAACAAGAACTCCTGGAGGGTAATATGCGCCGTCCCATCGCATTTTTCCAATTGAAAATATGCTTGTGTCTGGGCTTTTGCAGTTGTTGTATACTGATTTGCAGTAAGTTCTTGAAGAACTGGCCGTCGGCAGCAATTGAATTCCCCAGGAAATACTAGTGGGAGATTCTCCAAACATTGGAAGAGCCTCTTCACACCCAATTGAACCATTAATCATGTCTGAAAAGCGCAAATCAGACTTCCCAGTTCCAGATATTCCTCCTATTTTCTTGTTTCCACAAATTTCCCCAGTTGAGATTGCGTGATGCAATGCTAGAGAATGCAATTTTCCGCTTCCGCGAATACCCCCACAAACATTTATACATCGAATTTTTCCTCTGAAGATTGCGTCAACAAGCCAGTCCCCCATTGATGATTCAAATAAGGTATTTGTTTGAATTTCAACCCTTGTATTTGAGGCGTGAAAATCGGAGTAAATCAATCCTGAACATTCGCATTCAGAGTTTCCGAAAGCAGAATAGCCACCCGGAGGGTAATCGCTAGCGTAATCCATTGGCATTCCAATCTCAAGATTCTTCGAAAACCACTCTGGAAGGGTGCCAATGGTGATCAACTTTGAGTTACGGCGATTCGAGCCGACTGACAGACCAACAATACCGCCGATCGTATCATTTCCAATGACGCTGCCATCGAAAAGTTGTGATGAAACAAAAGATGATTCAAGAATGCCTACTATGCCCCCAACACTGTTCCGTCCCTGAATAACACAATGGCTTATTCCCCCTCGGAAATCTACCCAAAAGACTTTGCCAAAGATTCCGCCAACATTGTCATTCCCATAAATTGCTGCTGAAGATTCAATATTTCTAGCTTTAACAAATTCACCAACTTTCCCTGCAACCCCTCCAATTTCATTTTTGCCAATTACCTCCCCTGTAGTTCTTATATTTTCAATAACCGCGTTGCTAATTTCGCCAGCCAAAATTCCAAGGGAATTCATTCCCCTGACTTGCCCATGGATGCTTATATTCCGAAACTCAGAAAAAAAATCGTGCTGTAACTTCGGCTTTGATGCATTATTCGGTTTCACCGAATTGTTGCAACCTATTTCTGAATCAACGCCGATAATCGAGCGGAATAACCCTCCCGTTGAGCGCTTTCCTAAGTCGATTTGTATGTTTTTGATGGCGTGATTTTTTCCGTCAAATTTGCCGCAAAAAGCTATTTGTTTCCACTCATTCTTTATCGAGTCAAAATCTATATCCGATTGTAGCTCGTATTCCCCGTTTGGGTTTCTTAAGATTTTCAAGAATTCTGCACTCGAAGAGATGGTTTCAACCGCACAGAACGACAAACTGCTGAGAGTGTAAAGGAAGAATAGCGTGGAGTTAATAGTAGATCTACGAAGCACTTTTGCTATGCCACCTTAAACGAGAATCTTGAAGGGAAAATACGCAGATCGAATGCGTATGGCGTATTTGTCCAATTCGCACCCGAATACAGTTCATTGAGTGGGATTTTGGCTCCAATATATTCGGCGCCATCTTTTTTATACGCAATCGCCTCGAATTTCCCATCGACAACGGAACCATGCATGCAATGGCATAGTAGGTCGCTTGGATTCTGAACACCATCCTTATATGCAGCTTCACACAGCTTGGCTTTGGCAACCTTGGTGATTCTTGTCTTTAGATGTAGTTTTTTTGTGTCCTTTAAAATATTGACAAAAACTATAGGATATCCATTTTGCATCTGTAGTTTGATTGTGGCAATTTGGCCTAATTCCATTTCATCGAAGGATAAAATTTGGGGCAATTTCAAGGCGGTCCAGTCCGGGCGAACCACATAGAAAATAAAGGCTAAACATTCGCCTTGCTTAAAGACCCTCTCTGTTGTCGAATTAATTTCGAACACCTGATCTGTTCCACATTCGATCCAAAATTTTTCAAGTCTAGCAAAAGTTTTTCGTCGCTTTCAGCTGCTGATAGCGCATCTTTAATGAAATACGCCGAAATTGGAGGACCTTTTATTTGACGCCCATCTGGGTATGTTTTCGAATAGTATATTGGCGGAGTCCAGCTATTCTTTATTAAATCAGGCTCATGAATAATATCTCCGAGAGTGAATTGTTCATGCGCATTATTTGGCGCCGGGCAAACAATCGCCGACCACGGGTATAATTTTACACTTTTCGCCTCATTTGCCCTTCGCCATGAATCAATGATTGGCTTTCCATTGCGGATTTCATCGATAAACATTTTCATTACATCGAAGCCTCCGGCGCCTCCGAAATATGTATGCTCATATCCCAAAATTGCAAACATCGTGTTGTCCTGCAAGAGCGCCTGAAGACGGAATGCCCTGGAAATATTTATGTTTGAACAAGCGGGGACAATTAATATACGCATATCTTTTGTTGGGATTAAGGAATGAAGATACACGCCTCCAACTCTATTGCCATCACCATACACTCTGCCTTGCGATCCATGTCCACTTAGGATATAGATGTTTGGAGAAAATGAGCCGTTACAGGTTTCAATTTTCGGAGAATTGTACCATGAATCATTTGGCTCATTAGTAGCTCCCTCTTCACCAGCAAAAGTAACCTTTTGGCTGGAGTAGGCTACCCTTCCAGTTGATTTGCCACGGGAGAATTCGTATATTAGGATGGTTTCTGTACTGCTAGTTGATTTTATAGCCAAATTTTCTAATGATCGAGGAATTGGCAGCGAGGTTAAACTGGCCTTTTGGCTAATTGCACAATCAAGCAGGTTGATTAACGGAGGGAATTTTTTCCCACCTCCCTTCGCGGAGAGGGAAAACCCAACGCCGTCCTGGGGGTCCATAAATTCGATCCAAAGAAAAGTTAGGGATTCACCAAAATTTGAACAAATGGTTTCACTCATATCGAAAACCTCGATGCTCGATTCAGCTCGATTAGTTGTTGATCAAATGGCTTGTCTGATATTCCACTTGATTCAATGAATCTACACATTCCCCATTCTAGCATGGCTTCAGTATGCCCGGCCTTAGCGAAGGAAAGCGGTATTGCTCCGACTGCAACGAGTCTTTGCCATTTTCCAGCAGGGGTTTCAATGGGGTCAAAACTTGTGAATACACAATCCTTTAATAGTTTGCCATTTTGGAACTCATACTCCAATTCAACCATTTCGGTCGAGATGGGTAATTCAATATAATTTTCACCATCAATAATTGCGCGGCCCTCCTCCCCTGATTCAAATCTCCAATTAACAGATTTTCCAGACAAGTCATGCAAGTACGGGTTCGTGAGAAGAACGCGTCGATTTCCCTTTGGCCCCCTTTTTGGCAAAGGCACAACCTCGCGACTCCATCCCAGCGGATCACCTTCACCCAAAACAGTCCGAACCTCTACTTCGTAGTCTTTGCCCGTTTCACCATCAACGGTGATTGTGCCGCGCCAGTCCAGCGTTTCATCCTCGTCGGCCAGGGCTTCCAAGCCGTCCTTGACCTTCTTGTCGAAGGAGAACATCCCTGTTTTGCGGATCACCTTGTCCAAGTCCGAACGGTCGCCACGGAGGGAAATCGTGCCGATCTTGGTGCCGTTGAAGCAGCCAACCACCAATCCCAACAGCTCGGAAAGTTTCTGGCAGGAAGTCTTACTCTCCGATTCCATAATCCGGTGAGCTTCGCCAAAAATGCGGTCAGGGACTAGGATGCCTTCTACCTGAGCTTGATGGACAGCACCGAAGAAGCGTCCTTCCCCGTTCGGATGACGAACCTTCGCTCCGCGTGTCCACACGGGCTCCTTGCTACCCTCCAAGGCGATAAGGTGCCAGGCAACCAAGAACGCATCAGGGCGCATCCAAGGTACGGTTGGCGAAAGACGTACTTGGCTGGGCTCTGACGTGGTGAATAGTCTGGACCAAGCAACTGCGCTCAATGGAACTTCTTCCAGACCCGCTTGGATCTGGCCAATCTGGAATGCCAAGGCAAGTTGATCGGCGTCTGACAGTTTTTGGAAAGGGTCTTGGACGCAGACATCCAGGGACTGGCACAAGTTGGTCAGCGTATTCCACTCGGCTTGCTCTTGCACTTTGCGCTTGGAGTCAACAGGGAATTCTTCTGACAGATGATGGACAATGTCCCGGTAACGAAGCATCGCGCCAAGACTCCATGTTGGATCTTCCATTTTGCCTGGGCGCAACGGGAGTTGGAGCGACGAGTCGATGCCATCGACAATCCGCAGGTCTAGGAAGTATCCCTCTTGGGTGGAGGAATGCTTCCACAGTATTCGGACAAGACCCGGTCCTTCTGGGCGGAAGTCTTTCCATTCCATCCCTGACGGCCCTTCGATGAGCCGAGAAGACCGGGGATTTGTGCGAGGTATGAAGAGGGCGCTCCACTTTCCCGGAAGCGAGATTGGCTCAAGACTGCGGCCAGATGCCGGTTGCAACCTAAGTGGAATGGCTTCACTGGATCGGAAAGCTGCTTCTGGGCGATGTGCCACAATCACGAATTTGGAGGGAATCACCACTGGTGCGGGCCGACTTCCAAAGGGGTAGAAGCTCGCTGGAGTTCCCAACTCCGAAGTCCACAAGCCAAGGGTCACGAAGTCGGCGAGTTTCGATCCCACAATGGCCGCATCCATCGAGGTCTTGGTCTGCTTGAGGGCTTTCAATAGCGAGGACCACCTACTGTTGCCCACGCCGCCAGATGGACGACGTCCTTCGACTGGAGTGCGGCTTCCAGATCTACCGCCCAGGCGCGAGACTGCAGGTCCTGCAAATCCGCGAACTCCAGATGGAAATCCCCACCGTTGATCCTGAGGTTGGCTTTGCCTTCCGCGTCCAGTTTGCCAGGATAGGTTTGGTCGTCATCATCTTCGAGCTTGTATGCAACCGCCGGAACGCCTTTCCCCTCGATGGTGACGCTGACCACGATGTCGGTCATATCGTCTACTTCGAAATAATCGCTGACAGGCGAAGGACCGTCGAAGACAGGAAAATCGAAATCGGGAATGGGCGACGGGATGTTGATGTCGCAAAGCGACAAGTCTGGAGTCGGGAACTTGAATTCCGGAATGTTGGTGAAGCGGAATCCGGGCATTCCGGGAGTACCGATGCTCGGAAACGCCGGGTACTCCGGGAAGCCAGCAAAGTTTGGAAGGGTTGGGCCAGATAGACTCGCAAGCGGCCTACCAAGGTCTGGCATGGACAGCCCCGAAAGGGGGTTCCCTATATCGGGTAGTCCGAAGCCACCTCCAGATCCCACATCAGATAGCCCACCGCCCATCGAAGGAACGTTGAACTCCGGGGCCTTCGTGGGGATCTTGACATCGCGATCCACCTTGAGGTCGCCGCCAATTCCTGTCGGGTTGTGGATCGTACCTTCGACATGGACGGAAGGATTTTTCGGGTCGAAGTTCTGCGGAACTCCAACACCAACCGCACCGCTCAACGGACCGCTGGACAGGTTCGTTTGCGCGCTAGTCGGGACCGCCGGAACCGCAGGCACTTCCGGAATCTTGGGAGGTTTCGGAGGGTCGGGGAGAGATCCGAAATTCATGCGTTCTCTCCTTGGCTCGGTTTGGCGGGCTGGATAGGTTTGTTCACCTTGGCTGCTTTTGGGACTTCAAATGTCAGTGTTGACGGGCGCTTGGGATCTGTCAAGATCGCCAATTTATAGGATCCCTTGGGTAGGCCCTTGAATTGAATGCGGCCATGGGCATCACTCTGGCCTGTTTTCTGGAGAGGTCCAGAAAGCTTGACTGGAGTGTTTGGCAGTGCCCGTTGTTTCTTGTCAGCCAGTTGCAAACTGTAGGAATGAACTTCGAAGTCCTCCGTTTCTTTCAGGCAGGACATCCAAGCGGCATAAGCCTTGTCGTTGGCGGCAAGCTGCTCACCCGAAGGCTCCGGATCCAATCTTCGCTGAAAGAACAGGACTTCCAGTCGTTCATCAGGGGCCTTCGAACCGTCAGGCATGGTGACAGAATCTGGATTTCCACGACTCCCCGCCACCTTTGGGGTTGCACATTTGGTGACGGTAGAACCGCCATCTTGGCAGTACGCCCAGAGCAAGGCTTGGCAGGTTGAGGCATCCAGCTTTCCGGATTCCTCAAGCTGGGTCTTTCCCCTTCTCATTGACGGATTTTTTGGAACTGGGTGATCGCCTGGGCAGTTGCTGAATCGAGAATACCAGCTGCTTCGCCCTTGTAGATACCCAAGTGTTCAAGAATGAGTTGGGCTTCTCTCGTACCCCATTTTCCGTTCCCGTCCGCTTTGAAATGACCCACCAAATCTTCCCACTTGTTTGTGAGGATCGCGGCGACGGTTTTGGCGCGATCCAAGCCAGTGCTGGACTTCTGGTCTTGTGTGACGTGACCCACGATCACTAAGGAGTCTGTAGGGCGCTTGGCGTGAACCGACGCTACTTGACGGATTCCGTCAAGAGCTTCTGGAAGTAAAAAGCACTTGTCGAAGTCGAATAGATTTCCCGAAAGCCGAACTCGACGCACAACAGTAGGCCCACCAACTACCGGGATCGGACTTGCAGTTGATGACAATTTGCGATCGGCTCTGTACGCCTCGGCGATCAGGAAAAGTTCTGCACCATTCTCCAGGTCATCCAGTTCCACAGGAAGGATGATCTTTGCAGAAAGCTCCGGGCTTTGCTTGGCGGCAGCGGTCAGGTCAGCACGAGCGATTTCATGTAGAGATTCTTCGGTATCCAACGAATTCTTGCGATGGATGATCCGAAACCGAAACTCAACGTACCTGTCAGATTCCGGCAACTCTGCCGAACCGGATACATCACACGAAACACGAATAGGACGCGCTAAGTCCAGCGGTGCCGGATCTAAGAACCGACAATTAGTCAGCGAGAGCGTGACGGAGGCGGTAGACGGGGTTTCTTCAGGCCACGGGTCTTCCTCGCGAGTCTGGGCGAGGTACTTGGTGGTATCGTAGACCTTTTTGGTCTGGTCCACTTTTCCGCGCTGGGTCTTGGCGATAATTGCATCCCAGTCGACCTCGCCGCCGGGCTTGGCCGTAGAGATGTCCATCAGCATCGGCTCTTTTTTGCCGTGCTGATGGTTGCGATCAAATGGCGGAGCCATGGGAATTCCTTGGGGGAGTTGGAATCTAGTGACGGGGCTCAGATCAGGGGGCAGGGATCCGAGTCTTCAGTTCTTCGATTTGCTTCTGTTGGGCGATAGCGTGGAGCGTAAGCTCCTCGACTTTTTGTAGAAGGATCTGGTTCATCTGGACCAAGTCCATCCCGGACTTTTCCACTTCCTTCGCGCTGGGGACATTGGGGAGGTGTCCATTTTGGGAAATGTAGGCTTCAGTTTCGGTGAGAGAGGTCAGCTTGTATGTAGGGGAGAAGACGAAGTCGGGGAATGACTTTGCTGGAGTTATTAGGCTACCACCAAGATTGATGTTTCCTTTGACCGCTAAACCCGCAGCTCCAATACTCACTGACTCTGTGAAAATTGGAGCCCATCTGCTCGATGGAGCGAAAGAAAACACCAATCCATCTTTTACTGGGGAAATTCTACTAACTGGGTTTGCTGAATACGAAGACCAGTCTCCACCGACGCCAAAATCAATTGTGGAATCGCTAAGGGTTAGTTTTCCGGGGCTCGAGGGTGGAGCGATAACCAATTTAGAAAAGGATCCATCAGCAGAAGTAATAATCGAAGACTTTACCCCTTTGCTCAAAATCGTTTCTATCTGTGAGGGCAGTACTGCGATGTCAGCCTTTCCTAAAACAGATTTAGTGACAATGGCCTCCACTGTATCACGAGTCACAAATCCGGAAGTAGAAAGACTTAGTTTTTGTGCGACAATAGAATCAATTGCCGACTTGTCGACCTTCGCTGTTAACGCAGATTTCAATAACTGGACATCATTTGACTCAGCTTTTGTGCTATCCAGATACTTGAAGTTTTTATTTACAAGCTCCGCTTTTGCCGGATCCCCGGTTTTGAACTGTTCCAATCCCGAGCCAGCAGATGCGGCCATAAAAGGCAGTGCGACCAAGGCAAGCAAGACGACGGGTAATTTGAAGTGGGTGCGCATAGGGGTAAGACAACACTTTTCCTCTCGCCTTGTCAAGGTCGGAAACTCGACAGAGTCCACGTTCTTCGTACCGGCCCCACGGCGCCTCCAGAGTGTGTCTGAACCACTCTGGAATGCCCAAAGCACACTACAGAGTATGTCGCAGACACTCAGGAGTGTATCCATCGATACTTCCGAGTGTCTGCGACACACTCTGGAGAGCAAAATCGACACACCGGAGTACCACCCGGACACTGTGGAGTATCCCAAAGGCACTCTTGAGTGTATCCCCCAACTCTACGGAGTGCGGTTTTGATACTCCGGAGTGTCCAAATCACACGATGGAGTGTTCTGGGGATACTCTTTGTTGTCAAAAAGGCACTCCGGAGGGTCTCCAGGGCACTTCAGAGGGCATAAACTAAAAACGCCCTGGTCGGTGATACCGTCCAGGGCGAGCGAATGCTACTCAGAAAGGCATTAGACCTTCTCAGGAATGGCCTTTTTCCGCGTCTTTTGGAAGAAAACACTCATTTCGTCTTCGACGACCGGCAAGCCGGGAACCTTGTCGGAGTGCTGCTTAACGGCGGCGTAGACTTCCAGCGATTGGTTCATGGCATCACTGGAGGCCGCAACCAAGGTATCCCGCAAGCCATTGGCAAGCTCGTTGACCTGATTGTAGATCGGGGTCAAGGCACGAACCAAGAGGACATCCTTTTCGTATTCACTTGCCGAGAGAACACGGGGAAGGATGTCTGGATGTGTTGTTGCGGCGGCGAAGGCTTTTTCGATGAAAGGGGAATATCCATTGGATGCTTTGAAAAGCGTTCGCATCTGATCAGAATCTAGCGTGATGAGGAAATCAAGTTTGGACCGGATATCCGTTAGCTTTTGAAGGATATCGAGTTTTGTTTCTTCGGGGAGGGAAGCCGAGATCAAGTTTTGAGCAGTCATGGTGAACTCTCCTACATTGGGGATATTGTTGTTGCCGCGACTGCGGCGGGGGAAGTTCCTACCAGCGTTGTACACCGCTGACAGTTAAAAGGAACATACAGGGTTTCTTGCGTCCGCGCTGTCAAAATTTGGTCACATTAATCGCAGCGGGGCACTGTTCATGCGGGTTTGGCCGCATCTGACGGGTTTTGTCCGAACAACAAGGAGGGCAGCCGCCGTCAGGCGGTGCCCTCCTTGTTGTTCTTTGTTCTCATTGCGGCTTTGTTGCTTTTGTAGCTAATTGCAGCTATTGCGGTTTTTGTTGTTTATTCATTTATTGCTTCGCTATTTGTGCTATTTGTTTGTGCTGCTATTGTTGCTGGGGGGGGGCGTTTTGCAGCTATTTGTTCTGTAGCTATTGAAGCTTGCCGCTATTTGCCGCTATCTGTAGCTATCCACGGCCAAAGGCCGTTTGTGCTTCTGTTGCTCATCTGCAGCTCCGGCCGCCGGAGGCGTGTGGCTAACGGAACATATTCATGTTGTGCGCGAAGCGCATCAACATGGAATTGTGGTGTTAGGGAAGATTTCATTCTTGTTGCATATTCATCAAGACAGCGAATAAGATTCCGGAAAAAACATTTGCATATTCTTTATTAATTTCTTCACGTTTTTCTAGTATGAAACCATCTGGGCGAAAATCGAGGAAGGTTTTGCGCTGACCTTCATCTATCTCGATTTATTGCTTTCAATTTATAGACCAATTTTGGCCGTAGTCATTACGTTTTCCCCACATTGTTTTGTATTCGGATTTCAGAAATTGAAGGTATTCATCAGGATCTCGCCCAGCCACAAACAACAAATCAGCAGTCGCAATTATAGCCGAATCAAATGTAGCCAAAAGCCAGAGCGTGTCAGATTCATTTTTTGCCTTATCTGCCAAAGTATGCAGGATCCCAAGATCAAACGCCGCATTTTCAATCGCCTTGCTTGACGGGCCTTTGATCATTTTTGAAATTCTTCGTCGACTGAAATAAATGCTCAAAAAATGTATTGCTGGTGCGCTAAACAGAAAGCTTTTGTGCATCCAGTCTATCAAATCAAGAAGGGCGCGATAGTCGTCACCACACTGATTCCGAATAACCATTGCTTTCTTTAAAATCACTTTATTGAATTCTACCGAACGCAATTTTTTAGGTATATTACGAGAATCGCTCAAATTTTCAGGCTCGCATACAGGAGCTATTTCCAAAGGAATTGAATTTCGTTTCTTTAGCGCAATGTCAAGATATACATTAGGATCCAGGTTGTCTGCAGCACGGAATTTTGACAAATCAATTTCTGCTGTTTGTAAATTATGCTGCGACAAATATTCATGAAAAGCATACCCTGGCTCACTCTCAATATGAGCAGCATTTAGGAATGATTGCAACCCTGCAGCGAGCCTAAAACAATTCCTTGAGTTATCAAAACTTGACACATCAATACCAGAAATTAATTGCACCAGATACGAGACCACGTTTCGATCAACTAGAACCTTTGCCTTTTTAATTTCAGACATATACCTAAACAACTCATAATGCAAGACGCATTTAGGGAGCCTTGGATTGATCAAAATCCGTTCATTTTGCAGTATTGATTTTAGCGCTTCAAATTCATTGAGTCTTGGGTGAGAGAACATTGCATCCATTAATCAATCCTTTAGAAATCCGATAAAGACTTTTGTTGTGTTTCTACGTGCAGCCTGTCTGATTCGATAATTTAGATTGTAGAATTTTCATCAGGCCTGCCAAATTCCCTAATGAATTTATTGATGGCAAGATTTGTAATGCCCGCCTTTCTCCATTTTTCGTTCCATGATCTTTCTTCAGGAGAAAAGCCAGATCGTTGATAAATACTTAATTCGAAGGTCGCTATTGCTGATCTTGGACGGATACGCTTTACACCTTGTATAACATTGTAAAATTTGCGAGTACTTATTCGCCAGCCTTTGTCTGTAAGATAGAACTGAATTCTTGAATCGTCTTCAGCCATTTTCACTTCCTTTTAGTGTAAATTTTGTGCTCCAGAAAAATTACTCGCGAAAAAACTAAATCACAACCTCTCGGGCTTTGGGATTATTTGCTCACCTCAATTGATTGTAACTAGCCGACAACTTTTGAATCCCCACGATAAATCTGTATTGTTCCATTATGCGGCCCATCTCTGTAATTTGCTATTATTTGCCCATGAGGAATTATTATTTCGGTTGTTGCGCCCGTTTTCAATTGTAGGTTGAATTTCAAGCCATTAACATTTCTGTGCGCAAATACTTTACCTGTAACCCAAATTGAATCGCAGCCAATGTTCCATTCAAAATGGTGGTAGAAAATATTCAGCGGCGGGTTGTCGGATGCGTTTGTTCCAGAGTTTATCAAATCAAACTCGCCATGGATAATGCTTTCCAAGTTACTGTTTTTAATAAAATCGATCATGGGTTGCAATAGTGATTTTTGGTATTTTAGAAAAAGTAGAGCCTTTAAGACTGTATAGCAAATGGTTTTGAAGTGATTTTCCGTTACAACAAAATCAACATCGACGTTCTCAATTTCGGCGACCCTATCAACCTTCGCGCGAGGGCTATAGCCAACCCCCCTTCTTGCCAGTTCATTCGTAACGCTCTCATAGACCTCAATTGATAGGTGTAGTTCATAAAGCGCGTCATGAGGCTTGATAGACCCTTTCGATTCGATGAAATTGCAAATATCTCTAATGTCATACGAAATGGGAAGATTGATTGTCCCAATTTCTTCTCCCTGAGTTATGATGCGTATGAAATTTTGATGTCGCAGTTCACCTATTTTGGAAAAGTAAACCTCCTTGTGCGGATAATTGCTTGACGTAATTCTGAACGCTTTTGATTCAATTGAATTTGATCGTTCAAAGCTTGGATTGTGTGCTGGTCGGCTTTTATTGTTTTTGCTCTTGATTTTATGTCTTGATCTTAAGAATGCAATAAATCCGGTTCTCAAAAATGTTTGCTCGAATGATCCGCCATGATTTCTATCGCAATTTCGGCAAATATTGAAGACTGTGACTTCTGGGTAAAATGTACCCAAGCCTTGAGGTATTATGTGATCCCCTTTTTTTCGATCCTGAACCGGTAGACCACAGAACACGCATTCAATTGTCATTTTATCAATTCTTTCTGATTGATGATTTTTCATTGAATGACCATTGATACTGGTAGAGCACATCTTGATTCTGCGATTAGATTAATTGATTTATTGCTGCCTTTCCACGCGGAGGGTTTCCCTAACAGGCATTTAGGTGGATTTTTGTGGTTAAGACTATTTTTTGTTTCATGATGATTGCTCTTGTTGATTAAGTGCGCTGGAAACTGATAATTTCTTCGTATTTTTTTTGTTCAGATGGTGGTAATTTATCTTTTTGCCGCATAATTGATCTTATGTCTAGTTTGCGCGGATCATTCAATTTAAAATATTTGCAGTTCTTGTCGCCCTTTGATGTAAGATGGCTTATTGTCAAGTCTTGATTCAGCTTTAAATGCTCCTGAGTTTTGTCGAAATGAGGGTGAATAATTTTTGACTGCGATTTATGAAAATCAACTTCATCAATTTGAATGCAAACATTCTTGACGTGCTTGTATCCTGGGCCATTGCAAATATTGCAGCATAAGGCTAGGTTAAATAGCGTAAATGAATAATCTTTATACGTTTTCTTTGAAAAGATATGTTCTCGCTCAATATGCTTTCCACTTTGTTCGGTTATCATATGGAATGGCAAATGACAATAGCAACAGTAATAGTTCTGTGATTTTAGCAACTCCTCCTTTAAGAGTTTTTTGAATTCCTTGATGTCGTCAAGAACACTTTTTTGTAGGGTTTTGTTATTCCACAATGATTTTCCGTGAAGTTGCTGTTCCTCCGTGAGTGAGAGTTCTAATTTTTTAAGCGTGTCTGACGGCGAGAATTTTATTTGTATTAACTTAAGGAATGTCATACTTGATGCCTTGGAATGATTGGCTTCAACGGATCAGTGTCATGTAATGCACATTTCTTTAGTCGCTCAATTACCCGAATTTCCTTTTCTGAGAATTTCGCCTTTTCGCGAAATCCCATTAGTAAAGCAACATCGCGTTCAAAGTCGGAATTTCTTGAGTTTGGTATTCCAAAAAATTCTGTAAAGAACAGAATCGAAGCTCCATCCAGTTGTCTCCGAATTCCGTTCAACCTGAACATGATTTCCTTTGCGATGCAAACCGTAAGCATGTACAGTACAGCTTGATTGACCCGAAATCCCCACGAATGGCGAATGTGTTGCTATGATAACTGAAACATCCGAGTAGTTCCTTACAATTGAATCTAAAATTTCAATGTATTTTAATTGCCATGATGGATGAAGGCTTATCTCGGGCTCATCAATTAAAATAACAGCATTGCTGCAAATTTTTGAGGCAATACCTATAAAGGAATGAAATATATTCCTTTGACCGGAACTTAATGTTGCGAAAGTATTCGTCTCGCTAAATCTAATATTCCGAATTGAGCCAGCCTTTATATTAATCACAGATTCCAAGCAAGCCAGGTCATCTATAAAATGCGCCCAGCTATTTTCATCCAATATGTCAACTGAGAGAAAATCATCGCCACGATTCGCAATACCTTCTACGTTAATATCATATTCATCAAATTTGATTTTGGATTCGAGCATCTCCTTGCAGGCTCTAGAAATATCTAGTCCCTTTGAAAGCTTGTACTCGATTAAGAATGTAGGTGTGAATTTCGCCTCGAACTTGAACTTGGTTGGTATTCCAAGCTTCACAAATAGCTCACATAGTCCGGAATGACTTTGCGGATTATTTAAAGCCTCGGAAACTCTTTGAGCAATACTCCAATACATTTTTGATATAAATACAGCATTGCCTCCGGTTTTCATGCCTGTGTAATGATAGCCATTGATTCTGTCGCTATAATTGAATGAATCAAATACTAATGTGTTGAAGTGATCAATCTTGACGGCATCTGATCGAATATTTGTTTTTCTTTCCTGGAACAAATCCGTCAGCGATCATTCTTAGTATCGAAGATTTTCCGCACCCATTGTCTCCAACAATTACGTGATAGGTATTTTCATCGGGTTCACTGGCAAGAACTAAGTCTATCGAAAGGCCATTTTTGTGAATATTATTTATTGATATTTTCATTGAATTTCCTGGTGAAAAAATTTAGTGATTGTTTATGCATTTTATCCCCCACGGAGTGTGTGCCTAACATCTTTATTATGGGTGATGTTGGAAAGGGGGAGAAGGTCGGGATGAGGGGGGTAGTAGGTGTGTTTGGTCGGGATGGAGGAGGCTTGGCAACGGAAAAAGGGGGGCGAAATGCTTGCGCAAGGTGTCGATAATGCGTAAATTTCCGTATTATGCGGAATTCCCCTTCTTGCGATGGCCCGTTGATTGCTTTGGGCGAAGATCAGTGGCAGCGCTTTGAGGAGGCCTTGGTTAAGCTGGGTGTGCCCACTTACAAGGCTCCCTTTTTCCGAAGTTGGATCCATCGGTGGGCGAAGATCCCCTTCACAGGGGTTGGAGAGAATACTCCGCAAGCATTTGCCAGATCGCTGGAGGCGCAGATGGTGCCGGAATGGCAGTGTCGACAGGCGTACCAGGCGGTGAAAATTTGGCTGGAATGTTCCCAAGGGTCTTTGGGCGCTAAAAGAGTAGTTGTCTGTGAGGATTGGTCGCAGGTGAAGATGAAGATGAAAAGGAGCCTGCAATCGAAGCATTACAGTGAAAGGACAATCGAATCCTACATGCAATGGGTGGATCGATTTTCGGAATTTTGTCCGATTGTTCCTGCTGATTCCGAATCGGCATCCAAAGGGTTGCAAGACTATTTGGTTCACTTGGCCGTTGTGAACAGTTTGTCCCCTTCGTCCATCGCTGTGGCCAGGAATGCCCTGGCTTGGATGGCGCGGAAGGAAATGGGATTTGAGCTGGTCTTGGAGGAAAAGGGCCAGTCGCATCATTCGAAAAGGTTGCCGAGAATCCTGGCTCGGCAGACTGTGAAGAGAATCTTGGAGGGATGTGAGAAACCGTGGGATCTCCTGTTTGGTCTGCAGTACGGGTGCGGATTTCGCTTGGCGGAGCTTTTGGACCTGAGGGTACAGGATTTGGACCTGGAGCGTCGGGTGGTGACCGTTCGGTCGGGAAAGGGCGACAAGGATCGCCAGATTCCGCTGCCCCAGACTCTGCTCGAGCGACTGGAATCTCACCTGATGGAGCGGATGAAGCTCTGGGAAGGCGATGTGCTGAAGGGCTGGGCGAAGGTGGAAGTTCCACATGCGCTGTCCAGAAAATTTCCACAGGCGGAGACTTCCTGGGCGTGGCAGCATGTCTTCGGAGCGCCGCGCCCTTTGCGCCATCCGGAATCCAATGAGCTCAGGCGCTGGCACCCGATGGAAAAACTGGTGCGCGAAACCTTGCATCGCGTCGCCGCGGACGCCGGCGTCACAGGCAGAGTTCATCCCCATCTGTTGAGGCATTGCTTCGCGACACATCTTGTCGAAGGGGGCGTTTCCTTGCCCGAGGTGCAGCAACTCATGGGGCATGCGCGGCTCGAGACAACGATGGTGTACTTGCATGTCCGCTCCCCGGTCCATGCCATCCGCTCTCCGCTGGATCTGCTCTCGGATCCGTGACGACCGCATGCCAATCGTCGACCCAAGCATGGGTACTTGCGTCGACCATCGGGTCGATGACAAATATTGGATCATGGAGCGGGCTCGGCGGTGACAAACCATTGCTCGAAAGCTCCGGTGCGACAAGTGCGGTGTATTCGGTCGTAGGAAAGCTAGTTGCTCGTAGTTGCCAGGTTTCGGTTGCGTGTCATGAAAGATCCCCTCTCAATCATTTGATCAGGATGGCTGACCTACCTCAGCATCAGAGGTGAGGATCGTACCGTACTCACTCCAGAGAGGGACGCTAAGGAAGTTGGCTATTCGTTTGGCGTCATCCAGAATGGCGGGGCTGCCGTATTGGACAAGAAAGCGACGAGAGACATCGTGGAGGATCAAGTTGATCTCTCCGCCCTCGAATGTGCCCCACTTGTTGGTGGGGCTCAAATCCCCGATCAGTTGGATGGCATGCACCTCAGAGATGGCTCCAGTCCATTTCGAAGAATCCTTGGGGGTCTTGAAAAGTTCAGGAAATGCTTTCCGCCACAGGCCTGTCGATGTGTCGAAAACATGGCGTGCGGTCAAAACCTCCATGGTCAGAACACCAAACCCACTAAAGACGATCCCAAAAAGAAACCACGTGATGGCTGGCTCGAGAAAGAAGCCCCTATGATATATTCTGTAAGTTTCCCTCAAAATTGCTCCAGCACCAACGAAGGGGAGCACCCCGAACAAGAACCAAGAAATGAGTTTGGGTCGGATTTCCAAACGTTGCAGGGAAGCACTGTAGGTCGCGTGCGAGCGGAAATTGGTATTGCTGGAGGCCATCGGCTCCCAGTCAACCTGCGCGGCAACTGGATCTGTTGAAGGGGACGGAGCAAAAGCGCAATGGTAACGAGGAATCAGGCGATGAATAGTTGCATGTAAAGTCTCGAACAGTCGCATGGAGAGAGAGTATCCACCCAAGTCCGCGATGGCAACTCGTCTGAAGTTGACTGCGACACAATCTCATATATTGTGCAGGGTGAGCGACGACAATCCAGGCCTCATCGTGGAATCCCGACAAGTGGGGATCCGGTTCCCCTCCGGGACGCTGGCCTTGCATGGCTTGGATTTGGGGGTCAGGGAAGGGGAGTTCGTGTCGCTGGTGGGGCCGTCGGGGTGCGGGAAATCCACGTTCCTGCGACTGGTTGCGGGGTTGCTGGATCCGACGGAGGGGCAACTGACGGTGGGTGGATTGGGACCAGCCCAAGCCCGGAAAACGTCTCATTCGAGTGGCTTCGTGTTCCAGTCGCCCACCTTGCTGCCTTGGAGAACGGTGCAGGAGAATCTGGTGCTGCCGTTGGAGCTGGAGGGGATGCCATCCTCCGCTCGGCGCGTGGTCGCCGAGGAATGGCTGGAACGCGTCGGTTTGACAGAATTTGCTAAAGCGTGGCCTGCCCAGCTGTCGGGGGGGATGCGCATGAGGGTATCGATTGCGCGGGCCTTGGCCAGCCGGCCGCGGATTTTATTGATGGACGAGCCCTTCGCCGCTCTCGACGACATCACTCGGGGAGGATTGCAGGAAGAACTGCTGCGGCTGCGGTCGGAGATCGGGTTCACCACCCTGTTCGTGACCCACAACGTTTCCGAGGCGGTGTTCCTCTCCGATCGCGTGGTGGTGATGACCGGGCGCCCCGGCCGCATCCAAGGCGAGGTGGCGGTGGGACTGGGTGCGCGTCGGGACGACGACCTGCGCGGCGAGGCGTCCTTCGCTTCCAAGATTCGGGAAGTCGCGCATCTCTTGAAGATGGCAAAGCCATGATCCTAGATACCGCAATAGGACCGGGCGCGCTGCCCACCATCTCGCTCGCGCCTGGTCTTTTCGCCTCCCTCCCACGCACCTTCCAAGTGCGCCGTCGGTCGGACGAAAATCCCAGGCATCAAACGATCTGGCGAGCATCACATCCCTCTCTATCGCGGCATCTAGGATGATCGCGCGATGGACAAAAGCTGTCTTGCCGCCTCTGGCCTTCCTCGCGATCGTGGTGGTCGGGTGGGATCTGGCCGTGCGAGGACTTTCCCTGCCGTCCTTTTTGGTTCCGTCGCCTTGGGCGGTGCTCCAGGAAGCCTGGGCCTCGCGCTCCGATCTGCTGCAGGCGAGCTCGGTCACCCTGGCGGGAGCCTTGGGCGGATTCGGGTTGTCACTGGTGTTGGGCACGGCGGTGGCGTTGGTCTTCGCGCAGGCCGCCTGGATCCGCGCGAGCCTGTTTCCCTACGCCATCTTCCTGCAGACGGTGCCCATCGTGGCGGTGGCCCCGCTGATCGTGATCTGGTTCGGGGCGGGGTTTCCCAGCGTGGTGCTGGTCTCCTTCATTCTGAGTGTTTTCCCCATCCTGTCCAACGCCGTGACCGGACTGGTGCGGGTGGATCCCGAGCTTTTGGAGCTGTTCCAGATCCACAACGCCACCCGCTGGCAGATACTGACCAAGCTGCGGTTGCCGCACGCGGTCCCCATGGTGGTGGCCGGAGCGAAGGTCTCTTCCGGACTCACGGTCATCGGGGCGATCGTGGGGGAGTTCTTCGCCGGGTACGGAGCGCAGACGCCGGGATTGGGGTATCTGATCCTCCAATCGTCCGGCCAATTGCGGACGGAACTCCTGTTCGCCTGCGTGGCGGCATCCACGCTGCTGGGTTTGTCGGTGTTCCTCGCGACCGGATTGGTCGCGCGGCTGGTGCTGGCGCGGCTGGATGAGCCGAGCCGCCAGCGATGAGAATCAAACGGAGTGTTCAACATCCATCAGGAGTTCAGATCATGAAGAGACAGATTCTGGCGATCATGGCGGCGTTCGGGGTGTCCGCGCAGGCGGCGACCACCATCGCCTTGAACTGGTTCGCCGAAGCGGAACATGGAGGATTCTACGCCGCACAGGCCGCGGGATTGTACAAGGCGGCGGGCCTGGAGGTGAAATTGCTTCCTGGCGGGCCGGGAGTTCCGGTGCTCCAGCAGGTGGCCACCGGACGGGTGGATTTCGGCGTGAGCAACGCCGACGAGGTGTTGATCGCCCGCTCCCAGGGCGTGCCCGTGGTGGCGGTGCTGGCTCCCATCCAGACATCCCCGCGCGTGATCATGGTCCACCAGGAATCCGGCATCAAGACCTTGGCCGATCTCAAAGACCTGACCTTGGCCATCGAGCCCCAGGCTCCGTTCGCCAACTTCCTCAAGCGTAAGCTCCCCTTGACCAACGTGCGATTCGTTCCCTACACGGGAAGCGTGGCACCGTTCGTCGCGGACAAAAAATGGGCACAGCAGGCCTACGGCATATCGGAGCCCTTCGTGGCCCAGGGAAAAGGCGCGAAGCCGGTGAACCTGTACGTGTCGGAGTTGGGCTACAATCCGTACACCTCCGTGCTGGTGGTGTCGGAAAAGACCCTCAAGGAAAAGCCGGATTTGGTGAAGAAGATGGTCCAGGCAAGTCGCGAGGGCTGGACCAAGTACCTGGAGAACGCCAAGGGCGCGGATAAATTGATGAAGAAGGCCAATTCGCAGTTGGACCAAGCCGTGCTGGATTACGGCCACGCCGAACTCCTCAAGCTCTGCCGCAACACGGACACTGAAAAGCTCGGCACCGGTGCCATGACCACCGAGCGCTGGACCGATTTGGCCCAGCAGCTGGCCGCCATGGGCACCTTCCCCAAGGGCACTCCCGATGTCAACAAAGCCTGGACAGCGCAGTTCTTGACGAAATGACGCAGCCCTACTGGTAGCGGTATCCGAAGTATTGGATCCACCCAGCCGGATGCGTGCCGCCTGGATCGACGTGGGTCCAGTGAACCACCCCACCGTCCGCATTCCATTCGTACTCGCCGAACACATAGATCACGGTGTTCAGCTTGGGGCCAGGCACGCGCGACCCGATATCGATGTTGTGGGCCACCAGCAACGTTTGCTTGTTGGACAACGTGATGATGAATCTCTGGTGCTTGTCGCCGGAAACGTCATCGGCCAAAACTCGCGTGACAGTCCCTTTCATGAGCACCTGGATGTTGGACGTGTTGTTCTTGAACGCATCCGCCACCACCGATACCGGCGTGACCTCCCGATCCAAAACAGAATCCACCCCAACATCCACCGCCTCGGCTTCCGCCGCCGGCGGCGCATGCCCCGCCTCGCAAGAAACGATCCCCACCAGCCCAGCCAGCAGCACAAAAAAGGAAAGTGTCCGTCCTGCCTTCATCATTAACCTCTATCGCAGAAATGAGGTCCAAAACCCACCACAAGGATAAGATTCCTGAACAAAAGCCGCATTAGACAAAATACGGCATACCATAGGGCAGGCAGGGGGTCCGGGGGACGAGCGGAATGGAATGGCCATTTGGGGGAGCGATACCGATCGCGACCCTGATGGTCTTGCCAAAACCTCTGCCATCCACCCCACGCACCCACCTGGCCCGAGCGGCATGGCCATTCCAGGGCGAGTCCCCCGGCGCGGGAGTCCAGAGGGACAGCGTCCGTCCCTCTGGCCGGGGTCACGGGTCCCGGCGGACCCGTGAATACGGCATCCGGGCCGCCCCGGAGAAAGCTCGGCGCAGCCGAATCAAGCCCCGGCGGAGCCGAAAAAGAGCCCGCCGCACGGCGGAACCCCCTAAGATCGTACACTTACCGATACATGATCCGACGCAAATTCGACCCGTCCACCGCCGATGGCTCCTGGGCCCGGGGCCCGGGCCGGAATCCTCCGTCCGTCGCCTCCCAGTGGCTCCAGGGGCTGGACTCCTGGCACGAAGGCCGCATCTGGTGGGTCCGGCTGCCGTTGTTGGCGTACATGGTCTGGATGTTCGTGCACCACGTGGCCGACCCGCTTTACCAGCCGCTGCTCAAGGGTTTGAATCTGGGAGTCCACGAACTGGGCCACATCCTATGGATGCCGTTTGGACAATTTCTGAGCATCGCGGGCGGCACCATCACCCAATGCCTGTTGCCGGTGGTGGGTGCGGTCATGTTTTTCCGCCAGCGCGACCTGTTCGCCATCGGTTTCGCGGTTGTGTGGCTGGGCGTGAATTTCCATGATGTGGCCGTGTACGTGGCGGATGCCCGGGCTATGGTGCTGCCCTTGGTGAGTCCGTTTGGAGGGGGCGACGAGATCGGCCACGATTGGCACCTGATGCTGGGAAGGACCGGACTCCTGGAGTGGGACCGGTCCATCGGAACACTGTTTCACGGGGCGGGGCACTTGGCGATGGCGTCCGGAATCCTGCTGGGAGCCTGGACGCTCTGGCGAATGCGTAAACGGAATCGATCGCAAAACGGGGGTGCGATCGCTCCCCCGTGGATTTCCTGATTCTCAGAGCGTCGTGAACTTGCGGCCTTGCCAGCCGGTTGCGGTGCGTACCTGCACCACCACGGAGGCGGGGAGCTTGCCGCGGATCTCGAAGCGCGTTTGGCCTGCATGGCGAGGAGATTGCCAGAGCACGTTGCCGGCCAGGTCCATCACGCGCACGAGATCGCCGGTGGATTGCGCATCCAGTTGCAAGGCCCAGGCGGCACCATCGCGAACCATCTTGAAGGGAGTTCCCGCTGGAAGCTTGTTGAGGCCGGGCTTGTAGTCCACTTCGGAGATGACGGGGCCTGAGGTCGACCACGATGCGGAAGGGCTGGAGATTCCCAACTTGAGGCTTGCGTCCATTTCCGAGGAGGCTCCGTCCCAGGCCAAAAAGGCGGTGTATTTGCTCAGGACCTGGTGGGCGAGGGAGGTGGAGACAATTTCCGACTTGCGCGTGGCGCCGGCGTATTCTTCGCGTTCGAGTTGGGAAATGCGGGCGCGGGCCCACAACTTGGGCACGGCCCAGCCGACCACGGGAGTCACACCCAGATTCAAGGTGGCGGAGACACGGACACTGTCGGACAGGCCAGCGCGCGATCCTACGACATCGATGGGCATCGAGCCGGATCCGGTGGTGCGACCCAGCACGCTCCACGACATTCCCTTGTAGACGGTGGTGCCGTTGGGGGTGGAGGTCAGTCACCACCAAGCCCTTGGTGTCCAGATGCAAGCCGCCCAGAGCCGGGCTTTCGATCCGGGACCAGGCCTCGTCGACACGTGCGACCAAGTCGTCGTTCTGCACCAGCGGCGTGGAAAACCCGTTTCCGATCAGGGCGGTTTCATCCAGGAAGGCTCGGTTGAGGTTGTCGCCCGCACCGAAGGTGATCACCTGGAGGTCCGGCAGGCTGGAAAGATGCGAGAGGATCTCCGCTTCGTTGGTGATGAATCCATCCGTCAGGAACACGAACAGGCGGTGGCGATTGGTGGGGTTGGGGATGGCGGTCAGCGCCTTGATGGCGCCGGCCAGTTCCGTACCACCGCGTGCGGTCAGGGCGTCCACGAAGGTGGCGGCTTGCGCGACGTTGGCGCCGGAGGCGTAGCGAAGGGTGTCGACGAAGGCCAACTCGTTGATGTTGTCGAAGCTCATCACACACAGCCGGTCGGTCGTCCGCAGCCGGTTCATGATCTGCTTGGAAATGGCCTTTTCATGTTCCATGGGCCAGCCCTGTTGGCTGCCGGAGCGATCCACCAGCATCATCACGTCCATGTCGGGGCGTTCGCCCTGGCTCCAAGAGCCATCGGGAAACACTTCCAACCGGAAGTACTTGCCGCCAGTCGTGTCCGACCAGGTGGCGGAAGATGCCTGGAATTCGGCGCTGATCCGTGAAAAGCGCAGGACGAAATCGGAATTGGGGAAGGTGTTGAGGGGCTGGAGCAACACGGCGTTGCGGAAGGCCAGGGGGAGATCGGCAGGCCCCTTCAGGAGCCCGCGTCCCACCAGGGTGTCCACGGCAGCCAACGCGGAAATCGAGCGGATGGCGTGGGTGGGAGAGGAGATGTCTTGGATGCCGTAACCTGTCTGGATGCCCACGATGAAGCGAATGCGAGGACCTTCCACATCGGCGGGAGGGTTCCATCCGGCGATGGTTCCGAAGATCGGTGGCGTGCTTTCGTTGCAGCAACGGGCGCCGATCATGGTCGGGAAGGCGAACTCGAAGGAGCCGTCCTTGTACTTCAGAGGCATGGACAATGTGATGCGCACTTCCACCGTGTCGCCCGGCGTGATCTTGGTCATCGATTGCGTGAAAATGTCCGGGCGCTGTTGGGTGAGGCGGGCCGCGGTGCCGCCGGCGGTCTTGATGGAATCGTAGAGCGAGTCCGCCTTTTCCTTGGGAAGGATCTCGGCCTTGCGCCATTTTCCGTCTTGCCGGTACTTCATGCCGTGGACCGCGCCTTGATGAGGCAGAGGGAACACGTACTTGGCCTCGGCGGGCTTGGCGAAGTTGCTCACGAAGGTCTGGATCACCTCCACCTCGGCGATGCCGTCGGTCAGGATGGCCCTCACTTCCGTCTGTTCAGGCGCCAGGGCCTGCATCACCTGTTTGGTGGAATCCCAGATCTCGCAGCGCGAAGGGCCCACGTCGGTCCTGAGAATGGTGGGGGCGGAGGCCAGGAGCGAACTGCTACTCAACAACAAGGACGCGAGGGAAAGACTCATGGTCAGGCTTTCGAGAGCGGTGGAGTTCCAGGATGGCCGCCGATGGGCGCAATCCATAGAAGAAGAGTAGGGATGTTTCCACAGGAAAGCCGGGCATGAAAAGCGCCCAACCACTTTCCGTGCTCCGGGTGTGTACGGGCGAATGCGAGTATTCTTTTGCAAGGATCCCCCCATCAACCTGATCTTCCTTGGAGGACCCCTGAATGGCCAAGCTTGTCATCGAGAGAACAAAGGCTTTTCGCGACGTGGCACGTGCCTACAAGATTCGCTTCGACGGTCGCGAGGTCGGCAAGATCGGCTCGGGAGAGCGGAAAACGTTCGAGGTGCCCGCGGGCGTTGTTGCTGTACAAATGGGCATTGATTGGTGCGGTTCTCCCATTTTGGATGTGGAGGTCAATGAGGATAGCCCGAAGGTCCTGACCTGTCGGCCGAACGTGAATCCCTTCCTGGCCTTGCTGTACATCACCATTTGGCGCAATCAATACATCGCCTTGGAAGAAGAAATCTGACGAACGATTCCGGCCCAGCCGTAAGGCTCCCGGATCGGTGGTTGTTCAACGCTTTTTGCTCAACCGGCCTGCGCGATGGATGCTTTGGAGTCATGGTGGATAGCGATGACTCACTTCACCCATCGCCTCCTCGGATCCCTCCAGGTCACCGTCTGTATCGGTTCAATCGGGGCTTTTGCCGCCGACCCCACCCTCCCGGACACGGCCGCCCCGCCGGATCGGCCCGGCATGAGGCTGGTGTGGAGCGAGGAGTTCGCCAAGGACGGGGCTCCTGATGGGGCCGTTTGGAACTTCGAGAAGGGCTTTGCCCGCAACGAGGAACTCCAGTGGTACCAGTCGCAAAACGCCGTCTGCAAAGGAGGCCTGTTGCGCATCGAGGGGCGCAAGGAGCGAGTGGCCAACCCCAACTACGCCTCCGGCAGTTCCAGTTGGAAAACCAACCGCCAATACGCGGAGTACACGTCGTCCAGCTTGAGCAGCTCGGGCAAGAAGCAGTTCCAATACGGCAAGTGGGAAGTGCGGGCCCGGTTGGATGGACAGGCGGGTTCCTGGCCGGCGATCTGGACGCTGGGAGCCAGCGGCGAATGGCCCACCAACGGCGAGGTGGACCTGATGGAGTTCTATCCCAACAGCGGTGCCCCTGCCTTGCACGCCAACGTGGCCTGGGGAACCGCCACGCGGTGGTCGGCCAAGTGGAGCTCCAAGGTGCGGTCGCTTTCCAGTTTCACGTCCAAGGATCCGGATTGGCTCAAGAAGTTCCACGTCTGGACCATGGATTGGAATGTCGACACGGTCAAACTTTCGTTGGATGGCGAGGTATTGAACACCACTCTCACCAGCCAGACCATCAACGCCGACGGGACCAACCCCTATCGCGATCGTCCCCAGTACATGATGCTCAACCTCGCGCTGGGCTCCAATGGCGGAGATCCTTCCAAGGGCAGCTTCCCCATGGTCTACGAAGTGGACTATGTGCGGGTCTACCAGAAGGGGACCAACGGCGTGTTGCCGGGAGAGCCTACGAGGGAATCGGGCCTGCGGGCGGAGCGCACCGGCGATGCCCTTCGCTTCTGGCTTCCGACCGCCGGAGCCTTCCAGGCGAGGGTGTTGGATCTATCCGGCCGGACCGTTCGGGAGCGGAAGGTGGTTGGGAGTCGAGGCGGCGAGCAGGTGCTGGGACTCGCGGGATCGGGTCGACAAATTCTGATCCTGATGTTGGGTGGTCCCCAAGGCGATTGGCGAACCCTCCTGCCGCCTCGGTAAGATTCTGTCGCGTAGCCGTTTTTTGCCCGCTGGTGGCCGGAGCGGTTCGCCACGCCCATGGCGGAGGGGCCGTTTTCGCGCAGCACCCCAATCCTTGCGGGGTGTACGTGTTGCACGATGCCCCGGCTCCCCTTGCTGCGGAAGGCTTCGTCAGCGCGTCGCGTCCTGGAGCAATTTCACGATTCTTTCCGCCTGACGGTACGCCGGGGGCAGCGGGGTGGAACAGTCCCAATCAGGTTTTTCCAGGTGGATCTCCCTGTCGTCGAACTTCAGACTCGCTTCCCATCCAACCATATCACTGCAATTGGACTCCCATGGAACGGTCTGCGCATCCAGCAGGTTCGGGTCTGCGAGAAGTCGTTTCAGTGAATCCATGGTGGCCGGATCCAACGGGAATTCGGAGGGAGTGGTGATCGGACCGGATGGGTGTCGGCTGAGTTTTCCTGTGGCGGAGACGATCACGGTATCGTCCCCTCCCCAGCCACCAAAGGTCCGGATTCGAACTCCCTGAAACGATTGGATGGTCCTTGGGGTGCGGCTGAGGGCAGGGAGAATGAACTGACCCGGCTGAAGGGATCTGACCGCGAGTGTTCCGGAGTCATCCAAAGGAAAGAATCGCCAATGGATATCGGGTGCGGGACGGCAGAACCGTATTTCGTTGGAGGCAGGGGGAGGGAGCGTGTCGGTCCCGATCACCACCATCGCGACGCCATTGGTCTGGCGAGTCTCCGTGGTGATTTGAACGTCACACTGCCGACCTTTCGGCAGGTCCAGCTTGGCCATCAGGCCGTCCTCGACGCGCTTGGCATCCAACACGCGGACGTTTCCAAGCCGCGAGACGACAGTGTCTTCCGATGCGGCCCCATTGCCTCCCACCGGATCGGAGCAGGAAGGAACCAATCCTCCGATGGAGATCAGCAGCAGAGACGACAGAATGGCTTTTCCGTAGGATCTCATGGTCGCGGACATGGGCGGTTCCCCATTGAGGTGGATGCGAACCGCCCAGCCACTTTCGGCAAACAGCGGGTCTTGGTTTACAGAGAGTACGTCGAGTGGGAGTTCGTGCTAACGATGCGTGAGGGAGGTTTCGGAGAGGGGATACTTAGTCAGAGTACGGTGACCGGTTTTGTTGCAACCCGATTGCGGACTTGGCAAGTGGACTTATCCACAATCGTATCCACAGACGCGAAAAACTTTGGTGGATAGCATGGGGGTTTGATCAAGGGCAGGGGAGGGGGCGGGGAGCTGCAGGTCAATTGCCTCCAAACCTCGATATTGTCTAGGAGAAATGGCAAATCCGAAAAAAGAAAAAGGGCTGAACTTCAGCCCTTCGAAACGTTGGTAAAAAAGCAATGAACCAGCAAAAAAAAGTGTGGATAACTTGTGTGTCCGTGCCTTAACGCAGGATCGTATTGTTCACGGTCAGTCCCAAAAAGAAGACGAACGTGAAGAAATACCACAGGGCGGACATGCCCACCATGACCCATCCACCGATATCCAGCGCCTTGGGCATCTGGGTTTTCTGAACGGACCACCAGTGGCGGGTGGCCTTCAAGTTGTACCAGATTCCCAGAGCGGAAGCGATCAGCAGCAGGGCGATTTTCATCCCCTGACCTCGGCCAACACGACCTCGAGGTAGGAGCGATAGGAGGATTTCGGCATTTTGCCCAGCAGATCCTCGAATCCGGCGATGGTCAAGAAGCCCTGGCGAAGGGCGATCTCCTCAGGGCAGCAAACCTTGAGACCCTGGCGCGCCTCGATGGCGTGGATGAACTGACCCGCTTCCAGCAGGCTTTCCGTGGTTCCGGTGTCCAGCCAAGCGATGCCGCGTCCGAGTTTTTCCACCCGCAGCGTTCCTTCCGCGAGGAAGGTGTTGTTGAGGTCGGTGATTTCCAATTCGCCACGAGCGGAGGGCTTTTGGGATTTGGCGCGGGCGATCACCGAGTTGTCATACACATAAAGCCCGGGAACCGCATAGCGGCTCTTGGGCTTGGCGGGTTTTTCTTCGATGGAAAGCACTCGTCCGGTTTCGTCGAACTCCACCACGCCGTAGCGTTCCGGGTCGTTGACCGGATATCCCCACACGAGCGCGCCGCTCTTGAAGTTCTTGACCGCTTCGGAAAGACCCATGCGGCCGTAGAAGAGATTGTCGCCCAGGATCAAGGTGACGTTGTCGGATCCGATGAACTTGTCGCCAAGGATGAACGCCTGCGCCAGTCCGTCCGGTGAAGGCTGGACCACGTATTCGAGTTTGATGCCCCATTGCGTGCCGTCACCCATCAGATCCTGGAAGCGAGGGGTGTCGTGCGGGGTGGAAATGATCAAGATCTCGCGGATCCCCGCCATCATCAAGGTGGCGACCGGGTAGTAGATCATGGGCTTGTCGTAGATGGGCTGCAGTTGCTTGCTGGCCACTTTCGACATGGGATAGAGGCGGCTGCCGGATCCACCGGCGAGAACGATGCCCTTCATGGAAAACTCCTGGAATATCGAAGTGGTCGGAATAAGTGGTCCCACGAATCTAGTCGAGGATCCCCGGTTCGGTCACTTGCGCAGCGGCAATCCAAAAATTTGGAGCTTGATCCGGGAAACGTGGAAGCCGTGCCGGTGTGCGAAGGATTCCACGGCCTTTTCGATGTCCGGGCAGTCGTCTTCCAGTACTTCGCCGGAGTCTTCGTTCACCAGGTGGAAATGCTGGCGGTGACCCAGAACATGTTCGTACTGGACATGGCGATTGCCCAGGTCCACCTCGGCGAGGATCCCGGCTTCCTTGAGGCTGTCCAGATTGCGGTACAAGGTCGCACGGCTGACCTTCTTGCCGGAAACCTTCAGGCTGTCGTGAAGTTCCTCCACCGAAAAGTGGTCGTGGCGAGCCATGACCTCCTCCAGGATGGCGATGCGTTCGCGGGTGAAGAGGAGTTTTTTGCGCCGCAAATAGTCGCGGTAGCGCTCCAGGGCCTCTTCGAAATCGACAGGTTTGGTCGTTGCCACCGGTGGGGCCTTCTTGATGGACATAGATTGGTGGACAAAATAGCTTCTCTGTGGAAAGAGAAACAATCTCGATCGGAGTGTAGTGGATGTACGAGAAGGAACGACGGAAGTTCGGTCAGAATTTCCTGGTGGATGATTCCGTCTGTCGAGCGATCGCCGACGATGCGGATCCGGTCGAGAATGGAACGATCATCGAAATCGGCCCGGGCGCCGGGGCGATCACCCAATACCTTGTGCGAGCGGGGCGGGTCGTGGCGGTGGAGATCGATCCCAAATGGGCGGAAAAGCTCCCCCGGAAGGTCCCGTCCGGTGCGGATCTTGTGGTGGTCAACAAGGATGCCTTGCACGCCGACATCGAACCTTGGATGGGGCCTGGTCCCACCGGCATCCTGCCCGTGCTTTGCGGAAACCTTCCCTACAACCGGGCGTCGGCGATCTTGATGCGCTTTTTGCCCAAGATCCGCCAATTCCGCCATTTCACCTTCATGGTTCAGTGGGAAGTGGCCAAACGGATCGCGGCCGAGCCAGGTCGTCGCGACTTCGGAGCCTTGAGCGTGCTGGTGCGAAATTACGCCGTTCCCTCCACCCGATTGAAGATCCTGCCCGACAGTTTTCGCCCGCGCCCCAAGGTCCATTCGGGAACGGTCCTGCTTCTGCCGCGACCGGAGCCCATGTGCGACGATCCGCTGTTCCCCTGGCTGGTGCGCGCGGCGTTTCGCCAAAAGCGCAAGACCCTGCGCAATTCGCTTCTGCACACCTTTCCGGTGGCGGTGGTGGACGAAGCCCTGGCCAAGTGCGAAATGGTGCCTGGCATCCGTGCGGAGGCCATCGAGCCGGAGGAGTTCGTGCGCTTGTTCCATGCGTTCGCTCCCTACCTGGCGGAAATCACCAAGGACCTTCCTCTTGGAAAGGACCTCGAGGAGGACGAGGAGCTGTAGGGCAGGTTGCCATGCGAGGGGTGGGAATTGTAGAGTAGCTTGTCCCTCGACACTTCCCAGGAGACCGAGTCCCATGATCGCAAGGAAATTCCCAGTCGCAGCTTCCGCCGTCTTGGCCGTTGCGCTTTGTGGTTGCAGCCTCACCGGCGAAAGCGCATCGACCTCCTCCCCCGAGAAGGCATCGACCACGGATCCGTCGACCTCGGGTCCGTCGACCACGACGCCGACCACGGTGGGCACCACCTTTGTGAAGACCATGTCGCCCATGGATGGTTCTTCCATGCGGCTCACCACGGAAACCTTGCAGAATCTGGATCTGACCTCTTCCGGCAGCTTGGACGAGGCGAGTCGCCAGGAATTGTTGTCCGCCAACTCCACGTTCCGCGCGAAGATCAAGAGCGATTCCGGCAACTCCGCGGCCCATTTCGGCTTGGCCATCACCAGCTTGGCGCTGAAGGCCAACGACATGGCCTCCACCTTCCGCTCCATGAACAAGAACGGACTCTCCGTGGGTGGAATGGAAGGACAGGATCTGTTCCGCAGCTCCCCGCTGGAATTGGCGGAAAGTCCCGCTCTTTCCGCGCGCGCCCTGAGTTCTCCGGAAAAGAGCGCCACTCTTCGTCAGCTCCAAGACACCCTGGAACAGAAGTTCCTGCCCACGGTGGATTCGCTGGTGGATGCCCTGCGGATGTGCTGGAACGACACCGGCTTCGCCTACCGATTCAAGATCGAAGCGTTCGAGGACTCGCTGGCCATCGGACGTGCCGACGTGGGTACCGCACTGGTCGCGGCCCAGTCGGTCCAGAACTACCTGGTGTGGTTGATCTCGCAGGACCTGGAAGCGGGCTTTACCGGTCAGGGTTTCGAGAGCCAATACGCCTGGTTGGATACCCTTTCCCACATTGACATCAAGACCGGTCCAGCCACGGCCATGCAAAAGCAGGCGTTTGAAAATCTGAAGGTCCTGTTCCCGGCCACCGGCACCACCAGTTCGCGCAACTTCCTGGGCATCCGTACCGGATACCAAGCCAAGGTCAACGCGATCCCTGGCAAGGTCATCGAGATGGCCAAGACCATGAAGGCCGTGGCAGACTACGCCCACACCTACCAGACCAGTCTCAGCAAGGGTCTTCTGCGGTTGGACGTGGACCAGAAGAAGGCAGCGTACGCGGCGGCGGATTCGTTGATCCGCGTGCTTTCCAGCCCGACCACCATCACGAAGGAAGAGGAATACAAGCAGGAGTACGCCGGCTACGAGATGATCCAGACCGCCACGGGGTACACGTTCCAGAGCAAGTACGAGACGGTCCACTATCCGGCGGTTTCCGTGAAAGTGGACGTGGCCAAGATCATCACCTTGGGGAATCGCCAGGCCTTTTTCCCGCGCTTTGCCTGGAATGCCGGAGACAAATGGGAAGCCAAAGGCCCGTTCAGCATGGTCAAGGGCAGCACCACCACGAGCATGGCCGACCTGGCCAATGTGAAGTTGGACGGGCCGTTGGGCATGGAGACCTACATCGAATGGGCTGATCCCACCTTCGGGGGCATCTTCCCGGACTTCAAGTCCACCCGCGACGTGTTGGCCAAGATGGAAGAGGCGAACCCCAAGGGGACGGTGGTGACACCCAGCGCCAGGCTGTTGCCGGTTCAAGCCGGGTTCTGATTGGGATTCTTCGCGCCAAGGAAATCTTCGGGGCCCTCGCTGCATGCAGCGGGGGTCCTTTTCGTTTGTGCCCTGGTCCATGCGCAGGGAAATCCTTTGCGGGATGCCCTGGGAGCGGATCCGGCCTGGATGTTCGGCGGAGACGGGGATTCCAGCGATGTGCGGTGGGAGCGCTCCGGATGGCTGAAGGTGAGGCGGCCCGTGAGGTTCCAGGCAAGCTCCGAACAGCGTCGAGTGGAGCCTTGCGTGCGGAAGTCCTTCGGATTGGAGGCCTGCGGAGGGTGGAGTGAACGCGACGAGCGAATGAGCCTCGGTGGCAAGCATTGGAGCCTGGAAGGCGAGGGCGAGGCGGAGACTTCCTCCTTGGCTTCCCTGTCGCTGGGGCCTTCGCCCAGACGCATCACCACCTGGATGGACCACGGCAAGAACCGGCTCGCCACCGGAGTCCGGATGGGGTGGGGCGATTCGCTGTGGCGTGTGGATGCCGGTGCGCAGCGCGTTCGGTCCGATTCGCGCATCCAGGTGCGGGCGCGGGAAGGCGCCATGGAACTGGAGTGGCCGTCTCTGTCAGATTCTGTCGGTTTGGGGGCGGAGCTGCCGCTGGGTGCGTGGACCGTGCGTACCGGTTGGTGGCGTGGGGAGCGAAGGAGCCCCGAGCGCGGGGGAGACCGCTTGGCTGACAGTATCCGTCTGTCCGGGTGGGAGGTCGGCGCGAGGCGTGCGATGGGAGCGGGCCGCCTCGAGTGCCGGTTGTGGCGCGAAGATCGCCAGGGAATCCTCACCGGCTTTCGCGACGACGACGTGTTCCTGGACCAGGTGCTGGAAAGCTCGCGGGCCGAGATGTCCTTGCGATGGCGAAGTGCGGCCTGGGACGCGGCCTTGGCCACGCGGCAGTTCCGATTGGAAAGCCCTCAAGGGCGGCTGGATCATCCCACCATCCATTGGAACCGGCTTGCCCAAGGGGACTTCGCGCCGTTCGCTTCGCTGCTGGAAGACCGCAGCGATTACGTGTGGGGCTCCCTTTCCTTGGAGGCCTGGGAAGCCAGTGGTGGACGGGTCTTCCGCGCTGGGAAGTTTTCCATCCACCCCGTCTGGCGTATGCAGTTGATCACCCTGGACGCCAAGCTCCAGCGGATCCGCCTCACGGTGAAAACGTTCTTTCCATCCACCACCCGCGACACCTTGGCGATGGGAACAGGTTGGATCGCGATGGGCGGACCGAAATTGTCCGTCTCCCGCGTCGGGACGTTCGGCCGATTCGAGTGCCAGGCGGGAATACGCCTGCCTTTCGCGGGCGACTGGGAGGATCTGAAACCAAAAATTGTCTCGACCGCGACGCCCGCCCTGGCCTCTTCCGCCGGATCCGGAAGCCTCCCCATCGACCCGCTGGGCAGCTGGGAATGGGGAGTTTCCTGGGGGTGGTAGGGGAAGTTCTTCGCTGGATTCTGAAAACGCGGGATCTCCGGTGGTTGTCAGAATCCGCCATCACGGGATTTGGAGCGAGAGTTGTCCATCGGATGACTGTTGGCGGAGGATGATTCTCGTTGTCGAGGGGGTGCGTATTGTCCGGCCCAGTGCGTCATGGAATTCTATTTGGCGGAATGGAACATTGGCTCGAGGTTTGACGGCAAGTGCGGCTGTAACGGGTACGTAATTCTCGAGCGTGAATTCCACTCCTCCGGTCCCTTCCGTGATTTCCGAGGTGTCCGCAAATGGGTGGTGGGAGCCTGGAAAGAATTGGCCGATACCGAAAGGATTCGACGAGCTTCTGGTCCAATAGGCATCCTTTTCACGGAAGGCTTTCGGCAGATTCATGACGGTGCCGATGGTGTCTTGGCGGTTGAGGTAGCGGATACGCGAGGATTTGACTCCAGCTCCCACGACCTCGCCGTTAAGGGAGGAATAGTCGACATACGCGGTACAACGAATTCCGAACGTGTCGTTGACCCTCAAGTCGTACAAAGGCATTCCATCATACCAGGTTGCCTGATGCAGGAGGGGAGTCGGGAAGCGGGGATTCGTTAGGAAAATCCCGTGGCTGTCTGGAAGGATCCAGCTACACTGGGCGAGGTCTTCGGACCAAATTCTCACCCCCGCTGGAGTCCTTTTTGAGGTGACGATCCACATCTTTGATCCGCTTCGGAAAGATGGCACGTACATGTTGGCGGGATCAACCACACGGCAGCTGTCCACGGTGAATTCATAGTGGCTTGTGTCGCCTTGGCGATGGATCGAGGAGACATGTGAAGGCTGCACGGATTCGTTCGAATACATGCCGGAATTTGCTTCCGTGCGGAGTCTGAAAGTGATCGAATCTCCCACGGACCAGTCAGCGAAGGACCTTGAGGTTAAAAGTATAAGGGCGATTCTTGATAGAAATTGAATCGAAGACATGAGGCGATGGTCCTTTGAGGGGGCTGCCTTGTTGGTTGAACTTTGAGGGGAATGGGTTCACCTCGCCAAAATGAAACACGAATCGCGAGGCGACCCAAGGCTCCTTATTCTTCGGGTTTAAGGCGATGCGGGATCATCTGGCGATTGCCGGACCCCCCCGTCAACATCTACTCGATCCTTTCCTACCGCGACCGGCTGTACGTGGGCGGATATTACGGCGCAGCTCCATATGTGTTGGACGAGCCCACTGGCTTTTGGATCACCACCGAGATCGCCGGTTGGTGCTGGAACGATGGATCCACCTGCGGAGGCAAGCGAACATGGGATCTGGTGGGCCTTGGAGATACGTTGTACAGCGCCAGCTCGCGCTACATCATGAAGATTCCACTGGCGGAGGTGCCTGGCTTCCAGCCTTCGATGATGGCGCAATTCCATTGGTCGGCAGACACTTCCTGGCGCGACAGCGTGCTGCGCCGCAACAACCCGATCGGGTGGTGAGGGTGTTTCCTTGTGGGGCCATCTGGCCCCACAAGGCGAAGCTCACTCCGCAGCCTTGGCCTTGGGAGCGATGACCAGCGAAGCCACCATGGACACCACGAGCATTCCGCCGATGATCCCCAACGACCATCCGATGGGGAACTTGCCTCCGAAGGCCTGGTCCAGCCAGACCATCTTCAGGCCCACGAACACCAGGATGAACGCCAGGCCCACCTTCAGGAGATGGAACTTGTCCATCACGCCGGCCAGCAGGAAGTAGAGCGAGCGCAGGCCCAGGATCGCGAAGACGTTGGACGTGAACACCACCAAAGGCTCCTTGGTCAGGGCGAAGATGGCGGGCACCGAATCGATCGCGAAGACAATATCCGACACCTCGATGAAGACCAGGCACACCAGAAGCGGTGTGGCCCACAGCCGACCGCCATCGCGCACGAAGAACTTCTCGCCCCGGAAATCGGGCGTGACGGGCAGGAGCTTGCGCAGGAGACGGATCAGGGGGTTCTTGTCGGGATCGACCTTGGAATCGCCCATGAACAGCATCTTCACGCCGGTGAAGATCAGGAACAGGCCTGCGACCACGATCACCCAGTGGTATTGCATCAGCGCCGCGCCGGCGGCGATGAACAGGGCGCGAAACACCAGGGCTCCAAGGATGCCGAAAAACAGCACGCGGTGCTGGTAGGCAGCCGGCACGTGGAAATAGGCGAAGATCATGGCGATCACGAACAGGTTGTCCACTGCCAGGGCCTTTTCCACCACGAAGCCGCTGAGGTACTCCAATCCGATCCGGTCGGCGTGGGCGGCCGCGTCGGCGATGCCTCGTGCGGCCAGCTGGGCGCCCGACCACTGCCAAAGCCCCAACCCGAACACCAGTCCCAGGGAAATCCAGATCGTGCTCCAAACCAGGGATTCCTTCATGCTCACCGCGTGGGATTTGCGGTGGAACACCCCCAGATCCAAGAGCAAAAGGCCCAGGATGCCCGCCGTGAAAACGGCGTACACCCACCAATACTGAGCAAACGGAAAAAGAACCCCAGTGTCCATCGCACGATCTCCTGTAGATTGAAATGAGAAACCCTTTCAATTCAATCTACAGACACCACGCCGCCCTCAATCGTCACGCCTCCGTAACAATTACCGGTAAGATGCTTCCGGTAACGGGCGTTGTTGCTTCACGAATTGCATAGGGAGCCTCAAGGGCTGGGAAGCTCGGCATTGCCTTCCCTCCAGTGGGCTTCGGACTAAAGTCCTCGCTTCCCAACCTCCGCCTGCTTCCGCAGGCGTCGGGCGAGGGCGGGCTACCCACCCCTTCCGCCTCTCGAAACCACCAGCCCAGCCGCCCAATCCGGCCAGCGAAGCGGCGCCGAAGAACCGGCAATCAGATGCTGCTGCCGAACTGGCAGGGGTTCCAAGGGGGCGAGGCTATTCGGAGGAGCGGTCATCCGCTCCGTAGAGCCCGAGACCCCTTGGCGCGCGGGATTGCAAAGGGCCGCCGCGCAGCGGTCCTTTGCCCCGAGGAGGTACAGGAGGAGCGGGAAGCGTCCTCCTGTAAACCGGTGCAGGGCGAAGCCCTGCAAAACGACCGCAGGGCGTCAGCCCTGCAAAAAAGCCGGACGCCAGTCCAGAGAAAAGCTCCGCAGGAGTGGTTTGCGCCGCAAGACGCCCCCTCTGAGGGGCGTATTGTGGATGCAGACGACTCGACAGGGTGTCGCGACGCCGAGGCGTACGCGCCGGTACGGTGAGGCGTCGCGATCGGGCCCCTGGAGGGGAGTATGCGCCGCAAGACGCCCCTCAGAACTGGAAATAGATGAATGGTTGGACGCCCCGCGACCCGACCTCCATCGCCACCTGCACCACCACCACGAACGCCACCACCTTCAGCTCCAGCGGCATGCGGGAAAACAGGGCGCGCACCCTCTCCTTGGAGTCGGAGGGCCACAGGTGCGTGGCCAGCCCCACCACCAGAAGGGCGGTAACCATCGCCCGGTCGTGGAAGAACGGCAAGACCACCTTCCAGTCCCACCCGGTGACGATTCCTGTCAGGAGGGTGCGGGCGTCGGAGGCGGTTTCGGCACGAAACAGGATCCACAGCGCCGCCACCACGTGGAACGTGAACAGCCAGGCCAGGATCTTCGCGGCCTTTCCGCCTTTTTCCATCCAGCGGCCCACGGGGTGGCGCGATCGGGTGGCCAGCCACGCCTTGTGCAAGGCCAGCAGGAGCCCGTGCGCGCCGCCCCAGAGCACGAACTTCCAGGAGGCGCCGTGCCAGAGGCCGCCCACGAGCATGGTGGCCATCAGGAAGGCGGCTTGGAGCGCCGGACCCTTGCGGTTTCCGCCCAGCGGGATGTACACGTAGTCGCGAAGCCAGGCGGAGAGGCTGATGTGCCAGCGGCGCCAGAAATCGGTGATGGAAAGAGAAACATATGGTGACCGGAAATTGTCTCCCAGCCGGAACCCCAGCAGAAGCGAGATGCCGATGGCCATGTCGGTGTATCCGGAAAAGTCCCCGTAGATCTGCAGCGTGTAGCACCAGGCCGCCGCCAGCGCCTCGAATCCGCCGTAGCCGGAGGCGTTGCCGAACACCAGATCCGCGTACTGGGCCAGGCCGTCGGCGAGGATGGCTTTCTTTGCCAGGCCCTTGAGGATCAGCCACAGCCCCGCGTCGATGCTGATGCGCCGGAGGTTTCCGGACAATTTGTGGGCATCGTCGTCGTCGGCCTCGGCCAGGCTCGTGAAGGCGTGCGGTTGGGCGATCTGCGGAAGGAAGCTCGCCGCGCGCACGATGGGGCCTGCCACCAGATGCGGGAAGAAGGTCTGGTAGAAGGCGAAGTCCAGGAGGTTGCGGGCCGGGGCGGCCTTGCCGGAATGGATGTCGGCCAGGTAGCTGATGCCCTGGAAGGTGAAGAACGACACCCCCACGGGCAGGAAAAGATCCAGCGGCGACCACCCGGCCGAAAACCAGGAATTGGCGTTTTGGATCGCGAAGTTGGCGTACTTGAAAAACGCCAGCGGAGCGAGGTTCAGGAGGATGCCGCCAGCCAGGATGGTTTTGGAAAAACGCGGCTTCTTGGCCAGCAATTGTCCGATCGCGTGGTTGGCCAGCACCGAAAGGAGCAGGACGGCCAGGTACGATCCGCTGGACTTCCAGTAGAACCAGCCGCTGAACACGCAAACCCAGGCCAACCTGGCGGTGCCCTGGCGCTTGAGGGCCATGTGCAAGGCCAGAAAGGCGATGAACACGGGAAGGAAGATCCCGCTGGTGAACAGCAATGGATTGGTCGGATCGAAGGCGACAAGGGTCCGCAGGTTTTCCGCCAGGGTCATTCGAGGGGCCCCGTCTTGGGCAGGATCCGGGTTTCGGCGAAGCCGGCCCAACGGGATCGGTCGGGCTTTTCCGGCGTCAGGATCTGTCCCAAGGTGTCGCGTTGGAGCGTGTCCCAGGCCACGTGCCTGCCGAACAGGTTGGGCTGGGTGCGGATCCAGCGGCAAAGGCTGTCCGCCCAGATCCCCGCGGCGTCGCGGGTGGGGTGGGCGCCGTCCTTCTTGCGGGCCAGGCGGTGCATGCCGATCCCGAAATAGCGGGAGTCGCCGACCACGCTGCGGATGGTGTCGTCGATGCCGAAGCCTTTTTTCCACTTGGGCGGCCCGATCCAAAGCCACGGGATCCCCGCCTGGTCGAACACGGCGCGGATGGAATCCACGAACACCTTGCGCTTGGGGGGGTCGTTGAACAGGATCTCGTTGGCGCCGGACGAGAATATGACCGCGCTCGGGCGGTACTGGGCGAGCACCTCCCGCAGTCGGCCGGAGGTGGCCCAGGTCTGGCAGTTGGAGCCGTACCAGATGGCTGTCGCCATTCTGTGGCCGTTTCGTTTGGCGATGGGTTGGAGGAACCGCTGGAGTTCCTCGATCATGGAGTCGCCGGTGAGCAGGATGTAGTGCCCCGTGCTGTCGGCGGGCCCGGCCAGGGTGGAGTCGGGCACCAGCACCCTGGCCGTGTCGGCCTGCACCGCGGTGGTGGTGTCGGATTCCGTCGTGTCCGCGGGTGTCTCCTGTTGCCAGATTCCGTCCAAGCATTGCGGGGTGCGCAGGGGGAACCCGGGGAAGCGATGGCCGATCCAGGATTCCAGGAGGAAGATTCCCGCAAGCGAGATGGAAAGGGCCAAGGCCTTGGCCAAAGAGGTGTGCATGGCTCGTTTCGGATCGGAGAGGACGGATCCCGCGACTGGCATGGGATCGAAATAGGCGGCGGCAAAGATAACCCCGAACCGCTGCCTCCAGCGTGTTGCGATGTACGTTGGCCATGCATGGATCGCGCGTTCGAGAGTCTGCCATTGGATCATCCGCCCAAGCGCGCCTTGGTCTGCGCCTTGGATTGGGGTTTGGGACATGTGGCGCGCACCAGCGTGCTGGTCAGGCGCCTTTTGGCGGCAGGAGCTTCCGTGGTTCTGGCCTCCAACGGCCGATCCGCCGACTGGTGGCGAGCGGAGTTCCCTGACCTGGAGTTGCGGGAGCTTCCCGACTACGCGGTGCGCTACGCCAACGGACCTTGGCTCGTGCCGGGACTGATGGCCTCGCTGCCGCGATTGTGGCGGGCGATACGCCAGGAGCGGAGCCTGGTGGAATCCTGGAAAGGGGAAGGGTTCGATCTCGTGGTGTCCGACAACCGCTATGGCTGCCGGATCGCGGGGGTGAAATCGGTGCTGCTCACCCATCAGCTGCGGCTAGCCGCTCCACGGGGGCTGGGCCTGTTCGAGGGGATCGGCGAGCGACTGATGGCACGCATGGTTCGCTCGTTCGATGAGGTCTGGGTTCCCGATCACCCAGGAGAGTGCGGTCTTTCCGGTCGATTGGGTCATCCTGCCTCGCCCAAGTCCTTTCCGCCGATCTGTTATCTGGGTCCGCTCTCCCGCATGGTGGGCGCCATCCCGGATGCGCGATGGAGCGGCCCGTGGGACATGTTGGTGCTCGTGAGCGGGCCGGAGCCGGGTCGGACCCGATTGGAGGCGATCGCCCGCCAGGCGTTGCGCGGAAAGCCGGGGCGTCGGCTGTTGGTCCGTGGCCGACCGGACCAGGCCTTGCCGGAATCCCCGGAAGGACAGGCCGACTGGGTCGAGGCGGCGCATCTCCCGACGAACTCGCTCGTGGCGGCGCTTCGCGGGGCGCGACGGATTCTGTCGCGAGGAGGATACAGCACGGTGATGGACCTCGATGCGTTGGGGATCCTGGATGGACGTTGCCTGTGGTGCCCGACTCCCGGCCAGACCGAGCAGGAGGCCTTGGCTCGAGAGCTGGCCCTGGCGAACCGGGGGGTGAGGATCGAGGAAAGGTCCCTGAGGGAGTGTTTGGAAAGGCTGCCAGAAGAAGATAACAGGATCTGAAACTCTGATGATGAGCGAGCATGTGAGCGGGTGGTGTTGACCAGCTTTCAACACTTGTCATCGATAGTTGTATGAAACGCGATGTTAACTGGCCTCTGGTGAAGACATCTTACCCCAATGCTCCGGACTCACCCTTCGATGTTGTTTGTCGGCACCTGGATCTCGATGATCGTCTCCGCGGCGATCACCGGCCATGCTGCTGACCAGAGATGCGACCTGATCGCAACCAACAAGTGCATGCCCATTGGTTCATTGGATGGAGCCACCATTCGCGTTCCGGCGGCCACCACGCGCATTTCCAGCGAAGGCTTGAACATCTGCGGGATTCCCGGATCGGTCCCTCCGGCAACAGACATCGTCTATGTGGTGGATCAGACGACCTCGATGGTTCCCACCGTGATCCTGCCCGGCGCGGAAGACACGAGCGGCTGGTTCGAGTGCAATCGCAGCGTCCGGACCCCGGTGATCACATACGCCGACACCATCCAATTCCATGGTCTGACCGTGGCTGTCGCCGCGCCCGGGACCAGCTACGACGACCTCAAGAGGGTTTGTACCGTCGCGGGCGATCCCTACCAGGTGCGGGTTTCCACCGTCCAGAACGCCATCCGGTTCCAGGCCGCAAAAGCGCCCAATTCCTTTGCCTCGATCGTCGGTTTCGCCAGGGGCATCGACCAGGCCACCACCGACATGACCCTATTGAACACGCCCGCCGCCGTGCAAGGATTGGTCGGGTCGCTGGCTCTCAAGCAGTCCTCCGGGACCAACTACGAAGCTCCCATCGCCTGGGCGCGCATCCAGCTTTACGGAGGACACACCGGAGACGTGGTCATCCCCCCTTCGGCGGATCCCAGCAAGGCGGTCATCATGATTTCCGACGGAAGGCCCAACGCGGGAACCTGGACCAACGCGCTGCGGCCCACCACCACGGTCACCTGGGGCGGCTTCACCTGGACCACGGATTCCAGCGCGATTCCCCCCATCTACACCATCTACCTCGGTGTGGACGACGTGGCTGGATCGGAATTGGCCGACGTCGCCAGACGCACGGGCGGCACCTACTACCAGATCCCTCCCAACATGCCGGACAGCTTGACCAACGTGATCCAGGCCATCCTGGGCAAGGTCATCAAGCCGTCCGTTCCCGACAGCATCCAGGTGGTCAATCAGACCAACGGTCAAAGCGCTCGCTCCGTCCAGACAGTGACCAGCGGAAATTCCTACCGCATGAGCTTGGATTCGATCGTCGCGCTGGAGCCTGGAGCCAACGCCATCGATCTGACCGTCAAGCAGGCGAACAACACCTTGGTCGCGCATCTGAACGTGCTGGTGGCCGATGGGACCGCCCCGATCGCCCCAGGCCCCCTGGATACCCTGCTGTCCACCCGCTGCGGGCCCCCGACCAGCCTGACGTTGCGCCCGGACAAATCCGGCTTGGCTTGGGCGGACAGCGCCGACCGCAACATCCTCCTCACGCTGCAGACCATCCCGGAAAAGGCGACCGTGCTTCCCGTGGATCTGATGACGCGTGCGAGCCTCGACGTGGAACGGATTGCATTGCCTGTCCCCACCACCGCCAACGATCTGGCGCGCGGGACATTCACCGGGACCATCCCTTGGCAGGATCTGGCCATGGGACAGGCGGTCCCCGGCGACTTGGTGATCCGCTCAGGACCGGGCTGGGATACCGTCCGTGCCACCTACCGCATGCCTCGCGATCGCCGCGACACGGCCTCGGCCATCTTGGCGCTGCACCATCCGGTCGCTCCCGTGTTGGCCATGACTCCGGATGTGGACGGCCCCGGCGGACGCGTCCAGGTGGCGGTCCTGGACCAGGAGCGCGGCACCCCCACCATCACGATGGGAGTCCGGCACCGCTTGGGCGACACGCTGAAAGTGACGCTGACTCGGGGCGTGGATGGCATGTACACCGGCAGCTTCCCGTTCCAGCAGGGCGCGACAGGAACCCTGCGCGACACGGTCCTGCAACTGGGAATGGCCATCCCGGAGCTGGACTCCCTCCTGGGCAACTACCTGGGAGTGACGGCCCAAACGAAGGTGCACGCTCCGCGGGCCCGCCTTCGGTTCATCGATGCGGCCGGGAAGCCCGTGGACACCTTCTCCGTTCGGGCCCTGGTGGGAGCCAAGGCGAGCATCCGGGTGGGAGCGTTCCTCGGTGACGATTTGTGTCTGCAGTGCAATTCCATCGTCCGGATGGCCGCGTCGCTTCCCGGCATCGAGTTGCGCGCGCCGGGCGGGGCGAGCGTCGTGGACGCGCTGCGGCTTGTGCAGGGCAAGTTCGTGGTCGAGGTCCAATCCGCGATCCCCGTCCTGGATGGAACGATCGCCTTCGCCGACGACTCCCTGGTGAGCCTCATCGAGGCCAAGCCTGTGCGGTTTTCGGCCATTGGGCCGGATTCTGTCGTGTACTTCGACGACAACGGAGACGGGATGCTGGATCGGGCCGATCTCCATCTCAGGAGCGCCTGGACCGCGGGTGCCCAGATCGATCTTCCGTGGCCGATTTCCACCAACCTTCTGAATCTGGCGGGGGCCGATGTGGCCGTATCGCCCGACGGAAAGGTCCTGACCTGGGTGTTCGGCGATGCCCCCGTCCTGACCACGAAAGCCATCGGCGCGCTGCAGGCTTCCTGGATCGCCGGGCCCGGATGGCCACCCGTGGCCGTGAAGGTGGTGGAACGGATCGCACCTGTCCCGGTCACGGCCGTCTTGTCCCGTGGTCCGGTCTGGGACACTCTGCGCGTCAAGCCCTCGGAGGGCGTGTGGCCCTCGTTGAGTCCCGCCAGCCGGATTCTGTCCAGGAAGGATGCCGCGCTCGGGCTGGTGCCGGTGGCCGCCAAGCAGGCTCGTGTGGAGACCGCCACGGGCGATCTGATCCTGCTGTTCCCCGCCGATTCCACCGACCTCCAGGTCCAGCCGGGCGACTCGGTGCGTTTCACGGCATCCGGCGTGGTGCGCGATTCCCTGGGCAACGTCCCTGGCGTGGAATCGAGGCTGGTGGAGGTGATCGGCATGGACCGTCCGCCGCGATTGGCCACCATCACGGACACGGACGCCGATGGCCGCGCCGATCGCGTGGTGCTGCACCTGCGCAAGCCGCTCAAGGTGGCCGATCTGTTCACCTTCCGGTGGCCGGACACCAACGGCGTGCTTGTCGATCGCAACCTGGATCTGGCCTCACTTTCTCCCGAATCCACCGACACCCTGCTGGTGTTCGATCTGGATCCGTTCCCGTTCGGCGCCACTTCCTGCCCGGCAGCCGGCTGCGCGGATCTGGGATCCTTCCGGTCCTCGCGCATGCCCCAGGCCCCGGCCGCGCGGTTTTCCATCCAGGATCGGGTCGATCCGGTGATCGTGACCGCGCGCTTCCGGTTCTCCGCCACGGGCATGACGCCGGATTCTGTCAGAACGTGGTTCTCCGAGCCGGTCCGCGTCGCCACGGTCTCGCCGGGCTGGATCTCCGTCGGCAGGCCTTCCGTGGACAGCGCGGGCAAGGTGATCCGTCCGCTCTTCACGCCGGTGCTGGTTTCGGCGCGACAGGCGTTGTTGGTCATCGACTCCACCTTCATCGGAAGGCCCGGAGACTCCGTGCGGTTCTCCTGGCCGGGCGCGCTGGCCGATGCGGAAGGAAACGCGCCGGAACGGTTCGCGCACTGGACTCCGCTCGAGTATGGAACGGTGCCCGCCCAGATGCAGGTGGAGCTGCCCCATCCGATGGTGCGTGCCGACAACGTCGTGATCCCGCCGGGAGAACCGGCCATCCAGCCGTTCATCCGCAAGTCGCCCGCCGATCCATGGACCATGCCGGATGGCACGCCAGCCCCGGCCGGAGACGAGCGATTTTCCGGAATGCTGGTGCGGCTGAACCGTGTGCCGGAAAATGTCATCCTGTACGTGTACGACAACCTCGGCAATTCGGTGGCCTACCAGGAGCTGCCCATGTTCCGCCAGTGGGTGGACAAGGGCGAGATCACGCGCACCCGCCGAGGCGACTTCGAGGTGTGGCTTGCCTGGAACGGCCTGGACAACAAGGGCAAGCCGGTGGGTTCGGGAGTCTACTTGATGCGCGCCGTCGCGTGGTTCAAGGAGGGCAACCAGATGCGCATCGTCAACCAGCTGCGCAACACCGGCATCCACCGCACCATCCCGCTCTGGTAGCCGTCGGCTAGGCCAGGGGAGTCTTCGATGGCTCCCCTTCGATCTCCCGCACCAGCCGTGGGACCAGGTAGCCGGAAGTCCGTTCGCGAAGGCGTTCGATCAGATCCACCGCCACGGAGTCCGGCACGAAGAATCGTCCCGCTCCCCGGACCCTGTCCAGGGCATGCAGGTAATAGGGCAGCACCCCGATGTCCCAAAGCCGGGCGGAGAGTGCGTGCAAGGTCGCCACGTCGTCGTTGATGCGCGCCAGAAGAACGGACTGGTTCAGCACGGTGGCACCGGCGCCAAGCAGCTTCGAGATCGCCTCCTCCACCTGGCCGTCCAGCTCCTTGGCGTGGTTGGAATGGATCACTACGGCCACGCGCAGGCGGCTGGAGCGGATCAAGGCTTCGAATCCCTCGTCCACCCGATCGGGCAGCACCACGGGGAGTCTCGTGTGGAGGCGCAGCGTGCGAAGATGAGGGATCCCTTCCAAGGCCCGCCAGATCCGCTCGAGGGCTCCGTTGCCCAGCATCAGCGGATCGCCTCCGGACAGCACGACCTCGTCGATTTCGGGGTGATCCCGCAGATAGGCGATGCGCGGCTCCCAATCGGAGGTGGATTGGTTGTAGGGGAATTCCTGGCGGAAGCAGTACCGGCAGTGGATGGCGCAGGCACCGGTGGTGACGACCAGCGCGCGGGACCGGTACTTCTGCAGCAGTCCGGGCGTGCGCACCGACAACCCATCGCCGACAGGATCCGTCGATTCGTCCGCCGTTGGCTCGAGCTCGGCCTGGTCCGGCCAGACCTGCAACAGCAAGGGATCCCGCGGATCGCCGCGCTCCATGCGCTGGGCGAAGGCGCGCGGGACGAGCATGGGGAACGCGGGTTTGCCGGACAGGGGCGGCAGGGATCCCAAGGGGATGCCCAGGTGTTCGGCCAGCCGCGCGGGGTGGCGGAAGGCTTCCCGCAACTGGTCGGTCCAATCCATCCGCGAGGAGGGGCCCTTCCGGGAATCCATGTCCGGATCCCGTGTGTCGGAAGTTGTCAAGGGGTGGAGATCCGTTCCTGGAGTCGGACGCGGCACGGGTAGGGGGATCCTTCGCCGTAGCGCAGCCACGGGGAGGGGTGTTCGGTCAGGGTGCGGTATCCTTCCAGCCGGGGAAGATCGCCCAGAGGAATTCCGGCCAGGCCGTCCAGGCGCCGTTCGCCCAGGTTTTCCTGGAAGAGCCATCGCGGCTGGATGCGTGCGATCTCCCGGAACAGCGCATCGAGTCCGGCCGCGTGGATTTCCGCGAAGCTGCGGAAATTGACCACGATCGTCGCGGATCCCGCCGGGAGGTTTCGCAACGCGAAGTTCGGCATCAGGTGGATCGAACCCGGCTCCACCCGTTGCGGCACCTGCTGGTGGTGCAGATGCACGTCGCGATCGGGCAGCGCGTGGGTGAGGTAGTAGGCCTGCAGGCAGGCGTTCTCGGGAAGGTCGACACCGATGTAGGCGAGATCGGATCGGTCCCTGAGCAGCTGGCGAGCCATCCCGCCGTAGCCGCCGCCGATTTCCAGCACGATCGGGTTGGAGACCCCGTCGATGATCCGCAGGATGTCGCGGGCGTGGGCGTCGTATTCCAGCGTGGGTTCCACCACCAGATGGCCTTCGACCAGCCATCCCCAGGGTTCGCCCACTTCGGCGGCCGCCAACCGGCCCACGTCGCCTCCCCAGCCCTCTTTCCAGCGGCGCAGTTGGTGCAAAAACTGCGAAGCGCGACCGGCCATCCACCAACGATCGATGTGTCGGAAATTGTCAAACATGCCGGATCCGCCCCACAATCCCGCGATGGCTTCGTTGCGAAACATCGATCGGAAAAAGGCGTCCACCGAATCGAGGTCTCCCGATGCCATGGAGCGACGCACCGGTGCCCAGCCGGCATCCAGGAGCGGGCCCCAGTCCGGGCCCGGCTTCCATTCGCTTCCCAGGTCGGACTGGATGCGCTTGCAGGCCAGGTACGCATCGGCGATCGTACGGGACAGTTCGGGATGGGAGGACGCCTGCGCCGAAGAAAACCCGATCGATTCCACGCCTTCCCTGGAAAGCTTTTCCGAGAGCCCGCGCAAACCTCCGTGGGCCAGAAGGATCCAAGGGGCGGCTCCACGAGCGTCCTGTGGTGCGGCCAACCGGGCGGGCAGCAGTCGCGCGAGAAGGTCCAAGGGCTCCAGGGCGATGGATTTGGCGAGAGCCGTCGTGCGGCTGGGAAAGATCATTGCGGCACTAATGTATTCATCCTAGATGCCGTGATAGAGAGGGATGTGATGCTTACCAGATCGTTTGATGTCTGGGATTTTCGTCCGACCGACGGCGCACTTGGAAGGTGCGGGGGAGAGAGGCGAAAAGACCAGGCGCGAACGAGATGGTGGGCAGCGCGCCCGGTCCTATTGCGGTATCTAGGATATTGGTTGGGGGGAGGTAGCTTTGTCCTGGGGACAATTATTCGAAAGGGGAGGAGCGACTTGCTGGAACTGGATGCCAAGGATTCCTGGAAGCCGAGCGGCTCGATCGAGGCGCTTCGCTTCCGAGCCGAAAAACTCCGTGCGATCCGGGAGTATTTCCATCACGCCCAAGTGATGGAAGTGGAGACTCCGCAGCTGGCCTGGGCGGGGACGGTGGACCTGTGGATCGATTCCTTCGCCGTCAAAAGCCAGTTCCGCAAGGATTCCTGGTGGTTGCAGACCAGTCCGGAATTCCACATGAAGCGTTTGTTGGCCGCGGGGTCCGGCCCCATCTACCAGATGGCCAAGGCGTTTCGCGACGAAGGTGCGGGCCGGTGGCACAACCCCGAGTTCACCCTGCTGGAATGGTACCGGCCGGGCTGGACCCTGCGCGAACTGTGCCGGGAGGTGGAAGACCTTTGCCGCGCGGTGGTCCCTACCTTGCCTCCCGCACGTTGGCTGAGCGTCCGGGAAGCGTTTTTGGAAAGGGCCGGGGTGGATCCGTTCCTGGATTCCATTGACAAAATCCGTGCCGCCGCCGAGGATGCGATGGCGGTGCTGCCCCAATTGCCTTCCGGCGATCGCGATGGCTGGATCGATCTGTTGATGGTCAGCAAGGTGGAGCCTGGATTGGGGGAGGAAGGCCCGGTGTTCCTGTGGGGATATCCGCCAACGCGTGCGGCCTTGGCCCGCGTGGAATCCCACGAAGGGATCGAGGTGGCCATGCGCGCGGAGATGTACTGGAAGGGCGTGGAGCTCACCAACGGCTACGACGAACTGGTGGATCCGGTGGAGCAGGCCGCGCGTTTTCGCGACGAGCGGGGCGCGCGTTTGGCGGCGGGAAAGGAGTCGCCGGGCATTTCCTTGGAACTGGTGGATGCCCTGCGCGCCGGGATGCCCCCAGGCGCCGGCGTGGCCCTGGGGGTGGATCGCCTGATCGCGCTGGCCTACGGAACCGACGGGATCGGGGAGGTCTTGAGCTTCCGGGAGTGATGCCGAAGAGAGGTGCATCCGGACAGCGGCGCCAAAGAGTCTAGATTGCGTCTCAAAGTGCGGCGATCGCCGCCATCTTCCAACCACTCTCACGACACCGGACAGGGCCACATGGAAACATCAAGCAGATCCCCGTCCTTCGGGGCCGTGTCCGTACGGATTCCCGCCCTGGAGGGCTTGCGAGGTTTCGCTTTCCTGGCAGTCCATTTTTTCCACACGAAGATCTACGGTCCTGCGCTGGGCGTTCATCCGATGTCGCGGGCGCTGGGATATTTCGGGGAAATGGGTTGGGCCGGGGTCGATCTCTTCTTCGTGCTCTCGGGGTTCCTGATCACGGGGATCCTTCTGCGGCAGGTCGGGACTCCGGGATGGGTCGGACGTTTCTATGTGCGCCGAAGCGTGCGCATCCTGCCCATCTATTACCTGGTCCTGGTCGCGAGCGTATGGGTACTTCCCGCCGTCGTGAATTGGACGATGGAGTACGCCCTGGTTCCGCGCGCCAATTTCGTCTGGTACGCGACGTTCCTGCACAATTGGCTGAATTGGGGGGCCAACGGTTGGCCTGAAGGGGACCAATTGATCGGACAGCTCTGGTCGTTGGGGGTGGAGGAACAGTTCTACCTGGTCTGGCCCGCCTTGGTCGCTTTGGTCGGATTCCGTCGCCTTCCCGCGGTGGCGGTTGGCTTCGTCCTGGGGGCGCCTCTTTTGCGGATGGCTCTGATCGGGTCGGGCCTCACCTACGACGCCGTGTACGCATTGACCATCTGCCGCGTCGACGCCCTGGCTGCAGGAGGGCTCATCGCCCTGTTGAAGGAGCAGGGAAAGCTCCCCTCCCTCCGGACCGCCTGGGCGATGATCGCGGCTGGTGCGCTCCTGTTCTTTCTCACCCCGCTGGTCACATCGGGATATGAACACCCCTTTCGGGACCAGCTGAACGCGGCGGCCTTCAGCTGGGGCCTTCTGCAGTGGTGCGGCTTGCTGGTGATCGCCCTGCGGAGCGGCCCGGTGGGTACCATGCTGGAATGGAAGCCATTGCGCTTCGTGGGCTTCTACAGTTACACCCTCTATCTGGTTTCCTTCCCTATCACCATGGTCGCGGGGGTGTATTGGAAGAAGTTCCTGGGGCCGTGGTCCACCTGGGGTCAGTTGGGCTTTTTCGGATTCACCTTGCTGTTTTCGTTGGCCATCGCCTGGATCAGCTGGCATTTGTTGGAGAAGCGACTGCTGAACATCGCGGGCAAGGCGCCTGAATTCCGTTGAGCTGCCTCGACGGCTCCGTCAGAAATTGACATAGGGGATCGGGGCCTCCGCGATCCCGCGCCGGACCACGACGATCCATCCCGTCTTCGGAAGGCCGCCCAGACCGAACGTGTTGAGTCCCTCGTGCAGGTCCACGGACCGGATGTCCGCCAGGGATCCGTTGACGGAAATCGTCCGGATCGTCGCCGGTCCGGCTTCTTCCGGGCCCACCTGCCATTGCACGGCGCCCCGCACTTGCCGCACGAGCGGGCCGTGACCACGGTCCATGGTGTTGCTGATGGCGCCGGATTCGAACGCGCCGAGGTCGGGGCCTTTGCCGCTGAACGTGGCGTTGGTCTTTGTGCCCGCATCCACCAGCTTGCTGGCGGAAGTCAGGCGCAAAAAGGCGCTGGCGGGAATGGAGCCATCGTCGTTGCGAGCGGGCAGCGCGAGGGAAACGTCGGTGCTCAGGAAGTCGCTGGCTGTCGCGGCCAGGCTGTTCCAGGTGTTGGTGGTGGACGTCGCGTTGGCGAAGACGTCGGCAGTTCCGGGGCTCAGCGAGATGTTGTTGGTGAAAGTGTTCTTCTCGCTTGCGGCCAACGGGCCGCCGAAGGAATAGTTCTGGGATCCGTTCTTGAAGGACGTGCAGTGGATCAGGGTCACGCCGCCGGTGTTGTTGTTCTGGTCGAACCCGCGGGCCTTGTTGCCGAAGGCCACGCAGTGGCGCAGGATGTTGCGCTGTACTTGTTCCAGCCCACCCACTTTGAATCCGTTTCCGTTCATCGTGGTGTTGGAACGCGAGTCCTTGGGGTCGCCATGGTACCAGCCGCTGGTGGCGGCCCAGCAACTGTCCATGACCACGAACTCGGGGCTGTCGTAGGTGTCGTAGGCATCATCGGAGTTGTTCCAGGACCGGCATCCCACCAGGCGATTGCCCGGGCCCATGGTCTGCTTGATGGCGAAGCCGTCGGCCATGGAGCCGGTCTTCTTGGGGTCGTAGTTGTTGTACGAATCGACGTTGTGGAGAAGCGTGTATTCGCCGCCCTTGTTGACCTCCACCCCCGAGTTGCGGTTGTTGTAGAAGCGGCAGTTGTCGAACGTGTTGTGCGATCCGGTCACGTAGGTGCCCTGATAGCCGGCGCGTGTCACGTCGATGCGTTCGAACGTCCAGTAGCTGCCGGTCAGCGAGATGCCGTAGCTGTCTTGCACATAGGTGTCTTCAGGGAATCCGAAATCGAACACGGCTCGCCCCGAAGGCGCGCGCACCACGATGGGAGCCGCCTGGGTCGCCTTGACCGCACACAGCAGGCTGTTTTTTGCGCCTTCGGTGTAGCCGATGGAATAGGTGCCCGCTTCCAGCAGAAGCGAATCGCCCGCGGCGAGTTTCTTGATGCCGGACACCAGATCCAAAGGCGCCGACTTCGAGCCCGCGTTGGCGGACTTGCCGGCCGGGGCGGCCCAGTAGGTGGCCCCGTGCGCGGCGGGGGCCAGCAAGAAAGCCGAGGAGGCCAGGAGGAGGGAGGTTCGGAGCGGTGTGATGTGCATGGGCCAAGTACCTCGTGTGGGCAGTACGCGAGATGCGCCGTCACCCATCGAGTTTGAATCTGTGGTCCAAGTGTTCTGGCTGGGCGGGAGTCCCGGGCAGGATGCGTTGTAGATCGATCCATCGAAAGCCTTGGTGCCGGGATCCGATACGGCTTGGAGGGAGATGTTCTGAGGGCCCAATGGGCATTTGTTGTAGAACGAGCCATTTGAGGGAGTTGTGGATCCGGCCGCGGGATAGATTGGGTGATATGACATTCCTTGCTTTGGCCATGAGTGCCGCACTCCAATACTCGGTCTCCCCTGATTCCGCCTTCGAACTGCCCCCGCCCAGCGCCCGGTCTGAACCACGTACCCAGGCCTATCCGGACTATCCGTCTCCAGATCGCATCTCGGTGTCTCGGGATACAACCCGATGGAGCAAAGCACCCCAGCAGGTCTTCGATGGGGCTGTGTACGGGACTCTAGGAGGAACAATCGGCTGTGGAATCGGTTTCATCGCCGGCATGGTCTACGCCTCCAATCAGGAAACACCCTGTGGAACGACCGACGGAAGGTGTGGGTTGGGCTTTGGCACGTTGGTCATGGGGCTATATGGGGCGGGAATCGGTGGCACTGCGGGGATATCCATTGGAATGGGAATCGGTGTATCCGGGTCTTCCCCACGTAGTTATCCATCTAGGACCCCAATCCCGGGAATCTTGGGCGCCGCTGCTGGATTGGCGGTGGGATTCGGTGTTGCCTACGGCGCGGAGAGCCCCGCCTTGGCGCCACTGGCCATGCTGGTTGGGGCCGAAACAGGGGCTCTTGTGATGGATCGAACGCTGGCTCGAAACAACTCAAGTCCTCGCCTGACGGCAGGGTATCTCCGTCCAGGTTTGCCGGGAGCACGGCTCAGCATGGCGTTCTAGGTGCCTCTTGCAGATTTGCAAAGCGTTTGCAAATCTGCAAGAGAAGGCGGCGCCACCCCCCTGTACCGGACCCCGAGCTCCGGTTTCTACCTTTGGCGGCCTGTCACCGCGACCGTCTGGCTAAACCGGCGGCGCATGCATCCAGCAACATTTCGGAGTCCTGAATGACCCAGCTGTCCGCTCTCCAGATCGCCCGCAAGGCCTACCAGCCCAAGTTGCCCCCCGTGCTTCGCAAGGGGCCGGCGGCAGTGGAACTCAAGTTCGGCGGCGCCACCGAATCCGTGGCTGATCAAGCCGCAGTCAAGGCCTTGTTCCCCCAGACCTACGGACAGCCCGTCGCGGAATTCGTGGCTGGAACCTCCAAGCTCGCCGGCCCCCTCACCGTGGGCGTGGTTTTGTCTGGCGGCCAGGCTCCCGGTGGCCACAACGTGATCGCGGGCATCTTCGACGGTCTCAAGGCCATCAATCCCGCTTCGCGCGTGTTGGGCTTTTTGGGCGGACCTTCGGGTCTGGAAGAAGGCAAGTACCTGGAAATCACCCCCGAGATCATGGACGCCTACCGCAACACCGGTGGCTTCGACATCATCGGTAGTGGGCGCACCAAGTTGGAAACCGAGGAACAGTTCCTCAAGTGCAAGGCCGTGCTGGAAGGCCTCAAGGCCAACGCCGTGGTGATCATCGGTGGCGACGACTCCAACACCAACGCCGCCGTGCTGGCCGAGTGGTTCAAGGCCAAAGGCTCGCCGATTTCTGTCGTGGGCTGCCCCAAGACCATCGACGGCGACCTCAAGAACGCCCAGATCCCCACCTCGTTCGGCTTCGACACCGCCGCCAAGACCTACGCGGAACTGATCGGCAACATCCAGCGCGATTGCTTGTCGGCCAAGAAGTACTGGCACTACATCAAGATCATGGGCCGCTCCGCCTCGCACCTGGCTCTGGAAGCCGGTCTGCAGACCCAGCCCAACCTCACCTTGATCTCCGAAGAGATCGAGAAGAAGGGCGAGACCCTCGCGCAGGTCGTGGCTTCCATGGCCGACCTCGTGGAGCTGCGCTCCAAGGCCGGCAAGAACTTCGGTGTGGCCGTGATCCCCGAAGGCCTCGTGGAATTCATGCCCGACGTCAAGAAGCTGATCTCCACCCTCAACGACCTGATGGCCCACGAAGCCGCCGCTTTCGAAGCTGCCGCTGATCAGGCCGCCAAGGAAGAGCTCCTCAAGAAGTTCCTGGCCGCCGACGTCGCCGCCACCTACTTCTCGCTGCCTTTCGGTATCCGCGGCCAGCTCTTGCTGGACCGCGACCCGCACGGCAACGTGCAGGTCAGCCGCATCGAAACCGAGAAGCTGCTGGGCGAGATGGTCACCGCCGAACTCAAGAAGCGCGGCTCCAAGGCCAAGTTCAGCTTCCTCACGCACTTCTTCGGCTACGAAGGTCGTTGCGCGGCTCCGTCGAATTTTGACGCCGACTACTGCTACTCGCTGGGTTACGTCGCGGCGTTGCTCGTCAACGGCGGCAAGACCGGCTACATGGCCACCTGCTCCAGCCTCACCAAGGGCATCGAGAAGTGGGTTCCCGGCGGCATCCCCGTGACCCAGATGATGAACATCGAGCGTCGCCACGGCCACGACAAGCCCGTGATCCGCAAGGCGCTGGTGGAGCTGGACGCGGCTCCCTTCAAGAAGCTGGAAGCCAACCGCAAGGTGTGGGCCGAGACCGAATCGTACGTGTACCCCGGCCCCATCCAGTACTGGGGACCCACCGAAGTGTGCGACGCGACCACGAAAACATTGGAACTCGAACAGGGCTGATCCTGCCGGCTGCGGCGGATTTCGCGGATCGATGTGACGGGGCAATCGTAGGGACAACCCTAGGGTTGTCCCTACGACGACGTCCACAATGCGATGCCGCGAAATCCATGCGACCGACCCGTCAGCCGATGACAAATTTCGACCCTGCCCGTACGGGCAGGGTCGTTTCTGTTTATGGGGGAACGGCGGTCGGGCGCCACCCCACCCTCGCGAATCCGTGCGTAGAGACGCCCCGCCGGGGCGTCTCTACCAGTTTCCGGCATTCACGGGGGTGGGGTCGCCGTCCTGCGGGCTCGGGCCATCGCCCTCGGACAACCCTAGGGTTGTCCCTACGGCCCTACGGGTGGCTGGCGCGGCGACGGATCACGCCTTCCTGACAAATTCCGACTTCAGGGCCATGGCGCCGAATCCGTCGATCTTGCAGTCGATGTTGTGGTCGCTGTCGACCAGACGGATGTTCCTGACCTTGGTGCCGGCCTTCAAGGGCGTCGGCGCTCCCTTGACTTTGAGCTCCTTGATCATCACCACCGAATCTCCATCCACCAGGACATTGCCGTTGGCGTCGCGCACCACGAAGCCTTCCTCAGCCACGGGCACCGGTGCGACGGCACTCCAGCGGTTCCCGCAGTCGGGGCAAACGAATTCGTCGCCCTCCTCGTAGGTGTACTCGTATTGGCATTTGGGGCAGGAGGGCGATGTGCTCATGAAGCCGGCTTTCGATTTTGGTTGGGGTGCCCAATCTAGGTCCTCGGGATTCCGGGCGGTGTTGGACCGGCATCGAATCGGCAATTGCGGCAGGGTTTGGGGAATCGATGGTACATTCGGGATCCGATCCTCTGAAGCCGAACCGGGAGTCCGAAATGCCACTGCGTAGAATCCTTTTCGCTGCCTTGGTCGTGGTCCTGGAGATCGGCGCCACCCCCAACCAACCCGATGTCTGGCATGTTTCGCCGACGGGCGACGATTCGGCCGATGGCAGCGCGGCGCATCCCTTCCGCACCCCCCAGCGCGGCTTCGCGGCGTTCGATGGAGGCCGCGATTCCCTGCATCCCGACACCCTCTACGTGCATGCGGGGACCTACGCGGTGCCGGGCTCCCAGAGCTACACCCATTCCACCCTCCACTTTCCCGCCGACCACTGCGTGGCCACCGCCTGGCCCGGCGACAGTGTCCTGCTCGACGGAGGCGCCTCTCCGACCAACTTCCTGGTCAGCGGCATGGGGAACCGCCACCTGACACTTTCCGGCTTGCACATCCGCGGCGTGGTCAGCTTCCTGGGCTGCCCCTACCTGCGCCTTGCAGACAATGACATTTTCGGAGGCGTGAGCGACAATCCCGGTCTGGGATTCTGGTGCAACCTGCTGTTCTTCTCGGGAAACCAGGGGGCGCGGATCGTGAACAACACCTTCCGCGACGTGGTCCATCCATCCTGCCAGGAAGGGAACGATGCCATCGAGCATTACGGAGCCCAGGAAGGGGACGTCCCGGAGGATGTCGAGTACGCGTGGAACACTTTCCGGAATCTGTCCGGTGGTCTTTTCCTCAAGGACAATCCGGAAGGCATCCGCATCCACCACAACTTCTTTTCCCGCGTCGCGGGATCCGCGGTGAAAGGATCGAACCAGAACGGTCCCGCCTACGATCCGAGGATCGACCACAACGTCTTCGCCCACAACGGGGGCGCGATCTCGGGAATGATCGACCTGGCTCGTTTCCACATCCACAACAACACCTTCCACGCCAATCGGTTCGCGGATTTCCACAACAACTGGAGCGAGGACGTGACCTGGGAGTGGTTTGGCAACCTTAGCACGGGATCGGGCCCATGGAGTCTGTTCATGGGATACGAGCCGCAGGATGGACCTTCGGTGAAGGCCAGCGCCCTCTATCTGGACTACAACGGCTACGGGGTCGGCACGGGGTGGGTCGACAAATGCGGAAAGGGCTGCCTGGCCAAGTACCAGCAACTATCGGCATGGCAGGCGCATCTGGATTCGATCGGCCGTCCCGAAATTTCGGAACGGCATTCCTTCCAGCAGGATCTGAAACTTTCCGACACCTCCAGCTTCGATGCATCGGGATTCAGGCCGACCTCCTCCTCGCCCGCGGCGCTGATCCGCGGTGGTAGAGGCGGTGCGTGGCCCGAGTACATGGGCGCCTGGAATCCGGCGGCGCGCTCCTGGATCGGGGCTTGCCCGAAGGGGCTGGGCAAGTGCGATGTGTCAGGAATTGTCGGCGAACAGGGGGTGGTGCGTGCGCCGATCTCCCTGGACGCCCGCGTGCACGCGGTGGCGAAACGGGATGGCTGGCGGATCTCTCTCGGGAGCGGTTGGCGCAACCCGGCACTGCGGTTGGTCGATGCCCGAGGCGATGTCCAGGCGATCGTCCGTTGGAGCCAGTTGCCTGCCAAGGAGGGGGAGAGGATGCTCAACGTCCCAAATTCCGCCGGACCGTTCTTCCTTCTCGTGGAGGAACAGGGGCGGAGGGCATCTCTGGTCCTGCCGGGTGGGCGGTTATGATTGTCATGTTGACAAAAAACGACCTCGACGGCCGTCGCCGATCGGGGTCGCGAAGTGTCAGTCGTCCGCATCCCGGATGGCCTGGAGGATGCTGCGACCCACGATCTCGGATTCCAGGAGCATGTGGCCGGCTTCGGGGATGAAATGCGCAGCGCATCCCGGTAGGTTCGGGGCCATGACGCGGACCGGAGCCACCGGCACGAGGGTGTCGGCTTCGCCGTGCCAGAGGTGGACGGGTGCGCGCAAGGCGGAAAAATCGAGGTTCCAGGGCCGAGCGACAAGGAGAAAATCCGCGAGCACCCCTTGGTGCCCTTGCCGAAAGGCTTCGCGCAGATCCTTCAGGATCAGGTCTGACAGATCCTGACTCCCTGAGGCTTCTTCCAGCACTTTTTGGTCCCATGCGCACAATTGTTTTTTCATGCCCTCCACGTAGGCACGGTCCATTTTGGCCACGGCTTTGCCATAGGACCGGAAACTCCACCCCAGGAGCCAAGGGGCGTGCCGAGCCAGGAAAAACGAGATCCGGTTGGCTTTGGCCATGCTCTTTCCCTGCCCCAGCATGTCGGGAGGGACCGAGGTGGAGATCAGGGTCACCGAGCGAACTCTGGCTGCCAGATGGACGCCGCAGGCCAGGGCGTGCGGTCCTCCGCCAGAGGCTCCCGCGACATGGAACGTGTCGAGGCCCAGCCCATCGGCCAATTGTGCGACATCGTCCGCCCAACTGGCCAGCGTGCGGTGGGGGTGCGGATCGGACAATCCCATGCCGGGGCGGTCGGGAGCGATCACCCGGATCCCGAACTCCCGCAGGACTGGATCGTCTGGTAGGCAGTTGCGCGACCCCGGAACGCCATGGAAGAAAAAACAGGGCGAACCTGCGAGATCGCCCAGCTCGACGAACGTCAATTTCCGACCGTCGCGCAGGGTCAATACCTGGTCGCCGCCGGAGGTTTGCGCGGGAAACTCGCGCTCGATGGGGGCGCTCATGTGGCGTTCCTTTGGTGGCGCGACGATTTGTGCACAATGATTGTTTGGATCAAGGCCAGAGCGGTTCGCTTGAGCCCCGCTTCGCGGCTGTCGCCAATTCCCAGACTTCGCATCATCGCGTGCTGTTCGGCAAGGCACACCAGGGCGTAGGCGACATCCTTGATTCCTTCCGGAGATCCCAAAGGATTGGCCCGTTCCAGAAGCGTGTAAACGGTGTCCTCGAAGGTCCGGTACATCCGCAGCACGGCGGACTTGGCGGCATCGCTTTGGTTGGATGAGGCGATCAAGGCATCGATGACCGTATCGTCTTCCATCCGCTGGTTGAACTGCCCACCAAACAGGTAATCGATCAGGGCTGGGATGGACTGGGCCGCAGGTAGGTTCTCCACCGCCGACGTGTAATCTGCCAGGTACTTCCCAGTGATGTGGACCAGCGCCTCCCCGATCAGTTCATCCCGGTTGCCAAAATAATGGCGGATCAGCGTGCGCTGGACTCCTGCTTTGGACGCCACGCGCTCGAGGGTGGCGGCTTCGTAACCATCTTCGCGGATGACCTCTGCCAGCGCCTCGATGATCAGCGCTTTTCGCTCGCTTGCCAGACTCCTGCGGCCCATATGCCCACCTTCGAAATAGATTTTCAGAAAGAAAATCTATTCCTTCTCCGGGCTCCCGGCAATTGCCTCAGCCAGGCAGCAAGGCGCGCAGTCGTTGCGTGGCCTGGTCGCGATCCAAGCGGGATGCGGCGATGTCGAGGGTCAGCTCTTCCCACGCGGACGAATCAGGCGCCGGAGAGTATCCATTCAGCCGCAGGAACACCAAGCAGGATGCCAAACTGACTCGTTTGTTTCCGTCGATGAAGGGGTGGTTTCGGCACAAGAAGAAGAGATAGGCCGCGGCGATCTCAACCACGTCAACATAGACAGATTGCCCCCCGAAAGTGGCTTGGGGAGCAGCGACCGCCGATTCCAGCAGCGCGATTTCTCGGATTCCCTGGGCGCCTCCAAACGCATCGATCACGCTCTGGTGGATTTCCAGAACAATGTCGAGATCGAGATGGACGCAGTCGTCGAGGTTGTCGATCATGCGAGGCGGCTCAACGTCTTGGCGTAATCCTTGACAACCCCGGCGATCGCCGCTTTGACCGTTGCCGAATCGGGACGTGGCCGGATGGGGGTCAGGGTCGCAGTTCCTCCATCATGCACCTCGATGTTGACTTGGTCGCCAACCTTGAGGTGGAGCATTTCCATGAGAGGAGCGTCCAGAAGAAGCCCCTGCGAGTTGCCGATCTTCGTGATGACTTTGACCATACCCGTCAAACTATGTTTTACAGCCCCCTTGCGCAACTGCCGCCCGCTCACACCGTGAAGTGCGCTCCGCTGGTTCTTTCGCGGAACATCCCCGCGACCCACCGCACCACCACCGGGGCGGCCTGTTGTGCCACCAGCCCTTGTTCGTGGATGTTGGAGATCACGTTGCGGTGGGCGTCCGTGCAGCCGGGGCGCGGCATCCAGCCCATGTACACCGACAAACTCTTGGACGTGGAAAGCCCCGGTCGCTCGCCCACCAGCAGGACCACCACCGTCGCCTGCGCGAGCTCTCCCAGATGGTTCATCGCACCCACCCGCGCGTTGCGGACAAAAATTGGTCCACGCACAGATCCCGGCCGCAAGGCCTCCAGCGATGCCAATAGCGGGGGGAGCAGGAGAGGGACTTGCGAGGCCACGGCAATGGAAGACAATCCATCGCCGACCACCACCAGCACATCGCAACCGCCCTTGCCCAATGCCGCCACGGCTTGTTCGTCGCTTGGGCGGATGCGTCGGCCCAGATCGGGGCGCAGCAGGTATTCGCGACGATCCGCCGCGCAGGTGCGCACCGAGGCCACGCACCCCAGCTGGTCCGGAAAATCGTCGGGCAGTTCGGTGAGCACCGCGTCGCGCGCCGCGGCGTGGTCGGCACGAAACAGCAACAACTCGGCCGTGCGCGGTCTGGTTCCCGCCCGTCCGCGATCGATCCGCGCAGGCGTGAGGGCCTGCAGGTCCAAGGGGTGGTGGAGGTACTGGGAATCGGCAGCCATCAGCGCACCAAGGGACGCTCGAAGATGCCGGGATCACCGGCCTCTGCGATCAGGCGGCCTTCGCGCAGGATGCCTCTGGTTTCCATCCATCCGTTGAATTCTGGCGCCGGGCGGCGACCGAGCAGCTCGCGCAAGGCGGCCACGTCGTGGAAGCTGGTGGACTGGTAGTTGAGCATCACGTCGTCGGACATCGGAACCCCCATCACGAAATTGCAGCCCGCGGCACCCAGGAGGATCAGGAGATTTTCCAGATCGTTCTGGTCGGCGTCCATGGCGTTGGTGTGGCAGACATCCACGCCCATGGGAAGCCCGTGGAGCTTACCCATGAAATGGTCTTCCAGGCCGGCGCGGATCACCTCGCGACCGTCGAAGAGATATTCCGGCCCGATGAACCCGACGACAGTATTGACAAGAAACGGCGAGTAGCTGCGGGCCAGGCCGTGGCACCGGGCTTCCATGGTGAGCTGGTCGATGCCGTGGTGGGAATCGCTGGAAAGCTCCGACCCTTGCCCGGTCTCGAAGTACAGCACGTGCTCCCCCAGATCGGTGCGTCCCGCGCGCACCGCGTCGTCGGCCTCAGACAGCATGGAAGGGCTGATCCCGAAGGACTCGTTTCCCGCTTGGCTTCCCGCGATGCTTTGGAACACCACGTCGCAGCGCCCGCCTCGCTCCAACGCCTTCAGCTGCGTTCCCACGTGCGCGAGCACGCAGACCTGGGTGGGAACGGCCAGAGCGTCGTGGACGAATTCCGACACGCCATCCATGGTGCGCGCCACCGATTCCACCGTGTCGTCGGCGGGATTGATCCCCACCAAAGCATCGCCCACCCCGAACGACAATCCGTCGCGCACCGAAGCCAGGATGCCGGCCAGGTCGTCGACGGGATGATTGGGTTGCAGGCGCGAGGAGAAGGTGCCCGCAAGTCCGATGGTGGTTCGGTTGGTCGTTTCCACGCGCAGTTTGGAAGAGGCGAGGACAAGGTCCATGTTCGACATGAGCCGCGCCACGGCCGCGATGGCTTCGCTGGGAAGCCCTTTGCCCCAGCGCAGCACGGTTTCGCCATCGGATTCCAGGATCTTTTCCCGCAATTGGCCGATGGTCCAATCCGAGGTCTCGCGGCGGGCGGCGGGGTCCAGTCCGGACAGAATCCGACTGGTCACCCAGTCGCGGGAGGCTGCCACCGCGGGTTGGTCCAGGAGCTCGGAAACCCTGACCTCGGAAAGGAGCATGCGAGCGGCCATGCGTTCCTGGGCCGTTTGGGCGGCCAGCCCGGCCAAGCGGTCTCCCGCCTTGGGTTCATTGGCGCGCGCCATCAGATCGTAGAGGTTTCGGAAGGCGTGGTTCTTGCCACGCAGTGTGGTCTGGAGTTTCATCCACTCCAGAAGAGAGCAATGCCGATGCCGGATTCGATGGTCGCGTTGTTTCGGAAGATTTCAGGGATGTTTCATCCAATCCCTGACAATTCTCCCCTTTTGTCGCCGGTGTCTGATCCTGCCATCGGACCGGGCGATGCTATTATCCGCACATGAAGATTCGCAGCCTGGAATGGACGCCACATTTGTCTGGACGCACAGGAATCCCCGCGTTGGTTTTGACCGCCGCTCTGGCGGGCGGACCCTACGCAGGTCCCTGGTTGCGGCTCAACCAGGCGGGCTACCGGATCGATGCCCCCAAGGTGGTGGTGGCCATGTCCGAGACCGACCTGACCGGCGCGACATGGTCCCTCCGCAAAGGTGATTCGCTCGCTCTGAGCGGGGTGCTGGGTGGATCGTTCGCGGGAATTGGCGACCACACGCCCAAAGCCTTCAACCACCGCATCGACCTTTCCCGAGTGACGGCGCCCGCCGAGTATCGATTGGAGGTCGGCGGTGTCCAGGCCGTGGTGTCCATCCAGCGCGATCCCTACACCCGCTTTCTGCTACAGGCTTTGCGTCATGTGCGCGTCGAACGCTCGGGCGCCCAAGGCCTTTTGGTGCATGGCCCTTCGCACCTGGGAGACTCCGCCGCGCGGGTGCAGGTTCCCGACGGCGACCTCGCCAACGGCGCCTGGAAAGACGCCGTGCCTTCCCGCAAGCTGGACATGGCCGGAGGCCACTACGACGCCGGCGACTACATCAAGTTCACTCTCAACGAATCCTACCTCGCCTTGCGGCTGATGCAAGCCTGGGAGCTGCGGCCGGATCTGGATTCCCTGCTGGACGAAGCCGACCACGCCCTGCGGTGGATCGCCAAGGCCTTTCCCGACGACTCGACGTTCGTGATCGAGGTGGGCGACGGGCTGGACCACGACCAGGGAAACCGCCTGCCGGAAAACGATCGATTGGACGGAAAACGTCCGGCACTCTGCGCCCTTTCCCGGGTCCACATGGGGGTCGCCGCGGCCGCGTTGGCGCGCGGCGCACGGATCGCCAAGGGCCAGGGACGCGCCGGCCAAGCCTTGGCCTACCAGGAAAAGGCCCTCGCCCTCTGGAGGGTGGCTACCGGCCCGCGATCGGTGGCCACGGCCTTCCTGCGCGATCCCACCAACGATTTCTACTGGGTGAAAAGCGACGTTCCCTCCATGCAATGGGCCGCCGCCGAACTCCACGCCCTCACCGGCGAGGCCAAATACCTGGAAGCGTTCAAGACCTACCGCTCGCGTTCCGATTGCGGCGAAGTCGGGTGGTCTTGCCTGAATTTCGACGCCAACCTCGCCAGCGCCGCATACGATGCCGCCTCGAAGAGCCGGATGTCGGTGGAAGCGGAAAACTACGAGGAGGCGGCCAAGGTCCACCCCTGGAATCTGCCGGGCGATTCCTACTACTGGGCGGTGTTGCACCGGTGGGTGGCCATGGCCGCGGCTTCGCGTGCGGGTGGATACGATGCGGCCTTCCAGGGGACGCTGGACTACGTGTTCGGGCGCAATCCCTGGGGCGTCTCGTTCCTGTTCAGCCAGAATCTGTCAAACTCCTTGCGGAACCTCTATTCGCAGATCTACCCGCTGTCAGGACAGTTTCCGACTGGAGCTCTCAGCGAGGGCCCCGGCGACAAGACCACCCATGACGAGATGCTCCAGTACTTCGATCCTTTGCCTCGCGATACCTTGGCGCCATTCAATACCCGTGTGGCGGTGTTCCAGGACAACGGACAGGACTTCATGCTGCAGGAAGCCACCATCGGCGGCCAGGCGGACGCGATCTGGCTTCTGGCGTTGGCCTCGCGCGACACGTCCTCGTCCGCGGGGGTCCGCGCGGCTTCACCGACACGGGATGCCTGGCGGGTCTTCCGGTCCGGAGGAAGGTTGAGGATCCAGGGGGCGAAGCCCAAAGCGGTGGTGGAGCTGCGAGACCTTGGCGGCCGTCGTCTCGCAAGTGGGGTGGCAGGCGAAAACGGAGGCCTGGATTGGCCGATCGGGACAGCGGGCTGCCTGGTGGCGGTCTCTCCCGGCCGTCCCGCGCTGCTACTGGCTCCCTGATCGATCGGTGTTTGGAAGGTGCGGTCGGACCTCAGAACTGCGTGATGAACTTCCAGGCTTCCGGCGCATTCCAGCTGGTGGATTGACCGGGATCCCTCGGTTCCCATCCATGTGGTCCGTCGAACACGCAATAGACGGTGGGATAGCCTGCCTTGCAGTTCTTGTAGACCGTGCAGGTGTGCGCCTTGCCGGCGGCCGGGAAGGTGGTGGAGTTGGGTTCAGCCGTGCATCCGTTGACGGCCGCGAACTGGGCCTGCTTGATCCGTCCGCTGGTCGGAATGGGCGTCCCGCTGGCGTCCCCGCTTGCCTGCGAGGCGTAATAGGCGATGGGCTTGGTCAGGGTGGTGGGGCAGGAGCCGGTGAGGTCGGCGCCGGAGAAGAACGCGACCCCGCGAAAAACGTCGGCGCGCGTGCAGGCGACGGCGATGGACATGGCTCCGCCAAAGCTGAATCCTGTCGCGAAAATGCGGGTCTTGTCGATGCACAAGTCGCCTTCCACCTTGGCGAGGATGGCGTCGGTGAAGTCTACGTCCGTTTTGCTCCACGATCCTGCGCCGTTTTCGGCGTCGGGGGCCACGAAGATGGTGTTCTTGGTGTCGTAGGTCGCCATTGTGAAGTAGTTGCGGGTGGCCACGGACTGTGCCGAAGATCCGGACTCGGCGTAGGCGACCACCAACCGGTGGGCCTGGGTCTTGTCGTAGGTGGCGGGAGTCTTGAGGATGTACTTGCGGGTCTTTCCGCCGCTTTGCAACGACAACGTTCCGTCGACCAGCGTTCGTGTCTTGTCGCAGCCGGTACTGCGAGCGACCGTCACCGCGGTGTCGAGCACGATGTCCGCCGTTTGGTCGTAAGAGGAGATCGGCAGTTTGCCGGTGGTGTAGCCTGTGGCCGATGCGATCAAAGTGTCCACGACAGCGGCGGCTCTGGCCGCCCCTTCGCCGACCACGGTCAGTCCGCCCGCTCCCAGGGAGAGGCAGTGGAACCATGCGGAACGGTCGCCGACCGAGACGCGGACAAGGAGCAGGGCGGTTCGCTTGGAAGGCGTCGCGAGAGGAAAACGATCCACACCGTTCCCGCTTGCCTGGAACGACAATTCCTGCAACAGATTCCCGTTCATGTCGAACAGTTCGGCTCGGACGGAGGATGGAGCGCCCAGGGCGACGACCAGGGCGCCGTTCTCCAGGGAGACGCCGTCGAGGCGACTCGACGATCGGGAGATCGACGCATCGCCCTTGCGCTCGAGCAAATAGGCTCCATCGGAACCGGACGTGTCCTTCAGGCCTTGGCTCTTCAGTGTGACAATGGCGTTGGCGACGGGTTTTCCCGCCTTGTTCGCGACCACGCCATGGAGGTTGATCGCCTGGGCATGGGCCCCAGAGGCCAGCAAGGCAAGACCGAAGCCGAAAATTGTCCGCATGTTCCGTTCTCCGCGCGATGAGGATGATTCGAAGTCGATGATTCCTACTGCCAGTTTTTGCGCTGGGGGTTTTCCCATGGCGATTTGCACATCACGCAATCGGCTCCGTAGAAGTATTTCTTGCCGCCCTGGTCGTTGTAGATCCAATAGCGCAACCAGGCGACGATGGCCGGGCGCTCCGCGCCGCCGTTGTTTTGCATGATGTAGCCGTGGTCGGCCCCGGTCACGGTGCCCAGGAAGGTCTGCACGGTGGAATTGGTGAAGGTCTGCTGTTGCATGGGCAGGCCCACGTTGTCCTTGGTGCCGCTGGTCTGCAGAAGGGGGCCGTGGAGCTTGGTCTTGGAGATGTGTCCGTGAATGGAAACGACGGTGGCAAGCGACGGTTCGTCGCCGATATCGACCGCCGCGGTGCCGCCCACCGAATACCCCATCGATACTCCCTTGGTGGTGGCGATCTTGCCGAAGTACTTGCTGCCCGCCGTGGTGTTCTGCTCGACGATCCACTTGATTCCGTTGCGCATGGTCGTGTTGTTGCCCGCGTCGTTGGGGCCGCCGGTCAGCATGTTGCATCCCACGATCACGAATCCATGCGAGGCGATGATCTTCAGGAAATTCGTGGAGCTGCTGACCGGAGTGCTGATGCCGGGTCCGTAGACGATCGGCGCGTGCAAGAAGCCGTTGGCGCCCATGGGCTCGGGGCGGATGACGGTGTACTTGCCGCCGGGTCCGACATTGGCCTCCACGACGGTGTTGTAGGGGCCGTTGAGGGTGTAGTCGGAGATCGCCGGAAGGGGCGATCCGGTGTCCGTGGCGGGCTTCATCACGATGGCGATCCCGGTCTGGTCGTAGGCGGAGATCGCGGTCTTCACGGACGCGAATCCGGCTTTGGTCGTCAACAACGTATCGATCGCCGCAGCGGATTGCCGCGCCGAGGGAGCCTTGCCGACCGCATCACGCAGGGTGGCCCACTGGCCGTCGAGGGAATGCAATCCGACCGATCCTGGAAAGGAAGGGGTGGGGGAGTTCGCCAGAATCTGGAGTCGACCATCATCGAGAACCATCCGGAGTCCGGTTCCGGCGGGGCCGTGAAAGTCTCCGCGCTTCCGGAGGGAGGCGCTGAGGTCGATCGAGAACTCGCCGTTGGCGCTGGAGGTGCTCTTCTTGGCGGGATTGGAAACCAAAGACACCGACGCTCCGGCGATGGCGACTCCCTTGTCGTCCTTGACGGTTCCGCTGAGGGCGAAGGCGTTGGTTGCGGTCATCCAGACAAGCGCGATGGATGGAAGTGTTCGCATGGGTTCTCTTTCTTTTCTCGAACCTCCATCCTCCGGATTCCAACCAGATGCCGTTTCTCGCCAAGGGATTTGTTGTTGCTACCAAAACGGGAAATTGGGAACCCACGGCGAATCGTGGAGGGAGCCCTCCGAAATCGCGCGCACCACGGTGGCGATCCTCCGCTCTCGATTCGAATCTTTGGTGGTGGTGCGGGTAAGGGTACGTTCGCCTAGGCGACTCCGGCCGGGGGAGCCGGGTGGGCGATCAGGAGAGCGGGAAGGCCGAGTTGGGCTATCCCAACAATTCCTTGTTGATCCTGCCGCAGAGATCCTCGTCGAGCGCAATGGGTGCGCCGTCGATTTCTGTGACCCCAACCGCGCCCATCAGAGCGTTGGTGATCCACACGGCCTGGGCTCCCTTGAGCTCTTCCAGCGAGATCTTGCGCGTTTCCACCGGGGAGCCCCAGCTCGCCAGCAGGTCGCACACGGCCTGCTCCATGGTGCCGGGAAGAACGTGCTCGGACCGGGGGCGGACGAATTTCCCATCGATGCGACAGAGCAGGTTGGCCGTGTTGGTTTCCGAGACGGAGCTGTCGGCGTTGAGCAGGACGGCCTCGTCGGCTCCGTTGGCCAGCGCCGATTTGGCGGCCATGCGCTGGAGCAGGTAGTTCATCGTCTTGTGGTCGGATAGCGGCGATTGGCGGCATTGCGGATAGCTGGAGAGCCGCAGGCCCTGGCGCGGTTTCCCGGCGAGGCGGTGGACATAGGGACGCACGGTGGCCATCATCCGGATCCCGCGATCGCCAGAGCCCGGCTTGCCCGCGGAGGCGAGCAGCTTGACCGCGGCGACCCCGCGCTCCAGGTCGTTTTTTGTCACCAGAAGATCGATGACATCCTTCCAGGTGACATCGGGAAATTCGCTCCCGAAATATTCCACCCAGGCCTTGCGGAAGCGCTCGATGTGCGATTCCAGCCGGAGGATCCTGCCGTTTTGGACACGCAGGGTCTCGAAGAAGCCGTAGCCGTAGGCGAAGCCCTCCTCCTCGACGGAAACCGTCATCTCGGACATGGGCTTGAACTTGCCGTCGATCCAGCCCAGGCGCTTGTCCGAGGCGGTCGCGGTTCCCTTGCCCATCCGTTCCAGGGCGTTGGAGATCGTGCGGCCCTTGTGGAGGGTTTCTTCGTATTCGTCGTCGGGCTTGGAGTCGTACACGACCCCGCCGCCCACGGAATAGACCAGCCTTCCGGGGGTGATGGTGGCGGTGCGGATGGCGATGGAAAAATCCATGGTGCCCTGGAATCCGAGGTACCCGATGGATCCCGTGTACAAGTGGCGGCGCACGGGTTCCAGTTCGTCGATGACTTCCATGGAGCGGATCTTCGGGCATCCCGTGATCGAGCCGCCGGGAAACGTCGCGCGGATCAGGTCCACCGCGTTTTTGTCCTTGTCCAGCTCGCCTTCGACCACGCTGACCAGGTGGTAGACGTTCTCGTAGGCTTCCACCCGCTTGTGTTCCACCACCTTCACGGTTCCCGCCGCGCACACCTTGCCGATGTCGTTGCGCAAAAGATCCACGATCATGGAAAGTTCCGAATCGTCCTTGAAGCTGGTCTCCAGGTCGCGACGGAAGGCGAGGTCGTCCTCGGGGGTTTTGCCGCGCGGGCGGGTCCCCTTGATGGGGCGGGTTTCCACCTTGGTTCCGCGAAGTTCGATGAACCGCTCGGGGGAGGTGGAGACGATCCGGTGGTCGCCGGCGTTCAGGTAGGCGAAAAACGGCGCGGGGTTGGCCTCGAAGAGGTCGGCGAACAAGGCGAAGGCGTCCCCGTCGAAATCCGTCTCGAAGCGCTGCGACATGTTGACCTGGTAGACGTGTCCGCGGGCGATGTATTCGCGGATGGCGTCGACCGACCGCATGTATTCGTCGCGCGACAATCCGGAAACCAGGGCGCCCGCTTTGGCGTTCCGATCGCGGACGGGGGCGGATCCCTTCAATTCCTGGAGAAACTCTGACAATTTCCGGCTGGCACCCTCTTCTCCGTCCCGGATGGGGATGTGGATCCGCGCGGTTTTCTCGCGGCGGTCGTGGACCACCAGGATCGAGGGGGCGGTCATGTACAGGCGCGGCAGGGCCAGATCGTCGCGGCTGGTGCGCGGCAGGGATTCCAGGACATCCTTGAGGTCGTAGGCGAGATACCCCAGAAGCCCCGACGACAACGGCGCGGAGGTTTCGGCTCCAGGAAGCCCGTAGCGAGCCATCAACGATTCGAGAGCCGCGAACGGATCCAATGCGGCGACCGCGGTTTTGCCTTCGAACTCGGCGCTCACCGTGCCGGCGCGTTCGCGGATGGAAAGCCAGGGACGAAGCCCCAGGATGTCGTAGCGCGCCGAATCGTGTCCGCCGCCACTGAGGAGCGCCACGGTTCCCGGCTCGTCGGAAAAGCGCGAGACCAGTTGGACGAACGGTTCGGTCAGCTCCAGAGAAACGCTGAGTGAGCGCTCGAACGGGGCTGGCAGCGCTTGGAGGAAGGTGTCCAGAACGGGCTTGGTGCTCATGTCAAAACGCTCCGCAACGGGCCGATCTTGAGGAAGTTCTCGATCATGGCGAATCCGTGTTCGGTGAGGAAACTCTCGGGATGGAATTGCACGCCATGCAGTGGGTGCTCGCGGTGGCAAAGCCCCATGATGACGCCGTCCTGCGTTTTTGCCGTGATTTCCAGCGCCGGATCCACGCCGGTCACCGCCAGCGAATGGTAGCGGGCGATCTTGCAGGGATTGGGGATCCCCGCGAACATCCCTTTCCCCTCGTGACGGATTTCGTCCGTCTTGCCGTGCATGGGCAGAGGGGCGCGTATGGTGGTGCCTCCGAAGGCCTCGTTCATGGATTGCATTCCCAGGCACACGCCCAGGATCGGGAAGCGTGTGTGCAGTTGGGAAATCAACGGGACCGAGATCCCCGCGGCCTGCGGGTCCTTGGGACCCGGGCTGACCACGATGTAGTCGGGGCACATCTTCGCGACCTCGTCCACCGTGATCTTGTCGGCACGCACCACCGTGACGTCCAGCGGGTACACCCGGAACATCTGCACCAGGTTGAACGTGAACGAGTCGTAGTTGTCGAGAACGAAGAGTTTGGCTTCCATGTATGGGCGATTCCGGATTGATGCGGAGGTATCGGGAGGTGCTCTGCCAAGCCGATGGCTCAGAGCATGGTCATCCCGCCGTCGACCGCTTGGTAGCTACCTGTGACGAATTTTGACATGTCGCTGGCGAAGTAGAGGATCGCGCCCGCGACGTCGCGGGCCGCGCCGTTTCGACGCAGGGGCGTCCAGGCGGCGGCGGAGTCCTTGACCGAGGGCGGGAGGTTCGCCGTGGCATCGGTGAGGATCAGGCCCGGGGCCACGGTGTTCACGCGCACCCCGGAGGGGCCGAATTCCGCCGCCAAGGATCTGACGAAGGCATCCAAAGCCGCCTTGGCGGCGCTGTGCGAGATGAATCCGTTGCCGTGCGATTTGGACATGGTGCTGGAGACAGAGATGATGCTGCCGGTTCCTTGGGCCACCATGGCGGGAGCGACCGCCTTGCACAGGAAGAACAACTGGGCGACCTCGTCGTTGACCTTGCGCTGGAAATCCTCCCACTCGAACTCGAGGAAGGAGCGCATCTTGAAGCCGATGGCGGCGTTGGACACCAGGACGTCGATCTTCCCGAACTTGGCCAGGACCATGGCCACCATGGCGTCCACCTCCTCCTGGACGGTGACGTCGGCTTGGAACAATTCGGCGATCCCGCCTTCCGATTCGATCAATTCCTTGACGCGAAGGGCCCGGGCTTCGCTCTTGCGGAAGTTGATGGCCACCTTGGCGCCTTGGCTGGCCAGGAGGATCGCGGCGGTGCTTCCGATCCCTCGGCTTGCGCCCGTGATGAGCACCACTTTCCCTGCCAGCAGACCGGCGCCCTTGGCGTCTGGGCTTCCGAACGCTTCCGACCCTTGGAGGGGAAGTTCGTCGCCACCGGAGGCTTCTTCGGACCAGCCGTATTCCTTGAGGGTCTTGCCCACCGCCTCGCCGAGCTGGATCAGCCTGGGGTTTTCAAACAGCAGGGACATCCCGACCTCGGCGCCCAGGCGTTCATGGATGTAGCCCATGACGCGGGCCGCCGCGAGGGAGTCGCCGCCGATCTCGAAGAAGTGCGAATGGCGTCCGATCTCTTCCAGGGAAAAGCCCAAGACCATCGACCATATGGCCGCGAGTTGCCGTTCCACCTTGTTGGAAGGCGCCTCGTACGCCCGGCTTTGCTGGATCTGGCCCGCGGACGGTTTCAGCGAGCGGCGGTCGAGCTTTCCGTTGGGAAGCCGGGGCATGGCCTCGAGGGCGACGAAGGCGGCCGGAACCATGAATCCCGGGAGCCTGGCCAGCAAGAACAGCCGGAGGGCCTCGATGTCGATGGACGCGCCCTTGGAAGAGACGTAGTAGGCGGAAAGCTGCGAGCCGTCGCTGACCACGGCGCGCTGTCCGATTCCGTGGAAATCCCCCAGGACCTTTTCCACGTGCCGGACATCGACGCGCTGGCCGCGCACCTTCACCTGGAAGTCGCGTCGACCGATGTACTCGATGTTTCCGTCGGCGAGGCGGCGCGCAAGGTCGCCGGTGTTGAACAGGCGGTCCCCGAAGCTTTCGGGAAAGGCGTTTGACGAAAACTGGGCGGCGTTCAGATCGGGAAGGTTGTGGTAGCCTTCGGGCATCCCGATGCTTGCCACGTGCAGCTCGCCCGCGACCCCATCGGGCACCAGACGTTTTTCGGCGTCCAGCAGATAGATCCGGGTGTTCTGGATCGGACGCCCTGCCGGCACGAAGCCTCCGGCGGCGTCGAAATCCGTCGTGTCGTAGTAGGTGATGTCGTTGAGCTCGGTGCAGCCGTAGTTGTTGACCAGGCGCGCGCCGGGCACCAGGCGGCGGAACTTCGCGACGAGCTCGCTGGAAAGCGGCTCGCCGGCGGTGATGCACATGCGCAGCGCCGCAAGCGTGGCCCCATCGGATTCGAGGTGGCCCAGAACGCCCTCCAGATGCGAGGGAACCAGGTTCAGCCGGGTCACGCCGTGGCTTGCCAACGCCTCGACGAAGGCGCGGGTGTCCAGCATGGTCGCCCCGTCGATGAAGACCTGGGGCGCGCCGTTGAGGAGTCCCGCGAACAGTTCCTTGACCGATGGCGCGAAGGCGATGGTCGTTTTCTGTCCAACCACGTCGGTGTCGGAAAAGGGCCAGTTCGCCTCGATCCCGCCCAGCCAGTTCACCAGCTGGCGGTGGGGGACCCTGACACCCTTGGGGGTGCCGGTGGAGCCCGAGGTGTACATGATGTAGGCCAGGGAGTCCGGCGTCGCGACCACTGGCAAGCCGGATTCGGGCAGGCCCGCCAGGGACTCCGCCGCCTTGTCGAGGGCGAAGGTCTGGCCTGCGGCCAGATCGATCCCCGCGAGGGTGGCCGCCGTTCCCACGACGATCTTGGGGGCCGCGTCGGAGAGGATCTGGCTGCGATAGGAGTCGGGATAGGAAGGATCCACCGGAACGTAGGCCGCGCCCGTCTTCCAGACGGCCAGGAAGCTCGCCAGCAGGGAGGCGTCGCGTTCCAGACAGATTCCGACCACATCGCCGGGTCCGACCCCTTTGGCGCGAAGCGCGTGGGCCAGGCGATGGGAGCGGGAGGAGAGTTCCCGGTAGGTGCAGACTCCGGATCGGTCGATGCAGGCGGTCCGGTCGGGCGTGCGCGAAACCTGGGCGTCGAAGCGCTCGACGAAGGTGTCCGAGCCGTTGGATCCGGCCAGCGTCGCGCCATTTCCCAGGCACACGCGGTGGATTTCTTCCGCATCCATCATGGCAAGCTCGCCGATGGGGCGGGAGTCGTCCTCGATCATGGCCAACAGCAGGTGCTGGTGGTGCTCGAGGATCCGGTCGATGGTGGATTTCCGGTAGAGGTCGGCGGCGAAGACCGCCTCCACCTGGAGCGATTCACGGTTGCCGGTGTAGGAAAGCTCCACCTCGCAGCGCGCCTTGGCCGTCTGGCTCAGGGTCGCTTCCTCCGTGGAGATCTGGGAGTAGGCGTCCAGCCGCACCCCACCGGGAAGCGGCTTGTCCATTTTCGTGTGCGGAAAATTCTGGTGTCGCACGATCACCGGAACCAGCTGCCCGCCGTTGACCTTGTGCGGGGAATCCAGGGATTGCAGGATGCGCTCGAAGGGGGCCGCTTGGTGCTCGAAGCCGCGGACGGCCGTCTGGCGGACCAGGGCCATGTAGTCCTTGACCGACAGATTCCGGTCGATCTGGATGCGCAGAGGCAGGATGTTGATGAAGAATCCGATCAATCCTTCGAGTTCGGGAAGTTGGCGGCCCGAGGTGGTGGTCCCGATGCAGACGTCGTCGTTTCCGGTGTAGCGCTGGGCCAAAAGCGCGAAGCCGGCCAGAAGCGACATGAACAGGGTCGCGTTGTGCTTTTGGGAGAAACGGTCCAGGTCCTGACAGAATTTGGAGTCGTAGTGCTTGAGGAAGGACGCGCTCGTCTTGCCGGAATCCGCCTGGCGAAGGTGGTCGGTCGGAAGCTCCAGCGAGCCTTCGTATCCCAGGAGACTGTCGCGCCAGTAGGCCAGATGCTTGGAGATGTCCTGCTTGCGCTGCCAGGTGGAATAGTCGCCGTACTGGATGGGCAGTTCGGGAAGCTCCGGCGCCCTGCCTTCGCTGAACGCCTCGTAGCACTTGAGGAGTTCGGAGAAGAAGATTCCTTCGATGGACCATCCGTCGGCCACGATGTGGTGGATGTTGATCAAAAGGAGGTGCTTGAGGGGGGAGGTCCGCACCAGTTTGTGCGCGAAGACCGGACCGTTTTCCAGATCGAACCGGTGCTGGGCGTGCTCCTTCACGATGGAGTCGATTTCCGACTCCGAGGCGTCCACGGGCTCGAGGACCGGATCCGTCGGCGGGGTGGTGAGCTGGACTGGCGTTGTGCCCGCTGCCGCGACGAAGCGTGCGCGCAGGTTTTCGTGGCGGCGAAGGATCTCCCCCAGACAGCGCGCAAGGGTGGCGAGGTCGAGATTTCCCTCGATGAGGAACACGAAGGGGATGTTCCAGCTCGTGTCGCCCGGATTCATGCGGTGGAGGATCCAGAGACGCTCCTGCAGCAGGGAGAGCGGTAGGCCTTCGCCGGTGCGCGGGACAGGTTGGATGCGAATGGTCGGTTTCATGGAGCGTCTTCCTCACGCAAAGTTCCATCGGAGCCGAAGTCGTTTGGAACGTATCGATCTTGTTCGGCGAAGAACGGGTGAGTTCTTGAGGTGCGCCAAAGGTAACCAAAATCGATGTTCCGAAGCCGAAGGTCCCCCGTCGCCGGGTTTCATTCGGGTTCCAGGTCCGACCGATCGACCGCCGCTCCAGCCAACAGTTGGGGAGGGCATGGGTTCCACAAAGCTCCTCCCGAAGCCTCGATGCGTCTACATTGCCTTTCCATGACCCAGCTCACCGTTTCCGATCTTCACGAAGTCATCGAACAACTGCGCACCTCCGACGAGTACCCGTCGGTGGCCATCGAGTTGCTCCGGTCCAACTGGGAACAAGCCGCGCCTCTGCTGCTGGAGGCTCTGCAAGGCGACATCGAAGTCTACCTGAAGGAAATGCCGATCCCCGAGACCGAAGACGAAGTCATCGACGAGGACGCCGGGTTTCCGGAATTCGACGACCTGCTGTTGCAGTCGGCGTATCTGTTCGGGCAGTTCCGCTACACCCCTGCTCTGCCTGCGATGTTGCAGATCCTGGATCTTCCTTTGCAGATCGGGATCCTGGGCGACTTCCAGTTCGAAGGCCTGCCTCGTTGCATCGCTTCCTGCGCGGGGGGCGACGCCAGCGGCCTGCGTGCGGTTCTCAACGACATCGATGCGGACGAAAGTTCGCGTGTCGTGGCGTGGGATGCCCTTTTGTGCATGGTGGCCTGGGGCGAGCTTCCCGTCGATGCCATCCTGGGAGACCTTTCCGCGCGGCTTTCGGATCCGGAAGAATCGGAAAACGAGTTTTTGATCGATGTGCTGGTGAATTCCATCGCGAGGCTTCCCGTGGACGAGGCTTGCCTCGCCTTGGCGCGCGCGATCGCCACCTCCGCACGCAAGGGCGGGGGGATCGTGACCTTGAAGGAGTTCGATTCCGCTCGCGAGGCCTTCAAGCCGGAGAGCTGGCGCGAAGAGCTGCTCCAGGTGGAATGCCCGCGGGTGGAAGACGCCGCATTGGAGATCGAGCCGTGGTTCGCCGAGCAGGACGAAGAAACCGATGTCGACGAAGACGGCTACGATGCGGACGGAAACTGGGTGCCGCCGGAGCCTGTCGAACAGCTCAAGTCCGACAAGGTGGGTCGCAACGACCCCTGCGTCTGCGGATCGGGCAACAAATACAAGAAGTGCTGCGGAAAGAACGCCTGACCACCTTGCGAGGGCGGGTCACCGGCGGGGATCGGTTTGCAGGAACCGGATCGAGTCCTGCGCTCCCAGGCAGTTGGTGACCAGGATCAGGGTGTCGGCCTCGGGAACGATCGGAAAGAGAGCCATCGCCGAGGAGCGTTGGCCCATCTGAAGGATGCGCGGTGAGAATTCCAGGCTTTCCCAGAAGGCCTGTGTTCTTCTCAGCGAGGCCAGCTCCTCCTTTTGATCTGCCTCCCAAGCCTTGGCTTGCTCGGCCTCCTGGCGGCGTTCGTTCTCGATTTCCTCCCGGGGTTGACCAGCCATTCTCTGAATGGTCAGACCAAGGAAATCCCAGCCGGTTTCACGATGGGGATTCTCCTTCCTTTCGACTTGGGCCAGAGCCGCTTGGACTCGGGCCTTGGGCCCTGAGGTCTCGATGGGAGCAAGGGCACTGTCCATGGGGGCGGCATCGCCGATGGTCCGGCGGCGGGCGGTCAGGGAGAAGCGGGCCCCGGCCATGTCGTAGGGGAGCAGGTCCCGAGATTCCACGACAAGATGAAATCGCAAAGCTCCCTCAGGGATGTTGTCTGCTTCCACTCCGTCATATCGAACGGACAAGGTTCGGTTGTCCTGGTTGCGCCGCACGATGGTGTTGCGCTCGCCCGGCTGTCCATTGGGTTCCATCGGAACCACCGACAAGCTGCGGTATTTCCAGCCAGGGCCGGCGCAACCGGCCAAGCCGAGCAGGCTGGCGATGGATCCTGCCGCAACGGAAGTGCGCAGGAGGGTCCGGGCTGCCGCCGAAAGCCGGGGAGCCGTGATCATGCGACGGAGGAGACGGACTCGGGAGCTGAATGGGCCGACACCAGAAAACCAGCCAGAAGCGGGGAGTTGGATCATGAAGTGAAAATAGGTCATCGGAATCGACCGGCGCTGCTGGACCCACGGACGTGATCTCCTCCGTCGCGATGCAGATCGCGGGGGTGTGCGGAAGGTGTTCCCGCGGGCCCCTGCTGAATCCTGTTGCATCTGCATCCATTTTGATTGCATTTTAGCAATCATGTCCGGACGTTTCGCCATGGCCTTGCACGCCCTTTCCGTTCTGGGAGCCAGTCCCGATGGCGCCAACAGCGCTTGGATCGCCGGGAGCGTGAACACCAATGCCGTGTTCTTGCGCAAGATCCTGCGCACCCTGGCCGACGGGGGATTGGTGGAGGTTCGGGAAGGTCGAGGCGGGAAGTACTGGCTGGCCAAGGCGCCGGAAAAGATCCGCCTTTCCGAAGTCTACCAGCTGGTGGAGCCGGATGGCCCGCTCTCGCCGAGCGAAGCCGAGCCCAACGGCAAATGCCCCATCGGGTGCGTCATGCGCGAGTCCTTCGACGCGGTGGCCGCATCGGCCCGCGTTGCCCTGCTCAAGCACCTCCATCGGCAGACGGTGGCCCAGCTCATTTCGCAGGCGTTGCGAGGGCGATGAAACGTCGAGCGGCGGATCGATCGCTCCCCGCTTGACTTTTACTGCAATCAAAAGTATTCTAGTTATAACTGCAACAATCAAACAAGCAGTAAAGGAGCAGTCCCATGAAGATCCTCGTCACCACTCCCACCGGCAAGGTCGGTTCCGAACTCGTGCGCGCTTTGGCCTCCAAGGGCGTCGCGCGCCGCTTGGCCTTGCGCGATCCGGCCAAGGCTCCCGCGGGAGAAGAAGCCGTGGCCTTCGATTACCTGAAGCCCGAGACCTGGGCCGCGGCACTGGAAGGGGTGGATCGGATCTACCTGGCCTCCGTCGGCGACCAGCCGGCCCAGCCGGAAAAGGCCTTCGTGGATCTGGCCGTTTCCAAAGGGGTCGAGCGGATCGTGAAACTCGGTGCGGCCGGGATCGAGGACACGGACGTGCCTTTGCGCCAGGTGGAAAAGCACATCGAGACCAAAGGCGTGCAGTGGACCTTCGTGCATCCCACCTGGTTTTGGCAGAACTTCAGCACCGCGCATGTGGGCTCCATCAAATCGGGCGTGTTGGCCGAACCGGTGGGCGAGCGTTGGACGGCCTTCGTGGACGCCCGCGACATCGCCGCGGTGATCGCCGAAGCCCTGGTTTCCGATGCGTGGATCGGTCAGATCCTGACCTTGACGGGTCCCGACAAGACGACCCGCGCCCAGTTCGCCGCCGAGCTCTCGCGCCAGTTGGGGCGCGAGGTCAGGTTCCTGGATGTCACCGACGAGCAGTTCCGCGCCTCGGTGCGCGACTTCCTGCCCGCCTCCTACCTGGAGCTGTTGTCCGCACTCTACGGATGGGTCCGCGCGGGTGCCACCGAGTTCACCACCGACACGGTGGAAAAGGTGTTGGGCCGCAAGCCGATCGGCCTGGAGCAGTTCGTGGCCGATCACCTCGAGGTCTGGCGCTGAGGTCCACGCCGTCGACTTCGACGGCGGTCAGGGGACGGGGATGTGCTCCGCGATGCGCTTGGCGATCAGTCCGTAGGATTTCGGCGAGTGCAGGTGGTCCATGTCGTCCCATTCGGCGCCGGGAAAGGCGGTGGACCACTGTGCTTCGTTGAAATCGAGGTAGGAGACGCGCCGGCTCTCCAGCCAGTGACGCAGGCGCGCGATGCTCGTGTCCCGTTTGCCTTGGGCGAGCTCGGACCAATGTTCGGCGATCAGGTCGGGATTCCCGAACGGCAGGATCACCACCTCGGGTTCGATGCCGGAGCTCGCGATCCGATCCAGCAGCAGTCCCACGTCGCGCATGGACTGCAGGGTGTCGTATTCCGACGCGGAGGGCATTCTCGTGGCCTCCATGATCTCGCCGCGCCGGGCGCAGTGCTCTGCGATCTTCGCCTTGCGTCCGGGGCCGCTTCTGGTCAGCTCGATGCGCTTGCGCGGCCATTTCCACCAGCGCAGCCACAGTTCGTGGGTGGCGTCCGTCGGGGCCAGGAACCACTGCGAAACCCTCTGAACCACCGCGATGTTGCGCTCTCTGGCCGATAGGTGACGGAAAATGGCAAGTCCGTCGGCGTCCAGGGGAAGGTGCCGCAGGTCTTCCCCGTCTCCGTCCATGCGGTTGGGCACGGCCAACAACAACTCGGGCGACAACAAGGCTACCACGCGCTCGGGGGTGCCCGCCACGGCCTTGCCGCGGGTGTATTGGAGGGTCAGGTCGATCGGCTGGGCGCCGGGCTTGGCGAAGTTGATGACGCATCGGTCGGCCAACATCGCCGACATCCGGTCTTCCAGCTTCTCGCCCGGGGCCAATCGGTAGTTGCAAAAACCCGAGTCCCCCAGCAGGAACACCTTGGGGCGTAAATCCCAGTACACGATGCGTTCCACGATCCCGCACAAGAGCGAAAGGGCGAAGGCGCCGGTCAAGGCCAGGCTCAGGGCGGGAAATGTCTTCCAGAACCATGCTGCCTGGCGCAATCCCGGCAGAGCGAGCGCTCTGGAGATCCGGTCGGGGGTTGGCCTGTCGGGTGCGGAGTCCGCCATCAGATCCTGCCCTCGAGCACGCGTTGGCGGATGGCGCCCCGGTCCATCTTGCCATTGGCGTTCAGCGGAATGTCCGCCAGGAAGAAGATCTTGCGAGGGACCATGTACGAAGGAAGAAGGCCCTCCAGGGCCTCCTTGATCGGACGTTTTTTGTCCGCACAGGATCCGGGGAGGATTCCGTAGATCTCGTCCATGTCGCCGCGAATGGGCGCGACGTCGGCCAGGGAGTAGGCCGATCCTGACGCCTTGAGCAGGGCGTGTTCGATCTCTCCCAGCTCGATGCGGTAGCCCATGACCTTCACCTGGAAGTCCAGTCGGCCTTCGTACTGGATGGAGCCGTCAGGATCCCGATGGACCAGGTCTCCCGTCCGGTACCAGACCATCCCATCGCGTTCCACGAACCGCTCGGTGGTCTTGGTGGGTTCTCCCAGGTAGCCGGGAGTCACCTGGTCGCCCCCGAGCCACAGCTCGCCGGAGGCGATTCCTTGACAAATATTGCCAAACTCGTCGCGGACTTCGCAGAACTGGCCGGGGAAGGCCTCTCCGATGGGAATGCCGCCCTGATGGCAGCGTTCCTCGGAAAGGGAAGGCTCGATCTCGAAGTGCGTGATGGCGATGGTGGCTTCGGTGGGGCCGTAGAGATTGACCTGCCGGCTGTTGGGGGCGATGGTGCGCCAAAGGTGGGAGGTCTTCCAGGTGAGCTTCTCGCCGCAGAACAAGCTGAGACGCAAGTCCGGCAGACCGTTGATCTCCACTTGCCGCGAGCTCTCCAGGAACGCGGCCAGAGACGGCACGGAAAACCAGACCGTGACGCCTTGGCTGCGTGTCCAGGGGATGGGCGATCGCAGGGCCTTGTCCGGATACACCACCAGGGTGGCGCCCGCCGCCCAGGTCACGAACTGGTCGTGGACGGAAAGATCGAAGGTGAGATCGAACGTCTGCGAGACGCGATCGTCGCCGGAGATCGGATACAGGGACAGGAAGGATCGCACGTAGCTTTGCACGTTGTCCTGGCGCACCCGCACGCCCTTGGGCTCGCCCGTGGATCCGGACGTGAACAACACGTAGGCGCTGCCGTCGCGGGGGATTCCCGCCAAAGGCTTGGGTGGCGCCTTGGTGGGCGCGGGTGCGGAAACCACCCTGACAAATTCCGACTTGGAGGCGATCTCCAGGATCCTGGGGCATCTTCCTTGGATCACCAAGGTGAGCGGCGCGGAAAGTTCGCCCAGCAACGCTTCCAACGCCTCGGCGCATTCCTCGCCGACCACGAGAGTGGAAAGCTCCGCCTTGCGGGCGATGTAGGCATTGCGGCCTGCCGGGAAGTGCGGGTTCATGGGCACGTACGAGCGGGCTTCGGCAAGGGCGGCCTGGACCGCCGCGAAGGCCACCGGCGAGCGATAGGCCAGGATCCCGATCCGTTCCGAATCCTGCGGTCGCAGGGCTTCGCGCAGCGATTCGACCTGGGAAAGCAGATCTCCGTAGGAGCATTCCGATTCATCCGTGATCAGGGCCACGCGAGCGGGATGGGTGGTGGCGCTTTGGTAGAAGAGGCTGGCCAGTGGGAGAGTCGTATCCATACGGGGTTTGATCCTATGCTGCAGCAAGGCGGCGGTGGAGGTCAGAACTGGAAGTAGAGGAAGCGTTCGGAAGACGCGTAGTAGCGGGAGACCATCAGCAACATGGCGAGGTATACTGCCACGCGGATGGCTGGCGGAGTCTGGAAGATCCAAAACACGTCTTTGCGGGAATCCATCATCCGGTGCAAAACGGAGATGACGGCGATGGATCCCAGGAGCGTCGCCCAATCGACATCCAGCCGCAGGGGGTTCCAGGGGCCATGGAACAGCGAGGCCAACTGCTGGAGGGCGTAACCCACGTCCGGCGCCCGGAAGAAGACGTAGCCCAGGCAGACCCAATGGAAGGTGATCGCGATCGCGGCGGGCGCAAGCCAAGCCGAATCCTTGTGGTCCTTCTTGAAACGCTTGCGCCAATCCTTGGTGAGCACGAAGATCGTGAGCCCCAGCGCGTGGATGCTACCCCAGATCAGGAATGTCCAGCCGGTGCCGTGCCAGAGTCCGCTGGCCACGAAGGTCAGCCATGTGGCCACCACGATGCTGCCCGTGCCCCAGGCGCGAAGGGCCATGGAAGACGGATTGAAGATGTTCTCGTTGAGCCAGGTGGAAAGTGAAACATGCCAGCGCTTCCAGAATTCGGACAGATTCTGCGCCAGGTAGGGCGCGCTGAAATTTTGCAGGATGTCGATGCCCAACAAGCGCGAGGCTCCCCGCACCATGTCGGAATAGCCTGCGAAATCGCAGAAGATCTGGATGGCGTAGGCCCAGATGCCGATCAGGACGGAAATCCCCCCGCGATTGTCCGGTCCCAAAAGCTGGTCTGCGCAGGCGGCGACGTTGTCTGCCACCACCACTTTCTGGAAGATGCCGATGGAGATCAGCCAAAAGCCTTCCGCCACGGCTCGCGCGTCGATGGAACGCTGGGCGGCAAACTGGGGGAGCAGGTTGCGGGCGCGTTCCACGGGACCGGAGATCAGGGTCGGGAAATAGCTGGCGAACAGGAGGCACCGCAGCGGATTGCGCTCGGCGGGGCGCCGATGGTAATACACCTCGAAGGTGAGGCTCATCTTCTGCAGAACCCAAAACGAAACGCCGATGGGAGCCAGCAGGTGCAGACTGGGGGAATCGGTCCGGCCAGGCATCAGGATGGGTTGGATCAGGCGCAACAGGCAGGCGTACTTGAATAGAGCGATGGTCCCCACGTTCAAGACGATGGAGGTCCACAGAATGGCCAGACGCTTGGGCTTCGCGGTCTGGCGCTCCAGCCAGATCGCCAGGAGCCACTCTCCCGCCGTGGACACAAGCAACAAGGCGACGCTCAGCCAGCCCCAGGTGGAAAGAAAGCCAAGGCAGCCAACCAGAAGCACCCCGTTTTGCCACTGGCGCTTGGGGACTGACCAGTAGAGCGCCAGGAGGAGCGCAAACGAGCCGAGGAAGGGGAAGGAGAGAAAGGGCACGGGCAGGGAGCGCTCAGAGGCCCTTGAGCTCGGCGATGATGTCCAGCAGATCCTGGACCTTGGTCATTTGCTGCAAGCGGGACGTGTCGAAGCGGACCCCGAAGTCCTTTTCCATCCGGACGATCATATGGACATGGTTGAGCGAATCCCACTCCTTGATCAGATCGAAAGGGGTCGATTCGTCGAAGAACAGCTCGTCCTTGTCGGTGACATCGCGAGCGAGGTCCAGCAAGGTGGGCAGCAGATCGGAGCGAAGCATGTGAAAACTCCAGCGACCATTTGAGAGGGATAAGGCAAAAACGGATAGAGGTCGAGCCCAAACCAGAACGGGTCTTGGTTTGGGCGGATCGGGCGAAACGGTAGTTCCGACAGGGGGTTGGCAACAGGGAGCGGACCGGCTCCTGTTGTCAAATGTGGCGCAACCACCACTGGTTCCAGCGTTGCGGAAAGGTCCCGCTTTCCAGCTGAAGGGGATCAGGAAGTTGGGTGTCCATCAAGTGTTGTCACCGGGGAAGCGTCTGGAGTGGCCCCTTGGTTTGATACCATTGAGCCCATGGAGAATTCTTCCGATCTTGAAGAGGTGATCGAGGCCGCCAGCGCCATGATGGCGCGTGCGGAGGCGGAAGCGTATTCCGATCGGAGATTCAACGAGCTGACCCTTCGGCAGATCCTGTATCTGACGCGCATCATCGAGGGAAACGGGATGACCCCTGGTGCCCTCGCCGAGGCACTGGGAGTCACGCCGCCCACGATCACGGGCGTGGTGGGGACGCTGACGGCACGAGGATATGTCACACGGGCCAGGGATGGAGAGGATCGGCGCGTTGTCCATTTGATGCCCACGGACAAGGCGATGGAGTTTGATCGCCTCCACCACGAGATCCACCGGCGGATGGCAAAGATCCTGACCACAAATCTGACCGATTCCGAGAGCGCCCAATTGGCAGGGCTTCTCGCCAAGGCACTTCGCGGCGCTGGAGCTCAGCAGGAGCGTTAAACCTAATTCCCGCATTAGAGAAGGATGCAGCGCGCCCGGAATGCGCTGCAGATTGGCTTGGCGGGCGACGAGGCGCACCCTTGTTCGGTGCGGTGAGGAGACCGAACGAGCCAAGATGCTGTGCAGGCTGGGATGCGATGCGCCTGGCTCTAGTGCGGGAATTTGGTTAAAGTGGGAAGGACCTGTTGCGCAGAGCCCTGGAGGGTCGTATATTTAGTTAGGCCTAACTAATTAAAAGAAGGGACGATCATGCGAGATGGCATTTGTGCGGAAGTCACCTGTCCTTGGTGGCTGCTTCCAACCTTCGACAATCCGCTGAGGCGATGGATCCATCCTGCCGAGCGGATTCTTTCCCCTTGGGTGAAGCCGGGCGAGACCGTTTTGGAGCCTGGCTGCGGGATGGGCTATTTCACCATTCCGCTGGCGCGACTTGTGGGCAGCCAAGGGAGAGTGATTGCCGTGGACCTCCAAGACCGCATGCTCCAAGGCGTGGCGGTCCGCGCCCGCAGGGCGGGGATGTCGGAGCGGATCCAGGCGATGCGATGCGAGTCGGATCGCTTGGGAGTGGTGGGGCCGGTGGACTTCGCAATGGCTTTCTGGATGGTTCACGAGGTTTCCCATCGGGAGGCGTTTCTTGCGGAGATTCTCGGCGTAATGAAGGATCAGGGGCGCTTTCTGGTTGCCGAACCTCGTGTACATGTGACGGCGGCGAACTTCCAGCGCACCTTGGACATCGCACGGTCGGTCGGCTTTCAAGTCGTCGCGGCCCCCAAGGTGGGTTTCAGCAGAGCGGTGGTCTTTGCGAAGTCGTGAGCCAAACTTTGCAGAAGGGCCCTGAAACCTTTGCGTCAAGGATCCGGGCCGGATTGGATTAACGGTCGGTGGCCCGGGGGCGTGATGTTGGGAGCATCGGGAGTTCGGGCCGGATCGGTCAGGCTTCCGGGAGGACCCGCACATGATCTACCTCACCATGCTGACCGTGATCCTGGAGCTGGCTTCGGCCAAGCCCGTGGTGCCGCACTCCTCGAAGGAGATCGTTCCCGTGAAACCAGCCATCGATTCCTCCGATCCTCTGAGTGTTTTGGAAGCCCAAATGCCGATTGTTCGCACCGACTGGGGGAGGATGGATGCCGGACCGTACTACGTGCACAACAATGTGTGGAACAAGGCGGGAGTCTCCAGGTACTTCCAGGCGGTAGGGATCAAGCCGCTGAGCGATGGAGGTGTTTCGGCAGGGTGGGCTTGGCGCTGGCCGGAAACGAACCGGGTCATGGCGTTTCCGGAGCTGGTGATGGGGAAAAATCCTTGGGCGGCTGCTTCATCCCATCCGAATCTTCCCGTCCAATTGGGTGAAATCGACCGCTTCGTGGTGGATCTGGACCTGTTGCACGAAGGCTGGGGAGTGCGTGGAACCGCCCTCCAGATTTGGCTGACGGACGATTCGGTGGCGGAGCCCCAACGGATCCGTCACGAATTGATGGTCTGGCTGCGAAACGACGGAGTCCCTGTGAAGGGATGGATGGCCGATCTGGAGATCGGCGGAGCCAAGTACACGCTGGCCGACGATCCCGATTTGGGCATGGATCTGAAGTGGAAAGTCTTCTCGCTGTTCCGTGCCGAGGCTCTGGAAAAGGGGCAATTGGATCTGATGCCGATTTTTGACTACCTCGTCAAAAAAGGTCTGATCGACAAGAAGGAATGGGTGGCATCGGTCCATCTGGGCACGGAAATCCGCGGAGGATCGGGCCTGACACGCGTGAAGCGGTTCAAATTGGATCTGGCTTCCCGCACAACGTCGCAGCACTGAGTCTGAGTCGGATCGAGGAGGTCGGAAAAACATCGAAGGTCAAGCAGCCCCCGAACGATCCTACCTTTTGAAGGGTCATGAAAATCCTCCGGTCCGTGCAATGTCTCCTGCTGGTCGTTTGCGCGGGCTCCGCCGCCGATTGGGCCCCCCTTCCCCTCCGCCTGGAGGTGACGGGCGTCCAGCCGATGACGGGAATTGTCCTGTGGGCGGACCATGAACGCAACACCACCGATGCCATCGCCCTGGAATTCTCGTACATGTCCTTCGCGAGCGTCTCGCCTGCGGAAGGCGTGTGGAACTGGAAGCCGGTGGATAGCCTCCTGGACGCCATCGGTTCGCGCAAGCACCAGGCGGTGTTGCGGTTTCGCTACGAGTACGTGGCCGAGCGCACCACCGTGCCCGCCTGGATCCAGGCCAAGGCCGGCTACCAGGAAACCGTGGGGAAGTCGGAAGGACAGGATACGTGGTTTTCCGATTGGCGCTCGGAGGATCTGAAGAAGTTCTCGCTGGATTTCCACACGGCCTTTGCCGCGCGCTACCAGGACGATCCCCGCTTGGCCTTTGTGCAGGTTGGCTTTGGCCTGTGGGCCGAATACCACATCTACGAAGGCCCCATGATCCTGGGGCGCACCTTCCCGGACAGGGCCTTCCAGGCCAAGTTCCTCACCCATCTGGACACGGTCTACACCCGTTTGCCGTGGTCCATCAGCATCGACGCGGCCAATGATTGGGCGCCCTTCGATTCGCTCCCCGCTTTGAAGCCGCTCCGCTTTGGACTCTTCGATGATTCCTTCCTGCACAAGACCCACGACGCGGACAACCGGCCCAATTGGCTGTACTTCGGAGCGGACCGCTGGAAGCGCCGGATGGCCGGAGGCGAACTCAGCTACTACTCGGACTTCGACCAGCTCCACGCCCTCGACGCCGCGGGCATGTACGGACGCACCTTCGAATCGCAGGCCGCGCGCTACGGGATCTCCTTCATGATCGGCTCCGACCAGCCCTCCTACCAGACCCTGGATCGCATCAAGGCCGCCTCGCGGTCCACGGGCTACCGGTTCCGGGCGGTGGCTTGGGACGTGAGCCCAGACAGTTTCCGTCTTTGCGTCAAGAACGTCGGGGTGGCGCCGCTGTATCGCGACGCCTGGCCGGTGGTGGGGCCCGACACGGGAAGGACTTCCCTGAAGGGGTTGGTCCCCGGCGACTCCCTTTGGTATTGGTTCCGAGCGAGGGTCGGAGGTGCGCCGCCTCCGGTGCCGCGCCTGTTGTGCGGGCATTGCCTGCCGGGGAAGGGCATCGAGCTGGAGGCGGATCTTTCCGGGGATGCGGCGGTGATCGATCGTCGCTCGAGGGCCCGGCAGGCGGGGCCTTGGATCTGGACCACCTCCGGTTGGCGGATCCAATCCCACCAAAACCCAGGCGCACCGGATCGCACCGTGCAAGGCAGGTCCGTCCCCTCCGAGCGGAATTCTCGTGCTCCGTAGGCTCCTGAGGTCTTCCGTCTTCCGAGCCGCCCTCCTTATGGTGGTGCTGGTCTCGCCAGTGTTGTTGTATGTCGGTTATCGTCTGATCGCTCCTTGCTTCACCTGTGTGGATGGAGTCGCCAGCCTGGATGTTTCCTTCCAAACGAACCTCGCGGTGGATTCCGCCTACCTGGTCTCCGGGGGTAGGGCCATCGAGGAAACCAGGATGCAGGCTCCGGATTCGGTGGTCGGAGAACGAAGGCATTTCTCCAAATCGGAGGGAATGCTGTTCGGAGGATGCGGTTGCATCAAATCGGGGCCGCCTGTACGGCCTGCCCTGCGCGATTCCTTGGGGCTTGTGGTCTTCGTCCAGGGGCGGCCTCTCCGCTGGAACCGTCAGGTGTGGTGCGAGGAAACGGGCCGGGCGGTGATGGAGTGGGGAGATCTGGATCCGTCAGAATTTGTTCCGCTGCCTTCCGCCTACCCTCTGCGCAGCCTCTACCGCTGAGCAGGATCCAAGGGCCTTCCACGATTGGCGGTTTTCGGCCCCGGCCGGGCCCGAGGGTGTACCTGGGGCCGGTACGCTTTTTGGCCCGAGGCCCTTCCGTAATGTCGGAAACCGGCTTAAAATAAAGGGTATGGAGCCCATCGAAGCGTACACGGACTACCGCAAATTCCTGAAGGACTACTACGAGGATCGCAAGCAGCGCACTCCTTCCTTCAGCCACCGGCAGTTCTGCAACAAGGCCGGTCTGGGTTCGCCATCGTTTCTGCGCGAGGTGATCGACGGCAAGCGCAACATCACCGACGCCACCCTCCCGGCTTTCCAGAAGGCCTTGGGGTTGGGGGAGGTGGGGACGGCCTTCTTCGCGGCCATGGTTCGGTTCAACCAGACGACGGATCCTGTCATGAAGCGGACCTTCCTGGAGGCCATGCGCGGACTGCGCAAGAAGGTTCCGGTGGCCCTTGTGGCCCTGGACGCTTACGAGTACTACTCCACCTGGTATCTGCCGGTGCTGCGCGAGTTGGCCGTCCAGCGCGATTGGGCCGACGATTGTGCGGCCCTGGCCAAGGCGGTGCGTCCGCGCATCCGGAAAAGCCAGGTTCGCGAAGGGCTCGAACTCCTGGAAAAGCTGGGGTTCCTCCGCAGGAACGGCACCCGTTGGGAGCAGGCCGACCCCTCCATCTCCACCGGGGGCGAAGTGGACTCGCAGGCGGTGCGTTCGGCCAACCGCGAATACGCCCGGCTGGGCATGGAATCGATCGAGTCCTTCCCGCCCTCCCGACGGGATGTGTCCAGTCTGCTGATGGGAGTGCCGGCATCGGCCTTTCCCAAGATCAAGCAGGAGATCCGGGAGTTCAAGGATCGCCTGGTGCGCTTGGCCCAGGAGAGCGAGGCGCCGATCGACCGTGTGTACGCCATGAACCTGCAATTTTTCCCCATCGGGCTTCTGGATGCGGAGGAAGAGCCATGAAACACCTGGACGGAAAATGGACCTGGCTGGTCGGAGTCGCGCTCCTTTGTGGCCTGTGCGCCTGCGAGGCCGAGAAATCCCCCGAACCCAATCCCACCGTGGTGGGCACCGACGAACGCGGCAACGCCCTGGCCACGCGCGTGGCGGTGTTCGATACCGCAGGCAAGCCCGTGGTGGGAGCCCTGGTGGAAGCACGCAGCGCCGACTGGCTGGACGGCGAACCCCTCGACACGATGGGCGGTTCGCCTTCGGCGGCCCAGGCCCGCACCGGAGCGGACGGAACCTGTCAAATCCTCCTGAGCGAGCGGGATTCCCAGATCGTGCGGGCCGGCGACGATCGGATGGCCGCCGCGGTGCGGACCCGCGGAACGCGTCCCCGGGAAATCAAGATGGAGCTGGCTCCCACCGGCACCATCCAAGGAGCGGACACTCGGTACGGCAGCGAATCCCAAGTGCGCCTGCGAGGCTTGTCCGGCCGCGCCTGGACCGATGCCAAGGGGCGGTTTTCATTGTCTGGAGTTCCCAGCGGGGTGTTCCGGCTGGTGATCGATGCGGCCACGCCCATTCGCCTGGACACCACTCCCGCCCGGTCTGGCGTCGCGGTGCGCTTGATCGAGCCCCAAATCTTGGGTCCCAATCCCCGCGTGACATTCCGTGATACCACCTTGCCTCCGGTTCCGACCCTTTCCCCCGCGGGGGGCTCGTTCGCGGGGCCGATCTCCGTGGTCATCCAGCCTGGCGATCCCATCGATGCGGTGGAAACCTCCCGGGATGGGATCAAGTGGGTCTCGTCCGGCGGCGGCACCTTCACGGTATCCGCCACCGGTTGCATCCAGGCGAGATCCGTCCGCAACGGACAAATCATGTCGCAGGTCGTGACGGCCTGTTTCGAGATAGGGTCCTAGCCGGGCCCTCCTTTCCCCCGTAATGCCGCAGGGAAGTCCTGAGGCCACCTTCACCGGGTTGGCCGACGGGGCGAACTGTGGGATTGCGGATCGCGCAAATCCAAACAACCAGATCCAAATCCCTCACTGCAGAAAGGACGCACCATGCGTACCCTAAGGAACTTGCTTTGTCTGGCCGCAATGGCCACCGCCGCCGTCGATCTTCCCACCGGATGGGTGGATCTCCCCCCGATCCCTCGCGGCATGCCTGTGGGTGTTTCCGGCGACGGCCCGGCCGTGATCGCCTGGAGCGCCGGCGGTGGAGCCTCGGCGTTCACCCAAACGAAGACCGGCTGGACCCAAACGGAAAAAACGCCATGGGTGGATGGCGCGGTGGCGCGCGGAAAGCTCGTGGGCTTTCGGTCGTCGGAGGGATTCCACTACCGGTTCATGGGAGACGACACCCTGCGGCGTGCGGCCACCGCTCTCGGGGATCACATACACACAGACGGCCTCCGGTTCATCGCTTCGGGTCCTGTCGGAAAGGATCGCGGAGTCCTGTATCTGTCGTTGGATTCGACGGCCAAGGAAATCACCGCCGTTTCGCCAATGGATCCGGTCAAGTGGGTCCATTGGCGGCGGCTATCCGTCCCGTCCCCGTTTTCCGCGGATCGGCCTATCCAGGGATGGATTTCCGGGAGCACGATCCTGGCCTCGGATGGTTCGCATACCTGGTTGAGCCGCGACGCGGGTGAGCGGTTCGGTCTGCTTCCCATCGCCGGATTGGAGGAAGCCGACGCGATGGGGGATACCATCGTGGGCAAGGCGGTTTCCCAGGGGGTCTTCTACATCTCCCGCGATGGAGGCAAAAGCTGGGACAGCACCGCCCCTGCGGACAAAATTCGTCCGGAAGGAATCTGTTTCCGGGGAGGCGATCTGTGGGGCAATCTGGGGCCGTCGCTGACCAGCCGTCTTCCCCAACTGGTGCGCTCCACGGATCTGGGGAGAACCTGGAAGGAAAGCTTGGCCGAATTCCTCCCCGAGCGCGGCGTGGCCTCGGATGGTTTTCGGATCTTGGCGTTTTCCAAAAGCGGACTGAAGGTCAAGGATCCCAGCGGCAAGGCGGAATGGTTGGATGCGGATAGCCGTCTGCCCGAGGGCAGCATCGTGCGGTTTCGCGCATTTCACGGTGGATGGTTGGCCCTCCAGAAGGAGGATCGATCCGAAAAGCGCAGCATGGGACGCCTCTGGAAGCTGGATGGAACGAATTGGAGCCTGGTGCGCGAGGATGTGTACGATTTCCAAACCAGCGACTTCGGACAGGCCGCGAATGTCCACGTCGTGGTGCCCTCGATCCTCTCTGCGAAACCCACCACGGCCTACGCGATGGAAACTTCCCAGGATCTGTCCACATGGAAGGTGAATGCCGAAGTCGATGTGGCCAGTCCGGTGCTGGGGCAAACGCCGCGCTACGAATTGCTGGTCGCCGAACGGTCGGGAATCGCCTCCCGCGAAGTCGGCGGCAAATGGATGCGCACGCCGCTGTGGCCGGATGTTTCCGGTCAGGTGTCGTTCGTGAGTGCGGTGGACACCGAGTTCGTCTGGGGGATGGAATCCAAGGGAATGTTTCGCCAGTCCCGGGGCGCCATCGATCTTGGCGAACAGGGCCAAGTCCGAGATTTCGTTCCGGTGCGGACCACCTGGGGCATGGTGGCCACCGACTCCATGGTCGGATATCTGGATGATTTGACCCCTCCTCTGAAGAAGGTTCTGGGTGGAGGCGCCGGTGCCGGAGTGGCGGAAAACGGGGACTCCGTCCTATGCTGGAGCGGATGGGGCGGACTGGTTTCGCATGCGCAGAAGGGCCGCATCTTCATCGATCCCCCAAAAGGTCATCGCGTGACGTTCGCTTCTTCCAACAACGAGGGTAGCTTCGATGCCGAGCGGATCACCCTCCGCCCCCTTCCCGTCGAACGGACGCTCCATGTCGCCGATGAACACGGAGGCCTCTGGCTGTGGCAGCGGGGATTCTCGGGGCTTCGTGCACAGGCCCCGAATCCGGTCCGCGGCGTCGACCTGGTTTCGCGTCCCGGTGGGGCGCTGGTGCGGTTGGCGACCCCGGGCCGGGTGGAGCTGGAACTGTTCGATCTCTCCGGCCGTTCCCAGGGCTTGGCGCTGTCGGGGATGCTGGCGTCCGGCGAACACACCGTGCGGATCGCGCAGACAGGAAATGTCCTGGTGGCCAAGCTCCGGATCGACGGGGTCGATGCGGGATCGATGCGCTGGATGCCGATGGTGCGCTGATCCAAGGAGATCCGCGACGGCGGGAGGACGGCCATCCCGCGACGGGGTGGCCGTTTTTTGTTGGGGATGGTTTCCTGAGATTCGATCCCCGTTTGCACGGAGGTTTTCAGTCGCCGCTGCCGCCGCTGAGCTTGTCGCGATAGGCGGCGTTTCCTCCCAGCAGGATGTTCTCGGCGTCCACGCTCGAGTAGGCCAGAGTGGTGGGTTCCGGAATGGGGATGTCCTTGGATTCGGAGGAGATGAGGTTGCCGGCGGAGGTCCAGGTCATGACCACCGTTCCTTTCTGCGCGACCCAGGTCCCTTTGTAGCTGCGATACTGCAGGGTGGCCAGGTTGTCGTTCCAGAGTTCGACCGTCCCGTCAATCTTGAAGCGGTACCTGATGAGTTCGGTCTTGGACTTCTGGTATTCCCATGTGCCCAGCAGCATGGCATCGTTGGGAGGGGTGTCGCCGCCGCAGGTCGTCCCGCGGACGAAGGGGTCGGTGGCGCGCCCGTCGTCGGTGGCCTTGGCCTCGTTTCCGGAAATGGTCAAGACGAGAAGTTGGCTGGGCTTGATTTCGGTGGTGGTGGCGTCCCAGCCGGTGCGAAGGTCGTAGCTGGATCTCCGGGAAAGGGTCGTGGTGACCTCTGCTCCGTCTGCGGACCAGGTGCCCGTTCGGCGGCTGGCTCCGACGGCGTTGGGGTAGCGGATGGAGTAGCTGTCCAGGAACGCCTTGCCTCCGGGTAACAAGGTCAGGGCTTGGCCCCATTCGTTGTCGGCCCAAGCTTCTTCACTGACCCAAACTCCGGCCACTTGGTCACCGCATTTGGCAGTGTTCGTGGTGTCGCCAACGAGGTCGCCGCAGCCATTCAGAACGGACAGGAAGATGGCGGAAAGGGCGATGCGAAACGGAGCTTGAGCGCGCATGGGGGGGTATGCCTTTTGATGATCGGGATGTTGAAAGCGCAGTCGTGGATCCGGAAAAAAGAATAGCAAGAGCCGTGGGAATTCCCCATCGAGCTTCCAGAGGGCGTTTTGTGCGGTGCGCGCGGTCGATGAGGCCCGGTGGGGTTCCTCAGAACGTCCCGCGGCCCTCGCGCATGGTGGGGTACTTGAGGGTGGGCAGAAGTTCCGCGCGCATGCGGGTGGTGTCGCCGTAGTAGGGGACCATCCCGATCTTGACGAAGTCGCGGGTCAAGGGGGATTTGACTCCGAAGATCGTCGATGCGGCCTCGAAAAGCACTGCGGCGCAAAGGATGACACTTTCCGGCATACGCCAGGGGCGAGAGCATCCCCAAGCGTCGCACGCGAAGTCCAGATACTCCTGGAGCGTCTGCACGCCTTCGTCGCCGAGGTTGTAGATGCCTTTGGCTTGGTCGTTGGAAACGGCGTTGGCCACCGCCTCCAGGAAGTCGTCCTTGGAGATCAGATGGATGCCTGTTGATCGCCTCCACACACCCAGCAGATGGTGGCGGGCAAACCAGCGGGCGGCGTCCGGCATCAGGATGCCCCGGCCGTACACCATGCCCACGCGCAGCACCACGCTGTCGGGAAATGTCGCCAGGAGGAGTTTCTCCTCTTCCAGCCTGGTGATGGCGTGCATGGACACCGGATTTCCGTCCAAGCGATCGGTGGAGGGGTGTTGGGGGGACGTGGGCCCTTCCACGTGGGGGAAGCTGACCAGGTGGGTTCGTTTCACGCCTTGGCGCTTGGCCGCTTCCAGAAGGTTCGCGAAATATTGGAGGTTGGTGCGGGGCAGGAACTTTTCCGGACGCGCCTGGAACAACACCCCGGCGTAGTGCACGATCTCCTCCACCCCTTCCAGAGCCGCATCCAAGGTGGCCGCGTCGCCCAGATCCACGGGACAGATTTTGGTGCGCCCATCGGCGGGCAGGGAAACGGGGAATGGCTTGCGATGGATCAGCAGGCGAAGGTTCGCGTCCGTATTCCTGTGCAGGTGCAAAGCCGTGAGGCTGCCCAGGTTGCCGGCCGCGCCGGTGATGCAAACCGTTTTCATGGGGAGCCTTCGGGAGGGGGGATGAATCCGATCTTCCAGCCCCAGGGCTTGGCGATGCGCTCCAGGGTTTCCAGGGTGGGGTTGGCCTTGCCGCGTTCGATGTCCATCAGGACGCGCGGAAACACCTTGGCCACGCGCTCGGCATAGTCCTTCTGGGTGAGGCCGGTCAATTTCCGCATTTCCCGCACGGACTCCCCGAGGCTCAGCGTGCCGTCGCGCAGATTCTGACGGAGCGTGGCGCGTCGGGCCTCCAGCTCCAAGCCGGAAAGCTTGCGAGTCATGTGGCGGACTCCAGGTCCACGGCGAGCCGGCTCCATCGAAGGGCGCAATGGGCGATCACCTCGGGCGGCATTTCGGTGCGAAGCGTGGTGACCGGGAGTTCGCGCACGGAAGCGGCGAGGCTTTCCATCCGCTGGAGGATCCGATGGCGATCGATCCAGGCCGCAAGGGTGTCCGCGACCAGGTTCCAATCCGGGCGCAGATGGCTCTCCCCGTCCCAGCGCGTGGCGCGAAGGATCCCTTCCGGATCCATCTCCATGGGGGCGACGTCGTAGAGGGGCGACAATCGGATCGAACGCCCGTTCTTCAGAAACGAGGTGTTGCGGGCGTGGTTGTCCGTGTTTCCCAATGCGAGGTTCAGGACGTCGCGGGCGAGGTATTCCAGAAGGTCCGATGCGGGATCGGTGGAGAAGCGCGCGATGGCGTTGCATATCTCGGTATGACGGAATTTGACGCCATATTCGGCGACGCCCATCGCCGAGCACAGCGACTCCAATCCCAGCCGTCGCACTCCTGCGGCCTCGACGATCCGGTCGAAGCGTGGCACGAAGAGGCAATCGCGTTCCCAGGTGGATCCCTCCGCGCAGTCCAGGCCCCAGGCACGGGCGATTTCCAGGCCGGCGCGCTCCGCGCGAAGGATCGTTCGATCGATTTGGTTTCGGCCCCGAGGAAACTTCACCAGCCAGAATTTTTGGCACCGATCGTCCGGAAGGGTTCCCTCCGCCCACCAGAGTCCGTTCCTGTCCTGGGTCAGCAGGTATTTGGGGGCGGCGCCTTGGGTATCGGCGGCGGAATAGGGCGAGTCGTTTCGCACCGAGAAGTCGGTCGCCTGGGACTCGCGCATGAATTCCAGAAATTGTCCGCCGTGGCCCAGGACTTCCTCCCTGGAAAATCCCCTGACCGCGTCGGGAGTCCACTGGTGCGCATGGGCAAGGCGCAAGCGGCCCACAGGAGCGCGGCCGGCGTGCTGCAAAAGAGGCCAATCGGCGGCAGGGCCGTTGTGCAGAGCCAACAGGGCTCGCCACTGGTCGCGACCCATCCCGGAAGGGAGCAGGTCCACCAGAAACGATGGCCAATGGGCCAGCCGAACGGAATCGAATCCCAGCGGCAAGGCCAGCGAAACCGCTTCCCAGGGCTCGTCGAAATGCTCAACGACCCAATCGACATCGTACGACCAGCGGCCACCGCCAGCGATGCCGCGGTCGATGGAGCCTGGATCCGGCATCCAGCTCCCGATGCGTTTCCACCCGCTTGGGGTGTGGGTTTCGATGAGGCACTCCATGGGCTATCAAAGTAGCGTAATTTATCCGGTTACGCCACCAAGTAGGCTATTAAGATGACCTTAGAATTCCTTCAGCCACTCCGATTCTTCCGTTCGCTTCGGAGCCAGGTGGATCGACAAAAGGCCAAAAGAATGCGACCATCACGCCGTGACGGCCACGAGCGGAAAGCTCGATCGTCCATGCTGCCCGCACTGTGGAAGACCTGGAATGCAAACAAGCCTGACCAGAACAAATCGCGTGAAGTTCTTCAGCGAGAGGCCGGAGGCCATCCGACGTCTGATCTTGTTGCTGTATGCCCTGGTTGGCCCGCCGTTTTTGCTGGTCATGCACGTCTTGGCCAAGGCCGACCCGCTCCACGACGTGTTGGTCGTTTCGGTGTTCGTGCTGGTCACCACTGGTGCGCTGTGGGTGTTTCTACGTCGCCGTCCTTCGACGTGGGATTGGATCTATCCGGTTTCCTTGTCTCCCACAGTGTGCTGTTGTCTGGCCTTCATGGGAAGCCATCAGCAGGGGATCGCCTTTCTGGTGGTCATGATCGCCCCGATGATCTGGGCCGCCGCTCTTTTCCCGGCGCGGGTAGCTGTGGTTGGTTGGTGCGCCGCGTTCGCGGGCATCTTTTTGGCCTCCCTTCATACGAGCGAAAGCTACGGGGTCTCCTCCGCCAATGCTCTGGTGTTCGGGATCGTCTGCGCCTTGGTGGCGTGGGTCGTTTTCATGAAGGCATCCCACCTGCGATCCGTCATCGCCAAGCAGGAGGAGGTGGAGCAGCGATTGCGAGCGAGCGAGGAATCCTACAGAAACCAGTTCACCCACAATTCGTCCATCATGTTGCTGATCGATACGCAAAGCGGGGCGATCCTGGACGCGAATGACCGGGCGCAGGCCTTCTATGGATACTCGCACGAGGTGTTCGTTTCCCTGAACCTCCGCCAGATCAACACGATGAGTCCCGACGAAATCCGTGCGGTCATGGAGTCGGTCCCTGCCGAATCCGGGCGGCGGTTCGAGACGACGCACCGGGTATCGGATGGAACGACCCGCAGTGTGGAGGTTTCCAGCAGCCGCATCCAGTACGACGGCAGGATCGCCTTCCATGCCATCGTCACCGACATCACGGCGTTGAAGAAAACGACGGATCGACTCGTTTCCAACGAGGAGAATTTCCGGACCTTCTTCAATTCCGTCGAGGATCTGATCTTCGTGGCGGATCCATCGGGGATCATTTCCTTCACCAACGATGCGGTGGTGACCAAGCTTGGCTACAGTGCCCAAGAACTGAAGGGCATGCATGTCCTGGATGTGCGTCCGAAAGAGCTGCGACAAGAAGCGGAAGTCGTTTTCGCGGAGGTCTTCAAGAAATCGCGCGGGAGTTGCGCTTTGCCGTTGTGCAGGAAAAACGGATCCTGGCTTCCTGTGGAAACCCGGGTGTGGTTTGGCGAATGGGACGGAAAGGCTTGCGTCTTTTCCATCTCCAAGGATGTCAGCAAGGAGCTGGAATCGCAGAAACGCGTCAACCAAATCTTCCAGACCAATCCCGCGTTCATGGCGATATCGACAATACCTGACAGGATATTCATCGATGTGAACCAGGCATTCCTGGATGTGATGGGATACCAGCGAGACGAGATCCTGGGCAGATCGGCCAAAGAGCTGGGGCTGTTCGTCGACCCGGAGGAAAAGGCGGAGGATGGCTGGGAGCCTCTCCCGACCGGCAACCACAGGAACCTGGAAATCAAAGTGCGCGCCAAGGATGGCCGCATCCTCTACGGGTTGTTTTCCAGCCAGATCATCGAAAGCTCCGGACAGCAGTTCTTCTTGACGGTCATGGTGGACATCACGGCCAGGAAGCAGGCGGAAAAGACCTTGGAATCCACGGTCGCCGCCTTGAACGAGTCGACGGCCACCGCCCAGTCCCTCGCCGACCAGGCATTGATTTCCTCGAGGGCCAAAGGCGAATTCTTGGCCACCATGAGCCACGAGATCCGCACACCCATGAATGGGGTGATCGGCATGACGCACCTTCTGCTGCAGACCGATCTCACTGCCGAACAGGCGCGTCTGGCGCAGATGCTTCGGCAGAGCGGCGACGCTCTGGTGGAGATCATCGACGACATCCTCGACTACTCCAAGATCGAATCCGGCAAATTTCGTCTGGAGTCGCTGGACTTCGATCTGGAGTCGCTGATGGAAGGCTTTGCCGATTCGCTCTCGTTTCGGGCTGCCGAAAAGAACCTTTGCTGGACCTGCCTCGTCGCCAACGAGGTGCCGCTCGCGCTCCGGGGCGATCCGGGAAGATTGCGTCAAATTCTGACAAATCTGGCGGGGAACGCCATGAAGTTCACCTCCTTGGGCGAAGTGGCGGTGGCGGTGTCCGTTTGCGAGGAAACGCCGGAGGATGTCCTGCTCAGGTTTTCGGTCCGGGACACCGGCATCGGGATTCCCGCCGACAAGATCGACCTGCTGTTCGACAAGTTCACCCAGGTGGATTCTTCCACGAGCCGGAAATTCGGGGGGACGGGCCTCGGTTTGGCCATTTCCAAACAGCTGGCCACGATGATGGGTGGAGACATCGGAGTGAAAAGCGTCGAGGGACGGGGGTCGACGTTCTGGTTCACGGTGCGCTTTTCCAAGCAAAACGACCTGGATTCCAGGTTCGTCTCGACGGCGGAGGAACTGCGTGGTAGACGAATCCTGGTGGTCGATCCCAACCCGACCGCGCGTGAGCAGATCTCGAACTTCACCCTCTCCTTCGGGATGACGCCGACGCTGGTGGCCAGCGGTCCGGAGGCGTTGCAGGAGCTCGATGGGTCGGCGGGGCAGGAAAGGGTGTTCGACTTCGCGATCGTCAGCGAGGAAATGCCGCACATGGATGGGGCGGCCTTGGCCAGGGCGATTCGATCCGACAGGAATCTGGATCGAACAAAAATCGTCGAGATCGTGTCCTTGGCGCGATTGGGAGCGGTGTCCCGTCCGGACAAGCCAAGAACGGAAGGGCGATTGCCAAGGCCCGTGCATCGCAGGGATCTGGAAACGTTGCTGAGGGAATTGGTCGCGCCGACCGCGCAGGAGGATTCCGGTTCGTCCCGGTCGGACGGCAGTTCCGCGGGAGCCTTCGAGGTCGCGCAGAAGCGATCCCGGCAGGCCCGGATCCTGCTGGTCGAGGACAACCTGATCAATACCATGGTGGCCAAGGGGATCCTCTCGAAGCTCGGGTACGAAACCGAGACCGCGGCCGGCGGTGCGGAGGCCCTCCAAGCTCTCGCGATCCGGCCTTTCGATCTGGTCCTGTTGGATTGCCAGATGCCCGAAATGGACGGCTACGAAGTGGCCCGAACCATCCGAGCGGGAGGATCGGGGGTTCTGGACAGGCGGGTTTCGATCGTCGCCATGACCGCCAACGTGATGCCCGGCGATCGGGAAAAATGCCTAGCCGCCGGTATGGACGACTACATCGCCAAGCCTCTCGATCCGATGGATGTATCCACGAAGGTCAAACATTGGTCGGGGACGCGCAGCCTCTGATCCTGGCCCCGTCGTCCCCGTCTACGGCGTCCCGTCCTGCTCCCTCACCCGAAACCGCGTGATCCGCTCGATCAGATCGTACGGGATGGGCTGGTCCAGAGGGAATTGCACAGACCCTTTGGCCCACTTGTATTGGGCGATCTCTTCGCGGAAGGCGGTGATGCCGGAAGGGGAGGGGTAGAAACCGATGTGGGATTTGAAGCCGGCGAAGTGCACCAGATTTCCTTTGCGCCGAAAGGTGGGGATTCCGTAGGCCATCGCCTCGCTGGCATCGGGGGCTGTCTTCGCGATCAGGCGGCGGATCTTCTGCAGGACCTTCTGGATGTCCGCAGGCTGGGCCGCGATGTACTCGTCGATGGTCTTCGGGCTGTCCTTGGCCATGGAGCGACTCCTTTGGTGTGTGCGCCTTGGAGGCTAGCTTCCGAAAGACGGTTGGGTCAAGGTGATGCGAAGTTCTTCCGCGGTATGGATCGGTGCCAGGCATTCGGTGCCCCGGCAGATCCAGGCGGTGGGCCGTGTCGCGTCCGGATGCGATCCGGCGAACCCATCGCGCAGAGGCCTGCCAGGGTCGGTGGAGGGGCCGATCACGACCACGTCCGGGATGCGAAGGCCTCGTTGCAGGATGCCCCGCATCGCTTGGAATTCGGGGTCGTCGGCCGGGCCGTCCAGATGGATCAGCAGCGCATGGTTGGACAAAATACGGCAGGCATCGGCGATGCTGGAATAACCGCGAGGGAAGCGTGCCGGGAGGTCGCCGCAGGAATCGATGATTCCTTGGGCGGCCTCGCGGAGGTCGTCGCGTCCGGTCAGGTGCCCTAGCCTGGCGAACAACCGCGCGGCCATGCCGTTCCCGCTGGGCGTGGCGTTGTCGTGCAACGGGGTCACCTGGGCGAAAAGGTCTCTACGGGATCTGTCCGCGAATCGAAGGGTGGAACTGCCTGGATCGGAAAAGCGCTGGAGAATCTGGTCGGCGCAGTCCAATGCGCCGTTCAGCCAAGGCGTTTCCTGGGTGGCCAACCACAGCTCCAGCAGGCCGTCTCCCAAAAACGCCCAATCTTCCAGGGTACCTGGATTCTTGGCCTGGCCGCGCTTCCAGACGCTCCATAGGCCGTCGGCGTGCCTGAGTCGGCGCTGACAGAACTTGGCCACTCCGCGCGCCTGGCGCAGGAGGTGATCGTCGGCCAGTCTGGCCCCCGCGATGGAAAGCCCCGCCAGCGCCAATCCGTTCCAGGAGGCCAGGACCTTGTCGTCCAGGCCCGGCTTTTCCCGCAACTGGCGGGCCGTGAAGAGCATCGATCGCCAAGTGTCTTCCCGGAGGTCGGGCTCGGCGGGCTCGGCACCGCTTCGCCACAGCACGTTGGAGCCCTCGAAGTTTCCGCCCGGCGAACAGTTCCAGGTCCGGGCGAAGTCGGGAAGTTGGTCGCCCAAGACCTCGGAGAGCTCTTCCCACTTCCACACGTAGTAGGCGCCCTCCTCGCCCTCGCTGTCGGCGTCCAGGGCGCAGCGGTAGCCTCCTTCAGGATCCGCCAATTCCTGTCGCATCCAGGATGCCGTGTCGCGGGCGATGCGCGCGTAGCGGGGCTCCTCCAAAACGCACGCGGCGTGTGCGTAGATTCCCAGCAGTTGCGCGTTGTCGTAGAGCATCTTCTCGAAGTGGGGGACGATCCACTGTTCGTCGGTGGAGTAGCGCGCGAAGCCGCCGCCCACGTGGTCGCGGATGCCGCCTTGGCCGATCCGATCCAAGGTGAGACGCAGGAGGCGTTCCTGGTCTGGCGACCCGATCGCCTTGGCCAGGCACATGGACAGGAACGAATGGGGAGGGAACTTGGGGGCGCCGGGGAATCCTCCCCACACCGGGTCCAATGACAGAATGTGGCGTGAGATGCCCGCCTCGATCTCCTGTGCGGAGGGGCCTCGTTTCGATTCCGTGCGGGAGTCCGCGGACAGTTCTTGTGCAAGGGCTTCCGCCTTGGCCTGGATGTTGTCCTTCTCCCGCTGGTAGGCCGCGCACACGCCATCCACCACCTCGCTCCACGAAGGCATGCCTCCGCGCCGCCGGGGCGGGAAATAGGTGCCGCCGTAGAAAGGGATCCGCTCGGGGGTGACGAACACGTTCAAAGGCCAGCCGCCGTGGCCGGTCAGGCGTTGGAGGTACTCCATGTAGAGGGCGTCGATGTCGGGGCGTTCCTCGCGATCCACCTTGATGCACACCATGCTCGCGTTCATGTGGTCGGCCGTGGTCTTGTCCGCGAACGATTCGTGCTCCATCACATGGCACCAATGGCAGGCGGAGTATCCGATGGACACCAGCACCGGCACATCGCGCCGCGCGGCCTCGTCGAAGGCCTCGTCGGACCAGGGTTGCCAGGCCACCGGGTTGTGGGCGTGCTGAAGCAGATAGGGAGAAAGCTCGCCGGAAAGGCGGTTGGCGAATGTCATTGCGATAATGTCCCAAATTGGAGTCCGATCGACTTCCTGCGATCGATGCAACCGGGTTTCAGGGCAGGCAGACGGCCTGCTCGGATCGGCCGGACGACCCGACGACCTGCGCGAGGTAGCAGCCTGCGCGCAGTTTGCCGAGGTCCAGGCTGAGTTCCCTGGAGCCGCTGGTGTTGGGCAGGACGGAACGGCCTTGGGCATCGAGCAATCGGACTCGGAAGGGAGGTTCGCGAGAATTCCGCGAAAAAACGAGAAGCTTGCGCCCCCTCAGCGAGATCTGGTGGCCGCCCCACCGTGCAGGGTGCTGGATCGCGGTGGAACGAGGCTTCATCTCGAAGCTGTCCAGGACACCCAGGGAGCGGCCGTTGCCATCGAAGGCGTGCATGCGGGCGATCGCACCATTGCCGTCCACATCGACCGTCATGAATTCGTTGACGAGTCCGAAATCGGCGGGACTTGCTTCGAAGGCCCCGACGGTGATGAATGGGTAATCCGTTCCGATCGGCTCGGTCGCGTCCAGATAGCTGGATCCTCCGGTGGTGCAGTAGAAGGTTCCGTTCTTGAAGCCGCGCTCGTAGCCGTGCATGTGCCCGGAAAAGCTGGCCTGGACGCCGTTTTCTTCCAGCACGGGTGGATAGAGTCGTTGCAGGGCCGCGTCTTCGCCGGCGGCTTGCCAGCGCTCGTAGTACGGGGCGCGATGGATGAACACGAACACATACGGGAATCTGTGGACAAATTCCGACTTCAGTTGGCGATCAAGCCATCCCGGGATGTCGGTGTCCAGTCGGTTCCAATCCAGCGTCACCAATGCGACCGGACCGTAGGCGGTCACGTAGCTTCCGTTGATTCCGTTGGGGTCGGAATTGATCGCCTGGGGTTGATCCAGGTAGGTGCGGATCCGAGGCGCGCTGTAGCTTCCCACGTCGTGGTTTCCCAAGGCGGCGAAGAAGGGCACATGGCTTCCGATCGCGCCAAGGGATAGGGGAAGAAAGATGGATTGGAGATCGGCCAGATCGTTGCCGTCGTTGGAAATGTCGCCGGTGGTCACGGCGAAATCCACGCGAAGGGAGTCCACCATGTAGGCGAACATCTCCTTGGCCGGATGGAGGTGGTGGCTGTCTCCCCAGACCCCGAACCGGATCCGCCCCGAGCTGTTGGGTGGCGCGGTGCGGAAGGTGTGCAGGGACGAACGGACGGTGTCGGAAACGACCCGGTAATGGTAGGTGGTCGTGGGCAGAAGTCCTCGGAGCCTGGATCTTTGGACGTTTTTCTGCGCGTTGATCGGCAGGAGCGAGGCGTCCGCGCGGGATCCCATTGCGGGTGTGGCGCCGTATTCCACCCAGCCACGTGCGGAAGTGGAGGTTTCCCAGAGAATGCTGATGGACGTGTCGGAAACCGCCTGCAGCCATGGTCCTGCGGAAATTGTCGTCGCCACGGGATCCGCCGAACCCATCGTGGCGACCTCGGAGGAGTCGAGCGCGCGGGAGTGCAGGCTCACCCGGGCCAGGTCGATGATCCCCGTTTCGCCATCGTTGTCGGCGAACAACAAGAGCGTGTCGGCGAGGGAGAATCGTCCATCGATCTCCTGCGGAGTGCCTTGCAGGATCCTGCGGCCATCCAGATACAGCACGTAGCTGGAGCCGTTTTTCACCGACACGGCCAGTCGGTGCCACTTGCCTGCGAAGAGGGCGGGAGAGGAGTACCCCGTCGCCATGACGCCCACCGATCCATCCGGCTGCACGAAGCAGTCCCCGTCGTCGGTGTTGCGAGGGTTGGTCTGGAAGAGGCTTCGCCAGGACCCGTCGGTAGGAAGCCGCAGATCGAGCACGATGGAATACTCGTTGACAGGAACTGGCAATCCGTGCGCGAGGCCCAGGGTGGATCCCTTGGCGATGCGGATGGCGCGATCGCCTGCGGAGGGGCCGTCGATCGCCCCCACGGATCCCGCGACGCGCAGGGGAGAGCCCGCCGTGGCCTTGGAAAGTTCGAGGGTGTCTTCGAAGTCCCAACGCCCCACCATGCCGGTGTCGGCCAGTGGCGAACCGGCGAACATCGAGGCCAGCAGGTATGGGAGTTTTCGCATCGGAATGGCCTTGTTGGGGAATCGGAGAGGCGTCGTTCAATCTTCCTTGAGCATTTCCACCAGCAAACGCGCGGCGTTGTGGGCGGCGCGCGCGAGGAACACCGGAAAATCCAGATGATTTTCCTCTCCCGCGGCAGGGACGTCGGAAAGGCTGCGCACGATCAGAAACGGAACGCCAAAGCGCAGACAGACCTGGGCCAGGGCCGCGCCTTCCATCTCCACGCAGGCGACGCGATCCTTGCCGAACCGCTCGCGGATCAGCTCCACCTGGTGGGGTTTGTTGACGAAGGTGTCGCCGGTGCCCACGGCCCCGTGGTGGACGGCGGGCATGTCGGGCCAGGAGCGCGAGGCTCGTTCGAAGCGGCCTCTCAAGGCGGGGTCGGCGAAAAACGACGGTGGCCCTCCCAGAATCTGTCCGTACACGAATCCCAACGGAGTCACATCCACATCCACGGCCAGCACTTCGTCCGGGACGACCAGATCCAGGATCTGTTGGCCTTCCCGCAGGCCTCCGGCGCTGCCCACGTTCAGGACCGCGTCCACTTCCAGGTGCGAGAGAACCACGGCGACGTTCATGGCGGTGTTCACCTTGCCCACGCCGCTGCAGGCCAGGATCAGGTGTTTTCCATGAAACGTGGTTTCCAGGACGTCCAGCCCGTGGAAATGGCGAGGTGTCGCCTCGGGAAGCAAGGCCAGGAGCGCTTGCAGCTCTTCCTGCATGGGGGCGAAAATGGCGATCGTAGGCATCGTGCAAATCTACCATCGCAAGAAGCGGGGTCGCAGGCGGGCGAGTGAGTAGCTTTCCAGTCTCTCTCCAGCGCTCCGGAGTCCATCGATGTCGAATTCCCAATCCGATCCCAGCCGTCCGACCGACCCGGAATTGATGCGCATTTCCAAGGCGCGTCCTCCCTCGGGCGATCTGGATTTGTCCAAGTTCGCTCCCCGCAAAGCCGGTGCGGCACCCAAGAAGGGCGCCCACTACGACACCAGCAAGTACATGGAGCAGCTGCGGGAGGAAGATCCGTGGCCGGACGAGGACGCGTTCCAGAACAGCGCGGAGATCAAGGTGACTCTGGTCACCTGCGAAATCACCACGCCCGTCGCCGACATCGCCTTCGACAAGCCGGTCCATGTGAAGGCGGAGGTCCAGGTCATCAAGGCGCCCGACGATCAATCCGTGCGTCTGCGACTGCAGAGGGCTGCCAGCGCCGCCGGGCCGTGGACGGATCTGACCGAAGTGGTCTCGCGCACCATCACCACGACGGTGTCGCCGCCCAACCAGACGGTGGAAACGGATCTGCTCTTGGCCACCCCCAATCCTGTGCCTGCGTTCGGTGCGGACGTTTTCTACCGGGCGGTCGCGACCAACAACCAGGCTGCCGTCAAGGAAAGTCCGGTGGTGGTGGTCAAATATCGTCGGCTCACGGAAATGATCGGCGCACCGGAAATCACCCACCCGGAGCATTCCCTGATCCCCCGGTTGGGCGAGGATGGGATGCTGGTGCGGGCGTTGGCCGCCTACCTGGGGAAGGTCGCTTTGCTGCCTCCGGCCACGGCGGACAAGGCGGTGGTTTTCGGGTTCTCGTACCTGGAAAAGGATCTCAAGGCGAATCGGAAATTGTCCTCGCAGCGGGCGGAAGTCCTGAAGTCCTTGCTGGACCGCGACTTCACCTTGTGGGAAAAGCACAGGGGCGATTTCACCACCCGCGACAAGCAGCAGATTCTGTCCGATTTGAACATCGGGTTCGGATGGGATTGCGCTCCGGGCAAGGTGGACGGACTTTCGGGGCCGAAGACTTCCTCCGGGGTGCGCGGCTTCCAGAAGGAATACAACAAGAGGTACGTGAAGGTCGACGACAAGGGAAAGCCCCTGCCTGGCGAGGTCAAACTGACGGAGGATGGAATCTGCGGAAAGAAGACCTGGAACGGCATCCACCGGGCGCTGTGCGCCTTGGTGGCCAAACAGCTGAATCCCGCGTTCGCCGATCCCGCACCGCCCGCCTGGCAGGTTCCGGACTGGCATTACGCGCCGGGACAAGGCGCGTACCCCAACGGGATGGATTTCCCACCGCCCGACCGCGGCGGCGAATTGAACCTCTTCCACCCGTCGGATGCTCCGGCTCTGGTGGTGCCTACCGATACCACGGCATTGACCGTGGCGGAAAATCCGGTGGAGGACCCCACCAAATACCAGAAGAGGAAGATTCCCGTCGCGCCCCTGGGGGGAGTGGTTCCTGTTGATCCCGATCGCGCGGCTCCCACCATCGAAACCTACGACCCTGCCGAGCCGGTGACAGAATCCGGCACAAACGCAAAGCGCATCGAGCGCTCCGGCCAGGCCGTGGAGATCCGCCAGTGGGTGAACCTCACCACCAAGGACGGTGGCCGAGACGGCAAGGGAACCAAGGTGAAGCTGCGCATCCGTTCCAAGGATGCCTTGCGCGACGAACCGAACGCCAAGAAGCTGCCCGATCAGATCTTTTTGAAGGTCGTCTTTTCCGCCGACGGCGGGCCGGCCAACCGCCTGCCCAGATCGGATGCCGACAACAAGTTCGGACTGGTGACCACTCCCAACCTGACGGCCGTGACCGCACCGACCGCGGCGAGTCTGCAGCGTGCGGCTACGGGCGGCTGGCAGACCACTCCCGCTGCCCCGTGGGAGTATTCGGCCACCATCAATACGGCGGCGGCCAAGATGGTGGAAATCGAAATCGACGTGGGGCTTTGCGGCGGCGACACCTGCGAGGTGCAGGTGGGCGCCACAAACGCCTGCGACGCTGCCCGGGTGCGGTTCGTGAACTGGCGACGGTTGGAGTACGAGCTCATGGTGGCCGAATGCCAAAAAACCAACATGGACGCGACCAACGCGACGCGTTGGGATTTCAAGCAGACGCTGAAGAATTTCGTGACCCAGCGCCTGGGAGCGGGGTTTGTCGCATACGAATCGAGGGCCACCCACGTGTACACGAAGGCGCAGGCCGACGCGAAGCAATGGGTCACCGCGGCCTTTCTCAAGCAAAGCGGCCCGGAAGACCGCATCGTGCGTGCGTGGAAATGGCCCAGCCCGAGCGGAGTTGCGTTCTTACCCGAGGACAAGCGGACCATCCGCATGGTCACGGGAGATGTCCTGGTCAACAGGAAGATCCGCCAATTCACCTCTCTGTGGATGCGTGCCGTGGCGGCGATCTCGAACGTTCCCAACCACACATTGATCACCAGTCCGAACCAGAAGCACATTCGGCTTTCCCTTCCCCAATTTCCCACGGAGAGTTCCAAGTCCATCGACGTGGGCTCCTACGATTGGGAGGCGGACATCGATAAAAGCACAGTCCCCCTCCTCAATCCTATCCTGACCATTACCGATGCCCCGGATCCATCGTTGGGGCAGGATGCCTACGAACTGGATGCATTGAATCCGGATGGAACGACATCTTCCAATACCCGTAAAGTCAATTTCGATCCCGGCGACGATTCGCTGGGATGGTGGGCACGGAGATCGTGCAATACTTCCGTGGAAGACGCATTGGATGACGAGTTGATCTATCGTTGTTCGCTGCGGGCCAAGATCCGGATCCGCCACCACCCCTCGGCGCCAGGTCTGGCGGCACGGCTGGCGGCGATCCGGAGCCATCTCAACGCGGAATTCCAAAACGAGCGGGAGCCGATCCGCTTCCATCCTGGGCTGGACAGCGATGGCGACCCACGGACGGGGAGTCTCGAAGCGGCTTGGTTCAGCCATCCCGACATCGAATCAATCCGACTTTCGCTACCCAAACGCGCCAACGTGAACATCGACTGGTTGCCTGGCGACTTCGCGGGAAATCGCGATGCGCTCCACTGCCCGGTGAAGTGGAGGATCAAGATCAAAACCACCAATGAGCTCAATGGATGTGCGCTGGACGGGACCCAGGAAATGAGCATGCGGCGCCCCGATGGTCCGTTGTCGTCCACCATTTGCCACGAACTTGGTCACGACATGGCGCTGGCGCCTTTCCGCAACGGCGCGCAAAACCAGGTGGGTCTGGCTCCGGGCATGAAGGAAGCCGGCCACGTCGACCAGACTCCTCGCACGATGCCCTACCTGGATTGCGAGGTCTTCAACCTTGGACCTGGAAATGGTCTGCGGGACATCCACCGCGGGCCGCACTGCGCCACGGGCATTCCCGTCGCGGACCTCCCCGATTCCAAGTTCAACGGAAAAAAGGGGAGCTGCATCATGTTCGGCGAGGGTGGCAACTCCGATACCCGACCCTCCTATTGTCCGACGTGCAACCAGGCGCTTCGTTCCAGGACACTCAATGATCTGCGGACGAGTTGGGCGTCGCGCTACTGACAGGCTGGAACGAATCGGCCACCACTCGCCAACCTCGAACCCGGATTGACAGGAAATGAACGAGATCGACAACGAAGCGTACTGGCAATCGCCGGAAACGGTTTCCAAACGATTGGACCAACGGCTGCGCGAGGACAAGCCTTTCGTTGTCCTGGATGGGCCTTCCCGGGTGGACACCGAGATCCATGCCGACATTCCCGTCCTGGTGGCCCAGGCCGGCGCGGCGAGAGATTTCGTCGCAGGCAGCCTGGCGGTGGAAGGTTGGTTGGCGATGGTCGACGAAGACAGGAACTGGATCGCCTTGCGGCCGGTTCAATATTCGCCGGGAGCCGATCCAGTCGATCCTGGTGAGCCCATGGAGGTTGATTTGGACGATCCTTCCGTGGGGATGCAGGAGGAATGGGTCGATCTGAGGGAAATGTTCGATCCTGGATTTTTCGATGGCGCGCACCGGTGGGCGGTCAGGGGCGTTCTCGATCGCGGAATGACAAATACTGTCCGGATGGAGGTCGGGCCAGGTGGCGAGCGATTCGTTGAAACCTGGGAGAAGTCGCGGAGCGAGGTTCCTGTTCGCGATCGAGTGCCGGACTCCTTTCTCGCCTCCGAACATCCTTGGAAGGCGATGTCCGTGACCGCCGAGTTGGCTCGCGGAATGGACGTCAAGGCGGATCGCCGCCAAGACGGCCACCATCTGGAAGTCGCCATCGCCTGCGAGCCGCTCTGGGGAGAGCGTCTTGAGACCGAGCCGGGGGCGGTGCTGCCCAACGGAATGCGCCCTCCCGACGCCATGCGGATGATCCATCTGGTTGTGATGAGCGGAAGTCGGGTGCGCTCCCGATCCTTGGACGTCCCCGCCATCGCGGGGTTCCAGGATGGACTCCTGCGATGCCGGATGGAGATTTCCCTGCCGGCTGTTTTCCCCGATCTCGTTTTGGATTCCCTCTGGGGATGCTACGTCTTCTGTGGGCCGCTCGCCGCCGGACCATTGAGGATGGGATGAGAACGGCGAAGCAGGCAAACACCTTCGTTTTGGTGGCGTCGATGTCGGGGCTTGTTTCGTGCGTCCCCAAGGAGATTGCGATGATCGATGGGTCCCCGGCAAGTGCATCCTCCAAGGAATTCTCCTCTGTCAATTTCTGGTCAGAAAGAGCCGAGGACGCCATCGACGCGGCCCAGCGACGCCGCGACGGAACGCCGTATGCGTTCCTCGCGGGGCCATCCTGGGTGCAACGGGATCGGCGGAAGACGGTTCCCGTCTTCGCCTGCCAGGGGGGAACCTCGGCGGATTACCGTCGGGGAAGTCTGGGATCCGACGGGACGATCCTTCTGGTGGATCTCGGTCGGCATCGATTGTTCGCCACGTCGGTGGATCACAAGGAGTATTCCTTCGAGTCCGCTCCCGAGCCACCCGATGATACGTCGGATTCTGACTCATCGGGATTCGGTGCCTGCTGTACGCCATTGGATCTGGAGAGTCTGTTCCCGGGTCTTTTGCAAAGCGGAGGCTTGTACCGGGTGCTGGCGATCTATCCGGGTGGTTTGGTGGACGGTTTCGAGTTGGAGGTGGGCAAGTCCCATGGGGAGCACAAGAAGTCTTCCAAGCAGGCATCCACCTTGGCCGTGCGGGAAAACCCGATTCCCACCGATGCTTGGAGCCCGGATGAATCTCCAGTTTCCGCTGCGAGCGGGTTTGCGTTGGCCTTGGACTCGATCCCTGGCAAGCAAACCTTGCGGCTTTCGGTGCCGTCGGGGCCAGCAGAGGGCGAGCGAAAGGTTCATTTGGCTGGGTTGGTCCGAGGTGGGAGCCTGGTGGTGTGGACCTTGAGTCTCCCCGCAACGAACGGGCACTCGCGGTTTCGGCTGGACATGTCCCGGCTCTTCCCGTCCTTGGCTACCACTGGTGGCTGGGTGGTGGGGATCTCGCAAGGAAGCCTCACGACGATCCTGCCTGTGGCAGTGGCGGGAACAAAATGATTTCCGGGTCGGCATGAACGGCCCAGTCGGAATGCAGGTCAAATCCGAGGATTTTTGGGGGAATCCAGGCAAGATCGAGGACGTCGGTCGAGCCTGTTTCGATTCCCGCAAGCCTTGCCGACTCCTGCTCGCTCCCGAATGGGTGGATCGCGAGGATCGCAAGACGATTCCTGTCTGGATGGTCCAGTGCGGGAGCCTTCGCGAATTCCATCGCGGCAGCCTCAAATCCGACGCGTTGCTGGCGCTGGTGGATCTGGATCGCAACAGTCTCCAGCTATCCGGTGCCGACGCCGAGCCCGCGGTGAGCGTCCAGCCTTTCGGCGGCCCTCCCAAGCCCGTGGAGGAAGCGGACATCCCCGACGATTCCTTCCACGAGTCCTCCACCCAAGTCGACCTTCGACCGAAGTTCTTCCCGGATCTCGCCCATACCACCGGAAGGTTCAAGCTGGTGGCGCTCCTGGCCGTCGCGTCCACGCTGGCCTCCGATCTCCAGGTGGGATCCGATGCGTCCTCGTTCGCCAAGGCTCTCGCGGCCTCGTTGGCGACCTTGAAACCCCGAACGGTCGTTCCTTCCGAATTCGTGGCGGAGACGGCCGCATGGAAGGCTCTTGCCGCACCGCCAGGCCTTCCCAAAGGGGTCCGGGCCGAGGTCGCCTGGAAAAACAACCGAGCCCTTCTGGTCTTGGACTTCGCGTTGCCCGAACTGCCGGGAGAGCGCATCGAGTTGGAGCCGGGAGCAGTTCTTCCCAATGGAGCAAGGCCCCCCGGATTCGCGAAGAACATCCATCTGGTTCTGATGGGAAAAGCGGCCAACGCGACCAAGACCCTGCTATTGCCTGTAGGTGAGCGGAGTGCGGATGGCTTGTTGCGCGGCAAGTTCGAGGTCGATCTGCTTTCCGTCCAGCCGAATCTGGTGGACTGGAAATTCCAGTCCGTCTACGCGTTGTCGGGAGAGGCCCTGGTCGGACCGGTCGCGATTCCGGCACGTCCATAAAGTCGATGCGTGACCGGATCCATCGGATCGCGATTCTCGGAGTCGGATTCTGTCGAACAAGGATTCGGATCGTCCTGTACGCGTTTGGATCTGGCCAGCTTTTTCCCGGGTCTTTTGCGAAGCGGAGGCTTCTACCGGGTGCTGGCGCTGCATCCGGGCGGATTGGTGGAAGGTTTCGAGTTGGAAGTGGGCAAGTCCCGCGGGGAGCACAAGAAGGCTTCCGGACAGGCTTCCACCGTGGCCGAGCGGGAGAATCCGATTCCCGCCGACGCTTGGAGTCCGGATGATTCTCCTTCCCTCGCATCGTCCCCGACGGTTGATGGCTCGACGGTGAAGTGATTCGCAAAGGTCGGCGGTCAGGCCGATCCGGGATCCTGTCCTGGTGGAGTTTGAGTACTTTGAGGGCCTGCCGATCGCCCCCTCCCGAGGATCCCTCCCGAATGCCCAATCCTTCCTTCGACCCCAGCCGTGCCGACGAACCCGAGCTGATGAAGCTTTCCAAGGCGCGCCCTCCATCTGGCGACTTGGATTTCTCGAAGTTCGCACCTCGCAAAGGCGGGGCAGCGCCGGGCAAGAAACAGGTCTACGACACCAGCACCTATCTGGAGAAGACCAAGGAAGAAGATCCCTGGCCTGACGAGGGCGACAAGGCCGCCGCACCCGAACGCAAGGTGGAAATCGTCTCGGTGGAGATGGTGACCGAAGCGGCGAAGGTGGCGTTCGACAAGCCGATCAAGGTCAAGTGCGTGGCGAAGGTGATCAAATCTCCGCCTGCTCCAGCGGTCTGGATGCGTCTGCAATACAAGCTCTCGGCGACCGGGCCATGGAAGGATCTGCCGGAGGCCCAGTCGCGCACCATCGCGAACAAGGCTGGAAACCAGACGTTGGAAGCGGAAGTGGTGTTCTCCACGCCCAATCCGATCCCGGCCGCTGGACAAAAAGTGTTCTATCGGGCGCAGGCCTCGCACAACCAGGCCGATTCCAAGGAAAGCCCCGAGCGGAGCCTCACCTACATGATGGTCGCCGAATACGTGGGCGCACCCGAGATCGTGTTCAATGCCGGATCGAGCTTCCCCCGACTTGGCAAAAAAGGCGAGCTGGCCCACGCGCTGGGGGCGTTCCTTCGCCAGGTGGCGGTTCATAAAAAGGGGGCGGGGGACATCGCGGTGGTGTTCGGGTTCGCCCACGATGCCAAGGTGGCCAAAGACAACGCATCGCTTTCCGAGGCACGGGCGAAGTTGTTCCGGTCCATCCTCGATCGCGACCTGAAGGCCTGGGAAGCTCTCCAGCCGAAATTGACCATCAAGGATTGCCAGCAGGTCATGAAGGACCTCGCCGATGCCTATGGCTGGTCCTGCAAGCTGACCTCCGTCGATGGCGATGCCGGAACCAACACCAAGAAGGCGGTGAAGGCGTTCAAGGCGGAATTCAATACGCGGTTCAAGCAGGCGATCGGCGACACGGATGTTTTCGACAAGGCCGCATGGAACGCGATCCATCGGGTGCTGTGCGCCAACGTGCAGTCGGCCATGGGCAAGGCGGAAGCCTCCGTTCCCGACTGGCAGCTTCCCGATTACCATCCCAAATGGAGCTCGGGAATCTACGCCAACGGAGCCAATTTCAAGGATGCCCACCAGGGCGCGGAACTGTGCCTGTTCCATCCTTCCGACGCTCCGAAACTGCTGGCGCCCGCAAGCGGTGGGAAGGTCACCAAGCTGGAGAATCCCGTGGAGGATCCCGCCTGGTACACCAAGAAGAAGATCCCTCTCAAGAACGCCGACCCTCCCGCACCTGCGGCCAAGGGCGAAATCGCGCTGGAAACCTGCGATCCCAAGGATCCCAACAAGCGAGTGGAATGGCTGGGGAACGTGGTGGAGGTTCGCCAATACGTCAATCTGTCGACAGGGCCTGGGGCCCAGGGACGCGACGGTCGGGGCGATGTGATCGTGATGCGGATCGTGTCCAAGGGCTACCACCAGGACAAGGATGCCGCCAAGCCTCTGCCCGAGAAGGTCTTCCTCAAGGTGGTCTTCTCCTCCAAGGACGGCCCGGCCAAGCGGTCCAAACGGACCACTCCGGATTGGCTTTTGACAAAATCCGCCAACATGGAATCCTACAAGGCTCCCGCGAGCAAGACGGGAGCGGCTCCCGCCGGAGGCTGGGTCTACGAGACGATCGTGAAGGTGCCGGTGGGGCAGAAGGAAGCGCAGATCGAGCTGCACCTGGGGTATGCGGGAGGCGACACCTGCGAAGTGCAGGTGGGGCCGACTCCCGCCTGCGACAGCGCCAGGGTGCGAATCGTGAACTGGCGCAAGCTCTGGTACCAGCTGACCTACCGAGACGGGATCACGCCGCCGAGCATGGACACGGCCGAGGAAAAGGCGCGCGACGTGTTCATCGATTTCGTCGCCGACCCTGCGGCCAAGCACACCAAGGCTCCCGCGGGCAAGGTGATCGTCGGAAACCACAACGCCGCCACCTACCATGCCCTGCTGAACAGCACGCACAAGAACCAGTGCGTTCATATCATCCTGTGCGACAAACAATACGATGGCCACAACAACGCCGGAAGCAACCACACGGTGACGCCCTCGGCCGTCCACACGGCGGCCATCCAGGACATGGTGGTGTCGTCCACCTCGCCGAAGCTTCGGGTGCCCAACCCTCCGGTCCAAGCAGGCGCCCAGCTCCTGATCAAGGGGGAATGGACAAATACCGTCACAGGAAAGAAGGGTACGCTGACCTTGGACGCGACCAAGGTGACGGCCAAGATCGGACTCGTGGTCCCCAAGGACGAGACCACATGGACCATCAAGCTGCCCACCGACGCGACCCCTTCGGCGACCAAGCCCGTGCGCGTGGATGTCAAGGCCACCGCGGCCAGCGGCCCGTGGGGCGGCGACGGCGGCACGGCCCCGCACAACCTCATCGTGATCAATTCCAACGACACCGTCCACACCATGTGCGTGCTGCACGAATTGGGCCACGTGATGAACATGGTTCCCTTGGCGGGCAGCTACAAGGCGCCGCCCGGGATGACGCTGGCCGACCACACCCTCAGCTACAAGGGGCATGGAGGCGCTGGTTCCCATTGCAAGTGGAAGGTGGAATCCACCGTGCCGCACGCCACGTTGGGAACGGTCTACTTCGATGGGCACTGCATCATGTTCCACCAGCTCACCACCAAGTGCGAGCTCGTCTATTGCCCCGACTGCGCACCTTTTGTCAAAGCCCAGGCCTTGCGCTCCTTCGGCGACCTGAAAGGCTGAGGTGAACCGATGAATCCAGCAAGTCTGCAAAACGCTTCCGACGCATCCTTCTACTCGATGGACCCCTTCGACGATCTTTCCTTCGAGATGCTGGACCAGCCAGAACCTCGCGGGGTGGCGATCGGCTGCGCCAAGTCGTGGGATCCGGCGCTCCATGCCACCTGCCCGGTGGTGGTCGCCATGAAGACCACCACTCCCGATCCCGATGTGTTCCACCCCTACACGCACGGACACCTTTTGGTGTCCGATCGAACCACCGGCGCGTTGTCGGTGGAAAAAGCATGGGAAAGCGGCAAGATGCCCGCCGGAGACGAAGATCCCGAGCCTGTCGAGCGAAACGAAAGCACCATGGTGACGGTGGACTGGTTGGCCGTGGGTCAGGAACACGGCAAAAAACCGATCACCCTCCTGGATGTTCGATTTTTGTCCGGCAGCACGCTGACCGATCCGTTGAGCATCGCCACCGGATCCAAGGAGCTGCGCTGGGAGGAGGACCCGGATTGGATCTCGCTGCGCTTGGCACCTGGCGAAGATTCGCTGGCCGACTCGCGCTTTGCCGGCGATCCGCAGAGTCCGAGTTTGGACGGGACGGGCGTGGCATGTGTGCTGGGGTCCACGGCGATCCAGCGGGAAGGGCGCTTGGTGCGTTGGCCCTTGCATGCGACGATCCGTTTGGAGGACTCCGCCTTGCCGGCCGACGTCCAGTGGATCCAGGTGCACCTGGTGTTCACTTGGCTCGGGTCCGTGTACGCCGACCGGTTGACGGTGAGGATTCCGCGGCGGCGGGCGGTTTCGCAAGATGGAATGCTGACGGCGCATTTCTTCCTGGATTTGTTCCCGTTGTTCCAGGAGCCGAACAGCCGCGGGCCGGTGATCCCCCAAAACCTGCATCTGTTGGCGTTTTGCGGCCCGTTCGTGGTGGGGCCGCAGCCCCTGGGGGATCTGCCGCCGTTGCCCGAGTGAGCTCTCCTGCCGCTTAAGGGGAGGTGTTCAACAGTTTGCGGATTTCGCCTGCGCGAGTGGATGGGAGGCAGGCGTCCTGCGCTGCCAGCGGGTACTCGCCCCTTTCGTTGGCGTTTCCCAAAAACAAGATCAGGGTATCGCGTTTGTCGAGGAGGCCTCTGCCGGCCGCGAAGGATTCCGAGTAGAAGGATTTGGACAGCCCTTCTTCTTCGATCTGCTCCAGAGTCCCGAGGTCGGCGTCGATCACCTTGATCTGTTTGACGGAATCCGGCATTCCGGATCGAAGTTTCGCAAGGACGCGAAATCGGCGATAGCCGTATTTCCACGGCTCCTTCGATTTCCCTCCCAGGTGGATCGTGGCGATCGAGCTGGCGGGCTTGTCCCTGACCGCCACCACGATGTTCGATGAGGTCGATACGAGATCGGCGAGCCCCGATTCGACAGGCATGGACATGCCGGCGAAGAGACAGTTTGAAAGCGCAAGGACGAGGAAAGGCGTGGAACGGATCATGGTGCATTCCTTCGGTTCGGAATCCGGGGTGTTCATTCTGGGAGCGGAGAACACAAACTACGGTTTGGGGTGCGTCTCGGAGGGAAGAATCCGAACTTGAGTATCTTCAGGGCATCTGATCTGCCCCCCCTCTCGAGGATCCATCCCGTATGCCCAACCCTTCCTTCGACCCGAGCCGAGCCGACGAACCCGAGTTGATGAAGCAGTCCAAGGCGCGTCCTCCTTCGGGCGACTTGGATTTTTCGAAGTTGGCGCCTCGGAAAAGCGGGACGGCGCCAGGGAAGAAGCCGGTCTACGACACCAGCACCTACCTGGAGAAGACCAAGGAAGAAGACCCATGGCCGGACGATAAAGGCGCGACCGCCACCTCCACGGAGCGGCGCGTGGAGATCGTCTCCATCGAGATCCTCACCAAGGAAGAGGATGCCGCCTTCGACCATGCGATCAAGGTCAAGTGCGTGGCGAAGGTGACCAAATCGCCACCGGCCCCGGGACTCAAGGTGAGCCTGCAATGGCGTGCGGCGGCGACCGACCCCTGGACTGTGCTCGAAGGGGGCAAATCCGCGACCATCGAAGACAAGACGGGCGACCAGACCTTCGAGTTCGATCTGGACCTGGCCACCCCCAATCCGGTTCCCGCATTTGGACAGAAATTGCTTTACGGCGCCAAGGCCTCCCACGACCAGGCCGATGCCAGGGAAACGCCCGCCCGCGAGATCGCCTACACGGCGTCGACGGATTTTGTCGGATCTCCGGATCTCGTTTTCCCCAAGGAATCGATTCTGCCTCGTCTGGACAAGGATGCGACCTTCGCCAGGGCCGTGGCGGCCTTTTTGAAGCAGGTGGCCTCCAAAGGCAAAGGCGCCGGCGACGTTGCCGTGGTGTTCGGGTTCTCGCAGGACGGCAAAGGCGCGGCGGCCAACCGAGTGCTGTCCGACAAGCGCGCCAAGCTCGTGAAGGCATTGCTCGATCGCGACGAAAAACTTTGGGAATCGGTGCGATCCAACGTGTCGATCGCCCAGATCCAGCAGTTCCTGAAGGATCTGGCCGACAATTTCGGGTGGAACTGCGATCCTGGTCCGCTGGACGGGAAGAACGGGAATCCGACCAAACGAGCGGTCAGTGGATTCCAAAACGAGTGCAACGCCCGCTTCAAGATGGGCCTCACCGTCGATGCCGACTTCGGGAAGAACAGTTGGAAAGGCGCGCGCCAGGCGCTGACGTGGATCTTGCAGCTCACCATGGGAAAGCCCGGCACGGCCCAGCCGTCTTGGCAGACGCCGGACTACCACCCCAAGTGGACCGACGGCACCTACCCCAACGGCGCGGACTTCCCGGACGGCAGCCGTTCCATGGAGTTGAACCTGTTCCATCCGTCGGATCCGCTGGCACTCAAGGCGCCCACCACCGGAACGCCGCTGACCATCGCGGAAAATCCGGTGGAAGATCCGGCCAAGTTCCACAAGGTCCGGATCCCGTTGGCCGATGCCCCGAAGATTCCCGCGATCGATTCCGAGATCGCCATCGAGACCTACGACCCGAAGGACTCGAAGAAGGCGATCGAGGTTTCGGGGCCCGTGGTGGAAGTCAAGCAGTACGTGAACCGCATTTCGCGGTCGGGATTCGACGGCCGGGACGGCTGGGACAGCACGGTCAAGTTGAGGATCGTCTCCAAGGGATTCAGCACGGATCCGGTGGCGGCCAAACCCCTGCCTGCGCAAATTTTTGTCAAATCCATTTTCTCCGCGGTGGGCGGTCACGCCAAGCGCTCCAAGCGCAACGATCCGGCCTGGCTTCTGGTGAAGGGTTCCAACATGGACGCGGTGGTGGCGCCGGCGTCCAAGAACGTTGCCGCGCCTCCAGCCGACGGCTGGGTGTACACGGCGACGGTCAACGTGCCGGCTGGACAGAAATCGGTCCTGGTGGAGCTGCGCCTGGGGCAGGCCGGCGGCGACACCTGCGAATTCCAGGTGGGGGCCACCAACGCCTGCGACAGCGCGCGCATCAAGCTGGTGAACTGGCGAAAGCTCTGGTACCAGCTCACCTACCACACCGGCATCGTGCCCCCGGCCATGGCCTCGGCGGAAGCGAAGGCCCAACCCGTGTTCATCGAGTTCGAAAAATCGGCTGCGGTCACGCACAACAAGCAGGCCAAGGGGAAGGTCGTGGTGGGCAACCACAACGCCGCGGAATTCCATGCCTTGCTGAAGCCGGACCACAAAGGGCAGTGCGTCAACATCATCCTTTGCGACGAACAGATCGATGGCCTGTCCGGGGGAGCCAACCTGACCACCACAAGGTCGTGGGATTTCGCGACGGCATCCGCCACCGTGAACCTCAACGATCCCGCCAACACGATCGTGGTCCGCAATCCTCCGATCCAAGCCGGGGCCAGCTTGCTGGTCTCGGGTACATGGAACAATCCCGCCACCGGAAAAAGCGGAACCCTCACCTTGGATCCCGCCGCGGCCTCCGCGACGGTGGGGCTGGTCGTGGCCGGTGCCGCGGGTTCGTGGACCATCAACCTTCCTGCGGATGCGACCCCGACGAACGCCAACAAGGTCCGAGTGCGAGTGGTGGCCACGGCGGGAAGCGGTCCCTGGGGAGGCGACGGCGGAACCCCACCCCACAACCTCATCGTGATCGATGCGGACAACAAGATCCACACCATGTGCGTGTTGCACGAACTCGGCCACTTGATGAACATGACGCCCTACGCCGGCAGCTACAAGGCGCCTCCGGGGCTTGCTTTGGCCGACCACACCGATGCCTACGTGGCCCACGGCGGTGCGGGATCCCACTGCAAGTGGGAGATCGAAAGCACCATCCCCAACGCCGCTCTGGGCGGCATCTACCAGGATGGGCACTGCATCATGTTCCACCAGCTCACCACCAAGACCAAGCTGGTCTTCTGTCCGAAATGCGCGCCGTTCGTCAAGGCGCAGGCGTTGCGTTCCTTCGGTGATCTGAAAGGATGACCCCGATGACCATGAATCCTCCGATTTTGCGTGATGCACAAGATCTGTCCTTCTTCCGGATGGATCCCTTCGAGGGCCTGTCGCTGGAGGTATTGGACGAGGCGGCCCCGACGGGAGTCGTGATCGGTGGCGCCAAGCGCTGGGATCCGGTCGTGGAGCCCGCCTATCCGCTTGTGGCCGCCATCAAGGGGGTTCGCCCCTACCCGGTTGGGTTCCTGATCAAGCGCTACGGGAATGTGCTCGTGCGAAACCTCTCCAGCGGCTCCTTGGCCGTGCGGCAAGCCTGGTCGAACGATGGCAAGATGCCCTTGTACAGGCCCCAACCCCAGCCCGAGGTCCCATCCCGGACCGAGGAGATGGAGTCCACGGTCGTGGCTCGGGATTGGCTGAAGCTGGGTGCCGATCACGCCAACGTCCCGACCTCCGACCTCGAGATCACGATGATGTTCGGCGATGTTCTGTCAAATTCCGTCATAGTCTCGACGGGATCTCCGGGTGTGCGCTGGGAAGACACCGTGGGATGGCACGCGGCGCGGTTGCCGTTGAGTGCGGAGGAACGGGTCGATCCTCGGTTCGCCCCCGACGACCGATGTCCCGTCCTGACCTCGCCGGGAATCGCCTGGAAGTTGCTCGAGGGCCAGGATGGTCGATTCGGTCTTTGGCCGTTGGCATTGGCGTTTTGCGTGGAGGAGTCTTCCCTGCAAGGGGGTGCCTTGCGGATTCCTTTGCATCTGGTGTTCGCATGGCTGGGGTCGTCCGAGGCTCTCCATTTGGATATTCAGGTCCCTCTCGAGCGGACGCGAGCTTCAGGCACTCTTCGATACGGCAACTTCCTGATGGACTTGTACCCGCTGTTCCAGGAGCCGCAGGCCGGTATCGAGATCATCCCCAAGCACCTGAACCTGTTGGCCATGTGCGGGAAGCTCCGCCAGGGCCCCCTTCCGCTGCCGGTCGGCGTCGGGCAGGATATCTGAGTTTGCGCTTTCGATGGGATCCAACGCGAGCGGTGATGGTGGGAATCGACTCTTGGATGGACTTCTTCCGCGCAGGGAGATCCAGGTTCAGGAGCGTTGCATGAGCGGGCATGTTAGAGCCTATGGACGGATCTTCGTGCTCATGCTGGCCTCTTTCCTGCTCGACTCCTGCAGAAGACAGATTCACCCGGAAGGCTCCGCGATGACCTCGCAAACCACCCGTCAGCCGTCCGTCCTGGACACCGTCTCCGACGACGAGTTCTTTCGTGGGAGGGATTTCCATGATTTTACGGAGGAGCTTTCGAAGGATCCGCTGTCCACCAAGGTCGAGATCGGAGGCGCGAAGTCCTGGGATCCGGCGAAGTGGCCGGATTATCCGTTGCTTGTCGGCATGAAGGTCAAACAGTCGGAAATCGACGTCTTCCATCCCTATACGCACGGTCACGTACTGGTGCTCAACCGTGAATCCGGCGAGCTGTTCGTGACCAAGGCTTGGGAGCCCAACAAGATGCCCTTGGCCAGTTCGCGAAATGAGTCGGATTCCCAGGAAGAGCCCGACGAGATCGACACCCGTACGTTGACATCCTTGGATTGGGTGCGGCTTCCAGGAAAACTGGCGCAGGTTCCACCGTCCAATCTCGAGATTCGTTTTCTGACGGGTGGCGATCTCGTCGGGCCCGTGGTGGTTTCCACGGGAACTGGGGGATTGCGCTGGCAGGAACAGCCGAGCTGGCATGCCTCCACGAGCGTGCCGACGGCGGCGGACCTCGCCGACCCTCGATTCGAGCCGCGACCGGGCCAAGCTCGCTTGGCAGATCCTGGTGTGCGCCTGCTGGCCGAACCGAAAAGCTCCCTATGGAATGGGCAATCCGTGCGTTGGGGCGTGTCGGGCGGAATCTGTCTTGGGGAATCCACCGTCGCGTGGGATGTCGAATGGATCGATGTGCACCTGGTGTTCGCCTGGAAGGGGTCGCGATATGTTCGGCAGCACGACCTGCGGATTCCCAAGCGGAAGTTTTTGAAGGAGAATGGCCGCTTCCATGCCGATTTCTTCTTGGACTTGTATCCCGTGTTCGAGGAACGCGTGGGAGAGGTTCCCCGCATACCCAGGGACCTCCATGTGACTGTCGTCTGCGCATCGCAATTTTTCGGACCCCATCCACTCGACCTGAGTCCGTTCGCGGCGTCCGGGCGGTAACTCATGAAACCGATGCGAGGGGTGGGCTGAATCCTCCGGTCTTTCGGGATGCACAGGATTTGGCCAGGATCCGGCTGCTCTGCCGTTGGGTGACACGCCCGTCGTCTGGGCGGGATCCAAGCTCAGGGATGGCGGGAAATCAATTCCTGGATGGAGTGCTTCCGCGCGGAAGGAAGACAGGCGTCCGTGGCGACGAAAGGATTTTCCCCTCGCTCGTTCTCCCTTCGCAAAAAGAGGATCAGGGGTTCCCGCGATTCCAACAGTCCCTTCCCGCCGGCGAAATACTTGGAAAAAAACGATTTCGAAAGACCGAATTTTGTCATGTGGATGAGGGTCCCCAGATCCGAGTCGACGACGTCGATCTTCTTCAAGCCAGTTGGTTCCGGGCTGCCCTTGAGCGTTTCCAAGACGCGGAACCGCAGGACGTTGTAGGGGTACTTTTCGCGGTTGGCACCGAGATCCGCGAAACGAGGCGCGAACGAAGGGGTGTCTGGCACGGCCACCACGATCAGGGAGGATTGCTCCACCACCTGGTCCAGGGACAGCTCCTTGGGCCTGGACATTCCAGCTTGTGCCAGCGAGGTGATCAACAGAGCGCAGAGAAGGAGGTTGTGTTTCACGGGATGCTCCGGGAGGGTGGGCAAGGGTGGGATGCCTCATAGAATACATCCCGAAGGTGTTCGCATTGGCGAGCGACACCAATGCTGGAACGCGTGCTATTCTTTCGATGGACGGAAAACGGAGGCCCCCATGCGCTTGGTCTGCGAGGTCGGCTTGGACGACATCATCGCTTTCAACCAGTTCTACCACAAACATTCCTCCCTCGGCGATCGCGCGCGAAGGGTGCAGAAGGTCGCGTTGTTCGTGATCGTGGCATCCTTGGGCTATTCGTTCTGGGAATTCGGCGTGGACATGATGATCGCTGTTCCCATCGCCGTCTTCATGACCCTCGGAATCGGGTACTTCCTCTTCGGGAAAAAGATTTCCTATTCCCACCAGGTCGCGAGAAGCGTTCGTGTGATCTACGAGGACCCTGCGATGAAGGCCACTCTGGGAGAAAAGGTGGTCGAATTCGATGGTGAATGGATCATTGAATCCTCGGAGAATTTCCAGATCCGGGCGAGGATCGCAGCGTTGCACGCGATCGACGTGGAGGGAGGTCGTGTGTTCATCCAAGCCAATCCCGTCACCACCATCATCATCCCCTGGAACAAAGTGACCGAGGGCGACGCAATCGCCTTCCTGGACGCCTTGCAGACGCTTTGCCCGGAAAAGGTCAAGGCAGCCATTCCCCAGGACGGGGCTGGAATGTCAAATTCCGGCAACCCCTACCAATCGCCCGGGGTCTAGACGATTCCTTCCCAGTCGTCAGGATCGGTTTCGCGCAGGAATTGTTCCAGGCCGCCCGGGTAGCTCCACAGGCTGAACAGGCGGCGCATCGCTTCCAGTTCTTCGCGTGGCCCCGACTTGACGCGCCGCAGGAGCTTGTCTTGCAATTTCTGGTCGATCAGGATGATCAACCAGTCCTTCACCCCCGCGAAGGTGTTGCCGTGGCGAAGGTTCTTCACGCGCCTTTGGAGGTCGGCGAGGGTCTGCTCCAGTCCTTGCAGGCAGGCTTGCAGCGTGGATTCGTCCATGGCCTGGGCGCGAGCGTCGTCGCTGCCGTGGGCGTGCAGGAGTTTCAGCAACGCCCCCAGATCGCGATCCTGCCAGGCGCCGGTGATGCGTTGCATCAGCTCGGTGCGCCGTAGCCTCTCTTCTTCGTCGCGGGTCTTGTCCGGATGGAGCTCGCGGGCCAGGCTTCGGTAGATTCCCTTGGCGGCCTCTTGCGGGTCCACCACGGCAGGGCGCGGCTTGAGTGGGTTTTTGGGAGCGTTCTTCGGTGGAGGTTCGTGAGAACGCTCCGATCCACTGGAGGCCCAAGCACAATCGTCGCCGTCGTCTTCGTCCTCGTCGGGAGAAGGCAAGTCCGGAAGCAGGCCGCGCACATCCACCCCAAAACGATCTTCCAAATCGCGGACGATGTGCCAGATCAGGTCGGGCCCTTCGCGGCGCAGCACGCCGCGTCGCGGGGAGGATTCCACCAGACGGCGCACCAAGAGCACAAGGGACTTGCGGGATTCCACGACCTCCTTCACGATCGCTTCCTGGGCCGCGAAAAGCTTCGCTTGCAGTGGCGGCAACTCCCGCTCCAGCAGTTCCGCTTCGGATTCCAGTTCGTTCAGGCGTTCCATCGTCTGCGCCAAGCGCGTGGAGAGATCGTCGGTTTTGGAAACCGCCTTGGGAGAAGGCTGGATGGCTTTGGTCTGGATGTTTTTTTGGTCCTTGGTCATGGTCGCGGAGGGCCAAGCTAGTTCTTCACAGCGTGGAGAGAATCCCGACCAAGGCGATCAACGGCAGTTCCGCATACAGGATGATCCGGAAAGCCAGCACGAATTTGCGGTGCTTCCAGTCGGCCAGTCCGGCCAGCGCGTGGACCTCCTCCACCAGGTCCCGGACGAACTGGGTCCGGTCGGTCGCTTCGAACGTCTGGACGAATTCTGTCGCCTCCATGCGCGCGATGGAGGCGAAGAAGACCAGGGAACGTTTGCTCGATGGCTTGGCGATGCGGGGCGCCACGGTGCTGAAGACCACCCAGAGCGCGATGGCCGCGGACAAGTACAGGGCGCCGAGCAGGGCTTGGATCGGTGTCTGGAAGCCGGCCGAAGCCTGCTGCACCAGATGGTTTCCCTGCAGGAACGCCCCGGAAAGGAGCAGGCCGTGCAGGGAAAGAACGATCACCGCCCGATGCGTGGCGGCGGCGATGTTGGTCTCGATGCGCTGGAAGGCCCACTGGGCCATTTCGAAGGTGGTGCGATCCGATCGGCGCGCGATCTCCCAGCCATCCTCCTCCAGTGTGGCCACCAGATCCTGGATCGCGGTGAGCTTCGATTCTCGCACGCGGGGATCCAGTTCGTCGAACCCGACCGTGGAGCGTCGGGCGAGGGATTCGGATTGCGAAGGCGACAGCGGCATGGCGAGGTGATGGTACCATCGCCGGAGGCGGGAAGGCGTGGGTGGGCGATCAGATCCGGATCCCCATGAACACGCCGGGCCAGATCCGCGTTTCCTTGGAGGGGTTCCACTCGGGGCCTTCGTTGCGCGAGAGGTACTTCTCGTCGTCGGGAGCCTGCGCGGACACCAGGAGGTTGCCGGAAAGGCCGCCGTACACGGTCAGGTGCGGGAACATCTTCCATCCGACCGACGCCCGCAGGCTGGCCATTTCGTTGGCTTCCACCTCGACGTGGTCCTTGTGGTCGCGGTGGTCGCGGTCGTGGTCGTCCCATTCGCCGATGTCGTGGAGCAGGTGGGTGGCGACCGCATCCAGCGCGATCCAACTGTGGTCCCACTGGATGCGTCCGCCCAGACCCCAGGTGAGTCCGTAGGCGCGCACGTCGTCGGGATGGGTCGCGGAAAGCGCCAGGATGGTGTAGAAGTGTTCGGTGCCGGTCAGGAGTCCGACGTTGGAGATGCCGGATTCTGTCACCCAGACGTCCGCCTGGTGTTCGATGTTCTTGGCGAAGCTGAGCAATCCGATGGCCGCGCCGTCCACGCTGTCGGCCACGTTGATCCATCCGATCTGTGCGCCGTGCACCTTGGAGGCGACGTTCACCGTGCCCCACTGCAGGCCCCTCACGTCGCCCGCAAGGTTGATCGTGCCGAGCTGGGCGCCGCAGACCGTGCCGGCTTGGTTGAATACACCCGACCACTGGAGCCCGGCCATGGTGTCTGTTGCCAGATTCACCACGCCCGAGGCCTGCAGGCCATGAAACGAGCCTCGGGAAAGGTTCGCCACGGCCGCGGCTTGCAAGCCCTTGGTCTGGCCCAGTACGAGGTTGGCGGTGGAGGCCTGGAAACCCAGCACGTCGCCCTCCACGAGATTGGCTCCGATGCTCGCCTGGAAGCCCCTCATGGACTGGCGGGTGCGGGCCAGGCCCAGCGCGAGATCGAACCCATCGATGGCCCCTGCGTCGTTCATGACCAGGTTCAGAGCGAAACGATTGCGGACGTTTTCGGGGTCTGCGCCGTTGGCGTTGTGGCCGGGAGCCAGGCCGATATTGACCGGTACCTCGCGCAAGGTGCGGGCGGAATCCCTTTTCAGGGAGTCGGCCTTGGGCAAGGTGTCCGTGGTGGCGCCAACGGAAACGCCGGAGAGCAGTGTCATGGTCAAAAGTGCGAGTGTGGTGGACATGTTCGGAACTCCTGCGGAGCGGACTTCGCCCCTTCTTTCCTTTGGACACCACGACGAGCTGGAATTGTTACCGGCCAAAAAACTCTTTTGCGGAGTCCAGTATTGCCCATGTCTTCGCGGAAGTGGGAAAATCCTGCGCGGTGACTTGAACGCGGGAGTGAGTGCGATGAGCAAGGGAATCCGGGATGTTTCCGTAGGCATGAGGTTGGGGGGCGCGTTTGTGGCCCTTGCCGCCTTGGTTGGATTCGCATTGGCCTTGGCCATCGTATGGATCCATGATCTCAATGCCAAGGAAGACGACTTCAGTCGTCGCGCCGCCGATGCGCAGGTGGTCGCCCGCATTTCCTTCAACGGCGAGCGGATCGATCAGGTGGTGTCGCGCCGCATGTTGCTGGGAGACAGTCCCAAGGTGCGGGAGGATTGGGCATCCGTGAAGTCCTTGTGCATGGGGCGGCTGGACACGCTCGACAAGATCGTGGATACCGACCGTGAGAAGGCGTGGGCCAAGACGGTACGGGACCATTTCACCGCCTACCTCGAGCTGTTCGAGAAGGAAGGTTTTACGATCAGCGACAACCGCGAAGCGAAGGTGGCGCTCCGCAAAAAACTGGACGAGCATCTCCTGGCCCAAAAGAATCCGCTGCGCGACATCCGTAATTCCCTTTCGGCGGAAATGGAGGCAGGCCACGATGCCTACGAAGCCGAATCCAAGCAGTTGATCGAGGTCCTGGCGATCCTGCTGGTCGTGTCGCTGGTGTTGGCGGTCGTGCTTTCTGTGGTCGTGTTCCGCTCGATCGTCCCTCGCTTGCAAGCCATCCGGAAAACCGCGGAGACCATTTCCACCGGAGCGATCGATCAGGACGTGTTCGTGGATGGCGAGGATGAGATTGGCGCGTTGCAATCGGCCTTCGCGCAATTGGTGCGGTACATGAAAGGACAGGCGAAAACCGCCACCGCTTTGGCCACCGGCGACCTGTCCATGACGGTGGAAAAAGCCCAGCCCCAAGACGTGCTGGGAAAGAGCATGGAAGCCATGATCTGGCGCTGGAGGTCGGACATCGAGAGCCTCCAATTGGAAGCGGCGAGCTTGGCGAGCGCATCCGAGCAGTTGTCGGCCACGGGGACACAATTGGCCGCGGGGTCGGGGAGGTCCGCCAACAACGCAAAAGAGCTGGCGAAGTCGTCCCGATTGGTGCAAAGCAACATCAGCCAGGTGGCCGCCGGTGCCGAGCAGATGTCGGCGGGGATCCGCGAGGTATCGCGCAACGCCTCGGATACTTCGGGGCGCGTGTCGGTCGCCACCACGGCGGTGCATGATGCGGACCAGGCGATGCAGCGCCTGGGCGAGACGTCCTTGGAGATCGGGAAGGTGATCGAGGTGATCGACGACATCGCCGAGCAGACCAAACTGTTGGCCTTGAACGCCACCATCGAAGCGGCTCGCGCGGGCGAAGCCGGAAAGGGCTTCGCGGTGGTGGCCGTGGAAGTGAAGGAACTGGCGAAGAAAACCGGAGAGGCCACCCAGGAAATCGCCGCCCGCATCCAGGGAATCCGTGCAGAAATTGACAAATCCACCACGGCCATCGCCCAGGTCGCCTCCGCCGTGAAGGATGTGACCACGTTGTCTTTGGGCATCGCGACGGCCATCGAGGAGCAATCCTCGGTGACCGGCGAAATCGTCCGCGGCGTCACGGAAGGATCGAGTTCCCTCGATGGGATCGGTCGTTCCATCCAGGAAGTCGCCGAGGATGTCCAGCAGACCTCGGCGGGAGTGGTCCAGCTGGAAACCACCACCGCCGAGCTGGCGCGCATGGCCGCCTCGTTGCGCGAGATCGCCAGCCACTTCCGCGTGCGCTGATCCTACCCGGCCATCACGCCGCCCTCCCATGCCGCCTTTCGGCGGCGGACCTCTGCGAGCACCTCAGTGCGAGCATCAAGCGGCGGCGGAGGTTCATCTCCACGGATGCTCGGGATGAATCCCTCGCAGAGTTCCCGCCTGCGGCGAATATCGCGGCGATCGTTCCGCCTTCCCATGCCGCCTTTCGGCGGCGGACCTCTGCGAGCACTTCAGTGCGAGCATCAAGCGGCGGCGGAGGTTCATCTCCACGGATGCTCGGGATGAATCCCTCGCAGAGTTCCCGCCTACGGCGAAGGTTTCGGCCATTCCCCTCTAAGCCGTTTCTGCAATGGGTTGGTGGATCATGTCGTGCAAATTCTGTCCCGGCCTCACCACCGGCCACACCTTTTCTTCCGCCTCGATCCGAAACGAAATCAAGGCGGGCCCTGGCGCCTGCGCGAGGCGTCTCCAGCCATCGTCCTCGATCTGGTCGGGCCGGACATTCAGTCCAGCGATCCCGAACCCGCGCGCGATCTTGGCGAAGTCCAACGCCGTTTGGAAGCCGCACGCCGACTGGCGCGACCCATAGAACAGATCCTGCTGCTGGCGCACCATCCCCAGGCCTCCGTTGTCCAGTAAGAAGATCTTCACGGGAAGACCCAGTTCCGCCAGTGTCGCCATCTCCTGGATGTTCATCAAGATGGAGCCGTCGCCCGCGATGCAGCCCACGGGTGATCCTTGCGTGGCCAGGCTCGCCCCGATCGCCGCCGGCATCCCGAATCCCATGGTCCCGAATCCTCCGGATGTCAGGAATTGGCGTGATCTGGAAATGGGCAAGCTTTGGGCTGCCCACATCTGGTGCTGTCCCACGTCGGTGGTCCACAGAGTGTCGGGGCCCATCGCCTCGGCGATAGTCCGCAGAAGGTGGTGCGCCGGCCCGCGGCCAGGTGGATGGTGCGGCGGCATGTTGTCGTGGCCGGAAGGCCAGCGGGGGAAGCGAAGTTCCCGCATTCCTTCCAGCAAGGCTTCCAAGGCTTGGGCGGCATCCCCTTCGATCGCCAGATCGGCCCGATGCATGCGCATTTGGCGCGCATCCGCATCCAGTCTCATCAGCCTCGCCTTCGGGGCGAACCGGTGCCCTTCTCCGATGGCGCGTTCTTCCAGCCGCGCCCCGGCCACGATCAACAGGTCGCATTCGGACAACGCGAGGTTGGCCGCCGGGTTCCCGTGCATCCCGATCATTCCCAGGCTTGATGGATGCGTGCTGGGAATGGCTCCCAGGCCGTGCAGCGTCCATGCCACGGGAATCCCGGTGGCTTCGGTGAATTCCCGAGCGATGGAGGAGCCGCTGCGCGAGAGGCCTCCCCCCGCCAGCAGGAGCGGACGCTTGGCTTCGCCGAGCATCTCCAGGGCCGACGTGACAGATTCTGGAGAGATCTCTCGGCGACTCTCGCGATGTGGAGTCGGCGGGAGCCAAGGCGCCGCCGTCTCGCGGAACACGTCCCGAGGGATGTCCACCAGCACCGGTCCGGGGCGACCGGATCGTGCGGTGTGGAAGGCCAAGGGCAGGATCGTGTCCAGCTCCGCGGCATTGCGGATCTCCCAGGCGGCCTTCACGCAAGGACGGGCGATGGACGCGATGTCGGCTTCCTGGAAGGACCGCATTCCTTTGCGGTCGCGCGGCACCGCTCCGGTGATGGCCACGATCGGCACCGCGTCGTGTTCGGCATCCGCCAAGGCGGTCACCAGGTTGGTGGCGCCGGGCCCCGAGGTGGCCAGGCACACGGCGGGCTTGCCGGTGGCGCGCGCCATGCCTTGGGCGATGAACCCTGCGCCTTGTTCGTGGCGAGCCAGGATGTGCCGCAGGCGCGATCCGTGGATCGCGTCGTACAGTGGCAGAATGTTGCCGCCGGGAATGCCCACGACGGTCTCGATGCCCTGGGCCAGGATGTGTTCGATGGTGCGTTGGGCGCCGTTGGTCATTGGGTCTACTCTCCGTGATTGGATTGGACCGGCTTTGACCGAAACGGGGGATATGAAAAACCCCCACTCGGCCATTGCCGGAGTGGGGGTGCAGGAAAAGCTTGCGAGTCTTTTCCGTTCAGCCCGTGCCGGCGAACACGTGGACGAGGACGACCACGACGACCGAGACGAGATGTAGGAGCGACTTGCTCATGCTCTTAAGCATACTGCCAAAGGCTGGAAAATCAAAGTGGGGCCAATGAAATTTGCCTTCGTGTTCAGTAGGCGAACATGAAGACCACCAGGAGGGCGTAGAGGATGGCGGGGATCAACAATCTTGTGTTTTGCGATTGCAGCCCGCGGATGGTGGTGTAGGAGATGATCGAGTACAAGAGGAACACCACTCCGAAAGGGATGGACCAAGCGATGAACAGAGCGCCCAACGGCAAGACGGCCAACCAGACCGCGCGCGTTGCTCCGTTGTTTGTGGTGTAGTGGAGCAGGGCGCAGCAGAAGGGAGTGTACAGGAAGGCGAGATTGTACGGAATGCAGAACGCACCGCCCTCGGAGATCATCACCGGCGTGAACCAGGCGCAAAGCCCGACCACCATATGGAGGATGACGAGGAATCCCAGGGAGGGTTCCCCGGCGATGTCGGCGAAGGAAGCCGGTTGGAAGGTGTCGTCGGACGAGGTGGGCATCAGGGAGGTCTCCAAGAGGGGAAGCCTGAAAGTATTCCGTTCGACCATGTCGCGTCAAATTCGAGCGGTGCGAGGGAGCAAGAAAAAACGGCACCCGTCCGGTGGGGACGGGTGCCGCATGTCAGACAGATTATGTCTTGAGTTGGCTAGTGGATCGACGGCAGGATGCGGGTTTCGCGTTGGCCTTTGTTTTCGTAGATGGCGAACAACACGTTGGAGCTGGCCGGCTGGAACCGGACCGATTCCTCCGTGCCCTTGGCTTCCCAGGTCGCGAAGCGACGCCCGTCCAAGCCCACCAGGGTGAGCTTGGCCCCCGCGGGCAGCTGGAAATTCCAGCCGTCCTTCGCACGCAGAACGCTCCAAGAGGTGGCGCGGGGGTGCAGGGAGCGTCCCACGTTCACGGAATCTCCGGAAGTGCCCAAGAGCACGATGTTGTCCAGCCAGATGGACCCTCTGCCTGCGGAGAAGATGCGGAAGCCGAGCTTGTTGATGTGGCGTGCGACCAACGGGCCGGTGTAGACCTTGCCCCAGAGATCCTGTTGGAATTCGCTCCAGCGCACGGTGATGGTCCGCCACGCCGAATCGGTGGACGGGAGTTTCACGAGGTAGTCGTCGTAGTTGGTGACGGTGTCGGTCTCGATCTGGAGATTGAACCTTCCGCCCGAATCGTGCGTGCTGGCGTAATCGAACCGGATCCCGATGCTGTTGCTCACCAGAGCGCTGTCCAAGGCGAGATTGGATTGACAAAAAACGACGTATCCGAGATTCTCCGGCTGCAGCATGTAGGTGGTGGTCCGCTGGGCCTGGCCGCCCGTGGCGCGGGGAACATACGAGAGACGGCAGTATGAAGGCGTTTCTCCCTCGGTGTAGGATCCCCAACGAGCCTTGCTGGGCTGGTCGGAATTCAGGTTGTTGTCTTCGAAGCGGTCGATCACGCTGATGGGGCGGACCTTGTTGGTGATCGAAAGCCGCAGCGAGTCACGGTCTCCGATCCGAAGCCAAGGCGATCCGAGCGGAAGGGCATCCACGGGCACCTGGAGCAGGAACGCCTCTTCGGGGCTGTCCCACGATCCGTCCAGGGCCGGCAAGGTCAGCGTGGTGTCTCCAATGCGCGCCACGGGTGCGGGGGCATCCGGAGCGCGTCGGATCGTTCCGGACACCTTCAAGGTGTCGCCGGATTCCAGCTCGTGCTTGAGGGCGGAAAACTGCACCAGATGCCCCTGGCCCTGCGGCACCGAGCCATTCGGCGCGCTGGTGCGGACCACCGCGATCCCGAACGCGGGAAGCTCCAGCTTGCCATCCCACGAGGCGGGGATCGGTCGGCCGGAGGCGCCGGAGTTGGGGAAGGCGAAGGCCTGGTCGGTGGTGCCGTTCCAGGCGTAGTTGGCTTTCGAGAAGCTGTAGATCCAGCCTTTGGAAAGGGCCACCTGGACGCTGCAGGGGGCGGCCGCGGGATTGATCAGGATGTAGGATGTGTCGGATCCGTTGACCAGCGCATGGGCCTCCACCTTGTCTGTGCCGGAATTTGTCAGCAATAGAGGTTTGGCCGAATCGATGGCCCACAGCTTGGAGATCATCCAGTTGCCCCAGTAGGGGGAATTGGGCGCGTACGAGAACGACGAGGCCGTGCCGGAGCGGGGCATGCTGAACATGGTGAGGGAACCCCAGGTGGCCGCGGCGGAGCCGTCCGGGTTGCCGCCGCTGCCTTCGTAGGAATCCCAAAGCACCGAAAGCGCATTGCCCCCGAAGGTCTCGATCAGTTGCGAGAGCATGATCGCCATCGCCGCGGTGTTTTCCGGGCGCATCATCAGGTCCATGCTGATCACGGAAATGTTGTATTCGGACATCGAAACCAATCGTGTGCCAGGATCCTGCAGGCGGCGCTTCATCATGGCGTCCAGGGAATCAAGGTTCTTCTTGAGTCCGCGTACGGCCGCCAAGGCGGCCACGGGAGTGGGTGGCTCCGGTGTCCAATAGGGATAGGAGTGGAAGTCGAATCCGTCCAGGTAGCGCTTGCCGTCTTTCACCTCGGCTTCACCCACCAGGCGAAGGACCTCTTCGGTCCAGGTGGTGCCGTCCAAGTGTCCGCTGGCGTTGGTGGCGAAATCGGCGGTGGACATCACCGGCCCGAGCACCAGAATGGAAGGATCCACGGCTTTCATGGCGCGTGCGTAGGCGATGAATTGGGCGGCGTACTGGCGCGCATCCACCGGGCCGCCTTCCTCCCAGGCGCCATCCGATTCGTTGCCGACCTGCCAGATCCGGATGCCCATCTTCTGGTCGATGTTGGCGTACTTCACCCAGGCCGCGGCCTCGGCGGGGGTGCCCGTGCCGGTATTGACCGTGATCTGGGCCTCGGAGCCGGGGAACTGCTTGATGTATTCGGTGAACATGGCAAATGTCCACGGGGGCAGGCCGGTGCCACCCCACTCCTTGGACAGCACGCTTCCTGGGTGGGTGCCCATCGCCGTGACTTGGGTCTGCTTGGTTTGCGAAGGGGTGTTGGTGGTGATCTGCGCGCCCTTGGCCCAGGCATGAATCTCGGCGATCTGGACGCCCCGCGGCTTCACACCGACCGGCTTGACCACCAGACCGCAGCTGGCGCCGGAATCGAGCTTCACCACGGAGACGGAATCTGCTACTTGGGCGCGTGCCAAAACGGCAAGCTTTCCATCCATGGCGCGGTAGGGGTTCCAGCCGGTGGAATGGAGCGCCCCGACCAAGACGCTGTCTGGGCGCAAGGAACCCCATACGATCCGCACGGAATCGACCCGCTGAGGGCACGAGGTCAGGTGCAGGACCACCCAGGGTTCGGCGCCGCTCAGGGAGTCGCTCCACCAGAACGTGGAATCCGAGCCATCGGTGATGTTGGAGTAGAACGAGGCGCCGTAGTTGCTTTTGGTGGTGCCGCGATACTTGGTGTTGGATTGGAAGCCAGGGGCCACCTTGGTCGGATCCGGATGCCAGATGCCCACGGAGTCGTAGGTGCCCGCGCCGTTCCAGTGGTACTCGTTGGAAAGGCTACCGTTGGGGAAGCGGAACAGGCGGTATTCCTGCTCGGCGAGCCCGCGCTGGATCCCTGCGTACACAGGGGCGCTGTTGAAGATCGGCAGGGCGGTTCCCGTCATGCGTCCGGTTTTCAGAGGTGGTAGATCGGCCACCTTGGATCCGGGGGTGATCTGGAAAAGCGCAGCCGTGGCGATGCCGGCGAACGCCAACATGCTTTTGATCGCAAGGGATTGGTTCATCTTGGTTCCTTGATTCCGGGTAAGGATCGGAACTGGGAATTCTAGATCCAGTCTTCCCGCAAAAGGGTTGCTTTGCGGGGATTCACCAAAAAATGGCTCCTGGGCCTCTTCAAGTACGGAAGTAGCGTTCGATCAACGCGAAGGCGAGGGCGTGGTAGACAGCTTCCGGCTTCGAATCGGAGGCCACATACCGGATCCTGGAAAGGCGCGGAAGAGGTCCGTAAGCCCGGGATGCCTCAAGGATTCCTCCAAGGATGTGTTCGACGACCACCTCTTGATCCAAACGCTCCTGACCGGTCTCGGGGGGCGGCCCGACCTGCTCGACAAACAATGGGGATTGGATGGCCTCGTCCAGCTCGAGCTCCAGGAAATTGTGGGTAGGACCGGTGATCCGAGAGACGCGGCAGGTGTTGTTGACACGGTGGAATTGCATCGGAATGTCTGGCTCAGGCCAGCGGGTTTTCGGCGGAGCAATTGCAGATTCTGTCGTGGTAGGCCACCACCCGATCGGAGGAAAAGTCGCTGCCGATCGCTTCCAGCAGCTTGGCGACGCGGAAGGATTTCGATTTCCGCTCGTAGCCAGCGTTCCAGGATCGGTACTTCTCGGTTTCGCAATCCAACGGCGATTTGATGCGGATTTTGTCCTGGTGGATCCGGTAGGGCTTGGGGGTCAGGCGCGCCCGGTAGCAATCCTGCTTGATGCACAGATACGCATAGAGAGAATCCACCTTGAACCTGGACATCCATCGCAGGAATCCCGGCGTTTGCGGGGGGATGTAGGTCTTGCAAAACACTCGCAGCCCCTTGGAAGTCTCGTAGATCCTCAGGTCGCTACCTAAAAAGGGAAGCTTGGCGATCTTCTTCTTGAAGCGCTCCAGGATCAGGCTTTTCTTGTCGCGCCCCCGGGTACGGCCGAAGATGTCCAGGAACTCGAAGGGGTAGTCGTCCAGATCCAGGATCGTGTACTGGGTGGTGTTGAGTACCAGGGCGCCGTAGCGATTGACCGTGACGACATTGTCTTCATCCAGCATTTCGCTGACCCACTCCTTGATCGTCGACTCGTACTCCTGGGTGCGCTGCTTGGTGTCGATCCGCTTCTGGATCCGCCGGTGGATCTCGTCGGCGACATTTTCCGCATCGCTTTTGGAAAGGTTCGAGCCCGCGAGGATCGGGACTTCCTTGAGCTCGTTGCCGATGGAGATCCTGCGGGTGGTCTTGATCCAGAACCGGTTTGTCTTCATGGATTCAAACGTACAAGCAGGTGGGAGATGGGGGATGCGTGGCCCTTCGATCCCATCTCCCGCTGGCAGGGCGTTGACAAATGCTGGATTTGGCAACATTAATAGATAAAAGGCTCTAGATTGTCATCAATGTCAAAACGCTCCTGATGGTCTTTTGACATTTCCGCCGCACCTTGATTCTCCACCCTGTCACCAAGGATTCATCGATGTTTGAATGGCCCAAGCAGAATGATGTTCTCGGAACCGCCAACCGTGGCAACCCTTGCGAGTCCGGTCTGTGTACGCTGTGCCGTGCCGACTGCAAGGGCAAATGCGAGACATGGACCTCTTCCCTCGCCGGGCGCAAGCTCCTCTATCCTCGAGATTTCGGCACCATCACCAGCGGTTCCGGGAACACTTTCGCGCTGGGGGTGGGCTACCACAGTCTGCGCATCCAGGGTTACGCCTTCGGTGCCCACGGCATGAAGAATCCCACGGAAGACAACTGCATCTTCCCCAACGTCTCTCTCGAGACATCTTTTGGCAACGAGGTCATCACCAAGTGCCGCGTCCCCATGATGACCGGAGCCCTGGGTTCCACCTTCATCGCCGCCAAATATTGGAGCTCCTTCGCCACGGGCGCGGCCCTGTGCGGGTATCCGGTTGTGGTGGGCGAAAATGTTGTAGGCGTGGACAAGCTCTCGGTGTTCAAGGATGGCAAGATCACCTCCGCGCCCGAGCTGGAGCGTCGCGTGGCCGTCTACAAGCGCTACTACGACGGCTATGGCGCCATGATCATCCAGATGAATGTCGAGGACACCCGAAACGGTGTCGCCGAGTACGTGATCGAAAAGTACGGCAACGACATGATCATCGAGCTCAAGTGGGGCCAGGGCGCCAAGGACATCGGCGGTGAGATCCAAGTCAAGGACATCGAGTACGCCGAATTCCTGAAAAACCGCGGATATGTGGTGGACCCGGATCCAACCGATCCGATCGTCAAGGAGTCCTACAAGGACGGCTCCATTCGCGCCTTTGCTCGCCACAGCCGCCTGGGCAATCCCAGCCTGCCCAATGCCGATGTGGTACGCGAGCAGTTCATGCTGGCGGTCGCTTATCTGCGCAAGATCGGCTTCAAGCGCATATCGCTCAAGACCGGCGCCTACGGCATGGAGGCCCTCGCCCTGGCGATCCGTGTATCGGTGGACGCCAAGCTCGATCTCCTCACCATCGATGGTGCGGGCGGCGGCACGGGCATGAGCCCATGGAACATGATGGAGCATTGGGGCGTCCCTGCCCTGGAGCTCCACGCCAAGGCCTACGAGTATTGCAAGATCCTCGCTGACCAAGGCAAGAAGATCCCCGCCATCTCGTTTGGTGGCGGACTGGCTCGCGAAGACCACATCTTCAAGGCGCTCTCCCTTGGGGCTCCGTTCACCAGGCTCGTTTGCATGGGCCGCGCGCCCATGATCCCGGCGTTTTTGGGGAGCAACATCCAGGGCGTTTTGCAGCCGGAAAAGCGCGCGGAGGTCAACGGCAATTGGGATTCGCTTCCCTCCAGCGTGACAGCTTTTGGCGAGAAGCCGGAAGAGATCTTCGCGGCTTGGGAGAATGTCAAGGCACGCGTGGGCGCCGACGAGATGAAGAACATCCCTTGGGGCGCGATCGGCGTGTACGCCTGGGCCGACAAGGTAGCCTGCGGCTTGCAGCAGTTCATGGCGGGTGCGCGTCGATTCAACATCGACAGCATGAGCCGCGACGATCTGATGTCGGCCAACGAGGAAACCGCTCGCGTGTCGAAGATCCCGCACATGATCGATGCGCTGGGAGACAAGGCCAAGGCGATCCTGCTGGCTCCCTGACCATTGCTGCAGCCCCCGAAGTCCGCTGACCGATTCTGTCCAAGATCGAATCGGTCGGCGCGCGGGGTGCGATCGGGCTTCCGATTCGAGGTGTTGGCTGAGGTCGATCCGGGCATCGATGCAAGGAGGGCAGTCAGGCTCCCCCTGCATCGAGCTCCAAGGAAATTCGGCTCCCCTAGTTCTTGACGCACCGCACGGAGAGGGCCATGGTCTTCAGGATCGAGGAAGAGATCATCGGATCTCGGCCAAGCTCCATCCATCGACCAACCGCGTACAAAGAGTCCGAGGGTGAACTTACCGTACTGGACCACCAGTAGCTCGCCGAGCCCTGCAAGGAGGCATTGGAATTATCGGCCCATCCTGCCGGGAGGGCTCGGAAGCCGTAGAAATCGGTTCCATTGCTCAAGTCGGCCTTCCAACCAGCGGTTGCCTTGTACTTGTAGCCTTCGATGCTGAAATTCTGGATGATGTCCAGATCGTCCCATTCCGTATCACTGGGCAGATGCCAACCAGCAGGGCAAATGCCTCTGACGCCCGTGGGAGAAGTGCTGCTGGCGTAACCTGCCATGGCATTTGACCAAGTGTAAAGCCTCCCGTATTTGGCACAGGAGTCGATGCTGTTTCCTACGCAATATCCGGAATCGACTCCGGCGAGTTTGTAATCCAGGTTCTGCGCCATCCAGAACTTGGTGTCGATTCCGACAGTCCGGTAGACATGCCCATCGCGCGCATCCACCATTGTTCCGTAGGTGATTCCTGTCTTCCAGGGGATTCCAAAGGTTGGTGGCGCCGCGGGGCGATGGACGATGATCTGGTAGACCAGGCTGTCGAAGTCATCGGAGCGAACCACCACTCTGATCTGGGTGTTGGTGCCGTTGGCCCCCAGCGGGACCGCGAGATTTTCGGTGTTGGTTCCCTGGATGTACACGTTGGTGGTGAACGGGTCCAGCGCCTTGGCCGCGACGCCGATGGTCGTGAACGTCCAAGGAACGGTGTCTCTGTACACGAGAGTTCCGGGAGCGAAGGCGGGGGCGAGCATTCGGCCCCGTCCATCGCTCACCACAAGCGAACTCAAGATGGTGTCCAATGGAGTTCCCAGCGCTCCTTGCACGCATCGGACCGAGTGACCGAGGTAAGGCTGCGAGGAGGTAAACGGCTGGTAGAAGCTGGACAACTCGATGCCGAGGACGCTGGAGTCCTGGGAGCCGGCTGTCGAGGTCCACCAGTAAGAGGTCAATCCCGAGTTCCCGAAGCCGCCTTCGAGGTCGAGCCCACCGGGTAGCGCACGGAACCCGTAGGCATCCGAACCGTTGCCGGTCGACCTCCAGCCCCAGACGGATTTCAAGGTGTTGCGCACCTTCGGTTCCGATCCAATGAAGCTTGCCAGTTGGTTCCATTCCGCGAAGCTCGCCAAATGCCAGCCCGTGGGGCAGATGCCAGTGGCGGGGCGCGGGAGGGCGGGACTGGCGAATTGGCCGGCCATGGCCTCGTACCAGCTGTAGAGCCGACCGTATTTGGAGCAGGAATCGGGCTTGTTCACGTAGCATCTGCCGGAGTCCGGTCCGGCGGGCTTGTAGTTCAGGTTCTGGGCCATCCAGTTCTGCGATCCGATCTGGACGGTGCGGTAGGTCTTGTTGTCCCGCGTGTCCTTCAGCGATCCGTACTTGATGGTCGCATTCCACGGGATCGCGCCCAGGACGGCGTTGGATGCGAGCCAGGCGGTATCCACCAGGGCGTCTCCTGCCGGCACGGGAATCTGGACGGATTCGAATCCGGAGCGGGAGATCGAGAGAGTGTCGTCGATGGCGGCCGCCAATCGGGCGGAGGAGGCGGGACCCGCGAAGGGAAGTCCCCGTCCCAGTCCGGGGAGCAGGGTCCAGCTGGATGCATGGCCATCATGGACCAGACGCACGACCACAAGACCTCGCTGGAGGCCCAGGCTGCTGGCCGACCAGCGCCAGAGGCCCGGACCGGCTTCGCCGTCGAAGGGGCGCGACAAAATCCGTCCAGATGGATCGAGGATTTCCAACCGAAGTGGTTCGCGTCTTTCCAGCATGAGCACGAGGTTCCTGCCTGCGGGATCCCAGCCGAGCGATGGTTGCCGCTCCATCGACACCGAAACGCCTCCGATCACGTAGGCCCCATTGGCGTCCGTGGTGGCCTGAAGGCCTGAATTCGAGCGCACCGAAACTCCCGCCATGGGGGCGCGTGTCTCGCCGTTGAACACGTACCCCGTCCATTGGGCGGCCCCAACGAAGCTCCCGAATGCCATCAAAAATACGGCCGTGACATGGCTTGGAAGGGCGTTTCTCATGAATGATTCCAATCGAAAGTGTCCGCATGGACCGAACGGGTAAACGTTGACTTTCGTGAAGGGTACGATCCTCCTCGGCAAATCCTTCTCCCCAAATCTCGCTTCGGAGATTTAGCGCTTTCCGGCGCTTTCCGGGCCCAAGGCTTCGCAGCGATCGGCGATTCCAGGGGGAGTGCAGAAGCAGTGGCAAACACTTCGAGGCTAAGCTACAGTGGCAAAGTGCGTGCTCGCCAGAAATTGGATCGATCCACGCGACATAAATTGACATGCAACAAAGGGTGATTTCATGAACATCTCGAGTAGGAGCGCGCTGATTGTGTTCTGTGGTCTGGTGTCGCTGGCCGGCGTTCTGGCCGGCTGCAATTCGTCCGTGAATCCGGCGACGGAAACGGGAGGGGTGTCTTCGCGTGAGCTTGGGGCCATCGACGAATCCCTGGCGGGGCAAGCGCTTCTTGTGGAGACGCCCATGGATGATTCGGCGCTTCGCGAGGACGCCCAGGTTTCCCCGAGCTTCCTTGTGGCGGGAGTCATATACACATACAAGTACGATCCATTCACGGGAAATTTGAAGGTCTTCGTGATTGGCCAAAATGTGATCAAGCCAAAATATGTCTTACGATATTCGCTCTCGGTGCCTCGGGTGGCCACCAAGGTCCTGCTGAATTGGGTGCCAAGCAACATCGTGCCCAATTCCAGCGCGTTTTCGGCGGTCATTCCGTTTTCCGGCCAGGAATACATCTACTTCGACCCGTTGTTTACGGGATTGTCGGACAACTACTACACGGGGACGAGGGAATTGAATGCCCGTTTCGATCCAGCTGGCTCCTTCATTTTCCGCAACCGAAATTCCATGATGTTCGATCCGGGCGAGCCGAACAACTACGGAGAGCTGCGGGTCTTCACCGAGTACAATACGGATGACAACTGCTACATCGCCTACAGGGCGGGGAGCAAGTGGATTGCCATTCCTCGAACAAAGAACAACGACCCCGACAGGACCATTTCAACACGCTGGATGCTGTACAACCCGACACGGTTCAAGATTTCCTGTCCCTTCACGGGAGGGGATAATTTCATCTACATGGGCCGGAAATTCGAAGCCAACTGGATCGTGACACGAGTGGCACGCAACTATAACGGATACAACATCCTGGAGGTCTCCCACAAGTAGGCTCAGGGGGCGAATTTGCAGAGCCCGAAATTGTACTCCGAGCATTCCTTGGCGATGCGGAGGAAGTCTTCGTCGCTAAGGTTCTTGATCGTTGGGTCCACCGTCCGCAAATCCTGCCAGAACCTCAACAAGACTTGGTTTCCCGAGTCGACCTGGACCTTTTCGATCCTGAAGTACTGGGTGATCAAGCCGTTCTTCCCGGTGCAATTTCCGTCCGTCAGGTCGAAGTATTTCCCGCAGAACTCCAGGAAGCAGTGGGTTCGCGGGATTTCCTGCAATCCGTGCTTCTTGACCACTTCCGAGACGCCGGTGACGATGGTGTCGTTCAGCGGATAAACCCCCTCGAAACGAAACACGGGAAGGCCGTTTTCACGTGCCAGCTCCGCCAGGAGATTGTGCTTGGAAATGCAGGTTCCGTGGCCTTCCCGCAAAAGCGCCAATGCATCGTGATCGTCTGCGTTCTTCCAGTACGGCTTGCTCTGGATGAACAACGCGGCCGTCCTCAGGTCTGTGATCCCCAACTCCAGAAACGCTCGCGAGACCAGCGATGTGCTGGTGATCCCAAAGGCGGGGAAGTCCGAGGCTGGTAAAAAATGGATGGTGATCATTTCAAGTCCTGTACAGGAATCCAAAGACAGACAAACCTAGGGGGCCGCCATTTCGCCGGCCCACACCGGCGATTGCTGCCCAGTTTCGAACCAGTCTCGTGCTTGCAATGCCTGAGGAGGGAAGGCAAAAATGATCGGCGCCGCCCCGCTATCGCACCAGATCGAACGCCTGCTGGGCGACTCCGCCGGCCACCTGCATCCGGATCAGAAAATGTCCGGAGGCGAGTCCGGTGGTGGCAAATCGCATGGAGTGGCGCCCTTCCGGCATGTGGCTCGAAAACACCGTGCGGACGGTGCGGCCTTTCAGGTCGCAGATCCCGATCTGCACGGGAGCCGAATCGTAGAGCGTGTACGAGAGGGTGGCGTTGCTGCCGGAAGGGTCGTGCAGGAGAGGGTCCATCACGAAATCGACCCGGCCGGGAGTGCGGAAGGAATAGCCGGGATCGAGCAGGCCGACAGGCGGAAAGTCGCGCTGGAGAATGGATCGTGTCTGCGAGGGACTGGCCCGCATCCAATCGGTCAAGAGGGTGGAGTACACCGACCGGAAATCGAATTGCATCGGGACGTTGTCGCGGGCGGTGGCGGTGTGGGGGATTTCCGGGCTGGCTCCCTCGATCCCGCCGGCCACCGGCTTTCCGAACAGGAACATCGGACCGGCGGTTCCGTGGTCGGTTCCGAAGGACGCGTTGGACAGAATGCGTCTGCCAAATTCCGACATCGTGATCCCGATCACGCGATCCTGCAGGCCCATCAGGCGGAGGTCGTCCAGAAAGGCGCTCACGGCTTCGGAAAGCTGGCGCAAAAGGTCCGCATGGGCGCCCGAGGTGGTGTCGGAGTCCTTCACCTGCCCCGAGTGCGTGTCGAATCCCCCCATGGAGACCACGTAGATCGACGTGTCCAATCCTCCCCCGATCAGGCGCGCGACTCCCTTGAGCTGGTCGGCGAGGCGGTTTCCCGTGGCAGGATAGAGACTGCTTTTCGTGGTGGACTTGGCCATCGCCGCCTTCACGGCATCGCCGTATTGGTGGGTTTGGGAGGCCATCTGGCGGATGAAGGTCAGCTCGTGGCCCCAAGGCGTTTCCGGCGCGACATCGATGCCATCGGACTGCAAGGAATAGATCTTGGAGGGATCGCTGATCGCCATGCCCATTCCCGCCGTGCCGCCTTGCAGCAAGGTCAGCAGGGTCGATCCGATCTGGATGGAGGGAGGGTGTGGTTGAGCGGGGTTGGGGTACCCCAAGGGGAACCCCGGGAAGCGTCCTTCCAGGTACCGGCCCAACACGCCGGATTCCAGGACTTGGTTGCTGTCGGATCCCGTAAACCAGATGTCGGTGGAGCGGAAGTGGCTTTGGTTGTGGCTGGGGTATCCAACCGAATGCAGGATCCTCAGGTTGCCATCCTGGAAAACCTTGTGGAGACCGGACAGGGAAGGGTGCAAGGCGGTGGTGGCGTCCAGCCGTAGCAGTTTGGATTCCGGGATCAGGATATTGGCGCGCGCCCGGGCCAGGGCGTCCATGCGGTCCAGGGGGATCACCGTGTTCAGGCCGTCGTTCCCGCCATCCAGGCGAACCACGACCAGAATCCGTCCACTGTTGGGCAGGATGAGATTGGAAGCCGATGAAGCACCGTCGGCTGGGGTGGCTGCCTTGGCGTCGAAGAACCCTTTGCCAGCCAGGTGGAGGGCCCCCATCGCGCCGAGTCCGGTCTTGATGAATGTGCGTCGATCCATGGTTCAGGATCCTTTGTTTCGATGGTCGCGCGCGGCAGGAAGTCCCGTCCGCGATGGGTGGGGTTTCCTGTGGGAGGCCACAAGGGATGGGGTGATGGATGGGGCTAGCACAGCTGGAATTCCGCCATGGCGGCCATCGCCTTGAGCAGATTGCGCAGCCGGGATTCCACCACGGATCTTTTGGTGGGATCGGCGGGTGCGGCGGTGTAGGCGGTCCAATTCTTGTTCCATTCGTACTCGGGTGCCCCGCCCAGCACGATCCCCCGCAGGTAGGCCTTCTGTTTTTCCGTGACGGGGACGGCGAAGACGAATTCCGTCATCTCGGAGACCAGAACGGCGAGGTCGGCAGGGTCGGAAACCGCCGAAGCCATCGAGATCACGTCCGCCACCATGTACCAAGTGCCGATCTGGTAGCCTTTGGCGCCCATGCAGCGGTCGGTGAACTGTACCCGACGGGGCAGGGTGTCGGAGCTGATCCAGGCCTGGTAATACACCGGCTCCTGGTAGTAGGCGGGCCAGCCCGCGACATTGGGCGGCGAGAGGATTTCCTGTTGCATCGAGGCCGATTGGTCCTGGAGGGTCAACCAAACCTGGTAGCGCAGGGCCAGATCCGTGGTGCCGGGCAGCGTGGAACCGAACTGGCGCAAACTCCCCACCACCAGATCCAGCGGGGACTTGATGGAGCAGCCCCGGTTGGCGGCGTGGTAGAAGTGTGCGCTTTTCAAGAGGCGCTCCACCACCGGTTTGATGTTCCAATTGGAGGCCACCAGCAACTGGGCCAGGGGAGCGATCACGTTCTGTTCCACGTCCGGGTCGATCACGTAGTAGACGAAAAACCGGTAGAGCTTGCGGCAGACGTGGAGGGCGGTCTGGGGTTGTGTCAGGATCATCGTGATCAGGTCGTCGACCTCCAACGCGCCTTCGGCGCCGGGCCGTCCTTTCACGACCACGTTTCCGTAGGCTCTGGAAAACACCTTGTCCGAAGCATCGTGCTGGGTTGGACGGAATTCGGCATCCGGTTTGTCCCGCAGGTCGCGCCAACCCGTGAGCACCCTGGCGGCGGCCTTCACGTCGTCTTCGGTGTAGTGTGTGTAGTCGCCCGGGGCGATCTCGGGGCCTTTTCCGATGGTGAAAAGCTCTTGCAGCTCGCGTCCGTAGTTCTCGTTGGGGCTGGACTTGGTGTTCGTGTTGCCGTTGAGGTAGCGCAGCATGGCGGGATCCAAGGTCACCTCGCGCACCATCTTCTTGAAGTCGCCCAGGCAGTTGGCGCGAAGCCTGGCCAGATGGCGGTAGAGATGGTGGGGCTCGTCGGCCACGCGCCATTCGGTGGCGAAGTGGTTTTGCCAGAACAGCGTCATCTTCTCGCGGATGGACAGATTCTGGTGCAGCAGCAGCCCCATCCACCAGGCTTGCAGGTTGCGCGACCGTTCGTAGGCGCGCTCCCCGATGTAGGGTTGGTCCACCCAGGTGGAGCCGACCGGGAGGGTGGTCTCCGTGGCGGAAGTCACCACCGGGGGATCGGGCTGTGCGGAGGGAACATCCAGCAAGGCATCGACCGTCCCGGCCATGCCCAGCGCGACGGCGCGGTCCAGCTCGGCCTTGCCGTGCCCGAACAGCGTGCGCCGCAGCAGGTGGGAGGCTTCGGCTTTCGTCCAGGCGCCTTGGAAGGGCTCCAGGCCGGCGCCTACCGCTTGGCGGCGGGGCAAGATGGCGTTGGCGCTGGCGACGAAGGCGGCGTCCCGCGCGAGTTTGGGGGCAGGGCGGGTTCCCGCCGGCGTGCCCGCTCCGAACAGCGTCGCCATAAACTGTCGTCGATCCATCGCCAAATCCTTCCGGGAGCATCCATGCGGGGGAGTCCGGCCCGAAGACGCACTCCCCATGGACCGATTATAGCGATTCGCGAAGCGGGGGTGTGGGAGTGGGGTTCGAGGGATGCCTTTGCTACCAAAGAATCCGTAAAGGACTTGTTAATCCATCATCCATCGGGCCGTGGGCGAGTGCGCGACCTGTGCGGGGGGTATGCTCTCAGAGTCGCGTGATTGAAATGTCGTCCATCCACAGCGTTTGCGCGTTGGCGGAGGAATTCGCGGTCTGGCCGAATTCGACCCAATCGTAGTGGGTGATGTCCGGCTCAGTGGGGAATGTCATTCCGTTCGCCTCCACCACCAGCAGTCCGTCCTGCCAGATTTTGACGCTTCCTTGATCGTCCCGGGCAAGGACCAGATCCACCTGGATGGAAACCCATTGCCCCTTGGGGACGGCCACTTTGGACGCACTGGTTGGTTTGACGTTGGGGCCGGATCCATAGGCGCCACCGGCATTCTTCGATTCCAAGATCAGTTCCTGCGAACCGGAGATCGCCAGGCGTCTGCCGGGGTAACCGCTGAGTTCCATGGATTCGAGGTCCATCAAAAACAGGTTTTCCGCCGAGCCATGGTCCTCCAGGTACAGCCGAAATTTCACCACCACCTGGTCGCCAGGCTTGAAATCCACTCCCTGCTTGGCGATCGAGGCCTTGGATACGCTGGAGCCGGTGGGTGGCGCCTCGAATTTCATCGCTTTGGCCCCAAGTCCCGCCAAGGAAGGATCCAGGCTGATCCGGTTGGATCCCGAGACAACCGACAAGCCGGAGGGAGCCGAGGATTGGGTGCCATCGGGCTGAACGCATTGGACATTCGTCCAGCCGCTCAAATCCGTGGGAAACAAGTCCATGAAGGTGGAGGCTCTCTCGAAGTCGGAGTGGAATCGCCACGGTGGAGCTTCTCCTGGGGCCTGGGGGGATTCGGTGTCGGAGCAAGCGCCCACCAAAACAAGCAAACCGATCAGGAAAATTCTCATCGAAGGGTCATTTTGAAACAGGTTGCGGCCATGAGGTTGGGGAGGGTTGGTCCAGTCATGGCAAAGCGGCATTGATCCACTCGATCTCCTCTTCCAGTTCCCGCAGGAATTTGGCCTTGATCGATTGGTTCTCGCCGCGGAGATAAAACGAGCAGAGCCGCCACAGAGCCACGTTGCTGTAATGCAAAAGCGACACGAAGCGCAGCCGGTCCTGATCTAAGGAACGGCCGTAGGACTGGAGCAAGGCCTCTTTGGCAGATGGCGCCATCGAAAACGACTTGAAGGCCGAGCAGAGGTCCCATTCGGGAAAGTCGAGTCTCGCCAGCTCCCAGTCGATGATCCGGCATCGATCCTCCTGGAAGATCGCGTTGAGGGGAATGATGTCGGTGTGTACCAAGGTCTTGTCGCGATCTGACAGATTCTGTTGCATGTCGGATCCCATCGCGTGGATCCGATCCAGGCATCGGTTCATTGCCTGGACTTGTCCCGAAGGGGCCGCGTCCTTGGCCTTGGCGTATTGGCTGAGCAGCCGGTCCTGGAAGTAGGTGCTCCAGGACGGACTTTCCAGTGAGCTTTTGAGCTTGGCCAGGTCCGTGCCATGGATGCATCGGAGCGCTGTTCCCAGCCGGGCGGCATCGAGATCGTCCAGCTCGAACCTGTGTTCCCCGGCGATGTGCTCGAGGATCAGGCGGTTGTCTTCGCCGATCGCTTCAGACAGATTATGCCAAAGGACGGACGGGCCGATCTCTCCCTCGAGGTTGGCCAGAACCGCACTCTCGAACTGGAGTCGATCCGTGCCGTTGGGGCGCGTCTGTTTCAGGACCGCCTTGCGACGCTCGAACTCCAGCAGGACGATGTCGTTGTTGGCCCCGGAGGCCAGCGGGCTCGATCGCAAGAGGGGCCCCAAGCCGAGGTGCTCGGGGAGGGTGGGGTGGTTCATTTCGAGAGACCTAGAATCGGCATGTTCGATCGTCCATTGGTCCGGCTAGGCAAGTGTCAGACAGAACTTGTGGTGGGTGTCCTGGAAGCCGTTGGCGAGGTAGAAGCGCTGCGCTTGGACTCGCTTGCGGTTGGTGCACACTTCCAGTTGGAAGATGCCATCGGCCTCGCAGGCTTCGCGGATCAGATGGAGAACCTGTTGCCCGACCTTTCGGGAGCGGAAAGCTTCGGCGACGACCAGCTCCTGGATTTCGGCGATCCGTCCGCAATGGTGCAGCAGGGATTGGGTATGCACGCTGACGAACCCGCAATCCACGCCATCCAGGCTCGCGATGGAATAGGTGACCATAGGGTTTGACAGATTCTGCTGGAAAAACTCCCGGAATTTCTCCCGATCGAAGGTCTGATCTTCCAGATCGCAGACCAGTCGATGCACGAAATCCAGGTCGGATTCCGTCGCGGGTCGCAGCGTCGCCTGGAGTTCCATCGGCATTTCTACGACTTCCGGTATTCCAGTCTCATGACCTTGTTCTTGATGCCGTACTTGGAGTCGGCGTAGACCACGGTGATGAGTTCGTCCTCGTCGGCGCCGATGGTGTCGCGATCGCGGATGCAATCGCCGTTGATGATGACGTAGTTGGCCAGGTTCTGGAGGCGCTCCCGCAGATCATTCGGCTTTTCCGGGCTCTTGGATGTTTCGAATTCCATGTGCCCCAGCGCGGCCAATCCCATGGTGAACCCTGCGCTCCATTTGTCGTCGAGGCGGCCCACCCGGAAGTCCACCCAGATATCCATCGGAGGCCCGTAGGGCAGGACCTCCAAGGCGAATTCCTGGAACAACTTCTTGGGAACCACCAAGGTGGCGTTGCTCCAGTACACGCCCAACGCGAGATCGGATGTCTCCAGCACGGCCCAGACAATCTTTGTCAGCAAGGCGGATGCCTCCAGGGGATCCAGCTCGCCGATGGTGGAAACGATCGTGTGGGACTTGTGATCCTTCAGCTCTTCGGCGGAGTCCGGCCAGAGAATGCTGGTGGAGCACGGGCCCTCCAGGTCCGACCACGGATAGGGGGCGGGCATGTTCGCCACCGCCACCAGGATCTTGCCCACATGGAAGGTGAGTACGGAATCCTTGGCGCTGTGGTAGACGATGTTCGTCACATCCGGAAAGCGGGAGGCCAGCGCGGAGCGGATGCTCTCGAAGGAAAACAGTTCGGTGTCTTGTTGCAGGACGAACGCGACGGAGACGGCCATAGGAGGAGTCCTTTGTGGCGAAGAATTGTGCTCGGTCGGAAAGCTAGAACCTGTCGGGCGGGATCACTTGAGGGGGCAGGATTTCGCCGCCAGGGAGGTTTCGATTTCGGATTTCCGGACGGTCATGACGTCTCGCATCCTTTTTGCCACCTGTGAGGCCACGGGAAAGGCGGCGACCATGGTCGCGTATTTGTCCACCTTCGCCTGGAAATTGGCCACTCCCGCCGGCCCATCGGCGGAGATGGCCCGCGTCATGTGGGCGCGGTATCGCTCGCAATAGGATTTGTCGGCCAACAGGTTCTTGATGAGCGGGAATCCGCCTCCGAATCCGCCGCCGGCGTCGTACCAGATGGAAGTCCGCGACATCTGCTTTTGCGCGAGGTTGAAGCTGAAGGAGATGTCGTAGGCGATCCACCGGAACCGACCCTTATCGTTGTACAGGTAGTAGTTGTGTCCCAAGGCCCCGTAGGTGTCCCAGTTGTAGATGGCCGTGTTCACCGCCAGCCAGTTCAGGAAACCATCAACATCGATCACTTGCTCCAAGGCGCGGTGCCAAGCGGCCGAGTCGGTGGTGCGGTTGGTGGCGTTGATGGTGCTGATGAGAGACTTCACATCGGCGTAGTCGGTCTCGAGATCCTCGTCGAACCATTCGCTTTGGGTGAACTTGGAGAGGTTGGATTCCGGCTTGTACAGGTGGCCCGTGTCGTTTCCATACAGTCGGTTCAGCAGGGGGCTGTCGGGCACTTCCACCATTTCGTAGATGCCCAGGTCGAGTTCGGTGCCGGTGCCCCGGTCCAGGACCACATGCACGGGGGTGGTGATGGGACAGGCCACCCCCGATTCGCGGAAGATCTCGCTGGCGATAGGGCTGCGCACCGACGACGAATCCTGGTCGGGGGTGTAGAAGCTCAGCTTCTTGAAGCCATGGAAGCGCTGGTTTTTGGTCTCGGGGTAGGTGTCTTCGAATTTGTCCATGTTGATGCGAAAGGGCAGAGTGTACGACCCCTTGGTCCAGGCCGTGCGCAGCGAGGCGTTCCCCTTGAGCCTAAAGGCGATGTTCTGCCATACCTGGCCATCGGCGTGAAGATCCGCGGGCACCCAGATGGTGGCCGAGGATTCCACCATGTCCAGACCATTCCCGCAAGTGAGCTGGCCTCCACCGAACCTTCCACAGGAATCGGTCATCGCCTTCATGAGGCTGTCCCAGCGAACGGCGGTCACGCGGAAGGTGAATTTGCGGACCGTGTCCGGGAAGGCGTCCGCTGTATCCGGCTTGAAGCCGTTGGAGTGGCTGGAATCCACCCAGCCGTCGTACCGCAGGCGACGGAGGCTGTCGATCATGCTGGCGATCACCGAGCTGGAGATGGGGATGCGCTTCTGAACGAAGCCTTGCCGCGTATACACCAGGGTGTCCGATACCGCATCCAGCTGCCGCGCGGCCAGGAGGCTTGGGGGTGTCGTCGCGGGCGCCATGCGTCGACCCAGGATGTCCATGCCATCGATGCGAAGCGACAGCCGACCGTTGTCCATCCGCAAAAAGCTTTCCGACGCGGCGGCTCTTCCCAGCCGAGGCCCGACCCCGGAGTTGTTGGAGAGGATCCAGGTTCCGTTCTTGGCGGTGGTGGTGACCAAGCCCGCTTGGACCAGGGAAACCTCCACGGCGCCCAGGCCGTTTCCCTCTTCGGCATCCACGATCTTCCCGGAAAGAGCCCAGTTGGTCTGGGCACCGGAAAGGCTCGCCAGCACACCCAGAAGGATCACCGAAAACCGCCACATGAACGAACCCTCCCCGCCGAGAATCGGCGGCCAAACGGTGAAGGTAAGGGCGGAGGCGATCTCCCGTGACTGGTTTCACCCGCATCTGGTGACGATTGTTCCCCAGGCGGATGGTTGTCAGATGGCGAGGCGGTGGTCGGTCATAATCCCAGGTAATGCCGGAGTCCCGCCGAAAGCACGGTGCCTCCCCGGTAGGATCCCCAACGGGGGGTGAACGCGCCGCCTGTTCCCGCCTCGACGTGGAATGCGTACTTGCTCCGGTCGGGGCGGAACTCGCAGCCGGCCAGGATCAACATGGACACCGCGTGTCCATCGAAGCTGTGGTAGAGGCCGGTCTGGTCGGTGATGGCGATCCCCTCGTAGATGGAGACCGTGGTTGACGCATTTTGCTTCCAGTACAGGCCCGCGGTCAGATCCAGCGAAAGCGGTTCGCGAGGATCGAGACCATCCTCCATGATGCCCACCTCCAGACGGGTGGTCCATTTCTCTCCGCTCCACCCCCCACCGATGGCGAACACGGAGCGGCTTTCCTTGAGCGAAAATGGCGTGGACAAGAACAGTTGGCGGGGAACGCGGCAGAGGGAGTCGTTCGATGCCGAGGGCGCAACGGGCGCGATGGTCGCCAGGGTATCGGTGGCGCCGACCCTGGACGAGGCGACAAGGATTGTTAGGACGATCGCCGCAAGGAAGACCCACAGCGTGCAATGCAGGGAAGTTTGGTTGGTGGTGTTCGAGGAACGAGTCATGGTTCGAGCTCCGGTGTTGGTGGTTGGTTGGGGTGGAAGCGATAGGGGCGGAAAAGGCATGCCTCCGGCCAAGGGCCGGATCGCGGGGATCTCGGTCCTTCGGAATACGCGCGCGTCAAAAACCGTCCCATGGAGGGAGCGTCGCGTGCGCGGAGTTCTTGGAGGGAAAGGCGTTCTAGTCTGGTTCGGGCGGGCCGGGAACGTACTCGAACAGGTCGCCCGGCTGGCAGCCCAGTTCGCGACAGATGGCATCCAGCGTGGCGATCCGCACGGCGCGGGCCTTGCCGGTCTTGAGGATGGAAAGGTTGGTGTCGGTCAGGCCGATGCGGCGTGCCAGCTCGTTGAGGGGCATTTTCCGGTCGGCCATGACGCGATCAAGACGGAAGACGATGGGCATGATCAGACCGTCATGTCGTGCTCTTCCTGGAGCACGGAGCCGGAGCGGAGGATTTCCGCCACCAGAAGGAGGATGAGGCTGACCAGCAGACTCGGGAAGTTCATGGAAAGAACCGAGAACGGAATCAGGAGGTAGGTGATGGATCGGATGGTGGAAGTGTTTTGAGGATGGAACACGATGCTTTTGCGGAAGTTGGAGAACAAGGCCCTGGCCTTGTGCAGCACGGCCAACAGCAGGAGCACGACCAGCGCGAAGTACGGGAACACCAGGGCGCGCACATAAGCCGGCATGGCGACAAGATTTGCCCATTCGGGATCGGAAAGGGCTTCGGGCGAGCGTGATTGCTCGGCGATTCCCTGGGTGAAGGGGTCGCCCCAGGAGCGCGGAAACAGGGCAAAGCCCAGCAAGAGAGAGAAGACGAACCACACGACCAGGATGAACCCCGATGCGAAGGGGAGAAGTCGATGGAGAACCGAAGAGAGTGAGGACTCGCCGAAGTAGCGCATAGGTGCAGATCCTTGGAGTTGACTTCCAGAAGATACGCATGATTCAGCGCAAAACAACATGGAATTATCGAGAAACGATGAATTTTCGTTCGGCTGGGTGAGCCGACTAGATTGGCGGTACCGATGCGATCCTCCCATTGGTGCGAAGCCCGTGTCCGGTGCACGGGTAGGAATTCGGAGAAAGTTCTCGACATGACCTGTTCCTTCCGTTCTTTCTTGCGCCTTCGTGTGACCTTGGTCTGGTATGGATTGGCTGCCATTGGTTGGATTCCCGCAGCGCAGGCGGCCGACGTTTCCTACCAGAAGCCACCCCAAGCGATGCTGAACGTGTTGCATGCTCCGGAAATCCCGGACGGAAGCCTTTCGCCGGCCAACAACGCGATGATGCGGATGACCCCGGTGCGCTTTCCGCCCATCGCCGAGTTGGCCCAGCCCTGGCTTTCGCTGGCGGGAGTCCGAGTGGCTCCGCGCAACCGCAGCATTGGAGAGGCCTACCAGAACGGCGAGACCTATTGGGATGCGTACTCCCAGTTGGATTTGGCCACAGGAGTCCAGATCGCGGTGGAGTTGCCCCAACCGGCCAAGGTGGGCTCGCCCGTCTGGAGCGCCGATGGCAAGCGCTACGCCTTCGCGCGGATCGCCGATCGCGCCATTGAACTGTGGCTGGGCGAGGTGGGAAGCCCGAAGGTTCGTCGGGTGGAGGGGGTGGCGCTCAACCGCATGCTGGGCGCGGCGATCCTGTGGATGCCCGACCAAAAGACCCTTCTGGTGAAAGCCGTTCCCGATTCGCTGGGTGAACCTCCCTCGGTCGATGCTCCGCCCGTGGGTCCGGGAGTGCAGGAAACGTCCGGCGACGGCGGAGCCTCGAGCACCTACGAGGCAGTGAACGTGCTCCGCACACCCGCCGACGAACGATTGTTCGAATACTACGCCCGTTCCCAGCCCAAGATCGTGGAATTTGCGACGGGAATTGTCAAACCATGGGCCCGCCCCGACCTCTACGCCGACTTGTCCGTGTCGCCCAACGGTTCCCTGGTGCTCGTGGAGACCGTGCACCGGCCCTACTCCCACGTGACGGCCTGGGACCGCTTTCCCCGCCGTATCGAGATCCTGGATCTCAAGGCAGCCAAGGTCGGCGAAGTCGCGGACCTCCCCTTGTCGGAATCCGTCCCCATCGGAGGGGTTCCCTCCGGACCGCGCGACGTTCGCTGGCGCCCTACCGCACCCGCAACCCTGATGTGGACCGAGGCGCTGGACGGAGGGGACCTGGGCGTGAAGGTTCCGCGCCGCGACAAGGTGATGAGTTGGGAGGCTCCGTTTTCGGCCAAGCCCCGCGAGATCGCCAGCACCGAGCACCGGCTGTGGAGCCTGGACTTCGCGGCGAAGGACGGCGATATCTTGGTGACGGAATTCGACCCCGTCCGCCACTGGACCCGGACCTGGCACCAGAACGCCGACCGGCCAGGCAAGCCGCGCCTGATCCGCGACATCAGTTCCGACGAGCGCTACGCCGACCCGGGCTTGCCTCTGATGCAGGTGCGAGGCGACGGGACCTCGGTGCTGCTGCAGGACGGCGACCACCTGTTCCTGCGCGGCGCGGGTGCCACGCCGCAGGGCGAGAGGCCTTTCCTGGATCTGCTGGATCTGCGCACCCTGAAAACCCAGCGCCTTTTCCGCAGCGACACCAACGGCTTCGAGTACCCCTTCGCGATTCTTGATGTCGGATCAAGACGGTTTTTGACGCGCCGCGAATCCCCCTTGGATCCGCCCGACTATTTCGCGCGGACCCCGGCGCGCCAGGTGGTGGCTGGCGTAGGAGAAGCGACCTGGTCCAGCGATACCCTCCGGCTGACTCGCACGGAGGACCCCACCCCCATCCTGCGGCAGATCAAGAAAAAATTGGTCACCTACAAGCGAGACGACGGACTGGCCCTTTCCTTCAAGCTGCATCTGCCTCCCGGTTACCAGGAGGGACAAAAACTGCCTGCCGTGATGTGCGCCTACCCGCTGGACTACACCGATGCCCGCACGGCGGGCCAGGTGGGAGGCTCGACGCGTCGCTTCGCACGCCTGGGTCGCTCCAGCCAGCTCTACTTTTTGCTGGCCGGCTACGCAGTGCTCGACGACGTCCAGATGCCCGTGGTGGGGAACGCCCGGCGCATGTACGACACCTACCTCAAACAGATTTTGTCCGACGCCCGCGCCGCGTTGGCCGCCGCCGATCGCACCGGGGCGGTGGACGTCCGCCGGGTGGGGGTGATGGGCCACAGCCACGGCGGCCTGATGACGGCCAATCTGCTGGCCCACAGTCGGCTCTTCAAAGCCGGCATCGCCCGCAGCGGCGGTTACAACAAGACCCTGACCGCCTTCGGGTTCCAGCGCGAGGAGCGCACCCTGTGGCAGGCTCCGGATGTGTACCTGCAGGTGTCGCCCTTGTTTCGGGCCGACTCCATCCGGGATCCGCTCTTGTTGATCCACGGCGAGGCCGATGCCAATCCGGGAACCCAGTCTCTCCAGTCCGAACAGCTCTACCAGGCGATCCGAGGCAACGGCGGCACAGCGCGCCTGGTGATGCTCCCGTTGGAATCACACGGCTACAGGGCCATGGAATCCAACGAGCACGTGCTGCGCGAGCAGCTGGACTGGTTCGATCGCTTCGTGAAGGGGCGGTGACGATGTCTGAATCCATCGGCTCCCGCAAGCCACCCTTCTCGAGCTTGCGAAACCAAGCGCTCGTCGATCTGCATTGGGTCCCCGATTGGAGACGAAGCGCCATGGTGTCGCTCCCGTGATGGGCTGGGCGGCGCTTCTGACGGCTCTGCTTGTCGGGGCGGGTTTCGATTGTTCGAAAGCAGTCCATCCTGTGGAGGCGCGGATCTGTTCCGATCCGATCCTCTCGAGACTCGACGATAGTCTCGCGTTTGTCTGGAAGTCCACCTTGTCCGCATTCGGATCGTCCCGTCACCAGGCGCTTCGTCGGGAACAGAAGGAATGGATGTCCGAACTACGACGCGAAGCTCCTCAAGTGCCCGAACTGCGCCTGGCCTGGCGACATCGTCTGCGGGAATTGTCGCTCAAACGTTCCACCAAGGACCTTCGCACCTTGGTGGGCGCCCTTCGCAAGGTAGGGGCGGTGCGACTGGAAAATAATGGATCGTGCGGGCGGATGGACTTCGAGACGGGCGAGCCGGTCGAGGGAGCCGCCGCGGACATTCTGGAGCTCTCGATCCTGCCCGGCTCCGGCCGGTTGCATTTCCAATTGATGTCGGGAATGGATCAATCCCAGTGCCACAGTTGTGAAGTGGAATCCGATGTTCCTGGCGCGAAATCGTCGCGCCGGCCGTGGTCCACAGGCACGGACGACAGCCACGCCTCTGGCGCGCTATCGATCTTCGCCGACAGCATCGTAGTGGAGATCTCCGACCACAACCCATCCTTCCAATGCGGCATCGGCGCCTCGCTGGCTACCACCTACATATTCCAGCGCCATAGCCTGCGCCTCGCATCGCCTCCAGACGAGCCCTGACCAGCGGGCGGGGCATTGCAGAAAATGTCACTGCCTTAGGCGAAATCATAGTCCGATCCTGGGGTGGAGGTTGTGGTTTGCCATTTCCCGGCGGAGCAGTTCCACGGCTTCGGAGGGGCTGGAGGTCATCGTTCTGGAATTGCCGTGATAGACCAGGATCTGGTGCTCATCGATCGGGGACAGATAGGGAAGATCGGCGTTGAATGGATACCCGGAATTGTCCGAGAACCGCAGGTTGTCGTGGCTCGTGTAGGGAAAGAGAGATCTCAGGAGGCTGTCGTTTTTCGCCAATACAAGCAGGTCGCCGGTCAAGCGCAACCTCCCGGACTCCTGCGAAAGCCATCCTTCCACCTTGTTCCAGGTCCAATCCCGCAAGGCTTCCACTTCTCCGTAGAGCAACGGCTCGACGGGCTGGACTTCGATCTCTGGAAAGCGCGATTGGATTTCGGCGAGTCGGAAATTGTCCACAAACCAAATCTTGCAGGTCATCGCGAAGCGCCCCAGATCCCCCGTCGAGATCTTCCCGCAGACGTGGCCTTTGTCCCAGAACGTCATGAGCACGATCGAGCCATCGAGGGAGCAGGCGACGTCCGATTCGCGAACGTTTCCCTTCAGGCGCGTCCAGCCCGCATTCCCCTCGAAAGCGGATGCATCGAGGAGTGACTCCACGCCGATTTCGGAAAAGCTGGCGAACAATCGGGAGGTCAAACTTTCCACATCTATCCCCCTTCCGCAAGATTCTGGGCCCGAAAAACAGTTTCACCCGCTTTTGGTTTCTGGCTCGGCATTCGCCCCTCTCCGGCGTTTCGGATCGAGTTCAAAAGCCCCTTTCGATCGTAGGATGCAACGACGTGTCCTTGGCCGATGTCGACGATGACACTTGATTTTGGATCACCATGAAGGTCCAGCACGATCGGCTTCCTTTGAAGGATGGAGAATTTACCCACTTGTCGAGGTTCTTCGGTTGTGGCTGCGCCTAGCTTTTATTCCGCTGCGCGGTGCTTTGACACTGCATGTCCGGCGTCTTCACGGCTTCCGCCGTGTCGGGCCCTGGCCGCCCCTTTGGAAACCGCCGCCGGGGGACTCTAGACTGGAACGGCCAATGCCGGATTCGCCGGGTGGGTGGATGGGATGGCCGTTTTCGGTTTTCGGGAGGGCATCAGGGGCGCGATCGGTATCGCCGTGCCGTTTGGCCGTTCCATGAACCGAGTCCCCCGGGACGCCCGTTGGCCCTATGGGATGCCGGTTTTGTGTTGTGACGGAATCTGGCGGGACGCGGGCAGCGGCAGGGGAGTTCAACGAAAGACTCGCTTGAAGAGGTCTTGGAAGATTCCCATCGGATGCCTCCGGGGGAGGGAAGGTGCGGGGTGATCCGGATTGGAGGCCGGGCGTCTGGACTCCGATTGGATGAAGGTCATCAAGTCGAAGATGGTCTGTAGCTTTCGAAGGGCCGGGTCGTTCCATGGGAGTTTGGCCAACTCACTTGGAAGCAGCTGGTTGACGATTTCGTGAAGGTCATCACCTATGCCCCAATGCTGGAAAAGGTTCTGTTGGAAGGAGGGAGCCTCGATTCCCGCTGGGTAACCGCTCCCAGCAACCAAGGCTCTGGCAAAATCCTGGGCGAACGTCCTCGAAAACCCAGAAGTAACGCAGTCATCAAGAAAGCGCGCCACGCCATCCGATGCCAAATATTGGTCGATGTCCAGTCGAGGTTTCTTGTTGGGGAAGAGTCTTCGTCGAACGACGAGGAAGGCCAGGTAAATGGCCAGCAACAAGAGGAAGAATTCAAACATCGCGTTGGTCTTTCCTTGCCTGTTCGATGCCGAGAAATTCGAGGAGTTCGATGCTCTTGTCCAGTCCCGATTTTTCGGACTTCACGACTTCGATCTTGCGAGAGAGGAACTTGCTCTGGAACATCGCGTAGAGAATGTAAGGGGCCACGCAGGCGAAGTGGATCAGATCGAGCTGGGATTTTTTGGGATCAAAGAAATCCAAGACTCCGAGCAGGCCGGGCAAAAGCATCACGCTCGTAAAGATCAGAAAATGCTTCATGGACATGCGGAGGCGGCGCTGGGTATTCATGGGGGGGCAGGAGGCGGTGGGCTGGCTTCGGGTGCACGAGGCGGGAGGAGTGGATTTTGCCAAAACCTCCCAGCGGAGAGGCCACGGCCGGCATCGAGTTCATTGCTTCTGGCGATTGCGTTCGTCATCGCTCGATGTGATATGTCTTGACGCCGCTCTCCGCGACCTTTTCGTGTTTGGCAGCCCAAGCCGCGAAGCTCACCTCGCCCGAGGCTTGCCATTGTCGGTAACTGCTGATCAGTGAGCTGAAAAACTGAAGTTCCTGATCCAGACGACTCTTGGTGGGGATGTCCTGCACCTTTTCGATCAGCAAGCCGATTTCGGCGAGAAGGGATAGGTCGGTGTCCGGATCGCCGATGTAACTGTCGGGAAGGTGGTGAGTTGAAAAGTCTAGCCTTCCGAATTTTTGCTCGATATCCAAGACCAAAGGTTTTTGTGCGAGTGGATCCCGTTGCAGTGCCTGCTGGAGGGCATCCCTGTCTTGAAAGAACTTCGCAAGCCAGTACAGCGGCTGCGTCGCCGTCGGATCGCGATCGGACCAGAGCTGCAAGGCGGGCTTGATGGCGAGCTCCTTCAGAGGGTGGGGAAGTGGGCCGCAATCGCCATCGATGACAGTTTCTGCGTGATCGAGAACCACGCGGGCAAACCAGATCTTGAAATCCAGGGTTTGGGATTGAAACGCTTGAAGGAATCGCTCCAACTGTTCGAAAGCCTGCTTTCTGTGCCCATGGGCTCGGGACTCGCAATAGCGCCTGTAGTGGGTGAGGGGTTCGAGGTCGGGGAGCCGCTGAAGGAGTTGCTGCAGGGCATGATCCTGGCTGCTGGCGATCATGATCCCTCGCATTCGGAAATTCCTGGGCGTGTCACGCCCCACAGCCCTTTTGGGCCGAACGGGTTGCCTCGTGGAAGTGCTTCGAATCGGTGACGACGACGGAGTCGCCGGATTCGACAGCCAGCCGCCGGTCCTTGGGAGTCCGGACGGCGAGCTGCTGCGGGCCGACCTTGGTGCAGACCAGGATCGAATCCCTGCGAACGCTCGTGCAGGAGGTCTCGAAATGGCCGACGTGGCCTACGTATGCTCCTGCCTCGGGAGGCTGGGCCGGTATCAGGCAGCAGGCGCGCAGGGGCAGGATGTGGTTTGGGAAAGAGGATCGGAAATGGGCTTGCTTCATGACGTTAGAGCCTGTGCTGGGCGTTCATGGGGTTCCAGGAGGTTGCGGGCAGGTTGGAGGGAATCGAATCTAGCCAATTTGCATGGGCCTCCGCCAGCGGAAGCGTTGTGGATTGCGCTTGGCGGGTTCTCGTTTCAGTCGAGCCCAGGGGGTCCGCAAAAGTTCGGAATCGATCTTATCTTCCTGACGACCACGCAAATCGGAGCCGGGCATGCTCACCCAATCCAATCCAACTCGTGCCGACGCATTGATTCGATTCCATCGGTCGAGCTTCTACTTCGCCTTGATGATCTCGCTCATTCCGCGTCTCGGGTTTCGGATCGGGGAATGGTTTCTGGGCAACCGGAGCGTCTATTGGTTGGACATCACCGCCTTGGCGGTCTTCTTCCTGATTCTGGTGTTCGTGACTTGGCGAGCCAGGTCGGTGTTGGATTATCTGGTCGCGGTCGTCACTTCCGCCATCGTCCACACTCTGTTTTTCTTCGATATGAGTCTTCTGGATGCAGGGCATATGGAACGCGACGAGATGGTCACCAGAAGCGAGACGTGGTCGCTTTTCGTGATGCAGCTAGCCATGCTGGCCCTGGTCATCGCGGCCCTCTCCCTTCCTGTTTACCTCGTCCGTCGATTGAAGGCCTGAAGACCCGCGTGCACCCGATGGGGGCGGCGAATTCGAACGATCTCAGGTTTCCGCAATCCCCCCGATTTCATCGAGGCGATTGTCCACGAATTTGAATTCGATCCCGTGCTCTTCATCGAGCGCATAGCGGATGCTGATGCGGAGCGTGCCGCCAGTGCAGATGCGCAAATAGATGAGCTCTTTGAGATGGGGATCGTGCTTTGCCGCCGAATCGATGTGGAGGGCCGGTTCGCCGGATTTCTTTGGGTCCTCGAAATGGTGCGCGTAGAGTTTCAGGTAGCGCTCGAAGGCTTTCTGGGAGATCAAGGCGAGATTCGAATCGATGTTGTCCAAGAAGGCTCTGTACGTGGCTTCGAATTCCGCGAGGTGGTCCACACTTGGCGGGTCCTCGACTTCCTCCCCATCTTCATCGAATTCGTCGCCGAGGAAGATCTCACAGATTTTGTTGTCGAAAAACGTGTGACGGAAAGTGACTTCCGCGGAAAATCCAGCCCAGTCGGATTCGACCTGGCCCCAGAATGCGTGTTTCATGGACCTCTCTTAGGGTTCAAATTTTTCGTGGGCTATCCCTGATCGGCGAAGGTAAAAATGGATCGGAAAGCAACTAGCAATCCGCCGTTCTTCAGAGGGGCATCGAAGGTGCGGATTGCTCCATCGACTTCATCAGTTTGGCCAGGTATCCCTCGTTCAGGAGGTGGACCGTTTGGAACTTCCCTTTGTAGAAGACCGCCCAATTGTTGAAAACGCAGGGGGCTGCCTTGGCCTTTTCCAGCGTGTCAACCTTTGTTAGTCGCAAGGGAATCTTGTTGGTTTCACAGTAGGCGGAGATCTGCTCGATGCAATTGGGAATGTAGGGGCATTGAGGGCTGTAGTAGATGGTCAATTCTTCGTGCGCGATGGTTCGGCGTTTGGCGCTTTGGGAAAAGGTCGGCTTGGCTCCATGGAACGACAACGCCAAAAGCTCGTAATCATCGATGCTGTCGCATACTTCGAAGCCGCGCTTCATGAAGAAGGATTTTTCGGACAGGAACGGTGTTTTCTTCTTGGAGCTCAGGATGCAGACTCCCGCCTTGTTCTGCCGTTTTGCTGCCAAAATGCATTCTTCGAGAAGATGCTTGGCGTGGCCTTTGCCTTTGAAGCTCCCGGAAACCCAAAGGCAGTAGATGTGCAGATATCCATCGCCCACAACCGGGGTCCAGGCGGTTTCCAGGGGGGCATACTCGATGAAGACCTTTCCTTTCTGATCCAGTTTGCGGAAAACATGGCCTTCGTCCAGCCTATCGAGAATCCATCGCTTCTTGATTTCGACGCCGGGCTGATGTTTTTTGTCCGCGATCGCGCAACAAATGTGTTCGGTGGCGAGATTGGCCTTGTTCAAGGTCACGTATTCTGTGTTCATGGCGCTTTCGAAGTTCGATTGTTTCATCCGATCTAGCTTCTGTCGCGCCTTGACAGCGTCCCTTCCTATCGACCTCGTGCGTCGAGAGGCGAGAAATCAATGCTCCGTCAGATTTCCGCCGGTCACGAAGTCAAAATCAGATCCTCCCGACGAGAAATGGAGGCTGCAGAAGGTGGCCGAGATCTTGCCGTTTGGTAGGATCTCCACCTTTACCGTGTCGCCTTCCATCGCATCGTAGGACTGGTTGCCGAACACGCCGCTGACATACACCTCGGTTGGTTTGATGGTCCATCCATCCCAGCGGAAGATGGTGTAGAGGCCGGGTTTGGGGCGTTCGAGGAACTGCATGTCGACATCGACGCGCATTGCGCTGGCCGACAAGGTGAAATCGCCGTAGATGTTGTCCCTCGAACTGGCTAGCACGGAGTAGAACTGGTTGTGCTCGTGGCCGAAGTCGATCGTGTTGATTTCCGGGCTGCAGGTCCCTGGGTTGTAGGTCAGCGCCACGGTGGTGAACATGTGTTCGGGTCCGTAGGCGGTTCCCGCAGAATTTGTCGCAAAGGATCGGAGATAGTAGGTGGTGCCTGGCTTGAGCCCTTGGAATTCCACGGAGAAGGAAGAATTTCCATCCCCGCAGTCGGTTTCGCTGTCGTACATGCGAGGGCTTTTCACGATGGGATGGGGAAACTCGCTGTGGACGATGCCCTTGTGGAGGATGGGTGAGCTGCCTTCGGAAAGGATCTCCCCACCGCTCTTGACGGTACTGCGTGTGATCAAGGTCAACGCGGAGGTTGTCACGGTGGGCAGGCCGTTCACGGAGCCTTCGGCGGGTCCGACGATCGAATCCTTGGGAGGAAGGACCGGTTGGACGGGAACCACAGGCGTTTTGGCTGTGTCTTTGGGCGCCTTTGTCGTGTCGGTGAGGACCTTGGTCGTATCCTTGGCGGCTTTGGACGTGTCGATCGGAGAGGAAGTGGTGGGGCCCACGGCTTTGCTGGCTTCGCAGCCGAGGCAGGCCAACGAGAAACCGGCGATCAAAAGGAACGGAATGGAGCGGGACATTTGGGGCTTCCTGCAAATGGGTTGGGCGCGATCCGGTGATGGCTGATATGGATCAAAGATACCTCGGCCCTCTCCTTGACAGAATACGGCAAGACGGGTCGCGCATTGTTCGGATCGGCACAGGCCGAAAAAGCCCTGTGGATCCGATCCAATTTCCATGCGGATCCTACCTTCAAACTAAAACCCCCACTCAGGAGCCGCCATGTCCAGCGAGCATCGCCAACACTGGATCGACACAATCGTTCGGCTGGGCCGTCACCGCTTTCTCTATGCTCCGGGGATTTCCCTCATTCCGCACATCGTTTACCGGCTGGTCAGGTTGATTGTCCATCGAGAGTCCCTGCCGATGGACATCGCGGTTCTGGGAATTTTCGTCCTTTCCTTGATCCTGGTGACTTGGCGGGCCCGGTCATGGTCGGGCTATTTCGTGGCGGTGGCAGCCTCGGCGATCGTTCATTTCATGCTTTTCATCGAGTTCGACATCCGGCGCGCCCGCAACTTGGAGCACGACGAATTCAACATTCTGGACAACACCCTGGCCTTTGTTGGTTTCCAGCTCGGCTCATTGCTGGTGGTGACCGCCATCCTCTCCCTGCCGGTCTTCCTGATCCGCCGCAGGAAGGTTTGATTCGACTCCCCACCCAAAGGCCTTCGCGAAGGCGCTGGTGAAAGTCTGCTCCTATTCCGAGGCGTTCGAGAGCCTTTGTAGCCGGGCGCCGACAAAGGTTCGTAACGACGGATGTCCGGTCAATGCATCAAGATCGATGAAGTTTTGGACGAAGCCAAGAACCTGAGCGGCATCACCAATTCCAGGGACGACCAGGATCGTTTCGAATCATTGGAATCCACCATCACCACCAAATACTCACTTCTCCGTCAGATTCCCGCCGGTCGCGAAATCGTATTTCGAGGTGGATCCCGTCGAGAATTTGAGGCTGCAAAAGGTGGCCGAAAACTTGCCGCTGGGAAGGGCCTCCACCCGCACGGTGTCGCCTGTTAGTGCCATGTACATCTGGGGTCCAAACTGCCCATTGATCATCACTTCCGAAGCTTTGATCCAATTCGCTTCCCGCCCGACGGTGGTGTAGATGCCGGGCGCGGGGGTCTTGAGGAACTCCAAGCTGACATCGGCATGCAGGGAATTGGCGGTCATGGTGAAATTGCCGTGCGTGTTGCTTCGCGTGCTGGTGGTCACCGCGTAGAACTGGTAGTGTTCGCGGAGGTAGTCGATCGTGTTGATCTCCGGGCTGCATGTGCCGGGATTGAAGGTCAGTGCCGTGGTGGTGAACTTGTGTTCGGGCCCGTAGGCGGTCCCGGCAGAATTTGTCGCGTAGGATCGGATGTAATAGGTGGTTCCTGGCGTGAGTCCCTGCATCTCCAGGGTGAACGGACTGTTTCCGGATCCTAGATCGCTTTCCGTGTCTTCCATGCTCCGAGTGTTCACCACCGGCCGAGGCTTTGGGCTGAGGATCATCCCTTTGTGGAGGATGGGCGAGCCGCCTTCGGAGACGATCTCCCCGCCGCTTTTCACGGTGCTGCGGGTGATCAAGGTCAGCGGGAGGGTCGTCACGGTGGGCAAGCCGTTCACCGAGCCTTCGGCAGGTCCGACGATCGAATCGGTGGGTGGCAGGACCGGCTGGACGGTAACGACTGGCGTTTTGGCGGTGTCTTTGGCTGCCTTGGTCGTATCCTTGGCGACCTTGGAAGTGTCGATCGGAGCGGAAGATGTGGGGTCCACGGCTTTGCTGGCTTCGCAGCCGAGGCTAAGAAGCGAGAATCCGGCGATCAAAAGGAAAGAGGCGTGACGGGGCATTCTGGTATACCTGCTGGCGAGAGGGGCGATCCGGTTTGGATGGCGCTTGTCAAAGATACCTCGGTCTTGCCTACCACTCGAGCGAGGGCTGAAGGCTCGTTCAAATTGGAATGAAAAGACAGAATCTGGCGCGACTTGCATCGGTGCATCGCTTGCCGGAAAGGACGTCTTCTTGTGTCGAGGGCGAGATGGAGTTAGGAGCCAAATGGTATTTCCCTTCCTGTATTGATTTGACCGTCAATGGCTTGAAAATGGCTACGCATTGTCGCCAAAATGACAATTGAGTCCTGCGGAAATGGCAATGGCCATTCCAATCATGTTTCGAAATCACCAATATGGGCATTGGTGCCGTTTTTGCGTGCACGACTGGGCTAACCTTCTGGCCGCGCAAAGCTCTCTGCAATAAAAACAGATTCCAGGATCCCATGATGAAACGATTTCTACTCATCCCGCTCTGCTTGGCCGTTTTCGCCATGGGTCTGCTGGGTTCGTGCGAGAGCTCCGGCGGTGACAGTTCGACAAATTCCGACGGAGAATCGGACGTTCGCTCATCCTCGACGAACCCTTGGAACAGTTCGGTCAGCTATGGCGTCCTGAGCTATGGCGGACAGGCGTACAAGACGGTGACAATCGGCACGCAGACGTGGATGGCGGAGAACCTGAGCTACAAGGTGGACAGTTCGTTTTGTTACGCAAATTCTGTGGACTCGTGCAAGAAGTATGGGCGATTGTATCAGTGGGCTGCGGTGATGGGGCTGGATGCGAGCTACAACTCCAAAGTATGGAGCGGAACCCTGCCGCGACAGGGGATTTGTCCGTCTGGCTGGCACGTTCCGAGTGATGCCGAGTGGAATACCCTCGTGACCTTCATTGGCGGCGATTCGAAAGCAGGCGCGAAGCTCAAATCCAACACAGGCTGGGAATATGTGGGCATTCAAGGCAACGGGCTGGATTCCTACGGCTTTCGCGCGCTCCCTGCGGGGTACCGCCTTGGCGCTGGCAGCAACTCAGTGGGCTACGCCACCGGTTTCTGGAGCTCGTCAGAGATCGCTGCAACCGTTGTCCGGTATCGCATTCTGAACGGTGGTTACGAATCCATGATTCGCGATGATGTCACCGGCGTTAAGAGGGGTGGTGTAAGTGTTCGCTGCATCAAAGATTAACCAACACGTCTTGGTTGAACAGCCCACTTGCTTCCATCTCATTGCGTCAGTCAACCGATTTGCCTGTGAATTTGAAATCTCTTGAATGTCCAGGAGCCCACGATGAGTCGATTTTCCCATACCCCCCTCTGCATGGCGTTGCTCACACTCAGCTTGTTGAGTTCCTGCGACAGCGGCAGCGCCAACAGTCCGACAAATACTGACAATGGAGCCGGGGCTGCTACCGGAAGCGTGGCTGCTCCGACATTCAGTCCGGCGGGGGGCACGTACACCGATGCCCAGTCGGTGACAATTTCCAGCGCCACCGAGGGAGCGACCATCTACTACTCCTTCCGCGCCATTCCGACGACGAACTCCTCGCAATACACAGAAGCAATCACGGTGAGCGCGTCCAAGACCATCATCGCGATCGCGGTGAAGAACGGCACGAAAAGCGCGCCAAGCTACGCGACGTACACCGTTAAAACGAGCGGAGGTGCATCCGATCCGATTCCGTGGAATTCGACGATCACCTACGGTTCGTTGACAGACTCTCGCGACAGCAAGGTGTACAAAACCGTGAAGATCGGGTCGCAAACTTGGATGGCGGAAAACCTGAACTACCAGGTGGATGGTTCGTGGTGCTATGCCAACAAGCCAGAATCTTGCATCAAATACGGGCGCTTGTACTCGTGGTCCGCGACGATGGGTCTGGACACCGTCTACAACTCCACCAACTGGAACGGAGCCTCGCCGCAGCAGGGGAATTGTCCTAGCGGATGGCACGTCCCAAGCGATGCGGAGTGGACGGTTCTCAAGAATTACGCGGGCGGCGATTCCACCGCAGGCATGAAATTGAAATCCACCAGTGGCTGGGATTACAGCAGCGACGGTACGGATAATTACGGCTTCCGCGCCCAGCCGGCGGGTCTCGGTTTGGTTGGTCATTTCGATGGGTTGGGCAGATTCGTCGGCTTCTGGAGTTCTTCGGAGAACGGTGCGAGCAAGGCGGGGAGCTGTGGCATGCTTGCGGGTTTCGACGCATTTCTCTGCGAAAACACCAACAGCAAGGTGGGCGGTTTGAGTGTCCGCTGCATCGAAGGGGCCGGGACACCTCCTCCTCCAGCCATGGTTGCCGCCCCAACGTTCAGCGTGACTGGGGGCACCTATTCCGACCGGCAATTGGTGACGCTCAGCTCCTCGACCGACGGCTCGATCATCTATTTCACCACGGACGGAAGTACCCCGACGACTTCATCGAAACGATACAACTCGCCCATCGAAGTGGATTCGACGAAGACATTGAATGCGATCGCGACCAAATCCGGCATGACGACGAGTGCTGTTCGCACATCCGTGTACACGATCAAGTTGGGGCCGGTGGCACAGCCCACCTTCAGCCCAGCCTCCGGGACCTATGCATCTGCGCAGAACGTGACGCTCAGCTCCACGACCATCGGTTCGACCATCTATTTCACGACGGATGGCACCACTCCCACGACGTCATCGACCAAATACACATCCCCCATCGAGGTGAACTTGACGCTTCCCCTGAAAGCGATTGCCGTGAAGGAAGGGCGCGCGACAAGTTCTGTCAGCTATGTTGTTTTTACGATTGAATCTAGAGGAAATTCTTCCGAGCCGATTCCATGGAATAAGGCCATAAACTATGGCGTTTTGACGGATGCGCGAGATGGGCGGGTGTACAAGACGGTGGCAATCGGCGCGCAGACTTGGATGGCGGAGAATCTGAACTTCAAGGTGGACAGTTCGTGGTGCCCCATGAACAGCGAAGACTCCTGTGGCAAGTACGGTCGCCTCTACCAATGGGCTGCCGCGATGGGATTGGATACCATATACAACAACAAATTCTGGCGTGGAACGCTGCCCCGACAGGGCGTCTGCCCCACTGGGTGGCATGTTCCTTCCGACGCTGAGTGGACGAAGCTTACGGACACGCTCTTCAAGATCCTTGGTTCAAATGATGGGAATACCGTCCTCAAGTCCGTCGGTGGGTGGCCGATAAGATCGGGTGTCGATTATTACGGTTTTCGCGTTCTTCCAGCAGGTGCCCGAAACCCTGATGGATCGACCCCCGTCGTTGGTATTGTCGCCATGTTCTGGTCGTCCTCCGAGCCGGATTCTTACGGTCCCTGGATGCGAAGTTTCTCGGACGGATACGCTGCCCTGGAGCGAACGAACTACACAAGCAAGCCGATGGGATATTCATTGCGGTGTCTCGAGAACTGATAATGCCGTGCTGCACCGGGAAACAGACGAACAATTTCATGATTCGAATTGCACGCAAATCACGCGACCTCGACGAAAGTCGAGCTCATTCAATGCGCGTGTTCAGTATCCCAAGAACATCCAGGAGCCCACGATGAAACGTTTTCCCCTGATCCCGCTTTGCCTGGCATTGCTCGCCATGGGACTGTCTGTCTCGTGCAACAGCGACAGTGCAACAAATTCCGACGGAGGTGATGGCACTGGGACCTCGTCGGGCGTTGCGGCCCCGACCTTCAGTCCGGCCGGAGGCAACTACGCATCGATCCAGTCCGTGACGATATCCAGCGCCACCGAGGGAGCGACCATCTACTACACGGTCAGTGGATCAAATCCGACGAAAGTGGCCTCGCTGTTGAATTTCAAATATACCGGCCCGATCAACGTGAATCAGCGCACGACCCTCAAGGCGATCGCGGTGCGAAACGATATATCCAGTGCAGTGTCGAGCGTCCTGTACTATATCGGCGGTTCGACTGAGGCAATTCCATGGAATACCAGCGTAACCTACGGCACGCTGACCGACTCCCGCGATGGCAAGTCCTACAAGACCGTGAAGATCGGAACGCAGACATGGATGGCGGAGAACATGAACTACAAAGTGGACAGTTCTTGGTGCTACGCGAACATCACGGACTCTTGCAGCAGGTACGGACGCCTGTACCAATGGGCGGCGGCGATGGGATTGGACCCCAGCTACAACTCCAAGCCATGGAGCGAGACTTCGCCTCGGCAGGGGATTTGTCCGAGTGGCTGGCACGTTCCCAGTGATGCGGAATGGACGACCTTGCAGACCTTCGTGGATCCAGCCCGCACGTCAGCTGCCATCAAGCTCAGATCGTCCAATGGATGGCTTTCAACCAGCGACAGCACACTCGATGGGACGGATACGTATGGTTTCCGGGCATTGCCCGGCGGTCAATCCTACGCTGACATTTTTTATACCGGTGGCATCTACGGCTACTGGTGGACTGCCACCGGGAATGGTGGTGCGAGGGCGGTGAGTCGATTCATCAATTACTACCAGGCGAACCTCAATTATGACCAGTCGAAAGTGGACGTCGGATCCACCACATTGAAGACTACGGAATACTCCGTACGATGCATCCAAGACTAGCCGGTTTGAAAAGACAGTGGTGCCGCTGACAAAAATCGGAAACTGACCTCCATTCCGTAAGGGCGATTCATGAATCGCCCCAGCAAGGGATTGGGATCGCAAACAAATCTGACATCCTACCAGGGTATCCCCCGATCCACCACGGCGGATGCTCCCGAAAATGCCGGACTCATGGCTCCGATTTGCAGTCCAGCCGAAAAAACAGCATATGGATGTTCGGCCAAAAAAGCGATGGATACGCTGGATTCCATCCCCGTTTCCATTCGCATCCGTATCGGAAAGCGCGTACTCCGATTGTCAAGACAAAGCGCACTCAACAAGCCATTTGTGAAGCGTGCCAAGGAGGGGCATGGAGACGGATCTCGATTGCAAAGGCCCCTCGGAGTCTGCTAGAGTTAATCCATGAAATTCAATTCTCAGGTTCGCCCGACCCATATGATCCTGGCAATCTTCGGACTTGTTGTTTCACAAGCAGCCACCGCCGCTTGTGACCAATGCCCCAAGCCTGGCGTGGCCCTCTACGATTTGGATGTTCAAGTGCCGGTCGACACATCCTCCGCATCCGCGTTGTCGCAATGGTGGAAATTGCACTTCGCCGCCGGTTGGGTCGCGGGAACGGTTGGTGATGATCCCTGCGCGAACTTCGCCGATGGGGCGATGTTTTCCGATACCACCGGTGCCCCTTCTTCCACCTTGAGATTCGGAGTCGGGTACTCGCATTTGCCGCCTTCCGGGGCAATCCTCCTGTCTAGCCACGACTACCTCCTCACCGGAAGCATCGCCTCCTCGGGAGGAGGCTACCAGATGAACCTGAAGCTCGAGACCACCTGTTCCCGGGAAGTGGCTGCCTCGGTTTCGGGCACGTTCGCCAGTCCAAGCGAGGCTTCGGCCACCGCGGTCCGATTGGCGACCCAGGCATTCACTCCGTTGTCTGACAAAACCAGGGAGTTCGAAAAGCAGAAGCGGGACGCGGATCGCGAAGTGGCCATCGATGTTTGCAAGGATGCATTCCAGATCATCCCATCCAAAACCTCGGCGGCCCCTTCCGAAACCCTTCCGGTCGCCATCTCCTTGAAGGATTGCGACGGGACTCCTTTGGCGGGCCGCAAGATTCTCCTGATGGGAGGTTCGTTCAAGGGGAGTTCGTTGGCGCCGAGCACGAATGGCGTCTTCACCGAGACCGAAGTGACCACTGATGGGCAGGGCAAAGCGACGGTCGATTACACCACCGGTCCGAGCCAGGGCCTGTCGGTGCCTCGTGTACACTTCGTCTACAAATCTCCGGCCGGGTGTTTGTTCGAGGCCGAGGCGATGGCGACCATCGACTTGCGAGGCACTGCCGCCTATTACAAGGTCCGCTTCGAATACACCGAAGATTACACGTACAAGTTCGACACTTCGTTCGTCATGGGCGGCATCAGTGGAATGCAGAGGGTGAACGGTTTCAGCAACCTCGCGGTGGGGGGCGACGGCATCGTGGTCAACGACCCGGATGCCCAGTCCAACGGCACCATCGACTTCGGCGGCCCCGCTCTCCATGCTTCCATCAGCCAGGACCAGTACCGTTTCCGCAAGCTCGAGGAGGATAGACAAACTCTGTCTGGAGAGGCTGTCTACATGTACACGGCCAAAACCTCCCAGGCCGAAAAGCAAGGTGCTTCCGCGGTGAATTCCCAGGACAAGGTGGAGTTGGATTTCTACTACGATCCCGCCGATCCCACCGGCACCGGCGGAGCGGGAATCGCCGTGCCCATGCGGTACTTCGGGACTTACCGCGACTTCAAGTCGGAATTCGTATCGGGAGCAGGGCGCGTCACGAAGGACACTTCCTCGGTGAGGCAGCACGACGATACCGCCGACCAATTCGCCAGCGCATCGGCGCCATCGGGGATGGTCGTGGCTGCGGATTCCTTCTACACCATCGATTACGGCAAGAATCAAAACTTCATGGAATCCGGGAGTGTTCGGGTGACGAAATCCACGAGACTCAAGATGACCATTTCGCCGATCGGGGTGAAGGTCCCCACAGGAGTGCGTGGAAAAGAGGCCTCCTCGCGCAGGGCCGATCGGAAACTTTCTGTCCGCCAATCAGGTTCCCACTTGATGCTCAAGGTTCCCGGGGCCATGCCGACGGACGTGGATTTCAGGCTGCTGGACCTGAGCGGCAACCTCCTGGCCACCAGTTCCAAGCTCCCCGAACAAGGCGGTTGGTTCCGCTGGGATCTGGGAAGCGTTTCCATGAGTCGCGGTGGACTCAGAATCCTCCAAGTTCGCAGTGGCCGAACCATCCTCCACGCCCCCGTGATCCTGCGCTGAGGCCGTTGCCAGGAAGGTGGGGGAGGCGAGGCGCCAGTGTTGACAGATTACGGCATGGACTCCGATGCCTTACGGATCGGAGCGGCCTAAGTTCCGGGGCGTTTCGCCACGATCAGTAGGTGGCGCCCATGAAATCCAGGCAGGTTCGATTGAAGTCAGTGGGATCTGGAGAGAAGTAGCAGATGCCAAGCGCTCCCGGATTTTCCTGAAGCGAAGCGGGGGATGCGGTTTCCAGGAATTCGAAGATCGCACGGAGGTGGTCGCGCTGGTTATCGTCCTCGATTCCCCATCCTCCGAAGATTTCGTCCGGATCGAGGATGAGTTGGCGGCCTTCCCAGCCAACAATCGTTTCCACAAACGAATCCAACTCCGCCGTGAGATCGAAGGATTGATTCGCCCACTTCTTCACGGTATCCATTCGATCACGAAACCTTTGGATGGCCTCGGCCTTTTCCGCCACCAGCTTCCACTCCAACCAGCTGGATCCCTGGTTCTCCATAGGGAACGAGCGAAGGTTGTCTCTGGAAAACAGGAACATCCAGCACAAGGGCAAATTATGTCTGGAGTCGCAGTACTCGACCCGGTTCACATAGTCTGGTTTGTAAACAGATCCATGTTCCTTGAGATCATCCGCAAACAAGTAAGCTCGATTCGCCATCTTCCGCCTTCTGGTGGTCCCACCCAATTTACCCCAAATCCCGCAGGTGTCGATACAGCTAGCCTATTCCGCCGCCGCCATTGTTGCGTTCCATCCAATTCGGATTGATGGGCAATCCGAGGATTGCCCCTACGCCGTCCTTTCGGAAACGGCGGCGTTTCCTCGCCCACTAACCTATAGCCCATTCGCCTGCCCAACCTCGGCGAGCGAAGCGATGCCGGAAATTGGCACAAAACCAAAACCGGCATCCCAGCCGGGCCGACGGGGGACCGGGGGGCGCGGTTCATGGAACGGCCAATGGATCCGGCGATATCGATCGCGACCCTGATGATCCCGCCAATGGAACAGCCCGTCATTCCCACCACAAACCTAGCCCAAGCGGCATGGCCGTTCCAGTTAGCGACCCCCGGCGCGCGGGTCCCCAGGGGCCGCGCGCTCGGCCCCTGGGTCGGGGCCCGGGTGCCGACGCACCCGGAAAACGGCTACCGGACCCGCGTCCGGTCCTCCACGGCGGAAGCCGTGAAAACGGCAACCGGGCCGCCCCGGAAAAAGCCCAACGCAGTTGAAAGACACCCACGGCGGAAGCCGTAAAAACGGCAACCAGGCCCGCGCCTGGGAAAGCCCAACGCAGTTGAAAACGCCTACGGCGGAAGCCGTGAAAAAGCCCGGCGCAGCCGAAAATCCCACAAGCGAAGCGTCCGGTTCGTATAGCCGTTACTACACATTTTCTCCCCCACACCCCACGTGAAACAGCCGCCCAGAGGGTATATCATAGGTAGATGAAGCCCAAAAAAGAACAGGTCACTGCTACACAAAAAGCCGCCCCCACTGGCGGAGCGGTGACCGTGTTCGACTACCTGGACTACCGGGCCTATCTGCGCGACCTGTACCACACCCGCAAGGCCCAGGATTCCAAGTTCTCGTGCCGCTACATCGCGCAAAAGGTGGGGTTTCGGTCGGCCAGCTACTTCACGCAGGTGCTCAGTGGCCGCAGCGCCATGACCTCCGAGATGGCCTTGCGATTTGCGGCCTTTTTGCGGCTGGACCCGCGCGAAGCCGAATACCTGGAGTTGTTGGTGCTCCACCAGCGGGCCAAGAGTCTTAAGGAGCGCCGCCAATACCTGGAGCGACTCGGGACCTTCCGCGAGGCCTTGGCCGTGCGGGTGCCGCCCGAACACTTCGAGTTCTACAGCCAGTGGCACCACACCGCCATCCGCGAGCTGTTGTTTTTGGAACCGTTTGCAGGTGATCACGCCGCACTGGGCCGGCGACTGCGGCCGGCCATCTCTCCGACCAAGGCGAAAGCCTCCATCGAGTTGCTCCTGAAACTGGGCATGGCCAGGGAAGAAGGGGCATTGGTTGTGAGGGCCCATGTGCAGAGCACCACCACCGGCGAGGCGGTCAAATCGGTGGAGGTGGACGGCTTCCATGATTCCACCTTGCAGTTGGCGCGCGATTCCATCGATGGCCTGCCGCGCGAAGAGAGGTCGCTGTCCAGCCTGACGGTCACGCTTTCCAAGGTGGGACGTTCACGGGTGGAATCGGAGATCATGGAATTCCGGCGCAGGATCCTGGCCATCGCGCAGGCGGACGCGAACGAAATCGGGGTGTATCATCTGGGGATCCAACTGTTTCCGATGACCCGGGAGGCGACTCCGTGAGAGGCGCGATTTTCGGCATGGCCCTGGCCGCCCTGATGGGGTGTTCGGGCGAGTCCGGACGCGTGGCCACCGGGCCCGGTTCCGAGACTTCGGGGGTTTCCGCGCGCGTCGTGGACGCCAATGGCTCTGCCTTGCCGGGGGTTTCGGTGCGGATGGTGGCTATTGACAGGAATTGGCGTGAACGGATATCCAAAGGAAATGCCACGGTGCTGGATCGCCGGACCACGGATGCCCAGGGTTGGGTCCGGTTCGAGGTCGCGGGCCAGGCGCACGTGGCCTTGGAGCTGGAGGATTCCCTGCGTTGCGCGCGCGGCGAGGTGGATCTCTCCGGCTCGCGGGAAGCCGAGCTGCGCGCCGCGACGGGAGGTCGGCTGAAGATGTCCGCGGCGGTGGGATCCGAACGGGTGAAGTCGGTGGCCCTGGCCGGAACCGGGTACGTGCCGACCAGGAATCCGGACGGCTCGTGGTCGTTCGTGGGGCTTCCGGCAGGCGACTACACCGCGACGGCCGTGACGGATTCCGGCATCGCCTTGCTGGGGAGGGTGTCGGTGGCTTCCGGCGCGACGTTGGACACGACTCTTGCCGCCGATGTCGATTCCGTCCTCCTGGAGGACTTCGCCTTCGCTCCCATCCGAAACCGCTACGGCTGGTTGTTGGGCGCCGGATGGTGGTACACCACCACCGACAAGATCTACGGGGATTCCTCCACCACCACGCCCGAGGATCCCGCCCGGTCCCTGGTGGCGTGCCCGTACGGGAATTGTCTTTCCATGTCCTTCACGATCGACCAGAGCTCCGCCGAGAAGTTCGCGTTGGTGGGGGTCGACATCGACCACAACAATGATCCGGCTTCGCGCTTGGCCGACTTCTCCAAGGTCGCCAGCGTCCGATTCCCCGTTTCCGGCAACGGATCCATCCAGTTCCAGATCCACTACCGCAATCCGGACGGCTCCTCGATGGCCTGCCACCAAGCCGTAAGTCTGCAGACTGCATGGAAGATCCAGGAAGTGTCTCTTGCCGCCATGACTTGCGATGCCAAGCTGGTCCAAGGCCGCCGGGCCGTGGGGATGACCTGGGTCGCGGTGGACGATGCGCAATTGGTTCTCGGGCCCGTGTCGCTGATCGGCGCCGGCCCTCGATCGGTCTTTCCTGAACTCCAACTGGGAGGTGTTCCATGATCGCGTTTCTCATCGCCGCTCCGATGTGGGCGGCCCCGGTGCAGATTTCCGTGCAGGCCGATTCCGGCCGGATTCCGATCTCGCCATACATCTACGGCAAGAACAACGACCTGTCGGATTCCGACTTCAACGTCTACCGCGAGGCGGGCCTGAAGCTTTTGCGGGCCTCGGGCGGCAACAACGCCACCAAGTACAACTGGCGCAACGGTCTTTCGTGCCATCCCGACTGGTACAACAACATCTATTCCAACGACTGGGACGGCGCGGCCAAATCCATCCAGACCAAGCTGCCGGGGGGGCAGGGCATGTTCGCCTTCCAGCTTCTGGGCTGGGCGGCCAAGACCACCTCGGCCAACTTCAACGACTGGAACTACAACCAGTCGGCTTGGTGGGACGGGGCGAGTCAGAATCTGGCAGGCGGGGGAACACCCAACTCCGCCGGAGGCGGCAAGGCCTCGGTGGAAGGAAACCCCGAGAAGTACCTGATGCCCTGGGGGCCGGATTCCACGGCGGGGATCGTGGACCATTGGTTCGGCGCGGGTGGACAGGGCTTGGATTCGGCGCGATTCCGCTATTGGGGCATGGACAACGAGCCCGACGGGTGGGTGGGGACCCACGACGATGTGGTCCCGGCCCTGACGGGGAAGATCGAAGCGGAAGACTACGTGCAGCGCTGGGTGGCCGTGGCCAAGGCGGTGCGCAAGAAGTTCCCTGGCGCACGTCTGGTGGGTCCGGCCACCATGACGGAATGGCAGTGGTACACCTGGAACGATGCCTCGGTGACCTACCGGGGCAAGTCCATGAGTTTCCCCGAATACTTCATCCTGCGGCTTGCCGACATCCAGGACTCCACCGGCATCCGGATGCTCGATGTGTACGATCTCCACCTCTACATGAACATCCCCAGTTCCGCCACCATGGCCCAGAACCTCCAGACGCACCGGGTGATGTACGACACGTCCTACGTGTTCCCGTGGGCCAACGGCGTCAAGACCGTGAACGGGGGATGGGACGAATCGCAGAAGCGCGAATACATCTTCCTGCGCCTGCGCCGCTGGCTGGACAAGTATTTCGGAGCCGACAACGGGATCGGCATCGGTTCGACGGAATCCGGCATCGGGGACGCCGTGGGCGACGACCCTTCGGCCAGCGCCGTGTGGCACGCCTCCATGCTGGGGGCCATGGCCGACAACGGCACGGAGCTGTACACGCCGTGGTTCTGGTATCCGGGCATGTGGGAATCCACCCACCTGTACACGCGCTACGCCAAATCCGTGCGTGTGAAGAGTCGATCTTCGCTGGATTCGCTGGTGAGCGCCTACAGTTCCATCAGCGCGAAAGGCGATTCCATGACCGTCATCCTGGTGAACCGCGCGACCGATGCGGCCCGCGATGTGGTGGTGACCTTGGATGGCTTCGCCGCCGACGCCAACGCCACCACGCTGCAAGCGGCCAAACTCTCCGGGGAAACGTTCGTCTCCCATGCCAAGAACGGATTGAAGTCGGGCACCGCCCCGGTGACCGCGAGCTCCGTGAGTCTGTCGCTTCCGACGCTTTCCGTCACCGCCGTGGTGTTGACCGGCAAGGGCAGTGGTTTGTCGCCCATCAGGCGAGCCACATCGGCGGCGCTGACGGTCCATGGTCGCAGGCTCGAGCTGGACTCCGCTGCCGACGGTTGGTTGGAGCTCCTGTCGATGGATGGCGCGCTGCTTCGCCGCGTGGCCATCCGCTCGGGCAGAACCACCATGGATCTGTCGGGGCAAGATGCGGGGCTCCGGCTGGTTCGGTGGCCAGGCGCTGCGCAGACGGTGTTGCTGACACCTTGAGGAGAACGGTGGATTGTTAGGATTGTGGTATGATAGGCGGGATCTCTCTCGCCATCATCACGATCCGATCGCCTCCCTACTGTCGCAAGGAACAAGTCATCGCTTTGACCGGACTTCGGGTTTCGGCATGGCACCTGTTGGTGGCCATGTACGTGGTCTTCCTGAGCGGTTGCGGGAAGCAGGTCGGCAGGCATCTCGAAAGCGGCGTTCTGGACCTGCGCGACGTGGATTTCCAACACGATGTCGTGGATCTGGCGGGCCCTTGGGTCGCCACCAGCGGATTGGTCGAGGCGTCCGCCTTCGATTCCCTCCCCAAAGAGCACGCCGCCAGGCTCCCCTCCGCTTGGTCGAAGCTCGTGGATGGCGCGGGCGAACCGGTCGCCGGGCGCGAGGTCACGATGCGCCTGACGGTGCTCCTGGATACCCACAAGGTCAAGCAGTTGAGCATCGACTGCCCACAGCAGGCCTCCGCCTACGAGCTTTTGGTGGATGGTCGGAGAGTATTGAGCAACGGCAAAGTCGGAACCTCCGCCACGTCGGAAATTCCCGAAAACCGCTACGACCGCGGCATGATCTCCCATCTCTCTCCCCGCATGACCTTCCTGTTGCGGGTATCCAACCACCACCGCGACGAAGGCGGTCAGTTGCGGCGGATCGTCCTGGGCGATCCGGTCCGGGTCCATGCCTCGTTTTTCTGGGAAGTCATGCCCATGCTGGTCGCCATGGCGATCATGCTCCTGTTCGCCATCCATTCCTTGGGCTTCATCGTCTTTTCCGTGCAGGAGAAGACGAACATCCTCTTCGGCATCTACTGCCTCCTCTGGCTGTTCGCGGGATTGGGGGCGGTCGCGGATTTCAACTTCATGACCATGTGGGTGCCGAGCTTCCCGTACGAGGCCAGCCTGATCGGGACGTTCATCCTGGTGGCCTTGTCGTTGCTGCTGGTCGGTCTTTTGTGCGAGTCCATGTTCTCCAATCCGGTCCTGGTCTGGGCCAACCGGGCTCTCATGGTGGTGGTGGCGTTCTGCGTGGCCTTCTACCTGTTCGGGCCGTTCGAATACGCGTTTCGGGTATTCAATTTCATGGTGGGCCTCGGTTTCGCGGAGGTCGTCGTCCTGTCGTATTCGCTGGCCCTGGCCATCCGCAAGGGTACGGCGGGAGCGATCCCGTTCGCCGTGGGTTATGCGGTGTTCATGGCGGCCACCGCCCACGATGGATTCGTGTTCCTGGGTTGGGCGAACCCTCCCTATACGATGATTCCCGGTGGTGCGGCGCTGGCCGTGGCGGAAGCGCTGGTGCTGGCGATGCGGTTTTTCACGACGGTGCGTGTCAACAAGCAGTTGTTGTCGCAGGTCCAGGAAAAGAACGCGGAGCTGGGGCGGCTTTCGCACATCAAGGACGAATTTCTGGCCAACACCTCCCATGAACTGCGCACCCCGCTGCACAGCATCCTGGGAATGACGGAATCCGTACTGGAGGACAGGGCGATCGCCCTGGGGAGCGAGTCCAGGGCGAGCTTGAAGCAGGTGGTGTCCAGTGCGCGCCGGCTCAACAGGCTGGTCGACGACATCCTGGATGCCGCAAAACTGGAGGCCGGAGAGCTCGTGCTGCGTCGCGATTCGGTCGCGTTGGACGCGCTGGCGGCGGAGGTCCTGGCGAGCTTCCAGGCCAACGCGGACCGCAAAGGGGTGAAGCTGCTGTCCCGCGTGGATCGGGATCTCACGCGGGTGTGGGTGGACGCGGATCGTCTGACGCAGGTCCTGTGCAATCTGGTGGGGAACTCTCTCAAGTTCACCGACGCAGGGTTCGTGGAGATCGCCGCCAGGAATGCTGGGGAACGGGTGGAGGTGTCGGTTTCCGATACGGGCATCGGGGTTCCGGAGGGGGATCGCGAAAAGATCTTCCTGCCCTTCGAACAAGCCGGAGGGGGCAAGCGCGGCGGGACCGGATTGGGGCTTTCCATCTGCCGCAAGCTGGTCCAGATGCACGGCGGTACGCTGCGCCTGGAGCCGCGCGCGGAGGGCGGATCGGTATTCCTGTTCACACTGCCTCCCACCCCGCACGGGGCTCCTCCCGCCCTGGCGCGCCCGGCAAGCGTGGGCGATGGGGAAACGGACACGACGACGGTGATCGCCACCACCATGCCATCCCCGTCCGCCGAGGCCGCTTCGGGCTGGACCGTCCTGGCCATCGACGACGAGCGGATCAACCTGGAGATCGTGCGCAAGATCCTGACCGGTCGGGGTATCCGCGTGGTGTTGGCGTCCGATGGTAGACAGATTCTGGACTTGATCGGCGAGCATCGGCCGGGTCTGGTGCTGTTGGATGTGATGATGCCGCTGAGGGACGGATTCGAGGTCTGCGAGGAGATCCGCACGGCGCATGCGCCGTGGGAGCTGCCCGTGCTGTTCCAATCGGCGCGCAGCCAGGCCGAAGACGTGGCGCGCGGCTTCGCCTGCGGCGGCAACGACTACGTCTTCAAGCCTTTCGTGCGACAGGAATTGATCGCCCGCGTGGAGGCCCACCTGCGCCAGCGCGACGCCTACATGGCGCTGAAGTCCGGCGTCGCTTGATCGTTGCCAGCTCACCAGACCGTTCCCTGAGTGGCGGCGAATCCGCTGTATCGAAGGGCGGTCTGGTGCGAGGCCTCGAGCAACACCCCTGAGTGACGAAGCAAGTCTGTCAAAGGGAGCTTGCTGAACCGCGATCAGCCGCCCTTCGATACACCGCCTGCGGCGGCACTCAGGGAACGGCTGATCGCGTCTATCCGGGCTTCGATCGGACGGAAGGTCAGACCGTCTCGATGGCCACGTACACCATGGTCTGGTTCAGAAGCTGGCAGGCGATCTCGCCGAATGTGACAGGACCTGTCATTCCTTCCGTGATTTTTCCTTCCAGTCCGGAATAGAGGAAGTTCAGGATGCAGTTGCAGGAAAACGCCGCGCTGACGTTTTTTGGCAACATCTTGGCGAATTCCTCCATGTAGTCCCCGACGGGCTTCGCCAGCCGGTACTCCACTCCCGGAAACACCGGCGCGTAGAGGTTCACCCGGCCCAGCGAGGATTCGATGCCTTGGAAGCTCACGTTGACCATCGCCCCGGAACAATCGGCCACCAGCGGCAGGCGGGTGTCCACTTCGCGCTCCAGGAGGTAGTCGGAAAAGACGCGTTCCACGCCATCCACCAGGCAACGCTCCACCTGGAATCCACCTTCGGGGAAGGTGAGCACCGCGCCGTCCCCCGGCGAAAACAGATTCACGATTCCCATGCGCGCGACCTGGTTTTCCGGGAGGGCGCAGTGGATGGCCACGCCGGCGTCGGTGTGGGCGGTGACCGTGCGACCATCCACGACCTTGGGCGAGGTCCTCCCCAGATCGTCCAGGTGGACGCCGGAGATCCAGCCCAGCAGGGGCTTGAGGTACATGTCCTCGAAGTCGGGTGCCTTCTGGGCGAACTGAAGATGGATCGGGCTGGAGGCGGGAAGGATCAGGAACGTGACCCCGTTGTCCGGCGCGTTCTTGCAGATGTTATGGATGTCGGCTGTGCCGTAGGTCCGGATCTCCACAGATGTGGACTGGATGGGGACCGCCGTGGCGAAGACCATCTCGCGCGAAACCACGCCGCCGGTCTCGGCCATGAAATAGGGAATGGTTCCACCGATCCAGTTTCCCGCTGGCAGCGAGAGAAGGACTTCCTCCTGTGCGGCCAGAAGAAGGCGTTCACCGGAGCGGATGCGTTGGGCGATGTCGGATGCGTGGGAAAGCATGTTCGCTCCTTAACCGAAAATGGCTTTGAGGTCGTCGGTCATGATGGGCTCGTACTTGGCGAAGAAAGCGTGCACATCGTCGATGGCTTGCTGGACGACGGCCTTGTCGCCCCCTTCCATCTTGATGGCCCGCAGGTTCCTGGCCACGCACATGCCCGCCGGCATGAGCCGGAAAGAGTGGTTGAACGTGCCCATCACGAGCTCTCGGTAACGTGGGTGCGATTTGGCTGGCACCATCGAATGACCCTCCCAGAAGAGAACCCGGCGAGGGCAGTGACTACCAAGCCCTCTCTCCGGATGGGGATCAGCCTACCATTTTTCCCGAAGCCTTGGCCACCTTACAGGCCGAAGACGGCCTTCAGGAAGCTTTGCAAGGATTGAGCCACCTTCGGCTGATCCGCTCCGAACAGCATCGAGGTATGGGTCATTCCTGGAAAGGATTGGTGATCCACGCGGGAGTCGGCCGATTTGAGCGCAGCGGCTTGGTCCGGATAGACAACGGTGTCGGCTGTGCCATGGACGGCCACCGTCGTGGGGAGAAGGCCGGAAATGGCAAGCCTCGCCGCTGAACGCGCCAGCAGCACGGTGCGCAACGAATCGGCGGAGATGGTTCCGTTTCGGAACGGCACGAGGTATTTCGATTCGATCACATCGAGGCCGGGCAGAGCGATGGACTTCCCTGCGCTCAAGTCTTTTGACAGATTCTGGATGGACGCTGCGAAGAAGTCGGTGGGGCCGGAGATCTCGAAGACGCTCTTGATGCGGCGATCGCGCAGGGCGGAGAGCAGCGCCACACCGGCGCCGCGCGAATAGCCCACCGCGGAAATCCGCGAGGCATCCGCTTGGGGGAACTTGTCCAGCACGGCTTGCAGCATCGCCAGGCCGTCGTCCACATCGCGATCCCAGGGGCTGGCCGTGAGTGCGTTGCTTGGGATGATCTTGCCGCCCAGATCCGCCGTTTCGCCGCGGAAGGCGGGCATGACCACGATGCACTGGTTTTTGGTGGTTCCCATCAGTCTTTCCAGAAGGGCGAAGATCGTGTTGCTGATGCCGTTGTCGCTGGGGTGCCCGAACAGGATCACCGGGGTGGGGCCTGTGGTGGCGGGGATCCAGACCAGGCCGCCTTGTCGGATGCCATCCACGGAGAAGGCCGTCAGATAGAGCTTTCCACCCGAGGACGAGGTGCTGGAGTCCAGGGCGTCCCAATCCCGCGCTTGGGGTGTTCGGGAGTTCCAGTCGGCGAAAATCGTCTGGAGGTCCTTGCGGACCTCGTCGCTGTGGCGCACCAGGTTGGCGACGCTGTCCCAGCGCGACTCCAAACCGGGAATCTGCACCACGGCGTCCCCAGGCAGGGAGAGATCCGCAGCAGTGGCCCATGCGGAAAGCGAAGCCGGGATCGGCTTGGGGTCGTTGGCGGCGGAGCCGGGATCGGTGGAAGTTTCCGAGCACCCGATCAAGACGGCCAGGAGCGGGAGAGCGACGAAGAACTTGGATTTCATGGGATGTCCTGTTTGGAACGATTAGAGGATCAGGTCTTCATCGAACAACAGTTGCAGGTCGTCGATCTGGATGCTGACGGTGTCGGACGGGAGAACTCCCTTGGCATTGGATCGAGGCGCCAGAAATCCCTGCAGTGCTCGCAAGCGGGAAAGTACTTGGTGGATGGATGTCTGGCAGTTCACTGTTCCGGCGGCCTCGATCGAGCAGACGCCACCTGGCTCCTTCAGGCGTTGGGGATAGGCGAACTGGCTGAAATACACCGCGTATTCCGAGGTGGTCGCCGACAGATCGAGGGTCGTCGCGTAACGGACCGCTTCGGAGGGGTAGACATCGGAATCCAGCATCAGGGTGTATTGGCGGGCCACGGAGCTGCGGATCTTGAGCCGAAACCCGATCGCCCTGCGGGCGTCCATCACCTTGTTGCCGGCCAACGGAAGCCACACGGCGGCCCACCCCGGGGTGTCGGATCCGCGCAGGATCGCCGCAACGCGCAGATCGTGGCTACCGGAAATGGGCAGACGGTCGTTGAGCGCGGCGGTCGGCTGGAGACTTTGGGAATTGGCTTCCATCCGCAAGGCGGGAAGCCCGGATTCGAAATCCATCCTCCAGGAGCGCTCGGCCTGGACCACGGGTCCACGGTGTGATTCTTCCGCCACGCTGGTCACGAGCGGATCGCAGCCTGCCAACGACAGGCCCAACCACAGTGCGGTCGATGGAATGGAAGATCGGTTCATGTTCAGGGTCGCATGGAGGCGTCAAGGGCGGAGTCGATCTCCGCAGTAGGCCTTCCGTGGCGCAAATAGTACCACTCGGGGACCAAGGCGTGCGGAGGAGGTACTTTTGATGCCATGAAACCGACCTTGGAAGATCTCGAAGACCTGGCTGCTGTCATTTTGGTGCCCACCGAAGCCTTCCGCAAGGCGCTCATCGCGGCGGATCCCTCTTTGGAGGAAGATCTCGCCGAAGCGTTCGGAGAGCCGGACTCCAGAACCGTGATCCTGATTCCTTCACCGGAAGACGATGCGGAACTGGAACAGTTCCTCACTCCTCACCGGCGGGCTCTGGCCACCAAGGAGCTGGAATTTTGGATTCCCGACGCCGCGCGCCGACCCAACGTGGATGAATCCTGCTTCGACCAGTGGTTCGAAGTGGAATTCCATTCCGTGGTGGTGAGCCTGGGCGAGGAAGACTGATTGGACTGGTCTCCGCGCGTCGAGGCGCTGGTTCGCGAGCTTTCCCGCCTCCCCGGAGTGGGGAGGCGTTCGGCGCAACGGCTCGCCCACCATCTGCTCCGCTGTCCGGAGGACCAGGCGAGGCTTCTCGCGCGGGTCATCGAAGAAGCGCGCGACCGGATCCGCCCCTGCGCGCGCTGCGGGAACTACGCCGAGGAGGAACATTGTCCTCTGTGCCTGGATCCCCGCCGCGACCATGGTATCCTCCTGGTTGTGGAAAAACCTTCCGACATCGCCGCGTTCGAGACCACCGGCAGGTACCGGGGCGTCTACCACGTCCTGGGAGGCCTCCTGTCTCCGCTGGACGGAGTCGGCCCGGATCGTTTGAACATCGCCACCCTGCGGGAGAGGCTCCTGCCTGGAACGATCCGCGAGATCGTCCTGGCCACTCCCGCTTCCACCGAGGGGGATTCCACCGCCATGTACCTGCAAAGGATGGTGCCGCCGGATACGCGGGTCACGCGCCTGGCGCGGGGCCTGCCCGCCGGCGGCGAACTGGAATACTCCGACAGCTTGACGGTCCTTCAGGCCTTCGAAGGGCGCATCCCAGCGTGAAGAAAGCAGCATGAAAAAAGATCCAGATTTCGTCCACCCGATGATCCACCTGGGGCAGAAGGCGGAATTCCGCCTGGGCGCCGTCGCGCCAGACCAGTTCGTGGCGGGCGACACCCCCCAGATCGCCTTCGCCGGGCGTTCGAACGTGGGCAAATCCAGCCTGCAAAACGCGCTCCTCGGACGCCACGGCCTGGTGCGCACCTCGCGCACGCCGGGACGCACCCGCGAGATCAATTTCTTCGAGGTTCCGGACAAATTCTGGTTCGTGGATCTGCCCGGTTTCGGCTACGCCCGCGGCGGAAGCCAGGCCAGCGGGCAGTTCGCGGATCTGGTGGGCAAGTACCTCTCGCAGGAAAAACATCCCGACATCGTGGTCTACGTGCTGGACGCGGAAGTCCCGGAGAGCGAAGTGGACGGAACCTGTCTGGGGCGCATCCTGGAAGCGGACGTCCCCTGCATGGTGGTGATGAACAAGGCCGATCGTTTGGACCAGTCGCGGCGCATCCAGCATCCGCGCATGGTGATCGAACGTTTCGAGCTCGCCGAACCGCCGCTGCTGTTGTCCGCCCGCACGGGGCACAACCTCGACAAACTCCGCGACCGCCTCATGGCACGCATCCAGGGCGGAAAAGTGGAGTGAGCTCCCGGGCCACCATCCCCGCCAGGATCCTCGAATGGATCGGTGGAGCCTGGTCGGCCTCCTTGCCTGGACAAGTCGTTTCGTTGGCCTGGCGCGTGGCGGCCAGCCCCTTCCGGGGGCGGCGTTCCACGCTGCGACAGATCATGGAAGTCTTCCTGCAGCAGACGTTCTTCACCGCCGTGGAGCCCGCGCCCATCGTGCTGCTTCTGGCGGTGCTGATCGGTGGCGTGACCTTGGTGGAGTTCACCACCCTGCTTCCCCGGCTGGGAACCTCCAACGTGCTGGGCGAGGTCATGGTGCTGGCGATCGTGCGCGAGCTGGGTCCGCTGTTCACGGCCTTCCTTGTGGCGGGGCGGTCCGGTTCGGCCTTGGCCACCTACATCGGGAACATGAAGGTGGCTGGCGAAGTGGACTCGCTGGAGGCGATGGGGATCGATCCGGTCCGGTTCCTGGTGTTGCCGGCGGTGTTGGGCTGCACGATCGGCTTGACCTGCCTGTCCCTGCTGTTCACGGCCACGGCCATGTTCGGAGGGTTCTTCTTCGCGCGGGGGCTGGTCTTTTTGTTTCCGGGGTCGCTGGGGTTGGAAACCGGCTTCCTGGAGTACGTGGGGCGGGTATCCACGGCCTTGGGTGCCACGGATCTGGTCTTGATCGTGGCCAAGCCGGCCGTGTTCGGATTGGTGATCGCCCTGTTGGCCTGCCTTGCCGGAATGCGTCTGGAAAAAAGTCCGCACGAAGTTCCCCAAGGAACCCGTTCGGCGGTGGTACAATCGTTCGTGTCGATCGTCCTACTCGATGGAATCTTCGCGACCCTGTTCGTGATCCCGGGCCTGGCCGGAGTCCTGCCGTGAGCGAGGTGCTCTCGGAGGCCTGCGGCCTGCGGTTTTCCTACGTGGACGGCCTCCCGATCCTGGATGGGGTGGACCTGGAAATCCGCCGCGGAGAAGTGCTGCTGGTGGGCGGGGAATCCGGCAAGGGCAAGAGCACCTTGCTGCGCCTTCTGCTGGGGCTGGAAAAGCCCATGCCCGACTTCACCGGGTCGTGTCGGGGGCAGGTGTTCCTGTTCGGGGAGGATTGCTGGGACGTGCCCATGCCCCGCCTGCGCGAGCTGCGCCAGCGGACAGGATTTGTCTTCCAGGGGAACACGCTGATCTCGCACATGTCGGTGGCCGAGAACATCGCGGTGCCCCTGCACTACCACACCAAGCTCACCGAACGCGAGATCGACGAAACCGTCCAGCGCTGGGTGGACAATCTCCTTCTGACCGGCCACGAAGACAAGCGCCCCGCGCATCTGTCGCTGGGCATGCAGAGGCGGGCGGCGATGGCGCGCGCGATGGCCATGAATCCGGAGATCCTGTTTTTGGACGAGCCGACCGCGGGATTGGACGTGAAGAATTCCGAGATCTTCCTTTCGCTGGTGGGCAATCTGCGCGCGCTGTCCAACGTCGCGATCCTGATGGTCTCGCACGATCTGGCCTCGGCGCGGTTTCTGGACGGCAAGATCCAGCTTCTGATGGACGGGGTCCTGCGCGAACCCAAGACCTACGACGACATCTCCGATTCCGACGACCCGCGCGAGCGCGAGCTGGTGCGCGACGACGACGATTCGAGGTTCGTATGAGACATTCGACCTGGAAGGAGATCCTGCAGCAACGCGAGGTGCGCAACATGCTCACGGGGGCGTTGCTCCTGGGAAGCCTGGTGGTGCTGGCCGGGGCGTTCGTCGCCTATGCGCTGCGGCACGAATTGTTTCCGGACAACTACACGGTGTACGCCGTCTACGAAGACGGCACGGGGATGTCCGGCGGAGCCAAGGTGCTGCTCAACGGCGTGCAGGTGGGAACGGTGGACAGCGTGACCTTGTCGCTTCGCGATGCGCAGGTGATCCTGCGGTTGTCCTTGAAGCGGCAATACCAGACCTTGCTGCGTCGCAATTCCGTGGCCTACTTCAAGCGCGACCGCAACATGGTCTCCGACCGCGCCCTGAACATCGAGCGGGGCGATCCGTCCGCGCCGCTTCTGGAAGACGGCGACACCATGGCCCTGGGGCCTCCGCAGGACATCGAGACGGCGCTGGGGTCGCTGGCGGATCTGACGGTGCAATTTCGCCAAACGCTGCTTCGCGTGGATTCGCTCCTGCTTCTGGTGACCGACACCCACACCACCATCGGCGCGGTGCTGGTGAAGGACGACCTCTACCGCAAGACGCTCACCACGGTGGATCATTTCGACCAGGCCGCGCGCGGTTCCAACCAGGTGCTCGAACGGGTGGATCGCATCGGGAGGGTGGCGGAAGCCACCATCCCGCGCATCCTCAACGAGTCGGACACCCTGGCGACCAATTTGCGCAGGAGTTCCGTCTATGCGGAATCCCTGGGCGTATCGGGCCTGGAGCTTCTCCACAGCACGCAGGAATTGACGGAGCGGACCCAAGGTTTGCTCAACGGTGGCGACACCTTGCTGGGCAAAGGGAATCGCTTCATGAGCGGTGTGGAGCGCTCCTGGTTGCTGGGGCGATTCATGAAGGATCCGCCCCCGAAGACGTCCGCGAGCGATTCCACGGTTCGCAAATAGGCGCTGTCCGGACCGGTGGGCGAAGTCGTCGACCGAAGGGGTTTGCATCTTAGGTGCCATCATGAACCAGCCGATCCCATCCAGCCTTCCCTCGCGCAAGACGAGATTCGCGTTGGTCATTGTCGGAATCTGCACGACGGCGGCGGTCGCGCAGATCCCCGTCCACCTGGGGGATCCACGGCCGGTGGGAGTGTCCGGCCATCCGGTGGGCATGACAGGATCCGCCTTCGATGTCTGGGTGGCCTACCCCCGGTCCATGGCCTGGTTCCCCCGCATGGGGAGGTCCTCGCCGCGCTGGTACGGCGTTTCCGACGGGCTCCCCGCCGAAGGCATCGCGCGCGTCTGCCACGACGAAACCACCCAGAGCCTGTGGATCACCTCCGTGGGTGGCCGGTCGCTGCGCTGGTCGCAGGGGTTGGAGAGCGCGCAGGAATCGTCTCCACCGCCTTCCGGCTGCCAGAGTCGCATCGCGGTGGCGACCTCGGTGGCCTCGCTTCCCGGGCTGCGTCCGAGCCTGGCGGGTTGGGTGCAGGTCGGATCCGAGCTCTCCCCGCCTGACGGAAAGCGTCAACGCGTTCTTTCCGCGCTGGTCTTGGACGGGCGGGACCTGTGGCTGGCCACCGATGCCGGGGTCTGGACGGGAAACGCAGCCACCGGAAGGATCGAGCCTCTGCCACTGGGACCCGTGGAGCCTTGCGCCAAAGGCGCGGTGGTGGATTCGGCCGGGGGGTTCTGGTTGTCCGGGTGCCGTGGCACGGTTTCGCTGGTGGACGCCTCGGGCCAGTTCCGCGCGGCCTTTTCCACCGACGACCCGCGCTTTTCCGACCTGCGCGATGCCCGCGTGGTGGGCGCCGCCGGTGGTGGCGAAGGGGCGTGGGTGTCGGTGGTCGATGGCATGGTCCGGCTGGACCGCACCGGCGTGCGCGAACGTTGGATGTCCCGCAAGGCGCCTTTCGGAGGACGCGTGGTGGCCTTGGCGCGCCACCGTGATTCCTTGTGGGTGGCCACCGAAGGCGCGATCGTGTCCAAGAAGGATGGCGACAAGGCCTTCCGGGCCGATTCGCCTCCCTGGAACGCGCCCGGTGGCGTGAGACGGATTTTGGCATCTCCCGCGGGAGTGCTGGTGGCCACCAGCAACGGGTTCTGGTGGAAGTCCGTTCGCGGATGGGTCAGGCCGCCGTTCGTGGATTCCGTCGCGCCGCAGGCGGCCTGGCTTGCCGCCCAGGAAATGCGGCCTCCTTGGAGGGTCGTGTGGTCCGATGGACGCGGCGTGCGGGTGGACACCCTTCCGGGATTCGGTGGCAGGCCGGGACGCTGGACCACAGCGCTGCCCATCCACGACCTGGCCTTCGAGGCCACGGGCATGGTGCATCTGGCCATGGACGGATCGTGGTCGGTCTGGAATCCGGCCAGCAACGAACACCGCGATTGGAGCGCGGGTCTGGGCATGTCCGGACCGGTGCGTGTGGTGGCGCCCTCGGCGGAGCGGATCCTGTTGGCCGGAGAGGCCGGAGCCTCCACCGTGAGGATCTCTCCCTACGCGCCCCCGCAGAGCGCGAGGTAGAGCGAGGCGATCTTGTTCCAGGTGAAGTCGCGTCCTGCGGCGCGGGAGCACAGCCCCGTCCAATCGGATTTGTTGGTGCGGATCTGCAGGGCTTTGCGCAGGTGGCGGAGCAGCGTGTCCGGCGCCAGATCGTCGAACAAAAACCCGTCGGCGATCGACTTGGGCCAGGAGATGATCTTGTCGGCCGCCGCGCCCACGCGGTGGGCGAGAGTCGGGGTGCCCAAGGCCATCGCGCGGGCGAACAGGACTCCCCCCGGCTGGTGGGCCACGGGCAGGAGCAGGAGATCGGCCGCGGCCAGGACCTGGAAGAGGACCTGGTCGTCCTTGGGGTAGAGCCGGATTCTGTCCGGATGGTTCTTGGCCACCAGCTCCAGATGCTTGTGCTCGTCGGTGCCGTGTCCGCCCACCACGCCCACGCGCAGGTCCATCTTCAGGAGGTCCGGCATCAAGGTCAGGACGTGGTCGATCCCCTTGCCGGGCCGGAAGGAGGAAGCGAACACGATGAGCGGCTCGATCCCTCCTGTCAATTCCTGTCGCATCTGGGTCTTCCAGCCCACCAGGTCGTCCGGTTCGCCCTTGATCTCCGCGGGGATCTTCCAGATGGAGCCGTCCACGCCGGGATTGACCGCGGCGACCTTCGGTCCCAGCACGCGGAACAGCCCTTCCAGGCCGTAGCCGTGGCTGTCGCTGAGAAGCTCCTGCAGATATTGGATGCTGGGAAGGGTGGCGCGGTGGCAACAGAGCAGGCCGGCCTTCAGAAGGTTCAGTCGACCCCAGAATTCCAGTTTTTCCGGTCGCATCCACTCGGGTCCCAGGCCCACTTCCGGCGCCCACTTGGCGTCGCACAATCCCTGGAAGGCGGCGTCCTGGAAACTGAAGAGCAATCGTGTGTCCGGGAACATCGCTTTGAAATGCACGGAGGCGTACAGCATGGACAGGCCCGTCTGCCATTCGTGGGCGTGGATCATTTCAGGGATCCACCCCTCGGCCGCGCAGTCCATCAGGGCGGCGGCGGAAAACAGGGCAAAGCGCAGGGCGTTGTCGGGGTGGTCGTAGCCTTGTTCGTCCAGGTACGGGTGGTTGCGGACCAGGATGGGGTGGCTCACCAGCCGCAGATAGGGCCAGCGGGGATCGCCGGCCAGGATTTCCGCTTCCTCCACCTTCAGAAAGGAGGCGCGCACCGTGGCGACCCGCTTCCAAGGGGAGTCGGCGTCCGGGGCTTGGTAGAGGGGGGCGCAGACGCGAACTTCGTGGCCCAACTCCTGATAGGCTTGGGCGAGCGCTTGCACGTCCCGTCCGACGGGAGATCCCGACCCCTTCGTGTTCTGGGCCGGATGTTCTGGTGAGAGGAGTAGAATCCGCATTGGACCGTTGAGTCCTTGGATTTTACCGCCTTAGGGAGAATCGAACAAGCGATTCCCTGCTTACACCGCCGAAATCCGCTGGTTGCGCTCCCAGCGGAGGATCGGATCGCATTTCCCGGGGTATTTCACCGTCACGGGATCCTGGCATCCGGACGCGCCGCCCACCTTTGGGCAGGTGGAGCAGACCTGCTCGAACCATTCCGGGGTGATCCCGTGGGCCGCTTGGTTGGGCGCGGCCGCGGCGGGGCCGCCGACCTGGTCGAGCTTCTTCAGGATCCCTTTGATGACCGGCACCAGGGCTTGCATTTCCTGGGGGCCGTATTGGCTTCCCACCATCTGGGCGTAGAGTTGGAGTCCGCGGGCGACAAGTTCTTTCTCTTCCTGTAGAAGTGCCATGTCTGCCAAGGTAGTGTCTGCCACAGGTGGAGGCAACTTCAGGGGCAAGGCCGAGGTCGGCTCGCGCGGTCAGGTCGTTTGGGTCGGGGAGTCGGAGAACCAGCGGGTGAGCACCGCGTTCAACGCCTCCGGAGCGAAGGGTTTGGCCAAATAGTCGTCCATTCCGGCTTCCAGGCAGAGATCGCGGTCGTCGTCGAGTGCGTTGGCGGTCAGGGCGATGATGGGGATCTTCGGGTTCAAGGCTCGGGAGTCCGCCGAGCGGATCATGCGGGTGGCATCGAAGCCGTTGAGTTCGGGCATCTGGCAGTCCATCAGGACCAGATCGAAGTCCTCCGATTCCAGCGCCTGGACCGCCAAAAGCCCGTTGGCCACCAGGTGGACGTCGTATCCCAGGCTGGACAGGATCCCTTGGGCCACCAGTTGGTTGATCGCGTTGTCTTCGGCGACCAGGATCCGTCGTCGCACGTTGCTTGCCGCCACGGGAGCCCGTGGCTCGGGGGCGACCTGTTTCGGCCCTCCCAGCAGGACGGACAGGGCTTCGCGCAGATCGGAAGACCGGACGGGTTTCGACAGCCGCAGGCGGATGCCCACCTGCGCGAGGCGCTCGACGGGTTCGGAGGGGGCCAGCGAGGTCATGAGCATCATCGGCAGGGCCTGGAATTCCTCCTGCGCATGGATGCGCCGGGCCAGTTCCTCGCCGTTCATGTTGGGCATCTTCATGTCCAGGATCGCCGCGTCGAAGTGGACGTTTTCCGTCCGGGACGTTTCCAGGAGCTCCAGCGCTTCCTGGCCCGAGGCGGCGGTCTGCACGATCGCTCCCCACGAGGCCAGTTGCCACAGCAGGATCTCGCGGTTGGTGGCGCTGTCGTCCACCACCAGGATGTGCCGCCCGCCCAACAGCGCCTTCCCGTCCCAGCTGTCGGTCGCCTCCATCTCGCGGGTGGCGATGGAAAACCAGAAGGTGCTGCCCCGGCCCGGCTCGCTCTCCAGGCCGATGCGTCCACCCATCATCTCGGAAAGTTGCTTGGAGATGGCCAAGCCGAGCCCCGTTCCGCCGAATTTGCGCGATGTGCTCGCGTCCACCTGCGAAAAGCTCTTGAAAAGTTCCCCCTGCTTGGCCGGCGGAATGCCGATCCCGGTGTCCTTGACGGAAAACATCAGGCGAAGTTCGTCGCCCATCCGCGACTCGATGGAAACCCGCACGGACACCTCGCCGGAGGCCGTGAACTTCAGGGCGTTGCCCGCCAGGTTCAGCAGAATCTGTCGCAGGCGCACCGGATCGCCCTCGATGCGCTCGGGGATGTCCGGATCGGCGGCGATCACGAATTCCAACCCGCGCTCCTGCGAATGCAGGGCCAGGGTGGAGGCGACGTCGTCGAGGGTGGAGCGCAGATCGAAGGGAATCTTCTCCAGCTCCAGTTTGCCCGATTCGATCTTGGAAAAATCCAGGATGTCGTTGATGATGGAAAGCAACGCTTCCGCGCTGGCCCGCACGATCTTGGCGAAGCGCCGCTGGTCGTCGGTCAGCGTGGTGTCCAGCAGAAGCCCGATCATGCCCAGGACACCGTTCATGGGAGTGCGGATCTCGTGGCTCATGTTGGCCAGAAATTGACTCTTCGATTGGCTGGCCTGCTGGGCGTCCTTGGCCAGGCGCTGGGCTTCCATGCGGGAGCGCCCGAGCTCGCGGTTCATTTCCAGGAGCCGATCGGCGGCCGCGCGCCGCTCGGTCACGTCGGAGATGGTGGCCAGGATGGTTTCCGTTCCGCCTTGGTCTTCCGACAGGAATCGTCCTTTCATCTGGACCCAGCGTTCGCCCTCGCCTTGGGCGTCGATGCGGAACTCCAGGAAGAACGGGCCCGGCTCGCAGCGCGCCTCCTCCAGGCCTTCGGCCACCAGGGCGGCTTCGTCGGGAGGGAGCGAGGCGAAGAACTCCTCCAGGGAGTGCTCCAGCTCGTGGTCTTCCGGCTGCCCCATGATTCGGGACCATACGCGGTTGTGCTGGATGGTGCGCTTGGAAAGGTTGATCTCGCAGAGTCCTTCTCCCACCACCTCCAAGGTGAGCACCAGTCTCTCTTCGCTGCGGTGCACCGCCTCGCGCTGGCGCGCGACTTCCGCCAAGGCCGCCATGGTGCAGGCGTTCGACTCGCGCAGGTCCCTCGTGCGGTGGATGACCAGGATTTCCGAGCGCAGCCTCTGCCCGTACAGCCAGGAGACCATCTGGGCCAGAAGGAGCGAAACGAACAGTCCGAACGGAAGGATCCAGAAGTGCTGGCGATCCAGGAACCTCCCCAGGAAGGCCTTGGTCGGGATCACGGTGATCTTCCACGGGCGTCCTCCGGCGTCCATCACGTAGGAGTAGTCCCATCGTCGGGACGTGTCGCGCACGGCATTGGAATCCGACTCCCGGTGCTCGAGAATCCGCCCGAGACCCGGTGGGGCCTGGAGGTCCTCGACAAATAGATCAAGCCCCATCGAGGGCGTGGAACGCAAGTGCGTTTCCAGGAAACGACTCATCTCGAAGGCGGCGACCGCATAGCCTTTGATGGCGTCCTCCCGCTCCTTGCGCGTGCGCAGGGGCATCGCCGGCGTGAAGGCGGTGGAGACCAGTTTGACCGAGATGGTGCCGTCGAGACTGCGCTCGGGCTCCGTCAGGAAGGTTCTCCCTTCGGAGCGTGCCATTTCGAAGGCCTTGCGAGGGCCGTCTTGCCTGGCGAGGTCCCAACCCAGCAGTTCGAGTCGGCGTTCCCGGGGCACGGCTTGGGCGATCGGATAATGGACCTCGTGGGCGAGCGCTCGCACGCGCTGGCCGCCAACGACTTCGAACAGCTCCACGGGTCGCTTTTCCAGACGGGAAAGCGCGGAAAGGAAAGCCGGCAGATCCTCGTCGCGCACGACAGGCACCCAGCAGACAGACTCCGCGCCTTCCATGTCCATCATGTGGTTGGCCATCAGCCACCAACCCTCCGGATGGATGGCATCTTGAGCCGCCTCGACATGGTGGGCCAGAAGTTCCATGCTGATCCGGGCCAGAAGGACTCCGCTGCGCAAGGCATCCACCCGGACTCCCGCTTCGTGGCGCAACGATTTCTCGAATTGGTCGGTGGCGCGTCGGTCCGCTTCGAAAAACGCCCCCAACGCGGTGGCCATCCCCATGAAGGTCACGACCACGGCAGGTCCCAAGCGCAGGAGGATGGTGGGAGGATACCGGGGGGGGTCTTCTTCCAGCGCACGTCGCCAGCGGCGTCGGAAGAACATCATGGCCAGCCAGCCCAAGGCCAGAAGCAATCCCAGAGCCGCGCCTCGCAGGTGGGCATGCAGAATGGAACGCGACGCGTCCCGAGCGGAAAAGTCCATGCCCAGCACGGCGATGATGCTTCCGTCGGAGGGGTCGCGGATGGGCTGGACACCGGAAATCCAGGTTCCCCAGCGATCGGAATAGGGCCCATCCAGCACGGGTGTGGGAGAATCGAACGCGGCGGAAAGGACAGGGGAAATCTCCGGGTATTCCTGGCCTGGTGGAGATTCGTCCTTGCTGCCGGGTGCCTCCGAGTCGCACAAAAACCGCACGCGCCCGTCGGAGTCGCGCCGCATCAGATAGACAAACCGCATCTGATCGACATTGGCCCTTTGGGCCATCAGATGCGCTTTCATGTGCAAGTATTCCGGGGACTCCAAGTCGGTGGAATCTCCTTTGAGCTTGCGAAGATCCGCCACTTCCATCTGTTGGGCGATGTCCGAAACCGCCAGCAGGATCCGCTCGCGCTGCCTGCTGGATTCGCTCCAACCCAGGAAAAGCGCCGCCGCCAGACCCACCAGCGCGGCAAAGCCGAATCCCGCCAAACAGGACTTTCCACGTTTAGCGAGCTGCCAGAGACGCTCGTGGAATTTACGCGCCGGTTCTTCCATTAGCGCACAGGCTACCATCCCGAGAGGCGGGATGCTCGAGCTTGGCGTTTCAGGCGCTTCGGGGTTCCCGATCCTGAAGGTCTGTGACCAGTGCGACCAAGGCGGAGTGGCCGCCTCGTTCCTGGAGAGTTTCGCGAAGGATCCCCAATCCCGGAGCGAGAAACTGCGAGAACCAGGGAAGACCCTTGTGGCGGGAAAGGAAGCCATAGGCACCCAAGGCCTGCATCACCCGCTGCAAGGCCGCATCCAAAAGATCCGACCATGCGGATTCGGAAGCCTCCGTCCCGGAAAGATCCGCGAAGTCTTCGAAAAGCTTGTGGCGCAAGTCCATGGGCATGGCCACATAGGGGTCCCAAAGCAGCGAGGCGAGATCGTACCAGCGACTTCCGGCGCGGGCGCCTTGGTAGTCGATGAACCAGATGCCGTCGGGACGGTGCATCAGGTTCTGCGATTGGAAATCCCGGTGCATCAGGGTGCGAGGGTGGGCTTCCACCCGCAAGGCCAGGCGGGCGAATTCGGCCAGCAGGGCGGGTTCGGCCAGGCGTTCCGGCGCCAGGGCGAAGGATTCCTCCGCGCACCGGCGCGCGAAGTAGCTCGTTTCCCAGAGCAAGGGCCCCAGGTCGAAGACGCGGTCCGTGAGGTAGGGGCATCCGGCCATTGCTTGGCCGCCCACCCGTTGCCACCGGGCCAGGGCTTCCAGCGCGGGGAGATAGATCTTCCGGAGAGCCTCGGCGTCGCCCGAGCCGGGGAACCCGCATCCATGGGCTTGCGACAAAAGCAAGGTGGATCCCAGGTCTTCCAAGACCACCTGACGGGCAGCGTCGTCGGAGCCGTACACGCGTGGAACGCGAAGGCCCGCCTCGCGAAGATGCTCGGTGATGGACAGAAAACGGTCGTACTCGGCGTCTTGCGCGTGGCTCTGCAGCACGATGTGCGTATGGTCCAGGGTGCCGATGCGCCAGTAGGCGCGGCCGGATCCGGCGCTGCCCGCGATGGTCGGCGAAAACGGAGGATGGTGGCCCAGCGTTCCCAGCAGGGAGCCGATCTTCGGGGTCATCGTCACGGAAGGAACGGGAGTCAGGCTGGCCAAGCGATCAGGTCTCCACCGGGGTTGCGCAAGGTGCCTTGCAGGGTTTCTCCAGGTGCGAGGATTGCACCCGGAAACAGGATCGCCGATTCCATCCGGGATCCGGCACCCAGTTGCGCGCCGTATTCCACCGCGCAGGCTTCGCCCACCACGGTGTCTCGGCCAAGCTCGGCGGTCGGGTCGATCCACGAGGCCATCGATCGATCAGACAATTCCTGTCGCAGAGCGCGGAGGAATTCGGCGGGTTTCCCCAGATCGTCCCAGCGGCATCCCGACGGCGCCTGCCAGGCCAGCACGGTTTTCCCCGCCTCCAGCAGATCGTGCCACAATTCCTTCACGCTCCAAGGGTGGTGCGGGTCTCCGCCCAGGATGGCGCGGCGGTAGAAGGCGATTCCGGAAAAGGTCCGCGCCTGGAGGGATTCCGACGCGATGGGGCCGCGCGGATGGCCGAACACCCCTTGGAAGCGGCCGTCGGCGACCGCGACGTTGGGGTTCACGTCGGGCCGATCCAGCACCACCAGGGTGGCGTCGGCGCGCGCGGCCAAGTGGACCCGCCAGGCTTCTCGCAGATCGATCCCGTGCGTGAGATCGCCGTTGTGCACCAGCAAGTGGTCGGACAGAAGCTCCTGGTCGTGCACCAGTCGCGCCAACGCACCTCCGGTGTCCAGCAGCACGGGTTCCACCTGCACGTGGTCCAGTCCTCGAGCTTCCGCCCAAGTCAGGATCTGTTCCGGCAGGTGGTGGGCGTTGGCCAGACGCCGCGCGGGGGCCAGCGCTTCGCAGGCGGCCAGGGCGCGATCGGCCAGGGTGATGCCCGCCAAGGGCAACAGCGGCTTGGGGCAGACGTCGGTCAGGGGGCGCAGACGTTCTCCGCGACCGGCGCACAGGACCAGGGCGTCCAACGACACCAGGGGCATTAGCGAGCCAGGCGCAGCACGAGTTCCGCGACGGCTTCGTCCAAGCTGACCGGCAGAGGAGCGTTGGCGAGCACTCCCTGGGAGCGCAGGCGATGGAACAGCTCCGCGGCGGGCGGGAGGGTCAGTCCGGCTTCCTGCAGCACGTCAGGCTTTTCCAGGACCTGCTGGGGCGTGCCGTGGGCGACGATCTCGCCCTGATCCAACACCACGACCTTGTCGGTCAGTTGGAGCGCAGGGTCCAGGCGATGGCTGGTGAAGACCACCGCCAAGCCGCGTTTTGCCAGTTCGCGCAGAATCCGTCCGACCACCCGCACGCCGGCGGCGTCCAGATCGGCCAGGGGTTCGTCCATCAGCACCACGCGAGGCTTGCCGATGAGGCTGGAGGCCAAGGCGATGCGGCGGCGTTCGCCGACGGAGATTTCATCCAGGTACCACTGACGGGAGTCGCGCAGACGCACGACTTCCAAGGCTTGGCCCACGCGATGGGGGATGGCGGCGCCGGAAAGGCCGGCCAGGCGGCAACCCCGGGAGAGTTCGTCTTCCACCGTGGGCCCCACCAGGGCCTTTTCGGATTCCGTGCGGATGAAGGCGACCCACTCGTCGACTTTCTCGGCGGGAAGCTCCTCCAAATCGATCTTGCCCAGCCGGACGGTGCCTTCCGAAGGCAGCAAGAAGCCCCCGAGCAGCTTCAGGCAGGTGGTTTTGCCCGATCCGTTGGCGCCTGCGACCAAAAGCACTTCACCAGCCCGCACGTCCAACGTGAGGCCATAGACGGCCGTGTTGCCGGCATCGTAGGCGAAACCGACTCCCTCAACCTGTAAAAGAACGCTATCATCGCTCATGGATTCCGGATCCTTCCGGGTGCTTTAGGTAAATTGGACTCAAAGCATACGACAATCGCAAGGGGGAATCGCTACGCTGTTTGTGAAGGTCTGCGGAATCAGGGATGAAAAGGGAGCGATGGCATGCGTCCACGAAGGAGTGGACCACATCGGTTTCAACTTCGTTCCCCAAAGCAAACGCTTCGTGGAGCCTGATGTTGCGCATCGACTGGCAGCCCAGGTGGCAAGGCGCTGCGGGCTGGTCGGGGTCTTCATGGACCAGCCTTTGGAATTCATCGAAGAAGTACTCCGCAAGGTGCCCTTGGATGCGGTCCAATTGCATGGTCGGGAGACGCCGGAATTCTGTTCCCGCCTTCGCGTTCCGGTGTGGAAAGTTTTTGCCGTCGGGCCCGGCTGGGACCCTCAGGTGCTCTCCAGCTACCCGGACGTGGCGGTCCGGCTCTTCGACACGGCCTCATCCGCAGGGGTCTCGGGAGGTACCGGAAAAGCCTTCGATTGGGATCTTCTGCCCTCCCATATTTTGCATCCGTGGGTTTTGGCGGGCGGATTGGGGCCGGAAAACCTCGCTCAAGCCATCACCATGCACCAGCCGGACGGAGTGGACCTCAACAGCGGCGTGGAATCCGCCCCTGGTGTGAAGGATCCGGAAAAGTTGGCCAAGGCCATGGGGCTGGTGGCTGCCTGGCGCACCCAGTCGGTCGGAACCGTTCTTCCCGGGGTCACGGGAGGCTCGATGCAATTGGATGGCAAGTCCTGGGCGGTGTGGGTGTTGGACGCCAAGGCGAAGGCCCCGGACGTGGAATTCCAAGGGCTCAAGGAGCTGCTGAGCGCCCACCCGAGGCTGATCTTGGACTTCCGCGCACGCAATGTTTCCACGCAAAGCCTGGGAGCGGAGCTTCTGGGCTGGGAAATGGCCGCCCGCGAGAACGGGGGAGAAATCCGTTTTCGGTTCAACGAAGACACTCTGGGCCGATTGATGCGGGTTTCCCTGGGGGCACTTCTACCCGTGGTGGAAGAACCATGAACCATTGCCCGCCAAAATCCTACTCAGGCCATGTGCGCTCTCTCCTCGTCATCGGCTTGTTGGTCGCGTCCTCGATCCGGGCGGATTTGGTGGTGGATTTTTCCAAGGCCAACCTCCGGCCCGGAAATGTCGGCGGCGTCTTCGGATTCGCCTATCCGGACTCCGCGACCCGCCACAGCCCCAGCCACCGCGCGGATCTGGCCTGGACCAGCGAAGGTTCGGCCCCGAGTGCGCGTTTGCGCTACGAACTGGATGGACCCAAGTACCCTTCCGCGGGGTTCGGCGCGATGCTGGCCGAGGAATCCCAAGCTCTGGATCTTCGCGATCTCAAGGGGATCCATGTACGCCTGTGGTCGAGCGTTCGACGCACGGTTCGCGTGACGGTGGTCTCGAATCTTCCCGCCTACGGCTTGGCGTCGGACACCGGGGTGGCCTTCGGCTACGATCTGGATGTGGGTCCGGCGATGATGGACACCGTCATCGGCGTGGAAAATCTCGCGCTCCCCATCTGGTTGGTGGGATCGCCGCCTCTGTATGTCACCGAGGCGTTGGGCTCTGCCACAGCGATCCAGTTCAACGTCAGCTGTGAATCGTCCACGGGCACCTGCCAGACCGATACAGGTCGAGTCCAGGTGGAAAAACTGGTGCTCAAGGGCGTGGGGGGTGGGTGGCCCACGCCGCCGCAAGGCTCCTGTACGGGCGAAAAGGTCCTGCTTTCCGATTTCCAGGGGCAAAACGCCAAGCGAAATGGCTGGGGCGGCTGGTGGTATGTCTATACAGACGCCAACTCCGATTCGTCCACCCGCTCGCGCGGTCGCTCGCAGATCTTGTCCGCAGCGGACACCGCCAACCTCCAGACTTGGACGCCCGATTCCGCCAAGGCCGAAGCCTGGATGCGGTTTCGGTTGACGCGCGAGCAGGCCTACAGTGGTTGGGCTGCCTTGGAAACCCAGGCCGGTCCGCCCGATGCCAAGACCAGCCAGCCGGTTCCCGTAGATAGGCCCGGACTCTCCGCCATCTCCTTCCGGCTTTCCTTCGATTCGGCCTTTCCCGCCTCCTTGGGTGGGGTGAACCTGAAAGTGAAGCGTTCGGGAACGGCCTTCGAGGGTGGGCGCGATCTGCAGATCCGCATCCCCTACACCGACAGCGCCCGGACTTGGTGCGTGGACCTGGCCGCCTTGCGGCAGCCCAATTGGAGCGGCTCGGCGCGGATCTTCGAGCCGGACTCCCTGTTGGCGGTGGCCTGGGAAGTCAAGCTCGGCGGCGTGGAAAACGAAGCCTCGGGCGGCTTCCGGCTTTCGCAGGTGGAGATGTGGAAGGCGGGCACCGCCATCCGACCGCGTTCGACCAGCGTGGGTGGCGTGCGTCGCGTGGGCGGGGACATCGAATTCACGCGGCAAGGCTTCGCGGGGGCGGCGAACCTGGTGCTGGTGGATTCGCGTGGACGGGTTTTGTCCAGGACGATCCTTTCGGCGGACCAGAATTCGATCCGCTTGGCGGCGCCGTCCGGATCGCCTTCGTGGCTGCATGTCTCGGGGGTTTCCGCTCGCGGGACCTTCCCCGTGGCCGCTTGGCGTTGATCGGGGGCCTTTCGAGCCGCAACGCCACGCTCGAGGAGGCTCGCTGGATCTTGCCACGCATCCGATCGACGCGTCGCTGGTTGCGATTCGCGGGGATCGCGTTGCGATGGATGTTCCTGCTGGGCGGGATCTTGCTTTTCGCCCTGGGCCTATCCGGGCCCTCCGGCCGCCATTCGATGGGGAGATCCCTATTGCCGACAGCGATCGGCATCGTGTTTTTCGCGTTGGGGTTCGTGGTGCCCAGCGGGCGCTCCGACGAACCTCTTCCACAAAGCGGGGAGGATCTCCTCGTGCAGCGCTTCTGTGGAAAAATCGTCATGGAGGAAGTGAGCGCGGGGAAAGGCCATGTTCTGATTCCCACGTTCGAAGGCTGTTGGCCGCTGACCTTTCCCATGGGGTGGGGGGAGGACTTCCACGAAGGGAGCGAGGTCGACATCGAGGCGATCGAACATGAAACCCCCGGACTCCATGGACGCTTCGATCAGGCCTTGTGGGTGGTTTCGATCCGCTCCAAACGGTCGCTCCAGGCGGAGGCGAGCGCTGGGGTGCTGTTGTCCCCGGCCGCATGGCCTGGCGTTTGGTGGATGGCAGGCGTTGTCTTCCTGGTGTTGCTGGTGTGGCAGCCGCGACTTCCCGCGGGAGTGCAGTTGACCCAGGTACCCGGAATCCTACGAGGGAAGCCGCCGGCACCCATCGACGATCTGGACGGAATCCGTCGTCTCGATCCCGGCCCGGGCAGGGCGCTCCGGTTGGGTAGGCATGTCCTGATGAAGGCTCCCGGGAGCTCGGGGCGAAGCCTGACTTTCGTACCCGCCACGGCATCGGTCGAGCCGTTGCGGAAAATCGTCGATTCGATCCAGCGGCGCAAGCCTTCCCTGCCAGTTGCGATCGAGCGCGCCAGGAAGGAGTGGGAGTCGATCGACAAGCTCCTGGGTGAGAGGATCGCCGCGGAAGAGATCGCCTGGTGGCGGAAGCTGCCTTCCCAGGAGCGCGACAGGTTCGTGGCGGCGACGTATCGACAAAGATGGGATCGGATCGAACGGGTTCGCGCCGCTTTGCTTGCCGCGCCCGATGCGGATTCCGTACAGTTCGCCGGAAACGCCGCCTGGCTTCGGTTCGCCAGAAATCGCGCCGAATTGGTCAGAGTGCTGGCATCCGGTCGCGACAGCTTCGTGATCCTGCGTGCCATGGCGGACTCCAGGGAGTGGTATCAGCTCGTCGCGAAGAAGGAACGAGAGAGCGAATCGATGGCAACGGTGGAATCCCTGGTTCTGAACGATCGTTGGAACGGGGCGCTCAAGGAATATGGCCTGGGAATGAATTCCGGCGTGGCGGAGGACTCCATGGTTTGGCTCCTGGGCGCGAGGGATTCGTGCCTGCCGTGGGATGTGGAAGGCTTCCCGGAGCCGGACGGCCTCGAATCCTGGGTGGATTCCGCTTTCCACCAGGGCGGCAGGATCGTGGTCGTCCAGTCCAAAACCCGCCAAGGATGGTTTCTCACGGATGGATCCAGGAATGCATCCGACCTTTTCGGCTGGTTTGCCCAATGGTCGGTGGTGGTCGCTCTGGTTGCGGGATGGATCGGCGTGGGCATCGCCAGGAGTCGGCGTTGGATGTGGGCGAAGGGGCGCGCCAGGCAAGTCAGCCTCGATTGGTGGGCGGGCAGGCCAACCCGGGAGCCTGGCGAGTCTACGTAGCTCCGCCCAGGACCGCGCGCAGTTGGGGCGGTGGACGACGCGGCTTGCCGGAAGGGTCCATGCACACGTGGACGGTCCAGCCGGTGGCCAGCAGTTCTCCCTCCACCGAACCCCGGAAAGTCCGGTAGTCGAAGCGGATCCGCAGTCCGTCCACCAGGGTGGCGGCAAGTTCGATGGCCAACTCGTCGCCGTAGCGGGCTGGCGACAGATATTGGCAATGCGCCTCCAGCACCGGGATGGCGAACCCGCGCTGTTCCATCTGGTCGTAGGGCAGGACCTTGGCGGCGAGCCACTCGGTGCGCGCCACCTCGTAGTAAACGAAATGATGGGCGTAGTAGACGAAGCGCATCTGGTCGGTTTCGCTGTAGCGGACCCGCACCAGGGAAAGATGGGTGGAGGTGGCTGCGGAAGTCATTCCGCGTCCGGGCGGGTCATGCCCAGGTCCTTCATCTTCTGCTGCAGACTCTGGCGGTGCATGTCCAGGGCCAGGGCGGCCTTGGAGATGTTGCCTCCGCACTGCTCCAGGTGGTGATTGATGAATTTCCGCTCGAATTCCTCCATCACCTGCTGCTTGGCCTCGCGGAAGGGAAGTTCCACGGAAACCGGCGAGATGCCCAGCCATCCCGGGGTTTCCTCGAGGGTGTTGGAGATCTGAGGCTGCGCGCGCTCGGGCCCCACGCCCAACAGCTCGGGGGTGATCTGCTTGCCCCGCACCAGCACGCAGGAGCGCTCGATGGCGTTGCGAAGCTCGCGCACGTTGCCCGCCCATTGCGCGCGGTCGATGGCCGATTGGGCCGCCGGGGAGAATTCCAACGGCCGGTTGCCCGCGTAGTGGCGCAGAAACTGCTTGGCCAGCACCAGCGCGTCGCCGGGTCGTTCGCGCAGAGGCGGGATCTTCACGGAAAGCACGTCCAGGCGATAGAGAAGGTCTTGACGGAATCTGCCTTCCGCCACCAACGCCTGCAGGTCGCGGTGGGTGGCGGCCACCACGCGGATGTCCACCTCGATGGTCCGCTCGGATCCCAGCGGCTCCACGATGCGCTCTTCCAGCACGCGAAGAAGCCGAACCTGGGCCTCCCATGGCATGTCGCCGATCTCGTCCAAAAACAGGGTTCCCTGGTGGGCCTGACGGATTCTGCCGGGGCGCGCGGAGGTGGCTCCGGTGAAGGCGCCCTTCTCGTGCCCGAACAGTTCGGCTTCCACCAGCGTGGTGGGAAGCGCTCCGCAGTTGACCGCCACGAAGGGTCCGGTGCGGCCGGAACGCTCGTGCAAAAAGCGCGCGATCATTTCCTTGCCGGTGCCGGACTCGCCCAAAAGAAGGACGCTGGATGCGGTGGGAGCCATCAGGGCGAGGTCTTCGCGCATGGCGCGCATGGCGGGAGATTCGCCCAACAGCTCGCGCGAGGGGCGCGAGGAGTCGGTTTCGCGCTGGAGCAGATCCAGGGTGGTGCGCTCGCGACCAAGCGTTGCCGCCCGCTCCAGGACCATCACCAGTTCGTCGGCGTCGGCGGGCTTGGTGAGGTAGTCGGTGGCCCCCTTGCGCATGGCCTCCACGGCGATGCGCTCGGAGCCCTGTGCGGTGAAGAACACCACCGGGGGCGCCCCGGAGCGGGTGGCCAGCGTGGTCAGGGCGGTGAGTCCGTCCATGGGGTCCATCTGGTAGTCCAGCAGGATCGCGTCGAACGGCTTGGCGGGGGAAAGCGCGAGCATCTCTTCGCCGGAGGCGGCTTCCACCACCTGGTGGCCCGCGGATTCCAACAAGCGTCGCGCGCCGTAGCGGGCGCCGGTTTCGTCGTCGACGACAAGGAATTTCATGCGGACTCCCAGGAAAGGCGGAAGATGGTCTTGCCCGGTGCGGGGCGATGCTCCAGACGCGCTCCGGCGTCTTCGGCCTTGGCGCGCGAAATGTACAGCCCCAGCCCGGTGCCGCTTTGGGAGGCGAGGGGGCGAAACAGGCGGGGAAGGATTTCGGCGGCGATCTCGCCCTCGTTTTCCACTTCCAGCACGGGACCTTGCGGGTCCAGGCGCACCAGGACGGAACTTCCCTTGGGGGCGTGCGCCATGGCGTTTTGGATCAAATTGAAGAGGATCGCCTTGAAGTCGTTTTCCGACATCCCGACCGCGCAAGCCTGGTCCGTCACCACCTGCAGGCGGAGCCCGCGATGGCGCGCCTCGGCGGAAAGCAGTCCCGCCACGACGTTGACCGTCTCCATGGCGTCCTTGCAAGTTTCGCGGTCCCGGGCGAACAGGAGCATGCGCCGCACCGTCGCGTCCAGCCGATCCACCTCGCCCACCACCACGGTGAGATCGCGGTGCAACACGGAGTCCGCCGGAGCGTCGCGCATGGCCGCGGAGGCCACGTTGCGGATGGCAGAAAGCGGATTCTTGATCTCGTGGGCGGCCGATGCGGAGAGCAGTCCCAGCATGGCCAACCGTTCGGTCTCCTGGAGCCTCCGCTGGGTCTGCACCGCTTCGCGCAGCTGTTTGCGCGAGCGGAGCACGCGTTCGCAGGTCCCCTGCATCGAGCCCAGCTTGGTCAGGATTTGTCTAGGAATGGGGTCGGCCAGGGCGCTGGCGCCCAGGGCGACCACCCAGGAGGAGTCGGGGCCGTGGACGGGAAGCAGCGTGCGCGCGCCCAGCTCCTGCCAGGCGGGGATCTCCGAACGGGACGTGGCGTCCATCATGGCGATCGGTGCGGCCTCGCCCCAGGCGCAGGTGCGGATTTCCAGGATGCGCGCGATGCGGGGGTCGTTGCCGGGGAGCACCACCGCGCGGCACTGGAGGATGGCGCCGACGGATTTCGCGAAGTGCTGGGGGAGGCTCTCCTCCGAAAGGCCGGGAGCCCAGAGTTCGGATTCCAGCTCGGACAGGCTGTGGGACTCGTTGGTCAGCTCCCAGTTGAGCCACTGGAACAGGCTGCGTCCGGCCGTGATGGACAGCGGGCCCATCGTTCCCAAAAAGCCCAGCGAGGCCATGGCCCAGGCGCCCATGTGGTCCAGCTCGGACAGAGGCCACAGGAGTTTTCCGGCCATGTAGAGCAAAAACGCCCCCGCAATCCATCCCGCGCGACGCCACCCCGAGCGCGTCACGGACAGGGCGACGGATTCCGTCCGGTAGCACGCCCACACCAGGGCGGCCGGGGCCACCAGGTGGGTGAGGTCGTGGAGGATCACCCACTGGTAGCGGCCTGGCCCGGAAAAGCCCCAGTAGATCTTCAAGGCGAAGGCCAGGACCGACAGCGGCGCCATCACCAAAAACGCCTTGCGCAGAGGGCGCGCGACGGATGCCTGGGACTCGTCCATGCGGGAAAGGCCGAAGCTCAAGAGCACGATGGCCACGAGGTTGGTGACGATGTCGGTGGCCAGGTACACCCGCACCACGGGCTCCACGTTGACAAGAAACGTCTCCATGGGATGGGTGGCGACCTGGATGCCGCCGCGCGCCAGAGTGGCCAACGGAAGGAGGTACCAGATCGGCCAGGGGATCCGCTTGCCCACGCCGGTCCACCGGACCAGTCCGTGCAGCAAGAAGCCGGATTGGATGTTCAGGACCGATCCCTTGACCATGTCCAGGGCCATCGAGACCCACGGGAAACGATTGTAGGAGATGGTTTCCAGGTTCAAGGCGCTGAACACGGAGGCGAACCAGATCGACCAGCACAGGGCCCATCCGAACAGGTGGCCGTTGAACCAAAGGGTGCGGGCGCTGGTGGACCGAGCGAGCACCAGATGGAGGTATCCCAGGGCGCCGGCGCCAACCAGGACCAGCTCCACCACTTGCGTCGCGCTCAGCGGGAAGGACACGCTACCCCAGACTGAACCGCTCGCCCAGGTAGTGGCGGCGGGCATCGGGATCGTTGGCCAGAAACGCCGAATTTCCTTCGGTGAGGATCTTGCCGCCGAACAGGATGTAGGCGCGGTCGGTGATGGCCAAGGTTTCGCGGACGTTGTGGTCGGTGATCAAAATGCCCAGACCCTTTTCGCGAAGCCCTGCCACGATCGATTGGATGTCTTCGATGGAAATGGGGTCCACACCCGCGAAGGGCTCGTCCAGAAGCAGGAAGGCGGGATCCGCGGCCAGGGCGCGGGCGATCTCCAGACGGCGGCGTTCACCGCCGGAAAGCGTCAACGAGACGGACTTGTGCAGATGGGAGATCCGCAGTTCTTCCAGGAGCTGGTCGCAGCGTTCGTGGCGGCGCTTGCGCGGCATGCCCCGCACCTGGAGCACGGCCTCGATGTTGTCCCGCACCGAAAGGCTGCGGAAGATGGATGGCTCCTGGGCCAGGTAGCCCAAACCCCGGCGCGCGCGGCGGTACATGGGAAGCTTGGAGATGTCCTTGCCGTCCAGGTGCACCTTGCCGCGATCGGGGCGAACCAACCCCGTGATCATGTAGAAGGTGGTGGTCTTGCCGGCGCCGTTGGGGCCGAGCAAGCCCACGATCTCGCCTTGCGAGACGCTCACATGCACGCCATCCACCACGCGGCGGCCGCCGTAGGTCTTGCGCAGATCGGACGCCTCGATGCGTCGCACGGGCGTGGCCGATGCGGGCGTGGGAATCATCGACTCCGGCTGGGGATCAGTCGACCTTGTTTCGTTCGGTTCCATAGAAGGTTCCCTTGGCGTTGCCGTCGATGCGGATCTTGCCGATGCGGCCGTTGTCGAAGGCGATGCGGATGTTCCTGCCGCGGGCTTCGTTGCGGCCCTTGTCGGCGTTCTTCTCGCGGTGGTGGTAGACGGATTTGGCGTGGCCTCGCACTTGTGCCAGGCTCATCTTGCCCGCGCTGAATTCCAGACGGAGGGTGTCGCCCCACATTTCGTCCGTGCGGTTGGTGTCGCGGCTGGAAAAGCTCGTGCCACGGGCCTTCTGGGTCACCAGCAGACTGCGGAACGCGTCGCCTTCCAGCTCCGCCAGGAGGGTGTCGCCGAACACGCGGGCGGTCTGGATCTGGCCTGTGGAGTCGGCGTCGCCCACCACTTCGCCGCGCGCGTCCTGGAGCACCAGCACGCGATCGATCCGTTCGCGGCGCATGTCCACGTCCAGAACGATCTTCTTGCCGGAAAGTGTCTTCTGCGCGAGGTTGGCCTTGGGCGTGCCCTCCAAGCGGAGCTTCTTGGATTTCTGGTCCAGCGTGGCCGTGTCGCAGGTGGCGTGCAGCTCGCCGCGGCGGATCCGGACCTTCCCGCGGGCCTGGGCCACCGAATCGCGCTCGCGCCAGACCAGGCTTTCGCTCTTGATTTCGGTGGTGTCGGCGATCGTGTCGTTGGGGCGCAGGGAGGTGCGCCGGAAAACGGGATTGAACGTGGCTTCCGCCGTGCGGTTTTGGCGGTCGTAGCGGATGATTCCCGCCATCAGGCTCACCGAGCCGCTGGAATCCACCAGGTGCGCGTTGCCTTCCGCCCAAGCCGAACCCGATGCGCGTTCGTACCGGCCCCTGGCGGAGGTCAGGTGTCCGGACGGGTGGTCCAGCCGGAAGTCCCCTTCGAAACGGACCTGGTCGATGGACCGGTCCCACACGGCTTGCCGGGAGGTGAACTTCACGTCGCCGCGGTGGAATCTGACGTTTCCTGTCAGCTCCACGAAGGCCCCGCGGTTTTGCACCACGAAATGGTCCGCTCCATCCAGCACCAACGGCTCGTTTGGCGCGGGCTTGGCCTGGGGTTTGGCGCCATGGCCAAACGCCGCGAGCGCTGCCAGGAGGAACGCCACGCGCATCAGTTGCCGCTGCCGTTGGCCGGCAGGAAAGGGAACGACCCCAGATCCTTGAACTGGCCGCGGATGTCAGAGAGGATCTCCCACCGATTGAGGTAGGCGTCGGATCGGAAACCCTTGCCGGTGAGCACGTCGCCGTTTTCCGTCTTGACGCGAACCCGGGCGTTGGTGTGGATGCGGTCGGATTCCTTGTCGAAGACGATGGAATCGGTTTCCAGCTCCATGCCGGTCTTGTTGGATGCCACCACGTGTCCGCGGGCGAAGAAAAACCGCATGCCGCGGTCCATGGTGCCGGAATCCGCCACGATGTGGGCGGCGACGGCCCCTTTTTGGGTGTAGGCGGTGAGGTCGACCGGTTCGGCCCAAACGCGTTGCGAGGTGGGATCCTGCCGCAATGTTTTGGTGACCATGCGCCAAGTGAGCGTGTCGCTTTGCCAGAAATCCACGCGAGCGCCGCCGCGGAAGAAGGCGTCGACAGGCTTCTGCGGAGGCGCGACGGTGTCGATCGCCTGTTTGGCCTTCCGGACCTTGGGAGGTTTTTCCAGGCGGCAAGCGGTGCCAGCAAGCACCATGGTGATGAGGAAGAGAAGTTTGCGCATCGGCAGACCGGTAAAGGTACATGAAGATTGGTTGGGTGCCTGGGACGATGCATCGGGATCCTCGAAGGGGTGCGGATCGTCTCCGTCGAGCGGCGAGCGAGAGTACTTTGGATCGCCATGCCTTTCCATCGCGCCCCGGGCGCAAAACGTCTGTTGGCGCGAGGACTCGGGTCTCTGGTCCTGTCTCTGGTGCTGGTGGGCGCGGTTTCGCCCGAAGCCGGAGGGCGCAAGCCAGCCAAGGTGTTCCGCGGAGCCGCTTCGTTGCCTCTTAGCGGAGATCTGGGGCCAGTCGGAATCGCCTTTCGCGAGGGTTTCTTGGCCGCATTGGATTCCACCGCCGATTCCCTGGTCCGCTGGGAGTGGCGCTGGCACGACGGAACGGGCGACCCCATGGAAACCTCCCGTTGGCTCCAGCGGCTCACGAAGGATTCCGCGGATTTGGCGCTGGTCGGGCTTTCCAGCTCCACGGTGGATTTGCCCCCGTGCCCATTGGAATGCCTTGTCCTTGGCGATGGCGGCGAACACCGACCGGATTCCCTGCGCTGGGATCTGTGGACTCCGGCCAAGCGCCAGGCGCAACGGCTGTTGGTCAAGTTGCGGTCGGGGAGCACCCCACGAGCGATGGTGTTCGAATCCACCGGAGCCTGGGCGGAGGTGGTCCATCATGTCGCCGATTCGATGCCGGATGTTTTGTTGCTCCCGCATGATCTGGACAACACCCGCTGGGACGAACCGGTCCGGCAACTGTTGGTGGCCAAGTCCCGTACGGTGATCTTCTGGAATGGACCGGTGGATGCGCAATCGTTTTTATCCAGGCGACTTGCCTGGTCCGTGCTATCCAAAGCCAAGGTTTGGGTTCCGGAAGGGGTCGTACCCCCCTCGGGAATCGTTGCCGAGCCGCTGGCGCCGCTTTGGCAGGCCCAAACTCCGGTGGATTCCCTCCAGGTGCGCCGCTGGCGGGAATGGGGTGTGCAAATGGGATTGCGGCTGGGGAGGTCCTCGCATCTGCGGATCCAGGATTCTTTGTCGCAATTTCGGCAGGCCTTCCGAAAGGTTCTCACGGATGCTACCGTGGAAGTCGATTCATCCGCCTGGTTCCCAAGGGGACCTTGAGCGACTCGGTTCGTTTCCGGCGCTGCGCACGCGCCTTGGCTGGTTAGAGGAAGGAGCACAACATGGATGTCGCGTTTCTCGGTACGGGCATCATGGGGTCGCGCATGGCGGCCAATTTGGCCAAAGCCGGCCACAACGTCACGGTTTGGAATCGCACGCCGGAAAAGGCCGCGCCCTTGGCGGAATTCGGCTGCAAACTGGCCTCCAGTCCCAGATCGGCCGTGCGAGGAGCCCAGGTGGTGTTCACCATGGTGGCAGATCCCGTCGCGTTGCGACAGGTCGCCATAGGGTCCCAAGGGTTCCTGGACGAACTCCCCCCCGGAACGCTCTGGGTGGACCACAGCACGGTGGACCCGGCCACTTCCCGTCAAATGGGGGCCAACGCGGTCAACCGTGGATTGCGGTTTCTGGACGTGCCCGTTTCCGGTTCCAGCGGCGCGGCGGGTTCGGCCAAGCTGATCTTTTTCGCCGGGGGGGAACTCTCCGACATCGAAGGAATTCGCGTCCTCCTGGAGGCCATGGGCAGCCGGATCGTGCACGCCGGACCCATCGGAGCGGGTTCCTCGCTGAAGCTCGTGAACAACCTGTTTTTGGCCCAGGCCCAGGTCGCCTGGTCGGAAACCCTCGGTTTGGCGACGCGGATCGGGCTGACGGAGGAGATCGTCCACGAAGCGATCCTGCCCACCCACGTGGCCCCAGGATTCCTCACGTTCAAACGGGCGAAGATCGAAAATCGGGAATGGAGTCCGGAATTTCCGCTCAAGCATGCGTTGAAGGACGTGCGCTTGGCGCTGGAAATGGCTGTTGGGGTGGGACTGGAGCTCTCGCAGGCGCGGGCTTCGGAAGCCCTGTACAAACAGGCGGCACGCCAGGGCATGGGAGATCAGGACATCAGTTCCGTCCATGAAATCGCCTCGAAGGGTCACTTGACGCCGGAAACAGGCGCTTTGGAAGAAAGCGCGTTCCGGGGCTGAAGGGATGGATCTCCATCAAGCCCAATGCGTGCTCAAGCTGGATGTGGAGGCGGGCTTGAGCCAACCTGGTTGCTTCCTGGGATGGGAGCCAAACTCGGCATCGCCTCCCGGGGCGATGCATGTGGAGGTGAACCTCGCTGCCGGAAAATGGCAGGAATTCCCGGTGGCGCCATGGGATCAGGTGCTTTTGTGGGTGGAAGCGGGGATGTGCCTTTCCAATCCAGACGGTGAAGAGCCGGACGTTCCCGAAGGATTCGTCTGTGTCTACCGTGTCCGCAATCGCCCCTCGGCAGTCTTTTTGGTGGCTGGCCCGGAAGGATGTCGAGGAAAATTGGTTCTGGTGCCGGGGGAGAAATAGGACCCTTTTTCACCCTTGGCGCTAAAGGCGCCCAACCGAAGCCCCAATTGCCGCAGTTGTCGAGACGGCCCTGAGGAGGCGGCAAAGCCGCCGTCTCGAACGGGGGACTTGACGCTCGGCAGGAATATTCCGTTCATCCTGAGGAGGCGGCAAAGCCGCCGTCTCGAAGGGCGAACGGAGGTCCGTCACACTACCAGGCAAGTCCCAGAGCGACTTGGGCGAAGTAGTAGCCGCCCCACTCGGTGCTGGTCTCGTAGGTCTTGAGGGTGTACTGGCCTTTGGTGAACACGGGCGAGTTGGCCACCTTGCGGTTGTAATCGCCGATGACGAATCCCATCTGGCCTTCCAGGACCAGGTGCTTGTTGAAAATGTGGCAGTAGCCGATCACGGGGCTGAACTGGGGGCCGGAAACATCCACCGTGACATTGGCCAACGAGTTCCCCAGAGTATCGAAGCCGGATCCGTTGCGGATTTTCGCCCCGGATTGCTGGAACCACTGGGCGGCCAACTGCACGTACCCGCCGGAAGCCAGGTCCAGGTAGTATCGGCCGTAGACGCCTGCGGCCCAAGCCGTGGCCTTCACCGAATCCGCAGCCCAGTCGCCGTAGTAGGTGGCCAGGGGGCCGACGCCGATGGATCCGTCGATGCCCAGGACGCGTTCATAGCGAGCATCGATGATGTCGATGTTGGGCACCCAGGAAACGTTGACCTTGGGGCCTTCGTCCCGCTTGGCCGGATCCATGCCGCCCACCAGCTTGAGGGGGGAGAACACGATGCGGTTTTTGGAAAACTCGTATTCGCCGGTGGGGTAGTCGTTGTATTGGGCCAGGGCCGCGCCCGCAAAGCCGAGTAGGATCGTGAAAGAAGTGCGGCTCATGTGGGTCTCCGCGGTTGAGGTGATGGTTGCGATGGAAAGTACGAACGGCCGGGCGGACCGCGCAAGCTATATTCGAGATCATGTCTTTGCCGTCCCGCTCGAACATCTATTTCGCCTTGGCCACCGCGATCGTCGCCGTGAGCTCCACCGCCGCCGTCAGCGGCTCCTCTCGGGAGGCGGGTTTCTACTCGTCTTTTGAACGGTTGGGCAAGGTGTTGGTCAAAATCAACGATGTCTACGTGGAGGAAATCCCGTCGGACACCATGACGGAAGCTGCCGTCCGGGGGATGTCCACCATTTTGGATCCTCACACGGCGTACTTCGCGGAGAAGGAATCCGAAGATCTGAAGATCCACACCCAGGCCAAATTCGGAGGACTGGGAATCACCATCGGCGTTCGCGAGAACGTGCTGACGGTGATCTCGCCGCTTTCCGGCACGCCCGCCCAACGCATGGGCATCCAGGCCGGCGACCGGATTTTGGAAATCGACGGCAAGTCCACCCGGGGGATCACGGTGGATGCGGCGGTTTCCAAGCTGCGCGGAACCCCTGGGACGCAGGTCACCATCAAGGTCTGGCGCGAGGGCTTCACCCAGCCGATGCCCTTCGCCATCACGCGCGAAGAGATCAAGATCGAGTCCGTGCCCTACGCGGGGCTGCTTCCCGGCAAGGTCGGCTATGTCAAGCTCACCCAGTTTTCCGAGCCCACCGGGGCGGAGCTGGAGAAGGCGTTGCGGGATCTGAAAGCCAAGGGCGCCACCTCCTACATCCTGGACCTGCGTTACAATCCCGGGGGGCTGCTGACCCAGGCCGTGGACGTTTCGGAGATGTTCCTTCCCAAGGGGCGCCTGGTGGTTTCCACCAAGGGTCGGATCATGAGCCAAAACACCGAGATGGGCTCGCAGCGCGAGCCCGTCATCGACACGGCCGCCCCGTTGGTGGTGCTGGTCAACGGCGGTTCGGCTTCCGCGGCGGAGATCGTTTCGGGCGCCGTCCAGGACTGGGATCGCGGTGTCGTGTTGGGCACGCAGACCTTCGGCAAGGGATCGGTCCAGACCATCTTCCCCATGGACCAGAAGCACCTGTTGAAAGTGACCACCGCCTTCTACTACACGCCCAGCGGGCGGTGCATCAACAAGAAGGAAAACGGCGTCCGTTGGCTGCGCGAGCAGGAGGCGGACACGGCGAAGTCGGATTCCGTCAAGGAGCCCAAGGGCCCGGGCTTCGACGACGAGCTCGGCGCGGAAATCGACGATGGCTCCGCCCCCGACACCACCTTGGACACCCTCAAGCACAAATCGTTTCGCACCAAGGTGCTGGGGCGCAAGGTCTGGGATGCCGGCGGCATCCTTCCCGACGTTCGCGTCAGCGGTCGACGCCTCAACTCCTTCCAGCAGGATCTGGAACGCAAGAACCTGTTCTTCCGCTTCGCCATCAACCAAAAGCCCAAGCTCATGGCCAAGGGCAAGCTGGACACCACCTTCCGCGCCACCGACGCGCAGGTGGAGGAATTCCGCAGGTTCTTGCAGACGGATTCCGTCAAGTTCACCTTCGATTCGCCGGAAGCTCGGCTCCTCAAGGAGATCCGCAAGTCCGTCAAGCGCGATTCCCTGCGCGGCGAGAAGTACCAGGGAGCCGATCGCGCCGCCATCCGGTCCCGTCTGGATGCGCTGGATTCCGCCCTCTCCAAGGCCAACGAATCCTTGTTCACCACCAATCGCGAGTACATCCGCGAGGGGATCAACCGGGAAGTTCTCATGGCGGTGGGCGGCACCAGTGGCGCCACGCCGTACGAGCTGTCGTTGGATCCGCAGGTGGCCGAGGCCGTCAAGATCCTGCGCGACCCGGTCCGCTATCGTCAGATTTTGACCAAGCCCAAGGCGGCCGCCGCGAAATGAACCTGTTTTCCCGGATCCGCGAAGGGCTGGGGCGCACGAGCGATGCTCTGGTCCGCAGCCTCAAGGGAATGGTCGGCACGGGCCGCATCGACGAGGCCACGCTGGAAGACCTCGTGGAGCGGCTGGTCCGCGCCGATGTGGGGATCGAAACGGCCGAAGACCTCGTGGAGCGCCTGCGCAAGCGGGCTTGGGGTCGCGCGTACCGCGATTCGGAAGAGCTGCTGGATTGGCTTGCCGACTGCGCCGTCGAGCTGTTGGGCCCCTCGGAGGCGTTCCTGCCTTCCACCGGGCTCCAGGTGGTGGCGATCGTCGGTGTCAACGGCGCAGGCAAGACCACGACCATCGGAAAGCTCGCGCACCGCTTGCGCGCCCAGGGCCGCAAGGTGCTGGTAGGCGCCTGCGATACGTTCCGTGCAGCCGCGGTGGATCAATTGGAAGAATGGTGCCGCCGAGCGGATGTCCCCTGTGTGCGCCAAAAGCCTGGCGCGGATCCTGCCGCGGTGGCGTATGACGCCGTGGCGGCCGCCATCGTCCGGGGCTGCGACGTGGTGCTGCTGGATACGGCGGGTCGGCTGCAAAATCGCGCCGATCTGATGGCCGAGCTGGGCAAGATCCTGAAGGTGGTAGCCAAGCACGACACCTCCTACCCTCAGCATGTTTGGCTGGTCCTGGATGGCAACACGGGTCAGAACGCGGTCAGCCAAGCCAAGTTGTTTCACGAGACCGCCCCTCTGACCGGGTTGGTGGTCACCAAGCTGGATGGCACAGCAAAAGGCGGAGCGGTCTTGTCTCTGCGCAAGGTGGTCCAGACGCCGGTGCTGTTTTTGGGGCTGGGTGAAAAGATCGACGATCTGGTTCCTTTCGAGCCCAAGGAATACGCACGAGCCCTGTTCGAACGGAGCGAGGGATGAAAAAGATCACCGTCTTGCTTTTGGCAGCGACACTCCTCCTTGGTTGCCGTGATCGCAAGGCCGAGGCGGAAGTGGACGACTTTGCTAGGTTGTATGCTCGTCTCCGGGTTGCTTCCTCCAGCAGGGAGGGACAGCCCGAACATGCGAGAGAAGCACGAACCAAAATCCTTCGAGAAGAAGGGTGCGACCTAGGAGCCTTCCGCGCGAAGTTGCGGAATCTCCAAAAGGATCCGGACCGCTGGCAGCGGTTTTGGACCCGGGTCGAGGTCGTGACCGATTCGCTTGCAAACCCAGTGAAGAAAGGATCCTGACATGGCCGGCAACGTGGTTGAGTTCACCGACGCGAACTTTGAAGTGGAAGTGGTCAAGTCCGACTTGCCCGTGTTGGTCGACTTCTGGGCTCCTTGGTGTGGGCCTTGCCGCATGATCGCCCCTTCGATCGAGGCGCTGTCCGGCGAGTACGCCGGCAAGGTCAAGATCGGCAAGCTCAACACCGACGACAACACGGACGTTTCCGCACGGTTTGGCATCCGCTCCATCCCCACCCTCTTGATTTTCAAGGGCGGCGAAGTGGTGGATCAGCTCGTGGGCGCTCTGCCCAAGGAAAAAATCGCCGAACGGATCAACAAGTTCGTCTGATCTGTTCAGCGCTTTGGTGCACAAGCGGCTCAAAGGAGATGCCATGAAACAGTCACAGGCCGTTGGCGCCAGGATTTTGTCCGCCGCGCTGTTCGTTCTCGCACTGATCGCCTTGGCATCTCCCGCCCTCGCCCAACAGCAGGGGCCGGCGTCGGCAGGCTTGCAGTGGTCCACCTTGGAGCAGGCGGCCAAATCCGCGAAGTCCGCCAAAAAGGGCGTGTTCGTGATGGTCTACGCCGACTGGTGCGGTTACTGCCACAAGATGGACGCCACCACGTTTCGCGATCCCAACGTGATCGCCCGGATCAACGCGAGCTTCATTCCCGCCAAGCTCAACGGCGAGAGCGGGAACTCGCTGACGCTGGGCAAGCGGACGTTGACGGAAAATCAATGGGCGATGGAACAGGGAGTCCAAGGCTTTCCCGCGCTGGTGGTGATGGACAGCAAATCCCGCGTGGTCGTGCAGTACCCGGGCTTTCTGAGTGCGCCCCAAGCCCGACAATTTCTGAGCGATCTTGCCGAATTCTTCCGCAAGGGCGGCATCGACAAGCTCGGGAATTTCCTCGATTGGGTCGAAGCCAAAGCCTGAGGTCAGCGGCCACCGATGGGCTTCTCGCCGCTGGCGGGAATTCTGCGAGGGATTCATCCCGAGCGAGATCGGGGTGCTTTGATTGCCTTCGGGGATGGCAGGCTTCAGGTTCAGCCCATGCGTTTCACCCACAGGAATCCGACGACGATCAACGCGGCGATGACCGCCACGGAGTAGCGAACGAAGTCCGTGTTGAGCAGGGTGTTGTGCTGGCGAGCAAATTCGAGCGAGGCGGAGTCCATTCGCGAAAAATAGACTCTCTGTTCGAGCGAATCTATTCCTTCAATTCGTAGAAGTTCCGCCAAGTCGATTCATCCGGCGGCACGGATTCATCCAACACCTGATGGCGTGCCACCAGGGTGGATGCGGCTTGGGAGGTGGGCCACAGGACGATCTCACCCACCTGGACATGCGGGGGGCGCGTCAGGGCGTACATGGCCGCGTCGGCGACGTCTTCCGGAGAAAGAGGGGTCATGCCGGCGTACACATTCGCGGCGCGGTCGTGATCGCCATGGAACCGAACCAGCGAAAATTCCGTATCCACCATGCCCGGGCTGATCTGGATCACGCGCAACGGAGAATCGACCAGATCCATCCGCAGTCCGCGTGTGAGGGCGTCCACGGCATGTTTGGTGGCGCAGTAGACCGCTCCACCTGGGTAGACTTCGTGGCTGGAGGTGGATCCGATGTTGATCACGTCGCCCCTGCCACGGGCGACCATCCCGGGAAGAACTTGGCGGGTCACGTGCAGCAAGCCGGAGATGTTCGTGAGAATCATCTCCTCCCAGTCGTCCTCGGAGCCCTTGTGAACGGCTTCCAGCCCGCGGGACAAACCGGCGTTGTTGATCAACACATCGATGTTGCGGAAGTTCTGCGGGAGTTCGACCTGGAAGGCGCGTTCCACTTGGCGCCGGTCCCGCACATCCAGCCCCAAGGTGAGAACGTCCGTCCCGTGCGAGGCGCGAAGCTCTTCGGACAGGAGCATCAAGCGATCCATGCGCCGGGCGCAAAGAATCAGCCGAGCCCCTTCGCGCGAGAACAGCTTGGCCATGGCCATGCCGATTCCGCTGGAGGCGCCGGTGATCAGGATCGTTCGTCCCATCAGATCGTACATGAAATCACCTTAGTGCATGGGAAGGAGGGAGTTCGCCAGAATTCTACCATCGACGAAGGAATTTGGCACAGGACCAATGGCAGCGGGCCTGTGCCATCAAAAGTAGTCGACGAACCGTCCGCGCACCGCATCTTGCCCAATGGTCATTCAGGCAGCCAGCGGGCGAGGGTTTCCATCAGGTTGGTCTTCGAAACCGGCTTGGTCACGATATCGTCGAAGCCAGCCTCCCGGATCAGCCCCAGGTCCGAGCTCATGACCATGGCGGTCATGGCGACCACCGGAATCTTGGGATCGCGGACGTTCGCCCTCCCCGCTCGGATGGATCGAGTCGCCTCGTAGCCGTCCATCACGGGCATCTGGCAGTCCATGAGGACCAGGTCGAAATCCTCACGACTCAGGATGTCCAGGGCCTCCTGGCCGTTTTCCATGATCATCACTTCGCATTTGGCCTTGCGGAGAAGACCCATGGCCACCTTCTGGTTCACGCGGTTGTCTTCCACCACCAGGATGCGCGATCCTGCACGGGGCTTCATCCCGTGGGGAAGGTCGCTGTCGGGCCGGGCCGAGATCGCGTCGGAGGGCTCCGGTGCGATGGGACAATGGAGGCGCAGACGGAACACGGAGCCTTCGCCGGGATGGCTCTCGGCGAGGATGTCTCCCCCCATCTGCCGGGCGAGGTGTCGCGAAATGGAAAGGCCGAGTCCGGTCCCCCCGAATTTGCGGGTGGTGGAGGTGTCCGCTTGGCTGAAGGTCTCGAAGATGGATTCCAGCTTGCTTTGGGCGATTCCGATTCCGGTGTCGGAAACGGAAATCTCCAAGGCCACACCGTCTTCGGTGCGCTCCAGTACGGTGGAACGCACGTGGATCGCGCCGACTTGCGTGAATTTGATCGCGTTCCCCACGAGGTTCGTCAAGATCTGTCTTAGTCGCGAGGGGTCGCCGAGCAGGTGCCGAGGGAGGGCGGAGGGGAAATCCTGGCCCAGCACCACGCCCTTGGAGCGGGCGGAGACGCCGAGCATGGAAACCACCTCGCCGACCAGTTCCTTCAGATCGTACGGAATCGATTCGATATCGACTTTCCCTGCTTCGATCTTGGAAAGATCCAGGATGTCGTTGACCAGCTCGATGAGCGAGTGGGCGCAGCTGCGGGCGGAATCCGCGTACTGGGTCTGTTCGGAATCCAACGCGGTATCGGCCAAAAGCTGGAGCATTCCCACCACACCGTTGAGAGGGGTGCGGATCTCGTGGCTCATGTTGGCCAAAAATCGGCTTTTCGCTTCGCTTGCGTCGATCGCCGATTGCTCCGCCCGCCGGTGCTGTTCGAGGATGGCGACGTGGTCGTCGCGCAAAAGCAGCAGGGCTTTGGCAGCCTCGTGTAGCGGGTGGGTGTCGGGATAGCGATTGGTTTCCAAAGCACCGCTTCCCCATGCGATGGCCCCCACCAGCTGCACCAGCTGATCCAGATCCGCTTTGGCGATCTGGACTGTTGGCGATGCTGGTTCCGTCGACGGGAGTTTGGACTCCTGGTTGAGCGAGCGGCCGACATGCCCGATCGCCTCCTCGAGATTGGCCGTGTGGACCATGGGGAGGTTCAAAACATGTTTGGCGAACGCGATGCTCGCACGGACCCAGCCGGGTGCTCCGCAAAGGATGATCTCCCGAGGCGACAGTCCACTGGATTTGTGGAGCTCGCTGACGGATTGGGCATGCCGGAGTCGGGTGGCCACGGAGGCCTTCTGCAGTTGGCTGTAATCGGCGATCCGCCAATATTGTGGCCCGACAAGGTCGCCGCTTCCGATCCATTGGGTGATTTTTTCGGAGAGAAGATCGGCCAATTTCGATTCCGTATGGACGCCCGAATAGCGTACCAACAGCACCTTCTTGCGGGCGACGGAGATCTCCATCGCCCCTTGGCCGTCCTGGGAAACGATGCGGCAGGGCGGCGAAGGAAGGAACTCCGAAAGGTCCAGGCGCCGGAGATCGATCCACACCATGGCCTCCTGCAGAGCCGCATGGCGATCTTTCAGCACCTTGACCGGATAGCGGACGGAAGAGCGGTTCATCCGCAGGCCCAGCGCGTACATGGAGCGCAACACCACGGAAGACCCGTAGATTGTGCATCCGATACAATTTTTGAACGCGTAGGAAAGATGGTATTGGGTGTGGAGTCGACGCAGGTGGGCGTCGGGGAGTCCCTGGATGTGCGAGATGTCCCGGCATTCCACGTAGTGCCCGCCATCCGGGAACGCCTCGGCGATCACCCGGGCCCGATAGGCTTCGTACGTGCCCTGGTTGGCGGCGCCGCGAGGTCCGAAGGTTTGGATGTCGATGATCTTCCCGCCGATCTTGCGGAAGGTCCAACGCACGCCCAGCTCGCCGGGAAGATCGGTCCATTCCGGGCGAGTCTCGATTCGCCAACCCGATATCGGGCAGATTTGCTCATCCGGCGCAGGCATACCCCACATACTAGCATCCCTGCCATTTGGAGGGAATCCACGAATCCACTCCGGTGAACCGAAAGGAAGCGTGTCTCAACTAACTTTCCGGACGAAACCGCTACTCCCCCCCTTAAGGAGGATCCATGCATTCCATCACTCGCGTTGGCTTGGCACTTTCCCTTGCCTTGTCCACAATCGCCTTGGCCGCCAAGGCGCCTGAAGGCCAAGTGGTCGTGACCGCGTCGAGCTTCAGTGCACTCCCGCCGGATGACCGCGCCCCCGCCAAGGCCATGTTCCTGCAAACCCTCGGCGAACTCCGCCAAGGCGCCTACCTGGATCTTTCGGATTCCGGGTGTTCGGCGATTCCCTGCGCCCAGGGTCTGATGGCGAAGACCCAATCGAAGAAGGCTCTATGGATGTCCCTTCTGAAGTTGGGCTCCACCTACAGCCTCTCCGCTTCCGTGGTGGGACCTGCGGATTCCACTGCCGTGGTGCGGCGCGCTTCCTTCCAGGTGGTGGACGATCTTCCCAGGATCATGGACCAGGTGATGCGATCGGCTTTCGACAACACGACCCTCGCCGATGCGGGAACGGTGGACAACGTCGCCGAGACCGAGAGCGAAAAGGAAATGCTGCGCCGCAAGAGCTCCTCCATGAGCGGCGTGACCGTGGGTGCGCTCTACCCCATCGGCTCCAGCTACGAACGCTCGATCACCGAACCCAGGACCTATCGGACGGGGATGACGACGTTCGACACCACCCGGTATCGCCAGCCTCGTCAGAATCTGACGATCGGGTATTCCTACTGGTACGAATTCCGCCAGAACCTCACCCTGGACGTGGAGTTGAAGGGCAACATCCCCTCCTCGCTGGCCTTCCAGCTCGATGTGGTGAATTTCTTCACAAGATCCGACATCTCGCCGTTCGTGGGCGGCGGCTTGGGCATGGAATACGTGTTCCCGGACAAGCCGGATCCGGACGACAAGATCAATGTCGGACCGCAATTGAACCTCCAGGGCGGCTTGATGCTGTTTCGCACCTACGACGTGCGCGCCTTGGTGCGCGGCGGCTACCAGATCACCGCCAACTCCGACCACGACCAAGGCGCCTACGCCGAGGTGGGCTTGCTGTACGCCCCCTCCACCAAGAAATCCGGCAACCAGGAAGCCGGTGTCTGGCGCTGGATCCTGGGAGGGCTGGTGGGTCTCGTGGTCATCGGACTGGCTGCGGACTAAGTCCTTTTTCCAAGAAGCTTCTCCCGCTTGGCCTCGAAGCGGGAAGAGGCTTCGACGATGCTGGCGACCCGGTCCGGGTCGCTTTGTCGTTCCAGGAACACCCGGTGGACCTTCAAGGCCAAGATGGCTCTTTGGGCGGGATCCGCAGGTGGCTTGCGCCCCGGGAACAGATCGGCTTTCTCCCCCAGAAACCGCGCCGCCGCGACCACCGCCTCGTGGCATTTTTTGTCCTGGGTGGTGGGGTGGCGGAACGTCCAGCTCCCAACCCTTTGGACGACAGGGTTGTCGGGAGGCGCATCCGGCGAAAGGCCGGCCGCGGCGAAGGCGCGGCAATCGTAGATGCGACATGTGCGAGGGCGCGAGCCGTAGATCGTGCATCCCGTTTCGGACAGGAGGGGGCAGCGTCCCTCGGTGTCGTAGCCGAGCAGTCGCGTGCCTTTCGGCGCGCCGGGTGCGGGAAAGGTCAGGGTTTTGGGGATCGCACGAAGGGCGGCTTTTTCGTCGGGATGGATGTGGATGAAGTTGGAGGATCGGCAGCATCCCGTGCAATCGCCGCAGGGGGTGTGGGTGTCGGAATCGGTGGCCAGCGAATGGAGCATGCGCCGAAGCCAAGAGGTGAACACGCCAGCATCTGTCATCGCGGTGGAGTGGTCCGTCATGCGCCAAAGGTAGGGAACGGGGAGACGATCGGAGGGTTAGCTTTCGTCCTGTCTTCGCCGAAGCGGGCCATTTCATCCGCTTGACCGAGGAAGCCCAACGCTTTCTGAATGGTGGGCTTTGAACGATCCGCGTTGAATTCCTATCGTCCGCACTATTCCGCAATGACGCGGACGATGATCCAATGAATGGAATAAGAGATGAGTTATGTGATGGTCGACGTGGAAGCGGATGGTCCGATTCCCGGCAAGTATTCGATGATCTGCTTCGGAGCGGTGATCGTGGAGCCCGGGCTGGAACGCACGTTCTATGCCGAGTTGCGCCCGATATGGGAGGATTGGATTCCCGATGCCCTGCAGGTTTCCGGATTCTCCAGGGAGCAGGCCCTCGCGTTTCCCGCGCCTGAGCAGGCGATGGCGGACTTCGATGCGTGGCTGCGCCAAACCTGCCGGGGAAAGCCGATGTTCGTCTCCGACAACAACGGATTCGATTGGCAGTTCATCAACTGGTACTTCCACTGGTTTCTGGGGAAGAATCCGTTCGGATTCTCCTCCACCAACCTGGGGAGCCTCTACAAAGGGCGCGTTGGAGACGTGACAAAAAACTTCAAGCACCTGCGGCGCACGGCCCACACCCACCACCCGGTGGACGACGCGAAGGGGAACGCCGAAGCGATGCTGACCTTGCGCGAGCAGGGGTTGAAGTTTCCGTTGTAGGGATCAGGCATGCCCGATCCCTACAGGGGCTCCCGTACCCTGGACGGTCGTTCGTCGGTGCGTGTGCAGGCCGTGCGCACCAGGGAAAGATCGCCGGAAAGCCAGAGTGTTTTTTTGGCCCGCGAGGCAGCGGTGTACACGATCTGTCGCGTGAGCACGGGCGCGTCGCGGTCGGGAAACACACACAGGACATGATCGAACTCCGAACCCTGGGACTTGTGGGTCGTGATGGCCCAGGCGCTCTCCAAGCCGGAGAGTCGATCGACAGGAATCGTCAGGTAGCCGTTTTCGCGCGGGAAGAGTGCCATTGGGCGCCCTTCCTGCTCCAGGATCAGCCCCAGGTCGCCGTTCCACAGGTCCAGTTCGGGGTGGTTGCGGCCCAGGATCACCTGCTGGAGAGGTATCCATGGCGCGCTCCACGCGATCCCCAGCCGGTGGCGCAACCACGCGTCGCAGGCGCGATTGACCGCGATGGCGCCGAACGGGCCCTCGTGGACCATGCACAGGAAGCGACTTCGCGGGATGGCGGCGAACAAGTCGGGGGGTGAGGCTCCTTGGGCCAGGTCGCGCAAGCCGTCCAGGTGCGATCCCACCCACAGTTCCATCCACTCGTCCAGTCGGCCCGGGAGCTCTTGCGGAGGAATCCGGAACACCGATCCGGAGGGCACGTCGGTCCACAACGAAGGTTCGCCAAGGGCGAGCGGGATGGAGTCAGGCGAGGGAGGACTGCCCTGGTTGGCGAGCTGACAGAACTTGGCGATCTCGCCGGCGTTTCGATGGCTGTGGGTGAGGGGGCGACGGAAACGCGAAAGATCGGGGTTGGCCAGCAGATCCGCCAGGACGGCTCCGGGGTCCACCGAAGACAATTGATCCGGATCACCCACGACCACCAGCCGGGCATCGGGGCGCAGTGCGTTGGCCAGGGCCGCGAACAAGGGAAGATCCACCATGGAGGCTTCGTCCAGCACCACCACGCGATGGGGGAGAGGATTGTCTCGATGGTGCCGGGGACGTTTGCCCGCGCGGACCCCAATCAAGGTATGCAAGGTGTTGGAGGGAATGCGCGAAAGCTCCAGGGCGACTGGATCGGTTTGGGCCAGCGGAAGGAGACTTGAGCGCAGGCTTTCCTGGAGGCGCGCCTTCGCGCGACCGGTGGGGGCGCACAAGGCGACGGATTCCGATGTGATGCCGGAGTCCGCCCAGGCCATCGCCAACAGAGCGCGTGCCACGACGGTGGTCTTTCCCGTGCCGGGCCCGCCGGTCACCAGGCACAGAGGGTGTTTCAGAACGCCTTCCACCGCATCGCGTTGCCTGTCGTGGAGCCGCATTCCGGGCAAGTGGTCCAGGCGTTCCAGGATCGAGGATTCTACGACGGAATCCGACGCGTCCCTGAATCGCAGGAGGGCCAGGCGCAGATCGTCTTCCGCAGCGGCATGGCGCGCGAAGGCCAGGGAAAGTGAGCCAGACTCGACTCGAATGATCGGCGCGGGATCGGTTTGGGCCGGGCCGAACTGGGGGAGGCCGGTGTGCGGATCCGATCGCAAACGGTCGAAGGCGGTCGTGACCAAGGCGAGGATCGCCGCCGTGTGGAGCGGAAGCTCCTCCCGATGCTTGGCGAACGCGGGATCCGGATCCGATCCGCCGCCTTGTCGCAGGGCGGATTCCAGGTCCTGGACCAGATCCACCCTGGTCGCGCGTGGATGTCCCCGGCGCAATCGCGCGGCCAAAAGTAGAAAGATCAGACGGAATCCGTCCTCCACGTTTCCGCACAGCATTCGTTCGCGGCGAAGTTCCGCTGTGTCCAGCCGTTGGCTCAGGGCGAGCTGGAGCGCGGCCCTGGAAAGGGGCGTGGGCGTCGCCTGGGCATGGCCCGGTCCGTGGTGGGCATCCTTGAATTCTTCGAAGGTCATGACGAACGCCTCGATTCCATCCAGGTGCGCACACGACGATCCAGATCCGCCGAATCGGTGTGGGCACCACAGGTCCAGATGCCGTGATCGGCCGTGGCGGGATCGGCGAAGGCGCGCAGATACACCACCACCCCGCCACCCCAGGATTCATGGGGTTTCAAGGCGCGCGCGACGGATTGCCCATAGAGTTTGCCTTGGAGGTCGTAGCCGTGCGAACGCACCGATGCGTCCAAGGCCTCGGCGTTCCAAAGCGTCATGCTGGTGGTTTTCCAGTCCAGGACATACCACTTGGATTCGTGGCGGAAGAGCAGGTCGATGTATCCCACCATCCAGCCGCGCACGGTTTCGGTTGGCTTGGCGGGGCCTCCGTCGGCGCCCACGGGCCAATGGAATTCCACCTCGGGCAATCGGTCCGAGGCAGCCAGGTCGCAAAGCCGCACGGACGATCCGCCGGGGAGATCCAGAGGCTTCAGAAGCACGGAGCGCAACAGATTGACAATTTTCGGCGCGAGCGCCGCATCCATGCCGTGCGCGGAAAGGGTGTGGGCGACTTCGCGTTCCCGGGTCGGCAGGGTGGTGTCGTCGTGCACCCAGGCCAGATCCGCTGCGGGAGACATCCATCCTTCGAGGATCTCGTGCAGGCAATCGCCCGTGCGGGCGCCTCGAGGGAGCCATTCGTCCGCTGGAGGTGTGGCGGGCGGCAAGGGAATCTCCGCGTCCGGTTCCTCGGAGCGTTCCAGGCGTTCCCCGAGTCCGTGGACTTCGGGGGAAAGCACATGGGTGTCGGACGTCACCTGGGTGAAGGATGTCTGCGAACGAGCGCGTGTGGGCATGCGCAGTTGGGACAGATCCTGCCAGCCATGCACATGGCTGGCCTCCTCTTCCATCCTCTGTGGCGAGGGTGGTGCCGCGAGGGGCTCGGGAGCGTCGCCCAGCAGAGCGATGCGTTCGGTCGCGTCCAGGCAGGGAAGCGTGAGGTCGGAAAGAGGGTCGTGCGGTTTTTCCGTCTCTTCCACCTTTTTCTTTTCCCGGAGGTGGCAAGGAAGCACCAGAAGCAGTTTGGGTCGCGTGGCGGCGACATACACAAGACGCCTCATTTCCTGCTCTTTCTGCGCCTTGGCGATGCCCTTGGCATCTTCCACGGCGATCCGAAGAGGGGTCTTGTCCGCCTTGGTCCGTGCGGCGGGAATGCAGCCGGGCATGACCATCCTCCGGGACGTGTCGGGGTCGATCCAGGAATGGACCGCAGGATTGTTCCCTCCCCGCGAGGCGCCCAAAAACACCACGGGGAACTCCAGCCCCTTGGAGACATGCATGGTCAGAATCTGTACGCGGCCACGATCGGTGGCGCGGGCCATCAGGTTGCGGTCGTCCGGCGCGTCTTCCAGGCCCTGGTCGATCCTTCCCAGGCGTTCGGCCAGCTCCTCCATCCCTCCGCTGCCGCTGGCCAAAAATTCCAGCGCGAATTGGCAGACCTGGCGCAGATCCATCCATTCCCGGTCGCCGGACCTTCCAGACAAAATCTGCTCGGGTCCGGGGCCCTCCTGCGAAAGGAGACGGAACAACCTCGCCCATCGCGCGTTGCGGGCCAGGAACCGCGCCTCTTCCAGAAGGTCCTCCCGTCCGTCCAGCAAGCGCGTGGCCAAGGCCATGGAGCGCCGCGAGGCGTCGGAGGGAGATCCTCCCAATCCCAGCAGGACCGTGCGAACCTCGAGTGCGGCCCGCGAGCGGAACACGCCCTCCTGTTTGTAGAGCGCCCAGGGGATTCCCGCCTGGTCGAAGGCGCGGCGAAAGGGGTTCGACACGGATCGCGCGCTGACCACCACGGCGAAATCGCCCCAATCCAGGACGCGATCCTTCCATTGATCCCCTTCGGGAAGGGAGACGAGCCGCCCTCTCAGCCCTTGGATCCATGCGGCACATTGCCGAGCGTATTCGGCCTTGGCGGGATCGGTCTTCCCTTGGAACGGATGGATCCGCACCGGAGCCTCGCCGAGGTCTCCCGGCAGGACGTGCGGGGGAGCGCTGCGCGCGGGCGAGGCCGCCCGGTTGGCGCGATCGTAGCGGATGCCGTTGTCCTTGAACCAGTCCTTGTGGTCCGCGTGGAGCAACAGGTCGTTGACACCCTCGATCAGATCGGGGGTGGTGCGCCAATTCGTTTCCAGCGGCTGCTTCACGGCGCCATGCCGAGACAATTCTTGACATGCGTCCAGGTAGGTATGGACGTCGGCGCCCTGGAAGGAGTAGATCGACTGTTTGGGGTCGCCCACCAGGTAGAGGTTTCCGGGCGCGACGGCTCCCTTTTCCAAAAAGAGGCTGCGGAAGATCTTCCACTGCAGAGGCGAGGTGTCCTGGAATTCGTCGACGATCCCTACCTTGAGAGAATCGCGCAGCAGCGACCGGAACTCGTCGCGACCCAAGGCATCCACCATGTACGCGAGCATGTCCTGATAGGAGAGCTTCCCGTGGGCGGCCTTTCGTGCGCGATGGAGGAGCGTCGCCCTCGTGGCCCAGGCGGATTGGAATCGGGCGCAAAGCACCACGTCGTGTTCGTTCGATGGATCGGGCGATGGCTCCAGGAGGCAGGCGGGGTGGATCTCGGATCCTTGCAGGAGCGCCAGGCCCAAAGCCTTGGCACCCTGGAGTTGGGCGTCCGGCGCCTTGCAATTCCAGGCGCGCGCGAACATCCGGGGCTCCTGGAAATCCCCCTTCCAGGAGTCGTCCCGCAAGGCTTCGCGCAACGCCTCTTCCAAGCCATCTTCGTCGTCGGAGAGTTCGGGTGAAAACGAGATCCCCGATTCGAACGGAAATTGTCGCAGGATGCGCAGGCAGGCCGAATGGATGGTCCCGATCCACGCCTCGTGCATTTCGCGCAGGTTGGCTTCCAGATGGTCCTTGACGGGGCCGTGGGCCTTGGCGGCGGCTTCGGTCAGGCGTTTGCGCACGCGGGTGGCGAGCTCCTGGGCGGCCTTTTCCGTGTAGGTGACCAACAGGATCTCGCGGATGTGCAAGCCGCGCACGGAAACCAGCTCCAGCACGAGGTTGGTGATGGCGAAGGTCTTCCCCGTTCCCGCGTGGGCCTCCAGGATGCCGTGCTTGTGAAGGTCCAGCTCAGGCATCCTCCACCTCCGCCACGACAGACCCATCCAATGCCAGCAGAGGCCCCAACCGGCGTTGGACCAGCGCGGTGAAATCGGTCGGGTCGTCTTCGGATTCTCCCGGAAGGGCGGGGCAAAGCAGCCGATCCCAAGGGTCCGGGTAGGCGGCATCTTCCAGCTCTTCGCGCAGGGCGAATGGCGATAGCGGTCGATGCTCCAGGATCGCACGGGCAGGCAGGTATTCCCGGGCACCCTGGGAAAGATCCCCGACAAGATCCGACATCCATTCCTTCCATGATCCCACGACCTCCCGGCGGACCCAAGCCAGGCCGCTCTCCCGGGGGGCGAAGCGGATTTCCACCCGAGGCCATCCCGAGGCCTGCAAGGCGGCGGCGTTCACCCAGGTGTTGTAGGTGTTGTGGGTGCGGACCTTGGGGCCGTCCTTGTTGCCTTTGTCCATCTTGACGCATTCCAGGACCACCACATGGCCCTTGGCCGCGTGCACCAGGGCCAAGGGAATGCGGCCGGAAACCACGAACTCCCGAACATCCTTCCGCCAACGGATGCCGCTCTCTCGATCGGCCGTTCCCAACGACAGATTCTGGTTTTTCGCCAGGGTGTGTTCCGGGAATTCACCGCGCAGCGCCGCCAGGAGTTTCCAGGTCCACGCGGCCCATTCCTCCAGCGAATCCAACTCGGTGCGGGCCAGCAGGGATTCCGGAAAGCTCGCGTCCCACAGGCGCGTGTCCAGGATCTTCCGGATGCGCTGGATCGGATCGGCGGCCAGATCGATCCAGGCGAGGCTCGCCAGCTCGCCGAACAATCCTGAAAGGAAGATCGCATCTTCCCGCGCATCGGTGCCGAGGACCTCGTGCGAGGCTTCCAGCGTGGAGGGCAGTTCTTCTTCCCGCCATCCCAGGCGGCGGGACAAGTCGTGGGAATGGGGGTTTTTCAGGAAACGACGGATTTCGGCAAGATCCACCTGGACGAGATCTTCCTCCGGGATCAAGGCTGAAGCTTCGGGGGACTCCTTGCGGTGTGCCGCATCCAGAAGATCGCACGGATCCCAGGAGGCCGTGGTGCCTCCCCCTTCGCGCGCCAGAAGCGGCTCGGTCTCGCGAAACCTTCCCTGCGCGATGTCGGCCAGGGCCTCTTCCAGTTCCATCACCACGCTGGAGGGTTCCTTGGCCACATCCTTCTGGAGGTCTTGGGAAAGCCAGGAAACCACCAGCCTTTCCCGCGCGGAGAGGATCGTCTGCAAAAACAACGACCGATTGTCGCGCACCGGATGAAGGTCGCCCACCAACGGGTTCTTGGCCACCAAGTCGATTCCCGACACATCCTGGGAGCCGGGGAAGGAGTCTGCGTCCAACCCCGCCACGGCCACGAAGTCGTGGGGGAGGATGTGGCCCGCGCGCAGCGGTGCGAAGGTGAGGCTTCCCGCGAAGGCTCGTGCCGGCGCGGGGTGCTCGGATTCCAGCGCGCTTTTGGCGATCTCGGATAGTTCTGCCAAATCGAGCCTGCGCTCGGCGAACGCGTCTTGCAGCGATGTCCATCCGATGGTTTCCAGAAATTGTCTACGCATCCGGGATTCCGGCCCCGTGCCGGGGTCCAGCCAGCGATCGCACAGCTCTCCCAGTTCGCGGGCCAAGGCGGAGGGACGCTCGCTCGCGCAGAGGGAAGCCAACGCGCGAGTCTGGTGGAACAGCCCTTCCAGCGCCTGGGCGAAGCGATCCACGGAAGCGAGATCGCTCTGGAAATCCCCAACGGGGGAAATCCGCTCGCCAAAACCTTCCGGAACGGACAATCCGATCGAGGTCTCGCTGTGCGCCAACGGTTCCAGGTAGAGGCGCGCCAATCCCGCCTTGAAGGTGTGCGGGTCGTGGGCCACGGAGGCCGCGTCGCCCGCTTCGCGCCGATGCGCCCCATCCCAGGCCCGCAGCATTCCCGATGTTTCCGCCCACGATTCCCAGGTGGCGACCGTGTCGGCATCGACCCCAAGCTTTGCCTGGCAGAGGGGATTGCGAAGCAATGCGAACACGCCGGGGCGGTCGGCAGGCTCTTGGCAAAGGCGCAGTAGCGATTCCACGCCGCGCGCCCACAGGCTTTCCGATCCAGCCGCACCCAAAACCGTGTGCGGAATGAACCCGGGGTCGCCGGGAGCGCGACTGGCGAACACCGCTTCAATGGCCGCCCGATGCCGGGAAGGATCCGGGAGAAGGACCACCGCGTCGGAAACCATGCGGGAGGGATCTTCCGAAAGCCAATCCAAAAGCTGGTCGCGCACGGCTTCCATTTCGCGGGTGCGCTCCGGGCACGACAACAGCCGGATGGATCGATCGGCCGGGAGAGTCTCGGACAGAATGCGTCCGTCTTCCAGTTCCAACGGCGAGATGCCCGGGCCGGGATGGCGTCGCGTCAGGCAGTGCTGCAGGGTGGAAAGTGCCGTGGGATCCGCGTTCGCGGCGACGGGAGGCTCGACGGACATGGAAAAGTCGTAGTCGGTGGCCTGGCACCAAAGCGAGGTGTTTTCGCGCGATGACCTTCCCCAACGCTCCAATAGCTTCGGGTCGGCCTGGGCTCCTGCCGTCTGGGCTGGGTAGAACCGATCGGCCAAGGATTGGGCTTGGTAGTCGTCGGGAGAAAACTTCGGGATCTTGGTTCCGTGGCGTTTGCGTGCGCGCCGCGATGTGTCCACATCTTCCCAGAATTCGGCGCAGGGGTTTTGCAGGAACAGGTGCACCTCGCGGCCTTCGGACAGTTCCAACACGAGATTTCGGTGGAAATGGCTCACTTTTTCCAGGCCGAACAGGATCAGGGTGCCGCCTTGCGGGCGCCATCCGGCTTCGCGGCGAAGCCGATGCAAACGCGGCAGGCCCAGCAGACCCGTTCCGGCCAAGGGGCCGGTGGCGGAGAACACCTCGCCGTGGAGTTCCCTCTGCCAGATTTCGTCATCGACTTCCTGGGCCGATGCGCGCGAGAAATACCCGCGCCGGGGCCAACGGTGGTCCAGGCCTTCCACGGCCCATCGCCCTTCCCTCCAGACGCTGGGCCGGTTGTATTCGTATTCCAAAAAGAGTTTCGCCACGGCCTGGGCCAATTGCCAACGTCGCCGGGGATCGATTCCCGAGGCTGTTTCCAGGTAGCGTCGCACCGATCGGTAGGAATCATTCGCAAGGAGGTTCGTGTCAAAAAGTGGCGCGATGGCCTGCGAGAGGGCCTCCACGCGCAGGATGCGCTGTCCGGGCTCGGGGTCCAGCGCCGACCACAGCACCGACTCCAGCGTGGGCGTGGGCAGGTTCACCAGAATCCCGCGCGCCTCGCACAACCTCAACTTCAGCCACTTGGCCACGGCGGGCGAGGGCACCACCACGGGCGGCGGCTGGGCGAGGTCGGTCCACAGCCCATCCAGAAGCTCGGAGAGCTCGGCGACCAGTGGTTCCAGCCGGTTGGCGAAGTGGAGGTGGAGAGCCATCGCCAAGCAATGTAGGTCGAGAGTTTAGGCGGCGGTCTCCACCGGTCGGCGCGGATCGGCGCACCATTCGCTCCAGGATCCAGGATAGAGCCGCGCGCCAGGCAACCCCGCGATCTCCAAGGCCAGCAGGTTGTGGCAGGCGGTGACGCCGGATCCGCATTGCATCACCACGCGTTCCATGGGGATCCCGGAAAGGATTTCGTCGAATTCCGAACGCAATTCGGCGGAGGGGCGGAAGCGTCCCTCGCCATCGAGGTTGCGCGCGATGGGCCGATTGCAGGCGCCCGGGATGTGGCCCGCCACGGGATCCAGCGTTTCGTTCTCGCCACGGAAACGATCCGGGCCGCGGGCATCCACCACCAGGAGGTTCCGCGAACCCAGGCTGGACAAAATTTGGTCGGCAGTGACCGTTCCCACCAAGGAGGGGCGTTCCATCAGATCTCCGCGCTTGCGTGGGCTCCCCACCTCCTGGGTCAGGATCCCTCCAGCCTTGGTCCAGGCGCCGATGCCCCCGTCGAGCACGGCTACGGATTCATGGCCCAGCCAGCGCAACAGCCACCAGAGCCGGGCGGCGAACATCCCGCCATGGCTGTCCGTCACGACCACTTGGCTTTTCAAGTTCACGCCCATGCTGGCCAGGATGGCGGCCAGGGACGATCGCTCCGGAAGCGGATGGCGGCCGTTGTGCCCGGTCTTCGCGCCGGACAAAGCCTCGTCCAGGGGGAGAAACTGGGATCCCGGGATATGGCCCGCGCACCAGGCGTCGATTCCCGCGTTGGGTTGGAACAGATCATGGCGCACATCGAAGACGATCCAGTCGGCATCGTCCAGGTGAGTCAGAAGTTCCGCAGGCTGCACCAAGGTCGTGTGGGTCATGGAGACAAAATAGGTGTTGCCAAGGTTTTTCTTTATTTCAGTCCAAGTGTACCGGCTCTATCCCGCCGGGCATCCAATAACCCGATAAGGACTGTAAAATGACCCGATCAAAAATCTTGCTGGCCTGGGGCGCTTTGCTTCTTGGCCTCAGCGCGTGCGACAAGACCACCGATACCCCTGCAGGTACTGCCAAGCCTTCCAATCTCACCGTCAGCCTTTCCGGTACGGAATTGACTGCGGGTGGAGCTTCCGTGGACGTGGCCGTGGCCGCCACCTCGGACACGGGCATTCTCTCGATCGCCCCGACGTTCAAGAGCTCGTCCGGGAGCGTCGTGGTCAGCTCGTTTCTCCCGAGCTTCACGACCATGCCCAAGCCTGGCGACAAAACCTTCGCTTCCAGCGGCTGGAAACTCTCGGCCCTGACCACCGCCTCCGCCGGCTCTTACATCATGACCCTCACCCTGACGGACAAGTCCGGAGCGGTCACCACCAAGGAAGTCGCCTTCACCGTGAAGGCAAAGGGTGGCACCGATCCCGTCGACCCGGTGGATCCGGATCCGACCATCGGCGAGCCGTTGCTTCGCATGGGTGCGGTCACTGCCGGAGCACAAAATTCCTCGAGAGGATCGTTCTTCGAGCTGGCAGGAGCTGATGCCGGCACTCTCCACACCTCCGGAGCGGGCCTTCCCTACGCGGACATCGATGTGATCTTCGGTGCCGACGGCACCACTCTTTCCTTCATGTCTCCCGACTACGCTGCCAAGGGTGCGTTCTCCCTTGGTAGCTGGAGCACGGTGAACAAGACGGCGATCATTGACTTGGGCACCTCCAGGCCGGCCCATACAGGAGTCGTCTTCGATGCCCTGGTGGCCAATCCCAAGACCTCGGCCACGGTGGTGTCCGGTCATTACTACGGCATCGGCACGGTGTCCGGCGAAATCGCGGTGTTGTACGTGTCCAGCGTGGACGGATCCGGCAAGAGCGCCAACGCCGTGGTCGACGTCTATCTGGTGGAGGGAGGCTCCGTCGTGGATCCGGACCCTGTCGACCCAACTTGGCCGAAGATCGACCTGGGTGCCCAGAACGCCGCCCCGCCCTCCGCCTTGGATGTCGACGGATTGACGGCGTACACCTCCGGCGCGAAGACCGCCTCCGAGATCGCTTCCATCGATCTGTTGCTCTACAACGAATCGACCGGTGGACTTCGGTTTGTCTCTCCTGAGTATGCTTACAACAAATCCTTCTCGGTCGTCAGTGGCTGGGGAAAGACCAACGCCACCTTTTTCTATGACAACGGCACCACTCCGGTCACTTCCCTGGAACAGACACAGTGGATCCTTGAGGGAGAGGTCACGGAGCAATACGTCAACGTCATCGCTGGCCACTACTACATCGTGGAACACTCCGGCGGTGTAGTCAGTGTCATCAAAGTCGAGTCGGTCACTGGAACCGGAAGCTCCGCCGTCGTCAAGGTGTCCATCGTCTTCTCGGACGACACCTTCGCAGGCTGAGCCCAGGGGCGCGCCTCAGCGCCCGATCTTGACGTGTAGTTCTTCCAGTTCGCGGCGAAGCTCCTCGTTGGACTTCGCCTGATCCTCCAAAGCCTTCTGCTGTTGGATCGCGTGGAGGGTCAATTCCTCCACCTTCTTCAAGAGCAGAAGGTCATCTGCACGATGATCCAAGCCGTTCGCCTCGATGGCCTTCGCACTGGGGATCTCGGGCAGGTGTTTGTGCTCCTTGGAGTAGCCTCCGCCAAGGGTGCGGATCAATCCCCCCCACCGCCTCCGCAGCCGCCGCAACCTCCGCCTCCGCCACATCCGGAATCACCACCGCTGGAGCCTCCGCCGCAGCCGGAATCGGATGAGCCGCTGCTGGTGGACCATCCGCCATCGCCGCCGCTGGAGCCGCTGGAGAATGCACCGGAAGCGGCGGGAGGGTTCATCCACAAGGGGCTGGTGGCGATGGCGATGCCCGCCAAGGGAATCGCCGCGCCCCACATGGATCCGGACAATTCCTGGAAGCCAAAGACCGACGTCATGAGGGGGCGGGCATCGGAGCGGGTCCGCGAGGCTTGCGCATCGAACAAAAGCGGTTCCAAGGCCTGTCGTCGATCCGCCACGCAGCGGCGCCCCGCCGCGGTGGGGTAGCCCCGGCGGCCTTTGGCGACCAAGCCGACCGCAAGGATTCCCGCGATGACAAAAACCAGAACGAAGAGGAATCCGGCTGGCTTGTTGTAGGTCAGGGCCAGGGAAAGCTTCAGAAAGGCCAGGACTTCGATCGTTCCGAAGATGGCCAATCCTCGCAAAGCGACTTGGCCGGAAGTGGAGCGATCCAGGAGCCCCGCTTCCATCAGATCGGATTGCAACACCTTGATCGATTCCGTCAATTTCAGTCCTCGCAACGAGCCTCCGAGTTCGCCCAGCTCCTTGAGGAGTTCGGCCAGGATGGGGTCGTCGGGACGAGCGGACGGAAGGGGAATCGCGGGGCCGGAGGAGGCATCCACCTGGATCAGCCCATTGGCGTCGGCAGTCGCCAGAGCGGTTTCGATCACCCCGCCCGGGCCGCGCGCCAAGTACGCCAATTCGTACGGGCTCAATCGCATTTCCGCGATGGGATTGAGGCGACCAGCCCCCCAAGACCGGAAGAAATGGAGATAGATCCCCAGACCTGTCAATCCAACAAGCAGGAGCAGAAAGTAGGGCCCGGGAATCATGCGCAGAGGTTCGAGCATGGGTAAAAAGTTTAGAAAAGCGGGGGTGGGGGCTGCGCCATCAATCAATGTGGCTCGGAGTCCAAGCCTCTTCGCCCTCGCTGAGAGCGTAGAAGTAGGATTTTGGGGTTTTCATCCAATTCGGGTTTGAGGCCACAACGAGGCCAGCCAGGGGAATCCTCTCCGCCCAACGCGTCCTGGTTAATTCCTGAAATCCAAAAATCGAGATCAAAAAAATGCGCTCGTCGGCATCGCAAGGGGTGGATGGGTCATTCAACAGGAGCGGCTCCAATGATCGGCGACGAGCCTGAACACAATTGTGGCCAGCTGCGGAAGGAGCAGCCGAGGAGACTTGAGGAAGGATTTTCCAGATCGCGAGAGAGGACAGCAAAAGCCACATGGAAGCAATGCCTAAGGAGGGGTGATCGTCCAGGAGCCTTAGGAAGGCGATCAGTGCCAATCCGCCAAAAAAGGCACCGGCACGTCGGTGGGATCGGGCATACGACGAAGGCTTCCACAGTTCGAGCCGTGTGACCTCAGCAAGAGTATTGGTGATCGCCTCGGCAAGGCTCAAGCCCCGTGGCGAGCCCTCGGTTTTGGACAGATCCTTCAGCAGCTCAGCCAGAACCGGATCGTCGGTGGGCACGCTGGAAAGGGGAAGGATCCGACCCGTTTTCGAATCCAGTTGGACCAAGCCATTGGCGTCGGCGGTGGCCAAGGCCGTTTCGATCACGCCTCGGGGACCGTGGGCCAAATAGGCCAGTTCGTACGGGGACAGCCTCCTTTCCACAGCGGGATCGGCGTGGGTCGGCTCCAACGAGCGAGCGATAAACAAATAGATCCCCAGACCAGTCAATCCGATCAGCAGAACAAGAAATAATGGCTCGGGGATCATGCGCAGAGGTTCGAGCATGCGCAAAAAGGTAGGCAATACCAATGATCGTCAAGACGCCCCGCCGGGGCGTCTCACCCCGCGTTTGTAGATGCGCCCCGCCACAGATGAGACGCCCCGCCGGGGCGTCTCTACGGCGGGGCGTCTCTACAACGGCGGGGTCACGGACGCGCCCACCCCGGTACGCAACACGCCGGATCCTTTGCTGTGGCATCGCCCATCTGCGCGAAGGACAGGCACGGCGCGCCGCCCTGGCAGACGTTCGCGAACAGGCAGCGCGAGCAGCCTTCCGGCTCGCGCTGCGCCAAGGTCCGCACCTTCTCCGAACCTGTCCACAGATCCCACGGGTCGTCGGCCGGAAGGCGCCCGATGGGGTCGGGCAATCGCCTGCACGGCGCCACGGTGCCGTCGGCCAGCACCGCCAAAAGCGACTTGCCGGCCGAACACTTGTAGGCTTGGCCACCGCACGACAGAAATTGCAAAGCGCGCGAGGTGCGGACCTTGAAGCCCTTTGATGACAATTTCTGCGACACCTCGCGAAGCTCGTCCAGGTAGGCTTGGGTCGCCGGCGCATCCCAATGCGGATCGCCCGGCCCCGGCACCACGCGATCGGTCCAGATGGATTCCGCTCCCGCCTTGCGCGCGGCCTTGGCCGCCTGCGCGAGTTCTCCGAGTCTTCCGGGAAAGGCCGTGTGCGAAACCACGGTGGGAATGCCACGGGAAGATGTGCGCTGGATGGCCGCGATCGCGGTCTCGAACGCTTTGGGCCCACGGATCGCTTCGTGGGCCTTGCGGCTGCCGTCCAGCGAAAATTGCACGTAGCGCAGGCGAAGTTTCGCCAGCTCGTCGGCGATCGCCTCGGTCAGGAGTTCGCCGGACAGGAGCAAGGCGATCCGGGACTGCGGCAGGCGCGTCCTGGTTTCGTTCAGGAATTCGCGCCACTGGGGATGGCTCAGCAGTTCGCCGCCGGTGAGGTTGAAATCCAGCCGCCAATCGTCGGTCGAAATCTGTCTGGCCCGGAGGTCCAGTGCCACCCATTGGTCCAGGATCGCCCGAAGCTCGTCGAGCGATGGCTCCAGGGAGTGGTCGGGGATGTAGCAGTGCGCGCAACGTCGCGGGCAACGGTCGGTGATGTGCCACTGCACCAACAAGCGGTTGGAGGGCAGGGCAGACAACGAATCGATTACCGCAGCACCTTCAGGAGGTGTTCCACGTCGTTTCGCAGCGTGACCGAGTCCTTCATTTCCTTGCCGACCTTGTCGCAGGCGTGGATGACGGTGGAGTGGTCGCGGTCCCCGAAGTGTCCGCCAATGGATTTGTACGGCAGCTGGGTGAGCTGTTTGGCCAGGTACATGGCCACTTGGCGGGCGTGGCTCACATCCTTGGTGCCGCGGTTTTCCGCGAAGAGGCTCAGCGATTCCACGCGGTAGTAGTCGGCCACCACCTGCGCGATCTCCTGCGGGGAAAATCGGCGCGTCGATCCGCGCGGGGCTTGGGCTTCCACCACATCCTGGGCCAGGCGCAAGGTCACGTTGCCGCCTTGGATGCTGGCTTCCAGGATCAAACGCCGCACGATCCCTTCCAGGTGGCGGATGTTGGTGTCGATGTTCTCGGCGATGTAGGAGATGATTTCTTCGGACAGGTCCAGGTTTTCTTCCTGGGCCTTGTTTCGCAGGATGGCTTCGCGGGTGTCGCGGTCGGGCGGCTGGATGTCGACCGAAAGACCCCACTGGAAGCGGCTCACCAAGCGTTCTTCCAGTCCTTGCAACTCACCGGGCGAGCAGTCGGAGGTGAGCACGATCTGGCGATTGGACTGGTGGAAGGCGTTGAAGAGGTGGAAAAATTCCTGCTGCAGCGCGTCGCGTCCCACCAGAAACTGGATGTCGTCCATCAAGAGCACGTCCACCTGGTTTCGGTAGTAGCTGGAGAAATCGTTCACCAGGTTCTTCTGGACGTGGTAGATGTACTGGTTCTTGAAGTCGTCGGTGGGAACGTACCGCACCCGGATTTCGGGAAAGCGGGTTTCGATCTGGTTTCCGATCGCTTGCAACAGGTGGGTCTTGCCCAATCCCGATCCACCGTAGATCATGAGCGGATTGAAACGCGTGCGGCCGGGTGCATCGGCCACCGCTTTGGCTGCGGAATGCGCGAACTGCGAATTGCCGCCCACCACGAACGTGTCGAACGTGAACCGTGGGTTCATCAGCACCGGTGCGATTTCTCCGCTGCGGGGTTCCGCGGCGGGCTGCATCACGGGACGGCTCTGTTGAAGAGAGAGCCTGGGCGTGGAGCCCACCGTTTGCTCGGCGGCCATTTCCACCAGGCCTTGGAAGCTCTTGCGGAAGGCCTCCAGAGGGAAATCCGCCGGCGCTTCCAAGACCAAGGACGTCTGCGAGAATTCCAGGCATCGCAAGGGAGCGACGTGGCGCGCGTGGACTTCCGGCGCCAGCATGCGTTGCAGGACACCCGAGGCTTTCGCCCAGAGGATGGATGATTCGGAACCGATCATGAGTTGGACCGAAACGTAGCCATTCGGGAGGCCCCTCGACAGAACAGGGGACGAAGGGTTCACATGAGCTGGAGTTTACTCCGGTCGGACACCCATGCGCACGCCCATTTCGATCGAGCCGGAAGTCTTCAGCGGATGCGCGGCGAAGCCCTGCGCGAGGATCTGCGTGAAGATGTCTTCCACATCCAGCCCAAGCGCGGATGTGCCGCGCGTGAGGGTGACCCCTGCCTTGTAGGGTTTCACGGAATGGAGGTCTTCATCGAGCGTGGAAGGAAACTGGAGAGTGGAAAGATCCGTTCCGGCCGGTACCGACAACAGCTTGGAGCGGTCGGTGCTGGCCCGGTAGATGTCGATGTCCAAAACCTGTGCGGCAGATATTGCGGGTGAGGCCGATGGGGTAGGGGCATCGTTGGAAGGCTGGGGATGGATTCTCATGCGGGCGTTCTTTCAGAAGGTTTCAAGTTGATGAGGCGGGACGATTCTTTGTTGGCAGCCAGTTCCCGGATCGGGAGGATTCCTTTGCCACCGAAGGTGGCGGAACTTTGCGAGGACTTCAGTGCGAGCATTCGAGTGGGCTGTCTGCGGGCCGGATCTTCTGCGGCCATCAGCCTTGGGAGAGCCGAAGCGAGATGTAGTCCACGGCGGCGATCAGCTTCGGATAGGGCATGCGAGTGGGGCCCAACACGCCGACACTCCCTTTGGCGTTGCCCAAATTGTAGTTGCGGGTGACCAAGGATAGGCTTCGCAGGTGTTCCACGCGATTTTCCGAGCCGATGGTGATGCAAGCGGCCCCCTCGTGCCCGATTCTGTCCTGTAATAGCTGCGCGAGGATGGATCGATCCTCCATGAGCTGGACCAGATTGACCATCGAACGCCGTTCGCCCATTTCCGGTTGGCTCAAGACGTTTCCCACCCCTTGCAAGTAGGCGTCGTGCGAGCGGACAGGGTGGGACACTTCCAGCAGGTTGCGCAGGATCAGACAGGTCAGCTTGTCGTGGAAAGGATCCTCCGCAGGGCGGATCTCGCCAGCCTCGATGGCTTGGAGATTCCGTTGGAGTTCCTGCGGTGTGCGGCCCAGTGCGGTGAGATGGACCTTGCGGACCAGGTCCGAAAGGTCTTCACGGGAAAGGGGCGATCCGGTGTCGACGGAAATGGATCGAACCAATCCCGAGCCGAAGCTCGCCACCAGCAGCAATGTGGTGTCGGCGACGGGGACCAATTCCAGACGGTCAAGACGACTTTGGTCCAACACCGGGGCGATCGCCACGCCAAGCAATCGTGTGATCTCGGCCAGAGCCAGCGCGGCGGCGGCCAGGAGCTGTTCTTCCGATCGGGCCGTGGCGAGGGTGGCGTCCACCACCATGCGCTCCTGGTCGGACAGCGAGGCGGAGGGCATGATCTGGTCCACCCAGATGCGGAATCCTCGTTCGGTGGGCTGCCTGCCCGCCGAAGTATGGGGCTGGTCGATCAGTCCCATCTCTTCCATGTCGCTCATGACGTTGCGGATGGTCGCTGGAGACAGGGCGTCTTCGATGTCCTTGCTGACTTGCCGGGATCCGACCGGTTCGGCGTTCCCGATGTAGCGGCGGACGATGGAAGAGAGTACGGTCCGCTGGCGCTCGGAAAGTTGTGGCATGGGATCCATGGATCCCTTGGGCAAGGCCTCTGACATCCCATCCAATCTACCCACTTGTTCGCCATGGGCGGTCGTCGGGAAGACAAAGCAACGGGAAGTCGTGGCCAATTTTGGTGACAGTTTATTTCATTCTGGTGACACAGCCCGTTCAGGAGGTCGACGTGCGTTCGTTCATGACCCTTCTTTTGCCGCTTGCGGCGACGTCACTGGCATCGGATATCGTCTATCCGCAGGCGTTTCATTGGAACGGAACGCGGGGGCTCACCCAGACTCGCTCGGGCGAGGCCCTGGGCGAGGGTACGTTGGCCATTTCCACCCACGGCAGCTACCACAAGGTGGAGCGGCCGGGAGCTTTGCTGGATCGGGCGGACTTCCACGCGGGCACGATCGCGGTGGGTCTGGGTGTCTCGGATTGGGCCGACCTTTCCGGATGGTCCAACCTGTACAGCGTCCCGGCGGACAAGGGTGTTTCGCCGAACGTGGGATGGGGTTCTTCGGGCGGCCAGGTCCAACTCACCGCTCCTTGGGATACCGCCTTTCCGTTCCGCTTGGCCATTCAGGGGGGCTTGGTTACGGGAACTTCCGGCGGAGCGCCGGAAGTCGCCGTTCGGCCGGATGGACAGATTTTGGCGGACGGGTGGAACTATTTCGAAACCCGCAGCGGCTACGATTTCCAGGTTCGGCTGATCCAGACCTTCCGTTGGGGGTCGGTGAGCTTTCCGGTGCGCATCCATCTGAACGAAGGCATGAACCACTCCATCCAGTCCGGCACGGAGGATCTCGCCCTTCTGGATGCCGCGTTGGAGCTGGATCCGCATCCCATCCTGAGCATCGGATTCGAGGGCCACGCGCGCACCCGTCTCAGCGCGATCGATCTGGCGGAGCGCACCTGGGCCACCGGCTCGCTCACGTTCCATCTTCCCGCGAGTGTGCAATTGACCGCCGGCGTCGATGTCCGCGCCTCGCCCGAGCGCAAGGATGCACCGGTGGCGATCCCTGGACAGCCCAAACCGGTGGCCTACACCAACACACTGGATACCTGGCGGGCGTTCTACGGTCTCTCGATTCCCTTCGATCTGGCCGCATCCGCCCGCAGGGACCGCGCCGACATCCGCCGCAACGATTCCCTCGAGCGATTGGCGCTGCGCGGGAAGGTCGTGGAATGCGAGGCCCAAGGCGTGAAGCTGGGCCAGCGCATCGACAGCCTCAAGGGCGCGGTGCGCGAGGCGCAGTTGGCACGGGATTCCTTGATGTACAAGTCCAAACTCGACTCCATTGCGGTGGACAATTGCCGTCACAACGCCAAGAGCCAAGTGGCCCGCATGAACGACAGCCTCGCTCGCCGTTCCAGCCAGGATTCGATGGCCTTGGCGGATGCGCGCAGGCAGATCGAAGAGGAACGTCTCAAGCGCGGCGATCTGGAGGCCTCGTTCCTCAAGACGGGCATGATGAACCTGGACGCCGTGTACTTCGAGCTCGGCAAGGCGACCATCACTCCCAATTCCCGTCCGTACCTGAACCTGATCGGCGCCATCCTGGTCAAGTACCCGAAGCTGCGCTTCGAGGTCGGCGGACACACCGACAACCAGGGCAAGCCCGGTACCAACTTGAAGCTCTCGCAAGCACGCGCCCAGGCGGTCAAGAAGTACCTGGCCAGCATCCATCCCGAGCTGACGTCCACCGTCTCGGCCAAGGGCTACGGCGACACCAAGCCCAAGGCGACCAACAAGTCGGCGGTCGGCCGCGAGATGAACCGCCGTGTGGAAATCGTGGTGACCAATCTCGAAGCGCTGAAGGAATACAGCAAGCCGTAAAGGGAGGCGAGTCGGATTCGGGTCGATTCGAAGGCCGAGGACGAAACCGTCCTCGGCCTTTTTCGATCATGCCGGAGAGCCGAGACTCGACCGTCCGGCGGCGCGGGTGTCGCCCTCAAATTTCCGTACGTGCCGGAATCCGTCTTTCGGATGCGATGAACCGCTTCAGAGATATTCTGGTGTGCGAGGGTGGACATCGACATGAAAAAATTACCGAAAAATCACAGAACCATTCTTTGACAAAACCCTACACTCTTTGGACGTGCAGGACTTGGAGCCGCCTTAGGGATTTGCGCCCCTGATTAGGACCATCGTGGTTAGGGCGGTGCCCGCCTTGTCCCGCACTTGTTCGAGGAGCCACCCGATGAGAAGATGCGACCCCTGTCGTCTGTCTCTAGTTTCCCTGGCGGTCACGTTGGCCGCCTTCCCCGCCTTTGCCGACTGGAAATTGTCCGAGTACCGCACCCTGGCGGCGGATTCGGCGGCCGTCAATAGGATCTACGGCATCCAAAGCTTTTCCAACAGGGGCACGAATACGGCCTTGTCGGTGGAGCGGGACTCCACCGGGACCTTCCTTCGCTTCAACGCATCCAAGATCGCCTCGGACGGCACCGAAGGTTACACCGCCAACGTGGGGTTTCTTCATCCGATAACCCCTGATTGGGCATCCTACGACCTGACCAGATTCACCGGGATCCAGTTCGAGTACCGGAATTCCGCTCCGATCACGGATCAATTGACGGTCGCCATCGGGTCCGACGCCTACACGCCGCTGATGAGTGCCAGCCAGACGACGTACCAATGCAGCATCACGGGGAAGGCTGCCCTGGCAGCTCATGGCTCCTGGGTCACTGCCACCCTGGACATCCTCGACTTCGCACCCCCGCAGTGGTGGACCCCCACAGCCGACTTTCCCACCCTCTCCCATGTCCTGGAGCGTGTGAAAAACCTCGAGTTTTCCCCCAAGACCCTCTACAGCGGCGATGGATCGCAAAACGGCAAGCCCTGCACCAAGTGCGTGGGCCCCACCATGCCCAAGCAGATTTTGGACATCCGGAATGTGATGTTGATGGGTCTGAACGAACAACCATGGCCACCGTTTGATACCCTCATCGACACCACCATCGTGGTGCCTCCGCCCCCGCCTCCACCGCCCCCACCACCAACCAATGGTTACCTCTTGTCGAGCTATGCCAAGCCTGCCTTGGATTCGGCGAGCACAGCAGCCGCTTACGGCATTGTTTCGGCGGCCAACCCTGCCTCGCAAGCCATGGCCTTGGTTCCCGGTGGTTTCGTACGATTGGAAGCTCCGGTCATCGCCTCCGAGCCGGCCAGCGCACCCAATGGAAACGGATATACAGCCTATGTGGGATTGATTCATCCGCTGCGAGCGGATTGGCGGGAAGCGAACTTGCGGAAATTGACCGCCGTCCGGTTCCAATTCCGCAATTTCTCGAAGATCACCGACGCACTGAATGTCAGTTTCGCCTCCTCCGCCTATACCGCGGAGGAGGAAAAGGCGGGCGTGCTGTATGAATACCCCGTGACTGGGAGCATTCGCTTGGCAGCGGACACCAATTGGAAATCGGTGGATCTTGACATCCTGGATTTCGCGCCGCCCCGCTGGTGGACTCCTCCGCCAGGTTATCCCACCCTGGATTCCGTCCTGAGTCGTGTGCGCTCCATCAGCTTCGTCCCCCAAACTCTGTACAGTGGCGACGGCCTTTCCAATGGCAAGCTTTGCACCCGGTGCGTTGGTCCGACCATGACCAAGCAGAGGTTGGACATCCGCGATGTCCGCTTGATGGGAATCGACTCGCTGGAATTGGTTCCCCTGGTGGAGCCACCCCCGCCGCCGCCGACTTCCGATTCCTGCACGGGATCCAAGGTGGTTCTGCTGGACGATTTCCTGGATGGAAACGTGTTCAACCAGCTTGGGGGATCTTGGTTCGCCTATTCCGATGCCGTGGGTATGACCGCCGAACAGGTCGGATCCTCGTCGGCCTACTTCTCCGTGTTCCCTGGATCGGCGAAGCTGGATGCCACCCTGAACAAGAAGGTGGGTGAGGTATGGCACGCATCGGCGGGCTGGGCAGGGGTGACGGCGAGCCTTTTCGAAGGGATCGACCTGGAGGGCTTGACCGGCATCGAATTCCAGTTGAACTCGATGGGACTCAGTCCCACCGTGGGACTTTCGCTGAAGGTTCGCGAAACTTCCGTGGAGGAAGGCTCTACCCTTTCGGCTCCCATCCAGGCAGGCTCCACGGTCTGTGTGACGCCGGAAAGCCTGCGTCCTCCCAAGAATTCTTGGCGCTCCACGGGCCTGGATCTCTCCAGGATCGAGGGTTTCTCGTGGGAAGCCAGGATCCAGGACGAAACCCGCCCCTTCCTGGACACCGCACGCGCGGTCTTCTCCCTGAAGAACGTCCGCTTGTATGGTGCCGATCCGGAGCGCGTGAGCCGCAGCTTGGCTCGCAAGGCGAAGTCCAATTTCGCGGTTTCCTACCAGCAGGGCACCTTGCGGTTGGTGGGCATCGAAGGCCTGGGACAGGTGGAGATCCGCGATCTCCAGGGACGCACGGTGGCAGGTTTCGCTGCCGCCTCGCGCGTGCCTCTGCGGTTGGGCAACGGGACCTACATCCTGTCGGCCAAGCGCAATGGAGTCCCGCTGACAAAATCCTTCGCGGTGATGGGTCGGTAAACCGACTCGGTCCGAACCAGCCAATGCCGCGATCCGTGGCGTTGGCTGGGGAGGACCACACTCCCTCGAGTAGTGTGCCTGAGATGCATCGCACGAAAGACGCCCCATCGGGGCGTCTTTGCGTTGGCGGACTGATGGTCGGGCGGACTAGCGTCCTAGCCTGAATTCGTCGCGACGAATTCTCAATATCTCGGTTTTGTTGTACGACAGAATATGGCATCGCTTGTCTGCCGCTTTGAGGTCTTCATTCGTGTTTGTCGCACCTATTCCTTCTGCACCGGGCGCACCTCGCCCTTGCCCGGGCTCAGGGTGCCCGGGGACCTTGCCCTCAACCGAGGGCAGGAGCCGGTGATCCACGCAGGCGTGCTGCCAGCGCCAGCCTATCGAAGGCCTTGCGGAACAAGCCCTCGTCGGGATGGTTTGACGACAGGTGCAATCGGATGCGTCGGGTGTTGCGGGTCACAACCGCACCGATCTTCAATAGCTTGATCCGGATGGTGGAGCAGGTCGATCGCTCCTCCTTCTCACCCTTCAATCCGATCGCACGCAAGGTGTGCTGCAGGACATATGCCAGGGTGGACATCAAAAGGCGCATCCAATTTTCCTGGAACCCTCCGTGGGACAGCCTCGATCCGAACAAGTCTGTCTGCGTCTCCTTGAATCGATTCTCCATTTCGCCGCGAGCGCAGTAGATCTCGGCGTAGATGTGGCGCGGTTCGCCCGAGAGGTTCGTCGCCACATAGCGCGTATTGGGTCCCAACGGGTTGCGTTCGGCCTTGACGATCACGCGCCGCGAGCTCTTCCAGGATCCCGCTCGATAATCCACTTCGTCGAACAATTTTTGCCATTGGGCGGTCTGGAAAAAGACTTCCTCAGCCTCCATGCGAACCGCTACGCTCGACTTTTCCAAGACAGAATTTGGTTGCATGCCCACGACATATCCGACCTTGTTTTGTTCGCACCAGCGCAGGATGTGGTCGCGGCAGTAGGCGGCATCGGCCCTCCAGACGATGCGGACATTCGGCCAAGCGCGGCGCAGTCGATGGGTCAAGCCCGCCAGTACGGCCAGAGCGCCTCGAGCGGGGCCACGATCGGCGGGGCGCAGGATCGCGCACAAGGGGTGCTTTCCGGCGAACACGAACAAAGGCAGGTAGCAGTAGCCACTGTAATGGCCGTGGAAGAATCGGCCTTCCTGAGTGCCGTGCAGCTGCACATCGGTGGCGTCGAAATCCAGCACAATTTCCTGCGGAGCTTTGCCACGGTGCGATTCGATGTAGGCGTCGATCAGAAGCTCGTTGAGCTTCCAGTTGGTCTGCGGGTGGCCAGGCGGGCGATGCGTCCAAGGGTGGAATCGCTGGCCAGGGGCTTGTCCTGCCCGACAGCGGTTTGCAAGGCAATGTCGTGGCGCAGGTCTCGCTGATCAATCAGATCCTCGTGGCCAAGACACAAGCTGTAGACAGCCTGGCGGACCATGGAAGGAAGCGAATGGGTGCAAGAAGATCGACGACGCTTGTCCGGAATGCAGCGGGCGATGCGGTGCGAAAGGCCTCCAAGGGCGCGATCGGCCAGACCAAGAAGAAGTGCACCACCGTTTGACGTTACATTGCCGCCCTCAAAATCCACCTCGACTTTGCGACCTTGGACCATCGGGAAAAGATCCAGCGTTTGATTACGTTTTGACATGGGCCCTCTGGTTTGTTGGTTTTGTTTCCCAAGCCCCAATGTATGGGGCTTACAACAAATCAGCAGGGCTTTCCCCATGACGAATTCAGGCTAGCGCCGCGATCCATCCAAGTGAAGGGTTTCGGGGATCGCAGGCGTTCGTGAGGTGCCTTCGATGCGGAGATCGAGGAGGTTCCCGCCGAATCGAATGGATGTCCGAGGGGGTCCCGAGAGGAGTTTCTGAGCGACAGCGCTGACAGCCTGCACCTCGAACACGGGCGAAAACAAGGTGTATCCGTCGGTCTTGGCGGGATCTGTGGCTGGTGTGCCGCCGGCGGTTTGGAAGACGCGGATCATGCCTGTGCGCGTGATCTGGCTTGGAACAGTCCATTCGAACAGGACACGCACCCCGGTGGCCTGACCTGGAACGTTGGACTTGATCGACGTCCAGGTCTTGCCGGCGTCGATGGAATACGAAACCGTGTACGGGGATTTGTTGTGATCGACGCTGGCGGCCCATGAGATTGACACTTTTTGTCCTACGCTGTAGGTGGTCCCGCTCTTGATGGACAGCGATCCAGACTCGACATGGGCGAATCCGGAGCTAGCCAGGATCAGACAAGGTGCCAGCAGTTCTCTCAAGAGGTCCTCCATGGCTCGACTCCGGCCAACCGCGAGCGCTTCGTCGGTTGGAGCCATGGAATCTACGCTCAGGAGCCTGCGTACCTGTGGTCATTCGGCGGAATCCGAAATGACCCCAACTGGATCCGCTAATTGTCCATGATCGAGGCGCCTGCACCCGGCGCCGGAGGGCCGACGGTCAGGCGGACTTGGCCGCCGCCTGGAGCGCGCCAATGTCGGCTGCGGTGATGATCGCGAGGTTCTCGTTGATCTTCTCGATCGGCCAGTCCCACCAACGGATGTCCTGGAGGATGGCGACCGTGGCGTCGTCGAAGCGCTTCTTCAAGAGCTTGGCGGGATTGCCGCCGTACACGGTGTACGCCGGCACATCCTTGACCACCAGCGAGCGCGAGGAAATGATCGCACCATCGCCGATCTTCACGCCGGGCATGATCAGCGATTCGTACCCGATCCAAACATCGTTTCCGATGACCGTATCGCCTTTGTAGGTGAGGTCCTTCAGGTCGGGGAGGACCTTTTCCCAGCCGTTGCGGAAGATCTGGAACGGAAAGGTGGAGATGCCGTCGAGCTTGTGGTTGCCGCCGTTCATGATGAACTTGGCGCCGCGCGCGATGGCGCAGAACTTCCCGATGATCAGCTTGTCGCCGATGAACGGAAAGTGGTACAGGACGTTGCGCTCGAAGTTCTCCGAGTCTTCCGGATCGTCGTAGTAGGTGAAGTCGCCCACTTCGATGTTCGGACGGGTGATCGTGTTCTTGATGAAGCAGATCTGAGGAAAGCCCGCCATGGGGTGCGCGTCGCGGGGATCTGGACCGTTCATGTTCGGCCTCCTTCACAGTGGGAGTTTAGCGTGACTTTCCAAGAGCCAACCTTGCGCTGGACAAGACGATCGGACACTCGGTGGATTCAAGGTAACCCGTTGGGCGGGAACGTGGAGGGGTCAGAGTTTTTCCATGGAGCTGGCAAGGACTTCCTGGACGTGAATCGATGGATGCTCCCGGATCGAACACGGGCACCACCACATGCCGTCGGGTCGCCACTCCCCGGGAAAGCAACCTGGAACAAACCCTCCTCCGGATCCCTCGGAAGAGGGTTTTCCTTGTTGGGAGAACGTGTCTGACATTTTGTCAGGGGAGATTTCCCCGCGGGCATTCAGAGGGATCGGACAAAATCTTACCGTAGGGGTGAATGTCGCTCCTGGAGCCATCCTAGGGAATCCTACCCCTCGAATTGGACCATCGTGGTTAGGCTGGTGCCCGCCGGGATCGACGTTCGTCCGAGGTGTGGAACATGGAAAGACGTGACAAATTCCGGTGGGCTTTCGCTCTGCCGCTCTTGGCGATATCCGCCGTGGATGTCCGGGCGGATTGGTTGCTGTCCAGCTATCCCGCGACCGCTTCGGATTCCATCCAGGCGGCGCGAATGTACGGGATCCGGTCGGTGGGAAATCCCGCATCGACCACCAATGTGATGGTCCTGGCCGATTCGGGAGGGAATTTCGTCCGATTGGATGCGTCCAGGATCGCCTCGGACAGCACGGAAGGATATTCGGCGAACGTGGGGGTGATCCTTCCCCTGAAGCCCGACTTGTTGGGCCGGAATCTCAAGCATCTCCACTCGATCCGCTTCGAGTACCGTCATTCCGAGCCCATCACGGATGAATTGTCCGTGATGATCGGCTCCGATGTGATCAACGCTCACCTCCAAAGCCTCGGGGCGGTGTACGAGGCGGGGCTTTACGGCACTCCCTTGAAGGAGGTTTCACGCTGGAAGTCGGCAGAGATCCCGGTGGAGGATTTCGCCCCTCCGAAATGGTTCCTGCCCCCAGCCGACTACCCAAGTGGGGAGGCCGTTCAGGAGAACGTCCACTCCATCCGCTTCAGTCCGCGTACCCTGTATGGATCCGATGGCGCCTCTAATGGCTCCAAGTGCGCCAAGTGCGTCGGTCCGACCATGCCCAAGCAGGTTCTCGATATCCGGAAGGTCGTGCTCGTCGGGCTTCCGGGAGAGCCTCCTCTGGCCGGTACGGAGCCGGAATTCGTCCCACCCGTCGAAGACACCGAGGTCGTCGTGATTCCCCCGCCACCACCTCCGCCCGACACCACGGGTCATTTGTTGTCCGCCTACTCCGTGTCGGAATTGGATTCCGCGAGGGTGAACGCGCGCTACGGGATCCAGGCGGCGGCCAATCCCGCTTCGCAGGTTTCCGTGGTGGTGTACAATGGATTCGTGAGGCTCCAGGCTCCCCGGATCGCCTCGGAGCCCGGATACAAGGGGTACTCGGCCTATGTGGGATTGATCCATCCCATCGTTCCCGATTGGCGGGTGGTGGATGTCTCGAAGCTGACGTCGCTGGATTTCGAGTTCCGCAACACCAACAAAATCACGGGCAAGCTCCTGGTCGCTTTCGGCTCCGAGGCGTATACCAGAACACAGCAATACGCCGGGACGATCTACGAGAGCGACGTTTCCGGAGCGGCGAAAATGTCACCGGGAATCCAATGGAAATCCGTGAGCCTGGATGTGATGGATTTCTACCCTCCCCTCTGGTGGACTGCTCCTGCGGAGTTCCCCATGTTCGATTCGGTCCTCCGTGTTGCCCATTCCATCCAGTTCGTGCCGCAGTCGCTCTACACCGGGGAAGGCGTGGAGGGCAACAAAGCATGCTACAAGTGCGTCGGGCCCGACATGAAAGAACAGACCCTGGACATCCGGAACATCCGTTTGGTTGGCGTGACCCTGCCCGCGACGAGCAGGACCTTGGAGCGCCGGGGCGATGGAGGTCTTGCCGTTTCCTTCGCCGATGGCGTCCTGAGCATGACAGGAATCGACGGACTGGGCGAAGTGGTGGTCCGCGACCTCAAGGGGCGCCCGGTGGCGAGCTTCATGGCTTCCACTCGCACGCCCCTGCAGCTGGGCCGCGGCACCTACATCCTCACTGCCAAGCGCGGGGGCATGCCGCTCACCCGGTCCTTCACGGTGATGGGACGCTGATCGGCCCGGGGGGATCTCCTGGAACGCGGACTTGTCCGATGGGTCCAGGATCCCCAGCGAGATCCGGAGGCGCCATCATGGGGATCCGGCCTACTGTGGTGCGCTCGGCCAGGCCTGGGTGCCGCCGGAAAAGCTCAGATCCCTCGAAGAGCGCTCTCCAAGGCTTCGAAGACCCGAGCCAACTGGCTCTCGCGGATGGAATACGGCGGGACCACGTACAGGGTGTCGCCCAAGGGGCGCACCAACACCCCCGCCTCGCGGCAGAGTCTGGCCACGGTCTGGCCACGAGAGGCCAAGTATCCGCCGGGGGAGTCGGGCAGTTCGAAGGCCGCGATGGTTCCCAGCACCCGCATGCCACTGATGGGGTGTTCCTGGGCCAGGGTGGCCAAGGATTCCCGCTGCCAAACTTCCAATTGCCTCCATTGGGAAGCCAGGGCGGGATCCTGCAGAAGGTCCAACGCGGCTAGGGCTGCTGCACAGCCTAGCGGGTTTCCCGTAAAGGAGTGGCCGTGGAAGAACGCCTCCTTGCGATCCTCGGAAAGGAAGTCTTGAAAGATTTCCTCGCGAAAGGCGGTGGCTCCCAAGGGAAGGAATCCGCCGGTGAGACCCTTGGACAGGCAAACCGCGGCAGGGGAGAGAGCGGGATGACCAGACTGGCGACGGCAGGCGAAGTCGCCCCCGGTGCGACCAAATCCCGTGAACACTTCATCGGCAATCCAGGGGATGCCATGGGCCTTGCACAGTTGATCCAGGCCTTCCAAGTATGCTCGCGGATACATCTTCATCCCAGCCGAGCCTTGGATCAGCGGTTCCACCAGCAAACAGGCGATTTCGCCACTGTGCAAATTCATCCATTCGCCAAGGCTTTTCAGAGCAACTTGCGTCGCGTCTTGCGCCTGCACACTTCCCGGATCCCAGCAGCCGGCCGGGGTGGGAAGTCGATCCACTTCAAACAAATAGGGTTCGAAAGGCTCGGAAAACACGGACCGGGAGCCCGCAGCCATGGCCCCGAAGGTGTCTCCATGGTAGGCGCCTTCCAAAGCGGCGACCCGCGGGCGCTGCACACCTCGGCGGCGAGCCATTTGCACACAGGCCTTGATGGCGACTTCGATGGCGGTGGATCCGTTATCGGAATAGAACAGTCGCGACATCTGGCCAGGCAGTAGGGGGAGCAAGCGTTCCGCCAATTGCACACCAGGCTCGTGTGTGCAGCCGGCGAAAATGACCTGTTCCAGGGCGCGCGCTTGGGTCGCGATGGCTTTGGCGATGGCAGGATGCGTATGTCCGTGGTTGCACACCCACCAACTGGAAACCGCATCGACGATCTCCTCGCCATCGGTGGTGTGCAAAGTCGCGCCATGGGCGAACTGGATTTCCAGAGGCGGGAGCGCCGATTGGTGTTGGGTGTAGGGGTGCCAAATGCACTGTGCATCACGCTGCTGGAGCGTCCGATCGGGATTCGAAGGGTGCGAACGGGGTGTTTCTTCTGTGCAAGGATCCACCCAAGGATCCAAGAGCCAGTGTCGACAGAGTTCCTGGATAGACTGTGCATCGACCGGATAGAGTGGAGGGACCCGGCCGAGAATCTTGACTTGGCCTCGATCGCGGATCTGGCGAGCGTTCTCCCCGTGGGCAAGGCCGTTGAGCAAGACGCCCGCGACTTCCACCCCGCGAGAGCGAATGCACTGCACAGTGGCCAAGGTGTGGTGAAGTGTTCCCAGCTCGGTGGAAGCCACCACCAGCATCGGAACCCCAAGGCCCTTGGCGAGGTCGATCATGTCCTCCGACTCATTCAAGGGGACCAGGGCGCCGCCGGCCCCCTCGATCACCAGCGAATAGCCTTGGGGATGTTCTTCCAGCAGCAAGGCCAGATCGATGCGGAAATCCTCCAGCTGTGCAGCCCAATGCGGGGATGCCGGCTCTTGCAGGTGGATGGTGGAAAGGTGGATGGGTGTGCAAACGGACAAGCGCAGAATTTCCAGGCTGTCGATCACCTGCCCGGTTTGGACCGGCTTCCAGTAGTCCGCCTCCCACAAAGCGCAGAGAATGGCACTGCACAGTGTCTTCCCAACATCGGTGCCAGTCCCTGTCACGAAGACTGATTTGGGGAAGGGTGCTTGCAAAAGGGGATGATCAGACATGTCGCAAGGCTCCCAAAAACTCGTCTACATCGGAAGTGTGCAGATCGGCGGTGACCGTGGCGCGCAGGCGTTCCGTTCCAGCGGGGACGGTCGGTGGGCGAATGGGGCGAAGGAAGATCTGGAAGGCAGCCAACTGTGCAGAGGCTCGAACCGCAGACTCCAGCCCGCCACAGAGGAGGGGGAAGATGGGGGTGGGAATCTCCCGGCGGGGGAGGGGCCAGCCCAGTGCCTGGACTCCCTCTGCAAATTGCACACATAGGGCATCCAGTTGGGATCTCCGCTCTTGGTCTGCACAGCTTAGATCCCAGGCCAGTTCGGCGGCCTTGATGGCCATCGGAGAGGGGGCGGTGGTGAAGATGAAGGCGCGCGAGAGGTTGTGGATGCGTTCCAAGATTGCAGGGGCTGTGCAGAGGATCCCTCCAGCCGAGGCCAAGCCCTTCCCAAACCCCTGCGTCGAGGCGATGAAGGTGTGGTCTTTGGGGAGGGCTTCGGAGAGCCCTGTGCGATTTTTCCCGAACAACCCCACCGCGTGGGCCTCATCCACCAGTAGGAGAGCACCTTCTTCTTTGCACACTTGGTACAGATCCGCCAGGGGGGCCACGTCGCCATCCATGGAAAACACCGATTCGGTCACCACCAAACGGATCCGTCCGCCCCCTTCTTTCAGCTGTGCACGAAGATCTGCAGGGTCGTTGTGGGCGAATTTCTTGCGTTTGGCGCCACTGTGCAAAATGCCGTCGATCAGGGATGCATGGGCCAAGCTGTCGTGGATCACCACATCGTGGCGGTCCACCAAGGCGCAAATGGCCGCGCGGTTGGCCTCCGAGGCCGAGGCGAACACGAGTGCGGCAGGAAACCCAGCCGCACGGGCAAAGCGGGACTCGAAAGAGGTGAACAGGTCCAGGTTGCCGGACAAAAGGCGGGATCCAGACGAGGTCAGAGGCAATCCTGCTTCCAAGGCTCGAACCAGACCAGATACCAGGCGTGGATCGCGGCGCAGGCCCAGGTAGTCGTTGTGGGCGAAGCGGGATTCCGGGTGGGGCCCCAGGGTACGGAACATTCCCCGCTCGCCCAGGTCTTGCGCCTGGGCTTGCCACTTCGATGCCCAGAGTTCCCAGCTGGTTTCCACAACCGGGAAATCTAGGTCGCGTGGCTCGCCAAAGAATCGAGGAGGGTCACTTCTGCTTCTGGGGAATCCAGGCGCTGGAGGAATCGACCTTGTAGGGCACGTAATAGGGATCGTACTTGTCGCGGATCTGGGTGCAGAGCATGGGGCTGCCTTCGATGCGCTTGGCACAATAGCCGTCCGTGTTGGGGGTGGCCACTTCCGGAAGCCACGCCTGGCAACTGCGCATGCCGTTGACCATTCTCCAAGCCGAGCAGTTCCAGGGGCCCACCACGGCGGTGTCGCGCAAGCCTGAGTCGTAACAGTATTTGCCGTCCTGGGAATAGTTCGTGCACTTCCAGTAGACGCTGGAATCCTGGCGGTGGGTGGTGTCCACGTTCACCGTGACCTGCAGCGCTCCCTCGGGGAAGATGTCGTTGCGCGGCCGCAGGGTGAGGGACAATCGGCTGAGCTTGTAGGGCTCGATGCGCACCGTGTCGTTGGCGTAGTAGTTGAGCTGGGTCTTGTCGTTGACCAACGAAAGGCTCACGTATGCGGTGCCTGCGCGCAGGTTCGGCACCCAGATATCGTTGGTGTCGGCGGGGAGGTCCAGGAAGATCGACCTCTCCAACTTGGAGCCGTAGACGTTCACGTAGAGCTTGTAGTCGGGGCCCAGCTGGCTCTTCACGAAGTCGGCGGGCAGGCGGAAGGCGATGGCGCCGGTGTGGCCGGAATTTGTCTGGGGCTGGCTCGGGTTGTCCGAAGCGGTGGAGTGCGGGTTGCAGGCTGCAAGGCCTAGAAGCGCGGCGAACGCTCCGGCCATGACCAGGTGCTTGATGGACATGAGGGTTCCTTTCGGTCGATGCCCGTGTGCGGGCCGACCTCGATGGGCGGGTTTGTGGCATTGGGGGAGGCGCTCTCCCCGCTTGGAGTCTCCCCGGTGGGGAAACTTCGCGCCAAAGGGAAGGTATCGCATCCGTGCCCCAACGCGCTCGCGGGATGGCGCAATTGCGCTTCCGGGGCCGGAAGCGCTTCCCGGACGGAAAACGCCCGCGGTCCGAAAGGACCACGGGCGTTGGCGACGCGGGGGGTGGGGATGGTCAAATTCCGTCCTACTTCAGGCGGGGTCGGCTACCGGATCGATCCGCCGGAGGCGCGTGGTGCCGCCGGGACGAGGGTGGAAAGAGAGTCCCCGCAGTAGCTGATGCTGCCCATGGGGTATCCGTAGGAATAATGGATCGATTCGCACTGTCCGGCCGGGAGGCTCTGGTATCGACCATGGTAGCAATAGATGGTGGGAGCGAAATCTCTGGAGGGGGTGCAGATGTTGGTCTGCGCGTACAGCGGAGTGTGGACGATGGAATCCCTCCATACGGTGTCGTACTTGGACCAGGGAACGAAGTGGGAGATCGTGCAGGTGTATGCCCCCCAGGTGCTGCCCGTGTCGGCGGGACCGCCAATGCAGGAGGTGTCGTTGTCCATGGACGATTCGTGCGTGTCGCCATGGACGTAGGTGGTGTCGCCGGGATAGGGTACGAGCTCGAAGTGGTGGCAGGCTGTCCTCATGGTGTCCGTGTTCCGCACGCGCTGGGGTCCAGAGCAGCTCCTGATCAGGACCTTGGAATAGGAGGGGAAGATCTCATAGATCCATGTTGTGTCCTGGACGCGGGCCGGGGGAAGGATGGTGTCGGTCGAATCCAAGCTGACCTCGATCAGGATTCCTCCTCTCCGGACGGTACGCCGCAGAACGATGTTGGCGAGGGATGTGCTGTTCGGGTTGACCTCGACGGTGTCGGAGCCTGTCCAGGTGGCGACACCGATGGAATCGACCGCCTTGACCATGACGAATCGGGTGCCGCAGGGAATTCCATCCAAACGGATCGGCGCGGTATCCAAAACGGTGGATCCGCGCATGGTGTCCATTCCCGGACCCCAGACCTGGTACTGGAGGAACAAGGTCTCGCGGCGGAGATACTCGACGCTCCCCTGGGAAAGCCGGAAGGAGACGGCGCCGGAGCCTTCCCTGGAACGGTCTCCGGGACCGGTGGTCTGGTTTTCCTGGCAACTCTGCAGGAGACCGAGCAGGGATGCTGCGATCAAGGCGAAGGGTGTTTTTCTTTTCATGGCAGGGAACTCCGATTCAAGGCACGGCGAGGCGACTCGCCGATTGGCGTTGGGTTGCGACAGCGGAACGCTTCGCACCGGTTGACTTTCCGAAAGGGGCGCTCCCTTCCGGAAAGTGGCCGACTATGGTGTTCTGTAGAGCCTGAAGTAGCGCAGCGAGACTTTGGATGCAGGGGCTGGGCGGGGAGGCCCGAATCCGATCCGAACGATGGGCGGACCGGACATGCGGTTGCCGAGCTTCACGATGCCAAGGACCGAATCGATATTGCCGACCCAAATGGAATCCCGGTTCCAGGAGATGCTGTAGGACGAGTACGACAACAGCTCCTCCGTGTGTTGCGGCCTTTCCCGCACCACCGTGGCGGCCCCCTTCGCTCGTACCCGGAAACTGTCCGGAAGGTGTTGGGCTCGGGAGTCGAGGGTGATGCGGGCGCCCGAGCCCGTGCCGTCCTCGAGGGATAGTTGGAGGAAGAAGCCGCTGTCGGAATGGAAAGGGAACAAATAGCTGGTCACGACCTCGTTCGGGAGCACATCCCGGGTCTCAAACCACATCAGGATGGTCCCCTCGGTCGGGAGAGGCGCGGAGCTGGCTTCGGAAACATATTGTCCATCCACAGAGGCTCCCCGGTAGGGGAATTTGCCGGGAAAAGTCGAGAAGTCGATCGAATCGGCGCGCATGGTGTCCACCAGGGCTCGGCTGAAGCACATGTTCGGAAGGGTGTCCTCCCGTGGCGACCAATGGGTCAGGAAGGATTTGTCCAACACTTGGATGCGTCCACCCAGGACGACCGTATCCTGAGCGAAGTTGAATTCGAAGGATTGCGCGAGATCTCGCGGGATCGCATCGGGAGTGGACGGGAGGAGGGGGAACGTGACGATCGAATCCTGTCGCACTTCCACGGAGGTCACGACGGGTGCGGATTGTCCTCGGGAAACCGCGAGGTTCCACGTTCCCTGCGGAAGGGAGATTTCCGCCGTGGAACCGTCGGCACCGACCCGGGAGGCGAAATGGCTACCCGGCACGAAAAGTCGGGCGGCTTCGCCCGAATCGGTGCGAACGCTGATCTTCCGGGCTGCGGCCAGGACGATGGTCGCTTGCGCGGTAGAGGAGAAGATCGAGGGGGCGATCCCCAGCGAATCCCCGCGTTGGACGTCCAAGCCGAGCTCCCGAGTCCCTTCGTCGGAAATGGAGAAGCGGACCAGACCATCCATGTCGGCCCAGGAACTGTCCAAGGCCAAAGCGGGCGCCGAATCTCCACGCGAGCGCACCAGCCACACCCGTGCGGCGGCGGCTGGCCTGCCATCGGGGTGCACCACCCTGGCCTGGAGGTCGGAGGTTTCGAAACCACCGGTTTTCACTTCTCCGCACGATGCCAAGAGGAGCGCGAGGAATGGAAGGAAGTGTTTCAAGGGGAGTTCTCCTCTTCGCGCAGGGCCAGAGGAAAGGCCTGGAGGTTGATTTGCACCACGCGGTCGGCCTGGTCGTCCGAGCGAGACAGTTCGAGGATCTCGCGACGAAGATGTCGCAAACGATCGCGAACGCGTTCAAAGGACGCTTTGGAAAGGGTGACCGTGATGGTGGAAATGGAGCGGTCCTCGCGATCGAACCGGTCGAGCGCTTCTCCGGCCAGGCGGATGGTCTCCTTGCGGAACACGTTGACCGCGTCCGCGTCGGCTTCGTCGGTGGTCAGAAAACGGTCGGTCTTTCGCCAAATTCCGTCCGGATCGCGCCGGATCAGATCCAGGGTGGAAAGAAGTTCGAGGGTCTCTTCCACCGTCCTGGCATCCAGTGGCGGGCGCAGCATGGAGCCCAGCAGTTCGTGGTTGCCGGAATGCTCCACCAGCTCCAACGTTTCCAAGATGGCCACGGCGCGCCAGTCGCGACAGAAGGCGATCTTGGATCTCTCCAATTGCGCGAGCGGAATGCGACGCCAACTGGCGATGCGGTCGGCGAAGTGCATCTTCTCTTCGTGGCTCTTGGCCTGGTCCAACAGCACCAACAGCTCGAAGTACCGGGTCTCCTGGGCGCCCAAGTGGAAAATTTCCGCCAACCGCAACGAGCCGGAGGGCGTGAGGTTCACTTCTCCGGTGAGGATGCGGCCAAAGAACGCGGAACTCGTGAAGCCAGCCTTCTGCGCGATGAACCGATGGGAAAACCGGGGGTCTTCCGCCTTCCTTTCCGACCAGGCGTCGGAAAGGAATTTTCTGTACTCGGTGTAGGTGAATAGATCTGGCATCGTGGATTCCTTGAAAGAGAATCTAGCCGGTGCCGTATCGTTTCCAGGGAGGCGTTGCCAGGAAAGTGTTCCGACATTCGAAACAGCCCGTCACGGCTTGGCGGATGGGGGCTTTCCGGCGATCAACCGATCGTTTCGCAAGAGGATCATGTAGGGTGCTGATGGTGGCAGGTCGGTGCCGGAAACTGCCGGAACTCCGGCATAATCTGGCAGTCCCGATGGATTGGAAGCCGAATCCGCCCAGGTGCGCGTTCGAAACGACCAATCGTTTCCGGTGAACGGATCGTGGGTGGGGCGAGAGCCTCGCGAGGCTCGGCTCTCGAACAGAAGCGAAAGTTCCAGCCTGCCTCCAGGCTCGATGCTGGCCGTATCGATGGGGAGATCGAAGGTCCAGGAGCAGATCGTCGCGGCCGGGCAGGAGCCTCCGACGGCCTGTGGGGACAGGGGAGTCCAGGCGAATCCGGAAAACCCGGCGGGCTTGCTGAATCCGCCGCTGGTGTAGAGCAGGGCCATATCCAGACGAGCTCCGAAATCGGCCAACTCCGAAGCGGTTCCATCCAAATAGAGCCGGAGGGAAAGCGAATCCAGGCTGGTGGCCGATGGGTTGACGATGTCCACCTGCAGTCCATCCAATCCCGCGAGCTGGATGCGCCCGGCCAGCAACGAGGCGCCCGCCTTGTTGGTCGTATCCGCAGGTGGAAGGGATGGATTGCCGAGGATCGTGTCGGTCACCAGAACGATGTTTTGGACGTAAACGCTGGGACCTCGTTGGATCGCAAGGCTCCACGTACCGCTGGGTAGATCCAACTGGGCGGTGGCGCCATCGAAAGCGAGAGTGGAAGCGAAATGGCTTCCTGGGACGAAACATCGTGCTGCACCGGTGGAGTCGGCGGGAATGCGGACGCGATGGGTGGCGCCGACGACCACGAGCGCCGTCGGGTTCGTTTCCAGGGAACGGGGCGACAAGCCGATGGAATCCCGCGCGGCGGCGTCCACGCCCAAGCCGGAAAGCCCGTTGGCAGGGGCGGCGAAGCGAATCATGCCGCTTGCATCGGTGAAGCCGCTGTCGACCACCGTGGCAGGGGAGGATTCACCGGCGGATCGCACCAGCCATGCGCGAGCGGCAGAAACTGGCGATCCATCGGGCCGCACCACGCGTGCTTGGAGGTCGGTGGTCTCGAATCCTCCGGTGTGCGTCTCGCCGCACGACACCAAGGCAAGGGACAAGAGCGAAAGCAGCCGTTTCATGGTCGGACTTTCCCGTCGAGCAGCACAAGTGGAAACGCCTGGAGATTGACCTGCAGCACGCGATCGGCCTGGTCGTCGGCGCGGGACAGTTCCAGGATCTCGCGTCGCAGCTGGCGCAGCCGGTCGCGCACCCGCTCGAACGAAGCCTTCGAGACGGTGGCCGTGAGGGTGGAGATCGAACGATCCTCCCGCTCGAAGCGGTCGAGCGCCTCGCGGGCCAGATCGATGGTGTCGCGTCGGAATTGGTTGACAGATTCCGTATCGACTTCGTCGGCGGAAATGAATCGCTCCGTTTTGCGCCAGATTCCGTGGATGTTCCGGCTCGCCAAGCCGAGCTCGGCAAGCAGCGCCAGGATGGAGGCCACTTCCTGGCCGGAGGCGGGAGGTACCAGGAAGGATCCAAGTTTCTCGTGGTCGTCGGAATGCTCGATGATCTCCAGGGTTTCCAACACCGCCACGGCCCGCCAATCTTGGCAGAATGTGGCCTTGGCGGAATCGAGAGCGGAAACAGGCACGCGTCGCCAGCTGGCCAATCGGTCGGCGAAGAACATCTTCTCTTCGTGGCTGCGGGCCTGGTCCAGCAGCACCAGCAGCTCGAAATACCGGGTTTCGTGGGTACCCAGATGGAACACTTCCGCCAGCCGCAGTGCTCCGGAAGGAGTCAGGTTCACATCGCCCGTCAGAATCCGGGAAAAGAACGCCGAGCTGTTGAATCCCGCCCGCTGGACGATGAATCGGTGCGAGAACCTCGGGTCCTGGGCCTTGCGTTCGGTCCAGGCGTCCGTCAGGTACTTGCGGTATTCCGTGTAGGCGAAGATGTCCGGCATGAGTGGTTCCGTGAGGAGGCGATGCGTTCCAGAAATAGCAAGCAAGGAGGACCAGGTGGTCAGAACTCTTCGGAAGGGCCTTGTCCGTACAGGACGCTGGAGCCGCGCATCAGCTGGATGTAGGGGTTCACAGGAGCGAGTTGTCGTTGGTCGATGCCAAGCTCTGGAATGCCCTGGAACACCTTCGTTGTCCCGGATGCATGGCCTCTGAACGACCAATCCGCTCCTGCGAAGGGATCATGGGATGGAGCGAGGTTGAGCAGTTGGGTGGAGTCGCCGGAAAGGAGATGTTTTTGGAGGATCAGATCCAGGGATAGGCGGGACAGGACCGGGAAAGACGTGGTGGAAAGAGGGATGTCGAAGACCCAAGGGCACGGTTGATCGTTGGCGCATCCGGTGGCGGCTTGCCGTGGACGCAGGGGAGAGATGGCGCGCGGATCGAGGCCGGTGGGGAAATTGAACCCGGCTGCGGTGTAGGCCTGGGCGAAATCCAGGCGCACGGCGAAATCCGCCAATTCCGCCGCTGTGCCCTGAAGATGCAGGCGAATGACCAGGGAATCGTGAGGCTGGGAATCCAGATTGACGATCTCCAGGTGGAGTCCGGACAGATTTTGAAAGGAGAAGCGCGAGGCGCGGATTTCCAGCAGGTTCAATCCGGAGGTATCCAGGCGCGTCGCGCCCAGATCGCGGGAAGTATCGGTCGGCAGAGGCTTGCGGATCACGACGCCTTTCCACCGGAAGCTCAGGGTGTCGGCGTGCTCGGTGGATTGCCGCGCAAGAATCGGCGAGGCTGGCTTCTCGAGCGCCGGCACCTTGGCTTGACGACGTCCATCCGGGGTGAAGCCGGAGAACGAGGCATGGATCGCCCCGTCAAGAATGGACAAATTCTGGGAGGCTGTGCGAGCCCGGATGGACTTCCTGGCGATGGAGGCGGTCCGGGCCAGATGCCAGGAACCATCGGAGGTGGTGGTGGCCGAATCGCCGGTGGAGGCCAGCTTGACGACCACGCCGGAAAGCGGAGATCCTTGGCGATCGACGGCGGTTCCGTGCAGTTGCAGCAGCGAGCCGAACGCGGATCCGGCGATCAGGGAGAGCCCTGCAAGGACAAGGGGAGATTTCATGGTCTGCTCCGATGGATGGAAGGGACGGGCGTGCGTTTTGCGAAAACGGCGCACACTCGAAATCGTCCATGTCGTCCCATGCCAGCCGAGGGAACAAGCGCGAACGGTTTCAGTACGGGTCTAAGGTACGGAGCGAAAAAGCCCCGCCGGGTGGCGAGGCCTCGATTAGTGCTTCCCCGATTGAAACAGCAGCGGGGCTTAAGATGCCGCCGTCAATGAGGTCAGTGATCGTCCTGGTAGGGAGTCACTTCCACATTCATCCCAAAAGACGTCAGCATGGCCATGTCCTTGTCTTGCCCAGGATTGGCGGCGGTCAGGAGCTTTTCGCCCGCGAACATCGAGTTGGCGCCTGCCACGAAGCACAGCGCCTGCATGGCTGGAGTCATTTCCACCCGACCCGCAGACAATCTCACGCGCGCCTTGGGCATGATGATGCGCGCCACGGCCACGGTGCGCACGAACTCGATGTCATCGATCGGCTCGGCATCGGCCATGGGGGTGCCTGGCATGCGCATCAGCTTGTTGATGGGCACGGAGTGCGGAGGCTCGGGGAGATTGGCCAATTCGTGCAACAGACCCACGCGGTCTTCGCGGTTCTCGCCCATGCCCAGAATGCCACCCGAGCACACATGGATGCCGGCCTTGCGCACGGCTTCCAGGGTATCCAAGCGATCTTGGAAGGTGCGGGTGGTGATCACGTTGCAATAGTTCTCTGGCGAGGTGTCCAGGTTGTGGTTGTAGTAGTCCAGTCCCACCTCGGCGAGTTTCGCGGCCTGATGTTCCTTGAGCATGCCCAGGGTGACGCAGGCTTCCATGCCCAGGCTCTTGACGCCTTTGACCATTTCCAACACAGCGTCGAACTGGGGGCCATCCTTCACTTCGCGCCAGGCGGCGCCCATGCACAGCCGGTTGGAGCCGGAAGCCTTGGCCTCGTGGGCTTGCTTCATCACTTCTTGCACCGCCATGAGGGGCTCGTACTTGAGGCCGGTTTCGTAGCGGGAGCTTTGCGTGCAGTAGGAGCAATCTTCCGGGCAGGCGCCGGTCTTGATGCTCACCAGCGTGCTCATCTGGATATCGTTGGGGTTCCAGTGCTCGCGATGGATGCTCGCAGCGCGATAGACCAGGTCCATCAGGGGAAGGTCGTAGAGGCGGCGAATTTCCTCGCGGGAGACGCGCTCGTCGCGCTTGACCTTCGAGGGGTGTTCGTCCATGCAAGCCTTGGCGTAATCCATAGGCGGGTAAATTTAGACATCCAGGTACGGAATGACCACACCGGGGGACGGAATCGGGGGGTGGCAGGGTTTGTTGGCCCGTTCCACGGTAGGGACGCAAAAACCTGCGTCCCTACCGATGGGAACGGGGGAGGCGATTTATTTCGACGCCTTCTTGGCGGCCTTGTCGGCGCGCTTTTCCTTCAGGGTCTTTTCCGGCTTCTTCTTGGTTTCCTTCTTCGTCGCCTCTTGAGACTTGGCCATCGTGGGAATCCTTTGCGGTTGGGTTTTGCGCGGACGTCCGTCAGAATTTGACGGACGGGACGCCGTTTGGGCGGCCTGCACGAGAAAATAGGCAATTATGCCGGCCTCGCCATCGTAAAGACGCCCCGGTGGGGCGTCTCGCCACCAATCCCCACCCAACCGTGGCGAACAACCGCGCGGATACCGGATCACACGCGCCACCACAACACGCCCGCCACCACAACACGCCCGTTACCGTAATCGCGCCCATTACCGTTGTAGAGACGCCCCGCCGGGGCGTCTCTACGGCAAACGGGGCGTCCGAGGGTTTCATCGGGCGATTGCGGATGACCGGGCGTTGGTGGCGTCAATGGGATGCCGGTCCGGACGCGGGGCGTTTGACACCCCCTCCGGAGGTGTCTATCCTTTGCCCCGCCTTCGGGTCTGCATGAATGCAGGTGCGCAAGCACCGGGAATGCCGTGAAAGACGGCAGCGGACCAGCCACTGTAAAGGGAGAGACCCATCCGCCACGCGCCACTGGAGAGATCCGGGAAGGCGGCGGGATAGGGGCCCTGAGCCAGGAGACCTACCCAGAGGCGCCGTTCCAAGAGGAACGGCTTTCTTCCATGCCTCTGGAAACAGGCGGGGATGCTCAAAATCGCTCCATCCATATTTTTGATCGCTCCGGCTCTGGCCCTGGCCCAGGTCGATTCGGCGGTTGTACCGATGGATTCCGCCAAAGCTCCTCGGGAAGCCCGCCTGGAAGAACGCGTGGTGTCCACGTCTGCACACCGAAGCGATGTGCGCACGATTCGCCGCGAGGAGCTTGTAGGGGTCGCGAGTCTGGCACGACTGCTGGATCGCGAACCGGGCGTGCGCATCCGCCAAGCCGGTGGATTGGGCAGCTACACCACCGCATCCCTCCATGCCTCGCCTGTGCAGCAGGTGGAAGTCTGGATGGATGGTGTTCCGATGGGTGGGTCGACCGGGTCCGTGGTGGATCTGGGGCCGTTGCCGGTGGATGGCTTGGAGAAGGTGGAGATCCGCCAGGCGGGGAATACGGGCGCGTTCGGTGCGCCGAGGATCGATCTCCAATCCAGGTCTGGATGGGCGCAACGCGGCGCCAGCCTGCGGATGGCCTCTTACGGAGAGAAGGGTGCCAGCGGCTGGTGGGGCGACGAACAGGGAATCGCCACGGTCTCCGCGTGGTGGGAAGCTTCCCAAAACGATTATCCGTTTCCGTGGGACAACGGGACTCGCTACAACACAGCGGACGACCGCGTGGTGAGGCTCACGAACAACGACTACGAGGGGCGCGGAGCGGCGTTTCGCTGGAGACCCTCAGAATCGGTGGACGTGCTGGCTCGCCTGGACGATTCCCGTCGCGGGATCAGCGCGCCGGGCTGGGTGGATCCCTTGGCCCGCATGGATGGAACTTCCGCCCAGGGGTTTGTCAGGTGGGTCGGCGAGGGGGGCTGGAAGCCGTCTACGGAAGCATCGGTGAAATGGTTCCGCTCTTCCTGGAATGACCCCAATCGCACGGCGGGATGGGATGTGGATCGCGCCGCCACCGAAGACGCGTGGGACGCCAAGGCCAAGGCCGGTCTGGCTCGGGAGCGTGGCGGATGGACGGATGGCGAGCTGACAGGAAGTGTCCGGATTGAGACGAGCGAACGAAAAAGCACCGGGAGCGCGGACGTCGCCGTGACGCCCAGCGGCAGCCGTCGCACCTGGGGTGCTCAGGCTGTCTGGAATGGGCAGTCCGAATCAAGCCGGTGGGGTGCCCAGGCGGGGGCAAGCAAGGATTGGATGCTGGATTCCAGGGATTGGACGGAGTCGTTGGGCGATGTGTCGAAAATCGACGAGTTGGAAACATCGTGGGAATCCGATCGCGTCCATGGGCGGATTTGGGCGCGGCCTTTGGGTTGGATGGAAACCTGGGTGGCGTCCAGCTACCGCGAACGGGCGCCGGATTTTCGCGAATGGATGGGCGACAACGGCTACACGCTCCAGACGCCGGATCTTCTGGCGGAGCGATCGATGTCTCTCGAGATCGGGACCAAGCTGGAGCAAGGGGCGTGGAACGGGAATGTGTCCGGCTGGGCGCAGCGGTACCTGGATCCGATCGAAGCTTTCCAGAAAGGGGCGAGCCCGTTGGTGGCGCACCGCAACGCGGCGGGGTACGATGCGTTCGGAATGGATGCGCGGGCCGGATGGTCCGGGGGGTGGCTCAAGCTGGGCACGCAAGGAACTCTCCAGTCGGCGCGGGTCTCCGACGACAATCCCGCCTTGGACGGAAAACGTCCAGAGAGGTTTCCGTTGTGGAAGGCGGGCGCGGATGCGGCCATCGAGCCCTGGCGCGGATGGTGGCTGGGCGCGGATGTCACGCTGGATGGCGCCACCTACGCATCCGCCCTCAATCGTGCCACGGACCTCCGCGAAGGGAAGATGGATGTGGGGGCGTGGCTTCGCTGGAAGCGAGGCGTGGTCTGTGCGACCGCACAGGTGGACAACCTGCTGGATGAACATGCCGAAGACTGGGAGGATCTCCCCAGGCCGGGCAGAAGCTTTTCCGTCCGACTGGATTTCGAATTCTCCAAACCAATCAACACGAGGAACGAACGATGAACGCGAAGATCGCATGGGCCGTGATGGCCGCAATGGCGCTGGTTTCCTGCAGCGAAGACCCTCAGGAAGAATCGACCGTTTGCAACGAGGGAACGCGAGTGCTGGCGTTGGGGACGAAGTGGGCGAGCGACGGGGGCACGAGCTCGCTGGACATGATCGGTTGCGGGAAGGTGCAAGCCTACGAGCCGAGCAAGGGAATGCCACGCTCGGACGCCGCGCTCGATCTGGCCGGGGGCAACGTGTACTTGCTCGACCGGGGAGCCGGCACCGTGACGGGTTTCATCGGATCGGACATCTCCAAGCCGTTCCTCGATCAGAATCTGAGTAGCGAGGCCAACCCCTACGGTGTGGGAAGGCTTGGCGACCACCTGTGGGTGGCGCGTTACGGTTCGACGCACCTCCTGGGCATCCCGTTCGGCAGCGCCAAACCGGATTCCATCGATCTTTCCTCCTACGCCGACGCATCCACGAGCCTTCCGCGCATGATGGCCGTCAAGGCCTGGAACGGGAAGCTGGTGGTGCCGGTGCAGCGTCTTGACAAAAATTGGACCGCCATCGATTCCAGCCTCGTGCTGGTGATCGATCCCGCGAGCAGGAAGGTGGAAAAGCGGATCGCGCTTCCGTTCAACAATCCGGAAGGCGTGGATCTGCGCGGCGATCTGCTCGCTCTGGCCTGTCTGGGGGGGTACGGAACCAAGCCGGATGCCGGTCTTGTGGTGGTGGATCTGGCCAAAGGCGTGGTGAGCGTGGCGATCTCCGGTGATTCCCTCGGCGGTGACCCCGCGCGCGTGGCGTTCACCTCCGGTGATCGCGTATGGGCGGCCGTCATGCAGGCCAAGCATCCCAACTACAAGGCGACTCCGGTGGATTTGACCGCCAGGAAGGTCGGTGCGTCGTTCGATGGAGCCGGTGCCGTGGGGGATGTCGTGTTCGACGGCGCATCGCTTTGGGTTGCCAACCACGACGACGCTTCGCCCAAGGTCTTCCGTGTGGATCCCGCGACGGGGGCGATGACGGGCGAGTTCGCCACGCGTCTTGCACCGGGTCGCCTCCTGGTGCTTCCGTGAACAACTCCCTCGAGCTGTGGCTGGTGCGCCATGGCGAATCCACCTACAACGCCGAAGGGCGTTACGCGGGCTGGTCGGATCCTCCGCTCACCGATGCCGGAGTGGCCATGGCCGCCGCTCTGGCGCCGCGCCTGGCGAACCAATCGTTTGACGGAATCTGGCGCTCCGACAAGATCCGCACCGAGCACACCGCGCGCTTGGCGGGCTTCGCCACCGCCAGTGTGGATGTCCGTCTGCGCGAAGTGGATTTCGGGCAGATGGAAGGGAAGACCTACTTCGAGGTGGGGGAGGAATTGCGTCACCAGTTGCGGTCCTTCGCCGATTTCCAGGCTCCTGGTGGCGAATCCACCGCTCAGGTGCGCTCGCGGGTGCATGATTTCCTTTCGGGCCTTCCTTCCGGAAAGCATCTGGTGTTCTGCCACGGGGGCTGGATCCGCTGCGTGCTGGCCGAATGCGGCACGGATCGCTTCCCCGACAAAGCCGAAATCTGTCGGGTGAAGTGGCCCGATCGGGTCCTGTTGGAAGATCCCGCATGACCGCCCGCGCCTTGATGGTCTGGGGTTGTACCTCGGATGCCGGGCAAGTCCTTCCTGGCCACCGCGCTTTGCCGCTGGTACGCCGACCAAGGCCTTCGCGTGGCGCCCTTCAAGGCGCAGAACATGTCCAACAACGCCCGCGTGGTGGATGGCGGCGAGATCGGGTGCGCCCAGTGGTTCCAGGCCATGGCCGCCCGCAAGCGACCGGAAGTGCGGCACAACCCGGTGCTCCTGAAGCCGGAGTCCGATACCCGCAGTCAAGTGGTGGTGATGGGGCAGGTGGACCGGGAATTGTCCAGCATGGATTGGCGCGGAAGATCTGCGCTTCTGTGGGAGCGCGCTCGCGGTCCTTTGCGCGAACTGATGGAAGAAAACGACCTGGTGGTGATGGAGGGAGCGGGTTCCCCGGCGGAAATCAATCTGGCCGGCTGCGATTTCGCGAACCTCCACAGCGCGCGCGAAGCCAAGGCGCGTTGCCTGTTGGTGTCCGACATCGATCGCGGCGGGTCGTTCGCGCACCTGCACGGCACCTGGGCCTTGTTGCCGGAAGATCTGCGCGGGAGCCTGGACGGGTTCGTCCTCAACAAGTTCCGAGGCAACCCGGATCTCCTTGCTCCCGGTCCGGCAAGGCTGGCGGAGCTCACCGGCGTGGACGTGGTGGGAGTGGTGCCTCGGGTGGCCCACCAGTTGCCGGACGAAGACGCCGTGGCGCTGGAACAGTTCGTGTCTTCCGGTGCCGGTCCGGTGCGACACAGGGTGGGGATCGTGGCCTGGCCGCGCATCTCCAACTTTGACGAATTCCGTCGCCTCGCCGCCTGGCCCGGTGTGGAAACGGTGTTGGTGAGGCAGCGCGCCCAGTGCGCGGGGTTGGATTTGTTGATTCTTCCGGGCTCCAAGAACGCACCGGCGGACATCGATTGGCTGCGAGATCGTGGATTGGATCGAGCCATCCACGAACACGCCCATGCGGGGCGTCCGGTGTTGGGCGTTTGCGGGGGGTTGCAAGCCTTGGGTGGCGAGATCATCGACTCCTGCGGAACCGAAGGCGAAGGGCGGGGATTGGGCCTGTTGGATTTGCGCACGGTGCACGGCGAGGTCAAACGGGTGGGCGCCCTGCATGCCCGCATTCCAGCCATGGACGGTTTTTGGCACTCGATAGGTGGCCTGGATGTTTCCGGCTACCAGATCCGCACCGGAGCCACCGAGGGCTGCGATCCGTTGTCTTCGGCCGGACTTTTCGTCTCCAGCGGGAATGTCCTGGGGACCTACCTGCACGGCATGCTGGAAGACCCTTCGGTGCTGGGCGCCCTTTTCGGAGTGACCAACCTCATGGAGGATCCGTTGGAATCCACCTTCCGGGAGATGGGGGAATTGGTGGAAAATCATCTGGATCGCGAGGTCCTCGAAGCCATCGTCACGGGAGCGGCCTCGCCCAGGCGCAAGGCGCCTGCACCGAGGTTGGCCGTGCTCACGGGCGGGGTGCGGGCAGGGAAATCCAGCGCTGCACAGGAATTGTCCATGCGGTGGGGTGGCGGGAGCGTCACGGTGATCGCCACCGCGGAGGGCCTGGACGAGGAGATGCGCTTGCGCATCCGTGCCCACCAGGCCGATCGCCCGACCGGCTGGGAAACCATCGAAGAACCCATGGATGTGCCCGGTGCCATCCGCCTCGCCAAAGGGCGCGTGGTGCTGCTGGATTGCCTGAACCTGTGGATCACCAACCTGCTTCTTTCCCCTGCGGCGCCTTCCTTGCCCGATGCGGTGGATGCGTTGATCGCGGCGTTTCGCGAGGCAGGCAAGGATCTGGTGGTGGTCACCAACGAAGTCGGTTGGGGAATCGTCCCCGACAACGCGCTGTCCCGGGAATTCCGCGACCAGCTCGGATGGGCCAACCAGAAATTGGTCGCATCGTCCACGGAGGCTTGGCTCTATGTGGCCGGAGCCCGCATCCCCCTGAAAGCCAACCATGATTCCTGACATCGACCCCAAACATCTGGAAGCCGCGGTGGCCCGGCAGAACCAACTCCTCAAGATCCCCGGATCCCTGGGAATGCTGGAGATAGTCGGAAACAAGATCGCGGCGATCCAGCACACGGACCATCCCTCGCTGGGCAAGGGCGCCGTGGTGGTCTGCTGCGCCGATCATGGCGTGACGGCGGAATCTGTCGCAGCCTTTCCCGATTCCATCACCCGCATCCAGGCCCTCAACTTCCTGGAGGGAGGGGCCGCCATCAACCAGATTGCGCTCACCAGCGGTGCGGACCTGTGGGTGGTGGATGCAGGGGTCAAGGGCGAGGAGATCCCCACCCATCCGCGTCTGGTGGGGCCGCGCGTACGCGCCGGATCCGGCAACATCGCCCGCGAAATGGCCATGACGCGCGAACAGGCGATCGAGGCGGTGGATCTGGGGCGCAAAGCGGCCCGGCGTGCGATCGACGCAGGCGCGCAGGTGCTGGCCGCCGGCGACATGGGGATCGGGAACACCACCCCCAGTTCGGCGCTGACCGCCGCCTTCCTGGCGCTGGACGCGGATCTGGTGACCGGTCGGGGGTCGGGGATGGACGACGAAGGACGCACCCGCAAGGCAAAAATTGTCGAAGCGTCCGTGGCGCGGGCGCGGATGGTCCTCGGGGATTTGCAAAAGGCCGACCCCATCGATGTCCTGGCGCATCTGGGGGGATTGGAGATCGCCGCGATCGCCGGAGTGTACCTGGAAGGGGCGTCCCGGGGTGTGCCGCTGGTGTGCGACGGGTTTCCCGTGACCACCGGTGTGCTGGTGGCCTCCCGGATCGATCCGGCCGTCAAGCAGTACCTGGTGGCGGGCCACCAGTCGATGGAGCCGGGCCACGCCTGGCAATTGCGCGATCTGGGTTTGGAGCCGATCTTCCGTTTGGGCCTTCGTCTGGGGGAGGGAACGGGCGCGGTTCTCGCGTTCCCGGTATTGAGGGCGGCCTGCCAGATTCTGGCAGGAATGAAGACCTTTTCCGACATCGGGATGTAGGAGTGAACCCCTTCTGGTTGGCCTGGTCCTTCCTGACGGTGCTCCCTGCGCCGGGCCAGAAGGTCGCGACCTCGGAGGAATTCGTCCGTTCGAGGGTGTGGTATCCGGCGGTGGGAGTCGCGCTGGGTGGTCTGTGGGGCGGTGCCGCCTGGCTTGCGATGCATTGGGGCGTGCCCTCGGGATTGGGTGGTGCACTCCTTTTGGCCGTGATTCTATTCGCGACCGGATTCCTGCATTTCGATGGTCTCCTGGACAGCGCCGACGCCCTCCTGGCGCCACGGTCGCCCCAGCGGCGCCTGGAGATCCTCAAGGATGTCCACATGGGATCCTTCGCCTTCGGGGTCGGCGGCCTCTGGCTCATCGCTTCTTGGCAGATTTTGTCCATGCATCCCGACTGGCGGTTCCTGGTGGCATTGCCCGTGCTTTCCCGCGCGGCGCTGTTGGGTCCCATCCATCTGTTTCCCTACGCGCGGGCGGTGGATTCCTCTTCGCTGGACCGGTCCGCCAAGGGGTTGGCTTGGCGATGGATCTTCCCCGTCCTGTTCGCGACGCCCGCCGTCTGGCTTTTTCCCGCCCAGGCGGGGACAGTGGTCGTGATCCAGCTCGCCGGAGCCTGGTGGGCCTCCCGGAAGCTCGGCGGCGGCATCACCGGCGACATCTACGGAGCGCTGCTGTGCATGTCAGAGCTTGGCGCATTGATCCACCATGCCCTGGGAGCTTCAAGATGAAATCGTCCACATGGCTCCTTTTCGCGGCAATCCTCGTTGCGGGCTGCAAGGGAAAAGAGGCTCCGCAGGCCACCATCCCGCAGCGCATCGTCTCGGTGACCATCACGGGCGATGTGGTGTTGCAAGCCTTGGTGGATTCCTCGCGGGTGCTGGCCGTGTCGTCGTTGGCCGACGACTCCGGCATCCACGAAGCCGCCGGTCTGTTCCCGGCCAAACCACGGACCGGTCCCGATCTGGAGCGCATCGTGGCCATGAGGCCGGATCTTGTCATTTTGGGATCATTCCACGATCCTGCGTTCCTGCATGCGATCGCGCAATCGGGATTGCCGGTGGAAATCCTGCAGAGCCCGCGTTCGTTCCAGGATGTTCGGGATTTTCTCCACAAAGTGTCGGTACGCTTGGGCGAGGCGGGGCCGGGCGACAGCCTGGTGCGGTGGATGGATTCCTCGCTGGGAGCGGTGAAATCGCGCATGGAGGGGTGTCCTGGCAAACCGCGCGTCTTGTATTGGTCGGAAGGGTACACGGCGGGTGATTCCTCCACCGTGGGGGAAATGTTCGATTGGATCGGCGTGAAGAACGCCGCCTTGGAGTTGGGGATCGTGGGTTCCAAGCCGGTTTCCGTGGAAGACGCACTGCGGCTTTCGCCGGATTGGATCGTGCGCACCGGTTGGGAAGCTGGAGGCGGCATGAAGCCCCTTCCGGAGGCCATGCAGGGACTGCCCGCTGTACAGGCGGGGCATGTGGTGGTGGTTCCCGGAAAATGGTTGCTATCCACATCGCACCGTTTGGCGCTGGGTGCCGATTCTTTGGCGCGATCGCTCGCCGGAGCCTGCAAGTCGAGGTGATCGCTAGGCTTCGGCCTTGGAATCGCTTACCTTTCCGATCTGATGGAATTTTCTGCGGAAGAAGCATTGGCCAAGCTCCGGACGGGAGTGTTTTTGGTGGCCCGCCACGAAGTTCTCAAGGATCCGAACTTCCAAGGGACCATCATCCTCTTGTGCGCCCACGAGAAGGATGGTGATTACGGATTGGTGCTCAATCGGGTATCCCACATGCCGCTGGACGAGGTCTTCGAAAGCCTTCCTCCGGAAATGCGGGGGATCCGGACGGTCCATTTGGGTGGACCGGTGGAGCAGGACAAGATCCAGATCCTGGATTGGAGCGATGAGCCCGCTCCGGAATCCCAACAGATCGCCAAGGGGCTGACCATGGGCGGACATTGGAATTTCACTTGGCAGCTGGAAGACGATCCGCTGGAAGAATCGCCGGGAAAGCGGTTCCATCAGGCGGATTCGGATTCCTACAGGATTTTCCTCGGGTATTCAGGTTGGGGCCAGGGGCAGCTGGAGAGTGAAATCGAAGTCGGTGCCTGGCAGGTGTTCGGTGCCGATGTCGTGCGTACCTTGGAGCTTCCGGCCAAGGAACTTCCCGCCAACGAAGAGGAGTTCGCGCGATGGACCCTGCAGCACCCCGCCAAGTCGTGATCCGTTCGCTTCTGCTTTCCCTTCTGCTCACCGTCGCAGCGTCTGCTCGGCCTTGGTTGGTGGAGGGTTTTGTTCAATCCGGAACTCCCCTTGGCGAATGGAACCCGCGATTGTCCTGGTCTGTGCATGGGCTCGCCCAGCTGGATCAGATGGTTGCGGCAGGGGTTGGATTTGGCTATGAAGCCGTTCCAGGCCGCCCCGCAGGGCTGATCGACGCCCGGATGCAAGTCCGGCTACCGATCGGCCGCCAAGCCCTTCCCTATCTGGATGTGGAGTCCGGGATCGGGATCCGCCCCGTTCTGGAGGACTCCTACCTCCTGTGGAAGTTGGGTGGGGGATTGGATCTCAAGTTGGGGGATCATTCCAGCTTGCTGGCTGGTGGTGGTTTGGCTGCGGTCGGGCGGATGTACGGCCGACTCGGCTTGCTTCTGGAACTTTGACGTTTTTTGTTATCGCTGAAAGGATTCCTCGTGCGTTTTTCCTCGCCTCTCGTTCTTTTGCCCGTCGCCGCCATGGCCGCTGGCCTCCCTGTCACGTTCCAAGCTGGGAACGGGGCCAAAGCCGCCGAAATCAACCAGAACTTCAAATATCTGGACAGCGCCGTGACCGAACACGGGAGCCAGTTGGAAAAGAAAGCCGACCAGACCGCCGTTTTGGGGCTTGTTTCCACCGTCGGCGCCAAGGTGGATACCGCGGCCCTCACCACCCGATTGACCAAGTACGTCACCACCACGGGATTGTCCTCCTATGCAACCACCGCGACTCTGAATACCGGCTTGGGCGGCAAGGTGGATACCGCCAAGCTGACCGCTGCTTTGGGTAAGGAGGTGGACACCGCGATGCTGACCACCCGGCTGGGCGATTACGCGAAGTCCTCAGCGCTGGGCGATTACGCAAAGACCACCGCACTTTCTGGTTACGCGACCACCTCGGCACTCACTGCGGGGTTGGCGACCAAGCCGGATCGTTCCGAGGTGATGGTCGTGGGCAAGACCGGAGCGGTGGTCCCGACCGCCATGACGGTGACCGGAGCCAGCCCGGAAGTCAAGGTCGGGCTGTCCCAGTTGATCAGCGGCCAACTGAACCTTTACACAGACACCTCCGCCACCTCCTATGGTTTTCCGGCGTGGAACGTGGAAGCCACCACCGCCGATGGGTTCCAGATCGGGCGTTACGGTGGGGGCCCCACCAACACCACTTGGCATCTCTCCATCCTCCCCGGCACGGGAATCACCCTGCGCGGGGCGGTCAAAACCACCGACTCCCTGGTGGTGGGAAAGAATCTGCGCGTGACGGGCAAGATCACGGCCGTCGCATCAGGATCCGTTATTCCTGACTACGTCTTCGAATCGGACTACAGGCTCGCGCCGCTTTCCGAAGTCGAGGCGTTCACTCGCCAGAACAAGCACTTGCCGGAAGTTCCCAGCGCGGCGGAAATCAAGAGCGGTGGGTTGGATCTGACGGAAATGAACCTCACTTTGTTGCGCAAGGTGGAAGAACTCACGCTCCACGCCATCGCCCAAGAGAAGCGAATCCAGTCCTTGGAAGCGCAAATCGCCAAGTGATTTGCAGAGGCTGAAGGTGGAGGGGCTCTGCCGGTCTGTCGTGGCAAATGGACCCTTGCCACAGGGAGTGGGATTGAATTCTGGATGGAGTTGCTACTTTTTTTGGAGCAATCAACCGCATCCTCCCGGAGCACCCATGCGCAAAAGCTTCTTCCTCCTTGCCTCTGTCGCTGTAGCCAGTTCGGCGGGCGTCCCCAACCTCTTTCGGCCCAATGAACCCGCCAAGGCGGATCAGGTCAACGCCAATTTCAGCCATCTGGACAGCGCGGTCGGAACCAAGACCGATACCGCAGCTCTGACGGCGCGCTTGTCCGGCTATGCCACCGCGAATTCGCTGGTCAATTTCGCCAGTGTCGGCGCTTTGGTCGGTGGTCTGGGCGGCAAGGCGGACACGGCCGCTCTCAGCGCGGTGAAGGCGAGCATCCCCGTTGGCGTGAACATCGGTGGCAAGGTGGACACCGCAGCCTTGACTAGCCGATTGTCCGGCTATGCAACCTCCGCTGCCGTGGCCAACGGCCTTGGCGGCAAGGCCGACACGGTGGCCCTCACGGTGCGATTGGCAGGCTACGCGCCGACTTCCGCCCTGGCCAATTACGCCACCACCAGTTCGTTGGCGGCTTACGCGACCTCCGCTGCCCTGGCCTCTGGCCTGGGTGGCAAGGCGGACACGGCCGCTCTCAGCGCCGTGAAGGCAAGCATCCCTGCGGGCGTGAATATCGGTGGCAAGGTGGATACAGCCGCTCTCACCACCCGCCTGACGAGCTACGCCAAGTCCACGGACTTGACCGGATTTGCCAAGTCGACCGATCTCGCTGGCTATGCCACCACGACTTCGCTGGCCAGCTACGCGCCGCTGACCAGTCTCGCCAGCTATGCCAAGACCAGTGACCTGACGAGCTACGCCAAGTCGACCGATCTTGCTGGTTACGCCACCACGACATCGTTGGCCACCTACGCCCCGCTGACGACCCTCAACACCTACGCCAAAACCACGGCATTGGCTTCGTACGCCACGACAGCCTCGTTGGCCAATTACGCCACCACCGCGGCAGTGAACGGGAAAATGGCCACCGCCGACTACGTGGAGAGCGGTCACCTCAAGGCGCTGGGTGGGCTCACCGGTGGTCGCGGGTACGATGGCGTGTTCAATGGCAGCAAGATCACCTTGGACACCACGGAACTTTCCATGGAAGCGGGGGATAAATTCGCTAGCCTGGGACACAAACATCTCATCTGGAGCTCCGGGTACAACCAGTGGAGAATCTCCGCAGAGCCCGGCAACACATTCTCCTTGGTTTCTGGCAATCGGATGTTTGAAATGGCCGTGCTCAACATCACCAGCGGTGGTGCGGCGCAATTTACGGGTGACGTGAAGATTGATGGTGCCCTAACCGTCCAAGGCGTAAATGTCCCCGACTACGTCTTCGAGTCCGACTACAGGCTGGCTCCTCTGACGGAAGTGGAAGCCTACACCCAGGTCAACAAGCACCTGCCGGAAGTTCCCAGCGCCAAGGAAATCGAAGCTGGCGGCATGAATCTGGCCAAAATGAATCTGGTGCTGCTCAAGAAGGTGGAAGAGCTCACGCTCCACGCCATCGCCCAGGAAAAGCGCATCCAGGCTCTGGAAGCAAACCAGACCCGGTAAGCACGGGATGGCGGGTACAAAACCCGCCGTTCATCCGACAATCCAGGATCTGGAGCGTGGAAGGATTGTCGACCAAAAGGTGGCTTTAACTTCTTTGTCGACAATCAACCGCATCTCCTGGAGCCAACGTGCAAAAAAGCCTCTATCTGCTTGCTACCGCTTCCGCGACCGCGTTCGCACAGCTGCCCAACACGTTTCGAGCCAATGATCCTGCAAAGGCCGATGCCGTGATGGCGAACTTCCGCTACTTGGACTCCGCCGTGGGAGCCAAGGCCGATACCGCCGCGCTTCGTGCGGTGAAGGCGAGCATCCCGGTGGGCGTGAACATTGGCGGCAAGGTGGATACGGCGGCTTTGACCGTTCGTCTGGCGGGCTATGTTCCGGCAGCAACGTTGAGTGCCTATGCCAAGACCAGCGAATTGTCGGGTTACGCCACCGCCGCCGCACTGGGCGCCAAGGCCGACACCTCCGCGCTCAATGCCGTGAAGGCGAGCATTCCCGCCGGAGTGAATATCGGTGGCAAGGTGGATACCGCCGCCCTCACGGTGCGCTTGGCCGGGTATGTGCCCAGCAGCACCCTGGCAAGCTACGCCAAGACATCCGACCTCACGGGATTCGCGACGAATTCTGCCTTGGCCAACTACGCACCTCTCACCAGCCTGACAAGCTACGCCAAGACCACGGATCTAGCCGCTTACGCGACCGCCGCCTCGGTGAACGGGAAGATGAACACCGCCGACCACGTGGCGAGCGGTCACCTCAAGGCGTTGGGCGGTCTGACTGGGGGCCGTGGCTACAATGGGCTGTTCGATGGCAGCAACATCACTCTGGACACGATGCAGTTGAAAATGGAGGCGGGAGATGGCGCGGTGATTTTGGATCGGTCTGGTTTGCATTGGGGCAGCGGATACAGCAAATGGAGTATGTCTCTGACTCCAGGCGGGTCCTTCTCCTTGGTTTCTGGCAATCGGCTGTTCGACATGTCCGTGCTGAACATCGAAAGCTCTGGTGCGGCGCAATTTTCCGGTGATGTGAAGATCGACGGAGCCCTGACGCTCAAAACCGCAGCGGCGATCGTCCCCGACTACGTGTTCGAGTCCGACTACAAGCTGGCTCCCTTGGCGGAAGTCGAGGCGTTTACCCAGGCCAACAAGCACCTTCCCGAAGTCCCCAGCGCCAGGGAAATCGAGGCTGGCGGGATCGATCTGGCCAAGATGAATTTGACCTTGCTCAAGAAGGTGGAGGAGCTCACCCTGCACGCCATCGCCCAGGAAAAGCAGATCAAGGCCCAAAACGAGCGTCTCCAAGTCTTGGAGGCGCGCCAGGCCAACTGAGATCGCTCGATTTGCCCTGCCATTGCAGCGGGGCGACTCAGAGGGAAGGCTTGGCGCCTTCCCTTTTTAGTTTCCCTTTTGCGCCAATTGCCCGCACGCGGCCAGGATATCCTGGCCCTTGGGTTTACGCAGATACACTTGCAAGCCCGCGTCGATGAGCCGACTTTCGAAGTCAAGAACCTCATCCGCTGTCGGGGCCCGCAGGGCGATGTCGTCGGCGGCGTTCAGGGGGATCAGGTTGATCTTGCAGTGGCGGCCACCCAGCAAGCCGACCAATTCCCGCGCGGCTTGGCTGGTGCAGGTCACATCGCCGATCAGCACGTATTCGTAAGTGACCGGCCAATTGGCGGCGATGCTCCAGGCATCGCCCGCCTGGAGCAGATCATGGATCGGGTGGCGCCGATTGACCGGCATCACGCGATTGCGCATTTCGTCGTTGGAGCTGTTCAGGGAAATCGCCAGGTGGTACTGCGGGGCTTCTTCGGCCAAGCGATCGATTCCCGCGATCAAGCCGGATGTGCTGATGGTGATGCGCCGCGGAGACATTCCCAAGCCCTTGGGGTGGGTGATGACTTCACAGGCATGGAGAACGTTGGCGAGGTTGTTGAGGGGCTCTCCCATGCCCATGAACACGATGTTGGTGAGCTGCGGCTGCTGGGTGTCGCGCAGATAGCGGCGCACGTGCGCCACCTGCTGCAAAATTTCGCCATGCGTGAGGTTGCGTTGGAATCCCATCTGCGCGGTCCGGCAGAAGGTGCACCCCATGGCGCAGCCCACTTGAGAGCTCACGCAGGCGGTCCGCCGATCCTCCTCCGGGATCATGACGGTCTCGAAACGCTTTCCATCGGCATCCTGGAAGGCCCACTTGGCAGTGCCGTCGGAGGAAACCTGTTGGTCCACTTGATCCAACGCGCCGAGCTTCATCTGGCTGGCCAGCAAGGCGCGGAGGTCCTTGGGGAGGTTGGTCATCTGGTCGTAGGACGTGGCGAAATGTGTCCATAGCCACTCCTGGATCTGGGCGGCACGGAACTTGGGCTGCTTTTGATCGGCAAGCCAATTCTGGAGTTCTGCCGAGGTCAGTTCGGAAAGAGTCTTGCTTCGCCCACGAGCGTCGGTTGGTGTTTGCACGCGGGCCAAGATACCTAACTGCCTTAGGGTCGCTTGCCTTTAAAGCGCTTTCGAATGGCCGTGATGACCAATGGCAGGACGGAAATCCCCACGATTCCTAGGATCACGGTCGAAAAATTCTTCTGCACGAAATCGATGTTGCCAAACAACGTGCCCGCCCCCAGGCAAACGCTCACCCAGAGAAGCGTTCCGATGGCGGAAAACCCCACATAGCGGCCAAACGGCATTTTCCCCAACCCCGCCACGAAGGGGGCGAAGGTGCGCACGATGGGCACGAACCGGGCGGCGATCACGGTCCAGCCGCCGAACCGGTCGTAGAAGGCCTGCGTTTGATCCAGGTAGGACTGCTTCAGAAAGCGTGCTTTGGGAGAGAATGGAATTTTCTTGCCAGCGATCCTGCCGATCCAATAGTTGGATTGGTCGCCGAAGAGAGGGGCGGTGATAAACACCAGAAACAGGATATCCAGACGGAGTGCGCCGCCTGTAGAGGCGGAAAGGGCGCCAGCGGCGAAAATCAAGGAGTCGCCGGGTAGAAACGGGGTGACCACCAGTCCGGTTTCGCAGAAAACGACCAAAAACAGCAGGGCATAGATCCAAGCGCCGTGGAGTGCGAAGAAATCCTTGAGGTAAAGGTTCACATGGAGAAGAAAATCGATCAACTGGGTCGGATCCATGGGCGCCAAGATACAAGGATGAGGCATTGCGCCAAAGGTGGAGCGCGCAATCGGCTGGTGGGGAATTACATTGGCCCGGCTACACCAGTCCAGCAGGAGAGCGTCACCATGGGTCAGATTCCTTCCAATCTGTGGAAGAAGCGCATGCGCGTCCAGATCGAGGGCGTGCCGTACGTGTTCGTCGAAGTCGAGTTCGTCAAGCCCGGCAAAGGCCAGGCGTTCCTTCGTTGCCGCCTGAAGAGCCTTCTGGATGGCCGCCAGCTGGAACGCACCTTCAAATCCGGCGAATCGTTGGAAGAGGCGATCGTCGAGGAATTCCCCATCCAGTTCTTGTATACGGACAACACCATCTGGCACTTCATGAACCAGGAGTCCTACGAAGAAGTGGACCTCACCAAGGACCAGATGGATGGCGCGGATCGCTTCATCCTTCCGGAAATGGTGTGCTCGGTGATGATGTTCGAAGGCAGGCCTATCGGCGTGACCCCTCCCACTTTCGTGGACCTGCTCATCACCTACTGCGAACCGGGTCTCAAGGGTGATACCACCAACACCCCGTTCAAACCGGCCACTCTGGAGACCGGCGCGACCATCCAGGTGCCACTATTTGTGGAAAACGGCGAGAAGATCAAGATCGATACCCGCGATGGTTCCTACGTCGAACGGGTGAAGTGAACCAAAGACAACGGGTCTTTGAACCGAACGCGTACAACTCGCAACCCAATATCCAGAAAGTGGTTGCGAGTTGTCTCGAGACTCTCTAAGTTCTGTCATCGTTTCGTCACGCACCACCCTCCACGTCCATCGTCCACACAGGAGCACCTAGTATGAAGAAGCTCTCTCTCCTTACCGCAGCGGTTGCCTTGACCGCCGTCGGCGCCCACGCCGACTGGTTGCTGTCGGATTACGCGACCGTCGCCGCCGACTCTGCCGCCGTGAACAAGTATTACGGCGCCCAGACCTTCGGAAACAAGGCATCCACCACCTCCCTGAGCGCTGGTGCAGGCTCCATCGTGTTCAAGGCCACTTTGGCATCGGACGCGACCGAAGGCTACACCGCCAACGTCGGTCTTCTCCACCCGCTGGGCACGGACTGGGCCGAAACCGACCTGACCGGCATCACCGGCGTCACCTTCGAGTACAAGAACTCCGCCGCCATCACGGACGCGCTCGCGTTCTCGTTCGGCTCCGGCGCCTACACCGAAGCCATCGCCAAGGCGGGCACGGTGTATGAAAACACCATCAGCGGCAAGGCGGCCTTGGCTGCCCACAGCTCCTGGACTCCTGCCACCATGGACATCCTCGACTTCGCCCCGCCGAAGTGGTGGACCCCCACCACCGACTTCCCCGCCATCGCTGCGGTGCTGAAGAAGGTGAAGAACGTCCAGTTCGCCCCCAAGACCCTCTACACCGGCGACGGCACCCAGAATGCCAAGGCTTGCACCAAGTGCGTCGGCCCGGACATGACGGCCATCACCTTGGAACTGCGCAACATCACGCTCAAGGGAATCAATGCGGTCAACTGGCCCAACCCCCAGGGCATCGGTTGCGAAGCCACCCAGGCCGTCACCAAGATCGACGACTTCACCGATGGCAACGAAGAGAACGAGCTGGGTGGCTACTGGTACCCCTTCTCTGACTCCGGCGACGCTACCGTGGCCAAGGACATGGCCGACAAGGCCAAGGGCTCTTCGAAGGCCACCATCGTGGTTGACACTGCCGGCCCTGCCCTCACCATGACGGCCAAACTGAACAAGACCCTGGGCACCACCTGGCATGATTATGCAGGCTGGGCATCCGTGGGCATGGGCTTTGCCGGCGACGGCGGCATCACTGGCGGCGCGGCCATCACCGCCATCGGCTTCCAGATCTTGGGCGTGGGCATCGACAAGACTGTCCCGGCCGTCAACTTCAAGGCAACCATGGCTGGTGTTTCCGACACCGCTTTGCACCAGGTGGCGCTGCCTGTCTCCGAAATGTCTGTCGAAGGCAGCGGCGGCAAGAAGGCTTGCATTCGTCCTGAAGACCTCCTGCAGGCCTCCTATGTGGCTGCCTCGCACAAGGTCGCCTTCGACGCTTCCAAGCTGATGAAGATGTCCTGGGAATTGAAGATCAAGGATCAGTCGTCTTCTGCCATCAACGCTGCCGCTGGCGCCATCCTGTTGCAGGACGTGAAGTTCTACGGCTCGGCCAGCATCGTTTCCGGCACTCGCAATCACAAGTCGAAGATCTCCGGATTCTCGGTTCGCTCCAGCGAAGGTGTCTTGAGCCTCTCCGGCTACCAGGGCATCCAGAGCTTCGACGTGGTCAGCTTGGACGGCAAGAAGATCACCTCCTTCGCTCCTGCCGCCACCGTGGCTCTTTCGCTGCCCCGCGGCTCGTACTTCCTGGTTGGCAAGCGCGATGGCGCCAGCCTGACCAAGTCCTTCGCCGTCGTTCGCTAAGCGACCGACTCCGAACGGATTTCGCATCGACCCACTCCGGGAAACCGGGGTGGGTTTTTTTGCGTCTTGGCCAATCGACAGGCCACACAGATAGCACGCTCGAATTGGATTCGTGGATTGCGCTCAGGACAGAATCTGGATGCGATCGATTTGACAAAAACTTTCCATTCCATTGAACCACTCGAGCTTGTGCATCGACTCATTCAATAGGAGCCCTCGCCCCCCCCAACCCAGGAGTCGCCCATGCAAACGCGAACGTTCGTTCTCGCTGTGTCCTCTGTTTTCGCCATGTCGGCCCATGCCGATTGGTTGCTCTCGGATTACGCCACGGCCGCCACGGATTCCCTGACCATGGCAAACACCTACGGCATCCAGACCTTCAAGAACAAGGCGTCCACCGCGACGATCACGGCTGGCTCAGGCACTCTCGTGTTCAAGGCCACCTATGCCTCGGAAGCCACCGAAGGCCACACCGCCAACGTGGGGATTCTCCACCCGATCACTCCGGATTGGGCGGAGACCGACCTGACCGGCATCACCGGCGTCAGCTTCGAGTACAAGAATTCCGCCGCCATCACCGATGCCCTGGCGTTCTCGTTCGGCTCCGGCGCGTACACCGAGGCCCTCGCCAAGGCCGGCACGGTGTATGAGAACGCCATCAGCGGGAAGGCAGCCCTGGCGGCCCATAGTTCCTGGACTCCCGCCACTTTGGACATCCTCGACTTCGCTCCTCCGAAGTGGTGGACCCCCACCGCCGACTTTCCGGCAACGTTTGCCCCGGTGCTGAAAAGGGTGAAGAACGTCCAGTTCGCCCCCAAGACCCTCTACAAAGCCGAAGGCACTCAAAACGGCAAGCTCTGCACCAGCTGTGTCGGCCCGGACATGACGGCCATCACGCTGGAGCTGCGCAACATCACCTTGAAGGGCATCTCCGACAAGCCAGTGTGGCCGAATTCAACCAGCAATGGATGCGAACCGGCCGCGCCGTTCACCGTGCTGGACGATTTCGTGGATGGCGACAAGATCAGCAAGTTCGGAGGCTACTGGTACACCTTCACGGATTCCGGCAGTGCAGACCAACCCAAGGACATGACGGACTTGGCGAAGGGATCTTCCACGGCGGATTTGACCATCACCAAAGGCGATGTCGGAGGGCCTGGCTACGCAACTTTGACGGCCAAGCTGGACAAAAGACTGGGGGGAGCCTGGCACAACTATGCAGGTTGGGCCTCCATCGGGGTTGGCTTGCTTGGAAAAGGAAAGGACAGCACCCTGCCGGAAATGGCCGCTCTGACAGGCATTTCGTTCGTCATCAAAGGCATGAGCATTGGAAGCACGGTAAAGTCCATCGATTTCAAGGCGAGCATGGTGGGCGTTTCCGACACCGCGATCCACTTGGCCAAACTGGCCGTCGCAGACATCTCCGTTGAAAACGGCAAAACCGCTTGCATTCGTCCCGAAGACCTCAGACAAGCCTCCTACGTGGCGGCCGGCCACAAGGTTGCCTTCGATCCAGCGAAGATGACGAAGATGGCCTGGGAAGCCAAGATCACGGACCAAAAGAGCAACTTGATCGATACCGCCACGGCGCAGTTCCTCATCTCGGACGTGAAGTTCCACGGGCTCACCGCTTCCGTCCGAAACCACCAGTCCCGCAGGGCGGGGTTCACCGTGCGTGCCGGCGAAGGCGTTCTGAATCTTTCTGGTATCCAGGGCATCCAGAGCTTTGAGGTCCGCAGCCTGGATGGAAAGACCATCACTTCTTTCGCCCCGACTTCCCAGGTGGCCCTTTCTCTGCCTCGGGGCAGCTACTTCCTGGTGGGAAGGAACGCTCTGGGCATGGAGGTCCGCTCCTTCACGGTGGTTCGTTGACCAAAACCGGAGGCATCAGGGGACAGATTGGATTCCCAAGCGTCCAAAAATTCAAGATCTCGGCAGGGGGCGAACCAGCCCCCTTTTCCTCACGGAAAACCGGGATCTTGCTGACTTGAGCCATGTTTCCTGAAGGCTTTCAAGCTCGCCGAACATTTCTGACGCTCTTGTCTCGCTCTTGCTCGGTGGGGGAAAGGGGAAACAACGGCTTGGATGGCAACGAGAAGTCCCCGATCTTGTGGAAGCTACAAGCACCCGGGTGAACCAACCCTGGAAGGATGGCGACCATTCTCTAAGGGAAGGCTATGCTCCCTGATGGAAAACGGACCCACCGAAGTCGTTGTCTGGCCTTATACTAGAGCGTCCGAACCAGAACAATACCAACCGAGGTCACCTATGAATCGCAAACTTGGATGGATGATCGGGGCCATTGCCCTAACGTGTGGGGCCTCCCAGGCAGCCTTGCTTCCGTATCCGGAGCCAAAGTTTAAGTATCCTAGCTACGCAGACAAGGACACCAAGCTCAAGAGTGTTTGGAGTGGCTGGCTACAGCGATTTGTTGTGGCGGGCGTCATCCAAGGCAACGATCCCAACGGAAACAAGAAGCCGATCTCTGAAGGCCAGTCCTACGGAATGTTGCTGGCGGTTTGGATGAACGACCAAAAAAACTTTGATATCATCTGGAAAGCCACCGAATCTAAGTTCTGGAACGCATCCAAGGGTTGGTACAAGTGGGATCCCAATACTGGCGGCACCAGCGGCGACAACTTCGCGGGTGACGCCGACCAAGACATCTGTGCGGCCCTGATCTTCGCTTCCGCCTTGGTGGACGGGAAGTATTGGACCGACAACGGATACAAAGCCAAAGCCAAGACGGTTCTCCAGTCCTTGGACAAGAACTTCTACGATGGCAACGGTTACGTGTACTCCTGGCCTGGCGAAAACGGGATCTTGAATCCGTCCTACCACATGCCCGCATGGCACCCCATCTTCAAAGAATTCGGTGCGGAAAACGGGATCTCGATTGACTGGAAAAAGCGTTCAAACGCTGCCTTTGCGTTGATTAATGCCCAGCCCAATGCTGCTTCGGGCATGGCGCGCAATTTCTCGACCTCCAGCGGTGCAGGTACGGGCGGAACCTCCACTCCCACCAGTGCCGATATGGGTTTTGATGCGATCCGAGTGCCGTACCGTATGGCCATGGCTGCCATGTGGTACCCAGATAGCTTCCCGCAGGCGGTCAGCTGGTGCAAGAGCATCTGGAGCAAGTCGGTGGTTGATCCTGACATGCCCGGCATGTACACGGGCCTCGACTCGCCGAAATTGTGGGGTTGGCTCGGAGTTGGCGGAACCACCAAGCCAGAGTATGAAGAATTCATGCCACGCGCGATGTGGGCATCTGCCGCCATTGCCGTTGCTTCGAAAGATGCCAAAGCTGCAGCCGCGTTAAGTGTGATTGGACAGTCCTTTTCCGGCAAGCATATTTCTTCCGCTGGCACGGAGGACTATTTGACCGGAGCCAATAGTGTATCCCCCACGGATCCAACCTCACCGGCCATGAATTACTTCGGCCAATCGCTTGGGTTGATGGGAGCCTTGATGCTGTATGGCCGCGCTTGGAACGTTTGGGACGACATCAAACACACCTGGATCCCCATCGATACGGCAGCGTCTTTCACCGCTGCGGTCACAGCAACCCCAGGCACCATTCAGCAAACAAACGTGGGTTCTACGCCGGTTGCGGCGCAGATTTCCAGCATCACCGCCACCTTGAGCAAATCGGTTTCCTGGACGCTTCGGGTCAAAGGCCGGACCACCGGCGCAGTGTATTCCACCACGGGAACAGGCACGGCGGTTAAGGTGGAGTTCACCTCGCTCAAGAAATCCCTTGGGACTACGGTTGCCTTTGGCGAAGAAACCGCCGACATCCGCGTGACCTACAGTGGCTTGGACACCAACACCAACACCAAGTGCAAGGCCACGATCGTGATCACAAAAAATACCGGCGTGGCGCCTCGAGCCACCCGCGGCGAAGGCTCGGTGCGCTGGGTGGATGGCGCTTTGGAGCTGCAGGATCCTTCCTGGCTCGCAGGCGATCGCGTGCAGGTCCGGACGCTGGATCTGGGCGGACGCACGCTGCAATCTTCCGACGTCGTCCTCGCCTCCGCCAAAGAGGGCGTGCGCCTCAACACCAAACTGGATGCTTTCACGGGCGTCCGGGTCCTGGAACTCAGCAACGGCGCCATCAGCCGTCGTTACGTTCTTTCGCCCAACCCCTAAAGCCCATCCAACGGAGCAAATGCCATGAAACTAAAGACTCTGATTCCGGCACTCCTGTGCGCGACGGGCTTGGCCACCGCCAAGTCTCCCGTGGAGACGTACGGAAGTCTTTCTGTCAAGGGTACCCAAATTGTTGATTCTGCAGGGAATGCAGTGACCTTGCGCGGTATGAGCCTCTTCTGGCACATGGACTTTGGCGGCAAGGAATACTGGAACAATTCTGTCGTGAAGTACCTGCAGGTGAACTGGCACAACACCGTGCTACGCGCACCGGTTGGCGTGGCCGATGGGAAAACCGGCAACAAGGGGTATCTCTCGGCACCAGCGGATGCCATGATCAAGATTCATGACGTGGTTGATGCGGCTATTCTTGCTGGATGCTATGTGATTGTGGATTGGCATTCGCACGAGGAATACACGGCGCAGGCAACGTCATTCTTTGGCCAGTTGGCGAAAGAATACGGGAATACGCCGAACATCATTTGGGAGATCTTCAACGAGCCAACGGGTGGAATTAGCGAGGCCTACATTACTTCCGTTGCGAATGAGATTCGCAAGTACAGCAACAATATCATCGTGATTGGCAGCAGAAATTGGTCCCAGCATCCAGAAGATAAATATGGAAGTGTTGATTCGAAATTTACGAATCTTGCTTATGCCGTGCACTTCTACAATGACCATTCTGCGGCGTCGGATTGGATGAATGCCGGAACAAGTGCTGGGCACGCTGTTTTCGCCACGGAATGGGGACTTTCAAAGTCAGACGGTAAAGATCCTGTTGTTGGAATCAACGGATCGAATATTGGCAGCGCGATCAGCACGATGAACACCAAGAAAATTTCACATACCAATTGGAACATCGGAAGCCAGAATGATCAGGGCAACACGAGCTACCCTTCCGATGCATCGGCAGCGCTCAATCAGAAAGTGTCGACCACCCCGAAACTGGCCGGCGATGGGGACGGGATCGGATGGTCTGATGCAGACTTGACTTCCTCGGGCAAGTCGATGAAGGCCTACCTGGTCGCCCAGAACCCCGCCTGGACCTTGAGCGACACCACCACCAAGGTCACCAAGCCGCTGTCGATCACCTCCACAAAGAAGACCGACTTTGTTTTGAAGCAAGATACTGTGGACTTCGGAGCGACATTCAGCAAAAGCGCCGAGTGGATCCTTGAGTTGGCAGCGCCGAGCGGAGCCAAGAAGCGATACAGCGGACGAAGCGTCAATCTGGTGGTTCGCCATCCTGTCTCGGTGAAGAATTTGGGAACCAGCCTTGATTGGAAGGGCGGCGAAACGGTCACGGCGACATTGACTCCCGGCGGATCCAAGGTAACGTACGTCTTGAACCCTACCGTGAATAACCTCGACCGTCTAACACGCCTTCACGAAACCCGCATCCAGTGGGAGCGGAACCCGCATCTACATGCCAGATGGCCTGATCTCGGCTTCCGCGCCGGTGCGCGTGATGATCCGCAATGCCCAGGGACAGATCCTGTGGCAGAAGTCGGCCTCCATGGGCACCTACGGCTGGGTGGAGCTGGGTGAAGCCGCTCCTCGGTTCAACGGCGTGCAGTTCTTGGAAGTTCTTTCCGAGGAATCCATCGTTCGCTCCAGCCTGGCTCCTTCGCTCTAAGCCAAGCAAAAATTCATGTTCTTCAGCCCTGCGGCCCTGGTGCCGCAGGGCTTTTTTGTGTCCAACACATCCTCTCGCAGGTGAGGTGACCCAAAAATCCTGAGGCCTGGGGCGATTCGGGACAGATTGGTGATGACCTGATCGTCATCGCTTCTTTGGTGGTTGAAAGGTGTGGCTGGGGTGTTGCCTCTAAGTTCAAAGGGTGAGCGACATCTACCGACACTCCGACTATCGCACATTCCTCAAGGAATGGTTTGAAGAGGCCAAAAAGGCCCATGGATACATGTCCTACCGTTATCTGGGACGCAAGCTCGGCTTGGATCCCGGATACCTGGTGAAGATCTTCCAAGGGAACCGGCACTTTTCCGAGCAGCAGGTCCCGGTCTTCCTGAAGGTTCTGCGGCTGGATCCTCAGGAAGCCATCCACTTCCAGGAACTGGTGCGCGCGACCAAAGCGAGGGCGCGCTCGATCGAAGCCATCCGTTTGGAAACGCTGTTGATTCCAGACGAACTGGAAGCCCAGCTGGCCTGAAGTCGCCGCCCGCTCCGGGACAAGGAGCGGTTTGTTCCTGGGGAACCCCTGCCAATGCCGGGGTTCGGCTGTATTCTGACTCGATGGCCAAGGAACATTGCCGACAAAATCCGATCAGGGCTCTCGCCATCGGGGCCTTCGTGCTGGCCCAAGGGATCGGTGCCCAGCCTTGGTCGTTTGGGATCCTCGCGGACACCCAATGGCCAAGGGAAGCCTGGTATGTCCCCGCGGACTCCCAGGGAAATCCGCTGGTGGCGGCGGATGGCAGCGATTCCATCGTGGTCGTTTCGGTGGACAGTATCGGGGGCTGGAAGAATCCCCACACGGTGGCGGCGGATTTCATCCATCAGATCCACGGCCGGTTCCGTCAGCACGGGGTGAAGCTGGTGGTGGCCACGGGCGATTTGGCCGATGAATCCACGCTGGATGCCATCCATTCCCGAGCCACCTGGGCCCAGGAGCTTTTCGAAAGCGGGATCGGGTTCTTTCCGGTTCGCGGCAACCACGATGCTACCGCCGAAGTCGCCGCTGCCTTTGTGCGGCTCTTCCCCCAGACGCGCGACGGCATCCAAAGGCGAATTTCCAGCGGGGACGCGTTGTGGACCGACAGTGCCCAGCTCCACCCCTTCCGCAACGCCCAAGCGGAATCCTTCGCGATGGGAACGGGGTTTTCCAGTCCGGTCGGCGCGGAAGGCAGAAGTTACGCGTTCCATTTCAACGGCGCGACGTTTGCCTTGTTGGATCCGTTTCCGGGTCCGGATGGCGTGGTGCTGAGAGCATCGCAACAGCTGGGCTGGCTGGATAGCGTTTTGGCTTCAAGACCCGCAAACACCCCTGCGTTCGTGTTCTGCCACTATCCGCTATTGGGCATCAACCACGCGGAACACCTGTTCGGCAATTCCCCCGCCTACGACACCGCGTCGCAAAACACCTTCATTCGCTTGCTGCGCCAGCGGGGTGTGCGAGTCTACGTGGCGGGACACGATCACATCCTCCAGCATTCGTTGGTCGCCAGCGCTTCGGATCCTGGGGAACGGATCGAGCAGATCATTCTGTCCGGGGCATCGTTCAAGTTCTATCCGCCATCGGTTCCATCGGTGGATGAGCTGTACAATCTCCCCGAGTTCGGGCGATCCCGTGAAGTTCCACTGGCGCAGGATTTGGGCCAAATCGGCTATGTGGTGGCGAAAGTGGATGGATCCAGGGTGGAGTTCGAAGCCTGGGGAGCGCCGTCGGGCATCTTGGCAGGAGAGATCTTCAAATCCATGGATCTGACAGGGAAGTGGACGGTCCGCAGGCGGTGGGGTTGGTCGGAAACGGGCAAAGGAACTCTTGTCGAGCCGGGTGGATCGTACAGGTCCTTGTCGGATTCTGCCCTAGGGACCTCCGCCAAGATCCTTTGGGGGGCATCGGATGCATCGCGTCGGGATGCGATCGGCAGGCTCCTTTCCCAGTGGATCACCACGGATTGGACCCGTCATGGGCAGATGGCCAGCGCCTCCTGGACGCTCTGGGGGATGGAACGCGAGGAAGGCTCCATGGCCACCGCTCCGTTTGCCATTTCCCTTCGCCTCGATCCTGGGGCAGTCGATGCTGCGATGGGCAAAGGAGATCTTGGACTTTTGCGGATGGATTCGACTCTCTGGCGCTTTGCTGGATCCGGCCCCCCCCAGATTCGCGCGTGGGAGCCCACGGATACCATCGTGGGAAGCCATGGGGTGGACACCCTGGCTCGCTCGGTGTGGGCCGTGCTGGATCGGGCGGGAACCTTCGCCGCGGGAAAGCCCGGGGCGGTGAACATCCAGGAGCACCGGCAACGCCGTGGGGATCCCATGGCGCGATGTTTGGGACGGAAATTGATCCTGCCGGAAGCGTGGAAAGGATCGCCGGTCACGGTGGAGGCGAGGTCGGTCCAAGGCGAAAAAATCGGGTCATGGCGGGTTTCAGGAGGTGCGTTGGACCTGCCAACAGCTCTGCGCGGAGCGGTCTGGATTCGGTGCCGGACAGAGGGGCAAACAGGCTTGGTTCAGCGGGTGGTGTTTCCGCTCTGAGGCAAGGAGATGCCGAAGTGGGAGGGAAACGCTATCATTTCTGGCTCACTTCGATTCGTCGATTCTCCACACCGGAGGATCGCGCAGCCGGAAGGCCCGCCGCCATGAACATTGTCGAGATCCGAGACTTGGTGAAGAACTACCCCTTGGGAAACACCACCGTGCACGCCCTGCGCGGGGTTTCCATGGACATCCCCCAAGGCGCCTTGATGAGCGTCGTGGGGCCATCCGGCTCGGGAAAAACCACGCTCCTGAACATCGTGGGTTGCGTGGATGGGGCCACCAGCGGGAGCGTGAAGGTGGGTGGGAGCGAAACCACCAAGCTCTCCGATCGCGAGCTGACCCATCTGCGGTTGCGCAAGATCGGGTTCATCTTCCAGACCTTCAACCTGGTGCCGGTGTTGACCGCCTTGGAAAACGTGGAATTCCCGCTGCTGCTGCAGGGAGGCTTGGCCAAGGGGAAGGTGCGGGAAAAAGCCCGCCAACTATTGGATGCGGTGGGGATTTTGGGGCATGAACAGCACAAGCCGGCGGAGCTTTCCGGTGGGCAGCGCCAGCGCGTGGCCATCGCACGCGCCTTGGTGACAGATCCTGATTTGGTGCTGGCCGACGAGCCCACCGCCAACTTGGACTCGGAAACCGGCGACAGCATCCTGCGCTTGATGCAAACCATGAACCAGGAGCGAGGCACCACCTTCGTGTTTTCCACCCACGACGCCCAGGTGCTGCGCTACGCCAAGGACGTGGTGCGTATCCACGACGGCCAGTTGGTGGGGGCCTGACCGTGCTGATCTGGCGATTGGCTTGGCGAAATCTCTGGCGGCATCGCGGCCGCTCCCTCGTGGTGGGAGGCATCCTGTTTCTGGGAGCGCTGTTGCTCACCTTCGGAAACGGGGTGGTGTCCGGCATGGAAGACGGACTGCGCCGCCAGGTGGTGGAAAGCTTCACGGGCGATGTGGTGGTGGCCTCCGACAAACAACTGGACGCCAACGTCTTTCTCTCGATGATGGGCAAGGAGGTGGAACCACTCTATCGGATCAAGGCCGTGCGTGGTGCGGTGGACTCGCTGCCGTGGGTGAAGGGCAGTCTGCCCATCGGGAAGAACATGACCTTGGCGTTGCACGAAAACGAGGGGAGCCCCGGCTACGTGTTTCTGCTGGGTGTGGACTTCAAGGAATGGCAAGCGTTCTTTCCCGGAGCCTTCCAGGTGAAAGCCGGCCATTTGCCGCAGCCGGGTGAGGCGGGGCTATTGATGCCCACCGGAGCCAACGAACAACTGTTCCAGACCATGGGACAAATCTTTGCGCCGGAGGGGCCGGTGGACTCCATGCTGCTGCCGGAAGAAGCGCGGAGGTTGTCGTTGGCCGGTGTCCGCCACGACCTGGTGCTCATGGGCTATTCCAATACCATGTCGGCATCCGACCAGCGGATGAAGGTGCTGGGACTGGGCAAGTACCGCTCGCTGAACACCATCTGGGGTCACTTCGCGCTTTGCGACATCGAGTCGTACCGCAGCGTGCAGGGCTACCACCGAAACGATGAAGTCGCCAAGGATCTCTCCGAGTCGGAATCGAAGGTGCTTTCCAGCGAGAATCTGGATGCCCTGCTCTCGGACGGCGACCTCGCTTCGCAGGCTCCGACGGCGCTGGTTGCGCAGACGGAATCTGTCGACAAGGCGGGGGTGGACCCGATCTGGAACCTTCTTTTGGTGAAGATCTCCGGCAAGACCCCGGAGCAGGCGGCCAAAGAGCTGGACTCCGTCTTCCAAGCGAAGAAACTGCCCGCCCGGGCCCTCGCCTGGCACCAGGCCGTGGGTGTGATCGGCTCCATGGCCCTTCTGATCCGCGGGGCGTTGTTGGGGTTCGTGGGGCTGTTGTTCGTGGTGGCGGCGATCGTGATCGCCAACACCCTGGCCATGTCCGCCATGGAGCGCGCGTCGGAAATCGGCATGATGCGCGCCGTGGGCGCAACCCGCACCTTCATTGCCAGGCTCATGCTGGCGGAAACCTCCGTGTTGGCCGCCGTGTTCGGCGGGGCGGGGGTTTTCCTGGGCGTGTGCGTGGTCGCCGTGATCCCGATGCTGGGCATCACCACCGGCAACGACCTGTTGCAGATGGTCTACGGCGGAGAGGTCTTCCATCCGCTGATGCGACCGATGGACATCTTCCTTTGCCTGGTGGAACTCGGGGGAGTGGTTTGCTTGGCCAGCCTCTACCCGATGAAGATCGCCGCCTCCATCACACCACTCGACGCGATCGCGAGGGACTGAGATGAAAACCCTTCTCTACTTCGCCTTCCGCAACCTCACGCGCCAGAAGCGGCGAGCCGTGCTTCTGGGGAGCGCCATGGCGCTGGGCACCTGCTTTCTGGTGCTGGCTTCCAGCTTCGTGGCGGGCATATCGCAAACCCTGTTCGATCGGGTCATGACCTATGTGGCAGGCCACACGAGCGTGATCGTCTGCGACCGCGGCTACACCTACCGGACCGCGTTGCGGGGAGAGGCGGGCCTGAAGGATCGCATCGCCAAGCTCCCGCATGTCAAGAAGGTGGAGGAAACGATCGGCATCATGAGCCGGATCGTGGGGCCGTCCAAGGGCGACAACGGGATCTTGATCGGCACCGACATGGAATCGAAGATGTCGGAATCCGAGTTGCGCGAGCTGGAAGACAACTTCCCGATGATCTCCGGAAAGTTCCAGGACCTGACCCGCACCGACGTTCCCAATCCGGCCATCCTGTCCAAGGGGAAGGCCGAATTCCTCGGGCTGAAGAACGGAAACGACTTTTCCGCGCGCTTCCAGGACAGCCGCGGGCGCATGCAAGTGGCGAAGTTCACGCTGGTGGGGATCTTCCAGCCTTCCAATGCGTTCATGGAGGCGCCGTTTTTTGTCTCCATGCGTCATGCGAAGGCCTTGCTGGACATGGATTCCACCGACCTTCCCTATCTGTACCTGACGTTGGAAAACCCCACGATCAACGCCAAGGTCGTGGCGGACACCATCTTCAAGATGCTCCAGCCCGAACTCGCCTCCGTGCCGGTGCGCTTGGAGGGAAAAATCACCTCCGTCTCGGCCGTGGCGGCGGGCGTGAAGACGGATTCCGCTGCGCGCGTGCGGATGGCGTCGTTGCTGGGATCCGGGATCGACTGGAAGGGCGATGTGGTGGCGCTTCCCACCCGGATGGCCCAGGCGATGGGCGTGGCCGTGGGAGATACCTTGCGGATGGTCTCCGGGATCGCGCGCACGGGAGACACCATCTCCGATCGAGTCTTGGTGGCGGGGCTTTGGACGCCTCCCTCCGGTGCGGCGGATCTCGTGCTCTGGGAGGAAGACGCGTTCCAATCGTCGCGTTCCTTCCGCCGTCCGCAGGCCGGGGATTCCGGAATTGGACAGGTTTTGTCCGCCTCCAAGGTGTTGGACACCTTGCTTTCTCCCACCTGGGTGCGCATGCCGCGCGCCCTGACCACCGACGACGTGCGAGACCAGATGAGGCAGATCGGGGCTCGTTCCTGGAAAGCCCCGGTGGTGGCGGTGCGGACCATGTATGAAACCGGTGAACAGATCATCAAGCTGGCGGATGCCCTGAACCTCATCACGCTGGTGGCCGTGCTGATCCTGTTTCTGGTGGTGCTCACCGGCGTGGTGAACGCCTTGCGCATGACGGTCCGCGAGCGAACCCGCGAGATCGGCACCCTGAGATCTTTGGGTATGCAGGCCTCCCAGGTGCGCACGCTGTTTCTGATGGAGGCCGGATTGTTGTCGCTGCTGAGCGCATTGGCCGGAACGGCTCTCGCCCTGGTGGCCATGTTCGCGCTTTCGCAGCTGACCTTCCCCATCGAGGGAAACCCCTTGTCCATGCTGTTGGTCAGAGGGCACCTCGTGTTCGTTCCCGAGATTTTCGCCACCATCGGCCAAATTCTGCTGGTGATCGGCATGGCCGTTCTGGCCGCATGGAATCCCGCCTCGCAGGCGGCGAAACTGTCTCCCGCAAACGCTTTGAGGCACCACGAATGAAAACCTCTCCCACGATGCTCGGCTCCTTGGCCGTCTTGGCGCTTTCCGCCGCGGGCCTTTGCGCGGATCCGACCGGCGCGAAAATCCTGCAGGCTTTGGAGGCCAACGAATCCATGCGATCGGACATCCACTCCCAGGTGGCCATCACGGAAAATCGCGTGGGGCAGGGTGCCAAGTCCATGAAGTGCGAATATTTCCGCCGCGACGCCGACAAATCCTTCGTGATCTCCATCACCGCGCCGGAATCCGATCGCGGCAACGGCTACCTGCGCCAGGGCGACCACTTCTGGATGTACCGGCGCAACACGCGCACCTTCCAGCACGTGAACCGCGACGAGAGCATCGGCGGATCGGATGCCAAGGGCCAGGACTTCGAGAGCCGGCCGCTCACCCAGATGTACGCCCCGACCAAGGATGCCCAAGGCAAGGAGCTTCTGCGCGCTGATACCGTGGGCGGAGTTCCCTGCTGGCGGTTGGAGGTGCGGGCGATCGTATCGGACGTGGACTATCCGAAAAAGACGATGTGGGTGCGCCAATCGGATCTGCTCCTGGCCAAGGACCAGTCGTTTTCCAGCCAAGGCACCTTGATGCGCACCGGGTACTACACCAAGTACCAGCTTGTGGCCGAGCGCCAAGTCCCCATGCGGCAGGTGCATGTCGACGAGGTCGAGAAAGGCAACCGCACGCTGGTGGACCTTTCCGACATCAAGGTGGGCAAGTTGGATCCGACCATCTTCAGCAAGGCTTGGCTGGAAAGCCGGAGCAAATGATGCTGGCAGGAATTGTCTTCGCGGGCGCCGTCGCCGCCGTCGATCCCGGATTGGACGAGGCGGCATTCTTCCGCGACAGTCTGCCTCCCCCCGTGTCGCAGGCGACATCGGCGGCGACGGATTCCGGCATCAAGGTCTCGTTTTCCGGCGATGCGTCCGCGGGCGGGCAGGTCGCCTGGCGCCGGCGCAGCCTGGATACATCGGGGAGCGATGCGGGCTTTTCGATGGTGGTGGATGGTTCGATCCAGGCCAGGCTTGCCACGGGCAGTCGCGCCGTGGTGACCCTGGAGGCAAACCACGACGCGACCCACGACACCACCATGTTCCATCTGCGCGAGGCGTTCCTGGATGGCAACGTGCTCGGGTACGCGTGGCTCCGCGCGGGCAAACAGGTGCTGCAATGGGGCCGCGGGATGCTTTGGACTCCCACGGATCTGGTGAACGTGGAAGGCAAGACCCTGGTGCCACGGGCAGGGGCCAGGGAAGGTGCGACGGGTGTTCGGTTGCAGGTGCCGCTGGGCACTCGCGCCAACGCGTACGCGTTCACGGAGCTTTCGCGGGTGAAGGCCTCGGACAGTTTGGCGGTGGCCTGGCGATTGGAAACCACGGCAGGCCCGACAGAAATCGCCGCCTCCGGTTGGCACAAGAAGGACGCGCCCACCGCGCTTGGTCTGGACGGCTCGGCAGGTCTGCTGGGATGGGATATCCAAGCAGGCGCGATGTGGCTCTCCGGCGATCTGGTCTCGCGCCCCAAGCTCGAAAACGGAGCATGGAGCAGCTACCGCGACGAAGAACGCTCGCAGGTGCGGGCCGGGGGAGGAATCGGCAGAGGGTTCACGGTGCGAGGCCAGCCGGATCGGCTCCGCCTGGACGTGGAGGGCTTCTGGCAATCGGATGCCATCGGCACGGATCTGCTGTCGGAAACCGGTCGCGCTCCGGCGGCCATCCCGGGAGCCCTGTTGCGTTTGGCTCCGGCGGCCTCCGGGGCCACCATGGCGCAAAGTGGATTGGAATACATGGTCATGAACGGGATGTATCGATCCAACCAGATGGGGTCGGCGTACGTGGCTGCCATGGCGAGTCTCAACAAATTCATCGTCCAAGACCTCACCTTGACCGCGCAAGGGTTGACAAACCTTGATGACAAGTCTGGCTTGGGAACGCTGGCTCTTTCTTGGCGCACCTTCCATGGCGTGACCGCGCAGGTCACCGGTTATTGGTTCTGGGGCGATTCGGGAACCGAGATGGCACTCTCCGGTGTCGGTCCGGCCATGGAAACCCGGCTCGGAATTTCTTTCTAGTTTCTACACCCAGGTGCCCTTCCTGCGACTCCTGTCGGGGGAAGGGGCGTACCGGGAGTCTCTCACCCAGTCATACCATCGCCAGAGGTTTCATCTTGCCGTTGGATTTCGACATGTGCACCGCACCCTGCCCAAGCTCCCGCAGCGGGTGGCTTCCGTGCCGGTGACCATGGAACCTCGCGGGCAACATGGCAGGGGGCAAGACGGCTTTCCCGCCTATCCTCGAGCGGAGTTCGGGCAGGCGCATCGCCGCGCACGCTGGGTGTCGCGTCCGAATTTCGGGGTTCGGCTGGAGACCAGCGAAGGGGATCATGTTCTTCTGCTGGGCGAGATGCTGCTGGTGGGACGCGGATCCTTCTGCGACATCGTGATCCACGACAGCTCCGTTTCCAAGGTGCATCTGCTCCTGGAAATCCTGCCGGGCGCGATCGCGATCGCCACCGATCTCAATTCGCGCAACGGCGTGAAGATCGACGGAAAATACGTGGATCGTGTCCTGCTGCATCCTGGCGAAGAACTCCATGTGGGCAGGGCTTGGATGCGCTTGGTGCCTTTGCGCATGGACTCGGATGGAGCCATCCGCGCCGACCATCGCAGCGGCGTGGATTCGCGCATCGAGGAGCTTCTCCGCGAACCCGGCCACTCCCGCGACTCCACCGTCTCCGACCGGTAGCGTGCCGGCTACTGGCCGATCTCGCCCATCACCTCCCGCCAGGCCTGCTCGGCGTGATTGCCGCAGTGGCGGAAGACCTTGTCCATGGCCTTGCGCTGCTGTCCGGAAAGACTGGATTCCAGCTTCGCGCCGTCGGCGGTGAGCCGGAGTCTGCGCACGCGCCGATCCGTTGGGTCCGGTTGGTTGTCCACCAACCGCATTTCCAGCAGTTGGCGCAATGGAGCGTTCAAGGCCTGCTTGGACACCCCCAGAATGCCCAGTAGTCCATTGACCGGCAGATCGGGGTTCCGGCCCACGAAGTAGAGGATGCGGTGATGCACGCGTTGCAGGCCGCGCCCTTCCAGGATGCGATCGGGCCCCGCCGTGAAGGCGCGGTAGGCGAAGTGGAACAGCTCCAAGGCTTGGTTGAGTTCTTGGGTGCGAGAATGGTCAAGAGTATTGACTTTATCTTCCATGAGACTCATATTAGGTCAACCATATTGATCTAGTCAAGGAGGTAGACATGAAACTCGCATCCCGGATCGCACGCCTGCACCCATCGCCCGTGCGGGAGATTCTGCGAGCGGCCAGCGGGCGTGAGGTGGTCTCGCTGGCCGGTGGCTTGCCGGACCCTGCCACCTTTCCCCAGCTGGAAGGGATGGCATCCACGCGGGCGCAATACGGTCTCACGGAAGGGGATCCGGACCTGCGCAAGGAAATCTCACGCCTTCTTTCCAAGCGAGGGTTGGCGTGCCCGGCGGAACGCATCCTGGTGCTGAACGGATCGCAACAGGGGCTGGACCTGGCGGCCAAACTGTTGGTGGAAGAAGGGACGTCCGTGCTTTGCGAGAGCCCCACCTACGTGGCGGCCTTGCAGGTGTTTTCGCTGTTCGGGGCGCGGCTGGAAGGAATGCCGATCGGCCCGGAGGGGCCAACCAGACAAGAATTGACGGAATCGTTCCGTTGTTGCGCGCCCTCGATGGCCTATGTGATCCCCAGCTTCCAGAATCCAACCGGTGCCCTCTGGAACGATCAATCGCGGGACGCGCTGGCCAGCGAACTGGATGAGCGTGCCGACTGCGTGCTCTTGGAGGATGATCCTTACGGCGAGCTTTGGTGGGGCCAGGCGCCGCCGAAGCCTGTGGCCTCCAGGCTTCGCAAGGCGCCGTGGATCTATCTGGGCTCGTTCTCGAAGTCCTTTGTGCCGGGATTGCGCATGGGCTTTTTGGCTTGCAGCGAGGAGCTGATCACCCCGCTGGAACGGCTCAAGCAGGCCTCCGACCTCCATTCCAACCGGCTTGCCCAAGGCTTGGTGCTCTCCGATTTGCGGGATCCAAAGCGGGACGATCGCCTAGCCGACCTGCGTGCGCAATACCGTGTCAAGTGCGATGCCTTCGCCGAGTCGCTGCAGCGGCACTTTCCGGCGGCGGAGTTTCGTAAGCCGGATGGGGGATTGTTCTTTTGGGCAAACCTTGTTCCGGGGCGGGACCTCCGTGAGATCGCTTCGCGGGCCATGGAAGCGGGAGTCGCCTTTTTGCCGGGCGAGCACTGCTTTCCGGGCGCCCCGGAATTTGGCTGGGCGCGACTGAACTTCTCGCATGCATCTCCTTCGGAAGCGGATCGTGCCCTTGGTGTTCTTGCAAGGATCTGCCGATCCCTTTAGGCCTTTCCGGACGTGCCGTCCGGAGTTGCTTTTGCAAAGGGCGTCATGGCACGCCCTCTGCACTCCCGCCAGGCAGGGGTTCCTTCAACCTGAAGCCACAGGGAAACCGGGCGCATCGCATCCCGGCCTGCACCGCATCTTGGCTCGTACGGTCTCCTCACCGCACCGAACAAGGGTGCGCCTCGTCGCCCGCCGAATCCAATCTGCGGCACATTCCGGGCGCGCTGCATCCCTCTCCCCAGTGGCTTCAGGTTGCCCTTACACCTCCAAAGGGCCCGATTCGGGCTCCGTGCCATCGCGCACGACCGCGCAACCTCGCGCGAAAGACTAGACCTGAGACCCCGACGGCGCGCGAAACGCGCGAAGTCGGGGGCCCCTCGCGAGGTAAGCAGATGGAGCCGCGTGGAGTTGTGCAGGTATCGGACCACGCTGGCAACCAGGTTGTTAGCCTGTTGCTGCCGAACTGGCAGGGGTTCCAAGGGGGCGAGGCTATTCGGAGGAGCGGTCATCCGCTCCGTAGAGCCCGAGCCCCCTGGCGCGCGGGATTCCAAAGGGACTGCGCGACCAGTCCCTTTGGCCCGAGGAGGTACAGGAGGAGCGGGAAGCGTCCTCCTGTAAACTGGTGCAGGGCGTACGCCCTGCAAAACGGCAAGCCGGGTGCAGCCCCAGCTAAAAATCGATTTAGAGGCCATTCGCCAGAAAAAGGAGCCCGACGCAGTCGGGAGTGTGATTTAGATCACAGACACCGACCCCCTCCCCGCAATACATTCACCTCATCATGAACGTGTTTACCTTTCGTCGCAGTCACCCCCCAAAGGAGATTCCCCCCATGTCCAACCGCTATTGGCCCAAGGCCTGGCGCGCCGCCGTTCCCCTGGCGGCCCTGGCCAGCATCCTGTCCTGTCAAACCACCACGGTGGTGGAAGAGGATCTTCCTGCCACGGCAGGCGATCACTATGTGCATTTCCGGGTGGCGGACAGTTCCACCATCCCGGACAGCCTCTGGTACAAGTCCCCACTGGATTCAGGCACGCACTCCTTCATGGTCGAAGGCGCCAACCTTACGGTCAGGCTCTGGCCCTTCCTCAATCAGTTGGGCGACAAGGACACTCTCGCCATCCACACCTACCGGCTGGGATTGCATCTGGGAGTCACGATCGCGAAGTCAGCCGGTTACATGGACCTCCTCGGCGTGCGCACGGTGCGCAGTGGCGCGGATTCGCTGGCTGTAAGCCTGTTGCGGACCTTCGATAGCCTCCGTAAGGCCACCCCTGGCGCGTTCAAAGACACCTCCGCCGCAGGCAAACGGGCCGCTCTCCAGCAAACCGTGGCGGAATTCGTGTTCCGCGGCCACCCCAGCGCGGCCACCTACAAGCGACTGGCCCCAACAGGATTGGATACCGCGAAGGTGAATCGTCAAATTCTGACGTTGGCGGCCAAGTCCGGATTGACTCTGGGCGAAGTGGTCAAGCAGTGGAATCTGGCGATGGATTACGCCTCCGCCCGCCAGTTGGTGGCAGCCCTCTCTGTGGATTCCTCCAGCCTGAACCCCTTCCAGCTGGAAACGGCTTTGCGCCTGGATACCCTGCGCCCCGGAGAGCCTCCAGTGGGATTGCTGGGCAAAATCAAGGGCAAGAAGGGCGTCAAGAGCATCGAGTACGTCATCGAAGGTGATTCCGGCGTGCGCACCGATCGGTTCGTGTTGGCCGATTTCCCTGACTTGAACGCCAACCCGGAGAGCATCGACTTGGCGGGTCATCCTACCTTCGCACCGCGTGCCAATGCGGTGCAGGGAGCGTACACCTTGCGGCTGCTGGTGAAAGATGCCTTGGGCAATGAACAGGTCTACACAACGGCGTTCCAGGTGGGTGCCGAGTTGGATCACAAGGGGCCAAGTTTGATCGTGCTCTCACCCACTTCTGCGGTGGTGCGCGACTTCAACGACTCCCAATTGGTGGTGAAGGTGGATGCCAAGGATCCCTCCGGCGTGAAGTCGGTGACCATCGACGGGAAGGTGGCGGACAAAGGCGAAGACGGAATTTGGTTTGATACCCTTGTGGTTCCGGTGCGGGATTCGAGCCAATTGGTGAAGATCGAGGCCAAGGACGTGTTCGGGAACGCATCCGACGCGCAGATCCAGATCCGTCGCAACCAAAAGCCCATCCCCACAGCGCCCCGCCTGAAGCTGGTCAGTCCAGCCAGCGGCACCTTGGTCGCCTTCGAGGATTCCGTGGTGCGGGTGGTCTGGAAAGCGGAGACGGATTTTGGCGAGATCGACTCCGTGACGATCGATGGTGTGCAGGCCAAGCCAGAGAGCGGCACCTGGGTGCGCGATCTGACCTTGCCCGCCAACGGCAAGACCACAAGCTTCGGTGTGCGGGCGTACAGCTCGGTGCCGTTGACGGCAACAGAATATGTCTCGATTGGCCGCAAGGCCGACAATGCCGGGCCGGTGGTCGTCTGGAACGACGCCGCCAAAAGCCAGCGGGCCGCCTACGACATCAAACAAACCGAGATTTCCGTCACGGCCTCGGATTTGTCGGGAGTGGATTCCGTGCGCATCGGTGGTTCCAAGGTGAATCCCCTAAACAAGGAGTGGAAAGCCACGGTGCTGCTGGCGGGCCCCGGTGAGCTGACCCGCATCCTGGTAGAAGCCTGGGATCATGCAGGGAATCTGACGGATACGGAGTTGGTGGTGGCGCGCGACCAGATCCCTGGCGAGTTGCCTCCGCAGTACCGCTGGCTGAAGCCCGTCGATGCGACGGGGACAGTGATCCCGTTTACGGAAACCAATGTTCTGGTTCAATGTGTGCTCACCGACATTTCCGGCATGGATAGTTCCAGTGTGAAAATTGGCGGGGAACTCGCCAAGCCGATCAACGACTCCGTGTGGGAGCGCTCCGTGGGACTTCCTTTGAACGGTAATGCGCAGGTGATCACCTTGGAAGCGAAGAACAAGCGCGGCGTGCCGGTTTCCGGATTCGTCTCGGTGGCTCGTGCGAAGGATGCGGAAAAGCCGAGTTCCACTCGTTGGGCAGCCACAAAGGATGCAAGCGTGGCCTGGGACACCACCTCCGTGGAAGTGGGATGGATCGCCAAGGATAACGACCGCATCGCTCAAGCATGGATCCAGGATTCGCTGTTGACGGTGGATGCGACAGGCTACCATCGATTGGTTCCTCTGGCGATCACCACCCAATGGGTGAAGTTTCGTGCGGTGGATCCAGCGGGCAACGAGGTGCGCGACAGCGTGCAGATCGAACGCCGCCCGGACACGGTAAAAACTGTGACGTTGTCCGATAGCAACGGCAAGTTGCGCTCGGGCACTTTCTGGGTGAAACTCAGCTGCGCGACCCCAGGCGCCACGATCCGCTACACCCTCAATGGATCCGATCCGACCTCTACATCGCCGATCTTTTCCGACAGTATCAAAATCGACACGACGACCACCCTGAAGGCGCGGGCTTTCGGCAAGGAGCGCATGGATGGCCCTCTGGTGACGCAGCTATATAAGATGGCGGTGCCGGTGGTGGTGTCAACGGGAGGCAAACACACTTTGGTGTTGATGAGCGATGGAACTCTATGGGGGATGGGGGATTCGTGGGGGAATGCCTTTTCCTCGGATAGTGCCTGCACACAGGGGACGTGCATCCTTCCTCCGACAAAAATTGCCGAAGACGTTGCGCAAATTGCTGCCGGATCTGGCTATTCCATGTGGGTGAAAAACGACGGAACGCTTTGGGCAATTGGATACAATAGAAGTGGCGCGCTCGGTATCGGCTCGTTTGAGAATCGGGCGGTGCCTACCATGGTGATGCAAGGGGTCACAAAAGTCACTACCCATTATGATGGCCGTGATGCCGTCACAATGGTGATCAAGAAAGATGGATCTCTCTGGGGTGCAGGATCTTGTCTTGATTTGGGAAGCGCAACTGGATGTGTTGGGCAAGGACATTCTGACTACAGTATCGCGTTCAAACGGTTGGCATCTGATGTGGTGGATGCGACCCTTTCAAAAAAAGCGATGTTTCTGACTTCTGATGGTGTGGTTTGGCGAGTTACGGATTCTGTTCCGGTAAGGCTAGCGGATTCTGTCTTAGCGCTTGCTGCAAGGAATTTCGGGGGCACATATCTCCTCCTTAAAAAAACGAATGCAGTATGGGGTGCAGGAAACAATAACTCTGGGCAACTTGGAAATGAGGGTATTGGTGGCGTCGTTGATGAGACCGTTCGACAAATTGATGCGTCAAAGAAATGGATTTCTGTCTTAGAAGGAGAAAGCCTTTCTTTGATGCTATCCGAAGGCAAACAGCTATTTGGGATGGGTTCAAACTATTCAGGGGCCATGGGGATAGCCGATTATTTAGGTCACCCAGTTCCTGAATTGATTGCCTCTGATGTCATCCAGTTTGACGCATGGAGTGGCTCACTATTTTACATTCGAGGCGATCATACGCTCTGGGGATTGGCGAACAATTATAGCGGGGAGTTAGGACAGGGACACACCAATGAGGTCAAGCAGGTTACCCGAATTCGTTTCTAATTATTCCCTAAAGCCAATCGTTCCAACAGCCAAGCGGCCCCAACCGGGGCCGCTTTTCGTTTCAGCCAACTTGGCATCCAAACTGTTCTCGTGTCGCAGCAGCTGAACTGGCAGGGGCTCCAAGGGGGCGAGGCTATTCGAAGGAGCGGTCATCCGCTCCGTAGAGCCCGAGACCCCTTGGCGCGCATGCTCGCTCCTCCCGTATTCCTCGATGCGAGGAATATGGGAACCCTGGCCAAAGGGCCGCACAGGGTTCCCATCCGGCTTGTTGGCCGGATGGGAGGCTCTGAGATCGCGATCCTTTGCCCCGAGGAGATACAGGAGGAGCGGGAAGCGTCCTCCTGTAAACTGGTGCAGGACGAAGTCCTGCAAAACCAACGCCGGTGCGGAGCATCGGCAAAAAGGAAAACCGTTTTAAGAAAAAGCCGTATTGGAGGGTATTCGCCAGAAAAAGGAGCCCGACGCAGTCGGGAGTGTGATCTAGATCACAGACAGCGACCCCCTCTCCGCAATACATTCACATCCATCATGCAAGCTCTTCCATTTCAACAGAGACCTGCGGAGTCGTTCCCCGTTCACCCTTCGAGACAGCCCTGCGGGCTTCCTCAGGATGAACGGGGTGGCTTGACTCCCCAATCAGCCTCCAACCCCCCACGGAGATTCCCCATGTCCAACCGCTTCTGGCCCAAGGCCTGGCGCGCCGCCGTTCCCCTGGCGGCCCTGGCCAGCATCCTGTCCTGTCAAACCACCACGGTGGTGGAAGAAGACCTTCCTGCCACGGCAGGCGATCACTATGTGCATTTCCGGGTGGCGGACAGTTCCACCATCCCGGACAGCCTCTGGTACAAGTCCCCACTGGATTCAGGCACGCACTCCTTCTCCGTCGAGGGCAAGGATCTGACGGTCGTGTTCCTTCCTTACCTCAACCAATTGGGCGACAAGGACTCCATGCTTGTGCACACCTACCGGCTGGGGCTGCATCTGGGAGTCACGATCACCAAGTCGGTGGGCTACATGGACCTCGGCGGCCTGCGCACGGTGCGCAGCGGCGCGGATTCGCTGGCTGTAAGCCTGTTGCGGACCTTCGATAGCCTCCGTAAGGCCACCCCTGGCGCGTTCAAAGACACCTCCGCCGCAGGCAAACGGGCCGCTCTCCAGCAAGCCGTGGCGGAATTCGTGTTCCGCGGCCACCCCAGCGCGGCCGCCTACAAGCGACTGGCCCCAACAGGATTGGATACCGCGAAGGTGAATCGTCAAATTCTGACGTTGGCGGCCAAGTCCGGATTGACTCTGGGCGAAGTGGTCAAGCAGTGGAATCTGGCGATGGATTACGCCTCCGCCCGCCAGTTGGTGGCAGCCCTCTCTGTGGATTCCTCCAGCCTGAACCCCTTCCAGTTGGAAACGGCTTTGCGCCTGGATACTCTTCGCCCCGGAGAGCCTCCAGTGGGATTGCTGGGCAAAATCAAAGGAAAGAAGGGCGTCAAGAGCATCGAGTACGTCATCGAAAACGATTCCGGCCTGCGCACCGATCGGTTCGTGTTGGCCGATTTCCCTGACTTGAACGCCAACCCGGCGACCGTCGACTTGGCGGGTCACCCTACCTTCGCGCCGCGCGCCAATGCGGTGCAGGGTGCGTACACCTTGCGGCTGCTCGTGAAGGACGCATTGGGCAATGAACAGGTTTACGCAACGGCATTCCACGTGGGTGCTGAGTTGGATCACAAGGGGCCAAGTTTGATCGTGCTCTCACCCACTTCCGCGGTGGTGCGCGACTTCAACGACTCCCAATTGGTGGTGAAGGTGGAGGCCAAGGATCCCTCCGGCGTGAAGTCGGTGACCATCGACGGGAAGGTGGCGGACAAAGGCGAAGACGGAATTTGGTTTGATACCCTTGTGGTTCCGGTGCGAGATTCGAGCCAATTGGTGAAGATCGAGGCCAAGGACGTGTTCGGGAACGCATCCGACGCGCAGATCCAGATCCGTCGCAACCAAAAGCCCATCCCCACAGCGCCCCGCCTGAAACTGGTCAGTCCAGCCAGCGGCACCTTGGTCGCCTTTGAAGACTCCGTGGTGCGCGTGGTCTGGAAAGCGGAAACGGATTTTGGAAAGATCGACTCCGTGACGATCGACGGTGTGCAGGCCAAGGCGGAGAACGGCACCTGGGTGCGCGAACTGATCCTGCCCGCCAACGGCAAGACCACGAGCTTCGGTGTGCGGGCGTACAGCTCGGTGCCGCTGACGGCGACAGAATATGTCTCGATTGGCCGCAAGGCCGACAATGCCGGGCCGGTGGTGGTCTGGAGCGATGCCGCGAAAAGCCAGCGAATTACCTACGACGTCAAGCAGACCGAGATTTCCGTCACGGCCTCGGATTTGTCGGGTGTGGATTCCGTGCGCATCGGTGGTTCCAAGGTGAATCCACTAAACAAGGAATGGAAAGCCACCGTGCTCTTGGCTGGCCCCGGCGAGCTGACCCGCATCCTGGTGGAAGCCTGGGACCATGCGGGGAATCGCACGGATACGGAGTTGGTGGTGGCGCGTGATCCGATCCCCACAAACCTTCCTCCCGAGTACCGATGGCTCAAGCCAGATCAGGCCTCAGGGACGGTGATCCCGTTTGCCGAGGCGAAGTATCTGGTCCAGTGCGTGTTGACGGACATTTCCGGCATCGACAGCGCCAGCGTGATGATCGGTGGGGTGCTCGCCAAGCCGATCAATGACACCGTTTGGGAGCGTTGGGTGGATTTGCCGCCGGATGGAAAGGCGCAGGTGATCACCTTGGAAGCAAAGAACAAGCGGGGCATCTCGGTTCCAGGATTCGTCTTGGTAACGCGATCCAAGGATGAGGAAAAGCCAACCTCCACCCGGCTTGCTGGGACCAAGGACCTGAGTGTGATGTTCGATTCCACGAGTGTGGAAGTGGGATGGAGCGCCAAGGACAACGATCGCATCGCCCAGGTTTGGATCCAGGATTCGTTGGTGCCGTCGGATGCATCGGGCTACCATCGGCGGGTTCCTCTGGCGATCACCACCCAATGGGTGAAGTTCCGCGCAGTGGACCCGGCTGGCAACGAGGTGCGCGACAGTGTGCAGATCGAGCGTCACCCGGACACCGTGAAGGCGGTGACCCTGTCCGACACCAACGGCAAGCTGCGTTCCGGCACCTTCTGGGTGAAGCTCAGTTGTGTCACACCGGGTGCTACAATCCGGTACACTCTCAACGGATCCGATCCCACCGCCACCTCGCCGATCTACGCCGACAGCATCAAGATCGGCACGACGATCACCCTGAAGGCGCGGGGGTTCGCGAAGGATCGTGTGGATGGCCCTTCGGTGACGCAGGGGTATCAGATGGCTGTGCCAGTGGCGGTGTCGTCTGCAAGCAACTCAACTTTGGTATTGATGTCTGATCACAGTCTTTGGGCAATGGGCGGCAATTGGCGGCATCACATTTCAGCCGATACATCCACGTTCATTCTTCGCCCTGTAAAAATTGCTGATAGCGTTGCGCAAATGAGCGTAGGTTCGAGATACTCGCTTTGGGTGAAATTAGACGGCACACTTTGGGGAATTGGAGAAAGTGCCCAGGGTGCATTTGGGGATGGATTTGTAACATCCTTGTACGCTTCGCCAACACTGATTATGCGGGGAGTGAAAAAGGCGATTGCGACGAACACGGATAATACATATGTGCTCAAGACGGACGGGACACTATGGGGGGCTGGCAGCAATGTGAGCTTCCAGCTTGCATTGGGCTGGAAATCTGAATATGAAACGAGCCTGCAAAAAATCGCTTCAAGGGTTCGTGATATGGGCGCTGGAAATTATGTAATGTATTTTGTTGATGAATTTAGTGAGCTATTCTTTGTGGGTGAGCGCTCCGACTTTAAAGATTCGATTCCGTATTCTTTTGGCCAAGATATTGCACTACTTCCAGAAAATGCGGCAAATGGATTTCTTCTTGGCGCGGAAAATGGAGCTGTTGTCGGTTATGGATGGGTAGGAAAATCAGCGAAATATGGGATGGAAAAGCTTCAATTCGATTGGGAAAATCATCCGATCCTCACTGAACAAGTGGGAGTTGTTCAGATATCCTCTGGCTGGGCACAAACGATTTTCCGATCGAAAGCCGGAGACGTTTATGTGTCTGGAGCAAATGCCGATTGGCAGCTGGGGAAAATGTTGCCAAGCTCTGTTGGCGAGGTAACTAAAATCCCATTTTTGGCATCCTACGTGGCTGCCGGAACTCACAATTCATACATAGTGACAAAAAGTGGAGAGCTTTTTGGGTCAGGCAAGAACAGAGACGGGCAGCTCGGACTTGGATTCGTTTCCGAGAAAGAAGATTTCACTCGCATCCGTTTTTAAGCAGGAAGCATCCTCCATTGAGCGAACGAAAAGCGGCCCCATCCGGGGCCGCTTTTCATATCAACAAAATTGGCATCAACGGAATTCGGATGTCGCTGCCAAACCGGCAGGGGTTCCAAGGGGGTGAGGCAATTCGTAGGTGCCTTGCCTCCAAGCCACTCGGAAACCGGGCGCATCACATCCCAGACTGCACCGCATCTCTGCGCTTGACAGCTTCTGAGCGAAACGACTGTGAGTACTGAACCTTGCTCACAGCTAATCATTCAACACCTGCCCTTACTTCCACCTCGACTCCGCTCCCTTGGGCCAGTGAAGCGTCGCCGGAAACCGGCAATCCACTTCCCTCGCCAGGGTCCCCGACTTCGCGCGTCTCGCGCGCCGTCGGGGTCTCGGATCCAGCCTTCCGCGCAAGGTTGTGCACCAAAACGCGAGGTCACGGGTGCGCCAGGCCAAGGCGCGAATATCCAGTCGGTGGAAATCCGACGCGGGCGGGTTGGCACCCTGTCCACAACCGAGTCTTTGCGCCCGATCGCGCCGGTGACGGCAGGGTGAAGCGTAAGACAGGGAGATCATAGGCCGTAACGCGAAAGGATGTGAACCGATAGAGCTTCGAGAAACCACGCGGGTGTCGACCGGATCCGTACCCGGGAAGACCCTAGCCTGTGCGGCGAATGGATTCAATCTGCCACGCCAGCCGCATGGAGACCCGCCGGAGTCCGAGAGGACGGCATGTGATCAAATGGATATTCGACGCAACCTGGGAGATCTCGCGTTTTCCGTGCCTGGTAAGGGTGGCGGTATCCGAGGAAAGGCCGGAAGGCCCGGTACATGGGAGACGAAGCGCGAGAAGTCGGAGCCGATCGTAGTACCGGGGAAGCGGGGTAATTCCCGTGGAGGGAAGGGTCGGCAGGAGTCAAGATGCAAGAGGAGATCATGAACCATACACAGAGATGGAGGCTACATGTCCACGAACCTTGAGCAGATCGCCGAGATGTCGAGACAAGATCCGCGCATGCGATTCACGTCGCTGGCGCACTACCTGACCCCGCAGATGTTGCGGAGTTCGTACGAGCAATTGAACCGCAAAGGAGCGCCCGGCGTCGACTGTGTGACGATGGAGGAGTTCGGACAGAATCTGGACGATAACATCGAAGCGCTGTGGCTGGAGCTGCGCAGCGGGAAGTATCGAGCGATGAGCGTGCGGCGCGCGTGGATTCCCAGGATGGAGGCAAGCTCCGGCCGTTGGGGATTCCGAGCGTGCGCGACCGGGTGGTGCAGAAGGCGCTTCATACGATTCTGTCGACAGTGTTCGAGCCGTGTTTTCTCGACATGTCGTACGGGTATCGCCCGGGCCTTTCGGCCCACGATGCCCTGGATCGCTTGGGGAAGTTGGTGAATCGAAGCGGCACGTGCATTATCGTGGATGCGGACATTGAGGGTTTCTTCGATGCGGTCAACCACGAATGGCTTCGGAAATTTCTGGAAGATCGGATTTCCGATCGGACGATCCTGCGTCTTGTGGGAAAGTTTCTGAATGCCGGTGTGATGGACAATGGGGTCCATGTTGCGACGGAAGACGGAGTGCCGCAAGGCGGGCCGTTGTCGCCGCTTTTGGCCAACATCTATCTGCACTACGTGCTGGATCTATGGTTTGATCGTAGAGTCCGGAAGGCTTGTGAAGACGAGAGCTTTCTGGTGCGCTACGCTGACGATTTCGTGGCCGGGTTCGCCCATCGAGGTGATGCCGAAAGCTTTCTGGTGGAGCTGCGCCAGCGACTTTCGGACTTCGGACTGAAATTGTCAGAGGCCAAGACGAAACTTGTGGACTTTGGCCCCAGATCTCCCCGCAACGGGGAAGGTCCAGGAGCCGTCGGACAAGCCACGGACATTCGACTTTCTGGGTTTCACGCATTACATGCGACGCCGTCCGAAGACGGGGAAGCTGAGATGCGAGGTGAAGCCCAGCGGGAAGCGTCGCAACCGCTTTTGCTGAAGGTGAAGGAGTTTCTGACGGAGATCCGGGAAGCCTCATTGCGGTGGCAGTCAAAGCGGCTGTCGGTACGTCTACGAGGTTGGTACCAGTATTTCGGCCGTCGGCATTGTCTCTCCACGCTGATGCAGGTGAAGTGGCACGTCGAGCGCATTTGGATCAGCGTCCTGCGCCGCCGTAGCGACCGGCATCACCTTTATTGGTGGCGCGTGAAGAATACCCGATGGTTTGTGAGTCTACCTGAGCCCAGCTTGCGCTGATCTCGACGACGGAGACTCCTGGGAGCCGGATGCCTTAATTGGGCACGTCCGGTTCTGCGAGGGGGCCCCGCCCGAAAGGGTGGGGTCCTACCTCACCAGCCCGAATCAGGTACATGTGGGGTTGTAAGGGGTGGAACCCCTTACTGGCGGGAGTGCAGAGGGCGTGCCATGACGCCCTTTGCAAGGATAGTGTGATTTAGATCACAGACAGCGACTCCCTCTCCGCAATACATTCACATCCATCATGCAAGTTCGACCTGCCCAACAGAGACATACGGAGTCGTTCTCCGTTCACCCTTCGAGACAGCCCTGCGGGCTTCCTCGAGATGAACGGGGAAGCTCAACTCCCAAGTCAGCCTCCAACCCCCCACGGAGATTCCCCATGTCCAACCGCTTCTGGCCCAAGGCCTGGCGCGCCGCCGTTCCCCTGGCGGCCCTGGCCAGCATCCTGTCCTGTCAAACCACCACGGTGGTGGAAGAAGACCTTCCTGCCACGGCAGGCGATCACTATGTGCATTTCCGGGTGGCGGACAGTTCCACCATCCCGGACAGCCTCTGGTACAAGTCCCCACTGGATTCAGGCACGCACTCCTTCATGGTCGAAGGCGCCAACCTTACGGTCAGGCTCTGGCCCTTCCTCAATCAGTTGGGCGACAAGGACTCCATGCCCATCCACACCTACCGGCTGGGTCTGCATCTGGGAGTCACGATCACCAAGCCGGTGGGCTATATGGACCTCGGCGCCGTGCGCACGGTGCGCAGCGGCGCGGATTCGTTGGCGGTAAGCCTGCTGCGCACCTTCGACAGCCTCCGCAAGGCAGCCCCCGGTGCGTTCAAAGATTCCACCGCCGCAGGCAAACGGGCCGCTCTCCAGCAAGCCGTGGCGGAATTCGTGTTCCGCGGCCACCCCAGCGCGGCCGCCTACAAGCGACTGGCGCCAACGGGCCTGGATACCGCCAAAGTGAATTGTCAAATTCTGACGCTGGCGGCCAAGTCCGGATTGACTTTGGGCGAAGTGGTCAAGCAGTGGAATCTGGCGTTGGATTACGCAGCGGCCCGCAAGCTTGTGGCGGCCCTTACAGTGGATTCCTCCAGCCTGAACCCCTTCCAGCTGGAAACGGCTTTGCGCCTGGATACTCTTCGCCCCGGAGAGCCTCCAGTGGGATTGCTGGGCAAAATCAAAGGCAAGAAGGGCATCAAGAGCATCGAGTACGTCATCGAAAACGATTCCGGCGTTCGCACCGATCGGTTCGTGTTGGCCGATTTCCCTGACTTGAACGCCAACCCGGAGACCGTCGACTTGGCGGGTCACCCCACCTTCGCACCGCGTGCCAATGCGGTGCAGGGAGCGTACACCTTGCGGCTGCTGGTGAAAGATGCCTTGGGCAATGAACAGGGATACGCAACGGCTTTCCAGGTGGGTGCCGAGTTGGATCACAAGGGGCCAAGTCTGATCGTGCTCTCACCCACTTCTGCGGTGGTGCGCGACTTCAACGACTCCCAATTGGTGGTGAAGGTGGATGCCAAGGATCCATCCGGCGTGAAGTCGGTGACCATCGACGGGAAGGTGGCGGACAAAGGCGAAGACGGAATTTGGTTTGACACTCTCGTGGTCCCAGTGCGGGATTCGAGTCAATTGGTGAGGATCGAGGCCAAGGACGTGTTCGGGAACGCCTCGGACGCGCAGATCCAGATCCGTCGCAATCCCAAACCCATCCCAACGGCACCTCGTCTGAAGCTGATCAGTCCGGCGAACGGCACCTTGGTCGCCTTTGAAGATTCCGTGGTGCGTGTGGTCTGGAAAGCGGAGACGGATTTTGGAAAGATTGATTCCGTGACCATCGACGGCGTGCAGGCCAAGGCAGAGAACGGCACTTGGGTGCGCGATCTGATCTTGCCCGCCAACGGCAAGACCACGAGCTTTGGTGTGCGGGCGTACAGCTCGGTGCCTCTGACAGCGACAGAATATGTCTCGATCGGCCGCAAGGCAGACAGTGCCGGGCCGGTGGTGGTCTGGAACGACGCCGCGAAAAGCCAGAGAGTCGCTTACGACATCAAACAGACCGAGATTTCCGTGACGGCCTCGGATCTGTCGGGAGTGGATTCCTTGCGCATCGGTGGCTCCAAGGTGAATCCACTAAACAAGGAGTGGAAAGCCACGGTGCTGCTGGCGGGCCCTGGCGAGCTGACCCGCATCCTGGTGGAAGCATGGGATCATGCGGGGAATCTGACGGATACGGAGTTGGTGGTGGCGCGTGATGGCGTGCCCAGCAGCTTGCCGCCGAGCGTTCGTTGGGTGAATCCAACTCTTCGGACTGGAACTCTGATTCCCTTTGCGGATTCGGGGATCTGGATCCGGGTGGCCTTGACGGACCTTTCCGGGATGGACTCGGGCAGCGTCAAGATCGCAGGCCTCCTGGCCAAGCCGATCAACGACTCCGTGTGGGAACGGTGGGTGGGTCTTCCTCCCAACGGCATTGCCCAGGCGATCACGTTGGAAGCCAAGAACAAGCGGGGCGTGGCCATCTCGGATTTCGCCATGCTCACCCGCGACCGCGACACGGTCAAGTCGGTGGCCCTGTCCGACACCAATGGCAAGCTCCGCGCAGGCAGCTTCTGGGTGAAGCTCACCTGCCCAACGCCGGGAGCCAACATCCATTACACCCTGGATGGTACCGACCCCACCACAAGCTCCCCCAAATTCGCCGACAGCATCAAGATCGACACGACGATCACCCTCAAAGCGCGAGCCTACGCCAAAGACCGGGTGGATGGACCGGTGGTGACGCAGAAATACCAGCTGGCCGTGCCGGTGGGGGTGTCCTTTGGTTCAACTCCAACGCTGGTCCTTATGTCGGATGCTTCCTTGTGGGGCATGGGAACGTACAATTGCAGTGCAATTCCTGACGGCAAAGGGTGCGATATGTTCAATGCTCGGAAGATATTAACACCAACAAAGGTTGCTGATAACGTTAGCGGAATGAGTTCGTCCTGGTGGAATAGTGTTTGGGTGGATTTAAATGGGTCGCTATGGGGGGTCGGAAAGGATGTTCGTGGCAGCATGGCGTCTGGAGCTGATGGGGATTACTTCCAGCCTATCCAATTGACCCAAGGTGTTGTCCTTGTGGTTAATAGTGGTGGAGGCTTGTTTGTGCTTAAAAAGGATGGGTCGCTTTGGGGGAGTGGAAGCAATGGAAACGGTCAACTTGGTGTTGGAGATTTTAATGATCGAAATTTGTTTGTCAAGATAGCCAGCAACGTGATAGATGTTGGATGCGGAGAGTATGGGACTACTCTTTTCCTAAAAGAAGATAAGAGTCTTTGGATTGCGGGTAAATCTCTTGGCGGTGATTTAAGGGATTCTTTGCCTCGAAAGATAATGGAATCTGTTGAAGTTATTCCGCGATACTTTTTTAATTCAGCTTTAATCGCCAAGGCGGATGGATCACTATGGGGAATGGGTGTGAATGAGGAGTGGCAACTTGGTGTAGATGACTCCCTTGTTCGTGCAGACCTCACAAAGATCCATGATGGATTCGGCGAGATGGCTGTACAAATTGCTCAAGGAAGGAGCTTTTCTGCAGTTCTGACAAAATCCGGGCGAGTAATGGGGATGGGAAGTAATCAGCAGGGTGCGCTTGGGCTGCAAGCTCGGGAGTTTGCAATCAATCCAGTTGAAATTGCCAACGGGGTCCGTGCGATAGCAGCATCAGAAATAGAGATGTTTTACATTTCGATGGATGGTGCACTATTTGGAACGGGGAGCAATTTTTATGGAGCGTTAGGGCTTGGACATGAGAACCAAGTTTCGGTATTTACGAGAATACGGCTATAAATACAAAAGCGGCTCTTTCGGAGCCGCTTGAAAGTGGACGAATAATCCTTTTGATTAGGGAGCCATCAATGGAATCACCTGTGTGGCTTCTCCGCTGATTTTCGCGAAGTACAGACCTGAGCGCGGCACTTGGAGCGAAACGCTGTAAGTGCCCGAACCGTGCGCAATGATCGATCCGCTGGGATCCACCAGATCAACGTCGGCCGAGCCAGGTCCAGTCAAGGAAATGCTCCCGTTGTCCACGCGGGCCTCCCAAAGTTTTTCAGAATGGATTCGAGGTGTTACTGAATTCATCTTTCCGTAGAAATTTTGGAAGCCTCCGGCCAACGTGAGTTCATAAATGATTTGCCAAGAGTCGTTGAAGTAATTGTTGTTGGCGTTTGGGTGAGTGTTCACCATAACCCAGGATCTTTTTAATAGCCAGGTTGAATCAGTCGAGTCTGTCATAGCTGGAATGATAAGGCTGCCACAGGTGACGGGGTCTGTCCAATCGGTTACAGAAGTAGTTCCGTCAGTATTGTATTGTGCTCGAATATAATTTGGACTGCTTTGCGGTGTTGACTTCTTGATCCATGGAGTGATTGGGGCGAGGAACTCCTTTGCTGCCTTTGTGCCAAACCACAAATAATCCAGCGTAATTCTCCAGGGCGTACGAACGGCATCGTATCCGTATTTGTTGGTGCCGGATCCGTTGTAGTCAACCGAGCTGCCGCCGTTGTTGCACCAATCAGGAACCAATCCAGTGGTTGAATTTTGGCATTTTTTTGCCAATGCGAGACAGTTGTTTGCAACGCTCGCCCAATCGTGAGCTGGGTCGACTTCCTGGAATATGCGAAGAACGCCAGTGGCGAAATAGCTTGGATTGTATGGGTTCCCAAACCTGCTGCCGGGCTTTAAAAGTTTTGCCTGATCAACCTCAAGGCTCCAAATTGAATTGATGAGCTTCTTTGCGTCTGTAAGATACTGCTCGTTCCCCCATTGTTTGTAAGCCATCAGAAGGGCGAAGGCGACGTCAAGCTCCGCATCCGTAGCGCCACCATCATCCTTTTTCTGATTGCAGCCATCGACGATCCAGTTCATAACCCCATCAGTCGAAAATGCTTTATAGTATTTCCAAAGATTGTCAAATTTTGCTTGGGTATTGTTCGTTGGGTTGTCCATGTAGACAAAAATCAGCATTCCATATCCGATTCCTTCGGATACGGTGCATTTTCCGTTTGGACAGCCAGAAGATTCTGCCTTGGAGTCATCCCACTTGATTCGGGCGCCTTTGGATGCATCAGAACATGTCTCATAGTAGAGCTTTTGCCATAACTCGTAATTTGCTTGAATTTCTGTGGCCATATCGGATGCTGGAACGGAGAGAATGCGCTTCCCAAAGGGATAATTCATTGTGGTCGGAAATGGATATTTGGGCGTTCCGGCCCAGAGGGATGCGGATACGAGAAGGGTGGCAAATAGGGCTCGCGACACGGAAGATCTCCTGGAAACAGCGGTACCGGGTGCAACTCCGGCGCCGCCAGGTGCAATGGAAGAGTCGGTAACTTGCATCCTCTAGAGCAGATCTAGCAGGCCGTTTCCGGAAGGTTCCTGGATTGGGGTTGCCTCGAGAGTCCGGGTGGGTTCTCCGCTCGCCTTCCGAGACGCCCCTTTGGTGGCTTCCCCTTGGCTTGGGACGGAAGAGTGTGCCGTAGGCTCTCCCGATGCCGCAGGTGTTGCCTGGGCCAGCACGGGCTTGCCGTCTTGGTCTTCCGCCGCGCCTTTGCAGCCTTCGCGGTAGCGCGAGCAGCCCCAGAAGAACTTGTCCTTGTAGCCGATGCGCCGCAGGTACCCCTTCTTGCAGATGGGGCACGGAACGCTTCCCTTGGGTCCGGAAAAGGCAGGCTTGCCGTCGTCGTCTTCCCAGGTGGATTTGCAAGGGGTGTCGGCCTGCCAACGCGAGCAGCTCCAGAAGTGCCCCTGCTTGCCGGGAATGCGTCGCAATCGCCCCGCCTTGCAGACCGGGCACTCGGGGCCCTCCACTGCCGCGCCGGAAACCACCGTCGATCGCGAGTTGGCCTCGCGAACCTGGGTGGTGACAAAATCCGACTGCTTCTTCAGGAAGTCGGAAATGGTGGCTTTGCCCGCCTGGATCTCCTTGAAGTCGCGCTCGTACAGGGCCGTGAGCACGGGGCTCTTGACGTCGTCGGGAAGCGCGTCCACCAGGCTCCGGCCCAGTTCGGTGCTGATGATGGCCTTCTTCTTGGACTCCATGAACCGCCGCCGCCGCAATTCCGAGATGATGGTCGCGCGCGTGGCGGGGGTCCCGATGCCGTCTTCCTCCTTGAGGAGCTTCTTCAGCTCGGGGTCTTCCACGAACTTGTGGACGTTCTCCATGGCCTTCACCAGGGTGCCTTCGGTGAAGCGCGGCGGAGGCTTGGTCTTCTTTTCCTTCTTCTCGCCCTTCACGCACTTGACGGGGTCGTTTTCTGTCATCGCGGGCAACAGCTGCGGGCCTTCGTCGTCGTCTTTTTTGTCGTCCGGTTCTTCCGGCTTGAGGATCTTCTGCCAGCCGGCCTCCGTGACCACGCGTCCGTTGGCGGCGAAGTCGTAGCCTTCCACAGCCACCTGCACGGCGGTGGCGAGGTACTGGTGGTCCGGGTAGAACTGGGCCAGGTAGGTGCGGGCCACCAGCTGGTACAGATTCTGTTCGATCTCCGGCAAGGTGCCGGGATTGCCCCGGTGCTGGGTGGGGATCATGCCGTGGTGGGCGGTGATTTTCTCGTCGTTCCAGGCGCGCGACTTGCGCTTGGGGTCGGCGTTGTCCACCAGCTTGGCCAGCGACGGAAACGTGGTCTTCATGGCCGCGAGCACCGCGGGCGCGTCGGCGTGTTGGCTCTCCGGCAGGTACTCGCAGTCGGTACGCGGATACGTCACCAACTTGGCTTCGTAGAGGTTCTGCGCGGCCTTCAGGATCTCTTCGGCGCCGTAGCCCCAGCGCTTGGAGGCGGCGAAGGTGAGCGTGCCCAGCGAGAACGGGCGCGGGGGAGGATCGGATTTTTCCTCCGTCTTCACGCCGGTGATAATTCCCGTCTTTCCGGAAATTGTCTTCAGGATGGTCTTGGCGAGCTCGGCGTCCACCAACCGGCCCTGGTCGTCGAGTCCCACCTGGCCCTCGGCCGGTTTCCAGCGTCCCTTGAAGGGCCCGTTGGCGTGCTCGAACAGCGCCGTGATCGTGATGTACGATACAGCCTTGAACGCCTCGATCTCGCGATCGCGCGCCACCACCATGGCCAGCGTTGGTGTCTGCACACGACCCACCGTCAGAAGGGTTTTGTCGGCGCCGCCTCGACGCGCGGAGAGCGTGAAGGCCCGCGAAAGGTTCATCCCGATCAGCCAGTCGGCGCGTCCCCGTGCCACCGCCGCATCGGCGAAGCCTTTGAATTCCACATTGTCTTTCAGGGCGGCCAGTCCCCGCTTGATGGAAACGCTGTCCTGGGCGCTCACCCAGAAGCGTTTGACGGGCCCCGTGTAGCCGTGGGCCTGGAGGATCTCGTCCACCAGCAATTGCCCTTCGCGGTCCGGGTCGCCGGCGTTCACCACTTCCGTGGCGGCCTTGAGCATGCGCCCCACCAGCTCCAACTGCTTTTTCGCGCCCTCGTCGTTCTTGGGCAGCATTTTCCAGTCGGTGGGCAGGATGGGCAGGTCTTCCACGCGCCATTTGGCGAAGCCGGGATTGTACGCCTCCGGCATGGCCATCTCCAGCAGGTGACCGAAGGCCCATGTGACAAAATCCGTCCCGCACTGCAGCCAGCCGTCGCCCTTTTTCGTCTGTCCCAGCTCCGTGGCCAGAACCCGGGCCACCGATGGTTTCTCCGCGATGTAAAGACGCATGGACAGATGAGGCTCGGTGGGCTGGAGGTGGAGGGGCCTCAAAGCTAGATCACCTCCGGTGGGGTTTCTCGTTCGAGTTCTCCTACGATTCGTGTCCCCGTGTTCTTTTCAGCACTTCAGACGTTTTCTTCATTCATTCAGGATGGCTGCCTGAGCCGCATTGATCCGGACGTGCCGTCCGGAGTGGCTTTCGCAAAGGGCGTCATGGCACGCCCTCTGCACTCCCGCCAGTAAGGGGTTCCACCCCTTACAACCCCAAATTTCCCGATTCGGGCTCCGTGCCATCGCGCACGACCGCGCAACCTCGCGCCAAGACACTGGCTCCGAGACCCCGACGGCGCGCGAAACGCGCGAAGTCGGGGACCCCTGGCTGGGTGAGGAGGCTGGCGTGGTGGGATAGGTTGATGTGGATGGCAGCTTTCATCAGGCTGGCATCTCATGTTGCTGCCGAGTTGGCAGGGGTTCCAAGGGGGCGAGGCTATTCGGAGGGCCGGTCATCCGGCCCGTAGAGCCCGAGACCCCTTGGCGCGCGGGATTCCAAAGGGTCGCCGCGCAGCGATCCTTTGGCCCGAGGAGGTACAGGAGGAGCGGGCAGCGTCCTCCTGTAAACTGGTGCAGGGCGTACGCCCTGCAAAACCAACGCCGGTGTGGAGCACCGGCAAAAAAGAAAACCGTTTTAAAAAGAAAATCCGCATTAGAAAAGCCGCGCCGCAGGCGGAGAAGAGACTCCCGGTAGGTAGGTTTGAAGGATGCCCATCCACCGCTTCCGCATCGTCTTGGCCCTCTTCATCTTTTGCCTGGTGGCCAGTGGGGTCACGGCCTTTCCGCTTCTGTGGGAACTGCGTCTCCTCACCGGCATGGTGGGACTCGGCGACCTCACCACGACATCTGGCCTGAGCGGAATCGCCTATTGGATCGTGACCGTCCGGCTTGGGTTGGAAGAGATGTACGCGGCTCATCCATGGATCGCTTACGGCACCGACTGGTTGGCCTTTGGGCACATCGTGATCGCGCTGTTTTTTGTCCCCGCTTGGCTGCGACCGCAAACGTCCCGGCCCACATTGGTGGTGGGCATGATCGCCTGCGCCGGCGTGATTCCACTGGCCCTGATCTGCGGACCGTTGCGCGGGATCCCCTTTTACTGGCGCCTGATCGACAGCTCCTTTGGGGTGTTCGGGGTGCTGCCGCTGGTGTACTGCTGGAGGCTGGTGGGGAGGATGGAGGGGAGCTGAACGCAAGGTGGGTAGCGTTCGGGATGGCATCTGAATGCCTTGAAATCTCGCGAGCGGCTGCGAAATTTCAAGGCAGGCTTGAGGGGTGACCCGTGAGCTTGGCCGGCGCCGTGCGGCGGTTTGGAGTGTACCCGCGAAGGGTGTGATCGCTTTCGGACCAAAATCACCGTTGCGGCTGGTGGTGGGCATGATCGCATGCACGGGCGTGAATCCGCTGGCCCTGACCTGCGGGCCGTTGCGCGGGATCGTTTTTGTTCTCGAGCCTGCCACAGAAACGGATTGCGGGAATCAATGGCTCGAGGACGTCTTAGGTTGGAGGCGGGGAGCAAGGCGTCCCACTCCTTTGACGGGTCAGTTTGCATAGGTAGGAGATCGATCAAGCCGTTTCACCATTTGCGAGTTCCGAGGATCACGGACAAGGTGTGGAGGAACGCCGTCCAGGTCTTGGGACCGCATTCCCCGTCGACTTGAATGTAATTGGTGGCGTATTCATTGTAGGTGTATTGGAACATGGAAACGGCAAGTCGCGTTTTTGGGCCATCCACTCCATCCACCTTTCCAGGATCGCAGTACCAGCCTTTTTGGTGGATGTACTTCAGGAGAGTCTGGATGTCGCGCGTGTTCGCATTCTTGGTTAGCCTCAGCCAGGTCGTGTCGTCTTCGCGCAACATGGATTCGATCAACTCCAATCGCTTCGCGTTCAGCGCGGAACGAGGTTCGAGGAATTTAGGGAGCAAGGTCGGTGAGGGGTCTCCGTTGTTCCGGCGAGACTCGGCGATTTCAGCCAGCAGATTCATGAGGTTATCGCTGACAAAATTTGGCATGAAGTGGTTGGCGTAGAAATCGCGATTGTGGAGGCGGACAATTCTGGTCCCGGCTTTCTTTGAGCCCTTTCGATGGTTCTGTACTGACTGCTGCTGTGTCTTGGTGGATTGGCCGTAGTCGCTGGATCTAGACGGAATCGATCCAGTGGATGAATCTGTCGTCAGCAAGCGAGGTTCTGTCGATCCGATGGGCGCCGCTGGAGTGACTGCGTCTGAGTTGAGGGCCGAAGTTTCGGTAGGGTCGATATTCTGCGGGGTGATTCCCTGCGGATTTCCAGTGGATCCTGTATCGATCTTGGTGTCCGGATTGTTTGTAGGAATCAGGTGTGAGGGATTATTCTGACTGCTGGAGAGGTGAGAAGAATCAGATTTGAGGTGGCAATCGTTGCCGCTGTAAAAAAAGCTGTACTTGAATCGCTCAATATATCCGGCGCGGATCGTGGAATCCGGTGATTCGGGATGGTGATGGATAAAAATATCGATATTGAATGGCTCCAGATGAATGGATTCCTCAAATTCCGTCTGCTTAACACGGAGTAAAAACTGGATCAGAGGAGATAACGATTTTTTGCGTGGGGTATTCCTTTGTAATCCTTTGGCCAAAGCTTGATCGATGCTAGTGCAGACTGAATCTTTGCGCGTGCTTTTGAATGCCTCAAACATATCTATTCCTAAGCCATACGAAACCCAAGGCGCAAGAATAAACCGTGCAGTGTCGATCTTGTCCTGTCCCAAAAGAATTTTAGCCATAAGCTGGGCGGCTTCACGGGGGTATCCAGTTTCCGGTGGAGTTGGGTCCCATAATTCTTTTGTCAGCTTGCATCGTGAGAAAGCATCTTCCAGGGTGTTGCGTGCCTTGTCTAATTTCCCGGTTTGATAGTAGGATGCGGCGAGAGTCATAATGCCGGCATGGTAACAGCCCCAGCCGCGATTTGGCTGGTAATTAATGCGCTCGCCTATGGATTGAACGCTGTCGCTGAACGCAAGCCTGCTGTAAGCCTGGAAAAGGAATGTCTGTGATTCTATGCTCTTGTTTCGATTGTTGCCTCGAGTTGATTCTCGAATGATTGACTTTGCTTCTCTTTCAGTGAGGTTGAACTCCGGGCCATCAGTAAGCATGGGATTCACTGAGATTTTCTTTGGTGGCTCCTTTTTTGGCAGGAGTATTGCCAAGCTTAGCAACAATGTTTGAATCATGGATTTTTACTCAAAGTCCGTCTAATGACATCGCAAGGTGATCATTGGAACATTCCCGGAAATGGAGGGGGGTAAGGCTCCATATCGCAGTCGTTATGACGATAGAAATAACTGTCCTTGAATTTCGAGATCGAGTTCTTCAGATTTTGGCGGGAAGGTGGATCAGGGTGTGTGTAAATGGGAATATTGAGATTGTACGGCTCGAAATAGATAGAGTATTCATAGGGCGACCCGTTTGAGTTCAATAGGAACTGAATCAATGGGGAGGAAGACTGCGGCCGAGGCAATCTCAATTGAGGGCCTTTTGCGAGGGCTGCATTGAGTTCGCGGCACAATTTTTTCCTGGGGAAGGTTGAGAAAAGATCGTAGGCTACATCGGACAACTCATCGGAGAGCCATGGGGCTACAAGCATCCGTGCGGTATCGCTCTTTCCCTGCTGTTCTAGGATGCGAGCTACCAGGTTGGAAATTTCTACTTGCTGCGAATAGGGCAGTGCATCTGCTTTAGGATCGGAACTACAAAGGTTGAAGGCTGTCTCGATGGTTGATCTGGCTTTCCCAATTTTGCCAGTGGCGTATTGAGAAATGGCAACGGGGATGGCCGCAAAATAGGTGCATTGCCCAGAGTCTGACCTGCGCTGAATGTATCGTTCTCCAAACGATTGGATGCTGTCGTGCATTTCAAGTTTGCAGTAGGCTAGAAATGGCTCAAAAGGGTACCAGAGAGGCTTCTGGTTCTTTTCTGGAGTCTGCAATGATTTGATGACCTTTCTGGCTTTTTCCTCGGTGGTGCTGATCTCAAAGCGAAGTTGTAGGTTTTGATCTAATTTTGGCTTGTGCGAGTTATTTTTTAATGGTGCCTTGTTGATTCCGAGAAGTACAAGAATGATTGGGGAGATCAATTTGTGTCCTGGGTTTTAGTAATGTCTTCCCATTCTGCCCGGAGATAGGCAATTCCATCAGTCTGAATGATAGAAAGCATCCTTTTTTGGAGAATGTCTTCGATTTTCAGCGACTTGAGTAAGGTCTCGTATTGTCTAGTATGCTTTCCAGGGCGTAGATCATTGATCTTGTCATCACTCTTTTCGTTGGGTTGCAAAAAACGATCCGGCTTTTTGTCATGGAAGTAATCAAGCCAGTCTTCTGTCGAAATTTTAGAAATGGGGAGCCACTCAAACTTTTCGTCACTTCGAAATTTTGACTGGAATTCGTGGTACCGGGATCCTCGTTGCGGCACACCTCGAGGATAGTCGTCAAAAACATTTGAACGTCGTCGAGCAGCTAAGTGATTGAGCAAATTGTTGTAGCGGATCTCTGCAATACGGTCTTGGCACTCTGCTTCGGTTGCGTATTTGGTGTTCGTAGCCTCGAATATTTTAATGGCCATGAATTCCCAAAAGTCATAGTACGATCGAAAATGATCCATTTCGTGAGCGAGAACCCAGTATTTGCGATCTTTCTCGCTGAGTTTTCCTCGTCCCACGATGATGTCCTGCTGCTCGCCCCAGCCATCTTTCCATCGAGGAAAAGTGAAATTGATGAGTTGCACGTTAGCTGCCGCGTCGAAGGTGACATTCGTGATGCGGTAATACTTTGGTTTTTCGTCTTTTGCAGGGAAGCATGTAGCTTTTGCTGAGAACTTGGAAGGAATAGGGGATCCGTTTTCAATAAAAACACAGCCCCAGCAATTGGACGTGATTAAGTCGTCTATTTTGGTGTTGAACTTGATGTTATAGTCTGAAACACCTTCCGGGTCTGGTTCGTTATACGTTCGGCTAGGAAATGCAGGCATCACCTCGTCCCAATTTTCCAGTGAGGGTATTGTGTAAATAGAATTCAATAGGAATTTCCGCTGCTTGTCGAGGCAGTCAGCGTTTTCAACGGCCTCCAAGGGGTTGGCTGGTATTGGTCCAGCGAAGCCTAATCCTCCGCCGCCTTTGTCATACTGCGCTGCCATTGGTCTGAAGCCCATGATTTTGCTCTCCTGATCTATCGGGGTTGGATAATGCGAGCAAGAGTGTGGAGGATGGCATTCCAAGTCTTGGGGCCGCATTTCCCATCGACTTGAAGGTAGTTGGACGCCACCTCGTTGTGACTGTATTGGAATTTCGAGATCGCCATCCGCGTCTTCGGTCCCTCCACTCCGTCCACCTTGCCGGGGTCGCAGTACCAACCCTTGCTTGCGAAGTATTTGAGGAAGGTCTGGACGTCGCGGGTGGTGGCGTCCTTGGTGAATTCCTTCCAGGCCCCTTCGTCGCCGTGCAAGATGCACTCGGCCACGGCTAGGCGCTTGGCGTTCAGCTCGCGATTGTCCTCGCCGATTTCCGGGTGCAGCTCCAAAGGGCAGGAGCCGTTCTTCTTGTGGTAGTCGGCCAGGCCCGCCAAGACTTCCAAGAAGTCGTCGTCGACAAGATTTGGCATATGGTGGTTGTCGTGGAAATGGCTCTCGAAGAGGGGGATGTCGATGCCCTTGGGTTTGGGCGGAGCCGCCTCGACTGGGGCTTCCGCTGGTGTCGCCGCTGGGGCGCTTGCTGGAGCAGGAGCGGCGGAAGCGGAAGGCGCAGCAATTGGCGCCGAAGTCGGAGCCAGGTGGGAGGGCTCCGCCAACGAGGAGGCCAGGGGCGCAGGTTCCGAGGCGGTGGCAACAGGCGTCGGCGTCTTCACCTCGTGGTCCACCGCGCGGGGTGTCGGCACCACCACCTCCAGCTCGCAGACCACATCCTCGTCTTCGTCGGCCACGTCGCTGGTGACGCGCACCGTGTAGGTGCCGCGCGACAGGCCGTCGACCGTGATCCAGCCGTGATCGTCGGTTTTTGTCTCGATTCGTTCGGGGCCTTCCAGCAGAACCTTGGCGCATGGGATCCCTGCATCGTCGTCGTCCACCACCTGGATGTGCAGGCCGTGGACCTCGAAGTCTTCGGTGGCATCCACCCGGTCCAGCCAGGTACTGTATATTTTCTCTCCCCGCCGTACCCGCTCGCCACGAGGCTTGGGGTCGAGTCGTGGCTCGAAGAACAAGATCTCCAGATGAGCTTCCGCCAACACGTCTTTGCTCTCCGGCGGCTTTGGGGCGGCGCCTTCGCACACGCACACCTGCGGCACCAGGGCTTTGGCCAGCGTAGTTTTCTCTTGGCCGAAGTAGGCGCGCAGCAACTCCTTACGGGTGGCGGAATCCAACTTGCCAGAAACTGACAAGGAGACTTCGCCTTTCTCCGTCACCGACTTTTGGAATGCCTTCAGAGCCTGGTGCGAGGGTTCGTCTTCCACGCCGCTGCACTGGCCTTCATAAACCTTGAGGTGCTTCAAGATCACCTGGGCTTCGCGCCATCCCCAGCGGGAAGCGGCGGGCTTTTCCGGCGCGAACCACGGAAGCCATTCGTCCCAGCGGTTGGTGAGGATGGAGGCGAGTGCCTTCGCGCGGGCCAAGGCAAGCGAGGAGTCGGGAGCATCAGGTCCCGGATGGGACACGATCACGAGGGGGCCGGTGGGGCGCTTCTGGTGCTGCGCGATGATCTTGCGCAAGGCGGGCAATGCGCCGGGAAGCAGGAAGCATTTATCGTGATCGAACAGCCGGCCGGAAAGGCGAAGCCGCGAAGCACGCGTGGGGCCCGCGATGGTGGCCACCGGCTTGGCGCGGGCGGTGAGCTTTTTTTGGGTGTGGATCGCCTGCGCGTGCAGGAACAGCTCGGTGCCTGGATCCATGCGGGAATCGGCCAGGCCCTCCACGGAAAAGGTGGCCTGCACGGTCTGGAAAGCGAGGGGCTCCAAGGTGACAAATTCCGGCTGTCCAAAGGGCTCGTCCGAATCCTTGGTGGATTCGCGGTAGATCACGCGCAGTTCCAGCTTCAGGGTGCGGTCGGCTTCGGCGATGGGACCGGCGGATTCCACATCGCACAGCACCGTTACGGTTCCCGACAGGTCCACCGGCGCCGCCTCGCGGATGCGGCAGTTGGACAAAACCATGGGGAAGCTCTTGGCTTGCGCATCCTCCGGCCATGGGTCTTCTTCGCGGACCTGAGCCAGGTACTTGGATGTGTCGTACGCTTTCTGGCTGGGGTCCATCTTGCCGCGCTGGGTCTTGGCGATGATCGCCTCCCAGTTGACGTCGTTGGATGGCTTGGCGGTGGAGATGTCCATCAACATGGGTTCGCGGTCGTCGCGTCGGTGGTGCGGTCCGAACGGGTTCGGGCGGTTCATGGCAAAGGCCTTTCAGGACGACGGGCGGTGGCGGTCGTGGTGGGTTCAGGAATGGGGCTGTGGGGACAAAAACTTGGTGTTCCCGCGGCTTGTGAAGAGAAGATGATCAATCGGGAGAGAAAAATCTGTGATCTAGATCACACTTCTTTTGCAAAGGGCGTCATGGCACGCTCTCTGCACTCCCGCCAGTAAGGGGTTCCACCCCTTACAACCCCAGATGGGCCTGCTACGGGCTCCGTGACCTCGCGCTTTGGTGCGCAACCTCGCGCGGAAAGGCTGGCTCCGAGACCCCGACGGCGCGCGAGATGCGCGAAGTCGGGGGCCCTGGCGGGGGAGTGGGTTGCCGGTTTCCGGCGACGCTTCGCTGGCCGGGGGGAGGCTGGAGTCAAGGTGGAAGGATGGGTGGGTGTTGAATGATCCACTGTTGGGGTAAGGGGCGGGCGTTGAAGGGTAAACTGTGATCATGGGTCAGTACTCGCAATCACTTCCGAAGTCGGGGAATTGCTGGAAGGGTTGGTAGGGGTTGCTCAACGTGTCCCATGCTTTGGCGTTGTGGTACTTCCCGTATTCGGTCAGCCTTCCGAGCGAGTCGTAGGTCCATCTCTCGCTGCGCAGCCAGCGGACTTGATTCTGAGTCACATTGATCGCGCCCAAGGTGCGCCGAACGATCTCGTTGTTTTGGTTGTATTCCAGCAAAGACAGACCACGTATAATGCCTTTGGTTGGAGTTACGTACAGCTGGAGCGAATCCCTTCCTTTGTTGTCGTAAAAGTGGTATCGGCGCAGACAGCCTAAAATGAGTTCCCCTACTCTTTTTGAGGGCTTTCCTCTGGGGCTGGGAGGGTAGGACTCCAAATCCCAAAGGATTCGGCCCTGGAGGTCATACCCGAATCGCACCTCGTGATGCTTGCTGGTATCAACGGTTTCCTTTGCGCTGTAACGATTTCTTCCGAATTCCTGGACCAGGGTGTCCCTGCCCTTGGCATCCGGGTGCCGCACGAAGGTTCGCTCGGCCAAGAAGCCATCGTCCGGCTCGGCCAGGACCAGTAATTTCTGCAGAGCACCTTTGTCGGAAAGTGTCCAACTCTCCTTCATAAGAAAGGTGTCCAGTTTTCGTTGGCTGGAATATCCCTTCAGGGCGAGTGGGTAAATTCGCTTCCGGGACCTGTGGAAATCCAGGTAGAAGCTGCTGACGGCTCTCCAACTGGGTGGTCCGTCAGGAACGAGTTCGCGTCTCATGTCTTCTACGGCTTTACCTGCCCGTCGGCAAGTGTCCCATGCGCGAGGTAAGCTCTCCAACCAACAGCTGCTATCGATCACAGAAAACTGTTTATCGTCCCATGAAACCGAATAGCGGTTGACCGTTCGGATTTCGAATTCTTCGAGAAGGTAGGGGTATGAAGAATTGCCGTGATAGAACAATTGCAATAGGTTCGGGTATGTTTCATACGGCCCCCAGTCGAGGAAAAGACTGTTCTCAGGGACGTTCGGAGCCTTTGACCTGAGTTCTGTTGACCACTGTTTGATTTTTGAGGGGGAGATGCGGCTCCAAACGGAATCGCTGGGCTTGGCTAGGGACAGTGACGCAATCAGTATGGTGGTGATCATGGGTCAGTACTCGCAATCGCTTCCGAAGTTTGGAAATTGCTGGACTGGTTGGAACGGGGTGCTCAATGTGTCCCATGCCTTTGCGTTGTGGTACTTCCCGTATTCGGTCAGCCTTCCGAGCGAGTCGTAGGTCCATCGCTCACTCCGCAGCCAGCGGACTCGATTTTGAGTCACATTGATTGCTCCCAAGGTGCGTCGAACGATCTCGTTGCTTTGGTTGTACTCCAGCAAGGACAGGCCGCGTAAAATGCCTTTGGTTGGGGTAACGTACAGCTGGAGCGAATCCCTTCCTTTGTTGTCGTAAAAGTGGTACCGGCGCAGGCAGCCTAAGATGAGTTCTCCAACGCCTTTTATGGGCTCTCCCTTGGGGCTCGGAGGGTAAGACTGGCGATCCCAGAGGATTCGCCCCTGGAGATCATACCCGAAACGCACCTCATCGTGCTTGCTAGAATCAATCGTTTCCTTTGCGCTGTAACGATTTCTTCCAAATTCCTGGATCAGGGTGTCTCTGCCCTTGGCGTCTGGGTGCCGCACGAAGGTCCGCTCGGCCAAGAAGCCATCGTCCGGCTCGGCCAGGACCAGTAATTTCTGGAGAGCACCTTTGTCGGAAAGTGTCCAACTCTCCTTCATAAGAAAGGTGTCCAGCTTTCGTTGGCTGGAATACCCCTTCAGGGCGAGTGGGTAAATTCGCTTCCGGGACCTGTGGAAGTCCAGGTAGAAGCTGCTGACGGCTCTCCAACTGGGTGGTCCGTCAGGAGCGAGTTCGCGTCGCATGTCTTCTACGGCTTTACCTGCCCGTCGGCAAGTGTCCCATGCGCGAGGTAAGCTCTCCAACCAACAGCTGCTATCGATCACAGAAAACTGTTTATCGTCCCATCGAACAGAGTATCGGTTGACTGATCTGGCTTTGAATTCCTCCAACAAATATGGGAATGGCGAATGGCCACGATAAAACAGATACAGCAAATGCGGGTATGTTTCATACGGTCCCCAGTCGAGAAATAGAGTGTTCTCAGGGACGTTCGGCGCCTTTGACGTGAGCTCCTTTGTCCATTGCTGGATCCTTGATGGAGGAATGTGACTCCAGACGGAATCTGACTGCTTGGCTAGGGCCAGTGAAGAAATCAGTAGGGTGGTGATCATGGGTCAATCCTGGAAATAATTCAGAAGAATCTCGCCGGATGTCTTTTCAAATTCACTCCAATCCATCCGGACGACTCGGTAGGGAGCGCTGAGGGTCCATGTCACTCCCACGCCATCCCAGGAATGGCTGGGCGCATTCGAGACTGCCTTCCCCTTGACTTTCGCAATGACCAGCGGATCATCTAAAGTCGCGGCATTTCGTGCGCCCAGAAGGAGGCTCAGGAACTTCTCCATTTGATCATCGAATGCGGCATCCACCAGTGCACTGGAAGCCGCGTTTTGTACGCAATCCTCAACGGGGGTATCAGAATCTGCTCCGCATAATTCATGGATGCTCTTGGAGCGTGCCTCCCACATGACCTTCAGATCTGAAAATTTTTTGCTCATTTCCGCTCGGGTTGCGTGTTTCTCGCCGGCATGCCGGCGGGGAAGGTTTTTCAAGCGATTCAATTCAGCAATACACGCGTTTTCTTGCTCCTCCCAGTCTTGGAAGAGTCCGAGTCGGCCTTGAGTGAAGTGCTGAGCATCAAGATCAGCTAAAGCCTCCATTAGGTCTTTCTGAAGCCACTTTTTTTCTTCGGGGTTGTTGTTGAGCATAGTGGCTAAGATGTCGGCGCCTTCCAGAATGCTTTTCTGAAGAGTGTCTCCAGAGGAAGGTGAATTGTGATCTGCTAATTTTGCAAACTCAGGGTAACCCAGCCTGAACACCGCTATCGATCGCAAAACAGCCAGTGACAACAAGGCGTCGTTGATGTTCTTGCTTTGCTTGAGCCAATCCTTGTACGGCTGATCTTTGGCGGCTTTAAGGCAATTGACCAAAACGTCCCGGTTTTTGAAGAGGAGGGAGAAGTCGTCGATTTTGAAGCGGCTGAAATCCATCAAATACGGAACCATGCTCACCAAGCCTCCGAGTTGCGTGTTCACTTCCAACTCGATGACTTTGCCCGCAGCCCGCCAAGCCGCCAAGGTCCATTCGGTGCGGGAGGCAAAGAAGATGGATAGCCGGGTTTCCACCAAGTTGGCAGCGATGGTGCGCCCCTCCCGGGTGGTGGCTTTGAATAACTGGTAAGTCCTTTTCGCGGATCGCAGCATGTTGAAGCCGCCGTAAGTGACGAGGTTCAAACCCGCAATCCTCATCCCTTGCGCAACCTGGCCATTGGTGATGAGAATCGCGCCCTCGACCAGGCCGCCCATGGGCAGGCAACACACCAGTTGTACAAGGGGGTCGTTCAGGAGATTGTCCTCGTCCATGTTTTGCGTTTCCAGCCGACGTGCCATCCCTTTCTTGGCTTCTTCCCGATAGGAGTCGGGAATTCCGCGATCGAGATCCAGGTACTGCGCCATTTCGTCTTGGATTTGGCGCTGCTCCTTTTGTGCGGCGGCAAGCTCATTTTCGGAAGGCGATTTGCTCATGCCATAGGGCATTACCCAGAGGTCTTTTTTTAGCCTAAGGATCTGCTTGGCTAGAACATTGAATCGACGGAATTTGGCGATATGGACCTTGTACGGGGTCTCTGGGTTCCTGAAGAATGTATCAACGGCCTGGTTCCAAGACTCAATCTTCTGAGTTTGGATCGCGAAGGTCTTATCCTTGTGCAACTTGACGTGGTCTGGAATGTGGTCCAGCTCGGCAGGTGCAGGGTGCATCAATGCACCCAATTGCTCGGAAAGGGTCTGCATGCCCACTAGGATCTTGGCAGGGTTGCCGCGTGAAATTTTTTGCAGCATCGAAAAGACCGGGATGATTTTGCTTTCGGCGCTCGCCTTGATTCCGACCTCAACGATGCCTTCGTAGCCACGATGGTCGGCAGGAAGAATGCATTCCACGGAGCCTAAGATCCCCTTGAAGGTGAGGCGGAACCGATCGCAAAAGAGGTGAGTGCCTTTGCGGGCTGGGTCGTTGGCCGGGCGCGGATCTCGCAAATTTCGAAAGCTCCATTTGTTGTTCATCTTGGCTAGCTCAACCTGGAACGTCTCAAACACACCAAGATCGGCGTTCGCCTCAATGCCATAAAATTCCAGGGTGATGCGCTGTCCGGACTTGAGCCCTTTCGCGGCGGTTGGGACGATTTCGAAAATGTTCAGGTCCTTCATGACGGAAGGAGAATCCCAAATGATGTGGATTTGTGCGTCGGGAGCGATGTCGGTGGACATGGTTTAGGCTTCCAGGGAAAAGGGAATGCGGCAGATTTGCGCAGGGTTTGTGGTGTTGGAGGGCTCCCAAGCGACAAGGAATTCGATGGTCTTCCCTTTTGAGGATGTGCGCAAGATGTAGCCTTTCAAGGGAATGTTGTCGATCCGGACCTTCCCGTCTGGCGCAGATCCTTGCCATTCCACGATTCCTTCGCTCAGAAGTTCGATTCTCTCCATCGGGATTGCTACCCCAGCGAGATTCAGAAAATGTGCTTGGACAATTCCTGTATCCAAATCGGAATCAGGAAGCCCAGCGGCAGATCGTTCCTCCACAACGCCCGATTTCCAGGTATTGGCGACCAGCTTGCAGGATCTGGACTTGGCGGTGAAGCCCACCACGTCGAGGCTCGAACAGGACACCGGGCCGCGGGCGGACCAATTCTCGCGAGGGTCGGTGGAGTCGGTGTGGCGGACATGGAATCGCAATTTTCCCTGCTCCACCAGGTTTCCGATTTCCCCCAGCAGCAGCGACAGCCGTTCCGAAGCGGCCATTCGGGAATTGTCCAGGAGCTGGCGGAATCCTTCCATGGCCAAACTCTCGAACAGGACATGTTCTGTCCAATCGCCTTGTTCACGACTCCAGGAGGCCAATGGGGAGCCGGCGACATCCACCTTCGTTCCTGGCTCCCACTCCCGCGAGGAAAGTTTCCCCAGGATCCCCTCGTGCTGGCCGGCGATGGTCATCGCCAGATCCACCCGATGCGATCCTTCCTTCCAAAAGCCATTGGGGAATTTGTCCAGCCCGCTAGGGCGCAACCCGAGGTCGAACGGACGCAGAGGCAGGGACTTCCTGCAAGCGCGGGAAACCATGCGATACCAAAGCGAGAGAGAGCCCGCATTGGCGGAGGGAGTCTTGGGGGAAGTGGATCGCGCCATCAGGATCTTCATGGATCCGGATGACAAATCTTGCTTGGTGGGGTCTTCGGGAATCGCCACGACGGCATGATCCGCAGCGGTGGGTGATTTGTCCAGCCAGTGCTGCAGGAGTCCTTGCGGCCCGTCCTGGCTTACAGATGTGTCTGGAGTCCAAAGTATGCGACCGGAGTCCAGCGCGGCATCCGACCAATCCAGAAGCGTCCATCCCGAACCGGTGTTGGCAAGGCATGCTCTCGCGCGATCTGTCTCGCCGCCGTGGATGGGGAAGCGTGTCCCCGTCAGCGTCGTGGTGGCTTCGTGAATCCGGGAAGCCATATTGGCCACGCGCGACCAGGCGGCGTCTTTGGCGATGTTCTCCTCGGAATCCATGGACAGGAGCCATTCTTGGCACTTGCGCACCACGCCCACGAAAGCTTCCGGATCCAGCTGTCCAAGAGGAAGGTCCGGTGCCAAAGCGGCACCTTCGCCGTGGACCTGGAATTCTTGCGCGACGGCTCCTGATCCAGGAACATGGGCCGCCAGTAGCCATCGACCTGGGTTGGCAGGAAAGCAAATGGAAGGGGACTTCCCGAGCGGGGAGAGGTGGCGTGTCATGGCTGGACTGGAGGAACGATCTTCGGGAATCGGATAGAGACCCCACTCAGCATCGGCGAAGGTCGTTCCAGTGGCTTCCAGGAAGAATCCGAGAATTCCCTCGTGGAACGGAGCGGTCTGGGCAGCACGCAACTGAAATGGCGCTTGGCGCGTGTCTCCGCGCAACACGGCTTCTTGAAGGGCAAGCAAAGGGGCAATTTCCGCTTCTCTGCCGGCGGAGGCGAACAAAGATCGGATCCGCGACGGAACCGAGTCCGTGGCGCTGCGATCCAGGTCCTGGATGCTCCGTTCAAGAGCGCGGAAGTCACCGCGGGCGGCGACCAACAGAGGTGGAATCGATTCCAGCGTCTTGGTCTTCATCGCCTTGAAGAGCCGGATCGCCAGAAGCTTCATCTCGGATTGGGGAGTGTCCACAACGCCCACATCCAGATCGCCTCGCGGAACCTCCACAATCAGGATCCCCTCCTGATCGAGATTCCCTTGGAATCGGAAGCCATCCTCGCCTCGAACCTGGATGGGGGCGCCAGAGAACGGAAACCCCTCCTCCGTCTCCAGCCGGATTTCCACCTTCACCTTGTCGGTCTTCTTCGCTCGCACGTCCGGTTTTTGTCGTTCGCTTTCGTTGTCGCCGTCCCAGTCGGGGATGTCAAACGACGGCAGCAGGTCCCATTCGGACAGGTCCAGTTCGATGTCCGGGAGGTCGGGCAGTTCGAGGAACCGAAATCCCGGCATGCCGGGAGTGCCCATCGAGGGGAGGTCGGGCAGCGAAAAATCGGGCCCGGACAAGCCGCTGAAGGGGTTGCCAAAATCCGGCATCGAGGGCAGGGACAAGTCGGGCGCCGAAATCCCGGAGAACGGGTTTCCCAAAGACGGCATGTCGGGAAGGCTGGGCATGCTGGGTAGGGAAACATCGGGCATGCTGGGCATCGAGGGCATGTCCGGCAAAGAGGGCATGCTCAAGCCGGACAACGGGTTGCCGATCGAGGGCAGGGAAAATCCGCTGCCGCCGGAAGAGCCATCGGTGGAAGAGTCGCCGCCCAGGCTGGGCATGGAGAGGTCCGGCGCATGGACGTCGGGGACCGGGATCTGCTTGAGGTCGTTGACCGACACTTCGCGCGACACCTTCAGATCACCGCCCACGCCGGTGGGGTTGTGGACCGTGCCATCCAACCGCACAGACGGATTGTTGGGATCAAAATGCTGGGGCGCCCCGATGCCCACATTTCCGGAAGCGGGACCCTGAGACAGGTCCTGCCCGACACGGGTCGGGACAGCGGGCGCGGCAGGAATGGAGGGCACGGCGGGGATCTTGGGTACGCTTCCGAAATTCATGGCAATGGCCTTTCAGGGCGACCGGCGGAGGGTGGTCGTGGTGGGTTTTCATGGGATCGATCGGGTCCGCGGAGGGCTCCGGCGACGTTTCTGAAGAGAAGATGCCGAATTCGGAGAGAAATATCTGTGATCTAAATCACACTGACTTTGCAGAGGGCGTCATGGCACGCCCTCTGCACTCCCGCCAGTAAGGGGGCTCCTTCAGCCCGAAACCACCGGGGAGCCAGGCGCATCGCATCCCGGCCTGCACCGCATCTTGGCTCGTACGGTTTGTCGCCCATGCGGGCGACCCGATTGCTCACCTGGTCGGGGGGGGGGCGGTCCTCACCGCGAACCTGCAGGATTCCCATTCTGCGTGCTCGCAGAATGGGAGGAACAAGCTACCGCCTCGTCGCCCGCCGAATCCAATCTGCGGCACATTCCGGGCGCGCTGCATCCCTCTCCCCAGTGGCTTCAGGTTGCCCTTACAACCCCGCATTTCCCGATTCGGGCTCCGTGTCCTCGCGCTTTGGTGCGCAACCTTGCGCGGAACAGCGGGCTCCGAGACCCCGACGGCGCGCGCGACGCGCGTGGTCGGGGGCCCTGGCGAGGCTGTTGGTGGTTTGGGTTTGGTGTTCGGGGGTGCTCCCGCTGGTGTGCTACTGGAGGATGGTGGGGAGGATGGAAAGCTCAGGGGTTTTGGGGAAGCCTAAGGATTCGTGGAGAGCTGGTCGAGTTGGATCCTTCGAGATGAGGGTTCGAGGCTTTCCGGGTGGAGTTAGGCGCCATCGCAAAATCTGGATGAGGTTGGAGTCGGCACCGCGAGTCTTGTAGCACCTGTAAAAATTGCGGACAAAATCTGGATGCTGAGCGAATACGGACTCTTTTCTCAGGATACTGAGGGAGATTTCGAGTCTACCGACGGAGGGGGAGAGTTCGGTCAGTTCCGGGTCGCACCTAGGGGCTGCCTTTTGGCTAGCCAGAAGTGATTCAAGATTTAAGATCGCTTGGCAGTAGAGGGTTGATCGCGTGTCTCCGATGGAGCCCGCGTTCAGTTGGTCGATCGTGGAGATCACAGAGCGAGCATAGGGGCTTAGTAGCTGTAGTTGCTTGGGTCCATCAAACCAAATTTCGAGTTCGCTGTGAGGGATGCTAACGGATGCTGCAGGGCAGGCTTTCTGGATTTGATCGAGCCGCAGAATGCCGATGGAAATCCAGTGTGACATGGGCTCGCAGATCGAGGAGTTGGTGGGGCAAATCGTTTGATGGCCCAGGTGCCAGTCCAATGCTTCTTGATCGTTGAGTTCTCCGATTCTGGACATTCCTCTTTGAAAAAGTTGAGCGTGCTTGTGAATGGCGAGCAGCGCCTGGGCGCGGTTCTGAGGAGGGGGCGAATTTTCGATTGCTCTGAACTGGGAGTCTAGCGCACGCCAGAAGGTGTTGTCGCATCCGATGGCAGCGGCGAGGTAGAGGAGGGTGGTAGAAAGAAGCATGTGGTGGGCTCTTTAGAGGATGGATCCTTGCAAAGTCAACAGGCAATGAGTTGCGTCATGCTTGAAGATCGTGCAGATGCCGTGAATTTGATTCCGAGGTATCGAGAGGGTGATTGCAGCTATTGCGGGGGGTGCAGGGTTTTTCGGATGACCAAGGTGTCATTGCCAGAGATAATCTTCCGAGGAAACGGTGATCGATCATCAAGACGGAACAAGAATTTTGCGCTTGGGGTGATGGAAGAATCAATCCAAGTTGCTTGACAGTTTCCGGATAGCCTTCCGGAGTCGCCGTCAAAATTCAATGAAAATTGGCAGGATTCTCGCTTTTTGCATGCATTCCAGGAGTCGAGGCTGGCAGCCACGCCAAAGCGTCCTGAGTTCGGAGAGAATGTTTTTGTCATCCGGGCATTTTGGGAGACGGATTTCCCGCCTGAGAGCAGTGCGAATTCAAAACCAAACAGAGAGTCGCTGTTCGTCCATTGTGAATTGGGGGACGTGACATTTTTTACCGTTGATTCCCTTCGCTTGCCTGCTATGCCATCAATACAAACTGAATCGCCAAGCAGGAGGTTTTGGTTAGTTGAGCGAAACGGTAATAGTAGCGGGCGATTGCTGTTTGCGGACTTAGTGGTCAGCATAGTGTCGATGCAAAAATTTTTGCAGTGTGATGCAAGACCGACAACGACACCGCATGGTTTGTTTGTTGATCTTGGCTGGAGATGCGCCTTCTTGATCGTTGCAAAAGATTCGATGGTGTCGCCAGAGAATGTCGCAATATTTTTTTGATGCGGAGGCTGTCCCATTTGCGATCGTGCAAAAAGTTTCTGAAAAATGCCGTATCAATGGTATTGCCGGGAAAACAGGTGCTAGTGCCGGATCTGCAAACATCTTTCGATTTGAATGTGCATTCTGGAAGTCTGGAGTGATGGCTTGAGATTTCTTGGGAACTGCAAAAACTCGTTTGAGTGTCTTTGTAGAATAGCTCGATAAAGCTTTCGCCGGGATCGCAGTACAGCTCAAGGGGCTTTGTGTTTTGTATATTGCAAGCGACGATTTTTTGGCCAACTAGATAGCAAGAAATTGATTCCGGTCTGCTTGAGTGAAGTGATGCAAGGATAATAAAAGTCGAAATTATCATTTGTCGAAGAATCTTTCCTTTGAAGTTTCTTATGATTCGGGGTCGTCACTGCCAACACTTTTGTGGAGGCGATCTGAAAGGCGAAAAGATTCGGCTGAGGATCTTCGGGATTCCAGTACTTTCTGCGGCACTTTGATTTGCGGTCGTGTGTCTGTCATTGCTATTGGCAATACAAGTAATAGAAAAAATCAGAAGCTGTGAAATCTTGAATGTACTCATCTCGAGTCGGAATTCTCTTTCTTTTATGGAACGAGAAATGCAAAAATGCTTGGCTGTTAAATAATTTGATTACTCCTGAATCTGGGTTTGAGGGGTGGTGGTTCAGTCCCAATAGCCTTCTGTAATACGACAAAGTGTCGGTTCGCTCCGACACAGACCAGTCCACTGAATGGACTGCCGTTTCGAGCTGACTGCGGATTTCGTCTGGCGTATACCGCTTTGTCACCAGCCATTCCAGCTGTCGCTCGAATAAAATTTTATGATATTGGGGGAGGATGATGGCAATCGCGGAGTCAAAAAGATTGAGCTTGCCAAGAATGTATGAATGCCTCAGAAGAACTGCTTCCTTTTTCGCAATGAGAGAGTTGGCTCGAGGATCAGCCTGCCTTGTAAGCATTGCTTTGATGGTAAGGTCTGTGTATTTGCTCGCCGAGTCATAATTTTTCAATTTCAAGTATTCAGAAGATAAATGTTCAGATGTTTCGTGAAAAGAGACATCGTCACGAAGGTCGCGGCCATCGAGTGCTCGTGTGCAGATGGGTATGGCACTATCCGGCCTTTCGGCACAGGAGTATGCGTTGCAAAGTGCAGGGGCTTGACTGGGGCTGCGTGCCTTAGACTCGTGAAGGGAAATTGATTGATAGGCTGTGGCGATAGAATATGAGTCGCAAGGTGCGATAAGGCTTGAAATGTTGATTGTGTCGAGTGGTGTGCTGGAATGTTCTGTGCAGATTGCGATTCGAGATGTTGTTGTGTTTTGGTGGGGTTCTATGATGTGTTTGCTGAGTGGGCTTTCCGCTGAGCCGAAAAATGCAAGAATTAGGTAGAAGGGTTTCATGGCGTATTTTCCCATTCGCTTTGCTTGAGGTTGCCAATTGGGTTCAGATTTAAAAACGTTTCTGCAGAAGCTCCATTTGTCTTATTCTCACCTGCCCCACAATAAAGAATCTGATAGAAATCGGAGGATTTAAACCCGTGGAGGAGCGATTCTCTGGAAGGATGTAGGATGTCGCCAACACCATGATCATTTAGTCCGACATTAACGCCAAAAAGTCGAACCACGCCGGGGTATTGCTTGATCCGGCGGTATTCATAGATGGAATTTGCCCTGTATCTCGTTGTGGGTGAAAGCGTGGCGTTCTTGCGCCAGTCAATATGTTCCAAAGCAAAATCGAAGGAGTCGGCAAGTTCTTTTTGCGAGTATCGAAGCCGAAGCATGCGAATCAGTTGGGTGTTGATTGATTGGTCGTAGATCGGTAGCAACAATCGGATGGCGCTGTCCAATTGTCCGCACTTCTCAAACAGATATGCTCGGAAAATAAAATCATTGTTTTCATCGAGTCTACTGAAGTGTTTTCGCAATGTTTCGGGCATCTTGTTGCGCATGGCGAAAGAAACATCCATGAATTTGGCTGCCAGAGGGAACTGATCCCGGGCAGAATAAGCCATGGCCATCCAAACAGCCAGCTCAGACAAGATTGGATCGAAACTGGCTGTGTCTGAATTGATTGAAATTTGGGCGTTGGAATGCTGCAACAGACTGTCGAGCAAGTGATGGTAAATGGAGTCCTGAGATTGGAAGCTACTTGTATCCAGAAACGACGCTATTCGGCCGCTTCCGCCGTCAAATTGAACGCCGTATGCGTGAATTAAATCTGGAGAACTGAGATGGCTCACTCCGAATTGTTCATAAGGGATTAAGGACCAGTTGTTGATAAATGGATAGCCTTGAAAGTGACGATTCGTAGAGCGATCTGAACAGGGAGAAGAAAAAGCTGTTCTGGTGGAATCTGTGATGAACGCATGCAATTGGATTTTAAAGGATGGATCGCGGCCTTTTTTTAGATAGGTCGCGATGAATTGGTTCCTGGACGAATCGTCCTCTGCGAAGCAATTGAGGGTGTGGAGGATATTCTGCTTTGTTGAGTCTATCCATGCTCGATTGACTTCTTCCGGGAGAAGAGAGTCGACTTCAGCGCCCTTCCATTTGGAGGCTGATGATTCGATTGCCACAAGTAGGGAGTCCAAGCCTGAGGGGAATTGGATTGCCTCCGGCAGGCTTTTAACCTTGGAATCAAAACGATCATACAGCCGTGACAATCTGGATCGCAGTGTGGCGGGTTTGGCGGTCTTGGCGAAGGCTTTGATCACGACCTTGCGTTCATGCGAGATCACATCCAAGGTATCCACGTCGTCGAAGCTCCGATAACGCGATTTGGTCTGGTAAGCGATCGCGGGAGCGTCCGGGGTTAGAGGTTGGTTCAGGTTCCAGGCACGGATCCAGAAATGGTGTGGGGCGTATCTCGTTTCGTCCTTTTCCCATCGGAAGCTCGCCACCACTAGGAGGCTGTCGGACACGATCTGCACCTGGGATTGCTCAGAGAGGGGAATGGCTCCGAATTCGGCGCGGTAATGGCCATCGGTGGTTTGTGACAGAATTTGAACGGATCCGAGTGATCGGGCGAATTCGCCGGCCTCCAGTCCGTCATTCCAGGCCTCCAGGAGGAATCGAGCGGGGGCGTGTTTGATTCGCACAGGCAGCTTCTGAAATTTCCCCAGCCGGTAGAGGGGCGTCGCGTTGTGTCCCAAAACGGGCAGGCAATTCGCCTGGGTTCCACAGCCCCTCATCGTGCCGCAAATGCGCAGGGTGTGGTCCCCTTGATTGTTTTGAAAGGAATCTTCGTGTCCAAGCCACGCATCGAGGTTTGCGGCTTCTTCGACAACGAGCGGAGAGCCAGCCAGCCCCTTGGGCTCCACGCAGCGAAACTTCGCGGAGTTCGGGGCCGAGATCAATGCGGAGAGCAACAGGATCAGGGATTCTAGCATTTGTGAGCTAAAGAATACATTGTTTGAATTGCAGAGTCCTGGCTTGTGGTTAGGTCGGATGGATCTGGTCTGTTCAAAATCTTAGGGTGAAAGTTTGGCGATTCTTTGTTTTGGAAATTGTATTGGATTGGGGCTGTGGAAGTGCGCGAGATAAGATGGTCGACTAGGGTGTGATGGTAAGCCTCCCTTGAGCTTTCAAGATCTTTTGGAGGCTAAGCTCGTTTTTCATTTTGTTACGGAGTGTGACCAGGCTATCCTTGAATGCTTGATTCTTGCCGTTTTTCCTGTAATAGGAAACGAATCGAAAGAAATTCGGGTCATCCTTTGGTAGGGTCGGCTGAATTTGTAACACGAGCTTTTTGATCTCTGGCCGCCATCTCTCAAGGCATTTATAATCCTGGTATGGAGACATATATCCACACGATGGATTGGTTGAAGCAGAAGATTCCATCCAAACCAATAAGGAATCAAGGCCGGACGGGAATGTTTGCTGCTCAACTATTTCTGATGCTTTTTTCATCCAAGCCCAGTCAGCCAACAAAAACGGTCTTGTTTTCTTTGGTAGCCATTCTTTGCCAACTGTCGGATTAATCCTGATTTTGATGAAATTTTTGGCTAAAGTCAATGTGCAAATTGGGCATGCATCTTGGATTTCAATGCTGTCCAATTTCTTGTCGATGAACTGCTTCTCTAAGCAGAGAATGTAGCCGAAATGGGGGCTGCCAAGATATTCTCCATTCAGCTTATAGTATACGTATGCGTAATCGGGAGGGTGCCACGAAAAGATTCTTTTGTGATCTTCCTATAATTTGGCTTCGCGACGAAGAGCTTCAAGCGCAGGACGATAATCGCTGCATGATTGTCCTTTGCTAATGGAGCTCAATTTTAATGACTCATCCTCAAAAGATTTTAGTGTTTTCTCGCGGTTTTCCTCGGCGAAAGCATTCACAGGCGCTGCCAATAATTGCAATGCGAAAATACTGAAGAATATCGCGTAACGTGTTGGGCTCATTTTAAACCTGGCTCGGATGTCCGTTGACGTTGTTGCAGAAATGGCATGGGACGATGGTCTCAGTTTGATTTCTCGATTAAGGAAGGTGTGGTCGGGCGCCGGAAAGTGGTGGGTGCTGTTGAGTCATTGGTTAGGCAGTTGGCGACCCTTTGCATCCTGGCCCAATTTGAATGCCCAGTGTTCATCTCGAGTCGGATCCTTGAAACCGCAAGCCTTTCGAAATTTTTGTCTTGTGAAATCGAGGGTGATTTCTGGATCTTGTTTTCGAAATATTGTTCGGTAGAAACACCGATAGCACTTGGTCCGCCATTATGGTTGTCAATATTGCTGAAGGTGAATGAGTTTAGCACACTTTGCAAGCGAATGGCTCCTTCTGTCCTTGCGAATTTTAGCTCAATCCCCTTTTCAATCCAGCTTCCACCATTTTGAAACATGCTTCCATCGATGCGTATTTTGAGGCTCTTGACGGAATTTTCAGTGATGGATGAAATCTCGTAATTTGTCAAAATCTTGCTTTCCCCATCAGGCATGAAGGAGTATTGCCAGGCATCACATTGAATGCCATTGTCGTAGACGATCCACCAGAGGCGATGTACTCTAGATCCTGTTTCGATAAGTTTGCGAATGACAATCCTGTGGCCTCGTATTTGTCTTTTCAGCTCGAAATCATGGCAGAGATAATAGTCAGCGTTGTCGTTTGTAATGCATTCGCCATTTGCACCAGCATGTAGTCTTGGACCTAAGGTTTTAGTGATCTTGCGGAGCTCATCCAGTTGTTTGACGGAAAGCTGAGTGAAATAGAGCCGATCAAGGCCGCGGAAGGTGGTGGTTGCTGGTGAGCTGCTTGCGAAGGTCAGAAGGAGCGCGAGATGAAGGGCGAGATTGTTCTGGTGTAGTAGTTGCTGAAAATTCATCTGTAGACATTCACTAAATTCAAGTGTTCGGAATATGAACTCGCCTCGTCTTTCGGGCCAAATTGGTGGTTCAGACAGAGGTAGTTGTATGCCCTTCATTCCGGTCAAGATGAGCTGTCGAGCTTCGGTATGATCGTCTGGTGTTGTGATTGTTGGTCACGAGTGGGCTCGCAAAGGTCGCAATTCATTCGCTTGGCTTTGTTGTTGAAAGAAAGTGGAAGTCGAAGGATTGACCAGTCCCCCTCTGAGCGGACAAGTTACGCAGCCTTTTTGGATTCGAATTCGATGGGGCTGCATCCATCGAGAGTGGTGTGCCTTCGGGTCTGATTGTACCAGCCGTCGATCCAATCTAGCATTGCGATCTCCACGGCGCGGCAGTCCTCCAGAATGAACCTTGCGATGCCCGTTTCCTGCTTCATGGTTCCGAAGAAGCTTTCCGTTGGAGCGTTGTCCCAGCACTGGCCTCGCCGGCTCATTGACTGCAGGATCCCTGAATCCCTGAGGTACTCCTGAAGCTCAATGGACGTGTATTGGCAGCCTTGGTCGGAGTGGAACATGATCCGCCAGCGTCTCGGTCGCCTCAACCGAATCGCCTTGGATAACGCGCTCTTGACCAGCGCCGTATCAGGCTTGTCGCTGACTGACCAACCGACGATCCGTCGCGAGAATAGATCAAGAATCACCGCAAGGTAAACCCAACCCAAGGCAGTCCATATGTAGGTGATGTCCGACGTCCAGACTCGATTCACCCGTCTCACCATGAAATGCCGATCCAGACGGTTTTTGGCAACTCGATGTTCAACGCCTTTTTCCTTGCCGTATGGCTTGGGAAGGCTTGCCGTGGGCCTCAAGCCGTCCTCGGACATCAAGCGTAGAATCAACTTACGCCCATGATGATGCCCTTCCTTGGACAGTTCGCGTCGAATGGAACGATGTCCATAAGTGCAACGAAACCGTTTGAAGGTCGTGTGGATCATGCCTCTGAGTTCCTGATGATCGGGAGTCTTGTCACGTTTGCTCCAGTCATCCAAACCAGACCGGCTGACTCCCAACGCCTTGCACATCAATCCAACCTTGTGGGAACCCCTCATCCCTTGGATCCAGGCGTACTTCTCGGCGGGACTCGATCCCTCGCGAAGTACGCCGTGGCTTCCTTTAGGATCTCGTTCTCCTCTCGAAGATTGGCCACTTCCCGCTCCAGGGCTGCCAACCGGGCTTTTTCCTCCAGGGCCATCGCCAACCCCTGGCCCTTGCTCCGGGCAAGTTCTGCGGCGTTGATCCAGCCGTTGAGGAGACTGTAGCCAACCCCCAGTTGACGTGCTGTCTCAGCGATGTTCCGGCTTTCAGCTGCCATTTTGACCGCCCGCTCCTTGAATCCAGGATCGTATGCACGGCGCTTCGTTTTGGCCTTAACTTCCATGACTCAAACCTACCTGATCGTTGCGTCCGTCAGGAGGGGGACGGGTCAGATCGAACCCCCACCTGATTCGTCCGTTGATGGCTTGCACCGGAGGTTCCGGTAGAAGTGCGAATTCAGGAATCGCAGGATCAGATTCTTGCGGGAGGGGAAGAAGGGATTGCCCGACTGGTAGCCTTCCAGAATGACTCGAACGCCGAACAGTGAAATCACACCCGGATATTCCAGGCGTCTGCGGCGGGCGGTGTCGGGATGGGCGCGGAATCGGATCGGCGGGTCAATGGTGGCCTGAGGGCGCCAATCGATGTGTTGCAGCGCGTGGTGGATGGAGTCCACGATTTCCTCGGCGGTGTACTTCCTGCGCAGAAGTTGGATCAGTTCGCTGGGATAGGAGAGGGCGTAAGCGGGTAGGAGTAGTCGGATGGCGCTGTCGATCTGCCCCGACTTAGCGAACAGGCGGGCACGGAATTTCAGATCGGAAACCTCCTCGGTTTCGTTTGCGTCCGCCAAGACGGATTCCGGCAAGCGACTGCGGATTTGAAAGGCGCGATCCATGTTGCGGCTGGCTGGCTCCAGCGAGTCCATGTCGAATTGGGCTTTTGCCATCAAGACCAGGAGATCTGCCAGATACTGTCCATCAGTTATCGTATCGACCACGTCTTGTGCGGCTCGGTTCGCGAAGGCCACCAGGCTGTCGGCGCGCCCCAGGTCGAAGTAGGCCTGGAATAGGGAGGGATCGGAGGCAGAATCATTTTGGCGAATCTGGAGATTCTTTGATTCGTGGATTTTCACCAGATCGCCGGCCATTTCCCTCTGTGTCGGGCTTCTGGCAGGGGAGAGTTCCTTGGAATCCAGGTCCGATGGAAGTTCCAGACATCGCTTCAGGGGTGATTCGATCCATTTGCGCAATGTGTCGGATTCTGCATCCAGGTCCTGGCAATCCACGGAATAGGGGGATTGGATCGGGTCGTTCCGAGCGGCTGTCATTTTTCGTTGGAAGCATTCGTCTTGGCCGTGTCTGGCGTAGTAGGTGCGGAAGTCGTGCTGACTGGCGGATTCGGCATGTCCGGGCTTGTAGGAGGACAGATAGGCGGACTGGATGTCTTCGATCAAACTGGCTCGGGACGAAATCGGATGGAGAGCTTCCGGCACGATGGGGGGATCGATGAAAGCATTCTTCTCCAGGTGGATCAGCAATGTGTCCAGCCCGAGAGGGAAGGATGGGCCTTTTTTGATTTGCTGGATCTTGGAGCGGACCGAATCACGGGCTGAAAGGAACTGGATCGTTTTTCGAGGGAGGAAGCGTGCGCCTTCCTTGGCTGCAAGTTTGATATCGAGGTGATCCCCTTGCCAGAGGACTGTGCAGGATCTGCAGGAGTTCTTGATGGAATCGATCCGCTGGGGGTGTTCTTTCGCCCAACTTTCCAGGCATGCTGTGGTCGACAGTCCCCCTTGAGAAAGTTGATGGAATCGAAGGTAGGCTTGGAGCGGGTCCATGTTCTTGATGTTTCGTAATTTGTTCTTCAAGAATTGCACCTCCTGTTTTAGAGTCAGGAGATTTTTGGATGGGCTGCAGAGCGTGTCGCCTATCCGGATCGTTTTGTCCGCTAGATCCAGGTTGCCGAAAACATCTCGACTAGAATCTTCCAGTGAGGCTCGAGAGTGCGTCGCTGATTTCGAAATCACCAATGGGCTTGCCGTGGCAACTTGGAGAAGCGAAGACATGCAAGCAACGAGGAGCGGAATCGGCGAGATCAATGGGAGGACTCGAAGGTGATCATTGGAACATTCCCGGAAATGGAGGGGGGTAAGGCTCCAGATCGCAGTCGTTATGGCGATAGAAAAAACTGTTCTTGAATTTCGAGATCGAGTTCTTCAGATCTTGGCGGGAAGGTGGATCAGGGTGTGTGTAAATGGGGATATTGAGATTGTACGGCTCGAAATAGATAGAGTATTCATAGGGCGATCCATTTGAGTTCAATAGGAACTGAATCAATGGGGAGGAAGACTGCGGCCGAGGTGGTCTCAATTGAGGGCCTTTTGCGAGGGCTGCATTGAGTTCGCGGCACAATTTTTTCCTGGGGAAGCTGGAGAAAAGATCGTAAGCCACGTCGGATAACTCATCGGAGAGCCATGGAGCTACAAGCATTCGTGCGGTATCGCTCTTTCCCTGCTTTTCTAGGATGCGAGCCATAAGGTTAGAAATACGCACTTGCTGCGAATAGGAAAATTGCTCTGCCTTGGGATCGGAACTACAAAGATTGAAGGCCGTCTCTATGGTTGATCTAGATTTGCTATTTTTGCCAGTAGCATATTGAGAAATAGCGACAGGGACCGCTGCAAAATATGTACATCGCCCAGAGTCAGAGTTTTGTTGAATGTATCTTGCGCCGAACGATTGGATGCTGTCGTGCATTTCAAGCTTGCAGAAGGCTAAAAATGGCTCAAATGGGTACCAAAGAGGCTTCTGGTTCTTTTCTGGTGTGTGTAAGGATTTGATGATGCGTCGGGCTTTCTCCTCGGTGGAACTGATACTGAAGTAAAGTTGCAAACTTTGGTCTAATTTTGGTCTGGGTTCGTTTTTTAAAGGCGCCGAATGAAAGGAGAGAGACAAGAGAATAATGGCATTGATCAATTTGCGTCCTGGGTTTTAGTGATGTCTTCCCATTCAGCTCGGAGGTAGGAGAATTTATCGGTTTGGGTGCTGTTTTTTTTAATAATATCGAGCACTCTCCCTAGAAGTTTATCTTCCAGCTTCAATGAGCTGATTGTGCTCTCGTATTCCTTCGTATGCCTTTCGGGCTTAAGATCATTTATCTGTTCATCACTTTTTGTGTTTGGCGGCAGAAAGCGATCGGGGGTTTTGTCTATGATGAAATTGAACCACTTTTCCCTTGAAATTTTTGCAATAGGGAGCCATTCAAATGTTTCGTCATCTCGGAATTTTGATTGAAAGTCGTGGTACCGGGATCCTCGTTGCGGCACACCTCGAGGATAGTCGTCAAAAACATTTGAACGTCGTCGAGCAGCTAAGTGATTGAGCAAATTGTTGTAGCGGATCTCTGCAATACGGTCTTGGCACTCTGCTTCGGTTGCGTATTTGGTGTTCGTAGCCTCGAATATTTTAATGACCATGAATTCCCAAAAGTCATAGTACGACCTGAAATGATCCATTTCGTGAGCGAGAACCCAGTATTTGCGATCTTTCTCGCTGAGTTTTCCTCGTCCCACGATGATGTCCTGCTGCTCGCCCCAGCCATCTTTCCATCGAAGAGAAGTGAAATTGATGAGTTGCACGTTAGCTGCCGCTTCGAAGGTGACATTCGTGATGCGGTAATACTTTGGTTTTCCTTCTCTTGCAGGGAAACATGTAGCTTTTGCTGAGAACTTGGAAGGAATAGATGATCCGTTTTCAATATAAACACAGCCCCAACAATTTGACTTGATTAATTCGGATCTTTGGGTGTTGAACTTGATGTTATAGTCTGAAACGCCTTCCGGGTCTGGTTCGCCATATGTTCGGCTGGGAAATGCAGGCATCACCTCGTCCCAATTTTCCAGTGAAGGTATTGTGTAAATAGAATTCAATAGGAATTTCCGCTGCTTGTCGAGGCAGTCAGCGTTTTCAACGGCCTCCAAGGGGTTGGCTGGTATTGGTCCAGCGAAGCCTAATCCTCCGCCGCCTTTGTCATACTGCGCTGCCATTGGTCTGAAGCCCATGATTTTGATCTCCTGATCTATCGGGGTTGGATAATGCGAGCAAGAGTGTGGAGGATGGCATTCCAAGTCTTGGGGCCGCATTTCCCATCGACTTGAAGGTAGTTGGACGCCACCTCGTTGTGACTGTATTGGAATTTCGAGATCGCCATCCGCGTCTTCGGTCCCTCCACTCCGTCCACCTTGCCGGGGTCGCAGTACCAACCCTTGCTTGCGAAGTATTTGAGGAAGGTCTGGACGTCGCGGGTGGTGGCGTCCTTGGTGAATTCCTTCCAGGCGGCTTCGTCGCCGTGTAAGATGCACTCGGCCACGGCTAGGCGCTTGGCGTTCAGCTCGCGATTGTCCTCGCCGATTTCCGGGTGCAGCTCCAAAGGGCAGGAGCCGTTCTTCTTGTGGTAGTCGGCCAGGCCCGCCAAGACTTCCAAGAAGTCGTCGTCGACAAGATTTGGCATATGGTGGTTGTCGTGGAAATGGCTCTCGAAGAGGGGGATGTCGATGCCCTTGGGTTTGGGCGGAGCCGCCTCGACTGGGGCTTCCGCTAGTGTCGCCGCTGGGACGCTTGCCGGAGCAGGAGCAACGGAAGCGGAGGGTGCAGCAGTTGGCGCCGCAGTCGGAACCATGTGGGAGGGCTCCGCCAACGAGGCGGCCAGGGGCGCAGGTTCCGGGGCGTCGGCAACAGGCGTCGGAGTCTTCACCTCGTGGTCCACCGCGCGGGGCGTGGGCACCACCACATCCAACTCGCAGACCACATCCTCGTCTTCGTCGGCCACGTCGCTGGTGACGCGCACCGTGTAGGTGCCGCGCGACAGACCATCGACCGTGATCCAGCCGTGATCGTCGGTTTTTGTCTCGATCCGCTCGGGGCCTTCCAGCAGCACCTTGGCCCCTGCGATCCCTGCATCGTCGTCGTCCACCACCTGGATGTGCAGGCCATGGACCTCGAAGTCTTCGGTGGAATCCACGCGGTCCAACCAGGTGCTGTAGATTTTCTCTCCCCGCCGTACCCGCTCGCCACGAGGCTTGGGGTCGAGTCGTGGCTCGAAGAACAAGATCTTCAGATGAGCTTCCGCCAACACGTCTTTGCTCTCCGGCGGCTTTGGGGCGGCGCCTTCGCACACGCACACCTGCGGCACCAGGGCTTTGGCCAGCGTAGTTTTCTCTTGGCCGAAGTAGGCGCGCAACAACTCCTTGCGGGTGGCGGAATCCAACTTGCCAGAAACTGACAAGGAGACTTCACCCTTCTCGGTCACCGACTTTTGGAATGCTTTTAGAGACTGGTGTGAGGGGTCGTCTTCCACGCCGCTGCACTGGCCTTCATAGACCTTGAGGTGTTTCAAGATTACTTGGGCTTCGCGCCATCCCCAGCCAGATGCGGCGGGCTTTTCCGGAGCGAACCAAGGAAGCCATTCGTCCCAACGGTTGGTGAGGATGGAGGCGAGTGCCTTCGCGCGGGCCAAGGCAAGTGCTGAGTCGGGAGCATCGGGCCCCGGATGGGACACGATCACGAGGGGGCCGGTGGGGCGCTTCTGGTGCTGCACGATGATCTTGCGCAAGGCGGGCAGTGCACCGGGAAGCAGGAAGCATTTGTCGTGATCGAACAGCCTGCCGGAAAGGCGAAGCCGTGAAGCACGCGTGGGGCCCGCGATGGTGGCCACTGGCTTGGCGCGGGCGGTGAGCTTCTTTTGAGGGTGGATCGCCTGCGCATGCAGGAACAGCTCGGTGCCTGGATCCATTCGGGAATCGGCCAGGCCATCCACGGAAAAGGTGGCCTGCACGGTCTGGAAAGCGACGGGCTGCAAGGTGACAAATTCTGGCTGTCCAAAGGGCTCGTCCGAATCCTTGGTGGATTCGCGGTAGATCACGCGCAGTTCCAGCTTCAGGGTGCGGTCGGCTTCGGCAATGGGTCCAGCGGATTCCACATCGCACAGCACCGTCACGGTCCCGGACAGGTCCACCGGCGCCACTTCGCGAATGCGGCAGTTGGACAAGATCATCGGGAAACTCTTGGCTTGCGCAGCTTCCGGCCAGGGGTCCTCTTCGCGAACCTGACCCAAATACTTGGAAGTGTCGTACGCTTTTTGGCTGGGGTCCATCTTGCCGCGCTGGGTCTTGGCGATGATGGCCTCCCAGTTGACGTCGTTGGATGGCTTGGCGGTGGAGATGTCCATCAACATGGGCTCGCGGTCGTCGCGGCGGTGGTGCGGTCCGAACGGGTTCGGGCGGTTCATGGCAAAGGCCTTTCAGGACGACGGGCGGTTGGCGGTCGTGGTGGGTTCAGGAATGGGGCTGTGGGGACAAAAAACTTGGTGTTCCCGCGGCTTGTGAAGAGAAGATGATCAATCGGGAGAGAAAAATCTGTGATCTAAATCACACTCCTTTTGCAGAGGGCGTCATGGCACGCCCTCTGCACTCCCGCCAGTAAGGGGTTTCACCCCTTACAACCCCAGGAAGCCTGATTCGGGCTTCGTGATCTCGCGCTTTGGTGCGCAACCTTGCGCGGAAAGGCTGGCTCCGAGACCCCGACGGCGCGCGAGACGCGCGAAGTCGGGGGCCCTGGCGGGGGAGCGGCGCCGTTCCCCGAGTGACGGCGAAGCCGTTGTATCGACAACTGCGGTAATTGGGGGTCTCGGTTGGGCGCGCTGTAAGCGCCAGGGGCGGCGACGCTTCGCTGGCCGGGGGAAGGCTGGCGGTTAAGTCAAAATTTGCCTGGGATTCGCTTTTGCCTGGAATAGTCCTCCAGCCACAAGGGTGAAGAGCCTTGGCTTGTCGAGAAAACGTTGAGGGCATCGAACTCTTGATTTTTGATCTGAAGTTGGTCCAAATCAACGAGGAACGCTCCGGTACAGGTGCCATCGGATTGAGGTGTGATCGGGATTTCCAAAGGAATTGTTTTGGGCTCCCGGCCTCGTTGCAAGAACAGGTAGAAGGTCTTGATGTGGGAAGGGATGTCCATGCCTGCCGTGATGGCCGGATCCAGATCCAGTTGGACGCGGTCGCCTGGAAGGATGTCCAGTCGGTATCGAATGGCCACTTGATGAACCTTGCTGGCGTGCTTGTGCCATGCAAGTGTGACTCCAGGCTGATCAAGTGGTTTTTGTTCACGCAGTGGCGTCCATAGTTTCGTTTCGGCCCACCAGTCAGGAGGCAGGCTCTTCCGCGGGGGGATGAACTTTCTGATGGAATCGATGATTTCGTTGTGACGGGATCTGTCGTATCCCACCTGGAAATGGTGGGGGCCTGCAATTGCCTGAGGTGCGGTGGCAAAGGCGACAAAGTTGCCGGGAAGATGAGGACCGGTCGAATCTAGAGGGAAGGATGCCTCGCATTTGACTCCGGAGCGTTTCAGTTTTTGTGAGGCTCCCCCTGGTTTTCGAGGGAGGTAGCTACGATCCATTTCAAATTCAGGAAAACCGCGCTGAGGGTTGTCGTGAACACTGAGCGTCGATAGGAATTGGTTTGATATGGAGTTTAAAAAAACGAAATGACCGAAGGAAAAGAAAGAGTGCAAGCCTATATCTTGGCCGGGCTGAGAGAATTGCATTAGCGAGACATGATTGGTTTGCGAGTCGTATGTGATCCATTTGTCTCCGGCAAATAGCCAGATCTCGTCGGATTGTGTGTCAGATGCGTCAATGGAACGATGAAAATATAAGTTCAATTGGCGCAGATCATTCGCCCCCTCTTCAGTGTGAAAATTTGACACAACGGTCCGAACGTTAAGCATCGAGTGGTCCTTGGAATGGTTCGTCGAAGGTGTGGCGCGAAAAAGAAGGAAAGCAGTCATGGAGATTGCCATGTGTGGCACGTTAATACCTCGGCCCGGATGGAAGAATCCACTCGCTGGTAATGTCACTTAAATTTCTGGAATTCAAATAGCTTTGGCATTTTGGGCAGAAGGGATGGCTAGTGGAAGAGTTCATGAGGTCGATTGTTCCAAACATGGCGCAAATCGAACCTCCTTTTGGCGGCTTGAATGCGCAGTGAGCTCCAACCTGATCGTTGTTGCGTAATCCGTTTGAGTTTATGCTGCCATTGCAGTAAAATGTCCCGCCGTTATCAATGTGCAAAGGGGTGGGCATTCCAGGGGCATTTCCCACCCTATCATCTGTGCCATTTACAAATGGTGCCATTCCCATTTTGTGGCCAAGCTCATGTGCGATAAGATTGATGGTTCCGAGTGTAGATCCGCACATTGAAAGAAGCAAGTCATGTTTTCCGCGAATAGAAATGCCTGGAAATCCATAAACGAGATTGATAAACATGTCCCAGCGGATTGGGCAACTTGCCTCTGACTCGACGCCAACAATTTCGCCTAGGCTTGGCGGATCCGCTTCTTTTATTTTTCCTGGAAGAGAAATTTCCAGCATTGTCACGGAAGTTTCGGCTCCTATCCAACTCGAATCCATGCTGCCTGATCTGGGCGATCCAAATTGATCGAGGCCAGGGTGAATGGGAATGTCTGGCGTCAGGGAAAATGCATCCGAGATCATGCTCGCCAACTCGATGTTTCGAGGAAGATCGTAGCACTTAACGCCAGTTGAATCCGTGAAGGCAATGGAAATCAGGACCTCTCCTTGGTATTCAAATGCCTTGCTTGAAGTGGCAAGTAGAGTAACAAGATCGTTAACCTTCAAAAGATTTTCAGGAGTCTTGAGATCTGTGGCTGTTGCGGCATGACATTCCTTGTATTCGCCCTCTGTTCCATCCCTTTTGACTTCGGAAATGCGGCAGGTGTTTGGGGTATTGATTGCAGGTGCGAATAGATTCTGATCGAGGAACGCATATCTCATCTTTTTCTGGTGTTTTGAAGGGTCCACTTCACAGCTCCATATTCCAGCCGCAAATTCAAACGGAGCAGGGGATTGTTTTGTCGCCGCAAACATATATTTGCCAGACGAATCAAAGCTCACCAAGGGGTATTTTGTGTGAGGTGTAATGCAATTCTCTGTGCAATTGAAGGATTTTGGCTGATCGTCTAGCATCACGTGTGATGCCCAGATTCTCACTTGATGTGACAGCAGAGTTGTCGATGAAATCGATTTTGATCGAGGCCATTGATGGCAATCCAGAAATCTTGGGCGAGCTCCAGGTGAACAAGCGAGGGGATCAAGTTCTGAGGAAAGGATATTTGCTTGCATTGAGGGGCTCAGTAGGGATGGAGTCATTGTGTTCGAAACACTGAATCCCAGCGGAATCGTGTCCCCGCAGACGTTGTGATCGATGCTCAGATCATCGTCATTCGCCACCAACCCGCAGGCTTCTTCATCGGTGATGGCTTGGCTTCCGAGGCAACTGACATCGATAAACACAGGTTTGAAAATCTTCTCAATTCCACTTCGAATGTCCGATGAAAAATCCATGTGTCCACGAGAATTCTTTTCGAAGGCGTAAGACATGATGGAAGGGTAGATCAGCTCGTATTCCACTTTGCGCCAGTTTTCAAAACAGACATTGCCTCGCTCGTATTGAGGCGATTCGCCGAAAAAAAACCAGCATTGGTTTCCGCCAGCCAGTCCAAGATCAATCTGTACGTCGAAGGCTGTGCCTCCCGCTTTCACGTCCACTTCCTGAGAATACAGATATCCCTCGACCTGCTTGGCGATGCCCTCCGTAGGTAGAGTGTGTTGTGTCGGAGGGGCCATTACAGGTGGCGCCGTAGACGCAGGTGCAGGCGTAGTCGTAGTGGCGGGAGGGGTTGGGGAAAGCTGTTTGCTTGGTGCGACATAGTTTGACGCAGAGCCGATCTGAGGAAAATTCCAATCGTTCAATGCGTCGTTGCGCGGACAGATCGCTTTTGGATCCTTTGCGGTGAACAGGCATGCTAAGAAGATCTTGCCGTCCGCAGGCCATGCCGCCTTTGGGTTGGCGAGGAAGCCTTCCGGCCCGATTTGGAATTTGACCGAAGTGCCGAAGCCGTCAAGCCCCCCCTGCGCTGAGGGAAGATTGACGAATTGCTGCACCGTAATGGAATTACATGGCGTTCCATTGAGTGTTGTGCCGGTGTAGAATTCGACCTTTGTCCCGGTATACATGGCCGACATCACCGGCTTGAGGATGGATGGTGGTGGGGTGGCGGCTCCAGCGCTGTGCGAGATTGCTGTTACAGCAAGGGATTTGGTGGATGTCTTTCCAGTAAAGGTCGATTTGGAGGCGCCAATTCCTGTGCCGGGACTCCCCGCCAGCCTCATGGTGGTCTCGTCCGCGAAGCCTTTGGGGTCAATCACGAGGGGATGGGCCTCGATGGCTTTCGACTCCAGCACGATGCGTGCATCCTCCTTGTTCCTGAGGTCTCGACAGTGGATTCGGTGACGACCTGGTTGACTGAGATCGTACTGTGGCCACTCCATCCCAGCAGGTCCAGTCACGATCCGGCTTTCGAGGAGTCCGGGATGGATGGGCTCGATGATCGCGTACCAGGAAAAGTTTGCTGGGTCTGCATTCGCACCCTCGACATCGGCGAGGGAGAATCGGCACATGTTTTCCGAAACAGTTGTCGATGAGATGTTCATGGTCTGGCCTCGTCGTCAGTTTTTGCAAATCAAGGAATGATCAAGGCCGGCATCGCACAACAGTCGGTGAATGCCAATCTCTTCTGGTTTTCCGGAACAGAACGACTTGATATCGGCGGTCATGGTGGAGTGGCCTTTGGAAAATTTCGAGGCATAGATCTCGGATGCTTTGCGAATGGATTCAGGAGGGGAAAGCAAACAGCGAGTCAGGCGAAGAAGGCTGTTCTCAGCAAGGGCCTTGTGAATGCGAGCCGCTAGAATTGCCCCTTGAATGTAAGCCGGATCTGGATACTCGACACGGTACTCGCCACGTGGGACTTCTGTTGTGGCCTTTCCTTCGCTGTCGAGTGTCCCATTTCCCTGGAAACCACCCTTACCATGAATTCGGAACAAAGCACCCGGCACCCCGATCCCCTCCTCCGTCTCCAACCGGATTTCCACCTTCACCTTGTCGGTCTTCTTCGCCCGCACATCCGGTTTTTGTCGTTCGCTTTCGTTGTCGCCGTCCCAGTCGGGGATGTCAAACGACGGCAGCAGGTCCCACTCCGACAGGTCCAGCTCGATGTCCGGGAGGTCGGGCAGTTCGAGGAACCGAAATCCCGGCATGCCGGGAGTGCCCATCGAGGGGAGGTCGGGCAGCGATACGTCCGGGCCGGACAAACCGCTGAAGGGGTTGCCAAAATCCGGCATCGAGGGCAGGGACAAGTCGGGCGCCGAGATCCCGGAGAAGGGGTTTCCCAAGGACGGCATGTCGGGAAGACTGGGCATGCTGGGTAGGGAAACATCGGGCATGCTGGGCATCGAGGGCATGTCCGGCAAGGCAGGCATGTCGGGCAGAGTGGGTATGCTCAAGCCGGACAACGGATTGCCGATCGAGGGCAGGGAAAAGCCGCTGCCGCCGGAAGAGCCATCGGTGGAAGAGTCGCCGCCCAGGCTGGGCATGGAGAGGTCCGGCGCATGGACATCGGGGACCGGGATCTGCTTGAGGTCGTTGACCGACACTTCGCGCGACACCTTCAGATCGCCGCCCACGCCGGTGGGGTTGTGGACGGTGCCGTCCAATCGCACGGACGGATTGTTGGGATCAAAATGCTGGGGCGCCCCGATGCCCACGTTTCCGGAAGCGGGACCCTGAGACAGGTCCTGCCCGACACGGGTCGGGACAGCGGGCGCGGCAGGAATGGAGGGCACGGCGGGGATCTTGGGCACGCTTCCGAAATTCATGGCAATGGCCTTTCAAGACGACCGGCGGAGGGTGGTCGTGGTGGGTTCTAAGGATTCCGTGGGGACGCAAAATTTTGCGTCCGCCGGGCTTCTGAAAGAGAAGATGCCGAATTCGGAGAGAAAAATCTGTGATCTAAATCACACTCCTTTTGCAAAGGGCGTCATGGCACGCCCTCTGCACTCCCGCCAGTAAGGGGGCTACACCCCCTTACAACCCCGCATTCCCCGATTCGGGCTCCGTGCCATCGCGCACGACCGCGCAACCTCGCGCCAAGACACTGGCTCCGAGACCCCGACGGCGCGCGAAACGCGCGAAGTCGGGGGCCCTGGCGGGTGAAGTGGCCTGAGCAGTGGGATTGTCGGTTTCCGGCGCCGCTTCGCTGGCCGGGGTAGGATGCGTCGCTTGACAGGGATAGGGCATGCCAGATCAGCATCAGCAACAATCAGTGCTGGCATCAGGTGTTGCTACCGAACTGGCAGGGGTTCCAAGGGGGCGAGGCTATTCGGAGGAGCGGTCATCCGCTCCGTAGAGCCCGAGACCCCTGGCGCGCGGGATTCCAAAGGGACTGCGCGACCAGTCCCTTTGGCCCGAGGAGGTACAGGAGGAGCGGGAAGCGTCCTCCTGTAAACCAACGCCGGTGCGGAGCACCGGCAAAAATGAGAAAAACCGCTTTAAGAAAAAGCTGCCTTGGAGAGCCTTCGCAGAAAAAAGGCCCGGCGCAGCCGGGAGTGTGATTTAGATCACAGACAGCGACCCCCTCCCCGCAATACATTCACATCCATCATGCAAGTTCTTACGTTCCAGCCAAGCTACCCCCCGAAGGAGAATTCCCCCATGTCCACCCGTTTCTGGCCCAAGGCCTGGCGCGCCGCCGTTCCCCTGGCGGCCCTGGCCAGCATCCTTTCCTGTCAAAACACCACGATTGTGGAAGAGGAGGCTTCCGCCACGGCAGGCGACCATTATGTGCATTTCCGAGTGGCGGATAGCTCCACCATCCCGGACAGCCTGTGGTACAAGTCTCCGATGGATTCTGGCGGGCACTCCTTCATGGTCGAAGGCGCCGACCTTACGGTCAGGTTCTGGCCCTTCCTCAATCAGTTGGGCGACAAGGACACCCTCGCCATCCACACCTATCGGCTGGGATTGCATCTGGGAATCACGATCACCAAGTCTGCCGGCTACATGGACCTGCTCGGTGTGCGTACGGTGCGCTCTGGCGCCGATTCGCTGGTGGTGGGTTTGCTGCACAGCTACGACAGCCTTCGCAAGGCCGTCCCGGAGTCATTCAAAGACACCTCGGCTTCTGGCAAAAAGGCTGCGTTCCAGCAGGTCGTGGCGGAGCTGGTCTTCCGTGGACATCCCGGCACGGCTGCCTACGCGCGCTTGGCGCCGGTCGGGTTGGATACCGCCAAAGTGAATCGTCAGATTCTGACGTTGGCGGCCCAATCCGGTCTGACGTTGGGCGAGGTGGTGCGTCGCTGGAACTTCGCGATGGACTACTCCACGGCTCGCAAGGCGTTGGCGGCCCTGAGCGAGGATACGTCCAGCCTCAATCCATTCCGGCTGGAAGCCGCCTTGCGCCTGGACACTCTCCGTTTGGGTGAGTCTCCGGTAGGGTTGGTGGGCAAGGTGTCCGGCAAGAAGGGCATTGCCACCGTGAAGTTCTCCATCGAAAACGATTCGGGCGACCGGACCGATCGATTTGTCCTGGCCGATGCACCAGACCCAAAAAACCACCCAGGAATGCTGGATTTGGCGAGCCATCCCACCTTCCAGCCGCGACAAGGCACCGCTCTGGGCAAGTACACCTTGCGTGTGGAGGTGCGGGACAGCCTTTCCAATGCCCAGAACTACTCCACCAACTTCGTGGTGGCCCCTGCGTTGGATCACAGCGGGCCCGCTCTGACGGTACTGGCTCCCACGGGTTCTGTGGTGCGCGACTTCAATGATTCGATGCTCACCGTGAAGGTGGAAGCCAAGGATGCTTCCGGCGTGCAATGGGTGAAGATTGGCGGCAACGAGGCGAAGAAGGACTCTGTCGGAAATTGGTGGTTTGATCTGGTTGTGCCCGTCAGTGCGACCAGCCAAAACATCGCGATCCAAGCCAAGGACGCGGCGGGAAACACGAGCGACGCCCAGATCCAGATCCGTCGCAACGAGGCCCCCAAGCCCACAGCGCCCCGGTTGACTCTGATCGCGCCTGCCAACAACACGATGGTCTCGTTTGATTCCACCGGCGTGTGGGTGGAGTGGAAGGCCCAAACGGATTTTGGCAAGATCGAAGGAGTGACCATCGACGGCAAGGCCGCCAAGCAGGAGGGCGGCGTGTGGCGACTGTGGGTGGAGTTGCCGCCCGACGGCAAGCTGGTGAACCTGCCAGTGCGGGCTCAAAGCTCGGTTCCGTTGAGCGTGACGGAATTTGTTGCGGTGGGCCGCCGGGTGGACAGCGCGGGTCCTGCGGTGCGATGGGATTCTCCCAGCCAAGGGCATCGCGTGGCCTACGACATCAAGACGTTGGACGTGCGCGTTTCCGTGGCGGATCCGTCGGGACTGGACTCCGTACGCATCGATGGCAAGAAGCCGGATACGGCTGGTGGATTCTGGAAGACCACGGTGGATCTGGGTAATCCCGGCGAACTCACGCGCATCCACGTCAAAGCATGGGATCATTTGAAGAACGAGACGGATTCTGTCTTGCTGGTGTCGCGCGACCCGATTCCCGGCCAGTTGCCTCCCCGGTACCGCTGGGTGAATCCGGACAAATCCTCCGGGACGATCATCCCGTTTGCCGAGACCAGCTATTTGGTCCAGTGTGTTCTCACGGACATTTCCGGCGTGGAAAGTTCCAGCGTGCTGATCAATGGCGTGTTGGCGACACCGGTCAATGATTCCCTGTGGGAGCGCAGGGTGGATCTGCCGCCGGACGGCAAAGCCCAGACCATCACCTTGGAGGCCAAGAACAAGCGGGGCGTCTCGATCTCCGGATTCGTTTCGGTGGCCCGTGCGGCGGATGCGGAAAAGCCGACCTTCACCCGTTGGACCGCTACCAAGGATCTGAGCGTGTTGTTTGATACCACCTCGGTGGAAGTGGGGTGGACCGCCAAGGACAACGACCGCATCGCGAAAGCCTGGATCCAGGACTCCCTGGTGACTGCGGATGCCACGGGCTACCACCTGCGGGTGGGGCTGGCCGTGGCCACGCAGTGGATCAAGTTCCGGGCGATGGACCCGGCAGGCAACGAGGTGCGCGACAGCGTGAGCGTCGAGCGCCGGACAGATACCGTCAAGGCTGTGGCCTTGTCCGATACCAACGGCAAGCTGCGCTCGGGCGCCTTCTGGGTGAAGCTCAGCTGCGCTACGCCGGGGGCCACCATCCGCTACACCTTGGATGGTTCGGAGCCCAAGGCGACCTCCGCGATCTTCGCCGACAGCATCAAGATCGACACGACCATCACGCTGAAGGCGCGGGGATTCGCGGCGGGGCGTGTGGATGGGCCGGTGGTGGTACAGGGGTATCAGATGGCGGTGCCAATGAAGCTTTTTTCTGGTATGTATCACACGTTGGTGATCATGAGCGATTCGAGTCTTTGGGGATACGGGCTGAATAATTGCAATGCGATTGGCGGATCCTCTGGTTGCGTTTCCTCGCCAATGGCTCAGGCAGTGCCTCGAAAATTGGCAGAAGGAGTTGTTGAAGCTGGAACCTCGAACACCCAGTCATATTGGGTGAAAACAGACGGGACTCTTTGGGCAATCGGAACGAATACTTTAGGAAGCCTCGGCGTTGGAGTATTAGGGCCAATTCTGGATCCGACCATCGTAACCCGCGGGGTTGCAAAGGTTCGGTCTTTCGAACGCTCAGTTACAAGCGTCAGCTTACTGGTTTTAAAAACAGACGGCAGTCTTTGGGGGGCTGGATCGAATAGCTCTGGTCAGATTGGGCTGGGCGCACTTGGCTCAACGAGCCAGCTGGTCAAAATTGCCGATAGTGTCAGTGACATGGGAGGGGGAGCTTCCTTCGGTTATTTTACAAAATGGAATGGCACTTTTTGGATGATGGGGGTCTTTGATTCCATCGGTCTGAATTCGAAAAATCCAGTAAAGATTCTGGACTCCATTTCACTAATTCCAAGCGGATCGTTTAAGTCACTAATTGTCAGGCACATGAGCGGTAAATATTTGGGCTGTGGAGAGAATGCATACGGACAGTTGGGCTTGGGATCGACTGACCCTGTTCGTGGATGGAAGGAAATTCAACCATTGTTCGGCAAGGAAGTGTCCTCCATAAAAATGACAAGCTCTCACTCCATCTTCCTGACAAAAAACGGGGACGCATTCGGCGTCGGCTCCAATGAGGATGGCGAGATCATGGGCAACATTTCCGAGAACAGATATCTATCCCTGACTCTTGCTCAGAAAGAGGTGATTGCTATTGGTGCTGGTGAGTATTACTCGTCGTTCTTGCGGAAAGATGGAACTCTTCTGAGTGTAGGAGCAAACAAGAATGGTCAATTGGGTGGAGGGGTGGTTTCTCGTGATCCGCAGGTCGTTCAGGTAAGGTTTTAAATTTGGCCAGCGTGAATCAAGTTCGGAGCAGATTGATTCACGCCCAAGTGGATGTGCGCGGAATGGCGCACTTCTATTACAGCTGCTTCGATATCTTACTCTATTTGGCAGGGGAGATGATTGTCTGTGCCCCTGCTCTTTTCGTTAGGAGTCTGCCCAGGATCGCAAAATCAATTCTTTCCTCAATCTTGGGGTTCTGCTTGAGCAGCGATTCCCGAATGATCCTGGCCTTTTGAAAGTCATCTGAAATGATGAGGTAGGCGTAGATGTCGCGGATGTTTTCCAGGGTGAGACTGCTCGGCAGGCCACCCAGTGCGCGATAGAAATGGAGCGCTCCGGAATCGTGTTTGAGCTGATTAGTGTAGGACCACCAGCGGAACAAGGAGGCTTCCGCTGAGGAGTCTCTCGTGGAATCCAAGCTGCGCTGAAATGCCTCAGAGGCAACTTTGATCTGCGGGATGGCCCAAGTCCACGCAGGCACCTCGGTTCGGAACTTTAGAAAGATCTCGGCCTTTTCCTCTCGATTCACAGAGTCTCGCTTGGAAAGAAGCAGGTCTAGCTCCTTGAATTTCGGCTCGAGATCGATCGAACGCGCCAACAGGGATCGACGTCCGCGGCTCGCAAAGATGTCCAAAGGAATTTGACTGCGGGAAACCGCATCGATGGAAATGGATCCCGCATCGATTTGTGAAAGAAATACGGATTGTTCGTGCAGGAAAAAGGCTCGCTCCGCTTCATTGTCGACAAAAGGCTGAAATTCAGAATTGATTGGAGCGGAAGCGGTGGCTAGGTCGATTGCTTCGCTGTGGATGGTCTCAAGTCCGCCGCCGAAATCACCTCGAGACATGAAGTTTGATTCGAGATATACAGAATCGATGACTCCGGTCAATTTTGGCTTTGAGGTGAATGGGCTCGGAGAGGCGACGATGTAAAAATCAACTGGGTTGGGCAGAGAGACCACCATGACGTGCTCGAAATTCTTCCGAACGGTCTTCAGGACAGAAAGTGCCACCTTGTCGTTGGTGCCGTAGATATGGAACCATTGAACAAAAACACCAGATTTGGCGAGCTTGTTTTTCATTTCAGAGTAAAACTCATCAGTGAACAAGCTGGAAACTCCGCTGACCCAGGGGTTGGATGGCACCGATATGACTAGGTCATAGGGCGACTGCTGTCGAGCGAAGAAAATGCGTGCATCCTGGAAGTGAACTTTGATGCGCGGATCTTCGTATACAAGCCGATTCGCTGGCATAAACCAACGCGATAATTCGTAAACGGCGGGTTCAATTTCGATCAGGTCCAGAGACGTGCACCTAGAATCTTGGAGGACAGTGTTCGCTGTCTGACCGCTTCCCATGCCGATCATCGCAGCGCGGAATTTGTCCGTAGAATAGGCTCGTCCGATCCATCCTCCCATCAGTTGCGTCATGGCATCGGATAGGCCTGAGTCGCGAGAGGATAGATAGAGTGACGCATCTGATTTTCCGTTAGTACTCAGGACTACGAGGTTTTTGTGTCTCAAGATTCGAATGCTCGCTGTCCGCCCATGGATCATGGAATCAGCTTCCGGAGCTCGAAATTTGGCATAACTTCGAAATAGTCCCGAAGCTACGATGTGGTTCTTTGGCTCGATCACCAAACTCCAGAGCACCAAACCAAACGACACGCATGCGAGGGAGGTCAATACGCGTGAACGCTGCGGTATCAATTTGTAGAGGAGCAGTAGCGCTAACGCCAAGTCGATAGCCGCTCCCACACCCACTAGTCTGAACAGGCCCACCATGGGCATCAACACAAGTCCACCGATGGCCGCACCCACGATCGCCCCCAGTGTATTCCATGCATAGACTTTGCCAGTGGTCGATTCGTCATGGCCAGAGGCCAGCAAAAGTCGGCAAATCAAGGGGAGAGTCATGCCCGCAAACCACGAAGCGGGTAGCATTACCAAAAGACAAAAAAGGTATCGAGTGGCGGTGTAAAGAGGGTATTCGCCTGCCGATCGCACGAAAAGCCCATTTAGCTCATTGGCCGCCCGGAAGATGGGCTCGTAGGCAACCACCCCGATCACGGCGGCGCCCGCCATGCAGATCTGGGCCACGATCAAGGTTTTGGTCAAATTCCACGAAGGGTTTCGGTGGACGGTCCAGGCGCCACCGGCCAAGCCCAGAATGAACGCTGATACCATCAAATCGAAGGCATGAGTGGAAGAGCCCAACAACAAGGCCAGATAGCGGATCCATCCGATCTCGTAGAAGAAAGAAGAAAGCCCCGTCACCAACGCAGAGGCCAACAGTAGCCATGGCACGCGGCTGGGCGATGGCGGATTGGATTCTTGTTTGGCCGCCTTGGCTGGCTCCGGAGCAGGGGTTGCGGCGGGGATATCTCGCTTGCTTCGATTGTGCGCGAGCCAAGCCAATCCAGCCACACCGGTGTTGATTCCGCCGGCTACGATCAGGGCGCCTGCGGTGCCCAGGTGGGGGATCAAGAAGTACGAGTTGAGGATTGCACCAAAGGCTGCGCCCAGGGAGTTCCCAAAATACAGGCGGGCGATGGAGTCCTCGCCCCCGTCTTTTTGCAAGCGGATAAAGTAGGCGGTGGCCAAGGGGTAGGTCATGCCAATCATGAGCGCAAAGGGGAGCGTGAGCGTCACACCCACGGCCACGGAAGCGAGGGTCGCGGTGGTTTCCGACGTTCCCACCAGGATGCCTGAATCCAAGAGCAGGCTGCGCAGGGCCAGGAATTCGTGGTGGAACACGAAGCCCCCGATGCCGATGCCCAATTCCACCAGCACGTAGGCGTTCAGCGGATTCTTGATCCGATGGACAAACCGTCCCGCCAAGGCGCTTCCCAGGCCGATTCCACCCATGTACACCATGAGTGTCAGAATCTGACCATAGGCGGAATGCCCCAGGATGATCCCCAGATACCGCGCCCAAACGGTTTCGTGGACCAGCCCCGCGATGCCGGAGAGTATGAACAGGATCAGAAATTGGAGGGGTAGGCGTTTCAGCAGCATTGGTGATGTTTCCTGGATGAGGAGAACCCTGGAGCTCCGTTGGTTGCCACAGAAGAGCGACAGGTTCGAATGCTCGAGGGCAAAGTGTAGAATCTGGGGTGGAGCGAGCGTCAGTCGCTCACTCAGTCACCTTCGGAACCGATTTCTCGATCACAATTCCCGACTTCCGCTTGAGGAGGCGATCCAACATCTCGAAATCGTAGCGCTCCTCGATCTTCGGTTGTTGTTCCGCGGCAGATTGGCGAATCTTCTGAGCCATCGGGTAGTTCCCCGAAAGGATCAAGAACGCATAGATGTCGTGGAAGTTATCAATGGTGAGATTGGAGGGAAGGTAATCCATCGCTTTCCATAGATGCAGGTAAGCGGAGTCGTTTTTCCCCTGGCTCAGATACCAAGACCAACGGAAGAGGGATGCTTCCGATGAGGAGTCCTGGAGCGAGTCGATTCTCTGACGGAAATTGTCTGTCAGTATCTGCATCTTGGTCAGGCTCCAAGTCCAGGGGGGGAGGGTTGAGCGGAACTGGCGGTAGACGTATTCCCTGGATTTCGCGCTCATGGAATCCGACTGGGCGAGTCGCCCCTTCACCTTGTCGTAGTTCTCTTCCAGTTGAATGGAGCGAGCTAGGATGGATCGTCGTGCTGGCGCTGCGAACACATTGCTCGAAGGGCGGGCCCCAGCGATGGCATCCATGGCGATGGATCCTGCTTCCATCTCGGCCAGGAAGGAAGAACGTTTTTTCAGGAAGAAGGCGCGCTCTGCCTGGAAGTCCACGAAAGGATTGAATTCCGAATTGAGTTGAGCTCCTTCGGTGGCGAGGTCGATGGCGTCGTTGTGCAACACCTCCATGCCGCCGGACAAATCCCAAGGTGCCATGAAGTTGGCCGTCAGGTAGGTGGAGTCGATCTTGCCGAAAAGGCGGGGTTTCGGATTGATCGGTGCGGCGGAAGCGACGATGTAGAAGTCGTGTTGGTTCGGTAGCCCGAGAACGGCGACGTGATCGAAATTTTTCCGGATGGTTTTGAGAATGGAAAAAATGACGTCATTGGATGCCTCGTACGAGTGAAGCCATTGGACCAATGTCCCTCCGGGCGCCATCTTCGTCTTCATCTCGGCATAGAACTCGTCGGTGAACAAGCTGGAAACACCGGCGACCCAGGGGTTGGATGGCTCGGAAATGATCAGATCGTAAGGTGCCGATTGGCGTGCGAAGAAGATGCGGGCGTCTTGAAAATGGATCTGGATCCGTGGGTCTTCGTACACCAATCGATTGGCAGGAAGGAACCACTTGGACAATTCATGGACGGCGGGCTCGATTTCGATCAGGTCCAACGAGCTGCACCGGGGGTCCTGCAAAATGGTGTTGGCGGTCTGGCCGCTCCCCATGCCGATCATGGCCGCCCGGAAATTGCCTGGGGTGTAGGCGCGCCCGACCCATCCCAGCATCAGCTGGGTCAATGCATCGGAGGCACCGGCTTTCGCACCGGAAAGAAACAGCGATGCGTCTGGCTTGCCGTTGGTGGAGAGAATCACGCGATCGGCCTTGCGCACGATGTAGATGCTGGCTGTTCGGCCGTGGATGAGCTGCCCGGAGTCGGGGACCGGAAATGTTGTCGCTCCGCGGAACAGCCCGGATGCCACGATATGACTTTTGGGTTCGAGGAGGAGGCTCCACGCCACCATCGCAAACGAGATGGCGGCCAAGGCCATCAGGGCCCGCGAGCGCTGGGGCATCAGCTTGTACAGGAGCAACAGCGCCAACGCCAGGTCGATCGCCGCGCCCACGCCCACCAACCGGAAGAGTCCTAGGGCGGGCATCAGCACGAGCCCGCCGATGGCTGCGCCAAGGATGGCCCCCAACGTGTTCCAGGCATAGACCTTGCCGGTGGTGGACTCGCTTTGGCCCGAGGCCAGGAGCAAGCGGCAGATCAAGGGAAGGGTCATGCCCGCAAACCACGAGGCGGGCAACATCACCAGCAAGCAGAACAAGTACCGGGCGGCGGTGAAGAACGGGTAGGATTCGGCGGACCGAAGGAAGATCAGGTTCAACCCATTGGCCGCCCGGAATATGGGCTCATAGGCCAGCACCCCGATCACGGCGGCGCCCGCCATGCAGATCTGGGCCACGATCAGGGTCTTGGTCAAATTCCACGAAGGATTCCGATGCACCGTCCAGGCGCCACCGGCCAAGCCCAGGATGAAGGCAGAAACCATCAGGTCAAATGCGTGGGTGGAAGAACCCAGCAACAAGGCCAGATACCGGATCCAGCCGATCTCGTAGAAGAAAGAAGAAAGCCCCGTCACCAACGCAGAGGCCAACAGAAGCCACGGCACGCGGCTGGGCGATGGCGGATTGGATTCCTGTTTGGCCGCCTTGGCGGGCTCCGGAGCAGGGGTTTCTGCGGGGAGATCTCGCTTGCTCCGATTGTGCGCGAGCCAAGCCAAGCCCGCCACACCGGTGTTGATTCCACCGGCCACCATCAGGGCGCCGGCGGTGCCCAGGTGGGGGATCAAGAAGTACGAGTTGAGGATCGCGCCAAAGGCCGCACCCAGCGAGTTCCCAAAATACAGGCGGGCGATGGAGTCCTCGCCACCGTCTTTTTGCAGGCGAATGAAGTAGGCGGTGGCCAAGGGGTAGGTCATGCCAATCATGAGCGCAAAGGGGAGCGTGAGCGTTACGCCCACGGCCACGGAAGCGAGGGTCGCGGTGGTTTCCGACGCTCCCACCAGGATGCCTGAATCCAAGAGCAAGCTGCGCAGGGCCAGGAATTCGTGGTGGAACACGAAGCCCCCGATGCCTATACCCAATTCCACCAGCACGTAGGCGTTCAGCGGATTCTTGATCCGATGGACAAACCTCCCCGCCAAGGCGCTTCCCAGGCCGATTCCGCCCATGTACACCACGAGCGTCAGGATCTGACCATAGGCGGAATGCCCCAGGATGATCCCCAGATACCGCGCCCAAACGGTTTCGTGGACCAGCCCCGCGATGCCGGAGAGTACGAACAGGATCAGAAATTGGGTGGGCAAAAGCTTCAGCTTCATCGGTGAGGTTTCCTGCGTGGTGAGAGCCATCGAGGACCATAGGTCGCCTGGTGCGGGCGAAAGGTTTGGCCTCGAGGGGACAAAGCGTAGAATCTGGGGTGTGGGGTTGGATGAAATCGGCTGCGCCATGGCATTTCTCGGCTGTTGCCGAGGGGCCTTTTCGGCTGCACCGGGCTTTTCCAGGCGCGGGCCTGGTTGCCGTTTCCTGGGTGCGTCGGCACCCAGACCGCGACCAAGGGCATTCGCATGGCCTCCCATCCGGCGAACACGCCGGATGGGAACCCCGCGCGGCCCCTTGCCAGGGTTCCCATCAGCATCGCATCGATGCTGATGGGAGGGTAATGCAACGCGGCGCGCCGGGGTCGCAGCCCTGGAACGGCCAATGCCACGTTGGGCCAGGTGGGCGATGGGGAGTTTGGGCAGATCCATTGGCGAGATCATCAGGGTCGCGATCGGTATCGTTCGCCCGTTTGGCCGTTCCATTCCGCTCGCCCCCGGATCCCGTCATCCCTATTGTGTACTGGATTCTGTCGAGCCTGGTTTCGATGCCGATTCAGGAGGCAGCATCCAGCGCTGTTGCTGAAGATGGGGGCTCTTCAGATCCCTATCCAGGACCTCAGGACCACTTTCGAACGAACCTGTTCCGCGTCCCCTCCGTGGATCAAAACCGGCTGACCTGCCACATCGCCGGCCAGTTCCTTCCAGCGATTCAATCGAGTCAACCATTCTGAATCCACCGTAGCCCCCATCTTGATCTCGATGGGATGGAGCGTCATTCCATCGTCCACCAGAACATCGACTTCCAGTCCGGCTGGATCTCGCCAATACCACATCGGCGGCTCTTCCCCCTGGTTCAGCCAGATCTTCCGGAGCTCGGCGATCACCCAGGTCTCGAAAATCGATCCGACCAGCGGATGCAAAGACAGGACCTCGGGGTTGCGGATGCCCAGAAGCCGACAGACAAGCCCCGTATCGTTGAAATAGAGTTTGGGGCTCTTTGTGATGCGTTTGTTGAAGTTCTGGAAATGGGGTCGAAGCAGATGGATGATTCCCGATGTTTCCAGCACCGACAGCCACTGTTTGCAGGAAGAAACCGAAATCCCTGCGTCGGAGGCCAGTTGGGTCAGGTTCAGAATTTGTCCAGTTCGGCCCGCCGTCAATTGCAGGAATCTCTGGAAGGACAGGGTGTCGTGGACATTCAGGATCTGGCGCACATCCCGTTCCACGAAGGTTCTCACGTAGTCGCCATGCCAGAATTCCCTGGTATCCGGCTCCGTGACCGGCTCTGGATAGCCACCCAGCAGCATCGTCTCCCACAACTGCGACCTGTTCACCTCGACACCTTTGCCTGGTGAGCGGAGCGATGCGGGCGTGGAAGGTGTGCGTCCTTGGATTTCCGAATGGGATAGAGGCGAGAGTTGCAGGAGCGAAATCCGTCCGGCCAAGCTCTGTGTGACGCTTTCCAGCAACAGGTAGTTTTGGGAGCCCGTGAGGATCCACTTGCCTTTTCGCTCGTCGAGGATCCGTTGGAGATACGAGAAGATCTCCGGAGCTCGCTGGGCTTCATCCAGAATCGCACCCTTGGGAAATCGGGCCAGGAAGCCTCTTGGATCCGCCAGGGCTTCTTGTCTGGTTTCGGGATCTTCCATGGTAACGTAGGGGAGTTCGGAGTGGCCTCGTGCCAGGGTGGTTTTGCCGGTCTGCCGGGCACCAAACACATACACCGATCGGGAGGCTTTCAGTCTGCGCTCGAGGGTGGCGGCCAAGTGTCGGTGGATCATCGACACAGTTTAGCAAATCCGCATTTAAAAAGTGGATTTGCAAAGACTGCAGAAGCCTCGAACGAGCCAAGTCGAGCATTGAACGCCGCGGCCAAACTGGCAGGGGTTCCAAGGGGGCGAGGCTATTCGGAGGGCCGCATCGGCCCGTAGAGCCCGAGACCTCTTGGTGCGCATGCTCGTTCCTCCCATTTTCCTCGATGTGAGGAAAATGGGAACCCTGGCCAAAGGGCCGCACAGGGTTCCCATCCGGCTTGTTGGCCGGATGGGAGGCCGAGATTACGGTCCTTTGCCCCGAGGAGGTGCAGGAGGACCGAGGGTTCCCGTTCGGCGAAGTCGAATGGGAGGCATGGGAACGTCCTCCTGTAAACTGGTGCAGGGCAAAGCCCTGCAAAACCAACGCCGGTGTGAAACACCGGCAAAAAGGAAAGCCGTTTCAAAAGCCTTCGCCAGAACAAGGAAGCCGGGCGCAGCCGAGAGTGTGATCTAGATCACAGATTTTTCTTCCCCGATTGGTGATCTTCTCTGCAGACGGAGACCCAACAGTCAGTCTCCGAGGAATCCGTACCTTTACAGTGACCTCCCCGACGGAGATCTCCCGTGTCCCAATCGCTCACACTCCAATCACCGTCCATTTCTGTCCAGGCCAACGGTGCTCCCAAGCCAGTGGGAGGCAAGCCTTATGTGCACAAGCAGTGGGTGCGCCAAAAAACATTGCATGTGGGGCAGGATGGTAGTTGTTGGGTCCGGAATATCTGGGTGGCACCGGCATGCCGCGGCAAGGTGGAGCTGGACCTGCTCAAGCTGGGGCCGCGCCTTTCGGAGAAGTCGATCTATTCGGTGTACGCGGTGTCGGGTGGATCGTTGGGTGGCCCGCTGCCCGCCAACAAAGCAGGCTTGCCGTCAGAGCCGGAATTCAAGAATTCAGGGTATGTCTGGGAGGAGCAGAATTAAGCAATGAGGACAGTGCTCAATATCTTCACAACCGCATATTTGCCAAGGTATGGAAACGTATGGGTTCGATCCTCGTTGCCGGTGCGGATCCTGGTGTTGTTGTTTGGCTTGACCTGCACCGCCTGCCACGAAAATCGTCTGCGAGAAGCGGACGACGGAAGAGAAATGCGAACGGCCAAAACCGTATTCGGCGACGTGGTTGTCCAGCAGGAATTTGTCAAAGATGGTCGGTTGAACGATGTGGCATGGATGCGGACAAATGTCAGCGGCCATCCAGTTCGCGGAGAGGAAACGTTCAAATTATCCATGGATTCTTGGGTGGGTTTGGACAGTCTTCCCCAATGGAATGCGCTCCTATTGACCCCATACGGGCGAATGAAGGCTCTGCGATTCAATGGGCTTGAGTCGATGGGAACTCTGCGGAAGAGATACTTCGTGTCGAATTTTTTCTCCTTGGTTGTTTCGAATGTGGATACAGGAAGCGTGGGGGTCGCAACCCTGTACTTCGACGAACCCTTCGTGGAAATGAATCCCTTCGAATACGCAGGGCTTGGCAGTGAGCGATCACAGCTGGTTGAGCGGAAGTACGATCGTTTTCAACGTGAGGCTCGGTTCTTTGTCGATGAACATGACTCCATCGGCTCCTTTCGCGTTTGGGCCATCCTGCCGGATCGGGTGGTTGCCGTTCAAGATGTGGAAGTGGGAGTGGATCGCCATCGTCACCAGGAAATGATGGACGCGCGCCGTGCGGCGGCAGTCCCGCGAGATCGACTTCCGGAGCTGTTCCAGGTCGAGAAACGGATCTGGACGAAAGTGCCCTTCGATGTTTCCGCGATTCCCCCAGGCATCCATCTGTCGTGGTCCGCGGGGGATTTGCCAAAACTTGTCATGGAGTTCCGGCTGCCGTGGCGCCGGTCGGATGAGGTCGTCCTTCCCCACGATCCCTTCATTTTGGAAGGCTTGGATGTTCCGCCCGGTGTCAAGGAGTTCACCCTGTTGTTTCCGGCGATGAATACGCTGTTGGAAATCCCTGTCGTGCTCCCCGCCTACCCTGACGGAAAAGGCGAATGCGTGGGCAAGGTGGAGCTGGACCTGCTCAAGCTGGGGCCGCGCCTTTCGGAGAAGTCGATCTATTCGGTGTACGCGGTGTCGGGTGGATCGTTGGGTGGCCCGCTGGCGGCCAACAAAGCTGGCTTGCCGCCGGAACCGGAATTCAAGAACTCGGGGTATGTCTGGGAAGAGCAGTAGCTCGGGGGCCAGACCTTTTTCCTGTGGTGGGGTCGTATGGCCATACGACCCCACCAAGGCACACCCTCTGATCCTGTCAACCCCGGTTTAGCCCAAGTGTGATCCAGATCACATCCAATCCGGAGTGTGATCTGGATCACAGATTTTTCCGCTCCGTTTGCTGATCTTCTCTTCAGAAACGTCGCCGGGGGAGTCTCGCAGAGTCATCCCGGCGGCTTGGAGACCCCTTAGCGACTGGCTTTCCGCCGGGAGCCCTGAAAGGCCATTGCCATGAATCGACCCAACCCGGTCGGCCCGCACCATCGCCGTGACGACCGCGAGCCCATGCTGATGGACATCTCCACCGCCAAGCCGTCCGGCGAGGTCAATTGGGAGGCCATCATCGCCAAGACCCAACGCGGCAAGGCGGATGGGTCCCGCAAGACCTACGATACGTCGTCCTACCTGGAGCGTGTGCGCGAGGAAGATCCGTGGCCGGAAGAGGCCGTGGCCAAGGAATGCGCGGTGCGGATCGTGTCGTGCCGGTTATTGGACCCGGCACCCATTGATCTGTGCAAGCCGGTGCGGGTGGCATGCGAGGTGGAACGCACAGGGCCGCTGGATGCAGCGGAATCCCTCCAGATCTCCTTGGTGACCATCCACCGCGAAAAAGGGTGTGATGCCGAGGAGCCCTGCGGCGATTCGTTGGACGTGAAGCTGGAAGCACGAGCGAGCCAGTCGGTGAATGTGGTGTTCAAGCTGGATAAAAAGGAGGTGATCGGGGGCCGCGAGCCAAGTGTCCAGATCTACCTGCGGGCCCAGGCCCAAGACCGCACGGGCAGCCAAAAGGCCAAATCACAGGCTCTTCCCGCATTGGCCGAGCCGACCACGGGTTTTCGCTGGACCTTGGTGGGGTCGCTGTTCGATGAGCGCAAGTCGTTTGTCCTGCCTGCGGCGATCCCGGGAGTGCGCAAAGTGGTGGAACGGCATGTCTCGTCTCCGCGCGATCTGATGGTGGTGGTCGCTCCGGTGGCCGCAGGTGAAGACTCATCGCTTGCTTTGCGCAGGGCAAAGGCTCTGGCCGCGTTGATCACCAACAAATGGGAAGACTGGCTTCCGTGGTTTGCGCCCGAAGAGCCAGCCAAACAACGGCTCGGTTTGCGGGAGGCGCAACTGGTCTTGGCGGGGCTCAAGCTGTTCAAAGGCCAATGCAGCGGCTTGATGGATGCCGAAACAGAAGCGGCCTTGCGCGCCTTCCAGCAGGAGCCCTCCGGCAAAGCCGCTCCCATCGCGGTCACCGGCAAGCTGGATTCTCCCACCCGCAAGGAATTGCTGCGGGCATACTTCTCGCAAGAAGGAACCACGGTTGCCAAGAGTTGTCTGGTCCGTGCCGTGACACGCGACCGTACATCGGATGAGCCGACGGAAGCGGTCCCGACCTTGGAGGTCTTGTTCTATACGCCCCGCCTGGATCCGGAGCCTTCCGCAGACCGTTTGGAGGCCAAGGCCTGGAAAGCCTGGAAGGAATGCATCCAAGGCGAAGATCGCTTTGAATTGCATTCGCTGCGGGTGCAGGTGGTCAATGACTCCGACATCGCGGTCCCCAATGCCCGCGTGAAGTTGTCCGGACCTGTGGTGGTGGAGTCTTGCGCCGACGATCACGGGTGGGTGGTGCTGGAAAACCTCCCGCGCGGCAAATACCGGCTCCATGTATTCGAAGGCGACGATCGCGTGAGCGATCCCGTTGTGGAAATTCCCGCCACCTCGACAGAACCTGGCGTGGTCCACCGCGCCGCATCCCCGGAGAATTGAGCCATGGCCTTTGGAATTCCCTCCCCTCGGATCCCTGAAGTTCCCAAGCTTCCCGATCCCCCCAAAGCAGAAGCCATCCCAAGCCATGTGGGGCAGGATGTGGGCTCAGGTCTCGCCCAAGGCAACGTCGGGATCGGCGCGCCGCAACATTTCGATCCCAACAATCCATCCGTGCGGCTGGACGGCACGGTGCACAACCCCACCGGCATCGGCGGCGACCTGTACGTGTCGCGCGAAGTGTCGGTCAACGACCTCAAGCAGATCCCGGTGCCCGATGTCCACGCACCCGATCTGTCGCTGCCATCGGGTGGATCGGATGGCGGTGGATCCGGCGGATCGGGCTTTTCGCTGCCCTCGCTGCCTTCGCTTCCGGATATGCCATCCGTAGGATTGCCGGATGTGACGATTCCTGACATCAACCTCCCCAGCGCCTCGATGCCAGACTTTTCGTTGCCGGGGCTGCCGGACATGCCCAGCATGCCTGGTCTGCCCGATATGCCAGGCTTGCCGGACATGCCGGGCCTGCCCTCGTTCGGGATGCCGGACCTGGGCTTGTCGGCGCCCTCCCTGCCGGGGATGCCAGGTTTTCGCTTCCCGGACCTCCCGGACTTTTCCTTGCCGGATTTTGACTTGTCGGGCTGGGACCTCACGATGCCAGACCTGGTGCCCGACTGGGGCGGCGACTCCGAAGAAGAGCGCGCCGAACCCCACAAACGCGCCAAACACCAGGACAAGGTGACCGTAGAGGTGGTGCTGAAGAATGATCGAGGGGAGGCGATCGAGGGGGTTGAGTTCGTGATCCGTGGCGAAGGCGGTTTCGAGACCAAGGGCGAGCTCGATTCCGACGGGCTAGCCGAGGTCGAAATTCCTCGCGGGGAGTACACGGTGCGCTATCTGGATCATTCCGCGATCAATGCGCGCGTGGTGGCGCTGGATTTCCGAGCAGCCCTGAAAGACAAGGACATCAACACCATCACAGAGCTATTGCACGAACCCTTCGAAGTGCTCCATCCGGCCGTGCGGTACTTCGATCGAAAATTGAAAGGATTCATGGGGGACTCCCTGCGTCAGCAAGTGGAGTCGTTGGCGAAGTCGAAGGACCTTTCCGAGGAGATCGACATCCTGTGGGGACACGCGGGATTGGGTCCATGCGGGTTCACGTTGGATCCGGAAATGGCGGGGGGTGAGATGTGACGGAATTCGACTTCGGTCGCAATACCTCTGGTCTTCAGCAAAGGGCCTTCGAAGCGAGGACCGACAATACCTTGACTGGGAGAACGCCTGGATCTGGAGGGGAGCTTGACGCACTCCCTACCCCGTCCGCGCCGAACCCGTTCGTAGACTTGAAAGACGTGCTTCCGGCGGCTTTGCCATCGACGCCAGAGCCATTTCGATCAACACGTCCTGCGCGATTCAAGATCGTGTGTTCATACCAGAACTTTTTCGAGCAAAAGAGTTCTTCCAGCAGATCGAGGGTCGTGTTCCTAAAAGGTCAGGATCTGGAATTTCGGATTGTCGATACCGAACGGGGCGATGCCGATGATTTCCCGACGGAAGATTGGGTCTGGAGCCTAGTGCGGATCACCTCTGCAAGACGGCAAGAGAAGAAGGAAAAATCGACTTTCCTTGGTTCTGGAACCTATCTACGGACCAACGGCCTTTTTCTCGGCGAGTGGAGGTTGATCGCCAGACATAGATTGCGACGGGAGTCGTGTTCGATCGTTCTTGCGGGTCGCTCGACGGACGACTGGTCGGTTTTCAAGGGGATCATGCCCAAGGCGCGGTTGGACCCGGACGGTTACCTGGAGAGGATGTCGAAGTGCTTGAGGGTCAGCCCGCTGGGCAACCGCTGCGAAGAAGCTGCAGATCCGTCCGACGGCAGCGAGCTTCCGACCATGGGCGCGACTTCCTGGGAGGTTCATGGTCGGCTGGAAAAACGGTTGGAAAAGACAAAGGGTCTGCCACGCCTGCCGCTCCAGGCTCTCTACACGAATCTGGAGACAGGGAAGAATTACGCCCTCCGGGTTTTTCTTGCTGTCGTTGACGGAAAATGGTTGTTGACGGATTGGTCTTCTCCCGAGATGTTCGGGAGGACGGGATGGTTCGAAGGCGGGGCTTTCGTCGGCGATGAGGGGGATCGGGAGGGGATCCTGAAAGCCATCAAGGCATGGGAAGACGGAAACCGGTATGGCTTCGGCTCCATCCATTGGCGAGTCCTGGTTCCCTCCGTGGCATTCGAGCTGCATGGTGGCTTTTCCACCACAGGCACGACCGACCTTGACGAGGCTTCTCATTTCCTGCAATACGTGGGAACGGCGGGCATGGCTGCCGAATGGGTGCCGAATAAGATTGTGAAGAAAGCCGGGAAAGTCGTTGCGAACCTGAGTTTCGCGATCAGTTCCGGATTGAACATCTACCAGCGGTGGAACCAGGGCTTCAACAGTTTCTCGGACTGGACGGAGAACGGCCTGGACCTTCTGGTGATCGCCTTGACGCTTGTGGGCCTGAAAAAGGAGACCTCCGAGATCTTTGTAAAAGCCGGGGTGAAGGACGCCGAAGCTCTTCTCGGGTCAGCCGAAGAGGTGGTCGTCTCTGGTTAGAAATGGACGGCGCTCGCAAAGTTCGAGGTAGGGGTTGGATTTGGAATGATTGCGGTTTGCCATGGTATGGCCTGGAGAACGGTGTCGGATATCCAACGGAGAACGGATCTGACTCCGGCACAGAAGGTCGATCTGATCCTGGAGGCGCTGGAATTGTTGGTCGCGCAGGATCTGATCATGATCGTGACACACACGAAAGCAGTATTTGACGGCGTCAAGCCAGAAGGCTCAAGCGGGACTGGGGAGAAGGCTCCAGGGGGTGTGGAGCCGCTGGAAGGTGAACCAAGGGCGCTGAAGTACGTAAGTGGAAAGCCTTTGGATGCTGACGCTAGCGGCAGGATTGGTGAGAGCGGGAAATCATCTGGGAGTGAAAGAAATGCTCCCTCCAACACAGAAATGGAAAAGCCTCCGGAAGGTGACGGGAAGACCTCGTCTGAATCAGAAAGAAGCGGGACGTCGGAATCGAAGCCAAAGGCACCAGATTCGGAAGATAATCTGGACGAACTTCATGGCGAGACCGGCGAAGAACAGCACGGAACAACGGAGAGGAATGAAAGGCCCATAGAGGAAAATGTGCCGCCGGAGGGCGAAGGTAAAGCTCCAACGGAAGGTGGGGGTGAAAAGTCTCCCGAAGGAAAGGAAAGAGATTCTGAGCAGGAGCGGGATCTGGATGAGTTTCCTGCCGAGACCAGCGCGGAGCGTCACGAGACTACGGTGGGGAGGGGGAAGAAGAAGCTAGAAGAGCGTGATCCGAGCAAGGAAAAAGAGCGGGAAACGGAGAATAGGACTGCGCTTCCGGAGCCAGAGCCGCCTGCATGGCCGAAAAACATCGAGCACCCATCAAAGCGGGGCGATCTGTCATTGGAGGCGCATGAGCAATTCATCCGGGAGCGATGGGAGAACCGTGAGTTCTTTGACACTGAGAAAATCAAGGTGGTGGCACGGATTGAAGGAGAGAGCGGGGAGATCCTATTCTTCGATTGCAATCAAGATGCAAGGCTTTGGAACGGGAAAGGGGTCGCTGCGGAAGGGAGCAAAGCTACGTCAGTTGAACAGGGTGCAACGGAACGATCTTCGCCACAAATGCGAGACTACAGCAAGATCGAAAAGCCGGAATCGGTTCATACAGAGATTGCAGACGAAATTTTGGCCAAAGCTGCGAAGTGTAAAAAGCCACCAGGAGATGTTCCAAATTGGAATCTACGAAATTTGCACGGCGAGGGAGGTTTGTTACATTTTCTATTTGAGCTTTCTAAACAGCCTGGCGCGATCGAGTTGCTAAAGGGCAAAAATTTACGGATCATCGTTGAAGGGAAAAAGGTTTGCAACTACTGCCGGTCAGACATTAAGATTTTCGCCGAGAAAATGGGGTTGCAATCTCTTGAAATTGTAGAACGATTTGTAGATTCACCCAAAACACCAGAGATTCTGAAGTGGACGAAAGGGGATAAGTCATGGAAGTCATTTCCGATAGATTGAAAGTTGGATTGCTCGAATTTCGCTGCTTTTCAAAGGGCAAACATATTGATATCAGGTCTCCGATCTGGAACGAAGTTGAACAGCATATTTTAGATTCTGAATCGCATGAAATCGCTGGCCTGTATGCGCATGTTATCACATTTAATCTGGATGGCTCGTTCAGTGCGATAAGTAATCTGACCGTTGATTCAGATGGCGAATACCATTTGGTTACCTATGTAGGAGACGAAGATCCGGATTATGTTAGGACACCGATCAAGCCTAACCATGATGATGTCGGCACCGTTTCGGTTGGTGGAAATCCGTGGAATAAGTCTGCGTTGGTGAAGGGTAAGGGTTTTCTGCTCAAGGTCTTCAAATATTACATTGAAACAGGCTATTTCGATCCGGAGCTTATGTCATAGGTGCGGCAGACAATTCTTGCCTGAGTTCGAAGATGGAAATTAATCCTTCTGCAGGAAAGTCGGGAAATGGGATTCGCAGATCACAACAGCTCGCCGGGCCCTGAAATTTTCAGCAGCCCGATGGAGTACATTCTATTTGAGTACAAAGGGGATTGCATCATCAATGTGAACATGGGTGGTGCCAACTTGTATTTCATGTCGTTTGTTCTGACTGAGGACGAGAAGGAACAATCAAAGGGCAAAAAATTCTTTGCTGATTGGCTTTCGAACGATATACGGGTTCACCCAAAGAAACTTTCTGATAGAGTTTCGCATTTGATGTAGAATCTACTTGGAATGAATTGTAATGCTTGCCATGGCGCAAAAATCTGGGATGTGGTTCGATTGGCTTTGTGGACTGCTATTTTGTCCTTAAGGGCAGAAAAAATGAGTTCGAAAATAGATTTAAGCATAGAATGGAAGAAAAGCGGAAAATCATGGAAATAAACTCCTCCGGACAAAATCTAGTTTTTGTGTTTTCTTGGGGTGCAGCAAAGGATGGCAAGGTGATCGAAGATCCCAAATGGGAGGCTGTTGAGCCTGTCCTTAATCAAATTCATGCCGAAGGGTTGGGTTTCGATGGAATATCAGCTGAAATCATGGATATGCAGGAAGACGGATCGTATTTTACTGGATCGAGTCTAGAAATCATGGGGGATGAGGATTACTACCTAGCTATGTACACCGATGATATTGACGGAAAGAATTGGTGTCGTACGCCGCACAACCCTGATCCAGCGGACAAGGGTGAAGTTGATTTAGGAGGAAATCCCTGGAGCAAGGCGCATCTTCGAAAAGATTTCAGCTTTCTGCGATCGATATTTAAGGAGTATATCACTCAAAGAAAAATTCCGCTCGAGTTGTTTTATTCCAAGAAGAGCTTCGATTGAACGTAAATGATGATGCGCTTTCCCGGCTGTTTCCTGGTGATCCATGGGTTTCGTGGGAGGGCCGGAAAACCGCGCTCATCGAAAAATCGCCACAAATCCCTGAATGAAGGAAGGGCGAAAAGTCATGGACAAAGATCCCTCCGTACGCAATTTAAAAATGGTGTTTCGATGGGGAACTCTTGCGGAGGGTCGTGTAATAACCGATCCGCTGTGGGAACAAGTCGAGCCAATTCTGGTGAAATTACACGGCGAACATGATTTTGACGGGATTGAAGTCGAAATCATTGAAATGGTATCAGAGAACTCGTATAAGACTATCTCTGGGGTTCAAATTATGTCGGATGGAGATTATTACCTGGCCATGTACACGGATGATTTTGAGGGGGGGCGTTATTGTATTTCTCCGCACAACCCAGATCCTAATGATGAAGGTGAAGTTGAATTGGGAGGGAATGATTGGGATAAGGCGATTTTGCGAAAAGATTTCAGCTTTCTGCGAGCGATCTTTAAGGAATACATGACTCATCGAAAAATCCCACTTGAGTTGTTTCTTTCAAAGAAAGGCTTCGATTGACCGGGAATCAGGGTGCGATCACTCGGTAGTTTCCGGATGACCCATGAATTCGCAGGAGGTCTGGAAAAATACGTTCAGCAACAACCCGGCACAAATCTTGAAATAGAAGAAAAGATGGGAATCATGGAAAAAAACTCCTCCGGACAAAATCTAGTTTTTGTGTTCTCATGGGGTTCAGCAAAGGATGGCAAGGTGATCGAAGATCCCAAATGGGAGGCTGTTGAGCCTATCCTTAATCAAATTCATGCCGAAGGGTTGGGTTTCGATGGGATATCGGCTGAAATTATGGATATGCAGGAAGACGGCTCGTATTTTACTGTATCAAGTCTAGAAATCATTGGGGATAAAGATTATTACATGGCGATGTATACTGACGAAAATAATGGGGCGCGAAGGTGTCGAACGCCATTCAACCCTGACCCGAATGACAAAGGCGAAGTGCGGCTTGGAGGAAATGATTGGGATAAAGGTCATCTCCGCAAAGATTTTGGTTTCCTGCGCGCGATCTTTAAAGAATATATTTCCAACAGGAAAATACCTCTAAGTTCATTTGACTCAAAGCAGCTTTTCGATTGATCTCTTCAAGAAGATTTTTTCCGAAAGAGCCTGATTCCTGCTGGCTCATTCGAATTAAAAAATGGGAAAGGTGCCTCTCTGCTTGTGTGGATGGTTTTGATGGAACGAATTGGCGTCGTTCACCTCACAGTCCAAACCTTGAGGATGAGGGGGTAATTGGAGTAAGGCGCTCTTGAGAAGGAGGAAAAATAGCATGGACGCGTTTGAATCGAAGAAAAAATCAGGAGTAATGCGCTTTTGGGGGCGAGGTACATGGATTGATGATCCAGAATGGGAGATCGTTGAGGCGCATTTGCTTTCTAGGCATCAGAACGATGAACTAGGCGGCCTGGAAGCGCGAATTTTGGCAGCAAACCCAGATGGATCAACATCAATCATCTCCTCTCTATCAATTATGGCTGACGAGGGGTATTTCCTTGTAATGTACACGGATGATTTTGATGGAGATCATTGCTGCATTTCTCCTCACAACCCAGATCCCAATGATGCAGGCGAAGTCGAGTTGGGGGGAATAATTGGGATAAAGGGAGCCTGCGAAAAGATTTTGGTTTTTTGCGTGCCATTTTTAAGGAGTACATCGCTCATCGAAAGATCCCACTTGAGTTGTTTCTTTCAAAGAGTAGATTCAATTGATCGGAAATCATGCGCGATCACTCGGCAGTTTCCGGGTGATCCACAAACAAGGAGATAGATCCATATTGTTCACAAAAAGTAATCTTATGGTTAGTTGGCGATCCAAACAGAATCGAATGAATTATGTCGCTTGATCTCTTCTGTTTTTTCACCCATGATGCATCAGAAGCGGAGCGAGGATTAACGTTGCTTCGGGATGGCTCACATAAAGAGATTTTCAGGAATCTTTTTATTGGTAAAGTGGCGGGCGTTGATGAGTTTTTTCTCGAACAAATTCTTGAGAGGTATGAAATGATTCCAAATTCGCTTGTTCTGATCGAGATTTCGAAAACAAGTTCATCGGAGGATGATGACCGGAGGGTTCAAATCATCAAAGACGTTTTTGGAGCTCAAAATTCATGCATTCTTTTTGATGGCGAAGTGCACATGCGGCTTTAGCAGGTCGATGAAAATTTTCCCAGTAATTCCTCGAAGCGTTAAAAGAAATTGCCACGGTCTTGGGGGGTGAATGATTTTTGCTTGGAAAGCATTTTTCAAAGGGTGGCTTGGTTTCGATTCCTACGAATTTTGAAGAAATCCATACTTGAACTGAAGGAGAAGACTCATGGAAATCCTCCCGCATAGAAAAATAGGCGGAAAGTTGATGGTCTCTAAATATCTTCAAGGTGATTCTGATCGCGAAGTCTCGTGGTCAGATATCGAAAGCATATTCCGGGGGCAGCCGAGCAAAAAGCGCGACTTTATGGCCAGCTTTTATACCTCAGAAGATTCACATGGACGGTATACCCTTCTGGCGTCACTGCGGCTTATGTGGGCTGGCGACCAATACCTCCTGCTATATTGTGATTTCACGGAGCATTATGATGATTGTTTTGCTCCTTCGAGCCCAGATCAGGGCGCAGTGGGGAAGATTGAGGTGAACGTGGAAGACTGGGATGCATCTTGTTTCCGAAAAGACATTGAATTTGTGGAGCATTTCTTCAAGCAATTTGTGGAATTGGGCTGGATCGATGTGGATGAGTTTATGGATCCTGATTGGAAGCCCAAGTAGAATTTCGATGCACCCTTGATTTATGGGGGGTGCCGAACGGTACAAATGGCTACTGCGGCATGCAAGGTCATGATTCTTACGAAGAATATAGAGTCCTAGAAGGTTCTCACCCTGATCGCGAGGCATTGGCACAAAAAAGTAGAGAGTATTACAATACCATACGGGGGGGCGGAAAATGATTGATGCAAACGCTTGCTTTGAGTCTGACGAGGCGTTCATTGATTACGATTTTGAAGAGTTGATGTATCGATGGTCAAAGAGTGATAAGAAATTATACATGAAATTTTATGGGGAAAGACACGAACAAGGTGAGGCGAATCCTAAAGGAAAAATATTCACAGATGCTTTGCTGTACGGCGTCCAGATTAGTAGAGAGGAATATGATCGCGGGAGGCAGTCAATTTACCATCCTGAGCGAAACGCAAATTTGTAAGGCAGGGTTCAGGTGATCGGGGGTTAGATGCATTGGCGGCATGATTGGGGGATGTGAATCTAATTGTGCAAATTCGATCCAGGCCTTATGGTACAGATAAGACGTGCTGTTGTAATCTTTGCTCGAAAGGGCGAATCAATCAGCCTGCAGGAAAGGGTTGAGCAGAAAATGTCGGGTAGCAGCCCGATGGAGTACATCCTATTTGAGTGCAAAGGGGACTACATCATCAATGTGAGTATGGGGGGAGCCAACTTGTATTTCATGTCGTTCGTTCTGGCCGAGGACGAGAAAGAGCAGTCAAAGGACAATAAATCGTTTGTTGATTGGCTTTATGGACTGTAGTTTTGGTCTCAAAGGCGAAAAAATGAGTTCGAAAATAGATTTGATCATGGAAGAAGGGATGGGAATCATGGGAAAAAACTCCTTCGAAAAACATTTGGTTTTTGTGTTCTCATGGGGTGCAGCAAAGGATGGCAAGGTGATCGAAGATCCCAAATGGGAGGCTGTTGAACCTATCCTTAATCAAATTCATGCCGAAGGGTTTGGCTTTGGAGGGGTCTCGGCGGAAATCATGGATATGCAGGAAGACAGATCGTATTTTACTGTGTCGAGTTTAGACGTTTTGGGAGATGAGGAATATTACCTGGCTATGTATACAGATGTTTTTGAGGGAGATCGCTTTTGTATTTCTCCACACAATCCAGATCCAAATGATGAAGGCGAAGTTGAATTGGGAGGGAATAATTGGGATAAGGCGATTTTGCGGAAAGATTTTGGTTTTTTGCGCGCCATCTTTAAGGAGTATATTACTCATCGAAAAATCCCACTTGAGTTGTTTCTTTCGAAGAGGAACTTTGATTGAAGGTGAAGCCGGATGCGTTTCTCTGTTTGTTTTCTGGTGATTCTATGGAGAGGGCCTTCCATCAAATGATATATTTGGAGATTTCAGTTACAAAACGACCTGATGGACGTGTCAGATCGTATCTATCCTGCACAGACAGCAATGGACTCGGTGTTTGCGAAATAAGTGATACATTGCTTGGCTTCATTAGCAATTTAACGCAGAAAGAATTGGAGTTGTTTTCGAAACTCCTTCTAAATCCTGCTGACCGATCTCCGCTTGAATCGAACGCTCCCGACTGGAGCTTGGATGATACTGAAGTTTGGATAGGGCGACCACCAGCACAAAATGGGATGGTGTGCGTTTCGAATGGTCTGACTCCGTATTGTCTGGAAGAAAATGGCGAGCAATACTTCACAACGGAGCAAGTGGTGCAAGCTGTCGACCTGTGGGCTCGCCATACAAAAGAGGCAACAGAAATTGACGTTCCGGAAGCGCTTGGGACGGTGGCTCGAGTTCCAATGGTTGGGACTTGATTCGAGGTCAATCTTTTGGTTTTGAGGGGGCGCTGTACAAGCAAATTGAGTGTCGTAAATTTCTATAAAATCTGTGGCAACGAATCTTTCTGCGTTGTTGCTGCTTGATTATTGATTGCACAAGAAAGGCTGATTGCATGAGCTCGTATCATCCTCGCAAAGGAGATTACCAAGTCGCGCTATCGAGAGAGCTCCCGGAATCCATCACATCCTTTCTGTTTGGGATGAGTGCGGTGTCTTCGATGCATTGGTCGGAGGGAGGGGTGACCGTCCGAGGAATTTCAAGGGATCAGGCGATCACCTACAAACCACCCAAGTCATCTCCCCGCGGGGAGCTGCTCGAATTTTTTGCGTGTGTTTGTGGAAATCGTTCCCTTGAACGAAACAAAGATGCCGAGCCGGTTTTGTGTGCGTTCGAGCGTGCCATCGAGTACGCTTTTCCGGATGCTGAGGTGCATTTGGAAGTCGTTCCAGCGGAACGATCTTGGTGCTATGAACTTCTGGTCCTCATCACAAACGAGTCGAATGGGAATGCGCTCTTCTTCGAACTTTTCTGGAGTGTCGATTGAGGGATTAACGATTGCCTCGATTGGTTCGATTTGTCCAGAAAATGGCATTAAATGCCGCTCCCAAATCGGCAGTGGTTCCAAGGGGGCGAGGCTATTCGGAGGAGCGGTCATCCGCTCCGTAGAGCCCGAGCCCCCTGGCGCGCACGCTCGCTCCTCCCATTTTCCTCGATGCGAGGAAAATGGGAACCCTGGCCAAAGGGCCGCACAGGGTTCCCATCCGGCTTGTTGGCCGGATGGGAGGCTAGGATGGCGGTCCTTTGCCCCGAGGAGGTACAGGAGGAGAGAGGGTTCCCGTTCGGCGAAGCCGAATGGGAGGCTTGGGTACGTCCTCCTGTAAACCGGTGCAGGGCATGGCCCTGCAAAACCAACGCCGGTCTGAAACACCGGCAAAAAGAAAAACCGTTTCAAAAGCCTTCGCCAGAGAAAAAAACCGGCGCAGCCAGGGATGTGATCCAGATCACAGATTTTTCTTCCCCGTTTGGTGATCTTCTCTCCAGCGGCCTCGCCGGGGTCTGCAAGACATGCCGCCAGACAGAAAATGACGCCACCTCGGCGATAAGGATCAATTCACATCAGAGAAGGAAAGAACTCAACCATGCACGCCAACCTCAACCTCGTTTACATGGTCCGCCGCGCCTTCAGCGCCAATGGGCATTTGCGCGAGGCCAGAATGCTTCGTGACTCGGACGACTCCGTCGTGCTCCTTCTCCACTCTTTCGTGATGCAGTTGTTCTTCGAGCGAGATCACATCTCGGTGGTTTGCCATGATCGCTTGAACCGAGGGGTCGGGTATTATCCGCTGGAACACCTGATGAGCCATCGGCGAGATCGGATCACCTTCCCGGGCAATGATGGCGTTGAACGAGACATGATACAGCGCTACCAGGACGAACTCACCGCGATCGTCCGCATCTTCGAGCAAGCAGGTCCGGACATCCTGGCCGGCGACCGAGAGTGGCTGAAGGAGTACACCGACTTTCTGGTGCCGCTTCCGGCCGATCTGCGCCCGTACATGGAAGACGAGGTTTGGCGATGATCACTCTCAAGTACCGCCAGTTCCCGAAACCGTTGTTGGCGAGGCTGGAAAAGCTCGACGAGCGTTCCGGTGGCGAAGGCTGGCTCTGGTATCCGCGCGGGGGGAGCATGGCCCTGTGGTTCATGTTCTTCGTGATCGGGATCCCTGCGGCCATGGTGGGAACAGGGACGGTGGATGGACTCTTCACTCCCAAGGAAGGGGACCCGGCAGCTCTCCCGATCGCATGGCTTTCCATGCTGCCTGCGTTGGTGTTGGGCTGGAAGTGCCTGGACCAGCTGCTCTACAGCCGGATCCCGGGAATTCTGGTCACGCGGCGGTATCTGCTCCAGATCGAACGACGCAGGGTCGATGTGCTGAAATTGCACCAGGCGCAATGGCTCCAAGAAGATTCGGTGAAGGATCGTTTCGGTATACCGGTCGCAACCGCCGTTCGCCTGCTGGTCGAAGGCAAACCTGTCGGATTCGACCTGCGCAGCAAAGAGCAAGTCGAAGCCCTGAAAACCCACATAGACACCGTCGTCCGCGCGCAGGACCACGAGTCAGAAATTGACGACAACACCATGCAAAGGCACTTCCTCGACGAAGACCGCGCGTGGTGAGGCCATGGCATCCGATGTATGCCGGACTCAATCAGGGCGCGTTTTGTAGGATCGGGCATGCCCGATCCTTACGCAAAGTAATGGGCAGGCAAAGAGGTCTGGCATCTCATTTTGCTGCCGAATTGGCAGGGGTTCCAAGGGGGCGAGGCTATTCGGAGGAGCGGTCATCCGCTCCGTAGAGCCCGAGACCCCTGGTGCCCGGGATTGCAAAGGGCCGTGGCAAGACGGTCCTTTGCCCCGAGGAGGTACAGGAGGAGCGGGGAGCGTCCTCCTGTAAACCGACGCCGGTGTGAAACACCGGCTAAAAGAAAACCCGCTTTAAACAGAGCCTTCGCCAGAAAAAAAGAAGCCAGGCGCGGCCAAGATTGAGATTAAGATCACAGATTTTCGACCGACATCTTCGAAAGAATTCGAATGAACAAAGCCCTCGTTTCCAAAAGCAAATTCCTCAGCCTCCTCTTACGCCACGCCCCCGAGACCATCGGCCTGTCGCTGGACGCCCAAGGCTGGGCGAACCTATCGGAGCTGGTGAGACTGGCCAACGCCGCTGGCACCGAGATCGATCTGGACGACATCTACGAGATCGTCGAGACCAACGAAAAGAAGCGCTTCGAGATCAGCCTCGACGACCAGCGAATCCGCGCCGTCCAGGGTCACTCCATCGGGGTGGACCTCCAGTTGGAGCCAACTATTCCGCCGGAATTTCTCTACCACGGTACCGCCAGGGACTTCCTGGAAAGCATTCTGGCCCAGGGAATCCGTAAAGGCAAGCGCCAATACGTCCATCTGTCACAGGAAGTATCCACCGCCATGCAGGTAGGTGGTCGCCACGGCAAGCCCGTCGCACTGGTGGTGGAATCTGCAAAGATGGCGCAAGCAGGCCACCTCTTCTACAAGGCAAAAAACGGCGTATGGCTAACAGATCATGTCCCGCCAGATCAGGTGCGGACGGAGTAAACGGCCGTCATAACCACCCCGCTCTTCTGGCCCCACCGGCCAGCGAAGCGGCGCCGGGCATAGGCAATCAAGTGCAGTTCCCAAACCGGCAGGGGTTCCAAGGGGGCGAGGCTATTCGGAGGAGCGGCATCCGCTCCGTAGAGTCCGAGACCCCTGGTGCCTGGGATTGCAAAGGACCGTGGCAATACGGTCCTTTGCCCCGAGGAGGTACAGGAGGAGCGGGAAGCGTCCTCCTGTAAACCGGTGCAGGGCAAAGCCCTGCAAAACCAACGCCGGTGCGGAGCACCGGCAAAAAACAAAATCCGTTTTAAGAAGAAAATCCGCATTAGGAAAAAGCCGCGCCGCAGGCGAAGACGAGATCAAAATCACAGATTTCCTTTCCCACTTTCACCATATTTCCAACACGCGTCCGGCCTCTGGCTGTTCCCACGGAAATCGGTGGATCAAAGGCTCTCGCGAGAAAAGGATCGCCCCATGCTCTCAAAAATCCTCTCCTGGTTTTGGTACAGCTCCTCGTCGGAGTCCTCGGCACCCTCGCGCCCGCAGCCGTTGGCCGCACGCAAGCCTTCGGAGCCGGGGATGTTCCAGAAGATGCGCGACATGCAATTGCGGACGCCTCCTTCGGAGATGGGTCTCACCAAGACCTCCGACGACCAGATCGTGGGGATCTGCATGGAGCAGTCGATGGGCAATGCGGTCATGAGTTTGCGCTGTTTCATGGAAGGAACCGTGAGCCTGTACTTCTCCACCGGTGCGGCCATCATCGGGGTCGGGCAGCATGAACAGGGAAGGGAAAAGGGCTTGGCCTTCGTGAAGGCGGCCAGCCAGTTCCACGAACACTTCACCCCTGACCAGGAATTGGCCTTGCCTGAAGGCGGACAGACCCGATTCATCCTGTTGCGCTTCGATGGGACGTTTTCCGCCGGGGCACTCACGGAGGATCTTGGGGAAAATCGATCGCCCCTGTCCCCCTTGTTCCACCTGGGGCACGAAGTGATCACGGCGGCGCGTCTGATTCAAGAGAACCGCTCCAAAGAGGCGTAGAGGTAGCCGCGAGGATCAGGTCGGGATCCACCTTTCTAGTTTCCCAGCCCATGCCCACTTCCCTCAAGTTCCTGATTCTGCTCCTGCTTGGCTTCACGGCCACCCACGCCCGCCAGGCCGAGATCGATTCCGCCAACGGTTGGGGATATCCCTACGATTCCCTGCTGCGCGATCTTTCCCAGTGGAAGAAGAGCCCTTGGGTCAAGATCGATTCGATCGGCGCCTCGGTTCAGAATCGTGCCATCTGGATGGTCTCCATCACCGATTCCACCGATAGTGCGGGGGCCGTGGAGGGGCGCAAGGACGGAAAGTTCCGCATCGTGGCGCATGCCCGGACGCACCCGTCGGAGGTGCAAGCCCAGCGGGTGACCAACGAGATGATCCGTTTTCTGCTGGATTCGAGCGAAGCGGCGAGCAACCTGCGGCGAGACTTCCTCTGGAACCTGGTGCCCATGTACAACCCGGATGGCGTCATGCTGCGCAAATCCCGGCAAAACGCCAACGACGTTGACTTGGAGGGGAACTGGAACACAGCCTCCATGCAGCCGGAGTCGAAAGCGCTGAAGGCCGTGTACACAAGGATGTACCAGGGCCCCAACCCCCCGAGAGTGGCCTTGAACATGCACTCTGACCAGCAAAACGGAGCCCGATTCTTCTTCTATCACGAGGCGGGTGGGACCTCCTCCATCTACACCACCTTGGAGCAGGACTACATCAATCGGGTCCGCAGCCACTTTTTGGAAGGCATCAAGCCTTACACATTCATCAGCAGCTGGAAGACCGCGCCGGGGTACCAGTACCCGGAGGGTTTCTGGTGGTCGATCGCCAAGGAAGACGTCATGGCCCTCACTTACGAGGACGATAATTCCTACACGGCCAGCGACTTCGACAAGACCGGCAAGGCCATCGTGTTGGGCTCGGCCGAATACGTGCTGGGCAGGGGAGTGGCCATCAGCCGCTCGCCTCGAGGCGCGGGAAGCCGCATTCTGCTGGGCGCGCGGGGCGTGGACCTCCGCTCGCCTGGAGCGGGGGAGCGCTGGGAGTTGCGCGATCTGCAAGGTCGGATTTTGTCGTCCGGCGTCTTGTCCGGCGACCTCCACCTCGACTGGTCCGCCCTCCCCGGCAAGGGCCCGAGAATCCTAGCCCTCATCGGCGGCCGCGACCCCGCCGAATCCACCATGCTCCCGATGCTGCGCTAAAAAAAAACGCCTCCAACCGCGAAGCAGTTCAAAAAGGGTGAACGGGGTCTGGGGGCTCGCTATTCGGAGGGCCGCATCGGCCCGTAGAGCTCGAGCCCCCAGTGGCGGATTTCAACCTAGCGCCCACAAAAGAACCGGGCGCATCGCATCTCAGCCCACACCGCATCTTGGCCCGTACGGTCTCGTCACCGCACCGAACAAGGGTGCGCCTCCTCGCCCGCCGAGGCCAATCTGCAGCGTGTTCTGAGCGCGCTGCATCCCTCTCTTTCATGGGCGCTAGGTTCAAGGGATGCCAGAATCCCTTTGGCCGGGGTCTGGGTGCCGGCGCACCCAGGAAAACGGCTAGCGGGCCGTGACCCGCAAAAGCGAAAGCAAAAAAAAGCCCCCAACCGTGCTCGGTTGAGGGCTTTGCTTCGTTCAACGATTTGGAATCAAGCAGCCAGCGCCAAGCGCCCTGCCTGCTCGCGAATCCGACCCAACGCCTTTTCCTTGATCTGGCGCACGCGCTCCTTCGAGAGGCCCACCACCTTGCCGATTTCCTGCAAGTTGAACGCCTCGCCGTAGCCCACCCCGAAATACATGCACAGAACCTTGCGTTCCATGTCGGGAAGGTTGGCCACCATTTCCTGGAGGTTGGCCAGCTCGTCGATGGCTTCCACGTGGGCATCGGGCAGCACGATCTCGTCGTCCTGGATCATGTCCATCAGGCTGGAGTCGCCCTCTTCGTCGAGCTTGGAGTCCAGGCTGGCGTGGCGCTGGCCCATCTCGATCACCTTCTCCACCGACTCCGACGACATTTCCATCCGACGACCCAACTCGGTGGAATCCGTCACCCAGGCGCCGCCGATGGCCTGTGAGACCGGGTGGTTCACCTTGCTGAAGCGACGCAGGATCAATTCCTTCTCGGCGCTGATGCGCACCAAGCGGGCTTTTTCCGCGATGGCGCGGGTGATGGACTGACGGATCCACCAAACGGCGTACGAGATGAACTTGAGGTCGCGGCTGGTGTCAAAGCGGCCGGCCGCTTCGATGAGGCCCACATTGCCTTCGTTGATGAGCTCAGGGAGAGAAAGCCCCTGGTTGCGATACAAGAAGGCGACGTTGACCACAAACCGTAGATTGGAGACGATGAGTCTCTCCTTGGCGCGCTCGTCGCCCTTGGCGAGTTTGTCCAGGATGGCGCGCTCTTCGGCGCGAGTCAGCAGACGATAACGCTGGATATCCTTGATGTACTGGTTGTAAAGCGTGGCGCCTTCCCAAGATTCCTTCAGCAAGCTGGCCATTTTGAAACTCCTTCTATCCTCAGTTGGAGGTGTCTGGTTGTTGTTGGCCTACTGAAGTTCGCGTTTTTTAACGGGGTGAATGTCACGGTCGCGTCATGAGTTGGTCGTGACATCGCCCTATGCAGAAGACAAACGAGTCCGACTTGAAGAAAATCCCGCGAAAATGCGTCAAAAAAATGCCTCAAGTCCTTGACATGACTCGCGTTTGGGCCTACATTGCGTGACTCGAATTCCGGGTGTGCCAGCGTAGCTCAGTTGGTAGAGCTACTGATTTGTAATCAGTCGGTCGCAGGTTCAAGTCCTGTCGCTGGCTTCGCTGGGAGATCGGGAAGGGTCGGTGCCCGAGTGGCTAATGGGGGCGGACTGTAAATCCGCTGACGCGAGTCTACGGTGGTTCGAACCCACCCCGGCCCATCCCGATCGCTCATTGCTCCAGGAATTCAAAGCGGACATAACTCAATTGGTAGAGTTCCACCCTTCCAAGGTGGCTGTTGTGAGTTCGAATCTCATTGTCCGCTCTTTTCGCTTTCGCAGTTAGGTTTGCCCAGTTAGCTCAGTGGTAGAGCACTCCCTTGGTAAGGGAGAGGTCCCGGGTTCGAGTCCCGGACTGGGCTTCGGTCCCAAACTCCCAAGTAAACTCCGTCAAGGAGGAGCGTGTCATGGCAAAAGAAAAGTTCGAACGTAGCAAGCCGCACATGAACGTCGGCACCATCGGTCACGTGGACCATGGCAAGACCACGCTCACCGCAGCGATCACCACCGTCGCGGCTCGTCTGTTCGGCGGCCAGGCTCGCGGCTACGACCAGATCGACAACGCTCCCGAAGAGAAGGCTCGTGGAATCACGATCAACACTTCTCACGTGGAATACTCGTCGGAAGCTCGTCACTATGCTCACGTGGACTGCCCAGGACACGCTGACTACGTGAAGAACATGATCACCGGCGCGGCCCAAATGGACGGCGCGATCCTGGTGGTTGCCGCCACCGACGGCCCGATGCCCCAGACCCGTGAGCACATCCTGCTCGCCCGTCAGGTCGGCGTTCCGGCCATCGTGGTGTACATGAACAAGTGCGACATGGTGGACGACGCCGAACTCCTCGACCTGGTCGAAATGGAAGTTCGCGAGTTGCTCTCCAAGTACGGCTTCCCCGGCGACGACACTCCGATCATTCGTGGTTCGGCTCTGAAGTCCTTGGAAGGCGAAAAGTCCGCTTACGGCGAAGACTCCATCAAGGCTCTTCTGACCGCCGTGGACACCTTCATTCCGATGCCGGCTCGCGCCATCGACAAGACCTTCCTGATGTCCATCGAAGACGTCTTCTCGATCACCGGTCGCGGTACTGTCGGTACCGGCCGTATCGAGCAGGGTGTCGTGAAGATCCAGGAAGAAGTCGAACGCGTTGGTCTGTCGGAAGACACCAAGAAGTTCGTCGTCACCGGCGTGGAAATGTTCCGCAAGTTGTTGGATCGCGGCGAAGCCGGCGACAACGTGGGCATCTTGCTTCGCGGTTGCGAAAAGTCCGACATCGAGCGTGGTCAAGTTTTGGCCAAGCCCGGTACCATCAAGCCTCACACCGCCTTCAAAGCCGAGATCTACGTGCTTTCGAAGGAAGAGGGCGGACGTCACACTCCGTTCTTCAAGGGCTACCGTCCTCAGTTCTACTTCCGGACCACCGACGTGACCGGATCGATCGAGCTGCCCGAGGGCGTTGAAATGGTGATGCCCGGCGACACCATCTCCATCTCCGGCGAGCTCATCACTCCCGTGGCGATGGACAAGGGCCTGAAGTTCGCCATCCGCGAGGGTGGACGTACCATCGGCGCCGGCACCGTCACCGAGATCATCAAGTAAGTCCGAGGTGGTCCGGCCAAAAGCCGGACCGCTGTCTCTAGGGGAATAGCTCAATTGGTAGAGTAGCGGTCTCCAAAACCGTTGGTTGCGGGTTCGAGTCCCTCTTCCCCTGTTCGATCGCGAAAGGATCCTTTGTGCGCAAGTTGTACCAATACTTCCTTGAAGTCGTCGCGGAAGGGAAGAAGGTCACCTGGCCTCCTCGCAAGGAGCTCGTGGACAGCACTTGGATCGTGATGGGATTCAGCGTCATGTGTGGTCTCCTGATCACCTTCGTCGACGTTTTTGTCGGTTACCTTGTTGAGTACCTGCTGAAGGGCGGCGCATGAACTGGTATGTCTTGCACACCTATTCTGGCCAGGAAAACAAGGTCAAGGCCTACATCGAAGAATTGATCGAGCGTCAGGGCTTCCAGGGCATCATCGGGCAGGTGCTCCTGCCTTCCCAGGAAGTGGTCCAAGTTCGACATGGCAAGAAGATCCGCCAGTCGCGCAAGGACTTCCCCAGCTACGTGATTCTCGAAATGGACATGACCAAGGATGCGCAGCATGCCGTGCTGTCCATTCCTGGTGTCACTCACTTCGTCGGGGTCGGCCAAAAGGCCCAACCTCTGCGGAAAGCGGAAGTGGATCGCATTCTGGGACGCACCGGTCATGACCGCGGCGAACTGGATGGACACGCGGTTCAAATCCCGTTCAAGGTTGGCGATGCGGTCCGGATCAACGAAGGCCCCTTCAAGGACTTCGATGGCACGGTCGAGGATGTCAGCCCGGACAAGGGCAAGCTCAAGGTGCTGGTCAGCGTCTTCGGACGGTCCACTCCGGTCGAGCTGGACTTCCGCCAAGTGAGTGAAGTTTAAAGGATCACTGGACAATCGGGTGAGAACGATTTAGTTTTCACCCCCCATTTTTTCCGCGGACCAACTTAACCTGTTGTCGCCGCAAAAGTTAGCCCGCCACCAGCGGGAGAAGCTTCGGGAGTAACGGCCTTGGCCAAGAAAATCACCGGCTACATCAAGCTCCAGATTCCCGCAGGGGCCGCGAATCCATCGCCTCCCGTGGGCCCAGCCCTCGGTCAAAAGGGCGTCAACATCATGGAGTTCTGCAAGCAGTTCAATGCTCGCACGCAGGACCAGAAGGGGATGATCATCCCCATCGTGATCACGGTCTTCGCAGACCGCTCGTTCACGTTCATCACCAAGACCCCCCCGGTGCCGGTCCTTCTGAAGAAGGCCGCTGGCATCGAGAGCGGTTCGGGTGAGCCCAACCGTAAGAAGGTCGGCAAGGTGACCCAGGCGCAAGTCCTGGAAATCGCCAAGATCAAGATGCCCGACCTTAACACACTTTCCATCGAATCTGCGGCCTCGCAGGTTCGTGGAACCGCCGTGAGCATGGGTCTCACGGTCGAAGGATAAACCAGAGGACTCGTCGATGAAGCATGGCAAGAAGTATCGGGAGGCCGCAGAAAAAGCGTCCGTTCGCACCGAGTGGGCCCTTCTGGAAGCGATCAAGTTTCTGAAGGACAACCGCGTGGCCAAGTTCGACGAAACCGTTGAAGTCGCGATGAACTTGGGAGTCGATCCCAAGCATTCCGACCAGATGGTTCGTGGAACGGTCGTTCTGCCCAAGGGGACCGGCAAGACGGTCCGCGTGCTCGTGTTCGCCAAGGGTGAAAAAGCCCAGGAAGCGCAAGCCGCGGGAGCCGATCATGTCGGTGCCGAAGAACTCGTGGAAAAGATCCAGGGCGGCTGGATGGACTTCGACGTCGTGGTGGCCACTCCGGACACCATGACCATCGTTGGCAAGCTCGCTCGTTTGCTGGGTCCACGTGGTCTCATGCCCTCTCCCAAAACGGGAACGGTGGGCGTCAACGTCAAGGAGATCCTCGCCGAGCTCAAGGCCGGTAAGATCACCTATCGCGTGGACAAGGGCGCCAACGTTCAGGCATTGGTTGGAAAGATCTCCTTCGGAGCTGAAGCTTTGGAAGAGAACGTTCTGGCTCTCATTCGCTCGGTGGTTCGGGCCAAGCCCCAGACCTCCAAGGGAACCTACGTCAAGAGCATCACCATTTCGTCCACCATGAGCCCCGGTCTTCCGATCGAGCTCTCCGTGGCTCGCGGTTGAGGGGACCAACGTGATTAGCCTCGACAAAAAGAAGCAGACTACCGACTCCCTGGACAAGGCTTTGTCCGACGCGGGTTCGGTGTTCCTCGTCGACTTCGGCCGCATTGTGGTCGGACACGACGTTGAGCTCCGCAAGGCGCTGAACAAGCAGGGAATCTTCTACCGCGTTGCGAAGAACACGCTGATCCGTCGCGCCTTGAACAAGGCCGGGATCACTGCTCTGGACAACACGCTGAAGCTCCCATCCGCCATCTTGGTGGGTTCCAAGGACGACCCCATCGCCCCAGCTCGTGCGATCGTCGAGTTTCAGAAAGCCCACGCGGGTTTCCTGGCCTCCAAGATCACCTGGCTCGATGGCGATACGTTCCCTGGAAAAGCGATCGCCGACGTGGCGAAGCTTCCTGGCAAGCGGGAACTGCAGGCCCAAGTGGTCCAGTTGTTCCTCAGCCCAGGCTCCACACTGGTCGGTCTCATCAAGGGACCTGGCTCCAAGATTGCCGGACAGCTCGAGGCTCTTGTAAAGCGCCTCGACGAAGCTGCCTAAGAATTCACCAACCATCCAATCCTCAGAGGAATCCACAATGTCCGACACCAAGACCTACGCTGCTGAAATCGTCGACCTCGGCGAAAAGATCATCAACCTCTCGCTGGCCCAGGCCCGCGCCCTCTCCGAATACCTGAAGGAAGTTCACGGTCTCGAAGCTGCCGCTGGCGGCGTCATGATGGCCGCTGCTCCTGCCGCCGCCGCTGGCCCTGCCGAAGAAGAAAAGACCGAGTTCGACGTCGTTCTGACCGAAGCCGGCGCCAACAAGATCGGCGTCATCAAGGTCGTTCGCGAACTGACCGGCCTGGGACTCAAGGAAGCCAAGGACCTCGTTGACGGAGCTCCCAAGAACGTCAAGGACGGCGTGGCCAAGGCCGATGCCGAGTCGATGAAGAAGAAGTTGGAAGAGGCTGGAGCCAAAGTCACCTTGAAGTAAGGGTGTCTTTCTCCTTCGAACCATCTAAGTCCCTGGCCCATCGCAAGGCCGATGACCAGGGACTTTCGTTTTGGGCCGGCCCCGATACGCGGCTGGCTTTCAGGTGTTTTCCGAATCCCACGAGGCGAGGCGGTCGATGACGGAACGCAGAAACTTCGCGAAGAGCAAGTACTCGATGGAGATCCCCTTCCTCTTAGAGGTTCAGGTGGATTCCTTCAACAGGTTCCTGCAAATCGGAACCTTGCCGCGAGAGCGTGCGAACGAGGGATTGGAAGCGGTTTTCCGCGAAACCTTCCCCATCGTCGACGTGAAGGGCATGTACGAGCTCGTCTACGAAGGCTACAACCTTGGCGTGCCCAAGTACTCGATTCCCGAGTGCCAGGAACGCGGCATGACGTATGCCGCGCCATTGCGCGCCACCCTTTCACTGAATGTCTACAAGGTCGAAGGGGACGAGAGAACCTTCTCCGAAAAAATCACGAACGACGTGTATTTCGGCGACATCCCTCTCCTGACGGAAAATGGCACGTTCATCATCAATGGCGCCGAACGCGTCGTGGTGAGCCAGCTGCACCGCAGCCCGGGTGTGTCCTTCGACGAGGACTTCCACCCCAATGGAAAGCGCCTTCTGAAGGCGCGCATCATCCCTTACCGCGGATCCTGGGTGGAATTCCTCCAGGACGTCAACGACGCGATGTACATCAACATCGACCGTCGCCGCAAGCTGCCGGCCACCATCTTGCTTCGCGCCATCGGATGGCAGACCAACCAGGAAATCCTGGAACTGTTCTACCCGACCACCGAAGCCGACGTGTCCGAAGCCCTGGAAGGCAAGGTCCTGGCCGCCGATGCGATCACCGGTGACGGCGAGATCATCGCCGAAGCCAACTCGCTTCTGGATTCCGACCTCGTCGCCAACCTGACCAAGGCGGGCATCAACCGCGTGAAGGTGATCGATCTGGACATCGAGACGGATCCTGTCATCCACAACACGTTGGACGTGGATCCCACCACGGGCGAAGACGACGCGTTGCAGAAGATCTACGGCGTCATCCGTCCCGGCGATCCGCCGAACACGGACACCGCCCGCCAGCTGATCCTGCGGATGTTCTTCGACGACAAGCGCTACGACCTTGGAGAGGTCGGCCGCTATCGCATGAACAGCCGTCTGGACCTGGAAGTCCCGATGACCACCCGGACCATGACCCGCGAAGATTTCATCGCGATCATGAAGAACCTCGTCGGCCTGTTCAACGGCCGCATGAAGGATCGTCACGGCAAGGAAATCACTCCCTACATCGACGATATCGACCACTTGGGCAATCGTCGCGCACGCTCGGTCGGCGAACTTCTCGCCAACCAGTTCACGGTCGCTTTCACCCGCATGAGCCGCACCATCCGCGAGCGTCTGTCTCTTCGCGACACCGAAGAGATGACCCCGCAGGACCTGGTCAACGCGCGCACCATCAACGCGGTGATCGCCACCTTCTTCGGATCCAGCCAGCTCTCGCAGTTCATGGACCAGACCAATCCCTTGGCCGAACTGACGCACAAGCGTCGTCTTTCGGCTCTCGGACCGGGTGGTTTGACCCGCGAACGCGCCGGCTTCGAAGTCCGCGACGTGCACCACACGCACTACGGACGTCTTTGCCCGATCGAAACCCCTGAAGGTCCGAACATCGGCCTGATCTCTTCGATGTCCACCTATGCTCGTGTGAACGAGTACGGCTTCATCGAAACTCCCTACCGCAAGGTGGAGAACAATCAGGTCACCGAGCAGATCGACTACCTGACGGCCGACAAGGAAGACAACTTCATCATCGCGCCGGCCAACACGCCGGTCACCGAAGATGGAATGCTCCGCGACGAGTACGTGATCGCACGCCAGCAAGGCGAGTTCCCGCTGTTGCGTCGCGAAGAAGTCCACTACATGGACGTCTCTCCGCGCCAATTGGTGTCGGTGGCCGCCGGTCTGATCCCGTTCCTGGAACACGACGACGCGAACCGCGCGTTGATGGGTTCCAACATGCAGCGCCAGGCCGTTCCGTTGCTTCGCTCCGAGGCCCCCATCGTGGGCACCGGTTTGGAAGCCCGCTCGGCCCTTGACTCGGGATCCATGATCCTGGCCAAGAATCCCGGTGTGGTGGAACGCGTGGACGCCTGCCGCGTCATCGTGCGCCGCGACAAGACCGAGATCCGCGAAGACGACTTCCTGGATATGCCGGAATTCGACGTGTACGAGATGCGCAAGATGCGCCGCTCGAACCAGGACACCGTGATCAACCAGAAGCCCATCGTGGATCTGGGGCAGCGCGTGGTCAAGGGAACTCCGCTCGCGGACGGTGCCTCCACCGACCACGGAGAACTGGCCCTGGGCAAGAACATCCTGGTCTCGTTCCTTCCCTGGAACGGTTACAACTTCGAAGACGCCATCATCATCTCCGAAGAACTGCTCGTGAAGGACACCTTCACCAGCATTCACATCGAAGAGTACGAGATGGAAGTTCGCGACACCAAGCGCGGACCGGAAGAACTCACGCGGGAAATCCCCAACGTCGGCGAAGATTCCATCGGGAACCTCGACGAAATGGGTGTGATTCGCGTCGGTGCGGAAGTCAACTCCGGCGACATCCTGGTGGGCAAGGTCACTCCGAAGGGCGAGACAGAGCTCTCCCCGGAAGAGCGCCTGCTGCGCGCCATCTTCGGCGAAAAGGCCTTGGACGTTCGCGACAGCTCCTTGAAGGCTCCTCCGGGCATGAAGGGCATCGTCATCGAGACGCGCGTCTTCTCCCGCAAGGAAAAGGACAAGAAGTCCAAGAAGGCCGACAAGGACCGCATCGAGAAGATCAAGTCCGAGCTGGGCCTGAAGATCCAGGAAATCCGCGAAGCCCGCGACAAGAAGCTGGGCGAGCTCCTGGAAGGACAAGTGTCCGGCGAAGTCAAGGACGCCGCGACTTCCGAGGTCCTGGTGGCCGCCGGAAAGAAGTGGACCAAGCAGTTGGTGGCTCGCACGAGCTTCGACGATGTGGCCGGCGGTTCCGTGTTCTGCGAAGAAGAAGCGCTGAACACCAAGGTCGGCAAGATCGTCCAGACCGCGCAGGAAATGATCCGCCAGCACGAAGATCGCCTGGACAAGGAGATCGACAAGGTCGTGCGCGGTGACGAGCTGAAGCCGGGCGTGCTGCAATTGGTGAAGGTCTACATCGCCAAGAAGCGCCGCCTGCAGGTCGGTGACAAGATGGCCGGTCGCCACGGTAACAAGGGTGTCATTTCCAAGACGGTTCCCGTCGAAGACATGCCCTATGTGGAAGGCGGCACTCCGGTGCAGATCCTTCTCAATCCGCTGGGCGTGCCTTCGCGTATGAACGTCGGACAAATTCTGGAAGTCTCGTTGGGCTGGGCGGCAAGCCGTCTGGGCTATCGCGTGGCCACTCCGGTGTTCGACGGCGCCACCTTCGAAGACATCGAAGTCGAGCTCACGAAGTCCGGTCTGCCCAACACGGGCAAGGTCAAGCTCTTCGACGGTCGCACGGGCGAACGTCTGGAGAACGCGACCACGGTCGGCTACATGTACATGCTCAAGCTCGGCCACTTGGTCGACGACAAGATTCACGCCCGTTCCATCGGCCCCTACTCTCTCGTGACCCAGCAGCCGCTGGGTGGCAAGAGCCAGTTCGGTGGCCAGCGCTTCGGCGAAATGGAAGTGTGGGCGTTGGAAGCCTACGGCGCGGCCTACACCTTGCAGGAACTCCTGACGGTGAAGTCCGACGACGTGGTCGGCCGATCCAAGATCTACGAGGCAATCGTCAAGGGCGACAACGCGCCCAAGCCGGGACTGCCCGAAAGCTTCAACGTGTTGATCAAGGAAATGCAGGCGCTGGCCCTGGACGTCCGTTTCACGCCCGACGGCGAAGTGGCAGCCTGAGTCAACGAAGGACGCATAGAGGACATCGGAGGATTCGATGAACGAGACCGCAACCGGCTTCGACAGCGCCGTACCTGACACCGGGGCCATCTCCATCCAGCTGGCTTCCCCGGAAGTCATCCGGGGTTGGTCGTTTGGCGAGGTGACCAAACCGGAAACCATCAACTACCGTACGTTCAAGCCCGAGAAGGACGGTCTTTTCTGCGAAAAGATCTTCGGACCGGTCAAGAACTGGGAATGCTCCTGCGGCAAGTACAAGCGCATCCGCTATCGCGGTGTGGTTTGTGACCGCTGTGGCGTTGAGGTGACCCATTCCAAGGTGCGTCGCGAACGCATGGGCCATATCGAACTGGCCGTGCCTGTCGTGCACATCTGGTTCTTCAAGAGCCTGCCCTCCATGATCGGGCAGATGCTGGGCATCAGCATCACGCACCTCGAACGCGTGATCTACTACGAGTCATACCTCGTGCTCAATCCGGGCAACACCGAACTCAAGCGCGCGCAATTGCTGACCGAAGACGAGCACATCGAGCTCGAGGACGAAGGCAAGGAATTCGACGCGAAGATGGGTGCGCCTGCCGTCAAGCAGATGCTGGCCGAACTGGACCTGGAACACCTTTCCCGCGACCTCCGGGCCCGCGTGAAGGTAGAGACCTCGGTGCAGCGTAAGCTGGACACCCTCAAGCTCCTGCGCATCGTGGAGGCTTTCCGCAAGTCGGAAAACCGCCCCGAGTGGATGGTCCTGGACGTGTTGCCCGTCATTCCTCCCGACCTGCGCCCGCTGGTGCCGTTGGAAGGTGGCCGCTTCGCGACTTCCGACCTCAACGACCTGTACCGCCGCGTCATCAACCGCAACAACCGGTTGAAGAAGCTCATCGACATCAAGGCTCCCGAAGTCATCCTGCGCAACGAAAAGCGCATGTTGCAGGAAGCCGTCGACGTGCTGTTCGACAACGGTCGCCGTACAGTTTCCGTCAAGGGTGAAGGGCGTCGCCCCCTCAAGTCCTTGTCCGAACTGCTCAAGGGCAAGAACGGCCGCTTCCGCCAGAACCTTCTGGGCAAGCGCGTGGACTACTCCGGACGTTCCGTCATCGTGGTGGGACCGGAGCTCAAGATCTTCCAGTGCGGTCTGCCCAAGAGCATGGCCCTGGAACTCTACAAGCCGTTCATCATCCAGAAGCTGGAAGAACGCGGCATCGCCCACACTGTCAAGAGCGCCAAGAAGTACATCGAGAAGGAAAAGCCGGAAGTCTGGGACATCCTGGAAGAAATCATCCAGGACCACCCCGTGCTGCTGAACCGTGCTCCCACGCTTCACCGCTTGGGCATCCAGGCCTTCTATCCCACGTTGGTGGAAGGCAAGGCGATCCGTCTGCACCCGCTCGTTTGCGCGGCGTTCAACGCCGACTTCGACGGCGACCAGATGGCCGTGCACTTGCCCCTTTCCTTCGAAGCCCAGCTCGAGGCGCGTATCCTCATGCTGTCGGCCTTCAACCTGCTGCACCCGGCGTCGGGCCAGCCCATCACGGTACCTTCGCAGGACATCGTGCTGGGTGCGTACTACCTGACCAAGCCTGCCGGCCCCAAGCCGGACAAGCCCGAGCAGATCGCCAAGCTTCGCGTGTTCGGATCGGTGCTGGAATTGGAACAGGCCGTCAACGGCGGCGGCATCCGCGTCCACGAGTGGATCCGCTTCCGCTTCCAGGACAAGATGATCGTGACCACCGTCGGACGCGGCATCTTCAGCAAGATCCTGCCCAAGCAGATGGGACTCGTCAACGAGACGATGTCCAAGAAGCAGCTGGGCGTGGTCATCGGCGACGTCTACCGCAAGGCCGGAAACAACGGCACGGTGGAGTTCCTGGATAATCTGAAGTCCACCGGCTTCCTGTGGGCGACAAAATCCGGCTCGTCCGTGGGCTTGGGCGACATGCTCATTCCCGACGACAAGTGGAAGATCATCGACGAAGCGCAGAAGAAGGTGGACAACCTCCACGACCTCTACGACAACGGCGTGATCACCGACGGCGAGCGCTACAACCAGGTCATCGACACCTGGTCGCATGCGACCTCCGAAGTCGCGAACATCTTGTTCGACAAGCTCGCCAAGGACCAGGACGGATTCAACCCCATCTACATGATGGCCGACTCCGGCGCCCGTGGTAGCCGCGAACAGATCAAGCAGCTCTCGGGCATGCGTGGTTTGATGCAGAAGCCGCAGAAGAAGCTGACCGGTCAGGAAACGATCGAAAACCCGATCAAGTCCAACTTCAAGGAAGGCTTGACGGTTCTCGAATACTTCATCTCGACCCACGGTGCGCGAAAGGGCTTGGCGGATACGGCTTTGAAGACGGCCGACGCCGGTTACCTGACCCGTCGACTCGTCGACGTGGCGCAGGACCTGGTGATTTCGGAAGTCGAATGCGGTGCCAAGCAAGGCATCGAGGTCGGCGCGATCACCGAAGGCGACGACGTCAAGACGCCGCTTTCGGAACGCATCATCGGTCGCGTGCCTCTCAACGACGTGCTGCACCCGCTCACCAACAAGGTGATCGTGGAAGCCGGCACCATCGTCGACGAAGCGCTGTCCAAGGCTCTGATGGACGCCGAGATCGACCGAGTGCTGGTCCGTTCCGTGCTCACTTGCGAAAGCCGCCGCGGCGTCTGCGCCAAGTGCTATGGACGAAATCTGGCAACCGGTCGTCCCGTGAACATCGGCGAAGCGGTCGGCGTCATGGCCGCCCAGTCGATCGGCGAGCCCGGCACGCAGCTGACTCTCCGTACGTTCCACATCGGTGGTGCGGCCACTCGTTTGACCGCACAGGACAAGCAGAAGGCCAAGATCGATTCCACCGTCCGGTTGGAAAATGTCGAGACCGTCCTGCGCGGCGGCAAGGACATGGTGGTCATCAGCCGTACCGGCGAGTGCACCATCGTGGACGACAACGGCATCACCAAGTCCCGCTACCCCGTGCCATACGGTTCCGTGCTGCGCGTGGAAGAAGGCAAAAAGGTCAAGGCAGGAACCGTCCTGTTCGAATGGGACCCGTACAACTCCGTCATCGTGGCGAAGGAAGACGGTCTCGTGCGCTGGGACGACATCGAAGACGGCCACACGCTCGAAGTCGAAGAAGACGAGAATACCGGCCTGACCACGTTCCGCGTCTGCAACGACAAGAAGGGCAAGTTGCATCCGCAGCTGCTCGTCTTCGGAGCCGACAAGGAAAAGCCCATCGGTCGCTACCCGGTCCCGGCCAACGCCGTGCTCCAGGTTCGCGACAACACCAAGATCGGCATCGGCGAGATCCTGGTCAAGATGCCGCGCCAGGCTTCGGCCACCCGCGACATCACCGGCGGTCTGCCTCGCGTCGCGGAGCTGTTCGAAGCCCGCGTGCCCAAGGCTCCGGCCGTGGTCACCGCGGTCGATGGCATCATCGAGTTCGGCGAGATGGAACGCGGCCAGCAGAACGTGATCGTCTCCGACGAGAACGGCGTCAAGCACGAGTACCTGATCCCTCGAGGCAAGCACTTGTCGGTGCACTCGGGTGACCGCGTCCGCGCCGGCGACCGTCTGTGCGAAGGACCCAAGGATCCGCACGACATCCTGAAGATCGGTGGCGAAAAGGCCGTCCAGGAATACCTGGTGGAAGAAATCCAAGCGGTGTACAAGCTGCAAGGCGTGACCATCGCGGACAAACACATCGAGTGCATCGTGCGCCAGATGCTGCGCAAGGTGAAGATCAAGGACCCGGGCGACTCCCAATTCCTCGAAAACGAGGAAGTGTCGAAGGCTCGCCTTCGCTTGGAGAACATCCGCATCGAATCGATCAAGGGAGATATCCCCACCATCGATCCTCTGCTGCTGGGCATCACCAAGGCGTCCTTGGGAACCGATTCGTTCTTCGCCGCGGCTTCGTTCCAGGAAACCACCAAGGTGCTCACGCAGGTGGCTGTGGCCGGCAAGACCGACACGCTGGAAGGCCTCAAGGAGAACGTCATCGTGGGACGCCTGATCCCCTCCGGAACCGGCGCACGCACCTACGGAAACATCCGTGTGCGCGACGAGGAAGCCGAAGTGGAAGCCGCCCGCCGGGCCCAGGAAAAGATCCAGGAAGATGCGCGTCGTCGCGAGCTGGAAGCCGCATTGGCTGCCGCTGACGAAGACGACGATCTCGAAGAAGAACTCGAAGAAGAAGTCCAAGTGCAACAGTAAATGGTTCAACCCCTTGCCAAACAAGGGGTTGGACACCTACGTTTGACCGCCTCAAAAACCCAAGGAGCCTGAAGAAGGTGCCAACTATCTCGCAGCTCGTCCGCAAGGGACGGCAAAAGGTCCAGAATCGCACGGCATCGCCCGCCCTCAAGGCGAGCCCGCAAAAGCGCGGCGTGTGCACCCGCGTCTACACCACCACGCCCAAGAAGCCGAACTCCGCGTTGCGTAAGATTGCCCGTGTGCGTCTTTCCAATCGTCTGGAAGTCACCTGCTACATCCCGGGCGAAGGTCACAACCTTCAGGAACACTCCATCGTGCTGATCCGTGGCGGTCGCGTGAAGGACGTTCCTGGTGTGCGTTACCACATCATTCGCGGCACCTTGGACACCGCCGGCGTCGACGGACGTCGCAAGGGTCGCTCCAAGTACGGCGTCAAGCGTCCCAAGCCTGGCCAAGCGGCGGCTAAGGGCGGCAAGGGCGCTCCTCCTGCTAAGGGAAAGAAGAAGTAAATGGCTCGTCGCAAATCTGCAGAGAAGCGGGAACGCAATCCCGATCCGAAGTTCCAGTCGACTCTGGTCACCCAGATCGTCAACGGAATCATGCGCGATGGCAAGAAGTCGATCGCGGAATCCGTGGTCTACGGCGCCATCGACGAGCTCCAGGCTCGCGCCAGCGGCGAAGAGGACGGCTTGTCCATCCTCAAGCGTGCGATCAACAACGTCAAGCCTTCGCTGGAAGTGAAGTCTCGTCGTGTTGGCGGCGCCACCTACCAGGTGCCCGTTGAAGTGAACCCCAACCGTCGCCAGGCTCTGGCCATCCGTTGGATCGCCGACGCAGCCCGTCGCCGCACCGAGCAGAACATGGCTCGTCGTTTGGCTGGCGAGCTCTCGCAGGCCGCCAACAACGAAGGCGCCGCTGTCAAGAAGCGCGTCGATACGCACCGCATGGCCGAGGCTAACAAAGCCTTCGCGCACTTCCGCTGGTAATCAGGGAAATCGGGTTTTTGAGGTGAAACGGGAAAGGCTGCCGCAAGGTGGCCTTTTCTCGTTTTTGGGGAGAACGAGGGGCATCGAAAGTCAAAGGCATGGACGGACCTTCAACGGCGTGGGCCAGGCATGGTTCCCGTGGAACTTTTCTCGCGCGTAGGTTTCCGACAACGCCTGCCGGTCGTTGCGGGCGTCTCGAAAAAGGCGGGAACCATGCGGGCGATTTTCAGGATCATCGGGGCGATCGCCCTTGTCGCGAGTGGCGTCTCGGCCAAGAATTGGATCGTTTCCCCAGCCGGGCTGACCACGGGAGCCGCCACGAAGGAGTCGCCGCTGGATGTGTACACGGCGGTTCAGTCCGCCGCACCCGGTGACTCCATCCTGCTGCAGGATGGGACCTACGATCTGGCCACCACCATCAAGATCGATTCCCTCAACAGCGGAAGCGCCACCCAGCGCAAGTACCTGGGGGCCGCCAAGGGAGCTCGTCCCGTCTTCGACTTCTCCAAGCAGGCCTACGGCTCGAGCAATCGCGGCATCGAGCTGAAAGGGAGCTACTGGACAATTTTCGGCATCGAGATCAAGAACGCCGGCGACAACGGGATCAAGCTCGAAGGAAACCACAACCGGATCGAACGTTGCGTGTTCCACCACAACGGGGATTCCGGGATCCAGTTGGGGTTCGCCCATGAAACCGAGAACCCCGACGGCATCCGTTGCGCCTACAACGAGATCATCAACTGCGATTCGTATGCGAATTTCGATTGGGGAACTCTGGGCGGCAACGCGGATGGATTCGCCTGCAAGATGCACAACGGCAAAGGGAACGTGTTCCGCGGATGCCGAGCCTGGCACAACTCCGACGACGGCTGGGACCTCTACGAGACCGATTGGCCGGTGGAGATCACCGAATGCTGGTCTTGGCACAATGGCGACCAGACAGACTTCAACGACATCTACCTGACCAAGGCGGGCAAGAAGATGAGTTCATTCTCCGGTAACGGCAACGGCATCAAGCTGGGAGGCAACGGAACCGGGGGCAGCTCCAAGGGACAGCACGTGGTGACCCGTTGCGTGGCCTTCAATAACCGGTTCAAATCATTGAAGGGGTTCGACCAGAACAGCCACAAGGGCGGTGTGATCGTCAAAAACAGCACCGCATGGAACAACGGTTACAACTTCATGTTCGAGGACGACGCGAGCGGCTCCACCAACGAATTCTCCAACAACGTCTCGTTTTCACCCAAAAACGGATCGGGCTGGGAATTCTCCAGCGGGGCGATCCTGAAGAACAACAGCTGGAACCTCACGGGCGTGACCGCCAGCGCCGCGGATTTTGTCGACACCACCGAAGCCGCCGCCGGAGCGCCCCGCCAGGCGGATGGATCCCTGCCCCAGAACGGATTCGCCCGATTGGCCAAAGGGAGCGGCTTGATCGACAAGGGGACGCCCGTGGGGCTGACCTTCGCCGGCGCGGCTCCGGATCTGGGCGCCTTCGAATACGGTGCGATTTCGGATGTCGCCAAACGCCCTCGGGTGAGGACTCTGACACGGAATGGTAGGGACCTGATGATGCCTTCCGATCGAACAGGGGTGATCTCGCTGGAAATCCTCGACCTGACGGGTCGCAAGGTGCGCAACCGCTCGGCCGAGATCCTCTCCGGGACCGCCAGGTTTCCCGGCGCCTTGGAGGGGCTTTCCGAGGGGATGTGGATCGTTCGGATCCAGGGAGATGGCGAAGGGTGGGTTGAGCGGGTCACCGCCCCCTAGTCCCTCGGAAAGAGCGTAGGGTGCCTCGGTTGCAGCAGCGGTCCGCTCCGCAGGGCGTTGCGGAGGACTCAGTCCGCGAGTGTCGACATCGAGTCTTCGAAGAGAGTTGTCTCGTGGCCGGGGATCCAATCGACTTTTTGGACGCGGTAGTGGTAGAAGCCGGGGGGAATGGAGTCGAAGCGCCAACGGGCGCTGTCGAGGAATTGGGAGAATCCCAAGCCTCTCACCACCACGCGCAGCTTCCAGGCCCCGGTCAGCGTCTGCGATACGGAGTCATAGGCCGCGTACGTGCCCTCCAGGTGGGCCGGCCTTCCGACCACAAGGTCCGGGGCGACAAAATCATCAGGGCCATCGACGGATACCTTCACGGCGCCCTGGCGGGCGTTTCCGTTGGCGTTGGTGGCGCTCGCGTAGAAGATCAACTTGGGTTGGTCCAAGCCAACCAGTTGGTACGAGCCGTTGGGCTGGATCTGCCCGGACGCTCGGGGCTTCCCTTCCCACGCATCTGGACTGTCGGCATCCTGCACGGCCACCACCGTCCCTGAAACCACGGGCACGGAGTCGGCGGTGACAATCCGACCTCGCGCGCTGACGCCATTGGTGGTCTCCGTGATGATCCCTTTGCCGGCATCGCGATCGCCATAGGAGCACCCCGCCAGCCAGGCGAGGAGGGCGAGCGCACAAAATCGGGGCTTCATGGGGATTTCTCCGTCGTCGAACGTTCGGTGCGCCGCGCATCGGCCACCGGGAAAAGCTGGATGTTGAGTTGTACCACAATATCCTCTTCCGGAAGATCGCGAGCCCAGGAGATGACCTCCTGGCGGAACTGACGGATTTTGTCTTTCAGTTCGTCCATGCGCTCGCGCGAGGCGGGCAAGGTGAGAGTGGATACATCGCGTTCGGATTTGGGGGTGGCCTCCAGCAGCTCGCCGGAAAGGGCGATGGTCTGGCGCTGGAACTCCATCACCGCCTGCCCCAACCACTTTTCGCCGGAAGACACCGTGCCTCCCGTGGGCCGCAGGATCCCACGCGGGTCGCGTTCCAACAGTCCCAGGCGAAGGAGAAGTTCCACGGAAAGGCGGGCTTGGTCGGGGGTGACCCCTTTGCGAAACAAGCCGGCAAGGCGTGTCCAGCCCAAGCCCCGGAACTCCACCAGGCTCAGCAAGGTGCGCATGGCCGGATGGAGCCAACTGGTGAAGTATTCGTGGGTGTCGTCGGAGAGGTTTCGTTGCAGGTCGCCGCGCATCTGGCGCAGCTCCAGGAAGGCCTGGTGCGAGGTGGGGGAATCCTGGGCGGAATTGAGCCGCACCAAGGTGTTGAAGTACCGAGCCTGCGGCGGAGAAAGCTCGAGGAACTTGGCGACTTGCGGCAAATGCCGCAAAGCGAGATGCTTCTGGCCAGCCAAGATGTGGGATAGATGGGCTGGATCGATCTCCAACACTTGGGCCAGGGCCTTTTTGGTGCGCGAGGGATGGCGGCGTCGAATGTCCTTCAACGCCGCATCGAGCCAAGGACGGTAATCCGTCGCCTGTTCCAACGCATCCATGGAAAGAAGGTAGGGTTCCGCACGGACAAGCACAAGAGGATGGGTCAATAAAACTTGATCAACAGGTCAATTCAATAAGGGGAAATGGGATCGAATTGACCGGTTAGCGGGGGTAAAATTCAATCTGTAAGGTCAATCGATCAACGGTGGTGGGCAACGAATGGATCATGCCGATGCCGTAGGGACGCAAAATTTTGCGTCCCTACGAATCGCGGAACGATCGGACATCACCGATGAATTGCCATCGCAAGGGAGAACCATCATGAACAGGAAATCGATTTGGTTGGCGGCTGTGTCCCTGGCGCTGTGCGCAGGCGCAAGCCTTGCCCAGGCTCCCAAGCTCGCCAACGTGGAACACCACTGGCTGGCCAACACGGGCGGGAGGTTGGACAACCACGTGGCCAATTTCCTCACGGACATGGTCTTGTATTCCTTCGACCAGACCCCACAGAACAATCCGTTGCTACTGACCGCCTCGTTCTGGGACGAGGGCTCCTGCGGCTTTTGCAGCTACTCGACGAAGAAAAATGGTCTGCAGGTGGGCAAGGCGGAATGGTGGCGTGACACCATCCATTCGGATCGGGCGTACCACAAGGACACCAAGTGCGAGATCAAGCACTTCTGGGGACGCAACTTCCTGGACCACGACGGCCCTCCTCCGGTGGGGGATTCCGCCCCGTTCGTATCCTGCTCCAACGGCGATACCATCCGCTCCGTGCTGGATCCCACCGCGCTGGCCTTTGATAACCAAGGCAACTTGCTGATCGCAGACAACGGCCCGGACCAGAACATCAAGTTCTTCTCGCTCAAGCCAGCCAAATTCCTGCGTACCTTCGGCGATTCCGGTGGTGTGTTCGCGCGATCGCGTCCTGGCGCAAAAACAGCCTATTTGCCGGGACAGGTGGGGCCGCGCCGCTTCTGGGGTATCCGGGGCCTGGCGGTGGATTCCACCGGCAACCTGTATGTGGGCAACACCGGCATTCCCATGCAGACCATGGGCGGCACCAACATCCGCGCCTTCGCGCCCACCTCGGACAGTGCGTTGCTGTGGGAAAACCACGGCCTGGCCTTCGTGAACACGGCCGACGCGGATCCACTTTCCAACGGACAAGATCTGTACCTCAACGCCAAGCGCTTCCGGATGGACTATTCCAAGAAGCCCGGCGAAAGCTGGAAGTTCACGGCGGTCACCCTGGACCCCTTTCGCTTCCCCAGGGACGTGCGGTTGACCACTCCCATGGAATCGGTGTGGGAACGACGCATCCAAGGCAAGCGGTTCCAGTACCACACCAACATGGTGGGCGGGTTCGTCTACGTGGTGCGTTTCGAGGACACCAGCGAGATCGGGATTCCCACGGCCATGTTCTGCACCTACGACGACCGGACCATGGGATCCGGCGCCGACAGCGCCCCCACCTGGGAGCGCAACGAAACCAACAAGCGCACGCGCTGGTACTGGGTGGACAGAAATGGCGACGGGATCCGGCAGAAGACAGAATACGGCACCTACGAGAACTGGAACATCTACAACCAAGGATTGGACGTGGATGAAAACGGCGACATCTGGTTGGGCGGAGGAGGAGACACGTCCACCTACTTCCGCGCCGGCGGCGTGGCGCGCATCCGGGCCGGAGTATTGAATGTCGCTGGCGTTCCCGCCTTCGACATGAGTGCTCTCGAACGATGGAGCGTACCCCACAAGGAAGGTCAAGGCAGTGCGCTCCGGCTCAAGCACATCGCTGCTGGCGACCAGTTGTTCTTGGCCGAGGGAGCCAACGCGCATTTCTCCGCGGGGATCCATGTCTATCGCAACTTCACGGATCCGGACAAGCGCCAGAAGGTCTGTCGGATCGATCTGGGCTACGACGACAAGGGCAAGGAAGTCCACCTGGATCAAGGCACCGATGTCATGACGTTGCCGTTCTCGTTCACGGCGGATTCCGAATTCGTGTACGTGGGCTACCTGGACAATGGGCGCTACTCCCGACAGCGTTGCGAGGCCACCGTGTATTCCGCCGCCACCTGCCAGCCGGTGGGCTGGATGGCTCCGGATTCCCAGTACCTGGGCGGCTTCGCGGGCACCATCGACCTGGTGAATGGCCTGAATGTGGCCGTCCAAGCCGACGGCAACAGGGTGGTCATGGTGGAGGAGGATGGAGCCGGAAAAGTGCTGGCCTACCGCTGGTGCCCGGACGGCAAGCCCTGCGCGAATGTTTCCAGGAAATCCTCGCCGCAGGCGATGCCGATCCTGCCCTGGCGGGCGGCACCCGGCAGGCTGGATCTGCACCTGGCGGCGGGAGAACGCTACGAGGTTCGGAATTTGTCAGGTCGCCTGATGGGCCAGGGGCGCAACGCATCCGGCGAAGCGAGCGCGCAGACAGTATCTGTCAGGCATGGTGGATATCTGCTGCGCATCCTGGGAACGCAAAATCGGGAATGGATCGTGCCCGTGCCGTAGGAGACGCCGACCGTAGGGACGCAAAATTTTGCGTCCCTACGCGTCCCTATGCGTCCCTGCGAAATGCGGTACGATCGGGCGGCACGGGCGAATGGCCAGAAGAAAAGGGAGATTGTTCATGAACAGGAAATCAATTGGGTTGGCCGCGATGGCCTTGGCGCTTTCCGGCGGCGTTGCGCATGCGCAGGCCCCCAAGCTCGCGAACGTGGAGCACCACTGGCTGGCCAACACCGGCGGAAGGCTGGACAACCACGTCGCGAATTTCCTCACCGACATGGTCCTGTACACCTGGGAACAGTCTCCCAACGACAATCCATTGCTCCTGACGGCGTCTTTCTGGGACGAGGGAGCGTGCGGATATTGCAGCTATTCCACCACCCGCAAGGGTTTGCAGGTGGGCAAGGCCGAATGGTGGCGCGACACCATCCATTCCGACCGGGCGTATTCCAAGGACACCAAGTGCGAGATCAAGCGCTTCTGGGGACGCAACTTCCTGGACCACGATGGACCTCCCCCGGTGGGAGATTCGGCTCCGCTTGTCGCCTGCACCAACGGGGACACCATCCGATCGGTGGTGGATCCCACGGCATTGGCCTTCGACAACCAAGGCAATCTGCTGGTGGCAGACAACGGCCCGGACCAGAACATCAAGTTCTTCTCGTTGAAGCCCGTGAAGTTCCTGCGCACCTTCGGAGATTCCGGGGGCGTGTTCGCGCGCTCGCGGCCCGGCGCCAAGAACACCTATCTGCCGGGTCAGGTGGACGCTCGCCGCTTCTGGGGCATCCGGGGATTGGCGGTGGATGAAAAAGGCATCCTCTACGTGGGCAACACGGGCATTCCCATGCAGACCATGGGCGGCACCAACATCCGCGCCTTCGCGCCCACCCCGGACAGTTCCCTGTTGTGGGAAAACCACGGCTTGGCCTTCGTGAACAACGCGGATGCCGACCCGGTGAGCAACGGGCAAGATTTGTACTTGAACGCCAAACGCTTCCGGATGGACTACTCCAAGAATCCCGGCGACTCCTGGAAGTTCACCGCGGTCACGCTGGATCCGTTCCGCTTCCCCAAGGATGCGCGCCTGACCATCCCCATGGCATCGGTGTGGGAGCGCCGCCTCGAAGGCAAGCGGTTCCAATACCACACGAACATGTATGGAGAATTCGTCTACGTGGTGCGCTTCGAAGACACCAGCGAAATCGGTATTCCCACCGCGTTCTTCAACACCTACGGCGACCGGACCACGGGCTGGGGAGCCGACAGCGCTCCCACTTGGGAGCGAAACGAAACCAATACCCGCAAGCGTTGGTACTGGGTGGACCGAAACGGCGACGGGATCGCCCAGAAGACGGAATACGGCACCTACGACAACTGGAACATCTACAACCAAGGTTTCGATGTGGATGAAAAGGGCGACATCTGGATGGGCGGCACGGGCGACACGTCCACCTACTTTCACGCGGGCGGCGTGGCGCGCATCCGCGCCGGTGCGTTGAACGCCAAAGGTGTCCCGGCGTTCGATGTGGGCGCCCTCGAGCGCTGGAGCATCCCCTTCAAGGAGGGCCAGGGAGCGGCGATCCGGATCAAACACATGGCTGCGGGAGACCAACTTCTCCTGGCCGAGGGTGCCAGCCCCTACTTCTCTGCGGGGATCCATGTCTATCGGAACTTCACCGACTTGGCCAAACGACAGAAGGTTTGCCGCATCGATTTGGGCTACGACGACAAAGGGAAGGAAGTCCATCTGGATCAGGGGACCGACGTCATGACGCTTCCGATGTCGTTCACTGCGGATTCCGAGTATGTCTATGTGGGCTACTTGGACAACGGACGGTATTCCCGCCAGCGCTGCGAAGCCACCGTGTATTCGGCCACCACCTGCCAGCCGGTGGGCTGGATGGCGCCCGATTCCCAGTACCTGGGAGGCTTCGCGGGGACCATCGACTTGGTGAATGGCCTGAACGTGGCTGTGCAAGCGGATGGCCACCGGGTGGTGATGATGGAAGAAGACGGCGCAGGCAAGGTGCTGGCCTACCGCTGGTGCCCGGAGGGCAAGCCCTGTGCGACCACCTCAAGAACGTTGGCAGGGAAGGCCGCATCGTCGCTGTTGCCCTGGCGGGCCGCACCGGGAAGGCTTGATCTGCGGCTGGGCGCAGGGGACCGCTATGAGGTGCGGAATTTGTCAGGCCGCCTGATCCAGCAGGGGGGCAACGCATCCACAGAAGCGAACCTTCAGACCGTTTCCGTCCACCGCGGGAGCTACCTGCTGCGCATCCTCAGTGGCGCACAAAATCGAGAATGGGTCGTGCCGGTCCCGTAGGGGGGGCAGGCCATCACGATCGATCATCGCCCGCCCTTCGATACAGCGGCCGTAGGCCGCCACTCAGGGAACGGGCGATGATCCCTGTGCGGGTTAGGAATCAGGCCCCGTTCCCTGAGTGCCGCCGCAGGCGGTGTATCGAAGGGCGGGGCGTGATTCCATGGCCGAATGTTTTCTTGGGTCTTTATCATCCTTTGGCGGAATCGCTACCCCTGGACTTAAAATCCCCGCTGTGCCAACATGGCTGTTCGGGAGGTGTTCGATGCAAGGATCCAATTCGTTCTTCAAGGCGGTCCTGGTGGGCGGATTGCTTGCCGGGGTGGCCTCGGCCGAACCCTATTCCTGGGGTAGCGTGCGGTTCGACGGAGGTGGGTTCGTGTCGGCCATCGTCACCAGCCGGATCCAAAAGAACCTCGCCTACGCCCGCACCGACGTGGGCGGCGCCTACCGCTGGGATGCCGCGGGCGCACGCTGGATCCCTCTGATGGACTGGGTGGGCGAGAGCATCCTGGGCATCATGGGGACCGAGGCCCTGGCCTTGGATCCGCAGGACCCGGCCAAGGTCTACATCCTGGGCGGCACGGAATACTTCACCAACGGCCGCACCTGGATTCTGCGTTCGTCCGACTACGGTGCCACCTTCGATACCACCGAGGTCACTTCGCTCTTCAAGGCCCATGGCAACGGCATGGGTCGGCAATCCGGCGAGAAGCTCGCCGTGGACCCGCGCAACGGGAAAAACATCTGGTGCGGTAGCCGCCTGAATGGCCTTTTCAAGAGCACGGACGGCGGCAAGAGTTGGGCCAAAGCGGATACGTTGGGCTCCAAGGTCGGCGGCAGTCTGGTCAACGACAACGGCATCAGCTTCGTGGTTTTCGATAGTGCCAGTGGCGTGGTGGATGGCGCCACGAAATCGTTCTACGTGGGAATCGGGCGCACCGCCAACAACCTCTACCGCACCACCGACGGTGGCAAGACCTTCGCGCCCATCGCGGGCGGTCCGGCCACGCTCATGCCTCTGCGCGCCGTGATGGCGGGCAAGAGCCTGCTGATCTCCTACGCTGGTGGCCCCGGCCCCCACAGCGTTTCCGGAGGCGCGATCTGGCGCCTTTCCACCGTTTCCGGCGCCTGGACCAACATCACCCCCAAGGATGCAGATGGCTACTTCGGAGACGGATCCCAAGCGCGCGGCGGCGCACTGGGCGGCATCTCGGCGGATCCTTTGGACACCAACCACCTCGTGGCAAGCACCTTGTGCCACTACGGCGGGCAGTGGCGCTTTGCGGATTCCACCGACGGCTGGGGCGACAAGCTTTTCGAGAGCAAAGACGGCGGCGCCACCTGGAGAATCCTCAATCCCTACGCCGACAAAAGCCGGACCAATTTCAATGTGGACCCCAACGGCACCGAGTGGATCCACGGCAAGGCCGTGCACTGGGCAGGGTCGGTGGAGTTCGATCCCTTCGACACCAAGCGCGTGTGGGTGACTTCCGGAAACGGAGTTTTCCGGACAGATGACGTATCGGCGACAAAAACCGTCTGGACATTCGCGGCCCGGGGCATCGAGGAGGTCGTTCCCTTCGAGGCGCTTTCCATCCCCAACGGCCCCATGCTTACGGCCATTGGCGACTACGACGGTTCCGCCTACGCCGACATCCACCAAAGCTACCGCACCCACAGCCCCGAGGTGGGCACCACCTTGTCCTTGGGTTACGCCCCCCTCAACCACAAGCTGATGCGGGTAGGCACGCAAAGCGACTGGAGCACGGGCACCGAGATCAAGACCGACGTGGGATTCCTTTCCACCGACCTGGGCAAGACCTGGACCAAGCTCCCCAAGGTCCCTGCGGGCAAGGGCACCTCGACCCTGAACGCCGACGGCACGGTGTTGTTCCATCGCGCCGAGATGGCCTCCAGCATCCAGCGCTCCGCCGACGGTGGCGCGACCTGGGCCAAGCTGGTGGGCATCGACGAAGGCCAGACGCAAAACAGCCCTTTGGTGACGGATCCTGTCGACCCCAAGACGCTCTACATCCTGGATGCGCAGGGCAAGATGTGGGTGACCAATGATGCCGGCGCGACCTTCGCCAAGGCAGGTTCGGTGCAGGACGAATCCAAGGGCCTGTACCAGGCGAGCTCGGGCAAGATGGCCCCGCGACCGGGGGTTTCCGGCGAACTGTGGATCCCGCTGGACCAGATGCAGAGCTGGGTGGCGGGCGGTTACACGAAAAACGGCCTGGCCTACACCACCGACGGCGGCAAGACCTACACGCGCATCGACACCTCGCTGGTGCAGATCTGCATCGCGGTGGGACTGGGCAAAGCGGCACCCGGCGCCACGTATCCCACCCTGTTCATCTGGGGATCGGCGGGCCATGGACCAATCGGGATGTACCGCTCCACCGATAAGGGCGCCTCGTGGATTCGCATCAACGACGCCGCCCATCAGTTCGGCGGCGTGGGCAACGGACAGCTGGTGCGGGGCGACTGGAACGTGTTCGGTCGCGTGTACATGAGCTCTGCCGGCCGCGGACTGATCTACGGCGAGCCGGGCGGAAGCAATGTCCTGGAATCCCGATCCTCGCGTCCCACCTCGCTTCGCCGCGAGGGATTGTTCGTGACAGGAAACGCGCTGGACGAAATCCGTCTGATGGATCTGCGCGGTCGCCTGGTGCGCCGCTCGCAGGTGGTGGCGGGGGTGTCTCGACTGGATCTGTCGGGATTGGCTCGCGGGATCTTCGTGGCGCGCACGGCTTCCGAGGTGTTGGCGGTCGAAATCGTCCGGTAGGGACGCAAAGGTGCCCGGGGCATTAGGTATTCTTTGCGGAGTCCTTCCGCCAAAGAACTTGACCGCCCCGGAGACCCCTCTCGATGCACGATCTGCTTCCGATCATCCGCCGCCTGCGCTCCGAGGTTCCACGTCCCGAGGCGACATCGAAGGTCGCCCATCGGTTGGGTGTCTTTTCCCTGGTCTTCGCGGCTTCGATCCTGTTGATGGCATGGTTCGAGCCCTTCGGCCCCAGCTCGATTCCCATGGCGATCCTGGAAAAACGCCTGGCTCTGGCGTTGATCGTCGCGGGAGGGGTTGCGTCCTTGCAGGCGGCTCGTCGGGTCTGCTGGGACCCCATTTCCGGCGTGAAATGGTTCAAGCTTGCCATCTGGTTGTGGATCGGGTGCATGGTCGCGTTCGTGATGGCGCTGTGGGGTGTTCGCGACTTCGACGCGTCGAGCCCGCATGACTGGAAAACTCGGATCCACCTGGTTGCCCTGTTCGGTCCTCTCATCGTCTTGGCTCGGGTCGCCTTCGGGTATCTGCATCGCCTGCGAGAGGCGAGTCTGTCGGTCACGGGCGCCGACGAAAGTGTTTCTTCCCAGGCGATCGCTACGCAAGGGGCTGGCCCCTATCGCGAAGGGGTGTTTCCCTGGGGGCCGCACGCCACGATCCTGTTGCTGATCGGACTGGGGATTTTCGCGTCGGGATGGGTCAGCCGTACCTGGGGGGTGCAGACAACCGTGGGGTTCGGGTTCTTGGGTCTGATCGTGGTTTGCGCAATTCTTCTGGCGTGGAACAAGGCCCTATCCTCCTTCGAGCGCACGCGCAAGGTCGTGGGGTGGCATCACCTGGGCGTGGAGATCTGGTTTGCGTTCCTTCCGGAGTTCCTGTGCAGGTTGTTGATCTACCAGGATGGAGTGGAGCTGCGCTTCCTGCTGTGCCGGTACTTCCTTCCCTACGACAAACTCCTGGGGCCGCTGGGAGTGGAGGGAGATATCTCCGACACCCTCACCTTCCGCACCCACCTTCCCGATGTCCCGGAAACGATCCGCATCCAGTTGGCCAACATGGAATACATCCTCCGGGAAATCGAGAGGGCGCGGGCGGGATAAGAAGAGGCACCGACGTAAAGGTTGAAAGGCATGCCCCAAGCGACGCCGTTTCCCGGAAAACGGAAGACCGAGTGTGAGCGACTTCGTGGCTGGCGTTGAGTCGCGCCCTAAAGGTGCTCAGGCGATGAGGCGGAGATCCTGTACTTGGCCATGAGCAGTTTCTCCACCATCTGGCGGTCGTGGGGATCCAATTCCCTGGGATAGATGATCACCTCGCTGATACGACCGACCAGGAAATTCTGCAGCACGCCGTGCGGATTCAAAACGCCACCCATCCACGTGGCGGGATTCCGATCGAGTTTCTGCAGATGCTCACCGGATTGCAGAAATTGTCCATTGGCCCACAGGCTTCCCCGTTTTCCGTTCCATGCGGATTCGTAGAGAGTGGGCTGGTTGGTCCGGAATTCGGAGTGCGCGACATCGTGGATCCATGCGATTCCCATGTTGAAGGCGCCGTTCACACCGCCTGCATGCCCGTTGGGAAGATCGGTATTGAAATCGCCCGGGCCCTTGTCGATCATGGTGGCGCATTGTCCGTTCGGCGACAAATTTTGAGCCACCACGAACAGGCTGAAACCCGAATCCAGGGGAAGGCTCGAGCTGTTGACCAGGGCTTGGGCGCCATCGAAGGCGATCGATGGCTTTCCCCCGATGCCGACGCGCACCAAGCGAGGCCGCAGTTTCGCGTCCGAGTCCAGGGCCTTGAAAACGCGTTTTTCGGCGGTATCGCGAAACGATGTCAAGAAGACCAATTGCGGGCGTCCCAGCCGTGAAGTCTCGAAATCGGTGTGACGAGCCGAGATGTCCTTCCAGGTCGCGACACGTCGCTGCGCATCCAGCACCACTCCGCGGTCCGCGCGCAGGTGGAGGATGGGGGCGGGGAGGGCGGCGGAGATCAGAAACAGGATCGTGGCGAGCATAGGGAATCCCGGGTGGGGGTGGAGATAAGCCAAGGATAGCTTGTGGGGTAGCCCTACCTCCCCGGTCGACGTCCCCACTTCATTTCCGGAGGCGGCTTGATCTCCACCACGCTCGGCTTGGGCGGCGGCGGGGGAGGTAGCACGGGCTTTGGCGGCACCGTCCTGGCCGGGGGCATTTGCCTCTGGGGCTGCGCAGGCCTGGATGCCTGTGCCGGGGCCTGGAACCTACCACCGTTTCCTGATAATTTCTGACGGAAGTCGGATTGCTGCCCTTGGGGGCGATTTCCCTGTTGCCCCTGGAAACGATTGCCTTGGGAAGGCTGGCTCTTCGCTTCCGGTGGCGGATCCATGCGCGGATTCCACTTCTTCGGTTCCAGCTCGGCTTCCTTGGCCAAGGCCGCGGGAGCCTTGCGGGCGAGCTTTTCTTCGTGCTCGCGCTGGGCATCCAAGATGGCTTCCATCACGCCGCCGATGTCGATGAGGCTTGTGACCTCCTCGAAGGCGCCGGTCAGCTCCACGTGGGGGGTCAAGAGGCCGTTCTGGTAGAGCGACCAGATCTCCTTGGCGTATTGGAACCTCAAGATTTCGGGGGCGAACTGGCCAAAGTACCGCGCCATGTTGTCGACGTCGCGCGCGAACATGCGCTGGGCGTTGTTGTTCCCCGCCGCGTTCACCGCCTGTGGCAGGTCGATGATCACGGGACCCTTGGCATCCACCAGCACGTTGAACTCGGACAAGTCGCCGTGGATGATGCCCGCGCAGAGCATGAGCACGATCTGGTGGATCATCTCCTGGTGGTAGCTCAGGGCAGTTTCTGTCGAAAGTTGCACATCGTCCAGACGAGGCGCGACTTCGCCGGCTTCGTCCACGATCAATTCCATCACCAGCACGCCATCGAAGAATCCGAAGGGCTTGGGGACGCGCACACCGGCCGCGCTCAAGGCGTTCAATGCCTGGACTTCGGCGGTGATCCAATTGGTTTCGGCTTCCTTCTGCCCGAAGGCCGTGCGCTTGGACAGGGCACGGGAGCTTCGGCTGTTTTGGACTCGGCGGCCTTCCTGGTAGGAGGCGGCCTGCTTGAAGCTGCGGTGGCTCGAGTCCTTGTAGACCTTGGCGCACCGGATCTCTTCGCCCAGCCGCACGATGAACACGTCGGCTTCCTTGCCGCTGCGCACCTGACCCACCACCTCGTCGATGATTCCGTCTTCCACCAACGGCAGAAGTCGTGGCGGGGTTCTCATAATGAATGACCGTGAATGGGTGACCTCTGCAAAGGAAGACGTGGACGATGTTTGAATGGGAAAGGTAACCCAACGTAGGGACGCAAAATTTTGCGTCCCTACAGGGTTGCATTTCCCGGGCGTTGCCTAATTTGTGCTGTTTGATTCATAGCAAATGCCGATATTCCATGAAGAAACCGTCCCTACGTTGCCTTTTTGGGTAACGCTTTTCCTTTGCGCGGGGTGCGCGACGAGCCATCCGGAGGTATTCTGTGTCTGTGCACCTCTACGAACACACCGATTACCGCGCCTGGCTGAAGGAGCGGGCGGAGGAATTGAAAGGCGAAAAACCCTTCTTCTCCTACCGGTTCATCGCCCTCAAGCTGGGCATCAATGCGGGTTTGGTGGCGCGGGTGTTCAATGGCCAGGCTCATCTTTCGCTCAAGCATCTGGCGGGCATCGCCAAGTTGTACGGACTGTTGGGCGCCGAAGTCGAATACTTCGAAGAACTGGTGCACTTTGGTCGCGCCAAAACCCAAAAGGACGGAGATCGCCACTTCGCGCGATTGCAGGCGATCCGCGGTGTCACGTTCCGGACCGTGGCGGACGATCAAATCGAGTACTACGGGGCCTGGCAGCACAACGCGTTGCGCACCCTGCTGTCCATCCAGTCCTTCAAAGGCCAGAACTACAAACGCTTGGGCGCCATGCTCGTGCCTCCGCTGGAGGCCCAAGCGGTCAAGGAATCCCTGGAGCTTCTGGAAAAACTCAAGCTGGTGGTGCGCGCCAAGGATGGCACCTACGAAGTCCCGGATGCGTTGGTGTCCACCGGCCCCGAATGGAAGGGCGCCTTGATCCGGCGCTTCCAACGGGAGATGATCCGCCTTTCGGCGGAAGCCTTGGAGGCGGTGCCGCGCGAGGAACGCGACGTGTCCAGCCTGACTCTCCCGTTTTCGATGCGGCTGATGGACATCGCCCGCGAGCGGCTGCGGGCCTTTCGCCAGGAGATGCTCGCCCTTTCGCGCGAATGCGAAAATGAGGACTGCGTGCTCCAACTCAACCTCCAGCTGTTCCCGGTCGCGAAACTGGCCACTTCCACGGAGGCGGAATCGTGAAGTCGTTTCTGCGGCAGGCCGTGCTGGCGGCCCTTGGCGTTGGCTTGTGCGGCTGCGGCGACGGAGCCAACGCGGGGCGGGGATCGGCGGGGGAGACCACCAACGGCATCTGGATTTCCGGGCGCATTGCGCGCGAGGATGGATCGAGCGCCTCCCGCGTGCAAGTGGAGCTGGCCGATCCCAAATCCACGCTGGTGTACCAGCGCGACACCACCGACGATTCCGGCAGATACGCATTGAACGCCCCTGCTGCCGGGCGTTACGTGGTGCGCGGCACGGGCGATTCGGTGGCCGCCGTGCAATGGGTGAGCGTGGGCGACGCCCCCCGCCAGCAGGTCCCTCCGCTGGCCATCGCCGGACCGGCGACTCTCGTGGGCAAGCTCGTCCAGTGCCCTGGCGACCCAACCAAGCTGAGGGTCCGGCTTCCCGGCTTGGGGCGCCAGGCTTCGGTGGGGCCGGATTCTGTCTGGCGTGTGGCCAAGGTCCCCGCCGGGTGGCATCTGGTGCAGGTTGTCGGATCGGCGGGAGAAAATCTCGGCGAGATGGTGGCTTCCACCTTCGCCCCGGATCCTTCGGGAATCGTGGTCGCCGCGGGCAAAGCCAACCTGATGCCCGCTACGGCTCGCGTGTCCACCCTCCTGGATGATTTCGAAACCGACGAAGGCCAGGGCCGCCTGACCAAACTGTTGGATGGATCGTGGTGGGGACGCTGGAACGACACGTCGGCAAATTTCGACAGCGCCCGCACCTGGGCGGGGACCAGCGGGCTTTCCACCGCCAACGGCGCCTGGAAAGGCAAGAGCCTGCACGCCACGATGCGCGTGGGCGCGGCCATCGCTTCGCATCCGAATCTGGTCCGTTCGGCGGGATTGCAACTCAAGATCGGCGGCCGGGAAGACCTGGACCTGGAATCGATCTGGTTTGGGCTCGCCCGCGTCGATAGCATGGTCTTCATGGCCAAAGGCTCCGGAGCCATCGAGTTCCGCATCCGCTCGCGGAGCAGACAGAATCCGTCCACAATGGGATCGTTCCGCAAATCCATCGTTCTGACCTCCGACTGGACTCGGTACGCCATCGCATCCTCCGATTTTTCCGCCGACGCCGGGCTGGAGTGGAAGACTTCCCAGGCCAAGGATCTCCATTGGGTGTCCACCGATCCACTCGCCGAGCTGTGGCTGGACGATATCGAGATCACGGGGCTGTGGCCCTCCGATTTGCTGGGAACGCGTTGAGTCGCTGAAATCCAATTCATCCGAACCCTGCCGCATTCTCGCCTAACGGAATCGGCAAAAAGGAGAATCCATGTCCGCCAAACCTCTCACCTACCTCCTGTGCGCCCTGGGCGCCCTGGCCCCGGCGCAGGCCGCGAAGATCGCCATCGATCGCGAACGGATCGTGAACCTGTCGTCCGAAGGCGACGCCTGGCAATTGTTCGATGAACAGGATTTGGCAGGTGATCCCAAAGCCGGATCGGGAGGCAAGCCCGTCACCGAGTACACCAACGGGTGGATCAAGGCCAATCTGGTGTACCCCATCGAGACTGTGGTGGATCTGGGTGCGGCGCACGATCTCACGGAGGTGTGGTTCTACGACATCAACGGCGCGGACAGTTTGCAGGTCCATTGCGGTGATGGCAAGGTATGGACGGAAATCGTCTCCAAGACCACCAGCGCCTACATGGCATGGAGCGGCGTGCAGAAGGCCTGCACGGGGCGCTACGTGAAGATCCGTGTGAAGAGCCCCAGCACCGCCATCACGGAAATGGTGTTGTACGGCACCGCCAAAGGGGCCATCGAACCGCTGCCAAATTCTGTGGCGACGAAGAAGCCCACCTTCGGGGAGATGATGGGCACCAACGGGTTCATCGACGACGACCGCACTCTGTTGCAGGTGGTGGGGAATCTGCGCGAGTACCACTCCTGGCAGTGGGACGACGGCAACGGCGACCCCAAGACCCCGGCCTATCCGCTGAACCTGTTCGGCTGGAGCCCCAGCTGGGTGCGGGGCACGGGATGGGGCTGGGACTTCGACGAATACTACAAGGACCTTTCCTCCAAAGGCATCAGCCTGCAACCGGTGTTCCAAGGCACTCCCGCGTGGATGTTCGGCGTCTCCGCCGGCGACTCCCTCAAGCCCATGCTGTTGGGCAAGGATTCCACCCAACCGGCTTCCTACTTGGAGCATGCGGACTACCTGTTCCAATTCGCCGCCCGCTTCGGACGCACCACGCACCAGGCAGGCGATCTGCGCGTGGATGCGCTGAATACCGCCAAATCGGCATTGGGCTCGGTGGATTGGATGGAGCCATGGAACGAACCAGACAAGGATTGGAAAGGCCCCACCGGCTTCTTCAGCCCGCGGGTGGTGGCGGCCATGGCCAGTGCGGCGTACGACGGCGACCAGGGGCGCATGGGCACGAAGGTGGGCATCAAGAACGCCGACTCCAAGATGCGCATGGCCTTGCCGGGCCTGATCGGACCGCGGCTGGAATTTGTCAAGGCCATCAAGTGGTGGGCCGACCAAAATCGCGCCGGGTCGTTCCCGGCCGATGCCCTGAACTTCCACCACTACTGCACCGACGCGGGCGGGCAGACCGGCGGCGAGGCCACCACGGGCATCAGCCCGGAAGCCGACGACCTCAAAGGGCGTTTGACAAAAATCGCCCAATGGCGCGATCGCTACCTCCCTGGCAAGGAGCTGTGGTTGTCGGAATTCGGCTGGGACACCCACCAGGGCTCCAAGTTCAAGGCGCCCGCCATCACCGGCGCCAACGGCTACGAGATGCAGGGACGCTGGCTGGTGCGGGGATTCCTGGAAGTCGCGGCGTCCGGTTTCCAGAAGGCCCACCAGTTCATGCTGCGCGACACCTGGGACGACAGCCCCGGCGTGTTCGCCACCTCCGGCTTGGTGCATGACAAATACGACACGCTCAACGCCAAGTACGCACAGAAAGTGTCGTGGTACTACGTGAACACCCTGCACAAGCGCATGAAGGACTACCGCTTCGAAGCCGACGAATCGAAAAACGGCATTCGCATCTACCGCTTCTCGCATGCCACGGCAGACAGCCTGGCCTACGCGGTGTGGAACCCCAAGGACAGTGCCGCGGCGGTGGACGTTTCCCTGTCTGATCGCATTGCGGGCAGCCTGCGCGAAGTGCGCTTCGAGCCGGGTCGTCCCACCGGTGTGATGTCCGACGGCCCCAGCATCCTGGGTGGGCCCTACATGGTCCAGGGCGTGACGGGCAGGCCGGTGCTGTTGTTCGGCAAGTCGTATGTGTCCGGCAAGGCCTTGCGTCCCACCGCCAAGTTGCTTGGGGCCCGCGAGGGCTTCCGCGCCGATGGCCGCAAGGTGGAGCGCATCGAGGGCCAGGGAAGATTGATGGAGCCAGCACCAGTATACGGGCGGTGAGGCCTCTCCCTCCCTGTACGGAATGCTCGCGACCGTTCCGTACTGAGGAGGGTCAGAAATCGTCGTTGCGGCGGATTCGCTTGACCTTCGCGGCCAGGTAGATCGCGCGGTAGGCGGAATCCACCGCGATGCCCTGTTGGATCCATTTCTTTTCCGCCGCGACGATGGTGTCGAAGCGCGCGTTGCTGGCGGAGTCGAGCGAAGAAAGGGTCTTTTCCAGATCGGAGAAGACCTGCAGGCGGGGGAGGTCGGTGACCAGCTTCCGGTACGCCTCCGAGGTGGCGCCCTTGGTGTACCTCGCGGCTTGCAGGTATCCCAGGGCAGGCTTGAAATAGCTGGATCCTCTTTCGAGATCGGCCCATGCTTCCAGCAGAACCGGCGAGCGGTAATCTCCGAAGCGTGTCATTCCCAAGACCCCCTTGATGGCCTTCTCGCGTTGATGGGGAAGAAGCCGATCCACGGCCAGCTTCTTGGCCACGAAGGCGGCGAACCCCTTCTCCTTCTGGTTCGTGTCGGTGGTAGGCTCCATGGGAAGAGCCTTGTTCCTGAGCAGGAAGTATTCCACCAGATAGCGTTGGTAGATCTCGCGTCCGAAGTGCGCCTCGGGGTTCATCTTGATGGCTGTGTCAATATACGGCAGGCCTTCCGCGAGCTTGCCGGAGTGGAACAGAAACGTTCCGAGGTTGGCCATGGTCTCGTAGGAGTTGGTAAACCGCTTGCGCTTTTGAAGCATCACCGCAATTGCGGAATCGCTATTGCCCAGCTTTTCCAACGCCCAAGCCCATTCGTCGTAGTCGGCGGGATCGGAGTGTTTGGGTGCATGGACTCTGGCCTCGTGTTTGCCAACCACCCAACGGAAGTACTCCTGGCCATGACGCGGAAAATTGCCGGAGATCAGTTCCAGGTCGGTGGGGAAGGGGATCTCCTCGGTGACGACAGTCTCCGAATACCACATGCAGGAAAGGGCCAGGCTGGAGGCGAAAAGAACGGAGGTAGCGATGGTGCGGAGGGTGGGCATGGGGAGGGAATTTAGGATGTGGAAGAGCCTCAGGAACCTCTGCCGCGCCGCTTGACCTTCCTCACCAGGAAATTCACGCGGTAGGCGGAATCCACCGCTACCCCTCGTTGGATCCAGGCTCGTTCGGCTTCCACGATCTTGGCAAAACGCGCGTCGCCGTAGAGCTGGTGCCGGGAAAGCATCCGTTCCAGCTTGGACAGATTTTGTGGCTCCGTTTCCTTGAGGAGCTTCCGATAGGCCTTGGAGGCTTCGCCCTTGGAGCGGCGGCTGGCTTGCAGGTAGCCCAGGGCGCCGCGAAAGAGGGAGTCGTGCTCGGGCCCCAGGCGCATGAGGTCTGCCAAGGCCTCCAGGAGGACCGGAGATGTGTGGTCGCCGAAGCGCATCATGCCCAGCACCCCCTTCACGGCTTTGGCGCGCGCGTCCTGCGAGAGCTGCTGCACATTCGATTTTTCGGCCACGAAGGCGGCGAAGCCTTTTTCCAGGGAGTCCGCCACGGTCTGCGTGTCCATCGGGAGCGCCTTGTTTTTGAGCAGGAAATACTCCACCAGGTAGCGCTGGTAGATCTCGCGTCCGAAATGGGCGTCCGGGTTCATTTGTAGAGCAGAGTCGATGTACGGAAGGCCTTCGGCCAATTTGCCGGAATGGAACAGGAAGGTGCCCAGGTTCGCCATGGTCTCGTAGGAATTTGGGAAGGCCTTGCGCTTGCGCAGCATCACGGCCACGGCGGAATCCGGCTTTCCCAGCTTGTCCAACGCCCAGGCCAACTCGTCGTAATCGGGAGGGTTGATGTGTTGGGGGTGGGAGATCAGCCTTCGGCGCTTTTGCACCACCCAGCGGTAGTAGTCCTGACCATGGCGAGGGAAATTGCCGGAGACCAGCTCCAGCACCGTGGGAAAGGGGATGGTTTCGGTGACGACGGTTTCCGAGTTCCAGAGGCAGGCGGATGCCAAGCTGGAGACGAGGAGGGAAAAAGTAAGGACGGAGCGGAGGGTGCGCATGGGTGGGAAGGTAGGAATGGGAGGCGAAGGGGCGACGTGCCCGTTGTGTAGCTTTCCGATCGGCCAGTCTCCCGTTTCTCTCTTGGAAAGCCCCCGATCATGCCCAGAGACATCAAGACCATCCCCACCTCGGCGCTGAAGTTCGAAGCCAAGATCTACCTGGGCGCGGGTGTGGCCGCGTTCGCCCTGTCGACCTTGGCCTTCCTCGCCAGGGGAGTTTTGTCGGAAGCTCTTGCTCTGGGAATTTTCTTCCTGGGGAACATGCTGGGTTTGCTCTTTATCGCCATCGGGGTGGCGTTTTTTGTCGCCGCATGGTTTCGCCCCAAGGACTGGGTTCCCGAGTGGACCCTGAAGGGCGAGGATCCAACGACCCAAGTTCAAAAATGGGCGAGGACCTTGGAAGCCGACCACCCGGGTTGGGTGGCCTCCCAGGCCCGTTGGGATCCCTTTCCCGCACCTTCGCCCGAATCGCTTTGGAAGGAAGGGTGGAAAGGATTCCGGGAGCGATTCCTCGCGCGGATGGAGCCTTTGGTCTGGATGCACAAGCTGCGCGTGGGGTTGGTCCACCGCGACGGCCGGAAGGTGGACCTGACGATGATCACGGGGAGATCGCGGGATCAGGATGTTCCTGTGGTGGGAGGGGTCCTGATGGAGGCTTTCGTCCCGAAGTCGATTTCCGGGACCGTCAAATTCTCCTGGAACCAGGGGTGGGAGCTTTCCGATGAGTCTGATCTCCAGTGGCTTTCGGTGCACCGCGAGGCACTTGGCGGCATCCTGGATCGCCTGTTGAACCACCGGTACGAGAACGTGGCGATTCCGGAGGCCCTCCTGGTTCTTCTGCCCCGCGATGCGGGATTCGATGTGCTGGTGCACACCCTTCCGCGCGAAACGAACGGGGGCTTTGGGAGGTCGCTGGGCACGAGGGAGTTTTTGAACCTGGTGGAACGCCTGGAAGTGGCGGTTCCTTGAGCTTAGGCAATCCCCTCGAGTGGGGGGGCGCATTCTCGTTGTGCGGTGGCCGTGGTGATCTCCGATCGGCTGGCGGGAGGTCCTGGCGAGGTGCGTCCGGAGCCGGTATGCAGGAAGTGGCTCCACGAGTGTTTCCGTGAATCCGGTCCCTCGCCACGGAGCGATGCTGGCTGGCTCCTTAAGGTTCTTTCGGAGGTGCATGCAGGAATTCAGGCGGAGTTGTGCAGACATCCAATCCCGCGATCTTCCCTTCGATTTCATGGATCCGAACCTGTTGTCCGTTCTGGACGGTGCCTCCAACGGAGTGGGTCTTCGAGTAGCCCTTGGCCATGGGGCCGGCTTTGTATCGATAGGAGTGGACCGTTCCCCGGTCGCGAACGCTCCAGGATTCGACCATCCTTGCGTTTGAACTATCGGGAACGAAATCGAACACGGTCCCTTCGACCAGGCTGTATTTCTGCTGCAAATGCTTCTTGGGAAACGCATGGCTGTTGTCCAAGTTGATCGCCGCGGAGGCGAGGAACAGGCTCCATCCGAAAATGCCCAATGCATAGAGCACCCACCTGACCGGGACAAGGTCGCCGGTCCGATGGGCGAAGAAGGCTCCGCCTGTCAGCAGCAAGGCGATCGGAAGGAGGACGAGAGAAATCGACCAGCCATCGTAGGTAGCGGAGGAGACATCATAGATGTTCTGGTAGATGCCGATCGTGCACATGGATTGAAAGAAACAATCTCACGTGGGTGAAATCTTCCAGCGCGCTTCGGGCAAGCGCGCTGGCGGCATCCTGGAACGGGCGGTTCCTTGAGACTAGGACATCCCCGCGGCGCGAAATCCATTTCTACGGGAGGTGGGGGTCAGAAATCGTCGTGTCCGCGCCTGGTCACGGTCTTCTTCACCAGGAAGTTCTCTCAAATCCGTGGGCTTCTTGCTCCCGGGCTGGGAGATCCGGGGAGGAATGTTTTCACCGACCACCGGAGGTATTCCTGGCCATGGCGCGGAAAGTTGCCGGAGATCAGCTCCAGGTCGGTGGGGAAAGGGATTTCCTCGGTGACGATGGTCTCCGAATACCACATGCAGGAGAGGGCCAGGCTGGAGGCGAAATGAGTGGTGGCGGCGATGGTGCGGAGGCTGGGCATGGGGGGACAATCTAGGATCGGGTCCGGGAACCGCCCCTGATCCTAAATTGCAGTCCTGGCGACCAAGCCCCGGCCTCCCGCGTACAGTTCCATCCACCGACGAAGGATCAATGTCCATGTCTGTTTCTTCGCTATCGAAAATGGCCGCACTGTGCATTGTCCTTGGCCTCACGGCATGCGAACAAAAAGCAGGTGAGCAAAAAACCAGGGTCGACGTGATCGAGTGGGGGGAAGCGAAAAAGGTGCGGTTCCCGGTCATCCAGACCGGCGACGCGAAGACCAGCGACAAGATCAACCAGGACCTCAAGGTTCGGTTCTTCGGCGACGAGTCGGCGAACCTGACGACGGATTCCGCTCTGAAGCGTTGGGTGAGCGAATTGTCCGGTGAGGTCGATTTCGAGGTGACCTACCTGGAGAAGGGGGTTGCTTCCTTCCAGCTCAGTGGGTCGTCCTTTGGACTCTATTCGGATTGGACCAAGTATTTCACATACAGCACGAGCACGGGGGAATACCTGGGGATCGGGCAGATCGTGGATACGGTGGGGGCGTTCCGCGCACGTGTCCTGGCGGACCGGAAGAGTCTTTACGAGAAGGGAAGGATGGCGTTCCTGCAAGAGTTGGGCGAGAGCGAATCAGACGTTTCTCAATGGGAGAAGAACGAGTACGATGCCTGTGCGGAAAGCGAGAGCATGAATTCCTTCGCGCTCTATCCAGACTCGCTGGTGATCCTGGATCCTTGCCAGTTTCCGCGCGCGATCCAGGCGGTGCAGCCCGATTTTCCGCTGACCTACCGGCTTGCGGAGATCCGGCAGCACCTGCGCCTCTCCTCGCTGCGCTGAGGCGCCCTTCCCCCTCTCAAGTCTGACCCAACCGGTCCCGCCATTTCAGGAACGCCTCCGCCAAGCGGCTGGAGGTGTCGCGGAAGGTGCCTTGGGGGCCCAGCGGGTATTCCAGGTCCACCTTCTCGCCCGCCCGGAGGCTGTCCAGGAACTGTCCCACCGATCGGTGGAATTCCTGGTGCAGATCGTACACCATCCGGTATTCCGGATCGCTGGCCATGCCATCGGCTCCCGCATCCAGCCATTTGCCGAAGGCGCAGGCGTGGCAATCGGCAGCGGCCTCGCGGTCGAAGGTGGCCAGTTTGCCTTGGGCTGCGTCGCTCAGCCGGATCTTCCAGAGGGCGTGGGCCAGGGTCGCCTGGTCCAATTGCCGGATCGCCTGTTCGTTCATCGAAGTCCCTTCGCCAACGATTCGGTCCGGGTCGTCTGGGGAAGAGGCCAAGGAGCCGGAGCCACGGCCCATGCGTTTGCCGCCGTGGTCTTCCCGTGGATCAGGTGGTGGCAGCGTGCAGGTTGGTCCATGAACCCCGATTTTCCATCCTCCCGCGCAGGGCCGTCAAGGAGTCCTTGTCGCCGGGTTACCTAGATTCCCCGTCACCTATGCCCGCAAAGACCAAGTCCGTCTTGTTCACCCAGTGCCTGCAAAACGATTTCGTCGCCCCGCTGGGCCCGTGGGACGCCATGCCCTGCGTGTTGCACATCGGAAGCTCCGAGGCTTCGCGCCTGGTGGGCGCGGACCCCGACGATGGCCCGGTGGCCCGGTTTCTTGCCTGGGCGCACGCCGCGCCGCGCGAGAGCCTGGAGATCGTGCACGTGCGCGACCTCCACAGCAAGGCCGATCCCGAACAGGCCGAACACTTGGCACATTTCGGGCCGCATTGCCTGGAAGGGAGCGCGGGGGCGGAATTTGTCTTCCCGCTCCCCGCCGATGCCAGCCGATACCAAACGGTCTCTTCAACTACCCTCAACGACTTTTTGCGCACCGACATGGAGTCCGTGCTCGCGCGCATCCTCCCCGGAGCCACGCGGGTGGGCATCGTGGGTGCCTGGACGGACGCGAAGGTCTCGTTTCTGGCCTACGAACTGCGCACGCGCCATCCCCAGTTGGAGATCGCCGTCTGTTCGGCTCTGGCGGCCAGTTCCAGCCGCGAACGCCACTTGCTGGCCTTGGACCACCTGGAGCGGGTGATCGGGGTGCGGGTGTTCCACTCGATCGGCGAGTTCTGCCATTTTCTGTCGCCAGATGGGCGGCACACGGAAGGCTTGGAACGTCGCAAGTCCTATCTGGGAGCGGTGGACCTCCAGATCGAGGGCCCCCTTTCCGATCCCGATCGCGAGCTGCTCGCGTGGCTGTGCCGCGACGCCGCCAAGGTGCAGGCGCGCACCTTGGCGGGGGGCTTCAGCGGAAACGCGGTGCTGGCCGTGGACAGCTTCGATGTGGAGGGCCGCCGCCAATGCCCGCACGTGGTGAAGATCGGGCCGCGTCAGGCGATCGGGCAGGAGCGGATCTCGTTCGAAACCATCGAGCCCATCCTGGGGAACTCCGCTCCGCGCATCGCCGATTTTTCGGATCTGGGCGAGCGGGGCGGGATCAAGTACCGCTACGCCTCCATGACCGCCGGCAAGAGCAAGACCTTCCAGGGGCTTTGGCAGAAAGGGCTGGACGCACCGCGCACGGAAGCGATCTTGCGTACCGTCTTCGAAGAGCAATTGGGGCGGCTGTACCAAGCCGCCTCGCCGGAGCCGGTGGACCTGCTGGCCCTTTGGGGCTTCGATTCCAAATGGGCGGATGGCGTGGAAAAGACCCTACGGGGACTGGGGCATCCGCAGCCGGAAGGCGTCTGGGAAATCCTGCCCGGCTTGGACTGTTTGCCGGTGGTGCCGTTCTATCGCGATACGTTGTCCCGCGCCAAGGGGCGGTTGCGCGAAATGGTCCCCATGGCCCGCGTGCATGGCGATCTCAATGGCGCGAACATCCTGATCGATGGCAATGCCAACGTGTGGCTGATCGACTTCTTCCATTCGCGCCGACACCACGTGGTCTGCGATTTCGCCAAGCTGGAAAACGATCTTCTCCACATCTGGACGCCGCTCCAGAAAGAGTCAGATCTTGTCGAGTTGCATCGTTTGCTTCTGGCCCTGATGAAGGTGGAGGATCTGGGTGTGGCCTTGCCAACGGCGCAGGAGGCGGGAATCCCCGAATCCATGGTGCGGACCTGGGAAACCCTGACTGTTTTGCGATCGGCCATGGCCAAGCCCTTGGGCGTGTTCCGCGACCCGTGGCAGCAGCGCATCGCCGCCTTGCGCTACGCGGTGCATACGCTTTCCTTCGACGAGCCCGACACTCTTCAAAAGCAAGGAGCGTTGCTCCACGCGGGGTTGTTGGCCGAACACTGCCGCGAGCATCTGGAGCAGGATCGGCGCTTGCGGGTGGATTGGGTTCCGCTCCAGGGTGCCACGGGCCGGATGGGACTCACCCTCCTGCCGGGGCGACGCGATCGTGGGCGGGATTTGTCGGAAGACGTGGATCGCTTGCGCGAGTTGGGCGCCAAGCTGGTGGTGAGTCTGGTCACGCAGGAGGAACTGGTGGAGTTCGGGGTGGAGGAGCTGTCCCAGGAGCTTGCGCGACGCGGGATCGAGTGGATCCATTCGCCCATTCTGGACCAGCGCGCCTGCGGGTTGGAACAGGCCGACGATCTTTCGCGGCGCATCACGGAAGCCTGCTTCCAAGGCCGGGACGTGGTGATCCATTGTCTGGGTGGCATCGGCCGGTCCGGCATGATCGCCGCTTGCGTGGAGGTGTTGGCGGGCATGGATGCCCACGAGGCGATCGCGATCGTGCGCCAGCACCGCTCGCCCCGGGCCCTGGAGACGCGAGCCCAGTCGGAGCTGGTCCACGAGTTCGCCCGCCTGTAGGGATCGGGCAAAGCGACGGAGGGCGCCGCCTGGGGCCGGCCCCTACTGGCCTACGGCCACCAAACGCCAGGTCCGCTGGTCGCGCACCAGGTGGATTCCTTCCGGCAACGGGCGGGATAGAGGCACGGATCTTCCGGTAGACAATTCCCGTCCAACGGTGGAGCGCGGCGGGATCTGCTCCGGGCGCGATCGGCGCGCGGTTCCGGAGGAGATCCATTCGGAAAGCGCTTGGATCGCGGGGGCGGTGGGGGAGGTGCCACCCGGGAGAAAGCGCACCGCCAGGGTGGTGCGGGTGGTCTCCAGCGGAAGTCGCACGATCACCTTGGTGAATCCCGTGTTGGGGTTCTCCGCGTAGGCGCCGGCGTCTTTCTGGGCCTGGGTGCGCGCATCCGGTGGGTGGCAGGTCACGGTATCGAACACGGCTGTGGCCGGGGTCACGATCTCCAGTCGCATGGTCCTGCCCTTGCGCGTCAGGGTCAGGGATTTTCCCGACAAAGTCACCGCGGCTTCCGTGACCAGGTTCGAGACCACCTCCGTCGGTGCGGTGGATTCGATCTCGTCTTGCACCAGAAATTGTCCCGGCCACAAACGTACGCCGCGATGGACCCGGGAGACCGCGCGCGGATCGGTGGCCAGGGGGGCGTAGGCGGCGGTGAGGTCGGCCACCGACCAGGAGTCCAAGGTGTCGGCATGGAAGCCCATCAAGGGCGACTTGGCGCGGATGGCCTGGTTGGCGAAGGCCAGCGGGGTTTGGCTGCGGGAGCTGATGGCCAAAGTGTTGTGGCCTTCCGTGCGGGTGCGGAGCATCCGCCAATGGGCGCCGTCCTGGACGTCGCGCTCCTGGAAGTAATTGGGAACTCCGTAGTTGTCGGCGCCCAGATCCGAGGCCCACCGCACTCCGCCCTGCTCCAGCACAAAGGTTCCCAGGTCCAGGTGGGCGTGGGAGGCCGCGTTGTCTCCGCCCTTGAAGCCCACGTACCAGGCGCCGGAATCTGTCCATGAGCTGCGGAACACCGCCACGTCCAGGTTCCGGTAGCGCACCGCCCGCGCCAGCGCATGGGTGTCGGGGAGAGCGGCCAGGGTGGGGTCGTACCACAACAGCGCGAAGATGTTGGGGGTGCCGGGATTGATCCGCTCGGTGCGGGCGTAGAAGGGTCTTTGGAACGTCTTGGCAAACCAGAACAGGTTGCCCACGAAGTTGTTGGTGGCGCCTTGGTCCGCGTAGTTGAAGCGCAGGTTGGTGGGGCCCACCATGTGCAGTCGGTAGTCGGCGGTTTGCGCGAAGCCGGGGGATTCCAGCAGCCCGTGGGTGTTCCCCAACGCCGATTGGAGCCCGGCCAGGAGGTACACCGCGTAGTTGGTGCCGTATTCCCAATACCCCAGGCCTTCCGGATAGCCTCCGTCGGGGGAATAACTCGCGTTCATGGAGACGCGGATGCTGGTCAGCGCCGAATCCAGGAGGCGCCGCGACAGATCGGCCGAATCCTCGGCGATGGCCAGGGCCCCCAGGGCCAGGCCGCCGTTGCAGACCTGGTTCCAGTTGTTGGTGTTGGTGGTCCACCAGAAATTGGCTTTGCGGCGGTAGGCCTCCATTCCGGGATTCAGCCCGTGCCGGGCGATGGCTTGGCGCAAGGTGTCGCGCAGTCCCGGGGGAAGTTCCTCGTGGAGCCAGTCGTAGCCCAACGCCACGGCCAGGGTCATTTCGGCCACGTCCAGGAAATGCGGCGGATGCCAATCGGGGAAGGCGGCCACCTCGCGCAGACATTTGAACGCGCCGTCGCGATATCGCGCATCCTTTTCCATGCGGTACATGGCCGAAAGCAAACTGATACGGTCCAATGCGTCGCGGCTGACCACCAAGAGGCGCTGCTCGGGAGTGGCGTCCAGGGTGTAGGCGAGGCTGGGCTTGGCCAGGGTCTGGTCGGCCTTCTTCTTGAGGGAGGTGTATGCCTTGGCCACCAGGGAATCCGTGCCCGCCCAGGTCTTGGTGCGCTGGAAGTCCTCGCCCGTGAACAAGAGCCGCGGGTGTGCGGGGCGGAGGGTGGCCAGAACATCTGCGGCTCCGGAGGCTGTGGCCATCACGCCAAGCGCGGCGATGGAAAGCCAAAGCCAGACAAAGGGGTTCCGGGAGCAGGAGGCCAAGGGATGGGTCATGCTTGCAATGATACCACCCTGGGTCCCGAGCGTGCGGAGACAGCATCTGTCATGACCTCACGCCGGATGTGCCTGAACGGCCAAGGGCGGGTGATGCGCTGCGTTCCTGGGTAGGAAGCGGTCGTGCCCGATCCCTACGGCAAGTCCGGCGGAGATTTGCCACAATGGAAGGGTGAGGCCTAGAGAATTCTTCCTGCTATCCGCTGCCTTGGCGCTGACGGGCTGCCTTTTGGTGCCGCATTTCCAGGATGCGACCGAAACGGAGGAGCAGCGCCTGGCCCGCTTGAGCGAGGAAGTCCAGGAGGACGTGGAGAATTTTCGGGGGTTGCGGTTCACCAAACCTCCGAAAGTCCAGCGGATCGTCGCCCAATCGAATTGCGAGGAATTGGACGTCGCCTCGAAGAGCGGCTGGACGGCCAGTGCCGTGGTGGATCCCTCCGCGTTGAATGATCGAATCTGGAGGGCGGCGGGGTTGCTGCGCGTGGCCGACACGGTGTCCTCCCAGCGGCGCAAATTGGACTGCTTCGCCTCGAGATCCCTGTACCAGGTCAATTCCAAACGGATCCTGGTGTTCATGGACTCCTTGCGCCAGGACGAAAAGAGGATCCTGACCCACGAGATGGTCCACGCCCAGCAGGATCAGCGGTTGGATCTGCGCTCGCTTCTGCGGTCGTCGGATGAGCCCGACGAAAAGATCGGCATCCTGGCGGCGGTGGAAGGGGAGGCCGAATTCGTGTCCGGTCGCCTGACGGATCCTCGCAAGGCCTCGGAGGGATGCGGAGGCAGCGTGTCCAGTGCGATGTGGGAGCTGGACAAGGCCTTCCAGGGCATTCCCCATATTGCCAATGCGCCTCCTTCTGTCTCGTTTCCCGCCTATGTGCCGTACGTGTTCGGGGAACGATTGGCTTGCCGCATGTTCGAACGCTACGGCAAGGCGGGGTTGGATTCGATGATGGCCCGTCCGCCCAAAGGCTCCTGGCAGCTGTGGCATCTGGACGATTATTTCGAGAACCGCTCACCGATCGACTGGGACACGGCGTGGTCGGCGTTGCCCAAGCTTCCCAAGGGCTGGACTCCGCTGGGCCAAGCGCGAACCGGCGAGGCAAGGTTGGCAGCGCTACCCTTGACATGGGATCGCAAGTTGGCGCGCAAAGTTCTGCGGGGGCGGGGACTGTCCTGGCGAGGTGACAGAATCTGGGTGGCGGGAATGGACACCACGCGCACGGCCCTGTTGTGGAGGCTGGCCTTCACAGACGCAGGCAAGGCCATGGATTTCGCGAAGGCTTGGTGGACCCTTCGGGAAATTCGCCTGGAGCGGAAGATCCCCCCGTGGAAAAAATCGGCCAAATCCATGTTCTGGCGCGATTCCCTGCGAGTGGCTTACACCGTGCGCGTGGAAGGCTCCGAAGTGGGCATCGCGGAGGGGTTCGACTCGGTCACGACAGTGCGGATGCTCTCGCGGACGATGGCGAGGGCGCGCAGGGCGCTGTAGGGATTTTCGTCAAGGATGCTCGGAAGTCTGGTAGCGCTCGCCGCCGACCAGATCGGAGCGCGAAAGGATCTTGAGCACGGAACGAGCGACTTGGTCGGGAGGGACCAGTTGGCCTTTTTCCTTGCGCTGGATGAAGCGATCCACATCGGGGAAGTCGGACGCATCGGATTGCCGGATGCGCTCCTGCATGGACGTGTCGATCACGCCCGGATCGATGTTGATCGCCGCGAATGGATGCGGTTGGCTCTTCTGCTCAGCGGCGAGCGTCCGGACGAAGTGGTCAAGACCGGCCTTGGCGGCGCAATAGAGCGACCATCCTTGGAAGGGTCGCAAGGCGGCGCCGGACGAAATGCTCGCGAGAGTCTTGGGACAGGATCTGTCTTGAAAACACGCGACAACCTGCGAGAGAAATAGAATGCCGGAAGTCAAATTCGTCGCGAGATGGGAGACGATCGCTTCCGAATCCTGTCGGTAAACCGGCCCGATGGGGTCCAACGTCCCGGCGTTGTGCACGGCCACAAGTTCCTCCACCGAGGTGGGGTCGATCGCTTGAAGAGCGGCCTCGATGGCGCGGGACGCGGCCAATGGATCCGCCAGGTCCGCTTGGACGGAAAATGGATGCGGGGCGGAGCGGGAGAATTCGACGACCTGGAATCCTCGCTCCTGCCATTGCCGGCAAAGCGAGGCGCCAAGCCCCTTGGATCCGCCGGTGATCAGCGCCAGTTTCACGGGTTCGCGACCAACGGCGTGGCCCACGCCACGGCGTTCCATGGGCTTACCGCGTTGGTGGCATCCAGAAGCGTTCGGATGGATTCCAGGCATTCGTCGGCCATGTCCTCGTCGCCGTTCCAAAAGCGCAAGCCCAGCAGGTAGTTGTCGGCGAAGGCGTGCCACGAACCGAAGGCTTCTTGCGCGCGGGGAGCGATCGCGCGGATGCGACGCCACGATTCCGACGGTGTGAGCAATCCGGCCCCGGCGGCCCAGCGCAGGAGCGCGACGGCTCGGCCCAGGTCCCAAGCCAGCAGGTGCGGCACGGTGTCCATGGCGGTGGAGATCAGCTCCAATTGCCGTCGCAGATCCGCGCAGGCTTCGGAGTCGAGTTCGTCCCCGGAGGCGGCGGCAATGGCCTCGAACGCCGCGTCGCGATCTCCGCCCACGGATTCCAGCGCATTGTGGAGGCTTTCGAACCGCTCGCCATGGCCTTCGGTTTCCAGCCACTGCACGGTGTCCTTCAGGTCCTTGATCGAGGAAACTCCCCAGGAGCCTGACAAAACCTGTTCACATTCCACGCGAAGCCAGGGTTTGCGTGGGGTGTCGCCTTCCAGCCAAGAGTGCGACGACCCATTCAGTTCGAACAGGATCGCGGAAAGGGACAGGGCGAAGCGGTCGGACGGGGAAAGATCGGGCGCGACGTCGGAAGACCATTCATCTTCCTCCTCTGTGTCAGAATCCGTCGCCGTCGTGCCGAGCATGGCCGCCATCGCGGCTTGCTGCTGCGCGAGTTGATCCTGGAGGGCCGGGTTCTGGAGCATGGCGTTGCGCATGGCCATTCCCTGGGCCATCATCGCCTGGGCGCTCTCGGCGGGATCGGGCATGCCGGCGGCGCGCAGCGCGGCAGCCACGGCCTGTTGCTGGAGGGCCATCATCTCGGAGGCCTGGGCCATCTGCTGCTTCATCATTTCTTCGGCGAGCTTTTGATAATCGGTCATGGGCCGTTCCTTTGCGGGGGTTCGATGGGGAGAGGGTGAATAGGGCGATTGTCGCCAAATCTGCAATGGTGGGAAAAATAGGCAATTGTGGAATCAGGATGCGATGTTGTTGTCCGAGACCGCGAGTCACGGACCAATACTCTATCTCGCAGCAAGCGCCGGGGAGCGTGACCCGGAAAGGTCAGTAGAATTTTATGGGGCCGATGGGGTCACCGAGGTCCCAGAACTTGCCGTTGCGCCACCAGAGCGGAAGGAAGAATGCGACCGAGTAAAGAACGTCGTCGCCGAACCAGAGAGCTCGAACATCGGTGCCGATATAGATCGCCGAGGAGAATCCCCCGATGGTCAATCCGAGGCCCTTGTGGGAAAACACCGGCCCGGCACTCATCCCCAGGGTCACAAGGATCGCCTTGCCGGTCAACTCCAGTTGTGGCCCTCCAAACATCTGGTTGACCGCGATTCCATAGCCGAGGAAGTTTTCTTGATAGTACGAGTAGGAGAGGCCCCAGGTTCCACTTTCCCCTTTCTCGGTCGATGCCCAGCCCCACTTCGGACTGAGCACGACAAATTCGGTTTTTTCCCTCCCGCTTGCCCAAGCGGAGGGTGCCAGGGACGCGACAAGGAGGATTAGGAGGGATAGGGGGCGGTGCATGAGAGGCTCCGAGGAGAGGGGGGCGCAATGGCAGGGGGAACGAAGCAACCTGACTTCCGACCAGCCATCTACATTTGTGGCTTGCCGCAAGCTTCGTCGTGAAGAATGACGATCCAGTTCATCCGCAAGCGATTACGCTGCTCAACGATTTTCCGAAGTAACTCCATCCATGATTCATCAACGCGCCTGGATGTTTTTTCCGTTCCTGTTTTTGCTTGGCGCAAACGGACAAGCCGGCTTGGACGCGTTGCCCTCGGCCTACCACTTCAGGGAACACCAATTCCCGGTGGTGGACGACAGCGGCCGTTGTGGTCGTGCGGCCAACGGCTTGGCGAAGCTCGGGAAGGTTCGCTTCGCCCAGACCCACCTGATGGAGCCATCGTGGCCGTTCTTCTATCTCTCTGGAGGCAGGCCCGCGTTGATCGCGGTCAATTTGGAAGGAACGGGAAGCGCTCCTGATGTTCGGTTGACCGTGAAGGTCAAAGGGGTCCAGGTGGGTTCCGCGTGTTTGGCCGGGCCAAGCGCGATTCCGCCTGCAGCCGCCGACACCGCGCCGTCTCTGGCGAGCCTGTACACCATGACTCTTCCCAAGGAGTGGGTGATGCCGGGGATGTCGGTGGTGGTGGAATCTGGTCCTGACAAGAAGGATTTCACCGCCGACCAACTCCAGGTGAAATCGCCCACCGAGGTGAATCTGCTGATGGCGAAGATGGAACTGATGGATCTGGACGATACCGCGTTCGCCCGTGCGTTTCCGGAGCCGAAAGAGTTTCTCGCCGACCTCGCGGGAGCATTGCCCGTCTCGGTGACGCGATTGGGGCATTTTCCGGAAACCCTGAGGTTCGACAAGATGATCTTCCGCGACGAGAATGGGCAGCCATTACTTGGTTGTCGCGCCGACGCGACGGACCGCACCGATTGCGGCGATCTTTCCAGGGTCGAGGGAATCGATATGAAACGATCCCTGTTGCGGTTCGGGGAAGCCATCTCGAAAGCGCTCGGTCTCGATTACCAACTCGGGTATTTCTACGGGGTGTCGTCCCTCAGAAACAGCGGAGGGATCGGCCTGATGCCGGGTCGTGTGGCCCAAGGATCCGGATACTCGAACAATTTTCTGCACGAGTTGGGTCATAATTTGTCGCTAGCCCATTGGCATTCGGTCTACGGGGTGTCGCCGAGGGACGACGGTGGATACGAATATCCCTACGGGGGGGCGGAAGGCGACGGCGGAGGGCGCGGAGCCATCTGGAACTGGGAGCCCACCTCCAGGGTCTTCGTCTCGCCCAGATGCCAGCCTGCCGATTCCGCCGTGACTGGCGAGGAACGCGCCGATGTGATGTCCTACACGGGCCGCGGATGCATGGAGCAAAGACAAAAGGGGCAATTCGGTCCCTGGGTCGGATTCTCGGAGTTTTCCGCATTCTCCATGCATTGGTTCATGAATGGTCGCGATTCCGCAAATCGCGGAGCCATCCTGGATCGAGACACCTTGCGCTCGTACCAGGTGCCCTCCAGCACCGGGATTCCAACGCTGGTCGTCGGCCCTGGTGGGAGGCGGACCTTCCAGCGGGGGGAGACCCAGCCGGTGCCGGACGATTATACCCTCGACTTGGAGAAGAATCCATTCGCATTCCTGATGCCGGTCAAGGAGGAATCCCCCCTCTACCTGGTCTATGGCAGCTACCACCCGAGGGTATCCAAAGCCAACGTGATCTACAAGCCGATCCCCTTTGTCGGCAACGGAGTCGATCTGATCGATCCAACGGATTCCACGACTTTCGAGAAGCTCAGGAAGACATGGACGGGATTCTATGGGAAACTCTTCAGCTTCGGACACGATTTCACCCTGCGCATCACCTATGCGGATGGATCCACGAAGCCGTCGATTCTTCCTCACCAATCGGTTTCCATCGAGGAACTTCGCGACACGACCAGACCCTGGGAGTCTGCACTCCAGGCTTTCGCATTGGTGGTTCCCGCCGAGAAGCCCCTGGCCAAGGTGGAGCTGCTCTTGCGGCCGTTCATCTCCTGCGATTGCGACATGGACTTTCCTGGCAACGTCGCGGCGCCGGGGTCGACCATCACCGCCGCTAATTTCCTGGACAGCGCGGAGGTCTTGTACGAGCGGAGCTTCGCGGATGTCCAACCTCCCTCCGGTGTCGTGGCCAAATCCCGTCAGAGCATGGATCTCGAGCGTCTCGGGGGGGCGGTGACTTTGCGCGGGATCGATGGGCGCATCGTTTTGGATCTCGTGCTGGAGCCCGGGGCATCCCTCGAACGCCGTGTCCGGGAGGTCTGGAAGCGTCAGGGCGTCTGGATCGTGCAGCTGAAGACAAAATCCGGATCGTTCTCGAGGACCATCGTGATCCAGTAGGGATCGGGCATGGCCTCGATCCCCGTGGGTCACGGCGACAACACCGTGAACGTCCTCCGCACGGACCTTCCCGAGCCGTCCACCACCGTGGCCGTGTGCTCGCCTTCCGCCAGCACCACCGGGATCTGGTGGTCCTGTTCGGTGGCGCCAAGGTAACGTCCGTCCAAATGCCAATGGAGCTTGCCTTTGCCCGTGAAGGCGGCGCGCAGCACGGTGGGATTGCGCCGTTCATCGAGGTTGCGCGGCAGGTACAGCTTGGCGCCGGGCGCAGGGTAGGCGATCACCAAGCGGTCTTCATCGGTGGGCGCGCAGGCCGGGCTCCAGGAGGGAAGGGCGGGCTCGTCGGAGTGGGAGTTGTTCCAGAAGAACGCCTGCTCCGGCGGAAGCGAAAACACGGTCTTGGATTCAAGGCTGGAGCCATTGGCGCAGCCGTCGTGGGCGCGTCGGCCTTGGGGGTTCACCATGATGGTCTGGTGGTAAGAACAGGGAGCCACGTGCAGCGGAACATCCAACACCGCGCGCGGATCGCGCACGGGGCAGTAGGGCCCGGCGGGCCGTCCCGAGGAGGGACAAATTTCGGCCATCTTCCAGCCGTTGACGGGGCGCGCAAACCAGCCGTCGGGAGGCAACAGCGAGACCACGCGGAACAAGACCGGGGCGGCGGCGTCGCGCCCCACGATGTCGGGCATGCCGGCACCATCCGGGTTGCCCACCCACACCGCCACGGTCCAGCGCGGCGAGGTGCCCACGGCCCAGGCGTCGCGGTGGCCGTTGCTGGTGCCGGTCTTCCAGGCCAGGGGTCGGGATCCCACGTGGTCTTTCCAGAATTTGTCTTCGTCGGGGCGGTTGACCTCGCGCAGGGTCTCCAGGGTCCACCAGGCCGCGGCGGGCGAAAATCGGGGGCGAACCTCGCTTCGTTTGGAAGAATCGGAAAGCAGCCGCGCCTCGTTCCAGGAAGGGAGCGTTTGGGCGTCGGCGGAAAGCCGCGCGTACATGCCCGCCAGATCCCACACGGTCGCTTCCGCCCCGCCCAGGATCAAGGAAAGGCCGTAGCTTTCGGCCGGGCGATTCAAGGTGGAAAGTCCCAGCGATCTCAGCCTTGAATGGAATCTCCCGACTCCCGCTTGGGCCAACAGCTTGGCGGCGGGCGCATTGCGCGAAAGGGCCAACGCCTCCGCGGCGGGCAACGCGCCCTTCCAGGTGCGATCGAAGTTTTCCGGCAAAAATCCCGCGTAGGTGGTGGGGATGTCGGGAACCAAGGTCCACGGGAACAGTTCGCCGCCCTCGAAGAGCATCTCGTACAGGAATGGCTTGAGGATGCTCCCCGAGCTGCGACGTGCCCGCACCAGATCCATGGTGGCACCCGAACTGGCCGTGTCCGCCCCGGGGACATTCCCGGCGTAGGCGATGACAAAACCCGTCTTGTTGTCCAGGATCACCACCGCGCCGTTGCCGATTCCTTGCCGGCGCAGGCCCTGACCTGCGTTGCGAAGCTCCTCCAGCAGGCGGCTTTGGAGCGAGGCGTCGAGGTTGGTGGGAAACGCCGCGCGCCGGGGGTGTTCTTCGTGGAGGGTTTGCAGCAGCGGGCTGGCCAGCCGGGGCAGTGGCGGTGGTGGTCCGGGGAGTGGCTCGGCCATGGCAAGCTGGGCTTCCAGACTGTCCATCGCGCCTTGGTCGCGAAGGCTGGCGATCAAACGATTTCGCTTTTGGAGCAACGCATCGCGGTGACGGCCGGGATGCAATAGCGAAGGCTGGTTGGGAAGCACCGCCAACAGCGCGGCTTCGCCCCAGCTCAAGGCGGCGGGGCTGCGCCCGAAGTAGCGCCACGACGCGGCTTCCAGCCCCACGGTGTTGCCCCCAAAAGGCGCGTGGGAGGCGTAGGCGCGCAGGATTTCCTTCTTGGAATGGCGCACTTCCACCGCCACGGCGAGGATCGCTTCCAGGATCTTTTCCGAGAGCGTGCGCGGGGGATTGGCGCGGGATAGACGCACCACCTGCATGGTGAGGGTGCTGGCGCCGCGCTCGACCGACCGGGAGCTCGCGTTGGCGCGCAATGCGCCCACGATGCCGACGGGATCCACTCCCGGATGCCAAAAAAAACGACGGTCTTCGAACGCCACCACGGCTTGGAGGTAACGGGCCGGAAGGGTATCGGTCAGATCGGGAAACCGCCATTGGGTGTCGGAGGCGATCCGTGCGTCCAACAGTTCGCCTTGCCGGTCCAGCACCACCAGGGAGCGAGGGACTCCCGCGAAACGCCGATCCAGGCTGCCAGCCAGCCAAAGCGTGGGCAGCACCAACACCGCGACTCCCAGGAAGCCCAGGAGTCGAGGATGTCGGATTCTGACAGAGCGGCGCGTGGAGGTCAAGGCTTCACGATGACGCTGGACCCTCGCGTGCGGGCGCGGATGTCGCCTTCGTACATGGATTCGGCCACCGTGGCCGGCAGTTGGAAGGTGCCGGGGTAGGTGGCGTGCAGGAAGATGGGGACCCGCACGGTCGAGTGGGGAGCCAGATCCAGGAAGCTCATGATCCGGTCGTCCCGCAGATCCTGGTAGCTGACCCCGCTGAGGGCCTTGGCGCCATCCAACCGGGTGGAGTGGAGTTCCCATCCGGAAGGGATCAACTGCGTGAGGGCCAGATTGCGCAGGTGGCGCCCCGTCTGGTTGGTGAGCGACACCGTGAGGTGGAAGTCCTTGCCCTGGGTGAGCTGCGACGGATCGATCGTCGTGCCGTCCACCGCGTTGTATGCCGTTTCGATGGACAATCCTCGCGACTCCTCCCTTTCCTGGTTCGCCGCGGGGGTTCCCCGCGTGACCCATTTCACGTACAAGGGAGTCTTGCCGGGATTGGAAAGCTCAATCTTGACGGAATTTGACTTCCGGAGGGCTTCCACGGGGAAGGTCATCATGGGCTTCTGCGACTGGATGGAGGTCGCCTTGCCATCGATGCGTGCTTGCAGTTCCCAGGATTCCGGCGAACTGCCGAAAGCGCTGGAAATGGCCAACAACGACCAGGCCAAGCTCTGGGTGCTTTGCCATCCACTTCCCGCCAACGAATCGGCGACGGCCAGGGCGGCTTGGCGGGCCTCCGCCTTCCGTCCCAGACGGCTCATGGCGTAGGAGGCCAAGGCCTTGTCGCGCAGTGCCGATCCGAAGGTGGATCCTGGATCCACATAGGCGTCGATGCTGCGCATCGCACCTTGGGTGAGGCTGGCGGCGGCATCCGCCTGGCCGCTGATCGCGTAGGCCGAACCCAACATCCAGCGAGCGGAGGCGGGAAGGCGGTCGGGGATCGTGCGCAGCCGGTTCATGGCGGAAAGGTCGGCGGATTGGGCCAACGCCAACAAGAACAATCGATAGGCTTGTTCCTGGGTCTCGGAGGCGTTGCCAGGACTCCACCAGCGCGAGGCCAGGGTTTTCTGGCGAAGCTTCCAGGTGCTCAGCATTTCACCCGGGATCTCGTAGCCGCGCGCCTGCGCCTCCAGCAGGAAGTGGCCAGCCCAGAGGCTGGCCCAACCTTGTTCCTCGCCGCCGGGCCAGTAGGTGAGGATGCCGCCAGGCTGCAGGAATCCGTGGATCCGCAACAAGGCCGCCCGGACATTTTTCTGGATCTCCGCCTTTTGGGAGGGGGAAAGTTGCATGGCGTCGGCCAGCAGAAGCTGCGGGAAGCCTTTGGATGTGGTCTGCTCCAAACATCCGTAAGGGTACTCGATCAAGCCCTGCAGACGGTTTTCGACTCCCATCCGCGGCGCCGAGGAGATCTCCAGCCAGCCCTCGTGGGTGCCGTCCATTCCCTTGGGCTGCAGGGAGGTGGTCCAGGTGCGTCCCGGATCGATGGTCGCCACGCCGGATTCCGTCTGCGGGAGATTCGCGGAAAGAATCGGCAGGTTGATCGTCTGTTCGGCCGATTCCCCACCGGAGCTGGCGCGGAACTTCAAGGTGGTTGCGCCCAAACGTTCCGGCACCTTGAGCCGGAACCGAACCAAGGTCTCTCCACTCTTGCGCAGGTTCACGGTGCGCTGGAGGCCGTCAAGTCCTGTCCAGCCTCCCGCGTCCAGGCTGACCTGGATGGGCCCCAAGCCGTCCTTCATGACGAACACGTTGACCGGCACCACCACCTCTTCGCCGGGCCGGACCACGCGCGGAACGGTGGGGAGGATCATCAACGGCTTGCGGATGAATACCTGCGCCTGGGTGGAGCCCCACGTGGCGGATTCGCCGGCCAGCACCATCACGCGGACCTTCCCCACGTATTCGGGAATGGGGATCGCATGCGAAGCCTGGCCGTTCTTGTCCAGATGGAAGGGCCCGATGAACCGCACGATCGGGGGAAACCGGTTGGGCTTGCCTCCATTGGCCGCATTGGCCTCGCCAGGGCCGTCGCCGCCAATCGAGAGGAGGCGGTCCAGTTGCCCGGAGTAGGCTCCAACCACCCAGTCGTAGAGGTCCCACGTCCGCACGCCCAACGCCTCCTTGCGTCGGAATTCAGCCAGCGGATCCGGCGTCTTGAATCCGGTGAGCCCCAGAAGACCTTCGTCCACCACGGCGATCGTGTAGGTCATGGGCCGCCCTTGCTTCTCCTTCACCTGGACTTTGAGGTTTTGGTTGGGTGCCATCTCGGCGGGTACGACAATTTCCGGCGCCAGTCGGGCCGAAGGGTCTTCCACCTTGAGCGGCACGACGCCGTACAGCCGCAACGGCAGGTCGTTCTTGCGGCCATCGTGGGGTTGGATCAAGGTTACGTGCGCGTAGATTCCCGGCGCCATGCTGGCGTCCAGCGGGATTTCCACGCGGTTGCCACCGGGCTTGGCTTCCGTCCAGAAGGTCTTCAGGACGCGGGCTCCGGATTCCAGGCTCACCAGCACCCGCCCCTTGGTGGCGCTGGGGATGGAAAGGATCGCGGTTTCCCCCGCGAGGTACGCTGGCTTGTCCGTGCTCACCGAGAGCATGTTCGCTCCGGCCGATTGCTGTTCCTTGGGTCGCCCCGCCCAGCCCGGCCAATCGATGAACACCACCTTGCCGGCACAGTGGCCCTCGTCTTCTTCGCCGGAAGCGTCGCAGACGCGCAGGAAGTAATAGCCCCATTGGGGATAGCGGATTCGCATGGGCCAGGTCGCCACTCCCTTGGGGGCGGTCAAGGTGGTGTCCAGGATCGGGGTTTGGGATCTCGCCTGCTGGAATTGAGCTTGGTTGTTCTGGTTGGATTCGTACCACCAGTTCCAACCCAGCTTGGAAAGGGTGGCGTGGAGGGAATTGGCCCCCGTGGACTTGCCGTGGTTGTCCAGCACCACGATCTGGATCTTGTGCGTGGTGTCCGTGCGCAGCATGTCGCGGGCCTGGTCGCCCTTGGGGATCAGGATGCCCACGTAGCGTTCGAAGGGAAGCCAGACGGCATCCATGCGCATGTTGGATTCATCGCCGCCGGGCTCGGTGACGGAGCTGGTGAATCTCGCCTGCAAGGCCGAGGACGGCGGCTTGGGAAGATTCAGCTGCGTGCTGATCGATGCTTTGCCTTGTGCATCCAACGTGCCCTTCCAGACCTCTTGGCGATCGGAGGAGAAGGTGCGCGAAGGGTCTTCGAAGATGTGTTCGCTGTAGCGATCGAAGCGCAAGGGAAGCGGGATCAACGCGGCGGTCACTTCCGCCGAGAGTCCGCCGGCGGAAGCTCCATGGAGCCATTGCCCAAAGAAGGTTCCTTCCAGGCTCGCGCTGCGCAAGGTGTCGGAGTTCCATTTCAGCTGCACATCCAGGCGATTGGGCTTGATCATCTCGATCGAGAGCGTCTTGGAGAAATGGCGATCGCCCACCCAGGCGGTGGCCGTCCAGTTGCCGGTGGGGCTTTCCGGATCCGTGGCCAGTCGGAAGACCTGGAATCCCGAGGCATCGTAGGTCCTCGTCTCCTTCCTCACGAGCTTCCCGCTGGGGTCGCGCAACTCGAACCGGATGGGGTGGGCGGCGGGAATGACGTTATCCTTGTTCTCGACAAGAAGTGTCAGGAAGATGCTGTCGCCGGGACGCCAAACGCCCCGCTCCCCGAAGAACGCTCCCTTCACGCCCTTTTCGGACCGTTCGCCGCCCACTTCGAAGTGGGAGGTGGGCAGGGCCGCGCCGGAAGAGACCTTCAGGTACCCCACGTCCTTGCCCTTGGTGGCCTTGAGGAAGAACGGCACGTCGCCGGGTTGGGTCTTGAACTGCGCGAAGCCGTCGCTGGACGTGGACGCCTTGCCGATGGGTTGACCCTGGAAGTTGTTGACCACCACATCCACTCCGGACAAGGGCTCGGCCGTGCGCAGGTCCGAGGCGATGACATGCCAATTCCCGTCCATTCCGGACTTGGCCACCAGGCCGATGTTGGAAGTCAGCAGGTTCCGTTCGCGGGCTTCTCCCGAAGGGACTTTCCGGAAGTAGCCGTCCGTGCAGGCATTGGGCGTCTTGCGTTCCTGGCTTTCGCCGTTTTCGCCCTCGCCGCCACCATCACCATCACCATCACCTTCACTCTCGCCGGACCAGCCGTCCCAGCCGGATGATTCCCGCGTGTGGTTGTCGTCCCAGTTGTCCAGGCCCGCGGTCTGATCGAGGACTTCGGTGGTGTCGGGATCGTCGCCGCAGGGATAGATCGATTGGTTCCGCTCCATTTTCAGATGGATCCGGAAAAGACTGCCGCGGTTTTCCTTGAGGAGGTCGGTCACATCCACTCCGTAGCGTGTCCACTGGCGAGGTCCCCGTCCGCTGTCGGCGAGCCTCACGTGCTTGCGCCACAGAAACCGGCCCACGCGACGGGATTCCTGGTTGCCCTCGAGGTTGTTGACCTGCAAAAACTGTCCCATATTGGATGCGTAGATCTGGAAGGCCTCCACGGTGACTTCCCGCAACGTGGTCGCCTCGATGGGAATGATCAGTTTTTCCGATTCCGGCAGGATCACCCCTTGGCCCACGAACCTCACTCCGGGCTCCTGGACCTTGAAGGTGATGTCCTTCTTGATGTTCCGACCCAATTCCGTTCCTCGCTTGGAGGTCAATCGCGCGTCCAGTTCGATGGTGATGGTGCCCGCCACGATCTTGGGCAGAAACACATCCAGTCGCGAGCCCTTCAGCTCGAACTTCAGCGGGGAGTTTCCGTTGATCCGGATCAGGGAGGCGAGATCGGTCTGGGGGGAGAGCGGATCGGTGAATTGCAGTTGGATGCCTTGATTGGCCCCGTCGATCGCCTTGGCGAACAACAGATCGAACTCCCCGGCGGCAGGGATCGCCAAGTCGTGCTCCTGGATTGCCTCCTCCATGCCGATCGCCTTGGGGTCCAGCTTGATGTGCACCGACGAGCGAGTCTTGGCGCGGCGCACGTTTTGGATGTGGAAGACATGCACCTGCCCCGCAGGGTCGGGCTTCCAGGCCACTTGCAGTTTGTTCTTGGCTTGGGTGGCTTCCAGGAATTTGGCCAGCGAGAGGCTGTCCACGAAATCGGTGGTCGTGAGGATGCCTTCCAAGGAATAGAGCGCGGTGTCCGCGCCTTCCTGGGCGGTGAAACCGTTCCATTCCAAGGTGTACTTCTGGCGAACGATGCTGAACTTGAACAGGAAATCTTCGATGTTGTCGGGAACGCCGCGCAGTCCTTTGGCCGCGAGCCTCCCCAGGAAGGTGGCGCCTGGCTCAAGTGCGTTTCCGGGCTTGAACACGAGGTCCCGCGGAGTCTCCCAGGTGGCGGTGCCGGAAATGGAGGGCTCGAAGCTGAGCTTTCCATCGAATTCCTTGCCCACTTCCGAAGAATCGACCATGGCTTCCACGAACCGCAATCGAATGGGGCCCTTGCGGGAAATTTCGCCGTCGGTGGCGCTTTCCAGGTAGGGTGCCCAGGCTTGGTCCACCAGGGCGGAAGGTTCCGATTTGGATTTGGAACACGATGTGATCCCAAGCAGGACCGCAAAGAGGGCAGGGAGGATGCGCAGTTTCATGGGGGACTCGCGACGGGTGGAGGAGGGAAAAGCGAGCGCACAGTGGAAGAACGATCAAAAAGCTAGCACGGATGCGCTACGCGTGGAAGCTTGGCGAGGAAGAATCCTAGTGGTACCCGGACATGGAAAAATTGACGTTGTTGTTGATCGCTCCGTTCACATCCCAGAATTTGCCATTTCTCCACCAGAGCGGGATGAAAATGGTGCCGGAAATGCGCACTTCACGGTCGATCCAATACATCCGGAGCTCTTCGCCCACGATGATGATGGATGTGCTCACCCCTAAGGTGAGTCCGATTCCCTTTCGGCTGATGGCGGGGCCGCCGTTCAGGCCGAGGTTGAAATACATAAGCCTTGCGGTCGCATCGAACTCCGGCTCGCCGGCGAGAATATTGACTCCGAACCCGTAGCCGAAGTAGAAGTCCGGATAGCGTGAGTAGGAAAGACCCAGAGTCAGATCATTCGCCGTATCTCTGTACTCGCCGGTCCAACCCGCCTTTGGGCTGATGATGACGTATTCGGAGGGATCGTCCTTCGCTTTTGCGAATGCGGAGAGCGCCAGCATGAGAAGCAAGACTGTGCGAATGGGAGTGTGCATGATCCCTCAACGATTTTTCGGTATAGACCAAGTCCAGGCTCGAAGGCTTGGATCCGAAACGAACCTGGCGCGGATGTACCAGCGACGGAGATTTCAGTGGTATCCGGACATCGACAGCCGGCCGATCGCGCCATCGATATCCCAAAATTTTCCGTTGCGCCACCAAAACGGGATGAAAACCGTCCCGGAACCCTGGACTTTGTCGTCAACCCAGTTGGCGCGAGCCTCCACGCCGATGTAGACCAGCGAAGTGAATGCCCCCATGGTCAGTCCGAGTCCCCGACGCGAAACCATGGGGCCGGCACTCAGCCCGAGGCTCATGAAAATCGCCTTTCCCGTGATATCGATCTCCGGCCCCCCGAACATCTGGTTGATCGCGATACCGTATCCGAGGTTGTAGTTGGGGTAACGCGAATAGGAAACACCCCACGTGCGCTCTTCCCATGCTTTCGAACCGGTCCAGCCGTATTTGGGACTGATGACGTGATAGTCGGATTTGTCGTCTCCGCGAGCGGATGCCACCGCCGGCAAGAGGGTCAAAATCAAGGCGGTGTATTGCAAAATCCGGTTCATGCACGGGCTTCTTCAGGGAAATGTTTGGCGAGGGAAAGCGAGGACTCTGCATAAAGATGACTTCTTGGGAGCCCTTTTCAAGCGCCATGTCTCGGCGGGTTTTTAGGTTAGCCAGTCCCATGTCCAGTCCACGGATCCGCAATATCGGCATCATCGCCCACGTGGATGCGGGCAAGACCACCCTCTCCGAGCAGATTCTTCTACACGGTGGCGTCATTCGCCAAGCGGGCAGGGTCGACGAAGGCATGTCCACCATGGACTTCCTGCGCCAGGAGCAACTCCGGGGAATCACCATCCGCTCCGGGGTGGCGTCTTTCCGGTGGGCGGATTGCCAGATCAATTTTATCGATACCCCTGGCCACATCGACTTTTCGCTGGAAGTGGAGCGGAGCCTGCGGGTGCTGGACGGAGCCATCGCGGTGTTCTGCGGTGTCCGTGGCGTGGAGCCGCGCACCCGTGCGGTTTGGGCCCTGGCGGAGCGCTTCGGGGTGCCGCGCATCGGCTGGATCAACAAACTGGATATGCCAGGGGCCGATTTCGCCGGGACCGTGCTCGAAATCGAGGACGCCTTTGGAATGGCTGTGGTGCCGGTGGATTGGCCGGTGGTCAAGGACGGCGTGGTGGTGGGAGCGGTGGATCTGGTGGATTGGACCGCCCGGGAGATCCGCGAGCACCAGTCCCGCAAATTGGGATCCATCCCCCCCGAATGGCTGGACTTTGCGGGCCCTGCCCGGGAGCGCCTGCTGGACGAAGCCTCGCGGGACGACGAAGCCCTGATGGGTCAGATCATCGCGGGAACGGTGGATCCAAGGGTTTTGGAGAGGGCGATCGCCCGCGCTTGCGGCGAGCATCGGATGCTTCCCGTGACAGGTGGCGCCGCCCTGCGCGGGTGGAACACGCGAACTGTATTGGACTCCGCCGTTCGGTACTTGCCTGATCCGAAGCCCCCAAAGGGCATGGAGTCCCATCCAGGAGCCGGCCTCATCTTTCAGGTGGGCCAGGCGCCCCAAGAAGGCCGAATGATGGTCACCCGGGTGTTCGCCGGGGAATTCAAACGTGGCGACCAGGTCCGATCGACCTCCAACGGAGACCCCTGCGAGATTCGCTCCCTGCACCGGGTGTTTGCGGATGACCTCCAGGATGTGGAGGTGGCGGGGCCGGGCGAAATTGTCGCCATGGACCTTTCCGGGGGATGGCAGATCGGCGACACCTTATTGGCCCTGGATTCCGAGCTGGTCCGGTTCGAAGCCGACCACCAAGCGAGATTGGTCCTGGAGGTGGCGCTGGAGGCGGAATCCGACGAGGACCATGCCACCTTGCGAGGAGCACTGAGCCGTCTGGCGGAAGAAGACGGGGCCCTGCTTTGGCATGAAGAGTCGGGAACGGGGCGTTGCGTGATCCGGGGCCAAGGGGAGCTCCAGTTGGAAATCGCCTTGGACATGTTGCGCGAAATGACTCCCGCACGATTCAAATCGAGCACTCCCCATGTGCGACGCCGGGAACGGCTGGCCGCGAGCGCGGGCCCCCAAAGCGAGCGGGGCGAATGGCCTGGGCAGTGGATGGAGATCCAGGCGCGGGTCGCGGATGGATCGGACGGAGTCAAGATCTTGTGGGAGGGAGACGTTCCTCCAGGGGTGAAGGCGGCCTGCGAGGCCGGGATCCAGGAGGCCATGGGCCATGGCTTGGCGGGCAAGGCGGGGATCGAGTCCGGCACCTGGACTTTGAAGCTCTTGGGAGGGAGCGACGTGCTTCCTGCGGGGCTGGCCAAAAAGATTGTGGACCACCTTTCTGCCCAATTGATCCGCGAAGCGGGAGTGGTGGTGGAGGTTCCTGCGGTCCAGGTTTCCATCCAGACGCCTGAGGAGGCGGTTGGGGCGATTCTGGCGGCTCTGCAGACTCGGGGCATCCAGATACAAGCCGTTGATACGCAAAGGAATGGCGCGGAAATCAGAGCATTTTCCCCCTTGGAACCCCTGTTGGGTTGTGCTACATTGTTTCGCTCTCTTTCCAAAGGGCAGGCGCAGTTGTCGCTGGAGCCCGGCGGATGGGTGGCTGCGTCGGCTTAGCCGAGACCCCTCCCAACATCGACATCTCTGGCACTTTCAAAGGTTCCTAGCATGGCCAAGGAAAAGTTCGAGCGTAGCAAGCCGCACATGAACGTCGGCACCATCGGTCACGTGGACCATGGCAAGACCACCCTGACCGCTGCTATCACGACTGTTGCGGCTCGTCTCTTCGGTGGCCAAGCTCGCGGTTACGACCAAATCGACAACGCTCCCGAAGAGAAGGCTCGTGGAATCACGATCAACACTTCTCACGTGGAGTACTCGTCGGAGGCTCGTCACTATGCGCACGTGGACTGCCCAGGACACGCTGACTACGTGAAGAACATGATCACCGGCGCGGCCCAAATGGACGGCGCGATCCTGGTGGTTGCCGCCACCGACGGCCCGATGCCCCAGACCCGCGAGCACATCCTGCTCGCCCGTCAGGTCGGCGTTCCGGCCATCGTGGTGTACATGAACAAGTGCGACATGGTGGACGACGCCGAACTCCTCGACCTGGTCGAAATGGAAGTTCGCGAGTTGCTCTCCAAGTACGGCTTCCCCGGCGACGACACCCCGATCATTCGTGGTTCGGCTCTGAAGTCCTTGGAAGGCGAAAAGTCCGCTTACGGCGAAGACTCCATCAAGGCTCTTCTGACCGCCGTGGACACCTTCATCCCGATGCCGGCTCGCGCCATCGACAAGACCTTCCTGATGTCCATCGAAGACGTCTTCTCGATCACCGGTCGTGGTACTGTCGGTACCGGCCGTATCGAGCAGGGTGTCGTGAAGATCCAGGAAGAAGTCGAACGCGTTGGTCTGTCGGAAGACACCAAGAAGTTCGTCGTCACCGGCGTGGAAATGTTCCGCAAGTTGTTGGATCGCGGCGAAGCCGGCGACAACGTGGGCATCTTGCTTCGCGGTTGCGAAAAGTCCGACATCGAGCGTGGTCAAGTTTTGGCCAAGCCCGGTACCATCAAGCCTCACACCGCCTTCAAAGCCGAGATCTACGTGCTTTCGAAGGAAGAGGGCGGACGTCACACTCCGTTCTTCAAGGGCTACCGTCCTCAGTTCTACTTCCGGACCACCGACGTGACCGGATCGATCGAACTGCCCGAGGGAGTTGAAATGGTGATGCCAGGCGACACCATCTCGATTTCCGGCGAGCTCATCACCCCAGTGGCGATGGACAAGGGCCTGAAGTTCGCCATCCGCGAGGGTGGACGTACCATCGGCGCCGGCACCGTCACCGAAATCATCAAGTAAGCGATCATGGCAGCCACAAAAATCAGAATCCGTTTGAAGAGCTTCGATCATCGCATGATCGACAAGTCGGCGGCCGACATCGTTCGTACGGCCAAGAACACCGGTGCCCGAATCTCGGGTCCGGTGCCTCTGCCGACCAGCCGTTCCGTCTACACCGTCCTGCGTTCGCCGCACATCGACAAGAAGTCGCGCGAACAGTTCGAGACTCGCGTTCACAAGCGCTTGATCGACATCATGGACACCACCCCACAGACCATCGACTCGCTGATGAAGTTGGATCTTCCGGCCGGCGTCGAGGTCGAGATCAAGGTCTAAGTCATGAAGGGCATCCTCGGTAAAAAGCTCGGAATGACCCAGGTCTTCTTGGAAGACGGCACCGCCTATGGCGTGACCGTGATCCAAGCGGGTCCCTGCAAGGTCACCCAGGTCCGTTCGCAAGAGAACGACGGCTACGAAGCCGTCCAGCTCGGATTCGGACAGACCAAGGCAAAGAACAACTCCAAGGCGGAGCTCGGCCATTTCGCCAAGTCCGGTCTGGAATCTGCGCCGATGCATGTGGTTGAACTTCCTTACGAGGGCGACGCGCCTTCCGTGGGAACGGACATCACCGTCAGCATGTTCGAAGGCGTCAAGAAGGTGATCGTTCGCGGCACCTCCAAGGGCCGCGGATTCGCAGGCACCATCAAGCGCTACAACTTCCAGCGCGGACGCGAGACCCACGGTAACGTGAACCATCGCGCCCCTGGCTCGGCGGGTCAGCACACTTACCCTGCTCGTACGATTCCTGGCAAGAAGTTCCCCGGTCACATGGGTAACCACGCTTGCACCACCAAGAATCTGCAGCTGGTCAAGTACGATGCCGAGAACAACCTCCTGTTCGTCCGTGGAGCCGTCCCTGGCCCCATCAACGGACTCGTGATCGTGGAGAAGATCTGATGGCGAAGGCACCTCTTTTCAACCAGGCGGGAGCCAAGACCGGCGAGATCGACTTGCCGGACGAGCTCTTCGCCCAGTCGGTGAATGAAGCGTTGCTTCACGAAGCGGTTGTGATCCACCTGGGCAACCAGCGTCAGGGCACGGCCATGGGCAAGAACCGCGCGCTGGTTTCCGGCGGCGGCAAGAAGCCCTTCAAGCAGAAGGGAACTGGCCACGCTCGCCAGGGAACTTCCACTTCGCCGATCAACGTTCGCGGTGGCAAGCCCTTCGCGCCCGTTCCTCACCTCTACACTCGCAAGCTCAACCAGAAGGCCAAGAGCGTCGCTCTTGCTTCGGCCCTGAGCCTGCGCGCCGGTGCCGGCAAAGTGGTGGTGTTCGAGACTTTGGCTCCGGCCGCACCTAAGACCAAGGACTTCATCAAGGTTCTCGAGTCCGCGGCGCTGTATGGTTCCAAGGCCCTGATCCTCGTCGACGCGAACAACCAGAATCTGACCTTGGCCTCACGCAACGTGCCCAACGTCAATCTGCAGCGCGCTTCCGACCTCAACGTTTACGATGTGCTCCAGTCCGACACTCTCGTGTTGACCAAGGCGTCCATCGAGGCCCTCAAGGTCCGCAAGGAGGCCGCATGAACCACGTCTCCGACATCATCGTCCGTCCTCTCCTCACCGAGAAGAGCACGTTGGCTCGCTACTCCGGTAGCTTGTACACGTTCGAAGTGAACCGCGACGCGAGCAAGACAGAAATTGCCGCCGCCGTGACCAAGGCCTTCGGCGTGCAAGTGGAAGGTGTCCGTACGGCCAACTTCCTGGGCAAAGTCAAGCGCGTCCGCAAGGGCATTGGCTCCCGTTCCGACTGGAAGAAGGCGTTCGTCAAGCTGGCCGATGGCCAGACCATCGATGCCCTGGAGGGAGTCTGATCCATGGCCCTGAAGTCTTTTAACCCACTGACTCCCGTCCTCCGTACCAAGACGGTATCGGACTTCGCGGAGATCACCACCGACAAGCCTTTCAAGGCTCTGACGGAAGGCAAGAAGCGCACCGGCGGCCGCAACGCCCAAGGTCGCATCACTTCCCGCCGTCGTGGCGGCGGTGCCAAGCAAGCTTATCGCAAGATCGACTTCCGTCGTGATCGCTTGGACGTGCCCGCGGTCGTCGAGACCATCGAGTACGATCCCAATCGCACGGCTCGTATCGCTCTGATCAAGTTCATCGACGGCCAGCGTCGCTACATCTTGGCTCCTCTGGGACTCAAGGTCGGCGCCAAGGTGATCACTTCCGCCACGGCTCCGATCGAGCCAGGCAACGTGATGCCCCTCGAGAAGATCCCTCTCGGCACCCAGGTCCACAACATCGAGCTTACCTCCGGTCGCGGCGGTCAGATCGTTCGTTCGGCCGGTGGCGTCGCGGAAGTCGCCTCTCGCGAAGATGGATACGTGACGGTCAAGCTGCCTTCCGGTGAATACCGCAGGGTGCTGGGTCGCAACTACGCCACGATCGGCCAGGTCGGCAACCTCGAGCATGAAAACATCTCGTTGGGTTCCGCAGGTCGCGCTCGCCACATGGGACGTCGTCCCAAGGTTCGCGGTGTGGTCATGAATCCCGTCGATCACCCAATGGGTGGTGGCGAAGGAAAGACATCCGGTGGTCGCCAGCCTGTCAGCCCCTGGGGCAAGAAGGCCAAGGGCGGCAGGACCAGAAACAACAAACGCACGGACAAGTTCATCGTCCGCTCGCGGCACGCCAAGTAACGGGGACCCAGAATGTCTCGTTCTCTCAAAAAAGGCGCTTTCGTCGATAGCCATCTCATCAAGAAGGCCACCGACGCACTCAGCTCAGGCAAGAAGACTCCCATCAAGACCTGGTCCCGCCGTTCGACGGTGGTGCCGGATTTTGTCGGGCTGACCTTCGCTGTCCACAACGGCAAGCAGTTCCTGCCGGTGTACGTCTCGGAAAACATGGTCGGGCACAAGCTCGGCGAGTTCGCCCCGACCCGCACCTTCAAGGGTCACACCGCGGCCAAGTCCGAAAAGGGAGGCAAGAAGTAACATGCAAGCTCTTGCCAAGTCCACTTTCGTGCGCTCCAGCTCTCCGAAGCTGCGCATCGTGGCCAAGCACATCCGTGGGGTGGACGTGAACCAGGCTCTGGTCACGCTCCGTGCCCTCTCGCGTCGCAACAAAGGCGCGTACCTGTTGGAGAAGACCTTGAGTTCGGCCGTGGCCAACTTCCAGGTGAAAAACTCCGAGGGTGCAGCTGACGTCGAGCGTCTCAAGGTGAAAACCGTGATGATCGACGAAGGTCCTCTGATGAAGCGGATTCGTCCGCACGCTCAGGGCCGCGCATTCCGAATTCTCAAGAAGATGAGCCACATTACTGTGGTTGTGTCGGACTAAAGGGAGCCAGCAGAATGGGTCAGAAAGCAATCCCAACTGGACTTCGCCTCGGGATCATCCGCACTTGGAATTCCAAGTGGTATGCCGAAGGGAAGCAGTACCAGGACCTCATCTATGAGGATCTCCTGCTCCGTCGCTACATCAAGAAGCGTCTCCAGCACGCGGCCATTTCTTCGGTGGGCATCGAGCGCACCGTCAAGAAGGTGACCGTCAACATCTTCACCGCTCGTCCCGGCATCGTGATCGGGAAGAAGGGTGAAGAAGTGGAGCGCCTCAAGGGTGAGATCCAGCATCTCACCGGCAAGGAGATCTACATCAACATCCGCGAGATCAAGCGCCCCGAAACGGACGCGGCTCTCGTTGCCGAGAACATCGCCAAGCAGCTGGAAAAGCGTGTCGCTTTCCGTCGCACGATGAAGAAGGCGATCAGCACCTCCATGCGTTTGGGTGCCGAAGGAATCAAGGTGGTCTGCTCGGGACGTCTTGGCGGAGCGGAAATCGCTCGTACCGAGAAGTACCGCGATGGACGCATCCCCCTGCACACTCTGCGTGCGGACATCGATTACGCCACGGCCACGGCCCATACCACCTCCGGTTGCATCGGAGTGAAGGTCTGGATCTGCAAGGGCGAGATCATCCGTCGCAACCGCAACGCCGACGAAGTCGGCCAGGAGGCATGATCCCATGTTGAGCCCTAAGCGCGTCAAGCATCGCAAGGTCATGCGCGGCAACATGAGCGGCATGACCACCCGTGGCGCGAACATCTCGTTCGGCGACTACGGCCTGCAGGCCATGGAAGAGGGTTGGATCACCAACCGCCAGCTGGAAGCCGCACGTATCACCATGACCCGCCACATGAAGCGTGGCGGCAAGGTGTGGATCCGTGTGTTTCCGGACAAGCCGTTCACCAAGAAGCCTGCCGAAACCCGAATGGGTTCGGGCAAGGGTTCCGTCGAAGGCTGGGTCGCTGTGACTCTTCCTGGTCGGATCCTCTTCGAAGTTGGTGGAGTCGAGGCGAGTGTGGCCAAGGAGGCCCTCGAACTGGCGGCACAGAAGCTGCCCATCAAGGTCAAGATCCTGGGAGCTGATATCCTATGAAGATCCAGAAAGCCGAGGAAATCCGGCAGCTTTCCGCAGAGGCTCTTGGTGAGCGTCTGACGGAAGCCAAGGACGCCTTGTTCCAGAAGAAATTGCAGCACAGCTTGGGCAAGCTCGAGGACTCTGCGTCCTTGCGCGAATCCAAGCGAGAGATCGCACGGCTGAACACCGTCATCACCGAAAAGGTCAAGGGGAACCGATGAGCGAGACGCAAGTCGAATCCGCTGCGACGGAAGCGCGTGGACGCCGCAAGGTCCTCGTGGGACGCGTTGTCAGCGACAAGATGGACAAGAGCTTCACCGTGAGTGTCGAGCGCAAGAAGCGCCACCCCAAGTATGGGCGTGTCGTGACGCTTTCCACTCAAGTGATGGCCCATGACGAGTTGAACGATGCCAAGGAAGGGGACCTCGTCGAGGTCATGGAGACCCGCCCCCTTTCGGCGCGCAAGCGCTGGCGTCTCGTTCGCATCGTCGAGCGGAAGCGCTGAGGGGTAAAGAAAAATGATCCAACAGCAATCCAGACTCGTGGTGGCCGACAACTCCGGTGCGCGTGAAGTCATGTGCATCAAGGTTTTGGGTGGTTCCAAGCGTCGTTACGCTTCGGTCGGCGACATCATCGTCGTCTCCGTCAAGCAAGCAACGCCTGGCGCACCAGTTAAGAAGGGCGCAGTCCAAAAAGCCGTGATCGTTCGCACCCGTTCGGCCGTCCGCCGCAACGATGGTTCGTACGTCCGCTTTGGCGACAACGCTGCCGTCATCATCAACGACTCGCGGGAACCCAAGGCGACCCGCATCTTCGGACCTGTGGCTCGCGAATTGCGCGAACGCCAGTTCATGAAGATCGTTTCCTTGGCTCCGGAGGTGATCTGATATGGGCCTGAAGGTCAAGAAGGGAGACCGTGTTGTCGTGTTGTCCGGCAAGGACAATGGCAAGACTGGTCTCGTGATCAAGGCGTTCCCTACCGAGGGCAAGATCCTCGTCGAGGGCGTCAACCAGATCAAGAAACATGTGCGTCCTTCGCCTCAAGATCCCAAGGGTGGGATCAAGACGATGGAAGCTCCCATCGACGCATCTAACGTGATCCTGCTCGGCAAGGACGGCAAGCCCGTTCGTGTTGGCTGGAAGACGTCCGAGTCTGGAAAGCGCGTCCGCGTTTCCAAGGCCTCGGGCGAGTCGGTCTGAGAGGTGGCAGGGAAATGAGTCTGCTCAAACAAAAATATTTCGAGGTGTCCGCTCCGGCCCTCAAAGAACAGTTCGGATTGAAGAACGTGATGCAGGTTCCACGCCTGCAGAAGATCGTTCTCAATATGGGCGTCGGTGAAGCCACCCAAAACCCGAAGTTGGTCGAGGAGGCCGCCAAGACATTGGCAGCCATCACCGGTCAAAAGGCTATCGTCACTCGGGCGAAGAAGGCTATCTCGAATTTCAAGCTGCGCGAAAACCAGGCAATCGGCGCGAAGGTCACTCTTCACGGCAACCGGATGTACGAGTTCCTCGAGCGACTAATCCACATCTCGCTTCCGCGTGTCCGTGACTTTCGTGGCGTCTCCCGCAAGGGTTTCGATGGCCGCGGGAATTACACCTTGGGCATCAAGGAGCAGATCATCTTCCTGGAAATCGACTTCGATAAGGTCGAAACGATCCTGGGCATGAACATCACCTTTGTCACCAGCGCCCCGAATGACGAGCAGTCATATGCTCTGCTCGAAGGCCTGGGGATGCCCTTCCGCAAGAACTGAGGGAACGATGGCAAAACGTTCATTGATTGAAAAACAGCGGAAGACCCCCAAGTTTCGGGTCCGCAAGTACAACCGTTGTCGCCGCTGTGGACGCCCTCGTGCGTTCCTGCGGGATTTCGGCCTTTGCAGAATTTGCTTCCGCGAGTTAGCGCTCGCGGGAGACCTGCCTGGTGTCACAAAGGCCAGCTGGTAACCCGTTCCGGAGACCATAAGAATGGCTAGCAGCGATCAGATTGGTGACTTTCTAACAAGGATCCGTAATGCTTCGAGTGCGGGACACCGCACCGTGGACATTCCGAGTTCCAACCTCAAGCGGGAAATCAGCCGCGTTCTCCAAGAGACGGGGTTCATCCGCAAGTTCGTGGTCGTCGATGACGGCCGTCAGGGGATCATCAAGATCCTTCTGAAGTACAACGGTCGGAGTCCTGTCATTCAGGGCCTCGAGAGGGTTTCGACCCCAGGCCGTCGGTTGTACTCGGGCGTTGGCGACATCCCTAAGGTCATCAATGGCCTTGGATACGCCATCCTTTCCACTCCCAAGGGCGTCCTCACCGACAAGCAAAGCCGCGAGGCTAATGTCGGAGGGGAAATCCTCCTCAAGGTCTGGTGATTCCATGTCTCGTGTAGGTAAGAATCCAGTAGGACTGCCGGACAAGGTGAAGGCCACCTTGAGCGGCCGATCCTTGAAGATCGAGGGACCGAAGGGCTCCTTGGATCGTGAGATCCATCCTCTCATCGACGTCAAGATCGAAGACAATCACATTGTCTTCACCCGTCCTGACGACCTGGGGCCCACCAAGGCTCTTCATGGTACCCAACGCGCCCTGGCCGCCAACATGGTCAAGGGAGTCAGCGCTGGGTTCAAGAAGGAATTGGAAATCATCGGTGTCGGTTACCGTGTGGAGCAGAAGGGAACTGGCATCACCATGTTCCTCGGTTACTCCCACCCGGTGAACTTCAACCCTCCCAAGACGATTTCCGTCAAGGTTGAAGGCACCAACAAGATCATCGTCGAAGGCGCCGACAAGCAAGAAGTCGGGCAAGTGGCATCCGTCATCCGCGGATTCCGTGCACCCGAGCCCTACAAGGGCAAGGGCGTCAAGTATTCCGACGAGACCATCCGCCGCAAGGCCGGCAAGAAGTCCGGGTAAGAGGTCAAGACCATGTCGAAGATCGCCGCCGAGAGGTTTAAATCCCGGATCGCCCGCCACAAGCGGGTCCGGTCTAAGGTTTCGGGTACCACCGAGCGTCCGCGCTTGGCAGTACGCCGCAGCCTGAAGCACATCTACGCCCAGATCGTGGACGACACGACCGGTCGTTCCTTGGCCCAGGTTGCCTCGACTTCGGAAGAAGTCCGGGCAAAGACCGCCGAAGGAACCAAGACCGACGTCTCCAAGGTCGTCGGCGAGCTCATCGCCGCCAAAGCCAAGGAGAAGGGCATCTCCTCCGTGGTGTTCGACCGCGGCGGCTATCTCTATCACGGTCGTGTCCAGGCAGTTGCCGAGGCCGCCCGCTCCGCTGGACTGGAGTTCTAAGCATGGCCAACGAACGCAACGAACGCGAATCGGCAGTCGCTCCCATCGAGGGAGAATTCCAAGAGAAGGTTGTCGCGATCAATCGCGTCGCCAAGGTGGTCAAGGGTGGCCGTCGCTTCGGATTCAACGCACTGGTTGTCGTCGGTAACGGCGCAGGCAAGGTTGGAATCGGATCCGGCAAAGCCAACGACGTCTCCGAAGCGATCCGCAAGGGAACCGAAAACGCGCGCAAGCACGTTGTCGAAATCCCCCTGCACAAGCACACGATCCCACACGAGACCTTCTCGAAGTTCGGCGCGGCGAAGATCATTCTGAAGCCCGCTTCCGAAGGTACCGGTGTCATTGCTGGCGGTGCGGCTCGTGCCGTGCTCGAACTCGCCGGCGTACGTAACATCCTGACCAAGTTGCTGGGATCCACCAATCCCCACAACGTTGTCAAGGCCACCCTCAAGGGTCTTCGTTCCGTGCGACTGCGCAAGGACTACGAAGAGCTTCGTCGCTGAGGATCACAATGCCCAAGAACCTTGAAATCACGCAAACGCGCAGCACCGCGCGTTGCACCCAGCCCCAGATCAAGACGATGGAGGCCCTCGGCCTCCGGCGTATCCGTCATGCGGTCACGCAGCCGGACAACGTCCAGACTCGTGGAATGTTGCGGGTTGTGAACCACCTCGTTTCCGTGAAGGTAGTCGAAGCGTGAAACTGAACCAGCTCAAGCCCCAGCCCGGGGCGAAGAAAGTCGCGAAACGTCGCGGTCGTGGCGAGGGCTCCGGCAACGGATCCACCGCTGGCAAGGGCAACAACGGTGCGAACGCCCGCTCGGGCGCCAAGCACAAGCGCGGCTTCGAAGGCGGTCAAACTCCTTTGCAGCGTCGCTTGCCCAAGCGCGGATTCAACTCTCCGGTCGAACAGCCCGAAGAAGTGAATCTGGCCATCTTGGTGAAGTGCGAAGGCTCCGCATTCGATGGCGCCGCTTTGCGCAAGGCCGGGATCATTCCCTGCTCCTGCGCCAAGACCAAGCTCATCGGAAGCGTCAAGGTCGATCGTGCACTGACCGTCAAGGTCAACGCCATTTCCGCAGGTGCCCGCAAGGCCATCGAGGCGGCGGGCGGCAAAGTCGAGCTGGTCGAGGCCTGACCGTGCGGTTTTTCCAGAGCTTCGCTCAGATTTGGAAAATCCCCGACCTGCGCACTCGCGTGCTCTTCACGTTGGGGATGCTCCTTGTCTACCGGCTCGGCGGTCTGATTCCCATTCCGGGAATCGACTTCATCGCTCTGCGCCAGGCCGCTTCCGGCAGCTCGAACGACCTCTTCAACATGTACAACATGTTCGTGGGCGGCGCGTTCAGCCGAGCGGCGATCTTCGCACAAGGCATCATGCCCTACATTTCCGCTTCCATCATCATGCAGTTGATGGGGACCATCATCCCCACCATCGGCAAGTTGCAGAAGGAAGGCCAGGAAGGCCGCAACAAGATCAGCCAGTACACTCGCTACCTCACGGTGGTGATCGCCGCGGTCCAGGCTGCGGGCGTTTCGGTGTATCTCTATTCCTTGACAGGAATTGACGGCCAGCCCGTCGTCCTGGAGATGTTCAGAGAAGGCGCCGGAAAGTTCATGTTCACGTCGATGACCATCCTCACCTTGACCACGGGCACCATGTTCGTGATGTATCTCGGCGAGCAGATCACCGCACGCGGCATCGGCAACGGTACCAGCCTGATCATCTTCATCGGCATCGTGGCGCAGCTTCCGCAGCACATCCTCAACGAGGGCAAGCTGGTACTATCAGGCGAGCATGACGTCGTGAAGGCCATCCTGATCGCAGGCATCGTGTTCGCGATCATCGCGTTCATCGTCCTGGTGGACCAGGGCCTGCGACGGATTCCGCTGCAGAACCCTCGACGCATGGTGGGTCGCAAGCTGATGGGCGGAGCCGCCAGCTACCTGCCTCTGAAGGTGAACACCGCAGGCGTCATTCCTGTGATCTTCGCCAGCTCGATCATGTTCATTCCTTCCACGATGGCCACGTTCCTCCCGAACATCCAATCGGTGCAGGAGATCGCACAGTACTTCCTTCCGGGGCACTGGCTGTACGCGGTGAGTTTCAGCGCGTTGATCATCTTCTTCGCCTTCTTCTACACGGCTGTCCAGTACAATCCGACGGACATCGCCGACAATCTCAAGAAGTCCGGTGGATTCATTCCAGGCATCCGTCCTGGCAAGAAGACCGCCGAGTACATCGACTACGTGCTGACACGTATCACGCTTCCTGGCGCCATCTTCCTCTCGATCATCTCGGTCGGACCCTACTACATCAAGGACAGTCTCGGCACGAGCTTCTACTTGGGTGGGACGTCCGTCTTGATCTGTGTAGGTGTCGCTTTGGAAACACTTCGTCAGTTTGAATCGCATCTGCGTACACGGCACTACGAGGGATTCCTCGAAAAAGGCCGTATACGCGGCCGGCGAGGATACTGAGAAATGGCCAAAGAAGAAGGAATCCAAGTCGAGGGCAAGGTTGTGGAACCTCTCCCCAATGCCATGTTTCGCGTGGAATTGGAGAACGGTCACCTCATCCTGGCCCATATCAGTGGAAAGATGCGGAAGCATTACATCCGTATCTTGCCAGGCGACAGGGTTTTACTAGAATTGTCCCCCTACGATCTTTCGCGTGGACGCATAGTCTACCGCCACAAGTAAGGACGAGTTCGATGAAAGTCAGGGCATCTATCAAAGTCCGCTGCACGGAGTGCAAAATCGTCCGCCGCAAAGGCGTCGTGCGCATCATCTGCAAGAAGAACCCGCGTCACGCGCAGAAGCAAGGGTAAGTCGAAATGGCTCGCATTCTAGGCATTGAAATTCCGAACCAGAAACGCTCCGAGTTCGGCCTCACCAACATCTTTGGCATTGGCCGCACACGCGCCAAGCTGATCCTCGAAGGCACAGGCATCGGCCTGGGCAAGAAGGTCGGCGATCTGACGGACGAAGAGATCGGTAAGATCCGTGCGTTCGTGGAAGCCAACTTCCCTGTCGAAGGCAACCTTCGCTCCTTGCTGGGCATTGGTTTGAAGCGCCTTCAGGACATCGGTTGCTACCGTGGGATTCGCCATCGTCGTGGTCTCCCGGTTCGTGGGCAGCGCACGCGTACCAACGCTCGCACCCGCAAGGGCCCACGTAAGACCGTCGCGAATAAGAAGAAGTAACCTAAACAAACAGGCAAGAAGAGCAAAATGGCCGAAAACCTCGAGACCCAGGCCCCAGAGGTCGCCGACGTCCCCGAGCAAGGGGAAAAACGTCGCAAGGGCAAGAAGCGTGCGGATTCCACTGGCGTGATCCACGTCTTGGCATCCTTCAACAACACTATCATCAGCATCACCGATCAAGCCGGCAACGTCTTGGTTTGGGGCACTCCCGGCAAGGCCGGCTTCAAGGGATCTCGCAAGAGCACTCCTTTTGCTGCCCAGGTCGCCGCCGAAGCCGCCGCCAAGATCGCTCTGGACATGGGAGTTCGCCGTGCGGACGTCCTCGTCAAGGGTGCAGGCTCGGGTCGTGAGGCTGCCGTTCGCTCGATCAAAGCGACGGGTCTCGATATCCTATCTATCAAAGACGTGACCGGTATTCCGCACAACGGATGCCGTCCTCGCAAGCGCAGGAGGGTCTGACACAGTGGCTGTCTACCGCGGACCAGTTTGCCGGCTTTGCCGGCGCGAGCACGAGAAGTTGTTCCTCAAAGGCGATCGCTGCTTCACCGAGAAGTGCGCCATCGAACGCCGCAACGTTGTACCCGGGCAGCATGGCATGCTCCGTCGCCGTCAGGCTTCGGAATACGGCACCCAGCTGCGCGAAAAGCAGAAGACCAAGCGCTCCTACGGCGTCTTGGAAAAGCAGTTCCGTGGCTACTTCGAAGAAGCAGCCCACGCCAAGGGCGTGACCGGCGAGAACCTGCTCCAGCTTCTGGAAATGCGCTTGGACAACATTGTCTACCGCATGGGTTTCGCTCCCAACCGTAACCTGTCCCGTCAGCTGGTCCGTCACGGCCACTTCCGGGTCAATGGTCGCAAGGCCTCGATCCCCTCCATCCGCCTCAAGGTGGGTGATGTGGTCGAAGTCATGGACAACTCACGTAGCCTCGCAGCCATCCAGGCTGCGCTGGCCGGCGCGAGCCGCCGTACCGAAGTCGAATGGGTTTCTGTGGACAAGGTGAAGTTCGCTGGTCGCGTTCTTTCCCAGCCCGCACGCACTCAGATTCCGACTCCGGTCAACGAGCAGCTCATCGTCGAGCTCTACTCCAAGTAAGGGACTCCGAAATGAAGTGGAAGGCTCTTCAGATGCCGAAAGGGGTCGTCAAGGACCCCAGCTCGAGCGAATCCTTCGGGAAGTTCGTCATCGAGCCCCTCGAACGTGGATGGGGAATCACCGTAGGGAACGCCCTACGTCGGGTTCTTCTTTCCTCTTTGCAGGGTGCTCGGGCGGTGGCGATCCGTATCGACGGAGCCCCCCACGAGTTCGGGACCATTCCCGGGGTCAAGGAAGATATCACCGATATCGTCTTGAACCTCAAATTGCTCAGGCTCAAGCTTCACTCCGACCGCGACGCCCGCCTCAAGCTGGATGTCACGGGCGAAGGCGAAGTGCGCGCTTCCGCGATCGAGGCCAACCCCGAGGTGGTGATCCTCAATCCAGATCTGCACATCGCCACCTTGGACAAGAACGCTTCTCTCTCTTTGGAGATTCGCGTTTCGTCCGGGCGTGGGTACGTTCTCGGAGACGACCTCAAGCGTCCCGAAGACCCGATCGGCTGGATCTACTTGGATACGCACTTCTCGCCGGTTTCTCGCGTCAACATGGTGGTCGAAGACACCCGTGTGGGCCAGAAAACCGACTTCAACAAGCTCACTCTCGAAATCACGACGGACGGTTCGATCACTCCTGAAGACGCCCTGGCCTACGCCAGCAAGCTTCTGGTGGATCACTTCGAACAGTTCATCAATTTCGAAGGCGATCTCGAGCAGGCCGACACCGTCGACAACGACGGCGAGCGCGAGAGGATCTCCGGGATCCTCAAGATGCGCGTGGACGAACTCGAACTTTCCGTGCGTTCCAGCAACTGCTTGCGGATGGCCAACATCCACACCATCGCTGACCTGGTGCGCAATACCGAGCAGGACATGCTCAAGTACAAGAATTTCGGCCGTAAGTCGCTGGTCGAGCTCAACGAGGTCCTTCAGGGACTTGGTTTGGGCTTCGGTTTCGACGTCGACCGTTACCTCAACGACTGAGGATCAAGAGATGAAGCACGGAGTAAAAGTCAATCGCCTCGGGCGTAAAGCGGAACATCGCAAGGCGATGCTTTCCAACCTGGCCACTTCGGTCCTGCGTCAGGGCCTGAAGGAAGTGCAGATGGAACGTTCCATCCGCACCACGATCGCCAAGGCCAAGAGCGTCAAGCGCGTGGTCGAGCGTCTGGTCACCTACGCGAAGAAGGGCGATCTTTCCGCCCGTCGCGAAGCGGCCCGCGTGATCCATGATCACGAAGTGTTGCAAGGTCTGTTCGAGACCATCGGTCCTCGTTACGCCGAGCGCCAGGGTGGATACACCCGCGTGCTCAAGCTGGACTTGGATCGCGCCGGTGACAACGCCGAAATGGCGATCATCTGCCTGGTCGAAGACAAGATCGAGAAGCGCTCTTCCAAGCCCAAGGCCGTCAAGGCCAAGGCGGAGAAGGTCGACATCACCGAGGCGACCAAGAAGGCCTAAGCCTTTCGCTACGGACATCTACGGGCCCTCGCTTCCCAATGGGAGGCGAGGGCTTTTTGTTTTCTCGGATGATGTTGGTGCTAGGCCCCATTAGGGGTTCGCTAGGAAGTTGGGCTGCATGCCCAGTGAAGACATGCGGTGAAAAGGGATCAGGGATCGCACGGATGATTCCGAAGGATCGACCCCATGGGAACTGTTCGGACAAGGTGTCACCACTTTTGCATCCAAAGGAGGAGCAGGAGCGCGGCAGGCTCCTTAAACTCTCTTTTGTCGTTTCTGCAAAACAAACGGGCTTTGGTCGTTTTTGATGACCAAGAGAGTGTTTTTGCTGACTCCTGAATCCGAAACGCGTTTGGTCAATCCGTTTAAAGACCGAAACCTTGTGCCTAAAGGAGAATTCACCCATGCAGTGCTTAAACCGGAATCGTATTTTCTGGCGGTCGATCCCCACATTGATGCTTCTCTTCGCAGCGCAAAGCGCTTATTCCCAGGAGAAGTGCATTCAAGCCGGAAAGGATCAGCAATCCGGAACGGAAAACGGGTACTACTGGGAGCTTTGGAATCAAAACAGCAAAGGCACCGCGTGCATGACCCTCGGGACCAGCGGAAGTTTCAGTGGCCGGTGGTCAGGCATCGAAAACTACCTGGCTCGCCGCGGTAGAAAGTACAACGAGACCCAAACGCACCAGCAGATCGGGGCGTTCAACGTCAAATTCAACTGCGATTACAAGCCGTCGGCATCTGCGGGCAATTCGTACCTGTCCATCTATGGCTGGACCGTTGATCCCCTTGTCGAATACTACATCATTGAAGATTGGCGCAACTGGATTCCGTCGAAGGATGGTTCGGCCCAGAACAAAGGCACATTCACCATTGATGGTAGCGCGTATGATATCGTGCAAACCACGCGGGTAGACAAGCCCTCGATCAAAAACAATACAACTTTTCCGCAGTTTTTCAGCATTCGCAAAAACACCCGCACCAGCGGAACCATGCAGGTTTCGGAGCACTTCAAGAAGTGGGAGTCGCTCGGCATGAAGATGGGCAAAATGTACGAGGTTTCCTTTGTGGTGGAAGGATACCAAAGCAGCGGATCCTTTGACTTCAAGGAATTGGAAGTCAATGTTGGAAATAGCAGCGTGGACATTCCTGTCACGATCGCTCATAAAGTGAAAGTTGTGCAGACTCCCAATTCGAGGGATCTGTCCATCCATCTGGCTCCATCTCTGGAAAGTCCTGTCGTTCGCGTCTATAACACGGAAGGACGACTTGTGGGGTCCGGCGAAAACCAGCACTCGATCCAGTTGCCCCGCATGGAAGCCGGCATCCACTTCGTGAAGGTTCAAAGCGCAAGCCAGAGCTACTCAACGAAAGTCACGGTCTACTAATTCGCTTTCGATCAGGAATCTCCATCTAGATCATGGCCGCCAACGGGATGTCTCCCGAAGGCGGCTTTTTTGTTTCCCCATACCCTGCCCCAAAGGTCTCAACGAGTCGATTGTCTGTTTGGCAACTGCTCAACAACGGTTCCTCAGCCTTTTGACTACTTCGGACAGTACACTTAACTGTCATGGACGAAGGCTTCGATTACTCCGATTATAGAGACCTTCTTTGTGCCGCTTTCGACCGACACAAAAGCGCTGATCCGCAGTTTTCCTACAAGATGCTGGCCGAAGCGCTTGGCATGGACACGGCGGGCACATTCCGCGTCCTCCACAAGGAGCGGCACCTTCCCGCTCGCAGCGTTTCCAGAGCCATCGACTTCCTAGGCTTGTCCGGACGTGCTGCGGAGTATTTCGTCCTGATGAATTCCTATGCCCGGGAAAGAGGGCGTGGAGCCCGGCAGGCGATCCTGGACAAGGCAAACGAGCTGCGGGATGTCCCTCGGCGCCGCTTGGAAGACCAGGAGCTTTCCTTCTTCCGGGATTGGTGGATGGTGGCCGTCCGGTGCGCCGTGGAAGTCTTGGAGGGCCGCGCCAATCCGGAAGAGATCGCACGGAGGATCGTTCCCGCCGTGGAACCAGAGGCCATCCGGCAGGCGATCCAGGTCATGCTGGATTTGGGAATCGCCAAGAAGTCACAAGGCGAGCGCCTGCGCTTTGTGGACAAGCATTTGACCGCCGATGCCGCCGAAGGACGTGCGGCCGTCGCGCAATTCCAGCGAAAGATCCTGGAAATGGCCGGAGAATCCGTCCATCGTTTCCCTCGCGAGGGTCGTGACATCTCCACTCTCACGCTGACGGTGGACGAAGCCGCTTTTCAGGACGTCAGGGAGATCCTGCGGGATTGTCGCCGAAGAATCCAACAGCGAGTCGGAGAAGCGGAAACTCCCGACCGCGTGCTCCAAGTTGCAATCGCTATCTTCCCTCTCATGCCTGCCTTGGGAGAGACATGATGTTCAAGAAGCGTCGGGTCGGCTTCGGTGCGATCGGGGTTTCAGCCGCTCTATGGATGGGCTGCGGGACCGGGCCATCCACGGGTGGCACGATCGAAACGGAGAACCTTTCCCTGGTCTTCCGTGTTGATTCCGTGATCCCCGCCGGTAGGCAGGCAGGGCAATCCACCGTGATCGCGACGCTTCGCTTCGACTCATTGAACTTCGATTTCCACAAGGTTGCCGAGGACGGAACCAACCTGCGGGTGGAACGATTGGATGGCACAAGGATTCCCTTCGCGATCCGACACTGGAACTCGATCGAACATTGGGCGCGGATCCAAGTGCGGTTCGACGGAAGCTTGTTGGCTGGCGGGCGACTCTTCCGGGTCCGGACGGAGGATAGGGTAGCCCCCGCATCGGATACCGCCACGGTCTGGAAAGCCATACCCGAGTCGCTGCGGAATTCTTGGACATCCATCCTGGTGGATGATTTCGACCACGCCAAGTTGAGCAACCTGCTTCCGAATGGATCGCCCTGGTATACGAACAAGGCGGATTCGGCCACCCAAACAACTCCCACATTGGTTGCTGCTGGCGGTGGACGCTCCGGAATGGCTTTGCGCTACGAATACAATGCTCCGGCTTCACGAAACGACTTTGTCCTCGTTGGCACCACACTCGCCCCCCACCCCGTGAATTTCAGGAGTTTGGATTCGATCGTTTTCTGGGCGCGTGGAATCGGGGTCCAATCCGTTTCTCTCGATCACCTTTGGGAGGGGGGCGGAACCAAGACCTGGATGCATGCAGACCTGGATACCGTGTGGAAACGGTGGAGAGTGAGACCATCCGACTTCGACAAGCCCGGCACGACGGCAGGAAATGTCGGGTGGGCGAGCGTCCATGATTCGGTCACCACACTGTCCATTTTCGCTACGGGAAGCGGGTGGGTGATGATCGACGACATCCGCTTCTACGGGATGGAAGAGGACGATTTCAGGTAGGCTAGGCTGCGAGCGGCTGCCCTCATGCCGTCGGCGAAGGCTTCATGAAGCAAAAACGCCCGGCTCCCTCATCGGGAAGCCGAGCGTGATTCTTGGGAACAACCTATCCGGGGTGTTACTCGGGAATCGAAACCAACGACGCCTGGATCAGCGCTCCGGATCGGACGATCTGCACCACCAGCGGCCCGTGCACGCCCTTCAGGTCGACTTCGTCGTGCTGGATTCCCGCGGCGATCGTCTTGCTTTTCACCAGACGACCATTCGATCGACGGATTTGGACCGTGGTCGCCACCTCGGCCGGCGCAAGCTCGAGTCCGAGGCTCCCCGCCTTGCGGATCAGTTGGACGAAGGGGAGGCCATCCAAGCTGGTGGATTTGGTGACAATCCCTGTCAGCGGCGTCTTGCGCAGGAGCCGGACCCCGTAGAGTCCGCCCACCATGCCGGAGGTGGCCTGGAACTTCACGGTGACGATCGACTTCCCCGCCACCAGGCTGTTGGGGAGGGTGTACTCCACGTTCTTGAATTCATTGACTTTCCATTTGCTCTCCAAGGTCTCCGTAGCCACTTTCTGTCCATCCACCAGGATGTCGAAGGTACGCGAGCAGGTGGTTTCATTGCCCCAGTACCGGACCCACAGCGAAAGGTCGGCTTCCCCGTTGGTGGACAGTTCGTAGGTGACCGAGGCACCCGTGCCGCCCGTGCAGGAGCCACCGCTGCGGAGACTCTCGCCCTGGTTCACCGAGGCGGTGGTGTTGGTCTGGACCATCTTGTGGTCGACTTCCGGCTGTTGCTGGCCCGGCGTGAGACGATCGACCGTGCGGCCTTCCAGGAGAAGAGCGGCGGCCTGGGCCTTGGACAGGCTGTCGAGCGTCTTTTGATCGGTCATCAGCATCCAGTACATCATGTACCGGGCGTCGTGGATCTTGTAGAATGGCTCGAAGACCAACGAGGTGTCCTTCTTGGCGGAAAACAAGAACGGAGCTTTGAAGGTCAGGGGCTTTCCCGCCACGGGAACCAGCCGCGAGGCGATGGAATCGGGCTTGGCGGCCAGCATGGGCGCCTGGGTGAGATCCAGTTGGGTGCCGCCGGCGATGTGGCTCCAGCGGCCGTCGTCGGCGACCAGTCCGTTCAGGCTCTCTGTGCCGGTCTTGGCGCCCAACACGATGGGGCCGTGGAGGATCGCGTAATAATTGGCGACGTTGGGGAGTTGCTCCACCGAGTTGCGCATGGGAAGAAGCACGGTCACCACGTCCCCGTTGTTCCAGGTCCGGTTGACTTCCACATACGAGGACACGGGCGATTGGCTGGAGACCGTATCGGATCCCACCACCACCTTCATCTCGTTGGCCCGGACCCAGGAGGGGTGGCGGATCAGAAGACGGAATTTGGCAGGGGCTGCGGCGGTGATGGTGAACTTCGTCTTTTCTTCTTCCGGGAAGGCGGTGGTCTGCGCGATCTTGACACCCTTCTCCTTCCAGTTCAGTTCGGTGGCCATGAACAGGTTCACGAACAGCGAGTCGTTCTTGTGCATGTAGGCGAACTGGGCGTACTTGGCGGGATTTTCCATGCCGGACCCCACACAGCACCACATGGCGGAATTGACCTTGGAATAGTTGCGGTAGTGCCGGGGCCTGGCGGGCGTGAAGTAGACGTAGCCGCCGTGGCTGGGATGGATCATCGACAAGACGTGGTTGAACAGCGACCGTTCGTAGAAATCGGCGTATTTCGCCTGCGGGCTGATCCGGAACAGATCCTCCGTGAGCTTCAGCATGTTGTAGGAGTTGCAGGACTCCGGCCCTTCGGGGACGTTCACGTAGTCCGTGTACTTGGACGCGTCGGGGAAGTACTCCTGGCGGCTGTTCGCGCCGATGGCGATGCTTCGCTTGCCGGTCACGGTGGTCCAGAAGAACTGGGCTCCCTTCGTGTAGGTGGCGTCGTTGGAGAGTTCGGCGATCCGGGCGAAACCGACCGCCTTGGGGACCTGCGTGTTGGCGTGCTTGTTGTCGAGGTTGTCGGAGTTGGCCGACATGGCGTTCAGGAGCCACTTGTGCGACCACTTCTTGGCCGCGTTCAAGTACTTGACATCTTTTGTCATGCTGTAGGCGTCGGCGTAGACCTCGTTCATGCCACCGTATTCGGTACCCATCATGGACTCCATCTTGGCGTCCGTCAGGCCGTTGGTGATGGTGATGCCCCAATCGCAGAGTTTGAGGAACATTGCCTTGGAGGTTTCGTCGCCGGCATAGACCCAGGCGTCGCGCAGACCCGCGTAGGTCTTGTGGATGTTGTACCAAGGCACCCAGTAGCCGTTTTGCGCGCCGGCGTCGCCACCTTTGAACTTCAGCCACATGGCCTTGCCGTTGGGGACGCCGCTGAGGTATCCCACGAAGTTCGCGTCCTTGCCGTTTTGGTCCTGGGCGCGCTTGAGCTCGGAAACCACGTAATCCATGCGGGTCTTGATCTGGGCATCCTTGGTGGCGGCGTAGTGCATCGCCAAGGCGCTGAGATAGTGCCCTCCCACGTGGCCATCGAGTCCCGCCCAGTTGGGGAAGGCTGCTCCTTTCGCGGTCAGTCCAGCCTCCTTCAGGTACGGCTGCATGAGCCGATCGACGTCGTAGGCGAGCAATGTTTTGCCGTTGAGATCCATCCGTTGCTTGAACGGGCCATCCAGCAGCTTGACATCGCCCAACGGGAACATGGAGGGATACAGCTTGTCTTGCGCGAGGACTTCGCATCCGGCGAGCAGCCCCAAGCCCAAAAGGAACACGATGGTTTTTTTCATGGCAGGAATCTCCGATGAGGTTGCCGAGTGTGGAGGTCAGGAACAGAGCCGATCGGCGATGCGACTCTTCGCAAGAATGAGGTGCAGGTGGGATTCGAACCACGGAATTCGGTACGCCTCCTTTGCCGTTTGGGCAATCGAACGATCGTGACCGTTTTGCCAATTTGGCATTGTGCGCGAGCGAGAACCGTCTCGGCCCAACGGCAAAGCATCGTAGGTTCACCAAGACAGATCGGCTTCATGGCCATCAACCTGCGAGGAGGGATCGATGTGTAGGAAATTATCTCTGGGATTGCTGGCGTTCGCCTCGATCGGGTTTTCGGAAAACCCCATCATCCAGACGAAGTTCACCGCCGATCCGGCACCCTTGGTCTGGAACGACACGGTCTTTTTGTACACCACCCGCGACAACGACAACGCCACCGCCAACGGGGGCTTCCAGATGACCGACTGGATGCTCTACACGTCCACCGACATGGTGAACTGGCGGGATCGTGGGATCATAGCCACGCTCAAGAATTTCACATGGGGCCCCCAGACCAACGGCGCCTGGGCCCCGCAGATGATCCAGCGCAACGGCAAGTTCTACTTCTACGCCCCGCTTCACGGAAAGGGCATCGGCGTGTTGGTCGCCGACAATCCCTACGGCCCCTTCAAGGATCCGCTTGGCAAGGCCTTGGTCTCGGCCGACCCCTGGAAATACATCGACCCCTCGCCCTTCATCGATTCCGACGGACAGGCTTACCTCTACTTCGGCAATCCCGACGCTTGGTGGGTGAAGCTCAATCCCGACATGATCTCGACCTCGGGCCCCATCACCTTGGTTCCTCGCCTGAAGACCTACCAGGAAGGCCCCTGGATCTACAAGCGCAACAGTCTCTACTACCTGGCCTTCGCCTCCACCTGCTGCCCCGAAGGCATCGGGTACGCGACCGGCCCCAGCCCCACCGGACCCTGGACCTACAAGGGATCCATCATGGACGGAAACTCGAAGTCTTCCGGCAACCACCCCGGCATCATCGATTTCAAGGGCAAGTCGTACGTGTTCGGGTTCAACTACGAACGCCACTTCTCGATGGTCACCGACCACCGGGAGCGGCGGTCCGTCTGCCTGGCCGAACTGAAATACAACGCCGACGGGACCATCCCCAAGCTCCCCTGGTGGGGTGCAGGCATGCCTTCCGGGCCTGGCGTTGCGGCGGTCGACTCGTTGAACCCCTACCTCCAGACCGAGGCCGAAACCATGGCCTGGTCCAAGGGCGTGCTGACGGAGACGAGCAGCGAAGGGGGCATGGCCCTCTCGGGAATCGAAAACGGCGATTTCATCAAACTCAAAAGCGTCGATTTTGGATTGGGCGCGAGCTCCTTCGAGGCGCGCGTGGCCTCGGCGACCAGCGGCGGAACCATCGAAATCCGCCTGGACGGCGAAACGGGCAAGCTGGTGGGAACCTGCGCCATCGCGGGGACTGGTGGCCTGCAGACCTGGACGACAAAATCTTGTGCCGTAAGCGGTGCAACCGGTGTCCACGACCTCTTCCTGGTCTTCAAGGGCGGAAGCGGCACTCTCTTCAACTTCAACTGGTGGAAGTTCAACGCCACATCCAGCGTCGTCGGCAGCCCTGTTCAGGCAAGCGACGTGGGTTTCCGGGTGGACGTGGCGGACCACCAACTCACGATCACCTCGTCGTCGCCGATGACCGGGATTGAGTTGGTTTCCGCACAAGGTGAAGTCCGGAGCCTGGAAAGCGGAAACATCGTGCGGGTAAGTACCGAAGGATTCCGATCCGGCCTCTACTTCATCAAGGCCCAGGTGGGTGGATCCGTGCGGACACGGAGAATTCTCCTGAACTTGTGACCGGATCCGCAACAGCGCCCATTGCCAAAATGGCAATCCGCGCTGTTGCGGATGGAACGTTCGGAGCCTGCGGCAACCGTAGCTTAGGGCATCATGTATGCTGGCTTCGACGAGGGTGACAGCCACAAGATCTTGAATGCGGTGGGACAACCAGCACGAGGATGCTCTTTCGAGACCCTTCCGTTGTCGCTTTCCGTGAAGGCTGGAAGATGACCTCGGCGCGGCGTTTCGGATGGAGCCTCGCCACGGCGCTATTGGTGGCGTCCTGCGATGCGGGCCGGACGGCGGGCGGCACCGTGGAGACGGAAAATGTCTCCGAGTTCGTCGTGAGCGTCGATTCCATCGCCCCCTTGGCGAGGTACTCGGGAGGTCATCCGGTCGTCGCGACCGTGCGGATGGATTCCACCCATTTCGATTTCGACCACACGGCCTCCGATGGCCGGGATCTGGTGGTGGAGAAGATGGATGGCACGCCCATCCCGTTTGCGATCCACCGTTGGGAAGCCAAGGAGCGGTGGGCGCGCATCCAAGTGCGCCTCGATGGCGATCTGTTGCGCAGGGGGGCGCGCTTCCGATTGAGGTCGGACCTCTCCTCTCGTAAACGATCTGATTCAGCGGCGGTCTGGAGGTGGATTCCGGAGGTTTGGCGGGTGGAGTGGACATCGGTGCTCGTGGATGATTTCGAGCGTGGCGTCACCCGGACCAGACTTCCCATCGATTCGGCTTGGTATACGATCAAGGTGGATTCGGCGCGCATCACCAATCCCGTTCTTGTTGCCGCAGGCGGTGGTCGGACAGGAACTGCATTGCGGTTTGATTACCACGCACCGCCCCCTTGGCCCGTCTACGTGCTGATGGGCACCACGCTGGCGCACCATCCGGTGAATTTCGGAAGCCTGGACTCCATCGTGTTCTGGGCGAAAGGGAACGGAGTCCTCTCGGTCTCGCTGGATCACCCGCAGGAGGGAAGAGGCAGCAAGACCTGGATGCACAACACTCTGGATTCCACCTGGAAGCGCTGGCGGGTGCGCCCCCAGGATTTCGATCCACCCGGCTCGGGCGGAAACCTCGGCTGGGCGAGCGTCCACGATTCGGTCACGACCCTTTCCTTCTTCGCCTCCGGGAGCGGCATGGTGATGCTGGACGACATCCGCTTCTTCGGGATGAGCCAGGACGACTTCCGCTGACCGCTTCCACAGTGGCGAACCATGCCAATTTGGCAATCGGGTCCCGCTGAAAGATCGTTCCCGGCGAGGATGTCGCCGGTATCATCGTCAAAAGCGGTTTTGCGCAATGCCGACTCGCCGCGTCTTGGCGGATGCATCACGGGGCTGCTCACCCTCATCCGGGGATAGTCAAAGGGGAACTCAATGGGAACGCCGACGAACGACATCTGGTTTGGCTGGTCGCGACATCTCCTCGGGGGATTGGTCGTGGCCATGCTCTGCGGGCAGGACGCCCGAGCGCTGAGTGTCAAATCCTACACGGCACAACCGGACGGGATCCTGTTCACCTGCGACAAGGGTGTCATGAAGGTGCAGATCTGCCAGGCGGACATCGTGCGAGTCGCCTATTCGCCGACGGAGACAATTCCTGTCCGTCCGCTCAAGGTGGTCACCAAGGCGTGGGATGTGCCGGTCTTCTCGAAAACGGAGGTTGGCGACACCGTCACGTTGCAGACCGCCAAGCTCAAGATCAAGGTGAGCAAGACCACCGCGAACGTCTCGTACGCGACTCTCGATGGTGAAACCATCCTGGCCGAATACGCGAAGACCGCCACCGCCGCCACCGTGGAAACCGTGCCCACCCACACCTTGCGGGGCGAATTCCATTCGCCCGCCGACGAAGGCTTGTTCGGGCTGGGGCAGCACATGGCGGGCAAGTTCAACTACAAGGGCCTGACCGAGGTCATGGACCAGGACTACGGATTGCAGGGCACGGCCGTTCCGGTGCTCGTGTCCACCAAGGGGTACGGCATCTTTTGGGACAGCTACGCCAAGGTGAACTTTTCCGGGAACATCGCTTCCAACACGCGCTACGCGATGTCGTCGGAAACCGGCGATGTCCTGGACTACTACTTCTTCTACGGCCCCGAGATCGACCAGGTGGTTTCCGGCTACCGCACCGCCACCGGCAAGGTGCCGCTGTTTCCCAAGTGGGCCTACGGCCTCATCCAATCGAAGGACAAGTACGGTTCCCAAAAAGAGATCCTCGCCGTGAAGGACGGGTACCGCAACAACAAGATCCCCCTGGACGCCATCGTGCAGGACTGGCACTACTGGGATGGCGCGGGAAAGCAGGGCTGCTACTGCTTCAACACCAGCTACGGGAATGTGAAGAGCACGGTCACGCAGTTGCATGACGCGAACATCCACACGCTGATCTCCATCTGGAGCCAGCTGGAGGAAGGATCGGCACCGTTCGCGAGCTTCACCACGAAGGGGTGGCTGTGGCCCTCCGATGGCACCACCCACTTCATCGACACCTACAACAAGGACGCTCGCGAAGCGTTCTGGACCAACATGAAGAACAACTTCTTCGACCCGGCGGTGCAGGGGTGGGATGGTTGGTGGTTCGACAACGACGAACCCTTCCCGTATCCAGACGGAGTCAATCGCCGCACAGTCAATACCGCGATGGGCAAAGGCGTGCTCTTCTACAACTCGTACTCGTTCCCCATGACCGAGATGTTCTACAAGAACTGGCGCGCCGAAATCCCTGGCAAGCGGACCGTGATCCTGCACCGCGCCAATTTCCCGGGGCAGCAGGCACACTCCACCATGCAATGGAACAACGACATCGCCGTCAGCTTCACGACCCTCAAGAACAGCGTGCCCAGTGGATTGAGCTCCACCATGACCGGCATCCCCTACTGGACCACCGACATCGGCGGCTACTGGGGCGCGAACGTGGACTACTCCACGGCCACCAACCAGGAACTCATGGTGCGCTGGCTGCAGTACGGCGCCTTCCTTCCCATCTTCCGCATCCACGGAAACATGAGGGCCGGCCAGGGCAAGGAGCTGTACTCCACCACATTCACCGCCGCCACCCGCGCCAACCTGCTGATCGCCGACAAGCTTCGCTACCGGCTGATGCCCTACACCTATTCGCTGGCCTGGATGACGACAAATTCCGACTACACGCCCATGCGCAGCCTGGTGTTCGATTTTCGCACCGATCCGAACGTGAAGAGCGTCGGAAGCCAGTACATGTACGGACCGGCGTTCATGGTCAGCCCGGTCACTGCCGAAGGCGCCACCACGCGATCGGTGTATTTCCCGGGCGGACAGTGGTACGACTTCTGGACCGGCCAATTGCGCAACGGCGGCAATACCATGACCGTCAACGCGCCCCTCTCGCAGATCCCGCTGCACCTGCGGGCCGGGTCGATCGTCCCGATGGGCCCGGACATCCAATACGCCACCGAGCGTGCGGATACCATCGAGCTTCGCGTCTACCCGGGAGCCGACGGCTCCTTCACGATCTATGAAGACCAGGGCGACGGCTACGACTACGAAACCGGCAAGTACGCCACGATCCCCATCACCTATGTGGATGAGACGCAAAATGTCATCATCGGCGCGCGCAATGGAAGCTTCACGGGAATGGACACCAAGAAGGTCTTCAACGTGGTGTTCGTGAAGGAAGGCCATGGAACGGGCATCGGCGTGACGGCCGATCCGGACGCCCGATTGGAATACACGGGCAAGCAGGTGTCCATCCTGACCGCGGGCCTGGCCAAGCGCGGAGCGAACGGCCCCTTGAAGGCGACCTTCAAGTCCACGGGGAACGTGCTGCTGTTTCCGGAAACGTTCTGGGGCAAGCCCAAGAGCATCGTCGTGCGCGACGCTTCCGGGAAAAAAGTCCAGAGCGTGAACGGCTTCACCAAAAACCAGCTGGATTTCCGGTCGGACCTGGGATTGCCCATGGGCGACTACATCGTGAAGGTGGAGGCGACCCGGTAGGACGTTCTCGCTGGGCCATGTCTGCACGGATCGGATGCGGCCTTGTATCCTTCTTCCCGTGACCACACCGACGCTGAGACCGTTTTTGGCCCAACGGCTCGAGCAGTTGCCGAGCTCGCCGGGGGTGTACATCATGAAGAACGCCGATGGCGAGATCATCTACATCGGCAAAGCCAAGGTGCTGAAAAACCGGGTGCGCAGCTATTTCCAGGGCCGCGAGACGGATCACCGCGCCGCGATGGTGCTGTACAAGCATGTGGTCGACATCGAATGGATCGTGACCGACAACGAACTGGAAGCCTTGATCCTCGAGGCGAACCTGATCCGGCAACACCGTCCCAAGTACAACGTGCTGGCCAAGGACGACAAGCATTTCCCGTACTTGCGCCTGACCACTGGCGAAGCCTTTCCCAAGCTGGAAGTGGTGCGCCGGGTGACCAAGGACAAGCACCGGTACTTTGGGCCGTACACCGATGCCCAGGCCATGCGAAGGTCCCTGGGTTTGGCGCGGGAACTGTTCCGCGTGCGGGATTGCGACTTGGATTTGTCCAGCAAACGCTTGGAACGGGCCTGTCTGAATTACCACATCCACCGCTGCGACGGCCCGTGCGTGGACGCCATCACCGAAGCCCAATACGAGCCCGTGGTCAAGCAGATCGTGATGTTGTTGGAAGGGCGCAATCGCGAATTGCTGGCCCAGCTCAACGAGGAAATGAAATCGAAGGCATTGGCCCTGGACTTCGAAGGAGCCGCACGCCGACGCGACCAGATCGCGTCGCTGGAAAAGTTGGGCGTCGCGCAGAAGATGGATCTGGGCGAATGCGTGGATCTGGATGTGTTGGCGCTGTCCCGGGAAGGCCGATGGGCTTGCATCGCGCAATTTCGGGTGCGTGCGGGTGCGGTGATGGAGCGCTCCCACCAGATCGTGCGCTGCCCGCTGGAAGAAGACGACCACGAAATCATGGAGCGAGCCCTGCTGGAATTCTACCCGGAAGGGATCCAGCCTCCGCCACCTGAGATCCAGGTCTCGGCGCTGCCCATGGACCTGGACCTTCTGGAAGAACACCTCACCCGATTGGCGGGGCGCAAGGTGCGGATCGGCCAGCCCAAGCAGGGAGATGCCTTCAAGACCGTCCGCATGGCCTTGGCCAACGCACGGATGCTGTTGGTGGAGCACCTGGCTCACCTGGAAACGAAAAACCGGGTGTCGCAATCGGTGGCGGCCCTGCAGGAAGCCCTGGGTTTGGAGAATCCCCCAAGGCGGATCGAGGGTTTCGACATTTCCCATCTGGGCGGCACCAAGACGGTGGCCTCCATGGTTTGCTTCGTGGATGGTCGGCCCTTCAAATCCGGATACCGGCGGTTCCATGTGCAGACCGTGGAAGGAATCGACGACTTCGCCTCCATGCGCGAGATCGTGGGCAGGCGCTTCCGCAGGCTGCGGGAAGAAGGTGGAGAGGCGCCGGATCTGGTGTTGATCGACGGCGGCAAAGGGCAGCTGGGCATGGCGGTCGACGCCATCGCCGCCGAAGGCTTCCCGGAACAGAAACTGTTGGGGTTGGCCAAGCGGATCGAAGAAGTGTTCCTGCCAGGCAGGAGTGACCCCATCCTGATTTCCCACCGTTCGCCCGCCCTGAAACTGCTGCAGCAGGTGCGCGACGAGGCCCACCGGTTCGCCATCACCTTCCAGCGTTCGCAGCGCACCGAGTCCATCGCCTCTTCCTGGCTGGACACCGTTTCCGGCATTGGGCCCACGCGCAGGTCGTTGTTGTTGCAACAATTCGGATCCGTCGCTCGCATCCGCGAGGCCACCCAGGAAGAACTGGAGCGGACCGTGGGAGCCAAAGTGGCGGCGGTTCTGAGGGAGGCGATCGACAAGGACCCTCCACCAAGCCAGCAATTGACATAAGGCCAATGCCAAGAAATAAATCACCCGATCTCGTCGGATCTTTTTCCGCTCACCTTTGTCGCAATCCTCGAAAATAGGCGCGCTGGCTAGTTTCTCCGGTTGCTTCGCGGTGAGCGAAAAAATCTCTCTCCGAATATTTGGATGATTTATTCCTTGCCAGGGCCTAAACTTGGAGTCTGCAAGGAGTGGAGCTGTCGATGTTGAATCGGCGACGGACCCTCCAAGGAGCATTCGGGAGAAGCGCATGAGATACGGCTATTTCGACGACCTCGCTCGCGAGTACGTGATCACCAGACCGGACACGCCGAAGTCTTGGATCAATTATCTGGGATCGCGCCTGTACGGCGGGATCATCACGCAGAACGCGGGAGGATACTCCTTCTACAAGTCGGGGGGACGGGACGGATTCTGCGCATGCGGTTCAACAGCGTGCCGGTGGATCAACCCGGCCGCACCATCTACGTGCGCGACGACCACTCCGGGGATTTCTGGTCGACCAGCTGGCAGCCGGTGGGGAAGCCCCTGGACAAGTACAAGGCCAAGGTGCGCCATGGTCTGGGTTATTCGGTGTTCGAATCCGAGTACGACGGCATCGCCACCATCCTCACGGTGTTCGTGCCCAAGGGACAGGCCTTCGAGTACTGGGCGCTTCGCGTGGTGAACCGCAGCAGTCGCCACCGGAAATTGTCCATCTTCTCGTTCGTGGAACTGGCCAACAACTGGAACTACAAGCAGGACCTGGAAAACCTCCAGTACAGCCAGTACACGGTGCAGATGAGCGTCCACGACGGCATGATCCGCTGGCGCAATTGCACCAACCCCGGTTTCGACGAACTGTGGTTCGGCCTGGCCGGCGCGCCGGTGGTGGGCTTCGACACGGACCGCGAACAGTTCCTGGGACCCTACCGCACCTTCGCCGCGCCCATCACGGTGGAGAGGGGGCGGCTCAACCATTCCATCGCCGTCGGGGACAACGGTTGCGCGAGCCTGCAATCGGCCATCGAACTGGAGACGGGCGAAAGCCGCGATCTCACTTTCATGCTGGGCATGGGTTCTCCCATCGAGAGCTGGAACGGTCTCCCGCCGGGGCGCGACATCCTGGAAGAGTTCGGAACGCCCGCTCGCCTGGAGCAGGAACTGGCCGCCACCAAGGCGGAATGGTCGGACCTCCTGGAGCGTCTGCAGGTGGAGACCCCCGATCCCGAGCTCAACTCCATGCTCAATGTCTGGCATGCCTACCAGACCCACATGACCTTCAACTGGTCGCGCGGGGTTTCCCTCGTGGAAGCGGGGGATCGCGACGGACTGGGTTACCGGGACACGGTGCAGGACATCCTGGCCGTGACCCACGCCATCCCCACCCAAGTGGAGGAACGGCTGGATCTGATCCTCACCGGTCAGACCTCGGCGGGCGGTGGCCTGCCACTGGTCAAGCCCCTGACCCACAACCCCGGGCACGAAAAATCTCCCGCCGACGAGCAATACCGCTCCGACGACACGCTGTGGCTTCCCATCACGGTGTCGAATTTTGTCTACGAGACGGGGCGGCTGGAGTATCTGGACAAGGTCCTGCCCTATGCGGACAAGGGCGAGGATTCCGTGTACGGACACCTCAAGCAGGCCCTGCAATTTTCCATCGACCACAAGGGGCGCAATGGACTGGTGCAAGGGCTGCACGCGGATTGGAACGACTGCATCAAGTTCGGGACCACCGGCGAATCCCTGTTCACCAGCTTCATGTTCCTCAAGGGGTGCCGGATCGTCTCGGACTTGGCCAAACGACTGGGCAAGGAGGAGGATGTCGTTTGGGCGGACTCCGAAGCCGCCGAGATGCACAAGTCGATCCAAGCATCCGCCTGGGATGGCGATTGGTTCCTGCGGGCCATTTCCGCGACCGGCGGGACCCTGGGTTCGCACCGCAATCCGGAAGGATCCATCTACCTCAACGCCCAGACCTGGGCGGTGATCTCCGGTGCGGCCACCGCTTCGCAAGCGCGGATCGCCATGGATTCCGTCAAGCGCCACCTGGCCACGGAGCACGGATTGCTTCTGTGCGATCCCCCGCACACGCATCCGGATCCGCACATCCAGCTGCCGTTGCTGGTGTATCCTCCGGGGCACAAGGAAAATGCGGGCATTTTCTGTCACTCCAATTCCTGGGCGGTCGTGGCCGAGTGCATCCTGGGCAACGGCGATCGGGCCCATGAATACTACCGGAGCTACCTCCCGGCCAGGTACAACGATTCGGCCGACATCCGCCAGGTGGAGCCCTACGTCTACTGCCAGTTCACCCATGGCAAGACATCTCCCAGGTTCGGGCAGAGTCGCAACCCATGGCTAACGGGAACGGCCTCGTGGAGCTACATCGCGGTCACCCAATACATGCTGGGTTTGCGTCCGGAATTCGACGGATTGCGGATCGATCCGTGCATCCCCCACGATTGGAAGGGGTTTTCCATGACGCGATACTATCGAGGCAAGAGGATTTCCATTTGGGTGTCCAACCCCAAGGGCGTTTGTCGCGGGGTCGGGCGAGTGATCCTCAACGGAGAGCGGGTGGATGGGAACATCATTCCTGCCTCGATGCTCCAGGATCGCAACATCGTGAGGGTGGTGCTGGATGGCTGAGTTGACGCTGCGGAACATTTCGAAGACCTTCGCTGGCCACTTGGTTGCCGAAGGGATCTCCTTCGCTGCCAAGGGCACGGATCTGGTCGTGCTCCTGGGGCCGGCCGGGGCTGGCAAATCAACCATCCTGCGGCTGATCGCAGGCCTCGAGGAGCTGGAGGAAGGGGGCATCTATCTGGACGACCAGCGGGTGGACGGGCTTTCCCCCCACGAGCGCAACGTGGCGATGGTCTTCCAAAACGATGCATTGTACCCGCATCTGACCGTGCGTCAGAACATGGAGTTCGGCTTGAAGTTGCGGGGAACCTCCCCTGACGACGCCAAGGAACGCATCGACGAAGAGCTGGACGCCTTCGATCTGCAAGGCGTTGCCGACCTCCACCCCAGCGCACTGACCACCGCGCAGCGGCGCAAGGCGTCCATCGCCCGGGCGTTGGTGAGGGATGCGGCGCTTCTGCTGTTCGACGAACCTCTGGGGCACCTGGACCAGAAGGATCGCCTCGATCTGCGATTGCGCATCGGGCGCCGTCGCGGAACCTTTTCCGCTCCGCTGGTGTACGCGACCCAGGAACAAACGGAAGCCATGACCTTGGCGGACTGGATCGTGGTGCTGGATCAGGGGAAGATCCGGCAGATCGGTCGGCCCATGGACCTCTACGACGAGCCCTCCGACGAATATGTTGCCAGCCTGTTGGGTGCCCCCCCCATCAATATCCTACAGGTCCAAGTCGCCCCGGACGGGGCCGTGATCCTACCTGGCTCGGACTGGGCTCTCTTTTTGGACACTCCCCGGCGGGAAGCTCTCCGTCGGACCGGCCTGATGGAGGCTCGGTTGGGGATCCGGGCCCAGCACCTGCGGATTGTCGGGCCGGAAGAACCCGGGTGGCTGGCGCAGGTGGAGTGGATAGAGTCTTTGGGGAACGAAGTCTTTGTCCACTGCCAACTGGGTGGCGTCACCGTGGTGGTCCGGACGCGCCCGGGGTATGCCCCGCCCATGGGCCAATCCGTGGCGATTCAGGCCCACCCCACGAAGTCCCTGATGTTCGATCCCCGGACGCATCAACGACTTGTTTGAATTTTTTTCGTGCTGGAACCTTGACGCGCAGAATGTTCCAGCGTAACTTTGCTAACCCTTCCGGTGACGATGTCGCCGACAAGGCACGGCCCCTAAAAACGGCCACGAACCACTTCAAAAACGGTTCACTCTCTTTGACAGGTTGGGCGCTAATCAAGGCGCGATATGGAAGACTTCGCAAGGTGTGTTATTCACCCGAGAGGGTGAAGAGATTCTTTGTGAAGGGAGAATGTGAGTTTTAAGTATGAAAAGGGCTTATGGTGGATGCCTAGGCACCATCAGGCGATGAAGGACGCGGCAAGCAGCGATAACCTCGGGTAGGTGCAAACGACCGTTAATCCGGGGGTTTCCGAATGGGGCAACCCAGTGGGTAACCACTAATCCTTGACTGAATACATAGGTTTTGGATAGCCAACGCAGGGAAGTGAAACATCTCAGTACCTGCAGGAGAAGAAATCAAACGAGATTCCCTAAGTAGTGGCGAGCGAACGGGGAGTAGCCCAAACCGGGCATTTATGTCCGGGGTTGTAGGACCTGCATTTAGTGCGAAGATACTAGTCTAACTGGCATGGAAAGGCCGACCATAGTGGGTAATAGTCCCGTTGACGAAAGTTGGCACGCATGAGCGGGTATCCTGAGTAAGGCGGGGCACGTGAAACCCTGTCTGAAACTGGGAGGACCACCTTCCAAGGCTAAATACTCGATGGTGACCGATAGTGAACGAGTACCGTGAGGGAAAGGTGAAAAGTACCCAGAGATGGGAGTGAAATAGTACCTGAAACCGTAAGCCTACAAACTATCGAAGGAGTGCATGACACTCTGACGGTGTACCTTTTGTTTAATGAGCCAGCGAGTTAGTCGTCAGTAGCAAGGTTAAGGGCCTAAGGTCCGGAGCCGTAGGGAAACCGAGTCTGAATAGGGCGTTGAGTTACTGGCGCTAGACGCGAAGCCTTGTGATCTACCCATGATCAGGCTGAAGCGGGGGTAAAACCTCGTGGAGGGCCGAACCTTATCAGGTTGAAAACTGACTGGATGAATTGTGGGTAGGGGTGAAAGGCCAATCAAACTGGGTGATAGCTCGTTCTCTCCGAAATATATCTAGGTATAGCGTCACATTGGAGTCACGGGGGTAGAGCACTGATTGGACTAGCGGGCACACCAGCTTAGCAAACCCAAACAAACTCCGAATACCGTTGACTTTAGATCGCGGCAGTCAGCCTGCGTGAGATAAGTTTCGCAGGCGAGAGGGGAACAACCCGGACCATCGGCTAAGGTCCCCAAGTGAATGCTCAGTGTAAAAGGATGTGGGATTACCCCAAGGATTCCTGGGTAAAGCTAATCTTCCCAGGGTTAGTCGGCCCCTAAGGCGAGGCCAAATGGCGTAGTCGATGGGAAGCAGGTTAATATTCCTGCGCCGATCTGTGTGTTCGATGGAGGGACGGAGTAGATACAATCAGCTTCCTGATGGATGGAAGTTTGGGAGCGTAGGGAGATTGGTAGGCAAATCCGCCAGTCACATGCCCGAGACTCCTGAGGAAGTGCGTTGCTTGCAACAAACCAACTGATTGGAAGGACTTCCAAGAAAATCTTCTAAGGCATAGCACAGACGACCGTACCGCAAACCGACTCAGGTGGGTGAGGCGAATAGCCTAAGGTGCTTGAGAGAACTGAGGTGAAGGAACTCGGCAAATTAGCTCCGTAACTTCGGGAGAAGGAGTGCCAGAATGTGTGTAGGAGTACATCCGAAGCATTTTCTGGTCGCAGAGAAATGGCAGAAGCGACTGTTTACCAAAAACACAGGTCTGTGCCAACCCGTAAGGGGCAGTATACAGACTGACACGTGCCCGGTGCCGGAAGGTTAACAGGAGATGTCAGCGCAAGCGAAGCATTGAATCGAAGCCCCGGTAAACGGCGGCCGTAACTATAACGGTCCTAAGGTAGCGAAATTCCTTGTCGGGTAAGTTCCGACCTGCACGAATCGTGTAACGACTTCTGCGCTGTCTCAACCTCGGACTCAGCGAAATTGTAGTGCCGGTGAAGATGCCGGCTACCCGCATCTGGACAGAAAGACCCTATGAACCTTTACTGCAACTTGACATTGGATTCTGGCTGTATTTGTGTAGGATAGGTGGGAGGCTTTGAAGTAGTGCCGCCAGGCATTATGGAGCCAACGTTGAAATACCACCCTGGTGCTGACGGAATTCTAACCCGACCCATCATCTGGGCCGGAGACATTGTCTGGTGGGCAGTTTGACTGGGGCGGTCGCCTCCAAAAAGGTAACGGAGGCATCCAAAGGTCCCCTCAGCGTGGTCGGTAATCACGCGCAGAGTGCAAAGGCATAAGGGGGCTTAACTGCGAGACCGACAGGTCGAGCAGGTACGAAAGTAGGGCTTAGTGATCCCGCGGTTTAGCGTGGAATTGCCGTTGCTCAATGGATAAAAGGTACTCTAGGGATAACAGGCTGATCTCCCCCAAGCGTCCATAGCGACGGGGAGGTTTGGCACCTCGATGTCGGCTCATCGCATCCTGGGGCTGGAGAAGGTCCCAAGGGTTTGGCTGTTCGCCAATTAAAGCGGTACGTGAGCTGGGTTCAGAACGTCGTGAGACAGTTCGGTCCCTATCCGATGTGGGCGTAGGAAGCTTGATGGAACTTGTCCCTAGTACGAGAGGACCGGGATGAACGCACCTCTGGTGTACCAGTTGTTCCGCCAGGAGCATCGCTGGGTAGCTATGTGCGGAAGAGAGAAACGCTGAAAGCATCTAAGCGTGAAGCTCCTCCAAAGATGAGGCTTCCCTGGGGGCAACCCCCTGAAGGGCCGTCCGAGACTAGGACGTTGATAGGTCATAGGTGTAAGCGCCGCAAGGTGTTAAGCCGAGTGATACTAATCGCCCGTGTGGCTTTCAACTCACATCCTCCCCTCCACAATGATTTTCAGACACGCATCTTGCGAAGTCTTCCAACCTAAATCGCTTCTTGATTGGCTATCCAGCCCACGATTTGTGGTGGTGTTAGCGAGAAGGCCACACCTGTTCCCATCCCGAACACAGTAGTTAAGCTTCTCAGCGCCAATGGTACTCGGACTATACGATTCCGGGGAGAGTAGGTCGCCGCCACATTCCTTCAGAGAGCCCTCCATCCAACGATGGAGGGCTTTCTGCGTTTTGGGGGAAAATCCGCTGAGATGTTCGACTCAGCCGAATGGCTTGACTCGCCAATCCATTTTCGATTACGTTTGCCCATCTAGCCTCTAGGCATGTCCTCGAAAATCCCGATCCATCCCCTTTGCAAGGAATTTCTCCGATGAACCGTCTCTCATGGACCTCCATGTTCATGCTCTGTTTGATGCCATTGATGAGCTGTGACGAATTGGCCTCGGAGGAATCCGATGGAGAGTTGAGCCTTCAGCTCAACATGTCGTATGAACTTGTCAACGTCGACGCCATCGCGCCACTGACTTACGCATCCGTATCCGCCAAGTCCAAGACAGGCGGAATGAAGTTTTCCTATCGGATCCTGGATTACTCGGGAGCCGATGTTGGCGCGAAGTTCAAAGTTCCAAGCATCCCCACGCCGAAGGAAGATGCTCTCTCCTTCCAAGACGAACATTGGCTGATCTCCATCCCCAAAGAATTCTCCGATCTGGGTGATTACAAGTTCGAGGTCACTCTTTCCGACAAGAATGGGATGCGGCGCACGAAGACCGCTCCGTTCGAAGTATCCAACTCGGCCAGGAACCGAGGCCAAGCGATCTACACTGCGGGCGTGAACGGATTTTCGGATGCACTGAGATCGGGGGCCACGGTTCAGTGGTCGGGAAAAATGTTCTTCGATGGAAGCCACATGAGCTTTCGGACCAGGGTTCTGCGATTGCGAGACACCAGCGATTGGTCCAGCGGATTCACCGTGGATTGCCCGAGTTCGACGACTTCTTCGCCCTTCGATCTTTCCGAGGTCAAAGTGAAGCTGGCAAAAAGCAGCGTGGGTACCGAGGAGTACCTCTTCGAGATCCGCGGCGAGGACGAAGACGAAAACTGGCTGATTCGCAGGGACACGCTCCGGGTGTATTCCAGCATCGAATACTGAGCGGAGTCCCGACAAACCAGATTGTCCCGGTCACCTCGGCGTCGAAGCGGATCGAACCGGGGCGGGGATCCATCGGGCTAGGGCGATTTCTGTCAAAAGAACGGGTCTACTGCAGATCCTGCCGGACCACGCCGTGGAAACGGATGTCGTCGACCCACATCTCGGATCCGCCCTGGATCACCAGGCTCAGGTAGTTGATCGAGTCGCGGATGCTGCTCCAGCCGACATTGCCGGCGATGCCATCGGGCTGGGCAAAGTCGCTGGGGCGCACCACGATCCGCTGCCAACTGGAGGCGAGCGGGGCCGGTGCCCAGGCCCGGCGGGGCACGATGCTGTCGATCTTTCCTCGGGACATGCGGCCCATCTGGACGCTGTCCAAGGATTCGAAGGTGACCCAAATCTTCCCTGTACCCCGTGCCCACAGCTCCACGGAATCCAAACCCCGCAACGATCTGCGGGTGGTCGCGATCATGGTTGCCGTGAGCAGGATCCGACCGGAATCGCATTGCCCGGTCGCGCAAACCAGGTGCAGGCTGTTCCCGTTGCGACCCAAGCCCGCGGCTGTGAGGCCTGACGCTGGTACAAAGCCTCCCATGAACCAGAAGGAGGAATCGGGGAGCTTGGTGCGGTTGTACGTACCTGACTCGAAGTCGTCCACCACAACGGAGTTCCAAGCCAGGCGTCGATAGTCCGGGATGCCCGCCCATACATCGGTGGAGGATTCACGCACGGCGGCGGGAAGTCCCCATCTGACCCAGAAATAGCTGCCGTGGAAACGCTGGGCAGGTTCGATGCGCACATGCAAGCGACCAACGGATTGCTTGGTGTCCCAGAAATCCACTTCGAACGGAATGGCTTTGCCATCCATGCGGATGACTTCGAGATCCCGCCCGTCCGGACGGCTCTTGGAAAAATCAAGCTGTGTCGAATTCAGACGGATGGTCGCGACCGCGGGCTCTCCGGGAAAGCCCTCGTTGGGCGAGAGCACCGAGTCCACGCGAAGCAAGCGGGCTCCGATGGCGTTCTCGGTTTCCGTGGAGGTGCCAGCGGAGCGATCTTCGGAGCACCCGAGGAATCCGGAGGCCACGAGCACCGAAAGGAAGAACGGCCAAGGCTTCATGGCTTGCTCCCGGGAATGAGCGCGGCGGGGAAAAAAGCCATCGCCAAATGCATGACGCGGTCGGAATTGCGCGACTCTTCCACGCGCTTTTGGATCTGGCGGCGGCATTCGCGCACCAGCTCGCGGATTTCACGGAAGGCGTTTTCGTCCATGGAGAGGGTCAGAGTGGAGATGTCGCGCTGGTCGGGCGGGATCTGCTCGAGTGCCGTCGAGGCGAGAGTCAATATTTGTCGCTGGAATCCGCGCACGGCATGGGCTTTGGCCTCTCCACCCGCGGTGAGATGTGCCTCGGCGGGGAGAAGCCTCCCCGAACTGGCCTTCTTGACCAGGCCAAGTTCTGTCAGGAGGGTGAGGGACTCCTGGACTTCCGCTTCGGTCACGGGAGGGACCAGCGCCTTTGCGAGTTCGGACGGGACCGCCCGCCCGCCCGTGGTTTCCAGGAGCGAACGCAGGACGGCGGTCCACCACTTGGCGAAGTATTCCAGCTCCTTGGACTCCAGCGGACGCCGCGCCACATCGCGCAGGGTCATCGCCTTCTCCAGGATGAGGGTGCGCTCGTGGACGGAACGTTCGCGGGCGTAGGCCATCAGGAGGAGATAGTACTCGGCGGCTCGGCCGGAGAGCCCCAGGAATTCGAGGGCTCGACTGTGGCATCGGGCCGGAAGATGGGCTTCGCTGTGGAGAATCCGGAAGATGTTGCTGGGAAACAGCCCGAAGGACTCGGCCATCATCCGGTAGGAGTAGAAGGAGGACTCGGCTTTGCGTTCCTCGTAGGCATCCTTCAGGTACGCGCGATAATCGAGGTATTCGAACACCGGCTTCATGGGGAAGCCCGATCCACGACACTGGCGGCACCTTCACGGCGTTGATTCCAGGCTCGTTTGGTGTTCAGGATCATCCTCTTCCCATTCTATCGCTGTGGGTCAAAAGAAGCTACCGGCGGAGAAGGGAAAGGCAACAGCCGATCGATCCCCCAACGCTGAAGAGGAAGATCGAATCCAAACGCGAAGATCGCTTTGGAATGATGCGTCGATGCGTTAGCGGATCGCTAACGCACGCGGGAGGAAGCTCGAACTTCCGCCCTCCATTTTCCACCGAAATCGCCAGGCGTGGCCCGACAGGGAAACAGGTCGATCAGCGCAGATCGTTGGCGTCGATGCCGTGAAGCCTCACGTCGTCGATCCAAAGCTGGGAACCGCCCTCGACCAGGAAGGTGAGATGGGTGATCGAATCGCGGATGCGCAGCCACCCGATGTTGCCACCCACGTTGTCGGGAGGAAGAAACTCCTGGGGTTTGACGCGGATCCGCTTCCAGGTCGTATCCAGGTTCATGCGGATCCAGGCCTTGGGACCTCGGGTGCTGTCCGGTCGATCCAGCGCGATGGAAAGTCGTCCCGAACCTCGAGTCCATACCACGATGGAATCCAGCGAACGCAGACTGATGGGACGCTGGTTGAGGGCCAGGGTGATGTAGCTGTACTTGCCGGTGATCGCGTCGGCGGAATAGGTGAAGGTCAATGCGTAGCCATCACGCCCCCTGCCGGCGAGGGCCAGCTTCGCGGCGGTGGCCGTGGCTCCTTCTCCGGCTCCGGAATGCCAAGTAGACGTATCGGGAAGTTGGCTCATCAGTTTCCCGGATTCGAAATCGTCCACCAGATAGGAGTTCAAGAACAGCTTGTAGCCTTCGGGAATCGAATCCCAGACCGCCTTCGGATCGGACTTCCCGACGACCTCCGATCCCCAGCGCAGGCGAAACCGCGAGCCGTGCTGGAGCAGGTCGGTGTCGAGCCGGACGCGAAGACGTCCGCGTGCCGACGCGCGATCCCAGAAAACGTGTTCGAACGGAATTTGTCGTCCGTCGAGCCGTTCCACCGTCACGTTCCGACCCGAGGTGTCCGTGCCGACGAAGTCGCAGTTGGTGCTGTCCAGGCGAAGGGTGGCGACGGTCGGGTAGAACGGATAGGGCGTCCAGCCACGGTAGAGAGAATCCACCGAGATTTCCCTGCCTGCGACGGTGTTCTCGGTCTCCGAAGAATTTCCCGCCAGCCGTTCTTCCGTGCAGGAATGGAAAGCCACAAGAGAGACCGAGACGACCATCCACGTTCTTGGGTGGATCATCATGCCGTTTCCTCCGGCTGGGGAGCGAGAGGAAACAGGGCCATGGCCAGCTGCATGACGCGATCGGGGTTCTTGGATTCCTCGATGCGCTTTTGGATCTGGCGGCGGCTTTCGCGCAGCATCTCGCGGATTTCCACGAACGCGTCATGGTCCACCGCGAAGGTGATGGTGGAGATGTCCCGCTTCTCCCGGGGGAACCGCTCGATCGCCTCGGAGGCGAGAGACAGGATCTGTCGTTGGAATTGTCGGACAGCTTCCGTCTTCTCTTCGCCGCCCGCGGTGATGTGGACCTCCGAGAGCAGAAGCCTTCCGGAGCTGGCCTTTTTCACCAGGCCCAATCCCAGCAGGAGATCCAGCGCTCGGGAGGCTTCCTCCTCGCTGATGGATGGCGACAAGCGTTCGGCGAGCTCGGCGGGCCGCACCCGTCCATCCATCACTTCCACCAACGAGCGGATGGCCACCACCCACCAGTCCCGGTAGTAGGCCAGCTCCTGGTCGGTCAGCCGGCGGCGCTCGACATCCCGCAGGTCCATGGCCTTCTCGAGGATTTCCGCCCTCGCCTTGGCGTTGCGCTCCCGGGCATAGGCGATCAGCAGAAGGAAATATTCGCCGGATCTGCCGGTGAGGCCGAGGAACTCCAGGGCGCGGCTTTGGCAACGCGCGGGAAGATGCGAGTCCTTCTGGAGGACGCGGAACATGTTGCTCGTATCCAGACCGAAATTTTCGGCGAGCATGCGGTAGGAATAAAGGGGTGTGGAGACCTTCTTTTCTTCGAAGGCTTCTTTCAGGATGTCCCTATAATCGAGGTATTCGAAGACCGGTCGCATGGTTTCCATTTGGACACTGCCTGGCTCGTCTCATCGAAGAGGAAGAGGAGCCAGGACTGACGTGGTGATTCGAAGGGTGTGAGAAGCTATCCGGAAAATGAACTGCTGAGCTCTCCGGAGTCGAGAGGATTGTCCGTGCGGCTATTGTTGATTCAACAACGAATATCCTCAGCGAAAATCATCTGGATCGACACCGTGTAGTCGGAGATCGTCGACCCAAAGTTCACTGCCTCCGGAAACGATGAAACTGATCCGGGTGATGGAGTCGCGGATCTTGATCCAGCCGATGTTGCCTCCGATGCCATCGGGGGGATCGAAGTCCGTTGGGCGGATGCGGATGCGCTTCCAAGCGGTATCCAAAGTGAACTTCGCCCAGGCTTTGGTGCCCTTGAGGCTGTCCGGACGTTCCAGCGCGACGGCCAAGGAACCGCTTCCGCGAACCCACGCGACCACGGAATCCAACGATCGCAGATTGCGCGCTTTGGTGCCGAGCTTCAGCCCGATCAAGCTGTACCTGCCGGCGTTGCGGTTGGCCGAATACGTGATGCCTGCGGCGAGGCCGGATCGCCCGTGGCTGGCGGCGGAAAATTGCGGCTTGGAGACGGTCGCCGAATCCGATGCGCCGGAATACCACCCGGAGAGCTCCGGAAGGAGGCTCACGCCGTTGCCCGACTCGAAGTCGTCCACCACGATGGAGGTGAGGTACACCCTCTTGGCGGCGGGAATGGAATCCCAAACGGCGATCGGATCGTGAAGGCCTTCCAGGCCAGGCCCCCACCGCAGGCGGAACCAACCTCCCGGCTTTTGCAGGGCGGGGTCGATCCGTACCCGCAGTCGAGCCTGTTTGGCGGTGCGGTCCCAGTAAAGTTGTTCGAACGGCATGGAGGATCCATCGGGGCGCTCGATGGAAAGCTGCTCACCGCTCGAGTCCAGGGTGGAGAAATCGAAATGCGACGAATCCAGTCGCAGCGTGGCGACCGTGGGGGAGTGTTCCAAACGATTCCAGTCGCGCAATAGGGAGTCGACGAACACCAATCGAGCGGTGGCGGTATTTTCCGTTTCGGAGGAATTCCCTGCGATCCGCTCGCCAAAGCATCCGTGCGCCACCACGAGAGCGACCGCAAATCCGAACGATTTCCAGAGTGGGATCACGGCGCCACCTCGACCGCGGGTGCCAGCGGGAACAGGGCCTGGACGAGCTGGATCACGCGATCCGGGCGCTTGGTGTCCTCGATGCGTTTTTGGATCTGCCGCCGGGTTTCGCGGAGCATTCCCCGGATTTCCACGAAAGCCAATTCATCCACAGCGAAGGTGAGCGTGGAAATGTCGCGTTGGTCCCTGGAAAACCGCTCCAACGCTTCGGAGGCTAGAGACAATATTTGTCGCTGAAACTGCCGGATGGCCTGGGTCTTCTCCTCGCCGCCGGCCGTGAGATGGGCTTCGGAGAGGATGAATCGTCCCGTGTCCTGCTTCTTGATCAGTCCCAGTTCCAGAAGAAGCTCCAAGGCAAGGTTCACGTCCTTTTCTGGGATGTTCGGCTGCAAACGCAGGGCGATCTCGGGGGGCCAAACCTGGCCATCCACCACCTCCAACATCGAGCGGACCGCGACCACCCACCAATCCTTGTAATAGGATAACTCCTGATCGACCAACCGGCGACGCGCCACATCCCGCAGAGAAATGGCCTTCTCCAGGATTTCCGCCCTGGCCTTGCCGTTGCGCTCACGTGCATAGGCGATCAGCAGCAGGAAATACTCGGCACCGCGCCCGCTGAGCCCCAGGAATTCGATGGCGCGCGATTGGCACCGGGCGGGGAGCTGGGCTTCGGCTTGCAGGATGCGAAAGGTGTTGCTGGTGTCCAGCCCGAACATTTCCGCGAGCATCCGATAGGAAAACAAAGGGGAAACGATCTTCCTTTCCTCGTAGGCGTCCTTCAGCAATTCCCGGTAATCCAAGTATTCAAAAACCGCTCGCATGGGCTCCATTCCTGGCGCGTGGGACCGTGCACGGTGGTGCGTGCAGGTTGCGCGACAAGCAACTCCTCGGGAGTCGAACGCAAAGGTGACCAGCCCTTCGTATCGGGCAGAGATGGGAAAATCGTTCGATGCGGTGGGGTTGCACGAGGGATTCATCCCCGAAGGCATTGTCGATTCGACAAAGCTCGCCGTGGGGGGCGACAGATTGTTGGATCGACAACAAGCCGGACAAGAAGGTTTTGCGAGAGATTCTTCCCGGGTTTGGCCCAACGGGGATCGGGTTGACTTTCGGGGAAATTTCCGGTCGGGCCTGGTGCCCAAAATCGCAGCATTGGCTGGTAAGCCAGACGTGATCGGCCATTGGAGGCGATCGGGGGGTGTTGTGAACTGTACAATGATGTTTCGGCAAGGTTGCAAACGGGAATGGCCGCGCGGCGATAACTTCCCCACAAGACTAACCGGCGCGAGCCACCGACTGTGTCCTCCAAGGGGCGCAGGTTGATTCGTGCGCCCGTTCGCGAGCACCCAAGAGCCTTGTCACCAATGGAGAATTCCATGTACAGTCAATTCAGTCGCGTGTCCATCGCCTGCAAGGCGATGGCGATGGCCGGCCTGATGGCCGCCGCCGCATTCGCAGGACAAGCGTCCGGAACGGTCAAGGACGCCAAGGGCGCCGCGCTGGCAGGTGTGACGGTTTCTGTTCAAGGCGCTGTTGTGGCCACCCAGGCCACAACGGCGGCGGATGGGAGCTTCACGATCACCACTGGCGTCACGGGCATACAGATGAAGTCCGTCGTCAACCCCGCCTTCACGATCAAACACGTGGATGGCGCGTTGCTGATCCAGTGTCCGGGCGAAGGCGCCGTTTCGCTCGATCTGGTGGAAGTCAACGGCAAGAACCTGTGGAGCGCCACGGCCATCCTGAGCCAGGGTGCCGCGAGGGTGGACGTGCCCGCCGGAATCCATTTCAACGCAGCCTTCCTCAGGGCTCGCCACGGAGCGGACTTCCTCTACATGCCCGTCCTGAAAGACGACGCATCGGGCTGGAAGGTCGCTACCCACTTGGTGTCGGCGCGATCCCTGGCGACCCTTCCGACCTTGGTCTTTTCCAAGGCAGGCTTCGCCGAGGCAACGTACGTCATGAAGACCGAGACGGAAACCGGCATCGCGATCACGATGGCAGAAAGTGTGGGCGGGGACTTCGTGGAAGACCACCGCAAGGAATGCACGATCCCGGCCATGCCTGCGGTTTCCGCCTTGACGAACATCACGAACCTGCCGGATCCATTCAAGATGATGGATGGCACCGCGGTGACCACCAAGGCGCAGTGGACCTGCCGCCGCGAGGAAATCGCCGCCATGCTGGAGAAGTATGTGCATGGCGAGAAGCCCCGCAATCCGGAGAAGGTCGAAGGCTCCTTCGCCGGAGGCAAACTGAACGTCAAGGTGACCGACAAAGGCAAGTCCATCAACTTCGATGTCACCATCACCAAACCTTCCGGAACCGGTCCATTCCCCGCCATCATCGGCTGGGACGGGGGAAACATCGCGGGAGGCTATTCCGGCTTGAACGTGGCCAAGATCAGCTATCCGATCACCACCATCGCCGCTGAAGGCTCGGGTCGCGGCAAGGGCAAATTCTACGACCTGTACGGTTCGAACGCCGCCGCCTCCGAACTGATGGCGCATGCCTGGGGCTTGTCCCGCATCATCGATGCTCTTCTGGTGACGCCGGAAGCGGGAATCGATGCCAAGCATCTTGCCGTGACCGGATGCTCCCGATGGGGCAAATCCTCCTCGATTTCGGGATCCTTCGACCAGCGCGTCCAGTTGGTGATTCCGCAGGAATCCGGCTCGGGTGGAGTGGCTGCCTGGCGCGTCATTCCCAGCTTCAGCGCGGCCCAGCCGATCAAGAGCACCTACGACGAACAGTTCTGGACTCGCCAGGACTTCTGGCAGAACTTCGGCAGTTCGATCAACAAGCTTCCCGTGGACCACCATGAAATGATCGGGATGATCGCACCGCGCGGATTGCTTGTCCTGGACAACTCCATCGATTGGCTCGGACCGGAGGTCGGATGGGCATCGGCCAACGCCGCCAAGGAAATCTACAAGGCGCTTGGAGCGGAGGAAGGGATCACCTACAGCTCCGTCGGTGGCCACGACCACTGTTCCTTGCCCGCTTCGCAGAACCACTGGGTCAAGAGCTATGTCCAGAAGTACCTGATGGGCGGAACCGGCGAAGCAGCCAAGATGGAGGCTCCCGCCGCCTACAAGTTCGATCGCGCCAAGTGGATCACCTGGACCACACCGATCCTGAAGTAGGGTTCTGGCAGGTTACGTTTTGGAGCGGACGTCGGATTCATCTCCGGCGTCCGTTCTTCGTTATCAGTCAAATATTGTCCATCACGGCCGTTTCGTTCAGCTCATGGAGTCTCCCTTGAACACGAAGTTCGTCTTGAATCTCATCCGGTCGGCACTGACGATGATCCTCGCAGCCGGAGTCCCTGCGGTGTTCGCCCAGTCGGACAACCACTGGGTGGCCACCTGGAGCGCGGCTCCCTATCTGGTGGAATCGGCCAACATGCCTCCTTCGCCGGGACTCACCAACAACACCCTTCGCCAGGTGGTCCGTGTTTCGATCGGTGGCGACACCCTCCGCTTGAAGTTGACCAACGTCAACAATACCCAGGCGACCGAACTGAAGGCCGTGAACATCGCGGTGTCCAGCGGCGGAAGCAAGATCGAAGCCGCCACCCTGAAGAGCTTGAAGTTCAATGGCTCCGCATCGGCCTCGCTGGCGGCAGGCGCATCGGTCACGTCTGACCCCATCGCCTTCCCCCTGACCCCCAGCATGCGCGTGGCGATCACCATCCTGTACGGGGCCACATCTTCCAACATGACCGGCCACGTGGGGTCGCGCACCAACTCGTACATCGTGTCCGGCGACAAGGTCACGGCCACCGAACTGACCGGATCGGTTTCCACTCCGCACTGGTATTCCATCAACACCATCGACGTGCGCACCCCGCAGGCGGCGCAGGCGGTGGGAATCATCGGAAACTCCATCACCGACGGCTACGGCCTGACGCCGGACCTGCAAAACCGCTGGACCGACATCTTCTCCGAGCGCTTGCTGGCCAACGAGAAGACAAAAAACGTCGCGGTATTGAACATGGGAATCGGCGCCACCACGGTGCTGGGAACCGCCCAGACCGCCGGGGTGACGCGCTTCCAGCGCGACATCCTGGACCAGCAGGGCATCGGGTGGGTGATCATCTTCCACGGCGTCAACGACATCGGCAGCTCCAACGCGAGCTCCGCCAACCTGATCGCCGGACTCAAGCAGATGGCCTCCGCCGCCAAGGCCAAGGGCCTGAAGGTGTATGGCGGCACCATCCTGCCCTTCAATGGCAACAGCTACTACTCGGCCGCCCACGAGACGGTGCGCAAGGAGGTCAACTACTTCATCCGCCACGACGCGGTGTACGACGGCGTGATCGATTTCGACAAGACCATGCGCAACCCCTCCGACACCACCAGGTTGCAAGCCGCGGTGAACAACGACTGGCTCCACCCCTCGACCGCAGGCTACAAGGTGATGGGCGAATCCATCGACCTGAAGCTGTTCGAGAACGGGATCAGCGGGGCGATCGGCCAGCCGACACTCGGGCGTACGGGAACTTCGCTGGAGTGGACAAAATCTGCCAGCGGCGCCTCGGCTGTCCGCTTTGAAATCCCGGCTGAGTCCTACGTGTCGCTGAGGGTTCGATCGCTCAACGGCAGGGTGACCACCGAGCTCGCGGGGCGCACTTTCGCGGCCGGATCGCACACGGTGGAGTTGGCGCAGGATCTGCCGCAGGGCGTATATCTCTGCTCCATCCACGCCCAAGGCGTTGCCGAGACCCGCACGATCTATGTGGCGGGTCGGTAGCGGGAATCGGGGCGGTGTAAGGATCGGGCATGCCCGATCCCTACGTAAGATCCGCAGGTCGGGATCGGACGCCACGATCATCGCACCGAAATCACTCCATCCGCTGGAACAACCCCGCGGCCAGGATACCGTGGGCCACGGCCACGTTCAGCGATTCCACGCCGCCGGCCATCTGGATGCGCACCTTGGCGTCGCATTGGTCGAGCAGATTGGTGGACGAGCCTTTGCCTTCGTTGCCCACCAAGATCGCGACTTTCTTTTTCAGCGCCACGTTCTCGATGGAATCCTTGCCATGGGGGCTGGTGCCCACGATGGTGAAGCCCTTGTTGCGCAGAAATTCGATGGTCTGTTCCAGGCGCACGTTGTTTTCAAACGGGATGGAAGCGACCAATCCGGCCGATCCACGCGCCGCGCGGGGATTGAACGGATCCACGGAGCCCTTGCCCAGAACGATGGCGTCGAACCCGAAGGCCGCCGAGGTGCGGAACAATGCGCCGAGATTGCCCGGGTCTTGGACAGCGTCCACCAGCGTGATGCGCCGCGCGGATTCCCAGTTGATGCGCAAGGCGCGCGCCATGGCCACCGCCACCAAGCCCTGCTGGGTCTTGGTGCTGGAGATCTGTTCCATCTCGCGGCTGGAGACCACGCGAAGCGGGAGCTTGCCCGGCACGCGGGTCAGAAGCGCCTTGTTCCACTCGGTGCCTTCCGTCTGGTAGACGGCCACCACGTTCTCGCGGGCGTTGTCGATCAACGTTTCCACGGCCTTCACGCCTTCGACCAGATATTGTCCGGTGCGTTCGCGGGCCTTCTCGTTTTTCAGATCCGCCACCGCGCGCAGTTCCTGGTCCATGAGCAGCAAGCCCTGCTCGTCCTTGGCCACGCGGGCCGCCGCCGAATGGGGGCGCCGCTTCCAGGAAGGAACTTCGCCTCGGCCGCCGCCGCGTGGTCCCTGTGGGTTCTCGCCCGAAAATCCTCGGTCGCGGTTCATGAATTCTCCAGTGTCTGACGAATGCGTGCGGCGATCGACGGCGCGTCCAGGCCCATGTCCTGGTACAAGCGTTCGTTGTCGCCATGGTCGATGAAACGGTCGGCGGGATGACCCAACAACAAGTGGCGCTTGGGAAGGCCCAGGTCGGCCATGGTCTCGGCGACAGCCGATCCATAGCCGCCGGAACGGACGCCGTCTTCCAGCGTGACCACCAAGTCGTGGCCAGCCAAAATGGTTTGGTAGTGCGTGGGCGAAAGAGGCTTGGCGAAGCGCGCGTTCACCACGGTGGCCTCGATGCCCACTTCGCGCAACAAGTCGGAAACCTTCTCGCAGGTCTCCACCATGCTGCCGATTCCGAACAGTGCCACGCGCGATCCTTGGCGCAACACCTCGGGAACGCCGATCTCCAGGAGCTTGGGCTCGCGGGAGGGAACGCCACGACCCGATCCGCGCGGATAGCGGATGGAGGTGGGGCCGTCCTTGTAGGCGTAGGCGGTGTGGAGCATGTCCACCATCTCCATCTCGTCCTTGGGCGCCATCACCACCATGGTCTGGATGGTGCGCAAGTAGGCGAGGTCCAGCACGCCGTGGTGCGTGGGGCCGTCGGCGCCCACCAGGCCGCCGCGATCTAGACAGAAAATGACCGGCAGGTGCTGGATGGCCACGTCGTGGACGATCTGGTCGTAGGCGCGCTGCAGGAAGGTGGAATAGATGGCCACCACCGGCCGGATGCCTTCGCAGGCCAGGCCTGCGGCGAAGGTCACCGCGTGCTGTTCGGCGATGCCCACGTCGAAGACGCGATCGGGGAATGCCTTGGCCAGCACGTTCACGCCGGTTCCCGAAGGCATGGCGCCCGTGATGGCCACCAGCTCCGGATGATCCTTGGCAAGGTTCAGGAGCGCTTCGCCGAACACTTGCGTGTAGCTGGGGCGTGGATCGGAAGACGGAGCGACCTTGCCGGTCTCCGGATCGAAGGCTCCCAAGCCGTGCCATTTGCCGGCGGTGTCTTTTTCCGCGGGCTCGTAGCCTTTGCCCTTTTGCGTGATCACGTGCACCAGCTTGGGGCCGGGAACGTCCTTGAGCTTTTCGAAGAAGTCCACCAGAGTTGGCAGGTCGTGGCCGTCCAGGGGGCCGTAGTAGCGGAATCCGAGGTCTTCGAACAACGATCCAGGGAGGACCATTCCCTTGACGGCCTCTTCCACCTTGCGGGCGGCTTCGCGGGCCTGATCCGCCCAACCCTTGCCCACCTTGTCCAGATGCCCCAACGCGCCCCACACGTCCTTGCGGAACTTGTTCCAGCGGGGGTCGGTGATCACGCGGTTGAGGTGTTTGGCGATGCTGCCCACGTTTTCGGCGATCGACATCTTGTTGTCGTTGAGGATCACCGTGAGGTCTTCGTGGCGAACGCCCGCGTTGTTCAACGCTTCCAGCGCCATGCCGCCGGTGAGGCTGCCGTCACCGATGATCGCGAAGACACGATTTGTCCGCTTGAGCAGGTCGCGTCCGACGGACATGCCCAGCGCCGCGGAAATCGAGGTGCTGGCGTGGCCGGCGCCGAAGTCGTCGAATTTGCTTTCCGAGCGCTTCAAGAAGCCGGACAACCCGCCGTGCTGGCGGATGGTATGGAAGGTTTCGTGTCGACCGGAAAGAAGCTTGTGGGGATAGGCCTGGTGGCCCACGTCCCAGACGAACCGATCGAAGCCCGGAGAGTAGACTTTGAAGAGAGCGAGTGTCAGCTCCACGGTTCCCAAATTGGGACTCAGGTGGCCGCCATGGCGACTGATGGTACTGACGATGAATTCGCGCATCTCGGCGCCCAGCGCCGCAAGCTCTGCAAGTCCCAATTTCTTCACATCATCCGGAGTCCGGATGAGCGATAGGAGCGGACCGGGCTTCGGCGGTCCGGAAATCTCTGCCATGATCAATTCCCCCGTTCGACAATGAAGCGCGCGAGATCGGCGAGGACCGGTCCGCGAACACCCATGCGGGTCGTGAGCTCCAGGGCTTGGTTCACGAGTTCGCGTGCGCGCTTTTTGCTTTCTGCCAGGCCCACCACGGCGGGGTAGGTGGCCTTCTGGTTTTCCACGTCGGAGCCGACATCCTTGCCAAGCTCTTCCGTGGAGGATTCGATGTCGAGGATGTCGTCGACGATCTGGAAGGCCAATCCGATGGCCCGTCCGTAATCGCGGTAGAGCTTGCGTCGCTCCTCGTTGGCGCCGGCCAGCACCGCGCCCAGCTCCAGCGAGGCCTCGATCAGCGCCGAGGTCTTGTGGACGTGGATGTAATCCACCGTTTCCAGCGTGCAGGGCTTGCCTTCGCTCTGGATGTCCACCACCTGGCCGCCCAGCATGCCATCGGAACCCAAGGCATCGGCCAGCACCGAGATCGCCGGAGCGCTTCCGGCGCGGGCCAACACCTGGAAAGCCAGGATGGACAAGGCGTCGCCGGCCAGCACGGCCATGGCTTCGCCGAACTTCTTGTGACAGGTGGGCATGCCGCGACGGAAATCGTCGTCGTCCATGCAGGGGAGGTCGTCGTGGATCAAGGAGAAGGTGTGCACCATCTCCAGGGCCGCCGCGCCCCAATCGGCCGCCGCGCCCGTGCCGCCGCAATCTTCGAAGGCCGCGTAGCACAGGCCGGGACGCAGGCGCTTGCCGCCGGCCATCAGGCTGTAGCGCATCGCCTCGTGGAGGGTGCCGGGGGTGTGGGTGACGGGCGGGACCACGCGGTCCAGCACGGCTTCCACGCGGACCTTGGCCGAAGCCAGGAATTCGTTGACTTGGACGGTCATCCTTCGGTTCCTCCGAAAAGCTCGGCGGGATTCGAGCTTGCGACTTCAGGACCGTTGCCACGGTCCACCAGCTTCTGGATCTTGAGTTCGGCACGATCCAACAGTTTCCTGCAGGAACGCACCAGAGAGATCCCTTCCTCGTATTCAGCCAAGGCTTGATCGAGAGGGAGATCGCCGGATTCCAATCGGGCCACCAGGCTTTCCAGCTTGGCCAAGGATTGCTCAAAGGACATGGATTGTGTCATCGGCCGGACGGCGACTCCCCAGAAGTTCAAACACCGGTCGAAATCGACCGAATCACTGAATATAGAACGGTCGACCCCCAAACGGGGCGCCGAGGGTCATTCCGGAGGGTTGACCGGCTCTCCAGCGAGCTCACGCAATCGACGCACAGCACAAGCGCGAAGCCACAGTTCGTCCAGCTTTTCCTCGAAGGAGAGGCTGGCGAAGGGACGCTCGGGATGCCCGTCGAATGAAGGGTCAAGGAGGATCGGTTCGGGCATCATTCCACCCGTGCCATGCGGGGGGCGTCGGCGAAGGAGACCTTGATGCGATCGCCGGGGGAGAGGTCGGTGGATTTCATGACCACCGCACCGGATTCCGAGCTGATGGCAGCGAATCCGCGCGACAGGACCCGCAAGGGGGAAAGGGCTTCGAGCTTGCCGGCGACCAAGGCCAGATCGCTGTTCTTGGCCTTGGAGAACTGCCGGATGGAGCGCTCGAGGCGGTCCGTGAGCAGGTCCAGCGATTGGCCCGCGCGGCGCAAGGGCTCGTCCGGGCGCAACAGGCAGGGGCGCTTGGCGAGCATTTCCAGGCGTTCGCGACGGCGCGTGACCAGCCGCAACAGGCCGGCCCGCGACCGCTCCTCGATTTCCGCCAGTTGCGAAAGGAGGGTGAGACGCTCTTCGCTCACCAGCTCCGCTGCGGCAGAGGGCGTGGGGGCGCGAAGGTCGGCCGCGAAATCGCACAGGGTGGTGTCGGTTTCGTGGCCCACCGCGGAAATGGTGGGGAAGGGGCAATCCGCCACGGCCCGCACCACGGCCTCCTCGTTGAAGGCCCACAGGTCTTCCAGGGATCCGCCGCCGCGCGCCAGGATCACCACGTCCGGAGCGTCGGGGGTGCCTTCCAATGCGCGGAGCTGTTCCAGGGCGCGGACAATTCCTGGCACCGCTTCCGCCCCTTGCACGGAGGTGGGCACCACCAACAGTTCCAGGTGGGGAGCCCGTCGCGAGAGCACGTGCCAAATGTCATGCAGGACCGCGCCCGTGCGGGAGGTGATCAGGGCCACGCGGGTGGGGTACGGGGGAATGTCCTTCTTGCGCGAAGGCTCGAACAATCCCTCGGCGGTCAATTTCCGCTTGAGTTCTTCCAGGCGCTGGTTCAAGTCGCCCAAACCGGCGGGCTTGAGCAGATTGGCGATCAGCTGGTAGGCGCCGCGCGGCTCGTACACAGAAATGCGCCCCGCCACCACCACACGCTGGCCGTCGCGGGGCATGGCGGGAAGACGCTGCACCTGCGGACGCCACATGGCGCAGGCGATGGTGGCGCCTTCGTCCTTGAGCGTGAAGTACAGGTGCCCGCTGGAATGGTGCTTGACGCCGGAAAGCTCGCCTTCCACCAGCACCGCGTCGAACCCCTCTTCGAGGGTCGAGCGGATGGCCCGTGTGAGCTCCGTGACAGAAACTGCTGTCAGGAGAGGCGCTCCGCGGCGTCCACGGTGTTGGACATCAGGATGGCGCGGGTCATCAGGCCCACGCAGCCGGGAACCGGCGTGATGGCGGATGCCACCTCTTGGGCGCTGGAGAATTCGACATCCCCCACCACCTTGTAGCCCTTGGGAATCGAAGCGTCTTCCACGCGGTTGATGCCCACGTCGATCACCACCGCGCCCGGCTTGAGCCAGGAGCCCTTGACAAATTCGGCTTTCCCGATGGCGGCCACCACGATGTCCGCTTCGCGGACCACCGAGGCCAGATCCGCCGTGCGCGAGTGGGCCACCGTGAGGGTGGCGTCGCCCAAGGCGCCCTTGTGGATCAGGAGGTTAGCCATGGGGCGGCCCACGATGTCGGAGCGGCCGATCACCACGGCGCGCTTGCCGGCGGTGGAGATGCCGTAGTGCTTGAGGACCTGGATCACACCCCAAGGCGTGCAGGAGCGGTGGCCGGGGCGATCCAGGCACAGCAGTCCCACGTTCTGGGGATGGAAGCCGTCCACGTCCTTGGTCGGGTCGATGCAGTCCACCACGCGCGATTCATCCAGGCCCTTGGGCAATGGGGATTGCACCAGGATGCCGTGGACCTTCGGGTCTGCCGACAATTTCCGTACGTGGGCTTCCAGATCGGCCTGGCTCATGGTGGCGGGGAAGCGGTAGGTATGGGATTCAATTCCCAGTTCCTTGGCGTCCTTGTCCTTGGCGTTCACGTAGATGTGGCTGGATGGGTCGTCGCCCACCAGGGTCACCGTCAGGCAGGGCGTGATGCCGCGCTCTTTGAGGGCCTGGATGCGGGCAAGGAGCCCCGCGCGCAACGCATCAACCACCGGTTTGCCTGCCAACAACTGCATGTTCAATCCTCCGAAAGCCGTTGAACCAGCCCTTGGAGCCGGTCTTTGAGAGCTTGGAGTTCCGCGCGCACGGATTCCAGCTCTTCCAATGTTTCCACGTTTTCGCCCGCCACCAGAAGGCCCGCCAGCACGGCGGCGCGGAAACGATCCGTCTCACCCATCTGGGCGCGGGCGCGTTGGAAACGGTCGTCCACCAGGCGGGCGACGCGTTCGATCGTCTCGGGGGGTGCGTCCGAGCGGATCCCGAAGGTTTCCCCGCAGATGGACACCCGACGCGAGTGGTCGAGCTTGGGTTCCCTCGCGTCCAAGCCTTAGGATTCCCGAAGGCGGTCGAGCAGTCCTTGCACCTTGGACGTGGCGGTCTGGATGCGGGTCTCGCGTTCCTGGACCTCGTCGCGAGCCAATTGCAGGTCCGCGCGGGCGGCTTCCGCCTCGGCGCGCGCGTCCTTGAGTTCCTGCTCCAGTTCCAGGCTGTGCGAGCCGACCTCGGCCTGCAAACGTTCCACATCCTGGCGCAAGCGATCCCGCTCGGCGATCAGAGAATCGATGCGCTCGGCGAGTCGTTCAATGAGTTCGTTGTCCATGAGGCGAAAGGTAAGTAGGGATCGGACGATGCCCGATCCCTACGACCCGATCAATATGCCAGCGAGCCCGAGAACCAGAAGGCTTCGGCGATGATCTCGGTCTTGCTTCCGAAGGGGCGGAAGGCGATCTGGTGCAGCGAAAAGCGCGCGTCGGGAGCGTGGCGCAGCTCCACGATGCCCGATTCGCCGCCGCAGGAGTCGTCGTAGTACAGACGGATGCGGTCGTCTTCGAACTCCGCGACGGCCTTGAGCACGCCATTTTTCTTGCCGTCGGCGAGCACGTTGTGCTCCACCACTTCCACGGCGCCTTCATGGGTGAGCAAGTCCACCCAGTCGATCTGGTCGTCCAGAAGGCCGTTGCCCCACTGGATGTTCAAGGTGAGGTCGGCGTCGGCCTCTCCCAGGCGGCGCAGAACGTCCGGCCAGGAAAACAGGTGGATCACGCCGTTGTTTTCGTATTCCAGGCCCGCAGGCCCCAAGCGCATTTCCAGCTCGGGGAGGGTTTTGTTCTCGGTCTTGTTCTTCTTGGCCATTGTTCTCTTCCTTGCGTCAGCGCCCCGTGGCGGAGCGAAATTGTTCCATGAGTTTTCGAGTGATCGGTCCGATGGCGCCTTGCCCCACCCGTGCGCCGCCCAGCGTCACGATGGGCACGATGCCGCGCACCGCCGAGGTCAGAAACGCCTCGGAAAGGCTGTTCAGGTCCGTGCGCTTGAGGATACCCTCTCGAACGGGAATGCGCAGATCCTTGGCCAGGCCCATCACCACCTTGCGGGTGATGCCGGGCAAAAGCCCCAACCGAAGCGGCGGCGTGATGATCCGTCCGTCCCGCACACCAAAGAACGTGGCCGAGGCCAGCTCCAGCACGCGGTCGCGGGGATCGAGAAAGAGGGTTTCGTAGCAGCCCTGTTCGTCCGCTTCCAAGCGCGCCAGCACGGCGGGCAGGTATTGGGTGGCCTTCACGTGGGCGGGGAGGGCGTGGACCTTGGGGAAGCTCGCGATGGCGATGGCGACCCCTTTGGAATAGATCGCGGGATCCGTGTGCTCCACGCTGGCGCAGGTCACGATCAGTCGCGGGGCATCGCCGGTATCCGACAGCGTGCCTTTGTAGGCGCCTCGGGTCAGGGTGATCCGCACCGAAGCGTCAGAAAATGACGAACGCGCGCAGATTTCGGCGCACAGCGCTTCCAACTGGGCTTGGCTCCAGGGCTGGCGCATCCGGACTGCTTGGGCCGAGGTGCAAAAACGCGCGTAATGATCCGTGAAAAATTCCGGCACGCCCTCTTTGACGCGAACCGTTTCGAAGATGCCGTCGCCCAACAGCAGACCGCGATCCATCACCGGGATGGTCGCTTCTTCTTCCGGGCTCCAATGCCCATCCACGAATGCCCAGCGCCCGCTCACCAGAGCGTTTCCTGGATGGAGCAACCCGTATCGCGAAGGCTTGGCACCTTCAGGGGGCGTCCCGCCAGCACCGAGTCCAGCGCTTGCGAGGCGAAGGGGGCCAAGGGGGGCAGTGGGGGTGTTTCCAGGGTGTCGTCCTCTAGGCTTTCCACGACCTCCCGCTCCAAACCTTGGACGGGGCCCTTCCAGCGCACTTTGCCTGCGGCGTCGATCACGACCGCGGTGGGAACGGTGCGCACACCCAGCTTGTGGGCAAGCGACATGGAGGTGTCGATCAGGACCGAGCCGCGCAGCTTCATTTCCTTGAGCCAAGGCCGCCACATCGAGGGCTTCAGGACGGCATCGGGAAAGGAACGCGCCGCCACGTAATAGATCCAGGCGCTGTCGGTGGAGTTCCAGCGCGATTCCAGTACCCGTAGCGGGCCCCCGGATTGGGATGCGTTTTCCACTTGGGGACACAACGGGTCCATCCACACCAACATGCCCGGGCGACCGTTCAGGCGGCTGGAGCGGACCGAGTCGCCGCCATCGGAGGCGACAAACGACCAGGCCGGAGCCGATTGGCCCACGGCGACGGTTGGACGGAAAATGGCGCACCCGGAAAAAGCCGTCAGCAAGACGATCACGGCGGCAACGTGTGATTTGATCATCGCAGTTCCAGGCCGATGGGGCAGTGGTCGGAGCCCATCTGGTCCGGTTCATGCCAGCAGCGCTTCACGCGGGGCCAGAGGTTTTCCGAGACCGACGCGTAGTCGATGCGCCAGCCGTGGTTGCGCGCCCGCACGCCGGGGCGGTTGGACCACCAGGTGTACTGGTTGGCGACGCCCGGATGGAAGCGACGGAAGCAATCGGCGAAGCCCGCCTCGAAGTAGGCTCCCAGGTGCTCGCGCTCGATGGGTCGGAACCCAACACTGTCCTTGTTGCCCACGGGATCTGCGATGTCGATGGCCTGGTGGCAGATGTTGTAGTCGCCCAGAAACGCCACGTCGAGGCCTTGGGAGGCCCACTGGGAGTGGCTTTCGCGGATCTTGCGATAGAATTCCAGCTTGTCGGCGAAGGCCTCTTCCGACTTGCCGCCGTTGAATACGTAGGATCCCACCACCCGCAGATTGCCCACCGACACGGTCAGAAGCCGTCCCTCGCGGTCGGCGACGTCCCACCCCATGCCTTTTTCCACCTGGACGGGCCCTAGGGATTCGCGCACCCAGGCGGCGACCCCCGAATAGCCCTTCTTGGAGCTGGCGGGGAAGAACGTGGAGCCGTACCCGGGCATTTCCACCAGGTCGGGCGGGATTTGGTCGGGTTCGGCGCGCAGTTCCTGGATGAGGACCACGTCGGCATCACTTCTGGCAAACCAGTCGCGGAAATGGGTCTTGGCGCACGCGCGCAAACCGTTGACGTTCCAGGAAACGATCTTCACAGGAGAGCAAAGATAGACGGGCCGATCATGACCATCGGGAAGCGGCGCGGATTTTCCTATGATATACTCCATCCAAGATTTCGGGAGGAATTCGTTCATGCGTCGGTTCACGCTCAGTTTCTTCGCGCTGATGGTTGCCATGGCAACCGGTTGTTCCCGCTCTCCGGCCGAATCCTTCGGGATGATCGGCTTCCGGGGCATGCGCGTCGTGTACGTTTCGGATTCCGCCGATGTCACCTACCGCGACGAGGCCACCCGGTTCGAATCGATCCCCCTCCTGACGCGCCCGGAGTCACCGGAAGTCGCCGTCCGCGCGGAAGTGGGCCAGCGCCTGTATGCCTGGGGCGCCAATTGCGGCAGCAAGTACGTGCCCAAGCGCGGGTCCTGGGATCCCAAGATGGGTCTTTCCAAGGCCTCCGACGGCTGGAATGTGGCCTCACCTGCCTTCTTGCGCAACTACGCCCGCACCACCAACACTGACTACATCGTGGTTCTCAACCGGGTGATGGTCCGCCGTGGCGACGTCACCCGCTCGGGCGAGAAGGTGCTGGGCAAACTCGGCTTTGCCGATATCACGTTGGATCTTTCCGTAATCGATGCCCGCGAAGGCAAGCGCGTGTGGCGCAGCCCTGCCCAGGGCCGCGCGGAATCCCTGACCGAACTGGGCTCCCTGACGGGCAAGGCCATCGACATTTCCATCGACAACTTCTATGCCGCGATCCCGCAGGTGCATCGGTGGGGTTGTGCGGATATGGTTGATAATTTCAAGTAGGCTTTCGCGCGGGGCTTGATGAGGACGCGGGGCGGGAACGCTTCGCGTTTTTTTGTTTCCACTGCGTGGGGCGGGTCGACTGGCGTCGGGCTGGATCTGCTGCGCAGGGCCTTTTCTCAAGGCGGCGCCTTGTGGCCGTTTTTCCGGCTGGCGCCGGTGGCGTTTCGGCTGCGCCGAGGCGTTTTCCGGACGCGGGTCCGGTGCGCCGTTTTCCGGGTGCGTCGGCACCCGGGCCCCGACCCAGGGGCCGAGCGCGCGGCCCCTGGGAACCCGCGCGCCGGGGGACTCGAACTGGAACGGCCACACCGGTTCGCTGGGGAAGTGCGAGGGATGGAGGTTAAGGCATCGCTGCCGTGTCATCAGGGACGCGATCGACATCCTCATGACACTGGCCGTTCCAATACCCGAGTCCCCCGGACCCCCACCGGTTCGGTTGGATTGCCAATTTCCGGCATCGCTTCGCTGGCCGGGCCTGGGGTGGTGGGCGAGCGGGCTGAAGGGTGGTGGGGTGGAAAGAAATCGCCGCCGTTCCCGAAAGGTCGGCGTAGGGGCAATCCTGGGATTGCCCTGAATATCGGAAACGGACAGAATGCAACGGCGGCGGCTGGCGAGGTGGCTGTTCAGGGGCGGTGGGGATTGGGGAACGCAGGCTACCTTTGGGGGGTCGGGTGGCTCGCCTGGAACCAGTGGGCAACTTTGTGGAATAGAGGGCGGACGGTCATGATTCTTGATAACAAGCTGAACATCACGGATCAGATCGAGCTCTCGAAAGCAGAGGAGAGGATCAGCAAGCAAAAAGCGCGGATTCTTTTCGATTCCGGGGACATTTCCAAGATCGCCGTGGGGACGTTCGAGGGGCTCTGCCAGATCCATTCGTATCTGTTCGGCGACATCTATGAATTCGCGGGCAAGGTCCGAAACGTGAACATCGCCAAAGGCAGTTTTCGGTTCGCGCCCTTGATGTACCTCAAGCCGTCGCTGGAAGCGATCGATGCGCTGCCGCAGAGGAACTACGAAGAGATCATCGAAAAGTACGTGGAGATGAACATCGCCCATCCGTTCCGCGAAGGCAATGGCCGAGCCACGCGCATCTGGCTGGATCTGATCCTGAAGCAGGAGCTCAAGAAGGTCGTCGATTGGAACCTGGTCGACAAGGACGAATACCTCTCGGCGATGGAGCGAAGCGTGGTGAAGGACGTGGAAATCAAAGTGCTCCTCAAGGCCGCCCTGACGGACAAGATCGAAGATCGAGCCCTGTTCATGAAGGGAATCGATGTGAGCTATTTCTACGAGGGGTATAGCGAATTCAAAACGGGGGAATTGTAGGGGTTTCTTCCGCTGCGCGGGGCCGTGTTTCCGGCTGGCGCCGGTGGCGTTTCGGCTGCGCCGAGGCTTTTTCCGGACGCGGGTCCGGTGCGCCGTTTTCCGGGTGCGTCGGCACCCGGGCCCCGACCCAGGGGCCGAGCGCGCGGCCCCTGGGAACCCGCGCGCCGGGGGACTCGAACTGGAACGGCCACACCGGTTCGCTGGGGCTGTGGGTGAATGGATGCCGTGGCATTGGGCAAAGGCATCAGGGACGCGATCGGTATCCTCATGACACTGGCCGTTCCAATACCCGAGTCCCCCGGACCCCCCACCGGTTCGGTTGGATTGCCAGGTTTTGTCCGCGGTCGCTTCGCTGCGCGGGGGCTTGGTTGCCGGTTTTCGGCATTGCTTTGCTCGCCGAGTGGGGACGGTGGGGTTTCTACGATCGCGCGAACTGGAGAAGCAGCGCGATGTCGTGGTGGTCGGCGGCTTGCAGGGCGGTGATGTAGCGGCGTCGCATGTCGCCGGAATCCTGGAGGTTCGCGCTGCCCCAGGAAAAACGCTTTCCGCCGAGGCTCAGGACGAGCAGGTCCGCCATCAGGCGGGCGTGGCGTCCGTTCCCGTTGGGGAAGGGGTGGATCTTCACCAATCGATGGTGGAACCGTACGGCGATCTCGTCGACAGAAAATGTCTGATCGGCGACCCATGCCTTGGTGTCGTCCAGCAGTTGCCGTAGGGCGACAGGGATATGGCTGTGGGTGATCCCGATGTTCCGCTCGCTGGTGCGGAACTTGCCAGCCCAGCGCCAGACATCGCCAAGCATGCGCCGATGCAGTTCGCGGACGAATTTCTCGTCCAGCACGTCGCGACGTCGACCCAAGGCCCAGTCCTGCGCTCTGGCGATGTTGCTTTGCTCGGCCTCGTTCAGGTCGCTCCGAAAGGCGATGTGCGATGGGATCAGTTCGCGTTTTTCCTCGATGGTCAGCGGGGTGGCGTCGTCTGGCTCCTGGAACAGGTCGGTCATGCAGGGTTGTCCCAGAACAGGCGCGGGTTTTTCTCGCGCACGAGTTCATCCAACCAGGCTTCGGAGTCAGGCGATTTCACTTTCTGATCTTCCAGGGCCATGGAGTGCTCCACAGGGCCCATGCGTTGGCGTCCGAAGGCACGCGCACGGTCGCGGATCGTTGCCTCCAGAGGCTTGTTGGGAACCAGCGCATAGACCAACGTGCAGTCCAGCGCTTGGGCGACCCGCCGCAAGGTCGCCAGTTCGATGGATCCCTTGGCCTCGGACTGTTCCAAGGAAACAACGGAAGGCTGCTTCACGTTCAGTCGCTCTGCCAGCTGCGCCGTGGTCATGCCAAGGGCTTCGCGAACGGCCTTGATCCAACCGCGCACCGGTGCGCTGAAGCGGGTTGCGGACCCGAGGTCCTTGAATCGAGCATCGAGATGGGCTCGAGCTTGGGAGGCGATTTTGGCCTTGTTCATATGCTGTAGCCTATTTATGAGTTCTATTTCAATCTACTATAGACTATTCCTTCAATGTGATTCAATAGGCTATAACAAATTTTTATGGCTAAACTCTCTGTTCAACAGCGTTGGGCCTTTTGGTTTGCAGGGCTGGTGCCCTGCGCTGCGTTTCCGGGTGCCGGTGGCATTTTCGGCTGCGCCGAGGCTTTTCCGGACGCGGGTCCGGTGCCGTTTTCCGGGTGCGTCGGCACCCGGGCCCCGACCCAGGGGCCGAGCGCGCGGCCCCTGGGAACCCGCGCGCCGGGGGACTCGAACTGGAACGGCCACACCGGTTCGCTGGGACTGTAGGTGAATGGATGCCGTGGCAGTGGGCAAAGGCATCAGGGACGCGATCGACATCCTCATGACACTGGCCGTTCCAATCCCCGAGTCCCCCGGACCCCCACCGGTTCGGTTGGATTGCCAATTTTCGGCATCGCTTCGCTGGCCGGATAGTCTGGCGGGATGGGTGGCGTTGTTGTCGTAGGGAACGGTCGTGACCGTTCCGGGGCTGAGAGCCGCCGTTGCCTGATGGGCGATGTAGGGGCAATCCTCGGATTGCCCTGAAATCGGAAACGGACAGAATGCAACGGCGGCGGCGTAAGCTGGCAGTATCGACAATGGAGCACTTACACAGTTCGTCGGACAGACCCGACAGACCCCAGAGACGTAATGGTCTGTGTCCGAGACATAATGGCGGGTGTCGGAGACGTAATGTTCTGTGTCTGGGACATAATGGAGGGTGTCGGAGATGTAATGGTTTGTGTCAGAGACATAATCGGGCCATAGGGGGACGGAGGCTAGGTTTTCGGGGGTGAAGATGGACCGGGACGTGTTGCGGTTGTTGGGGGAGAGGTTGTTGCCGATGGGGTTTGAGCGATCGGCTCCGACGCGGTTTTTGTTGCGGTCGCAGCCGGTTTCCTTCGAGGTGCACCTCCACAAGTTCTCGTTCGGGAACACCTTCCGGGTCCACTCCAGAATCTGTTTGCCGGGCGAATCGAACGAAGATCGTCATGTGCTCAACGGTCCCTCGTCGTTCGACGGATGGGGACGACAGCGGTGGTGGTGGATCACCGTGCGGTCGTTTTGCTTCGACTTCGGCGAAAGCGCCGCGTCGAGAGCCAAGAGTGCCGACCAGATGCACCAGTACATCCGACGCGTGTTGCTTCCCTGGTTTTGGAAATGGAACGACGTCCAAAAACTGGCCGCCCACAAAAACTCCCCGTTGGGCGCCTCCCAGAAAGCCTTTCTCCGACGGCTTCCCTCTTGAGGCAATCGCTCCTCGTTGAGGGGGAGGGCGTGTTCCGATCCGGACATTTTCTGGGTGATCTCAGAACGGACGGTTTCCGGTCGAACGCGATCCATACGGGGGCGTGCGGTCGCGGCTGGCGCGGGAAGGTGCGGGTGTGTGGTTTTGCCAACGCGATGCTGGAGGAAAGGGTCTGTGAACGGAGTGGTTCTGTTCTAGTTTCCTGAACAGCCGATCTCGACCACCCTGTGCGGAGTCGCCCCAACATGGCTTGTCCCTCCGGAAAACCCATCCACAGGATCCGTACCCGATCTCGCCGGGGGCTGACACCTGTTTGGATGGATGATGGCTCGATGCGTAAGGAGCGGGAACCATCGGACGGGCTGGTGGGGGAGCGAGACGCTCTGACCCGATCTTGGCGTCTGAGGTGGTCTTTCTTTCTACCAGCGGTGAAGCGCAATATGGGGATTCCCATAAGGCGCAGATTTGCGCCATATGGTAAAGCAAAGTGGCAAAAAACCGGCAATTTCGGTCAGATCGGCCCCAAAACCCAGATGTTTTGCCCGGAATGTGGAATTTACCCTATTAGCCTGTTAGGCACACGCTTCCAGCGGCCGGAGCTGCAGATGAGCAACAGCATGAAAACGGCCTGCGGCCGTGATATATGAGCGTTTCAATCAAAGCAATCCGGAAATTTCAATACATTGCGCTTTGCTCGAAAGTTGAATGGAAGTTAGAATATCAGAGGCTGCAAATAGCAGTAACAAAGTCAAGGACATCAAATGCGTTACCAGAATAGTTTCATATAAATCGTCATCGCATTTAGTAGTGGTGATCAATTAGCAAAATAACATCAACAACCACAACAAACAACCAGCTACAACAAAAGCAAATGAAGCAACAACAATTGCAACAGCAACAAATAGCAAGTGTTCAGAGTCAAAGAAAGCGGTTGTACAACTGTCAGATGGTCCTTTCCAAGGTCGCGTAGCGAAAAATTTTGTTTTTATCGGGTTTTCTGCTTTAAATTCATATAACAACACAACCCTCGAGGATTTTGATGATCCAAACCACCGATGGTCAAGAGAACACTCCGATCTATGTTGCCTAACGACGCCGTTCCACCGCTATCGCGGCGATTCTGTTTTGAATTGCCTGCCCAGCCGCGAAGCGGTGAACAGGCCCTGTTAGGCAGACCCTCCGGGCGGGATATAACAAATATATAAACAAAACGCAATAGCAGCAATAGCAGCAGAGCAATTTTTATCGCCATGTTGGGGCGGCTGAACTGCAAACCAAGGGGGGATGGGCAACAATGAAACGGGATGGCCGTGCAGAATTTATCTACAACGACTAACCCAAAATAATTCCATTCCTTTCGAAAAGAATAGGCTCTTAATCGCCTATATCGAAGTCTAAACAACGACGGCAACAACAAAATAGCGGCTTCCCTGGTTAGGGCATTGTGGGTTCAGCACGTTGGCAAACACCGACATTGTCGGCTGGGATTCCTTTTTCCCCGGAATAGGCCCTGAACACGCATCGTGATCTAGTCAGTAAAGGTCCGCTTGAACAGCGGCCCAACCCCTGGCCTCCGCCCACAGCCCCCACCCACCACCCACCATTCGAATGCGCGTACCACGTCGGGACGATTTTCAGAATCTCTAACAAGTTTGGGAAGTCAGCATTCTCTCCAAACGATTAATTTTTATGCCATTCACTTGCGGCAATCCTGGTATTTGTATTCTTTTTCACCTACAGCTATACGTAATGCGATATTTTGTCGTACAATTTAAAGATGCGTTTGCATTCTTCATACTCCTCAACTCTAAGAATTGAGTCTGCTTCGCTAAAAAGATACATTTTGCCAACAAACGATACATCTACATCATCTACGACACCTAATATTGTTTGCGTCTTACTTGCAAGGCGATCATTAATTAGTGTTAATATCGATATCAAATTGCCTTTATCTTGCTCCTGTTGATTAGGTGCATCAATCACAAACGGGAATAATGCCTTTCCCATGCTATTGCAGATGGTCCGAAAGAAGGCTATTTGAAAGGCAAAGATTGCTCTTGGCTGTTCAGCTCCATTCTCATTTATAGGCTTCTTGATATCGATTAGCTCAAATCTATTTATTTTTCCGAGATTTAGCTCGGATACAGCAATATCACAATTTGCATAAAAATCCATCAACACATCTTTTCTTCTCGATTTATTATACAAAGACTTCACTTCGCTCTTGATTTTTTGCAAAATCACTTCTGCTGCATCGAGCTTGATTTGAAATTCATGAATGCTTTTGTTTAGGTTTGCAATCGCTACATCCTGACCTGTTTTTTTGATAAGGTCTTCGAGCGTAACATTATCTCTTTTTTGCTGCAAAATTTGAAGCAAGCTACTTTTCTCTAAAGTTGTTTCCTGGAATTGATTTCTGATTTCCAATAGCTTTGTTTCTAATCTTCCTTTTTTGTCATTAAGCTCATCCAGTATATTGATGCAATTTTCTTCATCATCAAGTATTGAAAATCTTACTAGAAAATCATTCTTATGTTGAGTGCCACAAGTGGGGCACGCAATGGATTCGTTCTCCTTGGCCGAAAAAGCGAAGTCCTTCCGAAGTTCAGTCTGTGCTTTTTGTAAGATGTTTATCTGGCCGACTACAATAGAGTATTCGGTTTGCAGTTTAGATAATCGTTGTCGAAATTTAGATTGCCTGATTGCGATTTTTTCATGAAGGCTTATAACCTCAATGAGGTCGTCCTTAAACCTCTCGTCAGAGATCGAGTGTTTAAGCCGCTCCTTAATGGGCGCTACAACTTCTTTTGCGCTCTGCAATGTTTCAATTTTTTTGAAGAGGCTTTCACAAACTTTTTTCTGAGTAATTTCCGCGGAACGTGCTTCGAAAATTGAATCTGTTATTATTCCGCTGTGATAATCGAACAATGTTCTCTGCCAATCTGGGTATACCCCCATCCCACTAAATGACTTCCATTTCTCTTGCCATCCGGTTTCTTGGTCTAAATAATATGGCATAAAAAGGCATGCAGGTTTTGCGGGAAGTAATTCGCCATTTTTATTCGTTAGCATCAGCTTTGAATCCAACAGCTGGCTAAACTTTATAGCCCAATCTTGTATGGTGTCTCGATATGATCCTGCAAAATCGCCATTCTGATACAGTTTAATGGTATCACCATCTCGAATTATAGCGAATGGCGCATTGTCAATTTTGAATTCAACTAGCACCTTCGGGCGTGCATCTTTCCATCGCTTTGAAATTTTGTTCGGCGACGCGCCGAATGCATGAAGAATCGACTTTATTACCGAAGACTTTCCGGTTCTATTCTTCCCCTTCAAGACTGTCAATTTGGGGTCTATCTCTATCGACAGGCCCTTCTTCTCCTTCGATGATAGAATCGTGACTTTTTCCAAGCGCAAGCTTTTCATTTTTTCTCCCCCGCAAATTCCGTAAAAGTCGTCTTGTAAGGAATGTATTATTGTCCATAGATACCGAACAGCATTGATAGGAGGGCGAGATATACGCCGTGCGGTGATTCGCTATGCACCTTTTCCCATTCGACTTTAGTTTGGGCTATCAATGAATTAGTGGAGCTTTCTTCGCCGTTCACGGTTCTGCTCCACAAACCAGCATAATGCTCTTTAAATTCTTGAAAGGATAGATCACTTGGATCTGTTGACCTTGCAACCCATTCGGAATGCATTTTTATAATCCCACTCGAATCCGGAAAGCCGATTTTTTCTGGAGTAATCATCGATTTAATCATATCCCACGAATCGGAAAATTTTGACTTATTTGCCCTGTCAATATAGCTTGTAAAAGCCTGCTTAGTTAGCGACTTGCCTTGAAGAATTTCACCTGGAATCGGTTTTATTTTTGATCGCCGATTAATTTCTGTCATTAGGATTTGATAGAGCTTTTCAAGTGCATGTTCTGAATCCGGATATGTTTGCTGCAAAAAACGACTTAAAAACCCTACGGTAGCCTCTTCATGCGCCGTGTATGGCAGGTCTGAAACACGATAGGACATTTTTTCAATATGCGCCATCTCAACTCTATTTTCGCACTTCTTAATGGATAGTTTTAATGCTTGCTTTTCGCTTTGTTGCAATCGTGAAAAATCTAACCCTTCTTTGATTCCATATGTTTTTGTTGTTGTTTTTATTGGCGCATTCGTAATCATTGCTGATTTCGTGTTGTGCCCTTTAAAAGCTTCAAGGCTATGAACCATCTTAGCCAAGATTTCCACCTGTTCCTTATTGAGCTTAACAGGCTGGAAAACCCAGTGGCCAGTATCTTTTGTTTTTACTTGATAAAGCGTCATGAACGATGTCGTGCTATCACGTGCAATTAGAGCAAAATCATCATGCGCCTCGCACACCATAACAAAATCATCACACTTCGGAAACGTCTCTAGGATCGTTCTCAATACATGGTTATTCTGATAACTAAATCGATTTTGTGTATCAGCCCCTATTGTCTCACGGAGCGGAGAATGTTCAACGGCGTTTAGAAGATTTATATCGAACGAGATCTGATCACCCATACATCCCCTCCAGCCCCTTGATCGTCATGTTGTCCATGATCGCGTCGTGGGGGATCAGCAGGTATTTCCACGGCTTGCCACCATGTGCGGCGTTGTAAGCGCTGGCTTGTTGGCAGTAGAGCTTGGCGGCTTTGGCTTTCTCAAGCACCACCACATCGTCCAGCTCGTTTTTCGCCTTGGGTTCCAGCATGTAGATGGCCTCGTCCGTTTCGGCGACGAAGTCGGGTTGGTAATTCCTGCTGTCTAGGCCATAGCGGATATGGAACTGGTCCGCGACCGGGCGGAGCCATTTCAAGGCCTCACGATCCAGGATCACAGCCAGACGCCGCTCGGCGTCGGAGTCGAACTTGGCGTAGGGGTATAGGCTCTTCTTGAAGCCGCCAAACAGGTACTTGCTCATGTTTGATTTATCCACCGGAGGCGCCCTGAAGTCCAATGCGTCACCCTTGGCGACCGTGTAAGCGGACTTCTTGAGGGCCATGAAACCACAGGTCACTTTGGTCTCGTACTCGGTTGCCTTTTCCCATGCGTGTTCCCGCATTTGGGAGTGGACCAATTGTCCAATCTGGGCGGCGTGGCAAATCAGAACGTTCTTCACTTCCGTTTCGTTGGCTAGGTAGCTCCTCAGGTGTTCGACCACCTGGGTGGACAGATCATACAAGAGGTCCGCTTGGTCTTCATAGCTGATGTCGTCGTAGTCCACGAGCTCGCGAACCAAATAGTCTTGTAGCCGGACCTCCTCCACGCCGGATGCATCGGCGGTAAGGGTAGAGCGCTCGCCTGTTCGCAGCGTTTGCAGGACAAGGGTGTTCGACGGATTTGGGTAATGGACGCTGGTCAAGTTCAGACGGAATTCATGGTAGCCCGCCTTGACCTCGCCACGTGGTAGAACCACAATGCGCGGCATATCGATGGTTTGGTTCTTCATCGCTTCGAGGGTTTTCTCGACAATTGCCGCGATATCGGGCTTTTCGATGATCCCTTCCATCTCGGTTTGAGCTGGCGCGTAGCGCTCTTGCACCGCCAGGGTAATTCGCTCGCGCATGGCAGGCGAGGAGAGGGCCGCAACGTTTGGGGCGAGGTCCGGGCGGGTGCTGAAGCCTTGTGCTACATCCAACACCAGCGATGCGGCTTTTCTCTCGTTTTCGGTCTTGAAGAGTGGAACGGAGTCGGATCCAATCCATCCTGAAGGCGTCGAGACGGAAGTGCCGGTCACCAAGGTTTCCAGAGTAGATGTCGATACGACGGTTTCCGTCTTGCGGTGCAAGTCCTCGTCGGTGAGAATCACCTTTTCCATGCGAATGATCGATTTGCCGCTGTTGGCTTCGTCCACGATTTCCTGGAATCGGTCGTGGGCGATGATGTTCAACTGATCGACCGGCTTAACACCAGTTCGCTTTCCATACGGCAAACGCAAGCCGCGTCCGATGGATTGCTCGATCAGGGTTCTGGCATTTGCGGCTCGCAAGGGAACAATGGTGTAGAGGTTGGTGACGTCCCATCCTTCCTTCAGCATGTTCACGTGGATGACAATTTCTGTTTTCTCTTCAGGGCTTTCCACTGCCAAGAGGCGTTGGATCATCTCGTCTTCTTCGGCTCCGGTCTTGCTAGAATCGACCTGGATCACGCGTCCTAGGTAGCGTCCCTCGAAGAAATCCGGCGACTCAATGCGCTTGAGGAGTTCTGCTGCGTGCGTAGTGTCGCGTGCGATCACCAGCACAAACGGCTTCACGATTCGGTTGTCAGTGCTGCGAGCGTACGTTTCCAGCTCCACCTTGGTGGCTTCGTGAACCCGGATTCCGTCTTCCAGTTTGATGCGTTCGATTTCGTCGGGTTGCATTCCAACGGTCGAAAAATTTTCGCGAGTGACCACGGCGGGCTCTTTCACAAAGCCATCTGCCATGGCCCGTGCCAGCGGGTAGTCCTGGATCACGTTCTTGAACGGGACAGGCCCCTTGGATGACTCCACGAAAGGTGTGGCCGTCAGTTCCAATCCCAATACAGGCTTTAGATCGTTGATGGCTTTCACGCCAGCACTGGCGCGGTATCGGTGGGATTCGTCCATCAAGAGAACAAGATCGGGCTGGTTGGCTAGGTACTCAAAATAGCTCTGTCCCAGTACTTCGTGTAATCGCTTGATGCGCGGGTTCTTTCCGCCGCGCACTTCGCTGTTGAGTTTAGAAATGTTGAAGACGTTGATGCGTACGCCACCGAATATGTCGTTTACAGATTGCGGGTGCTCGTAGTTGTCACCCATAACCACCAAGGGTGGGTTGATGGCAAAATCGGAGATACCCTGGAACACATACTTGCGGGTGTTGGGCGTGAAGTCCGCGATCAGTTTGTTGTAGATGGTGAGGTTGGGAGCCATCACGAAGAAGTTTCGGTGTCCATGTACCTGGTGCAGGTAGGTGATAAAGGCACCCATCAAACGAGTTTTGCCTACACCGGTGGCCAGAGCAAAGCACAGAGAGGGGAATTCGCGCTCGAAGTCCTGGATAGTCGGAAATTCTCCTTGGATGATCCGCAGCGCCAAAGCGGCGTCACCGGCCTTCTTGAAGTCGATAATCTCGGTTAGCCTGTCCAGCAGTTCCAACGCTTCTCGCTGCGGTGCTCGCAAGCTCATGCGTCCCGCAATGGCGTTGACTTGGCGGTTCATTTCGACCTCGGGAGTTTTTTCACGGCGGATTCCAGATCTTGGGCCAGGTTCGCTTCGGCCTCGGCTTCGATCGCATCCCTTCGACATTGCTCGTATTGCTCGTATTCCTGATGCGCTTTGCGATCAGCCATCTCGCGGGTCACCGATCCAAGTCCCGGAAGGACATTGCGCTCGTTGAATTGGAGGAAGGCATCGAGCTTGTTTTTCCAGTCTTCCAAGAACACGTTTTTTCGGCGTGTCGCTTGATCTTCCGCGTAGTCCAGGAACATGACGACGATCCGGTTGAGTTCAAAAATTTCCGGTTCTTGGAGGTAATTCTTGGCCACCGTAACATCGGCCTTGCGAACCACTCCACCTTTCCAAGTGGTCAGTCCCATGTTCGGAAGGGCATGGGTGGCCCGCTCCAGGATGAGTTCCGGGGCTGTCTTTCCTGTCACCGCGAAGTGAAGCTTGTTCTGCACCGTCTGGAAAAAGACCTTGGCGGCTTCCTCCGGTTGCTGCCTGTAGTCGGCGGCCAGCGCCAGAATATCGCGCAAGCGCAGGTACATGCGCCGCTCGCTGGCGCGGATGTCGCGGATCCGCTCCAGCATTTCATCGAAGTGGTCCGGAATTCCAGGACCAGGGGGATTCTTCAGACGCTCGTCATCCAGCACAAAACCCTTGACCAAAAATTCCTTCAGTTGCGCCGTGGCCCACTGCCGAAATTGAGTTCCCATCTGACTTTGGACGCGGTAGCCGACCGCCAGAATGGCATCCAGGTTGTAGTACTTGAGCTTGCGTTTGACCTGCCGGGAGCCCTCGGTTCGAACTTGTAAGTAATCCTTACAAGTTGCCTCCTCCAACAGCTCGCCTTGGCCATAGATGGCTTTCAGGTGAAGCGTGATGTTCTGCGTCGTGGTCCGGAACAGTTCAGCCAAGGTGGCCTGGGTCAACCAGATCGACTCGTTTTCAAACCGACATTGGATGCGGGTGCGCCCATCATCGGCCTGGAACAGGATGAATTCGCCCTGGTCCATCGGCAAGAGGTCACTCATACGGTGCCCTCGCCAAACAAGTCGGGCTCATCTGTCGTGGCCTTCGCTTTGGCCTTGCGGCCTGCGTTGACGGGTGCAGGGGCTGACGGTTCGGGAGCCTTGGGCAGATTCTCGATCTTGAGACTGTAGTCGTCGTGACCCCATTCGCATTTGGCCAATACGGCCTTGGGGATCTTTTTGAGCGTAAGGTTCGCGAACTGATCGGGGTTGCCACGGAAGGCAGCGCAAAGCACCAACAACGAACGGGAGGGGCCGACATCGTCGGACAATTCTTGCAACTGTTGGGTGCTCAAATTCTGTGTGGTCGCATACAGAAAGTCGCTTTCGGACGACCGCCCGTGCATCCAATAGACAGAATCTGACGGCTCGTAGCGGAACCCTTCCAGCTTGCAAAGAGCCTCGGCCAACATGGCCGCGTTGTACTCCTTGCTGATGATCCAATTTCCCCACTTGTCCTGTTCCAACAACGAGGGAGCGAGCCGGTAATACCGAAACCCTCCACCACCCTTCCAGCCCACAGCTTCGGTGATACCTCCGGTATCTTGCCCGTCGATAACCTTTTTGAGACGGGGAATGCAATGCGTGTGGCAATGCTCGCCCAACTCGATACCAATCCAGCGACGGCCCATCTTGTGCGCTACGGCAGCGGTAGTACCTGATCCGAGGAAAGAATCGAGGACTAAATCACCTGGCTTTGTTGCGAGATGAAGTATTCTCTGGAGTAAACGTTCAGGCTTTGGCGTCGAAAATGGATCACTCGCATTAATGAATTTTGATTCTTCACGAGCTTCATGATTATGACCAGCATCAGAGTGAAGCCAAATTGTTGCAGCTGGAGTTCCTTCAATTTTCAGTTCACTAAGAAATGTTTTTCGTGACGGAGACGATTTGCCATCTGAACCGAACCAGATTTCATCGTTTTCGTCCATTCTACGAAGGGTATCAGCGGGGAAACGTGGAGATGTTCCAGGCGGAGGCGTCCAAACAACGCCATTTTTAAATTGGAATGAGAATAATTTCTCTTTTTCAGATCCAGATCGCTTTGCATATATTGGAGTAGCCTTCCAAACGCCTTTCGGGTGATTATCTGGATTTTTATAGCGTTCATTCATTGCCACATTTCTTCCAAGCCGGTATGGCCGCCATTCGTCCTTGTTTTTTGCGTACACTAAGATGTGATCGTGATTTTCAGCAAGCCATTTTGCATCATTGGCAATAGTATACTTTTTCTGCCAAACAGCATTTGCTACAAAGTTGTTTCTTCCAAAGATTTCATCACACAGAACCTTTAAATAGTGTGATTCATTATCATCTATGGATATCCAAAGCGATCCGATGTCAGAAAGCAGTCTTCTTATGAGCTCAATTCGATCGCGAATCAGGCTGAGCCACAGCGAATGCTCGATACCATCATCATAATGCTCGAAGGCGCTTCCTGTATTATAAGGTGGATCAATAAAAACACAGTCGACTTTCCCAGTGAAGTCAGCCTCTAAAGATTTGAGTGCAAGAAGATTATCTCCAAAAATCAGCCGATTATTAAAAATATCATACTCAGAATAAATCTGACCTGCATGGTATGATTTATCTTGCTCTTCAACAAGGATTCGTGGTTCCAGCTTTGGTCGATTCTCCTTGCCAATCCATGTAAGTTCGAGCTTAATTGCAGTTGGCATTATTGATACTTCTCGCTTCGATTATCAAACGCTGGTTTTGTGCCTTCAAGGACATCAATCACATGATTGTTAATTGTGGCATTTTCAATTGCTCCTGATTCATAGGTGATCTGGGAGTTCCTCGCTCGATCAAAACTTGAGTAGATGATTTGCTCTGCGTCACAAACAACAGCAAGATTTGGATTATGGGTAACCATAATTACTTGTCGTTTTTTCTTTGCTTCACTTAAAACAGGCACAAGCAAACTTACGACTGTTTCATTATCTAGATTATCTTCCGGCTGATCAAGGACAATTGGATTATGACCTTTGTCAACCAAAAGATAAAAGATCAGAAGAAGTGAACCTCTCTGTCCAGGTGAAAGCTGCTCTATCTGAGTGTTTTGGAATTTCAATGAATATCTTGGCTCTAAGAATGGAAGACCAAATATGTAATTATATACCTCATGAGCCCTCCTTTCCTTTTTTAGTGCTAAATGAATTCCAATTTCTGATCCAGCATAAACATCGTGAATATCGCGAAGAACTTCACTACAGAATTCGATAACTTGTGCGCGCTCTCCAAAATCATATTTCGAATATACGGTACGAATTGCCTCTAGGCTTTCATCTTCACCTCGATATTTTCCAGCCGTTCTTTTTATTAAATCAAAAAGAAGCGACGAAAAGCGCTCAGAAGAACTTGTGAGGGATGCTTGGAATTGGAGCTTGTATTCATCTCGTATTAATTTGTTGCTATCAATTAAGTCCTGAACGGGCTTATATAAAGACTCGCGCAACTGTTTTTGACTGCAAAGCGAGTCAAATATCTGTCCAGTCAAGGCTAATCTAGTGTCTTCTGCGATTTTTAATAATTCGGGCAATTTATCTAATTGAGAAATCCTTCCTGTAATTCCAAGCATGCTTTCAGGCTCAGTCTCACTCCCCAACAAGATTAAGTTTTTTTTCTCCCAATCTGCTAACGATTGAATGTGCCGTTGATATTCTCTTTGAGGCGCATCCAACTTTTCTTGAAGAGGAATAATTAAAGCTTCTAGAGCATTTTTCTCTGCAAGAATCTCGATTTCAATGCTATTCGTTAATAGTTGCTTGTCAAGCAATTCTTTTTTTACTGATTCCAGTTTTGGATGGCTTATTTCAAAGGTCAAGATGTCATCGGGTGACAATTCTATGGATTCAAGATCTGCTGAATTATCAATTTTGAATTTCAGCACTTGCTTCTCTAGTAATAATGCGCGTTGAGCTATGGCATCTACGGTCCTAATTTTTTTCGCTAAGTCATCTTTGCTGCCGTTGAGACTAGAAGTAGATTCCTCAATTTCTTTAATTCTCGTCGCAATCGTAGCAAGCTCAGTAGATGCGCTTGTTTGATCTGCGCTTAACGATTCAGCCGGAGCTGTAATCAGCTGAGGTTTGGTCTTTAAGTGCTCATCAATTTGGATCTGCTTTTGTCTTTGTAACTCGACAAAAGTTTTCTTAACTTCAGGCTGCAATTGAGCTTCAATGTTTGCAATGTATTTACTGTTTTCATCGAGGCGCGTTCTAAGCTCATTTAATTCATCACGCAATTCCTTTTCTTGGAGCTCCACAAGCTGATCAAAATCATTGGCGCCAAATCGGCTTGCGGAATCAATGTGTGAAAAAATTACGGAGCGCAGTTCTTTTTCAAATGTATCAGTTTTTCCTGAAGCGTGATCATTACACAGCCCCTCAAAAAGGCCTTGGGGGATATAGCGGACCAACTCAACACTTTCGGGTGCAGGGTTTTCAGAAAGTGAAATTTCACTACTTGCCCCAGATGCCCAGGATATTTTACCTATAAAATGTTTGGCTGGATCTCCATTTCGCCCTCTAAATCTCTCTTTTTTTAGGAATGAGAAATGGCTATGCTGCTTTGTGTTTCCTAGAAGTGCTATAATATCTGCTAGCGCACTTTTGCCACTACCTTTATTTCCAATCACAGCGACTAGATCTGGATTTATTTCAATTGAAGTATTCGAGAGCCATTCATCCGAAAGCTGACTACCCGATTTTTTACTGATTTCAAGCTTGTCTATAAAAAAGGTTTTATTCTCCAAAACTTCTTTTGTCTTATGAGGTATTTCGCCAATAAATGATCTTTTTGCTGGCTCTTTCATCGCTTGCAGTAGCCCTTGAAATGTAGGGTCAGCCTTAATCCAAGTACACTTACCGGATGGGAAATTTCCATAGCCGCGTTTGTCGTTATCTCCGGGAACGCCTACATATCTATGTGCGTCGCTTCCCGAAACAGCTAGATGCGGCTTGTTATTTAAAGCAGATTGAAATGCATGGATCCATTTTTCGTTCTTTGGGTGCGAAATGCCATTAAATGCAGCGATTTGTTCTTCGCGTCGGCTTTCAAAAATAGGACTACAAGTCATCAAATTTTTGACATAAGCATAATGAGTTGCCCAATCGGCATCTGCTAAGCCATTGTAAGTTTCCCATGGAATAAACGGGATAGCATTTCCGTTCTGAAATTTTTGGATGGCGAGTTTAAATGATTCCGCAGTAATTTCCGCACAGCTAGCACCTGCATCAAGTGCTTCCATTTCATTGTTTTGAACTAGCTCTCTTTTCTTTCCTATTTTATTTAGTAAGTTATCCCCAATTTTTGTACGAATCAGCTTTATAAGGCATTCATCAGACAACGATTGCTCAATCAAAGCAACGCTAAGATTGGATTTAAAATCTGCTAGTTCTTGATCTGTTGAATCATCGGGAAAAATTGCGTGAACATTTAAGCGATACGTTGTTGGAGAAACCAATCTTAATTCAATGCCAGGAAAAACTTTTTTTGTGAGAATGGGAGCAGATTTTTCTTGTATGCGCATCTTTAATGCAAGCCAGCCATCAAATGACCAGTAATCCATAATGACAAACACATCAACATCTGACTTATTCATTGCGTCAATCATTGAATCCAATGAGATGATCTTTTCATCCGGAGTCATATCCCGAAATCGTTTTCCGTTCCAAGAATACGATGCTGGTGTATGAATATGGAAATCCCATTTTCGCCATTCGGAACCACGAGGAAAATTAATTGCTGTTTTACTAGTCATGCAATTTTCCACCTTATGCTAAACAATTTTTCAAGTTTTGTGTTTTGCGCTAATCTTGCTTCTACAGTTTCAAGCAATTCATCCCGCCGCTGCTCGACATCGTCCTGGGCATCGAAAAGGCTTTTTCGCTTGGTGTTGCGGGCGGCCTCTAGCGTTTTCACTCGGCGTTGCTGGGTGAGCTTGCCATCTAGGCTTTGCTCGACCTTGGCCGACTTCTTGGCTTCCTTAATCTCGCGGTCGAGTTCTCTCAGTTCGCGTTCCAGACCAAGCTTGACATCGTCCGCCCATGCTTCGAGCTTGGTTGATTCTTCATCAAGGAATTTGGCGTTGCGTCCTTGTGATTGGGAAAGAATCCCCAGTTTTTGTCGTTCCAGAGAGGTTTTCAGGGAGTCGGGTAAGTCGATTTTGGGAACTTCCCTCATCGCTTGAACCGGGACCTTCCAGAGGCTTTCCAGGAGTTCGGAGGGCATTTCCTCGTCATTGTTGGTGATGGCTGCCCAACAGAGATGGTCTTCGGATTGGGCCTCGGCATCGAGCGCTATCCAGTTTGCCGCCAGTGTCCCAGACTTACCCTTCCATGCGTTGAGCGCCGAGATCTTTCCTTGGTAGCGACTTACGTCGAAGACGATCTCCATCGTGGGAAGCGGTCGTTCTTTGGCTGCTTCGATCATCGCCATCGCCAAAGGGTGTCCTACGCGGTAGGCGTGGGCTTCTTCGCTTTTGCGCGGGAGTTCGTAGCGGCCAAGTGGAATGTCAGCCCCATAGGGGTTTGTCAGAAGTTCAAACCCGGATTCGCTGGTGAATCGGGCCGCATCAGGAAGTTCCTGTTTGGTTAGAGCAAGCAAAAGACGCTCGAATTTGTCCAGTTCTTCGCTTGTGCTGGATTTCCGGAACCGGAGCTTCTCGACAACTTCATCGTCCATGTGCTCCAGGATGGCCCTACGGGCTCTGGCCATGGCATGGTCAATTTCCGGCGCGAGGTCTTCTTGCAGCTTATCGAAGGCGCTCATGATCTCTTCGGGGTGTCTGCACTCCTGGTAGATCTCGGTGATTCGCCGTTCAAAGTCTACACCAGATTCGATCGCCCCCAGGATTTCGTCGCTGGCGCCGAACACGCCTTCGAACAACTGGAATTTGTCAGAAAGCAAACGAAACACGCGCTGATCGGCGGCATTGGTGCTGTTCAGGAAATTGACCACCACCACATCGTGCTTCTGGCCATAACGGTGGCAGCGGCCGATCCGCTGCTCGATCCGTTGCGGGTTCCACGGCAGATCGTAGTTGATGACCAATGAACAGAACTGTAGGTTGATTCCTTCCGCTCCCGCCTCGGTGGCGATCAGGATGCTCCCGCGGTCCCGGAATTCTTCCACCAAGGCGGCGCGCATGTCCGCGGATTTCGAGCCCGTGACAAGATCCGTCCCCTTGTGGCGCTTGAGCCAATGGTTGTAGATCTCGTTGGAGTGAGGGTCGGTGTTGGTGCCATTGAACAACACCACACCTTTGCCCCAAGGCGTCCCCGCCAGCACGCGCAACAGGTAATCCTGGGTCTTGCGGGATTCGGTGAAGATCACCGCCTTGTGGGCGGCACCCAGTTCGTCGGCCTTCTTGAAGGCTACGCCCAAGGCATCGACAAGCGCTTGTCCCTTGGCATTGGTCTGGATGGAAGATGCCAAGGCCACGAAGTTTTCCAACTCGACAATTTCTTTCTGGACCGCTACCACTTCTTCCGGCGTCAGCGGTTCTTCCTCTTCCTCACTGTCCAGCTCTTCGGCGGTAGATTCAAACGCTTCGTAGTCGGTGGAAAGATCGTCCTGCCAAGCGGCTTCGGATCTGGCCACACGCGCCTTCAGGCGATTGGCCATGGTTTGCAAGGCCCCGGCAATGGCAAACGTCGATGATGCTAGCAGTTTGCGCATCACCATCACGATCAGCGTGCGTTGTCCGGTGGGCAAGGCCATCAGGTTCGGGCGCTGGAGGTAGGTGGAAACCAGGTTGTAGAGATTGTCTTCGACTTGCTCTGGCGTAAACTCTTGTAAAATTGCGGTGCGGTTTGTGTAGGGCACATACTGCTTCACTTGCCGACGCAAGGTGCGATGGCAAACGGGCAACAGGCGCGAGCGCAGGTTTGCGAAAGCGGCGGCATCGGGCCGAGCGTACAAGGTCTTGAAGTTTTCCAGATCGCCAAACACGTAATCGTCGATGAACCCGACCAGCCCGTGCAGTTCCAAGAGCGAGTTTTGCAACGGCGTTGCCGTGAGCAACAATTTCTGAGGTTTTTCCAGGGCTCGCTTCAATGTGTTGGCGATCACGTTGCTGGGCTTGTAAACGTTGCGGAGTCTATGCGCTTCGTCGATCACCACCAGATCCCAAAGAGTGCGGGCGATGTCGTTGGCCTTGCTTCGTGCGAACTGGTACGAGCAGATGACGATGTTTTCGCTAGTCCCGAAAGGATCGAAATTTCCGGCGCGGCTTTTCTGGTTGTACGACTTGCCCTCCAGAATTTCGCAGGGCAGGAAAAACTTTTCCGTCAGTTCCTGGTGCCATTGCTTGCGCAAGTTGGATGGCGTGATGACCAACAGTTTGCGTCGACGTTCGGCCCAGCGTTGGGCCAGCACCAAACCGGCCTCGATGGTCTTGCCCAAGCCCACTTCATCCGCCAAAAGCGCCCCGCGTGATAGTGGAGACTTGAAGGCGAACATGGCGGCATCGACTTGGTGTGGGTTCAGGTCTACCCGTGCCCCTGCGACCGTCCCCGCCAGCTTTTCCGGCGAGTCGGGAGGACAACGTCGGGTGAGTTGATGCGCCCACAACTTCGCGTGGTAGGGAGTCATTGACAGAAATTAGCAAAACACCGGAACGCTTAATCTGGTTTTCTGAAGCCAGTTGGAATTACGATTGAAACTGGAGTATATTCAACGCTTGCGATTGATAAGGCAAACACATAAGGGAAACTAATAGATCCGCACCATCTTGAATCAAGTAATCCCAATTGAGGCGTTAAAAATGACTTCTGACGGGTAATGATTAATTCATAATAGGAGGCATCAATGATTCTCATGGATGGGAAGCTGCAAATGCAATTCAAAACAAGAACGGCCATCCCCACATCAACAAAGCAACATGGCCATCCCCCCCAACGAAAAACAAAAGCCAAAAAGCGTAAGCAGCCGCCCCAACGACATGCCAAGCAAACTTTTGGAATTGGTTGCCAGTCAAACCCTTATGTGACAAATGCAACCAATTTTGCGTTTTGTTTATATCACTATACCACTGCAATTGTGCCTAACAGACCAATTCTACCCGTATTGATAATCAAACGGGTAAATATTTATGGAATGATAGCGGTGAAACGCAAAGAATTTAGCGAAGAAGAGGCATTGTGCCTAACACCCCAATTCCATGTTGATGCGCTTCGCGCACAACATGAATATGGTCCGTTAGGAACACGCCTGCGGCGGGGCAAATTAACGCAAATAAGCAAGGAATAAAAAGTGCACATATCAAAAATCAGGTTATGGAATTTTCGTCGATTTGGGTCGACAAAAGAATTCGACATTAGCAGCCCAAACCTGGAGGTGAAATTCCAAAAGGGCATCAATTTGATCGTCGGGGAAAATGACTCGGGAAAAAGTGCAATAATTGATGCAATTAAGTATATGCTCTCAGCGCACGGATATGAGAGCACCCGCCCAAATGATAGTGATTTTTTTCATGGTTCCGACCGAATGAGGATAGAGCTTGAATTAACTGGCATTTCAAGAAATGAAGCATCCATTTTCCTCGAATGGCTTTCCTACTCCAAAGGTAGCGACGGCAAGACAACAGTGTTTATGCGAATGAGTTATGATTCCACAAAAGGCATGAAAGGCGATGTTTTAGCTGGCCCAATTGGCGATGGAAAGCCGCTAAATAAGTCAGCCAAGAATTACCTAAAATGCACGTATTTAATGCCGCTTCGCGATGCCCACACAGACCTAAATCCTAGAAGAAACTCACGATTATCTCAGATTCTAAACGCTACGCCAGCATTTTCAATTGATCAAAATGATCACACTCTTTATAAAAAGCATGCTGAATTCAAAGAAATTGCCGAGAAATATTTCAACAATGATAGTGAAGATGAGAATGCGGCAATAATCCAAAATGCAATCAATAAATACGTCGCAGAATTTTCAGATGATGAACGTAAATCTATGCTCCTCTATCAAAGCGGAAGTTTGCGCTCGATTCTAGAGCGCATGCAGCTTTCTTTGGTAGATGAAATCAATCCAGGGCTTGGAACATTAAACCGATTATTCATCGCGGCTGAACTAATGAATTTCCAGATCAATCAGTCTAGCACAGCCAGGATAGGGCTAATTGAAGAGGTCGAAGCTCACATCCATCCGCAAGCCCAGATGAAAATTATTGAAACGCTACAAAATGAGAGCAAATCCCAGTTCTTTCTTACATCTCATAGCCCAAATCTTGCATCAAAAGTAAAGCTAGAGAAAATTTTTATTTGCAATAAATCTGGGGTATTCTCGTTATCGAAAGAGCAAACGAAACTTTCTCCAGATGATTATCAAAGTTTGGAATGGTTTCTTGATGTAACCAAGGCAAACCTGTTCTTTGCTCGGTCCGTGATAATGGTTGAAGGTTGGTCAGAGGAGATTCTCATCCCAGCAATTGCCGATTATCTAAAACGCGGAAAGATACTCAAGAAAAATATAACAGAAAGCGGGGCGTCAATTGTAAATGTAGGCTCCGCAGAATTTCGAAAATACTCAAATATATTCCTTCGGAAAGATGAAATCCCCACAATAGGCATACCAGTCTCTGTTATAACCGATTTAGATGTTCCTGAATATTCTCGAAAACTTAGAAGTGATGCAAGTTCTCTTCCGGAAGGACAAGATGAAGATGAGGATGAAGAAGTAATTGAATCTAAGAAATATGATTATCAGCTGATTGAAGAAAGTGAAATCACAGAAAAGAAAGCCAAAAAAGAATCGTCAATCCACGAGACACACACTAAGCAAACTTGCAAAGCATTTATTGCGCCAAGTTGGACCTTGGAATATTCTCTGCTCAAGTCAAAATATTTTGGCAAATTATACATGGAAGCGCTAAGAAAGGCTCACCCCAAATTTAATAGCGCAGATGCAGAAAAGTGTTTGGCAGTAAAGCTCCATAACAAGTCTCTTGATAAACCATTAGTTGCCTCATATTTCGCTCAGAAACTTAATGAATCCGAAGTTGAAGCTATTGAAATTTTAAGCGAAGATACCGCAACGTACTTGATTGAGGCGATAAAATATGCATGCGTTTGACTTTCAGGTTACTGCGGAGGATATTAAATACGCAGAATCTAAAGTATTTAAGAATGGCGGCAAATTTGACGATGAGCGAGTTGACTATATTAGCTCGTTTGATACCTTTGACCTTCAAGCGGTCCCGGGTAGCGGAAAAACAACCGCAATTTTAGCAAAAACAATGATTTTAGCAAAAAAGCAACTGGAAGGAAGTTGCGTCCGGTTTTGCATATTATCACATACCAATGCAGCCATTGAAGAGATCGAGAGTCGACTGTATGAGATATCGCCGAATCACGACTGGTCTGTGAATTTCATCGGAACAATTCAATCATTCATCAATAAATATTTAGCTATGCCAATGCTAGCAGCAGACATTCCAACTGTTACGAAATTTATCACTGATGACAACCTATATAGCCGGGCAATAGAATATTGTTCAAAAAATAGCATAGGCCTGATCTCATTTTTAAGTCACAGGCATGCCGTAATTTCACAGTTGCGGGTTTCAGATAGCGATGATGTTCTGACAAAAACTGGCGGAAGTGTAATCCTATCTGCCGCCAGCAAATCCAACTCTTATTTAGAGTATATCAAGCTGCGGAAATTGGTCCATTCAAAAGGGGTCTTATCATATGATGATGCCTATTACTATGCAAAAAGAATGATTTCAGAGTTTCCTCTGGTTTTGGATTATATCAGAGATCGATTCCCAATAGTAATTGTAGATGAAGTGCAGGATGTCTCCGAATTACAATCTGGAATATTAGAGCATGTTTTTGGAGCAAGTCACCCATGTTATCAGCGAGTTGGCGACAATAATCAAGCTATCTACGAATCAGGTTTATCAGCATCAAGTATACCTAGGCCCTTGAAATACTTGAAAAATAGCTATCGACTTTCGCCTCAAGTTGCAGCTGTTGCAAATTCGTTTTCTGTTTACCACACAGCGAATAGTAATATATGCGGGCTAAATGAGGGCAGGCACAAACCACACCTGCTAATCTTTGATGACGAGAACCCGGAAAAGGTTATCCCTTTTTATGCTAGTCTAATAAATAAGTATCTCCAAGATGGCTCAATCAAATCCTCGGAATCAAATATTTATGCGGCAATCGGTTGGGTTGCCTCTGAGAACACAGAATCAAGAACCACTTTACGGAGCTATTGGCCAACTTACCAAAATCCTGATTCAACCTCGGCGCAACATATTTGCGCATTCGATGCGCTTAGCTCTATAAAAATTACTGAGATACCTGAAATCGCAAAAGAAATTTCATCGATAATTGTTGCGTGCGAAAATATCGATCTTGTCTCTGGCGATAAATTTGAGAATGCTTACCGTTACGAAAAATATTTATTATCTCAGGGTGTGCATCATTACACCAAATTTAGATTATTGCTAGCGGATTGCATTCGCGAAATGCTTCTCGGAAACTGTTCTGCTACTCATGACTTAATTCGATCATACTTTGATAATAGAGTAAACAGGTCAGCTGCATTCGAGCAATATCTAACATCATCCACCAGAGGACAAGAACCTCCTTCGAGAATGAATACCGATTACAGTGTTTCTGGAATTAACCTGCAGGTTGGTACGATTCATTCAGTAAAAGGCCAAACCCATACTACCACTCTATATCTGGAAACATATTTTAATTCTGATGGCAAAGGTGCTGATGCTGTCTCATATGAATCACAAAGGATGAGTGAACAGATCTCGGGGAGAATGCTAAGCTCCACAAAGAAGCGGGTGATACAATCGGGGAAAATGTGCTATGTAGGATTTACAAGGGCTACGGATCTATTATGCTTTGCGGTAAAGCGAAGCAATTTTGAATCTCATTTGAGATTGAAAAACTTAGACCGTTGGGAGGTACTTCATGTCGCATAATGGTCAGCAAGATGGAAAAGATTTTCCTAACATAAGGAATAATGATGGCAAAGCGTGATCCCAATAAGACTGCTCGAAATCGAATGATTGCTACCCTCAAAGAGCGGCTTCGAGAAATGCTGCCTAATGTACTCCTTGAAGTAGGCCTTCCAGATGAACAGTCACTGAATGCAACTCTTGGCAGTAAACACGATGATTTTTTCGACTTGAAAAATGATGTAATTCACAGTCAAGAGGAATTCTTATCGCGATGGCTGGAGGGGCTAAAAAAGAGTGCACAATTAGGAGTATTGCCTGCCCATAATTGGCTCTGGGGAAAGATCAAAAGTTGCCCGAAATTTCGAGAATATGCAATCATCTTTGTAAAGAGGTCATATTTAAAACATTTTGATGAGTTGTCAAAAAATCGTCCGAGCGACCAAAATGCAGAAATTTGGATTGGTCAAGAAAATGCGAACTATGGATTATTGGTTACTCCGGTATTTGTGAGTGGAAAATGGCGCAATGACCGAAGCGAAATTCGATCATTCCCAAAACCATATTGGATAATCGGTCATGTTATGGAAACGGGTCTTGTTATCCCAGGAAAAGATAAGCGATACCGATTCAGCGATATTGATCAATATCTACTGTTTTTTAGCGACACCTTAGTAAGAAACTCCGGTTCGAAATATGAATACCAAATAGCCGAGCATTATTCTGAGTTCGTGAAAGCAAGCAAGGATCAAGAATCCATCCCTTTACTTATCCCAGAATTTCGATACGGCGGCCTAGACAAAAAACACGTTTATCGACTTGACTTTATGATCATCAATCCTTATGCACTAACCAAAGTCGGGTTTGAACTCTCGCCATGGTCAACACATGGTTATCTAGCAAAGACAAAAGGTCTTTCACAGGAAGAGATCAATAAGATCGCTTCCGACAATTTTGCGAAAGAAATGCGCAAGCACAGATCTTACTTTAAGGAGCACGATGTATATGTATTAATCTATACGGACGACATGCTAAAGGATACCAAAAAGCTGTTTGACGAGGAAGTGAAACCGTATTTGTGCACTGAAAAGCCTGTTGTACAGCTATCATTTCAAATTATGAATGAATTCTTCGAATGAAAACCCTGACGAACACATTCCTTAGCTGTAGCGTCCGTACAGAAGACGCAGAAATTGTCGCGGCAGTTGAACGATACCTCATTCAATTTGGATTCAGATGTTTTACTGTTGGAAGAAATTATTCAATTGTAGGCACCCCAAACCAGGCGGTCAAAAATCTCATTGAGCAAGTTGACTGTCTCATTGGAGTTGCAACTATTCGATATTCTGCAACTGATCAGTCAAATCCAAATAACACACTGAGTCTTGCCACTCCATATATCACAGCTGAGTCAGCAATGGCATTCCAAGCAGACATTCCATACGTTATCATTAGAACCGATGGCATTACGCTCGAAGCAACAGCAAAAGAAAACATATACATAACAATTGCGCCAAACCTAAATGATGGAAAATTGCAATTTCGAGATAGCAAAGAGACGATAAGTACGCTTCTAAATGACCTTTACTCTAAGGCCCAGAAACGCGCTCTTTCTCGAAAGATCCGTACTACTCAATCAGTGGTTGGGAAGATTTCGACTGCAATTTTAGGTGGAGCAGCAATTTGGAAAGGCTTTTCATGGGCTGCTCAGCCAGAATGCCTCGGCCAATTTTATTACAAAGACGAAGTGTGCAAAACATGCAAATACAAAAATAAATGTAAAGCAAAGAAGAGTATAAACAATAGTAACGCGAATTGAACAACCATCATCCCTAACACCCCAATTCCATGTTGATGCGCTTCGCGCACAACATGAATATGGTCCGTTAGGGGGCACGCTTCCAGCGGCCGGAGCTGCAAGATGAGCTGCAATAGCTGCAAACGGCCTGCGGCCGTGATATATGAGCGTATCACTCAAAGATTACCTGATGCTCCAAAGATTCGTGCTTTGATAGAAAGTAGAATAGAAGTTAGAATACCTTCGACTGCAAAATGCAGCATCAAGGTTCTCCATGACGGCGGACCTTCGATCAGAAAATTTACGCCTTACTGGCAAGCGATTCACATTTTGACTAAACTGAAAAACTCTCAAGGAGCGAAGCATGAACTCTGTGTTTGATGAAATGATCCAAGAGGCGCTCCAAATGATCGCCGATGCCAAGGCCGAAATCTATACGCTAGCTTTTTATCACGATCACGAGTCGTCGGAGATCAGCGTTTGCATTGATACGGAGGAGCAATCCAGCCGTACGATTCTCGAATCGAACAAGTTTACTCGTAAATACTTCCAGAAAACGCTTGCAGAAGGAGATGCGGAAGGATTGAAACTTTGGAATTTTCAAGCCGGCAGAAGCTTCTCGCTCGGAAATTTCGAGTATGTCAGCGTTTCAGCCCGACCCGTACCATCAGAATATGAGGATGGTAGTTCGAACCTATACTTGGAAATGATCCGAGCAATCGAGCGCAACAAGAGCTCCATTCTCCAGCATACTCACGCTCCTGAACAAGTGATGTTCTGCTGTTCTTCTGCTGATGCAGAGGTTCAATACATCTGGCAATGATTTCTGTTCTAGATTTTGCATAATTAATTTGATCCGAATGCCAGTAAAATGTCAGCAAATCATCTCGGCTAAAGAAGGGTCGCGTGAATCAAAGTGATGCAAATGAAGCATTAGAAAGGGCCCTTTGCCTCCACTCGTGTGGAAATGAATATTCGAAAATCGAATCAGATCTGTATTATATTGCTGAATTCAAAAAGCCTTCTGGGTTTGCGCTTTGGATTAGCTCTCAAGAAAATGAATTCACAATTGGATGTGACGATAATTCTGGCGTTTGCATTTGGCATCACCACATTGCGTCAAAATACGGATTCGAAGACGAAGAACAGAAAATTGGCCTAGCAAGTGAATTAAATGAAATCTTCAAGAACAAATCAAAAATCTGCATTTCCAAGAGCGGCGAGGAACGATTTTGGAAAGAAATCGGATGAAATAACAAATGCTAAGAGGAAAGGAAAGCGGTTGTACAAATGTCAGATGGTCCTTTCCAAGGTCGCGTAGCGAAAATTTTTGTTTTTATCGGGTTTTCTGCTCTAAATTCATATAACAACACAACCCTCGAGGATTTTGATGATCCAAACCACCGATGGTCAAGCGAACACTCCAATCCATGTTGCCTAACGACGCCGTTCCACCGCTATCGCGTCTATTCTGTTTTGAATTGCCTGCCCAGCCGCGAAGCGGTGAACAGGCCAGGCTGGACGAAGCTTCGCGCGAAGGGAATAAGAGTGAAAACAAATAAAGAAACAATTCAGCTATTAAAATCATTTGGCGAACTAAATAGCCAAAAAGCCAATGATTGGTCTGGGGATTTTAAGCTGCCAAAGGGTATTGAGGAATTCTATGAGGTTTATGGCCCTGTTGATCTTTCAATCCCTGCGCATGGGAATGCATATTATTTTCCTTCGCTTAAAAAATTAAGAGAATTCCAAAATGGCTATTCATTTAATCCAGTAGCAAATGAGCTGATAACTGATTGGAGCCAAGATTGGATTGCAGTTGGCTACCAAGGTGGTGATCCATTTATCTTTTCAAAAAAGAATGGCAATATTCTGTGGGCATTGCATGGTGCCGGAAAATGGAAGCCCGTAGATTTGTTTCCAAACATAGATTGTATGATTGCCTGTTTAGCTTGGATTGGAAAAGTTGTTTCGGAAAAAGGAGATTGCTATATGGATGATGATTGCAATATAAAGCCCGAAAGCATTAAATTAGTAAGGGATAAATTTGTTGAAATACTTGGGAAAGGAGCAGATGTGCAGAATATTTTAGAGGTACTTGAGTGGTGTTAAAATGCGTCCAACGACTGCTTCAGCCTGACAAATACTGCGTATTTGTAGGTTAAGCAAATGTTCAGGCAAAACCAGCTTGACATGAAGCGGCGTTTGTTAAATTCAGCAAGTAGCCATGCTGATAGAAGACACTGCTGAAGTTTGTGAAATCCATAACTCCAGCCTCGTTGAAGGCAGAGTGTCAGTTCTGTACGGTTTAATTCAATACAGCGGTAAATATATAGAAGCTAGAAAAGCCCAATTTCCAAGATCAAGATTTTTGGTTCTGGGAGGTTGCGTTTTAGGGAATGTGTTCTTTCATAACATCAGGTATTGCGCTGAGTGTCGTGAAAGTCACAGAGCTTGGGCAATAGAGAATGGAACTAAAGAAGGTCTCTCCCCAGCGGAAGAAGAGCATGAGAAGTATATCAAAACTCTGGCTGCAAGAATTGGGATTCCGGAAAGTATACCCGAGCCAGTTTGTCGGCTGATTGAATCAGGCGAAACTGCGAAGGCAATAAAAGCGTTAAAGGGAAGTAATCCCGGCTGCAGTTTCGCTAGCTTAAAAGCGTTTGATGAAACATTTAAGCAACGCCATGGTGGGTAACTTGGCAGCAGTGTCATTCCAAAGCAAAGCCTCCGCTTCGTTTCACCCATGGCCTTAGGCGCATGACTCCTCCGGAGGATCCGGTTCGTGATCTCATCACCAGCAACAAAACGCCCTCCGGATGTGAAAAAATGACCTTATCATCCTATGATGCGGTATTTTGAAATGACGAGAAAGCCACTTTTCACAACGCTCCTGATTTTTTTGGCTGCCAGCGCATTCTCGTTCGCAGAAAAATCTCCGGTCGTTGGCGGACAGACAAAATTGACGATCCTTCAGCGTGAACGCCAAGATTCTGGATTCGAAGGAAGCGTCGACACGTTGATGAAGGCGCAAACGGTTGATCTCGGCAAAAATAAAATCGATGTTTATTTTTGTTATCGAAAGATTGGTTTCCATTATTATCTGCCAACAAAAAGCATTTACAGGACTATCCAAAAAGACAAAGAGTGCAATTGGAAAATTTACCCCAACAACGTCAGGTGCTATGAATATGACCACAAGAAAAGGGTGATCCAAATGCAGGTTGATGGAAGCGGGACAATGGGGCATCACACATATCGATATGACGATCAAGATCGAATCGTTGAAATGCGGAGCAATTCTGATGATTACAAAATGACCTATGGTCCTGATGGAAATCTTCTGCGAATGACCGTGGACGGGGTTGGTGTGCTCAAGGAACTGACATTTATTTATGAAACCAAATAAAGCCGCCGCTGACCACGGGAGCACGGCCTGCTCCGATGACCTGTATGGGCTCCAAAATGCACGGAACTAAATTCACATGATCCTCCGTTTCCAGCGTTACACAAAAATCGGCATCATTGCGGTGATTTCCATCATCTTTTTGGTGATCGTAGGTTGTGCGATTCTCATTTTCTGTAATTGGTTCCCCATGCTTGCGTATATGGAGGGCATCCTGGGGAAGCGAGTCTACTACAACATGGACGAGCGAGGCCCATCTGCTTACGCTACCGATGAAGCCTTCGCGGAAGCGGGAATCGGAATTCATTGGGTGAATACCGATGCTATGTCCGATTATTTCTATCCTCGATACAAGGCATACAATGCGGTCATGTCAAAATTCCTGACCAAGTCACTCGGGGCCAACTGGCATTCGAAAACCGCCTCAAGGGCTAGTGAAATTCTTCGCAAAGACTCGGTGGTCCTTGCCCAAATCAATCTTGACAGCATCGCCGAACGCATCCCCGATAGCCGTCAATTCCATAGAAGATATGCGGAAATCGAAGCCAAGAACGGCAATGCCTATAAAATTAGGCTTTTTGGCTGGAGAAACGACATGCAAAGCATGTTTATCATCTACAAGATCAACTATGATACCGCAACAAAAAGAGCATCACTGCTAACCAATCAAGTCATCGAGATCAGGAGATAGGGTTGCAGATGAAAACCAGCCTAAAAACCCACAGTCTGGTGAACACTACAAGGAAATACATGGATCCCAAAACGATTTCCCTTCTTCTCCTGGTGTTCCTTTCTTCCATCCCCTGTGCGAAACCAATCGATAAGCCCAGCCGGAAAGAAATTCTCAACATCATTGAGCAGATTCCTCGACAAGAAGAGATCGCTCGTTACCGCGCCCTCCTGTCACCAGAAGTGGAAGCATCTGTGCGGACAGCGACCACCAAGGCGGAAGACCTGGAACAAGCCGCCGAGGGAATGGAAAATCTCAAGAGCGCAATTCCAAAATTGCGAAAACTGCTCATCGTTGGCTCCTCGATATTTGACTATCCGGGGCTCCTGTCGCGTGGGCTGATCAGCTACGACGAAAGTGGCGATACGTATCGCATGTACATCGGGGCCTATTTCCGAGACCACGAAGGCAGTGGACCATATGATTTCCAAATCTTCTTTGACAGATTAGGAAAGATCACGGCAGTAAAATCTGTCCTATATAAACATTGATGATCGCATGGCTTTTGGATCGCCAACGTTCTACACGCCTTCTGGATTGACACAGTCAAACCACTTTTTGCCTGCGGCGATCAGTGTGCGCTGCCCCCGCTTGGCGGCGCCGGTTCGTTGGGCGGGACGTTCGGAGTGAGGTGGGTGGGGAGGCCTCGACCCTAACGGATTCCGGGGGAGGTATGCACTTGGCGCGATGCGGATTCTTCGACGACGAGGAGTTGCCCGGTTGCGATTTCGCGGGGAAGATGGGAGAGCGAGGCGAGGTGGCCTTCCCACACGAGACGGCCTGCCGTGTTGCGGATGCGCACGTGGCCGGGAGTGAAGGGAAGGCGAACAGCGACGCGTGGCCGTAGCCCTGTCGCGAAGGTCGTGTCGAGGAAGAGCCACGTCCGATTGCCACCGGCAAAGACGGCGCGCGCGCGGATTCCGGGAGGAATGGAGGTCTGGCCATAGGAGCTGTCGCCCCAGGCGACCACCGTGCCGTCTTGCTTGAGCGCGACGGTGTGATTCGTGCCGGCGGCGATCTGCTTCACGCCCGTCAACCCGGCGGGAGGCGCCGTGAAGGCCATGTTGCGGAGTCCCCACGAACCTACGGTGCCGTCACTTTTCAGCACGTCGGTGTGGTTGCCCCCCACGGCGATGGAGACCACACCCGATAGGTTGGAGGGTACGGGGAAATCGCCCAAGCCGGTCGAGACCTTGCCTTGTACGGTTCCGTCCTTCTTCAGGACCGCGACATGATTCGTGCCGGCCGCGATCTGCTTCGCATCCGAGAAGAGTCCAGCGTAGAGGGCCGTGTCGTAGCGGAGGTTCAGCACGGATACGGTTCCATCCACCCGAACCGCGAAGTCGATCTTGTCGCCCGCCGCGATGCCGACAACATCTGTCAATCCGGGCGGCAGGGAATCGAGCAGGTGCGTGCTGTCGCCCCAGACCGACAAGGTCCCGTCGCTCTTCAGCGCCATGGAATTTCCGTTCCCCGCGGAGATCGCGCCGACTCCCGCCAGCCCAGGCGCAATGGCCAGTTCACCCACTTGGTTGCTGCCCCAGCCCACGACCGTGCCGTCCTGGCGCCTGGCGAGCGTATGCACGCTACCTGCGGCGATTTCCACCACTCCGGCCAACCCCCTCGGAACCTCGGCGAGACCGAAATAGTTGGGTCCCCATGCCACCAGGGAGCTGTCTCGGAGAAGGGCCAGACAATTATTGCCTCCCATGGCGATGGCCGCGACGTTGTCGAGTCCGGGCGGTGGCCGGAGGCTGTCGGCACCCCAGCCCACGACTGTGCCGTCGCGCCGCAGTGCCAGGTTATCGTCGCCGCCGGCCGCGATGGCGACGACGTCCGAAAGTCCCTTTGGAATCAGGGCGACCTGGTAGGGAGCGATGCCGCTGCTCCATACGGCCACGGTGCCATCCTTCCTGAGACCGATGCTGTGGTTCGTGCCCGCGTCGATGGCGACGAAGCCCACGGAGTCCTCCGGAATCGACCAGAAAACCTGGTATCCCACCAGAGTGCCATCGTTCTTCAGGCCCAGCCAGTGGTATTCGCCGGCCGCGATGGCCACGAGTCCGGTGTGCCCCGCCTTGTTCAGGATGGCCACGAATGCGCTGTCCCCCCAGGCGACCAGTGTGCCGTCTGCCCGGAGCGCGAGGCTGAAAGTCCTTCCCGTGGCAACATCGACGACATCCGTCAGATTCGGAGGAACGATCGTCTGCCCCTTGTCCTTGCAGCTGATGGAGCCCAGATCTCCCCAGGCGACGACGCGTCCGGAGCTGTCGACGGCCAGCGAATGGCAATGCCCCAAGGAGACGTTTCTGACGTGCTTCAGCCCGGGAGGGGCCTTGCCCGAAAGGGTCCCATCGCCCCATTCGGCGAGCGTGCCATCGGCGCGGATGGCGGCGGAGCTCCAGGTGCCCGCATCGATGCCGATCACGGGGGCGTCCTGGATCCAGCCCGAACCCAGCAGCAGGAGGTCGCGGGGCGGAGGCGTGAACGCCATCGCGACGGAGGCGAAGCCGGCGACAGCGATTGCGGCGCGAGGCAGGATCGAACGTGGGCGGTGGCTCAGGGGATGCATGTGGGCCCTCCCAGGGCGGCGGAGTTTGGGATTCTGGGAAAGGTAGCCGCGGCACGACGTTCGGTCATTGGACCTGTGTTCGCGGGCACTTTGAGGGAAACACCTGTGGGCACTTTCAGGGCCGGATAGGGAAACACTTTCTTCCGAAGTGCCCACCGGGCCTCCCTCCCACGAGGATGGATCCTACCTTCACTCGCAGGCAATCCCATGGACGACCTAGATCAAAACATCCGCGAGTTTTCGCCCGTCCAGGACGACTGGCGGCCGCTGGAGTCCCTGTTGGAAAGGGCGTTTGGATCGGCTTCGCCCCAGCGGTACTACGACGCGATCTTCAACCTCTTCGAGCGTTTTCCCAACGACGATGGTTCCGGCGTTTTCTGGAGCGCCTTGCACGGCATGGAACATCACGGGAACTACGAATCGAGCCTTTTGATGTCCTTTTGCCGCCAACCAGCTGACATGACCAAGGCCATGCTCCAGCGACTGCGCAACGCCGGCCAGGAAACCATCGACGCATTTCCAATCGATCGGCTCCTCCATTCCTAACGATGATTTCCCGCCACCCCAGTATGGAAACCAGCCCGAACCGGCGAGCAAAGCGATGCCAGAAATTGGCAATCAATCAGGGCAGGCACCCCAGCCGAACCAAGGGGGACCGGGGGGCTCGAAAAATGGAACGGCCAGTGCCATGAGAATGTCGATCGCGTCCCTGATGCCATTGCCCAATGCCTAAATCTTCATTCCCGCAATCTTCCCTGGCGAGTCGGCTTGGCCGTTCCAACTAGAGCCCCCCGGCGCGCGGGATCCAAGGGGACGCGCGTTCGTCCCCTTGGCCGGGGTCACGGGTCCCGGCGGACCCGTGCAAAGCCGGACACGCAGTGTCAATGCCTCACGCAGTGAATAAAGCTCGACGCAGTCGCCAAGGCCCGCGCCAGCAGAAAGCCTAGCGCAGCGAAACGGCCCCAGGCCCGCGCCTGGAAAAGCCCGACGCAGTCGATATGCCTCACGCAGTGAAAAGTTCCGCTGCAAGCACGACGCTGGACATCTCCCGCCCCCGTTGACATGTTTGATGCATGAACGACTTCGACTTCGAACGCCCGATCGAGCGGCGCGGGACCGGATGCGCCAAATGGGACGACGCTCCGCGGCTGTTTGGATCGCCAGGCGTGTTGCCGATGTGGGTGGCCGACATGGACTTCGTCGCGCCGCCGCCGGTCCTGGAGGCGCTGCGCGCCCAGCTGGAGCACGGCGTCTACGGTTATCCCGCCTCGCGCCACGACGAGGTGGTGGATGCCCTGGCGCTCTGGCTGGAGCGCCGCCATGGCTGGAAGGTGCCCCACGAGTGGATCGTCTTCGCCCCCGGCGTGGTGCCTGCCCTCAAGAACGCCATCGACGCGTTCACGGAAGAGGGCGACGAGATCCTGATCCAGCCGCCGGTCTACCACCCGTTCTTCGAGCTCGGCCGCTCCGCGGGGCGGGTCCTGTCGGAATGCCCGCTGGTCGAGCGCGCCGGCTGCTGGGAGATCGACTTCGAGGCATTCGAAGCCAAGGCCGAGACCGCCGAGGCTTTCGTGTTCTGCAACCCCCACAACCCCGTGGGCCGCGCCTGGACCAAACAAGAATTGACCACGCTTGCCGAGATCTGCGCGCGCACCGGCACATGCGTTCTCTCCGACGAGATCCACGCCGACCTGGTCTTGGCGCCCGCGGTCCACACGCCGTTGGCGGCGCTGGGGATCCTGGACCCCACCCGCATCGCCACCTTCGTGGCCCCCACCAAGACCTTCAATCTGGCGGGCCTGAACATCTCGGCGGCCATCATCCCCGACGCCGCGATGCGCCGCAAATTCACCGGCCTGTTCGACAAGCGCGGGACCCCCTGCACCAACGCCCCAGGTCTTGTCGCCATGCATGCCGCCTACGCCCACGGGGACGCCTGGCTCGACGCCTTGCTGGCCCACCTTGCTGACAATTCCCGACACATCGTTGATTTCGCGCGGGAGCGCTGGCCGGGTGTGGTGCCCAATCTCCCCGAGGCCACCTACCTGTCGTGGCTGGATTGCCGCGCGCTGCAAATGTCCGAAACCGAGCTCGTGAAGCTCTTTTCGCTCAAGGCCCTGGTGGGCCTCAACCGAGGCGGGATGTTCGGCGAGGCAGGCCGCGGCTGGATGCGCCTGAACTTCGGAACCACGCGGGCGAACTTGGACGAGGCGCTGGAGCGGATCGCGCGGGCGTTGGAAAAGCCATAGACGAGGATCGCGAGGTTGCCCGGAGCCTGTCACCACCACCCTTGTGGGCTTACAGCGGCCAACCGAAGCCCCAATCGCGGCAGTTGTCGATGTAGCCAGTACGCCGCCGTCGTCATAACGCTCGGTTTGTTTCCGGTTTCAGGGCAATCCGAGGATTGCCCCTACGCCAACCTTTCGGGAACGGCGGCTATCTCCAGCCTCGCCTACCCACCAGCCAATCCCTGGCGAGCGAAGCAATGCCAGAAATTGGCAATCGAATGCGGCTCGCCGAACCGGCATTCCAGCCGAATCATGGGGGACCGGGGGGCTCGAAAAATGGAACGGCCAGTGTCATGAGGATATCGATCGCGTCCCTGATGCCGTTGCCCAATGCCTCCGTGCTCATTCCTTCCAAAGTCCTGGCGAGTCGGCTTGGCCGTTCCAACTAGAGCCCCCCGGCGCGCGGGATCCAAGGGGACGCGCGCTCGTCCCCTTGGTCGCGGTTCGGGTGCCGACGCACCCGAGAAACGGCTCCAGGCCCGCGCCTGGAAAAGTCCGACGCAGTCAGAGCCTCACGCAGTGAATAAAGCCCGACGCAGTCGAAAACCACCCGCGCAGCGGATACCCCAAGGACAATTCATGTCCTCCCCGTCGGAATCCGTCGCAGCAGCCCCTGGTGTTGGACCCGTTTCGCGAATTCCATGACCTTGTCCCGATGCTTTTTGGGGAGAATCGCACCGGCCTGGAGAAGACGCTCGGCAAGATCGGCGTTCTCGCGTTCGATGGCCACCATCAACGGATTGCCCCCGTTTCGCGAGCGGGGAGTTTCGCCGCAGGCGAGCAGTAGATCCACCTTCTCCCATTCCCCCTCGCGAATGGCATCCGCAAAGACCGTGTGCTTGAAGGGCGTTTCTTCCTCGGCCGGGATCACCCGAAGTTCCAGGATCCGTTCGACCACATCCCACCACTGGCGCTGGAGGGCGAGCGCGAGCGGCTGTGCGTGGTTGGGCATCGGACCGCAGGCGATGCAGATCTCGAGAAGATCCGGGCGATGGGTCCGCACGGCTTCGCGGAGTGCGCTGAGCTGCGCGTGCGCGCCATGTTCGGCCAGGCAGCGTGCGATGGCGACATTTCCACGCTCGATGGCGAAGGTGAGGGAGTTCTTCAGGATAGCGCCCAGGTTCGGATCGCCACCGGAGGCAAGGAGGAGCTCCACCATCTCGAGGTTGTCCACCAGGACCGCTTCGATGATCGCGGTGCTGCCACTGAACTGGTCGCGCTGGTTCGGTTTGGCTCCGGCCTCGATCAAGCACCGAACCAGGGATGCGTGTTTGGAGCGAACGGCGAAGGCCAGGGCGCTGATGGAGCCTTGGTACACGGTTCGATCGAACCCTTCTTCGTAGGTTTGGAAGGCATCGACATTCGCGCCACGAGCGATCGCCTCGCGGGCGCGTTCTTCATCGCCTTGTTTCACTGCCGCCAGAAGATCGGAATCGGGATCGCGCAGGTTGGTCATGGTGAGCCTCGCTCGAGGTGTCGCGTCAGTGGAATTTCCTCGAACATCCGCTACCGCGCGTTTCTGCAAGGCAATCTAGGAAAGCGGAAAGGCCGGACGATCTTGAATCCCAACCGCCAGATCCGGGATGACTAACCTTTCTTCCAAGTTCTCCAATGGACAGGATCACCTTGCCAGGGGCATGGCACCAATGACGATGGACGCGAAGCTTTCCAAATCCTTCTTGGCTGCGATGTTCTTCGCTGCCTGCATTTTTGCGGCCTTTGCCTGGACGCACTTGGCGCTGCGAGGGTTTTCGGTTCCCGTCTTGTTGCCTTTGGCTGCCGGACCAATTGTTGGGACGATCGCCTTTGGGCGTTGCTTGCGCCGGATTCAGGTTTGGGAAAGCGAGGTCCGGTTTGAGTTCTACCTGGGAAAGCCCGTTTCGTGCTCCCTTGCATCGCTTCGATTTCCTGAGCCGGGAATTGTCCATGCGGGTGGGAGAAAAGCCTGGCTGTTCTTGTTCTCCAATGCTGACTCCCTCCTTGTCGCATTGGGTGCGGACAAGAACAAGATCCAGTCCGCACTTTGGGCCACCTCAAGCGGGGAAATTTACAAGCAGAACGACCGTATCGTGGCGATGTCTCTTGCCGCCGGCCTGTTCATCAACTTCCTCAGCTTTGCGTTACCGAATCACGAAGGCCACCCGATCCCCTTCTGGAAGATCGGCATCGCCCTCGCGGTCGCGGTGCTCCATTCCGCAGCCCTCTGGCTCACTCTAAAACGCAGACACTGAGGACTTCAATGCGCCATTGGTGGTGCCGCCACCATCCCATTCCCGGCAAACGAAGCGATACCAGAAATTGGCAATCGGATGCCGTTCACCAAACCGGCACCCCAGCCGAATCAAGGGGGACCGGGGGGCTTGGTTATTGGAGCGGCCAGTGTCATGAGGATGTCGATCGCGTCCCTGATACCATTGCCCTGTATGTTTCCTCAACATTTCCAACTGGTCCAGCGAGCTACCATGGCTGCGGAAGTTCAAGCCCCCCGGCGCGCTGCGTTGCATTGCCCTCCCATCCGCATTGAGGCGATGCGGATGGGAACCCTGTCAGGGGACGCCCAGGGTTCCCATCCGGCGTGTTCGCCGGATGGGAGAGAGTGCGAATCCCCTTGGTCGCGGTTCGGGTGCCGACGCACCCGAGAAACGGCCTCCGGGCCGCCCCGGAAAAGCCCGACGCAGTCGATATGCTTCACGCAGTGGAACGTCCCCCGGGCGCACCGTGCAAAGCCGGACACGCAGTGTCGACTGCCTCACGCAGTGAATCAAGCCAGACGCAGTCGCCAAGGCCCGCGCCAGCAGAAAGCCAAGCGCAGCGAAACAGCTCCAGGCCCGCGCCTGGAAAAGCCCGACGCAGTCGATCCTGGGTAGCGGACCAGCTCAACGCCAGTTGGAAAAGCCCGACGCAGTCGAAAACCATCCGCACAGCGGATGCATACATTGGCTAGCATGCCTCGAATGGAACGAATACAGAATGCATCTGCATGAAAAAAATGGAGGAAAGAACATGAAACGGCTGGTCATCCTTTGTCTATCTCTGGTCGCGATGTGTGGTGCGGGGGAAGCTGTGGGCCCCATCGCCAAAATGGAGTTCAAAGGTGATGGATATGTGTACCTCACCATCAAGGGCGACAAGACGGGAAACCCTTCCTGTTCCCAAACCCCTCGATTCCGAATGGATGCCAAGAGCCCGTCGGGAGACGTCTATCTGGAAGGGTTGATCGCAGCGTTTCAATCCAAGGCAATCGTTCGTGTGACGGGAACCGGCAAATGCGACCTGTTCCCGAACCCGGATACGGAGATCCTCTCCAGCTTCTCCATGGAGATCCCATAACCAGACAATGGTTGTCGTGTCGTGGAGTGTGGGAGCTTTTCTTGATCTAGTAGCTCTCCCTCCCCGCGACATTGGATTTATCCGGCGAACGCACTCGTGGAAACTGGCCGTGAAACACCGCCACTGACCATCATCCTTTTGATGCGCCCCTCCAACGTCGCCCTGTCCCGACCTCTACCAGCCCACGCCGCCGCCGTTGCATTCTGTCCGTTTCCGATTTCAGGGCAATCCGAGGATTGCCCCTACGCCGACGTTTCGGGGACGGCGGCTCTCAGCCCCGGAACGGTCACGACCGTTCCCTACGGCAACAACGCAACCCAGCCCTCCAGCCCATCCCTGGCGAGCGAAGAGATGCCAGAATATGGCAACCCAGCCCCCGCGCAGCGAAGCGGCCGCGGGCAAAACCGCCCAAGCAACCTGTAAGCCCCGACAGCTGTCGGGGCCAACAAACTCCCGGTTCAGACAAAACCTGGCAACCCAGACGAACCAAGGGGGACCGGGGGGCTTGAAAAATGGAACGGCCAGTGCCACGAGGATATCGATCGCGTCCCTGATGCCGTTGCCCAATGCCGCGACATCCATTCTCCCCGCCGTCCCAGCGAGCCAGTATGGCCGTTCCAACTAGAGCCCACCGGCGCGCGGGATCCAAGGGGACGCGCGTTCGTCCCCTTGGTCGCGGTTCGGGTGCCGACGCACCCGAGAAACGGCCTCCGGGCCGCCCCGGAAAAGCCCGACGCAGTCGATATGCCTCACGCAGTGGAACGCCCCCCGGGCGCACCGTGCAAAGCCGGACACGCAGTGTCGACAGCCTCACGCAGTGAATCAAGCCCGACGCAGTCGCCAAGGCCCGCGCCAGCAGAAAGCCAAGCGCAGCGAAACGGCTCCAGGCCCGCGCCTGGAAAAGCCCGACGCAGTCAACACCGCGCAGCGGAATCAGCCAAGCGCGTTCAGCGCCCCCGCCCCCGCGCATCCCTTCCATCGAACTCGATGATCGTTCCCGTGAAGGACGGGCTCCAGGCAGCGAGGTTCCTGGGAAGTCGCCACGGAGCGAGGCCCACACCCTTCCCCTGTTGGTCGGCGCCGATGTCGGCGGGGGAGACGACTGCATAGCCATCCATGTCCTGCCCGGCCAGTCCGGGCTCCAGGGATGAAGCTTGGTGGATGGCGCTGGTGGCCGTGGGCTGGAGGTGGAGATTTTCTCCGTCCGGATTCACGAAGAGGGCCGCGGTGGCCGGTGTGAGATTGGTAGCGAGCACGGCCTGGGCCCCATCCCGTTCCATGATCCGGTGCGAGCAGATGTTGTTCTTGATGGTGACCCTGGTGTTCGGCCAGCGGTATTCGATGCTGTTGAAGGGGGCGGAGCGACTGAAAATCGTGTTGTGATAGATCTGCGCCCCCGTGACGTTTGTCAGTTCGATGCCGGACTCCAGGCGGTGGTTGGCATCGTTGTACACCACGTTATTGCGGACGATTCCGTCGACATGGTCAAAATACGGCGATTCGCCGGCGCCATCGGGATAGGTGCGGGTCAGGCCTTGGGCTTCCGTTTTCATGCCAAAGCCCACGGCGCGCCAGCAGTTGATGAAGGTGTTGTTTTCGATGAGGCTTCCGCGGGAGCGGGACCAGAAATGGATCGCATGTTCCTGGAGGCGGTCGTTACGCCAGAAATTCCGGAACGTGTTGGAACGGATGATCCAGTCCCTTCCGCCATGGATGTCGATTCCCCCGGTGTAGTCGTACGTCCCCATGTCGTGCACGACGGAGGTGTTTTGGAACTCCAGAAGGGAATGCTCCACCAGGCCGCTGTCGACCCAGGTCAGATGGGTCTGATCACCGTTGGAATTGACCTTGATGAACTGCTCGCCGCAGTCGAGGATGTGCACGTTGCGCACCACCAGATGCCGGATGGTTTCCGATCCTCCGGAGGCATGGATGCCATGGGCGCCGGCGTAGCGGATCGTGAGGTCGGAAATTGTCGCATCGGAGGCGCGGACCTGGACGATCTCGGACAGGAAGTTGTCGCGGCTCAAGGGCAAGCCAGCAAGGTTTCCGTCCAGGATCACCGCCTCGCGATTTCCGGACTTGGAAGTGAGCGTGATCCGGTCCGCGACGATCTGCAACGTCCCTGCCAAAGGGTACGTGCCGTCCCGCAGGCGGAACGTGGTACCGGCTTGGGCCTGGCGGATTCTCCCCGGAAGGTCGTCGCCCGGTCCCAGCTCGACGGTGGTCTGTGCCTGGGCACCCCCGGTCAGCACGCACAACAGCAAACCAAAGATCATCCAGCCCTGATTCGTCCCCTTCATGGCTCCTCCATCGGTCGTACCGTTCCTGAAGATACCGTAGCAAAAAACGGAAGGCTACCAGTGCATACAGAACCGCGCTTGGCCGTCGATTCCTAAGATCCCTGGAAGAGATCGAAAACCTATGATTTCCCCAAATACAGGAAAGGGCCCGCTCACCATGATCGCCAAGCTCATGTCCCTTCTGGGATGGAAGAAGAAACCCGACCTCAAGACCGTTTTTCTGGGCGGCGGCCACTACGTGGTCCAGGTCCCTTCCCACTGGCAGAGTGAGGAAGATCCGGACGACGGATCTGTGACCCTCTGCGTCCAAGGTTGCGACGAGATTTACTTGCGGTTCGACGTTCTCGGCTTCGCTCCCAAGGACGACTCGGTCGCACCGGCCACCGGCTACGGCATCATTGCCGAATCCGGCAAGCCGAACCTGGAAGTGCGTGAAGACCGGGCGATCTCGATGGAAGAATCGATCGCAGAGCAGGACGGCGAATCTTGGGTTTGCCAGAATTGGGCCGTTGGATTCGAGGCTCCATGTCTGGTGCTCTTGTCGGTCATGATCCTTGAGCGAGCCCGGGACAGAGCGCCGGTGAAGGAAGTCTTGGCGTTTCTACCGGACCTGTTGGATTCCATCTTCCCTGCGCAGGAGGAACGGGCGGTGGAGACCTTGCATGGGCAGGTGGAGTACACCTCCACCCAGGTGGAGTCGTTTCCCCAGGAAAACCGTCCGCTCCAGGGCGCCGAGCGCCAATGGATCCGCGAACAGGAGGAAGCGGGCAGGAAGGTGGCGTCCAGGTACGCCCCGGTCTTCGAGAACACGACGATCACCACCGACCTGCTGGACGAGGTGTTCGCCGCCTGGTCGAGCGATCCTTCGCCCGAACGGCCGGATGCGGACCGGGTGGCCGAAGGCCTCGGGGTCCTGTTCGGACAGAATCTGGCATCAAGCCTGGGCATGGAGTGGGTGAAGGTGGAGGATGCGCAGGGATCCGATTTCGGCGTCCGACTCGTTGGTTACGAGTTGATCTCGTTTCCGATCGCCGCGGTCCACAAGAGGATCGCATCGGGTGAAGTCGGGTTCTTCACGAACGTCCACGAGGTGATCCGCAGCATGATCGACAACAAGGAAGAGTACAAGCAAGGCTGAGGCAAGCGAGGCGATCCGCGGTTACGGAAGGGAGGGGTGTTGAGCGTATCGAGCGGACCAGGATCAGGTGCCGGAGAGAAGTATCATTCTGCCGCGGATCAGAAATTTCCTTATGGCCAAAAATGCTCCAAGGAAAACCCCTACCATCCACCGCCAAGGTCAGTTTGAACATGCCGGATGAGAATGATCTTTACGAATGGTTTGAATCGCAGCTTCTTGACGCTCTAACCGATGACTTTTCCGTATACCTGTTGCTGGAACGCCATATTTCCTATCAACGGATCTCTTGTCCGAATGACCCGATTTACCAAATGATTCGATCCGAGTATCGAGAAGTTCCGCAGATTTCCGACGAAATGTCATCGAAAATCTGTGGGATTGTTTCCTCCTTGCTAACCGATGCCTCAAAGCCTCTGGACTTGCGTCTCGCCTTGCTTCACAGTGTGCGCGGAGCTGAGGATGGCAGAGTCTACACCGCTGCACTCGAGTTCTATTTCAAGGCCTGGCCTGATCTTCCTTCAGGAAGATTGATGTCTGCATTTTACGACCTGGAAAAATTCGGGTTCCCGAAAGCCGAATGGAAATTCGAGTCTCCTGAGCAATACGCGAGGCTACAGAGGGAAGCGTATGAAGTGCTTCAAAATGACCCGCTCCAAAGAGGAAATTCATTCTTGGTGAACGAGTTCTTCGCCTCCCTCATTCCAGTATACGGTTAGCTTCCAGATGGACATGCCACAAACCAGGAAGGATTGCGAATGCTTACTGAATATGGCATCAAGGTCAACCTGATCGCCCAGTCAAGAATTGACCAGGAAGTTGGAATGCGATGGTTCCTGGAGCTGGACAAGGAGGATCGCGAGAAGGTGCTCCACCTCTTGGCTCTCTGCTGCCACCAGGCTCGTCCGACCGATGCCGAAATCGAAACGGCCATCATCCAGTCCAAGCTGGAACCGACCTACACGGCTTGTGTGTTGGCCAGGGATGCGCCCACGGACATGGGTTTCAGCCTGTCGAGAATCGCAAGTCTACCGAAGAACGAATCCCCCAAGTCGTTCACCCTTCTGATCCAGATCCTGTCCGTCTCCGATGCAAGAAGAAGAGCGACGCACTGCAAGAACGGCTGCACCCACGAATGGCACAACCTATAAGCCCCGAAGCCGTCGCCCTCATTGCCTCCGGCGTCCAGCCGAGGCCCCAATTCCCGCAGTTGTCGAAACTGCCAGCTTACGCCACCGCCGTTGCATTCTGTCCGTTTCCGATTTCAGGGCAATCCGAGGATTGCCCCTACATCGACCTTCCCGCAAAGGCAGCTTTTGCCAGTCTCCGCACCCCATCATCCTGCCACACCAGGTTCGGCCAGCAAAGCAATGCCGAAAATTGGCAATCAAATGCAGCCAGCCAAATCGGCATTCCAGCCGAATCAAGGGGGACCGGGGGGCTCGAAAAATGGAACGGCCAATGAATCCGGCGATATCGATCGCGTCCCTGATGCCCTCCTAGGGACGCAAGATGTTGCGTCCCTACGGTTGACCTGGCCAAATCGGCGTTGGCCGTTCCAACTAGAGCCCCCCGGCGCGCGGGTTCCCAGGGGACGCGCGCTCGTCCCCTGGGTCGGGGTTCGGGTGCCGATGCACCCGAGAAACGGCCCCCCGGCCGCCCCGGGAAAAAGCCCGACGCAGTCGAATCAAACCAAAGAGGCGAACGCCCCGATCAGTACAAGACCACCCGCCTCGTCTCGCCCACCTGCTCTCCCTCGACCCGCACCACGTAGAGTCCCCGCGCCACCTTCCGCAGGTCGTAGCTCTGCGTGATCGGGCCTTGCCTGCTTGCCAAGATGCGGTGCCCCAAGTGGTCGTAGAGGGAAACCTGCGCCGTGCCATTAGGGAGACTCACTTGGAGCACGCGGCCTTGCAGGTCCACCTTCAAGGAGGAATGGGCACGTTCGCGAGGGGAGGGAACCCCCGCCACGACGTTGGCCCAGCCGGGCATGCGGCCTAGGCTGAGGATCCGCCGGTCCTTGATGTTTCGGGCCCACACGTTGTCGGGCGTCTGGTTCAGGAAGCCGCTGCTCCAGGTGTTGTACCAAGGCATCCACCACGACCACATCGCGCCATCGGTGGCCATGCTGTCGACATCGGGGATGGGGCCGTTTTCTGTCAGGGCCAGGAGCTTCTTGGTCCCCATGCCTTCCACGATCTTGCTGTAGCAGTTGATGTTGGACTTCTGGTCGTTGGCGCTGTTGTAGATGTCGATCCCGATCACGTCCACGTAGTTGTCGCCGGGATACCACGCCGGATTCAAGGCCGAGCAGTCGTAGCCGATGGCTGGATCGCGTTCGATGTTCCACACCCAGATCAGGTTCCGCACGCCATTGACCTTCACCATGCGGTCGTAGACCAGCTTGTAGAGCGACTTGTAGCAGGTGCTTCCACCGATTCCCCACCAGAACCATCCGCCTGCGGCTTCGTGGAGGGGGCGCCAGACCGCGGCCACTCCCGAGTCCTGGAGCTTCAGGAACTGCTTGGACATGGAGTCGACATCGGCCATCATCGCCTTGTATTGGGCCGACGACGGATTCGCTTCCGCACAGGTGCTGTCGGTGAAGGCCTTGGTGTAGTTGAAGCAGGTGTTGTCGGCCGACGACCCTTGCACCCCATCCTTGCAAGCGGCGTTGTTGAAGCCTTTGGACTTCACGTAGAAGACGGTGTCCTTGCCCACCTTCCAGTGCCAGGTGAACGCGGGGATGCCACCCAATTTCCAAAGCTCCTTGGCCATGCGGAGGTTGTTGTCGGTGTAGCCGCGAAACCAGCCTTCGTCGGAATGTCCACCCGTGGCGAACAGCATGTCGAACCCGCCCAGGGCCGGGTATTCTCCCGATCGCTGCTTGAACAGGCGGATGTCTTCCTGCCCACGGAAGGTGGTGAGGGAATCGGCGACCTTGCAGGAGTCGGTGGGAACGCACGTCTCGATCAAGCGCATCTTGCCATAGTCGTAGTTGAAGGCGTTGTCGCCGATCATCATGCCGGAAATTGTCTTGGTTCCGAAGTTGCGGGTCAGGAAGGCCTGGAGCTTCCGGGCGGATTCGGTCGCGTTGGGCGAAACCGGATTGGCATCGAGCGTGAAGATCGCCGAGGGATGGCGCACCACGGTCAGTGCATCGAAGTTGGCGGCCCCACCGCTCACAGTGATCGTGTTCTTGCCGGCGGTCAATTTGCCGCTGGCCTGGAGCGTGTAGGTGGTGAACACCTTGCTCGGCGAATTGGTCAGGAACGTCGCGATGGCGGTGGTGGAGTTGTTGAGGAAGATGGAGCTGTTGAACCAGTCGTACTGCTTCACCCACATCACCACGGAAAGGTCGTAGATCCCCGTGGTGTCCACGGTGACGCTGAAGGTCATCCCGTTGGAGCTCACGTACTTGCCGCCCGAAACCCCGGCGCTGTCCCGGACCACGGCGCCTGTGGCCAGGGTCTGCGTTTCCGCCTCGATCGTGGCCCCTTGCGCCAGAGCCACCAGGGAACACACCAGCCCTGCCACCAGCGGTTTGTGAAACGGAAAACCCTTCATACCCAACCACCCCTCGATGCGTGACGTTGTCCAGGCCGCCTATACGCGGCCAGGACGATTGTAAACAGTACAACGCCTAAGCCCTCCCAGGTCCAACCCCCAGATTCCCCCGGAAAACTTTGTGGCCCACGAAAGGGGAGTGGCGCCGATGCACCCTGGAAACGACCCCCGGTCCGCCCCGGAAACCACCAGCGAATCCAATCCGGACCTCCCCACCGGGCCAGAGCTACATTGGGTTTCTCCAACCCCCAGGATTTCCATCACCCTCTCGATCCAGGAGAGTCCCCCCCATGGAACGCCAGCCAGTCTCCCCGCTTTTCCATCAAGCCTGGTTCGGCTCGTTGGATGGATTCTTGCCTCATTTCCAGCCGGAGTTTGCGAACGCCAAAGAGGAAGGTTGTCCGCTCCTGATGGTGGCCATCGCACACCGACAATTCGAAATCGCCAAGTTCCTCCTGGAGCATGGCGCCGATTCGAACCAGGTCAATCCCGACGGCCAAAATGCTCTGCACCTCGCCGCGATGTTCCAGGACCTCGAGCTCGCGACCCGCCTGCTCGAAGGTGGTTGCGATCTCCATCGTCGCGACAAATGGGGGAACAATCCCATGTGGGTGGCGGTCTTCCACTGCAAGGGGCGTTACTACGAGATGGTGGAACTCTTCCTGAAGCACTCCCCGGACGTCCGCACGAAAAACCGCGCAGGCAGATCCCCCTACGACTTCGCTCTCCAGGTCAACAACGAGCGCCTGATCGCCCTCCTGGACACGCTTCCTTCCGCGATGGCATGAGGCGATCTTCGAGCGGGTGAACGAAATCGCGTGTCAAAACCAAAACGGAGAATGAGGTTTTTCGAAACGGGAAGAAGGAGCATTTCATGGGGAGTTCAAGAAGATGATGGATTCCGGCAGTCTGCCTTCCGAATTCCTCGAGAAGGACGACATCGAGATCTACGTGGAGGGCGACGCGATCGAAGCATTGACAGAATATGTTCTGGAAGAATTCGGGAGCGACCTTCGCACGACCCATGACGATGATGGTTTTCGGATCCTGGAGACAGAGGCTACCAAGGTGCTGATCCAGTTTCCTTCCGGGGACTGCACCTGTTGTTGGATCCGCGGGCCCGCTCGCTGGAAGACTTCCGCGGAACTGGCGCGAGCCTTCGGTGCCAAGCGGGGAGGCAAGATTCTCTGTGATCCCGGCCTCGACTACCCGGAGATTCATCCCCTTTCCGACGGTTTCCTCCAGATCCAGAACGGAATCGAAACCATCGTCAACCTCGCAGATTTCGATCCCCCTCCAGAAAACATCTGACCTCCCACCACCAAACTCCCCGTCTCGATCCCCGTTCATCCAGCCCCACCCGACCATCCAATGGTCCCGGGGGCGTCCGGTGCATCAGAAGACACTGCGCAGCAAATAAGCTCGGTCGCGAACACCTCCATTGGGGGTGAGGGTTCCTGGCGGACAGAGGCGTGCATGGCGCCTAGCTAGATTGAACGCTCGAACCCCAGGTGTTCCATCGCCAGACCCGATCCAGAGGAGATTCTCCCATGCGCAGGTTGTACGGAATCCTTGCTTCCCTGGTGCTGTTGGTCGGCTGCGGCTCGGCTCCGGTCTTTCGGCAGACAGGTGCGACTCCTTCGGTTCGCCTGGAGATCCTCGCGGCGGACACGGTCCCTGGTCCTTCGCGCATCCGGATGCCCATCGTGGATGGATCCGGTCAGGTGTCGGGTCGGGAAACCTTCGTGTATGTCGATTCCATTCCCGTCTTCGCCAATGCCGACGTTTTGGAAGCCCGGGTCCTGGAATTCGAGGATGTGGGGCACCGAAAGGAATTTTCCGTGGAGCTCACCCTCACTCCGTCGGCGAAGGCTCGCTTCGCGGAGTTCACGGCAAGCAGGGTGGGGCGTCCCGTCGCGTTTGTGATCGAAGGCAGGCTCGTCTCGGCACCTTTCGTGGCCGAGAGGATCCCCGGAGGCAAGTGTCAGATTCTGGTGGAAGGGATGGGAGTGGAAAGGGCCACCCAAATGGCCCAAGGGATCGTGGACACATCCTCCTTCCGGTGGCCTCGCCCGATGGTGGCGCCGTCCCCGATTCCGCAGGCGCACTGACCTTCCTGTTTGGTTGCCCAAAACCCACCGGAGCCAAAATGTCCCGAGCGAAGATCGAGCGATTCCTGTTTGCCGTGGTGTTGGCTGCGTTCCTTTCCCAGGCCGCGCACGCGGCGTCCGCCTGCCTGGATCCTTCGGGAGAATGGTCCAGCGAGTGCTTCGAGACCAGGGGCGGGCAGCGGCAGGTCAAGAAGGCCTATCGACGGAATCTGCGCGTGGATCGAAGTGGGTTTGCCACCCTCACCATCAAGAGTCCGAGGGAGCTCGTGGCCGTGGATCGGCGTGGTGTCGTCGTCGTTTCCGGCATCTACTTCTGGGGCGATTTCGATCACCCCAATCCCGACGGAGGCATCAGCCGGTTTTCGGTCCCCGCCGATTCGGGAAAGCGCAAATGCGGCTACTTCAACGACACCACGTTCGCCGTGGTGGTCGCGGCGATCTGGGACAACTGCACGTCGTTTCGAAATGGCGAAGCGAGCGCTTGCAACGGATGTGTCCGCTACTGCACGGAAGCAGACTGCCAGCATTCGGTGCTGATCGGTGGAGACAGTTCCCTGACATTCGATGCGAAGGGAAACGTGACGGGAAGGGAACGGCCCGTGATGCTGGACCAGGCATGCCCCGAAGGAGCCGCACCGCGAACGTGGATGGATGGATCGACCATGCATCTGAAGTGCCCATCCCCCAACGCCCCCTTGATGGACATCGGTGTGGCGGAATTTCCCTTGGACGTCCGGTGATTCTGGAAGGAAGGAGGCTGCGTTGGAAATCGTGAAGGTCGTCGAGGACAAGAAGCGATTCCTCGATCTGCTCTTGTTGGGCGACGAACAGGAAAGCATGATCGACCTCTACCTGCCGCAAGGGGATCTGTTCGCCCTCTACGATGGGGATCTGAAAAGCGTGTGCGTGGTGGTGGCCGTCGATCGTGAGGTCTGCGAGCTGAAGAATCTCGCGACCTATCCGGCTTCCCAGGGCAAGGGCTACGCCCGATCCTTGATCCGATTCGTCGCCGATCTCTACCAGGGCACCTACCGGACCATGCTGGTGGGCACCGGAGAAACACCCCGGATCTTGTCTTTCTACGAAAGCTGTGGATTCGTGTGTTCGCACCGCGTGGCGAATTTCTTCACCGACCACTACGACCACCCCATGTTCGAGGATGGGATCCAACTGGTCGACATGGTCTACCTCAAGATGGACCTCCACCCACCGCGCCATCATTGAGTCCGAGGATGATCCTCGCCATGATGGTGGTCTTCCAACAGAAATGGCGGGATTGCGATGAATAGAGACAACCAGAACCGCAGCATCCGTGACGTTTGGAGGGAGCGACCGTGGAGCCATTAACGCTTGAAAATGAACTGTCTGAACTGATGGCCGCTCATCAGGTGCCGATTCATGTTGAGGGGGAATGGGTTGTCCCTTTCGGTAAGCTTCCGGCCATTCGAGCGACCTGGTATCCGAGATTGGGGCGTGGCCTTCTCGAGGTGGAGGTATTGCTGGAAGATCGGCGAGTGATTGTGGAAAGCTTCGCTGGTTTCGGAGAAGGTCGCGAGGGAATAGGTGATGCCCTTCATAATTTCTGTGTGAATTCCTTCCACGTCTTGCTCGCATCGCTTTGGGGTTTGAGTGGTTCCGATCAGGTCTCGACGGAGCGCTGGACGATCGGCGAAAAGGAATACGCTGTCTTTGTCGGCAATCTTGGCACTCGCGGCACCCACGATGCCAATGTGGTGATTCCCCGCGGCTTCTTTGAAGCGATGGAAAAGGCAGTCAAGAGTGAGATTTTAGGGGATGGGTGGTTGTGGTTTCGCTGCTTCTTCGGCAACGTTTCCGGCGACCACTCCTTCGAGGCCCTCGTGAACAACGAAGTTTGGGAGTCCGGGCTGGCGGCGTTACGGTCCCTGCCATGGACAAAACCTGACGGTTATTTCAGTGTGCGCCTGTTCTTGATGTTGATCGAAGCAACCCAGATTCCAGATTCGCCACATCCGATGGTCAGGTGCGACTGTGGCGGCAAAGGCAATGGATAGAACAGCCCAGAACCTCCTGATCCCGCCCGAAGGAAATCCGCCGATGAAAATTGCTGATCAAAACTCCTGGAAAACCCTCCCGCTCCCCCTGGAGAAGCGTCCCCTTGGGTTCACGGGGTGCTACACCGATGCGGAAGCCCGCAAGATGAGGTGCGGATTGATTCCCGGGCAGATGGAAGACAAGTGGTTTGTCTACTTCCAGGAAGACTGGCTCTACTTCTTGCGCAGCTGGACGGGTGCGTGCATCTACGCCCTTCGCTTGGAAGAGTCGTCATCGGGAGTCTGCGTGGTCGATTCCTGGGTGAATCGGGACAAGTCCCAATACAATCTGGACAACGATGAATACGACCGGAAATTGGTCGGGTTCCTGATCGACAACCTGCTTCTGGACAAGTCCAGCCCGTTCCCTCGATTCCCGGGACCCCCCGAACCGATCCCCGGAGTGAACCAACACAGCATCGTGGGTCGCAATTACCCCGAGACCGAGGAAGGGGGCTAGATCATGCCCACCAGCAATGAAACCGCGAACTTGTGGATGGCCTTCCAGGACGAGGCTTTGCGGGGGCTGGACCAGGTGGCGGGGTGGCGGAACTTCCTTTCCCTTTCGATTGATCCTTCCTTTGAATCCCATGAACGACTGGTGCTTTGTCGTTCCGAGGGCGATTGCACGTGGCGCTACGCTGTCTGGGACGCGTGTGCAGACAGCAAACGGTGTTCCCAGTCGCCGGAAGCCATCCTGAGGCTGAAACTGCGCAAGATCGATCCGACCTACCGGGTCGCGACGGGAGCTGTGCTTGCCGAGGATCTCCAGGCTTTGCTTCACAGCACCAAGGGCTTGAGATTGCCTGTGGGAGGATCCAGCAAAGGCGTTGGACTGGATGGCACCTTCTACACCATTTCCGTTGGCGACCCGATGATGGAATCCATCTTCAAATGGTGGGAATCCCTGCCGGAAGAATGGAGCCCATTGGCAGACCTCCATTCGAGGCTGCTCGGCATCCTCCAACGCGCCCGCGAATCGATATCTGGCGGATGATGTCCATCGCAAACATTTTCCCGCTGGCCCAAAGTCGGCCAGCGAAGTGATGCCAGAAATTGGCAATCAAACAACCACGCCACCGCCCTTGTCACCTACGGTGACCAACCGAAGCCCCAATTCTCGCCGTTGTCGATACACTCCTCTCCGCTTCGCTGCGAGGAGCACTCAGGGAGCGGTGGCATCCGAATGCCCCTGCCGAACCGGCGGGGGTTCGGGTGCCGACGCACCCGAGAAACGGCCTCCGGGCCGCCCAGGGAAAAGCCCGACGAGTCGAATCTCACCCGCCCAGCGGATGCATAAATTGACTAGCATGCCCCAACTGGAACGCATACGGAGCGCATCCGCATGAGAACGCTCGAACTCCTCCATCACAACCCGAAATGGGCGGATCTGTTCAAAGCCGAAGAGGACCTGCTCAGGTTTGTCCTCGGGGATGTTGTGGTTGGAATTCATCACGTTGGAAGCACGTCGGTCATTGGCCTGATGGCAAAACCGATCATCGACATCCTGCTGGAAGTCAAAGCGCATGAAGTTCTGGACTCAAGAGGCGACGGACTCATCGCGAACGGCTATACGCCAAAAGGTGAATTTGGGATCCCTGGGAGGCGGTTCTTCGTGAAGGGTGGCGAGAACCCAACTCACCATGTTCATGCGTTTGTTGAGGGTGACGCGAACATCGACCGGCACTTGGCGTTTCGGGATTACTTGCGCGGCAATCCCGATGTGGCCAAGCAATATCAGGAGGTCAAGCAGCACGCTCTGGCGGCTTGCGGCAATGACATCGGCAAATATTGTGAACTGAAGAATGATTTCATTCAGTCTGCAGAGGCTGCCGCTCTACGCCTTGGCTCGGCAAGCCGCAGAAACAATGGCGGAGGAATCCGAAATGGCTGAAGATCAAAAGGCGCACGCCCTCTCCTGCAAGCCCATCATTCTGCCTCTCCCATGACCTCGCCCCATCGTCTACTGGACCTCGGGTTTTCGGAAGGGCTGGTTCGCCACCTGGCAGAATTTGACGAGACCTCTCCGCTTGGATTCCGTTGTCGTCCACCACTGCGCTACGCGAGCTCTCCCCTCTCCCTTGCGCCCATCGTTCCTCTGTGGGAGTGCGGATCGGTGCTGACCTATTACAGCGAACTGCGTGCGCGATTCGAGGTCTGCTCGCTCGAGGATGTGGACCACCCTTTCGCGTCCTATCGCACGGCGCAGGCGGTCGTAGGGGGATTGTTCATCGAACTCTTCGAAGACGACCTCCCCGAAGAGACTCTCCGCTCCCTGGCTTGCGAGTTGCACTTTTCCAAGATCGACCTGTTGCTCTCCGGAGCCCAATCCCATCAGGGCCAGGAGTACACCGCCTGGGTCGACCAGTTCCTCCGGGATTGCGATGAATAGAGACAACCAGAACCGCAGCATCCGTGACGTTTGGAGATGAAATGAGCGACCTGCAGAAGCTGTACGAAACACGCCACTCCCAGAATGCGGACGACGCATCGATCGATCGATTGGTTGCCTCCCAGCCCTATCGTGCTCGTGAAGGCGCCCTGACTCCTGGCTTGATTCTGTATGTCCTGGACCCGATGTTCGCCATGGGTGTCGATGCGTTCGACCAGATTCTCGCCTACACGGACGACCACAGATTGAAGGCCAGGCTATCCTCCGAAGACATCGAACGTACCAAGGAATTCTTTCGCGGGAAGCGCCAGGAGATCGACGTCGCCTTTCGGTTTCTGAAATGGATGCTGGATTTCAGTCCGGCGGAAATGGCACCCGACGCCATCCAGGCCACCATCAAAGGGAAATTGATGGAATGGTTCACGAACCTCGATCTCGAGGTCGCCCAAGACATCGCTTCCGAGTTTTACCGCCTACGCTCCTGTCTTTGGACGACATGACCAATCCCTGGACCTCCTGGATGGACAAGTGGACCGTCTCCAACTCCCACCCGAAAGAATCTGTCCATGACCTTTGCCGATGATCTCCAGGCCTTGCTGCACAGCACCAAGGACCTGAGATTGCCAGTTGGAGGAACCAGGAAAAGCTTTGGGCTGGATGGCACGTTCCATTCCATTTCCATCGGAGACCCGTGGGTGGACTCCACGTTCAAATGGTGGGAAGCCCTGCCGGAAGAATGGAGCCCATTGGCGGACCTCCATTCGAGACTGCTCGGCATCCTCCAACGCGCCCGCGATTCGGCATCTGGCGGATGATGTCCATCGCAAACATTTTCCCGCTGGCCCAAAGTCGGCCAGCGAAGCGATGCCGGAAATTGGCAACCTGAAGCTGCCTCGCCGATCCTGACCACCCCACCCCTCCGGGGCACCCCTCCAATGGAGGGGAATGAGCTGCAAAACTGGCAAAACCGAATGATGCCGAACTGGCATCCCAGCCGAACCGTGGGGGACCGGGGGGCTCGAAAAATGGAACGGCCAGTGTCATGAAGATATCGATCGCGACCCTGATGCCATCGCCCGATGCCACGACATCCATTTCCCAGTCACCCCAGTGAGTCGGTGTGGCCGCTCCAGCTAGAGCCCCCCGGCGCGCGGGATCCAAGGGGCCGCGCGCTCGGCCCCTTGGTCGCGGTTCGGGTGCGCCAGGCCAAGGCGCGAATATCCAGTCGGTGGAAATCCGACGCGGGCGGGTTGGCACCCTGTCCACAACCGAGTCTTTGCGCCCGATCGCGCCGGTGACGGCAGGGTGAAGCGTAAGACAGGGAGATCATAGGCCGTAACGCGAAAGGATGTGAACCGATAGAGCTTCGAGAAACCACGCGGGTGTCGACCGGATCCGTACCCGGGAAGACCCTAGCCTGTGCGGCGAATGGATTCAATCTGCCACGCCAGCCGCATGGAGACCCGCCGGAGTCCGAGAGGACGGCATGTGATCAAATGGATATTCGACGCAACCTGGGAGATCTCGCGTTTTCCGTGCCTGGTAAGGGTGGCGGTATCCGAGGAAAGGCCGGAAGGCCCGGTACATGGGAGACGAAGCGCGAGAAGTCGGAGCCGATCGTAGTACCGGGGAAGCGGGGTAATTCCCGTGGAGGGAAGGGTCGGCAGGAGTCAAGATGCAAGAGGAGATCATGAACCATACACAGAGATGGAGGCTACATGTCCACGAACCTTGAGCAGATCGCCGAGATGTCGAGACAAGATCCGCGCATGCGATTCACGTCGCTGGCGCACTACCTGACCCCGCAGATGTTGCGGAGTTCGTACGAGCAATTGAACCGCAAAGGAGCGCCCGGCGTCGACTGTGTGACGATGGAGGAGTTCGGACAGAATCTGGACGATAACATCGAAGCGCTGTGGCTGGAGCTGCGCAGCGGGAAGTATCGAGCGATGAGCGTGCGGCGCGCGTGGATTCCCAAGGATGGAGGCAAGCTCCGGCCGTTGGGGATTCCGAGCGTGCGCGACCGGGTGGTGCAGAAGGCGCTTCATACGATTCTGTCGACAGTGTTCGAGCCGTGTTTTCTCGACATGTCGTACGGGTATCGCCCGGGCCTTTCGGCCCACGATGCCCTGGATCGCTTGGGGAAGTTGGTGAATCGAAGCGGCACGTGCATTATCGTGGATGCGGACATTGAGGGTTTCTTCGATGCGGTCAACCACGAATGGCTTCGGAAATTTCTGGAAGATCGGATTTCCGATCGGACGATCCTGCGTCTTGTGGGAAAGTTTCTGAATGCCGGTGTGATGGACAATGGGGTCCATGTTGCGACGGAAGACGGAGTGCCGCAAGGCGGGCCGTTGTCGCCGCTTTTGGCCAACATCTATCTGCACTACGTGCTGGATCTATGGTTTGATCGTAGAGTCCGGAAGGCTTGTGAAGACGAGAGCTTTCTGGTGCGCTACGCTGACGATTTCGTGGCCGGGTTCGCCCATCGAGGTGATGCCGAAAGCTTTCTGGTGGAGCTGCGCCAGCGACTTTCGGACTTCGGACTGAAATTGTCAGAGGCCAAGACGAAACTTGTGGACTTTGGCCCCAGATCTCCCCGCAACGGGGAAGGTCCAGGGCCGTCGGACAAGCCACGGACATTCGACTTTCTGGGTTTCACGCATTACATGCGACGCCGTCCGAAGACGGGGAAGCTGAGATGCGAGGTGAAGCCCAGCGGGAAGCGTCGCAACCGCTTTTTGCTGAAGGTGAAGGAGTTTCTGACGGAGATCCGGGAAGCCTCATTGCGGTGGCAGTCAAAGCGGCTGTCGGTACGTCTACGAGGTTGGTACCAGTATTTCGGCCGTCGGCATTGTCTCTCCACGCTGATGCAGGTGAAGTGGCACGTCGAGCGCATTTGGATCAGCGTCCTGCGCCGCCGTAGCGACCGGCATCACCTTTATTGGTGGCGCGTGAAGAATACCCGATGGTTTGTGAGTCTACCTGAGCCCAGCTTGCGCTGATCTCGACGACGGAGACTCCTGGGAGCCGGATGCCTTAATTGGGCACGTCCGGTTCTGCGAGGGGGCCCCGCCCGAAAGGGTGGGGTCCTACCTCACCGTGCCGACGCACCCGAGAAACGGCCCCAGGCCCGCGCCTGGAAAAAGCCGGACACGCAGTGTCGACAGCCCCACGCAGTGGACAAGCTTCGCGCAGCGGATCAGCCACACGCAGTGAGACATGGCCCGACGCAGTCCAATCCCGCGCAGCGGAACGGCTCCAGCCCCCCTCCTGAGAGAATGCAATTTGTCTTGCTAAACACCCGTTCCCACCGCACCCTCCTCCCTTTAGGGGAAAGCCCATGCTTGGAATGCTCAAGAAGAAGACTTCCGGACACATGACGATCACCTTGAATGCCAAATTGCAGCCGATGCATCGAGCCGATCTAGAAGACGCCTTCGAAGCGGCTGCGAAGAAATCCAAGCTGAAAGCCAAGGTCGATGGCGGAGGCACCTTGCTCCAGGAAAATGGCGAGGTGAAGGAGTGCGACATCGAAATTCAGTTGAAGGACGCTTCCGAAGAAACGATCACTGCCGTGGTGGGGCTGTTCGGCGCCATGCTCGCTCCCATCGGGTCCCGGTACACGGTGGAAGGCCAAGATCCGATCGCCTTCGGACGCCACCAAGGCCTGGGGCTGTATCTGAATGGAACCGATCTGCCGGATCAGGTGTACGCCCAATGCGATTCGAACCATGTCTATTCGGAATGCGAGCGCCTGCTGGAGGGCGTGGGCCAAGTGAACAGCTATTGGCAGGGTCCGACAGAAACCGCCCTCTACATGTACGGCGAAGACTTCGAAACGATGCGAAGCAGGATCCAAGAGTTGGTGGACACCTACCCGCTCTGCCAGAAGGCAAGAATTGTCCGCCTTGCCTGAAGACCGGGGGCAAGGGAGGCGGGAGGTCGGAGCGCCTCGCTCTTAAGGGCTCATCTTCCTCTCAAAAGATCTCCTGATGCACGGCGTTTCCGTGTCAGAGAATGACGAAGTCGAGACAGAAGGAATTTTGGTCGAGAGAGCGGCCTGGATGAACTGTACGAAGAACTTCCTGATCACTCCTAAAATCCACCGCCATGTGGAACTTTTGATTCCGTCCGATGCCACGAGAATTTCTCCAAAGGCAATCCGCTCGAAAGTTATGCCTGCCACCAGCTCTCGAATTGTCCGACCGTCTCGATGCGCCGCTTGTATGGGGATTGGGTGGAGTCAAACGCCTCGAAAGGCGCGTTGTCGTCTAGGCGATTCCGCAAAACGTCCATTTTCCGCTTGAGCCAATCAAACGCCGACTCCTGATGCGCCTTGCAGAGGGTGCGCACAACCAAGGAAGGTAGGTCCCCGGATGTTCGCAGAACGTGATCGAAGATCTCGTTGTACTGGACGGAATTTGGCGAGGAGTCTGTCCGCTTCTCGGGTGAAAAACGAATCGCATGTTCGATCATTGATTTCAGGAAAAACGGGGAGCAGGCCGGGAGCAGGGAATGTGTGGATCCCAGGCGGGGATAGACGATTTCCGAGATGCGCATGCATTCTGGTGCCATCTTCAAATTCATATAGGCGCAAAATTTGTGATGGCCATCCAATAGATAGGAGACCTGGAAGCTATCCACGGATACCTGATATCTGTCTTGGGATCCGTCAGCCAAGACAGAGAGGGGAATCCAATCAAAGAGCAAACACTTCGGTCTGCCGCCAAATTTGATCAACTCCTCGAAGTATCGAATGCGCTCCTGGTTCATGGTGCGCTTGTCTCTTGTGAAAATGACCTGCATCGACTCGCAAAACGCTCCGGAGTAGTATTTGTGCTCCTTTTCGCAGATCCGATATTCCTGCAGGACCCGTGTATTTGCGAGGTCCACCTTGAAGCTGGAAGCGAGATAGATTCCAGGCGACATCACCTCCAAAAGAGAAGGCAGCTTCTCGTAAATCCCGTCGACACGTCCATCCAGCAGGGAGGTGACGAACTCGGAGCGCAACTCCTCCCTATTGGCGTTGCCGTTGAGAGCGAACAATTCTCCGGAAGAATCGTAGCAATCGGAGAAGGTGGCAAGAATTGGATCCTTGACGAAGAGCGCCTCCATGAATTCGTCTATCTCAAAGCGGATCATGCCTGCTCCGCCCTTGTTCTCGAAGAGCCTGAGATCGGATGCATGGAGGTGTTTGCTCGTGTCCATCCCATGGATAACCTTCATCAAATCGCGGAACACCTCCGATCGGCGAAGTTCGTCGTTTTCGGTGGATCCTGATCCCCATGTGGTGTTCATGCAAACCCCTCTTCGCGTCAAGCGCTTTTCGATGCCTCATGGTCCAACATAATCTGGCAGCCAAACGCCGCGGCCACCGCCTCCCCACCCCGTCATCGAGCGGAACGGTCAAGACCGTTCCCTACGGCAACAACGCAACCCATCCCACCACCCCAGGCCTGGCGAGCGAAGCAATGCCGAAAATTGGCAATAAAATGCAGTAAGCCGAACTGGCAACCCAGCCGATCCGTGGGGGACCGGGGGGCTCGAAAAATGGAACGGCCAATGTCATGAAGATATCGATCGCGTCCCTGATGCCATTGCATCGATGCCTCAGCGCTCATTCCTTCCACAGCCCCAGCGAGCCGATGTGGCCGTTCCAGCTAGAGCCCCCCGGCGCGCGGGATCCAAGGGGCCGCGCGCTCGGCCCCTTGGTCGCGGTTCGGGTGCCGACGCACCCGAGAAACGGCCCCAGGCCCGCGCCTGGAATAAGCCGGACACGCAGTGTCGACAGCTCCGCGCAGCGGATGAAGCCCGACGCCAGTCGATAAAGCCCGACGCAGTCGCAAAGTTTCGCGCCAGCGGAAAGCCTAGCGCAGCGAATCCGCCGAAGGCGCGACGCAGTCGAATCTCAGTCCTGGACGCAGCGCAGACCGACCTTGCTGGTCTTGTTTCCTCCTCCAACCGTGTTGATAAAGATCAGGCTTCCTTGGTCGGGGAGGGCGGCGTCGAAGATGCTGCTCAGGCTCCACGTGAAGAAATTGCCCTGATTCTGCCAATTAGGAAGAGCGTGGAAGCCGAATTGGTCCGTCCCGTGGTTGAGATCGCTCGCCCAGCCATCGGCGGCCCGCAACGATTGGGCGAGATCTCCCACCGCATGGGTTGTGGACCATTCCAGGAGCGTCCTCCATTCCTGTGCCTGGGGGATGTGCCAGCCAGCCGGACAGATTCCCTGTTGCTGGACGGTATCACCAGGCCAATAGGCATTCAGGAAGGTGTCGGGAGTCGCCGTGGCTTGAGTCCAGGTGTACACGCGTCTCGGAAATTCGCAGTTGGGATTGAGGTAGATGTCGCACGAGCCGAGATTGCCATCAGCTCCAGCGTAGTTGAGATCTTGCGCCATCCAAACCTGGTTTCCCATCCGCACCGTGCGGTAGGCCTGGCTGTCGCGCTCGTCGCAGAGGATTCCGTAGGAGATGGTTCCGTTCCACGGGATGCCGGATCCGTCCTTCCATTCCCGGCAGCCGAATTCCTGGGCGCGTCCATAGTCGACCTCGAATTTCAGGATCCCGACGGAGCCCAGCGTGGCAGTGAGGGATGTCGCGCCGTATTTTGTCGGGGGAGGGCCCACCCACTTCAAGGTCAGACGTAGCCCTTGGTTCTGTCCGGACACCACCGTGAGGTTGGTGTGCAACGCGTACAGGACGGTGTCCTTGTCGCCGCGGTTTCCCGAGATCCTGATGGACAGGGAGTGAGCGGTGCCAGTCCGAGATGCGGCCATGTAGTCCCGCTCGGCCTTGATGGTGTCGTTTTCGCGCACGAAAGAACCCAAGGTGGAATCCAGCCAGGGGCGGCCATCGAGGCTCGCCTGGAGCCGTTTGGCGCCTTCCTTGACGGGAATGCTCAACTGAAGGGAGGAGTGGAGCGCATCCAGGGACATGGACAGGTTCGTCGTGGAATCCGCCCCAATGGGGAAGTCCGCGCTTCCCGAATAGAGAACGCTGTCCTTGGCGTCCAATCCCGTGGCGGTCAGATGCCAGGTTCGTCCGGCGGTGAGCCGGAAATCCCGCACGATCTGGGCGCCGGAAAGAAGCGACATGGTGTCGCGACGGGTGAGGTCGGTCCCCGACGTGAACGCGAAGACGATTCTTCGCGGGGTCATGGTGGCCGACCGGGCAAGAACGCCGATGGAACCCGTCTGCACCTGCAGGGAAAGGCGGCCGTCACCGCCCTGGGGTGCTGGCGTGGCTTCCTGCGTGGGAGATCGTTCGCATCCGTTGGTGGCGAGGGCCACTCCGATGGCGGCGAACAACAGGGAAATCTTCTTCATGGTTCGTTTCCTGGGGGGTGAGTTTTGGGAATTGGCGTCTCCGCCTTGGAGGACAGAATATGGCTGCACAGGAAGACGCCTGGAAACAACCTTCTGTCGCGCAGGTCGACAATCCGTTCCCTCAAGGGAACACCTACTGACCTCCCATCCAACACCCCACCTTGCACCGCCCAACAGCCTCACCGCCCTTGTCGCCGTCTGCCCGTTTCCGATTTCAGGGCAATCCGAGGATTGCCCCTACACCGCCCATACGGGCAACGGCGGCTATTCCCGTCAGCCCATCCAGCCCCACCCACCCCCACCGGCGAGCGAAGCAATGCCAGAAATTGGCAAACAGAAACAGCTTTGCCGATCCGGACCACCCCACCCCCGGCCAGCGAAGCGGCGCCGGGAAAATCCCGCATCAGATATAATCCGGCAATCCAACCGAATCATGGGGGACCGGGGGGCTCGAAAAATGGAACGGCCAGTGCCATGAGGATATCGATCGCGTCCCTGACGCCATCGCCCAATGCCTCGACATCCATTTTCCAGATACCCCAGCGAGCCAATGTGGCCGTTCCAATTAGAGCCCCCCGGCGCGCGGGATCCAAGGGGACGCGCGTTCGTCCCCTTGGTCGCGGTTCGGGTGCCGACGCACCCGAGAAACGGCCTCCGGGCCGCCCCGGAGAAAAAGCACGACGCCAGTCGAAGCACACGCAGTGTCGACAGCCCCACGCAGTGGGTGAGGCCCGACGCCAGTCGATAATGCCCCACGCAGTGGATCAAAAACCGGACAGTCACTAAATTCCGTTCAAATTCCGTCCGCCTCCAAGATCGCAGGTGCACATGAAACCGAGCCGTCGAACCGAGAAATTCTGGGACATGCTCTCCGGCAAGACGGATGCGATCGCCCAGAAGTTCGCGCAGACCTACGCCCAGTCCGTGGAGCGAACCCGCAAGTACCTACGCGCCACCGATACGGTCCTGGATTTCGCCTGTGGGACCGGCTTGATCTGCAGCGAGATCGCCTCGGATGTCAAGCTGGTGCGCGCCATCGACATCTCCTCCAAAATGTTGGAGATCGCAGGTCACAAGGCACGTGATCGCAAGCTCGAAAACATCACCTTCGAAAAAACGGATCTCTGGGGAGGAGCGTTCGGCGCACAGGAATTCGATGTGATCTTGGCCTTCAATATCCTCCATTTGGTGCGGGATTCCGACGCTGTTCTGGGGCGGTTGGCCGAGCTGTTGAAGCCCGGAGGGTATCTGATCACCTCCACCGAATGCGCGGGAGAGAACCGAAGGTCGTCGCTCAACCTCCTGGTTTGGCTCCTGATCAAATTGGGGCTGGTTCCCTACATGCGATTCTACACCACGCCGGAAATCGAACGCCAAATCCAGGCCGCCGGCTTCCGGATCGTGGAGGTGCACAGTTTCTGGAATCATCGCCAACCCAACCACTTCGTGGTGGCGCAGAAGCGAGTCTAGCAACAAGCCTGCCCACCCACCCACATCCGGCCAGCGAAGCGATGCCGGAAATTGGCAATCAAGCCTGCCCGCCACCCCACCCCCGGCGAGCGAAGCAATGCCGGAAATCGGCAATCAAATGCCGCTGGCCGAATTGGCAACCCAGCCGAGCCATGGGGGACCGGGGGGCTCGAAAAATGGAACGGCCAGTGCCATGAGGATATCGATCGCGTCCCTGACGCCATCGCCCAATGCCTCGACATCCATTTTGCTGCAGCCCTGGCCAGCCGGTGTGGCCGTTCCAATTAGAGCCCCCCGGCGCGCGGGATCCAAGGGGCCGCGCGCTCGGCCCCTTGGTCGCGGTTCGGGTGCCGACGCACCCGAGAAACGGCCTCCGGGCCGCCCCGGAGAAAAAGCACGACGCCAGTCGAAGCACACGCAGTGTCGACAGCCCCACGCAGTGGATGAAGCCCGACGCAGTCGAAAGCCACGCAGTGGAAAGAAAGCCCGACGCAGTCCCCCGTACCTGAAAAATGTACGCCTTTTTGCTCCCGCATCTCCGCGCGCGACGAAAAACACTTTAGAATAAAGGCGTGGACAGGATCGAATCGTACACGGATTACCGGAAGTTTCTTCAGGACTTCTACGAGGACCGCAAAAAGCGGAGTCCGTCGTTCAGCCATCGCCAGTTCTGCCAGAAGGCGGGGCTCGGGTCGCCGTCGTTCTTGCGGGAAGTCATCGATGGCAAGCGCAACCTCACGGACACGTCCATCGCCCAGTTCGTGAAAGGGCTGGAACTGGTGGATCGCGACGCGGCGTTTTTCGGGGCGCTGGTGCGCTTCAACCAGGCGGTGGATCCTCCGTCCAAGCAGACCTTCCTGGAGACCATGCGAGGCCTGCGCCGCAAGGTGCCGGTGGAGTTGGTGCCGCTCGACCGTTACGACTATTACTCCAACTGGTATCTGCCTGTGCTGCGGGAGCTGGCCATCCAGCGCGATTGGGGAGAGGATTGGACGGCCCTGGCCCGATCGGTGCGTCCGCGCATCCGCAAAGGCCAGGCGCGCGAAGGGATCGCGCTCCTGGAAAAACTCGGTTTCCTCGAGCGTGACGGAAAACGTTGGAAGCAGACAGATCCCGCCATCAGTTCCGGAGGCGAGGTCGATTCGATGGCGGTGCGGGCGGGCAATCGCGAATACGCGCGCTTGGGTCACGAGGCGATCGATGCCATCGTTCCCACCCAGCGCGACATCTCCACGATGGTCATGGGATTGCCCGCTGCGGCCTTCCCCGTCATCAAGCAGGAAATGCGGGAGTTCAAGGATCGCCTGGTGCGCATTGCCCAGGACTTCGGACAGGACGGCGACCAGGTGTACGCGATGAATCTGCAGTTCTTCCCACTATGTCAGAATCCGTCGGAGGAGGAGCCATGAAGCAGCGCCTGGCCATCCTGGGGCTCGCCTTGATATTCGCGTGCGGATGCGGGGACGATCGCGCCGTCGCGGGCACTGACGAACACGGAAACGCCATGACGGCTCGGGTATTGGTGCGGGATTCCCTGGGCGCACCTGCTGCGGGGGTGGAAGTGTCGTTGCGTCCGGTAGATTGGCTGGACGGGGAGCCGCTGGACACCTCCTCCCATTCGTCCATCGAGACCACCCGCTGCGTGACCGACGCGAGGGGCTTGTGTGTCGTCACGCCTGGCGCTGGCGGAATCGCCTTGCGTGCCGGTGACGGCGAACTCGCGGCTTTCGCGGTCCTTCCGCGCGGAACGGATTCTGTCACCATGTTGGATCTGCGCCCGACCGGCAGTGTCCAGGGACGGCTCGTCGGAGCGGGAGCGGGCCTGGTCGTGCGTGTTCCCGGGATTCCCGGCAAGGCATGGACCGACGATTCGGGGCGATTCTCCCTGGGCTCCCTGCCGGAAGGATTGCGTCGGGTGTCCTTCGGGCGAACGTCCCGGCTGGTGCTCGATTCGGTTGTGGTGCGATCCCGGCGCGCGCTCGACTTCCAGGTGGTCCTCCCCGATACGTCGGTGGTCCGGAGGCTCGTCCTCGATACCTTCGGCGTGCACGCCAAGCCGCGCACGCCCGTGTTCTCCCCAGCAGGCGGGACCTACGACACCATCCTCGAGGTCAAGTTCCCAGGTCTGGAAACCGGCGACGCCATCGAAACCTCCGAAGACGGAATCCGTTGGAATGTCCTCAACGGGAGCATCCGCCTGATGGCCACCGCATGCATCCAGGCGCGTGCCGTCCGTGATGGACGGTTTCTGTCGAACGTCTCCAAGGCTTGCTACGTCATCGCCCCGTAAGATCGGGGCGCGCGAATTCCCTACCGACAATTTCCCTCCGAAAGGCACGCACCATGCGAACGATTCCACATCTTGCGACCCTCGCCCTGGCGGCAGGTATCCATGCCGCCTCCTGGACGGCTCTTCCCGACCTTCCTCGCGGGAGCGCGGGCACCGTCTCGGGCGACGGCGCCGCCGTGGTGTTCATGAATTACCTCGGTGGCACTTCGATGCATCAGCCCTCGTCCTCCGTCGCGCCTTGGATCAAGCTGCCATCGGATGCGAAGTCCAAATCGATGATGGTCCGGAAGAACATGATCGCCCATCTCGTGGACAACGACGACCAGAAAGGCGTGGTCTACGGCGCTTTGGGCGACAGCGTCCTGAAGACGGCGTACCTCGGCAACGCGGTTGGCGCGTTGAGCGGGATCGATCATGACGGTCGACACATTCTGGCCGTGAGGTCGGGAATCAACTTCACACCTTCCCTATATCTTTCGGTCGACTCCGTGATCAGGGATCCCATTCTCGTCAAAGGGTCCCCGGTGGGAACCGTGAACGCCTGGAGACTTCTGAGGCTGCCTTCGGAGTTTTCGAGAAACGGGAACGCCAGTGGCTGGATCGAGGGGCGTCTGATCGTTGCCTCCAATGGGGCGGGGATTTTTGTCAGCCAGGACACTGGTGCGACGTGGACGACATCTTCCGTCCCTTACCTGGGGGATTGCGATATTTCCGGCGACACCATCGTGGGGAGGAGCGCATCCTCGAAGCGCCTGTTCGTCTCGATCGACGCGGGTGCGAACTGGGACAGCAGTGCTCTTTCAGGTCCCAGGAGTATCTCGTTTCGAGGAGGCAAACTCTACGCACTACAACCGCAGCAGGACACGACCAGCGATCTAGTCTCGTCGGCGAACCTGGGAAAGACCTGGAACACGGTCATCGACGAAGTCGGTGCGGGTCGGGATATTCTGGCATGGGATGGCAATGCGCTCTGGGTGACAAGACAAGGGACGCTGCTTCGATCCACCAACGAAGGCCGCACGTGGATATCCGCCGATTCCGGTCTGGGCGAAACGATCATCCGCAAGCTCCGCGCATTCGGACACAATCTCCTTGTGCTGCAGGCGTTGAAACATCCAGACAACTCGGGAGTTCCGTTCCACCGGCTGTGGGACTACGACGGCAGGGAATGGAGGCTCGTGCGCGATTCCGTGGTGGATTTCGAGGTGATGGAGACCGACACGGGCTGGGCTGTGTTCGTGCTTGCCGACACCGGTTCGGTGTGGAGGAATGCATCCAACGAGGCGAAGTCTCGCTTGGATCGCTCGTACAATCTCAAATCCTGGCAGGTCATGCCTGGACTCGCACCTTACTCTGTGGTGTTGGGGATGTCGAGGCGTGGGCTTCTGGTGGGCCAAAAGACCAACGTCGCCATCCTCACGAGCGGATCCAATGTCCTGCTCGATACAGCCTGGAAAGACATGTCTAGATGGAGCCTCGGAAGTCGTGGGTTTCTCGTGGAGCAGGATGGCGAACTAGCTTGGGCCGAAAACGGGCGGATGGAAAGGAGTCTGGGTACGCAGGTCGTGGTCCTGGGCGAGTCCGTGAGAGGCTACGCCACGTTGGGCTCCAAGTACGGATACAGGATCACCGACACCAGCGGGAGCTGGCTCGCCGACTTCGCTCCGATGGCTTCGGCCTACCCTCTGCTGAGACCGAGCCTCGCTTCGGGGGTTGCCGTAGTGCACGATTCCATCGCGACCTGGAATGGCTCCGACACCTTCACCCTGATGCGTCCGGAGGGCGAGAGGCGCGTGCTCGGCCCCCAAAATCAAGGGGTGACCCAGGTGGAGTACATGTCCACCAGCGCGCTTGGGTCCATCGTCGCGATGGTCGATTCCACCTTCGCCGTGGCCGACTTGCACGGGCGCATCTGGCGCTTCGACAAATACGGAACGTCGGGAGTGGGACCGTCGCGACCTCGCTTGGCAACGCTCTCCTTCCATCGCGGCGGACTTTCGCTGCAACTGCCGCGCGCCGCGCAGGTGCGCATCGTTTGCTACGACGGGCGAGGCCGCTCGCTCGGAGAAGTCGAGAACGGATGGTTCGAAGCGGGAAGCCATCCGCTGGCGGTGGAGACAGGGCGCAGCATCGCCTTCGCGATCGCGACGATCGACGGAATCCGTCAAGACCCGGTGAGGATCCCTCCGTCCTGGAGGTGAGCCTCACCCGAGACTCCGCAAGAATCTGTCATCGCCGCCGGATCACTGCTCCGCGAGCTCCTTGAGCTTCTGGAGCGCCTTGGGCCACATGTCCTCGAACATCTCCTTGAAATCTTCGGAGGTATCGAGTTCGATCGATACTTCCGTGGCGCCATGGATGTCCTTGAATGCGTAATTCTCCTGCGCGCCTTTCCATTCCTTGACCGCCTCGCTGGTCGTGTCTTCCTGGCCGTCCAGGACCATGCCGAGATGTTCGATCGAGAGGTATTCGTGGAGGCGGTTTTCCTTGATGCGGCTGACCATGCCTCCCACCTTGCCCGTATCCGGATCAGGCCCCAGGAACAGGATTTTGCTTCCTTGGCTCCAATCGCCCACGTAGTGAGAGCCCGCACTGAACGCCTCGGTCCAAACCCGATAGGTGGAGTCGCCCAACATGGTGTTCCAGACCTTCGCCTTCGGAGCCTGGATCGTGATGGTAAAGTGCAATCTGGTCACCGGGACTCTCCTTTTCTCGAGATCAACCTCGAAGGCAGAATACTTTCCCACGTACGCCAAATCCACACTCCGCCCCTTCTTCCTGATTCCGTACTAGGCGGTCTATCATTTCCTACGATTGACCCGAAGGGGATCATGTCGATCCGGACACAAACACGGCAGGCTGGTTCGGCTACGACAAACCAGGTGGGAAGTAGGCGAGCCATGAATTTCAACAAGCGGCCCCCCGAACGGAGCGTGTCGAGCTTCGCGGACTCTTTTCGTTTCTATGTCGATATCCTCGGCGTTCTGCATGTAAGGAAAAGCATGACCTGGATCCGAACTTCGAACCTTCTCCTGGTGGCCATTCTGCTGGCCAGCCCCTTTCTTACTTCCATGAGCATGGTGCCCGCGCGCCGTGAGGTCCAGAGCCTCACGGTAGACGATACCGCACAGGATCTGTACAGGATCGTGTTGCGGGATGTACCCAACCTAGCCGTTTGCAGGGACTCGAGAGTCTTTCAGCATTCCCTGGAGATCTCTGGCGAGCGCATCACCCAGACCGATTCGTGTCGTTTCGTCGGCTGGGGATACATGGACTTTGGCGAACGAGGTTGGCACCTCACGCGCCTGGATGACGATCGCCTCCACATCGTCCATCCAGCCACCGCACGTGCAGAGACCCTCCGCAAAGCCGACATCGAGTACATCGAATTTCATCCCTCCAAGCGGGCCCTTCGTGAAATGGAGCTCATGGTCCTGGCCCCGATCCTCCTTACGGCCATCCTCGTCGGAGGAGTCGTCGCCCTGACCAGATAGGTTTCCCCCGGCGAAAGAATCAATGCCAGAAATTGGCAATCAAACCCCCGCGCAGCGAAGCGGCCGCGGGCAAAACCGCCCAAGCAACCTGTAAGCCCCGACAGCTGTCGGGGCCAACAAAATCCCGTATTAGACGAAACCTGGCATTCCAGCCGAACCAAGGGGGACCGGGGGGCTCGAAAAATGGAACGGCCAATGAATCCGGCGATATCGATCGCGTCCCTGATGCCATCACGAAATGTGTCGCCCGTCATTCCTGCCGTTGACCCGGTGAATCGGCATGGCCGTTCCAACGAGAGCCCCCCGGCGCGCGGGATCCAAGGGGACGCGCGTTCGTCCCCTTGGTCGGGGTTCGGGTGCCGACGCACCCGAGAAACGGCCTCCGGGCCGCCCCGGGAAAAGCTCGACGCAGTCGAGTTCCGCGTAGCGGAACGGCCCAGGCCCGCGCCTGGCCAGCTCGGCGGGAGCCGAAAAACGGCCTCCGGGCCGCCCCGGAAAAAGCTCGACGCAGTCGAGTTCCGCGTAGCGGAACGGCCCAGGCCCGCGCCTGGCCACCTCGGCGGGAGCCGAAAAACGGCCCCCGGGCCGCCCCGGGAAAAGCCCGACGCAGTCGAATCCCGCACAGCGGAACTGCTCGAAGGATTTGTTCCTTTCCCTTCCATGAAGCTCCTCGCTCTTGTCTTCGCCATGATCGTCTCCCTGGCTTTGGCGATCCCGAACGTGCTCTTGCATTCGCAAACCACTTCGTTTCAAGCCGTCTCGCCAGAGCGTGACCAGTTGGTACTAGCCCAACTGGCCTTTGTCCGCGAGGCCATCGAGCACGGTGCCGCCCGGCAGATGCAGGCCCTTTATCCGGAAGGATTCTTCTTCCTCCACACGCTTTACGGGGTCGCGTGGGCGGAACTGGCCTTGCCGTCCCAGGATTCCAGCCTGCGCCACCAGGCTCTGCGGGAAGCAACGAGATCGTTGGACTCCATCGAATCCTCCAAGGGAACCCGGGTCTTCCATACCGACATCCAACCGACCTACGGCATCGCCTACCTGGGCTGGACCAATTATTTGCGGGGGAGGGTTTTGCAGCTCCAGGGGGTTGGTCAACGGGACTCGGCGTTGTTCGCTCGCTACCGTCGCGACCTGGACGAGCTCGCCGCCCTGTACGACACCTGCGCCTCGCCATTCCAGCAGTCGTATCGAGGCATGGCTTGGTCGGGGGACAATGTGGTTCCGATCTTCGCGTTGCGATTGCACGACCAAGTCATGGATACCGCGAGGTACGCCAAGACCATCGCGCGTTGGGTCGGTCTCGCCAAAGCGGAAGCCGACCATCTGGGGATGATGGATTTCGAGTTTTCCTATCCATCCGGGGCCACGGTCAAGGCGCCACGGGGGTCCGGGCAAACCCTGATGTTGCGCTTTCTCGGGGAGGTGGATCCCGGCTTCGCCAAGGCCCAATACGACAGACTCCGTCAAGAGTTCTACACCACGCGTTTCGGATTGCACTTGGTCAGGGAGTTTCCCGCAAGCGATCCCGGAGAAGCCGACTACGACTCCGGTCCGGTCATCTGGGACATCGGTTCCTCCGCGACGATCGTCTCCCTGGGAACAGCACGGGCCTTTGGGGATACCGCCTTCGCCGAGGCCCTGGAGCGGAGCATCAACTTCTACGGCGTGCCCTACAATTCACGGGGCAAGCGGGTCTACGCATTGGGTTTGATGCCCGTCGCCGACGCCTTCCTCGCCTGGTCGAGAGTCGCCCTCCCGAACCCCAAGCTCGTCGAGTCGCGACCGGAAATTGTCCACTCCTTCGATTCCGGATGGATCCACCTTCTATCGCTTCTTTTGGCCGCTGCCGCTTGGATGCCTTGGTTTGTCCTCGGAGCCCGCCGCCAAGGCGATCGACTCCTCCCGACCCGACCGGCAAGCGAACGACAGCAAATGGCGGTCATGTTTTGTCCAACATCTAACCTCTTTTTGAAAGACTATCGATGAATTCGAGAATGTGCAACGATGCTTCAGGGTGCCAGCGGATTGGCGTGGGCTTGTACTTGGTCTTGCTTCTGCTCCCCATGGCCACAGTCGAGGCGCTGAGCCTTTCGCTGGGTCAATACGAGCGCAGGGTCGACAGGACGGATCGTTCCGAGGTCCCGCCTCTGGACGGCATCCTGGCGGAAGCGGAAAAAGGCGATGTGGAAGGGGTCGCCCGGGAGATCGCAAAAGGACAGTCCATCGAGCGGCGCTCCGATACCGGACGCACAACCATCGAATACATCCATGGCGAAACCGAAACGACTCCGTTCGGGGGGCGGACTCCTCTTTTGGTGGCCGTGGCCAATGGACATCGCGAAGTGGTGAAACTTCTGCTGGCGCGAGGGGCCAAGGCCGACGCGAAGGATGCGGAAGGAAACGATCCGCTCCTGATCGCGACGAAAGCAGGCCACGCGGGAATGGTCTCGGATCTGCTGGCCACCACGAAAGGGGATCTCTCCTTCGCTCTGAGGGCGGCCTTGGAAACCGGTCGACCCGACATCGCGGATACTCTGGTGGCGCATGGAGCGCCCCTGTCCAAATCGAGGGGGGAAATCTTGGAGCTGGCGGCGAGGAAGGACCAACCGGTGAGCATTCGTTGGCTTCTTGGCCATGGAGCATCGAAGGATCGGGTGGACAAATACGGAGCCTCGGCCTTGATGCATGCACTCTACGCCAAATCGAAGGATGCGGCGAATGTCCTGCTGGATTCCGGCGCGAAGGTGGATATTGCGACAAAAAATGGCATCACACCGCTGCACTTGGCAGCGAATCTGGGCGACTCCGCGATTTTGTCCCGCATCCTTTCGCGGGTTCGGAAGGTGGACAGGGGCGACGAAGATGGCACGACGGCGTTGATGTTCGCCGTTTCGGAAGGACATCTTTCGGCGGTGAAGATGCTGGTCCAGCGTGGTGCGAATTCCTCCGCACGCCGCAAAACCTATCCGGTGCAGATCGGGCTGGAGCGGGTCGGCCCCGGCGGCCCCAGGGCCATGGTATCCTCCCACACCGAGGAGGGGGGCGGTGAATACGTATTGGAGCTGGCGAGAACCGGAGAGATGTTCGAGTACCTGGAGAATGTGATCGACCCGACGCTTGCGGTCAAAAAGAAACAGCGAGAGGAGAAGCTCAAGGCCCTGGCCTTGGCGAACGAGGCGAAGACCCGCAGTCCGGGAACCATCCTCGATTCCATCCGCCATCACGTCGGGGAATTCCAGCTCCTCTACGACAAGCATCGTCGCGAGCGTCCCAAGCTGGACGGAAACATCGAGATCGAATTCACCATCGCATCCTCCGGTCTGGTCATCGACAGCACCGTCTTCACCTCCATCGAGAGGGACTCCGCCTTCGCCAAGGAACTCAAGGATCTGGTTCGTCGGGTGAGGTTCCGCCCGGTCACGCGTGACACCCAATCCGTGGTCAACGCGTTCCATCTGGATTTTCGCCCCAATGATCTGGACAAGTATTGGTGCACCTACGGGGACAAGTCCGATCGCGTCGCGTTGGAAAAGGCCTACAGGGATTCCTTCCTGAAGGGAGGGGCAATTGGAAGAGGGAGCCTGACGGAATTCAAGTACGATGCCGACGGCAAGATCTACGCATCCCTGAAGGGAGCAGTGACCTTAAGCGGAGAGGGAATGAAATACGGCTACGTGAATGAGTTGCCTGGTGACAGTCTCCCTGCGGGCATCGTGAGACACTCCAAGCCCAAAGGGCCCGGATCCATCTGGAGATTCCGAGGTTCCGCCCAAATATCCCGTTACGACCACTTCGTCCAGCGGGGATCCCTTCCGCTGACCTTCGTCCTGGTCGAAGGAATCGGATTGGTGCACGCCTACGGCAATGGATACGCGGTGGGTAAGCATGGCGTTCTGACAGATTTCGACGGAAACTGCGCAGACAAGGGGGCGGACACCTCGAGCGCTCCCGGTTTGGAGGTTTTCCTGCAGGGGCTCGCGAAGGAACGATCCCCTCGATGAGTCGTTGTCCTGGTTGGAGTCCTCCGCTCACGGGTGGCTCCACCTTCCCCGACCACCGCCCCTGGACACGGCCATTCGCCTTCGCAGAGGGCGTTTCATGAAACGCCCCTACGGGAGGCTTTCCCGGAACCCCAGTTACGGCAGAATTTGTACGAGACCGGAAGCCTGCGCGCTTTGCGGAGCGTGGAGGGCGTAGATGCCCGGGGGAAGAGCAGGAAGTTCCGCACTTTGGCTGCGCACCGCCAGCGTGGCGCGCAGCTTTCCGTGCAGGTCCACCAATCGGACGGTGCCCTGCTCCATGCCCGGCAGGCTCAAGCGGCCATTGCGTACCTGCGCCGTCGCTTCCGCACGCGAGCGCCTCCCCAAAGGCGGGTCCGACATCTGGTACACCCGCACGTAGTCGACCACCAGACTCTGGGGCAAGGCCGTGGTATCGACATTCTCCCAGACCCCGTTGACCGCGACGTTCAAGATCAGGAAGGCCGGTTGGTCGAAGGGCCAGTCGGCGGATCCCGTATGGGGATTGATGTAACGGAAGTACTCGTTGCCATCCACCGAGATGGCGATGGTGTCGGGTTTCCAGTCGAGGGTGTAGACATGGAAGCTGTCCGTGACATGATCCACCACGGCGTAGTTGTTGAGGCTTGTTCCACCGTAGCGGTTCTTTGTGTGGACCGATCCATGGATCACCCAAGGCTCGCCGCCATAGCTTTCCAGGATGTCGATTTCACCGCAGGCGGGCCATTGCCCGTAGGGGCTTCCTGCCGGAGGAACCACCCAGAACGCCGGCCACATTCCGGCCCCCTTCGGCAACTTCATCCGCGCCTCGAATTTTCCGTAGGTCCAATGCTGCCGATCGTAGGTGTTGATTCGCGCGGAGCTCAAGGGATTGGAGCTGTTTTCGCCGCGCCAATCCGTGTAGGTGGTGTCTTCGCGGCGCACCGTGATCTTCAGCGCACCGCTGTCGACCCAGGTGTTCCTGGAGTTCTCCTTCTTGTAGAACTGCAACTCGCTGTTGCCCCATCCCCATCCGCCGACGTCGTAGTACCACTTCGCCGCATTCGGAAGTCCGGTGTAATCGAACTCGTCGCTCCAAACGAGATCGTATTTCGGTGCGGCAAACGCCGAAGCGGCCAGAAACGAGAGGATCCAAAGTGATCGCATGTTGGTAGACTCCTTGTGCTCCATAGTACAGCAATACAAAGCCATCCGCCTTCGCAAAGGGGCGTTGCACGAAACGCCCCAACGCGATGACCACCAACCGTGCCCCCACCGGCCAGCGAAGCGATGCCAAAAATCGGCTATCAGATGCTGCCCACCAAACCGGCAGACCAAATGAAGCTGGCCGAACTGGCATTCCAGCCGAGCCATGGGGGACCGGGGGGCTCGAAAAATGGAACGGCCAACGGATCCGGCGATATCGATCGCGTCCCTGATGCTTTTGTCCGATGCCTCGACCTTCATCCAGCCCACAGTCCTGTTTTAGGCGAGCTAAGCGATGCCAGGATTTGGCAATCAGGTGCCGTTCGCCGAGCTGGGGGGTTCCAAGGGGGTGAGGCTATTCGAAGGAGCGGCATCCGCTCCGGAGAGTCCGAAACCCCTTGGCGCGCGGGATTCCAAAGGGCCGCCGCGCAGCGGTCCTTTGGCCCGAGGAGGTACAGGAGGAGCGGGAAGCGTCCTCCTGTAAACCGGCACAGGGCGGAGCCCTGTAATCGCCGTGCAGGGCGCAGCCCTGCAAATCAAAAAGCCTAGCGCAGCGTCAGTTGGCCAAACACCTCACACTCGTGCTCCGGTACTTGTTGTTCCACGATCCCGTGCTGAGGTCGGTGTTCCCGTTGTAGACATAGGGGCCATAGACCGCTCCCTTGTCCTTTTCCGTGGCCGACCAGAAGTAGTTGGCCGTTCCCTGGGCGTAGTAGCCGGTGAAGGAGACGTAGCCTCCTGCCGGAAGGCTGTTGAACCCGAATTCGTCGGTGCCCACCGCGCCGGTCCAGCCCGTCTTGGCCATCAGCTTGGTGCCGGAATTGGTCGTGGTGGGGTCGACGGTGGTTTCGAGAATCTTCCATTCGGCGATGGAGGGCAGGTGCCAGCCGGTCGGACAGATTCCGGTCACGCCCGAGTCGCGGCCGCCCCAGACCGTGGAATCGAAGCCTTTGGCGATGGCCATCGCTTCGGGCCAGGTGTAGAGCCTGCCGTACTTGTCGCATCCCGCCTGGGTGCCACCGGGGCACAGTCCCAGCTTGCCCTCGTCGGAGAAGGCCAGGGATTGGGCCATCCAGGTTTGGGTGCCGATCTTGACGACCTTGTAGCGTTGCCCGTCGCGGGAGTCGGTGAAGGAATTCTCCATCGCGACCTTCACCGTGTCGACCTTCGACGGATTGCCGTCTTCGTCGGTGGCGCGCACGTAGAGAAGGAAGTCTCCTGTGGCCGTCGATGGCATCTTCAAGGTGGTGTCCTTGCCTCCGGGGATGAATGTGGTGCCGTTCACGCTCCATTCGATCATCACGATCCTGCCGCGATCGGCGGTGGTGGCGCGGAAGGTGATCAGTTCATCGGCCTTGCCCGTGGTGTCGCGCACCGAGACGACGGGGCGGTCGTTGGTCACGGCAACCACTCCGGACATGCTCGCGATCGCGCCGAGATTGTCGAAAACCTTCACTTGGACTTGGTAGATGCGCGTCGTGCCCACCTTGATGGTGTCGGCTCCCAGGAAGTTGTGGCTCAACTGGTGGGTGGTGCCGCCGAAGGTGCTGTCCTGGACCCCGTCGCCGAAATCCCACAGGACCTTCGCCACTCCATCCGGATCCGACAGATTCAAGGAGAAGGTGACGATGTCGCCGGGGGTGATCGTGGTATCGCGCAGTCCCGAGATGATGGTGGGAGAGTTCGCGATGGTCACCGACTTCGAGAAGGTGGTGACGTTGCTGTCGATGTCGGTGAGCTTGGCCTTGACGGTGTAGGTCCCCGGTTTGAGCCACTTGGCCTTCTGCTGGGTGCCGCCTGCGCGGAATCCGTTGCCGTCGTCCAGGTCCCACTCGGTGTGCGCGATCTTCTCGTCGGCTTTGGTGAGGTTGGCCGAGTACTCGATCTCGGTGTTCACCAGTCCCGTGGAGGGGCCCGCGATGTCGCCGGCGGGAAGGGCGTTGCCGACGCTGAACTTGGGAATGAAGTTGATGTCGCCGAAATCGCTGGAAAAGTCGACGGTGTCCGAAACGCCCGTCTTGCGGTTGCCGTTGGCCATCACGTTCAACCACACCCGGAAGTTGTGGACGACCGTGAAGCTCTTCACCGTGTAGAGGCGTCCGGAATAGGCCAGATTGGCCTTGTTGTATCCCATCCGGGCGCGCTGCATCCCCGTCATCCGTCCGCCGTCGAACCAGGCGAAGACGCTGTCGACATTGACGCCGGTATCCGCAAGCACGGTCCCGCTCACGCTGAATTCCTGAATCCATTTCTCCAGTCCCGACTGGATCAGATTCTTCACGGTGTCCGTCGCGATGAGCTGTCCCTGGAGGGTGTAGACGATCTGTTCCACGGAATCGGTCGCCGCGCTGCGCAGGGCGCCGGGCAATGCCTGTTGGGGGATCGTGGCCAGGCCTCCGGTCGACAGAACCTGTCTTCTGCCGTCGATGGTCAAGAGCAGCCAATGCGCGCCCAGCGAGCGGGAGGCCATCACCGGGATGTCTCTTGGGCCCGCCTCCACCATCAGTTGGGCCACGCGCCCCAGCCGAGCGCCTCGCGCATCGTAGGCATCCATCTCGACCAGGGCGGGAGCCGCGAGGTCCAAGTGCAATTGGCTTCCGGTCCATTTGGCGAGGGGCTGTGCGGTCTTGGGTGCGAGTTGGCTTGTGCCGCCCCCAACGAGGGACCACTTGCCATCGGCGCCTGTTGTGTCCTTCAATCCTCCCAAAGCCAAGGAGACCACCACCCCGGGCATGGGTTTGGTGTCGTTGTCGTAGATGGTTCCCGACAGGTTGACGGGAGCGGCATACCCGCGGACGGACGCGCTCAGAGCGACGGCGAGCAAGACCTGAAGAACATGGCGAGGGTTCATGGGCTGGTCCATGGAAAAAGACGGATCGGCAAGTCAGGCCAAACGGTAGAATTTCCGCTGCCGACGTGAAACCGCGGCGGGCCGGAGGAAACGTTGCCACTGGCCAGCCGAAAGCGGATTTCCGCGGTCGTCCCAGGGAAATGCCGTGCAGGGCGCAGCCCTGCAAATCGAAGAAGTCCGACGCAGTCGACACGCCCAGCGTAGCGGAAACAGTCCATGCCCGCCCCGGGATTCTGCTACGTTCTTCCCTGGAAACCCTCCGACTCCGAAGCCATCCCAAACCAGTCGAGAGTCCCCTCAATGGCCGCCATAATAACCCCCTTCGTCAAATGGCTCTTGAAACCCTGGACCGAAGCGATCGGTGCGCTCGTATTCCTCTTCTGTTTCAACTACTGCTTGATCGGTCACTGGTGCATGTGCGGGCACTTGAAACACGATCAATCGAACTGGAATTGGGTATCGGAGGTGGCCTGGGGGATCGCCGCGGTTCTTTTGTTGGACCTCTATCGCCGTCGGGAAAAGCTTCGAGTCCGGATGACGATGTTGTCCCTCATGGGGGTGAACCTTCTGGCGTTTCTGTATACGGTGTCGATCTTCCACACTCGGCTTTCAAGCCTTCTTGGGGATTCATTGACGTGGAATTTGTTCCTTTTGCTCTGCCTAGGCTCGATCGTGATATCTCTCATCTTCCTCGTGGTGGCGCTTCGAAGGGTGTGGTCGAAAGGTGGGTTTGCCGCGAATCATCGAGACCATCCTTGAGCCGAGAGACGTTTGGTCGCGCAATAGGAAACGATGAATAGCAAACGGAAATCAAGAAGACAGTTTTCGGAAGATTGGCGCCAAGAGGTCTTCGGAATCCTTCTCCTTGCGGGGTTCCTGTTCAGCTTGACGGGGGGCATTGCCGCGAACGATCTGGAGGCGGTCGCGATCTCCGCCGAAGGGCCGCTCTTCCAGGCCGTCCGAACGTTGATCGTCCCCTGATCGGACGCGGCGGCTATTGCCTCCTCAGCGCTTGTTCACTCCCGCCGACTCCTCGAAAGGAAACAGGTAGTCGGAAGGATCCTCGTTGAAGAAGGACTTGACCCCTGGGTCACGACGCATGTTCTGGAAGGTGCAACCTTCGAAATGCACGGGTCCGGATACTACCACTTCCTTGGTGATGTGGATGTTGCGGAACGTGCAATTCTTGAACGTCGCGTCCTTGCCGATCCAGAACTCCTCGACTTCCCAATTCTCGAACAGACAATTTTCGTACAAAGGACTGTGGAGGACCACGCGTTCCACATCGGCCTTGTGGATCGACAGGTTCCTGATGCCTTTGAAGCCCGTTCCAAGCCGCCCTCCTTTCGATACATCGTCCACCACCACATCCGTCGCCGAGTCGAAGGAAACGTACGGGTGGCTCCCGGCGATTCGACCTGATTCGACCCTCTCCAAGGCGACAGCTCCACCCGGTGCGATCCACACCTGTCGCATCGAGCCCCATACGTCCAGATCCGTGCCGCCCTCGAACCGGACATTCGTGAAATCCCCACCGAAAACACTTCCCTGGCGGGGATTGTGGAGGAAGACGCAATCGCGGAACTTCAGCTCGTCGACCACTGTGTTGACGGTTTTGACCCAGGATCCGTTCCCGAACTCGCACGACTCGAACTCGTCGCCAATCATTCCATGCAGGGAGAAATCGAAATGGTCGAATTTCACCTTGCGGAAGACATTGTAGTCCCAGTAGCTCGCGCCCTTCTTGATGGTGATCCCGTCCATGACCAGCGAATCGAACGTGTTGCGTTCCCATTCCGGGAGGTCGGAGCTGATCGGATTCGGTTTCCAGGTACAATTGCGGAATTCACCCCGTTCGAAGGAATTGCCGATCCAACGCTGGCCTTTGAAGATGCATCCGATGAACCGGCAATCGCGAAAGCGCGAATGGTTCATTTTGGACTCGTCGAACGTGCAATCGCGGAAGGTGACCCGCTCGAACACGTTGGAATCCATCACGGTTTCCTTGAAGGTCACGGAAACGAAGCTCCAATCCTCGATGGTCTGGTGCTTCCAGGTTTCCTTCCGGAAGGTTCGCAGCCAATGGAACCTCAGGCGGGAGCCGAATTTCTGGGTGAAGCCACCTGGGGAGTCGAGCATATCGGAATCCGTGGAATTTGGTGTAGCACCTGCGAACACCGCGAGGGTCAGTAGGCATCCGATCGCCAGGCTCATGATGCGGCGCGCTGGGGAATTGGATCCGGGCCGAAAGCCTGGACTGACAGAAGGGCCGGCTATCCTAGCCGGATCTTCCATCGATCTCGACGTGGTAGCCCACGAAAGCTGTGTCCTCGGCCATCGAAATATCATTCACGAACCCTTTTGCTCGCATCCGGAAAGTCCACGCAATGAAAGGCTAAATTGAAGAGGCTCCTTCCAGAGAGTTCCCGATGCGTTTTCTTCTGCCCGTCGTGCAGCGTTGCTCGCTGACTTCGGGAGAAAGGCCAAATGGGCAGTCAGGAATCTTCGATGCAGACCAAGATCGTCTCCCCTCTCACCGTCGTCTACTCGCGCCAGGAATTGTCGATCCGCGAGGTCGGCGAGGCGAGCGCCTCCATCCTTGCGCGGATCCAAGATGAGGTCGATCGGGCGGGGATCAAGCCTAGCGGAAGCTGGATCTTCATCCATCACGATTTGCCAAAAAATGGTAGCGAGAAGCATATGGTGGAATTCTGCCTCCCGGTGGATCTGCCGGATGGACTGGTCGCCTTGGGTTTCCCCACCAGGACGTTGCCGGAATTCCCTTGCGCCTACGTCCATTACCAGGGGGCGATGCGGAGCTTCTTCACCAAAGGCGTCCAGCCGTTGGTGAAGGGCATGCTGGCCGCGGGATTGTCCATTTCCAGCGAAAGCCGGGAGATCTACCACCGCTGGGTGGGGCCGAATTCCCCGGAGAACGGAATCGAGATCCAGTTCGGAACGACACGATGAATCCGAATATCCTGACCAAAACAACGATTGTCCTGGTCGTGGCGATGAGCCTTGTTTGCTGTCGGAAAACCGGATCAACGGACTCGCCTGCAAGCAAGGTGTCGGCGGAGTCCACCTTCGTGGCTTCGGCCGATGTCGAACGCCGTTTTCCGGGGGCGATGGAGGTCTTGAGGCGCCATTCGATCCCCCTGCTCAAGCTGGAAGTGCCCGAAAAGCCGTACCATGCACGGTTCGTGGTCGACCTGGGCGCCAACCCCAGGATGAAGGAATGGGATCCTTTCGTCGCCTTTGTCCTCGACCTCGGCGAGAGCCTGAAATGGAGGCACGACCTCGATCTCGAAGACAGGTCAAAAAATGTGAAACTGCTCCTGGATTGGTACGCGATCGAATCGGGTCAAGGAGGGTTCACCCTGCTGGATTCCCTGGGTTTCTTCGCTTCTCCCAAGGCCCGGATTGCCGAGGATCCGCTGGAGGGACTGAACAAGACGCCTCGGGATGTCGGATTGACGGTGGAGCCGGACGAAAATCCCGACGCACATGTCGAATACCACTGCGGGGGGATGATGGAAAGCGGTTCCACCTTGTTCTATTCGATCGAGCGGGAGGAATTCGCGGGAGAGGACGATCCGAGCGGGGCGTCCATCCATTTCGGGGTCGGTGAAGATCGCTACGCCAGCGCGAAAGACGGCAAGCAATGGCGCTATGCGCTTGCGTTTGGGGGGCTTCCGATGCGCGGCTCCGGCAAGAAGGCCCAATTCCTGCGATGGGGAGCGTCGACGAGTCCCAAGGCGTGGCGGTTGACTGGATACCAGTGCGACGCATCGCCGGGCCTCTCGCTTTGGAGGTACCGGGCTTCCGATCGTCGATTGGTCCGGATCTCCCTGGAAAACCTTACCGTCACCAACGACATCGCGTTGGACTCCACCGCGCTGGAAGGGGATATCGAATGGATCCGGGAGCTGCCTGGGGAGAGGGTGCGACCCAGTGTTCTGACAAAGTCCGCACAAGGTCTGCATGTCTATTCGTCTTCCGACACGGGACTCTTCGATCAGGTGTGGATTGTGCCTTCCAGCTTGGAAGCAAAAGCCTCGATGGGGTTCCACTTCGCTCCCCTTGGTGCCGCGCCGGAATCCGTCTACGTGGGCGATCGAGGGTTCCGCCTCATCGACATCGATTGGAAGCCATCCTCCCCGAAACTCGCTACCCCGGGCAGCTGAGTGACTTCGAAGCCTGCAGGTCTGCATCGTTGACATCGACCTTTGATCGGAAAGGAAACCATGAAGCCGCTGGAAGAATTGGTCAATCTGGAGGAGCCAGGCTGGGGTCTGGTGGAAGAGTGGATGCGGACGGCCACGAATGCGGTGGAGGTCCTTCCAAAGGACAGCCATCGCGCCCCGCAGGAGCTGGTGAACATGCAGGTGACGACTCGTTCGCCAATGGGGGCGATCGTCTATGAGTCGGGCGGGATCCTGGTCGACCATGGTTGGCTGAGAATTCTCGGCTCGGGACACCCCCGGCTGGACCGAGGGCTGTTCGGATGGAACCAGGGTAGGACGATCCACAAGCCTGGCGAGCCGCCCTCGCATCTGTTGATCGCGGATGACCTGTTGGGCGGGTATTTCGCGGTCAACGCCGGTGGACTCGGACCGAAGATGGGGAAGGTTCACTACTTGTCGCAGGACCGAATGGAGTGGGAGTGCCTGGATACCACGTATTCGGAATTTGTCCACTGGGCCTTCCATGGAGACCTGGACAAGTTCTACCAGGGCTTTCGTTGGAAGACCTGGCAGCAGGATGCCAAAGCGGCATCGGGCCACCAGGTGTTTTCGTTCTACCCGTTCCTATGGAGCAAAGAAGGAAGCGAGATCGAAAAGTGCCATCGGGAGCTGGTTTCCATCGAGGAACAGTATCGGCTCACGATGGAGTTCCGAAAGAAGCTGGCGCCATCGGGATCGGAATGAGCGTTTAAGCGGCGGTCGAATCGGGGAGAGGCGATGGCTGCTTCGCTGGGCAGGCCAGCAGAAGGTTGGAATTTCGTACGCGATGATCGATCGACAAAATCTGGCGGGAGTCTCATTCACCAAACCGAGGAATGGGGTTTGCTCGGCTCGTTTGCTGGGTCCCGCCGCCAAAAGCCGGCATTTCGGAGTTCGACATATCGATTAATTGAGTCAGGGTCCGAGAAAAAATCCACTTGGCCATTGTATCGGGTGCGCAGGGCGAAGATGTATTCTCGATTCATTCCCCATTTCGGAGCAAGCCGCGATTTGACCTGAATCCATTTTTCTTGGGGAATCCCGCCTATGTCCCATAAAAGTCGCACGGAATCTGGCAAGGCCAAGAATTCAAAATCTTCCGTGCTGCAATAGGAAGGAGGAAGAGGGGGTCTGGTTCTTTCTTTTTCCTCCTTGGTGAGTGGGCGGAAATATTTGGCACCCCCGTAGAGGATGTAGGCGGAGTCCTGGGGGAGAAATATTTTCCCTTCATTTCCTGTGGTGTCTTCCGTGCAGTACCAGATGCTCCAGGGAACAGGTCGATTCTTTAGGAAGGGCAACGGGGAGTATTCCCAAGTGTAAGGGATTTGATACATCGCAAGTCGAACCAAAAAGAATATCCATGGAGCCGTGCACAAAAGTAGCCAAGTGCGGAGCGAAATTTTGGAACTCCCGTTTGTGGGCTCGTTGAAACGAATTTTAACAGGGAAGTGGATCATGTTCCGAAGGCCTTCCAAAGAAGAGTACCCCATGTTTCGGTTTTGCAGTAATCGCCGTAGTCCGAACAGGAATACAGGTCCAGTCGCGGACGCTCCGTGATGGTGGTTTTGAACTGATCCCCGCCCAGATAGACAATTGTGATGCGCCTTCGATTGGATGGAGTCATCTTTTTGGGCGCGGCCTCCTTGAGGCCGGTAATCCAATGCACTGTGGAATTTCCAGAATCGGGTTTGATTTCCACCTTTAATGAGTCTGGAAAGTACCCGCGGGCGGCGACTCTGCCTGTGCAGAAGCCCTCAACACCCCAGCTTCCATAGGTATTGCCCGGGGGTGAAAAGGAGCCGCCATGAGCATCTTTGATGATCATTCCCCTGCCAGGCAAATATTGGAAAGTTGAGTCTGAAATGACAGTGCCGTCATATTGAGTGTAGGAGCTATGCAAAACAATGGTCGACTCAGGGTATGAAATGTTTGCGTTCACGGCGGCGTGGCTTGCGTCGGTGGAAAAGTGCAGGTCCCATATTTCGCCGTGTTGCTGATCATCTTTCTGTCGAAGGTATTCTTTGAAATCATTCACAGATTCTGAGGGGATCAGAAGCTTAAGGATGAGGAGCCAACCGAATACGCCAGTTACGGATATTAAGGTTGGCAGCCAAGGTTTGTTTAGAGTGGAGCTGCTTATGGTGATTGTTTTCATATGAATGGCTGATTAATATGCGTTCTTCCTCAGTTGCGATGTGGGTTCAGACTTGATGACGGCATACCCGATCCATGCCGTTGTATCCAATCCTGGATAGAAGTATTCCACGATTTCGTCATTCGTGGATAGTTCCTCTTTGAATTCCTCTGGATTCGTGGGTGGAATCGCGCCGAAATAACGGGCGAGCGATTCCAGAGCATCGCGATTGGGATTGGTGGCCCAAAGCAAGCGTTTGAACGTTGACTTCGCCCAATCCGGGATTTCCACCGGGGAGTCGGGGAGCACATCCGGCATGGTGTAGCGGTAGCCATCCTCCATGCAGATGTTGTAGTAGACCTCGCGACGGTACGGTGTAGTCCACTCTGCCGCTATAACCAGTGGTGTTGTCACTGGGGCCATCGATGTCATCAAAGCTGCGGCAGCACCCTCCGCTTTTCCTTTATCCCTAAACGCATTGTCGTCCATGGTTCAGCAGAAAGGGTCTAACAAAATGTGGCCCTCACCAAACCGAAGAATGAGGTTTGCGCTCTACGTTCTCAGGAAGAGTCTTGTTCAAGAATGTGTTCCTCAGGTGAAGGTATTTGGAAAGAGAGTCCGGGTCGTTTAGAAAATCGACTTGCCCATGGTGACGAGTGAGGAGTGCAAAAGTGTACGTGCGGTTGATGCCCCAAATGGGTTCAAATTTGGCTTTGATGGGAATCCAGGTTTCATTTGAGAATCCACTTTGCTTCCAAATTATGTGCACGGAATCTGGGAGTGAATAATTCTCAAATCTTTCCATGCTGCAGTATGAGGCGGGGAACTGGACTGTGCTACTTTCTTCCTCCTTTGGAGTGAGCTGCCTGAAGTATTTTGAGCCCCCATAGAGGATGTAATTTTGATTTTTGGGCAAAAAAATCTTTGCTTCCTGTCCGACGGTATCTTCTGTGCAGTACCAAATTTCCCATGGAATGGATTGATCCTTCAAGAGGGAGATCCCCGAATATTCCCAAGTGTAGGGGGTTGTTTTTAACCCCCAACAAAGTGTGAGAATTCCCCAAGGAAGGAATAGCAGAATCAGGCTAGTACGGGGGGTGGCACTGAGAAGCCGGAAAATTGATTTGATGATCATGGGATCAGTCCGTTCCAAAGCAGTTCCAGCCACCCATCCTCAAGACAATCAATATTTGAAAAGACATCTTGGGAGCAGGTGTACAAATCTTGACGGGGGCGTTGGGAAACCTCCACTTTGTATTGGTTGGGGGGGGTGAAGATAACTGTGACCCGCGTTCGATTGGTGGGTTTCTCTTTTTTGGGGGTCAGCCGTTTGATTCCAGTGATCCAGTGTTCTGGGAGGGTGTCTTTCTTTTGGATGATTTTTATGCGAAGGGAGTCAGGGAAGCGGACTCGTAATCCAATCACGGCTGAACACCCGCCAATAATCTGGCGACCCGCCGGTGTGTTCCCTGGAGGGCTGTAAGGGCCCTCTGCACTTCCACTGAGAATTGTGCCTCGAGCTGGTAGATATTTGAATTTTGGTTTGACTTCCAGTATTGTGGTGTCTGTGGTCAGTGTATCATAAATGCTGACAATCATTTGTTTCCAGTGGGGATCGCTTAAATGTTTTTCTCTTTCTGCCTGATTGATCGATCTTCGAATATCGGTAGACTCTGGATGGGGGATTCCTTTGCGACGTACTGTGACTCGATTCGTGTCGTATTCCTGGATCAATGTTGGCTCAGGATAGGAGATTTGGGCCTTGCTTGTTCCAGCTCCATCCATGCAGTAATGGAGGTCCCAGATTTCTCCGTGTAAGCGATCGTCCCTCTCGCGGAGAGCATCCTTGATGGTCTCAGAGGGAGATCCAGGGAGCAATCGCACCAGTAATATGGCCCACCCCAAAATGCCAAATAAAACAATCAGGCGAGGTGTACCGTTGGCTAGTGGGGATCTCAGGTAGATCATACGGATCCAGTTCCATATTCGGTGCGCATCAAGTTGAGTTTTCATGCCTTTAGATTGATTGCCTATTTTTTGATGTGGTGGTCAGGAAGAAGAAAAATCCCACTGTTCTTTATGTTCAAAATCGTTGCATCCTTTGGGTCCATTTCGGGGGAAAAAAATTCCACGATCTTGTCATTCTCTGAAAGTTCCCAGTTGAATTCTTCCGGATTGGTAGGTGGAATCAATCCCGTGTACCGGGCAGCGAATTGGTGAACAGGTAGGACGTTTCCTTTTAAATTTCGGACGAAATTGTGGAGCACTGGCTTCGCCCAATCCGGGATTTCCACCGGGGAGTCGGGGAGCACATCCGGCATGGTGTAGCGGTAGCCATCCTCCATGCTGATGCTGTAGTAGACCTCGCGACGGTACCGTGAAGTCATCGTTACTGTGAAAAGCTGAGAAGTTTCTTGAAGCATAAACGCAAAGTCGCCCTGGAGCCAACGTGAATCGTACATCTGTAGTTCTGTGTCACCAGACAGAGGAATGAGGTTTAGTTGGTTCGTTTTCAGGAAGTCGTTTTCCGAATCCCATATTTCGAACCTCTATATATCGGCTAAGAGAATCTGAGTCTGAATAGAAATCGATTTGGCCAGAATATCGAGTGCGAAGAGCGAAATTGTATTCTCGATTCGACCCCCATTTGGGAGTCAGTCGAGGCTTGACAGGAACCCATTTTTCTTGGGTTTTTTCTCCCGCACCCCATATCAAGTGCAAGGAATCGGGCAGGGCAAGATCTTCGAAACGCTCCACGCTGCAATAGGCAGGCGGAAATTTGATTGTGCTATTTTCTTCATCTTGCGTGAGAGAGCGAAAGTTTTTTGCACCTCCAAAAAGAATATAGGCAGGATTATTTGGCGCGAATATTTTTCCTTCATTTCCGATTGTGTCTTCTGTGCAGTACCAAATTTCCCATGGAACAGGCTGGCTATTCAGGATGGAGAAAGATGAGTATTCTCTGGTGTAGGGAACCTGTCGAAATCCGAAGCATAATAGTAGGGCTGCCCAAGGGATGGTGTTTGTGGTTAATCTGGCCTTGCGCGCTGATTTGGCGATTCTCATAATTGATTTAATGATCATTTTATCAATCCGTTTTGTAGTAGACTTAACATGCTTTCTTCGGCGCAATCAATTGGGGTTAGGCCGGAATATGAACAGGAGTATTGATCATATCTGGGACGCTCGGAAACCTGGATTTCGTATCGGGCGGGGGGGTAAAAAATCACAGTAATTCTAGTTCGATTCGTTGCCTTTCCTTTTTTTGGCGCCATTTGTTTGATTCCTGTGATTAAATGTGTCGAGAGGGTGTCTTTGTGGCGAGTGATTTCTACGCGCAAGGAATCAGGAAAGTATCCTCGAGCACCGATTCGCCCAGAACAGTTTCCCTTGTTCCAGTTGTCGCTCGGTATGTTTCCCGGGGGGCTGAAAGGTCCAGTTGAGCCTGCGTGGAGAATGGTCCCCCTGCCGGGTAAAAATTTCAATCTGGGCTTGATTTCTAATATTGTGGTATCTGGATTCAATGTGTCATAGATGCTTACGATTTTCGGCTTCCATGAAGAGTCACCTTTGTGTTGCTTCTTTTCTTCCTCATTGATCAAGTGGCGAATCACGGTGGATTCTGGATGAGGAACGCTTCGACGTACTGCACTGATGTGAGATGTGTCGTACCCAAGAATCAAGGTGGGTTCAGGGTAAGAAATTTGTGCCTCAGTTCTGCCTGTATCTCCCATGCAGTAATGGAGGTCCCATAGTTCACCATGGAGCTGATCGTCTCGTTCGCGCAGAACTTCCTTGATGACATCTTTAGGAGTCCCTGGGAAGAAGTTCCACAGCAAAAGGAGCCATCCAAGGAATCCAATGATTCTTGGGAGGCTGGACGATCCAGAAGATACGGTAGTCCCCCATAATTTTGCAAAGCTCTTCCTCAAGTTATTTTGATCAATGCTTTCCCTATTCATTATTTTTCTTGCGCCTTGTTTTGGTCAAGTGGTGCTCGGGTGAAATTGGTGTGCCGTGGTTTTGGGGAGACCATATTTCTGCTTCCTCGATTTCTTGTTCTGGATTAAAACGTTCTACAATCTCGTCATTCTCTGAAAGTTCCCAGTTGAATTCTTCCGGATTGGTAGGTGGAATCAATCCAGTGTACCGGGCAGCGAATTGGTGAACAGGTAGGACGTTTCCTTTTAAATTTCGGACGAAATTGTGGAGCACTGGCTTCGCCCAATCCGGGATTTCCACCGGGGAGTCGGGGAGCACATCCGGCATGGTGTAGCGGTAGCCATCCTCCATGCTGATGTTGTAGTAGACCTCGCGACGGTACGGCGAAGTCCACTCTGCCGCTATAACCAGTGGTTTTGTCACTGGGGCCATCGATGTCATCAAAGCTGCGGCAGCACCCTCCGCTTTTCCTTTCTCTCTAAACGCATAGTCATCTACCAGCCAACGGGAATCGTGCATCAGAGGGACCAACTTCGTTTGGTAGGCCTCATTCGAAGGTTGGATGGCCTTTTCGAAGGCTGATTGGTCGTTCATGATATCCCCAAATGTTTGCAAATCCGAGTCAGGGGGGATCTCGGTTCTGGTTCGGATCTTTTCATTGGCTTCGCTTGGGCTGGCCAGGGGAACTCCAGCCTTCATCGCTTGCTGGATCATGTATTGGAGCGGCAGCAGGGAAAGAGTCCATTTTCGTTCCAGCACGGGGCAAGCGGATTGCCCAGCGTTGCTAGGATTTTTCAATTTTGGACACTCATTGAAATTCATGTAATTGCTGCAGGGCTTCCAAAGTTCCCATTTCTGGTCGCGTTTCTCCTTGACCTTTTGAGGATCCTGGAGGCTGTCTATCAGACCATCCACAAGATGGGTTGGGGGATCGGCGGAGAGGAGTTCGCTCATCCGGGCCTGGTATTCATTGGAGTGCACTTGGCACCTTTCGAAGACGCGCTGCTCTTGAATTCCTTTTTCCTCGGGAGGCCCACTCATGATCGGTGGGTGGGGCTGGCCGCCCCGTTCCAGCTCCAAGTCCGCCACGCGCCTGTGGTAGTTGACGGCCGACTCCCCTTCCAACGGCTTCAAGGTCGGAAAGCTCGGGCGGTAGAATCCCTCGGAATAGCCTCCTCCCACGTCCGAGTGGACGCCGGGAAAAATGCGCTCCTCCCAGCCTGGGGGAAGAGGTGGACTCTTCGCCAAATCTTCGTAGCTGGCTCCAGACAAGGACCGCCAGGCCTTTTCGGTCGCACCTACCTTGGTGGAGGTAGCCCCCGGGGGAAGGCGAAGCGACCGCAGATCGAAATTGATCCGGACTTCGGTCTGGGCGATGAGGTGGACCACCCGAGTGGCCATTTGCGGTTGCAGGGCCAGCGCCCGTCCGGCATCGAATCCGACGGGACCGGTTCCCACCGATTCCACCGTATCGAAGATGCCCACGAACCGGACTTCGATGTGGTCGGCGAACACCCCCAGCACATCCTGGAATTCCGGCCGCCACAGGCAGGTCAGAAAATGGCGCGCCTCGGCAGCGCCCCGGCTGAACCCGAACACGTCGATCACGTACTTGGTGTAGGTGTTGGTCTTGACCCGCTCCTTGAGGTAGAGCATCGCCAAGGCGATCTTTGCTTCGAAGTGCCACCCGAATCCCGCTCCTCCAGTGGACTTGAGCGAATTGTCCTTTCCATCGGTGCCGCCGCCATCGGTCCCCACGCCCCGGATGTAGGCCTTGAAGATCTTGCCTTCTTCCAGCGGATAGAGGTAGAAGAGCTTTGCCACGTTCGATTCGGACGAAGTCTTGTTTGGCCCCGAATTGTAATCGTGGAGCATCGAGTTGTTGGTGCCGTCGAAGAACAAGCCGATCTGGATGGGGCCTTCCGGAGCGAAATCCGCGGAATAGGCCGCTTCTCCCTTTCTGTGGACGAAAACTGTCGTGGGGAGGCGCAGTTCCTTCCCGATTTCCAAAGTTGCATAGGAATCTTGGATGTCATTGAATACGGAAATTGCCGGAGCAAAAACGGAATTCCGGTAGAAACGTTCCGCAAGGGACTCGAACGAGTCGCCAGGCTTCACGATGTATGTCGGGCATGGCCTCTTGAGCTTCTCCCGGAATTCCTTTTTCGTTGGATTCTTGTCGTTCATTCGAAGGTTCCTCCGACATGTTCCATCCAAGATTTGTCCAGCAGATCCTTCCCTGGGATGTTTCGCCCCATCGGCATTGTCAAGTCATCCAACTGGGCATCCAAGGCATATTCCGCGTTCGGATCAACTTGCTCGAAAACAAGGTCGATGCGATCATCCCTCAAGAATCGATCCTCCTCGACGAGGCGCGTTTGGTCGTAAGAGCCGTCTTCCGTGTAGAGGCGAAGAGAGTGGTTTCGGATCAGACGTCCGCGCTCGCGGGTCGAAGCATCGATGTGCAGGGTGATGTAGGCCGTGTCGGTCTGGCCCTCCAGCATGGCGTTCGGCTCGGAGCGCCCGCCTGAGCTGAACCCGTCCCAATCAGGCACCAAGTCCGGCATCTTCAAGTCCCAGTCGGGCAGGCTGATCGCGGGCAGTTCGAAGTCGGGGAGATCGGGGATGCGAAATCCCGGCATTCCCATGGTGGGAAGGCTGGGCATGCCGAACGAGGGCATCCCGAAGGAGGGCATCGAAAATCCGCCGCCGCCGGAAGATCCATCCGAACCGAACGAGGGCAGGGACACATCGGGAAGGCTGGGGAAGTCCGGCATCGACATCGAAATGTCCGGCATGTCCGGCAACGTCGGCATGTCGGGGAGGTTTGGCATGTCGGGCAGGCTGGGAAGGCTTGGCAAATCGGGCATCCCAAAGCCTCCGCCCCCACCGCCCCCACCGGAACCAAGGTCCAAGCTGGGCGCGTTCACATCGGGGATGTGGGTGGGCAAGGCCACGTCGCGCTGCACATGGAGGTCGCCTCCAATGCCGGTGGGGTTGTGGATGGTGGCGTCCACGCCCACGGCAGGCTTGTTCGGATCCAGATGCTGGGGCAATCCCACCCCGACATTCCCTTGCAGGGGGCCAGATCCCACATCCAAGCCGGCGCGGGTCGGGATGGGGCTGGGGGTGGGCACGGAGGGGATGGAAGGAATTCGTCCGAGGTTCACGGTTGCACCTCCTGGGTGTTCGTGCGAGGAAGGCTGGGGCTGGGGTCGGTCTTCGCGGTGGGGTAGGTCAGGCTCACCATGGCCACCACCATGCCGTCCAAGGTGGCCTTGATGCGGTATTTACCGGGTTTGGCACCGGCGATCCGGGCGAATCCGTGTTCGTCGGCCTGGACCTGGCCTGCGGTGGGGCCCGCGAATTCCACCTGGGCCAGCGGGACCACGCGACGACGGTGGTCGCGGACTTGCACGGAAAAGGAATGGCTGTCCACATCGCGTGTTTCCGCGACCAGCTTCATCCATTGCGCGTAGACGGGATTGCCATCGGCCAGGGTTTCTCCATGGGCCTTCGGGTCGTAGCGGGTTTCGAAAAAGAGGATTTCCAAACGACGAGGATCCAAAGGGTTGCCGTCCGGGCCGACTTCCTGCGCGGCGTGCCCCGCGCAGCCAACGATGACAGGATCCGTCGATTGCGAGAGGGTGGTTTTCTCCTGTCCGAAATAGGCCCGCAGCAACTCCTTGCGCGTGGCGGAATCGATCTTCCCGGAGGGCTCCAGTTGGACCGTGCCTTTCTCGGAGACAGATTTCTGGAAGGCCTGCAACGCCTCCGTCGTCGCCTGGTCCAGGATCCCGGCCGACTGGCCTTGGTACAAACCCAGACACCCGAGGATCGACTGGGCTTCCCGCACGCCCCAACGGGAGCGCTCCGGAGTCGCCTCGGAGAACCAGGGAAGCCAATCCTCCCACCGGTTGGTGACCAGCGAGCGCACCGCTCGGGCGCGATCCCGGGCCAAGGTGGGTCCCGCAAGATCCTCGTCGCTTTCGGCATGTCCCACGATCACCACCTGGTCCATGGGGTGCTGCTTGTGGAGCTCCACGGCTTGGCGGATTCCGTCCAGGGCTTCGGGAAGCAGAAAGCACCGGTTGGGATCGAACACCGATCCGGACAGTCGAACGCGCCGCACCACGGTGGGCCACGGGAGGCTGGGGGTGGGCGGGGACTTGGATGACAAATTCCGGTCAAAATTCTTCGCCTCGGCCCGCAGCCAGATTTCGAAGCGAGGCGTTTTTTCCGGGCGAGGCATGGTGCCGGGGGCGGGGATGGTGCATTCGACCGTCGCTGGGCTGGATCCCTTGATCCGCACCGTCACGGCCGCTCCTTCGGGCGCCTCGTCGTCGTATTCGTGGTCGCGGTGGATGGTGTGCAATTGGAACGACACATCCTGGTCGGAAGAGGCCAATTCTCCTGACCAGCTCACTTCGCAGGCCACCCGCACGGGCTTGGAGAGGTCGATGGGCGCCGGGTCCAAGAACCGGCACTTGGAAATCGAAAGGGTCCCCTGGTCTGCCGGGGCTTGGTCCGGCCAGGGATCTTCTTCCCGAACCTTCTCCAGGTAGGAGGATGTGTCGTAGACCGAGGCCGCTTGGGCCTCGCTTGATCGGGCGGTTCGAGGTGCGAACCTGGCCAAATCCAGATCGCCCACCGGAGGGCGGGCCGTCGAGAGATGCATCAACTCCGGTTCGGAGAAGGTCTTGGCAGACCAGGGGTCGTGACGTAGGTGGTCCATCAGGGGGCGGCCTTCGCAAGAGGGGATTTAGGGGAGTGTGCTGCGGCTTGGGCAATCCAGGGAGTTGTCAAATATAAGAGATTGCAACTCGATCGCGAAGTCGGTTCCGCATTTTTTGAGAGGGGCTGCCTTGCCTGGCTTGAGGAGATCATCACGTGTGGTTCCCTTAGGAAAATGGCGGAAAGGCGCTTGCCGTGGCCCCCTCGATGGGGACTTTGGTCGGTCCAGAGCCCGTCTCGGACGCCTACTGCGCCGTCGACTGCCCTAAGGTATCGCCGGAGGGGGGTGCGAATCTGTGATCTAGATCACACTCCGGATGGGATGTGATCTTCGTCACACTTCCGGTGTTTGCGCTGCGGCCGAGGATGGTCTCCTCGCTACCCCGCGGCTAGATTTCCCTCTGTAGCAGGCATCGCCTAGAGTCACAGCCCCCCCATGCAGATCAAGACTGTCGATCCCCTCACCGTCGTCCATTCGTGCCAGGAATTGTTGATCCGCGAGGTCGGCGAGGCGAGCGCCTCCATCCTCGCCCAGATCCAGGGTGAGGTCGATCGGGCGGGAATCAAGCCCTGCGGAAGCTGGATCTTCATCCACCACGACTTGCCAAAAAACGGCAGCGACAAGCACGTGGTGGAATTTTGCCTTCCGGTGGACCTGCCCCAAGGCGTGACCTTGGGGTTCCCCACCCGGAAGCTGGCGGCATTTCCCTGCGCCTGGACCCTCTACCAGGGCGCGATGCGGAGCTTCTTCACCAGAGGGGTCCAGCCGCTGGTGAAGGAGATGAAAGAAGCGGGGCTGTCCATTTCCAGCGAAAGCCGGGAGGTCTACCACCGATAGCCAGCAGGCATCCGGTCGGAAGGCGCAAGATGCGGGCCGCCAGGAAGACCGAACCGGAAGTGTGGGCAGAAGTGCAAAGAGGGGGGCAGGGTACTTCAAACGAAAAAGCCCTCCGGCAGGTCGCCGGGGGCTTTCGAGATTGGTTCAATCCACACGGCTCGTTGAACCCGAGCCTTGTGAACTTGCGATCAGTGGCGACCGAGGGTGCTCATTTCCATGAACTTGCCTTCGCGCTCGACACCCATCACCATGCGTCCGTCGATGTTCTTCACGATCAGACCGGCAGGCTTGACGGTGTTCGAGAGATCGTTGGAGCGGGATTCGACTCCCGAGGTGCCATATGCCAAGGAGGCAGGGGTGAACTTCGTGGCGTTCACACCCTTGTTCGAAGCCATGAACGTTCTGAGCCAAGCCATTGCGGGGCGGTCCGTTCCATTCCGGATGATGCCGGAATTGCCACCCGTGGTCCAAGTCTGACCGTAGATGTAGCCCCAGAGCGTGATGCCGTAGACGTAATCGGCGTTCATGAATTCGGTGATCTGTTCTTGATAGCGCTGCTTCTGCAGGTTGTCATCCGTGGTTCCGATATCGTATTCGGTGATGACCAGCGGCATCTGGACTGCATCGTGGATTTTCTTCAGGGCTGCCTTGAAGGCGGTGACGTTCATGTCCGTCAGATCGTGGGCCTGCTGTCCGTAGGCATCTACAGGGGCGCCAGCTGCCTTGATCTTCTTGACGAGGTCGATGCCTTCGTTGATCTGCCACTGGAAGGTATTGTAATCGTTGTAGATGAGAACGGCATCGGGCCAGAGTTTACGCGCCATTTGAAAAGCCGTGGTCACGAATTTGTAATCGCCGTTGTTGTCGCCGCCCAAAGCTTCGATCATCTTGGTTTCCGTGTACGGGGAGTGGTATTTGCCAGCACCTGTACGAATGGCCTCGTTCACCACGTCGATCTGCTTCAGATCAGGGTATTTGGCTTTCACCGCGGCGAACCATTTGTCGATGGCCGATTTTGTCTGGTCAACGTTTTTGTTTTTCAGCCAGCTTGGATATTGACCACCCCAAATCAAGGCGTGGAACTTGAAGATTCTGTTGTTTTTCTTCGCCCAATTGTAGGCGACATCGCAGGCGCCCCAGTTGTACTTTCCTTCGGTGCCTTCGATGGATCCCCATTTGCATCCATTTTCAGCCGTAGCCTGACTCCAAAGCTGGGTGTATTGAGCCGGGGGGTCGCCTGAACCATTCTGCGTGATGTTCCCCAAGAACTTGCTGGCGCCCTTGTCCAACTGGGCGTTGGCAACTCCGGAAAAGATGCCACCGGCAAGGAGAAGGAGTGACAGATGATGTGTACGCATACGATATCCCCGTTTTTAGCCGATTGGAAACCACTGACCGAACTCGAAGCTATTCCACGAAGCGAGGGGAAACAGGCAGGTTGAGGTAGCGGCTTTTGTGAATTTCTCAAAAGTCCGGGCTGAGTGGGGGGCAAGATGGCGTGTGGAGCGGCTCTTCAAGGTTCGTGCGTGGGATGGAACTGGTGCAGCTTCAGGTGACGACCCGTTCTCCGATGGGAGCGATCGTCTATGAAACAGGCGGGATCCTGGTCGACCATGGTTGGCTGAGGATTCTCGGCTCGGGACACCCCCGGCTGGACCGAGGGCTGTTCGGATGGAACCAGGGTAGGACGATCCACAAGCCTGGCGAGCCACCCTCGCATCTGCTGGTCGCGGATGATCTGTTGGGCGGGTATATCGCGGTCAACGCCGGTGGACTCGGAACGAAGATGGGGAAGGTTCACTACTTGTCGCGGGGCTGTCCATCTCCAGCGAAAGCCGGGAGGTCTACTCTGCCTTACCGAGGCGGGAAGTTGACGAAGCTCCTGTGGAGGGTTCCCTGCGGGGTCTCGATGGCAAGCAGGCTCCAGCCCGTCGGCAAATGCTCCAGCGGAATCTCCAGGGTTGGGGAGAGGTCGCTGGACTTGGCTAGCCATCGGGTGCGGCCGTCGGGTTGGATGATCCCCACCGCCCGCATGGGCGAGCTGGATTCCACGCGCAATCCCTCGCTGGTGCGCACCAGGAAGAGAGGTTCACGCGGGGCGGTTCGGCGGGCGCCAATTTGTGACAACGGCTCGAACTCGCGGGCTCCGATGTCGGTGGCGGATCCCTTGGGACGCGCAATGCCGGAAAAGTCGTCGGTGACCAGGTCCAGTTCCAGTCCCTTGTCGATGGCGACCGAACCGCTCAGCAGGCGCAGCTGCAAGGTGTCTTCCAGTCCCAGGTCGGCGTGGTGGGGGCGATAGAGGTTGCGGGCGGTGTCGGGGGGATTGGGGTTCTGGAGGCTGTAGACGTAGTTGGCGTTGGGATTGTACGGCTTGTCCATGGCGATGTGGAAGCCCAGGTTGTTCTTGATCTCGCAGCGTCCGCCCAGGAGGGTGTAGACATCCACCATCGCCGCCGTGAAATCCGCTGCCTGCTGGTTTCCGATGGTGTTGTTGTAAAAGCGGTAGTCGGCGTTGGCCACGAACGGCGAATTGGAACGGGTGGTGGTGTCGGAAAAGAGGCTGTTTGCCTCGATGGCCGAGTACTTGCGCGAGCCGACGAAGAGGTTGTTGTACACATCCACCTTGCCGGTGCGGTTCAGGCCGCATCCGAAGTTGCGGGAGCACACGCCCCACACGTCGCGGATGTGGTTGTGGTGCACGCGGCCGTCGCCACGCAGCATGATGGTGCCCGGATGGGTGGAGGTGAGTCCCAGTCCCATGCGGGTGATCGTGTTGTGGTGGATGTTCGCATCGAAGACCTTGTTGAGGCGAAAGCCCGTTCCCTGCTGGGAGCTGTCGACGATGTTGTCGAAGATCTCGATGTCGCGCCCTACCCCGACAAGATCCGACGCGGCGTTGTAGTCGCCCCAGTCGATGGCCGCCGAGCTGTTTTTCACGAACAGGTGGGAGAACTTCATGCCTTGGATCATGGTGGCGGGAGTGCCGTCGTACTTCCTGTTGGCGTTGATGCGCACCACCAGGTCCTTCACGTTCTCGAAGCGGCAATGGTCGATGCTGGTGCTGTCCAGGTTTCCGTTCAGCTGCAACGCCCGGTAGGGGATGTCGTGGAACCAGAAGCCGTATTCCACCCCGGCCTGTCCGGTGCCGGAAAGTCGAGCCTGCACGGCATCGGTGAGATGGGAAGAGCAACTGGAACACGACCCTGTGATCTCGACCACCCCTCCGTGGTTGACAATCAAGATCTTTGCTTGAGCGGTGCCGCGGAGCTTCCCGAAATGGAACCCCGTGTAGGTTCCCGCCCGCACCCCGATGGTGTCTCCAGGTCCCACCTGCAGGGCGGTCTGGGCGTCCGGGTATTCCAGGGAGCCACCCGCTCCTCCCACCAGGACGGTTTTCCCCCACGACACCGGAGCGGCCATCGCCAGACTTCCCGCAAGGATGGTCAGAATCCGTCGAGTCCTTCCCGTGTGGCAGGAGCGGTGGGAGGGAGATCCGAAATCGTTGGATGCCATGCTGGTGCCTCGAGGGTGGATCGGGAAGGAAAGGGGATTCCTGGAATCTAGGCCCGCCCCCGGCGGCGGTGGGAGGGTCAGGTGGGCGCGGAAGAAAAACCGTTGCTGCGAAAGGCAACAGTGCCGATTGTACCACGGCGGTGGGAGGGGGAGGCGAGGGGCGCCTGTTCGGTTCCGTCCACATGCCGTCCTTGCTTGGCCAGAGTCGCTGGAGACGATACATTTCGGGGGACCATCCGAGAACAAAGGCGGCAACCATGGGATATGACCTCACCATCACGCGTTGCGACCCTGAGGACGACCAGTGCTCGGCAAACATCGGTTTGGAAGAATGGCTTGAGTATGTTCGGTCAGATCGCGAATTCCGATTGGACGGGTTTGCGGAAGCAAAGCTGTCCGGTAAGGAAGTGCTTCGAATGGAGGCGGAAGGACTTGCCGTATGGATCAAATATTCGGGCCACGACGAGGAAGGGAACAAGGCGTGGTTCCATTATTTCGATGGGGAGATATCCGTCAAGAATCCGGACGAAGAAATCATTCAGAAGATGTGCTCGGTAGCGGAGGCATTGCAGGCGAACGTCTACGGTGATGACGGAGAGTCATACCCGGAGGCGCTGTCCGCCGACCGCAGCGAACCGCCGACTCGCACCAAGTCAGCAGACGGTTCCAGGAAGAAAGGAATCCTCCTCTGGCTTGGCGCTTGCGCGTTGCTTGGGGTGGTCGGATTCTTGATCGGGTATTTCCTGTAGACGTGACGCGGAAAAGGGCATCGCATGATCACTGTGCGCTTGGCACTTCAGGGGGGCATGAGGATGGACGCAAATGATGTGATGCGATCGACCGAGTCATGAACGGAAGCAGATCATGATCTCGTGCCAATACAATGAGGAGATGGATGAGTTCACCCTTCAGTTCGATGCGGAAGGGGTGCTGCTGCTGAAGACGGCAGTCGAGCATGGCGACGTGATTCCTTGGATCGAATGCCGACGACATTCTATCCGCGATGTGCGGAAACGATGGTGATCGGAAAATCGGAAGGACAAAACACCGCGACGGTGGATGGAACATGCGTGAGCATAGAATTGGCGGATATGGCATATCATGCTCTGCCAGAAAATGTCGCGGGAATGGCGCAAGGCGCCCACTCCCACATCCTTCTGGATCCGATCGAAGGCACGGTCTACGTAGACTTGGTTTTGGAACGGATTTGATTTCAAGACCTTCCTCCGACCGGGACTGGCGGAACGTTCAAGGTCGATTCGGTGTGGAGTTGGCCAATGGGTTTTCCGGGTAGGTTGAGAAAGACGTATTCTTGGCTGAGCCTGTGGGTTGTCCTCGAACGCAGGCGAGCCCTTGATCGGGAGGTTTGGCGATGATTCGGAAATGGATGCACTTCGGTTGGACTAGACGAGCGAACGCAAGCGCCTATGTCTTCTTGTTGGCTCTCCCCCTGCTACTGCTGTCAGGATGTTTCGATTTTCTGGAAGACGATCCAGAGCTGTTCACGCCGCAAGAATTGAAGGCGCTTACCCCTCCAATGAACGAAGTGTACGAGTCGGAGATCATGCAAGAGCGGTATTATCGTGTGAACTACTCGACATGCCATCTGGATTCCAGCGAAGCTTACGTCCAAAAGCGAGTGCAGGAAGGGTGGGAAGACCGAGGCATCGATTACATGGGGATACCCAGTAGCTTTCATTACAAACAAAGTCTTCGGAAAGTCGTTTCCGGCAGAAGAGTAGACCTCATCGTTCGCTGTAGGTTTGACTTTGAAGATACCGGTTCGAGCTTGTCCGTTTCCAACTGACCGAGACGAGCGTTCCCGCCCCACAAGCCCATGCTCGGCGAGCAAAGCGATGCCGAAAATTGGCAGACCGAATGCGGCAGGCCGAACCGGGGGGATCCAAGGGGGTGAGGCTATTCTCAGGAGCGGCATCCGCTCCTGAGAGTCCGAAACCCCTTGGCGCGCATGCTCGCTTCTCCCATTTGGCTCGAGGCGAGTCAAATGGGAGCCCTGGCCAAAGGGCCGCACAGGCCTCCCATCCGGCTTGTTGGCCGGATGGGAGGCCGAGATTGCGGTCCTTTGGCCCGAGGAGGTACAGGAGGAGCGCCGGGCCCCAATCGGCAGAGCCGATGGAGATCTATCGAACGGTCCTCCTGTAAAACGGTGCAGGGCGCAGCCCTGCAAAAAAAGAAAGCCTCAACGAAGTTGAAAGAAGGCCAGGCGCAGCCTACTCGACAATCACCTTCCGGAATTCGTTGACGCCCGCCCCCTTCGCCCGCACCACATAAACACCCGCCTTCACGCGACCCAGCTCCAGCGAATGGATCCCCGCCGAAAGTGCGCCCTCGTGGAGGTTGGCCACGCGATGGCCTTGCAGATCGAACATGTCAACGGAGACATCGCCGGTGTGCGCGAGGCTCAGCTGGAGAGTGCGGCCTTGCAGACGGATCTTGTCAGACAGCGCCTTCGCCATCGGCTTGACCGCGGTCTGCGATCCGTGTCCGATGACTTGGGCGACCACCAGATTCTTGGTTTGTTCGGACAGGATTTCCACGTTCTTGTCGAACTTGTTGATCACGGTGCTGCCAGCCACGACGTTGTCGAAGAAGATGCTGCCCGAGTAGCTCGTGCCGAAGACCTCGATGTAGACCTTGTTGATGTTGGACATGAAGGTGGCGTAGTCGGCGCCCTTCAGGACCACTTTGTCCTTGGTGGTGGTGGTCAGGTCGATCGTGCAGGTGGTGGAATCGCCCGCGTTGATCCAGCAGCCATCGGGTTGGGCCCAACCCCAGCTGGTGGCGGCGTTGCCCAAGAAAGCCACCGTGAACCAGATGCCGGACTGGGGGTTGCCGTTGACCACCTTCAGGGTCAGCGTGGTGGCGGCGGAAAGATCGGGGACGGCTCCGGAGGCGATGATGATGTTCCCCTTGGCTGTGTCGTCGGCGGGAGTGCTGTACTTGACTTGGAGCCAACCATTGGTGGCGGTGTCGGCCGGGAATTTCTCGACGATCTGCCTTGCGGAGTCCAGGCCGCCCAATGCGTAGCCGTTGGCGCACGCGGCGACCGGGGCGTTGGAGAGCGCGTAGGCGCTCCATCCGGGCATCTCGTCCAAGGTGATCACGCAGGGATCGGCCATGTTGGCCTTCCACACGGCGTCCACGGTCTGGTCCAGGAACTTGCTGCCCCAGCTCTGGTACCAGGGCATCCACCAGGAATAGACCGCGTTGTTCTTCTTCATGGTGGAGGCGTCGGGAATCGGGCCGTTTTCGGAGACGGCGAAGATCTTGTTGGCCGTGCCGAAGTTGGTGGTCAATTCCTGGTATCCAGAGACGAATTTCTTCGTGTAGTCGTAGGCGCCGTAGATGTCCAGGCTGATCACGTCGTACTGCGTGGCGCCCGGATTCCAGGAGATGTCCCCCGACGCGTTGGGGTTCCAGACCCACACGAGGTTCTTCACGCCGTTGGAATCGACCATGCGGTCGTGGACCAGGTTGTAGAGCGCCTGGTAGGCGGCTCCACCCTTGGTTCCCCACCAGAACCAACCGCCGCTGGCCTCGTGCAGTGGACGGAAAATGGCGGCCACGCTGTCCTTCTGGAGGCTCAGGAACGTCGCGGCGATCTCGTCGATGTCCGACACCAACTGCTTGTAGGTGCTGGACGTCGAGTCCCAGGTGGAGGTTCCCGCCTTGAACCCTTTGGTGAAATCGAAGGTGGTGTATTCCTTGGGGTTACCGCTCTTGGTGTAGAACGCGTCGATCGAATCGCTCGGATCCTTCCAATGCCAGGTGAAGGCGGGGATGCCCCCCTTGGACCAGAGATCCTTGGCCTGCGCAAGGGTGGTGTTGGTGTAGCTCTTGTACCAGGAGTCCGATGCCTTCACCCCGGTGGCGAACAGGAAATCGAATCCGACGAGAGCCGGATATTTCCCGCTCTTGCGGAATAGGGTGTCGACATCCACCTGCAACTTGACATCCGTCCCGGAGCCTACATCTCCGGTCATCACGCCGGAGATGGTCTTGACTCCATAGTGGGTGGCCAGGAAGTTGTAGAGCTTTTGGGCGCCACCGGTGGCTCCGGCGGTCACGGGTGCGTAGCTGACGGCGGCCTCGGATGCCACAGCGGCCAGTGCGATGGTGGCAAGGATGGAAGCTGATTTCATGCCGGAACACTCCTTCGATGGATTGGCCAATACGAGGTCGAGGGGTGAATGTGCATGCGGCGCAGGGGCCGACGTGGCTTGTTTGGATCGCACCCGGAAAACTTCCTGCTTGGAACGATGTCGTCGGAGCCGACCCGATCCCGTTTTGACGAGGAAATCCGCCATTGCATGGACTGAGGAGGCTTGCGTCGCCCCAAAAACCAGCCGGAAAACCTTGTTCGGAATGGCTCTTCGGATCCCGCTGGAAAACTTGCAGTGGAAGGCGCTTTGAGGTTGGCTAGTTTGAGTGGGCTCTCTGGCTGCGGAATCCCGAAGGACCGAAAGACGCGAAGCGATGACCAAACCGATTGAATCGAAGTGGTGCGTAGTGGCCTGCCTACTTTTGTCTGCTCCGATGGCCGATTGCAAGGAAAACAGATTTTCGCGATCGGCCGAAGCCGCGACCCGAAGTCCGGGCACGGTGGATTCGATCGTGATCCTGAAAAAGGATAGGGAGCTGATGGCGATGCGGAATGATTCCGTCCTTGCCAGGTATTCGATCGCCTTGGGGAAAACGCCCGAAGGGGCGAAGCGGTGCGAGGGCGACAACAAAACCCCGGAAGGTCGGTATCGCGTCGTGTTGAAGAAGGAGCATTCGCAATTCCACAAGGCCTTGCAGATTTCCTATCCAGACTCCGAGGACCGAGCGGCATCCAAGGCGCTTCGTTGTGATCCTGGGAGTTCGATCATGATCCACGGGTTGAAGAATGGAATGGGGTGGCTTGGGAGCTTCCAGTCCGCGGTGGATTGGACGAAGGGTTGCATTGCATTGAAGGATGACGACATGGATGTCCTGTTCGAGCAATCCAAGGTCGGCACCAATGTGATCATTCGCCCGTGAGTTCCGACCGGGGAATCTGAAAGGCGGGTACCTATCGGTCGCGACCGCTCCGGGCCACGCGAAGAAGTCGTTGCCAACCCACCTTCCAGCTCTTGGGTTCCTGCAAGAATCACATCCCCCGCAAAGCCGCACCACGACGGGCCCGAACGCCTTCAGGTCCTAAGTCGGCAGCAAATGGCAACGGTTTGATTTTCGGAAAAACCGGGGCGCTCCCGTTTTGGGAGCAAAACAGACGGAATCTGTATTCCGTGTACACTTCGCCGAAAAGAAATTCGGACCAGTCATGCCTCTGTCCTGAGTGTTGAAGGCGTTCAGGAGGGGGCTGGAATGTGGTTGCCAGAGGGTTGTTCCGTCGAACGATCGTCGCCGCCCGTGCCGGGTCGAAGCTCCGACCCATGCCTTCCTGGTTCGCCAGGGATGTGTTGACAATCAATGTCAAGTCGACGTGGTGATGGTGGTGCCGGAAAGATTCACACGAAACGAAGGTAGGTGCGAAATGAAAAAATCACTGCTGCTGAGCTGCTTGTTGGTGGCTGCGGGCATGGCCAATGCCGCCGTCACCATTTCCGGAACCGTGAGGGATACTTCCGGGAAGGCTTTGGACAGCGTCCGGCTTTCGCTGCAAGTTCCGGGGGGAGCCACCCTTGCGCGGGACACCACGGGCGCCGACGGCGTCTTCAGCATCTCGTCGGATTCCACCAAAGGCAAGCTGGTCCTGCGGGCGACCTCCATGGGTTCCACCTCGTACACGACAAAATCCGACACCATCGAGCTGTTCGGATCCGATACCTCCGGCATCGTGATCAAGATGGTGCCGGTCCCTGCGCCTGTGAAGTCGACCGTGAGCGGCAAGATCGATTCCGCCGGCAGTGCCACGGCGCTCAACGGTGCGATCGTCACCCTGCGCGGCACCGGTGGGGGCGCAACCACGTTGCGCGACACCACGGGGGCCGATGGTCTGTATTCGTTCGCGGGAGTAACCACAGGCGCGTACACGCTCAGCGTGAGCGCCACAGGCTACACCGCCAAGAGCGTGACAGATACGGTGAAGGCCGACCCCAAGACGATCAACGTTTCGCTGGTGGCGATCGTGACCTCCACGGTGAGCGGCAAGATCGATTCCGCCGGCAGCGCCACAGTGCTCAACGGTGCGATCGTCACCCTGCGCGGGACCGGTGGAGGCGCAACCACATTGCGCGACACCACGGGCGCGGATGGCTTGTATTCGTTCGCGGGAGTGACCACAGGTGCTTACACGCTCAGCGTGAGCGCGACGGGTTACACGGCCAAGAACGTGACCGATACGGTGAAAGCGGATCCGAAGACGATCAACGTTTCTCTGGAGGCGATCGTGACCTCCACCGTGAGCGGCAAGATCGATTCCGCCGGCAGCGCCACGGCGCTCAATGGTGCTGTGGTCACCTTGCGCGGTACCGGTGCGGGTGCCGCCACGTTGCGCGACACCACCGGCGCGGATGGACTCTACTCGTTTGCGGGAGTGACCACAGGCGCATACACGCTCAGCGTGAGCGCCACAGGCTACGCCGCCAAGAGCGTGACAGATACCGTCAAGGCCGACCCCAAGACGATCAACGTTTCGCTGGAGGCGATCGTGACGTCCACGGTGAGCGGCAAGATCGATTCCGCCGGCAGCGCCACGGCGCTCAATGGCGCAGTGGTCACCTTGCGCGGTACCGGTGCGGGTGCTGCCACGTTGCGCGACACCACGGGAGCCGACGGCCTCTACTCGTTTGCCAATGTGGCGGCGGGCGCCTATACGCTCAGCGTGAGCGCCACAGGCTACACGGCAAAGAGCGTGACCGATACGGTAAAGGCAGACCCGAAGACGATCAACGTTTCGCTGGTGGCGATCGTGACGTCCACGGTGAGCGGCAAGATCGATTCCGCCGGCAGTGCCACAGCCCTCAATGGCGCAGTGGTCACCTTGCGCGGGACCGGTGCGGGTGCCGCCACGTTGCGCGACACCACGGGGGCCGACGGCCTCTACTCGTTTGCGGGAGTGACCACAGGCGCCTACACCCTCAGTGTGAGCGCCACGGGTTACACCACCAAGAACGTGACGGACACGGTGAAGGCCGACCCGAAGACGATCAACGTTTCGCTGGTGGCTGTGATCCCGGCGAAAACCATCTTGATTTCCGGGACGATCTCCGATTCCACCGGCGCGAAGATGGACAGCGTCTACGTGTCGCTTCGCTCCACGGGAGCGGGGGCATCCACCTTGGCGCGCGACACCACAGGAGCCGACGGCGCGTTCAGCATCAGCACCACCAGCATCTCCGGCAAGTTCGTGCTGCGACTGATCGACCTGAAGTCCACCAAGGACACCTTGATCGACACCATCACCTTGGATAGCGCCGATCTGAGCCACCCGATCGTCTGGAAAAAGACGGTCAAGGCCGGAGTCGGGAACCTCGTGAAGGCCAACCGGGCCATCGAGTACGCCCATGGCGTCCTCAAGCTTGGCGCCATGTCCACGGCAGGATCTGTCCGTGTGTTCAATGCCAAGGGAGAGCTGATGGAAGTCCGCTCGTTCGCCAGCGGCGCCCAGGTGACCGTGCGGTTGGGCGAAACGCTCGCGAAGGGCAACTACATCCTGAGCATCATCCAAAGCGACGCGACACTGCAAAAGCAGATCGTGATCCAGTAAGGTCCCTAGATGCCCCGCCCCCGATGTAGGGGCGCAAGATTTTGCGTCCCTACGGTGGCGGTGTGGGGCCGAGCACAGCGATCCGTCCAACAAACCCTCGCGGCATGCCGCGGGGGTTTTACGTTTCACGCCTCATCTCAGGCCGCCAAGGGAGGATCGATTCTCCCTCCCGACCACGGAGGTGGTTCGCGCATCTGCCCTTCCTCGCTTTTTTCCGGAGCCACGATTCCATGACCCGCCAAGCCTTCGATCCATCCCGCCTGATTCTCCGACCTCTCGTGGATGCCGATTTTCCGCAGGTGGAGTGGCTGACGCGCGAGGCGTTCTGGAATCTCTACCGGCCCGGCTGCGACGAGCACTATCTGGTGCATCTCCTGCGTGGCCACGAGGATTTCCTGCCGGAGTTGTCGTTTGTGGCAGAATTTGACGGAAAAATGATCGGAGCGATCCTGTACACCCGGTCCGCGGTGGTGGGGGAGGATGGCTCGCGACAGGAAACGGCGACCTTCGGTCCGATCGCGGTCTTGCCGCCCTTCCAACGAATGGGAGTGGGAGGCGCTCTGATCCAGCACACCAAACAATTGGCGGCGGGGATGGGGATCGGAGCCATCGTCACCTACGGAGATCCCCACAACTATTGCAAGTACGGATTCAAAAACGGGAAGGATTTCGGCATCCGCTCCAAGGATGGGGACCATCCCTTGGGGCTTTTGGCCCTGGAGCTGGGCGAGGAAGTGTTCGCCGGTCGGAGCTGGAAATTCCTCGAGAGCTCCGTCTTCGAGCTGGATCAGGACGCGGCGGAAGCCTACGACCTCACCCTGGAGGCAAAGGAAAAGAAATGGCAGTACAGCCAGGAATTGTTCTCGATCCTGATCCGGGCGAAGATCGAATAGGTCTCGTTTTCAGTTCGCCTTGATCCACTGCGCCAGCTTCTAATCCTCTTCGTCGATGTGGTGGCGGTCCCAGGCAGCGAGGCTCATGGTTGGGTCTCCGGGTGGATGGTGGAAGGGGGATCCTCGTGCTGCGAGAGGGATCGCATCCAAAGCGCCATGGGGAGATCGTGGGCATGGATATGTTCCACCAGCCACGCGGATAGGATCGACATGAGTTCGGAATGGAGATCGTGTCCATCGAGGTCCCGGGTGGTGGCCTCGGTGATGCGTTCGCGCAGGTCGAGGTGGGCTTTCGCGTGGGAATCCAACTCCTCGTAGCTGAGCTTTCGCATGAGGCGCTCCTCGGTGGCGAAATGGAGATCGGTGAATTCCAACAATTGTCGGAATCGCCCCCCGATGCTGTTGGCAGGGGTGCCTCCACCCATTTCTACATCGATTTCTCCCATGAGGGAAAAGAGAGCGCGGTGCTGCGCATCGATGTTGTCGAAGCCGGTTTCGATGTCGTCTGTCCAGATGGCTGTGGGCACGTCGGGTACCTCCAGTAGGCGCTCTATCCTGCGCCGACCTCCGAAAGGAAGCTCATGTCGACGCCCTGGCTCTTGAACTGCAGGAGGAGCCCCTGTTTGTCGACCGCCTTGATGTACGCCTCCTTCGGGTCCACCGTCTTGCGGCGCACCAGATCCAGGAGGCTGTCGTTGAGCGTGCACATGCCGAACTTCTTGCCGGTCTGCATCACGCTGGGGATCTGGAAGGTCTTGCCTTCGCGGATGAGCGCCGACATCGCGGGCACGCCCATCAGAATCTCGTAGGCGGCGGCTCGGCCGCCACCGTTCTTGCGGCACAGGGTCTGTGCGATGACCCCTTTGAGCGATTCGGAAAGCATGACGCGGATCTGGTCCTGGCGATCGGAGGGGAACACGTCGATCAATCGATCCACGGTGGACGGCGCGGTGCTGGTGTGCAGGGTGCCGAACACGAGGTGGCCCGTTTCCGCGGTTTCGATGGCGATCGAGATGGTTTCCAAGTCGCGCATTTCGCCCACCAGTACGATGTCCGGGTCTTCGCGCAGCGCCGCCCGCAGCGCGCTGGAAAAGGATTTGGTGTGGATGCGGACTTCGCGCTGGTTGATCAGGCAGCCCTTGTTCTGGTGCACGAACTCGATCGGGTCCTCGATGGTGATGATGTGGTCCTTGCGGGCCCTGTTGACCAGGTCGATCAGCGCCGCGAGCGTGGTGCTCTTGCCGGAACCTGTCGGGCCCGTGACCAGCACCAGTCCCTTGGACAGGAAACAGAGCTGTTTGACCTCTTCCGGAAGGCCCAGGTCCTCCACGGAGAGGATCTTTGTCGGAATCTGTCTGAAGACCGCTCCCGCGCCGTTTCGGTCGCGGAAGTAGTTGGCGCGAAAGCGCGCGAGGCCGGGGATTTCGTGGGCGAAGTCGGTGTCGCCGCATTCCAGGTATTCTTCGCGGTTTTTCGCCGGCGCGCTGGAAGTGTCTTCGGACACGCGCATCGACCACCTCGAGATCCTGGAACTGGCGGGCCGCCGCCGGTTCGACCTGAGCGAGGGTTTCGAGGGCTCACGGTCCATAGGGGTTCCCGGTCTGGAAGCCGGAACCTACCTGGTCCGGCTCACAACCGCGGTAAGCCCTCGGTAATCCCCTCTTTTTGACTCGGGGTGACTCTTTCTACTTTGCCCGTCCCGCTTTCCATCGGCTAGGCGTCAGGTCGGCGCATCCTTCGGCTGTCGGCTGGCAGGCTTTCGCGCGCAACAGCACATCGCCCAAATACTCGGCGGGATCGATCCCCAGGAGCTTACAGGATCCCACCAGGCTCATCAGCAGCGCGGACCGTCTGGCGCCTTCTTCGGATCCGGCAAACATCCAATTCTTGCGACCGATGGCGATGGGGCGGATCGAGCGTTCGATGATGTTGTTGTCCAGATCCAATCTCGCGTTGGTCAGGAATTGACGGAGACGGACGGATTGGTTGCGAAAGTAACCGATGGCTTCCCCAAACTTCCCCTTGGGGGTGGCGCTTTGGACCATGCGGGCGTTCCACGCTTCCAGCTCATCGACCACAGGCTTCATCCATTTTTGGCGCCGGTTCACGATGACTGCGTCGATTCTTGCGTAGTCCGGTTGGGCATCGGCCTTGTTCCAGCGCCTGCCAAGTCGATCGGCAAATGTCTCGATGCGGCGATGATGCGCGTAGAGATCGGCAATCCATTTGATCGCCACCGAGGCGGCCTGCCCCTGCCCGGTCAGCAAGGCCTCGTGGTACTTGCGGCGCGCATGCGCCCAGCACAAACCATGGACCAGATCGTCACGTTCTTTGCAGGCCTGGGCGTATCCATCATAACCATCGGTCAAGACGCTTCCTGTCACCCCGGAAAGAATCGCCTTGGCTACCGCGTGCGATCGCCCATCGTCATAGAGAAAGGACACGCCGATCGACGTTCTATCGGGGCCACGTCCCAGCATGGCCCATAGGTAGTCGACGCTTGTCTTGCCTACCCCCCTTTTGTCCTTCTCTCCCTTTTGGACTTTCAATGTGGTCTCGTCCACGTGCATGCATCCACACGTCTTGATCTCGCGCTCCAAGGCTTTGTGGATCGGCCCCAGAAGCTCGAAGATGGCCGCGATCCAACCGATCATCGTGGTCTCGGCGATCTCCACCCCCCAGCGCTTGAACTGGTCGGCGATGCGGTGCAGCGGAAGATGGTCGACATATTTCGACAGGATGATCCAGCTCACCAGATTGGCGGTAGGGATGCCCTTGTCGATGACGCTCACCGGCGGTTTGGCCTGTGCCACACCGCATTCGGTGCATTCCCGGCAGGCCATCTTGGGGCGCACGATGCGAAGACGGGTAAACCGCGGCGGCACGATGTCCAGCTGCTCGCTGACATCATCTCCGATATGAACGCGTTGCTTGCCGCAGCACGGACAGGTCTTCTCCGCCTCGGGAACGTCGAGCACCGTGGTCTCGCAGGGGAGATCGTCCGGCAGCGCCACACGACCATGACCTGCAGGCTTGACGGTGCGCTCGTGCGCAGCGACCTGCTTGGTCTGGCCCAGAGAAGGATCCGGTGCCGGCACGCCAAACAGGTCGGATTCGGCGCCAAGCAATGCAGCGGGGATCTTTTCGCTCTTGTGCCCGAAGATGTGGCGCTTGAGCAACTCCAACTGCTCGCGCAGGTACCGATTGTCGTCGGTCAGCTGCTTTACCTGAGCCTGCAACGCCTCGTTGGAGAGGCCGGAATCCAAGTCGGATTCCGGCACCGAGATCGCGTTGGATCGAGTCGATTTCACAAGGAGCAATATACCGAAAAGCCTCGATAAATGCTGATCAAATCGATGAATCAGACATCTTCTTCACGAGATGGAATCGCTTGTATTGGCGAACCATCTTCACTTGGATTCCATCGAGGATCAAGGACAGTTGCGCGGGCGAAATCGGCCCCTCGGTTGGATCCGGATAAAACATTCCCGCCTCCAATCTCTTGTGCCAGATGGCGTATCCCGTCTCATCCCACCACAGCGCTTTGACTTGGTCCCGGCGCTTGTTGAAAAACACGAAGACCTTTCCGGATGTGGGATCTTGCGACAGGAATTGGTTGCACATGCCGGTGAGCCCATTGAAGGATTTGCGCATGTCGGCAGGCTGACCGCAAAGAAAGATCCGCAGATTGGAGGGGCTCAGCATCAGGCCACCTCTTCCCACTCGATGACCACCTCAACAAATTCGATGGGCGGCAAACTCTCCGATGACAGCAGGCGCTCGCGTAGACGATGTCGCATCGCCTTCGAGCTGGCAAGCCAAGAGGCTGCGGCGCGAACTTGGGTATGTGCGAAAAAGACGTCCATGATTCCTCCTCGATGGGGCAATCGCGGAAGAATCAATTCACAAGAAGATCCTGGGGAGAGGGGATCACCGAGTGCTTACCAACCGCGGGGAGCACGACCACGAAGGCACTCGCTCTCTTCTGAGGCGGTCCGGGTCGCTTCGCCCCGCCACGGCGGGGATCCTTTTCGTCAACATGACCACGGCTGGATCCGTCCAACGAGCCCTTGCAGATCTCTGCGGGGGCTTTTTTGTGGGGGGAAAGGACTCCGCCACAGCTCAGGCGCCAGACTAGAACGTGCTGGATCTATGGTTTGATCGTAGGGTTCGAAACGATTGTGAACACGAGAGTCTTCTGGCACGCTTCGCTGGTGATTTCGTGACTGGGTTCGCCCATCGAGGCGATGCCGAGAGCTTTCTCGTTGAGCTGTGCCTGAAGTTTTCGGGCTTCCGACTGAAATTATCAGAGGCCAATGCGAAGGCTTTGAACTGTGGCCCCAGATCGCCTCGCAGCGGGGATGGTCCAGGGCCGTAAGACCTGCAGAAGCGCGAGGTAAGGCCAGCCGGTAAAGGGCGTAACCGTATTCTACTGAAGGTCAAACTGACTCTGACGGATCTGGCGGAATGGTTGCAGATTCTGGCAAGTCAGATAACGACAAAGGGAGGAGCCCAAGTGTCACCTGGGCTCCTGTTTCAATTTGCCAAAGGTGGCAACTGGACGAGTGGCTAGTATCTCACCAGTTGGGCAATCCCTGAACCAGGCTGGTACATGAACAAATCCTTATGTCCATTGCCGTCTTGATCCATGATTAAGGTTTGATTTATTGGGTTGGAATAATCGAAAAAGCCAATCCCCCCAAAATGGTGGTTGTATGTGTTTGTGAATGATCCGTCGCCATTCGAGGAGCCAAGATAAACAGTTCCTTCGTTTGTTCGCGCAAAGAACAAGTCATCTTTTCCGTCGCCGGTATAATCCAAAGGCCAGACCCAATCTGAAGCGTTGTCAAAAGCAAATCCAGCAAGGCCATACCTGTTTACGTATACTGGAGTAAACGTGCCGTCTCCAATTGATTGAGCGACAAACGTTGTCCCTTGTCCGTTGCCTCGCCGAACAATCAGCAAATCTTTTCTGTTGTCACCATTGAAATCAAGAGGGAAAATTATGTCGGAAGTTGACAGCAAGTCAAAGCCGGCGATGCCTGAAAATGATTGATAAGTGACAGAAAAGCTTCCATTGCCGTTTGAGAGCAACACCCAAGCCGCTCCAGCTCCAGGACGATACAGCAAAAGGTCGTCATTTCGGTCTCCATTGATATCAATGGTTAGAACCTTGTCGTTCGGGCTTCTCATGTCGAACCCGCCAATGCCACTAAAGCTCGCATATACGGCCGTGAAGGTCGCATCTCCATTGGAGCGTGCAATCCAGAAGGTTCCTTGCCCTGGGCGGTACATGAGGAGATCTTTCATCCCGTCGCCATTGAAATCGAATGGCTGAATCATTTCAACTGATCCCCGGAAGTCATATCCGGCCAAGCCGGCGGAGCTGGCAAATGTCATTGAAAATGTTCCATCACCGTTGGAACGTCCAATTCGAGTCGCCCCTTCGCCAGGACCAACTCGAGTCAGAAGAATGTCCTCTTTTCCGTCTCCGTTATAATCAAAGACCGTGATCACATCTTTCCATGAGCGTAGATCAAAGCCTGCTACGCCTTGTGTTGTGGCTTGCACATTGGAAAAAATGCCTGCTCCAAGAGACTGAGCAAGAAAGAATATTCCCGAGCCCGGGCGATACAATATCAAATCATCTTTGTGGTCGCCATTGTAGTCGATTTTTGTTACTCGGTCGGCCGAGCTTAGCAAATCAAATCCAGCGACGCCCCCTAGGCTGTAATGGAAGGGGGAAATGGAAACGTAAGGATTTGTGGTTTCAGCACCGAGACCATAGCCGCTGGACCTTAAAATAGAGACCAAATAATAGGAGATCCAGCCGTATCCACCCACTCCCCAGGATGTGCCCCATGAATTGATGAATTTAAAGGCCTGGCGTCCGTCATCGTATCCAATAAGTGTAATGGCGTGCCATCCGCGGGGCGCTCCATCCAATCTGTCGTAAACTTGGTCTCCATAGCTTAGGTTATCAAAATCCGAGTAAACCGGAATACTTATCGCTACGCCGTGCCCAGCGGCAATATGGCGTTTGAAGCTTGAATAATCGCCATCATTAAATCGGAAAAATCCACTTGCTTTGTGCTTGTCTGCGAGTGCGCGCTGATAGATCGATGGCAAAGCACTATATTGGTACGCAGCTCCGTTGAATGGCATTTCAGCCAAGGTTGCGACTCCCTGATTTACAATTAGGTTCGCAACCACAGACAAATCTGTTCCACCTCCATTTGAGCTCCAGTTGCTATGAACTTGGTTATATATATACGAAGGACTCAGTACCTGACTGGGAGTTGAGAAATTCCAGCCAAATTCATCTTTTTCTTCTGCGGATTGAAGGGCATACCCGAGCGCGAAAGCAACGCAGGCACCCTGGTCCACTTGGTCTCCTGGAGTGGGAAATCTCGAGGTTAAATCAACGTTCGAGGGAATCCCTCCGAGCGTCCTCGCTGCAACAGATAATTTTCGATATTCAACTTGAGGAATGCGCTCATCAGCAGCTGATGGAATATATCCTGTTGGATGTAAAGAGAAAAACTGAGAAAAAAGTAGCGCAGAAAGGCTCAACATCGGTCACTCTCGCTTTGTGTTGGTGGTTGATTGGGGATCTCGACCCCCTCGACAGATTTCGTCGAAGTTGGCCGCGCGCTTCGCCTGAGTGCGACCGGTGTGCGCAGAATTCAGGGATGCCTTGGTTGGACAATATATTTCAAACGGTCTGATTGGCCCCCCGGTCTTCTTCCTTTTTGACGCATTCTGTCCCAGCATGTCCGAGGACAACCTTGTCCCCTCTCGATTGTGGGTTTTTCCAAGAGGGTGTGGCTATTCGGAGGATTGGCCATCCGCACCTTATAGCCAGAGACCCTTGGCGCGCATGCTCGTTCCTCCCATTTTCCTCGATGCGAGCAAAATGGTTGCAGGGCGTAAGCCCTGCAAGAACGATTCAAGGCGAAGTCTTGAAATTGCCTCGACGCAGTCGAAGAAAGCCAAGCGCAGCGATCAGTTCGCCTTGATCCACTGCGCGAGCTTCTGGTCCTCTTCGTCGATGTGGTGGCGGATCCAGTCGGCAAGGAAGCGCGCGAGGGTGATGGGCAGCGTGAGCTTTCCCGCGTCGAAATCCACGATGAGTTGGGTGACCTGCTTGAGCAACTCTTCGTGCTTGCGCTTGTGCTCGGGGTAGCCGGGATAGCCTTTCTGGGTCATGAAGCCTTCCTCGGTGCGAAAGTGCTCCACGGTGTAGGAGGCCAGGGCCTTCAGGGTAGGGCCCATCTTCTCCTTGCCTGCTCCGGCGAGCAATGCGTCGTGCAATCCGTTGACCATCGTAAACAGCTTCTGGTGCTGCCCGTCGATGGCGAGGTTTCCTGTGGCGTATTTGGGGTCCCAGGCGGCAAGGCTCATGGTTGCGACTCCGGTTGGATGGTGGAAGGCGGGTCGTCGTGACGGGAAAGGGATCGCATCCACAGCGCCATCGGGAGATCCTGCGTGCGGATATGCTCCACCAGCCACGCCGATAGGATCGCCATGAGCTCGGAGTGGAGATCGTCTCCGTCGAGCTCGCGGGTGGTGGCTTCGGTGATGCGCTCGCGCAGGTCCTGGTGGGCTCCCAGGTGGGAATCCAAGGCCTCGTACCCGAGCTTGCGCATGAGGCGCTCTTCGGTGGCGAAGTGGAGATCGGTGAATTCCAATAATTGTCGGAACCGCCCGCCAAGGCTGTTCGGAGGTGTTCCCCCGTCCATCTCCGAGTCGATTTCGCCCATGAGCGAAAACAAGGCGCGGTGCTGTGCATCGATGTTCTCGAAGCCGGTTTCGATTTCGTCTGTCCAGATGGCGGTGGGCACGTCGGGTACCTCCAGTGGGCGCTCTATCCTGCGCCGACCTCCGAAAGGAAGCTCATGTCGACGCCCTGGCTCTTGAACTGCAAGAGGAGTCCCTGTTTGTCGACAGCCTTGATGTACGCCTCCTTCGGGTCCACCGTCTTGCGGCGCACCAGATCCAGGAGGCTGTCGTTGAGCGTGCACATGCCGAACTTCTTGCCGGTTTGCATCACGCTGGGAATCTGGAAGGTCTTGCCTTCGCGGATGAGCGCCGACATCGCGGGCACGCCCATCAGAATCTCGTAGGCGGCGGCACGGCCACCGCCGTTCTTGCGGCACAGGGTCTGGGCGATCACCCCTTTGAGGGATTCGGAGAGCATGACGCGGATCTGGTCCTGGCGATCGGAGGGGAACACGTCGATCAATCGATCCACGGTGGATGGGGCCGTGCTGGTGTGCAGGGTTCCGAACACCAGGTGGCCCGTTTCCGCCGTTTCGATGGCGATGGAGATGGTTTCCAGGTCGCGCATTTCTCCCACCAGGACGATGTCCGGGTCTTCGCGCAGGGCCGCCCGCAGCGCGCTGGAAAAGGACTTGGTGTGGATGCGGACTTCGCGCTGGTTGATCAGGCAACCCTTGTTCTGGTGCACGAACTCGATCGGGTCTTCGATGGTGATGATGTGGTCCTTGCGGGCCCGGTTGACCAGGTCGATCAGGGCGGCCAGCGTGGTGCTCTTGCCGGATCCTGTTGGACCGGTGACCAGCACAAGCCCCTTGGAGAGGAAGCAAAGCTGTTTGACTTCCTCGGGAAGGCCAAGATCCTCCACGGAAAGGATCTTGGTCGGAATCTGTCGGAACACCGCTCCCGCGCCGTTGCGGTCTCGGAAGTAGTTGGCGCGAAATCGCGCGAGTCCGGGAATCTCGTGGGCGAAGTCGGTGTCGCCGCACTCCAGGTATTCTTCGCGGTTCTTGGCCGGAGCGATTTCGAACAGGAGATCCCGCAGCGATTCGTCCGTGAGGGTGGGCTCGCCCGCGATCTTGGCCATGTCGCCGGAGTCGCGGATCATGGGGGGCTCGCCCACGCACAGATGGAGGTCGGATGCTTTTTTTTCCACCATGATCCTGAACAAACGATGGATCATGGGCTCGGAAACGGAGTCGACGATCGAGGCCGGGTCGTCGGGCACGAAGAAGGTTTCGCCGATGGTGAACACCGCCCGAGGTCCGGTGGCGGTGGGGTGGCCGCTGCACAAAAACGGGCTGTTCTTGGTGCTGTAGCGGAACTCGAACTTGCCGTTGGCCTGGATGGAGCGTCGGGTTTGATCCGGAGCGATTTCGCTCAGCAGCGCCACCACCGTGGCCTGGTCCACTTTCTCCGCCGTCATGGGGCGTTCCACGCCGTCGATGACGAAGATGATCTCGTGTCCCGCGTGCAGCACGAAGTGCGTGGCGTTGTGCGAGAGCTGGGCTTGCAGGTAGCTGTCCAGGGTGGCCATCTAGGTTTTCTCCGCCGGTTCCACGAATTCGACCCAATCCTTGTTCACCACCACGGTTCCCGCTGGCGTGGACAGGGCGAAGAAACGCTCGTTTTGGTTCAGGAAGTCCAGGGGGCGTTCGCGCAGCTCGGGAAGCAGGATCGCCACGGAGCCTTCGATGGTCTCGGCGTCGCGCAATCGGATGCGCAGGTGGACGTCCTTGGCTCCCAGCGCGTCGAGCTCCTCGATTTCCGGCAACACGAATCCAACGGAAAGCGTGCGAATGGACGCTTTGGCCAGCAAGCGGATGGAGCCGCCGACACGGGCGGGAAAGAACCGGTCGTGGTCGTTCATGCGTCCGAGCAGACCGTGGGCGCCAGGCGGATCCGCCGTGGGAAGGAAGATGACGGAATCCGACTCGGGCTCGGAGCCTGTCAGGATCTGTGCGGGAATCGTGCGGACGTCCAGGGCGAAATCGGTCATGCTGGGTGCGGCTCCATGCGAATCTCAGTTCTCCGCGGCGGCGTGCGCGATGCTGGACGTTTCGTCCTGGAATTGCGCGAAGATGCTTTGGAATTCGTCTTCCACCCGTCGGAAGGCGGCGACCACATCCGGATCGAAGTGCGAGCCGGAGGATTTGAGGATGATGTCCTTGGAGGAAGCCAACGAGAAAGCAGCCTTGTAGCAGCGCTTGGTGGTGAGGGCATCCCACACGTCGGCCAAGGCGACGATCCGTCCGGAAAGGGGGATCGCTTCCTTGGATAGGCCGTCGGGGTATCCCGAGCCGTCCCATTTCTCGTGATGGCTTCGCGCGACCACCTGGGCCACTTGCAGCATGGGACTGTCGGCGTCGGCCAGGATGCGCGCTCCGATCACCGCATGGTTTTTCATGATGGAAAGCTCGCTGGTGTCCAGTCTTCCCGGCTTGAGCAGGATGTGGTCGGGGATGCCGATCTTTCCCACGTCGTGCATGGAGCTGGCCACGTAGAGTTTGCCCACTTCGTCGCCGGCCATGCCCAGTTCCCGGGCGAGCGCGGCGGAATAGGACCGGATCCGCAACACGTGGTTGCCTGTCTCGTCGTCGCGCATTTCCGCGGCCCTGGAAAGGCGGGTCACGGTGTCCAGATTGGCCGCTTCCACCAGCCGCAAGGCTTCCCTCAGCTCTTTGGTGCGTTTTTCCACCAGGTCTTCCAGCCCCCGTTGGTAGCGTCGCACCTCCTCCTTCAGCGCCCGCTTCTCCAAGGCGTTGTGGATGGACATGTGCACCTGTTCCAAGTGGATGGGCTTGAGGATGAAATCGTAGGCCCCTTCCTGCATGGAGGTCACGGCAATGCCGATGTCGGCGTAGCCGGTGAACAGGATGGTGGCGGTGTTGGGGTGATGGCGGCGCGTGAAGCGCAGAAGGTCGGTTCCGCTCTTACCCGGCATGCGGATGTCGGAGAGCAGGACATCGAAACGCTCGGTGCCCAGCAAGGAGGTCGCCTCGTCGTAGTTGCCCGCCGTGGCCACTTCAAATTTTCTCAAGGACAAGTAGTCCTGGATGACTTGGCAAATCGCGTTTTCGTCGTCCACGACAAGGATCCTGGGGGCACCTTGTTCCATTCGGGTCTCCTCTGGAAGCCCACTATACCGCGTCCATTGGACAGGATGCAAGCGCGAGATGTCTTTTGTGCTCCCTTTCCAGAAGTCGGACAGGTGCTATCTTTCCTCCTCCTCGGCCCCCTGGAAACAGGTGGTTCGAATCCGGGGTGTGGCTCAGCTGGTAGAGCGCTACGTTCGGGACGTAGAGGTCGCACGTTCGAATCGTGTCACCCCGATCCATGCACAAGGGCCGTCCTTCGGGGCGGCCCTTCGTGTGTTCAGGCGTTTCCGGACTCGCCCAGCTCCCGTCGCAGGGTTTCCAGGGTCTTCCAATCTTCCCGCTGGATGGCGGCCACCTTGCGGACCAGAAGATCCAGAAGCCTCAGCGCGTCGTGGTCGCCGTGGCGTACCTGCGGCACCAGATCCAGCATGCGCTGGACGTCACCTGGGTAGAGATGCGGCGACATGAAGGCTTGGAATCGGTTCAGGGCGGCCTCGGCATCCGAGCTTCCCTCGGCGGCATAAAGCAGATCCGGGAGGATCGTGCGCAGGAGGTGGTCTTCGATGTTGCCTTGGAAGGTTTCCAGGGTTGGCTCAGAAGGCTCGCTTGGCTCGGAAGGAGGGGAAAGAAGTTCGAGCATGGTCTCGATCTGCTGGGCGATGGCGCCGCGCTCCTGCTCCCGGTAGCGCGACTGGTAGAGGATGGGGAAGGCGTTGACCGCCATGTGGGCGAACTGGAAATCGCCGAATTCCCCCAGATACACCACGTCGCCATCCATGTTGGCGGCCGATTCCAGGCTGGAAACCCGGATGACCTTGGCGGGGATGGGCAGGTATTGGGAATCGCCCATGTTGCGCAACCGCTCGCGCACCTGCTCCGGGTCCAGCGCGCCTTCGATGCCGCCGTTCTGGCGGGCCTGTTCGATGATCTCCTCGATCCCGCTTTCCATGGACAGACCGAACTCGATCCGGAAGAATTCGGCCATGGTGTGCTGGTCGCGGTAGTTGCCCTGGACGGACAAAAGCCCCCGGTGGACCATTCCCTTGCCGGGATGGTCGTGGGAGAGCGGGCTGGTGACCTTGGCGATCGCGACCAGCCTGCCGTCCAGATGCGCGGGATTTCCACGCAGAAATTGAACCAGTTCGGTGCTCATGGTGTCTTCTCAACCTACTTCTTCACGAACCTGCAGGCATGAATCCGGGTTGCTCGTCCCGAACTTTTCTATTCGTGTGGAGAACATGGAAACCGATACCGTCTGCCGGGTAACCCTTATGAAACGGATGCCACTCTTTGTTCTCGCACTCTTTGGGGCGAGTTCGGGGCTTTTCGCCGCGAACGTGGACTCCACGTCTGCCACCGTCCAACCGCCGGTCCGGCAGGTTCCCGTGGTGGTGCGATCCTCCGCGCCCGTGGGCAGCCAGGTGACGCTGGACGGCGAGGTCGCGAAGATGGACTCCACCGGCAAGTTCCTGGCCGGTGTGCTGACGGACAGCCTGCGACGGGCCACGGGCAGTTTTGAATTGTGCTTGCTGGTGAGCGGTCAGAAATTGTGCACTCCCATCCGACCTCAAGGATTCGACACCCTGGACATCGCGCCGCTGGAGGTGAAGATCGATTCGGTGGTGGAGACCCGCGACACCATCCGCACCATCGTCGACACCACGCGCTTCGATTCCACCGCCCTGCAGGCGCCCTCCAACGCCAAGGTGGTGAAGTCGTCGGCTGGAAATACCGTGACCGTGCGTGGCAAGCGCAGGCCACCTCGCGTGTTGGGCCAGGAGCGCGTGACGGTCCAGACCATCAAGCGTCTGCCGGGTCTTGCAGAACCAGACGTGATCCGTGCCGTGCAGGCTCTGCCGGGTGTGGTCCAGTCTTCCGACTTTTCCACCAAGCTCTACGTGCGCGGTTCCAGCTCGGACCAGAACTTGATCTTGTTCGACAACGCCGCCGTGTACAGCCCTGCCCATTTCGGCGGTTTGTTCAGCACGTTTTTGGCGGACGCCACCGGAGGCCTGGACTTCTACAAGGGCGGGTTCGATCCCAAGTACGGCAATCGCCTCTCCAGCGTGCTGTTGGTGAGCTCCAAGGTGGGAGCCTCGGACTACGACTCCACGCTCGATTCCACCCGCACCCTGCGCCGATGGGCCGACAAGGGCCTGCGCGCGACGGAAGGGTTCATCACCCGGACAAATTCCGACAGCATTTCCAAGGCGAAGATGCAGGGCTCGCTTCGGCTCACCACGTTCTCCGGAAGCCTGGCCACCGACGGCCGCCAAGGCGATGTCTCGTGGTCGGGAGGTGCGCGCAGCACCTGGATCGGGTCGGCGCTGGAAATCGCCCGCGACCTGGAGGCGACCACCTTGCAATTGGATTACGATTTCTGGGACTGGCAGGCTTCCGCCGCATGGGGGCGCGCCGGCGACACGGTGCGCGTCTCGGCCTACGACGGTCGCGACAAGTTGGGCCTTGGGTTGATCGGGGCCGATTGGGGCAATCGCGCGATTCCGGTCAACGTGCGCAAGCGCCTGGGCAGCGATTGGATCGTGTCGGGCACCGGCGCGTACTCCAAGTACGACCAGGTCGTGGGCTTTTCCGACATCTTCACCTTCGCCAACCAGATCGAATCCTGGAACGGCCGCGGCGAGGTGCAATGGACACCGGAGCCCAAACACCGCCTGACCTTGGGCTACGAGTACAACCATTTCGATGTGTTGTTCCGCCAGGACATTCCCGTGGCCAGCATCAGCCTGAAGTCCCAGACGGAATCTGACTTGCATGCCGTGTACCTGCAGGATCGCGTGATCTTGGATACCACCAAAACCCTGTCGGTGGGATTGCGGGCCAACAACGACATGGAACTGGTCGAGGACCTCTCGTGGGATCCGCGCGTGAGCTTTACTTGGCGCTTTGCCCCGGACTGGAAAGCCGACGCTCATTTCGGCCACTATACCCAGTACATGACCTCCATCCGCTTCGCTGACGTGGAGATCCCCACCGAATTCTGGTATGCCGCGCAAAACCCGATGGAGCCCACCACCCAGTGGCTCACCTCCCTGGGTGTGGAGCGCCAGAACTGGGGCCCCTTGGGTCTGCGTGTCTCGTTGGAGGGGTATTACAAGGACATCTACGCGGTGCCGCTGTTGGCCAGCTCGGTCTCTCAAGCCAGGGATTCGTCCCTCCAGGCGTCGAGTAACGACCTTTTCGCCGAGAGCTTCCAGAAGTTGGACGGCTGGGCGATGGGGGCGGAAGCCGCCCTTGCCAAGGAGGATGGCTGGTGGACCGGTTCCGTCAGCTACGCGGCGGCTTGGTCTGCTCTCAAACGCAGGGACTACTCGGACAACCTGGTCTCCACCAGCTTCGATCCCTACTGGGCCGATTGGGACCAGCGAAACACCTTCAAGTTTACCGGAGGCTTGAACTGGGTGGGGCGAGGCAACAACGAAGCCTTGGTGGGCACCCGCAAGCAGGTGCCGCTGGTGGCCAAGATCCTCACCAGTCTCTTCCCGCCCATGATCGCCTTCTGGACGGTCGACAAATCCGACTACTTCCGCTCCAGCGTGCAGCTGGCCGCCAATTCGGGCCTGCCCATGACCGACTACAAGGGTTACAACCGCGTCCATGAGCCGATGCAGGGTGTGGACGGAGGCCAAGGAGTGGGAGATCCGAACACGATGGGTCTGGACGAAAACACTGCTACCATCGCCAATCCGCGCAACGTGGACCGCCGCCCGGGATACCTCCGGCTGGACGTGACGCCCTTCGACTTCGGGCGCACCGGCAAGTGGCGCTTCTACTACACGATCATCAACATCACCGATCGGGAAAACGTCTTTTCCATCAACTACGACACCCAGAAGAACCCTCCCAAGCGCGAAGAAACCTACCAGTTTCCCATCCTGCCGTTCTTCTTCGGCTACGAATACCAATTCTGAGCCGGCAAAGGAACCTTACCGATGAAGATCCAACATCTCGCCTTCGCTTCCCTTCTGGCCCTGGCCTCCTGCAACGGTCCCTGGAACCTGATGCCATCGGACGAGGTCAATCGCGAGCCCACCCTGTTCGTGTCGCTGTTCGCGATCGGCGACCGGAACTTCGACACCCTCTGGCTGGAGCGTACGATTCCCCTCGCGGGCAAGTACGACTCCACCATGAAGTTCGTGGAGGACGCCTCCATCGTGGTGTCCCGCGAAGGTGACCCAACAGATTCCGTCAGCTATCTGCCCGCTCCAGGAAGCGCGGTGGCTTGGCTTCCGTCGCATCCGCACCCGGTGGTGGCGGGCGCTACGTACACGTTGCGGGCCCGCGTGCGGTGGAATGCCTCGCAGAACTGGCCGGGCGCCAACAGCACCCGCGTCACGGAGCTTTCGGCCACCACCACGGTGCCTACCTCCTGGTCGGTGTCCGACAGCATCCAGGCGCCAGTGGAGGCGATGGTTTCCGTGCTGGCGGTGGGGGCTAGATACCCCGCCGAACAGCGAACCTTGGACATTGCGGACTCCCTCGTGCCTGGGGTGGTCGCCCGATACCGGCTGACCACCGCCACCATCGACAGCGTCAACCAAGGGCTTCCCACCTTCCGCAAGATCCCCTCCGGAGACACGGTCTGGTACATCCCCACCTTGTTTCCACGGGTGACGAACATTTCCGGCGTGGAAGTGGCCTTCGCCTTCCGCGATTACGTGGTGGAGCTCAAGCCGGGTGCCGGGTTCGGAGGCGGATTCGGGGTTCATCGGTTCGACCCCACCAGAGCACGCATCGACAATCCAGTCTCCCAGACTCAACGTGCGGCGCGTGGGAACCAAAAGACCTCCACCCAGGATTCCGCCCGGCGATTCCAGCCAGGGAACTCCCGCTATCTCTTTGGGCCAGCGGGCAGCTACGAGAGCTCGTTGTACAGGTGGCCACAGATCGCTCTGGTCTCGAATCTCACCCTCGATTACACCGGTCCGAATTGGCTTGTCTTCTACGCAGTGGATCCCAATTACGTCTCCTACAACCGGGCCATGAACGGCATCGCCGGCGGTGACCGCACCACCATTCCATACACGAACATCCGTGGAGGCAGCGGGTACTTTGCCGGGGCGCTGGCCGACAGCGTGATGCTCTACGTGAGGTCGACCACCAAGGATACGCTCTCCATCCAGGCCCTGCGCGGGGCGGCCTGCCGGATCGCCTGGAAAAACAAGGTGGAGAACGGCGACGCCTTCGATGCCGTCTTCTGCGCGGGCACCGACTACAAGGCTGCACCGGTGGGAAGTACCGGCGACGGCCCTCGTTAAATTTCATCCAGCATGACCCAGAACCCAACTAGGAGAAATCTCGCATGAATCCCACAAGTCTGATCCAAACCCTGGCCCCGGTGCTGTTCACCATCGAAATCGCCCTGTACGTGTTGCTGGGCGGTTTGGGCTTGGCCGGCCTTGTCCTGTTCATTTGGCGTTGGAACTCGATTTCCGCGGCCACGGGCGACGCCGACAAGTGGCGCGCGTTGTTGTCCAAGGATCTGGACAAGGGCGCGAACCTGGACCACATCACCGTGACGGTGGAAGAAGAGCGCACCCTCCCGGGCCGCGTGGTGAAGCTGGGCAAGGAAAACATCGGGCTTTCGCCGGAAGCGCTGGAGAAGGTCTACGACGTCCAGGAGTCCACCGAACGTCGCCACCTGGAAACCGGCGTGTCCTTCCTGGGCACCGTGGGCGCCAACGCCCCGTTCCTGGGTCTGACAGGAACTGTCCTAGGCATCCTGATCGCGTTCAACAAGTTCGCGCAGGCCGGGGGCAAGGGATCCACCGAGGTGATGGTGGCCATCGCGCGCGCGCTGGTGGCCACCGCGTTGGGTCTGATCATCGCGATCCCCGCGGTGGTGGCCTTCAACATCCTGAAAAACCGCATCAAGATCCTGCTCGACCGCTCCCGCGAGGTGCGTGGGCTGGTGGTGGCGCGCAGCCTGAACGCCGCCGCCAAGGAGTCCTGAAATGGCCGCCGCGACCGGTAACGACGACGAGATGATCTCGTCGATCAACATCACGCCGCTGGTGGACATCTTCTTGGTTTTGTTGATCATCTTCATGATCACCAGCTCCGTGATCGACCAGCGCGAGATCATGGTCCAGATCCCCAAGGCCGCCAATGCCGGGTCGCAAGCACCCAAGGCGTCGGGCTTGGTTCTGGACAAGGACGGCAACCTGTTCCTGGACGGCCAAGCTTCGGATTCCCTCACGATTTCCGGCTTCCTGGCCCAAGCGGTGCGCGCCAATCCCGATCATCAAGTGTTGATCGGGGCGGATCGCGAACTCAAGTACCAGTCCGTGGTGGGAGCCATCGATCTGGTGCGTGGCGCCGGCATCACCAAGTACGCGCTGAAAGTGGTTCGCCCGTGAACGGCTCGTCTCTTCGCCGGGTTCGCCGGAAAGGGACGCTGGGCCCGGTTCCGCCGAGCCTGCGGGTTCCGGCCACACCGCGTCCCGGCCTGGGCCGCAAGGAGTGGATCGGTGTCGGGGTGTTCCTCGCCTTCTGGGGTGTGATCTTCGGCTTGGCCGTCACGTTGCGCGATGTGGTGCCGCTGGACGACATGGTGACGTTTATTGACGTCAAGGAGGAGCCTCCTCCACCGCCTCCGCCCTCATTGCCGCCGCCACCTCCGCCGCCCAAGGAAATTCCGCCTCCGGTCAAAACTCCACCGGATCCGGACCAGAAACCACCGGAACCCACGCCGGATCCGCCGCCGCCACAATTTGGCATTCCCGCGGATGGCACGGCCGCCAACGGAGGATTCGCGGTGGCCACGGGCAACAGCCTGATGGTCAAAGCGGATACCACCGTCAAAAAAACGCCTCCTCCGCTGCCGACCGCACCTGTGCAGTCGAATTTCGATGTGCAGGTGAGCCAAGCCGCAAGCCCAGCTTATCCGGAATGGGCCTTGGACCAGGGCGTGGAAGCCGTGGTGGACGTGATGATCACCCTGGACGACAAAGGCAAGGTCTCCGACATCAAGATCCTGCGCAGCGGCGGGGCGGATTTCGACAAGTCGGTACAGGCGGCCATCTACGCCACCAAATTCAAACCCTTGGTGGAACTGGGCCGCGCGGTGCCGTGCAGTTTCAAAAAACAATACCGGTTCCGATTGGACGGTTGACCGCCCAGGATGCCGGCCCCCCCCGGGGGGCAACGATTGGCCGGACGCCAACGGTTGATCGCATTCCGGCGATCGATCGGACGGCAACGATCCGAATGGACGTCAACCATTGATCGTACGCCAACCATTGTAGAGACGCCCCGCCGGGGCGTCTCTACAAACGCGTTGGCGTGAACGAACGCGGAAACGAAACCGTTGGCGTGAACGTGGTGTCCGTGCGCAATCCCTGGGCGTCGAAAAAAAACCTGGAAACCGGGTGACAGATCGGGGTTTCTTTGGTGTCCTATTGTGGGTACCCAACACCACCGCGGAGACATCGATGCGTCGAATCGCCCTGTTCCTATTGTTCGCAATCGCGGGTTCCATCGGAGCCCAAAGCGCGCCTGACGCGAAGTTGGTTCCCGTCGTGGTGCGATCGTCGGCCCCTGTCGGGAGCCAAGTCACCCTCGACGGTTTCCCGGCCACGATGGATTCCGCCGGCAAATTCCTGGCCAGTGTCCAGACCGACAGTCTCCGACGAGCCACGGGAAGCTTCGAGCTTTGCCTCCTGACTTCCACCCAGAGGCTCTGCACCCCCATCCGGCCGCAGGGATTCGACACCCTGGACATCGCGCCTTTGGAAGTGAAGATCGACTCGGTGGTGGAGACCCGCGACACCATCCGCACCATCGTGGACACAACGCACTTCGATTCCACCGCCTTGCAAGCGCCCTCCAGCGCCAAGGTGGTGAGGTCGTCGGCAGGCAATACCGTGACGGTGCGCGGCAAGCGTCGCCCGCCCCGCGTTCTGGGCCAGGAGCGCGTCACGGTCCAGACCATCAAGCGCCTGCCGGGCCTGGCCGAACCCGACGTGATCCGCGCCGTGCAGGCCCTTCCCGGCGTGGTGCAGTCGTCGGACTTCTCCACCAAGCTCTACGTGCGCGGCTCCAGCTCCGACCAGAACCTGATCTTGTTCGACAACGCCCCGGTGTACAGCCCGGCGCACTTCGGTGGCCTGTTCAGCACCTTTTTGGCCGACGCCACGGGGGGCCTGGATTTCTACAAGGGCGGGTTCGATCCCAAGTACGGCAACCGACTCTCCAGCGTGCTTCTGGTGAGCTCCAAGGTGGGTGCCTCCGACTTCGATTCCACGTTGGATTCCACCCGCACCTTGCGCCGCTGGGCCGACAAAGGCCTGCGCGCCACGGAAGGATTCGTGACGCGGACGGATTCCGACAGCCTCCCCAAGGCGAAGATGCAGGGGTCGCTCCGCCTCACCACCCTTTCCGGGAGCCTGGCCACCGACGGTCGCCAGGGCGAGGCTTCGTGGGCCTTGGCTGGGCGCCGCACCTGGATCGGGTCGGCCCTGGAAGCCGCCCGCGACCTGGATCTCACCACCTTCGCGCTGGACTACGACTTCTGGGACTGGCAAGGTTCGGCCGCCTGGGGGCGCGACGGCGACACGGTGAGGGTTTCCGCCTACGACGGGCGCGACAAGCTGGACCTGGGACCGTTCAAGCTGGATTGGGGCAACCGGGCGATCCCCGTGAACGTGCGCAAGCGTCTGGGCAGCGACTGGTTGCTGACCGGAACCGGGGCCTATTCCCGCTACGACCAGGTCTTCTCCTTCACCGACATCTTCGAGATGAAAAACGAGATCGAGACCTGGACGGGCCGCGGCGAGCTGCAGTACAGCCCCAATCCCTTCCATCGCATCACGGCCGGCTACGAATACAACCGCTTCGGGGTGCTGTTCACCCAGGACATCCCGGTGGCCATGGTCACCAACACCTCCGACCTGGAATCGGACCTGCATTCGGCCTGGCTCCAGGAACGATGGACGATGGACAGCACCAAGACCTTGAGCGTGGGATTGCGGGCCTACAACGACATGGACCTGGTTCACGACATCTACCTGGATCCCCGGGCGAGCTTCTCCTGGCGCTTCGCCCCTGATTGGAAGGCCGACCTGCACTGGGGGCACTACACCCAATACATGACCTCCATCCGCTTCGCCGACATGGAGATCCCCACCGAATTCTGGTACGCCGCGAAGAATCCCATGACCCCCACCACCCAGAACCTGGCCTCGCTGGGCTTCGAACGACAAAACCTGACGCCCATGGGGCTTCGGGTGGGTCTGGAGGGCTACTACAAGGACATCCACGGCGTGCCCCTGATGGTGACCAGCACCACCCAGCAGGACGACAAGGCCAAGGACGCGACCGGCAACGACTACTTCGCCGAGCGGTTCGTGGGCCTGGACGGCTGGGCCGCCGGGGCGGAGGCCTCGGTGGCCAAGGAGGACGGCTGGTGGACGGTCACGGCCAGTTACGCCGTGGGCTGGTCGGCCCTTCAAAGGCCCGATCTGGTCAACGAACTCCAGACCGTGAAGTTCGATCCCTACTGGGCCGACTGGGACCAGCGCCACACATTCAAGTCCACCGTGGGACTCAACTGGGTGGGTCGCGGCAAGAACGAGGCCCTGGCGGGATCACGCAAGCAGGTGCCCCTGGCGGCCAAGATCCTCACCAGCCTGTTCCCGCCCATGATCGCCTTCTGGACGGTGGACAAGGCCGACTTCTTCCGCTCCAGCGTGCAGGTGGCGGCCAACTCGGGCCTGCCCATGACCGACTACCAGGGCTACGACCGCACCCACGAACCCGGGCAGGGCGTGGACGGCGGGCAGGTGGCGGGCGGATGGCCCACCCCGGGCATCGACAACAACACCGAGGTGATCGCCAATCCCCGCAACGCAGACCGTCGCCCCGGATACTTCCGCCTGGACGTGACGCCCTTCGACTTCGGACGCACCGGCAAGTGGCGCTTCTACTACACCATCATCAACGTCACCGACCGCGAAAACGTGTACGCGATCAACTACAACACCAAGGACACTCCTCCCAAGCGCGAGGAGACCTACCAGTTCCCCATCCTGCCGTTCTTCTTCGGCTACGAATACCAGTTCTGAGAAGGCAAAGGAAACACGCCATGGACTCCAAGATCCCTTTCGTTCTCGTCTCGACCCTGGTTCTCGGGGCCTGCAACGGCCCCTGGAACATCGACCCCTCCGACGAGGTGGGACGCGATCCCGACCTCATCGTGTCCAGCATGGTCGTGGGCGGAATGCCTTTCGACACCCTCTGGCTGGAACGGACCACCCCCATCCAGGGCAAGTACGACTCCACCCGCGTCTTCGTGGAGGAGGCGACCATCCGCATGCGCAACACCTCCGACCCGACGGATTCCGTCGTGTATCGTCCGGTGTCCGGCAGCGGCGTGGCCTGGGTTCCGGCCCAGACCCGCCTGGCCAAGGCCGGGGCCACCTACGAGCTGGACGCCCAGGTGCGCTGGAACGCCTCCCGCGATTGGCCCTCGGGCCGGGACATTCGCACCACCTCGCTGCATGCCACCACCACCCTGCCCTCGGATTGGTCGGTGCGCGAGAAGTCCCCCGAGGCCCCCATCGAGGCCCTGATCCCCAGCCTGGCCGGTGGCGCCGAACCGACCTCCGACAGCGCCACGCTGCGGGAGTGGGATCGCGAACGCCCGGGCGCCGTCGCGCGCTGGAAGCTGGGTCTGGGGACCATCGACAGCGTGCGCGCCGGGATTCCGGTGACGCGTCCCGTGGTGTGGGGCGACACGGTCTGGTACATCCACTCCGATGCCCGCCTGGTGAGGAACATCGCGGGACAGGGGGTGACCCTCACCAACCGCCAGTACGTCTACACCACTCGTCGCGGAGCGGGATTCGGAGGGATGTTCTCGGTCCAGTATTTCGATCCCACCAGCGCCCGCATCGAGCCCGCCCTGGTGAGGGCCTTGCGCAAGGCCGTGGGGGACGACTACCGGTCCACCGAGGATTCCGCTTCCGACTACCAGGCTGGAGGGTCGAGATACTTCGAAGCGTACGCCGCCTACTCCAATTCCGTGGTGGGGTGGCCCGACCACATCTACACGAGCAACATCGCCATCGGCTACACGGGACGCTACCTCACGCGGTACTTCGCGGTGGATGCCCGCTACGTCGCCTACAGCCAGGCCAAGACCGCGATCGCCGGCGGCGACAAGACCGTGGCCCGGTACTCCAACATCCAAGGGGGGCAAGGGTACTTCACGGGAGCCCTGGTGGACAGCTTCCAGCTCTTCGTGCGCACCTCCAGCCCCGACACCATCCCTCTGGAAGCTCTGCGGGGAGCCGCTTGCCGGAGGGCTTGGGATCGCCACATCAACGACGGCAGGGGATTCGAGGAGAAGTTCTGCATCGGTACCGACTACACGGCGGGCTTGGTGGGCGGCGACGACTGATCGCGATCTCGCTTCGGTCCGACTTGCGCGTTTCCCGCGGAGCCTCCGTCCTCAGGACGGGGGCTTTTTCGTGTCGGAGCTCGGGTTTCCTCCCAGGAGCGGAGGGAGTCGAAGGTGGAACGGAAAACGTGAAAAAACGCGCAGGGAGGTGACGGTTTTCGGCGCGCATGGTGTTCCAGTCTTCAGAAGGGGCGCCGATCCCGCCAACCGGGAAACGCCCAGCCGACCCACAACCAACGACCCACTCGCGGAGAAACCCAAACATGAATCCCACCAGTCTCATCCAAACCCTCGCCCCGGTGCTGTTCACCGTCGAGATCGCCCTCTACGCCATCCTGGGCGGCCTCGGCCTGACAGGACTTGTCTTGTTCGTGTGGCGCTGGAACGCGATCTCGGCCGCTACCGGCGATGCCGACAAGTGGCGCACGGTCCTGTCGCAGGGACTCTCCAAGGGCGGCGACCTGGGCCACATTCACGTGACGGTCGAAGACGAACGCACCCTGCCGGGTCGCGTGGTGAAGCTGGGCAAGGACAACATCGGCCTGTCGCCGGAAGCCCTGGAAAAGGTCTACGACGTCCAGGAGTCCACCGAGCGGCGCCATCTGGAAACCGGCGTGTCCTTCCTGGGCACGGTGGGCGCCAACGCCCCCTTCCTGGGGTTGACAGGAACCGTCCTGGGAATCCTGATCGCCTTCAACAAGTTCGCGCAGGCCGGCGGCAAGGGCTCCACCGAAGTGATGGTGGCCATCGCCCGCGCCCTGGTGGCCACGGCGCTGGGATTGATGATCGCCATCCCGGCAGTGGTGGCCTTCAACATCCTGAAAAACCGCATCAAGATCCTGCTGGACCGTTCCCGCGAAGTGCGCGGTCTGGTGGTGGCGCGCAGCTTGAACGCCGCCGCCAAGGAGGTGTGACATGGCCGCCGCGACCGCCAACGACGACGAGATGATCGCGTCGATCAACATCACCCCGCTGGTGGACATCTTCCTGGTCCTGTTGATCATCTTCATGATCACCAGCTCCGTGATCGACCAGCGCGAAATCATGGTGCAGATCCCCAAGGCGGCCAACGCCGGATCGCAGGCGCCCAAGGCTTCGGGGCTGGTGCTGGACAAGGACGGGAGGTTGTTCCTCGACGGACAGATTTCGGATTCCACCAACATCTCCACCTTCCTGCAGGCAATGGTGCGCGACAACCCCGACCACCAGGTGCTGATCGGGGCCGACCGCGACCTCAAGTACCAGTCGGTGGTGGGGGCCATCGATCTGGTGCGCGGGGCGGGGGTCACGAAGTACGCGTTGAAGGTGGTGCGCCCGTGAACGCGTCGACCGTCCGCCGCTTGCGCAGAAAGGGCGCGATGGGGCCGGTTCCGCCCAGTCTGCGCGTACCCGTCACGCCGCGGTCCAGGCCAGGGCGCAGGGAATGGATCGCGGTGGGGCTCTTTCTGGCCCTTTGGGGTGCGATCTTCGGGCTTGCCCTGGGGTTGCGGGACGTGGTGGCCCTGGACGAGGTGGTGACCTTGGTGGACGTGAAGGAGGAGCCTCCTCCACCTCCTCCGCCGGCCTTGCCGCCGCCTCCACCCAAGGAGATCCCGCCTCCGGTCAAGACTCCTCCCGATCCGGACCAGAAGCCACCTCCACCCACGCCGGATCCGCCTCCGCCGCAATTCGGCATTCCGGCCGACGGCACCTCCGCCAACGGCGGATTCGCGGTGGCCACGGGCAACAGCCTGATGACCCGCGCGGACACGGTGGTGAAGAAGACCCCGCCGCCCTTGCCTTCCGCGCCGGTCTTGTCAAATTATGACGTACAGGTCAGCAAGGCGGTGGAGCCCAGCTACCCGGAGTGGGCCCTGGACCAGGGCGTGGAAGCGGTGGTGGACGTGATGGTGACGTTGGACCAGATGGGGAAGGTGTCCGATATCCGGATCCTGCGCAGCGGGGGCAAGGATTTCGACGAAGCGGTCCGGAAGGCCGTATACGCCACCGCGTTCAAACCGCTGGTGGAATTGGGCCGGGCGGTGTCGTGCAGTTTCAAAAAACAATACCGGTTTAGGTTGGATGGGTGATCAACGGGGGCGATGCCCCGGCGCAATCCCTGGAACGGACGGGCGAATGGTTGGTCGGACGCCAACGGTGGATCGGACGCCAACGGTTGATTGAACGCCAACGATTGATCGGACGCCAACGATTGTAGAGACGCCCCGGCGGGGCGTCTCTACGAAACCGTTGGCCCGTTACGAAACCGTTGGCGGTCCCGATTTCGTCGCCCATCAAACAAAACGCGACGTTCGACGAATATTGTCGGTGGGCGTCGCTGATCAGGCCCGTTCGTAGACCACCAGGCGGTGGCGGGCGCGGGTGGCGCCTGCGTAGATACGGTCTGTGGAGGTGTTGGGTTCCACGTCGGCGAGGATCACGATGTCCGATTCCAGGCCACGGGTGCGCAAGGCGCTGTCGATGTTGGCGCGATCGGTCCGCCAGATGTCCGGGGGCGACGACCATCCTGCGGGAAGGTCGGTGGGAAGGATCGACAGCCCGGATGTCTCCTTGTCGCGGCAGCTCACCACCAGCACGCGATTGGGGAGGATGCCCTGCTTGGCGAATTCCTGCAGGTCTTCCCGCAGGAACAGGGCTTGTTCCGCCGGCGATTTCCACTTGCGCACGCGCGGGGGCTCGCCTTCCGGGCAGAGCGGGTCGGCGGCCAGATCCCATCCGGTGCGGGCATGGATCCATTCGACGATGGAGCGCGTGTTGCGGACGGAAATCGACAAGTGGAACACGGGCATGTCCGGCGGCAGGGCACGGGCGCGGTGCAGCAGATTCTGGCGGGAATCGAGGAAGATCGTGAAACTGTCCTCGGAGGGCTGCTCCAGGAAACCCTCCACCAGAGGCCACCAGTCGGGATGGAAATCCTGTCCTTCGTCCACCACCACCGCGCTCCAGCGCTTGAAGGGGCGCTTGGCCTGCGCTTGGGCCAGGCGCAGCGAAACCTCCGCCTCCCAGGATTCGTGGTCCTCGTGGGAGGGCCATTCGATTCCGGCCGCCTCGATCCATTTTTTCGACAGCTCGTGGAAGGTCGCGACCTCCACCCCGGACAGGCGGACGTCTTCCCGCCAGCGGTCGGCCAGGTACTTGGAGTAGCACAACAGCAACACGTGCTCGCCATCGCGCAGAAGAAGCCGGGCGCGGTCGGCCGCCAGAATGGATTTGCCGGATCCGGCGCAACCTTCCACTGCGAGCCTGCGGATGGAACGGGCGGCCAGCAAAAACTGCTGCTGGTGGTCGGTGGCCTGCAGCATGAGGCGCGATTCCTCCTGCAGCACCACTTCCGCGGGAGGCAGGAGGGAGAAGCAGGGGTGGAACCGTTCCAGAATGAGCTTTTCCAATTGGGGCGATGGGCTCTGGTGGTGCAGGCCGTGTCCGACGCGCAGCAGGATTTCCACCGCACGGGATTCCAATCGGTCCAGGTCGGCTCGTGACAGGATCTGGTGTTCCATCAGGTCGTTGCCCAGCCACTGCTTGCGCGACACGTCGACGTCCGGGAAGCACAGCCCCCAAGCCACCAGAGGGAACCCTCCTTGGGGATTGGCCCGGGTGAGCGCCTTGATCTCGTGGACCAGGAAATAGCTGGATTCCTTGACCTGCTGGAGGGGGTTCTTGATGGCGTGCCAACCGTCGCGTCCCAAGCTGGACCAGAGGTCGCCGTTTCGGCGCACGCCTCCACCTTTCACCTCCACCACCAGAAGGCCGTATTCGCGGTGGTAGAGCACCGCGTCCATCTCGCCGGAATGGTCCGCCTCGCCCCCTCTGCCGACGCTGGTCCATTCCACCCCGAAGAACACGTGCCATCCGTCGGACAGATTCCGGCACGCATCCGCGAAGCGGATCTCGGCACGGCTGGGGCTGTGGGGCTGCGAATGGAGCGTGGCCATCTAGGCGTCCTCCTCGAGAGCGTGTTCCTTGCCCAGCCAGCGTTCCAGCACGCTGCGCAGTTCCTGCAGCCGCATCGGCTTGGAGAGGTAGTCGTCCATTCCCTGGCGCAGGAACTGTTCCCGGTCGCCCTCCATGGCGTGCGCGGTGAGGGCGATCACGGGCAGGCGCCTGCCGTGTTCGCCGGCTTCGCCCTGGCGCATCCTCTGCACCGCTTCGATGCCGTCCATCTCCGGCATCTGGATGTCCATCAACACCAGCTGGTGTTCGGCGGGATGGTGGGCGAGTCGATCGAGGGCCACGCGGCCGTTCTCGGCGACGTCCGCCTCCAGCCCGAGCTTCTGGAGCATCCCCAGGACCACCTTCTGGTTCACTCGATTGTCCTCGGCCACCAGGATGCGCCCGGTCAGCTCGACCGGAACCGTCGCCGACGATTCGATCTTCAGAAGCGACGGGTCGACTTCCGCCAGGTGGATCCGGAACGTGAAGACAGATCCCGACGGCGAACTTTCCACGCCCAGCGACCCGCCCATCTGCCGGACCAGGTTGTGCGCGATGGCCAATCCGAGTCCGGTTCCGCCATGTCGGCGCGAAAGCGAACCGTCCAGTTGGCGAAACGGCTGGAAAAGCTCGCCGATCCGCCCGGAGGGGATTCCCGGCCCCGTGTCCTCGATGCGGATCTGCAGGATCACCTGTCCGCCGGAAGAGACGATCCGGCGCATTTCCATGGCCACGTGCCCGTGTTCGGTGAACTTCACCGCGTTGCCCGCGAGATTGATCAGAACCTGTCGGATCCGCACCGGATCGCCGCGCAGCGCCAGCGGGATGGCCCCCAGCTTGTGCACCCGCCATTCCAGACCCTTGGAAATCGCGAGGTACCCGAGCATCCTGCCGACATCCTCGAAGACCAATGCGGGATCGAAGGGTTCCTGCGATAGATGGAACTCGCCGGCTTCCATGCGGGAAAGGTCCAGGATGTCGTTGATCACGGTGAGCAGGCCCTGCGAGGACTGCCGCATGGTGCGCAACAGTTCATGCTGCTGGGGTTCCAACGGCGTATCGGTGAGCATTTCGCCCATGCCCAGGATGGCGTTGAGGGGCGTGCGGATCTCGTGGGAGACGTTGGCCAGGAACCTCGCCTGCAGGCGGTTGGCCTCCTCCGCGCGCAAGCGGGCGGATTCCAGTTCGTGTTCGCGGCGCACGCGCTCGGCCAGGAGGTGGTCAAAATCCGACTTCACGACCAACAGGGACGATGCGACCTGGTGGAAGGGGCTGGAGGGGGGGTAGGGATTGGTGGCGACCCCTTCGGAATCCCACTGGATGCCGCCGATGAACTCCATGAGCTTCTCTGCGGTTTCCTGCTGGTCGCGCCCGATGCGGCTGTTCAACCGCTTCCAGAGGGAGGGGCGGATGAATCTGGCGGCGGTGCTGGAAACCTCGGGCAGCGTTCCGATGAGGGAAGCGGGATCGACCCCTTTGGGGATCAGGCTGGTGCGTCGCAGGCAGGAAAAGCTCATGGCCGCCACGGCGAGTCTCTGGACCGGCGACAACCCGGAGATCACGTGGTGGTGGGCGGGAAACAGCTGGTCCAGGCGATTGAGGCTCGAAGCCGCGCCGAAAAGGGCGAGAAGGCTGGTGTTGGTGAAATCGGTGAGATCCAGGTGCAGGAAGTACCGGTAAGGCGCGAGGGCTTGCGAGGCCAGGAAACTCTCGAAGGCGTGGGCGAGGGATGGAACCTGGGCGCGTTCCAGGGAGCCGTGCAGGGCCACACGAACCATGGCGTTGGCGTCGGGGGGCTGGAAGGTGGCGTAGGCGGTGGCGGATCGCCAGACCTTCCGGGAGTCGCCTGGCTCCACGGCATCGATGAACAAGGATCGACCAAGCTCGTGGAACGCCGCCTCCAGGGTTTCGCGATAGTCGTTGAACGCCTCCACCCGAAACCGCAGCGGCAGAATCCGTCGCGACAAGCGGACAAAAAGTTTCAGGAACGGATTGAGCCCGAAGAAGAAGATCCCGTGCAGATCGTCCTGGTGCTGGGTATGGAAATCGATGTAGGTCTGGCGGGTGGCGTTGTCGCTGGCGGCCAGATGGGTGTAGTCCTCCAGCATCACCATCTTCCGGCCGGGCGTCAGGAACTCGCCCAGGATGGCCTCGATGGTGGAGCAGTATTTGACCACGTCCTCCACGAAAGTGCGTCCGAAGCTCTGGCAGAGGATGATCTCGCCTTCCAGCACGCCGATGCGGTAGCTGTGGTGGTTGGAGGTGAGAAACCATTCCGGACGCGTCTCGTAGCGCTTGCCGGTGACCGGGCAGACCATCTCCGTGGGATCGATTCTGGTGGTGGTCTGCTTCACCGCCTGGGCTCCTCCGTCGTGTCCATATCGGAGGCGGCTTGGGCGGGGAGTTCGGGCTCGGTGCCCGGGTCGGCACCCGAAAAATCGGGATCCTCGTCCCACGATTCTTCCTCGGGTTCGGCGGGAGCGCGCCACTGCAGCCAGAACTTCCAGCCGATCGAGACGAAGGCAGGCAGAAGGGGAAGCGCCAGGCACAAGGCGGCTGACACGCGCACCCATGGGTCTTCGGAAAAGAGGCGGGTGCGGTTGAACAGGAAGAGGTCGCAGGCCCAGTGCGAAAGGAGCACCGTCAGGGCATCCCACTTCAGGAAGGCCAACCCCCACAGCATTCCCACCAGGGTGATGGGAAGGATGCGCGCCCACCAAGGTTCGGCGGGAGGAAGGAAATCCAAGCCGCAGTGAACCGCCCCGTAGATCAGCGCCGGAAGGATCACCGCCGCCCACCTGCCGATTCCCAGGCGCAAGATGGCGTTGCCAGCGAAGTGTCTGTAGCCGAGTTCCTCCACCAGGGCGATCTGCAGGAAGTAGGCGCCCAAGAGCAAGGTGGGCAAGGCCGAGTTCATTCCATGGAAGAAGAATCCACGCGGCTGGATTTCGACGAGGGTCCCGGGAACGATGACGGTGATGGCCCACGTGGCCAGCGCCAATACTCCTCCCGCGACCCAGCCCAGCAGGTAGCCCCGGATGGAGGCGTGGCCCACGTCCACATGGATCCAGCGCAAGCGCAGGAAGTTGCGCAGCGCGATGCCGCGGTGGCGTGGCGCTTCGCGGTCCAACGCATCGGCGGCTCCCAGGAAGGAAAAGACCATCAGGGCCGCGAGCATGTCGTTGATGGAGCCCTGGAGAAGCGTCTTGACCGCCGACATCCATTGGGGCGACAACGGATCCCAGAGATCGAACAGCCTGCCCGTGCGCAGCACGCGCGAAAGCGCGAGGCTCACCACCACGACTCCCGCTCCGATCGTGGGCACGACCAGCCCCACCATGCCGCGCCGCAGGCCCCAGAGTTTGAAGAGGAACGCGGCCACCCCCAGGGAGGCGAACAGGGTGAACGCGAAGGTCTGGACGAACTGTTCGTTGAAGTTGGTCTTTCGCTGGGATCGCAAAAACGCAGGTGGCGTCACCAGAACCTGGCGCGCTTCCTTCACGACGGATCCCGCCACGGAAACCGACAATCGAAGCTTCGCTTCCGATCCGGATTCCATGTCCCGTTCGTACACGAAGCTGTGGTCGGTGCGCGATTCCAGGCGCTTCTTCTCCCAGCGCCGCAATTCCCATCCGGACAATTCCTGACCAAGATGCTCGTGGACCACCTTGGCGACCAGACTGGCGGCCGAGGCCGAATCCAACGCGTCACCGGGCTCGTCGTCCTCCATGGTGCGCCGCCAGCCAGCCAGGCCCTGGCGGGGATGGACCCAGAAGGTGGCGACGGTGGGGTCGTTGCGCCGTTTGAACTGGACTTCGTGCAGGTAGATCGGCAGGTTTTCCAGTTGCTTCATCGCCGGGCCTTGGCCGAGCTCGCGTTCCAGCCAGGAAAGCGCGGGCTCGTCCAAGGTCAGGGTGGCGCTGGAAAGGTGCCGGGAAAGATCCATGTCCATGGCCGCTTGATGCTCGCGGGACATCGCTTCCAGGGTCCGGGAAGGAGTGTCCAGGGGCAATTGGGGCATCGGCCACAACCGCGGGATCACGGCGAAGAAGCCCGCTCCGAAAAGGAGCGCGGCCACCATGAGCGCGAGGTCGGACTTCTTCATATCGGTTATTCTACCCTCCTGGGCCTCGATAGGCACACCCTGCCGTGCAGGTTTCCCGGACGGTCACCTCGAAAAGCTGGGGAAGGGTGTGGGACAGCCGCTCCCAGATCCAGACGGAAAGCCGTTCGCTGGTGGGGTTTTCCAGGCCGGGAATCTCGTTGAGGTACCGGTGGTCCAATAGCGCATCCAATGGTTTCCAGGCCGTTTTCAGGTCGGCGAAATCCATCACCCAGCCGGTGGTGGCCCCGGCGTGCCCCCGCAGGGTGATCCGTACCAGAAAGGAATGGCCGTGCAAGCGGCCGCACTTGTGGCCTTCGGGCACATTCGGCAGGAGGTGGGCCGCTTCGAAGGTGAATTCCTTCCAGATCTCCAACTGACCCTCGCTCATCGGCAATGCTCCCCTTCTCTCAAAAACGGACATGGATCCCGCAAATGGAGCTAAGCACCGGCTCTCCGTCACCTGAAGTCGGCGTGTCGATCTGGTTTTTGTACTGGAATCGGAAGGATCGTGACTTGCCTCGAACTCCATGGCAGTCTCTATTTGAACACTTGCAAAGATCTGGTTCGCTGGAAACCGCACCACGAGGGGCTCATGAAGAAATTCCTGAAATTCGGTCTGATCGGCTTGGCCGCCATTGCTCTTCTCTGGGGAGCGCTGCTGCTGGCGCTTTGGATCGTGTTCCCTCCCGAGAAGGTCAAGACCATCGTGCTGGAGCGCGCCAACCAGACCTTGCACCGCAAGGTGGAGCTGGAAAAGGCCTCGATCCGCGTGTTCCCGTTCTTCGGGGTGAGTCTGAAGGGCCTGAAGGTGGCCAACAACCCCGATAGCGGATTTGCCAAGGATCCGCTGTTGGAACTGGGCTCCTTGGATGTGCGGCTCTCCGTGGCGAGCCTGTTCAAGATGGCGCCCGTGGTGGATCAGATCGTGCTGGACCGCCCTGTGGTGAAGGCGGAAGTCCTGACCGATGGCCGCACGAGCTTCGATGGCTTGGGCGGACCTGCGGATACCGCCAAGAAGCCCCAGGCGGACTCGGTGAAGGCCATCGAGCTTCCGTTCCCGCTGACGGTCCGTCGCATCGCCATCGAGGACGGATCGGTGACCTGGAACGACCGCAAGAGCGATCAGCAGATTTCCATCGGGTCCCTTTCCCAGGAGATTTCCGTCTCCACGGACAAATCCCTCCAGAACGTGGAGAGCAAAGGAACGCTGGAAGTGAAGGACATTTCGATGTCCGGCAAGGGTGCCCCGTTGCGCAAGGGCGGAATCAAATTCTCCGTGACCCACGATGTGGCCTTGAACCTCCCTGGGGCGATCGTGGACGTGAAGAACCTGCGCGTGGGCCTGCAGGAAGTGGCCCTCAAGCTTTCCGGCAAGGCCTCCAATGTTCGGGTCGCTCCGGTGGTGGATCTCAAGATCGGCACCGATGGCCCGATCGATCTGGCCAAGCTCTTGGCGGAAATCCCCAAGGAGCTCAATCCGGAGCTGTCCAAGCTCACGCTCGCTGGCAAGCTGGAAATGGCTTTCGCCATCGTGGGCAAGATGGGCGGCGAAGCTCTGCCCAAGATCGACGGCACCTTGCGCTTGGCGGGCGTGCAGGCCTCCGTGGCGGGAGTGCCGGCCAAACTCTCCAGCTTGGGCACGCGCATCCGGGTGATCGGCACCCGCACGGTGGAGATCGACTCCACCAATTGGAACCTGGATGGAGCGCCCGGCTCGCTGGATGTTTCCGTGGACAGCCTTCCGGTGGGAGGACACAAGTCGGTTCCCGTTCTGCGGAAGTTCCTTGCTTCCGGCAAGATCGACCTGGCCGCTCTCACCAAGGTGGCCGCTCCCGCCGTGCCGGTGTTGGACACCATGAAGCCCTCTGGCATGTTGGGCTGGAATGTACAGGCCGCGGGCAGGCTGGATCCCAAGACTCCCGCAGGCATCACCGCCTCCGGCGAGGTCACCTTCGCGAAGGTTTCCGCCACCATCAAGGGAATGCCGGATCGCCCCGTGGTGGATGGTTCCGTGAACCTGTCCAACGCCGCCGCCGGCGCCAAGGTCGCTGTGGTGACTGGTCCCACCGACCTTTCCATCGATGCCAAGATCCAGGACTGGATGGCCTACGTGGTGCCTTCACTTGCGGAAGGCAAGAAGATGTCGATGAGCTTGGTCGCGCGCTCCAAGAAGATCGATCTCGATCGGATCCTGCCTCCGCCGGACACCGCCACCAAGCAGGCCGAATCCAAGCCTCTGACCGAGCTCCCGTCCATTCCAGATGTCGTGGCCGATGGATCCTTTACCGCCGAAACCATCCTGGCTTTCGGGTTGCCGATGGGCGCGGTCAACGGGAAGGTCCACTTCGAAAACGGCAAGCTCAAGGAGTCGTTTTCCGCAGCTGTCGCGCAGGGGCGTGTGTCGCAGACCTTGGATGCGGATCTTTCCAACCCCAAGGTGCTGGGGATGAACATGACCTCCGATTTCACGGGAGTGCAGATCCACGACGTGCTGGTGGCTGTCAAGGATCGACTGCCCGAAGGCAATCCGCGCCGCTTCCACGACAAGCTGTTCGGAAAGGGCAACATCGCGCTCAAGGCTTGGGGCAAGGCGTTGCTGCCGGAGTTTGGGCAAAAAATGTCCGCAGACATCACGATGTCCCTGGCGCAGGGCAAGGTTGCCGGTTTCCCTGCGGTGGCCGCGATGACGGCCAAGGCCAACGAATTGTTCCCTTCCATTCCCAAGGTGGGCGACCTGGACTTCGCCACCATGGGCGGTGGTGTGCAGCTGCGCGAGGGCAAGCTGATCTTGCAGGACATCGCGATGGAAGGCTCCAGCTTGGGCGCGCTCAAGGTGGCGGGATTCATCGCGGCGGATCAAACGATGGCCCTGAAGGTGGACACGCATCTGCCCCAGTCGGCCTCCGCTGGCTTGCAGTCGGGTGCCAGCACGGCCTTGGCCGCTTCCGGCAATCTGGCGGGCAAGCTGGGACTCGCTTCGGGAAGTCCGCTGCCCCAGGACGATCAAAAGCGCGTTCTGATTTCCTGGTTGGTCAATGGGACTGTCGCCCAGCCCACGGTTTCGCCGGATCTGCCCCGCATTTCGGATCTGGCCAAAGGGGCGGCGATGATGCTGGCCAACGAGGCCAAGGCCCAGGCCGAGGCCCGGTTGCGGGCCGAGACCGACAAACTGAAGGCCGAAGCCGAGGCCCGCGCCAACGCGGAAAAGGCCAAGCTGCAGAAGGCCGCCGAAGACCAGGCGAACAAGGCCACGGACAAGGCCAAGGACAAACTGAAGGGCCTGATCAAGAAGCCTTGGTAACCGATGTCGCCGGGGGCGTGTGAGCGTAATGATCATGACGGCCGGGATCGTCAATGCCGGTCGGTGACGTGAAAACGCCCATCATTACCGTGAAATGCCCTTCGTTACCGTGAAATGCCCTTCGTTACCGTGGAACGCCCGCGTTATTGTAGAGACGCCCCGCCGGGGCGTCTCTACGTTAATGCCGGGCGCAACGACGACGATGGGCGATGCGATGGGCGTTTGACGGCGACGTTTTCACGATCCAGGGAATCCATCACGGGTCCGTGATCCAAATCCGAGGTTTTCGCGACAAAGACCTTGCGAGGACAAACGGCGTTTCTCCTCGCAAGGAGTCCGATCGTGCATCATCCATTCATGACGTTTTCTGTCGCGATTGTGGCGATTTCCATCCTGGCCCCCTGCGCAGGCGCCCAGGGGGGTGCCGGGTGGAATTCCGCCTCGGAGTACGCCACGCTGTCCGATCCGCGCGATGGCCAGCAGTATCGCACGATCAAAATCGGGGAGCGTCGCTGGATGGCGCAGAATCTGGCCTTCAAGTCGTCGGGCTCGTGGTGCTACGGGAATTCGCAGGACAACTGCGACATCCACGGCCGACTGTATTCTTCCCTGGCGGCAGCTCACGCCTGCCCTGCCGGGTGGCATGTCGCCACGGCCACCGATTGGAGCGATCTGTTGGCGAAGGCGGGCTCCATTGGCGGCGCCACCAAGTTGCTTGCCACGAGCGGATGGACGTTCCAGGGAAGTCACTGGGATTGGTTGGATCTTGGGCGATGGATCCGGCCGCTAGGTGCGAAGGAAAAACAGGTGGTTGAGTGGGCCGCCACGGATTCGTTGGGCATGCGGGTGTTGCCGGGAGGGTACCGCAGCCCCAGCGAGGGCGCTGGCAAACAAGCATTTTCCATGGTCAAGGTGCCGTGGGGATCGGAGAAAACGGAAGGCCAGTTCGCGGAATCCGGTGCGCGAGCCCATTTCTGGTCTTCCAGCTATTTCGACGAATCCCTGGAATGGAACAACGACCCAGCAACGGGCATTTCGATCGTGTCGGCCAGTCCCATGTTCGAAAACCACGCCTTCAGCGTGCGGTGCGTCGAGGACGCCGCCCGGTTGTATTGATCCGCGCATTTCCCCGTGAACGGCCCGGTTCACGCGAACGCCCGCGATTCGCCTGAACCATGGCGTTGCCATAAACGCCCACGTTGTTGTCAAACGCCCACGTTGTTGTGAACGCCCACCCACCATTGTAGACGGATACGGTGGGCGTTTTTCGCGACGCCGCCCTGGAAAACCCGGGGGCGCGAATCACAACCGTCCGATCGCCTGTTCCAATCGCATCCCGAATTCCGTGATGTCGGAATCCGTCACCACCAGCGGCGGCATCAGGCGGATGGTGGCGGGCCGTGGCGCGTTCAGCAACAGGCCTTCTTCGCGGGCGATTTCCACCACCCGTGCGGCCTGCGGCGTGGGCAGGTCGAAGGCCCGCAACAGGCCCGATCCCCGCAGGTTCGCCAGTCCGTAGCGCGTGGCGATTTCCTGCAACGTCTTTTCCAGTGCCAATCCCGCTTCCCGCGATCTGGCGCACAGATCCAGCCGCTCGATCTCGGCGAGCACAGCCAGCCCCGCCGCCGCGCCCAGTGGATGGTAGGTGTGGGTTCCGCCCTGGTCGCCGGGCGCGAACACGTCCAGTTCCAACCGCGTGAGGCAGGCGCTGACGGGAATGCCCGCGCCCAGGCCCTTGGCGAAGGTCACCACGTCGGCTTCCACGCCCAGCTCGCGGTGGGCCATGAGGGATCCGCAACGACCCAGTCCGGTCTGCACCTCGTCTGCCACAAGCAGCGCGCCATGCCGGTCGCACAGCTTCCGAGCGGCCTGGGCAAATTCTGATGTGGCGGGCACAACGCCGCCTTCGCCTTGCACAGGCTCGAACATCACCGCGCACACCGTGTCGTCCATGGCTTGTTCCAACGCGGCCACGTCGTTGAACGGAATGTGGACAAATCCCGGCATCGGTGGTCCGAACAGGCTCTGCCAATGGGGTTTCCCGGTGGCGGCCATGGTCGCCAAGGTGCGGCCGTGGAATCCATCCACCGTGGTGATCACCTTCCATGCATTTTTGGCGGATCCCCGCTTGCGGGCGAGCTTGATCGCGCATTCGTTGGCTTCTGCGCCTGTGCAGCCCAGGAAGACCCGATCAAAACCCGTGAGCGCGGCGAGCCGCTCGGCCAACTCCACCGCGGTGGGATTCCAGAAGCCCGGCGAGCAATGCAGAAGCGTGGCGGCCTGCTTCGCGATCGCATCGGCCACGGCTTTTGGGGCGTGCCCCAGCGCCGCCACTGCCCATCCACCCACGAAGTCCAGATAATCCCGTCCTTCGGCGTCCTGGATCCAGGCGCCAGAGCCCGATACAAGGCACAGATCCGGACGGGTGGCTCCTCCCATCCATACGTTGCGGCCCCGTTGGGCCCAGGTGGTGTTGTCGTCTTTGGTGTGCATCGGTTGGATCTCCATCGTTGACCATGAGGGGAGTCCGCCGACGGGCACGGTCCAGCCATTCGAGAATCGAGGCGATCGCGAGCACGATAAATGCTCACAAGCGTATGCGAAACCGCGAAGGGCCGGGGGTGTGCGTTCGGTTGCCTGGGAATGCCGTGGCGGACGGAACGTCTGGTTAGACGCTTCGTCGTCGGGCCATGCCCCGAGGCGATGTCCGCGAGTGCGGCATTCCCAAAGGATACGCCCGAATCGGCAGGATCGCAAGGAATGCGATTGACATGACGGTCCGCCGAGAGAGAAAATCGAGTACGCAATCCATCCTTGGAGGTGTCCTTTGGTCCGCAAGATGTTCCTCACCCTTTTGGTCCTGATCTCCGCTGCCTGGTCGGAAACAAAAACAGATGCAATCAAGCTGGTGGACGATGCCGCCAAGCAAATGGCTTCCCAGCCACGCGAAGCGGTGGTTGCGGAGCTCAGCAAAGCCGAAGGCAAGTGGGTGAAGGGCGAGCTGTACGTGTTCGCCTACGATCTCCAAGGCATCATGGTGGCCCATCCCAAAAACGCCAAGCTGATCGGCAAGAACCTGCTGGAAGTGCCGGATGTGGATGGGAAATTGTTCCGCAAGGAAATCGTGGAACTGGCCAAGACCAAGGGCAGTGGCTGGGTGGATTACAAGTACAAGAATCCGGAATCCGGCAAGACCGAGGCCAAGACCACGTACCTGAAAAAGGTGGGGGATCTCATTTTGTGCTGCGGGATCTACAAGGACTGATCCGATGAACGCCCTCCCGCGGGACCTCCGTTCCAAGTTGCTGTTCGTTCCGGCGCTGGGACTTCTGTTCCTGGTTGGGTCGGGCGTGTTTTCCGTGTGGCAGAGCCACGCCCAGGACAAACGCCAAACTCGAGTGGAGGCGGTATCCGGCCAGCGGCTTCGTCTCCAGGAACAGCTGCGTCAGCAGGTGGAGGAATTCGCCACTCTCCAACAGGTATTGAATTGGACGGGTCTGGGTGTGGCCGGGAAACGGCTCGACAGCCTGGTGAAAATGTCCAAGGATGCCCTCTCGCAAAAAGATGCGTGGCTGGAGGATTCCGTGGGAACCGGAGCCACCGCAGATTCCCTCAAATCCAAGGCGCGGCAATTCCACGAGGCATCGGTGGAAGTGCTGGGGATGGTGGATGCCGATCCTGCCGTGGCGATGGGGATGCTGGAGCCTGCTCGCCAGAAAATGGCAGGCTTGCAGAGCATCGTGGCCACGATGGATTCCAGCCTGGCGCACGATGTGAAACGGGCGCGCGCCGAGGCGGAAGCGGGATTGAGTTTGTCGCTGTGGATGAATGTTTTCGCTTGTTTGTTCTCCATGGTGGTGGTGGGAGGTGTGGGCTGGTGGATCTCCCGCTCCTTGGTGGGTCCGGTCGGAGCCGTGATCGATGGCGTGCGCCGCATCGCCCAGGGCGAGTTGGGAGGGACGATCGAGGTCCATTCCCAAGACGAGATCGGGCGCATCGCCCAAGCGTTGGGGGATGCGAAGGAATCGCTTCGCGACACGCTCGGGGAGGTCGCATCCAGCTGTCGCACGCTGGACGAGGGAGCTGGTGAAATCCATCGCGTGGCGATTTTGGTTGGAGACACCACGACGAGCCTTTCCGCGCGCATGGGAGAGCTCAGCGAAACGGCCTGTTTGATGGTCGCGGATTCGAAAAAGGTTGCCGAAGGCGGTCGACGCATGTCGGAGGCTGTCAGTGGAGTCAGCGATGCCGTCGAGGGAATGGGCAATGCCATCGGTAGCGTCGCCCAATCCTGTCAGGGGCAGCTGAATCGGGCGGAGGCGGCGCAGTCGCGGGCCTCGTTGGCTCGCGAGAGCCTGTCGCGGCTGGAGCAGATCGTGCGGCAATCGAACGAAGCGACAGGTCTGATTCGCGATATCCAGGACCAGACCAAGATGCTGGCGTTGAACGCCACCATCGAGGCCAGCCGGGCCGGCGAATTGGGAAAAGGTTTCGCGGTGGTGGCCCAGGAGGTGAAGACCTTGGCGGGCCAAACCGGATCCGCGGTCGATCAGATCGAAAGCCACCTGGTCAAGATGCTGGATCAAAGCGTTGTGACCGCCCGCGAGATCCAGGGCATGTGCGAGGATCTGTTGGGTCTGCACGAGTTGGCGGGTGAGATCTCCCAATCGGTGCAGTCGCAAAGTGGCGAGGTCAACCAGATGGTGCGTCGCCTTCACGAGGCGGGCGGGCTTTCCAAGGGAATCGCGCGCAACGTGGAGCGAATGGCCGAGCAGGTGGACTCCATCTCCAAACGCATCAACGAAACCGATCGCGACACCCAAGTGGCCGCGGCGACCTCGATGGAGCTCGAGGAATTTTCCCACCGGATGGAAAAGACCGCCGGCACCCTGAAGGAATCGATCGCCAAGTACCGTTTCTAGGAAAACCTGCCAGGTCGCCGCTGGGACCTACCTTTCCGGGTTCCTATGAGCCAGAAGATCCAACCCCCAAAAGGGACACGCGATTTCTATCCCGCCGACATGGCGGTGCAAAACCACATTTTTTCCGCCTGGCGCCGTGTTTGTGCGCGGTTTGGCTTCCAGGAATACGAAGGCCCCAGCTTCGAACATTTGGAGCTGTACACGGGCAAATCCGGTGACGAGATCGTGGGGCAGCTGTACAACTTCCAGGACAAGGGAGGTCGCGACATCGCGCTTCGGCCGGAAATGACCCCCACCCTGGCGCGTTTGGCCAACCAACTGGGGCGCGATCTCAGGCGTCCCGCCCGGTGGTTTTCGCTGCCTCGCCTATGGCGCTATGAAAAGCAGCAGCGTGGGCGTCTGCGGGAATTCTTCCAGCTGAACATGGACATCCTCGGGTCGGATTCCGTCAGCGCCGACGCCGAACTGATCGCTGCCGCCTGCCGCATCTGCGAAGAGCTTGGACTCAAGAGCGGCGATGTGGTCGCGCGCATTTCCAGCCGCCGTCTGATCTCCACCCTGCTGGACGAGCTCGGCTGCACGGACAAGCCGCCGGTGTATCTGGCGCTGGATCGGCGCGAAAAGCTCGCACGCGAAGCCTTCATCGAAGGCCTGACGGGAGCGGGTCTCACCGAAGACGGAATCCGTCGTTTGGATGCGCTGTTCGAAGCCAAGTCCCTGGCGGAAGTGACCTCGCTGGTGACCTCCGACGATGCACGTGCCGCTTTGGCTGAGCTGGAAACCTTGTTTGCCTTGTTGGATGCCCATGGGGTGGGCGATTGGTGCCGGTTCGATCCCACCGTGGTGCGCGGCCTGGCCTATTACACGGGCGTGGTCTACGAATTGTTCGATGCCGGGCGCAGCCTGCGGGCAATCGCCGGTGGTGGTCGCTACGACGACCTGTTGGCCAAGCTGGGGGGCGAGCGCTTGCCTGCCGTGGGCTTTGGCATGGGCGATGTCGTGATCGCCGAACTACTGAAGGACAAAGGGCTTTTGCCCACCGGGATTCCCGGCCCGGATGTGTGGCTGGTGGGCCTGGATGGCGACGAAGCTCGCTTGGCCCGCGCGGCGGCGTCCCTGCGCGCGCGGGGCATGGAGGTGGGCTTCTGCTTCGGTGGCGGCAAGCTGGGCAAGCAGATGCAAGCAGCCCAGGAAAACGGCGCCAAGCGCGTGGTCTTCCTGGGATCCGACCGTGTGACGGGGGATCAGGTGGAAGTGAAAGACATGACCACCGGTGAGCAAACCGTTTGCTCTCTAGAGGCGCTGTGATCCGTCTTCTGGATGAACTGGTCATCAACCGCATCGCCGCTGGCGAAGTGGTGGATCGCCCATCGAGCGCCGTCAAAGAGTTGGTGGAAAACGCCTTGGACGCCGGGGCGCGCCGGATCAAGGTGAAGCTGGAAGGCGGCGGCCTGGATTTGATCTCCGTCGAGGACGACGGTTGCGGTATGGTCGACGAAGACCTGCGCAAGTGCTGGCTGCGCCACGCCACCTCCAAGATGGAGCACTTCGAGGATCTCGCTGCGGTGGGGACCTACGGGTTCCGGGGCGAAGCGTTGTCGTCGCTGGCCTCGGTGGCTCACTTGCGCATCGATACCCACCATGCCACCCAGTCGGATGGACGGGCCTTGGTGCTCCACGGCGGCAATTTGGTGTCGGATGAGCCTTCGGGCTGGCCGCGTGGGACCCGGGTGGAAGTGCGCGGACTGTTTGCCGGCATTCCCGTGCGGCGCCGGTTCCTGGGGTCGGCGCAATCGGAAGCCCAAAGGGTGCTGGGAATTTTGGTGCGTCAGGCCCTATTTCGGCCGGAGGTGGAGTTTCGTTTGGCGCATGGGGCGAAGGATCTCCTCCATGTGCGCGCTGGCGAGCGACGAGCCCGGTGTCGGGAGTTGTTGGGCGCCTTGGCCGACGGGCTGGAGCCGGTGGAGTGGACGGATCGGAGCCTCTCCATCCAAGGGCTGGTGGGAGCCCCGGGAACGGACCGGGGCAGAGCCGACCAGATCTATTTCGCGGTCAATCGCCGCCCCATCCATTCCGGAACCCTTTCCCGGGCCGTGGCACAGGGTTTGGGGTTGCCGCCGGGGCGTCACCCCGTCTGCATCCTGGACTTGGCGATTCCCCTGGAACAGGTGGACATCAATGTTCACCCTCAAAAGCGCGAGGTCCGCTTCCAGGCGGAATCGGCGATCTATCACGCCGTGAGCGATGCGGTGGCCACGGCCTTGGACAAGCGCTCCAGTTTGCCGTTGTTTTTCCCCTCCTCGTCACCGGAGGTCGAAGCCTCCGAACCGCCGTTGGGTTCGCTCGGGATTCCTGGGTTCCAACTGCCGGTCGAGGCGGTGCTGCCTGTCGAGGGACTCCAGCCTCTCCTCACGGAGGTGGATCCCGGGCAGACCGATTTGTTTGCCACCAAGAATCCCAATCTGGTGGCCTTTCCGACTCGTGCGGAGGAGCGGAAAGTCGGGGATTCGGGCCGGGCTTTTGCAGAATCGGGCATTCCTTTCCTGCAAGTTGAGGGGTACTTGCTTTGCCCTTTGCAGGGCGGGCTCCTTTGTCTGGACCAGCGCGCCGCCCATGAACGGGTGTTGTTCGAGCAGGCCTTGGCGAGCATGGAGCGGGAAGGGGCCCTTCCTGCCCAGCAGCTCTTGTTTCCGCGCCCCATCGAGCTTCCGGTCAAGGAGTTCCAGATGGCCATTTCCCACTTGGAAGCACTGCGCGCGCTCTCGTTTGATCTGGAGTCTTTTGGGGGCCAAACGCTGCTCTTGCGGGGAATCCCTGCCTCTGTCACGCAGGACCAGGGAGAAGCGCTTTTGTCGGAGGTTCTCTCCGCCGTGGCGGAAGAAGAACCTACGCGGGAGCGAATGAATCGGGCCTTCGCCTCGGCCTACGCTCGGTCCACGGCGTTGCGACGCTCGGAATCCCTCAGTGGACCGGAGCGCTCTGCCTTGGCCGACGAGCTTTTCGCTTGCAAGGAGCCCTGGCAAACGCCAGGTGGATTCCCGACGGTGGCGCGGATCGCGGCGGCAGATCTCCAACGGCTATTTCGCTAAAATCCAGCAAGATCTGTACCTGTTTCAATAATAGAATCTTAAGTCGATCAATCTTTTTGCAAAAAACGCATCTGGGTGCTTGACTTTGGTCGATGTTAAGCGTAACTTAAGTGACGGATGATCGCCGTTTTGCGCGGGGAATTGGCGGCGACGTCCTTTGGCGGCGAGGTTTACCTCGCCGCCCTTTTTTTTGCCCTTTCTGAGGGCGCATTCTCGCGATCCTCACCGCTCGCCGTACTGGAGTACGGCTTCGGGCTCGGATCCCTTCGACTGCATCCCTCATAAAAGGCAAAAAATGCGGCGTTCGGCGGCCTAACGGCGCTCCGCTTCGCTGGCGCCCTGGGTGGTAGGGTGGCGGGGTTGGCGTGGGCGAAACTCGCTTCGCTTGTTTCGTGCTGGGCGGCTGGGGTGGCCAGGTTCGCGGACGTGGAGAGGGAGGCCTAACGGCGCTCCGCTTCGCTGGCGCCCTGGGCGATCTCGGGCGTGGTGGAATGGCAGGGTGGGGTGGGTCCTCCGACGCCTGCGGACGCAGGCGGAGGTTGGAAAGCGAGGACTTCAGTCCGAAGCCCATTGGCAGGGATTGCAGGACGTGCTGGAGGGAATCGCCGCCGTTGCCGTCGGGCCGGCGTAGGGACGCAACACCTTGCGTCCCTTTTCTGGGGCGATCGAAATCGGGGAAAGCGGCGGCGGCGCAGGGTGGCGGATGGGTCGGACGGCGCTCGCTTCGCTGGCGCCCTGGGTGGCTGGGCGGGGAAGCGCTGATGGCAGGGTGGGTGGGCTGGCGGATCGGCGGGGTTGGCGTTGGCGAAACTCGCTTCGCTTGTTTCGCGCTGGGCGGCTGGGGCTGGTGGATGTGGCTGGGGTGGCCGAACGGCGCACCGCTTCGCTGGCGCCCTGGGTGATGGGTTGGCTTTTTAGGCGATGTTACCGGTAAGGGGGGTGGGGTGGGCCCTCCGACGCCTGCGGACGCAGGCGGAGGTTGGAGAGCGAGGACTTCAGTCCGAAGCCCATTGGCAGGGATTGCAGGACGTGCTGGAGGGATGGATTTTCGATTAACATTCTGGTTGGCTTCCCTAACTCCACGTGTGAGGTTCCCGTGTCTGCTCTCTTGACTGCATTGGCTTTGGGCTCGCTTCTCCAGGCTCCCTCGAAAGCGGCGTATGGTTCGAGCTCGATGGAAGCAAAGTTTGGGATGGTTCCCTCCGATCGCGAAGTGGTGATCACGGATTTTTCGGGGGCATCAGGGGCTTTGTCTCGCCGACTGAAGGTCACGGTGCAGGTGGATGATCTCCACAAGGGCTTGGCAGCCGCCGAGCGCTGGGTGGCGCGGATGGGGTTGAATGTGCTGGAGGCGAAGAACAATCGCGAAGAGTCTTGGCAGAGGAAGGCCTCGATGACCTTCACGGTTCCGGATTCCCTGTTTGGGTCGCTGAAGGACAGTCTTTCCAAGCTGGGCAAGCCGGTCGAGTACAACCTGGACTTGGTGAGCAAGGCCGACGACATCGAAAAGCTCTCCCATGAGCTGCGATTCCGTCAGTCCGAGCGAGAGGTGTACGCCAAGGAGCTCCAGGGAGTGGATCGCGCTCGGGAAGCTCAGGCCTACAACTCGCTTTGGTCCAAAGCCCGCGAGATCGACAACCAGATCTTCCGGCTGGAGGAGGATTTGATCGAGGCTCGTCAACAGGTACGGGGAAATCAGGTCCGACTGACGTTGGAGGAGCCCAGCGAGCCTCCCACCACCACCGGCAAGAGTTGGGTGGAATTCACCAACATGCCGGGCGGCGAGTTCACCTATTTGTCCATCGAAAACCCCAAGGAGGGAATTTCCAGCTCCTCCTATGCCGGGGGATCGGTCCGGTACCTGTTCACCAAAGGAAAGAGTTACCTGGTGTTGGGTGTGCTGAAGAGCTTAGAGGCCCACCCCGGCGATTCGACGATCTTCGAGGACATCTTCCTGTACGGATATGGTACGGACTTTTATCCACGTCATTTCGGCCGAGGCCAGCGTTCTTATCTCAACCTCTACAGTGGCTTCACGGTGGGAGGATTGTTCTTGTCTTCTCTGAAAGGCAATCGCCACTTGGTTCAGGTCACCCCTCACATCGGTCTGGAGCTGTACAAGGGCAAACAGGTGCTCTTGGACGTGCGCGGGGGGTATGTCTTGCCGCTGGATTCGGACCTCAACCTTCATCTTCGGGGCTGGACGCTTAGTCCATCCCTCAATTTTGTCTTCTGAGGCGGCCGCAGGACAGGATGTTCAACGCCGTTTTTCGAAGATTTTAGACCAAATTGTCCGTCGGTTCGTCTCGTCGTGACCAAGAGGTTTCCGCGCACCCATCAAAAGGGTACTTTGTCCCCACGGTGCGAAATCGATTCATGTCCCTGGCACAGCATCGCCGTCCAGGTTCAGGTGCGCTCTTGGCGGTTGTATTGGGATTTGTTGGGGTCCATGCTCCGGCAGACGTTCCGGAGTATGTGACGCTTCCAGCCGCGATCACGCCATTTGCGGAAATTGGCTCGCCTCGAGGCCTGATGAACATCCGATCCACTCCGGTGACGACGGAATACCAGATCGGGTTCGACACGCGAGCGGTGGATATTCGCAGTTTCGTGCGAATGGACTCGACCCTCGGTTTGGATTCGATCCAACTTTGGCAGGGCTACTACGGGGAGCTGTCCGACTATCTGACCGACGTGCTGGCGCAGGAACAGAGGCGACTGGTCCGACGAGAATTGGTCGGACAGTCGAAGTTTTCCGATTCAGGCAAAGTGGAAAATCGCTACGAGCTTCCTGTCAAAATCCCCGAATGGGCCAAGCGGTTGGGTCTGACCAAGCCAGCGCTGACCTTGGCGGGCTCGTATACCTTGCAGCTGAAGGCCAATTCCCACTGGACCAATCTGGAAGAGCAACAGGGTACGGCCAACAAGGTCCCGGATTTCAGTCCCGAGCAAATCCCGAACATCAATCTGACGGGGAACATCGGGAAGTTCGTTTCCATCAGCTTGACCTGGAACCAGGAAGGCTTCGGGGCCACTCAGAACCAAGCTTTGCAGATTCGGTATGCGGGTGAAAAGCCAGAGGATACCGAGGACGACATTCTCCAGGAGGCGGAATTCGGCCTGATCCAGCTGGCACTGCCCGGGTCCAGCCTCACGGGGTATTCGGAAGCGGCATCGGGTCTTTTGGGCATCAAGACACGGATGCGGTTTGGCGACCTGGATCTGACGCTGGTCGGCGGCACGCAAAAAGGGGAACAGCAGAAGCAGCACGTGGGCCGGACGGCTCGCGACAACACCACGTTGGTCCGAGATCGCGACCTGGTGTTGGGGTCGGATTTCTTCCTGAGTTACGACCATCGCAAGAATTGGATCGCCTTCAATGGCGACAACCGGAAATTGGCCAAGCCGGTCTCGCTGGAGGTGTGGCAGCGCATCCTTCCCCAGGACCTGCGCGCACATCCGGAATGGACGAGCATCGTGAAGCGTGCGAAGGCCACGAGCTGGGATAGCTTGGGCAGAGCGGGATTTTCCACGCTGGACAGTCGTTGGAGAAAACTGAACGAATCCACCGAATGGGTCTACCAGGGGGGTGTCCTTCGATTGCTCCGGTCCGATCTGGTGGGCAACGGAAGCGCATTGGCTGCCAAGTGGACAGGTGCCGCTGGAGCGCATACAGGCAGCAGCGAAGACATGGTCTTGTTGTTTGCCGACGATCACGAAGACGCTGCCCTGCGCTCCTTGCAGCTGCGCAATCGCTACCGACTGCCTTCGATCGGAGAGCGGGATCGCCGCAATCTGAAGGTTCGGATCTTGGATCTGTCGGGAAGGAAAACGGGCGACAACTCGGTGGATTCCACCGGGCGTGAATGGTCGAAGGTCTTCGGAATCACCGATGAATCCGGCAATCTTCTGGTCGATAACACGGACATCTTCGATTGGGGTGCTCGCACCTTGAATCTTCCCGGTCTCGAGCCGTTCCGCAAGTATGGAATGACGGGAATCTACGACTCCACCCGCACGGCGCTCCCGGGTCTTTCTCCGCATTTCGGCATCGAGATCACCTCCAAATCCGCCTCGGACTCCATCAAGATCGGCTCCCGCGACTACGCGAGCGTGAGTGGTTCCAATTGCGTGGATATCCTACCCGGCTCCGAAGTGCTGACCCTCAACGGATCCACTCGACTGGAGAAGGGCAAGGACTACGATGTCCAATACCAGACAGGCACCATCACCCTGTTGTCCGATCGGGCGCGGGCGGCTTCCGCCGACATCCAGGTGGATTTCTCCTGCACCCCGTTCTTCTCGCTGGAAAACCGGTCGGTGTTCGGCGCCCGACTGGAGTACCAGCTTTCGCAGATCAGCAAGGAATCCGTGTTGGGCGGCACCTTCCTGTACCGCAAGGAGAGCGTGACCGATCTGCGGCCGCAACTGGCGCGCGAAGGAAACCAGGCGATGCTCTGGGGCGCGAATCTTCGCTTGACCGGTGAATCGGAATCGATGACGGAAATTGTCAACAAGGTGCCGTTGGTCAAATCCACCGCGGAATCCAAATGGCGCCTGGAGCTGGAGGGAGCGCAAAGCTGGACGGATCCCAGCTTGGACGGATACGCATTGGTGGAGGACTTCGAAGGATCGCAGGTCACCAACGAGCTTCCCATTTCCGCCTACTCCTGGTCGCAGGCAACCCCTCCCGGCGGTGTTCCCTTGGATGCCGACTACGAAGACACGCTGGATTACCGCCACCAAGGTGAATTCACCTGGTCGTCCAATTCGCGCGTTCTGATGCGCGATGTCTACCCCCAACACGACGATGGCAGCTCGTCTCCCGCCCGCATGTCGGTGCTCCAGCTTCGGCTTCGCCCCAACGACCGTTCCGGTCGGGGAATGTCGTGGGGCGGCATCATGCGCGCGATGCCCTCCAGCTGGAGGGACAACTCGAACACGCGCTACCTGGAAGTGGTGGCCAAGCCGTCCGGTGGTGGCGAACTCTACTTGGATATCGGCCAGATTTCCGAGGATCTTTCCATCGGAGGTGAAGCGCCGGATGGAGCCTTGCAGGGCGAAGATCTCCTCAACGGGCAACCCACGGGCGTGCCGCAAAACGACTTCGGTCTCGATGGACGTCAGGACACCACGGAAAGCAGACGTGGCTGGGAGTGCTTTGGCCGAAACTGCCAGGACACTTTGATCGGTCGCATCGGGTACGTGGATCCTGCCGGTGACAACTACCATGCCGATCGGACCTCCGCCAACCCCGATCACGCGGTCAATGGAACCGAAAACAACAACACCGATCTCGGCGGCGGCGCGAACACGTATTTCGATTCCGAAGACCTCGATCGCGATGGCTCGCTGGCCACCACCAACAGCTTCGACCGGTTCCGGATCATCCTCAACGGCAGGAATCGCACCCCGTTCCAGTCTTTGGGGAACGCCTGGCGGCTTTATCGGATCCCTTTGGATGGATTGTTCAAGAAAAAGGGCCGAGGCGCGAATTGGAGCGAGGTCCGGGCCGTTCGCGTCTGGTACGGCGCTCTCACTCCCGCCACGGGCGCCAACCAGCAGGAAGACAAGGTCCAGATCGCTCGGATGGCCATGGTGGGCAACCAATGGAAAGGCAACGAGCGTCTTTCCGCCAACGACCACATCGACACGGTCGACGCCACCTACTCGGCCAACTGGACTTCGCTGACCAAGATCGTGACTCCCGACAGTTCTCGGCTGAACGTGTCGGTGATCGGCAACAACACCGACCAAGGGCGCTACAAGGCCTGGGGTGTTCCCGAGGTCAAGGATCCCTCCTCCGAGGCGGTCCAGAGCGAGCAGTCGCTTCGGCTCACCTACGCCAATCTGCATCGCGGGATCGGGCTGGGCGGCATCGTGGCCGATACCGGCAAAGCCTTGCGCTATTACGAATCTCCGCGCGACTTCACGCTGTACAAGAACCTGGTGATGTTGGTCTACCACGAGGTGCCCAGCGTTCTGCGCGCCGGCGAGAAGCCTGTCCGGTTTGGCGTCCAGTTCGGATCGGGAGACCCCACCAATCCAGCTTCGCCCTACTACGAATATTCCTTCAATCCGGTTCCTCTGGCTTGTGGCGGCACCGATTGTTCCGCCCAGCAGCGCGCCGATGCGATTCCATCGAATTGGGAACAAAACCAGATCCGGATTCCCCTTGCAAGCCTCACCTCGTTGAAGACGAAACGCGATGCGCAGGGGCGGGGAAAAGACTCCCTGTTCAAGCTGGAATGGGGCGAAGGAAGCCACTCGGGACCTTCCTCTCGCAAGGACACCATTTCCGTCTATGGCGACCCGAGCGTGTCGCAGGTCAAGTGGATGCGCATGTGGGTGAGACCCAACAATACAGACGCGGCTTCCCAGGAAGAGATCGCCAGCGGAGAATTGTGGGTCAACGACCTGCGATTGGAAGATCCCCACCAAGGGATCGGAACCGCGCTGCGCGGTTCGGCCCAGATGAACTTCGCCGATCTGATGGACGTTTCCGCTTCCACCGAGTACCGCGGCGGCGATTTCGTTCCAATGGGACAGAAACAGCCGGAACTTTCCAGTCAGAAATCGTCTGCGCGTGCCACGGCCACCACCAGCCTGTATCTGCAGAAGTTCCTCCCGGAATCCTGGAAGGCCCAACTCCCGGTATCGTTCACCATCACCGGCTTGGTGGATCGCCCCTGGGCGCGTCCCGGCTCCGACCAGGAATTGACTCGCGACGGTCTTTCGAACATCACTTCCGACTGGTGGAATTCCGACATGCGCCGCGACAGCGCCGACATCGCCAACCGCACGTCGCGCGCCTACCAGACCCTGGTGGTCTCCCGCACCCTCGGATCGTCCTGGTCGAGGGGGCGTGACGAGGAATCCGGGCTCAAACCCATCCTGACCAACACCTTCTTCGCCCGGCCCAAAGTGAACTGGACCTATACCGAGCAAGGAACCTTGGGACCGGATCGCCGCGATTCCACCTGGGCGCACAACCTGCGATTGGACTACGATTTCAGCCCCGCGCCGCCTCCCCAATATCGGCCCTTCTCGGAAGCCAAGGGCAAGTGGGTCCCGAGTCTGGTGGAAAACCTCACCATCCAGCCTTGGCCAGCCACCATCACATCCACATTGGGTGATCTGGACTATCTGGAGGGCATCCATTCGATCCTGGCGCCCGACAAGGACAGCCTTCCCAGGAACACGTCCCACGATGCGCGTGCGAGCCTGTCCCACGGGATCAACGGCGATTGGCAATTGCTGGATTTCCTGCGCCTGACCATGGGCGAGCGTTCCAGCCGCCTTTGGGATCGCAGGGAGGAGGCCCAACGCTTCGATCCTTCCACGGGATTGGTGGAGGCGATGCCGTACATCCTCGACTGGGACACCACCCGCGTCCGCTTGGAGCCCGTCGATGGTGGCGAGACCAAGCGGCAGACCTTCGGCTTCTTGCGAAACGAAGGCGCTCGCTCGGTGCAGTTTGGCATCGAGCTCAATCCGCGGATCCTTCCCTGGCTGTCCACCACAGGCTCCTTCCAGGCCAACGCATCGGCCAATCGCGAATCTCCGTTGCAGCGCGTGGTCGGCCGCGACACGGTGCAGTTCCAGTTCTGGAGGCACGACCACACGGACAATTTCCGCTCGAACATGCGCTTGGACGTGCCGGCCATTCTCCAATCCGTACGCGGGGTCCTGCCCGACGATTGGGGCAAATCCATCGACGAGGTCCGCCAGGGCCTGGACCGCTGGCGCTGGACGGGATTCGGTGTGGACTACTCGGTGGACGACCGCATCAGCGGCGTGCGGCAGACCCTCGACTATTCCTCGGCGATGGAACGATTGGATGCGGGAAGCCTGTTGCGTTGGCAGATGGGTCTCGGGGACGCGGACAACATTCGCGGCCCTCTGGACATCATCACGGGCTCTCGGTCCAAGTCGGGGTTGGGGCAGTATCGCCCTTCCCGCTTGGACAATCCGGCGGATTACCCGGGAGTTGCGGATTTGACCGATCGAGAGGCTCCGGCCGACCGCACGGCCATGGTCAACACGCGCAGTTACCGGGTCAGCGGCAATTCCGACTTCACGGTTCCCGGATTGCTGCTGTCCGTGCATCCGAGCCTTGCTTACCAGATTTCCTGGGATGAGCGTTGGTCAGTCCCCTGGAACGTGGACACCACCAAGACTTGGCCACAAATCACCGTTTCCGCGGATCTGGCCAATTTTGCCGGACGCGTGCCGTTTCTGGTGAAGTGGTTCGAAAGCGCCACGGCCAACCACAGCACCACTTGGGAACTTTCCCAGCAAATCCATCCGCATTTGCAAAGCGCCGATGTGGACAACTACACCTGGCGCTGGCAGCCGCTGGTGGGGCTGCAGCTGAAAACCAAAGGCAATTGGAGCTTCGAGGACCGGACCAATTTCTCGCGAACGCGCTCCCTCAACCACCTCAAGCGTCCGCTACCCAGTGATGGTGTCCGGAAGGAAGGCGCTTGTCCGGAATCGATGGGGCTGCCGATCTTCTATTCCGATCCGGCCATCAACTTCGCACGATGCTTCGAGATTGGCGGGACCTCGGAGGACCGCAGCTACGAAGTCGGCAACGAAGGCACAGCCACCTATCGCATCCAAACCAAGCGCGGCATCCAGATCTTCAAGTGGTTTTTGAAGCTCGACAACGACTTGGTGATCACCTTCAAGGCGGGTTGGACCAAATCCTGGAAGGAGAAGGAAGCGGTGGATCTTGGAACCTTCGAACCGGTAGATGCCCAGACTCTCGACGAGGTTACTACCGTTTATGGTGGATCCAATGCGTCCTACAACTTCACGTCGCGCCTGGTCGCCAATTTTGATGCGAGCTACAAGCGGACGGAACGCAAGGCGCAGGAAGACAATAACGGAGCCACGGTCATCACGAACGAAATCCAGGGCCTGGCGTCACTCCAATACAAGTTCTGAGGAATATTCCTTTGCGTAGAGACATCTTCATCAACGTATCCCCCTTCGAGAAGCGCATCGCGCTCCTCGAAGACAACCGGCTCATCGAGCTGGTGGTCGACAAGCCTGACAATCAACGGATTGTCGGAAACATCTACAAGGGTCGGGTCGTCTCCGTGCTTCCCGGCATGCAGGCTGCCTTCGTCGACATCGGATTGGAGAAGGCCGCCTTTCTCCACGCCGCTGACGTCGCTCCTGCCGGTGGCGTGGACTTCGACGACAACGACGATTCCGACGACGACATCGACCCTCGTCGGCGCGATCGCGCCGAAAAGCCCATCGACCAGCTTTTGCGCGAAGGCCAGGAAATCCTGGTCCAAGTGGTCAAGGAGCCGATCTCCACCAAGGGCGCCAAAGTCACGGGATACCTCTCGCTGGCTGGCCGATTCCTGGTGTGCATGCCCAACACCACCTTCATCGGGGTGTCCAAGAAGAGCCGCGACCACGGTTCGCGCCGCCAGCTCAAGCGACTGGTGCAGGATCTGCGCGTGGCCAAGGACGTCGGGTACATCGTGCGGACCAACGGTCTGAACGAGACCGAAGACGAGTTCAAGGCCGAGATGAACATGCTCGAGGGCAAGTGGGAATTCATCAAGTCGGTGGCCGCCGAGTGCGAAGCCCCGCGGATGGTCCTCGAGGAGAGCGAAGCCGCCGTGGGCATCCTGCGCGACTACTTCTCCGAAAAAGTCGACAAGGTCGTGGTGGACGACAAGGACTTCTACCAGAAGACCCGCGCCTACATCCGCCAGCTTTCGCCGGATCTGGTCAGCCGCGTGCACCTGTACGACGAAAAGACGCCGATGTTCGACGTCTTCCAGATCGAACAGGACGTGGAAAAGGTCTACCAGGACAAGGTCTGGATCCGCAAGGGTTCGCACCTGGTCATCCAGACCACCGAGGCGATGACCACCATCGACGTGAACACCGGTCGCAACGTGGGACGCGACGACCAGGCCGCCACTATCTTCGACACCAACGTCGCCGCAGCCAAGGAAATCGCCAAGCAGCTTCGTTTGCGTGATCTCGGTGGCATCATCGTGGTGGACTTCATCGACATGGATTCCGAAGACGACCGCGACCGGCTGGTCAAGGAATTCAAGAAGGCCCTGCGCGGCGACCGCGCCCCCATCACGGTGGCCAGCCAGATCAGCCAGTTCGGCCTTCTGGAAATGACCCGCAAGCGCGTGCGCGAAGCGTTGGTCAAGACCGTTTCCGAGCCTTGCAGCCATTGCGGCGGCGGCGGCAATGTGCTCTTGCCCAGCTCGGTGGTGGCGGCGCTGGAGCGCTGGATCCGTCGCAGCCAGGCCAAGAACGGCCCCAAGGAACTCACCATCATCGTCCACAGCCGGATCATCGACTACCTGGTGGCCGAACGCTCCTACGCGTTCCACCACTTGGAACGTTTCGGAGTCAAGCTGGACCTGGTGGAAGATCCGGACGCCCCTGCGGACAGCTTCCGCATCTTCCATTCGCGCTCGTTGGAGGAGCTCACCCCCCAGCACAACCAGGCCTGATTGGTCGGTTGAGAGGCGAAGCAGACCTTTTCGTCGTCCCGAGGGAGCCTTGGCTTCCTCGGGGCAAAACGGAAAGAGCCTGGCAAGGGAGACGGACGGGTTCTGTTTCCCTTTTGTTTTCCCGGAATTTCAAGTTCGAAGCCAATTGCATGGAGAGGAACAGGTTATGACGCCGCAGCAGATCCGCGAAACCGATGCACAGTGGGTGTTGGGAACCTACGCCCGCCAGCCATTGTTCTTGGAGCGTGGAGAAGGAGCCTGGGTCTGGGATGTCGAGGGGCGCAAATATCTGGATCTGACGTCAGGCATTTCCGTCAATGCGCTGGGCCATGCGGATCCTGCCGTGGTTGCCGCCGTGCACGAGCAGATCTCGCGGATGGCCCACTCCTCGAACCTCTATTTCACCCCCCTCCAGGGGCGCATGGCGCGCATCTTGTGCGAACGCGGAGGGTTCCAAAAGGCGTTCTTCTGCAATTCCGGCACGGAAGCCAATGAAGCCGCCATCAAGTTCGCCCGCAAGTTCTGGTTTGCCAACGGCTCGGTGTGGCGCCACGAAATCGTTTCCTTCTCGCAATCGTTCCACGGGCGCACCTACGGGGCGCTCGCAGCCACCGGCCAGGACAAGATGCAAACCGGGTTCGGGCCCATGCTGCCGGGATTCGTCCGCGCCGAACTCACGGTGGAATCGTTGCGCGAGTGTGTCGGCGCCCACACGGCGGCCGTGATCCTGGAGCCGATCCTGGCCGAAGGCGGTGTGGTGGAGCCATCGGCGGAATTTGTGGCCGAGCTATCGAATCTGCAGAAAAAGCACGGTTTCCTTCTCGTGTGCGACGAAGTCCAAACAGGCTTGGGGCGCACAGGTGAATGGTTCGCATTCAAGGCGTCCGGTTTGGATCCGGATCTGGTGACCTTGGCCAAGCCGCTGGGTGGCGGCCTGCCTTTGGGAGCGGTCTTGCTCAAGGGTGCGGTCGCCGATGCCATCCAGGCCGGTGATCACGGAACCACATTCGGCGGAAACCCCGTGGCGATCGCCGCTGGGCTAGCCGTGCTGGATCGCTTGGAAAAGCCGGGCTTTTTGGAAAACGTTCGGGCCGTGGCGGCGAAACTTCGCGCTGGGCTGGAATCTCTTTCCGGAAAAGGCCCATTTCTGGACGTGCGCGGTCGGGGCATGCTGCTGGGAATTCGAGTCTCCATCGATCCCAGCAAGGTGATCGAGGTCGCTCGGGAGGAAGGTTTGATCGTGTATCGCGCCGGAGCCGACGTGGTGCGGTTCTTGCCGCCCTTGGTGCTCACGGCGGAACAGGCCGATCACGCCATCGCCGCGCTGACCAAGGTGGCAGCGCGACTCTGATGGAAGGCCGCCATCATCGATGGCGGCCTGAGAGGTTCGATTACTTCGAGTATTCCAGTGTGATGTCGTCGCAGTACACGGTTCCGACCGTATTGCCCAGCGCGCACTGGAGCTTGATGCTGGCGGCACCGGTGGGGATGTCGTAGGTGCGCTCCACCTTGGCCCAGGCTTTGGTCCCAACGATTTCACCGACGACAGGGGGGTAGCCTCCGGCGAGATCCTTCTTGGCGTCATGGAACTCGATGGCGATGCGGCCCAACTCCCACTTTTCCTTGCCCTGCTGGATGGAGTCCCCTTTGATCCAGCCGGAGATCTTCACCTTCTTGGTGCCGGCGGGAATGTCGATCACCTGATCTACGCCAGCCCAGGTCGGAGACTTGCTGCTGACCTGCACGGCGAATTTTCCGCTGTGCGAAGCGGAGGTTGCGACCCCGCCCCAGACCTGCCAGCTGGCGAGCTCCTTCTCGAAGTCGCCGTTGACGAGGGCCGATCCGGCGAAGGCGGAGGTGGCCAGAGCGAAGGTGGTGAGGGCAAGAAATTTCATCTGAGGGTCCTTTGTAGGGTCTTCGAGGCCGATAGAGCCTCGGCGGTTTCAGGGGCTAAAAATGAACGGTATTCCGCCGGTTTCCCAGGGGTGAAACCAATTCGCATCCGCTCTGACTGTTGGGGAACGGCGATGGAACCGAGGGTTTCGAGGGGGATCGGGACGGCTCGGCCGCAAGGTCCATTCGAGACTAAACAATCCTGTATTCGGCGTTCACCCGTTCTCGGAATGCGACGAATCATCTCGTCGGATGGGCTTTTGGGTTCTACCTTGCCCCCCCAAATGATCGAATCCAGCAAAATCAGAAACGTTGCCATCATCGCGCACGTCGACCATGGCAAGACCACGCTCGTCGACCAACTCCTCCGCCAAGGCGGAGCGTTCCGCGAAAACCAGGAAGTCGCCGAGCGCGTGATGGACAACAACGATCTCGAGCGCGAGCGCGGGATCACCATTTTGTCCAAGAATACGTCAATTTCCTACAAAGGGAACTTCATCAACATCGTGGACACCCCCGGACACGCCGACTTCGGCGGTCAGGTGGAGCGTGTGCTCTCCACGGTGGACGGCGTGCTTCTGGTGGTGGACGCGTTCGACGGCCCCATGGCCCAGACGCGATTTGTCCTGCAGAAGGCCCTCGAGCTGAACCTGCAGCCGATCGTCGTGGTCAACAAGATCGACCGCGATGGCTGCGATCCGCACGGATCCCTGGACAAGGTCTTCGATCTGTTCGTGGAACTGGGCGCCACCGACAAGCAGTTGGACTTCCCGCACATCTTCGCCGCGGCCCGCAACGGGACCTGCCGCAAGGAGATGGAGCACGAAGACTCCGACTTCACTCCGCTGTTCGACATGATCGTCGAAAAGATCCCGCCCCCGACCGGCGAGACCGACGCGCCGTTCTCGATGCTGATCAGCTCGCTGGACTACTCGGAATTCCTGGGACGTCTGGCGATCGGTCGCCTGAAGCAGGGTACCCTCAAGGTGAACCAGACCGTGGGTCTGTCCCAGCCCGACGGCACGGTCAAGCGCACGCGCATCACCAAGATCTACGCCTACATGGGCCTGAAGCTCACCGAACAGCCGGATGTGGGTCCCGGCCAGATCGTCCAATTGGCGGGCGTTTCCGATTTCCAGCTGGGCGACACGGTGACGGATCCTGACAATCCGGTCATCCAGCCGCGCATCACGGTGGATCCTCCCACCATCAGCATGATCTTCCAGGTCAACGACTCTCCCTTCTGCGGCCGTGAAGGCAAATACGTCACCTCCACCCAGATCGGCGACCGTTTGCGTCGCGAGCAGTTGGGCGACGTCGCCTTGCATGTGTCGCAGCAAGCCGATCCTTCCAAGTTCCTGGTGGCCGGGCGTGGCGTGTTGCACTTGTCCATCCTGATCGAGAAGATGCGTCGCGAAGGCTACGAATTCGCGGTTGGCCGGCCTCAAGTGGTCTTGAAGAATGTCGACGGCCAGGTGTGCGAGCCCGTGGAAATCTTCACGGTCGACGTTCCCACCGAGCACCAGGGACCCGTGATCCAGGAATTGGGCAGTCGCCGCGGCGACATGGTCCACCTGGAAACGCACGGCAACGCGACAAATGTTGTCTACCACATCCCGTCGCGCGGCCTCATTGGCCTCCGTTCCAAGCTGTTGTCCCTCACACGCGGCTACGCGGTGATGCAGACCCTGTTCAAGGGCTACGAGCCGATCAAGGGCGAGATCGCCGAGCGCAAGGAAGGATCGCTCATCTCGAAGGAAGAGGGCGAGACCACGGGCTTCGCGATGTTCAAGATGCAGGATCGCGGCGTGCTGTTCATCCATCCGGGCACGCCCGTCTACGCGGGCATGATCCTGGGCGAACACTGCCGTGAAGACGACCTGATCGTGAACCTGGTCAAGGGCAAGCAGCTCACCAACATGCGCACCACGGCCACCGACGAAAACATCGTCCTCACGCCGCCACGCCCCATGACATTGGAAGACGCGATCAGCTGGATCAACACCGACGAACTCGTCGAGATGACTCCGGAATCGATCCGCATCCGCAAGATGTACCTCGACGAGAACGAGCGCAAGCGCCAGTCGCGTTCGAAAACGATCGAAGAGGCGTAAGGTGTAGTGGCGACTGCCGCGCGCGCAGCTCCTCGCGCAAGCGGGGAGCGAAGATGTGCGAAGCGCCAGTCGCGTTCGAAGAACGTCGAAGAGGCGTAAGGGGTAGTGGCGACTGCTGCGCGCGCAGCTCCTCGCGCAAGCGGGGAGCGAAGATGTGCGAAGCGCCAGTCGCGTTCGAAAACGATCGAAGAGGCGTAAAGGCTAGAGGCGACTGCCGCGCGCGCAGCTCCTCGCGTAAGCGGGGAGCGAAGGATTGCGAAGCGCCAGTCGCGTTCGAAGAACGTCGAAGAGGCGTAAAGGCTAGAGGCGACTGCCGCGCGCGCAGCTCCTCGCGCAAGCGGGGAGCGAAGATGTGCGAAGCGCCAGTCGCGTTCGAAAACGATCGAAGAGGCGTAAGGTGTAGTGGCGACTGCTGCGCGCGCAGCTCCTCGCGTAAGCGGGGAGCGAAGATGTGCGAAGCGCCAGTCGCGTTCGAAGAACGTCGAAGAGGCGTAAAGGCTAGAGGCGACTGCCGCGCGCGCAGCTCCTCGCGCAAGCGGGGAGCGAAGATGTGCGAAGCGCCAGTCGCGTTCGAAGAACGATTGAGAACGTTTGAAAACGCATCGGAGCTATTTTCACAGCCTTGGATCTCAACTCTCCGTGTGAGGTGTTCCGTGCGCAGAACGTTCGCTCTCTTCCTGTCTGCTCCTCTGGCGTGTTTCTCCACAGATCTCATCAAATTCGAATCAGGCAAGGCCGCGCTCGCGCGCGACGTGAATGAAAATTTCCTGCGATTGGACACGGCCATCTCCAGCCGGGCGACCACGTCGGATTTGACCGTGTCTGCAGCATTGTCGAAAGCGGACAATGCGACGCTCGCGGACACCTTGCGTGCCGTTTCAGAAAGAACGCGTCTTGCTGATCTCGCCAACGCGGACAGCATCCGGATCATTTCCGAGCGGCTTCGGCGTGACAGCGTTGCGCTTTCCCAGTTCCAAGCCAAGGTGCGCAAGGATAGCGCAGCCACTTCCGCGGACATCCAGTCCTTGCAGACGACAGTTTCCGGCCTAGGCTCCGGTGGCCTCCCGGCCTGGGCCATCTCCGGCCAGACCAACGCGATCGCCAAGTTCACCGGCACGAACACGGTGGGCAATTCCAGCCTGGTCGACGATGGAGCTTCCGTGACGACCGCATCCACCTTGTCCGTTTCAGGAGGGACGATCCGGCTGGACAACACCAACGCGAACCGATTGGAGTTCGCTTCCAACGGGATCGGGCTTCCGAGTTTCGGCGCGCATTCCGTCGGAGCGAAAGCGGTCTGGTATTCCGACTTGAGCAGCACCTACGGGGAGTATGCCACGGGAGTGAACTTCTACACGCTTTGGAATTCTGTCCCGCAAGCCAATGCGACTCATGGTTTCTCCTGGATCGCCGGTGAAACTCCCGTGATGACCCTCAACGGAGAGGGGAATCTTGATGTCACCGGGGATCTGCGCTCGCATGGATCACTCCATGTGGATGGCGAATTGGCCGTGGACAACAAAGTGGTCATTTCCGGGGGGACCTTGACCTTCGACGCACCCAGCAACTACCTCGATTTCGGGCAAAACGGCACAGCTCCCCCTCAAGTTGATGCGCGGAGCGCGGGAACCAAGGCTGTCTGGTTCAGTCAACAGAACCGACGTCCCGGCGAGGTCGATTATGCGACCGGGATCGACAACGTCACGCTTTGGAATTCCATCCCTCTCAACACTTCGACCTATGCGTTCAAATGGTTCGGAGGTATCGAGGAGGTCATGAAATTGGATGGCGCCGGCAATCTCACGGTCACTGGCGCCATCAATGGCAAGGTGGTCACACGGGGCATCCCCGCCAGCAACGTCGCGGACTATGTGTTCAAGCCCGGCTACAAGCTGGCATCGCTTTCCGAAGTGGAGGCCTTCACCCAGGCCAATGGCCACCTCCCGGAAGTGCCCAGCGCACAGGACGTGGAAAAGAATGGACTGGATTTGGCGCAGATGAATCTGGTGCTTTTGAAGAAGGTGGAGGAGCTGACCCTGCACGCGATTTCCCAGCAGAAGCTGCTCGAGGCGCAACGTTCGGAATTGGTGGCCCAGAAGGATCGTCTCGACCGCTTGGAAGCTCGCTAAGACGATCGACATCAAGGAGTTATCTTGTGGGCCGATATCGCCGATTCTCCACAAGAGGTTATTCCATGCGTCGATCCATCGCCGTATCCATCCTGATTCCTGCCTTCGCGTTCTCCGCCGATCTCATCCAGTTCGAGTCGGGGAAAGCTGCCTTGGCGCGCGATGTGAACGAAAATTTCCTGCGTCTGGACACCGCGATCAAGAATCGTGCGATCAAATCCACTTTGGAGGCGACGGAAGCTTCGTTGCAGGCGACCGATGCAGCCCTCAAGGGAGTGCAGGCGACGATCGGCCAGATCCAGACGGGAAAGGCCAACCAGACGGATGTCGAAAAGGCGCTTGCCGGGAAAGCCAACCAGACCGATGTCGAAAAGGTCGCCGGTGCCAAGGCGGACACGTCGGCTCTGGCGGAGCTGGCCCGCAAGCAAAAGGCCGACAACGAGTCGCTCACCAACGCGCTGAAGAGCACACTGACCTCCGGGAACCTCGCGGGCATCCGCGATACCTTGAAGCTCAAGACCGACACATCGGCGTTCAATGCCTTCAAGCGCCAGGCGGAATCCGCGCTGGGGAGCAAACAGGCTGCCCTCGGCTTCGCTCCGCTCAACAGCGCGGGTGGGACAATTTCTGGCGACCTGACGGTCTCCAAGGCGCTGACGGTGGGGAGCAGCGTTTCCGCAGGTGGATTCCAGACCGGCGGGGACGTGAGCGCCTTGCGCGGTCGATTCGATACCGTGATCGTTCCGGGTGGCGCGATGGGATTGTATCCCGGAGGGGATTACGGGGCGATCTACGGCGACAAGACGGGCGCACCGTCCAAGGACAACTACTCCCTGGCCTGGAGGCGCGATGGCTTGATTTCGGTGATGCGCGCCGGGGCGAGGTATCTGGTCCTCAGGACCGGTGATGAAGCGCCGAAGTACTACGACGGATCCGCGGAAAAGGATGTGTACCACGAGGGCAACTTTCCCTTCGGCACCACATTCATCGAGCGGGGCGATGCCCCTGCTGATTGGACATTGCTGAATGCGATCGGGGGGTATTCCATCCATCCGGGCAACTACAACGGCCCTACAGGCGTTTATTCTTACGGTGACCTTGTTGTCATGGGCAGTGGCGAAAAGAAGACACAGATCTATTTCTCGCACTCCGGTGATATCCGGGCGCGGACCAAGTGGAACGAGTCAGATTGGTCGGCTTGGAAGCAATGGATGACCTCCGCCGGGGGGACGATCACCGGCGATCTGCGCATCACCGGCAAACTGACCACCGAGCCCGGCGCCACCCCGGCGGACTATGTCTTCGAGCCCGATTACAAGCTCGCTCCCCTGTCTGAAATCGAGGCCTACACCAAGGCCAACAAGCATCTGCCTGAAGTTCCCTCGGCCGCGGAGATGACCGCCCAAGGGGTGGATGTGGCCGCCATGAACATGGTGCTTCTCAAGAAGGTGGAGGAGCTGACCCTGCACGCGATCGCTTTGCAGAAAACCGCCACAGAACAGCGCGACCTGATCGATGTTCAACGAGCGGATCTCCTTGTTCAAAAAGCCCGTCTTGATCGGCTTGAAGCCCGCTCGCCCCAACACTGACCTGAGGAATCCCCAAATGCGCAAACTCATCTTCGTCGCTTTGATGGCTCCGATGGCCTCTTTTGCCACGGACCTGATCGTCTTTGAAGCCAACAAGCCAGCCGTTGCCCGCGATGTGAACGAAAACTTTAGTCGACTGGATACGGCGATCCAGAATCGCTCGACGAAGTCCGATCTGGGAAGCACGGATGCTCTTTTGAAGTCGGCGCTCAATTCGGTCAGCCAACTCCAGGCGAGCAAAGTCGATCAGTCCGGGATGGACAAGGCTCTTGCCGCCAAGGCCAACCAGACGGATGTCGAAAAGGCGCTTGCCGCCAAACTCAACCTCGTGGATGCGGAAAAGAGTCTCGCCACCAAGGCGGATCAAAGCGCCGTGGACAAGGCTCTTGCGTCCAAGGCCAGCCAGACCGAGGTTGAAAAGGTCGCGGGTGGGAAGGCGGACACCGCCGCGTTGGCGGAGCTGGCTCGCAAACAGAAGGCCGATAACGAGTCGCTCAACAACGCGTTGAAGAGTTCGCTGACCGCCGGGAACCTCGCGGGCATCCGCGACAGCCTGAAGCTCAAAACCGACACCTCCGCTTTCAATGCGTTCAAGCGCCAGGCGGAATCCGCGTTGGGGGGCAAGCAGGCGAGTCTCGGCTTCGCTCCGCTCAACAGTGTGGGCGGGACGATTTCTGGCGACTTGACGATCGCCAAGGCGCTGACAGTGGGAAGTTTCGTTTCTGCGGGCGGATTCAAGACCGGTGGGGATGTGAGCGCGGTCCGCGGCCGGTTCGATACGGTGTTCGTTCCGGGAGGAGTGATCGCCAGATATCCGGACGGTTTGGCGGGCGCGATCTACGGAGACAAGGCGGGTGCTCCCAATCAAGCGAACTACTCGCTGGCCTGGCAGCGGGACGGGTCCGAGATCTTTCTGCGTGCCGGGGCGAAGTACCTGTATCTGCGGGAGAAGGAAGCCGCCCCCATTTACAACGACGGAGCATCCGATAGAACCGTTTGGCACTCCGGCAACCTGGATCCAGCCGCATACGTGACGACCAAAAGCCCGGTGTTTGCCGGAAACGAGGCCAACGAAATCACCACGGTCTACAACGACAACTACGCGTTGGAGAAGTCCATTGGGGGCTTGGCTTCGATTCGGCACGCATTGGATTTCCGCTGGTACGATTCCCATTGGCAGATCGGAAATGTCCGATCGGGAGCACAGCCGACAGCGGGCTTTGGAATCTCCAACGGCAATTCAGACCTGCGGGTTCTCGTCGGGTTGACCGAGACCAGGATCTTTGGTGACCTGCTCTTGCCTACCGGGAAATTGGCCGCAGCTGCAGGATCGGTGGGAGACCTTCGCATCACCGGCAAACTGACCACCGAACCCGGTGCCACCCCGGCGGACTACGTGTTCGAGCCCGATTACAAGCTCGCTCCCCTGTCTGAAATCGAAGCCTACACCAAGGCCAACAAGCATCTTCCTGAGGTTCCCTCGGCCGCGGAGATGACCGCCCAAGGGGTGGATGTGGCCGCCATGAACATGGTGCTTCTCAAGAAGGTGGAGGAGCTGACCCTGCACGCGATCGCCCAGGAGAAGGAACTTCGCGAGCAGAAATTGTCATTCGAGTCCCGCTTGCGCGAACTCGAAAAATCCCTCGCCAAGCACGACGCAAGCCGCTGACCAGTCCTTTTCCGCAGTTCGAGGAGCACGTTCCATGAACAGAATCCAACTTGCCGCCCTGTTGTACTCCGCGCTGGCGGGAGCCACCGATCTCATCCAATTCGAGGCCAACAGGCCTGCGGTCGCCCGCGAAGTGAATGAAAATTTCACGCGCTTGGACACCGCCATCCAAAATCGCGCGACCAAGTCCAGTTTGGAGTCGACCGATGGCGCTTTGAAGTCGGTACTTTCCACCGTCGGCCAATTGCAGTCGGGCAAGGTCGATCAGTCCGAATTCACCAAGGCCGTCGGGGCCAAGGCGGATTCTTCCGCCCTGGGGAGCCTCGCGCGCAAGCAACGAGCCGACAGCAGCTCCTTGGGCAGTGCGATCAAGGGTTCGCTGACATCGGCGAACCTGTCGGGGATTCGCGACTCCCTCAAGCTCAAGCAGGACGCGTTGGGCTTTGCTCCTCTGAGCAGCGATGGCGGCACGGTGAAGGGCGATCTCAAGGTCGAGAAGACACTTTCTGTCGGATCGTTCGACGCGTCCGTGCTGAAGGTGGACACGCTGCTGGTTCCCGGCGCCCGGTACCAGGTGTATCCTGACGGCAGCGGTGGCGCCATCTATGCGGACAAAGCCGGCGTCCCCGGAAACACGAACTACGTGATGGCTTGGCAGCGCGATGGCGGCGGCGTGTACATCCGTTCCGCCGACAAGTATTTGGGCACACGCTCCAGCCAGTCGTACCCCGTCTACAACGATGGCCTCGCTGACCGCGCCGTGTTGCACACCGGGATGTTCGACACCACCCGTTACATGAAGACCGACGCCGTGGTGCTCAAGGGCAACGAGGCCAACGACATCACGACCAAAATCAATCCCAACGGTCAGATGAAAAGTCTTGGCAACAGCTATTCCTCGATCCGAAATGCCCTGGATTTCGCCTGGTACTCGTCCCACTGGCAGATCGGAAACATGCGGGGCCCGAACGTCAACTCCGAGGGATTCGGTATTTCCCAGGGGGACTCCGCGCTGAAGTTCCTGGTGCGCGAAGGCGGAGCGACCGTTTACGGCAATCTCAACGTCACCGGCACCATCAGCTCGGCGGCGGCGATCGCGGCGAATTCCGCCTCATTGGGGGATGTCCGCGTCACCGGCACGCTGACCACCGCTCCCGGCGCCACGCCAGCCGACTACGTGTTCGAGCCCGACTACAAGCTTTCTCCTCTTGCGGAGGTCGAAGCGTTCACCAAGGAGAGAAAGCACCTTCCCGAAGTCCCCTCCGCGGCGGAAATGACGGAAAACGGTGTGGATCTGGCCAAAATGAACATGGTGTTGCTGAAAAAGGTGGAAGAGCTGACCTTGCACGCGATCGCCCAGGAAAAGCGCCTGGACCAGCAGGAAAGGATGATCGAACAGTTGCGCGAGGAGCGATCGAATCGGTAGACTGTCCAGCGGAGTTCGAGGTCCTATATTTGAAACAAGGCGAGCTGCTCCTAGACAAGGAGCTCGGCTCCAATGGAGGATGCGATGTCGCTTTTGCGCTGGAAGGACGAGTACCTGACCCAGGTCGAAGAGATCGACACTCAGCATCGTCGTCTGTTCGATCTGATCAACGGAATCTACGACTTGATCCGCGTGGGACGAGGCTCGGACAGCATCGTCGAGGCGTTGGGCGAGGTGCTGGAATTCACCCAATTCCACTTCGCCACCGAAGAAAAATTCATGGACTTGACCTCCTTTCTCGCCGCCGAAGGACACAAGAACGAGCATGGGCGCCTATTGGACCAGATTCGCGAATTGCGCCGGTCGGTTCGGGATGGCCGGACGGTGATGTCCATGAACGAGATGTATTTCCTCAAGGACTGGCTTCTCAGCCATTTCCAGGGGCCCGATCGAGGCTTGGCATCGCACTTGTTGTCGCGCGCCGTCCCGTTGATCGAAGACGCGGCGATCTAGGCCGGCAACAGACGGATTGCGACTTCCACGAAAACTCCTCTCCCGCCCAGGTGAGGGAATAACCAAATTTCCACGCTACCGATGAACTGGCGACGGAAATTTGGCTTTGGGTCGATGTGCCTGTGTGTCCTGGCCGCAAGGGGCTTGGCGGAGTGTCCTGCCGCCCTGTTCGCGCGGGGTGTCGAATTGGCGGAAAAGGGGCGCACCGCCGATGCACTGGGTGTTTTCCGGGCAGTGACGGAAAAGGATTCCACCTGTCTGGAAGGGTGGAACAACCGTGCCGCCTTGGAGGCAGCCTCGGGGGATTTGTTCGGCTCCCAGCGAAGCCTCTCGAAGGCGTTGACGGTTCGACGAGACGTCCAATCGGTGGCAGTCAACCTGGAAAAGCTTCGCTCTCGCATGGCCCGGCTCGCCTACGACAGCGCCTTCGGAACCCCCTCGAAATTGCCTGCCCTCCAGTTGGAGTTGCAGAAGGATCTGGGGAAAAATCGGCGGACCAAGCCGTCGGAGGATTCTGACAGTCTTTCCAGAGTCCTTTCCATGGCTCAGCAAGAAATCCGGGAGCTGACACGGGTGCGGGACTCCCTCTTGTCCACAGGTCGCGTGGCGATGATCGAATCCGCCGACGCTCAAGCCAAAGCTGTGGAACATCCCGAGCCGGTGCGCACTTCGCCCCCGGTGGAGGTCAAACCGCTGCCACCTGCGCCGGTCGCTCCTGTCGCGCCGCCGCCGTCCGCTCCCAAGGAAACCGAGTCTCCGGAATCCGCCGCCTTGCGCGCGGTCCAGGCATGGGCAGCGGCCTGGTCGGCGCAGAACGTGGACGCCTACCTGGGGTTCTACGATCCCCAATTCGACGTACCGGACAAGATTTCCCGCAAGGCGTGGGAGGATCGCCGGCGGGAGCGGATCCTGGCACCCAAGGCCATCCATGTCGAAGTCGTTTCACCGCTCGCCAAGCGGACAGGGCCAGGAACCGTCGAGGTCGTCTACAAACAGGTCTACCAAACCGAAGACGTTCGGCTGGTCTTGCGAAAGCGCATTGTCTTGACAAAGAAAGGAAAGGAGTGGAAGATCGTATCCGAAAGGGAGGCGAGATGATGCGTCGTTCGTTTCGGCGATCTTTGTTCTTTTCCGGACTCTGCTGCGTAAGCTGGGTGCTGGCATCGGATCAGAATCGGGTGGCGGTCGCCTCCGACAGCCCCGAGTCGTTGCTGGTGCGCACCTTGGACGCCATCCGTGCCGAACGCCTGGATCTGGCGCTGGAGCGATCCGACAGCTTGGTGACCCGCCAACCCAATTTCCGTCTGGCCCAATTGGTGCGCGGGGACATTCTCCTGGCCCAGAACGGTCGCCTCGACAAATTCGCCGGCCCCCGATCCAAAGACCCCAAAGCCCAGGCCATGCAGGACGAGGCGAGGGTGCGGTTGGGCAGGTACGTGCAGACGCCGCCCAAGAACATGATTCCGCGATTTCTCCTGCTTCCCCCTCAAGACGTCACCACGGTCCTGGTGGTGGATGCCCGAGCCAGTCGGATGTTCGTTTTCCGTCAAAAAGACGGAAATTGGACCCTGGAAGGCGACCATTACGTTTCGATCGGGCTCAATGGCCCGCTGAAATCCAGCGAGGGAGACCAGCGCACACCTCTGGGCGTGTACAGCATGGTCTCCAGGATCGACAAGGCCCAGTTGGATTCGTACTACGGAAACGTGGCGTATCCGTTGGATTATCCCAACGACTGGGACAAGCGCAAGGGGCGCAAGGGCCACGGGATCTGGGTTCATGGAACGCCCCGCGACACCTACTCCCGTCCGCCGCGCGCCTCCAACGGTTGCGTGGTGCTCCCCAACGACGACATCGATACGTTGCAGAAGTGGTTCCAGCTGGGGCGCACTCCGGTGATCCTGGCCGATACGATCGAGTGGGTGGATCCCACGAAGGTCGATTCCACCCGAAAGGTGTTGGCCGGTGCCATCCAGAAGTGGCGCGACGATTGGTCTTCCAACGACATGGACCGATACCTCTCGCACTACTCCGACGACTTCCGGATGGGCGAACAGGATCTGGAAGCCTGGGAGCGGGAGAAGCGCCGCGTCGCGGCGGGGAAATCCTGGGTGAAGGTCACGACCTCGGCGATGTCGATCTTGCTGGTGCCAGGCGAAAAGGATCTGGCAGTGGTCGAGTTCGAACAGGATTACCAATCCAGCAATCTGTCCAATCTGATGCGCAAGCGCCAGTATTGGCGCTTCGAAGACGGGGCCTGGAAGATCGTACACGAAGGCGCGATCGGAAAAGCGGGCTGATCTGGATGCTGTCGGAACCGATGGTTCCGCTTCTTTCCGCGAAAAAATCCGGTGTGTGTTGTCCGCCTGATGGAAACCGGGTTGGCACGGGCATTGTATTGGAGGATGGACAGAACGCCTCCGGGGAATAAATGGAACGGGGCTCTCCAGAGGCGGTTTGACCGGGCGGGGGTACCCCGCCCGGTTTTCCTTTTCTTGGGCGGAGATTTCTTCTACCTATGGGTCGACGATGACCATCCGACGGGTTTTGTCGAACCGATGGACCAAAGGGGTCGGCATCCTGCTTTTGGCTTGGGTGTTGATCCGCTGGACGCTTCCCGACCCACTGGTTCCTTCCAGTTACGCGACGGCCGTATACGATCGCGAAGGGCGCTTGCTCGGCGCTCGCTGCGGGACGGATGGACAGTGGCGGTTCCCGGAAGGCGATTCCGTCCCGAATCGTTTTCTGCGCTCCCTCCTGGCGGCGGAGGACCAGCGCTTCTGGTGGCACCCAGGGATTGATCCGATCGCTGTTTTCCGATCGGCCAGGTCCAATCTCCGTGGAGGACGCCGGCAAGGCGCCAGTACGCTCACGATGCAGCTTGCGCGGATCTCGCGGCGTTTTCGGGGTGCCGATGCCGAGCGGACCTGGTGGGCGAAGGTTGTGGAAGTGTGGTTGTCCGTCCGATTGGAGTTGTCGTGGTCCAAGGAGCGGATCTTGGGCGCCTATTGTGCCCATGCCCCTTTCGGGGGCAATGTGGTGGGACTGGAGGCGGCGAGTTGGCGGTGGTACGGGAAACGGTCCCAGGACCTGTCCTGGGGAGAAGCGGCGTTGCTTGCCGCGATTCCAAACGCACCGGCTCGCTTGCGCCCCCAAGGGGACACGGCCCGTTTGCGCGGTCGTCGCGACTGGATCCTGGCTCGATTGCAGGCATCGGGTGAAATCGATTCCCTGGAGGCGGAGCTGGCCCGCTCGGAGCCTTTGCCTCGGCATCCGCACGCGCTTCCCCAGGCCGCTCCCCATGTGGTGGAATTGTTCCATACGCGCGGGTCTCAAAAACGATGGCACTCCGAGTTGGACGCCAATCTTCAAACCCAGGTGTTCCAACTGGCCAAGGACCAGGCGCAAGATCTGCGAGGCCAGGGAATCCGCGGGATCGCGGTGGTGGTGGCCGAGCTTCGCGAAGGGGCACCGCCTGCGATCCGCGCCTGGGTGGGCGGGGTGGAGGGGCCCGGTGGCGATGCCTGGCAGGTGGATTTGGCGCTGGCACCGCGCTCGACCGGAAGCACTCTGAAGCCTTTTCTCTATGGGCTTTTGCTGGATCAGGGATTGATTTTGCCTCGCCAGTGGATTTTCGATGTGCCCACGCGCTTTGGCGATTTCCGGCCCGCCAACGCGTCCGGTACCTTTGAAGGTCTGGTTGCCGCCGACCAAGCCTTGGCCCGCTCGCTGAATGTTCCCTGGGTCCGGCAGTTGAGGATTCTCGGGATCGAGCCTTTTAGCGATGTGCTGGTGCGAGCGGGGATGTGGCATCTGTTCCGACCGGCGGACGACTACGGCTTGGCCCTGGCGCTGGGGTCCGGAGAGGCGAGTTTGGTGGAGTTGGTGGGGATGTACGCTGGACTGGGCTCCAACGGCTTGGCGCAACCGATGGATTTGGGGGCTTCCTTGGATGGCTCGCGCCTTCGGGTCGGCGGGCCTCCGCTGGGTGGAGGGGCCAAAGGTTCGCTGGAATCGGCCCACAAGGCCTTTTTGGCGGCGATGGGCGGTCCGGGCAGGAAGGAGCAGGTCTTGTCTCCCGGGGCGACCTGGCTCACCCTCAAGGCCATGAGGATCGGTGGACGCATCGAGGAAGAGGCTGCCTGGAAAGCGTTTGCCGCGGGAAGATCGGTCGCTTGGAAGACCGGCACGAGCTTTGGTCATCGCGATGCCTGGACGATCGGCATCACTCCCCGGTGGGTGGTCGGGGTCTGGGCAGGCAATCCGCGCGGGGATGGCCGACCGCAGTTGTGGGGTTCCAAGGCGGCAGCCCCGTTGATGTTTCGGATCTTGCCGCTGTTGCCCCAAGATGGCCGGGCATGGCCGGAGCCGCCCAGCGAGCTGGTTCGGGTGGGGGTTTGCTCCCTGAGCGGTCTGCGTCGGTCTCCGATTTGTCCGCCGGGAGATGCCGTCCTGGCCACCCCGGCGGGCAAGGCCGCACCGCAGGATTCGTTCTACCAGATCCTCCAGTTTGATTCCGCCAGGGCCTTCCAGGTGGATGCGGCTTGCCAGCCGTTGGATCGGCAGGTTCGGGAGACCCTTTTGGTGGCACCTGTCGGGGCGGGAAGCTACTACCGGGAGGTCTTTCCGGGGCGGTTGCCGCAACTTCCGCCGGTCCGCCCGGATTGCCATGACGTGGCTCGCCAGGCCTCCATGGAGGTTCTTTTGCCGGAAGAAAACACCACCCTCACCCTGCCGATCGACCTTTCCGGAGAGCCCGAGCGGATGGTGGTGGAATTGCGCCACCGGGATCGCGCCATCGGGATCCGTTGCTTTCTCGACGGCCGCGACCTGGGGATGGAAACCCGATTTCGCAGCTGGTCGGCGCGTCCAGCGCCGGGCACCCACGTCCTGGTCTGCTCCGACGAGGCGGGGGAGAGCGTCCGCCGGAGGTTCCGAGTGGAACATTCTTCCCGCGCCAACAGGGATTCTTTGCTTGATGGCCGGAAAATGGGCACAATGGCGGTTCAGTGATCCGACAGGAATCCTACTACTGCAAGCATTGCGGCAAGACGGTGTCGCCGGAAGGTGTGTACTGCAAACACTGCGGTCTACCGATGGGTGGAACGTTCCGTGAAGAAACCGGCGAACGGCGCCGTGGCCGCAATCCCGTCCTGCTCTCCGGAGCCGAGCGGTATTCTGTGGTCGAGCGGCTCTGGGCATCCGACCGAGCCTCCGTTGACCTCGCCCGCGATCTGCGGTTGGGTCGACAGGTCCTGATCCGCAGACCAGGCATCTCCGTGATCACCAGCCCCGAAGGCTTGTCTGCGTTTTTACGCGCCCTGCGTACTTCCGCCCGGCTTCGCCATCCCGGAATCGCCGCCGTCTACGAGGAGGGCGCCGACAAGGAAGGCCCCTACGCGGTGGTGGAGTATGTGGAAGGCCAATCGTTGCGCGATCGGCTCCAGGGCGGCAGTCGCATGGAGCTCCAGGAGGTCCTGCGGTTGGGGGTCGATCTCGCCGATGCGCTCCACTACTCGCATCAACAGGGCGTGGTGCATGGCAACCTGACCCCGGCGCGGGTGATGGTGGATCCGCAAGGACGTTGCCGCCTGCATTCCTTCGGTCGCATCGAGATTCCGGAGCTCCCCCTGCGCAGGACAGAATATGACGCGCCGGATCTGCAGCCATTGGTTCCGCAAGTCGGGGACGATGTCTTCGCGCTGGGCATGCTCCTGCGCACGATGCTCCTGGGCGCACCCGGATCGGCCTCCGACCCGGCGATCCCCGTTTCCCTGCGCGAGATCCTGGCCGGCGCGTTGGCGGGGAGTTCCACGGAGCGCTGGCGGAGCATGGAAGAGCTTCGCGACGCGCTTTCCGCCGTCGGCGGAAGGCGGCTCAAGGCGCGCGACGGAAGGTGTCCGGAATGCGGCGTCTTCGATGCCGAGGACAGCCCCTTTTGCGGCAACTGCGGATCCAATCTCCAGGACTTGTTCCGGACCTGCGACGGTTGCGGACAACGACAGCACCAGCGGCATTCCGTGTGCGGCCAATGCGGATCGAACCTGGACGACCAGGGCAAGCTCGCTTTGGAACAGGTCTTCCTGGCCTTGCAGGCGGGTGGATGGGATTCGGTGGCCCGCGAGATCCGCCGATTGCGTCTCCTGGGAGCGGAATTCGAGGCGTCCGACGCCGAGCACGGTGCGGGAGTCCTGATGGGCGTCAGCCATCTCCTGGAGGAGACCTGGCGACAAGGCCGCTGGGAAACGGTCCAGATCGCGCTCCCTCTGGTGGGGGAGGTCGCCCGCACCTTGGGGATCCTTCCGCCCGCGGTGTACCGGCGCCTGGCGGAGAACCTGGGATCCTGCACCCGCCTGGTGGCGGAGGCTTCCGAGCTGGCTCGTGAACGGAAATTGTCGCAGGCGCAGGCACGCATCGTCCGTTGCCGGGAATTGGCACCCACCCTTCCGAAGCCTTCCGAAGACGTGGCCGTCTGGATCGATTCGATGGTGGTGTGGTTCGAGGAACGCTTGGCGGAAGCGCGCGTGCTGGCCAGCACCGGTCGCACCCAGGAAGCCCGCGAACGGGCCAAGCTCGCCTTGGAGCACATCCACAAGGAAGACCCGCTGGTCGCCCGCGCGCAAAGCGTGTTCGTGAAAACCAAGGAATCCGTACGGGAGACTTCCCCATGAAGATGGTCTGTCCCTTCTGCCACCGTCGCATCGATGGCGATTCCGCCTACTGCATGTTCTGCGGGGAGCGCGTGGCGGGATCGTTGCAGCAATTGGCCAATGCCGAACCGCGACAGACGCCGGAGTTGCCGCCCGTCCCTCCCAAACCGCGCAACGCCGACCGCTACAAGGAACTGGTGATGATCGGCAAGGGCGGTATGGGCGAGGTGTGGTCCGCCCGCGACAGCCGATTGAATCGCAAGGTGGCCATCAAGCGGATCCTGGCCAAGTACATGAAGAGTTCCACCGTATTGCATCGCTTCTTGCGGGAAGCCCGGTCCATCGCCCAGCTTTCCCACTACAACATCGTGCAGATCTACGAGTTGGAGCAGGACGAAACGGGCATCTACATCGTGATGGAATACGTGGACGGCAGCTCCGTGCTGGAGCATCTGCGCCAGAAGGGCCCGTATTCGGTGGCCGAGATCATCCCCATCCTCTCGCAGATGTGCGACGCCCTCACCATGGCCCACGACCGCGGAATCATCCATCGCGACATCAAGCCCGCCAACATCCTGCTGACCTCCGGAGGGGTTCCCAAGTTGGTGGACTTCGGGTTGGCCCACGAACCGGAGAGCGACTCCACCGCGATCGGATCCGTGCTGGGGACGGTGGACTTCATGGCGCCGGAGCAACGGGTGTCCGCCACCAACGTGGATGGTCGCGCCGACGTGTTCGGGCTGGCCGCCACCGCCTACCAGATGCTCACCGGAGAGCGCCCTCGGCACCTCTATCCGGAGCGCATCCCCGTGGAGCTGCGCAGCACCCTCCTGCAGGCGCTGGAAGAGCATCCCGATCGACGGATTCCGTCAGCGGCGGAGTTCAAGCGGCGACTGACCGTCCTGGAATCCACCACCGAATCCAGCGGCGAGAAGGTGCCTTGTCCACGCTGCGGGAAATCGAATCCGCCCACCTTCCACTTCTGCGGAAGTTGCGGAACCTCCCTGGCCACCAGTCCCATCCAACAGGGGCTGGGGGGGCTGATGGAAGAGATCAACCTCGGCGGAACCAGCGCGCCCATGTAGGGCGGGCTGTCTAGTCCATACGGTAGATCTGGACGCCCGAGCGTCCGGTGGCCGCCAGGAGATAGGGGTCCTTGAACACGACTTGGTTGAAGGATGCTCGCGGTTGGCCCTCGATTTGGGGAGCCGGCAGCACACCGGCCACCCTGGCGAAGGGCTTGCTGCGATCGCGGGTCCCGTTGGAATTTCGTGCGCTGCCTGCGACGATCACGCGAAGGCCGTATTCACCGTTGGCGACAAAGAGGATCGACTCCGATCGCGCGACATCGAAGGACTGGCTGAGCGAGTTTGTGGTGTGCATCGGATTCGTGGAAGGGTTGGCCAGCGACCATAGGGTGTCCAGGGCGCCGTCCTTGATTCTCCAAAGCCGCAGGCCTTGGTCGGAGAGGGCGGCGCCAACGAAGGCGTCTTCGTCGTCGTCCCATCGTTGCGTGCCTCGGAACGCGATCACGGCCGCCCGCGCGTACGGGGCACGGAAGCTGGGCAGAGGAAAGAGGGAAGATGCGCCTTGGGTTTCCACGCGGACCGCACCCGTGCCGCCATCCGCGCCGCCGGTCAACGAGGCAAACAGCGATGTGCTGCGATGGGTGGTGGTGGCCCAAAGCGATCGGAGATCCGCCTGATCGGTGGTGCCCAGGATCGCAAGGTCCTCCGAGAGCCGTACAAGTTTGCCGTCGGCTGCTCCGGTGGCGATGCGGATTTCGCTGTCGAAGCGCTGAATGGACGTCGCGGCGTAGCTGGGCAGGGCGACGATCGTGCCTGCTACGGATTCTGAGGACAATTGGGTGTTCTTGAACCAGCCGGCGAAGGCGCGGAAGCCGAAACGGTCCGGATCCGCCTGTCCTCCGAAGTACACCCTACCTGAGCGGGTGTCGGCGAAAACCACATTCACATCCATGCCAGAAAATGACACGACCTTTTCAACGGCGGCGTTTCCGTTCCCTTGGAGCTGGATCACGGCGATGGCCCCGTTGAACGGATCGCCGGAATCGTTGTAGGCCACAAAGGCGCGCGAACCCTCCACGGCGATATCGCAGGCCTGCACCAGGTGGCCTCCTACGGTGGCGGATGGAAGCGTGGAAAGCCATTGGAAGGTGAAGGCGAAGGTCGGTGCTGCTTGGCGGCGCGCGGACAACTTCGATTCGGTCGTGTCTTCGCGCAAAGCCACGGGCTGGTTTTGGAAGACGGCGGCAAGCGTCGGCGCATTGTCGACAGAAATTGCTGCAGACACCTTGGACCCGGAGCTTTGGGAGGTTGGAGGATCCGGTGTCGTGGAATCGGTCCAGCAGGAACTGATCGCCAGGGCGGAAAGAAAAACGAGAGCGAGAGATCGTGCGTTCATCCAGGGAGTCTACTTCCTTGGATGGCTTGAAGCAATTTCGATCGTCGGGAAAACTCGCATAGGGGGATCGCGGTTCCTACTGGCGGGGAAGCTCCCCGAACGGAATCGGAAACTTCCGCATGGCCGCTTCTGGCGGAAAGGCCTCGCTGCGGGGCTTCAGGGGTTTGGGGAACAGGAACGTCCTGCGGCTCCATTCATGGCGCATCGGTCCTGAACTGTCCGGATCGATGCGCTGGATGGACACAAGACTGGGTACGACTCCCGCGCTGTCCCAGATTTGCAGGAAGCCGAAGGGGAGGCGGAAATCCTGTGCGACGGTGACTCCCTTGCGCTCGCTGGTTCCGTGGATTTGGATCGCCCAAGCTCCGATGGAGAACGAATCGACCAAAACATCCGGCTCGTACCAGAGCGATCCCTTGTGGGCCAAGATTTGGATCGATGGACGTTTTCCGTCCATACAGGGGACGGTGAAACTGGAATCTCCGGATCCGTTGGATCCCTTGAGGAAATGCACGGAGCCTTCGGAATCTACTCCGATCAAATCCCAGTAGGGGAGGACGCTCACGACACGTTCCGCGGAAGGCAGAGAAGGGTCGCGGACGTACACTCCGGAGTAGAAGTTGGACGTGACGAACGCGCCACCCTTGCTGTACTGCACGAGTTGGCAGCTGCTGCCGGGAATTCCTTGGACGCTGCTGGAAGTGCCGGCATCCGAGTCCATGCTGACCATGATCCATAGGAAGGCCAAGATGAACTGGCCGGGCGGCGAGATCGCCAGCAGAAGCCCCATCAATCCGATGATCAGAACCCACCGCCAAGGCTTGGAGCGCTGGGCTTCGGGAATTTCTTCCAGACTCATGGTTTTGGGCTTGCGCAGCGAGCGGAGGGGGTCGATCGGGACATGGAAGGGGAAATGTACGAGTCCATCCTCAGCTTGACCCATTCCCGGACTCGGGCCATGGAGGTCTATATTCCACCATCTCCACTTCCGTGCTCTGGAATCCCCGCGTTGGATTTCGCGTCCGGACACTCCTTGATCGATCCATTCCCGAAGGCAGCGCTGATCATGACCTACCTCGAATTCAAAGACGGCACCTCGCACAAATTCTGGCAGATCGAACTGGAGGGCGCCTCCTTCACCGTCACCTACGGTCGCATCGGGACCGCCGGCCAGGCCAAGACCACCACTTGCGAGAGCCCGGAGAAGGCCGCCAAGGAGCACGACAAGCTGGTGGGCGAAAAGACGCGCAAGGGTTACGTGGAAGTGGCCCAGGCCAGCGAGAAGAAGACCTCGCGTCGCTTGGCGGTGAGCTACGACGAAGGCGAAGAAGGCAAGACCCTCCTTTCCAAGATGGAAGCTTTCCTGGACAGCGACGCGGCCGCCACCACGGACTCGTTGGTGCTGGCCTCCTGGGAAGAGCCCCACGAAAACTCCCCGCAAGCGGCCTTGGATCTGCTGTGCGAGAAGGCCGCGCGCCTTCCCAAGCTCACCGACCTGGTGGTGGGGGCCATGGATTCCGAGGAGTGCGAGATCTCCTGGATCATCCAAGCCGATTACACCCGCGTGTTCGCCGCCCTGCCAGGGTTGCAGAGCTTGCGCATCCAAGGATCCAGCAGCCTTGTCTTGTCCACCACGGCAATCGCCCATGAGAACCTGCACACGCTGGTGATCCGCTGCGGAGGAATGCCCAAGGACGTGCTCGCTTGCGTGGCCAAGGCGAAGCTTCCCAGGCTGGAGCATCTGGAGCTGTACCTGGGCATGGAAGACTACGGATTCAACGGCAGCATCGAAGATGTCCGCCCCTTCTTCGCCAAGGGATTGTTCCCGTCCCTGAAGTACTTGGGACTGTCCGACAGCTGCATCGCCGACGAGGTCGCCACCGGAGTTGCGACCGCACCGGTGCTGGAACAAATCGAAACCCTGGATCTTTCGCAGGGTTCCCTTTCGGATGCCGGTGGGCGTGCCTTGCTGGATTCGCCGTTGGTGAAAGGCTTGAAGAAGCTGGACCTTCATTACCATTATCTGTCCACGGAGATGATGAAGGAATTCAAGGCCAGCGGCCTGAACGTGGATGTTTCCGACCAGCAGAAGGGCGACGAAGACGACGACCAGACCTACCGGTATCCGGCCGTCGGGGAGTAGGCTGTCCTTGGGGGAGGCGATGGACCTCCTGGTGGTGGCCAATCCGGAGAATCGACGGTTGGCCCTTTTCCAGCGGGCCGTGCAGGCGCGAGGTTGGCCGGCGGCCCGGGTGCTTTCGCACGGCGACTTGCTTTCCGGGAGAGCTGCGCTGGAAGACCATCTGCGGCCCGGGACGTGCGTGCGCATCGATTCGGCGGGGGAAGACCACGGAGTCGAGTGTCAGTTACTGTCTCTAGGAGGGATCGAAGATGCGGCCTCGATTCCCGAAGAGCGCGGGCGGATTCTGCACCCTGCCACTTGGCTGCGAGGATTCCGACGGCACATGGAGTCCCTGGAGCTCGCGGCGGGGCGGTCTGGCGCGCGTTGGTTCAATCGGCCCTCGGAGATCGCCTTGCTGTTCGACAAGCCCCGCTGCAAGGAGCTATTGGGAGCGCATTGCTTGCCGACCCTCGGAGAGTTCGCCTCGGCGGAAGAATTCCTCGTGCATCTGGAATCCAGCCACCAAAACGGGGTGTTCGTAAAATTGCCTGCATCCTCCTCAGCATCCGGTGTGGCGGCCTTCCGATGGCATCGCTCCAGTGGCCGACAGGTGTTGCGCACCACGATGGAAATGCGTTGTGTGGGTGGCGATCGCCGCTTCTACAATTCGTTGCGTCCGCAGGTGTACCGCGAGCCTGCCGAAATCTGTCATGTTCTGGATTTCCTGTTCTCGCAGGGCGCATTCGTCGAGCCATGGCTCGCCAAGCCGATGTTCGAGGGAATGGCCTGGGATCTGCGGATCCTGGCGGTCGGCGGCAAGGCGCGGCATCGCCTGGCCCGCCTGTCCAGCGGCCCGATGACCAACCTCCATCTGGGCAACCGGCGCATGGACCCTGCAGAGCTTGGGCTTCCCGAAAAGGCTTGGAGCGAGGTGGAGCACGTCGTGGAAGAGGTCATGGGTCGCCTGCCTGGCTGCTTGTACGCGGGCTTGGATGTGGTGGTGCCTCGATCGGACGGAGAACGCGAGCATTCACCGGTGGTGCTGGAGGCCAATGCCTTTGGCGATCTGCTGCCGGGATTGACTCACCAAGGACGCGATCCCTGGGAAGCCGAGCTGGATGCATTGGTGGCGCGGGAGGCTTGCTGTGCCTGAGTCCGTGCGGCACGTTCTCCTGTTGGACCTGGACAATACACTGATCGATCGCGATCGCGCCTTCGCGAAGTGGCTGGTCGATCTTCTGACGCGGCGCGGCCTGGATGCGGCTTGCGAGCGAAGTCTCCAGATCATGTCGGACATCATCGCTTCCGACGATCACGCCCGAAACGATCGCGAGGTGTTTTGTCGTCAAGTGGCCTTGCGTCACCCCGACCTCGCCCCCTCGCCGCAAGCGTTGTGGCGGGAGATTACGCGTCTGCCCGACTTTGTGGAGCCCGCCCCAGCGGTGTGGGAGATGCTGGAGCGACTTTCCGGACGGTGGTCGCTTCGGGTGGTCTCCAACGGATCGGGCGAAATCCAGAGACGGAAAATGACCGCGGCGGGGTTGGACGGTCTGTTCGATGGCATCTGGATTTCCGGTGAACAGGGAATGGAAAAGCCCTCGACCGAGATCTTCCTGCGCGCTTTGGGAAGCGACAGTCCACACCAGGCCGTGATGGTGGGGGACGATCCGTTTCGCGACATCCAACCTGCCTGCGCGCTGGGGATGGCCACGGTCCATGTTGATCCTTCGCATGGCGGTCTCCAGCCGTTGCCACATGCGAAGATCCAACACATCCTCCAACTCGAGGAGATTCTGGCGTGATCGATATGAATGCGATTGTGGGTACGCACGACATCCTGATGATCACCTTCGACACGCTCCGCTACGACGTGGCCGTGCGCGAAATGGAAGCTGGAGGCACGCCAAACCTGAAGCGCTGGATCGGCCAGTGGGAAAAACGCCATACTCCAGGCTCCTTCACGTGGGCGGCCCATTGCGCCTTCTTTGCGGGATTCTTGCCCACGCCCGCCACGCCGGGGCGCCATGAACGTCTGTTCGCGCTGCGCTTTTCCGGAAGCGAAACCACCGGCGGCAAGACGTGCGCGATGGATACTCCCGACATCGTTTCGGGATTGGCCGCGCGCGGCTACCACACCGCGTGCATCGGGGGCGTGGGGTTTTTCAAGAAGGAAAACGCCCTCTCCCAGGTGCTTCCCGGTCTGTTCCAGGAAAGCCATTGGGAAGATCGCATGGGGGTCACGGATCCACGCTCCACCGAGCATCAAGTGCTGCGTGCGGTGAAGATCCTGGGCGAGCATCCCGACGAGCGCGTGTTCCTGTTTTTGAACATTTCCGCCTTGCATCAGCCCAATTGGTTCTATCTGCCGGGTGCCACGGAAGATTCCCTGGAGTCGCACGCGGCCGCCTTGCGTTACGTGGACTCCTGCCTGCCGCCCTTGCTGGAAGCCTTGCGTGCGCGTGGAACAAGCCTTTGCCTGTTCATGTCCGATCACGGCACGGCCTATGGCGAGGACGGGTTCACAGGGCATCGTCTGGCGCACGAGTGCGTGTGGAACGTGCCCTACGCCGAATTCCTCCACGGTTCGGAGGATACGTGAGCGCGGGTATGGAGCAATTTTTGTCTGGAGACCGGACGCGCTGGAGCTACCTGTACTCCTACCCGCACAAGACGGCCTACCGGCGATTCGACGGTCCGATCTCCTTGCGGGACCTTTGGGCCGACGAGCCCAAGGAATCCCTGTACCTCTATACCCACATCCCCTTCTGCGCCAGCAAGTGTTCGTTTTGCAACCTGTTCTCGCTCTCGCGACCCGGGCAGGATCTGGTGGATCGCTACCTGGATCAGTTGGAAACCCAGGCGCACGCGGTACGGGCGGCCATCGGTCCTGCGAAATATTCCGGCTACGCCATCGGCGGTGGGACGCCAAGCCTTCTGGAGGTCCCGCGGCTGGAGCGGATCTTTTCCATCCAGTCCTCCGTGTTCGGCGTCGATCCTTCGCACGCCGGGTCGATCGAAGCCTCGCCGGACACCCTCACGATGGATCAGATCCAATATTTGTCCTCAGTGGGCTTGGAGCGTCTGAGCCTGGGTGTGCAGACCTTCGATCCTGCCGAGGCGCGCACGTTGGGGCGCCCGCGGCCGGATCACTCCTTGGATGCCTTGTTGGAAGCCGTGGCCAAGGCCGATTTCCCGGTGTTCAATCTGGATCTGATCTACGGAACCGCCGGGCAGACGCCGGAGTCCTTCCGTGCAAGCCTGGAAAAGGCCGTCTCGTTTTCGCCGGAAGAGATCTTCCTGTATCCGCTCTACGTGCGCCCCCTCACGCCTCTGCATCGGCGCGGGGGTGGTCCCGATCTGGAGGGAGAGAGGATGGACTCCCTGTTGGAAGTGGGTAGACAATTCCTGGCGGATCAGGGCTACCAGCAGGATTCGCTGCGCCTGTTCCGACGCAAGGATCTGCAGCGGGATGACGCGATCGAGTACTCCTGCCAGGAAGACGGCATGGTGGGTCTGGGCGTGGGCGCGCGCTCCTACACCCGCGACGCCCATTATTCCACGGAGTGGGCGGTGGACCGCACGGCGGTGGAGGCGGTGTTGGACTCCTACCTGGCGCGGAGTCCGGAGTCGTTCGCCCAGGCCGACCACGGGATCCGTCTTTCCATGGATGACAGAAAGCGGCGATTCGTGATCAAGTCGATCCTGAAGGCGCGGGGTCTGGATCTTGCACGCTACACCCAGGTGTTCGGAAGCGAGGCGCGATCGGACTATCCGGATCTGACGGAGCTGGAGCGTCTGGGGTTGGCGGAAGGTTCCGACGGCTGGCTGCGGCTCACCAGGCGGGGAATGGCCTTGTCCGACGGGATCGGGGCGTGGTTGATTGGGCCCGAGGTGGCCGCGCGCATGAACGAGTACGAGCTTAGATGAAGCTGAAGATCTTGTACCGTGGCCATGTCACCGACTGCAACTTCGCCTGCCCGTATTGTCCGTTTGCCAAGACCCGCAACGACGCCGCCGCGCGAGCGCTCGATCGGACGGACCTGGAGAGGTTCGTGGACTGGGTGGAAAAATATGGCGCGCTCGGCTGGACCTTCGAGATCCTGTTCACGCCCTACGGCGAGGCTTTGATCCACCCTTGGTACCAGCATGCCATTGTTCGGCTTTCCCGGATGGGGCATGTCCGGAAGGTGGCCGCACAAACCAACCTCTCTTGGAGCACCGCTTGGACGGAGGGATTGGATCCAGTCAAATCCGCGTTCTGGGCCACGTTCCATCCCGGCCAAGCCAAGGAATCGGTGTTTCTGGCGCGATGCCGGGAATTGTCGGACCAGGGTATTCCGCATAGCGTTGGCGTGGTGGGGCTCAAGGAGCATTTTTCCGCCATCGATTCCCTCAGGCGCGACTTGCCCGATTCCACCTATCTATGGATCAACGCCTTCAAACGCCAGGAGGGCTATTACTCGCTGGAAGAAATCGAACATCTCGAATCCATCGATCCGCACTTCCGCCACAACCTTCCCTACTATCCAACTTTCGGACGCGATTGCCGGACCGGGTCGGAGGTCGTGGCCATCGAAGGGAATGGGGATCTGCTCCGCTGCCACTTCGACAAGGCGGTTCGCGGCAACATCTTCCAGCAGGAGTTGGCCCAACTGCTCCGTGCCGAGCCTTGCTCGCAGGCCACCTGCCATTGCCACATCGGCTATGTCCATGCGCCTCACCTGGGGTTGGCCGAGATCTACGGAGATCGGATCTTGGAGCGGATTCCCCCGAAAATGCCCCCTAAAAACGACTAAATCACCCCAAAATACCCCCCAAAAATGGGTGAATTGGGTGCTGTCGCGGATTTCGGGGAATTCGCCGACCCAGGGGCGATCGTGCGGGAATCCAGTCCGGGGTGCACCACAGCCATGGAACGGAGTTTCCAGTCTCGGCGACCAAGGATACCGGGAGGGCAGTTCGGGCAACGCGGAGGTGGATTTTCTGATGTCCAGCGAAGACAAAGGCTTCTGCACGGCCAAATTTCGTCAGCTGGCTCTGCCGCCTTGTCTGGCATTTCGAGTACCTGTGCTGGTCCGCGATGCTTCCGGCTGAGGTCATGGAGCGCCCGATACCCGACTCCACAAGGCGCGTACCCTCTGATCCTTCGGAAAAGGAGATCCCCCATGTCCGGCAAGCGGAGATATACCTTTGATCGGTAGTCCAATTCCCCCCTGTCTCCCGCAACTGAGGAAACCATGGCAAAAGCTCGGTTACTCTCCCGCCTCCCCGTTCTGGCACTGATGGGTCTCTGTTTTGTTGGCATTGGAAACAAAGCCAGTGCCCAAACCATCACGGCCTTTGACATCAAGACGGTACTAGAAAACTACCGGCTGGTGAACGACCCGGTAATCTGGGATTCCGTATCCGTGGAAAACGTCACCACCTATTCCTGGGGCAATGCCTCCTCACTTGGTTGGTTTTTCCATCCGCATTGGGAAATTGACGTTTCGTTTTCCATCCGGTCCACTTCAGGGATCATCTACAGCGCGGGATATTCCAGAAAGGTCGATGGCGCGCGCCTCAGTGGCGGCGGATGGAGTGATGAGGCAAAACGCCCGACGACCTACCCTACATGGAACCAAAAGACACTACTGGAAACAGGTTCGTTCAGTATGGTGTCCATGCCAACCATGAATCAGTTTCCCTACGAGCGCGACCAGATCATGGCCGCTCTGAATGCTTTCATTGGAAGCAGAGGCGGATTTCTTCCCTTGCCGCCTCCCGATCCGAACGATCGTCGGGTGCTTTCTGTACCGCTTCTGTTTGTGCATGGCAAGGGTGAGGACGCGGAAAGTTTTGGGACCACGTACGCGCGGCGCGACTGCTACAATCCGCAAGTCCAGAGTATAAAGGCTCCGAACATCGTGATCCGCGATAGAATCGGGCTCAACGGTATGGGCGTACTGGACACGACATGGTGGCCAACCATGTTTGTGTCTGGTGTGACCGTTGTTTGTCATGACACCACGACCATGTCCAAGGACTTTGACTCGGTCGATTACGCCATCCCTGGGAGGGATGGGCTCACCATGACCAACGCCACCTGGTTTTCCACGCGGCCGTTCATGAAGGTCCAAGATTATCCGCTCACCAGAAGGCTTTCTCTGGTCTGGGGCCTGTTTGATGGCAACCGAACCACTCCGGGAATCGGTCGTACGGTCACGAACATCGACTCTTTGCTGGATTCCGCGCTGACTCTCCCAGATACCATCACGCCGTTTTCTGTGCAATACGCTGGCGCCTGGTGGAAAATCATCCGTCGGGATGTATCCTACCAGGAAATGACCAAGGGGAGGTTGTTCCGGGAGAATTTGGGGACCAGAGTGTTCAAGCGATCCTTGGTGCAGGACTATTCCTATGGTGCCGCCCCCGACATCATCGCACGCATGGAGCACCTGGACCGGCGCTACGACTGGCGCAAGGCGGACTCGGGCATCAACCAGAACGGGATGTTCTTTTTCACCGCATGGGACCGTTTCTCCAATGCCAAGGGAAGCCCTCCGGGGCCTTGGTCGCCTGCCGATTATCCGGATTACCTCTTCCACTCGAAATCGGGGGATGCCACCTTCAAGAGTTATCCCGGCGGTGGCCAGGCATTCCAGCTGTACGAACAGATGGTGAAGATCCTGGATTGGAAGTACGGTGCCGGAATCTGGCAAGCCGACACCAATGCAAAGATGGACTTGGTGGTCCACAGCCAAGGCGGCTTGATGCTGCGCGACCTGCTGGCCCATTCCCGCGATACCTTGTTGCCGACCGGTGATTCCATGCCGCAGGGCTGGGCGCATCCGGCGGCCCACCTGCGCAAGGTGGTGACCTTGAATTCCCCCCATCTGGGATCCAGCATGGCTGCCGACAGCTCGGTGACGGGGCCGGAGGCGGATATCATCAAACGACTCAAGGAATGGACCGCTACCACCGCCGAACTCAAGCCGGAAACCAAACTGGAAACGAAAAAGCTGAACCAAGTGGCCGAGTACCTTGCCGGGGGCGGAACTTTGCTGGCCGTGACCGGCCACCCGGTTCTGTTTGCCGCAGCGATCGCATCGTCGGTGGGAATCCTGTTGACGGATGTGACCTGGAAAGCGGAGGGGCGCGCACTGGGGCCCTATACGATCGAAGCCCATATCGATTCGCCCCTTCCTTGGGTGACGGGTGGGCTCAAGTTCCGAGTTCCCGACAAATTCCTGGAGAAGCCGCGCGACGTGATCACGGAAATGGACAGGTACGAGCAGCACCTGGGCCCCCAGTCGCCGTGGATTGCCGACTTGAAGGGGGCCGGATACCCAATTCTCCCTGGCGCTAATCGGCCCGCTAACATCCTCCCGCTGTACACCCCTGGCATGCCCCTGTTGCGGGGAGACATCGCCAGTGAACTGCAGCGGATGATGCGGACCTACTGCGAAGAGCACGAGGACGCTTTTCCTGTGACCAAGTGCGTCCCCGTCAGTTGGATGCTCCAAGGGGTGGCGGCGGATAGCCTGGCCTCTGAAGGCCGCATGTACGAATTCTTCCGGGATTTCCACCACCACTGGACCACCCGCAGCGATCTGGTGGTGGATACGGCGAGCCAGACGATGATATCCCAGGTTGATGGGTTCAGTCCTTTTAATGTTTCCCTGACCGGGCGATTTGAGATCCCTCGCAATTACGAAATCCAGAAGAACCTCGCCATGGGTCACGCCACGGAAGTCGCGCATGGACAGTTTTCATTCAATGCGGAGGTTCCTCTGGATGAATCCAACCTGGAATTCGATTTGGCCCGCGTCGGGGCCCCCAAGATGGGGCGCGACATCTACGAGGCATTGTACGGAAAAGGTTCGTTGGCCGATGGAGTGCACCGGGTGGCGGCACGGGCGGTTCCGGTGAGCTTGCCAGCGCTGATGCCGATGGACGCTTCCGCCGTCGATCCCGGCGCGGGAACCAGCGAGCTGTTGGCCGCGGGCAATTTCCGGGTGCAGAATCTGTCGTTCGATTCCCTGGTCCATGGATTGTCCGTCCGCGATTCCACCGGAACCTTGCGCGTGGCGGCCTTCTACGATCGTCGCCAAGGTTCGTTCTTGTGGACCGCGGGCGATGCCACCCGGCCCTCCGCGTTTGTGCCGCTGTTCCACGCCAACGTGCCCGTTCAGTTGAAGTTGGTGAAACAAGGAATTGTCTGGACCGCCACCGCCTATACCCAAAAAGGAGACTCCCTCCAAGCTCGGGTGAAATCCCGGCTCCCGTTCGAGGTGCGTCTGGGGGTGCTTTCCAGCCAGGAAGGGCGCAATGCGGATGCCACCCCTCCGTTGCTTTTGGGGATGTTGGACACGCTCTTCGATCCCTCCTTGGATCTGAACCTTCCCTGGAAACTGAGGACCTTCGTCGTGGATGTTGGCGGCCAGCCCAATGTTTCCAGGCCCTACTTGGTCTTGGAAAATGTGGATTCCCGCACCTTGCAAGGGGTGCGAATGGAGTACTGGTTCACCGCTGATCCCGCCCGCAAACCGGTGGTGGAAGCCGAGCGCTTGCCTGCCGGGGTCACCTTCGTGGTGGAAAATCTCCACGACGACCAGTACCGCATCGTGGTGAGCGCCCCGCAGTTCCACTTGGCTCCAGGCCAGTTTTTCCCCGACCGCGAAGGGGTGGGGTTCAAGATCCGCAACCAGGATTGGTCGCCTCGCTGGAACACCGGGGATTGGTCGCGGGATGCCAATTTTGGGATTCCGGCGCCCACCCGGCGGATCGTGGTTCGCCAGGGAAACCGCATCCTTTCGGGTTCCACCCCACAGGGGCTTCCGCCGGGTGCCCAGTCTGCCGTGCGGGTGACCGGGCGTGACGATGGCGTCTCCCAGGCCAACGGAAGCCAACCGGTGTTCCAGATCACCAATACTTCGCGGGTGCCCTTGCAGAACTTCCAAGCGCTCTGGTACGTGAAATTGGGACAAAATCAATTTCTGCAAGCCGACATCCACTACGCTCCGGAAGCCAAGATCGCCACCCGTGCGTTGGGCGGGGGCCTGTGGGAAGTGCGGGCGAAGTTCGACCAATTCATTCTATACCCCGGGCAAAGCACGGTGGAGGTCAGGCTGGGCATCCATCCGGTGGATTGGTCGACCTGGAATAAAAGTCAAAATCCGTCGCAAGCGACCGCGACCCTGGATACCTTGCCCACCGTGGTGGTGCTGGATGGCCAAGGGCGCAAGATCTGGGGACAACTACCCGTGTTTACGGGTGGCAAACCGATCACGCCCCCCGCACCGCGAGGAGACTTGGCCAAGCTGCAAGTTTGGGTGCGCGACGAGCAGCCCACGGATAAGGTGTACGCGCGCCCCCGGGTCAAAGTCGCCAATGGCGGGACGGATACCGTGGTGGGATTCCAACTGGGACTGTGGGTGAATGCTCCGCAGGGAGCCCAGGTGCTGTTGGATCAAGCCTGGTACGCTCCGGGTTGCCAAGTCCGGGTGGATCCGGTGGCCAGCGGCTTCAAGGCAACCTATTCCTGCCCTCAAGTGAAAGTGGCACCGGGCAAGGTGTGGCCGGACGATGCCGGTGCGGTGATCGGCTTGCACTTGCCCCAATGGCAGCCCTGGGACAGTTCCACCAGTTGGAGCTTGCAAGGAGTGGGCAACGCCTTTGTGCCCACAAATCGCATCACGGTGGAAGGGCTGGATGGTACGATCGTGAAAGGAGTGGCCCCATGAGGATGATGCCGTACCTGAGACACCTGCCACTGGCATTGTTCATCTTGCTGGGATCCTGCTCGGAGGCCGCCCCCACCAAGCCGGTCTCCAAGGAGGTCCACCGGGGGTGGCGGATCACCGAAATTGGGATGACCCGGGCCGATCATGATTCCGCGGGGATCACCGAAGTGGCGGTATCGGGGGGCTGGATTCTCGCACGATCCAACAAAGGGGCTCTCTTTCTGGGTAAGGAAGGTCAGGGTTGGAAGCGATTGTCGCTTCCAGACAGCTCTCCTGCAAGTGCCTTGCTTGGTTGGAGCGGTAAGTTCTTCGTGGGCTCGAGATACAATGGGAAAACCTTTGCACTGACCCCTAAAGGGGAATCCTGGAGCGATCTCCGCACCGAGGCATGGGTAAAAAATGTGGCTGTAGCCACCATGGTTCAAGCTATCGGGGTGTGGAGAGGACAGCTATTGGTCACACTCGGCACACTGGGAACCAGCGATGTCATGGGGATACGGAGCAATCTTGATTTGAGTTCTTGGCAATCCATGCGAAGTGGATTTCCTGATGCCGATCTGCCGATTGCCTTCCTGGATCTTGATACGGTGCTCCTGGCCGCCACCTTCGAAAAAGGCATCTACCAGTGGAAGTTGGGGGATACCGCCTGGACAAAAGCGGTTACCCCGATCTATGAGAGTCCTGCTTGGGGTTGGATCGAAACGAAATTCCCAAGAGCCTTCGCCATGCTCGATGGGAAAGTCTGGGGCGGGTTCTACAACAATGGGATCTATTCGAGGCCACTGAACGAAACCACTTGGACAAAATTCGCTCCGGATTCCTTTGCGCGGAAGGTTCCCGTTGACATCTTTTCCATGCTCACTTGGCGCGGGAGGTTGTTCGCGGCGGGCCGTAGTCACTCTGTTCCGCTAATGCACGATCCCGCCACCGGGTCGTGGAAGACCACGGATGTCAATTTCTGCTACGACATCTACCACGAACAAAGCGTGTGCGACTACTACATGACCTTGAGCATGGCCGCTTCCACGGATACGCTCTACGCCGCCTCCGGAGGGGTCCTCCTGAAGATCGGCTGGACAGATCTTCCGTGATTGGTCTGCACCTTCCCCAATGGCAACCCTGGACCAGATCAAATAGCGTCTTGCCGAATAATCCCCCTCCTCCGGAGGGGTGCCCCGTAGGGGCGGGGTGGTCGCTGCCGGGCAGAGCACTCCGCTCCGTCCGACTTCGCCGTCCACCCCTCCAAGGGAGGGGGATGGCGACAGGCCCGCGAGGCCGTTTTCCGTACCCCTGGGACCGTTCCACCAGTTGGAGCTTGCAAGGAGTGGGCAACGCCTTTGTGCCCACAAATCGCATCACGGTGGAAGGGCTGGATGGTACGATCGTGAAAGGAGTGGCCCCATGAGGATGATGCCGTACCTGAGACACCTGCCACTGGCATTGTTCATCCTGCTGGGATCCTGCTCGGAGGCCGCCCCCACCAAACCGATACCCAAGGAGGTCCACCGGGGGTGGCGGATCACCGAAATCGGGATGACCCGGGCCGATCACGATTCCGGAGGCATTTCCGAAGTTGTTACGACAGGGAAATGGATCCTTGCCAACACGTCTGGAGGTGCATTGTTCCTTGGATCAGAAGGTGGGAATTGGAAACGACTGGCCATGCCTGATTCTGCAGCAGCAAGCGCTCTTTTTGAGTGGAAAGGGTCATTTGTCGTTGGATCTAGGTACTGGGGAAGGTTGTATTCCTACAGCCCAGCAACCGATGAATGGCGGAGCTTGCACACGGAATCGTATCTGCCGACAGCGACAAAATTGACGAAGGTGGAGAGAATCGGATCCTTCCGTGGAGGGCTCTTTGTGTCTTTCGGTACCGTTAGGGACACATTTGTGATGGGACTTCGCAGCGATGCTTCATTGTCCAATTGGAGTCCCATGCTCCAAGGACTTCCTCCCTACGAAATCCCCATAGCCTATCTGGACCTTGATTCGGTTCTCCTGGCTGCCACCTACGAGAAAGGCATCTACCAGTGGAAGGTGGGTGATGCCACTTGGACAAAAGCGGTCACCCCGATCTATGAGAGTCCGGCGTGGGGTTGGATCGAAACGAAATTCCCCAGAGCCTTCGCCATGCTCGATGGGAAAGTCTGGGGAGGGTTCTACAACAATGGGATCTATTCGAGGCCACTGAACGAAACCACTTGGACAAAATTCGCTCCGGATTCCTTTGCGCGGAAGGTTCCCGTTGACATCTTTTCCATGCTCACTTGGCGCGGGAGGTTGTTCGCGGCGGGCCGTAGTCACTCTGTTCCGCTAATGCACGATCCCGCCACCGGGTCGTGGAAAACCACCGACGTCAATTTCTGCTACGACATCTACCACGAACAAAGCGTGTGCGACTACTACATGACCTTGAGCATGGCCGCTTCCACGGATACGCTCTACGCCGCCTCCGGAGGGGTCCTCCTGAAGATCGGCTGGACAGATCTTCCGTGAAGGTCTCTCCCAAGCTTAGAAGGTTCCCATGAAACTGAAGTTCGACATGATCGGTTTGTTCGTGAAGGACCTCCACGCCATGGTGGCCTTCTACCGCGACGTGGTGGGCCTGGAGACCCAATGGGATGGGGTCGGGCCCTATGCCGAATTCCGTCACGAGGGAATCCGCTTCGCGATGTACGCACGCGCCCAATTGCCGTCGTTGCTGGGGCAGGAGCCATCGTACCCCAACGGCCTCAACGGCACCTTCGAATTGGCCATCAATGTCGGGGCGCCGGATCAGGTGGATGCGACTTTCCACAAGTTCGTGGAAGGGGGAGCCAAACCTGTCTACGCGCCGCGCGACGAGCCCTGGAAAATGCGCTCGTCCATGGTGTCCGACCCGGAAGGCAACCTGCTGGAGATCGGATCCGATTTCTGGACCTGAGTTTGGCGGGATCCTTACTGTTTAGGAATCATCTTCCGGCATTGCGGGATCGGACGCCAATTCACGCTCGATCTGTTCGATGCTGGGGAGACTCGACTGCAATTCGGCTGGCAAGGATTCCAGCAGCTTGTATTCGGCGATGCCCATGGGTTGGCTTTTGTCGCCCAGTGCGTACTCTGCCACCACCTTGTTCTTGGATTTGCACAGCAGAAGTCCGATGGTCGGATTGTCGTGCTCGCTCTTGATTTGGCGATCGACCGCGGTGAGATAGAAGCTCAACTGGCCCAGATGCTCGGGTTTGAATTTTCCGGCCTTGAGTTCGATCACCACATAGCAGCGCAGCTTGAGGTGGTAGAAGAGCAGGTCCATCTTGAATTCGTCACCGCCCACGTCCAAGAGCACTTGCCTGCCCACGAAGGCAAAGCCAGCGCCAAGTTCCAACAGGAATGCGGTGACATGATTGACCAGAGCCCTTTCGATCTCACGCTCTTGCGCCTCGTCGGTGAGGTTCAGGAAGTCGAACCGGTAGGGGTCCTTCAGCGACTCGCGAGCGAGATCGGATTCTGGCTTGGGCAGCGTGGAATCGAAGTTGGTCACGGCCTTGCCACTACGCTCCAGTTGGTGGGTCTCGATCTGCATCACCAATACATTGCGCGACCAATTGTGGTCGATCGCCTTCGAGGCGTACCATCGGCGTGAATCGGAACTATCGACCTTATCCAAAAGGGCGAGGTGGTGGTACCAAGGCAATTGTGCAAGCACCCCTTGCACAAATTCGGCATCCGGCCAGGCCTCCGCAAAAGCCCGCATGTACTTGAGGTTTCGGGGTGAGAATCCCTTCATATTAGGGAAGGCCGCCCGCAGGTCCTCAGCCAGTCGATCGATCACCTTGGCGCCCCAGCCTTGGCGGGCTTGACGGTCCAAAATATCTCGTCCGATCTGCCAGTACACCAGCACGAGTTCCCGGTTGACCGCAAGCGTGGCGCGCTGCTGGGCGGCATGGATGCGGCTCTTGAGATCGGTGAGCCACTCTGTGTAGCCGTCTGGAATCGGCAGAAGCCGGGCGGGTGCATCGCTCATGCGTGGCAATCCTAGAATCTAGGTGGACTTATGAGCGCCGCTCCGATTCCTGCTGCAGGTGGGCGGCCATGCGGGCGCCCCACTGGAACGGCGGTGCTTCCCACCATCCGTCGAAAAGGGCTTCTTCGTCTTCTTCTTCCAGGTCCGGTTCGGCCATGCTGTCTTCATGCGCGGCGGCAGCGGCTTGGGCGGCGGTAGATGGGCCTGTTGCGGTCGGCTGGATCTCCTCGTGAGGCTCCACCTCGGATTCCTCGAGTTCATCCTCGCCAAAGGCGTTGCCCGGGTGGCACTCGGCCACTTCCACGAACTCTCCGCCCTGTTCGCGCACCAGCGACCACGCGTATTCCTCTTCCTGGGTCTCTTCGTCGGTTTCTCCCAACAGCACCAGGTAGAACTCGCCGTTGCGGTGGCGCCAGCCCTGGGGTTGCTCGAATTGGACCGTCTCCCCGAACTTTTCCAGGATTTCCGTCACGGAGATGCGGATCCAGTCGGAAAAGCCCGCCGCGTAGCTGTCCACCCATTCGGAGGGGAATAGTCCGTCCCACGAGACTTCCACCACGTCCCCGTCGATTTCCTCCACCCCGTAGTTGCGGGCGAGTTCCACAACCTCTCCCGATTCGATCAGGCAGAGGCTCCACCAGAGGTTTTCGTTCCCGCAGTCGTCCAACTCGCCGCGCAGCACCAGATAATGGCCTGCATCGGGTCCGCGGAAGGCCAGAGGCTTCTCGTGGATGGTGGTGGTGGCGAATAATCGAAGGATTTCGGGTGGGTCAAGCTGTGTCCAGCGAACGAGCGTCATGACTGGAAGAGTACATCGAACGCGGGGGGGAGGGCGAAATGCATTCCGATGGCTACTTTGAACCCAAATGGCTGACCAACGCGACGACAACCGGGATTCCGAACGGGACTCGGACAAATCTTCTTTCCGCTTCCCCCGGGGCAGCGGGCTCCTTGTCATCCTCATCCTCCTGGTCTTCTTGGTTGCCCAGGTGATTTCGCCGACGGACCCTACGTCCGGCGAGTTCACCTACAACCAATTCCTTGACCTGATGAAGGACTCCACCAAGGTGATCAAAAGCCTGACCGTGTTGAAAAGCGCGGAAGGCGTGGAGGTGCGTGGGCAGCGCGAGTTGGATTCTGCGGAGAAAAAAGCCGCCAAGAGCCGCATGGCCTTCCTGCCCAAGGTGGAGACCAAGGATTTTTCCGTGCGCGTGCTGGCTTTGGACGATTCCACCCTGAAGGAGTGGGCCGTCCAGCGCAAGATCACGATCAAGGTCCGCGAGCGCGAGAGCGATTGGTTCCTGCCCTTGCTCATGTATCTGCTGCCCATCCTTTTGATCGGGGCGATGCTCTACTTCACGATGCGCCAGGGCCAGAACGGCCCCAAGGGATTGTTCTCCTTCGGCAAGTCCCGCGCCCGCCTGGCCGGCAAGGATGTGCCCAAGGTTTTCTTCGATGACGTGGCCGGTTGCGACGAGGCCAAGGCGGAGCTGGTGGAGGTCGTGGACTTCCTGAAGGATCCGGGCAAGTATGATCGATTGGGCGGTAAGATCCCGCGCGGCGTGCTGCTCATGGGCCCTCCGGGAACGGGCAAGACGCTTCTGGCCAAGGCCGTGGCGGGCGAAGCGAAGGTGCCGTTCTTCAGCATGTCGGGATCGTCCTTCGTGGAAATGTTCGTGGGTGTGGGTGCCTCGCGGGTGAGAGACCTCTTCGAACAGGCCAAGAAGGCTGCTCCTTGCTTGATCTTCATCGACGAAATCGACGCGGTGGGTCGCCAGCGCGGAACAGGTCTGGGCGGCGGGCACGACGAACGCGAACAGACCCTCAATCAGCTGTTGATCGAGATGGACGGCTTTTCCGGCAACGAAGGCGTGATCATCGTCGCGGCCACCAACAGGCCGGACGTGTTGGATCCCGCCTTGCTGCGGCCAGGTCGTTTCGATCGGCGCGTGGTGGTGGATGCACCGGACATGCGCGGACGCTTCGAGATCCTGAAGGTCCATACCGGCACCAAGATCCCGCTGTCCAGCGATGTGGATCTGACCAAGATCGCGCGTGGTACCCCCGGTTTCTCCGGAGCGGATTTGGCGAATCTCTGCAACGAGGCGGCACTTCTGGCTGCCCGGCTCGGGCGCGAATCGGTGACCATGGACGACTTCGAGAAGTCCAAGGACAAGGTCCACATGGGCCCCGAGCGTCGCTCCCGGATGGTCAACACCGAAGATCGCAAGGTCGTGGCTTGGCACGAGGCGGGACACGCCGTGGTGGGCTGGTACACGCCCAAGGCGGATCCTGTCCACAAGGTCACGATCATTCCCCGTGGCCGGGCATTGGGGCTGACCTGGAGCTTGCCGGAAGGCGATCGCTCCTTGGTGACCAAGGCGTACCTGGACGCGGAACTGGATATTCTGCTAGGCGGCCGTTTGGCCGAAGAGATGTACCTGGGCGAGATCACCACGGGTGCATCCAACGACATCCAGCGCGCCTCCGGCCTGGCCCGCAAGATGGTCTGCGAATACGGCATGAGCAAGCTGGGTCCGCAGCATTTCGGGGACAACCAGCAGCAAGTCTTCTTGGGACGCGATTTCGCCAACCAACGCGAAACTTCCGAAGAGACCGCCAAGGCGATCGACAACGAGATCCGGCGCATCATCGACGAAGCCTACGGGCGGGCCCGAGCTCTTCTGGTGGAACACAAGCGGGAGATCGAACTGCTGGCCGCCACCTTGTTGACCCACGAGAGCCTGGAATCCGACGACATCAAGGAGCTCTTCGAGACCGGTGCGTTGGACAAGCCTCTGCCGCTTTCCACGTCCGAAAAGCCCGCCGACGAGGCGCCGAAGGCCTAAAATGAGCAGAATCTGGCGTGTTCGCGACGCAAGCCTGCGGGGCGAGGAGACTCCTCTGCTGGTCGGCATCGTGAACGCGACCCCGGATTCGTTCTTCGATGGCGGATGCCATGCCACGCCCGAGGCTGCCTACGCCCACGGGATGCGCCTGGCCGAAGTTGGTGCCGACCTGTTGGACGTGGGCGGGGAATCCACACGCCCCGGAGCCGCACCGGTGGATTCTTCCGAGGAGCGCGGTCGCATCGAGCCCGTCGTGAGGTCACTGGTGGCCCAAGGGGTCCGGGTTTGCATCGACACGCGGCATGCGGACGTGGCGCGCGCGGCCTTGGATGTCGGGGCTTGCGCGATCAACGATGTTTCGGGACTGGCGGATCCGGCGATGCTGGCGCTTTGCCGGGAGTATTCGTGTGGAGCCTGCGCCATGCACATGCGGGGGACGCCCGCCAACATGCAGTCGGATACCGAATACGTGGATCTGGAAGCCGAGGTGGCTGGATACTTGACAGGAATTGTTGAGAGATGGGCGCAAGCGAGGCTGCCGGCGGAATCCCTCGCCCTGGATCCGGGCGTGGGGTTCGGGAAGTCGGCCGCCCAGAACCACCATCTGGTGGGGGCCACCGCCAGATTTCGACGAAAATTTCCAGCCCATCCGTGGTACCTCGGGCTATCCCGCAAATCGTGGATCGCCCCGTTGGCCGCGAAGGACTCCGATCGTCTGGCGGGGTCGCTGGGGGGCGCGTTGGCCGCCGCCCAAGCGGGGTGCGATATTCTGAGGGTCCATGACGTGGCCCAAACGCGCGAAGCGATCCGGGCTTTCCAAGCCTGCAGGGAGCGTACATGAGCGAGGCACAGCCCAAGCCGCAGGAGCCCAAAACAAAGAAGCCTTCCCGCAAGAGATGGGTGGCGACACTTCTTGTCTTGTTGTTGCTTCTGCTTCTGCTGTGGCGGTGCGACGACCTCCACCCCGGGAAGCCCCAGGATCCGACGCCACCCGTGCGCGTGGATTCCAGTGCGATCTTGGATTCCTTGCATCGGCTGGATTCGCTCCGCCGTGCGGATTCCCTGGCGCGGGCGCTGTGGGTGGCCGATTCCTTGCGCCAGGCCGACAGCCTGCGTGATCTGGATTCCCTCTCGCGGTTGCGCAAGGGGTGGGAGGCCTGGAAGCTTCGCCACCTGGCGGATTCCTTGTTGAAGGCGCGCCGGGATTCGCTGGCACGACTCGATTCCATGCGGGCGGATTCCTTGGCGCGACTTGGGCGCGACACCACGCCGCCCCATGCCTTCGCCGACCCTTCCGCGGGCGTGCACCCCTCGCCCGTCGAGGTGGCCGTGCTGTCCGACGAAGGTTCCGCCACGCCGCTGTGCGGGCCGGATTCCACCCGCCTGAAGCCCTGCGTGGACATGATCCGGGTAGTGGATCGCGCCACCTTGTGGATCGCGGCGGTGGACACCGCGGGGAACCGTTCCATCCCCCAGAAGCTCGACTACGTGGTGGACGCCGACGCCTCGCGTTGCGGTCCCCGGCGCGTTTTGGTTGTGGGGGACTCTGGCAGTTTCTGTCTGGACGCCTTCGAGTACCCCAACAATCCCTCCGGCATTCCCCGCAGCAACGTGAGTTGGGAAGAAGCGAACGCATTGTGCCGCCGCGACGGAAAACGCCTATGCTCCGACGCCGAACTGGAAACGGCCTGCCGCGGGCCCAAGGGTTGGCAATATCCGTACGGAGATCGCTACATCCCCGGCCACTGCCAGGACGTGGAAAATGCGCTGGTGCGGGGCATGGCCAAACCCGCCTGCAGGTCTTGGTGGGGCGCCTTCCACCTGGCCGGAAACGCCTGGGAATGGAGCTCCACTCGGGTTGGATCCACGGCCTTGGCCGTGGGAGGCACCTTCGTGGGCGGGCCGGAAGACCGCTGCGGACGCACCACCCGCAGCTTCTACGCGCAGAACAAATACGAATCGGTGGGCTTCCGCTGCTGCGGCGAGGTGCCCTGATCAGGCCTTGGGCAGCGCCTGGTCCAGGTCCGCGATCAGATCTTGGGCCGCTTCCAATCCCACCGACAAACGGATGAAGTCCGCCGTGACGCCGGTGGCGGGCAATTCCGCATCCGACAACTGGCTGTGGGTGGTGCTGGCGGGATGGATGATCAGGGATTTGGCGTCGCCGATGTTGGCCAGATGCGTGAAAAGTTTCACCTTGTCGATCACTTGCGCACCCGCTTCGCGTCCGCCTTTGACACCGAACCCGATGATGCCGCCGAATCCGCCATCCAGGTAGCGCTTGGCGTTCTCGTGGTCGGGGTGCGTGGGTAGGCCCGGGTAGTTCACCCAGCTCACCGAAGGATGCTTTGACAGAAATTGTGCGATCTTCAGGGCGTTCTCGCAGTGGGCCTTCATGCGAAGCGGCAGGGTCTCCAATCCTTGCAGGATCTGCCAGGAATTGAACGGAGAGATGCACGATCCCATGTCGCGCATCAGTTGCAGCCGTGCCTTGAAGATGAATCCGGCACCACGCACCAGGGCCTTGTCGTGCAGTCCGAAAGCGTCCCAATAGACCAGCCCGTGGTAGGAAGGGTCGGGTTGGACGAACTCGACGTCGTAACGTCCGTTGTTCCAGGGGAATTTGCCGCCATCCACGATCGCTCCGCCCAGGCTGGTGCCGTGGCCTCCGATGTACTTGGTGAGCGAATACACCACGATGTCGGCGCCGTTTTCCAGTGGCTTGAAGACGATGGGCGATACCGTGTTGTCGACGATGAACGCGACGCCTTTGGAGTGTGCCGCGCGTGCGATGGCGTGGAAATCGTCCACGTTGTTTTTGGGGTTTCCGATCGATTCCATGTACACCGCGCGGGTGCGCTCGTCGATGGCCGCTTCCACCATGTCGGGCTTGGAGAAGTCCACAAACTTGACCGTGATGCCCAAGCGCGCGAACGTGTACTTGAAGAGGTTGTAGGTGCCGCCGTACAGGTAGGACGTGGACACGATGTTGTCGCCGGCGCGTGCGATGTTCAGGATGGCCATGGTGATCGCGGCTTGGCCGGAGGCCGTGGCCAACGCCGCCACACCGCCTTCCAAAGCAGCCAGTCGCTTTTCCAAAACATCGGTGGTGGGGTTGCCCAGGCGGGTGTAGATGTTCCCGAATTCCTTGAGGGCGAAGAGGTTGGAGGCGTGCTCGGCGTCGCGGAATTCGTACGAGGCGGTCTGGTAGAGCGGGACCGCGCAGGCACCGGTGGTGGGTTCCGGACTGTAGCCGGCGTGGAGGGCGATGGTGGCGTCTTTGTGCATGGGCAAAAGCTAGCCCTTTTGCGAACCCTCCGGTAGAGACGCCCCGCCGGGGGTCTCTACCGGAGGGTTCGCAAAATTCGTTTTTGCGCTGCCAGGAACGAGTCGGTGGAAAGCGCAAGGCAGAATCTGGAAATCCTTTGACTCGCTTTGGTCGGAAAATGGTAGAGTTTCGACGCAGGTCGTTTGGCCAAAACGGCGAAACCGGAAATTGACCCGCCCTTTCAGATTCCACCAACCTTGTCCAGCGGAGCCAACATGCTCAGGACTCTCGCCGAGATCGCGGCCAAGCACGACACCGACAAGCAGCAATCCGGATACATCCAGCGCTACGCCAAGCTGTTCGATCCGTTGCGCGATCGCCCGATCCGGATGCTGGAGCTGGGAGTCTTCCGTGGCGGATCGTTGGCGATGTGGAGCGAGTACTTTCCGCTGGGGACGATCGTGGGGGTGGATCTGTCGCCCAATCCACTCGCGCAAATGCCGGACCGAACCCACTTCGTGCAGGGCTCCCAGGATGACGTGGCGCTCTTGGACAAGATCGGGGATCAATTCGCGCCGGACGGATTCGACATCATCATCGATGATGCCGCGCACATCGGAACGGTGGCCAGAACGTCTTTCCTGAATCTGTTCCCGCATCACCTCAAGCCTGGCGGCATCTATGTCCTGGAAGACTGGGGCACAGGCTATTGGCCGAGCTGGCCGGGCGGCGCGATGTTCAGAAATCGACGTGCGGAAATTTCGGCCCTCGCCCAACAAACGGTGGGGCCGGATGGGTATCCTGCGGTGGATCCCAACTTCACCTGCCACAACTTCGGGATGGCGGGCTTGGTGAAGGAGCTGGTGGACGAAGTCGCCTGGAACGACATCTGCTCCTCCCGCGGAAATCCGGAGGCGGAAAAACGGGGCTCCATCATTTCTGAAATGACGATCCACCTGGGACAGGTGGTGCTGTACAAATCCCTTTTGTAGAGACGCCCCGCCGGGGCGTCTCTACAAAAGGGGGGGGCATCCATCATGGAATCAGATATGGATGCCGGGGCGCAGGTGGAGCTGCACATAGGCGCTGCCCCAGTTCCAGGGATTCCAGTGGCGCCCTTGGATGCGGAAGGCATCCGATGCGTAATCCACATGGTGGGCCCAGCCTGCGTCCAGTCGCAGCCAGCTGACGGGATCGATCTGCAGGTGGGCATCCGGTGAGATCCCGACGCCGATCACATTTTCGGGGCCTTGGGCGTACGGGCCACCCACGTGGAGCCAGGTGATTTCCGGTAGATCCACGCTCACGGCCAAGGCGCAGCCCGGGACCAATTCGAGCGTGGTGCCCACTCCCAGCAATTCCCACGCGGCGCCATACACGGACAGATTTCCGCCAGGGCTCAGCAGAACTTGGCGAGGGACCACCGCGACCCAGATGGGACGAACCACCATCTCGCCCTTTTTGGGGATCATCTTTCGATAGCGCTTGGGGGCCTTCGAGCGCGCGACCTCGTTGGAGACGGCCACACCCAGGTCCAGGTTGAAGCCCGTGATCCACGGATCGACATCGGCCACGGCGGGACCGAGCTGATGGAACGAGGGGCCAGCGGCGATGTCCAATTTCCCCTCGATGGAGGAAAGGGATCCGAGGACGGAAATCAGTGCGGCGGTGAATGTCATGTCAAAAAGGTAGTCCGTTCAGCGCTTTCCTTTGCGGGCAGGTGCGGCGGCTTTGGCTGGCTTCAAAAGATCCAGCGGCCAGGTTTGCCCCTTGGCGCGGAACAGCTCGCGGGCGGCCTTCAGCCAGGCGCCGTGGCGATCCTTCAATGCTTTCTCCGCTTTGCGGGCGGCGCCCAGTTCGTTGGCGGCCAGATGGATGAGCACGGACTCCAGCAAAGCATCCGGGGTATCCTCCAGGCGAAGGGATTGCTCGATGGCTTCCGTGGCTTTGCGGAACTTGCCCAAGCCTCGCAAGATCATGGCGCGGGCGAGCCATGCCATATTTTGTCGAGGATGCTGTTCCACCGCCTGGCGGGTCAGGTCTTCCGCTTCCGCGAAATCCTTGCGAGCCGCGGCTGCCTCCGCTCGGATCAGGAGCCGGTCCAAGAGGGCGGCCTCGTCGGAATCCACCCTCGCTCCGGGAATCGAGAGAGGAACGGGATCCAGTCCGCCTGGCGTACTGATGCGGATGGACAGCTTGTCCAGAGCGGAGACGAATTTGGTGGAAGCGACCGATCGTGTTGTCGCGGGCCGCGAGGCCAGGATGGCTAGCCGTGATTCCATCTTGGCGGCGGCATGGTCCCAGGTGAAGCCGGACTCGATCCGCGCGCGTGCGGCGCGCCCTTTGGTCTGACGAGCCTCGGGCTTGGCGTAGGCGGCGCGCAAGGCGAACACCAAAGAATCGAGATCGGGCTCCAGCCACCAAGGAGCCGACACGGTCTCGAAGGGACCCACCTTGCCGCCGGGGACGGGAGTACGGGCCGATTCCACTAGCCACGCCTCGTCGGCGCCGCAGAAATCGTCGGCAGAGCCACCCTTCGTGACGATGCAAGGAAGCCCTGAGGCCATGGCCTCGGCGATGGGGAGTCCGAATCCTTCGCCGCGGTAGGGGTGCACCAAGACATCCGCGCAGGCATAGACCTGGGGGACTTCGGCCGGCGCGAGGTCGCGCTCGAACAAGACCACGGGTGCGGCCTTGCCGGAGGAGTTGAGTTCCCTGACCATGGCCTCGCCGGTCTGTCCCTTGTAGAAGGTGCCGCCGCCCATGCCCTTGACCACCAGTCGCACGGGATCCTTCGGCCCGAACGCCTTGGCCCAGGCGTTGAGCAGGCAATCGAAGCCCTTGCGGGCGATGGTGCCTCCCACGAACAGGAAGGTCGTGCGGGAAGGGTCGCGGTCGAGATCCGGCAACGGAGACAAACCGGGACGGTATTTGTCCACGTCCACGCCCAAGGGGACCACGGCGAGCTTTCCTTCGGGAATGCCCGCCTCCAGGTAGACCCGTTTCACGTATTCGGAGTAGCACCAGATCTCGTCCACGCGATCCTTGAACGCGGGAATCCAGTCCTTTGGGGGGCTGCCGAATTCCCAGGGCTGAACGACGACCCAATGTCCTTGGGCGGGCGCATCGAGCCTCGGCGGCCATTGGTGGCGCACATGCACTTGGCAGGGGCCTTCCAGGGGGGCGTTGTGGAGGCTGGCCAGGATGCCCAGATCGGGATCGGTTCCGGGAGAGAATTGGTCCGGTTCGAACGGAATCAAGGACAAATCGTGTCCTGCCTTCGCCAAACGTAGGCAGATCTCGCGATTGACGTTGGCCAGGCTGTGGTGGACGAATTGCGACCCTTCCCAGCGGATGGAAAACGATCCGGTGGCCGGGGAAGTTTCCGCGACGCCGTGCGAAGTGGCAGGGGATGGCCCGATCCCGTGCCGGGCGCGGATGCCCTCGGCTGTCAAGCGGATCGCTTCGGTCGGATGCGAGCCGTGGGGACGGGTCGCTTTTTGATGCGTTGCGGGGTATGCTGGACGATGCCGCTGGACGATCCCGTTGACCGTCGCCCGCAAGGCGTCCGCGAGGTTGGCGACGGAAGACGGATTCTGACGAGCGATCGCGTTGATCCGCTCGGCGATCGTCCGTGCGGTCCGGTGATGGTTCCAATGCGCGGCGGTGCGCAGCGCGTTCTGGGATTTGCGCAGCCGCATCGGGATGTCGGACGCGGCTTGGCGCAGGAAGCCGGCGATTTCTTCGGGGTCCGGATCCGCCCAGCGATGGCCGGGCGCGAGGTAGCGGTTTTCGCGCAGGTCGTCGGGGCCCACTTCCACCAGGTCCCTCGGGGAGGCCAGCCATGCGCAGTCGGCATCCAGGAAGTCCACTGACGCCCCCCAGGCGGTGGCGATGCAAGGTTTGCAGGAGGCCATCGCCTCCAGGAAGGGAAAGCCCCATCCTTCGCCGCGGCTGGGAAGCACGAACACGTTGCAGGCCGCATACAGGGAAGGCAGATCGGATTCGGACACGAAACCATCCAAAAGGACGATCGGCGCCATGTCGGATTCCGTCAATCCGAGAGTTCTCAGGGCGTCGTCGAATACGGCTCGCATCGAGCGGGAATCGTTCCCGAACGTGTGGCAGCGCAACACCAAGCGGACATCGGCTTGCGGCTTGAAGGCTTGCGCCCAGGCGCGCAACAGCACATCCCATCCCTTGCGACGCGTCCACTGGAACACCGACAGGAACGTGGTGGCACGGCGCGGCCCCGGGATGGACAGAGGGGTGGCGTGGGCGTATCGGGAGGTGTCGATCCCTCCGGGAACGACATGGAGCTTGGCAGCGTCCACGCCGGATTTCGCGAAGGTGAGTCGATTGAAGTTCGAAGGCACCCAGACTTCGTCCAGTTTGTTCAATGCCTCCGCCCAGCCCTTGGGCAGGCGATCGGTCTCGAACATGGTCCAGCCCACATGCACGCCGCAACCGGGATTGGCTTCCTGCATCTGCTGGAAGAGCGCGTTCTTGCCGTCGGCATCAAAGGGGATGTCGCAGCAGACGAGCACCCCGGGAGCAGGATCGCGTTGGAGCAGGGTGCTCCAACGGGCGCGATCGTCCTGCGAGATTCCCAAAAACCAATCCCGGTCGGGCAGCAGAGGATCTGCCGTCACGGGAACATCCGCATCCATCAGCGCCGCCAAGGTCTCGCGGGAAAGCCGCGCGTAGCCGCTGTAGTTGAACATCTGGCCGCACCAGCGGATCGGCTGGGCGGAACGAACGGCTTCGGGCAGCCCCAAGGATTTCACTTGGCGTGGCGCGTTCAGCGCCGATTGGTTCGCGGGAACGCCGCGCAGGATTTCGCGCAGCCGGACTTCCGCCAGCGGAGCGATCTTCGACCAGTCCCAGTTTTCCACCATGTCGCGTCGGGCCGCTTCGCCCAATCGCCGCCGCTCGGGGGCGTTCGACGCCGAGGTGCGCAGGAGATTGATCAGGTGCTGGATCGAGGGGGCCGCCCACTTCTGGCCTCGATAGAACGGGAATTCCTCGCGTGCGTCGATCTCTTCCAGGCCGTCGATGTCGATGAGCCAGGAATTGTCATCATTTTGGAATTCCAGGCTTCCGCTCCATCGCGTCGCGATCACCGCCAAGCCGCAGCTCATGGCTTCCATGTGGGGGCGTCCCCAGCCTTCTCCCCGCGAAGGTGCTACGTAGACGTCCGCTGCCGCATAGAGCCGCGGCATGTCGGCATCCGGCACTTGCTTGGCCAGGACCACGATGGGAGCACAGCGGGAGCGCGATGTGCCGATGCGCGCTAGTTCTTCGTCGATCTTGCGATCGATCCAGGTGGTCGGATCGCCTTCGATCTGGTTGGGAGGGTAGCAGCGCAGGACCAGCTCCACATCGTCGGAGGCGGAAAAGGACTTCGCCCAGGCCTCCAACAGCAGATCGGGGCCTTTCCGGTGGGTCCATTCGAAGATGGACAGGTAGGTGGTTCCCTTGCGAGTTCCTGGCAGGGGAAGCGGTTCTAATTTGGGGCGGAATTTGTCCGTGTCCACGCCTTCGGGCACGACCAGGATCGGTTTGGTCACTCCTGCCCTCGAGAAGGTCTCTTTGTTGAACCGGCAGGGGACCCAGAGTTCGTCCATGGAATTGCAGCGGACCACCCACTCGGCGGGCAGGCCGTCGGTTTCGAAGGTCGTGCGTCCCACATGGACGCCGCCATCCGAAACACGCCCCAGGGAGCCGGCGGGAATGTCCAGGACCACGGGCCGGCCCGGGACCAGTTCGCGTCCCATGAGGGAATCCAGGAGGGTTCGTTCCTTCTCCGTGGCCGATTGGCGGAAGGATTCGGAGTGCCGACCCCAGGCCAACACGCCCACGCCCAGATCGGTGGAGGCCAGGTGCTTGATGAATGCACGGGATTCGTCGCCGTAGCCGCTGGCATCCCATACCGGCGAAATCCATTGGGTCTTGGCCGGTGCAGGGGGCGGAGTGGTTTTCGGGGCGGTCTCTTCCAGGAGTTTGTCCCATGCCTCCCAGGTTCGTCGCGCCACTTCCTTCCAGTCGAAGCGACGGGCCTGCTCCTTGCCGCGAGCGATCAGGTCGTCCCCAAGCGAAGGAGTGTCCAACAGCTTCACCATGGAGCTGGCGATGCCTTGGAGATCGTCGGGCGCGTGCATGAGACCCGCATCGCCGACAATTTCCGGTATGGAGGCCGCGTTCGAGGCGATCACGGGGCATCCCGAGGCCATCGCTTCCAAGGCGGGGAATCCGAATCCTTCGTAGCGGCTCAGAAAGAGCGTGGCCACGGCGCGCGAGTAGAGCAGTTCCAGCTCTTCGCGTTCCAGATAGTCGGTGAACACCACATCCTTCAAGCCGGCCTGCAGGATCTGGTCGCGCATGGAGCCCAGCGCGTTGGCGAGCTTGCCTGCGACCACGAACTGGACGGGACGGGATTTTCCGATCACCTGGCAGGCGGCCAGGGACGACTCGAAATTCTTGTGGGGATCGGCCGCGCCCACGTGCAGGAAGAACGGTTTGTCGATCCCCAAGCGGCGCAGGAACGCATCGCCTTCGGGCTTCGACCAGGTTCTTCCGGAGACCGAGGCGTTGAATCCGGCCATCACAGCAGTGGCCCGGTGTGGTTCGATGGAGCTGGCTGCCAAGAGATCCTTGCGGGTGAATTCCGAATTGCACAGCAAGGTCGCCTTGCAATCCTTGATTTCGTCCAGGCGTGCCAGGTAGCCCGGCCAGTTGGCGATGCGTCCTTCATAGACGCGGATGGGGATGATGTCGTGGAAGGTGGCCGTGACACGGGTCGATCCGAACCGTTGGAAGGGACTCGCGTAGCCCGGGTACACGTGCATGGGGTCTGGCGTGTGGAAGATGTCGAAATCGGCCGCGGTGCGGCTGGACCAGGCGGCCCACTTCGCGCCGAGCGCGGTCGTACGCTTGACAATATCCGACGGTGGTGGGGTGGAATCGTCGTGCAGGATGGTGAGGTCGCACCCGCTGCGGGTTTCCAGGATGGCAAGCAGGTGGTGCCAGGCGTAGTTTCCGATGCCGCGCACGATCGAGTCCGCCACGGAAAGGGTGCGGGCGTCGAAGCCGATGCGGGGGCGGGCCATGGGTGTGGAGGGCGAAGAGGCTGTTTTGGTGGCTGAAGTTCGCGCTTGGTCGGGCCACATCCACGAGGGCATGGAAGAAAACGCCGAGGGCCACCTGCCGTTCCAGGAGGCGCGCAGCATGTCCGCTGCGTTTCGACTTTTGTCCGCACGCGCCTGCAGATCGATCGGTGTGGCGGATTCCAGGTGGAATAGGGCGCTTGCGGGAACGTACCGGACACGCAGGCCTTTGTCCCAGACGCGCAGGCACAGATCCACGTCTTCGCAGTACATCCCGAATTCGCGGGAGAAACCATCCAGTTCATCGAACAGCGCGGCGGGGATGGCCAGGCAGGCTCCGGTCACGGCCGGATAGTCCAGACAGATCTTGGCTTCCGGTGATTCGCCTTCGTGGCGGCGCAGGACGTGTTCGGGGTGGGGGTGGTCGCCCTTCCATTCCCAGACCATTCCGGCGTGCTGGATCCGTCCGTCCGGATACAGCAACCTGCTGCCCGCGATTCCCACCGAGTCGTCGCGCACCAGTTCGTCCACCAACGCGTCCAGCCAGCCGGGCTGGACGATGGTGTCGTTGTTCAGGAACACCAGCACGTCGCCGGTGGCTGCCTTCGCGCCGTCGTTGCAGGAAGCCGCGAAACCTTGGTTGTTGGCGTGCTCCACCAGGTTGAGGCGGCCGCTATCCCGCAGTCCCCGCAGAAACGAGTTGGTGCCGTCGGTGGATGCGTCGTCCACCACCACGATCTGGGCTGGATGGAACGACGGGGCGGAAAAGAGCGAAGTCAGGCAATTGCGTGTGAGTTCGGTGCCGTTGTGCACCGGGATCACGATGGAAACCTTGGTTGTGGCCGGGAGGGCGCGCCTGACCTTCGATCCCAGGGGCCGGATCCAGGAGCGGGCGTCGATGGCCCTCGCCAGGAGGGAGTCGTCGGGGGATGAGCGCCGGGCGAGATCCAGCAGGAACTCCTCGCCGGTGGAGTCTCCCCACGAACGCGCGCCCATGGCTTCGGTGACGAGGACCTTCGCATCCATCCCCTTGGCTAGATGCGACAAGGCTTTGGAGTAGTGGTTGGCGATCCAGAATTCGCCGGCCAACCGGGCCTGCGCACGGCGGACGGTGGCGATGGCAAACCAAATGCGCCGCAGGAGCGGCGAATCCATCCGCTCGAGCTCCGCCCCGGTGAGCGAGATCTGGTCCACCAGGCCCCGCAGGATGGAATCGGCTTCGGTCAGCGAAGCTGGCGACGAGGACAGGTTCGCACCGCAACGAGCATCCACGGCGCGACAGAATGCGTCAAGCGGTGTTTCCGCGCCGCCCGCGCGCTCCACGATGCGCCGGTCGGTCTCCAGTCGCGCGAAGATGGCCTCCCGGGCGGGTTTGCCGTCGTTCCAGGATCGCAGGCGGGAGGGGTTGTGCAGGAAGCTCTTTTTTCCGGTGCGGTATTCCTCGTACTGGATGTGCCATCCCTGGGCGCGCTCGGCCTGCGAGAACCGGTCCAGTCGTTCCCCGAAAATCTTCTTCCGTCCGTGTTCCTCGCCGCGGATGGGATAGTGGCGAAGGAGGAATGGAACAGGGCAGACCTTGCGGTCCGGGAACTGGACGTTGTGGCCGCCGGTGCTGGAGAGATCCACCCGCGCTCCCGGGTGCTTCCAGGTCTTGATCTGCACCGAATCGAACCAGTCTCCCGGCTCCCAGTGTGTCAGAAACTGGCGGGGGTCGCCGCCGCGCGGGAAGTCGTCGCGGACGGGTCGGAAATTGTACAGCTCGTAGTTGATCGCGCTGTATCCTTCGGATTCGGCCTTGCGGATTGCTTGGGAAAGGGTGAGCCCTTCCCAAGGGCTTTCCCGGAATTCGTCGGCGTCCACGTGCAGATACCAGTCGGCGCCCAGGTGCGCGGCCACCTCTTCTTCGCGGCGCAGGATATCCTTCAGGGCGAATTCCTTGCCCGTGCGCTCGGGGTATCCCGAGTCGGCCGGGTAGCTCTCGATGTGCAAGAGCCCCTTGCCCAGCCAGTGGCTGGCCTGCTCGACGGTGTCGTCGGTCGATGCGTTGTCCAGCAGGTACACGTCGATCCCGTTTCGGATCAGATCTCCGATCACGGGGCGGATGAGGTCGCCCTCGTTGTAGACGGTCATCACCGCGACGATGCGGCCCTTGCAGTGGTCCTTGGGGAAGGGAATGCCTCGGGCACCCCCGGGAGCACCCGCGTAGGTCGTCAAGAACGCCTCGCGCTGCGGATGGCTGGGGTGCGCCGCGCAGAAGCCAAGCGCCACCTTGGCGGCTTCCGCCGCCCTGCCGGTAGCTTCCAGGACCCGTGTCAGCGCGATCAGCGCGTCGGGGTCGGTGGGGGATAGAGACAAAACCTGTCGAAGACTGGCCTCGGCGGCGGGGAGGTCGCGCGATTCGATCTGGACCACGGCGAGGTTGGACCAGGTGGAAATGTCCGCAGGGTGCTTGGATGTGGCCATCTCGTACCAGCCCCGGGCGGCGGTTGGATTGCCGCGGCGGGTCTCCAGCCAACCCAGGGCGGTCAGAAGGGAAAGGTCCCCATCGGCGGAAAACGGTTCCAGAAGCGAGATCGCTCCGTCGACGTCGCCGGCGGAAAAACGCAAGTCAGCCATCCGCAGGGCTTGGGCCAAGGGCGTTTCCTTCGCCGGATCCGCGGAGGGAGCCGAGGGGGCGGACAGGGTCGCGCGCACCAACTCGAGGGCTTCGTTGCGCTTGCCTGCCTGCAGCATGGCCTGGATCTGGTCGATCAGAGGTTCCAAGCGCTGCGCAGCCGGGTTCTCCGAAGCCGAGCATCGCGCGATCCTGTGGGCTCGGTCGGGTAGCCCAAAGCAGAGATTGGACCAGATGGCCTCGACGGGGTTGGCTTCGGCCTGGTAGCCGCGTTCGAGTTCCGCCGGGGGATCGCCGGGCCCCTTCCAGTGTTCGCGCTTAACAGATTGTGTCTCGTGCTTGGCCAGCTCCATGTTGGTCGCTTCCGCACCCCCCTCCAGGTACAGTCCCAGTGCCTGGGGTATGTGGGCGAACCGGCAGCCGCCCGAAACCAGCCGAAGCCAGAATTCGTAGTCGCCCGCGATCCGGAGGTCCTCGCGGAAAGAGCCGAAACGATCATGGAGGGAGCGTCTCCAGATCGGATGGGGGCCGGCGAAGCACCCCTGGAAGAAGAGCCGGGCATCGAACTCGGGCCACCAGAAACGGGCGTGCGCGGTGTGGGTGCTCCAGGTTTCGTTTTCCGTCCTCGTGCAGAGGCTGTCGGCGTAGGCGAGGTCCGAGCCGTGGTCGGATTGGAGCGCGGAGACCAGCCGTTGGAGCGCCTGGGGGTGGTGGCGGTCGTCGGCGTTGGCGTTGGTCAAAAACTCGCCTCGGGCCTGCTGGATCCCGAGGTTCCAGGCGGCGTAGATGCTCCGACGGTCTTCGGTGCGAACGAGACGGATTCTGTCGGATCCGAACCGCCCCTGGTACTCGCGCACGATGTCGGCTTCCGCTTCGGGAGAGCCGGTGTCCACCACCACGATTTCCAACTGGCCGACCTTCCAGAGCGATTGACCAAGGAGATCGTCCAGGCAGCCGCGCAGGAAGCGTTCGGCCTTGTAGACGGAGACGATGGCCGTGCAGGTCACCGAATCGGAAGGGGTTGGTGGGGGCGTCCGAGCAGGTGGTTGGGAATTGGTCGCTCCTCGCAGCCTTCGGGCCTGCTCGGCCATCGAACGGACCTTGGAGGCCACCTGCGGGATCCCGGCCACGGGCTCCGCGCAGCCGTTGCGCACGAAGGTCGCGAGATCGACCAGATCCTGTCCGTACAGGCGCAGGTTTTCGTCCAGAAGCGACTGGGCCTTGGCTTCGCGCCGTGCATCGGGTCCGGGAGACCAGCGCGACAGGGCCTCCTCGATGGCTTGTGCGAGCGCCTGGGGATCGCGGCGCTGGAAGTAGGTCGCGTTCTCCAGGCTCTGCTCCTTGTGCACTCCCAGGTCGGAAGCCACCACGGGCGTTCCCACGCAGCGGATGTCCTCCAGCACGGTGGACCAACCTTCGAAGAGCGAGGGTTGCACCAGAAGCCGCGCGCAGCGCATCAGGGCCAGTTGGTCTTCCCGGGGCACCAGGCCCAGCATCTTCACCTGCGAAGCGATGCCGAGATTTTCCACCAGCTCCAGGAGGCCCTGGTAGTGGCCGTTGTTGCGATAGTCGCTGGGAGCGCCCGTGCACACCAGCGGAACCACGATCCCCTTTTCGCGCAGCTTCCCGATGGCGCGAAACAGCGTGGCGTGGTCCTTGTGGGCCCAGAACTGGTTGGAGCACAGGATGAAGTCGTCCCCGATGCCCATTTCCATTCGCTTGGAAACAGGATCTGACGGGGGAAGTCGGAGCGCGCTGCGGAAATGGAGCACGCGCGTGGAGGCCTTGGCGGAAGGGTGGAATTTCCGGAAATCGTCCAGGGCGTCCCGGGAGCTGAACACCACGCAGCGGGCCTTTTCGGCGATCCGGTCGAAGCATCGGGTGCGTTCGTCCAGCTCCTCGCGGGAGAAGAATTCCGGCAGATGGTGGTGCTGGAAGTCGGGAATCCAAGATCCCGACGGAATCTGTTCCACGACGTCGGCCTGGACGGGGTACAGGAAATCGATGGATTCGAGGCATCCGGAAATGTCGGTGTGCTGGCGGATCTCGATCCCCGGAGGGAGCGCCTCGAAGAACGTGGCCATGGATGGGGGGAATCCCCCGTGGAGCACCACGGCGTCGCACATTTCCAGGAACGGACGGTTGTGGGGGATGCGGTCGGCGGTGGCCGGCGAAACCACGGCGCAGATCTTGGGCCGACCGGGTCCCAGGCTCCTCAACGCTTCGGCGAGATTGACGGTGTACACGATGCCGCCCGTCCAGCCGGGCCCGCCGACCAGGGGGATGCCGAAACGCAGGGGGAAGTCGCTCATGCCAGTGTCCTTTGCAATCGTTCGAACCAGTCGGTCACCCGGCGCAGGCCGTCCTCGAGTTCCACGAGCGGACGAAATCCGGTGGAAGCGAGCTTGGAGATGTCGGCGCACCATCGATCGGGGTCGCCGGGGCGGCTCTCGCCCTTGAAGTTCAGCTTCTTGGGGGTGGAGGAAAATCCGTTGAGGAGTTCCACCAGCCGTCGGATGCTGGTGGACCGCCCGGAGGCCACGTTGAAGGTGCCGGTGGCGCCCGAAGCCTGGATGCGCAGCACCGCCTGGGCGATGTCCGAGGCATGGATGAAGTCGCGGGTCTCCTCGCCGGTCCCGTAGAGCTCGATCTCGTCGCGGGAGGGGTCGGCGAGTTTGCTCAGGGTGTCGAACACCACCTGCTTGTACAGGCTTTCCCCGTAGGCGGAGAAGATCCTGAGGTTGGTGGTGCGGATCCCGTAGATCTCGGCGTATTCGCGCGAGAGGAGTTCGCACATCCACTTGTGGAATCCGTAGGGCGAAACGGGCGCGGGAGGTTCGTCCTCGGGGGTGGGGATCCGGTGGGGCTGTCCGTAGACCGCCGCGCTGGACAGGAGGATGACTTCCGTGCGAGGGGATTCGGTCCGGACCGCCTCCAGGATGTCGCCGTAGACTCCGGTGGATTGGCGCAAGTCGGCGCGGGGATCCTTCATGGAAAGCGGCACCGAGGCGCTGGAGGCGCAGTGGACCACGAGATCGGGCTGGATGGCGGCCAGCTTGCGGGCGAACCGGCTGGAAGGGAGCTCCAGCTCCACGACCCCCTCCAGGAGGCTGGCCCATCCGCCCAGGGTGGCCTTGCGTGACAGATTCCGCCCAACGGCCCACACCTTGCGGCCCTCCCGGGCGAAATGGCGGCACAGGTGGGATCCCAGGAATCCTCCCGCGCCGGTGACCAGGACCGATCCGGTGTCCGCGTCGGTCATTTCTTGACCAGCACGAAGCTGAAGAGGTCGTTGCCGCGGTCGCGGCGGGAAGCGGCTTCGGGATCGAACTCCGCCCCCGGGACGAAGACTTGCGGATAGGTGTTGATCGGACTCGCGAGCGGATCGATCACCTTCGCGAATTCCAGTCCGGAGCCTGCGGCGGCGTCCAGGTACTCGTCCAGGAAGTGGCAGTTTTCGTCGCCGGTGAAGCGGTGGAAGGGATGGTCCTCGAAGAATGCCCGCTTCTGGCGGTCGTTCCAGACCACGTGGTCGCGCATGGCGATCAGCACGCCGCCGCTGCGCAGGAGCTGTGCGATGGACGCGAAGAATCCGGGGATGTCTCGGATATGGTGCAGCACCTCGCGCATCCATACGACATCGAAACTGTCCGGTCCGAACGGCAGGGATTCGGCGGTGGTGTGGATGGTTTTGAAGCGGATTCCGTCCAGGCCGTCCAGTTTGCGCGCGGCCCCGATTCCCGTGAGCTGGCCGTGGCTGGAGTCGATTCCTGTCACCGCGTAGCCGGCTCGCGCCAGGGCCCAGCAGGCCGCGCCGTTGCCGCACCCCAGGTCCAGGACCCGCGTGCTTGCGGAAGGTGGCTTGCCCGCTTCGGCGAGTTCCTGGAGGGCGGCGCCGAATTCCGCCGAGGCCGCGTAGCGACGGGCGTTGTCGGGGAGGTCGGGGGTCTTGTAGCAGAGCCCGATGAGCTCGCGCAGGTTGCCCTCGTTCCAGCCCCACAGGTAGGCCTGGTCGTACTTGTCCGGGGTGGTGGGCAGAGGGGGCTCGATGGAAGTTGCGGGGCGTCCGGAGCGGTCCGGGGCCTTCTTCACGAAGCGCGCGGGATTCCCCGCCACCAGGGTCCATGGCTCCACGTCCTTGGTCACCACGCTGCCGGCGGCCACCACGGCGCCTTCTCCGATCGTGACGCCTTTGAGGATGACGCTGTTGAATCCGATCCACGCCTTGTCGCCGATGTGCACCGGGGCGTGTCGCACGTGGGTCCAATCCTTTTTCCCCACCAGCCAGTTTTCCACGTCGGATTTCCGTTCCTCGAAATCCAGGGAATGGGAGTCGTGGTCGGCGAAGGTGCATCCCCAAGCCACCAGGACATCGCTTCCCACCTCGATCCCATCGGCGGCCACCAGCATGGACCGTCCGATGAAGGTGCGGTCCCCGATCTTCACGTGCGCACCGGGCTTGTCGAAGCACACGGTCATCGCTTGCACATCGCACTTTTCCCCCACCGTGACGGAGCATCCCGGCTGCCATTGCACGGCACCGGGATTGGTCTTGGAGGAGGGGTGGCGATGGAAGCCTTCGCTCGCGGCGGGAGGGCCGCGACGGGGTGGCGGATCTTGTCGGACGGTTCCCGGTGTGGAATTCATTCCCCGGATTTTGGCATAGATCTTGTCCGGAGTCCACTTGGTTTGGGACCGACAGAACTCGCGGAAATGGCGATCGATCCGTTCTTCGCGTCCTGCCGGGACATGTGCCGGCGGGAGTCGGGTGATCCGAGAGGGGGCCAATTTGCCGTTTTTCCGATCGCCGGATTCCTGGTGGGCTCCGCTGCCATCCAATCCGATGTTGTGGATGAGGGATCGGGTCGGGTAGATGTAGAGCCCGTTTCGCAGATACACGTTCACGAGCCAAGGCAGGGACCAGACGTCTTTCAGGCGTCCTTCCAGGTATTCGCCCAGGAAGTCCACCACATCCATTCCGCCCTGGGCCAGGTCGATTCCGGTGTGCGCGCACTTTTGGAGAAGCTCCTGCAGATTGCGGTTGTCGCGCATCCAGCGGTCTCGCCAGGTTCCCCAGCCCCAGGTGCTCATGCGCGGGAACTTGTAGGCATCGTATGGGTGGCTGGCCAGCAGATCGTCGGGGATGGGGATCGTGTAGCCCGAGATTCCGTAGATCTGCGGATCGTCCCGGTAGAGCCGGAAGCAATCGGTCATGTAGGCAATGAAATCGGCAGTGGGCACGCAGTCGTCTTCCAGGACCACGACGCGCTCGTTGGACTCGAATGCGTGGTTGAGGGTTTCCACGACGGATCTGGCCAATCCCGCGTTCTGTTCGCGCAGGATGATCTCGGGAGTCGTCCAATCGATCGATCGCAACAATTCGCGGGTCTTGCGGACGCCTTCCTCGTGTTCGGGTTTGGCGGGAGCGTCGCAGTGGACGATCAGCCGCTGGACATGGTCCCGTTTGAGGGCTGCGATGACTTGCTGGGCATGATCGGGCCGGTTGTATAAAAACAGCACTGTCGCGAAGTCGGGAGGCTCCGTGCGGGCCTGCGAGGCTTCCTCGATCCGGATGGCCTGGACGGAGGCGGAAAGCTGTTTTCGAAGGGGTGCGCCATGGACCGAGCGCACATCCCGCACGGCCCATTGGTGCCAGGCGTTGAAGAACAGCACCTTGTAGAGCAGGATGGGGTCGGCGTGCCGATGGAAGTCCGGCAGAAGCCCGAGCGAAGACTGACAGATTCCGTCTGTGAGCAGTTGGAGGTTGGCTTGGCAGAGGGATTGGATCCACTCCACCACCGGCGGCTCGAATCCGGACTTGGGTCGGGAGAGGACCTCGTCGGGAAGGATGCCGCGCAAGGATTCGATGAGCCAGGATTTGTGGCCGAGCCGGAAGTCTTCCCGAGTCTTGCGCAGGCCGATGAGCGTTTCCACCAACGGGACATCCAGGAAGGGTAGGCGGGTCTCGATGGAGCAGGCCATGGAGACCTTGTCGCCCAGGGAAAGGCAATTTCCGACCAACCAGGTGTCGAACCCCAGCTCGCAGACGGAATTGCCCACGTCCGAGGGATCCACGGCGTGCTGGAAGAGGGCAGGGGCGTTGTCCGACGGGACCTGTTCCAGAAAGCGCGGGCTCAGGATCGAAGGCCGCCAGGCGCGCATGCGCTGGAAGTCGCCGACGAGGTCGTTGAAGATGGCGGGGGCACGCGGGTCGGTGGCCAGTACGCGGCTGTTGTGCTCCGCGGCTTGGCGAAACCAGCCATATCCCCAGAAGATCTCGTCGCCGCCGATTCCGGTGAGGAGAACCTTCAGTCCTGCATCCGCCGCGGATCTGGCGACCGAGTAGTGGCCGAAGGCCGCGATGTCGGCGATCGGCTCGTCGATGGCCCGCACCAGTCCCGGGAAGAAATCGACCAGTTCGGAGGTCACCAGTTCCCGGTCGTGGAACCGAAGTCCCAAGGTGTCGGCGAGAGCCTTGGCTTTGGCGCGCTCGTCGTAGGGCGGCGATCCGGGATAGCCGATCCCGAAGGAGTGGGTCTCCTTGGTGCTGTGCCGGGCAGCCAACGCGGCGATGGCTCCCGAGTCGATCCCGCCGGAGAGGGCAAGGCCCACGTCCACATCCGCACGCAACATGGAGACGACGGATTTTTCGAATCCCTCCCGCACCAGTTGCACTGGATCGCCGTCCAGCGCCGGAATGTCCTTCACGCTCCAGTAGCGGCGGTATTCCAGCTGCCAGGAATCGACATCCAAAACCGCCAGATGGGCACGAGGGCACTTGGCGATTTCCATGAAAGGCGTGCGGGGCTCGGGGACGTACTGGTAATGGAGGTACAGGTCGAAGGCGACCGGGTCCAGCGAGGGTTCTTCGGGGAGCATGGCCACCATGCTCTTGAGCTCGGAGGCGAAATAAAGGCGCTCGTCGCTGAAACGGACATAGAGGGGCTTTTCGCCGAACCGATCCCGGGCAAGCGTCAGTTTCCGGGTCAAGCTGTCCCAGATCGCGAACGCGAACATCCCGTGCAGGCGATTCACGCAGTCTTCGCCCCACTCCTGGAAAGCCGCCAGCAGGACTTCCGTGTCGCCCGTGGAAACAAAGCTTCGGCCTCGGGCGCGGAGCGTTTCGCGAAGCTCGGGGAAGTTGTAGATCTCGCCGTTGAACACCAATACGAACCGGGCGTCGAGGGAGGCCATGGGCTGGTGTCCGGCTGGGGACAGGTCCTGGATGGAAAGTCTGGCGTGGCCGAAATGGACGTGCGGTGCGTGGTGTTCGCCATAGTCGTTGGGGCCGCGATGGACGAACGTCGGCTTGACCGCCTCGAAGCTGAAGGACCCGATTTCTGGTCTGCGGGAGACGATGCCGATGATTCCGCACATGGGACGTTTCCTGGTTGATTTCCGAGAACCGATTGTGCCATAATCCGAGCGCGACCGCACGCGGTCAGTTTCCGTTTTGCGCGACTTTTTCGGGGAGTGAACCCATGAGCACCGATCTTCCGCTGGTTTCTGTCGGGGTTCCCGTCTACAACGGCGAAGGCAAGCTGGAAGCGACGCTCCAGGCGCTGATCGATCAGGACTACCAGAATCTGGAGATCATCGTCTCCGACAATGCCTCGACGGACCAGACCGCGGCGATCCTCGAGAAGTTCGCCGCCAAGGATTCCAGGATCCGGCCGATCCGCCAGACACGGAACATCGGTGCGGCGGCGAATTTCGTCCAGGTCCTGGAACAATCGAAGGGTGAATACTTCATGTGGGCCGCCAGCGGGGATTATTGGAGCCGCAAGTACGTTGGAGTCCTCGCCGAACTCCTGCGGCAAAACGCCCAAGCGGTGCTGGCGGTTTCCCACGTGGGGCTCATCGACGGGCAGACAGGCCAGTTGAAGAACGAATTCTGGCATGCCGACCCCAAGCCCACGGTCGGGCTTTCGAAGGCCGATCGCATCCTACAGCACCTTTCCAGAAACGGCAACGACCTGGGGACCTACGGGCACTTGATCTACGGTTTGTTCCGGAGACACAATCTGAGGGAGTCCTACCGGATGCTGGGCGACACCAGCTTGGACTTCGGGACCGATGTCCTGCTCCTGCTCCTGATCTTGTCCCAGGGGGGGCTCGCCGTCCAACCGGAGAGAATCCTTTGGTATCGCACGGGAGGAAGTTCGACGGCCTTCCGGTTTGAGGACTTGTCGCAGTGGATGGAGTACCGGGCTACCTGCGCCAGACTCGTCCTGGGAATGGATCTGCAGGGTTTGGGGTTCGACGACCTGGTGAGGGTCCACCAGGCGCAGATGAAGTTCATCGACCAGTTCACAGGAGCCGATTCCCCCTACCAGGCATCCCTTATCCGGCAGATGCTCGGGGAGTGAGCCTTCCTAGGGGAGGGAGCCGAAGGCTTCCCGGGCCAGGCGATCGATTTGGGGCAACACTCGCGGTCCGTCGGGCGTGGCGGACAAATTTCGTCGGGCGAGGGCGAACGCAGCTCGATCTTTTTCCCTGATCGAACAGTGCGCCAATCCGATGAACGGAGCGCCTTCGCCCGGGGCCAGCTGGGCGGCGCACAGGAAGCGCGATCGCGCTGCGGCGGAATCGCCGGATTCGAAGAGGAGGATCCCCTCCTCCACCAGTTGAAACGCGTCGGTGTCGGGTGGCGAGGAGGCGGGAGGGTTCGTTCGAGCCTGTTTCCCGACAAGACCTTCCAATTTCGCCAAGGCCGCCTGAAACCGGGAGTGGGTTTCGGGAGTCGATTCCACCTCCAGTCTGCGCCGCAGGACTTCCACGATTTCCGGCAATTCCTGGCCGACCCACTCGATGAGCCGCCCCTCCCAGGGGCCTGTGGGGGTTTTCCGTGGGGAGCGACAGGCCTGTGGCCAGGCATTCCAGGGCCTCGAGCCAGGTGTGGGCGTATTCCGGATAGTGGTCGGGGTGGCCGTCGCGCTTCAATCCCACGCACGCCAGGAGATGGAAGGTCCGGCTCGAAGGATGGAGATGGATCATGCGTCGAGCCATGGCCCTGAAGGGAACTCCCGCCGCGAACGCGGTGAAGCCGGCCCGAAGGAGGGATTCCTGTTCGCTGGTGGCGGGAAGCGTGGGGCGTAGAGGGAGGGAGACCCATTCGCCGCGCCTGTGGCCCCGGCTGGCATCCTCGATGCAATCGAGGATGTAGGCGACGGATCCTCCTTGGCGCGTTGGAGACGGAATCTGTCCGGTGGTGCCGGCCTCCAGGGGGGCATGCGGCGTTTGCAGGAGGCGTCGGATCTCCGGGACGATCTCCTCCAGGCAACGAGCGATCCCTCCGTAGGGGTTGCTCGAGTTTCCCGCCTCGGGAGGCTGGATCAGGACGACGGGACGATGCGTAGCCAGGGCGAAGACATCCGCCGAACTGGATCGGTGGTGGACCAGCAGGGCCGCTTGCACGTAGTCCTCGATGTAGGAATCTGCGGTGCTGACTTCCAATCGGGGGGTGTCCGCGAAGCCCTCCAGGATCCGGACGATATCCGGATGGCCAAGATCCTTCGGCATCGGGCGGAAGACGATCTTCCGGTCTGGGAAGGAGTCCAGGAGAAGGCCCAGGATCCGCCCCGCGTTCGCGCGTGTGAAGGGGTGCTCCAGGCCCCAGTTCGACAAGTGGTAGACGATCTTTTCGGGAGTGCCCCGGAATCCGGCCACGGCGGAGCAGAATTTGTCCAGTTTGGCGTAGCCTGCGGGGATGGCCAGGACCTCCGCGCTCGCGTGCTCCTGGACGCACGCGGGGATGATCTCCCGATACAATTGCGGATTCAGCTCCCGCTGGAGGCGTTCGTCCAGCGATGGGCACAGGATATGGTCGTAGACGGTGCCGGCCCCGAAGTGGAGCATGCTGTGGTGGATGGGGGCATCCAGTCCGTGGGGTTGCAGGAACCGCTTCACATGACGGGGGAATCCCGAGGAATCGATGTTCGCCTCGCCGCCGATCATGGCGTCGAAATAGGAGAGCTCGGAGAGCCATTCCTCCCGCCACGCATAGAGGAAGTCGTCCCGGAGAAAGGATTTCACGCCCTCCATGGATTGGGGCTGGAGTCTGCCCGAGGCGATGGCCGCGTGGTGGAAGCGGGGATCGGCATCCAGGGATTGGCTGATGGGAAGGAGTTGGCTGGCCAGGATCTCCGGATGGATCCAGGTAGCGACCTTGATCTTTTCGCGGGTCCAGCGGGATTGCAACGACCTCGACGCTTCCCGGAAGGCCGTTCGGCCCTCGCCGTCGAGGTCATCGAGGATCCGGAGAAATCCTTCGGTGCCGAGCTGGGCTCCTCGGGCGAGGAGACAGGCGGCGAACAGTTCGGGGGTGTTGGCTTGTCCGCTTGGGGCGATGGCACGGCATTGTCCCAGAAAGGTCTCGAAGTCGAGGCTCTGGAATGCGCGGGGCAGACCGGGAGCTCCTCCAGATGCGGGCTTCCGGGAGTTCTCCCTTCCGACGGTGGCTTCGCTCCCTGGCTTCTTCAGGGCCAGGCGGATCGTGTGTGCGAGGCTCGAGGGGTGGAACGGTTGATTGTGGTGGCGGGTTGGCATGGCCTCCAGCGCATCGATCAACGGAGTCGGCTCGCTCCTGGGGTCCAGAAGGAAGGCCGTGATCATGGGCAGCGCATCGAAGCGATAGTCGTCCACCGTTCGCAAGGCACGCTCGAGGTCGAGTGCCATCTGGCGCGCAACCTGGGTCTGGGTGGCGATCCGGTCCCTGATGCCCCGGGTGGTGGACGGATCCTGTCGATCCAGGAGGAGAAGTCCGCAATGCGCCACCAGGAACAGTTCCGCGGAGGCGAGATGGTGCGGCCCGATCCTTTTGCCCAAGGCGAGGCTTTGATTGCGTCGGGAAATGTTCTCCAGGTTCATGGCGCTCCAGAGGAGAGCCTCGGGGTCCAGCGGGAAGCGAGCCAGGGACCAGGCCACCACCCCGGAGGCGAACTCGCGGGTGGCGAAGAAAGGGGAAAGGGCCAGGCTTTGCAGGCAACGCACGGCATCGTGGAGATCTGTTCCTGCATCGGTGGAGAACAATCGCAGGCGCGAGCCTTCGGGGACGGGCTCGCCAGCGAGGATCAAGGGCAGGGCCTCCAGCACGGCCTTCGCGCTGGTTCCGACGTGCCGGTAGGTCTTGTCCCTTTCCGCGAAGATCTTTTCCCTCCACCGATCGGGAAAATCCAGCTGCTCGTGGATCGCGGGAAGAATCTGGTCGAGGCTGGAAAAAATCCGACCGCGGGCGAATTCGCCGGGCTTCGTTTCCGGAGATAGGCAGAAAGCCGGAATACCGGAGGCCAGCGATACGATCTCGGCGGTGGTTTCCTTGAGGGTGACCAGCACCGATGCTCCTGCATAATCCTCCACATAGGATTCCCCGCCGGAGACCCGGAACCCGTCCCGTTCCCGAAACCGGTCGGCCATGGCCTCGCCGAAGCCTCCTGCCACGCCGGGGAAGGGTCGGAAGACGACTTCGATCCGGGGGGTCTCGCCCAGCAGGGTCTCGATCAGTTGGGGGAGAAGGCGCATCCCTTCCACGGAATCGTGGGATTCCACCGAAAGGTGCACCACCACCTTGCGCTGGAAGGAGCCGCCGGCCCGTGAGAAGGCATCGATCATCTCGTCGAGTTTGGGCCAGCCCGCAGGGACAAGTTCGAGATGGCCGGAGTCGTGGCGGACCATGGATCGGGGAAAGACATCCAGGATCGCGTTCTCCTCCAGAGCGCACGAGCCCGGAAGCAGGATGTGGTCGAAATACGTTCCGCCTCCCTCATGGGAGATCGTGTATTCGGGATTGGCGATGATCCCGTGCATGAGCGCGATGCGTTTCACTTCCCTGGGGAGGAATTCCAGGAACCGGTACCCGGTGTCCGGCGAGAAGATCGCCGCCATCCCAGCCAGGTTGGCCATATGGGAAGGATCGGGGAGAGCAATGGTGGGAAGCTCCAAAAACGGCGGGAGGTCGGGCTGGCTTCGGACTTCCCACTCGCGCAGATCCAGGATCGCCACCGCGCGGAACAGGGGGCTTGCATGGACAGATTTTGCCAGAGGCAGAAGTTGGTGGCGGTAGGATCCGGAAAACGCGAATCCCACCAGTGGTGGGCCGGAAGGTTCGAGGTCGGGGCGTCGAAGGCGGGTCGCGTGCATGAAGCCGGCCAGGCCGGCGATGTCGAATCTCTCCAGGCCCTGCCGACGTGCTTGGTCCAGCATTTCCTCGGAGGAGCTCCAGGTGGTCGCCCCCATCAAGGCCAGGCGGAATTGGAGCTGGGGGTCGTGGACTCCGATTCCCGCGAAGAACCGACGGAATTCGTTGAATCCCTCGATGGACTTCATCCTGCCGCGCCCGAGGCCGCGAGGATGGTTTCCGCAGCCGCCAGGGGCGTGATCCCCGAATCCATGTCGAGCACGAGGTGCGGGGAGGTCGGTTCGTCGCCGGGAAGGTCCAGCCCGAGGACGCTTTTCGTCTCGCCTCGGTCGAACCTTCCGTAGAGATCCTTTTGGCCGTCCCGCTGGCGGCGCAGCGCTTCGCTGGCGCTAAGGTAGACTTCGAAATATCCGGGGATCCTCTCGCGGTTTTCGGCTTGGGCTTCCTGGAACAGGGTGTTGGCCGCGACGACGACGGGAATGCCCTGCTGCGAAAGGGTCTGGGCGAGCAAGCCGATCCTGCGGGCGTTGCGCAGCCGGCCGGGACGGTCGTAATCGGTGGCTTCCAACGAGAAGATCCGGCGGATCTCGTCGCCGTCCAGCAGGACCACCGGCCGGCCCGCGTTGCGCATCAGGGTGCACAGGGCCTTGGCGACTTCGGTCTTCCCCGCGTTGGGATACCCGATGATCCACACCACTTTGGCGCTCATGGCTGGCCTCGATCCTCGATGGAAAAGACGCCTTCCGGATTGGAGGGGCGAAAGCGCGCGTTCATCCGCTCGATCGCCAAGTGGCGCAAGAAGGGGTGCGCCACGAAGTAGGCGTTGCCGTCCTCCTCCTCGGTCGAGCCTTCCCTCGCTTCGGGAAGCGGGCGCGACAGAGCACCCCGCAAGGCGGTGGCGCGCATCCACGGGTCGAGGATCGCGTCCATGAAATACGACTGGTCCGGGCGTATCAGGAGATTGTGGGAAAAGGAGGCTTCGAACAAAATCTGTCCTGCATCCAGCTTCGGCTCCAGCAGGAAGCACGTCGAGACCAGCTCCCGCCGCGCCAGCAGGGAGTAGTAGAAGCAGGTGCTGCCGCGAAATTCCGGTATCCGTCCGGGATGGACGTGGAGCAGGTGGCGACCGGGCTTGAAGAGATGCGGCTTGAGGATTCCGCCGCCGGAAAAGATCCAGATCTCTTCGCCGCAACCATCCAGCGCTTGTGCGATCGCGGGATCGTTGATGCTTGTCGAAAGCGTCGGAATCCGTTGGGTCCCGCTCGATCTCTCGAAGAAGGACTCGAGGTCCATTCCGGTGTCGAAATACGTCTTGTCGTAGCCGTATCTCCGGGCTTCCTCGCGGATGGCTGCCAGGTTGGGGATTTCGGCGACCATCTCGATGACCGTGGAGACATGGACGCCCATGTCCAGCAACGTGCCCAGGAAGGCTCGCGAGCGCATTCCGGGGTAGTGGATGAATCCGATCGATTCAATCATGGTGGAGCTCCCGCAGGATGGATTCTTCCAGGGCGAGGGCCTTTGAAAGTTCGGCGGCCAGGGCGGAATCGGGGGCGCCGGACCGGAAAGCGAGGGCGGCCTTGTCGAGGAGCTTGATCGCCGAATTCAAGGAATTCAGGTCGTTTCGGGAGCGGTACCGTGCCAGGAGGATCGAGGCCAGGCGGCACAAGGTGGAAGCGGAAACTTCCTCCTCGGTGGTCTTTCGCATGGAGGCGTCGTAGGATTTCTGGATGCGTCCGAAAACGGCGAATTTCTTCTGGAGGACGTCGAGTCCCTCCCGCCAGGGTGAGGCATGGATCTTGGGCCGCTGCTGCGCCAGCGACTCCACCCACGATTCGACATCGGCGATGCCGAGCGATGGATCCGAGGGCTGCGATCGTTCGACGGGAGTCTCGGTTGAGGGCGGCGGAAGCGATCTACGAAGCGCCTGGCGATCGGCGAAGAATCGCTGGAAGTAACCCTCCAGATCCAGGGCCGGGATGACATATTCCGGTCTCCCGAGCGATGCCCCGACATCAGCGCCAGTCATGGCGCCATCTCCTGCCTTCGGCCTCGGAGATCTCCAGGATGGATTCGTACACCTCCAGATCGGATTCCGTGTCGCATTCGCACCATTTTCCGCGCACCGAAACCGCGGCGATCCGCACGCCGCGCTCGAGAAGCCTGGAAAGCAACGAGGTCATGTCGAGCTTGTTGACCACCTCCGGCGCCAGTTCCGACAGAAATTGCTCCACTTGGCTCCAGCCGGCCGGGGAAAATCGCAGCAGACCCATGTACTGGCCCTGGACCTCGTCGAGGGTTTTCGGGCGCGAGCCGATGGCCTTGAGCCAGCCGTCTTCCTCCCGGAACGTCTCCGCGTCGGCCAGCGGGTCGGACTCGTTGCGGGCGCTCCACAGGTCCAGCCAATCGAGGTCGTAGGTGATGGCGATGTCGCCGGGCGCGTCCAGGAGTTCCCGCACATGGTCGGGGTGGTAGACGATGTCGGAATACGACACGACGCAGGGGCCCTGGGACAGGAGCGAGGCGGTCTTCGAAAGCGTGACGACCATGTTGGAGGTGGACCATTCGGGATTGTCGATGGTCGCGAAGTTCCCCTCCAGTTTCTCCGCGCGCCAACCCCGGACCACGGTGACGGCGGAAGCCCCCGCCTGCCGCAGGCTGGACAGCTGCCATTCCAGGAGCGGAAGTCCCGCCAACGGGGTCAGGCATTTGGGGACTTCTTCGGTGAGTCGCTTCATCCGGGATCCTCTCCCGGCCGCGAGGATGATCGCTTGGAACTTCATGCGGTCTCTCCATGGAAATGCGTGCGGAACAAGGCGATGTCCTCCGGACGAGGGGTCGATTCCCGCTCCGGATGCCATCCGATGGCGAGGGTCCGGGTTCCGGGAAGCGAAACGCCCTCCACGCAGCCGTCGGCCGACCAGGCCCACGCGCGCAGCCGGGAATCCCGGGGCAGACGGACGGACAGGTTGTGGTAGGAATTGACCTCGGTCAAGCCGCGCAGGGCTCGAGGCGCGAGATCGTGGTCCAAGCGCAACCCGTGGCGCTTGGACCTGTGCGATTCGGGGTCGCAGGGGACGATCGCCGCTCCATGCTTTGAAGACAAAAATTGTAACCCTCGGCAGATGCCCAGGACCGGAAGATCTCCCGGCGCGCAGGCGTCCAGCAGTGCGCCTTCCGTGGCGTCGCGCTCGGGCGAGGACCCGATGTCGTCGCCTCCGGTGAGGATCAATCCGTCCAACGCGGCCGATCGGAAGAACGCTTCCGCCGATGCGGGATGGTTGGCGACAGGAAAAAGGATGTCGCCGGGAAGCGCGATGGAAAGAAAACGCCACCAATCGCGGTCGATGGCGTCGCGGACTTCCCCGGTGGCCGCATCCCTTGCGGTCCGCATGGTGATGCCGATCCTCATGGCGATGCCCTCAGGATCCTGGCATCGGCGTCGAGCTCGGCGTGGCGTGCGTCGCGGATGCGGGAGAACAGCGCCTCACCGCAGCCGATGGCCGCCGGGATTCCGTATTCGCTGCAGCGGATGGTCATGTGCGAGTTCGTCCCTCCGTATTTGGTCACCAGTCCGGCGATCCCCCTGGAGAATAGCCAATCGTAGCCGGGATCGGCGTTCTCGATGCAGACGATGGCGCCGGAAAGTTCCTGCGAGGCCACCGAGCCCGCCTCCAGATGGACGATCCTGCCCGAGACACGGGACTTCGTGACGAAGTTCGGGGTGCTGCGATGCAAGGGAACGATGTAGACATCGCGCTCGGACCGGATCAGAAATCCCAGCTTGAGGTGCTTGCCCGCGTCGCATTGGCGTTTGCCTTGCTCGATCAGGGGCAGGAAGTGTTCCCGTGGGTCCACCAGCACCGGGATCACCGAGGTGTTGAGGATGTCCTGGATGGAGAGCCAGGAAACGTCTTCCCGTCCGAAGTGGTGGCAGGCACCCCAGGCGGCGAGGGTCTCGATGGCATCCGACAGGCTGCGGGTGAAGACGAACTTCGAGTTCTCGCGACTGGCGATCGCCGTCTTGGCGTAGTGCAGCAGGGCCTCCGGCGAAACGGATTCCATGCCGATCTCGGAAAGGAGCGAGGCGAACGCCTCCCGTTCGGCGGGGTCTAAGACGAATTCCGTCGCATCGAGGTGCGCGTGCGGGCGTTGGGTCCCTTGGAGGATCTGCTCGGCGTTCTCCCGGTAGGTGGGCGTCAGGATGTCGTAGGTGCCGGGGCGAAGGTGCCCGTACTTGGCGAAGAAGATCTTGGGGTCGAGTTTGCCGGAAAGCGTCCTGGCGTGATCCTGGGCGAAGTCGCTGGAGATGGTTCGCACGGAGGATTTGAATGATTCGTAGCGTTCGCGGGTCCATGCGCCCCGTTCGATGGCCGACCGAAGGAATGACTCGGCGATGAACGCGTGGCGGGCGAGCACGGCGAAGGGCTGCGTGCCCAGCGAGCGGCACTCTTCCAGCAAGTCCTTTGTCTGGGACAACAAGCCGGTGGCGCTTTCGGCGCGGCGCGCGTCCCGGGCGTCCTGCCGGGACTTCAGCTCCTCGATGGCTCCGAGCGCCCTGGGGAGACTCGAGCCGCTTTCCGTGGAGACCGCTTGCCGTGTGAGCCTGCCCAGCGCTGTGCGATACCTTGCCAGCGCGTCGGGCGAGAGAAGATCGGGGTAGCGTTCTTCGAACTTGCGATGGAACGAGAAGTCCAGCACGGTGGGCACGATCTCGAATTCCACCTTGTCGTGGAGGTTGGGATTGCGGTCCAGGCGATCCAGCCATGCATCCACGAGAAGTTCGCCGGTCTCGGCTTCGACTCCGTCGGGCAGGAAGGAGTTGAAGCTGGCGCGCACGTCGATGTAGGGGCGACCTCCGATCAGGATCATCAGTTCCTCGGAGGGCAGCTCGCGGTAGCCCATCGATCGGCGGGCCTCGCGCCAGACGGATTGTGTCACGATGTTGCGGTACAGCGAGGCGGCCAACGGTCGGGGCGTGAGCCCGATGATCTCGGCGGGGTTCCAGTCGGGCATGACGCCCAGGATGGTGCGGCTTCCGTACATGCCGGGGCGCGGCCGGTTGCAGGTCTGCAGGAAATCCCCCACGAACTCGATCTTGTCGGTGACGTCGTCCTGGACTTCCGGGTGCCAGTTGGAACGGGCGGCGATCGGGCGGACCTGGAAGATGTGGTATTCCAGGTCGGAGGTCATGGCGAATTCGATGTCCAGGCTCTGGTTGTCGAAGAACGTCTCCAGGTGGCGCACCAGGCGCAGGAGGTTGCGCAGGCGGGGCGAATCGAAGTCGGAATTGCGGAAGTGGCGGAAGACGAAAACCGTCTTCGAGATCGTTCCGCCGCCCGTGACGGTGTCCGTGCGGCCCGATTCGTCGTCGTAGTTGATCGCGTAGTAGGGGGAGCCGTCCTCCAGGACCCGGGTCATGATGACGCCGCTCATCACGATGCCGGAAAGCATCGGTTGGACCAGGACCTGGTCGTCGTCGCGAGGGGAATCTCCGTAGGAAGCGACGACCTCCCGGATCGCCCCGGCGATGTCCGCGGGCACGGGTGCGACATCCAGCACGCTGCGAAACGCTCCGGCGAGGGACGATTCGCCCGTGTCTTCCAGGTGGCAGCTGGAGCGGATGGCGAGGGAGCGTTCCGGCGCGAACTCCGAACGTACCGCATCGACCACCGCGTCCGGACCGCTGTTCCACTGCGCGACCGTGAACAGGAACGGCTGGGGAACCTTGTAACCCGCCTCTTTGAGGTTCTTGAGGGTTTCGGCCTTGGTGCCCAGCCGATGTCGGTGCGGTGCCATGGTGGTTCTCAGATCTTCCGGCGCAGGTAGCCGTCGGGCGCCACCGTCAGGAGAAGTTTGGCCTCGAGGTCGTGGTCTATCTCGAATTTGTCGTTTTCTGTCAGGAACTGGTGGACGGCGGTCTTGGCGTTGTCTCCGGGTTTCCAGGGGCGGTCTCCGGAAAGGTCGGCGGGCATGTCCTCGATCACCGTGTCGAAGACCACCAGGTACGAGCCGGGGGTCACCAGGTCGTGGTAGGCCCGCAGTTCGGACAGGACGTGGTCGTGGGTGTGGTTGGAGTCCAGCGCGACCAGGATCCTCTTGCGCCCCTTCGCCAGTTCCTTCACGCGCCGCACGATCTCCGGATCGATGCTGGAGCCTTCGATCATGCGGATGCGGCCGGACATGGGGTGCTCTTCGATCGCCGTGCGGTTGTGCGGGCGGATCTCGATGTCGACCCCCACGGCGATGCCGTCACCGCCCAGAAGCTGGAGCATGGAGGCGCTGAACACCAGCGACCCGCCGTGGGCGATTCCCGTCTCCACGATCAGGTCCGGCTTGATCTGCCAGATCAGTTCCTGCATCGCCACGATGTCCTGCGGGAACTGGATGATGGGGCGCCCCATCCAGGTGAAGTTGTATTCGTAGTCGCGGCGGATCGCTTCGTTGCGGTAGTCGTTGGACAGTGTTTTCATGCGCGCATCGGCGCGGTAGGCGGCGATGCGATCGGTCTTTTCCTGTTGGAATCGGGCTACGGGATCCATGGGCGCCTCACGATAGGGCATCCTGCAAGGTCAGGAAGCGGGTGGTCGATGGGAAGAATGGACGGATTTCGTCTTCGTAGTTGCGGTTGGGAATCAATACGAGGTCCGGTTGGAATTCCGATGCTTCCTGGGGGGAAAGGATCTTCTGTCCGGTCACCGGGATGTGCCTGCCGTGCTTGGCTTGGGCGATGTCCACCCCGAAGGCCACGACCTCCTTGCCCAGCGCGAGGTGGGAGAGGATCGTGATCGCGCGTCCGGAGATGCCCCAGATCAGGATCTTCCGGAAGCCTGTCAGATTCCGCAAGATCCGCTCGGGACTCGATGCGACGAGGGACGGATCGGGGATGGGCCGGAACACGCAGGAGAAGTATTGGCCGCCGAAAGACGAGTTCGATGATTCCGCGACCAGGCCCTGCTGCGCGAGGTAGATCGCAAGCGATGTTTTGGAGAAGTACCGCGCGCATTCATGGTAGAACAGCGAGAAATCGCCTTCGCGCAGGATGTAGTCGAGGTCCGCGCTCTCCACGTAGAGCCGCCCCGATGTCCCCAGGGCCTTGGCGGCGGCTTCCACGATCGGCCCCGGATCGGTGAAGGAATCCAGGCAATGCCGGAGGATCACGAGGTCCCAGCTCCGGTCGGCAGTCGGTTGGAAGTACTCGCGCGAAAACCTCGAAGGGTCGCCGTACCGGCCGTTGTAGGCCGGATCGAAACCATCGATGACGCTACCTGTCTTCTCGGCGATCCGGGAGAGCAGGTATCCGTTGCCGCATCCGATTTCCAGCACCCGGCTGCGCGCAGTCAGGTCGCATGCGTCCGTCAGGTGATCCACCACCCACTCCACATGCGCACGGTAGCGAGGCGAGGCGGACTGGTCGTTGTCGTAGTCGGTGTCGTATTCGATGTCTTCGCTCTGGAAGCCCGGGTTGAAGCCGTGGACGCAGGTGGGGCAGAGCCGGAAATCGTAGTCGCCGTGGGCGACCGCTTTGGCTTGGCCCTCCGAATCGAACAGGACGTTCTGCAAGCGCGGAGAATTGCGCAAGGTGAAAAGCGGCTTGGAATCCTTGCCGCACAGGGGGCAGCATCCGGCGTTGTTCTTCATGCGAAGGCCTCCTCGACGATCCGCGCCACCCGCTCGATTCCTTCGTCGTCCATGTCGTGGTAGCACGGTAGGTTCAGGCCGCAGCCTTCCAGCGATGCGGAAACGGGATTCTCGAAGCGTTTTTCGCGGACCATCGGAAACGCACTCACGGGATGGAAGAACACGCGCGCATCGATCGAGAGTTCCTTCATCCGCGCCACAAGCGCGTTGCGGTCGATTCCGCGCGAACGATCCCACACGATGGTGGTCATCCAGTAGCTGTTTTGGGTGCCAGGTGGTTCGGGATTCCAGCGCAGGCCATCGACATGGGCGAGGCGTTTTCGGTAGGCGGAAAAGATCTCGCGTTTTCGTTCCAGCAGCGTTTCGATTCGCTCCAATTGGGCGCAGCCCAGGGCCGCCTGCAGATTGGACATCTTGAACTTGTAACCGAATTCGCTGCACCAGAACTGGATGGTCTCGCCGCTCTTGCGGCCGTGGTCTGCGAGGGTGCGGGTGCGGTCCCAGAGATCGCTCCGGTTGGAGCAGAGCATGCCGCCTTCTCCGGTGGTCACCGTCTTGGTGCCGTGGAAGGAGAAGATGGAGAAGTCTCCGACGCTTCCGGCCTTCCTTCCCTGGTGGACGGATCCGAGACCTTCGGCGGCGTCTTCGATCAGGGCGATGCCCCGATCATGACAGATTTTGGATAGACGGTCGAGTTCGCAGAGGTTTCCGTACAGATGGACGCAGATCACCGCCTTGGTCCGGTCGGTGATCGCCTCCTCGGCGCGATCGGGATCGACGCACCAGGTGTCGGGCAGCACATCCACCAGAACCGGTGTCGCGCCGAGATGCACGATCGGGGAAACGGAGGCGATCCAGGTGATGTCGGGAACGATGACTTCGTCTCCCGGTCCGACTCCCAAGGTGGCAAGCGCCAGATGAAGCGCGCCCGTGCAGCTGCTGGTGGCCATCGCGCAGGGAATGCCGAGGTGCTGACGGAAACCGTCTTCAAATCGCAGGAGATAGTCGTTGCAGCGCGGCCCCCATCCGTTGCGGATGGCGTCGCCCACCAGGGAGATCTCGAGTTCGGTGATGGAAGGCTTGGCGTACAGGATCGGCTTCATGGCGCATCCCCCGCCTTCCATACCCGCAGGTGCGGGATCGCCACGGCGAAGCTCGCTCCCCAAGCGGAGATTTCGCGGAGCTGGTCGCAGATCTCGTGGCGGATGTTCCAGGGAAGGATGACGACGCAATCCGGCTTCCAGGAGAGAAGCTGCTGGGGGGAAACCACCGGGATCCGGCTGCCGGGAAGGAATCGGCCCTGCTTGGAAGGGGAGAGATCGGCGACCATGGCCAACAGGTCGGAACGGATGCCCGCGTAGTTCAGGAGGGTGTTCCCCTTGGCGGCCGCGCCGTAGGCGCCCACCTTCCAGCCCTTCGTCCGGGCTTGGAGGAGGAAGGAAAGGAAGTCGTTCTTCGCGGTGCTGGCGCGGATCTGGAAGTCCTTGTATCCATCCGTGGAGTGAAGTCCTTGACGGAATTCGGCATCCAGGATCCGTCCGACCGAAGGTCCTTCCGTCGCTTCGGAATCGGCGCGACGGACGTGCACGCGCAGGGATCCGCCGTGCGTGGGCAGTTCCTCGACTTCGGCGACCACCAGGCCCGTTCGTGCCATCACCTGCCGCACGGACCACAGGCTCAGGTAGGAGTAGTGCTCGTGGTAGACCGTGTCGAACTGGTTGTGTTCCATCAGCTTCGCCAGATGCGGGAACTCGAAGGTCGCCAGGCCTTGTGGTGAGAGGATCGCCGCCACGCCTCGGCAGAAATCCAGGATGTCGGGAACGTGCGCGAGCACGTTGTTGGCGGCCACCAGATCGGCGCGCCCCCACGAATTCGCCAGGGATCGGGCGAACTGTTCCCCGAAGAATTCCATGCGCGTGGGGACACCGATGGCCATCGCCGCTTCGGCCACGCTTTGGCAGGGCTCGATTCCCAGGCACGGAATGCCGCGTTGCACGAAATTGCGCAACAGGTAACCGTCGTTGGATGCGATTTCCAGGACACGCGAGGAAGCGTCCAGTCCCAATCGAGGGATCATCGATTCCGCGTAGACGCGGGCGTGCTCCAGCCAGGTGGAGGACATCGACGAGAAGTAGGCGTAGTCGGTGGAGAAGATCTCCCGGTGGCTTTTCCATTCCGGTGCCTGGACAAGGAGGCAGCTCTTGCAGGTGTACAAGCGAAGCGGATGCCATGCCTCGGGTGAATCCAGCTCCGATTGTGCGAGGTAGGAGTTGGACGCGGGGGCGGTGCCCAGATCCAGGAACACATCCTCCAGTGGCGTTTGGCAGCAACGACAGATCATGTCGGTACCCCAGCGAATTCTCCGGTCAGCGATGGGGCCTTGGAATCGGCGTCCGACAGATCCGTGACGGGCAGGGGCCACTTCACATCCAGCGTGGTGTCCAACGGATGCACGCGCAACTCGGATTCGGGTTGGTAGCTCTCCGACATCAGGTAGAGGATTTCCGCGGGGCCTTCGAGCACCTGGAATGCGTGAGCGCATCCGGCAGGAATGTGCAGCGATTCCATGGCCGAAAGCTCCACCGCATGCCAACGAAGGAACGTGCCCGATCCCGACCGCAGGTCGACCGCCACATCCCAGATCCTGCCGGACAGGCAGGTCACGGTCTTCCAGCCGCAATGGGGAGGGCGCTGCATGTGGATGCCGCGAACGGTTCCGCGCAAGGTCGTTTTCGAATGGTTCACCTGGGCGATATGGCCCTGTGCGTGGAGGTTTTCCAACCACCCCGAATCCGCGATTCGCGCGAAGCTGCCTCGGGTGTCGTCGTGGACTTTCCGCCTTGCGTGGTAGACCCCTGGCAAGGGAGTTGGAAGGATCCGGTTCATGCCACGTCCCTCAGTTGCCGGAGGAACTGGGCCTGGTACGATTCGATCTGTTCGTCGCAAAGACATTTTCCGTCTCGGTCGAAAGCGGTATACCACCGTTCGGTCTCGAGAAGAGTCCGCTCCAGATTCCACAGCGTGGACCATTCCAGGTGTTCGCGCGAACGGGAGCTGTCGAGGAGGAGCCGAACGGATTCGGGGAAGGTCGGAACGGGCGATTCGATGACATTGAGAGATGGGCGCATGCGTTGCCAGGAGGCCAGCACGTCGCGGACGGTGGCGACTTGATCCGGGGTGGGGCCGAAATTCCAAGCGGTCGCCGCGGATCGGAAGCCCGACAGGAGCCGCGCTCCCAGCAGAAGGTATCCGCGCAGAGGCTCCAGCACGTGCTGCCAGGGGCGTACAGCCTCCGGATGGCGGATTCGCATGGGCTGTCCCGATTGTTCCGATTTCACGGCGTCGGGAACGATGCGGTCCTCCGACCAGTCGCCGCCACCCACCACATTGCCGGATCTGGCCGTGGCCAGCAAGGGGCTTTCCGGGGTGGACCAGAAGGAGTCCCGCCAGGAGCCGCACACGATTTCGCAGCAGGCCTTGGAGGCGGAATACGGGTCCGCTCCTCCCAAGGGGGAGTCCTCGCGGAAGGGGATTCCGTCTTCGGGATTGCGATAGCATTTGTCGGTGGTCACCACCACCACGGCGGCCGTGGAAGGGCTTTCGCGCAGGGCATCCAGCAACGTCCAGGTTCCACGGACGTTCGTATCGAAGGTCTCGGCGGGCTCCCGATGGGAGCGTCCCACCAGCGCCTGTGCCGCCAGATGGAAGACAATTTCCGGTCGATGTTTGGCGAGATGGGAATCCAGATCCGCGCGGGAGCGGATGTCGCCGATCGTTTGGGGAAACCGCGGTTGCAGGATCCGATGCAGATTGGGCCGTGTGTCCGGGGCGAGCGAGTAGCCCGTGACTTCGGCTCCCAGCAATTCCAGCCATCGCGAGAGCCAGGCTCCCTTGAATCCGGTATGTCCCGTCACCATCACGCGACGGCCGCGATAGGCGGATTCCATGGTGTTCATGCGCCTCCCGCCCATTTCCAAGGAGCGTTTCCGCTCTCCCAGAGGCTTTCCAGCAGGGTCTTGTCGCGCAGCGTGTCCATGCACTGCCAGAATCCGTCATGCTGGTAGGCGGAGAGTTCTCCTCTGGCGGCCAATGCCTCCATCGGGCCGCGCTCCCAAACGGTGTTGTCGCCTTCGATCGTTTCCAATGCGGAGGGATCGATCACGAAGTATCCACCGTTGATCCACGTGCCGTCGCCGGCGGGCTTTTCGTGGAATCCCACCACCTTCTGCCGCTTGAAATCGATGGAGCCGAACCTGCCGGGGGGCTGGATCGCCGTGAGGGTGGCCTTCGTCTTTTGCTTTTTGTGGAATTCGATCAGCTTGGAGATGTCGACGTCGCTGAGGCCGTCTCCGTAGGTCATGCAGAAGGGCTGGTTGTCCAGATACGAGCGGATCCGCTTGAGTCGTCCACCGGTCTGGGTCGCATCGCCGGTATCCACCAGTGTCACACGCCACGGTTCGGAAGCGTTTTGGTGGACCTGCATGCTGTTGTCGCGCAAGTCGAACGTCACGTCGCTGGCGTAGAGGAAGTAGTTGGAAAACCACTCTTTGATCAGATGTCCCTTGTAACCCAGGCAGATCACGAATTCCTGGATGCCGTAGCGCGAAAAATGGCGCATGATGTGCCACAGGATCGGCTTGCCGCCGATTTCCACCATCGGTTTCGGTTTCACTGTGGTTTCTTCCGCCAGCCGGGTTCCCAACCCCCCGGCCAGGATCACCGCCTTCATTTGATGATGCCGATCATCTGGTTCCCCCCAGTTTGCCGACTGCCTAGCTCGCAAGCATCGTTCCATGCCGCAGCGCGGGAGCCTTCGGCCACTCTATCACTCCGACAGTTTCCAGTCCAGGACATTATCTGGCGGGAAAGGACGGATCTTGCCGTGGGTTGTGGGCAAATCCTGCCGGTGGGGGGCTGCAGAAATTGCCGGACTTGAAGGTCCGGCGGCGGTTTTGGTTGCCTAGTCCCCGGAAACCGCCGTTTTCAGCGCTTCCAACGAATGAATGGCCCGTTCCAAGCAGCGAGCCAGGACGTCCTCCTTGGGGTGGGAAGGCCTTGCGGCGAAGTCGCGCAGCGCCCGCTCCAGAGGACAGAACGGATCCAGAAGATCCAGGGTGTGGTGCAATCCCACCAACGGGAAGAAAGCGGCGAAACGGGTGCCCACCAGGGGGTCGGATCCGAAATGCTCGAAGAATTTCGGAACCAGGCGGGCTTTTTGGTCCGGGGTCGCGGTTTCCGCCGACTGATGCAGGAGCTGCGCCAGGATGGATGCAGGGTCGTCCTGGCCGAATCCCGCGAAATCCAGGAAGACGAGGTGTCGGGAAGGGGTCTCGAGCACGTTGGCGAATCCCAGTTGCGAAGGAACCAGGATGCGTCGTTCTTGCGCGAGCTCCTGGTCCCAGTCAAGCACCGCACCGCACAACTGGCGCGATTTCTGGATGAAATCCTCCAGGGTTGGTTCGAATTTCGATTCAAGCCAGGCATTCAGGTCCTGGTGGTCGCGGGGAATCCTAGCCAGCCGTTGACGGATCGTGGTTTCCAGATGGATGCCTGATCTTGCCGCGTCCGATGCCCATTGCGGGTACTCGGTGGAGGGGATCTTGGCGCAGGCGCCCAGGAATTCCACGAACGGATCAAAGACGTCCTCGCCACGGTCCGTTGGCGAGATGGCGACGCCTTCCTTCCACTCGTAGATCGCCACTCCGTGGTCGATGTCTTGGTGCAGGGCCTTGGCAACGGAGGATACGCCGGAACGCTCCATCACGCGCAGCCCGGTGAATTCCCGCTGGAGGCTCTCCGTCTGGCGGAAGTCGGGGGCGTATTCCTTGAGCGCGACCGGTTTCGACTCGGGGCAGGAAACCTTGAAAACCCGCGCGTGGCGACTCACGGAAACGGACTCGAATTGGGCTTTTCCGGGTTGCCAGCCGAGGTTCGATCGGACCAGTCGCAGGGCGTGCGAGGAAGGAGGGAAGATCATGGGGCAAGCAGGTCGGAAAGGGTTTCGATCACTCGATCCTGGACGGAATCCGGCATGCCTGTCCACAGAGGCAGGCTCAGGGTTTCGCGGCAGAACGCCTCCGCGTGGGGGAAGTCGCCTTCTCGGTAGCCCAGGTGTTCGCAAGCGGGTTGCAGGTGGACCGGCTTGGGGTAGTGGATCCCGGTTTCGATGCCGCGCTCGGCGAGTTGTTCGCGCAACCAATCCCGGCGAGGGTGGCGCACGGCGAACACGTGCCAAACATGTCGGTTGTTGGGTCCCACCTCGGCGGGTAGGGTCAGAGGAAGCCCGGCAAGGCCTTCCATGTAACGCTTGGCGATCCGTTCTCGGTCTTGGGTCCAGCTTTCCAGGTAAGGGAGCTTGGCGCGTAGGATCGCCGCCTGGATGGACTCCAGGCGGGCGTTGGTACCCCCGTGCAGCACGTGTTCGTACTTCTTCTCGCTTCCGAAGTCGCGCAGCATCGCCACGCGGCGGGCGATCTCTGGGTCTGAAGTGACCACGGCCCCGCCTTCGCCGGCGGCTCCCAAGTTCTTGCCCGGATAGAATGAAAAGCAACCCGCGATCCCCATGGCACCGCACTTTCGGCCGCCGTGATGGGCCAGATGGGCTTGCGCGGCGTCCTCGATCAGAGTCAGCCCATGATGCAGGCACAACTCCCCGAAGGCGCAGAGGTCGGCGGCGCGGCCGTGGAGGTGAACAGGAAGGATCGCCCGGCTTCGGGGGCCGATCACCGCTTCCAAGCGTGCGGGATCCAGGTTCCACGTGAGTGGATCGATGTCGGCCAGGATGGCCTTCGCTCCCGTTTGCCGGATGGCCTCCACGGTGGCGATGAACGTGGCGGGCGTGGTGATGACCTCGTCGCCGGGACCGACTCCCGAAGCTTGCAGGGCCAAGCGCAAGGCGCTGGTGCCCGAGTCGGTTCCCACGCAAAAACGCGTGCCGATGGCTGCGGCGAATTCCGTCTCGAAGGCGGCGACCTCGGGCCCCAGGACATACCTCCGGGAACGCAGCACCCGCAAGGCAGCCTCCTCGATGTCCGCCCCGGCATCCAGGTATTGCGGCTCGAGGTCGACGAACGGGATGTCGGTGGTCATTCCACGGTCACGGATTTGGCGAGATTGCGCGGCTTGTCCACGTCGTGGCCTCGCAGGACCGCGGCGTGGTAGGCCATCAGCTGCAAGGCCACGGTGGTCACCATGGGGCTGAACACCTCGGGGCAGGCCGGTACGCGGATGATCTCGTCGGCGTGGGATTCGATCTCCTTGTCGCCTTCCGTGGCGATCACGATCACGCGTCCGCCGCGGGCCCGGACCTCCTGCATGTTGCCGATCACCTTGTCGTGCTGGCTTCCCATGGGGGCCACGAACACGCAGGGCATGCCGTCGTGGATCAGCGCGATGGGCCCGTGCTTCATTTCCGCCGCGGGCATGCCTTCGGCGTGGATGTAGGAGATCTCCTTGATCTTGAGCGCGCCTTCCAAAGCCACGGGGTAGTTGAAGCCGCGTCCCAGGAAGAGCCAGTTGTTCAGATTCACGTACTTGGCGACGATGTTCTTGATGTGTTCGGACTGGGCGGTGACCAGACGGATCTTGTCCGGGATGGAGTCCAGCTCGCCCAGAAGGGACCTGGTGTTTTCGATGGACAGGTGCTTGCGGCGACCCGCGTACAGCGCGAGCATGGCGCTCACCGCCACCTGTCCGATGAACGCCTTGGTGCTGGCCACGCCGATTTCCGGGCCCACGCGCAGATACACGCCCGCGTCGGTGGCCCGTGCGATGGAGCTGCCCACCACGTTGACGATGCCCAGGGTCAGAGCGCCGCGTTGCTTGGCCTCCTCGAGGGCGGCCAGGGTGTCGGCGGTCTCGCCGGACTGGGAGATCGCCACCAGCACCGTGTGGTCTTCCACGATGGGGTTGCGGTAGCGGAACTCGGAGCCGTACTGCACTTCGCACGGAATGCGGGCGAGTTCCTCCATCATGTATTCGGCCACCAGGGCCGCGTGCCAGGCGGTTCCCTGACCGGTGAACACGATGCGTCGCGCGTGGGTCAGTTTCCGTCCGATCTGCTGGAGTCCGCCCAGGAAGATTTCGCCGCGTTCCATGTCGACACGGCCCGACAGCGTGTTGCGCAATGCATTGGGTTGCTCGAAGATCTCCTTGAGCATGAAGTGGGGGAATTCGCCGAGCTCGATTTCCTCGAGCTTCATCTCCAGCTCCATGAGCTTGGGAGTCACGGGGATGTTGTGCAGGTTGGAGGTGCGGTACCCGTCCCGGGTCAGGCGGCAGACCGTGAAGTCTTCCAGCACGAAGGCCTGTTGCGTGTGGGCCACGATCGCGGAGGGATCGGAGGCGATCACGAATTCGTTCAGGCCGATTCCCACCATCAGGGGGCTTCCCTTTCGGGCCACCACCATCACGCCGGGCTCGTCGGCGCTCATCACGGCGATCGCGTAGGCACCGGTGATTTCGCGCAAAGCCGCCTGGACCGCCTTTTCCAGGTCGCCTTCGTACAGCTCTCCCACGAGCATGGCCAGGACTTCGGTGTCGGTTTCGCTTTCGAACTTGCGACCCTTCGACTCCAAGGCGGTCTTGATGGTCTGGTAGTTCTCGATGATGCCGTTGTGGACCAGACTGATGCGGGATTTGTCGTCGCGATGCGGATGCGCGTTGCGCTCGGCGGGCACGCCGTGCGTGGCCCAGCGGGTGTGCGCGATGCCTTCGGTGCCCGCGAAGTTTGCCAGATCCTGGCCGACGCGCGCTTCCAGGGCCGCCACCTTGCCGACTTCGCGACACGTGGAAAGTCCGTCCGCTCGACGCACGCAGACTCCTGCGGAGTCGTAGCCGCGGTATTCCAGGCGCTTGAGTCCTTCAAGCAGGAGGGGTAGGGCGGGGCGGTTGCCCAGGTATCCAACAATTCCGCACATCAGAGGACCTCCCGGGCCGCTTCGCACAAGGCGCGCGCCCGTTCTTCGGTGGGTGCCTCCGCGATCGCGCGGAGGATGGGTTCCGTGTTCGATGCCCGCACATGCAGCCAGGAATCGGGCCACGAGAGGCGCAAGCCGTCCCGCGTGTCCATCTGCGCATCGGCGAAGCGTTTTTCAAGCGCGGCGATGGCGCCGGGGAGCGATTTGCCCTCCAGGCCGAACTTGGTCTTGACCATCGCGTAGCGAGGAAGGTCGGCGGCGAGCTCTGACAGTTTTCGTCCGGATTCGGCCAAAAGGGAGAGCACCACGGCGGCGGCCAGAAGTCCGTCGCGCCCGGGGTGGAGGCTGGGCAGGATCAGTCCGCCATTGCCTTCTCCGCCCACCACGTCGTTGGATGCCAGCATGGCTTTCGCCACGTGGATTTCGCCCACGGGGGTGCGCTGGAAGGGCACGCCTGCCTTGAATGCGATGTCCTCGGCCATGCGGCTGGTGGAGAGGTTCACCGCCACGCCACCGGGTCGCTTGGTCAGGATGTGCTGGACCCCTAGCGCCAAGGTGGCCTCTTCGCCCAGCGGAATTCCGTTTTCGTCCACCAGCGCCAACCGGTCGCCGTCGGGATCGAAGGCCAGACCGATGTCTGCGCCGAAGTTGCGCACCGCCATGCCAAGATCCGCCAACGCTTCCGGGACAGGCTCCGCGCCGCGGGGGAAGGTGCCGTCCGGGGTCGCGTAGATGACCTCGACCTGGCAACCCAGGCGTTCCAGCATGCGGGGTGCGATCCGGTAGGTGGCGCCATTGACGCAGTCCACCACGACCTTGACGCGGCGCTTGCGGATGGCGGCCAGCGAGAGTTCGGGGAGTTTGAGGATCGCATCGATGTGCAGATCGTCCGCATCCGCGCCTTGGACGACCTGCCCCATTTCCGTGTGGGGAACCCAGCGGAGGTCGTCGCGGTCCACGCGATCGAAAAGCGAACGGACCGATTCGGGGCCCAGGAACAGGCCGTCCTTGTCCAGGAATTTGAGCGCGTTCCAGGGGGCCGGATTGTGGGAGGCGGTCAGGATGATCCCGCCAACCGCCTCAGGATCCGCCAGCACGGCCATTTCCACCGTAGGGGTGGAGCTGATGCCCAGCTTGATCGCTGTGCAGCCGCTGAGGGCCAAGGTCGCGCAGACCAGGTCCTCCACCAAGGGGCCGGAATCGCGGGCGTCGCGACCCACCAGGATTCGTCCGCGTCCCACTTCCTGCACGAAGGCGTTGACGTGGACAGCAAGTGCGGTGGGAGTCAGTCCTTCACCGACGATGCCACGGACGCCGGAGACGGAACGCATGAGTATTGGAGCCATAGGTGGGAAAAGAAATACCATTTCCAGGCATGTCTACGCTTCCGGTTGATGCAATCGAGACCGAATTCCGACAAAATCGTCGTCGCCAGGGCGCCATTGTGGTCTCTTCTCCCACCGGATCCGGAAAAAGCACCCGGGTTCCCCTCTGGGCGCTGGACCAGGGAAAGGTGCTGGTGGTGGAGCCACGGCGTATCGCGGCCCGGTCCTTGGCCCTGTACGTGGCCGCCCAGACAGGCACCACGCCAGGCGATCTGGTGGGATGGGCGGTTCGGGACGACGTGATGCGCAGGGAGTCGACACAAATTCTGTTTTGCACCCCCGGAGTGGCATTGGGAATGCTGGGCAGCGGCGAGGCGGACCATTTTTCCACCTGGGTTTTGGATGAATTCCACGAGCGGCGCGCGGATGTGGATGCGTTTTTAGCCTTCGCCCGCAGTCGTGGGCAGGAAGGCCGGTTGGTGATCCTTTCGGCGACCATCGCCGCCGCGGCCGCTGCGCAAGCGATCAAAGGCGATGTTTTGGAAGCCTCGGGACGGATGTATCCCGTTGTCACGGAATTCATCCCTCCTGCCGGTGGCAGTCTGCCTGATCCTTCTGGCCTGCCGTTGCGATTGGAGTCCGCCTTGCGCCGGCTGGATGCCACGGAAGGAGCTGTGCTGGTGTTCCTACCCGGAGTGGCGGAAATCGACGATGCGCACTCTTGGCTTTCCGGACGAGTTCCGGGCCGAATCGAGCGGCTCCATGGCACGCTGCCGCTGGAAGAACAGCAACGAGTCCTGGCGCCATCCGAAGAACTTCGCATCGTGCTTTCCACGAACGTCGCGGAGTCGGCCTTGACGGTTCCCGACGTGGTGGCGGTGGTGGATGCCGGACTGGAGCGGCGCATCGAGCGCTCCAGCGGTTTCGCAAGATTGGAACTGCGGCCCATTTCGCAGGCATCCGCCGACCAGCGCGCGGGTCGTGCCGGTCGCTTGCGTCCGGGGAGGTGTCTTCGGTTGTGGGCGCAGAGCGCCCGCCTGGAGGCCCATCCTCGGCCCGCCATCCAGGTGGACGATCCTCGCGACTGGCTGTTGCCGTTGTTGGTGGCGGGAGCCGATCCCCGCGATCTCCCGTGGCTGGATCGGCCGCGCGCGGATGGCGTGCGCAATGCGCTGGATGCCTTCGCGCGCCTGGGGCTGTGGGAGGAAAGGCCCTGGGAAGGCGCGGGCCGCGTGACCGATCTTGCCCGTCAAGCCTTGCGTTTGCCGCTTGGAGCCGATCTCGCCGGATTCTGCCTGCAACACCTGGATCGTCCCTCTCTTCGCGATGCCCTGGCCTTGGCTTCTTCGCTCTGCGCGTCGCGACCGGTGTTTCGAGCCAAGCCGTCTCCCCAGGCGTTGGAGTGCCGGCGCGAAGTCGCGCAAGGGGGCGGGGACGAAACCCTTCTTTGCCGGATTCTGGAGGTTTCCGAGGAACAGGCCAGGTGCTGCGAGGTCCACCCAGTGGCCTGGAGGGATGCGTGCCGTCAATTCTCGCGACTGCGGGAAGCCACCGGTTGTCAGATCCACGGGTGGCCAAGGGATGTCCAGGTGGACGGCTTGGCTCGATCCCTGTGGTGCTTGGAACCGCGGACGTTGCGGCGGCGGCGTGGGGCGCCAGGCAAGGAGGAGTACGCGCTGGGCGAGGGTTCGGCGCTGTGGCCGTCCCGCGATTCTCTCAGCGGTTTGCCGGAACTTGCCTTGGCGCTTTCTGTCCATGGGGGGCGCACCTCGCGCGGGGATGCGAGGGTTTGGATGGACGCCGCGCTGGGGCTTTCCGCCGCCGATTGCCTGCGCTTGGGGATTGGACGGCTGGAGGTACTGCGGGCCTCCTGGGGGCCCCAAGGGCTTTCGGCGAAATGGATCCGCCGGGTGGGCAAGGACGTGGTGGCCACCCAGGAGGGGGGCGTGGAGACGCCCGAGGTGGCGCGTGCGGCTCTGTGGGCCGCATTGAGCGCGCCGGAGCGTCAGATCGTGGAGCGGGCGTGGGAGCATGCGGTGGAGCGTTGGTGCGTGGCACGGGGAAGATGGACGCCTCCACCCCAAGCCGCCGAGCCTTGGTTTGCCGATCGAGCCGTGCGAATCGACGGGGAAGGCTGGACTCTGGCGAACAAAAAAAACCTATTGGACGAACTGACGGAATCCGCTGGACCGTTTCCCGTCGAGCATCGCGAAGGAGACCTGTGCTGGGATCTGGACTGGGATGTCCGCAAGGGGAAGGTGCGTGCGAGGATCCGGCAGGGGAAGGCGGGCAAGCCAAAGAGCTTGGCGCTGTTGCCGGGTTGGACGCTGGTCTGAGGCCCTACTGCAGCTCGATGTTTTCCAGGTCGGGCTCGGCCTCTTCCAAGCGGTAGACGCCCACGGACCAGCCTGAATCCTGCCTGCGCCATCCGATCCGCTCCAGCCGGAATCCGGCCAGAACCCAGATGGGAACGGTGCCCAACACTTCCGGCGGAAGCATGGAATCTGCATCGGAAGATGGATCTTCGATGGACGAAGTGGAATTTTGCGCGGAAACTGACAACACGGTCTTGGCGGTCCTTGGAGAGGAATCGTCGAGCGGCGAGCTGGTGAAGAGCTCGCTCCCAGATCAAGAATAGCTTAGCCGATACGGATCGGGGAAGTGCTTTTTCAGGAGGGCTCGATCTTCAGGGTCCAGCTCCACGACTCGCCGGGAGGGAGCGCGATCATGCCGGGCTTGCCGCGCAGATCCCAGTCGGCGCCGTGCTTGTCGGCGATCCCGTGCCATGGCTCCAGGCACAGAAACGGGGCCGAAGGCATGGTCCAGAATGCCCACCAGGGCGCACTGGGAGCGGTCAGCCGCACGCGAGGGCCGTCTTCGGTCCCGAACACGACGGAATCCGACTTCACGCCTTCCAGAACGATGGCGCCGGCGCGGAACAGATCCGGGCGCAGCTTGATGTGGTCCATGTCCCGGAAAAACGGCACTTTCCGTCCGGTCAGGAGCGCGTCGGTGCCCACTTCCAGGCGGTCGGCGGTTTCGCTGCGCTCGAATTGCAACGTGTGGGCGTCGGCAGGGATGGATTCGTCCAGAGGCCAGCGGAAGGCGGGGTGCGCACCCAGCGAGAAAAGCAGGTCATCGGAGTTGGATGGATTGAAGACGTCGTAGCGCAGGATCAGCGCCTCGGAGTCCAGCGAGTACGTGAGGGCCAGTTGGAATTGTTGCGGATACCGCTCCAAGAACGGCCCAGCCGATCCCAACAGGAAGGATGCGCAGGTTCCGTCTTCGTGGACCACATCGAATTCCAGGTCGCGGGCGAAGCCATGCTGGGGGAGGCTGTAGCGGCGCCCCTGCCAGGTGTAGGCGTCGTTGTGGAGCCTTCCCACGATGGGAAACAACGTGGGGGACACGCGATCCCAGTGGGCGGGGTCTCCCGACCACATGTATTCGCGGCCGCTGTCGGCGCGGCGCAGGCTGCGCAGTTCGGCTCCCTTCGGGGAGATCGAGGCGCTGATGTACTTGTTGGACAGTTGTATGTGGCTCATGAGGCGATCCTGGTGGTCGAACTTATGGGACCAAGACGGTCGGAAGGATCCAAGGAAGCGGATCGAGAGGTTTTAGGGATTGGTGGATTTCGTAGTGGACGTGCGGGCCCGTGGAACGTCCAGTGGAACCCATCAACCCGATTTCCTCGCCACGCCGGACGTCTTGTCCCAACTCGCAGCGGAATGCGCTGAGGTGGGCATATAGAGTCCGGATCCCGTCACCGTGGTCCAAAACAACGTAATTGCCGAAACTCGAACTGAACTCCCGGGTCACCACCTTTCCGCGGGCGGTGGCGACCACCGTGAGGCCGATCGGGCCGGTGATGTCTTGCCCGCCGTGCATCATGAACACCCCCAAAACGGGGTGCAAACGCCATCCAAACCCGGAGGAAACCTGCCCGCGAGCCGGAGCGATGCTGGGGGTGGCCTCGAGCTTGTCCATGATCCGCTTGGCGGCCGTGATGTGTTTGGTGAGACCTTCCCGGACCACGGTGGCTCGTTCGCCGAGGTCTTCCAGAGACCGCGCCCAGGCCTCTTCGCCGGACGGGTCAGGGAATAGAGCGTCCAGCGTGCGCGCGTTGCTCCATCGCGCGACGGTTTGCGCCACGGAGCTGTCGGATTGCCCGAACCGGCTGGAAATCAAGGTGCTGGCGGAATCGAGGGCGGCGACCTCACTGTGGACAGGATCCGACTCGCTTCGCAGTCTTTTCAATCGCTCGTGCAACAGGGAGCCCTTCTGCTTTTGGTAAAGCAATTTGGGGTAGATGCGCGCGCTGGCCAAGACCTGCCAAGCCCCAGTGCCAAGGCGATCACGCCGATGGCGATGGCGCCCAGCAGCCATCCGCCAGCTTTGCTGAGTTGGACCGGGTAGGCCTTCCCCAGCTCGCCGATGCGGATCGAGATTTCCCGCTTCACGGAGCCTCGGGCGCAGCGAGGCCCAGGCGCGTCGCCAATCGGGCGCGTCCTTCCTCCAGGACGGGAGCCATGACGTTTCGCGAGATCCAGGATTTCTCGATGGCTTGGCGACCGGTCGGCCAGACGGCGGCCAAGGTCACCATGGCGCAAACGGCAACCGCCGCTCCCTTGACCGCTCCGGAGAGGCACCCCAGGAGACGATCGGTCCATGCCACGGACCCCTCGGACAGTTTTTTCCAAACCACAGCGGCCAAGGCTCCGAACAGCCACCCCACCACCAGAGAAGCCACGATCGCGGCCACGGGTGCGGCGGAGCTTCCCAAAGGAAGGTAGGCCATGGCGAATCGAACCAAAACAGGCATCTGCCAGATGGCCAGCCCCAGGAACAGCCCAAGCGCTCCCAGCTTGAGGAGCCCCGCCACCAAGCCATGACGCAGTCCCGAAAGGGCGGGAAGTACCACGATCGCCAAGGCGGTGAAGTCCACCCAGTTCAAACGGGACTCCTCCCGATCCACTTGGCGATGGAACGAATCACCATGCGATGGCGATCCCCGCCAGCACGCCGGTGGCCAAGCCCGCGCCCACCATGGCCCACCAGGGCCATCCCAAGCGAGGCAATTTCTGGTCAAACCGCCGACCCGCTCGGACGGCGGCCATGAAGGCAGCCAAGTACGCTTCGTGATCGGTTCCGCAATGGCCCCAAAGGCGGTCGACTTCGGAGAGGAAATCCGTGATCTCGCGCACCCGCTTGCGGCGATCGCGCGACATGCACCGGGCGATCAATCCGGAAATCCGCCATGGGGTGCCGGGTTGGATCCGCCACAGGGGCTTGGCCGATTGGGTCAGAAGGGCGGTCAGGGTGGCGTCGGGCTGGTCCTTGCGAAACGGATGCACGCCGCCCAGCGACTCGTACAGGCAAAGCGCCATGGAGTAGATGTCGGAGCGTTCGTCCAGCTCTTCACCTTTGGCTTGCTCCGCGCTCATGTAGGAGGTGGTTCCCACGACCATGCCGGGCATGGTGAGATCAGACTGGTTCTCGAACCGGGCCACACCGAAGTCCAGGAGTTTGACCTGGCCGGAATGGCTGATCAGGATGTTGGCCGGCTTGACATCGCGGTGGATGATCCCGTGGAGATGGGCGTGGCGAAGCGCCTGGGCCACGGTACGGAAGATGGACAAGCCCACGTCCACAGGCAGGGTGCGGCGCAGATCCAGGATTTCCCGCAAGGTGAGGCCATCGATGAACTCCATGGCCATGGCTGGTCGGCCATCCACGTTCCAGTAGCGGTACACATGCGCGTAGCCGGGATGGGCCACCCCGGAAAGCAAGCTGGCCTCGCGGTGGAACCGGTTGAGCAGTTCTTCGTTGGTGCCCACCGGAACCAGCTTGACCACCACCTTGCGGTCCAGCGAGGGATCGTGGCACAAGAACAATTCGCTCATGCCGCCCAATCCAGTCCCGATCGGCTCTAGGACGTGGTACGGCCCCAGGCTTTTGGGCTGTTCAGATTTCGGCGAAGTGGCGGTCGCGGGCTTCAAGAAGTTTTTCCACAACGGAGCGTGCGACGCGAACGGAGCCGATCCCGGGACATCCCGGACGTTCCCCATGGCTGTCCGAGCCCCCGGTCCAGACGAGATTGTAGCGCCTGGCCAAATCCTGGTACTTGCGGCGCATCGCGGAAGGCAAGCGGTGGCAGTAGATCTCGATGCCCTTGAGGCCGGCCTCCACCATCATCGGGATGGCATCGTCCCGGTCGGTGTGCATGGGATGCGCCATGCAGGCGGCTCCACCCGCGTTGTTGATCAGCGCGATGGCTTCGGCGGGTGTCAGGCATTCGGTCTCCACGTAGGCAGGGCATTTGGGACCCAGCCATTTTTCGAACGCCTCCTGGAAGGATTTGACGTATTCCTCTTCCAACAGCGCGCGCGCGATGTGAGGGCGTCCCACGGTTCCGCCCTGCACGTACGACAGGACCTTTTCAAACCGCACCGGCATTCCCAGTCGATCCAGCTTGCGAACCATGGCTTTGGCGCGCAGCAACCGGCGGCGCTTGGATTTTTCCATCGCCTGGTTCAGAGCCAAGTTGGACGGATCGAAGAAATATCCCAGGATGTGGATGTCCGAGCCTTCCCAGGAGCTGGAAATTTCCACCCCTGGGATCAGCTCGACTCCCGCATCGCGAGCCAATTGGCGTCCCTGCTCCCACGAATCGATGTTGTCGTGGTCGGTGATGGAAATGGCGTTGAGCTTGCGGCGAGCGGCGGTCTCGATGATTTCGGCGACGGAGAGCGTGCCGTCGGAAAGCGTGGAGTGCATATGCAAATCAACCCAGCCCGGAGGTCGGCTGCCCGAAAAGGGCGCGAACGGCTGAAAAGTGCAATGGTGCATAGGGCTCTCCTGAGAGGAGAAAACTACCACTGTCTGGGCGTCTGGGAAAGCGGTCCATTGCCGAACTCTCAAGTGGGACGGGACGGGCGCGAGGAATTAGGGTAGATTGTCCCCAGATGTACGTGCTCCTGCTCATCTTGGCGGTTCTCATCCTGGTCGCCCTTTTTTTGGCGAGCCTTTACGTGGCGCTGCAGAAAAAAAACCAGGAAGAAGATTCCACTCCCCAAATCCACAATTCCGGGGTTTACCGGCTTCGTCGCAGCCCTCGTGAGGCGCTGCTTCTGGCCAAGCCTTCGGAGAAGGAAATCCAGGAACATCTGACCAACAACGGATGGACTTCCTCGGAAGTGCAGGCGATGGTCCAATTGTGGCGGGATCAGACCGAGCAGAACCTCCGGGTGATCGAAGACGCCGACATCAAGGAAATCCGCACCTTCGAGCTGGTGATCCCCGCGTCCCAGGCGGATGCGCTCAAGCAATTTCCCAAGGGGACCTATGTCACCCGCGACCAGCTCGGCGCGAACGCCCAATTGATCCCGCCATTCCATCTCGGGTGTCGCACCCTGCTCAAGCCCCGCAACGCTTGGGAAGAAGGCGATTGGAAGCCCCTGCTCCCCGATGGAGGGCGTTACCTCGTACCCGATTGGAGGACTCTTGTCCGCTAGAACGTTTTCCGCCTTGATCCTCGCCTGTGTCGGGTTCGCGCAGGCCCAATCCTCCATTCTCACCCTCGTGATGCCTGTGGGCGCCCGCCAATTGGGCATGGGCGAAACCTCCGTCGGCCTGTCCGACGACGTGTTCGCCCCCTACTGGAACCCCGCCGGTCTTGCCTTCGGGCCTCTGGCCGACGAATGGGAGATGGTCCGCGCCCAATCCAAGTTCAGCGGTCCCGTCACCGCCTTCACTTCCAGCAAACGCTCGGGACTCTTCTCCCGTGGCGAGTTGTGGGTCGCCTCCGGCGCGGATCTGCAGCGTTGGGACGGCAAGGGATGGCGCACTTCCCTGAAGGTGGGCTTGCCCCAGGGCGAAAAGGCCAGCTCCGTCATCCGCAAGTTTTTGGGGACCATGTACCCCGTGGATACGGCCGGGCAGCGCCAGATCGAATCCGCCATCCTGAAGGCATCCGGTGCGGTGCGGGAAGCGGACGAAAAGGATTTGGTGGAATTGGAGGTGCCGTTCAAATTGGTGGTGCGCGATTCCATCCGAGCCATCGCCGTGGATGAAACCGGCAAGCTCTGGCTGGGTACGGTCGCAGGCCTGTTGCGGTGGGATGGCAAAAGCTGGAAGAGCTGGCGCGATTCCGCGTTGGGGCTTCCGTCCAACCGGATCAATGCTTTGCAGCCTGCCGGCACCAACCTTTGGGTGGGCACCGACAGTGGTCTTGCACGCTTGCGTCAGCGCGAGAACGAACTGGAAATCCGTCGCTTCGGCGAAACCTACTTGGGGTCGCAGCATGTCACCGCGCTGGGTTGGGCGGAGAAATCCAAGAGTCTTTGGGTGGGGAACCCTCGGCGGCGGTGTTTCCCGCCTGGAAATCACCACGCAGGCTTCCTCCTGGAAACGATGGCAGGTCGCCGATGGAGTCCTTTCCGATACCTCCAGCGCCATGGCGATGGATCCGGACGGTCAGCCCTGGATCGTGCAGAATTCGGGTGTCGTGCATTGGGACGGCAAGGCGTGGGAAAAGCTTCGGTTCCAGCGCGTTGCCATGCGCGGGATCGCGGTGGACAAAAAACGCAACGTTTGGATCGCCACCGACAAGGGTGTCTGGAAGTACCTGCCCCGGGCGGCTCAAAAGAAGGCTTCCGGCGGCAAACAGGACGGCGCTCCCCAGGGACGTTGGGTCCATTACCACTCCGGCAACGGCCTGGGGGCCAACGACGCCACGGGTGTCGTGGCGCAGGGTGAAGATCTTTGGTTCACCACCTCCAACGGCATCGTCCGTTCGCGCCATGCGCCGGCTCGTGCGGGTCTGTTCTTCGAGACCCTGCTTCCGGCCTTGAACCTGAAGGACCTCTACCACACCTACGCGGGCGTCACCTATCCGGTGGAAGAATGGGGCACCTTCGGTGGCTTCGTGAACTTCCTCTCGTTGGGTCAGACCACCTACCAGGAAGAAAACGGTCCGGTCCAGAACTTCTCCTCGTACGAGCTGATCGGCGCGTTGTCGTACGGCACCCGGTTGGATCGCAACTGGGGCCTTGGACTCAACATGAAGTTCATCTACTCGGCGCTGGCTTCCGGCATCACCATCGGCGGCCAGAAGGAATCGGGTGTGGCGGTCAGCTATGCGTTCGATGCCGCGGTGTTGCGCAAGAACATCCTGGTACCCGGTCTCACCTGGGGCGCCGTGGTCCAGAACATCGGGCCGTCCATCTTCTACATCTCTTCGGACGAGTCCGACCCGATCCCCTTGACCTGGCGCACAGGAATGTCCTACGAGGTGTTCCGCACGCCCAGCCACGCGTTGTCCGTGGCGGCCGATTATTCCCGCGAGACCATCTCTCGCTACGAGTCCGGCCGTGCCCGCGACTTCGCCACGGGCGCCTACTACGCCGTCGCCGAGCCTTGGGGGGCTGGCAAGGCTCCTGTCGACGCCGGCGCCATGGAAATCGCCTCGAAGAATTTCGAGGAATCCATGTACAACATGGGCATCGAGTACACCTACTCGTCCATGTTCTGCCTGCGGTCGGGTCTCCTGTTCGATCCGGGCGGTGCCCGTCAGGAATTGGACCTGGGCATGGGCGTGACGCTTTCCGACCTGTTGCAGCTGGACTACGCCTACATCAAGGACGTCGCCTTGTTGGGCAACCAGCCCGAAGGCGTTCGTTCCGGCCAATCGCGCATTTCCCTGAACGTGCTGTTCTGATCCCAACGTCCCGCATCGGAGAACCCATGAGAAAGTCCATCCTCGGCTTGTTGGCGTTGCCCCTGTTCCTGGCGGGCTGCGACCTGTCCGAAACACTGAACATCTTCAAGCTCGGATTCTCCTCCAACGGCTACGACGGCCCCACGATCAACGGGCCTTCCTTGGCTCGCGTTGGTGTGATGTTGCTTCCCAAGGGCACCTCCATCGGCACATTCAAGATCGAAGGCGGCGACGGCCTGACCCCCACCCAGATCCTGGACTCTTTCAAGCTGGGCATCACCTTCAAGGTGAAGGCCGACAACTCCGGCAATTCGGAGAAGGCTGCCTTCGGAACGGATCTTGTCAAACCCAAGCTCCAGTTCCACCTGATGGACAAATCATCCACGCCCATCGATGTCGAGTTCAAGCCCTTTTCCGTCGACGGCGGCAAGGTGATGGACCTGACCTTCCCCGTCGAGTTGCCGGTGTCCATGATCACGTCCCCCGACATGCGCAAGAAGTTGCTCCGGGGTGATGCGGTTCCCTATTTCCTGAGCGGTGTGCTCTCGTTTGACCTGAAGGGCCTCGACGGTGCCTCGAAGGGGCTGGACAACGTGACGGTGGAGCTGGCCACCGATTCCATCCCCACCCGGCCCAAGGATGGCTCGGCCGCCGAGCTGGGTTCGGCCTTGGTGGACCTGCTGTTCTAGACAGTTAAAGGGTATTCATCGCTTTTGTCGAGAATTCAACGGCTGGCGGGGGCAATGGACTGCCAGCACGTGGGCGAGACGGCATCTTCCCCTACATGTTCGTTTTCCTACGCTCGCTCTGTTTGATCGCCATCCTGCCGATGGCGGTTTCGATCCATGCCGAAAACGCCCGTGGTGCGGATGTCGGCTGGCTTTCCCAGATGGAGAGCGAAGGTCGCACGTTCCGTGATGCCCAAGGAAAGACGGGAGACTTGTTGGCCATCCTGAAAGGGGAGGGCGTCAACAGCATCCGGCTGAGGGTCTGGGTCAAGCCTGCCACGGAGTGGTGTGGCAAGGACGATGTGGTGAAGATGGCCACGCGCGCCTCCAAAATGGGCTTCCGGATCATGATCGACTTCCATTACAGCGATTCGTGGGCGGATCCTGGAAAGCAGACAAAACCTGCCGCTTGGCAGTCCCACGGGATGGACCAGCTCAAGACGGATGTGGCCAACCACACCAAGGAGGTGCTCCAGGCCTTGAAGACGGCGGGGGTCACACCCGAGTGGGTGCAGGTGGGCAACGAGACCAACGATGGCATGTTGTGGGAAGACGGGAAGGCCTCGAAGTCCATGGCGAACTTCGCGGCTCTTGTCCAGAGCGGCTCGAAAGCCGTGAAAGAGGTGTTCCCCAATGCGAAGGTGGTGGTCCATGTCTCCAATGGTTTTGATAACTCCCTGTTCCGTTGGATCTTCGATGGCCTGAAGAGCAACGGCACCCAGTGGGACGTGGTGGGCATGAGTGTCTACCCGGAGCCAGCCACTTGGCGGTCGACGGAGTCCCAGGTTCTCACGAACATGAAGGACATGGTCTCGCGCTATGGCAAGCAAGTGGTGATTTCCGAGGTGGGAATGGCCATGGCCTCGGCGGATTCCGGCTACGCGCTGCTGAAAAAACTCCAGGCGGATGTCGCCTCGCTCACAAATGGCGCGGGCCTTGGGGTGTTCTACTGGGAGCCGCAGGCCTATGGCGGTTGGCAGGGTTACCTGCTGGGCGCGTTCGATGACTCGGGCAAGCCGACCAAGACGATGCAAGCCTTCCGGGAGCTTTCGGGGATTTCCCTGCCGGCACGAGCGCAACCAAAAACATCGGTGGTGCCACGCATGGAAGTGGAAGGCTATGATCCGTTGGGGCGCCTCCTGCCGTAGCGCCGAATATTCTCCGCTCGCGTTCAAAATTGGAAACGCTATCTGCGCAAAAGCGTTTCCGGAAAAGTAGAATTGAGGCTCGAGTAATCGGCAGAGCGCTGGTTCTTGGGGTCTTCCGTGCGAAGTGCGGTGGCCCCTGGGCTCCCCGGTTCCCGTAGACCCCGATGGCGGGGGAGTGCGCAAAGAAGCGATTTTCAACCAGATCGTCGATGATTCGGTCATCAGACACGAATCCTCGGCAATACCCGTGCACGGAGACATTTCCATGAAGCTGTTCTCGAAATCCATCAACCGACTCTGGATGCTCTGCGCCGTGGTCCTCGGGCTGTGCGGCGCCGCGCAGGCGTGGAACATGGAGAACTTCGAGAGCTACGCCAAACCGGATGGCGAGGTCATTCCCAATGGAACGACCTTGGGGGCGTTCAAGTACTACGCGAGCAATGGGAAGGGGTCGTATTTCGAGGCTTCCGGTCAATATTCGTCCAAAGGTCTGTTTCGCAACTGGGATGCCGAACATGGCGGTTCCAACTCCACCGATTTCTCCTTCATCCGAGCGGATCGATCACATTTCAACCTCGCCTCCATTCTTGTTTGGGATGCGGGAGGAGAAAGCCCTACCGTCATCCTCAAGGGATTCCGCAATGGAATAAGTGCCGAGAGAGCGGTGATCAATCCATTCCATGCCACGTTCGGCCCGACCTTCACGCTGAACTGGGTCAACATCGATTCCCTCGTCATCAGCGACAGTGTCGATGATTTTGGAAGCGGTGCCGACCTGTGCACGTTCGTCGACAACATCGTCTGGGAGCCCAACATCCTCCCCACGGCCACCACGGGAACCAAGACCGACGTGGGCACCAGCAGCGCGACGGTCTACGGCACCGTGAACGCGAACAACACCAACACGACGGATTCCGTCCAGTATGGAACCACGACAGCCTATGGCAGCGCGGTGATGGCCTCCCCTGGCATGACCGCGGGTTCGAGCCCGACCTCCATCAGCGCCGCTTTGATGGGGCTGCTTCCGAACACGACCTACCATTACCGTGTGAAGGCAAAGAACGCCAGCGGTCCCTATTACGGTGCCGATTCGACGTTCACCACCCTGGCGATTCCACCCTCGGCCACCACGAACGCAGCGACGGATGTGGGCTCCGCGGAGGTGGTGTTGAACGGGTTGGTGAACGCCAATGGCGCGAGCACCGTGGCGACGTTCGAGTACGGGGCCACGACCAGCTACGGCTCAACCGTCGCCGCGGCACAGAGTCCGGTTACGGGCCATTCGGCTTCGGCCGTGAGCATCGAACTGAACGGGCTGACGCCGCTCACGACCTACCACTACCGGTTGAAGGCCGTGAACGTGGCGGGTGAGAGCATCGGATCGGACCAGACCTTCACCACCTCGGCGATCGCGCCCACGGTGACGACGGGCACGACATCGGAGGTGGGCTCCGCTTCCGCGACGGTGTCGGGATTGGTCAACGCGAACAACGCGACCACGACGGATTCCGTGCAGTACGGCCTCACGACAAGCTATGGAACGACAGTGGTCGCAAGTCCTGCGACCGCCACGGGCGCCAGCGTCACCCCGATCAGCGCGACCCTGACCAGCTTGACACCGAACACGACCTACCACTATCGGGTGAAGGCCGTGAACGCGGCGGGCACGAGCCATGGGCCCGATTCGACCTTCACGACGACCTTGCTGCCCCAGTCGATCGCCTTCGGAGCATTGACTGCCCAGACCTACGGGACGGAATTCGTCAGATTGACGGCGGCCGCGAGTTCTGGTCTGCCGGTTGAATACGCCAGCGCAAACGAAGCCGCCGTGCACATTTCCAACGATACGGCGTACCTGTTGGCGGCGGATACCGCCACGATCACGGCCACCCAGGCCGGCGACGGCAGCTACCAAGCCGCGAATTCGGTTTCCCGGATTCTGACGATCACCAAGAAGGCACTGACCATCGCGGGCGCCACGGCCCAAGGCCGGGACTACGACGGCACGACCGACGCCACGGTGACCGGTGCGCACCTGGATGGCGTGGTGAATTCAGACGACGTGAGCTTGTCGCTGGGTACCGCATCCTTTGCGACCAAGGACACCGGTACGGCCAAGCCAGTGACGGTGGCCGGCTCCAGCCTGACGGGCACGAAAGCGGGCAACTACAGCCTGACCGAAGTGGCAGGGTTGACGGCGAAAATCCAGCAAGCGACGGTTTCCGTCACCGCATTCGCCTCGACGAAGGCCTATGGCGATCCCGATCCATTGCTGACCTATATGACCGGGCCACTGTGCGCCGGCGACGTCTTCACGGGGGCGCTGGGCCGCGCTTCGGGCGAATCCGTGGGCGAGTACGCCATCGGTGCGGGCACTCTGAGCGCGGGCGCCAACTACCTGATCGACCTGACCTCCGCGAAACTGACGATCACCGGAAAGCCTCTGGTCATCGCCGGGGCATCCGCCCAGAACAAGATCTACGATGGCACGACCGAGGCCACGGTGACCGGTGCGCACCTGGATGGCGTGGAAAATTCCGACGACGTGGGCTTGTCGCTGGGTACCGCCTCGTTTGCGACCAAGGACACCGGTACGGCCAAGATCGTCACGGTGACCGGATCCAGCCTGACGGGTGCCAAGGCGGGCAACTACAGCCTGACCGAAGTGACTGGGTTGACGGCGAACATCGGCACGAAGGAAGTGACCATCAATGTCGACGCCAAGGACAAGGTCTACGGGCAGGCGGATCCTGCCTTGACGTACATGGCCACGCCGCTGTGCGCGGGGGATGCGTTCACGGGCTCCTTGTCGCGCGCCTCCGGCGAAGACGTGGGTGAATACGCCATCGGCTTGGGAAGCGTGAGCGCCGGCGGGAACTATCGGTTCTACCTGACGGGCTCGAAACTGACGATCACCAAAAAGACACTGACCATCGCGGGCGCCACGGTCCAAGTCCGGGACTACGACGGCACGACCGACGCTACGGTGACCGGTGCGCACCTGGATGGCGTGGTGAATTCCGACGACGTGAGTTTGTCGTTGGGTTCCGCCTCGTTTGCGACCAAGGACACCGGCACGGCAAAGCCGGTGACGGTGACCGGATCCAGTCTGACGGGCAGCAAGGCTGGAAACTACAGCCTGACCGAAGTGTCCGGATTGACGGCGAGCATCGCGCCAAAGACAATAACCGTCAATGCCGACGCCAAGGACAAGGTCCACGGGCAGGCGGATCCTGTCTTGACGTACATGGCCACGCCGCTGTGCGCAGGGGATGCGTTCACGGGCGCCTTGTCGCGCGCCTCCGGCGAAGACGTGGGTGAGTACGCCATCGGCCAGGGAAACCTCAGCGCCGGAAGCAACTACGACATCACCTTTGTGGGAGCCGATCTGACCATTTCCAGGGTTTCCGCCCTCGGGCCGCGTCCGCAAAAGCGCCCCACCTCCGTGGAGCTGGGGGTGAAGGTGGATCGGGTCTTCGCCTCCATGGCCAACGGAGCGGCCTCGGCGAGCCTCGGTGGATCCAATTGCTCAAGTGACAATAGCTGTCAATCGTTGGATGTGGTTCTTCCCGCTCCATCCCGGATTTCGGTGGCCATCTTCGACAACATGGGGACGCCGGTGATCGCTTTCCAGGAACGGATCGACGGATCCGCCTTCCAGCGCCTCCAGCCGACCCTCGATGGGCGGAAAGTCTTCTCGCTGGCTTGGAATCTCCGCAGCGCCAAGGGGGCGGCGGTCCAGCCGGGGGTGTTCCTTTGGAAGATCGAGGTCCTGACCGACGATGGCCGCAAACTGGAAACGGTCAAGCGGTTCGGAGTGAAGTAAGGATCGCACCTAGCCGACGGGTCGATATCGGCCCGTCGGAGCGCACACTCCGGTGGTGAAAATGGCACTGGAGGGTGTGGCAATTGGCAAATACGCCAAGGCGAATCCGGGGATACCCTCCAATCGGACTCGAGGGCGGTCCTTCGGCTCACGGACTCCAGTAACGGGAGCCGGAGACCTCGACGGTGAAGGTGTCGGCGGAGGGTTGCAGGAGTGCGGCGCCCTCCCCTTCGAATGCACCCCAGGCATAGGCGATTTCGGTGCCCTTGGTCGAGGAGAAGACCGCCAAGGCCTGAAGGTTGCAGCCATCGAAGACTCCGCCGTCATCCACTCGCCAGGTCGAACTGGAATCTCCGGAAGCAACGCCTCGAAAGGTTTCCCGCAACGAACTGTCCCCTCGTGCGACCACCAGGGCGGCGAGCGGAGGGGCGCCAGCGTACACAAGCGTGGCGATGTAACCGTTCGGGAGCGAGGCGAGATTCCAAGCGGTGCGGATGCGACGTTCCTTGGCAGCCCAAGCCAGCGAGGGAATGTCGGTGCCGAGCTCTTGGCAATCGCCGGCGCTCGCCGGGACGGGGTGGTGCGAGTCGAGGAAGCGCTTGGTGACCACCAGGTAGGTCTTGTCTGGCTCCAGACCTGCTTGGGGGGCGGAAAACAGATGGCCTCCGACAAGCCCGAAATTTTGCGAGGTGGCGCGACCATTCCAACGGGCGCTTCTGGTTTGGTGGCCCACGTAGGTCAACGGTGCGGGAACCCCGTTCAGGGCGGCCAGAAAATAGGGGCCTTCGGGCAACGTGTCGGGAGTTGGACAGATCAACCGAGTGCCCGTGGAATCGGCGAACCCGAACCAGGCTTCCTCCCGGGTGGGATGGGGAGAGAGCGGCCGGGGATGTTCCCCGGGTCGATTCGTTTCGGCGGAAACGTTCTTCGATGGGGCGGGGCCCGGATCGTCCTTGCGGGTCGATTCGCATGCGGCGCAGAGAAGGCAAAGGAAGGCGAGGAGGGGAGTGCGAGGGTTCATGGGGAGACTTCCAGATTTGAGGTGTACGCGACCACTTTGTCCTTCGGCTCGAGCAGGGCGATCGCCACCGGCGATGCGAGGAGTTTCTCCAGTGCGTGACGGATTCCGTCATGGTCGCGCGAGCCGGGATGCAACTGCAGGTGGAAGGCGCCGTGGGCATCCTGGTGCAATCGGAGCTGGGGGATCGCGAAGCCGGCCAGGCATTGGCTGACCTCGATGTTGTTGAGCCAACGTCCCTGGCCGTCGCGAAAGCGCACGGGCGAGCGACCTTCCAGATCCACCAGTCGGCGAGGATCGGTGGGGTGGCGTCTGGCCCAATCGCCGGTGCGGTAGCGAAACAACGGAAGGTATGGGTTGTAACCGCCGGTCAGCGTGATCTCGCCGCGCTCGCCGGGGGGCACTTCGTTTCCTCGTGGATCCAGGATCTCCACCAGCAGACGGCTTTGGAGCAGGTGGAAGTCCTCGCCCTCGGGGCCCTTGGCCGCGATGGGGCCGGATTCGTTCATGGAATACACGTCCACCACCGGGCAACCCAGTCTGCTTGACAATTCTTGGCGCAATGCGGGACTCAGCGCCATGGAGGTGGACAGGGCGGCCTTGGGGCGGTGGGTCATCCCGATGCTCGCCAATTCCGGAAGCGAAAGCGGATCCCCCGTCACCAGTTCCGGGGCCAGCCAATCCAGGTACTTCGCCCGGTCGGCGGGGTCCTTCCAGTCGTTGGGGTGCAGATTCAACTTCACGATCCCGGCTTCGTCGTACAGCGGATTGACGGAGGTGTAGGTGAAGCTCGATTCCTGGAAGCCCGCCAGCACCACCGCCGTCTGGCCGCGCGATGCGGTCAGAACGATTCCGTGCAAGGCCAACGCCTTCTTCAAAAACGCCAGGTGGTTGGCCGCCACCATCGGGTGCGAGGCGATCATCACGCGATGGCCCGTGGTGCCGGTGGACTCGAAGTGGATGATCTCGGAGGTGGGGAGATCGTCCGGCACGAAGGCCGCGATGTCGCGGGCGAGGTCGGCGCGGCTGGTGGTTGGAAGCTCCCGGAATGTTCCTGACGGAAAATGTCGGAAAAACGGCACTTGCGCACGGAGGCGGAGCAGAAACGGCTCCAGCCAATCCGGTGTGCGCTCGCCGCAGGCAGGAAGGGATGTTTCCACGTGGTGGAACGCGCGTACCGTTTCGATTTCCGGAGCCTGGAGCCGGTGGCCCGAGGCGTTGCGGAAGCGTGGCGCGTGCGGGTGCTCGGACAGACCCGCCAAAAACGCGCGGCCCTGTTCGGACAGCACAGGGTACAACTGGCTCCGGGGAAGGCTCATTCGCGGGAGTATTTGTCGGCGGAGGCTTTGGCCGCTTCGGCGACCAGCGCCTCGCGGACGGCGCGGGCACGGTCTTCCGCCTCGCGCGAGGCTTCCGCCAGGCGCCGACGCTCCAGCAGGCTCACCGACTGGAGCCGGTCGGCCGAAACGTTTTCCGATTCGCCCTCGATGCGAAGTTTCAGGTCGCGCATCACCAGACGCACGAATTCCTCGCGTCCGTCCTCGTCGCGAAGCCACTGTTCAGGTTTGGAGAATCGGGCGAGCTGGGGGAGGGTGGATGTGAAGAGCGTGTCCAATCCCGGCCGCTCCGATCCGATCGGAGCTAGAGACAAAATACGGCAAGCGATGGCGGTGGCCACCCTGGCTTCGTTCAAGGGAAGAATGCGACCCAGCTCCTCGAAGGAGAGGGGGAATCCCAAGCGGTGGTAGGCATCCCAGAGCAATGCGCCCAGGATGGAATTGTTGGACGCCGCGTCCAGGGTTTCCTGGCCGGTGCGGGAGAGATGGTCGATCCACCGTGGAAGGGAGACGGAATACGTCATTTGACCACCTTGGCATCGCGCACTTGGGCGCGGGAAAATTCGCGTGCGAAGTCCATCAGGCTCTCCCAGTCGGAAATGGGATGGATGGCCCATCCCTGGTCGCGCGCCTTGGCGAGGAAACTCGTGGTTTCCTGGTGGGCCAAGGCCCATGCGCCCAGTTGCAAGGCCATGGTGCCCCCGCCGCCGGCCGCTTCCAGGGAATTGGCGGCGAGGGTTTCGCCGGAGGTTCCGCGTTCGTCGGGATCGAACAGGGTACTCAGTCCGTCGTCGGAGATGTGCAGGATGTGGGCGCGGCGTCGGTGGGGCGTTTCCAACCAGGTCTTGCGCAGGGCGTGCAATGGGAATGTGGTGCTTCCCCCGAAATGGCTGCACAACACGGACAGAATGTCTCGTTCGTCGCGCACGAACCCGGGGGTGCGCAGGCATTGGCCCTTTCCGCTCCACAGCGTCACCTGCACACCTGCGCCGCGCCGCAAAGCAGACAAAGCCACGATGGCCCCGGCCAGGGCCAGATGCGACACGGTGCGGACAGGATCCGGCATCGATCCCGAACTGTCCACGTAGAGATCCAGGTCGATGGGCTCGAGGTGTTCCACGGAGCTGGGCTGCTCGCCCCAGTGGCGCGCCACCGTGGTGATGCCGGGCACCAAGCGAGGGGACCGCAGGAGCGATTGGAAGATGTCCAGTCTTTCCAGAGGATCGCCCATTTCCCAAGGATCCAATCCTTCCGGCAAAGGATCGGGAGAGGTGGGCATCTTGCGCGAGGGCGGATGCACCAGGTGCTGCAGGGCCTTTTCACGATACCAAGAGGCCGCGACCTCCGCGTCGGAGACGTTCAATCCACCCAGTCGCAACAGTTCGCCGATCTCCCACGGGACCAGCGTTTGACCACCGATCGGTGGTGCCGAGGCCTTGGGGATCCCGTCGCCCGCCTCTTCGCTGGGGCACACCCGGAAGTCGCGGGATGGATGGATGGGTTGTTGGGGATCGAGGCTTCCGATCCCGGCGGGGATGCTGGCGCCCGTGGCGGCGGACTTGGCATCAAGCCACAATTGGGCGTTGGCTTGGCTGGTTTCCTTGTCGCGGACCAACCAGGGGAACAACAGGCAGGCGAAGCGACCCGATCCGGTCACGGGATCGTCGCGGTAGACGCGCACCGTGCGGGATCCCAGCCATGCGTCGGCTTCGAACACGTCGCGATTTTCCACCGTATCGGGAATCTTGGCGAGCGAACCCTGGGGCAGATCCCAGAGCCTCTCGTAGATCCGAAGGTAGAGCGCCCAGACCTGGCTGTCGGAAGGCTCCATCTTCCGGTAGAGTTGCGCCAAGTCCAGGTCGGATGTGCGCTGGAGGCGGTCGTTGACGACAAGATCCGTCCAAAGGTTCGCCACCCATGGCGATTGGGCTTCCAGGGTGGGCAGGGCCATCCGCACGGTGGCCAGGATCTTGAAGTGGTCCAGCAGGTTGCCGGGAGCCAGCACATGGTGACCGATCTCGTGGGCCAGCACCTCCAGCGGAAACTCGATCAGTCCCTGCTTTTCCAGCAACGGCAGATTCACCTTCACGGACTTGTCTTCGATCCCGAAGCACGCGAGGACACCTTCCACCCCCAGCTCGCCTGCTTGTTGGGATTGGTTGACAAAAATCGGATTGGACAGGCGAAGCCACGGGCTCCAAAGCGACAATGCCTCGGGCCACGCTTCCCGCCAGCGGATTTGCCAATCGTCCAGGGTCATGCGGCGACGATGCACACGCGAAAGGAGACCGGGGAGGTGGCGACGATGGTCTGGCCAAGGCGTGCGACCCCAAGCCCCTGGGGAGGAAAGGGAAGGTCCACCGTGCCGCCTGGCAATCGCAAGGTGCCGCCGGAGCGTTCCGTGTCGGCCAAGGGCGGAGGCGGCGAGGACGGCATCGATTCCGCTGCTGCCAAAAATTGACCGAAACGGTCGGCATGGAGCTGGAAGACGCGTGGGCCGCTCTTGACGAAGATTCCCTCCTCGAAGGCCTGCACCACGGGTGGAAGCGGGAATGGTCCGTCGTCGCCCGTGAAGCCGCCGATCCAGCCTGCGATGTGGGGAGGTTTTCGGGTTTTCCTCCACCATGGATCGGTGGCCCACGCCTCCAGGCCGCCGTGGAGGGCATCGGTGCCCAACAGGTCCGCCAGGACTCCGTGGGGCATCTGCCGGGCATGCTCCAACGCGGCGAGCCGAAGTTGCGGCACGCCGCACTGCCACGAAAGCACGAGCACGATCCCCACCGGGTCGTTCGATCCGGCGCCGACGGATTCCAGCAGGTCCAGGAATTCGTCCGGTCTGCCCCCCCAACGCTCCAGATTGAACAGGGCGTTGGTGATTTTGGACAAATTCTGGCGAAAGTCCGGGGCGAGTCCCCGCGACATCCCGGCCAGCGCTTTCCAGAGTCGCGGGATGCGGTCGGCCATCGGGCCTTTGCAGCGCCCCTGGCGCGAAAGCTCCAACCCCAGATCGAAGGCTTGCGAGGCCCACACGCCCAGGGTGGGCGACGACAAGGACTCCACCAGCGGATCCAAGCCTTCCACCAGAAGCCGGGAGAACCACGTCAAGTCCAAGCTGTGGTCGGCGCGGCGAGCGGCTTCCACGCGGCGGTTGAAGTCGGAACGGTTGGAATCCAGCAGGTCCTTGAGCACGCTCACGGTTGGGATTCCAGCCAATTGAGGTAGTTGGTGTAGCGCTGGTGCAAGGACTTCAAGAGCAACAAATCATCATGCATCGGGCCGGTGAGCTTGCGGGCCTTGGCGATCTTGTCCACCGCCCCCACGATGGCTTCCAGGCGAGCCTTGACGTCCATGCGGCCCAATCCCTCCAGGCCTTCCTTGAATTGCGAAAACAGCGTTCCCACGGCGTCGTCGCGATCCATCCCCAGGCGATCGAACTCCGCGCAGGAGGCGTCGAACAGCCCGCGCAACCACGAGATGCGATCGGTGCGCAGCGGGAGGTTTTCAGGGGCCTGGAAGAATGGCGACTCCAGGTCCGGCTTGAGCTTGTCGCGCAGCACGAAGGGCAGAATCTGTCGCAAATCGGTGAGATCCACCTCGGGGCGCCCCCGAAACCACGCCATCGCCTTGGCATAGGCCAGAAGCGTCATGAGCACGCGCACCGATAGGCCGTTGCGAGACTGGGATCCCAGATCGGACAGCCGGTCGCGTCCGGTGTCCGCCCGCAGGATCTCGCTCCACTCCAAGCCGGACAACAGCGCGGTGTCCTTGGACAAGTGTTCCGCCTGCCTGCCTGCCGCTTCCAGCAGTTCCAGTTGGCTGGCGAAATGCTCCAATCGGCGGCGCACGGAGTCCGGCACCGGAAGTTCCCGGATCTGGCGCCCCATGGCGTCGATGTCCTCGGAGGAAAAGACGATTTCCGGCGGAACGAATTCTTCCGGGCGTGCGTTTTCTTCGATCCGCAGCAGAAGGTCTTGCAGGAAGCGGGGATGGAACGGCAGCGCCTGGACCACCACGTCCACGCGGTCGCGCAGGGCTTCGATCACTTCGTAGGTGCCCCCGCCGCCATCGTCGTTGGCGGTCAGGTACCAGGCGGCTTCCGGGCATTCGCGGATCTGGCCCAGCACCTCGGCGTAGTTGTCGCCAAGCACCGTGAGAAGCGCGCTCTGCGTGCGGGTGGGGATGCGGTTGTACTCGTCGATGATCCGCACGGGCTGGTCCAGCCACGGGCGCCATGCGATGCGGATGTCGTCCATGGATTGGGCGCCCACCAGATCCGCCGGCAAAGGATTTCCCAACAGGTCGGCCACGGTCATCTGGGGGTGGCCGTGCTGCATGGAGCGCTTGACGGTTTTCAGCGGCATGCCGGAGAGCACGCCCATCAGCATGGCGCTGGCGGTCTTGCCTCGTCCCGGCCCGCCCACCATCAGACATTTGCGGCGCAGCGCGAAGGTCAGAAGCGGCAGAAGCACGTAGCTGGAATAGCTCTGGTCGGTGGGAAGCGAGAGGGTGCGCTTGTCGCCGATGGCGAACTCGCGAGACGGCCCGCGGTTGAATTCGATGTCGTAGTGGGGACTCAGGATCGCGCTGTTGACGATCCAGAAATAGGCCCGCCGGAGCTTTTCGTCCAAGCCCAGATCCTGCACGGACTCGGATGCGTCCAGAGGTCCCTCCCACAGCGCACCGACGTCGAAGGCTTGCGCCTTGGAGGCGCTTGCCACCGGGCGGGTGGGGGAGCTGGATAGCTTTCGGAAGAACTTCGGAACCATGGTCGATGCCTCGGCGGAGTTGGGCGCGTGTGGTTCTTCGGAAAGGTGCAATTTCTCGCGTGGGGGGATTTGCTCGATGGGGCCCGAGTTTTCAGGCTCTGCCGGAAGCGCTCAGTGCATGTACTTCGAGCGAAGGCCGATGGCCCCCATGACGCAGCAGAGCAACATGGCCAGGATGGCCGGTGGCCAAGCCGTGTGGCTGGTGGGCTGGATATTGAAGGCCTTGAGGATCAGCAACAGGGCGGCGAGAGCGAAGTAGAGCTCCGGGTATTTTCTAAAGAGGCTGCGCATGGAATCGGCTCTTTCCTTGATGTCTGTGACGGGACTCGATCGTGCCGGTCACGGTCGAGCGCAAAAAAAGTGATGCGGATCGATCAGGCTGTCAATCCGGCCAAGGGATCGACGGTCTCGACGAAAGCCTCGGTGAGGAAAAGGGGGACTGACTGGATGGGCAGGAATTGACGGGAAGGGTGGCCAATGCGCGGGAAGGTGGGCCCGGGTGAAGGGCCCTGGTTGATTCTTAGGACTGGGCCTTGAGGGCGCGGATACCCATGACGCCGAAGACGCAGCAGAGGACCACGACGACCAGGATCAGAGGCAGCGGCATGAATCCGGTGGGAGGAACGCCCAGGATCTTGGCGCCCAGGATCAAGGCGGCGAGCGCGAAGTACAGCTGGGGGAATTTGCGGAGGATGGTGCGCTCGAGATAGCTCATGGAATGACTCTTCCTTGACTTCGGTGAATGCCGTCGACAGCGGGATTCGCCGTAGAAGGGGGTGATAAAGGTGAAGTGGATCGATCACGATGTCAATGGACCTCGTGGGAGGGTCCTGTGCATGTGTACTCATGCTGCGTCCGTTCCGGAGGCGGGATCTAGATTGATAGGCCAGGATCTGGATTGAACCGCTTGAGCCCCAAGCCAATGCCCAGGAGAGCGCACCGGATGTGCTTGAAACACGGATTCATCCTCGCTGTGGGGCTGTTGGCCAGTTGCGGCGCCGCTCCAGTTTTCAAACGCTCGACCGTACCGCCATCCGTTCGATTCGAAATTCGCACGGCCGACACCGTCCCCAGTCCGTCGCGGATCAAGATGCTCCAAGTGGGGCGAACCGATCCCTGGACAGGGGTTGAGAAGTTCCTCTATGTCGATTCGACCCCTGTTTTCACCAATGCCGATGTTGTGGAAACACGCGTGCTGGAACAAACCTATCATGGGCTTCCACCGGATTACAATGTGGAACTCACCCTCACCTCATCGGCAAAGAGCCGCTTCGCCGAGTTCACGGGAAAAAGGGTGGGGCTTCCCATCGCGATGCTCGTCGAGGGAAAGGTGATTTCCGCGCCATTGGTGATGGACAGGATTCCCGGAGGCAAATGTTGGATGGGGACCGCAGGCCTGGGTCAAGAATTGGCAACCCAGATCGCCCAAGGGATCGTGGGGCCGTCTTCCTTCCAGTGGCCTCGGACAGAGGCCGCCCCGAAGCAGGACTAGAGCTGGTTACTTCGGGAAGAACTCCGTGTGCGTTTGGCCGTCACGACCGAAGTACAGGACTCGCTTGCCAGAAAATGTCACCAAGTACCCGGCGCAGCCGGCGCGCGCGACCTTCTCGCAGAAGCCATGGTAGGTGTATCCCGCCGCTTTGGTCTGCGCTTCGCGGATGGCCTCCCGCACCGATTCCGCATCGAAAACCACGGCCACGGGAGTCTTGGTGCGATGGATGCCGACTCCATGGGGTTGTCCGTCCGGGAGGTAGAATGTCTGGATGCCACTGCGGAAATCGACCAGGTAGCCGTCGAATCCCGATTTCATGAGCAAGCCGACGATCTGCCCGAAGTCAAGGCTTCCGGCGGCGGCACCCTCGACGGCTTCGCGAGCGATATCCTGGAGCTTCGTGTCCATGGGTTCCATTCTTTCGTCGGAAGTCATGGTCCCAAACTACGTGTAATCCTTGATCCAGCGCGCACCAAATTTTCGTTCCTTCCGGAGAAAAAACACGATTCCCGCTTTGAGTTCCTTTTCCGGAATCATTGCCTTACCTAGGTCGACTTCCATGGCGTCTTTGGACTCAGCAGAGAATCCAGAGGGGTCCTCATCCATCCATTTCAAGGTGAAAAATGTTTCAACGGAGTTGTCTTGTTGAAGCAAGCGAAGGAGCTTCTGCCCGATCGAAAGTGGATGTGTCGATTCTAGAGTTTCAAAGAGTCGATCAGACGATACTCCATCGTGAATAACGCAGCCAGCCAGATCGCAGCCATCCATACAGATCACTGCCGGTTGGATCAGCAATCTTAATCCCGATCTTTTAACTTCTCTTTCGAGCTGATCATACAAAGGGGATTGCCACCCTTTAGGCGTCTTCGTACACGCGACAACGAACAAGAAATAGCTCATATTTGATTTCCATGGAAAATGTGTGAATTTCCCTTGTGCTGATTTGGGGGTATGTGACTCGAACCGGCTCCGCCGCCTTTGAATGGATGTCCTTTGTGGCGCATTAAATTTCCTTTTTCGCGGACTTCACGAACCTGTTTGCTTCCATCTTTAGAGTGGTGCGAGGGCGGTATTTTTCAAATCGGCCAGATTATGTATTGATGAGTCAGAGTCACAGAACATGATTGGCTGGTCATAGGAATCAATGTTGTCATCCAAGTAGGGTTCTTTCGGTCGAACTACATGGAAGGTCAGGTGCGTAAACTCTGAGCTTACCGAAAGGATGGCGCGCATAACTAAGCGCTGATCTAGCCTTTTCCAATCGTTTAGGACCGCGATCAAAATTTCCATGCCTAATAGGGTGTGGTGGATATGGTCATCGATATTTAATCCAATTTCGTTGACATAGCATTCGAGCCCGGTTAGGTCGGGGAGCGTTGATTTTGGGGCGATCAATGCGCGCTTGCGAAGGAATCGGAAGGTGTGGGCATCCGATGTCGAATCAAATCCTTGAACAATTTGGTTTCTGATTTTTTTCGGAATCTGGACATGGTCTATTGTTGACGAGCGGAGCAACTGGATCATTAGATGATTGAGTCTAATCAACGGTTTCTCCAGAAAATTGAGTAGCTGAGCTCTCTTTATGCGTTGTTGAAAATGCTGCTAAGGCTTTGTTGCGCATGCATTCTGTTCAATCTGTGACGATGGAGGCTGAGAAAGAATGTCTCCAGCGCCGGAAAAGGTGCATTAAATGGATTCTCAGGCTTCCTCCCACTTGAATTGCCAGCCATCCGATTCAATGAAGGCTGAAATGTTTTGCAAAATCTCTTCGCAAAGAGATGGGCTGATGTTGAATGAAAAGTGTTGAGGAGGATCGAAGAAAATCGAAACAGTAGGCCATCCCTGTTCGTTTTGTTCTGAGTATGCCCCGCTATCTGTTGATATCAGCTTGATTCCGAAGTCTTGAAGAACTATGCTTGACCACTTTGTAATGATTTCAAGCGGGGCACTTGAAGTGATTAAATATTCGTGACTCATACGTTTTTCTCTTTGCGTTGCGGCGATGTGGTCGATTTCGAGCTATTCAAGATTTCTCTCTTCTCGAACAAATGTTGGCAATTTTCTAATCTCCGCCCTTAGGATTTCAAGATCACTAGCTAGCAGTCGGAAGGTCATTGGCGAGATTTATCGTTAGTTTTGTAGATATTTTATCACGGCTGTTTCGGTCTGATGCTGAATTTAGTCGTCTCCAGAATTCTCAAGCTCATCAGCCATGCGATTTAGATAAGATGCGAGATTTCGAGCGTCGACTTCCGTTAGCTCGACAGGGTCACCGAATGGCGAAATCGCCTTGATGTGGATCGACGTTCCTTGTTCAATCCAAACGCGGATCTCATCATGATCAAACTTTTCCATGATTGCTCTCCAGATGCCTGAAAATGAGGGTAAGAGGAGGCTTAATCTCTATGGTCATGGGGTTGGGCGCGATAGCTGATAGATCGATTCGACGTTGTCGATCAGGCTTGCCTCAAGCAGAAAAGAAGATACTTTCAAATCAACGTTTTGTGTGGTGCCGTTGATTGTAATAAAGCCGAACCCTGTTTCGTCATGTGGGTATGCGATCACGTTCAATTCATCAAAAACAAAAAACAAGTGCCCGAAAATCCGGCTATTTGTCATCAAGGTAAAGGATAAGTTCTTTAGTGTTTCAATGTCGGGACTGGAGTAAATTCTGAAACGTTCAGGGCTCGATAAGCTTTCAATGCCATCGTGCTCGCGATCTAAGTGCAGAAGATTGTCCTTGATGAGCTTTTTCTCGATTGGTTTTGCAAATTTTAAAATTTTTGGACTGTAGTCAATCGGGAAGAAACAATCTCGAATAAGGGAAGAGACGACAGTGCATTTTCTGGAATCTTGAGAAAAATGAGCGCAAAATAAATTTATTGTCTGCTTCATTGATTTAAGCGAAAAATTCTCTCGTTTTCTGCAGCATCCTATCCAGTTTTCGCCTTGTCCGTACCCGAGCAGCGCGATGCTCGAAATAATCTTGTGGAGTATTTCTTTGCCTTGTTTTGATGCTGATATGTCAATCATAAATAAATCTCAATGATTAAGCCTGCTTTGCCTTTTGTGACCCCTTTTCTGGGGGGTGGGAGCATATTCATTCCTGACCCAGGTTTTGATTCTCGTTCAATACTGTGTTGAGTGTTTGTTTTTGTCATATTTAATCTGAATGTGGGATGTTTTTGATGAGGATGTCGCCTGGCTGGAGGAAAAAAGCCTCGCTAGTCCGCGTGAGATCGGTCCAGTTTTGGCGGTTTTCTGTTTCGTTGTCATCGATAATTCGAAATGCAGAGGATGGTGATTGGATGAGTGAATTAGGTAACCGGATTACGGTTGAATTTGGCTGGATGTCATACAATTCTGCCCATCGGACCAAGGAAATTAAAGCATCAATAGCTTTCTTTTCTTCCAGGGCCGCTTCGCTCTTTTTTGCACGCAGACTGGAAATGCAGTCATTCCTAATGCAGTCAAGCTTTTGTTTGATGATGGTGAAATTCATTTTGATCCTGCCTTGATGTTAAGGTCGCAACTTCCTTGCCTACCGTGGGCTGAAATGTTGTTGCGCGGAGATCTTCTGAGTGGATGCCAACCGAATGTTTGAGGGAACATCCGAGCAGGACGCGCTCTTAATGGATTTTTGCTCCTCTAACTAGGTGAGGTAAGGACGTAAACAGGAATTTCAATGAAGTGATGTTGGAAGCCGGTTCAATCGGAATGTCATTTCGCTGGCTATCCGATTGATTACGCATAGACAGCGATTTCAGAATTTCGGTCCTGCTGGGTTATCAGTATTGGGTTCCCAGAGAGAAACGTGCTCTTCAACAACTGTGGCTAAAATCCTGGCTGACGGCATCCAGATAACAATGTTTTCGTCAGACGGAAATATCAGGGCATGCCAATAAAACTTGAACAAGTCGAACCTTATTTTTATGCCTTCTTCGTTTGACCAAAGGAGGAAAATGTACTCTGTATCTTCGTGATATATTTCGTTCTCGAGTCCAGATTCTTGGTAGTTTTTATCCGTGTCAACAAGTAGTGTTTTGTAAATCCTCCAAGGAAGAATCAAATCTTGATGGAATTCCATAATGTGACTCTGAGTATTGAATAAATCATACCTTATCTCCTTGGTTTTGGTAAGATCGAGAATGCTGATGAGAGATTGAGAAAAACAACTCTTGGGAATGTGTTCTAATCTCCAAAAACTATCAGCGGGAGATACTTCCATTCACGCCTCCTTTTTTCAGCTTGACCAATCCAGCCATTTGATTCGCTCTCGATTATTTTGGGGTGCATTGGTTGTGTGGCCTTCATTTTGATGATTTTGATCATACTCGAGGATGCCTAGTCACTCGCTGCTCAACAAGGATTCTCGATTGTAGTATACTGCGTTGAAGAACCATGCTTCGCTCGGCACGAAGAACAGTACGATACAAGAGCCTTCGTTTCCAGGTGCCGCAAGCCAAGTGGCAAATAGGCCCTGTACAGGCACCCTTTCGCAATTGATGGAGTTGGCTAGCGACATCCAGCAACCAGTCGGCGTCTGCAAGATGCGGCGCAAAATCGGCTCGTGGCGTTTGAGAGAAACAACGTTTCCGCAGAAAGAGTCTAGATCCGAAGATGGGTCTTGGTCGGAATGCGACTCAATGGATGTCATTTTTTGTCCTGCATCTGTGATGATTGGAGGTGCGAATATAATGGGAGCGGCCATAAAAACAACAATATTGATTATTGGCCATCTAGCTGATTTCCATCAATCTTTGATTGTATCGTTTCTATGCATTCCGCGCACCAGCTTTTCCCGTCTGGTCCCTGTTCTTCTGAAAGAATTTTTAGAAAATCTATCGTGCGTTGATTTGTGCTGCTGCTTACCAGAAAATATACGGAATATTGCAAATCAGAATAATAGGCCTTGTCTTTTCTGAATCTGCCAAGCAAGTATGCTGCGACAGGCTCATTCAATTGGAACGCCAATTCAAGTTGGCTGTAAATTGCCTCGGTCGCTCCATTCAGAACCGTGAGATCTCCAGCTATTCGTTTTCTGAAGCTTTTGTAATACTTTTCGCCGCCCCCATTGAGGATTGCGGCCTCGGCTACTTCTAGATCTATTTGAAGAGTAATGTCAGTCATTTTCGCCTCAGGGTTATAGTATGAGTGGATCGTTTGTTGGCAACTGAATTGCCTGTTTTCTTTCCTGCGTCATTTGGTTTTTTCAGCCTTAATTTCAGGTTTCGAGTGGCCTGCGGCGCTCCATTCGTAGAGCCAGATTTTGTCGGCGTTGGGGCCAAGAGGTTCCGGTGCTTTGCACCGGGATTCTTTCTTCCGGACGCGGGTCCGGTAGCCGTTTTCCGGGTGCGTCGGCACCCGGCCTGCAAAATTCGGCTGAAAGCGACCGGCTCGTTCCGGCGCAAAGCGACCGGTCCGTTTCGGACGAATCCGACCGGTCGATTCCGGCTCAAAGCGACCGGTTTTGGCCAGGTCGGATTCGCCTGACCCAGAGCGCCTGAGGCGATGGGTCCGGGAGCCTTTCGCACCCTTGGTCTTCCATCCGGAGGGCCGAGACATGAGAGGCAGGACATCAATGAGACGAATTCGTGAAGCCATCCGGCTTGTTCACGAGCAGGGCATGAGCCGCACACGTGCCGCGGCCGCACTTGGCATCGGCAAGACCACCTTGCTCGAAATTCTGGAACGACTGGAGCGCAGCGGCCTTTCGCCTTCGGATGCGATGTCATTTTCCGACATCGATCTCGAAACGCATCTGTATCCTCCAGCTCCTGCGCCCACCGAGCGCATCGCGATCGAGCCTGATGTGGACCACTTGGTATCGGAGCTCAAGCGTCCCGGAGTAACTCGAAAGCTTCTTTGGGAAGAATATCGAAAAGTCCATCCGCAAGGCCTTGGATACACAGCATTCTGTGATCGCATCCAGCATCATCGATCCAGCTCTGATCTTGTGATGCGCCAGGAGCACAAACCCGGCGAAAAGGTCTTTGTCGACTACAGCGGTGATCGTCTGGAGCTTTTCGATCCTCAGACAGGGGAGGTCACCATTCAGGAACTGTTCGTCATGGCTTGGGGAGCCAGCCATCTGATCTATGCCGAGCCTCAGGATAGTCAGAAATTGGCCGATTGGACAATGGGGCACGTCCGTGCTTTCGAATATTTCGGATGCGTGCCCTCGGTGGTCGTGCCTGACTGCCTACGTAGTGCCGTGACCAAGGTTCATACGTTCGACCCGGAATTGAATCGCACTTACGTCGAGATGTGCCGCCACCACAATGTCGTGGCCGTCCCTGCGCGTCCACGCAAGCCCAAAGACAAAGCCAAGGTGGAAAATGCCGTCCGCATCGTGCAGCAGCGGATCATAGCGGTGCTCCGTGATCGCAAATTTCACAACCGCCAATCGCTCGAGGTTGCCGTGCGCGAGGAGGTGGATCGCATCAATGCCACGCCCATGGTGGGATACGACAAGAAGTCCAGAAAGGAGCTTTTCGAGGAGGTGGACCGTCCTGCGGCGCAGCCTCTTCCCCAGGATCGCTGGGAACATCAGAAATGGCTCCGGCGTCGCGTTGGAATCGATTATTGCGTCGAATTCGAACGCCACTGGTACAGCGTTCCTCACAAATTGGCGGGGCACCTCGTGGACGTGCGCGTCACCGTGAGCGCAGTGGAGGTCTATCTCGAGCAAGAGCGCATCGCGGTGCATACTCGCATTCATCGAGCTGGCGGGCACTCGATCCAAGAAGCACACATGCCAGAAAATCATCGACATGCTCTTCCGGCAAGCCTGGATCAAATCCTTTGGAGAGCTCAGAGAATCGGCCCCTCGATGACCGAGGTAGTCCATGCTCGCATCGAGGCTGTCGCCAATCCGGTAGCAGCTGCACGTGCATGTCTGGGGCTGCTGAGGCTTGCGGAGAACGCTGTATCCATCGAGCGTGCGGAGCGAGCGGCGATCTATGCGCTGGAACACAGGCTCCTATCGTGCGCGCAATTCGAGAAGATCCTGCAATCAGGTGCGGCGGAGCCAAAGGAGACAGAATCCGACGCATTCGTGAAGCACGGGAACCTACAGGGATTGGCCCTGTGGGCGCAGGGGGTGTGATCATGGAGCAGATGACGCTCTCCCGCTTGCGCGAATTGAAACTATCCCAAATGGCAAACCGGCTGGAGGAACTCGCGGGAAACCCGCAAAGCCATTCGATGCACTGGAAGGACGTCGTGGCCTCGATGGTCGATTGCGAGTACGACAACCGTTCCTCTCGCCGACTCCAGGAGCTCTTGCGCAAGGCGCGAATGAAGTATCCGACCGCCAGCCTGGAATCTTTGGAGTACGATCCGCAAAGAGGATTATCAAAGGACCTCATGCGAGACCTCGCAAGTGGCCGATGGATCGAACAGGCTCACAACGTCCTGATCAGTGGCCCGACAGGAACTGGCAAGACCTATCTGGCTTGCGCCTTGGCCGGACTTGCCTGCCGACGAGGAGTACGCACATCCTATGCGCGAGTGAGCGTTTTCCTGGATTACATGGCATCGGAAAGAGCTCTGGGCGGCTATGCCAAGGCATTGGAGAAACTACGGAAATCCCCTTTGTTGGTCCTGGACGATCTCGGGGCCGACATTCTCAATCGTGAACAGAGGCGCATCCTCTTCGATGTGATCGAGGATCGCTCGTTGGAAGGGGCTGTGGTGGTCACAAGTCAAGTCCCCATCGAGCAATGGGCAGAAGTCTTCGGCGAGGCCGGTGCCGCCGAGGCCATCCGCGACAGACTCCTGCAGAATGGCTACAGAATCGCCCTCAAAGGCGCGTCAAGAAGGGGGAGATTCCGGACCAATCCGACCGGTTGAAATACATTGTCCTCCTAAGGCCTCCCGGCCTTCGGCGGACACCGGTCGCTTTGAAGCGAAACGGGCGGTCGCTTTGGCCGAAATGCGCACCCTGCCCCCGACCAGAGGGACTGGCGCCGTCCCTCTGGACACCCGCGCCGGGGGACTCGCCCTGGAACGGGCCAAGCCGCTTCGGGCCAGGTGAGTGCTTGGGGATGTTGGGAGGATCTGTTGGCGAAGGCATCAGGGGCGCGATCGATATCGTCTGTCTTATGGCCGTTCCAATATGCTCGTCCCCCGGACCCCCTGCCAGTTTTGGTTGTTGTTGCCCAGCACGTCCGGGGGGCGCCAGAGCTTGTGGAAGTCGTTGTAATAGGCGCCAGAAAGGTTCCCGAAGCCGTCGTATTCAAACTCCGCCGGATCGTAAGCGGAATCCACAATTTATTTGAGGTGGTCGTCCACTTCCCAGATGTATTCGCGGTTGCGCTCTTTGTCCTTTTTGCCAAAGGAATGCCGCAGAGGCCGTCCGTGCTGGTCGCGCTCCCGGTGGATTGTGGCTCCTCCACCTCAGGCGGTTCGAATGCCCACCTGGGGTGGAGGAGCTTCGGGGCTTTCAAAGAGAGGATACTCTTCCAGTAAATTCAATGTCTCCATAGGCGATTACAGCTGCACTAATTCTCCATCATCATCTTCCAAATGCGCAGGTTGTATCTTGTCGCAAAAATCAATTAGGTGTTTTAAATCTCTGGAGTAGCACTCCGTGTTTTGATCCAGAATGTCAACCCGAATGGTCATCGAGCTAAAAATTACGCGAATGTCGTATCCCCAGGTCGAACTCGTATATGGTGAGCATAGCCAAAATTCAGCATTCCTTTCTTCTCGTACAAATGTTGGAAGGTTTCTTATCTCTGTTCTTATGATTTCAAGATCGCTGACAGTCGGAAGACCATCTACGAAATTTATTCTTAGCTCGGTTGACATTTAGTTTCCATGGTTTCGACCTGACTCTGTCGGGAAATCAAACGGATTTTTGATGCCGATATGTGTGCGACTCGGATCTGTGGAGGGTGCGCCATCGTCATCAAGTTCCGTGGTTGCGGACTCTCCCTTTTTTCCAAATGCTTTGTGAACATGTGCATTATTCCCGCTTTTAAATGGCGTATTTTTTAACATTCCCATACTTGTGAACTTGCGCTTCTGACCTTTCTGGGCGAACCCATCTTCGGCTTCTCGAGTTTGAGGGATTTCTTAGGACAAAGCCTCTCCTTTTTAGTGCTTCTATCCAAGGCTAAATCCTCCGTCTTTCAGAAGGGCAACTTTCAGCCAGCAGACTTGTTTTTTCGAGTCGACTTTAATCATTGATACAGATCAGATGGGGTTGATTTTTGTGTTGTTCCTGCGCAAATGGTGGGCTGAAGGTTGATAGCACAACGGTTGATTCTTGCCAACCGGAACGCGCTTTGGTGCGTATCAGGGGCTTTCAGCCCCTTGTACGAATTCGCCGACTTTGTAGTCTGCGGTTGTTCAGTCATCTTCTGTTGCTTTCTACGAATGCATCGAGCGGGAGGCATCTTGTTCCATCTTTTGGTTCAATGCGTAGTTCTTCCGAGATGCTGTTCCGATTCAGGCGTGTTTAAGCCAATCGTATAGGTCCGAATAATCATGGACCAAGCAATGAACACTCCAGACATATATTCGGATATCATTTGGGTCATTAAAATTGAAGCCGGATACATTTTTGTCATCATAGATGTAAATTGGCAAAATGTCTCCCCAAAGTTTCATGCCATCTTTTTGATGTGTTTTTCCGGCAATCGCCTGCTCGTAATCTCTCCACTGATCGTTTCCGATGCGAGAATTAATGGTTTTAAGCTCGCACAAATTGGCTATAAATTTTCCATTCGAGAGATTGGGGTACTCATTTAGTATGTTTGTTTCGTGATTTTCTTTGCAGAATTCTTTAAACGCAACGGGGTATGAGACGGAAAGCATTCGTTCTGCTTCGGAGATGTAATTAATATCTGGAGCAAAAATGCTTTTTCTTTTCATGGCTATACTAATCCCTTCCAGTTCTAATCGAAACGTTAACGGATAATGGTGCTTTTTTGCAACCTGGCTTTGTGATTTAGCAGGACCTATTAAAAGACGTGCCGCTTACATGATTCTGTCGTTGGTGATGGATTGGGTGCCCTTCTCATTTGCCTTTGACGAAATCGATAAAATGCAATTTTCGCACCATTTCTGACCTTCAGGACCTAATTCTCTAGATAAAATCTTCAAAAAGGGAATCAAGTGCATGTCCGTACTGCTCATCACCCAAAGGCTGACTGAATTTTCTAGGTCGTGTCCACAGCATTTATCCTTCCTGAATCTTCCCATTAGGTATGCAGCCACTGGCTCATTAATATCAACTATTTTTTTATTTGATTGTGGATTATTCTGTCTATCCCTTCGGTCGCATTTAGCTCTCCGGTGGTCGCTTTTCGGAATTTCAAATACTGTTCCCTTCCGCGCCCATTCAGGATTTCATTTTCCATTGCATCCAGGTCGAATTCTAGTTCATTCCGAAATTCCATTTTCCTGACCTCGCATCTAGCCTAGTGTTTGTGTGTGCGCAGCTCTTCTATTATTTTCGGAACCCCCAAGATCAACAGGATGGGGCCGGAAAAAGAAAAATCGATGTGTTCGGTGGTGACCTTGCCGGAAGCGATGTCCACCGGGTGGCCGGTCTTGGAGCAGATGTAGTCGCGGACCAAATCGCGGATCTTGGACTGCTTGGGAATTTTAAGTTTGTCCATCACCTTCATGGCGAAGTTGTGGATCTTCCGCGAGATGGCTTTTGGGTTCCACCCGGATTGTTGCTCCTCCACCTCAGGTGGGATAAATACCCGGATGGAGTGGAGAATTGTTCAGGGGTTTCAAAGAGGGGATGATGGAATTTATATCCATTTTTGGGGCGAAAGGTACCCAACGATTTACCAGTGCTCCTTTATCCAGCGTGCTCCAAATTTTCGCTTTTTCCGGAGGAAAAATAGGGTCTCCGTCCGGAGCTCAACTTCGGAAATCACTGCATTTCGAATGTCAAGTTCTTCCGCGTCCTTGGTCTCAGCGGAAAACCCGGAAACGACCCCATGTATCCATTTCATTGAGAAAAATGTTTCAACGGATTGATCTAACTGAAGCGAGAGGAGGACCTTCTGTCCTGGCGAAAATGAATAACTTGATTTTTTTGTTTCAAAAAGTCTGTCAGATGAAGCATAATCGTGAACGATGCAGCCACATATTTCGATGCCGTCTAGGGTGATTGTTGTCGGCTGAAGAATCCAGCTTGATACTAAAGGCAGGATTTTTGATTCGAGTTGATGATATGTGGTAGACTGCCATCCTCGCGGAGTCTTATTGCATTCGGCAACGAAGAAGAAATAGCTCATTTCTGACTTTCGTGGGAAATGCGGGAATCGCCTTTGTGTCTCATGGGTCTAGAGAGTACTGCTTGTGCTTCGGGAAAAATATTAGTCTCTCGATACTCTCTATGTTGTGTTTGCCAATAAGCTTTCGGGAGAAAAAGTGATCGGATGGCAACAGACTTGATGTGATTTCTTTCAAGGTGATATTGTCGTATATGTAAGGCTTGCCTGCCTTATCGAAAGCGTATTCATTATTCTTTTGGGTCATGAAAATGTTGGGGATGGCGACTCCATACTCCTCGAGGTCCTCCACTGGGTCGACAAAAGAAATACATGTAAACAAGTTCAGCTGTGGGTAGTTCGTTTCTTCCAGCCAAAGTTGAAGATCCCAATAAGAAAGTAGTGCTGCCTGTAGCAAAATTCTAGAGCGAACGATACGGTTTTTGAATCGAAGTTTATCAATTGTGGCGATGCGGTTTATCACTGGCACTTCCTCGAAATCGCTAAACTCTCCGAAATATTTCGAGGGCGTCCTTATGCAGCTGTGCTTTCGAATGAATTCAACAGCATCTGAGATCATTTGATGTTCCATCCCTGGTCCTTCAGCCAACTTTTTGTGCCGTTAGAAAAATTGGGGTCTTTGTCATGGATCGATCCATCTTGATTAATTGCTCCGCCATTTTTGCCGTTTGCATGCTCCGTGCGTCTTTCGGTCCGCACGCGAATCCGAAACAATCAGATCCCGGATGCGTGGAATTTGTATAGGTCATTTTTTGTGAAACGAATAATCTTGGGATTGCGACGTTATAGTCGATGAGTTCCTCAAGGGGGTCGGTATAAGAAATCGGCACAAACAAATTTTCTTTTTGTTGTTGTTCTGTCTTTTCAAGCCAGGCTTGAAGATCCCAGTACAGGAATGTAGTGGTTTGCAGCAAGATTCTTGATCGAATGATGGGATCTTTGAAATTTAGTTTGTCGATTATTGAGATTCTATTGATTACGGGGATCTCTTCGAAGATTGAAAACTCGCGATAATAGTTTGCTGGATTGCAAAGATCACTCTTGCGTCTGATGTAAGAGATTGCATCCGATACTAAATGCTCCATCCGTGCTCCCTAAGCCATTTTTTGTTCCATTAGAAAAATTTGGATCGCCATCGTGGGGCTTTCCATCAAGATTTACCGCTCCGCCGGTTTTTTCCCTTGCTGAACAGGTTGGGCCGCTTACGGAGTGTTTTCCTGGTCTTGTCGGTCATTGCTTCATGGATTTCAAAATAAGATCCCCTGGATATAGAATGAATGAATCATCTTGTTTGGAAAGATCAGTCCATAGCCCGCGATCGTCGGTGTCGTTCTCATTAATAACCCGAAAGACGGAAAGTGATGGAGGCAGACAAACAATTTTGTGTTGGTTGGAAATTTGGTGATGTTCAAACTCTTGGATCCAAAACAAGATGCATTCAATCTGTTTCTTCTCGGAAATGACATCAGTCTGCGGGCTTGACTTTAGCTTGTCGATGCAGTTTTGTCGAAGACAATTTAGTCGTTCCTTTAAAATCGTAAAATTCATTGAGATCACCTCTTTATGTAAATTGCTGTTCTGTTGCCTTGGGGGGTTAATATATTTATATGTGGCGTTCCCTTATGTGAATGGCCTTCAGGCAGTGTTTCATGGCCCGCAAGAACTCCTTTTTGGGTAGAGCTCCATTGGTAATCTTTATGGTATACCGCTCGATTTGTTCTGCGGTCGTGATTGTTTAGTTTGAATGCTTTTTTCTGGCGAGCAGTCTTGGAATAAACCTTGTTTCCTCCTCCACGAACCTTGCGGGCATTTGAAAATGCTGCTCTCAAAAGTTCATCAGCCTCTCGTTTTGAAGATACTTGGACTTCTCTTCCAGCCCGAAGGTCTCGAACTTGGGCTTGACAAACCAGTCCCCACGGATCCACCCACCCATTGGGATCCCCCACATACCCATACAGCGTGGGGTTTCCGCCCTCCAGGCGGATGGGATCCTGGCTAATATACCCGCCCGCCTCCGGGTCAAAGTACCGGAAGCGGTTGTAGTAGAGGCCGGTCTCGGCATCTTCGTATTGGCCGGGGTAGCGGAAAGGGCACAGGCCACGCTCGCCTTCCACCATGCGCGGCTGACCGTAGATGTCAAGATCGAGGGACCAGGTCTGATTGCCGGCGTCGTTGAACATGGCCAACGGCGTGCCCAAGTGGTCGCAGACAATGCTTTCGCGACGCTCGCCTTGGAGGCGGGCCATGGGCGCGAAGGAATCCGGCTCGAAGAGCCAGGTGATGGGACTTTGTTCGCTGGGCCGTTCCGGTGGGCCTTGCGGCGACAAGGGCGAAAGGGTCTTGTCGCGCAAAAGCTGCAGAACTTCCGCGAGGCGCGCGTCCATGGCGTAAGCCGGAGGCGGCTCGATTTTGGGGAGGGGTCCGGTTTCCTCCTGCCATTCGTGCAGGGGAAGGTTCCCGTCCCACACCCAATGTGTGGTGCGGCCCGCGAAGCTCTTGGAGACACGGCGCCCCAAGGGGGCGTACAGAAATTCCACGATCTGGCCATCGGGCCGGATCACGCGGGACAAGTGGCCCGCCGCGTTCCATTCGTACAGCCAGATTTTGTCTGCGTTGGGGCCTGATCCCAGGCCCGTTCCCGATCCTAAGACCATGGTGGTTCGGGGGAGTGGGGTGGGGTGATGGTCTTCTTGATCAAGTTGCCTTCGGCGTCGTATTCGTAACGCGTCAAGCCTTGGGTACTGGTGGATTCCAATAACTGTCCCGAGGGGCCGTATTTGCGGTCGAGCCGTTCGGGGGTGCGGAAGAGATTGCCCAGCACGTCCGGGACGCGCCAGAGCTTGTGGAAGTCGTTGTAGGTGGCACCAGACAGGTTCCCGAAGGCGTCGTGTTCGTATTCCACCGGGCCGTAGGCGGAGTCCACGATTTTTTTGAGGCGGGCGTCCACTGTCCAGGTGTCCTCGCGGGTGCGTTCTTTGTCCTTCTTGCCAAAGGAATGCTTAAGAGGACTTCCGTGCTGGCCGCGCTCCCGGTGGATTGTGACTCCTCCACCTCAGGTGGGCTAAATGCCCGGGTGGGGTGGAGGAGGTTTCAGGGCTTTCAAAGAGAGGAAATTGGAAGCCAGCTCAATCGGAGCGGCGAATGCGATGGGAGCGACCACCAAAAATGGCTAAATTGATTATTGACCATCTAGCTGATTCTCATCAATCTTTGATTGAATTGTTTTTATGCAATTGGTACACCAATCCTTTCCATTAGGTCCTTGTTCTTTCGAGAGAATCATTAAATAATCTATAGTGCGTTTATTTGTGCTGCTACTTACCAGAAAGTATACAGAATACTGCAAATCCCAATAGCAGGCCTTGTCTTTTCGGAATCTGCCAAGCAAATATGCTCCTACAGGCTCATTTAATTGAAATGTCAATTCAAGCTGGTTGTAAATCGCCTCGGTGGCTCCATTCAGAACCGTGAGATCTCCTGCTAATAATTTTCTGATTTTCTTGTATTGCTTGTCTCCACATCCATTGATGATCGCTTTCTCAACTTCTTCTATGTCTATTTGAAGAACAGCCTTTTTGGAGCTAGTCATGTTTATCCCAGGGATACCATATGAGCAGATCGAATTTCTTGATCGGAGTTCCCCGTTTTTTTGCCGGCGTCATTTAGTTTTTTTTCAGCCTCAATTTCACCCTTCGAGTTTCCTCTCCTGTTCATTTTGCTACTAGCAAAGATTTCTTTGTGCGAGTGCGGATTTTCGTCAGCCTTTTTTGCCTTTGTGGCTGGTTTCGCTGGATCCAATCTTACCACAGCAGTTTTCCCCTTTGGCATTTTTTTGCTCCACACCGAGCCTCCACTACGGGCCGGAGTTTGCTTATAACCGCGCTTTCTTAAAATTGCCTCAATCTGTGCGTTTGTCTTTCCTGTGATTCGTCCAACCGCTCGCAATTCTTGCTGAGCGTTTTGAGGTCGGCACGCCAACCCCAGCCAGTCCACCCACCCATTGGGATCTCCCACATACCCATACAGCGTGGGGTTTCCGCCCTCCAGGCGGATGGGATCCTGGCTAATATACCCGCCCGCCTCCGGGTCAAAGTACCGGAAGCGGTTGTAGTAGAGGCCGGTCTCGGCATCTTCGTATTGGCCGGGGTAGCGGAAAGGGCACAGGCCACGCTCGCCTTCCACCATGCGCGGCTGACCGTAGATGTCAAGATCGAGGGACCAGGTCTGATTGCCGGCGTCGTTGAACATGGCCAACGGCGTGCCCAAGTGGTCGCAGACAATGCTTTCGCGACGCTCGCCTTGGAGGCGGGCCATGGGCGCGAAGCAATCCGGCTCGAAGAGCCAGGTGATGGGACTTTGTTCGCTGGGCCGTTCCGGTGGGCCTTGCGGCGACAAGGGCGAAAGGGTCTTGTCGCGCAAAAGCTGCAGAACTTCCGCGAGGCGGGCGTCCATGGCGTAAGTCGGAGGCGGCTCGATTTTGGGGAGGGGTCCGGTTTCCTCCTGCCATTCGTGCAGGGGAAGGTTCCCGTCCCACACCCAATGTGTGGTGCGGCCCGCGAAGCTCTTGGAGACACGGCGCCCCAAGGGGGCGTACAGAAATTCCACGATCTGGCCATCGGGCCGGATCACGCGGGACAAGTGGCCCGCCGCGTTCCATTCGTAGAGCCAGATTTTGTCTGCGTTGGGTCCTGATCCCAGGCCCGTTCCCGATCCCAAGACCATGGTGGGTTCCGGGGAGTGCGGAGGGGTGATGGTCTTTTTGATCAAGTTGCCTTCGGCGTCGTATTCGTATCGCGTCAAGCCTTGGGTACTGGTGGATTCCAATAACTGTCCCGAGGGGCCGTATTTGCGATCGAGCCGTTCGGGGGTGCGGAAGAGATTGCCCAGCACGTCCGGGGTGCGCCAGAGCTTGTGGAAGTCGTTGTAGGTGGCGCCAGACAGGTTCCCGAAGGCGTCGTGCTCGAATTCCACCGGACCGTAGGCGGAGTCCACGATCTTCTTCAGGCGGTCATCCACCGCCCAGGTGTACTCGCGGTTGCGTTCCTTATCCTTCTTGCCAAAGGAATGCCGCAGAGGCCGTCCGTGCTGGTCGCGCTCCCAGCGGCTCTTGATGCCGCCCGGTAAGGCGCGCTCGATCTCCAGACCAGAAATATCGCGCTGGAACTTGGCCTCCCACTTGGGTGGGGCGGTGGGGTCTTCGGGATTTCCCGGCACCTGCACGGTGGCCGCCTCACCCATGAGGTCGCGATCGATGATCTGGTGTGCGCCCAGGGACGATCGAATCTCCACCCGTTCATCGAGTTCGTTCCAAATCGATTCCACCCAGTGGTTGCCCTGGACCTCCTTGAGCACGCGTCCCAATGGGTCGCGCTCCCAGAGAATTTTGGCGTGGGCGTTTTCTGCTTCCACCAGTTCGCCGTCGGTGCGGTACACGAAGGATTGGGTCGATTCATCCCAGTGGCGGACCTCCAAAACGCGGCCCGCCGCGTCGTTGTCGTATTCTGTCCAGCGTTCGCCGGGACGCTCCACCCGCACAAGATTTCCCACCGCGTCGTAGCGGAAGGTGCGCTGCAAGCCGTCCCAGCCCTGCTCCAGCTCCACCCGGCCCAGCAAGTCGCGCTTGAAGCCATAGATGTCCTGGACCTCGTTTCGGATGGCGGTGAGCTGGTCTTCGGTGTCGTAGGCGAAATCGATGCGGGTGCCGTTTTCGGTGCGCGAGGCCATGGCCCCCATGCCCCGCCAAGTGAAGCTCACCTCGCGGTGGGCGTCCTTGGCTCTGATCAAATTGTCTTCCGGGTCGTAGTCCATCTCGCGCAGGTTGCCGTCGGGTTCGCGGATCTTGCGCACGTTGCCGGACAGGTCGTAGGCGAAGTCGCGGCGGTTGCCGCGTTCGTCCAGGGCGCTCCACAGGTTGCCCCAGCGGTCGTGCACCCATTCGTTGGCGGATCCATCCGGGAAATTCGCCTTGACCAGGTTCCCCTGGGGGTCGTAGGCAAATTCCGTCTTGTTGCCTTTGGCGTCCAGCGAGGCGATCAGGCGCGAGCCCTCGTACTCGTAGCGTGTCGTGCGTCCCAGCGGGTCGGTGCGCTCCACCAGGCGGCCTTGGTCGTGCTTCCAGAGCCATTGGCCACCCACCGCGTCGATCGCGTTCACCGGGAGGTCGTCTTCGTAGGCCACTTCAAGGGTGGATCCGTCGGCCTCGATCATCTTGACGGCGTTGCCGCGATCATCAAATTCTGTCAGGGTGCCGCGGCCCAACTCGTCCAGAGTCGCGAACGGCTCCATCCACGTGTTCCACAATGTGCTGGAACGGCCCCCCATTGCGTCCACCACTTCGCGGACCACGCCGTTCTCGTGGTGGTGCTCGGTGCGGGCTCCCAACGAGGTGGTGACCACCGTGTGGCCTTGCACCAGGTTGTATTTGAGTTTGTGGTCGTAGATGCCGCCGTCGCCCCAGGTGCGCACGCAGCGGGCCGTGATGCCCGATCCCTTGTACTGGAACTGGAAGGTCAGTCCGTTGCGCAAAGTTTCCGAAATCAGCAGGTGGTTGGAGTAGCGGAACTTCCACGGGCGCTTCTGGGCGTCAAAGACTTCCACCAGATCGTGGCTGGAATCCACCAGGTACTGCACGATTTCCACCGAAGGGCGTTCGCCTTCCTCGCCGGGCAGAGTGGGGTGGGGCACCAGGATGGACCGGATCTTGCCGCGGTGGTCGTTCACCAGTCGGAGGCGTCGCCCGGTGCTGTCGACAATCCCTGTCAAGAACAGGTCGTTGTCGTATTCAAGCTGGATCGTCTCGCCGAAGTCGTTTTCGATGGAGGTCAGCCGTTGCACTCCGTCGCGTCCGGCCTTGCAAAAGCGGTGCGTGGTGCGATCGGCGTGGTCACGTAGACCGTAGCCGCGCTCGTCGCGGAACAGCGTGCGTTTTTCCGAGCGGTCGTAGTGCGATTCTCCTACGCCCAGTCGTGCGCTCAAGAGCACGCGCCCGTCTTCCATGCGCACGGCCACCACGCGGTGGTCTTCGGCCAGGGCCATGTCGTAGGGGTGGTGCCAGCCCACGCCCAGCGGGCCGTCGTAGCTGGATGCGCTGGAGTACCAACGCTTCCATTCGAATGGGATGGGGCCTGGAAATGCAAAGTCGATGTGCTCCGTGGTGACCTTGCCGGAGGCGATGTCCACCGGGTGGCCGGTCTTGGAACAGATGTAGTCGTGGACCAGGTCGCGGATCTTGGACTTCTTGGGAATCTTGAGCTTGTCCATCACCTTCTTGGCGAAGTTGTGGATCTTCTGCGAAACGGCCTTCCACATCTTGGTGTTCTGGAGCTTTTTCAGGAGCTTGCCCTTGATGGCCGCTTTCGCCTTGGCCACCATCAAGCTCATGTCGATCGTCGGAGGTCCGCCGATCAACACCGGAAGGCCCATCGGAATCGCCACAACCATCGAGGTTGGAAGCTCCAGTGCCACCTTGGCACCGCCCTTTTTGCGCGGCGGGGGAGGCATGCCAAAGGTATTGCAGGAAAGACACGGCAACGCGGTGAAGGCGGCCGGAGATCCCTCAAACAGCACCGTGGCCGACCCCATGAAGATTTCGGAATCGTTGGTGGGGATGGGGGGCAGAAACGGGCCACCCATCGGGATGTGCGGCACAATGGCTTTGCCCGAAGTGCCTGCGGTGGCGCAGGGCATTCCCTGGACCTTGATGGAGGCGCCGATCATGGGGATGAACGACATCGCCTCGAAGACCATGCCTACGTACGGATGCGGCATGGGAGTGGGAATGGGACTGGGGACGGCCGGGATGGCCACCATGTGGATGTCGATCCCCATGATGGGATCCAGCATTTTCACAGCGGGCATCATGGGCAGGGACCTGTGCGAATGGCGCGTTCAGCAGCCAGCCAGCCCATGAGTCTGGGCGAGGTCGTGACCAAGACAACAGGTGATTGGCCAGGGTGTTCCAGGTGAGTGCGGATGGAATGTTCGGGGTACATAGGCCTTAGGGAGCGAAGTGGGGATATGGCGGTCAAAAAAGTGTACAAATTGTCTGGCCAGGCGCACTGGGGATGAGGAGATCCTACCAAGGACCGGTTTCGACGGGGAAAACGGACTGCCGACAATTTGTAGTTGTTGACTACGGTCGCCGACGGCAGGAGGGTGGGATGACAAGTCGCAACCATCGCCAACGGAGAGCCGGTCTTCCGGAGTCCACGGAAAGTGGAACCCGGACCAGAACCACGAGGTCGCCCATGCATCAGACGTCCATGCTTTGATCCGCCGTCCCCCATTGGGTGGCGCGGAGCCTGTGCTGACAAATGGATCCATCGCCGCACCACCTCTGGGCTTTCGCCGTGGGAGCCGCCACCGGCATCGTGTTCCACGGCGGGATCTGGTGGACGATCCACGAAGTTCCCGGCAAGGCGAACCCGGGATGGTGGTTCGCAGCCAGCACGGTGGTGCGCACTGTCGTTTCCGTCGCCGGATTCCGGCTTGTTGTGGACGGAAATTGGCGAATTGTCGTCCTGTGCCTCGTGGGATTCCTTGCCGCTCGAGGGGCCGCGACCTGGGTGACCGCATCCAACAAGGCTGCCACAAGCGATTGAATCCATGAAAGGGAATTTCCAATGAACCAAGACGAACTCAAGAGCGTGGCCCAAGCCATCGTCGCCGACTCCAAAGGGATCCTGGCCGCCGATGAAAGCAATCCCACCATCGAAGACCGCTTCGATGGGATCGGCGTGAAGTCCACCGAGGAAAACCGCCGCAGATACCGCGAGATCCTGTTCTCCACGGAAGGGATCGAGCAATACATCGGGGGCGTCATCCTCTTCCATGAAACGTTGCACCAGACCACCGGGGATGGAACTCCGTTCGCGCAGTTTCTGTCCAAACGGGGCATCGTCCCCGGGATCAAGGTGGACGAAGGCTCCAAGGCGCTGGCGATGTATCCCGGCGAACGGATCACCGAGGGCCTGGATGGCCTGCGCGAACGGTTGCTGGAATACAAACGGACAGGCGCGAAGTTCGCGAAATGGCGTTCGGTGATCGAGATCAACGAACGCGACCTTCCCACCCGATTCGCCATCCGCGCCAACGCCCATGCGCTCGCGCGCTACGCCGCGCTTTGCCAGGAAGTGGGCCTGGTTCCGATCGTGGAGCCGGAGGTGCTGATGGACGGTGCCCACGACATCGAACGCTGCGAAAAGGTCACGTCCATCGTGCTGGAGGAAGTCTTCTCCGAGCTCGATGCCCACCGCGTGCTGCTCGAGGGCATGTTGCTGAAGCCGAACATGATCGTTCCCGGCATGAAATGCCCGCGCCGCGAGAGCGTGTTGCGGGTGGCCGCAGCCACCATGCGTTGCCTGCTTCGCCACGTGCCCACAGCCGTTCCAGGAATCGTTTTTCTTTCCGGTGGACAGAGCGCCGACGATGCCACCGAACATCTCAACGCCATGAACCACCTGGGCACTCATCCGTGGAGCGTCAGCTTTTCCTTCGGGCGGGCCTTGCAGGCGCCGGTGCTGTCCGTATGGAAGGGCAAGGAGGCAAACGTGGCGGCGGCTCAAAAGACCTTCCTGCAGCGCTGCAAGTTCAATGGGCTCGCTTGTGCCGGAAAGTACCACCGGGAACTAGTCTGAACTCTTCGATCGTTTTCCCGGCCGCCTTACGACGCCCGCGGGCCAACCAAATCCAGCATGCCAGACTGTCTACCTTGTCGGGAAAAGACCGGCAAAGTGGAGGCCAGAACATGATGGAAGCATGGAAAGACACCGCATTCGGATCCGATTTCGGCGGCGACTTTTTGACGCTGGTGGAGTCACTGGATGCGCCAGAGGTGAATCTTGGCGTGATCTACCGGAGGTGCGACCTGCAGAAGTATGTCGCCGACCCGACGTTGCTTCTGAAGCGGACCGACAACAACGTCTTTTTCACCCCTTCCGAATTCGAACAGTACGTCCACTTCGAAGATGCCGTGATCGCGATCGCGGCCATCATGGTCGAAAGCCAGGCCTGTGATGGCGTGGTGGACCTGACCAAGGCATACGGCAGCAAAACGATCCGGTTCACCTCGACAAATTCTGATCGGCTGGAAATCCTGACCGCGCTCGAGGGAATATTGGCCAACCCCGACCACTACGTGCTGTTCGAGATGTGCCGAGGTGAAGAGCGAGCCTCCACCCTCGCAGACCTCCACGCGATGGCCTCCGAACTAAAAAAGACCACCCACCAATAGGCCGCCACTATCTCGCCGGTCTGACCATCCCCCGCGCCGTGCAGATTCCGTCTTGGCAGGTCTGTAGCCAGGCGATTCCACCCGGATGGAAGTCGCGCGGCATGGCGCCTGCGGGCACGGCAGTGCGACGGCCATCGGCCCCGATCCAGAAACGGACCGTCGGTTGCGTCAGGTGCAAGGGGTTGCGCACCGATGCGACAGGAGTCGATTCGGCGAGTTGCATCAATTTGAACACGTCCAGTCGCGTCCAACCGGTGTCGGGATTGTGGACGGTGCGGGTTCCCTTGAAGATGCGCACCAAGCTGTCTGTGGTGAGCTTTGGGTTGGCCTCCAGCAACAGGGCGATGGCGCCCGTCACCAACGGAGCGGACATCGATGTCCCGGACATCGGCCCCCAGGGATAGGTGCCGATCTTGCCGCTGACCGTGCTGGACCCGAGTGCGCCGGAGTTCAGCGCCGAGATGATGGACACGCCTGGGGCGGCCAGGTCCGGCTTGGGCACCGGCCCCAAGCCTGGGCCGCGTGAAGTGAAGGTGGCGCGCGCGCCGGTGCTCCCGCTGATGGCGCCCACCGCGATCACGGCGGGGCAGGTGGCTTTGTCTGAAATCACATGCAGGCTGTCGGGAACGACGCAGCCACGGCAGCGGCTCTGCGGCAGGTTCAGGAAATCCAGTCCCGCTTCCCAGATCCAGCCGTGGACCGTGCCGCTGGTGGCGGTGACGCCCATGCGCAATTGCAGGCCCGTGCGGTTGGTGCTCACCGACAATCGCAAGCCGCTCAGCCCGGAGCGTTTTTCGATGTTTCCCTTGGCCCACAACGTGTCCGGGCCCACCACCTTGCGGACATCGATGGACTGGTAGGAACTGGACCCGGTGCCCAGCTGGAATACGGTGGATGTGGCCAAGAGCGAGTCCTTCGCATTGAGAACCTCCACCCATGCTTGGTAGGACTTGGCCGAGTCGCCCCACAGTTCCACCTCGTTGAAGTACGAGGTGCGTGTCCCGCCAGTGGAAAGGGTTTGGGTGCCCTTCGAAACCTGCAAGGCATAGCGCGCCGTGTCGCCACGGAATTCGTGGGCGGCGTGGGCGGCGTTGCCTCCGGTATTCCCGGCCGAAGCGACCACGATCTTTCCTGGACCCACCAGCGAGCGGGTCACTACGCAATCGGAACTTTTGCCGTTGCGGGGGCCATTGAGGGTGCCCCAGCTCATGTTGACGGCCACCGGGAGCTTGAGGCTGTCGCCCAACCGAAACAGGTACTTGATGCCGTCGTTGATCTGTCGGCAACCTTCACCACAGTCCACCAACGCGATGCGCGCATCGTCGGCCACACCCCACCATTCGCCTCCGGCCGCTGGCCATCCGCGTCCGGCAGCCAGTCCGGCCACATGGGTGCCATGGGTTTCGTCGGAGCCCGATCTTCCCAGGCTTTTGATCGCCGCGGGCGTGGTGAACAATGTGCCAGTGCTGAACCCGGCAGGTGGCTTGCCGGAGGTATTGGTATGGTCCCACAGTCGGATGATCCGCGAATTGCCCAGGGAATCCTGGAAGGCGGGGTGGTTGAGGTCAAAACCGATGTCGATGATCCCCACCAATGCTTTGGTGCCGCGATGGCTGCGGATGAGGCCTGTTCCCGCGTGGGCCTCTTGGGCGTTGATGCGGTCGCGCGAGGCGTCCAAGGCATGGTGGTCGCGCCGGGCCGGCGACTCCACACGGTCGATGGCGGGGTGCGTGGCCAGGAGGTCCAGGCTGTCGGAAGAGATTTCCACCTCGAACAAACCGGAACCCATGGAGCGATGGGGCCAGCCGTGCAGAGCCAGCCACCGGGCGATCGCCGCAGAATCGGTGGTCCCCACCACGAAGCGCTGCGCGGCATCGGGGGCTTCCCAAGGCCGGACGCGTTCGCTCGAGGGAGCCTCCGTGACAGGTGCGGGTCCGGACTCGCGCAAGAGCGGTGTCGGGATGTCCAGATCGGACGCGTATCCACAAAGCGCGAGCAGGACCGGTGAGATCATGTTCCGAGCATACGTTGGTTTTCAAAACGCCGCTGTCGCGTCAGGGTTGGAGACGCAATTTTCCGTTGAAGGAAAGTCCGAGCCTGGCCGGAAAGCCGACCCGGCTTCCTATCCGTGAGGTCTGGCGATCAGGGGGCCATCATCGGGATGGCGGGCTCGTCGTTCAGGCGCACGAAGTGCAGTCCCCGTTCCAGGTCCAGTCCGACGGATTGGCCGCGTCCGACGGAAATTGTCTGGCGTATGGTTCCCTTGGCGTCGGAGATCCGCACGGTGCCGGGACCCACGGCCGACCCGAATTTCAGGGTGGCCCGGCCATCGCTGCCGCGAACGCAGATGCAGCGGCGCTCGGATCGCTTCACCGAGAGGACCGGATTCAAGGCGCGGAACTTGCCGCGCAACCATTTCCCGCCTTCGGTCAGGTCCGATTCCGGCCATCCGCCCTCCACCGACACGTTGTGCTTGGCGCTTCCATCGCCGTTCCAGGTCACCGCCTTCAGCGAAGCCGAACTTTCGGCCGCATCGGTGATCGACCACGCGCAGCTGGACAATTTCTGGGATTCCATCCAGTTCCAGAACTCGTTGATCCAGGGCATGTTGAGCGTTCCGTTGCCGTTGGCCTGCGACAGGCCCCATTCGCTCACGAACAGCGGGAGGCCCGCGGCGATCGCGCTGTCGGCGCGCTTCATGTAGTGCGTGTGGTGCCATTCCTCGGAGGCGTACATGTGGAAGGCGTAGGCGACGTTCTGGTAGCCGGTGATGGGGTCCTTGGATGGTGGGATCAGCTCCGTGTCCCACTTCCCGGTTCCCACGACGACGAGGTTGTCGGAATTCTTCCGGATCGCGGCCAGAAGGTCGGTGGCGTAGGTCTTCAGGCTGGACCACGGCACGTCCAGCGGCTCGTTGAAGATCTCGAAGATCACGTTCGGAGATTTGCCGTAGGTTTGGCTCATCTCGGTGAAGAATTCCAAGGCCTTCGCCTTGTGGTCCAGGGCGTTGTGGTCGTGCCAATCGATGATGACGTAGATCCCCTTGGCGATGGCCGCGTCCACCACCGCCTTCACGCGGGCTTTGTTGCCGGCGGGATCGGACAGGTAGCCTTTTTCCGCCGTGCTCCAATCGCCTTCCACCGCCATGGCGGCGCGCAAGATGGAGACGTTCCAATCGGAGACCATCCAATCGACCACCTTGGGGTTGTAGAAGTCCTTGCCCACCTTGGCCTGGCTCCAGTAGAAGCTCATGCCCCGCAATTGGGGCGGCACTCCGTTCTTGTTGACCACCTTGCCGCCGCTGACCGTGAGGCTGCCGTGGATGTCGATGGGAGCGGCGAGCGGTGCCGAGCAAAAATCCCGGCCACAAGGAGAGTCACGAAGGTGGAGATGGAACGCATAGGCTCAATACGATACGGAAAACCGAGGCATCCTGCCAATCAATTGTTGGCGGTGCCGATTCGGTCGCCCAGCAGCCGGACGGCCGCTTCCAGGAGGTCGCCCTGCTGGAAAGGCTTGCGGATCACCATCACGTCGCTGTCGGGGTGGAGCCGTTCCAGTGCGGAATCGGATTCGCCGGTCAGGAGGATGACTGGGATGCGAGGCATCGTGGCATCCGCTCGCAAGGCGGCCACCATGTCGATTCCGTCCATGCGCGGCATCTGGTTGTCCGTCACGATGAGGTCGGGACGCAATTGGCGGGCGAGCCGGAGAGCCTCCTCGCCATCGCAAGCGGAAACGATTTCCGCTAGCTTGCCAAGCACCTTCTCCAGCAGATGGCGCATCATGGGCTGGTCGTCGACCACCAACACGAGGGTTCCCTCCTGCTGGGTGATCGCCGTCGGGAGCCTCGCAGAAGCAGGAGAAGGTGCCGACTCCTCCGTGGTTTCCTCCGGGATCCGCGAGCCCTCCATCACCAACTCGAACCGGCTTCCCTCGTCCAGGCGGCTTTCCACATGGATGCGACCTCCATGGGCTTCGACGATCTCCTTGACCAGCGACAACCCGATTCCCGCTCCCGACGTGTGCGTCCCCGGACCCCTGTCGACCTGGAAAAACTTCCCGAAGATGCGGGGGATGTCCTCCGGAGCGATGCCAACGCCGGAGTCCTCGACCACGATGACAAAATCTGATGCAAATCTGGTTTCCAGTCGGATTCCCACGGTCTTTCCCGCAGGGGTGAATTTGAAGGCGTTGGAAGCCAGGTTGAACAGGGCTGTTTCCAGGCGCACCGGATCGATCCGGGCGACAATCCGTTCGGGGGGGATCGCCATCTGGAAGGACACTTGGCGGGAATCGGCCATGCTGGCGAAACCTGGTCTGAATTTTTCCAGCCAGTTACCCATTTCGATGGGTTGGAGATCCAGCTTCGCGATGCCCAGTTGGAAGCGCTGGAAGTCCAGGAGTTCCTCGCTCTGTCGATGGACCTGGTGCAGGGCGATCGAGAGGCTTTCGAGTTGTTGGCGGTTGGCAGGGGACTGGTTGTGGGCGAGCTCTTCGGTCAGGCAAAGCGCCACCGCCAGCGGCGTGCGCAGATCGTGGGCCACATTGGCGGTGAATTCGTCCTTGGAACGGTCCAATTGCCGGAGCCGGAGGTTCTGCCTTTCCAGGAGTTGGGCTTGTTCCTCGATGCGCTGTCGGGCCCGGCGCCAGATGTGGGCCCCGCTGGAGACGATGGCGCCCATGAACAGGACGCAGGCGATGACAGACAGATCTTGTCTGCCAAATTCCTGGCCGTGGAAGGCCGCGACCCCGGCGAAGATGCACGCCAACCCCAGGAAAAAATCCACCCCGCGCAAGGTGATCGGCAGGGTGACGGCGAAGCAGACCAGGCTCATCTGCCAATAGACATCCCGGTCGTTCAGGAAATAGAGATGCCAGGGGAGCCAGCCTATGCCAACCACGGAATGCGCAAACCAGAACCAACGCTCGGTTCTCCCCCAGGTCCGCGCCGACCTCGACCGGATCCAAACCACTCCACAAAGAAGTCCAAGGGGAATCCTGAACTCCATGGTTTCCCGCAAATGCAGGATCCGACTGCAGAAGAGGCCGTACAGGGGCCAGAGGATGGCCGCCTCCAATCCGAGCCATCGAGCGAGTGCGCGGTATTCGCGGATGCTTTCGCGTGAGGACCGTTTCCAGAGCCTGCGGCCATACCGAAGCCAGACACCCAACTTCGCTGGCGTGCTCATCGGGCGCGTCTCGTGTGCGATCCTGGCATGGGTGGGTTTGCTCGGAGGCGGTGGGAGGAAGAAATGTGACCGGGTGGCAGGGGTGGATTCTCGCCGGCGAAAGGTTCGGCGTCAATCCCCGCTGAAGGAAAAGTTGCGCATCCAAGAGCGGTTGCGGGGGCTGTTTTTAGGTTTCCCGAACAAGGACGCAGGCTTCGGACCCATGCAGGGACGTAAGGAAAGTCGAATCCGCAGGGAAGTTGTCTGGCAGCGGGAGCGCGGGCGATCCATTCTCGCGCTGCAACTTCCGCTTCGAGTCCTCCGCCCGGGCTCAGCCGCCTCGCGGTGGAGTCGCGGGCCTGCCCGTATCTAGTTTGGAACCATCGACCGACTCTTCGCCGGATCCACGGTCATCGCCGAAAGGAAATGCCATGAGAGAATCCTTTGCCGCTTTGCCTGCTCTGGGTCTTTGCCTGGTTCTCGCCGCCGAAGGTCAGGCCTACCAGTCGCCCGATCTGTCCGGCGTCGTGCTCTTCCCTCCGGACAATCCTTGGCACTTCGACGTGTCGCAAATGCCGCTCCATCCCAACTCCGCCAACCTGGTCAATTCCGTCGGGGCGTCCACTTCCCTCCATCCCGATTTCGGGTCGGTGTACGACGGGGTGCCCTTTGGGATCCCGTACATGGTGGTGGGAAGCGCTCAGCCGAAACTGGCGGTGGGTTTCGACTATGCCGACGAGAGCGATCCAGGCCCCTATCCCGCTCCATTGAATGCCCCGATCGAGGGCGGCAGCGCCTCCGATGGCGATCGCCACGTGCTGGTGGTGGACACCTCCGCCAAGGTTCTCTGGGAGATGTGGGATGCGCATCCCCAGACGAACTCCTGGACAGCCGGATCCGGGGCGAAGTTCGATCTGACAAAAAACGACTTGCGTCCGGAAGGTTGGACCTCGGCCGACGCGGCCGGTTTGCCCGTGCTTGCGGGCTTGGTCCGCTATGACGAAATCCGTCGCGGGGTGATCGACCACGCCATCCGCATGACGGTGGCCACTTCCAGGAAGTCGTACATCTGGCCCGCCCGCCATCAAGCGGGATCCACGACGAATGCGAATGCTCCGGCCATGGGGGAGCGCTTTCGGTTGAAGGCGAACTTCGATACCGCGGGTTTCCCCCCTGCGGCGAAGACGGTGATCATGGCGATGAAGAAGTACGGATTGATCGTGGCCGACAACGGCTCGAACTGGTACATCTCCGGGGCTCCGGACGATCGCATGCCCGACGACGAATTGAACACGCTCAAGGCCATCAAAGGGCGCGATTTCGAAGCGGTGCTTTCCGTGGACAGCCAGGGCAAGCCGATCATCCCAGGGGTCGGGAACAAAAGCAAGCACGCGATTCATCCGGCGCTGGGGCAGGGGAATGGTCGCCGCCACGACGCCTTGGGGCGGGAATCCACCGTCCCGCCGGAAAATGACGTCGGGCTCGTCGTTCCTTTCGGCAACGGGCGGATGTTGGGCAAGTAGAACAATGGAAACAGCTCAGAAGTGGGGACGTGCTCCTGTCGTGTTGCTTGCCACAGGGCTTGTGGCCTTGGTTCTGTCGTCATGTCAAAAAGACGAAAAGCAGGGAGCGGAAGAGGCTGGGGGTGCAAAGCCCGGCTTGGCTATTTCCGCGAGTCCCCAGCAGGCCAAGGATGCGGCATCGATCCAGATCGATTCGTCCGCCGCCGGGGAATCCGAGTTCGACGCGGGCATCCATCCCTTGGATTCGCTGGAAGCGAACGATGTGCCGTCGGATACCTCCCAGGTGATGGTGGTTGACAAAAAATGCGCCATGAACATCTCGATGGATTCGATGGAAGCGGAGGTGGAGATGGCGCGGCAGGGCGAGGAATCATGGAACGAAGTCGTGTCGGACAACAATCATTACACCTTCCAGGTGGTCCAATCCCTGGAAGCGCATGACGTGCCTGTGCTGGATGCGTCCCGGAAGAAGCGGTTCATCCGGTTCGTCTATCCGGACCAGTCGACCTTTGTCATCGACCTGACCAAGGGCAGGGATCTCTGGGGGCTTCTTTTGTTCGATGGGAAAAATCGGCCCGTCTACTGGCTCAGCACCGGGCTCTCTTCCGAATGGAAACGAAGGATGTTCGCGCCGTGAGCAAGCCAAGGTGGATCGATGGATAGGGGGGATTGGAGGTGAAGGCTTCAGGAAGTTCCTGCAAAGTGGTTCGATTGCTGCCGGTGGCACGCTATCCACACCCGAGGATTTTCGTTGGCGTGTTGGTCTGCGCCGTCCTGGCCGAAGTTTCTTCCGCTGCCGAGCGTTTCGCGACCTTCCAGCCTTGCCCGGTGGATTCGGCCGATGTGGAGCTGGAGCACGTGGTCCGCTCCCGGCGCCACCCCGATGTGGATGGTCGTTTTTCGGAAGGGTTCTGCTGGAAGGAGTACCGCGGGGAAGAGGCGAAGAGACGTTTTCTGGCCTCCCAATTCCATTCCGTGTCCGAACCGGTGGATCTGCCGGTGACGCTCGATTCGCTGGGGCATCCCACCGTGACGCCCGAGAGCGCCAAGGCGACCTTCGAGTGGATCTTCCAGCACATCGGGCGCGGGTTCGGCGGTGTGGTGGGGATAACGCGTCGCCATGCGGTCGCACGCGAAGGGCTGCGCTTTTCCCTATCCACCACTCTGAACAGACCGAACGCCAAGGGCCCGGTGCTGGAGCTCCACGGCGAGGTGGTGGTCCACGATACGCTGGCCCTGCGGCTGGACCTCCAAAGGGTGGTCAAAAAGAATGGCAAAATCTGTCAAGAATCGGAGGGAGCGTCGTGGTGCGTCGGCATGCCGAGAGCTTCCTCGCAGGCTCTCCACCGAGCCCTCACGACTCCCGCCGATCGCGGGGTATCCAGTCCGTGGGGAGTGCATGCGCCGTCGCTGAAAAAGAGCGACTCGGGATCGGTCTACTTCGCCCTCCCGCCGGAGCCCTTCATGCCGTTGGACAAGGAGCGCTAGCGTAGGTTCAGAAGGCTCTCTCCGAGGATGGCCAGCACCGACATCCCGAACGGGGGCGGGTCCGGATCGCGAGCGCCCATGGAGACCAAGAGCGCTCTCCCTGAGGGGCTCGCGCGGAATCTATTTGGGTTCGCCGAGGCGAGGGGTTCCCCAGCTCAGATTGTAGACCTGGATGACCGCGGCGGATGAGTCCCGATTCGTCAGACGTGCAACATAGAGGAGCTTGGCGGTCGATGTGAGATCATCGTTGAGCACGTAATAGGAATGGCCTGCCTGGATGGTCATCTTGCCCTGGAAATACTCGAAATCTCGGGTCTCCGCTTCCAAGGGAGTCATGTCGCTGGGGATCTTCGTGCCCTTGTCGCCGATCAAGGTCTGTTTTGAGAATGCCAATCTTGGCGCGGAGGAGGAATCCGAGGCAAGGTCGGGAGACATCAAAACCAGGTTGCCAGCGGAATCGGCTTTCAGGACAAGGTCGATCCAATCCGGATGTTTCGAGGCGCTGTCCTTGGTCCACGCTGCCGATTTGGCGGAGTTGGCCAACTGCAAAAACGAGAGAGGGGAGCTTCCTTTCGTTCCGAGCATCACCGAGTCCACCAATTGAGGTGACTTCCGTCTGTAATCGACCGCGAAGCGCACGGTTTCGGAAGTATGGTCATCGCTGGAATTGTCCAGGTGGAGGGTCAGGTCGTAGTATCCCTGTCTCACCGAATCCAGTACAAGCTGGAATCGGAACTCGGTCGGACTGTTTCCGAATTTTTCCATTGGCTGGGCGAGGTGGAAAAACGAGTCGGCTCGCCCCCATGGACCGTTGATTTCCGATCTCAGTGTGGCCGGCGGCATGCCGAATTCCATACTGCCGGAAACGGTAAGGGTGTCGCCCTTGTTGATTACCCGATTCGGGGTCACTTTCAGGTCCCGCAGAAGGACGGGTTCATCGACCATGCAGCCAGTGAGAATCAAGCTGGAGGCCAAAGCGACGATGAGTCCAGCACAACGGTACATGAAGAAGCCTTGTCTAGAATTTGTGGCGAGCCATGACGATTGGGTCAGTATAGCGCCGTGAGCACCGACTTCGCAAATTGGGGCAGGTCCGGATCGGGGCGCAAGTCAATGCGAAACAAGATGGCGAAGCCGCATCAATCCTTGGGTTTCACGAAGTAGCGCCAGAAATCGCGTTTTGTGCTTCGCACAGCGGATGCGACAGAGGGCTCGTTTGCAAGCCAGAGTGAGTATCTGCTGCTGTCCAAGATCCGTTGGGGATCGAAGGGCATCAAACCGGAGCGGGAGGAGAGCCCGGGTCCTCGACGGAGGAAGGTCGCGGTCTTGGAGGAAATATCCCAGGTTCCGGAATCCTCCTCGATCACATTCGATCCGCGGATCAACGCACGATGGAATTGGTAGGGTGAGGTCTTTCCCCAGATGGAAAAGGCCAGCGTATCACCATTGGACAGAAGGCCGAGCCAAGCCTTTGGCTCTTCCTCCGGTGCGAAGGTGCCCTCTGTGACGGGGGGCCACTGGATCGGTGGGAGCGCCTTGTTCAACATTTTCTCGCTCTTGAAACGAACTCCTCGATAATCGGCGAAGGCCTGAACCTTGGTGGTTGGTGCGGCGGTGGCAGCAAAAAATTTCGGAACGTGGACTCGGACTGCTCCATCACTTTCAGGCAAAACCGTCGAGGCGAGGTAGATCTCCAGGGGGACGCCAAGAGTGTCGCTGTGGAATGCGGCCGACCACCTCACTGGCTGTGGGTCCTTGTCGCGCACAGGAATAGTGATAAGCGTGTCCAGGAACGGGGACGGGCCCCAGTCGTGCGGCACCAGGTGCATTTCTTTCACGTCTTGCTCGGGATACGAGGATCGCGTACAAATCAACGGTACCCCTTTGGCGCCAAACCAGAGATCGTAGGACTTCGATTCGATCGCAGTGAATTTGAACGCTGCGGCGTTTCCCTTGGCGTCGAGCGGGATTTTCCGGAATGTTCGTGGGATCCCACCGGTAAAGCCCGCATTGATCTCCAAGCTATCGATGCCTTCGGCATGGCACGTCGGGCAGTGGACCAGGAATGTTTCTGGTGGTTCCGGTGGACAGTTGCTGAAAAATCCGCACCCCATCAGACAGAATGTCATGCTGGTGGAGAGGATCCCCGCCATGACCTTTTTCGCAACCTGCATGGGTTGTGTGCTGCTGAGCGATGACGTTGGCATCTGAGGCATTCTCGGCACTTTCTGAATTTTGGCACAATCCCTCTCATGGAATGCGGCGAGAGGGCAGAAAGTTCAGAAGGCAAGGATCAGGCCAACCTCGGATGCTCTGAAGGAATCCCAAGGGTGCAGGGATTCCCTCGCGGGGCAAAGGTGCTGGTCGGGCGAATGTCGAGCACAAACGCGCTCGACCGGAGCTGGGCTGGTCGGAGTGGCCCTGGAGCTACAACGCCGAGAGCACCGACTTCGCAAACTGGGGCAGGTCGGGATCGCGGGCGCCCATGGAATAGACCACGTCGCCGCTTTGCGCTACTCGCGCGATCTCGGCGGGAATCTCCGCACGGGTGGCCGGGCAGTGGACGTTCCCCTGGATCTTTGTGACAAGATCTGCTGAGGAAATGGTCCGGTCGGCCGTGCCGCCCGCATCGTAGACCGGAGCGACCCACAGTTGGTCTTGGGCACGCAAGGCCTTGGTGAAGGACGCCGCGAAGTCGTCCAGCAGAAAGCGAAGCGGTCCGAAACCGTGAGGCTGGAAGATGGCCAGGACCCGGCCCGTTCCGGCGGCCAACTGCGCGGCGGAAAGGCCGGCCTCCACCTTGGCGGGATTGTGGGCGAAGTCGTCGAACACCCGCACACCGCGGGCCTCTCCCAACAGTTCGTGGCGGCGGCCCACGCCCGCGAAAGTCGCCAACGCGCGCGCTCCGGTGGCCAGATCCACTCCCGCCAACGCGCCCACGGCCAGTGCGGACAACGCGTTTTCCAGGGTGTGCATGCCGGGACCTGGGACAGAAAACGGCACATCGCCCAAGGTGAATTCGACTCGATCGCTCAACAGGCGGATCTCGGTGGGAAGAGGCAGGCTGGAATGGTGGACGCCGAAGCTTGTGGCGCCGGGTCCGCCGATCTCCACGCAGTCGGCGCGGTCGCCATGGACCACGAAGTGTTTGCTTTGCGCGCGGAAGGTGCCAAAAATCTCACGCAGCTCGGAAAGCTCTTTGTGGTCGCGGTCCAGGTTCAGGAGCAACCCGACTTCCGGGTGGTAGCGAACCAACGACCCGTCGGATTCGTCGGCCTCGATCACCAGCCATTCGCCCGAACCGCCCCAAGCGTTGCCCCAATGGCCTTGGCTGGACAATTCCCGCAACACCGCGCCCGAAATCACGGACGGATCCAAGCCTGCCTCGCGCAGCACGCGAAAGACCATGGCGGTGACGGTGGATTTTCCGCTGGTGCCGGAAACCGCGATGCAGTGCGTGCGAGCGGCGATCTCGGCCAATGCCTCCGATCGGTGCACGATCCGGTTTCCCTGTTCGCGGGCCTTCTTCACTTCGGCGGTGGTGTCTTCGATGGCGGTGGACACCACGAGCGTGGCGTGCGGATCCAGGCCGATGCCGTCTTGGGGCACAACGAGCGCGCCGGCTGCTTCCAGCGCGCGCCGGATGGACTCGCCGCCGCCGCGATCGAACAGACGGTCGGAGCCGGAAACGGTTTCGCCGCGCCCCAACAGATAGAAGGCGATCGCGCTCATGCCGGATCCGCCGATGCCGGAAAAATGCCAGGAGGTCATGGTGCGTCTCCGGAGGGTCCGATCCAGACGAGATCTCCCTCAGACAGAAATTGATCAGCCAGGATTTGTGCGTCGCGATTGGAGGTTCGCACGCAGCCGTGCGAGCCGGGGCGTCCCAGTTCGTCTTCGCGCGCGGTACCATGGATGTAGATGTACCGCTCGTAGGAATCCACGCCGGGCCCTTTGTTCAGGCCCGCTTCCAGGCCCTCCAGCCACAGGATGCGCGTGGTGATCCAATCGCCTTCCACCGGGCCCGATGTCCAGACCTCGCCGGTCGGTTCGCGGCTGGAAAACCGCGCCCCCAGGGGCTGGCCGTGCCCGATCGCCTGGGCGATGCGATGCCAGCCCACCGGAGTGCACCCGGAGCCTTCCACGCACCCCATGCCGTTTTTGCCGGTGGACACCGCGCAGCGGAAGGTTTCCGCTCCGTCCTTCCAGACAGAAAGTGTCTGGGAAGTGGCGTCCACCAGGACCAGCGCGGGGAGCGAGGTCATGGCGCGTCGTGGTTGGTGTCGGTCATCCGATCGATCTCGTCGCGGACCTGGTCCATGCGCCAGGCCTCGTCTTCGCCGGATTCTTCCAGCCGCCGCTCTTCCAAGGCCGCTGCGGCGATCCGCAGGGCGTCGCGGGCGCGGGCGTCGCGGTATTCGGAGGCCAATTGCTCCATGACGGCTTCCGCCTCGGCCAGGGGCACCAGCATGCCGGTGGCGGCCAGTACCTCGAATCGAACGTCTTCGTCCTCGTGTTCCACCAGCAGCGAAACGCGGGGCCAGATCTCTTCCAGGCGCAGGTTCGCGCAGGCGTGCACGGCCTCCGAGAGCAGATCGGGATTGGTGGATTCAAGCTCGTCCACCACGATCTGTTCGAATTCGTCGTCTTCCACCAGGCCCATGGCGTAGATGGCGGAAACTTTCACCAACGTGGTGGGGGCTTCCTGATAGAAGCGCAACACCAGTGCACGTACCTCGGGGAGAAAGGCGATGTGGCCCAGCGCTTCCAGGCAGCGACGGCGGACGTCCATGGTCTCCATCTTGGCGTCCACCTTGGCCAACAGGTGAGCCTTGGTGGATTCGTAGATCTCGCGCGGCACCAGGGGTTCCGGTGGCATGGGGATCTCGGGATCGATCTCTTCGTCGTCTTCAGGCAACCAATCCCAGCCGGAGCCGTCCTGCATGACGGGCCAGAGCGAGGCGTTGGCGATGGCGCGCGTTTCTTCGTCCGGTGCCGTGGCGGCCAGTTCGAAGATCCGTTCCCAGATTCCGGGGAGTCCAAAATACCCCGTACTGGCGCGCAGAGCGGCTAAAACGACCTCTCCATCGTTGGACGAAAGGTGGGAAAGCAAACGACCCGGTGCATCCGACCGGTCGAACTCGTAGTTTTCCAGGAGTTGCAGCTCCTTCAGGGCCTGCGTGCGATTCATCATTGCCCAAGATAGAAAGCGACCATGCGCCGGATCCTCCTTCTCCTTGCCGCCGCCCCACTTTGGGCAGAACCACTGCTTCCCAAGGTCGCCGCGACCCTCCCCATGCCCAATTGCCGAATCAAGCTTTCCATGGTGGTCACCACTCCCGGCTCGATCACCCCACCGCGCGGGACCACTGGCACGCTGGAACTCGCCACCGACAACCGGTTTCGGTTCCGGGCCCCGGAATTGTTGGCGGTTTCCGATGGAAAACTCCTGTGGCAGTGGAATGCTTCCACCAACCAGGTGGTGATGAAGAGCCCCTCGCAGGTCCAACAATTGGGGCTTCCGTTGGAAATCCTGCAAGCCGCCCTTTCCGGTTCGGAGACCAAGGCCAGTCGCGAAACCATCGATGGAAAGGCCGCCCAGCGATTGGAGCTGGACGTTTCCAAGCCACCGCTTTCCAGATTCATTCGGGCCACGTTGTGGGCCAAGGAATCGGGCCTCACCCCCATCCGACTGGAAGTGGAAGAAGAAGAGGGCAACAAGACCACGTGGAACCTTTTGGCGATTTCCAAGTGGAAACCCGCAGACGCCGACTTCGCCTTCGCTCCCCCCAAAGGAGCGGAAGTGGTCGATCTGCGGTGAAATTCTGGCTTCTGGCGGGCTTGGTCCTCGGTTCGTGGGCCACAGCCCAGGAAGAATCGACCCTGCGCGAAGCTGTGGTGGTCTTTCCACCCCGGTTGGGCGATTGCCCGCCTTTCGAGGAGTTTCGACGCCGCGGCTACGCCAGACTCCAGGCGGGGGTGGTCCATCCGCTGCGGATGCTGGCGCGGACCCAGGCGGAAGCGGAAAAGGCGCGCTGCGAGGAGATGCGCACGGGCCTGGAGAAGGCATTGGCTGCGGATTGGTCCGGCTGGGGAGCCCTCGATGGATTCGTGGATCTCGGGAGCGACTCGGCCACTCTCACCCAGGTGTTGGGCGATACCCGATTCGATGTCGTGCACGCCATTTCCTTGGAGGTGACCGGACTCGACGTGGAGCGAAACGGCAGCCGGTTCGAACATCTGGCGCGGTTTCGGGTGGTGGCCTCCAGTTGGAGCGACGGCGCGCGGAAGGTTTCCGACTCGTCTCGCAGGATCGTGGAGACAAGATCCGTCACTGGATTCGGGGAACTGGCCGCAGCGGTGGAAGAGTTGTCCAGGGCACCACGCGATGCTGCCGGATCCATCCTGGAAAATCCCTCTTTCGAACGTCGCGCCCACGTGTTGTCGGTGGATTCCTCGGGGCCCGCGCCGACCTTCGCCTTCCTTCCCGGCCCTGGCCGCGTGAGACCGGGGCGACGATTTCGCGTGCTGGAAGCGGATTCTTCCAGAATGTCCTGGGGGGTCGCCTGGGACCGAGAGACAAAGGAAAGGCGACGTTGGAGTGGTCGATGGGTCGGAGGCGATCTTCCGCCGGCCGGCAGTCGATTGCGGGAAATCCCAGGTGACCTCGCCTGGCAGACGACCCTGGGCTTGGTGCCGGTGGGAGGCCTGTTTGGCGGAGAGCTGCGTGGCGGCCCGCGATACCCGATCGGGCCATCGCTACGTGTCGGCGTGGATGTGTCGTTGCGGACCCACGATTTCAGCCCGATCCGTCCCTCCGGACTTCCGTTGGGTTGGGGAGGGGGCGTCGGGTTGGAACCCGACATTTCCTTCCAGCGCAATCTTCGGCGATGGATCTTCGCGGCCGGTTTCCGTTCTGGCTTGCGGCTGGATCTGGCTCCCGTCCAGGGCTCTGATGCGACGCTTGCCGACGGCTGGGGATGGGCCAGGAGGGGGGAGCTTGTGGCGACAGGCCACGCAAAAACCCTGTTCGCGTTGGATCCCGCCCGCGCGGTGGGCCTTTCTTTTGCCTGGGATTTTTTCCACGGCCGAGGGGCCTGGGATGGCCCGGATGGTGACATCTCTCATCCCGCAGGCGCCGATTCCTGGCGATTGGCCCTGGAGTACCATCTTTGGCCTTGAGTTGTGTAGGTTGCCTGCCGATCCCCTCCAACCAGCTACGCACGGAGATGGAAGATGAACGAACTGACCTCCTCTGATCTTTTGGCTCAGAACCGGGCTTGGTCCGAGCGGACCCGTCGGGAAGATCCGGAGTTTTTCCAACGCCTGTCCCAGCAGCAAAGCCCGCGTTTTCTGTGGATCGGGTGTTCGGATAGCCGCGTGCCCGCCAACCAGATCACCGGGTTGGTGCCCGGCCAGGTCTTCGTGCACCGCAACGTGTCCAACATCGCCCATCCCACAGACGTCAATTTGATGTCCGTGCTCGAGTACGCCGTGGACATTCTCCAAGTCCGGGAGATTCTCGTGGTGGGCCATTACGGATGCGGCGGAATCCGACAAGCGATTTCGGGAAGATTGCCTGGAATCGCCGATTTCTGGTTGGAGCCTGTTCGAGAGCTGCGCAGAGACCACCACGAGGAGCTCTCCACCCTTGCGCCACAGGCCTTGGAAGACCGATTGTGCGAGCTCAACGTGGAACAACAAGTAAGGACCCTCTCCCACAGCGGGATCGTTCATCGGGCTTGGGAGCGAGGCCAGAAGCTGAAAGTGCATGGCTGGATCTATTCGCTTTCCGATGGCGTCTTGAAAGACCTCGCGGTCAGCCAGTGTTCCCCAGGCCGCAATTGAATAGATTGCTTCCCATGAGGATCCTTACGGCCCTACTGGCATTGGCAAGCGCCTCCTTCGCCCAGTTTGGGAGTGCAGGGTCCGCTGAATTCGTTTTCCTGCGCAATTTCCAGGGTGCGAGGATGGTGGGCTTGTGTGGCGTTCCTGCCGCAGGAGCGGACCTTTCCTCGCTGGGCTGGCAGCCCGCCAGCTTCGCTCGGCTGGATCAAACCCGATTGGAAGTTGGCTACCGCGCACAGATGAGCGGAGTGGCTCCGGGCTTTGCCGCCTACGCCAGGCCACTTTGGGGCGGGGTGATCGGTGGCCGGATGGATTACCAATCCAGCGGCGAGATCCCTGGGGTGTCCGTTTTGGGCGATCCCACGGGCAAGATCCATCGCCCCCAGGAGCTTTTGCTGAACGTGGCGTTCGCGGAGGCGCTTGGAGATCGCATCGCCTGGGGTGCCGGCATCAAGGCCGTGGAAGAAAATCTCGACATCGACGACTCCCAAGCCTGGGGCGTGGCGGTGGATGTGGGGACGGTGTTCCAGCCTGGTTCGCGTCGGCTGGCGCATTCTTTGTACCTGTCCAATCTGGGAGCCAAGCTATCAGGCCACACCAAGGAAGAATCCGAATTCGGTTCCATGCCTCTGACCTTCGGCTACACCCTGCTGTATCGGCCTGGCCCGAAGGGACTGGATCTCTACCAAGACGTTCAGAAGCCGCTCGACAACGAGTTCATGCTGCGCACTGGCGTTGAGTACAAGGTCAGCGACTGGGTCCAGGTTCGTGGCGGCCTTCGCACGGATTGGCAGGAAGTCCAGGATATGTTCCGGGTCTGGGTTCTCAGCCGCCAAGATCCGGACAATCCGCCGCTGCACGATCAACGCTGGGCTCTGGGGGGGACCGTTTCCAATGGGACCCTTTCCATGACCTACGGCTTTCAGTGGTGGCGATTGTTGAATGCCGTCCATTCCCTTACACTGAGCTGGAATATCGGTGCTTCCGGTGCTTCCGGTGCCTCCAGCACCGCAAGCCCATCCCCTTTGGAGACTCCATGAACGTGAAGCCAGGTGGCCTGGAAGGACTCATCGTCATCGAACCCAAGGTGTTTCGCGACGAGCGGGGCTTTTTCTTGGAACCGTACAATGCCGCCCGATACAAGGAATGCGGCATGGACGTGGACTTTGTGCAGGACAACCATAGTTTCAGTACCCGCGGCGTTTTGCGGGGATTGCACTTCCAGACCGTGCCCGGGCAGGCCAAATTGCTGCGTTGTGGGCGGGGCAAAATCTGGGATGTGGCGGTGGACATTCGCCCCGCCTCCCGCACGTTCGGCAAGTGGTGGGGAATCGAGCTGGACTCCGAAAGCCATCGACAGCTGTTCATTCCGGTGGGCTTCGCCCATGGCTTCTGCGTGCTCTCCGAAGAAGCGGAAGTTCTCTACAAGTGCTCGGCGGTGTACAACCCAGCCACCGAATCCGGCATTGCCTGGAACGATCCTGACATCGGCGTGGGCTGGCCCATTTCCGACACCATCATTTCCGCCCGCGACCAGACCAATCAAAGCTTTGCCCAATACCGCGCCACGCTTGGCGTGTGAGTTCTAATTTTCCGGGGACCATGATGCAGCCCTCCACATTCGACGTCGTCTTTCCGCTTACGGTCCTTGGGATTCTGGGAATCCTGGTGCCCTCCTTCCTGGTGGGCGCCAACTGGTTTCTGAACCGCCAACGCAAGACTTTCCAAGCCAAGGGCGATTCCTACGAGTGCGGCCTTTCCACTACGGCAGGTAGCGCGGATGAGCGTTTCTCGGTGAAGTTCTATCTGGTGGCCATGATCTTTTTGGCCTTCGACATCGAGGTGGCATTCCTCTATCCGTGGGCCATCCGGTTTCTGAGCGGCGGCTGGAATCTCTTGTGGATTCTGCTCGCGTTCCTGGTCATGCTGGAAGTCGTGTACCTGTACCTCTGGCACAAGGGCGCACTCGACTGGGACTAGTCTAGCGGATCCTGATCTGGCGAAGCGAGATGCCACGATCGCGCATCGCCTGGGCCAATTCTCCCAGTCTCCAACGCAATTCGAACTTCCAGCCGGGATCGGGGACATCCACCCACAGCACGCCATGCTCCCATTTGCAGGGCGTGCAGCGGCTGGCCAACGGGCCTGCCACTTCCGCCCACGCTTTCTGGAAGGCGGGGGATGCAGGCATGAGCGCCGCACCCAAGGACGAACGCTCGAGGTAGTTCCCCAGCAGCCCAGCCAGAGGCTCCGCTTCGTTGTCCTCGCGAGCCCGCTCTTTGCGACGGAATCTGTCGAGATCCTTGCCGCCCAGCCAGCGATCGGGCTTGGGGCCGTTCATCGCGTTTCCCGGATCACGCCGGGCTCCAACAGGAAGGTGCGGTCCACCTCGAAGGGCAGATCCGCCCGGTGCGGTGAGCAGAGGAAGGATTGTCCGCCGCGCGGCAGGAGCTTGGCGAGACGCTCGCGGCGAGGGCCGTCCAATTCGGCGAACACGTCGTCCAGCAGGAGCACTGGCGGGCGTTCGGGGTGTTGGGCCAAAAGCTCGGCAGAGGCCAGCCGAAGAGCGATGGCCAGGGTGCGCGTTTGGCCTTGGGAGGCGGTTTCGCGGGCAGGGCGACCCGCCAGCAGGATGGTGAGCTCGTCGCGGTGCGGCCCGAACAACGTGCTTTGCGCCGAAGATTCCGCGTTGCGCAAGGCACGACGGCGCGTTTCCAGTCGCTCTCGCAGGGCGGGGCCGCGGCGTGGCAAGTCGTCGGTTCCGTAGCTTCCGCGGTAGAACAGATCGACAGATTCCGTATCGCCGGAAAGACTGCCGTGCAGGCGCGCCACGGGCTCCACCAGGCGTTCCACCAGGTCCATGCGGGCTTCCAGCAAAGGTATGGCCTTCTCGATCATCTGGTGGTCCAGCACCTCCAAAAGCTGTGCGTCGCGCTGATCGCCTTCCTTCAGGCAGGCGTTGCGCTGTTTGACCACACGGGCGTATTCGCGCAACGGCTCCACGAGGTTCGGATCCAGCTGGCACGAGAGGGCGTCCAGGAACGATCGGCGCAACTCCGGTCCGCCGCGGACATATTGGAGGTCTTCAGGATACAGTCCCACCACCGACAGATGGCCTACCAGTCGCGAAAAGAGACGCCCGGGAGCTCCATCCACCCGCGTTTCCTTGCGGCCGGCCAGATCGCAGGAGGCGGCCAGTTCCAGCGGGGTTTCGCCCCGGGAAGCTTGCAGGCGCGTCACGAACCGTTCGGCACCCCATCGCACCAGGTCGCGCTCCGAGCGCGATCGTGGAGAAAAGCCCAGCGCGCAGACGTGGAGGGCTTCCAGCAGATTGCTTTTTCCGGAGCCATTGGGACCCAGAAGAAGATTGGCGCCGGAGTGGGCCTCCAGTTGCACCTCGCGCCAGGACCGAAAATCGGTCAGGTGGAGGCGGCGGACGCGCATCGGACGGTGCAGGCGGAAACAAAAAATGTCCATCCGTCCCGCGAGACGGCCCACAGGGCCTCTTCAGGACGAACGGACATCATTGGTTTTTCGATGGGCCGTCGACTCAGTCGGCCAGTCGCAGGGGCATCAGGATGAACAGCGCGTCGGGGGTCTCCACGGCGGGCTCCAGCACGCAGGCCTGCGTGGGCTGGTTCATCTTCATGCGCACCTGGGGCGTATCGATGAGCTTCAGGATTTCCGTCATGTATCCGGCGTTGAAGCCGATGTCGAAGGATTCGCCCTGGTACTCGATGGGCAAGGAATCGCGTCCTTCGCCACCCAGATCCAAGTTCTGCGTGCTCACTTCCAGGCGTCCGGGCGAGAACGACAGCCGGATCTGCCGGGTGTTGCGGTTGGCCAGGGTGGCCACCCGACGCACGATGGCGGCGAGATCTTCGCGGTGCACGGTGGCGATGCGCGTGGAAGCCTTGGGGATGACCTGGCTGAAGTTCGGGTAGGGCCCCTCGATCAGCTTGGTGAAGACCTCCACCACACCGCAGCGGAAACGCGCGGAGTTGTCGGCCAGATGGACTTCCACCTGGGCGTCTTCGCCCACGGCGACCTTCAGGACCTGTCCGATGGCCTTGGGGGGGACGATCACGCTGTGAGACAGATTTTGACTCTCGGTGCTGGTCCAGGCGTGCCCCAGGCGATGGCCGTCGGTGGCCACCATCGAGGTGCGTCCCTGCGAAGGCTCCCACAGGATGCCGTTGAGGGCCAGGCGGGTCTGATCGGTGCTGACGGCGAACAACGTGCGCTCGGACAGCCGACGCAAGGTGCCGGAGGTCACGGTGAATCCGTCGTTTTCTTCCAGCTGCGGGAGGGCCGGGAATTCCGAGCCGTCCACGCCGGCCAAGCGGCACTGGAAGCCGCCTTCGGAGCGGACCTGGAGATGGAAATCCTTGACCACGAATTCCACCGGAAGATCGGGGAGTTCGCGCACGACATCCAACAGGGAGCGAGCGGGTACGACCAACTCGCCGCTTTGACGCAAGTCGACGGCGATGGCGATCCGGACTCCCAGGTCCAAGTCGGTGGCGGTGATGCGGAGCTCTCCTTCGGCGGCCGAGAGGAGGAAGTTCTGCAAAATGGGAAGGGTGCTTTTTCCGGGCACTGCGCTGGCGCAGATCTGCAGCGCCTCGAGCAGGGCCGATTTGGCGACGGTGAACTGCATGGTGAATCGAATAGTAGACAATTGCGCGGGAGTTGTTCACCTCCTCGCCAAGCTCGTGGCAAGACTTCCTAGTTTGGCGGACCTCATGAGTCTTTACCTGGATCTCCCGAAGCCTTTGCACGATCGCCTCGAAGCCCACGCCGAACTGCTCGGACTTCCGGTGGCGGAAGCGGCCATCCGGTTGCTGGACAAATCCTTGCCCAACCAAAAACCGGCCCCGTCCCAAACGGACATGTTCAACATGCCGCAGGTGCCGAAGGTCGCGCCACCCCCACCGCGCGAGCGTACCGCGCCTCCAGAGGCTCCTTCCAAAGGCGGGGCTGGTGGAACCTGGATGCTCTGGGCGGATGGCGCCTGTTCCGGAAATCCCGGTCCGGGCGGATTCGGGGTGGTCCTGGAAGGCCCCGAAGGCAACGAAGAATGGTCCAAGGGGTTTCGCAACACCACCAACAACCGCATGGAGCTGCGCGGAGCGATCGAGGCCTTGGAAAGGGTGCCGAAGGGTGCGCAGGCGGTGATGCACACGGACTCCCGTTACGTGGTGGACGCCATCGAAAAACGTTGGCTGGACGGCTGGCGCAAGCGGGGATGGCGCAAATCCGATGGTGGCGAAGTGAAAAACGTCGATCTGTGGGTGCTGCTTGCCGACGCCATGGCAGGCAAAAGCGTGAAGTTCCGCTGGGTGGAAGGGCATGCGGGCAACGTCCACAACGAGCGTTGCGACCGCTTGGCGGTGGCCGCCTGCAAGAGCGATCGCCTGGAGCAAGACCGACAAGGGTGAGCCCGCCTTAGCTACATTCGCTGTCCATGACTCTTTGGTACAACCGTCCCGGTGGGGAGAAGGTTCGGGAATTGCTCGCCGAACTCGCCCGCATGGCCGATCGGCTCACGGAGCTGTTCGAGGAACTGTCCCATTGGGAATGCCTTTGGAAACCGGATCCGGCGGCCTGGAACTGCATGGGCCACTTGGCGCACGTCGTGGACATCGAACTGGTGTATTCGGTGCGCATCCGATCGGCTCTCGCCGAGCCCGGCAGGCGTCACGAATCGTTCGATGCCGACGCCTGGGTGGAATCCCAGGCCGCCATGGAGCGGATGCCGGAAGATCTGATGGAATCCTTCGCCCAGTTGCGGCGCTGGAACCTGAACCTGTTCGCATCCCTGTCCGAAGCGCAGTGGGAACAGCCCTTCCTCCACTCCGAGCGGGGCCCGCAAACGCTGGCCCAGATCGCCAACGGGTTGTTGGCCCACGATGCCCAGCACCTGCTGGAGCTGGGACGCCTATCCGAGCTCGCCCGGGAAGCCCGACAGGTGGATTGACCTACAAGCTCGCGACCAGGCCCAGGAAGGCTTCGCCGCGTTCCTTGTAGTTCTTGAACAGCCCGAAGCTTGCGCAAGCAGGTGACATAAGGACCGCTCCACCTTCCGCAATGGCCGATCGAGCATCGGCGAACGCTTCGGCCAGATGGGGATGGTCCACCAAGACGAACGGAGGCTTTCCCGCGACTTCCAGGGCCTCGCGCAGCCGCCCCGCCGTGGCTCCGATCAGGCAAACATGGCGAAGGTGCGGGCTTGCTCGAAGCCCTTCGGCCAGTTCCGCGAAGTCGATTCCCTTGTCGGAACCACCCAGGATCAGGGCAAGGGGCGCTCCCGAGAGGGCCTCCACGGCCGCCAATGTGGCTTCCGGACGTGTGGCGTAGGAGTCGTTGTAGTAGCGCACCGCACCGTGTTCGCCGGCGAATTGCAATCGATGGGGGAGGCCTTCGAAGCCTTCCGCCGCGATCCGACAGGATTCGTCATCGGCGCCGAGGGTCTTGGCCGTCGCCCAGGCCAGCGCCGCGTTGGAAAGTTGGAAGGCGCCGGGAACCCGCATCCGGTCGCGTCGAAGCGCCACCTCTCCATGCTCATCCAGGACAATTTCCGTCTGAGGATCGAACTGGCCGCGCGGCCCGATGGGGTGCTCGATCGCCGAGCCCGCCATTCCCACGAACACCGATCCGGGGTCCTGGGAAAGGAAGATGGCGTGGTCGTCCTCGCCCTGGTCTTCGCAGAGCCGGGCCTTGGCATCCCAGTATTCGATCTGGTCCTTGTGCCAATCCAGGTGCTCGATGGTGACGCGGTTGCTCACGCCCACGCGCGGCACGAACGCCGATCGATCGAGCGCGGTGAAGCCCTCGGGCACCCCCAGATCGCAGAGCTGGAACGAGGACAGCTCCAAAAGGGCGATCTCGGGAATGGAAGGGCCGACAAGAAGATCCAGCATGGCCGTGCCGATGTTCCCGCCCACCAGGTGGGGGATGCCGGCTTGTTCCAGCATCCGCGAGATCAGGGTGGTGATGGTTCCCTTGCCGAAGGTTCCGGTGATGCCCGCCACGCGCTGGCCGCGCACGCCCTGCGCCAAGGCCAGGTAGATGTGCAGCTGAGACAAAATCCGTCCGCCATCGGCGCGGAATTCCGCGAAGGCGGGGATGTCGGGGCGGATGCCTGCCGAACGGATCACGGTGCCCTTGGGTGGCAGATCCACCAGGTAAGATTCGCCCGTGCGTCGAGCGCAGCCATCAGGCACCGATACGTCCGGATTGCGATCGCGCAGTGTCAGGCGTTCGTAACCGGCGCCCAGCAGGAAACGGACGGTGGACTGGCCTTCCACCCCGCCTCCGACGATTTCGACAGGCTCGGGGAGGAGTTCGCGCAGGATGGCCATCAGGTCGGAAGGAACTTTCATCGGAGGCAAACTTAGGTACCGATGCCTCAGATCAGGGAAGCGAGCACCTGCTCCATGGATCTGCGGTTCTTGCCTTGCAGATCTTGCGGATGCAGCGCGATCCGACTGGGAATGGGGCCGAGCAGCTTGTGCTGCCAGGAAAGCGAGCGATTCCACAGCCGAGCCCAGAGGCCGCTTCCGCCCCAGGTGGAGATGGCCGCGGACCGGAACATGCGCCCGGGGGTCGCCTCGCCGAAGCGCAGATCCACCACGCGATACCCCATCTTGAACAGCGAGGGCAAGGCGGGGATCGGGAAAATCCAGCAAGGTGGACAAAATCCGGTAGGCTCGGGAAGCTTCGCCTGGCGCCAATCCAGCAGGGCTCGCCGGGCGCGGTCGGCGACCTCCACGGGCGCCATGCCTTCGAATTCGCGATCGGAATCCGCCGCACGGTGCGTCCAGCCATGCACCCACAGGGGATGGCCCTTGGCATGGTAGCTGCGCAGCTTCCGAACGAAATCTTCCGGAAGGCCCGCGCCTTTGGAGGCGGGGCCGCCTTCGTGGCGGGGGATCACGAACAGGTCGATGGGGGGCAGCCCCAAGCTCGCGCACAGCTCGATCCATTCCAGGCAGGCGTCCCAGGTCAGGGGCGACACGTCGTGGAGCCGGATTCTGGCTTTCGTGGGGGCGTACCTTTCCTCCATATGTTCAACCTAACATCGCCAAGCGCCGCCGGGGTGCTCCGAAACGATTACCGACTTCTGATCTACGATCTCGATGGGACTCTCCTGGAAACCCTCGAAGATCTCGCCGAGGCGATCCAGCGCGCCTTCCAGGCCAGAGGCCACGGGGAGGTGGCGGTCGGCCAAGTTCGCGCCGCCATCGGCGATGGCGCCCGATCCCTGATCCAAAGGCTCCTGCCGGAGGGACATGCCCCGTCCGAGCTCGATGCCACGCTGGATTTGTTCCGTGAAGCCTACCTGGGCACTTGCTGTCGGCGCACCAGCTGGCTGCCCGGCGCCCAGCGGTTCTTGCTGGCGCGCCACCAGGAAAGGCCTGACAGGCGCCAGGCGATCCTCACCAACAAGCCCCAAGCCCCCACCGACCTGTTGATGGTTCATCTGGGGATGGACGAGTGGATCGGTCGAGCGATCGGCGGCGACACAGCCTTTGGCAAAAAGCCGGACCCGGACGGATTGCGGGAATTGATGCGCTGGGCCGGCGCCGCCCCATCCGAGGTCTTGATGATCGGCGATGGTCCGGCGGATCTGCAGGTGGCCCAGGCAGCAGGGGTGGATGCGGTCCTCCTGTCCGGGGGATACGGACAGGAACACGAGTTGGAAGGCCTGCCGGCGATCGTGCGGGTGGGGGGGCTGGACGAGTTGGACAAGCTCTGGCCCCGTTAGATCTTCGGCGCTAGATTCCGGGACCTAGATCAACTCCCCGTCGCGGATCGCCGTTGCTTGCATTAGATTTTGTTTCGATGGTGTCCAAGTCCAAACCGACCAAGGGGTCCGCTAAAAGGGGATCCCCTCCTCCCGTGGCTAAAAAGAGTGCAACCGTTCCCGCCAAAGGAACGGCCAAACCTGCCAAGGGGAACGTTGTCGTCAAGGCGCCTTCCAAGCCTGCAAGCAAGGCGGCCGCCAAGCCAGTCGCCAAGCCAGTCGGCAAGGTGGCCAAACCGGTCAAAGCACCGGAGCCAACCAAGCCCGCTCCCAAAACGGCTTCCAAGCCAGCCGACAAGAAGGTCGCACTGAAAAACGTTGGTAAATCGGTCGCAACGCCCACCGCCAAGGTCGTCGCGCAGCCCAAGTCATCTCCCAAGCCAGCGTCCAAGTCGGCGAAATCCGCCGCCACTTCGGTCGTCAAGACCCCGGCGAAACCCGCCAAGCTTGCCACCCTCCCTCCCTCCGCCAAGCCCAAGAAGCTAGCAAGCGGTGCAAAGGCGTCCACGCCAGCGGCTGGCTCCACCAAGGCCGTGGCGTCAAAAAGCGCCGCAGCCCGCAAGCCCGCTCAGGAAGCGCCCAAAAAGCCTTCTTCCGGCAAGGTCGCTCCGGCGAAATCTGAGAAGCCCAAGCCGCAAAAGGTGACCAAGGCCGTTTCCGAGGCGAAGCCTCCCAAGGCAGCCAAGCCGGAAGTGGTGGAAGCGCCCAAGGCCAAGCCGGGCAAGGCCAAACAGGACTTGTTCGTCGGTACGTTTTTCCAAGAAGTGCCTGTGGGCTCACCGGCTCCACGCAAGAACAAGGCCCCACAGGCGCCTGTCGCCGTGGTTCGCAAGCCCAAAGGCGAGGAAAGCCACGACGAGCTGATCGCCCGCATCGAAAAAGAGCTTCTGACGGTCCGCATGGTCGCCAAGAAGGCCCAGCGCGAGCAACTTTGCACCAAGTGCTGCATCAATCCAGTCGAGCCGGGCTACATGGTCGATCGCGACACCGGCTACTGCATGGAATGCGCTTTGGTGCTTGGGTTGGGGCATACTCGCGAAGCTCGCCAACAGAACTTCCATCCCAGCCTCATGAAATCCGAGGAAGAGGAAGTCGCCGAGTAGGCTCATCAGCAACAAGGATCCGATTCGAATGTCCCAGGCTCTCCCTCAGAATTTCCGCCAGCTTCTGGCGGCCCTGCCGCTAACGTTCCGTCAGGCCGTGGTGGAATCCTTGCTTTCCGACAAGGAAGCCAGGTCCGCCGCTCAAGAGGCCATGCAAACGCTGGCCTCGCTTCGCAAGATGCGCCCACAGACCATCGCGCAGCTTTCCCGTGGGGATCGGACCAAGTTGTTCCTTTCTTCGCTGGGCCTTGCCGCCATCGAAACCTCCGCCATGCAGTGCTTCCAGGTTTGGTTCTTGCGCCATGGCCGCGAGTTGATGGGTTCCATGCTGGATGCATGGAAGGTTCCCCACACCCAGGGCGAGCTGGCCGACGATGCGGAAATTCCCGCCGTGGATGCGGATGCGGTGGAAGCTGCCGCTCTTGAGGCGGTCAAAACCTACCCGCGCGAGGCCGTCGCAGCCTATTTAGGGTATAATCACCTTGCTCCAGCCGCCGCCAGCTGGGAGGGTAAGTTCGCCTCGGCGCTGAGCAAGCAGCTCGAGGGGGCCTGATCCACCGGATCGTCGGCGGGCAAGGGTGGAATTGTGCCAACCGGGATGTACATTCCGGTTTCCCTGAGCCGAGGAGGACGTTGGTGAAATCCTGGGTGCTTCGATGGTCCGTAGGGCTGATCGCTTCGCTTCAGCCAGCTTGGGCAGGAGTCACGACGGCCTGCCCAGCGGGTGGTGTGACGCTCGCCGTGCAGTCCTCCCGACTTCCTGGAACACTGACGTCCATCGATCTATCCATGCTGGTTTCCAGCCCGCAGGCGGGCTCCGATTTGTTTGCGCTTGCGCTGCAGCCCGCGCCAGCGTTCCACGGGATCATCAGCCTCCAGATCGAAATCAAGGCCGTTCCCTCCGACCCAAGCCTGACCTGCCCGGATGCCTATCCCATGATGGGAGTTGGCCAAGGCTGCTGGTTGCAACGGCAAGTGGTGGATGGCATCGCCCTCACGGGTGTGGATGCGAATGTGCCAGGATTGTGGGCAGGGGCTCCTCGTGGAGCCCGATGGTACACGGCCTCGCAATTGGCCCGGATGCCCAAGCGCTCCGCCGGAGAGATCGCCGCTGCCTCAAGCCCATTCCATGACTTGGTCTCTCGTTTGGGGTCCGTTCCAGCGGGCCAGGTGAATCTGCGCTTTTCCGTGCTGTGCGAGGGCAAGGAGATCGCTTCTTCCGCTCTTCGAGGCGATTACCGTCCGGTAGAACGGCCAGTGCTCCTGATGCCAGGTGGCCCTGTGCGCTCCGGATATCGGAGCGTTGGTTCGGCGGCTCCCACCTTTGCTTGGAACGGCTCCCTCAACGGGGTCGATCTGCGAGGCAGTGGCGCGTATCGGCTGTCGGTTTGGGAACTTGCCGAGGGGACCTCGGTGGAAGAAATGATCGCCAGACTTCCGCAGCGGACGCTCACCACATCCAATTCCGTGGTGGGATGGCCGAGCTCCTGGCCCATCCTGGAGCCAGGGAAACGATATGTCTGGCGGGTGGATGCGCTCAAACGGGGGCTGGCCGACGATTGGCTGCCTTCCGAGGTTTTCGGCTTCACTTTGCAAAACGCTTCGCCGACGATCGGCCTTCCTGGCCAGTTCCAGGGGAGTGCGGAACAGTCCGAACTTTTGAGGTTGTTGGCTGCCTTGGCGGGCTCGCATCGGCCGAAGGTGGAAGGACTTTTGCAATCGAGTCTTCCGGATCCTTACAGCCTCCAGCTCGGTGGCAAGGCGGTGGATCTCGAGCGCTTGCGCGACCTGGTGCGTCAAGTGCAACTGCAAAAGCTCAAAGTCGAGGGCGTGGAGATCAGCCGATGAAGCAATTGACGGTTGTTCTTGCATTGGCTGGATGGCTGGGAGCGACGCCGCTGGCGGTTGTCCTTCGCACGGAAGGCTCGGTCGAAATGGGGCTTGCGCGAAACCTCAAGCCTGCCAAGGTCGGCGAGTTGGTGCGGTCCGAGTGGGTCGTCAAGACGGCGCCTGGCGCGAAGGCCCGGCTGCGCATGCTGGCGGATCAGGCCACGATCGATCTTGCGGGGGGAACCGCCCTTGAGCTTCGCGTGATCCAGCGCCACGATCGAATTTTGCGCCGTGCCTATCTGCTCTCCGGCGAAGCGACCATCGAGGCTGGCGATCAAAGCAGCGATCTGCGCATCGAAACCCAAACCACCATCACCAACACGACTGGCGGTCTGTTCGGGGTGACCATGAAGCCGGATGGAGAGACCACCGTGCACTCGAAGGATGGGGCCGCGAAGGTCTGCAATCCGGAAACCGGAGAGCATGAGCGGTTGACCGCCGGGATGATGGTGACCTCCACCTGGGATGGAATTCTTTCCTCTCCCAAGCTTTTGCCTCCGGTGTCGGTGGTGGCTCCGATCGATTCCGCACGCAAGGATTCGCTGGTGATGTTGAATGTGCGGCTGAGCGACCCGGTGACGGGAAAAACCAGCATGCTGCAGTACCGTTTCAAGGTTGAGCGGTGATCGCGGTCGTCTCCGCCTTCGTGCTGTACGCCGCCACCACGGGGGTGAATCCCCCAGGGGCTGCGGTGGGCTTATCGGATACATCCGTGGTCTTCCAGCTTCCACTTGCCGGTGAGTCCGTCCAGCCCACGGGAACGGGGATCCTGGTGCAAGCTGGGAAGCGAGCCGCAAAGGTCGATTTGAGCTGGTGGGGGGGGCAGGAATTCAAGGCTGCGGGTGAACCGCAAGGATTCGGGTATTTCAGCGCACGCACGGGAAATCTTGCCCAGGGAAGATGGACACTCGAGGCCGTGGTGCGAGATTCAACCGGAAACATCCTGGTTCGCCGATCCATCTCCTTCTACTCGGGCAGCCAATCCAAGGCGGAAGAAGCACGCAAAAAAACGGTTCAGCAATCGCTGTATGTCTCTCTCAACGGTGGGTATCGCCAAGGGGCATCGGAAGGATTGTTGCGTGAGATTTCCACCCTCGAACGCGATGGCAACGGACTGACCACCACGGATTCCTGGAAAGCCCTCGATCAAAACGCGAGCTATTCCGGATTGGTCCAGTACGATTTCCAGCGCGACCAATTCCGGCTCCGGACGCGGGCGTCGTCGGATCTGGCCGAGACCTGGGGGCATGCCCCTTCGCCCACCCGGCTTGGAGTCGACATGTACTGGGGCCCCTGGGTGGAAGGCCATCTGGGGGATCAATATCCAGCGTGGAGCGATTTTCTGATGGATGGTTCTCGCATCCGGGGCCTTGGGATCGGCTTGGCCATCCCCAAGGGAGGAGAGCCCTTCGCGCATGTCGATGCGGTCGTGGGAGAGATCCAATCCCAGATCGCTCCCCAAGTGCGCGATTTCAATGGGCGCAAGGATACCGTCAGTGCACAATGGGCGCGCAACGTGCAAGCGGCGCGCATCGGGATCGGCACAGGCAGTCCGCTGGCGTGGAACTTGACGGTGGCTCATGCCATCGACGATACCACTGGGGTGGATCTCGTCCTGCACGACTCTCTTCAAGGTGTGGCACCCCGGGAAAATCTTGCGATGGGCACCGAGTTGCTTGCGCGGTTTCTCGGCGGAAAATTCGAGCTGTACGCGCAGGGTGCCATGGGTTTGACCACGGATGACCTCCGCCGGGGCGATGATTCTGCCGTCGGTCTGCCGGATTTCACCAGTGGCTTGTTCACGGTCAATCTCTCCACGCACGGTTCGGAACGGATGGCAACCGCAAACGACGACCCTATGGGCTTTGTCGACGACAACATGGCGATTCGTTCCGGGATGCGCGCCCAGATTCCTTTGGGATTCGTGGGCAAGTCGAGGGTGGATTTGAGATTCGTTCGGGTAGGCCCCCAGTTCGAATCCTTCACGCGGACCACCGCCGAACAATCCCGAACCGGCGTGGAATGGAACACATCCACGAGCGTGGCGCGCGATCGCGTGCTGGTGCTGGTTTCCGGGTCGGAAACCATGCTCTCGCGACTGGGCGCTGAAGATGTGGCTCAACACGCGCATTCGGGGGCGATCCACTGGATGCCCGCTGCGGGAAGCCTGGACCTGCACATGCAATCGGGCACAACGGCCAGTGGAGGCGGCGAACAATCGAGGCTGGAAACCTGGAACGCCGGGACGGGTGCGAGCGGATTCTACAAGCGGGGCGATGGCAACGTGGCTTGGAGAGTGGATTACTCCTACATCCAATCGCAGGCATCGAATGCGGGCTTCCTCGGTTCTTCCGATGGCGCGGCCACGATCTTCAAAAACGAGATGGGCCAGCATCTGATGGATGGGGGGCTCCAGTGGCGCCCTGTACGGGATCTGGAATGGCGCGCTTCCTACCAGTTTGGACAATTTTCGTACTTGGCGACGTTGTTCCCGGAAAACACCGACTTTTCCCATCGCGGCGGCAGCGGCCTCAGCGTGTGGACATTGCGCCGCAAGCTGATGGCGTCGTTGGATGTGGGGCTCGCCTACACCGATGGCGCGCAAGGCATCCTGTTCCAGAGCTGGGACCAGACGGGTCGCCTCCAGTGGGAGTTCGTGCCCGACCAGATCCTTCGGTTCTCGGAGCGGACCGCGAGCCTGGCCTCTGCCGACGACCTTCGGGTGGACGTGCAATGGGAGGCGTGGTTCTGATCTAGCGGCTGCGCCGGGCTTCTTGCTCGGCTGCGCCTTGCTTTGGTCGGACGCGGGTCCGGTGCCGTTGACACGGCTCCCGCCGTGCAGGGCCAGGGCGGCCTGGGGCCGTTTTTTCCAGGCGCGGGCCTGGTTGCCGTTTCCCGGGTGCGTCGGCACCCGGGCCCCGACCCAGGGGCCGAGCGCGCGGCCCCTGGGGACCCGCGCGCCGGGGGCTCGAACTGGAACGGCCATGCCAGTTCCGCTGGCTGGGCGTCCGGGATGACGGGCGGCTCTCTTGGGAAAATCATCAGGGGCGCGATCGATATCGCCGCGTTCACTGGCCGTTCCAATACCCGAGTCCCCCGGACCCCCGCCGATTTTGGGTGGGATGCCGGTCCTTTGGATTGCCAGATTCTGTCGTGGTTGGGCCGTATGGCCAGACGGCCACTCGCTCGAAATTTCGACATCCAGTTGTCTTGTCAAGGGCACGGGAGGGCAAAGTGTGATGCGGATCACACTCGGCGCGGAGTGTGATCTCCATCACAGATTTTGGAATGCCGTTTCCGTAACTTCTCTTACATCGAAGGCGCCAATGGGCTTTCGACGGCAGTCGGGAACGATCGGCCATCCTTTCATCCGGGGTTTACCGCCGGTCCTTTGCGTCCGTCCTCGAGACGCAAAGGGGGATGGGTTCCCGGCTGCCATTTTTCTTTTCGGTGTTTTGCATTGGCTTCCGCCGTGGGACCCAGGGCGGCCTGGGGCCGTTTGCACGGACATAGCTATCACAGATTCTGTTAGCCTTCCGCGATGACCAGTTCGCCTGTGGGGCTGAAGGAGAACATCGGGCCCCAGGCGACTTCCCAGGGATAGCCGTCGGGGTCGGCGAAGTAGCCGTGGAAGCCGCCCCAAAAGGCGTCCTCGGCGGATTTGAGGATGGTTGCTCCGGCAGCGCGGGCAAGCTCCAGGACTTGGGGGACCTGTTCGCGTTGTTCCACGTTGTGCGCGAGGGTCACGCCCCCGAACCCGCCTCGTGAAAGGGGCAGCTCCGCAGCGATATCGTCGGCCAAAGGCTGGAGCCGATACAAGGCAAGCCGTGTTCCGCCGGTCTGGAAGAAGGCGATGGGGTCTCCTTCCTTCGCGCTGGTGGGAAAGCCCAGGCCGTCGCGGTAGAAACGCAGCGAACGGTCGAAGTCGCGTGTGCCGAGGGTGACGATGGTGATGCGAGGGTTCATGCGATGCTTCCTTGGAATGGCGGTGTGAAGTGTGGGTGTAGAGGGGAGGGGGCAAAGAGCTGGGAAGGAATATACTTCAACATAGCGCTCAGGCGAGCACTGTTTGCCGGGGAGGAGGTGTTTTCCCCCTGCGAACCTTTTCTGTTTGATCCCGGGTCTGTTCGACGGCTAACCTGTGGATGCCGACGGCTGTCGGGGCTTACAAGTTGCTTGGGGCTGGTTTACCCGCGGGCGTTTCGCTGTTTCCAGTTGTCTTGTCAAGGGGCTCGGAGGCTCGAGTGTGATGGAGATCACACTCGGTGTGGAGTGTGATCTCCATCACAGATTTTGGCACCCCCCTTCCGGTAACTTCCCTCCCATGAACCACTCGCACCACTTTCTGGCAACTGCTGTTAGCGCTCGCTCGCTGGCTCTTCCTTCCACTTTGCCGTCGGTGTTCGACTACGAGGACTACCACGCGTTTCTGCGCGATTGGGTGGCGGCGCGAAAGGCGCGGTGGCCCGCCTACAGCCTGCAGTTGCTGGCCAATCGGGCCAAGATCAAATCCCGATCCTTCCTGAGATTGGTGTGTCTCGGTCAGCGGCGGTTGGGGACGGATGTCGCGCAGGATGTCGCCACGGCCATGCGGTTGGATGGTCCCGAGCAGGATCGATTCCTCGAGCTGGTTGCCATGGAGAGGACGGGCACGGTTGCCTGGACGCTCGTTCCCAGCAACTTCCGCACAAACGGATTCGCGCATCAGGATTCACGCCCAGGTCGGAAACGATGAGCATTCGTTTGGCGCCGGTTTCCGCCATGCCGGCAGGACTGTCCGAAGTCCAGTTCGCCTGCACGCTGCCTGCGGCCTTGCGACTGGAAGATCTCGCCGAACTCGGCAACCGCTTGCGCGGATTCCAGGCCGAGATGGAGGCGTGGATCTCCGAGCGAGCCGTCACCTCCCCACCACTTCCAGTTCCGGCGACCATCGAACAATAACGGCTCTGCCACGCGGCATCAACAAGTCCGCCCCCACGGCGGCCACGCGGGCCAAAGCCTGGGGGGTGGGGTGACCAAAGCCGTTGTCCAGTCCTGCCTGCACCAGGGCGTAGCGTGGGCTGGCGCGGCCCAGCCATGCCAGGTGGGCGCTGGAGCGGGAGCCGTGATGGCCCAATTGGACCACCTCGGTGCGGCGGATCCACGGGAGTAGGGCGAATTCGCCGGTCGTGTCCAGGTCGCCGGAAACCAGAAAGCGTGTCGCGCCATCCCAGGTGAAATCCGCGACCAGGGATCGCGAATTGGGTTCTTCTTCCAGGCCGTGGATGCCGTCGTGGAGGATGCCCATGGTCACATCGCCCAGCATGGTGATGGAGCCCGGTACCTCGGCTTGTCAGCAGCCGTTGGGCAGTTTCTTGCAAAACGGTGTCAGGGAAAGGGACTCCGATCGCGTCCACCGGCCGTGCAGGAGACCGTCCACGGGAAGCCCCAGCGAATCCAGTCCTCCCGCGTGATCCAGGTCCGGGTGGGTGAGGACCACCCATTCGATCCGCTCCACGCCATGTCGCGTCAGTTCTTGTCGGAGCGAGGATTGCTCGACGGGGCCCGCGTCGATCACCACCGCTCGATGATCCCGCACCAGCGCCACCCCGTGGCCTTGTCCCACATCCGGTGCCACCAGAAGGAGCGCGGGCGATTCTTCCTGGGGATCGGTCTGCATGCACCCGACCAGGCACGACACCGCCGCGAGCGCGAACCAAGCTACCAAGCGCATGAAATCCCTCCTTCCGCCCACACCTGGGGCTCCTTTGTCGCCTCCGACCGCATTCGAATCGAGAGTTCCACAGAATGCTTGCCTGCACGGACCGAACCGGTTTGCTGCACCGACACCTGCGTGACTTCCTCTTCGCGCCAGAACACGCCCGCGGAGGTTCTGCGACCAACGCCGCTCCAAGCGAGCGTACCTGCCAGCGAGAGCCCCGTTCCGACAGCCGTGTCGCTCCAGGACGCATCCAAGCTGGGCTGCCACCCGCCTCGATCGGATCGTTGAAGGCGACCTTGGACGCCCCCATGCAAGGCGCCCGGCGAGCTCCAGGCCAGGGACGGGCGCAGGGAGCCTTCCACCCAGCCCGTTTCCTTGCGCCATCGGCTCTGCGCCAAAGCGCGATCCATTTCCTCGCGTCGCGTCCATTCTAGACGGAATCCGTCAAGCAGCGGTTTGGTGGACGGGTTCTTCCAGATCACCTGGGCTGCGGTGGTGCCCGACCATCCCGAGGGAAGGCCATTGTGGTGCATGGCACCAGACACCCATCGCGCTTCGCCGGAAAGTCCGGATTCCCCCGGCTCCTTGCGGATGCGCAATCCTCCGAGACGCTCCTGCGTCGCCAATCCGGAAAGGCTCCAGGTCGAGTCGCGCCAGCTCAGGGTCGCAAATTTCCCGCCGGTGGGCTGTTCCGTGCGCAAGCCTGCGTGGAGCTGGTTCCAGCCGATTTCCACGGCACCGGAACGGTTGTCTTCCGACTTGCGGCGGTCTTCGCGCCAACGTGAACGCAATTGGAGCGGGCCCCGGGATCCGGCACTTTCCACGCCGTTGGGAAGTTTTCCGGATCCTCGCATCCAGGCTTCGGCCTCGTCGGAAGTGGCTGGTCCCCACTGCCGAGAAGCCCCTTCCAACAAGGGATTGTCGCTCCAAGGGTCCAGGTCGCCCGCGCCGACGGAGACATTTTCCGTCACCACATCGATGCGGCGACGGCGAAGCCCCCCGGGCTGGGAGCGTGCCCATTGCATGCCGATCCCGCGCCGATCGTCCCAGCGGGCGGACGTCCGCGCCGACGAAGAGGTGGGGCTCGATGATCCCGCCAGATGGAACCCTCCCCGGGATTCCTTCAGCGTATCCTCTTCGTCGAGGGGAGCTTCGAGAAGCGATCGCTCGTCTTGGCTCCACCAGAAATCCTGGGCATGGATCCCGCTGGAACCCATAAAAATGGCGATCGGGAAAATCCACCTGAACAATCGCGGAAGGACAGGATATGTTGCATGTCCATGTTCCCCCTCCCCGCGATCCTCGCCCTCTCGGCCGCCGTGCGCCTGTCCGAAATCCAGGCAAGCCCTCCGGCAGGTCTTCCCGAATTCATCGAGCTTTCCGGCAGTCCCGCCGTGCGTCTGTCCGGCTGGAGCCTGGATGATGGTTCCGTCCGGCGACCCTTGCCGGAAGGAGCCACGCTTCCCGCTTCGGGAGTCCTGGTGGTCTCCCCCGATTGCCGGGCCATCCGCGAGGCATGGGCGGGTGTCGACATCCCCTGCGCCCAGAGCGCCTCGTGGGGGCGGTTGTCGATGGAATCCGATATTGTCGTCCTGCGCGACAGCCTCGGGAACGTTGCGGATTCTGTCCAGTGGTCCGCCAGGACCTGGGGGGAATGGCCCCGGGGGAAAAGCCGGGTGCGGGTTTCCAATGGGCTTCCAGGAAGCGATCCCGCCTCCTGGCGGACCTCCCGTGCCAGTCAGGGAGCGAGTCCGGGATGGCTCGAGGCCCCCGAAGAGTCTGTCGCGGAACCGTTCGTGTTCGAATCGGTGCGCAAGGCCGTCCGCCCGGGAGACCGCAATCTCCTGCGCTTGCGCGCCGTCGGGTCGGTGCGCGTGGAGGTCTTCGATCTGGCCCGCCGACGCTTGGGGATCGTGTTCGAGGGGGAGGCGCCTGCCACGGGAACCGTCGAATGGGACGGCCGAGTTGGAGGACGGAATTTGACTCCCGGAGTCTACCTGATTCTGGCCGCCTGCGGATCCGATTCCCGGCGCATCTGGATCGCGGTGGGCAAGCCATGATCTGGGCGTTGCTGGCGTCTTCATTGTGTTCGGCCTTCGAAGCGCGGCTGCCTGCCGCCGCCGTGGAGGGAAGAGGCGGGCCTTCCGTGGCTTGGGCTGCCGATGGCGACCCGTTGGATGCCAATCCGGCGTTGGCCGCTTCCGTCGACTCCCGTGGGGAAGTCGGTGGTGGCCTCACGCACCCACTGGGGTTTGCGGACTTGAATCTTGGCGGTCTGTGGGCCCGCACCCGGCTCTGGGGTGGCTGGGCGGCGGCCTTTCGCTGGAAGACGCTTTCTGCCGGCGAGATCTATCGCGAGGATGCCTGGGGCACCGACCTCGCTTGGAAAGGCGGGAGGCTTGCTCTGGGAATTGGTTTGCGTGCGGGACATGTGACCCTGGAAGGGGAGGATTTGGGTGCCCCTCTTGGTGGGGCGGCGGGGATTCGTCTTGGGGTGTTCGACGGATTGGCTCTGGCGGCCTCGATGGAGGACGCGTCGCTTTTCAGGACGGAGGGGCTGCCGCAGCCCTGGGTGCTTGGCCTGGGGGCGGCGCTTTCGGGGAAGGATTCATCGTGGGCGGGGGATCTCTCGATCGATCGCCGCGAGAGGAGCGGATGGTCGGGGAAGGTGGGTCAGGAGCTGCGGCTTGAACCTTTGCGATTTCGTGCCGGTCTGCGCGCCAACCCGTGGACAATTTCTGCTGGACTCGGAGGCGCCGTGCGCGGGGCTCGATTGGACTGGGCCTTGGAGGGTGATCCGCGCCTGGGCTGGCAGCACCACCTCTCCACGTCCTGGTCGTTCTAGCGAGACGATCAGGGACAGGTCTGGGTGGGATCCGCCGATGCCGAGGTGCACCAGGATCTGCCGGCCATGGCATCCGACCCGGCATCTCCGGATCGGCGACGCAGGGTGCGTGCGGTCGAGGCGTTCAAGTCCGGCCAGCCGTTTTGCCCGTCCCAAGCCATGACCTGGTCCACAAGGCCGCCCTTCCCGTCGCGCAGCTCCCAGAGGGCGCTGGGGGTGGACCAGGAAACAGGCAGATCCACTTCGCACGCCAAGGGGTGATCGCCGCGCAACGCGTGTCCTGGAGCCCGAGCGGACTCGCAGGACGCACGGGTGGTGATGAATCGACCCTGTGGGGGGATCGTCGCTTCGAAGGTGGCCGACTCCGTACCGTGCAGGATTTTCCAAGGACCCCGGACCGTATCGGGCCCGGGGTTTTCCAACAGGATCCAATCGGCTCCTCCGGAATCCGACAGAGCGCTGATCCTCAACCGTCCATCGGGTGCGCTTTCGCCGGGAAACCGCAGCGTGGCGGACACATCTCCGCCGGCAAGCGCGGTGGCCTGTATGCCGGGATTGGCCGAAGCGTCGCGCCAGACCAAGGACACCGATTGGTCCGCATCGCGTTGGACGGAAAGTGTCGTATCCAGGAAATAGAGCGTGTCGCCGAGGGTGTTCCAAGCGCGAAGCGCCACCTTGCCGGTGGCGCCCACCGCCAGCGAATCCAATCGCAACACGGTCCGCCCGCCCGTTCCGCGCGAAACCGCTGCCGTGCGGGATCGGGCGCCATCCCACCAGATCGCCAGGAGGGAGTCCACGCTGGCGGGAACGGAGGGCATGGTGAACACGAGTCGGCCGATCAATGCGCGGAGCTTCAGTTGGGCGCTGGTCGCTTCGCCGACCGTCACCGAGACGGGGAGGATCGAATCGGCGTGGGTGAAACGGCCCTGGGCATCCCGGTAGCGGCCCACGAGTAGATAGTTGCCGCCCTGGGGAATGCCTCGGAAGGAAAGGCTCGCGGTTCGCGACGCATCCCAATCCATGGAATCGGTCCAGCTGCGGCGGCGGGCGGGGTCGCGAAGCTCCACCACCAAGCGGCCTCCCGGCTCGATGGAGAGGGTGCGTGCGGCGGGTGTGCGCCAAGGCGCCACCTCGATGTTCACGACGCCGGAGATTGGCGGCGGCGCGGGCGGATCCTCCGATGCCGACTCGAGACAGCCGGCGGGAAGAAGGAAGGAGAGGGCCGCAACGCAAAGACGCGCGCGGATGTGGCTTGGGCAGCGACTGCGGGGGGAATGCATGCACCGGAATATAATCATACGCGCGCCCACGCGAAATGAGACAAATTCTTGTAGCTTACAGTGCCAGCATGGACAAGAACATTCGCACCTGGATCAAACACGTCGGGCGTGGCAAGACGCTCGCACGGGACCTGGACGCCACGCAAGCCGAAGAGGCCATCGGAGCGCTTCTGGATGGGCACTTCTCGCCAGCCCAAGCCGGGGCGTTCCTGCAGGCGCTTCGGATCAAGGAAACCACCGTCGACGAGCTGGTCGGTGCCGCCAAGGCCCTGCGCCGGCGAGCCAACGCCGTCACTTTCGATGCCGGGGAGCGTCCGGTGGTGGTGAATCTCGCGTTCGACACGCCGCGCAAAGCCGGGGTCGTTTCGCTGCTGGCCTGCGCGTACCTGCGCCGATTGGATCTTTGCCAGCCGGTCATCGTCTGGGAGCCAGGGTGCCTGTTCCCCGAAACACGTTCCATCGAGCAGACAAAAGATGTCCTGCGGCTGGATCCCTGGCTGGCCCAGGGCGAATGCCCGATGTTCTCCGTGTCCCAGTTGATCGCGGGATGGTCGGGGCTTTCCCGCCTTCGCGCGGAACTCGGTTTCCGCACCATCCTGAACACCTTGGAGAAGGTGGTGCGCCCGCTGTTGGATGCTCCCGTGCTGGTGGGGATCTCCCATGGCACCTTCGCCCACAGGTTGCCGCAAGTGCTTCTCGAGCGGGGCTGTGTCCGCGCGGCTTCCGTCCAAGGCCACCATGGCACGCTGGATCTTGGGTTGGGAAGCGAGCCAACCGCGATGGTCGTGGCGGATGCCGCGGGCACCCGGGAGGAAAGCGTCTCCTCCGAGGGTTTCCCCCTGCCCTCGATCCTTCTGAAGGCGGATTTCGATCGATGGCCCGAGCGGATCCGCGATCGCCAAGGTCCCCTTTGGATGGCGTTGCGGCGCCAGGCGGCGCTGATCCATTCCGTCGCTTCGGACACGACCTTCGAACAGGCGGTTCAAATTCTGTCAAGCCGGGAGAAGTCGCATGTCCAGCCCTGAAATCGGATCCGTCGCACCGGCCTTCCGCATCCCCAACCAGGACGAGGTCCTGGTGGATTCGGCCACGCTGGCCGGAAAATGGGTGGTCCTCTACTTCTACCCCAAGGACCTGACGCCTGGTTGCACCACCGAGGCTTGCGACTTCCGGGATCGGTTCGAGCGTCTGACCAAGGCGGGGGCGGTCGTGCTGGGGGTCTCCAAGGACTCGGCCAAGAGCCATCGCAACTTCCGCGAAAAAAAGAGCCTTCCGTTCGATCTTTTGGCCGACGTCGACGGCACGCTCTGCCAAGCCTACGGAATCTGGAAGATGAAGAAGTTCATGGGACGCGAGTTCCTGGGAATCGTCCGATCGACATTCCTGATCGGACCGGACGGGAAAGTGCGTCGTGTCTGGTCGCCGGTTTCCGTCAAGGGACACGTGGACGAAGTGCTCGCGGCCATCAAGGAATAAGGAACCAAAATCAGGGCCTTAGAAGAGAACGCTGGGCCCCACCAGTAGGCCCCAGCTCCATTGGGGCTCCTCGATGTTGTCGTAAAAGCGAAGTCGGGGAGCGAGCGGATCGAACCGCACGGGCACGCGGATGGCGAGGTTCCAGGTCCTCGTGGTCGATCGGGAGCCCACCCAAAGATCTCGCAGATCCACCGTGGCACCCGCTTCCGCTTCCAGAAGCCATCGCAATCCCGTTGCCTCCCCCGAAGTTCTCCAACTGAACAGAGGGCCCCACGAAAACCAGGTTCCGATGCGCCCGTTCTGCCTGGCGTATCCGGCGCGTGCGCCCATCTGCCAGTCCCACGAGACGCTCGCTCGTGGTGGAGCGTGCCGGGCCGTATCGAGGACGACGGATTGGCGCTCACCCCCGAGCCGCAGCGACAGATCCAGGGTTCGCAGGGAATCCGCAGAGGGGAAAATCTTGGAAAACGCCCCGGTGTATTGCCCGATGAACATCGAAGATTTTCGATCGGGATTCCAAGAGGTCAACTCCATGCCGCAAATGCCCACCAGATCCGGCTCGAGATGGTACCAGAGGTTCCCTCCGAGGTGGTTGGGGGAAAACCCGACCTTGGTTCGGTAATAGGGCCCCGGGGTCAGGTTCATTCCCAGGCCGTCGCCATCCCAACTGCCACCCCAGCTCAATGGCGTCTCGGTGAATCCCGGCGATGCCAACCAGGCGAGGAGGATGCAAATTGCCCTGACCATGAAGGAACAGATCGAGACCTGGTTTTGGCGCGCCGTCGCCCTCGGTGGAGCCACCATGCAGCTTTGGGGGTCTTCCAAAACGGGCGACGAGGTCAGCATCACCGCTCCGTGGGACAAGGTGGTCCATGGAGCGGCCTTTGGGGTGCTGGCGTACGTGTGCTGCCTAGGCGCAGGCAGATGGAAGGACAAGGCGTTCTGGATGGTGCCGCTGGGAATCGCCCTGTTTGCGGGGACGGACGAATGGCACCAGTCGTTCATCGCCGGGCGGTCGGCAAGCTGGGACGACTTGGCGGTGGATCTGGTTGGATGCGCTCTCGCCGTTTTAGGCTGGAGTCGCGCCCGGGCCCAGGAACGGATCAGGTCGCATCCTTGATGGACACTTCCGGCATGTCCTTTTTCAGGGACAGCTGGACGGCTTTGAGATTCAGCGGGGTCGAGAAGATGGTGATCCCCATCTCCTTTGCCTTTTTGATCTCGGGACCCTTGGGCTTTTGCCCGTTTGTGTAAAGGATCGCCACCACGTCCGTTTCTCCACAGACCCGGAGCACTTCCGACGAATCCTGGTTGGTCACCAGGAGTACGTTGAAAAGATCCGCTTCGAGCAGATCTGCAAACTCCGAGCCCACGTAGGCGTGCTCGATCTGAGGGAGGTCGTCTTCGGCACCGACGAGGATTTCCACGTTCATTCCGGACAGGTGACCGGTTTCCAACTGCATGAACGGAACGATAATTTGGATCCTACCCAACTGGCAATTGGTTTCGGTGAGCATCTGCGATTGGGGGCACGTATCCGCAACGAAGACTTGCACAAGGCGGGCCAGGGTGTGACATTGGAGCCATGGCCACTCTTACGTTTCGTCGGGTTCATTCCTGGAACATCTTGAGTCTCGTCGGGGAGATCCAAACCTTCGCGGATGCGGCAACACTCCGATCGGTGCTGTTCGATCGATTGGCCCGCGAAGAGTCGCATCTGGCTCTGGACCTTTCGGAGCTTGTCTACATCGGATCCAGCGGGATCGGGGTGATGGCGCAGGTGCAGCAGGACCTGGAGAAGAAGGGCCGCAGCCTCGTTTTGATCGGTGCCAACATGGCGGTACGACATCTTCTGGAGATCGTGAGCCTGGATCGGGTGGTGCTGTTCGTGGACAACGTGGAGGGGCTCAAGTCGCTTCCCGCCTGAGTCCCGACGTTGCGCGCCAATTCCTGTCAGGCGGCGTCCCCCGGTGCGCTGTGCGCGTTCCTCAGTAGGGTCGGGAGACGAATCCTTCCAGAAGCAAGGCTCCGGAACTGGCATTGGCGATGCTTCTTGAGACCTTGAATTTCGCCACCAAACCGCTTCCCGTCTTGAGCAGGACAAAATAGCCGGCCGTCAGGTCCACGCGAGAGTCGATGGAGGGGTCGCTGTCGAGATAGGCGAGCACTCCAGCCGGGGAGGAGGCGAAGTCGAATTTGCTGGTCGACGAGAAACGGACGTCGTTGCGGGCGGAGGGGATGGAAGAGAGCGGTGGCCCGAATCGTGCGGGCGAGGCCAGCACCAGCCAGTAAAGCGTTCCGAAGTCGTTGGAGGAAGAACTGAAGGTCAGGAAGAAGGTCGCGTCCTTGGCCAAAGGATCCGAGGTGGAGACCGTGGCACCGCGCTCCAAGTCGATTCCGGTTTGCGTGGCGGACAGGGAAAGGTTGATCGTCGTGGCAACCCAGTCCGTGTAACGGATTCCGGTCGCGCCGACCTGGAAGGGAATGGGGAGGGAATCGCTGATGCCATCGCCATCCACCACGATCAGAAGCAGTTTGTAGGTACCGGTCGCGGCGGAGCGGTTGATCAGCCGGAGGTGGGCATCCGCCGCGAGATCCCAAGTGGTGATCGAGCCCGCAGGAGCCGCGCCCCTCAGGAGAAAACGATCGGTCTGATCCACGGAGCCTTCGTACACCTTGAAGTCCAGATGGATCCCGCCCGCTGGCGCCGAGATCGTCCCGGAAAACGGCAGCGCGGTGTCTTTCGCGGAGAAGGTGCCGCGCAAGCTCACTTCGTGGAACCCGGGGGGATCGTTGGTGGTCACGCAGGAGAACAGCCCCAGGCAAAGGCTCAGCAAAAGAACGATTTGGAAGATGGGTCTTGTCATGAGGAGAAAGTCCGCCTCCGCTCGCAGGAGGCCGGCATCCAGGAGTATACCTTCCTGGATGCCGAATCGAAGCGGGAATGCGCATCGAGACCACAACTTGTGGACTCGATGGTGGTTGAGGAAAGCCTAGTAGAGCACCTCGAGCTCGATTTCGGTGTTGCTGCCAAAACCGCTCAACCCGGTCACATGGAGCACCACGATCTCGCCATTGGCCAGGAGTACACCATAATAGTGCCCTGGGGTCACCTCCAGTTTTTGGGTGGTTCCGGCGTAATCGCCCTCGCTCATGAGCACCGACAATTCGGATCGACTCGAGGGATACGTGGAGCCGAGATCCAAGAATTCGGTGGTGTTGCGGGTTGTCCAGGTAGAAAGGCTGAACCCGTCTCCGTTGGCCTGGCTGGGTGACATCAACGACAGATATCCGTTGTTGTCCTCGCCGAAGACGACATCGATCAAGGCGAAGGGGCGGTTCGGACTTGAAGAGGTCCAAGTGACCAGGTTTCCACCTTGGATCTGGAGATAGGAGGGGGCGGACGAGTTTTGCGCACCCATGGTCACGGGACCTTCAAGGAAAAACTCCCCATCACCATCGACATCATCGAGGAGCATGAAGCTGGATTGCTTTTTGAGTTCCACGCCGTCTGCGTCGGTCACCAGGAAGTCCATGACATAGCCACCGGGCGAAGCACCTCGGCCAATCACGCTGATGCGCGAGAGGTCGAAAGGCGAAGCGGTGACTTCCGACGGATACTCCACGAAAAATTCGTCCGTCACGTCGCGGTTGGAAAGATCGCGGATGCGGATGGACAATTCCACGAAGCTGCTCGAGAAGTGAAGGTCGCCGGAGGGGGAGGAAAAGTCGACCGAGGTGACGTCGCCCCATCCGTTCCAGCCGGAAATGCGCAATTCGCCGGTTGGATCGGGGGAATCGGAATCGGCCGTCACGCGGAAGGACGCGGTCTGGCTGGCGGTTTGACTTTTTTTGTCGGTGACGATCACCTTGAAGGTGTACGAGCCAACCGGAGTGGTGATCTTGGACGTGATCTTCCACTCGTTGGTGGAAAACGTCGAGTCGGTGGAGGCGGGCACCTTGGTGAACTCGGTGGTGAACTTGTCCGTCACCACGTTGTTGGATGCATCCAAAATCATGGGCGACAGGGACATGCCCTGTGCGGGAGCCTTGGCGATGACACTGGCCACGGTGTAATCCGGGGTGTCCTTGGGGTGGATCACGGAGTTGGAGAGGACGACGGAAACCGTCGGACTGGCTGGAGTGGTTTCGGTCGAGTCGGTCAGCTTGTCGCAAGCCGAAAGTGGCAAGAGGAATGCGGCCAACGTGGCCAATGTGCGCGATCGGTTCATGGTTTGGGAAATTCCTGGAGAAGGTGGGAAAAGCAAAGGGTAGGCGAAAAAATAGCTCCATCCTCGAGCGAGGATGGAGCTTCGGGAGATCAGGTTACCGAATGAGAAGCGGACAGACCTGGTAAGGAGTCGTCCATTTCAACCGGGTCAGTCGGCAAGGATTTGCAGCGTCACGGCGGCGGCGTTTCCAACTCCGTTGATGCTTTGGATCGTGATGCTCGCATACGCGTCGTTGGAAAGCTTGAGGGCATAGGTAGCCCCGCTTTGGACTTCCGCTTTCTCGCTCGTGCTTGCTCCGATGGCGCGGATGGCGGCATCACGAGTCAGGACAGGGCCACCGGCCTTGACGATGATGGTGGGATTCAGATTTTCGGATCCCCAGGAGGAGATGGCGCCGAGATTGTCAGCCGCTGCCTGCTTGGGCGAAAGAAGCAACAGAGTTCCAGTTGCGGTGTTGGGGGAGGCGAACAGGACAACGTCGATGGTGGACTTTTCGGAGTCCGTCTTGGTCCCGGACTTGAAGACCTTGAAGCCGTCCACATCCAAGAACGATCCTTCGGTGCTGTTGCCTTGCGCACCCAAAATGCGGGAGTTGTCGCCCATGTTGTTCAGCAAGTTGTCGTCGGTGGGGACCCCGAAGGAAAATTTGGCGGTTTCGGAGGTGGTATTGCCTTCGTCGTCGACGACTTTGACGGTCAGCGTGTAGTTGCCAACGGTAGCGTCTTCGCGGGGATTGATGGTCCCGAGGGAGGCGGGACTGGAACCGAGGGTGATCGACTGGCTGAAGTCGAACTTATTGGATACGTCCCCCGTCGCTCCACTGACTTGGAAGGACACGGAGGCCTTGTCAGTGTCGTATTCCACAATGCCCTGGATTTGCGCTCCGGTGGCGGGCACCACGGTGGGATTGACGGCCAGTCCCTTGATGCGCGGGGCTTCCACGTCTTCGAAACAGCCGGTCAGGAGCGTGGTCGCTCCCAGAAGAAGAGAAAAGGAGAGTGCGCGAAGCTTCAGCATTGGGAATCCTCTTAAGGAGTGGAGTGGACGAGGGGGGGAGGAAGAATGCATCGATCGGAAAGGTAATGCTTCGCATGCCAAGAAAGAAAAAGCCCCTCCTGCAGCGAAGTGCGGAGGGGCTTCGGAGGTTGGGTTCAAAACGGAAGGGGAATCAGGGCTCGACGAACAGGGTGATGCTGCCGGAAGAGGATTGGCCAGACCCCGAGAGCGACACGACTTTGATGGCCGCGTATTCGCCGTTGACGAGTTTCAATGCGTAGTAATGGCCACTGACAACCGATGCAACTTGGCTGGTGCTCGAACCGATCTTGGACATAGCCATTTTGAGGTCCGTGATGGGAGAAGTGCCCGCGTCCACGATGATGGTGGAGTTTCTCGTGGTCCAGTTGATGATGGTCCCCAGCGAATTGGAAGCCGCGTAAGAGGGCGACATGAGGGAGATCTGGTCGGTGGCGTCGGCGAAAAAGATCACATCGATCGACGCGAGCACCGCGTCCGTTTTGCTTCCACTGGTGTAGACGACGCCGCCATTCACGTCGATGAAGGCTCCGGCTGATGCACGCTGAGCACCCACGAAAAGGTCAGGCTCTAGCATTTCGAATACGATGCCCGTGGAGTTGGAGTACAGGCTGAACGCGGCCGAAGTGCTCGCCACGCCGCCATCTTCGTCGGTTACGGTGACTGTGACGGTATAGGTCCCGTTTGAGGCATCGGGGGCGATTTGGATCTGCTTGCCGATGCTGGAACCAGAGGCATTCACCGTGAACGTGGCAGGAAGGAAGATTTTGTTCGCTCCGCCACCAGATACACTGTAGGAGACAGTAGCTTTGTCGGTTCCAAAATCGACAATCCCTCGTGTGAAAATTGTGGTGCCAGTGCCGGGAGTGACGTTATCGAAAGAGAAGCCTAAGATGACAGGCGCGACACCCAAAGCCATCTGCTTCAAGGAAAGCATGCAGGTCGCACGGGAGGTGTTTCCAAGGGAATCGGTGGCGGTCAGAGTCAGGATATAATTGCCAGGGAGAGCTGTGCTCCTGGCGCTGATCGTGATCGCGTTCAGATCATACGGTGCGGTGACCACCTTGCTTGGGGGTAGGCTGAAATCGCTGGATCGATCGAAGCCACTCAGGGTCAGGCTGGTGCTGACGGAAACTGACCCGGTTGTTCCCACGGTGCCGCTGAGCAAGAAGTCGGACGCATTGGTCGCCTTGGGAGCGAGGCTGAGCGAAATCGCTGGGCCGGTTTTCCCTGCGGATTTGGCGGAATCCGATGCTGGACCGCCTGAGGAAGTGGGTGTGTTGTCGCACCCGCTGAGCCCGGCAACGAGCCAAGCGAGGCGCACCAACGTTCCGAAGATGCGGGGAGTTTTCATGGAAGACCTTTCATCACTGGGGATAGATGGGAAATCAAGTTGCTTTTCAAGCGTAGACGACGGAAAAACGGCCAGACTAGCCAAGGCAAGAAAAATGCCCTCGGCGCGAAATGCCAAGAGGGCAAAATCCCGAAAGAACCGACGGGTTCCTAGTTCGTAACCTCGAGAATGACGTCGGTGCCCGATGAGGAAAGCGAAACCACCTTGATGGCGGCATACGAACCTGAAGACAGCTTCAGCGCGTAGACGTGTCCTGATACAACAGGAGCTTTTTGGGAGGAGCTGGAGCCGATCGCCGCCTTGACCGCATCGAGGGTTGCCAAGCCGGATGTGCCCGCATCGACGATGATCGTATGGTTTTTGGTTGCCCAGCTGCTCAGGGCGCCCAAGCCTTGGTTGGCTGCTTCGGAGGGGGATAGGAACGTAGGGGTTCCGGTGGCGTCCTTGAAGAACACCAAATCGACCCTGTTGTACGATTTGCTGGCAGCCGTAACGAGGGATATGTCCGCCACATCCAGGAAGGAAGGGGTTGTGCTTGTTTGGGTGCCCATCGCCACTTGGGCAGGAGCGACGATCACACTTCGATCAAACAGCGTGGAGTTGTGGATCTCAACCGTCGCCGTGATGCCTGTGGAGGTCAGGGACGCGACCTTGATGGCGGCGTATTGTCCAGTGGACAGGCGCAGAGCATACCAATGTCCCGAAACCACCGCGGCTTTTTGTGCCGTGCTGGAGCCGATGGCCAACTTGATGGCTTCGGCGGAGGCAGGTACGATCGTTCCAGCATCGACGAGGATGGTTCGATTGGTGGTGGTCCAGGATGTCATGGACCCTAGACCTTCGCTTGCCGCTTGGGCAGGGGAAAGGAAGGAAGGAACACCAGACGCATCCTTGAAAAAAATCACATCGATGGTTTGATACGGTTTTCCCGCACCAGAAGACCAGACCGTCGCGTTGGCGACGTCCAGGTAGGATCCGTTGGTTGGATCCAGTTGCGAGCCCATGGCAATTGAGCCATTTGAAATCAGCTGACTCGTTTTTTCCACCACTGTCAGCGGAACGGACACGGTGTCCACGGTTCCATTCGATCGCTTCAGGGCGACCACCACGCGATAGTTGCCCAGCGGTGTGGATGTGCTGGTGGCCACCGAGGTGGAAGGCCACGAACCGTTTGTCACCTGGATGGTGGCGGGGAGCGTGATGGTGGCTTCCTGGGGGACCACCTGAAAGGAGAGGGTGGCGAAATCTTCCGCGAAATGGGTGGTTCCGGAAAGACTGATTTGGTCTCCTGGGAAGATGGAGCTGCTATTTGCGGAGACTTCCAGAGACTTGTAGCGCACCGACAGAGTGCAGGTGGCGCGGGAAGTCCCGAGTGAATCCGTGGCGGTCACGGTCAGGAGATAGTCGCCGGGGCGCGCCGAGCTTTTTGCGTACAGGCTGATTCCGCTCAGGTCATACGGTGCAGTGACCATCTTGCTTGGTGGTAGGCTGAAATCGTTGGATCGATCGACGCCGTCCAGGGTCAGGGTGGTGTAGACCGAAACCGACCCCGATTTCCCCACGGTACCCTTCAAGGTGAAGCTGGTGGCGTACGGAGATGACGACGCCAGAGAAAGGGTGATAGCTGGCCCGGGTTTCACGGATGTTTTGGTGGTATCCGACGATGGGGTTCCGGAGGACGTGGGGGTATCCTCGCAACCACTGAGCCCGGCGACGAGCCAAGCGAGGCACGCAAGAGTTCCGAAAAGGCGGGGAATTTTCATGGAAGACCTCTCAAGACGGGAAACGGGGGACCAGAGCGCTGGTTGGACGGTAATGGCGGAGAAAAATACTTCCGAAAGACCATCGGCCAAGAAAGAAAAAGCCCCTCGGCACCAATGGTGCCGAGGGGCTCGAGTTCAGATCGAAAATTCTAGAGAATTATTCGACGAACAGGGTGATGGTGCCGGAAGCGGCCTTGCCCGAGCTGGACAAGGAAGCGATCTTGATGGCAGCGTACTGGCCGTTGGCCAGCTTCAGCGCGTAGTAGTGGCCGGAGACAACGGCTGCCACTTGGGTGTTGCTGGTGCCGATCTTCGCCATGGCGGCTTCGCGAGTCGCGACAGCGGCGGTGCCGGCGTCAACGATCACGGTGGACAGCTTCGTCGACCAAGCGCTGACGGCGCCCAGCGAGTTGGAGGCCGCGTACGAGGGGGACATCAAGGAGATCTGTCCAGCGGCGTCGGCGAAGAAGATCGCGTCCACAACGCTGAAATCCTTGGCGCCGGAGGTGTAGACCGCTCCGCCATCAACGTCGATGAACGATCCGGCCTTGGCATCCTGCGCGCCGACGGTCAGGTCGGGCTCGAGCATGTCGAGGGGAATTCCAGTCGAGGTGCCGCAAGCTCCGCCGATGCAGAACGTGGCGGCCTGCGAGGCGCTGACGCCGTCTTCGTCGGTCACGGTGACGGTGACGGTGTAGGAGCCAGGGACTGCGGCAGCAGTGTACTGGATCTGCTTGGCCAAGCTACCACCGGCGGCGATGTTGAAGCTCGAGGGGATGGTGACGCCAGCCGAAGGCGAAACGGAATACGAAACCGTCGCTTGGTCGGTTTCGAAGTCGGCGGTGCCCTTGGTGGTGATGGACGAGGGGCCAACGGCCGGGTTGGCGTTGTCAACGCCGAATCCGTTGATGGTCACGGTTCCAGTCTCGTCGTCGCAACCGGTGAAGAGGGACAGCGCCAGCGTCATCGCGGCGAGGGGAAGAAAGCGAAGCTTCTGCATGTAGAACCTCTATGAGTGGATTTGATGGCCCGGGTTTTTCGGGAAAACCGGTCTGGAGAGGAAGATAGGACTCTCGCGGCAGAAAGTCTAGTCCAGCGCGAAGAACGGAACAACGTACGCGGAAAACAAGCATCCCGCTTGATCTATTGATCTGGAATTCCGAATTGGTGACCATCCAGTGTTGTCTGTGTTCTGGTGGGGCACAGCAAAAGTGACCAAGGACACGGCGTGGGGTTCCACAGGGACGAGTCGAGAGTAGCTTAGGTCGGATGCTGGAAACCGCCTCCCATCCGATCACCGCCCAAGATTCCGCCCTCGGAGTGCGTTGGGACCTCTCTTCCCTGTATCTGGGACCGGACGATCCTCGTCTGGATGCCGACTTCAAGCGAGTCCTGGCCGACACCAAGATCTTTTCGGATCGATGGAAGGGACGGCTGTCCGGCCTTGCACCCGCCGAGGTGGCCGACCTCCTGGAAGACCACGAACGCCTTTCCACGGCGTTGTGGCAGGTGGGGTCGTGGACTTCGCTGGCCTACGCCGCCGATGCCCGCAACGAAGCGATCGGAGCCGCCCAGGCGCGCTCCCGCGAGCTGGCCTCGCAATGCGACGCCGCCACGTCCTTCTTGCAGGTGGAGATCGCCGCGGTGGAAGATGCCGTGGTGGAATCGTGGTGGGTGGAGCCGCGCGCCAAGCGTCTGGAGCGTTGGGTGCGCGAGGTGCGCAAGTACCGCGACCATATTCTGTCCGAGCCGGAAGAGCGGCTGTCCAGCCGCAAGGACCTGACGGGAAGGGCCGCCACCGCCCAATTGTTCGATGATCTCACCAACTCGCTTTCGTTTCCCTTCGACGATGGCGCCGGGATGCGCGATCGCACGGGTGCGGAGATGCTGGCGTTCAGCCGCCACCTGGATCCGGCCATGCGCAAGGCCGCGCACGAAGCGTTTCTCGCCGTGTTCGAAAAAAACGGCCTGGTGCTCGCCCACGTGCTGAACACCTTGGCCTTGGACCACCAGGTGGATTGCGAGATGCGCAAGTACCCGCACCCCATGGCCCGCACGCACATGGGCAATTCGCTTCCCGACGACGTCGTGGAAACGATGATGCGCGTGACCCGCGAGAACTACCACGTGGCCCAGCGTTTTTGGCGGGCCAAGGCGAAACTGTTGGGGCTCCCGCGGCTGGCCAACACGGATCTGTACGCACCCATCACTCCCTCGGATGCCCAGTATTCCTGGCAGGAGTCGGTGGGGCATGTGCTGGCTGCCTACGAGGCTTTTTCTCCGGAACTGGCGAATCTCGCCCGCGATTTCGTGGACAAGGGCTGGATTGATGCCGAGGTCCGCGTGGGCAAGGACGACGGAGCCTTCTGCTCCGGCACCTGGCCGGGCCACCACCCGTACATTCTGCTCAACTACACCGGGCAGATCCGCGACGTGTTCACCCTTGCCCACGAGCTGGGTCATGGCGTGCATTACCGGCGCTCCAGCGGCCAGCCGTTGTTCTTCTACGATGCGCCGCTGGTTCTGGCCGAGACCGCCTCCGTGTTCGGCGAGATGCTCCTCAACCGCAGGCTCCTTTCGCAGGAGACAGATCCTGTCCGGCGCCGTTCGCTCCTGTGCTCGCGCATCGAAGACGCGCTGTCCACCGCCTATCGCCAGAACGTGCTCACGGAGTTCGAACTGTCCGTTCACACCGGTCGCAAGGATGGACAGTTGTCCCGCGACGAGATCTGCAAGAAATGGTGGGAAGCCAACGCGGCCCTCTACGGCGAGGCGGTGGAGATGAATCCCGCCTACCGCTGGGGCTGGAGCTACATCCCGCACTTCATCCACACGCGCTTCTACTGCTACGCGTACACCTTCGGACAACTTCTGGTGCTGGGACTGTACCAGCGCTGGGTGGAGGAAGGCGACGCCTTCGTGCCGCGCTTTTTGGAGCTTCTGGCCAAAGGCGGATCGGAAGATCCCGCCGACGCCTGCGCGGCCGTGGGGATCAAGCTGGACGAAGATTTTTGGCGCGCGGGCAACCGGGCGATCGAATCCCTGGTGGAGGAGTTCGAAGCCGCGGTGGGGTAGTCTGCTATGCTGGACTATCCCGGATGGTATATTCCTGTGCATGACGGCACTCATGCATCAGGTTGTCCAGCATCTTGAATCCTTGCCGGATTCCCAGCAGGATGTCTTGGCCTCGTTGCTTTTGGAAGAACTCGATGGCGAGGCACGGTGGGATGAGACTCTCGACGCGAGCCAGACGCTTCTGGCTGCACTCGGGAATCAGGCTCTGGTGGACCACGCAAACGGCGCAACCGTTCCTGGTGGGTTTGACGGAGCGTGAAATCCTTTCGGTCCCCGGCCTTTCGCAGTTGCTTCCGGCAGCTTCCTGCGTCCATCCAATCCCTTGCACGCAAGAACTTCCAACTCTGGCTGGAGAATCCTGCCCACCCCAGCGTGGAATTCAAGAAGGTGGGCAAGGAGCCTCCCATTTGGTCGGCCCGCGTAGGGATCGGGTGGAGAGCATTGGGAGTCGTAAAGGACGGCGAGATCGTCTGGTTTTGGATTGGCTCCCATGCGCAATATGATCGGCTTTTAAGGCAAACTCGATCTTGAGCGTCTCGAGTAGGGGGGCTCCCTACTTCCGCAGGCCCGCGATCTTTTCCAGGTCTTTCGGAGGGAGATCGCCTGTCACGGCCAGCACGAAGGCCCCGACCTTGTGGAAGACCACCACCCGCCCCTTGAAATCCTTGCACCCGCCGCTGGGGCAGTACTGGGGCGGTTCGTTGGTGCGTTTCCAGAACAGTGAAACGCGTTGTTTGCCGTTGGAGTAGAACACCTGCGCCGCCTTGCCGCCGCGGATTTCCACCCAGGCCCAGTCGCGGGGGAAAAATCCTTCCGGCATCCAAACGGGTCGCGGGATGGGGAATCCGACCGCCTGCGCGAGCGCGGCTTCGGAGCCGACTTCGTGGCGCCGAGGGCCATCGCGACGGGTGGAATCCCCGCGTTTGCCGGGGCCGCCGCGTTCGTGCACGTAGTCGGCAGGGGTCGCGAACGATCCGGCGGGGCAGCCTGCTCCGGGTTGAACGGACAAGAATTGACGTAAAGGTGGCGGCCCTGGAGGGCCTTTTCCGCCAGCGCGCCCTGGCGGTCCAGGTGGAGGTGGAGCCGGAAGCCCCCCCTGCGATGTGCTTTTCAACACCGCCGGCAGGGTGGTGTCCACCCAGAACCGCAGCGTGCCACCAAACGGCGGCGTCAGTTCCAGGACCAGGACATCCCGCCCCAGGATCTTCGCTTGCCCGACCAGCCTGGGACCGTCCGGCGGCCCGGGGGGTGGCAGGTGTCGCGGGGAGAATCGGGCCGTCTTGCGTTGGTGGTCGAGATGAATCGTGCTGTCGCCGGCCATGAGGATGGAGCGATGCGCGAAGTCCAACCGCTCGGACGTGCCTTCGCGGCAGACGCGGACGGTGTCCAGCTCGCCGCGGAGGCGTTCCAAGGTCGCCACGGCGCTCCACGACGAGCCGGGTCTGCCATGGAACGATTCCCGCAGCCATTCGCCGGGATCCTTGCTGACAAGAATCGTCAAAAGCGCGGCGAGGATCATGGCGAGGCCTCCGCGACGGGATCCGTCCAAGGGTCGATCACCTCCGCGGAGAACGTCGCGTCCTGGTGGGCGGCCACCCAGGTGCGCATCTCCGCGCCGCTTTCCGAGGCGACCACGGAGCGGCGCCCCTGCAGGGCTTGCCAGAATCCGAACGCCAACAGCACGGCCAGGCACGCGCCCACCCAGCGTAGCGTGGGTGCGGCGAGGCGCAACCGGGAGCGGAAGGACCGTCTGCGCGACAGGCGCTCGCGGAGGTCGTTCCAGTCGTCTTCTCCCTGGATGGGGGGGAGGGAACGGAGTGCGGTTCCGAGGGAGTCGAGGGGGGCGTTCATCGTGTCACCTCGCGAATGGCGGCCAGCGACAGGCGGAGCCGGGCGCGACCTCTGGAAAGCCGGGAAAGGACGGTTCCGCGGGGAACGTCCAGGATGCGGGAGACTTCTTCCACGGGAAGATCGTCCAGGTAATGGAGAACCACCGCTTCGCGGAAGGCCGGAGGAAGTTCCGAAATCGCTTGGCGAAGCTGGAGCGCCTCCCAATGGGATTCCCAAAGGGCTTCCGGGTCCGGCTGGGAATCGGCCAGGGCTTGCGGATCGTCGTCGTCGGGAACTTCCACGGTGAGCTTTTCGCGTCGCCAGTGGTCGCGTACCAGGTTCACGGCGATGCGTCGCAACCAACCTCCGAAGGCGGCATCCTCGGCCAGATCGGAAAGTCGTTCCCAGGCGCGCACGAAGGCGCGTTGCACGATTTCCGAGGCGAGCCCGGGATCCACCAGGTGGGCCACGGCGTTGTGAAGCCGGGGCCGCGTGGCTGAATACAGACGATGGAACGCGTCCTTGTCGCCTTCGCGAGCCAGCGCGACCCATCGGATCCAGTCGGAGGCGTTCAACGGAGTCAGTCTTTCTGCGGTGGGGGCGGTGTGTGCCGCGGACAGTGCGGGGCGGTGGAGTCGCCATCCATCTTTGGACACGGCGGCCTGTGGTTTTTCGGTCCGCGCTTGTGTACCATCCCCGGCGGAGGCAGGTGAGCGAGAAGGTCCAGGGAAATGTCAGGATTGGCGGCTTCCAAACGAGCGATCTCGGATTTGAGCGAGGTGATTTGCGCACGCTCTGCGACTAGGCTGCGGGCATCCGCGCCTTCGCGCACCTTGCGGGTGTAATCGCCGATGACGCCGCGGAGAGAATCGTGGAGCGGTCGAAGAGATTTCGCCAAGGCTTGCTCGGCTTCGGGAAGGCTGGCCAGGCGTTCTTCCATCAAACGTTCGACCCGGTTTCGGTCGTCACGGCGAGGGGAGCGCTGTTCCTCCTTGGCCCAAGCAAAAGCAGTGATTCCGGCGGCCAGCACGGTGATCACGGCAACGGTCGACAGCTTTTTGCGATTCATGGTTCCTCCTGAGGGGAGCGATTCGGCTCCATGACCCCTGGACGCGCAAGCTCAAGGTTGGATTCCCGCAAAACGGCCATTGACTTCCATGCCCCGGAAGAAAATCGCAATGCCCAAGCCGTGGCCGTTCCCAAAATGAACACCACCGCCAATATCCAAGCGAGGTGGTAGCCACCGGAAAAATGGTCGTTGCACCACAACGCCACCAGGAAGATGGCTGAAGCGATGGCGAAGACCTTGGCGACCCAGCGCGTATCGCCGGTGGAAGAAAGAACGGAGGAAAGCAACACGTTGGAAGCGTCGAACAGGCAATACAAGGCCACGTAGCGCAACGAAACCACCACCAGGGAAACGATGGCAAGCCCCTGAGGTCCTGGGGACATGAACCAGCCAGCCAGCCAGGATCCAGCGAACACGAAGGCCGCCGCCATGGTCAGCATCCAGCCTTCGGCCAGCACGAGCCCTTGGATTCCGATCGCGGGGACGTCCTGATCCCTTCCGGCGCCTCGAGCCTGCCCCACGAGAATGCCCGTTGCCTGGGCGAGTCCCAGCGCCGGGAAGAAGGCGATGGAATTGACGCGAAACGCTGCCGTGGTGGCGGCCAGTTCCACGGTGCCCATGCGTCCCATGAAGACCAGAAACAACGTCCAGGCCAGAACCTCGCCGGAAATGCGCAGCCCCCAGGGTAGCGCCAAGCCGATGAAATGCCGCATCTGGGCCAGCGTGACCTTCGGGTGCACCTTGGTCAGGCCGCCCATGCGGGCGAAGATCACCCCGTAAAGGAGCGTCGCGAAGGCCTGGGCCGCCAGCGTTGCCCAAGCGGCTCCCGCCAAGCCCATGGCAGGAGCGCCAAGTCTTCCCAGCACGAACATCCAGGCGAGAAGGGCGTTGACCACGAAGCTGGCCAGGGTGACGATCGTGACCAGTGATGTGCGCCCGATCCCAGCCAGCCAGCCTCCCAACGCGGCCGACAGAACCGGAAACAGCGATCCGGCCAGGCAAATGCGGGTGTAGACGATTTCCTGCTCCAGGATGTCCGGACCGTGCCCCACCCACCGGAAGATTTCGGGCAGGAAGATCGACAGGATCAAGCCCAGGATCCCGGAAATCCACGACACGTGGATGCCAAGCCAAGCCGAGCGGAAAATCCCGGGTCGGTCGCCTGCGCCTTGGTGGTGGGCCGCGAACGTTCCGCAGTATCCCGCCGTACCGAAGAGAAGTCCTTGCACCAGGACCACCGCCATGGAGGATGTCCCCAAAGCCGCCACGGCCTCGGCCGAATGGCGGGTCACGACCAACGCGTCGATCACCTGCATGGCGGTGACGGAAGTGGAGGACAAAATGAGCGGGCCCGCGAGCGAAAGCAGCGGACGGAGGTGCTTGGCCATTGTTCTTGCATGCAAAAAAGCAAATGACGCGCGCAAGAACGCCAAAAGGCTACTTTTCCGGCCCCATGAGTCCAGTTCCGTCCAGGAACCAGTGTCGAGGGAAGGCCCAGAGCTTCGAGGCGATTTTCGCCAAGGTTCAAGTGCGCTTTCCATTGACCCAGGCTGGTTCAGCGCCCAACGGGGCCCGGTGGATCGCGGTGCAACCGCTCGAGATGCTCGAGGTTGCGCGCTTCCTGAAATCGGATCCCGATCTTTCCTTCGACTCCTTGTGTTGCCTGACCGGGGTCGATCTTCTCAAATTTCCGACGGACGGTAAAGACGCACCGCCTTGTACGGACCTGGCCTGCGTCTACGACCTTGCCTCGTCCAAGCACGGTCACGAAGTGTGCCTTAAATCGTCTACGTCTCGGGAATGCCCTGAGATTCCATCGGTCGAGTCGGTCTGGGGCGTGGCCTCCTTCTTTGAGAGGGAGGCTTTCGATCTCTTGGGGGTTTCCTTCCCAGGCCATCACGACCTTCGACGCATCCTGATGCCCACCGATTGGATCGGGTACCCGCTGCGCAAGGACTATGTCTATCCCGAAACCTATGGCGGGGTGGAGCTCAAGCGCGAGGGGCAAACCTTCGAATCGGGGCCGTACAAGTGAACATCGAACGCGAAGGCGATTTCATCACACTGAGCATGGGGCCGCACCATCCGGCCACCCACGGTGTGTTGCGTTTGGAAGTGACCACGGACGGCGAAGTGATCGCCGCTTGCAAGCCGGACATGGGGTACCTGCACCGGGCCATCGAGAAGATCGGCGAAAACCTGGAGTGGTTCCAGTTCGTGCCCTACACGGACCGCGTGGACTACGTGTGCTCCATGAACTCCAACCACGCCTGGGTGCTGGCCGTGGAAGCGTTGCTTGCCACCAGCGAAGAAACCAAGCTCCAGATTCCGGAACGAGCCGAATACATCCGTGTCTTGTTCGCCGAGCTCAACCGCATCTCCAGCCACATGGTCGGCTTGGGATCCATGACCATGGACATGGGCGCGTTCACCCCGTTCATCCATGCCCTGGGGCAGCGCGAACACATCAACGACATCTTCGAGAAGACCTGCGGAGCGCGCCTCACCTACAACTACATGTGTGTGGGCGGCGTGAACCAGGATCTCCATCCTGGTGCGGAAGCCGAAGTGCGCACCTTCCTGGACGGCCTGGAAGTGGCGATGAAGGACTTCAACCGTCTCATCACCACCAACAACATCTTCAAGGGACGCTTGGCCGGAATCGCCGCCATCAGCCCTGAAGACGCCCTCTCCTACGGTTTGGTGGGGCCCAATCTGCGCGGTTCGGGAGTCTCGTTCGATCTGCGTCGCGACCGACCCTACGGCATCTACGATCGGTTCGAGTTCGACATTCCCGTGGGGCGTTGCTACGCGGGCGCCAAGGGCAAACTCGGCGATTGCTACGACCGTTACGTGGTGCGCTTGCTGGAAGTCCTGGAGTCCATCAAGATCTGTCGCCAGGTCCTGGACCAGATCCCGCCGGCGTCCGGCGTGGCGGACGATCCGGTGGGTGGATGGTGCGTGGCCAAGGCGGCCCAAAAAGCCCTTCGCAAGCCGCCCGTGGGCGAGATCTACTTCCGTTGCGAGAACCCTCGCGGCGAAACGGGCTACCGCATCGTCTCCGACGGCACCAAGATTCCCTACCGCATCAAGATCCGCACCGGATCCTTCACGGCGCTTTCCATCTTCGAGAAGATCGTTCCCGGCCTCATGATCGCTGATCTGGTCGCCGTGATCGGCTCCTTCGACATCGTCCTTCCCGAGGTGGATCGATGACATTTTCCGTCGGTCCAGTCTCCGATTCCATCGCCCAGTGGATCGCCGGTTCCGGCCTTCCCCTGGAAGTCGCCCAGATCGTCGCGGTCCTGTTCGTCTGTGCGGCCCCGGTGCTGGGGATCGTGTTTCCCATCGCGGGTGTGGCCCAGTACTTCGAGCGCAAGATCGCCGGCTTCGCCCAGCGCCGCAAGGGCCCCATGGTGGGCGCCACCGGCGTGGTGGATCTGGTGTTCGATCTGGCCTTGTTCTTCCAGCCCAAGTGGAAGCGTCGCGCCACGGCCCGCAGGTTCGAACGCCTGCCCGTGATTTCCAGCGTGTTGGGCAAGGCCCGCCAGTGGGGACTCGGCTCCATCGCCGCAGACGGTGTCAAGATGTTCCTCAAGGAGGACATGGCACCCTCCGGTGCGGACAAGCTTTTGTTCCATGGCTCCACGTATCTGGCCCTGACCGGAGCCTTCCTGGCCTTCGCGGTGTTCCCGTTCAGCCAGTGGTTCCACATGGGCGATCCCCCGGTGGCCGCCCTCTACCTGGGCGCGGTGACAGGACTTGTCGCGGTCTCCATCCTCAAGGCGGGCTGGAGTTCCAACAACAAGTGGTCGTATTTCGGCGGCATCCGTTCCGTGGCCATGATCGTCTCCTACGAGACGCCCATCGCGCTGTCCATCGCGGCGGTCTGCATGTGGTCGGGCACCATGAGCCTGCAAGGGATCATCGCGGGCCAGTACCACGCCGGATGGTTTTCGTTCACCGGCTGGAACCTCTTCCAGAGTCCGTTCCTGGCCTTGCTGGCCGGTGTCTACTACATCGCGGCGCTGGCCGAATGCAACCGCACCCCGTTCGATCTTTCCGAAGGCGAATCGGAGTTGGTGGGTGGATTCCACACCGAGTATTCCGGCTTGCGTTGGGGCTTGTTCTTCATCGCCGAATACGCCGACATGATCTTGGTGGGCGGTCTGTTCGCCACGATGTTCCTCGGCGGCTATCAATCTCCCATCGGCGAGCAGTGGATCGTGTCCCTGCCTCCGGTCGCGGAAGCCCTGGTGCACACGGCCATCCTGGTGCTCAAAGCCGTGGCTTCGGTCGGCGTCATGATGTGGATCCGCTGGACCTTGCCGCGCTTTCGCATCGACCAGGTCATGCGCCTTTCGTGGACCAAACTCGTGCCGCTGGCTTTGATTTCCCTGTTCGGTTTGGCGCTCACCCAGCTTCTGACGGCGCGTCGCACCGGAGTGGTGGAGATCGCTTACGGACGGTATTTGTCCGCTCCGGTGGTCCGGCCCGATCTGGTGGCGTGGGCTGTGTCGTGGGCGATCGCGGGTGGAGCCATGGCCGTGCTGGTGGTGCTGGCCAAGCGCTACGGAGCCCCTCCCGAGCCGATTGAAATCCGTCGTTTGACAGGCAAGGTGGCCCCATGAGCATTCTCGGCTGGGTTCGCGAGATCGTGGATGGAGTGGAATCCACCACCACGGGACTGGGGCTGACCGCCCGGTTCATCTGGGAAAACGTCACGGACAAAGAGGGTCAGGCCAACGCCATGACCATCGACTATCCCACCCAACCCGCGCACATTCCGGATGGATTCCGCGGGCATCTGTTCAACGACGTGGACCGTTGCACGCTGTGCAAGTCCTGTTCGCGGGCATGTCCCATCGATTGCATCACCATGGAAGGCGAGCTCAACGAGAACTCCAAGTTCCGCATCAGCCGCTACGACATCGACCTGTCCAAGTGCATCTATTGCGGGCTGTGCACGCAGGTGTGTCCCACCGACTGCCTGACCATGACCAAGGGCTACGAATTGGATCCCAAGAACCTGGTCAACGCCCGGGGCGGGAAGTTCCTGTTCCGCATGCGCGCCGACCAGACCAAGGTGAAGCTGGACATGCTGGAAGTGGATAGGCTCAACCGCCTGACCGCCCAGGATCCGTCCACCCGCACCGAAGACGATCAACAGTTCATGTCGCGCATCGAAGATCTGGAAAAGGGACAATTTCTGTTCGCCCGCTACGGAATGGGCTTCTACACTCCGGAAGAAAAGGCCAAGGCCGACCAGGCCCGCGCCGACAAGAAGAAGGCGCGCGAACAAGCGGCCGCGCAGGCCGCGCAACTGGCGGCCGAACAAGCCGGCCAACAATCGGACAAGGCTCCGGGAACGGCCCAGTCATGAACGCAGCGACCCTGCTCTTTTGGCCCGTCGTGGCCGTCGCCTTGGCAGGTGCGGCGGGTGCCGTTTTCGCACGCAACCTCGTGTACGCGGCACTTTCGCTGGGAGCTTGCCTCACCGGATTGGCAGGGCTCTATCTGTTCCTGCAGGCGGAATATGTCGCGGTCATCCAGATGATCGTGTACGTGGGCGGGATCCTGATCCTGATCCTGTTCGGAGTGATGTTCAGCCGCGATGTGTTGGGTCGCAGCACCCCTCCCTCATTGGGCGCCAAGATCCTGGGCGGACTGGCCGCCGGAGCGGTGCTGGTTTCGGCTGGCCGATTGGCCTGGATCATCTCCCGGCTTCCCGGCACTGGCCTTGCCGCGACACGCTCACCCACCCAAACCTGGGAAGGGCAGATCGCCTCCAATTCGCAAAACCACTTAGGGGAACTTCTCCTCAATGGCTGGCTGGCTCCCTTTCTGGTGGTGGCGATGCTTCTGACCGTGGTGTTGGTCGCGGCCTTGGGACTTGTGCGAAAGGATGCGATGTGATCGAGTTTCTGCTCGCGGGGCCCGACCGGCTCCTTCCGTATCTGGCCGTGTCCGCCATCTTGTTCTCCCTCGGGGCTCTCGCCTGCGCCATCCGGCGCAACGCGGTGGGATACCTGATGGGGGTCGAGCTGATGCTCAACGCCGCGAACCTGAATTTTGTCGCCTATGGTCGGTTTCGCGGGAGCGAAGCCGCCGCCCAGGGGCAGGTCGCCACACTTTTCGTGATCGCGCTCGCCGCCGCCGAGGCCGCCGTGGCCTTGGGGCTCGTGTTCGCGGTCTTCCGCACCTTCCGCGATGTGGACCTGGAAAAGGTCCGCACCTTGCACGGAGACTGAGATGGATTCGATCTCCCTTGCCCTGCTCTGCCTGGCGGCGCCTTTGCTCGCCGCCCTGGTCGGAGCCGTTTTCTGGCGCAAAACCAACCATGTGGATCTCGTCTCCGTCGCCGCCCAGGCGATCGGAGCCATCGCCGCCTTGGCCATCGCCCTGGGAGTCGCAGCCCCCGCAACGCGCACCATCCCGTGGCTTTCCTTCCCCGGCGCCAAGATCACCTTCACGCTGGGCATCCAGCTGGACGCCCTTTCCGTGCCCATGCTCCTGGTGGTGCAATTTCTGGCGTTGGGTGTGCTGGTCTTCTCGCGCTGGTACCTCCACAACGACCGCTTCTACGGACGGTTCTTCGCGAGCTTCAGCTTCTTCGTGTTCGCCATGACCGCCGTGGTCGTGGCCCCCGGACTTCTGCAGGCGTTCATCGGCTGGGAACTGGTGGGACTCGGGTCGTATCTGTTGATCGGGTACTGGCACGACAAGGCTCCGGCCTCGGAAGATCCAGAGTACCAAGCAGGCAAGCCTTTTTATGCCACCGGTGTGAACGAATCCAAGCTGAACCCCGCCATGGCCCAGCTCAAGGCCTTCGTGGTCAACCGCGTTGGCGACTTCGGGTTCGTCTCGGGCCTGGCCATGCTGGCCTGGTTGGTGACCTCCCTTCCCGGATTCACGGGCGGAGATCCGTTGGCCTGGAAGACGCTTTTTGTTGCCGTCGGCCCCATCGCCTCCTCCAAGCTGGTGTTTTTGGGATTCACGGGAGCTGGCCTCCTGACCTTCGCGGGTCTGCTGGTGTTCCTGGGCGCGATGGGCAAGTCCGCCCAATTCCCGTTCCACGTGTGGTTGCCGGAGGCCATGCAGGGCCCCACCACTGCATCAGCTATCATCCACGCGGCCACCATGGTCGCCGCCGGCGTGTTCCTGACCGCGCGCATCTATCCGCTGCTCACCCCCGACGCCCTGGTGGCCATCCAGTGGGTGGGCGCCATCACCGCCTTCGTGGCCGCCACCATCGCCTGCGTGCAATGGGACTACAAGGCCGTGCTGGCCTACTCCACCATCTCCCAGCTGGGCTACATGATGCTCGGCTTGGGCGCTGGGGCCGCTGCCGGAGGCTACGGAGCGGGCGTGTCCCACCTGTACACCCACGCCATCTTCAAGTGCATGCTCTTTTTGGGAGCCGCCGCGGTCATCCACGCCCTGCACGGCGTACAGGACCTGGGGCGCATGGGAGGCCTCGCCCGCAAGATGCCGTTCACCGCCATCGCGACAGGAATTGGCACCTTGGCCATCCTGGGCGTCCCGGGCTTTTCCGCGTTCTGGTCTAAAGACGCCATCCTGGCCGCCGCCCACGCCAAGGTGTACCTCGCCACCGCCCACGGCACCGGTATCTGGGCCGCTCGCATCCCGTGGATCCTCGGCATGGTCACCGCCGCCCTCACCGCCTTCTACATGAGCCGCCAATGGCTGGTGGCCTTCCTGGGCAAGCCGCGCGACAAGCACCTGTGGGATCATGCGCACGATCCGGACAAGGCCTCGATCGTGGTCCTTCTGATCCTGGCGGTCCTTTCGCTCCAGTTCGTGTGGACGGGTTCCTTCAATCCCTTCGCCTCCGGGAGCTGGCTGGAGGGGATCCTGCGCTCGCCCATGGCCGTTTCCGATCTTCCCGAAGAACTGGCGCATCATCTTCATGTGAGCACCATGGCCTGGACGTTCGCGTTGTTCTGCCTGGGTGCCGGGGTCGCATTCTGGCTTTACGTGACCAATCCGCGCAAGGGCGGCTCCTGCGCCACCTGGCTGCGTCGCGACCCTCCGACAAATCTTGTCTGGCAGTTTTTGGCCAACCTGTGGTTCGTGGACAAGGCCCTGGATCTGATCTTCGCCGAGGGCATCGCCCGCCGCGGAGGCAAGCTCGTGGCCAAGGCGGATCTGGGCTCGGGGCTGTCCGTGGATGGAGCCGTCGATGCCACCGCCTCCTTGGCGCGTTGGGTCGGGTGGTTCGCCAATCTGTTCCAGACGGGCCGTTCACTGGCCTACGCGGGCTGGACGCTGCTTGCCTTGTTCGGGGCTCTCGCCCTGCTTCTCCTGTAAAGGCCATCGATGGACGCCCTCCTACTTTCCACCGTCATCGCGATTCCGGCGCTGGGAGCCTTGGTTTCCTGGTGCGCGCCCGAGCGGCCCGATCTCCAGAAGCGCATCACCATCGGCATCGCGGTGGCGTTGCTCGTGTTGACCGGAGCGCTCTTCTGGGCCCAATCGGCCACGGCCACCAGCGGATTTTTGCTGCGCGAGCGGATCCCGCTTCTGCCCCAGTGGGGGGTGGCCTGGCATCTGGGCATGGATCGGCTTTCCGCGACCATGATCTTCCTGACCGCCATCGTCCAGTTCGCCGCGAGCCTGGCCAACGCGCCCAAGGTCCGCGTGCGCGCCTACCACGCGATGTTCCAGCTCTTGTTCGTGGGCGTCTACGGGTCGTTTTTGGCCCTGGACATGGTCTTCTTCTACTGCTTCTGGGAGATCATGCTGATCCCCATGTTCTTCCTGGTGGCTGTCTGGGGCGGCGACGATCGCAAACGCGCGGCCGTCAAATTCTTCCTCTACACCATGGCCGGTTCCATGGCCATGCTGTTGGCCATCTTCCTTTTGAACGTCTCCGCTCCGCGCGAATCGGTCCCCATGCCGGTGCGCGCCGAAGAGGTCCGCGAAAACATGACCACCGGCGCCGGTGGCGAAGCGGTCCTCTACGGACTGCCTGTCCTGACCGGCACGTCCAACGGCCAGCAATCCCTGGTGCGTTCGGCCGACATCGCCTCCGGACGGAATTTGCCGCTGTACGTTCCGCTTTCCCGCAGCTTCGATCTCCTGCACTGGAAGCTCTTGGCTCCCTGGTGGGCGCAGCGCCAGATCTTCGGGATCGGATTGGCGGGACTTTGCCTGGGGCTGTTCTTCGTGGCCTTCGCGGTGAAGGTTCCATCGGTGCCTTTGCATGCCTGGCTTCCGCACGCGCACGTCCAGGCGCCCACGGCGATTTCCGTCGTGCTGGCCGGCATCCTGCTCAAGCTTGGTGTGTACGGCCTGATCCGTGTGGCATGGCCGCTCTTTCCGGGTGCGGTGGCCCAGGCGGCCTGGTTGTTCGGGTGGATCGGCGCCATCTCCATCGTTTGGGGCGGTCTTGCCGCTTTGGGACAGACCGACCTCAAGAGGCTGGTGGCCTATTCCTCCATCTCGCACATGGGATTCTGCCTGGTTGGCTTGGCTTCCGGCACGGCCCAGGGAATCGCCGGTGCCACGTTCCAATGCGTGAGCCACGGACTTTCCGCTTCGCTGTTGTTCCTGCTGGTGGGCGTGATCTACGAACGGGCGCATCACCGGAACGTGGATGGGTTCGGTGGACTCGCGCAGGTGATGCCCAAATTCTCCGCGTTGTTCCTGTTCTCCGCCATGGTGGGCGCGGGCTTGCCCGGCTTGGCAGGATTTGTCGGGGAGCTCGGCGTGCTGCTGGGGGCTTGGAGCGCGGACGCCACCCGCATGGCCGGCTTCGTTTCGGCCACCGGGGTGATCCTTTCGGCGGCCTATCTTCTTTGGATGGTCCAAAGGGTGTTGTACGGCCCGCTGCGCCATCCCCAGCAGGCCAAGTTCCCGGATCTCACCCGGACCGAACTGGCCTCCCTTCTTCCCTTGGCGGCGCTTTCCTTGCTCTTGGGTGTCTGGCCCTCCATCCTGCAGGATGTCGTAGGTCCCGCCTCCGCATCGCTATCCGGCCACATGGCCTGGCTCCAGAGGCCTTGGTGAACCCATGAACGACTTCTTCCTGCAAGTTCTGACATCCATCCCGGTTTCGTTGCGCGGGCTGTTCCCCGAATTGCTGGTGGCGACCGCGATCTGCCTGGGGCTGATCCTGGAGTGGAGCACCGCCACCGCGGACAAGCGTCTTGTGGTCTGGTTCGCGGCCATTTCCGCCCTCGCTGGCATCCTGCTTTGCCTGGTCGTGGGGATTCCCGGCGGGGTCTCGCAAATCGCCGGAACCTTCGTTCCCGATGCCATCACCCAATTCATCAGGGTCTTCGCTCTGGTCGCGGCTTTCCTCGCGTTGTTGGCCCTCAATGGGTCGCGTGCGATGGCCCGACGCGACGAATTGGGCGATGCGGCCCTCCTGATCCTTTCGGTCGCCCTGGGCGCGATGTTGCTGGCCTCTTCGCGGCATCTGCTGGCGATGTACATCGGTTTGGAATTCCTCTCGCTTTCCAGCTACGGCCTGGCGGGATTCCGGGCGCGCGATCCCCAGGCCAGCGAAGCGGGCATCAAGTACGTGCTGTACGGCGCGGTCGCCTCGGCGGTGGCCATCTTCGGAATCAGCCACTTGTGGGGCATCACGGGAACCTTCGAGGTGACGGAAATCGGCACACGGCTGATCTCCACCCCGTCCCCGGCCGTGTTCGCGTCCGTGGCCCTCGTGGCGGCGGCCTTCGCCTTCAAGCTCGGTCTGGCGCCGTTCCATTTCTGGAGCCCGGACGTCTACCAGGGCTGCCCAACGGTCCCGGCGGGATTCCTGTCCACCGTGCCCAAGGCGGCGGGTTTCGCGGCCATCCTGCACACCCTCCCCGAGCTTCTTCCCCTCAGAACCCCCGGGCTCGCGCCGACTTCGTTGGCGGCGGGAATCGTCGCCATGGCGGTGCTTTCCATCGTGGTGGGCTCCGCGACCGCGCTCGTCCAGAACGACGCCAAGCGCCTCCTGGCCTTCAGCTCCACGGCCAATTCGGGAATCATGCTCCTGGCGATCTCCACCTGGATCACCCGCGATGCCGTCGCCGCTCTTGGCTTGTACCTGATGGCCTACATGGTGGCCAATCTCGGCGCGTTTCTCGCGCTGGACATCCTCTCCGGCGACGGCGACACCAGCCTCGCCAACCTCAAGGGCTCCTGGAAGCGCCGCCCTCGCGTGGTGGTGGCGCTGGTGATCTGCGTGGCGAGCCTCGCGGGCATCCCGCCTTTGGCGGGCTTCGCCGGCAAGTGGGCGTTGCTTTCCGAAGTGGTTCGCACGGCCGCGGAAGATGGTTACGGCAAGGCATTGCTGATCGGCGTGGTGTTCGCCTTGGCGGGTTCCGTGGCTCTGGCTGGCGCCTATCTTCGCCTGTTGCGCGCGACGGTGGTCGACGACGACGCCGAAGGTTCCGAACACGCCTATATCCAGCCCGCCTTCCTGGCGGAGGTTCCGCTCTTGCTGTGCACCGGTGCGAGCATCGTGCTCGGCGCCGGATTCCCGCTTCTGACCGTGTTCCACTCCTGCCTGGCTGGAGGTTGAGATGCCAAAAACCGTCTTGGTCCTGATGGGTGGCTATTCCACCGAACATGACGTCTCGCTGAAAAGCGGGACCGGTGTGGTCCGGCAGATGGATCCGGCCCTCTACCAGCCTTGGCCCGTGGTTCTGACTCGCGATCGCCGCTGGCGCTTTCCACCACGGCCTCTTGCCGCCTCGGAGCAGTCCGGTTTCGAAGGCGGTCGGCACGATTTGTCCGCGGGCGACGTGTCCGACGGCTGGTCGGAGACATCGGGTCCTGCGCTGGAGCGTCTCCCCTGCGACGGGGCGTTTTTGGCCTTGCACGGCGACTGGGGCGAAGACGGCCGGATGCAGTCGTTGCTGGAGTTCCACGGCATCCACTACACGGGATCCGGCGTGTTGGGTTCCGCGACGGCGATGGACAAGACCCGGACCAAGGAGATCCTCGCCACCCGCGAGATCCCCATCGCGCCGTCCATGGAATTGTCCACGGAGATGGGCCCGGAAGCCTTTGCGGAGCGCGCCTTCCAGTGGGGGGAACTCCCGCTGGTCCTGAAGGTGCCCACGGGCGGCAGTTCCATCGGCGTGCACATCGTGAAGACCGAAGAGCAATTGGTCCAAGCCGCCGTGAAGCTCTGCGCCACGGAAAAACGCGTGCTGGTGGAGAAGTTCGTGTCGGGACGGGAACTGACTTGCGGTGTGCTGGAAGGCCACCCGGCCTTGCCTCCCACCGAGATCAAGCCCAAGTGCGGCGAGTTCTTCGATTTTTCCAGCAAGTACCTGCCGGGCGGTTCCGAAGAAATCACCCCTGCGAACCTGCCGGAAGAGACCACCCGCCAGATCCAGGATCTGGCGCGCCGCGTCCACGAGACGCTCCGCCTTCGCGCCTACAGCCGAACGGATTTCATCCTGGGCGAAGACGGCCCCATCGTGCTGGAAGTGAACACCTTGCCGGGCATGACGGAAACCAGCCTCATTCCGCAACAGGCCGCGGCCATCGGGCTCTCCTACCGGGATCTGGTGACCGCCATCTTGCGCGCGTCCTGGGACAAGCCCTGATCCTGGCCTTGGATGCCGCCACCTCCACCGTGGTGGTCGGGTTGGCCTCCTTGGAAGGCCGCGTGCTGGCCGAACGCCGTTTGTCCGGATCGCGGGGGGATGTGATTCCGGGAGTGGTATCCGAACTCACCGGGGAAATCGGGTGCAGTCTTTCCGAGGTGACGGAAATCGTCTGCGGCGTCGGGCCGGGATCCTTCACCGGAATCCGCATCGCCCTGGCGTTCGCGCACGGGGCCGCCTTTGGACGGAAATTGCCGTTGGTTGGGGTTTCCAGCCTGGAGGCTGTCGCCCGCCACGCGGACCTCGCGGACCAATGTGCCCTCGTGTTGCTGGACGCGCTGCGCGGCGAGGTCTACGTCCGCGATGGCGGTGATCCCGATCGACGCGCCACGCTGGAAGAGATCGGCGAGTCGATGCGTGGTCGCGTGGTCGTCGCCGAAGGACGGGCGGACTTCCTCGCGCGCATGCCGGACGGATTCCGTCCCCTCGCCGCGCACGTTTCCGCGCAAGGCTTGGTGGATCTGCGGTCCACCGGACGCGTTCCGTTGCCCAACTACCTGCGCGCGTCCGCCCCCGAGGAGATGCGCGCGGGGAAGTGAGTCAATGTTTTCGGGCGGGCAGTTCCAGAGGCCCGACCGATTCGGCACCGGAAAACACGTAGACCGACTGGAAATCGCCGTTGGCCGATCCGGGAAGCAGTCGGCCAAGATCGATTTTCGCATGCCCCCGCAAAAGGGCGTCGTCGTCGCTCGCCACCACCGGCAGCAGCAAATGGATGGGCAGCATGGAATCCTCCCCGGCGGCGAGGATGTGGATCCATTTCACGGCATCGGGCGGACGGTTTCCGGAAGGCAGGACCGCACCAGGCTCCAGGTGCAGCCGTTCGCCTCTCAGCTCGGGAAGGGCGAAATCGACCTCGAGAAACGCATGACCAGATTCTGTCGAAAGGGTGCCGCGCAAACCTTCGCCAAGCGATGGAGGGGCTGCCAGGGCCTTCCAGGGCGGGCTCGCTTGGAGTAGTTCCGGCGGGAGGGATGTCCGTTCGGGGATCGTGGCGAGCGCGGCGGACAGGTCCTTCGGAAACGCGGATGGATCCGCGCCGACATCGATTTCGACAGAAGCCGTCGCGGCCAGGGGCAGGATGCCCCGCACCTTGAATCGACCCGTGGTACGGGCGAAGTCCGGGAAGAATCGGGAGGCGAGGTCGAGTCCGGATGTCTGGACCGTGTGGATCGCCGCTCCGGGCTGTCGCGGGCCTTTCTTCCGAGGTTTCCTGGCTGCGTCCGTTTTGGGGGAGATGGGCCCCAGGCGTATCGATCCGCGGTCCATGTCCACCAGCACGGCGAATCCCTCCTCGGCGAAATTCCCGTATCGGAATTCATCGAACGGACCCGATTGCACGATGTTCAGGGGAATGGATGGCGCCGTTCGCCGGTCGATGTGCTTCGGAGCCAGGATCCAACGAGCGCGATGGAGGTTTTTCGCCAAGTCGTTTTCGAGGGAGGTGATCCAATTTTCCTGCGACCAGAACTTGGGGTCAGGGATTTCGGGGATGGCGATCAATGGGGTCTCCGACCGGTTCGAAACGGAATAGGCGGCCATGCAGCCGCACAGGAGCAGGAAAAACGACGAGAACCACACGCGAACGCTCCACGACCATTCGGCTTGGACTGCCTGGGCGCAGGGAAACCGTATGGCCATCCGGGGATGGCGCTCGGCGGGGTCGAGACCAGTTCCCGACAATTCGGGCCTAAGGGGCAACGCGTGAACCCGTGGATCAATGTTCGCGGGCGGGCAGTTCCAGCGGTCCGACCGATTCGGCACCGGAAAAGATGTACACCGATTGGATGCTGTTGCCGTCCAGGCCCGGGTACAGGCGTTGCAGCTCGATCCTCGCATGCCCTCTCAAAAGCGCATCCTCGGCGCTTGCCACCACCGGCAGCAGCACTTTCGTGGGATGGAGATGTTCCTCTCCGGCGGCCAGGATGTGGATCCACTTCACCGCGTCCGGTGGGCGGTTGCCCGACGGCAGGACGGCGCCTGGCTCCAGATGAAGCCGCTCCCCCTCGAGTTCGGGAAGGGCGAAATCGACATCCAGGAAGTGCCTGTCGGATTCCGTCAACAATCTGGCGCGAAGACCTTCGCCCAGGGAGGGCGGTGCGGCCAAGGCTTTCCAAGGCTGATCCTCCCGCAACAGCTCGGGCGGAATCGATTTGCGATCGGGGATCGCTTCGAGCGAGGAAGCCAAGTCCTGCGAAAAAGCGGAGGGAGCGCCTCCGACTTCGAAGGCGACAGGGGTGGTGGCCTGCAGCGGAAGGATGGCCTGGAGCCGGTATCGACCTGTGGTTTGGGCGAAGTCCGGGAAAAACCGGGCGGCCAGGTCGAAGGGAGACGTGCCCATGCCGTAGGGAGATCCTGTCGGTTGGCGAGGCTCCTTCGATTTCGGCTCGGACGGCGTGTCGTCCGCGTCGTCGATCCGGACCAGATCCAAGGTGTTGCGGTCGATGTCCACCAGGGCGAGGTGTCCGTCCTCGGCGAAGGAACCGTTGCGAAATTCCTCGAAGGGGCCGGCTTGGAACAGGTAGCAGGGGAGAACCTTCACCTTGGTGCGGTCCGCGTACCGGGGCATCAGGAATTCCCGAGCGTGGAGGCCCTCGTTGACCAGGTGGTTCTGGAGCGAGGAAACCCAGGTCGATCCTGACCAGAAATCTTCGGGTGCGTACTTCGAGAGCTGACTCATGGGTGGATCCGTTCGTGGTAGACGTGTCCCTGGTGTGCCCAGGCAGGAAACCAGCAGGAAGGATGCGAGAATGCGTCGCATGTCAGAATCTGGTGTTCCATATGTCGCGGATGTTCGTCAATGTGCGAGATTTCAGGGTGGAAAGGCAGGCGCCGCAGAAACGGTTGGTTCCGGGGACCCCTTCGCCGAACATGATGCACCAGCCCTTCTTGCTGTTGAACTGGGCGTGGGCAAGATCGCTTGCGGCACCCGCGACGGGGACCGCCGGCTCGTCGGGCACCCCAGGGAGGTTCGCGACCCCGGGATCGCCGGGGATACCGGCGGCGCAGTGAGGTCCGCGGTGGAGGCCCCGCCGACCAGCACTGCCCACTGGACTTGCGTCGAAATAGGCGCGCCCGCCGTTGTCCACGTGTTTTGGAGCCGGCAGTCCGGGAATGGGAGCGCAGCGATTCTGCGTCCCGTTGTTGAACGCCGTCAGACCCATGCTGTGTCCAAGCTCGTGGCTGAGGGTGGCGGCGACCTCGCCAGGGGTGCCCTGGGTGACCAGGATCACGCTTCCTCCGCCGGAGCTGCCCAGGATCTCGTAGGTCCGTGCGACCCGCGCGCTCCAGCGCACGGGACAGTGGGTGGCGGAAAGGGCCCCGGCGAAATCCCCCGGCTGGAACGGGTCGTTGGGGCTGGCACGGACGGGAAGGGCCAGTCGGAGCTGCCGGCTGGTGGGGTGCGAGAACCAGGCGGCTTGGAGCGCACCATGCCTGGGGACTCCATTTGGATCCAGTCCAGGATGGTAGGCGACATTGGCCTTGCGGTTGTCGAACTCGTTGGTCGAGGCGGCTCTCAACGCGGTCTGGCGCGCGGCACCGTGGGGGTCCGCCGCGGGATGACGGATCCGGATCCGCGTCCTGGTGGCCATGGAGTAGCAGAAGACGCGACCGAGGCAGTGGACCACGGAATCGACGCAAGCGGTCACCGCCCCACCGGTAGGGACGGAGGAACCCGACGCGAAGGTGAAGGGGAATGCCTGCGCGACGTTCCCCGTGGGGCCGATGACCTCGATGCGGTATGCGTCGACGCCCAAGGCGGAATCGGGGGTGGCATCGATGACCAGGGTCGGCATGACCTGATTGGCGGCCGCGGTGACCTGAGCAGTCCATTCCAATCCGCCGACATCCACCGAAGGCGAGTTGTCCCAAGTGGCTGTTTCGAAGCAGTGTCGACGCTTGTCGGGAGCGACCGGAAGCGCGTTCACGGCGTAATCTGTCTGGCGCGCCACGGCTACCTGGACAACAGGATCGTTGACGACCGCGTTGGTCACGGGGTCGGTCGGCCTCGTGCTGGAAAAGGACCGGTGGCACAGGGAGACCTGGTTGGTCCGGGCGTTGGGTGCGGGATCGAAGGCCACTCCCGTAGGCCTCGGCCAACCGCTGGCGTAGATGTACCGATCGCCCCCGACCTCGCCGACGAAAGCAGCCGGAACCCACGTGTTCGCTCCGGCGTTGGCCTGGGGAAAGTGGTGCGAGGCCAAGACGTCGAACTGCACGAAACCCATGGACATCTGCTGGTCGAGAGCGTTCTTGACGGGGGCGCCGAAGTCCCAGAGCGCCGGGTTTGTGGTGTTCATGCTGGCCTGCATGCAGTCGGGCAGCAGCACTTCGTAGAACAACTTTCGCCAATTCACGAATCGCACGCGCGCCGAGTCGTACGCGTTGGTACCGCCCACCTGGACCTCGCAGGTGTCGCCACCGCACAGGCCCACGTCCAGTTCGATCTCCACCATCTTCGCACCAGCCGTGTTGATGGTCGCCGTGTATTCCCAATTGGCTACGGGAGCGGTCTGCCAGCCCCCTGCAGGGTTTCGCAAGAGCGTTGCCGGCGCGGGAGCGGCAAGCCCGGCCAGATTGGCCGTGCCCACCAGCTGGAAGGCGTTGTCGGCGGAACTCCGTGGACTGCGGCGAATGTGGCCTCCATCGCCAGAAAAGACCACCTTCAGGAACACCTGATCGGGAAGCGGCTTGGCGTTGGCTTCGTCGCGGATCGCATCCCGCGACCGGATCCGCAACTTGATCTTGCTTCCCTTGCCATCTCGACCTTCGTCCTTGGTGGTCAGGTTCACCCACTGGCGGATCTCCACCACCTGGCCGGATCGTTCCACGCGCAGCGCATTGGTTCCGGTTTCTGTCAAAGACTCGGCGGGGTCGTAGGTCTCGATGGTGGGCATGGCGCGATCCGCAGGCAACGGGGCGGCACCGGCGGCGCGCACCGGGATTTTTTCCTTGCGGTATTTCGCGGGGTCTTCCACGGGATTTTCGGCGATGGTGAGGGCGGCGGCATCGGTGGGGGGCGCCAACACCGGGGCATCGGAGGGGTGGAACAGGTTCAGTTCCGCACTGCGTGTGGGGGGCGGGAAATCCGCGCCGCAAGGGTAGGCTCCCTTTCCGGGAGGGTAGTGCCAATCCGGCACCTGCCAAGCGGGCAAGGCGGGATCGGTGAAGGCGGAATTGAGCTCCTTGGCCACCAGGGCGCACAAGGCGCGGTGGACTCCGTCCCAAGTCAGGGGGCCACAGACGCCATCGGGGTTCAGGCCTTGGTTGTACCTGGTGTTGCATTCGTTCTGGAATCCCCTCACCCCTCCTTGGGTCAGGGGGCCGTCGATGCCGTCGACCGGGCCGGGATCGCAGTTCCACCCGAACGCTTTGTGAAGATCTGCCAGGACTTGTTGGGTGTCGCTCAAGGTGAACTTGGTCTTGTGGATCTTCCAAAGGGCGATGTCGTGGTCCAGGAGCGATTTGAGGACTTCGGCGCGGGCTTTGGACAATTCGCGATTTTTCTTGAGGTTCGCCTCCTGATGGGAAAACCCGAACACCATGGCCTTGTCGGCGGTGGCGGGAGGCTGCGCGGCGACCTTCGAGAGGTAGGCTCCCAAGGCGCGGATCAGGGCGCCGTCGTCGCCCACGCGGGGCACGATCGAATGCGCTCCGTGGCCGACGTCCGGTTCGCCTACAATTTCTGTCAGCTTGACGTACTTGATGTTGACGGCGGCGCTTTCCTTGGTGGCGGCCTGGTTGTTCATCGCCACGGCGCGGTAGAACACATCCGCTCCGAATGCCGGTTGGGGATTGGGAGTCGAGAGTTGGAGATCCGTTTCTACGGTTTGGTTCGCCGGGGCGGCTGTGATGGATCTGGACACGACTTCCGGCAGGTCCGTCCAGGGGCCTGCGGCACTCGTTGCGTGCTGGAGTCGCAAGCGCACGGAAAGATCGTCCGGGGCGTTGAGGATCTGGACCTGGCAGCGCACATGCGCGGGACGATCGAATTTCAGATCCGCCACGGGGGTCGTGATGTCGCAGCTGGTCAACGTCACCTTGATCACGTGGCGGTCCTGGAAGGCGTCCTCGTCCGGCCAGGGATCTTCTTCGCGCAGCTGTTCCATGTATTTGCTGGTGTCGTACACCGCGGACTTCTTGGGTGCGGTTCCCGATTGCCGCTTGGCGAACTTGGAAAAGTCCAGGTCGCCCGAAGGAGGGCGCGCCTTGGACTGGCGCATCAGTTCCGGATCGTTGGCGCGGCTGGGGTCGAAGGAGTCGTTGGGCATGCGCAATACCTGACCAAAGGAGGAAGTGGCGACAAGGAAAGGGTAGTGAAATCTGTGGGAAACGTCTCGAGGGGCAGAACGGCGAGATGGTGTAATGGAATGTTCCGGGAATTCGATCGCGAGAATCGTGTATCCCGGTAGGATGCAGGAAATTGACAGAGCAGACCTGAACCGTGGGGGAGCCAGGAGCTGCGCGATAGGTTAGGGGTTTGTCAGAAAACGGCGCGGAAAGCGTCCGCGGAGTTCTGGCGAAACCACTCCATCGAAATCAGGAACGCCCCATGACCCCGAAATTCTTCCTCCTCCCTCTCGCGTTGGCCGCCGGAATCCATGCCCAGGCGACCCTGAACTCCAATGCCGACATCGGCTTGCATATCCTGGGCACAGGCTACCAATCCTCATTGGAAACCAACGTGAACAAGGGCGGCATCAATATGCTCTATCAGGGCAGCGGCGCGAGAGGGTTTGGATTTGTGGTGCCCACCTCCGACGGCGTGCGGTTGGGGACGGATGTCGGAGCCATCAGATTGGGGCCCGGACCCGCGGACTGGCTAGTGGTCCAATCTGGACTCTCCACTTTTTCAGGCGATGTGAAAGTGCCGGGCAAGCTTCTGATCGGGACGGCGGGCTGGTCGATCAAGGCGCCGGACTTCGTCTTCGCCCCCGACTACAAGCTCCAGCCCCTGCGCGAGGTGGAAGCCTATGTGAAGAAGAATCGCCACTTGCCCGGCATCGCCAGCGCCTCCGAGATGGAATCCGGCAAGTCCGTGGATCTGGTCCAGATGAACCTCGATCTCTTGAAGAAGGTGGAGGAGCTGACGCTTCATGTCATCGAGCAGAACAAGAAGATCGAGGCGATCCAGAAGACCACCGGCTCGAAGATCTAGCCACCACCCTTTCTGAAAGGAGATTCCCGATGAGAAAACTCAACGATGGAAGACCCGTGTCGGGTCTGGTGCGAGGTGGCTTGCTCGCGGTGGGATTGGCATCCGGTGCCTTCGCCGCGCAACCAGCGGACCAGAATTTGTCCGAAAAAGACACGTTTTCCCTGGACCTGGGAACCCACAAGCGGCACCTGCAGCACTGGAAGCGGGGAGGCGCTGTCCGCAAGGGGGATGGTCGGTATTTCCTGGTGGCAAATCCCGTGAACGGCGGTGTACGGATCGAGGAAATGGCCGCTGCGGCCGGATTCAATGTGCTCGGAGTCCATCGCGACCTGGGCAAGCTGGTCTACAAGGTGGAACTCAAAGGCGACCTGAAAGCGACGGAAGACAAGCTCAAATCCTTCGGGGAATACTTCTCTCTGGATCCGGTCTACGCCGAAGACAAGATTTCGCAGGAATTGCGACGGGAGTCGAAGTCCCGCTTGGACAGGAAATGGGCGCGATCGGCCACCGGTGAAAAGGATCCCTTGCAGGACAGCGCGATGGTGCGGGTCGTCCACAGGCCGATGAATCCCCTTGAACTGGCCGTCTGGGCAAAACAGCGGGGAATCGGGACCGTGAAGGTGGTCTCTGATTCTGTGTTCGAAGGAAGCATTCCTTGGGGAGGAATGGAGAGCCTCTCCTCCAATCCAGAAATCACCGAAATCCTCCCCGTCTCCAGGCCCAGGCATTTCAACGACGTGTCTCGCAGCATCCTGGGATTGAGAACTCTGCAATACGGGGCCTCCTCTTCCGGTTTCCTGGACACGGTGGGCACGTATGGCGCCAGTTGGAACAGCGGAGCTTTGGCCGCGGGCAAGGGTGTGTGGGTGGGCGTGTTCGATGGAGGAGTGGACGACGCGCATCCCGACCTGAGAATTTCTGCCAGCCAGAACCGCAGAGTGGCCTTGTCGGGTGCAACCTGGTGGCAGGGGAACAAGGCTGATCCGAATTGGTTCGAGGTTGTCCACCATGCGACCCATGTCGCCGGGACCATCCTCGGGAGTGGTGCATCCAGCGCGGGAAATGGCGGGCGTGCCTTCCAGTGGCGCGGAGTGGCTCCCTTGGCCCAGATTTTCTCCTTGGAGCCGATCGCGGGTGCCAAAGGGGTGGATGTGGGAAACCACTCCAGCTACGACATGGGAATCTTCAACGCCTACACGAGTTATTCCGGGGATTACGACCGGGAAATCGCCAACCATACACTTCGCCCCATCGATGTGTTCGCGGCCGGAAACAGCGGCGTGTATCCCGGAGACGCTGTCGATCCCAATACCGGAGCGTTCCAGATCGGATTGTTTTCGATGATGGCGAATCTGAAGAATGGCATCAAGGTGGGGGCGGTCGACAAATCCTTGCAGCGGAAGGCCTTTTTTTCCAGCATGGGTCCAACTCGCGATGGTCGCATCGGCATCGACGTCATGGCTCCTGGAGCGGGAGGTGCCAAATCGGGAACCGTGACCGTTTCGGAAGTGTCGTTGGTGAATTCCGCCGGACGGTCCGTCAACCTTTGGGACAGGACGATTCCAGGGAATCAATTGTCGCCGTTTGGAAGCGTGAGGTCGTTCACTACAAGCGGAAGCGTCACCTCTTATGTTTCCGGCCGAACCGGCGGGGCGGTGCAGCAATTCACCACCAATTTGCCGTGGCAGGCGAACGCGGGTGATGTCGCCCGCTTCACTGTCAGAAACACCATTGGGTATGGCGGAGAGCTGAGGATCTACTTCGCGAGTGCGGCGAACAACGCGATCCTCAAGTTTCCGTTCGCGGCATCCACTTCCGACCGGACCTTCACGATTCCTCTCGATCCCACTTATGTCGGGATGTATGCGGTTGCATCGGAGATCTCCACCGATTTCGTCGAGGCTCCGGTGAAATCCTCGGGTCTCACCAGCGCTTCGACGGCCAGCAACAGGGTTTACGCCTACGAGGAAATGGAGGGAACCTCCATGGCTGCTCCGGCGGTGACCGGGGTGGTGGCGCTGATGCTGGAACGGTTCGGTCGAGTGACGGGCCGGAACATCCACACCAATCGGTTCTGGAATTCCACCGCTCGGGCGATCCTGGTGCATACCGCCAAGGACATGGTGAATCTGACTGGGGATGCGAAACAACCCAACAATCCCGACTTCGCGGCCAACGCAGGGGCCACTGCTCAATCCCAGATTCTGACGGACATCTACGGCACAGGACCGGATTGGGCGACCGGGTATGGATTGGTGGATGCCGCCAAGGCGGTGGAAATCACGGGAACCTCCAAGGTCAAGGAAACGGCCATCCCGAAGAACGTCCCGAAGATCTACAAGGTGACGATCCCATCGGGACAGACCAAATTCCGGGCGACCCTGGCTTGGGACGATCCCGCTCCCGCAGCCCTGGCTACCTACTGGCAGAAAACATTGGTGAACGACTTGGACCTGGTGGTGGTTTCGCCCTCCGGAACCGTTGTCAGGCCTTGGGTCCTGGATCCGGGGGTGATCAACGACAGCACGATCTATACCAACGGAGTTGATCCCAAGGCGACCCTCCAGAATGTTCGGAACAATCCAGCCCATCCCGGGCGGGACAGCTTGAACAACTTGGAGGTGGTGGATCTGACCAATCCCGTGGCGGGGGAATGGACCATCATCGTGACTCCGCGCCTGATCGGTCTCGATCAGAACGGGGCCGGTACCGCGGGCGACCAGGATTTTTCGTTGATCACGGACATCGCCGCAGCGGAGGTCACCACCTATGCCAATTTGCCCGCAGGCGCGAAGGGCTTCCGGTTCCAAGATCCCTCCGGAGGCTTGGCGGAACTCTCCATGGTGGGCTCCCTCTACTTGAAGGACTGCTCCGGATCCACACCCGTGACGGGGGGGTGGGAGTGGAGGAATGCCGCGGGCTTGAAGGCCAGCCTGCTTCGGACCAGTGGATTCCGTTCCGCGATCCTGAATGATTCCCAGTTTGGCTTTTTGGCCAAGCCCACGAATCTTGTCGGAGGGGTCGTGGTGTACAATCCGGAAGGCGATCCGGTGTTCCGGATCGGAGGAGATGGAGCCGTGCAGGTATCGCAAGGAAAGACCTGCTACACTCCCCTCTGAGGTTCCTAACCAAGACTCCCGAGGTCGATCGCGATCAGAGGGGGTGACTTGAAATCGCTTCGAGCCCGACGGATCCCCTCCGTCGGGCTCCTTCGTTTGGGCAGAAATCGTCAACATGGCGCCAATCGTCGTGCGCACCACCGTTGGTGGGAAGCCGACGACGGGTCGCGGACCTTCCGCGGATCTACCTGATCTTGCGGACCCGCACGTCGTCCAGCAGGAGGCCCGCCATGGCGCGACTGGGTTTTGGACAAATTGCGTCCACCACCAATCGGGTGCCCGATGGAACGGTCACGATGGCCGTGTAGGTCTTGAAGGGATGGCGGTAGGAAAGCGTGACCTCGTTGGCGTAGTTCCCGAATCGGATTCGAGCGGAATAATCGGCGGAGGCTGCGGGGACGCCTTTCCAGATCCGATTGGTTCCGGCCAGCTTGTAGGTCAGGTGGTAGGTTCCCGCCGCGAAGCCGTGGGCGGTCTGTAATTTGGCCGGAGTCGGATGATCTTCCACCGATCCCTCGAGGTCGAGCACGAACCCTTGCGGATCGGGAGTCGAAATCACGGAAGGGTCGTGGACCAGGAAGGTGTATCTCTCGGTGCGCTGGACCACATCCACCGACCCGCGCAGAATCTGCCATTTGGCACCAAGCAGATCATCGCCCTCGAAGCTCCCTTCCGTGCGACCCAGGAATTCCGCTGGGCGCTCGAAATTGTCTTCGAAGCGGGTGATGAGGGTGCCTGGCAACGGCGAGGGGGCCGCCATCCGCTTGGCTTCTACAGCCATGGCCAAGCCGAAACAACACCATGCCAGCGAGCGCAAAGGGGAGGGTGTGATGGGGCTCTTGCGGATGGCTGGCGGAACGGGCATGGAGAGGAATATGGAAAAACAAAAACCCTCCCCGGCGGTGAATCCGGAGAGGGCTGGGGATGGAGCGAAAAGTCGCGACTGGAGTATTATGGAATCTGGCGGATTACGACGTCGTCGAGGAGCATGTTCGCTCGGACGGAGGCGCCCTGACGCCCTGCGTCGATCACGAACTTTTCGGGTTGGGTGATGGTCACTTCGGCGGTGATGGCTTGGCCGAAGGGCTGGTCGAACGCCTTGGTGGTGCGCACTTTGTAGCCTGGTCCAAAGCTGACATCCACCCAGTAGGTGTCCCCACCTTGGCGGTTGTTTCCTGCCAGCCGGTACGACACCAAATACTTGCCAGGAGCGAAGGCTTTGGAAGTCTCCAGCTTGGCAGGGCTTTGCCACGAGGAGCCCTCGAGATCCACCACGTATCCCTGGGGGTCCGGATTAGGGATGATGCTCGTGTTACCGACGAGGAATCCGAACCTGGATTCCCGCTTCACCACGTCGATGGTGCCGCGAAGGATGTTCCATTTGGCTGTGAGAACGGGGTCGTTGTCGAGGGAATTCTCGTTGTTGCCGATATACTCTGCAGCTCGGTCGAAATGGTCTTCGAAGGAGGTGATCATGTCGTCAGGGGAGATGATCGGCTTGATCTGGTTGCAGTCGGTGCCGATTAGGACCTTGTTGCCAGTCAAACGGTTGAAGTTCACCCGATCCCTGATATCGATGGTGCCGTTGGAAAGGATCGCCATCGGGATGGTCATGTCCGTTCCCGATCGGAAATTCCGCTTCACCTCGATGGATGCCGCCCCAGCTCCATCGCCGTGGAGGTTGGTGAAATTCCCGAGGTCGACTCCCTTGGCGACCAGGATCCGTACGCCACTCTCGAATTCGATCTCGGCATAAGGGGAAGTGTAGAGGGAGTCGATCTGGTAGGTGCCCGACTTGATCAGGAGCTTGGAGTGGCTGTTGCCCAGCTTGATGAGTCCGTACGCGCCCGGGGTTATCGTCCTGGAAGCGCCGTCGGCAACGTTGATCGCTATCGTTCCTGGAGTGGCGGTGACGGTCTGGATCACCGGTGCGCTGCATGACCTGAGAACCACCGGCGGTCGTGATGATCTGATGTTGCGGACGTTCCAATCTGTAGTGGCGGGGGAGACCGTTGAGGCGTAGAACAGACCGTTCATGGATGAGCCGTCGCGGATCGTCACGGCGCCGCAGGATGTGATCGAACCTTTCGTCTGCACGGCGCCTCCACCTCCCAATTGCGTGGTGGTCCCGGAGGTGATGTCGCCGAAGATCATCGTCCGGTCGCTGATGGTGATGGATGTCGCCGACATGACATTGGCCTGCGAAGCCGCAGCCAGGCTGAGGGCGCACATGGCGACCTTGGACACGTTTGATTTCATCGTGTTTCTCCGATTAGGAATGTTGGAACCAGTGGGTGACATTTTCCGGTGAGGTGGGGATTCCCGTTTCCCGGCTGAGAAGGAAGTTACGGAGCGCTAGCAAAAGAAGCGACGCTGGACGAACATTCCCTCCAGATGCCGTATCCTGTCAGGATACACGATGACACCACTTCGGATGTTTTCCGCAAAAGGATCGAGTACGTTATGTTCCGTGGAACCAGCGGAAGAAACTCGGACCTTCGTGGAGGCGTACCCTTACGATGACTACCACACGCTCCTGCGCGACTGGATGGCCACGCGCAAGCTGCAGAATCCGTCCTTCAGTTTCCAGACCCTGGCCAACCGCGCCGGGCTGAAGTCCCGGTCCTTCCTGCGGCTGGTCAGCCTGGGGGAGAAGGATCTGAGCGCGGCGGCGGCCCTGGGGGTCGCCAAGGCGATGGCCTTGCCGGAGGCCGAAGCGGAGTATTTCGTGCGACTGGTGGAGTTCAACAACGCCGCCGATCCTGTTGAAAAGGCCAGGCACGCGGAACTGCTTGCCAGGATCCGTCCGGCCGCGCCTGGAAAAACCTTGTCCGCTCAGCACTACGACCTGTTCGGGAAGTGGTACATCCCGCCCGTGTGGGATCTGGTGACCTGGTTTGACTTCCACGGCGATTTCCGGCAGCTGGCCAAGCAGTTGAAGCCGGAAATCCTGCCCGCCCAAGCCCAGCATGCGGTGGAGCTGCTCTTGGAGTTGGAGCTGATCGAGCCCTGCGGAAGCGTGTACAGGCAACGGGAATCGAACCTCCAAACGAGACAGAATTTGAAATCCCTGGCCGTGAAGAAATACCAGATGGAAACCATGCGTCTGGGGCAGGAAGCACTTGAACGTTTCCCGTTGGATCGGCGACACATCGGAACCATCACCCTGGGCATGGATGCCCAGACGTGGGCCAAGCTGGAAGAACGCATCCAGGAGTTCCGCCGCGAACTCATCGCCATGGCCCAGCAAGTGGAGCGATCCGACCGCGTGTGCCAAGTCAACCTGCAAGTCTTTCCCCTGACAACGATTTTTTGCGACGCAAGGACGAACGAATGAACCGATGGCAACAGATTCGAAACATCCCGGGGCGGTTTGTCGGAGGGAGAAAATTCCTTCTTGCGTTTTTTGTCGTCTTCGCGTTGCTGGGATGCGATTCTCCGGCCGACGGTCAAGCAGGGGTCATTTCCACGGGGAACACCGCTCGCGTGATCGGAAAGGTCGCGGCGCGCTCCGGGGGATTGGTGCGAACGCTCAAGCTGGTCACGCGCCAGGGGCGTGATGTCCGGGTGGTGGATTCCACCCGATCAGACAGCGTGGGCCGATTCCAGTTCACGGAAACATCCTCCGGCACCTATTGGGTGGAAGCCTGGCAGGGGAGCCACCTGATCGGGGCGAGTTCGGAATTCGTCTCCGATGGCAAGGACGTGGAAATCCTGGTGGCGATCATCGATCCCATCTACTTGCGGCTGGATCTGCGGGAGCTGGGTCGCGTCGATTCCGTGTTCGTGGACTTTCCGGAAAACCCGGGGCGCATGGACGATTCCCTATGGTCGGTCAGTCTATTGCGGGACTCCGGATCGATCCTCCATGCCCGTATCGATCAGGGCGGTGCGCCCAAGTGGACGGAATGGCTCATCCAGGTGACGGATGGGCGTGCCACTTTCATCGGACTCTCCAACGTGAAGGCCCTTCCGTTCTTGAGGCAGTTCGACACCTCGGTCTTTTCCGTCGATCGCCATACCGTCGCGCTTTGGACCTTCGACGATTTCCGTCAGGATGGTGCGATTGCCGATCTCGGGCCGGGCGGATACCACCTGAGTTGTCCGAAGGGCGCGATCCTGGATTCCTCGCTCCACGGGAGGGCTTTGCACGTGTCGTCGCTGGTCGGGAATGTTCCCCTGCGAACCCTGGATTCGGCCTTTGGGCTCACCATCCAGGGTGGAGGTCGTGGTCAATGGACCATGCAGGCGAGGATCCGCCTGGATTCGCTGCCCCGGGACGGTTTCCAGATCGCCGGATTCGCAGGAGACCCCATCCTCACCGTCAGCCAGGGGAGGGCGTTGGCGGTCTACCAGAGAATGAAGTCCACCCGGACGGGAGAATGGTTTTCCAACCTGATGATCACTCGATCGGGAATCGTGCCGGTGGGGAGGTGGATCGACATCGCCCTCTCGGTGGATCACGCCAGGAGCGAAGTCTACGTATGGATCGATGGCCAGGCGCAGGACCTGATCGCCATGGGGGACGAAAGCACGGGAACCCTGTATCGCGACCCCGAAATGCCTTTCGTCGTCGGAGGGCTGCCGACGGATGGACGACGGGGTCCCGTCTTGATCGACGAAATCCGACTGAGCGACACCCTGGTGTACGGGCGTGGTTTTCCGCACCAGGCCTCGCTGTCGTGGGTGGTCGGCGATCCATACGAAGTCCAGGCGACATCCCTCCTGGATTCGGCCGGGATCACCACGGCACGGCCATCGGAAGAGTATCCGCTGGTGGGTCGTGGATCCAAGGGACAAAAATTGGGACGATATCTCTGGAAGCCTGAAATTCCCAGCGTCTTGGAAGGGCGGGAAGTCCTGTTCGCGATGCTGTATTTCTTCGATGCTGCACCGCCTGTACCTACCGCGCGGAGCTTCGCCATCCACGAGATCCTCCAGGCCTGGAGCCCGACCGATCCCCGGCTTGTCGGGTGGTTGGGGAGCGATGTGTTCGACGACATCCGGGTCGCCAGAGACCCGAGGTCGCTGACGCCACTGCTTCCTTCCGCCGGCTCGGGGGGAATGCTCTTCGATGTCACCGACCTTGTCCAGAAGTGGATGGCCGATCCTTCCAGCAGAAACGGGGTTCTGCTTCGCGGCGAGAACGAAACCCAAAATCTGGGTCGCCAGATCTTCGGGACCGCGAATTCCGGCCAGAACTATCCTATTCCACCCGTCGGTGGAGAACCGGCCTTGATCGTCCATTATCGGTGAGACCCGGAAGGGAGTGCCCCCGGGTTCTACCTTCCCTCCCATGCCTGTGATCCCACCTTCCATCCATGTCCAGTCCGTGGTCAAATGTTACGGCACTCTCACGGCGGTCGCCGGAGTGGACCTTTCGATCGCCAAAGGCGAGTCGGTGGCCTTGCTGGGCCCCAACGGCGCGGGCAAGACCACGCTGGTGGAAATGATCGAAGGGTTGATCCCTCCAGACCAAGGCGAGATCCGCATCGATGGACTTTCCTGGAAGAGCCAGGCGAGCTCCATCCGCGGCAAGCTCGGCACCTGCTTGCAGGACGCCAAATTGCCCGAGCGCTTGCGTGTGGAAGAAATCCTCGATCTGTTCTGTTCCTTCCATGGCCGCGGACGCGATCGCACGGAAGAATTGCTCGCGCTGGTGGAACTGGCCGATGCCCGCAGGCAGTTGGCCGGAAAAATCTCCGGCGGCCAGCGACAAAGATTGGCATTGGCCTGCGCGATCGCGGGGGAACCGGACATTCTGGTGTTGGACGAGCCCACCACGGGCGTGGATCCGGCGGCCAGGCGGCAGATCTGGGGAATCCTGGAAGGCCTGCGGGCGCGCGGCGCCACGTTGCTTCTGACCACCCACTTCATGGACGAGGCGGAACGTTTGTGCGATCGGGTGGTCCTGATGGAAGCCGGACGGATTCTGGAGCAAGGCACGGTGCCTGAACTTTTGGAACGAGGCGGGGCCTCCAGTCTGGACGATCTGTTCTTGCGTTTGGCGGGCCGGAGGATCATCGAATGAGCGGCAGACTTTCCGGAAAGGCCCGCGCGAGGGCCCTGGTCCTTTTCACCAAGGCCCATCTGTTGGAGTTCTTCCGCGAGCCCGGCGTGGTGTTCTGGGCTTTCGGGTTCCCGCTTTTGCTTTCCTGGGCGCTGGGGTTGGCCTTCCTTTCCCCCAAGCCGTTGGGAACGGAGCTGGTCGTGTCCGAGTCGGATTCCGTCGCGGTGCGCCAGAGCGTGCCGGATCCCTCCGTTCGGTTGCGGACCCTGTCGGATGCCGACGCGATGCGTGCCCTGCGGCGAGGGGAAGTGGCGGGCAGGATCTCGCACAGTCGGGACGGAATTCGTCTGGAAGTGGATACCGCCTCGCAGGAAGGCGTCATGGCCAGGCTCCTGGTGGAGCGTTCCCTGGCCGGGGCCGCCAACCAGGTCCAGGTGTCCGCCCCCCAGGCCAGCGCCGGAAACTACGCCGACTTCCTTTTTCCCGGCATGCTCGCCTTGGGGATCATGAACGGCTGCCTGTGGGGGATCGGGTTCGGGCTGATGGATCTGCGCCTGCGCAAACTCCTGCGCCTGTTCGCGGCCACGCCCCTTTCGCGGGTGGATATCCTGCTGTCTGTGGTGTTGGCGCGTGTGGTCATCCTGCCGCTGGAAAACATCCTTCTGTGGGGATTCGGGATGCTGGTGTTCGGGGTGCATCTGCACGGCAGTCCGTTCCTGTTCGTGGCCGCCGCCGCCAGCGGCGCGATGGCCTTCGCGGGAATCGGCGTTTTGGCCGCCAGCCGCGTGGGCCACAACCAGGCAGCCTACGGCATCATGAACGCACTCACCATCCCGATGACCATCGTTTCCGGAATCTTCTTTTCCTGGACGCGCTTCCCTTCCTGGTTGCATCCGGTGGTGGAATGGTTGCCGCTCACGGTGCTGGCGGATCTTTTGCGATCCATCAGTTCGGAAGGCGCGGGGCTGGCCCACGCCCTGCCCCGGATCCTGGTGTTGGCCGCCTGGGGATTGGTGGCCGGATCGATCGGGCTTCGCGTGTTCCGCTGGCGCTGAGCGACAGAGCCTAGATCCTCTTCAAGAACCGCTTCAGGGGCTTGGAGAACGCCTTGTGGTGTTTCAGCAGGCTCGCGTGGGGGACGGGCTCCCCCTTCTTCGTGTAGATCCAATGGATCTCGGCGGACGGAAAATGTCTCTCCGCCAGATCCGGCCTGCACAAGGTGCCCGTTCCGGGGCCGTCCATGTTCAGGGTGTGGCGCTCCTTCGAGCCCCAAAGGAGCAGTGTGGGCGCCTCGGTCAGCCCGTCCTTCACCCTTCCACCCTCTTCCAATCCAGGCAGCTGCTTGAGCGCCTTGCAACGTTCGATGGCGCCCTGGGGCGGGATCCTTTCCAGGGTCCGTTCGATGCGCTTGCGGATCGGAGCATCCATGAGTTCCGTGATTCCGGCGGGCGTGATGGCGGAAAACAGGCTCTTCCACCCCTTTGGTGCCGGTTTTTGTCCAACCGATTTCGAGGCGAGCTGGCGGAAGAAGCTTCGTCCCTTCTCCAGGGCCTTCACGGGATCTCCGGTGTCGGCGATGATGGGATCCCAGAGCCGCCGAAGCAACGGGGAGATGTCGCCCGAGCAGACCAGAGGGCTGACCAGAACGAGTCCGGCGAGCTTGGGCGGGGTTCCCTCCTCGCGCTTGCGACGCAGGTATTCCAGCACGATCCCTCCGCCCACGCTGACCCCGACGATCACGGGTTTGCGCCGGGCGAGCAGGGCGCGGTCCACGAAGGTTTCGATGCCCCGGATGGCCTCGTCCAGCGAGAAGCGGTCGTCGGGCCAATTGGCGGTGCTCACGTCGCCCTTGGACAGGAACAGTCCTTTCTGGCGCAGGAAGGTTTCCGGTCCGTCCGGCACCAGTCCGGGCACGAGCAGGAAATGGTATACGCCGGTGCCACGGGTGTGATCCAAGCGAAGATCCGTGCGGAGCTCGATGGAGGGGGATGCGACGATCATGATTCGGATTTCCTGTCGTGGAGCGTGAGGCAGTCGGCCCAGGTGCGATCGGGCCAGGCGGAAGGGACCTTGTGCTGGCCACCGAGCTTTCCCTTGGAGGCCAACGCGCGATGGAATGTGCCGGGCGATACCATGCGCACGCGCGGAGGCAGAAGCTGGGTGTTCCCTTCGCGATGGGCGTCGTAGTCGAGCACGGTGCGGCGCAGGTGGTCGTCCAGGCATCGGGCCAGGATGGCGGTGTCGGCGGGAGGGCGGACGAACTCGATCCACCATTCGTGGGCCCCGCACGGGAAGCCGGGCGAGGGCAGGATGGGAGCCACATGCCACTCGCGCACGACAGAATCCGTTGCCACGCTCGCCGAGGCGAGGGCTTCCGAAAGATGCGAGCCTTCCACATGTTCCCCGAACACCGACAACCGGGTGCGGATGCGCCCCGCGAAGCGGATGCGGCCCGGATCGCGGCCTTCCACCAGGTCGCCGATCTCGTAGCGCAGGAGTCCTCCGGGTGTGGTGACCAGGAGCTTGTAGAGACCTCCCTTTTCCAGCCGGCTCGCGTCCACCGTGTTGGCGGGGTTGGTTTCGGATTCGGGCAGGAATTCCAGGAAGGTGCCGTGGTCCAGGAGAAGTTCCAGATCGGGAGGATGCCCCTCGCGGGGCGACCAGGCACGGGATCCGACGGCGATGAACGCTTCGCTGGCGGGATACACCTCCATCAGGAGGCATTCCGGCGGAAGGTGCTCGGCGAGCAGGGCCAGATAGGGGTCGATGGAAACTCCGCCGTGGATCATGGCGCGAAGATCCGGCCATGCTTCCCGGAGGCGGTGGACGCCGCGCCGCTGGCAGATCGCCTCGAACAGGACCAGACACCAGCTGGGGATGCCGCTCACCAGGGTCACGTGGCGATCGCACAATCGTTCCGCGATCCGCTCCACCTTCCGGCTCCAGATGGACTCCAGCGCCAATTTCCGTCCAGGCTCGTAGAGTCCTTCCAGGAACCACGGAATCCGGTCCACGGTGATGCCGGAAAGGTCGCCCACGGGGATCCCCGCGTCGTTCCTGGACAACGCGGTGCTTCCCCCCAGCATGAGCAGGCGCCCATCCAACGGCGCGGGCCCCGACGCATCCAGAAGCCGAGCCAAGGCGGTGGTGGCGCCCTTGGCGTGGTGTTCCAGCAAGGCCGAGTTCTGCGGGATCCATCGTTCGCCCGCGCCTTCCGCGGACGTGGTGCCGCTGGTCTGCGCCAAGGCGAGCGCCTTTCCGCGAAACAGGACGTCCTTTCCGCCACGCTCGATGCGTCCGATGGCGGAGGCGACATCCTCGTAGCGATGGAGGGGGACTTGGGTGCGGTAGGCGCGGGACAGATCGTCATCTCCCAAGAGCGACAGATCATGGAACGATCGCAGCCGCGCGGTTTCGGTTCCTTCCAGCGAGCGAAGGATTCCCTTGAGCTGGCGAGCCTGGCTGGTGCGGATCTCCTCCGGGCTGCGCAACGGGGGGCTCGTCCGGGAGCGGATGCCCCAGGCGAGAGCTTTGGACAGCGTTTGACGCAAGGCCGGCACGGACGTGTTGGGCATTGCGAGTAAAGGTCTGGTTCGGATGGCGCGATCGGGTTTCGGAGAGGTTGCGTGCATGTTTCCATGCCTCGGATTGCCTTGCGGCCGGCGCCGATGGGGCCATACTTGGTGGCATGGCGACGATCTTCTACTCGATGTCCGGAGAAGGGCGCGGTCACGCGACCAGGGTCAAGGCGATCGTGGAGGACCTTCGCGAACGGCATCGGGTGGTGCTGTTCGCGCCGGAACAGGCGTTCGAGCTTCTTGCGCCGGTCTTCTCGGGAACCGATGTCGGGATCCACCGGCTGGAAGGGTTGAATTTCCGCTACCGCCAGGACGGCAGGGTGGACTATCCGCGGAGCCTGGTCGGATCCCTGGTCGATCTGCCCCGCATCTTCGCCCAGGTGGAATCCCTGCGTCCGAAATTCCTGCTGGAGCGCCCCGATCTGGTGATCACCGATTTCGATCCCGTGCTGCCGCGCGCCGCCGAGACGATGGGCGTGCCCTACGCGAGCATCGACCACCAGCATTTTCTGACCGCTTTCCCGCTGACCGAACTTCCCGCGAAACTGCGGTGGAGGGCCAAGGCGATGGCGCCGTTCGTGCACGCCTTCCACCGCAGACAGATAATGACCATCGTGTCCTCCTTCTTCGCGCCGCTTCCCGGATCGCGGATCGCCGCTGATGTCCGTGCGGTGGGAGTCCTTCTGGGACGCGACATCCTTTCGCAGGTGCCGCGAGACGAGGGGTTCCTGCTGGCGTACTTCCGTCGCGCACCGTCCGCGAAGGTCCTGGATGCGCTCGCGGCTTCCGGGAGGGAAGTGCGGATCTACGGAGCCGGCCGGACGGGTCGCGCGGGGAATCTCGAATTCATGTCTGTGGGGAGGGATGGCTTCGTGAAGGATCTCGCCGGTTGCCATGCCTTGGTCGCCACGGCGGGCAACCAGCTGGTGGGGGAGGCCTTCCATCTGGGAAAGCCCGTGCTCGCCTTGCCGGAATCGGGGAATTGGGAACAGGAAATCAACGGGTTCCAGCTGGAACGGACGGGGGGAGGAATGTCGGTGCCGATGCAACGCCTGGATGCCGGGCGAATGGGGCGGTTCCTGGAATTGGTTGACGGATTCCGTCTCCGGATCGAGGGGCGGGAGTCTGCGGGAAACCCGCAGGTCGCCCAGGAGTTGGAAGAGCTCATCCGCCGGATGGCCCAGCCCCGAAACGTTCGTTCGGTCGCCAGGAGCGGTGCCGTGGGTGCGGTTCGATGATCCGCACCATGACGGGGATGGCCGACCAGGGATTGCGCGCGATCGTGCGGATGCGTCCTCTGCCCCGCCTTCTCACCTGGACGGTCACCTTCCGATGCAACGCCAGGTGCTCGATGTGCGACTCCTGGCGCAAGGACGCCAGCGACGAACTGGATACGGACGCCGCGCTGGGGATGGTCCGATCCCTTCCGCGCAGCCTGACCGCGGTGCGTCTCACGGGAGGCGAGCCCTTCGTTCGGACGGATTTCGGCCGGCTGGTGCGCGGATTGGAAGAACACTTGGAGCCGGAATTTGTCCACATCACCACCAACGGATTCCTGACCTCGTCCATCCTGGCGTTCTTGGAGGAACGATCGTCGCGCCGCGCATCGGCGTTGAAGATCCTCGTTTCCCTGGATGGAATGGCGGACACCCACGATCGGATCCGCGGCAGATCCAACGCCTTCGAGCGCGCCATCGCGACGATTCGCGCCTTGGCGGAAAGGCGGTGGGCCACGGGTCTGGATCTGGCGGTGAACCAGACGGTGGTCGACCAGACCGGGATCGAGGAATACGACGAGCTGCACGGCCTTCTTCGCCGGCTCGATGTGCCGCACCACGTGGTGGTCGCCTACGCCCAGAGCGCCACCTATTCCACCACTCCCGGCGTGGATCTCTCCCCGAAGCATCCCGGGGAGTTCAAGACCGTCGTGGAGCTGGAGCGATCCGCGGTCGAGCGTTTCCTGGATACCCTCGAGGCCGACCTGGCCGAACTCCCGTTGGCCAACCGATTGGCCAAGGCGTACTACTATCGGGGTCTTCGCTCCCGTCTGCTCGAGGGTCGCTCCTCGCCCAACCCGCCCTGTGTGGCCCTTTCCTCCCATCTGCGCATATTCCCCGACGGAATGGTCCCGGTGTGCCAGTTCAATTCCAAGCCGGTGGGAAACATCGCCCGCGACGGATTCGATGCCGTCTGGAACGGAGAGCGGATCCGCAGCGAGCGGGACTGGGTTCGCGCCTGTCCTGGCTGCTGGGCGGAATGCGAAGTTCTCCCCAGCGCCCTCCTCGGCGGCGACCTCTTCCGGAAAACGTCCATGGCGGAGGTTTTCAAACCCAAGCGCGTACCAGGCGCGGAGCTTTCCTTTCTTTCGCGGGGTCCAGGATGAAGACATATCTTGTCACCGGTGTGGCCGGGTTCGTCGGGTCCCGACTGGCGGCCATGATCCTGGAACGCGGCGACGCCGTGGTGGGGATCGACAGCCTGGAAGACGGCGAAGGCGCGATCCTGCGCGAGCACCGCCTGCAGGATCTCCTGCCATGGCCGCGGTTCCGGTTCCACCGCATGAACATCCTGGACTTCCAGGCGCTGGACGACCTGATGGCCCGCGAGCGGTTCCAGGCGGTTTTCCATCTGGCCGCCAAGGCGGGTGTGCGCCAGAGCCTCGTGGATCCCTGGACCTACCTGCGCGTCAATGCGGACGGGACGCTCAACGTGCTGGAGGCGATGCGCCGCAACGGCGGGACCAGGATGATCCTCGCCTCCACATCGAGCCTGTACGCCGGCCTCCCCCTGCCGTTTTCGGAGGATGCCGCGGTCAACACCCCGATCTCGCCCTACGCCGCCTCCAAGAAGGCCGCGGAGGCCATGGCCTACACCTACCACCACCAATACGGGATTTCCGTGGCGATCCTGCGCTACTTCACCGTGTTCGGTCCTTCGGGGCGGCCGGACATGGCGCCGTTTCGGTTCATCGAAAGCGTACGGCAGGGACTGCCCGTGGTGGTGCACGGCGATGGCGGCCAGACCCGCGATTTCACCTTCGTGGACGACATCTGCCGGGGCACCTTGCAGGCGGAAGCCCTCGGCGGATACCAGATCGTCAACCTGGGCGGCGGCAAGGAGCCCGTGAGCATCAGACAATTTCTGGAATGGATCGAGGAACTGGTGGGCAGGCGGGCGATCGTCCGCCATGAGCCGAGCCACGAGGCGGACATGCGCGAAACCATGGCGGACATCCGAAAGGCTCGCGAGCTGATGGATTGGTCGCCCCGGGTGGACGTGCGCCAGGGGCTGGTCGCCACCGTGGGGTGGCATCTGCGGCGGCTGCCGGCCTGGAGGATCGCTTCCTGAGCCTTCCGGTCCGGCGCGCGGCGGGGGAACGGCGCCCGGGGCGTTGTCAATTGGGATCCGACCTCCGGCCACCTTCGCTACCTTTTCCCCACCCATGGCACAGCCTTCGATCCTGGAGTACAACGATTATCGTCTCTACCTGAAGGATTGCCTGGAAGGACTGCGGGATTCGCGTCCATGGTTTTCCCTGCGGTATCTGGCCAAGCAGATGGAGCTGGATCCAGGCAACCTTGTCAAAGTGGTCCAGAAGGAACGCCACCTCCCTGACCGTTGTCTTCCGATCCTCGCCGGCGAGCTGGGATTGAACCAACGGGATTCCGAGTATCTCGTGCATCTGATGGCCTTCGGGAAGGCGCGCACGGCCCGCAAGGAACAGGAAACCTACGAGAAGCTGCTGGGGCTCAAGTACGTCCGGCCCGAGGTCCTGGGACGCGACCAGTATTCGTTCTATCGCGACTGGCGTTGCACGGCGATCCTGGCCATGCTCCACCTGGAGCTCCCCCGGGCGACAGAAATTGCCATCGCCGACCGGCTCCTGCCCAGGACCGGCGTGGAGGAGGTGCACCGGATCCTCAAGCTCCTGGAAGACCTCGGGCTTGCGCGTCGCGCCAAGGCGGGGCGGTGGGTGGCCACCAAGAGCGTCCTGACCACGGGCGTCGCTTGGAAGGATCTGTCCATCCGCGCCTTCCAGAAGGAAACCCTCCAGCTGGCCATGCGTGCGCTGGATTCCATTCCTCGGGAAGACCGGGACATTTCCACCTTGACGGTGACCCTCGGTCCGACGGATCTGGAGAAGGTCCGTGAAATGGCTCGCGAATTTCGTCAGGCGGTCCTGGCCATGGCCTCCCGGACTCCGGCTCCCGAGCGGGTCTGGCAGGTCAATCTCCAGCTTTTTCCGCTGACCAGCGCCGTGGAGGGGGCTTCGTGAAGGCCATCCGTCAAGACATCGAGCTGCTGCGGATCCTCGCCGCCTTCGGGATCGTGTGGTTCCATGCGGGGCGGGACATCTACGGAATCGGTTACGGCGGCCTGGTCGCCTTCCTGATCCTTTCCGTTTGGCTGGCCATGTCCAGCTCGTCGCAGGCGATCCCCATCGGAAAAGGGATCGGCAAACGTGCCGTCCGCTTCTTGGTGCCGTGGGCGTTCTGGATGATCGTGTTCGGGATCCGAAACCACGTCATCGATCGCGATCTCATCGAGACGGATCGGGGATGGATCAACGGCATTCTCGCCAGCACCAACATCCATCTGTGGTACCTGCCCTACATGTTCGCGATCCTGGTGGGGTTGGATCTGGTGGGACGCAAGGTGTCGAAGGCCGTCCTCTGCTGGGGTGGGGCGGCCTTGGCGATCGTGAGCCTCTCCACGGCGGTCCTGTGGAGGCCCTGGGCCGACGCACAAGGGTTTCCCACCGTGCAGTATCTCCATGGGTTCGCGGCCGTTTGCATCGGAGTCTTCTTCGCGTTCGCGGGGCGGCTGGCCAAGGGCGAAGTGGGGATCGTGTTCGCGACCGTGGTCGGGCTGTGCGCGCATGCGACCTGGAAGAAGCTGGATGGAATGGGCACCACCTATCTGGTCGGGGTCTTGGCCGTGTCGGTCCTGGTCTGGAAACGGATCCCTTTTCCCCGTTGGCTCGACCTTTCCCGGATCTCGCAGTGCACCTTCGGGATCTACCTGGTGCATCCGCTGTTTTTGCGTTTGTTCGAATCCATCAGGGAATGTCCGAAGTCGGCGGAGGTCTGGATGGCCTTCGCCTGTTCCTTGAGCTCGATCGCGCTTTTCCGACGGATCCTTCCCCAAGCGGCTCGCTGGGTGGTCTAGAGGTCGGCTGTCTTCGGTGGGCGGAAGTGGTATGCTCTGCGCCACGGAGGTACTTCCCGATGCGCATCGGTTTGTGTTGTCTGACAGGCGCCATCCTGATCGCCGGGTCGTTCCAGTCGGCCTGGGGATGGAAGACCAAGCAGAAGATCGTGTTCCCCTCCGATCGTCCGACGGTCCGGCAGGAAGACATGGTTCGGGTGCCGGCGGGCTGCTTTTCGATGGGGTTTGCCGAGGGGGATCCGGACGAGCGGCCAGCCCACAAGGTGTGCTTGTCCAGTTTTCGGATCGATCGGGTGGAGGTCAGCCAGGCCAGGTTCCTGGCCACCATGGGCACGGTGGGCCATCCCGACGATGGATCCTGCTCGGTGTTCGAACTGAGCACGGGAAAATGGGAAGAAGGCGGACCGGTGGGTCCCGGATTTCGCGGGAAGGATCGCCCCGTCGTGTGCGTCGACTGGGAAGAAGCTGCCGAATTCTGTCGGCGCGAGGGACTGCGACTTCCGACGGAAGCCGAGCACGAATACGCTTCGCGGGCGGGGAGCACCACACGGTTTTCCTGGGGAGACGACCCCAACCAGGGGTGCTTGTACGCCAACGGAGCGGACCGGACGACGCTTTCCAACGGCTGGAGCTGGGATCGCAAGATGGAATGCCGGGACGGCCGATCGGACGATCTGGCTCCCGTGGGCAGCTACCGCCCCAACGCCTGGGGAATCCACGACATGACAGGAAATGTCCTCGAGTGGGTCTCGGATTGGTACGGGGAGGACTACTACGGAAGAAGCCCGAAGAAGGATCCGCGCGGTCCGTCTTCGGGAACATTCAGGGTGTACCGGGGGGGAGGATGGATCGATCTTCCCGACTACCTGCGGCCCAGCTACCGCAGTCGATTGGTTCCAAGGGCTCGCAACCACTTCCTGGGCTTTCGCTGCGTGGGTCCTTGATCGCGCGGATCCAAATCCGCCCACCGGCCCGAAGAAGTCAAGCGGTCCGGGAAAGTCCGCGCATGGCCATGATCTTGCGGCCGATTTCGGCCACGGCGTCGGCGAGGCAGCTGGAAGCCTCGGATTCGCCTGCCAATCCAAGCACGAATGCCGCCGCCTCCGCCGAGGAAACCCGTGTGGCGCCTCCTCCTTCGCGGACCCCCCAGCGACTGCGGACGTCGTCGGGCAAGGTGGCGACCTGCATCCCGCGCGATCTCAACACATTGGCGATCCGCGCAGCCTGGGTCCAGGTGGCGTCGGGGAGCACGATCTGCCGGGGATTTTCCAGATCCGATGGATCCAAGGTGGGGGCGCCGGCCAGCGGGTAGATCAGAATGGCATCTGGTTCGAGTTTTGGCGGCTCCACGCGATTCCAGGTCAGGCAGCGGGCGTTGGAGAGGATGCGGCAGGCCAGGCGGGCCGTATTGGTGGGCTTGGCCAGTTCCGCGGTGTGCTGGAGAAAAACGACCTCGTGCCGAGGAGAAAAGCGAGGCAGGTCGGCGCAGGTGCAGTCTGTCAGAAACACACCGCAAATCGCGCATCGATGGGAAAGGTTGGTGGGATCGACGCGCCGCATGAGACGTCCAAGGTAGTCCGGCATCCATCGGCGGGGAGGGAGGCTCTGGAAAAACACCGGCCCCGTGCCTACGTTGGAGGGGTGTCGCTTCGCGATGTTTTTTCAGTTCCCAAAAAAGGACGATTTCCATGAAACGCACATCCATCCGCACCACCCTGTTGGCCTTCCTCGCTTTCGGTTTCTTCGCCGGTTGCGACGACGACAAGGCCTCTGCCACTTCCGTCCCGGCTCCGGTGGTTTCCACCGATCCCGCCGCGCTCGTCGGATCCTGGGAGATCACCGGAAAGCCCGATGCATCGGGAGGTGTCACCTTGACCAACGACGGCAAGATCGGGATTTCCATGAAGATGGTATCGGGCGCCACCGTGAATTACACCAAATTAACGGGAACCTACACGGCCACTGCGGGTCGGGTGATTTCCAACATCAACGTCGGGAAGATGTCCTTCGACGGTGCGACCTGGTCGGACATTCCCGAGTACACCCCCGAGGCCGACACCGCCACCTTCCGGATCGAGGATGGCACCAAGCTCATCCACACCAGCAAGGGGGATGATGGCGCGATGGAAACCGACACCTACGTGAAGTCCACCAAATCCTTCCTCTGATCCGATGGCATGAGGAACCGGCCTCCCGTTGATCCTGGACGCCGGTTGCCTTCGCGCCCGCCCTCCGTCGGCAACTCCTTCTCCCCAGGATATTAGGGGGGATTGCGTGCGGAACTGCTATACTTGGGTGCGCACCGATCGCACTCCTATCTCCATTCCTTGAGGAACGAAGCATGCTCCGTACCTTCCTGAAGCATTGGCTCCTTCCCTTCCTGGCCCTGGCCATTTTCGCCGGTTGCGAAAGCATCGCCTCCGACACCGATGGAACCACAAGCCTACCCGTGGGCGTTTGGGAGCGGCTGGATGGCCTCTCCGAGGAAACCATGAACTTTTCCAAGGACGGCGCGGTTGTGCTTGATTCGCTGGATGCGGCGGGTGCGGTGCGGTACTTGGGGACCTGGGTCGGATCCACGGCTTCGGGCACGGTGGTCTGGAAGGAGTTTTCGACGCCAACCTCCAGCGATGCATGGAGCGAGCCAAAACCGCTTTTGAAGTTGGTCACCTGCCCGTATGTGATCCAAACCGGCGAACTCATCATGACCTTCCCCGAAGGCAAGCGCCGCTTCGCCATGGCCGACACGACCGGCTATTAGGAGATCCCGAAAGGAATTTTACGTGTCGAATGTGAGTGGGGAGGTGTAGAATCGCTCCCAGTTCTACTCCTCATTTCCTAGGAGGGGGCTGAAGGTTGTTCCTCGCGCCAAATGAAGGATTCTCGAATGTTCCGTTCCATTCTCAAGACTGTGCTTGTCGGATTCTCCGTCTTTGGATTGGTGGTCGGCTGCGACCTTGCCGGCTCCAGCTCCGGGGGGCGGGGCGGGGCTGATGCCAATCCTGCCGAAGGAACCTGGGTGCGGACCAACGGGGCATCCACGGAAACGGTGACGTTGCTGTCCAATGGCCAGGCGACCTGGGACTCCGCCGTGGCGACGACAGCTTCCAAATGGATTCTGCGATACACGGGAACCTGGTCTGGCACTGGCACCACCGGTTCCGTGAGTTTGACATCCGCTTCCACCAGCACCAACGATGGCGCGACCTGGTCGACCCCGGCAGCAATTTCTGCCCCAGGCGTGTATTCGTTCACCATCAGCGGAGGCACCGCGACGGTGACCGTCAACGGGGTGGTCCGCGAATTCACCAAGAAGGTGGTGGTCGACCCCACCTCGCCACCTAAGACGGATCCCACGCCAAGCACGAGTTCGGCTCTTGTCGGAACATGGAAATCGGCGGATACGAGCATCCACATCGGATACATCTTCTACGCCACCGGGAAGTTCGCTGTGCTTGTCGACAACACTTGGGACACCGAGGATCCCGACTTCGCCAAGTACGAGGGCAACTACACCACCTCCGGCACCACTTTGACCCTGGTTGCCACAACAACGTCTTCGAGTACCAACGGGGTGTCGTGGGGCTCCGCGACCGCGGTATCGAACATGCAAGTCTCTGGGACATATTCCGTTTCCAGTACGAGTTTTTCGTTCACGATTCCCGACGAAGAGGGATCCACCGACACCCAAATCTTCAAGAAGGCGACCTCGATCTTCCCTTGGTGAGCCTTTGGCGTCGAGCCGTTTTTTTGATAGGGCACCCGCTACCGCAGGTGCTTTTCTTATGGAAAAACTCGATCCGCGGGCATGGTTGGATAAAGTTTCATTCCAGCGGACCTCTGCATCCTCCGATCGTCCCTGAAAGGCTTCCCCCGGTGCTCCGATCGATGATCCGTCCGTTGTTTCTGCGGGTCACAGCCTTCGCGTTTTTTCCGGCTGCGGCGCGATCGGAAGGATGGAGCAAGTAAACGCAAACGGCGGCGACGACGATTGACCTTCCTTCGTGGGAATTAACTTGGTTCCTCCCATCCTGACCCAATTCCTCCTTCCAAAGGACATTCGATGATCCGACCGATTCTGAGAGCGATTCTCGCCATCGTGGCAGCTTTCGGGCTGTTCGCGGGCTGCGATTCCAACACATCCTCCTCGGGCGGTGGCGGAACTTCCAGCGCCCTCGAAGGTGTATGGGTGAGCACGAACGGCACCTCCACCGAGACGGTGACCTTGTTGCCAGGCGGCGTCGCCAGTCTGGATTCCATCGCGGTGGTGGGCGGAGCCATCCGAGGCACGCGCTACGAGGGAACCTGGACAGGAACCGGCAACACCGGCACCATCACATGGACTTCCGTTTCCACCAGCACGGACGGTGTCGTCTGGACAGGGAAAAAGGCCATGTCGGATGGATCCTACCCGATCGAAGTGAAGGGATCGGTCGGCGTGGCGACCGTCCACGGAGTCAAGCGGGAATACACAAAGGGCACGGCCGCGCCGATCCCGGTCGCCGATGTGGTGACCCCGACGATTTCCCTCCCCACCGGATCGTACGCTTCCAGCCAGACCGTGTCGATCACCACCGCCACCATCGGCGGAACGATCCGCTACACCACCGATGGCACGACCCCCACCGCTTCATCCACCCTCTACAGTTCTTCGATCTCGGTGAGCTCCACCAAGACCATCAAGGCCATCACCGTGCTGGGCACCAAGACCAGCTCCGTCGCGTCGGTGACCATCACGATCGACGCCGGACCCAAGCCGGGCACCAAGGACGCCGCCCTCGTCGGGTCGTGGATGCAGTATGATGCCAGCGCGAAGCTCTACCGGACCTTGGACTTTTTCGAAGATGGAACCGTGATCCGCTCCAAACAGTCGGATTTGACTTCGACGCCGGGTTGGGAGGATTTCACCGGAACCTGGTCGACGTCCGCAGGAGCCATCACCATGACCTGGGTGGGTGCGAGAAAAAGCTCCGATGCCGTTTCATGGACGGACATCGCCGTGCCGGCTCCAACCCGAGGGACGTACACCGTTTCCGCGGGGAAGCTGAGTCTGACCTCCGACGGATCGACAATCAGCTACAACAGCATCCCTCGGGACGAGGAGCCGGACCCGGTGGACGTCCTTGCGCCGGTGATCTCCCCGGCGGGCGGGACCTTCACTTCGGCGAAAGCGGTGACAATTTCTGCCGAAACGGGCGCTTCGATCTATTACACCACGGACGGCTCGACTCCCTCCACGTCCTCCACCCGCTACTCGGGCTCCATCAACGTGGCGTCCTCCAAGACGATCAAGGCCATCGCCGTGCTGGATGGCGTGTCGAGCGCGATGGTCAGCGCCTCGTTCACGATCAACACCGGCACCGTCACGAATCCGAGCATCGTGGGCACTTGGCGGATCGACGACCCGACCAGCTCGGGCGGGATCATCTACGATGCTTCCGGGAATCTCACCCTCATCTCCAAGGAAGTCACCGATGAAGGGGACGAGACCTTCACGAAGGTGGAGGGCACCTACACCACGTCGGGAAGTTCCTTGGTGATGACCTTCCTGCGTGGATACCAGAGCGCGGACGGCTCGAACTGGGGTGCCGCGATTCCGATCGGCGAATCGTTGGATCCGGTCGAGGGGACCTTCTCGGTTTCCGGGAGCTCACTGAGCATCGTCACGACCGACAGCAGCGGGTCGAAGTCCACCGAGACCTTCACCAAGGCGAGCTCCATCTTCTGATCGCTGTTTCCAAGGCTTCCGATTCGAGGCACCCGGGTTCCGGGTGCCTTTTTTGTGGGGGTGCCGCGCCTCCATGGAGGGAGCGCCCTGAACCTCGACCATGCCTTTGCTCGCGATTAGCTATGATCCACGTGTCACCGATCCATTCCTCCACACAAGGACGATTCCTCCCCATGCTGAAACCGATCTTTGGAACGATGCTCGCCGTTGCGGCAGCTTTCGCACTGCTGTCCGGTTGCGACAAGGCCACCTCTCCTTCCACCAGTGGCGGCGGAACCGACCTTCCCATCCGCATCGATTCCACTTCCGCTGCGGGCATCTGGAGCCGCACTGTCGGAAGCGCGTTGGAAACCGTGACCTTGGGCGCCGATGGCAAGGCGACCATGGACTCCCTGACGGTCACCGGATCGGTCTCCAGGGGAGCCCGTTACACCGGGACATGGTCGGGGACGGCTTCGAGTTTTTCCGTGACGTGGTCGGGCTACGCCACCACCGATGATGGCTCCACCTGGTCGGCCCTGCAGACGTTGCCATCCATGACACCCTATCCGTTCACGGTCAGCGGGAGCACCGCGTCGGTGGTGGTCGGCGGCGCGACACGTACCTACACCAAGGGTGCGGGCACGATGCCCACCGCCGATCTGGTGGTGCCGGTCATCACGCCGGGCGGTGGCACGTTCCCTGCCACGCAAGGCGTGCTGATCAGTTCGCCCACGATCGGCGCGGAGATCCACTTCACCACCGATGGATCCACTCCCACCACCGCATCGTCCAAGTACACCGGTTCGATTCCGGTGAGCGCCACCAAGACCATCAAGGCGATCGCCGTCAAGGACGGAAAGTCAAGTTCTGTCGTTTCCGCGACCATCGTCATCCAACCGGTGGAAAAACCCGTGGACAACACGCGTGAACCGACGCTGGCGGGAGCCTGGCTGAACCTCAACATCGCCACGATGGCCGGACTCAGCTACCAACTCGATTCGTCGGGTCAGGCCATCAGCGTCCGGTCCGAGGGGACAGGCAAACCGAGCTACATGTACATGGGCACATGGACCGCTTCGAATGGCACGTTGAACATCGTTTGGGCCGTGGCGATGAGCTCCGCCGATGGGGTGACCTTCTCGACGAACATTCCCTTGCCCGCGCCGTTCCAGGCGACCTACAAGATCGAGGAATCCACCCTCAGGCTCGTGTCCGGCGGCACCACGACCGCCTTCCAGAGGGCGACGATCAACAATGTTCCGTCTTTGCCGAAACCGACGTTCTCTCCCGACGGAGGCTCCTATTCTTCGGCCCAGACCGTCGAGCTGACCGGACCATCCGGGGCCAAGATCCACTACACCACCGATGGATCCGATCCGGACGAATCTTCGCCGGTCTATTCCGCTGCCCTCAGCGTTTCCAAGACCACCACGGTCAAGGCGATCGCGATCCTCGACGATGGCGAGAGCAGCATCGCTTCGGCGATGTTCGTGATCACTTCGGGGCCGGTGACCCGGGACCCCTCCGTCGTGGGTTCCTGGAAGTCCATTACGGACTCGATAACGATGTCGTTCGTGTTCCAAGCGGGGGGAACCTATTCCGCGGAGATGTCCATGAGTGTGCCCGGCATCACCTACTTCGCCCGGCAATCGGGGACTTGGTCGACGGCCCAAGGAATGCTGACCACCATCCAGCTGACATCGGACATGTCCCAGGATGGCGTGGCGTGGATGGCCGAGCCGGATTTCACTCCCGAGACGGTGGTGGTCAAGTACTCCGTGTCCGGGAACAGTTTGCTGATCGACGAGGACGGGGATGCCGCGACCTTCACGAAGTCGTCGCCCTAACTTCTCGGCGCCCAATTCGAAAGACTCGATCTAGGTGAAGGCGCCCGCATTGCCGCGGGCGCCTTTTTCATGGGCGCGATGTCAGCGGAAGCGGGCCACCAGGCTGACAGAATCCGCTCCGGGGGTCACGGTGCGTCTGGCGCTGGTCACGCCGTCGCTCCAGTCTTGGAACGTGCTTCCGGATTTCCCAACGGCCTCCACCTGGATGGGGACTCCCGGGAAGTGGAAGTAGGCGTAGGATTCGCCCACCGGCATGTCTTCGATCAGGAGGGATCCTCCGGGAGCGGATAGCGAAAGGCTCCGCGGCGCCTCCAACGCGAACACCGTGCCCATGGTTTCGCGCAGCGACGATCCCCGGTTGTTGATGAACTGGCGGATTTCCGCGTCGGCGGAGGTCAGCTTGGCAGGATCCACGCTCCATCGTTTCACGTCGAGGTCCACTTCCGACCCGATGTAGGTGCGCATGCTGTCGTAGGCTCGCGTGGCGGCTTGCGGCGAGAGATTGGTGGCCATCTGCACCAGCATGCGGTTGAGGAATCGATCCCGCAGGATCTTGCGTCCGAAGATCCTGCGGGCGATCACGGTGGATCCCTGTCCGTTGGGATAGGAGTCCCAATCCTTGCTGGAATCGATCATGCGCGTGAACGGGTCTTCCGTGTGGTCGCCGCCGTTGGAACCCATGCCGAAATCCATGTCGAACATCATCATGCGCCACTTGGACGCAGGGCCGTTGCGCCGCCAGCAACGCGCGTTGTTGGAAGGCCAGTCGGTGTTCTGCCAGTACAGCTCGGCGGCGAGGTAGTCCATCGTGTTGTCGATGTCCAGACGGTTGGCAATTTTTGACCAACCGGTCTCGTCGTCGGGCGCCAGGGCGTTGATGGTCTTGCGCAGATCGTTCCAGTCGGCGATGGAGCCCGCCTGCACCTCGGTGTGGTTCTTGATGAGATCCACGTTGTCCGGGTCGATCCCGTGGCGCGTGTCGGCCCAGTCGGCGTCGAGCTTCTCGCGCAGGTCGTAGATCCCCGCGTAGCGTCCGTTGATGTACACCACCACATGGCGCGAGAGCTGGTAGTCCTGGCCGCGCTGCTCGGTGAGACTGGTCATCAAGGCGTCGCGCACGTAATCGCGTCCGTAGTTGCCGCCGTTGTTGCGCAGTCCGAAGCCCTTGAATTTCGTGTACTGCGGGTGGTGCGGGAACAGGGGGTGTTTGAGGTGGGTGGGGCCGTACTTCTCGCGAAACTGGATAGAAAACGACTTCTTGGGGGCCGAGCGGGAGAAGTTCCCGAAGATGGAAATCCCCGATCGGATCGAAAACGACCGGGCTCCGTTCTCGAACAGCTCCACGTGGGCGGGGATCTCCTTGTCTTTCCAGAAATTGGCACCGAAATAGGGGCTGATCGCCGATGCGTTCGGACCGAACGTGGTCAAGCCCGTGTCCTTGTCGAACAGCGCGGAAGAGTCCGCCGAGATGGCGATCACGCCCAGGTTCTTGGGCATGTCCAGCAGGAACGTGCCCGTGGTGACGGGGCCGTGGGCGCCGTCGGCGGAGAAGGCCGCGCACGTGGCGGTGGCGGAGCTGTCCAGTCGGATGCCGGATTCAGCCAGAGGCGAGGCGGATGTGGGAGTGCTCCCGCCGAGAGCGCAGCGGATCTGCAAGCCGGAGATCGGTTCCAGCCGGATCGAAAACGGGCTGGCGTGGAATCCGGGCGGCGTGGCGAATCGGGGTGCCGCAACGATCGGCTCATGCGGAAGTACCGGGTTGGCCCTGCCCGGGGTTGGGCGTTCGGTGACCGACCATTTCCCGGTGGAGGAGTCGAGCGCCCAGGAGCCGTCCCCTTCGATGGACGGATATTGCACGGTGTCGCGCAGGCCCTTGATGGTGTCGGACAGGACCAGAAGCGCTCCTTCGCGTTGCAGCTTGAAACTCGCGTGGGGATGGCGGCCGGCTTTGTAGAAGCCGAATCGCGCGAAGGTCAGCTTGAAGGAGCCGACCAGGTTCTTGGGGGGCGTGAAGCGGAATCCGCTTGTTTTGGAGCGGTCGCCGGGGAATTCGGACAAGGCCACATCGTAATGGTCCAGCGTCTTGCCTGTTCCGACAAGCCGGATCTGCGGGGCCTTCCAGCACTCGACATCCTCTTGGCACATGCCGACCAGGATGGATTGGCCGGCGGGAATGGTTGCTTCGAGCCAGAGTCGCTCCCGGGTGTTCAGGTTCACCGTGGCGAAGCCGACGGTGGCCTCGGCGCTCGACCAAGGCAGATCGACGGTTTGGTTGTCGCCCAGGATGAGGTCCCAGCTGTAGGCCGTGGTTCCATCGGGAAGGATGCCGAGGAATTTTCCGCTACCGAATTCCCAGCCCCGCACCCGGCTCAGCCCGGCATCCGGCTTGGCATCGATGTCGGACCATCTGCCCGAGCTGGTGATCGTGGGGGAGATGCTGTCGGTCGCTGGGGATTCGTCGGGCAGGTCCTTGCCGGATGCGAACACGAGTTGGCGAGCGTGGGGTGCGAGCCGTATCGGGGGAAGACGCCAAGCCGGTCCGTCCTTGGGCCGGCCACTCAAACTGTAGCGGGAGAGATCGACCGAGTCGGGTGAACGATTTTCCAGCTCCAGCCAGCCTGGGTCCTCGCCGAACTGGTCGACCAAACTGGAGTTGCCGGGACTGATTTCCGTGATGCGGATCGGTAGCGAGTCGCGGACCTGGGCGGAAGGAGGAGGGGTGGCTGGGGCTTGAGGTGCGGAATCCTCCGCGGAGGAGCTGGACTCGAAACACCCACAAAGGGTTGCCAGTAAAATTCCGGTGCCGAACAGGGAAGATTTGGTCATGAAGAAGCCCGCTCCTTTGTAGTGCCGTGGATTCCTGGAATGGAGATTCGTCGGCGACTCGATGGTAGTGTCGTGAAAAGAACGGGTCAGGTTGTGTTGGAAAGGGCATGAAACCTTGCCAATTTCTGGATTTCCGCGAATTGCAAAGCCAATACGGACAAAATGCAAAGCCGTCGAAGGTGCCGATCGGTCTTTCGGATCAGGAAACCGATGGGGAGGTGGATCGATCCGGTCGTATGGAATCTGACACCACACTTTGCTCGATCTTGCGTCGCAGTTCCTGCAAGTGATGCAAATTGCTTGACCTGGAACGACCATGGAACGAAACATCGCAGATCGATATGCGCAGGAGATCAAGGCTCTTGGCGAGGAAGGGCGACAGTTCGCCGCCGAATTCCCTGAAGCGGGCAAGCTGCTCGATTTGGACAACGTGGAGGATCGCGACCCCTACGTGGAGCGAATGATCGAATCGTTCGCGTTTTTGACCTCCCGATCCCGCGAAGCGACCGAAGCGGTCCAGGATGGGCTCGACCGGGTGTTCCTGGACATGGTCGGTGGGGATCTGGAAGAATCCCTCCCTGCCTTGATGGTCGCCGAGTTCCTGCCGCGACGCTCGCTGGTTGGATCCGTGTCCATCCCACAAGGAGCCGCGCTCGAATCCGGTTCGGCTCGCCAGCCCATCCACTGGGCGCTGCTGCACGATCACCACGTGCATCCCCTGGATCTTCGTTCGGCGCGGGTCACCACGACCGACGCCCAGGAATGCGTCCTGGAGTGGCATTTGAGCTGGTTCAGCCCTTCTCCTCCCCAGCATTGGCCGGATCGGTTGCGGTTTTTCCTCCATGGCGATGCGGCCATTGCCTGGGCACTGCGGTTTTCGCTGACGCGTCGGCTCGCTCGCGTGGAAACGATGTCGGCCAGTGGGCGTTGGGTGCCACTGGAGGGTGTCCGGATCGAGCCCGCACAACTTCCAGGGTACTCGCCTCAAGGCGATGCCAGTCATCCCTTCTCCCGGATGAGAGATTTTCTCTGTGCGGACGAAGGAGCTCGATTTCTGGATCTGCGAGGTCTGGGAGCGGTTGCCAATGGCTCCACCTTGTCCCTGCGACTGCACTTGGCGGAGCCGATGCCGCGGGTCTTGGCCAAAGCGGTCCAGGCCTCCAATTTCAGGTTCCATGCGGCGATTTCGATCAATCGGTTCGACGATGGCCACTGCACCCTGCATTGCGATCACACCAGAAGCGAGCAGGTTCTTCGCCCCGAGGGAGGAGCGGAGGTGGAGATCCTCAACGTGCTGTCCGTCGAGGGAGTCGAGCAAACCAAAGTCCCGACGCGCGTCAGGTATGCCAAGCATGGGACGTTTCGGCATGGCTCCGGGGAGGGTCGGTTCTTCCGCACGCGCCGGGGGTTGGATCGTTCCGGACGCTCGATGCATTTCCTTTCGGTGGCCCACCGCGAGCCGGCGATGCCCTTCGAAGACTCGTTTTTGGTGGTGCGCGCCCAGTTCTGCGACGGAAACAAGCCGCACGAGATGGGCAGCGTCCGCGACCTTCGGGCGAAAGGCCTGCCTCGTGGAGTCGGTGTCGGTGCGCTCTCGCGTCCGGGGCCGCGCCTGATGCCGCCGGCACATATCTCCGATTCGATGCGGCTCTACCCGTTGGCGGCGGTCCACTTCCAAGGGCTGATGGATCCAATTCGCCTGCGCGATTTGCTGCGGCTGTGGATTTGGGATCCGGCCGAATCCAAGCGAGGACTCGTGGAATCGATCCTTTCGGTTTCTTCAGAGACCGGTCATGAGCTCGTCGGTGGGATCGCTTTTCCTCTCCAAACGATCCATCTGCGGATGCGGGACACCACGTGCGCGGTGGACACATGGGAACGATTGGGAGTGATCGACGCCTTTGGAGCGGCTCTGGCGGATTTGTTTTCCGGGCAGGTGCCCTTGGGCTTTCGCTGCCGGTTGGTGTTGGTGGTGGAGCCTTGTGGCGTTGTCTTGGAGTTTGGGCAACGGCGTTGACGGCGAGGCCAACGGTTTCGGAATACTTTGCACCCTGGGCAACGGCTTGGGAGAATAGAATGAATGTGTGCCCGACATCTATCAGCATACGGATTATCGGACCTTCCTGAGGGAATGGTTCGAGGACGCCAAGAAGACCCAGTCTTTTTTGTCCTACCGCTATCTGGGCCAGAAAGTTGGCGTGGACCCGGGTTATCTGGTCAAGGTCCTCCAAGGAGCTCGGCACTTGTCGGAAGACTGCATCCCTGCGGTCCAGAAGGTGGTTGGCCTGGACTCTCGCCAAGCAGCGTACTTTTACGAACTTGTTCTTTTCACCAAGGCTCGCGGTGAGCGAGCCATCCGGGAACGATTCCAAAAGCTGATGGCCTTGCGCGACCTTCAAATCCACGACCTGACCAGGGAACAGTACCGGTTTTGGTTGTCTTGGAAGCACACCGCGGTGCGGCTGTTGCTCGCGTTGGAAGATTTTCAGGAAGATTGGGCCAAGCTCGCGGCTCGTCTGACGCCTGCCGTCAGCGCCCAGGACGTGCGCGAGTCCGTGATGCTTCTGGAAGAACTGGGCATGATCCGCAAGCGTGCGGAGGACGGTGTCTGGGAGCTGCAAGACGACTTCATCTCCACCGGTGACAAGTGGAAGGATCTTGCCGCGCGGGAATTCCAGCGTCAAGCCCTGCAATTGGGACTGGAGTCGCTGGAGCGGCACAAGAAGGAGGATCGTTCGATCTCCACCTTGAGCTTGACCATCCCGCGTGCGGAGCTCCCTGCCTTGAAGGAAATTTCCAGGCAATTCCGTTCGCAAGTGATGCGTTGGGCTTCCGCCCAAACGGAACCCGACAGCATTTATCAGCTGAATCTCCAGATCTTTCCGCTGGCCCTTCCGGGAGATCCCGCGTGATTTCCGCGTGGCGTTTCCGAATTGGCGGAATGCTCCTGGGAGCATCCCTGCTGGTTTCTTGTGGTGGCGGAGGGGAACAAACCGTCGCTGGCAAGCCCGCGGGCAGCGAAACCTCCGATGAACTCGCCGCCAGGGTGATCGATTCCGATGGGATGGCCGTGGCTGGTGCGACGGTCCGGTTGCGTCCGGCGACGTTCGCGGCGGGCTCCTCCCCTTCTGGGGATTACCTCGACTTGGTCTCCGATGGAAACGGCAACGTGACCTTCCCTGCCGCGCCTGCGGGCCGGTGGGTATTGGAAGCTCGAACCAGTGGCAAGGGCGTTGTGATGCCCTTCCTGGCCCCTGCCAATGGCGGACATGTCCTGCCTGTGCTGGTGGTGCGCCCGTTCGGCGGCATCAGGGGCAAAGTGGATCTTCCGATCGGATCGAAGAAGGCCTACGTGCGTCTGGTGGGCGTGGACCGGATCGATTCCACCGATACCGCGGGAAATTTCCACATCCGGGACCTTTCGCCCACCGACAGCGCGGTGACGTTGCGGGTTTCACGTCAAGACGACGAGACCATGATCGCTGAGACCTTGGTCCAGGTCAAAGCTTCGGAAACGATCGACCTGGGCCAAACCCGCACCCCCTCCCTCTTGCTTTCCGATTTCGAGGACGGATTGAAGCTGGGGTTGCCCTGGCCCGAGGCTCGGTGGTATGTGGACGCCAAGGCTTGGCTGGTGGATGGGAAGATCGACACGATGGCCAAGGGACGCAGCGGGAAGGCGTATCGGGCATCCTTCCTCGAAGGCTACGCCGGAGTGGTGTTCCTGAACGCCAACTTCCGTGGGTCGCGGGACCTGCTGGGTATGGATTCCGTGGAAATCTGGGTGCGGGGCAAGGGTGGGGTGAGTCTGTACCTGTACTCCTCGGCGGGCAGCTGGCCGAAGCTCCTGGATACCATGGTGGTCGCGGATTCCGTGTCCTGGAAGCGTTTCGTGGTCAAGGCGATGAGTCCCTTCGGCTGGCGCGAACTGCTCAAGCCCCAATTCGAGCAGGCCACCGGCTTGGCGATCAAACTGGAATCTTCCGGGTTTGGGGAAGACATTTCCGTCGACGACATCCGGCTCTATGGGGTTTCCGCACGGGATTGGCGCTGAGCTGGTTTTCTTGCCAATTGCCTCGGAGTCTTTCGGATGGGTGCGCGCGGACGTAAAATGAAGACATGACGGATCGACCCAACGTCTTCACCTACTTCGATGCCCGCCGGTTCCTTCGGGAAGCGCAAAAGGCCATCAAGGTCCGTAAGAGGAATTTCACGCTCGAGCACCTGGGCGAACTGGTTGGCCTCAAGTCCAAGGGCCATGTTTCGCTGGTCCTGCAAGGCTCCAAGAACATTCCGGAAGAAAAGATCGCCCTGTTCGCGCAGGCTTTTGAGCTGGAAGGCCGCGAGGCCGTCTTTTTTGGACACCTGGTTCGCTTCACCCAGGCCCTGACCCACCGTGATCGCAAGATGCACTTGGATCGGATGGTGTCGTGCATGCGCGTTGCGGATCGGAAACTGGTTCCCTCCCAATACGCGCTTTGCTCGGCCTGGTACCACCCGGTGGTCCATGAACTGTTGCGGATGATGGAATTGACCGATGATTGGGAGAGCCTTGCCAGTTCTCTGCGGCCTCGCATCTCCGCCGACCAGGCCCGCGATTCCGTGGCACTCCTGGAGGAAATCGGACTGGTTTCCCGGGATGTCCAGGGAGTGTGGAGGCCCACGGATGTGGTGGTGACCTTCGGGGAAGGGTGGAGGTCCGTGGCGGTGCGCGAGTTCCAGCGCCATGCGATCAACCTGGCCCAAGGCGCTCTGGAAGAGGTGCCCGCAACCGAAAGGGATGTTTCCCATCTGACGTTGAGCATCGGCGAGGAGTCGTTTCGGGAGCTGAAGGAACGGCTGGCCCTGTTTCGAAAAGAGGCCCTGACCTTGGCCCGACAAGAACGCAACCCTGACCGAGTGTGCATGTTGAACCTATCCTTGTTCCCTGTAGGGGGAAAGCGATGAGATCAACGGAAGGATGCTTGCACCGGCGGTGGCGTTGGGTAGGTGTCCTGGCGGCGTTCGCGTTGGGTGGGTGCGGACAGGGAGAGGTCGGCGGCGGGGGAATCGAAATCCCCAACGGCTTCGACTTGAAAGTTTCCGTTTCCGGCAGCGAAGGCAGCGCCCCGCCTTCCGGGATGCAAGTGCGCCTGCTGGCGCGCGATTCCTGGGCGCAACGGTGGTCGGACGGGAAGCCCGTGGTTTTGGACAGTGCCCGGACGGATGCGTCCGGTCAGGTTCGCTTTTCCGTCCGTGCCGACGAAGGTTATTGGGTGGAGGCCATCGACGGGAAGATCGGTGGACGTTTGAACGTCGATGCGCCCGGTGAGCGGACCTTGCAACTCTCTCCCCTTTCGTCCTTGGAGGGAGCCATCGATTCCGGGGAGCGCGCGGGTGTGATGATCCGGCTCTGGGGTTCCACCCGAACGGTACGTACGGACGGATCGGGTCGGTTTCGGTTCGATTCCATCCCCCAGGGCCAATGGTCGTTGGTGGGACAAGGGGATGAACAGCCTCGCATCGCCAGCTTGGGTAGGGTGGAAGTGGGGCCTTCGGCCAGACTGGCCGCAGGGCTGCAGATGGATACCTCCAACCTCCTTTTGGACGACTTTGCCGACAGCAATTCCATCTGGGCCTTGGATGGCCAGTTCGGAAACGGTGGGTACTGGTGGGTGAGCTCCGAAGCCCCCGTCAAGCAGGTGTTCGGCGTGGATGGCGCGTGGCAATCCATCACGGGCACGGGGTCCGAGCGACGGATTTCGGTGAAGCCGGATTCCGCCTTGGTCACCGGTTCCTGGGCGAACGTGGGTCTCAATTTCGGATCCAACACCAGCGTGTTGCCGGATTTCTCCCGGGCTCGCGCCGTGCGGGTGAGGGTGCGAGGAACGGGGGTCTGGAGCGTGCGCCTGGCCGAGCGTCAAGGTGGCGAGCTGGTCAATTGGCAACGGAATTTGACAACCACGCCGGATTGGACGGAAGTCGTCCTTCCCGTCGCCTCCTTCAAGGGGCCGGAGCCGTCGTTCGCCAGCGGACCTCGCTTCATCCGCGAGCTGGTGTTTCAGATCCAACGCGAAGGGGAGCTGGAAATCTCCCGATTGTCGGTGGATGGTCTGGCATTATCTGACTGGGGACGCTAAGACGCCAAAATTTGACAAAAAATGCTTGACTTGAACCCACTGGTTATGTGAAAAATAACCTTGGGTCTTACTGGGGATTCAACCAGATTCCAGAAGGAGACAGCGGGTCTCGAAAACCCTCCGCCCTCGTTCCAGGAAAAGGAGTATCCGATGGACAAGCATCCGCAGCCGCCGAACATTCTCCGTTTCTTCGCGCCGACGCTTCTGATCGCCTTCACGATCTTGATGGCCGTCCCTCTGCACGCAGGGCAATCCCAGTCGATCCGCTTCGATTCCCTGCCCGTGCTGAGGGCGGGCACGGCGGATGTTTCCCCATCGGTGCAGGCGAGCTCTTCCTTGCCGGTTTCCCTGGCCAGTTCCGACACGACGGTGGTCTCCATCGTGGACGGAAAGCTTCGTCCGAAACAAGCCGGATGGACCAGATTGACAGCCAGGCAACCGGGTGATGCCCAGTACGATCCTGCACCGGAGGTTGTGCAGCTGGTCTGGGTGGTCAATCGCCCGCGGATTTTGACCACCTGGGGGCGATGGGAAACGAACCTCAGGGGTGTGATTGTCGTCCCGGACTCCCTTCGCCATGAGGTGGTGCAGGCTTCCGTGCGAGCCGGAACGATCGCGGGCGTTCGATCCAACGAGACCGTGTTCGTGATCAGTCGGGCTCCGGAACTCGACTCGGTGACAACGTTCTCGATGCCCAATGTCGCGAAGGTCCGCGTCGGTTGCGACGGCACCAACGTGGTTGCCATCCGCAAGGACGGCTCGACCCGGACCTGGGGACAGCATCGGCGCAGCCATCCCTCCGAGGCCGGCTCCATGGTTCCGGACTCGTTGAACCACGGCATCGTGGACATGCAGTTTTTGTACGACTACGCGATCGCCTTGCGGTCCGACGGAACGGTCTTCGGGGTCGATACCCGGACCTGGAAGGCTTGGGATGTGCCGACCTCGATTTTGTCGGGGGTGACGGCGATGGACCTTACGTGCCTGATCGACGAAGACAAGTCCGACTTCAGCTTTCTGCGCGCGGACGGCTCCCTGGTGACCTGGAACCTGGTCGAGGGGGTGACCACCAGCAACCTGCCGGATTCCATGAAGACCAACATCCGCTCCATCGCGGGAGGAGTGGACTTCCTGGTTGCCGTGGATCGCAAGGGAAGGGCCATGGAATGGACCCGCCAAGGCCTTCGAGGAGGCACCTCGGGCTTGCCCAAAGCTCAGCTTTCCAGCGGGGTGGTGTCGGTGTCGGCCGATGGCGATTATGCGGTGGCCCTCAAGCAAGATGGATCCATGGTTCCTTGGGGGAGATTGGGCTATTCTACCGGGGCCCCCGACAGCCTCCTGGGGGGCTCCATGGAGGTTTTCGCCGCCAACGCCTGGGGCTTTGCCGCACTCGGCAGGCTCAAGCCCGCTTTGTCGTTCACGGCTCCTTCCAAGACCAACTGGGGGGACGGTGACATCGAGGCTGGTTTGGTGCTCCAGAGGGGGCGCGCGCCTGTTTTCAGCTCCTCCAATGACGAGGTCGCCGATTTCAAGGAAGGGCGGATCCTGGTCAAACACGTGGGCACCACCACTCTCACCGTTTCCTATCCAGGGGATTCGCTGTGGCTTCCGGCAGGCCCCATCAGCCGTTCCTTGACGGTCGCTACCAGAAGGATCATCGTGCAGGGGCAGAAGGCGCAGAAGGTGTTCGGCGACGCGGACCCGTCTTTGACTTACTCCTGCGCGCAGTGCGGTCCGCTGGATGTCCTGACGGGCAATCTGGAACGCGCCGGCGGGGAGTCGGTGGGGACCTATCTGGTCAAACAGGGCTCCCTGCGTGCCTCGAGGGATCACGACCTGGTCTTCGTTTCCGACGAGTTCATCATCCAGCCGCGCAAGATCGCCGTGCTGGCAGATTCTGTCGTCAAGCCGGCCGGAGCGCCGGACCCCGTCCTGACCTTCCGGGTGGATGGGATCTTGGAGGGCGACACCTTGGCGGGAAGCCTTTCGCGCCAGGGGGGAGAGGATCCTGGCAGTTACCCGATCCTCCTGGGCAGCCTGGAAGCCGGCGAGAACTACGTCATCGATTTCCGAGGCGCGAACCTCCAGATTTCCGCCACCTCCGGCCTGGTCTCGCGGCCGATGCGGATGCCCGCAGTCCGTGAGGTCCACGCCGCCATCCGCCATCCGTTCGTGGAACGATCGATGTCCGCCCATGTGGACAAGGGACTTGCCCCGGATGGAGCCGCGGATCGAGGCGGCGCGATCCTGGACGTGCTGTTGCCCGCAGCGGGCCAAGTGGAGGTTTCGATCTTCGACAACGCGGGAACGCCCGTCCAGTCCTGGTCAGGCGAAATCGGACAAGCCAGGTGGCAGCAACTGCCCCCCACGGCCGATGGCCGCAGACGTTTGGCGATGTCCTGGGATCTGAAGAGCCGGTCGGGGGCTTCCGTTTCCGACGGAGTCTATCTCTGCCGGGTCCTCGTCCGGACGGATTCCGGATCCAAGCTCGAACAGGTCCTGCGGATCGGCGTTCGCTGATTCTTCGCCAAGCAGAGATGCAACGAGAGATCTGTTTCTCGGGAATGGCTTTTCTACAGTTTGATCCGTGCGTTTCCACCTCATAGACCGCATCGAGGAGATCCGTCACGGCCACCATATCGTGGGTGTGAAGTGCGTGAGTCTTTCCGACGACGTGTTCGATGAACACTTCCCTGGCTACCCCATCTTCCCCGGCACATTGGTGTTGGAAGGGATGGCGCAGCTGGCCGGGTCGTTTTTCGAAATGACCATGCTCCACCAGGGGCTCACGCCGCGCCATTGCATCCTGGCCATGGCCAACCGCGTGAAGTGGACCAAGCCGGCGGAGCCCGGCGACCGGATGATCTACCGCGCCGACATCCTGAGCTTTTCCGAAGAGTTCGGGGTCGCGCGCACGCGAGCGGAAATCGACGGGGAAACGAGCGCTTCCGCCGAACTGACCTTCACCTTCGTGCAGTTGGGGGACGGCTCGCTCCGCCAGAATCGCGAGGAGCTCTACCGCATGTGCACGCGACGCACCCGCTTCTTGGACGATGGCGACAGCAAGGCGTGAATCGTGGGGAGCGCTGGAGCCCATCGCTCTGAAGGAGTACCTGCGCCTGAAGAAATGGGCCAAGTACTACGATCGGCGGTCGGCGGGCGCCTTGGTCACCATCGCGCGGTTGTTGGCCGGCAAGGTCGTGGATCCGCGCACGCCCATCCATTGGGCGCTGGGCGATCTGGAGTTCCAGGACTACGGATTGGAAACCATCCGCGAAAAGAGCCGGGACACCGACGGGAGATGGAATTCCGAACGGTTCGCGCGGGAAGGCATGCATTCGGTCAGTCCTCTCACGCAGTTCAAGGTCCTCTACAACATGCCCTTGTGCCTGGCGGCGATGGAACTCGATCTGGTGGGTGAAAACTCGGTGACCCATGGATTGGACGAGGGAATGCTCGTATCCGCCGCGGCCAGCCGGTGGGAAGGGGACATGATCCTCGGCGCGTTGCGCTGCCTTCCCGACGGCGGAATCGAATGCGTCGCGGCTCTCGCGAGACCCGACGAGATTCCCCTGGGGCGTCGCGGCGACATCCTGGAAATCCTCGGGGAGTGGATCGGATGACACATCGTGTCTTCCTCTGCAAGGCGGGCGTCGTCTCGCCGATCGGCACCGGTTGGGACGAATTTTGTCAAGGCGTGATGGAGGGCCGACCCGGCAGCGCGGAATTGACCGTGTTCGACGGGTCGCTGCTGCCTGTCCATCTTGCCGCGGAGGTTCGCGTGGGCGGGGTGGTGGTTTCCAGCGCGCCCGAGCAGGACAGGAAATCGATCTTTCTTTCGATGGCCGCCGACGAGCTTTTGGCCTCGCACAAGGGTTGGGGCGGGGTGCCCCCGGCCAAGCGCTGGGCGCTGGTGGGCGGAGGGATCGAGCACTTCGATCTGGGCGGATACACGAGCGACCCGGCTCCGGATTGGCGGCGCTACCAGCGGCATCTGCGGAAAACTCTGGACGAGATCTGTCTCAAGCATGGCGTGGGCGGCGTGCGCAGCGTGAACGTGTCCGCCTGCGTGGGCGCCACGCAGGCGATGGGCGTGGCGTTCCGCCATGTGCGTTCCGATCCCGGACTGGCCATCCTGACGGGCGGGACGGATTCCATGCTCTCGCCTCTGCATTACATGGGATTCCACCACCTGGGGGCCCTTTCGGAGTGGGCCGGGGATCCCGCCTTGGCCTGCAGGCCCTTCGACGCCGATCGCTGCGGGATCGTGCTGGGGGAAGGAGCGGGCCTCACCGTGGTCCAATCCGAGCTCACGGCCGATCCTTCCGAGATCCTCGCCGAGATCGTCGGGTACGGGACATCCCTGGACGCCCACATGGTGACCGATCCGGATCCGGAAGGTACCCAGCTGGCGCGTTGCGCGCTGGACGCCATCGAGGACGCCGGAATTCGTCCAGACGATGTCGATTGCGTCCACCTGCACGGTACGGGCACGCCCAAGAACGAGCCTGCCGAGGCCGCGGCCATGCGCAAGATCTTCGGAACGCGCGCCGGCGATGTCCCGGTCTACTCCCTCAAGGGGCAGGTGGGCCACCTGGTGGGCGCCTGCGGCGTGGTGGAAACCTTCGCGGCCGCCCTGTGCCTGCGCGAGCAGGTGGTGCTGCCCACCGTCAACTGCGTGCGCCTGGACCAGAGCCTGGGGTTGCGCGTGGTGCAGGATCGGCCGCTTTCCATGCCCATGCGCCATGTCCTGAAATTGAACGCGGCCTTCGGCGGGCAGAACGCCGCCTTGGTCCTGCGGAGAGTTCCATGAAGCAACCCGATACCGTGGTGATCACCGGGGCCAGCTCCGGCATCGGGCGCGCGATCGCCGACCGGTTCGCGCAGGACGGGCGTCCGCTGGTCCTGCAGGGAAACCGCAACGTCGAGGCCCTCGCGCCATTGGCGGGGTGCGCGGAGATCGTGCGGTGCGATCTGCGGGATCCGGCGCAGGTGGACGAATTCTGTCGATCCATCGAAGGCGCTCTCACGGTGGTCCATGCCGCCTCGGTGGTCGGGACGGATCTGCTGAGCGAGCTTTCCGACGAGCGGATCGAGGAGATGCTCTCCGTGAACGTGCTTGCTTGGGTGAAGCTTTGTCGCGCCGTCGTGCGCCCGATGATGCGAGCCCGCAAGGGTTGCCTGGTGGCCATCAGCTCCGTGACGGCCCGGCGCGCCACCCGGGGCCAGAGCGTCTACGCGGGCACCAAGGCCTTCCAGGAAGGGTTCGTGCGCGGGCTGGCCGCCGAGGTGGCCGCGCGCGGAGTGCGCGTGAACGCCGTGGCGCCCGGACCCATCGATTCGGGAAGTCTCAAGGGTCTTCTGGCCGAAGCACCGGACGAGGTCAAGGCCTCCCTGGCCTGTGGTCGGCTGGGTACGCCGCAGGACGTGGCCGAAGCGGTCCACTGGTTGTGTTCTGACGCCTCCAAGTTCATTCACGGACAAGTTTTGTCCGTGGACGGCGGATTCCAGCGAGGCGTGGGATGAACGGCGACGATTTCCTTTCGCTGTGTCGCGCCCGGCACAGCACGCGCGATTTCCTGCCCCTGCCGTTGGACGCGAGCCAGGTGGCCACGCTCCTGGAATGCGCAAAGTCCATTCCGTACGCATCTTCGCGCAAGGGCTGGGATGTGGTGGCCATCGTGGATCCGTTTTCCATCTCGGAAGCGGCCGACGCGGTGGATCGTGCCGCCGCCCTCTGGGCGGATCGGATCCGGGAGGATCTGCGCTCCGAATGGGCTTCCTACAGCCGGAACTTCTCTTCGTTTCGCGGGGCACCGGCGGTCTTCGCGACCGTCTTCCGGCCCTCTCCGGGCCTGGCCGCGATGCTGGATGGTCCGGACGCGTGGGCGGAATCCTTCGATCGCGAAAACCACATCAAATCGATTTCCAACGCGACCATGGCCCTTTGCCTGGCCGCGACATCCCTGGGGCTGGCGGCGTGTCCCATGACCGGACCGCTGCTGGCTCGAACGGAACTCGAAACCATCCTGCATCTTCCGCGCGGACGGGAATTGGCGGCCTTCGTGGCCGTCGGTTTCCCCGCCAAGAACGAACCCTCCACCGGAGCCATTTGAATGGACCATCTGACGCGATTCCGCGAACTCCTATTGCCCGTCTTCTCGCTGGATTCCATCGACGAAGTCCTGCCCGAGGCTTCCCTGGTGGCGGATCTGGGCGCCGACAGCCTCGACTTCGTGGAGATCGTCTACATGGTGGAGAAGGAATTCTCCGTCAAGCTCTCCACCAAGACCATCTACCTGGAAGGCCGCGAGCTCAAGACCGACGAGATGTTCCTGGAAGGAGTTTTGGATCCGGAAAAGGTTCCGGGCCTCAAGGAAATGCTTCCGCGCTACGCGGACAAGATCCGTGAAGGCATGGGCCGCGCGGAGTTGTTCGGTTTGGTCACGGTGGGCGATCTGGCCGAAGTGGTGCGCCAACGGATCGCGGCGAAGCCATGATGGAGCTGGCGGGCAAGAGGCTGTTCGTCACCGGCGGCACCGGGTACATCGGCGAGGCGATCTGCCGACGTGCGACGGAATATGGCGCGCGCGTGGCCTTCACCTATACGCGAAACGGCGCCAAGGCCACCGCTCTTGCCGCCGAGATCCCAGGTTCCATCGCATTGGAAGCGGATGTGCGCGATCCCGTGGCGGTGGAAAAGGCCGTGAACGCCGCCGTCGCGGCCTTTGGAGGCTTGGATGGCGTGGTCAACAACGCGGGCATGAGCCAGGTTCTTCCGCTTCCGTTGCTGGAAGAGGAAGACATCGATCTGGCCGTGGACGTGAACCTCAAGGGGCCGTTGCGCGTGACGCGCTCGGTGGTGCGCCACATGATCCGCAACGGCGGCGGCTCGGTGATCCTGATGGGATCCATCGCGGGCCATAAGCTGTTGGACGTTCCCGTGACCTACGCCATGACCAAGGCGGGGCTCTCCGGCATGGCGAAAGCCCTGGCCTCCGAGCTCAAGCGGTTTTCCATCCGGGTGAACAACGTGGTGCCCGGCATGATCGACGGCGGCATCGCCCGCGGCATCCCGGAAGAACATCGCAAGGCGTTCCTGTCGCACTGCGCGGCGGGTCGAGCCGGCACGGGATTGGAGATCGCCGAGGTGGTGTGCTTCCTGTTGTCGGACCGGTCGTCGTACATTAACGCCCAGGACATCGCTGTGGACGGCGGATTCTGACATGGCCGCCGAGACGATTCTTTCCAACACCTTGGCGTGGTGCGTGCGTTGCGCCAAGGCGGAAACGGCCCGGGTCGTCTCGCGCGAAGGTGGAGTGTTCCTGGAAAGGCTCTGCGCGGCCCAACGCGCCGAGCCGGTGTTGTTGGCGGCTTCGGAAAGCTGGTACCGCGCTCGCGTGATGCGCCCGCGCGCCATCCAGCGCCCCGTGCACCCCAAGGCCGCCTTGGAAGGGTGCCCGCGCGATTGCGGGCCCTGCGCAAGGCATTTGTCGGATCTGCGGTTGCCCATCTTTTCCATCACCAACGTGTGCAACCTCGATTGCCCGATCTGTTTCACGCACAACCGGCCGGATCTGGCCTACCACAAATCCCTGGACGACGTGGCGCGGATCGCCGATCGCATCCTGGAACGCAACCCTGCGCAGACCATCGTGGACCTGACCGGGGGCGAGCCCACGCTCCATCCGCAGTTGCCGGAAATTGTCGCGTTGCTGCGATCCAAGGGGTTCTCCAGGGTCATGGTGAACACCAACGGGTTGCGGCTTGCGCGCGATCGCGAACTGGCCCAGGCGCTCTCCCGCCACGATGCCCACGTGGTGCTGTCGCTGGATACGCTGGATCCGCAAAAGAGCCGGATCATCCACGGCGCCGACATCGTGGAGGCCAAGGAAAAATGCCTGGATGTGCTCCAGGAATTCTCCATCCCCACCACGGTCATCTTCGTGGCCATCAAGGGGCTCAACGATTCCGAACTCGCCCCGTTGGCCGCACGGTTGTTGGCGCGCGAGCATGTGCTGTCCATCACCGTGCAGAACATGGCCTACACAGGTGCCAACGGGTCCAGGTTCCCCGGCGACGGGCGCATCGCCATGGACGAGGTGGAATCGCTCCTGTGCGAGGTTCCGGGCATCACGGCGGGGGATTTCCTGACTCCGGCTGGATCGCACCCCTTGTGCTATTCCATGGCGTGGTTCGCGCAGGATGCCGGACGTCTTTTGTCAATGGCCAGGATCCTCCCCCGCAAGCGCCTGGAAGGTTCCAGCGCCGGAAGCTACCTGCCCCGTTTGGACGCGGCCATGGTGGAAGAGTTCCAATCGGGATTGGCGCGCGCGTGGTCGGAAGGGTGCGATCCGGAAGATCTGAAGGTGCTGCGGCGCATCAGCCTGTTGGCGCAGGATCCGCAATTGTCGGAATCCGACCGCGCCCGCAAGCTGGAACGGTCGGTGAAGATGGTCTGCGTGCATCCGCACATGGACGGCGCGAATTTCGATCTGGACCGGATTTCCCACTGCGGCGATCTGGTCCCGGACGAATCCGGATCGATGATCCCTGCCTGTTCCTACAACCTGCTCTACCGCGAGCGCGACGAGCGCTTCTGGAAACCTTCCCTGCAGGAGACTCCATGAGCGAATACGCCCACTCCACCACCCAGTCGGTCTGCCCCGAGTGTCGCCAAAAAGTGTCCGCTCAGGTCGTGGAGCGCGACGGCGAGGTGTTCCTGGACAAGTGGTGCGTTTCGCATGGAGCGAGCTCGGTGTTGATTTCGTCCGATGCCGAATGGTTCCGGAATTCGGTCCATCATGTGAAGCCGCGCCAGGTGCCGTTGGCCTTGCAGGTGGACGGATTCAAGGGGTGTCCCGAATCCTGCGGGTTCTGCACCGAGCATCGCCAGCACACGTGCCTGCCGGTGATCGAGATCCTGCGCGATTGCGATCTGCGTTGCCCCGTGTGCCTGAAGGGCGAGGCAACGGATGAACGCATGGATCTGGCCACCTTCGAGAAGGTGCTGGACACCCTGCTCGCGGCGGAAGGCACCGTGCCGGTGATCAACCTCAGTGGCGGCGAGCCCACGATGCATCCCCAGCTTCCGGAGTTCCTGGCGCTGGCCCGCGAGAAGGGCGTGACCCAGGTGACGGTGTCCACCAACGGGCTGCGGCTTCTGGAAGACCCCATGTTGCGGGACGTGTTCGCCGAAAACGGCACGCTGGTGGCCCTCCAGTTCGATTCCCTCCGCGAGGAGGACAACCGCATCCTGCGCGGACGGGCGCTCTACCAGCAACGCATGGCGTTGATCGAGATCCTGGAGCACGAAGACATCCCCTATTCCTTCGTGGCCACCATCGCGCGCGGAGTCAACGAAGACCAGATTTCGGATCTCGCCGAGCTGTTGTTTACCACCAAGGCGTCCACCCTGATGCTGCAGCCCGTGTCGCTGGCCGGGCGCGCCGCGGACTGGGACACGGCGCGCAGATTGACGATTCCCGACGTGGTGGCGGGATTGGCGAAGAATCCCAGGCTGCGGCGGGAGGACTTCCATCCGCTTCCCTGCTCGCACCCGTCGTGCTTCGCCATGAGCTACTTCGTGGAGACCGATGACGGAATCTGGAAAACCTTGGAGACATTCCTGGGTCGGGAAGGATTCCTGAACCTGGTGACCAACCGGACCCTGCCCGGATTGGATTCCGAAGGCTTCGAAGCATTGCGATTGAAGATGTACGAGCTGTGGAGCGCGGCGGATTCCGCCGATCGCTCCGACCGGTTCCTCGCGCGATTGCGCGATCTGTTGCGCAGACTTCCCCAAGTCGCGGGCGACCCGAAGGCCTTGATGGCCATCGGGCGTTCCAGCATGAAGGCGATCTTCATCCACGACTTCATGGATGTCCACAGCATGGACATTTCCCGGCTGCAAAAGTGCTGCAACCCCTACGCCCGCATGGACGGAACCCTGGTTCCCATGTGCGCGCAGAACGTGTTCTTCGGAGACTGACCGTTCCTTTCCGGACGATATTGGAGACCTTGCCATGTTGACCCTTCCCGCCTTGATGGCTTCGCTTTGTCTGGCCCTCCCCGACACCGGATGGACCCTGGTCAAGAAAACCTCGCGCTTCGAGGTTTCGGTCCTGGCTGTTCCGGGCAAGGACGTGGAAGCCTTCCGCTCGCGCGGTTCGGATTCCATTCCGCTGCCCGTGGTAGGCGAGACGTTGATCGATCTGCCCGGCATGATCGCCTGGTGCCCGTACCTTTCGCAATCCAAGATCCTGAAAAACATCGGGCCCGACCACTTCCTCGTGTATCAGCGCTACGACTTGCCCTGGCCCTTCACCGATCGCGACATCGTGGTGGACGTGGACATCAAGCGCCATCCACGAAAGGCGCTGATCGAGGCCAAGCTGGAAGCGGTGACGGACATTTCCTGCCCGCCGGTGGCCGACGTGATCCGGCTGACCGACATGGACGGGGCCATCACCGTGCGCGCCATGGGCAAAGGCGCCATCCAGGGCACCTATTCCGAACGCATCGACATGGGTGGAGGCATTCCCACCTCGCTCGCCCGCATCTTCAGCCGCGACATGCCGGCCAAGATCCTGGGCAACCTCCTGGAGGAATGCCGCAAGCCCGAGCGGATCAAGGCCGGCGCCGCCTCGCCCCTGGTGGGATGGCTGGATTCCGCCTTGGCCCTGCAGAAGTCGCCATGACCACCCATGCGCTGCGGATCGCCGCGGAGCGCGAACGCATCCGTCAATTTCTGGCGGGCACGCAGCGGAAGGTCGTGGTGGATGTGCAGGGGTTTTCCCACCAGGAGATCTGCACACTGCTCTATGGCGGACCGATCGCCCAGATCGGCGTGGGCTTTCGCTATCTGGTGTCCTTGATGCTCTACACCTGCCCGTTTCCCGAACTCAAGAATCTGGTCTATCGGGCCATGGGTGTGCGTGTGGGCAAAGGAGCCTACATCGCGCCGGGGAGCTACCTGGACGTGGTCCATCCCAAGCTCCTGACCATCGGCGACAAAGCCGTGTTGGGGATGGGGTCGGCGGTGGCCACGCACGAACGCTGCCGCGACGTGCTGGTGATGGGGCGTGTGGACATCGGTGCCGGTGCGGTGCTGGGCGGAATGAGCGTGGTGCGCGCAGGTACGCGGATCGGTGCCAACGCCGAACTGGACATGATGCTCAACGTGAGTCGCAACGTGGCACCCGGCGAGCGGGTGCCTTCGCCTCGCAACGGCAAAGCCCTGCCACCCATCCCGGAGGATTGAATGTTCCGTCTGCGCCGCGACGTGTATTGGGACAACAACGCCACCACCGCTCCTTCCAAGGCGGTGGTCCGCGAGATGGTGCGCGTGCTGGAACATGTCCATGGCAACCCGAGTTCGCCCCATCGCGCCGCCCACGATGCGCGGACGGTGCTGGAGCGTTCGCGTCAAACCGTGGCCCGGACAATCGGTGCTGATTCTGCCCAGATCCACTTCTGCGGATCCGCGACCGAGGCCACCAACCAGATCCTGCGATCCGTGGTGGCGTCGAGCGGCGGCGTGTGCCGAATTTTGTCCAGCCCGGTGGAGCACCACGCGGTGTTGCGGACCTTGGAGGCGATGGCCGCCGAAGGCGTGGAGGTCGAACTCCTCGCGGTGGACGAGCGCGGCTTGGTGCGCGAAGATTCCCTGGTGCGCGCGTTGGAGCGGCCCGCCCACTTGGTGTGCATCCTGCGCGTCAACAACGAAACCGGCGCGATCCAGGATGTGGCGCGACTGGCCGGGGTTGCGCACGCCCACGGAGCGTTGGTCTTTTCCGACTGCGTGCAGGCGCTGGGCAAGATCCCGGTGGATGTGCGCGCCTTGGGCATCGATTACGCCGTGGTGGCTTCCCACAAGATCCACGGTCCCAAAGGGATTGGCGCCTTGTGGGCGCGGGAAGGTGCGCCGCTGGTCGCGCAGGTCCACGGCGGCGCGCAGGAGGGAGGTCTGCGGGCGGGAACCGAGGCGTTGCACGACATCGCGGGGTTCGCCGAGGCATGTCGAAATTTGACGAAGTCGATCGATCAGGCCTCGATGGTCGCTTCCGTGATGGAGCAATTTCTGTCTGGTTTGCGCGCTCTGTTCCCGGAGGCGGTGGAGGCTGTTCCCGCCTCGCTTCGGGTGGCCAATACGGCCATGGTCCGATTTCCCGGCGTTCCCAACGGCGTGCTGATGGGTTGGTTGGATCTGCGCGGGATTCGCGTTTCCGCCGGATCCGCCTGCGCCACGGATGAAGATCTTCCCTCCCATGTGTTGATGGCCCAAGGCTGGACTCCCGACCAGGCGCGCGAAGCCTTGCGGTTCAGCCTGGACACCACGTTGCCTGAACGTGTGCTCCGTTCCCAAGCGGAACAAGTGCTGGGAGCCTTGAAGGCTTACCGTGACGGCAAGTCTTCCTCCATGGAGTTGCTCCGTGGCGCGGAGGTCGCCGCATTGCTGGCGGATCCGCGAACGCAGGTGGTGGACATGCGATCTGCCATGGATCGGAAGTTGATTCCGCCCTTTCCTGGCGCCTTTCTGGCCGGAGCGCACCCTTGGGAGAAGCTGCCTGACTTGCCACGCGGCAGACGTCTTGTGGTGGTGTGCCAGGCCGGATTCGAGGCGCCCGTGATGGCCTGGCGGCTCAAACGCGCCGGCCACGACCCGGTGAGCGTGGTGATCGGGGGAATGGTGGCCTGCAAGTTGGCGGGGGTGGTGGGGTAGGTGGAATGTGGCCTGCGACGAGCATTTCTTCCGATGGTTTTAGATGGTAGATTCCATTTTGCCGCTCTATCACGAGTCGGTGTCGGGTCAATGGACAGGAGTGGTGTTGAATGGTCGTCCGAAATCACGTTATGGTTGGTGAATCAGGCGAAATTCACCTGACGGTACCACAGGAGTGGAAAGGTCGCGAAGTGGAAATCCTGCTGATGCCTCCCAGCACGGTCGAGCGAGAGGCAGAGCGTGCAAGGTTCGATGCTTTCGTAGCGGAACATGGAACCGTGGTGGGGGATTGGGGGTTTTCGCGCGAGGAGGTGAACGATCGTGGTCTTTCTTGATACGAACATTCTGCTTTATGCGTTTGATCTCCACCCGGAATCCCAGCTAAAGCGAATCATTGCCCGTGAATTATTGCTTGATCGCCCTCACGTGAGCGTTCAGGCGCTGACGGAGTTCGGCGCTGTCCGACGACGCAAGTGCGGCGAAGACCCTGTTGCCGTCGCGGAAAAGGTCACCTTTCTGCTGGGTTGGTGCACATCCCATGATCTTTCTTCGCAGATTCTTCTGGATGCTCTCGATTTGGCAGGCCGTTATCAGCTTTCCCATTTCGATTCGTTGATGGTGGCCAATGCACTTCATCGAGGCGGAGATGTGTTGCTCACGGAGGATCTTCACTCTGGATTGGTCATTGCGGGTCGATTACAGATTCTGAATCCCTTTGTTTGACAACTGTTCCAGCCAGGTGATTCCGATGACAGGGACTGCTTCTGCCAACCGGGCTGCCGCCTTCCTCCAGGCCTTAACCGGTGGGCTGGCTACAAGGGGATCGGGTATCGCAACGCGCTCACCCAAGCCGTGACCAGATTGCCCGTGGCTCAGGGCGCATCCAGGATGTCCAACACGTCCTGTTCCAGGTCTCGGCCATGGGCAAGGTCTGCTGCTTGGGCATCGCCCCACCGGATGGCGTCGGCGACCATTTCTTCCACATGAAAACGGGTGGCTTCTGGCCAAAGCTGCAAGTGCTGGTCCAAGTCCTTGGCGATGGCGGTCATGCCCCCAGAATACTTCCCCATTTGGTCTTGGCGCAACGGGGAGGGCGCACATTTCTCCAAAAGGACAGGCTTCGGCCTTCACCGGGAAAGACCCTACAAGGGAATCCTATCCAGCCGGAACTTGCTCCGCCAATCGAAAAACCGCCTCCCTCCAGGCCTTCACCAGCGTCGAGGGCTCCACCGGACAAAAGCCCGGGCCGCGTCCTAGGATCCAGCGGGCGGCTTCGTCCGCGTCTCCGAAGGGAAGGGTGAACTCCACCGAGCCATCGGGCTTCTCGCGAAGCGACTGGTCCGGGTGCCATTTGCGTTCGCGCACATAGAAGGCCACTTCCTTGGAAGCGCGGATCTTCGCGAGCACGATCTTGCCGGTAAAGGCGCCCAGGCAGGTAGGGTGTTCCTTGCGTGGAGGGGGACGGAAGGAATCCTCAAGCACTTCCGGCTTGGAGATCCGCGACAGCGCGTAACGTTTGAACGTGACCTGCGGGGCCGACGGATCGCGTGCTTGCAGGTAGGGCATCCCGTCCCAGACAAAAAGCGACAGATGATGAACTTGTCGATTGGTTCTCGACGGATCTGCACAAGGAGATTGAGAGCCGAATGACCCCTGGTTCATGGCTTCGGGAACTGCGTGATGCGCGCGGATGGACCCAGCAGGAGCTCGGGATTCGTTTGGGCGGAATCTCCCCACGTCGGATTTCTGATTGGGAAAACAATCACCGATCGATCAGCAAGGAGATCGCGAAGCGGTTGACCAAGATATTTCGTGTTTCGGTGGAGCACTTCCTATGAGGCGTGCTTTCCAAGCCTGCAATTTTGACAATATCTGTTTGTAGAGAAGCGACTAATTTTCGGAGCTTCCTTGGACTTCGACGTGCGTCGAAGCCTGTTCTCCGCTTGCGGGGGATGAACCGCATCGAAATTCACATACTGCCCCGCTTGTAACCTGTTCCCCGCACACGCGGGGATGAACCGGTCTGGGGGGAAAGGCAGACTCCATACCATGAAAATGAAAACCGCATTGCCCGCACTCAGCTTCGCGTTGGTCGCAACCACGGCTCACGCTGACTTCGAGATCATGGGTGGCTACCGCTACGACGGAGCAAGCTTCCTTGCTTCGGCCAGCTACCTCCAGAAATGGAAGCCAAGCATGGAAGGGAGAGCCGGTGGAGGCATCACCATCCATGAGGATGACTGGCTGTTCTTCACTGCGCAGTACACATTGATTTTTGGGCATTACTCCCCATTCTCGTGGGAGAACACATCCTGGTTCATCGGGCCGGTTCTGGGAGTGGGATCCGTCCACGACAAGCTCACCCCCATGTATGGAGGCATCGTCCAATGGCGGTTCCTGAGCGCTTCGCTCACCAATTCAGGCGTCCTTGCCGGGTTCAATTTTTGACATGGACCTGAATATTCCCCTCTCCTGCGCTCCTCCCCAGCCGAGGTCCTAACCTTCGTGGCGGGCAGAGGTACGGGCGGTGTCGAAGCGATCTACGCCGACGAGAACGTGTGGCTCAGCCAGAAGAGGATGGCGCAGTTCTAAGATGTGGAAATCCCCACCATCAACGACCACCTGAAGAAGGTCTTCGAGGACAGCGAGTTCGATGAGGCGGCAGTGATCGGAAGTTTTCGAAGAACTGCTTCCGACGGCAAGACCTACGAGACCAAGCGCAACGACCTCGCGGCCATCATTGCTGTCGGGTACAAGGTCAATTCCAAGCGCGCGGTACCGTTCCGCAAGTGGGCGACCCAGATCCTCGATGTATTCATCATCACAGTCAGGCAAGGTGGATGGCATCTTAATTCTCCAACAGATTGTTGGAGAATTTCCTCGGGTGGGACCCTCCCTGTCATGGGGCACTGAGGAGGCGTTTACGGATTCGGGAATCTGGTCGCCAACGATCACGCCCTCTCCCGGATCCGTTCGTTATCGAGAATCATTCCAGCCTGGGGTCTTCTCCCCACTGCAGGAATGCCGCCCTCACCTCCCCCCCGTGGAATCCTCGAACACCGCCCACCCGATATCGGGTGATAGATCGCCGGTGGCGCTGTCCTGGGCCACCCCGACAAATCCCGACACGATGCGGTAGTGATGGGTGGGTAGGGAGGGCTGCGTGCGGTCGACCAACGAGAAGGGAAAGCTTCCGGCGCCCATGGGCACGAAGCGCAGGTCCAGAGGGCTCGAGAGGTTCTTGCGAAAACGGAATTCGTCGTATTGGAAGTCCAACGGGAAGAAACGGGTGATCCATCCGTTGGCTTCGTAGACGATGTCGCATCCTCCGGACGTCTCCGATCGAAAAAAAGACTTCCAGAAGGAGAGCTCGGGTGCGCCTTCCGAGGCGCGAACGAACTGCGTGAGGATCGGGTCCAGCGCGTTCATCCACTTGGTGAAGCCCAGCTTCCCCAGGCGGCGGGCACGGGTGCGCAACTGGATCCAGTCAGCGGCGGTGCCTTCCAGGGTGATGCGGGGAATGCCGCACTCCACGCTGCCCTGGTATTCGAAGAACGGCTGGACGGATTCCAGGATCTTCATGCGGTAGGCGACCTCGGCGACGGGAGTGGTGGTCGTGTACTTGGCCAGGAAGTGTTCTTCCAGGAGGTGTTGCGTGGAATCGGGCATCGCTTCCAGAAGGCGAGCGGAAATCGTTTCCCAAAACGCCGGCGAATTCCGGGACAGATACTGGTCGGGATCCAGGATGAGCCTCAGCTCACGCTTTCCGGAGTGGCCGATCTTCAGTCGTTGGCGCCATTTCTTGGGCTCTTTTGCGATGTGCAGCGACACGCCGTCCAGGATGGCCATCCAGATCTGGTCGGGCGACAGCCGAACCGGAAGGTGCTGGTACCACGCCAGGAGGAAGGTGCCCGCGAACGGGCTCTTTCCTTGTTCCACCAGCGGTAGGGATCCCCTCCGACCCGCCACGGGTTGGATTCGCTTCGCGTCGATGGTCGGGCTTTCTTCGTCGTTCCCGGAAAATGAGCGCCGGATACCCTGGGCTGCGATCCATCGGGCGCCATCGATCCAACCGGAGTCGGATTCAATCTTCAGACGCTCCTTCTGGTCGACATCGTCCACGGTGAAGGTGATCCCGTTCGTTCTTGACAAGATCTGGCTTCTTGTGGATCCCGAATCGAAGGTGATTCCCGCCTCGGTCGCGATGGCTCCGCGGTAGCGCTTCGAGGGCTTTTCCGAACTTCGATCGATGCTTCCTTTCAGGAACCATCCTTCCATCCGCATGCTCATGGAGTCGCCCGTGCAGGAAGAGACCCAGAACAGAGGCTTGTCTTCCGGCTTGAGGTAGGAGGAGTCCGCGAGTGGGAATCCTTGGTATTCGTTGACGTGGATGCGGAAATCGCAGATCCGAGGGCGCCAGGGGGAAGTGTCTGTCAAAATCTGTTGGAGTGGGCGATGGAACCTGTTCCAGACAAGCAGCGTCTCGCGATCGAAGACCCGTCTCCAATTCGAATCGAGAACGATTTTCGCGAGTATTTCCACCGTATCGGGACTGGTCCACCAGAAGTGCGGGTCCAATCGGGCTGTTCCCATGCCGGGGACCTCCAGCCGGGAGGAGGTGTCCCAGAGGGGAGGGGACGCTTTCCAGGGAAAGTGAACATCGGGATGAAGGGGAGGTGTGAACGAATCGACCGCCCAATCGTTCCCGTAGCGGGGTGGGTCGGGAGCCATTCTGGCCAGGTCCGGACGGTGATACTGGAGCATCTCGACCTTGGAAGAGGCATCCTTGGGTGCCTGGGCGCGGAAGGAACGGGCTCCTTTTGCCCACTGCCTGGATCCAGCCGCGGACCTCAGGGATCCCTCCCTGGATTCTGTGAGCACCCATCCCGCCGTGAGGATCGATTCCTCCCATCCATCCGGGTGGATTCTGGTGATCGGATTCTCCAGCTTCGCGGTATCGAATCGCCCGTAGAGTGTTTGGAGAATGGATTTTCCCGCAGGTAGGAAGGGTTGGCCGGGAAAGGGGCGTATGCGGACCGTGCCCCGGATGTCTCCGTTCCTTGGTTGACAAAAATTGGTGGAATCGGTTTCGATGATCCAATCGAGGGAGCCCTGCCTGGCAAAAAGGGTTGGGAAGGGGCCTCCTCGCTTGAAAGGGAGGAACATCGGTTTTTCCAGAGGCTTCCCGGTGCTGTCCAGCCACCGCAGCGAAACACCAGGGGAGGCGTCGGGGGATGTCGGGGTCAAGGCCAAGGTGCAGAGGGGAGGGAGTTGAAAACTGTCGGAATCCACAGTCAGTCCTGGTGGCACTTTCCAGACGAACGGGACCGTAGGGCTCCGATCCGTGGGGGCGGTCAGGAGGGTGGAATCTCCCACGAAGGCCGGCAGGAGATTCTTGCCCCCACGGACCTCTCCGAACACGTTCAGGATCGCGCCCTTCCATAGCCCTCGCGTGTGGCCAACGGCTCCGCGATGCGGTTGGCTGGCGAAGATTTTTCCGTTTCGCCACACGAACCGCGAGCCTTCCTCGGTAGCGTCTTCCCACGGCCCCAAGGTGTTTTTTGGTAGGAATTGGGCGGATTCCGCGATCCACATCGTACTGTCCATTCCTGATCCGCGATGGAGGAACGAAGTCCTCAAGAATCCAATGTCATGATACCAGGACCCCAGCTTCACCGTATCGAAAAGGCGAACGGTGTCGGTTCCGATCTTCATGGTTCGCGCGCAGTGGAATGCGATCTCGTGCCGGCCGGAAAGCATCTTGCCATCCATCCAAGCGGTGTCGGCAGAGGCGGAGGATGCGAATGCCTGGGCGAGGGGCAAAAGGAGGGCGAGGAACCGTGCAAGCCAGTGGGGGAAGGTCCGGGGCATCTTGGAAACATACCGTGGATCCGGACGTTTCGCACTTCCCTTCGGCGAATGAACATTCTCACATCCAGCCGATGCCGGGGGAAGCAGACCGCTCTCGGGCCAAATCCGCCTCATGCTAGATTGTACGCGATGGCCATTCGCTCCAAGTCGTTCAATACCACGGGTCCGTGCCGTCCCCAGATGCATTACATGCTTCCTCCCGAGGCGCGTCTTCCTGGCGCCGACCTCCAGCGCATGATCGACGAGGAATTGTACTGGGTTCTGCATGCTCCACGCCAGACGGGCAAGACGAGTTTCCTGATGTCCTGGATGAAAACCCTGAACGCCTCCGAGCAGGTGGTGGCGTGCTATGTGAGCGTGGAGCGTTGCCAGGGGATCGAGGATGTGGAACGCGCCATGGAATGGATCGTCGATGCCATTTTGGAAAGTGCCGTGACCAGCGGTGTGCTTTGTCCTGCGCGCCCCGCCAGTGTCGGGGCAGGCAGTCTTCTTTCAGCCACATTGACTTCCTGGGCAGGCCTCTGCGCCCCCAAGCCGTTGGTGGTTTTGTTCGACGAGGTGGACACCCTGTTGGGCGCGGCGTTGATCAGCTTCCTGCGCCAGTTGCGGGGCGGCTTCGCCAGCCGCGGCGTGGGGCGCTTTCCCACGAGTGTGGCGTTGGTGGGGATGCGCGACTTGAAGGGCTACATCGTCCAAACCAAGGACGGCGTGGCGATGAATCCGGGTTCGCCGTTCAATATCAAGAAGGATTCCTACACGCTGCGCAACTTCAGCGAGCTCGAGATCCGCTCGCTGCTGGGACAGCACACGGAGGCGACGGGCCAAGTTTTCACCGAGGAGGCCTTGGCGGAGGTTTGCCGTCTCACGTGTGGGCAACCGTGGCTGGTGAATACCCTGGCCGATCTCAGCGTCACCCGGCTGGTTACCGATGGCTCCCCGGTCACGGCGGATCATATCGAGGCGGCCAAGGAAGAGCTGATCAAAAGTCGCGCGGTTCACATCGACAGTTTGGCCGAGCGGTTGCGCGACCCCAAGGTCAAACGGGTGGTCCAACCCATTTTGGCAGGGGCGTCGGATCCGACCCTCGCCGAAGGAGACGAATTTCGTCTGTGCATGGATCTGGGGCTCGTGACCTTGGAAGAGGGCGTGCCGAGCATCGCCAATCCCATCTATCGGGAAGTTCTGATCCGTACGCTCAACTATGGGCAACAGCTGGCGATCCCCGCCCCCGAGTTTCGCTGGAAAAAAGCCGATGGCGATCTCGACATGGAAACCCTCTTCGACGAATTCCAAAGCTTTTGGCGCGAGAACGGCGACCTGTGGGAAGAAAAGGCGGATTACACGGAGGTGTTCCCGCACCTGCTGTTGATGGCCTTCTTTCAGCGCGTGCTCAACGGTGGCGCTCGGCTCACGCGCGAAGCTGCGGTGGGACGGGAACGCATGGATATGCTCATCGAATGGCAGGGTTTCAAACACATTGTCGAAATCAAACTGGTACACCCCCGCAAGGGGCGAGATGCAACTCTACAGCAGGGTCTGAAGCAGATCGCGCGTTACGCCGACAAGGTGGGGCGCGACGCGACCCGCACCTTGGTGATCTTCGATCGCACCACCGCGGGACGGGCGATGCCTTGGGAAGAGCGCCTGCGCCGAGAAGAATACGACAGCGTCGTGGTGCGTTGGTTGTAACGCAATCCCCCAAAAAGGTCAATCATGAATTTTCGCCCAACGTCGCTTTCGGATGTCGACCAGACCTTCTCGGTCCGCGCCTCCACCAGACAAAATCCGTTAACCATCGAACAGCTCGCCCAATGGGGGATCACCCCGGATTCGGTGCGGGAGGATTACGCATCCGGGGTATGGGTTGGAAGGGTATGCGAAGTGGAAGCGCGCATTGTCGGATTCTGCACGGGCTGCGTGGCCACGGGCGAAATCATCGTGGTGGCGGTGCTGCCAGAATTCGAAGGAAAGGGGATCGGTATCCGCCTGCTCACCGAGGTGATCCAACGGATGCGAGAGAGCGGAGTCCAGTCGTTCTGGCTTTCCGCCTCTCCCGACCCGTTGATCCGCGCCCATGGCTTCTACCGGGCCAACGGCTGGATCCCGAAGGGCGAGACCCTCGAAAACGGCGACGAGATCCTGGTTCTGGCCTGATCGTTCCGCCAGTTGCGCCTTGCGGTCAATCACTTCGGGTCAGATTCCCCGAAGCTTGCTTCGTGACCCGAAATCGCTTGCCAAGAGAATACCCCGCAGCTTGCTGCGGGGTGGTTTATTTGCTCGCCCAAGGCTCCAGTTTATCGAAGGCGCGGCGCATCGTGGTGAGGAGCGTTGCGATCGATTTGGGCGAAGGCGCTTCGGGGAGGTTGCAAGCCTGGCTGGCCGACTCGATGTCTTCGATGAGCCGATCGGCACGTGCCACCAGATCCTCGTAGGCATACGTCCCCGAACGAATCGCCAGGAGTTCCTCCCGGTCATGCGTACGGTCGACCAGAAGCCCTTGGCCGGAGAGGATTTCCCGGGCCATGTGCAGCAATCGGAACGTGTGCATCATGTTCTTGGCGTCGTAGTTCTTCCCGTGCTCCATGGTGGATTGGAACCGGTCGTCGTTTCGCACCTTCACCCAATCCCAGTATTCCGCATGTTCGCGGCAGTGCTTGGCGTAGGCGTCTTTGTTCCAATACAGGTGGGTGCTCACAGGGTAGTCCTTGGGCACCGCGCTCAGGCAGGGTTCCGTCGACTGTTCCTCGTCGCGCACCAGCCCCTTGAATCCCAGCGTCCGGGAAGGGTCCACGAACAGCGCGTAGAGGTTGGGGATGTGGTCGATGGCGCACAAAGCGCAACAAGCCGCATCGATGCGGGATTCCTCCAGCCACTTCCCGGCGGGGACGGAGCCCGTGCCGTGCGTGACATGACAGAAATCGAGAATGCCCCGACGGACTTCCGGTTGGGGATTGACGATCTTCTTGTTCAGGCCGCGCGCCTTCTTGACCTGGCCCATGGCGTACCCGGCGAAGGTGTCCTTGCACAGGATGGACAGAAAACGACTTCGATCCAGCATCGCCATCGAGGGGTGGCGGATGCGGACGGTGGAGTCCTGCGTGTGCAGGAGTTCCAGCGCGGAAGGATTGGCCTTGGCCAGAAGCTCGATGAACTTCCCGATCTCCCAGTAGACCTCGTCGTTTTTCGGGCTGGAGACCTGCTCCAAAAGGTCGCCGCCCAACCGCTCGTCCAGCGGCTGCACGAACACGCCTTTGATGTCGGTGTCTGAGGTGGCCGTGTGCAGGCCGTAGGCGCGGCTTCCGCTGATCGCTTCGAAGACGATCCAGCCCTTGGCCCGAAGGTCTTCCAGTGTCATGCCCATCGCACCAGGGATTCCAGGAAGAAGGTTTCCAGAATTTGTCTTTGCTCGGGGCCGTCTTCGGGCATGGCTTCGTAGGCTTTTCGCGAGGTCTCGTCCTGCTCGGCGATGAACTCCAGGAGGATGTCTTCCGGAAGATGGAGCTCGCCTTCCACGGCGTGCCGTTTCGCTTCTTCCAGCCGACGGATGGCCGTCAGGAGAGCGGATCGTTCGGCGACCTTCAACGGCACGAGCAGCTCCTCGAAGGTCATCGGGGGAACGGATCCCTGCTCCACGATCCATTGCGCGGCAAGCAGAGGCCGCAGGATGTAGAAGAGCTTCTACCGTCCCGGCGGATGCCTCGCGAGCTTGCGCTGCAGTGTGCGCCGGTCGATCCCGAGCAATCGCGCCGTGCGGCTCACATTGCCGCCGGTCTGCAGCAGGATGCGTTGGATGTGTTCCCACTCCACCTTTTCCAGGCTCGGAACGCTCGCGTCCAAGGCCAGCTCCCTGCCCGCGAGGGAGGCTTCCACTTGGTCGATGGAAACTGGCTTGGTGAGAAGATCGGAGGCTCCGCGCCGCGCTGCCTCCAAAGCCGCTCCGATGCTCGCCCAGCCCGCGACCACCACCAGGCGGCAGGCCGGGAAGGATTTCCGCAATTGCGTAAGGAGGTCCAGGCAGGTGATGGCATCCTCGCGCATGTTCACCAGAGCGTGCGTGGGAGTGGTGGGGATCGTTTCCCAGGAGGCGGGGGTGGGCGGCGTTTCCCAGCCGCGGCGGGACAACGACAGGGCGAGCTTCGCGTTGGAGCGGAAGTCGTCGCCCAGCAAAAGGATGTTCCCGCCCAGCATGGCCGGAAAACTAGGTGACCTTGGCGTGTGTGGCGAAGGGGTTGGCCAAAATGGGATGATGGACCCGACCCATCGATCCGATTGACCGGGAACAAGGACAAGGACAAGGACAATGACCGCAAACGAACCAACCATCGCGTGGAATCCGGAATGGGAGCTGGGCATCGAATCGATCGACACACAGCACAAGCGTTTGGTCCGGATGATCGCCGCCTTGCAGGAGCAGGTGCGTTCCGAGACGGGGACGTCCACGGTCGATTCGCGACTGATCCAGGAATTGCTGACCTACGCCCTGACGCATTTCACCGACGAAGAAGGCGTGTTCCGTGGCAAGGGCTGGGAAGGCGAAGCCGCCCACATGTTGGAGCACCAGAATTTCATGGTCAAAGCCCGCAGCGAAATGATCCGCTTCCAGACAGGCACGCCCGATACTCGCGCCGCCTTGCTGGGTTGGTTGGTAGGTTGGCTGAAAAACCACATCGCCTTCGCCGACCGCGAGCACGGGGCGTTCCTCCGCAACAAGGGGTTCGTCGACTAAACCTAAATCCCGCACTAGAATCGAGCGCATCCCATCCCGTCTGGCTTCGGGCCTTGGATTCCGTGACTTCGTCGCCGCACCGAACAAGGGTGCGCCTCCTCAGCCCCGAAACCAATTCCCATCGCCATCCAGGCGGGCTGCATCCCGCTCTAATGCGGGAATTAGGATAAACAAATCGTGTCAGGAGAGGAGCAGGCTCGCCGGAGCGGCCCAGATCGCATCTTCGCTGGAGATCCTACGCAGGATTCGGTCTTCCGAGACCACGATGCCCGCCAGGATCGGTTTGTCCAGGAGATCCGACAAGTCTCGGAGATGACGCGCGTCGATCGACGTGGTCTGGTTGCCGGACTTGCACTCGAAGGCGAAATAGCCGTCTTCCCTTTCCAGGAGAAGGTCCACCTCGCGGCCGTCGACCGTTCGCAGGTGCCAGGCCTGCACGGGCAAGCGAAGCGTCCTGATGGTTTTCCAGATTTCCGCGATCACGGCGGATTCGTATTCCGCCCCGTCCAACTCCCCTCGTTTGCGCAGCACCGCTCGGCGCACGCCGGCATCCAGGATGTGGAGTTTCGGGGATTTGGTCATGCGCTTTTCGGCATTGCGAAACCACGGGGCAAGCAACAGCGCGTGATAGCCCGTTTCCAAGTGGGCCATCCAGGCTTTGGCGGAAGGGGAGGAAATCCCCGCTTCGCGTCCCAGATCGGACCAGTTGGCCAATTGTCCGGTCCGCAGGCACGCGAGCTTCAGAAGTCGCACGAAAGGTTCCATGTGATCCAGTCGAGCCACGTCCGCCAGGTCCTTTTCCAGGTAGGTTTTGACATAATCCTCCTGCCAGCGGATTCGATCAGTTTCTGTCCAACTTTCCTCCACCCAAGGTGCGGGCATTCCTCCTTCCGTTTTCATCCGGTCCCACAGGGCGGACTCGATTCCGGACGCAGGATCCGCCAGTCGAAGCGGGTCGATCCAGGATTCCAGCATGGTCTGGGGATCCGAGGAAGTCAACAGTTGGGCCAGACGCGAACGTGGCGAGCGTCCCAGCCGATGGCAGGCGAGTTCAGCCAGGCTGAAGGGAAAGAGTTCCATCAGCGCCGCCCGACCGGCCAGGCTTTCGCGCACACCCTTCAGGACGAGCATTTGACTGGAGCCCAAGAGCAATGCTCGGAATTGCCGATCGCGATCGTGGCAGGCCTTGAACGTCTCGAACAAGTTGGGGAGTTTCTGGATTTCATCCACGACCAACCGCTTCGAACGCCCCAACCATTGGGGAACACTCCAGGATCCCAACGTCGGGCGCACGATCGGATCATCCAGATCCATGTAGGTCCAATCTTGTGCGCATTCCCGGGCAAGCGTGCTCTTGCCCACCTGTCGAGCTCCCGTCATCACCACCAGTCGTCCTCGTGACGAGCCGAGCAAGGAATCGAGCTCCTCGAAAGCCAGTCTTTTGATCATGGCGTAATATTAAAACTTTGATTTTAAATATTACGCCGAAAACAAAAAAGCCCGCCTCCGGGAAACGGAAGCGGGCGCCTTGTGTCAACGGAAAAGGACTTTAGCGCCCCTTGCGGGAATCCGCCTTCTTGGGGTCGGCATTGGCCTCGGCAGGCTTGGCACCGGCCTTGGATTCGGTGGTGGCCATGGAAAGGCCTGCCGCCTGGAACGCAGCGGCATTGGCCGGATTCTTGGGGGCTTCCTCCAAAATCCAGCGGTATTCCTTCCATCCCAGCAAGTTGGCTTTGCGCGCCGCGATGTCGCGGGCGGCATCTTGTTGGGCCTGGATGGCCGCGATGCGGTCCGGATGGGAGCGCATGGAGTCTTGGAACACGCTGTCCAGGATGCGCACCAGCGAATCCGTCTGGCGCCAGCGGGCAGCCCGTTCGGGCTGCAAAAGACCGTCAGCCGGCGGGGTGAATTCCGTGGGCTTGGGCGGTGGTGGCGGGGGAGCGGGCTTGGGAGCGGGCTCCTCGTTGCAGCCCCACAGCCCAACCAAAACCAGTGCGATGGCGAGACTCTTGGTCTTCATGCGGACTCCTTGACAACAAAAAGCGGCCGGATTCCTTCAAGGGTAACCACTTCCACACGCGCGTGTCACCCCGAAAGCGCAAGAACGCACCCCGCCCATCAAACAATTCAAGCACCAAAAGGGCTAAGACTGGGGCTGGCAGGGGGGAGGCTCCAGGGGTTTGCTTCCCAGGATGTGGCACCAGAAAAGCTCCCGCCCTGGTAGGGCGGGCGGGGGGTGGGTTGGCTCAAGAGTACTTTTCCAAACCTCATGAGAATCCTTTCCGGCATCAAGCCTTCCGGCGAAATCCATTTCGGCAACTATCTGGGCATGCTCAAGCCCATGGTGGACAGTCAAGATCGCGGTGAACTGCTCTGCTTCATCGCCAATCTCCACAGCCTCACGGGCCTCGTGGACGGCCCCCAGATGGCCACATGGACCCGCCAAATGGCCATCGACATCCTGGCCTTGGGCATGGATCCGGACAAGAGCGTGTTCTGGATGCAAAGCGACGTGCCCGAGGTGGCGGAGTTTTCGTGGTACCTCTCCAACTACACGCCGGTGGGCCTGTTGGAGCGCTGCCACGCCTACAAGGATGCCATCGCCCACGGCAAGAGCCCCAATGCGGGCTTGTTCACTTATCCGGTGCTGATGGCCGCCGACATCGTGGGCTATGGCGTCAACAAGGTGCCTGTGGGACGCGACCAGAAACAACACGTGGAAGTCGCCCGCGACCTGGTGGGCGCGTTCAACCACCGCCATGGGGATGTTCTGGTGCTGCCGGATCCCGAAATCGGCGACGACGTGGCAACCGTGCAGGGATTGGATGGACAAAAAATGTCCAAGTCCTACGGGAACACCTTGGGCATCTTCGCGGATCCGGCCGAGGTCAAGAAGAAGATCATGGCCATCGCCACGGACTCCACGCCGCTGGAAGACCCCAAGGACCCGGATGCCAATCCGGTGTTCGCCTGGTACAAGCATGTGGCCTCACCCGATGCGGTGGCGGAAATGGATCGCAAGCTCCGCGCGGGGGGCTACGGCTGGGGACACGCCAAGAAGGAACTGGTACAAGCCTTCCTGGACCACTTCGCGCCGTATCGCGCGCGTCGCGCCGAGATCGCCGCGGACGTGGACGGCCTCAAGAAGATCATGGCGCGCGGCGCCGAGAAGGCCCGTGCCATCCATCTGCCCATCCTCGAAGCCGTCCGCCGTTGCGTCGGCGTGAAATACCTGTGATCAACCGTCTCTCTCCGTCCAACCAAGGATTCCTGCCATGATGAGCTGGGACGATTACTGGAAGCAATACAGCATCTCCAAGGCCGAGCGCTGGATGATCGGCGAACGCCATCGCAAGCTGATGTCGTGGATCGACTCCTTGGGTGGTGGGAAAAAACGCGTGGTGGAGATCGGTTGCGGGTTCGGCTCGAACATCCGGCGCCTCAAGGAAGAGCGGACCGACATCGAGTCCCACGCCCTGGACTTTTCGGAGATTTCCGTGGAACGCATCCGCGGATCGGTGGATGAGGTCCATCGCGCCGATTGCCAGAACACGGGCCTTCCGGAAGGCCACTTCGACTTCATCTACTCCAGCGGCTTGATGGAACACTTTCGCGACGAAGGCCCGTTCGCCCGCGAGATGTTCCGGATTCTGAAGCCCGGAGGCCTGATGGCCACCTTCGTGCCGGCCCGCTGGTCGATCTGGCAGCTCTACCAGCTGTTGCACTTTGGCAAGTGGATCCACGGCTACGAAAAGGCCTATTCCAAGGCGTTCCTGCACCGGGTGTTGGTGCGCGAAGGCTGGAAGGTGGAAGAAGATTTCGGGCTGGATCCGTTCTCCTTCAATGGCTTTGCCATGAAGCTTCTGAACAAATCCTTCGAGCCTGCCTGGAAAAAGTCGCCTCTGTCGGCTGGCTATACGGAGATCTGCGTCCTGACCCGAAAACCCGCCTAGCCGGTTGTGCTAGGGAGGTTCGAAGGGTATGATCGGGGGCATGGAATCTCCTGATCTCCTGGATATCTCGGTGTTGGAATCGCTTCGCAAGTACGGGCAGTCGGCCTTTCTGCTCAAGATGGTCGACTTGTTTCTGGAAAGTTCGTTGGAGTCCATCGAAACAGTCGAGTCCGCGAGTCTTGCCGGGAAATGGGAAGAAGCAGGATTTGCCGCCCATGCCCTGGGATCCGGCTGTGGAAGCCTCGGACTGGTACGGCTCCACGGGAATGTCCATGCCATCGATGCAGCCAGCCGCGCCAAGAGGTTCGACGATATCCCGCCCTTGGTGGCCCAGTCGCGGCCGATCTGGGAGCTGTCCTGCGAGGCGTTGCGCGAGCATCGGAAGACGCTGGCCTGAAGTTATTGGAGTCGAGGATTTGTTAATTCCCAGAATGGTGATGGAAACGGGAATCGGAGGGCCGGTTCCGACGTCCACCACTTGAACACCGATCGACGCCGCTTCGCATTTGGCGAGGAAGCGTCCCTGTCGGGAGGGAACCGTCGCCTTGACCATCGTCAACCTTTTGCTTTCCGTGGTCGCTTCCGGCCAACTTTCGATCCCCGAAAACGCATTCCTTGAGATCGCCTTGCGGCGCAATCTCACGTTGCGCACGGACAGTCTCGATCTTCGCTCCAGCGGCGAAGCCTTGGTGGCCTCCGAAGCCGCCCTGGGGCCGCAGCTGGCCCTGACAGGATCCGCCGAGTTGGCCCGTCCCGCCGCAGGGGGCACATCCACTGGCCTAGGTGTAGGGGGAACTGCCTCCCAGATCTTGCCCACCGCCGCCATCGCCTCGATCGGATGGACCGGGACATCCAGCCGATTTGACCCCCAATCCCCGCCGCGTTCGCTGGATGCGGACACCTCGACCCTTTCGGTGAGTCTCAAACAGCCGCTGTTGCGGGGCTTCGGCGAGGCTTCGCCGACCTTCCAGGCGGTCACGCAGGCCAGATCGGCCCGCAAGCTGCGGTTTCTTGCCGCCCGGGGCGATGGATTGGCCCTGTTGCAGCGGGCCAAGACCAGCTTCTGGAACCTGATGGCCATCCGGGCCCAGCTCCGCGCCTTGGCGGATGATTCGCTTCGGCAAGGACGTTTGCTGGAAGTTTCCCGTGTGCAGTTCCGCACGGGTTCCATCGCGGTCCTGGATACCTTGACTTCCCACCAGACCTACGGGAAGGCACGCTTGGCGCTTTTGCAGGCCCGGCAGAGCGAGCGGGAAGCCTTGCGCCAGATCTCTTCGCTTGCCGACACCACGGGGCTTTCCTTCCCGCAGCCGGACACACTTCCCGAGCCGGAGAAGTTGGTGTTTCCCGCCAGCGCGGTTCTTGTCGAATCCGCTTTGAGCCACGCGCCATCGATCCTTTCCGCGCAGGAGAAGATCAACGCCCAGGAATCAGAAGTGGTGTTGCGCCGCTCCAATCGCCTCCCCCAGTTGGATGCCACCGCCTTTGGTCGTACGGGGATGCCCGGCGGGAATCCCGCCTCCGAGTGGATGGTGGGCGGTCGGTTGGACCTTTCCTGGTCCATCCCCTCCGGTGCGGAGCGGGCGAGGTACAGACAAGCCCTGACGGATCTTTCGTCCTTGAAGCTCAAGGCGGAATCCTCGCGCAAGGAGCTGGTCCGGCAGATCGAGCGGATCCTGGACCAGTACGACGCCTCGCAGGAACAGTTGCTGGTGGCGTTGGATCTGGCACGGGTCCAGAAGGCGAGGCTCGCTTCGGTGGAAGCGGCGGTGAACGCCGGCGCCAAGAGCGGGGTGGATCTGGACGCCGCCCGCACCGATTGGTTGTCCGCTCTGCAAGCCACGTGGAGCGCCTTCGCCGGAGCCAAGGCGCTCGAGGCGGAGCTGGAAACAAGCACGGGAATCGGTCCCGCCCGCAGGGGCTGGGTCTGGGAGGAAAAATGAACGTTTTCCATCGGGGAGTCCTGGCGTTCGCTGGATTCCTCCTTTTGTCCAACTGCGGCAAGGCCAAGGAGAACGCGGGTCGGCCCGTCGTGGTGGGGTCCGCCACCATCCGCGATGCGGTGCGGCTTTCCGGCAACATGCAGCCGTTGGATTCGGTCAACATCAAAAGCGAGGTGTCGGGACAGATCGTGAAGGTGTTCTTCCGCGAGGGGGATGCCGTCAAGCGCGGACAACTCGTGGCCCAGATCGATTCGTCCACCTTCGTCGTGGCCCGCGACAAGGCGGCGTTGGATGTGGACAGAAATCGCCTGGCGCTGAAGCTCGCGAAACGGGATCTGGAGAGGGTCAAGGAACTGGCCGCCACGGGATCGGTCAGCAACGACCGCATCGAAGACCTCTCCGCGATGGTGGAAAAGGCGGAACTGGATCTGCGGTCCGCGCAGCTGGTGCTGTCGGACGCCAACCTCAACCTGGTCCGCACGCGCATCCGCGCTCCCATGGACGGACGCCTCATCGCTTTTTCCACCGTGGCGGGCATGGTGGCGTCTTCCGCGACCAATGCCAATGGCGGCACGTCGCTGGGCACCATCGCCGATCCCACCCGCCTGAAGGTGGTGGTGGAAGTGGGCGAGTTGGACTACGTGCGGCTGAAGATCGGGATGCCGGTGGCCATCTCGACGGAAAACGGCAAAGCCCGCAAGGCCAAGGTGAGTTTCATCCCCAGCTCCGCGCGGGCCAGTTCGGATTCCAAGACCATCAAGGTGTTTCCGGTGGAGGTGGTGCTGGACGACGACGCCACGGGGCTCCTGCCGGGCATGACGGTGGGAGTGGATTTCGTGTTCCTGGAGCGACGGGCCGAGCTCGCCATTCCCTACGAGGCCATCCGCACGGCGGCGAAGGCTGGAGCCGGCGGCGGACGCCGCGCCAAGGGAGCGAGCACGGACTCCCTCGTTTCGGGGACGAAGGATTCCGCCAAGGCCGCGATGACAGGATCCGGCAAGGATAGCGTGGCGGGGATGCCTGGGCGTCCCGGGCGCGTGAAACTGGTATCCAGTTCGCCCACCGACAGCGGCAAGCGAGCGATGGTGATGGTGCGCCGCGAAGGGATGATCGTTCCCGCGCCCATCCTGGTGGGAGTGACCGATTTCCGTCATACCGAGGTGCTGGCCGGGCTTGCCGCCGGCGATACGGTGTGGGTGGTGGACGAATCCGCCGACGCCGCTGCCAAGTCCAAGAACGCGATGCCAGGCGGACCTCCGGGAGGAGGACATTGATGGATGCCGTATTGGAGACGCGCGGGCTTCGCAAGAGCTACCACTTGGGCAACGAGGAAGTTCCGGTTCTGCACGGCATCGATTTCCTGTTGGGCAAGGGGGAGTACGGGGCCATCATGGGGCCCTCGGGATCGGGCAAGAGCACGCTCCTGAACATCCTCGGCTGCCTGGATCGTCCCACGGCCGGGCAATATCTGGTCGAAGGTCGCGAGGTGGGAGGATTGTCGGAAAACGAATTGGCCGACCTGCGGGCGCGGTCGATCGGATTCGTGTTCCAGTCGTTCAACCTTCTGCCGCGATTGACGCTTTGGCAGAACGTGGAGCTGCCCTTGCAGTACCTGGGGATCTCCCGTTCGGAGCGCCGCCGCCGCGTGGACGAGACCATGGCCCGCCTGGGACTTTCCGAACGCGGCAAGCACCTGCCGTTGGAAGTGTCGGGAGGGCAGCGCCAGCGCGCCGCCATCGCCCGCGCGCTGGTGAAGCAGCCCGCCATCCTCCTGGCCGACGAGCCCACCGGCAACCTGGACAGCACCACCACCTCCGAGGTTCTGAAGCTGTTCGCCGAACTCCATGCGGAAGGAAACACCATCCTCATGATCACGCATGAACGCGAGGTGGCCGATCGTGCGGCGCGCCGCTGGCATATCCTCGACGGTCGGATGAGCGAGATTTCGTGAAAACGAACTTCCACACCCGCGGCTGGATCCTGCCTGCCCGTCTGGCCATTCGCGAGCTCGCCTCCCACCGGATGCGCACCGCGGTCACGGCGTCGGCGGTGTTCTTCGGAGTGGCGGCCTTGATGGTGATGGGCGCTCTTTCGCGCGGGATGGAGGACTCCAACCGCAAGATGTACCTGCAGATGGGCGGGGCGCAGGTGCTCCAGGCGACCGCGCGCACGGCGACCTCGAACGCGGACAACGCCCGGTATTCGATGTCGCCGGGATTGCGTTTGTCGGATGTGGATGCATTGCAAAGGAACCTGCCAGGATTTGACGCGTGGGCGCCGGAGGTTTCCGTGGGCCGCGACGAGATCCAGACCGAAACCGGTCCGATCCGTGCGATGGCCACTGCATCCACCTGGAAGCGGTTCGAGATGCTTTCGCAGGAATTCGACACCACCGACGGTTTGACGGAACGCGCTTGGGAATCCGGGCGGCCCATCGCGGTGGTAGGACCCAGGGTGGCCAGCCAGGTGGTCAAGACCGGGTCCGCGCTGGGAGCGGAGATCATCGTTTCGGGAGTGAAGGTGCGGATCGTGGGAATCTTCAAGACCTCCGGAAATTTCGATCGGCGGTCCAGGGAAGTGGCCCTGCCGATTTCCTGGTACCGGTCCACCAAGGCCAACGGAGACCCGGCTCTCTCCAGCATCCGCGCGCAGGTGGCGGTGTTCGACTCCATCCCCAAGGCGCGAGAGGCCTTGCGCCGCGAGCTCATCGCTCTCCACCGGGGGATCGAGGACGTGGACCTTTCCACCAACGACGATCTGTTCGCCGACTCCCGCAAGACGCTCTTGGCCATGTCGTTGGTCACCATCCTGATTTCCTCCGTGGCCCTTCTTTCCGGCGGCGTGGGCATCCTCAACATCCAGCTGGCCTCGCTTTCCGCCCGGGTGAACGAGCTGGGCGTGTGCAAGGCCCTGGGAGCCACCTCCGGCCTGATCTTCCGACAGATGTTCCTGGAAAGCCTTCTGGTTTCCGGCGGTGGTGGGATCCTCGGTTGCCTGGCGGGCCTGGTGCCGGGATTGGTCATGAAGGGAATGCTGCCCTGGACGCCGCGCCTTTCTGTGGCGGATTTTGTCATGGGCGTGGCGATTTCCTTCGGGCTGGGGACCTTTGCCGGCCTGCTTCCGGCCATCCGTGCCGCCCGGCTGGATCCAGTGGAAGCGATGCGCGCATGAAAGGGATCCTGTCTTCGATCTTCCTGGGCGTGGTGTCGGCGTTCCGGGAGATCCGCTCGCAGCCTCTCCGTGCCTTGCTCTCCATGACGGGCGTAGCCCTTGCCGTGGCCGCGTTGGCGGCCCTTCTTTCCTTCGTCGCGGGCTTGCAGGCGGTGGTGAAGGAATCCGTCACCGACATGGGCGGGCTGGGGCGCGTGGGTGTGCAGACCCAGGAACCCACCAGCGCTTTGGAAGCGAGGACCTTTTCCCGATCGCCCGGTCTGCGCCAAAGCGACGGCGATACGATCGAATCGATTCTTTCCGGCGAGGTCGTCCAGCTGCGGACCGCGGGCATGTGGCAGAAGGTCACCTACCTGGGCGAGCCGACGCGAGCCTATCTGATGGGGTGCGATCGCGATTACCTGGTGAAGGACATCCAGGCGATCCTGCAGGAGGGTGCGATGCCCTCCGTGGCCGATTTCGAATCCGGAGCGCAGGTGGCCTTGGTGGCGGGAACCCTGGCCGACCAATGGAACGCCAAGGCGGCCACCAAAGGCGCGAGCCTGGTGGGATCCCGCGTGGCCATCGGCGGCGTGATGTTCGATGTGGTGGGGATGTTCAAGTACCGCCGCAGCGCCTGGGGCAGAAACGCCGTCACGGTGGCCATTCCCTGGAAGACCTGGCAGCACCATTTCCAAGGTTCGGAAGGATCGACTTCCTCCTTGCAACTTCGCTTGGAAGAACCGGATTCCGTCCCGCAGGGGATCCGTCGGCTCAAGACCGTGCTGCTGGGGGAACACCGGGGCGCGGAGGATTTCACCTTCCAGCAATTCGATTTCCTGGAGAAGTTCTCCTCGATGATCGGGAACATTTCCATGCTGTTGGGCATCGTCGCTGGATTGTCGCTTTCTGTCGGTGCTCTGGGGATTTTCAACACCATGCTCGCCGGATTGAACGAGCGCATCCGCGAGATCGGGGTGCGCAAGGCCCTTGGCGCGCGCCCCTTCCAGATCGGGGTCCAGTTCCTGGTGGAATCCGTCGCGTTGTGCACCTTGGGGGGACTGGCCGGCATGGGGATCGGAGCCATCCCGGCGATCTTCGGCAACGAGCTGAAGGATCTGATTTCGGTGAAGCCGGTGTTCACCATGGCGCCCGTGCTGGGGGCGATGTCGCTTTCCATCGCGGTGGGCATCCTGGCGGGATTGTGGCCTGCGTTGCGGGCGGCGAAGCTTTCGACCGTGGAAGCCTTGCGCTACGAGTGAGGCCCTGGATGCGCCATGACGGGAATTGACGTCACGTGTGCATCCGCATCTGGGCGAACAGGCGTTCGAACTGGGCCTTCAATGCGGGCGCCGCTTCGCGGATCGCCGTGGAATCGTTCGCCTCCACCGACTCTTCCAGGCTTTCCAGGGTGCGGCGGATTTCCTCGCCGCCGACATTGGAAACGGCGCCCTTCAATGCGTGGGCCAGTCTTTTGATCTCGACGATATTGGAGGAAACCAGGCTGGCTTCCAGCCGGGCGGCTTGCACGGGGATCTGATCGAGCGAGGAGCGGAGGATCTTCCGGGCCAGTTTCTCTTCGCCCAACATGCGTTCCACCAGACCGGGCCAATCGAAGACCGGTGGGGAGTCCGATGGCGTCGGAATTTGTCCCGATGGCTCGATCGCGGATGCCGTCGCGGACAAGCTTTCCTCGGGGAGCCACTTGTCCAGCGCTTCGGACAGCGCCTGCGGCGAGACCGGTTTGGAGACGTAGTCGTTCATCCCCGCGTCCAGGCAGCGCTCGCGATCGCCCTGCATGGCGTTGGCGGTCATGGCGACCACGGGGATGTTCCGGTCCAGCACCGGAGAGTGGGGGGCGCGGATCAGGCGGGTCGCGGCGAAGCCGTCGAGCTCCGGCATCTGCACATCCATCAGCACCAGATCGTAGGGGAATTGCTCGAGGGCTTGCAGCGCCTCCTTGCCATTGGCGACGGCATCCACCCGCAGCCCGAGATTTTCCAGGATGCCCGTGGCCACCATCTGATTGGTGATGTTGTCCTCGGCCAGCAGGATCCGCAGCGTACGCCGGCGCAGATTCCCCAGGGAGCGGATGATGGTCCGATCAGGCGGGGTTGCGTAGGACGTGGTGGTCCGGGCGAGGCAAACCGTGAACCAGAATTCGGCGCCCTCGCCTTCCTCGCTGGTCAGGCCGATTTCGCCGCCCATCAGACAGGCCAACTGTTTGGAAATGGCCAATCCGAGTCCCGTGCCGCCGAATTGGCGCGTGGTGGAGGCGTCGACTTGGGTGAACTTCTGGAAGAGCAAGGCCTGCTTGTCCTTGGGGATTCCGATTCCCGTGTCCCTCACCAGGAAGCGGAGGAACACATCGTGATCCGACTGGCTTTCCAGGTCCGCTCGCAGGAGGATCCGCCCCCTTTGCGTGAATTTTACGGCGTTGCCCATCAGATTCAACAGAATCTGTCGGAGGCGTCCGGAGTCGCCGCGCAGGTTGGCGGGGATGTCGGGGGACACCTCGGCTTGGAATTCCAGCCCCTTGTCGCGGATGCGTGGCGAGAGCGAGGTGGCCAGATCATCGACCAGCTCCCTCAGGTTGAAATCCAGGAACTCCAGTTGGAGCTTGCCGGCCTCGATCTTGGAAACATCGAGGATGTCGTTGATCAGAGAAAGCAAGGATTCGGCGCTTTGGCGGATGATTTCCGCGAACCTGCGCTGCTCGTTGTCCAGGCGGGTGTCCAGAAGCAGTCCGGTCATTCCCAGAACGCCGTTCATCGGAGTGCGGATCTCGTGGCTCATGTTCGCCAGGAATTCGCTCTTGGCCATGGAGGCGGATTCCGCCCTGACCGTCAACTCGTTGGCGCGCAGGTTGGCTTCCTGCAAATCCGCGTTGGCATCGAGCAATTTGGCCTCCGCGAGCTTGTTGTCGGTGATGTCCCAGTTGGTTCCGATCAGGCGGGTCGGCCGGCCATCGCCGTCGTGGTGGACCAGGGAAACCGCTCGGATATGCCGGATCGTGCCATCGGGCCAAAGCACCCGAAATTCCGTATCGAATTCCTTTTCGCCTCGGATGGCCTGCTGGACCTCGGCATCGCTGCGTTCGCGGTCCTCCGGATGCACCCCCGTTTTCCAGGTGTCGTAGGCGCCGGCGAAGGATTCCGGCGGGATTCCGTAGAGGCGGAACATCTGTTCGTCCCAAACCAGTCGGCCGTTGAGCAGATCGTACTCCCAGATTCCCACCCCTCCTGCCCGGGTGGCCAGCGAAAGGCGATCGGTCATTTCCAACGCCTCCCGGATGGAACGATCCGCGATGGCCCGGGCATGGGCTTTGGTGTTGACGACGGTCCACATCAGTCCCAGCAGCAAGAAGGAGATCGCGATCCCGCCGCCCAGAACCAACCAGGCACTCTGGTAATCGTGCCACGGGTGCGCCTCGCCACGTTGCAGGAGCCGCAAGGTCCAGCGGCGTTGGGCGAACTCGAGTGGATACAGTCGTTCCATGTCGACGATGCGCGAGGATCCGGAATCGTCTGTCGGGTGCGATTTGTACAGCAGGGAATTCGGCGAAGCGGAGTCGCCGTCGTACACCTCCAGGAGGATGGCGTGGGCTCGACCTTTCTTGTCCCATCCTCTCAGCGCACCCTGGATCATGTCCGTCATGCGGTAAGGGCTGTAGACCCAGCCCTTCAGCGCCACGCGTCTCTCCGATGCCGTGGTGATCGGCATTTGCTGGTGGTAGACCGGCATGTACATCAGGACGCCCGCCTGGATGTCTTTGCTGGTCTCCTGCACCAATGTGACTTTGCCCGAAAGAACAGGGTCATTCTCGTCGCGCGCGCGTTCCATCGTCTGGCGCCGCACCGGCTCGGCGAGCATGTCGTACCCGAAAGCGCGCAGGTTGCGCCCTTCGAACGGCTCCAGGTAGACGATGGAAGAGTACAGGTCGCGCATGCCCGATGGATGGAGGGTGTAAGCGGGGAAGCCTTCCGCTCGTATGGCTTTGGTGTGGGCGTCCAACTGGTCGGGGCGCAAGGCCATCGCGAATCCGATCCCTTGGGTCCCCGGAAGGAATTCGTCGAGGTGCAGGTTCCGCGAGAAGGTGTTCCAGTCAGATCTTGTCACCGTGTCCGAAGCGTGGAACAGGGCCGCCCCGGCGTGCAGGATCTGCGTGTTGGCGGCCAGGCGGGAGGCGATGTTCGAGCGGATTTCGTTGCAGGCGAACTCGAACTCGCGATCGGCGGAAACCTGGGCATCCCGCATGACCACCCAAGCCGCGCCGATGGAGAGACCGATGCCCACGGCCAAGGAACACCATGCCCACCAGGGGATGGTGATTCGAGTCGTCAGTGGTGCTGGAGAAACTCCCATGCTGCGAAGTCCCGCTTTCCAAGGGGGCGCAGGTAGGACAGGGTGGTTCCCCGACTCCGGACGCCGTGTCTAGAATTCAGGAGATGATCTTCGCATTCGCGTGGAGGCGTCGCTCGGTGCATCTGCGAGAGTGCAGCCCGGGGAAGCCAGGGAAATCTCAGGCGGGGAGGGCTCGCTTGGGGGTGCGTTTGCCGCTGGTGTCGGATGAGCCAAGTTCTTGAGAGGGGGTGGCGAAGACGTTGGATGCCGGAGTTTCCCGCAGCGGAGACTTTCCGACAAACACGTTCAAGGTCGTGCGCTCCAGAAAGGCGAGGTGCTCGCCTTCCAAGCGAGTAAGCTCGTCGTGGAGCGGGCAGGGGTTGCCGTTGCCGCACCAGCCAGGGCCGTACGCGCAGCGTTCGTCGGATTCCACCCGCTGGAAAACGCTGACGATTTCCGATAACTTGATTTCACGCGGCGCACGAGCGAGGATGTATCCGCCGTGCGGCCCCGGTGTCCCCTCCACCAAGCCCATCTGGGCGAGTTGCACCAGAATGCGGGCGGCCAGAGGCTTGGAGATGCCGCGGATCTTGGAGGCTTCCTGCGAGGTGGTGCGCGTCTTGGCGGTCCAGCGCTCGGCCAGAAGGGAGGCGATCGCGATCGCGTTGGAGGAGGTGCGTCCGTAACTCGACATGGTCGAACAAAAATAGATCGTTGAATCTATTTGCGAGCAAACCAGTCGAAGCGACGGGGACCTATTTTTCCGCCATGGAAACCAAACGCTACGGCTTCGAGGATCTCCGCGCCATCATGGCTCGCCTGCGGGCGCCGGACGGCTGCCCCTGGGACAAGGAGCAGACCCACGAGAGCATCAAGGAATACTTCCTGGAAGAGGTCTACGAGTTCTTGGAAGCGGTGGAGGAGGGGAGCGTTCCGCACATGCGCGAAGAGCTGGGCGACTTGTTGCTCCAGGTGGTGTTCCACGCGCAGATGGCCTCCGAGCAGGATCACTACGACATCGACGACGTGATCCACGAGCTTTCCGACAAACTGGTGCGCCGCCACCCCCATGTGTTCGGCGAAATGGCCGTGGCGGATGCCGACGAGGTCGTGGTGAACTGGGAGGCGATCAAGAACGCCGAAAAAGGCAAGGAAGCGCGCAAGAGCCGGCTCGACGGAATCCCCGTCAACTACCCCGCCTTGATGAAAGCCAAGAAGCTCCAGGTGCGCGCGGCCAAGGACGGCTTCGATTGGCCCGATGCCGCTCCCATTTGGGAAAAGCTGTCCGAGGAAATCGCGGAAGTCAAGGAGGCGATTTCCGAAAACGATTCCGACCACCTGGAAGACGAGGTCGGCGACCTGTTTTTCGTGGCCGTGAACCTGGCCCGCAAGCTGGGCGTGGATCCGGAAATCGCCCTGCAGCGGGCCAACCGCAAGTTCGAGTCGCGCTACCGCGGCATGGAGCGTCTGGTGGAAGAGCGTGGCCAGAAATTGTCTGATCTTGACTTGGCGGCGCAGGATGTGTTGTGGGGAGAGGTGAAGCGGGGCGGCTAGCGCCTTGTCACTGCGTTTGGCCTTTCTCGGCTCCCGCCGAGGGTGGGCCGGACGCGGGTCCGGTTGCCGTTTTCCGGGTGCGGACCCGGGGCCGTATTCACGGGGCTGTCGCGCCCCGTGACCCGCGACCAGAGGGACTGACGCCGTCCCTCTGGACTCCCGCGCCGGGGGCCGCGCCCTGGAACGGCCATGCCTGCCCCGCCACGGTAGGGCCGCAAAAGGCTGTGTCTCTGACGTGGAGATGGCATCAGGGGCGCGATCGGTATCGCCGATGATTTGGCCGTTCCAATATGCTTGCCCCCGGTCCCCCGCCAATTCGGTGTGTCAGCATCCGGGCTGCCAGTTGCAGCTCATTCCCCTCCTTTGGAGGGGTGCCTCGGAGAGGCGGGGTGGTCGGCTCTGGCACTGGTTGCCAATTTCCGGCATCGCTTCGCTGGCCGGTTGTGGGCTGGGCGGGTGTGGCTTGGGAAAGCCGCCGTTCCCTGAGTGCTTCTCGGAGCGAAGCGGAGAGAAGTGTATCGAAGGGCGGCGGCGTAGGCCGTTGTATCGACAACTGCGGCAATTGGGGCCTCGGCTGGGCGCCGCAAGCGCCAAGGGTGGTGGTGGGTCGGAAAGGTTGGATGTGTAGGCAAGCTGGAGACAATAGGGGTGGAAATCTCTTCCCGGAGGAGGTCACCAACAATTTCCATCTTTCCAGCAGTCTGACCTTCCTCTCCACTCCACCGGACCACCTATGCACAAGCTCTGTCTGCTGATCGCTACCCTCGCACTGCCCGCTGTGGCCCAGAATGCCTTGGTCAATGGGGGTTTCGAGAAGGGACTGGATGGCTGGGCCGTTTGGGGTGGCCAGGTCACCAAGGAGGCTCGTAGTGGAGGCCTCGCCTGCCAAGTGGTGTTGGCCAACCCCGCCTGGGCCGGGGTCAGCCAGAGCGTGGCGGTGCCGGAAGGCATGAAATCCGTACGGGTGAGCGGCTGGTTGGAATCGATCGGCATCCGAGGGGGCAAGGAGAACTGGGAGCGCGGACGGATTTCGGTGGAGCTCTTCGGCGCCAAGGGCGATACCGTGGGCGGAAATCTCTTGGCCGTGGGCCAGGTGCGTGGCAAGATGGGATGGACCCGTATGGAACGGACCTATCCGCTGCCCCCGGAGGCAAAAACCGTCAAGGTCGGTTGTGCCTTGGGGAACTCCACCGGGACGCTGCATTGCGACGATCTGTCGGTGGAATTTCTGCCCTGAGCATCGCGCGCCGCGACCAGGCGGCGACTTCGGGTGGGTCAGTAGGTGGCGGCGCTTCCACGTTGGCTCATCGGAAGAATGAACCAGTCGCCTGACTCCAGAAATTGACTTTCGGAGGGGAGGAGATTGAATTGCGAGCATTCGCCGATCGGCGTGCAGACCTGGATCCGGCAGGAATTCCGCTGGATTTTGAGAAGGGAAAGTTCAGGGTCGTCCCTGTCCAGGAAATTCTGCGGCGGAAGATCGGGCATGAAGGCCCTGGCCTCGTCATTGTAGCAGAAATCGTGTGACGGGCCGAAGGGGCCGCCGATGGCTGTTCCGAACCTCAGGTGGGATTCGATGCGCTTGATGAAAAATTTCGCATCGGTGTTGTAGGTCAATGTGTCTGAGTACTGCTTCGGGCCGACCACGATCTTGGCGACAGTGTCGATTTTGTGGTTGGCCAGTCTGCAATACCAGAGCGTATCGACGATGCTGTCCTTCTCGTTGAAAAACACGAAACGTTTCGAATATGGTGAGCTCGGCTGGGAAGGCTGGGTCGATGTATCGATCGGATCCCAGGATGGCTTCGTGGAGCTCGTGGTGGATTGGCAGCTCTGCAACACGATGAACGCGGTCATCGCGAAGAAAATGACGGGTTTCGTTTTCATGCCTAAGTCCGTTCAAAAATTGTCTGTCCCCCGGCGGGGGCGTATGGACATACGCCCATTCCCTCAATAGAATCGACCCACCGCCACCCATGCGTCCCTACGGGTAGGCGTTTCCCTAGTGCGCGATCACGCCCTTGTCCTTGATCGATTTGTGGAGGCGTTCCACCTGCAGGCAGAAAGCCTCCACGCGGGTGTCCACGATCTGGGGGAACGGGTTGCCGTCGGACTCGATGGACAGGAAGGGCAGCTGGAGGACTTCGTCGGGGAAGGAGTGCTTCTTGCCCATCGCCTTGTCCAGGCGCTTTTTCGTGATCGACGACGTGTCCGAAGCGATCACCGATTCGATGATGCGCGTGGGCATGCAGGCGAAGGGCCCGATCGAGACCAGGCCGTGCGCATGCGTGGGGAGTTCCTTCCAGAAGGATCCCACCACCAAGAGCGCCTCGCCCGTGAACCGAACGTCGAAATACTTCTTGGCGTATTCCACGATGCCGGGGATGTCCAAAAGCTCGTACTCGTAGAAGCCCGAGCGCGAGAGCGCCCGCTTGATCTTCTTCTCGTAGCCGCGCTGCAGGAACATCTTGATCTTGTGCGTGGCGCGCTTTTTCATGCCGAACTTGTTTTCCCAGATGTCCTGATCGACATTCCAGTCCGAGTACGCGAGGTATTCGTAGACGTGGGCGCGCTTGGCCAGGATGCCCCGTTTGGCGAAACGCTCGGACAGATCCTGGCAGGAGAACTCGTCGCGGCGCACGTACATCTCGCCGGTGAGCGACACCTTCGGGACGTCCTTGATGTCCTTCTTGCGGGGGATGCGGTGCAATTCCCGCGCGACGTCGGCCACCAGCTCGAAGAGCTTCTCGCCGCGCTTTTCGCGGAAGCAGCGCAGGATGCGGTCCCACTGGTGGTCGAACACCTTCTGCGCGGCCACCGGGTCCACGGCCAAGACGTCGATGGCCATGCGCACGTCTTCCATCACGTCCGACAGGATGATCGACTTCAGCGCGTTGAGCACGTCCGAGGTGGCCAAGCCACCGTAGCCGTTGGTGTTGGACAAGGACAGGAACGCCACGTTCTTGATCTTGTGCTTGGCCACGAGCTTTCGCAGGTACACGTTGTACTGCGTGAGACGGCAGCCGCCGGCGGAGGTGGGCATGAAGAACACAAGGTGTTCACCGGCCTCGGCGCGGTCGCGCAGGTACCGCAGAAGGCTTCCGCACACCAGCTGCAACGGAAGGCATTCCTTGCAGGAGCTGTGGCCGCGGCCCAGTCGCAGCACGTCCACGTCCGGCATGGCCAGAGGCGTGGCGCGGAATCCGATCCCGTTGAAGATCGCCGCGATCCCGGTGGTTCCCAAGGTTCCCATGGAAGGGAAGATCATGTGGACCTTCGGGTCTTCCTTCATGCAGGTTTCCACGCCCTCGGAGCTGACGAACCAGCCACGCCCGTCGTGGATGCGGATTTCGGCCGGCACGAACGGGATTTCCGGTTCGGAGGGCTTCCAGACCTGACGGAACTTGTCGACAATGTCCAGGAAGGCCTCGATGCGGGTGTTCACGCCCGCGTCGGCCGAGTGGCTGTCCAGTTCCAGGGTCAGGGACGGTTTCTCGCCCTGGTAGTCGCGGAAGTAGCCCACCAAAAACGCGTCCGGTCCGCAGGAGAAATTGGTCACCCACGTGCCGAACAGCTGCGGGTGGCGGGCCACCACCTGGGCGGCGCGCAACAGATTCTGTCCGATCGCCCAATTGATGTCCGGATCCACCGGCTCGTCCGCCCAGGCCAGGGCGTCCCAGGGGATCACGTCCACGCCGCGGGAGGCGAACTTGGCCGGAATGCCCAGGTTCCCTTCCTTGGCGAAGGCGTTGTAGGGGCGCCCGAACAGCACCACGGCCATGCGCTTGGGGTCGGCTTCCAATCGTTCCAGGATGCGTTGGCCTTCGCGGCGCATCTCGCGCACGAAGGAGTCCTGGGCGGATGCTCCCGCACGGGCGGCGTCGCGGCCCTGCGAACGGCTGCGTCCCATCTGGACGGCCAAGGCCTCGAAGATGGGGATCTGGGTGTCGTACCCCTTGGAGAAGTCGATCTCCGGTTCCAGCACCTTGCTCTTGGCCAGATCCTGTCGGAAGGTCTGCTGGAGCCAGTAGGATTCGCTCATCACCAACAAGCAGGTGGATTGCCAGGCGCGGTCGCCGTTGCCGCCGGGAACCGGCAGCGAGAAGACCTTGGGCAAAAACACCCAGTCGATCTCCTTGTGCAGCAGGTTGGCCAGCGTGCCGTGGGCGATCTCGGCGGGATAGCAGAACTCGGTGTGCTTGCGGCGCAGGCCTTCTTCGTCCACACCGTCGGAGAGCACGATCTCGCAGCCCAGTTCACCGAAGAACGCCGACCAGAACGGATGGAGCTGGTTGGTGAGAAACGATCGCGGGATGCCCACCTTCGGGCGGTCCTTGTGCGAGCTGTTGGCCGGTTGCGGGGCGAAAACCAATTCCTGTCTGCGCTCCACGAAGTCGTGGAGGGTGCGGTCGGTCTTGCCGCTGCGGGCCACGTCGTAGTACTTGTAGCAGGCGCCGCCGAAGGGATGGCGCTTGCCGTTGATGGACAGCATCGCGATCTCGCAACCGCGGTCGCACTTTTCCGCGCCGCCTCGGCAGATGAACGGATTGAGCCTCTCCACTTCGCGCGCGGCCAGCTCGGAAAGCGAGTAGGAGCCCTTCTCCAGCGCTCCGCGCTCCATGCGCTCCTTGGCTTCCAAGGCCACGCCGAACGCGCCCATCAGGCCTGGACTGGGAGGAACGATGATCTCCTTGCCCAACAGCGTGGCCATGGCCAGAGGCACGGCCTTGTTGTAGCAGACGCCGCCCTGCATGAACACCTTGCGTCCCACGGTCCGCTGGCCCTTGACGCGGTTCACGTAGTTCTGGCAGATCGAGTAGACCAAGCCCGCCGCGATCTCTTCGCGGGTGAGTCCTTCTTGGACGGCGGTCTTGATGTCGGATCCGATGAAGGCCGAACATTGGTCGGAGAAGTTGGGCGAACGCGTGGCGGAAAGCGCGGCAGCTCCGATGTCTTCGGTGGGGATGCGCAACGATTCGCGCGCGGCTTCCTCCAGGAACGACCCCGTGCCCGCGCTGCAAGCCTCGTTCATGGCGTAATCGGAGGGCACGCCGCCCGTGAGGTGCGTGTACTTGGCGTCCTGTCCGCCGATCTCGAAGATGGTGTCCACTTCCGGATCGAAGTGCGCCGCGCCGGTGGCGTGCGCCACGATTTCGTTGATCACCGCAGGAGTGCCCGCGTGGAGCCCCGCGATGTGTCGGCCCGATCCTGTCGTGGAGATGCCCACGATCTTGGCCGCATCGCCCACCTGCTCGTAGAGGGCCTCGTAGCAGCGCCGCGAGGCGCCGATGGGATCGCCGTTGGTGCGAAGATAGATGCTGGCGAGCACCGCATCATCCGACATGCGCAGCACCACCGCCTTGGTGGTGGTGGAGCCCACGTCCAGTCCAACCACGCATTCGTCGCCTTCCACCACGGTGCCCGCGGTGGAGGGGGCGAAGCGCACCAGGGATTCGCCCTCGGAAATGGCAGGCAGGAATTCAAACGAGGTCCGTGTTTCCACGAACAGGTTGTCCGGATCGTACTTGGGAGCCCCTTCGCGCAAAGCGCGGAAGGCCACACCCAAGGCCTCGAAGCAGTCAGAATGCGGCGGAATGGACACGCCGGGGAGATCCGTCTTGAGGTGATCCACGATCACATCGTTCTTGGTGACACCACCCACCACCAACGCGCCGGAGGAATCCGCCTTTTCCAAAAGCTGCAGGACTTTGTCCGCCATCATGCGGCAAAGGCCGGCCGATACCCGTCCCACGGGGATGCCCTTGTTGAGGGCGTGGGTGCAGTCGCTCTTGCAGAACACCGAGCAGCGTCCGCTGACCTTGTAGGGCTCTTCGCCCTTGGCCAGTTCCACGGCTTTTTCCGGGGCGACCGCCATGCGGCCCACTTGCTGCAGGAAGAATTCGCCGGTGCCGGAGGCACACTTGGAGCCGGTTTCCACCGAGCTCACATGGTCGGCGCCGTCCAGCTTGTACACCACGAAATTTTCCGCGCCCAGCGAAGCGAGCGCCGTGATGGGGGCGGTGTAGCCCAGTTCAGCGCGCAGGAAGGTCAGGGCCCATTCCAGGGCTTCGGGTTCGGCGATGGAATCGGCGGCCAGGCGGCGGCGCAGTTTCCTGCCGGTGAACAGGATGGAATCGGCATCCACGGCATTCCAGGAGTCCAGCAAATTGCGAAGCACCAGCCGCGGGTCGCCATCGTGGCTGGCCACTTGGGTGCGGTGGACTTGCACGCCTTTTCCTGGCTGTTCCAGCAGCTCGCAAGCCTGGAGGGTGGAAGCGCCTAGGCAGACGCCGATGGAACGACGCGAAGTAGCGGAGGGTCCGGTCATGGACATCAATATAATTGGATCTGGAATTCTCTTCATTTCGCCTCGGTTGCATCTTGGGGGTCCAAGGCTGTTTGTACGTTTTCCGAAACGCTGTTCCCCTATACCTCATCCTCTCGGCAGGAGCTCCCGTATGTTTCGAACGAAGTCCCTTTTGGTCCTCGCTGCGCTCTCCCTTCTGGCGGTATCCGGCTGCAAAAAGTCCAAGGCTCCCGGGGATGGCGAGGCTGCCGGTGGTGCAGCGACCGGCGAAACGGCCGCATCGACCGAAGATCCCAACCGGATTCTTGTCACGGCCCGCACGGCCATCTATCCGCAAGCCAAGGACTCCGGCAAGTCGCTGGCTCTCCTCCAGCCCGGCGAATCCGTGACGTTTCTGGAAGATTCGCTGGAGAATCCAGGCAAAAAGGAGTGGTACTACAAGGTTCGCCTCTCCGACGGCACCGAAGGCTGGGCCCGCAACTACGGCATGATGCTGGGCAAGCCCGCGGTTTCCCTGGTGGCGCAGCCCTTCTACCAGCGCCCGGACTTCATGTCCACCAAAACAGGCGAACTGCAGGTTGCCTCGCTGGTGGTGATCCAGGCGACCCAGGACGAATTCGTGAAGGTCGCTCCCTCCCGCTGGAAGTCGGGTTGGGTCCGCTTGGCCGACATTTCCACCGACAAGGACGAGATCGTCGCGGCGGCTCTGGCGTCCCGCGATTTGGGGAAAAACCCCATGGACACAGTGGCCTTGCGCAAGGCGACATCCGCGATTTCCAGCACCACCACGGTCTACCGTACCCTGAAGGCGCGCCTGGACAGCTTGACGGGAGGAGCCGAACCCGAATCATCCACCACCGAAACCGCCGATGACTCCGGGGAGGAACCGGAGCCCAACGACGGCGAATAAGGTGTATCTCGGGTACGGGGGGCGGATCCCCTGGTGGCGCTGGGGATTGGTGCTTTTGGCGATCCCCTGGTACTTCCTGCGGAAAATCTGGCGGGATTTGTTTCGCGCCCCGGCGAGATTGGATGGTTCCGACCCTTCGGTGGGGCCGTTGCCGCCTGGATCTGGCGTGTTCGAGCGGATATTGTCTCTGGAACAGGGGTTGGCCAACGAAGTCCTGCGGGGGGATCCGCAGGCTCTGGAGGATCTCTTCCATCCCGAGTTCCTGGAAGTGAATTCCTCCGGAAGCCTGGTGGAACGCGATGAAGCGATCACCTGGGTGCTGGGACGTACGGAGCCGGATTCGATCGCCTTCCACGAGCCTTTCGTCGCGGCTTTGGGCGCTGGTCAATTTCTGGTGCGCTACCGGAGCGTCTCGCGATCCGGGAAGGCGGCCTGGCGCATGTCGCTATGGACGGAGGATGACCACGGCTCGATGCGGATCCGCTACCACCAGGGAACGCCCACCCAGTCGGCGGTCTAGTCGGCCGCCAAACCGGTGGTTTACCGCGCCCCCTGCCCTCGGATCACCGAGGAGAGCGTCTTGGCCAGGATCGCGATGTCCAGGAGCAACGATTGGTTGCGGATGTAATAGATGTCGTAGTCGATGTGCAGATGGATGGCTTCCGCCCGATCGGGACTGATCTGCCACAGTCCGGTCATGCCGGGCTTGGCTGTCAGCCGCAACCGCTGGATGGCGTCGTATTGCTCGACAAGAAACGGCATCTCCGGACGGGGTCCCACCAGCGACATGTCGCCTCGCAGCACGTCGAACAACTGGGGCAATTCGTCCAGGCTGCTGCGGCGCAGCCATCTGCCCAGCCGGGTGATCCGGGGGTCGCGCCCTTCCTCCGGCGATTGCGCGTAGCGAGCCGTGTCGGAGCGCATGGTGCGGAATTTGTGGATCCGGAATCGTTTTCCGTCCAATCCAACGCGATATTGCTTGAAGAGGATGGGCCGACCCTCCATGAGCAGGATCGCCAAGCTGATGAAAGCCATGGGAATGGCCATGGCGGCCAGCATCAACGACGCCACGACCAGATCGAATCCGCGCTTGACCGCCGATTGCCAGACGGAAATGCGCGGCGTATGGATTCCGATCAGCGGAATCCCGCCGATTTCCGACGATTCGACCTGAAGGATGGCCAGATCGAACAGCGTCGGGACGATCCGGTACGGGACCCCGTGACGTCGGCACAATTCGAGAATGCGAAGCAACTGGGTGCGCGTGGCGCGCGGCAGAGCGATCAGGACTTCCGATGCCCCGGTCTCGCGCAGAATCCGACCGAGGTCGGGGCCTGTTCCCAGCACCTCGATGCCGTCCACGGTCCTCCCTGCCAACTGGGGGTCGTCATCCACGTAGCCCACGACGTCCAGACCCGCCTTGGGTGAGGCGATGAGTCGGTTGGCCAGGGCACGTCCGGATTCTCCGGCGCCGTAGATCACCACACGCCGATCCCGCCATCCATGCCATCGCAACCGGATCCCGATCCGGTAGACCACGAATCGCTCCAAAAGCAGGAACACCAACAGCAACACCCAGACCGTCAGGAAGATCCCGCGACTCTGGAAACTTCGCTCGATGGTGGAGACCGCCAGCAGGGAAAGCAGGAGGGTGAGAAACCAGCCCTTGAGAACGTCGCGGTATTCGCGGATGTTCAAGATGCTGTGGTGTTCCTGGTAGAGACCGATCGCTTGGAAAACCGGCACCATCACGCAAAGCGTCACCAGTCCGTTGATGCGCCAGTTGCCCTCCGGAATGGATTCGTGGATGGGCTGGAGCCAGCTCCACGAAACCAGAATCGGCCAAAGCTGGCTGGCGGCGAAGTACGCCCCGATGCAGGAGAGGATGTCGCCGACGAGCTGGAAGGCCGTCACCAGTTCCGCGACGCGCAAAAAGGGGCGACGCGGTCGGTTCCACCAGGCCGTGGTCGATTCCCCGAGGCTTCCCAATGGTTTGGCCATTGGAAGGAAACCTAGTCTCGCGATCGACCCAGACAAATTGCGTCGCGGGAGGTGTACTTGTTTGCCAGCCCTGGTCGAATGTTCTATTTCAATCGTATCCTAGTGCGGGATCCAATTTCCACAGTCCAGGAGGCCCGACGTGCAAGCAAAGAAAACAGTCCAGACCAAGCCCAGTGCGGCCAAGCCCTCGGCAGCGAAACCTGCCGCCAAGCCGGTGGCTCCTACCAAGAAGGTCGCCGCCAAGCCGCAGGCGCCAGCGCCAAAAGCTGCGCCTGCCAAAAGCGCACCCGTGGCCAAGCCCAGTGCGGCCAAGCCCTCGGCAGCGAAACCTGCCGCCAAGCCGGCGGTTCCCGCCAAGAAGGTCGCCACCAAGCCGCAGGCCCCAGCGCCCAAGGCCACGCCAGCCAAGAGCGCACCCGTGGCCAAGCCCGCCGCGCCCAAAGCTTCGGGTGCCAAGCCGGCTGCCGCCAAACCCGCACCCGTCAAGCCCGCTTCGGGCGTCGAGGTGGTCTTCGAGCGCTACTCCCCCCAATCCCACTCGGTGGATTTGGTGGGAACGTTCAATGACTGGACGTTGGGGAAGAATCCAATGCGCCGCGATAAGGCCGGTCGGTGGAGCGCCACCTTGAAGCTCAAGCCGGGAAGCTACGAGTACAAGTTCGTCTATGACGGGCTCCACTACGAGCCGGATCCGGAACGCGAGTTGGTGACCAATTCCTTTGGCTCTGCCAACAATCTGCTGATCGTCGCCTGAGAAGAACGCTCGTCATCGGCGATGTCCATGGGTGCAGAGACGAGCTGGAGGAACTCCTCCAGCGGTTTTCCGCCGTGGAAGGCGATCGATTGATCGCTGTCGGCGATTTGGTGAACAAAGGGCCGGATTCCGCAGGGGTCATCGATCTGGTCCAATCTGCCGGCATTCGTTGTGTGCTGGGCAACCACGAAGCCAAGCTGCTTCGGGTGGAGGCGATTCCCGGCCCTTTGCGGGGCGCCAAGGATTGGAAATTCGCGGAGAAAATCGGTCCGCGACTGGAAGAGCTGGCCGCCCACATCCGGCAGTGGCCTTATTGGCTGGATCTTGGAGACCTGCTGGTGGTCCATGCCGGGCTGGAGCCGGGCGTGGAGCGTCTGGAAGACATGCGCAAGGAGATCCTGCTGACCATCCGCACCTGGGATGGGTCCGGGCAGGAAATGGATTCCTCCTCCGACCCACCGTGGTTCGATTGCGTGCGCTGGCCGATTCCTGTCGTATTTGGCCACTGGGCCATGCGCGGCTTGGTGGATCGGTCGGACGTGAAGGGTTTGGATACGGGCTGTGTCTATGGGAGATGGCTCACCGGATGGTGCCCGGAAGAGGCGCGGTTTTATCATGTGGATGCCAGGAAGGAGTACGCGCCTCTTGCCAGGGACTGACAACGATGAATGGTTCGGGATGGAAGTCCAAAATGACCGCGTGCAAGATCTGCCCGACCGGTCGCCTCGCCCGACGCCGAGGGATTCGGACGATCCGGATCTGGCCGATGTGACTTCCGCCCGGGTCCGCATGGACCTGCTGGCCGGCAGCGGAATGATCGCCGGCTCGGTCGGATCGTTCGTGTTGATCCTTCTTTGGCCTGTGGGTATCTATCCGCTTTTGTTGCTGATTCTGCCAATCGTCTTGGCGTATTCTGGCATACGGCGGCTTCTGCGCGGACTCGCAGGGCTGGCTCCCACCCGAAGTCGGGAAGACTGATCGACGAATCAGGACTCGATCTTCTCTCCGCAGTGAGGACAGGTTTTGGTGCTGGCCTGCTCGATGCGGCGCAATTCGGAAAACCCGTCGGCCAAGATTCCCGCAGGCAACGCGAACAGTCCGATTCCCAGGATCGCGATCACCGAGGCGGCCAGTTTTCCGATCCAGGTGATCGGGTAGATGTCCCCATAGCCAACCGTGGTAAGGGTGGCGACCGCCCACCACATGGATGCCGGAATGCTGGTGAATTTATCGGGCTGGGCTTGGAACTCGGCGTGGTACATCACGCTGGCGGCCAGCACGATCAACACGAACAGCGCGAAGATGGTGGCGATGAGGTCGTTGGACTTCAGCCGCAAGACTCTTCCCATCAAGGCAAGCGCGGTGGAATAGCGCCCGAGCTTGAGCACGCGCAGAAGTCGCAGCAGACGCAACGCCCACAACACGCGCAGATCGCCGGAAAACCAGGTGCCCAGGTAAAACGGCAGAATCGCCAAGAGATCCACCACGGACAGGAACGAGGTGGCGTAGCGCAGCCGTCCTTTCCAGGAGTTGTCGTAGCGAGGGTCGGCCGGGCAGGCCCACAGACGAACCAGGTACTCCAGGGTGAACACGATCACGGAAAAGATTTCCAGGGTTTGGAACGCGCCCCCATAGACAGCGATGATTTCCGGAACGGTTTCCACCACCACCGCAGCGACGTTGACCACCACCAGGATGGACAGGAAAACGTCATACCAATCGAACACGCTGCGATTGTGCTCAGGGTGGCGCGCGACCTCCACGAGGTCCCAGATTTTCTTGCGGTGGCGATCGAACATCGGTGGTGGCCTCCGGAGTGATACCAAAGCACCAGAGTAATATTCCCCCGACTTGGTTTGGCGACCGAGGCGGGATTGGGGCCAAGAATCCGTTTTCCTTCCTAGCTTAACTCCCACATGACCGAGAACCCTTCCCAATCGCCAGTGGAGTCGGATCTTCCGCAGGAATCCCCGCCGATACCGCGAGGGGTCGGTTGGTGGCAGTTTCTGATGTCGCTTCTGGTCTGTGTGGGCATCGTGGGCTGGGGAGCGCCGTGGATCCTGGCGAAGGTCCGTGTTTCCCGGTTGACGGCATTGATGTCTCTCGTGGGGGAGTTGCGGTCGGGTGTCGGACGCTACCAAGCGGATGTCGGTACCATTCTCCCCTTGGATCCGAGCGGACAGGGTGTGTCCAGGCCTTCCTCGCTGCCTGCGGAGCCTTGGTCGCTGGCCTGGGTCCTGACTCAGGAGATCCCCCCTTCCGCCCGAGGCGCATGGGCGCGCTTCCGGGGGCCTTATCTTCGCCGGGTGCGTCTGGGAACCCCCCCCTTGGGGCGCGATCTGCGACTGGATGCCGCCGTGGTCGGGACAGGCAGAGCCCAAACTCCCGTCCCTGGATTCCATCCCGTGGCACTCGGCGGCGAGGGCTCCATCCCGCAGGGTCATACGGCGGTCTGGCTGTCGATCGATCAGGTGGACCGCGAAGATTTCCTGCGGTTTGACGAAATGATCGATCGATTCCCCAGAAAAAGCAGCGCCCCGGAAAACCAGGGGGAGGCGCTTTGGGCGCCGAAGGATGGCGGGACGCTCCAGATTCTGATCTTGCATCGGTGAAGGCAGCGTGATCCTTCTCGAACGCACGATTTAGGTTACCTTCATTCTTTCCTCCAATTTTTGCCGAAGACCGGTGAACAGAGAATGAACAAAGACCTGATCGACCTCCTGCCTTGGGGAGAGCAAGCCGTCCTTGAACTCATCGAGGATGCTGCCACCCAGAAGCACCTCCTGAAGACGCGGGGACCGGATACCGAATTCGCAGGTCGCACGGCGGCGCTGTATTTCGAAAAGCCTTCCTTGCGCACCCGGGTGACCTTCGAAGTGGCCATGAACCAGAAGGGTGGTTCGGCGTTGATGCTGGATGCCGGCACCATCGGCATCGGCAAGCGGGAAAGCCTCGAGGACGTGGCGCGGAACCTGGAGCGCTGGCTGGATGTGTTGGTTTGCCGCACCTTTTCCCACAAACTGGTGGAAGAACTGGCGCGTTTGGCCAAGATTCCGGTGATCAACGCCCTCACCGATGTTTCCCACCCCTGCCAGGCGATCGCCTTCGCCCAGACGGCCATCGAGCATCGCGCCAAGTTGGACGGCCTCACGCTGGTCTTCGTGGGAGACGGCAACAACGTGGCGCGCTCCCTGGCGGAGCTCGCGGCGTTGACCGGGATGAACTTCACCCTGGCGTGTCCGGGCGGATTTGAGTTGCCTGCGGATTTCGTGAGCCAGGTGCAACCATTCTTCGCACGCAGGGACCGGCGCTTTGTGCAGTCCAACGACCCGAAGACCGCCGTGGCGGGAGCCGACTTCCTCTACGGGGACGTGTGGGTTTCCATGGGACAGGAAGGCGAGAAGGATGCCAAGACATCCCACTTCCTGCCCTTCCAGATCAACGCGAGCCTGTTGGATGCCGCCGGTTCCCAAGCGTTGGTCACCCATTGCTTGCCCGCCCATCGCGGGGAAGAAATCACCGATGATGTCATGGACGGTCCAAAAGCGGTATGCTTCGACGAAGCTGAAAATCGTCTGCATGCCCAGAAGGCCGTTTTGAGACGATTGTTCCGCGCCACCGGGAGGCTGTGATGCCCATTGCCAGGATCGCTACAGGGATCGAGGGTCTAGACCGCATGACGGGAGGCGGATTCGTCGAACGCTCCGCCAACCTCGTGGAAGGAGCTCCCGGCACCGGGAAGACCACCCTTGGTCTGCAGTTTCTGGTGCGAGGCATCGAGGAACGCGGCGAAGCGGGCCTGTACATCACGTTCGAAGAATTTCCGGCGCAGCTCTACGCCGATGCCCGGCGCATGGGCTGGGATCTGGAACGCTACGAGAGCGAAGGAAAACTGCGGATCCTGTTCACCACTCCCACCGATCTGTTGGCGGGCATGGAAGACATGGACGGCTCCATCGAGCGTGTGATCGAGGAGCTTTCCATTCGCCGCGTGGTGGTGGACTCCCTGAGCCACTTCGAGTTTTTGACCGACGACCCGTTCCAGTTGCGCGACATCGAATTCCGTCTGGTTTCCGCCTTCAAGCGGGAAGGTTGCACGTCCGTGTTCTTGCGGGAAAACGGCAACATCCTTGGCGACACCAACAGCCAGAGCCGGTCGCCGTTCGTGGTCGACTCGTTCATCATCTTGCGGTACGTGGAGTTGGACAGCGCGGTTTCCAAGGCGATGCTCGTCCTGAAGATGCGCGGCTCGTCGCACGCCACCGACATCCGTCGCTACCGGATTGCCCAAGGCGGCATCGTGGTGGAAGAAAAGTTCCTGGGCCAAGAAGGCATTCTCGGCGGAGCGCCGCGCAAGTCCCGCGCGGACGCGTTCGTGGAGGCGTTCGGTAAAAAAAGATGAGCTTCCTTCCCTTCCTATCCTGTCTGTTGATCGGATCCCTCGCCTTGGTGGGGATCGCGATCGGGATGTTCTACCGAAAGAAATTCGGTGACTCCACGCACGGCTGGACCTTGGGGGTTGGGGCCATGCTGGGGATTGTCGGTTCCGCACTCCAGGGCTGGTCTTCCTTGGTGGGCAACCTGGTGATGCTCACCGGCGGGATCTTCCTGGTTGTCGGAGCCTACTGGCTTTGGTACGTGATGTTGGGGTCCCGGAAATGATTCCATTCGGCATGCTTGTCTGGCATTTGGGATTCGTGGTCCTTTTGGCCGTGGTTTGGCGCCTTTCGGTCCGGTTGGGTCGAGCGATGCGCGACGACGTCGGCTCTTTGGTCTTGTTGCCCGTTTCGGCGGGAATCATCGCCCTTGCCGCGGTCTGTTGGCAGGTCTCCATGTGGATGCCTGCGGCGCTATGGGTGGCTTTTGGGCTGGATCTGCTGGCATGCGGACTGGCTTGGTATGCAGCCCTCCATTGTTGGGGCTGGCTTTGGAACGAACTACGCGGTTCGGCTTCTTCGGGGGGATAAATGGCTCGCATCCTGGTGATCGACGATGAAGAGGATATGGCCAACGTCATCCGACTCGTGCTGGAGACCGATGGTCATACGGTGCAGACGGAACTTGATCCAGCCCGTGCCGTGGTGGCCGCACAGGAGTTCTCTCCGGAATTGGTCCTGATGGATCTGGTCATGCCGGGGATGGACGGTCACCAGGTCTTCCGCGCTCTGCGCGAAGTGCCGGCATTGAATGCGGTGCCGTTTGCGTTTCTCACCAGCCGCGACCGGTCCATCGATCTGATGGTGGGCATCCATGTGCTGGGTGCGTCGGACTTCATCACCAAGCCCTTCGATCGCGTGGATCTGCTGGCTCGGGTGCGGAAGCTCCTGGGCAAATAACGTGCTGGGGGACGCCCTGGAATTGTCCGGGGTTCGCACCCACAACTTGCGAAACATCGACGTCGCGTTTCCGCGTGGTCGGTGGACAGCCATCTGCGGCGTTTCCGGATCGGGAAAGTCGAGTCTCGCCTTCCACACCCTCCATGCGGAGTCTGAGCGACGCTGGCTTTCCACGCTGCCGGCTTGGCGACGCCTTCTGGCAGACAGCCTTGCGAGACCTCCCCTGGAGTCCGCTCGCGGCCTGACTCCCACGGCGGCCTTGCGTCAGGAGTCGGCGGAAGGGTATGCGGGGACCTTGGCCTCCCTCAGCGGCTTGCGGGAGCCCTTGGCGGCGCTCTGGGCTGCCGTCTCGGTCCCCGTCTCACCGCAAACGGGGCTTGTCATGCGCGCGCACTCCCCCGACGAGGCCGCGGACGATCTGGTGAGGTCGTACCCAGGCCAACGATTGCAAACGCTGTTCCCCGCCTCGGGCAGCGCCAAGGAGTGGATGGCGCGCGGATTCGTGCGCGGGACTTCCCGGGGCAAGGTCTTCGAGTTTGCCGAGGAAATGGGTGATGAGCCCATCGCGGATCTGTGCGTGATGGTGGATCGATTGAAGGCGGAGCCTCGCATGGCCTCCCGGTTGTCGGAATCCGTCGCGATCGCCTACCGGCACGGCGATGGGGTGTGCCAGGTGGAGGTGTTCCAGATGGATGGCACCTCGCAGCGTCTCGATTTTTCCAACGTCCCTCGGTGTCCGGTCAGCGGACTTCGCTCGATCCGTCCCGTGCCGGGGCTGTTTTCGCCGCGTGCGGCACAGGGGGCTTGTCCGGCGTGCAGCGGATCCGGAGGGGAGGATGGCGATTGTCCATCCTGCCATGGCAGCGGTCTGCGCGAGGAGTCGCGGTGGTTCCGACTGAGTGGACTGTCCTTGGACGCTCTTTGCGACCTTCCTGTTTCCGAGGGATTGGAGGTCGTGGGTGGGAGCGATTGGAGCGCGTTGCTGGAAGGGCCTTGCCGCGAATTGGTGGCGGAGGTGCGCTCGCGTTTCGCTTCCCTGGCCTCGCTCGGCCTGGGCTATCTGCCGCTTTCCCGGCGCACGGGGACGCTTTCGGAAGGGGAAGAGCGACGAGCCCGACTTTCCGCGTTGGTGGGTTCCCCGTTGTCGGGATTGACCTACATCCTGGACGAACCTGCCACGGGATTGCATCCCCGCGACGTTCCTCGTGTCCACGCCCTGCTGCGAAGCCTGTGCGAAGGCGGCGCCACCCTGGTGGTGGTGGAGCACGACCTGGCCTCCTTGGATGCCTGCGACCACGTGCTGGAGACTGGCCCGGGAGCCGGTTTCGCCGGTGGAAATCTGGTGTACCAGGGATCTCCCACCGGATTGCTTTCCGCCGACACGCCCTGTGGACGCTGGCTTTCCGGGCGCGATCGCTTGCCGCCTCGCGCGCCTCGCGTCGGCGACGGGGGAATCGTGCTGCGCGGATGCTTTGGACGGAATCTGTCCATCCCGGAGGTGCGGATCCCCATGGGCGTGCTGGTGGCGGTCACGGGGGTTTCCGGAGCGGGCAAGAGCAGCCTGCTCCAGGATACGCTGGTTCCGGCCTTGGCGCGCCACCTGGGCGGGGGCCAGGCAGGTCTTGCCTTGGAAGGAATCCAGGTCTTCGGGACCATCGACGAGGTCAGAGCGGTGGATGTGGGAGGGGAATGGGTCCGCTCGCCGCGCTCCACCGTGGCCACGCTTTCCGGGATGCTGGACGATTTGCGCGCCCTGTTCGCCTCGCTTCCCGAATCCAAGGCCAGAGGCTGGAACGCGACGCGATTCTCGCCCAACGCCAAGGGAGGCCGGTGCGAGAGATGCGAGGGGCTTGGCGAGGAACGGGTGCGTCTGCATCTGCTTCCGGACGCATGGGTTCCATGCGCGCGCTGCCAAGGGGCGAGGTTCGAACCGTCCACTCTGGAAGTTCGCTGGAAGGGGTTGTCCATCGCCGAGGTGCTGGATCTTTCCCTGGAAGCGGCTTGTGCCCTGTTCGCGAACCACCCCAAGCTCGGACCGCTGTTGACAAGACTTGTCCAGGCGGGATTGGGGCATCTGTCCGGAGGGCGCCGCGCACAGGGGCTTTCCGGTGGCGAGGCGTTGCGATTGCGGCTGGCCTCGGCGGTTGCCGGAGGGTTGCGCAAACGGGTGCTGTGGGTGCTCGACGAACCCAGCCGCGGCCTGCATCCGCGCGACACCATCGCCCTCTTGACCGTTCTGGACGGATTGGTCGCCACGGGCCACGGGGTCGTGTTTTCCACCCACGATTCGTTCCTCGCCTCCCGGGCCGATCATCTCCTGGAGCTGGGGCCGAAAGCCGCCAAGGAAGGCGGAAAACTGCTGTTTTCCGGTCCGCCTCAGGGAATCGTCGGGCTCGACTGTCCCTCTTCGGAAGCGATTTCGCGCGAACTTTCCTGAACGGGATCGGGAAGTCTCTGCAGGCGAATCAGGCTGATGCGATTGCCTTCCATCTCCAGCACGGTGAATTCCCAACGCCCCCAATCGTGGGGAACGCCGATTTCGGGGATGCTGCCGGCCAAGGCCAGCACCAGGCCGGCCAAGGTGTCGGCTTCCATGCCGTCTTCGGGGTGGGGCAGAGGCGGGTGCTCGCGCCCGATCCCCTGGGCGACCGTTTCCTGTCTGGCGTCCCCGCGAACCAGAAATTGTCCTCCGCCGACGGAACGCACCATCGGGGTCTCGTCGTCGGTCTCGTCGTGGATCTCCCCGACGATCTCTTCCAGCACATCTTCCAGGGTCGCGATCCCGCTGACGGCGCCGTGTTCGTCGACCACCACCGCGAACATGCTCTGCCTGGTGCGCAAGGTGCGCAGAAGGTCGGATACGAGCTGGGTTTCCGGAACGTGCACGACCTCCCGCAGATGCTGGGAAAGGTTCCACTCGTCGGAGGGCCCCACCAGGTCCTTGGCATGCAGGATTCCCACCACGTGGTCCAGCCCGCCATCATGGACGGGCACACGCGAGTATCTCGATTCGCGCAGGACCGCCAGGGTCTCCTCGCGGGTCGCCGAAAACGGAAGGGAGACCACGCTGAGGCGCGGGGTGAGGATTTCCCGGACCCGTGTCTCGCCCAGATCCAACGCCGCCCGGATGATCTGCTGCTCCACCTGGACTTCCTGGCTCTGGGAGGATTCGGCGAGTTTCGCGCGTTCGTGCTCGGTGAGAAAATCGAAGCGACCGTCCCAGCCAAGTTTTTTTTCCAGAAGCCGACGCAGATGGACGACCGGCAGCGCGGCAGGCAGGAAAAAGGGCGCGAGCAGGCCTTGGAGCCAGAGCGAAGTGGAGAGAAGGGCTTCCGCCCGCATCCGAGCGGCCAAGCGAGGGAAGAAGTCGCCGAGCAGGTAAAGCAGCAACAACAGCGCAAGCCCGGAGGCGATCGCGGGAATCCAACCGGGTCGGCCATCCGGGAACAGCGCGTTCCAGCCTCCCAGCACGAACAGGAGCGTTCCGAGGGAGCGACCCAGGGACACGGTCACGGGAAAAGCGGCGGATTCCAGATGTGCGCGGGTTTTCAGTTCGATGGCCGCCCAGCCATCCGGGGAGCGCCAACCGGGACGCTGGAACAATCCGAAGATCGATCGGACCGTGGAAAAATGAGCGGACAGCACGATTCCCGCAAACAATGTGGCCAGCGAGAGGATCATCGCTTCTGCACCGTGGCCACGTACTTGAGCTCCAACGCCCGCATGCGCACGCGTTCCGGAGTGGTTCCATGGTCGAACCCGCAAAGGTGCAGGCAGCCGTGCACCACCAGCCGCCGCAATTCCGCCGCGAAGCTGTGCTTGTAGCGAACGGCTTGGCTCTGGGCCAGGAGGGGATCGATGTAGAGCTCGCCGAACAGTTCCGGTTCGCCGTAGTGGAAGGACAACACGTCGGTGGTGCGATCGAGTCCGCGCCAGGTGAGGTTGAGAGCGCGTTGGGCCGCAGGAGATTGGAAGACGATGTCCACGGTGCCGGACGCCCCTTCTCCCACAAGGACGGATCGGGCGACCTGCCGCAAGTCGGTGAGATCGGGGATCTGGAATTCCTTGGCCCCGTGGAAGACAATGGTGGTTTTCATCTTGACTCGAAAAACTACGTTCCGTTCCACTGTGTTGTTCCTAGTCCGTATTCTGCCCAGGGTCGCTTGCTCCCGAGCTTTCGGGAAGCTAGCCTCCATTTCCCATCCACGTTGGTTCGCGCGGCTGTCGATCGCGGTCTTTCATCGGGCGTTCCCGAAGATCGACCTGTCGGAAGCCTTGGATCCGTCCCGATCCTCCTACGCGAGCCTGCAGGCCTTTTTCACCAGGCGTCTCAAGCCTGGCATGCGGCCGGTGGAGCCGGGATTGCTGTCGGCGCCGTCGGATGGCGTGTTCGGTCAGTCCGGCCCCATCCAGTCGGACACCGTCTTGCAGGCCAAGGGTGTGCCCTACTCGGTAGCGCAGTTCCTGCAAGATCCGGCGCTGGCCGCCGAACTGGAGGGGGGAGCCTTCTCCACCATCTACTTGGCGCCTTGGAACTACCACCGCGTGCACCATGGGTTTTCCGGTGTCTTGGAAGCTTGCCGCCACATTCCCGGCGATCTGTGGCCGGTCCATCGCGCGGCGGTGGAAGGCATTCCGGGGCTGTTCGTGGCCAACGAACGGGCCTGGGTGGCCGTCCGTTCGGAAGAAGGGCTCGCGGTCGCCGTGATGGTGGGCGCCTACAATGTCGGGTCCATTCGGCTTACGGCCAATCCAGAATTGGGCCGCACCGTCCAAGGCGCATGGAAACCAACCTCGCCTTCCAATGTGCAGGCGGGTGACGAACTGGGCATTTTCGAGATGGGCTCCACCGTGGTGCTCTTGACGAGCAAATCGCTTCGCGAGAAATCCGGTGGCGCGGCCTTTCCCGAAACCGGTCGTAGCGTCCGTTGCGGGATGGGGATGGCTTTCCCGAGGTGAGCCGGGGCCTCGTCCAGGCCTTGTCCCGTTGCCGGGAATTGTTCGGAAGCCGCAAGGACCCTCGTCTGGCCGTTTGGGAGCCGTTTCCGCCGCCGCTGCAACCCAGAGCCGCGCTCCTGGCGACCGTTCTTGGACAGGATCTGACCATCGCCGGGCTTGCCCGGCTTTTGCTGGAACTGCGCCGCGCGCTGGGCGACGAGCGCCTCCTGGGAATGGCTCCGTGCACCCGGGTCTCGCTGGGGCGCGCCTGCGGGGAGCGCACTTGGCTGGTCGATTGGCCTCATCGCGCCAGCCTGGACGGGTGGGTCCTTTCTGCCATGGACTTTCTGCGGGTGCACGGCGATCCCGGCACTTGGCGGGAACGGTTCGAAAGTCCGACAAATCTTGTCGGAACGTTGGCCTTGGAAATTCCCTGGATGGGCGCGGGTTCGCCCAGTCGCGTCAAGGGCTGGCGGCTGGCTCGCTGGCTGGTGCGCGGGGAAGTCGGCGCCGGCTGGACGGAAGGCGCAAGCGAACTGAAAACGCCGGTCCGGGTTCTGGAGCGGCCCCTGGGTGCGTTGGGATGGCAGCCTTCCGGTTGGGATGAATGGCCGCGGCCGCGGAGGCAGGCGTGGTGGGATGCGATGGCCAGCGAGGTCGCTCCGGGCGACCCGGCTGCGCTGTGGGTTCCACTGGAGACCGTGTTGGCGCGCGGCAAAGCGGGGCCCGCCTGCCAGGAGCATTTGGGAGGCTGTGGGCGCTGTCCTGTGCGGGAGTGGTGCCCCAGTCCCCAACGAAGCGCGCGCTAGCCGGAATTTTTGACGCCGAAGCCTTCCAGCATGGTTCCCAGTTCGCCACCGAGGCGTCCCAAGGTTTCCGAAGCGTCTTCCAGCGCCCGCGCTTCGCCTTCGATGCTTTGGATCGGGCCGCGCAGCTCGGCGATGGTGGTGGCGGCTTCCGAAAGTTGCATGCCGGAATTCGTGACGATTTCCGTGATGCTCGCCGCCTGTTCGTCGACGAACTTCGCGTTCGACGAGATTTCCGCGATCGTGCCGGTCTGCTTGCTGACCGATTGTTCGATGGAGCGCGAGAGGCGATCGACTTCGTCCACCCTCACGCCGATGCTGTTCATGACCTTGACGGCCGAACGCGTGGCTCCCTGGATGGAACCGACCATGGCACGGATCCGCTCGGTGGATTCGGCCGTCTGACGCGAAAGGTCCTTCACCTCTCCGGCCACGACGGCGAAGCCTCTTCCGGCCGTTCCGGCGCGGACCGCCTCGATGGTGGCGTTCAATGCCAACAGCCTGGTGCGGGCGGCGATCGCCTGGATCTCGGCGAGGATCCCCCCGATCGCTTCCGCTTCCCGCCCCAATCCCTCGATCGTGGTTTCGGCCAGACGGGATTCGTCGCGGGCGAGCCCTGCGACCTTCACTTCTTCGCGGCACTCCTGGGCGATCTGGGTCAGCGAACGGGAGATTTCATCCGCGCTCACCGAGAGCATCCCGATGCAAGCGGAAACATCCTGCAGCGAACCGGAGACTCCGGCCAGATCGTTGGATGCATTGCGCGTGGCCTGCGTCACCGTCGTGGAGGTGGCCTCCATGGCCGCGAGGTGGCCATCCATCCTCGTGGCGAATCCCGACAGGTTCTCGGCCGCCTCGACCAGCGGCTTGCTGCGCTGGGCCAACGGCGTCACGAGGTCTTCCAATCGAGCCAACAGCGTGTTGAAGTCGTGGGCGATCTGGGCGATGTCGACATACCCGTCCGTTTCCAGACGTTCCCCCAGGGCGGAGCCTTCGGATGCCAGCATCGAAAGCCGGTGGGCGAGTCTCTCCACCGGGAGCACGGCGCGGATCACCAAGCGGTGTCCGATCCATGCGACGCTTGCCGAGATCCCGATCATCCAGACGAATCCCCGCACCGATGCTCCGGCGAAAACCAGGACGGCGACATCCGACAGCACCACCATCGACCACATCAGGGTCGTGAGGCGCCATCGGAGTCCGACGTCCCGTCTCCGGTCGATCTTCGCGCGGATGTTCTCCTCCAGGCTCGGGAGGAGCTTTCGCGCGAAGCGAAGCAACGGATGGGATGGATCCACCTCAAATATCCCGCAACGGGATGGTCAGCGTGGTGACCGTACCCTTGCCGGCCTCGCTCTCGAGCTTGATGTTGCCACCCATGCTCTCGATGCTTTCCCGCACGGCGGCCATGCCGACACCTCGGCCGGACACATCGGTGATGGAGGTGGCGGTGGAAATGCCGGATTCGAAGATGAGCAGGAGCTTCTGGTCCCGGCCCATCCGCTCGGCATCGTCTCTGGAGAGGATGCCTTCGGCGACGGCTTTTTCCGCGACGCGATCGGCGTTGATGCCATGGCCGTCGTCGGCGATCTGGATGCGGATGCAATCCTCCTCGATGTTGACCTGCAGTCGGATGATGCCGCATTCGGGCTTTCCAGCCGCAGTGCGGTCGGTGGGGGATTCCAATCCATGGTCAACGGAGTTGCGCAGGATGTGCACCAGGGCTTCGTCGAGCGGGGCGAAGAAGGTGGGACCCACTTCCAGATGTCCGGGGACGACCTCGAAGCGGATTTGTTTTTCAAGGCGTTCGGCCAAGCGCTCGATCATGCCGCGGTATTTGTCCGCCAGACGCACCAGAGGAACGTCGCGCAGATGCTCGCAGGCCTCTGTCAAGATCTGCACCGCCTCCGGATCGATGTAAGGGTGCGTGCTCGCGTGGGCCGGCATATGCAGAGTGTGGGCCATCTTGCGCACGTGTTCGAGCTTGCGCTCCGACACCTGCACCAGCATGTCGCCGTCGGTCGCTCCGCCGGACAATTTCTTTTCCGTGGAAAGGATCTCCTGGTAGGCCTTGTCCATTTCGTCGAGCTTTTCCAGCAGGGCGCGCAAGGTGACCGCGGTGCGCACCGTGATCGGCTCCTTGAGGTCTTCCAGGATGTCTTCGCCTTGGTGGGCGAGTCGTCCCAGGCGTTCGAATCCGTAGGTGGCCGAGTTGCCCTTGATGGTGTGCAGGTCGCGGAAGATGTTGGCGATCTCTTCGGTTCCCGGGTGGAATCCGGGTTGGTCCGGGTGGCGTTCGCGGGCGGCCAGCGACCGGTCCAGCATCGAGCGGCAGATGTCCTCCAGCGTGTCCATCCGGTTTCGGGTGTCTTTCATGTAGTCGCGGATGACTTCCGGCAGGTTGTTCACCAAACCGAGGATCGTCTTGACTTCGTTCTCGTGGCGCTCCTTTTCTTCGGCCACCACGCGCTCGATCCGGCGCGATTCCGTTTCGTCCACCGCCAGCACCATCACTCGTTCCAGTTCACGATTTTTGTCGAACATCCGCTGGTAGCGAACGCGCACGAATCGCGATTGGCCGTCGGAGCCGGAAATTTCGAGGTCTTGGACGGGCGCCACCTTCGTGAGCTTGTCCCAACGCATGCTGGAATTCTTGGCGCGCACCAGCGAAAGCCAACCCTTGAAGTCGTCTTCCTGTGCAGGGCTGAGGTGCAAGGCTTCGGAGACGTTGCCCAAGTTGTCCACGCCCAGGATGTTGGGGGCCGCCTTGGAGTATTCCGGCGCGACCTGGCCATCCAATCCGACCACGAACAAGCCCTGTTCCACGTTGTCCAGGATGTCGCGGACCTGCCGCATCTTTTCGGCGACCAAATCCTCAAGGTGTTCCGTGTATTTCTGCACCGTTTGGCGCATCGTTTCGAAGGTTTCGGCGAGGCTGCCGATTTCGTCGTCGGAATCCACGCTCACGACGGTCTTGTAGTCGCCACCCTTGATCAGTTCCGCGGCGGCGGAAAGTTCCGTCACCGGGCCTGACAATTTCCGGGCCGCCGAACGGAATTTGGCAAGCGCGACCGCCAGCGCCACGCCGCCCAGTGCCAGGAGGATGCCGATCACCACCATCAGGGCTTGGCGCGAGGCGGCCTTTTCCGTTTCGATGGCTTCCGACATCGCCCGCGTCGAAAGCTTGTAGAGGATCCAGCCCATGGGCGCATCGGCCTCTCCCACCGGCGCGGTGAACTCGATGGAGCCGGCAGGTCCCGAGCCCATCTTGCGGGTTTGCAACGCCTTCGCCTCGCGCGCCCAACCCACACCGGCTTGATCCTTGATCTCGCCGACCTTGGCCATGGCCCCTTCCGCCAACGCGGTGTCGGTTTCGTCGGCGACCTCGCACGGGTTGGTGGAGTCGGCCGGCATGAACAGGCCGTAGATCACGTCCGGGTCGTCCTTGACGGTGCTCGCGACCAGATCCTTGATCTGGAGGAACGCGTTGCCTTCCGCCATGCCCACCAACGCCTGGGCGTTGTTCTTGGTCAGAAGCCTTCCTTTGGCCGTCAGGGATGCCTCGATGCGCGCCACCGAAACGGCTTGGTTCTTGCCGCTGAGGTACACGTTCAAGGCCACCACGGAGAGGGTGACGGAAAGCAGGGCCGGGGCCAGGACCACGAGGGAGGTCCTGGCCAGTTTGGATTGTATCGTTGTGCGCGAGACCATTGGATGGCTCCTATTCCAGGATCTTGTCGATTTCGTTTGACTTGCCTTCTTGCACGCCGCAGCACGACTTCATGCCCCGCATGTTCAGGACCTTGATCACCGATAGCGGTTGGTCGTTGCGTACGCCATCGACCTTCCAGCCTGCATCTTCGATCTCCTGCATCAGGCCGGCCGCTTGGGAACCCAATGCGTAGTGGTCGGGCAGGATCGCGAAGGTCCCGAACTTGAGCTCGGGCTTCACGAGGCTTTCCACGCCCACCAGCACGGGACGCTTCCATCCGGAAAGCGTGGGCAGCCAGACTTCCTTGAGCAGCTTGGCGTTGAGGAAGAAATTGTCATTGAACACGGCGAGGGCATCCATGTCCTTGCGGTCGGTCAAGGCGGTCAGTCCGTCCTTCAAAGCCGATTTGGGATCGGCGTCGTCGGCGACCTTGTAACCCACCAGCTCGACGTTTTCCCCTTTGCAGAACTGGGCGTTCTTCTGGAAGAAATCCTCCATCGACGCGCGGTAGATCACGCCGACTTTCGAGATCTTACCCGTGGAAATCGCGCGCAGGTTCACCACCAGCGTGACTGCGGGAATTTCGTAGGTGACCGAGGCTGCATTGGGGATGCCGGCGATGGCCGCATCCACTCGCACTCCCATCAAGGCGACCAGGGGAGTCGCGGTGTCGGAGAGTTTCGTGCGCGCTTCCCTCGCCAGGCCGATGGCGCGGTTGTCCATGGCGAAGATGGCCTTGGGCTTGATCGCCGACCATTTTTTGACCACTTCGCCCGCTTCTGCGTCCTTGGCGAGAACGACGTCCTCGATGGTGTAGGTGGCTCCGAGTGTTTCCTTGATTCCCTTGAAGGTTTCCTCGAAGTTGGGTCCGGCGGGACGCAACACGAGGATCGGCTTGGTTTGCGCGAAGGCCATGCCTGCAAGGAGGAGGATCGCGCCCAAGGGGCGGATCGTTCTGTATGCGCGGGTCATTTTGTCCATCCGTCTACCCCCAGCATCTTCTTCTCGGCGGCGCCGAGGCCCTTCAGGGCGGATTCGGTTTTCGATGCGTCACCCTTGGCGCAGGCCACCAGCAGTCCGATTTTGCCGGAAGCAGGTGTGGTCTGCAGGTTGGCTTGTGAACGTCCTTTGAGGTCTTCCACCTGGCTTGCGCCCACCACCACCGCGTCGGCGCTTCCGAACGTCAGCAACGGCAGGAGGTCTTCCACCTTCGTCACGAGCTTGAGTTTGGGAAGTCCACCCAGGACCGCCTGCACATACCCGTTCATGGGTCCGCGATCCAGCACGCCCACCACGCCCACGTTCAGGGTGGCGAGCGCTCCGGCATCCAACGGCTTGGTGGACACCAGGACGGCATCCTCCAGGGCCGATCCGCCGCGCGTGCCTTTCAAGAAGGTTTTGTAGGTGGGAAACAGGTCCGCCAACGCCTTGGGGGCGAGGATGACATCGGGAGGGGTTTGGCCGACCATCGCGGTGAAGTCCGCGAGTCGTCCGAAGACCGTGATCTCGCTACCCGGGCACTTGGCTTGCAAAGCGCTCTGCACGGCATTGGGTTTGGCCATGCTTGGGTAGAAGACGTAGATCTTTTCCGCCAACGCCGGATTTGCCAGGGCGATGGCGACAAGCCATGGAATGGCTCGTCTGATGTTCATGCTTCTACCTCCGTGAGAAAACGAGTAGATGGGATCGCGATGGAAACAGGTATCCGGATGCGGAAGGATGTTCCACGGCCGGGGACGCTTTCCAGATGGATTTTTCCGCCCAGAGACTGGATGGTGTCGCGCACCATGTCGAGACCGACACCTCGGCCTGAGAATTCCCCCACCTTTTCGCGCGTGGAGAATCCCGAACGGAACAGCAGATCCAGGAGGTCGCCGTGGGAAGCCGTGCGCGCCTGTTCCGGATCCATGAAACCTTTCTCGACAGCCTTTGTTCGGATGGATTCTGGATCGATGCCGGCGCCGTCGTCGGAAAAGGAAATTTCCAGGTGTTCGCCGTGACGACTGTACTCCAAGACCAGAAGACCCATCTCGAGTTTGCCTGCGGCCAGGCGTTCGGCGGGTTTTTCCAGGCCGTGGTCCAGCGAGTTGTTCACCAGATGCACCATGCAACGGTGCAGGACCCGAAGGACCTCGATGTCGATCGGTCCGGAGCCAGCCATGGAGAATGTGGCCTTCTTGCCCAAGCGGCCAGCGACTTTTCCGATCACCCCGGCGAGAGTGCGAGCCAGCCGGCCGAAATCGATTTCCCGAAGGGCCGCGGCGCTGGCGGCGGCGGCGGAAATGAGCGAGAGCGTGCCTTGGGGCCAGCCGAGGGCACGCCCGGCCTGGTGGACACCCCAGATGGTGGCCGCCACGCTTTCGATGTCAGAAAGTTGCGCCATGACCGACGGGGTCGAACGAGCGACCTTGTCTTCAGCCGATTCTTCCTTCTGGCCCAGCTTTCCGCGCAACTCTTCCAGCCGGCGGACGTAGCCTTCGGCCTCCACCAAGCCTTGTTGGATCTTGGCGACCTGGACTTCGTCGTTGGCTTCTTCCCAATCGGATTTTTCGCGGATCTGGGAAATGCTGTCCTCGATCTCCAAGGCGAGTTTCTGCAACCCTTTGAACTGGAATTGACCCGAGTTGCCCTTGAGAGTGTGGACGGTCCGATAGAGCGTCTCGATGAACTGGCGGTCCCGGGAGGCGCTTTGTACGATCTTCTCCGCTTCGCGCAGAAGGCCCGAACTGTCGTACACGAAGTCCTGGACCTCGTCCGGTTCCAGATTGACGATTTGTGTCACAAGCTCGACGCTCTCCTCGTGGAGTTTGGACAGTTTCTTCATCTCGGATTCGACGCGGCGCTTTTCCGTGACGTTTTCCACCATCAGGAGCAGACCGTCCAGGGAGCCGTCCTCTGCCCGCAAGGGGACCCACTTTGGAAGCAGGGTCAGGCCCCGTTCGTTCGGGGATTCCGAGATGGGGCACAGCCCCAGAAGATCCTTGAAGGGGATGATTCCCCATTTGTCGTAGACCACCTCGAGCCAGAAATTGGTCTCGCGGACCATTTTCTCGCCCAGTCCCAGCAGATCGACCATGTGCATGCCGGGAATCGGCGCATCGCGGTCCAGACCCACCGTTTCCGGGGTGATCCGCGCGTAACCGGGCCGGACCTTTCCGTCGCGCCCCACCGTGACGAGCGCGGAGGGAAACGCTTCCAGCATGGAGGTGACGCTTCGCTTGGCGGCATTCGCCTCGCGTGCGGATTCGCCCACGGCCTTCAGCGCGGCCTGCAGGCGATCGCCCAGCTCCAATCCCATCAGGTTCAGCACGAAGTAGCAGTCGAGGTCTCCTGCCGCTCCGGCCATGGAGATGAATCCGGCGGGAACGTCCGGATACTCGAGTTCTCCGTAGACCAGGACCGACGGCAGGAACGTGAGCGCGTCGAATTCGCGTTCCAGACTCGGCATGACCTGTCCCACCGAGGTGTTCAGGCACTCCTTGAGGAATCCGCCGAAATCGCCACGCATTTCCCGGAGATCCCCCGCACCCATGCCCTCGGACCACATGCCGAGGATCTTCGCGGCGGTCTCCTCGGAAAGCGACAGGGCGAATTCCCCCTGGATGGCTCCGGTGAAATGGATCATCACCGCCATGCCCCTGGCGGGGACGAATTTTGTCTCCGATAACGTGCTCGCGCCGATATCGAATTCGGATCCGACCATGTCCCGGATGTTTCCGCAGACGCCAGCCGCGAACGACTCGACGATATCTGTCAGTATGCTCACTGGCATCCCCTTTCTTCGAGTGGATCTCTACTTGAACGTCTCGTCGACGGACTGCTTGAAGTCCTCGACGAACAACGGATCGGCGAACTTCAGGGGCTTCTCGATGTAACCCTTGGCGCCGCGGTTGAGGCACTCCAGAACCGTATTCCCCTTCACCGCCGAGATCACCATGATCCTGGCGTCGGCGAATTCCGTGAGGATCTCGTGGATCGCGGACTTCCCGTCCTTGTTGGGCATGGTCAGATCCATGGTGACAAGATCCGGCTTGTGTTTCCTGTACAGTTCCACCGCTTCGTTGCCGTCCTTCCCGATCGCAACGACCTGGAATCCCAGTTGCGAGGTGAAGAACTCCGCGATTTGCTTGGAGAGGAATGTGGAATCGTCTACGATGAGCACTGACTTGGGCATGGTCTCCTCCGATCTCTGGAGATGGTGCTCCAGGGGGTGTTGGAAATGATCATACGGCTTGCATTCGTCCGGAGTCAAGAGGTATGATGGGTCATCAGAAACAAGCGAGGAGGCTTGCATGGAAATCGACATCGGAGAGCTCTTGCCGGTGGTGAAAAGCAAGGCGAAGGAAGCGTTCGAGACAATTCTTGGCCTTCCTCTCGTGCCGGAAGAGCCGTGGAACATCGTCAATCGGGTGGAGAATCCATGCGACTTCGGTGCCACGGTGGGGTTCGCCAACGAAGGTTGGCAGGGCGCCTGCACGCTGGGGGTGTCCGCGGCCGATGCGGCCATCCTCGTTCCCGAGTTGTCGGAAGATCTCCTGTTCGACGTGTTGGGCGAGATCGGGAACACCGTTTGCGGACTCCTCTCCGCCGACATGCAGTTCACGGGTTTCTACGGGATCCTGGAGCAGACTCCCCCGTTGTTTTCCCGCGGAGGCGCATGGCTCGCCCGTTCCACGGGGGTCCAGGGGATGCTCGTGGCGGGACGGGGCCGGATCCTGTTCGGCTGCACCGTCCGCACTTCCGGACCCAGGCGCTTTCCTCGCTAGGATCGCGCAGGGCCAACCTCGAAACGAAATCGGCTCCCCGTTTCCAACGGGGAGCCGATTTCGTTTCCGGCGAAAAACGCCGATGGCGCTGCCGGACTCTAGTCGATGTGGAGGATCTTCTCCATGTCGACGATGCAGGCGAGATCGTCCTTTTCCTTGAGGATGGCCTTCAGGAACGCCCCGGAAAGCCCTTGCACGTTCGATGGAGGAGGTTCCATGTCGGATGCCGAGACGGTCTTGACGTCCTCGATGCCGTCCACCAGAAGGCCGATGTCCTCTTCGCCGGATCGCACCACCAGGATGCGGGAATTGCGATCTTCGGGAACAGCGCCGATCCCCAGGCGCACCCCCAGATCGATGATGGTCATGATCTGTCCGCGAAGGTTCACCACCCCCCGCACGTGCTCGGGGGCGTGGTGCACGGGTGTGATCGCCCGAAGGCCTGAAATCTCCCGGACCCTGTCGTTTTCCACCGCGCAGAGGATGTCTCCCACGGTAAAGACGGTGAGCTCGATCTGGGCGGAGTCCTTGCCGATGGTTTCAACGCTCATGTTCAGGGTTTCCTGTGCTGGAGGAAGGATTCGACCGTGCCGAGGATCTTCTCCCGGTCGAGTTTGACCAGATATCCATCGACTCCGGCATCCTTGCCGCGCTTGGCGGACTCTTCGCCGGAAAGGGAGGTCACCGCGACCACGGCCAGATGCGAGAAGGCCTTGCTCGCGCGGATCTGGCGCGTGAGTTCGAGTCCGTCCATCACGGGCATTTCGATGTCGGTCAGGACCATTTCGATGCCACGGGATGTCCCCAGGATTTCCAGGGCTTCCTTGCCGTCGCAGGCTTCCTCCACCACGTGGCCGCTCTCCCTGAGGAAGCCCGAAATCTGTCGTCGGTAGAAGGGGGAGTCGTCCACCACCAGGATCCTGCGGGACGGAACTTCCTTGTCGGAGGTCTTGATCCAGCTGGGAAGTTGTGAACGGACGATCTCGTAGACATCCACCAGGAGGGTCGTCTTGCCCGAAAAGATCGCCGAGCCGAGGATGCCGGCCTGCCGGAAGGTGGACTCGTCGAAGTCCTCGGAGGATTCGACGATGTCGACAATTTGCGACACCAACAACCCCACTTCTTTCCCGCCGATCGCGTGGACCACCACGAAGTACGAATCGAGCTCGGCGAGGGGGCCGATCTTCGCGACTTCCGAAAGATCCAACAGAGGAAGGCTTCCGCCGCGGTACTGGACGGAGCGTCGTCCTCCCAGGTTCTCGATGGCCGATCTCTCCACCACTTCCAGGCGCGAAACCAGAGCCAGGGGGATGGAAAACTGCTCGTCCGCCGCGACATGGAAAAGGAGCATGGATTGCGCGTCGCGAGCACGCAGTCGCGCCTTGGTTTCTTCGTCGGTGTCGCGGGTGCTGCCCACGTCGGACAATTTCCGTTGCTTGGTGATCCCCATGACATCCAGGATGGGAGCCACCCTTCCGTCGCCGAGGATGGTCGCTCCCGCGTAGCACTGGCAGGAGCGGAAATGCGATCCAAGAGGCTTGACCACGATCTCTTCCGATTCGTGGAGCCGGTCGACGATCAAGCCGTACTGGAAGGATCCCGCGGAAAGCACGGCGATGTTCACCGCGCTGGCCGAATGGAAGCGCCTGTCCTTGCCGCGGCGCCGTTCCCGTTCCTCGGGGGTTTCCTTCGTGCGCGGTCCGCGTCTGTCCTCGAGTCGGGCGCGCCGTTCCTCGCGGAATTCGCCGGTTTGCGGATCCTGGTAGGAACGTTCCATCCCGAGCACTTCCGCGAGCTCGGCCAAAGGAAGAAGCCGGCCTCGCAGCCTCATCACCAGCGCATCTCCGATGCGCTCGATGCGGTTGCGGACCTCGCTTGCGGAGATCCGCACCAGCTCCACCAGGTTCACCTGGGGAATGGCGTAGGTCTCGCTCTGGACGGACACGAGCAGGCTCGGGATGATCGCCAGGGTCAGCGGGAGCTTCACGCGGATGGTCGTTCCCGATCCCTTTTTCGTTTCCACGTCGATGATGCCGCCGAGCTTGGTGAAGTTGGTCTTGACCACATCCATCCCGACTCCGCGGCCGGAGATCTCCGTGATCGCCTTGGCGGTCGAAAAGCCCGGGAGGAAGATCAGCTCGATGAGCTCCTTTTCCGACATCTTCGCGAGGTCCTGCGCGGGGACCAGATTCAGGATGCCCGCTTTTTCCCGGACGGCTTCGGTGTCGATCCCGCGGCCGTTGTCCGACACCGCGATCACGACCTTTCCCGCTTCGTGGTAGGCGTGGAGGCGGACCACGGCCAAGCGTGGTTTGCCGGATCGTTCGCGGACATCCGGCATTTCCACGCCGTGGTCCACCGCGTTTCTGACAAGATGTGTCAACGGGTCGCCGATCGCTTCGATCACGGCCTTGTCGAGTTCGACTTCCTCGCCTTCGACATCGAGCCGGATCTCCTTGCCCAGGGCCGCGCTCATGTCGCGGACCACGCGCTGGAACTTCCCGAACACGATGGAGATCGGCTGCATGCGCGTGGCCATCACGGCTTCCTGCAACTCGGAAATGATCATCGACAAGCCCTGTGAGCTGGCTTGGATCTCGGTGATGTCCCGTTTGGACACTTTTTGAATCAGCTGGTTTCTCGCGAGCACCAGCTCGCCGGCCAGGGTCATCAGGCGATCCAGGGCCTTCACCTGCACGCGCAGCGTGCTGGAGGCCTGCGGGGTTCCGCGGACGGGCTCCAGCGGGACGTCCTTGGCCGGATCGATCGCCGGTTCCGGCGGTTCCGGCGCCATGATGGATTTCGCTGGGGCCACGGGTGTCGCCTCCGTTGCGGCGGGTTTTTCGGGAGAGACGGGCTGCGCTTTTTGTTGCAGTGCCTTCACGGACGCCCGACGGGGCGGGAGGTCCACAACGGCGATGCGCGCGGCGTCCAGGCCCGTCAGCAGCGCGACCATCTCGCGGTCGAGCACGGTCGCGTAGAGGACGGAAAACGGCAGGCTGTCCACCGATCCGACCGGGAAGCCTTCCTCGTCGCGATGGAGTTGGGCTTCGACGATCAAACCCGTCTTTTCCAGCTCCTTGAGGACTTCCAGAGGGGTCTTTCCGCGCTGGTCGGTGTCGACCACCAGGTCGAATTCCATCAGGTAGACGTTCTTTCCGCCTTTGCGAGCGATCTCGAGTTCGTCGGCTCCGACCTCGAACAAGGCGCTACCGCGGGAGTCGACGATCGGGACCTTCTCGTGGGATCTTTCGGTCGGGGCTTGGCAGGCCGATAGGGCGTCGAGGTGCTTGGCGATTTCGACGTTTTCGCTGCGCGAGGGATCTTCGACCATGGCCGACAGCGTGTCGGCCGAGCGCAACAGCGCCTCGACGACGGCGCGACGCGGGATCACCTCGAAGTTGCGGATCCGGTTGAGGAGGTTCTCCATGGCATGGGAGATTTCCTTGATGCGATTGAGTCCGAAAAATCCAGCCGCCCCTTTGATGGAGTGGATGCCTCGGAAGACCTTGTTGACCAGGTCGACATCCGATGGACCGGTTTCCGTCTCGATGGACAGGAGGTCGTTTTCGATGTCGCGCAGGTGGTCGCGGGCTTCTTCGAGGAACAGTTGGAGCGTTTCGTCGTTTTCCATGGTGCCAGGTTCCTTCGGTCAGACCAGTTCGAAGTGGCGATCGAGCCCCATCATGCGCAGCAGTTTGCGCATGTCTTCGGTCGCGCCGGATACCTTGAGGCGGGATCCACGCGCACGAAGCGAGTTGTGGCAGGCGATCAGTGCTCCGATCGCCGAGGAGGAAAGGGACCTGCAGGATCCCAGATCGACTTCGACCCCTCCGCCGTCTGCGGATGCCTCCTCGAGCGCCTTTTGCAGGCTCTCGGTTTCGTCGATCCCCACGTTCCCCTTGGGGCTGATGCGGATGGATCCCTCGAGCGCGGTTTTGCCAATCATGCCTCTCCTCCTGGCGAGTCATAGTGTGGCTTATTTCATGCCTCGAATGCAAGGGCAACGACGTCGTCGGCGCCATTTACCGGGTTCATCGCTTCGGTCAATCGTCCTGGGATGTGATCCAGAGGGAGGTTCGCCAAGCCGGAGATCGCCTGCCCCAGTGCAGCCAGGGAGTCTTGCAGGGAGCGGCCGGGGCGCTCCAGCAGGCCATCGGTGTACATGACGACGCGATCCTTGGGTTGGAGTTTTCTCTCCAACGAGCCAAAGCGCGCTTGGGCGAAGGCGCCCAGCACGTCTCCTGAGCACTCGAGGAACGAGACCCGGCCGGAGGCCTCCAAAACGACGGGTGGAGGGTGGGCGGCGCTGACGACGCGGAGGGTGTTGGTGTTGCGATTCAATCGGACCAGGCATCCTGTCAGGAATCGCCCTGGCGGAAGCCAGTCGGTCAAGGCGCGGTTGACCATCTGGAGGGTGTCCTCCGGAGACCAGGCTGGTCCGGAGTTCTGTCGCAAAAGGGCCGTGGCTGCGGAAGCCACCAGACTCGCTCCCAGATCGTGGCCGGAAACATCGCCCACGAAATATCCGTGGACCCCCGGCCCCACCTCGAACACGTCGTAAAGGTCGCCGCCAGCCTCCTGGGCGGGCTGGAAGTGGATGGCGAAGCGTGCAGCGGGATGGTCCGACGGCCTCGCCAGGATGCTTCTCTGGGCGAGCGCGAGGCTTTCCAGGCGACGCGCCTGCTCATGGGCGAGGGCTTTGAGGGATTGGGCGAGCTGCAAGTGGATGCGCACCCTCGCACGCAGTTCCTCGAGGTGGAACGGTTTGACCACGTAGTCGACCGCCCCCAACGAAAATCCGCGGACTTTCGCGGAGATATCCTCCACGCCGGTCAGGAAGATCACGGGCGTGTGGCGGCAGCCCTCCAGTTCTCGGAATTTCTCCAGGACTTGGAATCCGTCCAAACCGGGAAGGCCGATATCCAGGAGCATCAGGTCGGGGGGAAGGGTGGAAGCGATCTGGAGCGCTTGTTCACCGGTGGAGGCGGGGTCCACCAGGTGTCCTTCGTTGCGCAGCGCGGTGGCCAACAGGTGCAGGTTCGCCCGCTCGTCGTCCACCGCAAGGACCCGGGTGGGAGTCATCCCTCCTTCAGGGCCTTTTTCGCGTTTTCCACTTCCCTGCCCAATTGGTCCACATGCTGGGCGAGACTCGTCCAATCGGCGGCGGGGGATTGGAGTTCCAGGTCGCGCGCCACCGATGCCAGGCGAACCGCTCCGACATTGGCCGAGGCCCCTTTGATGGCATGTGCCGCGCGACGCAGGCCGTCCGGTGCTTTCCCCTCGAAGGTGGTCAGAACCGCCTGGTGGAGGGCGTCGACGTCCTCCAGCCAGATTTCCCGGATCTCGTTCCAAAGCTCGAGGTCCCCTTCCAGGCGCCCCAGGGCCTCTTCTTTGTCGATGACTTTCCCGTCCATCTCATTGCCCTCCGGCAAGCAAGGTCTCTGCGAAATCAAGGCTGGACATCGCCCGGGCGACCAGGTCTTCCACTCGGTCCAGAGAAAGGCCCAGCGAATCCCATGCGGAATTCCGGAAGGCTTTTCCTGGCGGGCAGCCTCGGTTCCAACCGGCTCCGAAACCGGAGCAGATCCCGTTGGCGACGTGTACGATATGGATGGTGCTTCCCAAATGGGCATTCGGCAAGTCCATTCCACCAAGATCGTGATGATGCGCTGCCACCTCGGGCATCGGATCGGGCAGATGCCAGTTTTCCCGTAGGAAGATTGCGCCGAATTCAGCATGATCGATCCCGAACACGTCCCGTTCGATTTCTGCGATCTCGGTTTCGATCCCTTCCGTGGCGTTTTGGGTCAAGCGATCCAGTAGCTGCTCGTATTCCAAGGGAGCCAGCGTGGCCAGGGCCAAGGCGCCGATGTCGTGGATGAGCCCACCCATCCAAGCCTCTTCCTTTTGGGCGGTGGAAAGAGAAAGCTCCTCGCACAGGCTTCCCGCCAGCGCGGCCACCGCCAGCGAATGTCTCCAAAGCGCACGGGTCGGGAAATGCGATCCCGCCGGAAAGGCGCGGGGCAAGGTCAGGGCGAATACCAAGCCTTTCAGGGCACGCAGCCCCAGTCGTTGGATGGCCGGGCCGAGACTCGTGATGCTCGCGCCGCCCCTGGAGTAGTAGGCGCTGTTGGCCATGCGGATGACCTGGCCGGCCAGGACGGCGTCGGTTCCCGCCAGATCGCTGATGTGCCGCAGATCCACGTCGGGATCCGACAGCTCGCGATCCAGCCGCAACAGCACCTCCGGCAGGGCGGGCAGCCCCGCCCCATCGGCCAGGCGCGCCAGGAGCATCTCCCTGGTCATGGGATTTCCTCGTCCAGATTGAGCGCTTCCACCACCTTCACCAGGAGTTGCTCCGAGGTGAAGGGCTTGGTCAGATATTGTTTCGCTCCTTCCTGGATGGCTTTGATCATCCGCTCGCGCTGGGCGATGGAGCTGAGGATGATCACCGGGATGTCCTTCCAGCGCGGGTCCTTCTTGACCGTTTCCAGGAAGGTCATGCCGTCCATGCGGGGCATTTCCATGTCCAGCAGGATGAGGTCCATCTTGCCGATCCGCTCCAGAAGTTCCAAGCCTTCCACGCCGTCGCCGGCCTCGAAGAATTCTGCGCCGATGACATCCAACATCTTTTTCACCGCATGGCGGATCGAATTCGAGTCGTCGATCGATAGGATCTTCATGTCTACCTCGAGGTCTTTCGCATGTACGCGGTGCAGTTCTTGTGCAAAACGGGTTCGAATTCCTCGGAAAGCCCGCGCAGGGTTTCCGTGGCCCCCAGCAGCATGGCGCAGCCGGGACGGGTCACTTGGGCGATCCGTCCGAAGAGGTCCTTCTTGAAGTCCTCCTGGAAGTAGATCGCCACGTATCGGCACATCACCAGGTCGAATCCGCCGAGCCCCCCCAGGGAGTCCATGAGATTGAATCGACGGAATTTGACTCTCGATTTGATTTCGTCGGAGATCGCCCAGACGGATCCGTCTTCGCGGAAATACCGCCTGCGGCGCTCGTCGGAAAGCCCGCGGCGGATGGCCAGACCGTCGTAGCGGCCGGAAATGGCCAGAAACAGCGCGGCGGAGCTGATGTCGGTCCCCAGGATCTCCACGGAGGCGGCCAATTGGGCTTTGCCCATCGCCCGAGCCGTTTCGTCCACGAGCATCGCCACCGAGTAGGCTTCCTGGCCGGTGCTCGCGGCGGCGGACCACACGCGCACGGGCCCCGAGGCGGCCTTGCGCAGGAGTTCCGGCACGCCGACTTCCCTCATGTAGGTCCAAAAATTGTCATCCCGGAAGAAGTACGTCTCGTTGGTGGTCATCGCGTCGACGATCCGACCCTTGAGCTTCCCGGTGGTGTCGGCCACGGCCATGGCGTGGAACTCCAGGAAAGACCTGCATCCCAGCTCGATGGCCAGGTCGGCCAGCCGGGTCTCCACCAGGTATTCCTTCCCGGGATCCAGGTGGATGCCGCAATTGCGCTCCACGAAGGTCTTCATCAATTCGAATTCGCTCCCCACCAGTTTCACGGCGACCTCCGGGAAAGGAGGTCGTGGAGGCGATTGGCGATGGATTCCAACGGCAGGATCTCGTCGGCGGCGCCGGCGGCGTGCACGGCGCCGGGCATTCCCCAGACCACGGAAGATGCCTCGTCCTGGATGATCGACCATCCTCCGCGCTCGCGCAAACCCTTCGCGCCGTCGGCGCCGTCGGCGCCCATGCCCGTGAGCACCACAGTGACCACCGCGCCTTGGATCGGCGCCAGGAGCGATCGGAACAACACGTCCACGGAAGGTCTGCAGGAGTGCACCGGTGGCTCCTGGTGGAGCGCCAGGCGCAATTTCCCGTCGGCTCCGCGGGCCACCACCATGTGGTGTCCCCCGGGAGCGATGTACATCGAACCTGGCTGCAAGACCATCCCCTCGGCGCCCTCGCGCACGGAAATCGCCGAATCGCGATCCAACCGCTCGGCCAGCGAAGCGGTGAAGAGCGGAGGCATGTGCTGGACACAGACGATGGGGACCGGGAAGTTGCCCGGGATCTTGGGGACGAGCTTTTGGAGAGCGTTGGGCCCACCCGTGGAGACCCCGATCGCGACCAGCTCGATCCGGCCGGGAGGTCTGCGCGAGCCGGTGAGGGGCGGCGGGGGCGGCACCGACGGAGCCTTGGTACGGATCGGGGCGGCGGGAGCTTCGATCGGCGCAGGCCGTGGGGCGACGGGTTGCGTGGCCACCGATGCGATGGTGGCGGGCCGCGGCGAAGGCGCTGGAACGGCTCGCCTGCGTTTGCGGGAATGGGCCAGATCCAGCAGCGGATTGAGGGTGGCGGCCAGGGCGGCGAAGCTTTCCGCAGGACTTTCGCCCTGGGGCTTGGCGACGAAATCGAGCGCCCCCAAGGAGAGCGCTTGCATGGTCAGGCCCGTCTGATTGGCATCGATTCCCGAACACATCACCACATCCACATCGCTCCACTTGGCGCGGATGCGGCGCAGGGTTTCGATGCCGTCCAAGATCGGCATCGAGATGTCCAACAGGACCAGGTGCGGGTGCTTTTCCTCGATGAGGGCCAGGGCGGCCTGGCCATCGCCCGCGGTGCCGACCAAGTTCGCTCGAGGCCAATTGCGCACGGCTCTGGAAAGAATCATCCGGTAGGTCGGCGAATCGTCGACCACCAGGATATCCAGGCCATCCGAGAGAGTTCCTTCCGGCATAGGGTGTGATCCTACCATGATTTCCCGAGAGGTGCCGCAGGGGCTGCGGGATGTATCTTGGAAACAGCCTGTCCGCTTCCGGGACCTTGTGCTTTGACCTAACACCCTTTTCGTCATGGCCCGATTCCGAAGGGCTAGAGGATGCCCACCTGCGAGTGGGAACCTCGAATCCTCCGATACGGCCAAAAACTAGATGGAGAGGATCAAAGAAATAGCCCGGTGTAAGTCGGCAGGTTTTTTCCGGGATCCCGGCACCGAGCGGGGTCCTGACTCTTTCAGTCCAGCGTCAGGGCCGTCCCATCCGGTTGGATCCGGCAGAGGATCTTGCGCCCGAAGGGAGTGAGCACCCTCACGGTTCCCCCCACCACCGCCGTTCCCTGCGCGGAGCCCTCCGCCGAGGCCGTGGCTCCCGCCCGCCGCGAGATGATGGTCAATTTCTGACCAGGGACCACCGCCGGCACGGGCTCCCACAGGTCCATCCGCAGCGGTTGGTCGGACCCTGCCCCGGTGCGCAGGCGAAGGCTCCCGAGATCGCGCGGGTCGGGAACGGGCGGTGTGCGAGTTCCCACCTCCGTCCATTCCCATCGCAGTTGGCTGGAATCGGGCTGCTGCCCCCGCTCCATGCGCGTCTTGGCGAACGGGGTCCATTCGTGACGGCGCAATCGCACGGGGATCCGTCGGGTGCCAACCGTCCGTCCGTTGTCGCCTTCCCAACGCAGGACCAGAACTTCGGTTCCGCCGGGACGATTCCCGCCATCGCGCGACAGGGACCACGAAGTGGCGGTCGGGGGGGCCTCGACGCGATCGGCGATCGCCGAGGTGTCCAGCGCGATCTTCGCGCGAGGGCTTTCCAGAGCCTGGTAGATGGCCGAGGCTCGCGACCGGATTCCCGTCGCGTCCATGGCGCACAGCAAGGGCAACAGGGCGATGCCGAGCATGGATCACGACTTCAGGTTGTTGGCCGTCTGCAGCATGGTGTCGGAGGTGGTGACCGCCTTGGAGCTGATCTCGTAGGCGCGTTGGGCGATGATGAGGTTCACCATTTCCTCCACCAGTTGGACGTTGCTGGATTCCAGGTACTGGGTGGCGAGGCTTCCGGAGCCGTTCTCGCCGGGGGTTCCCACGACGGATCGACCAGAAGCTTCGGTCTCCTGGTACAAATTCTGTCCGATCGAGCGCAGGCCGGAGGCGTTGACGAATTGCGCGATCTCCAGCTGGCCGATTTCGGTCGGGTCGCTCTCGCCCTGCAGCACCACCGTCACGCGCCCGTCGGGGCCCACGGTGGGGTTGGAGGAATTGGCGGGAACCTGGATCTGGGGCTCGGTGTAGTAGCCGTTGGCGGTCACCAGAAAGCCGTCGGCGTTGACCTTGAACGACCCATCCCGGGTGAAGCCGGTGGTCTGGTCGGGCATGCGGACCTGGAAAAAGCCTTCGCCCTGGATGGCCACATCCCACGGGTTTCCGGTTTGGGTGAGGTTGCCTTGCGCGAAGTTCCGCGGATTGCCCACCGACTTCACGCCCAAGCCCACTTGCAGACTTTCCGGCAGCCGGGTTCCCTCGGAGGTGGTCCCACCCGGCTCGATCATGGTTTGGTACAGGAGATCCTGGAACTCCACCCGGCTTTTCTTGTAGCCCGCGGTGTTGACGTTGGCGAGGTTGTTGGAAATGCTGTCCACCGAGAGTTGGTTGGCGAGCATGCCGGAGGCGGCGGTGTACAAGGAACGGAGCATGGCGAGTCTCCTTAGACCCGGCCGACCTGGTTGACGGCGCGATCGATCGTGCTTTCGATCGCGCGCATCACCTTGGAGTCGGCCTCGTAATTGCGGAATTGGCTGATCATGCGGACCATTTCGGCCACCACGTTGACGTTGGGGCCTTCCACGAAGCCTTGTTCCACGCTGGTGTTTTCCGAAGGTTCGATGGGGGTGGGCACGGGATCGGCGGTGGACGCGGCAAACGGGACGAACCGTCCCGCACCTTCTTGCCGAAGTTGGTATGGCTTGGGGAAATCCACGATCCGGAGTCTTCCCACTTCCTCCCCGTCGGAGAGGACCCGCCCGTCGGAAGAAACGCTGTTGTGGAGTCCCTTGACCTGGATGCTGTTGCCGTTTTGGTCCAAGACAGGGCTTCCCGTGGGGTCCACCAGCATTCCATCCGCGGTGAGCTTCATGCTCGCGGATCGGAGATACCGCTCACCTTGGGGAGTGCCGATGGCGAGAAATCCGTCGCCACGCAAAGCCACGTCCAGCGGGTTGCCCGTGGAGACCATGGGGCCTGGTTGCCAGTCCGTACTGACTTCGTCGGCACGTTGTTCCTCGCGTTGGCGCATGTAGTCGTCGACATCGCGACGCGCCTCTACGGTGGCGTGGGTGGCCAGGTGCGAGATCTTGAATCCCGTTGTTTGTGCGTTGGCCATGTTGTTGGAGGTGATCTCCTGCTTTCGCATCGTGAGCATCATCCCCGCGCCAGAAGTGAACAATCCGTTGACCATGAGGATCTGTTGCGCGAGCCTTGTGCCAAGGTGCGAGCCAGGTTCGGTTGGCAGAGCGGAGGCGGATGCAGCGGGAGAGTTTGCCGCAAGAGCGGCAGAAAATGCCGTGGAATCCGAGGGACTTGGTTGTTCCGCGAAGTGCCGGGGCAAGAAACGAAAAGGGACCGGAGGACGAATCCTCCAATCCCCGAAGAACCGCTGGCGAACGGCTCCACTCAGTTGGCGGCAGGAGCGACCGGGGCGACGGGCTTGGTGGCTTTGACTTCGGCCTTCTTGGCTTCGATCTTGGCCTTGACTTCGATCTTCTTGGCTTCGATCTTCTTCACGCGGTCGCGGAGCTTGGCCTGAACAGCGGTGTCCTTGACCTTGGTGATCTGGGAGTCACGCTTGGCGGACCAGTCCTTGCGCAGCGAATCCATCTTGGCCTTGAACTCGCCGGCCTTGGCGGTGTCGAACTTGCCGGCGCGGATGGAGTCGGCTTTCATCATGTGTTCACCGAATGCCTTGCGGCCCGTGTCCCGGACGTCACCTTCGTGATGGAATGCGGCGGTGTCCATCTTCATGGCAGGTCTTCCGGTGTCACGAGTTTGACGGAGGCTGTCGAACTTCGCACGGAAGGCGGCCGTGTCGATCCGGGGGGCGCCGTCAGGCGCCGGTAAGGTGGGCTTGCCTTCGATGGCGAAGGACAGGGTGGCGGCGACGAGGGTCAGGCTGAGGGCGAGAATCTTGGTCATGATGTTTCTCCTTTAGGGTGAGTGGGTTCGGAACGGTGAATCCGTTGTTGTATGGATAAGCGAGGAGTATGCCAAGGCTGTATTGTGAAGCAAATCACCGATTTCGGTGGCCGTTTCGTGGCGGAAAGGGGTGATCGTTGTATGGGGCGTGGCGATTCGACCAAAGGATCGCCAACACCGCGCAGCCTGTTCTGAGGGGACATCTCTGAAGACCAAGAAGTGGGTCCATTCGGGGCATCTGACAAGACAATCCCTGGTCATCTATCAGATTCTGTCTGATGCCGGGTTTGTTCTGTAAGGATCGGGCAGCGCCCGATCCTTACGTTCACATTGCGGCGTTGCCCGCGGACGCCTTGCTGCGCGGTCTTGTCTGCGGGGCGGGTAAGGGGCTCGTGGGTGATTGCGGCCAAGAAACGAAAAAGACCGGAGGACGAATCCTCCGGTCCCATCAGGACCTAGCGAAAGGCTCTAATTACTTGGTGACTGGCGCAACCGGAGCGACAGGAGCGACCGGCTTGGTGGCCTTGATTTCGGCCTTCTTCTCGGCGATCTTGGCCTTGACAGCGGCCTTCTTGGCTTCGATCGTCTTCACGCGGTCGCGGAGCTTGGCCTGAACGGCGGTGTCCTTGACCCGGGTGATCTGGGAGTCGCGCTTGGCGGACCAGTCCTTGCGCAGCGAGTCCATCTTGGCCTTGAACTCGCCAGCCTTGGCGGTGTCGAGCTTGCCGGCGCGAACGGAGTCGGCCTTGATCTTGTGCTCGCCGAACGCCTTGCGGCCGGTGTCCTTCACTTCGCCCTGGTGGCGGAAAGCACCGGTGTCGGGCTTGGCCAGACGAGCGCCGGTGTCGCGGACCTGACGGAGGCTGTCGAACTTCGCACGGAAGGCTCCGGTGTCGATCTTGGCGACAGGTGCGGTGCCCGCGGTGGTGGGCTTGCCTTCGATGGCGAAAGACAGGGTGGCGGCGACGAGCGTCAGGCTGAGGGCGAGGATCTTCTTCATGAGAGTTCTCCTAGGTGGTGTAGATGCGGAACATCTGTCCCGTTGGTTCTCATTAAAAGCGATGAGCGTGCCAATCGCAAATCACGGAGCAAACCAGAGGGTGAGCTGTTGTGGTAGGGGAAGAAAGGGGCGAATCAGAAAGGGTGCTGGGGCGATTCGACCGAATTCTGGGTGCGTTGGCGGTGGATCCCGGGGGCATCAGCCTGGCAAGAAAAAGAAAGGCTGCCAACCGGGAGGTTCGCAGCCGCAACAGGTCAAGACGCTTGGGAGTTCAGCGCTGTTTTCGCGGGATCACATCAGCTTTTGAAGGCTTTTTTGGGGGGGATGCCGCTGTCTCGGACATTGCCTGCCGCTGGGCAACAGCTTGCTGGATGGTGGCCCGAAGATCATCGCGATTGTTGTTGCGCACATCCGGGCTTGGGTCGGGCAGTAGGTCCATCGGGTCGAGCAAAGGCGGCTCCGTGACCCTTTCCACTTGCCCAGTAGCGTCCACGGCAACCGATTGTCCGCGGGTCACCGGGGTTTCCGAGGTGTCCTTGCCGGATCCGCGCACTCCCACAACGCCTTCTTCCACCCACACTTGGCTGGAGGAGTCGGCATTGACTTGGCATTCGAAGATCGTTCCATGCACTCCGGCGATCCCCATCGGCATCCGGACTTCGAAGCCAACCAGCGGACCGGCCCACTTGCGGACCTTGGTCCAAACTCTGCCAAAACCCAGCCGGACTTGGGTTCCGGCTTGGTTCGATCGGAGCTTTGTGGAGTCCTGGAGGTAGACCAGGTCCAACTGGCTGTTGGACCGAACTCTCAGAATGCTTTGGTTGTCGATGATGAGTTCCACCATGGACTGGGGGCCTGTCTGGATCCGCTCCCCGGCTTGGACGAATTCGTCTGCTTGGAGAGGGGTGATGATGCCATTGGTCCGGATTCGTTGAGCTGTTCCGGATAGGCGGGTGACCACGGCGCGGCGCGAGGCCATGGTGATCTGTTGGGCGGGGGAAAGACTCCTGCGATCCAGGCCCTTGCGCAAGCGCAAGGTTTGGCCGGGAGTCAACGCGGAGCTTCGAAGCTGGGGGTTGTCGCGGATAACCTGGGAGGCGATCTCCGGCGTCCAAGCGCCGAAGCTGCGCAGTCCGATCCAGCTGAGAGTTTGGGATGGCCCCACGATCACCTGACTGAAGAGGCTGTCAGGCTCCGCTGTGGTGGTGTCTCGGGCGACAGCAGGTGCGCTGCGGGTGGAGTGCGAAGAAGCGGAATGCTTTCCTGTCTTGGCGGGAGCCGCCGCAAGGATTGCAAAACACAGGGTAATCGACGCAAGCATTTGAGGAGTATAGGTTCATAACTTGAGGAATGAAAGAGGGTTAGTGCCCTCTTTCATTCCTCCTTCGTCACTTATTCGACGACGTCGACGGCAGGCTTGGCGTTGAACGTGTAGCGCAAGCCAATGTTCAGCTGGTGGAGCTTGACCTTGCTGCTGCTGGTGGTGGTCACGCCCGGGAGGAAGTAGTTGTTGAAGTTGGCGTATTCTGTCAGAGGAAGGCGGAAGACGCCGACGATGTCCAGGTGCCGGCTGACTTTGACCGAGGCTCCGAATTCGGCGAGGGCGACGTTTTTGTCGTTAAGTGATGCAAATGTTACGGAGGGTGGGGTTCCGGTGCCATTGAATTCCGAAGAGGCGTTGTTGTCGAGGGCGATGTCGTAGGCAAAGCCCAAGCCCAGCCCGAAGACTTTGGTTGGGTGGAACTGGAATCCAGCGCCGATCGATTGGAAGTAAGAGGTGTACTTGAGCTCGTAGCTGGGGGTGGTCATTCCCCAGCGGGCGGCGAGGAAGCTGGTGTGGGCATCGAACAGGACTTGGCGATTGACCGGGGTCTGGACTCCGATGGCTCCTGAGAATCCGATGTTGGTCTCGGCGCTTGCGCCGCTCATGTCGGAAAGGACGGGAATGGAGGTGACTTCGCGGGCTTCACCGTACAGACGGACTTTCTGAGCGGCGGAGGCGAAGGTCGCTGCGAAAGCGAGGACAAGGGCAATGCGCTTCATGGGATTTTCCTGTTTTGGGTAGTGGGCCGTTGGATGGCGTTTGCTTCTGCGGAGCGACCGTTGATGCAAAGCTGGATCCGTCATGGGGCATCCGTCAATGTCCCAAAATTTGGCGGGACTGGCAAGTGCACGTTTTCTGCCCATGAGGAGGGAGGGGAGGGTGGACAGGTTTCTGATGGCGATGCAATTTCCTTCCACTGCGCAGATTCCTCGCCAAACCAATGGGTACCCTATAGCCAGGAGAATGGAAGATGAACCTCGGAAATGCTGGAGGAACCAAAGGGGGGGCGGGGAGCTTCTTTGCCGGAATCGGTCTGGTTGGACTGGGATTGTACTTGCTGATGCGCAACATCCTGGTGAGCTCGAGCTTTTCTCTGGGCATGGGTTTGTTCCACATCCCCATGGCGGGCCACACCCAGGCCATTCCTGCCGGCCTGTTCGTGATGAGCTCCCTGGTAGGAGTCGCACTGGTCTTTTTCAACGGCAAGAGTCTCGCGGGGTGGCTGGTGCTGGGAGGTTCGATCGCGGCACTGCTCGTGGGCGTTTTTGTCGGGTTGCGTCTTCACCTTCGGCCGATGAGCCTGTTTGAGCTCCTCCTGATCCTGTCTGTTCTGGGGGCTGGGCTGGGCTTGTTTTTTCGGTCTCTCCGGGAGCGATAATTTTCGCTGTTGCTTTTTGGAAATTTCCGGTGTATGTTACCGGTAACATGATTCCGGTAAGCAAAAAGCTAAAAGGCTCCGACTACCAAAAGCTCTTCCGACAACGGATGACGCAGTTGGGGCTCGTGCGCAAGGACGCTTGGGTCTTGCCGGAGCATGCAACCGTCCTCGCATCTGTCGCCAAGGCGTTGCAAAGGCCGGGAACCCGCATCTATATCGAGGAGGGAAAACAACCAATGGCAAAGATGATCGAGAGCGCACGAGCCCTCGCTGGCGTGCTCACAGAACAATTCGCGCAAAAGCCCATCAAAGTCTCCCTGATCGAGGGAGTGGATCCTGCGATCATGTGCACCATGCAGGATTTGGGTGATCTGCAGATCATCGTTGCCGTCAGCGGCGATGTGATCATCGTACAGACCGAGCTTTGGCCGGAGTCGTCCGTCAAGGACACGGCCACTTTCAATCGCCAAGTCATGCTTTCCGAAAAGCTGTTCGGCTTGGCGAACATCTCACTCGACCGCAGCGCCGAAGGCGTGGTCCACTACGTGGCCTACGGAGCGCTGCGCGCCGAATCCGCCCCGGAAGACGTGGTTTACGAGATCGAGGCTCTGGGAGCCTCCGTCGTGGAAATCGCCGAAGCCTTCCGCCCTTACCTGAAATCCTAAAAGGAGAATCGCCATGGGCATCCTATCAAAAATCTTCACCGCCATGCGCGGACATGCCTCCGAAGCGGGGGAAGCCATCGTCGACGCCAACGCCTTGACCATCATGGATCAGGAAATTCGCGACGCCGACAACGAGATGCGCAAATCGCGCGACAATCTCGCCACCGTCATGGCCAAGCGCCAACTTTCCGCCGACAAATTGGCCGCCAAGCAGGCCAAGATCAAGGAATACGGCGGCTACATCCAAGCGGCGCTGGGCCGCAACGATGAAGCGCTCGCCACCGAAGTCGCCGCCAAGCTCGCCGATCTGGAGGGCGAGGTGGTGACGGAAGATGGCTTGGTCAAGGAATACGACGAGTCCATCACCAGCCTCAAGAAGTCCATCCTCGAAGCCGAAGATCGCATCAAGCGTCTGAAGGTGAAGGTGGACGTGGTGAAGGCGCGTCAGCATGTGATCCAGGCGCAGCGCGCTGCCAGCACCGCCAACGTCGGGGCGAATTCCCGCGTGGGTGCGGCTTTGGAAAGTCTGGATCGCATCCAGAATCGCCAGGCCGAGCAAAGCGCCAAGATCAAGGCCGCCGATCAATTGGCTCGGGAAGGAACAACGGCCGGGCTGGAGGACAAGCTTCGCGCCGCTGGGATCACTCCTGGCGCGGCTTCCGCCCAGGATGTGCTCGCCCGCTTCCGCAAGCCGGCAGGTTGAGCGAATTCGGAACATCCCAAGGCGACCTCGGCATCCGGGGTCGCCTTTTGCTTTTGTGAGACATCGAGGCGGCCCGGATTCCTTCGGTGAGGATCACGAAACTATCCTTTCCTGACCGCCTTTGCCCCCACCATCAAGGAAGGCTTCCACGCTCATGTTCGGAAATCTTTTCGGCAACAGAAACAACGAGCCGCAACCGAGGCACCCTGGATTGCCCTCTCCGCTGAATCTGCGACCGGGTGCCATGATCCAATTCGACGCGATCCTTTCGCGCGTGCTGGGGGCCATGGGCAAGTACACGCTGGAATTCCCGGAGCCCGGCAAGATGCACAAGGTCCAGAGCCAAGGCGAATGCGATCTGGGTCAGGGCGCCAAACTTTCCCGGTTCTATCTCCAGGATGATTACTGGCTGCAGGTGAAGTGGTCCGGAGGAACCGCCGGTGCGGACATCACTCCCGACGAACTCCATCTCTTCGGGTTCGGCGATGTGTTCACGCCTGCCAATCAGCAGGAATTCGAAGATTTCGCCGCCGGATTCGGCTTGGCCAACTTCAGCTACGACGACAAGGTCTGGGAAAGAGTCTGGTCGCCGGGAAGCCGAAAGGCCGCGGCGGCGGAATATCCGGAGAAGGTGCATCCCGTCGACGATGCCGCCTTCTCGACCCAACACCAGGACATGCTCTACGCGAGGGAAGTTCCTGGCGGGCGGGAAGAGTTTCTCCTTGTCTCCATCGAAACCGGCGACAACGGGGATGTGAACGTGGTCCACAGTGTGGGCATTCCGTTGAATGTTTCCGACTTCCAGGTCACCTGACCTCCAATTCCTGGCCCCACTCCTACCTCCTCACAAAAGGAACCTCCATCCATGAATCCCGTGCACCATCTGGCCAATGTCCCTGACTTTTTTGCGTATCTGGGTTGCGCCTTCGCGCTCACCGCGCTGTATGTCGCCATCTACGTGACTGTGACTCCGCATGCGGAATTCCGCCTGATCCGCTCCGGCAACCTGTCGGCCTCGATCGCCTTCGGCGGAAGTCTGCTGGGATTCGTTCTGCCGTTGGGATCCACCATCGCCCACTCGGTTTCGGTGATCGACCTCTGTTTGTGGGGCTTGATCGCGTTGGTCATCCAGATCCTCGCGTTTTTCCTGATGCGATTGGTCCTGCCGACTCTGCCAAGGGACATCGAATCCGACAAGCGAGGCCCTGCTGTTTTCGCCGCCTTCGTGTTTCTCGCGGTGGGAATCCTCAACGCCTCCTGCCTGACCTGGTGATGGCCATGAAGCGCAGCCGAGTCCTCAAACTGTCGCTTCTGGGAACCGCTCCCCTGGCCTTGGTGGCCTGTGGTTCCAAAGACCGGGATCTCACCTACGAAACCATTCAGGATTGCATCGAAGAAGGACGGGCTACTCCCAAAACCTGTTCCACCGCTTTCAACGAATCTTTCAAGGTTCACTACAAACAGGCGCCGCGGTATTACTCGGAAGGCTCCTGCCTGACAGAATACGGCAACTGCCTTCGCTACCAGGAGAACGGGACCAGCTTCTGGATTCCGGTCATGTCGGGGTTCTTGGCTGGCCGCTATGTCCACAGCTACGGATCGACACGCCGACCCTATGTGGTGTCCAGCGGGGATTACGGATACCGGCCTCTCTACCGGACCCACGACGACTGGAACCGGGGAACCTGGAGCACCTGGGGAGGCTCCTCCGGTTCGAACGGATCGATGACCACCCGTACCTACGGCAGTGGCCGGTCTTCCTGGGGCAGTAGTTCGTCCGGCAGTGGTGGCAGCGGCCGCATCAGTACTTCGTCGGTCTCCCGGGGCGGGTTCGGCGGATCCTCCAGTGCCAGCGGCGGGTGGGGCGGAAGCTGAAGAGAGTCTCTTCGCCGGCCCGCCACGACTGGCGGGACACGGCTCGCGAGTGCGGGTTCCAGTTCCATACCATCGAGGGCGACCTCTATTGGGATGAATCCGTCCGCTATGAATTTTCCCTGACAGAAATCGAACGCGATCTGGAAGACCCCACCCAGGAATTGCACGACATGTGCATGGACTTGGTGGATCAACTCGTGCGCGATCCCGAGCAGCTGTCGAAGGTGGGGGTTCCGAAGGAACAGTGGGATTTCGTGTGCGATTCCTGGAAGCGCGGCGATCCCCACCTGTACGGGCGCATGGATTTCTCCTACGACGGCACCGGCCCCGCCAAGCTCCTGGAACTCAATTACGACACACCCACTTCGCTCTACGAAGCCTCCTTCTTCCAATGGGTGTGGATGGAGCAGATGCGAGAGCGTGGCGATCTGCCGGAAGGTGTGGACCAGTTCAATCGCCTCCACGAAGACCTGCTGGACGTGATGGCCCATCTGCGAGCCCTGGCGGGTGCCCCGAATCCCGACGAACCCGCATTCGTCTTCACCGCCGTCGCCGAGTCCGACGAAGATCGCGGAACCACCCAATACATCCAGGATCTTGCCTCGCAGGCGGGTTTCCCCACCAGGTTTCTGGATATCTTCGACATCGGAGTGGATGCCGAAGGGCGCTTGACCGATACATCCGATGAAGTCATCCAACGGGTCTTCAAGCTGTACCCGTGGGAATGGCTATTTGCCGAAGACTTCGCCAAGCACCTGGCCACCTCGCCCACGGCATGGCTGGAGCCGCCTTGGAAGTCGATCCTATCCAACAAGGGCATTCTGCCTCTGCTGTGGGAACGCCACCCCAACCATCCCAATCTGTTGGAATCCAGGTTCGAAGAGGTGCCAGGCAAAGAGTTGCCTGCAGGCTGGGTGCGCAAGCCCGTGCATTCGCGCGAAGGTTCGAACATTCGCATCCGTCCCCCCCGCGGCGCGGAAATCGTGGTGGATGGGCCCTACGGCGAAGGGCCGGCGATCTGGCAGGCTTACCACCCTTTGCCTCATTTCGACGGGCGCTACGCGCTGGTGGGCAGTTGGGTGATCGGCGACCGGGCCTCGGGGATCGGCATGCGGGAAGATTCCACCCTCATCACCCGGGACACCTCGCGGTTTGTTCCGCATGTGATTGTCTGAATCTCTTCGGGTCGCATTCCTCAATGCTTGCTTCGAGACCCGAAATCGCTGGCCAAGAAAATACCCCGCAGCTTGCTGCGGGGTGGTTTATCGCCGCGCGGGTGTATATTCCCATCCATGAGAACCGCCGTGAGCGCCACCACTCGAATTATCGCCTCCCATAAGGGAGGGGTGCGCTAGCCACGGTTTGTTGAAGCCTTGGGCCCGCTCCCGATCCGGGGTGCGGGCCTTTTTGTTTTGGAGGGTGGCAGCCGATCGGGAATGCGCGGCCCTCACCACGAGGAATCCATGGACATCAAGCTTTTCGACACCACGCTGCGCGACGGGAACCAGGCCCGCGGACTCTCCTTTTCCCTGGAAGACAAGCTGGCGATCGCCCGATTGCTGGACGCGTTCGGCATCCACTACATCGAGGGCGGTTGGCCCAACCCCACCAACCAGCTGGACGTGGACTTCTTCCGCCGCGCCCGCGAAATGGAATGGGCCAACGCGCGGATCACCTGCTTCGGCTCCACCCGCCGTCCGGGAAAAAGCGCGGCCGAAGATTCCGGCCTGAAGCACCTTCTGGATGCCCAATGCCCGGTGGTGACAATATTCGGCAAGTCGTGGGATCTCCACGTGGACCACGTGCTTCGCGTGGATCGTGCGGAAAACCTGGCGATGATCCGCGACACCTGCGAATTCCTGAAGAAGGCGGATCGCGAGGTGGTCTACGACGCGGAGCATTTCTTCGATGGCTACAAGGCCAATCCCGAATACGCGATGGCCACGCTGCGCGCGGCCGCCGAGGGCGGAGCCGACTGGTTGGTGCTGTGCGAAACCAACGGCGGCATGGCCCTTTCCTGGGAGCTGGAAGAAATCGTTCGCACGGTGGGCCAGGAGATCCCCGGGGTCCGGCTTGGCATCCACGCCCACAACGACACGGGCACGGCCGTTTCCAACTCGCTGGCCGCGGTGCGCGCCGGGGCCCTGCAGGTGCAGGGTACCATCAACGGCATCGGGGAACGTTGCGGGAACGCGAACCTGGTGACCATCCTGGCCAACCTCCAGCTGAAGATGGGACACAAGGTGGTCCCGGAGCTTTCCTCCCTGCGGCAATTGTCGTTTTCTGTCTGGGAGATCGCGAACCTCTCGCCCGACATCCGCGCTCCCTACGTGGGCGACGCGGCCTTCGCGCACAAGGGGGGCATGCACATCGACGGGGTGGTCAAGGTGGCCCGGTCCTTCGAACATGTGGATCCGTCGGTGGTGGGCAACGAGCGCGAGCTCATCGTGTCCGACCAGGGCGGGGGAGCGTTGATCGTTTCGCGGTTGGTGGAACTCGTGCCGGACCTGGACAAGAAGGATCCGCGCGTGGCCGAGATCCTGGGCGAGATCAAGGAGATGGAAAGCGCCGGCTGGCATTTCGAAGTCGCCGAAGCCTCCTTCCATTTGCTGGCCGCCAAGCGCCTGGGGTTGTTCGATGCCCCCTTCCAGGTGACCCACTATCGGGTGACGGAAGAAATGGGCGCGGTGGACACCGAAGCCACCGTGCGCGTGAAGGTCGGGTCGGAAACCGCCCACACCGCCGCCTTCGGCGAAGGACCAGTGGGGGCGTTGGACGCGGCCTTGCGCAAGGCGGTGGTGCGGTTCTTCCCCGAGTTGGGTGCGGTCCGGCTGACCGACTACAAGGTGCGCGTCCTGGAAGGCGCCAGCGGAACGGGTTCCAGGGTCCGTGTGTGGGTGGAAAGCACCGACGGCACCCGGACCTGGGCCACCACCGGCGTGAGTGCCAACATCATCGAAGCCTCCTGGCTTGCCTTGGTGGACAGCCTCCAGTACCGGCTGTTTCGCGGAGCGCGCTGAAGAGAGCTCATGCTTCGCGCCTTTCCAGCCGATACCCAGGTTGGAGGGGGCGCTGCCATGATCATACGGGCGAGCGAGGTGGGGTTGAACGCGCGTTCTTCCGTTTCCACGACGTGGGAGCGGAAAACGATGGTGCGCGCTTGGGTGGGATCACGGCCGCCGGATCCGGATGTGACGGATTCTGGCGAGGGGAATTCAGGTGGACGAGCTCGTCCGCCTGCGGATCGCGCCGTGTTTTCCGAAGCGGCACGCGAAGCGTTGGCGCAGAGCCGACAGGTGACGGATCTCGGCATTCCCAAGCGGGAAGCGCGAAAGGGCGTCGACAAGGACGGAAACGAGGTCGCGCTTTCCCCGCAGGACGAGCTCAAGATCCAATTGATCGAAGGCCTGCTTTCGCAGGTGCTGGGCCGCGAGGTGAAGCTCAAACGCTTCCATGGGCTGGACCTGCAGCCGGATGCGGTGGAGGCTCCGCAGGGGCAGGAGGGCTCGCGCCAACAGGTGCCGGGCCAATCCAACGAGCCGAATTGGGGGTTCGAAGCCAGCGTCCAGGAACGGTCCACGCGCACCGAGCGGATGGATTTCGCCGCCGCGGGAAAGGTGCGCACCGCCGACGGAAAAGAGCTCGCCTTCGCGTTGGATCTTTCCATGGAGCGCACTTCCGTGCAGGAATCCTCGATGGAAGTGCGGCTGGGCAACGCCGTGCGGAAGGATCCTCTGGTCCTGAATTTCGCGGGCAATTCCGCCGAACTCACCGAAAAGTCCTTTTCCTTCGATCTGGATGCGGACGGTGTGTCGGATTCTGTCAAGTTGCCGACCGGTGGGTCCGCGTTTCTGGCGCGCAATCCGGGCGATGGACCGGTGGATGGACGGATTCTGTTCGGGCCGTCCACGGGCGACGGATTCCGTGAGCTGGCCGCCCTGGACGACGACGGCAACGGCTGGGTGGACGAGGGCGACGGGGTCTGGAAGGATCTCGGGGTCTGGAACCGCTCGGAATCGGGACAGGACAATTTCCGTACCCTGACGGAAGCCGGAGTCGGGGCCATGTACGTGGGATCCGTGTCCACGCCGTGGGAAATGGAAGGCGGGGCGGTGGCAAGTTCCGGTGTGTGGTTGGGCGAGCCGGGGGGCGCCCAGGCGGCGGGCAGCATCCAGCACGTGGATCTGACGGTCTGAGCCGGAACCTGGTCTTCCCAAAGCCTATCTTTGCTTCGCTGCTCGGCGATCTTCCCCGCCGACTCCTCCCCACCACCGCCACGGAGCCATCGCTTGGAAACATCTCCCACTCCCGCCTCCTGGATCGATCGACTTCCGTCTCCGCAGGGCAGGCCGCTTCCGACATGGCTGGTCCTGTTCCAATCCCAGATCACCCTCGTGGCGGTGCTGTTGTTTCTCCGCACGATCGACCTCGAATTCCTGAGGCTCGAGTGGAAATACGACTCGCTGGGGATGTTCCTGCGTCTGTTCGTCCCCGCCCTTGCCGCTGCAGGGGGATGGCTGCTGTTCTTCGGGCGTCGCGAGAGCGCGATCGCCTTCCTTCTGCATGCCACGTATCTGGTTTACGCTGGAAGGTGGGGCTTTGCCCATGATGGGGCGGGGGCGTTGGGGCTCGGGATCGATGTCGCCTGCGCGGTGTACGCCTTGCGCATCCTGCCTCGCGGAGGCAACGACGGAATTCGTCCAGTGGAGGCGATCCTGCCGTGGGTTCTCCGTCGTCCCACCTTTCTGTGGAGCGTCGCTTCCGTGTGCTTGGCGGAAGTCCTATGGAGCGTCCCGCGGGACGAGAGCGATGGCTCCATTTTGACGCGCGCGATGGAGGGGCTTTCGGTGGGCGAGTCCGCCCTGGTCCTGGCCTCCGAAATCGGGGTGCTGGCCTCCGCCGTGTTCCTGATCGCCCTGCGGCGCGAAGCGCTTTATGTCTTCGGATTCGTCCTGGTCTGCATGTTTTTCCTGTATCTGGGGGACACGAGCTGGTTTTCCAAGGTCCAGTTGGCCAAGGGAGCTCTGATCTGCGTCTACTTGGCGGTCCTCACTCAGCGGGGCGTGCTGGGCAACGGGCAACAAAACCCGAGCGATCCGCCGGGACACGGCCCCTGTGAACAAGAACCCTGTCCGGAGGAGAGGTCGGAAGCCTAGTCTGGCCGTTCCCTCTAGGCTGAACTTCCAGCGCATCAGGGATGACCTGGGGAGCCTACCTTTCGGTGCCGTTGTGACCTGTATTTCTCCTTTTCCATCAGGAGCCCATTGTGGTGTCGAAATGTTCAATTCTCCTCTGCGGGATATTTGCCATGATCCTGGTTGCCGGATGCGATGACGGAGCTTCCGCTTCGTCCTCCAGCCCACCTGCACAGCCGATGAAAACCACCACCCTCGCCGGGGCGCTCTGGAAAGGAATGGACTTCGATTCGCTCAAAGGCGATTCGCTGTTTGGGGGCAATCGAGGTGGAAGTTCGCTTTCCACCACGTTCCCCGCGGGCTTCAATCGGTTGTCTCCCATCGCAGGGAGCGCCAGCGCCCGGTTGAAAGCCGTGATCGATGGTGACGGATATCCCAATGCGTGGTACGCCATCGATCTTGATCAAAATCACGGCAACTCGTTCCGGATCGATGCATCGGCGGCCAAGGGAATCCGTATGACGCTGCAGTCCAACAAGACTCAGACCATCAGCATAATGGCTTGGGCACCCGTCTATTCGCGACTCCAGGACGACAAAGGAGCCCAGTATACTTGGAGGATCACGGTCGGTGCTTCCGCCAAGACGGTGACGCTCTCGATGGATGAGCTCGGATACCAGCCCTGGCTCTATACCTCAGGAAACCCTTGCGAGGTCGACAGCCTAGTCAACTGTCCGGAAATGAAATCGACGGTTCTTTCGAATCTTGTTGCTCTGGGCTTTCTGTTCAACCCGGACAAGCCCAAGGCTGCCAAGGACAGCGTTTGGCTGGACATCGATGACATGCAGTTGGTGTATTGAACGCAGAGTTCCTGACTGCGGCGAGGCGAACAGCGACCTAACCACTTCTGCATGCCGCCTTGTGGCGGCGGATCTCTGCGAGCACTTTAGTGCGAGCTCCGTTTCGCAAGGATGCTCGGAGAGAACCCCTCGCAGAGTTCCCGCCGGCGGCGAATCTATCGAAACGGTATTGGGCCTAGTCCTCTTCTTCGTCCAGTTCTTCCTGGACCTCGGGCGAGGCGAGGAACCGGTCGATGGCCTCGAAGGTGCTCTTGTTGCCGTCCTGGGCGTAGGTGGCGACCTTCTCCTGGAACTTCTCGAGGTCGTACAAAAACGACTTCACATGGTCTGAATGGAACGTCTCGTGGCGCCGGCCGTAGCCCATCCGCTCCACCTGCGCGCCGTTGAGGAACTGTTCGAACTGCCCACCGATCGGAAACGAGAGGATGGGCTTGTGCAGATACACGGCTTCCGAAATCAGGCTGTAGCCACCGTTGGTGATCACGCCTTTGCAACTGGCCAGATCCTCGATGAACCCGTCTTCGGAGAATTTCTTGAGCTGCACGTTGCCGTGGCCTTCGTCGCGGTTGAAGCCGTAGACCAGGAATTTTTCGCGCCACACGGATTGCAGACCCGGAACCATGTCGTCCTGTGACGACGATGTCTGGTAGACCAGGATGTGGTCCTTGCGGCTTTCCTTGGCTTGCAGGATTTTGTCGCGCAGGATGGGGGTGATGATCTCCGTGTTCTTCTTGCAAGGCGTGGCCTGGAAGAACGCGCTCACCAGGTAGCGGTCGCAGTAGGGGACCTTGGCCTTGATGATGCCCTTGGCCAACAGGTAGCTCTCGCGCTCGGCGTCGGGAACGGAGATGTCCAACTGGCAGCGGTTGATCACCTGCATGTTGTCCACCGACACCAGCGGCAGTCCGTGGACCTTGGCGAAGTAGTAGGTGAACGACTCGAAGTCGGAGATGATGACTTCCGGATGGAAATCGCGGTTCACCTTGCGGAACTGTTCGAGGTTGGTCTTGAGGCTTTCTGGGGCGGACTTCAGGAGCAGCTTGAAAGACGCCCACTTGGAGACCGTGCCCTGGTCGTACTTGAGGTGGAACCCTTCGATCTTGAAGGTGCGGCCGGGAAAGGATTGCTCCAGGAACGTGTGGGCGCGGTCGGAAGTGGCGATGCGCACGTCGTGGCCTTGATCGAGCAGGTGCTGGACAACGACCTTCGAGCGGGTCGCGTGTCCCATGCCTTCGCTGGGCACGCCGTAGAGGATCCTCATGTGGTTCTCCGAGAGAGAGTGGGGGAGGCGAGTGTAGGGCTGTGGACGAAACTTAGTCGCTGCAAGGGCAAGGGCGGAGGGAGTCGGAACGTGTACGTTTCCTTCGCAAATGTCTGTCACACGCATGGTTGTCTTCTTGTTGGTGGTCCTTTCCCTCTCCGGTCTTTTGCATTTCCAAGTGGCTTCGCGCTGGGCCGGATTGTTGCAATTGTCCGGGCGCGCCTTGTGGACGGAGCGGGCGGTTTTCGCCCTGTTGTTCCTGTTCGTGCCGGCAAGCTTCGCCTTGACGCGCATGGGTCGGCCAGGGTGGCTTGCCGAGATCGTTTCGTGGGTCGGATACATTTGGATGGGGAGTTTGTTCCTGCTTTGGATCGGAACCCTTTCCGGCTCCTTGTCCGGGGCGATCCTCAAGTTGATCGGCCGTCTGGGAGGGTGGGATCCAACCGCATGGGTGCTGCGTGCGCATTGGGGATTCCAGCTTTTGGCGGTGGCGGGGGTGATCGCGGCCGTGGTCGGAGCGCGATTGGCGCCCCAGATCCGGCAGGTGGAGGTTTCGATCAAGGGCCTGCCCAAGTCCTTCGAGGGCTACCGCATCGCCCAGCTTTCCGATACCCATTTCAGTCATTTGCGTGGTCGGCGGTATGCCCAGGAGCTGGTGGACGCCTTGGACCAAATCGATGCCGATCTGGTGGTCCATACCGGGGATCTTGTCGACGGCACGGTGGATGCCTTGCGGGAAGAGGTGGCGCCGTTGGCCAAGGTGCGAACCAAGGACGGAAAATTGTTCGTGCGGGGAAACCACGAAGCGTACTCCGGCATCGTCCCCTGGACCGCCGAGGTGCGCCGCCTGGGCTGGGATGTGCTGGAAAACGAACACCGGTTCGTGCGACGCGGAGAGGACTCCATCTGTGTCGCGGGCATCACCGATTCCCATGAGGGGGGAGCTCCAGGAGGGATTGCCCCGGACGCGAAGCGGGCCTTGAGCGGCGTGCCGACTGGAACCGCCATCGTCCTTTTGGCACATCAGCCTCGACAGGCCCTTGCCGCCCAAGGTCTGGGCGTCGGGTTGCTCTTGTCCGGCCATACCCACGGTGGACAAATTTGGCCGTTCCACCACTTGGTTCCGCTGCAACAGCCCATGCGGGCGGGATTGGGGGTGCTGGGAGATGTCCAGGTGTTCGTCAGCCGGGGGTCGGGCACCTGGGGGCCGCCTCTTCGCCTGTTCGCTCCGGCAGAGATTCCCGTGTTGGTGTTGCGTAGAAGCTGAAACGCTAGGCTCCCAAGCGGCGGCGAATCTTCGATTGCAAGGTGCTCTTTAGGAACCGTATGATGGTGCGTGATCCACTCACGCCCCTTTCTGAAGATCCTCTGTCTGCTGTCGGCAAGCTCCTTCGCCCAGGCGTTCGGAGACCCGATTTCCGCCGCCCGCAGTTCGCCGGCAACCGCATTGGAACGGGCCTACGAGAAGAGCGCCCACGACGCGCTGGTGCGCTATTTCGCGGAAAAGACCTTCCTGGTCAAGGCCAAGGTGGAAATGGATCCCGCACCCGAGCCCAGCAACGCCCAGGAGCGGATGCCTCGACTTCCCGGGATTCCCTATCAGCCGATGTCCGGCGAAGCGACCGCGCCTTCCCTGGACGAATCGATCGGCGCCGTGGGGCTGGATGTGCTGGTGGACACATCCTACACGCAGCGGGATCGCGACTTCATCCAGTACCTGGTGGTGGTGGCGGCCAATCTGGACACCGCGCGAGGGGACCTGGTGCGCGTGGGGCGCGCCGCCTTTCCTCGCGACGATCGTTCGCTCCACCGGGCCGTGGCGTGGAAGGATCCCGTGCGGGAGCCCGCCGCTTCCAAGACGGATTCCGTCCGACCGCCCTCCGACAGTGCTGCTTCGGTCCCTGAACAGGGGATGATCCGGCAGGTCGCCGATCGGTTGCTCTCGCAGCTTCCCCTCATCGTGGTGTGTCTCAGCGTGCTCGCGGCCATCTGGATCCTGCGCAGACCCGCCCCGGCACCCGCCGCCAAGGCATCGGATGCACCACAGCCTTCCCGCGAAGCCAGCCAGCCAGCGCAGGACTCCGCGTCGGGCAAGACCTCTCCGGTGTCCTCTTCCGGCGGATCCTCCCAGGACCTGCGGTCGCTGCGGCCCTTCCTGGTCAACAGCTTCATCGGGGATCCGCGCACCTGTGGACAGATCCTGCGCAGCTGGGTGGAGCACGATCGGGCCAAAGGAGCGCACGAGGCGGGGGTCCTGATCGCGGGCTTGAATCCGCGCCTTCTGGAGACGGTTCGCGAAACCCTCGGCGAAGACGGCGCCAAGCTGGTGGAGGGCCAGATCGCCGCCAAGGAAGACATCCCCGAAGAGGAGTTCCTGGGGGCGGCGCGCGAATTCCGCCGTGAATTCCAGGTGGCCACCCAGCGCCACGGCGACCGCCGCCAGAGCGATCTGTTCGGATTCCTGGAACAGCTCAACGAGGGACAGATTCTGCACATCATCAAGGACGAGGCCCCGGGGATCGCCGGATTCGTGCTGGCGCAGGTGCCATCGGCGAAGGCGGCCAACATCCTGCAAGGTCTGGATTCTCCCACCCGCGCCAAGTTCCTGCACGCGATCGGCTCCATCACCCAGATCCCGATGGAGATCTACAAGGACATCGCCGATCGATTGAGTCTTAGGGCCATGGAAGTGGCCAACATGAAGTTCGTCGCCGCCGACGGTGTGGAAAGTCTGCTGAAGCTCATCGAGAGCCTCCCGGTGGACCAGCAGTTCCCCTACATCCACTCGCTGTCCGAGGTGGACCTCAATCTCGCCAAGAAGCTGCGCGCGCGTACCGTGACCCTCCAGGAGGTCCCGAGCCTGCCGGAAAAGCTCCTGGCCTCGCGATTGCAATCGCAGGATCCGCAGGTGTTGGCCCTGGTGCTTCCCCGCTACGATTCCGCCTCGCGCGACCGCATGTTCTCCATGCTGCCCGACCGCATGCGCCAGCTCGTGCAGTCGTCCCTGGAGGTGCGCAAGACCGCCACGCCCCAGGACGTGGAAGCGGCCTGCCAGGCCTTCCTCAAATCGTTTCGTGACGAAATCCGTCAAAATGGGAGAGGCGCATGAAGCTCTTGGCCGGCATTCTCCTTTTCGCGATCGGCGCCGCCTTCGCGGAGCCCGCGCTGCCGCCCTTTCCCGCCCCTCCCTCCAGCGTGGTGGGTCGGATGTCGGAGGTCCTCAGCCAGGTGCAGGATGGGCTCTCGGATCTTCCCGCCGATGTCTCCCGGATCGCCGTCCACCAGATCCGTTTCGATCCGTCTGAATTCCGGCCCGGCGAGATGCGCTACCTCCAGGCTCGCATCGAGGAGGCCTTCTCGAGACAGGGACGCCGCACGGTCGTCAATTCGCCGGAATTGCGCACGCTGCGGGTGATCTCAACGGATTCATCGCTGTCCGTTTCCAACACCCTTCCCGGCATCGACGACCTCGCGCGATTGGGTGAGAAGCTCCATGTGGACGCGTTCGTGGACGGCTCCTGTTCCCGATCGCCCGACGGCGACCTGTTGTTGGCGTTGCGCGTATTCCGCGCCCGCACGGGCGAGTTGGTGTGGTCGCGAAGCCACGTGTCCGGGCCCAGCCGCGCCGAAGCCCAGCACCGGGAGATCGACGTGGCCGTTTCGCTGCCGTTTCGCGTCCTGCCGGTCGGCCAGACCACCACCGGCAACCAGAAGTTCTCGAACACCTGGTTCGCCTCCGGCATCGCAGCGGATGTCTCTGTGACGGAAATCGTCAATGCGGACAGATGGCTCGCGCTTTCCGTGCTGGGTGGATACGCCCACATGGGGCTGGCCGGACTTCCCGACAGCATCTCCCCTCCGGATCTGCACATCCTCCACATCGGCGTGGAGGCGGTGGGGATCTTCTTTCGCAAGAGCGATCCGCGCGAAGGCTACTGGCTGGGGGCCTACGCCGGATTCCAGGAGATGATCCCGCTGTTGCAACGCGAGAATTTCGGGACGCTGCGGCTGGGTTACCGGACCAAACCCACGCGGCACTTCTCCTTGTCGGCGGGTGTGGTCGCTGTCCTCTTCGGACAACACATGGTGGATGCCAGCAGCACATCCAGCTCCCAGCGTGTCTTCGACCTCGATCGGATCGGTTATGAGCTCAACATCCTCCACTACACCTTCTAGAATCCGCAAGGTCGCCGGCCTGGCCGTTGCGCTTTCGGGTTGCGCCGCGTTCGTTCCGGACCAAAGAGCTCCGGCGGCACCGGAGGTGGTCAGGGTCGTCGCCGAACCGGCCGCTCCCTCCGCACCGGCATCCGTCCTCACGCTGGAGTACGGGAACCGATCCACCAAGGCGACCTTCCAGGTGGACCTCTCCGGCAGCGATGTCCATGTGGAACTGTCCGGTCGCGCCTTGCGGCCCGATTCCACAAGAACGACGCCTGCCGCCCGCGTGGTGACGGAATCCGTCGTGCGGTCCGAGGATGTCGTGATGCCCCGCGCCCGGATGCTGGCCGATTCCGCCTTGCGCGGAGGAAATTCCGCATCCGATTCCATCACCGCCAAGGTGGTCGCCGCCATCCGCAAGGCGCAGGAATGCTTCTACCAGGGGCGCTACGCCGAGGCCTCGGACCTGGCCCGGATGGCCATTTCCATCCGTCCCACCGCCGAAGCCCATGCCCTGGCCGGTTCCATCAGCTGGGTGCGCAAGGAACGCGAAGACGCCAGGCTCCATTGGTTGCGTGCGCGCGAACTGGACCCGTCCTTTCCAGGCATCAAAGCCGTCCTCGATTCGCTGCTTCCCCAGGAGGTCCGCCGATGATTTCCTTTTCCAGCGTTCTGGGAATCCTGCTGGGCGCGGCCCTCCTGCTTTGGACCGTGCATCGGGAAACCGCCGACTGGGGAATCTTCTTTTCGGTCTCCAGTCTGCTCATCGTGCTCGGTGGAACCATCACGGTCACGTTGATCGGGTATCGCGCCAAGTACGCCTGGAGCGCCGGGATCGCGCTGTTGAAGATCTACCTCCACCAGTCGATCACCCCCAAGAGCCTGTCCATGGACGTCAAGACCATGATCGATTGGTCCAAACGAGTGAGTGCCGACGGCAACATGGCCTTCGATGCCATTTCGCGGGAAAACAAAGACGAATTCATCCGGTACATCTTCCAGTTGGCCAGCACCGGATACACGGTTGCCGACATCCGCGAGTTCGGGACCACCAACATCGAAGAACATTATTTCCGCAAGCTCCACGAATCCCACATCCTCAATTCCATGGGTTCCAACACCCCGGCATTGGGCTTGGTGGGAACCCTCATCGGCTTGATCACCATGCTCTCGCGCCTGGAAGACCCCTCCAAGTTGGGGCCGGGTCTGGCCCTCGCGCTCACCGCCACCCTGTACGGGCTTTTGTTCGCGCGGTTCTTCTTCCTGCCTTCGGCCACCAAGGTCAAGCAGATCCTGGGCATCGAGAGGTTCCGACAATATCTGATCCTGGAGGGCGTGATCCTGTTGATGGAGCGCCGACCCGCCATGTACGTGCAGGACAAGCTCAACTCCTTCCTCGATCGGCGCCACCAGTACAAGCCGGCCGGGACATAGGGCTCGCACCGTGTCGCTGCAATCCCACCACAACCGCTACCGCGCCCGCGAGCTGGAAGGCGAAGCCACGGAGGAGGATTGGCTGATCAGCTACGCCGACATGGTGACGTTGCTAATGTGCTTTTTCCTGGCGATGCTCACGATCTCGAAGGTGGATGTGACCTTGTTCGAGCAGATGAAGAAGGGGCTCCGGTCGGATCTTGGCAAGGAGAAGGAAGTCAAGACCCCGCTGGCGGAAATCCAGAGGGACCTGGATTCGCTGTTGGCTCGCGAAAAGGCCGAAGGCAGCGTGACGATCGACAAGGGTCCCGAAGGGATCGTTCTGGAATTTTCCAGTGCGGCGTTCTACCAGATCGGAAAGGCGGAATTCAGCCCCGATGCGGAAGGCATCCTGGCACGGGTGGATTCGGCCATCCGCGGGATCGACTACTATCGGTTCCAAGTGGATATCGAGGGGCATACCGACAACGTCCCCATGCGTTCGGTGCAATTTCCGTCCAACTGGGAACTGTCGGTGGCGCGGGCCACGAACATCGTGAAGTTCCTGATCGCGCGGGGAATGCCGGCCGATCGGCTCAAGGCCGCAGGTTACGCCGACACCAAACCCAAGGTCCCCAACCAGGACTCCACCGGCGTGGCCCTGGTGGAAAACCAGGCGCGCAACCGACGGATCGTCCTGCGGATCCACTAGGAACAGTCGTTTGTAAATTCATTGTTCGGCCGCCCCACCCCCGGGTTTGCGGCATGTCGGTTGTTTCCACCGTTGCGAGGCCCCCATGCAACTTCTCCTGTCCCTGCTCCAAGGAATCACCATGAGCGGCGTCCTGCAGCCCGTCCATCTCGAGGACGCTGTTTCGCGTGGTTCGTCCATCGCCTTGGTCCGTGCCACCGGCGCAAGCGGCATGCGCATGGTGCCCGGAAAGCCCAAGCCTTGCAGCATCCCCTGGCAAGAGTACGAGGTGGTGGAAGTCCTTCGTGCGCCGAAGTCCTTCCAGCTTCCCCATAAGATCCAGGTGGAGCCCGCCGATGCACGGTGGAATTGCCAAGCGGGGGAGGCGATGAACGGTCCGATCCATCCCATATTGCTGATCGAATCCTACGTGCCGCTCGATTCGGCCGGTCTCGGGGATCCTTCCGGAACCAGAGTGCTGTTCTTGCGAGGCGAAAGTCCGGGGGAACTGGCCGAAGTTGTGCGCCAATCCCTGGATGGACCAGGGGCCGTGCCCCGAATCCGTGCGCTTCTCGCCAAGCACTGATCGCCTCCAGGGAAGGGAGCGCGACATCTTGGCGCTTCAACCCGATGTGACGATATCTGTCTGCGGTGTTTCGCGGCGCAAAAGCAGCCACCACCCCAATCCCGAAGCGCAAAGCAATCCTGCTCGGGAAAGGTCGCTTTGCAGATGGATGGCCAGGAGGCAACCGATCAGCGCGAGAGCCGCGAAGCGAAGCGAGCTTGCCAGATAGGGACCGCTCCAGAGTCTGTCGATGCTGTGGCGACGCAAAAGCATCTGGCTCAGCGCGCCTTGGGCGAGGAGGGAGGCGCTCAAGGCCAGGATCCCGCCAAAGGCTCCCCATGCAGGAATGAATACGACATTGCAGCCCACGTTCACGACCAAGCCCGCGATTTGGACCGCAAGCCATTCCTTGCCGCGTCCCAGGCCTTGCAGCATGATCCCGCTCAGGTCGCCGCGAAGATTCAGGTAGGTGGTCAGGGCGAAGACCACCAAAGGAAGGTAGCCCTCGGCATATTGGGGATGGAGAGACCGCAGGATGGGTTTGCCACCGAGGACCACGACCAACGAAGCCAGACTCAGCAATTTGCCGATCATCCATGCCGAACGGTTGAGCCGATCCAGCAGCCAGGGTGTCAATTTCCGTGCACCTTCCCGGGAAAACTCCGAAAGCAAAAGGCCGTCGAAGCTCTGTCGGATGGATTGGAGGCTCTTTCCCACCATGACCACCAGGTTGTACACCTCGATCGCCCGCACGTCCGAGAGCGCTCCCAGGAGCATCAGATCGAGGCGCGCCGTCAGGCCGGTGAAGAGATCCGACCCCATGAGGACGAGCGAAAACCTGGCGAGTCCTCCGGCAGGAAGGTGAGGCTGCAGATCCCGGAGGGTGAGGCGGTGCATGAACTGGAAGGTGACTGCTGCCAGGACGAAGTTGGAAAGCGTTCCGGCGAACAGCCAAAAAGGCAGGCCAGGGCCGCCGAGCTTCCGAGACACGAGTGCCCCGCCAAAGACCACCAGCGGGATCACGAGGTTCTTCCCCACGATTCTGGCGAGCATGTCTCCGCGGTTGAGATTTGCCTGGTAGAGGATGTCGGCGATCGCAAGGCAAGGAATCGATCCCGCGATCAGCCACAGATCAACGGATTCGAGCTGGATGCCCTGGATCGCTCCGGTGGCCAGGTGCGAGAAAACGATCAGGACGGCGGATCCGACCGCGGAGGCGAGCAGAACCGCCCAAAGCGAGGCCACCAGATCCTTCTTGTAGCCTTCCGAGGTGGTTTGTCCGTACCACCAGACAAGGCCTCGATCCATTCCCAGCATGGCAAGCCGATACAGAAGGTAGGCGAGGGATTCCGCAAGCTTGAAGGTTCCCCACTGGCCGCCGGCGTAGAGGCTGGCGCAAGCAAGTACCAAGAGGGGTTCCACCGGACGAAGGAGGTTGTCCATCAGGACCATGCGCACACCCCAGAATCTCTTCGTCTCCAGTTGTGCTGTCATTCACCCTCAACTTACGACTATTCGACTAAAAAAGCAAATAAGTCGAAATTAGGGCGGTCACGAAAGGATTGGAGGTCGCGTGCATCGCAGGCTATGGGGCGAGTCCGCGCTCCAGGATCCGGATCGCAACGTTGAAGGACTGCTCGACGGATTCGGTCGCCTCTCCCAGGATATACTCCTGTTCGATCCCCCGCAGCGCCATCACCGTGAAGTTCGCCATCGCATCGATTTCCTCCGGAGCCAGCGGGCGAAGCGAGCCATCCCTCACGCCTTCACGGAGGATTTCGGCCATCAGAGGAATGTCCGAGCGCATCAAGCGACGTGATTGGTCAAGAATCAACGCGTAGTTGCCGTGGGATCCTCTCTGTACTTCTTGACGCAGATGGGTGATCATGGGCAGGCGTCGTTTGATCTCCTGGTGGTATTGCATGAGGTAGGCGGAGATCTTCGCCTTGCCGGTGGATTCCTTTTCCACTGCCGATTGAATTGCCGAGCGGATCGCTTCAATTTCCCGTCGCACCGCCGAAGCGAGGATCGCTTCCTTGTCCGGGAAGTAGTAATACAGAAAACTTTTTTTCTTTCCCAAGCTGCGGGCGATATCGTCCAACGTGATCTTGGAAAACCCCAGCCTTTCCACCAAAGAAAGGGTGGCGGAAAGGATGTCGCAACGCGTGCGATCCTCCCTTGCGGGACCTTTCGGGAGGCTTCTGGTGGTGGGAAAGGTGCTCACTGCGTTTTGGATGCGACAAAGTAAGCTTTTCTGCGCCGGCTGCAGCCGCTGGGGCGCATCCATCGACGTTTGCTGAAGAGGGGGAATCCTCGTGCCTCGTTTCGGAGCTGGGAAGTGTTTCCAGCAGGCAAACGGCGTATCTTTCCCGCTTCGCGAACCTGGATCCCTCCGGTTCGGCTCCGAAAGGGTTGGGTGCATGTCAGAGCGTCGCAACGGGCTTCTCGCCGCCACGATCGTCGGCGGAATCGCCTTGGACCAGGCTTCCAAAATCTTGGCGGAGCGTTGGTTGCTCCCCACGGATCTGCACACCTATCTGGGGGGGATCTTCCGCATCCAGATGGTCCGCAATCGCGGCGCGTTCCTGAGTCTGGGCGCCACGTTGCCGGAACACCTGCGTCAAACGCTTCTGATCTGGGGTGTGGGCTTGTTCCTGGTGGGCCTCACCGTGTGGATTTTCCGATCCAAGTCGGCGACCCCGACCTCGCGTTGGTGCATGGCCGCCGTGGCTTCCGGGGGGCTGGCCAATCTCATTGACAGAATCCGGTTCGACGGTGGCGTGCTGGATTTCTTGAATGTGGGAATCGGCGGATTGCGGACGGGGATCTTCAACATCGCCGACATGTACATCACCTTCGCGGTGATCTGGCTGTTGGTGGATTCGTTCCGGACGAAAAAGCCTCAGCACAGCTAGGCTCGGGACTCCAGCGGGCCGTTCGCCGATTCAGGGTTGCCCCTGGGCCCATCGGTCGATCATTCCCAGGAGTTCTTCTCGCCGGAACGGCTTGGTCAGGAGGTCGTTCATCCCGGCCTCCATGCACATGGTCCGCACGCCTTCCGCGGCATCGGCCGTCAAGGCGACGATCGGGGTGCGGGAAGAAAAACGCTTGCGAGGATCGGGGGAGTCGTACCACGAGCGGACGCGGCGCACCACCGCGCATCCGTCCATCCGGGGCATGTGCAGATCCATCAGGACCAGCCGGAATGCTTCCGTCTCCAACAGATGCAAGGCTTCCACTCCGTTTTCCGCGACGCTGGGCACGCAGCCGATCTTTTCCAACATCGAGTGGGCCACCTTCCGGTTGGTCCGGTCGTCGTCGACCACCAGAACCCTGGCTCCCACAGGAAGGGGCATGGCCTCGAGGGTGGATTCGCCGGGGCGTGGAGCGACCTGGGTCTGGGGCATTTCGATCTCGAAGTGGAACTTGGTTCCGACATTGGGGGTGCTCGACACTTCGATCTTGCCACCCATCGCCTCCACGAGTCCCTGGGCGATGGAAAGTCCCAGTCCGGTTCCGCCGAATCGGCGCGTGGTGCTGGATTCCGCCTGGGAAAATCGCTGGAACAGGCGCTGGATGGATTTCGTGTCCATGCCGATTCCCGTATCGGAAATCTCGAAACGCAGATGTTCAACGCCCAAGTTGGAGGGGAACACCTGCACCTGGATCTCTCCGCGTTCGGTGAATTTGATGGCATTGGACACGAGGTTCATCACGATCTGGCGCAGACGCAACGCGTCTCCGAGAACGATCGCGGGGGTGGATGGATCCACCCAGAATTCCAGCTGCAGCTTCTTCTCGCGCGACCTCGGTTCGAACACGCGGCGCACGGAGGCCAGTGTGCGGCGAAGATCCATGGGTAGCCGCTCGAGCTCGATCTTCCCGGACTCGATCTTGGAATGGTCCAGGATATCCTGGAGGACGGCCGCCAAATGATTGCCGGATTCCAGGATGGTTTCCACCAGATCGGTTTGTTCCGCATCCAGATGGGATTGTTGCAGAAGTTGCGCAGGGACCAAAACACCATTGAGAGGTGTCCGGATCTCGTGGCTCATGGTGGCCAGAAATTCCGATTTTGCCAGGGAGGCGTCTTCGGCTTCCTTGGCGCGCGAGGAAGCATGCGCGGCCCGGCTGCGCCAGGCGCGAAAGAGCAGGAGCAATTGGAAGATTCCCCAAGCCATCCAACAGGCTTGGAGCCCGAACAGGAGCTTCAAAGGCGCGATCCAAGGGCCTTCCAGGCAGACATCGGAGATTTCCACCACGCCCGTGTCGGATTGGGAGGGAAGATCGGGGCTGAGGAATTGAAGCTCATGGACATCCTCCAGCCGGACTTTCTGCTCGGAGGGCGCGAGTTCATTGAAGGCGATGAACCAGGATGGTACCCGCAGCAGGTCCCAATCCAACGAATGCTCGGACCAGGCGGAGGTGGGACGGAATTGGATTTCGTTGGGTGTGATGAGGACGGAGTCCCCGCGCAACCGGATCGATTGGATGAAAAGTCGCAGGGGAGGAGTTCCTCTGCTGCTTTCCTGGCGTGCGCGAAAGCGGATGCGCTGGAAATGGGAAAAGTCCCGCAGATCCTTTGGTGTGAAGTTGGCCAGACGCAGCCCTCCGCCCGCATACGGAAAGGAAAAGCCGGGCGCAAGGGCGTAGGAAAATCGATAGACGCTTCCCCGTCGCTGAGCGTAGGCAAGGGAATGGCCATTGTTCACGCTGTCGGTGATGGTGGCCATGGTCAGATACGAGCCGAGAGCTTCGCTTCGGACATTGAAAAACTGTGCGAACACGGCGGTGGCGATGGTCGTGAGGATGAGCCCGAGCAAAGAGATGGAGCTCCAAGTGACGTCCGGAAGCGCCGCGAAAAAGCGCGAGCGCACTCCTGGGAAGTCCGAGCCTTCCTTTTTCGCCAAATCGTTCGACACGACAGATTGTCGCATTGCCTCCGGGGAAGAAGCAATGCGACTTGTTCGCTCAGACCTTCAGATCGACAGCGCTTTCGGCCAAGGATTGGGCCTCGGCCACCAGGATGGGCTGGACTTCGTCTTCGAGGAAGCGCTTCACCAAGCTTGGCGCGCGACCGACGTAGAGCTTCGGGTCCAGCACCGATTCCAATTGGGTGCGGGTGAGCCCAAAGGCGGAATCGGCCGCAAGCCGATCCAACAAGTCGTTGGGCTTGCCTTCCTGCTTGACCACCGCACCGGCCGCCATGCTGTGCACGCGGATGAGCTCGTGAAGTTCCTGCCGGTCGCCGCCCTTCTTGACCGCCTGCATCAGGATGTTTTCCGTTGCCATGAAGGGAAGCTCGGACAGGAGCCGCGCCTCGATCATCTTGGGGTACACGACGAGTCCCGAAGCGATGTTTTCCACCAGCACCAGGCAGGCATCGGCGGCCAGGAACGCTTGGGAGACGGAAATGCGTTTGGCGGCGGAGTCGTCCAAGGTCCGCTCGAACCATTGGGCGGCGGCAGTGGAGTCGATCACCTGCTGCTGGGCCATCACGATGCGCGAAAGCGCGCACAAGCGTTCGGAGCGCATGGGGTTTCGCTTGTAGGCCATGGCGCTGGAGCCGATCTGGTCCTTTTCGAAGGGCTCTTCCACTTCCTTCAGATGTTGCAGCAGGCGGATGTCGTTGCCCATGCGGCCCACGGTCACCGCGATTTCGCCCAGCACGTGGATCACGCGGCTGTCGATATGGCGCGTGTAGGTTTGGCCAGAAATTGTCAGAGGCCGATTGAATCCGGCCTTTTCCGTGACGCGCCGGTCCAATGCGTCGATCTTGTCTTCGTCGCCTTCGAACAGCTCCATGAAGGAGGCTTGGGTTCCCGTGGTCCCCTTGACGCCTCGGAACGGGAGCCATTCGATCAGGCGGGCCACTTCGTGGTAGTCCATCACCAAATCCTGGATCCAGGTGCAGGCGCGCTTGCCCACGGTGGTGGGCTGGGCCGGCTGGAAGTGCGTGAATCCCAGGGTGGGAAGATCCTTGTGCTCGTCGGCGAATTTCGAAAGCGCCGCGATGGAACGGGCCAAGCGCTTCTTCAAGAGCACCAGGCTCTCGCGCATCTGGATGAGGTCGGTGTTGCAGCCCACGAACTGGGAGGTGGCGCCCAGGTGGATGATTCCCTTGGCCTTGGGGGCGATGTCGCCCCAGGCATGGACATGGGCCATCACATCGTGGCGAAGCTTCTTCTCGTAGCGGGCAGCCGCTTCCAAATCCAGGTTCGATGCCGTGTCGCGCAGTTCCTGGAGCTGCTCTTCGGTGATGGGAAGTCCCAGTTCCTTTTCGGATTCGGCCAGCCAGATCCACAGGCGGCGCCAAGTGCCGAACTTGAAGGCGGGGCTCCACAGACGCGCCATTTCGGCGCTCGCGTAGCGGGTTTCCAGGACGTTTTCGACAGCATTTTCGTTGATGGCCATAGTGGGCGGGAAAGGTAGTTGGCGGTCTTTCCCATGCCCAGCATGGATCAGCGCAAGGTCTTGATCTCCGTCTCCAGCGACTGGATGCGCTTTTCCTGAGAGATCGCGTGGAGAGTGAGTTCTTCCACCTTGCGCAAAAGGGCGAGGTTCATCTTGGCCAGATCCAAGCCGCCCTTTTCGATTTCCGCTGCACTGGGAACGTCGGGAAGGTGTTGGTTTTCCTGCGTGAACGCTTCCACCTCGGCCAGAGGAGCGAGCTTGTAGTCGGGAGCGAACACGTAGTCGGGAGTCTGGATGTCGGAATGGACCTTCAATGCGGCCATGTGGACCACACCGGCGGGGTCCACGGACAGAGCCGTGCTTTCCTTGAGGTATGGGCCTCCGGGGAGGTTCGCGGCGGTGAGGCTTCCCTTGGTCATGACCTCCGTCCAAGAAGTCCACTTGCCCGATTGGGTACGGAATGCGAGGCGGCCTTCGAAGGCGGTCATTCCCCAAGCGATCTGACCTCCATACACGTTGCCGTCGCCTCCCCCGTTGCGGTGGCGCAAGGAAATCAGATTGTACCAGGCCGCGGAAGTGGCTCCGAAAGGCGTGCTGATCGCGCTGCTGATGGTGGCGAAGCTGGATCCGTACGGAGGATTGTCGAAACTTGCATCCGCGCTCTGCATGGTGGCGTGCTTTACAACGGATTCATTGAGGAAAGCGAGATCCGCCTGCGTGGTTTTCAGAGCGGTCGTGTCCGCCTTCGCTCCGACGGTTTTTGCTAGAGCTGCCAGTTCGGTCTGCGTTTTGGACAGGTCCGAGGTGTTCGCCTTGGTGCTCAACGAAGACTTCAATGATGCGATGTCCGCCTGTGCGGCCTTGAATGGAGTTGTGTCCGCCTTGGCTCCGACTGTTTTTGTCAGAGATGCAAGTTCAGTCTGCGTCTTTGCCAGTTCCGAGGTGTTCGCCAAAGCGCTCACCGAGGACTTCAGGGCGGCGATGTCCCCTTGAGCGGCCTTCATGGAAGTCGTATCCGCCTTCGCTCCCACCGCATCCTTCAATTTTGCGACATCGGAGGAAGAGGCCAATCCACCGACGGTGGTGGAAATCTTCGAAATGTCCGTCTGGGCGGCCTTGAGGTCCGCAGTCGCGGCTTTGGTCGCGACGTCCGCACGAATGGCGTCCAGATCCGTCTTGACCTGGGCGGAGCTGGCTGTGGCCTTGATCTTTCCTTCCAGCATCGTACTGTCGGTGGCCATCTTCTTTTGGAAGGTGGTGAATACGCCGGACTCGAGTCGGCTGTCCAGATCGGTCTTCGATGCCTTCTGGTTCAGCGACTCGATCGCCAAGTCCAGAGGCGCTTTGTTGGCCTTGGTGGCCACCGCGCTGTCCAGATGCTTGAAGTTCTGATTCACCTCGGCGGCTCGGGCGGGCTCGTTCGGCTTGAAGGTATTGGGGACCTCGGCATGGATCGCGACGCCCGAAAGAGCGGCGAAGATAATGGCTTTCACGTTAGGGCTCCGGTGGAGAATTTCATTCGTTCGGTTCGAAGGGGAGGAGTGGATCGCCCGCAAATTTACCAAAGGTTTGACATTCTCCGAGTACCCCCCGCTTCTCCAGTGAGGAGCCCTTTTTCTTCAGGGAAGGTCTTCAGGCCTACCTTTCCCTGGGACATGGATTCCAATCTTCCCAAACAGGCTATCCAGGCTGTGCGAGTGGTGATGGCACTGTGCTTGGTCGCGCTCCTCTCCGGCTCGGCATCGGCTCTGTTCTTGTGGCTTTTGGAATCAGTCACCATGCTTCGCGAGGGCCATGGGTGGCTCTTGTATTTCCTGCCGCTGGCCGGGCTCGTTTCCGGCTTGGCCTATCATCGCTTTGGCGCGGAGGTGGAGGCCGGGAACAACCGGATTCTCCAGGAGTTGCACGACCCCAAAACCTTCATTCCCCTGCGCATGGCACCGATGGTCCTGCTGGGTACGCTTGCGACGCATTTGTTCGGTGGTTCGGCCGGTCGCGAAGGGACCGCCATCCAGATGGGAGGCGCATTATCGGATCAGGTCGCCAAATGGATGCGCTTTTCGGAGGATGTCCGGAAAATGCTGCTTCTGGCGGGGGTAGCGGGCGGGTTCTCCTCGTTGTTCGGCACCCCTCTGGCCGGGGCGGTCTTCGCGCTCGAATTCGTGGTGGTGGGGCATTTGCGCCTGGTCCATCTCCTTCCCTGCGTCCTGGCGGCGGTCGCTGCTGACAGAATATGTCTTGCTTGGGGCGCCCAACACGCGATCTATCCGGTGTCTCTCGTGCCCCCGCTCGATGCGCGGGGATTTTTGCTCGCTCTCGTGGCGGGAGTCGCCTTCGGTCTGGCCGCGCGTGGATTCGTGGAGCTTTCCCACGCGGTGTCCGATCGCACGAAAGCCTGGATTTCCAAGCCGTGGTTGCGGCCCGCGTTGGGTGGGATCCTTGTGGTCGGATGCCTCCTTCTGGCGGGCACCCGCTACGAAGGGTTGGGATTGCCGGTCATCGCGCAGAGCTTTCGCGAGCCCGTTCTGCCCTGGGATTTCGCTCTCAAGCTGGCGCTGACCGCGCTGACGGTGGGTGTTGGGTTCAAGGGCGGAGAGGTGACGCCGTTGTTCTTCGTGGGAGCCACGCTGGGCAGCGCCTTGTCCGTCGCGCTGGGGTTGCCGGCGCCACTGCTTGCGGGCATGGGGTTGGTCGCGGTGTTCGGAGCCGCCGCCAACACACCGCTGGCCTGCACCATCATGGCCATGGAATTGTTCGGAGCGCAAATCGGGCCGTGGGCGGCCATCGCCTGCGTGTCGGCCATGATCGTCAGCGGAAAACGGGGGATCTATACCGCGCAACGCCATGCTGCCTGAGGCGCACGGCGGAACAGAAATTCAGGTCGAAGCGTCGATCAATGCGAAGAAGCTTTCGGCTTTTGCCAGCTCTTCGGTCAAGGCCTCGCCTAGCTCTGGCAGCACCACCGGGTCGGCTTGGAGAATCGTGAACACCACCGGATCCAACGGCCACTGGGTGATTCCCTCGAAGGCGGGAAGTCCGGCGGATTCGGCCAAGTGGCTGGCCAACTGGACCACGGCGGCCAGCTCCTTTTGTCCTTTGGATGCGCCTGGATTGAGATGAAGCGCGATGGGGTCGCGAAGTTCTTCCGGAAGTCCCCATCGATCCGCCAACATGCCACCCACAGCGGGGTGGTCGATCTGCAGATGCAGTCGTTCGATGGTGGGTAGAGGCAGGGCTTCTTCCGCGCTGGCCTCGGCAAGAACCTTGGAGTACTCGGCGGATTCGGCGCCATCCAGGATCAGGACCCCGATCTTGTGGAGCAGTCCGGACATGAAGGCCGCCTCCACGTCCAGCCCCAAGCGACGGCCGATCTTTCGGACCACCACGCGCGTCGCCAAAGCGGTCGCGACCGAATGGCGCCACACGGCGCGACGATCCAATTTGCCTTGGCCCTTGCCCAGGATCTTGATCACCGAAGCGGACATGACCAGGCTGCGGACCGTTTGGAAGCCGAGGATCACGATGGCTTGGTCCACCGAAGAGATGGAGCGCGGGATTCCGTAGAAAGCAGAATTGGCCAGTCGCAGAACCTTGGCGGAAAGCGCGAGGTCCTTGCCGATCAGACGCGCTGCCATTTCGGCGGATGCGTTGGGGTTGTTCAGGACCTCCAGCACGCGGGCGACGATGGCCGGCAGGGTGGGGACCTGCCCCAGCCCATCGACGATGGACCTGTATTTATCTGGGACGGTGGTGGCGATCATGGCTTTGCGGATCCTACCATTTCCGCATCTGGGATGTCCAGATCGCAATTCTCGTACAAGCCCCATTTGTGGTTTCGAACAGTAGTGCTATATTTGGCGATTCTGTAACGACCTGCTAAGGAGAACGCACGTGAAGGATGGAATCCATCCCAAGTACCAGGAAGTCGTGATCAAGGACATCTCGTCCGACTTCCATCTGGTCACTCGCAGCACTAAGTCTGCCAAAGAACGCATCACCGTGGACGGCGTGGAATACCCGCTGATCATGGTCGAAGTGTCCTCTGCTTCGCATCCGTATTACACGGGCAAGCAGATCTTGGTGGACTCCGCTGGACGAATCGACCGCTTCAAGAGCCGTTACTCCGAGGTGGTCGGTGCCAAGCGCCACACCCGCGAGCCGGCCGTGGCTGCCGCTCCTGCGGCGAAGACCATCTCGAAGACCAAGCAGAAGAAGCTTGCGAAGGGCGCCTCGGCACCTTCCGCCGGCGCTTCCGAATCCGCTTCGGCCGAGTGAAGGGAACGTCTCCAGCGTAAAGCTGGAGACGACCACCCATGATCGAGAAGGCCCAACGGGTCCTGGATGAACAACGCGCCCTCGAGGAGGAAATGTCCCTCCCTGAGACCGTTGCGGACAATGCCAGGTTCCGGGAGCTGGGTCGACGCTACGCTCGCTTGGGCCCTGCTGCCCAAGCGGCGCGATCGTTTTTGCATTGGGCGGAAGAACGGTCCGAATGGGACCAGGCGACACGCTCCGATGATGCCGACTTCGCCTCGGAAGCCCGACGCGAATTGGCGCGTTTGGATTTGGAGCGCGAGGAGCTGGAAAAGACCCTGCGTTTTTCCTTGATCCCCAAGGATCCCGCCGACGACGGGACCTGCGTGATGGAAATCCGCGCCGGAACAGGTGGCGACGAAGCGGCTCTCTTCGCGGGCGACTTGGTGCGCATGTATCTGCGGTATTTCGAGACCATCGGTTGGAAAGCCGTGCTCACGGATGCGTCCGAAGGGGCGGCCGGCGGTTTCAAGGAAGCGATCCTGCAGGTGGATGCGCAGGGTGCGTTCGGGCGGATGCGCTTTGAAAGCGGAGGACATCGCGTGCAGCGCGTTCCCGCCACCGAAGCGCAAGGACGCGTCCACACCTCGGCGGCCACGGTCGCCGTGTTGCCGGAAACCGACGACGAGATCGAGATCCGCATCGATCCCTCGGAGCTTCGCGTGGACACCTACCGCGCCCAGGGCGCGGGCGGTCAGCACGTGAACAAGACGGAATCTGCCGTGCGCCTCACCCACCTTCCCACGGGAACGGTGGCGGCTTGCCAATCGGAGCGAAGCCAGATCCAAAACCGCGAGACGGCTTTGCGCATGCTGAAGGCGAAGCTCCTGGATCAGGAACGCAACCAGCGGCGCCAGGCCGAGGATTCCATCCGACGCGACGCGGTGGGCACCGGCGATCGATCGGACAAGGTCCGCACCTACAACTTCCCCCAGAACCGTCTGACCGACCATCGCATCGGCCTGACGCTCTACCGGTTGGATTCGGTGATGCAAGGCGACATCGCCGAAATCATGGATGCCCTTCGGCTGGCGGACAGTTTGAACCGTTTGGAAGCCCAGGGGCGTACGTGAGCGAGGCGACTCCCACTCTCGGGGAGATCCAAAAACGCTCCGAGGAATTCTTGGCTCGCAAGGGCGTGGAAAATCCCCGAGGGAATGCCCGCAGACTTCTGGCCAAAGGCCTCGGCTTGACGCCGATGCAGGTGGTCTTGCAATTCGACCGCCCCTTGCTGGAGCCGGAGATCGCGGCTTTGCGCGCCTTGGTGATGCGTCGTGCGCAGGGCGAGCCTTTGCAACACATCGAAGGCTCGGTCGCGTTCCGCCATCTGGAGATTTTTTCCGATGCGCGGGCGTTGGTGCCCCGTCCGGAAACGGAGATCCTGGTGGATCTCGTGTTGGAGCGCTTGAAGCCCGTCGCCAAGGCCCGTGTCCACGAAGTGGGCGTGGGGACCGGCTGCATCGCCCTTTCGCTGCGCCACGAGCGGGCGGATCTGGTGGTGACAGGATCTGACATCTCTCCGCAGGCTTTGGAGCTTGCCGGTGAAAACGCCAAACGCTTGGGAATCTGGCTTCCATTGACGCAAACGGATCTTCTGGAGGGGATCGCACCGTCGTCGTTGGACGCGGTGGTTTCCAATCCCCCCTACATCGCTCGGGGCGACTTGGCCGGCCTTTCCATCGAGGTCAAGGCTGACCCTGTGCTTGCATTGGATGGCGGGCCGGATGGTCTGGATCTGATCCGCCGATTGGTGGACCAGGCACGTGCGGTGCTGGTCGAGGACGGATGGCTTCTGGTGGAGCACGGCTTCGATCAGGGGGAACGCACCCGAGATCTCTGCCGCGAAGGCTTCAAGGAGGTCGGTACCGTACAAGATCTGTCCGGCATCGACCGCTTCCTGGTGGCCCGCAAGGCCTGAGCTATCCCTCCAGCTGGTTCAGAGCTTGCTGGAAATCGGCTATCAGGTCTTCCACGTCCTCGATGCCCACGGAGAGGCGGATCAATCCTTCGCGGATGCCCATTTCGGCGCGGCGTTCGCGTCCCAATTCGTAGAAGATGGTGGGGGCCACGGCGATCCCCAACGTGCGCGTGTCGCCCAAGTTGGTGGAATTCACCACCACCTTCATCTGGGACATGAACGCCAAAGGATCATGCCGGTCGTCCAAGGCAAACGACAACAACGCGCCTGGTCGCCGAAACAATTTGGCGGCCAACCCCGATTGGGGATGGCGCAGCAGGCTCGGGTGGTTCACTTCCACCACGGCCTTCTGCTCTTCCAGAAACCGTGCGACCTTCGCCGCGTTGTCGCAGGCGCGCTCCATGCGCAACGCCATCGTTTCCGAGCCCAGCGAGAGCGTGTGGGCGGCCTCCGGCGAGAGCGTTCCCCCGAAGTCGCGCAACCCCTTGCGTCGAACCTGGATGAGGCCCCATTGCTCCACCGGGGTCGTCGCCTTGTACGCCTCGTAAATACCCGGGTCGTCGGTCCAATCCGTGCCGCCGCAGTCGGTGACGCTGCCACCCAACGCCGCTCCATGCCCACCGAAATACTTGGAAAGAGAGTTGACGGAAAATGTCGCATGCACCGATTTGGGTTGGAAGAGCCACGGCGAGGTCATCGTGTTGTCCACCACGTACAGCAGCTTGCGCGCCTTGCACAGATCGCCGATCCGGGCCAGATCGGCGATCTGGGTGACCGGATTGGCGATGGTTTCCACCAGCACCAGGCGGGTCTTCTCCGTGAGGGCGGCTTCCACGTTGGCGACCTCGGTGGCGTCCACGAAACTGACCTCCACACCCAACTGCTCGAGGGTGGAGAGCATGCTGGCGGTGTTTCCGAACAGGTATTGGCTGGCCACGATGTGGTCGTCGCGTTTGAGGAGCGCGAAGAAGATCGCGCCCAAGGCGGCCATGCCGGTGGAAAAACAAACCGATCCCGTTCCGCCTTCCATGGCGGTGATCTTCTGTTCCACCGCCTGCACGGTGGGATTGGCCTGACGGGAGTAGGCGAACCCCTTCTGGCGGCTTTGGAACACGGCGGCGAGATCTTCCGCTTTCTCGAAACCGAAGGCGATGGAGGTGTGGATGGGCTTGCGCAGCGCGCCATGCTCGGGCAAGGCCCAGCGTTCGAGGTGCAGGTTGGTGGTGGTGAATCCGTTCTTTCGCATCCGGGTAAAGCTACAACCCTGACGGGTCGAGGCCTTTCCCAGGTAAACGGGCCACGAAGATTAGGCCAGCGGCATCTTCCCTTGCGAAGTCCACAGCACCCAGCGGCCTCGTCCACCATTCTTGGCCTGGTAGAGGGCTTCGTCGGCACGTGCCCAGAGGTCTTGCCAATTTCCGGCATGGGATGGAAAGAGCGCCACGCCGGCGGATACGCTGATCTCCACCAGCCGACCGTCGGGCAGGGCCACGGGGGAGGCGCGGATCTCGTCGATGAGGCGCTGGGCCATGCGACCTGCCTGCTCGCCCGTGAGATTGGGGACCAGGATGATGAACTCGTCGCCACCCTTGCGGCAGGCCGTGTCGCCTACGCGCAGGCTCTGGCGGATCCGGTCGGCGACGCGGATCAGGACCTCGTCGCCGATGGGGTGTCCATAGGTGTCGTTGATCGCCTTGAACTGGTCGAGATCGATCATCACCAGGCCCGTGCTGTCCTTGCGGCGACGGGAGTTGGCGAGCTCCTCCCGCACACGCTCCAGGAAGTATCCGGACCGATAGAGCCCTGTCAGGTCGTCTCGCAAGGCGGTTTCCCGCAGGCGCTCGATCAGACGCGCGTTTTCCAAAGCGAGGGCGGCTTGGCTGGCCAGGTCCACCAGAGGCTGCAGGACGTCGCGGGAGGGAGGCTCCAGCGAGTAGATGTTGTCCACGAACAGGGCGCCCAGCCGACGCGAACCCATGCGGATGGGAATCCACAGGCCTGGCAGATGAGGGTGCGGGGCCGGTTGGTCGGAATTGAGTTGGAGCTCGGGAGGTGCGGTGACCGGGATCACGCCGACTCCCGCGCGGGCGCAGAGGGCGGTTTTCACCGTGCGTCCGTCGTCGTCCAACACGAAGATGGTGGCTCGGTCGAACCCGAACGATTCCACCGCCGTGGTCACGAAGTTTTCCAACAGGCTGGTTCGGCCTTCCAATCCCTGGAGTTTGGCGCTGGTGTTGGTGACCGCTTTCAACAGCATCGCCGAACGCTCCGCCTCGCGGGAACGGCGCACGTAGAGGGCGCCCAGGGCCAGGCTACGTCCGAGCCGAAGGATCTTTTCTTCCAGGTGGGGCGGGAATTTCTGGAAACTGACCAGCACCAACACGCCGGCGATTTGCTGTTCGCCAGGGAGCGGAATTTGGATCTCCCACTGGTCGCCCATGTTGTGCTGCAGGGCGGCGAGCTTCTTGGTGATCTGCTCCGGAAATTGATACAGCGGGATCAGGTCGGCGCCTTCTTGGCTTCCGAAGTGGTCCACCACGGCCTCTTCCCGCAGGATGCGCTCCACCGGGTCCAGCAGATAGATCCGGACCTGTTCGACATCGTCGCGCAGGCCGTCGAAAATGATCTGGGAAGCGGCTTGGAAGGCGCGATAGGACGAGTCGGTTCCGCACATGGCGATGGCGGCGCGATTGCCCAGGGCGGAAAGGTCCTGGGTCTCGATCTGGACCATCTGGGCCAGACCCGTGCTGGAGGGCTCGCGCATGCTCATGTGGGCCGATCCCAGCCGATGCGCAGGATCGATTGGATTTCTTCATCGACCGTGGCGGCCAGGCCCATCCCGTGCTCGTCCAGGCTTTCCCCGGCCAGCAAGCTCCAAAGGATGTCCGACAGACCTGTGGCCAGCACGCGCTCGATGGTGGTCCACATCGGGTGAGCGGGGTAGTTGGTCGCGGCTTCCAGGGCCTTTCGCATGCGGGCGAGTTCTGGATTTTCGCCATGGCGGTTCCAAAACCCGGCCACGTGGGCGGGGAGGTCGCCCGAATTTTGGCACCAGATGTCCATGAAGGATGTGCTGCACATGTGACGGACCAGTTTCCAGGCCAGTTCCGATTTTTTCGAGCGGGAGGGCACGGCCAGCACCGATCCACCGCCACGGGTGGCGGGTCCGGCGGGGCCGGCGGGAATGGGCAGGAACGTGACGGGCCAGCGGGATTCCACGGAGGCCGTTGGATCCACGAGGTTTCGCACGATCATCCACGGATTCCCGATCAAAAAGGCGAATCGACCTTCCTGATAGAAATCCATCGAAAGCCGGTAGGGTTGGATCGCTCCGGAATCCTCGTCGGTTCGGTTGACGCGCAACAATTCACCCAAGCACTCCAATCCAGCGCGGGAGCTGGGGTGCGAGAGCAATCGGGGGGAGTTGCTGGCCAGCAATGCACCGAGATTCCAGCCTCCCGTCATGAGCCAAGGAGCCAGATTGTGGAGGGTGACGGGTTCCGGCCGACACGTGATCCCCAAAGGCAAGGGACGGCGAGGATCGATTTCCTGTTTGTTGGCGTTTTCGCCCAATTTCCGGCAAAACGACAAGAAACCATCCCACTGGTCGATGTCCGACTCACTGACCTGCCCATCCAGGATGTCCGCCCGCGCGATCAGGCCGGAGCATTCCACTACCCAAGGGACCCCCAGGCGGCGATTGCCCACGGTCACGCATTCGTCGATCCACGGAGCCACCACCTGGCGGGTCTCCATGCCGTCCGGTACCTGCGACAGGTGCCCCAGGTGCGCCAGGGTGCCCATCCAGCTGGACCCCACCTGCACGACATCCGGCGGATCGCCGCGCTTGAAGGCGCGCATCAGTTCCGCCCAAGCGTTGCTCCAGGGGAGGACGCGCAATTCCAGCGAAACCGCAGGATGCGATTTCCGGAACGAGGCCACTGCCCGCGAGAACAGCTTACCGGTCCTGGATCCTACTTGCGTGGGCATGATCCAGACCTTGAGCGAATCTTTTGTCATCTGGTATGTTCCCAATCATCCCATTTTCTGGCGTTCTGGCAAGGTACCAGGTTCCGAAGGTCGCGAATTTCCAGTGAGGTTGCTTCCTCCTGGATGCGGCCACCGGGATCCATCGGCACGATGTCCCAATCTTGTCAGCGATTGGCCTCTCCACCCCCAAGTCGCGCGGGTTTAGGTACATTCGTCCATTCGACCCTTGTTTTTGGAGACTTCATGCTGATCGACGCGATCTTCACAAAACTCTTTGGGACCCCCCACGAGAGGTACAACAACAAGTTGACCCCCCAGGTGGAGGCGATCCTCGGTTTTGAAGCTGCCCTTTCCGGATTGCACGATCGGGACCTCTCGCAAAAGACCGCCGAGTTCCGTCAACGATTGGCCACGGGGAAGGAAAAACTCGACGATCTTCTGCCGGAAGCCTTCGCGGTCATGCGCGAGGCGGCAGACCGCCGACTGGGAATCCTGAATCTGTTGGATCCCAAACACGGGTTCGACTTGGATCTGCTTTCTTCCGATGATCGCACGGCGGTTCTCGAGGCTCGCGAAAAGCTGGAAGCCGGCGAAGATGTGGTCGGGATCCACTTCGCCGCCAGCTTGTACGCCAAGGTGCGCGAGCTGTACCCGGAGTCGTTGCCTCCTTTCCGCATGCGCATCTTCGATGTGCAGATGCGCGGCGGCATGATCCTCCACGCCGGCAAGATCGCCGAAATGAAGACCGGCGAAGGCAAGACCTTGGTGGCGACCACCGCCGTGTACCTCAACGCCTTGGAATCCAAGGGTGTGCACGTGGTCACGGTCAACGACTACCTGGCCAAGCGCGACTCCGAATGGATGGGACGCGTCTACCGATTCCTGGGATTGACCGTGGGCCTGATCGTCCACGAAAAATCCGAGCCCGAGCGCCGTGTGAGCTACGGCTCCGACATCACCTACGGCACCAACAACGAGTTCGGATTCGACTACCTGCGCGACAACATGGCGCGCGAACCGGACGAATGCGTGCAGCGCAACTTGAACTTCGCGATCGTCGACGAAGTCGACTCCATCCTGATCGACGAAGCGCGTACGCCGTTGATCATTTCCGGACCAGCGGAAGAGTCGACCGACAAATACGCGACGGCCGACCAGATCATCCCCAAGCTGAAGAAGGATGTCCACTTCACGGTGGAAGAAAAGCACAAGAACGCGCTCCTGACGGATCGTGGCGTGCAAGCCTGCGAAAAGATCCTCGGGCTGGAGAACCTCTACTCCGATCAGAATACCGACTGGGTCCACCACATCCAACAGGCGCTGCGGGCCCATGCCATCTACAAGCGCGACGTGGACTATGTGGTCAAGGACGGCGAAGTCGTCATCGTGGACGAATTCACGGGCCGTACCATGGAAGGACGTCGTTGGTCGGATGGTCTGCACCAGGCCGTGGAAGCCAAGGAGCGCGTGAAGATCGCCCGCGAGAACCAGACGCTGGCGACCATCACGTTCCAGAACTACTTCCGCATGTACAAGAAGCTCGGTGGCATGACCGGTACGGCCGACACCGAAGCCCAGGAATTCCACGAGATCTACAAGCTGGGCGTGGTCGCGGTTCCCACCAACCGCCCGATGATCCGCAAGGATCGCAACGACTGGGTCTTCCGCACCGACGACGAGAAGTACAACGCCATCCACGAGGACGTGAAGGAGCGCAACGCTCTGGGCCAGCCCGTGCTGGTGGGTACGGTCTCCATCGAAAAATCGGAGAAGCTCTCCGCCATCCTGTCGCGCCACGGCGTGGGCCACGATGTGCTCAACGCCAAGCAGCACCAGCGCGAAGCGGGCATCGTCGCGGATGCCGGTTGCCTGGGGCGCGTGACGATCGCCACCAACATGGCCGGTCGCGGTACGGACATTATGCTGCAGGACACCACTTGGAAAGAACTGCTGGCTCACTGGACCGAACGCAAACTGGTTCCCAAGTCCTTGAGCAAGGAAGACTCCGCCCAGGACCAGGAAATCCTCGCCCACTGGGCCGAACGCACCTTGGATGAAAAGGCCCGGGCCAAGTTCGCTGGGACTCCTCAGGAAAAGCTCGAATACCTGAACAAGGTGCGCGCCGAACAGGAAAATCCTCCGTACCCGGCTCCCTGGGAATTGCGCGGGATGGAAAAAATCTCCGTGCGGCTTCTTGGCGGCCTGCACATCGTGGGCACCGAACGCCACGAAAGCCGCCGTGTGGACAACCAGTTGCGTGGACGTTCCGGTCGCCAAGGCGATCCGGGCTCCAGCCGATTCTTCCTGTCTCTGGACGACGATCTCATGCGGATCTTCGGCGGAGACAACATCCGTGCGATGATGGATCGCTTGGGCGCAAAGGAAGGCGAGGTCATCACCCACGCGTTGCTGGACCGATCCATCGCCAGTGCGCAAAAGCGGGTGGAAGCGCAGAACTTCGAGATCCGCAAGCATTTGCTGGAATACGACGACGTCATGAATTCGCAGCGTACCGTGGTGTACAAGCTGCGTCGGCGCATTCTGGATGGCGAGGACGTGCGCGACGAGATCGAGCAGCGCATCGAAGACGCGGTGGACATCAAGCTCTCCGAAATGCTCCTGGAGAAGATCCCGGCGGACGATCCCATCTGGGCGCAACACGAACTGGAGCTGGAGCGGCACTTCACCGTGAAGTTCGCTCTGGCCGAGAAGATGACCATGGGGGCCTCGAAGGAGTCTCTCGTGGAAGAAGTCATCGCCTTGGCCATCGAAGCGTACAAGGCCAAGGAAGAGGAAATCGGCGAGCTCATGCGCGCCGTGGAGCGCGACCTTCTGCTCAACCGCATCGATCACCTCTGGAAGGCCCACCTCTACGAGATGGACCACCTCAAGGAAGCGATCCGGTTCCGTGGCTACGGCCAGCGCGATCCACTTTCCGAGTACAAGCGGGAAGCCTTCCGCCTGTTCCAGCAGACCATGGACCGCCTGGCGGTGGAAATCGCGGGCAACATCCTCCATGTCCAGCTGGGACGCCGCCCCGAATCTCCTGCCTCCAAGCCGCGCCCGCAGATGCAGGCGATCGGTCCCGGAATGGAGGACACCCCTGCTCCTCCTCCGCCGCCGATGGCACCGCTTTTGCCGGGTACGCGCCCCATGATGGCGCCGCCTCCGGGATCGCAGCCGCGGATGCCTCCGCAGATGGCGGCCAATATCGGGCGAAACGACCCGTGTCCTTGCGGATCGGGCAAAAAATTCAAAAAATGCCACGGGGAAGGCCTGTAAGGGTGGCTGCGGGGGCGCATGCTCTCTCCAGGGGCCCGTCCGGCTCGTCGGCGTACCGAGCGCGTACGCCTCTGTCGCCAGACACCCTGTCGCTTCGCCTGCATCCCCCTCGCTCACCCTTCCAGACCTTCCCGGACGGGGATCAGTTCTGTTGGATGACTGCGGGGGCGCACCGTTGCTCCGGCGGTCTCCTCGGCTTGTCGGCGTACCGAGCGCGTACGCCTCTGTCGCCAGACACCCTGTCGCTTCGCCTGCATCCCCCTCGCTCACCCTTCCAGACCTTCCCGGACGGGGATCAGTTCTGTTGGATGACTGCGGGGGCGCACCGTTGCTCCGGCGGTCTCCTCGGCTTGTCGGCGTACCGAGCGCGTACGCCTCTGTCGCCAGACACCCTGTCGCTTCGCCTGCATCCCCCTCGCTCACCCTTCCAGACCTTCCCGGACGGGGATCAGTTCTGTTGGATGACTGCGGGGGCGCACCGTTGCTCCGGCGGTCTCCTCGGCTTGTCGGCGTACCGAGCGCGTACGCCTCTGTCGCCAGACACCCTGTCACGTCGGCTGCATCCACCTCGCTCACCTTTCCAGCCACTCTCCGACGAGGATTCGGTCAGTACGAAGGCTGCGGGGGCGCATGCTCGCTCTTTCTAAAACATGAACGGCACTCTCTTTAGTTTCGAAGGCATCGATGGATCCGGCAAGACCACCCAGGTGGGGTTGTTGGCCGATGCTTTGAGGGAACGTGGGCTGGTCGTAAATTGTCTGCGCGAACCGGGCGGGACCGCGCTGGGCGAGAAGGTGCGGAGCCTCCTGTTGGAGCCCTCCGACGAACCTCCCGTGCCCCTGGCTGAACTCCTGCTTTTTTCCGCGGCTCGCGCCCAGATCGTCCAAACCCGGGTTTTGCCCGCTTTGGCACGAGGCGAAGTGGTGATCTTGGATCGCTTCTTTGACGCGACCTTCGCCTACCAGGGGTTTGGTCGGAATTTGTCGCTGGATGCCATCGTCGCCCTGGAAGGGATCGCCGCCGGCATCGCTCCACGACGCACCTGGTTCTTGGACGTTCCCCTGGAAGTCGCCGCGACGCGTCGCGGTGGCAGAGGTGGCGGCGCCGATCGCATGGAAGCCGAAGCCGAGGCGTTTCGCCAGCGTGTGCGCGATGGATACCTCCAGCGCGCCAAGGACGCACCCGAGCGGGTGCGAGTGGTGGATGCCTCCGTCCCGGTGGCGCAAATCCAGACTGAAATCTTGACTGATGCGCTTCAGATCTTGGGCAAGGCGGGGTCGGCGAGCTAGGTTTGCGCCCCTCATGGCCGCAAAAGCTTCCCAAGACAACGTCGTCGATCGCTCGCTGTTCTCGCTGGCTTGGCCTGTGTCGGTCACCTTCGCGGTCGGGATCGCGCAGCCAGCCATGGACATGTTTTTTCTTGCGCAGGTCTCGGAAGAAGCCGCCAGCGGTGTTGGTCTGCTGATCCCGGTCTTTGCTGCGCTGATGGTCCTGATCAACACCATGGGCCAGGCCGGCTCCGTGGTGGCTGGACAATTTCTGGGCGCGCGCCGTCCCCGGTTGGCCCACTCCACCTATGCGTTCTTGCAGTCGACGATGGTAGGACTGGGCGTGGCGATCGGGGTGGTCATGATTGTGCTGGGAGGGCCCATCGCATCGGTCATGGGGCTTTCCGGCGAAGCGGCCGAACACGCCACCATGTTCCTGGCTGTGCTCGGTTGCGGCATGGGCGCCCGAGCGCTCTGGGCCTCCATGATCAACATCCTCGCCTCGCAAGGGCGAACCGGGTGGAATCTCGCCGCATCCGCCGTGGTACTGGCCATCAACGCAGTCTTGAATGGACTGTTTTTGTCAGACCTCCTGCCGTGGGGCGGGCTCGGAACCTTCGGGGTGGGTCTGGCCACGATCCTCTCGTGGATGTTCGTTTCGCTGGGTTTGTTGTTCTTGCTTTCGCGCAAGCTTGGTTACCATCCCACGTGGATCGATGTCGAGTTGGGTCGGCGACATGCCCTGGGCATGTTGATGCGCATCGGACTGCCTGCCATGTTGGAGCCGATCATCTACCAGTTGTTCCAGGTGGCTCTAGCATCTCAGGTAGGGCGCATGGGGGTTGTTGACCAGAAAGCGCGGGTGTTTGCCATGACCTTGGCCAACATCGCAGTGGTCTTTTCCTACGGGCCCGGGTTCGCCGCACAGATCGTGACTGCGCATTTGGTCGGGGCTGGTCGCGAGGAAGAAGTCTACCGTCGGCTCAAACGAGCCACCGCTTACGCTTGTTCGGGGGCGTTGGTGTGCGCTTGCACGGTAGCCGCCCTGTCGTCGTGGATGTTGCGCGGGTACACGGTCAACCCGTTGGTCATCGCACTGGGAGTCAAGCTGTTGTGGATCGATGCGGTGCTGCAACCCGCCAAGGCCGCGAACATCGCCCTCACCTTCAGTCTGCGTTCCGCCGGAGATTCATTTTTCCCGGCGATCGTGGGTTCCGGATTGATGTGGACGCTGGGCCTGGGATTGTCCTTGTACTTCGCCTGGGGTCTGGGCTGGGGCGTGGCGGGCATCTGGATCGGCATGGCCTGCGACGAGTGGGTGAGGTCGATCGTGAATGCCTGGCGCTGGAAGAGCGGAGCCTGGAAGGGGAGAGGGATTTCCCGGCTCCTGTAGCCTCGCTTGCTCCGTACGGCGGGATTGTGGTATGGTGATGGGGTCTCGCGATCCCACCAAGGAGTCATCATGCGTGTTGCCAAGTTCGTTGTTCTGCTCGCCGCTCTCGCCGGGTCCGCGTTCTGTGCGGGCACCAAGGAAGAAGCCAAGGCGTTGGTCAAGGCGGCCATCGTCGATTTCAAGGCACAGGGCGAAGCGATCTTCCCGAAGATCACCGCCAAGGACGCCAAGTACGTGAAGGACGACCTTTACGTGACCGTCTACGATATGAATGGCAAATGCGTCGCCCACGGCGCCAACGTCAAGCAAGTGGGCAAGGACCTGATCGGACTCAAGGATCCCGATGGCGTCGCCTTCGTGAAGGAGCGCGTGGAAATGGCCAAGACCAAGGGTTCGGGCTGGCAGGACTACAAGTTCTCCAATCCGGTGGACAAGAAGATTGAGCAGAAGACCGCCTACCTGGAAAAGTCGGGTGAGTTCATCTTCTCTTGCGGCGCCTATTCCAAATAGTGGACAAAAAATGACTTCCACGAGCTCGAACATGTCGCTTTCCAAGAAGCTTTTGGTAGCGCCTCTCTGTGTCATCGGCTTGTTCGCCCTGGGAGCCGTTTTGCTGCTGTTTGCGATCGGTGCGTCCACGAAGGCGCATCAGCGCGCCACGCAGTTGCGTGAATTTTCGCACAGCCTGGAAGATTGCGCATCGGATGCCTACAAGGGTTTGGCGTGGGCAGGAGCCGGGTTTCCGGCTGCGCGCATCGACAGCCTTTTGAAAGGCGATGTGAAACGCATCGACTCCATTCGAACCGCTATTCGCCAGGCTGGCTTGCTGGATTCGATCGCGGCAAGTCGGTTGGATACTTTGTTGGGCAGCACACACAAAGTCCTCCAGGAAATGGGCGAGGTCACGGATGGCGACATGGGCTTTGCCAGCATGTATCTCGGGACAGCCCAGGAGCAATTCGCCTCGGTGGATTCTCTGGTTGGAGTGGCCGTCGATCGGGAGACATCCTCCGCCGAGCTCCTGGCCTCCCGGATGAGGTCGTCCGTCCTCTGGCTTTTGCTCATCGGATCGGCGGTGGGTGTCGCGCTGTCTCTATACATGGCCCGGAAAATCCGCGGACCGGTGGCAGGGCTACAGGAAATGGCCTCGCGAATGTCGCAGGGGGATCTCACCGGGCGGGTGGAGGTTTCCGGTTCGGATGAAATCGGAATGCTGGCCGGATCGATGTCGAGCATGTCGGCTCGCCTGACAGATCTTGTGCGCGATCTGCGGCATGGCGTGGATTCCCTGGGCACATCGCTTTCCGAAAACGTGACGATTTCCGGTGGACTTTCCGAAGACGCGGATCGCGCCAAAACCAGATCTGCCTCGGTCGCGGCCTCCGCCTTGGAGATGGGGCGTACCATGAGCGCCTCCAGGGAGGGTGTCTCGCGGATGGCTCGCGAAATGGGGTCCGTTGCGGCGGGTGCGGAAGAAATGTCGGCGGCCATCGCGGAAGTCACGCGACATGCGGACATGGCGCGTCGTGTTTCGCTGGATGCCACCCGCAAAGGGGGGGATGCATCGCGCAAGATCAGTGCTCTGGGGCAAGCCGTGGACGAAATCGGACAGGTCTCGCATCTGATCCAGGCGGTTTCCAGCCAGACTCGTTTGCTGGCGTTGAACGCCACCATCGAGGCGGCCCGAGCGGGCGAGGCGGGGCGGGGTTTTGCTGTGGTCGCCGGCGAGGTCAAGAATCTGGCTCACCAGACCCAGGGTGCCACGGAGCAGATCGCTCTCAAGATCGGTCAGATCCAGGAGGCGGTTCGGTCCGCGTCTTCGGAAGTGGAAGGTGTCTTGCAAGTGGTGGGAGAGATCGGCTCCGCCATCGATTCCATCGCCTCCAGCATGGAACAACAATCCGCCTCCACCCGCGAGATCGCTCAGCGCGCTTCCGAAGCTTCGGCGGAAATGAAGCGGGTGGAGACCTCGGCGGTCAAAGGCGAAGCGGCGGCGGGCAGCATCCAAGCGGAAATCGTGGATGTGGATCGCCTTGCCGAAGGGCTTGCCGCCTCGAGCCGGCAGTTGTCGCAGGGAGCTTCGCGGATGCGCGAGGTGGAAGATGTCCTGCGATCGGGGATTTCCAAGTTCAGGGTTTCCTGACCCTTCCCAAGGTCCATCAGGCGCGCTATATTTCTCTGCCTCCACGGGACATAGCGCAGCTGGTAGCGTACTTGAATGGGGTTCAAGAGGTCGTGGGTTCGAATCCCGCTGTCCCGATTAGAGAAACCGAGAAGGCCGTCCGCAAGGACGGCCTTCTTCGTTTTCACCAATTTGTTCCCCCGATGCCAATCCCCCGTACGCCTCGCCACTGGTAGAGACGCCCCGGCGGGGCGTCTCTACCGGTGGCGGGGCGTCTGTACAAACGGTGGAATGCAAAGCGTTCGCAAAAGAGCATCGGATCCATTATCCCTGAGTCGGCATGAATGCGATGTTTTGTGCCGTTTGGTGGATTCAGGTGTTCGCAAAGCGATTTTTCTTCGTCCAGGGGCGCAGTGAATTCGCGGTTAAACTCAAGAACATGATCGTCTCACCTGAATCCACGCGGTCGGCTCCCGACATCCTCCGGTACTCGGACGGACGGGCCTATCTGCAGGATTGGTGGGAATGGAAAAAGGCCGTTTCCCCGCGCACGTCCTTCCGCAGTTTCGCCGCCCGCGCAGAGACGAGCGCGAGCCTCCTGAAGGATGTGCTGGAAGGGCGTCGCCGCCTGACCAGCGAGAGCGCCCAGAAATTCGGCAAAGCGATGGGGTTGGTGGATCGGGATCGCAAATACCTCGTCGCTCTGGCCACCTTCTGTCGCGCCAGGTCGGCGGAAAGCCGGGCGGACGCGTTCTCAGAGTTGTCGCGTCTGCGCAGGCAGGCCTTCGTGAAGGTGCTGGATCCCCGGCAGTATGCCGCATGGTCCAATTGGCACCACATGGCCATCCGCGAATTGGTGGGACTGCCCGCCTTCCAGGAAGATCCGGTTTGGATCGCTTCGGTGCTGGTTCCGGAAATCAAGCCCCGCGAGGCGGAAAAGGCACTCGCCGACCTCTGCAAGCTGGGGTTGCTCAAGCGCGATCCCGAAGGCAGGCTGGAGGCTTCAGATCCCGCCATCTCTTCGGAATTCGAAGTCCCCAGCACGGTGATCCGCCATTTCAACCAGCAGATGATCCAGTTGGGCCTGACCGCGCCGGACCGGTTGGCGCCCGAGGTTCGCGAGGTTTCCGGTCTGACTTTGGGGTTGTCGCAGGAGTGCTATGATCAGGTCAAGGAGCGGATCCGGACGTTCAAGCAGGAAGTGATGGAGTTCGTGTTGGCAGACCGCAATCCCGCATCCTTGGTCGCGCAATTCAACGTGCAATTGTTCCCGCTGGCGCAGCCAGGGACTCGCAAAGAGGGAGGGGTCGCGTGACCCGCTGGATCTTTTTAAGCCTTTTCCTACTTACCTCCTGCGAGTCGGACCGTTCCGCCGGCACGGGGAGCCAGACGGGAAATTCCGTCGTGGCGGGCCGCATCCTGAGGGCGGATTCCCTTCCGGCGGCCAATGTGGAGATTACGCTCGCACCTGCCAGTTGGGGAAAAACCATCGTTCGCACGCGGCACACCGACTCGCTGGGGCGCTACCGGTTCGATGCCGTGGATGCGGGGCTGTGGAGATTGGAAACGCGCGGCGAAAAAACCGCGATGGTGCGCACTCTGCGGCTCCAAGCGGGCCGAGATTCCACCTTGCCGACCTTGCTGGCCTTGCCCAGAGGAAAGGTGGTGGTAGAAATTCATCTGGACGACACCCTCCGGACGGGCTGGCTCAAGGTCATGGGAATGTCCGATTCCGTGTCGCTGGCCAATCCGGCCAGGGAGATCTTCCTGAGCTTCGCGAATCTCGCCCCTGGTGTCCAGTGGTTCACGATCGTCGGTCCTGGTGGCCGCCATTTGCGCGAGGCGTCCTTGCTGGCCCGGTCGGGACAAGTGGATACTCTCCTCGATGCGAAGTGGAAGCGCGAAAGCGCGGGTCCGGCGGCAGACGGGGCCTACGACCCGGATGACGATGGCGACGATGACGGAGAGGAAGACTGAACATGCGTTGGCTCATAGGAATGATGGTCTTGGTCCTGGTGGGGTGCGACGCCGTCTCGCCAGACCGCACGGCGTTGCTGGCCACCAGCAGCGCGCCGGTGGAACGCCCGCGCTGCGATGCGTGCCATGCATACGCACCGGAAACCGGAGCGCACCGCTTCCATCTGACCAACCCTAGAGGAGCGGTACTCGGATGCAAGTCCTGTCATTCGGCTTCCATCGCCGTCGCGGGCCCCGTGTTCGATTCCGCCTTCACCGACAGCGCGGTCCTGAATTCCTACAACACCAACGGATGGCCCTGGAAGGAATTCTCCCGCGAGGGGAAGATCTTCGATTCGCTTGGGTCAGGCTGGCTGGATTCCGTCCCTGCGAAGGCTCGGCCTCCGCAGAGCGGCCAGGAATTCCCCGAGTGGATCGTCCGCGGCTCCGATCGCGAGGATATTCCGGGGCACGCCAACGGCAAGGTGGACGTGGTGATCGATCCAAAGCACCACGAGCGTGGAGGCGTGGCGCAATGGCATGCCCAAACCATGACCTGCAGCTCGGTCAAGTGCCACGACGATCCGGCCAAGGCCTATCTCTGGAAGGAGCCCGTGAAATGAACGCCCTCGCGAAGATCGCCACCGTTTTCTGTCTCCTCTCGATCGCCGCTTCGCTGGGAGGATGCGCGATGGTCCATCAGAAGGATCGCGAATGGTTGTCGGATCCTGTCATGCAAAAGCAGCCTGACGCGCTGGAGGGTTCTCTCAACGGCGACAACTTCCCGCGTCGCGAGGGCAGTTCCGGAGGTAGCTCCGGCGCCGGTGGAGGTTGCGGATGCTGAAGGGACGGCTCGCCTTCGGTTTGTTGGCGTCGATCCTGGCCGTTTCCGTGCGTGCCAGCGAGGGCGACGCGCTGGAGACCAAGTTCGAGGCCTTTCGCGACCGCAACGAGGTCACCGCTTTGTCGCCCCTCTTCGAGCTGAAGAAGACCATCGCGAAATCCCTTTCCTTGATGTGGGAAGGACAGATGGACGCGGTGACGGGGGCTTCCCGGGAATGGGGAGTGAACGGCTCCGGTCAGCTCGATGCGAAATCGGGAGCATCGGCCCGGCTGGACGGCATTTCCGGAGCATCCAGAAAGGATGAGCCCGAGCCCGAGATCCGTTGGGGAAGCCGTTTGGGATTGACCTGGTCGCGCAACGGCAGGGTGTTTTCCGGTTCCCTCTACGCCAGCAAGGAAAGCGACTACCAGTCGTTTTCGCCGTCGATTTCCGGCGCATGGGACTTCGCGGAACGCAACACCACCCTTTCGTGGGGAGGGGCCTGGTTTTTCGACAAGATGACTCCGTACGGGGAGTGGGGGCGGTTGGGTGGAGGCGAAAAGCGCGTCCAATCGTATTCCCTGGGCCTCACCCAGAGCTTCACGCCGCTGACCTTGGGAGGGATCACCACCAACTTCATCCGCACCACAGGGTACATCGGCCATCCGTACAACCCCGTCACCACGCGTGATTCGGGCTTGATCGCGGAATTCTTGCCGGAGAAGAAGGATGCCCTGGCCGTGTCGCTTCAGGCCATCCAGGGCTGGTTGTGGGGAGAAAAATTGGGTTCGGTCAACCTGGAATACCGCAACTACCGCGACTCCTGGGATCTGCGCTCCAACACCCTGACCATCCAGCTTTCCCAAAACCTCCTGGACGCCACCATGGTGCGCCTCCAGGGACGCTACTACTCCCAGGTGGGAGCGTGGTTCGCCCAGACCGACCTCTACCAGGGCAGCGAAGTGTACCGGACCGCCGACATCCGCTTCCATCGCTTCGATTCGTGGATGGCGGGGCTCAAGGTGGCTTCCGAATTCCCGGACTCGTGGGGCGCGTGGCTTCCGCGACGCTGGAATCTGTCCTACGACCACCTGATCCGCAATACCCGGGGCAACACGCGGCTGTACCAGCTCTACGCTCCGGATGAATTCTACCAGCAAGGGACCGCGCGCGCGGGCCTGGGCTGGGACCTTTGATTTCCGTTCCACACCCACTCTTGATCCAGGAGAGATCCATGTTCAAACGCTTCTTCGCATCTCTGCTCGCGCTGGCGGTCCTCTCGATGGCCGCACCGCCCACCCTGCCCGCCTTTGCTCTGCCGGATCTGGCGGGCAAGTCCCATCCCTCCAGCGAGTACGCAGGAAAACCCGTGTTGATCGACTTCTGGGCCACCTGGTGCGCCACCTGCAAGGAGAGCGTGCCGGAACTCGCCAAGCTCAAGACCAAATACGCGGGCAAGGGCCTGCAAGTGGTGTCGATTTCCGTGGACAAAGGCGCGGTCGCCAAGGTGGAAAAGGGAGCCAAGAAGCTCGGCATCACCTGGCAGGTCCTGCATGATCCGGAAAGCTCGCTCTCGAGCGTGTTCGGATACACCGGCGTGCCCGCGCTTTATCTGTACGACGCTCAAGGCAAGCTCGTGAGCTCTCTCGCCGGCTTCGATCCCGCCCAAGAGGCCGCCCTGGACGCGGCTCTCTCCAAACTCTGAGGTCACAGCATGTCTGCATTTTCTGTCGAAGCCATCCAGGCCGCCCTGGAAGGGAAATCCTTCCTTGCCTATCCGTTGGTGTTCGGGGCGGGTTTGCTCACGAGCCTCACCCCTTGTGTCTACCCTCTGATCCCGGTCACGGTCTCCATCCTGGGGGCCAAGAAAGCGGAATCGAAGGGGCGGGCCTTCGTGTTGGCGCTGGCCTACGTGCTGGGCATCGCGGTCACCTACGCAGCCCTCGGCGCGTTCGCGGCACTCACAGGATCGTTGTTCGGGGAGGTGGCCTCCAGTCCCTGGGTGAACATCGGCATGGGAGTGCTGCTGGCTGCGTTGTCCCTGAACATGCTCGAGGTCTTCCAGTTCAAGCTTCCCGGGTTCGCCGGGGCATCGGCGGGTGCGCGCAAGGCCGGAATCCTGCCGAACTTCCTGCTGGGACTGGCTTTCGGGCTGGTGGCGTCTCCTTGCACGGCTCCCGTGCTCGGCGCCGTCTTGCTTTGGGTGGGGCAGTCAGGATCTGTCGTGCGAGGATCCAGTCTCCTGTTCGTGTTCGCCTTGGGCATGGGAGCCTTCCTGCTGGCGGTGGGGACATTCTCCAGCTTGGCCACGACCTTGCCGAAATCCGGCAACTGGATGATCCGCATCAAGACCGTGATGGGAATTCTGCTGCTAGGGATGGCTGGATGGTTCTGCTTCCAAGCCGGGCAATTGTGGTAGTCCGCAAACAATTCACACAAGCACCAACAACGGAGGTCAGACCATGAAACTCACGAGCATCCTTTCCTTGGCCGCCTGCGCGGTGGCCGTCTCGCTGGTGTCCACCCAGTCGGCGCAAGCCGTGGCGATCGATGCCACCACCGGATCCAGCATCCATGTGACCGGTGGATCCACCAAGCAGGATTCCGTCACCATCAGTTGGACGGAAAGCGAGCGCAATTCCACACTGAAGTTGTTCATCGATTCGACGGCTCCGGCCACCACCAGTTCCAAGATCGCGATCACCGTTCCGGTGCGCGGGACACAGACCTGGAAGATCACCCGAGCGTTCACTCCCGGGGTGAAGTACAACTTCAAGTTCCAGGGGTACTATCCCAACGCCACCACGCTGGTGTCCAAGTACACAACCACCGGCACCTTCACCATGGAGAAGACCGCAGGGCTGGTGATCCGCATCGATCCGCCCAAGGCGCCGCAGGCCGCAGGCTGGGACGCGGCGGGCCGAACAGTGCGGCCAGGCGCGATGGGCGCCGGATTGACCTCGTCCGGCGCGACGATCCCGACCCGATAACCGGACAAATATCGACGCCCCTAATCCACGGATTAGGGGCGTCATCGGTTTCGTTTTTTCGTGACGCCCCACCCCGGGGCGTCATTACGTATTATGGGGGCATGATGCGCAGATTGGCGATCCTGGGTGCGTTGCTGCTGGTTTCCTGCCGGGAGGTGCCGTCCACGCACCGGGATTGGGCGGCGATGGATTGCAACTTCGCCGCCACGCTGCACGGCCAGGGGCGGATTCCCCCGGAGGCCGCGCTGGACAGCATCCAGCGCATGACGCATCGGTTCGACACATTGCTCACCGATTACAATCCCCGTGGCCCTCTTTCCATCTTGCGTGGTCGGAAGGGCGACACGGTCCGTCCGGACCTGCGGATCGTGGAAATCCTCCGCGGTGCGTTGCCCGCGATGGCGGCCTCGCGCGGCAGCTTGGATATCGGGTTGCACGACCTCAAAGCCGTGTGGGGATTGGATGCGGCCGATCCTCGCGTACCGGATTCGGCCTCGATCGATGCCGCGTTGCGGCGCCGATTTGGGACGGATTCTGTCGATCGCGCCCGTGCGCCGCTGGAAATCCTGCCCGACGGCCGCGTGGTCCTGCATGTGGATTCCCTTCCCATCGATCTTGGCGGCATCGCCAAGGGGTGGGTGGTGGACCGGATGTCCGATTGGTTGGTGTCCCAAGGGTATCCCGTCCACCTGATCCAGGGAGGAGGCGAGATCGTGGTGCACGGCCGCAAAGCCGCCGGAGCCTGGAAACTGGGGGTCAAGAATCCGCGCGCCACCGAGCAGATCGTCGGTTCCATCGCGTTGGACTCCAGCGGGGCCGTGTCCACATCGGGGGACTACGAGCGGTTCTTCCTGCTCGACGGCGTGCGGTACCACCACCTGTTCGATCCCGCCACCGGCAGACCTTCGCGCAACGGCGTGGCGTCGGCCACGTTGCTTTGTTCCACCAGCGCCCAGTGCGACCTATGGTCCAAGCCGATGTTCCTGCTGGGCCCCCAAAGGGGTAGGCCGCTGGCGGATTCGCTGGGAATTCGCGTGCTGTGGATCCGGGAAGTGCCCGGAGGCCTTTGCGGTGTGCAATCCGATGGCTGGGGCAAGAAGCTTTGGCGCGACTCCCTGGTCGCGTGTCCGCGGTAAGCCAAGGGCAGGAGACGGACTCGGCGGCAAAAACCGTCTTGTTCCGTCCATTGGATGTCCTGCTCCTGGTGCTGCTTCTCGGGTTCGGGACGTGGTCCACGTGGCAATTGTTCACCGCACCCTCCGGCTCGAGGGCGGTGGTCTGGATGGATGGCCGACGCGTGGCATGGTATCCGCTTGTTGGCGGCGTGCGGCAGGATTCGATCCAAGGCGCTCTGGGGGCCGTGGTGGTGGAGCACGGCCAAGGCGCGATCCGCGTGGTGCGCGCACCCTGCCCCGGCCACCTCTGTCTGCGCCAGGGGTTGGCGCGCCGGACGGGAGAAAAACTCGTCTGCGTTCCTTCGCGGGTGGTGGTGGTGATCGAATCCGATGCGGGCACGCAAGGGGAGTACGATGCCGTCCATTGACGTTGCGCACCGACGGATGGATGCACGACTGTTCGCGGGTGCGCTGCTGGCGACCTGCGGCTTGCAATTGGTGGAGCTTTTGCTGCCGCGGATCCCGTTGCTTCCGTGGTTGCGACCGGGGTTTTCCTGGATCGTGATCCTGCCCTTCCTGTTGGACTTCGGCGTCGGTCCCGCACTGGCCTTGTTCTTGTGTCGGAATCTGTTGTCGATGGCCTATGGAGGCCAGCCCGCCAGCACGTTTCTGATCTCCTCTGCATCCGGGATGGCGGCGATCCTCGCCTTGGGACACCTGTTGAGGCTGTTGGAAGCCAAGCGTTGGTTGGCTCGAGCGGGCGCCAGTGTGATGCTGGCCGCCGCGTTCAACACGTTGCAACTTTCCTTGGTGGCCTGGGTGCTGGTGGGTTCGGAAGGCTACTTCCGCCAGATCGGGCCGCTCATGTTGTGGTCGGTCCTCAGCGGTCTATTGGTGGGGTGGCTTTCCCTGCCGTTGGGCGATGGCAAAGGCTGGGATCTGTTGCGAGCCTTGGCGCCGGGCGAAGGGGCCGCCAGCCTGCCGACGGGCCATGTGGGCGCGAGTCTGGTCGCAGGCCTGCTGATGGCCGCGAGCCTCCTGGTTTCCGATGTGCGGATCCTCGGTGCGCTGTTGGCCGTTTCCGTTGCATGGGGAGGCCGAGGGGTGTTGCGTGTCTTGGCGAGAACGTGGCCGTTTCTGCCCTATCTGGCCTGGTTCCATCTTCGCGACACCCCGGGCGATCTGGTCTGGGGGAGCTGGATCACGCGTCAGGGTGTCGAGCAGCTCCTGCTGCAGACCTTGCGCCTTTGGGCGTTCACCGCCTATGGACGGATTCTGGCGCAGTGCGTGCCGTGGGGAAGGCTGGTGTCGGTGGATGCGGCCTGGGCGCGCGGGTTCGCCCTCTCGCTGCAACGGATGCCGAGACTGTTCCCCGCCTCGCTCGGCGCGGCGCGAGCCTGGTGGAAATCGAAGCGGCAAGGCGGACTGGAAGGGTATCTGGCGGAAATGAGTCGGAAATTGTCAGATCGGGGTCCCTCCGAGGCCTGATCGCAGATCTAGGGCATCCAGGAGGGATCGGGAGCTTCCCGATTCGAACTTCCGGGCGAACAGCATGTCGCTGCGAACCAGGCGGTCGAAATCGGATCCTACCAGGACCTCGGGGTGCGGACCTCCGCGGCTCCAGTCGATGAAATGCCCATGCCGACCGAGTTGGTCGGAAAATGGCGATGACCGCATCAGGGTATGGACGAACATTTCCGAGGTGTGGATGGTGTTGCGGAAGAAGCGCGGAACATCGGGTCTGCGCCGCAGGAAGCCCAATGTCCATTCCACGGCTTGCCTGTCCAGGGTCCACAGGGCGGATCCGCAGCCGTATACGAGGCCGGAAGGCAGGGGGCGAAGACGTGGAGGACGCAGACAGAATTTGCGATAGGCCCGCTGGATCGTTCGATGCAGGAGGTTCTTGGCCGTGACGTGGTAGATGCTCCACCTGGAGCGCCTGTCGAGGTCCGTCCAGGCAAGATCCACCCACTGCCCTTGGTGGGATTCCAGTTCGTCCAGGATGCGATCGATGGGTTGCAGGAGGTAATCCTGCCCGCTGAGGTGCGTGAAGTGCGAGTACCCCCCGTGCAGGAAGGAGTGCGACAGCAGCTCGAGCGTCGCCTCCACGAGATCCCAACCGCCCCACCGGACGGCGATGCGCCTGTGGACCGGGATGGTGCCGGGCTCGAAGAACGGCTCGGGATCCGCCTTCCGGTCCACATGGAGGAAGATATCCACCCGATCGTGGCGCAGCGCGCGTTGCAGACGGCGCGCCATGGGGGCGTCCGTATGGGCCGCGATCAGGAAGGCGTGGCGTTTTTGGGGGAATTGGATCGCGGCTAGAGGAGACCGATCCATCGCTCTACCGCCGCGTGGAATGCCTTGGGCTGCTCGAAGGACAGCATGTGCCCCGCCTTTTCGATCACCTCGAGGCGACCGTGCTTGAAATTGGCGGCGAAGACACCGCTCTCCTCGAGGGGGACCACCGCATCGCGTTCACCCGCGATCACCAGGGCGGGAACCTCCACGGCCCCGAGGTGGTTGGTGGAGTCGATGCGGTCGGCGATCGCCCGTTGGGCCCAGGCGATCCCGTCCGCGCGCAGCGGATTCATCAATTCGCGGATCGACTTGAGCATCTCCGGCGCGTGCGAGGCGGAATCGACCATGCGGGGGAGCATGGCGTCGGCGACAAATTCCGGCGGTTCCGTGCGCAGACGGGTGGCCACCGACCTGCGATTGGCGGCCGCCTCCGCCGTGTCGGCGGTGGCGCGGGAGGCGACCATGACCAAGCCGCGCAGAAGTCGTGGATGGCGACGGGCGAAGGACAATCCCACGTATCCGCCCATGGAATGCCCGGCCAGCACCACCGGACCGCAGCCCCAATGCTCGATCAAGGAGGCGAGGTCGTCGGCCCAGGCATCGAGCGAGGGCGAGGCGGAGGACAGTTCGCTTTCTCCAAATCCGGGCAGGTCCGGCGCGAGGACCCGAACTTTCCTGCCCAGGACGGGAAATTGAGGTGCCCACATGCCTCGCTGGAACGGGAGGCCGTGCACCAGAACCAAAGGGATTCCCGCTCCGGCTTCGGTCCACGCCAAGGTCTTTCCTGAGATCTGAGTCTTCATCGTGACTTGCAATCTGCATCTTTTCCGGGAACGGAGCCAATCATGGGAAAGAAGGAAGACAAACGACTGCCTCGGCTTCGGCACATGGTCCGCAGCCGAACCTGGGTCACCATCGGCGGCTCGGGCCTTGCCACGCTCCTTTTGGTGGTCGCCGTGTACTTCCAGCAGCGAGCGGTGCTGATCGAATCCCACTTGTTGGCACAGGATCGCCTCCTGCAGGAGGTCGAGGGAACATTTCGCCAGCTGATGGGACGCCAGCTCCGCACTGGCCAGGTGATGGCGCACGTGGTGCGCAATTCCGGCGAAGGCAGCGCCCAGCGCCAGCGCGCGTGGTCCCTTCTCGCCACGGATTCCGCCTTCGGCCACCTGGCCTTGGTGGGGAAGGCCAAAGCACGTCTGTTGTGGGGGCGAGGAGACCACCAGCCTTGGTTGGGGCGGCAGTTTTTCCCGGACGGAAGCACCATGAAGGTTTCGGACCTGGAAGCGCCGCCAGCCGGCCGTGATTCCAGCTGGGATGCGGGGCTATCGGTGCGCGTCCCGGACGTGGAATCCGGGGCGGACCTCGAGCTTGCGGCCACCGGCTCCTCGCTGGCGCGCACGGTGGAGCCGTTTCTTGTCAATCGGGGGGTGTCGCTTGCGGTGGTCAACGGCGATGGAACCTGGTTTCCCATGTACGATCGCGATTCCGGGGTCCGCGAACCGCGGTTGTTCCGCGAGCTGTCCAAGGGGGTGTTCAACACGCTCCAGGGCGATCCACGAGGGATCCTCTGGCGGGGGCAGCAGCCGGACGACCCTGTCCCGCCAGGAACCCTGGTCCATGCCCGCACGATCGGCGTCTGGGGGGGGGTGAGATGGATCCTGGTCCTCCACGTCCCGCGTCGCGAGATCACCGCGCCCCTCATCGCCCAATTCGGGCGCACCGGGGCCTTGCTTTCGATCCTGGGAGCGATGTGGCTGGGATTGACCTGGATGATGGTTCGGCGCGACTTCCGGCTGGCGCGGTTGGAAGCAGACCTCGAATACTTGCGCGAACTTCGCCGCAAGGACGAACAGCTCCTGCAGGCGGAAAAACTGGCCACCGTGGGGGTGCTTGTCTCCGGCCTCGCCCACGAGATCGGCACTCCGCTGGGAGTCGTGGCGATGCGGTTGCAGCTCATGCGGCGGCGGACGGCACAAGACGGCGAGGATCGCAAGACTCTGGATGTGGCGCTTGGTCAACTGGATCGCGTGACAGGCCTGATCCGCCAGCTCCTGGATTTCGCGCGCTCCAAGCCCGCTCCGGAGCAGGCGGTGGATCTGGCCTCGATCGCCCGCACCGTGGCGGATCTGGTCGAGCCGTTGGCGAAAAAACGCATGGCGAGGTTTTCCCTCGAGTGTCCTCCAGATCTGAAAAACGTCTCCGGCACCCCCGATGGGATCCAGCAGATCATCCTGAACCTGGTGATGAACGCCCTGCAGGCGATCGACGACGGGGGCCAGGTCGTGGTGCGCATCGTCTCGGACGAAGCATGGGCGACGTTGGTGGTCGAGGACGACGGGCCAGGAATCCCCGAGGACCGGCGTGCGGCCATCTTCGATCCGTTCTACACCACCAAAAGGCAGGGCGAAGGGTCCGGGCTGGGGCTGACGGTGGTCTTGGGGCTGGTGCGCCGGATGGGTGCCGAGATGGCCGTGAACCAAAGCGAGCTGGGCGGTGCGCGTTTCGCCATCCGGTTTCGCCTGCTCGCCGAAGTTCCTTCGCCCGAAGGGGGCGATGTGCCGGTCGACGAAGCCTAAGTGCCCACGTCTTTCTACCTGTTGGTTCCAGGTACGACCAGATGAGCAGAACCGGAACAGTGGACATCGTCGTCGTCGACGATGAAAAGGAAATGGCCTTGGCGCTTCGGGACCTTCTCGAGGCGGAAGGTTTTCGCGCCGACGCGACCACCGATCCCCGCGAGGCTCTGCTGCGCGTGCGGGAAGGCAAGGTCCGCGTCATCCTCTCGGACGTGAACATGCCGGGAATGAGCGGGATGGACCTGGTGCGCGAGACGCGTCGCGTGGACAATTCCGTGCCCGTGCTTCTCGTGACCGCATTCGCGACCATGGATGCGGCCATGGAGGCGGTTCGGGCCGGGGCCTACCACTATCTGACAAAACCCGTCCAGATCGACGACCTCCTCCTGTGGGTGCGACGCGCCTTGGAAGAGGTCCGGCTCCGTTCCGAGCTCGCCGGACTCAAGGGCGCGGACGAATCCCTCCACAGCCTCAACATCGCCATGCAGAAGGTGCTCAGCCAGGTGCCGCGCTTGGCGCAGCTTTCCAGCACGGTTCTGGTGACCGGCGAATCCGGCACGGGCAAGGAGCGGGTTTCGCGAGCGCTGCACTTTTTGAGCCATCGCGCGGAGATGCCCTTCGTGCCGCTCAACTGCGGGGCGATTCCGGAAAACCTCATCGAATCCGAGCTGTTCGGACATGAGGAGGGCGCCTTCACCGGGGCGGTCCGTACCCAGGAGGGCCTGTTCCAGGTGGCCGGCGAAGGAACGCTCTTTTTGGACGAAATCGGCGAACTCCCGCTGTTGATGCAGACCAAACTCCTTCGCGTGCTGCAGGAGGGACGTTTCCGGCGCATCGGCTCGCGCAAGGAGCTGGAGCTCAAGGCGCGCGTGGTGGTGGCCACCAACCGGGATCTGGCCGACGAGGTCCGCAACGGACGCTTTCGCGAAGACCTGTACTATCGCCTCAAGGTGATCCCCATCCATCTGCCCCCCTTGCGGGAGCGGGTGGAGGATGTGGTGCCGCTGGCCAACCGCATCTTGGACAGATATTGTCAGAGGGCGGGGATGCCCGGCCGCAGGCTTTCCAAGGAAGCCCAAAGCCTCCTGTTGGCCCACCGGTGGCCGGGGAACATCCGCGAATTGGGCAACGCCATGGAGCGCGCGATGGCCTTCTGCGATCGCGACATCCTCCAGCCGGAGGACTTCGCCTTCCTCAAGGAGGAAAGCGCACGGCTGGGCGGCGACGACCCGCTGGAAACCGATTGGCCCAGCCTGGAAGAGCTGGAACGGCGCTACGTGGAGAAGGTCCTGGCCCGCACGGGCGGGCACCGCACGCGCGCCTGCGAGATTCTGGGGATCGATCCCAAAACGCTGTATCGGAAGCTGCGCGAGGGCTGAGCATCCGCGCATTGGACGCGAAGGGTTCGTCAGGGTACCTTGCCGAGCATGCCTTCCTCCGAACAGCCTTCCTGGGTACGCGTCCTGTTGACGTTATTTGTCGCCGTGGATACCGGGTTCGTCCTCTACTGGTGCATCACGGCGTTGCATCTGCTGCCGCCCGAGTGGCTGTACAAGGATCACGCCAACCCTCTGCTCGTGGCTTGGAATTGGTCCTTCCTGCCTCTGGATCTCGCCATTTCCGCCACCGGCTACTTGGCGTTGGCGATGTGGAAGGGGCGCAGGCCTGCATGGAGGAAATGGGCGATCGTCAGTCTCGCCCTGACCTCCGCTTCCGGACTCCAGGCCGTATCGTTCTGGGCCATCCGGTCCGATTTCGATCCGTTCTGGTGGGCTCCGAACCTGTTTCTACTCGCCTACCCCTGGGTTTTCCTGCCCAGGCTGGTCGCCGCCGACGAGGAGTAGACGGAATCCGACGTGGCCGATCCCTCGCGAAAGATCTCCGCTAAGTGGCGCGTTCCACCCGCAGGTGTCCGCCACCCCAGATGGCCAGCTCGCCTTGGCCACCCTGACGGCGACCGATCCCGGCCTGGGCGGCATCGGCCAGCAGTCGCGTGAGTTGTTGGCTCGCCCACGGTCGCCTGCCGAGTCGGCTCCACGTCCGCTCCAGCAGAACGAGGAGTTCCGGATTCGATTCCGGAGATGGCGTCGAGTCGAGTCGAAGCGAAAATCCGCGGTCGTCGAGCTTCAGGCGGCAATCGGCGGCAAGGCGTTCGAGGGAGCGTTCGAGGAACGGCGAAAGCCGATCCGCGGCGTCGGCGAGCTCGGCCAGCGCTTGGGTGACACCGGGGGACTCGCTTTCCCAGGCAGGCAGAAGATCCAGGCGCACGGCGTTGCGTTGAAACGATCTGTCTGCATTGGATTCGTCCGTTCGGGCCGTCCATCCGGCATCGAGGCAGATCCGCTCCAGATCGGTCCTGCGCGAAGGGAGTAATGGTCGCCAGATGCCATCTTCGCGCCATGGTCGGATTCCCGCGAGACCACGGGCGTGGGCGCCGCGCAGAAGGCGAAGGATGACCGTCTCCGCTTGGTCGTCGAGGTGGTGGGCCGTGGCAAGGATGGAGAGTGGCGCCGCCTCGCGCAGAACGCGGTACCGTTCCGTCCGGGCACGGGCCTCCAGTCCGGGGCCCTTGGAGACCGGGGCGTCGAGGATTCGCAAGGGAAGACCGAGCCTTCCGCAAAGCTCATGGACGGAATCGGCATCGCCCTGCGATTGGGCGCCTCTCAACCGGTGGCGCACATGCAAGGCCTCGCATCCCGCCGGGAAGCGCTCCCGCAGGGCCTCTTGCGCGAACAAAATGGCCAGGGCGCTGGAATCGGTTCCGCCGGAAAGACACAAGGCCAGCGGGCGCTGGCGCCAACGGGCCGGGATCTGCGCCAGCGCGGGTAGGACGGTTTCCGTCAGTCCTGCGAGGGAGGGTCGGTGATGACCTTCCATTTTCCATCGACCAGGGTGCGGTAGAAACAGCTGCGCCTTCCGGTGTGGCAGGCGGCGTTGCCGTGCTGGACCACCCGAAACCGCAACGCATCGCCGTCGCAGTCCAGCTCCACGCCCACCACGTCCTGTATGTGCCCGGACGTGAGTCCCTTGACCCAGATTTCCTGGCGCGAGCGGGACCAGTAGGTCATGCGGCCGGTGGCCAGGGTCTGCTCCAGGGTTTGCTGGTTCATCCAGGCGACCATCAGGATCTCTCCTGAGGCGTGGTCGCAGGCGATCGCCAGGGCCATGCCGTTTTGGTCGAACTTCACCGACTGGCTGGCCGCCTTGGCCTGGTCTGCCGAAAGGATCAGCGGCTTCATCCGCGCACCTGCCCGGTCCCGCGCACGATCCATTTGTAGGTGCAAAGGTCCGCGGCGCCCATGGGGCCGCGCGCGTGCAATTTATCCGTGGAAATCCCGATTTCCGCGCCCAGACCGTATTCGCCGCCATCGGCGAAGCGGGTGGAGGTGTTGACCATCACCGAGCTGGAGTCGCACCCGAGCACGAACTGTTCGGCCGCCGCCTGGTCGCGGCAGAGGATGGCTTCCGTGTGGCTGGAACCGTGCGCGGCGATGTGGTCGAGCGCTTCCTGGACACCATCCACCTGTGCGACGGAAATCGTCAAGGAGAGGTATTCCTCGTCCCAGTCGGATTCCGTCGCATCCGTCCAGGGAAGGTCGAAGTGGCGCGTGCGGCAGGCTCCGTCGCCGCGAAGCTCCACCCCGGCATCCAACAGGCGCTGCAGGATGCGGCGGGCGACACCGGCATCCAGCGCGCGATCCAGCAGCAGCGTCTCGGAGGCGTTGCAGGCGCTGGGCCGTTGGACCTTGGAATTGTGGACCACTTCCACGGCCAGGTCAGGATCCGCCGTGGGATGCACGTACACGTGGCAGACGCCCTTGTAGTGTTTGAGCACGGGGATCTTGGATTGCTCGGACACGGCGCGGATGAGTCCTTCGCCGCCGCGGGGGATCACCAGGTCCAGTTCGCGATCGCGCTGGAGGAGTTCGCCCACCAGTTCGCGGTCGGTTTCTGTCACCAATTGGACCGCCTTGGCGGGGAGGCCCGCGGTGGCCAGGGCACCCTGGATGAGGGCACCCAGGAACCGATTGGAGTGGATGGCTTCCTTGCCGCCGCGCAGCAAAATGGCGTTTCCGGAACGCAGGCAGAGCGCAGCCGCGTCCGTGGTGACGTTGGGCCGCGATTCGTAGATGAAGAACACCACCCCCAGCGGGACGCTCACCTTGGCGATGTCCAAACCGTTGGAGCGGGTCTCGCGGGAAATCTCGCGGCCGATGGGGTCGCTTTGGCTGGCGATCTCGCGCAGGTCGCGGGCCATTCCCTTGAGCCTGTTGGGATCCAGCTTCAGACGATCGAGCATGGCGCTGGACAGGCCGTCGAGGGTGCCTTGTTCCAGGTCCTTGGCGTTTTCTTCCACGATCGCCCCGATCTGCGCCTCGAGGGCCTCGGCGATGGCGACGATGGCGCGGCTGCGTCGGACGGCGTCGAAGCTCACGAGTTCCCGGCTGGCTTCCTTGGCGGCACAAGCGTAGGTGGCGGCGATGGCTTTCAGATTCATGGAATCCAATATATCCCATCGGAAGCTGGTGTCGGGGGCGTTCTCCAGAATTCAGATCCCGGTGGTCTTGTACACGTCGAAATCCTTGAAACGGACAGACCCGAACTCGATCGGCGTGGCCGCGTGCCGGGAGGCGTCCTCCGGTTGGGCGACCGCGAAATGCTCCGTGCTGTCCAGCGTCAGGAACCAGTCCTTGCGCTGTTGGTCGTAGGAAAACATCGTGGTGCGCGACCAGCGCCAAGCGGCACCGCCGTACTGCTGGATGGTGAACCGGCCGGAGTCCACGGAGATTTCCTCCAACGGGTCGCCCATGATGCCGCCGCAACGCGTGCAGTACACCGCCTTGTCGCTTCGAGCGGCCACGGCGAAACTGCCGTCGGGCTGGGAGACGATCAACAGCAATTGCCGTCGGACCGGACGATCGGAATGGTCCGCGAGGCTGTCTTCCACCTCCAGGGCGGCGAGCATCGCGTAGTCGTCTCTTCCGTTTTGGTCGAGGTCTCCTTGGTACATGCCCCGCACGGTATGGCCGGAAGGAACCAGCCGCGCCATTTCCGGCGGCAATCGGTTGCCTTCCTCCTTCTGGGTGGACTCCCAGATCGCGCCTTTCACCTGCATGCGGGGTTTGGAAGAAATCCGCCGATAGCGATGGATGGCGAACATCAGTACGCAAAAACTCAAGATCACCGCAGCGGGGAATCGAAAATTCCGCAGCAGGAACCGAGTGATGTTGGGAGATGGTTGTCCATCCATGTATGCTCCATCAATCTAGCGCCGAATGCCCTCGCGCAGGGAGATGGAGATTATTTGATACTTTGTCTCAAAAAAGGAGAGCCATGTTCCTTCCGGCCACACGGGAAGAGATGAACCAGTTGGGTTGGTCGGAATTGGATGTGATCCTGGTGACCGGCGACACCTACATCGACAGCCCCTACCACGGGGCGGCGGTGGTCGGAAAGGTGCTCGCCAAGGCGGGGTGGCGCGTGGGCATCGTTTCCCAGCCGCGGACGGACACGGTGGAAGACATTTCCCGTCTCGGAGAGCCCCGGCTGTTCTGGGGGATTTCCGCCGGCTGCGTGGATTCGATGGTGGCCAACTACACCAGCTCCGGGAAGCGTCGCCACCAGGACGATTTCACCGCGGGCGGCGAAAACACCCGCCGGCCCGATCGTGCCAGCATCGCCTACACGGGCCTCGTGCGCCGCGCGTTCAAGGGCACCCGGCCGATCGTGCTGGGGGGCATCGAGGCATCGCTTCGCCGTGTGGCCCACTACGACTGGTGGGATGACAAAATCCGGCGCAGTCTGCTGTTCGACGCCAAGGCCGACCTTCTGGTGTACGGCATGGGGGAGTGGACCTCCCTGGAGATCGCGCGCCGCCTGGACCAGGGCGAAACCCTCCTGGATCTGCGCGGCACCTGCCACCTGGCCAAGGAGAAGCCGGAAGACGCGGAAGAAATCGTGTCGTTCGACGAGGTCCAGACCGACCGCGAGCGGTACGTGGAGATGTTCCGCCAGTTCTACCGCCATTCCGATCCCGTTTCGGGCAAGCGCATCGCGCAGCGCCACGGCGAGCGATGGCTGGTGCAGAATGCACCTGTACATAATCTGTCCACCCAGGAAATGGACCAGTTCTCGGACCTGCAGTGGGAGTTGGAGACCCATCCCTCCGAAGCCCACCTGGGGCCGGTCAAGGCGTGGGAGACCGTGCGGTTTTCCGTGATGACCCATCGCGGCTGCTACGGCGAGTGCAACTTCTGCGCGATCGCCGTGCACCAGGGACGCACGATCCAGAGCCGATCGGAGGAAAGCGTGGTGCGCGAGGTGGCCCGCATGCGCGAACACCCCAAGTTCAAGGGAATCCTGTCCGACGCGGGCGGACCCACGGCCAACATGTACGGCTACGAGTGCGGGAAGAAACTCGCCAAGGGCGCCTGCGAGCACAAGCGTTGCGTGTGTCCCCAAACCTGCAAGACCCTGCCCGTCACCCACGAGCCGCATCTCAAGCTGCTGCGCAAGCTGCGCGCCTTGCCGGGAATCCGCAAGGTCTTCGTGGCCTCGGGGATCCGCACAGATCTTCTGATGGACGACGCGCGCCACGGGCAAGCGTACCTGGAGGAGATCGCCGCCCACCACGTGTCGGGGCAGCTCAAGGTGGCGCCCGAACACTTCGACGAGCGGATCCTGGGCCTGATGGGAAAGCCGGGGTTGAACAGCATCCTCGACTTCAAGGAGCGCTTCGAGAAGGCCTCGGCCAAGGCAGGGAAGAAGCAATTTCTGACCTACTACGTGATCGCGGCCCATCCAGGGTGCAGCCGCGAGGACATGGCGGCCATGGGGAACTTCGCGCGCGGGAAGTTCGGTCTCACTCCCGAGCAGGTCCAGATCTTCACGCCTACCCCGGGTACCTGGAGCACGGTCATGTACGCCACCGGCATCGACCCCTTCACGGGCGCCAAAGTGTTCGTGGAACGCGACACGCTGCGCCGCCGCGCTCAAAAAGACGCGGTGGCCCTGCCGTACGCGTCTCGATCGACGAATCCTCCGATGGGAGCGCCGCGCCGACCTGCGCGCTGAACGCGGGGATGGACTCGGGGCGAGTACGCAAACCGCTCCGGAAAGCGTTTTTTCCGGGGAGAGTTCGAGGTGCTCCGCTATCGTTGTGGTATCAGAAACGCGCATCCGACGAGGTGCGCATCTCCCACCCATCTTCGAGGTTTGTCATGAAGCTATTCCCTGCCTTGGCCGCCTTCGGCATGCTTCTCCCCAATCTGGCCGCGTCCTCCACCTTGTCCGTCGTCATGCCGGACACCATCTTGATCAAGGCCCCTCCGGCGGACATCATCGCCAGGCCCGTCGCGCAGCCCAAGATCGAATTCGCCGTGATCAACACGCCGGATGCGGATTATCTGCAGACGGAATTTTCCAGCCTTTCCACGGGGATCGGTGTGCGCATCGATTCGGTTTCCATCCAGGTTTTGGATACGAACCGCGGAACGGTCCGGTCGAATTTGGAAGTGCATTGGCGCTGGGCGACGGGATCGAAGGATTCTGTCTTCCCCTTGTCTCGACGGGTTCAATTTTTGGATCCACTCCAGACCCCCTACGCTTTGGCACCGATGTACAAGAGCCGGTCGGCGATCCGGGTGGATACCGTATGGACCTGCCAAAATGGCAGATGCATGATCGCCCCGACTCCCAAGGTGGTCGCCAACTACACATCTGCTTCCATCTATTGCACAGGCGGATGCCTCAGCCAGGACTCGTTGTCGATCGTCCGTGAGATCCGCGACCGGATCGAAGCGACCGGAGTGGCGCTGGCGCTGCATCCGCTGCAAGCATCGATCCTTCCGATCCGATCGGCATGGATGCAAACCACCGGTGACGAGGAGATCGCGAACCTTAGCGCGAAGCTTTCCGGGAACGTTGCCAACTGGATCTCCCAAGACGTGTTCCGGTTCGAAGTTTCCCCGATCGCCTACACCACCGCCTCCAAGCCGAACATCCCCCGCAGTCTCGACTACAAGACGGGTCCCGCGCAATACGCCTACAACCGCACCGCCAGTCCCAATTTGAAGATCCTGGAAGATCAGGACGTGCGTGTGGTCGGTGACACCTTGGTGAAGTTCGGCAAGAGCCTGTACCTCCAGCGAAGCCCCCTCCAGCGCTGCGGTTTTCCCACCAACGATTCCTTGGTGGGCCGCGATTCGTGGTTTGTGGTTCCAGACAGTACCGGAGGCGCCGATGCGATCGAGCAAGCCCTCTTGCCGGTGATGTGCGGATTGCGCAGTTCCGCCTGGCGCATGAGCGGCGATACCGTGTGGCTGGGCAAGACGAAGTGGCCCATCCTTCTTCAAGATCTGTTGAGAATCTCCTCCATCGATGGCAAGCTCCTCAAGGTTCCTTCGGGGGATGCCCCCAGGCTGGTCGGCTCCCGCCTGGAACTGGCATGGGGCGCGACCGTGGTGGCCAGGGATCTCTCGGGACGCAGGCTTGGTTCCTCGTCCGCGCTGACGGCTGGCTCGCACGAGCTGGATCTGGCTGGGCATCGCGGTGCCTTCGTGCTGGAGATCCGGAGCCTGGACGGCAAGGGATCGAGCTCGCTGCGGGGCAGCGCGTTTGCCCGATAGCCGATCGACGAAACGCTTTTTCGCGATGTCTTTCCGAAATGCCGTTATCGTTGTGAGATCGGAAAGGCGCGCCACGTTGGCGGCGCGCCTTTCCCATTCCTTTACGAGGTCGATCATGAAGCTCATCCCTGCCCTTGCCACCTTCGGCGCGATCCTCACCACCGCATCCCATGGAATCGACGTCGATGTCGTCGTCCAGGATCCGATCCTGGTTCCGTCACCCGCGCTGGTCGTCGTCGAGAAGCCCTTGCCGTTGCCGAAAATGGACTTCGTCGTGATCAACACGCAGAATACCGATTACCTGCAAACGGAGTTTTCCGGTTTGCTCGTCGGAATCGGTGTGCGCATCGATTCGATCTCCCTCCAGTCGGTGGACTCCAGCCGCGGTGATCTCCGGGCGAATCTGGAAGTCCATTGGCGCTGGGCGGCGAGGGGAAGGGACACGATCCATCCGGCTTCGCGGCGCATGCAGTTCATCCATGCTCTCGACGTGCCGTTCGCCTATTCCCAGCCCGGGACCCAGCGCGCGGCTCTCCAAGTGGACACGATCTGGACGTGCAACGATGGCAGGTGCCAGATCGCCCAGGTTCCGAAGGTGGTTCGCAACCACGACTCCAGGCATTTGTTCTGCGCCGTCGCCTGCATGTTCCAGGATTCGACAAGATTTGTTGAAGTTGTCAGGAGTCGGATCCATTCCACGGGAATGGCCCTGGCCTTGCGGCCTTCGCGCACCGCCACATCCGTGTCTGGAATGGATTGGACCCGAGCCACCGGCGAAGAGGAGATCTGGGGGCTTTCCGTGAAGCTTCCCGGGAATTCGGGAAATTGGATCTCGCGCGATCTGGCCAGGTTCGATATCGCTCCTCTGGCCTATCCAGCCGCGTCCAAGCCATCGATCCCCAGAAGCCTGGATTACCCGGAAGGTCCTGCCCAGTACACCTACAATCGCACCAATAGTCCCAATTTGATGATCGCAGAAGAACAGGATGTGCGGGTGGTCAACGACACCTTGGTGAAATTCGGCAAGAGCCTCTTCCTGATCGGGAACACGAGGCTCCTGTGCAGCCAAGCCATCGACGACAGCGATGCCGTGGAGGATTCCTGGCTGGTGGTGCCGGACAGCGCCGATGCCGGATCCATCGAAAGAGCCTTGTCGCCGGCAATGTGCGGGCTGCGAAGCTCCGCTTGGCGCATGACCGGCGACACCGTGTGGTTGGGCAAGACGAAATGGCCGATCCGGGTGCAAGACCTGCTGGGGACCTCCTCGCTTGGCCGGCGCGACCATTCGCTCGAATCCGGATTCGCTCCGAAGTTGTCCGGTTCCCGGCTCGAGCTTCCTTGGGATGCGACCGTGGTCGCACGGGATCTGTCGGGGCGCCGACTTGGTGCATCGTTCGTGCTGACCGCTGGCTCGCACGAACTGGTTCTTGCCGGTCATCGCGGCGCCTTCCTGCTCGAGATCCGCAGCGTGGATGGTGGACAGGCGAGCTTGCTGAGGGGAAGTGCGTTTGCTCGCTAGGTGGATGACAGGACAGCGTTGATGGGGCGATTCTCCGCGCCTCCATCGGACTCGGCTAGAGTACGGCTTCGGGACGGATACGCGATTCGGGAGGTCTTCTCGGACTGGTTAGGTTATTGTTTTTCGCGGCGAAGGTCCCTCGGGACTTGCCACGACGATCCCATCCTGCCGCGAGGTTTCCGATGAACATCCCTTCCGCATTGGCCTTCTCAAGCTGTTTGCTCTGCGCTGGTGCCCTGGCCGCTGCAGAACCAGCGGCGTCGGATCCAGCGCGCATGATCATCGCGCTCCCCGTGGTGCAGCCCAAGATCGAATTCGTTGTGATCAACACGGAGCGTGTGGATTACCTCCAGTCGGAATTCTCGCAGTTGTCCGGCGGGGGAGGGGTGGTCCTGGATTCGATCTCGATTCGCAGGCAGGAGCGAGGACTCTACGAGAAGGGAGTCACTCTGGAAGTCCATTGGCGTTGGGCGCAGGTCGGGCGCGATTCGGTGTTTCCAGCCGTGCGTCGTGTGCAGTTTCTGGACACCCTGCCCTTGACTCTCGAGTATGCCCCGGTGGGAGCGATCGTGCGGATGGTGGCCAAGGTGGATACGGTCTGGACCTGCAACGATGGCAGATGCCAGATCGCCCAGACTCCCAAAGTGGTCCAGAACTACGAGCCACACCCGGTGATGTGCGCCATCGCCTGCGTCCAAGAGGATTCTGCTACCGTTGCCACGAGGGTGCGCGACCGCCTTCGAACGACCGGATTGGCGGTGGGCTTGAAGCCCGTGATGACGGAGCGTCCTACGCTCCTGGTCGGCTGGAGGCAGACCACAGGGGAAGAACTGCTGACCGGGATTTGTGAAAAGCTGCCCGGCAACCGCGGCAATTTGGTTGCTCCGGACCTGGCGAGATTTGATGTCTCGAGCATCTACGATCCGGCCAGGAAACTCGGACTTCCCTGGAGCATCGATTACTTGACAGGTCCTGTCAAGTATGTCTACAACCGCAGAAACGATCCAGCCGATATGATCTTCGAAGCCGGTCCGTGGTTGGTCAACGATACGCTGGTCAAATTCGGGCGTTCCCTAAGGCTTTCCGGGAACACCAGGCGGGTCTGCGGGCGCGTGATCAACGACAGCGCGGTGACTTTGGACTCCTGGCTGGTGGTGCCCGACAGCGGGCGCGTCGAGGCGGTCGATCGGGCTCTCTCGCCGGGTTTCTGCGGGCAGCGAAACTCCGCTTGGCGCATGACCGGCGACACGGTTTGGCTGGGGAAGGTGCGCTGGCCCATCCTGCTGGAGGATCTTTTGGGTACGGCGTCGCTGCGCGATCCGGACCAGGAATCCGCGGGGTTCAAATCTCCTCGCGTGGTCGGGACTCGGTTGGAGCTTCCGTTCGATGCATTGGTGACCGCCAGGAGCCCTTCTGGACGCATTCTGGCAGGGCGGGCGCTTCTGGCCGCAGGTTCGCACGAGTTGGATCTGGCCTGGCTTCGTGGAGCTTTCGTGGTGGAAATCCGGACTCCGGATGGACAACCTCTCCTTTTGATGGGAAATGCCCTCGGACGGTAGATGAGGTTCCGGTGAACGTCGGGGCGGTGTCCTGCGACATACCCACCGTCGACAACGCATCTTTCCGTTGTCCGGAGGAATGACGTGCCCACCAAGCCTGCCCATCTCACGATCGACGATTCCGCTTCCAGCCAGATGGAGGAGCGGGTGCTGGAGCTCGCGCGCAGAGGAATCCAAGCCGTGTGGTTCTGCCGCGGCGATCATTTGGCCGCACGGCCCGCCGCCGCCATCCAGGCATTGCATGCGGGGCAGATCCTGGGGAACCATTCGTGGGACCACCCCAAATTCTCCACGCTGACCTTGGACCAGGCGCGCGAGCAGATCGATCGAACCGATGCCCTGCTCGATTCCATCCACCGCAAGGCTGGAGTGGAGCGCAAGATCAAACTGTTTCGTTTCCCCTACGAGGACCGGATCGGAAATGCCGACCACCACGGCGCGTTGCAGGAATTTTTGCGTTCGCGAGGATTCGTCCTGCCTTCCATCGAAGGCGTGGAGCACCAAGGCTTCCTGCAGCATGTGGCCGACAACGACGTGAGCCTTTTCTGGACCTACGATACGGAGGATTGGACTCTTCCTTCGCCGGACTCCCCCGATGCGGGTCGGAAATTGTCATCGGTTTTGGAGCGCATGGAACGGGACGATCCCCAGACGGGATGCGGATTGGCCAGAGCCGGCCGCGAGATCGTGATCATGCACGACCACGACCACACGGCGGGGCTTTGGCAGGTGGTGCTGCAAGGCCTCCTGAGCAGAGGCTTGCAGTTCGTGCCATTGGTCTGACCCGGCTCCTCTGCCCTCAGACGCTGGGAGGAGTGGATCCGTCGCCGTCGTCGTAGCCCACCTTGGGGCGCCGAAGATGGAGGCTTTCGAGTTCGCCGGTCAGGTAGGAGAACGCGTCGTCGACGGAATCCGACCAGTGCCACAGTTTGAGGTCGTCCTCGTCGATCATTCCGGTTTCCACGAACGCGTCCAGGTTCAGGACGCGATTCCAGAATTCCTTCCCGAACACCACGACCGGTCTGGGTTTGTCCAGCTTGCGGGTCTGGGTGAGGGTCAGGACTTCGAACATCTCGTCCATGGTCCCGAATCCGCCCGGGAAGACCACGATCGCCCGCGCCGTGTGGACAAACCAGTATTTGCGCAAGAAGAAGTAGTGGAATTGCAGCGAAAGTTCCGGGGTGATCCACGGATTGGGGTGCTGCTCGAAGGGTAGGGAAATGTTCAGCCCGACACTGGGAGTGCCCGCATCGTAGGCGCCTTGGTTGGTGGCCCCCATGATGCCAGGGCCGCCGCCCGAGCACATGACCAAGCCGTGCTTGCCCTCGGTGGACCACGTGGAAAGGCGCCGGGACAATTCGCGCGCCATGTCGTAATAGGGCGCAACCTTCAGAAGGGCCTGGGCCTTCTTGAGCTCTTTGCTGGGCCCCAAGGCTTCCAGGCGCCGCACGTTTTCCGTGGCTTCCGCCAAAGGGGGAGTGCGGGCGGAACCGAAGAACACGATGGTTCCCTGGACGCCAGCGGTGCGAAACCGGACGCGGGGTTCGGTGAATTCGGCGAGGATGCGGATTTCCCTGGCCTGCGGGCTGTGGAGGAAATCCAGGTTCTCGTAGGCCTTGGGGGGATGGGTTTCTCTGGGTTCTTGCATGGCCGGTCAGGTCCTTCTTGTCGCGGATCGGGCATGGATCCGGTCGATTCACAATTGTACCCTGCTGTCAGCCAAGCGGCCAGTCGTTGGTGCCGGTAACAGATTTTGGCGGCCTTGGTGTCTTATCCCGCAGAAGATGGAAAAGGATGCATCCTGGAAAACTGGATCACCGACTCAAGTTTATACCGTCTGGCCGGTATTGTTTTTGTACCGACCAGATGGTATATTGAGTCTTGTGAACGAGCCAATCAGCAAACGATCGAGTGTGACCCGGGATTTGATCCTGGAAGCAGCCAGCCTTCTCGTCCAGGAGCAGGGGGCTTCCGCCCTGACGTTGGACGCGACCTGCGCCAAGGCGGGCATGAGCAAAGGTGGGCTCCTGTACCACTTTCGCTCCAAGGACGAACTCATGCTTGCCTTGCTGGACTACCAGCACCGGGCCATGGAAGTGTTCATCCTGGAGGCGTTCGAGCGCGATCCCCATCCGGATCTGCCCGGCCGACACCACCGAGCGCTCATCCATGCCATCTTCCAGCTGCTGGCGTCGGAGAACCCCACCCAGTTCGCCATCGTCGGCGGCATCGCCGTCCAGTTGATGGCCACCGGAGGCCAATGCCATCAGGCATTGCAGGAACACTTCTGCTGCAAGATGGAAGCCTGGTCGAGCATGATGAACCAGGACGGCCTGCCGCCCCTGGCCAGCTGGCTCATCCACTGCACCATCGATGGCATCATCACCCACCAGATCATGCACCAGAAATTGCCGGATCGAGCCATTCTCGACCAGATGCGTACGCATCTGATCGGTCTGGCCACCCCTCAAGACGTCGTTCATCAAACCCACAACCCACGGGAGACGGAATGAAGACCGTCGCAGTGTTGCTTTCGTTCATTCCGCTGGCGGTTTCCGCCCAACGTTTGGATCTTTCGCGCGCCTTGGACGAGGCGACCCGCAAGGGGCCGGAAGCGCAAATCCTCCAGGCGTCCTTGGATAGCGCCAATCTCATGGTTCGCGAAGTGCGGGCTGTCGCCTACCCCAAGCTCAACGGCTACGTCAACGCCGGGCTCGGCCACCAGGTCAACACCATGGGCAAGCTTCTGGATGGCCTGGGCGGCGCGTTGGGCGCCTACGGTCAATCCATCGGAAGCCTGGATCATCGCATCGGGGTTTTGGAAGATTCCAGCCGCGCGCCGCACGGCAACAGCATGGGGCCCCTTGCCGCCGTCAAGGATGCGATGGGGACCACTTCGGACGATCCCTACTGGAGCCTCGGCTACGGCCTCCAGGTGACCCAGCCGTTGTTCACCTTCGGGAAGGTGACCACCGCGCTGAACATGGCCAAGACGCAGGACCAGCTGACCGCCGTGCGCATGCAAGGCGCGCGCATCGCCATCCAGGGCGACGTCGTGAGCCTCTACACGGCAAGCGTCCTGGCCAAGGCCAAGCTCGAGACCACCCGCCGCTCGGTGGAACGTCAAAAAGCGGTGGTGGACCAGATGCAGCGCAATTTCCAGATGGGATTCGGCGCCAGGGCCCAGGTGTTGTTGGCCAAGTCCACCTTGCTTCGCCTCACCCCCGAGCTCCTGGCCGGAGAACGGGATGCCCGCGTCGCGCGCAAGGCGCTCAACCGGTTGTTGGGCCGCAACCCTGACGACACGACAGAACTTGACACGCTGGGGATGCCCGCGCTGGAGGCGCGCAGGGTTCCCACCCGCGACGAGCTCCTGAAGTCCACGCTGGCCGGCCGGCAGGATCTGAAAGTGATGCGTGCGGGGATCTCGCTGCAGGAGGACTACGCCAAGATCCTGCGCGCCAACAACCTGCCCAACATCGCGGCGATGGGAAAGTTCGGGTTCACCGCCGCCGACCAGGACATGGGCAATTCCGCCAAGAACGCCTTCAAGTGGGAAAATCGCGAGTGGTCCGTGGGTCTGGGGCTGCAGTGGAACATCTTCGACGGGTTCGAGCAGTCTTCCAAATCCGGCGAGGTGCGCGCCGCGGTGCGCCAGATGCAGGTGCGCGAGGGCGACCTGCGCCGCATGATCGAAATGGACGTGGATCGGGCCATTTCCGACCGCATCGCCGCGGACTCCTCGCTGGCGGCCGCCCAGGAAGGCGTGGCCGCGGCCACCGAGGCGCGCGACTGGTTCTCCCGCAATTTCGCCAACGGCTCCGGCCAACTCTCCGACCTCCTGCAGGCCGAAGAGAACCAACGGCTCGCCGAACTCGGTCTTCTGGCCGCGCGACTGGAACGCACCAAGACCGCCGCCCGCATCTCTCTCGTACAAGGTCAAGATCTGATTTCCATTTCGGAGGCTCCATGAACAAGTCCACCATACTGACAATTTCCGCCGGAGTCCTGGGTCTTGCCGCTTGCAAGGGCAAGGTCGAGGAGAAGACCATGGTCACCAGCGTCGACACCGCGAAGGTCGCGGTGGTGGCCACGACCCTGAAGGGCATCCCCTGGACCGACATCGCCACGTATTCGGCCGACCTCCGTGGATCGGAAGACGCCGTCCTGGTGACCACCGCCGTGGGCGTGGTCAATTCCGTGTCGGAAGTGGGTCGGAGCGTCCAGGCCGGACAGCAGTTGTGCGACATCGAAGCGGATCGCTACAAGGTCCAGTACGAAGCCGCCAAATCCGCCGTGGACGCGAACAAGGCCGCCCAGGTTTCGGCCAAGGGCGAACTGGACCGGACCAAGGCCAACGTGGAAGCGGGCTCCTTGGGCAAGGCCGCGCTGGACGGCGTGGCCGCGCAGTACGCCGGGCTCGTGGCGCAGGGCAAAGGGGCGGAGTCCCAGATGCTCGCCGCCAAGAAGCAGTGGGATGACAGTCGTTGTCTGGCGCCGTTCACCGGCATCGTGGCCACGCGCATGATCAACCGCTGGCAATCGGTGGGACCTGGCACGCCCACGTTGCGTCTGGTCCGCAACGACAGGTTGGAAGCGAGCTTCACGGTGCCCGAGGCCGAAGCGCGCGAACTCAAGGCGGGAATGCCGGTGGAGTTCTTCCAGCTCGACGAGCCGGAGAAACTGTACAAGGGCAACGTGTCGTCGGTCGATCTGGCCGCCGACGCGCGCAACCGCACCATCGGAGCCAAGCTGGTCATCGCCAATCCGGGCGGGGTGCTGCGGCCCGGCGTGGTGGGGCGTGCGCGCCTTCTGCGCAAGAAGTACGACGCGGCGGTGGTGGTGGCTTCTTCGGCGCTTTTGCGCCAGGAAAGCGGTGTCAAGGCGGCGGTGGTCAGGGACGGAGCCGCCCACCTGGTGGAAGTGGAGCTGGGGTCCTCGCAGGGCGATTCCGTCCTGGTTCGGTCGGGCCTCAAGATCGGCGACAGGTTGATCGTGCAGGGAGCCTTCCGCGTGTCGGAAGGTACCCGGGTGAAGGAGTAGTCGCGCCATGACAAAATTCGCAGTCAAAAACCCCGTCACCATCCTGGTCCTGGCGGCCTTGATGCTGGCGGCGGGAGCGCTGAGCTACATCTCGCTGCCGCGCGAATCCTTCCCGGAGATCAAGATCCCGTATGTCTTCGTGAACACGGTCTATCCCGGGGCGGCACCGCAGGACATCGAAAAACTCGTCACGGAAAAAATCGAGGACAAGCTCGAAGGTCTGGACGGCGTCAAGAAGGTGACCAGCCAGTCCATGGAATCGATCTCGTCGATCCAGGTCGAGTTCAACACCGATGTGGACGTGGAAACCGCCTTGCGTCGGGTGAAGGACAAGGTCGACATGGCCAAGGGAGATCTGCCCGACGATGCGGAAGATCCCATGGTCCAGGAGTTGAACTTCTCCAACATCCCCATCTTCATCGTGTCCTTGACGGCCGACTACGAGATGGATCGTCTGGAACAGGTCGCCGACGCGCTCGAGGACAGGCTTTCCACATTGCCCGGCGTGCTGGAGGCGAAGGTCACCGGCAAGCAGGACAAGGAAATCGCCATCGATATCGATCCGGCCAAATTGACCGCCTACGGGATTTCGCTTCGCGATGTCTCGGGCGCCATCCAGGCCCAGCACCGCAACATCCCGGGCGGCTCTCTCAAGGCCGCGGGCAACAGCTTTTCCATCAAGCTGACCGGTGAAATCAAGGACCCGGCGGAATTCGGTGAAGTCGTGGTCCGCGCGGAAGGATCCAAGATCGTCCGCGTCCGGGACATCGCCACCGTCAAGTTCGGCTGGTCGAGGGAGCGCAGTTCCATCGCCCGGTTCAACGGCAAGCCGTCGCTGGCGATCACCGTGACCAAGCGCACGGGCGAGAACATCATCGACATCGTCGATGCCTCGAAGAAGGTGGTCGAGGAACAATCGCGATCCTGGCCCCAGGGCACGATCGCGGCCTATTCCTTCGACCAGTCCATCGAGATCCGCGAGATGGTCGACGAGCTCACCAACCACATCATCACGGGCTTGTTCCTGGTGATCGGAATCCTCACCTTCTTCCTGGGGTTCCGCAACTCGTTTTTCATTTCCACAGCCATCCCCTTCTCCATGGGAATCGGATTGATCGTGCTGCAGATGATGGGGATCACCCTGAACATGGTGGTGCTGTTCGCCCTGGTCCTGGGCCTGGGAATGCTGGTGGACGACGGCATCGTGGTGGTGGAGAACATCTACCGGCACTTGTCGATGGGCAAGACCAGATTCCAGGCGGCCATCGACGGGACCAAGGAGGTGACACTTCCTGTCGCCACGGCCACCCTCACCACCGTCTCCGCCTTCATCCCGATTCTCTGGATGCCCGGCATCATGGGCAACTTCATGAAGTACCTGCCCATCACGGTTTCGGTCACCTTGGCCGGGTCCCTGTTCGTGGCGTTCATCTTCAATCCCGTCTTCGCTTCCTTGTTCATGCACAACAATCCCGACCACCACGACGAGGAGGGCGGCGGCTTGTTCATGAGGTTCCGCGCCATGTACGGCCGGACCTTGGAAACCTGGCTCCACCGTCCGGTGCTGCTGTTGTTCCTGTGCGTCATGTTCGTCGTCGCGGGGATCACTTCCTATTCGGTGTTCGGCAAAGGGGTCGCGTTCTTCCCCAAGACCGAGCCGGAAGTGGCGGCCGCCGAGATCGAAGGACCGCTCGGACTGGACATCTACAAGACCGACGAGGCGATCCGCAAGATCGAGGAGGCCGCCCGTGCGATTCCCAAGAGCGAGGCGGACATCGCCTCGGTGTCTTCGGTGGTCGGCAGGGGCAAGAGCGACATGAATTTCGGTGGCTCCAAGACCGAGCCCAACAAGGCCTACATCGACGTCAAGTTCGCCCGATTCGAACACAGACAGGTTCCTTCCTGGACGACCCTGGCCTGGATGGAGAAAAATCTTCCGACCTTGCTTCCCGGTTGGAACGTCAAGGTCAAGGAGCAGGCCGACGGACCTCCGCAGGGCAAGCCGGTGGAGCTGTTGGTCCAAGGCGAGGATTTCGTCGTGCTGGGTCGCTACGCGGACTCCGTGGCCGCCAGCCTGCGGGCCATTCCGGAGCTGACCAACGTGACCACCGACTACAATCCCGCCCAGCCGGAGATCCGTGTGGACGTGAACCGGGAACAGGCCAAACGGTTCGGACTGGGGACTTCCGAGGTGGCCATGGCGGTGCGCAGCGCCATGTACGGAATGGAGGCCGGCAAGTACCGGGTGGGCAACGACGAATACAAGATCATGGTCCGGCTCGACGCCGCCACCCGTGAGAACTTCAGTTCGTTGGACCAGATCACCATTCCCCACGAGGGTGCGGCCATTCCGCTGAACTCGGTGGCGAAGTTCACGCAAGATGCCGGTCTGGCCTCGATCAATCGCCTGAACCGCGTGCGCACCGTGCAGATCACGGCCGAACTCGCACCCAACCAACGCGACGAGACCGGCCCGAAAGCCGCTGCGGCGGCGATCGTGGATGGCTTGAAGCTTCCGGACGGCTACGCGATCCACCCGGGCACGAGTTCCAAGGACCAGGACGACACCAAGGCGTTCATGTTCAAGGCGTTGCTGATCGCGATGGCTCTGGTGTTCTTCACCATGGTGCTGCAGTTCAACTCGATCTACCAGCCTTTCCTGATCCTCATCGGCGTCTTCCTGGCGCTGGGTGGCGTGTTCTGGGGCTTGTTGATCGTGCAGACGCAGCTGTCCATCATCATGACCGGTGTGGGTATCATCGCGCTGGCCGGGGTGGTGGCGAAAAACGGCATCGTGCTGATCGACTTCATGAACCATCTGCGCGCCGAAGGCCGACCCATCCGCGAAGTGGCCATCGAGGGTGGCAAGACCCGCTTGCGCCCGGTGATGCTCACGGCGATCACGGCCATGATCGGCTTGCTGCCGATGGCGACGGGAATGGGCGTGGATTGGTTGCATCTGGGCCTGGTGACCAAATCGCAGACCGCCGGAATGTGGGCTCCGTTGGCCTGGGCGATCTTCTGGGGGCTCCTGTTCAACACGGTGCTGGTGCTGGTGGTGACTCCGGTCCTCTACTACGCCTACTACAGCCGGGTGGAAAAGAGCAAGCTCTTCAACTGGATGAAGCCCGAGAAGGCATCGGCAGCGGACGGCGAAAGCGCCTTCGCCGCCTCTTCCGGCGACTGATCCACACGACACAGAAATCGACGCGAGGCCTGCTCCGGAATCTCCGGGGCAGGCCTTTCTTTTCTCCATCGGAGCGTCCCCCGACTTGCCGGGGCGAGGATCCCTACCTTGAGAAGTCCTGGAGTCCGGCGCCCCAAAGGATCAGGTTGCGGGCTTCCAGGAAGTCGCCCTGCTTGGCCAGAAACGCGATGGCGTTGGCCTTCGTCTTGACGAGGTCCCAAGGGTCGTGCATGGTCGATGGCACGATGCAGCGCGTGCGCCAGGTGGAATCGACGGGAACCTGGGCGTCGGTCGAACGGGTCCACACGCCTTTCTGGTCGTACTCGATGAAGAACATCTGAACCGATCCGTTGCCGCGGATTTCAAAGCAGATCGAATCCAGCCGCGAGAAATCCATGGAGCGGAAGCCTTGGCGGTCGCGAAAGACGATCCCGACCAGCGCGGCGTTGGCCGTGTCCGGGGCGGTGTAGCGCATGGACAGTTTGCCGCGGTAGGTGGGGCCTGTCGAGTCGTCGGGGGAGAAGATCCGGCTTCCCCATCCGTTGGAAAACCACGAGCCGACACCGGTGTAGCTGGCGAGGGATGTCCTGCCATCGCCGCTGGCGAAGTCGTCCAGCACGAGGCGGCGAGGACGGATCGTGGCCAGGGTGTCTTTCGATTTGCCTTCGATCAGCCGCACGCTGGCCGCCGATGCGATTTCCGATCCGGTGCGGGCCACCACCGATTGCGCGCCTGGCGGTATGCGGAAGGTCCACTTGCCGGCAGAATCTGTCGTGCCTTCCCAGGCGGTTCCGGTGGCGCGAAGCGACGCGACCGGACTGCCGGAAAGCTGGAGGGTGAGCGTGGAGAGCGTTCTCAGCACCAGGGATTTGGTGGACGTGTCCCTGTCCAGGGCGATGATGCCTCCCGACGCCTGCGTCTGGGCCTGTGCCGACCATTCCCCCGGTGGAAGGGAGACTTGCAATCTTCCGTTCGAATCGGCCAGCGCGTCGAAGGTGGTCGGGCCGTCTCCGTTGGCCACGTCGCGAAGCCATGTGTCGGTGCGCACGAACACCACCTGCGCCCGCGGCAGCGCCCGTCCGTCCGAGTTGCCCACCTGGAGGCGCACGACGTTGTCCGTTTCCGTGGCACCTCCGCCCATCGAAACGGGCGAATCGCCGCCGCAACCCGACAGGACGCCAGCCAGCGCCGAAGCGACAAATAATGTCTTCACGTCACTCATGGGGCTGACCGAAGGGACGGCTGGCGGGAAACGCCTGGATGGACAAGTGGTAGACCACCGACGGCGACGGGTCCGTGCGGATCAGGGTCAGGATTTCCTGGCGCATTTCCTGAATCCGCGTGCGGATCTTCTGGAAACGCTCCGGCGAGGCGCTGAAGGTGATGGTGGTGATGTGGCGTTCTTCCCGGGGGATGTTCCGGAGGGCTTGGCGGGAAAGCTCCAGGATGGAGTCCTGGAAGCTGCGCACCGCCTCCGGCGAGCAATCCGCGCCGGCCGTGACCACCGAGTCCGTGCGGTGCAAAATGCCCTCTTCGTCGGGAGCCACCAGGTCCAGTTCTTCCAGAAGCTGCAGCGAGTCCCGAACGTCCTGGGTCTCGCAGGTGGGCAGGAGCTGCTGGCCCAAAGCTTCCGCGTCGCTTTTCCGGAAACTCCCGAGGGCAAGGAGCTCCCTCACGGTCGCGTGTTTCCAGGAGGAGAGATAGGCCACCTTGCCGGGGACGATCCGACGCTTGCGCGAAGACTGGATGCGGGAAATCGCGGCCATCAAGCGACGCCGATCATCTGGATTTTCCGAGTCGTTGTGGTCCACGAGCAGTCCGAAATACTCTTCCTCCGGCTGGGACAAGCTTAGCATCTGGGCGATCCGCTGGACCAGTCGGGGAGAAAGATTGCGTTTGCCCTGCAGGATCCAGGAGATGTGGCCGGACGATTTCAGCCCCAAAAACAGCGCCACATCGCGCTGACCCGTGATCCGACCGGCGGTTTTCTCGCGTTCGATCGCTTGGCGCAGAAAGGGCCGGTATTCCAGGAAGTCGTGGATATCGAGAGGAGTCATACCGGCCTCTATTCGGTTCAAAGCGAGGAAACCCCAATGATTTTCAGGGTTCCCTCCACAGGCCAAGCGGCCGATCCTCCATAAGCTAATGCCAAGCTCATCATCCTGTGAGCAGTTGCGCTCACAGGATGGGCCGTTTGTGGTGATCGCACTGTCCGTCGAACGTCGTCGGGCCGCCTTCGCCTGGCCAGGCAACTCAAGGAACGATGGTCGCGTCCAGCGTGGCGTCGAGGTGGTCGGACCAGAGACGGATTCTGTACACTCCCTTGCCGAGGGAGGACAGGTCCAGTTCGCTGGAAGCCGGCCCTCGCCAGGCGATGCGCCCGGCGCGGTCCCACACCAATATGTGCACGCTCGTGTTTTCCGTGCCCTCGATCCGGAATTTCCCTTTACCCATCGAAGCGAGTCTCACCGCTCCGGAAGGATCGGTCTTGCGCACTGGGGCGGATCCGCAGTTGGTGGCCTCCAATAGGGTCCACTTCTGGTGGTCTGCCTCGACGTAGATGCCTTGGTCGGCCTTGGCACTGTCTGCGATGGACGCGGAGGCGATCTCCAACGCCTTCACGCTGTGTCGCGCCGATAGAGCGTAGTTGGTTCCCGCTCTGACCACGTTCCACTGCTGGTGGTCGGCGCCGGACCAAGCCGCGGTCTGCACGAGGCCACCCTCCTTGAAGGAGGCGGAGGCCACTTGGAGGACCTTTCCGGAGCCGGTGTTTTCCACCCGATGGAATCCGTCCTGCGCCACCAGTCGCCAGGTCTGGTTGGTGGCTCCCGTGAACGGAGATTGGATGACATTTCCTGTCGGAGACTCCGCGAGGGACTTGCCGCTGGCAACCGATTTGATCTGGTAGCAGGTGCCGGCATCGAAGGTGGCTTCCGGATTGTCCGTGGTGTTCAGGAGGGTGAGATCGAGATCCACCACGCCCGCACCCCACGTGAAGTAGCGCACCTTGCGTTGCAGGGGCAGGTAGTTCAGCGAGTTCGCGGCCGGCAGGGCCCCCGAAGGCATGCTGGCGGTGCGCAGGTCGTACCAGCGATTGGCCGAGGCGATCCAGACTTGGTAGTTGGAGCTGAAGGCGAGCTTGCCGTCCGGCGCGATGGAGACGTTGCGGATTTCGCTTCCCGAGGGCAGGCCCGTCACGGTGGAGGTGAAGGTCTTGCCGCCGTCGCGACTGACCAGGCAGGCCGCCGCACCGGTCCCGCCGCCCCAGAAGACCAGGTCGGGATTCTGGTCCGCGACCTCGATGTAAAGTCCCGAGGCGCTGTTCCAATCCTGCCATTGGGTGGTGGGCTTGGTCCCGGAATAGGTGGTTTCCGTCCAGGTCTGTCCACCATCCTTGGACCAGAAGAACCGTCCGTTCTTGGTGGAGACGTACAGGCGGTTCGGATCCGATTTGGCCACCCCGATCCCCATGGTCACGGCGCCCGCGTCGGTCTTGAAGTCCTTCGCCAGATCCGTGCGCGTGACGCTGTTGGAGGAGGCGACGTAGGTCAGCTTGACCAGCTTGTCCCATCCGGAGACCCAGATCGCGTCCTCGCCGGATTTTGTCGATCCCTTGAACGGGGGCGTGTACCAGTCGCCTTCGATGTCGTAGGAAGTCGTGCGGGTGTCGGCGGTGGAGGCGGCGTGGGCGTGCATGAACGCCGCCCAGTAGTGGCGGTACCAGTAGGCCTTGCCTCCGTTGGTGGCCGCCACCCGCAGGCCGTCCGACACGTACCTGCTCTTGGCCAGGAAGGTGTCGCGGGCGGTGCGTGTGAGTTCGAAGGTGCCTGGATCCTGATTGGACGTGACCGTGAGCGCCATGTTGTCCACGGCGGTGCCGCCGTGAAGGATGGCGAAGCTGTGGTTGGAATTCACGTAGCGCCAGGTCTTGGTGTTCAGCGGGTCGTCGTTGAAGCACAGCCCCATGTCGTTGGCGGCCACCAGCGTCCATTTTCCGCCCACCTTGTAGAATTCGGTGTGCTTGGGGTCCCAGCCGATCGTGTTGTCGTTGCTCGGGTATTTCGCCCAGCTTGTTCCACCGTTGGAGGAATACTGGTGCTCCGGTCCGTTGCTGAACACGACATCGGGTTTGTCCGGATTCACGGTCTGGATTTCGTCCTTGAATCCCGCGATCTGCTTCCAGGAGACGCCGTCCGTGGAGCTCCAACCCGTGGAATCGTCCGTGCGCGCGTAGACGCGGATGGCGCCGGAGAAGACAGTTCCTGACGCACTCGTCACCTTGGCGGTGCTCGCGAAGCTGCCCGCCTTGGCGAGTGCGCCGGAAGCGTACTTGTACACGTCGACTGCGGTGCCCGTCGAACGCAGCAGAAAGCAGACATCGGAGGAGTTGTAGAGGCGGGTCCCCGCCATGGCGGCGTTCGCCCAAGCCTGGACGTCCTGGAAGGTCGCACCCTGGTCGATGGAGCGGATCAAGACTTTTTGGGAGCTGCGGGTCACCACCGCGAGAATCTCGCCGGTGCCCAGCGTGGCTGTCCACACCGCACCGCCGTTGGAACTCGTGCCTCCGGTGGAAGGGGTCCACGTACGACCTTCGTCGTCGGAGTACTGGAAGTTCCCCGAAACGATTCCCACCAACCGATGCACCCCGGCCGGAGTGCGGATGCTCGTGAACGAGGGACGATCGATCTGCACCACATGGTTGATTACCCTCCAGGATCCCATCTGGACCAACGGAGCGGACACGAGGTTGCCCTCGGTGGTGAGGGCGTGGATGGTGTTGGTGGCCGAATCGTAGGTGGTGCGGTCCAGACGCACTCCCGAGCCGTATCCGCCAGCGGCGGTGGTGTTGTTCACTCGAGCCAGCACCCATTTGCCCTTGATCAGACCGCCCGCGAGGCTGTGTTCCGTCCCCAGCGGCACGGGGGCGGCGGTGGGAGTGGCCGCCTGGGCCCTGGCCGCCAGGTTCCCGCCGGACACTGGCGGGCGGGTCACGGCTTGGCCGTAGATTTCCTGGGCCATGGAACGGCGGAGGGAATCGAACGAGGCCTTCCAACGGCGTATCTGGCGGTGGCCGGATTTCATCTGTTCGTTCTCGCCTGCGTAGTGCTTGCGGCGAGCGGCGGAGTCTTCAATGTTCGACTCGGACCAGGCGAGGGTAGGAGCCAGTCCCGCAAGAAGGAGCAGTCCCAGGCGGAAACGAGAGTGGAAGGATGGCATGGTGGTGTCTTCCGGGTTCCGGTTGTTTTGGTGGCCAGCGTCGATGGTGCCACTGCGGTCCATTTCAAGCATAGCCATCGAACTCCCGACTCGCCGTTCGTTGCGCTCACCGGAGAGTGGTTTTTCCGTGAGCGGCTATCGAGAAGCACGCTCCTCCACCTTGGTGCGATGCAATAGGTGACAGGGGTCCGGAGGCAACGAGATCGTGCGATACCAGGAGCGTTCCTTTCAAGGATGATCTTCAAGTCCGAGCAATCCGAGACGCCCCACCGGGACGTCTTTACATTATTGTTGTGGGGACATTGCAGACCCATCCCTCCTCCAACGGCACACCTGGCCATTGGGCCCCTTCGCCAAGGCCCAGACGACGCTTTTCCTGGCGGGTGTTCCTGGCGGGAGTGGGATTCGGCGTGGTCGTGTTGCTGGCCGGCACCTGGCTGGGTGTGAAATTCGGCTGGACCCATGCTCCCAGCCGGATGGATTCCATCGTGGAGGTGCCGAAGGATTCCGCGGTTTCCATCGAAGACGTTTTGCGCCGTCAGATCCGCACGCGAGAGCGGATCGGGGAGTGGATGAAGCAAGACCCCGTTTTGGGCGAGGCGGCGTGGAAGGTTCTGTCCGACAGCGGCGATGGCTTGTTCGTGGCCCGTATGTTGGATGCTGGGGATTGGTCGCGGTTGCGTGCGCCGGACGGCAACGCCTTTGGTTGGAGTCGCACCGACATCTGGGATTCCACCCTGGCGGCTCTGGTGAAAGATCGCGAGGTGATCCTTCTTGCCGCGCGTGAAACGGGCCTGTCGCCTCGATTGGTGGCGCTTCCGGCCCTGTGCGAACAGATGCGTCGGGCAGAGACGTTCCGCGACCAGTACAAGCGTGTCTTCTCCAAATTCATCCCCACCGGCAATCTTTCCATGGGCGTGACGGGGATCAAACCGGAAACGCTGCGCCGAATCGTGCCCTGGTGTGATCCACGATTCCTGCCTTGGATCGATTCGGTTTCCGACGAGACCATCCGACATCGTTTGGGCGACAGGGACGACCACCGCTGGGCCTACCTGTACGCGGCGGCGTGTCTTTCCGCGATCCAGAGACGATGGCAGGCGGAGGCGGGGATCGATCTCACCTACCGGCCGGAAATCCTGCTGACGATCTACAACATCGGGTTCCACAAGTGCTTGCCCCATGCCCAGCCCCAACCAGGTGGTGCGGTGTTCAAGCTCGGAGGCACCGAGTACACCTTCGGGACCTTCGCCTGGGAGTTCTACTGGTCGGGCCGGGCCCTGCAGGAGCTCCCGTTCTGATCAGCCGAAGAGCACCTTGAGATAGAACAGCGGCGAAGCCAAGGTCTTCTTGGGGATCACGTTGGCCAGCATCCCGGAGATCTGTTCGCGCACGTAGGGGGAGCGCGACGCCTTGCCCAGCACCCAGTTCAGGAACCACTTGCGACGGCCGATCTGCTGGAGCTTGTGCGAGAGCGAGATTTCCGGTCCGAGGTACGACCAGAATCTGTCATCGTAGCGCTTGAGGAACGCTTCGGAAAGGTCTCCAGCCTGGATCGCTTCGATGGCCGCTTGGGCCGCCATCTTGCCCGAATGCATGGCGCTTCCCACGCCTTCGCCTGTGAACGGATCGATGAGCGAGGCGGCGTCGCCGGCCAGCATGAATCCGTTCCCGTACATCTTGCGGCGCTTGGACCCCAAGGGTAGCTCCCAGGCCACGGGCCGCTCCATGGGCTTGGCGTTCTTGAATCGATCGCGAAAAAGGGGATTGGCGATCGCCTTCGCCATCAATTCGCGCAGATCCACGTTGCGGCGTTTGATGTCCTTTTCCAGCATCCCGATGCCCACGTTGGCCTTGCCGTCTTCCAGCGGGAAGATCCAGAAGTAGCCGGGGATGATCTCGTCCACGAAGTGGACCTCGATGGCCTCGGTGAGGCCTTCCACGCCCACCCAGTACTGGCGAAGCGCCGTGACCCAATGATCCGGATCGCGGAAGTAGCGGCCTGTCTCGCGGGCGATGATCGACCGGTATCCGTCGCATCCGATCACGACCTTGGCCCGGTAGATCTCTTCCTGTTCACTGCCGTACTGGCGGCCGCGCACGCCCACCACCTGGCCGTTTTCCGTCACCACGCCTTCCACCTTGAACTGCAGGCGGCGCTCGCATTGTGTTCGTTCCACGCGGCGGTAGAGCATCTCGTCGAACACCTTGCGGCGCACCACGTAGCCGTCTGTCCGCTGCTTGGCGCCGGGAGGATTGAAGGTGATGTTCACCACATCCCCTTTGGGAGAGCTGAACACCACGCCGGTGGAATAGCCATGGGGTCCTTTGACCACCTCCTCCAACAAGCCCAACTCGCGGAGGATGGGCACACACTTGCCCGCCATGGCGTCGCCGCAGATTTTGTCTTTGGGAACCGAGCGGGCTTCCAGCAAGACGGTGGAAAGGCCCGCTTCCGCAGCGTAGACGGCCGCGGTGCAACCGGCGGGTCCCGCGCCCACCACCACCACGTCCACTTCGTGCACCACCTGCTTGCCCTGTTCCATTCATGCTCTCCTGTGGCCTGTCGCGGAGGGCCCGCGAAGAGAGGGCAACCTAGCATTTTCCACGCTCGGCGCGAACCATCGGATTTCTAGGCTTGGGACCACTGCCGATGCGCGCGACTCCCACCTCCTCTCCGATCGCTTGGAACGTCTGGATCAAGGCGGTGGCCCTGCTTGTCCTGCTGGGCGTCGGGAAGTTCAGTTTGCGCTGGGAACAGCCCGAACACGTGCGGTGGGCCTTGGCGCCTGCGGTGGGATTGGTGGAGGCGCTGCTCCATGTTCCGTTTTCGTGGGTGGCAGGCCAGGGCTATCGCAATGCGGATTTGCGGATCCTGGTGGACCATTCCTGCGCCGGTTCCGGCTTTTTCCTGATGTCCGTGGTGCTTTGCTTCTGGCATTTTCCGTGGACCGGCGGGTTGCGGCCGTGGGCGAAGCTCTCGGGAATGCTGGTGATGGCCTGTCTCGTCGCGATCGTGGTGACAGGCCTGCGCTTGGCCACCACGATCTTCCTGGTGGGATCGTCGCCCTGGGCAGATCTCCATCGCGCCGAAGTTCACACCTGGATCGGTGTCACTTTCTACTTCTGTTCGCTGGTCGCCGTCCACCTCGCCGCCCGCAAGGTTCTTTCCCCGGAGTCCGCATGAATACGGTTCGTCATCCCCTGTGGTTTTTTGCCTCCGCCACGGCACCGCTGGCGGCATTGGGGTGGTTCTACTCCCTGAAATTCCGGCTGGTGGCCGCGGACCTCGCACCAGAGAGCCTCCTGGCTTGGCATATCGCGTTGGGAGTCTTAGCCGGGCTCCTCGGGGTCGGCGTCGTGGTTGGACAGGTTTTTTTGCTGCTCAAGCGGCCATTGCCCGCCTGGGTAGGCGCATGGACCGCGGTCTCGGGGATCGCTGCCTTGGCGGCGATGGGCTGGTGGAGCCATCTTCTGGCGCCGTGGTCTGTTCCTCGATGGGTGTTCACCGAGTGGGACATCGAACGACTCGGTCTCACCTTCGCCATGCCGTCGATCGTCTGGGGGCTCTACCAGGTGGCGTCCTCGCGTGCCGAAGGGCGGACGGAGTGGGAATCCAGGCACGCGATGGTCGTAGAGGTGGCCGGGGTATTTGGGATCCCTGTCGGATTGTTCGTGCTGTTCGCTGCAATCGCCCCGTTGGTTTCGTTGGCGCCGAGCTTTCCGCTCTACACCGTGATGGCGATTGGGTTCGTGGCACTGACGTCGGTGTTCTCCTATGTGATCGTGGCGCTGATTCGGCGATTGGGCCAGCGTCCGGTTCGACCGGGAAGCTTGGAAGATTGGCTCATCCGTATCGGTGTGATGTTGGTCGCGCCGATCAGCGGATTGTTCTTGAATCGCGGGTTCGAATTCGTTTTCGGACACTTCCAGCATCCACTGTGGTTTGTTCTGGCCGCGCTGGGTGGCATCGCGTTCGTGCTGCCGTTGGGTGGCCCCGCCTGGTTGAAGGTCGCGCACTTCGCGTTGCGATGTGCGTTGGCTCCCTTCTACGCGTACTTCTTCCTGGTCTTCATGCCCTTTCTGCCGCTCTCCCTGTTGGCGCTTCTCGCCCTCGGGTTCGGGTTGTTGATGCTGGCTCCGCTCATGGCGGGAGTGTTCGTGGTCAAGAACTTGCAGGCCGATTGGATCGCTCTTCGCGAAGGCGCGACCCGGCATTGGGTGCCGTGGATCGGTCTGGCCTGCGTGGCGATCTTGCCCGCTTGCGTGGTCGGAGATGCGCTGGGCAAGCGACAGCAATTCCGGATGGTGATGGACTACGCCTACGATGCGCCCGGGCACCCGATGGATCTCGAAGGTCTGGACGTGGAAAGCTTCGCCTCCGGCCTGGATCTCATGGAAGCCAAATGGGGGAGAGGGCGTGGACCGTTCGGAAGCACCTCCATGGAACAGCCGTACCTGTCCGACTTCCGCGATTGGGCGATTTTTGACAACCTAGTCCTGTCGGACAACCGCATGGGCCAGTTGAAGGAACTGTTCGGAAACGATCGGCAGGCCATCGATTCCTCGAAATCGGTCCGAGCCATACCGGTTCCGAGATTGGCGAACCCCTCGTTCGACAGCGCGCGGTCGGAATCCGGCAACGTCCGTTTGGACAGCTCGATTCGTCGTGTCGCGGGGATCGGACAGACTTGGCTGGATCTGAAGCTGGTTCGACCACGACAGATTCCGGACACCCAGGGCTCCTGGAACGTCTCACGTTCGCGCGAGTACGAGGCCAAGTTGGGTGTGCCGCGCGACGTGTTCGTGGACGACTACACCTTGGATGTGGGGGATTCCGTCCACCAGGGCGTGTTGGCGGAACGCCGCACGGCCACCTGGGTCTACAACCAGATCACCAGCACCAACCGCGATCCGGGACTGTTGCGCTACGTGGAAGGGTCGACGGATCTGGAGCTGAGGGTGTTTCCATTCGCCAGCGGGGAAAAACGCCGGACTTCCATCCGCTTTCTGCATGAACGTCCCGTCAAGATCTGGATCGGAAGGACGCAGGTGGAATTGGGTGGCGAGGATCGCTCCCGCATCCGCGAATTCCCCGGCCTGGGGATGGTGGTGCCCGAGCCCGCCTTGTCCAGCCTTCCGCGACGCCAACCAACGGTCCGCTACCACTTCGTTCTGGATGCGTCGGGAGCCGCCAAACAAGCGAGCGCATCGCTGGCCGCCTCCCTGGAGGTCTTCCTCAAGCGCTCCGGCATGACCGATGCGTCCTACCGGATCCACACGATGAACGTGCGCGGCACCTCGTTGCCGGCAGGCTCCGATTGGAGCAAGATCTACCTCGCAGGCCGCTTCGAAGGGGGGTACTTCTTCGAGCGCGCGCTCAAGCATCTCCTGGTGGACAATTTCCGGCGCGGATCGGACACGATCCCCGTGGTGGTGGCGGTCACGGATCAGACGCAATTCGTCTTCCTGAAGAACGATCTGGACCAGTTCGGTGTGGCCTCGCCTGGTTTGCAAGCCTTCTTCAGGCTGGATCGAACGGGAGCCCTGACTCGCAGGGACTTCGCATCCGATTCCCGCGAGCAGGTGGCCGAACGCATTTTCGTCGATTCGGTCGGGGTGCTGAAGGACGGGAAAGGTCGCACCCATCTGGTGTCCCTCCATGCGGGGAGCGTTCTGCTTCCGTTCGCGGACACGGGAGATGTGCCCTCGGCCGATGCGAAGATCACCCCTTGGGAACACGCGGCGGCGATCGCCCTGAAAGAGGCGCGGCTCGCGCTCTTGTGCGAGCGCGGCGACGCGACCTGGAAGGAAATCCTGAAGGAGGCCTTCGCCCACGGGATCCTGTCGCGTTCCACCGCCTACCTGGCCATGGAAACCGCCACCCAGGAGAACATGCTCCGTGCCAAACAGCAGGAAGTGCTGCGCGGCGACCGGAACATGGACATCGATCGCCAGGAGACCCAGCAGACGCGCATGAGCGAGCCAGGGCTGTGGATCCTGGTTCCCGTGCTGGGTCTGATCTGGTTCCAACGGCGTCGGCGGAACAGGCTCGCACGGAGCTAAAATTCCGCCGGTTGCAAAGGAGGGGAAGGTTCATGATCTATCAGGTATTGGCCTTGGGTCTGGTGGCCGGGATTCTCGGTGGCATGTTCGGGATCGGTGGAGGGGCCATCATGGTCCCCGTGCTGGTCCTGGCCTTCGGGATCGACCAGAAAATGGCTACGGGGACATCGCTCCTCGCGCAACTTCTTCCGGTTGGACTTCTGGGGATCGGCGTCTACTACAAGGAAGGCAACCTCGATTGGCGCAAGGGCGCGCTGTTGGCCGCAGGTCTGTTGGTGGGCAACCTGCTGGGCGCCCTCTTCGCCAACCAACCCTGGGTGAGCGCCGCCGCGATGCGCAAAGGCTACGGGGTGTTCCTGGTGGCGGTCGGGGCCAGGTATCTCTTCCTGTGACGGTCCATTGTGAGAAATTCGGATCCGCATGGGGCGTTTGGTCCATCGAATGGGGCCTGGAGGCGGCAGGGCCCGTTCTCCATCGCCTTGGCTTTCCGGAGGTCGATCTCTTCGAGGTGGCCGCTGAACCATCCGCATCGATCGATGGACTTGTGGACAGAATCCGACGCCATCTTTCCGGCGATCTCCAGGACTTCCGGGATGTGGCGGTGGATTTGTCGGGAGCCACGCCGTTCACCCGCGAGGTGTGCGCGTGGATTCGCGGGATCCCGCCCGGCGAGGTGAGGTCCTACGGCGAGGTCGCGCGCGCAATGGGCAAACCTGGGGCTTCGCGGGCGGTCGGACAAGCCTTGTCGCGAAATCCCATCGGCCTGGTGGTGCCTTGCCATCGCGTGGTGGGCGCCAAAGGCCTCACGGGTTTTTCCGCCCCGGGTGGCCTGGCCACCAAGGAACGGCTTCTTCGCTTGGAACGAGCCCGAATCTAGGCTCGGGAAGATCTAGACGTGCTCGAACAGGTCGACACGCCAGCCATCGGCGGCCCCGTATCCGGCCAACACGAATTCCACATGCAGATCCAGCGCTAGCATTGCCTTGGAGGCCAGTTCCATCGCCGTGATCCCGGAGGGCAACGGCGGGCGGGCTTCCAGCATGCGGATGAGGCTCTTGTAGATCGCCACCAGATGCAACACGTCGTTGGCTGCGTATTTGAGCTGCTGTTCGGAAAGGTCCGCGCGCGACCAGTCGGTTTGCTGCATCTGCTTGTCCAGTTCCACACCCAGGAACTCGCGTACCAAATCCTTCAAACCGTGCGACTGCGTATAGGTGCGCACCAAGCGGCTCGCGGCCCGTGTACAGAAGAAAGGCCCGACCTTCACACCAAGACTTTGCCGCAGAAAGGCGACATCGGTGGTGGCGAAGTGGAAGAGCTTGAGAACCGACGGATTCTCCAGCAGTTTGCGAAGGCGAGGCGGGCAATCCGAAAGTCCCGCGGTGCGCACCAGCGCCACATTGCCCAAGTGATCGCCCACCTGGACCAGCAGAACTTGGTCGCGGCCCAGCCGCAACCCGTGCAGTTCGGTATCCACGGCAATTTCTGGCAAGGCAGACCAGTCGGCAAGCTGGGTTTCTGTGAGGTCCGGTTGTAGATGGAAAGCGGTCAAGAGCGAGCTCCTCGGGAATCGAATCGATACATCAGGGTCATTCCGAGCCCTGCCACCGCGAGAGTGACCACCAGCCATGTCCAAGCTTGGTTGGCAAATGCGGGAGGCAGGATCGCCGCGATGGCGCCCAGCAAGACGAAATGTGCGAGGTAATAGACAAGTCCGTGGCGACCCAGCGCCGAGAGCGCAGTGAGACGGTGGGGAAAGCGGTCGGTAACCATGCAGAAGAACTGGCTGCACAAGCCTGCCAAGGCGATCAGCACAGGAAGCAGGGCGAGAGTGGGGGTATTGAAACGAGCGATGTGCGTCCTGGTAGGCTCGCCTTTGAGCATGTCGTAGGCCATCGCGAATCCGTTGTGGGAGTGGTGGATCGTGACGACATAATCTTGAGTGCTTTTCTCGATGCCCCAGCTTTCCCAGATGTTGCGAAAGCCGACTTTGTAGCTCAAGAACAGGATCACCATCGCGCCGAGCGTACCGGCGATTCCCTCATAGGTCCGGTTGCGGTCCAACAGCCGGTCCCCAAGAATCCCTGCCAGGAAAATTGGCAGGTTGGGCAACAAGGCGAATGTCCCGCTGTTGAGCCCGTCCATCCGGATGCCTTTGGCATCGAAGATCGCTCGGACAACCACACTGGCCACCAGAAGTCCGATGGCGACGGATGTGCGCGGCAGAATCAAGGCGCCGATGGCGATTGTCCAGGACAAGCACCCAAGGACGCCGGTGGATACGATCGATTCCGGCCATTGAGGGCCCGAGTAGACGAAAAACATCGCCGCCGAGATGGCGAACAACACGCTTGCCCGCAGCCATTGGCGCTTGCGCCAGGCGCCAGTATCCGTGGTGCGACGCTGGCTTTGCGAGAGTCCCCACCCGGCGACCAGAAAGAAAATGGCGGGTGTCACGGGCTCGATGCGAAACAGCCATTGGGCGAAGTCCGGTAGCGTGGCCGGTTTGAACATGCGCAACGCGTGGGTGGAGGTCATCATGACCATCGCCAAGCCACGCACGGCATCGATTCCAAGGTCCCGTTGTGCTTTCATTGGAGGGTCGAATCCATGGCCATGGCCACCAACGCGCAAATTCCGCCATCCGGCATACGTTCCTTCTGGACGCGGATCAGGCCCAGACGCTTGGCGGGGCCGCTACGGATGGCCATGAATTCGTAGGTGTCGGTGGTTTCCCACCAAACGGATTCCACCTGCCCCCAGGGAGGACACATCTTGGTTTCGTTGAAGGTTCCGGAGCCCGCCTGCAAGGCGTTGAGCCGGATTCCTTCTTCCATCAGATCGATGTTTGCTTTTCCCGCATCCCGCAAAATCGCCTGGACCGACCAAAGTCCGGTGGAATCGAAGCGTGCGCCGTGGAGATGTTCGATCCCCCACATGGCGCGACGCTCGACCAACAGATTGGGAGTTGACTTCTCGAATCGGCCGGTTCCGAACTGGGAAAGAAATTGCTCCCTGGATACGCCCCAGGCGATGCGGTAATGGCCCAGATCGTACCAGCGAGTGTCTCCAACCCCAGCTGCCACGGCGGAATCGCCATGGGACTTGGCGAAGACCTTTGCCTTTTCTTCCAGGAGTTTGCGGTTTTCCCGGGTCCACTCGACCAATCCAGGAACAGTGGAATCGATCTCCAAGGCCCGTTGGAAGGATTCGCCCGCTTGGGCGAGATATCCTTGTTCCTGCAGCGCTCGTCCCAAGGCGAAGTGGAGTGGTGCCGAACGCGGGTAGGCGCGAGTGAGAGGGGTCAGAAGCTCCACCGCGAATCCGGTTTGCGTGGTGCTGAGCCCGCCGATGCCTGTTCCGGTACGCGCAGGGCCGTGCAGCGGCTTCAGGCCGAGCGTACGCAACGCATCCTCGGCCTGCGGAAGTCGGCCCGCGGAAAGCGCCGCCACATAGTCCTTGCGAGCGGATGCGGTGTCGCCCCGCGACTCGGCGAGGAGCCCGCGGATCCACAGGTAGCGAGGCTCGCTTGGGGAGATCAGCAAACCCAATTTGACGGCTTCCAAGGCGGAATCGTCGCGTTCGCGGGTCAGGAGGATTTCGGCGAGCAGATCGTAGCGCCGCTGACTTTTATCCGCCAACGAAATGGAAAGTTGCGAGAGCCGTTGCGCGCGAAGGAGATTTCCCAGCTTGAGCTCGACGGATGCCAATTCTTCGATGCCTTCCCGAAAGGTCGGGGCGAAGTCGATCGCTCGGATCAAGGTTTCGTGGGCATCCTTCGTCTTGCCCTGGGTCATCAGCCGCCGGGCTTGCAACAGCAGGAGCCAAGGATGCCCTGGATCCAAGGCGAGCCCTTTGGCCACCAGGGAATCCGCAGCGGCGGTATCCTTGGGTGTGCGCTTTTCGTAGCGCCAGATCACCGCATAGGCTCGGGCTTCCGAGAGCGAGGGAGTGCGACGAAGAATTTCTTCGAGCATGTCCATGCCACGGGCGCCTTCGCCATTCTTGTGGGCATCCAGGGCACGCTGGAGCAGATTGCGATCGGCACTGGATGCGCCGGACAGCTTGCCAGGGAGTTGGACTTCTCGGCCGGCGTACAGGCTGGTGTCGGTGGGAAATCCCATGGGAACCGAACCCGGGTGGATGGCGCCGCCGGAGGTTTTCCACCACCAGAGTCCGCCAGCGGCACCAAGACCGAGGATTCCCAGGCCAACGATCAAGATACGGCGATTGAGTTTCATGCGGTTCAGTCCGAAGGCCCTCCGGAAAGGAAGGGAAACAGAATGTCTCGCGCTTCCTTGTTTTTCAACAGCTTGTTCAAGCTCTTGTTCTTGATCTGGCGAACGCGTTCGCGTGTCAGTCGCAGTTCGCGACCGATTTCGTCGAACGTGAATTCCTTGCTGTAGTTGATGCCGTAGTACATGCGCAGGACCTTCGCTTCCCGCTCGGTCAGGTTGATGTCCAGCACGCGGTCGAGCATTTTCTTCAGCTCGGCCATCTCCGATTCGAGTTCCTGCTCGCCGTCGGTTCCCAACATATCCAGAAGGGTGGTGGTGTTTTCGCCATCGTCAGAGCCGCCGATGGGGGAGTTCAGCGAGATCTCCTCCATTTTTTCCAGAAGCTCGGGAATTTCTTCCGCGTAATCCTTGAATTCAGGACTCTCGATGGTCTTGGCGTAATCTCCGCCACTTTTGGCCAGGGCGCGTTTGAAGCGGTGTGCCAAAGCGAGCTTGTTGGGAGGGATGCGAACCGTCCCCACCTGATCGAACAGTGCCTTCTGGATGCCTTGGCGGATCCACCAGACCGCATAGGAGATGAATTTCACCTCCTTGGTTTCGTCGAAGCGCTGGGCGGCCTTGAACAGACCGATATTGCCCTCGGAAATGAGCTCCAACAGGGAAAGCCCGCGATTTTGGTAGCGGCGCGCCACGGAAACGACAAACCGCAGATTCCCCGTGATCAGCTTGTCCTGAGCGTCTTTGTCCTCTGGATCCACTTTCAAACGACGGATATAGGCCCGTTCTTCCTCGAGTGTGAGGACGGGGTGCCGATGCAGATCGCGGATGTAGAGTTGCTCGTTGAGATTGGTCATTTCACCCCCGGACGGGAACCTCGCGGGCCGGGAAGAACAGAAGCGTCGTTCCGACCAGAATCATGGTCGAGCATAGCACTTGTCCCATCGAAAGGGAGCCCAAAACGAAACCCAATTGGGTGTCGGGCTCCCGAGTGAACTCGACAGCGAAGCGGACCAGGCCATACCCGATTAAATAGAGTGCGAACATGCGGCCCTTGAAAAACGGCCGGTTCTTCAATGCCCACAGGATGGCCCACAGAAGAAGGCCTTCGCCGAAAGCCTCGTAGAGCTGGCTGGGGTGGCGCAAGGGAGGGGCGATCCCGTGCAACGGGGATCCTTGGGAGTCTGCTGGAAAGCGAACGGCCCAAGCGACGTCGGTGACGCGCCCCCACAGTTCACCGTTGAGGAAATTCCCGAACCGTCCGAACATGTAGCCCAGCGGAATCGCGGGGATGATCAGATCCGCAAAGCGGAGCGGACTGATGCGGTTGCGCAGGGAAAAGATGATGTGGCCGATCGCGAATCCAGCGAGACCGCCGTGGTAGGACATTCCCGAGATCCCGGTGAAACGGACTCCTCCCTCGGCGTCCGATCCGAACGGGAAAAAGATCTCCAGGGGATGGCTCGAAAAGTATCCCCAGTTGTAGAACAACACGTAGCCGATCCGGCCGCCGATCAATACCCCGCCCACTGCCCAGGTGAGGAGCCGATCGACGTGGTCGCGGGAGATCTCCCACGTTTCGCGCTTGAGGCGGCGCATGACCAACCAGTAGGCGACGCCGAAGGCGACCGCGTACATGAGCCCGTACCATCGCACGGCGAGAGGGCCCAACTGGACCGCAATCGGATCCAAGTGCCACTGGATGTGTTCCCAATCAAATGGAGCAGTAACGGGCATAACCTCGAAAGGTAGACAAGGCTGGGCGCCGAAACGAGATGTCGCCGAGTGCCCTTTCAATCACTTCGGGTCAGATTCCCCGAAGCTTGCTTCGTGACCCGAAATCGCTTGCCAAGAGAATACCCCGCAGCTTGCTGCGGGGTGGTTTATTGATGCGCGTTCCGGCAGAGGAGGATGCGCGATCAAGCCACATCAAAACGCGTGGGCGGAAATTGACGAATCCGAAGGGAACCATCGGCGAAGCTTGTCGAACCAGTGCGGAGGCAAACGGAAAAAGGGGAAAGCCACCGGCCTTCCCCTTTCTACATGAGATGTTTTCTCGCGAAGGCGATCAGGCCTTGGCTTTGGCCTTCGCCTTGGTCTTCGCCTTGGAACGGTCGTCCTTGGTGGAACGATCCTTGATGCGAGTGGCTTTGCCGGTGAGCTCGCGCATGTAGAAGATGCGAGCGCGACGAACCAATCCTTCGCGGACCACTTCCAAGGAAGCGATGCGAGGCGAGTGCATCGGGAAGATGCGCTCGACCGCCACGTTGCCGCTGAGCTTGCGGACCGTGAACATGGTCGAAACACCGGCGCCGCGAACCTGGATCACCACGCCCTGGAAGGGCTGGATGCGTTCTTTGTCGCCTTCGACGATCTTGTAGTTGACCTTGACAGTGTCGCCAGCGCGGAACTTCGGCAGATCGCTGCGCAGGTTCTGAAACTGGATGGCCTGGAGTGTGATGGACATTCTGCGTGTCTCCGAGAATTACGTAAGGAGGCCAAATCTATAAACAACTTGAGATTGCGCAAGGGAGGTTTCCCGGCAAACCTTTCAAACTCCGTGCGCGGACGCATCTTCCTTCGAAGGAAAAACGGGAAGGATGGAGTGGAGACTCACGATGTCGAACACTTCCAGGATATCGGAGCGCGACTCGATGATGCCGCAGGGGGTGCCCATTTTCCGACAGCTCATCCCCACCTCGATCAGAGCGGCCAGGCAACAGGATCCGACCAAACCCAGCCCGGTGGTATCGATCAGAACCGGGGAGGCGGAGGGTGATTCCAAAAGGGATTTGGCCATGGAGCGGACCTCGGATTGCTGTTGGGGCAGGAAGTCTGGCCCCTCCATGTGCAATACGCGACGGCCATTCCACTCGGTCAGGGAGATGCGACAGGTCATGATTTGGGAAAAGCTAGTCGGGACACTTGAAAGCGGAAGGGGGAGGGGCTACATTCCTGCCCCTTCACGATTTAGGGGAAAAAAGCCATGGCCGCCAAGAAAAAGTCAGGTAAGGAGATCTACTTCCTGGTTTGCAAAGAAACCAAGGAGCAGAACTACACCGTGGTGCTCAACAAGACCGCCAAGGGCAAGGTCTTCAAGAAGTACTGCCCTCGCCTGAAAAAGCACACCGAGCATACCCCCAAGAAGGTCTGATGCCTTCATCCGCCCAACGGCGGGACGGGGCTCATTCCCGGGCCGCGATTGTGGCACCACTTTGGGATTTGTCATCTGGGCCTCTCACGAGGTCCTTTTTGGCTTCAGGACGCAAACCACTCTGGTTGGGCCCGCAGGGGTTCCGATTCCGCGAAGGTGGCGTGCTCCTCCACGAAGATTGGGTGCGAGGCGATTGGGGAAAGCTTTCGGGCATTCTCGTGGCTTCGCTTTGCGGCAAGCAGGATGTCGAGCTGTTTGAATGGCGCCGATCCCTCCTCGAGGAGATCGCGTTGGCGGGTGTTCCGGTTCTCCCGGATCCGCGCGGAATCCGCCTTGCCTGGGAGCCCACACGGGTCTTGCTGCGCCTGATGCGCAGCGGCGTTCCGGTGATCGACCACTATGTCGGGGAGAATCTCGACGACGCGGCGGATTTCGTTCGTCGCCAGAAGGGTGCGCAGTTTCGCGTGCCCGAAGGCGGCAATACGCCGGAGATCGAATGGATCGCCTTTGGCAGCGGTGCCAGAGAGCGCCTGGAAGAGCTTTGGCAGGAATACCCCTCCGGGCCCTTCGTCCTGACACGAGACGTGCGCGGCGAGATCGCGAGCCTGTTGGTGTTGGGCGGGGAAATCGCCGCCATTTGGCGCGGAGGCACACCCGGGCTGGAGCCGGAGCATGTCGCCGAATCGTTGCGCCCCGGAGAGGCGGAGCTTGCCATTTCCGCGGCCAAGGCGTTCGCCTTGGATCCGGTGGCGGTGGACATCCTTCGCGATGGAACCCAGCCACAGGTGCACGCGGTGCGGGCGATGGGCTTTTGGAAGGCCGCGCTGGATTCCAATCCCAAGCTCGGCCAAGAGCTGCCCGAGCGGATCGAGGGCTTGTTTGCGGGAGTCCGCAAGGCTCGACTGAACTAGTTTTCTGATTTTGCCCGACCTCGGGAATTCCGTGGTTGGGCTTTTCTATGCGCGAGCTGTGCTTGCGCGGAGCGAGGAACATGAAGAACACGATCGTCGTCGGCTCCCAGTGGGGAGACGAGGGCAAGGCCAAGGTCATCGATGTGCTTGCGGAGCACGCGGACGTCGTCATCCGGTTTCAGGGCGGCGCCAACGCCGGCCACACGGTGGTGGTGGGCGACCAAGAGTTTGTTTTCCATCTGATCCCTTCGGCGATCATGCGCCCCACCAAGACCTGCGTGATCGGCAATGGCGTGGTGCTGGATCCAGGCCAACTTCTCCATGAGATCGAAGAGCTGGAAGGCCGTGGCTTCAGTGTTCGCGGGCGTCTTTGGCTGGCCGAGAACATGCAGATCGTCATGCCTTGGCACAAGCAGTTGGATCGCCTGAAGGAAGAAGCCGCCGGCAAGAACGCCATCGGAACCACCGGTCGCGGCATCGGGCCAGCGTATGTGGACAAAGTCGCGCGTTGCGGCATCCGCCTCTGCGACCTGCTCGACGAAGAAGGCCTTCGCGCCAAGGTCGAATCCATCCTGGAAGAAAAGAACGTCCTGTTCACCAGGGTCTACAGCGCACCGGCGCTCGAAGCTGCGCCGATCGTGGCGGAGTATCTGGAGTTCGGACGGAAATTGGCTCCCTTGGTGGCCAACGCGTCGCTGATCTTGGAACGCGCCATGAAGGCCGGGCAGCACCTCCTGTTCGAGGGAGCCCAGGGCACCATTCTGGATGTGGACCACGGGACCTATCCCTACGTCACCAGCTCCAACACCATCGCCGGTTCCGCTTGCTGCGGCTCGGGCGTGGGACCCACCGCCATCCAGAGCGTGATCGGTGTGGTGAAAGCCTACACCACGCGCGTGGGCAACGGTCCGTTCCCCACGGAGTTGGACGGCCAACTCGGCGAAAGCCTGCGCACCTGGGGTGGCGAGTTCGGAGCCACCACGGGACGTCCGCGTCGCTGCGGTTGGTTCGACGCGATGGTCGTTCGCAAAGCCGTGCGAGTCAACGGAATCACCGGCTTGGCGATCACCAAGGTGGACGTCCTGGACAAGCTTCCCGAAGTGAAGGTTTGTGTCGGGTACACCATCGACGGTCGCGCCATCGACGACCTCCCGGTGCAAGTGAAGGATTTCGCCAAGGTGGAGCCGGTCTACGAGACCCTGCCTGGCTGGCTTTCCGACACCTCCGCCGCCGTTTCCTGGAGCGATCTGCCCCAGGCCGCCAAGAGCTACCTCGAACGCCTGGCAGAACTTGTCGGCGCCCCCATCGCCATGGTATCGGTGGGGCCGCGTCGCGACCAGGCCATTTTCCTTCCCTAATCGAATCGCAAGGACACGCAATGATTCTCAAAGGCAAAAAAGGACTCATCACCGGCGTCGCCAACCAGCGTTCCATCGCTTGGGGCATCGCTCGCTCGTGCTGGGAGCAGGGGGCGGAGCTTTGCTTCAGCTACCCCTCGGAGCGTCTGAAGGGTTCGGTGGAGTCCCTGATCCAAGGCGAAGGAAAGACGGCGCCTTTGTTCGAGTGTGATGTGACCAAGGACGAATCCATCTCCGCCTTGTTCGCCGCGGTGGAAAAGGAAGTCGGCAAGATCGACTTTCTGGTCCACGCCATTGCCTACGCCAAGCGCGAAGACTTGGATGGCGAGTTCCAGGATACCTCGCGCGACGGGTTCGTCACTGCGCTGGATATTTCCGCGTATTCGCTCACGGCCCTCGCGCACCATGCCGTGGCCGCCATGAATCCCAACGGTTCGATCGTGGCGTTGTCGTACATCGGCGGCGAAAAGGTGATCCCGCACTACAACGTGATGGGTGTGGCCAAGGCCGCTTTGGAATGTTCGGCCAAGTACCTGGCCCACGACCTGGGCAAGCAGGGCATCCGCGTGAACATCGTGAGTGCCGGCCCCGTCCGCACGCTGGCGGCCAAGGGCATCGGCGACTTCAACAAGATGCTCTCCATCGCGGAAAATCGTTCCGCCTTGCACCGCAACGTGGGGACGGACGAAGTCGGCGACACCACCGCCTTCTTGGTCTCGAACATGGCGCGCGGCATCACGGGCGAGCTCATCCACGTGGACGCCGGCTACCACGCCATCAGCTTCAGCTTTGCTGAAGAGCAGGCCCAGAATAAAGGCTAGTCCATCACGGACAGATTCTGTGATCCAAAGCCCCGCTCTCCGGCACCGGAGGGCGGGGCTTTTTTGCTCAGTCTTCGGAGAGTCCGGTGATCAGGCGGACCAGGCCGCCACCCATGAGGCCGATCGAGACAAGGATCCCTCCACCCATGTTGTAGGTGACGATCATCAGAAGAAGCCCACCTCCGAGCATCAATGCTCCGATCACGGCATGATTCGACCTGGGGGCAGGAATGTCGTCCAGATCATGGGCCGGGACGGGACGCGAGACGGGCCGGGTGGGGTAGGGGTTCGTGCCGGGGTAGGAGCTTGTGGGCGTGGCACCGGAGGCATTCGATTCGCGCGCCGATCCGGGGGTGGGGGCGTCGGCAGGGCGGCGCACCTCCACACCGAACCAATCGGAAAGGGCGGCTTCGGGCTGGGCGGAAGACGGCGAAGGGGACGTGGACATGACGCGGGGCTCCTGGGAGAGGGAATCGAGGAATGCATTGGGGGAGCGGCCGTGGTGGACCGCTTCCACCAACGTAATTCGCCCGGACGTGCAGGTCTAGGGAAGGATGGGCGAGGAAATGGCTTCCCAGGAACCCCCGCGGACCTCAATCTGCCAAGGCTTGTACGGGGCATGGGAAAAGTCCGCTTCGAAGGAGCCATCTCGATAGGCTCTGCCTGGCCAAGAGGTCAGGTTGCTCCCGAATCCACCGGTGTCGCGGGCCGAGAATCTCGCCGTGTCGGGAATGAACTCGTCGTCCAAAAGCCTCAGGCGGAATCTGCCGCCCACCGGGGTCGGATCTGTTGCGGACCGGGGATGGAGCGCCACCAACTGCAAACCCAGGCTGTCTTCTCGGAAGCTGACCACTGGGCGCGCAACCGGAAGGATGTTTCGTCCTTCCATGTCTTGGACCTGTATGCCCATGGCGCTGTCCCAGACCACGGTCCCGATCCGCCTCGCCCCGCAGGTCACTGGAGAAAGGACCCGGTCGGGGAGTTTGGCCTCCGCGTCGGTGGTCTCAAGTGTGGCTTGGTACTCGAAGGTGCAGGCGTCTGCGTAGCGGAAGCGGTACCACAGCGAGAATCCCGAGCTTTCCGATGCCACCCGGAAGGTGTCGATTCCCAGCTCCAGCCCCCCTCGCAGCCTCCAGTGGCCATGGCCGGTGGAGAACCAGGCGGACCTGGAATCGTATTCGGCGTAATCCATGGCAATGGTGCCGTTTCCGGAGTGTTCCAATGTGCGCTTGCGACGGAAATCGGCCAGGGAATCCGTGGCGGCAAGGCACCTGCCTCGCCAGATTCGTCGGAACCTGCCGAAGCCCTCGTAGTGGGTGGAGGAATCCATCGGGCAGTCCATCGACGCCTGGGTCGACGGCGCGATGGCTCGCCGCGCCGACACAGTGGACCTGGAAGGGGTCAATGCGTTGGCCTGGGAAATCCACCGGGAGTTGTCCGCGAGCAGTTGCAGTTCGGACTGTGTCTCGCTGGACGTGCCGGTCTGCGGGTCGGAGCCGCAGGAGCTGAGCAGGGTGGCGGCGAAAGCCAGCGCGGAGATAGTGGAGTGTCGGCGGTTCATCGGGAAACCTTTTCTTCGGTGAGGGGGACCAGGGCGAGCACGATTTGGCAGACGCGCTCGGCGGGGAGTGAATCCTTGTGGACGATGGAGCGGACCTCGGAACGGGCCTTTTCCATGCGTTCCAGGAGATGGCGGAATCCGTCCTGACTGACGGAGACCACATTGGTGGCCACCAGACGGCGGGGAGCTTTCTTGCGCAACAGGCTTTGGCGCACCAGATCCAGCTGCTGGATCTGGAGTTGCAGCAGCAGGTCCTCGCGCAAACCTTCCGGGCTGGAGACGGCCCGATCGGTGGGCTTCCAGAAGCCTTGGGCATTCTTCGCCGTCAGGCTCAGGTTCTCCAGCAGAGCAAGTGAATCCTTGGCTTGCTTGGGGGTGATGGACGGGATCAGCGTCTTGGCGATGCGCTCGGGCTCGTCGGCGAAATCACCCGTATCCAGAAGCGCCCGCACCGCCCCGTGCCACCAATGGCGGAAGTATTCCAGGCGCGCGCCGTCCAGGAAGGTGCGAGGCGAGCGATTGAGCGCGACCAGGCGCTCCAGCAGCTCGTCGCGATCTTCCGGGGTCTGGGCTTGCTGGAACCGCACCAAGGCGCGGAAGTAGCGGGCCTCGGCGGCACCCAGCGCCAGAAGTGCCACCAGGCGCTCCAGGAAGGTCTCGGAAAGCTCCTTTCCCCCCAGAAGGTCGGAGAAGTAGTTGCGCGAATTGGGAAGCCCCAGTAGCCGCGAAACCTCGGCCTTGGTGAACTTCCCCCGGCGAAGCTTCTCGGAGGCGTACCAATCCCCCAGAAAGGCGCGGAAGTCGTTGTAGTCGTAGATGGTTTTTTGTTCCACATCCATTAATCTATCGAGTCATTATCGATTTTTGAATGGCATGGAAGTGCATTTCCCATAGATCATTTTGCACACGTGGCGCTATCGGTCGGGGACAATGGGTTCCGGCCCCAACGCAGGAAGGGCCGGAACTTGCGTCCCGGCCCTTCCCATCTCGTATTTTCGCGTCGCGGGGGTCGAGCGCCGATGCGCGTCCCGCGGTGCACGGGCCCTCTCTTGGAGGTCCCTGTTTTGTCAGAATCCGTCCGCTCGGTTGGAGGTCCCGCCGGAGCCGCATGTCGGTTCGATTGTGCGGATAGTGTCCACGTCTCCATGCGACCCTGGATGGGCCGCTTCCTATACGTTACGGGGAGATCCGGACGAAAGCAATAGGCGGGGAGGAATTTTGTTCGAAAAGCGGAAAAAGACAAAAATTGACTTTTGTTGATGCGAACGAAAAAGGCCGGAGTTTCCACCCCGGCCCAATCGTCTTCTCTGGTTCGATCCTCCCGGGAAAGCCGGCGCGCAAGCGCCTCCCGCGGAGCATGGACCCCCGTGCGAGGGGCCCTTTAGTCAGATTCCGTCCACACGGTGGAAGTCCCGTCGGACCATTTCATGTTGGCTGTCTGAGTGATCTTTCGTGTTCTCCAGGCGATGCCCTGTGCGGGCCGCTTCTCATAGTTTACTGCCGGAACTTTTCGAAAGCAATAGCTGGCCGGAGAATATCTTCGGGAGCCTCCCCGGGCAGGTCCGGAGGGAAGAATTTCCCCGCCCTCCGGGCGCGTTCCGGAGGGCGGGATGGTGCGGAGTCTCGAGGAGTGAGCCCGCGTATTTCCAGGATAACTCGGAGCATTGAAACCGGTTGTGCCTTTTTCGTAGAACACTTTCGCCGGCAGGAAACCAGCGGTCGGATTTGGGCATCGCGGGAATGTGGTGGTATTGTTGGGCCCATGCGGATCTTCGGGAGTGTGGACAGTTTCGTGGAATCATCGGGAACCCTGCGGCTGGGGAGGTTGGTGGCCAATGCCACCTTTCTCGAGGCTCTTTTGCGCCATGGCGACTTTGATCGCTACGAGATTTTCTGCGCGACCGAAAACGAGCGTTCCAGGTTGCGCGGCCATGTCCAGTCGCTTGGCGATGGGGCGGCTCTTCTGTCGCGCATGGACCTGCGCTTGCAACTCGAGCTCCCCAAGCGGATGCGGGAAGCGCCCTGGGAAGCCATGCACTTCGGAGGGTGGAGCCGCTATCTTCCCTCTCTGGCCTGGTTGCGGGCGACCCTTTCTCCTCGGACCTTTCCGCTGACGGGATGGATCCACAGCATCGATGGCCCATCACAGGCGGGGAATCTCCGCAGGCTTCTGGCCTCTCCACTGTGCGGCGCCGACGCGGTGTTTTGCACCAGCACTGCCGGGCGGGACGCCTTCGCGCGACAACTGGAGCGAGTGGGTCGTCGGGAATCCCTTGCTTGGTCCGGGCGGCTGGAGCATGTTCCGCTGGGGGTGCACGACACCTACTTCTCGCCGCCGTCCCGTGCCCAGGCGCGCTCGCGGCTGGGGATCGCGACCTCCGCGAAACTCGCCTTGTGGATCGGGCGGATTTCGGCCACCAGCAAGGCCGATCTCAATCCCCTTCTGCTGCAGTGGCGGGCCTTGTCGGCGGCCGACGGGAATCGTCTCTTGATCCTTGCCGGAGGTTCTACCGACAGCGAATTGGCCGCGCTTTCCGGAGCGATTCTCGAGCTCGGGTTGTCCCGCTCGGTGCGGCTGATGCCCGATGTCGACGATGCACAGAAATTGGATCTGCTCGGTGCGGCCGACGTTTTCGTATCGCCCGTGGACAACCTCCAGGAAACCTTCGGGATTTCCGTGGTGGAGGCCATGGCGGCAGGGCTGCCGGTGGTGGCTTCGGATTGGGACGGATACAAGGATCTTGTGGAGGAAGGAACGACGGGGATGCGGATCCCGGTGGACTGGACCTTGCCGCCACCCGACGCGATGGCTCTGCAGCAGATTCTGGAGCCGAGCCTGGACCAGTTCCTGGTGGCGCAGGGCGTGGCGGTCGATCCCATTGCCCTTCGCAAGGCGCTGGAAACCTTGTTTGCGGATCCCGAGAGGGCCCACGCCATGGGCATGGCGGGAAAGGAGCGCGCTCGGCGTCTTTTTTCCTGGCAAGCGGTGGTATCGCTCTGCACGGAGGTTTGGTCGCGGCTTTCCCGCGAGAGCGCCGATCTTCCCGTTCCCGGCCGCGGGAGCACGGACCCGCAAATCCTGGATCCGGCGGAGGTGTTCGGGGGATACGCGTCGCGTCAGCCTTCGATGCCTTCCGGGATGGCTTCGCTCACAGACCTGGCGTGGGATGTCCTCTCCGGAAGGATCCCCATGCCGGCCACGTTCTCGGATCTGATGGAGCTTTCCGACGGGAGGCTCCTCACAGTCCTCGTTCTGGGTTTGCGTAGTGGACAGACAGAATCTGACGCGCATTTGCGATCCTGCGCGGCAGCCACGGGACGCTCGATGGCGGAAGCCGCCTGGCTGTTTTCGTGGTTGCGAAAGTACGGCCTGGTGGAGATCCGACCCCGCCTCTAGTTGCGCGTCAATCTTCCAGGACCAGCGTGGAGATTCCGGGCAGTGCCGCATCGCGAGTCTTGGCATGTGAGGCGAAAGCTCTAACCACTTGCGTGTGACCGGCCTGCAACAGCGCCTCGAGGAAGTCGGCCAGGCACGAGCGCAGGAACCGGGGCTCCAGGAATGGATCCGGTTTCCAGTCCAATCCTCTGCGCACGCGATCCAATCCCTGTGCGGCGGCGTTCTCCGCATCGCTGGGGGCTAGATCGAACGTAGGTGTGGCGCCATCCAGCCACGCCCGCATCCATTGCCTTGCCTTGCCTCGCTCGGCCGCCTCCGAGGGCGTGCGGACGGCTTGGGACAACAACAAATCGGACGTGGATCGGTCGCCGTGGGCGAGCGCGGCTTCCGAGCCGGCCAATAGCACCAGCGGATGGTTGGGAGAGGTTCGCATCATTTGATCGAGCTCTTTCCAACCGGAATTCAGGTTGCGTTTGATCTGCCGCACCGCAAGATCGCAACGCGCCTCCAGGGAGCCAAGCGCGGATGCCTCGTGGAGATAGGAGTCTGGATCCAGCCCGCAGGCCAGGGCGCATTGGGCGGCCAGATGAAGGCTCGACGCCTTCTGGCTTCCGTGGGTGGCCGCCAGTCCGGAGGAGGCGGGCAAGGAAAGCGCCACCTGGATCCGCTCCATGGCCAGCTGATGGTGTCCTGCGCGCATGAGCAAACTGGCACGTGCGGATTCCAGTTCCGTGGAGGCTCCCGCAAACCGGGCCTGCTCCAGAACCGACCAGCCCTCGGTGAAACGGCCGCGGTGGGCGAGGTCCAGAGCATGGCTCCGTGCCAAGGTTTTCCACCAGGGCCATTGGAGACGCAATCCCGGCGAAGCTTCCAAGGAACGACTCCAGGCCTCGGCGAGGCGATCGGAACGCTCTTGGGACGATTCTCCCCAGGCGGGGAGCGTCGTGGCGAGCTTGTAGAGATCGTACGCATCCGCTTGGCCGCGATCGCGGACTTTGCGGAGAATGCGGAGGTTCCGATCCAGCTTGGAGCGCGACGCGACGGATTCTGGTGTGTATCCGTGGTGGATGAGCCGAATGTCCAGGGCGCTCGGCGGCGGCGATCCGAGCTCGTCCAGCGATTCCAGGACGGATTCGTGCAGCGCCCGCCGGTACCGGATCCGGGGATCCAAGCGGAAGAGCCGAGGCAGCAGCACCTTGCCCGGCTGCGAGGTTCCGTCGCGCAGTTCCACCTCCACGAGGTGGCACAGCGCCTGGTTGGAAAGGGCCTGGCGCAGGGCGGCGACGCTTCGGGGATCCAGCTCTTCGTCGGCATCCACCTGCAGAACCCAGTCGCCTTGGGCCATGTCCAGGCTCGCGTTGCGGGCTTTGGCGAAGTCGTCTTCCCAGGGGATGCTCTTGACCTCTGCCCCGAAGGAACGGGCGATGGCGACGGTGGAGTCGGTGGAGCCGGTATCGACAAGACAAATTCCGTCCACCACTCCGGCGAGGGAGCGCAGGCAACGAGGGAGATTCTCCTGTTCGTCGCGGGCGATGAGGCAGGCGATGAGCCGCATGTCCCAATAGAAGCAAAAAGACCCGCTCCCGAGGTTCGGGAGCGGGTCTTAGGGAGGGGAACCTGGCTTGGAACTACCTCAGGAGGCCGAGAACTCCGGAGGGCAACTGGTTGGCCTGGCTCAACATGCTCTGCGCAGATTGGGTCAAGATCTGGTTTCTGGTGAACTGCATCGTTTCCGATGCGAAGTTGGTGTCGCGGATTCGGCTTTCGGCATCCGTCAGGTTGGTCACCATGTCGCCGAGGTTGGAAACCGTGGTGGACAGTCGGTTCATGGTCGAACCGACGGTGGACCGCAGCGACAGCACCGAGGCGAGCAGGGTGTCGATCTGGCCGATCGCGGTTTGTGCCGCCGATTGGGCCGACACGCCACCAAACGAAAGCCCGGAGGCGAGGTTGATCGAAGTGAAACTGATCGTGGAGCTGGAGCCAGACTTGGCAGCGCTGATCTGGAACGAGAACGCGGTGGTTCCCGTCAGCATCTCGATGCCGTTGTAGGTGGTGGCGGAGGCGATTCGGTTGATTTCCGAAGCCAGAGCCGTGTATTCCTGCTGGATGTAGCCTCGATCGGTGTTGGTATAGGTACCGTTGGACGACTGGACCGCGAGTTCGCGCATGCGCTGCAGCGAATCCGTGATCTGTTGCGTGCCCGATTCCGTGATCTGCAGCATCGCCAAGGCGTCGTTGGCGTTGCGGGAAGCCATCTGGCTGCCGCGGATCTGGGAGCGAAGGCCTTCCGACACGGAAAGACCTGCAGAATCGTCCGCTGCTCGATTGATCCGAAGTCCCGAAGACAGCTTCTCGAGGGACTTCGTCATGTTCGTGTTGGTGGTATTCAGCGTGTTCTGAATATTGACCGAGTTGACGTTGTTATAGATACGCATGACACATCCTCCTTGCGTGGTTCCCCTCGGATGGCATCCTTGCCTTCCAAGTCGGATCGTCGGGATGGAGGCAACCAGCTCCTTCGATCCACGCAATTCATCGGACGTCCAATCGCACAACTTGAGCGGGAGAATCGATTGGGGTGATCCAAAAACGAAAAACCCCTCCACCGGGCGATGCCGGTGAAGGGGTTGGAGCCTGAAGGAGCCCTCTGGGGGCCCCTGGCGATTACTTCTTCTTGCCGCCCTTGGCCTTGTTGAACTCGTCCTTCAGAGCCTTGCCAGCCTTGAATCCGACGGTCTTGGAGGCGGCGATCTTGATCTTCTCGCCGTTGGAGGGGTTCACGCCCGTGCGAGCCTTGCGCTCCTTCACTTCGAAGGTGCCGAAGCCGACGAGGGCGACGGACTTGTCCTTCTTGAGGCCTTCGACGAGGGCGTCCAGAACGGCGGAGACAGCGCGTTCGGCGGCAGCCTTGCTTTCCAGCTGGGCGAGTTCTTGGACCTTGGCGACGAGATCGGTCTTGTTCATGTGCATTCCTTGAGGGAAAGGTTTTTTTGGAGAATCGCACCGACGCGCGGTGGCGCGTTACCGAGGAACATATCACCGCGCTCGACGGCTTGCAATGGGCTTTTCTTGTGTTTTTTTTGTCGCAAGGCACATCCGATGGGGCTTGCCGAGTGTCGTACCCCTGCCAAGTGACTAAGAATCAATGGTTTGTGCCCGATTTTCCTCGCGCCATCCGCTCCAGAAGTCCGCCCAAAAAGCGAAGCTCCGAGCGGGTGGGACGCAGTCTGCGCAACAGCGCGGCCAGGTGCTTGCGACCCGCCTCTTGTCGCGCGGGATGCAAGTGGGAATCGGCGTTGGCGAGGATCCGACGAACCCAATCCTCCCGCAACATCGCAAGGGCCGCGCCCTTGGATGGATCTCGAACGGCTGCGGGTGTGGCGTGCAAGCCGGAAAGGGCCACGGCGACCGCCTGCCCGAGGTTCAGGGAACCCGTGGGATGGTCGGTCGGAATACGACAGGCGACATCGCATTGGAGGACTTCTTCGGAGGTCAGCCCGATCGATTCGCGCCCGAACACCAGTGCCCAGGGTGCGTCGAGATCCGTCCGTTGCGCGAGGTTCGGCAAGTCCACAAGTCCCTTCTGGTGCGGGCGTCTGGTGAAGGCGATGGTGGTGCGGGCCTCGCCGAAGGCCGATCGGAGATCCGCATGCACGGTGCAGCGGTCCAGGATGTCCTTGCCCAGCGTGGCGGTGCGGTAGGCAACGGATTCGGGATCCGGTTTCTGCGTGCCGACCAACGCCAGATCGCTCCAGCCGAAGCACGACATGGCGCGCACCACGAAACCGATGTTTTCCGGGATTTCCGGTTGGACAAGAATCAGACGATGAAGGTTGGGCATAGCGTGAGGGAAAGGTAAGCCGGAGATGGTGACGATTATTGTGGAAGCATCGAATCCGCGAATGGTAAGGTGGGGCAGATCTCGGCAGATTGCCGTCACGCCACCAGACCCATCAGCCCCTACAGAAGGGACAGCCATGAAGATCCAGATCCCACTGATCGTCGATCGGAAGATCCGGACCAGACGCGGTTTCACCCTGATTGAAATGATCGGCGTGCTCGCGATCATCGCCATCCTCGTGGCGGCCGTGGCGCCTCGGATCTTCGAGGCCATCAACGATTCCAAGATCACCTCGGCCACCAGCACCATCCGGACTTTGGAATCCGCCGTCGCGAAGTACTACTCCGACGTGGGAACCCTCCTTCCGTTGAACGCCGCCGGTGCACCCACTGCAAGCAATGGCAACGCGGCTGGCGTCATGACCGCATACAGTCTTCCGTATGTCCTCAACTTGGGGACAGCGCCGGCGACGACGGGCTCCTGGAGCAAGTTCAGAGGTCCCTACATGGCCAACCTCAACGTGGTGACGCCTCCCATCGGAAACACCATGGTGATCGGTTCCAACCTCGCAGCGGCCGCACTCACCGCTGCTGGCGCCGCTCCTCCCAATTTTTCGTTGAACGGCGGCGCCACGGGAAGCCTCACCAACACCAATCAAGTGGTTTGGGTGACCTTCACGGGAGTGAGCCAAGGGGAATTCGACAAGTTCGACAACATCATGGATGCGGGAATCGGTGCCACCGCCGCCCAGCGCCAGACGTTGGGCAAGGTCATGTGGGCCGCCGCCAACGGTGGCACCATGACTGTGTACATCGCGCACAAATAGCGCCGACCGGAACGCTCCATGTCGGATCCGACCCCCCCTCGCAAGCCGAAAATGCTGGGGGAGAGGCTCCTGGAGGCGGGGCTTCTTTCCTCCGCGCAGCTGCAGCTGGCCTTGCGCGAACAAAAGCGCAAGGGCGGATTCCTCGGCGAAATCCTCGAACGCTTCGGATTCGTGAAGGCGGAGGCGGTTTCTCGCCTCTTGGCCGACGACGCCCAGGCGGGTTTCGTGGACGTGGTGCACGCGGTGATCGACGCCGAAGTGCTCTCCTTGATTCCGCTGGAGATCGCGCACAAGCACCAGCTCATCCCGCTGGCGCGAGATGGTCAGATTCTGACAGTCGCCATGGCCGACACCTTCGACGTGGTGGCCATCGACGCGGTGGAACGGATCACCGGACTGGGATTGGAGGTGCTCGCCGCGCCTGCCCAGGCCATCCAGGACGCGATCTCCCAGAAGTACGTGCAAGGCGAATCGCTGGACGATCTTGTGGATGCAGCCCTTTCCGCGAGCATCGTGGATGTGGCGGAGGCCGGACGGATCGCGCCCTTGGTGCGGCTGGTGGACCAGGTGATCGCGCTGTCGGTGCGTCGGCGCGCCACCGATATCCATTTGGAGCCGGAAGAAGGCATGGTCCGCGTGCGGTTGCGCATCGACGGCGTGTTGCACCAGGAGGCGATCCTCCCCAAGCCGTTGCAGGGAGCCATCATCGCCCGACTGAAGATCCTGGCGGGATTGGATGTGACGGAGCACCGCGTTCCCCAGGACGGACGCATCGCGTTTTCCATCGGGCGGCGGCGGATCGATCTGCGTGTCTCCACGCTGCCCACCCAGTACGGCGAGTCCGTGGTGATGCGCGTGCTGGACAAATCCAATGTGCTGTTGGATCTGGATCTGCTGGGCATCCGGGAGGCGGATCGCGCCCGCTTCCAGCTGGCCTTGCGCCAACCCCACGGAGTGATCCTGGTGACGGGCCCCACGGGTTCGGGAAAGACCACCACCTTGTACGCCGCGCTGGGACAGATCGATGCGATCCAGCGGAGCGTCTTCACGCTGGAGGATCCGGTGGAATACAGTCTGCCCATGATCCGCCAGACCCAGATCCAAGCCGAGCAAGGAATGACCTTCGCGGCGGGATTGCGTGCGCTGTTGCGCCAGGATCCGGACGTGATCCTGGTGGGCGAGGTGCGCGACGAGGAAACCGCGCAGCTGGCCACCCGTGCCGCCCTGACCGGCCACCTCGTGTTCTCCACGCTCCACACCAACACCTCGGCGGGCGCCGTTTCGCGGCTGGTGGACATGGGCGTGGAGCCCTATCTGCTTTCTTCCGCGCTGGTGGCCGTGCTGGCCCAGCGCCTGGTGCGCAAAATCTGTCCGCATTGCGCGAAGGAGGATCCCGATTCGGTGGAGACCCTGGTTTCCCGCGGCCTGGTCGCCGACCCCAACGGCCGCTACCGCAAGGGCCAGGGATGCGATTCGTGCTTCGGCCTGGGCACCTTGGGGCGGTTGGCGATCTACGAGGTCCTGTTGGTGGATGGCGCGATCTCCAAGGCGATCCGCGACGGGTCCGGAGAGGATCGCATCCGGGAATGCGCGCGTTCGGGAGGGATGACCTCCATGCTCGACGACGGACTGGCCAAGGCGGCCCTGGGGATCGTGCATGTGGACGACGTCTTGCGGGCGGTGGGCTGATGCCGGTCTTCAGCTATTCGTGGGTGGACGAACACGGCCACCGCCACAGCGCGGTGGCCGCATCGGAAAGCCGCGCCGAGCTGGAGCGCAAGTTGGATCTGGAAGGCAAGGTCGTCGTCTCGATCGGAAAGGACCGCGGCATTTCCGTCGCGGCTTCCGCTCCCAAACAAGCGGTGAGCGAGCGCAAGGTGCCGAGACGGGAGTTGTCCGAACTTTGCACGTTCCTGGGCACCTTGGTCCGCGCGGGGGTGTCCATCCCGACGGCCCTGCGCGATTTTTCGCAGGAGACCCGCCACCCGTGGTTCCGCTACGTGGTGGAACAGGTGTATCTGTCCGTGGAAGCCGGCGAGAGCCTGGCCGGGTCCATGGAGAAATTCCCGCGCGTGTTCTCCGAGGAGCTGCGGGGGATGGTGAAGGCCGGCGAGCGCTCCGGCTCCCTTCCCGAAGCCCTCGGCAGGGTCAGGGCCCACTTGGATTGGCAGGAGCGGCTTTCCGGCGACATCCGCCAAGCCACGACCTACCCCGTGGTGGTGTCGCTCCTGCTGGCGGGGTTCGTGCTGTATCTGTTCTCCGCCGTGGTGCCGGGAATCGCCAAGATCCTGATCGACCTGAAGGTTCCGCTTCCCTTGGTCACCAAGGTCGTCCTGCTGATTTCCGATCTGGTCAAGCAGGTCTGGTGGGTGGTCGTCCTGGTGGTGGCCGGTGCGTGGACGGGAATCGTCCAGGGAAACAAAAGAAGCGACAGTTTCCGTCTTTTCTGGGACGGCCTGCGCCTGAAGATCCCGGTCTTCGGGGGGCTCAATTCCATGATCGCCCAGGCGAGGTTCTCGCAGAATTGCGCGGTCCTCCATCGTTCGGGATTGTCGATCCTGGAAAACCTGGAACTCTGCCACGGCCTGGTGGGGAACGCCGTCTTCGCGCGGGCCTTGTCGTTCGCCCTGAGGGACGTGCGCGAGGGGGGCAGTCTCGCCCAGTCCCTGCGCGGCAGCGGGATCTTTTCGGGCTTGGCGGTGCGCATGATCGCGGCCGGGGAATCCTCCGGCGATCTCGATCGCTCCCTGGACCATGTGGCGGCCTACTACGAGGAGGAAGTCCCTCGCAAGGTCAAACAGGTCTTCGCGATCGTGGAACCGATGCTGATCGTGACCCTGGTGGCGATCGTGGGCGTGGTGGCCATGGCCATCTTCCTTCCCATCCTGGGCATGAGCGCGGGAGTGCGCAATTGAAGCGGCGTGGCGGATTCACCTTGATCGAAATGGTGGCGGTGCTGGCCATCTTGGCGATCCTGGCCGGAGCGATCGTTCCCACCGTGTCCCAATCGATCCGCGACGCCCGTGCGGACGCGGAAAGACGCACACTGGAGACCATCGCCCAACTGGTGCGCGACCAGGTGCGGCGCAACGGAAACGTCCCTTCGGCGGCCAGCTGGGCCGCTTCGCTGGCACTGCTTTCCGAATTGCCCGTCGCGCGGTTGGCGCGAAATCCGGACGGATGGAATCGCGCCTACATTCCCGATCCCGCATGGACTCCGGTTTCCACCCGGCCCGTGCTGGCCGGGGGGTGGACCCAGACGCCCGCCGTGGCCGACCTGGTGGCCGCCGCTCCCGCCAACGCCCGGATCCTCGTGATTTCCGACCTGAACGCTGACGCCCAGACCGCCTGTCAGAACATGACGGCCGTGCAGTTTTCCGCCGTGTGGGACGAAACGGCGGGAGCGCCCGCCGCATGCGTGGCCACGCAGGTCCGCGCACTCGTGCGGATCAACCTGACGACGGAATTCGTCCAAGTGGTGCGCAACGTTTCCGCGCCGCTGGGGCCTCCCGCGCCGGGCTGGACATTCGGAGGAAACGCGGCGGCCGCCGTGCCGTTCGCCGCGGCTGGAACCACGACGCGCTGGCACTTGCGTGGAAGCCGCCTGGGCCTGGTGTCCGGTGGCACGGTGGCGGGCGAGATCGTGTTGCGGGATCCGGTTTCCGTCACCTGGGACGGCATCGCATGGAAGGGCTTCTGATGGGCCGCCGCAACGGAGACCAGGTCCTCGGGATCGCGTTGTTGCGCGGAAGGCTCCATGCGCGCGTATTCGACGAAGGCAAGGTGGTGGCGGGTTGGGACTATCCGGATCCCGTCGCGGGCCTGCAGGGCCTGGAAGAAGTTCTGGAAGAAATGGGATCCGTCCTGGAGTTCCATGGTGGCACGGTGGTGGTCGCGATCTCCTCCAGCCAGGTGGCGCACCATTCCCTCAAGATCCCGCCGATGGGCGAACCGGATCTTCTCGCGTACCTGGGCCGCAAGGCGCGCATCGAGTCGGCGGGAGCCGACCGTCCGTGCTGGGGATGGAGGCCGTTGCGGGAGAGCCTCAAGGGCGAAAAGTCCGTCCTTTTGCAGGTCTTGCCGGAAGCCATGGTGGATGTGTTCCTGCGCTTTTGCGACCGTCGCGGCCACGAGATCGAGTTGATCCTGCCGGTTTCCGGCAGCCTGCTTCTGGCCGCCTCGAAGCTGCCGATACCCCCTGGCTCCTGGGTGCTGATGGCCGGAGAGGCCGAAAACGCCACCACCGTGGTGCTCGTGCAGCCTTCCGGCGATCTCGCCTTGGTGCGCGAACTACCCTACGGCTGGTCGGATGGGGTGTCGCTCGAACGCGTGGGTCGCGAGCTCCATCGCTCCCTGCTGTTTGCCAAGCAGCAGTTCGGCGTGGTGGCCCAGGAGGTCTGGTTGTTGGGCTCGCGCACGGAAGAGTGCGTCGAGCCGATGTCCAAGTTGCTGGATGTGCCCGTCAAGGCGCGTTCCACCGAAGACCCCCCGGCGCAGTGGTTGGAACCTCTGGTCGATGCGCCGTGGACATTGCCGGACAACCTGGTGCCGGAAAGCCGACGCAAGCTGCGCCGAGCCAGGAAATGGCTGATCGCCGGCGTGGTGGCGATCCTGCTGGTGGACGTGGGGGTGGGGAGCCTGTGGACCCTTTCGCATCGCCGTCAGAAGGGCTTGTCGGAAGAAGTGGGGCGGATGGCGTTGGAAACGCGTACCGCCGCCTTGTTGAACGAGCGCGCGGAACTGGAGAAGGTGCTCGCGCAGCGGGATGCTCTGATCCTGCAGACCTCGCACTTGGACAGCGCCTGCAAAAGGCCTTTGGCGGGCTGGCTGCATGGTTGGCTGGGACGGAATCTGCCCCCGGAGATGGCGCTTTCGCGAACCTCGATCGGACTTGATTCCTCCGATGGACGGTGGAAGGTCGAACTGGTGGGCGCCGGACCGAGGGATCCTGTAGAGGCCGCCGCCGTGTTCGGAAAGCTCCAGGGGCGGATCGATTCGCTGGTGCCGGGCTGGAAAACCGTGGTGCCATGGACGGAGAAGTGGCATGCGGAGGTTCTCGATGGTTCGAACCTCGCGGCGGATACCGCCGGCTGCACCTTCCGGGTCGAGGGGGTGGTTCCATGAGAAGTCGCCTGCCGCGCGGATTGCGAAGGTCGCTGGACCGGATCCTCACTTCCCGCTCGAACATGGGCTGGTTGCGCGGAGGAATCGTGGCGAGCCTTTTGTGCGTCGGGGTCATGCTCTGGGATCTGCAAAGGCGGATCGCGCCCGGGATCCGCTCTCGAAACGAGGAGATCTCTTCGCTGCGTACGCTGGAGGCCGATCTGATCGGCTTGCGGGCCAAGGTGGCTCCCGCGGGGGACCCGTTGGAGCGCCAGGCTTGGGAAGGGGTGTTCCTCGACTGGACCGAACTCGCCGGTTGGCTGGAGAAGGTCCGGGCGGACGCGGACAGCGTCCAGGCGGATCTCCAGTGGCGCGTCGAGGAAGGCGGCGCCCCCGATGCTCGCTTTCCCCAGCTCCAGATCGTGCGCGTGGAGTGGACCTATTCGCCTTCCGATCCGTCGTTTCGCCAGGCGCTGGGGTTCGTCCATCGGCAGGTTTCTGACAGAAAGCGTCTGATATCCCTGGAATCGATCGGAATGGACGCCGACGAGATCGGCGTGCGGACGGTGCGGTTTCGCGTCAAAACATGGATCCGAGGTCCACGTGGCTAGCCCGCTTCGAAATCCGTGGGTGGCATCGGCGCTGGCGTTCGCGGCCATCGGCTTTCTCGGATGGCGGCTGGCGCCGATGTTCCGAGGGGCGCCCACGAGCGAGCCTGTTGCGGTGGCCGCGACGGTTCCGGAATCGTCTTCCTCGGGAATTGCGGCACCATTGCCGGAAACTGTCTCCGACACCGCCACCCTGCCGCTCACCGCGGCGCAGTCGCGCGATTCGCTGGGGGGATGGGAGGTCCCGGATGCCCGGGATCCATTCGTGAAATCGCGCGATCCATCCGGGGGGCGTCCCAAACATCGGCCGCCGGCGGCCACCGGCCCCCTCCTCGGCCATTCCACGCAGAAGCTCTCGGTTCGAGGTCTCGCGACGGGATCGGCGAACCTCGTGCTCGCCCAAGGACGGGTGTTGGCCGAGGGAGACACATTCGCAGGAGGGGTTCTGCGCGCCATCCGCTCCGACCGCATTCTCATCCGCCGACCGACTGGCGACACCGTCTTTTTCTTTCCGCGGGGAACCCTGCCATGATCCACCTCCTCCTTGCCGTGCTGATCGGGGCTTCCCCCGATACCGCCTTGCGCCACCCCCCATTGGTGGTGCTCGATTCCCTGGTGCGGGACACCGTGCATTCCTCACGGCCTCCTTCCTCGGACAAGCGCAGCTCGTTTCGCGTGCGCGACGTGCCGGTGGCCCAAGCCGCCGCGCTGTTCGCCCGCTCGCAGGGCTGGACCCTGGTGGCCGATGCCAACCTGCCCGGAACCTGCACGGTGGATCTCGTGGATGTTTCGCGGGAGAAGATCCTCGAGGCGATCTTTTCGCCGCACGGGCTCTCCTGGGAGTTGCGTGGCGAGACCCTCAAGGTCCTGGGCGGGAACGCCTCCAGCCGCATCTTCAAGATCGACTACCTGCGCTTCAAGCGCGGCGGGCAAGGATCCAGCCAAGCTTCCATTTCCACCACGGGGTCGGGAGAGGCCGGTCGGGTATCGTTGTCAAATTCCGACGAATTGAGCTTCTGGGACGAACTGGAAACGCAAGTCAAGCAGATCATCAGTTCTTCCGGAAGCTATGTCTCCAATCGCACCGCCGGCGTGATCCTGGTGCGCGACGCGCCCGCTCGCCTGGACGAGGTCGACCGTTTTCTGTCGGCGGTGGTGTCCGCCGCCACGCGCCAGGTGGAGCTGACCGCGCGCATCTACGAAGTCACGCTGGACGACGACCATTCCCTGGGGGTGGATTGGAGTTCCGTGGAGCAACGGGTGGGGAGCCTCGCCGATCGCGCCATCTCGCTGGGGGCATCCACCGCCAACGTCCCGAGCGGATCGAATTGGAAGGCGCCTTCCATGCTGGCCAAGATCGGTGTGGATGGATCGGAACTGACCGCGACTCTTTCCGCATTGTCGGAACAGGGCAAACTTCGCGCCGTGAGCCAGCCGCGGGTGGTCACCTTGAACAACCAGCCCGCGATGGTCAAGGTGGGAACGGATCTTCCCTTTTTCACCAGCACCATCAGCACGGTGGGTGCTTCCGGAATCCAGAACATCCAGGAGCAGGTCAATGTGGTCACGGTGGGCGTGGTGTTGTCCGTGACGCCTTCGATCGCCTCCGACGGTACCGTGCAACTGGGGATCGAACCCATGGTTTCCACGCTGGCGGGAACCACCACTTCGCGCGCGGGGTCCACCGCCCCCATCGTCGACGTGAAGCAGTCGTCTTCCATCGTGCGGGTGCGCGATCGCGAGACGGTGCGGCTGTCAGGCTTGATCCAGGAGACGGAATCCGTCACGGAACGCAAGGTCCCCATCCTCGGCGAGATTCCCGTCCTGGGGGCCCTGTTCAGATGGCAGTACAAGAAGTCCAGCCGCAAGGAGCTGGTGGTCTTCATCACGCCGCGGATGCTGTGAGTCCGGTACCGATTTCCTAGCTTGGCGGACCATGCCTTCCCAGCACGACGCTCCCGGCCCTTCGGATCCGAACGATCCCTACAAGTCATCCAGATCGCTTCCCGACGAAGGCAGCCCTGCCCCACCGCGATCCCCGTCGATCGTTTGGATCATTCCGGGTTCATTTATCACCCTTTTCCTGTTCGCGGTGTTGGCTGTAGTCATCGGAGAGACTTTCCACGAGGCGGCGATGGTGCCTTTGATCGGAGGATGGCTGGCGCTTCTGGGCTGGAGCATTTGGGTCACGGTCAGCGGTCGAGCCGATGCATGGTCGATCTACGCTCGCTCGTATCTGCTGGCCAACGCCTTGGTGGCCTTGCTGGTTGGCGTGGTGGGCACCACCTGCTCGGGCATGAGCTTCGGAGCCACTTCGGGCGGCAATGGAATGCCTTTCCTTTGGATCCTGGTGTGCGTCCTGGCGGTTTCGATCGGGCTCTTCGCGTTTCGTTGGCCTCGAAAGTCCTGAGTTGGCAGCCCTCTGGAGCATTCCAGCGCTGACGGGGAGTCAGGCGCACATCGTGCATTCCGCCTTCGAGCTGGCTGCGTTCGCTCTTGGGGGGTGGATGTGGCGTCGTTCCCGGCGCGGCGCACCGCTTCTGACCGGCACCGGCCCGGATTTCCTCGCCCTGGTCGGCTGCATCTTGGGGGCGATGCTGGGCAGCCGGCTGGTCAATTGGATCCAGGAGCCCGGGCCTCTGTGGATTGCCGGAGGACTTCGGTTGCCTGGTCAATCCATGGTGGGAGGTTTGCTGGGTGGATGGATCGGGGTGGAGCTGGGCAAGCTCGGCCAGCAGGTTCGACGATCCACGGGAGATGCGTACGTCCAGCCCATGTTGTGGGCTCTGGTGGTGGGACGCATCGGTTGCCTGTTTTCCGGCTTGCACGAATCCACCCATGGTTTGCCCACCTCGCTGCCCTGGGGCGTGGACCTGGGCGATGGCATCGCAAGACATCCGGCGCCGCTGTACGAGATGATTTTTGTCGCCTTGTTCGCATGGATCCTGCAGCGATGGCCCCGATCGGCTCCGGAAGGCCTGAAATTCCGCATCTGCGCGGGTGGCTACCTCCTGTGGAGATTCGCGGTGGAATTCTTGAAGCCTTCCCCCTGGAAGGCTCTCGGACTGTCCGGGCTGCAATGGGTCTGCCTGCTGGGCATGGTCTGGGCGCTCATCGAAATCCAAAACACATTGAGGAGACGGTGATGGCGCGACACAACCGCCCGTTTGATTTCTACTCGACCACGAGCTCCATCTGCCCCGAATGTCTGGAGACGATCGAAGCGAAAATCCTGCTGGATCACGAGGGAAACCGCGTTTTCTTGGAGAAATGGTGCCCGGCGCACGGCGTCTCCCGCACGGAAATTTCCGATGACATTTCCTGGTATCGGTCCGGTCGCGAGACCTGGACCAAACTTCCGGAAACGCCCGAGCGCTTCGCGACTCCGCGTCTGCACGGATGTCCTTGGGATTGCGGATTGTGTCCGGACCACCAACAGCATTCCTGCTTGGCGGTGTTGGAGATCACCGACGCCTGCAACCTGCGGTGCAAGGTCTGCTTCGCCGAGTCCGGCCCCGAACGCCAGACCTACCGTACGCTGGAGGAGATCGAGCGGATGCTCGACGGTTTGATCGCCTGCGAGGGCGAGTTGGACGTGCTGCAGATTTCCGGTGGCGAGCCCACCTTGCATCCCCAGTTGTTCGAGATCCTGGAAGCCGCCCGCAAGCGTCCCATCAAGCACCTCATGTTGAACACCAACGGACTGGTGTTGGCCAAAGACCCCTCCTTCGCCCAAAAGCTTTCCCACTTGGGTGCGGGGTTCGAGGTGTACTTGCAATTCGACAGCTTGCGCGACGAGGTCCTGAAGGAACTGCGCGGGACGGCGCTGGCCGAGGTTCACCGGAAGGCGCTCGAAAACCTGGATCGCCATGGTGTGAGCACCACCCTGGTGATGACCGTCCGCAAAGGACTGAACGACCACGAAGTGGGGGATGTGATCCGCCATGCGGTCGGCTGGAACTGCATCCGGGGTGTCACGTTGCAGCCGGTCCAGGAGGCGGGGCGTGTCGAGGATGGCCGTGTGGGGGAACGCCTGCATATCTCCAGCCTTCGCCGGGCGATCGGCGAGCAATCCGGGGTGTTCACAGCGGAAGATGTCCTTCCGGTGCCGTGCAATCCAGATGCCCTGGCGATGGCCTACGGCATTCGGTCAGGAACCAAGATCGCTCCTGTCTCCCGGCACATCGGCCCAGAGCTTTTGACCGACGGCGGTCGCAACACCATCGTGTTCGAACGCGACGACGAGTTGCGCCAGAAAGTGCTGGATCTGCTTTCCACCGGGATCGGTCCGACGGCCCAGGCGCTGAAGCTTTCGAAGCTGTTTGCCAAGTTCAACCACCACTTCGATCCCCATTGCAAATGGCGACGCCGTTTTGGATTGTCCAAGGCACCCAAGCCACCTCCGGGGCTGGACGACCTCTCCTGCTGCATTCCGAAGGTGAGGGAAGGCGAACTGGACTACCGGAAGGTGTTTCGCGTGTTGATCGTGGCTTTCATGGACATGGAGAGTTTGGATCTTCGCGCGCTGAAGAAGTCCTGCATCCACATCGTGCAGCCGGACGGCAAGCTGATCCCCTTCGAAAGCCACAATCTGTTCTACCGAGGCGACCGGATCGAGCGGACCCGGGAGGTACAGCAGCGGATCAAAGAACGGTTCGGCCTCAGTCGAGGATCGTGAAGTCGCTTTTCGAGCCTTTTTTCACGAGGTACATGGCCTTGTCGGCCACATGGACAAGTTCCTCCGCTGTGGAGCCGTGCTGGGGGTAGATCGCCACGCCGATACTGACCCCAAGCGACTGTTTCTTTTCCTGGATCATCATCGGTTCTTGGATGGCCTCGAGGATGCGACGTGCCATGATCTCCGCGCCGCTTCGTCCATCGATCTCCTGGGCGACCACGACAAACTCGTCTCCACCCACCCGGGACGCGAGATCGGATTCGCGGACCACGGAAAGGATGCGTTTGGCGACACAAACCAGAACTTGGTCGCCGACGTCGTGACCCAACTGGTCGTTGATCGGCTTGAATCCGTCCAGATCCAGATAGATGACCGCGACGCGGCGATTCTTCCGACCGGATAGCGCGATGGATTTGGTGAGGAAATCCATCAGCAGACGGCGGTTGGCGAGTCCAGTCAACGTGTCGTGGTGGGCTTTCTCGAAATTTTCCAGGTTGTGCTCGATCATTTTTTTTTGGGCCTTCAGAAGGCGGTTGATGGTACTGGGGATGAATAGCAGCAGGAAACCGAAAAGCAGAACGTAGGCGGTGCGGTAGATCTGTCCCAGAATGTCGCCGCAGATCAGTTGACTTGCGATGGAGAAATCGAAATTCCGGTAAGCCAGGGCAAACAGGACGTTCATGCAAAACGCGGTAAGGATTGTCGCATAGACAATCACCTTTCGGTCTTGGCGAAGCGACGCGAGGAAGATCAGGGCCGGGTACAAAAGCAGGGTGGCGGTGGTGACGGGGGTGAGCGGGGAGTGGAGGAATGTGTCGATGGCGTTGTACAGGGTCAGGAAAACGATGTCGACGGTGACGGAGACATAGCGGATCCAGCGATCGGTGCGCTGGCGGCGGATCAAATAGCCAAGGAATCCGTTGTATCCAAGCGCCAGGCACAGCAAGCACATCCCGTAGAAACCGACGATGTCGTCTTGGACGAAGAACACGACAATGGCCAGAAGAAACGCCACGCCATGCACCACCCAGCGGAAGAGCCAGGAAATTCTCTCGCCGATCATCACTTCCTGCCGGAAAAGCTCGGTGAAGATGTTGCTGGGTGTGCCAGGCAGGTCGACCTTGGACATGAGCTTGGATTCTACCATTCACCGGAGGGAAGCTTGAGGAGCACTCGCCCAGTACGCTCGGCCAAGACTTGCTTCCCGTGTTTGGCTTTGGCGATCGACGGATTTCTTCGCAGTCGATGGTCGAAGTTGCTTTTTGCTGGGGGAACTTCATCCTGTTCCCTTGACCGCCTGAAATCGAGAGGCTACTATTCGGCCCTTCCCATTTTTTCAGAAGGTCCATCATGAGCACCGTCACGCTTCCGGAGAAGGCTGTAGAGCGCAAGTGGCTCGTCGTCGACGCCAAGGACATCGTCCTGGGTCGCCTCGCCTCTCGCGTCGCCCACATCCTCAAGGGCAAGCACAAGCCTGTCTACGATCCGGCGCACGATTACGGCGACCATGTGATCGTCATCAACGCGAACTCCGCCAAGCTTACCGGCGACAAGTTCACGACCAAGACCTACTTCCGCCACTCCACCTACATGGGCGGCGGCAAGGAAATCACCTACCAGCATCTCCTGGCCAAGGATCCGGAAAAGCCCATCCGCAAGGCCGTTTGGGGAATGCTGCCCAAGAACACGTTGGGACGTCGCATGCTGTTGAAGCTGCACGTGTACGGAGGTGCCACGCACCCCCATTTTGCCCAGAAGCCAGAACTCATCGACATCACCAAGGTCTGATCAATGACGAACACCACTCGCAGCACCGGCCGCCGCAAGGAAAGCATCGCCCGCGTCGCCCTCATCCCGGGCACCGGCAAGCGCACCGTCAATGGTCGCTCCTTCGCCGAATACTTCCCGACCCCCACGCTTCTCATGCTGATCGACCAGCCCCTCGTGCTGGTTGAACAAGCCGACAAGTGGGACGTCGTGGCTTCTGCCAACGGCGGCGGTCTCTCGGGTCAGGCCGGAGCGATCCGCCTGGGCATCTCGCGTCAGCTCGACAAGATCGATCGCGAAGCCTACCACACCCCGCTTCGCAAGAACGGTTGCCTCACCCGCGATCCTCGCGCGGTCGAGCGCAAGAAGTACGGTCGCCGCGGCGCCCGCGCTCGCTTCCAGTTCTCCAAGCGCTAAGTCAAACCAAGTCCCAAGCACGGCACTGGAGGTTTCGGGGGGTGGTCCGCAAGGATCTCCCGAGGCCTGCGAAGGTGCCGGGTGTTTCCAACCCAACAAAAACAGGATACCTCATGGCTCAGATTCCTACCCTCCAAGAGATGCTCGAAGCGGGCGTCCATTTCGGTCACCAGACGCGTCGCTGGAACCCCCGCATGAAGCCGTACATCCTCACGGCTCGCAACGGCATCTACGTCATCAACTTGGAGAAGACCCTCGAGGCCCTCCAGCGCGCCGTGGAAAAGGTCCTGCGCGTTCGTGCCACCGGCGCTTCGGTGCTGTTCGTTGGCACCAAGGCCACCATCCAGGGTGCGGTTCGCGACGAAGCCATCCGCTCCGGACAGCCGTTCGTCACCACTCGTTGGCTGGGCGGAATGCTCACCAACTACCAGACCATCCGCAAGTCCATCAAGCACTTGGAAGACATCGAGCGGATGGAAAACGAGGGTGTGCTCACCGATCTGACCAAGAAGGAAGCCTCCGACCTGATGGAAGAGAAGGCTCATCTTCAGGACGTGTTCGGCGGCATCCGCAATCTGCGCAGCCTGCCCGGCATCGTGTTCATCGCCGACGCCAAGACCGAGCAGATCGCCTTGGCCGAAGCTCGTCGTCTGAACATCCCGACCGTGGCCATCGTGGACACGAACACGGATCCTTCCAACATCGACTTCCCGATCCCGGCCAACGACGACGCCATCAAGTCCGTCCGTCTGATCGCCTCCACGATCGCCAACGCGGTGCTCTCCACTGGCGCGGCCTCGCCCGTCGCCGCCACTCCTGTTGCGGCTCCCGCTGCAGCTGCTGTTGCTGAGGTGGTGGCATGACCGCGATCACGGCATCCGCCGTCAAGGAGCTGCGCGACAAAACCGGTGTTTCCATGATGGCCTGCAAAAAGGCCCTGGAAGAGGTCGGTGGAGACCTGACTGCAGCCATCGAGCTCCTCCGCAAGCGCGGCGAAGCCGTGGCCCAGAAGCGTTCTTCCAACGCCGCCACCGAAGGCAAGATCATCGCTGGTCGCCAGGGTGATTTCGTCGGGCTGGTGGAAGTTTCTGCCGAAACCGACTTCACCGCTCGCAACGACGACTTCGGAGCGTTCGCCAAGGGCGTGCTGAGCACCGTGCTCACCGCGCATCCCACGGACATGGATACCCTGCTTTCCACGACCTCCAAGTACCTGCACAGCGCCACGGTTGCTCAAGCCACCACCGACATCGTCGGCAAGATCGGCGAGAACATCTCGGTGCGTCGCTTCAAGCTCGCCCAGGTGGATTCCGATTCCACCGTCGAGAGCTACATCCACGGCCCCGGCAAGATGGGTGTCATCGTGACGCTTCGCCACGCTGGCGCGGCTTCCAACGAAGCCATCGCGAATCTGGCCAAGGACCTGTGCCTGCAGATCGCCGCTGCCGCGCCCGTCGCGGTCAACTCCTCGGACATCGACGAAACCGTCCTGGCCAAGGAACGCGAGATCTACAAGGAACAGGCGATCAACGAAGGCCTGCCGGAAGCCAAGCTTTCGATGGTGGTGGAAGGTCGCGTGAAGAAGTTCCTGAAGGAAGCCGCCCTTGTGGAGCAGCTGTTCGTCAAGGACAACAAGATCACGATCGCCAAGGTGGTCGAGCAGGTCGCCAAGGAAGCCGGAGTCGCCGGGCTCAAGATCGAGTCCTTCGTGCGCTGGCAGCTGGGCGAAGCGCTGTGAGCACCGCCGCTCCCGTCCAATATGGTCGCATCCTCCTGAAACTCTCCGGCGAGGCTCTCGCCGCGGGTGCCGGGTCTGGTATCGACGCCGCCCTGGTCCAGCGAGTGGCCCGGGAAGTGGCGCAGGTCCATTCCATGGGCGTGCAGGTGGGCATCGTGGTTGGGGGCGGCAACATCATCCGGGGCGGAGTCGCTTCGGGTCAGGGCATCGATCGCGTCGCTGGCGACCACATGGGAATGTTGGCGACCGTGATCAATTGCCTGGCGCTGCAAGACGCCCTGGAAAAGGCTGGCTTGCAGACGCGCGTGACCACGGCGATCCGCATGGATAGCATCGCGGAACCCTTCATTCGCCGCCGCGCCATCCGTCACTTGGAAAAGGGACGGGTTGTCTTGTTCGCGGCCGGCACCGGAAATCCGTACTTCACCACGGACTCGGCGGCGGCTTTGCGCGCCATCGAAATCCATGCGGATGTGCTTTTGAAGGCCACCAAAGTCGATGGCATCTACGATGCCGATCCGATGAAGGTCCCCACGGCCAAGCGCTACGATTCCGTCTCCTATCGCGAAGTTCTGGATCGTGAACTGAAGGTCATGGATACCGCCGCATTCGCATTGTGCCGCGAAAATTCCATGCCCATCCTGGTGTTCGATCTTTTCGAAGAAGGAAACCTGGTCAAGGCCGTTTCCGGAGTGAAGATCGGAACCATCGTCAATTCCAAGGGAGAGTGACATGTCCGCCTCCGCCGAAGAACGGATGAAGAAGGCCATCGAGAATCTTGGTCGTGAATTCGCCAAAGTGCGAACCGGCCAAGCCAATCCGGCCATGCTCGATTCCGTGATGGTGGACTACTACGGAACACCCACTCCCATCGGGCAAGTGGCCACCATCTCCGTGCCAGATGCGCGCACCTTGGGTGTGAGCCCTTGGGAAAAGCACATGATCCCGGTCGTGGACAAAGCCATTCGCGCTTCTGGATTGGGGCTCAACCCGTCCACCGAAGGCAGCATGATCCGCGTGATCCTGCCCCCTCTGACCGAAGAGCGCCGCAAGGAATTGGCCAAGGTCTGCAAAGGCTTGGCGGAAGAAGCACGCGTGGCGGTTCGCAACATCCGTCGCGACGAAAACGACTCGATCAAGAAACAGGTCAAGGACGAGAGTCTTTCCCAGGACCAGGAAAAGAAACTCCTGGAAGCCATGCAGAAATTGACCGACCGCTACATCGCGGAAGTCGACAAATCCTTCGCGGGCAAGGAAAAGGAAATCCTCACCGTCTGATCGGAAAACGGGAGGAACCATGACGCAACCTCTCCGGCACCTGGCCATCATCATGGATGGCAATGGACGCTGGGCAAAGTCCAAAGGCTGGGATCGCACCGCTGGCCACAGAGCCGGAACGGATGCGACGCGCCGTATCGTCAGGGCTTGTGGCGAGCGCAAGATCGAACACCTGACGCTCTACACCTTTTCCAGCGAAAACTGGGGGCGCCCGCCCATCGAGGTGCGCGCCTTGATGTCTCTTCTGGTGGAAATGGTCGAGCGTGAAGTGGACGACCTCAACGCCAACAACGTCCGGTTGCGGACCATCGGCGATTTGTCCAAGCTTCCCGATCGCACACGGGAAGCCTTGGAGGCAGGCGTGGAAAAGACCTCCACGAACACTGGCCTGCAACTGCACCTGGCGCTCTCCTACGGAGGAAGGGCGGAAATCCTGGATGGTGTCCGGCGCTTGGCGCGGGCCGCCCAGACCGGGCGTGTTTCGCCCGAGGAAATCTCCGAGGAGATGTTCCGCCGCCATCTGGATGCGCCGGATGTGCCGGATCCCGATCTGATGATCCGGACAGCTGGCGATCACCGCATTTCCAATTTCCTGCTCTGGCAGGCCGCCTACTCGGAACTATGGTTCACGGATGTTCTCTGGCCAGATTTTGACTCCCAACATCTGGACGAGGCGATCGCCCACTACCAAGGGCGTCAACGGCGCTTTGGAAAGGTTCCGGATCAGCTATGACATTGTCCAACAACACGCAGCGCATCTTGTTCGGGGTGATCGCCGGTCCGCTTGTGCTTTGGTTGCTGTGGCTGGGAAGCTGGCCACGGGAACTTTTGTTCTCCGTGTTCCTGGCTGGAGCGATGTGGGAGTACTTGCGGATCCTTCGCCACAAGTACCCGGCGATCGGCGTGGAAACGGAAATGGTCCTTCCCGTGATCGTCGGATTTTTGGCGTGGATCTCGCCATCGGGCCCGTTGGCCCGGCTCAACTACTCGTTGGATCTCGCCCTGGTCCTCACGGTGGCTTGGATTCTCCTGCAGGCCTTCCGTCGGTTGGAACGCGACGATGTCTTCCCATGGGTCGCCATGGCCGTTTCCGGCCTTCTCTACTTCGGCGTGTGGGGTTCCAGCCTCTTTGCCCTCTGCACGGGGCGCGGCGGCGGCTGGGGGCCTCTGGCGCAGTTGTTGTTCGCCATTGGTGTGTGCTGGATCGGTGACTCCGCCGCGTACTTTGCCGGGCGCGCCTTCGGCAAGCACAAGCTCTGCCCGGAATTGTCTCCAGGCAAGACCATCGAAGGGGCCGTGGCCGCCGTGATCGCCACCTCGGCGTTCGGCGCTTGGATGGTTCCCGCCCATCTGGACGGAACGATCTGGATGGGTGTTGGGATCGGAGCGATTCTGGGCGTGGCCGCCATCCTCGGCGACCTTCTGGAAAGCGTCCTCAAGCGTTGGGCAGGTGTCAAGGACAGCTCCAAGCTGTTTCCAGGGCACGGCGGCATCCTGGATCGCCTCGATTCCTTGTTTTTGGTGGCGCCTCTTCTGATGGCGATCCTCCACAGCTTCCGTCATGGGATCATGCGCTGAGATGCTGAAGTATCGATCCGTCAGCAAGATCAACCTGCACCTGCGCATCCTGGGGCTTCTCCCGGATCGGCGCCATGAGCTGGCCACTTGTTTCCAGGCGATCGATTACGGGGACGAACTTTCCTTCGAAGACAGCGACACGCTGACGCTGACCTGCGACGACCCCAATCTCGGGCCGCAGGAAGGCAACCTTGTCTGGAAAGCCGCCAAGCTTCTGCAGGAGCGCGCGGGGATCACCCGTGGAGCCTCCATCCATCTGCGCAAGATCGTTCCCTACGGGGCGGGGCTTGGCGGCGGCTCAGGGGATGCGGCCACGGCCTTGGTGGCCCTGAATCGTTTGTGGGGCATTGGTTTTTCGGCACAAGCGCTGGAGGACCTGGGCCGCAAACTCGGCGCGGATGTTCCGTTTTTGGTGCGGGGGGGAGCCTCCTGGGCAACCGGCGCTGGCGATGATTTGGCCCGCTGCGCGGCCCTTTCCCCCGAGATCGGGATCCTTGTCGCCACCCCTTCCGTTGCCGTTCCAACGCCCTGGGCATACGGCACTTGGGACCAGTTGCATCCTGACCCGTTGCCGAAGCGCGCAGGGATGACTAATTTCCCCGCCCTGCACAGCCAAGACCTCCTTCGTATGGAGGAGCTTCGTGGTCGGTTGGCAAACGATTTCGAGGAAGTGGTTTTTCCACGCTATCCCGAGATCCAACGCCTCCGGGACGAACTTGTCGAGGCAGGTGCGGCGGCGGCTCTGCTTTCGGGAAGCGGATCCAGCGTCTTCGGGCTCTTCCCATCCAGGGAAGTCCCCCTCTCGCCACCAAAGGATTGGGGCGATCGCGGGGTCCGGTGGCGGTGGTGCTCTCCGGCAGGAGGACCGCTCGAGATCTGAGTTTCTGGGGTGTCGTCTAACGGCAAGACAACGGTTTTTGGTACCGTGAATGTTGGTTCGATTCCAGCCGCCCCAATCTGGTCCCAGGTTAACGGAATTTGTCACTTCAGGAGAACTCCATGAGCGCCACCCTAGCCATCCAGGCCCGCGAGAAGGGCACCAAGTCGCAGATCAAGACTCTGCGCAAATCCGGCAAGATCCCCGCCGTGCTCTATGGCCGCAAGACCGCCAGCCAGTCCGTCACGGTGGATGCCGCCGAGTTTCGCAAGTTCCTGGTCGACGGCAATCGCAACCGCCTTCTGGACCTCGCGCTGCCCACCGGCACCACGGTCAAGGCCTACGTCAAGGAAATCGTGCGCGCCAAGATCACCCGCGAAGTCGATCACCTCGACTTCCAGGTCGTCGAAGCGGGCGACTCCATCACCTACAAGGTGCCCCTGACCATCGTCGGCGTGCCCGTCGGCGTGAAGGTCGGCGGCGGCAACTTGAACGTCGCCAAGAAGGACCTCAAGGTCCGCGTGTTGGCCGAGGCCATGAAGGATGCGCTGGAAGTGGACGTCTCCGCCTTGGAGAAGGGCCAGGTCTTCTACGTGAACCAGGTCGAATTCCCAGGCGGAACCATTCTGACCCCGGGTCGCCAGGCGATCGCTACCGTCGCTTGATATGAAGCTTCTGGTGGGGCTGGGAAATCCCGGCGAGCGCTATGCGCGGACCCGCCACAACATCGGTTTTCTCGCTTTGGACGCCCTGGCCTCTCGCCGGGGCGTTTCTTTTTCCAAGGGACGTTCCGATGCTTTGGTGGCGAAGCTGGCGCTTGGGGGAGAGGAAATCCTCGCGGCCAAACCGCAGACCTTCATGAATCTGTCGGGGGCTTCCGTGCAGGGCCTGATGACCTTCCACAAGGTCCACCCTCGCGATGTCTTCGTGGTGGTCGACGACATGCTCCTGGACTTGGGGCGCTTCCGGGTGCGCGCAGGGGGCTCCCACGGAGGCCACAACGGCCTGCGGGACATCGAAGAGCGGATCGGCAAGGATTATAACCGGCTTCGGGTGGGAGTAGGCCAGAAGCCTCCCCAGTGGGATCTGGCGGACTGGGTCCTGTCGCGATTTTCCGATGTGGAAACACTTGCGCTGGAAAAAAGATTCCCAGCATTGGAAGATTGTCTCGTGACGTGGTTTCAGAAAGGCGAACAGGCGGCCGCGACCGGTTTCAACGGACCGTGGAAGCCGGACATCCAAGCATGAACATCCACCTCTTGGCAAATTCGATCCCATATTCGGCCTCCGAGCGTTCCGCCGGAGCGATCGCCAGCGACATCATGGTCGCGCCACCCGCCACGATGAGCCAGGTGGGGTTGGTCGCTGCGCTTCTCCTGGCGATCCTGGCCGTGGTGGTGCTCGTGGAGGTCTTGCGGCGTCGCAGGGAGCTTTTGGCCCGATCTCGTGCGCGCTGGGATCATTTCGCCGTCCTGGCCCGCCAAGCCGGTCTGGAAGAGGAAGACATCACCCGGATGCGGACCATGCACATGGACATGGACGCCATGCATGCTCCCGATGCGATGCTGCGCATCCCCGCCGTCTACGATCGAGCGTTGGACTCGTGGATCCGTTCCCGAGGAGGCACCCTCTCCGAGCGGGAATGGACAAATCTCCACCGGGTCCGCACCAGACTCAAATTCCACAGCTTGTCGTCCGAGACAAGCCTTTCGCACACCCGACAGATTTCCGACCATCAGGAAGTCCGATTGTCCACGGAGGAAGGCGACTGGGCAGGAAGCGGCTCGGTCATCAGCAACCGGGAGGACCGGTTGGACGTGCACGTCAAATTGCTGCCGCCAGCGGGGACCAGTCGGCTGCGGGTGGCTTTCTCCAGACAGGGTGACGGCGAGTACAAAGCGATCCTTTCGATCGCGGGAATCGAAACCCAGCACCAGACCCTGCAATTTTCGCACACCGACCAGATCGTCCGACAACAATTGCGCATGTGGGTGCGTGTCCCGGTGCTACTGCCTGGCAAAATGCGGCGTGTGGTGGCACCCGACGGAACCTCCCACGCCTTCGACGAATTCGACGTGACGCTTCTCGACTTGTCCGGAGGTGGAGCCATGATCTCTTCCTCCCAGATGATGGAAGTGGAGTCGCGCGGTGTTCTGGACTTCCAGCTGGGCGAAAATCGGATGGAAGGTCTGCGGTTTGTGATGTTGCGTTCCGGTCGAGCGCAACGCAGCGGGACAGGACATGTCTGTCATCTTTGCTTCGAGAGCATCGACGTCCAGACCCAAGAACGGATTATGCGCTATGTCTTTGAACGGCAGCGAGCAGGAAGAATCACCGGCTGACAACGGCTGGAAAAACTCCTAAGTCCCCGCAATTCCTTGAATTACGACGGTTTCGACTTGACTCTGTTCAAAAGAGTGCCTAAACTAGGGTAAAGGCTTCATGCGCAGGAAGGAACCCTTTTGAGCGCTCTCACCAATTTTGTCAGCCGCCTTCGAGGCGAGACGGTCACAGTCGGACTGGACATCGGTAATCATTCGGCGAAGCTGGTGAAAATGCACCATCGTCGTTCGGGGCCGGTGCTCATGGCTGCTGGGATCCAAGAACTGAAACCAGAAACCATCGTCGGTGGTGAAATCAAGAATCGCGATGCGCTGATCGAAGCGCTCACGTCATTGGTCCACCGGACAGATGATGGCATCAAGGACGTGACCCTGTCGCTGTCCTGGAGTTTCGGCGTCTTGGGCGATCGGATCCATCTGAAATCCACCAAGGGTCAATCGGACGAGGACACCGTTCTCGGCGAGGCCAGCCAACGGCCGCCGTTTGACGTGGAAAACATCACGCTGGACTACAAGATCCTGCGTCGCAACGTGGAGACCTCCGACATGGAGGTTCTCCTGGTGGCGGCCAAAAACCAGGTGATGCAGTCGTACATCGATGTGGTGTTGGAAGCCGGATTGCGTCCGATCGTCATCGATGTGGATGCTTTCGCGTTCGCCAACGCATACAACTGGACCGTCGGCAACTCCGAGGCGGACGAAGTCGTGGCGCTGATCAACATCGGCGACAACCTCACGAACATCACCTTCCTCAAGGGCGGCATCTACCAGAGCACCCGCGACGTCAGCACGGCGGGTGATTATTTCGTGAAGTACCTGATGCGCCAGTTCAAGTTGCCGCGCGACCAGGCGATCACCTTGCTCAAGGGCAAGGATACCGACAAGTTCGATGCGACCCAATTGGCGCGTGCGATCGAATTCTCCTGCGAGGAATTGTCCCTGGGGATCGATCTGGCCTTCCAGTACTACCAATCCTCCGAGAAGTCCGCACGGATCCAGAAGATCATCCTCTGCGGTGGCGGAGCCTGCATTCCCGGCGTGCCCGAGTATCTCGGACGCAGGCATGAAGCCCAGGTATTGGTTCTCAATCCACTCTCCAGCATCCAGAAGGATCCGGAGAAATTCCCTGACCCGATTCCCGACACGGTGAGCACCTTGCTCACGGTCGCCGTCGGCATGGCCTTGCGGAAGGTGTGACATGGCCTCGATGATCGAAGTCAACCTTCTTCCCATGGAATACCGGGTGGTCCGCAAGGACTACTCGTACCTCACGGACCGCCGCGCGGTGTGGGGGACAGTCCTTGTCGTGACGGTTCTTGTCCTGGTCTGGCTCCATTTCATGACCCTGGTGGCCACCGCCACCTCGCGGGAAGGCCAGATCGACGATCTTCGCAAGGAGATCAAGAAATACGACACCGTGAAGACGGAAATCAAACGCCTGGAAGACCTCAAGGCCCAGCAGGAAGCCAAGAACGTTTCGTTGAAGAGCATCTCCGTTTCCAAGAAACGCTGGGTGCGGATCTTCGAGGACGTCAACGCGAGCTTGCCGCCCCATACCTGGATCATCTCGATCAAGGAAGAGGCCGACAAGCAGGACCAGCTGGCCATCCAGGCCCGCACGTTCGTTTTCCAGGAAGTGGCGGGCTTCATGCTCCAGCTGGAACGGCGGCCGTTCTTCCTGCCGCCCAACCTGGAATCGATCGAACAGGTCAAGGCCGAGGGAACCCAGAACGCCACGGCGTTCTCGTTCACCTTGCATTGCCCTCTCAACCCGGCCATCCACACGGACGGCCCAGCCCAGGGGGATACCGTTGGCCACGCGCATTGATCTGAAGGATCGCCTGACCGTCTATCTGGTCTTTTGCGTCCTGGTTGCCGTCGGTGTCGGCTACTACCACTGGATGTACATCGCCACGCCGCGCTACCAGCACATCGACGAGCTGAACGCCGAGCAGCAGAAATTGTCCCAGGAGCTGACCGTCGTGCGCACCCAGACCCAGCGGCTCGTGCAGATCCGCGAGGAACTGAAGAATGCGGAAGTCGAGTTCGCCAAGCTGCAGGAGATGTTTCCGGATCGGGAGAAGATCCCTTCCCGTCTGCAGGACCTGCTGACCGTCACGCGCCGTGCCGGCACGGTGACCACCAAGTTCGTGCCCCAGCCGAGCGTGCAGCAGAAGTACTACGCGGAAAACAACTACAAGATCGCGATCGCGGGCAACTACCACAGCATCGGCGAAATGTTCGCCGAATTCGCGAACTTCAAATACCCCACGTCCATCCAGAAGATGAACATCGTGGTTTCACCGAATCTCAAGACCGAACTCGAAAGCGCGGACAAGCACGGAACCGTGCCCACCACCGTGGCCGCCGAGTTCGACTTCACCACCTACACATCGGGGAAGTGATGCGAAAGTTTCTTTCGATCCTCCTGGCCGGAGGTCTCGCCACCCAGGCTGCGACGATTTCCTCGGCAGGCCTTGTGGCGGACAAGGACGGAACCCGTCTGGTGTTCCGCACGGGAGAGGAAGCTCTTTCCCGCTCGCGCATGGAGCCGGACGGCTCCCTGCTCGTGGAAATCCAGGGAACCAAGACGGCGCTGGAAGGTCACCTCGATCTTTCCACCAATTCGATGTTCGCCTCGGTCGATGCCTCCAACCTCTACCGCGACGGCGCCGACGTGGCGACCTTCCGTTTCCATCTGCGTTCCGGGGTCAAGGCGAGCGTTCTGCACCGCGAATGGGATGGACAGGATCTGTCTTTCCTTCTGGACAAGACGCCGGTTCAACCCCAGGTTTCGCCGCTCTGGACGATGGCGCCTTCGCGTGATGCATCGGTCGTTCTCGCGGCGTTGACCTCCACTCCCTCCCTCGAGGGGGCGCGTGCTTGGGGCGCCGGCGACATGGAAACCGTCGAGCTTCGTTTTTCCGCCCCCCCGATCCAAGCGGATCTCCAGGGAACCGGAAAATCCTACACGATCAAGCTCGGTAAAAGCCGGGTGGCCAAGCTGAACGTGCCCGCTTCGGCCTCGAAGCTGATCCAATCGATGGGGCCGGGCAAGGACGGCGAGATCAAGGTGACGCTGAAGGAAGATGCGCGCTCGGTTCTTCTCGCAAGGTCCGGAAACACCGTGGCCTTGCGATTGGTCGCCAAGACCGCGCTGCCAAAGGCCTGGGCGTGGAATTCGGTCCAAGGCAAAGTGGAAACCTTCGGTGGCGCGACGATGCCGACGGACGAAGCGGTCAATCTGGCCAACCTCCGCAAGGACCTGAAGACCCAGGGCGGCGAAGGATTCACCGCCGATGGCAGCAAATCAACCACCGAATCGAAGGGGACCCTGGCTGGAAACAGCGCATCCACCGGCGACAAGGCGGCTTTGGGCGAAGCGCAGAAGCTGGAAGCCGAACGGCGCAAATCCAGAGAAATCGCCCAGGAGCAGATCGCCCAGGATGCGGCCAAGGTCGATGCCGAAGAGAAGAAGAATCGGGTCACCTACAACACCTTCGGGGTTCGCGATCCGTTCATTCCTCTGGAAGCAGACGATGTGGAAGGCGGCTTGAACGTCGACCAGATGCGCGTCGTCGGCATCATCGCCTCCCCGACGCGACCCATGGCCGTTCTGGAACACACTTCCCAACCCGGTCTTTCGGTGGCACTCCGCGAAGGCGATGCCATCCAGAATGGCCGTGTATTGAAGATCGAACGCGACCGCGTGGTCTTTGTTCTTGAAGAATTCGGCGTCAGTCGCCAGTTCGCCTTGAAACTCCAGGCTCCCAAAGGAGAAAAGTCATGAGCCGCAAACCGCGCAATGTCGCGACCTCGGTGGGGATCGCCCTGGCTCTCGGGCTCGCACTGCCCCAAGCCGTGATGGCCCAGGACTCGGCCGCGATCGCCCGCATGAAGCCTGGAGCTGGCAAAGTGCCGGCCATCGGCACGTTGGAATTCACGAACACGGATGTTCGCTCCGTCTTCCGGCTGTTGTCGGAATACAGCGCGGTCGACATCGTGGTGGATCCTGCCGTCAGTGGGTCCATCAATACGGTGGTCACCAACAAGACCTGGCAGGAGGTCGTCCACATCGTCGCCAAGATGATGAATCTGACGGTCACCAACGAGTTGGGTTATCTGTACGTCCAAAAGACGGAAGACTACCAGAAGCGCCTTCTGGAACGCGCGGCGGCCAATACCGCCCAGGACCAGGCAGCCAAACTGCAGCGCAAGATCATCCGCATCTCCAACGCCCGTGCCGACGAGATGGAAAAGGCGATCAAGGACCAGATCTCGCCGCGTGGCAAGATCACCGTGGTGGCTCGGACCAACAGCCTGATCCTGGTCGATGGCCCCGAGCAGATCGCCGCCATCGAGAAGGTGATCCGCCAGTTGGATCTGGAGACCAACCAGATCCTCATCGAGGCCAAGCTGGTGCAGGTGGAATCGAACGCATTGCAGGAACTGGGCATCAACTGGAGCCTCAATTCCGGCGCAGGGATGGGTTGGAAAACCGCACCTAACGGTCTGGGCTCGAACGGAAATCTCGGCGGCGGCCCCTTCAAGGGCGGCAATGCGACCATCAACACGCCGGCGTCGAAGTCCTCCCAGGGTGTCGCGTTCGGCTTGCTGAACGGCAATTTGGGTGTTGCGATCTCCCACTTGCTGGAAACGGGCAAAGCCGAGATCTTGGCGACTCCGCAGATCACCACGCTGGACAACAAGGAAGCGCGGATCTTCATGGGCGATCAAGTGCCCATCCAGACCAAGGACGTTTCCGGCAACACGGTCACCACGATGTTCAACGCGGGCACGGAATTGATCGTGCTTCCGCAGATCACCGCTCCGGACCGGGTTTTGCTCAATCTGAAGCCGAAGAAGGACAACTACCAGGTGGTCGCCGGCGCGGGCGTGGTCATCCGCAAGCAGGAAGCCGAAACCAATGTGGTCGTGACCGATGGTGAAACCGTGGTGATCGGTGGATTGGTGGAGCGCTCGGAGAACAAGTCGGAAGCGGGTGTGCCCTTGCTCAAGGACATTCCTCTGCTGGGTGTTCTCTTCCGCTACACGCGCCATGAATTGGTGAAGAAGGATCTTGCCATCTTCGTCACGCCTCGCATCGTGCGTCGCGGATTGGTTCCCATGCCCACTCCCGTGGCCGAGCAGGATCTGGCGAAGGCCGCGACAGCGCCTTCCGCCGAGCCACCCGCGATGGCTTCCGCTCCCGCACCTGCAACGGTACCGGCACCTCCTGACCCTGTCCCACCGCCCCCGGTGGCCCCGCCGGCGGAGTTGTACACAGCTCCGAGCGAACCCTCGGCTGGACCGATCAACTGACGAGAAAGGCCCGCTGCGAAGCGGGCCTTTCTTTTTTGGGGCCTAGTGAGGTCAGTCGCGACGGAGCAAGGACCAACGGCCGCGATGTTTGCGAACCTGGAATCCGGGGCCGAAGAGGGATGAGAAATCCTCCGACCGTAGGACCGAGCCGATTTCCCCTTGCGCGAGAGCCTTCCCATCGCGAAGCAACAGGACCCTGCTGAAGCCTGCGGGGATCTCTTCCAGATGGTGGGTCACCAGCACGATGGGCAGATCCGGTCGGCGCACGGAAAGCGATTCCAGATGATCCACAAGGTCTTCTCGCGCGCGCGGGTCCAAGCCGGCGCAAGGCTCGTCGAGGATCAGCAACCGGGGATCGCCGGCCAGAGCGCGGGCGAGCCAGGCGCGTCGTCTTTGGCCCAGCGACAATTTCCCCAACGGTCGATCCATGTGTTCGGCCAATCCCCAAGACTCCAGTTCGGCTTTCGCCTTGCGTGTCTGGCCGGGCGACGGGCGGTCGAACCGTAGACCCAGGGTCCCGACAAATCCTGTCGAAACGAGTTCCAGTGCCGTGACGACCGGCTCCACCAGAGGTTCCAGGGCATCTCCGGAAAACCCGATCCGCGATCGCAACGAGACGATCTCGTCCTGGCCCGAGACCCTTCCGAGGATCTCGATCGAGCCATCCCATGGATGCAGGCGTCCCAACGCGGCCATGGCCAAGGTGCTTTTTCCGCATCCGTTGGGGCCCATCACCACCCAGCGTTCGCCCGGATGGACATCCCATCGTTCGAGGGTCAGAACCGCCCGTCCCTCGCGCCGCAGTTCGAGGCCGCGGCAGGAGATCGAAGGCTTTTTGGTCAATTCTTGTCTTTCAGGAGATTGAACTCGTCGCGCATGGCCCCATAGGCCGCTTCGGGATCGTCGGATTTCAGCCAGGAAAGCCATTCCGAGGCGCGCCAGGACCAGGCCATGTGGTTTCTGATCCCGGCTTCATGCGCGATCCGAGCCGCCAACGGGGCGAAATGCTCGGTCCCTTTGCGGATGCGGTAGAGCTTCATCCAGATCTGCGGCTCCAATCCCCGCTCGCGGCAGAGTTGGACCAGTCGCTTGGAGTAGGTGGTGTAGAGGTCCACCACGCGCGCTTGGTCGTCCGTGTCCAGCCAGTACGGATCGGTGGAAAGTTCGTCCAGATCGGGAAGGGCGGCGACAGAACTCCAATCCGGCAGTCCCGCATCGAAGAAATCCGGCAACAGGCAGACGTTGTTTCGGCACTCGGCGGCTCGCACGCGTGCCGTCCAGCGGGCCAGGAGCTTCAGGAGCCGATCCTGGCGGAACTGACGGACTTCGGGTGTGGATTCGGCAGGCATGTCGGCGCCGAACCGGTCCCGGAAGAGGGCACGGCAGATGTTGCATCGGCAGGACCACACCCCGGATTTGCCTTTGGCCAGATGGAAGTGGGGTTCGTCCCAGAATACGGTGTCCACCCCGGCTTGGGTCACGGCGTCGATCCAACCATCCATGTAGTCCAAAAACGCCGGATGGTTGGGGCAGATTGCCGCCACGGGCTCTCCGGTCGACAGGATCTGGTTGGAGCCGGGGTTGTGCGCCACCAGCTCGGAGAGCGCCTCTCCGCCGAACACCCGCCCCACGCCCCAGGAATTCACGTAGACGGAAAGTCCCAGCTTGTGGCTTTCCTCCACGATCTTCCCCATGGTGTCGCGGTAATAGGAGAGATCGTCTTCGCTCCAGGTATGGAGCACCTGGTTGGCGCCATCGGCCACCATCGACTCGAGATCGGCCCGCACATGGACCAGGCGGCGCACACCGAAATAGGAGAAACCGGTCTTCATGGGTCTAGAAGTCTAATTTGTTCCTCGACCGATGCTCAAGATCGTCCTTGTCCAACCAGAAATCGCTCCCAACACGGGGAATATCGCTCGCCTTTGCGTCTGCAATGGCCTGCAATTGCACCTGGTCCACCCACTTGGTTTCAAGATCGACGACCGGAATTTGAAGCGTGCGGGAATGGACTACTGGAAACACCTGGATCTGGTGGAACACACCGATGTCGACGCTTTCCTGCACGCCCTTCCTGTCGGCGCCCGGCTGCGGTGGTTCTCCACCAAGTCGGATGTGGCCCATTGGGATCTCGACTACAAGCCCGACGACTGGCTTGTTTACGGCTCGGAATCGCGTGGACTCCCAGAACGATTGCGGGAGCTCCACCCGGAAGGATGGGTGCGCATTCCCATGACCGGTCCGTTCGTTCGCTCCCTCAATCTCAGTTCTTCCGTGGCGATCGGAGCCTACGAAGCTCTCCGCCAGACCTCCATCCCTCCAACCGGAGTTCTCTCATGAAACGCGCTCTACTCGCCACCTTGTTGGCCTCCGCCGTGGCTTTTTCCGCCACGGCACCTTCGGGAGGCCTGCGGCCTACCGGGGTCCAGGATTTCCTGCTGACCAAGCGCAAGCCGCGCTGGTACAACGAAATCTGGAGCTGGCAGTTCTTGTTCGACAACGGGACCCAGGCCACGCTCAATTACACCTATGCGCGATTGGGGTTCAAGGATCCCGTTTGCGGCGCGGATTTTTCCATCGCTGGATTCAAGGGTCGCAACTTCTCCGTGGGTCGCGAATACCCGGAGGAACGGTTCGAGCAGCAGGCCAGTCCGGCACGCATCCAGATCCACCCCGACATGTGGGCGCAGGGAATGCCTCCAGCCAGCCATCGCGTCCATTTCGCGACGACGAAAAACGAAGGCTATTTCCTGGACATGGAATTTTCCAACATGGTTCCGGGCGTGGCTTGGGGCAGCGACGGCACCTGGGAAGCCAAGGGTGGCGACATGTCCGTTTTGCTTCTGATTCCCTCGGCTCGGGTCAAAGGCCGGATCGCCGTGGGGGGCGATACCATCAGTGTCGAAGGCTGGGCCGTGCTGGAGCACAACCGACAGACGGAATTGGTCGCCGATATCCTGAGCGAGAGCATGCGTGGATACCAAGCCGGTGAAAAGCCATCCTATGTCAACGTGTTCAGGGAAAAGAAGGGCGGTTGGAACGGATTCGGCATCCAGTGGGGGGATGCGGGACCGGTGCTGTTCGCGCCCGGACAAGTGGGAATCGAAGACGGAGGCAAACAACCTCCCCCAGGGTTCAGCGTCGTGACCGGCGACCAGCGCTCATTGGGCTTCCGGCGAACCACCATCGCCCAGTCCGGTTCCATCCTGGATGGCATGGAAGGCGTGACTCGATGGGTGGTCAAGCAGTTCATCGGAGACGTGAACATCCAGCGCGGCAAGCTGGACAAGGCCCATTCGTTCTACCTGTTCACCCAGGTCCGCAAGTAGTCGACTGGAGGGCCTGGAAGATTTCCCGGGCCCTGGATTCCCAGGAAAGCCTCTGCGCGAAGACGACTCCTCGTGCGCTGGCTTCGAGGGACTTCGCCTGGTCATCCAGATAGCTCGATAGAGCCTCGGCGGCGGATTCAGGCGAGTTCTCCTCGACGATGCTCCCAGCCCCCGGCCCGACAGCTTCTGGCATGCCTCCCGAGCGAGCGGCCACGACAACGCCGCCGCAGGCTTGCGCCTCGGCGAGCACCATCCCGAAGCCTTCCACATCCCGGGGGGTTTGTCGGGAGAGAAGAGCGAACACGCCCAGGGAAAGAAAAGAGGGGAGTTCCTCGTCAGGGATCTTTCCGCAGAACGTCGCGCACTTCTCGAGGTCGCCTTCGCGAACGATGGATTCCAAACGCCGGCGGTCGGGTCCCGTGCCTCCGATCAGGAGCCGGACATCGGGATGGTCTTTCGCAAGAATTTTCATGGAGCGCAACAGGGTGTCGATCCCCTTGCGCTCCACCAATCTCGCGAGTGTCGTGACGACCGGGGTCTCGGGGGCGATCCCCAGGCGCTGGCGCAAGGCGAGTCTTTGGTCGGTGGAGGGTGGTCGTAATTTGTCCAGATCCACGCCGGGATGGACCACGCGGATCTTGGCAGGTGCGATTCCGGAGGGAAGCAGCGACGCCGTGGCACGCGAATTGGGTAGTACGAGATCCATGGCCTCCAGGGTTCGCGACGCGAAGCGCAGACCCATCGAGCCGAGCGGATGGCGCAGCAATTCCCGTCCGTGCACGAGCGTCGCACGCACGATCCCGTGCTTGGTGGGGGCCATTGCGGGAAACCATTGCGCGTACAGGATGTGGGTGATTCCGTGGCGCTTCAGGATCCGGCGCAGCCTTGCCGCCAGCGCAAGCACGAGCCAACTGGAATGGATCCGGAGCCTCTCCACGGCAAACGGGAGGGATGGATCGACCAGCGCGGCGGCGGGATGGTCGGGTGCGACCACCACGAGGTGCTCGCAGAGTGGATGGATGTGCTCGGCCAGTCGGCCCACATAGGTCTGGATTCCGCCGGTTTCCGGCGGAAAGTCTTGGGTCACGATGGCAAGCCGCACCCGCTCAAGGGTGCAATGAACCATCGAGTCCGGCAAGTGGGGGATTGGATCCTACATTCCATGATGAAGCCATGTTGTCGATCCTTTTGACATTTCTGTTTTGTGGCGATGCCGACTCCGCCTTCCCTGGTTGGATCGCCCCGTCACAGAAAGCGCCGCCGCCGACCGCGACGACGAATGCCAAACGCGCCACCGCCAACAACGGAAACCACTCTTCCGATTGGATGGTGATCCAAGAGCATCCGGCCTTGCAGAGGGATTCCACCGTCACCCTGGACATCCTGGAGCATCCGGTGATGTCCGCTCTGGTGTGGCCCTTCGACAATATTCTGGCCCCGACGGCGAAATTCTTGCTTCGACCCGTCCGCAAGGCGGTCCGGTACGGAGAGCGAACCCATACCATCGATCGAGGATTGAGGTTGGTCCATCCCGATTCCGTGGAAACGCGATGGCTGTACCCGATTGCGACCCTGGATGGGAGCGAAGGATCGGCTTGGGGGCTCACCTACCTGGATCAGGACTTCCTGGGGCGAAAATGGAATTTCCGCACGTCGGGGAGAGTGGCCGTCCAGCGGGATGTCGGAGGGAGTCTGTCCCTGACGCTTCCTGGCATGAGACCTTTGGGGCAGCAGTTCTGGGGAACCACTTCCGCCTCACGCAGCCAGGCCGTTGGCATCCGGATTCCGGGAATGTGGGATGCCGGGAGTCCGACCACCCAGGGGGCGGTTTCCATGAAAAAAATCCAGTGGAGTGTCGGGAGCGCCTTTCCGTTTCCCTTGGCAAGCTCGGTGTGGATCAACTATGCCTCCGAGTGGCTTTCGGTGGGGCAGCCCCTGCGGTGGGATCTGGAGCTTCCGTCCGCCGACACCGTGCCTTGGCTTTCCGGCGGCGACCGCGGAACCAGCGGAGAAGAAACGGACCGCACCTTGTCGGTCGGCTGGAACTGGTCGGATCAGAATTTGTCCGGAGCACCTTCGTCAGGAGGCGCGATCGGTGTCAGAGGATGGAGAGCCTGGGCCATGGGCGGTGGCGATGCCGCTGGTTTCGAAGCGACGATCGCCCGGTACTTCTTGATTGGAAAGGAGCGCTACGTCTATCGGGCGGAGGATCTGAAGCCATACCTGGACCTCGATGCCAAGGAGGTCGTCCGGATCCTCGACCCCTCCACGTTGCGCCAACGCCTGACGCAACGGAAGATCTTGGCGCTCCATGCGCGGGTGGCCAGGATGTGGGAAGTCGATCCTTCCGGAATTCCGACTTCGTTTTTCCTTTTCCCCACGATGGGCAGCGGTGCGCCCGCACGCGCCTATCCAGGCGGTTTTTTGGTGGACCGTGCCGTGGCGGGAATCTCCGCCGAGTACCGCTGGCCTGTTTGGAAATACGTGGACGGCACCGCCTTCGCCGAAGTCGCCTGGGCGGACGCGGGATGGTGGGTACCCCGATGGGAGCAGGTCGCGCCCGGTTTCGGGACGGGTTTGCGCGTGCGGCTGGACAACCGTTTCCTGTTCCGCACCCATGTTTCCATCGGTCGCGTAGGCGTCCGCTACGCAATGACCTCCAGCTCGGAATTCTGAGCTCAGGACCTGCGCTGACGGATTTCATCCAGGAAGGCGTGGGTCGCACGGGTCGCGGCCTGCCAGGAAAACCGGCCAGCCCACTCGATGGCGGCTCGGCCCATTTGCGAGCGCCGCTGCGGATCGGCCGCCAAACCTTCGATGGCATTGGCCAGGTCTTGGGCGGCGTGCGTTTCGTCGTTGGGAACGAGTACTCCGGTAACACCGTCGGAAACGGAATCCTGCAGTCCGTCGGTGCAGGTCGCCACCACCGGCAGACCCCTGGATTGGGCTTCCACGGCGGCGATGCACCAACCTTCGAAGCGACTGGGAACGCAGAAAATGTCCGCGTCATCCAGGATCCGGTACTTGTCCTGGTCGGTGGGATTCTTGATGATCTGGATTTTCGAGCGGGCCGGGTGGTTGGACAACGCGGCGGACATCCAAGCGTCCATGCTGCGGTCGGATCGACCCGCGACCACCAACCGAAACGCGTCGTTTTTCGAGGCGAGTTTTCCGAAAGCCTCGAACAGGCGATCGAGTCCCTTCATCCGGTGGTCCATGCGTCCGAGAAAGGCGATGGTGATTGTTGATCTCCCCGAGCGGTCGGAGGGCGGAGCAAAATCGGGAGGATCGAATCCGATGGGGATCAATTCGATGCGGGCGTTGGGATTCACTTCACGGATCCGCGCGGCGGTGGCGCGGTTGGAAAGGGAGAAGAAACGCCCCTCCCGCACAACCCGGTTTTCGTAGCGCAGGGCCGAGGGCCCAAGTGGGCCCAGCCGATGCAGGAGTTCGTCTCCCGCGATATGGTGGAGAACGATCAAGGTCCTGTCCAGGTGGGCCAGGTTGGCGGGGACGGGGGACCAGGGAGAAACGGAATGGGAGAGAAGGGTGGAACGGTCCACCTTGAGCACGCTGGCGATCCGTTGGCTGGCCAGGAATCCCCAAGTTCTGCGCGAGACGAATTCTCCGAACATCCCGACGCCGAGATCCTGGCGAATCGTGTTTGCCGGTGCGCGGGACCCTTTGGGGTGTCGGCCGGTCCAGACGGTACGCTCCCAGCTTTCCAATCCCTCCAGAATTCGCCAATCGCGCATGGCGCCGCCACCCCCGCACCAGGGGTTGTCCGGACTGTCCCACGACAAATGGAGGAGGGGAGTGCCAGACGGTGACTTGGGTGTCCTTTCCACGCCGCCAATTGTAGCTCAGCATTGTCTTCGGGCAGGAAAGAATGTATATATAGAGTTACATAAATCCATTAATGGAGGGGAAAATGCCGGTCGCCGAATCGATTCACGGACACGACGTGATCCACATGATCCAAGAGTCCGCCAGCCCCTGGTCGCGAGCGAAGCTATTGGCGGCCGTCGCCGAGCGATTTGGCGCAGAGGCTCGGTTTCACACCTGCTCGGTGGAAGGCATGGATGCCACGGCCTTGATCGACTTCCTGGAGTCCAAGGGCAAATTTCTGCCCGACCAGGCGGGTATCGTCATGGACCCGACAAAGGTTTGCAATCACGGATGAGATGAGGGGGGCGTCCCTCAAGGTGCGGCAGAGGCTCGCTTGGGAGGCTGTGTGAAGCGGACCTGCCACCGTTGGGAGGGAGAGTCCACACGCAGGTCCCACGCGCCTTCGGGGAGACCTGGGGACAATGTCCGCTCATGAACGCCTCGCACGAAGTGCAAGGGGCGGGTCCGTAACTGCTCCTTCCCTCGAGCGTCCAGCAGCCGCAGGACCACATCGGTCTCCAGCGGGGTGGCGAATCCGATGGTCAAGGTTCCGGAGGAGTCCGCCTCGGCAGCCAGCCACGAAGAAGGCCAATGGTCGGAGGCGTCTTTCCAAGGGCGACTCGATCCGGAAGCGAGCGTCCATTCCAGCAAGATCTTCCCCGAATCCGCGCGCCGGGCCAAGTCGACCGCGTCGATCCAGCCCTCCAGTCGTTTTTTGCCCAGGCTGACACGCCAGTAGGTCACGGCATTGGAGCCCTCGCGGCCAAAGCGAAGGGAATCCGGTGTGAACCAGAGAAGACCTCGAGTCAGTGGGAATCGTCCCGAGGTATCGCTTCGCAAGGTGTCGGGGAGGCCTTCCAGCTTGGCGGCGAAGGGGCGGATGGGGTCGGCATGGGAACGCCACAGCTCCAACAGTGCGCCCACGGCAGGGCGTCCTTCGTGATCGCGCGAACGGGCGAACAAGGGCACGTCCAGACTGCGAGCAAGCCGACGGCGCAAGGTGTCCTGCGAGGCGTACCTCGCCTGGGCTGCTGGCGGGTCTTTCTCCACAAGCCGTTGGCAGTAGGGATCCAGAGCGGAATCAGGGAGCATTTTCCAAGTGGGAGTGCGGACCCAATGGGTCGCATCCATGCGCCAAAGGGCGCTGTCCGGGTGATTTCGTGGGTCCTTGGGGAGCAGGAACAGGTCCCAGCCCACCGAAAACTGTTGCTCCTCCGGGCAGCCTCGCGAGGCGAGCCAGGAGCGCTGTGCCGTTCGGGCCAAGGCGGGCCCCAGGGTGTCGCGAAATGGAACACCCCACTGGAGATCCAGCTTGGAATCGCGCAGGTCGGGATGAAGCCGGGCCGATCCACCAGCCAAGGGCAGGATTCCCGCCGGAACCAGGACAAAGCGCTCCAGCCGAGCGTCCAGCCGCGTGCGCGAAGAAAAGTCGGCGACCAACGAATCCGCCCAGCGCCTGGATTGGATGGAATCGACATCGGCCCGACGCTCCATCCAGATTCCGATTTTCCAGCTTGGCGCAGAGGTCAATGCTCCTAGAGCCAGCCACAAAGAAATCACCACCTGACCTGCTTGCGTTCGAGACGTGGAAAAAGTAGGCTATGGGAATGGAAATCCGGTCGGATCTGGCAGGCTTCCGCGCGGCGGAACAATCGATGGCCAAGCGCTCCGAGCGCATCGCCAAGGCGACCTTGGACGCCGTCGGCACGCCGGATGGCCAAGCCGCTTCGCAGGCCACCGGATCCACCTCGTCGGTGCCGTCCGCTCTCGCGCCCCAGTCGCCGGATTTTGTCAGCGATGTGGTGGGGATGACCACCGACCGTTTGGCCGGATCCTACGACATCAAGGCGATGAAGGTGCGCGACCGCATGATGGGCGAACTGCTCGACCTGATCCGCTAGGCTCCGCAGGACGAACGGAGGGAGCTCAGTCGACGTCGTAGCCCAGCGATCGTTCGCCGTTCTCGAGCTCCCGCACCAGGTCGGACGATTTTCGACGCGCCATGGCCAACACGCTCCGGCGCCATCCGGTGCGCTTGCAATAGGCCTCGTAGGATTCGGTCCGCCACTGGAAATCCCGCTTCCAGACAATTTCCGGCGACGCGAACCGCAGCACCAGCGGAAGCAGGATGGCGGAGGCGGGAGTGCCCTTGCCCGTTTCGGACTCGAACGGCGGGCACAGCAGCGTGGTCTTGCGCTCGTGGCACCTTTCCTGGAGGATGGCGCGCGTGCGGGCCAAGGAATCGAGGAACGGACCCAAGTCGCGATCCTGGTAGACGGTGTTTCCCAGATCGAAGATCTTCCGGACTTGGAGCAGGTCGATCTTGTACTGCCCGAAGTGCTGGAAGAAATCCACCAGCTGGGCCTGGTTGGAGGGATTGACGGTGTAGTTGATCCGCACCTTGAAGGGCCGAGGTGACTTCGCGGCCAGATCGGTCAGCACCGCCAAGGCGCGATGGAGCTTTTCGTACGAGGCGGGCGGTTGCAGCCGCTCGTAGGTCTCTTTTTCCACGCCATGCATGGAGATGGTGAATTCGTCGAGCCCCGCCTCCACCAATTTTTCCGCCAGGGATTCCGTGAGCAGCTGGGCGTTGGTGGCGATGCCCACGAAGGGAACCTTGTGGATTCGCTTGGCGATCTCCACCATGCGAGGAAGTTCCGGATGCAAAGTGGGCTCGGCGCTGCAGCCCAGCACCAACTGGAGCGATTTGGGAAACAGGAGGCTCGCGATGCGTTCATAATCGGCAAGCGGCATGATCTCGCGTTTTTTCCCGGCGTACTCGGGCGAGCTGAAATGGCACATCTGGCAGCGCAGATTGCAGGCCAAGGCAGGGTCCAAACGCACCGACAAATGGCGCATGCCCACCATGTCCGCCACCAGCACGCCCAGGCATTTCAGCGAATGGTTTTTCAATAGCCGGTTCAGTTTCAACAGCACATAGGGGTTTCTCGTGATCACCGGCGCATCCCATCCTTTCGGAAGGAAAACGCGCCTTCCGCCTCCGAAACCTATTTGGATCGATGCGCCTTCCACAGGGTCCGCAAAAGGGCGCCGGGGATCGGGAAGTCTATTTTTAGGCCTCGGCTCAAGGAACATCACCAGACAGGAAATGTCATGGCATCGAAATCGCCTCTCCATCCGATCTTTCTCGATCTCGCCGGTCACGATGTGCTGGTAGTGGGTGGAGGAAAGGTGGGGGTCCGCAAAGCCCGCGAATTCCTGGAGTGCGGCGCGCACCTGCGCGTGGTTTCGCCGGCGTTCGATCCGGGATTCGCCGACCTGGAAGGCCGCTACCAGCGCATCGAACGCCACTTCCGGCCGTCGGACGAAGGTGGAGCCAGGTTGGTGGTGGCGGCCACCTCCGATCCGGAGACCAATCGGGCCGTCTACGCTCTGTGCTCGCAGCGCGGGATCCTGTGCAACGTCGCGGATGTTCCCGAGCTTTGCGATTGGCAGGCGGCGGCCGTGGCGCGCAAGGGCGACGTGCAGGTGGCGGTATCCACGCGCGGGCAGGCGCCATCCTTGTCTGGCTTCGCCCGGCGTGAACTCCAAAACTGGCTTGCCGACGGGTTCAGCGACCTGGTGGAGGTTTTTGCGCGCTTGCGCGAGGAGTTCCGCGCCACCATGGAGTTGCACGAGCGCGAACAGTTCTGGAAAACGGTGGACGCCGCGGACATGCTGGATCTGCTGCGTCGCGAAGGGGCCGGTGCGGTGGAAGCGAGCTTGCGCGCTCGTCGCGAGCCGGGTCGCGCTCCCGTGTCCGCCAAGACCGGGCGTGTTGTTCTGGTGGGAGCCGGCCCCGGCCATCCCGATCTGGTCACCCGCATGGGCTGGAAAGTGTTGGGCATGGCCACTGCGCTGGTGCACGATCGCCTGGTCGCCCCCGAACTGGTGGCGGCGGTGCCCACATCCTGCGAAGTCTACCCGGTGGGCAAGACTGGTTTTGGTCCTTCGCACGGTCAGGCGGATATCCAGGCCTTGCTGGTGCGCTTAGCCCAGCAAGGCCATCTGGTGGTGCGCCTCAAGGGTGGGGATTCCTTCGTGTTCGGTCGAGGTGGCGAAGAAATCGAAGCCTGCATCGAGGCGGGGATCCCTTTCGAGGTCGTACCGGGGGTGAGTTCCAGTCTGTCGGTTCCCGCCTGGCGTGGCATCCCGGTTACCCACCGGGGCATTTCGCGCAGCTTTGCCGTGATCTCCGCCTTCCATGCGGACCTCACGCCCGCCAGGATTCCCGACGTGGAAACGGTGGTGGTCATGATGCCGTTGCATTCGCTGGGCTCGGTGCGGTCGCGGTTTCTGGAAGCCGGGTGGGATCCATCCACCCCCTGCGCGGCCATCCAATCGGGCACTTTGGAAGGCGAGCGCGAGGTGCTTTCCACGCTGGAGCGCATCGACGAAGACCTTGCGCAGGCCAAGCTCGCTTCGCCCATTCTGGTGGTGGTGGGGCAGGTGGTGGGCTGGGCAAAGGAACACCGCGAGCTGTTGCAGCGGGTGGTCACCTCCAAGGCGGGCCGGCACCAGGCTCAGTGAGGGGATGGGGGAGGAAATCCGTCTTTTTTGAAGCGAATTCAGAAAAAGCGCACGCAAAATTCTGAATCCAACTCAAAAATGCGATTTGCGGAGTGTCTCTACCTTTCCGGTACGACAGGATCCGCAGTGGATCCGTATACCTCCCGAAGGAAAAACCATGACCTCGCCGACCCCCGCCGCAAACCCCGCTTCTGGAACCGCTCAGCCTGTCAAAGCGGTCTTGTTCGATCTCGGAGGCGTGCTCGAACGCGTGATCGCCGCCGCCATGGTGGATGCGTGGTCGATGGGCAAGGTCCAGGCTTCCGAATTCTGGACCCGGTGGCTGGAGGCCAGGTCGGTGGAGCGCTTCGAGAGCGGGCGAATCGACGCGGCGACTTTCGCGGAAGAAGTGATCGCGGAGCTCGGATTGGAACTGGATGCGGAAGAGTTTCTGGAAGCGTTTCCCACTTGGCTGGCGGGCCCTTACGACGGCGCCAAGGAGCTGGTGATGGACGTGCGTCGCGCGGGCCTTCCGGTGGCGAGCTTCTCCAACTCCAACGAAATCCACTGGCCCATCATGGAGTCCCACCAGCGCGCCGGTGAAGTGTTCCATGCCAATTTCCCGAGCCACCAGATCGGCTACAGCAAGCCCGACCCTCTGGCCTTCGCGGAAGTCCTGCGCCGCTGGGAGATCCCCGCTGGACAAATTCTGTTTCTGGACGACAACGAGGTGAACATCAAGGCCGCCCGTGCAGCCGGCATGCAGGCCGAGCGTGTGCAGGGCGTGCTTTCGGCGCGCGCCGTGCTGGAAGCACGGGGTGTTTTGGCGGCTTGAGTTCCCGCAAAGGCTGGAAACGAGAAAGGGCACCCCGGCGGGGTGCCCTTGGTGTTTGGATCGTTATGATTCCGGCTAGAACGATTTCTTCACGTCGATCGCGTAGTTGCGCAGATCCACCGCGAAGAGGTCGCGCGCACCAGCCTCGTAACTCTGGTTCCAGCGCAGGGTGTGGATGGTCTGGCCACCCTTCTCTTCGCCCAAGATGTCGTTCACGTACAGGCCCACGGTCCAGTCGCCGGGAAGCTTCATGTGGAGACTGGAGTTCCACTTCATCATGGGGTCGGCGTGGATATCGAAGTCCTCGAATCCGTCCTTTTCGTCGACCGTGGCCATGGAGTCGCGGCCCGTGAGTCCCCAGAAGATCCGCACGTCGTTGTGGAAGGTGAGCCAAGGGGTGAGCTTGGCATCCGCGTAGAGCTTGGAAGTGTGGGTGGGAATGCTCAGGAAATTTTCCCCGTCCACGGTGACCTGTTCGCGCACCAAGTTGACCAGTAGGGTGTCCTTCTTGTCGGACTTCGGGTAATAGTAACCATCCGATCCGAGCGTGTACCAGGTGTTTCCGGTGCGGGTGTAACCATCGGCGATGATCTTCTCGCCTTGGTCGGCGACTTCGGTGTTGACGACCATCTGGACGGCGTGGTTGGCACCGAGGTCGACATATTTCGACTTCCAGTCGACCTGGAGGTCCATGTTCATGTTGTCGTACTCGCCCACGTTGACCACGCGGTAGAGCCGCTGCGACCACACGAACAAATCACGCACCATGTTGTACGAGACCGAGGGCGAGGCGGTGATGCCGAGTCCGAAGTCGTGGTTGGAGGTCAGCTCGAACGAATAGACCTTCTCCGGCTTGATGCTGTTGAGTTCTTCCAAGGACACACCAGGCACGATGTCGGCATTCGAGGCAGGGGCAGAGTTCGTCGGGGTGTAGAAGTGGCTCTTGCTCCAAGCGACACCGTTGTCGTCGAAGTGGTTTCGATTGTACTCGTAGTTGTCGGCGGTTCCGTTGTTGGAGCTGCTTTGGAAAATCAACTTGACGGTATGGCCGGTGACGGGAGTATAGACGCCTGCCAGCTTGCCGTTGAGAGTTCCGCCGTCATCGATGGTTCGGGTGTGGCCGTCCCAGCGTATGCCGAAGTCGACGCCGAAGTTGTCCAGAACATCGTACCAGGCTTCGGTGAAGATCGCAGTGTTGCTGTACAGGATGTCGGAGACGATTTTATGGGTGGCTTTTTGCTGCTGGCTGTTGCGACCGAAGAGGTCATTTCCGATGTCGTCGAAACGTTGTTCGGCGCCGATAGCCAACTGGAGTTTGGGGATGTTCTTCATGAGGTAGGTGGCACCCAGGGTGTAGCGGCGTTCCCCGAAAGCTTCCTCCAGACTCTGTTCGCGTTCGTTCACCATCTGGTTTTCTTCTGCCAAACGTGGCTCGCGGACCAGAATATTCGAATTCCCGTCGAATCCGACCTTCAGCTTCAGGGTGTTTTCACCCAAGGACAGGTCGTAACCTGCATCCAGCAAGATGTTGTCGGCGACATAGGTGCGGCGGTGGTTGCCACTTGCCTCAACGCTGCTCCAATACGGGTCGTCCAACTGAACGGTCCGGCCATCGATCTGGACTGGCTGCACGGATTGGGTTTGCAACTGGATGATGTAGAGTCGAGCCTTGTAGTCGGCGATGTTAACAAGATCGTTGTCCGTGGCGATGCCAGAGTTTACACGATTTTGGATCGCATTGATCGAATCCTGGAAAACCTTAGCGTTGGTCTTCAGCGAAGCGGGGCTACCCGAGTAATTGGGCCAAGGGTCGCGGGGGAAGAAGCCGCCTGCGGTCTGGACCTGATGGGTGAAGCGTCCGTACAGTCGTAAGCCCTTGTATTCGTAATCGAAGGTTCCCTTCCAGTTACCGGGGGTCTTGAGGGCGCTGCCGTCGGAAGGCTGTGATGCCGGTTGCACATCCGGAGAGAGCCAAAAGGGAACCGGCCACAGGGGACGTCCGTAGATCTGGGTGACCCCGTCGCCCAAGCCTGTGGATTGCTCCCAGCCCAAGCTGGCGCTGAAGGACTGGTCGTCGGCGATCTTGCCGGAAACCGTGCCTTGGGCGGAAGTGTAATTCTTGGAGAAGTCGCCCCAGGTTCCGGCCTTGGCGTAGACTTCCGATCCGGACTTTTCCGTGCGCCGGGTCACAATGTTCACGATACCGGCGATGGCGCCGGAGCCGTAGACCAGACCTGCAGGGCCGCGCAGCACTTCGATGCGCTCCACATCACCGAACAAGCCCATCGCGGTTTCTTGGAAGAAGCCGTCGCGGGCTTCGGTGTTCATCTTGTGGCCGTTGACCAACACGATGAACTTGGTGTTGCGGTCGTTGGTGACGCCGCGCATGCCCCAGATCTTGCCGTTCCAGCGGTTGTACATGTAAACGAATCCTGGCACGTAGACCTCGAGGAGCTCGGAGAGATCCCGGGAGCCCGCCATCTCGATCTTGTTGCGATCGATGATGGTCATCGACAAAGGCGATTTCGCCAAGTCCAGTTCCAGGAACGATCCCGTCTGGAGCTTGATGTTCAGCAGGTCGGCAAGCGACATGTCGTCGCCGGCGGCGGCTGGTGCGGCGGGTGCGGGTGCCGTGGCTTGCAGGCCTGGTGCCCCGAGCAGCATGGCGACCGTAAGGGTCATCGCGGCTTTGGTTCGAATGGGTTTCATGGGTTCCCCTCTTATTCCGGATGCTTCGCGGTTTCCGCGAGGTTTGTGGTAAGGAGCTCCGGTTTCGAAAGGGATCATCCCACGTTGTTTCAAGGATTGTCAAGGATGTGTCACGAAGACTTCATGAAAACTTCCAACACAACGGCGGATGAATCCCGTCCGGGTGGCAGGGAGACTGTGATCCTAAACGCCTGGAATGGAAACGCTCGTGGCTTGAAAGGTGTTCTGCGGCCATCCCTGTGCATCACTATTTTTCCCCCATGAACCAGCGCCGCATGGATCCCCTTTGGGAACGCCTTCGCCTCGAGGCTTCCGAGATCGCCCGCCGTGAGCCTTTTTTGGAGCCCCTCGTGGATTCCTGCATCCTGGGTGAAGAATGCTACGAAGACGCCTTGGCGACGATGTTGGCCATGCGGCTCTCGGAAGCGAGTCTGCCCGCCGCCGCCATGCGCTTGATGTTCGCGCCGCTCCTGCGTGATCCGGCAGTGGCGGAAGCCTCGCGACGGGATTTGTCCGCCGTGGTGGAACGCGATCCGGCGGCCCAATCGGTGGCTCTGCCGTTTCTGCACTTCAAGGGGTTCCAGTCCTTGCAAGCCTACCGCATCTCCCATCAATTGTGGACGAGCGGACGTTGCGACCTGGCCCTTTACATCCAGGGGCGCATCTCCACCGTGTACGGATTGGATTTCCATCCGGCCGCGAAGGTGGGCGCGGGAATCCTGATCGATCATGGTACCGGCGTGGTGGTAGGGGAAACCGCCACGATCGGCGACGACGTGTCCATTTTGCAGGGAGTCACCCTGGGTGGCACCGGCAAGCAGATGGGCGATCGTCACCCCAAGATCGGCAACGGTGTGCTTCTGGGCGCAGGGGCGAAGGTGTTGGGAAACATCCGTGTGGGGGATTGTTCCAAAGTGGGCGCGGGCAGCGTGGTCCTCCACGAGGTGCCCCCGCATTGCACGGTGGTGGGTGTTCCGGCACGGGTGGTGGGCACCCCTCGCGCGGCGCACCCGGCATTGGACATGGACCAGGAAATCGAAATCGAATTCGAGAACGACACCGTGTGACGCGGTCGCCGCGTTGGTCAGGTGACCAACGCGGTGAATTGACAAATTTTGTCTCGATGGCGTTCGATGGTTCCATCGAAATCGTTGGCGGAATAATTCGTCACGGTCGCGAAAACCGACGGTTTTACGCAACCAGGAATTTTGCGCCCAGGACGATCCGTCAGACCGCCAAATGCGCCCGCACGCGGCCGCGCACCGCTGGATCGAACGCGTCGCGCAAAAACGCACCGACGGCGAATTTTTCACCCGCCTGCACAACCAGCCTGGATCCGGTTTCATGGGTTTCCACGGCGAGCGAAACCAGGATCTTCTTTTTCAGGGATTCCTTGGCCAGTTCGTAGATCCGCGTGGTTCCTTGTCGGCGGAAGGTGTGCTTCAGACCGCAGGAGGCCAGCCAGCCGGAGATGTCGATGTCGGAATCCGTCTCGAAGGTCCATGAAACGGTGGCGGCAGGCGGTTGCGACAACCCGATGATCCGGCCGTGCGGGGCGAACAGCCGGTTCAGTTCTTCCAACCGGTCGGGTGAGGCGAGGACCTCGCGCACACGTTCCGCGGTCGGAGCCAGGAACACGGGTTTCAAGGTCTCCAGGCCCGAGGCCAGGCAGTCGTCGGAATCCTCCGACCGGCCATGGGGGTGGTGGCGCCGGTATCCCTTGGGGTCGTCCAAGAGCTTCATCCAGGCGCGCGCGTGCCGGGTCTGGATGAGGTCCATCGGAAGTCCGCGGCAGGTGGGGGAAAGATCCACATCGATGGCGATTTCCGTCTCCTGGGCGCGCAATGCCTTCAGGCGCCGTTCCAATGCGTCCAGATCCTGGCTGACATACGACCTGGCATGCGTGATGGCGTCGCGTTCGGAGGGCGAACAGGATCCACAGGCGCCGCACTTCCCGGCTTTGTCCACCCATCCCAAGCAGACATCCTCCTGCTCCATGGCTTGGCAAGCGCGCCAGGAAGAGACCAGGTAACGGCGGGTAACGCCGGGATCCAATCCGATCCAAGGGGCGGCGGTCTCGTCTTCGGGTTCGGCCGCCTGCACGAACTCTTCCGCATCGCCGGATTCGGCCAGTTCCACGCGCAGGGCGTCGTAGAACTCGGGGGTGATCGCGTCGCGGAAGACATAATTTGTCTTCTCCTGGGCGCGCAGCACCGCTTCCATCACGCGCTGGTCGCGGGCGCGCACCAGCACCTGCGAAACCCAAGCCTCCTCCACCGGGGCCGCGGCGCGGAACTCGAAACCGGCCGATACAACGGCCGCCTTGATCCAGCCGATGCGCCGCGACATCTCCTTGGCGGTGGGCATCGCCGAAAATTCCAGCGGGGTCCACGGGAATCTCACCAGGGCGGTGGCGGAAAAGGTCACGCGTGGCTTGGAGGCGGCGCAATCGAGCAAGGCCCGCAGTTCGCGCAGGAAGCCACGGAACTCCAGATAATCCGCTTCCTCCTCCAGGCCGGTGGCGATCATGAACACCTTCAGCTCGCGCAGACGTTCGCGCAACAGCGCTTGCAGACTGGAACGCAACTCCGCGTCGGAAAGGTCCTTCTGCAGGAATCGGCGCAAACGTCCCGAGATTCCTTCCAAGCCGCAGGTGATCGATGTCTTTCCGGCGATCTTCAACAGACGCGTGAAGGTGGGGTCGTGGGCGATGGCATCGAATCGTTGGGATTTCAGGCCCACCGCATCGAAGTCTTCCAGAAGACCCGCGATCAGCGGACGGATCTCCTCGTGGGTGTTGAAGTTGAAGCTGTAGAGATCGATCTTGGCCACACCCTGCTCGCGCTTGATCTCCAGGGCGCGCTTGCGGAGTTCGGCCATGGGCGACTCGCGATAGGGTTTGCGCGACCAGCTTTCCGCGCAGAACGAGCAGAAGTACGGGCATCCCTCCGAGATCTGGAGGCTGGCGGAATCGACGCTTCCCGTGACGGCCGACACCGGTTCGTACGGTTTGAATCGCGCCATGTCCGGAACGCTTCCGTGACGCTTTTTGGCAACGGGGCGGATGGAGGGAAGGAAGAATCCCGGTACTTCCAGCAGGATTTCCAAGGCTTGCGCCTTGGTTTTTCCGGCGGCCTTCGCTTCGGCGAGGAGGGAAAAGATCCTTTGGATATCGGAAGGCTCTTCGCCCAGGAAGATGCCGTCCACCATCGGGTCGTCGGAAAACAGCGCCGACGAATACAGGGCGTTGGCCCCGCCCAGGATCACCAACGGGAGGTCGGGCCGGGCCATTCGTTCCGTGCGCGACAGGGGAATGCCCGAGCGCTTGAGCACCACCGGGATGTTGACGATCTCCTGGACCAGCGCGTTGGACAGGGCCAGGCAGTCGAATTCCGACACGCCCCGGCGCGAGGTGGTACCGAACAGCCACGGGATGCCGGCCTCGGTCAGCCGCTCGCCGTCGGCGTAGGGCGGAACCCACGACAGATCCGGGAACACGCCGGGCAATTCGGCGAGGATCGCGTGCAGCGCGTTGTGGGTGTACGACTCGATGGTGTCGTCCCAGGTGGACAAACGGGCGACCAGCACCCGGAAGTCGCGCGCGACCCATTGGTCGGGCGCCATCCGGTTGGGGCCGTCGCCGCGCGTCCAGATCCCTCCGCGTCGGAGGTCCGGTGCCTCGTGGGACAGCCACTTGTCGATTTCCGTCATCTTGTCAACCTTCCTAAAGTTCCATCGCCGGTCGCGGAGGCATCGCCATCCGTTCCGGCATCATTGCAAATCTCGTGTTCAGGCGTCCGGTTGTCCGCGGGTCGCCGATTCCGTCCAACCGTCGTAGCCGACCCGTTCCAGGGTCAGGCCGTCGGGAGGCGCCCAGAACCGGCTGGGCAGCTGCTCACCCGCGATCAGCCGGTCGAATTCGTCCCGGCCCATGCGATCGCGCGACACGTCCATGCAGAATCCCACGATCGAGCGGACCATCCGGTGCAAAAAGCGGTTGCCTCGGATCCAGATGTCCACTCCGCCGGGAAGCTCCACCGCTTGGCACAACATCAAAGTGCAGCGGGTGTGGCGACCATCGTCGCGAGGGATGCAAAACGACTTAAAGTCGTGGTCACCCTCGAACCATTGGATCGCCCGGGCGATCTTCGTTGGGTCGAATCGTCTTCCGGGAAACCAGACGTTGGGCGGATCCAACGGATCCAGATTCTGTCGGATGCGGTAGCAGTACTCCCGCCACTGCGCGCTGTAGCGCGCGGAGAAATCCTCGCCGCAGGGCTCCAGATCGCGCACCGAAATGCCCCGGGGAACCAGGGCCCGCACGCTGTGCAGCACCTTGCCCGGATCTTTCACCGCCTCGCTGGAAAAGTGGACCACCTGGCCGCGCGCATGGACGCCGGTGTCGGTGCGCCCGGCACCTGTGCAGGCCACCGGATGGCGCAGCGCCACGGCCAGAGCGGTCTCCAGACCTTCCTGGATGGTCATGCCCTGTTCCTGCCGCTGCCAGCCCAGGAAGGGGCGCCCGTCGTACGCCACCCGCATGCGCCATCGCGGCAAGGCGGAGGGCTTCATCTTTTCAGGCTCGCACATCAAGTCCTCCTCCGGCTCCCGTCCGGCGGGATGTTTCGGCTTGGGGATTGGAGCTGCGCGCGACTTCCAAACCCGAAACGGTCAATCCGGTCTTGTCCAGCGCTTCGCGAAGTTCGCCCAGGTGGTCGCGCAACGTTCGCGCGGTTTCGGCCGACTGGGCCTCCATGCGGACGGTCAAAATCCGTCCATCCATGGTCAGCTTCGCGTCGATCGGCCCCGCCCCTTTGGGCTCCAGACGGATTTCGGCGACATGGTGGTCGGGGCGTTGCTGTGCTCCGCGCTTTCTTCGATCGTGCACCACCACGCGATCCGGCTGCCATCCGGTCTCGTTTTTGGTCCACATGGTCTCGCCGCGCCACACCGTTTCGCGCCCGGATTCCCCCAGCCGTTCGCCCAGGAGAGATCGGGCGGTCTGCGCGAGAGGGGAGTCCTCCGAGGGCGCGTCCTTGGCGGCGGAAAGGGCTTGGAGAATCCGCTCCTCCAGCTCGGCGCGCTCTTGGGACGCCAGTTTTCCCGTGCCGAGGATGCGGGCGACGGAGGCGGACAATTCCGCGTGGTGCTCGCCTTTTCCGGACAGATGCGTTTGCAACGCTTCCAAAAGCTCCGGCAGAGAACGGCCCTTCCCCAACAAGGTGGAGAGCTGTGGGTGCTCCGTGTCGATCTCCAACGACCACGCGGCCAAGGCGCGTTGCGCCGTCTGGGCATCCAGGCGTGGTACCGCGGCGGCTTTGTTGGCGGTGGAGGCGGGAGCATCCGGTTCGACGGGGGTACGAGTGGTTCCTGCCGTCGGGTCCGAAACGATGGGAGACTCGGGACGAGGGATGGGGGCCGATGCGGCGGGTGCGTCCGAAGGGCTTCGCGAAAGGGATTGGTTGGCGCGAAGTGGGGTTTCCAGATGCGATTTCTGGCCATCCAACAGACGCTCGGCGGTCTGTCGCAGGTAGTGGGCGAGGTCTTCCACCACCTCCGGAGGAGTTTGCTGGAAGCCTGCATGGTCCAACAAGAGGCGCGCGCCTTCCGAATCCACTTTGACAGTATCTGGCAAGGCTGGGGCCGAGGTGGCCGCCGTCGAGGTGCGCACGGGAGTCCAGAGCGCGGAGCCATCGGGTAGCACGGATGCCTTGGCGGAAAGCCGCTGTGGCGTGGAAAGCTCCGGTGAGGACCACAATTCCCACGAGGAGCCCGCCACCTGCGCCTGGAACTTCCCGGGCTCGATCTGGCTGAGCAGATCCACCACCGAAGGGGTGGCGGGAGGCGCGACGTTGGCTGGTTGCGAAAGTAGCGCCGAGGGCTTTCCGGAGGAGTCCGGCGTCAGCAACGGGGCGGCCTTGGAAAAATCGTTCTTGGCCAGGGCTTGGGCGACTTCCTTGGCCGTCTGCGGATTGTCCAGGACTTCGCTCAACGCTTCCCAGAGGGATTGCCGGGCCTGGGCGAGGGCGGAGCCGATCTGCAAAGGAATGATCTGGATCTTTCCATCCGATCCGGTGGCCAACGTGACGGGGGTTCCGGGTTGCCAAGCTTCGGAGGTGGGGATCTCGACGACACTTCCTGTCGAGAGACGCACGGAAACCTTGCCGTCCCGGACCCCTTCCGTCCTCCCCTCGAGGCGGCCGGAAATCGGGCCGGACCCAGGAAGGGCCGACAATTCCATGGGCGGTCAGCTCTATCCGTTGCGGCGCAATTTGAGGATCAGGTCGACTTGATCCTGGGGAATGCGCAGCCTTCGAGCGATCTCGGAACTGGTGCGTCCGCGCTTGGCCATCGAGACCACGTAATCCTGCACCACGGTGGGCTCGGAGGGCGCAGGCATGTTCGGGGAAGGTTGGCTGGTCGTATTCTCCCAAGCGTGGCGGCCGGTTTTGGGCGGCGGTGCGGCGGGAAGGTCCGGATCCGGCTCGGCGATGCGACCGGAGCGACCCGCGGCCACATCCTCCGCCACGCGCGCGGCGCGTTGCTGCGAAAAGGTGGCCTCACGAGGAGCGGGAACATGGCGACCTGGTGCTTGGCCCCCCACAGGCATGCGGATGTTGCGATCCGCACGGGTGAAGGTGGGCTCGGTCAGTGGCAGGGGGCTGTCGTCCGGACGACGGCGACCGAACAGCCACCAGATCAGGCCGATCAGCCCGACAGCGGCGACGCCAACCAGAATCCACAGATAGATGGCCAGGCTTCCCAAGGTGGCGCCGAGGCCTGCGGCATCGCCAGTGGGGGAGGGCGCGGCTGAAGCGATCTTGGCATCTTGGACTTGGGAAAGCCGAGCTTTGGCCCAGGTGTAGTTGGCCCAAAGGTCGGCTTGGCGCTTGGCCAGTTCGGTGGTGGAATCGGCGTCGGCGAATTGGGATTCACGCATGGCCAGATCCAGCACGCGAAGGCTGTCATCCAGCTGGGAAACGCGCCGCACCAAGACCGAGTCGTGTTCCATGGGATCGGACAAAACCACTCCCGGAGCACTCCGGTGTGTTTTCCAATACCATACCGCCGCCCCGGCACCCGCCAAGACAAGCAAGAATACCAGGACCCCCAGGATCCGACCGATTCGCATGAGGGGAAAGATAACCTTCCCGCTCGCTCCCTGCCGTCCAACCTGCGAGGACGCCGCCAGAGTAGTAGATTAAAGGGCATGGCAAGCCTCTACATTCTTGAAAACGACCGCCAAGTCGCCAGGGCGCAGCTCGCGGCGGGAACGGTGACGGTCGGCCGGATCAAGAGCAATACCGTGGTGCTGGACAATCCTGGCGTTTCGCGTCAGCACCTGCGGATCGATGGCGATCCCTCCGGGACGCTGTTCGTGTTGGAAGATCTGAATTCGCTGAATGGAACCTATGTGGGGGCGGCCCAAGTCCAGGCCTGCTTGTTGCGCAATGGAGATGAAATCCATCTGGGCAAGCACACGCTCGTTTTCGAAGACAACTGATTTTTCAGACATTTTCGAAAACCGGACCAAAATTTGTTGGCTTTCGGCGTAAGTTGGCCACCGACACTTGTGGAGGGAATGGATGGTTGTCATCCGTTGGACGGTGAATCTATTGGTGGTGGCGGCCTTGGCTCTGGTCATGCGACACGCCTCGGTCATGAACCAAATGGGCAATCCGCCCTGTGCGTGGAAATCGGGAATCCTGCGGTCGCTGGCCTCACGGCCCTGACATTGTAAAGACGCCCCTTGTTGTAGAGACGCCCCGCCGGGGCGTCTCTACAACAAGGGGCGTCTATCCCGTCACCGACCAGCGATTACGCCCCCAGATCCCGGATTCGGTCGCGGAGCCGCGCGGCCCGTTCGAAATCCAGGCTGGCGGCGGCTTCGTGCATGCGCATCGCCAGGGCGTCGGGGTTGTCCCAGGCCTCGGCGTCCATGCCGCCGGGAGCTTCGTAGGGAAGCTTGGAAACCACCTTCGACATCTTCCCGGAGGACTTTCCGCTTTTGCCCGCCGACTTCGGCTGGAATCCACGGCCCTTTTTGGCGTCTTTCCAGGAGGGCTCTTCTGCCCCTTCCAGAAGCTCTTCCACAGGGTCGGGCGCCAAGGCGAGCCGTTCGTGGATCTTGCGATTGACCTGCATGGGAACGATCCCGTGCGCGTCGTTGAAGGCCTTCTGCTGGATGCGCCGCCGGGCGGTCTCGGCCATGCAGGCTTTCATGGAATCGGTCATGCGGTCGGCGTAGAAAATGACCTTGCCGTTGAGATTTCGGCTGGCGCGTCCCGACGTCTGGATGAGCGAGGTGGTGGAACGAAGGAATCCCTCTTTGTCCGCGTCCAGAATCGCGACAAGGCTCACCTCGGGAAGGTCCAGGCCTTCACGCAACAGGTTGATGCCCACCAGCACATCGAAGTCGCCTGCCCGCAGGCCCCGCACCAGCTCCGAACGTTCCAGCGTGTGGACTTCGCTGTGCATGTAACGCACGGGCACGCCTGCCTTTTGCAGGAAGTCGGTGAGGTCCTCGGCCATGCGTTTGGTGAGGGTGGTCACCAGCACGCGTTCCTTGAGGGCGCGGCGCTTGCGGATCTCCTCCAAGAGGTCGTCGATCTGGCCTGTGACGGGGCGCACTTCGATTTCGGGGTCCAGAAGCCCGGTGGGGCGCGCCACCAGCTCCACCACTTCGCCACCGGTGCGACGCATCTCCCAACCAGCGGGAGTGGCGGAGACAAACAATGTCGCGGGCATGCGCTCCTCGAACTCGTGCCAGCGCAGCGGGCGGTTGTCCACCGCGCTGGGTAGGCGGAATCCGTGTTCCACGAGCGTGGTCTTGCGCGAACGGTCGCCCTCGCTCATGCCACCGATCTGAGGGATGGTCACGTGGCTTTCGTCCAGCACCAGCAAAAAAGGCTTGGGGAAGAAGTCCAGGAGGGTGCTGGGGGGCGATCCGGGAGGACGGTCTTCCATCAGGCGCGAGTAGTTCTCGATGCCGGAGCAGTAGCCGGTTTCTGTCAGCATCTCCAGGTCGTAGTTGACCCGGCTCTTGAGCCGTTCGTATTCCAGCAACTTCCCTTCGCGCGAAAGCTCCTTCAGGCGGTCGGCCAGTTCGTCCTTGATGCGTTGGATGGCGTCGGCCAATCCCGCATCGCCCGTCTGGTAGTGGCGGGCCGGGAAGATCGCCGCGGTGGGAGGCTCGTCGATGGTGTTGCCCGTGAGGGAATCGACGATGCGGATCCGCTCGATCTCGTCGCCCAGAAATTCCACCCGCACCACGCGGTCGTCGTAGGCGGGCCACACCTCCACAACATCGCCACGTACCCGGAAGGTGGAGCGCTTGAGGTCGATGTCGTTTCGGGAATACTGCATGTCCACCAGGGCGCGCAGGAAGTCATCCCGCTCCAGATTCTGTCCGGGCTCCAGTTCCACCACCTTCTCCAGGTAGGCCTGGGGCGAACCAAGTCCGTAGATGCAGCTGACGGTGCTGACCACCACGATGTCGCGCCGTGTCAGGAGCGATGTGGTGGCGCGCAGGCGGAGCTTCTCGATCTCCTGGTTGATCGAGGCGTCCTTCTCGATGTAGGTGTCGGTGGTGGGGAGATACGCTTCGGGCTGGTAGTAGTCGTAGTAGCTCACGAAGTATTCCACGGCGTTTTTGGGGAAGAACTCCTTGAACTCCTGGTAGAGCTGGGCGGCCAACGTCTTGTTGTGCGACAGCACCAGGACGGGCCACCCCAGGCGCTGGGCGATGTTGGCCACCGTGAAGGTCTTGCCGGATCCTGTCACGCCCAGAAGGACGATGTCCTTTTCCCCGGCGAGGATCTTCCGCACGGCCGTCTCGATGGCGGCCGGTTGGTCGCCGGCCGGCGCGTAGTCGGAAACCAGTTCGAAGGGGCGTTCCAAAGGGCGGATCTTCAAGTCCATGCGGACAATCTACCCTTGGAACGATATCCTGCACAGGTGTGCAGGATATCCGGGCCGATTCAGGGCAGTTCCCCGCCCAAGGCCAGCTTCTGGAAGCCGCACAGGGTGGTGATGCCGCCCAAGGCCAGATCCAGCATGCGGTCCAGCTCGGCACGGCTGTAGGCGCCGTGCTCGGCGGTGCCCTGGACTTCCACCAGACGGCCGTCCTCGAAGGCGACCACGTTCATGTCGGTGCCGGCCTTGGAATCCTCGTCGTAGCAGAGGTCCAGGATGGGGGTTTCCTCGAACACGCCCACGGACACGGCCGAAAGCCATCCGGTCAGAATTTGACCATTGATGCCCGCTTCGCCCTTGAGCTTGCGCAGAGCCAGGGCCAGGGCCACGAAGGCGCCGGTGATGGAGGCCGTGCGGGTGCCACCGTCGGCTTCGATCACGTCGCAGTCCACGATGATCTGGCGCTCGCCCAGGGCGGCAAGATCCGTGCAGGCGCGCAAGCTTCGGCCGATCAGGCGCTGGATTTCCTGGGTGCGGCCCGATGGCCCCTTGCGTTCGCGGTCCACGCGGGTGTTGGTGGAGCGCGGCATCAGGGCGTATTCCGCCGTGACCCAGCCTTTGCCTTGGCCCTTGAGCCAGCGGGGGACCTCTTTGTCCACGCTGGCGTTGCACAGCACGCGGGTCTTGCCGGCGGTGACCAGCACGGAGCCTTCGGCTTGGGAAACGAAGTCGAGCTGGAGGGAGAAGGGACGGAGGGTGTCGACGGAGCGGTAGTCGGGTCTGGTCATGGTGGAGGCAAGATTAGAAACCGGAGGTGGTTTTGATCCCACCTGGAAGGAAATGGCGGGTGGACTTCCCAGGGGCGAAGCGGGACAATGCGCGGTGAGCATGAAGACGTTGCTCCAAGACTGGAACGAGCGCGAAGGCTCCCCATCGAAGGGGAGCCTATTCTGGCGCGCTTGGCTGGTCCCCGCGTTGGTCCTGGGTTGGTTGCTCTCCTTGGGTGTGGTCGTGTGGTTCCTCATCCCCGGTCAGAGCCGCTGGACGATGCAGGAATCGATCGGCTCGAAGATCGGTCGTCCCTTGGCGGCGCAGTTGCACCACCAGTCCGAGAACATGGCTGGACAACCCGATCTGACGGGGGCGCTCGCGATCCTTGTGGTGGGCCTCCTGGGCGCATTGCTCTGGCAATTCGTTCGAGGCCGGGCGCGGCTGCGGATGAGCCTGGAGGAGCGCACGCGCGATCTGGTGGAGAGCGAAGAGCGCTACCGGCGGGTGTTCCAGGCGGGCACCGAGGGAATGGTGATCGCGCGATCCGACACGTTGGTCATCGTGGACGCCAACGAGGAAGCCGCCAGCATGCTGGGTTATACCGCTGCGGGATTGCGGCTGTTCAAGCTGGACGACCTGCGACCCGATGGCGAAGCATTCGCACCGTTGCTGGAAAGGATCGCCAAGGAACGCGGTCGCCGGATGACCACGGGCATGCGGGCCAAGGGCGGCCACGTCCTGAAAATGGAACTGAGCGTGGTCTCGATCACCTGGGAAGGGAGCGCCCACCTCCTGCTGGCGTTCCACGACGTGTCGGAGCGGATGAAGTTTGAGGAGACGATTCAAAAATTGTCAACCGCGCTGGAACAATCGCCGATGGCCATGGTCATCACCGATCGGGATTCCAGGATCGAGTACGTGAATCCGGCGTTCACGCAAACCACCGGGTATGGCTTGGGAGAACTCCTGGGCCAGAATCCCAGCATCCTCCAGTCGGGACAGACTCCCTGGAAGGTGTACGAGGATCTTTGGGCCACATTGCATGCCGGACGGGTTTGGCGAGGCGAATTCATCAATCGGAAGAAAAACGGCGAGGTGTTCTGGGAGCAGGCGACCATCGCGCCCATCCGCCAGCAAGGTGGCAAGTTCGGAGGCTACGTGGCGATCAAAGAGGACGTCACGGAAAAACGCGCTTCCGAAGAGAAACTCAAGTTGGCGATGACGCTCGCCGAAAACGCGAACGTCGCCAAAAGCGAATTTCTGGCCAACATGAGCCATGAAATCCGCACGCCCATGAACGGCGTGATCGGAATGACCAGTCTGCTTCTGGAAACGGATCTCACGAAGGAACAGCGGCGATTCGCCGAAATCGTGCGGACCAGCAGCGAGTCGCTGCTCTCGTTGATCAACGACATCCTCGATTTTTCCAAGATCGAAGCCGGAAAACTGGAATTGGATTCCATCGATTTCGATCTGGGCTCCCTCTTCGACGACCTCGCTCCCATGCTCGCGCATCGAGCCGACGGGAAAGGGTTGGAATTCCTGAGTTCGATCAGCTCGGCGATCCCGGTCCACCTGAAGGGCGATCCGGGGCGCTTGCGACAGATCTTGTTGAATCTGGGGAGCAACGCGGTCAAGTTCGCCGCCTCCGGCGAGGTGGCGGTCCAGGCGTCGCTCGTCTCGGAAGACCCCGAATCCGTGTCGATCCGGTTTTCCATCCGGGATTCCGGAATCGGGATTCCGCCGGAGAAACAAAATTTGTTGTTCCAGAAATTCAGCCAGGTCGATGCTTCCGTGACCAGGCATTTCGGGGGGACCGGTCTGGGCCTGGCGATCTCGAAGGAATTGGTCGAAAAGATGGAAGGCGAGATCGGGGTCAACAGTCCTTGGAGTTCTCCGATCGATGGAGAGGAGCATCTTGGTTCGGAGTTCTGGTTCACGGCGCGATTCGAGAAGCAGAAGGAGCAACGCTCACGTCCCGTTCTTCCCTCCGAGATCCGGGGAGCGCGGATCCTGGTGGTGGACGACAACGAGACCAACCGGCTGATCCTTCTGGAGCAGATCCATTCGTGGCAAGGCCGACCATGGGCCGTGCCGGGAGGAGCCGAGGCGATCACGGAGCTTCGGTCGGCGATCGAGGCGAAGGATCCCTACCAACTGGTGGTGGTGGACATGAAGATGGAGGTGATGGACGGAATCGCCTTCGCGCATCTGGTCAAAGCCGACCATGCGCTCCGCTCGGTGCCGTTGGTGTTGATGACCTCCATGGCCAACCGCGGCGATGGCAAGCGCATGCAAAGGGCCGGTTTTTCGGGATATCTCCCCAAACCGGCCAAACAGACCGATCTGCTCGACATCATCAGTTTTGTTCTCGGAACATCCTCTCGATCGGAAGATATGCCCATGATCACCCGCCACACCGTGCGGGAGTTGCGGCGGTCCACCGCGCGGATCCTGATGGCCGAGGACAACCACACCAATCAGATCCTGGCCTTGGAGGTGCTGAAGAAATTGGGTGTGAGGGCGGACATGGTGAGCAACGGAGAGCTTGCGTTGCGCGCGTTGGAATCCACGCCCTACGACTTGGTGCTGATGGACATGCAGATGCCGGAAATGGACGGTGTGACCGCGACCAGATCGATCCGTGATCCTGCCTCGGCGGTCCTGGATCGCAACATCCCTGTCATCGCCATGACGGCCAACGCCATGAATGGTGACCGGGAGCGATGCTTGGCTGCGGGGATGAACGACTACTTGAGCAAACCGTTCACGCCGCAATCCCTGGTGGCGATCCTGGATCGCTGGCTGCCCAAGGAGAAAATCTTCCAGCGAGACGCTTCTTCGGAAGTGGATGAGACGGAAACTGTCTCCAGCCAGACGGAAATTCCGGTCTTCCATCGCAAGGAGCTCATCGCGAGAGTCCTGGGCGATTTGGAGTTCGCCCGGACCGTGGCGTCGGCCTTCCGCGAGGACGTTCTGCGCCTTCTCCAGGAGCTGGGGCGAGCCATGGAGGCGGAAGATTGCTCCATCGCCTATCGCGTGGTCCACACCATTCACGGCGCCGCCAGCGGTGTTGGTGGCCGGGCCATGAGCGCCTTCGCGGCCGAACTCGAGGGCGCGGCGCATCGGCAGGATCTCGCCGCGTTGCGCAAAGGGGAGACCGGGTTGTCGGACCATTTCCATCGACTCGTGGAAGCCATGGAGAATGAACTCTGATGGTTTCTCAGGGCACTTCGGGCCAAGCGGGATAGGTCCCGATCACGGAAAGCTCCGTGACCATTTCCGACAAGTGCTCCACGGCCCGCATCGCCTTCTCGTCGCCGGCGGCCAGCCGGATGTCGATGAAGAATCGGTAGCGCCAGGCGGAGCCCGGAATGGGACGGGATTCGATGCGCGCCAAGTCGATATCGCGCAGCGCGAAGCACCCCAGGGCGCGAAACAGACTGCCGGGGCCGGCGTTGTCGAGCGTGAAGGCCAGGCTGCATTTGGAGGCGGTGCCGCGAGGCGGTTCGATCGCGTTGCGGGAAGCCATCAAAAAACGCGTGAAGTTGCAGGGATTGTCCTCCATGCCCTCGTGGAGGATGTCCAAGCCGTAGGTCTCCGCAGCCAGGCGCGAGGCGATCACGCCCACGCCTTCCTCGCGGCTTTCGGAAAGCTGGCGGGCGGAGGCGGCGGTGTCGCCGCGTACGATCTGGGCCTGGGGGATCAGCCGCTGCATCGTCTGCTTGCACTGGATGATGGGCTGCGGATGGACGCGGACCTCGCGTAGATCCGCGATTTTCGTGCCGGGCATGGCCATCAGGCAGTGGTGGACGTGCACGACAGTTTCCGCCACCGCGTGGTAGCCTTCCTCGGCCAGGATGTCCCAGTTGTCGTGGAGGCTCGCGGTCCCGGCCAGGGTGTTTTCCACCGGCAAGGCGGCCTGGTCCACCGCACCCGAGCGGAGCATTTCGTGGACGGAAGGGAAATCCGGGCATCCGATCGCATCGACGTTCGCGCCGTGCAATTGGCGGATGGCCATTTCGGAATACGCCCCGGGTTGGCCTTCGTAGGCGATCTTCAGGCGGGAGGCGGCTTTGGCTGGACGATTGGCATCGGACATGATGCACGGGAAAGTAGTCAGTTCCCGCCGTGCAGTCGCTTCAGCTCGTCGCGAAGCCGTGCGGCTTCCTCGTAGCGCTCCTTTTCCAAGGCCTCGGCCAAGCGCCTCTGGAGCTGTTCGATCGCGTCCTGGCTGGGTTCATGTTCGGATTCGCCTTGGCGCGCGAAGACCACGGAGGACTGTTCCCAAAGCTCCAGATCCACGAAGATCGGGGCTTTGAAACGGAGGGCCAGGGCGATGGCGTCGGATGGACGGGAATCGGATTCCACTTCCTCGCCGTTTCGCGTGAAAACCACCCGTGCGAAATAGGTGCCTTCCTGCTTTTCGGTGACCAAGGCCCGGACAATTTCCGACCCAAGTTCGTCCAGAACGGACTTGAACAGGTCGTGGGTGAGCGGGCGAGCCACGGAAGTTTCCGACAAGGCCTGGGCGATGCTGTGGGCCTCGGGCGCACCGATGAAGATGGGCAATCCCTTGTGGGAGTCGGCATGACGCAAGAGAACCATGAATCCCTCGCTGGAGAGGGTCAGGGCTTCCACCTCCACGGGGAGGTATTTCCATTCGTCGAAGGACATCGTCGGGCTATTCTACTCGTTTTATCGGCGCATGAACAGTGGCCGCGGGGCCGATGCCTCAGTGCCGAACGCGAGTATTGTCCTTGAGCCAGTCCAGGTAGGCGGGAAGCCCCCCATCAATGGTCAGCGCGACCACGCAGGGAAGCCGGTAGGGATGGAGTTCCTTCACCACGGTCTGGAGCTCGGTAAGGTTTTCCGCATGGGTCTTGGCCAACAGCAGGGCTTCCCTGTCTTCTTCCAGCTTCCCTTCCCAACGGTAGATGGAGGTCATGCGGGGGAGGATGTTCGCGCAGGCGGCCAGCCCTCGTTCCACCAGACGCTTCCCGATCTCCCGGCCGCAGGCCTCGTCGGGAACGGGGATGTAGACCAGTCGGAAGTCGGTCATGCGGAAAGCCGAACCAGCCGGACCAAAAGCAACAGGGCCATGGCGATTCCAGCCGATCCGATGGGCGTTCGCAGGCTGGCTTGCAGGGAAAGTGGCGCGCGGCGGTCCCACAGGAAGATGCTCGCGCCCCAACCGATGCACACACCCAGCGCCAGGCGACTGGCGGTCTGGATACCCAGGTCAGAAATCAGGAGGGTCAGACCCAGGAACAGGGCGGTGCCGTGGCGGACGAGCTGGTCCCGGCCCGAAGCGAAGGAAAATCGCTCCAGCGAAACCCGGTGAGGCGGCAATGCCATCCCCAGAAACACAGATACGCTTTCCACCAACAAAAGGACGATCAGGGCCGCCAGGCTGAAGGTCGCCCAAGGGATGGCGATCCAGGTGAGGGAGAGTTCCCGGTGTTGGAGGTGTGGGTAGAGGATGCGGGCGCACAACAGCGCGAGCGTGCAAAGAGCCAGCACCGCAAAGCCCTGCCCCAGGGCGTGGAGTCCGCGCCCCGTAGAATCACGGGTCCGCCACACTTCGGGGTTGGACGTGGACTTGGCGGGAGGAATGTCCTGGTTTTCGTGGGAAAGACTTTCGCCGATGAGGCTCCAGCCGGCCGTGATCCAGAAAAGCATGAAACCGATGGAGATCTGGGTCAGAAGGCGCAGGTGTTCGAAGTTCATGGTGACTGGAAAGATGCGAAAGGTCCATCCGGGTGGCTTCCCCATTGGAAGGCGCCACCGCCTTTCCAGCCCAGGGTATCGGTGGTTCCCGTGGGGTCCGTGCCTGAAACCACCGATTCCAGACGCCCTCGGGCACGTTGGAAAATGGCGGGGTCCTGCTCGACCGTGATCCAATCGCGCCCGGATTTGTGGGCTACCGCCGCCGTGGTGGCCGATCCGCAGAACGGATCCAGCACCAGGTCGCCCGGTCGTGAGCAAAGTTCCAGGATCCGCAGGGCGAGGGCTTCCGGTTTCTTGCCACTGGGAAAGGCGATGCCGCCTTCGCGCCCCAGATTGATGGTGCTGATGTCGGTCCAAAGGTCGGAAAGCGGCTCGTCGAGGTGGTCGGCCAGAAACAGCATCTGCTTGCCCTCCCACCACACGTAGGATTCCCCCCACGGCGAGACCATCCGCGCGAAGGTGGAGGTGGGTCGCTGCTCCGGTGCGAGGCTTTGGAACCACCGGTTGTTGGTGCGGTACACGATCCGTTCGGCGTGCTCGAGCTGGAACCGGCGCAGGGAGGGGAGGGCGTCAGACAGATTTTGCCTTTTCATCTCCTCCCGCAGGGGCGTGATCCGCCAGGATTCGACCGGGTCCTGGGGGTTTTCCAGGTAGCCCCGGTAGTAGTCGAGGTAGGCTTCCAACCGTTCGGGAGACTTGGCCTTGCGCAGCGGGTGGAGTCTGGCGCCCTGGCTCTTGCCGTACAGGAGGATGTATTCCTTCACCCGGGGAAGCAATCGATCCTGGTAGCGCATCTTCACGCCGGAAAGTTCGCTCATCTTCACGCACACCGTGTTCAGCCGAAGTTGTCGGCCCAGCAGGCGATCGAGCAGGGTCTGCAGGTGCGCCTGCTCGGAATCGTCGATGTGGAAGGCGAGGATTCCGTCGTCGGACAGAAAACGGCAAAACACCGGGATGCGGGATTCCAATGCCGCCAGCCACTGGTCGGAGTCGAAATCGTCGTGGTAGTCCTTGCGGTTTTTCGCATTGTACGGCGGATCGGCCAGGACCAGTTTGCAGCGGCCCGCGTAGCGATCCAACAGGCCCGTCAGCACCTCGAGATTGTCTCCCTGGAGGAGAAATCCGGTCGGTCCGGCGCTCGAGGACGCATCCGCGCTCATCCAGGATCCCGCGATAGAGATGGATGCGATGCGCCCGACCCTATCGCTGGATCTAGGATCATGCCAGCTTCAGGACCTCCCGGCGGCGCAGGGCATCCAGGGGGATGTCGGTGGCGCCGGCCAGCAGGGCGAAGGGGGAGACCGTGTTGCCCGCGTTGTTGACCCGGGCCGTCAGGAGGAGCTCGGATCCGGTCCAGACGATTTCCGTCACCTCTTCCGCGGTGCAGACCGGGCGGCCTCGGCCGTCCAGGGTGTCCGGAAGGGATCCTTCCCGGAACCGTTGGGCGGCCATTTCCAGCAGGTTGGCGTCGTCCTGGGGTTCCAGGCGGTAGGTCATCGTGGGCGGGACCGGCAGGCGGTGGTTGTTCTGGCGGCGGAAGGAAATGGCACGTAGCCCTTCGGGCAAGAACGAAGAAAGACGCTCCAGGAACTCGGCGGGTGCCTCGCTGGATTCCGCGAAGGGTGCTCCTTCCAATTCCACCATCAAAGGTTCCGCTTGGCTTCCCAGGCCCACCGGCAAGGCGCCGGCGTTCACCAGGCGAGGACGCGGATTGAAACCGCGGCTGTAGAAGAGCTTCAGGCCCGATCTGCGGAAAGCCTTCTCCAACAGACCCATGGTGCCGTGGTGGCTCAAGAAGCGCGCGAGGTCGAGCTTGGCGAAGTGCAACAGCCAGGCCTCGCCTCGCTCGGATTTGGCCTGGGCTTCGCTCACGATCTCTTCGCGCGTCTCGGGCTTGGGGCGGTGCTGGAGGCGGGCCAGCGAGCTGGGATCCAGCTTCGCGCGGCCTTCGGCTTCGGGCGGCAATCCCGCCGCGGGGCCTGCCTTGGCCTTGCCCGCGAAGGTGCCGGGAGGGGGGAGCAGTTTTTGGTTGGGATCCACCGGCGCGAGTTGGATGTCTTCGTAGTTGCCGGGAATGCCGCAGTGGTTGCAGGCGCCCCAACGACAGTCCGGAACCTCGGGGGTTTCCGGCTTGCGCATGCGCTTCCACTCTTCCTTCAAAAAGCCCTTGGTCGCTCCCGCGTGGATGAAGTCCCAAGGGAACACTTCGTCCAGCTCGCGAACGCGAAACACGCGATGGTCGGCATCGTAGCCATGGGCCTGGAAGATTTCCTGCCAAGCGGCCAGACCTTGGAAGCTGTGCTCGTTGGATTCGAACACCATTCCCTTGCGCGATGCATCGAGGATCATCGGGGCCAGCTGGCGATCGCCACGGGCGAACAGCGATTCGATGAAGCCGATTTCCCAGTGGCTCCACGTGATGCGCACGTGTTTTTTGCCGCGGAAGCGGTCGCGAACGCGTTGGATGCGCTCGCGGGAGTCGTCCCGTCCCACGAAGGGCTCCCATTGCATCGGGGTGAACGGCTTGGGGACCATGATCCCCACGTTGGGGTGGACTTCCGCGCGGCGGGTGTGGCGGGCGCCCATGCGGGCCAAGCCATCGATCAGTCCGCAGAACGAATCCATGTCGTCGAGTGATTCCGTGGGCAGGCCGATCATCGTGTAGAGCTTGATGGAATGCCCGCCGTTGGCGAACACGCCTTCGGCGGCGTCGTACATGTCCTGGTCGGAAATCGTCTTGTTGATCACCTTGCGCAGGCGCTCGGATCCGGTTTCCGGCGCGAAGGTGGCCGTGCGGCTGCCGCGGGCCCGGGCGACCTTGCGGGCCAGGGCCTGGCCGAACATGTTGGCGCGAAGCGACGGCAGGGAAAGGTTCACGTGGCGGAACGCCGGGTCTTCCACCAGACGGTCCACCAGGGGCATGATCTGCGAATAGTCGGCGGTGGAAAGCGACAAGAGTCCCAGCTCGTCGGAGCCGGTGGCGGCAAGGCCCGCCTTGGCCAGATCGATCACCGCGTCCGGCGACAATTCCCGGATCGGGCGGTACCAGTAGCCTGCCTGACAGAATCTGCATCCCTGGGTGCAGCCGCGCAGAAGCTCCACGGCGAAGCGTTCGTGCACCACGTCGCCGTTGGGAGAGGGCGTGCGCACGGGGATGTCGGCGGGAACCAGGGTCTGCACCCAGGTGCGCTGGACTCCCTTGGCGCGGGCGTAAGGTCCGTTTCCATCGATCCCCACCGGGATCAGATCTCCCTGCGGGCCCATTTCCATGGGCAGAAGCGATGGCACGTACATGCCGGGAAGTCCCGCCAGTTGGCGGAGGGTTTCCGCACGCGTCAGGCCCTGCTCGCGTTTGCGCTGGGCGAGCTCCATGATCGAGCGGATCAGGATCTCGCCGTCACCGATCACGAAGGCGTCGAAAAATGGCGCGACCGGTTCCGGATTGGCCATGCACGGGCCACCCCCGATCACCAGTGGATCGGATTCGGAGCGTTCGGATGCCCAGACGGGAATCCGAGCGAGATCCAGCACGTAGGGAACGTTGGTGTAGTTGAGTTCGGTCTGCAGCGTGATCCCCACCACATCGAAGTCGCCAAGCGCCCGGTGTGTTTCCAGGCTGGTCAGCGGGAGATCGGCTTCGCGCAGTTTTTCCGCCATGTCCGGCCACGGCGCGAAGGCTCGCTCGGCGGCCCAGCGGGGATCCATGTTCACCACATGGTACAGGATCCGGATGGCGTTGTTGGACATTCCCAATTCGTAGAGGTCCGGGAACACCAAGGCGATCCGGCACTCCGCGGTTTCCTTGACGGTCTGTCCCGCTTCCCCTCCGATGTAGCGGTAGGGGTTCTCCACCTGGGCGAGAAGGGGCGCGATCCGGTCCTTGAGCGTCATGGAGTTCCCGTTGGGTGAGGTGGCTGGTTCCACCTTCTGTTTGAGAGGAAGCGCAAGATACCTCCCTGCGACTCGTTCGCGTTGGGATCAAACCTCCGATGGAGCCGCTTGTCTGATTCTGTGGGCGAGCGCGGTTTTGGCCGCGACCAGGCCGGAAAGGATTCCGTCTTCGAAGTGGAAGATCGGTTTGTCCTTGAGGATGGCGAAGTCCTCCGCGTTGCGCAAATCCTCGTCGGTGGCGTGCGGAACCCATTTGCGGCCGAGCTCCAGGACCTTTTTGGCCTGCTGGTCGATCATCTGGCTCAAAAGTTCGAGCGTTTCCTGGTCGGTCATGATGCAAAGATACCGGCCCGGGAGTGGTCGAAGCTTGGTGTGAAGATCTTTCTTTACACTCCAGAAGATGACGACAGACCGGTTGGACCACCGGGGGAGGCCTTCCGTCCCCAACTTTCCGCGACATGTGGCGTTGGTCCGGATTTTTCTCGACTTGTGCGGTGTATGGGGCGCTCAGTTGGCCGCCCTTTTGGTGTGGAACGGGTTTTCGGCGGAGTTTCGGATTCCCGCATCGTTTTTCGAGCAATCGATGGCCTCCTCGATCGTGCTGGTCTTGAGCGGCGGGTGGTTCGGGCTGTATCGGGCAGGGCGAACGTTCCTGGACGTCGTGGAAAACCGTTCTCTGCTGCGTGCGATTTTGGTGGCAGCCTCGGGAACCCGGCTTTTGCTGTTTTTGATGAAAGTTCCCGTGGATGCGCTGTTTTTCGCCTTCCTGTGGATATCCATCACGGTCTGTCTGTACTTCGTGCACCGCAGCTTCCGTGGATTCTGCGAAGCTTTGCGGGTCCGCGGGTACGCGGAGGTTTCCGCGCTGATCTATGGTGCGGGCCAAACCGGTCGGAAATTGGCATCCCAGCTGCGTCGAGCGCCGGAAATGGGAATCCAAGTCGTCGGATTTTTGGACGACAGGGAAGGAATGGTCGGGTCGAGCATCGATGGGATCCCTGTTTTGGGCGATTTTCTGGCGTTGGATCGACTTCTGGCCCAAGGACGGGCGAGGAAGTTGTACATCGCCTTGCCTCAAGTTCCGCGCCGCACGGTTCTCGATATCCTCGATGTCTGCAGAACGCGCAAAGTTCCATTCCATTTCGTCCCGACTCTTCCCGAGCCGCTCTTGCCCATGGTCGAGTTGCGGGAAGTCGAAGGCATTCCCTTGATGGGGCCTCCTCCGATGCCGATGGGTTTCTGGACACGCTTGCGTCGCCGATGCGTCGCCTTGTCCTTCGGTCTGCCGGCTTGGGTCCTGTACCGCTTGGCGCTCCTATGGGTTTGGATCGTACGGGATCCGACCTCTGCGATCTTCCATACGCGCCGTGTGGTCAGTCAGGGAGGGAAGGTCGTGGTGCTGCGTCGCTTTCGAGGAGAATTCGGTGCCTCGACCCTTGCTCGTTGGACCGCGGCAGCATTCGGACTCCTGCGCCTGGACAGCTTGCCTCTTTGCTTGAGCCTCATCCGAGGCGAGCTTGCCTTGGTGGGGCCGCGTCCGCTGCCATTGCGGCAAGCGGCGATGCTCCCTCCCGAACAGCGGTTCCGCTTTCTCCAACCGGCTGGACTCACCGGCATTTGGAGGATCGGCAAGCTGGAAAACGAAGTGATCGACGATCTGGAAGCCGACATCCAGTATGCCCGCCACCAGTCCCTTTTGCTCGATCTTGCCATTGTTCTGAGAACCTTGGATTTGCCTGGCCGCGGTTGACTCTATCTTTCCGTGTCCATGTTGTTTCAGCCCGGCTCGCCGGAACTCCAGATCTACCGAGACTACGCACGCTCCATGGGGCCTTTGGCCAGCTTGGATCCGATCCCTTTCACCACGCTGGAAGAGCTCGCCGACCTGTATGATGGATTCCTCCTGGATTCCTACGGGGTGCTCAACCGTGCCGAAGAGCCCATCCCGCTTGCTGCAGAGGGCGTGGAATGGCTGAAATCGATCGGACGCAAGGTGCGCGTGCTCACCAACAATGCAGCCCTGTCCGAAGAGGACAACCGAAGCCTTCTGTCCAGCATCGGCATCCCCCTGGAACATGGGGAAGTCGTGTGCTCCGGGTCGCTTTTGGCTCGCGAACGCGAACGTCTGGGAATCGAGGGGCCGGTCTTTTACATGGGTCTTGCCTCCGGACGGGAGTACTTGCGTCAGGCGGGACTGGTCACCACGGACAAGCCCGAGGCCACACGCGTGGTGGTTTTGGGAAGTTCGCGGGGTTACCGCATGCGCCGGATCGCCGAGGCCCAGAAAATCTTGTCGCAGGAAGGCAGCCTTCTGGTGGTTCTCAACCCCGATGCCGTGGCGCCCCGCCCTGGCGGCGTGATGGCGAGGGTTTCCGGGGTCACTGCGCGCTCCTTGGCGCGCGGAACCGGCTGCAAGGTCGCCCTGCTGGGCAAGCCGTTCGGTGAGATCTACTCCCTTGCCTTGGAGCGGATCGGCCTTCCCGCCGATCGGGTGGTGGCCATTGGTGACACCCTCGCTACCGATATTCTGGGGGCCCGGCATGCGGGAATCTCCAGTGCACTGGTCCTGACAGGCGTGACCGCTCCGGAGCGAGCACGCGCCGAAGCCAAGTCTTGGGGCATCTGGCCGCATCGGATTCTTCCCGATTTGCGACCTCCGGTCTACGAACGCATGTCAGATTGACATTGGCGACTGTCCATCCCGAGCGGAAATTCGTATTGTTTCCGCGCTCTGTACTGAAGGGATCGCGTTTCACATGAAGTCTCTATCGTCCACCGTCCTTGCCCTGGCGCCTTCCATGACGGTGGCTATCGATACACGCGCCAAAGCACTCCAGGCATCCGGGTTGGATGTGGTTGGTCTCGGAGCCGGTGAACCGGATTTCGACACGCCAGACCACATCAAGGAAGCGGCGATCGCTTCCTTGCGGGAAGGTCGTACCAAGTACACCGCTCCCACCGGCATTCCGGAACTCAAGCGGGCCGTCTCGGACAAACTCCTTCGCGAGAACCAAGTCCGCATCGCACCGGAGCAGGTGGTCATCACCTCGGGTGTGAAGCATGCGGTCGCCAATGTTCTCCAGACTCTGCTCAATCCGGGCGACGAAGTGGTGATCCCTGCTCCGTACTGGGTCACCTATCCGGAACTGGTGAAGCTCTACGGGGGAACGCCCGTGTTCATCCCCACGTCGGTGGAGACCCAATACAAGATCACTCCCGCCCAACTGGAAGCGGCCATCACGCCGCACACCAAGGCGCTGATCCTTTGCAATCCGTCCAACCCCACGGGGATGGTCTATGGCAAAGCCGATCTCGAGGCGTTCGCGGAAATCCTGGTTCGCCACGACGTGTATGTCGTGACCGACGAGATCTACGAGCACATCCTCTACGACGAACGCACTCCACTGTCCATCGCCTCGTTGGGACCGGAGATTCTGTCCCGGTCCTTGATCGTCAACGGTCTTTCCAAGGCCTACGCCATGACGGGCTGGCGCGTGGGGTACTTCGCGGGCCCTGCTCCCATCGCCAAGGCGATCGGGGCGCTGCAGAGCCAGGCGACCCATCACCCGGCCAATCCATCGCAGTATGCGGCGGTTGCGGCGTTGGATGGCGGCCTGGACTTCGTCCATGAGATGGTGCGCGAGTTCTCCCTGCGTCGGGATTTCGTGGTGGGCAGCCTCCAATCGATTCCCGGTGTGATCGCACCCAATCCGGAAGGCGCGTTCTACGCCCTGCCGGAGGTCTCCCACTTCTACGGACGCAAGACCCCTGCTGGAAAGACAATTTCCGGATCGTTGGATCTTTGCGAATTCCTTCTCGCCGACCACCTTTTGGCCGTTGTTCCAGGCATCGCCTTCGGCGATGATCGGTGCATACGCCTTTCCTACGCCACTTCCATGCAGAATCTGGAAAGAGCCATGGTCAGGCTCAAATCCGGGCTCTCTTCCTTGGTCTGAAATGCCGGCTCCCGCGCCAACACACATCGGACGATACCTGCTGGAGGCCGAGATCGGTCGCGGCGGTGCGGGAGCTGTGTGGCGCGCGCGGGATCCCTTGTTGCAGCGCGAGGTCGCCATCAAGCTCCTTTCCGGGCCCATGCCGGGGGAGGAGCACAACGACACCCAACGCTTCCTTGCCGAAGCGCGGGCGATCGCCCGGTTGGTCCACCAGAACATCGTGGTGCTCTACGACTATGGCGCGGTGGACGGTCGGCACTGGCTGGCCATGCAACACGTGCAAGGCTGTTCGCTGTCCAAACTCGTCACCAAGGAAGGTCCGCTCACTCCGGTCCGCACCGTGGAAATCGCCCGGCAGATCCTGCGAGCCTTGCGGTATGCCCACAGCCAACATCTGCTCCATCGCGACGTGAAGAGCTCCAACATCCTGTTGGACGAACCCACCGGCATGGCGCTGTTGGGTGATTTCGGGATCGCGCTGATGGCCGATACCGAACGCCTCACCACCGAAGGAGTGGCACTGGGAACCCCCGAGTACATGAGCCCCGAGCAATGCCAGGGAATCGAGCTGGACGAACGATCCGACATCTACTCGATGGGTGTGGTCCTCTACGAATGCCTGTCCGGCAAGCCGCCCTTCATGGCCGAGGCCCCGCTGGCGATCGCCTACAAGCACGTCCACGAAAGCCCTCCACCCATCCAACGGACGGATTTGCCACCGGCCATGATGGCCGTGCTGCGCAAGGCACTGGCCAAGCGCAAGGAAGATCGGTTCCCCTCCGCGGAGGCCATGCTGGAAGCGCTGGATCAGCTCGGGGACCGCAAGCCATCTTCCAGCCAGCCTGTGATCGGAAACGACAACCTTCGCTCGGGCCGAGATCGTCGGCTTCCCAGTGACCGCCGTGCCATCGATCGCCGTCGAGGCATGCGCCGTGGGGAAGACCCCACCACCGAAGGCGGGACAGGAAAGCCCGTGATCCCGCGCTGGGCTCTGGTGGTCGGGGTCTCGCTCGTGGCACTGGTTCTCGCCACGTTCCTGCTGGTCGCCTGGTTTGTCCTCTCCCATTCCTGATTCGCGCCGCATCACGGGAAAAGAGGGCGAAGACCTTGCGGCGGTCCATTTGGAGCGCAAGGGCATCCGCATCCTTCACCGGAACTGGCGTCACGGTCGGGGAGAATTGGATCTGATCGGGGTCGCTCCGGACAGCACGATCGTGTTCGTGGAAGTGAAAACCGCCAGAGGCCAATGGGCGGGGGATCCAGGGGAATGGATCACGCCACAAAAGCAGCTGCGGGTGAGCCGACTCGCCCTGGCTTGGCTGGTCCGCAACCAAGCGACAGGTCGCCTGGTAAGGTTCGATGCGGTGCTGGTTCGCAAAGGGGCCGTGGAGCACGTCGAAGACGCATTCCGGCCCCCTCTGACCGGGTTCTAGGCCGCGTCCTCGGCGATCTTGGCTTTGATCTTTTCCACTTCTTTCCAAAGCGCATCCACCAACGGCTTGAGGCCGGTGTGGGCTTGGGCGGAGACGTAGAAGGATCTAGGCAGGAGCTTGGGGTCGATGGGCTGACCTTTGTCGCATTTGTTGACCGCGACCATCCAGGGCTTTTCCAGCAAACGAGGATGGTAGGCGCCCAATTCGTCGCGCAGGGTTTTCACCGTGGCGCGAACGCGGAGTCCGCGAGCTTCATCCGACTCGTCGTCGCCTTTGGGATCCCAGGGGTCCACCACGAACAGCAAGACCCGGGTCCGCTCGATATGGCGCAAGAACTGGTGACCCAGCCCTTTGCCCTCCGATGCGCCTTCGATCAGACCGGGGATGTCGGCCATCACGAACGAATACCCTTCGCCCACGGGAACAATGCCCAGATTGGGCTTGAGCGTGGTGAAGGGGTAGTCGGAAATGCGAGGGTGAGCCTTGGAAACCGCGCTGATCAAGGAGCTCTTGCCAGCGTTTGGGTAACCCACCAGCCCCACATCCGCCACGAGCTTCAGCTCGAGCTGGAGCTCGCGATTCTCGCCAGGCAGCCCTGGTAGGGCCTTGCGCGGCGCTTGGTTGCGGGCGGTGGGAAAGTGCTGGTTGCCCAGCCCACCCTTGCCGCCGTGTGCCGCCACCCATCGCGTGCCCGCTTGGGTCAGATCGGCGAGGAGGTTCCCCTCCATGTCCTTGACCAGAGTCCCCTGCGGAATCAGAATGACAAGGTCTTCGCCATCTCGTCCCGTGCAATTGGAGCCCAGCCCGTGTTCACCGCGCTCCGCACGGAATGTCCGGACCGTTCCGATATCGTACAGGGTGTGCACATGGACCGAGGCTTCCAGGATGACGTGGCCACCGCGTCCGCCATCTCCTCCGTTGGGTCCGCCGAACGGGACGTATTTCTCCCGACGAAAAGACGAACAACCTTTGCCACCATCTCCAGCCTGAACCTGGATTCGACTCTCGTCGAGAAACATGAATTTCCTCTCAAACAAAAAAAGGAGGACTCCCAGAGCCCCCCTAAGCGCGATTCAGATTGAACCGGAGCGGCTTATTTGAACAGTTCCTTGATCTTGGTCCAGTTGGACTGCTTGGTTTGCACCTTGGCCTGGGACGCTTGAGCGGTGCCAGCAAGGAACAAGGCCAGAATACAGATGGAGATGGTTCGCATACGCATATATTACCTCGCTTTTTCGGGTTCCGCTGTAGGATTCCAAACACTTAGTCGCGAGTGAACTGATCTAGGTTGTTCTCAATTCTAGCTTCGATGCGCAAGGCACTGATCAAATCGTTGATCGCTGTGCGTGCCACGGCATCCGGCGAGCGATGGGCTTCCTTGGCTCCGGCCGCCAGGTCCGCTTCGCTGGGAGCGCGAACGGAGTCGAGCCGGAACAAAAGAGCGCCGTTCTCGTCGGTTCCCTCCACCCAGGTCTTGGGGGCGGCGGCGGCCTTGGGCCAAGCGCGGAGCACTCCCTTGGGCGAAAATCCGAGGCCAGGGATCCACGTGGAAGCGGGGCGTTCGGTAAAGACCGTGGGGATCAGCTTGCCCAGTGCGGAGATGCAGGCCGTTGCGGTGTCGCAGGCTTGGATCTTGGCCTGGCTGGCCTTGAGATACTCGGTTGCCTTTTCGGTAGCTTGACGACGCTTGATCTGGGAGGAGATCACGGGGCGGACCATGTCCAGGTAGCGCCCCGGCTTGGTGATCCGAGGCTTGCCCAGAACAACGTAGGAACGGGAATTTTCCAAGATTTCCGAAGTCACTTCGCGGTCGGAAGCGACAAACGCCCAGCCGGAAGCTCCGGGGATGGCGTCGGCGCCGATGCGACCTGGTTCGCCTTGTTGGACAGTGACGGAATCGAAGCTGGCACCGATGGCCTTGGCGGCCTCGGCGAAGGCTACGCCGGCCTTGACCTTCGAACGAAGACTATCCAACCGGCCGCGGAGGTCGTCCTGGGTTTCCGGGCTCACCGCGACCTTGATCAGGATGTGCTGGAGGTTGAACAGGGTGTCGGAGGTTTTGGTGGCCGAGTCCGTGGGGCCCGCCACTCGATCGACGCACTTGATGATGTGGTAGCCGAAGGGGGAAAGAACTGCAGGAGAAACCTGCCCCTTGGCCAGGAGTTTGGCCGCTGCGGAGAAGGAGGGGACGTAGCGCGAGAGAGGCTGGGGGCCGCCCAGAGAGCCGCCATTTTTCGCCGAGCCGGGATCTTCGCTGTAGCCGGTGGCCAGCTCTTCGAAGGATTCACCCCGTGCGATCCGGGCGACCAGAGTATCGGCGTCTTCCTTGGCGCGAAGGCTGTCGGAGCGGGTGGGCTGGCGAGCCAGGAGTGCGGCTGGAACGGTGGCCGAGGTCTTTCCGACCCAGAAACTGTCCTTGAGCGCCTGGAATTCCTTCGCGATGAGATCTTCCGCAGGGGCGGCGACTTCGAAGGAGTCGGCGGGCGCAACGACGATCAGGCCGAAGCCGCGGGTGCGCTCGATGCGGGTGTTGAAGTCGGCTTCCAGAGAAGTGGAAGGCTGGCTGGCGGCAAGGATTTGCGCCAGAACCTGTTGAGGAATGGTCAGCTGGCTGATCTGGGATTCCAAAGCCTGCATGTAGCGGTCTTCGAAGGTCTTGGGATTGGCCAGCCAGCGTTCGTACTCGGCCTGCGAGAACTGCGAATCCGGACCCATGAACAGGGGCGCGCGTTCGGCTCCAGGAGGAGGATTGCGGCGCAGGTGGTTCATCACCTGCTGGACCGTGCCTTGGAGGCTGTAGGATTTCACGATGCGTTCGAACAGGCGGGTCTGGAGGATCTGCTCCAGGACCTGTCGGCGCATCATGGATCGCTGCTCGGGAGTGACTTCCTGACCGGATTCGTTCATGGACTTCTCCTGTTCGCGGAGAGCCTTCTCGAATTCTTCGTACGGAATGTCTTCGTTGCCGACGGTGGCCACGATGTTTTTGTGGCGCATCCCGGAATCGGCGCTCATTCCCCAATCCACGAAAATGAGAGCACCAAGGGAAACGACGGCGACACCCACCACCCATACGGCGTTATCGCGAATCTTCTGCATCAGCATGGAAAGGACTCCAAGAGACTGAGGGGCCCGCGCGATTTGCGCGGAGCTGGGTCAAGGTAGCAACAAGTTCCGGTTTGTTCGAGTCCTGCCTCGCGAGTCTGGAATCCAACAGAGGGTTGCGTTCCGTGCCGGGGTGCCTGTTCGACGATGGCTGTGCCATTCGGAGCGTGTGAATGTATCGATCGAGCTGGGGGTCCAGGATTGTGTTGGCAAGCCAGAGCGTTGCAACCGCTCGGTTACGGCGGCGACTAGATCCACCGAGTGGGTCCCCCAGCTGGTTGTGGACCAGGTGGAGGGTGCAAAACCGGTTTGGAACTGGGAGGAAACCTCGAAGCTCTGTGCCCCGATGCACGGGCCGGAGATCGCCCCCAGGTCTTGCGGATGCGAGCCTTCGGCGAGTAAAAACTCCACGCACTTCTCCGGAAGGCCCGATTGGATCCCTTTCCACCCGCAATGAGCGATCACCGCGTGGCTCCTGACCGGGTCATAGACCACAAAGGGCATGCAATCGGCATGACGGACCAGCGCGGCTTGGCCTTCTTGAACGTAGAACGCATCGCAGGCGAGTCCGTCGCCTTGGCGATCGATCCGGATGCCGTGGACCTGTGGGGCTTGCCTGGGAGTGTTGGGAAGCCCGAGGAGCTGGACCAGACGGGCGATGTCGCCTGGGATGCATGCATCGAAAGGCTGTCCATCGAGGGTGGCGCCGACGCTGACGATCCGGATGGATTCCGGGGAGGGGAGGTCGATCATCTTGAAAAACGCATCAGATCGAGCGGATCACGACCAAAGTGAGGTCGTCAGGTCGTGTGGCAGGCCCAGAAAAGCTGGATTGTGTTGCCAACAGGCGCGCGATGATCTGCGAGGGCTCCTGGTCTCCGAACTCGACGATGTTTTCTTTGAGGCGATCCATTCCGTAAAGCTCACCCTGTGCGTCTTCCGCCTCCGTGATCCCGTCGGTGTACAAAAGCAAGGTATCACCCGGCTGGAAAGGGGTGCGCACGGAGGTCGCTTGGAAGTCGTCGAACATTCCAACGAAAACGCTTTCCGCGGAGAGTTCCTCCACGGAGCCATCCTTGCGGCGCAGAAGCTGTGGGCAGTGGCCGGCGGAACTCCACTCCACGCAACGGGCGATCGGGTCGATCAGGGCCAAAAAGACCGTCACGAAGTGGAGCCCCCCCACCTGCGCGAGAATGGTGCGATTCAGGATCTCCAAGGTCTCTGAAATGCCAAGCTTCGGTTTCATCTCCCGACGGAGCAGCACCTTGAACATCGCCATCACCATCGATGCGGAAATACCATGGCCGGAAACGTCCGCGATCACCACGCAGTGTGGGCTGGCAGGATCTTTGGGGTCCAGCGGAAAACAATCGAAGTAGTCGCCGGAAACCTTTTCCGCGGGCAGATATTTCCAGTCGATCAGGTGACCGGGGACGACGGGAGTCGCTTGCGGCAACAGGCCTTCCTGGATCTTCCTGGCGCGATCGATGTCTTTTTGCAAACGCTTGTTGGCTTCTCGCAACGCGGAATACGTCCGCTCCAGGTCGTCGCGGTACCGGAAGCCGGTCAGCAGCACCCCGGCTTGGCTGGCCAGGGCGATCAAGGTATCCAATTCTTCCGGGCTGGGCGGGTGTTCGGGGGATTCCACCCACAACAAGTGCGATGCGCGCAGGTGGGTGGCGTCCCCGGAGAGCTCTCCGAGTCGCCCCTCGAAAGGAAGGAAGACCGCGGAGACCGGATCCGGTCCGATCAGAGAGGGCGCGCTTTCCACCAGAAGGTGGCGATGTTGCTGGATGCAGTCCATCGCAGGCTCTTGTTGGCTGAGCGTGCGCGACGGGGAGCGTTCCGCCTGTTCGCCCTCGACCAAGCGCCCCAATTCGATCAACGATCCATCATGGACTTCGAAAAGGGCGAGAACTCCTGCCGGAAAAATTTCATACAAGCCCAGGAGCACGGTCCGGACGGCATCGGCAAGCGTGGTTGCACCGAGAGAGACGCGAAGGATTTCGCCCGCGGTCGCGATCGATTCCAGGCGAGCCTTGAGCTGTCGCGTCTGCAGGATCTGGTGATCATCCACGAAGGCTTCTCCTCGGTTCTATATTCTAGCGCTCTTCCAAAGTAAGGATTCGACGACCATGGCTGACAACCGTCCAACCCCTGAGACTGCAACAAAGCCTTCCCTCGAGCTAAAAACTCTCGGGATGTGGTACAACGCTCAGGAGAGCTGGAAAAAAAATCAGGGACTGATCCTCACTCTCCTCGCTGTGATTGCCTGCACCGCTGGCGCCCTTGCCTTCTACAAGTGGAAGAAAAACGACTCCCAACATCTGGCACACGAGCAGGTCGGGCGCGCTTTGGTGATGCTGGCCAACCAGCGCACGGACTCCGGCAAGGCGTTGCTGGAACGCGTTGTTGCCGGGCACTCGGGCCTGGAAGCGTCCAAGGCTGCGTTGTTGTTGGCGGATGCCCATTTCACCGCGGGTGAACGGGACAAGGCGCTGGAGAAGTACCGCAGCGCGGCTCTCGATGGCAAGGGCTACCCGATTCTGGAAGCGGGCGGCCGACGCGGAATCGCCGCATGCCTGATCGAGCAGAAAAAGTACCCGGAAGCCCTGACGGAATTGCGGGGGATCCGTTCTTCGTTCCAGCGTCGGACGGGCAATGCCGAGGACCGCGCCAAGGAAACCGAGCCGCAAGACCTGGTTCCCGGACTTTCCTCCGTCGCCTGGCAGGAAGTATTGGTTCTGGAAAAATTGTCCAAGTTGGAGGAGGCCTCCAAGGTCGCACTCGAGATCCAGTCGCTGTACCCGGGTTCCTCCGAGGCGATGCAGGCCAAGTCGTGGCTTGCGCTTGTCGCCGGCAAATAGTCTTTCATCCCCCCTGTATACCCGCGTAGAGGATTTTCTCATGAACAAAACGACGCTTTGCTTGGTGATGGCCTTTGCTGCCCTGGGCTTTTCGAAAAATCTTTCGATCGGCGGAAAGGTTGGCGTCATCAAGGTCGGTGACAAGTACGTCCCGACCACATCCGTCACCGCCGACTACAAGCTTTCCCACTACATCTCGTGGCGTACGGACGCAGGCGCCCAGTTCACGGAAGGGACCAAACTTTCCGATGCGACCGTCCAGGTTCCCACGAATCTCCTGATCCATCCTCTGGCCAAAGCCAAGTTCGACCCCTACATCGGACCGGGCGGAAATCTGACCATGGGCAACGGCGTCACGAGCATCGGTTACAATGGTGTGGCTGGATTCATGGTCAATCCCAGCAAGAAACAAGGTTTCGGTTTGGAATTCCGCTACTCGGTGGCCGATTACAAGGTGGCTTCCAAGGGGAACTTGGAAGGTTCGCTGCTTGGGAAGTGGGAAACCAAGTTCTGAGCCTAGCGCTTCCACCGTTCCACGCCGACGAGCAACAAATCCTCGGCGGAGTGCCAGTGGGAGTACTCGAGCGAACCTTGCCAGACGCGCTCCACCAACTCCGGTAGCGCGAGATCCTGGTGCTCGTTGGCGATCTCTTCCACTCCGGCGTGCCCCAGTTCGATCCGTGCTCCCGTCGGAAGGTTTCTGCCCAGGCTAAGTAGGCTTGGGCAGGGGAACAAGATCCTGTCTCCAGGTGCGAATCGTAGTTGGGTGAATTCCACGTCCATGTTCGGACTGCTTCCCAGGGGCTGACTTCGGGGGAGCGGGACGGTGGCGCGCCGCGAGGGCGTTCCTACTGGAAGTGGAGAGGGAAAACCCGCGGAGGCAACTGAAATCTGCTCCTCCGAAGAGTCCATGTGGATGGCTGCAGCCAGCAATGGGTGTTGCATTTTCTGCTGAAGCAGAATGCGACCCAATGCGCGTAGGAGCTCTTCAGGATCCGGGTATTGCAGCCACATCGCTTCGTGCAGGATGCGAACCATCACGCTCAACTGCAAGGAACCGCGATCGTGTCCCATCGGGCGTGCCAATAGAATCGCGGAACGGGACCCATTGGTTCGAAGAATCGCCAACGTCCCACCGAAATTGGCCACTTTGCGGCACTTCCATTGCAGATGCAGATTCTCCGTGGTCTGCGTCAAGTTGAGCAGACCTTCGCCCTGGGCGGATTTCACGTCCAGTTCGTCGCGCATCCCTTCCAGCAGGCGACGGACTTCCTCCGGATTGCGGTCCAGCTGCAGCGGGTACCCGCGGTGGATGACCTCCGGTGCGAGCTTGCGCTCGCGTTTTTCCTTGTGCCGGGCCAAAACCGTGCTGACCCGATGACTCATATCTTCGAAACCGAACGGCTTTTCCAGGAAATCCTCGACCCCCAGACGTAGCAGATGGACCACGAGCTCCATGTCTCCGAAGCCGGTCATCGCGATCATGGGAACGGGTTCGGATTGGGCCATCAGCTCCTTGGCCAGCTCCAGTCCGGACATGCGAGGCATCTGGATGTCGGTGATCACCAGATCGAACCGTCGATGATCCTTCGCGAGGGTTTCCAGTGCTTGCAGGCCATCGTTGGCGAATTCGACGTGATAACCGGAACTTTCCAGCACCGAACCAAGCAGTCCGCGGAAAACCGGCTCATCTTCGACGACGAGAATTGTGATCATGGAATTGGTGGACGGGTCCATTTCCGTCCACCATACCACAATGAGGATGGAAACGACAAGCTCCGGTCAAGTCCCGCATTGCCAATCCCGGCGTGTGGACCTACCTTGCCCAGGCTCCACCTCCAACCCCAACGTGGGTCCCATCGAATGAAACAGAACATACAGTTCCGCATCGTCATCGTGGCCGTGGCCGTGGTGCTTTCCCTTTGGGCTCTGATCCCGACTTTCCGTACCATCGGAATGAGTCTGGAAGAGAAGCAGAAATTTGCCCAGGACGAACCCAACACAGCCAACAAGGCGATCAAGCTGGGGCTCGACCTCCAAGGTGGTACCCACCTTATCCTCGAAGTGGATAAGACCGGGTTGGACCCGGATGTCGCCAAGGATGCTGCGGATCGTGGTTTGGAAGTCATCCGCAACCGTATCGACCAGTTCGGCGTATCGGAGCCGGAAATCCGCAAGCAAGGCGATAGCCGCTTGTTGGTCCAGCTTGCCGGTGTTGCCCCGGAACAGGCCAAGGGCCTGCTTTCCAGCACTGCCCAGCTGGAGTTCAAGATCGTCCAGACCGAGGCGAAGATCAAAACGGTTCTGCAACGGATCGATGCCACCCTTGGCAAGAAAGCCGCCGGGAAGTCCGCGTCGAAGGCCGACTCCGCAAAGATCGACAGCGCCACGGTGGCCAAGGATTCCTCGGCAACCGACTCCACCAAGTCGGCCGTCAAGACCGGACCGGATGCAGATAGCCTCGCCAAGGCAAAGGCCGAGGCACAGGCCGAGGCAGCCCGGGTGGCACGCGAACTGTTCGCAGGTGATGAGGTAACCGATACCGTCGCCACTGCCGACACCGCCGCTGGAAAGACCGCCAACAAAACGGCTTTCGAGCGCTATTCCGAGCGCCCGCTGACCTCCTTCCTTGTGCCGTACGGCAACGGAATCGCGGTGCTGGAAGACAGCTCGGACATCGTGAAGGCCATCATCGCTCGTCCGGAAGTTCAGGAAGTTCTTCGCTTGGAAGACGCCGAACTGCTTTGGGGGCGGCGCACCCAAGACGTTCAGCTTTCCAACGGCAAGCCAGCCAAGCTGCGCGAATTGTATGTGCTCAAGCGTCGTGCCGAAATGAAGGGCGACTACGTGGCCAACGCCATGCCCACGTTCGAAACGGAAGGTGGCAACCGGGCCGCCGTGTCCCTGACTCTCAAGGACAAGGGACCTCGCGAATTCGCTCGCATCACGGGTGGCAACATCGGTCGCCAGATGGCCATCATCCTGGACGGGGCCGTGTTCAGCGCTCCCACCATCCAGGTGCGCATTCCCAACGGCCAGGCCTCCATCACGGGATTGGCCGATATCAACGAAGCCAAGCAGTTGGCCATCGTGCTGCGCGCCGGCGCCATGCCCGCACCCATGCACATCGTCGAGGAGCGCTCTGTCGGTCCAGCCTTGGGCGCGGAAAACATCCGTCAGGGCATGCTCGCCACCATCGCGGGTGTGCTTGCGGTGTTCCTGTTCATGTTCTGGCAGTACCGTGCTTGCGGTGGCATTGCCAACGCCGCCTTGATCCTGAACGCGTTGTTCACCTTGGCGATCCTCGCGGTCTTCCACGCTACGCTCACCTTGCCCGGCATTGCCGGTATCGTGTTGACGATCGGTATGGCGGTGGACTCGAACGTCCTGATCTACGAGCGCATCCGTGAAGAAATCCGAGCAGGCCGGACCATCCGTGCGGCGGTGGATGCCGGCTACAAGCGAGCCTTCTCGGCCATCATCGACTCCCACTTGACCACCGTCCTCACGGCCTACGCCTTGTTCCTGTTGGGAACCGGCCCGATCCGCGGATTCGGCCTGACACTGACCATCGGTGTGATCGTTTCCTTGTTCACCGCCTTGACCTGCACGCGCATCGTGTTCGACGTCTGGTTGTCGCGCAAGGACCGCACGACCATCGCCATTGGCACGAGCATCCGGTACTTCGAAGAAGCCAAGCTGAACATCATCGGCAACTCCCGTAAGATTGGTTATGCCTCGGCGGTGGTCGGCCTTTTGATTCTTGGATTCATCCTGGTGCCCAAGGCCAATCGCACTGCATTCAACTGGGGCATCGATTTCTCCGGTGGTGTGATGATGACCGTCAAGGCCCAAGGCGGGATCGCCGACGAAAAGAACGCCGTCAACGAGATCACCGAGGCTCTGGAGAAGGAAGGTGGCCTCAAGGGCGTGCAAGTCAGGACTCTGTCCGACGTCGCGGGCCACACGTTCTCCGTCACCGTCAAGACCGACTCCTTGGCTGGCGCAAAAGCGCAGGAATTCACCAAATCCACGTCCGAATCCGTCCGGTCCGTGCTCGCGGCCAAGGGCAGCAAAGTGGAGATCCTCTCGGTCGACACCGTGGGTCCCAAGATCGGCAAGGAACTGAAGAAGGACGCGATCCTGGCCGCGATCGCATCGGTCTTGATCATCATGTTCTATGTCTGGTTCCGATTCGGCAAGAACGGTCTGGGCTTCGGCATCGCTTCGGTGGTGACCTTGGCCCACGACATCATGCTCACCCTCGGCCTGCTGATCTTCACCGGGTTCGAGGTCGACATGACCGTCATCGCCGCTGTGCTGACGCTTATCGGTTACTCGCTGATCGACTCCATCGTGATCTTCGACCGTATTCGCGAAAACGCTTCCAAGTACCGCAAGGAAGATTTCGAGGTCCTGGTCAACAATTCGATCAACGAGACCCTCTCCCGTACGATGATGACATCCGTCACCACCGGCCTGGTGACCTTGATGCTGGCGATCTTCGGTGGGCCCACACTCCAGAATTTCGCGATCGTGCTCACCTTCGGCATCGTCGTCGGCACCTACTCCTCGCTGGCCATTTCGGCTCCTGCGGTGGTGCTGTGGGTCAAGCGTCGCGGCATGCAGGGCATCGAAGGACCCAAGGCCATGCCTCGCGCCGAGATGCGCGTGGGCCAAGCGCCTTCGAACTGATCCGGGCCGACAGTTTTCGAATCGAACCCATCTGGACCATCGTCCAGGTGGGTTTTTTCATGGGTTGGCGCGTTCGCACGCTAGGTGGTAGTTTGTTGGACATGAAACTCCGTATGGTCCTGGCTGCCCTTCTGATGACTTCCACCTGCTGGTCCGTGACCCCTCTGGGGGATCACACGGTATTCGATACCACCACGCCGCCGCCGCCGCCTCAGCCACGTTCGGTTGCCCCCTTCGTGGTGGCTCTGGAAATGGGTGTGAATGCGCCAAGTGGCGTGCTCGGAGGCCGTGTTTCTTGGAATCCGATCTCCCGAGTATCGTTGGATGCAGCGGGAGGTTGGTCTCCTGGTGGTTTCCGCGGCGGATTCGGTGCGCGTTGGTTCACCAACGACAAATTCTCGAGTCCATTCGTTGGGGTGGCCTGGAAGCGCAGTGCAGGAATCGATTCCGCTTCCCTGGACGATGGCAAGCAGAAGGAAAAAGGTCATGTGCGACTGGAGCCGGTCCAGTACGTCGACGCCCTGATCGGCTATGAAATTCGACGTACGGATGGTTTGGTCTTCGTGCTGACCACGGGCTGGTCGTTCGCGATCACCCCGGAAAGCAAGCGAGCCACCTTGGTCAACGGGATGATCTCCGATGACGCGGCCTTTTATCGCGATCTGTACACCGGAATGGGGCCGATCCTCGCGGGGGCGGTCGGCATCGGTTTCTGATCCTCACGAGCAGAATCGTTTCGCAAGTGGTCGCGGAAGCCGGATACTCGGCTTCCGTTTTTCGTTGTGCGCCCAGCACTCGCGGCGCACGAGTGCCAAGCGTGTATTTTTAGGGCATCTCTATCTTCAAAGCCAGGAGTTTCCGATGCCGACCTACGTCTACAAGGATCCCGTGACCGGCGAAACCCGGGAAGTCTTCCACGGGATGAACCAGTCCCCAGAAATTGTCAACGAATCCACGGGCAACCGCATGGAGCGGGTCATCAGCGGCGGAGCGGGCTTCCTGTTCAAGGGAGACGGATTCTACGCCACGGAAAACCGCAGTTCCAGCTACAAGTCCGCGGAGAAGTCGGAATCTTCATCCTCCCATTCCTGTTCAGGGCCCGCCTGCTGCGGCGGCGGAAGCTGCGCGGCGTAGATGGATCCCCTCCAAGCCCGCCGTCTGCTCGATCACGCCTGCTCGGCAGGCGCAGGCTTCGCGGAGCTTTTCGTGGAAGAGACCAGGTTTTCTTCCATCCAACTTCGGGATCGCCGGGTGGAATCAGCCTCCGCGGGGACGGAATTCGGAATCGGTCTGCGCATGATTTTCGGCTCCCAGGTTCTCTACGGCCACACCAGCCGCGAGGACATCGGCGCTTTGGAACGACTTGTCGAGGAGCTTGCCCAGGCGCGCCCCCGCAACGGACAAGATCTGGACCTCGGCGATCCCATCACGGGACGTTCCTTCGCGGATCCTGCGGCACGTACCGGTCGGGATCCGTCAGACCCACAAAAGGATGGCCGTTTGGCGATCTTGCGGATGGCCGACGAGGCGGCTCGAGCCGTCTCGCCACGGGTTGTCCAGGCCACCATCGGCATCCTGCATCGACGAACCCGTTTGACCATCTTCAACTCCGAAGGTCTTGAGCGCGAAGGGGATCGGACGTGGACTCGCTTCAACGTCGGGGTCATCGCCGAACACCAAGGCGTGCGCCAAACGGGTAGCGAGGCTCCAGGCGAAGGCCGGGGACTGGAATTCCTGGACAAGCTGGATGCGGTCGGCAATGCCCGCGCCGCCGCCGATCGTGCCGTGCGCATGTTGGATGCATCCGCCGCTCCGGCGGGTGAAATGCCTGTTCTGATCGGAAACGGCTTCGGAGGAGTGATTTTCCACGAAGCCTGCGGACATCCGTTGGAGACCGAGGCGCTGCGCCGCAAGGCGACCCCGTTCGCCGGTCGGATCGGCGAGATGGTGGCGCATCCTTGCTTGACCGCCATCGACGACGGCACCATTCCCCATGCATGGGGATCCTTGGACTTCGACGACGAGGGCACCCCGACCGCTCGCACCACGCTCATCGAAAACGGGGTCCTGCGGACGTTCCTATCGGATCGTATCGGGGCCGCGGAGTGCGGGGTTCCCAGATCGGGTTCGGCGCGGCGCGAGAGCTACCGCTATGCGCCCGTCTCAAGGATGCGCAATACGTTCATCAATGCTGGCGAGAGTTCCCAGGAAGACCTTTTTGCTTCGATGGGTGACGGCTTGTGGGCGGTTCGCATGGGAGGCGGCTCCGTGAATCCGGCCACCGGAGAATTCAACTTCGCAGTGGAAGAGGGGTATTTGGTGAAGGCTGGAAAGGTCGGAGGCGCGGTGCGTGGAGCGACCCTCACTGGCAAGGGACACGAAATCATGCCGCGCATCCGGATGGTGGGGCGAGACCTGGCCATGGCGCCCGGCACTTGTGGAGCGGCTTCCGGCCTGGTGCCAGTGAGTGTCGGACAGCCATCGATCCTGGTCGACCCCATTTTGGTGGGAGGACGCTCGTGAATCTGTCCCCGCAGGAGGCTGTGGACCTGGTCTTGGAAACGGCGCGCATGGGCGGGGCCCAAAGCGCGGATGTACTGTACGAGGAATCGGAAAGTCTTTCCTTGGACGTGTTCGAAGGAGCGATGAAAAACCTCGAACGGTCCGATTCGGTGGGATTGGGACTGCGAGTCTTGGTGGAAGGGCGGCCGGGCTACTCCTTCACGGAGCGCCTCACGGCCCAGTCCATCAAACAGTGCGCCGAGGATGCCTTGGCGTTGGCCGCGTTCACCGATTCCTTGGGAATCGAACTTCCGAAACCGGTTCCGATGCAGGAACTCGACCTGGGAGTCTATGACGAGTCCGCGTTGTCGTACGGTCCCGCCAAGATGCTCGAACAATGCTTGGAAGCCGAGGAACTGGCGCGAACGCTGGACTCTCGGATCGTGAACATCCCGCACCTTGGGGCCTCCCGTTCCTATGGCCGTGCGCTGCTGGGGAATTCCGAAGGCTTTCGGGGGGAACGCCGCAGTGCATCGGTCTCCATGGGCATGGGAGTGGTCGCTCGGGATGCGTCTGCGGACAAAATGGGCTGGGATGGGGCGACTTGGCGACAGCCAAGCGGAATCCTTCCCCCATCGATCGCACGAACCGCGGTGGAGAGGGCGATCAGCCTTCTCGGTGCCAGACCGATCCCGGCGGGGTCACTTCCTGTCTTGTTCGACGAACGGGTATCAGGTCAATTCCTGGGCATCTTCCTTGGCGCCTTCCTTGCCGATTCCGTCCAAAAGGGGCAGTCCAGGCTGGTTGGCAAAATTGGCGAGAAAATCGCTCCGGAGGGATTCCATCTATCCACTTCTCCGCATCTTCGGGGCATGAGCGGTTCGCGATTGTTCGATTCGGAGGGCATCCCAACCGCCAAACGGGAGTTGGTGAAAAACGGGATCCTTCAAGGTTTCCTGCACAATCTGGAAACATCGCGCAGGGAGGGGATCGCTCCGACCGGCGACGCCCATCGAGGCTACACGGGTCGGGTCTCCGCAGGATTTTCCAATGTGGAGATCGACCGGACACTTGGCAAGAGCAACGAAGAACTCCTGTCCGGATTCCCCCGAATCCTGCATGTGGTCAAGCTCGAGGGCTCCACTGGGTGCAACGCGGTCTCCGGGGATGTCAGCATCGGAGTCCAAGGGTTCCTCCACGAGGGAGGCTCAAGAATTCCCGTCGATCGAGTCTCGCTTTCCGGTAATTTTTTCGATCTTCTGGCCGATGTGGTTGGATGGGGTGACGCTGTGCGTCCCGGAGTGCACGGTCAATTCGTACCTGCGCTGTTGGTTCGCTCTCTCCAACTGGCATCTTGAGCTCAACTCGCGTTCGCAGATATTCGGTTGCGAAAATTCCCGCGTGACATTTTCTGTTTTCCGTCGTAGGCTCTGAATACGAGCCTACCAAGAGGTGCACCCCATGATTCGAGCGTCGATTCTTTTAACGATTTCGATGATCTTCCCGGCCACTGCGGCGACCTCCTATTTCGCAGCTTCGGATACCGGGCTCGATACCAATCCCGGAACCTTTGCCAAGCCATTTCGCACCCTGACCCGCTGTCTGAACGCGATTTCGGGGCCAGGTGATGTTTGCAATTTGCGTCAAGGCGTCTACGAAGCGACTCCCAACGAATACTCCGTTTCTGGAACGCCCCTCGCGCCGATCGAGGTGCGTGGATTCGAGCGCGAGAAGGCCACCATCCAGCAGGGGTTCTACCCGGTTTGGAGGCGGGAGGCGAGCGCCAACACTTGGAGTGCACCGTTCGACATGGATGCCCATGTGGCCTCCCAGAGAGCGATGCAGGCGGTCAATCAGTACTTCGAACGAGGCATCCGCGTCTGGAAGGGCAATGAAATCCTCCAGGAAGCGACCTGGCCGAACCAACTCTCCGCCACCTTCACCCACCCGACTTGGACGGCGACAGCAGGATCCAACGACGGGATCATCTATTGCAGCTCCATCCAGAACGTGGATTTGACCGGAGCCAAGGTTCTGACCTTCAACGGCGACCAAACCGGCGTGGACGCCCGCACGGTCCTCGGTTCCGGCCCAGGTTGGGTTCGTATCTCGCCTGCCACCGACTTGTGGAGCAAAGTCGGGGTCGGAAGTCGTTTCTGGATCCAGGGTGTTCGGAACATGATCACCACGTTCAACCAATGGGGATACGACCCGAACCTCAAGCGGATCTACCTGCGGACCAGCGGCTACGATCCGAACGCGCTGGGAGTCCGCATCCAGACTTCATCCCTGGCCTTCACGCTCCGAGGCGCTTCGAATTGGGCGATCTACAATCTGAATTTCCAGAAAACGAGCCCCTATGCCCGGGGTACGAGCAACCACATCCGCTATAGCGGCTTGTATGTACGTGAGCCAGGTTTGGTGCGCTGGCCCGACAACCCGTACGATTTCATCCAATTTTCGGGCATGATCATGGGGGCGGATTCCAGAATCCACCACTCGACGCTCGATGGCTGCGACGCACGTTGCCTCTACATGCTTGGAGATCGCGATACCGCCGACAACAACGTTGTCCAGTTCGGTGGTCGGATCGGGCAGTTCGAGGGGGCGATTTCCATCGCAAGCCCGAACGCCGTTGTTCGCAGGAACCGGATCGTACAAGCCGGGCGCGATGCGATCGGTTTCCAGACCACGAACATCGGTGGTGCCATCATCCGTCGCAATTCCATCGAAGATTGCGGAATCCTGGCCTATGAAGGTGCTGGCGTCGCCCTTTTCAATATCGCCACTCCCGCCGGCAGCAAGGTCCGGATCGATTCGAACCTCATCCGCCGCATGCGTGGAAACAGCGTGGGGATCTATCTGGAAGGCGTTCGGGGCGTGGACATTTTCCGCAACGTGTTCACGGACATGGGGACGGCCATCAGCCTTGTCGGAGACAACGATGCGCCTGGCCTTTTCGGGAATCGGATCGTGTCGAATACCGGCTATCGGCTCCGCAACAGTTTGTTCCTGCGCGATCCCGGAAGCCTTTCCGGAACCCTTCTGGCCAACAATATCCTGGATGGGGGATTCGTCAAGGGAGCTCGGCATCCGATCCCTCTGATCGAGAGCCCCATGACCTTGGATGAGTTGGTCGGTACCGGCGTGAGCTACTTCAACAATCTCGGGCCAGGCGTGGCTGCCCAGTTCACCTCCAGTGGCTACGACGACTACAGCCTGCTGCCGACGTCGCCAGCCCGAGGGACCGGAGCCATCCTCCCCGGAGTCAACTACGGGGTTGGGGCTGACCCTGCCCTGGCCTTCCTCGGAGCGACCCCGGACATGGGAGCGGTGAACTCGGGTAGCATCCCCTGGCCGTTTGGCAATTACGATGAAAACGTCGGCAATCCTATCCTGGGCATGGAAGATCCTTCCCGTTGGCACTCGTTTTGGACTTCCGATCCAGTGGTCAAGACCTACTCCACCGACCGAGTCGAAGGAGGGTACTCCCTCTCGCTCCAGCCACTTCCGTGGGCGCCTTTGGAAAGCGATCCGATCGAATGGGAGCTGGTGCAGGGGGCCTTGGGGTTGAGGTTTTCCTTCAAGGTTCCCGAGACCAACAAGTGGATCGGCTACATGCAGATCTTTTTCGACGCCCCCTCCCTGGGCATCTGGAACTATGCCAGCGACAACATTCCGCTGGGCTTGTTCACGCGGGACAAATGGGTTGTGCAATCGATCAGCTTCGACCAGTTTTTGATCGACAAGCTCCGTAGCACCCCCAACCGGATCAAGGACTTCCGCATCCGCATGGCCTATGGCGCCGAGGCGGGTGGTCCGCCCCTGTTGATCGACAATCTGAATTTCTGGCGCTATTGATTCTTCCGTCGGTGGTCTAGAAGCGAAGGGGCGTTTACCTTTTCGCATCCACACCACCAACTGGAGAATTCATGCAGAAGGACGCACCCAAGGCGGGAGAGACCAAGGCCACCATCAAGACCAACCGCGGCGACATGGTCGCTCGGCTGTTCCCGGGATTGGTTCCAGGCCTCGTGGAAAACTTCGTGGAGCTGGCAAAGGCTGGCAAATACGCGAATGTTCCGTTCCACCGTGTCATTTCGGGATTCATGATCCAGGGTGGCGATTTCACGAACAAGAACGGGACCGGCGGGCACAGCTTCAAGGGTCCGGGCACTTGCATCGGTGACGCCTATCACCCCGATCTCAAGCACATCCGAGGAGCGCTCTCCTACGCCAAGACCAGCATGCCCAATTCCATCGGCAGCCAGTTCTTCATCGTGCATCCGCAGGACGGCGCGCACTTCCTGGATCATCCGCAAAACGGTGGGCCTGCCGAGGGATACTCCGTGTTCGGACAGGTTGTGGAAGGCTGGGATGTTCTGGACGCCATCGGTTCGGCGAAGACCGATCGCGGAGATCGTCCTCAAGAAGACCAGACCATTCTTTCGATCGAGATTTCCGTCTTCGCGTGATGTACGGATTCCGAAGGCTCCATGATCGGGGCCTTCGCTGGCTTTTCTTGGCAATGATCTGCGACTGGGATGCATCCGCAGTACCTTTCATCGCGTTCGCAGATGGAAAAGAGGTCTAGAGTGAGAAGTTCAAATCGTGCACTGATGGTCGTTGCACTGGCGGTTGGTGCCTGCTCCGGATTGGCTCGGGCAGAGTTCGGCATTGGAGCGAACCTGGGCGCTCCCACGGGCTTGAATTTTAGGGTTGGTCAGCAAAAATCGTTGGAAGGAATCCTTGGTTGGTCGTTGAACGGCCAAGAGAAAGTTGAGTTGGTGGGAAACCTGCTCTTCCACGGTCGTAATCTGGGGCGTGAATCACCAATCACCGGCTTTTTCCCGTACGCAGGGGTCGGCTTGGGGATCTGGTCGCATAACTCCCAAGGCACCTGGATTCAGGTACCGCTTGGAATTGACATCCGATTTACGGTTCCCATCGAGGTTGGCTTGCATGTGGATCCAGGCATGGACATCTTCCCAGACACAAAATTCACTGTTCACTGGGGATTGGGGATCCGCTATTGGTTCAAGTAACTCCTCAAGAGGTTCCCAAGCAGTGGAGGCCCCTGGCCGATCTCTTTGAGATCGGCTTCCTCTACGTGTTCCTTCCATTGGTCGTCTCGACCATGGATCGGCCTCCCCTGTACTTGGGAGGCAAAATCCTCCTGTGGATGGTCGCTTGGTTTTTCCTGCGCCGGCTTTCCGAATATCCAGGTGGCAAGGATTGGGCTTCGAAAAATGCCCTTTCCGCGATCCTCTCCGTCGTCGGTGCGTGTCTCCTTGCGGCAGGTTTCTTCTGGTCCGGGATCATGGGATCCGGCCAAGTCGCACCTGCCCTCCTGGGCATGATCCTCCTGGTGCTGCCCGCCTGCGCCTTGGTGTTCCTCTATCTTCCGGCGAGGCTTTCCGCCTCCGAATGGATCACCCCTCGCTGGAGACCATTTCTGCCAGCCATCGCCTTTGCTGGACTGCACCTGTCTTCGGGACTCTGGCAGGCGACAATTCTTGCTTTCCTGGGCGGATACCTGGTGGCCCGATTGCAATTGCCGGTCTGGCTGGCTGCTTTGGGCCAGTGGACGATCGCCCTGCTGGGAGCGCGCTGGTTGTGGTGAGCCCGCCACGCCTGGAGCCGGCAATCGCTGCATTTCTGTGCGTGTTGTTGGCCGGCCTCCATGCGGCGGGCTCGGTGGTCATCTTGCGGATCCTGAATGTTTGTCGTCACCATCTGGAGCGACTCCACGTGTTGGAGCAGATGGAAGCGAAGTTCCTCGCGCAGGAAGCGAAGCTCGCCCAGCAACGGCAGAAGCAGGCCGAGGCAAAATGATGCGGCGTGGAAAATTGGTCGTGTTCTCCGCGCCCTCCGGTGCGGGCAAGAGCTCGCTCATCGCTTCGGTCATGCCCATGATTCCAAGCTTGCGTTATTCCGTCTCGGCGACCACCCGCAAGCCCCGTGTCGGGGAAGTAGATGGGGTCCACTACTTCTTCTTGGACCACACCCTCTTTCGGGCGATGATCGCGGCAGGCGAGTTCGCCGAGTGGAACGAGGTCCACGGCAATCTATACGGGACTCCGCGTACTTTTCTGGACCAGGCGACGGCGCGGGGTGAGAATGTCGTGCTGGATCTGGATGTGGTGGGAAAGCGAAGCTTCGACAAAATCTATCCGGACAACATCGGGATCCTGATTCTTCCGCCTTCGATCCAAGAACTCGAGCGTCGGCTTCGCGGAAGGGGCACGGATCCGGAAGATGTCATCCAGGTCCGGATGCACAATGCTTTGTCGGAGCTGGAAGAAGCCAAATCGGGCAACTTCCAACACAGGCTTGTCAATGACGATTTCGATCGATCGCGTCAGGAATTGCTGGACATTTTGCGTTCGGAATTGGAAATCTGAAGTCCTCGTCTATTTGGCTATGTTTGGCCACACCTACTAGGAGGTTCCAGTGCACCGCAACGTGTTGGGTATGATCATGGCAGGTGGCCAGGGTTCGCGCCTTTGGCCATTGACCGCCGATCGGGCCAAGCCAGCCGTCCATTTCGGGGGCAAGTACCGAATCATCGACTTCGTTCTGAACAATTTCGTCAATTCGGGCATCCACAAGATCAAGCTTCTGACCCAGTTCAAGAGCGACTCGCTGAACCGACACGTCCAAACCGCCTGGTCCTTGAATCGGACTCTCGACCAGTACGTGGATCTGGTGCCCGCCCAGATGCGCACCGGCACCGACTGGTACCGGGGCACCGCCGACGCGATCTACCAGAACGTCAACTGCATCACGGACGAGCGTCCGGATCTGGTAGCGGTGTTCGGGGGAGACCACATCTACAAGATGGATCTCACCCAGATGATCGACTTCCACATGGTCAAGGGTGCGCTTTGCACGGTGTCCGCATTCCCCGTCCCGGTGGAGGAGGCGTCGGAATTCGGCGTGATCGAGGTGGACGAAGACGGCCGGATGGTCGGCTTCGAGGAAAAACCAGCCCACCCGAAGCCGATGCCCGGTCGCCCCGGCTGGGCCCTGTGCTCGATGGGCAACTACCTGTTCCACTCCAAGTTCCTGGTCCGCGAGCTTCTGTCCGATGCGCAGAAGTCGTCCGCCCACGACTTCGGCAAGGACATCATCCCCAACATCTACCACACCTATCCGGTGTACGTGTACGACTTCACCACCAACCGGATCCCCGGCGAGACCGCCGCCTATTGGCGCGACGTCGGCACCCTGCAGGCCCTGTTCGAAGCGAACATGGATCTGGTCAAGGTTTCGCCGGAGTTCAATCTCTACAATCCCAAGTGGGCCTTGCGATCCATCAACTGGAACGCGCCGCCGGCAAAATTTGTCTTCAACGAGGAAGAAGGCGAACCTCCCCGCCGCGGTTTCGCGCACGATTCGATCGTTTGCGATGGCTGCATCGTTTCTGGCGGAGGCGTGACGCGTTCCGTCCTCGCTCCCCATTGCTTCGTGCACAGCTTCGCGCAGGTGGAGGAATCCATCCTCTTCCCCGACGTCGAGGTCGGTCGCCACGCCATGGTGCGTCGCGCGATCGTCGAAAAAGGAGTCCGTATTCCGCCAGGTGCGAAGATCGGTTTCGACCTGGAGAAAGACGCCGAACGTTTCCATGTTTCCGAAGAAGGGATCGTCGTGATCTCCAAGGGAACCATCATCCAACCGGAGCTTTGAAATGTCGCTTGATTCCACGATCTTCCGCGAAAACGACATCCGCGGTCTGGTCGACCCATCGCTGTCTCCCCAAGCGGTCTACGCCATCGGGCGTGCCTACGCGACTCTCCTCACCGAGGCGGGTGCCAAGGCCGTGGCCATCGGGGGAGATGTGCGGCTTTCCACACCGGAGATCAAGGGGAACCTGATCCGTGCGGTGCGCGATGGCGGAATCCATGTGGTGGATATCGGAACGGTCACCACCCCCGTGAGCTATTTCGCGGCCTTCCATATGCCGGTGGACGGCGCCGCGATGGTCACCGCCTCCCACAACCCGAAGGAATACAACGGGTTCAAACTCGGGATCGGCAAGACCACGATCCGTGGGGAGGAGATCCGACGACTGTTCGACATCGCCTCCACCGGCGAGTGGAGCTCCGGTCAGGGCGGCTTGCGCGAACACGATCTGATCTCGGAGTACAAGGAGAAGTTCAAGCAGTCCTTCGCTTTCGGAAAGAACGGGCGCAAGATCAAGGTCGTCTACGACCCCGCCAACGCCGCCGGGGCGATCTTCGGTGCGGAACTTTTGGAAGAACTCGGCTGCGAGGTCGTCAGGCTGTATTGCGATGTCGACGGCAACTTCCCCAACCACCATCCGGATCCGACGATCCCCAAGAACCTGGTGGATCTCCAGAAGGCCGTGATCGAGCACAAGGCGGATCTTGGCATCGGCATCGACGGCGACGGCGACCGCCTGGGCGTGATCGACGACACGGGACGCTGGATTCCGGGCGACCTGTTCACCCTGGTCATGGCCCGCCCCATCCTGGCTCTCAAGCCGGGCAGCCCGATCATCTTCGAAGTGAAGAGTTCCAAGGCCCTGGTGGACGGAATCCGTCAAGCCGGCGGCGAGCCCATCATGTGGAAGGTCGGACACAGCCTGCTGAAGCAGAAGATGAAGGAAACCCACGCGCCGTTGGCCGGCGAGGTTTCCGGACACATGTTCTTCGCCGACCGCTGGTATGGCTTCGACGACGCCATGTACGCCACTTGCCGGGTCATCGAGCTTCTGGACCAGACGGGAAAGAAATTGTCCGAGCTCGCCTCCGACATCCCGTTCTACCCGTCCACCCCGGAAATCCGCGCCGAGTGCCGAAACGACGCCGAAAAGTTCCGCATCGCCAATGCCGCCGCCGAATGGTTCCGCAAGCACCACGAAACCATCGACATCGATGGTGTGCGCATCGTCTTCCCGGACGGTTGGGGACTGATCCGTGCCTCCAACACGCAGCCGGACCTGGTGCTTCGCTTCGAGGCATCCACCATGGAGCGCGTGGAAGAGATCAAGAACTACGTGTTCGAGAAGCTCAAGGAATTCGGCGAGGTCCGCATCGGCGGCGGGCATTGAGCCTTGATCCCCGGGAGTAGGGAGGGAGCAAGGTTGGGAAGATCGGCGATGGCGGTTTTCGCTTCCTTGTTCTTGACGGTCAGCACCGTCTCGGCGGGCGACGACGTTTATGTGGGAGGGGACCTGGCCTACGGGTCAACGCCGGAAGGCGGCGCCCACGCGATGATCGGACTCCGAAACCTCAGGGACGAACCGAACCTCCTGGAGCTTTCCTCCGGTCTGACGACCTCTCGCATCGTGCTCCCGGACGGGCGGATCTACTGGTCCGCGCAACCGGTCTGGTTGCCGGTCGGGGCCCTTGCCGGTGGGGCGATCGGTGTCATCCTTGTCATCCCGCACGAGGGTCCGGAACCCATCGCGGTGGGGATGGCGGTCGGCTGGATCACAGCGCAGATCCTCACGAATTCGGAGATGCGCATCGGCACGAAGAACATTTCGGCGATCGGTGCGCAGCAATTGGATTGGCTCGTGCCGGGCTGGCATCCGCGCGAGAAGCTCTCGGCGGGGATCCAGTTGGGAAATTCCATCGCCTTTCGGGTGATGGGAACCCGATCGTTCAGCGCCATCGAAGATCTGAACCAGTTCGGCGTCGAATTCCGGCTGGTGGCGAACTACTACGGAAGTTGACGGACCGTCGTTGGGGAAGGTCCATCTTGGAACACCGGTTTCGGAGCCGCGCAAAGGGGAGACATCGATGAACGTCGCGATCCTGGGGGCTTCCCCCAAAGCGGATAAATACGCCAACATGGCGCAGGTCAAGCTGCTGGCCCACGGGCATTCGGTGGTCGGGGTGAATCCCGCCCTGCCGGATCTCGGCGGAGTCCAGGTGGCAAAATCCGTCAGCGAACTTCCAGCAGGAATCGATACGCTCACCGTGTACGTGGGATCCGAACGATCCTCCGCCCTGGCGGACGAAATCCTGGCCTATGGATTTCGGCGCGTGGTCTTCAATCCAGGCGCGGAAAATCCGACACTGGCTTCCAGGCTCCGCGAAAAGGGAGTGGAAACCGTGGAGGGTTGCACGCTGGTCATGCTCTCCTCGCGCCAGTTCTGAAGCGGCCCTAGTAGGCGAAGCCCATCCACAGGCCGGCTTCGATCACCGCGCCGACCATCGTGAAGTTGCGGATCATGCGATCGTTTTCGGCGGGTTTGGCACCGACCCATTCCTGATGGACCCAGGGCCAGCCCAGCCCCGCGTTCCACCCGATGGAAAAACCGCTCGGGAACACCTTGGTCCTGCCGCCGTGGAATCCTGCCGAGACGCCTTCCTGTCGCAAGGTGAACGTGCGATCGACGTTGTTTTCAGGCAGTTCGATGATCGCCTCGGATTCGAAGCCACGGACGAAGGGTCCGATGAACGCGCCGGCCAGGCCGGGTTGGAAGTGGTGGCGCAGGGCGATTTCCCAGCCGCGGTTGACCGAGGTGACCCCCCAGTAGGCGGATCCTGCGACGGAAAATGTCCCTCCGACCATCCTTTCCACCTGGAGGTTCGGTGCCACCCCGAGGATCGCCGTCAGGGGATCGATGGCGTACCAGGTGCGCACCAGCGGAGCGGGAGGCGGAGCATCTTCCACCAACGGAGCTTCGTCAGCGGGATCGTCCACGGTGGCGAGAGTGTCCGTCTGCGCGTCTTGGGCGAGAAGCGAGGCGGGAAGGACAAGGAGTGCCAGGATTCGTCGAAAGTGTTTCATGATGGGTATTCAGGGTAATTTACGATCAAATACGGATTCCGACGAGAATGCCGGGCCACATGCGCGTGTCGGAAGTCGCATCCCAGTGGTATCGTCCGGGAGGAGTCAGAAAATGGTCCGCATCGCCGCGCCGATCGGTGGTGAGAATGTTCCAGCTCGGGCCTGCGAACAGGACCAGGCCGTCGAGGTCCACGCCTGCCGTCAGGGCGAACCTTGCCAGGGAAGCGGATCGATCGAAGTCGTCCCAGTCCATCTGGCAGGTTTGCGTGTAGTCGAAATCGATCTCCAACGGTTTGGTTTTCCATTGTCCACCCAGGGAAATGCCGTATCCGATTCTCCGCTCGACATCGTCGAGAGGCGCCGTGGCGATCAGTCCGACATGGAAGTGGCGGTTGGCCAGCCGAAACGCGAGTCCCGAAAGTCCTGTTTCCGTGGCATGGAATTCCATGCCCGGCTTCATGTTGAGCCCCAGGCTCACGATCCCCACCGGGAAGGCGTCCATGGTGCGTGCGAGGTTCACGACCCCCACTGCGACTCCCTCGCTCGAGTCGGCGAGGTTCACCACACCGACCTGCGCGCCCGACACCTTGGCGGCGATGTTCACCACCCCGACCTGTGCACCGGATACGTTCCCTCCGATGTTGACGACCGCGATCTGGGCGCCTTGGATCGATTTGGAAAGGTTGACGACAGAAACCTGCGCACCCGAGGTGTGGCCATTGACGAGGTTCACGACGGAAAATTGACCGCCGAGAACGGAATCGTTGGCCAACGACACCGTGCAGAACTGGAGTCCCAGAAAGGGGGCGTTGGTGAAACAGACGCTTGAAAACTGCACCCCGCGCATCGCCCCGAGCGAAGCGACAGCTCCGGCGGACACCTGGGCGCCGTCGCCACCTTTGCGCGAGATCGACAATCCCGGGGAGACCTGCATGCCGCGAAAACTTCCGTCGAGCACGGCGATGCCGCCCACCTGCATGCCGTTGAGGGAGTCGCCGATGCGGGAATATCCCATGGCGATCTGGGTTCCGCGCACCTTGCCGTTGGTGCGGGCGACGCCGAGTCCGATCTGGGCGCCGTTGACGTTGCGGGAAACCCTGCTGATCCCCAGCGCGATGTGGGCGCCGTCGATTTCCGCGGGCTCGCCTTCCAGAAGGTCGATTCCCAACCGATAGCGGGCGCGGCTGGCGGGAACCGTGTCCTTTTCGCCGAGTTTGTTCGGGAACTTGAGTTCGTTCCAATCCGGGGCGATGGCGAAGTGGAAGGGAACATCCACCAACGGGGCGAAGGCGGTCGCGGAGGTGTCGGACCAGGCGGGTGGCACCGGTCCGACGGAATCCGTCTCCGCTTTGGCCAGCGAGGTGCGGGATCCGGGGGCCAAGGTCGGACGGCTGATGCGCCGCGTCGCGGAATCCGAGGTCTGGATGCGGTAGGTTCCGGCCGGGAGGCCTAGCGTCAGATTCTGACCGAGTTTTTTCGTCAGATCGGCCACCGCGGCTCCGGTGGAGTCGGTGACCACGATCCGTCCCGAGATTTCCGCTCCGATCTCCAATTGCGACTGGGCGCGCGACAAGTCGGTCAGGACCACCTCGCCGGATCCGGACAGGTCCAACTGGAACTCCGGATGCTGGGGGCCGGCGCTGGAAGAGGAGGTTCGCTCCAAGGTCTCTTCGTAGGCGAAGCGGTAGGCCTCCTGCAGCGTCACTTTCCCATCGCGATCCAGATCGGCCGCGCCTCGCAGCCCGGTCAGGAAGGCACGCGTGAAGACCGATCCCTTCAGACGATCGGATTCCTGGCTGGATTCCTCCGCTCGCGAAGAAGTCAAAAACGCCTGGCCGCGCAATCCTTCCGCGCCTTCGATCCGAAACGCCTGGTGGCGGGTACCACCCTTGGCGCGAAGTGCGGCGCCGGATGCGCAGGCATCCAAAACGGCAAGGCGGACGTCCGCGCCGGATCCTTCCAGCGCTCGCCGCAGCAGGAGGTACGGGAGGCGCTGCCCACCCAGAAGCAGGCCTTCTTCGTCGGAATGGCCCGAGTAGTAGAGCACAAGTTCCATGCGCGCACCGCCTTGGCGCTCGGCGGCCATCTTGGCGGAGAGCTCGCGCAGGGAGGCCAGGAGCCTGGCCGTGTCCGGTTCCTGCAGCATCAACGCGTCTTCGGTGCGGACCCCGCCGAGGGAGCGCATCACGCTGGCCATGCCATCGGCGTCCTGGTGGGCGAAGCGCAACCGGGCCTTGCCGGGACCGCCGTCGTTGGCGGAAGCGGCCACCAGGAAACGTCGTGACAGTTTTTGTGTGGAATCGAGCGCGGCCACGGCCTGGGCCGCAAGCGCCGCGGTCAGCAGGAGGAAGGAGTTCACGGCTTCTTGACCAGCAGGATGGATTCGAAGCGCAGGCCCTTGCGTTGGAGAGAACCCGACGCACTCCCTTTTTTCAGGAGGGCCTCCGCCGAAGCCAGGTCGAACGGCGCCCTGGATTCGATGAGCACGAAGCGCTCGAACTTGGGGGCATCGTCGAGCTGGTAGGAATGGGGCGCCTGCAACTTGGAGCTGACCAGAACGCTGGAATCGCCGGATTCCGGCAGGTGGCGGGTGATCTGGCCGTTGCCGTCCAAGGAGAGGATCGCGACGAATCGCTTGGGTCCCGCGAGGGTTCCCACCTGGAGCAGGTCTCCCGCCGAGGCCGAATCCCCGTTGGATAGGCGCAGAGCCTCCGCGTTGGCCTTGGCGATGCTGTGCAGAGCCAGCCGACGCGACTTCCCCTTGAGCAGGATGTCGTCGTCGGCCCAGGCGACTTCCCACGAGGCCGTGTCCGAGGCTTCTGGCGAGCCGCCCGCCGCCACGACCGGAGCCTTCGGTCCGGGAAGCGAATCCTTGCGGCGGACGATTTCCGGAGTCGGCGGTTGATGGACGGAATCCGACGCATTGGAATCCGCATGGGCCACGCGGGAAGAGTCGGATCGCGGCGGGGTCACGGCGACGGGCCCCTCGGTGGGGGATGGTTCCAGGAACAGGAACACGCCTGCGGACATCCCCAAGGCCAGTCCGGCCATGACCAATCCGGTCATCCAGCCGCGCTGTCTGGCCGGCTGCGTTGCGGCGCGTTGGCGGATGGCCTGGGCGATGCGCTCCGGAGGAAGTGCGGCGAGGATCGCCTCGTTGCTTGCCTGGAGGGCTTGCAGCTTCGAAGCGGCCTCCGGGCTTTCCAGGGCCTTCTTGGTGGATTCGGCCAGGTGCTTGGGCGTCTCGCCCAGCAGGTGGCGCTCAAGCCTCGGATCGGGACGAAGATCCTCGTTCATCAGAGCGCCTCCAGTTCGCGGACTCGGGCCTTCAAGGTCCGCAGCCGTTTGCGGACTCCGGACACGGACAGGCCGGTTTCCTTCGCGACTTCTTCCAGGGTGTAGCCGTCCAGCAGATGCATCACGGCGATGGTCCGGGTGGATTCCTTTTCCCGGCCGAAAATGCGTTCCAGAAAGCTCGCCGCTTCGAACCGCGATTCTTCATCCTCGCAGCTGGCGATGCGCAACAGAAGCTCGTCGTCGCGATCCTCCGGATGGCGGCTGCGGCCACGCAACAGGTTCAGGCATGTGTTGGTGGCGATGCGGTGCAGGAGGCTGGAGGGATGCTCCACCGTCATCGAGTCTTCCCGTTTGAGCAGTTGCACGAACACGTCCTGCATGGCGTCGCGCGCCCAGGACTCGTCGCGAAGCATCCAGCGGCAACGGCGCAGGACCATTGGGCCATATCGACGATAGAGAGCTTCGACGTCCAGGGCGGTTCCTTCCTCGCGTGCGCCGGCCCGGTTGGTGGAAACGGGCAGGAGGCGTCCAAGGAAGAAATTTGACGGGCTCTCCAACAGTGGAGGAGCTTGCCAGGCCAATGTGGAGGATGTGTTGGACATGTCCGTTCCGTGGATGGGTTCATCGATTTGGACACCGTCCTTCACCTCGGGTGTCACCGGGATGGCTGAAGTATTTTTGAACCATGGAAACGGAACCGCTCGTGCTCGACGTCCAGGCCAAACGCAGGTTGTTTGCCGCCAGAGCCGTCCTTGTCTGCCTGGTGGTCCTGCTCGTGGCCCTTGGGGCTTGGGCTCGGGGTCGATTCGTCGAGCCGGTGATGCGGAAAAATGGAACCAACCGGATCATCCAACGGCTGGAGCCCAAGTTGCGCTCTGGAGATCTCCTGTTCCAGATTTCCCGCTCCGGTCAAGCCGCCGCCATCGCCAAGGCCACCGGCTCACCCTGGACCCATTGCGGGTTGGTGTTCCATCGACAGGGACGTTGGCAGGTTTTGGAGGCAAGCAGCAAGGTCCAGTGGACTCCGCTGGCCGAATGGATCGCACAAGGAAAAGACCTGAGTCTGGAAGTGCGTCGCGTCGATTCCACCGTGTTCCTGCCGGACCCGGCTGGATTGGCGTCCATGGAACAATCGGCATCCCGATACGGGGGAAAACCCTACGACCTGGTGTTCGGGTGGTCGGATAGCGCCATCTATTGCTCCGAATTGCCTTGGAAGGTCTACAGGGCCATCGGCGTGGACTTGGGCATGGTCCAGAGCCTGCGCCAGCTGAACCTGAGCTCGAGCGAGGTCAAGGATTTGATCCAACGTCGTAGCAAACTCGGGATCCGGTGGGAAGATTCCCTGGTGACCCCAGCAGGCCTCCGCAACAGCCCCAGGTTGCATCCGGTTTCGTACTGAGCGGAGAAGGCCTCCCGAAACCGACGCAGGGTTGCTTCATTTGCCTGTATGCAAAACAGTCTCAAAAGCGGAAACGCTCCGTGGTTGGGTTTGGTGGTGGTCGCGGCGTTGGGGTACTTCGTCGACATCTACGACCTGATCCTGTTCAACGTCATCAAGGGGCCGAGCCTGCAGGAGTTCGGCTTCATCCCCGGATCCGATGCGTTCAAGGCCATCGAAGTGACGTTGTTCAACTGGCAGATGTTCGGGATGCTCCTGGGCGGACTCGCCTTCGGGATCCTGGGCGACCGCAAGGGGCGTGTGTTCGCCTTGTTCGGGTCGATCCTCCTGTACAGTCTGGCCAATCTCGCCAATGCGTTCGTCCAGGACATGACGACCTACCAGATCTGCCGGTTCTTCGCCGGGTTGGGCTTGGCTGGTGAATTGGGGGCCGGAGTCACGCTGGTCGCGGAATCCATGCCCAAACGCATCCGCGGATGGGGAACGGTGGTCATCGTGACGTTCGGGACCCTGGGGGCCGTGGCGGCCTTCCTGGTGGGGAAGGAAATGGGCTGGCGCAACGCCTACTTGGCGGGTGGGGCGATGGGATTGGTCCTGTTGTTCGTCCGGATGCGGTCCTTCGAATCCGGCATGTTCCTGCGCACGGCCAAGGCCAGCCCTTCACGAGGAAATTTCCTGACCCTTTTCTCCACTCCCAAGCGCGCGATCCGGTATTTGTCCTGCATCGCCATCGGGTTGCCCATCTGGTTTGCCGTGGGGGTGCTGGTGGCGCTGTCCTCGCGCTTCGCCACCGCCGCCGGCGCCGTGGACGTGAACGTGGGCAAGGCGATCATGTTCGCCTACATCGGAATCTCGGTGGGGGATCTCGCCTCCGGGTTCCTTTCGCAGTGGTTGGCCAGCCGCCGCAAGGTGATCCTGCTCTACCTGGTCTTCCTGACCGTGCTCACGGCCACCTACCTGAATCTTCCCGCCGTGTCGGCGACCACCTTCTATTGGATGACCTTCCTGCTGGGTTGCGGCGTCGGATACTGGGCACTTTTTGTCACCGTCGCCTCGGAACAGTTCGGCACCGAGATCCGGTCCACCGTCGCCAACACGGTCCCCAACTTCGTGCGCGGCGCGGTGATCCCCATCACCTTCTCCTTCCAGTTCCTGGGGCCGAGCATGGGCGTGCAACCGGCGGCCGGCGCGATCGGCGCGGTGTGCCTGGCTCTGGCACTGATCGGTCTCTCGCTTTTGCCGGAAACCTTCGGCAAGGACCTGGATTACCTGGAAAAGGATTCCAGCGCCTGAGCCTGAGTTGGGCTAGATCGCGTACCCGACGAACAGGCGAAACAGGATGCCGAACTCCTGCGGTCCTTCCGGGTACGTCGCACCGCCCAGTTCCACTCCGGCCAGCGGATCCCGGTCCAGCCAGAAGATCTGGTAGGTCAGCCCGACACCCGCTCCGAACCGCACGCCGCTCTCCCATTGGCGCGCGGCGTTCACGGTGCACTCGGCGCCCAGGCCCAGGATGTCCACCGGACGATTTCCGTCACGGAAGGTCCGCAGGTTCTCCCTGGAGATGCTGTCCGGCCTGGTATCCACCTGCTCGCGGGCCAATCCGAAGCGGTGCAGGGTCCCCATCGTCCCGCCGATCCCCGCATCCACTTCCATCCGGATGGAGCCGCCGGCCTTCATCGATTCGATCATGGGAAGCCACCGTCCGCGCAACGAGGCCTGGTACTGCTCCAGAAACGGGGCGGCGCTTGCGGATGTCGAGCCGTTGGACGCGTAGGATTCGGAGCGTCCGTAACCCAGTCCGACCCCGAGCCGCCAAGGGCGGTCGATGGCTCCCAGGACGGTGATGTCAAAACCTGTCGGAGTCGTGGAAACCTCCAGGCGTTCGGCTTTCCCCTTTTCGTCGCGGATCACCAGCGGGATCCTGGCGTAGAAGGATTCGTCCTCGTCGATCGCGTCGCTTCGCACCCCGCCCAGTCGCAAGCTCGCGTCGACGCTCCACGTTTCACCGTCGGAACCGGCTCCGAACGCCAAGGAGGATCCCCACAGGATCGCAAGTGCTGAAAACGTTTTCATCGGAGAAGAATGTAGTCAGGGAAGACTCTCCGGTTCGGCTGGCGAAAGTGTGGGTCCTTCCGTATGCTAAGGTGTTCGCAGGGCTTTCGTGCCCGCTGTGGAAGTCGGTTTGGATCCAGTGAGGTCGGGTGTGAAGAGTTCGAATGTCCTGCTTGCATTCCTGGTCGCCGCCGTGGCCGCGGCGCCCATCCAGGCAGCGAAGGTGATCCGGTTGTTCAATCCCTGGGGTGCCGACTCGACGGTATCCTTGGGACTGCCGATGGGCCAGAATGTTTCCGTGCTGAGCTTCTATCCGGTGGCCTTCGACAAGGGTGCCGATTCCTCCCTTCTGAAGGTGGTCCCCGGCACCCCGTGGCTCCAGTGGGTTTCCAGGACGGCCCTTCCGGCGGGGTTCACCTTCGTGCGCGACGACTGGAGCAGTTACGCGCCCGATGGCCTGGGCGGCAAGGCTTCGTTCGACCTGACCACGCTCTGGGCCACTTCCGACACTGTTTGGATCGTTCCAGGCCCCCTGCCCACTTCGGCGGCGACCGTCACCACCACCGCTCCCAAACAACTCACGGTGTTCTTGTGGAATCCGTGGGAGGGGCAGAGTGCGAGCGCGCCATCCGTCCAGGTCCAAGGGGGCGCATGGCTGGGGATGTACGCGGTTGCGGGACACCCCGGTTGGTACTCGCGCCACGTGCTTGGTCTCACCTCGGCCAGCCTGCTGTTTCGCGATTCCACCAAGGCCGGCTATTCGTATTTCGCTGCGACGGGAGTGTCGGGGCCACCGCTTCCCATGGTGCTCGACACGCTTTGGAAGCGAGGGGACTCCATCTGGGTGATCGCCTCGCCGGAACCAAGCGGGCAACCCAAGGGGTTTTCCGCCTGGCCCAAACCGAAGGTGGTGGAGATCTTCAATCCATGGGATGGGAGTCCCGCCCTGGACTTGCCCCGCGTGCAGTTTGCCGGCGACACCACCCACTATGCCACGGTGGCGCGCAAGGATCTGTGCGGCTGGAACGAGCGGATCTGGTACGACCGGCCATCGAGCATCGTGGTCAGCTCGTCGGTGAGTGGCCAAACGTGGGGATCCGGTGGCTTGGGAACCACGGGAATGATCGATCTGTCCGCTGTGCTGGCGACACAGGACACGGTCTGGGTGGCCAGGGACGTCTCCGGAAAGCCGGTGGCGGGCTTTTCCTGGGATGGCACCCAGGGGCAGTGTCTTCTGGTGATGTTGGCGGGAACCATCCGCGATTTCAACTCCACGGATTCCAGCTTCAACAACAACGCGGGCTGTGGCGCGAAGGGGTATGTCCAATCCACGTTGGGTGCCGGTCGCAAGCCTGTCCCCACGGGGAAGATCGACAAGGGATGCAATCCGGGCGATTCGCTGCGCATGGCCAGATACTGGTTCACCACCGATCCCACCTACGTGCAAAATGCCGAAACCTGTCGAGACATTCCGTTGCAACTGGAGCCCAACGGCAACTACACCTACGCCAACCCCTACTTCTTTCCCATCGATGATTTCACCACGTTGGCCAACGGCAAGCCCAACCCGTTCGCGGTCATGAGCGGGGGGGAGGACAACAAACCGCACAATTTCAGCTTCTGCATGGAAATGCACGGGACCTTCGATTTCCGCGCGGGCCAGAAATTCAACTTCGTGGGCGACGACGACGTGTGGTTTTTCATCGACAATCGACTGGTGGTGGACCTCGGTGGCGTCCACATGCCGGAGACCGCTTCGGTGAACCTGGATACACTCAAGCTCGTGGCAGGGCAGTCCTACCCGTGGGATCTGTTCTATTGCGAGCGCCACACGAGTGGATCCTCGATCAAGATCAGCACTTCCATGAACCTGCGCACCTTGCCCACCTTTCTGGTGGCCGATTCCACCCTGGGCGAGTCCCACCATCGCTACACCCTTTGGGTGAACACGAAAAACGGCGCAAGCTGCGCGACCAGCGCGGCGCAACGCTCCACGGTCGGGCTTTACACCCTGACCGGAAGCGGACTGGTGGGAACGCAGGTTCTGGCTGCCGGAAAATGGTACGGAGGCATCGGCATCCCCAGCGACCTTGGCTCGGTGGAGCTCGACAGCGCCGCCATGGTGGGTTTGGCTCCCGGCAAGTACGTCCTGCACATTTCCCTGCCGGGAAGCGCGGGCGTGCTGAAGGATGTGCCGTTCACCGTGCCCGACGCTCCTTCGCCCCGTTTCGTGAATCCCAAGGTGGATTCGGGCCTGGCGGGCGTGTCGTTTCCTGTCCAGGTGGTGACCCTGCGCTCGCTCAGGCGCGATTCCGTTTCCATCGGATTCAGGATTCCACCGCCCACGGGGCTTGCCGTCTATCGCGACAGTCTTTTGACGATTCCTGTCGGAGCGAACGACACGCTCCGCACCGGCCCAAAGGGCGAGCCTGAGCGCCTGTGGGTGGCGGGACTCCTGACCGGATCCTGGAAGCTCGTGCTGCGCACGATCCAGGGCGACAGCTCGGACGTGTGGACGTTCGTGGTGACCGCGCCGATTCCCCGGATTCCGCGCTATCTGGACCCGTCTCCCTACGCCGGTGCGGTGGGAACGGGAACGTTCCTGGACGTGTTCACCACCCAATCGGGGAAGCGGGACACCGTCTCCGTGGGCTTTCGCCTGGTCCCACCCGCGGGGCTGGCCTTGTTTTCCGACAGTCTGTTCCAAAGTCCCCTGGGACTTTCCGACACCTTGCGCACGGGAGCGCGAGGCGAGCCCATGCGCGTTTGGGTGCAGGGAACCAAGGTCGGATCTTGGAGCCTGGTCCTGCGCGACGTGTCCGGCGACTCGGTGGACGTGTCTCCCAACCTAGCCTTTTCCGGGCGCGGGATCCGGTTCACCGACTCCACCGGCACGCAAACTTCTCTGCCGGCGCTGGTGGCCGATGTGCACCAGGCCGTGCCCGTGTTTCTGCAATCGTTCATCGGGCTCGGGCTGTGCACCACGTGCGCCGACAGCGTCACCTTGGTGACAGGAAATATCGGATTGCGGATGGTCGCCTTCCCCGGCGGTCCGGAGATTTCCGGAGTGAGGCTTTCTTCCGGAGTCGCCAATTTCTGGGTGGTATCGGGGCACCCCATCGACTCCACGCGGATCACCGCCCGGTCGGATTCCGCGCTGTTCCCGGTGGATCGCTCGCCCGTTCGCGTGCGCGCTCCCCGGCTGGTGTTCGTGGATTCCCTGGGGCGCGAGATCGCTCCGACACCCGCCTTGGCTCTCGCCATGGGCGAGCGCCGGAAATTCCAACTGGAGGTGCGCACGAGCCTAGGCCTATGCACCGGGTGTTCCGACACGGTTTCCCTGGCTTCCTCCTCGACTCGCCTGGTACTCCAGGACTCCCTGGGAAGTCCGATCTCGCAGGTCGTACTGGTCGGTGGAAAGGCTTCCTTTTCCCTCTCCGGATGGGCGCCGGCGGCAAATGCCGTCGTGACGGCCGACGCCTCCGCGTTGCGGGCCATGGCCGACTGGAAACCCATCTCCGTGCAGGCTCCCGTGGTGACGGGCCTTTTGACGGATTCCGACGTGGACGGGCGAGCCGATCGGATCCAGCTGACGCTCGGCTTGGATGCCAGCCTATTCCAGGCCGTCCGCATCCGGTGGCCCGACACCAACGGAGTCCTGGATTCCCGTCGCGTGGCGATCGACGGATCAGGTCAAAAACTGACGCTTTCGATTCCGCCCTTCGCCTTCGGAGCCACCGGTTGCCCCGGTTCGGGCTGCGTCGATCTGGGACGCCTGGAGGTCCATCGGGGGGCGGACACGGCCCTGATCCCCTTCGAAGTGCGGGACGGCGTGGTGCCCGTGATCGTGGGCGCTTCCTTGCGCTACGCGTCCTCCACGGCGATCCGCGACACCTTGCGGGTGCGGGTTTCCGAACCGCTCCAGCCTATGATGGGCAAGCCATGGATTTCCTGGGGGCGCGCCTCCCTCGATTCCCTCGGGACGACCTTGGATCCGGATCGTGGAGGGCCTTTGGGCGATGGGCGCAACCTGTATTTCCTGGTGGACACCACCTTTCTCCCCCATCCGTTGGATTCCATCCGCCTGACGGCCGATCCCATCGGTGGGGCCGGCGACGTGTTCGGAAACGTGCCTTTGCGGTTCGCCCATTGGGCACCGGTGGATCGCGGGCCTTACCCGCCGAACCTCCGCTGGGTGGTGCAACAAGGGTTCCGCGCCGGGAATGGACAAAATCCGGTCACGGAGCCCGACTTGCAGATCCTGGCAAAGACCGAACGCGGCGCTTGGAATCCCATCGGATTTGGCGTTCCTAACCAGTCTCCGGACGAATACACCGGATTGCGGCTGCACCTGACCAAAGGGGTGCGGGGGAGCGTGTACGTCTACGACAACCTCGGTGTGTTCGTGGGGGGCATGCCCATCCCCTCGTTGGATCGGGAGATCGACGACAAGATCATCGCCTCCGATTCCCGTGGCAATGCGTGGATCTGGTTGGCCTGGAACGGGCGCAGCAAGGGGAAGGCCTTGCCGGGAGGAGTCTATCTGATGCGGGTCCTCCTCACGACCGAATCCGAACCCAGCAGGTTCGTGCTCAACCAGGTGTTCCCACTGGCACTGAGGCGTGCGCCCTAGCGCGGCGCGGGCCTGGAGTGGGCAGTCATCCCGTTGTTCGTCCTCGAGATTCCGCTCACCCTCTACGGGATGTGCTTGGGACGGGGACATGGAGCGGACCTCGCCGGGCGGATGCGAACCACTCGGCCAGGTTGACCATCCCGGGATCTTCGGCGAGGCGATCGGGATAGGCAAGGGCGAATTGTCTGCCGCTGTCCACGAATCCGCAAGGCGCGACCAGGCGTCCTTCCTCGATTTGACGGCGCGCGATGAGCTCGGGAACCATCGCCACCCCCAATCCGGCGTACGCGGCTTCCAGCAGCGGTGTCAGGTGGTCGAACAACCGTGGTTTTCCGCGCGGGACGGGATGACCACTGGAACGAGTCCACTCCTTCCAGGCCTCGGGCCGGGAATCCGTGGCCAACCTCGGGATTGTGGAAAGCCACGCGGAGGATCCGGCGCCCTTGGCCCATTTCTTGGTGCATACGGGACCGATGCGTTCCTGTTCGATTTCCGCGATGCGCAAGCCCGTCGGCCAAGGTGCGGATCCGCAGGTCACGAGCGCGTCGATCCGCCCCGAACCGAGATCATCCAAGCATCCTTCGGTCCGCAGGCGCAGACGGAGTTTCGGATGCGAGGATTCCAGCTCCTCCAGTCGGGGGATCATCCAGTGCGAGAGGAAGCTCGCGGGAGCGGCGAGGTCGATCTCCTTTCCCCCGCGACGTGACACGTTCCGGCAGGCGTCGACAAGCGAATCGAAGGCTCCCCTGGTCTCCTCCGCCAATTCTCGTCCGAGATCGGTCAAAAGCAAGCCGCGGCCATCGCGTCGCACCAGCTCCTTCCCGAACCATTCCTCCAGGAGGGAGATCTGGTGGCTCACTGCGCCCTGGGTCACGGACAAGGCCTGGGCCGCGGCGGTGACGCTCCCGGTGCGAGCCAGCGCATCGAAGGATCGCAATGCGTTGAGAGATGGCAGGGATGGTAGAGCATGAGAAGAATTCATGGATTGGATGAAAATTACTCGATAGTCATGGAATCTGTTGGTCCATATCATTGAGGAAACTTCATCAGGAGGTAGGATCTTGGATACCCTGGAATCGCTCCCCGGCATGTTCGGTGGCTTTGGTGGCCGGTGGATGCCGGAAACATTGATGCCCGCCTTGCAGGAGCTGGAAAAGCAGTGGAACGCGGCCAGGGAAGATCCGATCTTCCTTGGCGAGCGGGAGTCGTTGCATCGCACTTTCGTCGGCGGCCCCTCGCCCCTGCATCGCGTCGCGCGGTGCTCGGACGAACTGGGGATCGAGCTGTACCTCAAGCGCGAAGATCTCAACCACACCGGTTCCCACAAGATCAACAACTGCCTGGGCCAGGTCCTTTTGGCCCGTCGTATGGGAAAGACCCGCGTGATCGCAGAGACCGGCGCCGGCCAGCACGGGGTGGCCGCGGCCACGGTCTGCGCCTTGTTCGGTCTGGAATGCGTGGTGTACATGGGGAGCCTGGACATGTCGCGCCAGCTTCCGAACGTGGAGCGGATGCGTCTGTTGGGCGCGGAGGTCCGGCCGGTGGATTCGGGATCGGCCACCTTGAAGGACGCCATGAACGAGGCGTTGAGGGATTGGATCGCCCACGTGGAAAACACCTACTACATGCTGGGGACCGGAGCGGGACCGCATCCCTATCCGTCCATGGTGCGCGATCTGCAGAGCGTGATCGGCATCGAGGCAAGGCGACAGATTCTGAAATCCACTGGTCGGCTTCCCGATTGCCTGGTGGCCTGCGTGGGCGGCGGATCCAACGCGATCGGCCTTTTCCATCCGTTCCTGGAAGACTCTTCCGTGCGCATGTTCGGGGTCGAGGCGGCGGGGGACGGACTGGAAACTGGTCGCCACGCTGCTTGTTTGCAGCGAGGACGGCCTGGAGTCCTGCATGGGAGCCGCACGATGCTTCTGCAGAACCATGAAGGACAAATTATGGAAGCGCACTCGATCTCGGCGGGATTGGATTATCCCGGTGTCGGTCCGGAGCACTCCCATCTGCAGGAGGTAGGCAGGGTGCGATACGTGTCGGCGACGGACCACCAGGCCCTTTCGGCATTCCATTGGCTAGCGCGGCGGGAGGGCATCCTGCCTGCCCTCGAAAGCGCGCATGCCTTGGCCTTCGTGCGCGAGCTGGCGCCAGACCTGAACCCTGGGTCCATCGTGGTGGCCTGTCTGAGCGGGCGGGGCGACAAGGACCTGAACACCGTTCTTTCCCATCCGGAGATGCAACCATGAACAGACGACTCGAAAACACCTTGGCTACCCTGCGGCGCGATGGACGCACCGGACTCGCCGCGTATCTGGTGGCAGGAGACCCCGATCCGGAAACCACCCTTCGCGCGATGGTGGTGTTGGTGGAATCAGGAGTGCGTCTGCTGGAGATCGGAATGCCGTTTTCGGATCCGGTCGCCGATGGGTTCGTGGTGGCGCAAGCGCATGGGAGAGCGTTGCGGGGCGGCATGACGATGGGTGGAACGATGGAGCTGGTGGCGAGATTCCGGCGGACCGACCGCACCACCCCCGTGGTCCTGATGGGTTACGTCAACCCGGTCCTGACCGTGGGCGCAGACACTTTCTTCGAAGCGGCCGCGATGAGCGGCGCGGACGGTGCGATTCTTGTCGACGTTCCCTTGGAGCATGCGGGACCCTTCCGGGATGCTGCTCACCGCCACGCGCTGTCCTTTGTGCCTCTCTGGGCGCCAACCGCTTCCACTCGTCGTGAGAAGCAAATTCTGTCAACAGCGGACACGTTCGTCTACCTGGTGTCGCGCACCGGGATCACCGGCGGATCCACCATCGATCTGGATGCCGTGAAGGAAAGAGCCGGTCGTGCTCGGCGGGAACATGGCGTGGGCCTGGCCGCGGGCTTCGGGATCCGTGAGCCTGCACAGGTCGCGTCGTTGGCCAGATCGGTGGATCTGGTGGTGGTCGGTTCGCGATTCGTGGAGATCCTGGCCGCCAAGGGAGACGATGGCATCGAGGAGCTGGGGTGCGTCGCGAAGGGATTGGTCGGTGCACTTGTGGATGCAAGCTAGGAGGATGTGGTCATGGGTTCGGGTGCGATGCATCGATGAGCGGAGAGTGCAGGGGCTTTCCCTGCACATCCACCGGATCCTGGCGCCCGCACGGCAATTTCCGTCGATTGAACTCTGCCGTGTCCACGTTTCCGTCGGGGATCCGAAACGCGGTGTCCCGCAGGTCGCCGAAGAGAGGGGTCGCGATGCCAGGATTTCCCAAGTGCAGACGCACACCCGGACCGGAAGGGAATTCGACGTCCATGTAACGGGAGTCGTCCATCCAGGTCGGCTCGACCGAGTTGGTGATGCGGAAGCGTCGGCTCCACTGGATCTCTTCGTTGCAATAGAATGTCCACGCCAATTGGACCCCGGATCCACTTGACGCAGAATCTGTCTTTGACAGAACGATGATTCGGATTTCTTCCATCGCCTCGGGATCCGCCACGACACTCCAGGGAAGCATCCTTTCCCACTTCGACGACTTCGGGACGGGTTGGCCGGCGTCCTGCCATCCGCACGACATCAAAAACATCCCTCCGGCGATCCAGCCGATGCCCAATCGCCGCATTGGCGACAAATCAGCCAAGAGGCGCATCCTTGGCCTCCGACGAAGCTCCGACGATTTGGCTTTGGTCAGGCGTTCGAATCACGTGCAGCATGGCTTCGATCAGTCCCCACAGGATCATGCTGAAGGCAATGGTTCCCACCAGGCTCAAAAACCATGCCCGCCGCCATGCGGAGCGCTCGCGGGGAAGGTCGATCCTGTAGACGGTGTCCGCTTGCTCCTGTCCGTGCGCGAACATGTACAGGAGGCTGTCTCCTTGCCACCTGCTCACTAGGTTCCATGGCCCCAGACTCGCGCCGTCGTTGTAGAGATCAAACGACAAGACCTCGAATTCACCATGGGGCGGATCCATCCACTCGGTGTCCCGAGGCATGGCGATCACGTGGATGCCGTGCGATCCGTAGGCCCATGGGTCGGACTTCCGGATGTCCACCAACCAAAGCTTTCCAGGGGAGCGTGTGATGAATGCCGATCCGTCGTAGCCCAGAAAGGAATGGATCAGCCGATCCGTTGCCAAATGCAGTCCAATGCCAATGGCAAGCGCCAGGCTGGCGCGGAAGAGGCGTCCCGATGATCCGGATCTGGTGAATGGCGATCGCATGGGCGTAGACAAGAATAGTTGCAGAGCCTGGAGGCGATGCAACGAGTTGGTTGTGGAGCGGATACCTTTTGGACTCGATGCAGGAAAGGGAGTGTGCGATTTGGGAGCAACGACCATTCGGAGGAATTCAATCCGATCGATCGGTGGCATTTGTCTGGCCATCTTCTGCGTGATTGGTGCCCCGGCCATCGCGAAAGAGACAATAAATGTCCACGCGAAGGTCGCGCCGTCCGTCCAATCGAAACGGCCACTCTGGCAAGCCCTGGCGGGGTTTCCCGCAGGCGCCTCGGAACGGGAGCGAATCGGCGCCTTTCGTGATGCGCTTCCGGCGATCGTGGAGGATGGCCGGACTCTGCTTTGGGTTTCCGACACGTCCGATCTGTGTTGCTCGGAGGAATCGCAGGTCTGGGTGGTGGCGAGGGATTTGGCGACGGGCCGCGATGGACGTCGTTGGAAGGTTGTCGACCAGGATCAATCCGGCGTGAATCTCCTGGATTCGGTGCGAGCTCGTACCGATTTGCGTGACCTCACGCGACTCCTGGCGGCCACAGACTCGCGCAGCCTGGGGCGATGGACATTCGGGAGGCCCAAGCCTGAGGAAGCTCTGGGCGGCGTTTCGGAAGCATTCGAGGTGGATGTCGGCCTCGGGCTTCGTGTCGTGTTTCCCAGGCCGGGAAAGCTGGAAATCCATCGAGGGAATCGGATCATACATTCGCGACCGCTGGAGGGTCTGGGCAGATGCCCTTCTGTGGATGGCGAGGCGATGGTGGCCTGCTCCTTTCCGCTGCTATGGGTGGCGGGATGGTCGGATACGCTCGCCAAGATCGCTGTCATGCGCTTTGTGAGTAACGACGGATGCGATGGCTGCGAACCCACCCCACTGGATCTGGTCATTCGTTTCCCCGAAACGGTTGCCGGGAAATCGTCCGAGGCGTTCAGGTAGTTTGTACCTGAGATAGGTACGCACTTTGGTTGATATTTTCCCACGAATCACCTCGGATCCCTTAGAATTAGGGCTGTGGACAGAATCGAATCGTACACGGATTACAGGAAGTTCTTGAGGGACTTCTATGAAACCAGAAAGCGTGGCGAAAAGGGTTTCAGCCACCGGAGCTTTTGTCAGAAAGCAGGTCTGAGTTCGCCTTCGTACCTGCGCGAGGTGATCGATGGCAAGCGGAACCTCACCGATGTGACCATCCCCCAATTCGTCCTCGGTTTGGAACTCACCTCTCTCGACGCCAGGTACTTCAGCCTGTTGGTGCGGTTCAACCAGTCGGTGGATCCGGCCCTCAAGCAACAGGCGCTGGACCAGATGCGAGGCATGCGCCAAAAAGTGGATGCGGCCATGGTGACCTTGGATCGCCACGACTACTACTCGCGCTGGTACCATCCGGTCTTGCGCGAATTGGCTTGCCAGCGGATCTGGAAAGACGATTGGGCTGCGATGGCTCGTTGCGTGCGTCCGCGGATCCGCAAGGTGGAAGTCCGCGAAGGCATGGAGCTTCTGGAGCGGCTTGGGTTCCTGGCTCGCCGGGGGGATCGTTGGATCCAGACGGATCCTGTCATCACGTCCGGCGGAGAGGTGGATTCGATGGCGGTCCGGGCGGGAAACCGCCAGTACGCCAAGCTGGGTGCGGAGGCGATCGACGACCAGCCTCCATCGCGTCGCGACATTTCCACCATGATCTTCGGATTGCCGGAGTCTTCCTATCCCCAGATCAAGCAGGAGATCCGCGAATTCAAGGATCGGGTGGCGCGCATCGTCCATGATCAGCCCGATTGCGACCGGGTGTTCGCGTTGAATGTCCAGTTGTTCGCCCTAGCCGAGGAGGAGTCGTGAAGTACTGGCTTGGCATCCTGGTCGGATGTGGTGCGGCAATGATCGCCGGGTGCGGTTCCAATCCTCAAACCGGTGTGGACGAACATGGAAATGCCATGAGCGCTCGGGTGCGTGTTGTCGACGCGAATGGTCGTCCGCAAGCCAATGCGCAGGTGGTGATTCGTCCCGCCCGGTGGCTTCCCGGCGAACCGCTGGATTCCCTTGGGGAGGAAGTCGATGCGGCGGTGATTCGCACGAATGCGGACGGATTCGGTACCATATCCGGCTTGCGGGAAGGGGCGTACATGCTTCGGGCGGGCGACTCTGCTCGTGCCGCTTCAATAGGCATCGCTTGGCGAGACGGCCTGGAAGACCAGCAAGTCCAGGTCGATTCCGTTGGTTCTGTTGTCGGGTACGTTCCCCGTGCGGCGGCCGGATTGCAGGTGGGTGTCCAGGGTCTCGATCAAATCGCCAGAATCGATTCCCAAGGTCGCTTTGTATTGGCCTTCCTGCCCAAAGGAACGCACCGAGTGGTGGTGGGGTCCGCTGCGCGGGGGACGCTGTTGCCCCGGGTGGAAGTCCAGCAAGGCCGATTGGTCGATCTTGGCGAAATCCCCTTTGATTCCCTCTCTCCCCGGGAAGTCCCGACGGCGGGAGTGGTGGTGGATCGGCTTCTGGCGCCGATCGTCCTTCCTGAGGCCGGAACCTACCGCGATTCTGTGCAGGCGCGTGCCTGGTCGGTGCAGGCTTCGGATTCCCTGTACGTGTCCATCGATGGCGCCAGCTGGGAGCCTTGGATGGAGCGGACAATTACTGTCAATACCTGTCTCCAGTTCAAGTCGGTTCGTTCCACTGCTGCCTACTTCCCTATCCGAACGGTCTGCTACACCATCCTCCGCTGAGGATTCATTTCCCTTCGTTTCACAGGTTTCGTCATCTGGTCGCCAGGGGATTGTCCCCGGCCGGTGATCGAAGCGTCGCCACCCCACGATTCCCCGAAAGGAATAATATGGCCGCCTCCAAACAATTGTTGATGATCGCAGCGATCCTCGCCTCGACAGGCGGTGCGCAGGATGTCTGGACTCCGCGAGCACCGGAACCCAGCTCGCAACCTGTGAACTCGATCGCCTGTTCGCCGGCCCGTTGCGTGGCATCCAGCGATGACGGTTCGTTGCTGGAAACCACAGACGGAAAGCGATGGAGCCACTTGCAGGGTGTTCCCAAGGGCATGTATTGGCATTCCATAAGCTGGTCCGGCGGGCGTTTTTTTGCGGTTGGTTTGTACGGATGGGGGATTTCTGCGGACGGATCCTCGTGGGAATTCCAGGAGCTGAACATGTCCCGACAGAGCTGGACCCTGACGGGGGGAGGATGGACCGGACGCGAATTTCTGCTGATGGGCAGCCGGGATTCTTCCTTTACCTCCTCCGATGGCCGGTCTTGGATCGCCACCCAGTTCCAATGCACGCAAGCGACGGGGAACTCGGCGCGCATGGCACAGGGAAGCGGGAAGTTGGTGATCGGATTTCGTGGCGGGAGCGGGTGTGTCTCGTCGGATTCTGGCAAGACCTGGGCGGACATGACCAATGCGGAAGGCTCCTTCGGAGGCTTCCATGCGGTGGGATTCGACGGTAGCCAATTCACGGCCATGGCCCAAGATCAGATTTGGACCAGTTCTGATGGGATCCAGTGGACGGCGACTCTTAACGGCCAATCGGTTTTTCCGCGCGCTTTTTACGCCGACACCAGCAGGAGTATTGCCCTGGGAGTGTCCGGGACCACAGGTTTCAATGCGGTTTGGGGGAAGCCTAAAGGCGGAAGCTGGGATTCCTTGGATACCGTCGATCGGGCCATCGCGGTCAGGGAGATCGGACGCGCGAGTTGGGGGTATGTCGCCTTGGGTGAGGCGGGCCACAGCTTGTTCTCCACTGATGGCATCCATTGGGAGGGTTCGGCTTCTCCGGGGGACCTCCGTTCGGTGGTGCATGCTTTCGGTGCTTTCCATGCGGTGGGGCTGTCGGGTCGTCTGATCCGTTCGAGTGATGGCGAAGCCTGGACGAAGGTCGCGCTGGGGAGCCGAGTGGATCTTTTAGATATCGCTACAGACGGAAAACGTCTGGTGGTGGTCGCGGATTCCGGCAAGGTGTGGGTGTCGACCGACGGCTTGTCGTGGACCCTGGCCGCCAGCGGCGTCTCGAAGACACTCCGCTCCGTGGCATGGAACGGAAACCGGTTCACTGCGGTGGGGGATCTTGGCACCATGATTGAATCGACGGATGGATCGGTCTGGAGCGGATCTGGGTTCTCGGAGACGGTGGGCCTGGTTCGGGTCGTCGCCGCAGCCGATACCCTCTACGTCTTGGATTCCGACGGATGGATTTGGGTGCGGTCCCAGGGCAAGTGGGCGAAGTCCGGTTTGACCACCAAGGTGGTGGCCTTGGGCGCGCATTCGCCGAACGGATTGGTGGCATTGGAAGGCAACGGCGGGATCTGGTCGTCGGCGGATGGATTGTCGTGGAAACGCCCTTCGATGTGGGGGAATCCTTACGCAAGTTTTTACCATACCGGCAAGGAGTGGTTGGCGATCGGATCCACCGTGGCCTCCAGCGTCGATGGAATGGATTGGACGGATCGTGCGGGAAACCTCTTCGGAGCGCTTTCGGCGGCATCCGATGGAACGACCTTGGTGGCCGTTGGAGTGGGAGGCCGGATTTGGACCTCCCCGCTGCGAGCCCAGGTTTCCCTCCGGGGGGGAGCGATTGGGCGTGGACAATTGGGTTTGCGGGCTTTGGCTGACAAACTTTCCATCCTTCCAGTTTCCGATGCCGTGTTGGAGCTGTCCATTCGCGACATGTCGGGTCGGATCGTCCTGTCCAGGGCCATCGAGGCCAAGAGTGGACAGGAAATGACCGTCCCCGCTCCTGCTGGGGGAAGGTTCCTGGTGGCCACCGTCCGCCAGGGAAGCACGGTTCGTTCGGTAGGGATGCTGCCCTCCGATCGCTGACCTGGAAGGGGGGATTGCTCCGGTCAACCAGGCATCCTTGTGGAGGATTCCCTCCTGGCGCGGGAAAGTCTGAGGTCGCAGACTCGGCTTTTGACCGCCCAAGATCCGCGTTCCTTGGGTGCCTGGATCATTCCCGAGGTGGTTGGCTTGCAAACCGCAGACGCAAACGTTTTTTCCAGGTGCCGTTGGGAAAGGGTTAGACCTTTCGCATGGTTCAACGAGGATCGAGGGAAATCCACCGCCACGGGCGGAGGGTGTCGCGATCAAGGTCCAAGGATCAGGCACCTGTTGGGATTCGGAATCCTGGCAGTCTCTAACCTGCATGCGTCCGCTGTACCTGGCCTCGGGCTGGCCCGATGCCTTTTCCGGGGTGTTGGTGCTGCGTTGGAGGGACAGCGAAGGTTGCGATGGCTGCGAGGCCAGGCCGCAAGATCTGGTGGTCCGTTTCCCCTGGTTCCGGGATTTTCAGGCATTCCCACTTCCCCTGGCCGATCTATTCCACTACCTTTGCCCCTCTTTTTCGCAAATCCGAAGGGTGACGGCATTGGAGTTTCCAGCTGCAGAGAATGTTTGGCAGAATCGACTCACCCGCACCATCCTGGATGCCTTCGCGACGTCCTTGGGCCAGTTTTCCTCGATCCTGCGCACACGGGGCAAGGAGTTCGTCGGACTGATCGGCGAGATCCAATGGAGCGATTCTCCGCAAGGGTGGACCGCTCGCGTGGAAGGTGCCGAGGCATTCCAGTTGTGGGCCGGGCCCACGGGTGAAACCAGTTGCAACTGCACTTCCGCGCGATCCAACGGCGACTGCCGCCACCAGGTCGCCTTTCTGATGCGCATGGGCCAGGAGTCGCCCAGTGCGGAATCGGTCGCGGTCGATGCCGAAGATGTTTCGGCAAGGCGCTATGTTCCCGAACGCAACACCCAGCTGGAAGCATGGATCGCCACGGCCGCCAAGCGTCTTGGTCCGGTGGCGCGCGATCGCGACGCGTCCAACGAGGTGGTGTTCCAGCTTTGCCTGAATTCCCAAAAATTGTCATGGGATCTGGTCCCCACGGTGCGGCGTTTTTCCAAGGCCTTCCCGCACGGAAAGATCGAAGACCGCGACCTGCGCAACAACGGTGGATACAAGCAGCAGGGCGTGGTTCCCTCCTACGCGAGCCCCGCCGACGAAGAGATCATCCAGCTCGCCCGCTCCTTGGATGCACCGAACCTTCCGGGGCGCAAAGGATCCTGGCAGCATGCGCTGCTTCTGGCCTACCGCCTGAAAAAACTGCTCGGACCGGCTGCGGAGCCGCTGCGCATCGACGACCACCTCTGGCGTCTTCGCATCCATCTGCGCCAGCGTGGCGACGAAGTCTCTCCGGAGAGGGAACTCCAGAGCCTGGACGCGCCTGAACGGATTCTGTCACTTCCTTCGGATGCCGCCGTGATCGGAGGCGATCGCGACTTCCTGGTGTTGGTGGGAGCCACCCTTCATCTGGTGGATCCACGCGTGGAACGCGAACTTCTGTTGGTTCCCGTGGGCAACGCCTTCGCCCGCAGTGTCGCGCCCTTGCGCGCGGATCTGCGCACACTTTCGGATGCGGGGGTGGCGGTGGACCTGGATCTTCTCCCCGAGGCCCCCAAGGGGGTGCCCGAGCCGGGCCTCACGGTGGAACTCCACGGCGAAGACACCTTGGCCATCGAAATGACACCCTGGTACGAGCAGGTGGGGATCGTCGCTGCAGATTGTGCGAGCGTGGTCGCCTACACCGGGCACGATGGGCGTATCGGCGAGATGGCGCGCGATGCCCAAGGAGAAGCCGCGCTTCGCGACCGGCTGCAGAGGCTTCTGGAACAGCACGGCGTGGACTTCGAGAAGGTGGATTCCCGCTTTCTGGTGGCCGAGCCGAAATCCCTTCGTGCCGTGGCCCTGCAGGCGCTGCCGGCGATGTCCACGGGAGGCTGGCGCATCGTGTCCAGTCTCAGCATGGATCGTTGGAAACGTCGCACGGGCCAGGTGCACGTGCGCGTCCAGCCGTCGGGCCAGGACTGGTTCGAGCTGGGTGGCACGGTGGATTTCGAGGGGTTGGAGGTCCCGCTTTCCACCTTGGTGGGAACGACGGGAACTGTCTTGCTTCCGGATGGCTCCACCGGTGTCCTGCCGGATCAGCTGGTCAAACAGCTGCGCTGGATCAGCGCGCTGGGCGACAAGACGGACGACGGAATCCGTCTCCAGAACGTGCATGCATCCCTTGCCGACGAACTGTTGGGAATCGCCGGCGTCGCGACCACGGGTGCCATCGATTGGACCGGCATCCTCGAATCGATCAACGCGGTGGATGCCTTCGATGCACCCACTTCCTTGAAGGCGACGCTACGCCACTACCAGCTGGATGGTGCCCGCTGGCTCGATCAATTGCGCCGCCGTGGAACGGGTGGAATCCTGGCCGACGACATGGGATTGGGCAAGACCGTCCAGGTCATCGCGCACCTGTGCCGCATGTTCGAGCTGGATCCCCACTGCGGACCCGCCTTGGTGGTGGCCCCGGCATCGGTTGCCGGAAACTGGGTGGACGAGCTCAAGAAGTTTGCCCCGCACCTTCCCAGTCGGCTCTTGCACGGTGCCCAGAGAGACCTGGTCCGCGATGCCGATTCCGATGGACCCGTGGTGTACGTGACCACCTTCGGGATCCTGCCGCGCGAAATGGATTGGGCGAAGGAACGGAAATTCTCCGTGGTGGTCCTGGACGAAAGCCAAGCCATCCGCAATCCGGAAACGGTGCTCCACAGGACAGTCAAGACCTTGGATGCACACCAGAAGATCTGCCTGACGGGAACTCCCATCGAAAATTCCCTCAGCGATTTGTGGGCGCAGTTCAACTTCTTGAATCCGGGATTGCTGGGGACGCGCGAGGCCTTCCTGCAACAATTCGAGCCCTCCCAGGGGGATGCCCCGGATTTTTCGCGCTTGCGCCGGCTCACCGCCCCGTTCTGGCTGCGACGCACCAAGGAAGACGTGGCGCGCGACCTGCCCAAGCGCCAGGACGTGGACTTGATGGTGGACCTGGATCCCAAGCAAGCCGCGTTGTATCGAAGGCAGTTGCTCGATTACCAGAAGAACCTCCTGCCGGATCTGCGCGAAAACGGCATGGGCGAGGGCAACCACTTCCAGGTGCTCACGGCGCTCTTGCGGTTGCGGCAAATCGCCTGCGCACCCGAATTGGCTTCGCACAAGGGACCGTCGACAAAAATCGACAGCTTGGTGGAAATGCTCCACGAATTGTTGTCGGAAAACCACCGGGCCCTGGTGTTCTCCAGCTTCACCTCGCTGTTGGATCTGGTGGGCAAGCGCCTGTCGCGCGAAGGGATCGACTTCCTGCGTTTCGATGGCAGCACACCGGCGGCCGAACGCACGCGCAAGATCAAGCGCTTCCAGGAGGCCAAGGACGAGAACGTTTTCCTGATCTCGCTGAAGTCCGGCGGGGCGGGTGTCAATCTGACCTCCGCCGATACCGTTTTCCTGTTGGACCCTTGGTGGAATCCGGCGGCGGAAAGCCAAGCGGCCGCCCGTTCGCATCGCATCGGCCAAGAACGCCCCGTCACGGTCTACCGCATGATCGCGCGCGGAACCATCGAAGAACGCGTTTTGGCCTTGGCTCGCTCCAAGGCGGAACTCGCCCGCGACCTCTTCGATGCCGGAGAATCCGGAGGCGCCATGCTTACGCCGGACCTGATCGCCGAGCTGTTGGAGCCGTCGGATGCACCGGACGACGAGATGGAGGACATCGAGGAGGAGTGAGAGCGATCAGGGAGTGGCGATCGGTGCTCGATCCATGGTGAGAGCATCTATTTTCGATCGCATCGAACCATCGATCAAAGGAGGCCTTTCGATGCCCATCGTCCATATCTCTCTGACCGATCGTTGGAGTTCGATCGAGGCGCGCGCCATTTCGGACGCCATCCACCAGGCCTTGGTGGAGGCCTTCCGCATCCCCGACCACGACTACATCCACCGCGTCCACCGCTGCGATGCCGAGGAATTGATTCTCGCTCCCGGCAAATCGGATCGGTTCGTTCTCGTGGAGATGACCATCTTCCCGGGGCGTTCCGCGCAGGCCAAGGAGGCCCTCTATGCGCGGATCGCCACGAGCCTGGAGAGCTTCGGGATCGCGGCGGCGGACATCTTGGTGGCGCTCCACGAGCTCCCCATGGGGGATTGGGGGCTGCGAGGGCAAAGCGGCGACAAGGTGCAGCTGGGATTTTCCACCCAGGTTTGAATTCAAGGAAAGATCTCATTGCCAAGTGAACGGATGAGCAGTATTGTTTATTCATCTTGTTCACTGCTCAAAGGGGTATATCCAATGATCGCCGAATCCGCCACTTCATCGTCCAAATCCGCCTTGTCCGCCAAATATGGGCGGGTTTCCGTTCCTGAGTTCGGGCCGTCGGCCAGCGAGTTTTCCTTGGAAGAACCGAGCTTCCATCGCGGGGAAGCGTGCGAACTGCTGGAAACACTGGGGCGCGATCTGGGCATGTCGCTTCTGCCGGTGCGCATGGACGCCATGCTCCAAGAGGGCGTATCCGTGGAAGCGACTCTGTCCTTTCCGGACGAGGCCACCCGCAAGACGGCGGAGAGCCTCGATGTGGTGTGGATCCAGGGAACCGAAGTCGTGGCAGCCTTCGTGGTGGAAGCAGGGCCGGATCTGGGCGAAGGCGTGCGTCGGTTGGCGGACTTGCTGGCCTTGCATCCCAAATGGAAAGCCCCCTTGTTCGTGGTCTCGGAGCCCGCGTTGCGCGCGGGGCTTGGTGCGGAATTCCATCGTCCCATCCATCGCCTGCTGAAGAAGCCGATGACGGAATCCGTCCGCATCTTGGATTGGGCCAGGCTCCAGCATGAAGTTTTGGAGCTGGGCGAGCGGGTCCGCTACCTGCGAGCGGAATTCTTGGCCGGAATCTCCGAGGCGCCAGCGGAGCTCTGAGCGTTGTGGAGGGGGAAAGGGGAGGGCATCTCCAGGTGTTGGAATGATCGGATCCGATCTATGATGTTGGATCGGATCCTCCTCCATTGTTGAGGATGCTGCTCTCACCGGTTCCACCTCGGGTTGTTTCATGAAATTTTCCCTGGTCCGCGCCGTGGCCATCGTCTGCATCGCTTTGCCCACATTCTTGGCTTGCAAGCCTTACAAGTCCAAGCCGAAGCCAAAGGTCAATGCTTCCGGTTGGCACCGACCCGAGGAGCCCAATCATGAGCTCTTCGAGCAATTCCAAGACCCGAATCTGATCTGGCCGATCTTCCTGAAAATGATCGATACAGCGAGAACCGATGAAGAACTCGTTTCCGTGTTCGCCTCGGCGGCCAATTCCGGATATGGTTCGCTGCGTCTTTGGGATTCGGCGTCTGGAGTGCGATGGCGCAAGGAGGCCATGGCCACCAAGGATCTGAAAAAGCGCGAGCTCTACCGGATCTGGGGTGCCACCTCGACGCACGACGGGATGCAGAACTTTTACCAGTACGCCTTCGAAATGCCGCCAGGGACCCATGTGCCGTTTCATGCGGATTCCTCGCAGGTTCGATTGCAACGCACGCGGATGCGATTGAGCGCGGACCTTTCGATGGAGGCCACAGATCTGGTGGACACCATCACGATCGACGAGAAACAACATCACGAATTCTTTTCGTCAAAACCCATGGAACGCGGGCTTTGGCGCCTGACAGCGTTGGACGTGAGCGGATTTCGGGAGTGGTTCTTGAACGTGGACGATCTCCCTGTCCATGTCGCCGACGATGCCGACGGCTTTCAGGTTTGGGTTGGCGCGGGATCCCGGATCCACGTGAGGTCGGATTCTGTCTGGAAAAAGTTCTCCGTCGCCCCGGATTCGGTCCTTCGCATTTCGATGTTGCCGGATTCCCTGCATGAGCGGAAGATCGGTCTGGTGATCGAGTCCGAGGGGCATTTCGCATTCCGCGAGATCCATGTGCCCCGACGCGATCGCGATCGTTGGGTGAGGTCGGCCTATTGGACAGAGCAAGACGCCTATGCTCCGGGCGAGCGGGTGAGGATTCATGGAGTCCTGCGCGTCATGGGACGCGATGGGCGTCTTTCACTGCCCGAGCTTCCCGCCAAATTGCAGGTTCTGGTGTCGGAGGTGCCGACCGAGGTGAAGCCGGATCGCGAGGGACATTTCCGCCTTGCCTACGCGACGGATCCGAAGGTGGGCAAAAATTGGTTCCGCTTGGGGGTGGCCGTCCCGACCGAGTGGGTGATCCCCCCCAGACCCAACGATTCGCGCCGCGAGCCGTGGTGGCACACCCCCGCGGGAAGATGGAGGACCGATTTCACTGTCCGGGATGGCAAGCCCATCGAAAACTTCGGTTCGGAATCGACAGAACCCAGGTCGTATCCGCAACTGGGGGCGCATTTCGACAAACTGGTGTATCGCCAAGGGGAGCGTGCACAATTGTTCGTCTGGATGGAAGATTCGACGGGCATGATCGCCAACGACGAGGTGGAGGTGCAATTCCGGCGTGCCACGGGCTTGTCCAAATTCAAGGTTCGCTTGGATCGCGGCATGGGAGAGGCGTGGATCCCGATGGACGTTGCGGATCCGATTGCCGTGAGCCTGCATGCCGACAGGGTGAAGCCCCTCGGGTGGGGGATCGACGGGGATGCTTTCGCCAACGTCGTGGCAGCCGATTCCTCGCACCCTCCCCGCGAGGCGCATCTTTCCATTGAGACAAAAATCGACAACCTGCTTCCGGGGTCGATGTTGAAGGTGCGGGTCACCTCGCTCCACGATGGAGCTCCCGTTTTGCTGGAAACCAGAGGTGCACGTCTGGGACCTACGCGGTCCGGATGGATCCGCAACGGAGCTTTCGAGGCGGAAATGCCTGTGGAGGATCTGGGTGGCCGGTGGCGCTTGTCTGCCCACTTGCGGACGAGTGCCGGAATCCGGTCGGTCGCCTCGCGTGTCTCCTTGGCGGATGATCGATTGGCCCAAGTCGCGGTGAGCGTCTCGAAATCCGGCAAGATCAGGCTTCGCGTGTCGGACATCGTCGGGCGGGCGCTGCGGGCGAACCTGACGGTATCTGTCACCTCAAATCCTTCGAGCGCTCCGGGATTGGATTCGCTGGCCAGGATGGATTCCCTTCCCGACGGCCCCAGCGTATGGCCGGTCTTCCAAGCCAAATTCCTGTTGCCTTGGAAGGTAGGAGGTGCCAAACTTTCCAGCGACCAGTGGTTCCCGCGCTCCTCTCGTGAGGAAGATCGCCCGGCAGCATGGCCCAGGAAGATCGTCAGGTATCCTGCTGAGAGGCGGCAAGTGACGGATCCCGAAGACCCCGAAGGGGTGAATTTCGATCCAAGCCTGCGATTGGAGGAGATCTTTGCCGGTTTGCAGTCCTACCTCCATCAGTCTCCGTTGCGAGGCAAGCCGCTCCCGGTGGCCTACTGGAACGAAGGCTTGCACACAGGTTTCGATGGCGCCGCAACCTTTTCCGTGGACGCTTTGCCACCGGGTGTCTGGTGGGTGGTGGTACGCGGCACCGCCGAAGGCGGGCGGGTGGTCAACAAAATGGTCAGAATTTGACGCATTGTGTTTGGCGACATGCCGGAAACGAAAGAGCCCCGCCGGTGCGGGCGGGGCTCTCGAATCGGAAGTTGGATCCCGCTCCTCGCGGGCGGCGATGCCTATTTGGGCAGGTTCAGCTTCCCTTTCCAGAGGTGGCCATCGCGGAAGGCCCAAATCTCATTCTTGAACGTGATCACCATTCCAGGATCAGAAATACTTTGAGTTCCCGGTGGATAGGGAAGAATCCAAGCCTTGGCTGATGAGTCCATGTACATGATGTTCGAGGAGTATTGATAGATGGCTCCGGCGTTTCCTCCGATGGATCCGATCCATTTGTAATTGAGCCCCGTGGTTGGAATGGTTGGAGGTCTCGCTGTTGTGTCTATCCTGAAGCCGACGGGAAGAATTGTGACTTTGAAGGTTCTGGAATACGATTCGAAATCGCTTCGTCGATAGAAAGGCAGCCATACGTATGGCCTTCCATCGGAGTCGATGTTTGCGTTGAATTGGCCGTTTGTTGGAGAAGTGGGTGAATAATCGCCGATATAAGGCCAGGATATGTACTGGTTCTTCCAGGTCGAGTCGGACTGCAAATTCATGAGAATGGGACGCCAATTGCTCTCCATGCCAATCATCCAGATGGAGTCTCCGCTCCTGACCGCCTCAAACTGGTTGTGGGCGTAGGCTTGGTCATTCGGGAAGATTTTCCAATGGATTCCATCAATTGATGCTCTCGGTCGGCTTGGCCATGGATTCAGAACAATCCAATCCCCCAGCGATTGGAAAAATGTCTGAGCGGGAAGCGTGCATTCGACGGAGTCCCTCCAGATCACCAGCGGGACGGAGCGCTTGCTCGTGACGGCGCTGGCAAACGGTGACAAGGTCCGGTTCTCGCCAATGGGGCTGATCGAGTAGCGGATCTCGGCGTTTCCGGAGTCCCAAGCTCTCGAGGAGTAGATGCGCGTCGTTTTTCCGTTGTTGATGGTGCTGTCGATGATGGGGTGCAAAGGCTCGGGGCAAATGCTGTCATTCCAGGTTCCGTTCGTGACGATCGCCTCGCAGTCCTTCACCCCTTGGACCGTGCGATACGCCTTCCATCCCGTGACGTTCGGGACGCGTGGCGCGGTCCATCGCAGGCGTCGGATGTCGCGGGCGGTATCCACCTCCATCACCAGATGTGCCGAATCGATGCGGCGGGTCCAGTTGGGTGGAGCCACCTGGAAGTTGATCGCGGGACTGCGCCAATCCATTCCACTTTTTTTGGAGACCAGTCGCAATCGGTAGCTGACATTGCGGTTTTTCCAAGGGCCCTGCAGGGGCTGGCTCTCCCAGGATTTCTGGAAGAAATCTGTCCAACTGGTTCCTGACTGGATGGGGACGGCGTTGCTTGTCGTTCCTTCGGTCGCCTCGATCACGTAGCCAGCCAGAGTCGGATTCAGGAAGGGATTCCATCGCAAGGTGACATTTCCTGTCGAGGTGTCTTCGCTCGCTTTGAAATCGAGGGAGTCGAGCTTGCGGGTCCAGTCGGGGGCCACCACCAGCAAGGTGAGGGCCGCGCTCTTCGAATCCGGTTCTCCGGAAAGAGCCCTCGTGCGGACCCGGTACACGAAGCGGCGGGCGGGCCATGGCCCGAAGAGCGGGCGACCTTCCCAATAGTTTCGCAGAGAGTCCGTCAGGGATGTATCCGTCAAATAACGCGATTCGATGACCGACCCATCTTCCACCTTCTCGAACACGTAGCCCATCAAACCTGGATGATGGATTTGATTCCAGCGGATCCGCACGTTGCCGGTCGATGTGTCCTCCAACGCCTCCAAGCCGGTGGGGGCGGTCAACCCTGTGACTGGCAGCTCCAACGTATCCGAAATCGTGAGGGTCTGGCCGTTCTTGACTTGGATCCGCAAGAACAGATCGCCATAGCCTTCTTGGCGAGGGAACGCCCCCAATGTGTAGATGCCGTTGGGAACCAGGTCGAGCTGGAACGTTCCGTTGGCCTTGACATTGGCCAGGATGTCGGTGCCCACCAGTCCCACGGTGAGGGAAGGGATGGGTTGGTCGGCGCGCAGGCGCACCACCCCGCGGATGCGTCCCAGGGTCAGCAGGGTGTCGGTGCCCAGCTTGGCCTGTTTGTCGGTGATCTTGAGGGAGTCCACGTATTTGCCCAGGCTGTCGCCGGGGTCGCGCAGGACGGCGGTGTAGTAGCCGTCCGGCACGCGAAGCTCGGGGTAGCGGCCATTGTCGCCGGTGGCGTTGATGGCCACGGGCTTGCCGGTCGAGTCTCCGGATCGGACCAGCAGGATGCGAGCTCCGCTGACCGGTCGGCCCGATTTGTCTACCGCCATGCGGGACTCGATCTCGTCGGAGCCGCCAGCTACGGGGTCTTGGGATTTCTCGCAGCCGGCCAAGAAGGCCAGAGCGCCCCATGCGAAGGGCAAAAGCTTGGAGCTGAAATTCATGGCCTAGCCTCGAATGAAGGGGTGGATGGCGTCGTTTCCGTGTTTTCCAATCGGAAATGGGAAACGCGATCGAATCCGTAGGGTTTCGGTTTCATCAATGGTCCTGCAATGGATGGGAGTGCCGTGCGCGAGCCGGGTTCGGGCTCGATGGTGCCGCGCATCAGGAGGCACGGAACGGTCATTACGGCCGGACGGTGCCGGCCTGTGCATCAAAGATATGCGCCAAAGTCGGCGCGGAATTTTGGACGTGCGCATTTTCGGTAGTACACTCGAATCGTGGGATCACCGCTTGCAATCCAGGAGGGTACCACTTGCCTTGGCGCTCGGGCAAGAACAACGCGGATAGACCCTCGCGATGTAGGTGTCATCGGCCACGCATGACGGATATTGTCAGTCGCTGGATGGATCGAGCGGCCTGTTCATCCCAGGCAGGCCGAAAATGGCCTCGGTGGTCCCCTACCGCCCCAATCGATCGATGTCCACGGGCTCCAGGATGCGGGACTGGCTGCGACCCTGGGCGGCGCGGATCATGGCGCGTCCCAAAATGGCGGGGGTGGTGATCAGGCCAGGCAGTAGGCGGGCCAGCAGCGGCAGGACCGGGCTGAACGGAGTGTAGAAGGCACGGTAGAGCTTGGTCTTGGACTTGTGGCCCTTCAGAGGTACGAGCCCCGCCAGGCGGAACATGGTGGCGCGTCGGATGGGCAATGCAAGCAAGGCGTGTTCGGTGCGTCCCTTGACGCGGGCCCACATTACCTTGCCGTGCTCGCTGGAATCGCACCCCGCACCCGACACGTAATTGATGGCCAGGTCGGGATTGCGTTCGGCCAGAAACCGCGCGATCGAAAGGGGGAGGTCGTAGTTCAGCTTCGTGAACTCCGCCTCGGTCCTTCCGGCCGCCGATGCACCGACGGTCAGAAAGCAGGCATTGAGGCCCACCAGATCCGACTCGATGGCAGACAGGTCGGCCAGATCCGCGACGATCCGCTCCGTGAGCTTGGGGTGGGTAAAGCCCGCCGGGCCACGGCCCACCACCAACACGGATTCCACCTTGGAGTCATCCAGGCAGGCCTGGGTCACGGCGGCGCCCACCATTCCGGAGGCGCCGAACACGACCACACGCAAGCGATCGACGATGGGCTGGTTCAAAGCCATCCTCTGCAGTCGATCACTTCTTGATGCTCGCTTTGACTTTCTTCAGGGCGGCGCCATCATACATGGCACAGATGCCCTTCATCTGCGTGGGCTGGATTTCCAGCTCTGCCAAGATCTTCTTGAGCTTGGCGGGCGATAGGCCAACGGCTTCGGCGAGCTTTCCGGAACTGAGCAGTTCTTCTGGCATGGATGGGTCCTCCTGAAGAGATGGAATGTACACCGTGCGTGCCGGATCGACCCACTCCGGGGCCGAGATGATCTAGTTTTCCGGAGAGCAGGCCTCCTCCTTTATCCCCGATGGATCCGAGCTATGATCTCCTCGATCGTCCTCTCGATGTTTCTCTTCTTCGTGTCGGCTTCGTCCCCCTTTTTTGGCGAAGAACCGACCTATCAGGTGGTGTTGCCCGAACAGGATCTCACCGGGTTTGTCAGGCCCTTCGATTCGATCGCACTCACCTTCCTGCGGAATGAGGAAAATACTCCACTCCAGGACCAAGCCTACGGCAACGGGGAAGTCTTGGACGGTGTATTGGCGTTGGACGGAAAGGTGGCTAGGCGAGAGTTGTTTTGGGTTCGGCATTCGCGCGATTCCATGGCAATTTTGCGCGATTCCTTGGAGAGGCAGATTCAAGGAGAGTTGGGTATTCAGGGTGGTTTGGAGGAGGATACTCTTTGGGACCCCGGCTACGAGGAGTGGAAGTGTCGGCGACGATGGACCTGGCATTGCGATCGCGGAACCATGGTGCTGGAAACCGGCTGGTGGTGGCGGGATACGACAGGAAATGGCAAGCTGTTCGCGAGGATGGACTCCTTGGTGCGGACGGATCCTCAGGACACATTGCTCGCGAGGGTGTCCGAACGCATTTTCTCTGCCTTGGGGGAGCCCGACGACTTCCATTCGGTGACACTTTCCATTTGGAATCGACTACCCTCCAATGCGTTCGGCGATGCCCTTTCCAGGTGCCTTCAAACCCGGAAATGCAGAGGTTCTTTCGGCATACAGGACAGCGTGGGCTTCGATTTCCTGCGGATCCGCCTGGATGGCTTTCCCGGGCATTGGTTGCCGAGGATTTCGGACACAGCCTCCCGCAGGATCGTCGTTGATGAAGATTACCCAGACTGGAAGGTGCGGGGGAAAATCGAAGCCGGGATTCTGGACAGTGTCGCGGAATTCGAAATCATTCATCCAAACCTGATGGACTGTTTGAATGTGTGGCGGCAGGAGCAGGAACTCCTGTCGGGGTTGATGAAGAAAGAGCGACATAGGGCGTGGTTGTTCGAGGAGTATTTGGCAGGCCTGGATTCCAACCGTTCGCCGAAGACGGAAGCAAAACTCGCCCAGCTTGAAGCCATGAGTAGACAGCGGAGGATCGAGCGAAAGCTGCACAGAATGCAAGGGCGTTTCTTTGAGAGAGTTCATTTCTCCTCGATATCGGTCCGCAGGCGTCCCATTGCTGTTCCTTGGCCGCTGGAAGACCGCGATGTAACCCAGCGGTTCCGTCCCAGACTCCGGATGCGCCCGCCAATCCCCGTCTTTTCGAACGGGGAGGCGATCTCGTCGTTGATGGAGCGCTTCGGTCCCTACCAGGAAGTCGTGTTGCTCGTGGATGGGAAGGTGCAGCAACGAAAGTTGTCCTTGGTTGACACCTCGTTCTACGGCTGGAAATCTCGCGATCGGGTCGATTCGGCCTTCCGGTACGATCTCGAGGAGTTGCGCTCCGTGTTCGGGCCGGAGCTGGAAATCCAGAGGGACACCGTAGCAACACCCTCGCTGGGTGACAAACCGATGGTCATCGAAACACGGATCTGGCGACCAGATGGTGGGATCGTCAAGATCCGTCGAATGGAAGAGCTCAACGATACCATCGAGGAATTGGCGATGTTGGACCGAGCGGTGTTGAAAATGTTCCAGGCGGAACCCGGCCTCGATTCGTCCCGGCTGTTGGAACAGGCCGCCAAATCGAAGGAGCGCATCTTGGAGGGAGGGAAGTCTTCCGCCTCGTATCAGATCTTTCTGTCCAATCCGCTGGAACCCGACCGGTTTCTCCAGGCGATGGCGCACTGTGTGGCGGACTCCTCTTGCGATCCCGGGGGGCATTCTGGTGTGGAGAGGGTCGACGAAGGCGAGATGGTGGCCAATTCCGACCTGGTTCCCCTGACTTGGTTCCCCGAGCGAGGGCAATGGGTGCGTTCGATCGGTCCAATACCATACTTCTTCCTTCCTCTGCGATATCGATCGGATACCCTGCGAAGTCAGTTGGAGAATGGAATGGAATTCGAGCGCACCTCGCGGAGCATGGTGATGCCCGATTTCCGATTGTTTGCCTCACAGATGGCGGACTCCCTCAGATCTCCACGATGGAAGCGCCAAGTGAAAAGAGATGAGGAACTCTCGCCTCTGGAGCGGTTCATGATTGAAGAGGCCGAGGAAAACATCGGACGTAGGTCCCTGGCGATTGGGCGTGGGCTAACGCTTTCGCAGGAACTTGTGGTGAGACGTAGCCCGGAGCATTCGGTGGCGAAACCCCGCGATCCTTGAAAGGACCTCCACTCCGCGGGGGATCGACCCACTGCCAATCCGGGGAAAGACCTAAGTTTCGGGAAGAGATCGTTTCCCGAATTCCTTTCGCTCGGACCTACTCCATGACACTTGCGGTTTTGCTGGCTGTGTGCGCCTCGATCGTTTCTTCCGCGCATGCATCGAAGGCCAAAGCGTTTTCCTATCAGGCGGTGGTCCCCGAAGGGAACCTCACCGCGATCACGGTGCCTCTCGATTCCGCATTGCTTTCCTTTCCGGATGCAGGGGATGTCCGGCCCATCCAGGCGCATGTCATGCGTTATGACGACGGTGCGGACCTATTGCTCGTGATCCAGGGAAAGGTCGCCTCGCGCAGGCAACGAAGGGAAGGAGTTTCGAGGGACTCCTTGGCTGCCATGCAACGTACCTTGCGGGATTGGATCCAGGGCGAAATGGACGTGCGAGCCATTTCGAACCTGGATACCCTCTACGATCCGGAGCTGGTTCGGTGGACGCGACACGAATCCTGGCGCTGGACCGATCGTCGCGGGACCGTCGAGCTGGAAACCTTCCTGCCGATCCATGACACGACAGGAAATGGCAAGTTCTTCTCGAGGATGGATTCGCTGGTCCGAACCGTGCCGTCGGACACTCTGATTGCCCGGACCGCCAAGGCACTCGCGGAATCCTATCGCGATGACTCCGATACCTCCGCTGTGGTTCGGGTTTCCAGTTGGAATCGTTTGGCCAACCATGCGTTCGGCGATGCCTTGTCTGCATGCATCCAGACGCACCGGTGCGATCGCTTTCCCGGCCTGGAACGGGATTCGGTGGGATCCGATTCCCTGCGAGTGTTGCTGGATTCTGTCCCGGACCATTGGCTGCCCAGGCCTGTGGATACGAGCTCGCGTGAAGGCGACTACGGAGACGAGTCCATCCAGCTGTGGGCAGTGGATCGGTTTGGAGCTGGAGTTTTGGACAGTGTCTCGGAATTTGAGACCAGTTGGCGCAGACTGGCAGAGCGGGAATGGCCTCGGTTGCAGGATTCCATTCGAAAATGGGAAGTCGAAAAGCGGGAGGAATTCTTTCAGAGGTTGCAAGGCGACTTGGATTCGAACGTGTCGCCCGCCACTCGGGAAAGGGTGCAGGACCTAGTAGCCATTTCTTGGGATCGGAACCTTCCGACATTCCGTCGCAGCGTTCTGGCAAGCCTGTTGGCGCGAATCCCTTCCCATTCCATCCTGGTCCGCAGGCGGCCCATCGTCGTTCCTTGGCCACTGGAAGATCGCGATGTGACCCAGCGGTTTCGTCCCAGGCCTGCGCTTCGCATCAGGAATCGAGTCCTTCCGTGGCACAAACCGATCGAATCGGTAAAATTCGGAAGGCCCCCTTACAATGAGGTGGTGCATTTCATCGATGGGAAGGTGCAACAGCGCTGGATGATCCTGGAGGTCAGCGCGATTCCGGGAATGGATTCACGCAGTGCAGTCGATTCTGCGTACCAGTACGACCTGCAGGATCTGCGATCGATTTTTGGACAGGAGCACGAAATCAGGCGGGACACCCTCGAGATCACCAATCTCCGAGGAGGACCAAGGGTCGTAGAAACCCGGATCTGGAGGCCGGAGGGTGGTGAGGTCAAGATCCGCAGAACGGAACCGTTCAAGGACACCGTCGCGGAATTGGCAATGCTGGAGCGCGCGGTTCAAAAATTGTCTCAGTCGGATCCGGGTTTGGATTCCAGTCGCCTCCGGGAAATCTCCGAGGCCTTCCGGGCGAATATCCTTTACGCGCAGAAAGTGCCCGTGTTTCACGAGATCTTCCTGTCCAATGCGCTGGAACCGGATCGCTTTCTGAAGGCTCTGGCGAGGTGCGTGGAGGATACCTCCTGCGAGCCGTTTTCCGGGCACGGGGTGGGGAAGGACTCCGAGGATCGCATGTTGGCCGATTCCTACAAGGTTCCCCTGGCCTGGTTTCCGGATCATGGTCACCGGGTGCGTTCGGTCGGTCCGCACCCGGACACCGCCCTTCCTTTGCAAGTCCGATCGGATACCCTGCGCGGACGGTTGGAGGACGGAATGGAGTTCGAGCGCACTTCGCGGACCTTGGTCGTTCCCGATTTCCAGATGTTTGCCGCACGGGTGGTGGAACGGGTGAAACCGATGTTGGAAAGTCCGGAAGGCAACGGTGAGGCCCCATCGCCGCTGGTTCCGTTTCTGCTGGAGGAATCCGGGGAATACATCGGCAGATTCGCCTTGGCTGTGGCCCGCGAGGGAATGCTCTCGCAGACGCTGGTGGTGAAGCGGCGGGAAAACAAGGGGAAGGGGGCGCGGCGGAAGGAGCCGTAGATGGGGGCCCCGATGCTCATGATGGCTTCCCAGGATGCCATGCGCCGTACAGGGTGGATGCTTGCCAAGTGGTGAAGGCGGGTTTATGGTTCAACCAGGCGACCACACGATCCGAACCGTTGGCTAGGTAGGATTCGATCGAGGTCGTTACGGATCGAAATTCTCCAGTACAAGGAATGGATCTTCATGAACCTGCGAAACCCTCTGCTCTCGCTTCCCCTTCTCCTCCTGTCCGTTGCATCAGCCAGACAGGAAATGAGCGTTGACAATTTGCGGATCGAGCCGATCTCTGCGAAAATGCAGGCCAGAAGCTCTTCCACCGTGGCGAAGGTGTCGCCCGAAATGTCGGGGAAGGTGCGTGAAGTCTATTCTGTGACAAAGCAGTATGAGGTTCTGGAGGTCGCGTATCATCAGGAAACGGATCGGTTGAGCAAGTCATTTCAGGACCTTGGATTTGAACCGCCGAATCCGCCATCGGTGTTCCGTTACCAGAAAACGAAAAACAAATTCATTGCGACCTTGCTTGAGAATGTCGGGCTATGCCCGGCTGGATCCAAGTGGCTCTCCGCGGTTTCGAAGCGTGGCGGCAGCTTGGTCTTCAAACGGAGTGTGGAGAATCCAAAATGCCAGGACTTGACGCCGGACTTCCGGGAAAAAGTCATCCAGTGGTAGGTTCTGGAGACTGCATCCCAATGGCTCGCGTCGCGTCGGAAAACGGCCCGATTTTTGGATATCCTACGGAAATTCCTATCAGCTAGAATCTCCGAGGAAACCTCACCGCCAACAAGGATTCCACCTTGGAGTCTTTCGAGTCCATCCAAGTTCAACGCCTCGCGATGCCCGAGCTGGCGGGGTAGTTGAAGTCTTCGTCGCCTGTGTGGGTCAGAGTGATCGGTTGGTCACCACTGGCGTTCACCGTGACATTGCCATTGCCCGTATTGGTCACCGTCACCGCGCCGGTGGCGGTGCTGCGGATGGTCATGGTGCCGTTGCCGGTGTTGGTCGCCGTCAGCACGCCGCCATCGTTGAGGATGTCGATCGTACCCGATCCGATTTCTGTCGCGGCCACATGGCCGCCGTTGTTGACGATGTCCATGGTTCCTTGGTCCGCGGCCGCCGCGACGTTCGCCGCGTTGGTGCCGCTGATCAACACGCGAGGGATCGATTCGCTCATCTTGGTCGCTGATGCAGCGGTTCTCGCAGGAACCGCTTCATCAGGAGTGTTGATCACGGTATTGACCATGGTCACCGAGCCGAAAAGCGCCAATGCCCGACCATTGAGCGTGGTTGGCGCGGATCTTCCGGGACTGGAAATGCTGGCCCCGGAGCTTGCCAGGATCGTGCCTGTCATCGTGCCGCCACCTGCGCCATTGATGGTGGCCGCGCTGCCGACTTGCCAGTAGACGTTCTTCGCTTGCGCGCCATTGACGAGAACCACGCTCCTAGGCGCCGCCGGACCACCCACGGTCAGGGAGTTGGCCATCTGGAACACCCAGATCGCATCGGGGTCCCCCTGGGCGTCCAAGGTCAGATCCGATCCGACCAGCAGGAAGGCGCCGGATGCCGACTTGTACACTCCCGGGAAAAGGGTCAGTCCTTCCAGCAGTCCGGCCGCGGGATCGATCCCTCCCGGAATGGCGGCCAGCTGGTTGTAGGCGTTCAGCGCATCCCCTGCGACGTTCTTGGCCAGTGCGAAATCGGCGGGCGTCCCTTGTGGGGCGTCGGTGACCACCGCGCCGTTGACGGCACCCACATTCAACGGGGTTTCCGCATAGTGGAAGCTCGCGCTGTGGAAGCCGGTGATCATGGTGGAAGCGCCGGTGGTGCCCATGTCTCCGTGGATCACGGTGTTCACGCCTTGGTTCGTGATTCCCGCACCGCCACCGAACACGGCGAAGGGCGTGGCTGTTCCCAAGGACGGGATCTCGGAGGAGGAAACACGACGCAAGGTCGAATCCGAACCCGGCGTGGAGTCGGGATCCGATGATTCGCAGGAGGCGAGCAGGGCCCCGAGGGCGACCATGGTCGCGGTGGTGATGCAAATTTTTGTCAGCGTTTTCATTGTTTCTCCCTAATAGCCGGAAAGCAACACGGCGGCGAAGCCCGGGAGGTCCCCGGAAGTCGCGCAAGAAGATTGCGAACGCTCTGCCGGGTGGCATGCGTCGGTGTCAAAAGTTGTCTGACCCCCTGCGTTGAGAGTCAGATTCATTCGTTGGCGTCAACGGCTTTGTCCGCTGTGCTCTGCTAAGGAACATACGCTGGCGAATTTCCAAAGCACCACATTATCTCGGATATTTTCATGCCAACGCGGGGTGTCGCGTAATGGCACAGTTTTTCGGAAGTCGGGCTCTCTGGGTGGATCATTTTGATGGAGCCGCCGAGACTGGAAAAACGGGGGGAGATCGGGCGAATCGGCGCTTGAATTGAGTCAAATGTTGTCTCAATTCACAAACACAGAATCAGATCCCCTCGACGTCCATCCCGTGTTCGGCCAGCCAGGCTTTGTGCTGCGCGTAACCAGGTAGCGCGTGCTCCACCCGCAACCAGAAAGCTGGCGTGTGGTGCGGCACGTGCAGGTGCGCCATCTCGTGGATGGTCACGTACTCGGCGATGCGGGCAGGCAGGAGGATGGTCTTCCAGTGGAAGTAGAGCTTCCCACCTTTACCACAGGAACCCCAGCGGAAGCCCAGATCCTGGACCTTGATCGATGTTGGTGACACGCCCATTCCATCGGCGAACTCCAGGACGCGGCCAGTTAGCCACGCTTTTGCACGCTCCGCGTACCAGCGCACGAAGTGTTCCCGGGCATTCTGCATTTCCGTGCCAAGCAGGTTGAAGCGCCCGCCGGTAAGCTTCAGCGGAACGTCCTGATGATCGACAAGCTTGAGTCTGTAACTGCGACCCAGGTAAAGGAATCCTTCGCCATCGACATACGATTTGGGTACGACAGGTTTGTGCAGTCGACCCTTCTCGGCGAGCTTCGTGTACACCCAGAACAACTTTTCCTTGACGAACTGCCGCAGCACGGCGACCTTGGCGTCGGGCGGCGCGGTCAGGATCAGCTCTCCGCCACGATCCACGGTGATCTGTAGGGTTCGGCGCCCTTTGCTCCGTCGTACTTCGAAGACCAAGTCGTCGACCTGCAGACTTCTGGTCGTTGGCATGCTCATCAAACGCTCATCAAGGTGTCGTGGTTCGCCTGGGCTTGATCCAACAGACGGTCGGCGAGAACGCCTGCTTTTTCGTCGTTCACGAGTGGCGGTCGCAAGCGCGAAATGTGCTCGAACAACAGTCCATTCAGAGCTTCCCGAGCTGACAATTTCTGAGAAGTCCAGATGCGCGGGTCCGCCTGGATCTCCTGCGTCAGGATTGACACCAACTCCATCGTCACGTCCTTGAAACGCGGCAACTCGTGTGGGCTGGGAGCGCCGCCATTGCAGGCCACGTCGATGACCGTCCGAAGGAACGGCGCGCAGTGAACTGGAAGGTCGGCGGGCACGTGCTCGTCGGGCACCGTGCCGGTGCGGATCTCCGTGATCATGCCATGAAGCTGCAGGACTAGTTCATCCCATTGCTCGCCCAGGCTCTGGAGGATCTCGTTCAAGCGTTCCGAAAACTTGCGGAACAGGACCGGGTCCTCGTCCATGTGCTTGCGGATGTGCGCACGCACGGCGTGTTCCATCTCAGATGCCTTGGCGCGATCGTTCACGGCTCGTGAAAGCTGGTGGTCGAACTCCACATCGGTGAGCATCACAGGTGGGATCTTCGGGTCGATACCCAAAGAAATGACGTGGTCGTCGATGAGCTTGCGAACCTTGGCGCCGATGTCCTTGCCTAGAACCGGGCCTTCCTTGTAGCGGTTTCGGGCGCTCGCGTGCAAGAAGGCCAATCGCTTGGCATCACCAACGAACGGCAATCCCTCAGGCCGCGGCAACACCACATCCAGGGTATTCAAGAAGGCCTTCAGTTTCACCGTAAAGTCGGCTCGCACTCGCTCGGACGACAATGCTTGCAGGCAGGCATCAGTGTCGCGCAGAGACTCCACACCCTGTTGACGCAGTACGTCCATCACGCGCACATGGCGGTCGCGCAAGACCGGTATTTGGTCCTGGATGCTCGCCAGAGTTCCTTCGATATCGTCGCTCGCGTAGGCTTTCAGCGCCTCTTCCAGATGCTGCGCGATGCCATAGTAATCCACCACCACTCCGCAGCGCTTTCCATGGCCTGTTCGGTTCACGCGTGCGATGGCTTGGAGCAACTCGGCCTCACGGATGGGACGATCGAGATACATGACGCCTTCGATGGGCGCGTCAAATCCTGTCAGAAGCATGGACTTCACCACCAGGAATGCCAACGGGCTCGTTTTTTTAGGGTCGGCATGGACCAGCAGTTTCTTGTAGTTCTTGATGGCCTCTTCCTGGGCACTGGCGTCGGTCCAGATTTTCCAAGTCGGGTCGTCGTTGTTGCTCCCGGAGATCACGGCCGCGAACTCGATGCGCTGGAGGGTCTCGCGTACGCGCCACGCCTGCACGAGCGCCTGGAATCGCGGTGGTCGCTGGCACAGGAGCTCGTCGTCCATCTCCTTCTCGTATCCGGAAAGTGCTGCGGCATCGCGCAGTATTTCGTCGCGAGCGATGCGCAGGGCGTCCACGTACCTGACCACGGCACGACGACTGTAAGCCACCACCTGTGCCTTGTAGTTGTTGGGCAGAATGTTCGTGATGTAGTGCCGCATCATGTCGCGGGCCTTGTCTGCGATCAGATCCGGTGCATCGAAGATATGCCCTTTGGTCGCGTACTTTTTGCGGATCGCTTCCAGCTCATCGGGAGTGTGTCCCGCGAACATGTCTTCGAACAAATCGTCCAGATTCGCGCCGTCCTTCACTGCGCCTTTGGCGGTGCGGCCTTCGTACAAGACTGGCACCGTGGCGCCATCGGCCTCGGCTTCCTTGAGCGTGTACTTGTCGATGTAGTCGCCAAAAATCGCGTGTGTGCGCTTCTTCTGGCCCATCAAAATCGGGGTTCCGGTGAACCCGATGCGCACGCAGTTGGGGATCCCGGCCAAGAGGTTGGCATGTAGGTCGCCAGCTTGTGTGCGATGGGCTTCATCGATCAGCACCAAAATCGATTCATCTTCGTTCAGGATCTCGAACGCTGCCCCTTCGGCGGCTTCCAGCAATGACGGAAATTCGTCTTCATCCTCGATTGGTGCTCCGTCTTCCAAGTCGGGATTGCGGTACTTCTGGATGGTGGAAAAGATCAGGCCAGGGCCTTTTTGCCGAAGCAGCGCACGCAGCCCTTCTTGGCCCGATGCGATCTGGACCTTTTCGCCTGTGAGCCCCGCCGTTCCGGCAAGCTGGGTCTGCAAGTCCTTGCGATCGGTGACGACCACCACTTTGAACCGACGCAGCGCCTGGGCGCTGCGGAGCTTGCGGATCAAGAACACCATGGTCAGGCTTTTGCCCGAACCCTGCGTGTGCCAAACGATGCCGCCGCGCTGGTCGCTTTCTCCGTGCTCTTTGCGAGTCTTGCCGGTCGTGAGCCGGGCGATGGCCCGGTTCACGGCGCGGTACTGCTGGTAACGGCACACGGTCTTGATGGTCTGGCCGTTCACCTGCATGTACAGCATGAAGTTTTGCACCAGGTCCAACAGGTTGGCTGGGGCCAAGATGCCCGCGATCAATCGCTCCTGTTCGGACAGTACGGCCTTTTTCATCACCTGCGCGATCTCGACTTCGCTGCCTGTGCCTTCGGGTGCACACACAGTCTTCCACTGTGTGAAGTGTTCGAAGGCGGTACCGATACACGCGACACGCGCCTCGTCGTAGCTGGACGCCACCAGGAGCTGCACGCTGCGGAACAGGTTCTCGTTGCCCTCGTGCTCGCCCACTTCGCCGGCTGGTTTGCGCTGGTTTGTGTAGCGGCGCAACTGGTCCACGGCTTCGGCCAACGGTTCCGAGACCGAGGGGCTTTTGCACTCAACCACCACCAACGGCACGCCGTTCACCAGTAGCACCAGATCCGGCACAATGAACTTCTTGGCCGAGTCGAAGCCGGGTGGGCAGTTCACGCGGTATTGGTTGATGACGGTGAAGTGGTTGTTGGCCGGCACTTCCCAGTCGATGTAACGGATGGTCTGGCCACGGCCGCCGTCCCAGCCCGGAAGCCCTTCGACGGTAATGCCCCGGAGCAGCAGCCCAGTGACCTCTTCGTTGGCCTCCATGAGCTTGGATGCACGTGGACGGGTAATGGCAGCAACCGCCTCGGAGAGGCGGTCGTCGTCCAGCCAAGGTTTGCCGTTGCGTAGATTGATCGCTCGGAGGCGTTCGCGCAGGACGGCTTCCTGCACAACCTCGAAGAAATTGGTTCGTCCTGTGACGGTTGGGTCGTCCATGTCGCCGTGTACATGGCGCCACTTCTGTGCAACGAGTTGCTCGACAAACGGTTTCTCGACTTCCACCAATTCCCAGCCCATCACGGGCACCTGGGCGTGCGCTGTCGCGTCATCTCTCCGCCTTCCTGCAGAGGAAAATCGCCGTGACGGAACGTGTCACGGGGAGGTGTTTGGAAAGATGGGAATTTGCGACGGGCTTGAACGGCACAAAATTACCGTGAACCCGAACGCATTCGCCGGAGCCAGCGTCGAAGCTAGGTTGAAGGAAAAACCCTGGCCTCGTAGGAGTCTCTTGATAGCGGACAATCGACCAAGTTCAGGAAGTCATTCTTCGAGAGACGGCATTGCTTCGCCATCTGCCCAAGAAGATTATCGGGGATTTCTCGCATCTTGGGAGTGTGGCTGGTCTTGGTCTGGATTGCTGTTTTCTTGCCATCAGACTTGCGGTGATAGACAAAGAATCGGTGGTCACCCTGGCGCACCTGGAAGCCCTTGTTTTCCAGTCCTCGCTCCACGTCCGCTTTCTTCCTAGACATCGGCAACCTGCTCGATCGCTTCCTGCAGTGACCTCTTGAGCTTAAGTGCATCCTCTGCCAAGGACTCGTCGTCAGCCAATGCGTACTCCGTCCAGAGCATCTGGATTTGCGCTTCCAATTCGTCGACCAGCAGCTCGCGATTCAGAGCGAAAGCGAAAATTCCCAAGGAGTCCTCGCGAACTTCCAAGTACTGTCCCGATTCCTCTTCCAAGGCAACATCCAGATCCAGTGGGCTCCGGAACCGCAGCAGGCGCCCATCCCCTAACGGACATTCCACCAGATGCACAGGTGAGAGGTCGATCGGCTGGATCCGGCTAACCTCGGTCAGTTGCGCGGGGTAGCCATCTTCGTCGAGGACGAATTTCCCGGTGACTTGGATGGGCTCGGCACGAGACTCGACGATCGAATCTTCGATCTGCGGCAAGTAGCTGCAATCGATGGGGCGTTGCGTCGGTTGGTACTTGATGGTCACGATCTTGCGATCAAAGTCGATCTTCATCAACTTGCCAGTGACAGTCATTTCCGCATCATCCGCGGCGGCCGGCTGCAGCCAGTCTTTGAGTACACGAGCCGCACGAGGGTTCAGATAGACGGGATTCGCGTGCGATTTGGTACGGAACCCGATTCTGTAGGGGCTACCTGTTCCAGGAAGGAATCTTTGAACTTCTCGAGCAAACCGGGCAGAGAAGGCCGGACTTGGAAGCAGGCTACGCAATGCCTCGAAGTCGTTGTTGGCCACAGCCTCCCAGGAACGTTGGATCGCATCGAACAGAGGGATCACGTCACCAAGCGGAAGCTGGTACTGTGGACCTTCTTCCAAGGGAATCGCGTAGCTGCCTTTGATCGCCGTTCCACAACGAAGAGCATAACGCTCGGTCAAACTGCGAGACGGTTTGAAGCGATCCCCGATGGCCAAACCATCTTGAGCGGCTGCCAGCAAGTAGGCAATTCGTTGCAAACCATTGAGCAGATCAACCAGAATATCCATGCGGATCTGGTGACGATCAGTCTCGCCACCTTCGATCTTCAGCAGGGCAGAAAATCCCTCCGGAATATCGAAGCGAGGGGATGGCTCAGGCATTCTTGCAGATCCTCCAGGAGTGGGGAGAAGTTAGACATTGCCGGGCCTGGTTTGTCATTCGTTTCATCCCAGGATCAACCTTCTTCGAACTCAGGAAGCCGTATTCACTGCGGCAGGTACACCAGAATCCGGGTTTCCGGCAGCTTGGCCAGGATCACTTCCATGCTGGCCTTCACCGTCGGCCAGGTAAGGCCTCCCAGTCCGCAACCCAACGCAGGCAAGGCGATGGACTCGATGTTGTGCGTACGCACGATCTCCACCAACTGCTCCAACGCGGACTCCACCCACTCCAGACGGGACGGGTTCCGCCAGTGGTCCTTGGTCGCGGCATGGAGCACGTACCGGATGGAATCCAGTTGGCCAGTTTCGGTCAGAAGGACTCCGCCGGGCATCAGGTCGCCACGACGGGCGGCTTGTTCGTACGCTTGCGATACTTGAGGAAACGCTTTCTTGAACTGGAGAGCCAGCCCCTTTCCCATCACGCCCTTGGTGTTGACGGCATTGACCGCCGCTTGGACCGGAGCTTCCAGGATGTTGCCGTGGACGAAGTCGATCATTGTGCTACAGAAGCTACCAAAACATCCGCGATTAGACTAAACACTTGAGCAGTATATCGCGTATAATGTGCGTATATCCCTTGCTTGTCAGGAAAGGCAAAACACCGAAATTCGGCGAAAAATGCGGTTTTCTTGTGTACGCAGAGTCGTATAAGTCCGTATAACGGTGCGTAAGTTTGGGGATCAGGACGGGTTGGGTACGGTGTAGAAAGCGCCTCGACGCTCGCCAGTTTTGGCCAAGGCTCTGCGTTTAACAAGGCGCTTGAGCACTCGCCATGCCTGGTCTTCATCAAGCCTGCACAACTCTATCACGTCGCCGCGCTTGATCTGCCCGTGCTGCGCCACGTAGCTCAGGATCATTTGTTCGTGCTGGATCGCCGAGAAGCCCATTTGGCGGGTGTACGCCGCCTTCTGGCCAGCGGCTTGGTAGAGCGATGCAGAAAGCGTGTAACTGCGGCCGCGTGTGTTGCCGTGCGCCTCGATAAGACCGATTTCCACCAAGGCCTCGAGGGTTCGCTTGGACGTGGCGGGATCGCGCTGGATTCGCTCGGCCAATTGTTCTGCTGTCATGCGCTTGAGTTCGTGCAGGGTCGCCAAGGCGATAAGGCTGTCCACAGGCAGCGGACCCTGGCGGCGATTTTCCTCGTCCACGACCAGCTTCAAGAAGGCCAAGTCGGCGTCCTCGGTGGGCAAGCACAAGACCACACTCTGCGCATCGGTGCGGCTGTAGTCGGGGGCCGGGCGGCCAAAGCGCAGCAGGCCGCGGTAGATGGTGTCGACCCCGCGTCCGGAGCGTTCCACGATCCCAATTCTCTTCATGGCATCGGCCAAGGCGGGGTTGCGTGGACGGGGCTCTGTGACCAGCAGGTTCACAAGGGTAACGCCTTCCACCAGGCCACCTGGGTTGCTGATCACCAAGGCGTCGTCTTGCAGGCGCACATGGACGGCCCCCAGCCGGTGGTAGTCGCGATGGATGAGCGCGTTGGCTACGGCTTCGCGGAAGGCTCCAAGGTCCACCTTCGGGACAGGCACACGGAACAATCCCACCTGAAGTTCTTCTTCGGGATTGTACGGACGGAAATTGGTCTCCAGCCACTCCAGGGATTTCAACAGCGGAGCGCGGCTGAATTCATTGAACCGCACCGACTCCTGAGACAAGACCTGGAAGGCGACCTCGTGGGTAGATACCAGGCGCCGGAGTGAAGGCTCGCGCCCGACTAACAGAAGTCCGGTCAATGTGGGCACGCGACCCTCCGGCGTGCGGCTGGTCAGTCCCAAGGCGCCGTCGAGCGCTTCGTCGTCGAGTTCCAGCAAGACGCGGTCGCCGCCGTAGCGCTGCACGGACTGCCGAAGACGTTCACGCTCCAACGGATCCAGATCGTCCAGTGTCGCGCCAGCCACGGGCTGGGCCGAGGCGTCAAGCAGTCCGAACGTGGACGCTCGGATCAGGCGGTCGTGCGGAAGCATGGGAGTGCACTCGGGCGTGCCGTCGGGTTTCAGCCGTCGGCGCAGGTACAAGCCGCCTTGAGTCGCCACTTCGCTGTGCGCCTTGGGCACGCGGATGCGTGCGACGGGAACGTCGTTCACATCCAGTGCATCGACGGTCACGTTCACGGAAGGCGATGTGCGGGCCGCGACCAATCCGGCCAAGCCCGCGAGCATCTCGTGATCCTTATGCAGACCGGTCGGCTTGCCGTCGTCTTCCACACCAAGCCACAGCTCGCCGCCATCGGCGTTAGCCATGCAGACGATGGCTTCGACCAGCTCGTGGTCGGGCAGCCGCTTGAGGTCGCTCTTGAACTCGACCGTCAACGTTTCACGCGGTGGAAGATGTGCCTCGGTCATGCGGCCTTTTCCAGCAGCGGCGTGACCCGAACTCGGCCGGTGAGGAGGTCGTCCATGAGGGCTTTCTTTTGATCCATCATTTTCTTGATCATGAACGCCTCGCGTTCAATGCGGACGTCGAAAGTTTCGAGGCGATTCGCAATCTCGGTGGCTTCATCTTTTGAGGGTTTCAAAATCGGGATTTTACGCATATCCCGAAGATTGATGCCTTGGACTGCTACTCCAAGTGTGTGAATAGAGATGAAAGTAGAAGCGATGGGCATGGCTAGGAAATCTCGAATAAATCGAGCGTCATAATCGACTACTGAAATGCGCGCTGTATCCTGGGTGATATTCGCGTCGTTGAGGTGTGAAGGCACAAAAGCCGTGCGCCCTACACTTCCTCGAATCGTGAAAAGGAAGTCGCCAGACCGCAATCGGCTTCGGCTATACTCTCTGTCAATCACGGGGCTAGTTAGCAACAAGTCTTCGGACCGAATACGCCCCCCAAAGATATCCTTCACTTTCACGACAGGAACCCCGCCAGGAAAGCCATATCCGGGCATCAGGATTCCGTAAACAATCGGTCGTTTTGCATTCACAAAATCGTTCAAAACTGCTGGCTCCCACTCCCTCGGGATCCATCCCAGCGGAGACTCCTTGTACAGATGCGGGGCTTCGGCCTGGGGCGGGCGCAGTTGACCGTTGGCGTCGATGCCACGGGTTAGCAGGTCGTGCAGCAGGCCTTGCTTGACGGCCTTGAGCTTCTCCAGGATCGCCTCGGTCTGCTGGATCGCCGTGTCGAGGGTGTCGAGGATGTTACCAATTTGAAGCTGGTGACTCATTGGTATTCGAGGAAATCGATACAGCTCACGAATCACGCTCGGATGCGCCTTCATCTGATAATCGAATTGAATGCCAGACTGCAACTTTTCCAGAAGGGCGTGAAGATAGCGGTAGCTCCAAAGGTCTGGACGTTTGATTCGCAGAAACCCGCATACATTCGTGACGGAATATTTGTGCTTCGGTCGATAGAATGGACGCCCGCCACCGTCAATCGACCAAGTGATGAGCTCTTCATCAAACATATACCGGCCATAGCGACCAAATTCGCCATTGCCTACTGCCGAGGATGAGTAAACCGGATAGTCGCCGATATGAGTATTCAAGTCAATCGACGAGATTACTTCACCACGACCAAGTTCGATTTCCCCAGCGGTCTCATACTCCGCAAGTTGGTGGCTTGCAGAATCAGACATACCCCAACCCCTTCAAAAAGCCCTGCAGGGCCTGCGCCGCTTCATCGCGCTTGGCTTCGATCTCGGTGAGGGTCAGGTGGTACTTGTCCCACCAGGTCTCAAAGGCACCCACGACGTCCTTGAGCTGGGCGGCCACGTACCGGTCCACGATGGCCTGCATGTCGTTGTGTAGGATGGTCAGCAGCAGGTCTGTCGCTGCTTCCGGAGTCAGCGCTGCCACGGCGCGTTCCAGCTTCTCGGTGGTGCCTGCCTTCTTCGCTTTGATCTCCTTGCCAAATTTTGTGAGATCAGCCTTCCATGCCTTTAACTGGCCTTCGTCGACCGCCTCTTCTTCCGATGGATCGTCGGCGCCTTCGTCGTCTTCGCTCTTCTGCGGCGCGGCGGCCTTGAGGTTGGCCTCCAGCTCGGCCTTGCGCGCTTCCAGCTCGGCGAGCGCGTCCACGAACTCGTTCATCAGAAAGCGCACCAGCTTGTGATCCATCGGATTCTGACGGTTTTTGTCTTCGGTGTCTTCCTGGGCGGCCAGGATGGTGTCGCGCCAGCTTTGGATCAGGCCCAGCGGCCCACGCGCCATGATGGTCAGGAACTCGTACTTGTTCGTGTCCCAGAAGCCGGCGCTGATGCCGCGCACCTGGAACTCGTCCAACAACCCCACCGGCGCCAAGGCCTTGGCGAAGCTTTCCAGCAATTCGTTACGGGTGTCCACAAAGCTGGCCTGTCCCTGCAGCGCGGCGATACGCGGACTGTGTGTCTTCCACCACTTGTCGAAGGCCTTCTGGTTGGCCTCTTCCTGCCGGGTCTTGCCCGCGTTCTGGTCCACCGCGGCCTTCAGGCTTTCACGTGTAGCAAGCTCGGGCCGGAAGTCCAGGCACTTGGCGTCGCGCTCCACAAGCAGGTCCATAGGGTTCACGCCGTGCGCCGTGAAGATGCGGGCCTTGGCCTCCAGCTCGGACTTGGGGATGCCGCCCACCAGATGGGCGCGCACATCGTGCGGCTCCGGCGGCGGTGTGTTGTCCACGTAACGTCGGATGTTGAGGTTGCAGGCGTTGGTGTCGTCCAAGAGCGTGGCATTGTCGACCACGGCGGCAAAGCCCGGGATGTCGCGGAAGTCTTCGTAGGCCTTCACGATCTTTTCGATGTGCTCGGGCAGCAGGTAGTTCTGGGCGCGTCCCTCAAAGAAGTCGCGGTCGGCGTTGATGAACAAGACCTTGCCTTGGCGCTTGGGCGGCTTGCCGCTCACTCGGCGGGCGCCCACCTGGCTGCGCTGGCGCAACACCAGAATGCACGCGGGAATGCCGGTGCCATAGAACAAGTTCGGGGCCACACCGATCACGGCCTCCAACAAGTCGTCGGCGATGATGCCACGCCGGATGCGACCTTCGTCGCCCCCGCGAAACAGCACGCCGTGGGGCAGTACGGTGGCTACCATGCCGCAGGCGTTCGTGACCGCGAGCATGTGTTGCACGAACATGAGGTCGGCCTTCTTGGAGCCCAATCCAACCTCACCGTACCCGAACCGCTCGGCGCGGAACTTGGGGCTCCAGGCAGCGGTGCCGTCGGGGTTCTTCTCGCTGTTCCCCCAGTTGATGGAAAACGGCGGATTCGTGAGCACGCGATCGAAACGCATCAGCTCGCCATCTTCCACGTGCTGCGGCTCGGAAAGCGTGTCTTCGTTGCGCAGGTCGGCGTTGTTGATGCCGTGCAGCAGCATGTTCATCTTGGCGATCGACCAGACCGTGCCGTTGAACTCCTGCCCGAACAGGTTGGCCCGACGGCCGTCCTGGCCCTGCTCGTCCATGTACTCCTTGGCCGTGATGAGCATGCCGCCCGACCCGCAGCACGGGTCGTACACGTGATGCTGCACATCGGGCTTGAGCAAGCGGACCATGAGCCGGACCACCGAACGGGGTGTATAGAACTCGCCGCCCTTCTTGCCGGCGGAGTCAGCGAACTGCGCGATCAGGTACTCGTATGCGGCCCCCAATAGGTCGGGGAATTCGAAGTCCTCGTTGCGCAGTCGGACCTTGCCGAAGTGCGTGATCAGCTCGCGGAGCTTGATGTCGGGGATCTTGCTTTGGCCCACCTTGCGTGTGAAGTCGATGTGCTCCAGGACCTCGCGTAGGTTGGAATTTCCGCTCTCGATGCCGGCCAGGGCCTTATTCAGGGAGTCACCCACGTTATGGTGGGCGTTGTCGCGCAGGAAGTCGTACCGCGATTCGGGCGGGACCCAGAATGTCCCGTCGACCTTGTACCAGCGGGGATTGGCGGCCGATGCCTCGGCGGCGGTTTTTGTTTCCCCGGCTCGTACACGTTCCGCGATGACCTCTTCGCGGCGCTGGTCGAACACGTCGGAGCAGCGCTTCAGGAACAGCATCCCGAAGATGTATTCCTTGAACTCGGAGGCATCCATCTTGCCGCGCAAAATGTCGGCGGCCTTGAAAAGGTGGCGTTCGAGCTGAGGTAGGGTCAACACGGTCGTGAGTCCTTGGGCAAAACCCAAAGTTAACTGCCAAAGGCATTCGTCTAGATGGAGGCTGTCTCCCCTTGCCTTTTCTGGCGTAGTACTGTATAATACCACTATGTCTTCTCCAGATTTCATCGACGCCCTGCAAGCCTTGGGGTTCACCGGCCAGGAAGCCGCCCTCTACCGCGCCCTCCTGGAGCACGGGGAGCTTTCCGGGTACGAGGCCGCCAAGGAAACCGGAATCTCCAGATCCAACGCCTACCACGCCTTGGCGAGCCTGGTGGAAAAGGGCTTCGCTTCCCGCGTGGAAGGGGAGTCCACCCGCTACGCGGCGCTGTCGTTGGAAGACGTCGGGCGCCTCGTGCGGTCTCGACAGGAAATGTCGATCAAGAAGGCGTTGGCCTCCGCTCCTCAGGTCAAGCAGGGAGGGGCGCCGTTTCTTTCCGTGTCCGGGCGTGCGGCGGTTCTGGAGCGCATGCGCCTGCTCTGCCAAGGCGCCGAGGATCGTTTGTATCTGGCCTTGGATGCCATCGACCTCGAGGAGATTCGCGATGACCTCGCGGAGGCAATGGGTCGAGCGATCCGCGTGACCGTGCTGTGCAACCGGTCGTGGGAACTGGACGGTGCCGTGGTGCACGTGCGGCGGAAAGCCCGGGGGCCGGTGCGGATCATCGCGGATGGTCGCAAGGTGCTCACGGGCGAGCTGGACCAGGCGCGCGGCGAATGCGTGTTTTCCGAAAACCCCCACTTGGTGAACCTCATCAAGGATTCCCTCACCCACGAAATCCAGATCGTGCAAGCGCGAGCCACGGAAAGAAACTGACATGAATGCCCCCGCCGACCATCTGACATGGCTTCCCTCCGAGCTCGTACGGGAGCTGGTCCAGGAACACGGATCGCCTTTGTATGTCTACCACGAGCCCACCTTGCGTACGCGGTGCCGCGAGGTCGCGGGAATGTTGCCGGGGCGCGACTTCCATCCGTCGGTGTCCATCAAGACCAACGGAAACCCCTCCCTCCTGGCCATCGCGCGCCAAGAGGGTTTGGGCGGCGACGCCATGAGCCCCGGCGAGATTCTCCTGCTGGAACGTGCCGGATTCTGTCCGGAAGAGATCTTCTTCATTCCCAACAACGTGTCGCGCGAAGAGCTCGAGTTCGCCCGCGACCGGGGCATCCTCACCAGTCTGGATTCGGTGGATCAAGTCCGCCTGGCCGCGGATGTGTTTGCCGGTGGCCAGGTGGCGCTGCGGATCAATCCGTTGGTGGGCGACGGCCACCACGGCAAGGTGGTCACGGCCGGCGCGAGGGTGAAGTTCGGGATCCTGCCATCGGAGGTGCCGCAGGCGTTGGAAATCCTCTCGTCGCGCGGGGTGGAGGTGGTCGGGCTGAACCAGCACATCGGATCCGGATTCCTGACGCCCGAACGCTATCTGCAGGCGGCCAAGGCGTTGTTGGAGGTTTGTCGCACGGTTCCCTCGGTGCGGTTTGCGGATTTCGGCGGCGGGTTCGGGATCGGCTACCGCGGGGAACCTCGACTGGATTTGTCGGTGGTCGGCTCCGGGTTGTCCGTGCTCTTGGATGCCTGGGAGCGCGAAACCGGGCGCTGCCTCCGGGCGCAGGTGGAGCCAGGGCGCTACGTGTTCGCCGAGTGCGGGGCGGTACTGGGAACGGTGCACGCGGTCAAGGAACGCGAAGGAATCCAAATCGCCGGTTGCGACATCGGCTTCAACGTGCTGCAACGCCCCGTGCTGTATGATTCCTATCACGGCATCGATCTGTGTCCTCGCGAAAAGCGCGAGGGGCCGAGGGTGGATGTCGAGTGGGTGGGGAACATCTGCGAATCCGGCGACATCCTCGGCCGTGACAGAAAGTGCCTGCTCCCGGAGCTGGGCGATCATTTGGTGGTACGGGATGCCGGGGCCTACGGCTGGGCGATGTCCTCCAGCTACAACGCCCGGCCTCGCGCGGCAGAGGTCCTTTTGGGGAAAGATGGTTCGGTGCGCAGGATCCGCCGCCGGGAGACCTGGGAAGACCTGCTGGCAGCCTTGCCCTGAGACAATGCTCGGGCGAGGCGGGCTCGAGGTTTGCCGGGATTGCGGGAAGGTGGGACGGAATGTGGAGATTCCCGGTGGGATTTTGCACCTTCTTGCCACTATGTCGATCTTCTCTCGAGCCGCGCTGTTGTCCGGTCTTTTGGGTTTGTTCCTGCTTTCGGCTTGCAAGAAAAAAGCCGAAGAGCCGAAGGGCCCGCCGGGCAAGGACCGCGTGGCCAAATTCGCCGCCACCTTGGTGGTTTCCGCACCGTTTGGCGATTCCACCGCGGGGCTGGCGGAAGTCAAGGCGCGCGATCGCATTGATTTGCGCACCGAGGCCGCCGGACGCATCCGCGAAATCGGGTTCCGCGAGGGAGCCCAGGTGCGTGCGGGACAGGTCATCGTTCGCTTGGAAGACGCCGAAGCAAGGGCCTCGCGCGATCGCGCCGCCGCGAAGCTGCGGCTGTCCGTCGCGACCCTCAAGAGGGTGCGGGAGCAGGTCAATGCCCAATCGGCGAGTTTGCAACAGCTGGAAACCTCGCTGGCGGATTCGGCCGTTTGCCAGGCCGATCTCGCCTTGGCGGAAGCGTCCTTGGCCAAGATGGAAGTGCGTGCCCCCTTCGGTGGAACGGTGGGCATGCGCGAAGTCAGCATGGGCCAGTGGGTCCCCAATGGACAATTGTTGACTGCGCTGGTGGGCTCCGGTGATGTTCGCCTGGAATGGGCGCTGCCGGAAGGCTTGGCGTTTCGGCTCGCACCGGGCCAGACGCTTTCGTGGCGGGATCCGGGTTCCGCGCGCGGCGGACGGGCCCAGGTGGAGGCGCTGGCCCCCGAGCTCGACGAAGCCACTCGCACGAGGCGGTTGTTGGCCGCGTGCAAATCCGGTTGCCAAGGACTGGTCCCGGGCGCCACGGTGGAGGTGACCCTCCCCGCCGAACCGGGGCCGGTTCTTTCGATCCCCTCGCAGGCGTTGTCGGGCGGCCCCAAGGGCACCGGCGTCTTCTTGGCCCGCGAGGGCAAGGCGCTCTTCGTGCCCGTGGTGGCCGGACGGCGCAATGCCGAACGGGTGGAGCTTGTCTCGGGATTGCAGGCCGGCGACACCGTGCTTCTCCCCGGAGCCCAACCGCCCAAGACCGGTGCTCCCGTGGAAATCGCCCGGCTCTTGACGGAAGGCGCACGCCCCAAATCCGGTGGTGCACCGGACAGCCTGGGCGGGAGCAAGCCGTGAGCTTCTCGAAGATGGTGGTTGCCCGGCCGGTCTTGGTTTCGGTCGCCTCGGCGTTTTTGTTGTTGTTGGGATTTTTGGCCATCCCCAATCTGCCGGTGCGCGAATATCCGTCCATCGACCCGGCCACGGTGACGGTCAGCGCCTCCTGGCGTGGCGCCGATGCGGAAACGGTGGAAAAGCAACTGACCGAGCCTTTGGAGCAATCGCTCAACGGCATCGACGGAATCCGCACCATGAGCTCGCAGAGCCGGGACGAGCGCACGCAGATCACGGTGGAATTTTTGTTGGGAGTGGATCTGGAGCGGGCGGCCAACGACGTGCGGGATCGCGTGAGCCGGGCCCAACGCAGCCTTCCCTCCGAAGTGGATCCCCCCACCGTGGCCAAGGCCGACGCCAATTCCACGCCGATCTTGCTGTTGGCTCTGCGTGGTCCGGGCCGCAGTTTGTTGGAACTCAACGAGATCGCCACCGGATTGCAAGATCGCCTGCAGACCGTTCCGGGACTGGCCGAGGTGCGTGTCTGGGGCGAGCGCAAGTTCGCCATGCGCCTTCGTGTGGACCCTGCCAAGCTCGCGGCCGCTGGCCTCACCTTGCAGGACTTGAAGGCCGTGTTGGCGCGGGAAAACGTGGAGCTTCCGGCCGGTCAGATCGACGGAAAGGATGTTTCCGTGGCCCTGAAGGCCAAGACGGGCCTGGCCACTCCCGAGGAGTTCGCCGCGGTGGTGCTGCGCCGCGATGGAACGGGCGTGGTGCGATTGCAGGACGTGGCCCGGGTGGAGCTGGGCGCGGAAAACGAAAAGACCCTGCTGCGGCTGGGTACCGAACCGGGGATCGCGTTGGCCTTCGTGGCGCAACCAGGCGCCAACCAGGTCGCCATCGTCGATCAGGTCCGCAAGCGCCTGCCGCGATTGGAGTCGGAGCTTCCCCAAGGGGTCGTGCTGGAAGAGGTGTTCGACAACACGCGGTTTGTCCGCAAGGCCTTGCTGGAAGTGGGGGAGACCATCGCCATCGCCTTCGCGCTGGTGGTGCTGGTGATCTTCCTGTTCTTGCGCGAATGGCGCACCACGCTGGTTCCGGTCCTGACAGTTCCTGTCTCATTGGTGGGCGTGTTCGCCCTGGTCTGGGTATTGGGATACTCCATCAACATCCTCACCCTGTTGGGAGTGGTGCTGGCCATCGGGATCGTGGTCGACGACGCCATCGTGGTGCTGGAGATCATCTGGTCGCGCGTGGAGGCGGGCATGAATCCTCGCGAAGCGGCCATCAAAGGGCTGGACGAAATCTTCGCCGCCGTGGTCGCCACCACACTGGTGCTGGCCGCCGTGTTCGTGCCGTTGTTGTTCCTGCAGGGGTTCACGGGCCGGTTGTTCCGGGAATTCGGCGTGGTGGTGGGCGGGTCCGTGTTGATCTCCGGGTTCGTCGCCCTGACACTTTCCGCCATGGTTTCCAGCCGGGTCCTGCGTCCGCACAGCCGACATGGCCGCTTCTACGCGGCCACCGAGCCGTTCTACCAGTGGCTGACGGATTCCTACTCCAGGGTCCTGCGCAAATCCCTGCGGTTTCCGTCCGCCGCCGTGGCCGTGCTCGCGCTTTGCGCAGGGGCCATCTACCTGCTGTTGGGGGCGCTGCCCAAGGAGCTGGCTCCCGCGGAGGATCGTTCCGCTTTGCAGATCAATGTCACGGCCCATGAGGGAGCCACCTTCCCCTACATGGATTCCTGGATGCGACGGATGGCCGATTCGCTGGCCACCATTCCCCAGATCAAGACCTATCTGGTCAACTCCGGTGCAGGCGGGGCCGGTGGCGCCACCAATTCGGGGTTTTCCCGCGTGGTACTTTCTGAACCCACCGAACGCGACGCGACCCAGGATTCCCTCGCGACCGCGGTGACCCGGATGCTCGCCAAGTTCGGGGGCGCGCGCGCCTCGGTCACCCAGGAGCAGGCCATCCGGGTGGGAGGACGCCAAGCTCTGCCGGTCCAATTGGTGGTGCAAGGTCCTGATCTGGAAGCCTTGCGCGAAGTCCTCTCCGATTTGGAGGCGACCGCGCGAGCCAATCCGGCCTTTTCGGTGGTGGAAACCGATCTTCGCTTCACCAAGCCTCGGTTGGAAGTGGAGGTGCGCCGTGATCGGCTATCCGACCTCGGTGTGACTCCCGAGGCCTTGGGCAGTTCGCTGCAATTGGCCTTCGGGTTGCCAAAGTTGGGCGTGTTCCTGCGCCAGGGCAAGCAGTACTCCGTTCTGGCCGAACTCGATGGGGCCTCCAGCGCCGCCAGCCTCGATCGCCTGCGGGTGCGCTCCTCCAAAGGCGAGTTGGTTCCGGTGTCCGCCCTGGTGAGCCTTCGCGAGACCATGGTCCCTCCGCAGCGGCAGCGACTGGACCGCGAGGCGTGTTTCACGATTTCGGCGGGATTGAACAAGGGCGTTTCGTTGGGCCAGGGCGTGAAGGCCATGGAAAGTGTCGCCAAGGAAAAGCTCGATGACCGCTTCGTGACGCGCTGGACCGGCTCGGCGCGCGATTTCCAGGAGTCTTCCTCCAGTCTGGGCGCGGTGTTCGGTCTGGCCATCCTGGCGGTGTTCCTGCTTTTGGCCGCCCAGTTCGAGAGCCTGCGCTCGCCATTTGTGATCCTGCTCACGGTTCCTCTGGCGCTGGTGGGTGCTTTGGGAGCCTTGTGGTTGGCCGGCATGACCATGAACCTGTTCAGCCAGATCGGGCTGGTGCTGCTGGTGGGATTGGTGACAAAAAACGGCATCCTGATCGTGGAATTCGCCACCCAACGCCTGGAATCGGGATTCGAGCCGCTGGAAGCGGTCGTAGGTGCGGCCACGGCCCGTCTGCGCCCCATCCTCATGACTTCGGTCGCCACCGTGCTGGGAATCCTCCCGGTGGCCCTCGCGCTGGGTGCCGGTGCGGAAAGCCGCAAGCCCCTGGGCGTGGCGGTGATCGGAGGCATGACCACCTCGCTGGCCCTGACCTTGTTCGTGGTGCCGGCCGTCTACCTGCTGGTTACGCGCAAGCCCAAGGTCCACGATCCGGTCTAGGTCACTTCTTGGACCAGGCCGCCTTGCGGGTCATCACGCCCCATTTCTGCTTGCTGCCGGTTAGCCATAGCACCAGTCCCTTGAGTCGCCACCATGTGTTGAGCTGACGGTACCCCACGTTTTCCAGGATGGCCGAGGCCAGGAGCTTGGCGATGTGGGGCAGGCTTTTGAACTGCCGAAACGACACCTCTTCCAAGAACACCGCGTTGATGGATTGCAGGAAACCCAGACTCACCACGAGCGTGAAAAACAGGATGGTGGTGCTCCACGAAATCTCTCCGAAGGCCGCGGCCCAGAAGAAGTAGAGCAGGCCGCCCACTTCCACGAACGGTTCCAGCAGTTCGAAGAAGACAAGAAACGGCATGGAAAGGAATCCCACCGCCTTCGATCCCCTGGAAAACATCAGGCTGCGATGCCTCCACAGGCTTTCGGCCAGGCCGCGTTGCCAACGAACCCGTTGGTTCGCCAGCACCTTGAGCGTTTCCGGCGCCTCGGTCCAACAGATGGGGTCGGGCAGGTACACGATCTTGTATCGGCGTTTTTCGCGCAACATCTTCGCGTGCAGCCGAACCACGAGCTCCATGTCTTCGCCGATGGTTCCAGTGCTGTAGCCCCCGGCTTCCACCACGGTCTCGCGATGGAAGATCCCGAAGGCCCCGGAGACCACCAATAGCGCGTTCATGGGTGACCACGCGAGCCTTCCGAACAAGAACGCCCGCAAGTACTCCACCACCTGCGCCATGGCCAAGGGATTTCGTGGGAGACCGGTGGCCACAAGGAAGCCACCCTCCACCTGGCATCCGTTGGCGATGCGGATGGTTCCTCCCGCGCAGATGGTGGTGGGGTCCTCCAGGAAGGGCTGGACACATCGGGTGAGGCTGTCTTGCTGCAGGATGGAGTCCGCATCGATCCCGCAATACAGCGGGTAGACGCTCGCGTTGATCCCCGCGTTCAAGGCGTCGGCCTTGCCGCCGTTTTCCTTGTCGATGAACCGAAGGTTGGGGAATTTCATGGAGCGGTAGACGGCGCGGACGGTTTTCGTCGGGATGCTCGAACGGTGCACCTCGCGGAATTCCTGCAGACCGAACGCGTCCACCGCCGCTTGGACGGTCTTGTCCTTGGATCCGTCGTTGATGACGATGATTTCGAATTCCGGATAGTTCAGTTGCAAGAGCGAATGGAGGGTCGCCGCGATCGTCTCTTCTTCGTTGTAGGCGGGAACCAGGACGGAAATCGGCGGAAGGAATCCACCAAAGGCCTCCCGTTGCTGGACTCCCAACAGCGGGTGCCGCCCGAGGTAGCGGAGGATGGTCCAGGCGGCGATCGCGTTGAGCAGAAGCGTGCAGAAGGTCAGGACAAGGAAGTACGTCAGGAAACCGTATTCGACGAAATCCGACAGAATGCGTAAGAAGTTCATGCCAGGCTCCGTTCCGCCAAGGCGAAGCGCAACATGTCGCCGGCCAGCGGATCCGGATGTTGGGCGGCCAGAAGCTCCACCTGGATGGGCTTGAGTTGGGGCAGCGAGACGATCGCCCCGGCGGCGCGGTAGCGAACCCACCACTGGGGGTGGTCCAGAAGATCGGTCATGGCGGGGATGTCCTCGAGGTTTCCCACCCTCCCCAGGGCTCGCACGGCCGCCAGCAAAACGGGCCATTGTGGATGCCGGATTCTGTCGCGCGCCAGGTTCGCCACGCCGGGGTCGTGGATCGATCCGAGCAGGATGCATTGCGTCGAGACCGGTAGCGGATCCGCATTGCCGAGCAATTCGGTCAGGATTTCGGATCGCGCCTGGTGGGGAAGCAGTTCCAGCAGGCGCAACGCCCTGGGCGGACAGGCCGGGCCGCAGGAGCGCACGAAGCGCGCGAGGTGTTCCCCGACCAAGTCGCTCGGGGCGGCGCGCAGGAAGGAGTGGACGCGCGAAAGGGGCCAATCCTCCCGCCAGAGAAAATGGGGCAGAAGCTCCTGGATCAGATCCTGCGGATTGATGGACAACAGGGCCGTGGCCGCGTGCAGGGAGACGATGGGATCGCTTTCGCGCACCAGCGGAAGAATGGCCTCGGTGCTGAAGAGGTCCTGGACGGATCCGAGGGTTTCCAAGCAGAGGATGCGTTCGGCCGCACCGGCCTTGCGCAAGCGCATGCGCAGGTGTTGGGGGATCTCCGAGCGGCGCAGGAAGGAAAGCAGGCGTTCGCGGAAGTCTCCGCGCAAGGATTCCAGGAGGTGGAGCCAGGTCCGCATGAACGCCACGAGATACCCCTCCTCGACGTGCAAAGCCGATGGCACGGATTCGGGGGAAATCAGCGTGATCAGCCATTGCTTGCTCAGAAGCTCCGTGCGGCGCGTGCGACGGGAATTGACCAGATGCAGGACGAGGATGGCCAGCAGGAGTCCGATGCTGAAGATGGTGGCCGCCAGGATGGTCCAGGCGGCGACCTGCGCGGGAAGGCTCAGGCCGTCGAGGAACGATGCCGCCAGCAGCAGGTGGGACGGATCAGCCGCCGATGCCGCATTGGATGGCAAGGCGTACCTCCAGGCGGTCATGGACGGTTTCCAGTCGGGTCCAGGAAATCGCCGGGCGGACGATCACGCGAGCGCCGAGTTCTTGGCGCACCGAGAGGGTCGTCGAGGTGGAGCGTCGATCGAGAAGCACGTTTCCATCGCGTTCGGCTTCCCGGGCGTAGCTGGCGTCGATCCCGATTCCACCTCGATCGCTCCAGTCCCACCCTCCCAGGACACGCACATCGAGGGTGGGTTCCATGCCCTGCGGCCAGGGGAGGGCGGTGCCCGCTCCCAGGCGCCAGGCGCGGATGTAGCGCTCGCAAAGGATTTTTGGCACGAAGACTTTCCATTCCCGGTAATCGGCCAAACGCAGGCCGACCGTGCCCACCCAGCCTTGGGGGAGGGTCTTGACCAGCGCCGCGCTCGTCGCCCAGGATGGAAGGAAGCGCTCCTGGCCACCCAGGCTGGCGGTCGCCTCCCACGAAACCGATTCTGACAGTTTATGTCCTGCCTGGAATTCCCCCTGGAGATCATCCAGGTCCCAACGGCGCACCATGGTGGCGGACACTCCCGTGTTCCACCGAGCCGCTTTCCAGGCCAGTCCGCCGGAAAATTCGCTCCAGTTCGGAGCTCCCTGGGGGGCATCCAGCCGAGCGAAAGCGGCGGAAGCCGAAACGCTCGGCCCTTCCGGGCTCCCGGTCAGGGCAGCGAGCGCCAAGGTGGCCAGGGCGATCATCTCACGAAGCGCTTGAGCCTGGCGAGCAATTCACCCGGCTGGAACGGCTTGACCAGATAATCGTCGGCGCCGGCGTCGAAGGCGCGGCGGATGTCGGCTTCCTGGCCTTTGGCGGTCAGCATGACGATGGGAACACGTTCCCAGCCATCCAGGGACCGGAGGATCGGGACCAGTTCCACTCCGCTCAGGAACGGAAGCATGTTGTCGGAAATCACAAGATCGGGGGCGACCTTCATCGCTTGCCCCATGTCTACCGCTTCACGGCCGTCTGACGCCTTGGCGATCTCGTATCCTTCCCTGGACAGGATGTGCTCCAGGAGGATCGTGATCATCGGGTCGTCGTCGATCACGAAGATCGTTTTTTTGGCCATGGCTGGATCTTATCACCTGGAGGGGGCAGTGCGCAAACCTTCTTCGCGGTGGGGCTGACGGGATCTTCCGCTTGTGCAGCCGAGCGCGGGAGCGGTAATATGCGCCAATGCGCAAGAGGCGATCTTCACCAGGATGAACCGTTCCAGTAAAGCCGGCGAGGCGTTTGATCGAGGGCAGTTGACGATCCACAGCGTCGTGTTTTTCGCGCTTTCGATCCTTTGCTACCAATTCGCCTCGACGCAGACCGGGACACCGGTGATCTGGGTGCCGACCGCCTATGCATTGGCGATCGTTCTGCACCTGGATCGCAAGGAACGCTGGCCGGTGATGGGCGCGTTCTTCCTGGCGGGGGTTCTGGCCAGACTCTTCCAGCTAGGGAGTGTGCTGGAGGCGATCGAGCAGGGAATTGGACTGCTCCTGGAAATTCAGTTGGCTACCCTGTTGTTCGATCGTTTCGTGGTGTGGCGAGGACCGCAACTGAAGATCGAAGATGCATTGAAGATGCTTTTCATCGTTTTGTTCATCGCCTCCCCAGTCGCCTGCGCGATGATGGCTTCCAGCGCGTTTTTGCGCAGTGGTGTGCCCGTCGTTTCGACGTTTCGCACGCTGTGGACCTCCGACGCCTCCGGAATGGCCTTGTTGCTTCTACCCGGCATGGTGTTCGATCGCTCGAAGTGGTCGTCCTTTTTTCATCTCAAGCAGATGGTCGAGTATCTGGTGCAGGTGGCCGCACTTCTGGTCCTGACCCAGATGTGCCTGTATTATGTCGCCACACCGTTCATTTTCCTGACCATTCCCTTCTGCATCCTGGCCATTCGCAAGGGACTCGCCCACACCTCGATCGTGATCTGGATGGTCATGGCCTTGAGCACGGTTTTGTTGAAGTTCGACCTGGTTTCGCCTCCACGGGCGTTTCGCACCGATGATCCGTTCCTTTTGTGGGCGGGAGCCACCATGGCGGCCTTTCTGCCCATCCTGATCGGGGTCATCGTTGGTCAAGTGGATTTCCAGATGCAGGAGATGCGCCGCAGCCGGAAGGTCCTGCAAACAGTGATCGACAGCATTCCCGGGTTGGTGGGTGCTTGGGACGGAAATTTGCGGATCCGGCTGGCCAACAAGGCGTTCGAAGAGTGGTTTGGCATGGGCCGCGACAGCCTCGCAGGGGTTTCATTCCCGGAACTCGTGGGGCAGGATACCTACCGAACCCTCGAGGGCGGGATCGAACGCGTCTTGCGGGGCGAGGTGGTGGAGTTCGAGACCGAGCTCGAGACGGAGGCTGGCCAAAGCCCGGTTCTGGTGAATCTGGTGCCGGACAACGAGGACGGGAAGATCATCGGTTTTTTCTCCCTGGTCACGGACATTTCGCAAGTCAAGACGGAGCAGCGTTCCCGGCTGGACTCGCTCGCCCGCTTGCAGGATGTGATCGACGGAGCCACGGGCTACAGCTTCATCGCCACCTCCATGGAAGGCACCATCCAGCTGTTCAGCAAAGGGGCCGAGCGGATGCTCGGCTGGTCGGCGCAGGAGGTGGTCGGAAAGGAAACGCCCCGGCTCATCCATCTCGAAGAAGAGACCAGGGAACGCTCCAAACAGATTCTGACAACGACCGGCCGAGATGCTTCCGGGTTCGGGGTGTTCACGGATGCTCCGTTGCACGGGGAGGTGGATACCCGCGAATGGACCTATGTGCGCAAGGACGGATCGAAGTTTCCCGTCCAACTGACCGTCATGGCCTTGCACGACCACGTCGGGGTCGTCAACGGTTTCGTGGGCATCGCGCGGGATCTGTCCGCTGATAAGGAAATCCTCCACACCATGGAGGAGGCGCGATCCCAGGCGGAACGGGCGAGCTCCATGAAAAGCGAGTTCGTGGCCAACATGAGCCACGAGATCCGCACGCCGTTGAATGCCGTGTTGGGCATGGTGCAACTTCTGGGCAAGACCACCCTCACCCCCATCCAGATGAAATACCTGGACATGATCCGCAAGTCCGGGAAATCGCTGTTGGGAATCCTGGAAGACATCCTCGACTTTTCCAAGATCGAGGCGGGCAGGTTGCGGATCGAGCCGGTGGATTTCCAGCTCGACGACATCCTGGAAAGCGTCGCCAGCCTGGCTTCCATGAACGCCTCCGGAAAGGATGTGGAGGTTTCCTTCACCGTGGATCCGTTGGTGCCGGTGCAATTGCATGGGGATCCGTTGCGCATCCAGCAGATTCTGCTCAATCTCATGGGCAATGCCTTGAAGTTCACGTCCCAAGGCGAGGTGAATCTGTCCATCGAGCTGTTGTCGAAGGATCAAAACCAGATGAGGATCGGTTTCCGGGTGCGGGACACCGGTGTGGGGATGAGCGATGAACAGCAACAGAGATTGTTCCAACCGTTCTCCCAGATCGATTCCTCCAACACGCGAAGATACGGGGGGACCGGGCTGGGGTTGGTGATCAGCAAGAACCTGGTGGAATTGATGGGTGGGCATGTCGGCGTGCGCAGCATGAGCCGCATCGGGACCGAATTTTTCGTCTCGCTGCCGTTTCCGGTGGCGCAATCTTCCGATCCGGGACTGGCCGGAATGCAAAACCACGCGCTGCATGTCCTTTGCCTGGACGATCAACCCTCCACGCAAGCGAGCTTGGATGCTGCGGCGAGTCGGTGGGGTTGGCGGATGGAATGTGTCGAGGCCTGGCAGGATTTCCTGACACTGCTGGAGCGACGAGAGGATGTCGATCCGTTCGACGCCATCCTGGTGGATGCCGGCACCCCCCAGTGGGAGGATCGCAAATCCATCGCGCGCATCCGCGAAATTTGTGGCCGTGAAATCCCGGTGGTCAAGATGGTTCGCAACCTCATGGACAGCCCGGCGGACGAGGGCATTCGGTTGTTGGATGGGATTTTGGTCAAACCGGTCACTCCCATGGCGCTGTTGAAGGCGTTCAAGAGCGCGACTTCCCATCCCACCAGCGCGGTGGACGAGTCCAAACCCAATCCCGACCGACCAGGCGAGGATTACAAAGCGCTCAATGGCGTGCGAGTCCTTCTGGTGGAAGACAACGCCTTCAACCAGGTGGTGGCGGCGGAAACTCTGCAGGCCCTGGGGGCCAGCGTGGAAGTCGCCGAGCACGGGAAGGTGGCGCTGGAGAAGTTGAAAAAGAGTCCGCAAGGCTACGATCTGGTCCTCATGGATGTGCAGATGCCGGTGATGGATGGATTCGCCGCCACCCGGGCGATCCGCGCCGAGCTGAAACTGGATCTGCCGGTGGTGGCCATGACGGCGGGAGTTTTGGCCTCCGACCGCGCCAAGTGCATGGATTCGGGGATGGACGACTTTTTGACCAAACCCTTCGAGGTGGAACAGCTTGTGGCGATCTTCCGCAAGCAATTGAAGATCGTCGCGAGCAAGGAGCCCGCCAGCGCCCCTGCCAAAGGCGATGCCTCCCGAGTCTTCGATCCCGACCCCCTTTTGCGAAATCTTGGAAACAACGCGGATGCCCTGCGGGTGGTCCGGACCCTGGTCAAACAGTTCATCGGGACGGCTCCCGGATCCATCAAGTTTGGTCGCGAGTGTTCACAACGGGGCGATTTGGAGGAAGCGCTGCGCTCCTTCCACAATCTCAAGTCCAGTTCCGCAACCCTCGGAGCGATGGCGTTTTCCGCGATCGCGGCCCTGATCGAGCAAGGCCTCCAGGAGAGCGAGCGGAAAAACCAGGCTGGATTGATCGATCAACTGGAAAAAGAATTGGTGCTGATCCAGGAACAAGCGAAGCTCTGGTTGGAGCGCAACGCCCCGGCCAGCGGTTGAGCAGGGCGCGGGGGGTTCGGATGGAAGCCATCCAGGTTCTACCTTTGCGCCCCTATGCTCCAGTTTCGCGAACCTGAAAAGAATCCGTCGTTCCCTGGCCTGGAAGGCCGCATCCTGAAGTTCTGGGAGGCCACCAAGGCCTTCGAACGGCAGGAAGAGATCCGTCAGGGCGCCGAGCCCTTCCATTTCTACGACGGCCCTCCCTTCGCCACGGGGCTTCCCCATTACGGGCACCTCTTGGCCGGCACCCTAAAGGACATCGTGCCGCGCTACTGGAGCCTGCGTGGGCGCAGCGTGGATCGGCGTTTCGGCTGGGATTGCCACGGGCTTCCGGTGGAAGCGGAAATCCAAAAGAGCCTGAGCCTGGCGGGTCAGGCGGAAATCAAGGCCTTCGGCGTCGACAAGTTCAACGAGGCTTGCCGATCCATCGTGCTGCGCTACACCGGCGAATGGGAAAAGACCGTGCTGCGCATGGGGCGCTGGGTGCACTTCCAGGGCGGCTACCGCACCATGGATCCGTCGTTCATGGAATCGGTGTGGTGGGTGTTCAAGACCTGCTTCGACAAGGGACTGATCTACGAGGGCTACCGGGTCCAACCGTATTCTCCCAAGCTCGCCACGCCCCTTTCCAACTTCGAGGTGAACCAGGGCTACCGCGACCGACAAGATCCGTCGCTCACCCTCAAGTTCTACCTGGAAGACGATCCCGACCAGGCCGCTCTGTTGGTGTGGACCACCACGCCCTGGACCTTGCCCTCCAACCTGGCCGTGGCGTTGGGCGCGGACATCCCCTACGTCAAGATCCGTTCGGAAGGTTCCGTCTACTGGATCGCCCAGCCGAGACTTTCCGCCTATTTCGACGAGAAGAAGATCGATATCCTGGAGACCAAGCTGGGTTCGGAGCTGGCCGGGCGCAAGTACAAGCCGCTGTTCGGCTACACCCCGAAGCTTTCCGAGAAGCAATACACCCTCCTGTTGGCGGATTTTGTCAGCACGGAGGACGGCGCGGGCGCGGTCCACATCGCGCCCAGTTTTGGCGAAGAAGACTTCCAGCTGGGTGCGGCGGAAGGCTTGGGGCTTTGGGATCCGCTGGACGCCGACGGCCGGTTCACCGATGATGTCCCCGATTGGAAGGGCCAGGAAGCCAAGGAAGCCGACAAAGCCATCATCCACGCCCTGAAGGAAAAGGGGCTGGTGTTCAAACACGAGACCTTCGTGCACTCCTACCCCCATTGCTACCGCACCGGAGCACCGCTCTTGTACCGCGCCATGCGCACCTGGTTCATGGGGTTGGACAAGCCGGTGACAAATCCCGACGGGGTGACCAAGACCCTCAAGCAGTGGATGATCGACTCCAACCAGGAGATCACCTGGGTTCCCGGCCACATCAAGGACGGGCGCTTCGGGAAGTGGCTGGACGGCGCGCGCGACTGGAACCTGTCGCGCAACCGGTTCTGGGGCACGGCCATCCCCGTCTGGAAGGCCGACGACGGCCAGATGGTGTGCGTGGGTTCCATCGAGGAGTTGGCGCGGCTTTCCGGTCGCGATCCGGCCTCCATCACGGATCTCCATACCCATTTCATCGATTCCATCGAGATCCGCACCGCCGACGGCAAGACGTACGATCCGTCGGGCAAGGTCTACCGGCGCACCAGCGAGGTGCTCGATTGCTGGTTCGAATCGGGCTCCATGCCCTACGCCCAGCTGCACTACCCGTTTCAGAACGCCGAAGGCTTCGACCGCCTGTTCCCCGCCGACTTCATCGCCGAAGGCCTGGACCAGACGCGCGGCTGGTTCTACACCCTCACTGTGCTGGGTGCGGCCCTGTTCCAGAAGCCCGCCTTCAAGAACGTGATCGTCAACGGGATCCTGCTGGCCGAAGATGGTCAGAAAATGTCCAAGAGTCTGCGCAACTATCCGGATCCGGGCATCATCCTGGAGCAGATCGGCGCCGACGCCTTGCGGATGTATCTGATCGATTCGGCTGCGGTGAAGGCGGAAGAACTTCGCTTTTCCGAAGCCGGTGTGCGCGAGGTTGTGCGCTCCGTCCTGCTGCCTTTGTGGAATTCGCTATCGCTGTTTTGCACCTACCACAATGCCGATCGCGCCAAGGGGCAACTCTCGTGGGATCCTTCCGCGAGCCTGTCCAGCCTCGCCCTTTCGGAATTGGACCGCTGGATCCTGGCCGAATTGCAGGACCTGTTGGCCACCATCGAGAGCGAGATGGAAGGGTTCCGCCTCTACAACGTGGTGCCCGAGGTGGTCAAGTTCATCGACAGCCTCACCAACTGGTACATCCGCCGCAGCCGCCGCCGTTTCTGGAAGAGCACCGACGACGGCGACAAGGTGGCCGCCTACGCCACGCTCCATCGCGTGCTCAAGGACTTCGCGGTGGTGCTCGCCCCGTACATGCCCTTTTTGGCGGAAGAAATCTGGCAGATTTTGGTGGCCGAGGTGGATCCTTCCGCGCCACGTTCCGTGCACCACGCCGACATGCCGCGTCCGGACGAGACGCTGAAGGACGCGCAAGGCATCCGTCGTACGCATCTGGCTCGGGCCATCGTGGAGCTGGGACGCTCTCTGCGATCGTCCAACGACCTCAAGGTGCGCCAGAGCCTGGCTACGCTCACCGTGGTGCCGCGTTCGGACGAGGCCGCAGCGGACGTTTTGGCCATGAAGGACGTGATCCTGGAAGAGCTCAACGTCAAGGAGCTTGTCATCGAGCGGGACGAGTCCCACTTGGTGAGCCTTTCGGCCCGGCCCAATTTCAAGACCCTGGGGAAAAAACTCGGCCCCGCTCTCAAGGCGGTGGGCGAAGCGCTCAAGTCGCTTTCCCAGGAGCAGCTGCGGGATGCGTCGGAAGGCAAGACGATTTCCGTCTGTGGTCACGAATTGTCGGGAGAGGACCTCCTGATCGATCGCGCCACCAAGGGGGATCTCGTGGTGCTGGCCGCCGCCGAAGCCACGGTGGCCTTGGATCCGAAGATCACGCCCGAGCTTCGTCGCGAGTGCATCGCCCGCGAGCTGCAGGCCCGCATCCAGGCTCGCCGCAAGGAGATGGACCTGGCCGTGGCCGACCGCATCCGCGTGGTGGTGAAATCCGCATCCGACGAAATCAGCCTGGTGATCGCCGAGTTCGGCGCGCTCTTGGCCGAGGAAGTCCAGGCGGATTCCCTCTCGCATGCCAAGACGCAAGGCGACGAGGCCAAGATCGAAGGCGTGGACGTGGCCATCGAGGTGGAAAAGGCCTGAGCGGTTCTGCGATGAGCCCGGCGTGGAGACAGGTCCTGGCCCAGCTTCTGGTGGTGCCGCTGTGGTTTGCTCTCCATAGTGCGATCGGGTTCTCCGCCGGGATCCTGCTCTTTGCGGCGTTGATCTACCTGCCGATGGTCCTGCTTCTTCGGATCGGCTGGCGTTGCCTGTCGGTCCGGAACATCGTGGCGGGATGGCTCCTTGCGGCCTTCGCGTGGATTGTGCTCATCACCTTCCTCGCCTCAGCCCGTATTGGCGCTTGGATGGAAAATGACATGTTCTCGTTGTTTGTGATCACCCTGGTGGTTTCGCTGGGTTGCCAGCTGATGCCCCCGAAGCCCGCCCCCCAGACGTGATCCTCATCAGGCGGCGCATTTCCTGCGCTTGCGTAGAATCGCTGCGTTACAGCGGCGAGCGGTGGTTCTTCGCCATGGCCCGCTCGTAGAGGTGTTCGGTGGCGAATAGGATCTTCACGGCGTTGAAGCCTTCTTCCAGGGGGAACAGGAAGTAGGTGTTGTCCAGGGTGGACAAGGTCACGCACTGGCCCTTTTTGCGGTAGTTGGTCTCGGTGTGGATGGATGTCATGGAGATCGACGGAAATTGGAGAGTCTGTTCCTCCGATTCGCCGTACTCGACGAAGGTCAGCGAAAACCCGCTGCGATCGTGCACAAGGGTTCCCTCGCCGAGATCGATGAAATTCACCGCGTTGGGCAGGGATTCGATGCGCACCCGCATGCGCAAGGCGTACGCGCCGGATTCGATTTCCTCCACCACGCGCGAACGCTGCCACTCGTACCAGTCGGGGATGTGCGTGAAGTCGAGCGCGGATCCCGGGATCTCCGATGGCGTCTTGGCTCTTTCCAGTTGGCCAAATTCCGTCATCGTCCAGCCGGAGCCGCAATCCTGACAGAAGATTTCCGCTCCGGTGGAGGTCATTCGAAACGGCGTGGCGCAGCAGGGGCATTGATACAGGACCAGTTCCAGTCCTTCCGCGCGCTTTTCGTAGGTGATCGACATGCGATTCTTCGCTTGCCAGGCGTATTCGTCGTAGGTCAGGGCTTCCTGGATCTTCTGCTGGATGGCCGTCGCTGGCAAGGCGGAAACCTCTTCCTTGGTCAGTAGAAGGGAGAGGGTCGTTTCCAGCCGCGCTTGCTTGCGGATCGCGAGGTTCCAGATGGGCGACTGCAGGTAGTTGCCCTTCATGTCGATCACCACGACCGGGACATCCAGCATCTTGACCAGCTTGGCCATGGAATCGGGAAGTTTGGAACTGGTCCCGACATTGGCGTAGCGGGCTTCCGGATACAACACCAGGATCCCTTTTCGCGCGATCACCCGCTTGATGTTCTTCACCAAGGCCAGGTCATTGACGAACTTGCGGGTCCCCAGGCACCCGATGTGCCGGTAGGCCCACTCGCCATAGGCCTCGAATCCCTCCAGCTCCGAGACATAATTTGCCCGTCGTGGAAAAAGCGCCAACGGCGTCACGCAGAAATCCATGAAGGACAAATGCGTGCCCAGCACCAGGTACGGGGGCTTCAGACCTTTCATGCCGACTTTGGAGATCTTCAGTTTGCCCTGGCGGGTCAGAAACCAGCAGTACACCCAGAAGTACAGCATGGCCAGCAGGTTCTGCTTGGGTGGCTCGCGGTGCCGATCGAAGGGCGTGGTGTCGATCTTCTTGGTCTTCATGGCGGATGCGACTAGACGGTGATCTCGGAGCGGTCGCGCAGCAGGTAGCTGCGGATGGGCGGGATCTTGCTCATCGCGAAGTACAGCAACCCCGTGCCCAGGAATGAGAAACCCGTGGGCGTGAGGTAGAACAGCGCCTTGCAATGGATCTGGCCGGTCAATGGATTGTAGATGGAAAGAGACATCGCGATCCCTGCGGCCACGCAGAAGAAGCCCACCCAGTTGATGCCGGCAGTGTAGTCGTAGGCGTGGTGGCCGGGGAGTCCGAAGGCGGATCGCAGTGCCAGTTTCTGACCTCTGACGAAGAAGAAATCCACCAGCAGCAGTGCCGCCAACGGGGCGTACACGCAGGCGCTGATGGTGAGGAATGTCCCGAAATGCTTGGTGATCTCGCCCCAGGCGCAAAGAGCGGCCACGTAGGCGGCCAGGATCAGGATCAGCACCCGGTAATCGGCCTTCTTGAAGGAGGACTTGAGCATCACCGCGTAGAGGTACGATCCCACCGCCTGGGTCCCGATGTTGGCGAAAGCCACCAACAGGAGCGAACAGAGGGCCAGCGCCGGGCCGGCGAGGGTCGCCAGCATCAGAGTGGGATCGTCCACCATCTTGCCCGTGGCGTGCTGCATGGCGATGGCCATCACCGCACCCACCACCACGAACAGGGAGCCGGACAATCCTTGTCCGAACACCCCCGACCAGAAACCCGCGTTCTCCTTGCGGGTCAGCCGGGGAACCCCCGCCATGCCTCCCACCAGGGTGATGACGAAGGCGAAGTTGGCCTCGATGGAAAGGAGGTAGGAAGCCATCCGGTCCGGATTGGCCGGGACCTTGGGCCTGTAGTTCCAGACCACGTCGGTCGGAACGGAAGTCACCCCCACGTAGATCACCACCAGCCCCAGGACCAACAGCAGGGGCACCAGGATGCGCGTGGTCCAGGTGATGGCGCCGATGCCTTTGTAGGCGATGAAGGTGCCGACCACCACGGAGGCGATCCCCAGCGGCGCGTGGGTGATCGCGGGAAGCTGCAGGCCGAAAACCCCCGCGAGGTTGGCCATGGAAGAGGCGAACAGATCGGCGCACACGGCATACCATGGGAAGTTGATGGCGATGATGGTCACCGTCATGATCTGGACGCCACGTGGACCGAAGACCGATTTGAGCCAGACCCAGACGTCGATCCCGTAGCGGACGGACAGGATCGTGGGGAGCTGGTAGATCGCCAACAGGAGGATGGCGGCGAAGAACGCGCCGATCAACAATTGCTGGAATCCAACCAAACCCGCCAGATACGAACCCTGGGTATAGCTCCAGGTGGCGATGCAATAGCCGGAAAGAACCAGGAAGGCGTCGGGGAAGTTGTACTTGCGTTCGCGGGGCAGAACCGGGACGATCCCGAAGACGACTTCCCGTTCCACTTGTTGGTTCACGTTGTTGGACATGGTTTGTTCCTACCGATTCAGAGGAAGGCGCCGGCGACGATCACCGCCAGACAAAGGGTGGCGACGGCCGCGACCAGCAGCCAGTCGCCTTTGGAAAACCTCTGGGGAAACGCGTGCCCTGGGGCTTCCATGAGCCGGATGCGTTCCTCGATCAATGGGTTCAGCGGGTCTGGCGGGCGTGGTGCGGTCCGGGCTTCCATGGGCGTCTCTCTTGGTAGGGTGAGTGGGGGATTTTTCGTAGTCTTGGGTCAGGTCCACAGGGAGCGATCGGCTTGCATCGCTCCCTATCAGGTTTCCAGGTGCTTGCGCAGGCGGTCCAATTCCTGTCCGGAGCCCACCGCGATCACGGCTTGTCCGGCGCGTACGATGTGGTGGGGGGGAGGATTGAAGAGGTATTGTTCTTCGCCCAGATGGATGGCCAACGGCACGACGCCGGTGTTGGCGTGGATGTCCACCTTCGCCAGTTCCACTCCGTCCCAGGGCGACCCTTTGGGGATCACGGCTTCGTCCATGCGGGTGTCGCCGGTGGAATGGTACAGCATGCGGTCGAGAAATGTCGTCGTGTGGGGACGGATCATCTCGGCGGCCAGGCGAAGTCCGCCCAACGCGTTGGGGGCGACCACCGCGGTGGCCCCGGCGCGGCGCAGCTTGCCGGTGGTCTGCGGATCCACGGCGCGCGCCACGATCTTCAACTGGGGGTTGAGTCCGCGGGCGGTGATCACCAAAAACACGTTGGCGCGGTCGTCGTTGGAGGCCACGAGCAATCCTGCGGCGCGCTGGATGCCCGCCTTCTCCAAAACCTCTTCCAAGGTGGAATCGCCCACCACGTGCGGGAATTCCCCCACCACGCTCAGGGCGTGTTCCACCTTGGACAGATCGTGGTCGATGCAGACGAAATCCAGGCCGTTGGCGCGAAGCTCGCGCGCCGCCGAGATCCCGGTTTCACCCAGCCCGCAGATGACCTGGTGGCCGGTGAGTTTGGCGAGGGCTTTCATGTTTCTCCTGCGTCTCAGCGAGTGGGTGAGTCGGCCTTCCAGGATGGCGGCGGTCAGGGAGGCGGCGAAAACGGCCACGACGGCAAACGATGCCACGATCAGAAGAATCCCGAACACGCGAGCGTGCATGTTCCCGGACAGATCGTGGACTTCGCCATAGCCCACCGAGGCGATCGTGATGATCGTCATGTACAGCGCGTCCAACCAGCTCCATTCCGATCCGCCCAAAAGCCGGTAGCCCAGGGTTCCGAAACCGATCAGAAGAAGCCAGGCCGCCGCTGCCCGCTTCAACAGGCGCGTGTCCACGACGGAAAAGGTAGACAACGGAGCAACCGGTCCAGGATCGTGTTGCTCCACCGGTTCTCCTCGCACGATGGCGGATGCAATAGGCATTTTTACCCCATGCCACCCAAACGCGGAAAAATCGACGCCCCGCCACCGGTCCGGGAGTTGTCCACCGAAGAGTTGGAAGAAGAGGTGGCGCGACGCCTGGCTCCCTCCGCTTTCCCGCTGGGTGAACCATGCGTGGGGCCCGCACGCGATCGCGTGTTCGTCCGGGTTGGCGCGCGACTCGAGGCTCCATGGGTCAGCGGCGACCTGCGCTTTGGATTTCCGGTGCACACCTGGGATTCGTGGATGGTCCTGGGGGCGCTGGCCGCCGAGCCGGTCGCGAAAAATCGCGACGGCACCATTCCCCAGAAATGGCTCAAGCCGGTCGCATCCAAATTCGTGCCGGTTCCCGAATGGTGGGGCATGGGATCTCACCCGGAGCAGCGGACCTTTTCCGCTTTCCAACACTTGGATTCCCTGGGAGCCTTGGCGCGACAGCGGGGCGAGGTGACCGGCTGGGCCAAATACACGATCAATACCAAGGGGAGCCTTCTGCATCGCGGGGGGAGAGTGGCGTTTTTCCAGGAGGTCCTGGCCGGCGAGCATCTGTCTGTGCTCGATTTGTCCACCGACCAGATGCACTCGGGCTTGCGGGAGGCGGTGGTTTCGGCGCTTTGGTTGCTGCGAAGTTGCGATGTCCACGACCCGGGCCTGGGCAGGATGGTGAAACGACGGTTGCTGGAGTCGTTGCCCGCCGACGGTTCGGCCGTGCTGAAGGACGTGCGGGAAGCCTTCGGCCCCCGGGACCCCTGGATTCCGGATCCCACCACGCAATGGTCGGAACGGAAGATCGAGGTGTCGATGGACGAGGTTCTCGATCGGATCCATCAAGCTTCCTCAGAGCGGATTCTGTCACATGCGGTTTCCGCTCCTTATCTGCACGGGCTGATCTGCCGAGGCGTGGCCCCGGACGGATCCTTCACCATGGGATTGACCGACGCCGGTCGGAGGTTTCTGGGGCTTCCTCCCGGACTGGGCGCCCCCGCCGTGCGCCATGCCAAGGTCACCGCCGCCTACGATGTCGTGTTCGGAAGGATGGATCCCGCCGCGCTTTCGGAACTGTCCCTCTACGCCCAGTTGACCGGCACAGACCACGGTCTGGTGGGGAAGATCACCCGCGCCAGCATCCAAAGCGCGTTCTCGCTCGGGATCGCCGTGTCGGAAATCGTTGCGTCCCTGGAAACCATGGCCTCCCATCCGTTGCCGGGAAATGTCAAGACTGCGCTCGAAGATTGGGCGCGCGTGGCGCAGCCGGTCAAGGTGCGCGAAGGCGTCCTGCTGGAATGTCCCGACGAGGACACCGCGGGGATCCTGGAACGGATGGGGAAAGGCGCCACCGAGCGCGTGGGCCCCACCATGGTCTTCCTCACCGACCGCAAGTCGCTGGGAGCGTTGCGGAAGAAGGCGTCGGAGTCCGGCATCCTGATCTGACCCCGGACTCGACGCGTTTTGTCCATCGATAGAATAGATTGATGGAGGGGATCGCCCGGCCGGGGGTAGCCATGGCTGGTGGATCCGTCCCCCAGGAGGTGTCGTGGTGGAAACGATCCAAGTCGTGATCCAAGCCGAAGACTCCCCCCTCAGCCGCGAGCTGGAGCACCGGATCCAAAAAGCGATCGCCGGATTCTCCGGCCCGAAGGCATCGGTCCGGCTCACGCGCGTCGCCGCACCTTCGCCGGTGGCCAAGGGCATCGCGGTTCGGATCGGACGGCGGGTGCGGATGCTGGATCCCCGGGAGATCCTCCATGCGCGCAGCCAGGACGACCATTGCGTGGTGGCCACCGACGAGGGCAGTTTCGTGGTGCGCTGCAGCCTTTCCCGCCTCGAATCCTTCCTGGAACCCGGGCGATGGGCGAGGGTGCATCGAGGGCATCTGGTCCGGGTGGACCGGATCGATGGGTGGCGGATTTTGTCCGGAGGCGCGATGGTGATCCGGATGCGTCCGCCGGGGGGCGAGGTTCCCGTGAGTCGCAGCCGTCGATCCAGGGTCCGCGCCTTGTTGGGGAAACCGAAGCTGGCTGGCTGACCCGATCGGGATCGCGGGCCGGACCCGTCGTCACGGACGCGTGTTTCTATCTCCATGTCGTTCCAACTTTGGCCACAGGCGCCATCGGGAGGGTTTCCATGAATGAAGTGTTCGATTCCAGCGCCTTCGGCTCCGAGATGGATCGCTTGACGGGATCTGTCGAAAGGCGGGGAAACGCCTGCCTGTTTCTGCCCAGCGGCGTGCAGTCCTACCGCGAGCGGTGGAGACTCCTGGCCGGTGCGAAGCACCAGGTGCACGCCGTGGCGTTCAGCGTGATGAACGACGACACTTCCCGGCGCATGGCCTCCGAGATGAGGCGGTTGGCCAGATCCGGCGCGCAGGCCCGGTTGATCCTGGACGACGGAGTCTACTGGACGACGTTTTGCGGCAAGATCCTGGAATCCATCGAGGATGGGGGCGGGGAAGTCCTCCACTACCACAAGCTCTTTCGCGATCTCCTGCCCGATCTTTCCAAAGGGCGCCCTTTCCACCAGATCGCCCACAACGTCAAGCTCAAGCTCAAGCGCCACTTCCACGAGAAGTACATGGTGGTGGACGGTACCGCGGCCGTTCTGGGAGGTCTCAATTGGGGCGACAAGTACGCGTTGGGAGGCCAGGAGCCCAAGGCCTGGCGGGACACGGACGTGCTTTTGACCGGACCGGTGGTCGCAGACATCCAGGACCGGTTCGTGACCGATTGGTACCGCTACCAGGCGCAGAACGAACAGGCCGACAACCTGCGCAGGCGGGGGTTCGATCCGCAGGAGTGCATCGAGCGCTGGAGAAACCAGGAATTGGCGGATCGCGACGCTTTCAAGCAGCGGTGGTTCCCCAATCTGGAGGCCACGGGAGATCTCCCGATCCGTTATGTCGCCCACAAGCCTTGGGACGAGAACCGAGGCCAGTTGACCAACGCGATGCTCCATGTGATCGACAACGCCAAGGAGACGCTCTGGTGGGGCTGCCACGGCATCCGGCCTCCGCGCATGCTGGCGGAAGCGCTGATCAAAGCGGCCGCAAGGGGAGTGGACGTGCGGCTGTTCACCAACTCGAAGGTGTCGGCGCAGACCTTGATGCTGCGCGGACTGTTCGGTTGGATGTACTGGGAAAGCTCCAACCACTACAAGACCTTGCTGGAGGGCGGGATCCGGATCTTCGAGTGGCAGAAGCCGGGTGCGTTCCACTCCAAGAACATGGTGGCGGATTCCCGCTACGCGTCGGTCGGCTCCTACAACATCGCCAACGGCTCGTGTTTCCACCACACGGAAAGCAACGTGTTCATCCGCGATCGGGCCTTCGCCGAGCAGGTGGCCGCGCAATTCGAGATCGACACGAAGGACTGCCTGGAAATCACCCTGGCCCAGGCCAAGACGCCTTCGGCGAAGCACGATCCCTTCCTCCGTCCATTGCGGGATCGGTGCTTCATCGTGGATCCCGGCATGTGGCCAAAATCCGTCGCCGAGGATCTCGCGGCGGGGAAATTCCTTCCCTTCTGAACCGTTCGCCGCACGAAAGCGACGGAATTCCGCATAAGAAAGGATAAGACTTGTTCTCAAAGAGGTTCGGTCGTTGATTCCTTCCTGAGCCCGGCCAGCAAATCCGACTTTTCCCTTTTACCGGCCGGGAAAGGAGTCCAGATGATCCAAGATTCCAAGGCACAGGATCCGTGCGCGAAGCCCGGCCCGAAGGGCGAGCCTTCCCTGGAGGAGCGCGTTCCGCCGAGGCTTCGCGCCGACCTCCAGTCGTTGCGTTCCCAGGAGAACAAGTTCCTGGAAAAGCTCAACGCCGATCCCCAGCGCGCCGCGGCCTTTTTGGCCGATCCCGCCCGCGAACTCAAGCGCGCCGGAGTCAAGGTCCCGTCCAATCTCCGGGCCACACTGAAGCCCTTGGCCGGTCTGGAGGAACTGTTGCAGCCCGCCTCCATCCGTCTGCCCAACGGACAGATCGTGACGCCCAAGGTCAAGCTCCGCATCACGGGAGGTGTCTGATGCCCGGCAACGCCACGCACGGCTACGACATGGTCATCGAGTTCGCCGAGCAGGCCATCCAGCGGGTGGTTTCCGGGGTCTTGGACGGATCTTCGCTCTTCAGCGCGCTGGGATCGGTCCTGGACGCCATCCCCGGCGTGAGCATCTCGTCGGACGGATTCCGGTCTTCCATCAACTTCGATCGCCCCACCGGGATCACCATCCCCGCCGGCGGCAAGCCGGTGGACATCCGGCTGGACTGGCTCAACCCCGCGGGAACGGTGGAAGCCGAACTTCGCATCGTGGCGGGTCTGGTGGTGGATCGCACCTCGCCCACCATGGACGTGCTCAAGCTGGACATGAAGGACTCCTTGTACTTCCTGGGACTGGAGGTGGGAACCAGCCCGATCTCCAACCTCCTGCTGGCGCCGGTCAGAAATTGGCTGAGCACCAATCTGCCCCTGATCCCGCTTCTGCCCGTGCCGGTCGATCGCGCTTCCACCGATCCCAAACGCATCCGGCAGGCCGACGCCATCCTGGCCGACGCGTCCACCGACGCGCGCGACGCGATCGGCGTGGCCCTGACCTTCGGAGGCGGCACCCCAGGAGATTCCTCCGCGTTCACCTCCGGTTTGGTGGACTGGGGAACGGATGAGGCGCCGGGCGCCATCGCGGTGTTCCTGGGATGGATCCTGCGCATGTTGGATCCGGCCTTGGATGCGGCGTTCGACCAGCCCGCGGGGACTTTCCGCAACGGCCAGCTCACGCGTGCCTTCGACGTGGGCGACAGCACCACCCTCACCGCCTTCTCCATCAGCCTGCAGGATGGATTCCTGGCGGTTTCGGCCACGGTGGAAAAGTCCGGGTTCTGCTGGAGCGCGCGCGGCACGGTGGGGGCCCGCATGCGGATCCGCATCGTGGAGGGCCGCCTCCAGGTGAACACCGAGGTGGACGATCCCGACGTGGAACTGGACATCCCTTGGTACTGCTACCTGGCGGCGGCCGTGATCGGCGCGCTGGGTGGATTCCTGGTGGGAGGAATCATCGGAGGAACGGTGGGCGCGGTCCTGGTGCCTTTGCTGCTGTTCGCCTTGGAGGAGGGGTTGGAAGGAACCTTGGAGGGCATCGCCGACAACATCCGCGACACCCTCAACGACCTGGCCCCGGCCGTGGACATTCCCGCGACCGGGATCAACATCTTCTTCCAGTCGGTGGAGATCGACGACATCACCATCAAGTGCCGCACCACGGTCCCCGATCTGGCACCCATCCGCGGCGCGGGGACGGTGGTCCTGCGCGCGGGCCAGGCGATCGACCTGGACTCCGGCCGGGTGGGCGACGCCCAGATGGAAGGCGGGGATCTGAGGTTGGATGGCAGTGGCGACGGACGTGCGCTGCGGACCGTCTGCGCCACGTCGTTGGCGCGCACCGGCAGGACGGATTTTGACCACATCGCGCGGTGGTCGTGCTACGGGCTGGTCTACGCGCAGGCCGCCCGGGTGGCCTCCGGCGAGATGTGGCACAGCCTGCATCTGCCCTTCGTCGGCGATCTGCACATTCCCACGGGAGCGGTCTTTTCGGTGCGCACCGGCCAAGGGCGCAGGGCCGTGGTCCAAGTGTCCGACGTGCGAGACGACCGGATCTCGCTCCGCTGGAAGACCTGGGACCGGCGTTTGGTGTCCACCCGCATCGAGGGCGGATTCAAGTGTCTTTCCACGATGGCCTCGGTCGAATCGATGCAGTTCGTCGCGGGTCGTCCGTTCGAAGTGCTGGACACGGCCAAGATCCTGGCGGCTTCGGCGGCCTCCGTGGCACCCATCCCGGTCATGGCCAGCGCCACCAACCCCACGAGGGTGTCGTACGTGGGCAACACCCCGGCGGCCTCGCAGCCTTCGGCGATGGCGGGGGCTTCGATGGTCTCGGTGGCGTCGGGAATGGCCATCGGCGAGCGGATCGAACTTTCCGCCCTCCGCGACGTCGGGCGTGTGGGGCACTGGGAAGCGCCTTCCCTGGCCCGGCGGTGGGAGGGGAATTTCATCGCGGCTTCGGATGGATTCCTCGGAGGCAGGGTGCATCGATGGAGCGTCGATGGCCGGCCCTTGGAAGGTTCCGGCAAGATCTCCCTGCAGGGGGTCGAGTTCGAATACCAGCAAAACGGGGCCCAATTGCGCCTGACCGCGCCGGTTTCCGGCAAGGAAGTGGCCATGGAGCTTTCCGTGACGGTGGCCGACGACCAGGCCAACCGGGCGGATGCCTCCCGTTGCGTGCGTGCTCCGGCCTCGTGTCCCAAGAAGATCCGGTCGCTTCCCAAGTGGTGGGTCTACCGCGACGTGTACCTGCAGCACGTGGGAGTCCGCGTGGTGCGTCAGAATCTGGCACCAGTGCTGGCCAACATGCCCAGGCTCGAACGGATGATGGGATAAGCAGTCCTGCTGGTCGCAAGTCCAGGGGCGGAAGGCTCGCCTTCCGCCCCTTACCGTTTCAAGTCAATGTTTGCTGGGGCGCTTGCGGGACAGGACCCGGTGCGCGCGGGCGAAGTTTCCCGAAGCCATGGCCGCACAGATGGAAAGCTCTCCGGCCAGGCAGAGCGATCCGGCAATTTCCGCCAACGCGCGGGCCGAGTGGGATTGGGGCAGGTTCAGGGAGGCCAGGCAGGCCGCCTGGGTGGGAAGCCGGGTGCCGCCGCCCACGGTCCCCACCAGGATGTCGGGCAATGTGACGGTGGCGTAGAGGTCGCCATTGGAGGTGCATTCCGCCCGGGTGACGCCGACGGCGGATTCCGCCACGCAGGCGGCGTCCTGTCCCGTGGCCAGATACAGGGCGGCCAAGCCGTTGGCGAAGTGGCCTTGGAATCCCATGCTGCCGGAAAGGACTCCACCCACCGCCGACATCTGCCAGTAGTCGGCCAGTTCTTCCGGGGTGCATCCAAGGGTCCGTTCGGTGACCGCGCGAGGAACCACGACCTCGGCGCTGACCTTGCGTCCGCGCACGCTGCCGAAGGTCTGTCCGCAGGCCTTCTTGTCGCCGGACATGTTGGCTTCCAGGTACCAGCGCACCACGGGAATGGGGCTTTCTCGCACGATGTATCTGCAGATGGCATCCGATGCCAAAGTGACCATGTTCTGCCCGGCCGCGTCGCCCGTGGTGAACTCCAGGATCAGCCAGACATGGTTCCCCTCCACCACGGCACGCAGGTCCACGAGTTTTCCGTGGCGGGTGGTGGTGGCGGCTTCCCGTTGGAAGGCTTCGAACGATTCGCTGGCCCACAGCGAAAATGAACCTGCATCCAGCAAATTCAGAAAACGAAAACCGGGGGATCGTTGGATGCCCTCGGCCAATACGGAAGCCAAGCATCCGCCGGAGAGCGTGATCGCGTGGCAGCCACGGTGGTAGGACGCGACCAACGCGCCTTCGGTGGTGGCCAGCGGGACGTAGTAGTCGCCACGGGCATGGACCCCTTGCACACGAAGGGGCCCTGCGATGCCCACCGGGACACGCAACCAGCCACCGTAGTGTTCCACGTTCCCTTCGCACAGACCGGCATCGCGCTCGGGCTCGAGCTGCGCGATCTTGGGGGGATTCGAAACAATCTGCGCGTTTGGATCTGCCTGGATGGGATCAGGCAGTGGCGGCAAGGAAGATCGGAACGAACGGATATCCAGGTGTGATCGTGCCATTGAGTTTTGTCATATAGAAAAGGTGGATGTGGCTTCACGAAAAATGTGGCACCACGTTGACAGATTCCGGTGACCTGGATTTCAGCGATCGGGCGATGGGACGAACCGGCAAACGGTGAGTCGGAAAGGATGCCTCGGAAGCCACTGGATGTTATCGGAGGCCAAGAGCGATGCGCAACCTCCCGGTGTCGATCTTGGAACGGTGTCGGGGGTCCCGTGGTAGATCCATGAAATGAAGCACGAACGGAAACTGCCAAGGAAACTGGAGTATCCTCCGTTGCAATGCCGAGCGATCGATCGCTGGCTTGGGCTCCACGACGAGGAAAATCCGGTTGGCATGCTGGAGAATGCAGCCCGCGGCGACTCCCTCGATGCCGAGCAGGGTTCGTTGGATCGGGAATGGATAATGGGTCCGCCCCTTCCACTCGATCCGATCGGATACCCGCCCCAGCAGGAACAGGTTTCCCTGGAGGTCCAGCCGACCGGCATCTCCGGTCCGGTGCCAGGTCCGCTCGAGCGTGCGGATCTTGTTGGCGGCCATGGCCACCGGGTCGTTCCAGTAGGCTTCCAGCACGTGGGCTCCGGAAACGAGGATCTCGCCGACCTCTCCGGCAGGGACTTCCCGTTCGGCAAGCGAATTGTCGGTTTCCGTCGCGATGGGACCATCGATGGGATGGATGATCTTCACCAGAAGCGTTGGATCGAAGGTTCCGGCGGGGATCCCTCGGTCCGGGGATCCGGACCACGCGGACAGGACTCGACCCTCCAGCGACGCCATCGGCTCGGCTTCGGTGGAGCCGTAGACGGCGCTCCAATCGGCGGCGGGGAAGGCAGTTGACAATTCCTGGATGGTTTCGGGAAACACGGCGGCTCCGCCCAGGTGGATGCGCGCGCGAAGGCTCGGATCCGGTGCGGCGAGACTCCTGGCCGCGGCGAGGAACACGGCGGGAGATCCGGCCGAGGTGTCGGCGGTTCGCAGTTCCTTCAAAAAGCGGGGGGCATCGATGGCGTCCGGCTTGGCGGGGTCGATCGAGGCGATCCGGCAGGTGGCCCCGCTGGCCAGGTTGTGCAGGGCGAAGATGGGAAGGGTCGCCAGATCCGTGGAACCCGCCTTGGTGCCGAGCGTGCGCGCGAGAGCCTGGTGTTGGGCCAAGAGGAAGTTGTGGGATCGATCGGCTCCCTTCGGGGATCCGGTCGATCCGGTGGTGAAGGTGATCAGGGCCGTGTTGGCGGGATCCACATCGGCCGGAGCCTGGGTGTCCACGATGCGTCCGCGATCGCGCCACCAGAGCATGGACGGAATCCGGCAGGTGGAAGGATTGAGGATCCGCAGCAGATGCGCCTTGGGGATCCCCACGAAGAGCGCCGGTTCGACCAGGTCCACGACCTGGCCCAGGCGCTGTTTTGACGTCCAGGCGTCGACAAAAACCGCCACGGCTCCGATCCGCCAGATCGCCAACAACAAGGCGTACAGGTCGGGCGAGGGCGGCACATACAGCACCACGCGATCTCCTGGGCCCACCTTGCGTCCGCGCAACAGGCGCGCGCATTGGAGCATCCGTTCCGAGAGCCCTCGATAGGTGATGCAATTTCCTGCCTGCTCGATCGCGTTCTGGTCGGGGCGCTCGGCGACGTGTCTCAGGAAAAGTCCCACCAGCGGGGAGGTGGTCATCGGAGTTCCTTGCGCCAGAGGCTGTAGGTGCGGATCGTGCGTCCGTGTCCGGAAAGGATGTGGGTGGAGGGGTTCGAGGCGTGCATCAGGGCGTGCACCACCCCGGTGTGGTTGCTTGCGTGCGCCTTGCGGTGCAGCCATTCCACCAACAGTGCGCCCAGTCCACGTGCGCAAGGGTGGCGCGAGGTCGCCACCGTCTTGATGACGGTCCGACAAGATCCGTCTTCCATTGGCTCCGGGCAGGAAACCACATAGGCCAGCAGGCGGTCCTCCAGCGAGGCCAGCACGATTCCGTCGGTGGGCAGGCGATCGCGCCAACCACGATACAGGGATCGGAACGCGGGGTAGTCCAAGGGGCTCGCCCAGGAATTGTTCGCGAACGCTTCCAGGCTCAGGCAGTGGATCCGGGAAAGTTCCCCCTCCCAATCGCCTTTGTCCAGCTCATGGAAGGTGACGCCACGGTTTCGGAACCGTTCCAGATGGGTTTCAAGCCGCGACCAACGCAGCGCTTCGCGGGGAATCCAGCTGGACAAATACCGGTCGCAAACTTCGTAGCCGGCCTGGCGGAACAACTCGCCCATCCACGTTGGGGTGTGCCGATCCAGCAGAAACGGTGGGTGGTCGGAGGGGTCGGAGGTGCGGTAGGCGTGCCAGGTGTCGGCGTCCATGGGACCCACAACCGCGTGGATTCCCAAGGAACGGAGGTGGACTTCGCAAGCTTCCAATAGCGCCTTGGCGGTGGATGGATCGTCGATGCACTCGAACAGGGCGATGTTCCCGATCCCGGGTTGCCCCGCCATGGGTTGGGCCAGGGCACGAGCCACAGGGACGCCGTCGTGCAGGGCCACGAAGGCCATTTCGCCGTCGCGATGCGGGCAGGTGGCCGATGGATCGACGCTGCTGGAGCGGCCCTGGGAAGCCGCTCGCGCGGTGATGAATTCAGGAGATGTGCACACTGTTGACAGAATGTGGATCATCGGGGATATCCCTCGCAGGCCAGGCGCACGAGCAGGCTGATCGATACGGAAGAAACGGTCAACGCGCGCAATCCGTGCGTGGCCGGATCGAAACGGGGGCGCAACCAGTGGGCCGCGAGATCCACAGCCCAAGCCCCGAGAGCCACCAACGGGACGTGAAGGGCATGCGACCACGACGGATCCAAAAAGGCGTGTCCCGCGAAGATCGCAACCGCGATGAAACCGGCGCGCAACGGGCGAGCGATGCGGCTTTCCGGACAGGAACGCGTCCAGAGATAGGCCAGGACCCCGGCGATGGACGTCGCGAAGGCGGGAAATGACATGGACTCATCCAGAGGCAAATAGCGGGTGGCGAGGTTCCATCCCAAGATGGGGACCACGCACAGGAACACCGGTCGCACGCGGGTGGTTTCCGGGATCCTCAGGGACGCGGACCGTCCGAAGGCGGCCAGGGCCAGACCCGTGAAGGCGGCGATCGACCAGGATGGCCCCTGGAAGGCGTGGCAGGAGTAGGCCAACAACCCCAACGCCGCGCGCGGTGCCAGGCCCAGCTCGCGGTGCCGAGCCAGGATCGCCACCGCGAAGGCCAAGGACAGGGCCAAGTACAGAATCTGACTGGTCAGGAAGCCGGTGGACTTGGTGGTCAGATTCAACAAGACGGCCATGGTGCCCAGTGGAATCCATAAATTGTCCGTGCCGGAGAGGCTGATGGATTCCAATACGGTGACGATCCCGGCCACGTACAAGGCCGCCAGCGCCGCTTCCTGGCGCCCGAAGCCGCTGGCCAGCGAAAGCACCAGGTGGAGGATGGTGAAGGAGGAGATGAAGAACACCACCGAGCCTTCGAGGCTGCGCCGGGAACCTTCCACCTGGTAGCGGTGTTCGCCGTAGCGCTTGCCCACCAGGGCCGCCACCGCGTCGCAGATGGCCAGCACCAGGATGGAGGCCACGTAGAATTCGGGATGGCCCTGGTGGGTGGAGATCAGGAACACGATCCATACCGCCAGTGGGTAGTAGACTCCGCCGTTGGAAGGGCGATCCACATCGTGGATCGCCTGGAGACCACCCCAACGCTGGGTAGCCATCATGAGGGAGATGAACCCGAGCGCCAACAGGAACACGGACCAATGGCTGGAAAACAAGCGGGGGAACGCAAGGCAGATCATGCCGGTGCCCAGATGCACGAACTTGCGCGTGGTCTCGCCATCGGGGGTGCCCAGGCGCTTCCAGAGGTAGGCGATGAACATCAAGGCCGCGTTGGCGGCGGTGACCAGTCCGAGGCCGGGCAGATCGGAGAGGGGTATGGGCGAGGTCATCGGGATTTCCAGTGGGAATCGAGATGGAAGGAACCGTAGAACCAGGCGCGATCCCGGGCGTGGAGCGTTCGCGCCCTCTCATCCTCCGGCCGGAACAAATGGGGCGCCGAACGCGCAAGGGACCGGGGCGCGAGGAGGTTCCAGTAGGCGACAGAGGCCCCTGGCGACAAGCTGTTGGACAAGATCTGCGCCGATTCCATGGTCTGGAGTGGATCCATGTACTCGAAGATGTCCGAGAGGTTCGCGCCCTGGAAGGTGCCGTGTCGGGATGCCTCTTCCAGATCTCCCAGCAGGGGACGGATTGCATCCAGACGGTCGCGCAGGATCTCCACGCTTCGGGGCTGCAGCCACGGAGGGAGCGCGCGAGCGAAGGAGCCTTCGAGGATGTAGGAAAGCCACGGATTGTCGTGGGTGGGAAGCTCCACCAGGGCGTGGCGGGTGCGCTCGGCGATCCGTGCGGCCACGGGGCCGCGCACGTGATCGAAAAAGCTCGGGTCGCGACCCAGGCGCCCCAGCGACCAGCGCGAGAAGGCCAAGGAGAACAAAAAGCGCCAGCGTCGGTTGTTCCACGTCCGGCCGAAGAAGTTCTCGCGTGAAGCGCGATCCTTCGCTTCCAGCAGATCGGCGATGTCTCGCGATCCGTGCACCAGGGGGAGGACCCGTTTCCGGAAGGTCCGGAAGAATTCCTCGAAGCGACCCGCGTGCAAGGCGCCCCTGGCGATGTCCTGGGGGTGTTCGTCCCAAAATTCGCGTGTCGCGGGGTCGGCGAAGCGACGGATGGATTTCCAGGTTTCCAGGCGACGGAATTTGACTTCATCGGTGTTCGAGTCAATGCTGGAGCTGGCTCCCAGGAACTCTAGGAGGTTCGGGTAGGCCAATTCGCGCAGTGCCGCCAAGCGCAAGCCCAGACAAGCGAGTTGGGCGGGGTTCACGTCGAAAGCCACCACGTTGGCCGCTCCGGCGGCCAGCAGCGTGAGCGCGTTGTCGCCGGAGGAACAGATGGAAAGGAGCTTCTCCGAGCGGCTCGGTTGGAGTCCCTCCACCAACAGCTCGGGGTCTTCCCAGCAGTTGGCGTACCGGACGATGTCCATGCGGGCCTTGAGCTTGGCCATCAGGCGATTCCCCTTTCCAGGATCCGGATGGTTCCGGTGCCGCCATCGAATTCCACCAGGTCGCCATCGCACAATCGCGCGGTGAGGCCGGGAATGGAGACCACCGCGGGAATCCCCATTTCGCGGGCCACGATGGCCGAATGGGAAAGGAGACTTCCGCGTTCCACCAAAATTCCCATCGCTTGCGGAAACAGCGGGGCCCAACCCGGATCCGTGCGCACGGCGACCAGTATTCGTCCTGTCAGGTCGCCTGCGTCGGAGGGGTCCGTGACCACACGGATGCGAGCCCGCACGATGCCCGGCGAGCATCCCAGCCCTTGGAGATCCCCTTCGGAGTCCGTGGGGAGGCTCCGGTCTTTCGTGGATTCGAACAGGCACAGGCCTCCCATGCCGCGGGTGGTCGGGCGTTCGGAGGGAAGCTCGTTGGCTGCAAAACGCGAGGCTTCCGCTTTTCGCAACGCCACCAATCCAGGAAGGTCGGTGGTGAATCCTCGACCTTCCACGAAGTCGAAGATCTCGGGCATGGTCAGGAAAAACACATCTCGCTGGCTTGAAATCCTGCCCTCGCGTGCCAGACGCGTTCCCAATTCCAAGAAGATCCTTCGCACCACGCCGTAGGCCCGCGTACGTTCGAAGCGCAGGTTTTCCCGGTTCTTCACCAGCATTCGCGTGCGGTCCACCAGCCACCGCATCCACAGCCGCCGCAGGGTTTTGCCGGTCACCAGCTTCGACAATTCCTGTTGGGCCGCTTCCCGCGGGCTGGCCCCTTGTGCCGCTCCCTCGGAGACGACGCGGGCTTCCATGCGCACATAGGCCATGAGCTGTGCGGCGAACAAGACCGGATCCAAGGAGGGAGGGATCGATTCCAGCTTCAGTTCGCCCGGGCACCGTTCGCCCCAGCGGGCGAGGTGTTCCTTGCAGAGGCTCCAAAGGATCGGGGATTGTTGGAGTTTGGACAGGAATGTCGTTGCGGAATCTGTCAAGGCGGAGGTTTTCAAGCCCGGATCCGTTCCGCATCGGTCGGCGATCGAACGCAGGCTTTCCAACGGCAAGGTGGAGACGATCCCGCCTTCGCCGCCCAGCAACTGGTTGGCCAGGCGTTCCCCTTCGCTGGACATCTTGGACAGATTCTTTCGCAACACTCCATGGAAGATCATCGCGAAGAAATCGTTGACCAGAGGTGCCCGCCAGCCCTGGAGGAGGTCGCGCTCCAGATGGCGGTAGGCGTCCACCAGTTCCTGCGCGGTGAAGTCGGCCAGCGGAGTCTGGAAGAAAGTCTCCAGCACCCGGTCCACGCGGCGATGGAAGGCTTTGACTTCACGGGGCAAGGTCCCCCAGTTGCGTACCATGCCCCAGCAGGAACCCATCAACCGAAGCCACGGGTGGCGCTTGCTGCGGACCAGGTCCAGCGGAGGATCCAAGGGTTCGCGCACCCCCATCATCTGTTCCATGAACCGCGCGTTGATCTCGTAGCCGGGAAACAGGGAAAGGACCCGGTACCAGTTGGCCAGGTCGTAGTGGATCCGGCCGCGCAGGGAGCCCAGCATCTGGAAGCTTGTTTCGTTGGCGGCGATGACCGATTCCTCCACGCCCATGATCCGGCAGAATTCGCGGTAGACGCTGCCGTACACATCGCGCACAAACGATAGGGTGAGCGGGGAGCTGATCCCGGGATAGCTTTCCACGATGTTGGCGCTTTCCCACAGACGCGCATGGTCGGAGGGATCGGCGATGCGGTGCATCGTGGTGGCGGGGCGGGTCTGGAGCAGATGCAAGGCCCTGTCGCACAGGCACCATTCCACGTCCTGGTGGGCTCCCCATCGTTGTTCCAATCGCCGCACCAGCTGGCCGATTTCCACGACCTGCGCATCGGTCAGTCCCGAGGTCTCGCTCGCGTCCGTGGCGCTCTGGCGGACTCGCCGGACCTTTGTTCCTTCCAGACGGAATTCGTCAGCGTCCAGTTCGCCGGAAACCAATCCTTCGCCGAATCCCTGCACGCTGGAAATGGCCAAGGTGCGCCGCGACCCGGTGACCGGATCGAATCCGAAAGCCACCCCGGAATGGTCGGGCTTGAGCAATGGTTGGATCAGGACACCCATCGGAAGGGGGGCATCCGCGCGTCCGGCGTCGCGCGAGTAGCTGGCGGCGTTGACGGAAAATGAACTCGCCCATACTTCCAGCACCGCCGCGTGGACTTCGGAGGCCTTGGCGCCCAGCACGGTCTTGAACTGGCCCGCGAAGGAATGTTCTGCATCGTCCTCGCCGACTGCGGAAGATCGCACCGCGTAGCCAAACCCGAGATCGGGCGGGAGGGAGGCCAGCAGGGCCTCGCGCAAGGCGGGATCCATCATCGATGCCCGCATGGATTCCGAAGTCGGGTTGCCAGCCTTGGTAAGGTCGGAACATTGCGCTTCGAAAGCCTCACGCGAGATGGCCAGTGGTTTCGGGACGCGGAACCCTTCCCGTTCCATGGACAAGATCCGTCCGGCCTTGCCGCCCACCAGATCCAATCCGGGAAGCGCGGTGGATGCATCGAACAAGTGGGGGTGCATCACGACCTGCCTCCCAGCGCGGAAACGATCGCGGGCGTCGCGCCCACCACCAGGTACATCCCTAGGGTCCACAGGCCGGCGGCCGTCTCCACGCGCTTGGCTCGAGCCGAAGAGGGGTCTTTCCAATAGGCGATTCCCACGGCGGCCGCGCAGGGAAGCAGCACCGCCAAGGCGGCCAAGGCCCAGATGCCGGAGGGAATGGAAAGCGCCGCCCAAGCGGCGGTGAGGGCGGTGGAGGCCAGAGCGAACAGCCACATTCCAGCGGCTTTGCGCGATCCGTACAGGGCGGAGTAGGTCTCCACGCCGGGCTCTTCGTCGGAAGGGGCGCGCAGTTTCCGGCCGATCTCCAGCACGAAGCCGTTGAGGTAGGAGAGGATCAGGAAGATTTCCACGCCGCGCGGAGGTGTGCCCACCACATGCCAATCGATGGCGGTGGTGAACAGATCAAACAGAGGCATGATCGCCATGTGGCTGGCCGCGTACAGGAAGTGGTGTTTGCGAAGCCAAGTGCCCACGCCGAATTCGAAGCTCATGGCCGCCAGCCAAATGGCCGCGGGGAGCGTCCAGAGCCACAGCCCATGGCCCAACCAGATCACCGCACCCGCTTGGATCGCCAAGGTGATGGCCGCCCAGCGGGCGAGATCCCGGAATCCCACCAAGCCTCTTGGAACGGGCCGGTAGGGGCGGTGGCGAGCGTCTTCATGGCGGTCCTTCCATTCGTCCACCAGGCGCAGCAGGAAGAACAGTCCCAGGGCCACCAGCCCACCCAGCAGGATGTCCAGCACCGGAGGCAAGCCTCGCTCGCCTCGGCAGAGGCGGCTGAAGCTGGAGGCGGAAAAGGCGAACGCGAACACCAGCGGGCCATGGGCCAGAAACGGGAAGCGCTCGGCTTGGTAGACCACGAACTTTCGCCAGTCAGCGATGAGGGAATCAAGGAAGATCGGCATATTCCCATTGGTTATTGGGAAATGCGTGCCAAGGAACAATGGGAAGGCGCTGTTGGGCCCCTGCCACCTCGCTGCAGGGTGGGGATGGCGCCGGGGTGCAGGATCTAGTGCAGATCCAAAACGGTACTCCCCTCGATGCGGACATTGTCGATCCACAACTCGCCTGTTCCAACCAACCCCACGTTCACCTTGTGGATACAGGTGCCGCCCCAGTCTCGTTTGGTCCCGTTGAAATCAAATTGCACGGACGCCGTCGGCAGCGACACCCTGTTCCAAGAAGCGGACAACGGAAGGTCGTGCTTGTGGATCTGGGTTGCGCCTGCGATGTCGGCGGTATCGTAGACCCAGACTTCCAAGCGCAGGCTACCGGAACCTTTGGCCAAAACCGTCACGGAATCGGCAAACGGCAGGGAAACGCAACCGGAGAAGCCTGGTCGCAGCAGGTTGTAGAACGAGGTCAGGTTGTTGTCTGCATCCGCAGCAAGACTGGTGGTGGAAAAATGCAGGCACTTGCCTTGTTCGCCGCAGTCGGCGATCAGCGAATCGGTGGAGTTGGCGAGATCGGACGGTTCGATCCGGGTGCGGGCAGGATCGAAACCCAACAGGGTCCAGGGGGAGGCGTCGGCGAACCAGGTGGCCAAGGAGGATTTGCCCGGGTGCTCGAAATCGTCCACCACGATGCCATTGGCGCCGGGCAGCGGAACCTCGAAGTCCACACGCGAGCCCTCCGATGCTAGGAAGGACACGGAGCGCGCGAACACGGTGGAATCGCCGATTTTCGATTCCAGGCGGAACATACCGTCCGATCCCAACCGAAACCGATAGAATCCCGCACTGTCGGTGCGCACGGTGTCGGTGGCGCGCCAGGCGGTGCGACCTGCGGAATCCGAAGATCTCGAAAGCACCACGGGAAGGGAGATGGCGGGCAGGTGCGATCCCGACTGCAGCACGCGGCCCTGCAGGAAGTTGGGGTTGCCGTCCACGCCGCCCTCGGAGGGACGGGGATCGCCGCACGAGACAAAAAACGACATCGCGCAAAGGCACAGGCTCCGCCGGAGGTTCATGGACGATCTCCCAAGGGCTTGGAAAGCGGGTACAACAACACGGCCAGCTCGTAGACGCGATCCACCGGGTCGTCCTCGGCGGCCAGGGCCGTGGCCTGTCCGTTGAGTTCTTCGATGAGTTCCACCAGTTTCGCGTAGCTGGATTTCTTCACACCCAGAGTGTAGTAGGTGGCGTGGCGCTCCTGCGGGGAAAATCGCTCGAGCGAATCCACGCCCAACTGGAAGATCTCGCGGCGGGTGGCGGTCTTCACCATCGCGGGCACGTCCGAAGAGGTGACCAAGGTGCTGGTATGGCTCCAACGGCCTTGCACGTCCTGGTCCACCAGATCCAGGTCCTGCAGGATGGACAATCCTTGTCTGGCCTGGGCGGGGGAGATGGGCGGGTCCACCAGGGAGGCCAGCAGATCGAAGTCTTCGCCCCAAGCGGCCGACACCACGAGGTTTCGCAGCACCGGCATCCACCAGTGCTCGAAGTACCGCAGGTGGGAGCGGTTGAGCCGGAAGAACGCGGAATCCTTCCGCAAGGCGTTGAGTTCGGCGAAGGCCTTTTCCTTTTCCGGCATGCGCCGCGCCTGCGCGTAGCGGACCAGGGCCTTGAAGTACTGGGCCTTCTTGCCGGAAAGCCCGATCCCCAGGATCATCTTGTCGGAGGCCTCGTCGGTGAGGTTGCGCTCGCCGGTCACCACCTGGTGACAGAATCCGCAAGACGAGAATCCCGCCTTGCGCGCGAAGGAGCGGTAACTGAAGGTGCGCCTCTTGGCCTTCATGTCCTGGAAATAGTCGCCCAGGAAACGGCGGTAGTCGTCGTATTCGAACAGGGCGCGCACGCGGTCAGGGGCGGGCCAAAAAGGCCGGCAAAGGGTGGTTCATCCGGCCCAGGGCGTCGCGGGAAGCGGTGTTGACGAAATTTGGCGCAACACTCCGGCGAGGGGAGGCCGAGGCGATCCCCGCGTCGTTCCAGCCGGCCAGTTCCGCATACATCCACCAGGCGGCGGTGGTCTTGATCTGGCCCACCAGGGGCTGGGAGTGGGCGGCCTCGATCTGCTGGTTGACTTCCGTCGGATGGGCGGCGGTCCAGCGTTCGGCCCAGTTGGCGTCCAGCGTGCCATCGCCATTGGAGTCGTAGTCGGCGTTGTCGTTGGCCATCTTCGCCAAGTACGCGTTGCCGTCCGGATCGAACGATTCCAGGTCGGCGAAATCGAACAGCCACTTGTTGTGGGTGCGGGCGTAGGCGCGGATCTCTTCGTTTCGCTTGTGCAACACGGCCTGGGTGCCCGTGCCTTCCAGGTGCCCGGTCATGTACACGAACTGGATGTTCGGATACTCCTTTTCCAGCGAATCCATGCCGGGAAGGTAGTGTGAAAACACCTCGTCGGAATGGAACCCCACCTGGCCGCACCACGACCACATCACCACGTTGTAGGCGGGATTGCGGCTGCCGCGTCCCTTGGCGTTGGGGGATCCCAGGAAGGTTCGAGTCTCTGCCACGAATTGCAGCCTCCCGGAGGGACCCTCCACCCCTGCATCGCCGTTCATCCCCTGGTCGTTGAGGTGCAAGGCGCCTTCCGTGGCGCTTGTGGAGGTATTGAACACGCCCTTCACTCCGCGGATCTTGTTGATCCCTTCCTCTTCCCAGCCGTTTCCGCTCAGCAATTGGCTGCCATGGGAGGTGTGGCCATAGGCGATGTGCAGGCTGTCCTTGGCCTTCTGGATGGCGGTCAAGGGAATCGATTTGAGAACGGCATGTTTGTGGTCGATGATCTTCCCCGCCGTGGCCAATGTCATGGTGGATGCAAGGAAAATAGCGACTTTAGTGAGGAATTTGTGTGTTTTCATATCCAAATCCTACACCACGGACAGGGGCGTTGTGTGGTGGGTTTGCGCACAAACCGTTCTCAAAATGAAAACGCACCCGGGCGGGCGCGGTGACACCCGTCCACCGGCGGTGGCAACGAACTGCCTGCGGGGGGCCAAGGGCCGGAGTTACGTTTGGCGTTCGGGTCCGATCCGCCGAAATCAGGGAGTGCACCAGATGAAAATGTCGATGGGAATGGTTGCGATCGCCACGCTGGCAGGCTGGGCTTCGGCGGCCAAATGGGTCAAAAACGGCACCAATTGGGAGCTCTCCGTGGCCACCTACAAGGCGACCGTGAGTCCGGAAAAGGCCGGCAAGGTGGTGGGCTTCAAGTTCGGCAACGTGGATGCCATCAATCCCGGCACCGACCAGGGCGCCTTCTTCTGGCCCGCCCCCCAATCGAAGTGGAACTGGCCGCCTCCAACGGCATTCAACGACAATGCATACACTCCGACCTTCTCCGGTGACAGCTCCGAGTTGATTCTGACGGGACCTGTGGATGTGGGCACCAAGCTCCAGGTCCGCAAGCGGTTTTCCTTCGACGCCGATGCGGGACAGTTCTCCATCGTGTACACCACATTCAACACAGCCGCGGACACGGCTCGCCACTTCGCGCCCTGGGAAATCTCCCGGGCCCCTTCCGGGAGCCTCTTGTTTTATCCCAAAGGCTCCACCTTCAAGTTCGTGAACCCCACCGGGTCCGGCTTGGCAGCGGATCTGCCGCTGGACAAGGAAGATTCCTTGGGCTGGTACCAGGATGTGGCGGGCAAGTACACCCACAACAAGTTCTTCCGCGATGGCAAAGAAGGTTGGCTCGCCCAGTTCAAGGGCGGATTGTTGTTTGTTAAGCAATTCCCGGACATCGCCCAGGACAAATTCGCCCCCGGCGAGTCCGAGATCGAGATCTACACCAGCGGCACGTTCGTGGAAAACGAGGTGCTGGGCGAGTGGACGGCCATCGCCCCCAAGGATTCCCTGGTGTGGAATGTCCGGTGGGCGTGCGCGACTGTACCAGCCTCGGCCAATATCCAGGTGGGCTCCAGCGATCTGAAGGCCACGGCCCGTGCCCTGGTCAAGCCTTCGGGCTCGTCGATCGTGCGGAAGATGCCTGCCACCACCCAGGCCATGCGGCGCATGGTGGATGCCCGTGGGCGGTTGCTGCCCAAGAGCGCTCGCGGCACGGGTGCAGGATCTGTCCAGGTACTGCCGATCGGACGATAAACCACCCCGCAGCCAACTGCGGGGTATTTCCTTGGCCAGCGGCCTCGAGTCTGGTGGTAGCGGTGGCGGGGTTATCTTTGCGCCATGCTCTGCCCGTTCTGTAGTTTTCCGGAAGACAAAGTGGTGGATTCCCGTGCAGCCCGCGAGGGCCGTGCGATCCGTCGTCGCCGGGAATGCCTGTCGTGCGCCAAGCGGTTCACCACCTACGAATACATCGAAAGCCTGGAGCTCCAGGTGGTCAAGCGGGATGGACGGCGGGAGCCGTTCGATCGCGAGAAAATCATCAAAGGCGTGACGCTGGCCTGCAAGAAACGGCCGATCGGGGTCAAGCAGATCGAGGCGGTGGCCGACAAAGTGGAATCGCTCTTGCAACAACTGGGCAGCCACGAGATCCAATCCAACCTGATTGGCGAGCTGGTGGTCAAGGAATTGCAAACGATCGACGAAGTCGCCTATGTGCGCTTTGCCAGCGTCTATCGCCAGTTCCAGGACTCGATGGAGTTTTTGGCGGAGATACGGAATTCGGCGATGCCGCCTCCCTGACGGGCGGCTGACGCTTGGTCTTTTTCCGGCTGCGCCGAGGCTTTTTCCGGCTTCCGCCGGATGGACGGGTGCGGACCCGGGGCCGTTTCTTTCCGCTGCGCGGAGCGTTGACACTGCGTGTCTGGCTTTTTCCGGCTCCCGCCGGAGGGGCCAGGCGCGGGCCTGGACGCCGTTCCTGGGTGCGTCGGCACCCAGACCCCGACCAAAGGGGCTCCGGCGCCCCTTTGGATACCGCCGCCGGGGACTCGCCCTGGAACGGCCATGCCGTTGGGGCCGGATGGGCGGTGGGGATGATCGTCTGATCCATTGGCAAAGGGCATCAGGGACGCGATCGGTATCGCCGGGCCCGATTGGCCGTTCCATTCCGCTCGTCCCCGGACCCCTGCCGGTCCGGCTGGGTTGCCAGATTTTGACTGATGCGGGCTATTGTTGGCCCCGACAGCTGTCGGGTCTTACAGGTTGTTTGGGCGGATTTGCCCGGCGCCGCTTCGCTGGCCGGTTGGGCTGGTGGGGTGGCGAGGCTGGTGATCGCCGCCGTTCCCGAAGGTACGGCGTAGGGGCAATCCTCGGATTGCCCGTCCATCAGAAATGGATGGAACGCAACAAGGGCGGCGGCGCAGGCTGGTGGAAAGGAGCAGGTGCCGAGAAAGGCCGATGTGTGATCCAGATCACATCTGGGTCGGAGTGTGATCTGGATCACAGATTTTTCCTGGGCGTTTGGTGATCTTCTGTTCAGAAACGACACCATCAGAACAACCTCCCTGACGATTGATTCTGCGAAGAAGCGGGCGTCGGGGGATTCCTGCGAGATCATTGAATGTCCAATCCATCCACCGAGACCGCCTCGCTCCATTCCACCCAGGTTCGGCTGGAAGACCTGTCGTTGGAGGCGGTGCACAACTTCCAAAGACTTACTCAGGGGGAAACGCCGGACATTCGGCTGATCGAAACACCGGTGAGTTGGCTGACCATGGGTATGGCAGTCGTTGGTTTGGCAGTGGGATGGGGATACGCTGGTTCGAAAGAACTGATTCGCTTCGAAGTTCTGAGTCTGATTTTGCTGTCGATCATCAGCTTGCCACTTCTATGGCTCTTTGCGATGGGGTTTCGTGGGTTTCGCGATCGTCTGTCGAGCCGCTTGCCTCCGGGATTGTACCTGGCGAAGGCCCATTTGCTGATCGTGCGTCGGGGAGTTCTGACCTGTTTGCCGCGTTCGAGGATCCGTACCATGCGGACGTTCTCGGATCGTGCGACCATCTTCCTTCTGGATGATGGAACCGAATTCGATTACGAGATCGTCGCGTACCGGGCAGGGCCAATCGGGCAATGGCTGGAAATGGCCCAGGGGGTGGATGCAGATTGGCCCCCGGAAATTTTTGGTGGTGCGAGGTTGGCGCCGGAACGCCAAGCTCAGGAAATACCGAAGCCGCCCCCTGAGCGTTATTCTCCGGCGCTCTTGCCTGAAGGTCAAGGGATGGGATCTCCTCCGCGCCGGTTCCGGATTTCGTCGCTGCCAGCGGACAGGTACCAGGAGCTTCGGGATCTGGTTCGGAAAAAGAGGCATGGCATTCGAATTCCTTATGGAATTTCCGATCATCGTTATTCCTTCACCATCGCCGTGGTCCTTCTGTTGTTTCCATGGATTGTCGCTTATGATGGGGACATTCCCTCTGTGATCCTTGTGGCCGGAAGCGTGTCCCTGGCCATCTTGCCGATTCTATGGATGTGGAAGGATATCGACTTCCGATATTTGTCGCGATTGCGGCCAGGCGTCTATCTGGATTCACGGCATTTGTTCGTTGTGTATCCGGAAGATGTGATCGTCGTCGGCTTGAGAGGTTTGCGGAGCGGAAGGGATGTCCAGGAGGTGTACGCGTACAGCTCGGGCGCGGAAATCGAGCTGGAAGCGGGTGGTTGCAGTTTCAGCATCTGGGTGGCGACATCGAATTTCGTGGAAGTTCTCCATGCGCATTTGCATTCTGTCGCGGCTAAGACAGAATCTGACGAAAGAGACGCGGCAGGTCAGGAGGATCCATGGTGTGGGTTGGCCTCGGTACAGGAAGATAGGGTAGCAGCAAAAAGAGCCCGGATTCGAAGGGCAGCCAAAGCGATGGTGCTGATTTGGTTGGGCTTCTGTCTGCTCAACCTCTTCGCTGGGCAGGCGTTCGGGTACTGGATGCAGCTGCGCAACTACGACTCATGGAAGCGAAAGGATTATTTCCATGCCGTCGCAGAAGGCACTCCGGAATGGTTTCGAAGCCGTCTCGAGGATCGGGTGTGGAGAGGTCTCCAGCGGAATTCAACGATTCCTGAGCTGATTCGGTTTCTAGGCTGGCGCGGAACGGTCGATCATCGCGCCGATGCCCAAGTGCAGTTGCGAAATACCGCTCAGGCAGCGCTGAACCAGATGCGAAGCTCCGTCGATCCTCGTGCCCAATTCCAATACGCTTGGCTCTCCCAGATTGCCAAGACGGGGGAATGGCGGATCGGGGTGTCCGTGCGCGATTCGGTGGCTTCGTGGCCTGTGGCACTCCTCGAAGAGATGGATCGATCCGGGATCGTTCGTGACTACGATTCGGCGATGCTTTCCGCGATGGGCATGGTGCTTGGCGAGGAGGGTTGTCTCACCTCGCCTCTTCCCCTGCAGGTGCTGGATCCAGCGGACAATCGCATTCCCCTTCTTTTCCTGGAGTCCATCCCGTTGGACTCGACAGGGGCTTCCGGAGAATCGTTTCGTCGGTGGCGGGTCGCGTTGCCGGACGGAAGGTCGCTGATGGATCTTCGCTTGCCGGTGGATGCCTGGCAGATGTCCCAGTTGCGACTTCCCCCCCAGGAGTCCGCGCTCGGGGAATATCTACGTTCGGCGATGCGACAGAATTTGAATCCGAGGATGGATTCGGCGGGCAAGGCATGGAAGGAGTCTGGGCAATGACCAACCTGGGATCGTTTTCGTTGCGTTCGTTGGCGCGGGCACTTCATTCCATCCGCAAGCCCCTGCTCTGGGGCTTGGGAATAGCGATCCTTCTGGGAGCCATCACGTATTGGGTGGTTCGCCATCGGGCACCTGTGGTCGTTTCGGATTCAAACGTGGATTCCACCGCTTCCCGAAAGGCTCCGTTCCCTGCTCGGGATCCAGCCCGGATCCATGCTTGGGTGAGAGCTTTGTTGGAGCGCAACGAGTATCCTTCTGATGCCTACTTGCAATATATGCGGGAAGTCGATACGGGGTGGGTGGTCGATCTTCGCCCACTCCGACTCTGGACGCTTCCACCAGCGGATTACGGAAGGGAGAACCCCATGTCGTTTCCAGATTCTGTCCGCATCGCGGGAGGCACCCTTTGCGGTGAGCTACCGGCTTCGGTGGATGCCTGGTTGACCAATACGCTGGGGGACTGGCGGAAGACCCAGAGATGTTCCCCTTCGCAATTCGAGGAGGACATCCGAGCCTGGACAGCACAGCAGGACGGTCAGGTGAGGTTGCGTGGACTCGGAAAGGACGATCAGGGGCGTGTCGTGTCGCTTTCCATGGCATGCTCCAGCCGAGAAACCGTATTCGATCCCCGCCGTTTGCTGGCTGACCGGGATTTGCGACGATTGGAGTTGGATGGCTGCTCCCTTTCCGAGCAGGACGAGGATGGATGGTCGAGCTCCTCGGTGCAACCGCTGTTGGCGAAGATCCCGATCCGAACGCTGATCATGAGGAACGGATCCAGTCCCTACCTGAACTTGAGTGCGATGGATTCCCTGGATACGCTGGAGGTGGAAGGCGGGGATCTTTCGCGGATCTCCCTCTATCCCAGGCGCCGACCGATCGGGAGGATCCACTTTTCGGAGGTTGCGTTGTGCGATGATCATTGGGATTCGGTCCTGGTGTCGCAGGGTGCGCAGATCGACAGCGTACGGTGCGCGGGAGTTCCTCGGGCGGTGCTTTCTATGGTCTCCAAGCTGAAAGCGGATTTCGAAAGCGAATTCTTGGTCTCCGGCGGATGGGGCGTGGATACCAGCGGCGATCAAACCTATCGGGAGATCCTCCACGATCTGCCGGAATCGAAACCTCGATGGAAGGGCTTCGCATCGCGCGAGTTCTTCTGCCAGGGCGAAGGCTGCTACATCGCAGATCCTGTCAGGGTCTACGATGGCTGGGTCCGGATTCCCAGCCAAGGGGACTTCTACCTGGAGGGCATGGTCAAGGCCACCAAGGGTCGATTGAAGCCGGGCATGAGCCGCGCCCAGGTCCATGGCGTCCTGACGGACAATTTCGGTCGGGCCGAAAATTTCGAGGTTTGGGCGGATCAAACCGACAAGATGCGATTGATCCTCCACTTTCAAGAGGATCAATTGGATGCCGTGTGGGTTCCCGATGAATTCTGGTCCGATGGCTGGGTGGCTGATCGACGGAAATCGTGGCGAGCCTATCTGACCAGCGAATGAAAGGGGCCATACAACCCCACAGAGAGGGGAATTCTATCCTATGCATCTCTGCCTCCATCCCGAAATGGCCTACGATGATTTTTCCTTCCCTGCGAGGTTTGGCTCTGGTGATCGGCTCCGTGGGGGCCGCCTTGATGGTAGGCGCTTGCAACTCGTCCAAGCCGAAGGACAGCGTTCCGCCCGATACCCTCGTGCAGGAGCGAGACACCATGCCTCTGCTGGACAGCTTGGGGATGCGCAAGGCGCTCCTGGGGCTATGGAGGGCGGATACGACTCAAAGCATACGAGGTCTCCACGATTGGCCTGGTGGAAGTGTGCAACAGATCCTGATCGAGCCGTTCCCGGACCGCAGGGACCCAACGGTGCGGAGGATGGAGAAATGGCTGGTGAAAATTGGTCACAAGCCAGGGCCGTGTCGCAGTCCCACCGCGATCATGGCGGACATCCGCGTGCGGGTCCAGCGGGCCGACAGCTCCGACATCGATACTCTGCTGGTGATCGGGACGTACTACCCAGCGGAACACCTCATTTCCGGGACCAACATGGGCGGGGGAATTAAAGGATCGGCGGATTTCCAGCTGGAAGCGATGGATCGGCTGAACTTCAACTCGTATCGGTACCGGAGGGTGCCGTGAGGCTCGTCGCTTCCCGTAGAAGAAGAGGTGGGGCTCTTAATCGGACGCGGGTCCGGTGGCCGTTCCATTCCGCTCGTCCCCGGACCCCTGCCTGTTCGGTTGGGATGCCGGATTTTGACTGATGCGGGCTATTGTTGGCCCCGACAGCTGTCGGGGCTTACAGGTTGTTTGGGCGGATTTGCCCGGCGCCGCTTCGCTGGCCGGTTGGGCTGGTGGGGTGGCGAGGCTAGTAATCGCCGCCGTTCCCGAAGGTACGGCGTAGGGGCAATTCATGAATCGCCCTCCGAACAGGCGAATGGCTTTGTTCGGCGATGCGAGGCTTGGCCAAAGGGAAAATACGGGTTTCCAGCACCTGGTTGTGATGTCAGAAAATGTCCGCAATCCGTCAGCCAGATTCGGATGGTCCGTTGTCCATTCTCAGGTTGACAAATCGCCATCTTGTCCTGACAATCCGTTCAATGGTCAAGGATTGATCGTCATCGTCAGACATTGTCATTCTCTAGAATAATTCGCTCATATTGCGCTTGAATCCTCCTCGTGGCCAATGGAAGATGGACCAAAGAATCTGTTATTCCAGAGTCTTTGGGGGAACAACGAGATGGATGCGGAAGCCAAGGAATTGCTCGATGGATTCGTGGTCGAGGGGCGCGAAAACCTCGAGCTGGCGCAGAAAAAGCTGCTGGCCTTGGAGAGCGCACCGGACCCCGAAACCATCAATGAATTGTTCCGCGCCATCCATACCGTCAAAGGGGCATCCGGCTTTTTTCGGCTCACCCAACTGGGAGGTTTGGCCCACGCGGGCGAGTCGGTGATGTCCAAGATCCGCGACGGCGAAATCGAAGTGACCGCCAATGTCGTGGACCTGTTGTTGAAGACCAACGATGCCTTGCTTCAAATGCTCGACCGCGACGACCTGGGGCAGGGAGTGGTGGTCGATGAACTGGTGGGAATGCTGGAATCCGCCCTGGGCAAGAGCCCTGCCGCCCCGCTGGCCAATGAATCTGCTGTTTGCGGACCGGCGCCGGAAGCCATGGACCAGACGGTGGTCCCACTGCGCGCAGCCATGCTCAACGAGCCCAACCAACCCGCCTTGCCTGCGACCTCTTCGGCGGTACGTACCGGGGCTGCGGGATCGGCCGCGCCGACCACCATCCGCATCGGTGTGGATGTCTTGGACGAACTGTTGGAGCTGATTGGAGAGGTGGTGCTGGGGCGAAACCAGCTGATCACCCGCCACCGCGACGACCCCGTGTTCAAGGGGCTTTCGCGCTCCATCACACGATTGCACCAGCATGTCATCCGTACCCGCATGCAGAGCGTGGGATCCCTGTTCGAACGCTATCGCCGCACGGTGAGGGACCTGTCCCAGCAGTTGGGCAAGAAGATCGAGATCTCCATCGAAGGAGGTGACCTGGAGCTGGATCGCACCGTGCTGGAAGGCTTGTCCGACCCGTTGACACATCTTGTCCGAAATGCAGTCGACCACGGGCTGGAATCGGCCGAAGAGCGTTCCACCACAGGCAAGCAGGTGGTGGGCGTGGTGTCCCTTAGGGCCCTGCACGAGAGCGGCCAGGTGATGATCGAGGTGGAAGACGACGGGCGAGGGATCGACCACGAACGGGTCCGCGTGAAGATCGTGGAAAAAGGTCTGGCCAGCGCCGAGGAAGCCGCCAAGCTCACGGAAAAGGAACTGGTGGCCTACATCTTCCATCCAGGGTTTTCCACCCGCGACGTGGCCAACGAAGTGTCCGGTCGCGGCGTGGGAATGGACGTGGTCAAGACCAACCTCGAGCGCCTCGGTTGCACGGTGGAGGTGTCTTCACGCAAGGGCAAAGGGACGTTGGTGTCGATCAGCATCCCGCTGACGCAGGCGATGGTCAACTCGTCGGTGATCTCGGGGCTCATCGTGGGGATCGGCGTGCACACACTGGCCATTCCGCAAATGGCCGTGAACGAAGTCGTGCGCCTTTCCGGAGAGGACCGGCGCACGCGCATCGAATTCGTGCATGGGCGCGAAGTGTTCAAGCTGCGTGACAAGGTCATCCCGCTGGTGCATCTGGAAGACATCCTTGGGATCCCACGCACCTACGCAGGCTCGTCGCAGTCGACGGGTTTTGACCGGCGCGAACAGATCCGGGACCGGCGCGGAAACCCCGCCGACCAGGCCTCCACCGACCGGCGCCAAGGAGCGGACCGCAGGCAGCGGGTGGATCTGTTGATCGTGCTGCACTTCAAGCAGAATTGGTTTGGCGTGTTGGTGGATCGCATCGTCGGGACCGAAGAAATCGTGGTGCGCCGTCCGCCCGAATTGCTCAAAGGTCGTCGCGTTTTCGCGGGATCCACCATTTTGGGAAACGGGATGGTTTCGCTCATCCTGGACATCGGGGGCATGGTGGAATCGGCCAAGCTCGATTTCGTCGATCGCTCCCGGGCCATAACCGCCCACATGGGACGATCCTCCATGCGCGAGGTGGAGCAACGCGTGGTGGTCTTCACCTACGCGGAAGGCGAATACTTCGCGATTCCCGTGAACCTGCTCTCGGAGGTGGACCGTTGTTCGATCGACGAAATGCGTCGGGTGGGCAAGCGCGAATTCATCCAGCGCCACGGCGCGAGCGTGCCGCTGTTGCGGCTGGACAGACACCTTGACGTGACGCCGCTGGATCTGTCCAGGCGATCGTTCGTGGTGCTCATGCCCTCGCGGTTGGCGTATCCCACGGCGATCGTGGCCGGGCGGATCGAAGGAACCATCGTGCTGGGCGAAGACATCAACACCAAGGAAGCCGACGAGAAGGGGATCATGGGAACCTTCTTCCACGAAGGGCGGCTGGTGAACCTCCTGGACATCTATTCGCTTTTGCAGAAATCCGATCCGGAGCGCTACCGCTCCGAAGTCCGGCCCGCCATCCAGGACTGTCGGATCCTGTTGGCAGAAGACCAGTTGTTCTTTCGGCAACTGGTGGTCCAGTACTTCAAATCCCACGGCATCCGCAGCGTGGTGGCCGTGGCCGACGGTCGCGAGGCCATCGACGAATTGGGACGGAATCCGACCGGGTACGACGTGGTGGTTTCCGATATCGAGATGCCCGTCATGAACGGATACCAGCTGGTGTCGATGATCAAATCCGATCCGCGCCTGGCGAGGATCCCTGTGATGGCGCTGACCTCCCTGGAAGGCGAGGCCAACATCCAAAAGGGGTTCGAGGCGGGATTCGACGCCTACGAGATCAAACTGGACAAGGACAAGGTCCTGCGATGCCTGGACAGGCTTCTGGCGGGACGCGCGACCGCAAAGAGGGAGATCGGATAACATGGAATATGCCGCCTTCTTCGTGGGCGAACACTTGTTCGGATTCCCGGTGGTGCTGGTCCAGGAAATCGGAAAACCGGTGGAGGTATTTCCGGTGCCGGGCCACGACCCGCGCGTGTCGGGACTTGTCAATCTGCGCGGACGCACCGCCGTGGCGCTGGATCTGAGGAGATCGTTGCTGGGTCCCGAACACGGCTACACCGCCAAGGACCGGCGCAAGTTCATCGTTCTGGAAACCACGGAAGCCCTGCCTAGCCACGCTCGCGAGATGGGGCTGGACACCCATCGCGAGCCGGTGGTCCTGATCGTGGACGAGGTCCAGGGGATCCTTGATGGACAAAAATTGGAATTCCATCCCCCTCCGGCCCATGTGGCCGAACGTCACGTAGAAGGGGTCATGAAGGTGGGGGACCGCCTGATGACCCTGATCTCCATTCCCAAGCTGGTCGAGGACCTGTTGCCTCGCAAGGAGGAAACACCATGAATCCCGTCGTCACCCCAAAGCGGTTCAGCATCTTCGATCCCGCCATCCGCTTCGAGCACAGGGAGTTCTACGAGCGCATCGTCAGCGAGCTCAACGGACTCCTTCCCGTGTGCAACCAGGGCGAATCGACGGCAGTGGAGATCTCAGAGAACCCCACCGAGCAGGAACAGATCACGGAGCTGATGAAGCGCGTGGAGTCGTTTTCCGGCGACCTCCTGGACGTCACCAAGAAGTTGTTCGACCAGTACTACGCTGCCAAGGAATCCCTCCACCGATCGATTCTCACCACCACGGCCTACAACAAGATCAACACCCTCGACCGCAATCTGCTGGAGCGCACCTGCGACGTGCGCTGGTGGGCGCTGGAAACGGCGTTCTCGGCGTGCATCGCCGCCTACGGGCGAGGTTGCGAGCAGGCCCGGAGATTGGTGGGGCTGTTCACGGGGGACGAACTTCCCAGTGCGTCGGAATCCGTCGGAGATTCCGTCGGGTCGGCTTCCGGCGATGTCCCGGAAGGGCATCTGGCGGGGATCTTCGCCGAAATCGCCGACTTCCCGGCCCTCCTGCCCGAGGGAGCGCTGGTGGATTTCCGCAAGCGGTTCGATGCTTGGCGCTCGGACCGCGGGCCGAACGGGGCGTTCCGCAAACAGCTGGAGGTCTTTTCCCGCACGCTGGAGGAACTGGACAACTCCGTGAGGTATTCCTGCGACCGACTCGAAGACATCCGCCATTCCTACACGCTCTACCGGGACATCGTGCTGACGGCGGATGATGGACGGATTCTGGCCAACGCCAATCCCGGCGAGCGCACGCGCGTGCTGGGGCTGGATGTTTCTGCCGAGAGCTGGTACCGCAAGGCCCTGGAGACCCGTAACGGCACCGAATACCACGCCCAGGACCTGGGGCCTTCCGTGGTGGAAGCGGGGATCTCGCTGGTGTACGCCACGGCGGTGCGGGAAGCGTCCAACGAGAACGGACGCGGGATCGGGGCGCTGGGGGTCTTCTTCGATTTCCAGGGCGAGGCGGCCATGATCCTGGAGGAGTACATGCCGCGCGACGAACAAGGCCAGGTGTTGGAAGGCGCGCTCTCCATGTTCACAGATCGGCAAGGCAACGTCATCGCCTCCACCGATCCCGCCTGCCTGGAACCGGGCCGGGCCGCCCATCTGCCGCGGGGCAACCGGCAGCTGGAATCGGGAGCGCGCGCGTCGCAGTACGTGGTGTTCGAAGGCATCGAATCGGCCGTGTTCAGTGCGCGCACCGACGGCTATCTGGATTACCGCGGGTTGGGATGGAGTTCGCATGTGATCGTTCCCAAGGCGCACCTGTTCGAGCTTTCCGTGCCTTCCGACGAAATCGGGATCAGCGCCGAAGAACTGATGGACTCGCGGATCATTCCCGAGATCAACAAGCAGACCTACCTGCGGGTGCAGGACGACAAGGAATCGATCCAATTGATTTCGCTCAACGGAATCGTGTTCGCCAGCAAGCTGGGAAAGCGCGGAGGCGCGCTGGGCCCCATCTTCAACCAGATCACCCGCACCGGCGATTTCGTGACCTCGCGCATGGAAGACCTGCTGAAGGAAATGGCCCTGGGAGAACTGGAGCTGAACCTGAAGGCCTTGGAGAACTTTTCCAAGCAGGCGATCGATCTGGTCGATCGCAACCTGTTCGAGCGGGCCGCCGACATCCGCTGGTGGGCCACCGACGAATACTTCTGGAACGCGCTGGAAAACCCCACTCCAGAAAACTTCCATAAAGCTTCCGAGCGGCTGAAGGTGATCAACGGCAGCTACACCATGTACCGCAACATTGTTCTGGCCAACGATTCCGGCGAGATCCTGGCTTGCTCGCGCACGGAACTGCGCAACGAGCTTTCCAAGATCAACGTGTCCGACCAATCCTGGTTCCAATTGGGCATGCGAACGGGGCGCTCCGAGGAATTCGCCGTGCAGGATGTCCAAAAGTCCGTCCTGGAAAAATCCAAGACCCGTTCGCTCGTCTACTCCGGCGGCGTGCGTCGCAAGGGTGCCCGGACAGGGGAATCGGTGGGCGTGCTGGGGATCCTGTTCGATTGGGACACGGAGGCCGGTAAGATTTTGTCCACCTGCCTTCCTTGCGATTCGTCCGGAAGGACCATCGAAGGAAGCGTGGCCTTCTATACCAACGCCAAGGGCGAGGTGATCGAATCCACCAGCGCAGAGAGCTTCTCGGTGGGTGCCAAACTCGACCTCCCGCACCGGGTGCTCAAGCTCGCCAAAGGGGAGACGACCTCTTCGGTGTTTCGTGTCGGGGAGTCCAGCTACCTGCTGGGATCCTCGCGCACCAAGGGTTATCGCGAGTACGAGGGTCTGGGCTGGTGCGCGCATGTGGTGCGACCCATCGGGAAGGGAGCCGGGGGAGGATGACGGTGCCGAGAAAGGCTGAAGTGTGATCTGGATCACAGATATTTTTGGGGCGTTTGGTGATCTTCTCCAGGAGTCAGCGCTGGAGGAATATCCAGGTCCGGCGATGCGACAGAAATTGGATCCGCGGATGGATTCGGCGGGCAAGGCATGGAAAAAGTCCGGGCAACGACCAGAATGGGAGAAACAAGGGGAGGGAGATTCTATCCTATGCTTCTCCCTTCTCCGAAGGGCCCTACGAGATTTTTGGTTCCATGCGAGATCTCGGCTATGGTGATCAGTTCCGTAAGCCCCCGTCACTTCCCGTAGAAATACAGGTGGGGCTTTTTCTTTTTCTTCTCGCTGAGCGTGAAGTAGCCGGTGCCGGCGCGGTTCCAGCAGATGGCCTCGCCTTGGGGTTCGGGTTGGTACGGCAACAGCGTTGGTTTGGCGGCCAAGGCCTGCGCGATGGTCTGCGCGGGGCCTCGCTTCCACAGGAACACCTGACCGTAGTTCTTCATCAGGATGCGCTCGCCGTCGGGGGAGATGTCGGCGGCCACCACCAGTTGGATGTCCAGGGTATCCACCGCCTGGAGCGTCTGGACCTGGGTGAGCGGTTGGGGGTACTTGGCCAGATACACGCGGACCTTGTCTTCGCGCTTGGAGACCACGTAGTAGTCTCGCGTGCGGGGATCGACCATCAACGCCTCCGCATCGCGGGGGCCGTCGGGGAACCGAAACCGTAGGATGTCGATTTTTGACGCCGTGCCGACATGGTCTTCGGCAGTCTTGGAGATCGCCGGTTCCTCGAATCGGTAGATCTCCTTGACGTCGGTGTCGGCGTCGTTGTCGCCGATGTCCGCCACGTACAGGTAGCGCTTGGACGGATCCGGTCCGGGACCGGAGGCGATGTCCTCCCAGTCGCGGGCGCGGGCTCCGGGAAGCAGGAACGTTCCCAGCGAGGTGCCGGTGGTGGAGATCGCGAAGATCCGGTTCTCGTCTCCGGAATCGTTGTGGGTCCAGAGAATGGAGTCGTCGACGCCGCTGGCCGCGATTCCCGAAGCCTCGCGGATCTCGTGGTTGAGGATCTTGCCCATGTCGCGCGGGCCTTCGAATTGCGCCTGGACGCATGCGGAAAGAACAAGGGCGGTGCGAAGAGCCTGCACGGTTTCTCCTGTGGATCGGTGATGCAGGCCAGTGTACAAATCCAGCTGGAGCCGAAGGTCGGGGATCGGGTGGCAACGGGATATCGAACCTTTCTCGCCAGGTGCTTTCACCGTCGGCTCCGGAACGGGGCGAAAAGCGGTATTCTTTAGGAATGGAAATCCTTACGCCGTGGGCCCCATTCCGAACGTCCCTGGTCACCTTGCGGGTCGCCTTGGTTTGCCTGGTTGGGATGGCCTCCGGTCGAGCCTTCTACTTCGATTCCGACTCCGGACGGGACGCGAATGCGGGCACTTCGCGCAGCCAGGCTTTGCGCAGTCTGGCGATCACCCGTAGCACCAAATTCAAGGCGGGAGATTCGCTTCTGTTCAAGCGCGGTGGATACTGGACCAAGGATTCGCTGTTCCTGAGCAGCCAGGGAACCGCCATCGCGCCGATCGTTGTTTCCGCCTACGGAAATCCGAGTCTTCGTCGGCCCCACCTGCACAACACCGGTTATTTGGTGGTGTTGAACAAGGCCAGCCATATCGTGATCGAAGACCTTGAACTTTCCGGAGCTAGAGGCGGCTGCCTGGAAATGTGGGATTCCACCGTCTCGCATGTGGTGGTGCGCCGCATCGAGGCCCACGACTGCGGTGGTGGGGTGTACGCCACCGGCACGGACATTTCGATTCTCGACAACCAGATCCACGACGGTCACATGGTGGTGAACACGAAAAACACCATGGACGACGATTACGGGGCCACAGGTGTGGGACTCAGCAAATTGGATGGATGTCTCGTGCGTGGCAACCGCATGTGGAATCTGGTCGCCCCGTCGTACGATTACGGCGTGGATGGGGGGGCCATCGAGTTTTGGAAGACTGTTCGCCACTGCGACATCTATGGAAACTTCGCGCTCAACGCCGACGGGTTTTCCGAGTTCGGAGGGCAGCCAGGCGATTCCGTGATCGCCGTTTCCGTACACCACAACGTTTCGCTGGAAACCGGTCCGCTTGCCTGCTTCCACATGAGCGACCCGACCCTCCCCTTCGGGATCACCTACGATTCCGTGCGCTTCGACAACAATCTGTCCGTCGATCGGTTCGCGAACTCCTGGGGCTTCCACATCATCGCCGACGGAGGAAAGTTGGATCGGCCGAATCGGATCCAGATCCGCAACAACATATTCGTGACAGATTCCGCCAACTCCTACCACTACCAGCAGAACGATTCGAAGGCTCCCACCTGGATCCATGTCTCCAACCTCCTCTGGAACCGGTTCAACGACCCGTTCGCCGCCGGCAGTGGAAGAGTTCGGGGAAGTGGCGAACTCTTCGGCCACCCGCGCTTCCATGGTCTGCTCTGGGACAGTACGGCGGTGATCGATACGGTTCTTTCCGACTACCGACTCCTTCCGGAAAGCCCTGCGTACGGCACAGGACTTGATCTTGGCTACGCCAACGATTATTTCGGGCACCCTGCTTCGGTGTCGGGAATTGTTGATCGAGGCCCGTTCGCCCGTGGCACATTCACGGGTCTGGTGCCGGAACGGAAGGCGCGATCGCGTCAAACCGACCTGCGCCTGCGCGCGGGACAGGTGGAAATCCAGTTGCACGACCTCCCGACGGGAACGCAGGTGGAGCTGGTCGCTCGGGAGGTGTCGGGAAAGACCGTCCGCAAGCTGGGCATGTGGAAGGCGGACGCCGGATTCTTCGAGCGGAAGGTGGATTTGCCTCGGAAAGCGGGACTCCTCGTGCTGGATCTTTCGATGAACGGAAATCGTCGGTCTGTGGAGATGGTTCCGTCTTGGAAGGTCGGCTGGTGATCCGGGTTGCCAAGTTCAAACGGGCGATCGGGGTGGCACTGACGGTCTGCGCCTTGGGCAGGGCCGATGGCTGGTACGCCGACGCCTCGCGTCCGGACGACAAGGGCGACGGCCGCACACCGGCCACCGCCTGGAAAACCTTCCATCCCTTCGTTGGGAAGGTCGTGGGTGCAGGCGACACACTCCACCTCAAGCGGGGGAGCCGCTGGGACAACACGTTCCTGGTGTTCTACCACGGCGGGACCGCGGCCAAGCCATTTGTGGCCACCGCCTACGGCGACGAGTCGCTGCCGTTGCCTTCCATTTCCGACACATCCTCCAAACAGGCGTGGGTGATTGGGCTGGCATCCAGTCACCTGGTGGTGGAAAAGATCGCGGTCCACGGTCCCAACGGCAGTTGCGCGACCACGGTGTCGGATTCTGTCACAGACGTGGTGATCCAGGACATGGAGGTCTCGGATTGCCAATCCGGCATCGCGTTGGCACAGGTGGACGGTGCGATCATCCAGCGGAATCGGGTCTGGAACATCCACTTCCCTTCCAATCTCAATGGTGGTGGCGGTGGCGCGATCGCCATCACCCTGGACGGGTGCAGGAACATCAAGGTGCTGGACAACCTTATCCGAGATGCCATCGACGGAAATCCCGACCACGAAGACGGCGGAGCCGTGGAGCTGTTCCGGAGGAACTCGAACATCGAGATCGCCGGGAACCGCGCCCGCAACACCGCGGGATTCCTGGAAATCGGGGGCTTGGTTCAGGATCACGACACGGCTCGCAATGTGGTGATCCATCACAACGTGGCCCAGGAGGTGCAGAATTTCTTGTGGTGCAGCGTGGCCACGGCCAAGGACACGAGCAGCCAATGGGGCATGGCGTATTCGGAAGTGTATGTGGACAACAACACCCAGATCCAGGATGGCCGGCGAGCGGGACTGACGGTGGGGGTCAGTCTCCACCTGGAGGATTCCACCCAGATCCGCGTGCGCAACAACCTCTTCGTGGGCGACAGCCAAGCGGGCTTTCTGTTCTTCGGGCCGTTCGAGCGCAAGAACAATCTGTTCTGGTCCATGAACTTCCCATCCAAGTACGAGAAGCCCTACGCCCCCGGCGAGAAAAGCTTGGATCCACTGATCCATGCCGACACCACCAACCTCACGTACACCCTCGACATGGCTAGCCCGGCCCGAGACGCAGGCGCGGCGTTGGTCTACCCACCCAGCCTGGGCAGCCTGCGGCTACCGACCATTCCCGACGGCAAGCCCGATATCGGGGCGTTGGAGATGAGCTCCACGAGCCTTGTGCCCACCGCGCAGAGGTTCCAAGGCGCTTTGCGAGGCGCAGGGAATCGAGTCGAGTGGAACGGCTGGGCGAATGCGCCGGGAACGTTGAGCGCGAGGTTGATGGATGCGCAAGGCCGCGTGGTGATTTCCGAGCGGAGGAGCCATGCGGCGGGGACGGTGGTGCGCGGTTGGGATCTGCCGAAGGGGCGGGGCGTGATGGTCCTGGCGGTGGAGATGGACGGGATTCGTCAAGCGATCGTTGTGGCGCCGGGACGCTGATTTTTCGGCTGTGCCGGGCCTTCTATCAACTGCGCTGGGCGTATTCCAGGCGCGGGCCTGGTAACCGTTTCACGGCTTCCGCCGTGTGGGACCGGGCGCGGGCCCGGTGCCGTTCCTGGGTGCGTCGGCACCCAGACCCCGACCCAGGGCATTCGCATGACCTCCCATCCGGCGAACACGCCGGATGGGAGCCCTGGCAAGGGGCCGCACAGGGTTCCCATCCGCATCGCATCGATGTGGATGGGAGGGTAATGCAACGCAGCGCGCCGGGGGGCTCTAGCTGGAACGGCCAAACCGGCTCGCCAGGGATGTGGGTGGAATGAAGGTTGAGGCAGCGGTGCTATGGTATCAGGGACGCGATCGACATCCTCATGACACTGGCCGTTCCATTTTTCGAGCCCCCCGGTCCCCCTTGGTTGGGTTGGGTTGCCGATTCTTCTGCGGCATTCGATTGCCAGTTTCCGGCATTGCTTCGCTCGCCGGTCGGTAGGTGGGTTGGCTGGGGTGGGGATGTGATGGGAACGTAGGGGCGATTCATGAATCGCCCTCCGCAATGGCGAATGGCTTTGTTCGGTGGTTGTAGCGCTACGGAAAGGTCGCGTCAGAGGCCGGGGATCAGGCGGAAGATTTCGGAGGCGATCAGGGTGTTGGTGCGCTTCAGGCGCACTCTGGCGAAGGTGGGGCCGGTGGCGGCTGGTGGGGTGATTCGGTGGGTGCCTGTGGATTGCGCCGGGATTTCTTCGTGGGACAGATTCCGACCCGCAGCGTCGCGGAGGTCGAACTCCGCGCGCAGGTCGCCAACACCTGCAGGAACGCTCCAGGTTGCGATCCACGATCTACCCGAAGAACGCATGGCCAGGCGGGCTCGTGTGGCCGCGTGCGATCGCAGGGCCGTGATGGGTGAAGTGGCGTCGCCGAGGGCGACTTCGTACCAGAGGGTGGTGCCGGGGAGGGACACGATGATGCTGTCGCCAGAACGGACCAGGGGCAGGGCCGCCAGGCGCGATCCCCTCGAATCAAGGGTCCAGATGCTGACAGAATCCGTTCTGCCCAACCGCAAAGCCACTCGGCCTGTGACGGGTTCGCACACGGTGGTGTCGCCGGTGGCATAGATCCGGGTCAGGGCGTTGAAGGAGGCGTTCCAGACCTGGCTTTTGTTTTCCACACGAGCCGAGGTCAACAAGAGCATCCGGCGCGTGGTCCCGATGGGGAGGGTATCGGCGGACACCAGATGGATGGCGGCGAAGTCGCGGCCCGCGGTGGTCTTGATGCCCGACACGCTCATGCGCGAGGTGGTGGATCCCCCCACGAGATAGCCCACCGCGCCTTGCCACCAGGGATTGTCGGTGCGCAGGATGCCGTTGGTGCGATCCCAGTCCAGTTCCTGGGTATTGGAGGTTGCGCGGGATCCGGGACTGACGAAATTCGTCACGGTAGATGCGGTGGCCGCGAAGTTGCCCCATCGCATGGGTGTGGAAAGGAAGGCGTTGGCGCTGCCCGGCAAAGGCCATCCATCCTGGAACTTCTTGGCGGATCCCGACCAGTCGGATTCCGTCACATCAACCGTGGTCTGCGAAACGGCCGGCTTCACCAGGCCCTGTCGGAACAACCTCGCCAATGGCAGTTGGGTCATGAGCACGGGGTTGGTGCCCACGTTGAAGAACTGGTCGTTCCAGGTGTCCTTGTAATGGAGCGAATAGTCGATGTAGGCGTGCAGCAAGGCGCCGTCGGCATCCAGAAATCCCAGATACCCGAAGTAGAATGCGGGGGTTTCGCAGAGGTATTGGTTGGGGAAGGGGTGGTTGTATTCGCTGGCCATGAAGGGCTTGCCGGCCACGCGGACCCAGGAGAATTGCGCCACGGTTCCGCCATTGGCGTCCTTGACCATCGGTGTGTTCCCGATGGTGTAGTCGGTGGCGCTCCAGCCGTTGGGGAAGTCCGGGTGCTGCCAGTACCAGTGGGCGTCCATGTAGTCGGCGCGGGCCTGCGAAGCGATGGAAGCCAGTCCGTACCAATTGTTGGTGAAGGTCACCGGAACCCGAACCCCCAGGGAATCCTTCAGGTAGCTACGCAGAGCATCGATGTAGCGACCTTCCAGATCGTAGTAGAAGCGGGCCTCGTCCTTGGCGCGCGAGTCGGCGAGCGATCCAACAGTGGATCGCTTCGACCTGTTGACGGAAAATGACGCGATCGATTCGCCCGATCCCAGTCCGTTGCCGCCATACGGCACGAACGAGACCGAATCGATCCGCACGGTTCCTTTGGTGAAACCGAAGTCGATGTTGAAGCGCAGGGAATCGACGATGTTTGCCGGTGCCGTGAAGTAGGTCTCGCACGGGGTCCATGTCGTGTCCACCGTGCAGGTGCTGGATCCATACCACGTCCAGACGGCCTCTTTGAGGAATTCCGCCGCCACCGTGGTGGCCTCGGTTCCTTTGGTCCAAAAGCGCAATCGGTAGGAGGTTCCCTGCGACACGGTCATGCCCGAATAGTTCACGTTGGCGTCGTAGACCTTCGCGCCTTGGGCATCCATCAGCACCGAAAGTCCATATGTGCCCGCATACCCGCCGGCTCTGCGGTTCACAGTCATCTCGGCGCTCGAGGCGGGATCGGCCCACCAATTCCATCCTGTTGTGCCGGTCTCGAACGAGGGATTGGACACCAGGTTCGTGGCACTTGCGGAGGTGCCCGACCAAGCGGTCGATACTGCCGAATCGGTGGCGTATTTGGTGGTCAGCCATCGGCTCCAAAGGGTGTCCAGTTCCTTGGTGTAATACGGGTCCATTCCGGCGGGATTGGAGGCGGAAAGCGAATCCCACGATGCCCCCGCCCACGAGAGCCAGCCTTGGAAAAGGGAGTTCTCGTTGGTGAGTTCCCAGCTCGCCACGGCAGGGTCGTTCTTGTAGGCAAGACCCGTGTACGGATTGACATGGTTGGCCAACGACGCGGCCAATCCTTTCTGCAGTTGGATCAGACGCGGGTCGTAAAGGCTGGACATCTTGGACTGGTTTTGGGTGATGGGGGCCGGGATGCCATCGCCGGCTTTGAAGATGCGGCCGGATTGCACGCAGAAATTCACGTAGATGCCCTGGTCGCGCAAGCACTTCATAAACCAGTCCATCTTGCGGAGTTTGACCGGATCCAGGTCGGACGTGTTGTTGGTGGAATTGGCGAAGAGCCCATACACGCCATCGACATCGGTGAGATGCACGCGCATGAAATTGACGCCAAAGCGACGCAGGTGCGCGGCGATCAACGGCGCGTCGGCGCTATCGGGGAAGTTGGCCTGGGCCACGCTCACGAAGCCCGAAAAGCGCGCCCGGGACCCATCTTGGTATTGGAAGTGGCCGTCGGATCCCACCTGCACGAACCCGCGCGCACCGGCGGGGGTTTCCACCGAACCCGATGCGTCGGTGACATTGCGGGAGGTGTCGTTCCAGGGGATGTAGAACGGGAACCATCCCGTGTGATCCACCGAAGCGCAGAGAGCGCTTGTGGCGAGCGTCAACAAGATGGCAATGGACTTGTGCATGGGCGTCTCCCGGATGGATCGGTTCCCGAAGTATGCATTGTCGCCTTTTTTGGCGATTGGGTTTTGCCGGCTGCCCCACACGGGGGTTGGATTCCGGAAAAATGGGGAATCCGGGATTTGGATGGGAGAACCCGGGATCTGGATAGCCGGATGGGGAATGGGGCGGAGTAGATTGGCTACCATGACCACCAGCGGGCGTTGCAAATGATCCACACCGTCGATTCCATTGCGTTGCTCCACCAGATCGCGGGCGTGGAGGCTCCGGCCAATCCGCTGGTGAGCGTGGTCGATTTCTCGAAGGTGGATCTGGCCAACGTGCCCAGCGAAGCCAGCTTCGCGTGCGGGTTCTATTCGATCAACTTCAAGCGCGATTGCCGCTTGCGGTACGGACGACAACCCTTCGATCACCAGGACGGCACCCTCCTTTGCACCGGCCCGGGGCAGGTGCTCTCGTACACGCCACCCGAACCCGGTGCCGCTTCGGCCGGTTGGGGGCTGTTCTTCCATTTTGATTTCCTCGCCACCTCCGAGTTGGCTTCATTGGTGAACCAGTGCACCTTCTTCCAGTATTCGGAGAACGAAGCGCTCCATCTGTGCGAGGCCGATCGCCTCACCCTGGATGCGCTGGTGCGCAACATCGATCAGGAATGCCGCTGCGGCGATCCGTACGCGCCCCAGATCCTGGCCTCCAACCTGGCCCTGGTAGTCAATTATTGTCGGAGAGCCTACGGGGCCCAGATCGCCTCGCGAAACCGCCACCAGGACCTCCTGGCGCGCTTCGAGCGACACCTGCACGAGGCCATGGCTCCGGCCAAGCGCCCCACCCTGCCCAGCGTGCGGGAATGCGCCGAATCGATGGGGCTTTCCACCAATTATTTCAGCGACCTGATCCGCCTCGAGACCGGTCGCACGCCCCAGGAGCACATCCACCACCTCATGGTGGAGCGCGCGAAGGTCCTGTTGGCCACCACCTCGCGCACCATCGCCGAGATCGCCTACGACCTTGGCTTTGAATACCCCCAGAGCTTCAGCAAACTGTTCAAGAAAAAGACCGGACTCTCGCCGCTGGCCTACCGTGACGGATTCCGGAGCCAAGCCACCCCCTAGGTTCGTTCACACTCTCGTTTGTTTTGGCGACGATCCTCCCGATCTCCCGGGAGGAATCGGCCGCCACGCCCTTTCCAAAGGAGTCCTTGCGATGAAAGCCATCGTCCAGTCCCGCTATGGCGGTCCCGACGTTTTCCGTCTTTGCGACATCCCCCGACCGGTCCCTCGCCAAGGCGAGATCCTGGTGCGGGTGCACGCCACGTCCGTTACATCCTCGGAAGCGGCCATGCGCCAAGGTCTGCCTCTCTACGGCAGGCCGATCCTTGGGCTGTTCCGACCACGCCGCCCCTTGTTGGGGCTGGAGTTCGCCGGGACCGTGGAAGAATGCGGCCCCAACGCCCAACGTTTCGCGATGGGCGCGCGCGTGTTCGGGTTCACGGGATTTCGGTGCGGAGCCTACGCACAATTTCTGGTGGTCTCGGAAAACGACTCGGTGGAAGTCATGCCCAAGGGCGCGAGCTTCGAGGAAGCGGTGGCGTTGGTGGATGGCCCCACCACGGCCTTGTTCTTTCTGCACAAGGCACGTCTCCGGCGCGGCGAACGCGTGCTGGTCAATGGAGCCTCGGGAAGCATCGGAACCGCGGCGGTCCAGCTAGTCGCTTGGATGGGAGCAGAGGTCACGGCTGTGTGCAGCGCGGCCAAGCACGAACAGGTCCGCGCGTTAGGCGCCCATCACTTGATCGACTACCACACCGAAGACTTCACGCAAAAGCACGATGCCTGGGACGTGGTGTTCGATACGGTGGGGAAATCCTCCTTCTGCCGTTGCCGCCGCAGCCTGCGAGTCAAGGGACGGTATTTGTCCACGGTGCTCGGAGCCAAGATCCTGCTCCATGTTCCTCTGACCGCTCTGTTTTGCGACAAGAAGGCGATGTTCGGGATGTCCGTAGACAAACGCGCGGAACTGGCCCAGTTGCGGGAGTTGGTGGAAGCGGGCCTCCATGCTCCGGTGATCGATCGGGTGTTCGATCTGGAGCAGATGGCCGAGGCCCATGCCTATGTGGACTCGGGGCGAAAGCGCGGGAACGTGGTAGTGCGTGTCAGACAGGATCCAAAATGATTCTCACCTATGCGAAAATCTTCGTGGTTTCCTTGTTGCTTTCCATGGGGGCGGTGGGTGCGCAAACGCAGTGGACCTCCGTCAAGGAAAAGGACGGGATCGAGGTGTTCCGCCGCACCTATCCGGGCTCGGACTTCCAGGAACTCAAGGCTGTGGGCCGGATCAAGTCGGATGTCCCCCGTTTGGTTCAGATTCTGTCCGATGTGCCGTCTCAAACCAGTTGGATTCCGCTGTGCGTGGCCTCGAAGACCCTGGTAGGTGCCGCGCCAGGTGCCATGAGGATCTACCGGAAATTCGACAACCCCTGGCCCTTCCAGGATATCGACTACGTGCTGGACCAAAGCGTCTCCACGCCGAGCGTTTCGGGGGAGGTGGTGGTGACCTTTCGCGAGGTGGCGGATGCAATGCCTAAACAGGAGGGTTGTGGGCGTATGCAAGAATATCGCGGATCGTGGCGGTTGGTTCCGGTGGAAGGCGGATTCTTGGAGGTCACGTACATCCTTCATTTGGTGCCGGAGGGAGCCTCCATGGCGACGTTTCTGAATGCGTCGCTGGGGAAGATCGGGTGGGACACGTTTGGCGCCTTGAAGGCTTACGCAGGGCTTTAGTGTTTCGGCTGCGCCGGGCCTTTTCACGGCTTCCGCCGTGTGGGCTTTCTGGCTGCGCCGGGCTTTTCCGGACGCGGGTCCGGTGCCGTTCCTGGGTGCGTCGGCACCCAGACCCCGACCCAGGGCATTCGCATACCCTCCCATTCGAGGAGCACCTCGAATGGGAACCCTGCGCGGCCCCTTGCCAGGGTTCCCATTTGCATCGCATCGATGCAAATGGGAGGGCGATGCAACGCGGCGCGCCGGGGACTCGCCCTGGAACGGCCCTGCCACTGCCGCCAGGTTGCGGTGCGAATGAAGGATCGCTCTCATGGCTGGATCATCAGCGACGCGATCGGTATCGCCTGCCCTTTTGGCCGTTTCATTCCGCTCGTCCCCGGACCCCTGCCAATTTGGCTGAATTGCCGGATTCTGTCTGGACGGATTTGCCCGCGGACGCTTCGCTGCGCGGCGGCCGGGTGTGGGCTGGCTGGGGTGTTGGAGATGGCGTGCTGGTGGGAACGTAGGGGCGATTCATGAATCGCCCTATGCAATGGCGAATGGCTTTGTTCCGGGCGGTTGGCGCCGGAAGTCTGCCTTGAATTCCTGGCCGAGGGTGAACTCGATACCACCGCTCGACTATTGGTTCCCTTGACCCATGTGGACATGTACCAGGATGGTTCGGCGATTTCCCGGTCGATGTCCCAAGGCAGAGCGATCGCCAACGCCATCCCCGGCGACTGCGCCCTCAAGCTCGTTCGTATAGGCTTGGCCCACCTGTCCTTGAGGCGTGCCTCCTCATCATCTCCCTCTAGCGTTGCGCGCTTGCGTTGCCTCGGCGGATCTGGTGTTCGAAGGTGGCTGCATCTTTGAGTTCGATCCGGTTTCCGGCAGGATCCACGAGGGTGAGGATCTCGCCCCAATCGAACCTCGCGTGGCTTAAGGGAACTCCCACTCCCTCCAGCCGTGCCTTTTGCGCGCCAACATCTACCACATTGCAACGCAGCACCAGATTTTCCGATGAAGTGGCGGATTCTCCTTGGCCCGGTGGCTCGACCATCAGGTAGGCATCGCCCCAGGCGAAACAGGTCAAGAAGTCGTCGGCGAACAAGACCTCCAGCCCGATCACCTCGCGATAGAATTCCACGCACTCCCGCTGGCGCATCGTCTTCAAAATCACTCCGGGTCGCACCACCTTCATACGGGTTCCTCCTTCTGCGAACGTACAAGCCTGACGACCAGAGGTCGGTTTCCTCCGGGGGACTCGACATCCGCTCCGTAGAACCCGAGACCCCTGGTGCCCGGGATTGACAAGGGCCGTGGCAATACGCTCCTTTGCCCCGAGGAGGCACAGGAGGGGCGCCGGGTCCCTATCGGCATCGCCGATGGGGGTTTCTCGAACCGTCCTCCTGTCAGCAGGAGCCGGTGCCGAGCGCTGTCAAAAAGCAAAACCGTTTTATAGAAGGCGCTCGCCAGAGAAAAAAGCCTGTCGCAGTCGAGAGTGTGATCTTCATCACAGATTTTTTCCCTGCAAAGGATGATCTTCTCATCTGATAGACCACAGTCGTACGGTGGGCCCCACCGCCTGGGAGCCGCTTTGGTGAACGTTTTGGAGGAAATGACGCCATGAGAGATCGTTGGACAGACAGTATTCGGCATTTTCGGACCCACCGAACTTCTAAGCGCATTTTTCTGGTCCTCTGCGTCCTGCTCGGGCTCGGAGCGGTGTGCGGGTATCTGTTCCTCGCGCATCGCTCGGGTCCGCAAGCAGGCCTCCCGGCGGAAGTGGTGTCCGACACGACCCAGCCCGCCATACCTCGGGAGCCGGTGTTCATCGACGCATGGGTGAAGGATGTCCTGGAGTTCAACGGATACTCACCACTGGCCTCCCGCAAGTACATGACAGAAACGGAAGGGCATGTGACGGTCGACTTCCGTTCCCTCGTGATCTGGACGTTGCCAGCGGAGAATTACACCTACGGGGAGAAGCGGTTTTTCCCGGATTCCCTCCGGATCGATGCGGGTGGCTTGTGTGGCGAGGTTCCTCAGGGAGTCGCCTCCTGGTTGGATCGAATTCAACCGAACTGGAGGAGCGCCCAGCAGTGCGCTCCTCGGGACATCGAAGCCAGGCTGGATCGGTGGCTGTCGGAAAACTCCGGTTGGTTTCGCTCGACGGGCAGGGCGAAGGATCCAATGGGGAGAGTGGTGTCGCTTTCTTTGGTCTGCTTCGATTCCGCGAAAGAGTTCGACCCACGCAGGCTGAAGGTGGCTGGTCAGTTGCGGAGATTGGAAATCACCGGGTGCCGGTTGTCGCATGCCGATTCCGAGGGAAGAGTCGTTTCCACCTTGGCCAGGGGCTTGTCGCCATTGCCGCTTCGGGCTCTGGTGTTGAGGCAGGTGCGGAGCCCCTACTTGGATCTTCGGGCGATGAAGACCTTGGATACGTTGGACGTGGAGGAGAGCGACCTCTCCGTGCTGGCGATGACCATCGAAAAAAGGTCGATCCCGGGGGTCCGACTTGCGAAGGTTCCGCTCTGCGATGCGGAGATGGTTTCCCGGCTGCGGTCGAGCGGAGCGCAGATCGAAGACCTGACCTGTCCCGAGGCGGTTTCGAGCCTGTTGGCGAGGGCGTCCGCTGTGCAGACAGATCTTGACCAGATGGCGACCGTGATCGGAGGCATGATCGTGGACACCACCGGGGAGCAGATGTATGGAGAAATCATCCGGGACACGATTCCTTCGCCCCCCATCTGGAAAGGGTTCACGCTTCGTCATGGGTATTGCGAAGGGAAAAGCGATTCCGCCGCCGATCCGCTGGAGGTAGGGGATGGCTGGATCCAAATGCCTGGACAAGGAGCGTTCTATTTCGGGGACATGACGGCGATCAGTGGGGGCCGGTTCCGGAGGGGCGCGACTCAAGAGGAAATCGAGCGAAACTCCACCACCCGAGCCTTTGCGCGGTCTGCCAATTTTCTGATCTGGGCCGATGACGAAGATGCCTTGCGATTGATCCTTCATTTCCGGGAGAAACAACTCGATGCGGTGTGGGTGCCCGATGGATGTTGGACCGCAGGTTGGGTGGCTGCGCGACGGGAATCCTATCGAGTGCACCTGATCAGCGAGTAGGTGCCGGGCTTTCTTTCAACTGCGTTGGGCGTATTCCGGGCGCGGGCCCGGTTGCCGTTCCATTCCGCTCGTCCCCGGATCCCTGCCATTTTGCCTGAATTGCCAATTTCCGGCATTGCTTCGCTCGCCGGGTGGCAAGGCGCTTGGGCAGGTAGTCGGGGAGGATACGCCGCCGTTCCCGAAAGGTCGGCGTAGGGGCAATCCTCGGATTGCCCATCCATCAGAAATGGATGGAATGCAACAACGGCGGTGGCGTTGAATCGGCTTCAACGAAACGTGGCAACACCCCTAGATACGGCCTCACGGTGGTGGTGTCCCGGCCATAGCTTCGTGTCAACACCACAGCCATCGTTCCAGGAGGACCCTTGTGAAACTTCCGATCTCCCTTGCGTACACCATTGGACTTGCTCTCGCCACAGCGGCTTGGGCGGCGCCCCGCAACCTCGAAGCCTTGGATCGCGGGGTGGTCGCCGTGAAGGTGGCCAACGGCGTGTTCGTGGGTTGGCGCGTGCTGGGAACCGATCCGGCCAGCTTGGCGTTCAACGTCTACCGCGGTGCGGTCAAGGTCAATGCCACCCCCATTACCGGAGCCACCAACCTTGTGGACCCCATGGGAACAGCCGGGACCGTCTACAGCGTCAGAGCGGTGTCCGGCGGAGTGGAACAAGCAGCGTCGCCGAGCGTGGAAGCGTGGGCTTCCCAGGTGCTCAAGATTCCCCTCCAGAGCCCGGGAGCCGACTATTCACCCAGCGACATGTCGGTGGGCGACTTGGATGGCGACGGAGATTGGGACCTGGTGCTCAAATGGGATCCGGCCAACGCCAAGGACAACTCCCAGGCGGGCGTCACGGGCAAAGTGTACCTCGATGGACTCACGCTGGAAGGCAAACGGCTCTGGCGCATCGATCTGGGGCAAAACATCCGGGCGGGAGCCCATTACACCCAGGTCCTGGTGGCCGACTACGACGGCGACGGAAAGGCGGAAATGGCCTGCAAGACCGCACCCGGCACCAAGGATGGATCGGGCGCCTTCCTGGGTCAGGGACCTGCCGCCAACGACGACGATGCCAAGTCCTACGTCACGGCCGACGGATATATCCTGACCGGACCCGAATACGTGAGCCTCTTCAACGGACAGACAGGCAAGGAGATGGGCACGGTCAACTATGTCCCGGCACGCGGCACGGTCTCGGCGTGGGGCGACGGCTACGGGAATCGGGTGGACCGGTTTTTGGCCACCAACGCCTATCTGGGCGCCACCGGTGCGCGGGGACTCAACCCCAGCATGGTGTTCCAGCGCGGGTACTACACGCGGATGGCGCTGACCGCCTACGACTGGGACGGCAAGACCCTCAAGCAGCGCTGGGCCTTCGATTCGAACAATCCAAACAGCGCCACTGCCGGACAGGGAAACCATAATTTGTCCGCGGGCGACGTGGATGGCGACGGCTTCGACGAGATCATCGAAGGGGCCAGCGCCATCGACCACGACGGGAAGTTCCTGTATTCCACCAAGCTGGGCCATGGCGATGCCATGCACATGAGCGACCTGGATCCGGACAATCCCGGTCTGGAAGTCTGGGAAGTGCACGAAGACGCCGGTGTGGCCTACGGGCACGAACTCCACGACGCTCGCACCGGCAAGATCCTGTGGGGCACCAACTACGACTCCGACAACGGACGCGGCATGGCCGGCGACATCGATGCCACCTCGCCCGGCCACGAAATGTGGTCGTCGGCGGGAGCAGGGGTCTATTCCTGCAAGGGCAAGCAGTTGTCCACCACCAAGCCCAGTGTCAATTTCCGGGTGTACTGGGACGGCGATCTCCAGGACGATCTCCTGGACGGCAACAAGGTGGACAAGTGGACCGGCGACGGCACCACCCGCTTGATCACTCTCCAGGGATCTGCCTGCAACGGCACCAAGAACACGCCCAACTTCAGCGGCGACATCCTGGGCGACTGGCGCGAAGAGGTGATCCTGCACGATGCCACCAACCTGTACCTGACCACCACCACCACGCCCACCAGCCATCGCCTCTACACCCTCGCGCACGATCCGGTGTACCGCCTGGCCATGAGTTGGCAGAACGGCGCCTACAACCAGCCTCCCCACCTGGGGTTCTGGCTGGGCGCCGGGGTGGACAAGGCTCCCAAGCCAGATCTCTACAACGGCGGGGTTTCCGGGATCCGGACGATCGAGGCCCACCAGTCCTTGGTGGTGGTCAGAGCCAATTCCCGCCTGAGCCTGTCGCTACCCTGGCGGGAGCCGTCGGTGGCTCGTGTCGTTTCCCTGGATGGGCAAATTCTGTCTCAAGTCGCCTTCGCCGGCGGAGGACTCGTGGAGCTCGATCTGCCCGCCCACCGCGGGGCCATGGTGCTTTCGGTGAGGTCTGCGTCGGGCGTGATCTTGCATACCACGCTCGCTGGTTTCTGATCCACATTTCGCCCTGGGATCCTGCAAAGGCCGCAACGCGTTCATGTGCCGGGATGCCGTCGTTTCCAATGTCTCCGATGCACCTCAGCAGATCCATCGTGATGACAAAATCCGACGACTTCCGGTTGTCTAAGGGCCTGTGGGGTCGCGAGGACGCAACCAGTAAAATCATGTTGCCTGTCTGCACCTGCGGCTGGTACACTCGCATGCATGATGCGATGGATTTTGAATGGCCAGCCCGATCAACGAAGACTTCATCATCATGTTTTGAATGGCTCCGATAAGGAAATGGGGCCTTTGGCGTATGTATTTTAGCCCTCTTGATATTTTGTTGATGATGTTCGGGTTTAAGAATCCGACGCCAGAAAATTTTGCAAGGAATAAATGCCCGGATGGGCCAGAGTTTGATTTGCCGATTTCGCCGTACAATCGGCACATGAATAATTTCATGTACAACCTCATTTTCTGTGATGTTCCGGAATTGTTTGCGCCAAGCAAATTGCCTCCGGCATCTTGGCAGAATGCATTGTATGCAGATAATGCGGATGTATCAGAAATTAGAAAAATTGCTGAGTCGAAATCCTATGAAAGTCGGGTAAGACTTCTAGCGTTCAATTGGCTAAGAGTTCATCAACATAAAATCGATGCGCAAGAATTCCTTGGAGTCGTCATCGAGGTGTCTTTGCGTAGAGGCTTAGATACGCTCGCGTGTTTTGCTGATGGACAGGTTCGATATATTCATCAATCAGAGTCGATTTTTGTTGTCGAATCTGGATCCAATTATTTATCCGAGCGGATTCAAAAATTGATATCGGTGGCCAGTGAAAGCTATGTGATAGCGAGCCTAGCCAAAGGTCAAAGAAAGGATTGGCCAAAAGTTGGCTGCTTTCGGATAACCTTTCTGATGTCAAGGGGGGCTGAAAGTGCGGAAGGCATTGAAAATCAATTTCAGTCGGATCCGTTCTTAGGCCCCATCATGTTTGCAGGTCTGGACATTATTACTTCAATCGATCGAAAACCCGGTTAATCAGCCTCTCATCATAACCCGGACTCTCCGGAGGAGACCTTAACTGTCGATCCATCCAGGCTCCCCTCCCTTGCCCGATTCCTAAACCTTGGGCTAGTTTGGAGCAAGGCAACCATGAACGAACAGACATGGAATCGGATCCAAGGCGGGATCTACGGGATGCTGGTGGGCGATGCGCTCGGTGTGCCCTACGAGTTCCAGGAATCGGCGGAGATCCCGGATCTGGACCTGATCGAATTCCATCCGCCTGCCGATTTCCGTCGTTCGCACGAGGGCGTCCCTCCCGGCACGTGGTCGGACGACGGGGCTCAGGCCCTGTGCTTGTTGGCTTCCCTGTTGGAGTGCGGAAAGCTGGATCAAGCCGATTACGCCCAGCGGCTGGTGGACTGGTACAACCAGGGGTACATGGCCATCGATCAAAAGGTGTTCGATGTGGGCGTCACCACCGCCAGTTCGATCCGCTGCCTGATGAACGGGATCTCTCCGGAAAATTCCGGAGCGACCGGCGATTACGACAACGGCAACGGCTCGCTCATGCGGGTCCTGCCGCTGGCCCTATGGCACCGTGGGAGCGACGAAGACCTGGTGGAATCCGCGCACCGGCAATCGCACATCACGCACGCACACATGCGGTCGAAAGTGTGCTGTGCGCTCTACTGCCTGTGGGCCAGAAACATTTTGCGGGAGGACTCCGAACCTTGGGCGAATGCTTTGGAAAACCTGCGGCGAATCTATGTGGGGAATCCACAGGCGACCTACGAGCTGGAATGGTCGGTTCGGCCGGAACAGTTCGAGGAAGGTTCAGGCTCAGGGTATGTGGTGGATTCGCTCCGAACCGCCTTCGTCATCCAAAAATCTCCTTCCTTCGAAGCGATCGTGAAAGCTGCCGTCAAGATCGGCAACGACACCGACACCACCGCCTGCATCGCCGGAGGGATCGCCGGTCTGCGCTTTGGCATGCGCTCCATCCCCACACGTTGGATCGAGGATTTGCGCGGCAAGGAGATCGTGGAAGATCTCCTCGGGAGGCTCCGCAAGGTGCTGGAAAAAACCAACGGACCATCGTATCGCATCGACACTCCGGGTAGTCAGGCCTTTTCTGCCAGCGTCCAGTCCTTGGCGGGGGCGTTGTTGGCGAAATACGGATTGCGGCAGGTAGGGCCGGTCCAAGACCATGGAAGCGATCCTAAAGGTGCGGGTCGTCTCTACCTCGCTTTTTACGAGGCCCCGGGGTATTTCCTCAAGATCCGTACGACCGATGGTGCCGTCGAGGTCCTGACCGGCGCATCGAGTGCCCCATTGGACTGGAGTGACCTCGATGCGGGAGAGAAACGGGCTTGGTTCTGGCCATCCGATTCAGAGTCGGAAACGGGTGTGGTGAAGATTTCTTCGCAGGACCTGTTGGAACTGCGGGACAATCTCTCGGACGGGCATGTCGGGTGGGTTTGACCCCAAGGAGCATCTCGGTGGGGTCTGGTTCGGGAGCCAACGAATCGCCAAGTTGGTAGGGGTCGCATAGCGTTGACAAATGGTGTCCGGTTTGTCATTCCCGAGGTTAGATTCTTTTCCAGACTCGTCTTCGGCCTCATGTGCCAAGGCGGATCCATTCACCCGGACAGATCCAGCGAGGAACGATGCTCACCCTTCGATCCATCGGTCATTCCATGCACTCGGCGCAGCGCGTGCCGGGTGCGGCCTTTCCAGCCTTCCCATTCGGCGGAAAGCCGGACAACAATCGCGCAGGGGGCGGGTGGAGTGCTTTGGTCATGTCTGTCCTTCTGGTTGCGGGCCTGTGCTCGTGCAACATCAAAACCAAAGCGGCAGGAGTTACGGGGCCATCCTCCTCGGGGGCGGTTGCACCCGATGGATTTTCCGGAAAGTGGGCGACCAGGCACGTGGATGGAGCAAAGATCAAATCGAGCACGCTCGAGTTGGGGCGTGATGGTCGGTATGTCGAGTGTTACGAAGAGGCATTGTACAGCCGCACTGGCCAACGGGTCTTCGACACCTTGTTGTGCCAGCAGGGGAGTTGGCAGGACCTGGGCACGGCAGGCTCCATCCACTCCGATCTGCGGTTTGTCGCCAAGGATCGCTACGATCTGGCTCCCGTGATCGCCGGCGCGCATCTGCTGGAACTGGATCCGGAAAACCCCGACCCCTCCATCGCGCGATCCCTGCACCACGGTGATGGACTGGTGTTGACAAGAATTGGTGATTCATTGATGTATGTGGGGGATTTCCATGTGTATCGGGGTGGATACGGGCGGTTGGATTCCACGCTGTGGCTGCGGCCCGGTGGCTACGTGGACAACCTGTTTCTGGGTGCCGATGGCTCGGCCTTCGCTACGGTGAATGGGGTTCCCTGGGTGGAAGGAAAGTGGAACATCGATTTCACCAGCACGCTGATGGCCCAATTCCATCAGCCCAATCGCGCGACGGTCATCCAAGGCAGTTGGGGATTCCAAGGCGACAAACTGATCCTCACAGATTTCGAGGATTTCGCGAAATACGGCTGGGAAGGTCCAGCGGGGCACTGATACTTCCGGGTTCCCAAACCAGGACTTCCTTTCCATCTTTCTACGAAGGGTCCCGAATCCATCTTCCAAAAGGCCCTTTTCTGCAACGGGTCGCTGGTCCCGATATCTGGTGGTCGACCCTCCCAAACCCAACGAGCTCAGAAGAAACGGTGAAGACATGAAGCCAATCCGCCTTGCCCTTTGGGTTCTTGTCGTCTTTGGGGCGGCCTCCTGCTTGAAGCCTGCCGAGACCCTGAAGTCGACTCGCGCCGCCAATCCTTCGAAAATCCTGCCATCCAGCTTGGAGAACACGCCCGCAGAGGTACCGCCCAGCGGAGTCCTTGCGGTGGTGGAATACCGGTCGCCGGTGGGAAACCTCAAGGCCTACCTGAGTCCGGATCCTCAGGACAAGAAAAAACATCCCGCGATCCTTTGGATCACCGGTGGGGATTGCAACTCGTTGGGCGATGTTTGGACGGCTTCGCCAGCCTCCAACGACCAGACCGCGTCGGCCTATCGCGAAGCGGGAATTGTCACCATGTATCCTTCGCTTCGCGGAGGCAACACCAACCCCGGACAGCGAGAGGGGTTCCTCGGCGAGGTGGACGACATCCTGGCGGCGGCCTCGTATCTCAAGGGACTCGAGTACGTGGATTCCTCACGAGTGTACCTGGGAGGACACAGCACCGGAGGGACCTTGGTCTTGCTGACGGCGGAATTGACCGATGTCTTCGCCGGAGTCGTTGCCTTCGGACCGGTCTCGAGTCCGAATGCCTACGGAAAGGAATCTGGATTTCTTCCCTACGATGAAACCATCGAGCTAGAAGAAAAAATTCGGGCACCCGCTCTGTGGCTCCAGGATGTGAACACTCCCACCGTGGTCTTCGAAGGAGGAACGGGAAACACTCCCCATCTCGAGTACATGAAGAATCTCACGAAGAATCCAAAAATCAAATTCCTGACCATCCCCAACGGAGATCACTTCTCCGTCCTGTTCCCAACGAACAAGCTCCTTGCCCAGGCGATCTTGAACAACTCCTTCTTCGAGAACGCAGAGTCCATCGCCTTTGCGGCGAACGGCTCCGTGGTGAATCACTAGATCGCTTAGGCCTTTGTCTTTGGCGGTGCCTCGGTACAGATCAACGGTTTTTCCGATCGTGGCCTCCTCGGCCACATGCGGATCAATCGCAGCCTCGGCGACCCCCACATTCCCATGGTTCGGCGCAGCCGAAGAAATCAGCTCCGCTTACGCCTAAGTGCCACCAGTAGCCCCAGCACCCCAGCTCCACCCAGCCCAACCCAAACCAGCCATGCCGGTGGTCCGTGGGGGCGGCTCCGCTTCGGGTCCCGCAGAAACCGGATGTTGGCATCGACCCGCATGCCAGATTTTTCCCAGTGGAGGTTCGTGTCGTTGGCCACTCCGAGACGTTCTTCCCAATCGATTTCTGCGCTATCGGCATGGAGCATTCCGTAGACCATCAGCCAAAATCCGACAGAGTCGCCCATCAACGGCGTGGCAACGCCTGCCGAAGCGATTCGGCCCCATTGGCCGGAATCTCGGCGTTCGCTGGAAACGAAACTTGCCGGGTGCTTGGTCGGAAAGAGGGGCAGGGTACGGATCGAATCGTTGAATGATGCCGGAGCCAGATCGAATTCCGCTTCGGTGTCCAGAAACGCCTTGCGCACGAAGCGCTTGTAAAACGTTTTGTGGAAGCTCAATGACCGCGAAGCGATCGCGTAGGCAAGATCGATCTCGACATCCGCGGAATCCTTGGGGCAAGTATCGTAGGATTTTGTCACGTTCGCCGAAATGAATCTCCGGATCGCCAAGGTGTCGTTCTCACCTGCTGTGTTGGCGGACTGCGAAACGTTGCGCTGTGGGAGATTCCGACGCACCGCGATCGTCAACGTCCCCGTCGGTTTTGGAAACCGCACGACCCTGTGTGAATCCGCGACCACGGTGGTATCGAATTCGAAGCGTTCCAGGCCTTTGGGGGGCAGGTGCCCCCGGATGGCCACTTGGGAAGGTGCGCGACGATAGCGTTTGACCGTGATCTCGAGATCGAAGCCATTGCCGAACGGATTGAAGGCGCGTTCTTCGGTCCTCCCGGAGCCGATCGGCGTTGTGGGGTAGCCGGAATAGATGCTCGTTGGGAACATGCTCCTGGGATCGAAGTCCATCACATCCAAGTAGGATGACGTATCGACGCTGGTATCTCTTTGGAGACACAGATTCCTGGTCATTCGGTAAGGGCGGAAAGGCTCGTTCGCGGCTCGCCATTCGAACCGAACTTCCAGTTGGGCTGGGGTCGATTCGCACGTCCTGTAATCGATGGTCTCCGTGGTCCTGGTGGTCCGGCGGGAGGACAACGTGTCGTGGGTGGAATAATCCTCGAACGGAGGGGCGCCTGGTACGACGGGGATTGGCATGTAGGCCTGCAGGCTCATCGGGACGGCCAGACCGAGGATCCATGTCCGGGTTCGGATTCGTTTGCGGGAAAGAGGAATATTCGAGAGCATTTGCTAAATCTACCGTCATCCATCGGTTGAAAATTCCTCGGAGTCAGAAAATGAAAACTGCAAGATGCCTGTTGTTGGTGGCGTTCCTGGCTGGAATGGGTCTTTGTGCCGGTCAGAAGCTGAAGATCGTGGTGGACAGGGAGATGCCGCCCCTTCAATCGAAGATGGGGGCGGCAAAACTCTACAAGCTGAAGAAACAAGCGAAGAACGCAGATTTCCCCGATTCCACACTGAAGGATTTTGATCAACACATGATGGATGCAAGCCCTGTGCATGATGTAACGACCATGTTCGATCCGGTCCAAGGAGCATTCGAGTACTACCAGTTCATCGCGGCTTTTCGAGGCGAGGGAAAAAATGGACTCGGCCCGGATAAAGAGGAATTTTACGATATCCTGCTCGTGAAGACGGACAAGGAACGCAAGATCGTGGACGCCTACCAGTACACCTTGAATTGGGCGGAGCCTCCGTTGCAGGCGGATGTCTACAGAAGCTCGAAGAACGGGGAAAAGCTCGTCAACGGATACGATGTTTCCCGTCTTGGGTTGGTGCGGACCTACGTCGAGGAAGGGGACACCTCGAAGCCGATCCAGGAAGGTGGACTTATCTTGCTTCCCCGGTGAATCCCAACATCGGAGTCCTCGCATGCCATTCACCACGTCGCACATCATCGCCGCGATCGGCATCCACAAGGTCGCTCCCCGGCTGTCTTTGTCGGCCTTGGCGATCGGAACGATGTCACCGGACTTCGAGTATCTGCTTCGTCTGAAGCCCATGAGTTCGGTTTCGCATACGGCGGCAGGATCCTTCCTGTTTTGCGTTCCGGCTGGCTTGGTCGTTTGGGCGCTGCATGGAGCGATTCTCCAGCCAGCCCTGTCTGGCCGGGTGCTGGGGGAACACCCGCATGCGGCGAAATTGGACTGTGGCCTGCGGAATGTTCTGCTGGTTGCGGTGGCGGTGTGGATCGGGGCTCTGACACATATTGTCTGGGATGGCTTCACCCATGCGGGAGGATTCGCCTTGGACTGGTTTCCGGTGCTTCGTTCTCCCGTATGGACGGATCCGGACATCCCGCTGTTCAAGATATTGCAGCACGGAAGTTCCTTGGCGGGTGCGGTCGGGATTGGCGTCTGGGTCTGGCGTCGGCATCGGTCGCTCCTTCTCGAGTGGATCACTTCTCCGAAAGCGCTCCGCGCCATCGTGAGGATGTTGTTCGTGGGAGGGCTTGTGGCCATGGTTGGTGGCTTGCTGAACGGATTTTTGAGCCTGCGGGGGGAAGCATCCTTTCAGCCCGGGCGATTTGTCGTGGGATGCATGGATGCGGTCTTCCTGCTGGCCCTTCTCGACGGAATCCTCTTCCGGTGGCGGCGATTGAGGCGGAGACCATGAATCGGCCCGTTTTGAAGAGGGATTCACGATGACCGATTCCTCGCCGAACAGTCTCCAACCGGTCTCATCCCGCCGCATGCCTCTGCGGAAGCCGCATAAGCCGAACAAGATTGCCGCGGTTGTGGCATTGGCCCTGCTTCTGGGGTTTCTTTACCTCGCCACGAAATTCGCCATCCCTTTGCTCTCGATCCAGGGATTGATTGCAATGGGGATCCTGCTGCTGATTGCGTGGTACAGCATCAGAAGCTCCCGTGAGAGACTCATCGCGCAAAGAGGCGATCCTTCGATCGAAAAATTCATACGACCATTGGACGCGAGGAAGTACGATCCTCTCGTCGTCAGGGCTGTCTACGAGATTCTTTCCAAGCGTTGCCATCCGGTCCAAGTTCTTCCGGATGACGATCTTGTGAAAATGTTCTTTGGAGATGATTTGGAGCTCGTGGAAATCGCCATCGAGTTCGAACAATGGTTCGAGGTCGATCTCGAGTCCTCAAGATCCGTTCCGGATCGGAAGATTCGCACGGCAAGGGATCTGATCGTGTATTTCGAGGAGCTCCTGCACGCGAAGCAAAGAGGTGCGAAATGAGAGTCGTTCGCGACCACTTCCGCGTGGGCCTCTAGCAAATGACACCCATCGATTTTCTGAGAGGCCTATCGACAGACGAACGGAACTTCATCGCATCCCTGGACTATGGTCAGGATTCTGCGAGACATTTCCAAGCGCTGGTCCAGGTGATCGAACGGGGTGGAGCGGTAAACATGGAAACGGAGTATTGGTATCCCTACGAAGTGATCGAGCTGGGTGCCGGGCACTTGCAGGAAGGTCATGAGCGAGAATTCACCGCTTGTATTCTGATGGTCCTCTTCAACATCGCTTCGGGCCAGGATGCCGTCCGGGATCAGGAAGAATTCATCGATGATCGAATGGATGCCATCGTGTCGTTGCCTCCTCCGCTGCGAGCACTCGTTGAAGGCGAGATCTAGGGTGGCTAAGACACACCATGAAGGTGGAAAAGGAGCCGAGTGTATAGCCAACGGGATCCCGGTTCTTGCAAGAGCAGGGCTACCTCCTGACAATCTTGTACTTTATCAGTACCCTGTCCCGCCATCGCGTATCTCGCCGGAGTTTGATCATGTTCCGTTCGCCATTGCTGGTCGTGGGTTTCGTATCTCTCCTGTCGTTGGGGGGATGCGCGGAGTACTTGCAGGAAGTTCGTCGGGATGCCTGTATTCCCCAACGCATGTACGAGCGTGGCTACAACGACGCGCGCGCGGGGTACGGCATGAAGGCTCCAGGCGGCTGCGAGGATACATCCGTGCTCACGCGCTACCGAGAAGGCTACCTCCAAGCACGTGCACAGCAGGAGCGGCAATCCTCGTTGGATTCGCGCAATGTCGTGGAATCCCAGGCCTTGCCTCCGACCGTCCAGGTGGTGAATGCAAACCATGCCAAGGGAGTGGTGGTGGTCAATGCCCCGTCACCACCAGCCAAGGGAGCTGGTAACCCTAGGGAAAGTCAACTCCGCCAGGACAGTCTTCGGGCCTGGGGGCAGAGATCCTGGCTGTGCCGCGCAGAGGCGTTCGACAAGAACTTTTCGGCGTGGGGACCTGATCGTTCCTCCGCGCAGCAAAAGGCCCTGAGCGCATGCACGGCGCGCTACGGCGAGATGTTCTGCAAGGAAGCCGTTTGCGAAGCCAACTCGGCGCCCGCCACCCGCGGGCCTGCTCTCCACCGGTGCCGCGTCGAGGCCTTCGGCAGGACGTTTTCCGGTGAAGGCACCACCGATCTGGATGCCAAGGAGGCGACGCGGAATTCCTGCCTGGACCGATTCGGAGTCAAATTCTGCTCCGACATTTCCTGTGCGATGGTTCCCTGAGATCGATTGGAGCGGTGCCTGCAATGGGATTTTTTGTCCATCATCAGCAGGAAATCTCTCCAGTGCTCTGTGCGGAATAAGCAAAAGGCTGCGGCATGAGGCATAAACTCACCCCCCAGGAAAAGAAAAGGCACAGCCTGGCAAAGGATCATCCTCTCCAGGCCGAGGCCCCCAAGGCCTTCCGCAGGAAGTGGCCGAAATCCAAGCGTATTGCAGAAAAGGTCTTGCGCGCAAAAATTCGCGACCACCTCCATGTGCTCCGGGGCTCCGTGAACCCGGATGCGGTGGACGCCACCGACACTACCCGATTCAAACAGCCGGTGATCCGGAAATGGGGCTGCGCCAGTTTGGCCGAGGTGATCGCGCAGAAACAAGATCGAGGTGTTTGTTCGGTGGGCCGTAGGCGAAACAACCAACTTCGTCGAGCCCTGGCGCAAGTCATCCGAACTCACCTGCCAAACATGCGCCATTTCACGGTCTATGCTCCACAAGCCTCGGATGGCCCCTTCTTCGCCATCCTCCATTACAATCTGGAGGATGATACGAGGTACCGGTGGGCGCGGATCCGGGTCGTACACGATGCGGGCGCAAGCCGCATCGCCACCATGGAACCCCACGATGGGTTGTGGTGAGGCAATTGCACGGCATGGTGGAAAATTTGCGCTCACTAGGCTCCGTACCCGAGGATTGACCATGCGAGCTATTCGTGAGACAAATAATGACAGGGAAACCAAAGGCAAGGACGACTCCTGGCATCTGGTTTCGGTGGAGGGAGGTTTGGCTCCAAGTTCGCCAAAACATCAGAAAGATTCCGACCCATGAACGGCTCTTCAGAAAGCATTGAACTTGAAAATCGCGCGAGGCTTGTGAAGTTGGTGGAAGAATTCCAGCCGGTCGGGACCCCGTTGCCCGGATGGTATCCACCCTTGGATATCGGGATCGGAAGTCTTCAAGCCATCGGGTTTTCCGAAGACTCCACGTACTTGCTTGCGGTCTCTGCGTCAGGACGTGGGGCTTTCGAAGTCGCCACAGGCCAACGAGTCGGACGAGACTACGACAGTTCCTACAAGTGGTTGGACACGGGCAGATTGACTTGCGAAGGAATCGGCAGCTTTGAGCAGCAGAGAGTTCCCATCGCCGGGCTCTTCGGTGGTGGATTGGCGCTCACGACCGATGCGGGAGTATCGGTTCCGGTTGATCGAAGTCGACTATGGGAGTCGCATGAAAATGACCGTCAGCAAGGCCGGCCAGTCCGAGGACCCGTAGCAAGGTCGTCCTGAGGTGGCACCGCTGATCGTCCAAGCCTCCCGAACCCTCTACATTTCATTCCCATGAGCGATGATCGATCGGGAAGGCGGTTTTTGGGTATGAGCAGGTTTTCCCGCCTCCTAGCTCTCCTGCTGTTCCTGGGCGGCCTGGCACCCAGCACCGAGCCAGCCCTCGTCGCCGCCAGCGATTCGAGTGCGGCAGATTCTGTCGAACAGTTCACGGTCTACGCTTCCTTGCGCGAGCCGTACGGCCCGAACGGGGACCAGATTTTGGCGGCCTTGAAACGCGAGGGCTATGAGGCCGGGCTGCACAGCGAGGGCATCGTGTGGATGTCCTTGGATCGCGCCCATATCAAGAAGCTGTTTCGCGCCCGGGTGAGGTCGCGGACGGTGGCGGCCAGCGCCCGGAACGGGTCCGTCACCGAACCGACTCTGGACCATCCAGTCATTCCCAAACGATGGCGGCGTTTCCTGAGCGAGGTGTTCTTCGACGGACAGCTTTGAGAGTTTGGCGAAACCCTCGTTAGGGATTCGTGGCCGCCGCTGCGGCTGCTTTCTCCGACCTGCGGATCAAGCGGGGGACCACGATCAACAGCATCAGGCCGATCGAGTCGAAGAAGATCCCGAAGAACCCGAAGACCCCAGCGAAGAGCCACATCCCCGTCGAGTCGGCCAGCTGGGCGGATTCGGCATCTCCCGGAAGGTAGCGCAGATCCACGACGTCGCCGACACGGGCAGGAGCGCTTCCCGTCCCCATGCTGGACTTCACGCGATGCATCGTGCCTTTCTCGTCGGCGAAGGCGAAGACTGGATAGTAGTAGGTCTGCGTTTTGCCCTCGTCGAAGCCGTGTTCCTCCGTTTTCTTCTCCTCGATCATCTCCACGACCGTCCCGCGCACGGCGATGGCGTTGGATTCGAACGAGCGTGCTTTGAAGAAGAAAACCAATCCGAGGATCAGGAAGGGGGCTCCCCCGAGGGAGAACAGGATGCCGAAGACCTTGGCGAGCTGGGCACCGGTGGTGGCGTTCATGAGGACTCCATGGAGGGAAGGGATGCGATGCCCAAAGATATCTTCCCAGGGTTCTCGCACCAGCTACGTTTCCCACGATGACCGATCCGGAGATGTTCGAGGTGGTGGTGCTGGGTGCGGGCGCCTCGGGCCTGATGTGCGCGAGCGAGGCGGCCAAGCGGGGGCGGCGGGTGTTGGTGCTTGACCATGCCAAAAAGCCCGGGCTCAAGATCCGGATCTCCGGTGGTGGGCGCAGCAACTTCACCAACCTGGACATTCAGCCCAAGTGCTATCTCTCCGGCAATCCGCACTTTTGCAAGTCCGCCTTGAGCCGCTTCACGCAATGGGATTTCCTCGAGCGGATCGTGCAGGCCGGGATCCAGTACGAAGAACGCTCGCACGGCCAGTTGTTCTGCACGGGCACGGCCAACGAAATCGTGGAAATGCTGATGGCCGATTGCCGCAGGCATGGCGTTGTGTTCCGCCTTGGGACAGAAATTGGTAGCGTGGAAAAGCGAGGCGAACGGACCTATGTGGTTGAAACCTCGGCGGGCGCCGTTCAGGCGGCATCGTTGGTGGTGGCCACGGGTGGATTGTCCTACTCCACCATCGGGGCAACCGGGCTCGGCTACGACATCGCGCGCAAGATGGGAATCGCCGTCCATGAGCCCACACCAGGGCTGGTGCCCTTCACCTTGCGCGGCCAGGATTCCCGCGACCTTCCCGCCTTGGCGGGTATCGCCCTCGCGGCCACCGCGAGCATCGGGGAAGTGCGATTCACGGAAAATGTCTTGTTCACTCATCGGGGCTTGAGCGGTCCGGTCATCCTGCAGATCTCGTCGTATTGGTCGGCGGGCCAAGCCGTGCTGCTGGACTTGCTTCCGGGGATGGATCTGTTCGGACACCTAAAAGCGCAGCGTACGCGGCAGCCCCTGAAGATGATGCGCACCGTCTTGGTGGACCACCTTCCCAAGCGCCTGATCGAGGTCTTCCTGGAAGTGGATCTTGCCGATCGCAAACTCGCCGACTGTTCCGATCGCCATCTGCAACAGGTCGCCGACCGCTTCCAGAAATGGGCTTTCGTGCCCGGCGGAACCGAAGGCTACAAGAAGGCGGAGGTCACTTGCGGTGGGGTCGACTGCGACGCCATCTCCTCCAAGACCATGGAGGCCAAAGCGGCACCAGGCCTGTTCTTTGTCGGGGAGGTCTTGGATGTCACCGGCTGGCTCGGCGGCTACAACCTGCAATGGGCATGGTCGTCCGGCTGGTGCGCGGGCCAGTACGCGTGATCGGAAAACAGTTTCCGTCTAGCGACGGAATTTGACGTACATTCCCGGACCGACGCTCTTTCGGCCGATTCCAAAACGAGCAAACGGATCAGAATCCAATTCCTGCCGCCCAAAGGAATTGGACGGGTTCGCGGGTGCCAAAGGCCATGCCGGTACGCACCAACAGAAGGTTGAGACCCAAGGTCGTCTCGGGTCCCCATTGGTTCAGGCTTCCCGACCAGCCGTCGGAAAGGCCGATGATCCCGAGCCTCCAAACCCCAAGGGTCATCTCCCCACCTTGCATCGATCCAAACCCGGACCGCAATCGGTAGCCCCGCCAACCCGGTTCCACCGAGGCGAAGAATCCAATCGTGCCGTCGCAACGTCGAGTCGTGCACTTTCCCCAGCCACCACCGGCTTCAAAGCCCACAAAATTGTGGTGGCTCGCCGTGAGGTTCAGTAGGATCAACGGCTTCGTGCCTTCGGGCTCCGATTTCGCGGCAGAACTACCCAAGGTCAGCAATAACGGGAGGATCATTACCCAAATGTGTTTTATGCTTTGGGAAACTGTTAATGCCATGCCGGAGTTTCCACCGCTTTCAAATTTTGCGCAAGGGATGCTTCATGGGAATGTTTGAACGACGTTTGTCCTCTTGCGCCAAAACAGTACTCCTGGCTCTGACTCTTGCGGGGGCAACATCGGAGCGATCGCCTGGAACCGGGTCGTTTGCCGGTTCGTGGATCGCTCCAAAAGGCTCCGCCTCGGATCCCGCCTGGGTGCTGCTCGGACCTGATGCCCGATGTCCGGTGGGAATGTTTCCGATGGGGAGAAACGACTTCCGTTGCCTGGAACTTTGGTCGGTGAAGGAATCGGACTTCCATCCTCGATATCTGGTGCGGTGGGATTCCACTGGAAATGAGGGAACCTTGGTGGCGTATGGCCGACAGGAATTCGACGCCGACATGCAGGAGAGCAAGCGATCGGGCATACCTCGCGAGCGGACTTTGGATTCGGTCGGCTCTCTCCGATTGCGCGTGAACGGGCAGGACACCACCTTGGAGTTGGAACTTCCCGGTGTGCGTTCGATGCTGCGTCGCGGCCCTTGCCCCACCCTGCGCTCCAAACCGATCCGAAACGCACTGGTGGAGGGAAGTCGTCTGGGAGCGACGTCGGGTGCAGGGAAATCCACTGGATGCACGGAGCCGTCGGATCGGTGGCTTCGCGATTCGGTGGTCTTGGGCTCGTGGGTGGATTCCGGTTTTGTGGACAAAAAGCGACCACTCAACCGGAAGGAAAAAGGTGCCCTCACCTGGGTGCACCTGGGCCCAACAGCGGATTGTCCGCACATGCTTCCGGTCTTGCCCGATTTTTCGTGCATGGACCACTGGACGCGAAGCTCCAACGACGACGAACCGGAGTTGGGGATCCGATGGGACTCCACGGGTTGGGGCGCGGAAATAGTCCTGTATCGTTGGGTGATCTTCCTGGATCGGAAAACGGGAAACGGGTCCGACAGCGTCGAAGGCCCCCGCGTGGTGGGGCACCTACGCGTGCTGGCCACTCCTGCGGATACGGCCTTGGAGGTCCGGTTCCATGGGCGCCGGACAAAAATGGTCCGCGGGGCACTCCCGGATGCCTACGAGGGAAACATCGAACCACCGGATCTGGAAGAGGACCGGCTGTGGTTCGACAGCCTCCACCGTTCCGCATTGATGCCGGTGAGATTCGAGGTACCAGAACCTGTCCGATGTCTGCTGAGTGCCCATGCCGACTCTTCGAAGACATCCGTTTCCCGTACAGACATAAATTGTCTGAAAGGTGGATCGGCAACCCAGGACAGCTTCTCGCGGACCTGGTCGGATCCAGCGGGCCGCTGGGAAGTGAGGCGAATTTTCATCACGGACACCAGCGAAGGTCGATTCAAGGACGAGATCCGATTCCGGTTCCCGGACCATTGGAATTGGATCTGGTGGGAACGTCGCGAAAAGGCTCTGAAGACCGCCTTGGACTTCGTGACGGGAACATCGCCCCATCGGTCCATGGCCATGGAAAACCCGCGCCTGCAATTTTCCACCAAGGAAGGCGCCTGCCACATCAGCGGAAGATCCGACCATGGCACCGACCCCTGGTTTACGCTGGACGTGCATTGCCCGTGACGGCTGAAGGGCAAAAAAATGACCACGACGGCAATGTACGGGACGCGGATGAATTGGCGGTGCATATGGTCCTGCATTTCGGCCAACCCGCACCAAGACTCTTTCCCATAAGGAGAACGGAGGAAGCAAAATGCTCTACGGAATCTTCTCGAATGTCCACGCCAACTTCGAGGCCCTGGACGCGGCCCTGCTCCGGATGGAGGCGCTGGGTGTGGAGTTCAAGGTGTTCCTGGGCAATGCGGTGGGATACGGTCCAGATCCGAACCTGTGCCTGGACCGCATCCGAGCAGCGGCAGACTTGGCTGTTTTGGGTGGTGCAGATCTTCAGCTGCTCCAGCGGGAGTTTGAACTGGGGAGCTTCTACTTCTGCAAGACCTTGCGCTGGACCGGTAGCGTCATCACCCAGGAAAATCGGGACTTCTTGCAGGGATTGCCAGATTTCGCCGAACACGATAGCATCCATTTCCAACATGGAGCTCCAATCGGAAAGCCTCGCGATTTCTACAACATCCAAGATCCGGAAGATTCTGTCGAGGCGTTCAACTCGTTTCCAGGGAACCGTTGTTTCTATGGGAATTGGGCGGGGAAACCGACGATCTCCCTCCAGGATGAAAACGGAAAGGTCCGTTTGATCGAAGGCATCGGTGAACAGGAATTCCATCCCGACCACAGGATGTTGGTGGATGTGGGGTCGGTGGGTCAACCGCGTGACCGCAATCCCAAGGCAGGATTTGTCACATACGATTCCGTCTCCGGAATCCTTCGCGAGGAGCGGGTCGCCTACGACATCGACAAGGCTGTGGCGAAGATGAAGCGCCTGGACTTCCCCGAGTTCCTGATGCAGAGGCTGTACGAGGGCCGATAGCGGGAATTGGCAAACAGCATAAGACAAAATCTGGCCGGGGGTCTGGGTGCTGACGCACCCAGGAACGGTGCTCAGTCCCGCGCCTAGGAAATAAGTGTGTTCAGCCCTCCGGCGCCGCCGTCGGCGAGGTTCCGACGAATCGAGGAACGATGAGCGTCAAAACCAGCCCTGTCAAAACGAAGAATACACCGAAGATCCCGAAGATCACCACGAAGGGATACATCCCCTGGCCGTTTGCAAGACGCACGTTCTCCACGTTTGTCCGATCGTACAACAGGTATACGGAATCGCCGACACCAACGGAAGGCATGCCAAAGCCAGTGCTTGACTTCACATGATGATCGTTGCCATTGGCATCCCGGAATTGATAGACCGGATGGTAGTAGGTCCTCTCGGTATTGTCCGTGGGGGAGTTGTGTTTGTCAATGATCATGTCCACCACCATGCCTTTGGCGGGAAGAGCATCTCTCTGGAAGTTTTGCTCCACCAGGATGAATACAACCGCAAGGATCAGGAACGGCACTCCCAAAGCGAAAGAGCCGACACCGGAGATCTTGGTGAACTTGGATTTGAAGGTAAAGTTCATGGACATTTTTCGGATTGGAGGGAATTCCGCGATCGGAAGGTGGCAAGAAGTTAGTCCAGCCGCCTGTTCCCAGGAAGCCGGTTCCGTGCACGCCGGTTTGTAGATTCGCCAATCCCGGCCAAAGGAAGAACAGGTTCCGTCATGTCCGTGCCGGTCGCGTCCGAAGGGATCGGGTTTGCCCGATCCCTTCAACGACACGTACAGATACGATTACAGTTTGGACGTCCTGGATGAGCCACGTTGGGGCCAACCCGCGCGATTACTGCTTTTTCGACGGCCTCAGCAAGACCAGCACCCCCGCCACATGCTTTTGCGAGTTCGGGTCCAGTTCCAAGCCCGCGAATTCGCAGGCCTGGAGAGACTCGGAAAGGTTCCCCACCGCGATGGCGTCCTCGTCGCGCCAACCCAAGCGCTCCCGCAGGATGGTGGGCAGTTCCTGCGACGAGTAGGCCAGGACTTCCTCGCCCATGCGCAATGCTAGGGCTTCGGATAGGATGGTCCGCAGCTCCTGCGCGATCCTGTGGGCTGGGCGATCCTTCGGCAGTCTGGACAAACGCCGATCCAGCAGCGTCAAGCCTTTGCGCACGGCGTAGTCGCGCGAGCGTCGGACCAGGATCCACGCCACCAGTCGCCAGACCAGGATCCCGATCAGAGCCAAGGCCCAGACGACTGCGGAGATCTTTCCGAATCCGATCCAGAATCGGTCCCATCCGCTGAGCATCGGGCCGGAATGGCCATTGCGACGGGTGGTATCAGCCTGCACCTCGGCGGCTGGGGCCACCAGGAGAGCGGGCAACTCGATGGCGGCGGATTGGAACTTCCTCGCTTCCGGATCCCACCAGGAAAAACGTACGGAGTCCAATGCCACGGTGCCTGACTGTCGGGGAACCAGAACGATCTTGCGGACAAGTTTCGTCCAGAGGACTCCGTTCTTCCAGGAGCGCGTCCATTCGTCCTGAGGCGGGTATGTTTCCACACCGGCTGGAGGACTCCACACCGGCGTTCCGCTTGCCTGCGGTTGACCATCACCTTCCAACGTGAGGATGAGCGTGGTGCCGTCGCCGGCGCGCAACGAGTTTTTCTCCAGCCTGGATTGGATCTTGAACGACCCGACACCGCCTTGGTAGGTGGCAGGTCTGCCGGATTCCGGCACGGGCAGGATTTCCAGGCGGATCTCCTCCGTGCGAGCCGTGCCGTTGACCACCATGGTGCGACCCATCATGGCTTCCATGGGATTGCGAGGGGGGAGTGCCTTCAAAAAGCGGTATTCCAGGGACGTTGACGGCAATTTCTGGTTACCTGCTCGCAGGGGGAAAAGATTCCCGGTGATGTCCAGTCGCCACGTTTGCTTGTCGTTTTCCATCACAGGTTTGAACTGGAGTTGCTGCGAGTCACGTGTTTCCGAATAGAACCCGTTTCCGAGCGCCGTGCGGACATCAGGGAATTTCGGGATTTGAATTTGCTCCTCGGTGGTCAAGCGCCATGTGAAAGGCAGTTGCTGACCCACGTACAGGGTGCGCTTGTCAAGGATCGTGGCGGTTCGGACATCCTGGGCGGCTGCCTCCACGACAATCTGGCCTTGCCCCAAGGGTTTTCCTTCGAGGGAAATGGAGACCGGGTAGGTGCCTGGCTTCTTTGCGGAGAGTCGAAATTGGAAATGGATGACGACCAGGTTCTCGTCTCGCCGCGAACCGTTGATGATGGAGATGGACCTGCTGGTGGAGGCGGAGGAATCCTTGCCGACAACGGAAAGTCCTTCGGCGAGTTGGAGCTCCGGCCAAGGCGTTCCAGAGGGAACGTCGACCCTGGCTTGGACGGTCAGGGTCGCTTGTTCGCCGACTTTCATCCGTTGCACGTCGATACCGGCATCCGCCTTCAGCACGCGTGCGGAGGCTTGCGAGGCCAATGCCGACGCAACGAGGATCAGGTTACCAATCCGGGCCATGACCAACTCCTTGCGAAGGCATGGCGGGCTTTTTCATGTTCTCGCTTTCCTTGGCCTGCGCCGCGTTCATCAACCGCTCGGCGTCGTTTTTGTCCATCTGGTCCGGCTTGGGTTCGTTCGGCTTCTGCGCGGATTTGTCGTCCTTGTCCTTCTTGGAGTCGTCCTTGTCGTCTTTGTCCTTCTGGTCCTTCTGGTCTTTTTTGTCGTCTTTCTTCTTGTCCTTGTCGTCTTGTTTCTTCTGGTCTTCCTGCTGCTTGCGCAACCGCAAGGCAAGTTCCAGATTGCGGGCCGCTTCCTTCCAGCCCGGGCGCAGTTTCAGGGACTCGCGCAGGTCGTCGATGGCCGGATTTGGGCAGGATCCACCAGCTTGGGCAGACTGGAGGCGGTCGGTCCCGCGGTTGTACAGGATTTTCGCCCGCTCGGCAGGATTGCGAGTGCGCTGGAGGGCCTGGGCGAAAGCCGTATCGGCGTTCTTGGCGCCCGCCATGGCGCGGACCGTGCCGAGGTTGTAGGAAAACCGAGGGTCGGAAGTATCGCGGGCCGCGCGTTCCAGTCGTTTGAGGGCCTTGGCCGTATCGCCTTCCTTCCAGGCGTCCAGCCCTACGCGATTGTCCCTTGCTCCGGCGGCCGATCCGCACAGGGATCCGATGGCGACAAGAACCGTCAGCATGTCCGTTTCCTTCCGTGCGGGAGCACGAGTTCGATGGCCAGGAGGATCATCGCCGCGACCAGGAACCAGTCGAACCGGTCGATGCGTTCCAGCCGCATTCCAGGTTTGCCGCCTTCGGCGACCACGGTGTTGACCGAGGCCAGAACCGGGGCGAGGTTCCACGACATCGGGGAAAGCTCGTTATAACCTCCGCGACCGGCCTCGGCCAGGGTTTTCAACGTCTCGGATTCCAATTTGACGGTGACGATGTTGCCTTCGCCGTCTTGCTTGCTTCCGCCCTCCGGCAGTGGGATGGGGACGGCCACGGGTCCGCCGACACCCAGCACATGCAGCTCCACGCCCAATTGGGCCAGGCGTTTGGCTTCATCGGAGGATCCCTCGCCGTGGTCGCCGCCGTCGGAAACCAGCACCACCACCTTCCTCGCGGCTTGCGAGCGCTCCATCATGGCGCGTGCCGTGGCGATGGCCGGTGCGATTTCCGTCCCAGCCGTGGGCAGGAGGTCCGGACCCAAGGCGTCGAGCAGGGTGGAAAGGGCCGCGCGATCCTCGGTGAGCGGAATCTGTCGGATGGCACTTCCCGCGAATCCCACCAGGCCGATCCGGCAAGGTCCCAGGCTGTCCACCAACCGGCGCAGATCGCGGCGGGCCAAGCCCAAACGGTCGGGGGCCACGTCCTGCGCGAGCATGGAAAGGGATGCATCCACCACCAGCACCACGTCGGCTCCCTTGGCCGGGGCGGGCACGAGTCGTTCACCCCATTGTGGGCGGGCCAGCGCCAGCACCACCAGAGCGGCCGCCACCGTGGCCAGGGCGACTCTCGCGATCTCCAGGCCCGGCGAATCGCCGCGGACCACCTGGGACAGGATTTCCCTGTCTGCCAAATTCCGTCGAGCGCGTCGGCGGCGCCAGGAAAGCAACGCCAGCGAGGCGGTCCAGAGAAGGATTCCCCACAGCCAGGAAAGGCGTTCGGGATTGGCCCAGGTGATCATGGCGTCCTCCGGAGCCAGGTGCGTTCCAACGCCCAGGCGGCGAGAACCAGGCAAAGCGCGGCGATCGCCCAAGGAACGAACAGTTCGCGGGTTTCCCAGAAGGTCTTGGAGGAGATCTCGCTCTTCTCCAGACGGTCGATTTCCGAATACGCTTTGGAGAGCGCGTCGCGGTCGGTGGCCAGGAACGACCTCCCGCCTGCCGCGTCGGCCATGGCTTCAAGGATCTTGGGATCGAGATCGGACTGCGCGCTTGCCCTGCGACGGATACCGTCGGGAAAGACGAAATCCTGCTCGAAGATGCCGTTGGTCCCCAGCCCGATGGTATACAGGCGGATACCCACGGCGGACAACGCACGGGATGCGGAAAGCGGGTCGATCGCCCCGGCGTTGTTCTGGCCGTCGGTCAGCAGCACCACCACCTTGGATTTCGCCTTCGATTGGCGCAGCCGGTTGCCCGCCAGCAACAACGCATCGCCGATGGCGGTGCCGTCTTCCACTCCCAGGTTCGAGGTGGAATCGATGAGGTCGCGCAAAACCTCCCGATCGGTGGTGAGCGGGCAACGCGTCATGGGCTTGCCGGCGAAGGCGACCACGCCCATGCGGTCGTGGTTTCGCGAAAGAACGAACTGGTTCATCATCGTGCGCGCCGCCTCGATGCGGCTGGGCTTCACGTCGCGGATCTGCATGGACGTGGAAACGTCGAAGGCGAGGATGATGTCCACGCCGTGGATGGAATCCTCGCTCCAAGCGGTGCGGGAGACCGGACGCGCGACGGCGACGACGAGGCAAGCCAATGCCGCCAACCGGATCCAGAGTGGAAGACTCGACAATTTGCGACGAAGACTGGAGCGCGGCTTGAATCCCTTGGGCAGCCCGGGCAGCAGCATGCGCGGGACGCGTCGCCGTGCGCGCCAAGCCAGCCATCCCAGCGCTGGCAGCGCCGCCAACAACCAGACCAGCTCCGGACGGAGCCATTCCCGAGGAATCATGGCGCCACCTTCCGCAGGCGGTCGATCGCATCCAGCAATCGTTGGGCGCATTCCAGCAGGTGGCCCGCCAACCCGGCTCCATCGGCGTAGCGCAGCATGTCGGCTTCCCGCAGGAAGTCCGCCAACAACGAGGATTCCTCGGCCGAGCGGCGCGCGCCGCACCATTCCAGCCATTGGCCGGAGGTGGATCCGGTCGCGTTGGGCCAGCCGTGGAGCTTGCCGTGGACATCGCGCAACAGCTCGCCGCAATCGAAGGCGATTTCGCGGGCGGAAGCCCCCGCCTCGGCGCGTTGGACAATTTTTGCCAACATCTCGCGCGCAACCTCCACCGGATCGCGCGGTGGCGGTGGGGGTGGGCCCGGTCGGCGCGATTCACGCCAGCGCTGGAAACGTTTCCATCCGATGTAGGCGGCCACCAGCAAGGCGGCGCCCGCAGCGGCCCATCCCACGCGATCCCAAGGAAACGGGACCGGCACATCCTGCGGAGCCAGCAGACGACTGGCGGTGGTGTCGGAGGATTCCAGCCGGGTGGAGACCTGCCAGGACGGTCCGGCTTCCCGCAAGGTGTCGCCTGTGGAGGTGATCGCCTGGAGGGAGTCCAAGGTGTAGCTGCCGGCGGCCAGTGGCTGCAAGATCCATTGGCCCGCATGGGCGGTGTCGATGGACACCACGAGGGAATCGTTGGCGGCTGGGCCCACAAGCACCTTGGCGCCGGCGGGCAGATCCCAGGAAAGACGGATCGTGTCGCCGACGGACGGCGAAAGGGAAGAGAGGGAGATCATGCGCGGACACCTCCGTGGGCGCGAGCACGTTCCCGCACGAGGGTGCGGACGATGGCCAGCGGGTCGCTGCCGGTGGGACAGCGCGCCAGCACGGCGCGTGCCTTGCGGGCTTGGCGCAGGAGTTCTTCCAGTTCGCGACCGCAGGCGGCGGACAATTCCCGTCGCAGGATGGGATCGGAAACGTCCATTTCCAGTTCCTCGCCGGTTTCCGGATCCAGGAAAGACACCAGGCCTTCGCCGGGGAGCGGATCGAATCCGGCCGGTTCCAGCCGAACCAGGTTCAGGTCGTGGCGGATGCCCAGTCGGCGCAAGGCCGGGGCGTACCGTTCCGGATCGTCCCGGAAATCCGAGACCACGAACACCACGGATCTCCTGCGCAGGCGGCGGGCCAACTGGTCGCAGGCCGCGCCCAGATCCGTCTTGGTGCCCTTGATCGGGTGCTCCAGGATCTCGCGCAAGACCCGGCTGAGCACTTGCGGGCCGCGCGCGGGGGGCAGCCACGACTCCATCACGTCGGTGTGGGTGAGCAGGGCCAGGCTTTCCTGGGTTCCCAGACAGGACAGGGCGAGCACGGCGCAGAATTCGGCGGCGGCCTCGCGCAGGATGCCCCCGCGGCTGCCGGCCAGGGAGCTGGCCGAGAGGTCGACAAGAAATGCCGCGGTCAGTTCGCGTTCTTCCTCGAAGACCTTCACGAACGGCTCGTTCAACCTCGCGGTCACATTCCAATCGATGGAGCGTGGATCGTCGCCGTCCTGGTAGGAGCGAACCTCGCGGAAACGCATTCCGGTTCCCTTGAACGTCGACATGTGCCCGCCCGCGAGCGGATCGCTGACCCGACCGCGCGCCCTGAGCTCGATGCGGCGAACCCGGCGCACGATCCGTCGCGCGAGGCTTTCCGGGGGGATCACGGCACGACCACTCCGGAAAGGATCTTTTCGACCACGTCCTCCGGAGTGGTGTTTTCCGCCTGGGCCTCGTAGGAAAGCCCCAGGCGGTGGCGCAGCACGGCGCGGGCGACGGCCTTGACGTCGTCGGGGGTGGCGAAGGCGCGGCCATCCAGGAAGGCCTGCGCCTTGGCACACAGGGCCAGCGCGATGCTGGCGCGTGGCGAGGCTCCCCAGCGGACCAATCCCTCCAAGGCTTTCAGACCGCCTTCGGAAGGGCCGCGGCTGGCGCGCACCAGATCCACGATGTAGGCCTGCACCCGGGGATCCATGAAGACTTCCCGCACCAGCCCTTGGGCGGTGGAAAGATCCTTGGGCGTGGCCACCGCGCGCGGCGTGGGCAGACCCGGACCGGACACCAGTTGGAGCACTTGGAGTTCCGCATCGCGATTGGGGTAGGTGACATCCACCTTGAGCAGGAAACGGTCGACCTGGGCTTCCGGCAGCGGGTAGGTGCCTTCCTGCTCGATGGGATTCTGGGTGGCCAAGACAAAAAACGGCTGCGGGAGCGGAAAGGTTTGACCGGCGATGGTGACCTGTCGCTCCTGCATGGCTTCCAGCAGGGCGGATTGCACCTTGGCCGGGGCGCGGTTGATTTCGTCGGCCAAAACCAGGTGCCCGAAGATGGGGCCCTGGCGGACCTCGAAGGTGCCTGATTGGGGGCGGTAGATCTGGGTACCCAGAATGTCCGCTGGCAAAAGGTCCGGCGTGAACTGGATCCGCTGGAAGCTCGCTTGGATGGTCTGGGCCAGTGCGCGTACGGCGGTGGTCTTGGCCAAACCCGGGGCGCCTTCCAGCAGCACGTGGCCGTCCGCCAGCAGGGCGATGCAAAGGTCGTGGCAGACCTTTTCTTGGCCCAGCACCGTGCGTCCGAGTTCGGCGCGCAGCTGAGGAAGGAAGGCGGAGGCGTCGTGGATGCGCCGAGAGAGTTCTTGCAGTTGGGCGGTGGACATTCCGATCTCCTCGTTGGTCATTCCCCGTCAACCCACGGCCGGTCAGCCTCGACGCGAAGGAGGGGTGCGCGATAATATCGTGCGTGTGAACGCTCTCGGCAAGTGACCGCTAACGCTCAAAAAATACTTCGACAGGCTTGTGACTCAACGGTGACGAACGACCTGGAGCCAGGAGGGGATGGATTGAAGGTTGTAGGATTCCAATACCAGCCGTTGGAATCCCAACACCCCTCGCGAAAGTCGGGGGAAGCTCATGGAGCCGGCGAACCCCTTGGCTCGGTCAAATTGGCCGATTTCCAAGTACAACGCTCCAGCCGGAAGGCTGGAGGTGGCCAGGGTGAGGGGGTACACTGCCGCGTCGGTGGGTGACCCGACCCGGCTCAGACTCATTTCTTTCGGTGCGAATCCGACTGCGATCCCTACACGAACGCCCTCTTCCATGTTGGCGAACCCAGGGCCCCCCTTGCCGACCAAGGCCAGGGCGAAGGTGGTGTCGCTGAAGCGGTTGCCCAGCGCCAAACGGTTTCGCAAGGGATGGAAAGTGTCGTCGGAGGCGGAGAACGACAAATTCAAGGAATCGCCGGAAACCCGCACGATGTTGGCAAGATTGGGGACGGTGTCGAACTGGAAGGAGGCCAGCAGGGTGAAGCCGGAATCGGCGCCGGGTTGGGCAATGGCTGCTTCCAAGCCGGAGGAGGTGGAAAGGTGGAAGGCGCGGCCCAGCGGCGCGCTTGGGCCAGGGTTGAGAGTTCCTCGGAACGGATAGCCATCCTTCAGCAAGCATTTTCCGGTGGTGGCATCCCAAAGGGCGAGCCAATCCTTGGCCAGGAAGACCGAATCGACATGGTGCCGTGCCAGGCGCGAGGCGGTGGGGTTCCCTTGGCGGTAGGTCCATTTCACGGCTTGTTTGGGGCGAAGGGTGTCCACATGGATCCAAACCTCGGCGTGGCCGGAGGAGGGATCCCACTGGGAAACCCAGAAGCGGGCGGGTTCGCCGGTGGAATCGAAGAGTCGCAGATCGGAACCATCCGCGGCGCCCGTGGTCAGATCCAAATTCCCATCCAGAACCACGCGCACGGGGATGTCTTTCCATGTATCGGTGAAATCCGGCACTTGGAGGGTGATCTCGCCGGATGCGTTCCAGAGAGTGGAATCTTCCAGCTGCGAGAAATTCGGGGCGAGGAGGGTATCCAGGTCCTTGCCGCCGATCGTGAGGTGCCATTCCAACGGCAAAGGGGTGTCGCGACTGGCGGGGACGGCGATCAGGCGGTAGGTCCCCGGAGCCAGCGAATCGAAGACCGCCTTGTCGAGGTTGTGCAACACGGCGGAATAACGGCCTGTGCCCACCAGCACCAGACGGAATCCGACCATCGACCATTCCACGGGGGCGGTGGGAGGTAGAGCCAACGCCACTTTCAAGGAGCGGACTGTGTCCAGCTGAGTCAGGCGAGGATTGTTGAATTCAGCGGGAAGAGCGAGGAATGCTCCCAAACGGCGGTCGGCGGAGAGCACGGTCAGGTGTGAGCTCTGCTTGGACTGGCGCGCCACGGCGAAGCGTCCGAGCGAATCCGCGGTGGTTTCCCAAGAGTAGCTGGACTCCAGAATCGTATTCCGTTGGGCCTGGTTGAAGCTCCGCCAGGCCGAATCCGGGTAGGTTCGCACTCGGCACCATCCCATGGTTGCACCTTGGGCGTCGTTGCATTGCAACTGGCTCCAGCCCAGCTCGGGAGCCGGTCCCAGGATCATCGGACCGATCATGGGAAATCCGAAGGTGGCCGCCGAGGCTCGGACGGAATCCACCGTTTTGCCGAGGCTGTCTTCGATGGTCAAATTCCAGCTGCCCAAAGGCATCCGGTCGAAAAACCACATCCCGTCGCCTCTCACCTTCGCCACACGCCCAATGGCAGGAATGCGCACGGAAAATCCAGCCAGGATGGGCGATTGCGGTCCGGCTCCCGGGGTCAGCATTCCGGAAAGCGTGGACAAGGGCAGCAACACGATGGTGTCGGGCAGCGGCGACGTAAGGGAGACAGACAAATTCTGAAAATCGATCGGTCCCGTCCAGCCCTCGTTGGAGGTCGACAGGCGCACCACACCGCGCCCGGTGTCGGGGAAGATCCAGGCGATCCGTCCGGAATCGTCCGAAACCGAAGTCGAGCGGACCGAATCGCGGCCGTCGCTGGTCACCAGCCACAGCTCGGCTCCCGCCACAGGCTTTCCGTCCCACGAACGCAAAACGCCCTTCCAAGAACGGCGGGAAGGCGTGTCCGCCACCACAACGGGGGCCAGTACGCTTTCTTTTGTCGGCTCGATTCTGACAGAATCCGTCTTGATGGTCGTGGCGCCGGAAAACCCTTCCACCTGGGGTTGGTAGGATCCTTCGGGAAGGTCGTCGATGCGCCAGATTCCGTTGGAGTCCACCCGGGAAGACCGGAACAATCCGGGGATCACCACCACCGCCTGTGCGGAAACCTCCTTGGTGGCCGTGGCCAGGATGCCGCGCAAAGATCCCCATTTGGAGAGTCGCACGGGGGGGATCCGCTCGGCGGAAAGCCATTCCGTGCGCAGCATGCGCGCGGCGCCGCTCTCGCTGAGCGAATCGCGCCACTCCACGAGCCATGTTCCCGTGTCCGGTACCAGGGGTAGGTGGAATTCGCCGCGGGCATCCGAAGTGGTTTCCCAAACGGGACCCGGGGATTGCGGGGTGGCACGGGCCGAACGGAGAATGACCTTGGTTCCCACCGATGGCTCGCCGGAGGCGGAAAGGACTGTCCCGGAAAGGTCGTTGGGAACGTCGGAGCCGCCACCGCCGCCGCCTGAGCAGGAGGCCACCAGCGCGCAACACGCCAAGGCCAGTGCGCCAAGGCGCATCCAATGGGCAGGGCGGGTTTGTTTCATCCGTGGTGGTCCTCGGTCAGATGGTGCACCCGCCGGGGGCTCCTCGCGAACCAGGCAGGTTCCGTCAAAGATAGAGAACCGAACCGGTTTCAGTTTCCTTCGGGCGCTCGCGCATCCAGGGGTTGGGAAATCGGGAAGATCTGGAAGTTCGCCTGGAAGACAATTTCTGGCTCCTCTTCCGTGGCCGCTTCCAGAAATTCCGCGCGCAGCTCGTCGATGCGCTTGCACAGGCGCTTGAACGCTTCGCGGGACATCGAGATGGTGGAGGTGGAAAAATGTCGTCTGGAAGGAGGCAGATCGTCCATGGCCTGGACGCCGCGCAGGACCATCTCCCGCTTGAATTCCCGCAGCAAGGCTCCCGGCGCGCCTTCGGCGGAGACCACGGGATCGGCTTGTTCGTAGCGGCCGTCTGTGCCTTTGCGGAGGAGTCCGATGGCACAGAGGCGTTCGACCGACCGACGCGCCTTTTCCGCCGAGATGGCCGGGACCACGGCGGCGCCGAGTTTGCCATAGTCGCCATTCCAGGGAAGATGGACGGCCAGTTCCCTCACCACCACGTGGTGCCATTCCTCCCAGTAGGGAAATTGCACGGAGGAGGTGCGCGCGAAGCGGCCGCCCTTGCGCAACCGTTTGAGTTCCTGGAGCGTCTTGGTACGCGCATCCAGATCGTCGGCCTGGTTGTGGCGGACCAGGGCGATCAGAAACGATGCAGGTCTGCCTGTCAGCCCCAAGGCCGCCGGTAGCGCCTGCAAAGGGCCTTCGCCCATGTTGCGGGATCCGGACAAGACCAGGCTCATCGCTCCGGTGGACTTCCACCCCAGTTTCAAGGCGAACGACCGCTGGGAAAAGCCGGGGCGGCGCTTGCGCTCCTCTTCCAGAAATTCGCGCAGGAAGGTCCTGTAGCTGTCGTATTCGAACAGCCGCCGGATCGCCGCGTTGGTCTTTGCCTTGGTTTGTTCCACGATCCCTTTCCCGGATTCACCAGCAAAGCGCTAGAGCGTTTCGAGGGATGGTTCGAGAATAACACCGATCCAGGCCGTCGCGCAGTAGGTTTGCGAATGCGAAAGCGGGATCCGTTTCCACGGATCCCGCCGACCGACCCGATCCCTTCCCAGGAAGGAATCGGGCGCGGTGCCGGTTACTTGGCGTTCGCTCCCCAGACCTTCGTGCCGTTCAACCAAAGCTCGATCCAAGGGTTCAGCTTGGGATTGGAGTTCCAGTTGTAGGCATCGGCCTGAAAAGAGAAGTCGTCCGATTGGATCAGGGTGGCGCTCCAATTGGCCTTGTGGATGCTCGACTGGATTTCCACTCCGGTGGCACCTGCGGCGATCTTCTGCGTTCCGGTCACCACGAATTCGGCGGTGGTTTCACCACCTGCCGCACCGGAGAGCGCCACGGTGGAATTCCATGGCCAGGACGTGTTGTAGACCGTCGCGACCAGGGGCTCCGCGCCGTTGGGCGTGAACTTGTAGCGAAGTCGCGCGCCGGCGATGGAAGCATCGGTGTTGCCGAGGTTCCTGATGCGGATCATGGGACGCAATTCCTGGACAGGTTCTGCCTTGGAGTCCGTGTAATATTCCACCGCCAGGTTCTTGCCGGACCAGCGCGCGGTGGAAAACCAGGTGGTGCCGTTGTCGTCGGACCGGAAGGGGCCGTACTCGGTCATGGCGTACAGGGTGGATGCGCCCGGTGCGGGAGCCACGCCGATGTCGGCCACCAACGCGCCGAATCCGCCTCCATACACGGGAATGTTGGGATTGTGCACGGCGCTCCAGAACTGGCCTCCGGTGCGGGTGGTCCACACGGCCTGGGAGATGCGTCCCCCGAAGGTCACGTGGAAGCTCTTGGCGCTGGCATCGCGGGAGTCGATCGCCACCGAGGTCACCATCTGGTTCGGCAGATTCTGTCCGCGATAGAACGCGCTGATCTTGGTCCAGGTGGGGTTGCTCGTGAACTTGGGATTGAAGGAGAGCCATACCTCGCCGTTGGCGGTGCCCACCACGGCCTGGTCGATCACCGGGTTCACATCCACCGCGCTCACCGGCGACTCGGTCGGGGGTTGGAACGGATCGTTCTGCGGACGCACGGTGGTGAAGGTCTGGCCATTGTCGAACGAATAGACCATGCCCGCCGTGGTGGCCAGATACAGGATGCCGGCGCGGGTGTTCAAGGAGACGTTCAACACTTCGCCGTAGGGGATCTTCGCGGTGAGGTCCGTCCAGCTCAGGCCGCCACGGTTGTAGTCCACACGCCAGACCTTGCCGCCCTGCTGGGTTCCGGCGAACACGACGAGGGCCGAATAGCTGTCGTAAGACCAGAGGGGGGCGATGCTCTTGACGGCCAGGCCCGGTGCGGCATTGACCACTCCGCCATGTCCGTCGGCGGCCGAATCCAGGCGACTCCAAGCGGGAGTGGCGAGTTTGCCGTTGGTGGAGAAATACACGTCGCCATTGGAGTATCCCAGCCAGACGTGGTCGGCGCTGGTGGGCGACTGGCGCACAGCCGAAGGAATGGCGGTCCCGGACTTCACAGGTTCCCAGGTGTCGATGGAGGCGGCCTGCGAGAGCGCGCCGAGGCTGGCCACGAGCGCCGCCGTGGTCCGAGGGGAGAATTGGGTCATCACGTTTGTCCCTTTGCAAGATGGTTCGTTCCCCCCCATCGATGCCTGGAGACGATGCGATCGGGGCATCGCCAACACCGAAGGAGAGGTTAGAGGAAATCTCGGAAGGATCCCTCCCGGCGAAAAGAGCCGGCAAGCGTGCGAGGCCTGATTCCGCTTTCTGGCGCTTTCCCGCTCGTCGGGGGAATTAGCCCTTTTTGACGAAATTCGTCTCCAAGGTCCGTGTGGGTCGATGTCTCATCGATTGCGGGGGGAGGCGAGCTCGGCTTCCACGGAAGTGCGAGCATCCTTGATCTCGCCGCGCAGAGCGGCGATGGCCGCATGCCATCGAGCGGGATCGATCCCTTGTCCGTTGTCGCCGGGCAGGGATCCGACGGCCGGTTCCAGACGGGCGACCCAGGCGTCGATCAGCGAATCCACCTTGGCGAAGGGGTCTTGGAGGGTTTTCTGCAGCTGGGCCCGGTAGCGGTCTCCGTAGGAGACCATCCCCGCCACCAGCTTGTCGCAGGCGGCCGATCGTTGGGGCCAATCCATGCCGTAGTCGGTCATGCCGAAATTTCGGCATCCGTGGGAAGTCGTTCCCCACGCGTCCAGGATCTCGATGGTGTTGGAAGAATCCGGGGCGAACACGTCGACGAAGGCCTTGTCCAGGTCCCACGGAAGCAGACGGAATTTGCCACGGGCGGGATCTTCCATCCAGAAGTAGTTGTGGGGCCCCGCCGCGTGGGATTCCGGCGAAGGGCTCCAGGCGTACCAGTGGAACGCTCCGTCGTCGTCGTCCAGCGCCGTGCGCAAGGCGGCCATCGCCATGATCTCGTCCACATCCAGCCATTTCTCCATCACCAAGCGCACCGCCGCCTGATCGGGAGCTGCCGCCAATTCCTGGCCGAAAGCGGAAAAGCGCGAGACATCGGCGGTCTTTTCGTTGGATTCCAGGGCTTTGGCGAACCTCGACGGGGCGGTGGCGGTGCTGTCCCAGGAGATCGGCCAAACCTCCTTGTAGATGTTCGCGTCGCTTCCCGGCTGCCATGCGTCCACGAACCGGCCGTCCATGACTTCCACGTTCAGGAACAGACCCTCGAGCTTCCCGTTGATGAACAGCCGGCAATAGGTGGTGCGCGGGGCGGGAACGCCCATCCGGCGGACGAACCAGTAGGCCACCGTTTCCACCAGAAGCGATGGCCCGTCGTTCATCGCGTGGAGCTGGAAGGTCTTCAGGCCGTGGAAGGTGGTGTCGTGCACGCGATCGACCTTGATCTTCATGTTGAGAGGACAGATTTTGCGTCCGCCCCGGGGGCCGTTTTCCACGCATTTGTACCAGGAGCCCTCCGCGCCCTTGTACCGGACGCCCACGTCGCGCGCCGTATCCCCCTCCACCACAAGGGTCCCGCCCGTCCATTGTTCGGCCACGGGATTGGCGTCGATGGCCCCCAGGCTGTCGGGATGGAGGATCAGATGGATGTCCCGGATGGTGTCTTCCGCGAAGACCCTGGCGGCCTCCCTGCGTTTTTTCCGGTCGCCGTCGATTCGCTCGAGGCTGTCCTTTTTCAGCACCGGCGAGGGGAGGGGGGCCGTGGCCGATGGTTCTTCGTCGCACGAGAAGATCGGCACGAGCGCGCTGGCGAGGAGGAGGAGCTTGCGCATGGACATGGGGCCGCTTTCAGTGGGTATCGACGAGTTCGTACTGTACCACAGAAGCTTACCACGACCGCCATGGGTTTCCACGAAGCTTTTTCAGGAGGCCGGGGCCTGCAAGCGCATGGCTACCGGGAAATCGCGATCGCTCCTGCTCCATCGGGAGCGCTCACCAGGAGAATGCCCCTCGAGGCGGGCAGGGTGGCCCGACCATCCGATCCGATCCGGATCGTCGCCACCAATCGCCCCGAAGCCGACCTCACGGCGAATTTCGTTCCGACGATTCCTGTCACATGCCAGCGGCCTCCTGCGCTTCGGAGGCTCCAGGATCGGTCTTGAGCAGGTCGGGATGCATTCGAGGAAATCCCCGTGCGAGACATCTTCCAGGCGCTGAGCACCGTGGAGGTGGCGTGCCAGAATGTGGTGTCGCCGAAGGCAGCGGCGATGGTGGTGATCTCGTGGAAGGTGGCCAGGACCCGAGGGGTGCCGTTGGCGTCCTGGTCCATCACGGCCTTGGTGGAATCGCTCGCCACCAGCATCAGACCGGACTTCCCTCGCACGGTGTACGCCGGGACCTGGAACCTCTGGTATTCGTCGCTGGCCAGATCCGGAAGTTGGATGGAGTCGGTTCCCGCGTTGGGCGCAGGGCGCAGGCGGTTCACATAGCCCGATCTCCCGTTGGAATGGATCGCCATCCAGGATCCCGGCAGGTCCATGGCGAACACCTTGTGCCTCTGGCGCAGAGGTGCACTCCAACTGGAATCCAAGAGCACCACCTTCCTGAAATCGGACGAATCTCCCGGCACGGGAGAGGGAGCCCATACCTGGACCCTGGAGGACAGGTCGTCCTTGACCACCAGGCCGCGAGGATGGACGGAAACATCCTTCCAGAGGATCAGTTCAGGCAGCCCCTTGGGTTTGGCGTCCAGCACCAAGCTGTCGGGCCGGGTCTTGCCCGCGCGGGGCAGGACGCGCAAGGGATAAAGACCTTCGGAGCGGGCGAACACGGCGCGGAAGGGGCCGGTGACCGTGCCATCGATGATCATGCAGCTGATGTTGGACGGTCCCAGTGCGCGGGTGGCCACCCAACGGCTTGCACCCTTGGGGCGCGACCAGTCCACCAGGTAGATCGCGCTGTCGTTTTTCCCCATGTTCGCGCCGTCGTTGAAGCGCACGCTCAACACGCCCAATCCCGATCCCAGATCGAGGTACTTGCTCATGTCCCACTTGTGGGCGGTGGGTGGAATGAGGGAGTCCACCACGCGGATGCCGTTGTCGAGCACGGCCTTGACCAGGGAATTGCCGACCACGAACACGGCGGTGTCCTGGAAGACGTCTACGCTGGTCACGCCGCCGCGGTTCCAGTAGGTGCCTTCGCGGGTCAAGCTGAGGGTGGAAGGATTCGATGCTCCGGCCAGAGCGGAGAGAAGGGTGAGCCAGGCGGTGATCATAGGGGGGTCCTCCGGTGTAGGGGGGGCAGCGCGGGAAACGCGTTGCCGTCGAGCCAAGACTACCGGCGACCATCGCCTGCACGAAGGACGAGACCTGGACATTGCGTGGTCAAAATGTCCCCAATGCTTCCGTGGACACAATGGCCACGCCGAATGCATCCTTGTGTTCCCGCCACCCGGTGTGGAGAGGGCATGTTCTGTTCCTGCACCAGGGAAACCAATGGCCAGCGTCTACGCCCACACCGATTACCGCAAATACCTGCACGAGTGGTACGTGGAGGAGAAACTCCGCAGGCCGGTCGTTTCCTTCCGCTGGCTGGGTCAGAAATTGGCAACCGATCCGAGCCTTCTGGCCAAGATCTTCGTGGGGGAGCGCCACCTGTCCGGTGCGCGCATCCAGCCGTTGGTGGAGATCCTGGGGCTGGCAGGTCTGGAGGCCGAGTACTTCCGGATCCTGGTGCAATATGGCAAGGCGAAGTCGGCCAAGGACGCGCAGCATTGCTTTTCCAAACTGGCGGAACTCCGCCGGGTGGCTCCGGTGCCGCTGGAACAATCCCAAGCGGGATTCTGGGATTCGTGGGTGCATGTGGCCCTGCGCGCATTGGTGGGCTGCGGAAAGTTCAAGGAGGAATACGACTTGTTGGGTGCCATGCTGGTCCCTCGCGTGCCGGGAGCCCAGGTGCGCAAATCGCTTGCGGTCCTTTCCGAGCTCGGCTTCCTGGAGCGGGATGAGGACGGATTCTGGCGGATCCGCGAGCCGTTCGTGCGGGGGACATCCGCGTCCCAATCGCGGGCCTTGCGTCACTTCCATCGCCAAACCCTCCTGATGGCGGCCGAATCCGTCGAGGGGCTGGACCCGACCTGCCGGGATTTGTCATCGGTGACGGTTTCCATTCCGGAGTCCGGATACGACGAGATCCGCGAGCTGGTGCGCGATTTCCGTTCTCGCGTGCTGACGGCGGTTTCGCGCATGAAAAATCCCGATCGCGTCTACCATGTGAGCGTCCAGATGGTTCCCTTCGCCCTCCCGCCGGAAACCGACATCCGCCCCGACGGGCTAGCTTTGCCCTCATGATCGCCCGAACCTCCTCCCAATGGCCTCTCGCGGCTCTGCTTTGCGCGGTTGCACTGGCGGCATCTTGCGGCCGCGAGAGGGTGGTGGCCTCCGGCGGCACTTCCGGCGCCGAAGCGGAAAATGCGGTGTCCGCCAGGGTGGTGGGGCTGGACGGAAAACCGGTTGCGGGAGCGAAGGTGGTGGCGCGCCTCGCGCAAGGGTTGTCGGATTCCGTCCGGGCGGTGGCGACGACAGATTCCGTAGGGATGGCGGTGCTGCGGTTGTCCTCCACGCTGGATTGGAACCTGGAAGCCGTCTCGGACACCTTCGCCGCCCAGATCTCCATCCGAGCGGGAGAAGATCCTTCGCTGGTCCGCTCCGTTTGGCTGGCACGGCGCGCACGTCTGGCAGGGCGTCTCCTGGGGCTGCGTCCGGGAATGGTTGTGCGATTGGCCGGATTGGGGCGTTCGGCCGTGCTCGATTCGCAACTCCAGTTTTCGTTCACGGACCTTCCCAGCGGGGTGGTGGCTCTCCGGTGCGCGGATGCCGCATGGTCTCTGCGCGTGGCCCCAGGGGAAACCCTGCGCGTTTCCCTGGACACAGCCTCGGGTGGAACCGCCACGGGCGATCCCTCCCACACGTTGCTGGTCGTTCAGAATCTGCCCTCTTCCATGCTCCCCGACGCGTTGGTTTCCCTGGAATTTGCGGTTCCCGCCGGCTTTGCCGGCGCGGTGTCGCGTCTGAAGCTGGTGGCAGGCGGTCCGCAAGGGGACATGGTCCTTCCCGTGCAGGTGGCCGGTTGGGATCCGCTCTCGCGCAAGGTGCGCCTCTGGACGCGCACCCCGGCCGTCGCGCCTGTCGGCACCTTCGCGTTGTCGCTGGATACGATGGCTTCCGGCGAGGTCGCCGCCAGTCCATTCAGGGGGCGCGGCATGTCCACCACGGTCCTGTTCTCCCAGTCTCCGACAAAAAACGGCACCAGCGATTCCTGGGAAAATTTCACGCAGACGGGACGCAGCGTGGTCGTCACGGCGACCGTTTCCTGGCAGACCGATCCTTCCGACCCGCTGGGCAGCGGGATCGTGGCTTCCGACCAGTCGCAGATGCTGGTTCTCGGACGTTCCCTCGTAACCACCGATCTTTCGAGGGTTTCCGTTCGCCTCAAACTCCTGTCCGGATGGCAAGGCTGGGCGCGCATCCTCCAAATTTCCGACACCGCAGGGCAGCCGTTGGTGCAATTGGGCCGCAGCGGCGACAGCTTGGTGGCCTCTTCCGCGCATTTGCGCAGCGCGGTGTTCTCCAAGGCGGATACTCTTTGGCACACCTACACGTGGGAGCGCACGGCCGATCAGTGGCGCTTGCTGGCGGACGCACAGCACTTGGTGGGGATCAGCGATCCTGCCATCGCCCCCGCGGGACTCAGCCTCGCCGAAGGCGGCAGGATCCGGATGTCGGAATTGATGCTGTGGGCCGACACCACGGTGCGTGAAATGGTCCCCGCAGGCGGCCAAGGGGTTTCCAACGTGGTGGCACCGGTTCGCTGAGGCTTGCAAGCCCCGCCCTTGCGGGCGGGGAAGCATTTCCTTACGCCAAGGCCGCCGACACGATCTCCTTGGCCTCTGCCTGGATGGCCTTCAGGTGGGTTTCGCCCTTGAAGCTCTCCGCGTAGATCTTGTACACGTCTTCGGTTCCCGAAGGACGCGCCGCGAACCAGCCGTTTTCCGTCGTGACCTTCAAGCCGCCGATGGCCGCTCCATTGCCGGGAGCATTGGTCAGCTTGGCGGTGATGGTCTCGCCCGCCAGCGTGGTGGCCTTGACATCGTCCGGCGACAGCTTGGAGAGCTTGGCCTTCTGGTCGCGGTTGGCGGGTGCGTCCATGCGCTCGTACACCGGCGATCCGAACTTGGCTTCCAGCGCCTTGTAGTGCACGCCGGGGTCCTTGCCGGTCTTGGCGGTGATCTCGGCGGCCAACAGGTTGAGGATGATCCCGTCCTTGTCGGTGCTCCACACCGAGCCGTCCTTGCGCAGGAAGCTCGCGCCGGCGGACTCTTCGCCGCCGAATCCGAAGGAGCCGTCCACCAGGCCATCGACGAACCACTTGAAGCCCACGGGGACTTCGGACATTTTCCGTCCCAGCGAAGCCGCCACGCGGTCGATCATGCTGGAACTCACCAGGGTCTTGCCGATGGCGGCATCCGGCTTCCAGCCGGGACGGTTGCCCCCGAACAGGTATTGGATGGCCACGGCCAGGTAGTGGTTGGGGTTCATCAGGCCCACGGAAGGCGTCACGATGCCGTGGCGATCGGTGTCGGAGTCGTTGCCGAACGCGATCTGGAACTTGTCCTTGAGGGCCACCAGGCCCGCCATGGCGTAGGGGGAGCTGCAATCCATGCGGATCTTGCCGTCGCGATCCACGCACATGAACGCGTAGGTGGGGTCTACCACGGGGTTCACCACCGTGATGTCCAAGCCATACTTGGCGGCGATGGGCTCCCAATATTTGACCGCGGCCCCGCCCATGGGGTCCACGCCGATCTTCAGGCCGGACTTGGCGATGGGCTCGAAGTCGATGATGGAGCCGAGGTCTTCCACGTAGGACTTGAGGAAGTCGAAATTGGCCACGCAGCCGGAAGACTTGGCGCGCGAGAGGGGCACCCGCAACACGTCCTTCAGGCCGGCGCGCAGGATTTCGTTGGCACGGTCCTGGATCTTCTTCGTGACGTTGCCGTCGGCGGGGCCGCCGTTGGTGGGGTTGTACTTGAAGCCGCCGTCTTCCGGGGGATTGTGGCTGGGGGTGATCACGATCCCGTCGGCCAAGCCCGTGGTGCGTCCCTTGTTGTAGGTCAGGATGGCATGGCTCACCGCCGGTGTGGGCGTGAAACCGTCGCCGGTCTGCACCAAAGCCTGCACGCCGTGGGCGGCCAGGACTTCCAAAGCCGTGTCGCGGGCGGGCACGGACAACGCATGTGTATCGATGCCCACGAACACCGGGCCGGTGACTCCCTGCTCGCGACGGTATTCCACCAAGGCCTGGGTGACCGCCAGAATGTGGTTTTCGTTGAAGGCGGTTTTGAGCGAAGAACCACGGTGTCCAGAGGTGCCGAAGCTCACCTGCTGTTCGGGAATCGACGGATCCGGCTTGCCGGTGTAGTAGGCGGAAACCAAGGTGGGCAGGTACACCAGAATGTCGCGAGGAGCAGGTTTGCCGGCGAGCGGATGGATGGACATGGACGGACGCCTTTGGTATCGATGGAACAGTCGGATAAGGAAAGAGACCAGTAAAAATAGGTCGCCACTTGCGCATCTGGCCAACGTGGGGTACGTTTCCCCCCCATGTCCACAGCAAATCTCCCGATCACGCGGGAAGGCTACGAAAAGCTTGTCGCGGATCTGAAGCATTACAAGACCGTCGAGCGCCCTTCCGTCATTCTGGCCATCCAGGAGGCCCGCGCCCAGGGCGACCTCTCGGAAAACGCCGAATACGACGCGGCCAAAGAAAAGCAAGGCAAGATCGAGGATAAGATCTCCTATCTGGAGGACAAGATCGCGCGCGCCCATATCATCGAGGCCGACGCTTCCGCCTCGGAGACGATCATCTTCGGCGCCACGGTTTCCGTGAAGGAAGAGGCCACGGGCAAGGAGATCGACTACATGCTGGTGGGCCCTGAGGACGTGGACGTGATGCGAAATCGCATCTCCATCAACAGTCCGATCGGCAAAGCCTTGGTGGGCAAGCGCAGAGGCGACACGGTCGAAGTCGCCACGCCGCGCGGCGCCAAGACGTTCACGGTGCAGTCCTACCGCTGAGATGGCCCCCGCGCTTGTCCTGATCCACGGCGACAACCCTCCCTTGCGGGAGGCGACGCTCGAGGACGAGCTCCGTCAGGCCTTGGGTGGCGCCCAGACCATGGGTGCGCACGTTTTCCAGGGCAACGAAACCGACCCGCAGTCGTTGGTCACCGCCCTGACGCCGTCGTTGTTTTCGGAATCCGGCGCGGTGGTGATCCAAGGTGTGGAAGAATGCTCCGCCGCGCTGTGCGAAGTCATGCTGTCCACCATTCCCGGAGCGTTGGAGTCGGAAATCTCGGTGTTTCTGGTGGGGGAGAAGGGCCCCAACCAGGTCAGCAAGGCCGGCAAGGCCTTGGCAAAGCTCATCAAGGACAAGGGACGCGAAATCCCCTGCCTGGCTCCCAAACTGCATGAGCTTCCGCGCTGGCTGGAGTCGCGTTGCAAAAAGCGCTTCGGCCGAACCATGGATGCGGATGCTCTGGATCTGTTCGTGGAACGGGCCGGTACCACGGATTACCGCAAGGTGGGCGAAACCCTTTCCGACCTCGATCGCGAGCTGGAAAAGATCGACGCGCGCCTGGAAAAGGGCCAAAAAGTGACCCTGGCCATGGTCCAGGAGATGGTGGGCGATCGCCGGCCCGTGTCGCTGCAGGATTTTCTGGATTCCCTTTCCCACCGCAAGCCCGCCGAAATGGTACGCTCCCTCCTTCGATTGCGGGAGGAAGGCATGCCGGGGTTTCTCTTGGCGCAAACGGCCTGGACGGAATTCGTTCAGCTGTTTCGGTTGCGCAAGGCCATGGATCGGGGGGGACGCGCCGCGGATGCCGCCAAGGAGTTGGGGATCAATTCCTTCCTGTTCCAAAAACGCGGGTTCGAAGCCGCCGCCAAGTCCCGCTCCGCGGATCGCTGGCTAGCCGACTTGGGTGCTCTCTGCCGCATCGAAAGCCGCGACAAGCGCGGGCACTACCAGAACGACTGGTTGCTCGAGCTGGAGTTTTACCAGATTTCCCGTTAGAGGAGGTTCCCATGCCTGAAACCGCTCAAACTCCCCGCGCGACGACCGGTTGCGCCGGTCTGGACAAGATGCTCCATGGCGGGCTGGTGGAAGGTTATTGCGTGGTCCTGGAAGGTTCTCCGGGCACAGGCAAGACCACCCTGGGACTCCAGTTCCTGATGGAAGGTTGCAAGAAGGGCGAGCCCGGCATCGCCATCACCTTCGAGGAATTCCCCGAGCAGTACTACGAAAACGCCATGCAGCTGGGATGGGATCTCAAGTCTTGGGAAGACCAAGGTCTGCTGAAGGTCCAGTTCTCCGATCCGCTGACCTTCCTGGAAGGCCTCCAGGATCTGGATGGCCACATCGCCGACATGGTGGACGGCATGGGTGCCAAGCGGATCCTGGTGGATTCGGTGAGCCATTTCGAGCGTCTGACCAACGACGCGGGGGATCTGCGCCGCATCGAGACGGATCTTGTCCACGCCCTCAAACGCGAGGGACTGACCTCCATCCTGCTCAAGGAAAACCCCCATGTGTTGGGCGGCTGGGATCGCGGCGACAACCGCGTGGCCTTCATCGCCGATGCCCTGATCCTGTTGCGCTACATCGAATTGGAATCCGAGATCAAGCGAGGGGTCGTGGTGCTCAAGATGCGCGGCTCCGACCACGAGAAGGAAATCCGCCAGTACGTGATCCGCGAGCAGGGCCTGGTGGTGGGCGATGTCTTCCAGGGCGTGGCGGGATTGTTCATCGGAAGCGCACGAGGCGGCGAGAAGAACTGAGACTGGACCTCGATCGTCGGGAGCTCGAACATGGTCACCACCGATAAATTCGTGCTCTTTTGGGGCGAGGAAGACATCTACTCGAACTTCCATCCTTCCAAGTTCGAACTGGACGGACACATCTTCCACTGGAGCGAACAGGCCTTCATGTGGCTCAAAGCCATGGAGTTCGAAGACCTGAGGATCGCCAATCTGATCTTGACCCAGACGCCGTGGAACAGCTCGCCCTTGGAATGCAAACGGATGGGACGCGAAGTGTCGCCGTTCGACGACAAGATCTGGAGCGTGCGCGGTGTGGATGCGATGCGCCGCGCCGTGCACGCGAAGTTCTCGCAGAACGCGAAGCTACGCGAGGAGCTGCTGGCCTCGGGCGATCGCATCCTGGCCGAGGCCTCACCCTATGACAGAATTTGGGGGATCGGCTACGGGGAATCCGACCGCGAGGCCCAGGATCCGTCCAAATGGCGGGGCCGCAACCTGCTGGGCCAGGTCCTGATGGAGGTGCGCGAACAATTGCGCTGAATCACGCCATCGTAGAGACGCCCCGCCGGGGCGTCTCTACGATGGCGTGATCGCGATCACCACAATCCATTCCCTCGCCAAACCCGCCCCAGCGCGTCGTGGGTGGGCAATGGATTCATGAAGGATTGCGTTCGTCGCGTGCGCAGCACGGACACGTCGCTGGACGTGCCGAATCCCAGATCCCAAGCCGCATACGGGCTGGTGGTCGGGATGTGGAAATTCCCGCCGGCGCTATCGACGAACACCAACGGTGCGATCGTCCTGCGCAGGGTGCGCAAGGTGTCCGTGTTGGCGGTGGTGGCGCCGTTGGTCAGCACGAGCAATTTGGGAGCGCTTTCCACGAGGTTGTCTTCCATCGCGATGCGCACCTTTTCGTTGTAGATCCTCCAGACGGATTCCGTGTTCGCCCGGCTCCACCAGTTGTGGGAAAACCGGATGGTGGAGCCGCTGTCGTAGAAGGTGCGGTGGTCCACGAACAATGCCTGTTTGCCGCCGGAGCCCTCGAACCAGTTGCTGTCCACCACGATGCTTCCGCTGCCCATGCAGATCAGGGAATTCTCCGCGACGTTCTTCACGATGTTGTGGTCGATCCGCACATCGCGCGATTGGTCTCCGATTTGGATCCCGTTGGCCTGGACGGGCTCCTTGGCCAATCCGCCATCGAGCATCACGTTGTGGTGGATCCGGATGTTCTTGACGGAATTTGCGATCTGCAGCAGATCCCAGCCGGTGCGTTGGATCAGGTTGTGGTGGACCTCCAGGTTGGTCAGCAGCATCCCGGGACTCTTGGTTTCTCCCAGGTACATGCCCTCGCCGCCGGTGTCGTGGATCCAGTTGTGGTGGATGTGGATTCCATCCATGACCGGTGCCGGATCGGGTGGGGATCCGCTGTAGTCCTTCTTGGCCATGATCCCGGCGAAGTTGGGGTGGCTGATGCGCAGATGGTCCACCTCCACATGGTGGCTGAGGTTGGTGATTCCCAGGCCCGTTCCCGCCGCGGTGCTGTCCAGCCAGATGCCATAGGTCACGCCCGGTGTTCCGGTGCCCGTCAGGTGGATGTACGTGACACTGTCCAGCACCATGCCGTAATTGGTCCCCTTGCCCACCACGGCCTGACCTTCCGCGCAGTTGCGGATGACCAGCGGTTTGCTTTCGCTGCCATGGAAGCCCTTGAAGTACTGGAATGGCCGTTTACCGGCCGCCAGACAAAATGTGTCGCCGGGTGCGTAGGTGTACGAGGTCCCGCGGATCCAGGTCTTGGTGGAGTCGAGCCGGAAGGTGGTCGCATGGGCGGGCGTCAGGCCGCAGGCGAAAAGGAAAAGGAGGATGCACCGAAGGGTGGGTTTCATGGAAGGATTGTAATTCCGGACCGGCGGCGGGCGCAACCACGATCGTTCACCGTTTTTTCAGGATCGCTCGCACCTTCGCGAAATCCGCATGTTTGAATCCTGCTTTTTCCAGCTGCTTCAGGTCGTCCTCGATGAACCACGCGTACGTTTTCGACGCATCGGAAGGGAATTCCTTCGGTGCGAGGTCTCGGTAGAGGGGGAGTGCATCTTGCAGTTTGCCACGCAAGACCTGGGCGTGTGCCTGGTTCAGCATCATCCAGCCCAAGTCCTCGGAGAGTCCTTGCTCTTGGGCCACCATCAACCCTGCTTGGACGGCGGAGTCGACAAGCCAAAATTGTTCCGCCAGGAGCGCATTCCATGATAGCTCACCCAGAGCGTCGACAAGTTCGATCCCCGGTCGGCCCAATCCCTGCGAGGATAGCGCTTTGACCTCCTCCCGTGAGTAGGCTACCTTCTTTTGCGCGGAAGAGACGCATTTGGAAAGCCTGGAAAACAGTCGAGCTCGGATCGTGAGTCCGGTGGACCGACTGTCCCCCGATTCGGGGAGTTGAACCAGCTCGAGGAGAATTTTTTCGCCCTCGTCCTTTTTGCCCGTGGCGCAGTTGGTCTCCGCGGCGCGCGCCTTTGCTTCGAAGAGCAAGTCGGCATTTTCCGAACTGGTGTCTCCTTTGAAAAGCCGTTGGGCCAGTTTGGCGTACTCCAAAACTTCGGCTTGGGGGTAGTTGCCGGAATCGATTTCGGATTGCTCGCGGGTCAGCCGCTCGAAACTCCTTACCGTGCTCGCGATGGCCTTTTGGTTATTCGCGTCCAGTTTTCCAAATTCTCTCGCGGACTGGAAAGCTCGTTGGAACGCGACTCTGGCTTGCGGCTTACGGTCCAACTTGCCCCACTGTTCCGCCACCGACTCCCAGAGAGCCAATCGACGTTCCGCCAGATCCTTCGAGCCGGGATGGGATTGAAAGAGGGAGTCCAAAAGCAGGGCGGATTCCTGGAAATCTTCGACGACTTGACCCGGTCCCACCAGCTTGGAGATTCCTTCCGCCCGAACGGTGTAGACTCGGGAAAGGAGATCGATCGAAGTGGAGTCAAGAGGCTTGGCTCGACGCAACGCCAGAGCCATCTCGTGGGCTTTGCTCCAATGTGCCTGGGCGGAATCGTACGAATCACTGTTCAAGCGGGTCAGCTCCAGGTGGGTGGTTGCCCAGGCGGTGAACTCTTGGAAGCTCGAATCCATTCGAGGCTGGATGCCATCAAAGAGGTTCAGTGCGTGGAGCAGAGCTGTTTTGGCGCTGTCATGCTCGTGGATTCTGTTCAGCAGGCCTCCCACCAGGGAAAGCGTGGCGGCGAGTCCCCGACAGCCATCGGAGCGAGGCATGTCCGTACGGCATTCGGATTCGTAACGTGTAAGGTCCGCGCGAAGCGCATCGATTGAATCCCGTTCCGATGCATCCACGGCGACAACCACGTTATCCGATTCTGGATCCACACGGTTTTGACATCCGCATACGGTGGCCAGCAAGAGGAGGCTAAGAAGGATTCGCATCGGGCTTCCAATCGAAAAAGGGGGAAGATGATCAAAGTTAAGACTCTTCACCTCCCTTGCCCGGTTTCCACGATGCGCCTATCTTTGGTGGCTCCACTGGAGAGGTGGCAGAGTGGTCGATTGCGGTAGACTCGAAATCTATTGTAGGGAAACCTACCGGGGGTTCGAATCCCTCCCTCTCCGCTTGTCGCGAAACCTTCGCGGCCAAGATGCCAGGGCCCGCGCGGTATTGCGCGGCTGAACCCCGCCAGGCCCGGAAGGGAGCAACGGTGTGTCGATTGCAATAGGCGCCGCGGTCACCCTGGTTTTTAGAAGCCCTCGAGGTCCCTGACTTCGAGGGCTTCTCGTATGTGGTTCGCCAGCCTTGGAATCGGTGGTTCCAAGGCCTCTTGCCCACGCTTGATCACGGCTTGGGGCGAAAGCGTCCCCATGGATGAGAGATCCATCGGTACACTATGCCTTTCCTGGTTTGCAACCACTGATTCGGAGACGTGTTCATGCCCTCTTCTACCCGATTCCACTCGCTTCCCCTGGGGATTTCCCTGGCGGTTGCTGGTGCGGCTTCCAGCCTCCATGCGGACGTTCTGGCCAACCACCTGGGCTGGCCGGTCAAAAGCCACAAAACCGTGGTCTTGACGGCTGGATCCCAGGCAAGTCCCGGTGCCACCTGGACGTTGAGCAAGTCGGGGTCTTCCGCTGCCGTGGCCACGGGACCGGTGGGAGCGGCGCAGGGTTGGTCCATGATGGGCAACGACCAAGCCCAGGTGGTGGTCCTTCCGGATTCTCTGGATGCCGGATCCTACAAGCTCTCCGCAGGATCGGCGCAGCTCGATTTTCAGGTCCAGGACCAGGCTTGGCTGGCGGTGTCGAAGGCGTTGTTGAAGGGGTTCTACTTCCAGCGAGCAGGCATGGAACTGACCTCGCAATACGCGGGATCCTGGGCGCGTCAGGCGGCCCATGTCGATGGCAAGGCGACCTATCATCCCAGCTCGGGCAAATCCTCCGGCACGAAAAACAGCCCCAAAGGCTGGTACGACGCGGGCGATTACAACAAGTACATCGTCAATTCGGGCATCACCACGTGGTGCTTGTTGGCATTGGCGGAGCAATTCAAGCCCTACGCCGACACGCTCAAATTGGGCATTCCGGAAGACGGCGGAGCGGTTCCCGCTTTGTTGGCGGAAGCCCGCTGGAACCTCGACTGGATGCTCACCATGCAGGACGACGACGGGGGCGTTTTCCACAAGTGGACACAAAAGGAATTCGGTGACTTCGCCTTGCCGCATTTGGACAAGTCGGAGCGGTTCTTCGTAGGCAAGTCCTCCAACGCCAGCTACGACTTCGCCGCCGTGATGGCCATGGCTTCGCGGCTGTACGCGAGCTCGGATGCCACGTTCGCGGCCTCGGCCTTGGCCGCGGCCAAGAAGGCCTACGCCTGGGGCACGGCCAACCACGTGTCCGTCTTCAAGAATCCATCCGATGTGTTGACCGGCGAGTACGGCGACACCTCCGCCGACGACGAAAAATTCTGGGCCGCGGTGGAGCTGGCCATCGCCACGGGTGAAGCGAGTTACGTCCCCACCGGGGTGCGCACCTGGTCGCTTCCCTGGTGGAAGGAAGTGGGCATGCTCGGCGATTACGGAATCGTTTCCCATCCGCAGGTGTTTCCCGCCGAGGTGGTTGCCAAGGCCCAGAAGGACATCGTGACCCTGGCCACCGACTACGCGCAGCGCGTGAAGAGCGGCCCTTGGGCGGCCCTCCAGCAGGAAGAATCGGAGTTGCCTTGGGGTTCCAATTCCGTCTTGTCGCACATGGGCATCCATGGCATCTACGCGTGGCTGGCCACCGGGAACACCGACTTCCTGGATGTCGCCGACGTGGCGATGGACAACATCCTGGGACGCAATCCCCTGGGGCTTTCCGGTGTGACAGGATTTGGCAAGAAGAAGGCCATGAAGATCCATCACCGCATTTCCGGCGGCGACAACGTGGTGGATCCCGTGCCGGGACTCCTGATCGGCGGGCCCTACGCGGGCGGCGACGACGTGATCAACGATCCCAAGAACACCTGGATGTGCAAGGAGTACCGCGTGACCGGCAAGCCAGCCCTGGCCTGGATCGACGACCAGTGCTCGTACGCGACCAACGAGATCGCCATCAATTGGAACGCGTCCTCTTCCTACTTGGCCAACGCCCTGACCGCCATCCACCAGAAGGGCTTCAAGGCGCCGGCGTGGTCGATCACCGGAGTGCGTCGTTTGGCGCGTCCGGTGGAGGTCCGCTGGGTTGGCGATGCGTTGGTGCTGGATCGCGCGGCCACGGTGCAGGCCATCGACGCGCGCGGTGTGCGCGGTGCGGTGGTCCAGGCGAAGGCTGGAGTGCCGGTTCTGTTGGAACGTTCGCGCGGGGTGCAGATGGTGTTGGTCAAGAGCGAAGGCGCCGAGCCGCGGACGTTCGTTCGAGTGGCTCGCTGAAAGGACCTTTCCTTTCGGCTTGGTCCAAGGCAGAAAGGAAAGTGCATTACGGGTGGTCTGATGGGTGTGTGCGCGTGATCGTCGCCGTTTTCCATGGACCGGCCTTCGGGTGCCTGGCATGACGGATTCTGTTCACTTCGCCGCCACGGCGCCATTCCTTCTTGGTGCCGCTTCGGCAACTTGAGGTCGCTCCAGCCCAGGGCGACCCACTAGCCGAAGCAAGCCGTCCGATGTTTATCGATAGGTATCGATGGTGGCTGTGGCGTTTCTGGTTTGGCTGCTCAGGTCCGTGACCAGCACCACGGCATAGGATCCATCCGCCAGGGCCAAACCGTAGTAATGCCACTGTTCGACAGCGCATTTCTGCATGGTGGAGCTAGCCAAAGCGGTGGCCAGTTCGGTTCTGCTTTCGAGTAGGAGGGTGAAGCCCAGGTCCTTGATGATCGTCTTGTTTGTCACGGGCCATGAGGAAAGGTCGAAGCCATCTTCGTTGGCCTGGTTCGGCGACATCAAGGACAACACACCAGATCCATCCGTGCCGAACACGAGATCGAGGTGTTCATAGGGCTTTCCATACGCGGAAGTCCACGTCCTGATCTCTCCCCCGGAGATTTGCAAAAAGGAGCCCGCCGGTGAGAGCTGCGCGCCCAATTGAAGTCCGGTGCTTTTGTTCAAAAGGACGCTGGTATCGGGATGGTAGGCGGTGAAGGTGATCGATGTGCTGTCCGCTCCATGGTATTCGTCGATGATCTTGATCCACAGGGTGTAGGCGCTTGTCGGAATCGTGTTGGGAACGAAAAGCTCGTGGACGATTTCGTTCCCTGACTGACCCGTCCGGAGATACCGGATCGAGTCCTGGATTTGATCGTCGGCAGGGCGCAGGATGGAAGGCACCTCCTCGTGGATCGAAGAGTTGGGGGTTTCCCTGACAACGGAAAACTTCAAGAACGCGGTCTTGGTTTGGTAGGAGACGTTCGCTCTGAAAGAAATGGTTTCGCCTCCTTCCACGTTCGTTCGAGAACTCACCGTGATGAAGGAAATCTGGGGAGGGGGGATCCTCGGTGGGGCGGCGAACGTGAATGGACAGGAAATGGTGGTGGAGCCGTTGGGGCCCGTCGCTGTAAGGACCAGGGAGTAGGCTCCGGGTGTGGCGGTAGACCTCGCGCGGAAGCTGATGCCCGAAAGATCGAACGATCCTGTGATGATCTGGGGTGCGGGAAGGTCGAACTCGGTGGCGGAATCGCCGCTGTTGGATTTGACGGCAAATCTCAGAGTCGTCTTGCCAGAATTCTCGATGGTCCCCTGGAGAGTGAAGGTGCCCCGGATCAGCTGCGCAAGGGCCAAGGTGGCGGCGGGTCCCTTGGGTGCGAGGGAGGAGTCCTGGCTAGGTGGATTGTCGGCCGCCTCCACGATTTTCTCGCAGCTTTGGAAGAGCCCGAAGGCGCTTGAAATCACCAGTGCCACGAGGATGCCTTGCGAACGGAACATTTGGATCACCTTTTCGAGAACCGATGGGGAAAGGGGCTGGGCAGAATTTCTTGGGGTTGGTGTTTCCGGGGTCACAGTGAGGAATCTCGCTGTTGCGGAAGGTTCTGGCAAGTCAAATCCCCCCTGGAGTCGTCTCAGCCCCGATCCTGGCCGTTGGTCACCACGAAAATCGAGTAGACGCGGATGTCAAAAACTGCGAGCATGGATTTTGGGGATCGACAAGGAGTTGCGATTCGCCTCCGATTATGCCATTGTGGAGTCCGGAATCGACCTCTTCGAATCATCCATGCAAGGTACGGGCATAACATGGGAAAGACTCGGGTCCTCATCGCCTTGGCCGTTGGTTTGTTCTCCTGTTCCGAAGACAATTCGGTGGATCCCCCCAAAGGGACCGATCCCCCGGCGGGAACCACTCTGGTCGCGGCAAGCCAATCGATTTCCTCCGCTGGTGGGGTCCTGACCGTTTCCGATGCGTCGAGCCCTTTGCATGGATTGGTCGTTTCCGTTCCGGCAAACGCGGCGCCCAGCGGCATGAAGCTCGACATTGGCTTCACCAAGGTGGATGCTCCCTCGAATGCTCCTGGTTTCGCTGTGGCGAGTCCGTTGATCACCATCACTTCCACCGTGCCACAGCCTGATAGCCTGCTGACGATCACGATCCCCGTCAACGTGCCGGACGGGTCGTTTGCCGTTCCCGTTTTGTACAACCACACGACGAAGACCTATGAAGGTTTGCCGATGACCGCCGCCACGGCGACCTCGATCACCGTTGTCACCAAGGGTGCGGGATTGAACACGGCCTCCGGTGTGGCTGCCCGATCCCTGGCCGGTGAGCCAACCTCGGTCTTCTCGATCATCGCCTTGTCCATCAACGCCAAGGAGCTCGCCGCCAAGCAGGTGATCAACACCGGTTTCAAGCCGGGCACCGACGACTGGGAGTTTGTCAATTACGGGTCGTACCTGGCTCCCGGCGGCCATTGCGCGGGCCAGAGCATCACGGCGATGTGGTACTACTACGAAAAGGCCCTCAAGAGTTCGCCTCGCCTTTATCACCGATTCGATCTGGTCAACAAGGATTCCGCGACGCTTTGGCAGGACAACCCTCGGGGTTTTCGGTTCGCCTCGGTGGTGCAGGCCGACATCCAATGGGACAGCTGGATTTCTTCGAGTTTCTTCTACACCATGAAGAATGCGGCTTTTCACGCTCTCAGTTGGAAAGCCTTCGCGGCGACGATGCTGCTGACGGGAGAGCCGCAATTGGTCGGGTTGATGAGCGATTCCGGAGGGCATGCCATCATCGCCCACAAGATCTCGTTGAAGGACTCCATCCTGTACGTATCCGATCCGAATTTTCCGGGCAGGGAAAAGCAGATCAAATTCGCGGGTGACAAATTCCTACCCTACACCACCATGCAGAACGCGGCGCAGGACCCGTATGCCTACTGGGGAGTGGGGTATTTCGCGAAGACTGCCTTGATCGATTGGGCGGCGATCGGAAAACGCTACGCCGAGCTGGAAAACGGAACCATCGGAACCGTCGCGCCGAACGCCTTTCCCACAGACACCGTCAAAACGCTCGATGGACAAGAAGTCGTGGGCGACAGCCTGACTTCCTTCACGGACAGCGTTGGCATCGAAGTGCTGTGCCCAACCTGCGCGGCATCCTACTCGAACAGCACAAGGCAGCCGTACAACATCTACGACACCACGGGATTGCTCCTCGCGGATTACAAAACGGGAGAGACATCGCAAGGTTTGCCTCGTGGCAAAACCAAGTTTCTCCTGAAGCCGGGGCGGCATCGTTACGGGTTTGCGATCAGCGGATTGATTCCCATCCCTGGGCAAGCGGGGAGCGCATCGATCAACTGGCTGAACTTCCGTTGGGTAACCATCAACAATGCCAAGCCGAAGGTCAAGATTTCGCCGGAGGCCGTCCTTGGCGAACCCGGCAAGACCTACACCTTCACCGCGACGCCCACCGTGAATGTGCCGGATGCGATCTACGACTGGACCGTCACGAACGCGAAGGACTCGGTGATTTTCTCCAGTCTCTCGAAGCCGAACAACTCGATCCAGGTGCCATTCGTCGCGTGGGGAGTCTATTCGGTGAAGGTTCGCCTCTACAATGCGGACAAGTCGCTGAAGCTGGATTCGACCACCGCGAAGGTCGAAATCGAAACCAAAGGCGCGAAGTCGTTCAGCTTCACCTGGAAAGGCAAGCTCCTGTACAGCTTCGATCTTCCCTATTCCATCACGTTATCAGGAACTGTCACAGGTCTCGATGGCAACACGATCGACTCGGTGTTCATGTACGACTTCAATCCCGGCGTGGTCCATGTCTACATGCCGATGTTCGGAAACAAGAAGTTCCAGGTTCAGGCGAGCATTTCGGCGACGCTCTTGAAGACCGTGATCGATTCGACGCCCAAAGGCGAGCAAAGGTGGCGCTACTCCATCACGAGTCCAGCCAAGAACCGGATCACGACCTCACGATTGAACCCGTACTACTACGCCCAATCCAGCTCGGTGGACCTGACCTACACGGGCGATGGCGATGTGATCTTCGAGCCCTACTGGTCCTACAAAATGGAGACTTTCGATTCCTTGGGAGCCGTGGTCAAAACGGATACGGGGCTGACGAGCACGACAGTTTCCGGGGTGATCCAACTGGAAGGGAACTAGGCGGTCGGAGGGGATATCGTCATCACAAGGCGCTTGGCAAGCATGTCGCCGGGCCCTCGAAGTGAATTGCAAGTGTCCGCCGGCTCTGTTCCAATCACTCCGTTTCCTTCTCCTCGGCCGGGTCCCACGCCTTGGTGCGAAGCTTTGGCTTGGGGAGTCCCGGCTGGAGCCAGTGCACACCGTTTCGCTCGGCCATCAGAGGCCCCGCCAGCTGGCCGTTGGTGACGGCGAACACGGAGTAGACGCGGATGTCAAAATTTGCCAGCATGGATTTGGGATTGATCAAGAAACTGCCCGCGCAGGTGCCATCTCCCAAGGGGTGGGCGGGAACTGCGATCTTGAAATCCCGGTTGCCATGCGGGCTGGTGATCACCAGGCGGATCTCCTTGATCCCTTTGGGAACCTCCATGCCCTGGAGAACGTAGGGGTCCAGATCCAGATGCACGCTGTCCTGGCGCAACCACGGCAACCGGTACTTGAGCGCCAGTTTGGTGCCGCCTTTGGTGCGGACCATGTCCAGATGGATGCCGGGCTGGATGACGTGGAGGTCTTCTGATTGCTCCACCCAGGTGCGCTGATCCTTTTGGTATTCGGGGGGAAGGCGATCGCGAGGTGGGGCGGTGCGGTTCCTTTCCTCAAGGTCCTTCAAGAACGTCGTGGAGTCTGATCCGATGCGAGTCTCGATGGGGCCCAGCGCGCGGTCTGGAAGAAGGATCCAGGTGTGGAAGCGGGCGAGTATGCTAGATGGATCATAAAAGAGGTCTAAAGAATTGTATCCGGGATTGGGATTGGCTGCATTAGGGGTGTAAAAGGTTATAAGCCGCAAATCCCATTCTTTCATGTGTGATTTTGGAATGGGCTTGTTTGTCCTTGCTATGTAGTCGATGTCATTGTCGTTTAAATGCTCAAAACTGCATAGCTTAGACCAGCCAGAAGCATCTAGGTTGGAGGATAACGTTAATGCAAAATTGACGGGGGAGAAATAGACGCGACTATCCCTCTGAAGAGGCGTCCCGTCAAATAGACTTGACGGGTGATGAATTTCGTCTTGACTTTCAGAGTAATCAAAACTTGCTGCGAATAAGATTATTCCCGGATTCTGCTCATTATTTGAGATCCAAGGGGAGGCGCAAAAGGAGAATCGCTCTCCGGATAAAGGTTTAGCCAGCGGCGATTTTTCGTTTTCTCCGAGCTCCATGAATTCCAAATGTCTGGGGTTCTGAAGGTAGATTTCTTGGATTGGAAAATCAGAGTTATCGCTTGATTTTTTGGCAGTATCATTTTCCTGAATGATGGCATTGGAATGAATGGAATCCTTTGGAATTTCTTCTCTGGTATCTGTTCCGTCTTTGCATCCAGCAAGGAAGGCAAAGGCTGATACGAACATCCAAAGGTTCTTCCGACGAAGTCGATAGGATGTAGCGTTTTGGTTTGGGGTCACTTGTCCTCTGTCTCCTCGCTCGGATCCCACGCCTTGGTGCGCAGTTTGGGCTTGGGGAGTCCCGGCTGGAGCCAATGCACGCCGTTGCGCTCGGCCATCAGAGGCCCCGCCAGCTGGCCGTTGGTGACGGCGAACACGGAGTAGACGCGGATGTCAAAATTTGCCAGCATGGATTTGGGATTGATCAAGAAACTGCCCGCGCAGGTGCCATCTCCCAAGAGGTGGGCGGGAACTGCGATCTTGAAATCCCGGTTGCCATGCGGGCTGGTGATCACCAGGCGGATCTCCTTGATCCCTTTGGGAACCTCCATGCCCTGGAGAGCGTAGGGATCCAGATCCAGATGCACGCTGTCCTGTCGCAACCACGGCAACCGGTATTTGAGCGCCAGTTTGGTGCCGCCTTTGGTGCGGACCATGTCCAGATGGATGCCGGGCTGGATGGCATGGAGGTCTTCTGATTGCTCCACCCAGGTGCGCTGATCCTTTTGGTATTCGGGGGGAAGGCGATCGCGAGGTGGTGCGGTGCGGTTCTTCTCCTCCAGATCTTTCAGGAAAGTCGTCGAATCCGATCCGATGCGAGTCTCGATGGGGCCCAGCGCGCGGTCGGGAAGAAGGATCCAGGTGTGGAAGCGAGCGAACATGTTTGAGGGATCATAGAATAGATCTAATGATTTGAATCTGGGGTTGGCGTTGAATGGTGCGGAAAAAGAGGCAAGCCGTAAATCCCATTTTTTCTTCCCTGAATTTGGGAATTGTTCATTGATTCTTTTGAGATAATCAATATCGTTGTCATTTAGGGGTTCAAGATCGCATAGACGAAGATATTCTGAAGCATCAATGCTGGAGGATAATATGGAGGCAAAGTTGACAGGGGAGAAATATATAGGGCTGTCTCGTTGAAGGGGAGTTCCGTCGAATTGACTTGAAGGGTGATCAATCGAATTTTCGTTTTCTCGGAAATCGTGAATTGCTGCGAAAAATAGCATTCCGGTCTTCCGTCCAGAATTAGAAATCCATGGTGATGCACAGAAGGAAAATCGTTCTCCGGATACAGGTTTAGCCAACGGCGGTTTTTCGTTTTCTCTGAGCTCCATGAATTCCAAATGTCGGGGATTCTGAAGGTAGATCTCCTGGATTGGGAAATCAGATTTATCACTTGACTCTTTGGTGGTATTATTTTCCTGAACGATGGCATTGGAATGAATGGAATCCTTTGAAATGGCTTCCCGGGTATCTGTTCCGTCTTTGCATCCAGCAAGGAAGGCAAAGGCTGATACGAACATCCAAAGGATTTTCCGACGAAGTCGATAGGATCTAGCGTTTTGGTTTGGGGTCACTTGTCCTCTGTCTCCTCGGCCGGATCCCACGCCTTGGTGCGCAGTTTGGGCTTGGGGAGTCCCGGCTGGAGCCAATGCACGCCGTTGCGCTCGGCCATCAGCGGACCTGCCAGCTGGCCGTTGGTGACCGCGAACACGGAGTAGACGCGGATGTCAAAATTTGCCAGCATGGATTTGGGATTGATCAAGAAACTGCCCGCGCAGGTGCCATCCCCCAGAGGGTGGGCGGGGACGGCGATCTTGAAATCCCGGTTGCCATGCGGGCTGGTGATCACCAGGCGGATCTCCTTGATCCCTTTGGGAACCTCCATGCCCTGGAGAACGTAGGGATCCAGATCCAGATGCACGCTGTCCTGGCGCAACCACGGCAACCGGTACTTGAGCGCCAGTTTGGTGCCGCCTTTGGTGCGGACCATGTCCAGATGGATGCCGGGCTGGATGACGTGGAGGTCTTCTGATTGCTCCACCCAGGTGCGCTGATCCTTTTGGTATTCGGGGGGAAGTCGATCGCGAGGTGGGGCGGTGCGGTTCCTTTCCTCAAGGTCCTTCAAGAACGTCGTGGAGTCTGATCCAATGCGAGTCTCGATGGGCCCCAGCGCGCGGTCGGGAAGAAGGATCCAGGTGTGGAAGCGGGCAGAGGAATGAATTAACTCTGGGAATAATTTTAATGTCTGTTCGCTAGGATAATGATTTCTATCGTAGGGAGAAATCATGAATTCTCTAATTTCCCAGGCTCTATTGTTGTGGGCTGTGGGCTCATTGATTCTGGGTAGATAGTCAATTGTGTTGTCAAAAATTTGGGAGAAGTTTGAGCTACTTGTCTGGCTTGAATTTTCAACATCTGAGCTGATTGCAATAGCAAAATTGAATGGATCAAAAAAGCATGTATTCGAATTGGATGGTGAATTTAAGTCCAGGGCGCAATCTGGGTTTGTTCGGGATGTTGATTCTTCAGCTTTGTTGAACGTTGAAGCGAAATTAAGCACCGCAGGGGAGGATGTTTTTGTTGATATCCAGGGGCTGATTGTTAAGATGAATTTTTCTCCATTTTGATTAGGAAATCCAAGAATTCTGGCAATAAGGTCGCCTTTGCTGATGCCATCTAGAAAGTATTCGCTTTGAAGGAAATCTGCTTTTGGGGGTGGGCGGGGGATACTTGGTTCAACCTTATGAACGAAGGCCTTGTAAGGAATGGAATCCTTTGGAAACGCTTCTCGTGTATTTGTTCCGTCTTTGCATCCAGCAAGGAAGGCAAAGGCTGATACGAACATCCAAAGGATTTTCCGACGAAGTCGATAGGATCTAGCGTTTTGGTTTGGGGTCACTTGTCCTCTGTCTCCTCGGCCGGATCCCACGCCTTGGTGCGCAGCTTCGCCTTGGGCAGTCCTGGCTGCAGCCAGTGCACGCCATTGCGCTCGGCCATCAGAGGCCCCGCCAGCTGGCCGTTGGTGACGGCGAACACGGAGTAGACGCGCACGTCCAGATCGTGTAGCATGGGTTTCGGATCCACCAGCAGGCTTGCCGCACAGGTTCCGTCGCCCAGGGGTGGGCCGGAACAGCAATTCTGTCAAAGAAGGTTCCTCTCGATGTTGGGTAAGCCAAGCCAATTTCTTTGATTCCAGGGGGAATATCCATCCCCTGGAGGATGATGGGGTCGAGCTGGAGTTTCACTTGGTCTTGCGGCAGCCAAGGAAGGCGATATTTGAGCACCAGCTTTGTTCCTCCCTTGGTGCGGACCATGTCGAGATGGATTCCGGGCTTGATGTTGTGGAGGTTTTCTCTCTGCTCCACCCAGTTGCGCTGATCCTTCTGAAACATTGGAGGCAAGATGTCTCTGGGGGCAGCAGAGCGATTTTGTTCGTCAATGGTTTGGAGTACCGTTGAAGAATCCGATCCGATGCGCAATTCGATAGGCCCGAGGGCGCGATCGGGGAGGAGGATCCACGCATGGAATCGGGCGTGAAGGTTTTCAAGTGAGGGCAGAACGTAAATGGGGTTTTCTCGCCAATGATAATCTTTGTTGATCGGGGCAAGGATGAAATTATCGCCAGCCCAAACAGGTGCCCGGAAATCGGATGTTTTTTCTTTGATGCGACTCATGTAGTCAATGCGAGGGGAGCTGTATGGGCTTAGATTTGACAGTTCAAATGCTGGCGAATTATCAATGTCGGAGATAGCGATGGAAGCGTAAAATGCAGGATCGAAATGACACAATTCCCGCTGGATTTCAAAATCATCAGGCGGACAGCTGGGGTCAGATTCAGATAGGGTTTCCTCTCTTCTGTCAATAGTAGTGGAAAATAATAGGCGCGCTGGCACTTGCGAGGTATTGGAGAGCCAATCTGTCATGCAGAATAGAAATCGTTCTTCGCCTCGAGGACGAGTGGGCGGGCAATTATGGAATTCCTTCTTTTTGAAGCCTTCCAGATAATAAGGCTCTTGGATGTATGCCTCTTTTGGGGGCGGACGGGGGATGGTTGGTTCAACCTTCTGAACGAGGGCATTGGAAGGAACTGAATCCTTTGGAAACGCTTCTCGTGAATTTGTTCCGTCTTTGCATCCAGCAAGGAAGGCAAAGGCTGATACGAACATCCAAAGGATTTCCCGACGAAGTCGATAGGATCTAGCGCTTTGGTTTGGGGTCACTTGTCCTCTGTCTCCTCGGCCGGATCCCACGCCTTGGTGCGCAGTTTGGGCTTGGGGAGTCCCGGCTGGAGCCAGTGCACACCGTTTCGCTCGGCCATCAGTGGGCCCACCAGCCGATGATCCTCACCATCTTGATGCCTTCCGGAACGTCCAGGCCTTGCAGCACAAACGGATCCATGTCCATGCCTTGCATCGCTGGAAATCTGAGGGACCGGACAGGGGTCTTCAGGGTTTGCTCCTCACTGGTTCCAGGATTCATTCGGGAATGCATTGGGCAGAGCAGGCAAGGGGCCACCCAGTTCTCCGCCGGAAACTGCGTATAGGTGCGTGATCGGTATCCAATGATGAAAGTCATTTGTTTTTTTGAGATCCACGGAAACCCTTCCGAAGCAGCGCCCCATGCCATTCGGGTTTGCAGGTAGTGCTAAATACATAAACAAAGGCCCTGCACGAGACATACCCATCAATGTCACTGCCTTGATGCCTTCGGGGACATCCAATCCCTCCAGCACTGAGGGATGGACGTCCAGTTGGACCTGGTCCCGGGGATTCCAGGGAAGATTGAACGACAGCAACAGCTTGGGGTGCTCCGGCTCTTCTTCATCCCAGCTGAGGTTTATCCCCTCCGGAATTGGACCCAATCCCATCCCAAGATCGACCCAGGTCCGTTCCGAGAATTGGAATTCACTGGGGAGGACGGTTCGCGGTTCCGCCATCACGTTTAACGCCTCCATCTCCACCGCGTGGGTCAGACGATGCGTGCCTATCCCCATTTCCAGCGGACCCATCACAAAGTCAGGGGCCAATGCCCATACTCGAAAGCGGGCGCGTTTGCGCCCTAATTCTTCCCAAGGCAATTCCTTGATGGTCGTCTCATAAAATTTTGTATTGAAAAGGTCGACCATTCCATTCCCACGCCGATATTCTTTTCTGGTGCCGGGGAACATTCCTGCCAAAAAGAAATACGACTGATCGCTATCCAAATTAGATGCCAGAAGAACGGTATGGGGTACGATCTGCGGGCCTGCGTCAATGTCGTTTCCGAGTTCCTGAATGCCCATTTTAGGCGGACTTGAATCCTCCAAATCCACCCATTCGTCAGCGGAAAAAGACAAACCAGATCGGATGGTTGTCCCGCTTCCATCGTCGGGGGGAGGCTCTTCCACCCGGGATAGATCCAATCGGCCATGATTCAGCCAGGTTTGGTAGTTGACTTTTGGAAAAGCCGACATTTCGGCTCCCTGGAAGGCAATGAGGATCAAGAGGATGCTATGGAAAATTTTCATTCAATACCGACTAAGGGATCGACTTGCATGCCGTGAGATTGCCCGATCAAAATCTGGCCTCCAGAAACACCGCTGCCCACAAAAAGCCAGTACCGCCTGACATCTTCTGCCAAGAGAAATGCCTTGCATCCCTGGAAATCTGAGGGACCGGACAGTGGTCTGCAGGGTTTGCTCCTCACTAGTTCCAGGAATCCTTCGGAAAAGCCTTGGGCAATCCCGGGAGTGGCCCGGCAAGCTCCCCGCGCGAGACCGCGTAGATGGACGTGATCGGCGACCAGTGGTGGAAGTGATTCGTCTTGGCGAGATCTACGGTCACCCGCCCAAAGCAGCGCCCGAGCCCATTCGAAACGGCAGGCAAGGCCAGATTCATGGTCAAAGGCCCCGCTCTGGTCATACCAATGATCCTCACCATCTTGATGCCCTCCGGAACATCCAACCCCTCGAGGATAAAGGGGTCGAGGTCCAATTTTACTTGGTCGCGAGTGTTCCAAGGAAGATTGAACGCCACCAGCAGTTTTGGGTATTCCGGATCCCGTTCATCCCAGGAAATCTGGATCCCCTCTGGGATCACGCTGGCACCGACGCCAAGATCTGTCCAGGTCCGCTCCGAAGGCTGGAACTCCTCGGGAAGCGAAGTCCGCGGTTTGGCCAGAAGGGTTTGCGCTTCCACTTGCGCGCGATGCAACAAACGATTGGAACCGATCCCCATGTCCAGCGGACCCATCACAAAATCCGGAGCCAGCCCCCAGACCCTCAAGCGAGACCGCTTCCGATCCGATTCTTCCCAGGGAAGCTCTCTAAATATTCTGTTGTACGATAAATTTTTCGAAAAATCAACTAGCCCCTTCCCAGGCTTATACTCTTCTTCCACCCCTCCTTCTTTTGCGGCGTACATGTGCAAACCATCACTATCTACATCCGAGCTCAGAATTACACAATACTCTAATATCCTTGGGGCCAGATCCCAATGGTTCCTAATTTCTTGAATGCCGATTTTTGGGCCATTGGAATCGTTCAGATCCACCCATTCGTCAGAGGAAAAAGATAGGCTAGACCTAATCGCTGAATCAGCACCTTCACCCGGTGGATCCTCCCCATCTCGCAATGGATCTATTCGCCCTTCAGATATCCAAAGCTGATAATGAATTTTGGGCGGGGTCTGGAAGTTGGCCCCCTGCATCAGGGCGAAAACCACCAACATCTCGGAGAGCACTTTCATGTCAAGCTCCAATCCGCGGATTGACCACACCAGTGGTGCCAGCGTGTTCGACTGTGGGAGTGTCCCGCTACAAAAGGCCGTCCGATGCGCTTCCGGAAAGGCCTTGGGTAAACATCGAATTCGATCTGCCCACCTCCGGCGTGTATTTCGTGCGCTGGGCCAAGGCAGGATCGAGCGTCACGATGCCGATCGCGTTCACGGGGAAGAAGCACTGTCCGTCTCCTCGCTCGGATCCCACGCCTTGGTGCGCAGCTTCGCCTTGGGCAGTCCCGGCTGCAGCCAGTGCACGTCGTTGCGCTCGGCCATCAGAGGCCCCGCCAGCTGGCCGTTGGTGACGGCGAACACGGAGTAGACGCGCACGTCCAGATCGTGTAGCATGGGTTTCGGATCCACCAGCAGGCTTGCCGCACAGGTTCCGTCGCCCAGGGGGTGGGCCGGAACAGCAATTCTGTCAAAGAAGGTTCCTCTCGATGTTGGGTAAGCCAAGCCAATTTCTTTGATTCCAGGGGGAATATCCATCCCCTGGAGGATGATGGGGTCGAGCTGGAGTTTCACTTGGTCTTGCGGCAGCCAAGGAAGGCGATATTTGAGCACCAGCTTTGTTCCTCCCTTGGTGCGGACCATGTCGAGATGGATTCCGGGCTTGATGTTGTGGAGGTTTTCTCTCTGCTCCACCCAGTTGCGCTGATCCTTCTGAAACATTGGAGGCAAGATGTCTCTGGGGGCAGCAGAGCGATTTTGTTCGTCAATGGTTTGGAGTACCGTTGAAGAATCCGATCCGATGCGCAATTCGATAGGCCCGAGGGCGCGATCGGGGAGGAGGATCCACGCATGGAATCGGGCGTGGAGATTTTCGAGAGAGGGCAGAGCATAAATGGGATTTTCTCGCGAATGATAATTTTTGTCGATAGGGGCAAGGGCAAAGTAATCTCCTTCCCATGCAGGCACTCGAAAATCGGCTGTTTTTTCCGTGATGCGGCTCAGGTAATCAATTCGAGGGGAACTGAATTGGCTTAGGTTTGATAGTCGAAAATTATTTGAATTATCGAGGTCGGAGACTGCGACGGAAGCGTAGCAATCAGGCGAGAAGTAGCAAAATTCCCTCTGGATTTCAAAATCATCAGTCGGACAGCTTGTGTCGGACTCTGCAATGCTTTTTTCTTTTCTGTCAATTGTGTAGGCAAAGTAAATACGTGGTGGCACTTGCGAAGTATTGGGAATCCAATTTGTCATGCAGAATAAAAACCGTTCTTCGCCACGTGGGCGAGAAGACAGGCGAGTATGGGTGTTCTTTTTCTCTAATGCTTCGAGGTAAAAAGGCTCTTGGAGGTAGAACTCTTTTGGGGGTGGACGGGGGATGGTTGGTTCATCTTTCTGAATGCTGGCGTCGGAAGGGACTGAATCCTTTGGAAACGCTCCTCGTGTATTTGTTCCGTCTTTGCATCCAGCAAGGAGGGCAAAGGCTGATACGAACATCCAAAGGATGTTCCGACGAAGCCGACAGGATGCAGCGTTTCCGTGTTGGGTCACTTATCCTCTGTCTCCTCGGCCGGATCCCACGCCTTGGTGCACAGTTTGGGCTTGGAAAATCCCGACTGCAGCCAGTGCACGCCATTGCGCTCGGCCATCAGAGGCCCCGCCAGCTGGCCGTTGGTGACGGCGAACACGGAGTAGACGCGGATGTCAAAATTTGCCAGCATGGATTTGGGGTTCACCAGGAAACTGCCCGCGCAGGTGCCATCTCCCAAGGGGTGGGCGGGAACTGCGATCTTGAAATCCCGGTTGCCATGCGGGCTGGTGATCACCAGGGTGATTTCCTTGATGCCTTTGGGGACCTCCATGCCCTGGAGAACGTAGGGATCCAGATCCAGATGCACGCTGTCCTGGCGCAACCACGGCAACCGGTACTTGAGCGCCAGTTTGGTGCCGCCTTTGGTGCGGACCATGTCCAGATGGATGCCTGGCTGGATGACGTTGAGGTCTTCTGATTGCTCCACCCAGGTGCGCTGATCCTTTTGGTATTCGGGGGGAAGGCGATCGCGAGGTGGGGCGGTGCGGTTCTTCTCCTCCAGATCTTTCAGGAAAGTCGTCGAATCCGATCCAATGCGAGTCTCGATGGGGCCCAGCGCGCGGTCGGGGAGGATGATCCAGGTGTGGAAGCGGGCGAGTATGCTAGATGGGTCATAAAAGAGGTCTAAAGAATTGTATCCGGGATTGGGATTGGCTGCATTAGGGGTGTAAAAGGTTATAAGCCGCAAATCCCATTCTTTCATGTGTGATTTTGGAATGGGCTTGTTTGTCCTTGCTATGTAGTCGATGTCATTGTCGTTTAAATGCTCAAAACTGCATAGCTTAGACCAGCCAGAAGCATCTACGTTGGAGGATAACGTTAATGCAAAATTGACGGGGGAGAAATAGACGCGACTATCTCTCTGAAGAGGCGTTCCGTCAAATAGACTTGATGGGTGATTAATTTCGTCTTGGCTTTCGGAGTAATCAAAACTTGCTGCGAATAAGATCATTCCCTGATTATGCTCATTATTTGAGATCCAAGGGGAGGCGCAAAAGGAGAATCGCTCACCGGACGATGGCTCAGGAAGATGGCTTTTTTTGTCGTCTTCCTGATTCATGAAATGAAAGTGGTCTGGTCTTTGAATGTAAACATCCTGGATTGATGTGTTGGTCACGATGCTCGAAGGGGCTGGTGCTTCTTTCATTTGCATGCTCAAGGCCTTTTTCTGCGGCTCCACTTTCGGAGTGGGGTTTGATTGACACGAAAGAATCGCAAGAGGAATTGTTGACGATAGGATTACTTGCTTCATGCTCGGTTCTGCCAAGGAGTTTGCACATCGTCAATGCATCGATTGAGGATTACTTTTCTGCAGATTGAGCAAAATGATGTAGCAGAATGAATTTCTCCGAACATGAGGCAATTCGGGGATTCTGGTAATTGGGGTCTTGCTAGTGTCGCAGATGACAGAAATGTGTTGGATAATCCAGAGGCACAGTGAGAGCCTTCGTGCCCGTTGCGAATTCCATCTCTACCATTCGTTCCAGGTGTGTTATTGTTGGCGTAATATGTTCCTTTTGATCCGTCTGGATTGAATCCGTCAATGTTGGATGGCGTTTGAATTCCAGGGATGGTGCCAACTGCTGCGTAGTAGGAGTTGGTAAATGGAGTCATTCCAATAGCATGGCCTATTTCATGAAGTATTTTGATGCCGAAATTTTGCTGGATTTCTGGCCATTTTTGTGCCGGGACTGTGCTCTGCAGATAAGCGGAGCATTCGATAAATCGTGTTCCCTTTTTGTAGCCGCCTTCAAGAAGACTTGCGCGGGTAATAGGAAAAGATGCAGAAATTTTGCAAGTTTCTGGAGTTTCTGTAGTTCCGAGGAAATCCCCAGGCTGAAGAGGGTTGCCTATTTGGGAGGTTGGAAAGCAGTATTCGAAAGATTTGTATGATCTGATTTGGATGATTTCCGCGTTGAGACTTCCCAGAAGCGGCTTTCCATTCTGATCAAGGCCTGGGTGGGTGTAAATGGGCGTATTTAAGGCTGGAGAAGAATTGATAATATCTGAGAGGTGTTGAAAGCGTTTCATAATGCAAGTCTTGTCGTAGCGAAGGAGTCTAGGGTCGTCGTAGATTGATTGCTCGATTGATTCCGCCTTAAGAAAGTTGACCTCGAAATTAAATTTGCCAAGCCTGAGATTGTCTTTTTTTGCGAAATTGGCGATAAAAGCATTAAAAGCTGCCAGCGACTTAGCACTCAAACGCGGCTCGCTACGTTCAAACGAGAGGGGGAGTTCTATGCTTTTTTTTGCATTGTCCAACATCGGAGCGCTTCCATTGGTGCGCACGTCTAAAAGTCTAACAAGCCACGTCCCGTCATTGATCGCATAACTAGGAATGTTGTGTTCGACCGCTTTCCAAGTTGCTGTTGGTTTTGTGAGGTATTTTGATGGGTTGGCGATTTCTGTCTTCCAGCTTGATTTTGCGAAATCGATGGATTGATCTCCCATTTTTTTGTTGGGGAGTTTTGAAGTCAAGATTGAGGGAGGAAAGAATATGAGCTTTCCTCCCAGATCTTTCGCAATTATTGTTTTTGAAGTCTGGTTTGTGGTGAAAACTGCAGTTGATTGTGCTGAATTAGATGAGTAGTCGAACATCACATCCGCGAGAAAAATTTGAAGGAAATTAGATCGCATTGATGATGTTTTTGCGCACGGCAACATGTTGATGGTTTCGTCAGATGCGACGAAACCAAGTGGACGAGCGATTCCTAGTGATTCGCCCGGTACCACACCGACTTGACTGGGATTTAGATTGATTTGTGTGTATCCAGATTGTTTGAAGAGGATGAAAAGTGATTCAAGATTCGAGTCTACGAAATCTCGGATTGGCTTTGCGAATTGCTTGCCTTGCCTTGTTCCTGCTTCTAAATAGGGGGTAAGCATCGAGTCTGGTGCCACAATTTCATAATGCAAGGCCCTCCAATTTTCGAAAATCACCTTGGATTGGAATTCCTTCTTAGGGTCACCCGTGGTGACCTCGACCTCGCAACGATCGCCACCGCCTATGCCAAAGAGTAGGCTTAAAATAAAAGGAGCGTCTCCTGGATTCAATTGTTTGGTGATCAGGTATTCCCCTGGTCGAGAGGAGCACGGAACAGAAAGAAGTGTCCCTTGATATTTCTTTTCATTATCGACGCCGCTTCGCATTGTCGATGCGTTGTCCACTGGCAACGAACCTGCTGGAGTCATTTGGAAATCTGTTCGAGGGATCACTCCCCAGGGCGGGTCTGTCCGTTCGGACCTTACTTTCAGATCAGGGTGTGGAGTGAACCGCACACGAACAGTCAGAACCGCCGCCACTCCCCATGTCACTCCATCTGTCTTCAAGCAACCAGCAGGAGTGATCCAAACATTGCGCACCCATCCCTTGTGGTCCATGCCGCAATGGGAGCTTCTTTCGTTCACCCATTGGCGGACCAGGAGCGGGGAGGTCGCCTTTGGCGAAGGACCTTCCAGAAAAGTGTTGGGGTGTTTCGGATCCTCTACCATTACCACCGCCCCCGTCCGCCGGTAGGCCGCGTCGATCAGGACACCGCCGGACTTGGGTTGTCCCTGGCCCACCAGCATGCCGGGAATGAACAAGGTGGTGCCCTTCGGGAGGGGCTTAGTTGGATCGGTGACCGACAATTTCTGCTGGACCGAACCAAGGGCGGCCCCCAAAGTGGCGTTGTGGTAGAAGGTTGTCGCGTAGTCGTTGAGGGATTTCTTCCCGTCGGCCTGGATGGTGGTGCCTTCGGGACGGGCTTGGGGTTTGGGTTGGCTCATGGCTGGATCTCGGGGAAAGGATGGGAGGAAATGGGAGTTGCGCTTCAGAAGTCGAACAGTTTTTGGAAAAAATTGCGTTCGCAAAGATCTTCGCCGGGAACATCTACGCGCGTGAAGGTGAGTTCGTCGTCCATGTAGGTCTCGATCCGGTAGCGTCCGTCCGGTCGGACACCTCCGAAATGGACCACCGCGATCCCGTCCTCGTCGATCTGTTCTTCCTTCACTTTCACGGATTGGTCGTACGAGCCGTCCATGGACACAAGTCGCACGCGGTGTTCGAAAAGATCGTGGTGGCCTTCAGAATCGGTGCAGGCCCGGAAGGTCACCTGGGCGGTTTCGGTGTCGTCTTCCAGGTGCTCGTCCGGGTCGGCGCGATCGTCTTCGCAGGAGCCGTCCCAGAAGTCCGGGAGGAGATCGGCAAGGGAAAGGTCCCAATCGGGAAGATCCACCGATGGCAACCCAAAACTGGGGAGTTCCGGAAACCGAAATCCAGGGCAGCCGATGGGAGAGCGCCACGGCGATTCACCGGCCGGTTTGTAGCCACCTCCGGGAAGGTCGATTTGCGGCAGTCCGAAGGGAGGAAGGTCGGGGAAGCCAAAATCCGGCATCTTGCACGACGGCAAGGAGAAATCGGGTGCGGAAAGACCCGAAAACGGGTTTCCCAACGATGGCATGTCGGGCAGACCGGGCATGTCGGGCAACGAGAGCCCAGAAAGGGGATTGCCGATCGACGGCAGACCCGGCATCGAAAAACCACCGCCTCCGCCAGAGGACGATCCACCGCCCAGGGAGGGAAGGTCCAACGAGGGATCAGGGACCGGGATCTTCTTGAGGTCGTTGACCGAAACCTCGCGGGAAACGTGGAGGTCCCCGCCGATGCCGGTGGGGTTGTGGACCGTGCCGTCCAATCGCACCGACGGATTGTTGGGATCGAAATGCTGGGGGGCTCCGATCCCCACGGCTCCTTGGGCCGGGCCAGCAGACAAATTCTGCGTGACCTGGGTGGGAACGGCCGGAATGTTGGGAATGGAAATCTTGGGGGCGCCGGGGATCTTCATGATTGAGCCTCTGGGGTGGAGGGGTTGGAAACGCGATTCTTGCGGGTGCCGGGTGTAGGGAAGGTAAAGGATTTTGGTGGAATCTGCAGGCCGTTGTGCTGGGCGCGCAGCTTGTAGGTTCCGCTTGCCACCTCCGAGAATTCCACCCAGCCGTGCTCGTCGGCGGTCGCCTCCTTTTTGCCTGGACCGTCGAGTTGGACCTTGGCAAGCCCCACGGCTTTCTGGCGGGAATCCAGAATCTGCAAGGAAAGATCGCGGATTTCAAAAGCCTGGGTCTTGTCGATCCGTTCCTCCCAGTCTTTGCGCAGGGCGTCGTCCACCGTGGAGCCCTCCGAGGGATCCACCACCGAGCGTTCCCAGGCGAGAAATTCCATGCTGACAGGAAGTGTCTTCGCATCCGCAGGGGACGAAGGATTGGCCGCCAGCAGCACGCGTGGCTGGCAGGGACCGGGAACCGTGGTGCCAGCCTGCGAGAACCAAGCGTGGATCAGGTGTTTGCGGGTGACGGAATCCAACTGGCCGGTGGCGGGTGCGCCGGCGCTCGCCTGGAAGGCCTGCAATGCCTTGCGAGTGCGATCATCCAAAATGCCGTGGGCGCCGCCTTGGTAGTGGGGGGCTTCCCGGGAGGGCAGGCAACGGAGCAGCTTCTGCGCTTCCCGCACCCCCCAGCGTCGGTCGGCAGGGGTTTCGGGCGAGAACTGCTTGAGCCAGACATCGGCGTGATTGGTGAGGTACGCCACGACCATTTCCGCTCGCAGTTTGGCGAGTGCGGTGTCCGTCCCTTCCTTGCCATCGAGGTGTCCCGCCACGAACAGGTCACCCGAGGGATGCTCGCGTTGTGCTTTGACCACGGCCCGCAATGCATCCAGGCATTTGGGGTTGGGAAAGGTCCTTCCCGCATCGAAGGCCGTCCCGCGCAGCTCCACCCGATTGGCCTTGGCGGGGCGGTGCAGACACGCAACGATGCCGGAAACCACCAACTGTGGCTGGGCCCTGTAGATGGCCTCGGCGCGCAGATACATCGACAGATTGCGATCCTGGTAGTCGGCGTGGTTCAGAGTCCGGTGACGGAACTTGAGTTTCAGTGTTTGGGATCCGGGGCGATCGATCCGTTGGACCATCACGGCTGCGGCATCTTCGCAGGTGTCCTGGACTGGTTCCCGGACCAGGTCGTACAAGCGGACTTCCATCAAGGCGCGCGTGCCGGTGGGAAGTTCCGGTGCATCGATGTCCACCTCGACTTCGATGGGCCGATCGATCTCCACCGGTGCGGGAGTCGTGATCCGGCAAGCCAGGATTCGCACGGTGCCGTGGTCGGGCTCCGGCGCGCTGGCTTCCGGCCACGGATCTTCTTCGCGCAATTGCTCCAGGTATTTGCCCGTGTCGTAGACCTGTTTGGCTTGGTCGGAAAGCTTTGCCGGTGCGATTCGTGCCAAGACCTTGCCCCAGTCGAGATCTGTGGTCGGCCTGGCTTTCGACTGGTTCATCAGATCGGGGGTGCCGGGGCGGGAGGGCTTGAAGCTGTTGTCCAACGGGTTCATGGGTCGTTCCGAGAAGGCAGGTTGCAGTGTCGACAGCCCGTGATTGGCCGTCTTTTCTGGAAATATGCCGAAATCGGATCAAAAAGTCTGTGATGGAGATCACACTCCCTGGACCTGCTTGTCCGGAATGCCCCTTTGTAGGGGCGATTCATGAATCGCCCCTACAAAGGGGGGGGGCGTCTCAGCCCAGCAGTTCCTCCAGCGTCGCACGCTCGGAGGGCGGCAGCGTCGCCGCCCATTTGCGCAACCGCAACCTTCCCATCTCGTGGGTGGCCGCCTCACGCGCCGACTGCCCCGCCAACTCCTCGCGGGATCGATCCAAGTCAATTTCTGTCTTCGCAGGCGCGGGGAGTTCGGGTGCCGGCAGGGCGGGTGCGGGAGCTTTGATCCCGCGCGCCGCGCGGATCCATGCGTCGTGGACGGGTAACCAGGCGGTGTTGTGCACATCCGGTCGCAAGGTGACCGTGGGGGAAAGGCCGTGGGAGGCCAGGGCTGCGGCATGGAGGGATTGCAATCGGGCCACGCCGGTGCTGCCCGCCAAACGATGCACCCCAAGGCCCAACACGCGGAAACCCCGATGCGGCAGAATCCGTCCAAGAATCCCGTCGCCGACCTTGAGTTTTGGAATCGGGAAGCTTTGCAAAGCCTCGATGGTTTTGTTTCCGTTCAGGCGACGCAATCGGATCAAGGGCTTTCCGATATGCTCCACTTCCCATGGCTCCAAGGGATTGTCGGCCCAGGCGGCGATGTGGCTGGACATGGGCAGGTCCACGGATTCCATGGCCTGTGTGATGCGGCACAACGGGCGTGCTTCCTGGTAGCGCTGGAACCAGTCCCAAAGGAAATGGTCCAAAAGCCCCGAATCCACCTTGGCTTCGAATGGATCGTCCTCTCCACACCAGTGGTCCAAAAACGCGAACCACAGTTCCGTGAGAGTCGATGAGTCGCGGATCAGGGCGATCAGGTGGTTTCGAAACGACCGATGGATGGCCGACGGATCATCCGTGGGCCGAGGGTCCGGAAGGTGCTCGAACGGTCCGCAACAACGCTCGAGCGCCTTGCCCGAATGGCACGGGCAGAGCGTCGAGCGAAGCATTAGATATCCAGAGCGCCGACGAGGTGGGCGTTGTCTTCGATGAACTTGCGGCGGGGTTCCACCTCTTCGCCCATCAGGACTTCGAACATGTTGTCGGCTTCCAGCGCATCTTCGAACATGACCTGGCGCAGGGTGCGGTGGGCGGGTTGCATGGTGGTGGTGGCCAGCTGCTCCGGGTTCATTTCGCCCAAGCCTTTGTAGCGCTGGATGTACACGCCCTTGCGCTCGCCGGCCTCGCTCATGATCCGTTCCAATTCCGGTTCGTCGAAAGCGTATCGCTCGTTCTTGCCCCACTTCACCTTGTAGAGCGGCGGAGTGGCGATGTAGAGGTAGCCTGCGCGGATCAGTTCCGGCATGAAGCGATAGAAGAAGGTCAACAGAAGCGTCTGGATGTGGCTTCCGTCGACGTCCGCGTCAGTCATCAATATGATCTTGTGGTAGCGGACCTTTTCCAGGTTGAACATCTCGCCCACGCCCGAACCGATGGCCTGGGCGATGGTCTGGATGGCTTCCGATCCCAACGCGCGATCGATACGTACGCGCTGCACGTTCAGGATCTTGCCGCGAAGAGGCATGATCGCCTGGAACACGCGATCGCGCGCCTGCTTGGCGGAACCACCGGCCGAATCACCCTCGACCAGGTACAGTTCGCATTCCTCTGGCTTGCGGCTCTGGCAGTCGGCGAGCTTGCCGGGAAGGCCGGAGCCCTCCAGCACGTTCTTGCGTCGTGCCAACTGGCGGGCCTTGCGAGCCGCCTCGCGAGCGGTGGCGGCTTGGATGATCTTCTCCACGATGGACTTGGCCACGGTGGGATTTTCTTCGAACCAGGTGGAGAGCGCTTCGTAGGCCAGCGCTTCCACTTGGCTTTTGACTTCGGAGTTGCCCAGCTTGTGCTTGGTCTGTCCCTCGAACTGCGGCTCGGCGAGCTTGATGCTGACAACGGCTGTCAGACCTTCGCGCGTGTCGTCGCCCTCGATGGAAAGATCCTTCATCTTGCCCTGGAGCTTGTTTTGGGCGTACTGGTTCACCACGCGGGTGAGGGCCGCCTTGAAGCCGGATTCGTGCGTGCCGCCGTCGGTGGTGTGCACGTTGTTCACGAAGCTGTACAGGACTTCCGTGTAGGAATCGTTGTACTGCATCGCGATGTCCACGGGGATCGGATGCTCGGTGGTGATGCGGATGGGCTTGGGGTGGATGGGCGTGCGTTTCTTGTCCAGGAATTCCACATAGGATTCCAGACCGCCCGGGAAATGGAAGTTCTCCTGGTGCAGAGGATCTTCGGAGGGCAAGCGCTCGTCGGTGAACAGGATGTTCAGCAGCGGATTCAAGAACGCCAAGTCGCGCAAGCGGCTGGCGATCGTGTGGCGTTCGAAGATCAGCGTTTCGAAGATCTCCGGGTCCGGCAAAAATTCGACCGTGGTGCCGCGCTCTTCGGTGGTGCCGAGAATTTCCAACGGGGTCACGGTGTCGCCGCGTTCGAAGCGCTGGCGGTGGATCCGTCCGTTGCGGGCCACGTGAACCGTCAGCTCGCTGGCCAAGGCGTTCACGCAAGAAACGCCCACACCGTGCAAGCCTGCCGACACCTTGTAGGTGTTGTCGTCGAACTTGCCGCCGGCATGGAGCTTGGTCATGACCACTTCCACACCGGACATGCCGGATTCGTGCATGTCGCAGGGAATGCCACGGCCGTTGTCGCTCACGCGAATGCGGTTGTCGGGGGTGATGTCCACTTTGATCAGCGAACAGTGTCCGGCCAGTGCCTCGTCAACCGCATTGTCCACGACTTCCCACACCAAGTGATGCAAGCCGCGCACATCGGTGCTGCCGATGTACATCGCGGGTCTCTTGCGGACGGCTTCCAATCCTTCCAGGATTTTGATGGAGCTGGCGCTGTACTCGGACGGGGGATTTGGGGCCTGAGGAACTGGATTCATCTCTTCGGACATATGCACATAAAGGTAGCATCGGGTAGTGGGGGATGGGCTTTGGGGGTGGGGGAATCATCCATGTAATCGAAAACGTGTCTTTATTAAGTGATGAAATTGATGAATAAGGCTTTGATTGCGGGTTTAAAGGATATTAGTGTAATCAGTTATAGCGAAAACGCCCCCTTGGAAGGTATCTTCTCGGCAGGAGGGCTGCAGCCGTGTCCGTGGACATCTACCAGTACGACGATTTTCGCAAGGCGTTGGCCGACCTGTGGGCCGAGCGCAAGCGGCTGGAGCCTCGCTCCACGCATCGGACGTTTGCCAAGGAGGCGGGGTTTTCCAACCCGGGCTTTCTGGGGGATGTGGTGGCGGGTAGGCGAAAATTGTCCGTCCAGGCCCAGGCGCGGATGATCCGCGGATTCGCCTTGAAGGGCAGCGAAGCGGAGTTCTTCCGGCTGCTGGTCCGCCACAACCAGGCCAAGTCTCCCGCCGATCGCGCCGAGCTCTGGAGACAGATTCTGGCGAGGCGTTCCAAGGCGTCCTTCACGCGCATGAATCCGGCATTGGTGCGCTACTACCAGGACTACCGCTATCCGCTGGTCCGCTCCGCGCTCCAATGCATGCACTGGAAGGGCGAGGCCAACGTGTTGGGCGCCTTCCTGGATCCTCCCGTCGCCCCGGCCGTGGTCCAGCGCATCGCGCAGGATCTTCTAGCCTGGGGGCTCGTGGCCATCGAGCCGGACGGGCGCTGGAAGCCCACCAGCGACTTCGTGGAGCCACCGCCCACCATGGGAGAACAGGTGCGCGAACTCAACCGCACCTGGATCCAGCATGGCGCCGAGGCCATTGCCCGCGTACCCGCCACGCGTCGCCACGTGTCCAGCGTGCTCCTGACCGTCTCGGAGGCCACCGCCCGCGAGGTCCGCCGCCGCATCGACACCTTCCGTTCCGAACTGTTCGATCTGCTGCGCGCCGACACCGCGCCCGATCGTGTCTTGCAACTGTCCATCCAGTACTTCCCGCGCAGCCGGGAAAAGGATCCCGCATGAAACGCCTACTCCTTGCCAGTGCCTGTGCGGCGATGCTGTCGGGCTGTTTATCCAGCGAACCGCAATCCGGAGGCGAAGACTTCCCCAACACGGTCTCCGCGCTGGGTCGCGCACTGGCCCTGGGCATGGATTCGTCCCAATCCTGGAACGGATTGGATTCGGCGCAAACGAGCCTGTCCGTCCCCCCCGGAGCGACCGATTCCTCCATCCTGAGGGCCGCTGGCGCCAGAAGACTCGCTGCCGCCTGCGTAGACACCGGGTACGGTGGATTGCTCGGGGGATCGCGGGCGTATTTTGTCAAGAACGTCTGCGTGGGGGTGGCCGATGGCTACAAACGGGACTCGTTGGCTTTCGGTGGGTACTTCGAGAAGATGAAGGAATCGGACATCGACACCGTATTCATGAGTCGGTCGGATTCTGTCCGGCCCCTGCTGGGATTTTCACGCAGCGAGTCGGTCACCGATGCATCCGGGCGCGGGTACTTCCTGCAGAAATCGGACACGGGCCGCGTTCGGGTGTCCACGGTGCGGAAGCTGGGGCGACTGTCGGATGTTTCCGATCTGGTCCTCGGAACCGGGCCCGACCGCCGGTTCTCCACCTTGGCAGACAACGAATTCTGGACCGGATCGCATGGCGTCCTGCGCGATGGGGATACCGTGGACTGGATGGACATCCGTCCGGCCATCGCGGGCGTTCCGGTGATCGGGGTGGGCGATTCGGGACTCGCTCTGGCCACCAAGGTCGCGATCGGTGCCAGCCACCGGAAGGTGGAGCGCGGCATCCTGGTTGCATTCCGCGACGAAAGCAAAAACTACCCGCGCCGCTGGGAAACCAAGCACTTCTGGGACAATGGCGGCTTTCGGGAGGAGTCGGTGTTGGGGCCCAAACCGGACAGCACGTTCCGACCGCGCGATACCGTGCTGGTGCTCCAGCGGGCCCAGGTGCGCGGAGATTCGCTCCGTCAGGAAATCCGGGCCTTGATGGGACCCGACCCCCGCAATCGCAAGCAGGATTCGCTCTTGTCGGTGCGTTCCATCCGTTACCGGTCCGGCGGGGCGGAGCGCAAAACCGTCTGGGAGTTCCAATCGGATCGCCCGGTCGCCGACGGCAGCGAGCCGGTCTCCGGAAGGATTCTGGTGCGCATCGATTTCGCGGAAGGGTCCTACATCGAGTTCGATGGCACCTGGAAAGACGGCCAATTCGCCGGGACCTGGTGGGATGGCAAGCAATCGCGCCCGGTTCGTTTTGGCAGAAAGGGCGAGGTGCGCTGACGAGTCGGTCGGAAAGAGGTACGCTTTTGGCGACCCTTCCGATCCCTCCCGATGGAGAAGCCTCCGATGTCCCTCCGCTCGTCGATTCGATTCCTGTCCGTGGCTCTGATCGCTTTCTTCGTGGTTTCCTGCTGGGACGACGAATCGACCCCCACCGGTCCCGCCCCTGCACCCGTCGACACCACGCGTCGCGACACGTCAAAAATCGACACATCGAAGAAGGATACCGCCAAGAAGGACACCACCAAGGTGGACACCTCCAAGACGATCGTGGGGCCGGCGTCCAGCGATTCCCTCGCGCCAGGGCAGAAGTCCAAGGACATCCAGCTGGGAGGAGTGGTCGGATCCGGGAAGTCGGTGACCTGGGTGAAATTCCAGGGGACATCGGGGCATACCTACACCTTCACCGCCCTGCCGCGGGGGAAGGCGACTCTCCAGGTTTTTCTGCTGAACGGAAAGGACACGCTGGCCCAGGTGGCCAATCCCTTGGTTGGAGATTCCGTGGTGTTCCCGTGCCTGCGCGGAGGGACCCATCTGATCCGGCTGATCGGTCCTGCAGGAGAAAAACTGGAGTTGAAGGTCGGCGAGAACAGCTTGATTCCCATGTACTTCGAAGGAGCGGATTCCTACGAGCCGGACAACGATACGGCCAGAGCCTTCCCATGGGATATGAAATCCTCCTCCTCCCAACGGCGCACCACCCACTTCGCCGGTGCGGTGGACATCGACATGATCCGTTTGAGCCTGGATTCAGGAACCACACTCACGGTGACGGCCAACGGGACCTCGATTCTTCCTCGATTGGGCAGGCCCAACGCCACCCTCCTTGCCGCCGATGGATCTGTTCTGGCCTGGAGCGAAAATCCGGAAGGGACCTGGACGCATGCTTCGTTCCAGTCGCGCACGGCTTATCTGAAGTTGCGGGGCAGCGAATCCACCGATCCCTACACCGTATCCGTGAAATCCACCGCCGGACTTCCGGTGGCCGCACTTCTACCAGACAGCCTGGAGCCGGATGGTGCTTTGGGGCAGGGGCCCCTGCTCAATCCGGATTCCACCGTCGTCGCGCGCAATTTCCATGGCTACGTCAATAGCGAGGATGTCGATCGTTTTCGGCTGATCGCCGACTCCGGAATGGTCTACCACTTCACCGTGGAGTCCAAATCGAATCCGGAACTGGCAGTGGCCACCAAAGACGGAATTCGTCAAGCCGTGCACGATTCCTCGGTGGTTCAGGCCAACGCGAGATCGTGGTCGTTCCTCTGCCAGAAGACCGGCGAGTACTCGGTGGTGGTGAAGGCCCCTGAAGCGGTGCCCTACCGCATCGTCTGCGTGGGCCGGAAGGGAAAACCGTCCTGGGTCACCCAGCCGGATTCCTTCGAGCTCGACGACACCCGCGACCGCGCGGTGGTGCTGGGGCAAGAACGGAGGGAGCTCCGACGCCAACTGGTCCAGGGAGATGTGGATTGGCATTCCGTTCAGGTTCAGGCAGGCCAGACTTGGGTGGTTTCGATCCAATTCGGGAACGGCAATGCCTACCCGGAGATCTACGATGCGGATTCCGTGCGATTGGAAGGATTCCCGGAAGGCTTCAACGAACACGTCTGGAGCCGGCGCTTCGCGAAGGCGGGGACCTACTATCTGCGGTTGGTGGGTCCAAGCCAGCGCTGGGGAAGTCCCATCGAGTACACCCTTTCCTCGCAGGCCGGAACCAGCACGGGAGATGTCGGGGAGCCGGACGACTCCGTGTATCAGGCGGTCGAGGTTTCCACGGATGGTCAATGGATCGGGCGCACCAGCCGCCTTGGCGACCAGGATTGGATGAAGGTGAAGGTGCCTGCCGGAAACCAGCTTCGTGTTTGGTTGGAAGCTCCGGATCCGAAGTCGGCGATTTCCGTCGTGCTGGCCATGCGCGATGCCGGGGAAGCTTCCGCGAATCGGGGACCCAATCCCCAGGTTGACCCGTCCAGGTTGCGCGACAGCGGCCAGGTTTCCTGTCCGCGGGACTCCACGGTGCTTCTGGTTGCCAAGGGAGCCTGGGGCGACACCAGGCTGGATGCACCCTACCGGCTTCGCCTTTCCCTCTTCCCCTTGAACCAGGATCCGCTCGAACCGGACGACAACCGCATTCCCACCATCGCATCCGACTCCACCTGGACCGTTCGCGAGCTCCATCCGGGAGACATCGATCAGATGTCTATTCCCGCCAAGGAAAACCAAGCGTGCACCTTCCGCGTCGAGGGAGTGGACGACAAGGACTTGACCGCGGACCATTACGTGGAGGTGGATCTGTTCGGGACCGATTCCAGGAAGATCTCCTGGGAGATCGTTTCCGAACCGAGGGCGATCTTCAATCGCCAGGATGGCAGCTTCCTCCTGAGGGTCACCGCGCCCAACGGGTTCCAGGGTTCGTACCCCTATCGGGTCCTCGGGCATTGCCGAACGGTGCCGGACGGAATGGAACCGGACGAAGGAATATCGAAGGCGGTGGACCTGCCCTACGACAGCCTGGTCCGGCTTCGGTACGTGGTCGATGGCGACCAGGACTGGATGCGCCTGGCTCCCGCTCCCGGCAAGGTCCGGTACCTCCAGTTCGCGTCGGATGCAGGATCACCCTTCTTCGATTGGACTCTGTTCCGCAAGGATTCCACCTCTGCCTCGAAGCGTGGCCAGTGGGTGCCTCTGGCCGGGATCATTCCGGGTGTAGGGGCCTACCAGATCCTGGTCGGCGACCTCTCCGACACCAACACGTACTACCTGGGGGTGCGCATCCGCTCGACCAAGGACGATGCGAGGTATGGACTGAGGGCTTGGGCCGTCTCCGATCCGGACCCGTTCGAATCCACGGACAATCCCCTCCAGGCGCCGTTGCTGTCCACCCAGCCCACCACACGATGGATCAGCAAGGGGGACACCGATCTGTTCCGGTTGCACCTGGAGGCCGGACAGGCGCTGCGTGTGATGGCGACAGGTAATGTCTATCGGACTCTGGTGACCGGGGATGGTCGTTGGGCGAACGGCGACTTGGTGCGCGGAAGTCTGCTTCAATCCGATACCGCGGTGGATTACCTGGTCAGGGTGTCCTCGACCATGGATTCCGCGGTGTTCCAGGCCTATTCGATGTCCGTGGTCGCCATGCCCAATGACACCTCGAAAATTCACAGGATCCGCGCGAAGGCTTTGGCTGTGGTCCCTGGTGACAGCGTCGTGCGCGAGGGCGTGACTTCGTACACCGACACCGTATGGTACCGCATCCATCTGGAGCCTGGTCAGAACGTGTTCATCCAAGCCCAATCGAAAGGTCGCATCGCCCTGTCCACCCAGGATTCCGCGAAATTCAAGGATAGCCTGGGATTCGTGGAGGCCTTCTACCGGGCGGCGGAGGATACATGCCTGTATGTCGGATTCGTTCCTCGATCGGACTCCTTGGTGCTGTCGGGAACGTCCCTGCGGATCCACCGATCGATGGACGATCCGTACGAGCCGGACAATTCGGTGACGAACGCATCGAGGATCGACTCGGGGGTTTTCCAGCAGCGGATCCTTGCGGTGGGAGATACGGATTTCATCCAGTTCCCAACGGCGCCCGAAGGAGCGACCTGGGAAGTGGACTTCCGGTTTTCAGGCATCGAAATCGCCACGAACGTGTACAACAGCAGTGGATCGAGTATGGGTCTGAACAATTCGTGGAGCATGGGACATACCATTACCACCTACTCTCCGAAGGGGACAGGGCCATTCTACCTCCAGTTTGTGGGAGTCGGCACCATCTACTCTCCGCACCTGGGCGGTACCCGATACCGCATCCGGATGGTCCGGAAGTGATTCCGTCCTCCAAAATGGCTCTGCTTGCGGCGAGCCGATCCGAGGCTTCGTATCCTGATTCCTTTCCCAAAGGAAACCCCTCCATGTTCCGTTTTCGCCTTTCTCACCTGGCGCTTTTGCTGTTTTTTGTCTTCGCTTCCTGCTGGGACGACGAATCGACCCCGACCGGCCCCTCTCCCGCTCCGGTCGACACCACGCGTCGCGATACGTCAAAAAGCGACACATCGAAGAAAGACTCATCCAAGGTGGACACCGCGCGGAAGATCGTGGGCCCTGCCCTCAGCGATTCCCTCGCCACGGGCCAGAAGTCCAAGGATCTCCAGCTCGGTGGAACGGTGGGTGCGGGACTTTCCGTGACCTGGGTGAAATTCCAGGGAACTTCCGGACACACGTACACTTTCACCACCTTGCCGCGTGGAAAGGCGACGGCGCAGGTCTATCTGCTGGTGGGTCCCGACACCTTGGCCCAGGTGGCCAATCCACTGATGGCGGATTCGGTTGTCTATCCCTGCCTTCGCGCCGGCACCCACCTGGTGCGGGTGACAGGTCCTGCCGGAACAAAACTCGAATTGAAAGTGGGAGAGAATACCCTGCTGCCGCTGTATTTCGAGGGGGCTGATTCCTACGAGCCGGACAACGACGTTCGGCACGCCACGGTGTGGGATTTGAAATCACCCGCCTCGCAGCGACGCACCACCCACTTCGCGGGTGCGGTCGATACGGACATGATCCGGTTGAGTCTGGATTCCGGAACCACCCTCACAGTGGCTGCCCAAGGGACATCCACCCTTCCGCGGCTGGGCAGGCCCACCACGACGCTTCTGGACGCGCAGGGCAATGAGTTGACGTGGAACGAAAAGCAGGAAGGGATCTGGACCTACGCTTCGTTCCAGGCGCGCAACGCGTTCGTGCGTCTGGTGGGCAGTCGCTCGACGGATCCCTACAACGTGACCATCTCCTCGAGTCCGGGATTGCCCGCGACGGCGGTGCTCGCCGATGCCTACGAGCCGGATTCCACCGTCGCCCTCGCGCCCCGGCTTCCGCCAGACACCATCGGTCTCCAGCGGACGCTCCATGGCGATGTGAAAACCCAGGACGCGGACCTGGTGAGGTTCCATGCCGATTCCGGGACCTTGGTGCTCCTGCGGGTGGAATCGCCGAACCTGCCCTCGTTGGAGCTCCATTCCGTCGACGGCATCAGACAGATTCTGCGCGATTCCGTGTCCACCGGACAGAAGGCGGTCAAATTCTGGCTCTTCGCGTGCGCTCGGTCGGCGGACTACGCGCTGAAGATCCAAGGAAGCGCCGCGGTGGCCTACCGGATCGCGGCGACCGCCACGGCCGGGCTCCCGACCTGGACGGTGAAGCCCGATTCCCTCGAGCCGGACGATTCCCGTTCCCGGGCGATCCGCCTGAAATCGGAAGAGCTCTATTTCGAGCGCAACCTTCCCGACAAGGACGAGGACCTCTACGCGATGGATGTCGACTCCGGCACGGTCTGGTCGGCAAGCCTTCAACTGGCGGGATCCAAAGCCGCCGGCTCTGTCCGTGCACGAGTGCTCGACGCAGACTCGGTGGAAGTGGACGCATTCTCCACGAGCGGCACGGAGAGAAACGTATGGAGCCGCCAATTCGTCCGCGCCGGTCGCTACTACCTGAGCTTGACGGGCGTCGGGAGTCTCGACGTCCGCTACTACCTTCATTCCGTGGCGGCCCAGGGGACGGATCCCCTCGAACTTGACAGTTCCCGTCAAACAGTGCGGACGCTTGCGACGGACGGCGGATGGGTATCCCGCTCGCTTTACCCCATGGACGAAGACTGGATGAAGGTCCAGGTCAGGGCTTCCAGTCGGGTGACCTTTCACCTCGAACGATCCTCGAACCTTGCATCACTCGGATTCCACCTTTATGGAACCGAGACAGGCAACCAAAACGAAACGCCGATGGGATATTTCTGGTGCCAGAATTCCAACTCTGACTCGCTGAGCATTTTCGCTCCATCCGACACAACGCTCTATTTCCGTGTGCATGCCGACAATCTTTCCACGACGTTCACCAACTGGACCTACCGCATCCGCGCCCGAATGGAGCCGGTAGCCTCCGACGCCTTGGAGCCGGATCAGTCAAAAACAGCCGCACGCGTCCTGACGCCCGATACCGCCTGGCTCCGGCGCAATTTGTTCCCCGGCGACCAGGACTGGATGGCCATCGACGTCCCTGCCAACAAGATCGTCCATTTCCAAGCGACCGAGCCTGCCTTTTCCAGAACGTCCTCGGTGTCCGCCACGATCTTCGGGGCTGATGGGGCCTTGCTGGTAGGCAATTGGGGTGGAACGGAACGCTCCTACTACGTCGCCAAGCCGTCCCGTTTCTTGGTGAACATCGCCGCCGACACATCTGTCCGCAGCGTGGTGGACTACGGATTCCGGGCTTGGCTCCAAGACTATCCGGACGCGTTCGAGCCGGACAATTCTCTTCCCCAGGCGGTCATCCTTCCGCTGGACAGTTCCCTGCAGACCCGCCTCTCCTTTCCCAATGATTCCGATTGGATTCGGGTGCCTTGGTCGGCGATGGGGATTCGGTCCGTGCAGTTGACCGCCGAATACGGACGGGGCAAGGCTTTTGGCATCTACAGAGCCAACGGAGCCCTCGTGAAATCGGTGAGCACGAGCGATGCCGAAAAGCCGGTGGTGATCGCCGGATTGGACGATACCGCGACCTACTTCCTCTTCGTTCCGCCAAGCTCCACCTACCAGCCGTACACCGCCCGCGGGTGGATCAAGTCAGATCCTGACTCGCTGGAGAAGTACGACACCCCCCAGACGGCGCTGTGGCTGGGGAAGGATTCGATCGTCCGTTACGCATGGTCACACGACACAGATTATTTCCGGTACCACTTGGAACCGGGGCGTCAGGTGCTCTTGCGCGGAATCGGCTGCAACACTCCGATGTTCTCCCGTTCGGGAATCGCCGGCCCCTGGGATGGGACTGTCCGGCCGTTCCAGGTGGCGACAGCGACGGACCTTTTGGTGCGCGTGACGGGATGGCCCAACAGCACCGGCTTCGATCGGTACTCGATCCGGGTGGACACGTTCGCCTTGGATACCTCGTTGCGCTACTCCAGTGCCTCGCGCTCCCTGCGGCTTCCCGCCGACAGTGTCGAGCGGAAATTGACCAACTCGTACGAGGATACGGTGTGGGTGAAGATCCCTCTGGCGTCCACGGGAACCACCGTCAGGGTGAGCTCCAGCAATTCGGTGCAGTTCAACCTGTTCAAGCAGGATTCCACCCTGCTTGGCGGAGCGTACAATTCGGTGATCGATGGATTCGGTCCGCCGGATTCTGTGGTTCTGGTCCGGCTGGATCCGCTCAAGTCGACCAACGAAAGCAAGTTGGCCGTATTCTCGATCCTGGCCTACCCGATGACCAACGACCTCTTCGAACCCGATTCGGGAAGGGTCGAGGCGCGACTTCCGGACGCCAGTCAGGAATTGTCCGGAACGCTGGTGTGGAACGACGAGGACTGGTTTCGGTTGCCGGATCTGGGGACGGAAAAATGGACGCTGGAATCCCTGACCGACACGCGATCCTTCATGGAATACGCATTCTATTCGGCCAACGGAGACTCCCTGTCCGGCGCCACGTTCAAAGGGGCCGTCACCCCGGCGTCCGTGCCGGTTCCGGCGACGGCAAGCCTTGGGTACGTACGGTTGCATGCGACTCCGAACCTGTTCCGGAGTCTTCCCTACAGGATACGTTTGGCGAAGCCTTGATGGTCATGGTTGCGCCCACCCCTCCCTGAAGGTTACCTTTGGCGCACCATGGACTCACTCGAAAGCGCCAAGCGATTGGCGGCCGCGGCCGCCCTGGAACTCGTCGAAGAAGGCATGCAGCTGGGATTGGGAACGGGCTCCACGGCCCGTCACCTGGTGCAATTGCTCGCCGAGCGCATCCACACCCGCGGGCTTCGGGTGGAGTGTTGCGCCACCAGCCGCGATACCGCGGACCTCGCCCGCTCGCTGGGCATCGAGATCCATGATCTGGATGATCTCGGGCCCTTGGATCTGGCCATCGACGGCGCGGACGAAATCGATCCGAAGCTCCATTTGGTCAAAGGCGGCGGGGCGGCACACTTCCGCGAAAAGATCGTGGAAAAAGCCGCCAAGCGCTTTGCCGTGATCGCCGATTCCACCAAGATCGTCACGGCTCTGGGCACCACCCGCAAGATCCCTCTGGAAATCCTGCCCTTCGCCTGGCGCACCACTTGCCGGCACATCGAGGCGATCGGGGCCAAGCTTCAGCCGCGCCTTGGCAAGGACGGCGAGATCGTCCGCACGGACAACGGGAACCTGATCATCGATGCGGACTTCGGGCCGATCCACGATCCGGCGACTCTGGCTGTGAAGTTGGATTCCGTGACGGGGCTTTTGGAGCATGGGATCTTCGTGGGCATGGCCGAGGTGGCGTTTGTGGCGTATCCGGATGGGTCGGTCAAGGCGCTTCGGCCTGTCGGCTAGCGTTCCTCTTTGGAGGGCTGCGCTGGGCTTTTGATTCAACTGCGTTGGGCTTTTGATTCGGCTGCACCGGGCCTTTTTCGGATTCGCATCCGAGGGCTTTTTTGTTTTGCAGGGCTTCGCCCTGCTGCCGTTTTACAGGAGGACGCTACCCGCTCCTCCTGTACCTCCTCGGGCCAAAGGATCGCTGCGCGGCGACCCTTTGGAATCCCGCGCGCCAAGGGGTCTCGGGCTCTGCGGGTCGGATGACCGACCCTCCGAATAGCCTCGCCCCCTTGGAACCCCTGCCAGTTCGGCCAGCAGCCTTTGATTGCCAATGCCCGGCGCCGCTTCGCTGGCCGGTAGGGCTGGTGGGCAGGACGGGTCGGCGGGAATAACCGCCGTTACCGTCGGGCTGGCGTAGGGGCGTTTCATGAAAGGCCCTTTGAAATGACGAATGGCTTTGTTCAGGGGTTTGGCAGGTTGAAACGAAATGTGGAAAGCCTTCCTCCGTTCGTCTTGAGGAGGAGGCGAAGCCGACGTCTCGAAAGGCGGGCGGAGGAGGGCGGCAAGCCTGTCCGGTTGCTGGCGAGGTGGCGGTGTACTCCGATGGAGTAGACGTGGTGGAAAGGTTCGTGGAGGTTTCCCTTGCGGATGGGCCGCGGCGAGCTATGATGGAGATTGGACCACTCTCAGGGAGTTTGTATGAAGCGGAGCATTCTCGGGGCGTTGATGGTTGTGGGCTTTTTGGCGGATTCGGCGTTCGCGTCCTGCGACGACACGATCTATCTCACGAAAATTCAGGTTCATCGTCAACTGCTCAAGAACGCCAAGGCGTTGGGAACTTGGACGGTAACTGAGGTGGATCCCTGGGATAACACCTCTATTTTGAATGCTGGGCCGATCCTGAAGTCCATCGCCGGGGAAAGTGGAAAAATCCGTCACGCTCTTCGACTAGCGCCAGATTGTGGGCCAGATTCCATTTCGCCGGTTATCTATTCGGAAATTCGAGACTCTGTCTTTGTGTCGAAGGGAACGGTTAAGCATCAAAGCATCGCTTCACGCACGGAAGTTGCGACGAAGACAACTTTCACAGGTGAAATCGGCTATACCCTTGAAGGTGATCTCGTGAAGTATTTATTTACGAATACATGGAATGCTGGCGAGCTGATTGTCGGGTTGCCAAAAGGTGAAACTGAAATTGAAGCCTATCAGGTGGATTATCGCCAAGATGTCTACTCGACGACGAAGGCGAATTATATTTGGAGCCGCAAAAAAGAAATATTTCCATTTGATAATTTGCTGGCAGAAGATTTTTTAACAGGTCTCCTTCGCGATGCGAGTGGTGCGGTTGATTCTGTTGGCAAAGGTGTCGATTCAGTTGTCTCGGAATTTGCGTACTTCCGATATGTGTATTCATACTCAGCGCCGGCTTCCGCTTCTGTCCGAAAAGTGAACCATTTAAATCCGGAGAAAATTCAGACCATTTCCGGACAGATGGAGATCATGCTAGCGGTCCCCCAATCCGTTTCCATCGTTTCTCCTTCTGGTCGGGTGGTGCGGCGGTTGGATGCGGCTCGGAATGTGGTTTGGGATTTGCGGGATCAGGCCGGGGTGCGCGTGCAACCTGGGGTTTGGTTTGTGCAGGTGCAAGGGCTGAAGACCGTGCCTGTGGTGGTGCGCTGAGGCGGCTGTCCGCTCATCCTTGCTGAAATGGAAAAGCCCGGTGCGATGCGCCGGGCTTTTGGATTCTTGGTAGGTGGAATTGTCCGGTCAAATCGAATTAAGGAGAAATCCACGGTTTGGCGGGGAGAATCATGCGAAAGCCTACGCCTTTTTTTCTGGTATTAGGTGCAAGCCCAAGCCCCGGCAGGGTTACTGCAGGCATGGTTGCCAGCATTTTTGTAACTCCTGTGGGTGGGCCAAGTGGATCGAGTAGGGTGCCGGAATAATGTATGTTTGTTAAGACCCATTCGTGAGTCCATTCACTGCCTGAATCTGTTATCGACGAGATTTTTAACTCGCCGAAGGTCGGCAGCCGGAATCCGTTCGCCCCCTGAATGAGTTTCCATAGTGCGCTATCGGGATTGCTGATGTCATATGCGGGAGTTAGGTTAAAAATACCTGATATCTTGTTGCAAAACAAGATTGCATCAAACCAGGAAATGCTGTCGGCAGGTGTGATTGTCGATTGGTTCGGCTTGTGAGTAATCAGTCGCACCTGTTGAAACTCATTAAGGCTTACCTGATGATCGAGGATGAAGTGTGAAGAAACACTCACAATCTCGCCTGCGGTTATTTGGAGAAGTTGATATGTTGTGTCGCATTGGGGCTCAGGCTGAATGAATCTTCCTTCAATAGAGTCGTAATATGCGGTTGGTATTAAGCATCTGGTCGATGCTCTGGAGTGAGTATCCGGATATAAAAATACAGGCTGGGTAATCCCCCCCTCCACCCTCTTCATCCCTGGGAGGCTGAGGACTCGGATGGAGTCTTGGGTGGTGTTTTTGGAGGAGTCGGTGGCTTCTAGGTGGAGCCATTGGAGGCCCGGCTTGAGAGGGACTTGGCGGGAGTAGGTGTTGCCTGCTGTGCCTTGGACATTCGTGCCGGCGATACGGACGGATTCTAGGGCGTTGTCGGAGATGGTCCAGGACAGCTCAATGGCTGTGTCGTTGAAGAGGACCGTGTCCTTCAGGCCGAGGGAGCGGGAGATTTTTGGGAAGGTGGGCTCGCCGTCGCGGGTGATTTCCACGACTTCGGCTTGGGCGTTGCCTTTGCGGTTGGTGGCCGTGATGGGGATGTAGAGGCGCGCCAATGGGGCGAGAGGGACACGCAAGGCCCAGGTGCTGTCGTTTTCGCGCAAGGCTGGTTGGCTGTTGATGCGCACCGAGGTGCTGTCGATGCCGGAAAGGTCCGTGACGACCCATCGAATCCAGACGGATGCCGAATCCCAGGGGACATGCACTCCGGCCTTGCGACCAGGAGACACCAGGCGAAACTCCGGCACGAGGTCGGAAGGAAGATCGGCTCGCGCCAGCCGGATGACAGAATCTGTACGATTGCCCGCCGAGTCCCACACGGAAACCGCGATGCGGGCGGTGGATCCGGGCGAGCCCAGCAAGACATCAGCTTTCCAGGTGTCGCCCACCTTCTTGGCCAAGGAGCCGCCGATTCGGGCAGAATCGATTCCGGATGGATCCGTCGCTTTCAAACTCACGTAGGTGATCGCGGTGGAGTAGGGGAACTTTGCGTCCTGAACAGGCGCATCCCAAACGATCGCGGGCCCCAGCGTGTCGCGGTGGCGCCCGATCTGGGCGAAGTTGCGCGACTCCAGGCCGTTGGAGCCTTGGGCGCGGACCGGGACCACCACGGTTTTTCCGGTGGCAGGCAGGGAGACCTTGAGCGACCAAAGTCCATCGGATCCCTTGTGGGCGGGTCGGTCCTCGATCCATACGGCGTTCACGGTGCCGGCGGCGAGCGTGCCGCGCCAGACGATTTCTGTCGAGTCATCCTCGTTGGGAACCAGGGTGCCGGCGGTCGGGCGCACCAGCTCCAGGGAAGGTGCTTCCGGTTCGGGCCTGGCGCGGCGGGAAATCGTCAGGACCGAATCGGTTTGGTTCCCGTATTTGTCCTTTGCCCGGACTCGCAATGCCGATCCCAATTCGGAGACCGGGACCACCCAGGTGGCGCACCAGATCCCCGAACTGTCGCGGGCAGTGGAATCCCCAATGGTCACCTGCGCGATGCCTGCTGTGTCCGTCGCTTCGACACGTACGGCAATCAAGGAATCCGCGAAATTCCGCACCTGGCTGGCTGGCGGAGAACGCCATTGAATGAGGGGGCCTTGGTGGTCCAGCGGGCCATCCACCCGGAAAGGAACGAGATAGGTTTGTTGGTTTCCCACGCTGTCGGTGGCCAAGATCTGGAGGGTGTAGCTTCCTGTGGGGATCGCCGACCGAGGCGCGATGGCAGGACGTCCGTCCAGCTCCAGTCGGGAAGGGTTGTTTTTCAGATCGGGAAGATCCGACAGGATGAACCGTGTGCTCCGATCACCAGAATCCGTCTGGATGGTGACTTGCAAGGACTGGATTCCCTTTCGACCGGAAAGAATGCCCTTCAGCCCGATGGCAGGCTCTCCAATGTGCAAGGTTCCCAGATTCCATGGGATTTCCAGCGCAAAGGGATTCGATTTCACCGAATCGAGTCCAAGGGAAAACAGCGCCTTGCGGGCGGCAGGGTAGTCCATGCCCAGATTCCATTGCCGGACGGATTCGCCCAAGGTAAGGACTGATCCGGACGCGAGTGTCAGAATTTGGCGATTGACCTTGGCAGTGTCGAGTCCTTGTGGGGCCACTCGTCGGTAGGCGGCGGTCTTGGGGTGTCCTTGGTAGATCAGGGTGGCGACCTCCTTCCACAAACCATTTCTGCGGGAGGCCTTGGACGTGTCGGAGGTCTTGCGGGAAAGAGTATCCAGTCGGTGGAGGCTGTCGGCAAGGCGCAGCAGGACCACACCAAGGGAATCCGCGCTGGTCATGGAGGCTCGGTTGGTGCCGAGCTCCATGTAATTGACTTCCTTCACGAAGTACGTGCCGAGGTGAATCCCCAGCCGGTAGGAATGGATCGCCATGGAATCCCGGTCACCGATCTGGTGGAGGAAAGGGAACAGGCTGGCTCGCAGCGCCTTCCCATCGGGACTGACCGAGAATTTTTCAGTTCCGGAATCCTGTGCCGAACGGTACCACAAGCTGTCCGGGACGGAAGCGCTGTCGGCAACGCGAAAGTGCACGTAGTGGTTCCCGGGGCTGTTCGAGGCGTCTTCCTCGATCACGGTGGTTTTTTGGCAACCAACCAAGCCCAGGCAAAGAGCGGCAAAAAATGTCCAACGGGTCCCGCATGGGGATTGGGGGCGGAAGCGGGGGATCATGGCTTCTCCGAAGACGGGTGAGGTGAGACGGAATTTGAACATCTTCTGCTCAAGTTAGGGTGCGGGACCCCTTCCTGTCTGTGATCAAGATCACACTCAAAGGAGCCCGAGGTCCGGAATTCCGAACCCCGGGGAAGTTCAGTTCCTCTCAGCCCAGACCACCATGGTGGCGCGGGCGATGCTGTGCATGAACAGGTTGAAGCCGAGGTAGGCGGGGGAGGCTCCCTTGGGCAGACCCAAGGTGGGGACGTCCAGGGCGTGGACCACGATGTAGTAGTGGTGGACGCCGTGGCCGACCGGAGGGGCGGCGCCGATGAAGCGGGCGACGCCGGCGTCGTTGCGTAGCTGGAAAGCGCCCTTGGGCAGCAGACTGTCGCCGGGCACGCCGACCTTCGAGGCCAACGAGGTGGTGGTCAATGGGAGATCCGCCACAGCCCAGTGCCAGAAGCCGCTGCCGGTTGGGGCGTCCGGATCGAGAACCGTGATGGCGAAGCCTTTGGTCTCCTGGGGAATCCGCTCCAGGAAAGCTGGGGTGACACATCTTGTCCGCCCGCTCCGAAGATCCCGCTCATCATTTCAACGGGCAAGCGTTCCCCGTCCTTGATGTCTGTGCTGGTGACCTGGAAGCTGGGAAGCTTGGGGAGAGACTTGTAGGGGGTGCAGGTTTCCGTGGGGTGATTCTTGGTGGGCTTGGCCTCTACCTTGGGCTTGACCGGGTCGGCGGCCAACACAACGCTGGATGAACACAACAAGCTGAGGAGGATCTTCTTCATGGTAGACTTCCTTGTCCTGGAATCGGCGGAGGGTGAGTGCCGAACATGGAATACGTCCATGGTTCGCATGGGCCAAAAGTCGTCACCTCGGGACCTTGCGGCAAGTCTGAACCAAGCTTCAGAGCATCGGAGAGGGCGGAAACCCCGAGCCAGGGGGAAAGTGGGTGGGTGCGGCCGTAATCCTCAACGAATTCAACGCTTTTCTTCCAGCAGCATCGGAATGGTTGGCCGGATGAGCCTTTTGGTCCCATTTATAAACGTCAGGCAATAGGGTGATCAAAAGCCATCGAGGCTGTGGGGGAAGGTTAGCGATCATGATCAGAAATCCGAAACGCCAGAGTCGTCTTGCGACGGTGGTCGCCTTTGTTGGCTACTGCGCCTTTCACGCCGCTGCCGGCAACATCACCTACACCCTCCAGCGAGCCGCCAACCCCACGGCCGACCAACAAGACGCCTACGCGCGCATCACCAAGGCCATGGATTCGGCGTTGGTGCATTACAACGGCCTCACCAATCAGACCAAAGCCCTCACGATCCAATACAACACGGATGTACCCACGGCCGATGCGAGCTTTTCCGGAAACATCCGCTTTGGGGCCAGTCGCAGCTACATGGCCCCCGGAACGGCCATGCACGAAATCGCCCATGCCTTGGGAAGTGGGACCACGCAGGAATACAAAAACCTGATCCAAAACGGCGTGTTCACGGGGCCCAAGGCCACCGCCAAATTGCGCGAGATCACAGGTGACCCGGCGGCGGTGCTCAAGGGGGACGCTCAACATTTCTGGCCGCTGGGACTCAACTACGCCTCCGAAATCAAATCCGAAAAGGACCTGGTGGACCATTGCCGTCTGATGGAAGCCATCCTCCAGGACATGTTCCACGAAAGCGTGTTTTTCCAAGGGCGCATCAAGTCGCGCTCCACCGGCCAATGCATGGTGCGGGCGGGCGGTGCACTGGCGCTGGGATCGTGCACGGACTCCACCTCGAAAGTGCGGATCGTGGCCATGGGTGATCAAACCCTCACCTACCGGCTGGAGTTCGGGAACCAGGTCCTGGACCTTCCCAACGAATCAAAGACCGCTGGAACGGTTGCGGGGCTCTACGGCTGGAACGGTGGCAACCACCAACGGGTGTCCCTCGTTTCCACCGCCAACGCCCTTTCGCCCGTGCGCTTGAAGATGGTGCACAGCGATCTGATCCTGCGGGCCAGCGGCACCCAGGTGGTCCAGGATGTTTCCACCGCCTCCCCCGCCACCCAGGATTGGGAACTGATGGAAGTCACATCCTCGACAAATCCTGTCTCCCATAAAACGGGAAAGACCCCCGGCACCTGGGTGCCGAGAGTCCTCGTGGGAGATGGCGATCGCTTCGATCTCAACGGTCGCCGTCACTGATCCAGCAGACGGAGCCCGGAAGCTCCGTTCCTCCGCTCACATCGCCATCACCGATCGGGTCACGCGCTCTGAGCCGTTGCGCAGTTCCACCGTCAGCATGGTGCGCCCCAGGTTGGCGGGGATCCGCCATTCCACGGAGCCCACGGAGGTCAGCTGCGAGGCGCTCCAACGAGCGACCACCTTGCCGCGCAGGTCACGGATGACAAGTTCTGCACTCGCGCCCAGGTTGGCGGGGAGGGCGATCTTGAGCAGGCGATCGCCGAGCGCGGACACGCGCAGCGCGTCCAGGCCCTTGGCGCGATTTTGGAGCGAAGAATGGGTGGGATCGTCGGTGGGGCTGTCCAGTTCCGAGCCTGGGGTCCCCGAAGCGGCGAAGATCTCGGAGGGCAGGAGGTAGGGCACTCCCACGTTGCGATACCGCGCGGTGCCAGCGGCTCCGATGGTGTCGGATGGCAGCGCCAAAAGCGAATGCATGCGGTCCACGAATCCGAACACCGATCCCACTTCGCGACTGCGCCAGGTGTCCGACCAACGCCCTTCGGTGTTGCCCCACAGCATGGCCACGGCGGTGTCGGCGGGCAGATCCAGCCACTGCACGTCCGTGAGGGGCTTGGTCAGGCGGAGATTGCCTTCCTGATCGTAGACCTTCCATGTGGCCTGTTTCTTCCAGGGTTCCGATGCATGGAACGCTGCGGAAATGGGCTTTTGGCCGCCCATGTCCAGACCGGTGATGGACATCTGGTTGAAGATCTTGGAGCCGGATTCGAATTCCAAGCTCCAGGTCAGGGAGGTCAGCGGGGTCCGGAAGGAAAGCCAGCTGTCGAGGGTTTTTTCCGGAGCCAGGCCATGCTCCGCCTCCAAGCGGGGCAAGTCCACGCCTTCCCATTGGGCAGGCTCCTGCCACCAGGTGCCGCCCCAGGTGGACAGGGTCAGGCCTTCGGGCCAGGAGGGCAGTTTTTCGTTGGAAGACGCGAAGCTCTCCGCAGGTCCTGCCGTGACCACCACCAAGTGGCGAACCACGCCGGAATCCGGGCTGTACATGCTCAAGACTTTCTGGAAGTCGGCGCTGAATGCCTTTGCGCCCTGATTGCGCAGCTTGGTGGGGTCGGAAATTCCGGTGGATCCTGTGCCAGTGGATGTTCCCCTGCGCAGGACCTCCTCGTAGGTGAATGTCCCCAGGTAGTCCTGCATTCTGGAAAAGGTGTCCGAGCCCCATCCGGAAAGGGGGAAGTCCTTGGTCTGGGCGCGACCTTCATCGGCCACCATTCCAACCTTGACCAAGGTGGAAGCCTGTGCGAGGGTGGCCAAGGATTGACGCAATCCGGCAGCGCCTTGCACCACCGCTTCGCCGGTGGTGGTGAGGTAGGGTCCCCATCCATTGTCGCTGGCCAAGGGCTCGGCGCGGTTCCACCGCCAAAGCACCATGAACTCCTGGCGCAGTCCTGTCTGCTTGAGGATGGAGTCCGGCATGGTTCCCTGGAACAGCAGGTATCCGCCCTTCCAGGCGGTGGAATCGAACTGGGTGGTCAGGGCAAAGGCTCCCTTGAGGGAAAGGCGAGCGGCGACCGGCGAATAGTAGGACGTCGAGTTGTTGATCCAGGTGGAAGCCGCGGACAAAGGCAGCAGGATCGGGGTGGTGGATGGCGGTTGGAGGACGCCTCCACGCGAGAGAAGGGCGTTGGATGCCTTGCCTCGGCTCCACTGGAACTCGAAGCTCGAGGGGTGCACCAGCGCGTTTTCGGCGAAGGCCGATCCCAACGGGACTTCCCAAGCCGCTCCATTGGCCTGTAGTGGCACCAGGTAGCGCAGACGCATCCGGCGAGTTCCACCCCAGGAAACGGGGTAGAGCTTCATGGAATAAGTGCTTTCTCCAGCACGCTCGATGATCAAAGGATCTCGCGGTGCGGGCATGGGTGCGGTGTTGCGGGCCACCACCTCCTCGTATTGCGCGTTGGCCACGCTGCGGGATTTCAGCTTGGCCTTCAAGAGCTTGTCGCCATCCCAGAGCAGTGCGCCCGTCAGGACCGCACCATTGGGGAGGGCGAAGTCGCCAAAGATTTCCCAGGTGTTGATGTTGACGCTGGGCTGGGTGGACCAACTGCTGGAAATCACCGGGCCCAGTTCCACGTCTTCTTCCACGTCGGCCCAGGCTTGTTCCACCGTGGCGCGTACGGATACGTTGAGGATCTGGACCTGTTGTTGGTTGGTGGTCCCTTGGGTGGCGCGGCTTTGGAGCCAGGCGGAGGATGGGGAGGCAACGGCAAGCGCGAGAGCGAACGCGCCGCACACGGTACGGAACGGGGTCATGGTGGGCCCGCTTTCAGGAATAGGGTTTTGTGGGTAGAACGGCGTGACGTTTCAGAATGCCGGTCTGTCTGCAAACAAGGTATGGCGAATTCGCGCGTTCGTGGTTCTATGAATCATGCCCACTTTTTGCGACCTTCAAACCGGGGAAGACGCTGTGAAAGTGTTCTACAGATAATGCCCAGAATCGAGGAGAGAGAAGAGTGGCGAGGGGGTTAAATTCTCCAACATGGAATCGAATCCTTGTGTGTACGCGTATACGGATTATCGGAAGTTTCTCCTGGATTGGCTGACTTTGCGTCAGGAAACCGACCGCAAGTTCAACCGCAGCGAATTCCATCGACGTCTAGGTTTGCCCAATACGCGCAGTTATGTCCCGGACGTTCTGGCAGGCAAGGAAATCAGTCTGACGTTTCTGGATCGGTTCGTGGTGGCCTTGGAGCTGGACGCCGACGAGGCGAGGTTTTTCCGCGTTCTGGTGCGGTTCAACCAAGCGACCACCCCGGAAGAACGCGAGCTGGCTTTCGATCAATTGGTCGCCTTGAACCGTACGCCTCGCACCATCATGGATCCCCGCCATTACCAGTATTACAGGCATTGGTGGAACGGAGCCGTGCGGGCGATCTTGGCCATCCACAATCTGGCGGATGAGCCACGCAAGTTGGCGGCGTTGGTCTCTCCCAGCATCACGGAAGCCCAAGCAAAGCTGAGCATCCAGCTGTTGTCTGACTTGAACCTGATCGAACGCGACAGCGACGGATTCTGGAAACCCACCGACCATACCTTGAGCACAGGAGAAACCGCACGTGACGAGCTCGTCCGGCAGTTGCAGATCCAGCAAATGGGACTGGTGCAAAGTGCGATCTTGGATCAGGGTCGATCGCCCGACCAGGTGGTGGCCACCAACACCATCTCGGTTTCCGACGAAGGGCTTGCCATGATCCGAAGGCGACTGGAACGTTTCCGATCCGAGCTCCGATCCATCGTCCACAAGGACGCCAACGCTCCATCGAGGGTACATTTGGTGAGCATGGCCATCGTCCCCCTTTCCAAAAATCCCCCAGCGGCTCTGCCGCTGGCGAAGGCCAGCTGATGCGCTCGCTCCTGCATTGGCTGGTCGGCATCGCGATCGCGATGGCTTTGGCCTCCTGCGGGAGTGCCAACGACGGCACCAACGACGAAACGTATTTGAAGGGCACCAACGACGAGACATACACCAGCGGCGTGTTCTTCCTTGCTGGCGGGAAAGCCAGGGCTGCCGGGGCCAGGGTCCAGGTCTTTCCCCGTCAGGACACAGTTACCGTCGCGACGGGATCCACCGACGAGAGCGGCATGCCTGTGGTCGGGCCGCTCGACAATGGAGCTTATTCCGTCAAGGTCACAAGCTCCGGGCAGGTGGTCATCCTCGATTCCGTACTGTCTGTCAATGGTCGACTGCAGTTTTTGGCGAACGACACGTTGGAATTGCCTGGAACCCTCGCGGGTGTCGTGAAGGTCCAGCCGCAGCACGATCCTGCCACGGTCACCGTCCATGTGTTGGGCACGGATATCTGGACGAACGTGGATTCGATCGGAAGATTCCGGTTGGCCGGATTGGCTTCGGGCAATTTCCGTCTGCAATTCACCACCACCTTGCCGGACTACCAGACGACCTACCCGGATCCCGTTCGCGCCTGGAACGACAGTGATGTGGTTGTGGCCATGCCCTTCAACATGGTCTACACCGGAATCCCCGTGGTCCTTGGCCTTGCCGTGAGGCTTGACAGTTCCACCGGAGATCTGGTGCTTACCTGGGAGTCGCGGGCGAGTTACCGCAGCTTCCAACGGTATCTGATCTACCGCGATACGATCGGTGCCCTGAACCTTTCGACGCTCGCCTATGGCTCCAGCGCAGACACGATCTGGAGGGACACGGGAGCTTCGCGGGCACTTTCCACGGCGGGGTGGAGTTATCGCGTGGTGGTGGAGAACATGGCGGGCAAGAAGGGGGAGTGGTACGGCTCCAAGCAAGGGACTGCGGTGCCTCCCGAACTTCGGTTCGTGAACAAAGGAACCTGGACGGCGATCGGAAGGTGGCGGGGAGGTTCGCTGGGAGAATTGGCCGGAAAGCTCGCCGAAGTTTCCAGCCGCACGGAGAACGGAGCCTTGATCATTGGAGTCCGTTCGAGCGTGGATGGTCGGCTATGGGACTCCGGAGGGGTGTCGCTTCCCTTGCGCAAGAACGGCCAGACCATCACTTGGGTGCCCGGATTGGGAGCGGGGAAGGCCTGGTGCCTGGGGCATACCTCCGTTGGGGATGGAATCGATGTCAGGTCCAGTGTCGACGGGAACCAATGGACGCTGGAAAGCCTTCCCGACAGCCTTTGGCCCCTTTCCATGTCCAATCCGATCTTCCTCGGCAGCGCCTCGCGGCTCGCCCTGTACGTTCCTGGAAAACCGGGGCTGGTGCGGGAAAATGGTTCATGGCGAAAGGCGGCCCTTCCGGTTTCGCCCATCGGAGCGGACGATTCTGTGGTCTACTCCACCGGGGGTGGCTCCCATCTGTTGTCCATTCCTTGGAGCGATCCCTCCCGCATCGCTTCCGACCACGGATCGCTACCTTTTCCGTTGGTGGCGGTCGCGGCTTCGACTTGGCATGGCAAACCGGTTGTTCTTTCCGCGGGTCGCCTCTGGGTGCAGGATTCCACCGGTTGGACCGTTCGCGGTTCGTCCGGAATGGCGGCGATCGGCGTGGCGGCCGGTCGTCTGATGGTCGCCGATTCAACTGGTTCACTCTGGATCCACGAGGATTCCCCATGAATGCGTTCCCGAGGCTTGCGATTGGCTTCTTGACGATTTTCGTCCTCCTGTTGGCGGGTGAATCGCAGGCCGTCCTGGAGGGCTTCTCCCGCGAAAAGGTGCGAGCCAATGTGAAACTGAACTCCAGCCACATCCGCGCCACGGTGGGCCCGCAATGGGTGGATGTCGAGGAGGAAGCCGAACTCGTATTGTCGCCTTCACGCGGAGACACCTCCCGGGTGTTCCAGATACGAGGCACTTTGCAGTTTCCCTCCGGAGCGGTGGTGGTGGGATGCGTGGTGTGGCGCGACGACACGGCCTTCCAGGCCAAGCTTCGCCCCCAGGAGCAGGCGGAAGGGGTCGTACTGGATATTATCGTCAACGACACCAACTCCTTCAGCAAGGATCCGGTCCTTCTGGAGCACGACAACCTCGACCGGTATTACCTCAGAGCCTATCCGTTCCTGCCCCAGGGATACCGGCGCATCCGGATCCGCTACCTCCTTCCGGTCCAGGCGATGACCGGCGAGGTGGAAGTGTTCCCCATCTTTTCCCAGGTCACGGGTGGCCTGCCCCGCGATTGGGTCTTGGATACCCGAGGCCAACCGGATTCCCTCCGGATGGTCCAGTCCGGAATGGCAAGTCCTCTCAAATCTCCGGGATCGCGCCCCCTGTCCTTCTCCAACACCGGGAAGGTTTCTCTGGTGTGGGGTCGCAACGACCTCCCTGGCGCCGAACGGGCGGTGTTCGACCGGTTCAAAGGAGGAACCTGGGCGGGCGATTACGCGATGTTCTCGGGGGTGATACCGGATTCCATCGCATCTCGCGCATCCCGAAGGGCGGAAATTGTCGTCCTTTGGCGATGGATCGACGCCGAGACTTTCCTGGATCCCTGCTGGGGGGAAAACCCGATCACCGGTGAACCCGAGGCGAGCAGGTGCTTGTCCGAACATGGTCAGCGCGCCCTCGTCCAGGCTGCCGAGATCCGGAAATTGGCCGAGCGGACCATCGCCCGTGGGCACAGGTTCTCCCTGGTGGTTGACCATGGTTTGGATGACACCTGCAGGGTCTTCAAGTTGGCCGACTCCACTGTGCGGGCCTCCTGGGATATCCGCAATTGGTTGACTGGGGTGGACGCAGACTATCTCCAATTCCGAATCCCCTCCAGCACGGCTTCCACGACCTCCAGCCAAGCATTGGAAGCCAACCAAATCCGCTTCGCCAGCGACGTGTCGAAGGTCGGAACGGTTTTTTCCAAGGATTCCGGGTGGGTTCGCCATCTGGTGGTCACCACCACCGGGCCGATCGTCACCGGCGGTGATTTTCTCGAGCCACCCGATCTTTCTGGATTACCCTCCGATGTTTCCATCCGCTCCAACCTTTTCGATTCCATTGAGATGGAGTGGAGTGACCAGAAACAAGCTTTTGTGGAGGCTGGGTTCGCGCGCTCCCGCTGGCCGGGTGTGGATCTCACCCAGGCGGAAGCGATGCGGCCGGGTGTGGACATGGCCCTGGTCGACGGGGTCTGGTTGCCTCGCATGCGGGAGATCCTTTCCGGAAGGCTCCTGATCGAGACGGACAAGACTCCCATCGAGGTCCACTTCCAATCCGTCCGCGGGACCGATGGACGCTGGCCCATCTCTTTGAACGCATTCGCCGGTACCCTGGCAAAGGAGATACAAGCCGAGCTCTACGCCGAACAATCCTCGACCATCGCCAAGTGGTCGATCTTTCCGCGTTGGCTGGAGCTCTCCCAGGATTCCATCGTTCCGCGACTCTGGGCTCTCTCCTCGGGGAGGGTCTCAAACGTTCCCAGGTTCATCACTCCCAATACCCTGGCCAACACCTACGGCTATGTGGATGGGATTTATTCGCTGCTGGCCATTCCTCCCGACACCTTGGGCCGTGCACGCTCGCTGGCCATGGCGGACAGTGGAGTTCCCTTCTTGGCGCCAACCGACATCTTCACGCGCGCCGGGTACAGGGATGGTCCTATTTCGCCGATCGTCCGGACGCCCGTTCCCAAGGTGGGGCAGCCCCAGGCGCGGTGGTTGGGGGCTCGGAAGTTGCGGGTGGATTTCGATGGATTGTCCGTGCAGATCGCCGAGGTTATTGATGTTCAGGGTCGTGTGTTGGCGAAGCTCGGGCAAGAGTCCCTCCAAGGGATGGGGCACGTCGACATCGATCTTTCGAATTTGATCGGCCGCAAAGGCCTGGTCATTGTCCGATTGGCGACAGCCTCGGGCTGGAAGACCATTCCTCTCGTTCTGCCCTGATCGAGCCGCGTCAAGGCATCCGAGGGAGAATATTCCAGACCAAGAGCACGATTTCGGGGCAGATCCGAAAAAGAACTAGGCTGAACCGGCTTTGATCGTCATTTTCTTGGTTGGCGATTCGTGGTAAAGTCCCTATCTAGGTAGGGACTTAGGATCGGGAGGAATTCCTGGTCCCCCTGCGGAGAAGGAGTGGAGTATGTCTCGCGGTTTTCCGGTTCGATGTTTGGCAGGGATCCTTGCACTGGCCTCGACTGCCTGGTCGCAAAAGAAGGATACGGTTCCAGTGAACGGAGCCATCACCTATCTCGCCGCCACCATTCGGGATTTCGGACCAACGCATCCAGCATTCGAACATTTTACGGACGAAGGCGACAAGGGCATGGTCTTGCCCACCCTGGCTGCCGATCGCACTCCCATTCCCAATCCTGCAAAGAATGTGGCAGGAAACGCAACCATTTGGGATTGGTTCCACGATGTACCTGGAACCAATTACACCGTCTGCCGCGACATTCCTTTGGCGTACAGCACCAAAGCTTCCGTTTACACGTACGATGACGCATCGTACTTCCCGATCGACAACATCGATCCCAAGCTGGATCCGTTCAACCAGAAGTTCCGGGCCGACGACAATCTGCAGCACAACTTTCACTTCTGTCTGGAAAGTCACGCCTCCTTCCAGTACAAAAAGGGACAGAAATTCGACTTCGTTGGGGATGACGACGTATGGGTCTTCATCAACAACCAACTTGTCGTGGATCTCGGCGGCGTGCATAGCGCCCAAAGTGCGTCGGTAAACCTCGACAACCTCGGCTTGGTCGAAGGCGCGACTTATCCGTTCGATTTTTTCTTCTGCGAGCGTCGAACCAATCAATCGCACATGAAGATCACGACCTCGTTGGACCTGCGCAACGTCGATGCCTTCGACGTTCTGGTGGGGGTGCCTTCCACGGGGGTGCGCACCTACGATCCAGTCTTTGCCTCTCGCAATGGACAAGGCTGTGCGGCCCGGACAGAAGAAGGTGCAACCCAAGGACGGTTTGTCCTGATGGGTGCGGGCTTGGCAGCGCCGATCGTTTTGCCTGCAGGCTCCTCGTTCGGTGGTCTGACCCTCCGATCCGACCTCACCAACCTGCGCTACGATTCCGCTACGATGGTGGGACTTCCCGACGGCAATTATGTCCTGCGGGTGCAGATGGCCTCGGACACCACCAAATTCCGCGATTTCCAATTGGTCGTTAAGGCGCCGCCGGTGGTGGGGATTCCCGTCTACCTCAGCCACGATCCCCTCCAGGGCAAACCGGGTGCGGTCTTTCCCATGGACATCGCCCAACTGGCCAACGGGGCCGTCCTCACCGTGGCGCATCCGTTTCGGATCACCCCGGTCGCCGGCTTGGTGGTCTTTTCCGACTCCCTCCTGACCAGGCGCGTGACGTTTTCCGACACATTGATGACCGGCCTCGGTGGTATGCCGCGCCGGATCTGGGTACGGGCCGATGTGATCGGCACCTACTCGCTGACTCTCCGATCCAACAAGGGCGACTCCACCGATGTCCGCTCGCCGATCGTGATCGGCGACCATGGATTGCGCTGGGTCGATTCCCTGGGGCGCGCGGTGAATCCCAGTGCCTTGGTGGTGGATGTCGGCAAACCGGTCCGACTCTGGCTGCAGTCCACGCAGGGGAAAGCGCTCTGCGACACCTGCCGCGACGAGGTGGTTTTGGATGCGAGCGATCCGAACATCGTGGTCACCAACCTCAAGGGAACTCCCATCTCCACGTTGGTTCTCGCGAAGGGGCAGGGGTCGTTCCTTCTGACCTCCGACCTTCCTCGTTCGGGAATCGCCGTGACGGCCACGGTTTTAGGGGACACGCTATCGGCCACCTGGAGGCCCATCTCGTGGAGCCCCTACCGCTTGGTCTGGACGGATTCACTGGGCACCAGACTGACCAATCCGGGGACTCTCCTCGGAGATGTGAACACCACCGCCAACGTTTGGGTGGGCGTGTGGGGAGCCGCCGGCCCCTGCGCAACGTGCAACTTCGATCTTGAAATCGGGCCGGTGGATTCCGTGTTCCAGCCTGTCGATACCAGGGGGCGCCCTTTGGCCGCGGTCAAGCTGACCTCCGGGCGCGCCAAGATCCCTCTTTCCCTCCTGGCCGCAGGAACCAGCCGTTTGAGCCTGACCGCCCCGTTGTCCGATACCGCCGCCAGGCCCGTGGAAGTGCGCAAGTACAAAGTGGTCTGGACCGATTCGACGGGTCGGATTTTGTCCACTCCGCCCACCCTTCTGGGGGACGTGACCGGATCGGTTTCCGCATGGCTTCGGGTGGACGGCGTGGCCGGGCCCTGCAAGACGTGCGATTTCGATCTCTACTACGGCGCCAACGATGCGGTGTACCACCCGGTGGACGTCGCAGGTCGGCCCGCGGTCGGCGTGAAACTCGCGGGGGGCGTGGGACGGGTGGATCTCGCCCTGGATGCTCCCGGGATCTCTCGGATGGACCTCTCCGGCGACTTCATCGAGCCAACGTCCCGGACGGTGGAAGCGCGGCGCTTGCACTTGGTGTGGACGGATTCGTTGGGACGGACCTTGGCCACTCCTCCTACCCTGGCAGGAAATGTCACCACCAGCGTATCTGCCTGGGTGCGCGTGATGGGCACTCGCGGTGTTTGCACCGCGTGCGACTTCGACCTGGGCTTCGATCCGGCGGATTCCGTGTTCCTGGTGGTGGATGCTCGTGGCAGGCCCCTTCCCTCCATTCCCGTGAAGGCGGGGCAGGCGCGGATCGATCTGGCCCTGGTGGGTCCAGGGTCAACCCAGTTGTTCCTGTCCGGAATCCAGACGGATTCCCTTTCACGAAAAGTCCAATCGGATCCCTTCCAGCTTGTGTTTTTGGATTCGATCGGTCGCGCACTCACCCCCACTGCCCTGAAAGGCGAAATACTCCAGGACCGTTCCCTCCAAGTGGAAATCCGCGGACGAGCGGGAGTCTGCGACACCTGCCGTGGGCAGGTCTACCTGGAGCCCTCCGACGGGCTGGTGGTGGTGGATTCACTCGGGCGCGCCCTGATTTCCGTGGATGTGCTGAACGGACGCGGCAAGTTGCGTTTCCGGGCGGAAAAGGAAACAGACTCTGGTTGGATTCGCGGCGACCTATCCGCCCTTTGGGCCAAAGGCGTGGCGAGCCCCATCCAAATGGTGGCTCTGCCGCCGGATTCTGGCGCCTGGTACGACGACAACGGCGATGGCAAGGTGGAACACCTGCGCGTGTGGCTGCATCACCCATGGACCTCCGAGACCCGCATCCGAGCTGGCTGGCCGGACACGACGCGTTTTGTCGGACCTGATTTCAACGATTTGCAGGTGTCCACGGATGGCTTGGTGCTCGACATCCTGCTCGCCGATGGAATCGATGGAACCCAGGCCACCGCCAAGGACCTGGGGCGCTGGAGCCGTGATGGTCGTCCTTGGAAGAAATTTTCCATCCACGATCGCGCTGCCGCGGTGGCCGTCAAGGCCATTCTCCACCGGGGAACGACCTGGGACACTCTCTGGGTGCATCCTTCGGAGCCATTGAAGGATGTCCGCGATCCGGACGATCTCATTCGCCAGGTGCTGGATGACGGCACTCTTCCCACCTACGCGTTCTCTCGTCGTTGGCGCGACGCATCGAGTGGCGCGTTGGTGATGGTCTTCCCTGCCACCTCGGATTCGGCGGTTCCCGAGCCTGGCGATTGGGTGCGATTCTCGCCTGGCGGCAAGGCCATCGACCTGCTCGGCAACGTGGTGGGCAAGGATTCCCGTCGTGTGCCCATCTTGGGCACGGATCGTCCGCCGCGCCAAGCGATCATGTACGATGTCAATGGCGACGGCAAGGCGGATCGAGTGGTCCTCCGCTTCTCGAAGCCTCTGATCGCCAAGGAAGACTGGGTCTTCGCCTGGCCAGCCAGCGCTGGTGGATTGGATATTCGCGTGAAGCCCACCGCGGACGCGAAGACGGATTCTGGGGGCCTGATCCTGACATTCGACCTGCCTCCCTATGCATACGGTAGCACCTCCTGCCCGGCGGACAATTGTCAGGGTCTCGGCGCGATCATTGCAGCTTTGGACAAGGATTCCGTATCCACTCCATTTGCGATCAAGGACGGAGTGGCACCGGTTCCTGTCCGGGCACGGATGCGTTACACCGGGTTCGATGGGCATCCTGACACTTTGATTGCGGACTTCAGCGAGCCGGTTCGGGCGGTGTCGAATGCGTCCACCTGGATATCCTGGGGCGACATGGTCTTCGGTGCAGGAGGCAAAATCGTCGACCCATCCAAGGTTTCCCTGAGCCCGGATGGCAAAACGGCGACCTTCCTGGTGGACACCTTGGTCAATCCCAAGGATGGCCAGGGAATCCGGATCAACACCCCGGGTCAAGGGGGGCTGAAAGACGCCGCTGGCAACACGGTTCGCGATACCGCAGCCTGGATCAAGCTGGAGCTCGGCCCCATCCCAGGGCGGGTCGGCGTGAGGTTGTACCATCCGCTTGCCGAATGGCGCGGGCAGCAGATTCCCGCGTCGGAGCCCGCTTTGCAGGTGTTCGTGCGGGCAGGCAAGGGTGGGAACCAGAGGTGGCAGACTCTCGACGGCGTGGCCCTGCCGGACACGACTCGATTGGTCGGCGCACTTCTGGACCTGAATGGACTCAGTGAAGTCGCCGCTTATGTCTACGACAACATGGGCGTGTTCGTGGCCAAAGAGGACTTCCCCGAGTTGCGTCGAGCCGTGGAACTTGGCAAGGTCCCGGTGGATTCGCGTGGCAACTACCAGGTTTGGGTGGTTTGGAACGGCACTCAGGCGGCGCAGATCTCACCGTCCGGCATCTATCTCCTGCGGGTGGTTGGCTGGCGGGTGGTTGGAAACCAGCGGGTCTTCCAGCAGAAGGTCCTGAACCTTGGTTGGGTCCGTCGCGACGTCGTGGAGAACTGGTACTGACCCGGTAAGGTTTGGCCTTCCGGGTGCTGGACCTCAGCTCCCGGAGGCCACAAAACCCACACAGGCGCTATCCTGCCGCAGGGTGGTGCCCAAGCTGTCTTTCAGGGTCCAGAATTGGAAGTAGTGGCCAGGGGGAACCGTTTTATGGGATTGGTCGCGGCCATCCCACAGGATGGAGATCTCCCGGGATTCCAAACTGTCCGGGATGGAGACTTGTTGCAGGGAGTGCGACACCTGATTACCCATGGAATCATAAATGAACGCCTCCATGTCTCCGCGGCGAAGGCGCGCCACGATAATCTTTCCCGAATCGTCGGCGGAGGCTCGGGCAGCTACCGCGGGGGAGGGAAGGGGCTTGCACGTGGCTTGCAGCGCCGGGGAAATGGTCCGGACGGCTGTGGTTTTGGCCGGGGTGCTGGATTCCATGGGAGACTCGCTGGGAGAGTCATTGCATCCGGACAAAGCGCCAATCAAGGCGAGGGGAGCGAGGTAGGCTTTCATCGGGAATATCCTGAAAGAGGGGAGCGAACGGTCGATACGTTCGAAACATACTTGCCGCTTGTCAGAAATTCCAAGATGTGGAGGGTGACAATAAATGTCTGAGTGGATTAGGTCCAAGAAACGAAGTGGGCCGGGGTGGTGTCCCCCGGCCCGTCAAATGACTCTCAACACTCGAACTTAACATCACACTCGAACTCGAACGCTCCGACCGGAGTGGCGCACGAGGCGCTCTCGGCTCAGGAGTCGGAGCCCCACGCGTAGGGGCCCTTGTTTCATCACTGCATCCGCACGAACGAGGGTCCGCCGGATCTCATTTTGATCGATCGAATCTCGATAGACTGTCCTGTGTTCAACGCGACCCGGAGTGGGTCACACCTATACGTTACGGCCGAAATTTCGAGAAAGCAATAGGACATTTGTCAAACTTTTTACAGGCATGGAGATCCCTGTTTTTCAGCGCTTGGCCAGCCATTTGCGGCGCTCTTCTTCGGGTAGTTTTTCGATGGAATAGCGCAGCATGGTGCGAGGCATCCGCAGGCAGTGGCGATGCAAAAAATCGTGGAGCACATCGAGGTCCCGCTTGCCTGCTTCGCGCAGCATCCAGCCCGTCGCCTTGTGGATCAGGTCGTGCCGATCGTTCAACAGGGACTCGCATACATGCCAGCACGCCCGGGGTTGCCCATGGCGGATTCCATGGTAGGTGCTCAGGACGGCGATGCGGCGATCCCAAACAATGGAGCTCTCCACCAGCGCTTGAAACAGCTCGGGGTTGGGGTGGGTCTCCCACCAAGGCCCCAGGATCAGATGCGAACTGCAGTCCACGAGATCCCAGTTGTCGATGTGCCCACGGTGGGTGAGGTAGAGTTCGACGATCTCTTGCCGGGTTGCCTCGGACTGGCTTCTGGAGAATGCATCGACCCAGCACAACAACCCGACCATGCGCTCCTCGTGCCAGGGGGACCGGACAAGGTCAACGATTTCTGCGGGTTGGATCCCTCGGAACAACTTCACCCCTTCCCGGAGTTTGGGAACGGCGATCCCCAAAAAACGATCGTGCTCGGCGTAGCCGCCGGGAAACACCTGGAAAAAACGCTCGACCTGCGCCGCTCGTTCGGGATTTCGCTGCCGGTGGAGCCAGCGGGAGAATTCTGTGGCTTTCATGGGTTCACCGGAATGTAATCGATGGCCTTTCCGGGACTCGGAATCGCTCGATAGGGGATTGGAGGCGGACGGTTCCCAGGATTGGGCCATTGGTTCTACCTTTGCGACCCTATGAAGCTCCAGAAGCCCGTCACGTCGCAGGTCCTGCGGCAGTCGTTCATCGACTTTTTCGCCTCCAAGGACCATCGTTTCGTTCCCAGCTCGCCGGTGGTGCCGCACGACGACCCCACCTTGCTGTTCGCCAACGCCGGCATGAACCAGTTCAAGGCGATCCTGCTGGGCGGCGACAACCCCACCGGTCTGAAGCGCGCGGCCAACTCCCAGAAATGCATCCGCGTTTCCGGCAAGCACAACGATCTGGACGTGGTCGGGCGCGACAGCTACCACCACACCTTCTTCGAGATGTTGGGCAACTGGAGCTTCGGCGACTACTTCAAGAAGGAAGCCATTGCCTGGTCGTGGGAGCTGCTCACCGAAGTCTGGGGTCTGGACAAGTCCAAGCTCTGGGCCACGGTGTACGAGGAAGACGACGAAGCCCTCGAGTTGTGGAAGACGGAAACCGACATCGACCACTCCCATATCCTGAAGTCCGGAAAGAAGGACAATTTCTGGGAGATGGGCGAAGTGGGACCTTGCGGACCCTGCACGGAAGTCCACTACGACTTCGGCCCCGAATCCGACCCGCGCACCGGCGAGCCCGGCTATGTGGCGGCGGTGAACGTGGACGGCTGCGAGCGGTTCATCGAGATCTGGAACAACGTGTTCATGCAGTACGAACGCATCGAAGACGGATCGCTGCGGCCTCTGCCGAACCAGCACGTGGACACCGGCATGGGCTTCGAGCGCATCCTGCGCGTCATGCAGGGCGTGAAGTCCAACTACGACACCGACGTGTTCCAGCCCCTTCTCAAGAAGATCGCCGAGCTCACCGGTGTGGCCTACGATCCGGGCGAAAAGGGAACCCCCCATCGCGTGATCGCCGACCACGTGCGCACCTTGTCGTTCTCCATCGCCGACGGCGCCACTCCTTCCAACGAAGGTCGCGGCTACGTGCTGCGCCGCCTCCTTAGACGTGCCGCCCGTTTCGCCCGCGAATTGGGGGCAAGGCAGCCTCTTGTGTGCGAAGTCGTGCCCACCTTGGTGGAGATCATGGGCGACGCCTTCCCCGAGATCAAGGCTCGCCAGGCCCATATCATCACCGTGATCCGTTCGGAAGAGGAGCGGTTTGGCCGCACGCTGGACCAGGGTCTGGATCGTTTCCGCAAAGCAGCGGAATCCGCGGTGGACGGTGTCATTTCCGGCGACGATGTCTTCAAGCTCTACGACACCTACGGGTTCCCCGTGGATCTCACCGAACAGATGGCCCTGGAACGGGGACTTCGCATCGACGAGCCCGGCTACAAGAAGGCGATGGAGGAACAGAAGGAACGCGCTCGCGCCGGCGGCAAGTTCACCAGCATCTTCAACAGTCTGGATGGCTGGACCCTCCTTCAAGAGGGCAATCCCTCGTTTGTCGGGTACGAATGCGACAGCGCCGAGGTGAAAACCTTGCGCTACCGCGAACACGAGGACGATTTTTGGATCGTCACCGATCGCACTCCCTTCTATCCGGAAATGGGCGGACAGATCGGCGACATCGGTGTGCTGGAGAGCAAGGACGTCCGGTTCCAGGTATTGGACACCCAAAAGGTCAACGATGCCATCGTGCATCGGGCCAAGCTGGTGGAAGGATCCGTCACGGATGGTGCCCTTGCCCATTTGACGGCGACGGTTTCCTCCGAAGGCCGAGCCGCAACCCGTCGCAACCATTCCGGCGTGCACTTGTTGCACGCGGCGTTGCGTGAGGTGTTGGGCGAACATGTCCAACAGCAAGGCTCGTGGGTGGGCCCCGACGCGTTCCGCTTCGATTTCGTCCACACCTCTGCTCTCTCCGAATCGGAGATCCTCCGCGTCGAGGACATCGTCAACGCCCAGATCCGCCAGGATCTGTCGATCGTGACCCAGGTGCTCGCGGTGGAAGAAGCCAAGAAGACCGGCGCGATGGCGCTCTTTGGCGAGAAGTACGGCGACACGGTCCGCGTGATCTCCATGGAATCCTTCTCCAAGGAATTCTGCGGCGGAACCCACGCCAGTTCCACCGGCCAGATCGGACTGCTGCGCATCCTGCGCGAAGCGTCGATTTCGGCGGGTGTCCGACGCATCGAAGGTGTCTGCGGCGAAGGGGCGTTCGAACTTCTGCGCAAGCAGGCGACCGCCGCCACCCGGCTCGCCCAGACCCTCAAATGCGCAGACGAGGAAATCGGGCAGAAAGTGTCCGACCTTTCCGCCCGGCTGCGGGCCGCCGAAAAGGAGATCGAAGGCCTCAAGGTCGCCGCGCTTTCCGCGAAGGTTCCCGCCATTTTGGCGAAATCCGTCGATCTGGGCAAGGCCAAGGCGACGGCGCTCGACCTGACCCAGGAAGCAGGCGATGCCGCCACGTTCAATCGGTTGGTGGATGCGATCGAACAGGGGCTTGGCAATGGGCGCGTGGTCTTGCTTGCCGCCGGCTTCGAAGGCAAGGTGACCTTGGTCGCGTTGGTTTCGCAGGATCTGTCCAAGGCCTGCCCTGCCGGCCCGCTGGTGAATGCGGCGGCCGCGGCAGTGGAAGGCAAGGGCGGTGGAAAGCCCAATCGCGCCCAAGCCGGTGGCAAGGATCCAGCCAAGATTCCCAACGCTCTGCAAGCCTTCATGGATGCGGCGAAGGCCAAGCTGGCCTGAAAATCATGATCGGCCCACTGGAAACAAGTCTGTTGGAACGCCGTCGGCAGGTCGGTCCCTTGTGGGCCGTTCTGTTGGATCCGGATTCCCTACCGCCCCTCGAGCTTGCCGCAACCGCGCGCGAGGTTCAGGAGGCGGGCGCAGATTTGCTTCTGGTGGGAGGTAGTTCGGCTGCGCCAGGTGTTTTCGAAGCGGGCATGAAGGCAATCCGAGATCAGTCCACTTTGCCTGTCGTGTTGTTTCCAGGCTCGTATCACCAGGTGGTGGGAGGGGCCCATGGCATCCTCTTCACCAGCCTGTTGTCTGGACGTAATCCCCAGTACCTTGCCGAGGAGCAGGTCTGCGGAGCCCCCCGCGTTTTGAAGCACGGCATCGAGCCCATTCCCACGGCTTACCTGTTGATCGAATCCGGTGTTCCGACCACGGTCCAGAAAGTCTCCGGAACCCAGCCACTTCCCCGCGACGACTACGAGCGGGTGATGCACCATGTCTGGGCCGCCCGCATGATGGGGATGAGGTGGGTGTATCTGGAAGCAGGATCCGGTGCCCAGCAACCGGTTCCTGTGGAAATGGTCCAACGGGTCCTGGCGGAGGGGCAAGTGAACCTCATCGTGGGTGGCGGATTGCGCACTCCCGAAGCGATCCGCGAACGATCCGCGTTGGGGCCGGCCATGATCGTCACCGGCAACGTCCTGGAGCAGCGGCGCGACCCTGGATTCCTGAAAGAATTTGCCCAAGCGGCCCACTGCAAATAGTTCACGGCCGATCATCCGGACTCCTTCCCGTGTGGTAGGTTTCTGGGAGCGATGACCATGGACCCCATCTCCAGCTTGGCGCTTCTGTCCGCAGCCTTCCTGGTGGCGGCGATGCTGCATCGATTCGTGTCTCGTTGGGGAGTTCCGGGCATTCTGCTGGAATTGGCGATTGGTTTCGCCGTGGGCAATTGGATCGCCAGTCCTCACCAGGTTGGCTCCATTCTCGGAGCCGCGGAGCTTGGTGTGCTGGTGTTGTTTGGATTGGTCGGATTGGAGACCAATCTTGGTGGTTTGCTCCCCATGCGGTGGACGGTTTTGAAGGTCGCTGGACTTTCCATCACGGTCAGTGCCCTCGGCTTTGGGTTGATCCACGGCTTTTTCCGACTGGCGGAAGGCGAGCCGCTCATTGTCGCGGCGACCATCATGACCTCTGGCACCGGAATGGCGATGCGGGTCTTGAGGGAACACAAATTGGTCGGGACACCCTCCGGGAGGGTTCTCCTCGGGGCCTCGGTCTTGGATGACTTCCCCGCGATCCTGCTGTTGTCCATCGCCTTGGCCAGTTCACGGACCACAAGGATGGATCTGGATCTTGGTTGGATCCGCCCAATGGACTTTCTGGCCGCAGCGGTTTTGCTCGGGATGCTGCTTTTGATCCGTTTCCGGAAAAAGGTGCACATCCGTCCCGTCCACGCGATTCCCCTCTTGGTCTTGGGGGCCTGGTCCAGCCATCACCTGGGACTGACCTCCTTGCTGGGGGCTCTGTTGGTGGGGATGGCTCTTCAGGGCGACAATGCCGAGGACACGGAGCGATTTTTGAGCCCGTACGCCTTGTTCCTCATTCCTGTCTACTTCATCACGGTGGGCATGCGGGTTCCCCTGGAAGCGCTGCTGGATTCCCGGTCCTGGTGGCTCGGGGGCGGATTGTTCGGCTTGGCACTGTGCGGGAGATTGATCTGTTCCCTGGGGATCGGCCGTGACGCTCGGGAAAAAGGGGTGGATTCCTGGATCATCATCTGGGGCATGATCCCACGAGGGCTCCCCGGTCTGGTTTTCGCCACCGTGGCCAGAGAAGCCGGGTTGTTGTCGGCGACCACGTTCTTTGGGCTGGTGCTCATGGTGACCCTCACCAACCTGGTTGGGTTGGCTGGACTTTCCTGGAGGGCGCAGCAACTGGGTCAGAAGATTTTTTCTGCCGGATAAAGATTTTTTTTGCCTCCGGCCCTTGCATCTGAGAGGCCCCCGGCGTATGTTTATGAACCCGCCGATAAAACGGCGGCGCCGAAACGAAAGTCGAGGCACTCGAGCTAAAAGGCTTGAACGAGGATTCGTCCTCAACTCTTTGACATCTTGGTAGGATTGATTTGTGCAGGTCTATAGTCAATGACTTTAGAGAAGATCAAAGTGAGCGTGACAAGTGAAAGCTAGGATGGAATTGATTGGAGAGTTTGATCCTGGCTCAGAACGAACGCTGACGGTATGCCTCATACATGCAAGTCGAGCGGGCACAGCAATGTGTCAGCGGCGAACGGGTGAGTAACGCGTGAACAATCTGCCCCCGAATCCGGGATAACGGTTCCAACGAGCCGCTAATACCAGATAGGTTAATTTGGCCTCCTGGCCAATTAAGAAAGTTCCAATTGGAACGTTCGGGGATGAGTTCGCGTCCCATTAGCTAGTTGGCGGGGTAAAGGCCCACCAAGGCGACGATGGGTAGCCGGCCTGAGAGGGTGATCGGCCACATTGGGACTGAGATACGGCCCAGACTCCTACGGGAGGCAGCAGTAGGGAATTTTGCGCAATGGACGAAAGTCTGACGCAGCAATACCGTGTGAGGGATGAAGCATTTCGGTGTGTAAACCTCTGTCGATGATGAATAAAGCATTGGGGAGTGGAAAGCCCCGGTGTTGAAGGTAATCATGAAGGAAGCACCGGCTAACTCTGTGCCAGCAGCCGCGGTAATACAGGGGGGTGCAAGCGTTGTTCGGAATTACTGGGCGTAAAGGGAGCGTAGGCGGAATTGCAAGACAGAGGTTAAATCTCCGGGCTCAACCTGGAACTTGCCTTTGTGACTGCAGTTCTTGAGTATGGTAGAGGTCAGTGGAATTTCCGGTGTAGCGGTGGAATGCGTAGAGATCGGAAAGAACACCAGAGGCGAAGGCGGCTGACTGGACCAATACTGACGCTGAGGCTCGAAAGCGTGGGGAGCAAACAGGATTAGATACCCTGGTAGTCCACGCTGTAAACGATGAACACTAGATGTCGGGAGAGGTTTCTTCCGGTGTCGTCGCTAACGCAGTAAGTGTTCCGCCTGGGGAGTACGCTCGCAAGGGTGAAACTCAAAGGAATTGACGGGGGCCCGCACAAGCGGTGGAGCATGTGGTTTAATTCGATGCAACGCGAAGAACCTTACCTGGGCTTGACATGGGAATGACCGCTCGAGAGATCGAGCTTTCTCTTCGGAGACATTCCGCACAGGTGCTGCATGGCTGTCGTCAGCTCGTGTTGTGAGATGTTCGGTTAAGTCCGGCAACGAGCGCAACCCTCGTCCTTAGTTGCTAACAGGTTATGCTGAGCACTCTAGGGAGACTGCCGCGGACAACGCGGAGGAAGGTGGGGATGACGTCAAGTCCTCATGGCCCTTACGCCCAGGGCTACACACGTGCTACAATGGTCGGTACAGTGGGAAGCAATACCGCGAGGCGGAGCAAATCCTCAAAGCCGTCCTCAGTTCGGATTGGAGGCTGCAACTCGCCTCCATGAAGCTGGAATCGCTAGTAATCGTGGATCAGCATGCCACGGTGAATACGTTCCCGGGCCTTGTACACACCGCCCGTCAAGCCACGAAAGAAGAGAGCGCTCCAAGTCGCCAAGCCAACCTTTACTGGAGGCCAGCGCCTAAAGCGAGATCTTTGATTGGGGCTAAGTCGTAACAAGGTAGCCGTATCGGAAGGTGCGGCTGGATCACCTCCTTTCTAAGGAGTAAAACAAAATCAAACACGTGAGGCAATTAAGATCTAACCCCATCCGGTAGATCAGCCTCGCACTTTGATCTTTCTGCACAATCAATCCTACCAAGATTTCTCAGAGCTTCTCTTTGACAGGTTGGGCGCTAATCAAGGCGCGATATGGAAGACTTCGCAAGGTGTGTTATTCGCCCGAGAGGGTGAAGAGATTCTTTGTGAAGGGAGAATGTGAGTTTTAAGTATGAAAAGGGCTTATGGTGGATGCCTAGGCACCATCAGGCGATGAAGGACGCGGCAAGCTGCGAAAATCCTCGGGTAGGCGCAAACAGCCTTTGATCCGGGGGTGTCCGAATGGGGCAACCCGGCGGAATTTTTCCGTCACTCCCGACTGAATACATAGGTCGGAGAGAGCAAACGCAGGGAAGTGAAACATCTCAGTACCTGCAGGAGTAGAAATCAACAGAGATTCCCTCAGTAGTGGCGAGCGAACGGGGAGGAGCCCAAACCGACATTCGTGTCGGGGTTGTAGGACCTGCATTTAGTGATTGACGGCTAGTCGGATTGGCATGGAAAGGCCAGGCATAGAGGGTAATACCCCCGTAGACGAAAGCTTGAGATCATGAGCGGGTATCCTGAGTAAGGCGGGGCACGTGAAACCCTGTCTGAAACTGGGAGGACCACCTTCCAAGGCTAAATACTCGATGGTTACCGATAGTGAACGAGTACCGTGAGGGAAAGGTGAAAAGCACCCGGAGACGGGAGTGAAATAGAACCTGAAACCGTAAGCCTACAAACTATCGAAGGAGTGCATGCACTCTGACGGTGTACCTTTTGTTTAATGAGCCAGCGAGTTAGTCGTCAGTAGCAAGGTTAAGGGCCTAAGGTCCGGAGCCGTAGGGAAACCGAGTCTGAATAGGGCGTTGAGTTACTGGCGCTAGACGCGAAGCCTTGTGATCTACCCATGATCAGGCTGAAGCGGGGGTAAAACCTCGTGGAGGGCCGAACCTTATCAGGTTGAAAACTGACTGGATGAATTGTGGGTAGGGGTGAAAGGCCAATCAAACTGGGTGATAGCTCGTTCTCTCCGAAATATATCTAGGTATAGCGTCGCGTTGGAGTCACGGGGGTAGAGCACTGATTGGACTAGCGGGCACACCAGCTTAGCAAACCCAAACAAACTCCGAATACCGTTGACTTTAGATCGCGGCAGTCAGCCTGCGTGAGATAAGTTTCGCAGGCGAGAGGGGAACAACCCGGACCATCGGCTAAGGTCCCCAAGTGAATGCTCAGTGTAAAAGGATGTGGGATTACTCGGACAACCAGGAGGTTGGCTTAGAAGCAGCCATCCTTTAAAGAAAGCGTAATAGCTCACTGGTCAAGTGATCCTGCGCCGAAAATTACGTGGGTCTAAGCATTTCACCGAAGCCGTGGACTTGCGTTTTCAAGTGGTAGGAGAGCGTTCCGTAGGCCTGGGAAGGTGAGGCGTGAGCCTTGCTGGAGGTATCGGAAATGAGAATGCTGGCATGAGTAGCGATAATGCGGGTGAAAAACCCGCACACCGTAAACCCGAGGTTTCCTGGGTAAAGCTAATCTTCCCAGGGTTAGTCGGTCCCTAAGGCGAGGCCGAATGGCGTAGTCGATGGGAAGCAGGTTAATATTCCTGCACCGTTTTGTGTGTTCGATGGGGGGACGGAGTAGATACAGTCAGCTTCCTGATGGATGGAAGTTTGGGAGCGTAGGGCGATCGGTAGGCAAATCCGCCGGTCACATGCCTGAGACTCCTGAGGAAGTGCGTCGCTTGCAACAAACCAACTGACTGGAAGGACTTCCAAGAAAATCTTCTAAGGCATAGCACAGACGACCGTACCGCAAACCGACTCAGGTGGGTGAGGCGAATAGCCTAAGGTGCTTGAGAGAACTGAGGTGAAGGAACTCGGCAAATTAGCTCCGTAACTTCGGGAGAAGGAGTGCCAGAATGTGTGTAGGAGTACATCCGAAGCATTTTCTGGTCGCAGAGAAATGGCAGAAGCGACTGTTTACCAAAAACACAGGTCTGTGCCAACCCGTAAGGCGCCGTATACAGTCTGACACGTGCCCGGTGCCGGAAGGTTAACAGGAGAGGTCAGCGCAAGCGAAGCCTTGAATCGAAGCCCCGGTAAACGGCGGCCGTAACTATAACGGTCCTAAGGTAGCGAAATTCCTTGTCAGGTAAGTTCTGACCTGCACGAATCGTGTAACGACTTCTGCGCTGTCTCAACCTCGGACTCAGCGAAATTGTAGTGCCGGTGAAGATGCCGGCTACCCGCATCTGGACAGAAAGACCCTATGAACCTTTACTGCAACTTGACATTGGAACTTGGCTGTATTTGTGTAGGATAGGTGGGAGGCTTTGAAGTAGTGCCGCCAGGTATTACGGAGCCATCGTTGAAATACCACCCTGGTGCTGACGGAATTCTAACCTGGTCCATCATCTGGATCAGAGACATTGTCTGGTGGGCAGTTTGACTGGGGCGGTCGCCTCCTAAAAGGTAACGGAGGCATCCAAAGGTCCCCTCAGCGTGGTCGGTAATCACGCGCAGAGTGCAAACGCATAAGGGGGCTTAACTGCGAGACCGACAGGTCGAGCAGGTACGAAAGTAGGGCTTAGTGATCCCGCGGTTTAGCGTGGAATTGCCGTTGCTCAATGGATAAAAGGTACTCTAGGGATAACAGGCTGATCTCCCCCAAGCGTCCATAGCGACGGGGAGGTTTGGCACCTCGATGTCGGCTCATCGCATCCTGGGGCTGGAGAAGGTCCCAAGGGTTTGGCTGTTCGCCAATTAAAGCGGTACGTGAGCTGGGTTCAGAACGTCGTGAGACAGTTCGGTCCCTATCCGATGTGGGCGTAGGAAGCTTGATGGAACTTGTCCCTAGTACGAGAGGACCGGGATGAACGCACCTCTGGTGTACCAGTTGTCACGCCAGTGGCATCGCTGGGTAGCTATGTGCGGCAGAGAGAAACGCTGAAAGCATCTAAGCGTGAAGCTCCTCCAAAGATGAGGCTTCCCTGGGGGCAACCCCCTGAAGGGCCGTCCGAGACCAGGACGTCGATAGGTCACAGATGTAAGCACCGCAAGGTGTTGAGTCGAGTGATACTAATCGCCCGTGTGGCTTCCAACCTCACATCCTCCCCTCCACAATGATTTTCAGACACGCATCTTGCGAAGTCTTCCAACCTAAATCGCTTCTTGATTGGCTATCCAGCCCACGATTTGTGGTGTTGTTAGCGAGAAGGTCACACCTGTTCCCATCCCGAACACAGCAGTTAAGCTTCTCAGCGCCAATGGTACTAGGACTATAAGATTCCGGGGAGAGTAGGTCGCCGCCACATTCCTTCAGAGAGCCCTCCATCCAACGATGGAGGGCTTTCTGCGTTTTGGGAAATGCCAGGAATACCGTGAAGTGAATTGCCACGTTCATGATTTGGTTCCAATCGAACCTAGGTGTATATTCCCAAAGTCCACGGAACTGACGCAATCGGGGAGCACCCCAAGGAACCGTGGAACCAATTCGCCTTTAGCGCGTTTTGATGGCCGCCGCGCGTCTGGGCAACCCTTCTGGGACCCGGGCGGCCGTCCAGGTCCCTCCACATCGCGGAGGTACCCATGAACAAGACCATCGAACCCCAATTGCAAACCCTGCTTGGACTTGAAGAGAGGCGTCAACAGGATCGCATCCGGCTCATCGCCTCGGAGAATTATGCGAGCCAGGCGGTCCGTCTGGCTTGCTCGAGCGTGTTGATGAACAAATATTCGGAAGGGTATCCAGGCAAGCGTTTCTATGAAGGTCAGCAAGTGGTTGACCAGGTCGAGAAGCTTGCCATTGCCCGCGCAAAGGCACTATTTGGAGCCGACCACGCGAATGTTCAGCCCTACAGCGGGTCTCCTGCCAATTTGGCGGTATATCATGCTTTCTTGAGACCCGGCGAAACCGTGCTTGGACTTGATCTCGATCACGGAGGTCACTTGACCCATGGATCGAAAGCTTCCGTGACTGGAAAATGGTTCAACGCGGTCCACTACAAGCTGGATCCACTGACTGGCCGTCTCGATATGGGTTCGGTTGCGGCGATGGCTCGTCTACATCGGCCCAAGTTGCTTGTCTGCGGGCATTCCGCTTGGCCCAGAATTCCTGACTTTGCCGCGTTTCGCTCGATCGCAGATGAAGTGGGGGCGATTCTTTGGGTGGACATGGCGCATTTTGCGGGGTTGGTGGCCGGTGGAGTGCATCCCAATCCCGTTGTGCTTGCCGACGTGGTCACGACCACCACCCATAAAACCCTACGGGGACCACGCGGCGGGATGATCCTCTGCAAGGAAAAATTTGGCAGTCAGCTTGATCGAGCCTTGTTTCCAGGTCTGCAAGGGGGACCGCATATGCACAGCATTGCCGGGATTGCCCAAGCGCTTTGGGAAGCTTCCCAGCCTGAATTTTCACAGTACGCCAGGAACGTGGTGACCAATGCGGAGGCGCTCGCAGAAGGGCTGAGGCTTCATGGGTTTGGTTTGGTGACGGGCGGCACCCAAAACCATCTGGTATTGGTGGATCTTCGGAATTTTTCGGTGGATGGGAAAACCTTCGCGGAGGCTCTGGATTTGGCGGGGTTGGTGGTCAATGCCAACAAGGTTCCCTGGGATGACGGGTCCGCTTCGCGGCCCTCGGGAATCCGATTGGGGACCGCTGCTGTGACCACCCGAGGATTCGGCGTTGCGGAAATGGTCCAAATCGCCGATTGGATCAAGGATTCGGTCGACAACCTCGATCGACCGGCGAAGCTCGAGGAAATCCGGGCCCAGACAACCGCATTGGCAAGGAAATTTCCAGTGCCGTAGCACCGATTCCCGCCGCCTCAGTGGGCGGGCTTCAGTACTGGGGTTCGATGGAACACATCCCGAAACATCGAGACGACCATTCCTTCACGGATGCCAGTTCCTGGAACGGAAAAATCCTTCACATCGAGCCATTTGAAGGATTGGTAGTAGATATGGGCGGCTTCGACGATCACATCCGCCCGGTCTGGTTTCAGGCCGAACTCCAGCATTCGATCGACCTCGGATAGCGCCGCGAGTTCGTCCCAAAGTCGATGAAGTTCCTTGCGGGACATCTGGTGGTTTTTGCCGCCGGAAAGCTCCAAAAGCTTTTCCGCGTTGCCGCCGACGGCGATCCCGCGTTCAGGCTGACTGCCCTTCGGGAGATCCCGAAGCCAGGATTGGAGACGCTCCCATTCGGAATCGTCCACTTTCCTCTCCAGAAGGCGCACCGCTCCGATTTTGAAGGATTCCCTGGTGACGGATCGGCCGTCCCGTAGAACCGACAGTTGGGTGCTCCCTCCACCGACATCCACGCACAGATGCAATCCTTCCGCCAGGTCGGGGTTCGCCGCATGGGCCATCAGTGAAAGGTTCGCTTCTTCGTCGCCGTCGATGATTTCGAGTTCGATTCCCGTTTCTGACAGAATTTGTTCCGCCAGGCCATGGCCATTTTTCGCATCGCGCATGGCCGAGGTGGCGACCGCACGGAAGCATCGAGGGGAAAAGACCGTTTTGAGATGGGCGAACGCGTGGAACGAATGCACCAAATGGGTGGCACTGGTCTTGGAAATGGCTCCCGAAGCGAAGACATCTTCGCCCAGGCGAACGGGAACGCGGTAGGTGGCTTCGGCGACCAAGTGGTCCTCGCCGTCTTTCTGGATGGCCTGCCAGACCTGCATCCGCACGCCGTTGGTGCCGACATCGCATGCGATCAATCGCGGGGGTGCTTTGGTCATCGTCGTTGCTCCGAAAGCCAGCGGGGGATTTCCTTGTGGGAATCCAACATCGTCCCCTTCGTGCGGAGGTTGGCGTTCTTCTGGTCCCAAATGCGAGCGTTCTCCGTATCGCGCCATTGCAGGTCGAACTCTTCCAGGAGCATCTTGTTCAGCGCCTTGTCCTGGATAGGGCAGCTCACCTCGATGCGACCATCCAGGTTGCGGCTCATCCAATCTCCGGAGGTCAGCCAAACCTTGGGTTTGCCGCCGTTGCAGAAGGAGACCAGGCGCGAATGTTCGAGGAATCGTCCAACCAATCCTCTCGTTTCGAGATTCGGAAAGCCATGTGGGGATTCCGGCACCAGGCAGTTCATCCCTCTCACCAGGATCTGCACGGGAACGCCGCTGTTTGCCGCATCGACCAGTTCCCGCATGAGGGTTTCATCGGCGAGGTTGTTCAGCCGCAGACGGATCCACGCCTTCTCTCCCTTGTCATGTCGGGAACGTTCCTCCCGGATCCGGGCGATGAACTGCTCCCTGGATCCGAACGGCGAGACGATCAGTTGACGGAAATCGGGAACCTTGTAGTTGTTGCGGAAGAACTCGAAGACGTGCTGGATTTCGGAGGTGATGGCGGGATCGGCGGTCAGCAGCATGTGGTCGGTGTAGACCCGAGCCGTGTCCTCGTTGAAATTGCCGGTGCCGACCGCGGCGTAGTGGCGCGACTTCTTCCCTTCGCGTCGGGAGACTAGACAAATTTTGGCGTGGACCTTCAGGCCCCGCACCCCGGGGATCACCTCGACGCCTTCGTCCCGCAGATCGTTGACCCAGGAGATGTTGTTCTCCTCGTCGAATCGGGCGAGGACTTCCATCAGGACGGTCACTTTTTTGCCGTTGCGGGCCGCATTCACCAGGGCGTTGAGCACGCTGGATTCCTGGCTCACGCGATAGACCGTCATCCGGATATGGGTCACGTCCGGATCGATGGCGGCTTCGCGGAGGAAGTCCAGGAACAGACTGAAATCATGCCATGGAAAATGCAGCAGGCGATCCTTCTTGCCGATCGCCTGGATGATCCGTCGGACCCCGGACAGCTGTGGATGGGGAACGTGCTTGAAACGAGGATAGGAAAGCTCCTTCCGACCCAGCCGGGGAAAGGACATGAAATCCTTGAAGTTGTGCTCGCGCATGCCAGGGATGCGAGCGTCGGAGCGATCCAAGCCGATCTTCCGCAGGATGTTCTTGAGGATGGGTTCAGGCATCTCGCGATCATGGACCACGCGGACGGGGGCCCCGGTGGCGCGCTTGCGCAAGCTCAGGTTCACCCGGCTCAGGAAGCCGTCGGCGAATTCGGAATTCAGATCCAGTTCCGCGTCGCGGTTCACTTTGAAGGCCCAGGCCTTGATCTGCCGGGGCTGGAACATCCAGAAAACCTCCCGCAATCCCCACCGGACCACGTCCTCGAGGAGGATCACGCTATGGAAACCGTCGACGACAGGCAATTCCAAAAACCGAGGAAGCGTCTCGGGAACCTCGATCAGGGCCAGGGGAGGCGCTCCGGAGCGGCCGCCCACGAACGAGATGGCAAGATGCACGACATGGTCGTGGAGCAGAGGCAGGTCGGAACCGCGGGGCACGAGAATGGGAACCAGCCTGGGTCTGACCTTGTCGACGAAAAACGAGCGGACTTCCGCTTCCTGCTCCTTGGAAAGCTGGGTCTCGTCGACGATGCGGATTTTCTCGTGCAGCAATTCCGCCGCGATCTTCTCGTACGACGATTCGAACCGTTTGCCAAGTTCTGTCACACGGTGGGCGATGATCTGCAGCAACTTCCGAACGGTCGTGCCGGCGATCCGATGCGCCGGTCCGTTTTCCGATTCCAGTCGCCGCAGGCCGGCCACCCGAACCCGGTAGAATTCATCGAGATTGTTCGAATAGATCCCGAGGAACCGGAGCCGATCCAACAGGGGATGGCGGGGATCGTTGGCTTCCTCCAGGACCCGTTCGTTGAACAGGAGCCAGGAGAGTTCCTTGGGGAAAGGGTGGCCGTAGGGTGCTAGGGATGCTTTGTGCATAGAAGGAAAAAGATGTGCCTTGGGTGTTGCAGCGATGTTTCCGAAACAGGGGAATCCAGCGGCAAAACGGAGCTATCGCGACCTGCCCCACATGGGCGGGACCCGGCCCAAGGTGGTTTTGAGTCGGAAGGTTCGGACTTGCTCCAGAAGCAAATCGCGATCCCATCGTTCGATGTATTCGGGAGACAGGCTCTCGTAGGAGAATCCCGTGATTTCGTAGGGTCGATCCCTCAATGCCTGGGGGATCGCCACCTTGTATCGTTCGGAAGGAAGGATCGGTTTGTCTTCGATCAATACGACCCCGCGAGACCCGCCGAAGGCGGAGCTGTCGCTTGTGCAGGATGCACCGGAAAGAAACAGGTATTCCGTGGAGCGGGACATTTGACGGCGCAACAATCGCTCCAGCTCGGATCCGGGAAGTTCGAAGACCGAAACCTGTTGTGCCGGACCCAGAACTTTCCAGAGATCGCCAACGGTGACCTTTCCTTTGGGCAATCCTGCCTTCAACGCCGAGACAGGCACCAGTGCCACGTTGGAGCCGGACTGCATGCGCAACGCGTCGGCAACCCAGTTGCCCAGGTTCCCCTCCCGGCTGGGGATGGGCCAGGCTTCCTTGAGCGTGTCGATGACGGAATCCGTCTTCGATTTGACGAGTCGCTGGAGGCTGTCCACGATCGGAAGGGTAGGGATTTGGATCTTGGACTTGGCAGCCAGTGGAACCGGAACCGATACCACCTGGATGCCCGTTTCGGTCGGGGACAGTTCGAGTCGATGCAGTCGGTTGGGGCCGCCGCTGAGTCTCGCGTACCACACGGCGTCTTGCTTATAGACCGTGTCCCGGCCATCCGCTTGCAGCGAGACGACCAGATCCAAGCCGGGGACTTCCTGCCCGAGATTCTGGTCGAACTCCGGTCCCGCATGGGAGAGCAGGATCACGACTTTCGCGTCCGCCGCCCTGAGTTCCTCGATCGCGGTCTGCACGTACAAGGCCGCATCTTCCGAGCGTAGATCCGTGGTGCGGATGGGTCGGTCGGTGGAGGATACGTTCGGGTCGACGACGCCGATCACGCCCAGACGGAATCCGTCAAAATCCCAGATGCTCGAGGACTTCCCCCCGTACGGTTTGGTGGTGAGAGCGTCGCGGAGGTTCGCGGTCAGAAGCGGATAGGTTCGCAGCTTCTGGAGGGAATCCAACTGCGAGCGGGGCCAGACGAAGTCCGCGGCGCCGAGGATCGCCGCATCCGGGTGGATTTTCTCCAAGACCTTGGCGGGCCCGGCGCTTCGGGTGATGAAGGCCATATCCGACCCGGAAAGGGAGTTGCCTCCATCCAGGGCGAGCAACGGTTTCCGCTCCTGATCGGCCTCCTTGCGAAGCGAATCGATCCTGGACAGCAAAGCGGGCGGGAACTCGCCACCAAGATCGCTCCAGATCAGCAGGGAGGCGGAGCCTGGATTGGGATTGGCAACCAAGGCTGCCAGAACGGTTGAGGCGAAGAAGGACATGGACCTCTCTCACGGACGATGCGGTTCTATCCGGTGTCTTGACAATAAGTTAGCACAAATGAGCTGTTGGCGATTTGAATGGTAGGATGTGCTCGAATGGAGGAGCCCGACATTGAGCCTTAAATCCTTCCTTTCCCATTTGATCGATGATGAATCGAGTCATCCGGAATCCACGACTCCCTCGAGGGACCCGAGTTCCTCGGCTTCCGAACCAGGAGATGTCTTGGCAGAAGTGCTGCGCATCCTGGTTCAATCGGCACCAAAGGATGGAGAGGCGGGCAGAGCCAGCTCAAAGCTCGCGAAGATTTGCGACCGCTGGGGGAGGGGTGCCAACCCTTACACCGAGATCCCGTCCCTGGTGGAGGAACAGCGCAAGGCAGAAAAAGAGTGGTTCGAATCCAATGTCCGGGGCTTGGCAGAAGCGGTGCTGGGCGTGTTGCGTCGGCTCGGGAAGGCGGCCGGATCCGCTCGCGAGGAGGGCAAGAGCCTGGGGAGCCATCTCGAGGATCTGCGCACAGCCACGAAAACGGAGAGTTTGGAGGATTTACGTAGGACCGTAATGGCGGCTGTTGAGCAAATGACCGAAGAACTCAGGACCAACCAGGAGCGGCAAAACCGCGAAATGAGTTTGATCAGCGGCCAATTGGAAAACCTGAAGGGTGAGCTTTCACGAGTCCGCAAGGAAGCCACTTTGGATGGATTGACACGGGTGGCCAATCGCGCTTCCCTGGATGAACACTTGGATGCGGTGTTGTCGGTTCATCGGATCACGGGAAGACCCTGCAGCCTTCTGATGGTGGATATCGACCACTTCAAGGCGGTGAACGATCGTTTGGGTCATCCGGCCGGGGATGCCGCCCTGCGCGCCGTGGCGGATTGTCTGGTCCGTTGCTTCCCCCGGCGCTCCGATTTCGTGGGGCGCTACGGAGGGGAGGAGTTCTGCATCGTCCTTTCGGAAGACGGACCCCTGACCGGCAAACGGTTGGCAGAGCGGTTTGTCCAAACGATCCGCGCCCTGGAAATTGTGTGGCCGGAAGAGACCTTCACCTTGACGGTTTCGGTGGGGATCGCGGAGCCGGCGAATGCCGAATCCGCTGCCGATTGGATCGCAGCCGCCGATCGGATGCTTTACCGAGCCAAGGACGGCGGCCGCGATCGCGTGGTGTGCACTGGAGAGCCAGATTCAAAGAGTGATTAAGCTGTGACAGAAAATCGACACGTGAAGTCATCGGTTTCGACTCGATATTCACGAACATGAACAAGCGGTTGTGGATTCTTTTGGTGGCGGGATTGATGGGAGGGGCGATGGCAAACCTCGCGAAACCTTCCACGGCGCCCCATTGGAGTCAACTCCAGGGTCGGATCCAGGTGGATCTTTCCGGGGAAGATTTCGCCCGCTTCGAGCTGGTGGATCCGCGTGGCCGCCACTTGGCTTCCGGGAATCTGCTTGGACGCACCTGGTTCGATCTTCCCGTCTTCCGGGGAGCGGCCACCTTGCGATTGGTGGGTCGGGACACCACGAACCTGCAGATTTTCTCGCGCTGAGAGCCTGGCTTCGAGAAGCTCGATTCCTTGCAGCTCGAACACCCGCGATCGTTTTTCCCAAGAAAAAGAAAGCCGCGAGGTTTTCCCCGCGGCGAATCAAGTCTAGGACGTTTTTCCCGTGCGAATCAAGCGCCCTTGGCGATGCCGATGAAGTCTTCGGCCTTGAGGGCCGCTCCACCGATGAGTCCGCCGTCGATGTCCTTCTGGGCGAGCAGGCCTTGGGCGTTGTCGGGCTTCATGGAGCCGCCGTACTGGATGGGGATGATCTCGGCGACTTCGGATCCGTACAGGTCCACCATGACCTTGCGGATGAAGGCTTGGGCTTCCTGGGCCTGCTCCGTGGTGGCGACCTTGCCGGTGCCGATGGCCCAGACCGGCTCGTAGGCGATCACGGTTTTCTTGGCATCGTCGGCGGAAACGCCTGCGTAGGCGCCCTTGAGCTGGCGCTCGTTGATGGCGTCGGTCTGTCCGGCTTCGCGCTCGGCGAGAAGTTCACCGATGCACACGATGGGGAGAAGTCCGTGCTTGAGGGCCTGCTTGACCTTCTTGTTGACGGTTTCGTCGGTTTCGCCGAAGAACTGGCGCTGTTCGGAGTGGCCGATGATCACGTACTTCACGCCGGCGGAAACGAGCATGGCGGCGGAGATCTTGCCGGTGAACGCGCCCGACTCTTCCCAGTGCAGGTCTTGGGCGGCGAGGGCCACGCGGGAGCCCGCGAGAACCTTGGCGACTTCGGTGAGGCAAACGAACGTGGGGGCGACCACGAGGTCAACCGAAGCGGGAGCTTCGCCAGCCTTGGCGACCACGGCCTTGGCCAAGTCAACGGCTTCGGAAACGGTCTTGTTCATCTTCCAGTTGCCAGCGATCACGATGCGGCGCGCCATGTGGACTCCTTTGCCCGAAAAGGGCGAACTCGATGTGGAATGGATCGTAGAACGTGAAAAATAGTTCAGCCCCCTCTTCGCAAGCCTTGGAAGTCGTGCTCAACTACTTTGTGCCCACTATGGAAGCGAAAGCGGCGATCTGGATAGACCTCCTCCCCTCCATCGATGCGGAACTGGCATCGATGGAACTTTTCGAACTCGGAGCCTTGGGGCTGGAGGAGCTCGACGAGCCCGCCGGAGCCCTGCGGGCCTGGCTTCCGGAAGATTGGGACCAGACTCAGGTTCCCACCGGTTGGAAGATCGTGGGCCAAGGCGCGGTGGAATCCCGCGACTGGGATCTTTCCTGGCGGTTGCAACAGGAGCCGATCCACGTCACCAACCAGTTGGTGGTGTGCCCTCCCTGGGTGGAGGCGCCTGCCGATGCGAAAACCTGTTTGCGGATGGAAGCCAAGCAGGCGTTCGGTACGGGTGGTCATGAGAGCACCCGTTTGGCGGCACGGGTGCTGGAGCGGATCCCCATGGAAGGATCGCGCGTGTTCGACATCGGCGCCGGAACCGGAATCCTGGGATTCTATGCGGGACGGCTCGGGGCAGGCCATCTGGAACTCTGCGACATCGATCCGGACGCGATTCCCTGCATCGTGGAAAACGCCGAACTCAATGCGATTCCCGATTGGAACGCCTGGGCGGGTTCCGTGGGCGATCTGCCCGCGGGGTCCAAATTCGAACTCGTGATCGCCAACATGTTGCGCACGGAGTTTTTCCCGATGCGCGAGGAGACGTTGGCGCTGATGCCGAAAGGATCGCGCCTGGTCCTTTCCGGCTACCTTGCCAAGGAGCGCGAGCAGGTGCTCGATTGGTTCGCGCAGGCGGGACTTGCATTGGAAGTGGAAGAAACCGAAGGCGATTGGTGGGCCGGATGCGGCCGGAGGATTTCCGAATGAACGCGATGGATCTGATCAAGGGACGACACTCCTGCAGGGCGTACCTGTCCGACGTCCCCAGCCGGGAGCAGGTGCTTGCTGCCGTGGAGCTCGCTTCCACAGCGGCCTCTTCCAAGAACACCCAGCCCTGGATGCTCCATGTGGCGGTCGGGCCATCCTGCGATCGGGTAAGGGAAGCGCTTCTCCATGCCTTCGATACCGCCGCTCCCGCCAAGGCCGATTTCAAGTATTCGCCGGCCGAGCTTCCTGCCCAGATGACCGACCGCGCCCGCCAGAGCGGGATCGCGATCATGGCCCACAAGGGGATCGCTCGCGACGACAAGGACGCTCGCCGCGCGCACGACCGCGAGAATTTCCGTTTGTTCGGAGCTCCCGGGGTGGCGGTACTGACGCTTCCCACCGAGAGCGAACGGGGCAACTTCCTGGATGCCGGACAATTTTTGGCAACCTTCATGCTGGGGCTCCGCGAAGTCGGGCTGGAATCCATCCCGATGTTTTCCGTGGCGAACTATCCAGGGGTGCTGCGCGAAGGACTGTCCATCCCCGCCGACAGGATCGTGGTCTGCGCGGTGGCGTTCGGTGCCGAAGACCATTCCGCTCCCGTCAATTCCTTCCGCACCATGCGCGAATCCCCCGAGGGATTGGTCGCCTGGGCATGAACGACTCACCCTTCCTGAAGGCTTGCCGGGGCGAAATCTCCGATCGGATCCCGGTATGGATCCTGCGCCAAGCCGGACGTTTCCTGCCGCAGTATCGCGAAGTCCGCAGCCGTTTTCCCGACTTTTTGGAATTCGTCCGCAACCCCGAGGCCTGCGCCGAAGTGACTTGCCAGCCACCGGCGCTCCTGGGAGTGGATGCCGCGATCCTGTTTTCCGACATCCTGACGGTGCTTCCTCCGCTGGGGTTCGATCTCGCCTTCCGCGAAGGGGAAGGTCCGCGCATCTCCAATCCTTTGCGTTCCGGTGATGGTCGGAATCTGACCGCCTTTGATCCGGTACAGGAATTGTCCTATGTGATGGACGCTGTGCGTGCATGTCGTGCGGCACTTCCCGCCGACTTGCCGCTGATCGGGTTCGCCGGGGCCCCTTGGACGGTGGCTTGCTATGCGGTCGATGGCGGGGGCTCCAAGGAGTTTTCTCGCACGCGGGCGTGGCTGTATTCCGACCCGAACGGTTTCGCCAAGGTTCTGGCCACGTTGGCCGACACCACGGCGGATTACCTCGCCGCCCAGGCCGAAGCTGGATGCCAGGTCTTGCAGGTGTTCGAATCGTGGGGCGGATTATTGTCACCCACCGACTACCGACGCATGGTGATTCCGGCCATGGAAAGGCTCTTGTCGCGATTGCGCGAGAAGACGAACCTGCCCGTGATCGTCTATTGCAACGGTGGCTCCACGCTGTTGCGCGAGCTGCTGCCGTTGGATTGCCAGGTGTTGGCCTTCGATTGGCGCATCGAGATGAAGGATGCCCGCGCGATCGCCGGAAAGCGTCCCTTGCAGGGCAACTTCGATCCGTGCCTGTTGCACGCCTCGCACGAGGACATCGGCCGGCGCGTGCGCGAGGTCGCGGCACAATCCGCTGGCGGCGCTTGGATCGCCAACCTGGGACACGGCATCCAGCCGGACGCGCCTGTGGCCGGACTCAAGGCCCTGATCGATGCGGTGCATGCGATCGATCCCAGGACGCTCGCGTGACCTTGCGGGTGGGAATCGTGGGAGCCGGGATCTCCGGCTTGTCCACGCACCACTTCCTGGAGCGCGAAGCGGCCAAACGCGGCCTGGCGATCCAGGTGGAAACTTGGGACCCGCGCCCGTCGCCAGGCGGGAACGTCCGCACGGAAAATCGCGATGGATGGCGTTGCGAAGAAGCGGCGGAAAGCATCCTCAACAGCCGCACGGAAACCCGCGAACTGGCTCTGGAGCTTGGATTGGCCGATCGGATCGTCCAGGCTTCTCCGGCGGCCAGGAAGCGATTCCTGGTCTGGCGCGGGAAGTTGCGGGCGATGGGGCCGCAATCCGTTTTCGGGTCGTTTCCCACTTGGAGCGCCAAGCTCGCGGCCCTGAAGGAGCCTTTTGTCCAGCGCGGCCCCGAAGATGAAAGCTTTGCCGATTTCGGGCGTCGCCGGCTGGGGAAGGGATTGTTCGAGCAGATCATGGATCCGATGGTCACCGGGATCTACGCGGCCAATCCTGAACTCCTGTCCGTCCGGTCGGCGTTCCCGCGGATCAAGGCCATGGAGCAGGAGCACGGCTCGTTGGTTCTGGCCCTTTGGCACGGGCGCAAGGCGCGTGCGCGCCAGCCCAAGGAGAGCAAGGCCGGTTCGGGCTCCTACAGCTTCCGCGGCGGAATGACGGATCTTGTCAATGCGTTGGCCGCCTCGCTCGGTGGATCGGTGCTCACCGACCAGCCTCTGGTGCGCCTGGAGCGATTGGAAAACGGCTGGCGTCTGCACGGACGCGACCGCACCGCCGATTTCGACCGGGTCGTCCTTGCGCTGCCATCTCATCAGTTGGGAAATCTCGACGGCCTGCCCGCGACCTCTCGGGTGGATCTGTGCGGTGTGCCGTACAATCCCGTGGCGGTGGTTGGACTGGGCTTCAAGCGCGAACAGGTCCTCCATCCTCTCGATGGCTTCGGGTTCCTGGTGCCTCGGTCGGAAGGTCGGAAGATTCTGGGAACGCTGTTCACATCTTCGCTATGGACGGACGCCGCTCCCGAAGGTCATGTGCTCCTGCGCACCATGGTGGGAGGGGGACGCAGTCCCGAACTGGCGGGTTTGGCGGAGCACGAGCTGATCGCGATGGTCCAGGCTGAACTCGCCGAGCTTGTCGGCGCGCAAGGTGCGCCGGTCTTCAGCCATGTGAAGCGCTACGCCCAAGGAATTCCTCAATACCCGGTCGGGCACCACCTGGTGGTGGAACGGCTGAGGCAGGAATTGTCAGCTCTGGGCCTGTTCCTCGCCGGTAACGCATGGGACGGCATCGGGGTCAACGACTGCGTCGCCGCCTCCGCCGCCCGTGCGGTAACGATCCTGGCCGGAGCCTAGTCCACCGCCCAGACCAGGACCTTCAGGTAGAGGGTCTCGGGCATGGAGGGGTGGAGCGGATGGTCGGGAGCGGCTCCGAGTCTGGCGATCAGGCGGGCTTGGCGCTTTTTCTGACGCAGCGCCCGTACGACGGCCTGGTGGAAGTCGCCTTCATCCACCAATCCCGAGCAGGAACAGGTGACCAGGATTCCACCGGGCTCCAGGACTTCCAAGCCCAGGCGTGACAGATTCTGGTACCCGATCAAGGCCTGGTCCACCGTCTTGCGGCTTTTGGCGAAAGCGGGCGGATCCAGAACCACCACGCCGAACTGGCGGCCCTGTTCGGCCAATTGGCGGAGACCATCGAACACGTCGCCGTGAAGGAGTCCGAAATTGCCGCGGAAATCCGCTCGTTCCCATCCTTGGCGCACCCATTCCAGGGCGGAGGCGTCGGAGTCCAGGAATTCGCAGCCTGTGGCTCCGGCCTTGGCCATGGCCAAACCCCAGCCACCGGTGTAGGAGCAGGCATCGAGCACCGTGCGTCCGGTCGCGAACTTCGCGAGACGTTTGCGGTTTTCCGTCTGGTCCAGGAAAAAGCCGGTCTTCTGGCCGGCCCCGATGGGAGCGGCAGCCTCGACACCGTCGGCGACCGGAACCCATGCCACGTCCAGTGGAGTTCCGAACCATCGATCCTCCTGCGGGAGACCTTCCAGTTCGCGGGAATGGCTCTTGCCGGACAACTTCACGCCGACGAAGCCCATCTCCAACAAGGCTTGCGCGATGACCGGAGCACGACGATCCATGGCGGCGGTCTGCGCCTGCACCACGGCGTGTGTCCCGTACAAATCGATGGTCAGGCCAGGCAAGCGATCGCCATCGGCATTGATCAATCGGCAGACGGTCGAAGATCCCACCCAGCTTTGTCGTTCCTGCTGGGCCTTTTGGAAGCGTGCCTTCCAGAAGGACACATCAGGAGCGGCCGATGGGAGATCGGACTGAATACGTGCAGCGATCAAGGTGTTGGGGTGGCAATCGACCATGCCCAACGGGCGGCCGTTGGCCGCCTGAAGCATTCGCGATTCCCCGATTTCCGGACGCGAGCTCCGCTTCCAGTCCACTTCGTTTGAGAAGACCCAGAGGTGCCCGGCGAGCACCCGGCGTTCTTCACGCGGCAACAAAAAGAGAGGTTCCATAGAAAAAAAAGACGCCTCCCGAAGCGAATCGGAAGGCGTCGAAGTGGGCAATGCAGGGCTCGAACCTGCGACCCGGTGATTAAGAGTCACCTGCTCTACCAACTGAGCTAATTGCCCGACGAGGGAGAAAATATAGGGGGACCTACCGTCGATGTCAAGATGTCGAGTGCTGAGAAAATTCGATCGGCAAGCCGGTCCACCAAGGATGTGTTAAACTCTCAAAGTGACCTGGACGCGCGAACAGGTGCAGAAGGAGCCCGTGTGGGCGGAGGTAGTGGATGTGATCCACTGCGTCGCCGTCGTGTTTGGTTCGATCACAGTTGCCGCAGGGTTCCTGCGGTCCCGGTCCATGGGTGGGTTCGGATTATCCATCTACACCAGCGGCCTCTTGGCCATCTTGGTTCTCGCTTTTGTTTTTCGATCACGCCTGCCTCGGATGGCTCGGTCCATTCTTATCCTGGTCACGCTGTTGATGGCTGTGTTCGGAGCGATGCTCCACATGGGGATTTATGCCGCAAGTGCCGCCTTGTTGCCCGTGTTGGTGGTCATCGCCTGGTTGATTTGGTCGCGAAGGGCCGCGCTGGTGCTGACCATCGTGGTGGTCGCAGGATTTGTGTGCCTTGCCTTGCTGCACATCGCCGGGTGGGCCTCGATCCCCTACGACGTCCGTTTGTTCGATCGGATGCCGACGTACTGGTTGAACTTGTCCGCTGTGTATACGCTTGCGGGCGTGCTGATGTTCGGGGTCACATACACTCTCCTGCACAGGATGCAAGCCGCGGTTCGCAGCGCCAACGAGAGCGAGAAATCCGTGCGGGGCAACCAGGAGCGCTTGGCGGAAATCCTTCGAGGGATTCACGATGTCGTGTTCCTTCATGATCCGCGAACAGGATTGATCTTGGAGGCTTTTGGTCGTGTTCAGGAGATGTACGGATATGGACCCGAGGATTTGATCGGAAAGGATGTCCAAGCGGTTTCCGCGGGGTTTGCGCCCTGGAGCAGAGACGAAGCCAAAGATTGGATCGATCAGGCGAAGCTGGAAGGCTTCGCGATCTTCCCTTGGAAAGCGCGTCGAGCCGACGGGACACTGTTTTGGGTGGAGGTTTCCATTCGCCCGATCCATCTGGTTGGAGAAGAGAAGATCCTGGTGACGGTGAGCGATATCGATGGTTTCGTGAACGCCCAATCGGATCTGGCAACGATCAATGCGGAACTCGAATCGCGTGTGGAGCAACGCACCCTCGAGATCCAACAAGAACGAGAGGCGGCAAGGGCCTTCGCCTACTCCGTTTCGCACGATCTGCGATCGCCGCTTCGCGCCATCAACGGCTTCACGAAAATCCTGCGTGAAGACTTCGAATCCTCCTTGCCTTCCGAGGGGCGGCAGGCGTTGGTCCGGATCGAATCGGCCGCCGAGCGGATGGGGGGATTGATCGAAGCGTTGCTCTCGCTTTCCAAGGTGGATCGCCACCCCGTCCACCTGAGCCAGGTGGACATTTCCTGTCTGATCCAGGAGGTTCGGGAGGAGCTGTGCGCGGCAGCCCAGTGTCCTGGTGCGGGAAAAAGCTGTTGCAACGTCCAATGGAGCGTCGCGTCCTTGCCGTCTCTGCTTACGGACCATGCGCTTGCCCGGATGGTCCTCACCAATGTGCTGGGAAACGCGTGCAAGTTCATCCGCCCCGATTCGATCCAACGCATCGAGATCTTCGCGCAGGAGCGGGCGGACGGGATCTGGTGCGTGGTTTCGGACAACGGGGTGGGATTCGACATGGCCTATGCCGACAAGCTTTTCCAGGCCTTCCAGCGACTGCACTCCGACTCGGTCGATGGCATCGGGATCGGCTTGGCCACCGTGAAAAAAGCGCTCGACCGCTTGGGCGGGGCCATCGAGGCCGAAGGCGTCGTGGGTGCGGGCGCGACATTCCGCTTCCGGCTCGGACCAGCAGCGAACAACGTTCGCGACGAGGTCTAAACGGTCAGATTCTGACGGCTAAGCCCGACTTGGCGATGGCCTGCTTGAGCTGTCCCACCGTGTAGCCGTCGATGTGCGTGAGGCTCGCGACGAGGGCCGCGTCCGCACCAACGTTGGGCATGAGGACTTCGGATAGGTGCTGGGGTGTTCCCGCGCCGCCGGAGGCGATCACCGGGATGGATACCGCCTGGACGATCTTGCGGGTGATCTCCAGCTCGTAGCCCGCCTTGGTTCCGTCGGCGTCGATGGAGTTCAGGCAGATCTCTCCTGCACCCAATTCTTCCGCACGCTTGGCCCATGCCACGGCGTCGATTCCCGTGCGTTCCCGACCGCCCTTGACCACGATCTCGTAACCGCTCGGGACCTTTTCCGATACGCCCACTTTCAGGGCGTCCATTCCCAGCACGATGCACTGGTTACCGAAAGCCTTGGCGCCATCGGAGATGATGGACGGAGTCCGCACCGCCAGCGAGTTGAGGGAGACCTTTTCCGCGCCGGCCAGCAGCACGTCGCGCATGTCCTGGAGATTGCGGATCCCGCCACCCACCGAAAAGGGGATGAACACGTGTCTGGCCACACCACGGACCATCTCGATGTCGATGGCGCGGTTTTCCGCCGAGGCGGTGATGTCGTAGAACACGAGTTCGTCGACACCCTGGCGGTAGTACTCGGCGCCCATCTCGACGGGATCGCCCAAGTCGAGATTGCCTTCGAACTTCACGCCTTTGGTGACTTTGCCGTTTCGAACGTCCAGGCAGACGATCACGCGTTTGGCGAGCATTTCATGGGTCCTTTGGGGCTATGGCTTCCAGGTGCCGAAGTTGGACAACAGGCGCAGGCCGTTCTCGCCGCTCTTTTCGGTGTGGAACTGGGTGGCCACCACGTTGCCGCCGTCGAGGATGCTCGCGAATTCCTGGCCGCCGTACTCGGTGCTTCCCAGGATGTTCTCGGGACGCTGGGGGGCGGGATAGAACGAGTGCACGAAATAGAAGTGCGAATCCTGGGCGATCCCCTGGAACAAGGGGTGCGGACGCACGAACCGCACGGGATTCCAGCCCATGTGCGGGACTTTGGGGCGCGGCTGGGGAAGGTGGGAGAAGTCGAATCGCTTGACCTGGCCCGGCAGGATCCCGAGGCAGTCCACGCCGCCGTCCTCCTCCGAGCGCTCCAACAGAATCTGGCAGCCGATGCAGATGCCCAGAACGGGGATGCCGCGTCGCACCGCCTCGATCAAGGCTTGGTCCATTCCCTTGCTGCGCAGGTTTTCCATGGCTTGGCCGGCGGCGCCGACTCCCGGGAACACCACTCGTTGGGCCTTCCGGACCACGTCTGGATCATCTGAAATGGAGTGGGCGATGCCCACCTTGGACAAGGCGAGCGACACGGAGGTCAGGTTTCCCGCCTTGTAGTCGACAAGAATCGTCACTTGCTTCTCCGCGGCTTGGCGACCTTGGACGGGCGCGATAGCGGGCGTGCCCGACGAGGAGAGGACTTGGAAGCCGGCTGGGTGGCCGCTTTGGCGGCCGGCAAGCGCAGACGCACAGCCTCGGCGTGGTGGTGGAAGCCTTCCGCGTCCGCCAAGGCGGCGATGTGCGGACCATCGGCGGCCAATGCCTGGGGGCCGTACAGCAGGAGGCTGGTGCGCTTGATGAAGTCGTAGACTCCCAGCGGCGAGGCGAATCGTGCCGTTCCATTGGTGGGAAGGATGTGGTTGGGGCCGGCCATGTAGTCGCCGACAGATTCTGCCGTCCAGGGGCCGACGAAGATGGCGCCGGCGTTGTGCAGGCCCTCGAGGATCTCCTTGGCGTTGTTGGACAGGATTTCGGCGTGCTCGGGAGCGATGCGGTTGGCCACGTCCAGCGCGACGGTCCAGTTGGGGCAGACCATCAGGAGTCCGAACCGCGACAAGGCGACCTCGAGCTCTTTCTTTTTCGGGGAGGCCTCGAACTGTCGCTGCATGGCTTCGGAAAGAGCCTTGGCGGCGATCGCGCTGGTGGTGAGCGCCACGGCGGATTCGTAGCCCGAGCCGTGTTCGGCCTGCGAGAGCAGGTCGGCGGCGACCCATTCCACATTGGAGGATTCGTCGAAGAAGACCAGGATTTCGGAGGGGCCGGCGATGTTGTCGATGTCGACCGTCCCAAACACCTCGCGCTTGGCGATGGAGGCCCACACGTTGCAGGGCCCCACGATCTTGTCCACCCGTTCGATCCCTTTGCCGCCGTAGGCCAACAGCCCGATGGCCTGGGCGCCACCGATGGCGTAGATCTCCTCGATGGCCAGTTCGCGCAGCGCGAAGGCGACCGCGGGATCGAGTCCGTGCGGGCAGGGAGTGACCACCACGATTTCGCGCACGCCCGCCACGATGGCCGGAACGGCGCTCATGATGACCGTGCTGGGATAGACCCCGGCGCCGCCCGGAACATAGAGGCCCACCCGATGCAGAGGCGCGATCCGCATGCCCAGCCATTGGCCGCTGTCGCCTTCCAGCACCCAGGATTCCTCGGCCTGGCGCTCGTGGAAGGTGCGCACCTGCCGGATGGAGCGCTTGATGGCTTCCTGGACGGGCTTGGGGCATTTGTTCGCCGCGGCCTCGACGGTTTTTGTCGAGAGGCGGATCGGCTGCTTGGGACCCAATCCGTCGAAGGAGCGGGCGTATTCCGTCGCGGCGACCAGTCCGCGTTCGCGCACATCGGCGAGGATGGCGCGGACCTTGGCTTCGATTTCGGGCGAAGGGGCCGTCCCGCGTCCGACGATCTGCTTGAGCCGGGCGGCCGCCTTGGCACCGGTCAGGGCTGGGAAGATCATGCAGAGAGACCCGGGATCGGGGCGCCGTCCACGCGGGTCAACTGTTGGAAGTCGGCCAACAAACCCTTGAAGACGGGGCCCACCGAGCCTTCGCCGATCGCCCGGCCATCCACCTTCACCACGGGGATGAGCTCCGCGCCGGTGCCGGTGAGGAACATCTCCTGCGAGGTGTAGATGTCAAAACGCGACATGCGCTCCTCGCGCACCTCGATCCCCTTTTGGCGGGCCAGGTCGATCACGGCGTTGCGGGTGATTCCTTCCAGCGCGCCTTCGGTGGCGGGAGGCGTTACCAGTTTCCCGTTGCGCAGGATGAACAGGTTGTCGCCGGTGCATTCGGCCACGTAGCCTTGCAGGTTCAGCATGACCGCCTCCTGCACTCCGGCGCGGATGGCCTCCATCTTGGCCATGATGTTGTTCATGTAGTTGAGGCTCTTGATCCGCGGATTCAGCGCCTCGGGGTGGTTTCTGGGGGTGGCCACCGTCACGATGTCCAAGCCCTGCTGGTAGAGTTCCTGCGGATAGAGCTGGATGGTGGCGGCGATGCACACGATGCTCGCCTTCTTGCAGAGGTAGGGATTCAATCCCAGATCGCCCACGCCGCGGCTGACCACAAGCCGGATGTAGCCGTTGGCGATGCCGTTGCGACGACAGGATTCCACCACGATGGAGCTCATCTCCTCCTTGGAGACGGGAATCACCAGTCCGATGGCCTTGGCCGAGTCGTACAGGCGCTCGATGTGGGGTTGGAGCTTGAAGACCTTGCCGTGGTAGGCGCGGATGCCTTCGAAGACGCCGTCGCCGTACAGGAATCCATGGTCGAACACGGAGACCTTCGCTTCGCTCTTTGTATAGAATTCGCCGTCGATGTAGATCAGTTGCTCGGACATGAAGTTTCCTCGTTCAGACAATTGAAGTACCGAAATTTAAACGACTTGTGAGAACCCACGACGGGGTTCGACGACCATGGTTTTCGACCAGATGTCCTGCAGAGTCCTATGGTCTGGCCGTACCATGCCCAAGACCAGCGACCCCATGAACAAAAAACCGCTGAATTGCTGGTATTCCAGCCATTTGGAGGTGGATGCGATGGAGATGGACTGCACTTGGTCCACCCAGGCTTGGATGATTTCCGGCGAGGGATTGCCCTCCGGATAGGGGGGCATCAACGGGAGCATTTCCGAGAGTGAAAGGCAAAGGAGGAGCACGAACGCCAGCGGAAGGACTTGGCGCTGGAACGCATCCACCCAATCCAGGCGACGTCCGTCCATGGAGACCACCGAGATCGATAGCAATCGCTTCCCCACGGACGCCTGCCACTTCCAGGTGAACAAGGCCTGGAGAACGGGGTAGAGGAGGAACATGGCCGCGAGCGGTCCGATATTCTTGGTGCGGAAGGATGTTTGGATCGCGAGCTCGAGCGGGTAATAGCACACCACGAAGAAAAAGACGAGGTCGAGAAATTTGGCCAGAGCCCTACGCCAGAGGGGTGCCGTGCGCCATGTTGGTTGGATCGATGGGGTTTCCACCCGGGCCAATGTAAGTTCCCGGGGATCGAACTCCCTCCGTCCATCTTCGAGCCAAGGCAGGAACCATTGCGCCAGGAACTCTTGAACGAGCAAGATCTCGCATTTTTGGAATCCCGAGGAATCTCCGAGGTCGAGGCGACCAAGCAAATCCAATTGCTGAAAAATGGCGTGACAGCTCCGGTACTCTCGCGAGCGGCTACCGTCGGCGATGGCATCGTGCGTTGTCCGGTGGAGGAATTGGATGCGCTCCTGCCTGCATTCGATCGAATCGCCTCCGAGGGGGCGATCGGATTCTTCGTTCCCGCAAGCGGTGCGGCTAGCCGGATGTTCGCGGGGCCTGCCCAGCTTTTGGCGGGCACGCACCCGGATCCGGAGGGAGAATCCAAGAAACTCCGGCGTTTGGCGCAAGCCCCTGTGGTCCAGCGGAACCTCTGGGAAAAGGGAGTGGACCCGGAGGACCCCCAAGGGATCGCGACCCTTCTGATCAAGGAGCCTCCCGAGGGCTACGGATGGGCGGCCCGCCCCAAGGCGTTCGTTCCGTTCCACGAAGACCCGGAGCCGAGCTTTCCTCTGCGCACCCCACTGGAAGAGCAGATCGCGGAGTCGTCGGAAATCCTGGGCAAGCACGGTCGGGGCGTCGTCCATTTCACACTTGCTGAAGGATGGCCACTGCCGACGCACTTCGATGACTCCTGCCGGACTCTGGGAAGACGCCACGGTGGGGAAGTCGTGGCGGTGTCGTCCCTCCAATTGCCCTCGACGGATACGCTTTCCTTGGAATCCGATGGAGCCCTGGTCCGGGACAAGGAGGGGCACCCTGCGCTTCGGGCGGGCGGCCATGGCTCCTTGCTGGGAAATCTCGCCATGACCCCAGGGCGCGTGGTGCTGGTGAAGAACATAGACAACATCCAGCCGGATGCCCGGCGCCCGTTCGTGGTGCCGTGGCGCCGACGATTGGGCGCCTTGGCGTTGGCGCTGAAGTCGCGTTCGGAGCAATTTTTGACATCGGGCGATTCCCATGGCTTGCGGGCGCTGGCGGAAGCCCTGGGAATTAAATTGCCGGCCTCGGATGCGGCGTTGCGCGAACAAGTGGATCGCCCGCTTCGCGTGGCGGGGATGGTCCCCAATGTCGGCGAGCCGGGTGGTGGACCCTTCTGGGTGGCAGCGGAGCAGGGAGAGAGGTTGGAAATCGTGGAGCAATCGGAAATCGATCCTGCGCAGAAAGGCCTGATCTCCGGCTCCACCCACTTCAATCCGGTAGAGCTCGCTTGTTGCCTGGACCGTGCCGATGGAACTCGGTATGACCTCGACGCCTTCGTGGATCCTTCGCGGGCGTTTCTCTCGAAGAAGCCTTCGCCTCGTGGCGACCTCCGGGTGTTCGAGAGGCCAGGCCTTTGGAATGGCGCCATGTCGGGCTGGTGGACCGTCTTTCTGGAAATTCCGCTGGACACCTTCCTGCCTGCCAAGACCATCCATGACTTGGCGCATCCTTGGAGATTGGAGACAGAACGGGCTTGACACGTTGTCGCTTGCGATTGCCAAAAGGTGACAATGACTGACAAAGTGGCGATTTGACGAGCATTGTTACTCTAAAGATGGTGAAATGAGCCGAGTGTCGGTTGAATGTTGAAGGGGGAAGAGCATTGAATCGATTGGTCTGGTTCTTGCAATACCTGTTCATCGTCAACGACCTACGGTTCGATGGGTCGAACCCTCCACCTTCCTTCAGAAGGACGCGATCATGCGTTTTGCAAATCGACTAGCCACGGCGCTCGCGGCGCTCACCTTGTTTGTCGGCACATCGGCCTTCGCCGCTGCCGACACGACCAAAACCACCGATTCGGCCGCGGTCGTTGCCCCGGCACCTGCGGTTGAAGTTGCGAGTGATACCGCACTCAAAAATCGCGTCGCCGCGCTGGAGGCTTACATCCAGAACACCGATCCGAGCAAGGGTGTCGAGGCGCGGGCCATCGGCGTGGCCGGTCCTGGTCACAACGGGTTCATGATGATCTGCGCCGCGTTGGTGCTGTTCATGACCCTACCCGGCTTGTTCTTGTTCTACGGTGGCTTGGTCCGCACCAAGAACGTGTTGTCCATCATCGCCCAATGCTTTGGCATTGCCGGCATGGTGACTCTCCTCTGGTGGGCGGTTGGCTACTCCCTGACCTTCGCAGGGGACGGAGCGATCATCGGTGACCTGAGCAAGGCGTTCCTGAAAGGCGTGACGTCGGTTCCCAACACCACATACTCCACATGGGTCTCGGAAAACGTGTTCGCCATCTACCAGATGATGTTTGCCATCATCACTCCGGCTTTGATCATCGGTGCCGTCGCCGAGCGCATGAAGTTCAAGGCCATCATGCTCTTCGTGTTCCTCTGGATGCTCATCGTGTACTTCCCGCTGGCCCACATGGTCTGGGGTGGAACCGGCCTCATGAACGGTGTCTGGAACGCCGCCGCCGCCATCAAGGCCATCGACTTCGCCGGTGGAACCGTGGTGCACATGAGCTCGGGCTGGTCGGCCTTGGTCCTCATGATCATCCTGGGCAAGCGCAAGGGCTGGGGCACGCAGAGCTTCGCTCCGCATAGCTTGGTGTTGACCGCCATCGGTACCGGCATGCTCTGGGTGGGCTGGTACGGGTTCAACGCGGGTTCGGCGGTCGCTGCAGACGGCGTCGCTGCCAACGCCTTCATGACCACCACGCTGGCCACCGCGGTTGCGGCGTTCATCTGGCCGGTCGCCGAATGGTTCAGCAACGGCAAGCCCACCATCCTGGGCATGTGTTCCGGTGCGGTCGCTGGCCTGGTCGTGGTCACTCCCGCCACGGGCTTCATCAACGCCACCGGTGCGGTGATCATCGGTGTGCTCGCCGGCATCATCCCCTTCCTGGCCTGCACCAAGCTCAAGAGCTGGCTGAAGTACGACGACGCGCTGGACACCTTCGGTGTGCACGGTGTCGGTGGAACGCTTGGCGCTCTTCTGACCGGCTTCCTGGCCGTCCACGAAGCCAACGGGAACCTGGCCATGAATCTGAAGGACATCGTCGGCAACACCTTGTGGATCGAGCAGCTGAAGGCCATGGGCTTGACCATCACGCTTTCGGTGGTCGCCACCGTGGTGATCGCGTTCATCGTCAAGGCCTTGGTTGGCCTCCGTCCGGACGAGGAAGAAGAAGTGATGGGCCACGACCTGGTCGATCACGGCGAACAGGGCTACCACTACGCCGAGTAAGGCGTTGCTGGGAAAGACCAAATCCGAAGGGAAGGCCGACATTCGTCGGCCTTTTTCGCGTTGCGAGTAGCCAGAGAACAAATGCATCGGATTGCCCCGTTCGCTACTCGAGGATCGATTCTGCTGGATCGATTGTTCTGGGGATCCAACGCGGTGGTTCCGGGCCAGGGGCTTCGCGCAGACCTTGGACTCCGCACTCGGCTATTCGGGAACTAAACTTTCCGCGCCTCCGAAGCTTTGGATGGCGCACCCTTTGAGGTTAGACGTGGACGAACAGAACATCGAACCGATTCCGCTCCCGGAGACCAAGCCTACCTTCTTCGAGAAGGTCAAGCGCATCGTCCTGGGTGGCGAAAAGAATCTATTCGACCGGAACATTTTCCACTCCATGGCGCTGTTGCCGTTCTTCGCCTGGGTCGGATTGGGTGCGGACGGCCTTTCGTCGTCCAGCTACGGCCCTCAGGAAGCTTGGCATATCCTGGGCAATTATCCCGCCTTGGGTCTTTTGGTGGCATTGATGGCCACCATCACGGTGTTCGTCCTTTCCGCGTCCTATGTGCAGATCATCGAACTCTTCCCTGGCGGCGGCGGTGGCTATCTGGTGGCCTCGAAGCTTTTGAATCCGACCTTGGGCATGGTTTCCGGATGCGCACTGGTGATCGACTACGTCCTCACCATCTCGATTTCCATCGCGGCGGGAGCGGATGCGATCTTTTCGTTCCTGCCCGCTGGAATGATTGCTTGGAAGTTCCATGCGATCATCGGTGGGATCCTGCTCTTGACCATTCTGAACATGCGCGGCGTCCGGGAATCCGTGAACTTCATGGTCCCCATTTTCCTCGTGTTCGTTCTCACCCATGCCTTCGGGATCGTCTATTCCATCGCCACCCATGTCGACGACGCTCCTGCCATCGCCGCGCGCGCCGCGTCGGACGCGCAAGGAGCGGTCGCCACACTGGGGTTGATAGGCGCCTTCCTGCTGGTGACGAAGGCCTTCTGCCTGGGCGCGGGAACGTTCACGGGGATCGAGGCGGTCTCCAACGGTCTGAACATTCTTCGCGAGCCTCGGGTGCGCAATGGCAAGCGGACCATGACCTACATGTCTTGGTCGCTGGCCATCACGGTGATCGGATTGTTCCTGGCCTACCTCATCTACCAGGTCCACCGAGGCGAACACGAGGTGAAGACGCTCAACGCGATCTTGTTCGAGGCCATGACCCGGGATTGGGGCAAGGGTGGCGAGGTGTTCGTGTGGGTCACGCTGTTTTCCGAAGCGGCGATCCTGTTCATCGCCTCCCAGGCAGGGTTCATCGGTGGGCCTCGCGTGTTGGCCAACATGGCCTTGGATCGCTGGATTCCCAGTCGGTTCGCCGGTTTGTCCGACCGGCTGGTGACGCAAAACGGGGTGTTGCTGATGGCTGCCATCGCCTTGGGTACGGTGATTTTCACGGGAGGAAGCGTCGCCAAGCTCGTGGTCCTCTACTCCATCAACGTGTTCGTCACCTTCGCTCTTTCCATGGGCGGGTTGATTCGCCATTGGTGGAAGAACAAGGGCCGCGAGATCGAATGGAAGAGGAAGATCTGGGTGCCGATGGTGGGCCTGGTGATCTCGATGTTCATCCTGGTCTTCGTCTTCGTCGAGAAGTTCTGGGAGGGCGGGCTTGCCGCCGTGGGCGTCACCGCGGTCCTCGTGGCGATCTCGTTTTTTGTCAAGCGACACTACCGCCACACCAAGTCCCTCCTCAAGCGGCTGGATCAGCTGGTTCGCACTGCCGACATCTCCAACTCCGCCGAGAAGGAAGTCGACATTCCCTGCGACCCGAAGGCCAAGACCGCTGTTTTGCTGGTGAACGGATACAACGGGTTGGGGCTCCACACCCTGCTCAACATCCAGCGGATGTTCTCGGGCGTCTACAAGAACTGGATCTTCGTGTACGTGGGTGTCGTGGATGCCGGCAACTTCAAGGGAACCGAAGAAATGGATGCACTCCAGGTGCACGTCAAGGAAGAGGCCGAAAAATACGTGCGGTTCATGCGTCGGCATGGAGCGTATTCGGAAGCCCGGACCGCCGTGGGGACGGACGTCGCCTCCGAGATGATGGAGCTCACGCCTGCGCTGGTCAAGGCTTTCCCGCAGAGCACGTTCTTCGGCGGCCAGCTCGTGTTCCCCGAAGACAGCATGTTCACGCGCTTTTTGCACAACAACATCGTCTTCGGGATCCAGAGGAAGTTCTACAACCTGGGCATTCCGTTCGTGATCCTACCCGTTCGGGTGTACTGAGGCTTCGAGGAATGCCCCAGCTTGCCCCAGTGGCCTGTGTGAACAGGCCAGGGTCCAGCCATGCAACCTGGGCATTCCGTTCGTGATTCTTCCCGTGCGGGTTTATTGATCGAAAGAGGAATGCCCCCGCTGGCTCCAGTGCCCCGTGTGAACGGCAGGGTCCCCCCCAAAAAAAGCCCTCTCTTCGCTGCTGCGAAGAGAGGGCTTTTCGTTTGCGTGAGGAGCGGCGGGTTCTGCTATTGGAGGGCCTGATTGTTCTCAGAAGAAGATCAAGGTGACCAGAACGAACAGCGGAATGAGCACGGCGCCTGACCAGCCGAGATACCCGATGAACGACGGCATCTTGACGCCTTGTTCCTCGGCAACGGCCTTCACCAGGAGGTTCGGGGCGTTTCCGATGTACGAATTGGCGCCCATGAAGACGGCACCGCAGGAAATCGCGGTGAGGATGGCGCCCTGTGCCATCAGGTTCTGGACTTGGGCGTCACCGCCGGCCACGTTGAAAAACAAGAGGTACGTGGGCGCGTTGTCCAGGAAGGAAGAGAGCGCACCAGCCGCCCAGAAGTAGCGGGCGGGAGTGCTGACGGCCTCCACCAACCAGCCCAAGGCGCCGTCTTTGCCCGCTTGCAGGATCAGGATCAGAGGAATGAGGGTGGCGAAGATGCCGGCGAACAGGCGGGCGACCTCCTGGATGGGGGCCCATGTGAAGCCGTTGGCTTCGCGGACACCGTGTGGGGTGGTTTTCAGCGACAAGAAGAGCAGGCCCACGAGGAGCCCGTCTCGCAGCAGGTCCGTGAAGCTGATGTGGATGGGCATGTGCTCGCCGAATGGAATCGCGAAGCCTCCGGTCCAACTTTTGGAGAGTGCACCGGTGCCGACCACGGTCGCGACCACACCCAGCAGGACTAGAATGTTGGAAGTGCCGCGGATATCCAGCGGGATCCTTTGGAGTTCCACCCGATGCTTGGCGCGTTCCTTTTTGAAGTACCAGGAATCCAGCCCGAAGTACACGCCAAGAAGAATCACGGTGCTGAACAGCATGGGGGCCGAGCAATGCTTCAGCGGCCACAGGAAGTCCACGCCATGGAGGTAGCCCAAAAACAGCGGAGGATCGCCGATGGGCGTGAGGCTGCCGCCGATGTTGGAGACCAGGAAAATGAAAAAGATCACCGTGTGGACTTTGTTGTCGCGCTTGGAAATGGAACGGATGACGGGCCGGATCATGACCATGGAGGCGCCGGTGGTCCCCACGAGGCTCGCCAGCAAGGTTCCGAAAGCCAACAGCAGGACGTTCCCGAAGGGGTTGCCGGGCTCACCCCCGGTCAGGTAGAGTCCGCCTGCCGCGACGTACAAGGTGGTGATCAAGATCAGAAACGGCACGTAGTCCTTCACAAGCGTGTGCACATGCAGGTGGGCGGCGGATCCGAAGCCATGGAAGATGGTGTAGGGGACCGCGAAGGTGAGCGACCAGAAGACCACGATCCAGCCCTGTTTGTGCTCCCAAAAGTGGGGGGCCTTGAGCGGAAGGATGGCCATCGATAACAGAAGCCCTACAAAGGGCAGTGCGTAGAAGATGGATAAGGGCTCGTGCATCGAGGTTCTCCCTGAAGGTGCTGGTCAACAGTCCGCCGACCTGATTGGATACGGAAGCCTGAATACCGGACAGTAATGTCTTTTGAGGGAAAAAGACACCTGTTTCGCAAGGTGGGAGGTGGAGAGGATGGGTCGGAATGCCAATTTCAGGGTTGGGATTAACAACTCGCACTGTCGGCGTGACAAATAGGGGGTTGAGTTTGCCACTTACGATTTCGCTAAAAATTGCCTGTGGAAATTTCCTTTGTTTGCCAATTGGCGTACAATTTGCTAATTGTTGTCGTTTTCGCGGTATTGTCGATCGCGAAATTGACCAATCGGGGTAAGCGCACATGTCCATTCGTTTGAGGCAGGTCCTTGCGATTCTGCTTGTGGCCCAGCAACTGGTTTCTGCCAAAATCCTTCTGCCCGACTCCCCTCCGGTGTCCTCGGCTACGGCGGAGGCGGTTCGGCCTTCGAGTAACGCTGTGCCAGTGCCGGTCTTGGCCGCTCCAGCGGCCCCGGCAGTGGATTCCGCCGTTTTGAAGCGCTTGGCCGACCTGGAGGCCTACGTCAACAACACATCGCGTCAGGATTTCGCAACCTCCAAGATCCAGTCGGCGGGCCCAGGCCACAACGGTTGGGTCATGATTTCGGCCGCCTTGGTGTTGTTCATGACCCTGCCCGGGTTGGCGTTGTTTTTCGGCGGCATGGTGCGCGCCAAGAACGTCCTTTCGGTTCTGGCCCAGTGCATGGGGATCGCCGGCATCGTCACCCTGTTGTGGTGGGCGGTGGGGTACTCACTGGTGTTCGCTCCCGGCAATGCGATTTACGGGGGGCTGGACTACGCGTTTTTCCGCGGCGTGGACGCCATGCCCAACCCAGCGTACTCGAACTGGGTGAGCCACAACGTGTTTGCCATGTTCCAGTTGATGTTCGCGATCATCACGCCGGCCTTGCTGATCGGTGCCGCCGCCGAGCGCATCAAGTTTTCCTCCATGATGCTGATCTCGGTGCTGTGGTTGTTTTTGGTGTACATCCCGGTGGCCCACATGGCCTGGGGTTCCACCGGATTGTTCAATGGACTCGGCAACGCCAGCGCCGCCATCAAGGCCGTGGATTTTGCCGGAGGCTTCGCCGTGGAAATGGCTTCCGGGTGGTCCGCCTTGGCCCTGGTGCTGATCTTGGGGCATCGAAAGGGATACGGCAAGGACCCGATGCCTCCTCACTCCATGGTGCTGGCGATGACCGGTGCGGGTCTCCTGTGGGTGGGCTGGTACGGCTTCAACGTGGGATCGGCCCTTGGCGCCGACGGCGTCGCCTCGAACGCGTTTGTCGCCACGACCTTGGCGGCTGCGGTGGCCTCGATCCTTTGGCCTGCGCTCGAATGGATTCTGCATGGCAAACCCACCGTTCTTGGGTTCTGCTCCGGCATCGTGGCTGGGTTGGTGGCCATCACTCCGGCGGCAGGATTTGTCAGCTCCGGGGCGGCGGTGGCGATCGGCGCTTTGGGCACGATCGCGTCCTTCTTCGCGGCCATGCGCTTGAAGCACCTTTTGCGCTACGACGACGCGCTGGACACCTTTGGTGTGCACGGCGTGGCAGGCACGGTGGGCACGGTGCTGACGGGCGTGTTCGCTTCGGTCCTGATCAATCCCAATCTCCAGACGAACCTCGGTGGACTGGTTGGAAACGGGCTTTGGCTGGAGCAGCTGAAGGCGATGGGGATCGTGGTGGTGATCGCGCTTGCCGGAACTACGGTGGCCACCTTTGCCACCAAGCTGATTCTGGGGCTGCGCCCGGACACCGAAGACGAGGTCGCGGGCCTGGATTACCTGGACCACGGCGAGGTGGGGTACCGGTACGACGAGGCATAAGCCTTTTCTTTCGGCTGCGCCGGGCTTCTTTCTCGGATTCTCATCCGAGTGGAGTTTGGCAGGGCTTTCGCCCTGCACCGTTTTACAGGAGGACGCTTCCCGCTCCTCCTGTACCTCCTCGGGGTCAAGGACCGCTGCGCGGCGGCCCTTGACGATCCCGCGCGCCAAGGGGTCTCGGGCTCTACGGAGCGGATGACCGCTCCTCCGAATAGCCTCGCCCCCTTGGAACCCCTGCCGGCCCTGCGAGATGCAGTGAGCATGATTTGTCCACGGACACTGGTGTGTATCAGGTTGAGTTTCAATCGTAGAGTTGGAGACGAATGAGTGCGTCCGGGTTCTACCTTGCAGGGCCGATGACCACCGAAACTATCCCGACCGTGCGTGTCGACGACCGCGAAATCCTCCTGTTGGGCACCGCCCACGTTTCCGCCGAATCCGTGCTGCAAGTGGAAGCGGCCATCCGCGAGGCGGCGCCGGATTGCGTTTGCGTGGAGCTGGACGAAAAACGTCTCCAGGCCCTGTCCGATCCCGACGCCTGGAAGAAGTTGGATCTGTTCACCGTGATCCGGCAAGGACAGTTTTCGACGCTGATCGCCAACATCCTGCTTTCCAGCCACCAAAAGCGCATGGGCTTGCAGACCGGCGTGCGACCGGGCTCGGAGCTTTACAAGGCGGTCACCACCGCACGCGAACTGGGAATTCCGGTGGTACTGGTGGATCGCGAGATCAAAACCACCCTGCGGCGGGTTTGGAGTCTCACCCCCTGGTGGCGTCGGCTCAAGCTGTCGGCGGGCTTGTTGGAAAGCGTGTTCGAGACCGACAAGGTCACGGAAGAGGATCTGGGCAAATTGCGGGAGCAGGACAACCTCAGCTCCATGATGGACGAGATGGGCAAGGAATTCCCGGAGGTTCGCCAGGTGATGCTGGACGAGCGCGACCATTTCATGGTGGGGCGCATTCGCCAAGCCCCGGGCAAGCGCGTGTTGGCCGTGATCGGCGCCGGACACCGGCAAGGCATGACGCGGCTATTGGAAACAGGTGAGGCGACCCAAAGCGAAGAGGTGATCGGCGTGGTCCCGGCCTCATCAAAGGTTTGGACGTGGCTTGGATGGGGAATCCCTGCGGTGATCCTGGCCGCCTTGGCCTGGATCGGGATCGATCAAGGCGCCGCCAAAATGGGGCAGAGCGCCCTGTTCTGGGCCCTTTCCACCGCCATTCCAGCGGCGCTCGGAACGCTTTTGGCCTTTGGACACCCTCTGACCATCCTTTCGGCGTTCCTCTCCGCACCCATCACCACCTTGGTTCCCGTGCTGGGCGTGGGGCATGTCACCGCCCTGGTCCAGACCTGGCGGGTGCCTCCTCGGGTGGAAGAAATGGAAAACGTCACCGACGACATCTCGCATTTTCGCAAGTGGTGGACCAATCGTCTGTTGCGGATCGTGCTTTGCTTCCTGCTGCCCGGCTTGCCCACCACCATCGGCATGGCCTTCGGCGGCTGGCACATCTTCAAGAACATCTGATCCCGCCCCTGTAGGGATCGGGCATGCCCGATCCCTACAGGAGCGATTGATCTACGATGGCGGGACGGTGACCAAGGAATCCTCGCCGTCCTCGGTCAATTCGTAGGCGATCAGGGGATGGCCCGAGCAAGGGCCGTACACGCACAGGCCGTCCTCCGGGCGGAAGAGCGCTCCGTGGACCTTGCATTGGATCATCTTGAGGTCCGGATTCCAGAAATCGGCATCCCCCGTATCCAATTCGACGGTCCAATGGCGGCATTGGTTGCGAAACGCCCTCAATCCAACCGGGGTCCGCAACACCAAACCCTGCACGTCGGAATCCGGCAGGTAGAAGGTCTTTGCTTCGCCGATGGCAAGAGTTGCCGTCGCCGCGACACGAACAGTGTTAGAATCGGATTTCATGCGCCTACCTGCCAGTGGTATCTTTCGGAGGAAGATCCAAATTTCCTGGCTCGGAAGGTCCAAGAAGATGGAAGGGAAAAGTCAGTGGCGGTGAAACTCGGCGAGATGATGGTGGAGAGCGGGCTGATTTCCAAAGAACAGCTCCTTCTCGCTCTCAAGAGCCAGCGGTCCATGGGAGGCAAGCTCGGGGAAAATCTCGTGCGGGTGGGAGCTTTCCTGGACGAGGAGGAAATTGCTTCGTTTGTGGCCAAGCAGATGAACTTGGGCCACATCTCGCTTTCCGACATCGAGCTGGACGAAGAAACCGTGCGCCTGATCCCACAGGATCTGGCCATGAAATACGGGGTCATCGTGGTCAGTCGCACCAACAAGGTGCTGACCGTGGCCACTTCCGACCCCAAGAACGTCTACGTCCTGGATGCCATCAAGTTCATCACGGGCTGTACCGTCAAGCCCGTGGTCGCGGCGGAAAACCAGATCCGCGGTTGCCTGGAGAAATATTTCCAGACCTCCATGCAAAAGGAAATGGCCGACATCATCGGGGCGGTCGGCGACGACATGGAGGTCGTGCGCGAGTCCAACGACGATGCCGAGGCCGCCAACGCGTTGGCCGCAGTGGACGACGCCCCTCTGGTGAAGTTGGTCAACAAGATCCTCATCGACGCCATCCGCATCCGGGCTTCCGACATCCACGTGGAGATCTACGAGAAGGTCATGCGGGTCCGCTACCGCGTGGATGGCACGCTGCGCGAAATCAGCACTCTGCCTTTCAAACTTCGCCACGCGATCATCTCGCGCATCAAGATCATGTCCAACCTGGACATTTCAGAGCGTCGTCTGCCCCAAGACGGGCGCATCAAGCTCAAGACCCCTTCCGGAAAGATGGTGGATCTTCGCGTCAACAGCCTGCCTTGCATCTTCGGCGAGAAGGTGGTCATGCGTATCCTGGACCAGTCCAACCTCCAGTTGGACCTGATCAAGCTGGGATTGCATGAAAAGGGACTTCGCGACCTGCAAGAGGCCATCGACGCGCCTTTCGGGATGATTCTCGTGACGGGCCCCACGGGCTCGGGCAAATCAACCACCCTCTATTCGGCGATGTCCACGATCAACGACGTGGGCATCAACATCATGACCGCCGAAGATCCGGTGGAATACAACCTCCACGGCATCAACCAGGTCCAGATGCATTCGGAGATCGGACTCACCTTCGCCGCCGCGTTGCGCGCCTTTTTGCGCCAGGATCCGGACGTGATCATGGTCGGTGAAATGCGCGACCTGGAAACGGCGGAAATCGGCGTGAAGGCCGCTTTGACCGGTCACTTGGTGCTGTCCACGCTCCACACCAACGACGCTCCCAGCACCATCAACCGTCTGGTGGACATGGGGATCGAGCCGTTCCTGGTGGCCAGTTCTTGTCGGTTGATCATCGCCCAACGCCTGGTGCGGAAGGTTTGCGCGGATTGCAAAACGCCGGATCCGGAAAGCAAGACGCCTGCCCTGCAGCGCCTTTTGCGGCTGGACGACGACGCCTTCGCACGATTGGAGCCCATGAAAGGGCGCGGTTGCGACACCTGTGGGGGTTCCGGGTACAAGGGACGCCAAGGTGTCTACGAGATCATGCCGATCTCGCCAGCCATCAAACAACTCATCATCGACCGGGCGAGCATCGAAGAGATCCGCCAGGCGGCGGTTTCCGACGGCGTGCTCACGCTGCGGGCCGCCGCTCTCAAACTCCTGATGGAAGGTCAGACGACCGCACAGGAAGTCATCCGTTCCACAGACACCTGACGATCCCACCGGAGCGAACATGGTCAACGTACTCGAGCTCATCACGAAAATGATCGAATGGAAGGCTTCCGACCTTCACATCACGGTCAACTCCCCGCCCATGCTGCGCGTGGACGGAGGGCTTCGTCCTTTCGACAACCACCCTCTCACGCCCGAGGAGGCCCAGCAGGTCTGCTACAGCGTGATGAAGGAGGAGCAGAAGAAGAAGTTCGAGGACTTCGACCTGGACAAGGAGAAGGGACGACAAGTCGACTTCTCCTTCGGCATCCGCCACCAGATGAGCGACGGCAGGCCTTTCGAGGCGCGCTTTCGCGCCAACGTGTTCATGCAGCGTGGCAACACCGCGATGGTCATGCGCCACATCCCCACGGAGATCCGCGGTTTCGAGGAGCTGGGGCTTCCCCGCATCACGGGAGAATTCTGTGATCGGGCGCGAGGCCTGGTGCTCCTGACAGGGCCCACGGGTTCCGGCAAATCCACATCGCTTGCCTCCATGATCGACAAGATCAATACCGAGCGAAGCGAACACATCCTCACCATCGAAGACCCCATCGAATTCGTGCACAAGCACAAGCGATGCATCGTCAACCAGCGCGAAGTCTATTCGGACACGGCCAGCTTCACGCAGGCCCTCAAGGTGGCGCTCCGTCAAGATCCGGACGTGGTCCTTCTGGGAGAAATGCGCGACCGCGAGACGGTGGAAATCGGTTTGCAGATCGCGGAAACCGGTCACCTCACGTTCGCGACCCTGCACACCAACTCCGCCCCCCAGACCATCAACCGCATCATCGACATGTTCCAACAGGGTGAGCGCGACGCGGTGCGAGGTCAGCTGGCCTTCGTTTTGGAAGGCGTGATCTGCCAGCAGCTGATCCCGAAGATCGGTGGCGGGCGCGTGATCGCCACCGAGGTCCTGAACGTGACCCCGGCCATCCGCTCGCTCATCCGCGACGACAAGGTCCACCAGATGCAGGGCATCATGGAAGTGAGCCAAAAGTACGGGATGCAGACCTTGAACATGGATTTGGCCAAGCTTGTGATCAGCCGGAAGATCACCAAAGACGACGCGATCATGTACTCTTCCGATCCGGAGCAGTTGGACAAGTTCATCTCGGGCAACTTCCGCCTCTGATCGGAGCGATACCATGGCAAAATTTGCATACAAGGGAAAGTCCGTCGCCGGCAAGTCCGTCGAAGGCGAGATCGAGGCGGAGAGCCAGCAGGCGGCCGAGGCGCTCGTCAAGAAACGGCGCATCAAGGATGTGACCATCCGTCGAAGCGGATCCAAGGGATTCCAGTTCGGCACAGGCATCGGGCTGAAGGATCTCTCCCGGTTCACGCGACAGTTTTCGGCGATGAACCAGGCGGGTCTGCCTTTGATCCAATGCTTGGAAATCCTGTCCGAGCAGACGGAGAACAAGAATCTCGCCACCCGCATCCGCAAGATCTCCACGGACATCCAGGGCGGCGGGACCTTGGCCGAATCCATGGAAAAACACAAACCGGTCTTTTCGGAGTTGTACTGCCAGATGGTTCGCGCCGGCGAGGCGGGCGGTATCCTGGACACCATCCTGGCGCGTCTTGCCGACTACCAGGAAGCAGCGGAGGCCTTGCGCCGCAAGGTGAAGGGCGCCCTGACCTATCCAGTGATGGTGGCGGTCGTTGCGGCCGGCGCCGTGGTCGCCTTGATGACCTTGGTGGTTCCGGTGTTCGCCAACATGTTCAAGGACATGGGCGGTACGCTTCCCGCCCCCACGCGGATGGTGATGTCGATTTCCGACTTCCTGAAGGGGAACATCTGGTGGATGCTGATCCTGGTGGTGGGCGCCGTGGTGGGCCTCCTGCAGGCGATCAAGCGCAGTCCCAAGTTCAAGTTTTTCTGGGACGGCATGATGCTCAAGCTTCCCATGTTCGGCGACCTACAGCGAAAGAGTGCGGTCGCGCGATTCTGTCGGACCTTGGGTACGTTGCTCTCTTCCGGTGTGCCCATCATCGATGCGCTGACGGTGACGGCGAAAACTTCCGGCAACGTGGTGCTGGAAGCCGGCATTTTCCGGACCGTCGAGGCGATTTCCGGAGGTCAATCCATCGCGGAACCCTTGAAGGCGACCGGCGTGTTTCCCCCGATGGTCATCCAGATGATCGCGGTCGGTGAACGCACCGGCGGTCTTTCGGATATGCTCACGCGCGTTTCCGACTTCTACGATACGGAAGTCGAGGCCGCGGTGGAAGCCTTGACCTCCATGCTGGAACCTTTGGTGATCGTGGTTCTGGGCGGCATCATCGGTGCCGTGCTCATCGCGATGTACCTGCCGATGTTCGAAATGGCTGGCAGCATCAAGTGAACCCAATCGCGGGCTCGTCCCTCCAGATCCGCTGGATCGGGACGACCCGCGTCCTGACGCCCGTCGCGCTGTTTCTCTCCGCCTTGGCGGTTCCAGGGACCGAACGCGTCTGGTTGTGGTTGGGGCTTCATTCCGTTGCGAACCTTGTCTACCTGGGCCTGCACTGGAAGGGGCATCCCTCGTCGGACAAGCCCCATCCTTGGCTGGATCTGTACCTGGATGCTCTGTTTTGCTTCGATGTCTGGGTGGAGGCGTTGATCGTCGCCAGCGACGGGGGATTGCAATCGGACTTCATCCTCCTTTTCGTGCTCACGGCCACCTTGGCTGGCTTCCTGATGCGCTATCGCGGCGCATTTTTGGTGGCAGGCGCAGGGCTTGCCCTGTTTGGATCCTTGGCCTTCGGGCACCTGGGGACCGGATGGACCGACGCGGGACTTTCCACGCTCTCGCGCTCGACAGTCGTTTTCCGCACGATCATGGTGGTTGGCTTGGGCACCCTGGTCGCGTTTCTGACCGCGTATCTGGCCGAAACCCTGCACCGACAGCGTGCCCTCTCCGAAGACCAGGCGCGCGACCTCCTATTGGCCAGGCTTGATCTCGATGGTGTGTTGAATCGTCTATCGTACGGCGTGCTGGTGATGGAGCCCCAAGGGAAGCTCTTGTACTTCAATCAGTCGGCTTGCTCGATCTTGCGCCATCCCTTGCATCCAGGCGCGAGGCTTCATCAGGTTCTCGCTTCGGAGACGTGGGGTTCGGATTTGGTCGAGGCCGTCCGCGAGGTCACCGAGGGGCGCGGTCCGAAAGTGGATCGGGAGTTGAGAATCAGCCCCTCGGGATGGATCCAGGTCCAGATCGCAGGGCAGTGGATGGACGGACAACTGCGCAACGTTGTGGTGGCCCTCCAGGACATTTCCGCCATCCGAAAGATGGAAGACGAGGTGCGCTCGGGTGAGCGAATGGCCACGATGGGGCATATGGCGGCGCGGATCGCCCACGAAATCAGAAATCCCATGGCCTCGATCACAGGTTCCGCGCAACTTTTGGGCGATTCGATGGCGGCCTCGGATGATGATCGACAGCTGCTGGGTTTGATCCGACGGGAGTCGGAGCGGTTGGATCGAATTCTCTCCGAGTTCTTGGATTATTCTCGACCTCGCATCCCTTCGCCGCGCCTGACGGTGGTGCCTGAACTCTTGAGCGAGATCCGGGAAATGGTCCTGGCACGGTTGGCCCGCGACGGACGGGAGGGCGTGACCATCAAGACCAAATGCCAGGGGATCAAGGAGGTCATGATCGATCGGGACATGATTCTTCAGGTTCTGTTCAACTTCGCCATCAACGGACTCCAAGCCATCCCCGAATCGATCCCGGGGATGATTCTTCTGGATGCTTCGGCCGATGCCGAACAGATCCGCTTCCGCGTGCGCGACAATGGGGTGGGGATGTCCTCGGAGGTGCTGCGGAAGGTCGGAGAGGCGTTTTTTACGACCCGCCAAGGGGGGGTGGGGCTGGGTGTTGCGATTTCTCGTCACCTAACCGCCTTGTTGGGTGGTACATTCAGGGTTCAGTCATTGGAGGGTCGAGGTACGGTTGTTGAAGTCGCCTTCCCGCAGCAGCAGAAACCCACAGGAACCGACCATGGAGATCTCAACGAGACGAATCGGAACTAGCCTCCTCCTCGACGTGGTTGGTCAGATCAAAGGCGCCGATTCCAATGAATTCCGCGCGGTGGTCAAACGCTTTCTCGAGGCGGGGGAAAGCGACTTGGTGATCAATTTGGAACAGGTCGGCTTCATCGACTCCTCCGGTGTGGGCATGCTCATCCACTGCCTGCACGAAGTCCGCGCGCATCATGGGGATTTGCGTCTGGTCAAACTGACCGAGGACATCCATGACTTGTTCGAGATGGTGGCGATCGATCGATTGTTCACCATCTACCCCTCGGAAGAGGAAATCCTGCCTTTGCAAAGGAAGAGCTAAAGTTTTCCGCTACCGCAGCCGAAAGATCCACTGAGGGTGTCATGAATATCAGCGGAATCCACTTATCCGGAGCCTTGAGTCCCCCGCCCGATGGGCCAAAGGGGACCAAAGCATCGCCCAATCCTTCGGTTTCGAAGAAGGATCGGGTGGAGCTTTCCAGCTCCTCGGAAAAGCGCGATCCCACCTCGGCAGGAATTGCTGCGGTCGCCGCCGCCGGAGATCCCGTCCGGGATGAACGGATCCAGGAAGTGCGCAAACGCCTGGAAGAAGGCTACTACGACCAGCCCGAGGTCATCGAGGCGACCGCAGATCGCCTCATCCGCAAGAAGCTGGTCTGATCAGGCCTTCCAGGCCCACGCCAACAGCCCGATTCCCAGCGCCAGACGGTACCAGGCAAAGGGAATGAACGTGTTCGAGCGGACGTAGCCCAACAGCCACTTCACGGCGAACAGGGCCACGATGGTGGCCGTGGTGAAGGCGACGAGCGTGTCTACCGAAAGCAATTCCGGCAGAGCCCCGGCCTTGACCTCTTTCAGGAGCTTGTAGCCACCGGCGGCGAACATGGTCGGGATGCCGACCAGGAAGGAGAATTCCACCGCGACGGGACGTGAAATTCCCACCAGCAGGGCCGCCATCACACAGGCTCCGGAACGGGAGGTTCCTGGAAAAGCGGCAGCGACCAATTGGGCGCCGGCAACGGCGAACACCATCGGCCAGGTGAAGGAGGCAGAGCCTTGGACCTTTTGTGCGCGTCGCTCCACCAGAAAGATCACCGGCGCTCCGACGAGCGTCGCGATCGCGATGGGTAGGATGTTGTCGGGCAGTTCGATTCCGGCTTTCTGCATCGCCAGTCCGCCGAAGCCCGTGATCAGGAAGGCGACCAGGATCTGGAGCAGTTCCCTCTGGGTTCCCGCCTCCTTGATCTTGAGAAACCAGGAGGCGATCCGTTCGCGAAACACCAGGGCGGAGGCGAGGATGGGGCCGACCTGGAGCAGGACATTGAACGCGTCCGACCGCTTGGTGTGCAGGAGATGTTCCGCGATCAGGATGTGCCCGGTGGAGGAAACGGGCAAAAATTCCGTCGCTCCTTCCACGATTCCGATGATGATGCTTTCGATCATAGGTTGGGAAACATAGGTTTCCTCCCATGAGACAGATCATGGTGGTCGGTGCGAATCCCGCGTGGCAGAAGATCGTCCGTTGCGAGCACCTCGTGCCCGGCGAGGTCGTGCGGGTGAAAAAATGCCAGGGGGGAGCGGCGGGCAAGGGATTCAATTGCGCCCAGGCGATCGCCGCGCTCGGTGAAAGCGCGCTCCTGGTGACGGGAATTGGCATCGATGGCGATTCATGGCGGTCGGCATGCCGCGATCATCGGCTGGAGGTGTTCGAGCTGCCGTTGGCGGGCGAAATCCGCACGGCCACCACCATCCAGGAAGCGGATGGAACTGTGACGGAAATTGTCGAAGAGGGCCCGGCCGCCGCCGGCTGGTCGCAGGAAGCGCTCGAGGAACGGATGTCTGCTCATCCGATCGATTGGCCGCTGGCGCTTTGCGGCACCTTTCCGGAAGGATTCGATCTTGGTCGCATCGCCGCCCGGTTGGAAGGCCGAAGCGCGATGGTCCTGGTGGATTCCATCCCTTTGGCGAGGGAACTTCTACAGCGGCCGGTGCACTGTCCGGGTCTGGTCCTGAAGTTGAATTTCACCGAATGGAAGTCTGTCACCCAGCACTGGACGGTGGATGGCGTTCTTTCGGAGGTGCGCAAACGACTTGGCGAAGTGCGTCTGGTGCTGACGGCTGGCGAGGATGGCGCCTACGCGGAAGACGGGTCCGGTCGGCGCCGACATTTTCCGGTCAGCCGCCACACGCAAGGATCGCAGGTCCACCCGATCGGCGCAGGGGACGCGTTCTCCGCCGGGGTCCTGGTCGCCAATGCGCGCGATCTGCCGTTTCTCGAGGCTTGTTCGTTCGGATCCGTGGCGGCGCAATTGTCCTGCCGTCATCCGCTTCCCTCCAGGCTTGTCCGTGACGAGGTCGATCGCGTGTGGGCGGAGCTCGCGTGACGGATCCGCGTACGCTCTGGGTGGCCGCCACCGCCCGCGAGGCGGCTGTTGTCCCTGGCCACGCACGGGTTCTGGTGACCGGTGTGGGGGCCGCTCGCGCGGCGTTGGAGCTTGGCTTGGCTCTGCGCGTGGAGTCGTTCGATCGGGTCGTTGGTATCGGGATCGCCGGGGCGTATCCTTCCGCGGGGCTTTCCCTGGGACAGGTCGTGGCCTTGGAGGAGGACGCCTTTCTGGATTTGGGCGCCGAGGATGGCGAACAGGTCCTGGACTTGTGGTCCCTCGGATTCGATCCAGGCTACCCCAGTCGGTTTCCTCTTTTGGTGCCGCCGTGGGCTCGCTCGCTGGCGGTCGTGAGAGGCGGAACCTGTGCGGTTTGCACGGGGTCGGAATCCACCCAGAAGCAACGCGAGGCCGCTGGGTTCCAGGTGGAATCGATGGAGGGAGCGGGTTGGGCCATGGCTTGCTGGAGGCTGGGAGTGCCTTTCGCCCAAGTACGATCCATCTCGAACATCGCCGGGCCTCGCGATCGTGGGGCTTGGAAGATGGATGCGGCTCTTGCCGCTCTGGCCAACATTGTGGAGGAAGCGTGTCGAACTTGAACCTTTCTCTGGCGATCAGTCCTTGTCCGAACGACACGTTTTTGTTCGAGTCGTTGGTTGGCGATGTGCGTACCGCCGGCGGGAGTGTCGACTTTCTGGACATCGCCCAGCTCAACGCCCTGCATGATGCCCCAGCGGGGCCGGATGTCGTCAAGGTTTCCTGCGCGAGTGCACCCCTGTTTCATGATCGCTATCGCTTGTTGCGCTGCGGGGGAGCCTTCGCGAAGGCGGTGGGGCCTCTGGTGTTGCACCGGCCCGAAATCTCCGGAGTGGGAGTTGGACTTCCCGGTCAAGGGACCACGGCCCATATCTTGTGGCGCATGTGGTGCCGGTCGCAAGGGATCGATCCCCACCCGGAAGAATTCGAGCGATTTGACCGGATCCCGGGGCGGCTGGCGGCCGGGGATTGGCGTCGGGCGGTGGTGATCCACGAGAGCCGGTTCACCTTCCGGGAGGCTGGCTTGGTGGAGGAGGCGGATCTGGGGGCGTTTTGGGACGGATCCACCGGACTCCCGGTTCCGTTGGGATGTGTGCTGATCCGGCGCGAACTTGGCGAAGGGGTGGCTCGTCGGGTTGCCCAAGTCCTGGTGGAAGGGGCGAAAAACGCGATGGAGCGGCAAGAACCTTCGACACCTTTTGTCCGCGAGCATGCGGCGGAAATGTCCGCCGACATCCAGGCTCTGCACATTCGCACCTACGCCAACGAGCGGTCCTTGGATTGCGGTTCGGACGGATTGGCAGCCTTGCTGCGGCTTTGGGAGGAGGCCAGAGCCATTCGTCCGTGGGATCTGGAGTCATCCGCCCTGGAACGATGGGCGGCAGAATCCGTTGGAATCTGAAAAACCGGAAGAAATGATCCGGCAGGACAGATCCCTTCGAGAGTACATTCCAGCGGACCTTGGACGCACCAACACCCAAAAAGACACGCACGGAGACCGGGTTGGGGCCCTTTGCCATCCGTGAATCGTGGCGCCTTGCCAAATCGGTAGTCACGCTTGTGTTGGCTGTTGCTTTGTCGCTCGCGCATTCGGGCGAGGTGACCCAGACGTCTTGCTTGTCCCTGAGCCCCTTTCGGGCCGTGACCCTGGTTCGCGGATCGGCACCCGGCTCCGCGGAAGTCCTCCGGGATCAAGTGCTTTCGGAGCTGAAGCGTGCAACGGATTCCTCGTGGAATTTTCAAGCCGCCGGCGGATGTCCGCAAGGATTGGCGGTTTTGGATGTCTTTCAGAAAAACGAGGATCTGGTGAGCACGCCGCAAGGCAACTCGCTGCGCTTTCGATTGGAATGGCGGCAAATCCCGGGGATGACGGAGTTTTTCCTTCCCCTCCCCGCCAAACAGCTGCCTTCGCCGGTTGCGGTCGCTGAACAGCTCCGAGCGGTGGCAAATCAGATGTTGGCTCGGGTGGAAATTCGTTCCGTTCCGGATTCCGTTTCCTTCAAGGTGGTTTCGGCGGGTGGAAAAATCCCCGTACAGATCACTCCCCTGCGAATCATTGTTCCCCCGGGGCCGCTTTCGCTGGAGTTCCGGTACCAGGATCTGACTCGAAGGCAGGACACGTTGGTCGGAAGTGGGGGACTTTACGACGTGGAGGTGAACTTCACGCCCACCCGGGTGATCCTCCCCGCCACGGTTTTGCCGCCCAAGGTCGCCAGACGAACATGGCCAGCGTGGGCCGCGGCTGGATTGGCGTTGGTTGGTTCTGCATGGACAACCTACCAACAGGAACGAGCGCAGAAGGCCTACTCGTCCTTGGGGGCAAACAGTCCATCCGATGCGTTTGATCAAAAATGGAGCGATTTGCGGGACGCCAATCGGGTCCGCAATGCCTGTTTGGGAGCCACGGTGATCCTGGCTGGCGGTGCAGGTTGGTTAGAATGGAGCTCCGCTCACTAGATTTACGCTGGCAAGGACCTACGCTCCCAATCTGGGAGTCCTCTCTTTTTCCGATGGGTGCGATGAACCAGACCAGCCGCCCTGGCGACCCAGGGAACGTGACGGTTACCGACGAAGATCTCGCCGCTCGTGCCGCCACGGGAGATGAACGTGCATTCCTTGAGCTTTATCGCAAACATCGACGGTATGTCCTCACGCTGGCGGTCCGGACATCCGGCCGGCCGGAAGATGCGGAAGATCTGGTCCAGGAAAGTTTTTTCCAATTGCACCGGAGCTTGGCCTCGTTTTCAGGACGCTCCAGTTTCCGAACCTGGTTTCACGGGATCGTGGTGCGTGTCTGCCATAGCGCAACCCGCAATCGATTGGCTCAGCGACGCCGGGGCGATGCCGATGCGGAGCACATGGACGAGGAACGGATGGAATCCGAAGTGGGAGGGGATGGCCGCGACCACGCGACCCAGCATGCCCTCAAGGATTGGATCCAAGGCTGCCTCGATCACCTACCCATCCTTCACCGATTGCCGTTGGTCCTTCACATCTACTCGGGACTTGACCTCAGTGACATCTCCCGGATCCTCGGGATTCCTGAAGGTTCCGTCAAATCTCGATTGTTCCATGCCAGGAAACGGATCGCACTTTGCTTGCAACAACAGGAGGCCCAGCCATGAGCGGTGAACGCGACTGGGAACGGACCCTGCGGGAAGATCAATACGATTTGCCGGCAGAAACCTGGCAGCGCATGGAAAACGACATGCGGGGATGGCTGGCTGCACAGACACGCAGCGCGAACGCGACGTCGCGCCCGGCGCCCGCTCCCTGGTGGGCCACGCTCCTGCGTCCGTCTCGTTGGGGCGTTGCCTTGGCGGGTTTGGCCATCGCAGGGGCGGTGTTTCATTTCCAGCCTGGCGCCACCGATGATTTGGCCTGGCAAGTCGGTCAGCAACTCTCTTTTGATGGCGAGCGCTCCACCGAATGGACCGAAGCCCGCTGCGAGGTCCAGGGCACGGGGGCGAAACTCACCCTGGCACGGCTGGATGACCAATCGGTGCAATTGCGACTGGACCGAGGCCAAGCGACCTTTTATGTCCAGCCACGGCGTGCTGGCGAGACCTTTCAGGTGGATCTGACCCGTGATTGCCAGGTCCAGGTGGTCGGGACAGTGTTCAGCGTCGGAAGGGATTCCCTGAACGCGTGGGTGGCGGTCCAGGAGGGGCGTGTCCGGCTCCAGGCGTCACAGGAAGGGCAATTCATCGATCAAGGCGGGCGTGCCCAATGCCCGGTCGCACAAGCTGCGCCTCGGGTAACGAGTGCCAACCAGGAAGCGCCCGCGAAGGACACCTCGCGTATCGCCGAAGTTGTCGCGGCGCCAGTGTCCAACGCCATCGCGGTCCCCTCCTGCAACGAGGTAGGGCCTTGTGTGGCGGTGTTGTCGGCCTTCGTGCGCCAGCACCCAGATCACCCCGCTGTTTCGGAAGTTTCCCTGCGCTGGGGGCGTCTGGCTGCCCGTGGAGGCGACCCGCGTGATGCGTTGGTGGGCTATTCCCACGTGCGTTCACCGGTCTTGATGCCGATGGCCCGGCTGGAAGGCTTGCAACTGCGGGCTCGAGAATTCGGCGAGGCGTTGGCTGCGGCGGATTCGTTGGACCGGTGGCTTGCCGGACTGAGATCTTCCGACCGAATGTGGAAGCCGGTCGCGCAGGCGCGATTGGAGATCTATCGTCGGCAGGGAGATGATTCTGGAGCCAGAAAGCTCCAGGAGAAGATCTCGGGGACAACCACGGCCGAGTCGCGGGGACGGTGAGAAGGAGCTTCTTCCTTCTAGCACTCGCCTTCGTTGCGGGGTGCGTGGAAAGGGACAACCCCTTCGATCCCGTCAATGTTCCAGCCCGGCCGGTGGTTGAGCCCAAGCCGGTTGTCTGGATACCGGACACGAACGACCACGTCAAAGTGGTTTTGCCGGATTCCCTTCCTTTGGGATCGAGAAACCCTAAATTCATCGGAACCCTCGGATCCGCCTTGTCGGCTCGGAAGCCTGGTGACACCATTTGGGTGTATGGAGGCGGGAATGGGCGGGAGTACCTGCTCTCGGGGACGCTTAAAATTATCGGATTGGGAAGCCTTGAAAAGCCCTTGGTCATTCTCACCTTTGGCGGCAGGGTAAAATTCCGCCTGGATCCAAGCCAGAGCAAGTCCTATCAACAATATTGCTTGCTGGTTGAAAATTCACACTTGCGGATGGTCGGATTCGACTTTGATGGAGGGGTTGAGTATGGGATCAAAGTCGGCGCCGGATTGCTCACCGATGGTTCAATCGATCTGGATTCCGTGAATATTGACCATTCTGGCCTTGGAATCGAGGTCAGCAATCTTCGTGGGCCTGTTCGTATCCGCAATATGGTGATTCGAAATTATCGGCAAAACATTGCCGTTCCGATCAACTTCATTGGAGATTCCCTTCTGGACACCAGCAATATCTACTGGTAGCGCGGAGGCTATCTCGCAGGTGACCACCCGTCGAGGGAATCTTCGAATTCCGACGAGGTGCGAAGGCGGTGAGGCGAGGTGGCATGGACCAAACGCCAACCGGCGAACCCGAAGTCCGAGCCCCATCGCGAGAGCCAATGGAAGAACCTTCCTGGCAGATGGATCCGCTCCACGGTGGGATGACGGATGCAGATCCGGGTGGAAAGTTCGACCAGACTGGCGATGTCCGTGCCGCGGATTTGGGTTTGTTGGGGCAGAGACTCCGACAAGGTCAATTCGACAAGGCGTTCGATCGCGGATCGGCGCGAGTGCCACGCGATTCTCGCAGGAGTCGAGAGCGGATGAGGAAGCCACAGCTTGCCTCGGCGTTCGAGTGGTGCCAGCATCTCTGGTGCCCATCCCATCTGCACCAGACAATGAGGAATGCGTGACGAATCGACCAGCAGGTCGGCGCGTCGGCGCGAGGCCATCGGCCACCAATCGGCCTCTCGCAGTGGAGACGGCGAGGTCAATCGCACGAGATCGGCGGTGGAAAAACGACTCATGGCCTCCAGTAGATGGCGAATCCCATCCACCTCGCTTTGGTCGGCATTGCTTTCGCTTCGGCCGGCCCCGATGCAGGCCACGACTCGATCGACACCTCGGAGAGCTTCCTCCAGGATGTGCATGTGGTGGAGTTCGCCCCAATGGCAGGACAGGGACATCCGCCAATCCTCCGGGTACGATCGCGGATCACGGGTGAATACCGAAACATCCTGTGCCTTGGCGCGTAGCGCATCGACCAAAGGACGCCCCCAAAAGGAGCCGGCCCCGACCACCAGGATCTTCATGGTCAGACGAGCGGCTTCTCGTTTTGGCTTTCTTCTTCTTCCTCTTCCTTGCGCCGGCGATCCGCGCGCCCGATGGAAATGTGCAGGAAGCCGCCGACCACGATCAACAGGAATCCTCCGCCCAGCATGGCCGTGACGTGGTCACGCGTGGGGATGTCTTCGGTGATGATCTCCCAATACTTGGGTGCGATGGGATTGATGCCCACCCGGTCCGGATCGGTGTTGAGAACCGCCACACCTTCCACAACTTTCCAGCCCCAAGCGGTGTCCTTCAGGTGGGAGGAGTACTTGACCGCCAGTTCCTGCAAGATGGCACTGACCTTGGGTTTGAGGTTGCCGGCGTCGGCTCCATCATTGGAGCTGAAGGTCAGGTCGCCTCGTGCGGAATCCGGGTGCAAAAACGAGTAGACCGTGGGCCCGACCGCTTCCGGTGCGGAAGAGACGACCACGATCTGGGGGGCGGAGCTGTCCTTCCCGACCCAGGCCGGGTAAACGGCGCGCACAGGCTGGAGCATGCCCATGAAGCTCTCTTCGCGCAAGCTCGCATGCCACAAGTCGAAGCGGACGCTGTCGCGGAATTTCACGACATCCGGCGTGCCGCTGGCGAAGAGTGTTTTGCCATTGGCGGTGGCTTCCACCGTGGCCACTTTCCAGTCGCGGGCGCCGAGCCAAATGCATGCGGCCCCGACCGCAATGGCCGGAATGCTGAGGAACCGGAAAAGGGAGATGATGGCCTTCATGCCTAAAATCTAGTCGCCACGAGGGTTGGGCGATGCACGATTCGCAGGAATCAGAGCAAAATTCGCACGCGATCCTTTAAAAAAGCAGGGGTTTGTTTCCGAACGACAGCCTCGATTTGAGCCCTGGTGTACTTCATGCTGAAGTGCTTTAGCACCAAGGTATTGAACCTGCAGGCTTCTGGATTGGCGGACAGGAAGTCGAACAATTCGAACAGATGGAGGTGGCCCTTGGGGGCGGCCATTTCCAGATCTTCCGGGAGAATGAAGGTTGTTTCGATCACCAGGATCTCGGAATCCAGGCAATGGGGCTCTCTTTCCAGGGTCTTCAAGGTCGTGTCGCCGATGAAGGTCAGCCGGGGCTGCAACGTCTCGGTTTCGATTTCCACGCCACGGCGTTTCAAGGCGCCGAGCTCGTGACCCACGGTTCCATGAAACTCCGGCTTGAGTTTCTTTCTGACTTCCTGGACCGTAAACCCCAGCGACCTCACGCGATGGTCGACGGGAAATGTCGACACGCGAAGCTGGCGATTGAGTTCGACCGTATCCCGTTTGGCCAGAGGCCGAAAATTGGGGATGTACTCGGGGCGGTTGCGATGACCTTCCAGGTCGCACCACGCTTGGGCGAGGTTGCGCAGAGGCTCCACCAGAAAATCCGGCACGAAGTATTCCGCCTGGGGCATGTTCAGCATGCGCCGAAGCGAGAAATGTCGGAGCAGTCCACGTGCGTGGTCGCCGTGGGAATGGGTCAGGAACACGTAGGGCAACCGAACAGCTTCGACGGGGCATTCCCCGATGTCGAAACAGACCTTCCACTCCGGAACCATCAGGTAGGTCGCGAGACCTCCAATGGAGAAGCCTTGCATTTCCAGTCCATTGGCCTCCAGGGTGATGGGGCAGGAGGGGCGATGGAGCATGTCGAGTGGTTCAGTCATGTGAAGGCAAAGGCAAAGTAGCATCTCGGTTTCTAGCTTTGGTACCAGTCATGCCGTCCAATTCCACAAGCCGCAGCAATGTCCGGAGGGTTCTGCGAGGTCAGAGTGCCTCGCCAGGGCTGGCGTTGGGCAAGTGCGTACTTCTCCATGAAGAAAAACCAGCCGTCAACGATCGCGTGCTGGAAGAATCGGAAGTGGACGCCGAGGTCGCCCGGTTCGATTTGGCGGTGGCGGATGCCCGTCGCGAGCTTTTGGAGCTTCGCGTGAAGGTCATGGAGGAAGTCGGGCAGTCGGAAGCCAAGGTTTTTGATGCCCACCTCCTGTTTCTGGACGACCAGGAACTGATCGGGGCCACTCGCAAGGCCGTGATCAGTCAACGGCGCGAGGCGGGCTTCTTGCTGCGGCGCAAGTCGGAAGAGCTGGTGCAGCGGTTCGCGCGTATTCCCGATGCCTACCTGCGAGAGCGTGCGATCGATCTGGAAGATGTGTCGGAACGCGTCGTTCGCCAGTTGGCGAAGGGCCAAAGGCGGCGGGCCATCGAACTGCACGAGCCATCCATCGTGGTGGCTCACAACCTCAATCCCTCCACGCTGACCCAATTGCGGGTGCGCAACGTGTTGGGCATCGCCACGGATCTGGGCGGTCCCACGTCGCACGTGGCCATTTTGGCGCGTGCCCTCCATTTGCCGGCGGTTTCCGGGCTTTCTTCCGCTTCCAGCCTGTTGCGCAGCGGCGACGTGGTGGCGCTGGATGGCAACGCCGGGACGTTGGTCATCCATCCCACGGAAAAAGAACTCAAGGCGGTTGCTGACCGCCAGGAAGCCTTGCGCCGGTTCGAGCTGGAGCTGTTCAGCCTGCGTGATCTGCCGTCGGTCACCATGGATGGTCGTCCGGTGCTGCTTTCGGCCAACATTGAGTTGCCCGTGGAGGCGGAGAACGCGATTTCTGTCGGCGCGCATGGCATCGGGCTCTACCGGACGGAATTCATCTACCTGGGACAAGGGCATCTGCCCACCGAGGAAGAACAGCTCGGAGCGTATCGGTTCATCGTCGAGCGGATGTCGCCCAGGCCGGTGACCATCCGCACCTTGGACGCCGGCGGCGACAAGATCGTCGATGCTCTCCAAGGCGCCCAGCCGGACCAGAATCCGTTCATGGGATGGCGCTCCATCCGCATGTGCTTGGATCGGCCGGATATTTTCATGCCGCAATTGCGCGCCATCCTGCGCGCCTCGGCCCATGGCAAGGTTCGTGTCCTGTTTCCCATGATCGCGGATATCCACGAGCTGCGCGAAGCCAAGAAAATGTTGGAACACGCTCGTGAAGAGCTGGTCTCGCAAGGCGTTGCCGTGCCGGCCAAGGTTCCCATCGGCGCCATGGTGGAAATTCCCGCCGCGGCCTTGTGCGTGGAAACCCTCGCCCGCGAATGCGATTTTCTCTCCGTCGGCACCAACGACCTCACCCAGTTCACGCTGGCGGTCGACCGCGGCAGCCAACGTCTCTCCCACCTTTATGATCCTCTGCACCCTGCCGTCCTTCGCTTGATCGACCGGACCGTGGAGGGCTCGCGCCCCTTCGGGACCCTCGTGGAGGTCTGCGGCGAAATCGCCTCCGATCCGGTGGGCGCATTGGTCATGGTGGGATTGGGCGTGGATGAGCTTTCCATGAGCCCTTGGGGAATCCTGGAAGTCAAGAAAATGCTTCGGTCCATCAATTGGCAGGACGCCCGCGAAGTGGCGCGCGAAGTGCTGATGCTGCCGGGGTCCCGGGAGGTTCGCCTGCATCTGCAGGATCGGTTCAAGCGAAAGCTCGCCGGTCTGGGGATGGTTTCCAGGGCCTTGTCGCGAGGCACCCAAAAGAGCGGGCATCGCTAGCCAATAACCCCAACTCCCGCAGCATGCTGCGGGGAAGGTGGATCAGGCGATGTCGCTCAGAACCAGGCGACGAGCACGAGCAGGAGGCTCGCCACCAGGATGCCGGCGGCCACCAAGGCAAGGCCCCAGCGGATGGGGGGATTGGCGTTTTCGTCGGGCGAGACATCGACTTCGTCGTCTTCGTCCGCGTAGGGAAGCGAGACCCCGTCCAGGTAGGTTTCTTCGCTCCAGCCCGTTTTTTCGTCCGAGCCGCATTCTGGACAGAATTTGGCTCCGCCGGCCAATTCCTCGCCGCAGTTGGGGCAGACGAAGGCTTCCTCCGGGCGACTCACAGCGGCTTGGCCATTCGTTGGGCCAGTTCCACCAGTGTTCGCAGTCCGAACGCCGTGGCGCCTTCCTTGTAGTACTTCCAGGTTTTGGTGGTCAGCACCGGTGCGGCGATGTCCAGGTGGGCCCAAGGAATGTTTTCCGGGACGAATTCGCGCAGGAACAACGTCGAGGTGATGGTGCCGGCTTCCGTTCCGCCGGTGTTGCGAAGATCCGCGACCGGGTCGTCGAGCTTGGATCGGTATTCGTCTTCCAGCGGCAGCTGCCAGAATTTTTCGCCGACTTCGCGACCGGCAGCACGGATGGAGTCGATCAGCTCCTGGTTGGTGCCCAGCACGCCTGCCATGGAGCTTCCCAAAGCCCGCACGACCGCGCCGGTCAAGGTGGCGAGATCCACCATGTGGGTGGGGGAAAGCTGGGAGGCCATCCAAAGACCATCGGTCAGAATCAGACGCCCCTCGGCGTCGGTGTTGTCGACCATGATCGTCTTGCCGTTTTTTGCCCGGAAGATGTCGCCGGGCAGGACGGACGCGTTGCCGGGTCGGTTCTCCGCCAGGCAAACCACCGCGGAAACTTTCAGGGGAAGACCCAGACGGGCGATGGCCACGGCGGCGGCCAACACGGTGGCAGCACCGGCCATGTCGTTTTTCATTTCCCACATGTGCTCTGCGGGCTTGATGGAAATACCTCCGGTGTCGAAGGTCACGCCTTTCCCGACCAGCACGAGGTGCGTGGCGGTGGGGTTGTGCGGCGGCTCCCAGCTGGCCACGCCCAGCACGGGGGGGTGATCGGAGCCTTTGCCCACCGTGACCAGGCCTTGGTAGCCTTCGGCCTCCAGCGCTTGGCGATCCAGGGCCCGCCAGGTCAATCCATGGTTGCGACAAAGCGCTTCCATGCTGCGCGAGAGCGCCTGCGGAGTCAGGGTGGATCCAGGCTCGTTCACCCGGTCGCGGATCCAATCGGTGGATTCGAGCACCGTTTGGGTCTGTCGCAGCGACATTTCCACGGAGTCCGCCTCGTCGGAGACCGCGAACACCACGGGAGGCAAGGCGGGGGATGGCGTGGATTTCCAGACCTCGTAGCGGTAGGTGGAAAGCCACCAGCCTTCCAGGGCGGCGCGTACTCGGTCCAGAGGCAAGCGGTTGGCCAGGAAGACCACCCGAGAGCACTTGCGCGAAAGGACGGATGTGAAGGCCTCGGAAATCGCCATGCGGAGTCGTTCGTCGGAATCCAGACCGGGCTTGGCAGAAACCTCTTGGACCCAGGCGCGGATGGATTCCGCTTCGATCCAGATTCCCCCTTTGGTCTGCTTGGAGGACTGCTCCTCCAGGGCGGCTTTGGCCTTGTGGCGCAGGATGGCGCTTCCCCCTCCGGGAACATCGCCGGAGGGTTCGTTTTCCACCCCCAAGACGATCAACGCATCGGAGGGGTCGGTTTGCAATTGGGAGATTCGAAGCCATGACCATTCGCGCATCCTCGGAAATATAGGGTCCAAGTCGATTCGGTTGGTCTTCTGCTCCGCGGGGTCCCAAAGAATCGTATTCTTGAAGCACAGGGGGACACTCGAGTGGAACGGAATTTGCGCTACAAATGAACATGATGACGCGCGACTTTTTTGAACACCAATCCAGAACCCTCAACGCCCTTTATGAAGTGAGTCGTGTTTTGGGCTCCAGCCTCGATCTGGGGACCGTGGCTCGACGTTGCCTGCGAGCTCTTTCCGACAACCTGGATCTGGAACGCGGGCTTCTCCTGGTTCCTTCTGAGGACCGATCGGAGCTTTCCGTCAAGGCCAGTTTCGGGGTGGGGCCAGACGACGTCAAGGTGATCTTTCCCGTGCACGGCGGTTTTTTGGGCAAGGTCTACACCACCGGCATGCCGATCGTGGTGACGGACCCCACATCCCTGGAAGAGTCGGAAGCCCAGGAAATCCGCAAGATCTCTCCTCCCGGGGAGGCCAACGTGGTGGTCGCCGTGCCTGTGACCCTGGACCGTCGTTGTGCCGGAGTCCTGGTGGCCAACCGCTCGCCGCACAGCGCGACCATGATCGACGAGGACTTGCGGGTGATGAAAATCATCGCCTCCCTACTGGCGCAAACCGTCCACATCAGCGAGCTCATCTCCAAGGAAAAAGAGGTGCTGGAGCGTCAGAATCGCGAACTGCAGGATGTCCTGGCGGAAAAGTTCCAGCCGGACAATCTCGTGGTGCAGTCCGGTGCCATGCAGAAAACCATGGCCATGGTGCGGCAGGTGGCGGGTACGGATGCCGCCGTGCTCCTGCGCGGCGAGTCGGGAACCGGTAAAACTCTGCTCGCCCGCACGATCCATTTCAACAGTGGTCGGCGTCGTGGGGCCTTCGTGGAGGTCAACTGCGCGGCGCTGCCCGCAAGCCTGATCGAATCGGAGTTGTTCGGTCACGAAAAGGGTGCGTTCACCGGCGCCCACGCGCTGCGCATCGGTCGATTCGAGATGGCGACCGGAGGAACGATTTTCCTCGATGAAATCGGAGAACTTCCGTTGGAAACGCAGGCCAAGATCCTGCGCGTTTTCCAGGAAGGAACGTTTGAAAGGCTGGGTTCGTCCGAGACTCTGCGCAGCGATGCACGCATCATCTGCGCAACCAACTGCGACCTGGAAGGCATGGTTCGCGAGAAGAAATTCCGCGAGGATCTTTACTACCGCCTCATGGTGGTGCCCGTCCACGTGCCTCCACTGCGCAATCGCCGCAGCGACATCGTGCCGCTGGTGCTGGCCTTTTTGCGCACCTTCATGGCCCGCCACGCCAAGAAAATCGCCGTCAGCCGGGAAGCGCTGGACTTCTTGCAGCAGTACGAATGGCCCGGAAATGTCCGCGAACTGGAAAACACCCTGGAGCGCACCGTGGTGCTGGCCACGGAAGGGCAAACCCTGTCGGCCGACGACATCCCGGTCCTGGATCGGCTCTTTCCGACGCTCGCCCCGCCAATCGATCCCCATGGAGTCGGCCATTCCCAGCCCCCTCAGGGGAGCTGGGGTTTCGCTCCTCGCGGAATGCACTCGAATACACCGAACCATGCGAATATTTCCGACGAGCGTCGGCCCTACCAGAGGGCGATGCTGAGCCGGGAGGAGATCTTGCAGGCGCTGGATGCAACCAATGGTCACCAGACCATGGCCGCCCGTGCGTTGGGGGTTACTTTGAGGCAGTTGCGGTACAAAATCCAGCTTTTGGAGCTCGACCCACGGCAATTTCGTAAATGACAATGTCGCCAATTGTCTGTGATTGTTTAACAATTGGCAATTGTCGACAGACATTCCAGGCCAAATTTCCGGCGAACGGCAGGAAGAAAATGAATGGCCTGGATTTTGATAAAGAAGAGAATGAAAAAAGGCGTGAAACGGCGGCCACCGCTTCACGCCTCAGATCGTCCAAAGACCACCATTCCAGTCCATCGACGAACTTGTAAAGTTAGTTCGTCTTCATTTTCAAGGAGCCTTCCCATGAAACTTGTCGTCGCATACATCAAGCCCTTCAAGCTCGACGACGTGAAGCTCGCAGTCGGTGAAGCCGGCGCCCAGGGAATCACCGTCATGGAAGTCAAAGGGTTCGGACGGCAAAAAGGCCATACCGAGCTTTACCGCGGCAGCGAGTACCACACCGATTTCATCCCCAAGGTGAAGCTGGAAATGGTTGTCCCGGACGCAGTGGTTCCCAAGGTGGTCGCGGCCATCACCACCTCCGCTCGCACCGGCAAGATCGGCGACGGCAAGATCTTCGTGCTTCCTGTGGAATCGGCCACGCGCATCCGCACCGGCGAGACCGGCGAGGACGTGCTGTAATCCATCGCTGTGATGGTCGCCCCCGATCCGGGGGCGCCTTCAGTCCACCCCGCGCCGCGCCCGCTGGCGATAGAGCCAGTCGAGGCGATCGTGGAAGCCGACTCCATCCTCGTCCGGGATGGCCCGGCTGACCAGGAATTCGCAGGCCTCCACCGCGGGATCCCAGATCTTTCGGTTTTGGAAATAGGTGCACAACGCTCCGCAGATGGTGGCGAGGAATCGTTCATGCATTCCCAGCCGTCGGCTGTGGTCGCGGAAAAACCCCAACAGCGCCGTGGCCGCTTCCACGCGGTCGAGCTTGGAGCGCGAGTTGCGGATGTGGTGTTCGGCCTCTTCGATGAATTCGTGCACCCGCTCGATCTCGGCGGGATCGCGTTCCCCGGACGCCCACGCGACAAAATCTGCCATCACGTGCTGGTCGTCCTTGGAAAGGCGCTTGAGGAAGTCGATCACGGGATCGGCCGGTTTGGCGGTCGCTTTGGGCATCGGGCTCTCCTTCAGGCCGCTTCCAGGGCGGCGAGCATTTCGCGGGCATCGGAGAATCTCCGATCCCGCGAAGGCATGAGGGACTTGCGCAAGAACAGATCCCAGGACTCGGGGAGTTCCGGCTTGATCTCGCGAGCGGTGGCGGTGAACATCCGCGGGTCCTGCGACGCGCGGGTGCGGAAGATCTTTTCAGGGCGCTCGACCTTGACGGGAAGGTGGCCCAGGGTCAGTTCCAAGAGCACGCATCCCAGCGAAAACAGATCCGCGCGGCCGTCCAGTTCGTCGCCCCGCGCCTGTTCGGGGGAGACGTAGAGGGGGGATCCGAGGATGAACTGCTTTTCCGCTTCGTGGGTGAAGTAGTTCACGCTGGCCAAGCCGAAGTCCGTGATCACGGCGCGCCCGGTGTTCCCGGCCCAAAGGATGTTCTCCGGCTTGATGTCGCGATGGACCACGCCTTGATCGTGCGCATGGGCCAGCGCGTTCAAAAGTTGTCTGGCGAGGTCCTTGACTTCCTGCAGGGGGATCTCGCGCTTGTTGGGGATCGGGTGGCGTAGACGCCGACGCATCCAATCGGCGATGGATGGGCCTTCCAGGAACTGCATGGCAAACCAGATGCAATCCGGGCGCTCGCCCTGGCCATAAACGGTCACGATGTTCGGGTGCTCCAGGTTGGCGGCGGTTTCCGCTTCCTGGAGGAACCGTTCTGCGGTGACCAATCGATCGAAGCGATCCTTCATCAGGACCTTCACCGCAACCTGGCGGGAAAGCCCTTCCTGCCAAGCCGTGTAGACCGCGCCCATGCTGCCTTTTCCGATCGGCTTGAGCAGCGTGAAAGGTCCCAAGCGCTCGCCCGAGGGGAGGATTTTTTTGGAGGCCTGGATGGGTTCTGGAGCGCTCACGGTCGGAAAGGTACCTGTTTCATGGAGCGAATCTGGATGGAAGCCAGATTGAAGATGGCGTTTTCTCCATCGAAGGCTCCATCGAGTTCGGCGGGAATGGCAAATCGCAGGTAACCGGCGTCGGGAAAAGGCGAGGATGACGTGGGGTCCCAGTCCTGCCAGCCCGTGGGGGTTTCCACGCTCACCCAGGCGTGGGCGAAGAAACCGGAATTTTCCGGCCGGCCTCCGTTCATGGCGATCACCCCGCGCACCACCTTGGCGCGAAAACCCAATCGCCGCACAAGAGCCGCATACACGATCGCGAATGATTTGCAGTCGCCTTCGCCTTTGGTCAGAATCTGCTCCGGAGAGCCGGGAAAGTACGTGCGCTGGTAGCGGATGGCGCCATGGACGATCTGGTGGAGAGCCAATAGTTGCAGGGAATCCGGATACAGACGGGCCGAATCGATCAGGGCATCCAAGCGTTTGCCGTGGGAGAGCTTGGTGTTCAACGTTTCCGAGGTGTCTTCCGGCGGAGGCACCTCGCGGTTTCGCACCACCACCTCGATCCGTTGCGGGCCCAGGACCTTCACGGTTTGCCGCGATCCCAGCGAGAGTCGATCGGGAGGCACGGGGGCGTTCAGGGTCAGGGTCCAGACGGCCGAATCCAGTGGTCGTTCGCCAAGCTCGCTGGTGCTCCCGAGGATCTTGCCGGTGCCGACATCGTCCATCCGCAATTTCAGGGCATCCGGCAGGTCTTTGCCCATCTGGATCAACATCGACACGAAAAACACCGGGAGAATCCAGAACCAACGAATGGCCCCGGAAATCCTGGATACCGGCAGATAGGGGCCGAGGGTCCAGGCGAGGGTGGTGGCCCAGAGCAAGGGACGCAGGAGCATCAACAACACGGACCCGCCCATTCCCAATTCCAGAAAGGTCAGGGGGAAGGTCCACAAGTACCAGAAGCTCGCGCCCATGGAAACCCGGATCGCGGTGCTGAATCGGTCTTTGTGCTGCCCGGCGGGGACCAAGGCGGCCAGTGCCAAGGCCGGAAGAAGCAAGCCAAGCATGCCGAAGAAATGAGACCATGCCAGATAGTTCCAGCTGAAATTCATCGGGAGTTCAGCCGGCAGCGGCTCCAACCAAGACAATGCTTGGATGGCGATCCACCACGGGATGGCGACCTTGAAGGGAAACGCCTGGCTCGAGAGGAAGCGAGACGGAGAGAGAATCCAGATGGGAGACCAGATAGGCTTATCTTTCTGCACGATCGCAGATTAGTAACTGCACAGAGACCTTTGGAGGAATGGCGATGTCGGAGCCCCACAGCGGCATCGAGAACACAGGGAAAATCGACCGGAAGGAAGCCGAGTTTTTGGTCAGGGGATGGAATCTCCTGTTCAACCGGTGCTTTTCCTACGCCTTCGACCATCCGTTGGTCCAGGAGACCATCCCTCGGGTTTGGGAATTGTTCCAGGCCGCGATTTCGCATTCCGGAAGCCTGAACATCCAGCTTTTGGAAGCGATGTTCTTCGTGGATGGCGCGGATGTGATGTACCAGCCCAACAACCGACGCATCGCCGATCACCTTCGACGTTTCAAGGTGGATTCGCTTTCGCTGGGTTCCGGTTTCAGTGCCCGTGATTTTTCCGTCCTGATCGATGCCAGCTCGCTCACCCACCCCGATTCCTCCGCCTTCTTGCGCTACTTCGTGAGCCATGGCGGCCAGCACCTGGAGGTCAATCAGGTATCGCTGCGCGCGATGCGCGGCGACCAGATCGGTTCGGGCAGCCCTTCGGCAGGCGGAACCGGCGTGTTCTCCACCCTCAACCCCGCCGCAGGTGGCGAGGAGCGCTTCGAAGACATCGTGTTGCGCGCCATGGTCGGTCGCCTGACCGCCCAGGAACTGGAGGGGAATGTCGCGCTGGTGCAGATGCTCGCCGACCCCCAGGCCATGGGCCGTGCCGCGGTGGACGGCACCAAAGGACTGGCGCCTTCCAGCAGGCCCGAAGGTGTGGGCCAGATGGTCATGAACGTGCTATCGCACTTCGCGACCTCGCAGGCCAAGCAGGGCTTCACCGTGGAAGAGCTCCTGGCCGGCATCTACGCGATGCGCTCGGAGATGATGGGGCTGGTCAAATCCCAGCAGACCCTGGAGCAGGGCTTGGCCCAGGAGGAAGTGGAAGCCGCGACGGACTCCGCCTTCGACCAGACCGTGTGCAAGATCATTCTTGACGAATACCGTCAATCCAAGGGCAACGCCCGTCGCGTGGCGCATGTGCTCGGGCGCGTGGTTCCCGGGAAAAAGGAATTGCGCCGCATCCTGCCCAAGCTCAAGGATGCCTTCATCCAAAACGGCGCGAGCATCCCCGAATGGTACGGGTTGGTCAAGGAACTGTCTTCCGCCCTGCAAGGCGAAAAGGCCCTGGAGGACCTCGTCGCCGCCGCTTCGGAAATGGGCGTGGGCTCTGACGAAGTCGTGGCCGAACTCCGGAAGGACCCGCGATCGGCGGCGAAGCTCCTGGTTGTGGCTGCCGAAATCCGTCGCGCCGGTGGCGACCCCGGTTCCGATGCCTCCATCCAGGCCTTGTTGGACGCTGTGGATCGCACGGGGGATCTGCTGGTGGAAGGCGCCGAAGCGGGAGCCGACCAGGCGCTGGAAGCCGTGAGGTCGTACGGCAAGCTCCAGACGGAAATCAGACAAGAATTGTCTACAAAGGAGATGGCGCCGGAGCTTCGGACCAACATCCTGCGCAAGCTGGATCTGCGCTCCCAGCGCACCCTGCAGGATCTGAAGGCCCGCGTGCTGGCCCAGCAGCTGCAGGATGGCGCCGCCTCGCTGGACGCGAAGGTCGCCACCATGGGCGAACTGGTGCGCGACGAGGGGGAGATCGACGGCCTTCTGGAACTGGCCATGCAGATGGTCGGCGGCGACGACCTCGCGCGGCAGGTGGCCGCCCAGATCGCCGAACGCGTCCGTTACCGCATCGTGGAGGAGCGCGAACGCGCCGCCTCCCGCGAGCTTCCCCAGGGAGTGTACCCCAAGGCCGTGACGGAATTTTTCCTGCGCTACGAATCGCGCCGGGCGAGCCGGTACGGGGTACCGTTTTCCGCCTTGTTGATTTCGTTCCAGGGGCTTCCCGAAGACCGCGAGGCGGTCGAGGTCAATGGTCCGGCCTTGCGCGGGCTGTTCAACATCCTGGCGGGCGACCTGCGCACGGTGTTGCGCGATGTCGACTTCGTGGGGAGTCTTGGGTTCAATCGACTTTTGGTTGTGTTGCCGATGACCGTCGAAGAAGGTTTGGACTCCGTGTTGCGGAAGATCCGCGACCGCCTGGCGCGCGAAGTCGCGCTCCCGGACGGGTCCAGAGCCTGGGTGCGCCCCCGACTGGGGTGGGCGAGCTTCGACCATGCGGAGCAGGATGGCTTGAAGGAAATCATGTCGAAACTATCGCAGAAATGGCAGGAGGATATCTGATGGCGGGATTCGTCTGGAAAGTGGAACGTCCCCGCAAGGGTCTGTTGGTGCTGACCCTCGAGGGGGAAATGTCCCTGGGGGCTCGAGAGGCGATGCGCGAAGCGTTCGAATCGCTCGTCTCCGCACCGGAGAGATCCGCGGTTGTGGATTTCACGAAGGTCCGATTGGTCTCTTCCGGCGCGATCGGAGAACTGGTCCGATGCCAATCGCGGTTGTCCGCGCAAAGTCGTTCGCTCAACATGGTCTGCCCTCCCGGCGACGTGCTGGAAACCCTGATGGTTGCCGACATGCACCGGCTCATTCCTCTCCACTCCGACCTCTCTTCCATCTCAAAAGGACTCGACTCGTGAAGGATCGACTGCTCGCCGCCCGCCAGGGCCTTCTGGACGCCAAAACCAAGCTCGCAACGGCCAAGGCCACCATCGGTTTCGATGGCTTCCTGGATGAGATCATCAATGCCGTCGACGTCCGCTCGGACAAAGACACCTATGTCGCCATCCCGACCATCGAGGCCTTGGGCAAGCGCATCCTTTCCGCCGCCGGGAAGAGCGCCAACATCGAGCTCGTGCCCCTCCAGCAGAAGCTGGGCGGAAACGGTCCTCTCATGGCTTCCGCGTTGGGATCGCTGGGTCCCAAGATCATCTGCGTGGGTCTGATGGGCAAGCCGTTGCACGGCGTGTTCGAGAAGCTCGCGCAGGATCTCCCCAACATCGAGATGATTTCCGCGGGTGATCCTGGTTACACCCAGGCGTTGGAATTCACCGATGGCAAGCTGATGTTGGGCAAACCCGGCACCATGCGCGACATGAATTGGCCCAATCTAGCCGCGGCCCTGGGCGGACGTCGCGACGAGGTCCTCTTTGGTGGACAACTTTTGGCATGCACCAATTGGACCCAGCTGACGGAAATGACTCCGCTTCTGGTGGAGATGGAGAAGGTCCTGCCGGTCTCGCCGGACCTCACCATCTTCTTCGATCTGGCCGATCCGGAAAAGCGCCCCAAGCAGGATCTGCTGGAAGTGCTCCAGCTGATGGGCAAATTGCAGAAGAAGGCCAAGGTGGTCCTGGGTGTGAACCTGCGCGAAGCCGAGCAGGTTTCGGCCGTGCTGGGCATCACCGAGGTTCCCGAGGACTCCGTGGAGGGCGGCAAGGTCGCCTCGCGCCGTATTGTCGAGAAAATGGGCATCCACGGCGTCGTGATCCACATGGTGGCGTATGCTTCCGCGTTTGTCGGAGGAGTCTCCGCCGGCGTGCCGGGACCGTTCTGCGCCAAGCCCGTGCTGACCACCGGTGCCGGCGACCACTTCAATGGCGGTTTCACTGGCGGCTATCTCGCGGGGCTTTCGCTGGAACAATCGCTCTGGACCGGCGTGTGCACCTCCGGAACCTACGTGCGCATCGGTCGCAGCCCCACCTTCGCCGAGCTCACTCAGTTTGAGCAGGATTGGGCGGAAGGCAAGCTCGGAGACTGCCCTTCCCCGAAATAGGACCCGCTTTTCTGGATAAATTTGTCCAATTTTGCCCTGCAATCTCCGGTTGCGGGGCTTTTTGTTGTCAATTGGCAAGAATTCCTCAAAGTGCGCCTTGATTGTCAGATCAAAATCGTGACAATTCCTGAAATCCCTGCTGGTGCAAGCCAACCAAAGTCTTTGAGCGATTGGCACGACCTTGGCATGTATACAAGGCAGGCTTAGACGCCGGCTTGACCACACTCATGATCTCTCAGGAGGAATCCGTGATCCGTTCACTTCCCACCACCATGCTTTCCAGTGCATTGCTCTTGGCCTCCGCGGCCAGCGCTGCGGAGCTTTCCGCTTCCGGCTCCGTCGACGCCGGATACAAGACTAATCTGGACTCCCTCGCCAACAGCCCGGTTTCCGGCTACAACTTGGAGGCCAACTTCACCCTGGATGCCAAGCTTTCCGACAAGGTCTCCGCCCAGGTGTTCGCCACGGCTCTCACCGGAGGCGTTGGCGTACCTGGGGAATTCGGACCCGGCGTCGACTCCGCCGGCAACTACCTCCAGCGTTGGCCTTTCTTCGCTTTCGACGGCGCGGCCATCGTATGGAAGCTCAGCGACTCGAAGACCCTCACCATCGGTGATGTGGTTTCCGCCAAGGGCAGCGTCGCTTACTACGCCGCCAAGCGCTACAGCACCGTCACTCGCGTGGCCGCTATCCGTGGCGTGGGTTATTCCGACGGTGCCTTCTCCGGGTTCTTCGGAGCCAACGACGCGTCGGACATCCTCTACACAGCGGGCGCCAGCTACACTTTCGCGATCGATTCCAGCTCCAGTGTGGAGCCCGCCGCCACCATCACGGTGGGTGAAAAGTCCGACTTCCCGTGGAACGGCGGCGTGCAGTACAAGGGCAAGTTCGGGGCGTTCGCGCTATCCGCATCGGCTGCCGGTTATGGCGGCAAGGACACCGCCGACAAGAGCAAGTTCGGGTATGTTCTTGTGGCCGAGCCCTCCTACACCACCGAGGCGTTCTACCTCGCTTCGGCGGCGCTGTTCGCACCCAAGGCCAAGGACGGTCTGGGCGACCTGTTCGCCTATCCTCTCCGCCATGGCCGCACCTACAAGGCATGGGGCGACGACATGACGTTTTATGTCGAGCCCGGTGTGAACTTCGCGGGCGGAGCGGCCGCTGCCGGTCTGGCTGTGGAGTACCACGAGCCCAGCATGGATGCAGACAAGGATGAATACATCTACATCATTCCCAACCTGTACCTCTACCCGGTCAAGGACATGACCATCACCCTCTGGGCCGAGGCCGACAAGTACATGGAAGACAAGGCGATGACCTTCGCGCTGGGTCTGGAGACGGTCTTCAAGTTCTGATCGCTACAAGATTCTGTCGGGGATTGTCCCTGATGGAGGGTTCCCCTCCCGGTACATGCGCTTCAACCGGGAAGGGAATTCGGGACCGTTGGCCGCGACAATCGGCCAACGGTCCCTTTCGTTTTGGTTCGGAACCTTGGCCGCGACCATCGGCGGACGGTTCCTTTGTTTTGATTCAACCGAAGTGGGGAATTCGGGACCCTCGACCATCGGCCGAGGGTCCCCTTTCGTTTTGGGATCGCGTCGGTCAGGCGAGCGCGGCGAGGACATCTTTTGTCTTCGCCGTGGCACCGAAGACCCCGCCCTGCATGTGGATCATGTCGATGGCCGCCAAGTGGTTCTCGAGCTTGGTGGCGGCCGTGGCGTCCTCCAGAAGCAGGCATTCGAAGCCTCGGTCGTTGCCTTCCCGCATGGTGGTGTGGACGCAGACATCGGTGGTGATCCCCGTGAGGATCAGGTGGGTGATCCCCCGAAGCCGCAGGATGAGCTCCAGGTCGGTGGCGCAAAAGCAGCCCTTGCCGGGCTTGTCCAGGACGATCTCGCCGGGAAAGGGAGACAGTTCGGGGATGATCTCCCATCCAGGTTCGCCGCGTGTCAGAATCCGTCCGCAGGGGCCTGGATCCCCGATGCCCGCCCCGATGCGACGGCTGCGCCATCGCTTGTTGGCGGGGAGATCGGAGAGGTCCGGACGATGTCCCTCGCGGGTATGGATGATGGTCGCCCCCCCGATGGCCCTCAATGTCGCCAGAAGCGACCGGATGGGCTCGATGGGTGCGCGCGTGAGGGAGATGTCGTATCCCATCGACTCGACGTATCCTCCCTTGCCGCAGAAATCGGTCTGCATGTCGATGACGATCAAGGCCAGATGCGAAAGGGGGACGACTTCGTCCCAGGGCCAGGGGTAGGGGGATGCGTTGGGGACGGACAAGCCGATCATGGTAGGTCTCCGTGGTGGTGGATCGGTGGAGAGGGAGCGGACGAGACCGTCGGCGACAGGAATCGTCGGCGATGGTCCGCCTTTGGCGTGGAGATGCGCGGGAGGTTATCAGATGAACTCGACGGGAAGGCTCCAATGGATGAGCACGAGGCACCCCTGGGGCGAGCGGATGGAGTGGTGTGTGCCTGGAGGGTTCGCGAGCCAGGTTCCCGCTCCGTGGGCGCCGGTCTCGTCCTCCTGGATTCCTTCCAGCACATAGATGGTCTCGCGCCCGCGATGGATGTGGCGGGGGACGCTGGCTCCGGGTTCGTAGCGCAACAGGGCGATCCGACCGCTTCCGTCCGCCCCTTCGTCGAGGACCAGGATCCGCACGCCTTCCCGCAGGAGGGGCCAGGTGTGCGATTCCTTGGCGTGCTCGATGAGGTTCATGCGACGTGGAGGTTCGATCATGGGAGGGCCTCCAGGGCGCGCACCAGAGGCGCGGATTCGCACACGCACCCGAAGATTCCGCCCTGCATGGTGGTCATGGTCAAGGCGGCGGCGTGGTGTTCGCTCTGGGTGGCGCCGGTCGCGTCGGAAAGAACCATGCAATCGAAGCCGCGGTCCCCTGCTTCGCGCAATGTCGTGTGCACGCAGACGTCCGTGGTGATTCCGCAAAGGACCAAATGTTCCCGACCCGACGTGCGCAGGATGTGCTCCAGGTCGGTGGCGTAGAACGCGCCCTTTCCGGGTTTGTCGACGACGATTTCGCCGGGAGCGGGAGCGAGTTGGGGGATGATCTCCCAGCCCGGTTCGCCGCGCACCAGGATGCGTCCGCAGGGCCCCGGCTCGCCGATGCCCGGACAGACCCGCTTGGACCGCCAACGCTTGATCTCCGGAAGATCCACCAGCTCGGGACGGTGCCCCTCGCGCGTATGGATCACGAGGATGTCGGGGTGGCGCCGCGCCTCCTGCAGGAGTGCTCGGATGGGCGCGATGGTGCGGCGTGTGGCGGAAATGTCGATTCCCTGGCTGTCGATGTACCCGCCCTTGCCGCAGAAGTCGGTCTGCATGTCGATGACCAAGATCGCGAGGGTGGTGGGATCGAGACCGCCGTTGTACGGCCACGGGTAGGGATCGGCCGGCACCTGGATGTTCATGTTCGCTCTCCGGAGTTCGGGGGAGACGTCGGTGGGGAGGAGCCGGTGGTGCGCCGACGTTCCGGTCCGACCGGGAAAGACCCCGGCGGTGACCGGAACATCGGCGCGTCGACCGATGGCGTCAGGCGCAGTTCATTTGAGGCTGCCGACCACGCCCTTGACCAGGAAGTTCATCGACTCGATCTTGGCCATCGGGAGGGTGTCGCCCGCCGCGAGGACGATCGTGCCCGCCTGGTCCAGGATGGGGCCCGACCAGAGCTTGGCGCCCGTCTCGTATGCCTTCTTGACCGAGTCGATCTTCGGTTTGACAGATTCCGGCACCACGGGGCCGTAGGAAGCCATCTTCACGTAGCCGTCCGAGAGCTTTCCGCGCAGGTGGACGGACTTCCAGGTCGTGTCGTGGATGGACTTCACGATCTTCTCCATGAGCGGGGCCCAGTTCCAGGCGGCGCCCGTGACCCATCCCTTGGGCGCGAAGCTCGAGGCGTCGGCGTGGTAGCCGCACACCATGATGCCGCGCTTTTCCGCGGTCTGGGCGATCGTGATGGGGCCGTCCACGTGCATGGTGAGCACGTCCACCCCCTGGTCGGCCAGCGTGTTGGCGGCCTCGGCTTCCTTGGTGGGGTCGCTCCACGAACCCGTCCAGACGACGGTCATGGTCGCCTTGGGATTGACGCTCTGCGCGCCCAGCGTGAAGGCGTTGATGTTGCGGAGGGTCTGGGGGATGGGGTGGGCCGCGATGAATCCCAGTTTGCCGGTTTTTGTCGAAGCGCCCGCCGCCATCCCCGAGAGGTACTCCACCTCGTCGATGTCGGCGAAGAACGTGCCCAGGTTGGGGGCGAGCTTGAAGCCGCCGGCGTGCATGAACTTGACGTCGGGGTGCTTGGCGGCCACGTTCAGGGCCGGGTCCAGGTATCCGTAGCTGGTCGGGAAGATGATCTTGATGCCGTCGGCGATCATGCGTTCCATCACGCGCTCGACCTCGGCGTTCTCGGGGATGTTCTCGAAGAAGACAGTCTTCACCCCGAGGTCTTTTTCCACGGCCATGCGGCCCTGGTCCATGGCGTAGTTGTAGCCGAAATCGGTGCGCGGGCCCACGTAGATGAAGCCCACCCGCGTTTCGGCGGGCGCCTCCACCTTGGGTTGGCATCCGGCCAGCAGGAACGTGGCGGTGGCGAGTGTCAGGATTTGTCTGATCATGGTGTTCTCCGGTGGGACGATGACGGTGGAAGAGGGATCGAGGATCATTCGGTGCGGGCGAAGGCCTGGGCGAGGTCGCGCGGCATCCCGCCTCGGGTGCGGGCGCGCACGTAGCCCCAGACGAGGACGGCCAGGCAGACCAGGTAGGGGAAGGTGGAAAGCAGGTAGGAGGAGATCGGCACGCCCCAGGTCTGCATGCGCAGCGTCAACGCCTCCACCACTCCGAACAGGAGGGCGGCGGGCAGGGCAAGCCAGGGGTTCCAGCGGGCCACGATCACCAGGCCCACCGCCACCAATCCGCGGCCGGCGGTCATCCATTCGATCCAGTTGCGGACCTGGTCCACCGAGAGGGCCGCGCCACCGAGGCCCGAGAACGCTCCTCCTGCGAGGATCGCCAGCCATTTCACGCGCTTCACGGCCACGCCCATGGTGGCGGCGGAATCGGCCGATTCGCCCACCGCCCGCAGGCGCAGCCCGCTGCGGGTGCGGTACAGGAACCACCCCGTCGCCGCCCACAGCGCCAGGCCAAGAAGGACGGTGGGGGTGAGGGTGCGCAACAGGGTGCCCAGGAGCGGAAGCTGCCCCAGGGCCCCGAAATCGGGCGGGATGAAACCGTCGATCCGCTTGCCGACGAAGGGAATGCCGAAGAACGCCGAAAGCCCGCCGCCGAGCACCCACACCGCGACTCCGGCGGCGAACATGTTGGCTCCCACCACCAGGCACAAGAAGGCGTGGACGCAAGACAGGAGCGTGGCCGCGAAGGCTCCGGCGACCAGGCCCAGCCAGGGGTTTCCCGTGACCGCGGTGACCGCGAAGCCGGCGCAGGCTCCGGACAACATTTGTCCTTCCACTCCCAGGTTGGCGATTCCGGCGCGTTCGGTCACCGTTTCGCCCAGGAGCACGTACAGAAGCGGCGTGGCCGCGCGCAGTCCGGACAGGAAGATGGCAAGGACGATTTCCAGGATTTCCATGGGACTCAGTTCCTTCCTTTGGACAGCAGTCCACCCGACACCAGGACGCTGCAGAACAGGATCGCCTGCAGGACGGTGGCGGTGGCCTCGGGGAGCTGCGCGAACAATTGCAGCGCGTCGGAAGCGGACATCAACGCTCCCATCGCCAAGGCCAGCGGGATGATCCGCAACATGTGCTGGCCTGCCATCCAGGCCACCAAAAATCCGGTGAGCCCGAAGTTCAAGGCGATTCCCGATTGGAGCCGGCCGTGGATCATGGTGGTCTCGAGGATCCCGGCCAGGCCGGCGATGGCTCCGCCGATGGCCATGACCAGCGCCACGTTGGCCGCCCAGGGAAGTCCGGTTCCCTCTCCCAGCACGCGGTTGCTCTTGAGGATGCGAAGCGAGAGACCCCAGCGCGACTTGGAGAGCACCACGTGGAGGGCGACGGCGATCGCGACCGCCAGCAAAAGGCCCGCGTGCAGCCGCGTTCCGTCCACCAGGAGGGGAAGCTTGATCGCGTCGGGAAAGGGCGCGGTCGCGGGCCATCCCAGGTTGGCGGGATCGCGCCAGGATCCGTAGACCACCCAGTCCACCAGGAGCGATGCGATGTAGTTCAGCAGCAAGGTCGAGAGGGTTTCGTTGACTTCCAGCCGCGCCTTCAGGAAGCCCGGAATCAGGGCCCAGAAGGCGCCACCCGCGCAGGCCAGCGCGAAGACCGGCAGGAACAGAAAAACGCTCCATCCTGCAGGAGCCGACAGGACGATCGCGGTCCCGCACCAGGCTCCCAGGTAGAACTGCCCGCTGGCTCCCACGGTCAGAAGTCCCAGCCGGGCGGGCAGCGCGGTGGCCAGGGCGCACAGGAGGATGGGGGTGGTCTTCACGAGCGTCTCGGTGAATCCGTACCGGGATCCGAAAGCTCCGGTCAGGATCTGTCCCAACAGGACGAAAGGGGACTTCCCGAGCACGGCGAAGAACACCGAGCTGGCAAGGAGGAACAGCGCCGCGGCCGTGGTCGCGGACAAGGCTCCTTCGAACCATCCATGCCTGGCGGCCAGGGCCAGGCGGCGTTGCTGGATCGCGGCGAGATTCATGACAGGTCTCCCATCATCCATCGTCCCAGACGATTTCTGTCTGCAGTGGAGGCGTCCACGATTCCGAGGATCTTCCCGTGAAACAGCACGCCGATGCGGTGGGCGAAGCGCATCAGGTCGTCCAGCTCCTCCGAGATCCACACCACCGAGGCTCCATCGGCGGCATGGGCGAACAGCTTGGCGTAGACGGCCTGGGTGGCGGAAAGGTCCAATCCCATGGTGGGGTAGCAGACCACCACCAGTTTGCGGGGCCCCGACAGTTCGCGGGCCGCCACGAGCTTTTGGAGGTTCCCTCCGGAAAGTTCCTTGGCCTTGCGCTTGGGATCCCGGGGGCGCACGTCGTATTCCTCCAACAGGGGCATGGCCTCCTGGGGGCGCGGGGCCTTGGCGCCCATCCAGAAGGGAAGCCCGGGAATCCGCTTGAGGGCCAGGTTCACTCCCAGGTCGAGGTCGGGCGCCACGCCGTTCACCGAAGGACGTTCCGGGATGTAGCCCACCTGGGCGGGAATCGGCGTACCGCCCGTCCCCCGGTGCACGGCTTGGCCGTCGAGGAGAATTTCGCCACCGGACACTTCCCGGGTGCCGGCCAGGCAGGCCGCCAGCAGATCTTGTCCGTTGCCCGACACCCCGGCGATGCCGAGGATCTCCCCGGGGGCGACCTGGAACGACACCCCTTGGATCCCGCCGAACATGTCGGGAGCCGAGAGGTTGCGGACCTCGAGCATCGGGATGTGCCGTTCGGGAGGCGAAACCGGCGAGGCGGGATGGATGGCCGCCCCGCCCACCATCAGCATCGACAATTCCTGTGCAGAAAGTCCTTGCGCAGCGCGGGTTTCCACCAGTTTTCCCTGGCGCATCACCGCCACGCGGTCGGCGCAGGAGACCACGTCGTCGAACTTGTGGGTGATCAGGATCACCGAACGCCCCTCGGAGGCCATGGCCCGCACCCGCTGGTGCAGGGCTCTGGTCTCCACGGGGGTGAGCACGGAGGTCGGTTCGTCGAGGATCACGAGTTTGGCGTCCAGGTTCAGCACCTTGGCCAGCTCCACCAGCTGCATCTGACCCACCGGGATGTCGGCCACCAGCGAGGCGGGATCCAGTTGGGGAGCCAGCAGACGAAGGTTCGAAAGCAGTGCCTCCTTGGAAGCGGCGGCCAGTCGCCACGGGGTTCCCGGCAGCGCCAGTTGCAGGTTTTCCATCACCGTCAGGGCGGGGATCAGGCTGAACTGCTGGAAGACCATCCCGATCCCGACGGCCATCGCGTCCCGAGGATCGGAAAAGGAAACCTTCCTGCCGTCGATCTCGATGGAGCCCTCATCCGGCGCGAGCAGACCGTAGAGGATCTTCATGAGGGTGCTCTTGCCGGCGCCGTTCTCGCCCAGGAGGGCCACGACCTCGCCGTGGCCCACCTCCAGGTCGACCGCGTCGTTGGCGACAAGCGGGCCGAACCTCCTGGTGATCGATTGCATGCGCACGTGCATGGGAATCCTCCGGTGGCGTGGTAGGCAAATTCTGTCAGATTATCAGAGGTTCCACTTGAGCACGAACTGGGGCTTGTTCTTGACCCAGTCCTTCACGCCCAGGAAGTCCTTGAAGTATTCGTACTCGATGCCCGTCTCGAGCTTGCCGGGGGCCCCCCAGAAATTGCCGACGTCCACCATCAGGGTGGGCTGCATCTGCCACCACATTTCCTGGTCGTCGCCCTCGCCGGTCATGAAGTCCATCCAGCCTCCGAAGCTTCCCTTCACGGGTCCGAAGGCGAAGGGAAACAGCCAGGCCGGATTGACCTGGAACGAGACCCCCTTGGTGGCGACCTCGTCGCGAACGAAGAAGTTCACCATGAAGAACGCGGCTCCGGGAATCTTCCAGTCGGTGCCCACACCGTAGAGGTAGGTGGGTTGGAACCCGGAGGGGAAATCGATTTCTCCGGCGACCAGGACGTCGCCGAAGATTCCCGCGGAAAGGTCTGCCCCGGTGATCTTTCCCATCGAGAGGCGCGAATGGAGTTCGCCGTAGGTCGCGATGGATTTGTCCTTGTCGTACTGGGGTCCCTGTTCGATGTCGGTGAAGAAGAAATTGTCGCCGTACTTCCATCCGTTGGCCACCTCCAGGGTGAACATCGGCGCCGGGTTGTCGGGCTTGGCGAAGGGGGGATGGTCGGAGGAGAGATCGTTGGCCAGAAGGAACTGGATGTTGGCGGCGGTGAAGTCGGCCTGTGCGGTGGCGGCCAGCAACAGCGCGGACAAGGCGAAGGGAGCTGCTTTGGACATGGGTTCTCCTGAGTGTTGGGTCGTCCGGCTCGGGATCATGGATGGTCGATCCCTCCCTTAGAGGATAGGCCCCAGGGGGGTGTCTCCGCCTCCCCCGAAAGGGGGATTTTCCTTCGTGGGGGCTGTTCGGTCAGATCATGTTCGCGTCCGAGGCCAGGGAGACCGCCTGGGTTCGATTGGACACGTTGAGCTTCACGAAGATGTTCTTCAGGTGGGTCTTGATGGTGCTTTCGGCGACGAACAGAGCGTCGGCGATCTCCTTGTTGGAGCATCCTCTGCGGATGGCGCGCAGGACTTCCGCTTCGCGGTCGGACAGAATGTGGCTGGAGCGGTGATCGGTTTCCCGCGACGCGGCGTTGCCGGTGCGGTGGCCGATCGAGGCCAGTCGCGAGGCCAGCGCACGGGTGGCGCCATCCCTGGCAAGCGGGCTCGTCGACCAGGCGGAGAAGATCTCGCGACGGATTCCGGCGAGCTCCGGTCCGTGCAGGAACGGCGCGATCGCTCCGGACGTCGCGGCGTTGCCCAGGGCCGAATCCAGATGCTGGATCGCCTCGGCGGTGCGGCCCATGAAGCCCGACGCGAGAGCCGAGAGGTATTGCGCTTCCAAGAGGGGGACGGTCAGCCGCATCCCTTCCAGGAAGGGCTTCCACGTTCGGCCCAGACGAAGGGCGTCTTCCGCCCGGCCCAGGCAGGTCAAAAGACGCATCGCCGTGCGGAATTCGTCCCAATGGTTGGGACAGGGCGTGACAATTTTCGGAAGCGTTCGGGTGATCCAGGCGTTCAGCGTGGAGGGCGAAAGGCGCGGCAGCAGCAGGCGGATGCGTTTGGCTTCCAGGTCGTCGAGGTCGATCGCCCAATGCATCCGGGTCCGCCGGGAAACGGCCTCGGCTTCGTCCAGCGCCCTGGACGCGCTGTCGAGGTCGTTGGAAAGGGCGGCGATCTCCGCGCGCGAGGCCAGGCCGTAGTTGAGGATGCGGATGTTGTCGCACCGCAGCCCGAGCAGGATCCCGCGTTCGGCGGCCTCGGAGGCGTCCAGGAGGTTCCCTTCCTGGAGAAGGACGCGGGAGCGGGCGATCTCCATGTATCCGGATACCGGCCTTCCGCGCGCGGATCCGGTTTCGGCGTAGCGTCTCTGGTCGGCGATCAGCTGGTGGGCGGAGTCGAGTCTTCCACGGAGGACCATGATTTCGGTGCGCGTGTAGCCGGATCCGAAATAGGCCAGGTGGTGTTCGGCCGATTCGGCCTGTTCCATGGAACGTTCCAGTTCCTCCTCGGCGTCATCCAAGTCTCCTGACAAAAATTGATTGATTGCCATCTGCGAGCGCAGCGACGCGGCCAGAAACGGCTTGTTGTCCGGGCAGGACGCGTAGGCCTCCTTCGCCAGGCGCTGGGCGTCCTGGACGCTTCCTCGCAGCCGCAGGAGGATCGAGCGGAGGAACGCCTCGTGCGAGAGGATCGCACGGATCCTGCCGTTGCGGGGGGATTGTCGCTCGGCGTCCAGCGCGAGGGTCCTCGCGTGGTCCAGATGGGCGACGCCTTCATGCTCCCTGCCCATGTGGAAGAGCGCCCAGGCCAGGAACACCGACAAAAACGGGCGATCGCGGGCGATGCCCGGCGAGATTTCCCGGACGTGCTTTTGGAGGGCGAAGAACTCGGAATTCCGGAATAGGTTCTGCAGTGCCCTCTCGGCGACGCTCTCGAGGATTTCAGGGTCCCGTGCCTCCAATGCGTGACGGATCGCGGGGTGGGCTTGCCCGTGGAGATGGAACCACCGCGCGGAGCGGCGGTGCAGGGACTTGTAGCGCTCGGCATCTTCCAGCCGCAGGCGCTCGGAAAGGCCGGCGGCGAGCAACGGGTGGAACTGCCAATTTCCGTCGCCGGTGCGTTGGATCATCGGAAGTCGTTCGGCCAGGTCCGAAAGGAGCGCCGTGGAGTCGGTTCGTTCGAGGATGGAGTCACCCAACTCGGGGGGGAATCCTCCCGAAAGGATGGAAAGGTCGATCAGGGTCCGGCTCGATGGACCGGGGAGTCGTTGTAGGATCTCCTGCTCCAGGTACTCCGCGAGCTTCGGGTTCTCTGCCAAGGTGTCCGTCGCGCGGAGGGGGTCGGGGAAGGATCGCACATGGAGCGAGCACAGGATCGTGCCGGCGATCCAGCCTTGGGAGAGCCTGTGGATGGCTTCGCAGGTTTCCTCCGGGAAGTCGCTGATTCCGGTGTTGCGGATCAGTTCGAAGGTTTCCGATCGCCCCAGTGACAGGTCCTGGTGTCCGATCTCCACGAGCGCTCCGGAAAGGACGAGTTTCTGGATGGGAAGCCGAGGGCGCGACCGCGCCAGGAAAACGACATGCAGGCCGCTCGGCGGCGACCAAAGAAAGCCCGGGGGAAGGGCGTCCTTCCATCCAGTCGATTCGAGGTCGCCCCCGTCCAGGACCAGGACCCCGTCGCGAGGATGGTCTTTCCAATCCATGACGAAATCCGACACTTCGCGGATCGGGCCCGGAGTAGGTGCGTCTGTAATCCGGAATCGAACACCCGATCGAACCGCGTCGGTTCCGGGATCGACAGCGATCGGATGGGATTGCCAGACCGGAAGTCCGCAGGAAACCAGGGCGGATTCGACGAGATCGTGCTTTCCGGTTCCCGGGCCACCCCAGATCAAGGTGAACGGGCGTTCCACGATACCATCGAGGATCACGCGAAGCCGGCCTCTTTCGAGAGGGGGGCAGCCGGATCCGTAGGAGAGAGTTCGCATGCGCCATAGGGGAGCAACGCCCATGCCACGCATGGGCGCCCAGATCAAACGACGATTCGTGTCACTCCTTCAGGCGTGCGCTTTGCAACCGGTGGAGGGTCAGGTTGCGCACCTCGATGCGGGACACCGTGATGTGGGCCTCCAGGAGGCGGGATGCCTCTTCCCTGCGTCGTTTGCGCAGTGCCAGGAGGATCGCCGCGTGTTCGGCATAGGTGGCTTGCACCCGTTCGGGCTGGGTGAAGTCCAAGCGGCGAATGATGCGGACCTTCTCCGTGGCCTCCAGGTGGACCCGAGCCATTTCACGGTTTCCCGCCCCTTTCACCAGTTGACAGTGGAATTGCTCGTCCAGATCGGCGATCTGGCGAGCGTCGATCTCGAGCGGTACCGCGGTCAGCCAAATGGACTCCAACGGAGCGAGGATCGCTTCGAGTGCCTCCGGATCCAGCGCTTCCAGACGCTTGACCGCCGTTTGCTCCAGCACGATGCGCAGATCGTAGGATTCGTCCAGCCGTGGAAAATCCAGGGGCTTCACCAGCCACCCGTTGCGGAAGTGGACTTCCAGATAGCCTTCCTGCTGCAGGCGGTAGAGGGCCTCGCGCACCGGAGTCCGGCTGGCTCCCGTGCGGGCGGCGACCTCCGCCTCCTTGAAGCGGTCTCCGGGCAGCAGGCGGAAATCGAACAGTTCGGCTCGCACCTGTTCGTAGACCACCGCCGCAAGATTCTTGTGTTTTTCAGTCATCGGAGCTCCCCGTGGAAAACCTACCACTCGCCGGGCCGACCTTGGGTGGGGCTCGGCGAAGGTGGTGCTGGATTCACAAGGGGTCGATCCAAGCAAGGGTTTCCTGCACCGAGACCACCATTCCCGGTTTGGCGCGGAAGGCCTTCAAAACCCCGGCTTCGGGTGCCAGCACGGGCAGCTCCATTTTCATCGCCTCGATCACCAAGATGGCTTGGCCCTTCTCCACCCGGTTGCCAGGCTCCACCAAAAGCTTCCATACGCTCCCGCTGGTTTCCGCCTTCACCGCCGTGCCGGACTCCTCGACGGTTTCGTCGGGGAGGATGCTCGAGACCGCCGAAACCAGGGATTCCTCCGCCTTCCAGAGCGCGACCTCGGCATCGAAAGCCGTTTTCTGTCGTGCTTGGAACCGGGAAATGTCGTCGGCATTGGAACTCAGGAACGATCGGTAGGCGGCGTAATCGAAGATTTCCTCCTCGATGCGGACGCTCGCCGTGCCTTCGCGGAAGCGCTCGCGCAATTGGTCGAGCTCCGCTTCGCTGACCGGATAGAAACGCACCTGGTCGAAAAATTTCAGGAGCCAGGGTTCGCCCGAATGGAACACCGGATTGCGCAGGTACTTGTTCCAGATGGGAAGGGTGCGACCCACCAGCTGGTAGCCTCCGGGCGAATCCATGCCGTAGATGCACATGTAGACGCCCCCGATCCCCACGGTGCCTTCGGCGGTGTAGGTGCGGGCCGGATTGTACTTGGAGGTGAGCAGACGGTGACGTGGATCGAGCGGAACCGCGCAAGGAGCGCCCAGGTAAACGTCTCCCAGTCCCAGGATCATGTAGCTGGTCTGGAAAAGGATGTCGCGGACCTGGTCCACACTGTCCAGACCGTTGATGCGGCGCATGAACTCCACGTTGCTGGGAAGCCACGGCGCGGTGGCTCGCACGGTTTCCTGGTAGCGCTGGATGGCCCCCAATGTCGCGGAATCCTGGAAGGCCATCGGGAGATGGACCACCCGAGTGGGAATCTTCAGATCGTCGACATCGGGAAGGGATTCCTCGATGGCCAACAGCTTCCGGACCAGCTCGGACTGCGGCACGAGGGTGGGTTCGAAACGGATCTGCAGCGATCGGACACCCGGTGACAATTCCTGGATCCCGGGAATCGGCGATGCGGACAGGGCTTCCATGACCAGATAGACCCTCAACCGCAGGGCCATGTCCAGGACATTCTCACCGTATTCCAGCAGCAGATAGGTGTCGCCGGCCTGTCGGTAGACGATTTCCGGGTGATGGCCGTTGGGGCCGATCCGCGCGACGATGGTCGCCGAAGGCGTGGCACCGGGAAGCAAGGACGGCGAGGTGTGCGAGGGGACGTCGGCCGCAGCGAGCGCTTCGATGCGAGCGACCTGCGCGGCCTCCAGCGCGACCGCTTCGTCGGCCGAGATGGCCTGGAACCGGATGGTGTCGCCGGGCTTGACCTGGCCCACCTTCCACAACTCGGCGCGGGCGATCGTGAACGGGCACACGAACCCGCCCAGGCTGGGGCCGTCGCAGGTGAGGATCACCGGGCTGTCGCCGGTGAAATTGATGCTTCCCACCGCGTATTCGCAGTCGTGGACGTTGGATGGATGCAATCCCGCCTCGCCGCCGTCGGTGCGGGTCCAGGTGGGCTTTGGGCCGATCAGGCGCACGCCCAGCCGGTTGGAATTGTGGTGGACCTTCCAGTCGGACGACAAAAACTGATCAACGGCTTCCAACGTCAAAAAGTCCGGAGCCCCATGGGGGCCGTAGACCACCCCGATCTCCCAGTGGCTGCCGTAGGTCGGGATCAAGGCGGGGGAGATCTCCCTGGGTGCCGAAATGGGTGCGGGAGTGGTGCAGGCCGGGCGAGTGGGGTCGGAGACCGGCAACATGTCGCCGGCGCGCAGCAGCCGTCCGGCGTGCCCGCCGAATTGGCCCAGCGAGAACGTGGACCGGCTGCCCAGATAGACGGGCACGTCCAATCCGTTTCGCACCGCGATGTACAGGCGGCATCCGCTGGAGACGCGTCCTGTCGATAAAATCTGACCCTTCTTGACCGGAACGGGCGCCCACATGCCCACCTCGACCCCGTCGAGTTTGGCCTCGCAGAGGGCGCCGGCCAGGGCGATCACGCCGTCGGCGTTGAACTTGAGTTTGGGGCCCACGAGGGTGCATTCCAAGCCGGCGGCCGAGGCGTGGTTTCCCACGATCCGATTGGCGATGCGGAAGGCTTCGTCGTCCATGGGGCCCGAAGGGGGGACGCCGATGTTCCAATAGCCCAATCGACCCGGATGATCCTGCACGCTGGTCTGGGTGCCGGGATCCAGGACCTCGATGGCGGTGGTGGAAAACTCGAAGGAATCCAGAAGGCGGGTCCAGACTTCGCCGTTGGCGAAGGCCTGGTCCTTGACCACGGCGCGCAGGTATTCCAGGTTGGTGGAGATCCCGGAAAGCCGGGTGGAATCGAGGGCGGTGCGGAGCTTGGCCAGGGCCTCCTCGCGCGTAGCTCCGTGCACGATGAGCTTGGCGAGCATGGGGTCGTAGTAGGGCGACACCACCGACCCGGTCTCGATCCAGCCGTCGAGGCGGACAGAATCCGGAAACGAGACTTCGGTGAGCTCGCCGGGGGAGGGCTGGAACTGCCGCGATGGGTCTTCGGCGTAGATCCGCACTTCCATGGCGGCGCCCTTCGGCGGCGTGCAAAGGGCTTCCCAATCGGGTTCGTCTCCGGCGGAAACCCGCAGCATCTGTTCGATCAGATCCACCCCGACCACCATTTCCGTGACGGGATGTTCCACCTGCAGGCGCGTGTTGACTTCCAGGAAATAGAACTCGTCGCGTGCGGCGTCGTAGATGAATTCCACCGTTCCGGCCGAACGGTAGGAGACCGATTCACCCAGTCGCACGGCGGCCTCCAGCAAGGCCTTGCGGGTGGCGGCAGGCAGGTGGGGAGCCGGGGTTTCTTCCACGACCTTCTGGTTGCGGCGCTGCAACGAACAGTCGCGCTCCCCGAGGGCGATCACGCGTCCCTTGCCGTCTCCGAAGATCTGGACCTCGACGTGTCTGGCTCGTTCGACACAGCGCTCCAGGAACACGCCTGCGTCGCGAAAGTACTGCGCCCCCAGGCGTTGCACGCTCTCGAACGCCTGGCGGAGCGCTTGGGCGCTGTCGCAGCGCGAGAGTCCGATCCCCCCGCCGCCGGCGGTGCTCTTGAGCATGATGGGGTAGCCGATCCGTTCGGCCGCCTCGAGCGCCTCGTCAATTCCCGACAACAGTCCCGTGCCTGGAGTCATGGGGACCCCGGCGGCGGCGGCCAGTTCGCGGGCGCGGTGCTTGAGGCCGAATTCCCTGATCTGGTGGGAGGTGGGGCCCACGAACCGGATACCTTCGGCTTCGCAGGCCTCGGCGAAATCGGTGCTTTCTGAAAGGAAGCCGTATCCTGGATAGATGGCCTGGGCGCCCGTCTTCTTGGCGGCGGCGATCACCTCTTCGATGCGCAGGTAGGTGTCGGCGGGCTTTTCGCCGGGAAGGGAAACGGCCACATCGGCCATGCGGACCGGGAGGGTCGATCGGTCGGGATCGGAATGCACCACCACCGATTTGACGCCCAGGCGCTTGAGGGTCCGGATGGCGCGAACGCTGATCTCTCCGCGGTTGGCGACAAGTACCGTGTCGAACATGATCTCTCTCCTGATTGCGGTTTAAGCCGTCAGGCTGGCGATGTAGCGCTTCCAGCCTCCAAATGCAGTGATGTCCTTGGCGCCTTCCAGCCCGATGCTTTCGCAGATGAATCCTTTGACCCAGCGCCCGGTTTCCAGTTGGATGTTGCCGATCCCCAGCGGGGCGGGAACCTCGGCGACGAAGGAGCCGAACAATTCCAAGGGCATCTCCCAGACTTCCACCGCTATCTGGGACGCACCCGAGGCACGGACAAGGCCGGGCTTGGGAGGGACCGTGCCGGCGAGGGCGTGGAGGGAATAGCCGGGGGCCGTGCGGCAGGCCTGGAGCAATCTGGCGCCGCGCGAGACGAGTTGGTGGTTCAACGGCATTCCCGAAAGGTGGGCGCCGACCACGGCCAGCTCGACGGAGCCGTTCGCGCAGGGCGCGACGTCCTGGACGGGAATTGTCTCCGTTCGAGATCCGGTGGGCTGTCCCAACCTGGACATCCAACGCGTTCCGAAGGCGGCAAGGGCCTGGTCGTGCCAGGCCGGGGCCAGGAGGGTGATTCCCGAGGGAAGGCCATCGGCGCGGAAAAGCGCAGGCAGGGCGAGCGCCGAAAGGTCGGCGAGATTGGCGAAATTCGTGTAGGTCCCGAGTCGGGAATTGACACCCACCGGATCGGCTTCGACTTCGGCGAGGGTGGGGTGGCAGGGGGCCGTGGGGACCACGAGGGCATCGAAGCCTTTGAGAATCCGGGAAATCACCGAGGCCAGTTCGGCACGGCGGTACTCGGCGCGGAAGGTTTCCAGCGCGGTGGCCGATGCGGCTTTCTCCACGATGCCGCGCACCACCGGGTGGATCGATTGGGGCTGGCTTTCCAGCAGGTCCTGCACCACGGTCAGCCGTTCGGCGACCCAGGGGCCCTGGTACAGCAAGGAGGCGAGATCGGCGAAGGGGCGAAAGTCGATCTCCTCGATGCGCACCTCCATCGCCGCCAATTGTTCGATGGACCTGCGAAAGGCATCCTCGGCGGCGGTGTCGCCAAAAAACGTCAAATCGGAAGGAACCGCGAACCGCGGGCGCGGCGCCATCCCGGCGGCCGCCAGTCGCGAAGGGCGTGCGAAGGGGTCGAGGGGGTCGAATTTCCCCGCCACCATCGAAACCGTGTGCGCGTCGGCCACGGAAAGGGCGAAGATCGACACGCAATCGAGCGTGCGACACGCGGGAACCACCCCGCGGGTGGAAAACCAGCCTCGCGTCGGCTTCAGCCCGACGATGTTCTGGAATCCGGCGGGGACGCGTCCGGAGCCTGCCGTGTCGGTTCCCAGGGCGAAGGGGACGATGCCGCGCGCGACCACCGAGGCCGAGCCGGAGCTCGAACCGCCGCCGATGCGGTCGGAGGAAAAAACGCTGGGGACCGTGCCGAACGGCGAGCGTGTGCCCACCAGTCCGGTGGCGAACTGGTCGAGGTTGGTCTTGCCCACCGGCACCGCTCCGGCTTCGCGCAACAGTCCCACGACGGCGGCGTCTTCCGTGGCGAGATACCGATAGGCGGGACAGGCGGCGGTGGTGTGCCATCCCGCCGCGTCGATGTTGTCCTTGATCGCGAAGGGGACGCCGAACAAGGGGAGGTCCCGCAGGCCGTTCGGACGGGAGGCCAGGAGGCCTTCCAACCGCGACAGTTCGGCTTCGAGACGGGGTTTGTCCATCACCTCGATCCACGACGCGTCGTCGGGATCCAGGCCTTCCACCAGCTCGGTCAGTTTCCGTCGCAAAGGGGCCATGCCTTCCCGGGCGACCCGGCTCCAGGATTCGAGATCCCCCAAGTCGGGAAGTGGGGCTGTCTGGGTCGCTTTGGTCGTCATGGGGAGCGTGTTCTCCGATGCTGGAGGGTTTGCGGTTGCGCCTTGGCGCGGCTCACACGGAAATGCGGTCCTTCACGTTCTTGGCGGCCATCTCCGAGCCGAGTCCGGAATCGACCACCTCGCCACGGCCCAACACGGCGTAGCGCGAGGCGAGCTTCTCGGCGAAGTCGTAGAACTGTTCCACCAGCACCACCGCCATGTCGCCGCGCGATGCCAGCTGGGCGATCACCGTTCCGATCAGCTTGATGATGTTGGGCTGGATCCCTTCGGTGGGCTCGTCCAGAAGCAAGATGCGTGGCTTGCCGGCCAGCGCGCGAGCGATCGCCAACTGCTGCTGCTGGCCGCCCGAGAGATCGCCTCCTTTGCGATGTCGCATGTCGGAAAGCACCGGGAACATCTCGAAAAGCTCGCCCGGGATGGTCTTCGCGGCGCGTCCGGAAAGTTTGGCCATGCCCATCTTCAGGTTTTCCTCGACGGTCAGCCGGGGAAAGATCTCGCGCCCTTGGGGGACGTATCCGAACCCCAAGGCCACGCGCGCTTCGGGCGACAGTCTGGAGATGTCCTTGCCTTCCCAACGGATGCTTCCGCTGGTGAGCGGCACGATGCCCATGATGGCCCGCAGCAGGGTGGTCTTCCCGACTCCGTTGCGTCCCAGGATCGCGGTGACTTCGCCCGGATGGGCGGTGATGGACAGATTCCGCAAGGTGTGGCTGGAACCGTAGTGCTGCTGGATGTCTTGGAGTTCGAGCATCGGATCACCTCCCCAGGTAGACTTCGATGACGCGTTCATCGGATTTCACGTGGTCGAGAGTGCCTTCCGCCAGCACCTTGCCGTCGGCCATGACCGTCACCAGTCCGCCCAGGCGCGCGATGAAGTCCATGTCGTGCTCCACCACCACGAGGGTGTGCTTGCCTTTGAGACTCAAGAAGAGCTCGGCGGTCTTTTCGGTTTCCGCATCGGTCATGCCGGCGACCGGTTCGTCGAGCAGGAGCACTTGCGGTTCCTGCGCCAGGAGCATTCCGATCTCCAGCCACTGTTTCTGGCCGTGCGAAAGTTCCCCGGCGATCCGGTTTTGTTGACCGGAAAGTCCCACGAGGGTGACCAGTTCTTCCAGCCGGGATCTTTGGTCGCCGGAAAGCTTCGCGCGCAGCGCGTGCCACAGGTCGCGGGGACCTTTCATGGAAAGCTCGAAGTTCTCGTGGACGGTGAGCTTTTCGAAGACGGTGGGTTTCTGGAACTTGCGGCCGATCCCGATCTGGGCGATTTCCGCTTCGCGCAGCTTGGAGAGATCGATTTCCTGCCGGAACAGGGGCTTGCCCTTGTCGGGGCGCGTCTTGCCGGTGATGACGTCCATCATGGTGGTCTTGCCGGCCCCGTTGGGCCCGATGATGGAACGCAATTCCCCTTCGTCGATGGCCAGGTACAGGTTGTCCAGAGCCTTGAAACCATCGAAGGAAACGGTGATGTCGTCGAGGACCAGGATGACGCTCACGAGGATGCTCCCGACTTGCCCATGCGACGGAGCAGCCCGGACACCAGGCCCATGACCCCGTTGGGCAGGAAAAGCGTGACGAAAATGAAGAGTCCGCCCAGGGCGTACAGCCACAGATTGGGGAAGTTCGCGGTGAGCCAGGACTTGCCCATGTTCACCATGGCCGCGCCCACGAGCGGTCCGACCAAGGTGCCGCGCCCTCCCACGGCCACCCAGATGGCGACCTCGATGGAATTGGCCGGCGACATTTCGGAAGGGTTGATGATGCCCACCTGCGGCACGTACAAGGCACCCGCGACTCCGGCGATCACGGCCGACAGCGTCCAGATGGTCAGCTTGTACCAGAGGGTGTCGTAGCCGCAGAACTGGAGCCGGGATTCCGCGTCGCGGATGGCGGTCAGAATCCGTCCGAACCGGCTGCGGGCCAACCACAGGGATCCCAGCAAGGTGGTCGCGAGCAGCGCCGCGGAAAGCACGAACAGGGTGGTGCGCATGCCGCCCGAGGTCACGTCCATCCCCAGGATGCGCTTGAAATCGGTGAATCCGTTGTTGCCGCCGAATCCCGTTTCGTTGCGGAAGAACAACAGCATGGTCGCGTAGGTGAGCGCCTGCGTGATGATCGAGAAGTACACCCCCTTGATCCTCGAACGGAAGGCGAAGAATCCCACCACGAAGGCCAGGACCGCCGGGACCATGATCACCAGGAAGATGGCCCACCAGAAGTGCTGGGTCCCGGTCCAGAACCACGGGTACTCCTTCCAATCCAGGAAGACCATGAAATCGGGGAGGTCGGACTTGTACACGCCGTCGTGACCGATGGATCGCATCAGGTACATGCCGAAGCAATAGCCGCCGATCGCGAAGAAGACGCCATGGCCCAGGGACAGGATTCCGGTCAGCCCCCAAACCAGGTCCAAGGCCAGCGCGAGAACCATGTAGCACAGGATCTTGCCAAGCCAGGTGACCACGAAGTCGGAGGGATGGAACGCCGATGTTTCGGGCAATAGCCGCAGGAGCGGGACCATGACCATCGAGGTCAGGACGAAGAGGGCGAGGGCGATCTGCCCGCTTCGACCGAGGGATTTCAACAATGGACCTTCGCGCATTTCGGGTGCCTCAGTCGGCTTGCCGACCCTTGAGGGCGAAAAGGCCCTGGGGTCGTTTTTGGATGAAAAGGATGATGATGACCAGAAGCCCGATCTTGGCGAGGACCGCTCCGATCGCGGGCTCCAGGAACTTCGAGAGCATTCCGATGCCCAGACCCGCCCACAGCGATCCGGCGAGCTGGCCCACGCCGCCCACCACCACCACCAGGAAGGAATCGACGATGTATCCCTGGCCCAGATCGGGGCCCACGTTTCCGATCTGCGAGAGCGCCACGCCGGCCAGTCCCGCCAGGCCCGATCCGAGTCCGAACGCCATCATGTCCACCAGACTGGTTCTGACCCCCATGCAGCGCGCCATCCGGCGGTTCTGGGTGGTGGCTCTGATGAACAGTCCCAAACGCGTCCTGGTCAGGACAAGGGCTGTCAGGGCCAGAACGGTTCCCGCGAAGGCGATGATGGCCAAACGGTTCCAGGGGAGGACCAGATTCGATTGCAGCACGAGGCTTCCGGAAAGCCATTCGGGCGAGGCGACCTCCACGTTCTGCGGTCCGAAGAGCGACCGCACGGTCTGGATCAGGACCAGACTGACGCCCCACGTGGCCAGCAGCGATTCCAGCGGCCTGCCGTAGAGATGGCGCAGGACCAGCCGTTCGAGGGCGATGCCGACGAGGGCCGAGACGAGGAAGGCGACGGGAATGGCCACGACGATGTAGTAGGACTCGGCGGAAGGGAAGGATTGGCGGAAGACGGTCTGGACCAGATAGGTCGCGTAGGCGCCGATCATGACCAGTTCGCCGTGCGCCATGTTGATGACGCCCAACAGGCCGTAGGTGATCGCCAGTCCCAACGCCACCAGCACCAGGATCGATCCCAGCGAGACGCCGGTGAAGAGGTTGCCGGTCATCTCGAAGAACCAGACCTTGGTCTTCAGTCCGGCCGCGGTGTTCTGCAGGGCCAGGCGGACGGCGGAATCTGTCTCCAGAGGAGCGCCTGTCTCGTCCAGGCCCAATCGGTCTTCGACGAGCTTGAGGTTGTTCGAGGCATCCCCCGATTTTCCGAGCGCTTGGGCGGCCAGGATGCGCTTGGCCGGCTGGTCGGAAGCGAGGGAAAGTTTCGTGACCAGCGACTTCAACAGGATGTGGATGGCCGGAACCTGTTCGCGAGTGACCGCTTGTTCGAGAGCGGGCAGCATCGCCGGGTCGAGATCGGCTTCCTGCATCTGCTTGGCCGCCTCCAGCCGCTCGGCGGGATCGGCGATCGAAAGCTTGGAGACCGCCCGCGCTCCTTCCACTCCGGCGCGCAGGACGTTGGAAACCACGACCTCCTCCCAATCGGGAGCGGCGGGTCCGAGGACGGAATCCGTGATGGCATCCCGGAACTGGGCGCCGTCGGGGGTTCGGACCAGTCTGCCGTCGGGAGTGCTCCAGAACTCGGAGGCCTCGAGGGCGTCCAGGAACGAGGGCAGACCGGTGTCGGCGCGTGCGGCCCATTGGGCCAGCAGTTCGGCGCGTTCCGAAGGGCCGCCCTTGGCGAAGGCACCGTAGTCCTCTGGCGAGAACGCCGGAACGGAACGAGCGAGGGAGAGAGCGAGAGCCAGGGCTCCCGCCAGTTGGAAGAGTCGCATCGGAGTCTCCGTGAATCGGCGGTGTTGGGTGCTACGCGACGAATTCAGGATGGAAGGGAAGACGGCGCACGGGATGACGGAATCCGTCATCTACCGCGCGCCGAGTGGATGCTGCGATCAGTTCTTCTTGCCTTCGTTGCCCGGGATGAAGGGGCTCCAAGGCTGGGCGCGGATGGGGCCGGGGGTCTTCCAGACCACGTTGAACTGGCCGTCGGCGCGCACTTCGCCGATCATGACCGGCTTGTGCAGGTGGTGGTTGGTGGCGTCCATGGTGAGGGTGAAGCCCGAGGGAGCCGCGAAGGTCTGCCCGGCCATGGCCTTGCGGACGGCGTCCACGTCGGTGGTGCCGGCCTTCTTGACCGCCTGCACCCACATGTGGATGCCCACGTAGGTGGCTTCCATCGGGTCGTTGGTGACCACGGTGGCGGCGTTGGGGATCTTGTTCTTCGCGGCCCAATCCTTGTACATCTTGATGAACGAGGCGTTCACCGGATTCTTCACGGTCTGGAAATAGTTCCAGGCGGCCAGGTGGCCTTGGAGGGGCTTGGTGTCCACTCCGCGCAGTTCTTCCTCACCGACCGAGAAGGCCACCACGGGGATCTGGGTCGCCTTGATGCCTTGGTTGCCCAGCTCCTTGTAGAAGGGGATGTTCGAGTCGCCGTTGATGGTGCTCACCACGGCCGTCTTGCCGCCCTGGGCGAACTTCTTGACGTTGGCCACGATGGTCTGGTAGTCGGCGTGTCCGAACGGAGTGTATTCCTCCATGATGTCGGTTTCCGCCACGCCCTTGGATTTCAGGAAGGCGCGCAGGATCTTGTTGGTGGTGCGGGGATAGACGTAGTCGGTCCCCAGGAGGACCCAGCGCTTGGCGCCGCCGCCGGCCTTGCTCATCAGGTATTCCACCGCGGGAATGGCCTGCTGGTTGGGGGCCGCACCGGTGTAGAACACGTTCTGCGAGAGTTCTTCGCCTTCGTATTGGACGGGATAGAACAGCAATCCATTGAGCTCTTCGAAAACCGGCAACACCGACTTGCGGCTCACCGAGGTCCAGCAGCCGAAAGTCACGGCGACTTTGTCCTGGGTCAGGAGGCCACGGGCTTTTTCTGCGAACAGGGGCCAATTCGAAGCGGGGTCGACGACCACGGCCTCGAGCTTCTTGCCCAATACGCCACCGGAGGCGTTGATCTCCTCGATGGTCATGAGCGCGGTGTTCTTCAAACTTGTCTCGGAGATGGCCATGGTTCCGGACAGGGAGTGGAGAACGCCGACCTTGATGGTTTCGGCGGCGCGGATGGTAGCCGCTGCGGTGAGCATCGCGGCGGTGGCGGTGAGAAGGCTGCGTGTCTGCATTGAGAGTCCTCCATCGGTACGTTGGCAGGTTCCATGGGTCTTCCTTCCGATGATCGACCGGAAGGTCTGTTGGAATACCTTCTTGTATACAAGAGCGATGATCGTGCCATGAGGCCCTGGAATGCGGTCCGCAACGGGACTCTGTGACCTTCCAGAAATTGTCGCGATTTGTCTTGGACGAGTCTTGACGAATAACAATTGTCAGCCGCAAAAGGCTTCGATGGAGCCCCTTCGCGCATCATTGGGGGCCGAGCGGTTATCTTTACCCGCCTTCCCAATCACCCATCCTTTTCTCAAGGACACTCGGCAATGTCGGTCAAGGTCAACGAATACTTCGATGGTAAGGTCAAATCGCTCTCCGTGGAGAACTCCGCGGGCAAGCAGACCGTGGGCGTGATGGTGGCCGGCGAGTACGAGTTCGGCACCGGTTCCGCCGAGGAAATGACCCTGGTATCCGGAAAATGGGAATTGCAGATCCCCGGCGTGGCGGGCGGTTTCAAGTCCTACGCGGTGGGTCAGATGGCCAACATCCCGGCCAATAGCAAGTTCCAGCTCAAGATCCTGGAAACTTCCGCCTACCTCTGCCGGTTCGAGTGAGCTCAGGTTCCGTGATGCCGGCTGTGGAGCTGTTGGCTCCGGCCGGAAATCCAGAACGCATGCGGATCGCTTTCGCCTACGGGGCGGATGCGGTCTACGCCGGGCAGGCGGCCTTTTCCCTGCGCGGGCGAGAGAACGGCTTTTCCAATACGCGCATCGTCGCCGATGCCGTGGTGGAAGCCCATGGCCTGGGGAAGAAATTCTTCCTGGCCGCCAACGTGTTTCCGCACAACAACAAGGTGGAAGCCTTCCGGCGCGCCTTAACGGAAATTGTCGAGGCGGGACCGGATGCTCTGATCATGGCCGATCCCGGCATGATCAGTTGGACCCGCAAGACGTTTCCTGAAGTCACCATCCATCTGTCCGTGCAGGCGCACGCGGTCAATTGGGCCACCTGCGAATTCTGGCATGATCAGGGGGTGAAGCGGGTGATCCTGGCGCGCGAATTGTTGCTGCGCGAGGTCCAGGAAATCCGCGAGCGGGTTCCTTCGCTGGAATTGGAAGTGTTCGTGCACGGTGCCGTGTGCATGGCCCAGAGCGGACGGTGCATGATCTCCGACTGGATGGAGCATCGCGACGCGAACCAAGGCAATTGCAACAACGCCTGCCGGTTTCCCTACGACCTGACCGCCACCTCGCCCAAATTGCCCGAAGGGGAGGCGATGCGGGTCACGGAAGACGAACACGGCACGTACCTGTTCAATGCCCGCGATCTGTGCGCGCTGCCGGCATTGGACCAAGTGGTGGCCACGGGGGTGCATTCGCTCAAGATCGAGGGACGTACTCGATCGCCCTATTACGTGGCCCAGGTCGTGCGTGCTTACCGCATGGCCCTGGATGCCATCGCGCAAGGTGGCCCTGTCCCTCCTGAAGCGCTCAAGGCCATCGCCTCGACCGATTCCCGGGGTTGGACCAGTGGCTTCCGGCTTCCGGGCGATCCGATGGGCCAAATCCTGAACGCCGATCGCGAACACCCTCCGGGGGCGGTGGTGGTGGGGCAGATCCGCGACTGGAAAGAGGGGCGCGTGGTCGTTTCAGTGCGCAATCGCATCGAAACGGGAATGCGTCTGGAGCTCCTCTCGCCGGCGGGAATCCAGGAAATCACGGCCTCGGGACTGGAAAACCATCGGGGTGAGGCGGTGGATGCGCTCCACTGCGGGATGGAGGGGTGCCGGTTGGATCTTCCCTGTCCCCCTGCGCCTTGGAGCTTTTTGGTACGTCCTGCCAGCGCCTGAGTGAGCGCAACCGGCCGACGAGACAACGCATCGCGAGTACCTTTCGGCTGTACAATCGCCTGGCGGCGTTTCGCGCTGTCGGCGAAGTCCGTGTGACCGATCCCAGGAGTCCGACCATGAAACTCGACGTCCGTCTTGCCGTATGCGCCCTGTTGGCCGCGGGCTTTTCCGCTTCGGCCCAACAGATCGGCACCCTCGAGCCGGAGCACAAACAGGCCGTGTATGTCCATCCTCTGGAAATCCTGACCACAGGCGGAGGATTGTTCATCCCGAAGACAAAGCTTGTCTGGCTGCACCTGGACGCGGAACGTTACATCGTTCCCGGATGGTCGGCGGTGATGGGCATCCAGAACCTGAGCGCCAGCATGACCGACAACTCCGACAACTCCGGCGAGTTCGGGTTCTTCGACTTCGTGGTGGGCGGCCGCTGGTACCCCACCAAGCCATTCAGCGGGTTCTATATCCAATCCCAGCTGGATTACAACAGCATCACCATGCGCACGGAAAAGGCCCTGGGCAAGGAGACGGGCGATCTGAAGGGATCCCGTTTCGGAATGGCCCTGGTGTCCGGATACAATGTCAAGGGCAGCCGGCTGGTGTTCGATTGGAACGCGGGCTTGTGCGCGTTCGCCTCGCCCAACTTCCGGGTGGACCGCACGTACAACGACGGCAGCGGCAGGGCTCCCGTGAGCCTATCCTTGAACGAAGCCTTCAGCGAACCGGCGGTGAGCAAGTACAAGACCTACGCGACCATGGCTTTGGCGGGATTCATGCCCACCATGAGCCTGACAGCTGGCGTCCAGTTCTAAGCCGTTAGAGGTCGCGGCGGTTTACCTTTAGGGATTCCTTCCTATCGGAGAATCGCCATTGATCTCGGCCAAAGAACAACTTGAAATCCTGCGTCGCGGTGTGATTGAACTGATCGACGAGAAGGACCTGCTCGCCAAGCTGGAAAAGAGCGTCGCGACAGGTAAGCCCTTGCGCGTGAAGATGGGCGTGGACCCCACCGCGCCGGACATCCACTTGGGATTCACGGTGGGCATGCGCAAGTTGCGCCAGTTCCAGGACCTGGGCCACCAGGTGGTGCTGATCGTGGGAGACTACACGGCCACCGTGGGCGATCCTTCCGGCAAATCCAAGACCCGTGCGCGCCTCACGCACGAACAGGTTTTGAAGAACGCCGAATCCTACAAGGAACAGTTCTTCCAGATCGTGGATCGCGACAAGACCGAGGTGGTGTACAACGGCGAGTGGTTCCGCACGCTCACCTTCGACAAGGTCACCGAGCTGATGAGCCGCATCACCGTGGCCCAGATGTTGGAACGCCAGGATTTCCAAAACCGCCACGCCGCCGGAAATCCCATCTCCCTCCATGAGTTCCTGTATCCGCTGATGCAGGGCCTGGACAGCGTGATGATCGAAGCCGACGTGGAGCTGGGCGGTACCGACCAGAAGTTCAACGTGTTGCGCGGACGCGAACTCCAGCGCGACCCGGCCCTTTGCGATGTCTTCGGAAAGCCCCACCAGGAGCCCCAGGTGGGGCTGTTCGTGCCCATCTTGTTGGGAACCTGCGGCCAGGAAAAGATGTCCAAGTCGCTGGGCAACTACGTGGGGATCACCGAGCCCCCGCAGGTGATGTACCACAAGATCTATTCGATCCCCGATCCCCAGGTGGCCGACTGGACCACGCTGCTCACCGACATGCCCTTGACGGAAATCGATTCCCGCAAGGCGTCCCTGGTGACGGATCCATCGTCCATCAACGCCTGGAAAGCCTGGTTGGCCCACGAAATCGTGCGCCAGTACCACGGATTGGAAGCCGCCGACCAAGCCCGCGAACGCGAAGCGGCCGTGCACCGGGGCGAGGCCCTGCCCGACGACACTCCCGTGGTGTCGCGCGGCACCTCGGCGAACTTGCTGGACCTTCTGGTGGAGGTCGGTGCGGTCCCTTCGCGCGGCGAAGGCAAGAAGCTCCTGCAAAACGGGGGCGTCCAGATCGATGGGGAGAAGGTGTCGGATCCAGGCCAGGCTCTTCCTGCGGGCGAATTCGTGCTGCGCGCCGGCAAGCGAAAGTTCTGGAAGGTGGGGTGAGGTAGGCCGCGTCGGAAACTCCGCACTGGACCGCGGGACTCCCCGGTGGTATGATCTCCCACGATGGCCCAGATTGCCGAGCTCTGGAAGGAATGGAAAGTCGAGGGTTCTCGGCAGGCCAAGGACAAGCTCCTGGCCGAGTACGCCGGCCTGCTGCGCCAAACGGCGCAACGGATCGCCGTGGGGCTCCCCAGCCATGTGGAGATCGGCGATCTGGTGGGAGCCGGGGTGATGGGCCTCATCCGCGCCGTGGAAACTTTCGATCCCGAGCGCGAGATCAAGTTCGAAACCTACGCGGTCCACAAGATCCGCGGAGCCATCCTGGACGACTTGCGCGCCTTGGATTGGGTGCCGCGATCCGTCCGGCAAAAAGGGCGGCATCTTCAGAAGGCCTACGCGGAACTTTCCACCCAGCTTGGCCGCATGCCCTACGACGACGAGACCGCCCAGCACCTGGGGTTGACCCTGGTGGAATTCGAGGAGTTGTTGACCGAGGTCGCACCGTTGACGGTCCTTTCGCTGGATGAACAGGATGGGCTAGGCGACGATGCTCCCAAGCTCTCGGAAGTGATCGCCGACCCGCAGGCCGCCAACGCCCTGGAAGAAATGCAGGAGAGCGAGGTCCGGGCGATCTTGCGCGAGGCGATCACCGGACTGCCCGCCAAGGAGCGCGCCGTGGTGGCGATGTACCACTTCGAAGAACTGAACTTCAAGGAGATCGGGAAGGTCCTGGGCGTGACGGAATCGCGCGTCTGCCAGATCCACTCCAAGGCCATGATCAAGCTCCGCTCCCGCGTGAAGCTGCAGGTGCGCAAGTGACCAGCCCCACCCTGCGCCTGGCGCTCAAGCTAAAGGGCCCTCTCGAGGAAGGCGAAGCGGGTCTGTCGCGGGAACAGCGCGCCGATCGCCTGCGCAGGTCAACAGAATCTGTCATCACGCTGCCCACCCTGCCCGCCTCCATCGAGCGGTTGCTGGAAATGGTGGGGCGCCCGGAGACCTCCGCCCGTTCGCTGGCTTCCGTGATCTCGATGGACCAGGTGCTCACGGCCAGGCTCCTGCGGTTGGCCAATTCCAGCTACTACGGGTTTTCGCAGAAAGTGTCCACCGTGAGCCTGGCTCTGGTGATGCTCGGATTCGATGCCGCCAAGGACATCGCCCTGACCACCACGGTGATGCGGTCGTTCGGTGCCAACAAGAATGATCCCCGCTTCGATCTCGCGCGCTTTTGGGCGCACGCGGTGTCGGTCGCTTCCGCCAGCCGGTACCTTTCGCGCGTGTTGCGCATCGGGTCTCCCGGCGAGGCCTTCACCGCGGGAATCCTCCACGACATCGGACAGGTGGTGTTGCACGCCTACCACCCGGAAGCCTTCGGGCAGGTGCTCCAGAAGGTGCTGGAGGAGGGGGCGCCGCTGTTGGAGACGGAACTTGACATCTTGGGCGCCACGCACCCCCAGGTGGGCGGCTGGCTTTGCCGGCGTTGGAATCTGCCGGAGGCCATCTGCGCGTCGGTGGAACACCACCACGCCCCGCAGGAAAACACTTCCGGCGGAGGCTTGCCGGGAGTGGTGGCCATGGCGGATCACTTCGATGGCGTTGCGCCCGAAGGTGGATGGTTGGGAGGCAACGGCTTGGACAAATTGGCGGGGATCCTCGCTGCGTTGACTCGCGACGGCGTGCTGGTGGAAGTCGATGACATGGAATCGCTTGCCAAGGACGTGCGCTTGGAGATCGAGAAGTCCAAGGAACTGCAGGACGCGTTCCGATGATCCTGGAAGGCCCGATCCAGATGGAAGCCACGGCCTCTGTCGTCGACGATTCGGGGGCCGCGCAGGATGCGATCGTTCTCCAACGGATGGTGGAACGGGCTGGCGAATCCACCGAGCGCCAGCCCTTGTTGGAAGCCTTCCTGCAAGTGTTGGGACGGATCGTTCCGTGGAGCGCCTGCGAGGTGCGGATCCGCGAGAATCCCTCTGATACGCGGCTGACCACGGTCGGGTATTCTTCCGGAACCGACGAGGCTTGGAATCGCCGTCTCACCGAAATCGAAGAAGAAGGGTTGATCGCCTGGGCGATGAACGGGCGCCGCCCCGTGTTCCTGCCCGATCTGGCCGATCCGCTCGAGCCGGGATGGATGCTGGTTCCCCTCGTCGCACAGGAATCCCAGACAGGATGCGCGATCCTCGGGCTGGCGCCCACGAAGGGCCCCAAACCCGCAGCCAAGCGGCTGGAAATGGTGCGGTTGCTGGCGGCCCAGACCGCTTTGGCCCTGGACAATCTTTCGCACATCGAAGAGGTCCGCCACGGCTACGGCGAACTGCGCAGCCTCCATCAGGTCGCCTCCTCCTTGGGGCGCACGCTGGACCTGGATCGATTGTTCGAGACGGTGTGCGAAGCGCTGCGGGAACGCATGGATCCCAAGGTCGTGGCGTTGGGAGTGCTGGACTCGCAAGGCCGACCGATGCGGTTGCTGGCAAAGGGAGCCGATCCCGAACAATGCCGGGGATTGCTCACGCGCGTGGCCATCGCGAACCTGACCTTGCGCCTGGAGCGCGGTATGCGCTCGGGGATGGACCTGGAAGCGCTGGCCTGCAAGTGCGCGGTGGGGCTACCGCTGATCCACGGGGAAAGCGGCGGCTTGGGAGCGCTTCTGGTGGGCGACGGCGATGGGGGCATCCTGGAGGCCCCCGATGCGATCGAATGGCTGGAATCGATGTCCCACCTGTTGGCGTCGGCGGTGGACAACGCGCGCCTCTACGAGGACCTCCTCCATGCCAACCGGAAATTGTCCGACCTGCAAGGAAGCTTGGTGCGCACGGGGAGGTTGGCCGGCATCGGCCAGATGGCCGGCGGCATCGCCCACGAGATCAACAATCCGCTGCAGGTGATCCTGGGCCGGATCCAGATCCTGCAGTTCCGATGCGAAAACCAACCGGATCTCCAGAAGGATTTCGCCCGCATCGAGCAGGAGACCATGCGCATCGCCCACATCGTGCGGGGCATGCAGGACTTCGCCCGCCAGGAACCCGGAGGGGAGTTCGTCCGGGTGCGGCTGGAGGGGATCCTGGAATCGGTGGTGGATTTCCTGGCCCACAGGTTCAAGCGCCACTGCGTGGAGGTGGTGCGTTCCGGAGACTGGACGGTTTCCGTCATGGCCGATCCCGACCAGCTCCGCCATCTCCTGTTGGCGCTTTGCCTCAATTCCCTGCAGGCCATGCCGCAGGGAGGCGTGCTGCGCCTGGAGATCGAGCAGCGCGACGGCTCGGTGGTGGTGGAGGTGGCCGACACCGGTCCCGGGATCGCGCCGGAGGATTTCGAAAGGCTCTTCGATCCGTTCTTCTCCAAGACCGACGGCACGGGACTGGGGCTGGCCATCGGGTATTCCATCGCCCAGCGCCATGGCGGAAGCCTCTACGCGGTTCCCGGGGTCGCGCAGGGCGCGCGGATGCGTTTGACGCTTCCTGTCATCCCTGGATGAACCGGTCGGCCCAGCCGCGCACTTCCTTGCCGTTGAGCACATGGAAGGTCCGCAGCTTCTCCAAGGTCCGCGCGGAGAACCCGGCGAGCTTCACATGGACCAGTCGTTTGCCCGCCTCGTGGGCGATGCGGGACAGGGCCAGGCTCGGCGGGTCCCAGGAAGCGAACACCACGGCCTTCTCCTTGGAATACAGGCACGCCCCGGCGACCAATGTTTCCAGGGGGGTGCGCGCATCCAACGGGCGCGGACGCATCGCGAAAACGTCCGGGACCGCGCGAGGTGGAAACAGCAAGGCCAGCCCGCCGTAGCGGCAGCGCAGGATCCCGGGTCCGATCGGGTCCATGCCGGGATCCGTCGCGTAGAACAGGAGCGTCGATTCGTTGGCGTGCTCGGCGTACCAGGTGCCCTGGTGAGGGTAGCGATCGGAGCCGCCGTCGTCGAAGGCGATCACCACGGTGTCCAGCTTCAAGGTGCGCGGCGGGAATTCGCGCACCCAGATCTCGCCCTTCCAGAAGTGGCGGATGGTTTCGCGCAGGTCCAGTCCGTCCAGCAGGCTGGATTCGAAGGGCAAGGATCTGGCCTGCGAGGAGGGTGAGGACGACCTGGCCCGATCGCGCAATTCCTGGTTGAAGTGCTCGATGGCGAGATCTTCAGGCAGATGGGAACAAAGCGAGGCGGGTTTCCACTCCCGGATCCAGCGCATGGCTTCTTCCGGCGGTGGATCCTTGCGCAGTTGCACCGTGGTCCAGTGGCCCGGAACCGGCGAAAGCCGATGCGTCCACGGCATCACGGGTCCGTCGTCCAGGCGCGAATTGGCAGGGCCGAGCTTCAGCGCCGGTCCTTCCGGCAGATGGCCGTGGTGGCGCGCCGCTTCCAGGACGGCGGCGGCGAACGAATCGCCCGAGCAGCCACGGGCGGCTTGCACCAGATCCCACATCGAGGGCTGGTGGTGTCCGGACAAGCGGGCCAGGCGGTGCGCGAAGCGATCGGCGGAGCGAAGTTCATGGACCGGCAGGAACCGTGCGCGACGGCGATCCAGATGCCGGCGACGTGCGGCGGAAAGCACGCGCATGGTCCAGGCGCGATGGGGAGGCATTTCCGCGAAGGGGTCGCGGCGGATCCGTTCGGCCTCCTGCGCCACGAACGGCCATTCCCCGATGCAGAAGGCCAGGTGGCGAGGATCGACAGGAACTGTCTCAAGATCGGTGATCTGCGGGTATCCTTCCGCGGGGATCGAACGCGGCGGGGAGGCCAGTTCCCGCAGAAGGTGGGGCACCAGGGCCATGCGGCAGACGAACAGGGTTTTGCCGGACACCCGGCGCAGGCGCGCGGCGATCCGGGCGGAGCGGTCGGACAAATCCTGGTCGGTGTGTCGATCGAGGAAAGGCAGACTGATCCCGAGGTAGTCGGCGGCGCCGATCGATTCGGCGGCGGCAGGATCCGGCAGGGTCGGGTCGTCGCGTTCGTCGGTGGGGGAGGCGTCGTCCACGAACACCAGAGGGATCCGCTCCTGCAAGGCTGCGCGAGCCACGAGCGTGGCCGCGCCGCACGGATCGGCGGGAAGCACCCAGCGGCGGCCATCCTGCAGCCAGGTCGCGGCCCAGATCTCCGGCAGCCGGACCACCGCTTCCAGGAACTCCTCGCGGACCTGGTCGGGCAGATCGATGGCGATGGCGTCCCATCTTTGGTCGAGGGCGGCACGGCGTGCCGCTTCGGCGAACGGGAGCGATCCGTGGACCACAGGCACCAGGAAAAGTCCCGGACACAAGGAGCCCAGATCCAGGAGATCGCCCGAGGCGTGGGTTTCCAGATCGAAGTCCATCAGCCGCGCAGGTCGTCTTCGTCGGGATCGAAGAAGTATTCGTCGGAATCCGTCCGTGTGGGACCGGGGCGTCGCCGGTGCAGGGAACGCAGATCCAGCGCGTCCGCACCGAGAACCCGCCGGACGGCCTCGGGGAAGGATTCGGTGGGGCTGCCGCCGCCGGAAGCGGAAAGCCTCGTGGAGAGCCGCACGAGGTTGATCCCGTCGCGGACGGAAAACGGCAAATCGAGTCCGTGGGCTTCCTGGAGGTAGGCCACGCACATGGCGCGCAGTTCTTCCGGCGCGCGCGGGGCGTGGTGGGCCAGGATGCGGTCTTCTTCCGCCTGGGCGGGAAAACCGATCTCGATGCGCGGTTGCAGGCGCGAGATCACGTAGTCGGGAAGATCGAAGGTGGAGCCGTCCTCGTTCATGGTCACGCAGATCCGAAATCCCGGATGCGCCTGGATGCGAACGCCCGCGGTGACCGAATCCACGCAACGGCGGTGGTCCAACAGCGCGGCCAGCGAGGCCCAGGCCTTCTCGCTCATGCGGTTGCCTTCGTCCAGGACGCACACGCCGCCTTCCACCACGGCAGAAAGCAAGGGCGAAGCGCGATAGAGGATCTTTCCGGCATCGCCCAGAACGGGCGTGATCACCAGATCTTCCGGACGGGTGTCGGAGGTGCATTGCTGGACCCAGCAGGGCTGGTTACGCACCCTGGCGCCGGCCATGGCCAAGGTGGTCTTGCCCACGCCGGGAACGCCCGTGATGCGAGGTGACAACGGCGGGTCGGTGTCGTCCAGGCCGTCCATCCAGCAGGCCAGGAGTTGGCGCAGGGGCTCGGTCTGCCCGATCCATTCCGGCAGCTTGGGTTCCGAAGGAAGGAGTTCGACCGAGACGCCGTCGAGGAGGATGGTCTTCATCGACCGTAAGGTAGCATGACCAGGGACTTTGATCCTTGGTCTGCGGCGATCAGGCTCCGGCGCGGACCACCGACAGGATCCGTTCCACCTGCTCTTCGAAGGTCAGATGGGAGGTGTCCACCAGGATGGCGTCGTTGGCGCGGCGCAGGGGGCCCATCGCGCGGGTGGAATCCTGGCGATCTCGCTCCACCAGGTTGGCCAGAACCTCGTCGTAGTCGGCGTGGACGCCCATCGCTTCCAGTTCCGCAAGCCGACGCCGGGCCCGCACACGGGGGTCGCAGTCCACATAGAACTTGAAGCGCGCGTGGGGAAACACCACCGTGCCCACATCCCGGCCATCCAGGGCGCAGGAGCGGCCCAGCGCGTATTGGCGTTGGCGCTCCACCAGCACCTCGCGAACCTGGGGGTGCGCGCAATCGGCGGAAACCCGGCCGGAAATTTCCGGGGTGCGGATCGCCTTGGAGACATCCACACCATCCAGGAACACCTGTCCCAGCTGCGGGTACAAGAGATCCAGCTCGCTGGCCAACCTTCCCAGGCCGTCCGCATCGTCTGACGCCACGCCGCGCTGGGAGGCTTTGAGCGAAAGAGCGCGGTACATCGCTCCGGTATCCAGATAATCGATGGCCAAGCGGCGCGCGATCTCCTTGGCGGTGGAGGATTTTCCGGTTCCCGACGGGCCGTCGATGGCCACAACGAAGCATTTCTGAGGCATAGTCGGCCAAAATACATCGGTGTTCGTTCCAGCGGGAAATGGGGAGGCCTCGCCAGGTTCTAGCTTTGGCCGTTGTGAAGACGGATCCTTTCGGCAGGCCCAGACGGACATGGCGCACGCACCAGCGAGAGCTGTATGTGCTGGTCAAGTCGCACGTCACCGCCTGGATCGAGTTGGGGGACACCGGAGCCTTTTCGCAGGCTGCCGCCATCAGCTACTACACGATCTTGTCGATCTTTCCCTTCCTGTTGTTTTTGGTGGTGGTCTCCACTCGCTTGCTGGAGGACCCGGAACTTTCCGTGAGCGCTATCCGTCTGCTGGGGTCCTACATGCCCAACGGCCGGCAATTCATGATCGACACCCTGCCCGTGCTCCAGAAGATCTCCGGCACGCTCGGGGTGGTTTCCGTGGCCGGTCTGGCGTGGTCCTCCATGGGATTGTTCGCGGCCTTGCGCACGGGTCTGGACCAGGTGGCCGGCGAGCGCACGCCGCCATCTTCGCTCTTGCAGCGCTGGGCGAGTTTCATCGCCGTGCTGGCCAGCTCGCTGGGGCTCCTGGTGTGCCTGGCCTTGGCCACCATGCTGTCCTTCCTCGCTCGATTGTCTGTACAATTTCTGTCTGTCGGGATCGATCAACTGGGTCGAAGTTCCAACGAACTCTCGTCGCTTCTGTTGCGCCCGGCGGGTCTGGCCTTGCAAGCCGGGACGCTGGCGCTTTCGCAGCTGATCACGTGGGTGGGGATCCTCGCCTTGTTGAACAACCTTCCGCGCACGCGGCCGGGGGTGCACAACTGCATGGTTCCCGCGCTTTGGGTGACCTTGGCCTTGGACCAGCTCAAGGGATGGTTCATCCTGTTCGTGGGCTCCAACGACGACTTCACCGTGGTGCACGGTCCGTTGTCCGCCGCCATCGCCTTCATGCTGTGGGCCTATTTGTCCGCCTTGGTTTTCCTGTACGGCGGCGCGTGGACCACCCATCTTCGCAAGGCGCGCATGCGCGAGGCGCGGATCCGGCCGGTGCCGGAAAGGCCCTAGGAACCTTCGATCGGATCTCCGCCCAGACGGATGCGCACGATCTCGTGGGGACAGTTCCATCGGAGGGGCAGGGTGTCGCCCAGACCGCGGCTGACCACCAGCCAGGTGGATCCCAGTCGTTTTTTGTCCGAGAGGTTGCGGTAGAGCCAGCTTCCCGGAAACAAAGCGCCCGCGCGGTTTTTCCACCACACCACCTGGCCGCCGTGCAGGTGTCCCGCCAGCGCCAACGGGGTGCCGTCCACTCCCTGCGCGGGCAGATCTTCGGGGTCGTGGTGCAGAATGACGCGGACCGTGCCGGGCTCTGGCGGCGCCTGGGTGGCGGAAAGGTCCGTAAATTCGAACCGGGTGGTCCCTGAACGATGTCGGAAGGGCTCCCGTTCCAGAAAATGGCATCCAGGGATCCGCGTCAGAGGCTCCCAAATCCGTTTTCCCCAGAAACGTTCGTGGTTTCCCAACACGAAGACCACCGGCCACCGCGAGGCCACCTCCCGGAAAAAGCCTTCGACCCGGCGGGCTCCGGCGGGGAGATCGAACCCGTCGCCGGTGAAGGCGACCACGTCGGGAGGGTCCTGTTCCAAGTGGGCGTGCAAGGCGGAAAGGAGGCGCCCACCGGTGCGCACGTGGAGGTCGGAAAGATGGGCGATGGAGAGGGATTCATCGGTCGTCGCCGGTATGTGGACGTGTCGGACAATAAATGTCATATTCCAGGCTCGGATGGGGGCATCAGGAGGAACAGACATGGGCTAGATAGACGATGGCCCAGCACAGGGCCAGGACCATGGAGGGGCGGTCTCGTTTCACGATCCGCACGGTGCTGTCGGAGCGCGTCGAAAGGATCCCCGCCGCCCAAAAGCAGATGGACACCAGGATGTCGGCGGGATCGAACCTTCCGCGGATCATGCCCGCGCGCTGCACGAACTCGAGCCCGATCGCGTACAAGGGCGGGAGGAAGGCCAGGGGGAAGTGCCGGCCTCCCACGCGCAGCGAAAGTCCCACGGATGCGAAGGTGAGGCACAGGACCCACAACCCTTCCGGGAGGGAATACACGGCGAAACCGTCCAGGGGAACCTCGGCGCGGATGGCCGATCGCAAGGCCTGGAAGCGATGGTCGCCCAGCACGAACGAGCCCATCAGGGCGACCACGGTGGCGTGCGTGCGATAGAACAGGTACACGAACAGACTGGCGATCAACGCCGGAACCACGACGATTCTCTTCATCCTAGATCCCGCAATAGAGAGGGATCTAGGATCATGGCTTGGCCAAGGTCAGGAGGCGGTAGTAGGAAAACGCCCCGATCGGACGGTTGGCCAGAGGCGTGAAGGCGGAGAGCCCCTCGGACAGGTCTTCCACGCGAAACACGGTCTTGAGGCCCAGGATCGGACCCAGGGGCCGGACCATCCGGTCGAAGGCGCCCACCCAGGAGGCGGGCGTGAAATGGTTGAGGATCCACAGCCTTCCGCCCGCTCGCAGCACACGGTGGGATTCGGCCAGGAGCTTGGCGGGATCGGGCACCACGCTGGCCACGTGCGACAGCACCACCGCATCGACGCAGGCGTCCGCCAGCGGAAGCGCGAGTCCGTCGGCCAACAGGGCGGAGAAGGTGGACGGATTCTGGCGAACTGCCGTGCCCAGCATGCGCCGCGACACGTCCACGCCGATGGACCTGGTCCCGTGGAGAAGTTCCCGGTGCGATCCGTTGCCGGCCCCGATCTCCAACAACAGGTTTGGCGCGAAGTCCCGGACCTCCTCGCACAGCCGTCGTTTCTGGGGAGCGAGGAACACGTCCACCAGCGGGTAGAGGGGCGAAACGAGATCGTAGAAGGTGGTGCGGCTCATGCGTCGGGTGGTCGGGGGGGGAGAGGGCGGGATGGATCCGATGGTGCCCTAGCCGAGGGCTTCCCGAACGGCTTGGGCCAGGGGGACGATGGGGGTGCGCGCGGCGAATTCGTCGGCGTCCAGCCAGGCGAAGTCCTCGTGCTCGTCGGACAGGCGCACCTCGCCGGACACGTGGTCGGCCAGGTAGTAGACGATGATCATGGGGATGCCGGCTCGGACGGATTGGTGCGCACTCAGCGGACGCGGATCGATCCGCACCTGGAGCGCGCATTCCTCGGAAATCTCGCGTTCCACCGCCGCAAGCGGCGATTCGCCCTGCTGGATGCGGCCGGAGATCGCCTCCCAGATGCCGGGAGCGGCGTCCTTGGTGCGCGACCGCAACATGGACAGGATCCGTCCGTCGCGTCGCACGAGGGCGCAGACGGCCCCCACGAACAGGGGCTCAGCGGACATGGAGGTCGTCGCGGCCCGTCTTGGTGGATGCGTCGTAGCCGGCGTCCTGGCGGCGATGGTTGACTTCGTTCTTCAGGAGGTACAACCGGTGGACCTCCGATGCGTCCATGCCGGAAACCAAGGCCAGCGAGATCCAGAAATGGAGCATGTCCACGATCTCCACCCGGATGGCTTCCATGTCCAGGTTTTCCTTGGACCACCACTTCCACGGAACCTCTTCCGACAATTCCCGTCCTTCTTCCATCAGCGCCTTGAGGTATCCGGAGATCCAACGGGCGGTGTCGGAGGGAGGGAGGACCGGGCCGGATCTGGCCTTGGCGAACAGTTCGGCCATGGACAGGATCCGTCCGTCTTCGCCGCGGATGGAGCGTTTTTCGAAGACCGCGTCGTTGAGCGCGGCCTGGCGGGAAAAGAGGTCTTCCAGCAGGTCCATCAGACGTCCTTCCGGGCGGCTTCGAGCTTGGCCTGGATGCGTTCTTCGGCGGCGCGGCGATCGGCCTCTCCCGACCAGTCCACCCGAAGGTACTGTGCCAGGTTGGGAACGTGGGGGAGAACCGCTCGCGCCATGCGGTGGGCGATGTCGCGGTAGCTCTGGTGTCCGGAAGGACCGGAGCGAAGCTCCACCAGGTAGGCCCATTGGCGCAGGTCCATCGCCGCCGTCCAAGCGGTGTGGTGGCCCAGCGCGGTGAGGTATTCTGCGTCGAACGGGCGTTCGCGCGCGACGCGGGAATGGAATTCCGTCGCCCTGTCCATGCTGCGACGGTAGTGGTCCAGCTCCCAGGTCAAGGTGGGTAGGTTCAGTTCGTCGGGAACGGAGTAGCCCAGTTCCGTCGCGGGTCGCGCGCGCAGCTGCAGCCCCACGCGGTGGCGCTGCAGATCGCGCCAGGCCCCGAAATCCAACACCAGGTCGAACCCGATCTGGCCCACGGCGAATTCCTTGGGCCATTCGTCGTGCGGCCCGCGATTGGCCAGGGCGGCGCGAGCGACCTCGGTGGTCGTCTCGGGGCCGCTTTGGCGCAGGTTCTCGCGGATGGTCGCGGTGGTAAGCGACAAACGCTCGGTGGCGCTGAGGGCCGAAGCCAGGGCCAGAAGTTCGATGTCCGGGCTGATCCAGGAAAGATTCACGACAGGTTCTGTCGCCGCTTCGGGGCGGCTCCACCCGAGGTTCCCGGCCAGTTCCGCCAAGGGGCCGCCGGTGCGTTCCATGTAGGGATTGGGCTGGACGTGCTTGAGCAGGCCCGGATTGATCCGCAGGGCTTCGTCGCGCATGCGCGAGGCGATGGAGCGGATTTCCTCGTGGGGCGAGGCCAGAAGCGCCGTGAGCTGGCGTTCGGTCTCCCGCGAAGGCATGGTCGCCCCCAGCGAGGTGCGCACCGAACAGGGCAGGAGGTAGCGGGCCACGTCGAAGGCCTTGGCGTGGGCGGTGCGGCGCCAGGCGGCTTCCGTCTTGAAGTCGCGCCGCGACAGGATCGCTTCGAAGTGGACCTTCATGCGGTCCAGCAGTTCGCGGTAGGCCACCATCATTTGGCGGGATTGCCAGCGGGATTCCTCGCCGTAGGCCGACGCCATGAGCCCTGCCGGGAACACCAGGTCGTCGGCGGAAAAATCCAGGTAGCGCGTGGACTTTTCCTGGAAGGCGCCCAATTGGCTGTGCTCCAGGAGCTTGGCCGCGCGCTGGCTCACGTTTTCCAGCGCGAAGCGGTCCACCGAGCTGTCCTTGAGGCTGTTGTGGCCGTACTCCACCGCCCACTTGGCCATGAAATCGGAGGCTTTGCGCATGGCCGCGTCCAGTTGGGGCAATCGTGAACGAGCCACGGCGTCGGCGAGTTCTTCGATGGTGGGGGCGTCCTCGTCCTTTTCCGAGATCTCCTCGAAGACCTTGAGGAAGCGGTCGCGCATCGACATCTGCGAGCGGCTGTAACCGCCCTCCAGAAACGCCCACAGAGCCATCGGCATGGCATCGGTGGCGCAATAGACGTCCGAATCCGTGTTCGTGAAGAAATGGCGGAGGAAGACTTCCTGGCTCGTGGTGTAGTTCATTTGGATTCCTGGTAGCGACTTTGCCAAACGGCGTCTTCGATGCGCAATCGGGCCTGACCGGCCCAGTAGGATCCGGGGTGGTGTTCCAGCAGGTTCTTCCAGGCCGCTTGGGCCTCGTTTCGTTTGCCTTGGCTTGCCAGGGTGGTGCCGATCTGGTACAGGGCCCAAGGTGTTTCCGGCGAAGTGGGCCAGGTCTTGGCGATCTCCTCGTAGAGTGCCTGCGCGGGAGCGGTCTTGCCGGCGCTCCATTGCAGATCCGCCAGCGAAACGGTGACCTCAACACAGGTGGCCGAGCGGTCGCAGGCTTTCTTGACATCCGACAACGGGCCGATGGCCTGATCGGCGATCCCGGCCTTCTTCGCTCCGCGGTAGAGGCGCAAAGCGAGCGAACGCTTGGAACGAGGCTCCGTCTCCGCGTCGAAGGCGAGCTTGAGCGCGCTGACGGATTCCTTCAGCTTGCCGGAAAGCCGCAGCGCTTCCCCCAACGCCGATTGGCGGGCGGATTCCGTCCAGAGTGCGCCCTTGGGGGCCAAGGGCAGAGGGCCCAGCCGCATCGCGGCGGAATCGGCCTTCCCGACGCGCAACAGGCACACGCCTTCCACGAACTTGGCGTAGTCGGTCTGCGCGTTGGTGGGGTGATCCTTCAAGAAGCCTTGGATCTGTCCGATCGCGTTGGCGGGCAGGCCCATGGCGTTGTAGACCAATCCACTGGCCAATCCCACCAGATCCGCCGAGGGCGAAGCGGACTCCTTGAGCTTGAGTTGCTCTAGCGTGGACAGGGCCAGGTCGTTTTGTTTCTGCGAGGACTGCTTGGCGGCCTCTTCCAGCATCTTGCCCACTTCCGATCCGTCGCCTTTGGGGAAGGGAAGATCCGGTGCGTACCACGTGTAAGGCGCGCGCAGACTGTCCGGAATGCTGGGTGGAGCCGCTTCCGGGCGCGGTGCGGGTCCCTTGCTGACGTGTGTCGTGTCGGCAGCCTTGGGAGATTCCTTCTTGGGTTCTTCCAATCGCGCCTTGGCTTCGGCGGCGAACTCGCCCTTGGGGGCCAGCTCCAGGGACTTGCGGAAGGCCTCCTTGGCTTCCTTGGGCTTCTTGCGCGATTCCAAGGTCCGACCCAGCCAATACCACGCGTTGCCCGCGAGGTTCTTGTCGGAGGTGGCCTTGCGGAGGTTGAACTCCGCCATGTCGAACTTCTTCTCTTCCAGGCGCATCAGGCCGCCGTAGTAGTAGGCCTCCGGAGAGGGGCTCTTCTTGATGACCACACGCAGCTGCTCCAGCGCCTTGTCGCGCTCGCCCTTCTTCCACAGCTCGACGATCTTCTTGAGGTCGGCCGGGTCGGAGGCGGCGGAGTGGACGGATTTCGGCGCCGACGAGGGAGGAGCCTTGGCTTCCGTCGCGGCGGGCTTTCCATGCTCCTTGGCGGTGTCCGCCGCCGCCGGCTTGGGCGCCTGGCCCAGCGACTGCAGGATCGCTTCGGCGCGGGCCTCGGCCTCGGCTTGTTCGGGGCCCTGGGCGAGCTGCGCCACGCGCCTCCATTCCAGCAGGGCCCGCGGGGGGTTGCCGGATTTTTCCACCGCCGCGGCCAACGCCTTCTGGGCGGCCACATCGGAAGGCGACAACCTCACGGCCCGCGAATAGTCGCCGATGGCTCCCGGAATCTGTCCGGCCGCCATGCGTGCGGCGGCCAGTTCCAGCCAGATCCCGGAATTGGCCGGCGAGGATTCCAGGGCCTTCTGGTACTCGGCGATGGCGGACAGATGCTGTCCGGCCGCGACGAGCTTGCGGGCCGTTTCGAGCTGGCCGTTGTCGGCGAAAAACAGGGTCGCGGCGAGGATCGAGGCGGAGATCATGGCGCCGTCGGCTCCGAGAGGATCGCTCCTTCGAGATCCGCGCCTTCGGTCAAGGCTCCTGCGAGGTCGGCACCGGTCAGACGCGCGCCGCGGAGGTTCGCGCGGCGAAGATCCGCATCGCGCAGGATGGCATCGGTGAGGTCGGCGCCTTCCATGCAGGCGCCCTTCAGGTTGGCCCGCGAGAAATCCGCCCGTTCCATCCACGCGTCCTGGAGATGGGCGTCTTCGAGGTCGGCGTCCGTGAAGACGGAATCCGTCAAGTGGGCTTCGCGCATGCGGGCGGCGGAAAGCAGGGTGCCTTCGAACCGGGCGCCCTCCAGGTCGGCGCGACGCAGGTCGATGTCCTGGAGCAGGGCGCGCGAGAGGTCCTCGCCGGCGAGATCGGCCGATTGCAGGCTTTTGCCTTCCAGAGCGGCTTCTTCCAGCGCCTGCACCAGATCCTCGTGGGACTGCAGCAGGATGCGCGACAGATCGTGCCCGTGCACGATGGTCTTCCAGTGCCGCGAGTGGCGCCGGGGCAGGCCCGCCGCGTGGTTGAGTTCGGCGGGGGTGAGATCGGTTTCTTCCACTTCCACGCCGGTGAAGTCCGAACCGCCCAGGCCTGCTCCTTCGAGCTTGGCGTGGCGCATCAGGGAACCTTGGAACTCGGCGAGCATCAGGTTCGCCTCGCGCAGATCGGTGGAGATCAACCGCGCGTCGATCAGGTCCACATCCACCATGCGGGCGTTGCGGAAATCGGTTTCCAGGCAATCGGCGCGGTTCAGGCTCGCCTCGGAGAGGTCGGCATTGTTGAACTTGGCGCGGATCAGCACGGTGTCTTCCAGGTTCGCGCCCGAAAGGTTCGCGCCGGAAAGGTCGGCTTCCGACAAATCGGCGCCTTCCAGGTTGGCTTTCTGGAGGTTGGCGCCGCGAAGATCGGCGTGTTTGAGGTCGGCTCCGGACAGATCGGCGTGCTTGAGGTTGGCCCCGGAAAGGATCGCGTGGTCCAGTTCGGCGTCCTCGAGGTCCGCTCCGCGCAGATTGGCATCGGAAAGATCCGCCCGCCGCAGGTTGGCGCATTCCAGATTGGCCTTGCGCAGGTTCGCTCCCCGCAAGGGGGCGCCTTCCAGGGAAGCCTCTCGCAAGGGCTCGTTGCGAGCGACCAGGTCTTCAAGAGTCTTCACGAGTTCGGAGGCTTCGCGGGGGAGGACGACGGGTGCGGTCGATCCTTCGGTGCCTGCGGCCAGTTGCCAAGATGTCACGATTCCTCCAACGGAAACTTTGAGGTTGCTAAGGCCCTGCCAAGAAATAACTCACCCAATCTCGTCGGATCTTTTTCCCGCTCACCTTTGTCGCAATCCTCGAAATTAGGCACGCTGGCTAGTTTCTCCGGTTGCTTCGCGGTGAGCGAAAAAATCTCTCTCCGAATATTTGGGTGCTTTATTCCTTGACTGGGCCTTTCCTCGGAAAGATTACTTCTCGCCGGGGAGAGCTGAAGAGAAAAGGGTTTTTACAGCCGCCGGAGCGCTTCGGCCACTTGCCGCGAGGTGTCTCCGGCGATCTCGGGAACGTCCGTCAGTGCCTTGTCCAAAGCGGCTCTAGCCCTGGCAGGGTCGGCACCCAGCGCTTGGAGCGCCAACAGGGCCTCGTTGCCCAACGACACAGAGGGGAATCCCGCGCTGGCGGGGTTGGACTTGCTTCCGGGCTTGAGTCCGGCCACTTTGCCTTTGGCGATGGCATCTCGCAGATGGGCCACCAGGACTTCCGCCGTCTTCTTGCCCAGACCGGGAAGTTGGGTGAGGCGGGGCACATCGCCCCGGACGATCGCTCCGGCCAGTTCTCCCGGATCGATCTCGCCCAACAGCTTGAGAGCCACCTTGGGGCCGATACCGGAAACGGACGTCAGCGAGAGGAACATCTGCTTTTGCACGTCGGTTTGGAAACCCACCAACTGCAGTGCGTCTTCGCGGACCAACAGGTGCGTGTGCAATTGGATCTCGCTTCCCGCCGCGCCCGCGTGGGCGGCCACGCTGGAGGGCACATCCACCCCCAGGCCCATCGGGCCCACGTCGACGATGATCCTCCCCGGCTGGACGGCCAGGACTTTCCCACGGACGAATTCGATCATGTCGGTCAATGTAGGTTCAAGCCCGGGGCGCCCGGTCTCGGCCACATCGATGCAGGAGCAGCTTGCTTGGGAACCTGGTCCGAGTCAAAGGACCGGGAAGTATGTTTCCCCACCTTATATGGAACCGACCGACCCAGCTCTGAGCGAACTTCGCGACCGCATCCAACGCCTCGATGGATTGATTTCCCAGCGTGACGATGGCACCCGGGGGCTCGGCCTTCGTTTGGCCCTCGGCCTGGCCCTGGAGCTGCGCCAAGGCCTTGCGCCGGGCACGGAAACCGCCACTTTGGTGGCTGGATGGCTGCAAACCTACGGCCAAGACACGGTGGACGACGCCGTGGCCCAGGCGCGTGCGTTGGTCAAGGATCCCGCCGGCATGGCTCGCGAGCTTTCCCGGCGCATGGAAGAAGCCAAGGGAGGGATCGACCGTGCTTGAGGTGGTGATCGACATCGGCACCAATTCCGCGCTGTTGCTGGCCGCCAGCAAGGACGAGGGCGGATGGAACGCCCGCTTGCAGCGTGAATCGATCTGCCGGCTGGGCAAAGACTGGCAACCGGGCCAGCCCATGAATCCGGAAGCTCTCGCACGACTGGAAGAAAGCCTGGTGGGGGTTTCGCCGCGACATCGCTCTGGTGGGTGGAAGGCTGCGCGCCGTGGGCATGACCGAGGTGGTCCGGAAGGCATCCAATCCAGAGGACGCCATCGGCATCGTGAAGAAAGTGTTGGGAATGGATCCCCGGGTGTTGTCCGGCGAAGAAGAAGGACGGATCGTCCGCAAGGCCGTGGCCGCCCGTTATCCGGAAGCCAAGAAACTCGTGGTGGTGGACCTGGGCGGCGGGAGCATGGAGATCGACAACGGCAAGCGCGTGGTGAGCATGCCCATCGGCGCGGTGCGTCTGTTCGAGGCGTTTCGCGAAAAAACCCGCGAGGCCCTGCTCAAGCACGTCAAGCTCACCTGCCGCGAGTCGGAAGTGAAGCGCCCCACCTACGCGGGATGCACGTTGGTGGCCGTGGGCGGCACCGCCACCACGCTGGCGGCCTTGGAGCTGGAAATGGCCGTCTACGAGGGCCAAAAGGTGGAAGGCCATCCCCTCTCCACGGAGCTGGTGGACAAATGGCTCGCCACCTTGGACAAGCTTCCCGTGCACTTGCGCGCGCGTCTGCCGGGTCTTTCGGCTGGCCGGGCGGAAATCCTGCCTGCGGGCTTGGCGGCTTTGGGCTACGCCTTGGAGCACCTCAAGCCGGAGACCGCCTGCGTGTCCGATCTTGGTGTGCGTTGGGGGCTTTTGTTGGAAGCGATGGGAGAACTGCCGTGAGGATCAACCGGTATCTCGCCTCTTGCGGTTTGGGGTCGCGTCGCTCCGTGGAAGAGCTCATCCGCAAGGGTCGGGTCACGGTGGATGGCGTGGTGGTGCGCGATCTGGGCTTCCAGGTGGAAGAGTCCATGCTTGTGGAAGCGGACGGACAGGCCGCCCAGCCGCCTCGCGAGGGGCGCGTGGTGCTGTTCAACAAGCCGCGCAACGTGATGACCACCCGCGACGATCCCCAGGGACGGAGGACCATCTACGACCTCCTGCCGGAATCCTTCAAGCGGCTGGTGTACGCGGGACGTCTGGATTTTCCCTCGCGTGGACTCCTGGTGCTGACCGACGACGGCGAGTTGTTGCACCGTCTCACGCACCCGCGCTGGGACCACCCCAAGACCTACGTGGTGGAATTGGACGCGCCGCTGTCCGAGCTCGACCTGGAACGCATCCGGCAGGGCGGCATCGCCTTGCCGGGCGAAGACCCCCTCAAGCCGGCCGAAGCGACCGCACGTGGACGGATCGTGACCTTGGTGCTGCGCGAGGGTCGTTACCGACAGATTCGGCGCATGATGGAGGTCCTGGGACGGGATGTTCTGGACTTGTGCCGTGTCGCAGTGGGAGAATGGGCTCTCGGAGACCTGGAGGACGGCCAGTGGCGAGAGTTGGAAGACAGGGAAATCGATCCGATGCGGCAAAGGTTGTCCTTGCCGTTGCGGGGATCTTCACCACCACGGCCTGGTGCGGATGGGCCACGCCCTTCGTCCCCGACCCCGAGATCGAGCCGCCCGGCTCGCTCCGCGCGGGACTGATCGGGAACAATTTCCAGACCGATCCCCTGCAGGATTCCTCCCGGGTGCGCCACCCCTACGCCGCCCGATTGGAAATGGCGGTCAATTCCCGTCTGGCGGTGGAAGCGTCGATTTCCGACGGGATCTCGCTGGGGCTGCGCGCGGGCATCCTCGACGAGCACGACGATCCGGTGGGTTTGGCGATCGGGTTCGACGACCTGTTGTTTCCCAAGGAGGGATACCTTTTCGGCCAGGAGCCACCCGCCCACGGCTTGGCCTCCGGAAGGGCGTGGATGGCCGTTTCGCGCAGCCAGTTCCATGTGCGCTCGCGGGCGGCGATCTCAGCGCGCACCGGCGAAAGCGACCTGGCCGTGGTGCCTCATTTCGCGCTGGAAAGCGACACCAGGTTTCCGGTTTCGCTGGGCTGGGAGGCCTGGTACGAATTTGACGATATCCGTCAAAGCGTCGGTCTGTCGTTCAAGTGGGATCCCGTGCACGTGTCCATGGGCTTCAGCGAGTTCCAGGCGTGGGTCTTCCAGAACAACGAATTCGGATGGACCGACATCCCGCCCCGAGGGGCGCTCACGGGTGTGGCCAATCCGGGATGGTGGATCGCCGTCCATTGGGAGTTGCCAAGGCTGGCCAACCGCGAGGCGATCCCGCTGCAAGTTCACTGCCCGGCGGCGGCCATCGATGAACGGGCGCTCCAACCGGTGGCGGACATCTTGCAGCAGCGCCTGCTGAGGGCCGATGTCGCCGAGCTCGCCGTTCGAGCCGCGGTGGATACCGGAGTGGATCCGGTGCTCATGTCGATCCTTCGTCAGAGGATCCTGGCGGGCGGGGACGCCTCGCGAAAGATCTTGTGGCGCATCGGACTGGATCCCGCGACCATCGCGGGCGAGCGTTTGCAAGCGGTGGTGACGCTGGGCTTGCGTCCCCAGATGGCGGATACGGCCGGTTACGCGGAGCTCTCCCGCGATGCGGACCCGGCATTGCGCCGGGAAACGGCGATGGCCCTTTCCCGGCTTCCCATCGAACATGCGGAGCCGGTGCTTCGCGTTTTGGCGATGGATCCGGAAGAATCCGTGCGCATCATGGCCAGGACCTTGCTCCAGAGCGCCAAGGCGAGGTAGACATACCGGACGCCTCGACCTACGTTGTAGGGTTCCGGGTCCGGTTCGGGCGCCCGTAGCTCAGTTGGATAGAGCAACGGATTTCTAATCCGTCGGTCGTGGGTTCGAGCCCCGCCGGGCGTGTCTCGAACTCGTCGGACCCATCGTGTTAGCCTAAGGGAACAAAATGAAGATCGTACTCGTCTGTGACGATTCGTCCATCTCTGATCATTTCCGCCAGGCCGTTGGCGGCCAAGGCCACCAGGTTGCGGCTTTGCGTGGCGACTATCCGCTGGAAAACAGCGGTTTGCCGGAATGCGACGCGGTGGTCGTGGAAGAAAAGACCTGGACCCGCCACGTGAGCCTTTACCGGTACTTCGAGGTCCTTCCTGAATTCAACGGTGTGGCCTTCGGCGTGATCGGTCGGCGCAAGCCGGTCCGCATCAAGCTGCGCCGCCGCAGCGCGGACGCGTGGCTTGCCACGGGTTTCTCGCCTGCCGAGGCGCTCGAAGCCGTCGCCTCCCTCGGACGCGCCGCCGCGGGCTGATGAATCTGGTGGATCACCGCCCCATTGGTGCGGTGATCGGTCCGTCGGACGATCATCCATCGACATCCGATCGATGACGCCCAATCGATGACGCCCATTTTGTTAATCGTAGAGACGCCCCGGCGGGGCGTCTCTACAAATCAAAAATGGGCGTCGTACAAACAAACGGGCGTCAATGAACGGGCGTCAATCGCCCATCGCCTTGGACCATTGCGGCGCGGGGCTTTCGTGCAGGCAATGGTGCAGGACCGATTCCCATTCTTCCCGCTTGGCCGATTCCCGCAACACCATGATCGAGCCGTTTTCTGTCGAGGGCGTGTCCTTGTCGGCGAGGATCTCGATCACCCAGGTTTCCGGGATGCAATCGGAAATCAGGCGCGCCAGATCCGCGTCGCAACCCTGCGTGCTACGGTCCACCAGCACCATGGCGGGAGGGTCCCCTTCGCGAACGGGTAGGGCCAACGATTCCCGCGCCAGGGCGGGGGAATCGCACAGGTACACGACGCTTTCCAGGTCGGAACCGGAGCGCTCGATCCAGTCGAGGATCCATCGCGACCAACGGGCTGCGTGGTCGGGTTGGGCGCTGATGAGAAAGATTCCGCCGGTCATGGAGAACCCAAGATAAACTCCGCAACCGCAGCCACGAGGTCCGGACCAGGGATGGCCCCTTCATCGATGATCCGGCGGTCGGCTTCCCGGATCGCTTCGCCGAGCTTGGGACCCTTGGGAACGCCTGCCTGTTGGAATTCCACCCCCAAGGAGGGCGGAGCCTTGGGAAGGCTGGCGTGGAGCTGATCCAAGGCCTCCAGCGGAGGAGGGGTCGGCTCGGCGAGGGCTTGGAGCCCGAGGGCCTCCCGCAGGCTCGGGAAGTGGCGATCGCGAAGGATGGGTGCCCATTGCGAGGGCTTGGCAGGCGCGGACTGCAGGGAGCTCCAACGGGTCCACAACAGTCGCGCGGCCTCGATCTGGGTCTTGGAGCAACGGATCCGCTCGAGGAATTTTTCCTGAGCTGGGCGCACGGCGCACCCGATCCGAGGGTTCAGCTCTTCCCACCAAGGGCACAGGGGCGCGGCCAGGAGTCCAGGCCAAAGTTCGGACGAAACCGTTGGCACTTGGAGCCATCGCACCAAGCGTTGGCGAGAAGCGGGGTTCTCGAGGGCGGTGGCAAGCTCGGGGGAAACGGCTTCCAAAACCCCGCAGTCCAGCAGAAGCTCCAAAGACCGAGCGAAGGGACCTTGGGTGAACATCTTGGCCAGCTCTTCCAGGATGCGCTCTCCGGACAGGAGCGAGACTTTGCCGGACAACCCGCACATGGCCTGCCAGGTGGAGTCTTCGATGGAAAAACCCAGTCGCACGGCAAATCGCACGGCGCGCAGAATCCGCAAGTGGTCTTCGGAAAACCGGTCGTGGGCCACGCCGATCGCCCGCAATACCTTGGCGTTCAGATCGTCGATGCCCCCAACATGATCCACCACCTCGCCGGTCTGGGGATCCAGCAGCAGTCCGTTGATGGAAAAATCACGGCGTTGTACGTCACCTTGAGCTGTGGTGGGAACCACGTGGGAGGGACGTCGACCATCCAGATAGGGGCCTTCCATCCGAAAGGCGGTCACCTCGAGTTTTTGCGTCCCGTGGATGACCATCGTCACGCCAAGTTCCGGCTGGACGGGAATCGTGACGGGAAACAGCTGCCGCACCTCGTGCGGAGTGGCGGAGCTGGCGATGTCGAAGTCCTTGGGAGTGGCCCCCAAAAGCAGGTCGCGCACGCATCCACCGGCGAGCCAGGCTTCGTGGCCTGCCTCCCGAAGGGTTCGTACGACAGTAAGCGGCGCGTCGTTTTCGGTCCAGTCGATACTGAGTCTGGTCATGGCGTGGACCCAATGGTACACTCGAGCGGTCGACATGGCCTCTCAACCTCCCAGAACCTATCGTAGCGGCCAATGGATGGTCGTGGAATGTCCAACCGGGTTGGACGCGACGGATTCAGCATGGATGCGGGAAATCCTCGGCCAGGTCCGCGATTCCACCTGGACCGGCGTGGTGCTGGATTTTTCCGGGGTGAAAGGAATGGATTCCTCGGGTCGTCGCTTGCTGGGCAACTTTCACAAGGGCTTGAGCGAGCATGGAAGAGCCTTGGAGCTGGTTGCCGATCTGCCTTCGCTTCAGAATGAATTTTTCCAGGAATCCGCCTACACCGTGGTCAACGACCTGTCCGAACTCAAGCGCAGCATCCATGAAATGGCCCCGGAGAGGTTGTCGGCCCTGCTGGCTTCCGGCGTACGCACCGGAAATCTCCTGGGCTTCCGCTTGCGTTGTCCCGTTTGTCGTTGCGACGAAGTGCGCGGCTGGATTCCGGATCCCAGCAAGCACGTGCGCCAGTGGGTGGATCACGAGATCACCCCTCAACAGCTGCCCGCCCACCCCGAAGACGCTTTGGCCGTGGATGCCTATTCCGTGGCGGTTTGTCCGGAGTGCTTGTTCGCCTCCTCGCGTGTGGATTGGTTCGATTTCACGGGAGGGCATCTGCCGGCCACCTTGCCGGAAGGCTCGATCGACCGCCTGGCCAAAGGGTTCGCCCGTCGGCGTGCCATCGTGCAGGATCAGTCCATGGACATTCCGACCCACGTGATGTTCGGAATGCCGCGATTGGATCGTGCCGTGCAGTGCGCATGGGCGTTGGCGGAAGAATCCCTGCGCAGCGTGGGTCGGGATCGCTCTTCCACGGATGGCTTCGGAATCGCCGTGGCTTTGCTGATGCAGGCCAAGTTCGCCCGGGAGGGCGAGGATCTGGCTCGGTTCTACTCGGCTGCCTACGTGTGGCTTCGGCAGGTTTCCGAGATGGTGGGCAACTACGCGGAAGACCGCATGGCGGAGGATCATGTCTATTTGCTTTCCGTGGCTTTCGCCTTGGGGAGGGAGACGGAGGCCATCCAGGTGGGACGCCAGATCGTCGAACGTTGGGGAAAGGACCCGGACATGGAGTTCTGGGTCGAGCGCTCCCGAGAACTTCTGCGATGAACGTCAGCCCTGAGCAGGCAATCGCATGAGGCAACGGCCATTGGGTCGTCGGAACACCGTCCCTGCAAGTAGATTACTGGTCGTGACTAGATCGTATCCAATGGTCGATCTCGTGGAAAGCGCACTTCAGGGCATGCCGGTCAAGGGTGGAATCCCTCAGGTCGAAGCTTTCACCGAGGTTCCTGTTCGTCCTCCCAGGGCGAGGTCTTTGGTGCGCACTCTGTTGCAGGGTGATGCCTTGAAGGCGGATGTGCGGCGGTTCTTCCGCGTGCGACGCCATTCCGTCCCGGGCAGCTGGGATGCGGATCCGGTGATCGGAGTCGAGCAGATTCTGTCACGCGATCCATCCTACCGCGCCGGCGGATACCTGGGGCTGATTCGGTTTGCCTGCGATCTCTACGAGGGCGAGACCCAACACGTCACCTGGGCGGAAGCCCGGCTGTGGTCGTTGGTGCGCCGGCGTCTGTCCACCTCTTCGGGTCTCATGCTCCTGCGGTCGGTGGCCAACGCCCACGAAATTCTCCAATCGTTGGTCTCCGACCCCGATTCCTCCCGACGTCGCGGGTTTTGCGATCTCCTCCGGTTGCTCGGTGTTCGCATGGAACAGCCCTTTTTGGAGCACCCCCGCACCATCGATCGGCCCGTCTGGGAATTCTCGTTGGTGTTGTCGGTGCGTGCGGACCAATACAATTCCGAGTTCCGTGGCACGGGTGCGCGCACGGTTCGTTGCCTGGATCTGCTCTATGGAGCCACCTGCGTGTTCTTACGCGAGCGCGGGTGCGAGCCCACCATCCAAGATCTGCGTTCGGCGGTCCTGCAAACCGGCGCCCCGCTGGGGCCGGCCATGGATTCCTGGGTTCGAACCTTCGCAGGGTCGGCAGGCCAATCCCTGTTCCCTGGCCTGGTACTGGCCGATGATCCCCGCCAGTGGGCATGGCAAACCGGGGAAGCGCTGCTCGGGCAGGCTGGATTGGTCGATCGTTCGGGAGTGATGGCGGCTTGCGAACGCTCTCTCTTGGAGCGGGCCCGCAGCCAGGAAAGCTGGAAGCAGGAGGTCGCCTTCGCGGTCCACCGCGAATTCCGCACCCAGATCGAAAAAATCCTTCCCGAGTCGCGGCGGATTCCGCCGGTGCTCCATGCGTCTGCTGTTGCACAGGAACTCGCGCCGGCTCCGGTTCGTTCCAATCCGCCCGCCACGGATGTTTCACAGGCCATGGTCGCCCCGGGAGCAAGCTCCACCTCGTTCACCCGTGCGGCGCTGGGTCTGGACGAGACCCAAGTCATCCAAGCGGCCATCGCCGCCTTCGAGTACCGCGGCAATGAAACGGTGGATGGACTCCCCACGGTGGGATTCGGCATCCCCGATCTCGAACGCCAAGCCCGGCTTGTGGGCGATGGTTGGCGCACCGGTTGGACCCCCAATGGCCGTCAATGGGCGGAACACTTCCGCGCGTTGCTCGGCGACAGCCGGGTCCGTGAATTCCTGCGACTGGACGCATCCTGGGTCGCCTCCTTGCGCGAATTGCTGACGGAAAGCGATCCATGGCTGATGGCCGGTTTCGAGGACCTGGTGCGCTGGGTGTATCCTGCTCGCCATCGTATGCAGCCTTTGGAATTCCGGCAAACCAGCCGTCCTGGTGCGGTGGCGGGACAGCGCACGGGGTGGGACTGGACTGTCCTTCGTTTGTTGTCCCTGACCTTGGCCGAAGTGGCCAGCGCAGCCAAGGAGCCCGGCCTGGCGCCCTCTTGCTTGGTGGTGGTGCGTCATTGGCAGGCCTTGGCGATGACCACGGAACTGCAGCCGACTTCCCCGGAATGGTGGGCCTGGATCGCGCAGGAAGTGGACGCCCGCACCGATGCGGAAGTGGGACGCCGTTTTCCGGATGTGGCCACGGTGGAAAACGATTGGCGGATTCGTCACGTCGCCCCTTGGCTGGCCTACCCTTCGCCGGATTCCGCTCGCGTCTTGGGCGATTGGGTGCTGGATCCCGTGCTGGCGCTCAAGTCCGATCAAAACGTGATCCACGAACGCTGGGCCAGCCGCTTGTCCATGCTCACGCAGTTGCAGGAAGACGCCAAGGAAGAATCCCTGGCGGAGCTGATCCAAAGGCTGTAAGGATCGGGCAACGCCCGGGTCCTCACAACCTTCCGATCACTGCACCAACACCGCCGTGCCGGTGGCGATCAAAAGCACCACCGAATGGTCCAGTGAAACACGCACCTGGGTCCCCACGACCGCGTTGCCGCCCACTTTCTCCGCTTCCAGTTTGAGCTCGGCGATCACCAGCTGTTCCAGAGCCTTGAGCTTTTGCTGCGAGGTCTTGTAGCGCGAAAACCGGCCAGTCCGCTCGGCGCCTTCCAACACGGTGTCCAGCGGTACCAAGGCCTCCGAACTCACCACGCCCAGGTATTCCTGGACAAGGCGCCCTTGGAGGGAGTCGGTGGTGGTGACCAGGATCGAACGGAGCCGTTCGACAAGATCTGACGAGGAGGTGGGACGCGGAATGGAGCCGGATCCCTGGTTGGCGAAGGAATTCTCCGCGGTGTTTTCCGCCGTGAACAGGGGAAACGACGACAACGACTCTCCATCCACCCGCGGTGCGGGACCGCTGGAGGAGCCCGGGTTGACTGCGGAGCGTGGCACGGCTTGGGTCTTGCCCGCGGCCGCATAGGCGGCGGGAGAGACTCCGGGAGGCACGGAAGTGGAAGGAAATTGACTGAGTCCGGAGGGCGTGGCGGCCGGAGCACGGGCGGCCATGTCCTCTTCCGTGACACCGTGGTCGGAAAGGAAGGGGGATTCCGTGGGCAACGGAACCGGTCCTTCCAGATGGCTTGTGCCGTTGGGGTCGGTGGAGCCACCACTGGCGAAACCGCTATCGCTCATCGAGCCACCCTCTAAGCCGAGGGAGGATCTGGAGAACGCGCTGGAACGCGAGAGTGTGGAAGAAACGTCGGATGAAGATGGATTGATCATGTTCCCCTGTGATGATCCCACTAGAACCACCTGGTCTTCAAGCGTCCATTTTCAAGTTGGAGCTGGCGGTGGGGGAGCCGCTCCAGAAGTTGCAGGTCGTGGGTGGCCATGACGATGGTGGTTCCGGCGGCATGGAGCTGGCGGAAGATGTCCAAAACGCCTTCCGCATTCTCGCGATCGAGATTGCCGGTGGGTTCGTCGGCCAGCACGATGTAGGGCTCCCCGGCGATGGCCCGGGCGATCGAGACGCGTTGTTGTTCACCGCCGGAAAGCTCGTGGGGGTGGGCGTGGCGGCGGCTGGTGAGGCGCGTGCGTTCCAACACGTCCTCGATGCGGCGCTTGAGCAGTTTGCCGGAATGACCGCGCACCCGCAGGGCGAAGGCCACGTTGTCCCACACGTCGCGGTCGGTCAGAAGCCGGAAATCCTGGAAGACCACCCCGATGTCCCGGCGCAAACGCTGGATGCGCGAACGGCGGATCCGGTTGGAATCGAACACTTCTTCGCCCGGAAGCCCGATCAACACGCGCCCCCCTTTGCCGGTATCCGGAAGCTCTTCCATGTAGATGTGCTTGAGAAGCGTCGTTTTCCCGGCGCCGCTGGTCCCGGTGAGGAAGACGAATTCTCCCGGCTCGATCCGGAAGGTGATGTCGTCGATTCCCTTCCAGGTGCCTTCGTAGGTGTGCGTGACGTGCAGGAACTGGATCACTCTCGGAAAGGTAGCGAGAGGCACTTGCGGCGAATGCATCTTTTCCGCCGATGTCCCTCCCCGCCGCATCCGCCTTCCCCGCGGATCTTTCGTCCGGACCCGATGATCTGTTGTCCGGTTTGGAGCCCGCCCAGCGCGAGGTTCTGCTGCACGATTTCCGCGCCCAAGGCCCCCTTCTGGTGTTGGCGGGAGCGGGAACCGGCAAGACCACCGTGCTCACCCGCCGATTGGCCCTGGAGTGCCGCCAAGGCCACGGCGATTCCATCCTGGCCTTGACCTTCACCCGCAAGGCCGCCGAGGAAATGCGCGAACGCACCATCGCGCTTTTGCCGGAAGGTCTCCAGCCGCCCCGCATCCGCACCTTCCATTCCCTGGGCCTTGCGATTTTGAGCGAGGAGGGTGGTCAGGGTTGGAAAGCCGCGGGATGGACGGATCCGCCACGGCTTCTTTCGGAATCCGAACTGGCCTTGGAGTTCTCGAGGTTTTGGCAGGAGCGGTTCCGGGCGGGAACCCCTTGCGCGCCATCGGCCGGGGAATGGACGCGCGAGACGGCCCGCTGGGCCAGGCCGCACGAGGCGCAGAATCTGTCGTGGGTGGAGGATTGGGAAGCCTGGGAGGCGCGCAAGCGCTTGACAGGAATTGCCGAACACCACGATCTGCTGGCGGGGGCGCTGGAGGCGGTGGAACGCTCGGAATCCGTCGCGTCCCGTTGGAGAACGCGCGCCCGCACGGTGCTGGTGGACGAATTCCAGGACACCGACCGCACCCAGTATCGGCTCCTGAAAGCCTTGTCGGAGGGCAGTTCGCGACTGGTGGCCGTGGGCGACGACGACCAGTCCATCTACGGCTTCCGGGGGGCGGAGGTCCGCAACGTGCTGGATTGGACCGAAGACCACCCCCAAGGCCGCGTGGTGGCCCTGACCGCCAACCACCGCAGTTTCCAACCCATCCTGGATGCGGCCAACGCCTTGTTTCCCGACAAGCCGCCCGCCTTCCGCAAGATCCTGACCGCCCGCCGCAAAGGCCCGGATCCTCTGCCCGTGTGGCATCGGGCGCGATCGGGGCGGGAGGAGGCGGCCTGGGTGCTGGATCATGTCCGTCAGGAATTGTCGCAAGGGACGCGTGCGCGCGACATCTGCGTGCTGGGCCGTTCCCATCGCCAGATCAACGATTTCCTGGGCGAGGTGGCCTTGCCGCGCGGGGTGGAGATCCAGACCATCCACGCCGCCAAGGGGCTGGAATGGCCTGTGGTGTTCGTGATCGCCCAGGATCGGGATGCGAGGGAGCCGTCCGAATTGCTCTCGTTCGCCCAGGACGAAGAACGCAGGCTCTTCTACGTGGCCTGCACCCGCGCCCGCGACCGGCTCCACCTGTCTTGTGCCCGCACGCGCGGCGATGCGGCCCACCCTTCCCCGCGCATCGACCACCCCTGGATGCGATTGGTCCGACCGGTGGTGCGCCCCGATCCGCCGTGGTGGCGGGCGTGGCTTCCGTAGGTGCGCGTACTACGTTTTGGAGCATGTCCCGATCCCGTCTAAGCCTCTTGCCGGTTTGCTGCCTATGGGTTGTTTTCGGCGTGGCCTGCAAATCATCGAACCAGGAAGCCTCGAGCCAGGTGGGCGCCAAGGATTCCATCGTGGCGCAAGCCGCGTCCTCCCAAGCCGCGCCTGCCGCAGATCTCCCCGAGATCCCCGCTCCGTTGAGGCAATGGATCTGGAACACGCTGCGCGGAAGCGGGGAACTGGGGTGGGTCGATTCGTTCGTCGCGACGGACCTCTCCAAGCGGACGCGCCTCTCCCATTCGGGCGGCACGTGGACGGTCGACTTCCATGGCCTGGAGGTCGGAATCCTGGGGGACGCCACCGACGAGAATTGGACAGATATTGACGTACGTGTCCTCGTGGCCGGTACCCGTCTTTGTTCCCCCGGGGGCAGGTCGCCCCACTCCTCGCAGATCGCGGTCAAGCTGGAAGGCCTGGACCAGGTCCGCTGTTCGGAAAAGGACGACGAGCGGGCGGTGCGCCATTGGTTCAGCGCCCAGTTCGGTCGCGCCCCCAGCGGTGCCCAGCTGCGCATCGTGCCCGGTCACGGAGTCGCCTTCCTGCGCATGGAGTGCAAGAGCCCGGACACTTTGCGTCGCATCGGACTCTTGCGCAACATCCCCATGGATACCCTCGAGATCGATGGCTGCGTATTGCCGGTCCAGGAACAGACCGCACTCCCCGACAGGATCGGTCGCCTTGGCTTGTTCGGGGTGAATGGCCGGGTCTTCGCCTATTCCGGGCGCATCGAGGAGGAATTGCGGATCGAGCGCGGAGATTTCACCTGGGTGAGTTTGGGGCCGAGCCACGACGACTCCAAGGTCCACGCCGCTGCGGGCGCGCGCCTTTCCTTGGTCGGTCTGGCCGTTTGCCGCCCCGAACTTGTTTCTCGCCTGTCGGCACAAGGGTTTCGGGTGGATTCCTCCCGCTGCGATGCGTACCCATCCGATCTGTTCACCGAGAGGGATCTCTGGGACAAGACGTTCGAAGAAACCAGATCCGGAGCGAATGCCGCCAAGGGCTCCGCCGGTCTGACCTACGAAGACCTGCCCGTCTACGACACCAATGCCTTGCCGAAATCCGAAGCGATCGGGATCGACGACGATCCCTTCGGAGATCCCGGCCCGACGCCGCTGACTCCCCGAATCGTCCGCTATGGCAAGGACGGCATCGATTTCGATGGAGGCCTGAATTCCCACTACTTCCTGCGCGGCTCGGCCCTGCGCGCCAGGGTGCACGGCAAGGAAATCCGTTCGGGCATGACCCGAACCCAGCTGATCGCGATCATGGGGAAACCCTCGCTGGACAAAGGCGAATTCCTCGCCTGGCGGTCCCACATGGAGTGCGACCAGGAGCCATTTTCCATCCAGGCGCGTTTCGACGTCCAGGGAAAGCTCGTCGGATGGTTCGATCGATCCGATCCGATGTGCGGTTGTTGAATCCGTTTGTGGGTGTTCCCCACGACATGGCGTGGGTTGGTTTGTTCCATCAAGATTTCACGGAGACGTATCCATGAAAAAGCAAATTCTGGCGGCCATCGCCATGATCCTGGTGGTGGTGGCCGCGATCGTGTGGGTTCGCGCCAAACGAACGGGAACGGACGATCAACCGTCCTGCACGGACACCACCGCGGTCGTCGCCGACCATCGACCCTCGGCCGAGGAACACCCCGGAGAAATCCCCTCCGACCTGGAACAGTGGATCGAGGCGACTCTCTGGCGCAACGGATTGCTTGCGTCCCATCGCGATTCGTTCCTGACCTCCGAGGCCTTCGGTCGCACGCGCCTGTGGGTGGATTCCAGCGGCCACAAGCCCCTGTGGACGGTCGACCTTTCCGGCCTGGACGTGGCGGTGCTGGGTCACGACACCGCGTTCGCCGATCCGGTGATGTCCGACCCGTACAACGCGAACCTCCTGGTTTCCCGGACCCGGCTGTGCCGGGAGGCCGACCGGCGCCTGAAATACCCGGGCTGGGTCCTCTCGGGGGCGGATTCGCTGCGCTGCGGCCCCGACGATGGACGGAAACTGGTGCGCGCCTGGTTTCGGGAGCGGTTCGGGCGCGATCCGGGGGGCTCGGAGTTTTCCATGGAGCAGGGGAAGGTTTCCATGGACATTTCTTGTCGCGGAAACGACGCGGTGGAGGCCGTGGGCAGGCTGCGTTCGGTGGAGTTCTCGCGGCTTCGGCTGGTGGGCTGCAGCCTTTCGGCCAGCGACGCCCTGGTGCTTTCTGGAGTGGAGGTCGAGAGGCTGGAGCTGATCGATCTCAAGACCGACCACCTGCCGTTTTCCGGTGCGCGGGTCTCCCGACGGCTTTCCATCCAAGGTGGTTCGGTCCGTTGGTTGGATCTTCCGATGGTGTGTCCGCAGGTGGGAATCGCCTGCGAGTACGGACAGCGGGTTCTCCCGCCGGGCCTTTCCGTGGAGGCCCGCGACGTGCCGCTGTGCGGCAGGCTGGCCACCGGTCATTTGGAGCGGCTCGGGGTGAAGCTGGAAAACGCGCGTTGCCAGGACATCCCTTTGGACATGATCGCGCGCAGCGACTCCCTGGACGAGGCGTGGAAGGCCCTGGTGGGAGACGACCTCAAGAAGATCCTGCTGGAGCCGCACGACACCATCTCCTTGGAGGAGCGTCCCACCGTTCCTGGCCTCAAACAGACCTGGGAATTGGCGGTGGGCACCGGGTTTTCGGACGAATGCGGTGCGGGATCCTACCCCAAGGAGTACTACTTGGAGCGGCAATTCGGTTCCAAGGGGCGGATCTTCGATCGCTACTTCGAGGGCGCGGCCATCCAAGTCTCATACAAGGGCAAGAAAATCCTCGCCGGCATGACCCGCGAAGCTCTGCTCTCGCTCATGGGGAGGCCCGCGGTGGATCGCGGCGGATTCCTGGCCTGGACCGTGACAGGAACCTGCAGTGGGGAACTCGCCAACCTGCGGGCCCATTTCGATGCCGAGGGCAAGTTGGACGCATGGATGGATCTCGTGGATCCGGAATGCGGCGGCTGCTGAGTCCAGCAAGGGCAGCCTTTGCTTCGTCGATGAATCCCTCGCCGAGATCCCGCCTTCGGCGAGTTGATTGCGAGCAGGATCGAATCGATCCCGGACCTTAAACCGCCAGGGCGACTTCCGGCGACCAAGCCCAGGCTTCTTCGAAGGCGTGGGGGCAGTGTTCTTCCAGGCAGGCACGGGCGGAGATGCCGGTGACCGGACAGTGGAAGTCCGGGTCCAGGTCCAGAAGCGGGACCAACACGAACGATCGCGCTGCCCAGCCCGGGTGGGGCACCCGAAGATCCGGCAGGTTGATGTCGGTTTCGCCGTAGAACAGAAGGTCGATGTCGATTTCGCGGGGGTGCAGGCGCGGGCGACTGCGCCGACCGAGCCAGAGTTCCACTTCCTTGAAGAAGCGAAGGATCTGCTCCGCCGAGAGAAGGGTCTGGAACCGGACGATCTGGTTCAAGTGGCATTCCTGCACACCTGGACCCACCGGCACGGTCTCGAAAATGCGGCTCTCTTCCAGCTTGCTTTCCAGCGCGATGCGCTGAATCCAGTTACGAGCCCGGCTGAGAGCTTGGGGACGGTCACCGAGGTTGGTACCCAGGGCCGCGTATGCAACAACAGGCGAAATCTCCGTCATCGTAGTGTCACAATCTAGTAATCGGAAGCCTCCAGGCAACACAAGGAGTTGGTCAATTCACAATTCCCGTCCAGGAAGGCGGCTCTAGCAAAATTCGGCGGGGAATATTAAACTCACAGCATGGACTTGTTCGTGCCAGCCTTGTTCGCCGCCGCCGGAGCCACCGCTCCGACCGCCCGCGCATTGGCAGCACGAGCGACCATCGCCGCCGTCTTGGCCTAACCGAGCGCCGACGTTCCCACGAAAAGGGTCCGGCCGTCTCGGTCGGGCCTTTGGTCGTATTTTTCCACGTTTCCTTTTAAAGCGAGAGTGTCCCATGAAACCCAGGAGCATCCAGCCCAGTTCCAGACTCAATGGCGTGAAGTACGAGATCCGCGGACCCCTGGCTCGTCGCGCCCTGGAGTTGGAAAAAGCAGGCTACGAGATCATCAAGCTCAATATCGGCAACCCCGGATCGTTTGGATTCCGCGCGCCGGAAACCATGCGCCTGGCGATGATCGAAAACCTGCGCGAAGCCGATGCCTACAGCCACCAGAAGGGGATCTTCCCTGCCCGCGAAGCGGTGGTGATGCAGCAGCAGACGCGCGGGGTCATGGACGTGACCGCCGACGACGTGTTCATGGGAAATGGCGTGAGCGAGCTCATCTTGCTTTCGCTCAGCGCGCTGCTGGAACAGGGTGACGAAGTCCTCCTGCCCAGCCCGGACTATCCGCTGTGGACCGCGGCCACGGTGCTGCACGGCGGCAAGCCGGTCCACTACCACTGCCGGCCCGAAAACGGCTTCGTGCCGGACCCGGAAGAGATCCGATCCTTGATCACGCCCCGCACCAAGGTGATCGTGGTCATTTCCCCCAACAACCCCACCGGCGCGGTCTACCCACGGCCTGTGCTGGAAGCCATCGCGCGCATCGCCGAAGAACACCAATTGGTGGTCTTTTCCGATGAGATCTACGACCAGATCCTTTATGACGGAGCCGAGCACGTGCCAATGGCGACGTTGGTCAAGAAAACCCTCTGCGGAACCTTTGGGGGGCTTTCGAAGGTCTATCGCGCCTGCGGATTCCGCGTGGGTTGGCTGATTTTCAGCGGCGAAAAGGACGGGGCCCGCGACTACCTGGCTGGATTGGAATTGCTCACGTCGTTGCGCTTGTGCTCGAACGTGCCAGGCCAATGGGCCGTGCAAACCGCTTTGGGGGGCAAACAGTCCATCTTGGACCTGACGCGTCCCGGGGGGCGACTGTACCAGACGCGCCAAACTCTGTTGGATTGCGTGCACCAGAGCGAATTTCTCACGGTGGAAAAGCCCATGGGCGCGATGTACGCCTTCGTGGGTGTCAAGCCGGAGACCATCGCCGACTTCGACGACCAGAAATTCGCCTTGGAGTTATTGGAGCGCAAACACGTCTTGGTGGCGCCGGGAACGAGCTTCAACGTGGGTTACAAGAACCGCTTCCGGGTCACGTTGCTTCCGGATTGGGAAACCACCCGGGAGGTGTTCGGACGCATCGACGAACTCCTCAAGGACATGTCCGCCCGTTCTTGACGGGGTTTTATGACAACTCGCTGGTGGGATTGCCTGGTCCGAACAGGCACGCCCCCGGCTCCTGTCCGGTCACGGCCCATCGCTCGGCGGCGAGTTTCCATCCGTCCTTCTGGATATCGAGGCAGCGGAGGCCTTCGCCCGTCCCCGCCTCCCGCATCAGGCGTCGCAGCTGAGAGGCCAGCAGACCGTTGGATAGGCACGCTGCGGTCCGCACCATCCCCCGCGAGGCCAGAAATCGCACCGAATGCAGCAACAGATCCCGCACCTCGGGGTTGATGGGGCCGGTAGTGGAAAGATCGAAGATGATCCCGAAAAACGGCCGGGCCGATGGCAGGGATTTGCGCAAATCGTCCAGGAACTTGGAAAGTTCCATCCTCGTGGGACTCGAGAGCATCTCGATCCGAAGCCCCCAAGAAGCGTCTTCCATGCGAATCATACTGGCTGGGAGTATACCATGCCTGTGGCGGGCATCACAAGGCAAAGAGTCGAACTCGAGGCTGGCTATCTTTGCTCCCGCTCGTGATACCACATAAGATCCATTTCGTCTGGAGCGGCAAGCGCTTCCCGCTCCCCTTCGCCTTGGCGATCCGTTCGGCCCGGCAAGTCCATCCCGACTGGGACATCCAGCTTCATATCGGAACCCATCCGGAAAGCCGTTGGTGGGATGAAGTTTCCGGCTTGGGCACGATCCGCGACATGGATCCCGAGGGGCTCCTCGAGTCGGTTCCCGGAATCGGTGCACGGTTGGTGGACCTCCACCGCGCGGTGCCGGCCTCCTACCCGGCGGGCCGCTCAAACCTGGAGCGTTTGGCCATCCTCCAGTTGGAAGGTGGATGGTATCTCGATTGCGATACGCTGTGCCTGGCGCCGTTGGACACGGTGGCCACACAAGGCGAAGTCGTGGGCGAAGAATGGGTTTGGCGCCACGACCAACTACGCGTCACTTCCGGACTCAGTCCTGTCATGATCCCCTCGATCTCGGCGTTTTCCATTTCGTACGTGCTGGCTCGACTGGGACTTCCCGCCACCTCCCGCCTGGAATCGGGCTTGCGTTCGGTGTGGGGGCGTCTGGAGCTCAACAACGCCGTGCTCGCATCGCCGCCCAACGGTCCATGGATTCGACAACTTTTGTCTTTGGCTCTCACGCAGGATCCCGCCATCCGGTTCTCGCTGGGCCCTGGCTTGGTGAACCTCGGCTGGGAACAGCCCGGTGACGCCCCCAAGCCGCGTCGGATGGGCGCCGAGGCCTTCTACCAGTTTCCACCCAGCCAGACCTCGCGCTACTTCCAGCGCGACACCGTGTTGCCGGAAAACGCCGCCGTGCTGCACTGGTGTTCTTCCAACCATCGCCAAATGGTGGAGACGATCACGCCGGAAATTGTCCGGGAGAGGGCGGCCATGGGGCCGTGGTATCGCCTGGCGGCTCGGGTCCTCGCGGACTGAAATTTCGGCTGCGCCGAGGGTATTCTCGGCTCCCGCCGAGTAGGGCCAGGCGCGGGCCTGGACGCCGTTCCTGGGTGCGTCGGCACCCAGACCCCGACCCAGGGGCCGAGCGCGCGGCCCCTGGGAACCCGCGCGCCGGGGGGCTCTAGCTGGAACGGCCACGCCGGTTTCGCCAGGGCTGTGGGTTGAATGGATGACGAGGCATCGGTGCTTTGGCATCAGGGACGCGATCCGTATCTTCATGGCACTGGCCGTCCCATTTTTCGAGCCCCCCGGTCCCCCTCGATTCGGCTGAATTGCCGGTTCGGCAGCGACACCTGTTTGCCAATTTCCGGCATCGCTTCGCTGGCCGGCTGAGTGGTCGAAGCCCCGAACACCGCCCCCTCTCCCCCGTTGGGGAGAGGGGGCGGGGGGTGAGGGAACCTCCCCACCCGCTTCGCTGCGCGGTGGTGGGGCGGCGGCGTAGGCTGGCGTGAACAATGCCAGCCAGTGATCGTCAGTATGTGATCAGGATCGGGATGTGTTGCTCGGTGGTGGTGCCGTCGCCCAATTGGCCTTTGGAGTTGGCTCCCATGGCCCAGAGGGATCCGTCGGTTTTGAGGAAAGCCACATGTTCAAAGCCGGCGGTAACGGCTTTGACTCCGTCCGCGATCTTGACGGGGACGGGTCGGTTTGTGGTGGTGCCATCGCCCAGTTGGCCCTTGTCGTTTTTTCCCATGGCCCAGAGAGAGCCGTCGGACTTGACGACATAACTCGAGTAATCGCCGGCGGCGAAATCCTTGACTCCGTCCATGATCTTTACCGGGGTGGATTTGTGGAAATACGTGCCATCGCCGAGTTGGCCGTAATTGTTCCAACCCGTCGCCCACAAGGAGCCATCGTCTTTCAGAATGAGGCTATGTAGCCATTTGGCGGAAATGGCCTTGACCCCATCCATGATCTTCACCGGCGTGGATTTGTTGACGGAGGTCCCGTCACCCAACTGTCCAGCGTCGTTTTGTCCTGTGGCCCAGAGGGAGCCGTCGAGCTTGAGGAACAGACTGTGTCCACCTCCGGCTGAAATGGCCTTGACGTCTTCCATGATTTTCACCGGAAGTGATTTGGAAAGGGTGGTTCCATCGCCTAGTTGGCCTGCGTCGTTGTTTCCTGTCACCCAAACGGAGCCATCCTGTTTCAGGAAGAGCGAGTGGTGAGAGCCAGCTGCGATTCCTTGGCTGCTTTCCAAGATTTTGATCGGAGCGAACGTGTGGTGCAAGTTTCCTATGCCAAGTTCTCCATCGATATTCCTACCCGTCCCCCAGATTGATCCATCGATCTTGAGAAGCAGAGTGTATTGGGATCCACCGGTGATGGCCTTCACGTCCTCCATGATCCTGACCGGTGAATACCTGTCAATGGAAGTTCCATCTCCAAGTTGACCAAAGCCATTGGATCCCATCGCCCAGGCGGATCGGTCGTTTTTGAGGAGAAAGGTGGATTGATAAATCGCCGATGCTTTGGATACCAAAGGCCCCAGGGAGCGAGTCAAAAAGGCGACCTGGGACTCCAGGGTGGCGATCTTGGCGAGCGCGGCGGGGTCGACAATTCCTGGAACTCCTTGATCGCCCTTCGGGCCCTGAATGCCGACAGAACCTGTCAGGCCTTGCGGCCCTGGAGTCCCGGCTGGACCAGGGATACCCTGCAGCCCTTGCGGTCCGGTGAGGCCCGCGTCGCCCTTGTCTCCCTTCGGACCTGTCAGTCCTTGAACGCCCGTATCGCCCTTCGCGCCTGGCGCTCCGGTGAGGCCGGTCTGGCCGATTTCCCCCTTGTCCCCTTTGGGGCCCATGTGGTCCTTGGCCAAGGCGATCCAAGCCGTGCCGTCATGGACGAAGCTTCCCGAGTCCTTGGTGCTGCGCACCACGGAACCCGCACCGGGATTGGCGGGAAGCGTGTCCTTGCTTCCCTCGAACAACATGGCCAGGGACAAATTGTTGGAGTTGACCAAAACGCGCGAATCAGGGTTCCACTGCCCGTTGGCCTGCGTGAACGACCAGTCGTCGGTCTCGTTGAAGCGGTACTGGTAGCCCTGCTGACGCAGTCCCCACTGGAGTTCCAGAATTTGTCCCGGGTTCAGGGTGCCGCCGGCAAACCCGATGCGGACGCGGATGTTGGCCTTGCGGGCGCCATCGGTCTGGGTGGCGATGGGAACGATCTGGAAAATGGTGTTGGCCACGTTGCCTGCGCTTGCATAGTAGGCTTCCGCCACCAGGGTGCCGGGCTGGATGCCGTTTTCGTACAGCAGGTAATCCAGGGTGGTCTTGGCAAGATCCACCTGAGCAGGACCGTTGTTCTGGATCCGCAGGTTGGGCTTGATGGAGGTGGCGCCGTTGATGGTGGTGCCGTTGCCGCTGGAATGCCACACGGCGAGCTGGGCGGGTGCCAGGGAAGCCAGAAGCGCGGTGCTGGCGGCGAGTGCGCGCAATGGAAAACGAGTCATGGGGATCGACTTTCTGGAAACGGGTGATCGGTCACGCCCGCAGCTGGATTCCGGATCGGTACGCCGGAATGGGGCGACAAGATCCGGAGTGCGAGAACGTTGTGTCAAATATGGGGGAGACAAGAATTGAACGACAATGATGACTTGATCGGGAAGGCGATTAAGTGTTCCCTCGAGGGAACAGCCTTGCAACCCAAAAGCCTCCGATCGTGGCTAGATTTTGCCCACAGACGCTTTATGTCCATGTGAATCATCCGGGAACTTCATGAATTCTATCCGTAGGGTCCTTTCGGCGATCCCGTATTTGGTTGTATCCACGGCGCTTTGCCTCGCAATCGCCTGCTCGTGGGACAACAAGTCCGGTGGTGGCTCGGGGAGCCTCCTCCAGGAGGGCGGCGACGACATGGGGAATTTCCTGCAGGCCCGCATGGTGGATTCGATGGGGAGGCCGTTTGCCGGGACGGGCACGATCCTGTCGGATCGCGACACCTTCCTGTTCCATGCCGACACCAACGGCGCGTTCCGGATTCCCGCCAAGCGCCGATCCTGGGTGCGACTGGTGACCTCGCGCGGGAAATTTCTCTGGGATGCTCCTCCGGAAAGCGGCGACGCCGGGATTTGGAAAGTCGGGCGATCGTTCATCCTGCGAGGCTGGTTACCCAGCCGAGGGGTCATCTCCATCGCGGGTGTCGGGGAAGCAATCCACGACAGCGGGGAATTTGTCTTCCCTGAAGTGCCGCCGGGCCGCGCCAAGCTCACCGTCTCGACTGGCTCCAAATCCGGCTCGGTGCTGATCAAGATGGCGCACCGGGTATGGAACGTCCCGGCGCCAGTCGTGGATACACTCGTGGTCCTGCCGGTCCTGGTCCTCCAGGACACGGCGCTTCGCACAGCGCCTCCCCAGGATCCCACCGCTTGCGACTCGTCGTGCCGAGAGTTCTATGTGCGCAACCAGGGCCACATGATCGACACGTCGTTGCTTTCCACCAAATCGGTGTCCGCGGTCGCGCCAGTGGTCGCCACAACCACTTGTCGGCCTTGGGTGGACAGCTCCTCGATTCCCTGGAACGACACGATCGCCTACGATACCCTTTGCGACGAGCGCGACGGGCAGACCTACCGGATCGTTCTTTTCGGGGACAAGGTGTGGATGGCCCAAAACCTGAATTACGCGGGAAGAGCGGATTCCGCCATTGGTCATTGCAACAGCGACGATCCCGCCAATTGCAAGGTGTATGGACGACTCTACGACTGGGCGACCGCCATGGGAATCGACCAGAGCTACAACTCCGCCCATTGGCCGGACGACCGGACCGTGAACCGCGGAATCTGTCCGGATGGTTGGCATTTGCCGAGCTTCGGCGAACTGGACACGCTCTGGACCTGGATCACCTCCGAGGTCGGCCAAGGAAACCAGGCGAGTGCGCTCAGGTCCGTCAGTGGATGGCGCGTCCACGAAAGCGGTGTGCCGAAAAATGGGACAGATCGGTTCGGGATGCGGATTTTGCCCGCAGGATTCAACGTGGGGTCCACGTACAATCCGCCGGGGAACGATGCCAATCTGTTCGGAGGCACCGAAGACCAAACGGACCCGGTCCGGGCCAGAGGCTTGGATGTCAGCAATCTCGAGCTCCCTCGCCCCGGAAGCCCCGCCAAGGGCGTCGAGTTTTCCGTCCGCTGCGTCCTCGATTGACAAAAACCGGAATTTGGCATGGAGCGCGAGTTTTTGCATTCACGAACTTTCTCGCGAACGTGCGGGGAGAACGTAAATTGGTCATCCGTGCCACTGCCCAATGAGCCATCCTCCGGCCATTGGTGGGTGCTGCATTTTTCCATTGTCTCACCCGAATTGGATCGCATGACTCGCCAACGTTTTCCGTGGGTTTGCCGTCAGAACGCCTGGACCTTGCTCGTGCTGCTCGGTGTTTTCCTGTGCGGGTGCGGATCCGAAACGTTGGATCGCCAATCGGGCGGCGACGACATGGGCAACTTCCTCCAGGCCCGTTTGGTGGATGCTGCCGGGCATCCTGTGGCAGGGGAGGTTGTCGCTCTTTCCGACCAGGACACGGTCCAGACATTTTCCGACGAATCGGGTGTGATACGTTTGGCCGGTTCGAGTCGCCGCTGGATCCGATTCGTCACCCAGGAGGGGCAGTACCTCTTGGACAGCCCGCCGGAAAGTGGTGATCTGGGCGATTGCCCGGTGGGAGCGCTGCGGCGCGTGGAAGGATGGTTGGGAGTCGAGGGCGTGGTCTCCATTCCCGGCGTGGGTGCGGGCACCCGCGATGGTGGGGCGTACCGGATCGATTCCGTGCCGCCGGGAACGGTTCGATTGGTGGTGGACAGCGCTTCGGTGGTCGTGAAGTCGCAGGCGGCCGCATCGGTGCTGCCTCCATTGATGCGCTCCGTTTCGACTTTGCAGCCGGTTTCTGTCCAGGGCGGAAGCTGCGATTCGGCGTGCAAGGCTTTCTATTCCGGCAAGGCCTCCATCCTTCCTGATACCGCCTTGAGCTGGCCGAAGGTGTGCCGGCCTTGGAGCGATGAATCGGGCATGGCTTGGAACGATACGGTGCATTACGGGATTCTCTGCGATGCGCGCGATGGACAAGCCTACCGGACGGTAGACCTGGGATCCCAGACCTGGATGGCCCAAAATCTGGGCTATGCAGGCAAGACAGATTCCGTTCTCGGACGGTGTCTGTCCGACGATCCGTTGCGCTGCGCCCGGTACGGACGCTTCTACGACTGGAGGACCGCCGCCGGACTGGATCCCTCCTTCAAGATCACCACCCAGCCGGCCTTCCCGGACTCGATCCGGCGCGGGATTTGTCCGGCGGGATGGCGAGTCCCTACCCTGGCGGATTGGGACGTTTTGGTTCGCACGGCGGATGTCCAGGACGATTCCTCTTGGAACGCGGGGCTGCCGTGGGTGGACAGTGGCGATGGCTACAAGAACATTTTCTGGTATCTGAAATCCATCCAAGGTTGGACCAGCCGCGCGATCACGCGAGCGGGCGACGACTTCGGCTTCCGGGCCTTGCCGGCGGGCTACCTGGACGCGTCGGGCGGATCGCAAAAGGAAGGTTCCATGGCGGTGTTCACCTCCATGACACAAAGTGGCAAGGCGGTGCGGGTGGCCATCGTGGCGCCCGGAGTGATCCATCCGTTCGCCACGGGCTTGGACATCGGGTCCTTCCTGCCGGTGCGGTGTCTCAGGGAGTGATCCCCCGCATCGCGGGAAGCGAGGACACAGGCTATTCGATGGACTTGCCGAAAGTTGTCTGTCGGGATCCGGAGGTCAAAGCATCCAGTTGCACCTGCTGTTGTTCCATGCGCGACTCCTGGGACTCGAGCCGCTTGTTCTGCTCGATGGCGTGGAGGGTGAGTTCTTCCACCTTCTTGAGCAGGAGCATGTTCATCTTGGCGAGATCGACCCCGCTAGCCTCCATTTCCGAAGCGCTGGGGACTTCGGGAAGGTGCTTGTTCGCCTTGATGTATTCCTCGACCTCGGAAAGGGGTGCCAACTTGTAGTCGGGCTCGAACACGTAGTCGGCGACGTCGGATGCACGAATCGCAGCCGCCATGGTGGTGGCGTGGAAGGATCCGTTCACGGAGAGACTCTTGTTGAAGTACGCGTTTCCGTCGGGATGGATCGCGAAATATTCGGAGGTGGTCTTCGTGTTGTAATCGTAGAAGCCGACGGAAAACCGGCCGGATTCCATGCCGCCGGAGCGGATCTGCGAAAGGAGCCACGATTGGTTGTACCAGTTCAGCTCCAAGGTGGTCACTCTTTGGTCGTCCAGAAACGCGGATACCTGGACGCTTCTCCAGTCCCGCACCACTGCGGCGCCTTCGCCTCGGATGCCATTGCCCACTTGGAAGGGGGTGTTCACGGCATTGCCTTTGCCATTGCCATTGGCTCGAATGTACGGCAAGGAGTCCGGCTTGAGATTTCCCGCATGCCAAAGATTGGATCCGTTGAATGTGGGATCGCCGGTGCGTGGCACGACGAGGTCGTTGGATGCGGTTTTCAGATGCAGGCCGTTGTCTCCACCGACCACGACTTGGTTGCTGTTCGCTGCGCTTTTCCCCAGGCCGTTGGCGGGAGTTCCCAAGGTGTTGGCAGCGTCCTGTTCGGAGAGCCAATAGTTCTGCGAATGGATCCCGGTCGCTGTCATCAGGGCCACTTGGGACCGAAACGAGGTGTCGAGCTTGGCTCGAAGCGAGTCCCGGATGCCGGCCAGAGTGGACTGGGTGATCGCACCGCCAATGGATTTGCGCAGGGCTGCGGCGGAATCCGCGATGGCCTTGGCCAGGGCGGCGCTGTCGGTCGATTCCTTGGTCCGTAGCAAAGACAGATCCTGGTTGGACGCTTTGCCGGAGACCGTGGCGGACAAGGATTGGAAATCGGCTTGTGCGACCGTGCCGCCGGTGGATTTGCGCAGGGCTGCGGCGGAATCCGCGATGGCCTTGGCCAGGGTGGAGCTGTCGATCGATGCCTTGGTTCGGAGCGAAGACAGATCCTGGCTTGATGCTTTGCTGGAGACCGTGGCGGACAAGGATTGGAAATCGGCTTGTGCGACCGTGCCGCCGGTGGATTTGCGCAGGGCTGCGGCGGAATCCGCGATGGCCTTGGCCAGGGTGGAGCTGTCGATCGATGCCTTGGTTCGGAGCGAAGACAGATCCTGGCTTGATGCTTTGCTGGAGACCGTGGCGGACAAGGATTGGAAATCGGCTTGTGCGACCGCGCCGCCGGTGGATTTGCGCAGGGCTGCGGCGGAATCCGCGAGGGCCTTGGCCAGGGTGGAGCTGTCGGAAGATGCTTTGGTCCGGAGAATAGACAGATCCTGGCTGGACGCCTTCGATGTCGACACTGCCTGGAGTGCGGAGTCGAGTGTCGCGAAATTGTCGTTCATCTCCTGCGAGCGCGCCGGAGATCCGGGCCCGAATTTGTAGGGAACGGCGGAACACGCCAACGAGGCGCCTAGGAGCATGGGCGTGATGATGGAAGGACGGATCATGTGGTACTCTCTCAGGGGGCGCAATTGGTTGCGTAGGGTTTCCAGGAACGAGGAATTCTTTTCGTCACTGGCGTTTCGTGCGGCGATTCCAGCCGTTGGGCGACGGAGGCGCGCTGTTGAGGTGCGCCGACGCCGCTTCCGGGGATCAGAAGTCCAGCTGCTGCGGGGAAAGTCGGCTGGTGGTGGTTCCGTCGCCGAGCTGACCGGCACTGTTCCAGCCGGTCGCCCAGAACGACCCATCGGTCTTGAGGAACATGCTATGGAGTGCTCCAGCCGAGATGCTCTTGGCCGCATCCATGACCTTGAACGGAGATTGCCGACTGTTGGTGGTTCCGTCTCCGAGCTGGCCGTTTCGATTGTATCCCGTCGCCCAAACGGACCCGTCGATCATGAGGAACAGGCTGTGGTGAGCTCCAGCCGAGATGCTCTTGGCCGCATCCATGACCTTGACCGGGGATTGCCGGCTTTCGGTGGTTCCGTCGCCCAGCTGGCCGATGTCGTTGAGTCCCGTCGCCCAGACGGACCCATCGCTTTTGAGGAACAGGCTATGGTGACCTCCAGCCGAGATGCCCTTGGCGGCATCCATGACTTTGACTGGAGAGAGTCGGTTGGTCACGGTTGCATCTCCGAGTTCCCCCAACATGTTCAATCCCGTTGCCCAGACGGACCCATCCCTTTGGAGGAACAAGCTGTGACCGTATCCGGCTGCGATGCTCTTGACCCCCTCCATGATCTTGACCGGGGTGGACCTGGAGTGCTGAGTTCCGATGCCGAGCTCACCGAACCGATTCGCTCCCGTTGCCCACACGGATCCATCGTTTTTGAGGAACAGGCTATGGTAGGTTCCAGTGGCGATGCTCTTGACTCCCTCCATGACTTTGACCGGGGATAACCGGTCGATGGTGGTTCCGTCGCCCAATTGGCCAAGGTGGTTGTGTCCCGTTGCCCATACGGTGCCATCGTATTTCAGGAACAGGCTTTGGTAGTCTCCGCTTGCGATGCCGCTCACTCCGTCCATGATCTTGATCGGTGAATGCTGATCGGTGGTGGTTCCGTCGCCGAACTGGCCGTACTGATTGGATCCTGTCGCCCAGACAGAACCATCGGCCTTGAGGAACAGGGTGTGGTGAGTTCCTGCAGCGATGCCGATTCCCTGGTTACCGATCACGCTTGCCAAAGCAGCAAGGTTTGCTTCAAGAGTCGCGATCCTTGCCAGGCTCGCAGGGTCGAGCGTTCCCTGATCCCCCTTATCTCCCTTGGCTCCAGGCAATCCCTGGGCACCGGAATCGCCTTTGTCTCCCTTCACACCCTGCAAACCCCGGGCTCCGGAATCGCCTTTGGCACCTGGCTGTCCTGGCGCTCCAGCTAGCCCTGCATCCCCCTTGTCTCCCTTGGGCCCCACATGGTCTTTGGCCAGTGCGATCCAAGCGGTTCCGTCGTGGACGAAACTTCCCGAATCCTTGTCGCTGCGCACCACCGCTCCCGCACCGGCAATTCTGGGAAGAGTGTCCTTGCGGCCTTCGAACATCATGGCCAACGACACGTTGTTGGAGTTGACCAAAACGCGTGAGTCCGGGTTCCACTGTCCGTTGGCCTGCGTGAACGACCAATCGTCCGCCTCGTTGAAGCGGTACTGGTAGCCCTGCTGGCGCAGTCCCCACTGGAGTTCCAGAATTTGTCCGGGGTTCAGGGTTCCGCCGGTAAACCCGATGCGCACCCGGATGTTGGCCTTCCGGGCGCCATCGGTTTGCGTGGCGATGGGCGCGATCTGGAAAATGGTGTTGGCCGCATTGCCTGCGCTTGCGTAGTAGGCCTCCGCCACCAGGGTGCCGGGTTGGATGCCGTTCTCGTACAGTAGGTAGTCCAGGGTGGTCTTGGAAAGATCCACCTGCGAGGCGCCATTGTTCTGGATCCGCAGGTTGGGCTTGATGGTGGTGGCGCCGTTGGTGGTGGTGCCGTTGCCGCTGGAGTGCCAAACGGCAAGCTGGGCGGGCGCCAGGCTGGCCAGGAGCGCCGTGCCGGCGACGAGTGCGCGCAAAGGAAAACGAGTCATGGGGATCGACTTTCTGGATCGGGTGGTGGTTCGCGCCCGAGGCGGGAGGGAGGATCGGATGACCGGGCATGGAATGGCCGGGTCCGGTCCGCGAAGGGCGTACAGGCAAAGATGGGGGTGGCGGGAGCCTCCGTGCAAGGCGAGGCGTTGGAGGGTGGTCGATAAGTGTTCCCTCGAGGGAACGGAATCTGATCTGGAAACCCGCGTGCCCGTATGCAGGAATTGTCCATCCGTCCCATATTCTGTCCGCGACGGCAGCGATGCCGAATTCCCAAGAACCCAATCACAGGAACTCACCCGATGAAGAAAGCTTCTCTGCTGCTGGCCGCCATTGGCGCAGGGCTGGCGCTGAACGCCTGCCAAGACTCCCCTACGGAGATTACGTCCACCATACCCAGCGAACGATTCGGTCGCTTGTCCTTGCGCGTGGATGTCGGTGCGGTCGGTGTGTTGGCCCGTGCGGCCACGATGAGCCCCTCCAAGCTGGTACTTCGGTTTTCCGCTGCCAGCGCCACGGACGTGGTGGACACCATTCCCCTGACCGCGACAGGTCTGGTGGTGCACGACTACCCGTTGATCGGGGGGAAGATCTGGACCCTGTCTGTGACAGGATTTGACGGAAAGGACAGCGTGCTCCACCAGGGCACGGAGACGTTCCGGATCGGATCGGATTCCACCACCAACGTGCGGATGTCTCTGGATGCGAAGTATTCCAGCTTCACCATGCGGTTTCCGAGCACGGACCGAACCTCCCGGTTTTTCCTCGGAGTGGACGGAGCCACTTGGTGCGATACGGCACCAGCCACCGTGGCAGGCCAAAAAGACACGGTCAAGATCCAACGCGACTATCTGACTTCTTCCCGAGCCGGCATTCCGCATGCGTTTTCACTCAAGGTGTCGGGAAATCGCGGCGACAAGGATACGGTGCTCTATGCCCTCGATACCACGCTGCCGGTCTTGTCCGGCGAGAGCAGGAATCATCGGTTGGCGCTTCGGTGGGTTGGTCCTCTGGTCCCCAAAAACGGGCAAGCAAAGCTGGAAGTCACCCTGGGTGCGGTAGGGCAGGTGGATTTCGAAATCACTTACATCGAACCAGGGCTGGCATGCGGCGAGTGGAAGGATGAGTCTGGGTTCGCATGGAATCCTGCCATCTCGTATGGAACGTTGTGCGACGCTCGGGATGGCCAAGTCTACCGGACCGTGGTGATCGGATCGCAGACCTGGATGGCGCAGAATCTGAACTACGCGGGATCCGCCCAGGAAGGCGAGACAGGATTGTGTGTGAGCGAGCTTCCTGATTACTGCAAACAATACGGTCGCCAATACAAGGATGCGGACATGAATCGGTCGGATCTATCCCTTTGTCCGCGTGGCTGGCATGTTCCCGATGACGCGGAGTGGGATCGTCTGGTCCAGATTGCAGGCGGCTCTGGCCGCCGTTTGAAATCCATCGATGGATGGAAGTCTATCGAAAACATTCTGTCAGGGGGAGGTCCGGACAGCCTTGGATTCCGCGTTCTTCCGGCCGGAAAGTATCATAACACGGGGTATTTTCCGGCCCCTCCGCAGGTCTCCGCTGGAATCTGGAGTTCGACGGGGAATGCGATCAGCTTCAACTACATCAGCGTCTCATTTTACGATCAGATCGACGTTTCGAAAAATTCCGAAGGGATCACCTTTTCGATCCGCTGCATCGAGGATTGAGGCGCGATCGCCGCGTTTGACAACACCATAGCGCCGGAATTTTTCGGCGTGTGTCCGCAAAGCGCGGAAAAAAGAATATTCTCCAAAGCCGGGGTCGCAGGTTCATGCGGCGCCGGGTCCCCCTAAGACGAGTCGGAGCGGATGGAATCCAAGCGGAACTTGAAATCCACGGAGCGAGGATCGGGAGCCAAGGCTCCGGACCCACACCAGGCGGACGGATTTCGACAGTTCCTGAAGGACTGGACGGTTTGGAAGAAGGGTTCGTCCCCGACTTTTTCGCTCCGTCAGTTCGCCCAACGCGCCGGGTTCCAGTCGCACACCTTCCTGCCCAAGGTGATCGACGGATCGCGCAACCTCGCCGAAGAGTCCGCCCAACGCATCGCCCAGGTCCTGGGGCTTTCCAAGGCCGACGAGCGGTTTTTCGTGTTGATGGTCCGCCACGACCAATGCGAAGACGAGCAGGAACGCGAGCGATTGTTCCTGGAAATCTCGGCGATGCGCCGTGTGCGCTTCCAACGCAAGATCGGCGCGGCCCAAGCGAACTATTACGACCAGTGGTACTACCCGGTCTTGCGGCAACTGGCCCCTTGCCTGGGTGACGATCCGGATCCCGCCAAGATGGGCGAACTCCTGGTACCGCCGGTGGGCGCGGCCCTGGTCCGCAAGGCTTTGGCGGATCTGGAAACGATGGGTCTGCTCGTGCGCGAAGGAAATCGCTGGGTGGCACCGGATTCTGTCGTGTCGGTGGATGCCCTCCCACGTGCGGTGAAGATCAAAGGCCGACGCGACATTTTGGTCAAAGGCATGGAGAGCCTGCACCGGTTCGGTCCGGAAGAACGCTTGACCCGCTGCATCCTGATCGGCCTCTCGGAAGACGCCCGCCAGGAGGTGCTGGAAGTCATGAACGATGCGGCCCGTCGGTGCATGGAGATCGCCGCGCGTGATGATCGGCCAGACAAGATTTGGCAGATCGCCTTGCAGGCGTTTCCGCTGACGCGGAGTGTGGGATAGGTTTCGGCTGCGCCGAGGCTTTTCCGGACGCGGGTCCGGTTGCCGTTTTTCCGGCTGCCGCCGGTAGTTTTTGACACTGCGTGTCAGGCTTTTCCAGGCGCGGGCCTGGTTGCCGTTCCTGGGTGCGTCGGCACCCAGACCCCGACCAAGGGGACGAGCGCGCGTCCCCTTGGATCCCGCGCGCCGGGGGGCTCTAGCTGGAACGGCCACTCCGGCTCGCCGGCATAGAGCTGACAATAGATGTCGAGGCATCGACGCTGGGACATCAGCGTCGCGATCGACATTTTCATGACACTGGCCGTTCCATTTTTCGAGCCCCCCGGTCCCCCTTGATTTGGCTGGATTGCCAGATTTGCAGCTCATTCCCCTCCTTCGGAGGGGTGCCCCGTAGGGGCGGGGTGGTTTGGCATGGCGACCTTTGATTGCCAATTTCCGGCATCGCTTCGCTGGCCGGATTTTGGCAATGATGATATGTCGGATTTTGCAGGGGTGCTGGGTATGGCTAGAAAAGCCGCCGTTCCCTGAGTGTCCCTCCGCCCTTCGATACAGCGCCGAAGGCGCCACTCAGGGAGCGGCGGGATGTATCGAAGGGCGGCGGCGTAGGCGGGCTGACCAAGGGGTATGGACGGGAAATATGTGGTTACTGTTGGGGGGGATTTTGGGCGGAGGTGAGGACTGGAGGGGGCGTGTCGGATGAAGAATGAGAAGCGGGGTTGGTTGTTCGTGGGGAATGCTCTGACCTCCTATGTGATTCTGGTGGGTTTGTTGGCACCCTTCTGCGCGGAGCTTCTCACGAATTTCCATGCGGTGCGGTTTGCTTGCAGCGATCGAAACATCCTCCAATCGTTGGGGAATGCGTACGAGTTGTTGAGCTTGCCTGTCGGGGTGGGGGGGCTGGTGATCGCCTCGCTCGTCGGAGCGTCGATGTCGTATTTGAACGTGGAAGTTCCCTGGCGGGAGGCGGGAGTTTGTCTCGTTGTTGGCCTGGTGGTGGTGGGCAACCAAATGCTGAACGCAAATCGCCTGTATTGCGTTGCCGACACCCATCGACAGGTGGCCGAACTGATCCAGGTCGACCCACAGGATCTGTCGAATTCCAAATACTCCAGGGAATCCAGCAATTGGCAGGAGCCGATGCGCGTGAAGGCTTCCACCTTCCACAAGAATCCCTGTTTTGCGGCCTTGCGGCTGTTGTCCACTGGCGACTTCCACCTTCTGGTCCCGAACATGACGACCCAACCCATCAAGGCGGATTGCGATTCGATCTTCACCGATCCGCGGATCACGTTCATCGGACCCAAGAACAGGTGGCACATCATCCAGATCGACCGGAAGACCGGCGAAATCGGAGTGGAGGTCGCCGTGGAGAACGACGATGTGTACAAGTGGTACGAAATCTGGACGTACGCCAAGTGCGAGGAACAATTGAAATCGGATCTGGATAGGGGATGTGAGGTGGCGCGGTAGGGCCGGATCCATTGGCCGATCCTTACGATCGGCAATTGGTTGCCAATTTCCGGCATTTCTTCGCTGGCCGGCTGAGTGGTCGATGCCCCGAACACCGAGTCCCTCTCCCCCGGTGGGGAGAGGGGGGCGGGGGGTGAGGGAACCTCCCCGCCAATCCCAGCCACTTCCGCCAACCCAGGTTTGCCGACACCCGCTTCGCTGCGCGGTGGGCGAAATGTCGATGCGGAGAGGCGGGCCGTGGTGTTAGATTCTGGGGAGGCGGTGCGATGGGGGAGAACCCCTCGCTTCGGCGAGGTTCACCCGATCGATCATTCCCCGGTGGAAGGATGGCTCCATGAGAATGGAACGTTTTTGTCAGAATCTGTTGCTTGCGGCCCTGGTGGCCGGATTGGCGGCTTGCGAATCCAACAAGGACGTGGTAGGGATGACATCCTCTGAAGGGATTTCCATGAAGCCCTTGGGCGTGGATACCGCGGGGCTGTTGTCTTCGCATTTGGTCGGGAAATGGGCGTTCAGCGATTCCGGTGACGTGGGGCGGCTGAAATGGCAGGTGGAGATGCAGGAGGATGGACTCTACGTGACCTGCGACCTGTACCATCGGTTCTACGGGACACGGGTCGATACTGTCAAATCCTTCGCGTGTGATTCAGGGACTTGGGCCGACCTGGGGAAGGTCACGTTGGCCTACGACGATTTGGTCACCGTCCTGGCGAATCCGGCCAGAGACAGTGCCATGCTCAACGCCTCGCGCCTGGTGATGGTCAAGTGGAAACACCCGGTAGATCCCCTCCGGCCTCGGTTCGATCATCCCAGCGGACTGCTGTTTTCACGATCTGGAGATTTCCTGGTGAACGTGGGGTCTTTCGAAATTTTCCAGGGTGGTGCTGGTCGACGCCTCGATTCCACGCTGTGGTGTCAACCGGGAGGGATGATCGACAGCCTGTTTCTTGGTTCACAAAGGATCGCCAAGGCCAGAGTGCAAGGGATTTCCGGCATGACGGGAGCTTGGGTGGGCGATTCCACGAGTCTGGACATTTCCTTCCCGATGGACAAGGCCCCCGATGGCAGCTTCACTCGGTCGGTGAGAATCGGGGGACGGGTCGGCTTCTTGGGTTCCCATCTGATCCTCCTGGATCTCGAAGACCCAACGAGATTCCGGAAAGTGGCCGACGAGGCTCGGTGAGGGGCTCGCCAGGAGGGATCGCAGCGCAAGTGCCGGGGCAAAACGTCTAGGGAAGCCGCTTGGTGGTCAATTTTTGGAACAGGGTGGATCCGCTGTGGCAGGGTGATCCATCCAGAGTCCAGCATCTACCAGCGTTCACGGGTGGTCGGACGGACTTGGGCTTGATCGAAACATCGGATCCGGAGGTGTAGGAGATGAAACCCAAACGATGGTCGTAGCTGTAATAGATGCCCTCCGGTTTGATCTCCCAAACCTCACCCTGGCAGTCGCAAATGGACTGCGTGGCGGAACATTCCAAAGAATGGAAATCCGTCATCCAATGGAACCGCCTGTAACAAACCGCTGATGTATCTGTATACACCACGCTGTCGTAAAGCACCGCCGCTTCGTTTGGTCGAAGCTTTAGTGTGTCGACAATAAATTCCTCGACCACGTAATCGATTCCGTACCGTATCTCCACGTCCCTTCCGTACGGCTGAAGGAATTTTTTCACCACCTTTCCGTCTTTGACCAGCATCCCTGGTGTTCGACCATCGACCGGTGTCGTATCCAGAAGCACGCTATCTCCTCGCCAAATCCAGCGAGCGGGTCTTGGGGGATACCCATAAAACAGAAATACTTCCGCATCCTGTGACATCGAACGGGAAATCCGGCCATGCTGGAACTCGTTTACCCAGGTTGTGGAATTTGTCTGCGACACCGACTTCGTTGAGTCGATGTGGTAGCCCGTGAAGAGGAGGTTCAGGTTCTCATATCCGGGGCCGAAGGAGACGGCGCAGGCGTTTTTCGCAGACGACACCGCAGCCAGACCCAGGACGGATGCCAGGAGAACGGCGCAAAATCCTTGCAGTGGGCGGTCGGGGGTGCGTGGGAGCAACATCTTGCATTTCATGGGGTGAGCTGCCTTTCGAGGAACGGGGTAAACCGGGTACAAAGCGAAATTTAACACGTTGGTATTTTCCGGCTGGCGCCGGTGCTTTTGTCGGCTGCGCCGTGGCTTCTCCAGGCGCGGGCCTGGTAGCCGTTTCACGGGGCGGCCTCGCCCCGTGACCCAGGCCAAGGGCATTCGCATGACCTCCCATACGGCGAACGCGCCGGATGGGAACCCTGCGCGTCCCATGCCAGGGTTCCCCTCCGCATCGCAACGATGTGGATGGGAGGGTACTGCAACGCAGCGCGCCGGGGGGCTCTAGCTGGAACGGCCGCACCGGTTCGCCGGGACAGTGGTCGCTATGGAGGTTGAGGCATTGGGCGATGGCATCAGGGACGCGATCGACATCTTCATGACACTGGCCGTTCCATTTTTCGAGCCCCCCGGTCCCCCTTGATTCGGCTGGATTGCCAATTTCCGGCATCGCTTCGCTGGCCGGTTGAGTGGTCGATGCCCCGAACATCGAAACCCTCTCCCCCGGTGGGGAGAGGGGGAGGGTGAGGGCACTCCCCCTTCCTCCCCGCCAATCCCAGCCACCTCCGCCAACCCAGGTTCGCCGACCTCACTCGCTTCGCTGCGCGGTGGGTGGGTGTGCTGGGTGCGCGGATGAGGGGTGAGGGATTTCGTCAGGCCGGTCCCGTTGAGGCGCTCTTGCGGGGGGTGCGTTGGAAGAAGAGGGCGAGTTCTTGTTGGGTGGTGGAAAGGCCGGGGACTTTGTCGCGGTGGAGCTTGACCGATGCATAGACGTCTAGGCATAGCCGGAGGGCGTCGCTGTTGGCGGCGATCATGGTGTCGTCGAGGGCCTTGGCCAGTTCGTGGACCATGCTCTGGATGGGGCGGAGCGACTCGATCAGCGCCACGTCCTTGCCCAGTTCATCCAAGGACAAAAATCCCGGAATGATCTCGGGGTGGGCCTCGCAGAGGGAGTAGGCCTTCTCGATGAAGGGCCGGAACCCGTTTTTTGCCTTGAAGAGAGTTCTCCTCTGATCGGCATCCAGGGTCACCAGGAAATCGAGGTTGTCGCGGATGTCAGCAAGTTTGGCGAGGATGTTCTGCTGTTTGTCCGCTGCGAGAGTCGCGGACACCAGGTTCTGGATGGACATGGCAAGGCTCCATTATGCGGGATGGGGGAAAGAGACACTCAAAGGACGGTGGCGGGGAAAGAGCAATGGTCACCACAGGAAGTCGATGACAACCGCTGTCTGGTAACTTAGGGGCGTCTTCCCGATTGCGCAAGAGCCTGAACCAGGATTTTTCACCGGACACTCCCCAGACAGGAAGTTGCCGTGGGGACCAGCACCTACACAGTTCGCCGGACACTCCCGAACACCCGCGTCGATGGCTTTCTCAAAGGGTTCGAAGGCGTGCGATAGCGTGTCCAGGACCTTCCTTTAGGCCTCAGAGACCTCCCATTACGTATCCAAGACCTTCGATTAGGCCTCGGATGCCTTCGATTACGTGTCGAAGACCATCGAGTTGGTCTCGGATGCCTTCCATTACGTGTTCAGGACCTTCCATTTGGCCTCTGAGGCCTTCGATTAGGTCTGGGAGGTCATCCGTTCCGTCTCGGGGGTCTTCCGGGAGGCAACGGAGACCGGTGGATGAGGGTTCTTCGCCGAGTGGAGGGGGGAGGGGAGTCGCGTTGTCTTCGGTTTGTGGTTTTGCCATCGGCTTTGTGGAGGAAAAGATCTGTGAACGGAAAGGATTGGTTCTAGTTTCCGGTACAGCCGAACTCGACCACCCTGTGCGGAATCGCCCCAACATGGATTGTCCCTCTGGAAAACCGATCCACCGGACCTGCACCCGATCTCGTCGGGGCTGTGATCGGCGACGGCAACCCACGGTCGCCGTCCGATCGAGGGGGACAGACCCGTGCCCGGCAGTTGAGTTCACGAGCGACTCCACTCGGTCCGTGGGTCAAGACTCGTTCTCATTTCTACCAATAACGAAGCGTAATAGCGGTATCCCGATAATGCGCAAATTTGCGCATAAACAGGAAGCAAACTGGCGAAAACCGGGCAATTTCTGCCTCTTTGAGCCGGTCAGCCCAAAGTTTTTCGCGAAAACGGGATCACCCATAATAAAGATGTTAGGCAGACGCTCCGCGCGGATAAAACAATAATAAAACAACATTGCTGGGGCGGAACAAAGCGAATATAACAAGGGGGGGGGGTGGCCAACTGCAAACAAGACAACTGCAATAGCAGCAATAAATAGCAACAAACAGCAAAGCAAAATATTATTAACGCAATTCAATTCAAGTCTGATTTTAACAAAAAACAATAAAATCAAAAGCCACAAAATAGCAAAAGAACCGCCTTTCGGCGGTCTTGCGATTATGAATGACCTCCAGCAGCAGAAAATGCCTCACGCGACCCAACCCATTGTGCAGATTCGAAAATAAATAGATAGGTGTGCAATGAAGAAGTCAGAAAACCAATACGCGAAAATCGCTCTGAAATATAGCCATTTTCGCGTATTGGAATTCGCCTGTCCACCCGCCAAGGCCCCCACCCACCACCCAAACAAAATTCAAATTCGATTATCTCAACGAATGCAATTCAAATTGTTTCAGAATCATTTACTCAAAAATCTATCTTTTTGCCATGTCAGGTACGTTTCCAGGTTCCCCAGCGTGAACCGCGATCAAAGGCAGTCCCGTTGACGACCAAGACCTTCTTTGAGCATCCCATCCTGAACTCGCCCTATCTCGTGCCAACGGAGCATTGGGAGCTCGACGAAACTGGCCAGCCAACCAACCGCCTTATCTCCACCCGTCGCAAAGCCGAGTTCATCACTCCGATCCCCAAGGCCAAGAAGCAAAGGAAGGATCAGACGGCACTCGTGATGGATGAGGGTCAAGGACTTTCGGATGCCCGTCAGCAGTACGAGGTCACCTCTTCGTTTGTGAACGCCTTGCGTGCAGAGATTGTGCAATGGCGCAAACTCCCGGAGTCATCCTGGATGGTGACCCCGGAAACAGCAAGGCTCCTCAAGCATTGGCGGCACTACGCGTTCCAGGGAGTCCGCCCCTTCTTCTGTCAGGTCGAAGCCATCGAGACCGTGATCTGGCTGACAGAAGTTGCCCCACAACTCAAGATCAAAGATTCGAAAAATCGCGATCTTTTCGTGGGTAAAAAGTTTCTGAACCATCTCGAAAATGCGAGTCGGGAGGCCAATCCGGAACTATTACGCTTGGCTCTCAAGCTCGCCACGGGAGCGGGAAAAACCACCGTGATGGCGATGCTCATCGCATGGCAGACCATCAATGCAGTGCGTCGTCCTGGCAGCAAGAACTTCACGCGCGGATTTCTGATTGTGGCTCCGGGCATCACGATCAAGGACCGCCTTCGCGTTCTGATGCCCAACGATGCCGACAGCTACTACCAGAGCCGCGAACTGGTGCCTGCCGATCTTCTTCCAGAAGTCCAGAAGGCAAAAATTGTCATTACAAACTTCCATGCTTTCAAGCTACGCGAGCGTTTGGAGCTGAGCAAGGGGACGCGCTCCATGCTTCAGGGGCGTGGTGACGCTCTACAAACGCTGGAAACCGAAGGCCAGATGATCCAGCGTGTGATGCCGGATCTAATGGGCCTGAAGAACATCCTGGCCATCAACGACGAAGCTCACCATTGCTACCGCGAAAAGCCGGATGACAACGACGAGGAAGAAGAACTCAAAGGGGACCAGAAAAAGGAAGCTGATGAGAACCGCGAAGCGGCGCGGATGTGGATCTCCGGCTTGGAAGCCGTGAAGCGGAACTTGGGGCTGTTGCGTGTGATCGATCTTTCCGCCACGCCGTTTTTCTTGAGTGGTTCCGGCTATGCCGAAGGCACCCTCTTTCCTTGGACCATGTGCGACTTCTCGCTCATGGACGCCATTGAATGCGGCATCGTCAAACTCCCGCGTGTTCCCGTGGCCGACAACATTCCGGGTGCCGAAGTCCCCATGTTCCGCGACCTCTGGAGTCACATTGGGAAGAAGATGCCCAAGAAGGGCAAGGGCAAAGAGCTTGATCCGCTCTCGCTGCCCACCGAACTCCAGACCGCTCTGGAGGCCCTGTACGGGCACTACGCCAAGACCTTTGAGCTTTGGAAACGCGAAGGCATCTCCGTTCCGCCTTGCTTCATCGTGGTTTGCAACAACACCGCCACTTCCAAGCTGGTGTACGACTATATCACGGGCTTCTTTCGCGACGACGGTAAGGGACCGTTCGTGCCGGGACAGTTTGAACTTTTCCGCAACTATGACACCGACGGGAACGCCATCCCACGGCCTCGTACGCTCCTGATCGACAGCATGCAGTTGGAATCCGGCGAGGAGCTGGACGACAATTTCCGCAAGGTCGCAGGCCCGGAATTGGCGATCTTCAAACAAGAAGTGCTGGAGCGCGGCGGTAAGCTCGCCGAGGAGATTCGCGGCGGCAAGGAGTTCAGCGACGCCACCATTTTGCGCGAGGTGATGAACACCGTCGGCAAGAAGGGGCGACTGGGCGAATCCATCCGGTGTGTGGTTTCTGTCTCCATGCTCACCGAAGGATGGGATGCCAACACCGTGACGCATGTGTTGGGGCTTCGCGCCTTTGGCACACAGCTCCTGTGCGAACAGGTTATCGGACGGGCGCTCCGCCGTCAGTCGTACGACCTGAACGAACAAGGCCTGTTCAATATCGAGTACGCCGACATCCTTGGCATTCCTTTTGACTTTACCGCGAAGCCTGTGGTGGCTCCTCCTCAAGCTCCACGCGAGACCGTTCAGGTTAAGGCGGTCAAGCCGGATCGCGATGCCTTGGAGATCCGTTTCCCGCGGGTTCAAGGGTATCGCGTTGAGCTTCCCGAAGAGCGGATTGAAGCAAAATTCACCGACGAACATGTCCTCACGCTCTCACCGGATGACATCGGGCCATCGATCACCCAAACTTCGGGGATTATCGGGGAGCCTGAAAATTTGACCCTCGCACACACGCGCGACACGCGTCAGTCCACCGTGGTGATGCACCTGACCAAGTACCTGCTGTTCAACCATTGGCGTGACGAAGGGGGCGAGCCGAAGATGCACCTCTTCGGGCAACTGAAGCGCGCCGTCAACCAATGGATCGAAGGCCACCTTGTTTGCAAGGGCGACACCTACCCCGCTCAGCTTCTTTACCTGGAGCTGACCAAGCGTGCTTCTGACAAGATCGCGGGAGCCATCACCCTTGCGGGGATGGAGCGGAACAAGGACGCAGTCCGCGTGATCCTGGATCCGTACAACCCGGCAGGATCCACACGGCATGTGAACTTCAACACTTCCAAGCGGGATCGTTGGCCGACGGATCTACGTAAGAGCCATGTTAACTGGGTGGTGTGCGACAGTAGCTGGGAGATGGAATTTTGTCGCGTCGCCGAGTCGCACGACAAGGTTCTGGCCTATGTCAAAAACCAGGGATTGGGCTTGGAAGTCCCGTACCAAATGGGCTCGGCAAGCCATGTCTACTTGCCTGACTTCATCGTCTTGGTGGATGACGGCAAGGGTTGGGACGATCCGTTACACCTGATCGTCGAGATCAAAGGGTATCGAGGCGAAGACGCCATCGAGAAGAAGCGAACCATGGACACTTACTGGGTTCCCGGCGTGAACCAGCTCGGTACCTTTGGACGATGGGCATTCGTGGAGTTCACCGACAACTACCTGATGGACGAGGAGTTCAAGGCGAAGATCGCGGCGCAGTTCGACGCGCTCATGGGGAAGGTGTGCGGATGACGTCAAGCCGCACCATAAGCCCGTATTCGGTCATCCTTGCCGACCTGAAGGACCGCATTCTCCAAGCGCGCGTCCGTGCGGTGCGAGCGGTCAATCGCGAGCTGGTGTCTTTGTACTGGGACATCGGCGGAGTGATCGCCAGGCAGCAGGCCGAGTCGAACTGGGGCGACGCCGTGGTCGAGCAACTTTCCCGCGACCTGCGCCGATCCTTCCCCGATCTGAAGGGCTTCTCGGCACGCAACCTGTGGGACATGCGCCGCCTTCACGAGGTCTACGGCTCTCCGGACTTTCTGCGACAGCTTGTCGCAGAAAGTCAACCGAAAGTCGCCGCTGGCAAGACGAGCAAGACAAAAAGTGCTCCCAAGGGGGCCTTGAATCTGGTGGGATCGGACACGATTCTGAGACAGCTTGTCGCAGAAATTCCGTGGGGCCACCACCTGCTCCTGATGAACAAGCTCTCGGACGCAGCCGCCCGACTGTACTACTTGCAAGCGACCGCCAGGTTTGGGTGGAGCCGCAACGTGCTCCTGAACCAGATCAAGGGCCAGGCGTTTGAGAGAGCCGTTCTAGAAAAGAAGACGCACAACTTCCCGCTGGCCTTGCCAGAGCACCTGGCCGAGCAAGCGGACGAAATGATGAAGAGCAGTTACAACCTTGGATTCCTGGGCCTGACCAAGGCCGTGAAGGAACGCGAACTGGAAGACCGGCTCATCACGAACTTGCAGCAGTTCCTTTTGGAGCTGGGCTACGGCTTCTGCTTCGTGGGACGCCAGCACAAGCTCACACTGGGTCGCAAGGAGTACTTCGTCGACCTGTTGTTCTATCACCGGCACCTGAAGGCATTGGTGGCCTTCGAACTCAAGGTGGGAGCCTTCGAACCCGAGCACGCGGGGCAGTTGGACTTCTACCTGAATCTTCTCAACGAGAAGGAACGCGGCTCAGACGATCAGCCGTCCATTGGGATCATCCTCTGTGCCGAAAAGGACGATGTCGAGGTGGAATTCGCCCTCAAGAGCAAGAGTAACCCAATCGGCGTGGCCGAATACCAGCTCAGTTCCAAACTTCCTGCCCAGTACAAGGGCCGCTTGCCCACGGCCGCGCAGCTCTCTGCCGTCGTGCGCCACACCATCGAAATTTCGCAGGACTGACCCGATGCCCCCAAAGCCCAAGTTGCCAATTACTGTCACTTCTCACACGCACGACGAAGCCACCCGCAAGAATATCCCCACCGCCGAGTACCAGTCGGTGGTGGATCGCGACACCAGAACCCCGATCCAAGTGGCCTACGAGCGACGCAACCGCGATCTGGACCCCCAGTTGGTATGGCGCGGCAAAGACGAACAGGACTGGTCGGACCTCGTGGTGCCCGCGCCTCCTCTGTACATCCAGGAGAAGGTCCACCCCAAGGTTCTGATTGACGACCTCAAGAGGATGACAGAATCTGGCAAGAAACCAGAAGACCAGGTGGACATATTCGCTGACTTCAACGGCTTACCGGATTCCGACGCCAAAACCGAATTTTACCAACACGACGCCCACTGGACCAACCGCATGATCCTAGGCGACAGCTTGCAGGTGATGGCGTCCTTGGCCGAGCGGGAAGGGTTGCGCGGCAAGGTGCAGTGCATCTACTTCGATCCGCCGTACGGGATCAAGTACAACTCGAACTTCCAGTGGAGTACCACCAGCCGCGATGTGAAGGACGGTAATCAGGAGCACATCACCCGCGAACCCGAGCAGGTGAAGGCCTTCCGAGACACCTGGCGCGACGGCATCCACAGTTACATGACCTACCTCCGAGACAGACTCACCGTCGCGCGGGATCTATTGACAGAATCTGGCAGCATCTTCGTACAGATTGGCGACGAGAATGTGCACCGGGTGCGCGCGTTGATGGACGAGGTATTTGGAGATGAGAATTTCGTGTCCCAAATCAACTTCAAAAGTATGGGGGCATTGGGACAAGGTGATATTCCGAATGTCTATGACTACCTGATTTGGTATGCCAAAGATAAGAAGTCGATGAAATTCCGCCCGATCTATAAACTGCAAGATTTTGATGGAGATTCTGAGTACAGATTTGTGGCAGATGCTGGGGTGCCTAAAGGATTCCGTTCACTTGAAACTGGTGAAGTGAGGCCGGAGGCAAACGTCGGACTGTTCCGGCGGTCGACATTAACTTCATCAGGATTTACGCCAAGCTGTACTTTTGATTTCCCTTTCGATGGAAAAGTATTTAAGCCCTTTGGCCGCAAAAGCTGGAGAACAAATTCTGCTGGAATGGATCGGCTTCGCAGAGGCGGAAGGATTTTCTCCCTTGGTGAAAATCTTTATTTCCGCAGGTTTGCCAGCGACGCCCAATTGATTCAATATGAAAACTCCTGGGGAGATGCTCCCGCTGCGGCGGACAAAATCTATGTGGTCCAAACCGCACCGAAGTTTATAGAGCGGTGTTTCCTTATGACAACAGATCCTGGCGACTGTATCCTCGACCCTACCTGCGGTTCAGGAACCTCCGCCTACGTGGCCGAGCAATGGGGACGTCGTTGGATCACCATCGACACCTCTCGTGTTGCGCTGGCCCTGGCCCGTGCGCGTATCATGGGTTCGCGTCATCCGTTCTACCTGCTCGCCGACTCACGCGATGGACAGCTCAAAGAGGCGGAAATCACCCGTTCCACCCCCTCCAGTCAGCCCGTGCGGAACACGCTGCGCCAGGGCTTCGTGTACGAGCGGGTACCGCATATCATGCTCAGTTCCATCGCAAATAACGCCGAGATCGACGTGATCTGGGACAAGTGGCAGGCCAAGTTGGAGCCGTTGCGGGAGTCCCTCAACACCTCCCTTGGGAAGGCCTGGCAGGAGTGGGAGCTTCCTCGCGAGGTGGATCCCAAATGGTCGGCGTCGGCCAAGACCCTACATGCCGATTGGTGGCAAGCGCGCATCGCTCGTCAGACGGAAATTGACAAGTCCATCGCGGCGAAGGCCGAATTCGAGCTTCTGTATGACAAGCCCTTCGAGGACAAGAAGAAGGTTCGCGTGGCTGGCCCCTTTACTGTGGAAAGCCTCTCGCCTCACCGCACCCTCACCGTGGGTGCTGATGACGAACTCCTCGATTTCGCCGCCGAGGCAATGGCCAAGGAAGGACGCGATTTCGCCAGCGTGATCCTGGAGAACCTGAAGATTGCGGGGGTGCAGCAGTCGAAGAAGGAGGACAAGATCGAGTTCTCATCGCTCGTTCCTTGGCCGGGGTCTTTCGTCGCCGCCGAGGGGCGATACTTCGAAGGCAATGTCGAGCGCCGGGCTGCCGTCTTCATTGGTCCCGAATTTGGCACGGTATCGCGCCCTGATCTGGTGGACGCAGCCAAAGAGGCCGGAGACGCGGGCTTCGATGTGCTCATCACTTGCGCATTCAACTACGATGCCCACAGCACCGAGTTTACCAAGCTCGGACGCCTACCGGTCTTGAAAGCGAGGATGCATGCGGACCTACACCTGGCCGAAGAGCTGAAGTCCACCACCAAGGGCAACCTGTTCGTGATCTTCGGTGAACCCGACATCACCCTGAACCCTGGCCCCGACGGCACCTACCAAGTGAAGGTCAACGGCGTAGACGTGTTCAACCCCAGCACGGGCAAGATCCAGAGCGACAACGCCGACGGCATCGCCTGCTGGTTCCTGGACACGGACTACAATGGCGAGAGCTTCTTCGTGCGCCACGCCTACTTCCTGGGCCAGAACGACCCCTACAAGTCGCTCAAGACCACCCTCAAGGCTGAGATCAACCAGGACGCCTGGGAAACTCTCAATAGCGATCTCTCGCGCCCCTTCGAAAAACCGAAATCCGGTCGCATCGCCGTCAAGGTCATCAACCACCTGGGCGACGAAGTGATGAAGGTGTTTAGGGTTTAGCCAGATGACCTTGCATGAGATCAAACAGCGCCTGCAAGGGCATCTGAGCGACGGTCTCGTGCTCGTTGTAGGTTCCGGCCTTTCCTGCGCGGAAGGCCTACCTGGGATGGGAGAGCTGGGCAGCCACCTCCGTTCGTCGGTGCCTGCGGCGCTGACTGGCGATGATGTAGCAGCTTGGTCCTCCATCGCTGCATTGATCGGAACCAAAGGACTTGAAGGCGCACTTTTGGAACAACCCCCAAGCCAGGAGATCGAGGCTCGAATCGTGACAGAAACTGGAAACCTGGTTCTTGCTCGTGAAAAAGCGGTGATCGAACAAGTCTTCAGTGGGCGTACAACTCTTCGCATCACCAAGCTCATCAAGCATCTGCTCAAGCCCAATACCGGGCTTCCGATTATCACCACGAACTACGACCGCCTCGTGGAAATCGGCTTGGAAGAGGCTGGCGTCGGTGTCGATACACTGTTCACGGGGCGTTTCGCTGGGACGATCAATGAGGTTTTCAGCAGGTTCAGTTTTTGTACCGGTTTCAAGGGGCGTGGCAAGGCGCAATCCCTCACCTTCCGAAATCGCGCGATGGTTTACAAACCCCATGGGAGCTTGGACTGGTACTTACGTAATGGGAAGCCTGTGTGCTACGGCGGCGAGCTTGGCACCGATGTCCCCAGACTCATCATCACGCCAGGACGCAACAAGTTCCGTACAGGATATGACAGCCCCTTCGATGTGCACCGAAGCCGTGCAAACGATGCCATCGACAAGGCTAGTCGATTCCTAATTCTTGGATACGGGTTCAACGACGACCACCTGGAAACGCACTTGTCGCCCGCAATCCGACAAGGCAAGCCAACTCTGATGATGACCTTCGAATTGACGCAAAAGGCCAGGGCGATGGCGCTGGAATTGCCGTCGGTGATCGCCATGGATCGAACCTTGCAAGACGGCATCGAAGGCACACGCATCATCGCCGACCGTACTGAAACGATATTGCCACATCAGTCTCTCTGGGACGTGAACCACTTCATTCGCGAGGTTCTTTGATCATGACAGCATCCCCCGCAGCACTCCAGTTCGATGGCATCACACCACTTGGAAAGGTCGCATCCGTAGATACGAGTCGTGTCGTTGTGGATGTGTCAGATTCCGTCCTTTTAACGCGGATCGGTGTCGGAAACCTAATGGCAATCCGAGGCGCAACGGAAGCAGAATTCCTGATTGCAATTGTGGAACGCGTCACACGCAGCATGCAGGAAGAATTGCAGGAACCCGAACATGGCGAACTAGATGACGCCCTGCAATACGCCGAGGCCCCGAGGGATCTGGTTCGGGCAGCGATGATTGGCACATTCCGAACCGTTGACGGAGAGAAGCGCAACACCTTCAAGCGTGGGGCTGACAGCTTCCCACAGATCGACAGAGATTGCTTCATTATCGTCGGTCCCAATCTGCAACGATTTATGGGAACTCTGGGATCCGAGTACGCTGAAGCCGAACGCCTAAAACTTGGCGTCTTCGTTGCAGATCGCACCGCTGAGGCGGTTGCCAGTGGTGACCGCTTCTTCCAGCGGCATGCGGCGATCTTGGGAAGCACTGGCTCTGGAAAGAGCTGGACCGTCGCGCTCATCTTGGAACGAGCCGCGAAACTAAAGTACCCAAACATCTTGGTCTTCGACATGCATGGGGAGTACGCCCCACTGGCTGACAAGGCAAAGAACGGCTTTGCGGATCGACTTCGCATCGCGGGTCCAGGCGACCTCGAAAATCCAGGGGACGATGTTCTGTTTCTTCCCTACTGGCTTTTGAATCGCGACGAGATGCTCTCGATGATCCTGGATCGCAGCGATCAAAACGCCCCGAATCAAGCCTCCCGGTTCACGCTGCATGTTAAGTCGCTGAAGGAAAAAACACTAATTGCATCGGGCAAATCCGATGTCGCGAGCACATTCACCGTTGATTCGCCAGTCCCATATGCTTTGACGGAATTAATTGATCTCCTGAAAAAAGACAACACTACAAAAGGCGTTGGAGCAAAAGGACAAGACGTCAAAGGAGAGTGGGAAGGCCTATTGTCGAGATTCATTTCTCGACTAGAAACAAAGATCGCAGATCGGCGCTACGGATTTCTTTTCAAGCCAACCAGTGATTCTAACACATATGATTGGCTTGCAAGCCAGCTAATTCGGCTTCTCGGTTCAAATGGCGGGAAGGGCATCAAGGTCATTGATTTCTCCGAGGTACCATCTGATGTGCTCCCTGTTGTTACTGGAACTTTGGCTCGACTCCTGTACGATGTCCAGTTTTGGATGGATTCCGAGAAACGGACACCTGTAACTCTCCTTTGCGACGAAGCACACCTGTATTTGCCTGTGCGCGAGGACGCCGATGCCGTCCAAAAGCAAGCGCTGGCTTCCTTCGAGAGGATTGCAAAGGAAGGCCGCAAATACGGTTTCTCGCTTCTGGTGGTGAGTCAGCGTCCATCGGATGTCAGCAAGACCATCTTGAGCCAGTGCAACAACTTCCTTTCGTTGCGCCTCACGAACGAAGCCGACCAAAACGTCATCAAGAAGCTGATGCCGGATGCACTGTCTGGCCTTACAAGCATCCTTCCCCTGCTGGATACTGGCGAAGCGTTGATGCTGGGCGATGCCATCATCTTGCCATCTCGAATCAAGCTGGATGTTCCGGCCATTGCACCCGACAGCGCCACCCGCGATTTCTGGAAAGACTGGGGCAACCAAGCATCGGATGATGAGGCTATCGCAAAGGCAGTCGAAGCGCTCCGCAGCCAGACGAAGGCGAGATAATATCGAATGCCAATTCATGGGACTACATCAATCGTGCATCTGTATTGCGAAAGCCTTTATGAAGGGCGTGCGCTTTTTGATTTGCACGAATTATCTAGCCTAAGCTTTCCTGAACTAGATATGTTTGAAATCTACTCGAATCGAAGATTCCGTGCAGGAAAATGGTATACCTGTCCAGCAGATGCATTTTCAGTTATGTACTCTACAGCAATACGAGGGGAGAAATTTCCATTCTTTGAGGATGAGGGGAAAGACGTACGAATAGAGAGTGAGGCGTGGCCGGACCCATATTTTTTCAAATTCTTCCCGGAGCATTCTGGATTTGAACCACATGAAGACCAAGTATACGACAGAGCTGAAATTTATGCCGCCGGTGACGGCAATGCAGTTCGTGTATTTTGCAGCGAAGATCCCCATAAAATTCCAGATATTTGGTTTGACTACGGCTGCGGAAATCATGCAGACATTAATACTGTCGCGAGTGCTTTGGAGTCCAATCGAATGGGAGGCGAGCTTATAATTATAAGCCACTGGGATTTAGATCATTCAAATTGTTTGGCGCATCTCGGAAAGCCTGTCAAAGAATTAATCGCATCAAATGGGATGCCAAAAACTGCCAGAAGAATGGGGATAGAAAAGAGGTTGAATTCTCTTGGGATCGAGATCAAGACGCTGGGAGTTGGAAAAATTGCAGGCAAACTGGAGCTTAGTCCGTGCAGGTTTGGAAATGCAGAACTTTGGATTCCATTCCCAAGTAAAAGCAGGAATAAATCGTCATATGTCATGTTAATAAAAAACAAGGATTCTCTGTTGCTTTCCGGAGATCAGCACTATGCGCCGATTTGCAGCTCTATAACACCGAACGCGATAAATAATTTCTTGATCCCTCATCACGGTGGTCACGCCGGAAAAGAGCCGTCAAATCTCAGCACATTTCTATCAGGTTCAACAATGATTTCTTGCAGCCACCAAAAGCGTTCAAAAAGAGTCGGGGCTATCTCTTGGCTTACAATTTCAGCGAGCCGTCCTTCATATACATACTTGAACCACCCATCCATCAGTATATCCTATTGAAATGAACTTCCTCCTCTCAGATACTTTCACCGACAGTCTCGCTCGCCTCACCAGCGATGAGCAGAAGCTCGTCAAGACGACGGTCTTTGATCTTCAGGTGAACCCATCCAGTCCGGGCCACAGGCTGCACAAGCTCGACCATGCCAAGGACAAACGCTTCTGGTCGGTATCGGTGGGCATGGACCTTCGCATGATCGTCCACCGCCAGGACGATAGTCTTCTGGTGTGCTACGTGGACCACCACGATAAGGCATACAGTTGGGCCGAGCGGCGCAAACTGGAAACGCACCCCAAGACGGGTGCGGCGCAGTTGGTCGAAATCCGGGAGACTGTCCAGGAGGTGGTACGCCGTGTGGAAGTGTCTGCCCCGGCGCGGCCCAAGCCTCTACTTTTCGGGAACTTTACGGTCGATGATATCCTGGGGCTTGGCGTCCCCTCCGAATGGGTTCCTGACGTTCTGCAGGCCAACGAAGACCTGTTGCTGGATTTGACCGACCACCTGCCGAGGGAAGCTTCGGAAGCTCTTCTAGAACTCGCGACGACAGGGGGCAAGCCCCGACCTCCCGTGACGCCAATTCCTGTCTCTACGCCATTTGAACATCCGGACGCACAGCGTCGATTCCGGATCATGAAGAACAGCGAAGAGCTGGAGCGTGCCTTCGCCTTTCCTTGGGACAAGTGGACGATCTTTCTTCATCCTGCCCAGAGGCAAACGATCGAAAAGAATTACTCCGGGCCTGCACGCGTCTCGGGTTCCGCTGGGACTGGCAAAACAATCGTTGCCCTTCATCGAGCCGTCCACCTCGTCCGATCCAATCCCGACGCACGCGTGCTGTTGACGACGTTCTCCGAGACAATGGCCGATGCCCTTCGCATCCGTGTTCGGTGCCTGATCAGCAACGAGCCGACCCTCGGGGAACGGCTGGATGTCGATTCACTTGAAGCCGTAGCGTTGCGCCTCTATGCGACCCATTGCGGGAAACTCAAACTGGCAAATTCTGACACGATTAGGACCTTGCTTGCCGAGAATGCCCGCGGGCAGGCCTTCAAGTCGTCCTTCCTCTGGTCGGAATGGAACGATGTGATCGATTCTTGGCAGCTTCGGAGCTGGGAACAGTACCGCACGGCACTTCGACTCGGGCGCAAGACTCGTTTGAAGGAACAAGCCCGAAAAGACTTGTGGAAGATTTTTGAGGCGGTCAATCGCAACCTCGTAGAACAAGGTCTCGTGACCCTCCAAGGCGTCTATGGATCTCTCGCCGAGAAGATGTCAGATCTTGTCTGCAAGCCTTACGATCACGTCGTTGTCGACGAGGCGCAGGATGTCGGCCCCGTTCAGCTCAAGTTCTTGGCGGCTATGGCGGGGCCGCAACTCAACGGACTGTTTTTCGCCGGCGACCTTGGCCAACGCATCTTCCAGCAAGCATTCTCCTGGAAGTCTGTAGGAGTGGAGGTTCGCGGGCGGTCTAAGACCTTGAAGATCAACTACCGGACATCCCATCAAATCCGCGCCCAAGCCGACAAGCTGCTTGGACCTGAAGTCTCGGACGTTGACGGAAACACAGAAGAGCGCAAGGGAACGGTGTCCGTGTTCAACGGGCAGCCTCCAACGATCCGCGAGTTCAAGAGTCAAACAGAAGAAACCGAAGCGGTTGCAAAGTGGCTTGCTGAACGGGTCCAAGAAGGAGTCTCGCCCAGCGAAATCGGTGTCTTCGTACGATCGTCCGCCGAGCTTCCTCGTGCTCATGCCGCATTGGAAAAGGCCGGAATTCCCTTCAAGTCGATTGCCGAGAAAGTTGCTCTGACATCTGGCTTCGCCACGGCTGGGACCATGCATCTCGCAAAAGGTCTGGAGTTTCGCGTTGTCGCGGTGATGGCTTGCGACGACGAAGTCATTCCTAGCCAGGCACGTATCGAAGGAATCACCGACGATTCGGACCTGGACGAGGTCTATAACTCCGAACGCCACTTGCTCTACGTTGCCTGCACACGAGCTAGAGATTTCCTGATGGTCAGCGCGTCGAATAATGCATCTGAATTCTTGAAAGATTTAACTCAGAATTGATCATACGAACATAAGGTTCAAATCTGAATTCAGACACAAAACACCAACTAAATATCATGCGGGAAATAAGGCAAAACAGCAAGGCCACCCCCCTAACAAATAAACAGAAAATAACACAGAAGCTCGCCCCAGCAATGCAAAACGAATTACTGTGCCTAACAGATCGTTCAACCTGCACCCAAAAAAGGGGCCGGTTAACTCTTTCAAATAATGAACAAAATCATGAAAATGAAATAGCAAAAATTAGCGTCAACATGAAAGGTTGCCTAACACCCCAATTCCATGTTGATGCGCTTCGCGCACAACATGAATATGGTCCGTTAGGGACACACTCCGTGGAGGAAAATGTAACACACACAGATTTTCGAGTAAATTCAAATTATTTTTGTCCCAGTGAGAGCAAAGGACTTCAACCTCCTTTGCAGCAACTGTACCAAGATTTCTTCAGAAGGCTTCACTTCATTCTCAATGCAATGCGATAGTGACAAAAAAGGGTCAAGAAAATGTTTTGCAAAAAGTGCGGTTCCGAAATAAGTGAGATTTCAAATTTTTGTGCCAAATGTGGCGAAGTCAGAATTGGATCTCAAGATCATCCACAAAAACTTTCCTCGTTTGGCAAGTCGATTAAGGCGATTGCATCATTTAGCGCATTAATAATTGCCGGAATTTTTGCGGTATACGTTGTTAATGAATTATCAAGCCCAAATGTAGATGTCTCTACCGAGTACAAAACAGAAAACACGTTGTTCGGGAACTTCAGACACGAAGTTGTCAATATTCTATCCAAAGAATCAGAAGAAATTACGATTAATGAAGTTGAAATGAACGGTGCTTATACCGCAGCAAAGTTGATGGAAGTAAATACTCTATCCTCAAACGATCCTTCATTTTCCAAGGATGAGCTGAATAAACTGCGAAACAATTTGAGAAACAATGTTAATCCTGAACACTTGAAAGGTTTTGTGGACTCAATTTCGAAAAACTCCCGTGTACTTTGGATTGATACATCGAGTACCGAACGCACATCTGAAATAGAATCAAAAAAATACATGATCCTAGTGACCTCTATTAAAATCGCATACTCGGCCAAGCTGAATACAGGTGAAAAGCTTGTAATTGGCAAGGAGCGATTTTGCAAAAAAAGCACAAAGACATGTTCAATGGCTGGCGAATTCGTGCATGTAAAGGTTATAACGAACTTAGGAACAATCGAAGGCGACCTTAATCCGAAAGGAATTAATGTGAATATTCAATAGATATCATCTGCTGCGAACTCCACACTAAAAATGACCGGAGATTAAATGAAAATCATTACCATTCAATTCGTCTGCCAGCAAAACTTTCAGCAGTCAAGAATTCCAAAAATCTTTAAATTTGCACTTTCTGAGATTGAAGTCTGCATTCCGGTGGAAGGGGGCGATGAATCTTCCGCCATTTCAATTGCAACCTCAATCAATAATTTAGCAATAGAAAGACATACGGCCATCATTGGAGGGCTTAACAACAAAACGGAAGATCTTAAACGAGCAATTCTAGCTGTGATATTTAGCAAATTTTCGGGACTCAAGAATTGCGAATACACTCTGACGCAAAACTAACTGCCACTGCAATACTGCAAGGCAAAAACCAAACAAAAGGAAAAATTCAATGTACTGCACTAAATGCGGAAGTCTAATCGCTGACGATTCAAAATTTTGCACGAATTGTGGTATTGCAACGAAAAATGATACCACCCAACAATTCGAGAATAGCACTGCCGTATTCTCGAAAGAACAGGCAGTGGCATCCTTTGTTTTCGGAGGGCTGGGATCTTTATATTTATTGGCATCAAACTACAAGTCCATTAACAAATTCGGGAAAGGACATTTAATCTACCCGCTTGGCACTGCTATCTGGGTGGTTTCTGTAATCATTGAAGAAATTGCAAGTTGGAAATTTGCAATATTGGTTTTTATCTGCATGGCGACTTTAGTTGGCTATTTTGCAAAAGAAATCAGCTTGCCAAAGGCTGATGTGCTCGATCCAATCCCTTATAAAGAAAGAAGTTGGGTTTCAACAATTCTTCCTATTGGAATTGGATTTGTTTTAACATTTTCTGCATTCTTTTTGATCGAAAAAATTATGCTTGATGCGCAAATCATACCATAGCTGAGCGGGGTGTGAAATTTAATCAATCCGGTGTATGGAGCCGGATAAATTCCCTCCACATCGTGAATACTCAATCTGCTTCAGTTACTTGATCCGTCAAACTCAATACATGGGAAATGAATAATGCTAAATGTAGACAACAGTACACCTGATAACTCCTGGATACCATCAACAATTATTGCCTCTATCTTAATTATTGCGATCATACTATTGGGATGGAATATTTCTTCAGACACAAGAAGCGGCATGCTTACTGAAATAATATTCGCACTTGGAATCGCCATGGGATGGATTATTGGTACATATTTGTCGCCCGATTCAAGGGGTGAAGCTAGGGTATTCTCCGATGCTTTCAAAGGTGCTTCAATTTTCATCACCGGGTTTCTCGCTTCCAAACTTGACAAAGCTACTGAGGCGTTCTTTAGGCCAGAGAATTTATTGCAAAATACGGTGGTGTCTATGAGGCTAATAGGTTTCACTGCTATTGTGCTGTTTTCCGCTATTGGTGTGTATTTCATTAGAAAGTATGGATTTGGAATCGGCGAAAAGCCAAGCGGTGAATCAGAAAAAATCGCTAACAGTTAGCAAAATAATAGACCGCATGAAAACGGTTCCCCAGGTTAGAAAAACCATAGCTAGGAACCTTTCTAACAGGATGCTGAAAAACCCTCCCAAATCACCTGCGTCTCGACAGAATCTGTCGTAGATTGTGATATGCGCGGTCGCATTCAATCCAATCCCAGTTTCATTGCCGTTGTAGACCTTGATGCTCGTATTCGTCCGAACCATCCTTTGCGCAAGATCAAGGAGATCTGTGACAAAGCTCTGCAAGGTTTAAACTCCGAGTTTGATCAGGCATACAAGGTAGGTGGTCGCCCTTCTATCCCGCCAGAACAGTTGCTCAAAGGCTCTCTCCTACAGATCATCTACGGCATTCGCAGCGAGCGGCAGCTTTGCGAACGCATCGAAGATAGCTTGACTTTCCGCTGGTTTCTGGATCTTCCGCTTGACCAGGAAGCATGGGTTCCAACGGTCTACACCCACAATCGCGATCGACTTCTGTCCACCGAGATGTCTCGCAATTTCCTCGCTCGCGTGGTGGAGCAAGCTCGCGAAAAAGGTTTCGTTTCCAACGATCATTTCAGTGTCGATGGCACCCTCCTTCAGGCTTGGGCAAGCACCAAAAGCTTGCAGCCGATGGCTTCGGATTCCGACGATGATACGCCCACAGCGCCACCTCCTTCGGAGCCGTCAAGTGAGCCTTCAAGCGATGACGCCAAGCCTCGCACTGGCAAGGACATCCTGCGAGATTTTCGGGGAGAGACATTCTCAAATTCCACTCATCGATCAAGCACAGACCCGGATTCTCGCCTTGCTCGTAAGAGCAGCAATACAGCCGCCAAGCCCAGCTACTTGGGCAACGCGATGATGGAAAATCGCAGTGGATTGGTGGTTGAATCCGATCTCCGTCAAGCTGCAGGCGAGGGCGGTGAAACCTGGTCTGCGTTGGCGATGCTCGAGCGCATGGAAGGTGATCACGAGATTACGTTGGGAGCCGACAAAGGCTACGACAACAAGGGCTTCGTGGAGATATGCCGCCAGATGAATACGATTCCCCATGTGGCGCAAAACAAGGGGCCACATCGGCAATCCTCGGTGTCGGACGAAATCGCCGCGACGGAGGGCTACAAGACCAGCATCAGACGCAGGAAACGGATCGAGCAGGTCTTCGGATGGATGAAGCTCTCAGCATGTTTGCGTCAAGTGAAGATCCGAGGCAAGGAGGCTGTCTCTGGCCTGTTTACGCTTGCCTGTTCGGCCTTCAACCTCGTGCGTATGAGCCGACTTATGGCGGTAACAGCGTGAATGAGGGGCAAATGAGCGCCCAAATTGGCGTTGTGGCCATCAGTGATGGGATAACGCGCCCAAAACAGAGAATCGGCCATCAGGGACGGCGCTTAAAGTGGATGCAATTTCTGTCAACAAAACCAAACTCTGCGGGTGAAAATGGCTGAAATTCCGATTTTTCAGCATCCTGCTAAACACTGAAATCATTGCCGAAAAATGTTCTTTGTGAAGTTCAGGAATGTGTCGAGTTAGGGAATTCATCCCGAAAAACTACAAACATGCATTGATTGATAAGCATAAATTTTTGAAAGGACTTGAAATGAGTTTGCTCTGGTCGAAGAATGGTTTTCGTGGTGAATATTTGGCACGATATATGGTTTCGAAATTCGCATTTGTATCTGAATCCAACGTCGGTGAAGATTTCGGAGTGGATTTTTACTGCGGACTTATCAAAGACTCCTTGGATAAAACATACGTCCATTATGACAAGCCTTTTCTTTTGCAGATCAAAACAACCACTACAAAGCCAGACATTGTATATGATACGCCAAACAAAATCAGCACCTTATTCAATCTAAATTTGCCATTTTACATTGGGCATCTGGATTTAGAAAATGGAATATTGGATATCCACACCACGTCAATGATGTGGCACACGTACTTAATAACGAAATTAAATGATATTTCAAGAGTCGCATTTAGATTCAGAGCGGAGTTTGCTTGTGATGTGATTTCAACTCCTGAAATCAAAGACTACAAGTTCCCTGAAAAGGTGACTCCGTTTGGGAATTTGAAAACAAATATTATTGATTTGGGCAATCCGATTATATCTTTGCGTCTTGATGAAATTGAAACCAACAGAAAATTGATAGAAGATTGCCGCACAATACTTTCAAAATGCATCGATAAGGATGAAGCAAATATTCTAAACAAGAAACTGAATCTTTTTTATTATCGGTGGGCGCATCAGTATAAAACGAATGATCCAAGCTCCTTCAACTTCGGATATAATTTCCTAGATAAGTCTGATGGAATACCCGATTTAAGCCCTCAAAATTCAATAGACAGCCTCGACCATTATCTCGTATCTCTCGCTATTGCGTTCAAAGAGAATGGAGATGAGGAAAATTATGAAAATGTATGTAAATTAACAAGAATGATTAGCTCTCCAAAGCATTTAGAGCCTGTATCCGAAAAATACCCTTCTATTTACAATCGAGTATCGGTGTAGCTTGCGCTTAACATCATTCTTTCAAAATGCCTTGCATTTGATTGCTAATGCAAGGCTTGTATTTATCAACAAAATCACTCGTATACCAATAACACAACCTGCTTCAATAACTTGGCACGATCAGCCCATCATCCCTTACGGAGTAGTGTGAATGAAACAACCATTTTCCCTAACACCCCAATTCCATGTTGATGCGCTTCGCGCACAACATGAATATGGTCCGTTAGGCAGACGCCTCCGGCGCGGGACAAAACAAATCAATTTGACCAAACAATGAATAGCTGCAATGAACTACAAATCAAGCAAAATGGAATGGCTTTAAAATGCAAAGAATGAAACCAACTCACTGTGGCTCGAAAACAGATTGTTTACTCTTCTAAACAAAATCAACGTTCGCTTCTCAGGGAGAAAGTACATCATGATACCTAGCCCCACACGCCGCCCGTCTGAAAAATGGACCCGGTATTTCGCTTGCATCCTTGGAATTTTGGTCACTACCTCAACTGTGGTTCATTCCGCCGGCTCAAAACCTCTTCCAATGGTCGCCATCCTGCCGCTTGAAGGCCGCAAGGTCGACAGCATGGATGCGCGTACCCTGACAGATGCTTTGGCAGACCAACTACTTAAGACAAAAGCCGTCCGTGTTATGGAACGATCCCAAATGGATGCGGTGCTAAGGGAACAAGGCTTCCAGCAGAGTGGAGCTTGTGATGGCCAGGAGTGCGCCGTACAGATCGGTAAGCTGCTTGGCATCGATCGCATCGTCGTCGGATCAGTGGCTAGTTTTGGTAAGGCTTATACAATTGCTGTCCGTGAGGTCGATGTCCAAACGGGTGAAGTCCTATTGACCGCAAGCAAGAATTTGAATGGGGACTTCGAGAACATGCTGACAGTTATTGTCCCACAGATCGCGAAAGACCTTGCTCAACCAGAACAAGCGCAGCTAGAGGCCCCAGTGACTCTGCTTCCAGCAAAACAAGCAGAAATTGCCCCTGAAACACAACAAAACTCCACAGCTCCATCTAAGCAGAAACAATCGTCGGAGAATTCAAAGCATCCCGGAACCTGGGGTTGGTGGGTTGCAGGAGGACTTGTTGTGGCAGGCGGGGTAACTGCCGTCGTGATACTCTCAAACGATGACAGCAATACCTTAAATGCGACAGCTCAAACTGATATAACCGTTAGGTGGGCAAAATGAGGTCCTTTACTTTTGCCATATTGGCGACAACCATTCTTTACTCATGCAACTCTTCGGAAATGCCAAGTCAAGCGTCAGGGACCGGAGCATCTATTTCCCCCCGTTTGATGCTGTCTCAGGGCGTGAACTTGCCCGTGACGGATTCAGTTCACATAAAAGTCTGGTCTACAACGCCATCCTCCGTTTGGTTTGAAAAGACGATTCCTTGGAATGCGAAATTCGTTGTAATTTCCGGAATTCCCCAAGGAACTAATTTTCTTTTTTCAATAGAGGGAAGGAAGGCACAACCAGATGGCAGTTCAGCTATCTGGTGGAACGGAACCCAATCAGGCACAACAAATTCCTCTCAATCCTTTGACCCCGTGGATTTACCTGTTTGGCTCTCAATTGGCGACACCCTTTCTCCAGTGATATCTGGCTTGAAAGACACCATAATTGACAGCGCCATTGCAGGAGTCCGCCTTCGGTGGACTGTCACAGATAATTCAATAGCTTCTGTTTGGTTCGGCTCGAAAAAAGTTACTCTGAATGGCGATGCCGCAAATGACACAGTTTCAGTTGGTGTGGGTGGTAGTACATCCATCTCCGTAAAAGCGATTGATAATGCAGGAAATATTGCCACAAAAAGTGTTGCCATTTCTCGCAGATCAAATAGTACAGTTACAACTTTGTTGAATGCTATTCCCTGGAATACTTCTATCAAGTACGACAACCTCTATGATTCACGCGATGGGAAGCACTACCGAACAGTCTTGATCGGAAATCAAAAATGGATGGCCGAGAATCTGAATTTTTCTGGGACTGGGCCAACAATTGGACGCTGTTATAACGATAGCCCCGATTCATGTGTCAAATACGGCCGTCTTTACAACTGGTCGGAGGTGATGGATGGTACAACATCTAGCAGTGCGGTGCCCAGTGGCAGACGCGGCGTTTGCCCAACCGGCTGGCACGTACCAAGTAATGCCGAATGGGATACACTCATACAGGTTACGGATAAAACAAACAAAATAACCGGCGTACGGCTTAAATCAAACAAAGGATGGTACGGCGGTGCGGTCGGCAATGACACTATCGGATTCAGAGCCATACCTGCAGGTTATTTCGTTAAAGGATCCGGGTATCGTTTTATTGATTCAGCTACGTTCTTTGCTAGTTCAACGGAGTCCTCTACCGACCAATTTTGGGGACACGATATCTATGGAGTCGATTCATTCATAAATCACGCGAACTTCTACAAGAAGAATGATGCATTTTCCCTGCGATGTGTAAGTGACACAGCATATGGGAGTGCTACACCAATTTCCAAAGACTCGGTCCTTCCACAAGACGCGAATACAATCGGCCTCTGGAATTTTGATGAAGCAACAGGCGCATCCATTAAAAACGTCAAAACAGGAACAACAGGCGTTCTAACCGGAGGCTTTACATGGATTGATGGGTTATTCGGAAAAGCAGTTCAGTTTGATGGAGTTTCAGGCTATGCGAATTTAAATTTTGATCCTCCAGAAGCTAATGTCAGCTTTGAAATGATTGCAAATATTCAAAGGGACACCGGATGGCTATTCACACTTTGGGGCGCATATAATTCAGGAATCGCACTTGAAACGAATGGGTTTCTTTCGCCTGAATTCATGAGTGTTTGGGCGACTACGAAGTCGCATCTTAATCAGAGCGTATATCTTGCGCTAACAATAGATTCAAATAGAATGGGCAAGTTGTATATAAACGGGTTCCTTGCTGGTTCTGGAGTCGCCATTGATTCGTATTCTTGGCATCAGACAGTCCTGGCTAGTTATACTGGGTCAGCGGGTTTTGTAAAATGCTCATTTGAGAAATTTCGAATTTCTTCCTCTGTTCGCTCGGAACTTGAAATCAGTTCAATGGCCAAGAAAATTGGATTATCCAATTTAATTTCAAAATAACGATAGAAAGCAAAACAAGTGAAAGACAATAAATCTATCTTCGTCAACACAGGAAAACTTAAAGAATCGAGCGAATACGTATGCTGGATCGATATCATGGGGACTCGATCCACAATGGCAATTTCTTTGGAGAGAGCGACAAATCATATCATAAGATTACATGCATCAATCATCCCTGCATTAGATGGTAATTTGAAATTCTATCCAATGCTCGATGGGGCATATATAACAGCAAGCTCAAAAGCATCATTGGAAACCTTTTTAAGAGCAGTGTTTTCGAAGCTTGCCAGCGAATTCGTTCAGCAAAAGGATGTATTTAACAGATTCATCCCCAAAGCATCAGTTTCATTCGGTCCAGTCGTACATGGGGACGCAATTACCTCTGATGTAAACCAAGCGGTATCGGATCAGGAAAAAATAAAGAATTCTTTGCTATTTGGAATCCCTGTAATATCTGCAAATGAAGGAGAGAAGAAAGCTCCGCCGTTTGGCATATTCATTGATAATTCAGCAAGAATGTTCGGGCCAAAACCTGGTGACAAATTTCCGTTTGTCTGGTACAACTGGACTAAAAATAACTCTGAATTATCTACAAACATTTCAAATTCAATAGATGAGTATTTTGAATGGTGCAAGAAAAATCAAAACACCATTACATACTCGCTTGATCGAATTCAAGCTCATTCAGCAATGGCAAAAGAGTATTTTCAGGTTAACAAATAAATAGCGGAGACGCCATTCCATTGGTGACGAGTGTCAGAAATGGTCAAATTGATGAAACTTTGCCTAACAGAAAAATTGTACCCGCATTGAAATCCAAACGGGTAAATATTGACTGAAAAATAACAGAGAAATGCAACGAATTGAGCTCGGTAATAGCAGTGTGCCTAACACCGCAATTCCATGTTGATGCGCTTCGCGCACAACATGAATGTGCACCGTTAGGGACACACTCCGTGGGGATGAAAAATAGCACAATGAACTATTATTTAACAATATCAAACAGTCATCACAACAGTAGGCGAATATGAAAACCAGCGAAAAATGGGCATTTGTCTTGATCGGAAATGATCGAACGGGGAAAACAACTTTTCAAAAGCATGTAGTTAACATATTTACAGATCAACAAAGGCATCAACGATTGGATTGCGATTTGATATTCAAAATCTCGCATCCAGAAATTTCAATAAAAATAAACTCCCTTATGATTGGCAACAGGAGTATTCAAGAGCGCATACCCAAAGCATTTCTGTCCATCCAGGAATATTTCGAAAAGCATTTTAAGGATGCGGATATTTGCATCATTTCTTCGCACCTATCTATGGCTGATTTAAAAGAAATTATTGATTCATGCCACAAAAAGTTCTACAACATCGGAGCAGTATTCTTCTCCAACTCGATTGGCAATTCAAATACAAGCGAATTAAATCGAGACGCATCACTACTTCAATGGGATCGTAGATTCCTTGTAACTAATCCTTTACAGGAAGATCAAAAAGTAATTGATGAGCAAATAAGGCTTGCTGCAGAATCATTTTCAGAAATGATCATAAAAAGATCATCCACATGGTGAGGCGTGGGGGTAAAAGCTCACACAATAATTAAAAACCAAAAATTGATTTCAAAGCTCGACTAAAAGCTATGCAAAAAAACAATAGGTGGAAAAATGAAATTGATTAGAATGATCGCGATCCAAGTTATTGCTTCTCTGATATTCGCTGGCTGCGAAACAAAAGAATCTTCATCGATTCCAACTCAGCCCGAGACAATTCAAACAGTCGACACCACTTGGAATAATTCAAATGCATATCAATCCTTTACCGACTCAAGAGATGGGCAATCGTATAAATTTATCAAAATTGGTATGCAAACTTGGATGGCTCAAAACCTTAATTATGTTGTTGAAAACTCTTGGTGCCCAGCTGGTACTGCTGCCAATTGCAGTACTTATGGTCGCCTTTATCAATGGTCTTCCGCTATGTCCCTTTCAAAATCGTATAATTCCTCACTTTGGTCTGGAGTAACTCCTCGTACCGGTATATGCCCAAGCGGATGGCATGTACCGAGTAACACTGAATGGAAACGACTCCGCTCCTTTGTAGACTCCGCAACTGGTGGGTTGCGCTTGAAATCGAAAATATTTTGGAGCGACAATGGAAATGGTACAGACCAGTTCGGTTTTAGGGCGCTTCCAGCTGGAATAAATTCTGAACCAAGTGTGTTCTCATATTTTGGTCAGGGAGCATATTTTTGGTCATCGACCGAATTGAATGCAAACGAAGTATGGATGCTTATGTTGTATAGTCCGAGGGATGATGCAAATATTTCCCTTATCAATCACAAAGAATCAGGTGCAAGCATTCGATGCATCCTTGATTAGAGGCAAAATTTTTCAAATATCACTATCAACAAAGTGAATGTGAATTGGCCGCAAAATCTATGGGAATAATACCAAACAAATTAGCGCAAATTGCACAACAACCTTCCCTAACAATATTCTTCAATGTTGACCGCGCCCATTCGTTTTTTTGATCTGTTTCCCGGCGCGGCAACATTAAGAAATACCGTTAGGCTGTCCGATAACAATTCACTCGACGTAAATTTTGGTGAAAATGTTCTTATTTCGAAAAATAACGCAACACATATAGACATGGGATGAATATGAATAATGCAAACGAGTTGTTCAAAAAAATTCAGGACAAAAACCTATCTATTGAAGTGTATAATGAATTAGCATCATTTATTCTAAACTTCCCAAATGAAATTCTGAATTTTGCAAAGCTGTGTTTAAGCAAACTAAATAATGGGGGTACATTCTTTGATGATTGCCTAAGGCATTTGCCTTTTGAAGATTTCGAAGAAATTATCGCAATCACTGCTGAAATGATTAGAAATGGACAAGGAAATGAATTAACGGGTCTGTAAAATGAAGTGTGTAACTGGGTTATTCACACAGGCACTCTTTCTTCACCAAAGAGGATCTGAAAAGTCTGCAAAGCCTGTTTCCAGTGATGGATACATGCCCACTTTTTCGAGGCCTCTCTTACCGCAAAGTATAAGCTTTTGAGGGCGCTATCGTGATTTGGAAAGATCCTTCGATTTCTGGTGAGCTTTCTCAAGCTCATGTTCAGGGATTCGATGGCATTGGTCGTGTAGAGGTTGCGTACTCTTTGCGGGTGTAGAAAGGAGAAGTGGACGTAGGTTGTGGAAATCGCAAAACCACCACACTCAGAGTGAGCCCTACGTCCATGAAAAAGATACACATTGCCATCCGATCCGCAGCTCGTGACCACGTCCAGACCATCCTTCATGAGGCTCTTGGTAGCGACTTCCAGGCTGTTGCCGGTGGTCTGTTCCGTGCCGAAATTGAGGGAATGCTCGACCATGCCCTCCAGGCGGAGCTTGCCGCCTACTTGGGTCGGACCACCTACGAGCGCAACGGTACGGGCCCCTGGCGCAATGGCCGCAAGAGCGTGTCCCTTCCGAGCCCCCTGGGTCCGCTTACGGTCGAGAAGCCGGTCCTGCGCAAGGGTGGGTTCAATTCGGCGCTTCTCAGACTGCTGCGTGGTGGCATGAGCCAAGCCATTGAAGTCATCTGCCAGCGCACTTGGTTGCGCGGCATGTCGACTCGGGCGGTTGCCTCGGAGATGCGCGAATTGACCGGCGCGAAGCTTTCGGCTTCGGACATTTCGGAGATGACCGACAAGCTCCTTCCGGCCATCGACCAGTGGCGGCAACAGCCCGTCCCAGCGGTTGAAATCCTGTACCTGGACGCCTTGTACGTTCCGGTGCGACGCGGCGGCGAGACCAGCAAACAAGCTGTGTTGGTGGCCATTGGCGTCGATGCTAATCGGATGCGGCACTTCATGGGATGGCTGGTGGGCGACAGCGAGTCGACCGAAAGCTGGAGCGCTCTTCTGAACGATCTGAAGGAACGTGGACTGGGGCGCGTCGCCCTGGCTGTATCCGACGCTCACAAGTCCATCCGCGCTGCCGTCAAGAATTGTCTCGGGATCGATCACCAGCTGTGCGTGATCCACAAGATGAGAGCGATCCTGAGCCAGGTACAGAGGGGCGACCAAAAGGCGTTTTCCGAGGATTTCAAGGCCATCTTTTGGGCCGATGGACGTCACAGCGCCCGTATCGGTCTGGCCAACCTCAAGACCGCTTGGGAGCGGAAGTACCCCAAACTGGTGGCCAAGGCCGGGGACGAATTCGATGACTTCACTAGGTTCTTCGACATGCCACAAGCCATGTGGGGGCTGTGCAGGTGCTCCAATACCATCGAGAGATTCATTGAGGAAATCAGGCGAAGACTCGACCCGGCCCGCATCGCTGTGGCCGACAAGAGCCTCGACAAGATCATCCACACCGTGGCCATCGAACAGCAGAAACGATGGGATCGCCAGAAGCTCCCCTCCACCCATATCAGCCGACTTCGGAAAGCCGCATGACGCAACCGTCCACTTCAAATTCTACACCCAGAGACTTGACACAACCCCCGTTCCTTTGTAGTTTCGCGCCGGAAATGGACGACACGACCAAACCAGCCGAACCTCAGGCCTGGAAGCGCACGCTGGTGTTCTTCCTGTCGAGCCAGACTCTCAGCCTGGTGGGCACCTCCCTGGTGCAATACGCCATCCTTTGGCACATCACGCTCACCGCGCGCTCGGGCGTGGTCCAGACCATCGCGATCCTGGCGGGTTTTTTGCCCAACTTCCTGCTCTCGCCGTTCGCCGGCGTCTGGGCCGACCGCTACGACCGGCGCCGCCTGATGATGCTCGCCGATGGCGGCATCGCGCTGGTCACTCTGGGGCTCGCGTTGGCGTTCCAGGCGGGCCACCGGGACCTTTGGTTGTTCTTTGCGGCCTCGGCGCTGCGATCGCTGGGCACCGCCGTCCAGACCCCGGCCGTGGCGGCGTTCCTGCCGCAATTCGTCCCTGCCGACCAGCTGACCCGGGTCAACGGGATCCACCAATCCATCCAGGCAGCCACCATGTTGCTGTCGCCAGTGGCGGCTGCCTTCCTGCTCACGGCCTTCCCCTTGCAGACCATCTTCTACATCGATGTCGCCACCGCCGCGTTGGCCATCACTGTGCTGGGATTGGCGGTGCGGGTACCGGCCCATTCGCGGGCCCTGGCCCCGACCGGGACCAGTTATTTCCACGACCTGCGGGAAGGCGTCCGGTACGTGCGAAGCCACAGCTACGTGCTGCGGTTCTTCGCCTACTGCACCATCTTCTTCGTCATGGCCGCACCGGCCGCGTTCCTGACGCCGCTGCAGGTGGCCCGCAGCTTCGGGCCCGAAGTCTGGAGGCTCAGCGCGATCGAGGTGGCGTTCATCCTGGGCATGACGATCGGCGGGCTCGGCATCGCCGCGTGGGGTGGGTTCCAGAATCGCGTCTGGACCATGGTGCTGGCGACCGCCTTGTTCGGGGTCACCACCGTGGGCATGGGTCTGGTGCCGTGGTTCTGGGCCTATCTGGTCGTCATGGGGTTCTGCGGATTGGGCATCGCCCTGTTCAACACGCCCTCCACCGTCATGCTGCAGGAACAGGTGGAACCCGAATTCCTGGGCCGCGTCTTCGGGGTGATGGGCATGCTGGGCAGTTCCATGATGCCCATGGGCATGCTGTTGTTCGGGCCGTTGGCCGACGTCGTGCGGATCGAGTGGCTCCTGGTCGCCACCGGTGTGGTGCTGGGCCTGGAAGCCGTCGCGATGGGCCTGGACCGGACCTTGGTGGCCCACGGCGTGCCAAGACCCAAGGAGACGGATTCCGTCAATCCCGACGCGCCGGAACCGACCCCGAACGCATCGTAGGGGCGATTCACGAATCGCCCCTGCAAGGCGCAACAGCGAAAAAAAACGCCCCGGTCCTGCGAAGGACCGAGGCGTCTAGTTCAAATTCCGTTAACGCTGGGAAATGTCCGATGTTCTGATCGTGGGAGCGTGATCGAGCGACCGCTGCGCGTTCACGATTCGGCGGGGCACCTGAACAGGTGCGAGCGGGAGTAGGGGCGATCCATTGTCGTAGGGGCGATTCACGAATCGCCCCTGCAAGGCGCAACAGCGAAGACAAAAACGCCCCGGTCCTGCGAAGGACCGAGGCGTTGGGACGGAATCCGTCAGGATTCGATCAGGCACCGCCTCGGCAGCCCGGCTCTTGAGGATGCGGTCGAAGTCGTCGCAATGAAGCATCTGGCGGCACAGCGCAAAGGCGGCGGCCCGTTCCACGGCGGCGTGGTTTCCAAAGCTCTCCGCACGGCGAAGAAGACCAAGGCAAGGACGCACCGCTTGCACCGGGTGAGGCAAGGAGTCGATGCGCGCTTGCACAAGAGCCTGCATGTTGGGACCAATGTGCTTGGCACGCCATGCAAGCCTTCCCAAGTCCTGATCCAGCACCTTGCGATGTGCTTCCGGCATGTGGCTTGCCTGAATCGTGTGCCCGAAACGATGGCGGGCGCGGATGTGAACAGCCACTCGTTCCCGGTCCAGATAGATCTCCACCGCAGCGGCTGTAAGCCGCACATCCACAGGCTTTCCGGCCAATCCATGCGGTACGCTGTACCAGTGCCTCTCCACCTCCACGCAGTAGTCCGGACCGGCCTTGCGACGCATCCACTCCTGATATTCCCAAGCCTCCTGCGGCAGCGGGCGGGCAGCAGGGCGGTCGATCTCCTCGAACAGTTCACGCCGACATTTTTTGTCATATCCCTGCATCGGAGATGCGTTGATTCGATCCACTTCGATACGCACGGCAGCATTGAGAGTGGACAGATCATGGAAGATCTGATCGCGCAGTACCGCCACGATGCGCTGCTGCATCAGCCGCACGGCATTTTCCACTTTACCCTTGTCCCGAGGTGAATGTGGACGCGCCGGAATCGCCACCGCGCCGTAGTGTGCGCACACTTCCACATAGGTGCGATTGAGGATCGGATCGTAGCGGTGCGCCTTGGTGACGGCGCTCTTGAGGCAGTCGGGAGTCACCACCCAAGGAGCGCATCCGAAGTACTCGAAGGCATGTACATGTCCCATGCTCCAGTCCACCACCTTCTGGCTGGCGTGAGCTTGAGCGAAGACTAGGCCGCTGGCTGCCCACACCATCACGAAAAGCTCCTGGAAGATCACCTCGCCAGTGAGGAGATCCACAATGCTCAGCCGATCTCCACTGTAATCCACCATCACTCTCTCACCAGGCTTGTGATCCTGTCGCATGACAAGATCCGTCACGCCGCGATGATCCCTGATCCGCGCCCCGAACTGGGTGCGTCCCAAGCCATCGGGATGAATCTTGCGGTACTCCTCCCACAGCAATTGGATCGTCACGCCGGGACGTTTGAGCTCCTTCAGAAGGTGCTCGATATCCGGCTCCCGGGCATGCGTCCGAGCCAAGGGCGCCGCGCCGAAAAGGTGGCCGGACAAGTCCTGGTCGGAGAGTGAAAGAGCCTGCTCCAAGGGCATGCCGCTGGCTTGGAAACGAACCACGAATTCTTGCAAAGTGGAACGGCCCACACCAAGGACGCTGGCAATCTTCCGCTGGCTCAGGCCTTCTTTGTACAACAGGCGCAAGGCCTCTCTAACATGTCTCATCGATGTCCTCGATCCCAAGTCTGCCCCCCGGAAATGAGGGGCAAGATGGTTATCGAGACGCCAGATCACGACCCTTCAGGCACTCTGAAGGAGCATCGAAATCAAGCCGTACCGATTCAGTGAAAAACACCGAGGCGGGGTGGCCGGATCGTGCCGACGGAGGGTGGCCGGATCGAACCGACGACGACCGGCCGGATCCAGCCGATTTTTGCAGACGGCCTCCGGCAGCCCTTTCAAGCCATCCATGCAGGCGATGTAGATGTCCTGTACGCCGCGATTTCGCAGCTCCGTCAACACGGAATGCCAGAACTTGGAGCCCTCGTTCTGGGCCATCCAAATGCCCAGGACCTCTTTGCGGCCTTGGAGATCGACAGCCAAGACCACGTGGGCCGAATGGTTTTCGACATGCTTGCCGTTGCGAACTTTGACCACGATGCCATCCAGCCAGACAATCGGATAGATCGCCTCCAAAGGCCGATTCTGCCAAGCTTTCACCTCGTCAAGGATCGCCTCGGTCACCCCGGATATCAAGCTGTGAGACACGTCCACGCCGTACAGATCCTGCATCGCCGACGCGATGTCACGAGTCGTCATCCCACGGGAGTAAAGGGCAAGGATCTTCTCATCCAGCCCATCCATGCGAACCTGTCGCTTGGGCACAAGAATCGGCTCGAAGCTCCCCTCACGGTCACGTGGCGTACTGATTTCCACCTCGCCAAAGGTCCCTTTGATCGTCTTGGTCGTCTTCCCGTTGCGCGTATTCTTACGACGCAAACCTGGAGACTTCTCGTGCGCAGCGTAGCCAAGATGGGCATCCATCTCAGCCTCCATGCCACGGTTGATCACCCGCTGAAGAAGGCGGCTGTAAAGGGCATCTACCTGCCCGGGGCTCTGGAGACCGGCTACAAGCTGGTCCAGTTGATCGTCGCTGATTTCACTCATCTTGTCTGCTCCTTACCAAAAGGTGCAGTTACACAGTTTAAATTACAGACTCGAATTAACTGACTCAGTTGTTGCTCATTCAAGCATTCAATGCCCAGAAAAACTTCAGCCATATTTATCAACACTGTTTGCAAGCAGGCCAAACAGCTCGTCCTATTACAGCTATTGGCCATGGCGCGGCGCAAGCGCAGACGATATTAATGGACTTCTTGAATTAGTCGCCAATGGTAGCACAGATACTGATATTCGCAGTGACGCCCTTGAATGCATCATTCAATCACAAAACACTACTGCATATAAGGATTTATATGAAATGGCAAAGAATGAACAAAACTCTGAGCCTAGTGCATTATCATCCATCCATTCACGGCTACTTAATGAAGGATACGAAGTTTCAATTGACGGCATAAAATGCCTCTACCAAAAACAGTCGTATCACATACAATTCCCAAATGATTATCTAAGCCCCCTCCCTTCTTGGATAACAAGAAACCATAAAACATGGAACATTGAACACAAAAACGATATTTGCGCAAGTATTGGCGGCAGTTCAACCTCAAAATGCGCTATCTGCGGCAATAGATTGCACAAGATTATTAACATTGAAGATTCGCTAGGGCTATTTGGCGTTCATTCCCGCGTAAAGTTGGAGCTATCTACTTGCTTGAGTTGTCTTGGCTGGACGGAACCCCATTTATTTTACCTCCATGATCAAAACGGCACACCGCACTGCATTGAATATTTAGGAGATGAGATTCAACCAGATGCAATATCTTCGCCACTAAAGGAAACCAATGTCAAGATATCGCCCACACCAAAACGATGGCTAAACCAAGATTGGGGATTATCAAATAGTCGTGAAAATTTGTTCCGAATCGGTGGAGCTCCAAGTTGGATACAATCACCAGAGTACCTTTAATGTCCTCAATGCAAAAAAACAATGAGTCATTTAATGCAGATTGACTCTGAATTACCGTGTAGTGACGATTCCTATTTTATGTGGGGAAGTGGTGGTATCGGATATATCCAATGGTGCGAAAACTGCTCTATCAGTGGATTCTTATGGCAATGCACTTAAAACCCAAGTAAACTGCAAAACAAATCCATGACAGCACACAACCGCTAAAATGCACATGGCTCTATATATGAAAATAACGCATGAGCCGCTGTAGCGGCTCAGCTGCCTAACAATCTCCGTCCACCGGGACCTCCCCGTTGTTGCACCGACCCTTCGGGCCGGTGACGAGCGGGCGTTAGGCGTATCGATGATGTTCTTAAAATACCAAATAGCTCTGTTTACTAACCCTTCAAATATAACTCCATCAACTTCAGCAAATAATAAATGAAAATATCGATGCAAATTAAAGACATTAAGAATGAAATCACCAACTCATTCCCAGATAAATTAAATCGATTTACAACACTTCCAATCTTATTGGACATTCTAATAAGAAAGGCATTATTCCTCCCTGGATTTTCAGAATGGGAAGACAAAAACGATATTGAATTCATGAAAATCTATTCCCAAGAGCAAAAAAAAGATAGGATGGATTCCGTTCGGGCAATATGCTTTACTTGGGATGATGAAACAATACACCATTGGAAATATTTCTCTGATGGCAGCGCAGGTTGCTGCATTGAATTCGATGGAAAAAAACTTCTATCCAGTCTAGAAAATTTTAATGCCAAAATTCTGCACGGAAAAGTTAAATACTATAAGATCAAAGATATACCCGCTGAAATTCACTTAGATGAATTGCCTTTCATTAAAAGGCACCCATATCGCATTGAATCTGAATATCGCATCGTTTGCGTACAAGAAAATGACAGCACCTGCAATATCCCAATCGAATTGGATTGGATAAATAAAATCACATTCAACCAAGAAATGCCCATTTCAGTATTGGAAACAATCAGGAAAATGATAAAATCACACTCAGAAATTGAAGAAACAAACCATTCGACAGTTTTTGAAAATAAGAAATTTATACGAAAAATATCAAGCAGCATCACCAAGAGATTGTGAATTAACCCTTAGCACTGGCGGTAAATGTGAATGATGTAAATTTTGAACTAGAGCGAGTAAGTGGTCAGCCTATAAGCGATGAGGATCTCATTGCAGATTTAATCCGATGTGCAAACTTGCTATCAACAAAGAATCTTTCGCAAAAGAAATATGCAGAATTTGGAAGATTCGAATACAGCACAATAATTAGGCGTTTTGGCTCTTGGAATGCAGCACTTGCAATGGCAAGCTTAGATATCTCAAATGAAATAAATATTCCAGATGAAAAGTTGTACGAGAATTTACTGATTCTATGGATGCATTATGGCCGACAGCCTCGAAGAATTGAATTAGCAACTTCACCTTCAACAATTTCACAAACGCCATATAATCGACGATTTGGTTCATGGACTGCTGCTCTAGAATGCTTTGTAAAATATGCAAATAGTGCAAACATTATCTCACCAACACAAATAACCGAAATTGAATCAGAAGATTTTAGACATACAACAGGGCGTGACCCATCATTGAGACTGCGTTGGAAAGTATTAAAAAGGGACAATTTCAAGTGCTGCGTCTGTGGCAAAAGCCCAGCAACAAACCCTACTTTAGAGTTGCATGTTGATCACATTTTGCCTTGGAGTAAAGGAGGAGAAACCATTCTTGGAAATCTTCAGACATTATGCTCAAAATGCAATTTAGGAAAATCAAACACTGTCTAAATATTCTGTAATTCGATTATGAATCAGACGCAACCAATGTATACCCACAAGAAAATGACAAATACATGCAGACCGATATATGTATCAAAAAAAATACTACGACTTCGTACAAAACGAAATGACGCATGAGCCGCTGTAGCGGCTCAGCTGCCTAACAATCTCCGTCCACCGGGACCTCCTTATTGTTGCACCGACCCTTCGGCCCGGTGACGAGAGGGCGTTAGGGAAACCCTCCGGGTGGTAAAGCTATAGATGATTAAAAAACAAATAACTAGAAGGGGCCGTGACCAATGAAAATCACAATAACATCAAATTGGAATGGAGAAGTCATTTCTTGTGAATTAAAATCGGTACTTTACCCGGTGAGTACCAAAGTCAACAAATGAGTGGCAGAAAGCATCACTATATACCTCGCTTCCTTCAAAAAGGTTTTGCGTCTCGAATTTCAGGGAAACAGGCTTATGCCTGGGTGTTTAAACGAATTGGCGACCCTTTTGAATCAAACACAGAGGGGATTGGAGCTGAAAGGGATTTTTACACGCGGGATGGAAATTCCGAAGCTGACGAAATTATTACAAGACAAGAAATTGAATTCAATGATACACTAAATCGGCTGAAGGGCGGCGATCTTTCTAATGTCGATGTTCAAAAAATATGCGAGCTGATCATTCATTTTCAAACAAGAACAAAGTGGATTCGAGAAATATTTGAAAAAGATAGCCATTCCCTATTCGCAAGAGTGGTCGAGCATTTCAAAACAGATGAATACATCGAGCGATTCATTGATGTGATGATCACAAATGGCAGCGGTCCAATAAATAGGGAGTTGGGCAAAATTTCATCGGTCTATAGATCTCTTGGCCTAAGCAAAAATGCAGCAAGAAAACTTATGATCGATTATCAAAGGAAAAGCCGAGCTGAATTGGCTACTGCTATGAAAATTTGGATCGAAAACATGTGGTTACGTACCCCAAGAATATTTGCTGAAGCTGTTAAGAATGCACACATTAATGCACAAAAAGCCGAAATATCTGATTCCGAAAGGCTTAAAGCTTATAGCCAATTAGATTTTAGAATTCTGCATTCTGCCTCGGCGAAATTTATTCTTAGCGACTGCATTGTCGTATCCATGCTGAAATCGCCTCCCAGATATACGGCTATATGGTCGAGGGAAGAGTCTTTAGATGCCATTGCCTTGCCGATATCTTCGACAGCATGCTTAATTGGCTCATTTGGGATTTGCGATATTTCAGAAGCTCAAATCAATATTGGATCTGCCAGACTAGCGGACCAATTTTTCATTTCCTCTCAATAATCGTCAGAGACGTCTCATCTTTCAATGGAAATCGGTAAAGAGTCTTATATTTTTCCAAAATTGTTTCTTGATCAAATCGTTGCCAACATTATGAACGCAAACGATGCTATCAGGATACGGTAAAATGTGTCATGCAGCAGACTAGGTCATAAGTACTGGAGAAAATATGAATACGTGGCGAATGGCAATGAAATTAGGTAATCAAGGTGCATCACTTTGGCCATACTTTCATGAAATTGGTGTGGCAGCAATAACATACTATCCCGTTATCCGTGACGACCTCTCCAGATACTCCAAGAATAATCGCCCAGAAAATTGGGAAAAACTAGAAGCATCCCAAAAGGGCTCTCTTGATCATGTTGCTTATGGGATGAAGCCTGGAGACGTGATATACGTTAAAGAGGGCAGGGAAATTGTATCAAAAGGAACTGTATTAACAGATTACTATCACAATACATCTGGGGATATTTTGGATGACAATGATGAAATGTGGCCGCACCGAATTAATGTCAAATGGAATGATTCATTTCCGCGGCTTGGATTGCTGCTCGGCGCTGAACAAACCACTGTTTTAAAACTCAGTCAGGAACGAATCAATGCAATTGAAAGTGAATTATCGAAATTTGGTTGGGTAGATGACCTTTCGCATATCAGCGTTAATCAAAGTGAGTTAGCTCAAGTTTTCAAAGAAGGTAGCCGCTTTTTAACTGAGCAATACTTCAACAAGCGAAACTTAGAATTGATATGCAGAAAAAAAGATCAGAGTGAGTTCATCTGTGAAATTTGTTCGTTCAAATTCGCTGATTTGTATGGCGAAATTGGGGAAAAATATATTGAGGCACATCACACAAACATGATCGCAAATGGAGAGCGTGACAGCACACTAAACGATATCGCGTTATTGTGTGCAAACTGCCACTCCATGGTTCACAGAAAAACACCACCGTATACTCTAAATGAGCTGAAAGCAATAATTGAAACACAAAGAGAGCGTAGAAAATTGGCGAAAGAGCAACTGCAATACTAAAACCATTTGAGGCTAACCATCAAAATCCTTTAATCCATGATAGGAATGAGCAACAGTGCCAAATATTAACGCAAAAGAAATGGTTTTTGAACTCAAGGCATCAATCCAACATTTGGTGAGCTCATTTCCTGATATTGAAATGGTCTACATTTTCGGATCAAGACGATATAAAACAGGAAGTACTCGATCAGATATTGATCTATTGATTTCATCGAAAATCAGCATAAAACAATCAAGCCTACGAGAATTTTCAATTCGTGCAGGGTCTGCGTTGGACTTGTTTATCTTAAAAAATGGAACAGCGACAAGTGTGGCCAACGAGAGTGAACTCTTTGCTAGTTCAAATGAAGAGCTTATCAATAGGCTGGATGCTGTCTTGCTCTATACGAAGGATATCGGGTTTTCGGAAGAAATGCAACAATGGATTAGTGTAGAATTAGATAGGCGTGCAGGCTTCACCATGACATCTTTGCCTGGTACATCAGCAGAGTATTATGAAATTCGGGCATTAATCAAATATTTTGCGGCAGCAAGAAAAAATGGCTTGCCTGAGAAGCCCTATTTAGGGATAGATGCAATAGAGGCTGGCGAATTTATTGTCCAAATTCTTCGCAGAATGGAGAGCGCAAACTCTGATGTAAAAGGGAATGGTCGCCCCAAAAATTCATGGAATAATAGTCTAGCTGATGAAACAGAATTTCAGAATCTCTTTTGGATAACAGTGAAACCTTGGCTCCCTACTTTGTGCAGAGAAGGCGTAGAATTAAAGTTTGACAATCAAGAGAAGCGAAGCGACTTCAGCCTATTTGAAAATCAATTAGTAATTGAGCTGAAATTCATTAAGGATGCAAGCGACAAACGCGAAGTGGTTAAGACTCTCGATGGATTGGCTAATTTTTACAATCAGCATCCCAATACCAGAATGCTGATATTCGGAATTCTTGTCGCGAAGAACGTTGATTTAGACGATTCCCTGTGGGAAACTCAGTATTCTTTTAAGAAAGATAATCAAGAGACGAGAACTGTAATCATTAGGCAGCTAAATTGACACAGACACATCATCCCTAACACCGCAATTCCATGTTGATGCGCTTTGCGCACAACATGAATGTGCACCGTTAGGCTGACCCACAACAAATCATTCGACGTTATTTGTGTGCTGGAGTACTGTCGAGACTAAAGTCAAATATTGAATATAAATTTTGTTTTGCATAAAATCTTCACTTCAACCGATCAAAGAACATCAAAATGAAAACAATTCATGAAATCGACAATGTCGCGCATTCAATGAATGCAGATTCAAAATTGGGCTTGATTCGCGAAAGTCGATTCCAAGTATTTGATTTAGATGCATTGAGATATGATGAAGTATGCGCTCCAAATGAATGTAAACAATTTTATACGTTTGGGGATGCATTTCTCGTTCCTGATGTAAAGAACCACTGCACTTGGGTTATTGATAATGGAGAAACCATGAAATTGGATTCCCTGCTATCAATGCCTGCAAACATTGAGCGAAGATCAACAAAAGATTACTTTTACCCATTGGATCGCGATTTGCAGGGCAATCGCCGCATTGCCAAAGTCGATAAAAGGGATTTCAGTATTGCAGAGTATTACTCTGTTGAGATAGGGTCAAATGGAGTTAGCGCAATATTGGATGACGATAGCTTCCTTTCTATTAATGGCACGAGCATTTCCGCGCATGAAATCAAAACAAACAAAGAAATATGGTCAAATAATTTTGATGACTTAATGCGCAATCGGAAGGGGACTGTTAATCACAATTTTGAACCAGTCATCAACAATGATAGCGCGTACATATATCTTACTGACTCGGAATGCTCATCGAATTTTTCAGTAGTACGAATCAACATTCGGACTGGAAATACGGAAAATGAGTTTGAAAAGGTTGGCGGCGTTCTTGTCAAACATAATAACAGCATATATACAGTAAGACATGGAATTGTTCAGGCAATTAATTTTGAATCAAATGCCCTAAGGATGCACGACTACACTGAGCAGCTTCGCTTAATGGGAATATCAATGTTTTGGGATAGATTTACATTAAAAGATAATCTATTGTATTTCATACACGGGCATCATCTTCCTAGCAACTCATTTGGGGTGGCTAATTTGGATACGAATGCCATTGTAGAAAACATGGACTTTCCAACATCCCATGGTGCGGAATTCGTACATACGGTTAAAGAAATCAATAGCAGAGTCGTAGTTCGACTTTCAGAGGGTAAATTGATGATTATGGACAAATAGAGGGCTTCAATCATCTATAATGAACAACCCTGAAGCAAGCTTCGGGGTAACTGTTAGCGGGCCCTTATAGGGAAACACCTGTGGGCACTTTCAGGGCCGGATAGGGAAACACTTGGTCCCTTCCGTACGGCCACCCGGGCGCCTACCTCCAGGGTTCACTGGGGGGCCCCCCGTCTCAGGCAATATGTCGCTTTGCTTGATCCAAATCGAGGGGGCGAGATGAACAGGAACCCATGCGCAAGCCACACCCACGTCGGGATGAGATTCTCGACCGTTTGAACCAGCCCGGCGCCCCTTCGGTGTCCGTTTTGGCCGAAGAGACAGGAATCCAGGCGACTACGATCTATGGTTGGAAGCAGAGTGCCCGCCGGAAGACGTTTCTTGCCGCGACAGAGCCGTTGGGAGGCCGTCAAGTGAGTGTTCGAAAGGGAAGGGTTCGCAGCCCCTCCGAAAAGCAAAAGATGGTGCAGGAGGCGGACAGTCTTCGAGGCGATGCCTTGGTGGCCTACGTGCGCGAGAAGGGCGTGACGGTGCCCGAGCTGATGACCTGGAAGGATCTGATGTTGGGAGGCCTGGAGCGACGCGAGGAGGAGTCCAAGATGGTCTCTGCTGAACGGTACGACCAGGTCCTGCGGGAGCTGGAGCGCAAGAACGAAGCGTTGGCGGAAGCCGCGGCCCTGGTGTTTTTGGCAAAAAAAGTCTCCCGCGTCCTGGGCGGGGAAAAGTGAGTCTCGACATGCGTCAGCTGATCGTGACCGGCTTCCAGGACAGCATCGATTTGGGGTGTTCCAAAACGGCGGCTTGCGCGATGGTCGGATTCGGTATCCGCCGCCTGCAGCGCTGGCAGGAAACCCCACAGGACCGGCGTCGAGGCGGTATTCAGGATGCCTCCCAGCCCCTGACGGAACAGGAGAAGGATCTGGTGGTCGAATCCTTCCAGGCCCCCAAGTATCGGGATCTGCCGGTGCGATCAGCCTGGGTGAAGATGCTCGATGACGATATTTGTCTTTGCTCACCGGCCACGGTATTCCGTGTACTGGATGAGCGAGACCAGAAGGGCCGCTTGACGGTGCGGCGAGCATCACCACAGCGCCGCCCTCCGGTTCTGGAGGCTACGGCGGTGGACCAGGTCTGGACATGGGACATCACCTACTTGCCCTCGCCAGTGCGAGGTGCCTACTTCTACCTCTACACCATTCAGGATATGTTCAGCCGCAAAGCCGTCGGCTGGACCGTGGAGCTTTCTGAGAACGGTGAGCTGGCTCACGATCTGTTTGCCAGGAGCATCGTCGACCGAGTGTCGCACCCAACGGCATTGAGGGTCCATTCCGACAACGGTAGCCCGATGCGAGCAACCCGACTTACCGGATTCTTCGAGAAGATCGAAGTCCGCTACACCCATAGTCGCCCCCACGTCAGTGACGACAACGCCTTCATTGAAAGCCTGTTCGCAACCCTCAAGGGGCGGGCGTCGTTCCCCGAGTATTTTCGCACGCTGGACGAGGCCCGAGCGTACGTGGACGCGCTTATGGCCTGGTACAACGGGGAGCACATGCACAGTCGACTCGACTACCTTACGCCCGACCAAATGGACCAGGGGAAAGGCCCGGAAATCCAGGCCAAACGCAACGCAGTCTTGACCCGGGCGCGCGGGATGAAACCCAATCGATTCGGGAGCCGAAGCCTCTGCCTGCGAGTCCCAAATTCCGTCAAGCTCACCTTCCATGAGGCCATTTCCTACACTTAATCCGTCACGCGACATATTGGCTGAGACGCGCCGGTCCGCAAGGCCCGCGCACGGAGCCCGAAGTGGTTTCAGATGTTGCCTGTTTTGCCTGGGCAGGAGGCCCAGATGGATTTCGTGGAAGGTCCGAAGATCTGGAAGGGAGAAGGTCGGACCGAAAAGGACAAGAAGCGCACTTGGATCATGGTGTTGACTTTTTCGCACAGCGGCATGAGCTATCGCGAGGTGATCGCCAACCAATCCGCTCAAACCGTGTTGGTGGCGTTGATGCGCGGTTTCGAGAAGTTCGGCGGGGTCCCCGAATGGCTCAAGATCGACATCGCCCCTGGAATTGAGTCGACTCCTACACTTTAGAAGGAGGAGTCAACATGGGAGTCAGCAAGTTTTCAGCAGAGGTTCGCGAGCGTTCGGTCCAACTAGTGTTGGAGCAGGAGGCGCAGCACAAATCCCAATGGCAGGCGGTGAATTCGGTTGCTCAGAAGATGGGCTGCCATGCGGCTACGGTGTTGAGTTGGGTTCGCCAGTACGAGCGTGATGGAGGTCGCCGTGGAGGCCCGACCAGCTCGGAGAAGGAGCGGATCAAGGCTTTGGAGCGTGAGGTCAAAGAGCTTCGTCGGACCAACGAGATCCTCCGCCTAGCCAGTGCGTTTTTCGCGAAGGCGGAGTTCGACCGCCAGAGCAAGTGAGCGAGTTCATCGAAGCTCATCGGGCGGAATTTGGGGTCGAACCGATCTGCAAAGTCCTGCAGGTTGCCTCCTCCGCTTATCGCCTTCGCAAAAGGCGAATCGCCGAACCGGATCTGAGGTCGTATCGTGCACGATCCGACGAGCAGGCGTTAATCCAGATCCGGCGGGTCTGGGAGGAAAGCGGCCAGCTCTACGGAGTCCGCAAGGTATGGGAGCAGCTAAAGCGGGACCTGGTCGAGATCCCTCGCTGCCAAGTGGAACGGTTGATGCGAAAGCACGGTCTGGCGGGCGTTCGGCGCGACAAGCGGATCAAGACGACCGTGAGTGATCCGAAGGTTGCTTGCCCGACGGACCTGGTGGAGCGAAAGTTCCACGCCGACCACCCCAATCAGCTTTGGGTGTCCGATTTCACCTACGTGTCGACCTGGTCTGGCTTCGTATATGTTGCCTTCGTGGTGGACGTCTATGCCCGCTTCATCGTGGGCTGGAAAGTGTCCTACTCCATGAGTGCGGACTTTGTTCTGGATGCATTGGAACAGGCTCTCCACGCCCGCAGGCCAAAGAAGGATGATGGTCTCATCCACCACAGCGACAAGGGCGTACAATATTTGTCCATACGCTACAGTGGTCGCCTGGTGGACGCTGGGCTGAAGGCGTCGACGGGAAGCGTGGGGGATTCCTACGACAACGCCATGGCCGAGACGATCAACGGACTGTACAAGACCGAAGTGATCCGTCGCCGGTCGTCGTGGCGTAACTTGGAGGAGGTCGAATGGGCGACGCTGGTGTGGGTGGACTGGTTCAACAACCGCCGCCTGCTCAGTTCCATCGGCTACCTGCCCCCGGCGGAAGCCGAAGCCAATTACTATGAAGCCATCGAGTCCACCGTTTCGGTGTGACTCAAACCAGGAGCTCGACTCCAAACCCGGGGCGATTCAGTTTGAATCGCCATCGGGGCTTTTCTATGATGCATTGACTGACCAGCCGCGAAGCAGTGAACAGGCGAGGGCGGGGCAATAATCCTCACGTATCAAAATCGGGGAGCAAATAGCGATGGATTCCTTGTCTGATTCGAATGATCGCAACGGAAATTCTCATTCTAGCTACAGATATGATGACATCAGAGCTTCGATGCATGAGTATGTGGAAAATAAGCTTCAATACTTCAAATACAAAAGAGCATATGGCGGGCATGCGAATGATGGCGATTCTATCGCGATGACGATAGGTGTCACACCAAAATTTCTAGCGAGCATAGGCGCTGAACACTTAGCTTCAGAGCGCACGGATGAGAATCAGTTTTATTCGATGGATCCTTTAGAATTATTAAAAAGCATTCAATTGCAAGATGCTGTTAGTGCTCGTACAGTCGAGGGTATGTGGGTAAGTTTGAAAAATGATGGTAATCACCTGATTTCAATGGAGATGGCATGTGGCTACGAAGTAAATAGTGATATTTTGATGATTGCATCAAAGATTGAAGAATATGCGCAGCTTCACCAAGCCATTATTGACGATCCGCCAAAACATCCCGATACAGATCTCGGTCACATGAATTGCGAACCTTCTGACAGGTTTCCTCAGACTCGATCCCAAATTGACAGATCTACTTGCAACTTAAATTCGCTTGGCTATGCTCATGTTGATCGCTTTTCTCTTGTTCGATGCACTAGAAGCCATATTAAAGATTGCTTCGATGTCAGTTCCACAGGAGAAATCCGGGCTACGTTACTCGAGATCACAGATATTTGGGGATTAGGCGATTGCTCATTTGAATATCATTCTGTTGCCGGAAGCCTGTCAATCGGTGATTATGCCAGCATTGTCGAGTGTCATCTCAAAAAGCTGAAGTTCAAGGAAATTGCTAATTTTGCAATCGAATCCCAAATGTGGGCCAGTGACAGTGAATACATCCTATCGTTATCCGAAGGGGGCGTTCGTAAAAACGTTGTAATATTGTCGCAAAACATGGGTGCTTCTCTCGCCGGACATTTGATATCCCTAATGAATTTTCAATTCACGCCACACACTAGACTTGATGTTAAAGCTTACCCAGAGCTTAAAGATGTTCTGCTGAAGTTTGGCCTGGAATGAAATGTGGAAACATCATGGGTAATCAATTGCTATTTGGTATCATTGCAAGCAAGCCAAACGCCGAAATCCATGCATTAGCCACAGAAGTTGTTGCCAAAAGAGGTGGGGTAGCTCATGCTGAAATCAAAACTATTGAAGATTGTCGGTTTGATAATTACAGTCGTTGCCATTGTTGCGTTGATTCTTCACATCAAGGATATTCCCAGCTCTCCGAGATTTATCAACCATCAAATCGTCATCGCCAAATTCAAGCCGTTTGATTTCAAAAGCGACAGTTGCAGCCAAGAGAAATTTGAGACATCGGGCTGCCCCGCAGATAAAGCCTTATCTGATTTGGGTTGTGATGATTTTTTAAAGCCTGAAGGCTATATCAGCCAAATCTTTGAATCATATCCGGTCGTAAAATGTCATGTTTTGCTGAAAGATGACTCGAGTACGAAAACTGAAGGATTGTACCGAGTCGGCGGCATGATGCCTCTTTATGCGCGATTTGCGGTGTTTAAGCCTGATGGTTGGCGAATATTGAAAACCGCAAAAGATATTCGGGATGAACTGCCGCCGATTTTGACCAAAAACCATGCTTTAGGGTATGCCGCAGCTGCAACTGGATTCTCTGCCAATTTTGGGCAAGCCTACAAAAGGGGGACCGAATATGCAGTGGATACAATCGAGGATTCTTATGTTAGAGAAATCCCACAGGGATTCCAAGTTGCCTTGTTTGATGAAGAAATTTTTGGATGTGGGCCGCATTGGACCTATTTAGTGAAATTAGAAATCAGTAACGGTGGGGAAATCCGTGAGATTTCACGTGCCAAGGTTTCCCATGAAACAAGTTTAGATAATGTGTGTGTCGATTAAAGCTGACGGACTTAAATATTTGGCCGCAGGACCAGAGCTACAAAAATGGTTTGGAACAACAGCAGACGGCCTTCAGTCGTTATCATCGAACGAATGAATCAATTCCTCCAGGAGAACCAAAGATGTCAAATGCTGCCCTCCAAAAGCCGTTCGCTCTTAATGTTTTGCTATTTCTGTTGGTCTTCGAATTCATTTCAGCGATTCCGTATGGGTTGATGTTGGCTTTCGATCCATCTGGAAAGGTCGCAGGGATGGATGTTGAAGTGTTGAAGGAAACCGTTTTTTCTAATTATTTTATACCGGGATTGATTTTGTTTTCTGTCATTGGAATAGGGTCATCGCTACTTGCTGCATCAATTCTGTTGCGCCCAAATTGGTCATGGTTTGCCTTTGTGAATCCGGTGAAATCTTTGCATTGGTCCTAGGCTTTTACGGTGTGCTACGGTTTGTCGATCATGATTTGGATCGTTGTACAAGTATCGATGATTGGATACCAGTCAGTACTTCAACCCTTACACTTTGGGATAGGAGCAACCATTGTTGCATTGGCCATGGCTCAAGCAAATCGGAAATATTTCAGCTGCTAGTTGTTTTGTAATCCCAGCAGGAGGACTCGGATGAACCCTGGAAATGACGAACGCTCCGCATCTGGTGCGCCGATCTACCGGCATGAAGAGCGCACAAAGCCCTTCAGCATCCCCAATCATGCGACCAGCAATTTGGAGCAAATCGAGGCGCATGTCGAGGCTCATATCGGGAAAGTGGAAACGGTGTATCATGAGATCATCTCGGATCTTGTCCACATCGATGTTTTGTTCGTGAAGGCCACCGACGAACGGCCCTACCACGTTCTGGTGACCAGTGGTGTCAGCGACGAGCCCATGAATGTGCCTCCCGGCTTGGAAGAGCATCGTCGCGTCGAGCTCCTGATCGCCCTGCCAAAGGATTGGCCTTTGACGTCGGAAGCGATGGAGGAGGAGAACAACTATTGGCCAATTCGATGGCTGAAAACCATCGGGAGGCTCCCTCATGAATATGACACCTGGATCGGATGGGGACACACCATCCCCAATGGTGATCCTGCGGAAAACATTGCCAACACGAACTTCGTTGGCTTCATGTTGGCCCCCCCTTACGTGCTGCCCGTTGATTTTTTCGAGCTAAAGACCTCTAGCGATGCGGTGATCAAGTTTTATGCCCTCATCCCTCTTTTCCAAGAAGAGATGGACTTCAAACTGAAAAACGGATCGGACGCGATCGAAGAATTATTGAACGAACACGACGGCGGTTTCGAGATCGATCCAACCCGACCCAACGTCGCAAAATCCCGATAGAAGCGGACTTCGCACTTTTGCACCATCCCACCACCGCGCAGCGAAGCGGGTGGGGTCGGCGCCTCACCCTCTCCCTCTCCCCATCGGGGGAGAGGGGTTCGGAGTTCGGGGCATCGATCACTCAGCCGGCGAGCGAAGCAATGCCGGAAACTGGCAATCAAATACCGCTTACCGAACCAGATCACCCCACCACCCCGCCACCGCGCAGCGAAGCGTCCGCGAGCAAAACCGCCCAAACAACCTGTAAACCCCGACAGCTTTCGGGGCCAACAATAGCCCGCATCAGTCAAAAACCGGCAACTCAACCAAACCATGGGGGACCGGGGGGCTCGAAAAATGGAACGGCCAGTGCCATGAAGATACCGATCGCGTCCCTGATGCCATCGCCCGTCGCCTAGACCTCCAATTCCCAGCCACCCCAGCGAACCGGTGTGGCCGTTCCAGCTAGAGCCCCCGGCGCGCTGCGTTGCATTGCCCTCCCATATGCATCGATGCGATGCATATGGGAGCCCTGGCAGGGGACGCGCGCTCGGCCCCTGGGTCGGGGCCTGGGTGCCGACGCACCCAGGAACGGCCTCCAGGCCCGCGCCTGGAAAAGCCGGACACGCAGTGTCAAAAACCCACCGGCGGCAGCCGGAAAACGGCACCCGGGCCGCCCCGGGAACAGCCCTGGCGTAGCCGGTGAAAAGCCCCGGCGCAGCCGAAAAAAAAGGCCTCACGCAGTGACGTGAGGCCCGACGCAGTCGATTCGTCTACCCGGATCAGAACTGCTTGAAAAAGTCCCAGGTTTCTTTTTCGACCCAGCTAAAGTTCGTCCCAGGATCCGAATGCCAGGCCTGGTGTCCGCCCACAAAGGAGCTGAATTTCACCGGAGTTCCTGGTTTGCATCCGGCGTAATCTGTGGTGACATGCGTGCTGCCGGTTGCAAGCTTGGGTTCACCAGTGCACCCATTGTCTTGGACATGCTGCAGCAGGGTATATTTGCCGCCTCTTTTCTGGGCGTCATTATTGACCCAGGGGCAAGTGCCATCGGTGGTGCCGGTTACCTGGTAGTAGGCGATCGGGATTTTCCTGTTGGCTGGCTGAGTCATGTTGTAGTTGGCCGGAGCATAGGTGGCCACTGCCCGGATTCTTTCCGGATGCTCCAAGGAAAGCACATACGAGAACATGGCGCCGAAACTGAAACCCGCGACAAAGACGCGTGTGGTATCCACGCACAAATTGGTCTCGACATGTTTCAGAACATCCAACCAGAACTTCGAGTCGTTGGGAAGACTCCAGGTACCGCCCCCATCTCCCTGCATGGCAACATAGATGTTCTGGACATTGTCTTTGGTCGCCATGGTTTTGATGGAATAGAATCCGCTCAGATCATCGGTCTTAACTCCCTTCTCGGCCTCTGCGACTCTTGCGGCGGAGCCGCCCATGCAGTGATTGCCGAAAATCAAGCGGTAGGGATTGTCCTTGTTGTAATTGGTTGGAATATCGATGATGAATTCGCCTCTGCCAGCAACAGTGGAAATTTTGTAGGTACCGGATTTCGGGAGGACTCCCAGTGCCTTCCCGCAACCCGCGCTCTTGATCGGCTCATTCCCCAGGGTGGTACGCCAGTCGGACGATGTGGTTGCGTTGGTGTCCAAGCTGACATTGATGGTCGAGGTGAGCGATGTGGCCACCACGGTCTTGGACTTGTACCCGTTCGCAGTCACCTTGATGGAGTCGGTGGCGGCCGCCACGCGGGCCAAGACGGCTCCCTGCGAGGTGAAGCTGTTCGATCCGACCATGCCCGAGTTCGATGTGTTCATGGGGGCGTAGCGGAAGCTGGTCACGTTCTGGTCGACGCTGACCTTGATCAGGCACATGCCGGTGCCCAAGTCCATCTTCGCGAAGTCCATCCGGTAGATGCCAGATGCGGTGTTCTGGAACACGTCACTTTTCAGGCGAGAGCCCTTGGTATTGAAGACTTCGACCTTCACGGAGGCCGACTGGCCCAAGTTGATTTCCAGCAAGCCATTGCGGAAGTCCATGGATCGTGCGCTCTGCGAAGGCAGGAGTCCTGAGTTGCCGGAGGTCAGCGTGTAGGAGCCGTCCGCTACAGATGTGTCCTTCAAGCCCATCGGGGTCAGGGTCACGATCGCGTTGGCGATGGCCTTGCCCGACTGGTTGGTGATCTTCCCGGTCAGATTCACCGTCTGCGCCTGAGTGAGGACGCCCAACGAGAGGATGAGGGATAGTGTTTTGGTCGTTTGCACGTTGGACCTCCTGAGTTAGAACCAAGGCACGGACTCCTGGCAAGCACACGGACCATACCAGCCCAAGAGGTGTGTGTCGGAGTCGGTGCTGGATACAGCACTGGCTTGGATGGAACTCCAAGCCCATTCATTGATGGTTGAATTTATGGCGCTTCCTGAAGCCACAACGGACTTCCGGGGGGAGGAGTTTTGGTTGAACTACAAAACCTTGGCGCGTCCGCGATCGTTGCCAAGTTTTCAATTCCAGTGGTGACCAAAACCTGAATCCCTTCAGGTGCAACGGCCATCGATGACGGAAATTGACGGGTCGGCGAAGGGATCCATCCGGGATTCTGGAGGGCTGTTGCATCGCCCTCCCATCGTCAGATGCGATGCTGACGGGAGCCGTGCCACGGGCCGACTCATTCAGGAAAGGCGTTCAGGCCCGCGTCTGACAAAAGACTGAATCCCTTCAGATTCAACGGCCCTTGATGACGGAAATTGGCAATCAGACCACCCTGCCGAACCAGACCACCCCGCCCCTGCGGGGCACCCCTCCAAAGGAGGGGAATGAGCGGAAAATTCGGCAATCCAGCCGAACCAAGGGGGACCGGGGGGCTCGAAAAATGGAACGGCCAGTGCCATGAAGATATCGATCGCGTCCCTGATACCACTGCCCAATACCTCGACCTCCATTGACCAGCCACCCCAGCGAACTGGCGTGGCTGTTCCAACTAGAGCCCCCCGGCGCGCGGGTCCCCAGGGGCCGCGCGCTCGGCCCCTGGGTCGGGGCCTGGGTGCCGACGCACCCAGGAACGGCGTCCAGGCCCGCGCCTGGAAAAGCCGACACGCAGTGTCAAAAAACCTCCGGCGGCAGCCGGAAAACGGTGCAGGACGCTAGTCCTGCAAACAAAAAAGGCCTCACGCAGTGACGTGAGGCCCGACTCTGTCGATCCGTCTAGCCGGATCAGAATTGCTTGAAGAACGCCCAAGTCTCTTTTTCGATCCAGCTTCCACTTGTTCCCGGATCCGTGTGCAAGGTCACGTGCCCGCCCACAAAGGAACTGAATTTCACCGGATAGCCTTCTTTGCATCCCGTGAAGTCAGTGGTGACGTGCGTACTGCCGGTCGCAATCTTGGGAGTACCCGTGCACCCATTGTCCTCGACATGCTGCAACAGGGTATACTTGCCGCCTCTTTTCTGCGCGTCATTGTTGACCCACGGGCAAGTGCCATCGGAGGTACCGGTTGTCTGGTAGTAGGCGATCGGGATTTTCCTGTTGGTAGGCTGGGTCATGTTGTAGTTGGCCGGAGCGTAGGTGGCCACGGCCCGGATTTTTTCCGGATGTTCCAAGGAAAGCACATACGAGAACATGGCGCCGAAACTGAAACCAGCGACAAACACGCGTGTGGTATCCACGCACAAATTGGTCTCGACATGTTTCAGAACATCCAACCAGAATTTCGAGTCATTTGGAAGACTCCAGGTACCTCCCCCATCTCCCTGCATGGCGATATAAATGGCCGGGATGTTCTCCTTGTCCGCTTGCGTTTTGATGTGATAGAAGTGGGCTGTCTGATCTTGTCCGTTATCGGTGCCCGCGACCTTGATGGCGCTGCCACCCATGCAATGGTTGCCGAAAATCAAGCGGTAGGGCTTGTCTTTGTCGTAACTGGTCGGAATGTTGATGATGAATTCTCCTCGGCCGGAAACCGTGGAGATCTTGTAGGTGCCGGATTTCGGGAGCACTCCCAGTGCCTTCCCGCAACCGGCGCTCTTGATCGGCTCATTGTTCAGGCCGCCCCATCGATCGGAGGATGCGTTGGTGTCCAATTTGACATCGATGGTCGAGGTGAGCGAGGTGGCCACAACGGTCTTGGTCTTGTAGCCGCTCGCGGTCACCTTGATGGAGTCGGTGGCGGCTGCCACGCGGGCCAGGACGGCTCCTTGCGAGGCGAAGTTGCTCGAGCCGATCAGACTCGTCATGGGGGCGTAGCGGAAGGTGGTCGTGCTCTGGTCTACGGTGACCTTGATCAGGCAGATGCCGGTGCCGAAGGCCATCTTCGTGAAGTCCATCCGGTAGATGCCAGAGGACGTATTCTGCAACTCGTTGCCGTTCAGGCGAGCGCCCTTGGTATCGAAGACCTCGACCTTCACGGTGGCCGATCGGCCCAAGTTGATTTCCAGCAGGCCGTTGCGGAAGTTCATGGATTGGGCGCTCTGCGAAGGCAGGAGGCCTGAGCTGCCATTGGCCAGCGTGTACGAGCCGTCGGCACCCGAGGTGTCTTTCAGGCCCAGCGGGGTCAGGGTCACGATCGCGTTGGCGATGCCCTTGCCGGCTTGGTTGGTGATCTTCCCGGTCAGATTGACGGTCTGCGCCTGAGCGAGAGCGCCCAACGAGAGGATGAGGGATAGTGTTTTGGTCGTTCGCACGTTGGACCTCCTGAGATAGAACCAAGGCCCGGACTCCTGACAAGCGCGCAGAAACACACCAGCCCGATGGGGGCTCTCAGAGTCGGTGCCGGATACACCACGGGCATAGGTTTGAACCCAATGCCCATTTAATGATGCTTGAATTTATGGCGCTCCCTGAAGCCACAACGGACTTCTGGCGGGAGGCGTTTTGTTCGAACTACAAAACATTGGCGCTACCGCGATCGTGGGCAAGTTTTCGATTCGAGTGGTGACAAAAATCTGAATCCCTTCAGGTGCAATGGCCATCGATGACGGAAATTGACGGGCCGGCAAGTGGAGCTATCCGGGACCATGCAGGACTGTTGCATCGCCCTCCCATTGGCAGATGCGATGCTGACGGGAGCCTTGTCCGGGGCCAACTTACTCAGGAACGGCGTCCAGGCCCGCGCCTGACAAAAGACTGAATCCCTTCAGATTCAACGGCCCTTGATGACGGAAATTGGCAATCAGACCACCCTGCCGGATGAGCGGAAAAACCGCATCATCAGACAAGGCGAGCAACTCAACCAAACCATGGGGGACCGGGGGGCTCGAAAAATGGAACGGCCAGTGTCATGAAGAAATCGATCGCGTCCCTGATGCCACCGCCCAGTGCCTCAATCTTCCTATCGACCGCTGTTCCGGAGAACCGGCATGGCCGTTCCAACTAGAGCCCCCCGGCGCGCGGGTTCCCAGGGGACGCGCGTTCGTCCCCTGGGTCGGGGTTCGGGTGCCGATGCACCCGAGAAACGGCCCCCGGGCCGTCCCGGGAATAGCCTCGGCGCAGCCGAAAAGGCCACCGGCGGCAGCCGGAAAACGGCAACCGGACCCGCGTCCGGTCCCACACGGCGGAAGCCGTGAAAACGCCCCGGCGCAGCCGAAAAAAAAGGCCTCACGCAGTGGCGTGAGGCCCGACTCTGTCGATCCGTCTAGCCGGATCAGAATTGCTTGAAGAACGCCCAAGTCTCTTTCTCGATCCAGCTTCCACTTCCTCCCGGATCCGTGTGCAACGTCACGTGTCCGCCCACAAAGGAACTGAACTTCACCGGATAGCCTTCTTTGCATCCTGCGAAGTCGGTGGAGACATGCGTGCTGCCGGTCGCAATCTTCGGTTCCCCCGTGCATCCATTGTCTTGGACATGCTGCAGCAGGGCATATTTGCCGCCTGTTTTTTGCGCGTCATTGTTGACCCATGGGCAAGTGCCATCGGAGGTACCGGTTGTCTGGTAGTAGGCGATGGGGATTTTCCTGTTGGTTGGCTGAGTCATGTTGTAGTTGGCCGGAGCGTAGGTGGCCACGGCCCGAATCAATTCCGGATAGGTGTTGGAAAGCACATACGAGAACATGGCGCCGAAACTGAAACCAGCGACAAAGACGCGTGTGGTATCCACGCACAAATTGGTCTCGACATGTTTCAGAACATCCAACCAGAATTTCGCGTCATTTGGAAGACTCCAGGTTCCGCCCGCATCTCCTTGCATGGCAACATAGATGGCCGGGATGTTCTCCTTGTCCGCTTGCGTTTTGATGTGATAGAAGTGGGCTGTCTGATCTTGTCCGTTATCGGTGCCCGCGACCTTGATGGCGCTGCCACCCATGCAATGATTGCCGAAAATCAAGCGGTAGGGCTTGTTTACGTCGTAGCTGGTCGGAATGTTGATGATGAATTCTCCTCGGCCGGAAACCGTGGAGATCTTGTAGGTGCCGGATTTCGGGAGCACTCCCAGCGCCTTTCCGCAACCGGCGCTCTTGATCGGCTCATTGTTCAGGCCGCCCCATCGATCGGAGGATGCGTTGGTGTCCAATTTGACATCGATGGTCGAGGTGAGCGAGGTGGCCACCACGGTCTTGGACTTGTAGCCGCTCGCGGTCACCTTGATGGAGTCGGTGGCGGCTGCCACGCGGGCCAGGACGGCTCCTTGCGAGGCGAAGTTGCTCGAGCCGATCAGACTCGTCATGGGGGCGTAGCGGAAGGTGGTCGTGCTTTGGTCTACGGTGACTTTGATCAGGCAGATGCCGGTGCCCAAGGCCATCTTCGTGAAGTCCATCCGGTAGATGCCAGAGGACGTATTCTGCAACTCGTTGCCGTTCAGGCGAGCGCCCTTGGTATCGAAGACCTCGACCTTCACGGTGGCCGACCGGCCCAAGTTGATTTCCAGCAGGCCGTTGCGGAAGTCCATGGATTGGGCGCTCTGCGAAGGCAGGAGGCCTGAGCTGCCATTGGCCAGCGTGTACGAACCGTCGGCACCCGAGGTGTCTTTCAGGCCCAGCGGGGTCAAGGTCACGATCGCGTTGGCGATGCCCTTGCCGGCTTGGTTGGTGATCTTCCCGGTCAGATTGACGGTCTGCGCCTGAGCGAGAGCGCCCAACGAGAGGATGAGGGATAGTGTTTTGGTCGTTTGCACGTTGGACCTCCTGAGATAGAACCAAGGCCCGGACTCCTGACAAGCGCGCAGAAACACACCAGCCCGATGGGGGCTCTCAGAGTCGGTGCCGGATACACCACGGGCATAGGTTTGAACCCAATGCCCATTCAATGATGCTTGAATTTATGGCGACTCAAGGATCCACACAGGAGGATCTGCGTCTGGGTGTTTGATAAGCATTACCAAAAAAACAATGGCGGTCCTGGAAATTATCCTTCGAAAGATGGAGTTGGCGTCTGATCAAATTCGATCGCGGTCGCATGGGACTGAACCTTTGTCAGCTTGTTTGGGTCGGACGTCCCGAAAGGTCGGTATCCCAACATGACCGCACGAACACGCGAAACGACTCGAAGCGAAAGGTCCGCGAGGTGGTGGGCCTTTCTTTGCCTCCTTGTCCTTGTCGGGTGTGGTTCGGACCAGCCCACGGCCATGGCGAAGCCCGCACCGGTCTGCGACCGGCCGATGGAGGTCTCCGTGCTTTCCAACCAGATCGAAAGCACGTTGTTCCGAGCTCGAAATGGGAGCACTGGTGAAGAAACATTCGCCGAATACGGGGGCTTTTGGAATGGAAAAATGGTGCTTGCTCAAGAATGTTGCTCGCTGCGTTTTCATGGTCGCAATCCCGGCCCGGTAGGCTTCGAGCCACCTCGCCTGGAATCCTCGGAGTTCTACCTTCATCCAAAAGTCCATTGCGCGCATCCTGTTCCCTTGAAAGCCCTCCATTTGACGTTGGGGATCCCGGACAGTGAACGACGGAAATGCCATACTTCCACTCATGCTTTCCACGTCACAGAGGACCAACCTCATGCGCACATTCCCGATTTGTTGATGCAGAGCAGGGGCGACATCGGAATGAAGACGTTGCTCACTTCCGCGCTTGTGTGCATGGGCATGCTGGCCCGTGCCTACGACCTTCCCCATCCAAGCGTTCCTGGACCCAACCCGGACTTTCCTCCCTTCGTGACCGAGCGCAATGGCGTCTTCGACTACCCTTGGGGGGCAGGCAACTACACCTGGCCGGAACAGTTGTTCTGGGAGGGAATGCCCCAGCTCAACAATCACCACCTCCAGGAAATGATCGACGGCGCCATCGGCATGGAAGCCCAAGGCAAGGTTCCCGTCATGAGCTGCGTCGCCTGGGGGTACGAATATCTGGCGGCGACCGGTGGCGATGCCGCCCTCGGCATCGGCGACAAGAGCAAGGCGGAAGGGTGGTCCGATTGGGGGGCCTGGCTGACGCCTCGCAAGCAGAAGTATTTCGCCCAGGATGCCAACGGAGACGTCTACTACCCGGCGGCAGGGTACGTGACCCCGATGATGCCTTTGGATTCCGCCGATTGGCCGGAAGGCATCCGCGACGCGACCTTCGGGGATTTCGCCGGTTTGAAACTTGGAAGATTGGCCAACCGGATCCACTCCCGCGGATTCTTCGCGGCAGATTTTGTCGTCGGACTCTACGGGAGCAGCGACTACCATCCACGGGTGATCGACGACTTCCAGCGCTGGGCGGGCGTTTCGGTTCCGGGCGCGACGGTCGTGGAACGTTACAATGTGCTCAGGGCCAAATACTGGTCCCGCTACAACGATTTCAAGGCGGAGCGTTACGCGCGCTTCTACGCTCGTGCGGCCAAAACCATTCTCGAATCCGGGCGGGAACCGTTGATCGGCGGTCAAATCCTGCAGAATGCCGGCTTGGTGCGCACCTCCGGGAACGATTTCCGCATCTACCTCAAGCATCTACCTGCCAAAAACTGGTACTTCAACATCGAACTCCAGTCGGATGGTGGTCGGCCCGTACCGCCCTATTGGAGCGCCTCCTCCGGGATGGGAGGACACTGCGCCCGAAGCCCCGAATTCCCCTTCGGAGCCCATATGGATGCCCGCGAGTCGAGCTTTTTCACCGCCGTCAAAAACGCGAAAAAAGACTCCGCATGGGGCGAGAAGTATCTGAAGCATGCCTGGCTTTCGGTGGGTTGGACCCACGTGGCCAACATCGATGGATCCGTACGCCGAGCTGCCCAGGCCTTCCAACGCGCCTACTGGGACGCAGGTGGAATCGACACGCAAATCGTGGCTTTGGTCCGGGCCCATATTCCGCGACATCCTTTCGGCCCGGCCTTCTACTTCTCGACCGATCTCGAGCGCCAAATCGAGGATGCGAATCTGAACAACAACTACTACTGGTTCGAACCGTTGGCCATTGGTTGGCGTAGACAAGGTGTCCCGGGTGGGTATTTCGTCAGCGACACCGCTTTGGCGAATCTCACCCCCGCGAATCGACCCAGTGGTTGGTTTGCAACGGTCAACAATCCCAACGAGAAGGCGCGATTGGAGGCCCTCGCCCCCATTCTGGAAGGCTCGCAAGTGCGCGATTCCTGTCCCCTTTCCTTCGAAGGGGATAGCCTCGGAGGCTTCGCTTTCATTGATCAAAATGGCAACGTGATCGTGGTCGTGTCCAATGCCAAGGAAACTCCTGTGACAGGTGCGCTCCGATTCGCCAAGGTGGAGGACGGCAGCTACAAGCTGACCGAACTGCTGGGGAGCCAGAAAGGAAAATTGGTGATCTCCAATCATTCCGGAAAACTTCCGCTGTTGGTGGAGGGGCGCGATACCAGGGTCTTCCAGATCGACGGCCTGCGGGAACTCGGACGCAAGAATCTGATCCCTTGGACCGGTCAACCCGATGGCAAACGCATTCTGCCCAGCGTGATGCGCCCAGACGGCAAGCGCATCGATATCCTCGGGCGCAGGCTGGAGGAAGGCCCCCGGGTGATGTGGAGCACGCCGTTGCCGTAGTGCGAAACCTCGGAACCGAAAAGGTGTCCACCGAGAGCTACACAGGCTATGCCAAGCGGAGGGTCCTGCGCCTTATCGCGACAACATCACCGGCTGTGAACGGCTCCAGCCTTCGCCGTCCACGCGCAGGATGGCCAGACCGGGGGATGGGGCTGGTTTCACTTAGAGAATTGATTGGCTCATCGCTAGCAATTTTCCCCGTTCTATCGACAATATGGGGATGATATACCAAATGAAGTGCTCATGGAGATATTTGGATTTCTTGAGAATTGCGACTGGGCTAGAATGCTTGTTAGAGAGGAGTATACTGTGATTGATCTTGGAAACCCATTTGGTAGGCCTGTAGAGAGTGTATGTTACAATGCTGAAACACGGATAATATTCGGGGGAAATGATGGTGGACAGTGTACGTGCGAGCGAAGTGCGAAAAAAACTTGAATCCTTTAAGGCCTTTGTGAAGTGGGGATTCAGTGATTTTTCGGAATCTTTCAATATTGGGTCCGCAGCTATGCCCGATGCTTGGGAGTTTTGTGTTAAAAATCAGATTGGAATAAGTGTTTATGTTAGATATTCTGAATTCCGTAATCGTGCCAATGTGCTGGCATCTATTGCGAAGCAAGAAGAGTCGGAGGGATTGCGGGTGGTGGAGTGGTTAAAGCGAGAGGGGCGAATGGAAGAAGCCGCAAAGTTCTTAATTGAAGATTTTCAAAGAGAGGGGGTCGTTCGCATTTATGCTGTGCTCGATTACTTGGATAATCTATTCTGCTCGGATTTGAGTGACGTCTTGGCTGGGAAGAGGTGGAAAGAAACCCCTTTCGATTGGGCTGGCATGCGATAGCTTAGCTCCGGGTTTCTTTCTGAGCTGGAAGTCGGTGATCGCAATCATTCTCCGGTATTCACTTCGCGTAAGCAAGATCAGGACCTCCTTGTCCACTCGGTGTGATCTTGATCACAGACAAAGAGGGAGCTCCGGCGGTACATTCCCTCCCAAGATGATCAGTTTCTGTCTGTTGCAAGTTTTTCCATGATCGGAGCGACCAAATGATCCCCCGCAAGGCTCGTGCTGTCAGGTGTGCGGTTCTCGGCTTCACCGCACTTACTTCACTCTTTTCTTGCCAGTCAGTTGAGATCCTGGAAGAGTCGCCTTCGGATGCGCCTGGATCCCACTACGTCCATTTTCGAGTGGCAGACAGTGCATCCAGTCCAGACAGTTTGTGGTATCGATCGAAGTTGGATTCAGGTTCGGAGTCCTTCAGCGTCCAGCCAGACGGAGTCAGCGGCCTGCGAGTTCGACTCTTCCCCTTTCTTCATCAAATTGGTGACCGGGATTCGATGGCTATCCATTGTTTCCGTCTTGGACTCCATACCGGCATCTCCTTCGTCAAGCAAGTCAATTACATGGAGCTTTCCTCCAGCCGTATGTCCAGGACGGGCCCAGATTCACTCGCTGTGAGCATGTTGCGGACCTTTGATAGCCTTCGCAAAGCCTCACCCGAAGCCTTCAAGGACACATCAGCCGCAGGCAAGCGGGCAGCTTTGCAGCAGGCAGTAGCCGAGTTCGTCTTTCGAGGCAATCCAAGTACTGACGCCTACAAACGATATTCACCCATCGGATTGGATACAGCAAGTTTGAATCGTCAAATTCTGACGTTGGCGGCGAAATCTGGTTTGACGTTGGGAGAAGTGGTAAAACAGTGGAACCTGGCCTTGGATTACCCATCCGCCCGTCGATTGATCTCTGCTCTCACAGTGGATTCATCCAGCCTGAACCCTTTCCAGCAGGAGGTCACGTTGCACCTGGACACCCTGCGTCCAGGTGAGGCTCCTGTGGGACTGGTCGGAAGGATTCGTGGAAAAATGGGTATCAAAAACATCGAGTATGTCGTTGAAAACGATTCAGGCATTCGCACGGATCGGTTTATTCTCGCTGACTTCCCGGATTTGAAAGCCAATCCAGAACGTGTCGACTTCGCGACTCACCCCACCTTCGTTCCGCGTGTCAACGCGAGGGTGGGCACCTACACCTTGCGAGTGAACGTGCTCGACAACCAGGGCAACGAACAATCCTACTTCACCCCCTTCCAAGTGGCTCCCGGTCTGGATCATACTGGACCAGATCTCGCGATCCTGGAGCCTACCAGCTCTGTGGTGCGCGATTATTCCGACTCTACTCTGCTTGTGAAGGTGGATGTGACTGACCCCAGTGGAGTGAAGTCCGTGAAGATCGGCGGTAAAGAGGCGCCACAGGTGACCAACGGAATTTGGTCTCTGACGATCGTGGTTCCGCTGGATTCGGTGGGCCGCGAACTGGAAATCGAGGCGCTCGATAGCGCGAACAATCCAACCATCAAGAAGGTTTTGGTTCGCCGTGACAGGAAGCCTGTTCCCACACCGCCGCGGCTTAAGCTGGTTGCCCCTGCCAACGGGACATGGATCGACTTCAAGGATTCCACCGTGCGGGTAGCATGGAAGGCGGAAACGGATTTTGGAACGGTCGATTCTGTGACCATCGATGGCGTGCAGGCAAAGTTGGAGAACGGCGCCTGGGTGCGCGAGCTGACTTTGCCGGCAAATGGCAGAATGTCGAGCTTCGGAGCCAGAGCCTATAGTTCCGTTGATCTGGTAGCGACAGAATATGTCTTAGTAGGTCGCAAGGCCGACAGTGCTGGGCCTCTGGTGGAGTGGGCCGAGGCTGCGAATTTTCAGCGGGTCTCTTACGACATCGGGCATGTCGACGTTTCCGTTACCGCGTCGGATTTGTCCGGTGTGGATTCCGTTCACATAGGCGGATCGAAAGTGAATCCATCGGGCAGATATTGGAGAGCCAGCGTGTCGTTGGCGGGGCCGGGCGAATTGACCAGAATCGTTGTGGAAGCATGGGATCACGCGGGAAATCAGCGGGATACAGCGTTCGTGGTTTCTCGGGACCAGATCCCAGGACAGTTGCCACCAAGCTTGAGTTGGAGGCAACCCTCCAAGGCTTACGGCACTGTGATCCCTTTCGCGGAGAGAGGATATCTTGTCCAGTGCGTTTTGACGGATATATCCGGCATCGACAGCGCCAGTGTGAAAATCGGTGGGCAACAGGCCAAGCCGATCAATGATTCGGTGTGGGAGCGATTGGTGGATCTTCCACCGGACGGAAAACCCCAAGTGATCACCCTGGAAGCCAAGAACAAAAGGGGCATATCCATCTCGGGGTTTGTTTCCGTGGCGCGTGAGATGGATGTGGAAAAGCCGACAATCACACGTTGGGCGACCACTCAGGATATGAGCGTAGCCTTTGATACCGCTTCGGTAGAGGTGGGTTGGACTGCCAAGGACAATGATCGTCTTGCCCAAGCCTGGATTCAGGATTCGTTAGTGACCTCGGACGTGACGGGATACCACCGGCGTGTTCCGCTGGCGATCACCACCCAATGGCTGAAATTTCGCGCGGTGGATCCTGCTGGCAATGAGGTCCGCGACAGCGTGAGGATCGAGCGTCGAACAGATACTGTTAAGTCAATTGCCATGTCCGATACCAACAGCAAGTTGCGCTCGGGCACATTCTGGGTGAAGCTCAGCTGCGCCACACCGGGCGCCGCCATTCGATACACTTTGGACGGATCCGATCCCAAGTCCACCTCGCCGATCTACGCTGACAGCATCAGGATCGACACAACCATCACGCTGAAGGCGCGGGGTTTTGCGCCGGATAGAATTCCGGGGCTTGCGAGTACGCAGCAGTACTTGTTCGCGCTTGCCGTCGAGGTTGGCGCCGGGACAACTCACTCCTTGGTACGGATGTCGGACGGCAGCCTTTGGGGGTTTGGTGACAATAATTGCAGTGCATTCATCACCAGCGGAGGTTGTGGTAGAACCATGATGGAGCCGCATCCAGAGCCAGTCAAATTCGAGGATGACTCTGTTTTGCAGGTTTCCGCCAGCGCGAACCAATCCTTCTGGGTCAAGGCCGATGGGAGTCTGTGGGCGATTGGTGGGGTGGAAGCGGCGGGCTTGGGGATTGGGACGACTTCGGGGTTGACTTCTCCATTACGGATCACTGGAGGTGTATCCAAAGTCAGGAATATTGGAAGTGCATCGTTCATCTTGAAGTCGGATGGCAGCCTGTGGGGGACAGGAAATAACCTGTTTGGGCAGATCGGGGCTGGTGACCTTGAGTTTTCCAGCATGTTCGTCAAAGTTGCGGACGATGTGGTGGATATGGGAGGCGGAAATGCCTGTGGATATTTCATCAAGCGAGATCAATCTCTCTGGGCCACAGGTAGATGCTCTGCTCTCAGTGTCGATTCAAAGGTTCCGGTGAAGGCGATGGATTCCGTGGCTTCAATACCTGCGTCAGCGGGATCGAATCTGATCATTGTTCGCACGGACGGTACAGTCTGGGGAGGTGGCGAAAATTCACATGGCGAGCTTGGGTTGGGGCACACAAATCCGGTAGAAGGTTTGGTCAGATTGAATTTCTTCCAGGGCAAGACCATATCGAAGGTGTCCATGGGATACAGTCATGTTCTGGTGTTAGATGCCAGCGGTACGGTTTACGGAATGGGACTGAATGCACATGGAGAGCTCGGTCCTGTGGGGCTTGGATCGGTGTTTGCCGCTCCATTGAACATTTTTTCCGGAATGATCGATCTTTCCGCTGGCTCTGGATTTTCCTTGTTCGTGGCAAAAGATGGGGCGGTGATGTCCGCTGGAACCAACATCTCCGGTCAGCTTGGAAGAGGGGCTGTGACGGAAGGTGCAGGACTTGATCGAGTTCGGTTTTAAGTCAGAAGGCAGATTGATTTTTCGAGAGGTATTCGGAGAGTCAGGGGTCAATAACAAAAAAGCGCCCCCCTTTCGGGAGGCGCTTCCCAGATGAAGGCTAGACAGAATCCGTCTCGTCACTTCCTCTCGAAGCTCGTCACCGTGCCGTCCAGCGCCGTCCAGGTGCCGGTCAGACCGGTGGTGGTGAAGTTGCCGGCGAGAGTCGCCTTGCGGCCATCGCGCACGGTGGCTTCCCACTTGAAGGTGCCGTCGACCGGCTTGGCGTCTCCCTTCCAGCCGGTGGGCGAGACCACAGAAAAGTCAGTCTTCGAGATCGGGCCGCGGACGAACAGGCGGTAGCCGGAAAGCGAGAGGTTGCGGTTGTCGGCGCGGCCCAGGCCGGTGCCTGGATCCACGCGAAGCTCGGTGTGGGCGGTGCCGTTGGAGTCGCCGGCAGGCCAGGTGACATGGTGGACCAGCACGGCGGTGTCGCCCTTGCGCACCACGGAATCCCCATGGCCGTTGGACAGGCTCAACGTGGCGTGGCGTCCGTTGGCCCAGTGGTGTTCGCCTTGCAGGCCCACGATGGCGGTGTCCTTGGGGGTGGCCACGGCGATCAGGCGAATTTGCCGACGACCGCCCAGGAGGGTGTGTTCCACGAGGCTCACCACGAACACCGAGGTGTCGGACGATGCCCCCTTGATGTACGAGCCATCCTTGAGGCCTTTGGCATGGGCGGCGGTCAGGGTGTCGCCATTGCGCAGGCGCACCAGGCTCAGCGAAACCACATTGTTGTCGGCATCTTCGAAGACCTTTCCATCCGCTCCCGCGTTGGCCACCAACAGGCCCTTGGCCTCGATGCCGGTGCGGGAATCCAGCCTGTGGATCGTGGCCGAGTACGGAGCGTTCGCGGGGCCTTGGGCCACGAAGAACGTGTCGCCGGGAACATGAAGCTGCGTGCGCTCCTGGGCGAGAAGTTTGCCGGAAGCGTCGCGATGCTGGATCACCGAGATCGCGGCCGTGGCGCGAATGGATCCAACGGGACCCGTGAGGTCCGCGGGCACCACCTTGATCGAATCGGTCTTGGTCCAGCCGGAGCCGTTGTCGATGGTCTTGGTCAGCCAGCCTGTGGAGGTATTCAGCGAAGAATCAACCTTGGGCAACGCGGACATCCGAGCCGCCGCGTTGGATCCGCGCGCCGAGCTGACGCTGGTGGCTGTCGGGAAGCTGATGGAGCTTTCCAGTGCCGCACCGAGGTCGGAATCGACGTAGAACTCGTTGATTTGGACTTCTTCGGAAGGGGCGCTCACCCGTGCGGCGGCCAGGTCGGCGGTGGGCAGGCTACCGGCGTTGGATTCTTCGTCCGTCGTGGTGGCGGCGTTGCACGAGGTGAGGATGGCGGCGCTTGCCAGGATGCTGAGGGGGGCGAGAAGGCGAATGTTCATCTGATTCCTCCGGTTTGAGTGGATAGCCAAGTTGGCGTCCTTGGGAGGAAGATGCGGGGAAAAGGATTAATAGCTGGCATATCTGATTACAGAAAACTTCAAAAAGACAGTTTTTATCGGGCTAAAAATCTTTCTGATGAAAGTGATGGATCTGAAAAGTGATTACAAATCAGTCTTTGGGAGGAGGGTTTCGGGCGGCCTGGAGCAAGGTTTGGATGTCCGTGGCCATGGCCTCTACTTCCAGATCCCGAAGCCGAGTGGCGGCGAAGATCGATCCTCCAAAGGCCAGGGCGTTGGCTCCGGATCGGATGTATTCGGCGGCGTTGTCGGCACAAACTCCACCGCAGGCGAGGAGTCCCACTTGGCCGAAGGGCCCGCGCAGTTCCTTGAAGTAACCCGGGCCACCCGCAGTTCGGGCAGGGAACACCTTCACCAGGGCCGCACCGGCGCTCCAGGCGTTCCAGATCTCGGTGGGGGTGAGGGCGCCGGGGAGGGTGGGGATGGAACGATCGTTGGCCCAAGATTGCAGGGCGGGGAAGAATCCCGGACTCACCAGGAACTTCGCACCGGCATCGACCGCCTCCGAGGCGGAGGTGGGATCGAGAACGGTCCCGGCGCCGATCTGACAAGATCCGTCCAACAGTTTGGACAGCACGCGGATCTGCTCGCATGCGCCAGGGGTGTTGAGTGTGACTTCCAGGAAGGTGAGCCCGGCTCGACGCACCGCTTCGGCCACGGCCGGAAGAGATGCATCGGGGGCTCCGCGCAGGATCCCGACCACCCGGTCCCGCTGCAAGGTTTCGCGGAAGGACTGGATGGCGGATCCGTGGCTCATGGGATCAATCCATTCCCGACGACACGAGCCGTTCGTAGAAGGTGCGGTAGGCGTCGCGGGCCTCGGTCTTGCGCATGTCCAACGCATCCTGCGGGTGCTGGTTGAGTTGGCCTGCGATCATGTGGGGGATGATGTATCCCCATTCCATGGTCTTGCGCAGTTCCAGGTAGTCGCCGGCGATCAAGTCCAGCACGGGACGGACGTCGAACTTCGGATTCTTCAGGAAGCCGAGCAGCAACTCCAGCGTGCAATTTCCGGCAGCACGGCCCATGCCGTAGATGGTGGCATCCAGGTAGTTGACGCCGTGGATGATCGCCTCGATGGTGTTGGAGAACGCCAACTGCTGGTTGTTGTGGCCATGGAAGCCGAGTTCTTTGGTCTTGATGTGCTGGCGCGCGCGGGCCACGAGCTTCTCGATGTCTTCCTGGTACATGGATCCGAAGCTGTCCACCAGATAGATCGCCTTGGCGTGGCTTTCCTTTTCCACCTGCGCGAAGGCCTCGTCCATTTCCGGACCTTGGTCGCGGGAGAGGGCCATCAGATTGATGCACGTCTCGTAGCCCAGATCGTGGAAGCGGTTGGCCAGGGCGATGGCCTTGTCCACGCCCTTGATGTAGCTGGCCACGCGCACCATGTGGTAGGCGGATTGCTCGGCGGGAAGCAAGGCGTCCATTTCCACGCGGCCCACGTCGGCCATGACGGAAATTTTCGCACCATTTTCCACACCGTCGGTCACCTTGCGGATGTCTGCCTGGGCGCAGAACTTCCAAGGCCCGTATTCGGAAGTGGAAAACAGGTTCGGCGAGTTGATATAGCCGATCTCGAAATAATCCACGCCGGCCTTCGAGACGCCCTCGTAGGAACGCTTGACGAATTCGTGCGAAAACTGGTGCTTGTTGACCAGGCCACCATCGCGGATGGTGCAGTCGAGGACCTTGATGCTTTCCCTGTACATGAGGCTTCCTTGGATTGGCGCGTTCGACGCGTCTCGGCCGATTCGGGGACACAATCCCCGGGAGAGGGAAAAGTAAGCTCCCTGACGGAATCTATCGTTTATGGAATTCATCGTTTTCGGGAGATTCGTCCAATGATCATGAACGTGGTGTGGCTCCTGCTGTTTTTCGTTGGTGGACTTTTAGGTCTATGGAAGTTCTATGACACCGGAGACGCCACGATCTTCCCGGCCATGGCCAAAGCCACCTTCGATGGCGCCAAGGGCGGATTCGAGCTGGCTTTGGGGCTCACCGGAGCCCTCACGTTGTGGATGGGCATCTTGAAGGTGGGCGAAGACGCGGGGGCCATTCGCATTCTGTCCAGGGTCCTGGCCCCGTTGATGCGCCGGGTATTTCCGGGACTTCCCACCGAGCATCCCGCTTCAGGCAGCATGGTCTTGAATTTTGCTGCCAACATGCTGGGCCTGGACAATGCCGCCACCCCGGCGGGACTGAAAGCCATGAAGGAGCTGGAGACCCTCAATCCCAATCCCGGGACGGCCACCGACCATCAGGCCATGTTCATGGTGCTCCACGCGGCGAGCCTCACGTTGTTTCCGGTCAGCATCATGGCGCTTCGTGCCACCAACAAGGCATCCAATCCCGCCGACATTTTCCTTCCCATCCTGGTGGCCAGCGCGTGCTCCGTGCTGGGCGGATTCCTGAGCGCCGCCTTCGTCCAGAAGATCAAGCTGCGCGATCCGATCCTGTTGGCCTGGCTCGTGGGTGTTTCGGGATTGCTGGCCACTCTCGTTTCCTGCATCCGATTCCGCCCCGAGGATCTTCTGCACTGGATCGCTTCCGGTGGCTCGGCGCTGTTGGAATCGCGACCGCACGCGCAAGTGGAATCGATTTCCACCGCCTTGGGGACGGGACTGATGCTGGGGGCCATCCTGTTTTTCCTGGGCCTGGCCACCATCCGCAAGGTCAACGCCTGGGACGCCTTCGCCGAAGGGGCCAAGGAGGGCTTCAAAACCGCCATCCAACTGGTGCCGTTCATGGTGGGCATCCTGGTGGCCGTGGGCGTTTTCCGCGCTTCGGGCGGCATGGACATCCTGGTGCAGGCCATCTGGAGCTGCATCAGCTGGACCGGCCTTCCGTCGGAAACTGTCGGGGCGATCCCCACGATGCTCATGAAACCCCTTTCCGGCGGCGGCGCGCGCGCCATGACCGTGGACGCCATGACCACCTACGGCCCTGATTCCTTCACGGGGAGATTGTCGTGCCTCCTGCAAGGCAGCACCGACACCACCCTCTATGTGATCGCCTTGTACGCGGGTGCCATCGGGCTCAAGCGCACGCGCCACGTCCTGCCGTGCGCCTTGATCGCCGACCTCTGCGGTTTCGCCGGAGCCTTCGTGATGGCGATGCTGTTTTTCCGGTAGGGCCAATACGAACGGTGAGCGTATCTTTCGAGTGCATTCACCATACCCACCTCCAATCCCCCTCTGGAGCCTTCCCCATGGCCGTCGTCGGCATCGATCTTGGCACCACCAATAGTCTGGTCACCGCTTGGCACGATGGCAAAGTGGTGCCCATCCCCAACGCCTTGGGTGATCATCTCACTCCCTCCGTGGTCAGCCTGGATCGCGATGGCAGCATTTTGGTGGGGCGTGCGGCGCGAGATCGGCTGGTGACGCATCCGCGTGAAACGGTGGCCACCTTCAAGCGTGCGATGGGGACCACCCAGCAATTTCATCTGGGACGCCAGAAGTTCCGTGCGGAAGATCTTTCCGCCTTGGTGCTGCGCTCGCTGAAGGCCGATGCCGAGGCATTTCTGGGCGAAAAGGTCACGGAAGCCGTGGTGAGCGTTCCGGCCTATTTCAATGAGCTGCAGCGCAAGGCCACCAAGGCGGCCGCGCAAATCGCGGGACTGCACGTGGAACGCCTGATCAACGAACCCACGGCGGCCGCTGTGGCCTACGGTGTAGGCCAGATCGAACACGACGGCACCTTCCTGGTTTTGGATTTGGGGGGCGGAACCTTCGACGTGTCCATCTTGGAGCTCTTCGAACGGACCTTGGAGGTGCATGCCAGCGCCGGCGATATTCGCTTGGGCGGGGAAGATTTCCGGTGGCGGATGGCGGAAGCCTGCATGCGCGAAAACGACTTGGCGTGGGAATCGTTGGACAACCAGCAACGGGCGCTGGTGATGAATGCGGCCGAGTCCGCCAAGAACCAGCTCTCGGATACGGAAGCGGCTTTGATGGAATTTCGGATCGGGACCCGGGATGTGGCCTGGCCGATCGCACGTACCCAGTACGAGGAACTCTGCGACAATCTGGTTGAACGCTTGCGTTTGCCGGTGGAGAGGGCCATGCGCGATGCCAAGATGGATTTCGGACGCATCGACCAGATTCTGATGGTGGGAGGCGCAACCCGGATGCCCATGGTGCGCCGGCTTGCCACGCGCCTGTTCGGGCGGGCACCGCGCGTGGACCTGGATCCGGATCGGGTGGTGGCCATCGGAGCGGGTGTGCAAGCCATGCTCAAGACCTCCGAGAGCGCCTTCCACGATGTGGTGCTCACGGATGTGTGTCCATGGACGTTGGGGATCGATGTGAGAAGTGGTACCCCCGATGGCGAGCTGGTGTTCTCGCCCATCATCGAACGCAACAGCACCGTGCCCATCAGTCGCAGCAAGAGCTATTCTCCGGTGGAGGATTTCCAGACCAAGGTGAAGATCAAGGTGTATCAAGGGGAAAGCCGAAATCTGGAAAACAACGTGTTTTTGGGAGAACTCACTGTCTCTCTGCCTTCTCTTCCTGCCGACCAAAACAGTTTCGACGTCCGGTTTACCTACGACATCAACGGGATCCTCGAGGTGCTGGTGACCCACGACCGAACCAAGCGGGAATCCAGACTGGTTTTGGAACGGAACCCCGGCACGCTCACGCCCAAGGAAATCGAAGATCGACTCGCCGCCTTGGCGCCGTTGAAGCTCCACCCCCGCGAAGATCAGGAGGTGAGGGCACTTCTTGCATTGGCGGATCGCCTGTTCGAAGAACGGCTGGGAACGGAACGTGAACAGTTGGAGCGAAGGATCGCCGCGTTCCGTGCCGTACTGGATCGTCAAGATCCGGTCGAATGCCATCAGGCGAGGGTTGCGTTCAAGGACTTTCTCGAAGGGTTGGGCAGATGGGAGCGTTGAGCGATGCCTGGGCGACGGAAGACTGCTGAGGGAGCGGGGCGATGAACGATTGGGAATTGCTGGGCATCGCGGCGACCACCGACCGCACGGAACTCAAGCGGGCCTACAATCGCAAGCTTCGCGAACACCCGCCGGAAAAGGATCCAGTGGGATTCATGAGATTGCGTGCGGCGTACGAGCGGTTGCAAGAAGCATTCGATCGCAGCGAAAGGGTCTCCGGCGCCTACGACGATCGCTTCGAAGCACGTGATGGGGAAGATGCGGACGGAGACGACGAATCCTCTTCGGAGGGGGACAATTTCCGGCACGATTCCACTCTCCCTCCGGAATGGAACATCCAGGATTCCCCGGTGTCCGAACCGGAAAGTACGGGGCCTCGGGGCAAACCATGGAGCCGTTTGCCACCATGGGAGAACGGCTCGATTCCGGGACGGGATCGATCGGGCGGCAGGAATTTCACCGACCGTCCCTTTGCGGATCCAACCTCCCCGCCGGAGGGGGGCGATCGACGTCGCCCGTTCACTGGCCGGCCGGATGGATCGGGTGGTCCTCCCGGATCCCTGCCACCTGTTCCCCCTGCGAATCGATGGTTTTCTCCGGGGTCGGCGAAGGATGTGACATTTCCTGGCGACCAGGAGGTCAATCCCCTTTGGCTGGCGTTCCGGGAGCTGTGGAGCTCCCGACGCGACGACCCCGAGCACGAGGCATGGAAGGACCTGATCGATCTGCTGGAGATGGATCGCACCTTGCGTGTTTTGTTCAGCCGACGATTGGCCAGATTTTTCGAGGAGTGTTTCGCCACCAAAAAATGGCACGATGCCTCCCGGGTTCTGCTTTGGCGTTTGGCGGTTGTCCTGCGATGGGACCGCGAATCCTCCGAAACCGAAGAAATCGTCGGGTGTTCGATCGCTTCCGCCCTGGATGCATGGCGACTTGCCGCCGCGGTGGATTCGCTTTCACGGCGGTTTCGGATGCTGGCGAAGGAGTTGGGTTGGAATCCGTGCGAGCCGTGGGACGATTTCTTCGCATTGGTCGAATCGGACTCCCGATTGCGGCAGGCCTTCGAGCCGGTTGGTCGCGAATTGATGCGCCAGCAGGTGCGGATGGATTTTTCCAGCAGCAACCCAGGGTGGATCGAGATCAAGTTCGATGAAATGGCCAAGCTGAACGCCTCGAGTCCCAAGGAGCAGCAGCCAGTGATCCCACCAAGGCCACCAGCCCACGTAGGCCCGGTTCCATTGGAGAACTTGCAGACCCAGGATCGAGCCATGCTGTGGGGCTTGGCCCTCATCGGATTGGCGATTCTCGCCTTCCTAGCCTACCAGATCGGCAAGCGGATCCTGGGCGGCTAGATTTTCCGCCATGTCCACATCGCCTCGAATTCTCGCCCTGGCCACCGGAAACGCCCACAAGCTTCAGGAATTTTCCGAAATCCTCGCGCCCACCGGGTGGGAGGTCAAAAGCCTCAAGGTCTGGCTGCCCTCCATCCCCGAGCCGGAGGAGACCGAGCCCGACTTTTCCGGCAACGCCCTTCTAAAGGCGAGGTTCGCCCTGGCGAAGTTGCGCGAGGCGGGAGTCGTGAATCTGCCCGATGCCCTGGCCGCCGACGATTCCGGCCTTTCGGTGGACGCCTTGGGGGGCGCTCCGGGCGTGGTCTCCGCCCGCTATGCGGAACTGGCCGGTACCGGATCGGGCGATGCGGCCAATCGCGCGGAATTGATCCGGAATCTGTCCGGCAATGGGGGATCGAACGATCGGTTCGATGGGGCCTTCGTCTGCGCGATCGCCTTCCTGGAGCCATCCTCCGGACGATTTCTGACTGTCCAGGGAAAGTGCCAGGGCCAGGTGGGCCTGGTGGAGCGGGGCGAAGGGGGATTCGGCTACGACAGCCTTTTCCATCCCCGGCTGCCCGATGGATCCATCGCCGAGGCGACCTTCGCGCAGATGCCGTCGGAGGCCAAGCACGGCCTGAGCCATCGCGGAAACGCCCTGCAGAAACTTCTGGCGGCGCTTTCCGAGGCGTGAACAAAATCTGACCAATAGGGGAAAGATCATGAACGTGTTCGTGAAATACCTGCTCACGGCGGGAGTCGTGGTGGTGGTCTCGGAAGCGGCCAAGCGAAACGACCGCTTGGGCGGGTTCATCGGTGCCTTGCCCATCATGACCGTACTGACCCTCACCTGGCTGTATCTGGAAAAGCAGCCCGCGGAAAAGATCTCCAACCACGCCTGGTACACGTTCTGGTACGTGCTGCCGTCGTTGCCGATGTTCGTGCTGTTCCCCTACATGAACGCGCGGATCGGATTCTGGGGCTCGTTGGGGGTGTCGGCGGTGGTCACGCTGGTTTCCTTCTTCCTGCTGGCCAAGATCGTGGCGCGCTTCGGGGTGCATCTGCTGTGAAGTGGTTTTTCGCCAGATGGGCGCTGATCCTATCGGGGCCGCCTCTCGTGTTCGGTGCGGTCCTCTTCGCGATCCCGTTCATGGAGCAGTTCTCTGTGCCAAAAAACGTCAAGGAGTGTCGCGCCTTCCTGGTGGCCAACCGCGCCTGGGTGGATTCGATCGACGGCTACCGGACCTCCCCCCGTTCGCACGCCGGAGGAATCGGCTTGGCGGAAACCGGCAGGCCGGCGAGAGGAGTCCACGAGCGGGATGGCCATGTGGATACCTTCAGCGGACAGATCAAAACCGGTTACTGGTTTCGGTTGCGTGACACCTTGCGGCTCGATGCCTCCAGCTTCCGGCCGCAGATCGGAGCCTATTGGCTCCCGACAGCGCAGGATTCCGCATGGTTGCTGGATGCCGCGAAGCTAACCCTGTGGCGCGAGCGGACCCGCATCCTGGTGGATTCCTTTGGTGTGCGGGAGTTGCATCGGCTTTCCGGGAGCTCGAGACTGGTCCTGCGATTGCGAAGCGATCTGCTGATCGAGGGTGCGGCGGGACTGGGAGAACGAAATGGGTTTCTCGATCCATGCGGTGAGTCGATTTTCCACCACGAGATCGAACTGGACGGTGGCTGGACCGTGATCCGCAACGTGGATTGCCAGGAATGAAGAGCAACGAGGTGGCCGTTTCCCATCGATTCAAATCCGAGATGTCCAGGTGGCTTCATGCGCGGCCCTAGACCCGATTCCGCTGGATTCGATCTCCTCTCGTTTTTGCCCGAGGAACGAAAGGCTGTTTCTGGATCTCCGGTCGCTTCGTACGACGGCTACCATGTCAATCGCCAGTCTCTCTCCTTGTTCCTGCCGGTGGGTGACCTGATGGGAATCCTCGGTTGGCGGGGCGCCAAGGAGGACAAGCGTTCGGCGCGGCAACTGTTGGGCCGTGAGCCATCCGACTTTCCCGATGGCCGAGTTCCCCTCTATGTCTGCCCGTTATGCGGTGATCTGGGGTGTGGCGCCATCTCGGTGAAGGTGTCCTTTCAGGATGGCTGCGTGGTCTGGTCCGAATTCGGTAGGCAGGCGCTCGGCTCGGAACTTTCGCTCATGGAAGACCCGATCCGGGATCTGTGGTTCCAACGCGAGGTCTACGAATCCACGTTGTCGTCGTATTTTTGAGCCCACCATGAAGAACCTGACCCAGCCGCCCGAATCGATGAGCCTGCTTTGCACCATCCACCAGGCTTTGCTTGACAACCCGGATGCGGATGGGGTGCACATCAGCATTGAACCGCACGCCCGCGAGATGGACAATCCCGACGGTACGGTGTCCTACATGAAGGCGTTGTGCTGGAATCTTCTCAAGGACGGTCAGGATCTGTCTGACGATCCCGAGCTGTCGGTGGTGGGGGAAGACCACACGGAAGAGTCCATTCTCGAAGACTTGGAGAAGTATTTCAAAGGATGCAGCCACCTGGTCGATGGCGACATCCTCATCGAAGAAGATCCCGAGTAGGGCTCCTGCGGGCTTACCCCCTCGGGAACCACATGTCCAGTTGGGCGATGTCGGCGGGTTCCAGCTTCAGGCCTGAGGCGCTGGCGTTCTGTTCCAACTGGGCCACGGTGGAGGCTCCCACGATCACCGAGGAGATCCCCGGATTGTTGAGCACCCAGGCCAGTGCGACCTGCGAGATGGAGCGACGGTATTTGGCCGCGATCGTCGCGATGCGGTCGACACGGTCCAGGATGTCCGCGTTGGACAGGTGGTCCTTCATCCACATGTTCATGGTGGGGTCGCCACCGCGAGCCCCGGTGGGAATGGCGCCCTTCGAGTATTTGCCGCTCAACACCCCTTGCGCCAGGGGCGAGAAATTGGCGGTGCCCATGCCGAATTCCAGGCAGGTGGGCAGGATTTCCGCCTCGATGCCACGTCCCAGCAGGTTGTAGTAGGGCTGGTTGACCACGGGGGCGTGCCAACCCTTGGCGCGGCACAGCGTCTGGGCTTCGCGGATCTGGGCGGCGGACCATTCGCTGGTGCCCCAGTAGAGGATCTTGCCCAGGCGGATCAGGTCGTCGAAGGCCTCGCAGGTTTCCGCGATGGGGGTTTCCGGATCGAAGCGGTGGGCGTAGAAGAGGTCCACGTATTTGAGGTGGAGCCGTTCGAGGCTGGCGTCGATCGAGTCGAACAGGTGTTTGCGCGACAAGCCGCGGTCGGTGGGGTGGTCGGACATGGGCCAGAAGGCCTTGGTGGCCAGGATGTATTCGCTGCGGCGACGCTTGGGCAGAATCTGTCCCAGCAGGCGCTCCGCCTCGCCGGCCTTGTAGACGTCGGCGGTGTCGAACGAATTGATGCCCAGCGCGAAGGCGCGTTCGATCAATTCCTTGGCGGCATCCAGTTCCACCTGGGTTCCGAAGGTGAGCCAGGATCCATAGGTGATTTCGCTGACCTTGAGGCCGGTGGCGCCCAATTTTCTGTATTGCATCAACCCAAGATATGAAACGGTTCAGGCGACGGCAATGGGGGCAGATCATACCGCATCGATCATTCGATCCGGTACGTCCGCCGTGGTACGATACGATTGCCGCGCAACCGTACCGCGTTGGATTGCCCGGGTTGTACGTAGATTGAATTGTCGTTCCCAACAATTCCCTGCCCCTACAATTCGCGTGGTATTCCCGATGACCAGGCGTTGCGATCGTGGCGACGTTGCCGATTGCGATGGCGTTGCGATCGTGGTGACGTTACCGATTGCGATGGCGTTGCGATCGTGGTGACGTTGCCGATTGCGATGGCGTTGCGATCGTGGCGACGTTGCCGATTGCGATGGCGTTGCGATCGTGGTGACGTTGCCGATTGCGATGGCGTTGCGATCGTGGCGACGTTGCCGATTGCGATGGCGTTGCGATCGTAGAGACGCCCCGCCGGGGCGTCTCTACAATAACGCCATCCCCGCCATCCCCGATCCGCGTCGGTTTTGTCCCGCCACGCCATCCCCCCGATCGGTTTCAATCGTTTTGGTTGTTGGTAAATTGACGTACGTAATCCCCGTTGCACCATTCCCCTGGACCCGACAATGACACCCAATCCCACCCCGATCGGCGCTGATCCCGATCCAGAACCCAGATACCAACGAAAATACCGTATCGCGTCCGCAAGGTGTGCAGGATGGAATTATCGCAGCGCGGGATGGTATTTCGTCACGATCTGCACCAGGAATCGAATCCGGAATCTGTCTCGCATCGATGGCGGTTCCGTTTCCCTGACGGAAATCGGCTGTGTGGTCGAGGACGAGTGGTTGAAGACCCCTCATGTGCGCGCCTGCGTGGAGCTGGGACCATACGTGGTGATGCCCGACCACCTCCACGGATTGATCCATCTGATGGATGGATCCGCGAATCTGGGGGTGATCGTCAATCAGGTCAAATCGAACGCCACCAAGCGGATCCGGGCCTTGCTGGATCCACAGTTCGCATGGCAGGCCCGATACCATGATCGCATCATCCGGGATGAGGCTGAATTTGACCGGATCTGCGGCTATATCTGGGAAAATCCGTGGCGGTGGACCTGAGAGGAAAAGCCTCCCGGGTCCTGCTCACTGGTTCATCCAGCGCACGACCTCGCCATCGCTCGATCGGCGCAACAGCAGCACGCCGTGTGGCAGCTGCCCGATCCGTGCGATTTGTTCCTTGCCGTCCAGGATGGATCGTGTCAAAATCCGTCCTTGTGGATCCAGCAGATCGAAAGGTTCGGAGGCGCGGATCCGGTCGCCGGAACGCATCGGAGCCCATGCAGAGCGGGATCGGTTCTGAATCGATACGGAGGATCGCAGCGAATACCACAAACTGTCCAACAGGGGGCGCGACTCCGGAAGGGTCCAGTCCTGCGTCAGTTCCCAGATGATCGCTCCACCGTACTGGTTGGCAGCAAGCCATCGGCCTTTCTCCGCCACCGATCGAGGATCGTCCCAAGTCAGGTAACCTTGGGTGGCATGGGTAGCCCAGGGCACCTTGGCCAGTGAATCCCAATGGGTGGTCCATCCGGCTTGGGAAAGCAAGGCGGTGACCGCCTTGTAGGTCTTGGATGTGGCCGTGGTGATGGCGTCTCCCGGCTTGCGGGCCTCGGAAAACAGGAATCCGAAGAAGGGAATCCCGCCGAGGAGTTTTTCCCTGGGGACGCCTCGTCCGGCCCAATAGTTCATTCCGTCAGAAAATGACCAGTCGATCGACCAGTCGAGGTGCTTGTACAGAGGCGAGTTGTAGCGGGCGTAGTCGTCCCAGGCACCGGTGATGTCGTAGGTCATGATGCCCATCCAGTCGATCTTGTCCTGGAAGGCTTCCACAGGGACCCATCGCCCCGACCAATTGCTGCACGGCACGGCCATGGAAAGGGATTTGTCCGGCCCCAAGCTGTCGCGCAGTTGCACCACCAGCTTGCGCAACGAGGCGGTGTCCGCCTTGGTGGGAGGCTCCCAGTCGAGGTCGGCGCCGTCGAGCTTGTAATCGCGGATCCAACGCATCACCTGCGAGCAGAAATGCGCGCGCAGCGCGTTGTCGGCGGAAAAGTACGCGAAGCCTTCGCTGGATCCGCCCCCTCCCAACGAGACCACCACCTTCACCCCCTGGGCGTGGGCGCTTTGCACCAAGGTGTCCAGGCGCTTGGCCTTGGTGCCGGTGAGGGCTCCCAGGTTGCCTTGGCTGTCGGGGATGGCAAACGACCAAGCCACGTGGGTGATCTTGCCGAAATCCAACTTGGCGGTGGAATACGTGCTGGCCGCCCAATCGGGGAAATACCCGACCACTTTGGGTGCGGAGGCGGCAGTGGACAAGGCAAGGCCAAGGGCAGGAAGAATCGCGAGCATCAATCCAATGTAAGCCCGTTGAAAAGGTTGGCCAGGGCGTTGTCCTCCGCGCCCTGGTTTTCCTAAGCTTGGGATCCCTGACACCGACCGCTGGCGCTGATGGAGGCAGAGATGAAATCCCCGCGTGAACTGGATCACCGCCTCGCGTTGCTGCGATCCCGCTTGGTGCGAATGATCTGGATGGTGGGCCTGGTCTTGGCGCCCCTTTCCTTCGCCTGGAGTCCCAGCTTGGAATTGGACCGCACCATCTGGGTCCGGTTCGATGGCAAAGGGCTCCGCATCGAAGACGACATAAGGTGCATACCTCGGATCTACCAACGATTTTCCGTCCGAGAGCCCCTGCATCTGGAAAGCATCGACCGCATCACAAATTTGGTGTCCATCACCTCGGTGGATTCCGGGGAGCGTGGCTTTCCCATCGGTGGGGTGCCCAATATGTATGTGGAGTCCATCGTGGATGGAAGTCCGATGCAGTCGATTCCTCTCTCCCCGAATGGCTGGAGATTGTCCAGTGCGAAGGTGGATGTCCATCTGGGTCCAGGTTGGAAGCTGATCGCCATTCTGGGTGGGGGCGAGGGGAGTGGTGCTTGGGCGGATGAATGGACGGTTTTTGCGGTGGTTGCGGTTCTTCTGTTCGCATTGGTAGCCGCACTTGCCTTCTCCAGGAAAGTCGCACTCCTGTTTCTGGCAGGAGTGGTCCTTGCCGGAGCGAAATCTTTCCCTCCTACGCTGCTTTTGCTGTTGGCGTTCGGAATGGGAGCGGGGGTGATTTGGCGGCGCTGGATCCCTGCGTGGAACTTTTGGGGGATCATCCTGGGGGGCTTGTTTTGGATGGGTTGCGGGGCCTGGATCCTGGATTACGCAGGGAACGTCTTGGATGTGGTCGCCAATCCTAGCGGCATAACAAGCGGAAGATCCGAGACCTGGTATGGGCATGCGGTGAATCCTTTGAGAAGGTTCCAGATTCAGGAATCGGCACTCGTTGATCGGCGCGAGGATCAATTTGTCGAGCCAAAAAGCTTCCGGACGATCCGGATCCCCAAGGCGAATCCAGGATTGACCTTGGAGGATCGATTGTCCGCTCAGGGTGCTGAGATGGATTCGATCGATACCATCGTGGATCAGGACTATGGAAGGTTGAGCGACTGGGGAAGGGGGGACTTGGATCTTCCTGGCTCCATAGGCAGCGTCAATGGTGGGATGTTCCCGGATTGCGCATCTCCTGATGACGATCTCTCGAGTAGCTGCGCATGGATCCCCGACGAAGATTCCATGCGCCCCCGTTCTGCCCCGGTTCCTCCCGGAATTTCCGAGTGGGGGCCAAGGACCGGAACCCGCAGTTGGGAACTTCCGGAAAATTCGGAGAAGTCCCAGCGGAGTCCTTTGAGCGAAGACACCCTCGATGCCTACGGATTCCCGGTGGATACCGGCGAAGATTTCCCGGCAGCGGTGGAGGCGGGAAGGTCCATGCGCCTTGTGGTGCTGCCGCCGATCCTGGCGGGAGCATGGCAAATCCTGTCTGTCATTCTTCTGTCCACGGGTTGGTTCCTGGCAAGTCGGAAATTGGCAAGAGGCAATCGTTTCTCCCCGCACTCTCCCATCGGATCGACGGGGCATGTCTGCATTCTGGCCATCTTGGTCTTGGCGGGGCAGGCGATTTGCTCCTCCCCGAAAGGAAACGGTACGATCGAACGCCGATTCCAATTTTCCCGCGAGACCAGGATCACCACCAGCATCGAACGCATCGAGGGAGACGACACCCTGCTTCGCGTGCCCTTGCTGCCTGGCGAGCATCCCGTCGATCCTTTGGAAATCCGCGACGGATATGTCGTGGTCCATCGAGTCCGGCCGAGTCCCGATGCTCGCGAATGTTGGGAGTCGGTGGATTCCGTCAAATCAGGTGGATGGAGCGGTGTGGTCAGCCACCCACCCAAGTCTTATTGTCATAAAAAGGCGACTTGGACTTCGAGTATCCGAACGGATACATCGATGTTGCTGCGTGCGGACCCGACGGGTTCGTGGAGCGAGGCGTGGTGGATTTTCCATTCCGAACGTTGGGATCCGCGGTTCGAAGGCCTGAAGGCGAATTGGAGCGGACACAATGCCTACGAGAGGTCGCTTCTGTTCCTGCCCGGCCCCTCGGATACCTTGCGGATCCGGCTCAAGGCCACTCGGACCGTCGCGGACCTTCCGTTGCGGATCAACCAAGCCAGACTCGAGTTCGCCGATCCCGAACTATCCAAGGCAAGGTTGGATGTGCGGATCATGGCCCCACGGCACGATACCCTTCGGGTGGTTCTCCCTCCCGATGCCCAGGAAGTGGAGTGTTGGCGCAATCGGAGACAAGTCGTTCTCGGGCCGGTGAATGGGCGAGGAGTGGCCATCGACGTTCTCCCTGGGAAGAATGCTGTCAGGCTTCAGTGGCGCTCACCCCGGCAAGAAGGATTGTTTCGAAGGGTTCCCCCGGTTTCGTTGTCGGCACAGGGGATCAATGCCAGCGTCCGTCTTCCAGCTCCAACAAGGAAGTGGATCCCGGTTCTTCACGGACTCGGCTTCGGTCCTGCGGAAGATTGGCTGGTGTGGGTGATCGTGTTCGCTCTGGCGGCGGTCGGCTTGCTCTTGCGATTCAGGCTCCAAAATGCCTGGGCCGACCTCGCGGCGGCTTGGCTGGGAGCGTGCTTCGTTTCCCCTTTGTTGGTGGCGGCCTTTCCTGTGTTGGTGTTTCTCCATCGTCCACACGATCTGACGGAAAACGACAACAACGGAAGTCGATGGGTGATGTTCCAGGGAAGGAAGTGGATGGTGTGCGGCGCTGCTGTTCTGGTCGGTTTGTGCCTGCGAATGGCCTTTCTGCTGCATTCCGATCCGCCCGTCGTGTCGATGGATGGAACGCTGCTGTGGTATACGGACTTCGCCGGGCCGGATCTCATGCGGCCGTGGATGGTCGTCTTGCCTGAGTGGGCATGGAATGTGGCGGTGATCGGATCCATGGCTTGGTTGGTCTCGCTGGGTGTTCGTCTGGTTCGAAGGAATGCGGTTCCTTCCGATGCCTGATTCATCCCTGCGCGGAGCCAAGGCAATCTATGTGACGCTTTTTGTCTTGCTCCTTTCTTCGCTCGGCTGGTGTACCGGTGCCCATCTGGACCGCCATGTCTGGGTTCGGTTCGACGGGCAAGGGTTGTTGGTCCACGACAAGTTCAGCCCAGGCATCCGTCATCCGCAGCGGCTTTCGGTTCGTGAACCACTGGAGCTGCAAAGTGCCTCGGACTTTCGCCAGCAGGCGGTTCTGACCAGCATCGAGCCGGGTGAGAGGGGATTTCCGGTGGGTGGAACGCCGACTCTTTTCCTGGAATCGCGGGTTGCGGGAGTCTTGTGGTACTCGATTCCGGTTTCGCCTACGGAGGGCGAATTGTCGGATGCATCCGTATTGGTCCACACGGGCCCTGGCTGGAAGGTGATCGCCACCACCGGGGGAGGAACCGGACATGGAGCCTGGCTGGATGCCTGGGAGTGGAAGGAAATCCTCTGGTTTTTGGTGTTCGCCGCCGTGGTGGGGCTGGTCTTCGGTTGGCGCGCGGGGCTTCTCGTTGGGGCTGGCTTGGCGATGGTGGGAACCTCGTCGATCGGTCTCGGTTGGCTCAACTGTGCCACGTTGCTGTTTTGTCTGTGGGGACTCCGGCGTTGGTTGCGGCCATCTTGGGGCGTTGTTCTCGGACGCATGCTTTTGCTCGCGGGCATCGCGATCGCGGGTTGGTTGGCGTTCTACGCGGCCCAGCAGACACTGGCGATTGCCGATCCGGTTGGCCACATGGATCGGACAAGGGGATTGGGGGTTTCCTCCATCTGTTGGGACGATTTGGATGCGGAGTACACCGAGCAGACTCTCGATTGGTCCAATCAAGGGAACTGGTATGGCAGCTATGTTCCCACTGGCGGGATCATCGGAGGCTTGCCGTTTGTCGGGCATGCTTTCCCGGAGGGGGACAAGGATCGGGAGGCCTGGGTTCCTGATGAGGATTCCAGCTTCTACCGGGGGGCATCGCCCTCGGCAGGGGATCCGATCTGGTATCCGACGATGGCCTGCCGGTATTGGAGTGGAAGAGGTTGGGTTCCTCCCCTCGACTCGACAGGAAGCCCCATGAACAGGGTCGTTCGTGACGATGATGATTCGTCGGAGGCCTTGATGGCGGACACTCCTGGCGTGGCGGCCAAACAGCGGATGGGGATGCTGGTGCTGCCGCCCACCCTGGCCGCATTCTGGCGACTTCTTCCTGTGCTGCTCCTGGGTGGGGCCTTCGGAATCTGCCAACGCGGCTTTCGCGGGGTCCGGATTCGCCCACCTGCACCGGGGTCCGCCATCATGCCAGGATCTGTCCTGGTGGTTTTCCTGATGGCGATGGCGGGTCGTGTCCAGGCGGAGGGGATCGAGGGAAAGGGACTCGTCGAACGGGAATTCCGATTTACCCGGGATTGGAGTGTCCGCACCATCCTGAGAGATCTCCAAACGGAGGATGCCGTCTTGCGGATCCCGCTGCTTCCCGGCGAGGTCCTCCTCGAAGGGGTGGAGGTTCGGGATGGAGCGGTGGTGGTTTCCAGAAAGCCATTCACGATCCTTGCGGAAACTTCGGGAGCGAATCCGCAACGGGTCCGGTGCGATTCGCTCCGGTCGGGGAGTTGGTCGGGAGTGTCGGGCAGATTCTGGCACCACTGCGGCCGGGACCCGGCAAGTTGGTCGTCGCGCCTGGAGGTGGACACCGTCCTGTCGCTCCATGCGGCTGGCCAAGCAGGCTGGAGGGAACAATGGAGATTCTTCAGCTCGAACCGTTGGCACCTGGAATTTCAGGGCAAGCGGCTGGCCGGACCATGGAGCTCGGCAGGGGGCAGGTCGATGGTCATCGAGCCCGGATTCGGGGATTCGGTCCGGATAGACTTCCGGAAGACCCGAGTGGTGCCATTCGAAACCACTCGGCTCAACGAGGCTCGGATGGAGTTTCGGGATCCTTTCCTGTCGGAGGCCGTGCTCCATCTGCGGTTGCACGCCGCAGCCCCGGATACCGTGCGCATCTGGCTGCCGTCCGGGAGTTCCAATGTTTCCTGCCGGATGGAGGGGCGTTTTCGGGAGCAGGATGGCCTCCTGTCTTTTCCGATCCCCCGGGGCGCGAGCCAAGTGGACCTCCGATGGGTGATGCCCTCGCAGCGCGGGGTGTTGCGCCGCTCTCCAAAATTGACGATATCTGTCGACGGAGTGAATGCGAACCTGAGGATGCCCATCGAAGCGGGGGCATGGATCCCCGCCTTGCATGGACCGGGAGTGGGACCCTCGGAATCCGGGTGGATGGGGTTCCTTGCCTTCGGGTTGCTCAACCTGTTTGTGGTCCTATGGTTCAGGATCTACCGGGCATCGGTGGATTTGCTGTTTGTTTGGTTGGGCGCGACCATCTTCGGTCCCTCGTTTTTCGTGGTCGGCGGGGCGGTGCTGTGCCTGCATGTTCGCCAGGATGCTCAACGAGCGACCCTTCCCTTCGGGCTCGGAAGAATCACCGCAGGGCGACTGGCCATCGCCTTGCTGGTGTCCGTGCTGGGTTCGGCTGGTTGGTTGTTGTCTCTTCTTGGGACTCCTCCCGTCCCGGTGGCGCTTGGTTGGTATAACGACACGGCAGGTCCGGAATTCATGAGACCTTGGCTGATCGTCCTTCCCGGGTGGGCTTGGAAGGCGGGTGTTCTCACTTGGACTGTCTGGCTGGTCTCGGTCGGTGCCAGGATTGTTGTTCGATGCATCTCCCTCGCGAAAAGGGAATCGTCCACGATCCGTTGATGGGATTCGGTGCGGTTGCCGGACCGGACAGCTTGGCCCACCTTGACCAAACCGGCCCCCAAAAGCCATTGTTCAACGCATGTGCGGGCGGATGTTGGTCAGGGTCAGCGGGAAGGTCTACTTCCACCAGTTCTCCAGCCAGGAGGACGGCTGGGAATACGTGGTGGCGCCCGACCAATACCAAAGCCTTCCCGAAGAAGACGAGCCTCGCGAGGTGGCTCCCACCGATCGCGTTTTGATCCATCGGGTCGTGGGCGGCCGGATCGTGCCCGACTGGGGATTCTGGACGTTGGTTCCCCCGTGGATCGAATCTCGCTGCGCCTTGGCGACCACCCTTGCCGGCAGGGATCGATTGGTTCCGCCGGCGCGGACCCACTTCAATTCGCGCCAAGACACCCTGACGGGCTCTGTGGGGTGGAGGCGTCTCCTGCAAGGCAATCGCTGCGTCCTGTTCGCGGACGCCTTCTTCGAATGGTCCGACACGGAACTTCTGGTTGGGCGTACCAAGCAGGTGGGTCGGTTTTCCTTGGCCAGCGGCGACCCGATGGCCTTCGCGGGGATCTTCTCGCCGGTGCGGATCGGAGATCGGCAATGTATGACGGTTTCTGTCGTAACCACTTCCCCCAATTCCGGTTTGGAAAGCCTGCCCCACCACCGGATGCCTGCCATTTTGCGCGGCGACGACCTCCGCCGTTGGATGGATCCCGCGTCCGCCCACCCCGAGCATTCCCTGCACTCGACTTCGGATGATGCGATGGAGTCGCGTATCTTGCCCGCCAAGCGGTACCGGGAGTTGTTGATCAAGGAGGTCTGAGGCGCGGTTCCTCCATTCCCGATCCGGATCGAATCGCTAGATTTTCCGCAACCGATTCAATTCCTTCCTCCCAGGGAGCCCGAATGCACTCCTCGTTCAAATTCCTGGTCGTTCTCGCCGCCGCCACGAGCGGACTTCTCCATGCCCAACCGGCCGTGTTCCTGCGTGGCGATTCCGTGGTGTTCGCCAACAACGATGGGGTTTATCAATCCGCCAAACAGGATTCCGTGTACACTCCCTGGAAAGGCTCGGATGCGGTGACGGGGCTCTGCGGATCTCTCCATTGGGCCGATGCCCCAGGGGGACGGCTGTACGCCTGGGGGGACGCCGGAATCTGTCTGGTGGGACCTCAAGGAACGCGGAAGATCCTGACCTTCGCCAGCGGCGCCACGAAGACTCCGAAACGATTCGCGATCGATCCCAAGGGAAGGATCGCGGTGCAGTTCTTTTCCGGCGATTGGTTGACCGCTCAGGACGACGAAGGAAATTTCCAGGCGGGCCCTCCGGATACCTTTGTTCGGGAGGGGGCCGTGCAGACGATGCTGGATGGCTCCCTCTGGAGGACTTCGGGAGGATTCCTCTTGCACCAGAAGGGCCCAGGGCGGCTGGACAGTTTCCCGCTTCCCTCGCCGACCTTCGACGTGTTCGGATTGGCGACGGATGCCAGCGGATGGATCCTCGCCACGGACTGGATCGATCTCTACAGGATCCGCAAGGGGGAATGCGTCCGGATCCCCCTTCCCGGAGTCCAGGATCCCACTCTGCGGAAATTGTTGACGGATTCTGCCGGGCATGCCTGGGTCCTTGCGGGAACGGCTCTGTTCCGGTTTCAGGACTCGTCGCTGGTGTTGGTCGACTTGCCGAGGAGACACAAGGACCGCTTCCAGTCGTTTGCCATCGACGGCGCGGGCGTTCCGTGGGTGGCGACCCTGGCGGGCGACCTCCTCCATCACGTGGGGGATGGGTTGGAAGGTCGGCGGGTGAACTTCCGCAAGCCCACCGACACGAAGGTCAAGCTCTGGACGAATGCCTGGATTCCCGAATTTTTGGGATCGGTCCTGGTGCGCATCCCCGGGCCGCACAAGAGGTTGTGGGCGGTCTACGGGGACCGGATCCTGCAGTGGGAGGCGGATTCCCTGAAGGTCCTGGACACGCCATTCGGAGGGGACACGACCGGCAATCAGGCCGTTGGCGTGATGGCCCTGTCAGAAACCGACATCACGGTCCAAACGGACGACCTCATGCAGTGGCGGTGGAACGGAACGGGCTGGAAGTTGGAAACGCCCGCTTCCACCTTCCTCGGTTCGGGGGTGGTGGACGATGCCGGAGATTCGTGGATGGGCACGTGGGATGGCTTTCTGTGGAAGGGCGTGGGTGGCGCCTGGGTGAAGGTGGATCCCAAGGAAACATCGAACAGCTTCCGATCGGGCGTGTACGACGCGGTGAAGGGGCCTGTCGGCGACCTGTACTTCGCCACCGATTCCGGGATCGTCTCCAGGAAGTCGGGGACGTGGGAGGCGCAGAGGGATGCCAAAAAATGTCGACGCGTGGAAGTGGACCCCAACGGGGCGTTGTTCCGGCTGTGCGACGATCAATGGGCCATCGGGGATGGCCGGACGTGGAAGGTGGTGGACACCGCGAAAGGAGCGATACCGGCGGGCATGTTCACCGCCGCTGGCGATTCCACCGTGTGGTTCCATCGCAACGGGCTGAAGGTCTGGGTGAAGGGGCGGACGGTTGACTTTCCGATCTTGGCGTCTTCGATTCCTCCCGACGTGCGGGCCATCGGAGCCCTCGACGACGGCCGGGTTGCGATGGCGGGTCCGGGCTTTTTCGCGATCCGCGATCGTTTCTCCCTCTCGGAGGTGGGGGTGGGAATCGGAACCGGAGCAGCTCGCGCACCGCGATTGACGGGGGCGGCGGTCTGGAGGAACGGACGACTGGAATTGTCGGGATTGCCGATCGGAGCAAGCGTTCGGTTGGGCTTGTACGGTACGGATGGACGGATCCATTCCCGCGCGACCGTGGTGTCGGACGAATCCGGTCGCGCAAGCCTGTCCAAGGTCGTGGCGGCGGGCAAGACCCTGCGCATCCGTGTGGAACCGCAAGGTTTCCCTGCTTGGTCGGCGAGCGTGGTAGGCTTTCCCTGACCTGGGTCCTTTCCGATTCGGAACGCTCCATCGCCAGGAGGACATTCCGGGGCTGGGTGGGCGAACGCAGAGATCGCAAGATGGATCTGAAAATCCCCTAAGACGCCGCCACCAAGTTCTCTGTAACCACGGAGCCTGCTTGGGCGTCTCCACATCCATGCAAACAGACTCTCCCATTTCCTACTGGTTGCCCGTCGACGAACACCTGGCCTTGGGCGCCCAGCCCGACCAAGCGGGCATCGATTGGCTCGCCTCGCAGGGGTACACCCTGGTGATGAACCTCAACACGCCCACGGCCAGGAACTTCTGGCCAGGCGAGGCCGCGCACGTGCAGCAAACGAAGATGCACTACGTGCACTATCCTTTGGACTGCTCGGAGCTGACTCCAGAGAAATACGAGTTGCTGCGCGGAGTGCTCGCGTCGCATCGCCAGGGGAAGGTGTTCCTCCATTGCGCGATGAACGTCAAGAGTTCCGGGATGGCGCACATCTGGCGCGTCAAGGAGTTGGGAGAGGATCCACAGGAGGCGAGAGCCTCGTTGGCGCACACTCCTGGACACGAGCCGAAATGGGAAGCCTATTGGGAGAAGATGGGGGCGTGATGGAAATCATACAGGCAGGCGAATCCACCGATGCGGGTCGATTCGATCGATTGGCCAAGGAGTGGGACGTGGCGCCCATTCACTTGGACCGCACCCGCGACGTGGCCGATCTCATGAGACACAAGTTGGCCATGTCCGGCCGGACCGCCCTGGAGGTCGGTGCGGGGACGGGTTTGCTGTCGTTCGCCCTGGCGGCGAATCTTGGACAGATCTTGGCGACGGATCCTTCGGAAGGCATGGTGGGAGTCCTGAAGGGCAAGATCGAGACGAGCGGGATCGAGAACATCCAGGCCTTGCGCGCCGACGATTCCCTGGAAGGTGTGGCGGGTCCGTTCGATCTGGTCATGTCGCAGATGGCGCTCCACCACATCGGCGACATCGATGCCTTCATCCGTCGGGCGTTCTCGATGATCGCTCCCGGCGGGGATTTCGCGATCGCCGATCTCGATACGGAAGACGGGTCGTTCCACCCTCCGGAGGTGACCGGTGTGCACCACGGCTTCGACCGGGAGGATCTGGGAGGCAGACTGGCGCGGGCGGGATTCGAGGAGATCGATTTCGAGACGGTCCACGTCATGCGACGCACGGTTGGAAGTGAGGTCGTCGAATTCCCGATCTTCCTTTGCCTGGCGAAAGCTCCTCGGTCGCATTCGTTGACGTAATTTGTCAGGGGATGGAGACGCGGTCCATTCCTGCGCGTTTCCAGGTTCGTCGCGCGCTCGTTCGACGGTCGAGGAGTTGCCCGTTGCAATGGATGATGATATGATCAACTTATGTTTCGCGATCCGGCCCGATAAAAGAGTGCCGGATGCGTTACTGTGAATAGTTGCCGATCATCCGATTGCCTTTCAAAGGCGGGGATTACCCCATGAAACCGACAAAAGCATTCCTGACTCTCTGCTCCGTGCTGACATTTCTTGTAGGTGGAAAGACCGCCTGCGCAGCGGCGGAACCAAGGATCTACCTCAGAGGGACCTTCGCTCCCTTCGCGATGTGCATGGCCAACATGTCCATTGCCAACCAGGTCTCCTTCGCGGAAAAAGTCGGATTCACCGGCATGGGCCTGTCGGGGATGGTGAAATACCAGGTCAACCAAGCGGTGAACCTTCCGCAGGTCGTCTCGGGGAAATTCAAGATCCCGAGCGTGCTTTGGTATTCGAACATCAACGAGCCGATCAACGTTCCATGGTTGGATAGCATCCTGGACGACGCGAAGAAGGTCGACATGGCCGTCTGGATGGTCTCGGGGGGGAACAAGAACCGGTTGGACTCCACCAAGTCGCTGGCTGTCTCGAGACTGAAGGTCGTCGCCGAAAGGTGTCGCGCGAAGGGCGTGCGAATGGTGCTGTATCCGCATCTGGGAACCGCTTTCGAAACCGCCGAGGACGGGATGGAAGCGCTGGACAGCTTGCGTCGGCACGGATACTCGGAGGTCAAGCTTTCCATCCACCTCTGCCACGAGGTCAAGAAGGGAAATGGTGGCCGAATCGCGTCCATCGTGTCCAAGGTGGCCCCATATCTTGCCATGGCGACCGTCAATGGCGCGGATTCGAACACCTACCGGCTCAACGACGGATGGGCCACTGCGATCATGCCGCTGGACGCGGGAACCTACGATCCGAAGGTGTTCCTCAAAGCGCTTTCTCAAGCGAAATTCGATGGACCCATCGAGCTGCACACCTACGGTCTGAAGAGTCCTGTCGACCCGGCCTACGATGGCCATTTCGAGCGTTCCCTGGCCCGCTGGAACGAGTGGGTTACCAATGTCCCACCTGTCGAGGCCTCGGCCTCGCCTGCGCCGTTGGGCACGGATCTTGTCGCGTACGCGATCTGCATGGCGGGCCAGTCGATCGCCAACCAGGTGGGATTCGCGGAAAAGGCCGGCTACACCAGCATCGGGTTGGCGGGCATGATCCAATATCAGCTCGCCCAGGCGGCATCTCTTCCGCAGATTGCCACGGGGAAGGTGCGGATCCGCAACGTGCGGTGGTACTCCTCCATCCGGGACACGCTGGACACGGTCTGGCTCGACGCGGTCCTGGCCGACACCAGGAAATTGGGCGCGAGCGTCTGGATGGTTTCCGGCGGAAACAAGGACAAGTCCGACGCGACGAAATCGATCGCGATCTCCAAGCTCCGCCGCGTCGCCGACCGCTGCAAGGTCGCTGGCGTCCCGCTCGTGGTCTATCCGCACCAGGGCACGTTGTTCGACGGCGTGGAGGAAGGCCTCGCCGCTCTTGACAGTTTGCGTCGATGGGGCCACCCCGAGGTGGGGATTTCCATGGACTACTCCCACGAATTGGCCAGAGGCAACCAGCTGAGGATTCCGGCCCTGGTCGCGAAAGCCGCGCCCTATCTGGCCATCGCCACGGTGAGCGGTGCCGATGTCGACGGTGCCGGGGTGGTGAAGCCGCTCGACCAGGGGACGCTCGAGATCGCGCCCTACCTCGATGCGCTGGCGACCGCAGGATTCAGCGGCGCCGTACAGCTCCAGACGGCGGGCCTTCCGAGCCCCGCAGACGCCAACTACGACGGACACCTGGAGCGATCGCTCACCCGATGGAACCGGATCGTCGCGCCCGTCGTGGACCATCGCCTGCCCATCGAGGGGGACCTGGTGCCGTTTGCCACATGCATGGCCACCCAGTCGGTGGCTTCGCAGGTCGAGGCTTCCTCCAAGGCGGGCTATTCCGGCATCGGATTGGCCGGACTGATCCGCTACCAGATGGATCAACTCGCGGTGCTTCCCCAGGTGGCTTCCGGGGCGTTCCGTGTGCGAAGCGCCATGTGGTACACCTCGATCCAGGATGCGTTGGACACCGCGTGGTTGGATGGCGTGCTGGTCGCCGCGAAGAAGATGGGGACCTCCATTTGGATGGTGTCCGGCGGGAATCGCGACAAGAGCGACGCGACCAAGTCGGTGGCGATCGCGAAGCTCCACAGGGTCGCGGATCGTTGCAGGAACGCGGGGGTCGACCTTGTCGTCTACCCGCATCTGGGAACCCTGTTCGACGGCGTGGAGGATGGGTTGCAGGTCCTGGACAGTTTGCGTCGGTTGGGGCATCCGGAGGTCAGGATATCCCTCGATCTTTCGCACGAATTGACCCGCGGTGGGATGGACAGGATCCTTCCCATGGTGGAGAAGGCGGGGCCGTCCCTGGGCATCGCCACGATAAGCGGTGTCGATGCGGGAGGAAAGATCCGGGCTCTGGACGAGGGGAGTCTGGCTGTCGGCGGCTATCTGGAGGCCTTGGTGAAAATCGGGTACAAAGGGCCGATTCTCCTCCATACTTCCGGTCTTTCCAGTCCGTTCTCGGCGAGCTACGACAACCACCTCGCGCGTTCGTTGGCCAAGTGGCAGGAATGGGTTCGGCCTGTGGGTTCGAATGCGCTTCCTGCGCTGAAGGAGGAATCGGCCTCCGCGATGCGGGATGGGAAGACCGCTGCGCGCGTCCACTGGCAAACGGAATTCGGCAGGGTGCGTGTCCATGCTCCGGAAGGCTCCACGACTCGCCTGTTCTCGCTCGATGGACGGGAGATCCCCGGTGTCCAGGAATCCGCTGGAGTTTGGGTTTTCCCCGCTCGGGGGGTCGGTAATCGCCTTCTTCGGGTCCACGGCCCCGCCGGGATCGTGTCCGCGATGGTGCCCGCCTTGTAGCGTCCTACCTTTTGGCCATGTCCTGCGATTTGAAATCGAAATCGATCTTGTGCGGTTTGGTCCTTCTGTCGGTCGCCGGGTGCGGGAAGGCCGACTCTCTCCCGATTCCGCTGAAAGGAAGCTTTGTTCCTTTCGCCATGTGCATGGCGGATGTGCCAGCCAACCGACAAGTGGAGACCGTCAAGAGGATGGGGTTCCATGGTCTGGGGCTTGCGGGAATGGATGCGGCCAAGATCGCCGAATTTGCCCGGCTTCCGGAGGTGCGATCGGGAGAATTCAGGATTCCGAGCGTCCTCTGGTACTTCCCCGTCCTGGACACCATCCGGGTTCCCTGGCTGGACAGCATCCTGGAGGATGCCCATCGGATGGACATGGCCATCTGGATGGTCGCTTCCGCCCAAGGGCGTCGCGACGGTTCCGTGCGTTCCCGGGCGGTCGAACAGTTCGCAGCGGTGGCCGAGCGCTGCCGCGCCAAGGGCGCCCGGCTGGTGGTGTATCCGCATGCGGGCACCTTGATCGAGACGGCCGAGGAGGGTTTGTGGATGCTCGACAGTCTTCGTCGCCTGGGGTACCCCGAGGTCCGGACTTCCATCCACCTCTGCCACGAATTGAAGATGGGAAACCGGAGCCGGTTGCCGGAAATCGTCGCGAAGGTGGCTCCGTTCCTCGCCTTGGCTTCCGTGAGCGGAGCCGACAAGTTCACCAACCTCAGGGGCTCCGAATGGGTCACCGCGATCAAGCCTCTCGATGAAGGATCCTACGATGCGAGGATCTTCCTTCGCGCCCTCTCCCAGGCGGGCTATTCGGGTCCGATCGAATTGCACACCTATGGGCTGAAGAGTCCGGAATCACCGCAATACGATCGCCATCTGGAGCGATCCTTGGCCAAATGGAAGGCGTGGGTCGTTCAGCCGTCTCCCTGAGAGGGATCGAGCACCGGTCAAGGCTTGGTGGAGATCGCCTTGCCCGAATCCGCAAGGAAGAAGGCGAAGAGCTTGACATCCTCCTTGCCCACCGCGATCCCGTTGTGGAGCGTGTTGACGACTTCGGCGAAGGCCTGCCCGCTCGTGTATTCGTTGCGGGTGGAATCCGCCAGCACCACTTGCAGCTTGCCCTGGAGCACGTAGGCGAATCCCGAATGGGCGTGCCGGTGCCAGCCGGTGGATGCCCCCGCGGGGATGGTCACTTCCACACCCACCACCTCGGCCGAATCGCGGGGGAAGTCGAGCTTGCCGCCGGCGGAGGTCCGGGAGGTCCGCAAGGCCTGTTTGACGGAAACCGTCTTGGAATAGGCTTCATGCCCTTCCTTGGCCAAAAGGGGGGAGACCAGAAGGGAAAGCGAGATCGCGATGCGCGCAGGTAGGGTCTTCATGGGAAGGGAACTTGCCAATTTCCGGCGGATCCGGCAAGTGCGCGAGGGTGTCTAGATGTAGTTCACCAGGGAATTCTGGATCACCTTGGCTCCCACCCGCAGGGCCGCGTCGAACACCGTCTGGCGGTTCTGGTAGTCGCTGACCACTTTCGTGAAATCGATCTCCTCGACTTCGGAGGTCTGCTTGGCCACCACCAGCGCATCCGACCGATTCTGGTCTTGCGTGTTCTGCAGGCGATTGGAAACCGAACCCGCCACGGTCTGCGCCTTCAGCAGTTGTTCCAACGACGACTGCAATCCGGCCATGGAGCTGCGGATCTTCGCCTGGTCGTTGGTGTGGAGCCCCTGCATCACATCGATCAAGGTGTCGAACACGGACCCGCCACGTGCCGAGTCGCCGAAGGCCGTGGAGGCGGTCACGTTGACCTGGACGGTGTTGTTCTGTTGGACTTCCCGCAGGACCTGGCCGGACATGTCTTCTTCGCTGCGGCGGATCCAGTCGAATTCCATCTGGATGCCGGCACCCGCCGCCAGCGCGGTTGCGGCGCCGGTCAGAAAACGGACCTCGCCGTTTCTGTAATCCACCGTGTAGTCGGTTCCTTCGGTGAGCCCCGGAATCGAGAGCGTGCCGGGCATGATGTCGTAGGCGGCGGGGTTTCCCGTGGCGGTATTGGAATCCATCTTGGTGGTGTCGCGCAACCGGACGGTGGCGGGAACCGCCGCCAGCGAGGTGCCGTTGGCGTTGGCGACGTTGGTCAGGGTGTCGGTGCCGTGCTCGAGGCTGAACGGAGGCATGTCCGTCTGCGTGCCGCTGAAGATGTATTCGCCCTTGAGCATGGTGGAAGCGATGGACAACATCTGGTCGGCCAGCACCCGCACTTCGTTTCGCAGGTATTCGCGTTGGATGTCGGTGTACGTTCCGTTGGCACCCTGGATGGCCAGCTCGTTGGCGCGCTGCATGGAGTCGTTGCCGTTTTTCAAGGCGGTGTCGGCGGTGGAAAGCCACGCCTGGCCGTCCTGCATGTTGCGGTAGTACTGGTCGTAACGCGACGTCTGCGAACGCAGGCGCAGGGCCTTGGAAGTCCCCACGGGGTCGTCGGAGGGCTGGTTGATGGACTTTCCGGTGGAGATCTGCGTCATGATCTCGTTCAGACGCACGCCGTTGGCCTGGATTCCCTGCTGGACATCCGTGTTGATCATCGTGGCCGTGATGCGTGTCATGGCGTGTCTCCTTCTTCTACTGGATGCTCATCAGCGAATCCATCATCTGCGAGACGGTGCTGATGTACTTGGCCGAGGCTTGGTAGCAGTTCTGGAACCTCACCATGTCGGCGAGTTCCTCGTCCATCGAAACACCCGAGGTTTCGTCGATGCGTTTTTGCAGGTAGGTCTGGAGGTTCGTGGAAGTCTCCAGGGTGTCCGCTGCCTTCTTCTTTTCCGCGCCGAGTTCGCCAACCATGGTGGCGTACGAGTCGCCGATGGTGCTGCGGAACACGCCGGTCTTGTCGGGATTGGACAACAGGGCTTGCGCGAGCTGCCCGATCTTGAGGGCGTTCTTGCCGTCTCCCTGGCCGTTGTAGTTCTGGATCGTGTAGCGGAAATCGACGGTGATGGCCGTACCGGGCAGCAGCGTACCGGGATTGTTGAACCGGATCTGGCCGGTGCGGTAATCCACCGTGTAGTCTTCGCCGGATCCCTCCACCAAGGTCGCCGAAGGCGGTCCCACGGTGCGGATGATGACGGAATCTGACGAGAGGTTGCGGTAGTCGGGATTGACCGTGTTGGCCAAATCCAGGACGGCGCCCGCCGCGGGGATGACCTGGTTGAGAGGCGCGCCCAGCGAACGCGATGTCCCACCCATGGCGGCGGCGATGTTGGAAACATCCGCCCGCACGAAGGTGGAAAGCTTGATACTGGTGGCACCGGCCGTTGCCGGATCGAAGAAGTCCGCACCGGTGAACCCGCTGAGGGTGTAGCCCTGCTTGTGCTGATCGTTCACGGAAGTGGCGATGGTGCGGGCGAGTTCGTCCAGGGCAGCCTGGTAGCGGGGGATGACCTCGTCGCGGGCCTGCATCAGGCTGGCGAGCTTTCCGCCGGGCGGGTCGTAGGGTTGGCGCGTGCTGGAGACCACCAGGCTCGCCTGGCTCATTTCCTTGCCATCGGAGAGCGTGATCTGGCTGCGGGCGATCTTGAGCGGGTAGCTGCCCGCGGGGCCCACCAGCAGGTTTCCGCCCGAGGTGATCAGGTAGCGGCCTTGCGCGTCCTCGGAGTAGGAGACCTCGATGTACTTGGACAGTTCCTTGAACTTCTCTTCCCGCTGGTCGCGGGTGTCGTTGGCCCGTTGGCGCGCACTGCCCACCTCGGCGTTGGCGATCGCTTCGTTGTCTTCGCTGATGCCTTGCAGGAGCTTGTTGATCTCGCCCACGCCATCGACGATTTCGTCGTTTTTCTGGTTCAACAGAACATTGAACTGCTCGCCCAGGTCCTGGAACCTTCCGGCCAAGGCGGAGCCTGAATCCGATACCGCCTGGCGCGCGGTGCGGTCGGATGGGTTGTTGGCCAGGTCCTGCCAGGAGGCCCAGAATTTTTCCAGGAAGGTGTTCAGCCCGGAGTCGGCAGGTTCTGTCAGGATGTTCTGGATCGCCTGGAGGGACTTGTCCAGTTCCTCGCGGCCGCCCTTCTGCGTGCTGACTTCCTGCATCTGGCGATCCAGAAGGTCGTCGCGCATGCGCTTGATGCTCACCACGTCCACGCCGAAGCCCATCTGGCCCAGGCCCTGGTCCACGCGGACTCCGGCCTCCAGGTTCAGACGCTTGCGGGTGTACCCGGCCGTGTCCGCGTTGGTCACATTCTGTCCAACGAGGTCCAGGGACGTCTGCGAGGCCGCGAGCCCGCGGGTGCCCATGTTGATGAGGTCGAACAGCGACATCAGGCGCTCCAGGCTCTTTGGAAAACAGGAACGGCGGTGCCGGTGGTGCGGCGCCCTCCGGCCACGTAGGCGGCGGGCGGTCGGGAGGCGGCGGTGGCCTGGGCTCTCACCAACTGGAGGCTGGTTTCGGTGATCTTCCAGCCGATTTCCGCGACGCCGCGGACACGGCTTGCCAGTTGGGCCGCTTCCACGATGGTCGCGCGCAGTCGCAAGCCTCGTTCGCGCAATCCTTCGCCTTCAGGTCCCAGGCATCCGACCAGGATCTCCAATCGCGGTGGAGGGTCCGCTTCCAAGGCGAGATCCGAGGCGAGGTCCATGGTGGTGCGAAGGCGCACGTCTTCGTCCTCGTCGATGCGAAGGAGGACTCCTTCCATCGGCTCCAGCAGCGCTTCCGCCTTGGACAGGCGGTTGGCGACCAGATGTCCGTGGTGCTCGGTGGCCAGCCGGATCCAATCGCGGTTGGCCAGTTCCAGCCGTTCCAAGCAGGCTTCCAGCACATTCAAGGAATGAGGGCGATTCATGAGGGGCCTCCCGAGAGCTGGGCGCGCTTGGCCAGCACTTGCTTGACATAGGAGCGGGTTTCGGCGTACGGAGGGATCCCCCCGTGATGCTGCACCGCGCCAGGACCGGCGTTGTAGGCGGCCAAGGCCAATTCATCGGAACCGAACCGATCCTTCATCTGTGCCAGATAGCGGCTGCCGCCCAGGATGTTCTGGGTCGGATCGTGCGGATCCACTCCCAGTTCCTTGGCGGTGGCGGGCATCAACTGCATGGGGCCGATCGCCCCTTTGGGAGAAATCGCGTCGGTCTTCCCGCGGCTTTCCGTGTGGATCACCGCCCGGATGAGGGATTCGTCCAAGCCGGTATCGGAGGCCGCCTGGCGAACCGCCTGGTCCAGGCTGGTCCCGCGTGCCGGGGCGTAGGCGCTGGAAGCCCTGCTAGGTGCGACCGGTTCGGTGGCGCGGTCGAGTGCGGAGGGATCCTTCAAAAACTGTGGATAGAGGATTTTGGCCAGCCCCATCCCGCCTTGGTGGGCGACTTGGTCGGCCATCCCGTCCCAGGCCATGTCGGTCATCTGGGTGGTGGAGTCGGGGGTTTCCCCCTCGGATTCGGTGAGGATGGCGGAGGCCTTGCGCATGGATTGGAAGATCTGGCGCATGAAGATGGCCTCGAAGTCCTGGGCCGCCTTCCAAGCTTTCTTCTCGATTTCTGTGCTCGGTGCCTTGGGGCTTTGGACGATGGCTGGAATCGACATGAGGCCTCCCTTCTCTCCGGGGAGGAAAGCGAAGCCGGTGCCAAGCTCCGTTTTGGGCTTCACAGCCAGATCGCACCAGGGGAGGGGGAAAAACTTGCCTTCCAAAGGGCTTGCTGACCCCCCCTCGGATTAACTATGCTACCTGCCATACCCCTGCGCGTCCATTGGATGGAGCACTTGTGAAGATTCTCATCGTTGAAGACGATCCTACGAGCACGGTCATACTGGAAAGGTCTCTTCGGAAGGCCGGTTATGAGACGTTGAACGCGGTAGACGGGGTCGAGGCACTGGAAATCTTGAAGAGCCAGCCTTGCGACGCCATCGTCTCCGACTGGATGATGCCCCGCATGGATGGCATCGAACTGGTCCACCGCATCCGTTCCACCATCCAGCCCTTGCCGGTCATGCTCATCGTGACCTCCCTGGCGATGCCGGAAGCGCGCATGCATGCGCTCCAGGCAGGTGCGGACGACTACCTCTCCAAGCCCTTTTCGGTGCCGGATGTTTTGGAGCGGCTGGCCAACTGTTTGGCCAGGCGCCAGCAGCCCGAGCCTCTGCCCTCGACCATTCGCCGCATCCCGCTGGTCATGCCCAGCCAGCCTCCTCCGGGGTTCGCCGCGGTGGGCATCACCGCCAGTACCGGCGGCCCGGAAGCCGTTCGCGAGGTGGTCCGTAGCCTCGGTGACGTCCAGGATTGCGCCATCTTCCTGGTGTTGCACGGCCCGGCTTGGATGCTGGAAACTTTTTCCACGCGCCTGCAGCGCGAGACCAAAATTCCGGTGCGCTTGGCGGAAGACGGCATCGCTGTCGAGCCCGGCCGGATCTACTTGGCGCCCGGCGATTGGCATCTCACGGTGGCCGAAGGTCCCGTCATCCGGCTCAATCGCGAGGCACCGGAAAACTACATGCGCCCTGCTGCAGATCCTCTCTTCCGGACTCTGGCCACGGTCTTCCATCGCAACGCGATCGGGGTGGTGCTGACCGGGATGGGGCGCGACGGCACGCTGGGCGCATCGGAGATCTCCGCGGCCGGCGGGGTGGTCTTGTGCCAGGATCCGCGCACGGCGGTGGCTCCATCCATGCCCCAGACGGTGATGAATGCCGGGGTTGCCACCACGGTGCTTCCCTTGCAGGATCTGGCTTCCGAGATCTTGCGTCGCGTCGCCAGCGTCCACGCCTGACCGCTGTCGATCTAGCTTTCATCCGGTGCTGGATCTAGACGCCCTGGAATCCTTTGTGGCCTCTTGTGAAAGTGGTTCGGTCAGCCGGGCCGCTTCCGGTCTGTTTCGTTCGCAACCAGCCGTCACTCGTCAGATCGCCGCGTTGGAAGAATCCCTCGGCGAAACTTTGCTGGAGCGCACTTCCAGGGGCGTGAAGCCGACCCCTGCCGGCGTGCGCGTCCTCCCTCTCGCACGCGCCCTGCTGCGCGATGCGCGATCCTTGCGCGATGCCGCCCGCACGGGGGAAGGTCCCTCGGGCATTCTGCGCATCGCCGCCAGCGACACCGTGGCCCAGTACTGGCTGGCGCCCAAATTGGGCGAATTCTGTCGGGAGCATCCGCGGGTGCGGTTGCAACTGGACCTGGCCAGTTCCCCCGAAATCGCCCATCGTGTGGCGCAAGGCTTGTCCGACGTCGGGTTCGTGTTGTTGCCCCTGAAGCACCCGTCCCTGGTGGGGCGCGCGGTGCTGGCCTACCGGCATGTGGCGGCGTTTCCCGCATCCGGCACGCTTCTGACAGAATCCGACGTCACGCAGGAAGAACTCTCGAGGTTCCCGCTGGTGCTCCTGGGGCGCCACACGCATTCGCGCCAGCTCATCGAAGAAGGATTCCGCAGCCGCGGCCTGTGGCCGGACCGGATCGTCGAGGTGGGAAACGTGTCTGTCCAGAAGGAACTGGTGCGATCCGGCCTGGGGGTCGGGGTGCTTCCCGACTACGCCGCACGGCCCGACGACGGCCTGGTGTATCGTCCCATCCACGGGGCTTCGCGGCGCGAGATCGCCCTGGTCACCCACAAGACGGATTTCGCCGAGGGGCCCGCCGAGGTGTTCGTCCGCCGGCTGCTCGAGGCGGAACCCTCCCGACCCTGATCCGATCCGTGATCCACGAGACGCTCGAACGCATCCTCTTCCCTCGTCGCGTGGTCGATCCCTCCGCATCGCGCTCGGCGTTGTCCGGCAAGACGATTCTTGTCACCGGAGCGAGCTTCGGGATCGGCCGGGAGCTGGTGGAGCTTCTGGCTCCCACCGGCGCGAGGCTGCTCCTGGTGGCCCGCACCGCAGAAAAGCTCGCGCTGGTCCGGGACCGGGCGCGGGCGCTCGGGGCCGATGCGGATTCGTTTCCAGCCGACCTGCGCTCCGAAACGGACATGGCATCGGTCCTGGCCTGGTTGGATGGCCAGCCCGACGGGGTGGACATCCTGGTCCACAACGCAGGGAAATCCATCCACCGATCCATCCTGCAATCGCAGGACCGGTACCACGATTTCCAACGCACCATGGCCATCAACTACCTGGCCCCGGTCCGCCTGACGCTGCATCTCCTGCCGCGATTGCGCCAGCGGCGTGGACAGATTTTGAATGTCTCGGCGGCCAACGTTCTGCTGCCCCCCATGGGCGGTTGGGCGGCCTACCAGGCGTCCAAATGTGCTTTCGACCAATGGATCGGGTCGTCGCGCCTGGAGCTGGAGTCGATGGGTGTCCGGGTCTCGACCGCCTACTTCCCGTTGGTGCGCACACGGATGCTCGCGAACCCGGCCTATGCGCGCATGCCGGCCATGGAAGCCTCGCAAGCCGCCGTCCGGATCGCGCTCCTTCTGAACCGGGGACGCGGGGATTGGTCGCCCTGGTGGCTGCCCGTGACCTCAATGCTCGCGCGCGCCCTGCCGCGAAGACTTTGGGATCGATCATGAAAACATCCGTGGCCGCCTTGCGTGCCAGTGGATTCCTGGGTCTGCGGGGGTTTTGGTCGTTTTTTGTTGCCGTGGTGCGGGAAGGCCCCAATGCGTCGGCCTTGCTGGGATACCAAGCCCGGATGCATCCCGACCGACCGGCGCTGTGCGATGGTTCGGAATCCCTGGATTGGCGTACCCTGCACGGACGTGTGGAAAACCTCGCCGCGGTCTTGGAGCGGGAGTTCGGCGTGCGACGAGGTGCGCGGACCGCGGTGCTCGTTCGCAAGGGGATTCCCTTCGCGGAGGCTTTCTACGCGCTTTGCCGGACGGGAGCGCATGTCACCGTCCTCAATCCGGACATGGGAGCGGATCGCAAGCGGGAGGTCCTGGGCCGAAAACGGTTCGATTTGGTCCTGATCGAGGAGGAATTCTCGAGTTCCTTGGAAGGATGCGAAGTTGTTCTCGTGTCGCTGGAGGCCGCTCGGCAACAGGCTGGGGAATCGGAGAAACGTTCTCCGGGACCTCGGAGCGGAGGGCGCATCGCGGTTCTCACCGGAGGGACAACGGGCAAGGCCAAGACCGCCCAACGGCGAACCTCGCCTTCGGCCGTCGCAAGACCGTTCCTGGGGTTGCTTTCCCGGCTGGAGCTCCACAAATGCCGGGAAATGGCGGTATGCTCGAGCGTCCACCACGGGTTCGGATTGTCGGCGTTGCTGATCGGGACGTTCCTGGGCCCGCGCCTTCATCTTTGGGATCGCTGGCGGACGGAGGACGTGGCGGACAGAATCCGGCGTTTCCGGATCGACACCGTGGTCGCGGTGCCGCTGATGCTTTCGCGGCTGTTGGATGCCGATGCCCCGGCTCTGGCGGTGGTGCGGCGGTTCCTGTGTGGCGGAGCGAGGCTCGATCCGGCATTGGCGCGGCGGGGTTTGGAAGCCATGGATGGATCGCTCCACAACCTGTTCGGGAGTTCGGAGGCGGGGTTTTCCATCCTGGCCCGGCCCGACGACCTGCGGGAATTTCCCGAAACGCTGGGAAAGCCGCTCCCGGGCGTGCGGGTTCGCATCCTGGATGCGACCGGGGCCGAGGTGGCGCGTGGCGAAACGGGCGAAATCTCGGTGGAGAGCGGTTGGGCGATGGAGTCTGTGGCCGGTCGCACTTGCCGCACAGGCGATCTGGGACGCATGGACCACGCCGGTCGAGTGTTCCTGCTGGGCAGGGTGGACGACATGATCGTGTCCGGAGGCGAGAACGTCTATCCGTCGGACCTGGAGTCCGCGGTTTCGCGGCATCCCCACGTGCGCGAGGCCGTGGTCTGGCCCGTGAGCGATCCCGAGTTCGGGCATCGTCTGCATCTGGCGGTGGGAGTCGGACCGTGTTGTCAGAAAATGTCTGAGCGGGAATTGCGGAGCTGGCTTTCCGAAAGGATCGCTCGCTACCAGATGCCCGCGAAAATCCTGGTTCTGGAAGCCCTTCCCTGGACGGCGGCGGGAAAACCCGATCGCCAGGCGCTGCAGCAGCGCCTGGACGAGCGGGGCATCAACCGACGATCGTGAGCCCTGCGGCCGCCGCCACCAATCGCTTGGTTTCGGTGGCGAACTTGACGTCCAATCGGGCGGCCGAACCGCTGCCGTGGATCTTCTCCACCCGACCCATCCCGAACTTGGGATGGCGCACGCGCATGCCCACCAGGAAGGTCCCGCCCGTCGCCTGGTTTTCCGACTCGTAGTCGGGAAACGGCTCGGGCTTGGTGGAGGGTTGGTTTTGGATCCAGGTCTGGGTCCGGCCGGAAGGCAGACTCACGGCGGGCCCGCCCTCGGTCACGCCGCCGGAAGTACGCGGCACGGTGCCGTCGGAGCGCGATTGGCTGCGCAGCGATCCCGGTGGGAAGGCGGGACGGCGTGCCTGTTGGCGGAATCCACCACCGGTGAACCCGCCGCCTGCGAATCCGCTTCCGAAGCTGCGAGGCCGGGCCGCCACGTCCGGATCCGCTCCGGAGATCACCTTCCTGCCCGCTCCCTCGTACTCGATGACTTCCTGGTCGATCTCGTCCAGAAAGCGGCTGGGAATGCAAGCGTCGCGGATGCCGAAGCGTGTGCGCACCCGGGTGGAAAACAAGTGCAATTTCTGTCGGGCGCGTGTCGCGCCCACGTAGAACAGGCGGCGTTCCTCTTCCAACGCGTCCGCACCGCCGTCGGTGCGCAGCATGGGGAACAATCCCTCGTCGCAGCCGGCCAGGCACACGACGTCGTATTCCAGACCCTTGGACGTATGCAAGGTCATCAGGACCACCGAGTTGTCGTCGGGGTTTTTCGTGTCGGCGTCGGACACCAGCGCGACCTCTTCCAAAAAGCCTTTCAATCCGCCATCCGGATTGCGTTCGGCGAAGGCCGCGGCCGCCGACACCAATTCCTGCAAGTTGGACAGTCTCTCCTTGGATTCGTCCGTGTCTTCGGCTTCCAAAGCCGCTTCCATGCCGGAGTCCACGATGGCCCGCTCGACAATTTCCGCCAAGGCCACTTCTTCCTTCATGGCCCACTGCCACTTGCGCAGGATCTCGCCCATGCCGGTGGCCTTGGAGCCGCGCACGCCCTCGGGGGCCTCGCCGCACAAGGCTTCGATCAGATCGCCGCCGTGGCGCCATTCGGCCTGGGCGCGGTAGAGTTCCAAGGTCTTCTCGCCGATGCCGCGGCGCGGCGCCTGCACGGCCCGCTCCAAGGCCCGGTAATCCTTGGGGTTCACCAGGAGGCGGAGCCAGGAAATGGCGTTCTTCACCTCGGTGCGGTCGTAGAACCGGGTGCCGCCGATCATCACGTACGGCACGCCTTCGCGACGCATGCCTTCTTCCACGGCGCGCGACTGGCTGTTGGTGCGGTAGAGCACCGCCGCCGATTTGCCGGCCGCCAGGGCGTCGCGGACCAATTGGGCGCAACGGCGACCTTCCGCGACTTCGTCGTCCTCGTTCCACAAGGAAACCTTCTCGCCGGCTTCCGCAGCCGTCCAGAGAGTCTTTTCCTTGCGTCCCTTGTTGTTCTTGATGACGCTTCCGGCCACCTTCAGGATGTTGGCGGTGGAGCGGTAGTTCTGTTCGAGCTTCACCACGTGCGCGCCGGGATAGTCCTTCTCGAAGTCCAGGATGTTCTGGATGTCCGCGCCGCGCCAGGAATAGATGGATTGGTCGTCGTCGCCCACCACCATGATCCGGCCGTGCGTGGCCAGGCGTTTCACGATCTGGTACTGCACCGAGTTGGTGTCCTGGTACTCGTCGATCAGGATGTACCCGAAGCGCTTGCGCCAGGATTCTTCGCGCTCGGGGAACCGGCGGAACAAGTCCAGCGTGTTCAACAGGAGGTCGTCGAAGTCCATGGCGTCGGCGGCCTTGAGCGCCTTCTGGTAGTGCTCCATCACCTTGGCTGCGTTCTTGGAGACCGGATCGAAGGCGGCGGCCAGTTGCTCGGGGCCTTCGTCCTTGTTCTTGGCGCTGGAGATGATGCGACGGAAAACGTCCGGTGTGGGCGTCTTGATGGAAAGCTTCTCGCAGGCCTCGGTGATCACCTTGCGCTGGTCGTCGTCGTCGTAGATCGTGAAGGCGTCGCCGTAGCCCAGATGTCCGGCGTCGCGGCGCAGGATGCGCGCGCAGATGCCGTGGAAGGTTCCCATCCACTCGGGGGCGGACGTGCCCATGAGCTTCTCGGCGCGCTCGCGCATTTCGCGGGCTGCCTTGTTGGTGAAGGTCAGCGCGACGATCTCCCAGGGCTTGCGCCCCAGTCCTTCGATCAGCCAGGCGATCTTCCAGGTGAGCACACGGGTCTTGCCGGATCCGGCGCCTGCGAGGATCAGTTGGGGTCTGTCATTGACCAGGACGGCTTCCGCTTGCGCCGGGTTGAGCTCGGCGCGAACGCGTTCTTCGAGGGTCATGTATACTCCTAGGTATCGGCCTGGGAGGCGGCGATGACCTGTTCGATGGTGGTGAGGCCCTGGAGTGCTTTTTCCAGGCCGTCGCGGCGCAGGGTGATCATCCCCTTGGTCTTGGCGTAGGCTTTGATCACATCGGCGCTTTCGCGGGCGAGAACCATTCCCCGTACGTTTTCATCCGGCGCCATGAGTTCGAAAATGCCCATGCGACCCCGGTAACCCGAGCCCTGACAATTTTTGCAACCCCGGCCCACGAAGAAGCGGGTGCCGGGGCGGATGCCGATGCGGATCAGCGTGTCGTCCGGGTAGACCTTCTCTTCGCGGCACTTGGGACAGATGCGACGGACCAGGCGCTGGGCGAGGATGCCCTTGACGCAGCTGGCCACCAAAAATGGCTCCAGGCCCATGTCCAGCAGACGTGTGAAGGCGCCGGGGGAGTCGTTGGTGTGGAGCGTGGAAAAGACCAAGTGACCCGTGAGCGCGGCCTGCACGGCCATTTCGGCGGTTTCCTTGTCGCGCATTTCGCCGAGCATGATGATGTCGGGGTCTTGGCGCAAGATGGAGCGGATACCGGCCGCGAAGGTGAATCCTGCCAAATTGTTGATCTGTCCCTGGCTCACGCCGGGGATGTTCATTTCCACGGGGTCTTCCATCGTGACGATGTTGACCTCGGGGGAGAGCACCTTGCGCACGCAGGAATAGAGCGTGGAGGATTTGCCCGAACCCGTGGGGCCCGTCACCAGGACGATGCCGTCGGGCATGTTGATCATCTCTTCGAACGTCTCGTACATCTTGGGCGCCATGCCCATCTTTTCCAACGGGATGTTGTTGGAATTGGGATCGAGAATTCGCATCACGATCTTCTCGGCCACCCCACGCTGGCGCAGCATGGTGGGGAAGGAGCTGACGCGCAGGTCCACTTCCTTGCCGTTGTGCTTGATCGTGAACCGACCGTCCAAGGGGCGGCGCTTCTCGGCGATGTCCATGCTGGACAGCACCTTGAGGCGCGAGATGATCTGGTTCATCAGCTTGGCGGGGATCTGGGGTTTTTCCAGCAGATCGCCGTCGATGCGGTAGCGCAGGCGCAGGTGGTTTTCCTGCGGCTCCAGATGGATGTCCGAGGCGCCCGCCGAGATGGCCTCGTTGATGATGATGTTCACGATCTTGACGACCTGCCGGCCTTCCTCGTCGGCGAGCTGTTCGTCTTCGACCTTGTTCTGGACGACTTCGAGTTCCTTGTCGTCGCCTTGCAGTCCGGCGAACATCTCCTGGAGATTTCCGGAGCTTGCGGCGGAGTAGACCTTCTCGATGGCCGAGAGGATCTCTTTTTCCGTGGCGAGCATGGGCTCGACTTCGTGGCCGGTCTTGAACTTGATGTGGTCCAGCGTGCGCAGGTTGGACGGATCCGCCATCGCCACCGTCAGCACGTTGTCGCGCTCGAAGATGGGGATCACCTTGTAGGAGCGCGCCATCTCCTGGGGGACCAGCTTCACGATGGCCGCGTCCAGGTTGATGTTGTCCAGGATCACGCGCTGCACGTCGATTTGCGCGGAGATCACATCGAGGAGCTTGTTCTCGTCGATGAAGCCCTTTTCGACCAACACCTTGCCCAGCTGCTTGCCGGTTTTTTTCTGCTCTTCAAGAGCCGCGCCGATCTGTGCGTCGGTCATGAAGCCCTGGTCCACCAGGATTTCGCCGAGGCGTTTGCGTTGCACGGTCAACTCCAATTGGAGGCCCAGCACGCTTTCCAGGGTGTCCTGGGTGATGTGCCCCATCTGGACAAGAACCGTCCCCAGACTCGTGCCCGTGCGCTTGTGCTCGTCCATGGCCTGGTCGAGTACGGCTTGGTTGATCATCCCCTGTGCGAGTAGGATTTCTCCGATTTTTTTGCGGCGACGTCTCTGGGCCATGGATTCCCGTGTTGTGAGGTAAATGGAAGTTTAGCCATCCGCAGGCCTTGCGCCCAGACTTCATCGCCTCAGGGGTTCAAAGGTGCTCCCAGGCGCGCGAGGTCAGAGACCCCATTTTCCCATCCGTTCGCACCGAAACGCCAGCGCCGGACTCGATCCGACCAATCGCTGAAAACCCGGGAGGGAGAGTTGTTTCAGGATCGACACAAAGAAGGAGGGAGTGGTCCTCTCCGCCGTGCAGGATCCAATCGAGCGGATCGCGTCCAAGATGTTGTCCCAGCTGCATTTGCAGGGGATCGGCAACAAGGCGGGAGCCCTCCAAAACGACCTGGACACCGCTGGAATTGGCCAAATGTTCGCACTCGGAGGAGAGTCCGTCGGAAAGGTCGATTCCGGCGTGAACGCCTCGGCGGAAATCCGAATCCATCGCCCATTCCGGAGGAAGTGGTCGGCGATGGCGCTCCACCAGAGGCTGGAAGATTTTTTCTGCGGCCAACGTCGATTCCAAGGCGGCAAGTCCTGCGGCCGACCATCCGAGGGTTCCGCAAAGGACCAATTGGTCGCCGATTCTGGCCCCCGAGCGAAGCCATGGGCGGTCTTCCACCAACTCGCCCCAGAGCGCCAAGCTCACGAATCCCTTGCCTTGGCAGCGGACCGTGTCTCCGCCCACCAATTGGACGCCCGTGGCGTCGCAGGCTTCCAGAGCGCCTTCGGAAAGCTCCTGGAACATCGAGTCGGTCCAGTGTTCGGCCAAGCCTACGGACCACACCGCATGGAGCGGGCGTCCGCCGGTGCAGACAATGTCGGCGACATTGGCGACCACGCATTTCCAACCCACATCGCCAGGACTGGACCAGTCCCAGCGAAAATGGATCTCTTCCGCCATCGCGTCGCAGCAGAACAATCCCCGTTCGCCTACCCACGCCGCGTCGTCGCCCACCCCGCGACCGTCCCGGGTCCAGGGGAAGGCGCGAGCGATGCGATGGAACTCCGGGCTGTTGCGGAAGTTCATCCTTCGGTCTCGGCCAGGCTTCGATCCAAGGGTTCGGCGACCACCACCCACTTCACCCCGCGCGATCGCAAATAGCAAAGCGTGGCGCCTTCGCCCGGGAGACCCGCGAGCTTGCGCATCATTTGGTCTGGCACCACCGCCACGCCGCGTTTTTTCACGGTGGCGCAGGATCTGCCCGCCTCGCGCAACAGGGATTCCTCCGAGCCAGCCTTGAGCGGACCGTGGGCCAGCACCCGGTAGGACTTCACCAACAGGCTACTTGCGGCTCTGCCGGTGAGCCAGGCCATGGAATTGTCCAGAAGCTGCAGCCCCCGATCGCGACCCCAGGCGGCGAACAGGTGGCTTCGCACCAGGGCTTTGACCGGCTCATGGATCCACTCCAGCGGGGATTCCGCCGGGTCTTCCGCGAAGGCGTCCTCGGCATCGGAGAGGGTGGAGGAAAATTCCTCCCACACCCCGTCGCGGGATTCCGCCACGGAGAGCGCACCGGGTCGGGCCAGATCGCCGGTCCACAGCACCAGCTCGCGCAGTTCGTCGTGCACACCGATGTATTGGTGCTCGCCGGGGATCTCCAAAAACCCCACTGGAGCCGCCGCAGGGAGCTTCACGGCTCCTCGGGGAAATCGGGAGACGATCTGACGGATTCCGTCCGAGTCCGGCGAAAGCCCCTTGTCGTCCCAGCGGTCTTCGCCCTGGTCGCGGCCCTTGGTGCGCCGGTCGGGATCCAGATGGAAGGCGTCGGTTTCCAGAGGACTGGAGAATTCGGGCAGGAACGAGGTTTGCCAGGAGGCGGCGGCGCGATCCACCGTGGACAAATTATGTCTGGCCAGTTCCACGGCGACGGGATCGGCATCCAACAGGTGGACATCCATCCCGCGCAGGGCGAAACTGGTGGCGTCGCCGCCCAGTCCGCAGCACAGATCCGCCACCGACTTCACGCCGCCACGAGCCATGCGATCGGCCTTGAAGCCGGCCACTTCGGGGCCGGATGCCTGTTCGGACAATTTCCGGGTGAAGAGCATGGAAAGGGCGCGCGGCCCGAATTTCCGCTGGGACTTGCGTCGCAGCGTCACCTGTTCCTGGATCAAGGTGCTTTGGGCGGGCGTGGCGAGCTTTCGCAGGGATTGCACGGAGCGCAGAGGATCCTCCGGGCCTTCCTGGGTCCAACGGGCCAGAAGCGCCGAACCCTCGCCGCGCAAATACTCGAGGTCGGAAAGTTCCACCAGTGGCGTCAGTCGTTGGGATTGAAGTTCTGGAGGCTGGTCATCATCAAGGCGATGAACACCATGAAGCCGCCAGCGAACATCATCTGACGCTTGAGAGGCAGGGTGCGAGGAGGCAAATGGTGGACCTCCGCCGTATCGCGCACCGCCCGGGTCGCCACCATTGCGCCGGTATCGATCGCGGTGGCCTTGGTCGCGACCGCCCTTGCCGAGGATGTGTCAGGTGCATCCGCCTTGGCCTTGGTGGCCACAGCCTTGCGCGAGGACGTGTCTGGAGCATCCACCTTGGCCTTGGTGGCCACAGCCTTGCGCGAGGACGTGTCTGGAGCATCCACCTTGGCCTTGGTGGCCACGGCGCGACCGGAGTCGGCTTTGGCCGTACGGACCAAGCCGCTCTTGGCATCCGTTGGAGCGGAGACCAAGGCCAGCACAAGGCCCAAGAGGGCGATCACCCGGCCAGCGCCTTCTTCAATAGATCGTTGACCACGGCGGGATTGGCCTTGCCCTTGGTTTCCTTCATGACCTGCCCCACGAAGAAGCCAAACAGCTTGTCCTTGCCGGAGCGGAAGCCTTCCAGCTCCTTGGGATTGGCAGCCAGGACCGCGGCGATGGCGGTGTCGATCGCGCCCGTGTCCGTGACTTGGCGAAGTCCCTTTTCGTCGATGATCTGGTCCGGAGTCTTGCCGGACTGGGCCATTTCGGAGAACAGGTCCTTGGCGATCTTGCCGTTGATGGTCTTGTCTTCGATGCGCACCACCAGAGCGGCGATGTGACCGGGGCCGAAGGGCAGATCCTGTATGGACTTGCCGGTTTCTTTCAGAACGCGCAACACGTCGCCCATGAACCAGTTGGAGGCCTGCTTGGGAGGTGTTCCCTCGGCCAGGATTCCTTCGTACCAGTCGGCCAAGGTTTTGTCCGCGGTGATCACGCGGGCGTCGTATTCGGGCAGGCCCAGCACGTCCACGTAGCGGCGCACGCGCGCCTCGGGGAGCTCGGGCATTTCTGATCGGACCTTTTCCACCATGGCATCGCTGACTTGCAGCGGAACCAGGTCAGGCTCCGGGAAGTAGCGGTAGTCGTGGGCGTCTTCCTTGGAGCGCAGGCTGCGGGTGGTTCCGCGGGCCACGTCGTAGGCGCGGGTTTCCTGCACGATGTGCCCGCCGTTGTCCAGGATCTCCGCTTGGCGGATGATCTCGATCTGGATGGCCTTCTCGATGTTGGAAAACGAGTTCATGTTCTTGAGCTCGACACGAGTGCCCAGCGGGGCGTTGTCGTCCTTGCGCAAGCTCACGTTGGCGTCGCAGCGGAAGTTGCCTTCTTCCATGTTGCCGTCGCACACGCCCAGGTATTCCACGATCTGCTTGAGGCGCTGCAGATACAGGATCGCTTCGGGAATGGAACGCATGTCGGGACCTGTCACCACTTCGCACAGCGGCGTGCCGCAGCGATTGGCGTCGAACAGGGAATCCGGACCGCGATCGTGGATCAGCTTGCCGGCGTCTTCTTCCATGTGGATGCGGACGATCTCGATGTGGCGGTCCACGCCTTCGCCCACCAGATGCATGTGCCCACCCACGCAGATGGGGCGGTCGTAGATCGGCATGCCGCCGGTCTGGGTGATCTGGTAGCCCTTGGGGAGGTCCGGGTAGAAGTAGTTCTTGCGGGTGAACAGGGCGTTGGGATCGATCTTGCAACCCAGCGCCAAGCCCAAACGGATGGCGTATTCCACGGCCTGCGCATTGGGAACCGGAAGGGTGCCGGGCATGCCCAGGCAGACCGGGCAGGTGTGCATGTTCGGCTCTTCGCCGAAGGAACGTTCGCAGCCGCAAAACAGCTTGGTGCGGGTGGAGAGCTGGGCGTGGACTTCGAGTCCGATGACAAGGGAGTAAGCCATCCGGGGAAAGATAGACGCCGGAGGGAATGTGGAGGGGAAGGGTGGGCGGTTTGATCCAGAGGTCGCTACCTTGTTTCCATGCGCCGAGCCTGGCCATTGGCCGCCCTGCTGATCGTTTCCTGTGCGCCTTCGCTTTCGCCCACTGTGCGAGGCAATGCACCACCCGTGCCCCCGGTAAGGGTGGCGGTGTTTCCGTTTCTGGACCAGCGCGAGTCCCGCGACGGCGAGCTTTCCGACGATGCCGCCTTGGTGGTGCGCGAGGCGGTGATCCACGAGCTTGCGCTGCGGGGTTGCCCCATGGCCTCCCAAGGCAAGTTGGATTCGATGGTCGCCCAAAGCGGTTCGGCCGGGGATTTCGCCTGGGGGGAAGTGTCGCGGGTGGGACAAAAAGTGGGAGCGGATCTGAGTTTGGTGGGTCGCATCCACAAGTACCGGCGCGGATCGCGGCTGGGCCCCAGCACCGTGGTGGCGGTCCGATTGGACCTGGTGGATCCCAATGGCCGCACGGCCTGGACCCTCAAACACCAGGAAACGGCCGCCCAGGAAGATCCCGCCGTGCTTGCCCGCGACGTGGCCCTCAAGATGGCCGACACCATGGTGGCCTCGTGGGGTGGGTGCCCGGAGAAGCCTTTGTAGGGACGATGGCTTTGTAGGTTTTCTCGGAGTCTGCCCCACCCAATCCAATCTTCTCCGAGGTCATCGTTCATGCGACCCACCACATTTCCGTGCCTTGCACTGCTGTTGTCCTTGGGTGGACTTAGCCATGCCGCTTCCGGCTCCATCCTCACCTACATGATGCCGCCAGGCGGCGAGGGGGCCGCCTCGGTCGCGCTGGGCGTGGCCATTCCCGGTGGTCCTTCCTCCATGGTGGTCAATCCCGCCCTGCTGGCTTGGGAGGGCGCGCGGACCTCGTCGGTTCTGCAATACTCGTGGTCGCGGATGGATCTTCTGCCATTTACGCACCGATCGGATCTTTCCCAGGAGGTCCGATCCTTCGGGATCCGGTTTCCCTTCAAGCCGGGAACCGACTTGGCGTTGGGGTACTCCTGGAACCACATCGACTTCGGAACCAACACCTACGAGGTTCCAGGCGTACCCAAACAGACCATCCATTCGGAGGAGACGGTTCATCACTTCGTCCTCTCCGGTCGGTTGGGAGGGATTGCTTCAGCGGGAGTGGGCTACAAGTCTGCGGATTCCCGTTTGGCTCCAAATCTGGTCGTGGCGCGGCGAGACACTCTTCGCGGTACCGCAAGCGCCGAAAGCTGGGACTTGGGCCTGATGGTGGCACCTCGTTGGCGGATTCCGTCCACCTCGGTTCGTGTGGGCCCTTCGATGGGTGTGTCGTGGATCAACGTGGAAGAAGATCAGACGGTTTCCTACGGGGATTCGACAAGCAGCCCCATCCCGCACCTGCGACGTTGGGGGACCGGAGTGACCGTCTTCTCGCCGGACTTGGTTTCGGTGGACCTCTTTTTGGAGGACGAGGCCGACGTGAGTCCTTCCTACCCGGGCGGCACCACGCGCTACCAGGGCTGGAGCCTGGATGTTTTGGGCCTGTTCAAAGTGTCGTCGGCCGACTTGACGGATTACGACGGCGCCAACCTCGAAACCCACGAATCCTACCAGGCCACATTTGACCTCAAGCAGATCTGGCGTCTGCGCGGACGCCTGGAAACCGGCGACTGGACCAGTCTTCCCTCGGACCGGGCCAAGGACTACCCTCTGCCCACCTTCGACATCTTGGGAGCCAAGGTGAGCCCCAACCTCCGGCTCACCTACACGCGCAAGAATGTTCGCGGGTGGGACTACCGAGGCTCCTCCTCGGCCAACGACGCCCAGGAACGGATCGGCTGGGCGATCTCCCTGTAAGCGAGGAGGGGCGAAAATCGTGGTAATTGAGAGTCGTATTGACAATTACCACGATTTTCTGGTATTTTCCTGGGTGTGAAGCCTCGAAGTGCGTCTCGGACGTTGGAGGAGTTGGGGAAGTTTTTCCCGATTGTCGCCTTGACGGGCCCCCGTCAGGTGGGCAAGACCACGTTGGCGCGGCTCCAGTTTCCAGAGAAGCCTTATGTCTCCTTGGAAAACCCCGATCTGCGGGAGCAGGCGCAGACGGATCCCCGTGGATTCCTCGCGCGCTACCCGGATGGGGCGATCCTGGACGAAATCCAACGTGTGCCGGAACTGTTCTCCTATCTGCAGCAGATCGTCGATGAAGACCGAACTCCCGGAAGATTCGTGCTGACCGGCTCGCATCAGTTCGGGCTTCGCAGCAAGATCTCCCAATCCCTGGCGGGACGCGTTGGATTGGTTCATCTGTTGCCGTTCTCGACTTCGGAATGGCACGGGGCGGACCTGCCAAAAATTGACGACCTGTTGTTCCGCGGACTTTTTCCGCCGGTTCTGGATAGGGAAATTCCCCCACATGTCTGGTTTCCCCAGTATGTCGCGACGTATGTGGAGCGGGACGTGCGCGAGATCCTCTCCATCAAGGATCTGGGAGCCTTCTCCCGCTTTGTGCGCCTGTGTGCCGCACGCTCGGGACAACTGCTGAACTTGTCCTCGCTGGCGGCCGATTGCGGCATCACGCACAACACCGCGAAATCCTGGATCGACGTGCTGGAGGCATCGTACCTGATCGTGCAATTGCGCCCCTGGCACGAGAACTTCGGCAAACGTTTGATCAAGACGCCCAAGATCTACCTGACCGACACGGGTCTTCTGTGCTGGCTGCTTCGCATCGAATCCGCTGAGCATTTGGCGACCCATGCGCAACGCGGGCCGATCTTCGAAAACTGGGTGGTGATGGAATCGCTCAAACGTGCGCGCAATCGTGGAGCGGAACCTAACCTCTACTTCTGGCGCGACCAGGCAGGCCACGAGATTGATCTCCTCGAGGTCGAGGGAGACCATCTCCACGCCATCGAGATCAAATCGGGCGCCACCGTGCCCAAGGATGCCTTCAAGGGATTGGCGTACTTCCAGGAATTGTCAGGCGATCGGTTGTCCCGCACGACACTGATCCACGGCGGTGACGGATCGTACAAACAGTCGGGCATCGATGTCCGATCCTGGAAGGAGGAGGCGGGGAGAGGGTGAAGGATAGGTTCCCCCTTTGTTCCGGCGGGAAATTGGAAAAGGAATGAAAAAAACAGGAAGGCTGTTTTTGGATGTCCAATTTATCATAAAATCAGGAATAACAACGCGAGAAGCAGATCCAGCGAATGCGATCCTAGGGAGATTGAAATGAGGCTTGTAATATTTGTTGTCACGCAAATTTGCGGGTTGTGTTTCTGCGGCGGCAATGTTTTTCAATGCAGATTTCAGTCGTATTTTTTGCGCTATGGCGTGCAGAATGATGGAATGGGGTATTCTCACATCGATTCAGCGGAACAAGTACTAACTAGGTATTGATATATTCGCATTAAATGCTATATTTCCTGATATGAACAATCAAACAAAAGAGCAATCCGAAGGCTTTCTGAAAGTCAAGGCGATGATCCGGATGGTTCATCGAGCTATTGTAACTGAACCTAAACGATCTCGCATGGAAATTTATGAAGAAATTGGCCAAATTTACGACCTCGGCTCCAGTCTTGTAAGGCTCCGTTATTCAGCCTGGCTAAAAAATGGCGATAAATGCTTGGTGCCCAAGATCAAAGGCCGGAAAAAGGGGATGGCAAATTCCTTTCGGATGAGCGTGAATCTGAGGTTCGTAAGCTAATTACTGATAGCACCCCAGACCAGATGAAAATGCCGTTTGCACTTTGGAACCGTCAAGCCGTTCAAGAATTGATCTACTCTCGATATGGAATTTCTCTAGTCATCACAGCTGTTGGCAAATATCTGAAAAAGTGGGGCTTCACCGTTCAAGTCCCCACCATCAAGAAACCAGGCCAGCGGCCACCCGAAGTCAAGGCATGGCTTGAGAAGGAATACCCGGAGATCCAAGCCCAAGCCATGCAGGAGGACGCGGGGATTTGGTGGGGGACGAGACTGCTGTCCAGAACTCTCCGAACCAACTTCGCGGCTACTCACCTCGTGGCAAGACTCCTTCTGTTACAGGTCCGCGCAAGCGCGTCCATATTCACATGGTATCGGCGGTTAGCAACCAAGGCGCGATACGTTTCAAATTGTATTCCGAGGCAATTAACGTCGAGCGATTCAAGGATTTCTTGATGAAAATGATAGCGGACGCCAAGGGGCGCAAAATTATTCTTATCCTCGATAACCTGCGCGTTCATCATGCAAAAGATCTGCAGCCTTGGCTCCTAGAGAATAAGCATCTCATTGAATTGAGATTTCTTCCGGCTTATTCGCCTGAAATGAACCCAGATGAGTATTTGAACCGGGATATGAAATCTAGGCTTTCGAACAAGCCGATGACATCAAGCGCAGAGGTCCTAGAGAGCAGGGTATTAGGCTACATGGATTACCTGGAAAAGGAAAAAGAATTGGTCCAATCATTTTTCTCTTACAGCCAAGTCAAGTATGCTGCATGATGCCAAATTTACGATACCGGGTTAGTAATTGAGGTCGGCAATAGCGCTGTCAAGAAGGCGAACAAGCGGGTGCTTCCAGATATTTGCTTAGATGGCTTGGGGATCTCAGGCCGCTTGCATTGCGGTAATTCTACTTATCAATTCATTTGTCATGAGCACGCTGTCGCCTATAGGGTTGACAAAGATGATAGCGCAACAGTTTTCAATGTGGGCAGATCGCTACGAAAAATGTTGGATTTGATTAGCCCTGCTGATCAGGATTGAAATTGCGAAAAAATCCCCCAATAACCGCTCTTGATGGAGCCGGTTGGTTTCGTGGTCGCCATCGAAGGCACTGATTGGGGAGATTGCCCTTCTTTTTCTCATTGCTTCCGTTTGCTACACCAGCTAATTCGCCCACCGTGATATTCTTCCACATCCCCAGCCCACCCACCCTCGCGCAGCGAAGCGCCCGCGAGCAAATCAGCAGCGGACGAAAACTGACAGGGTAGCAGAACCCTGAGGGAAATTTCGCCAGTTTGAATGGAAAGCGGTTTCGTGCGAGGCGGATGCTGGCGACGCGAAGCGGACCCGAAGTCGTCCGCGCCGGGACGACGAGTGGTCCGATGAGCGAGCCAGCGCCGCCGCAGCCAAAACCGCTAAGTTGCCGAAGGCCTGGAGCCCGGTTTCACCGCCGGCGACCCACTCTTGCACAGCGGACAGTTTTCGGGAGCGTGCGTCACCAGTTCCATGGAAAGGAGGCTGGTGAGCGGCTTGGAGAGGGCCCATTTGCCACCGGAGCGGTCCACGATGGCGGCCATGGCCACCACTTCGGCGCCGACTTCCAGGCACAGGGCTTCCACTTCCTTGATGGACTTGCCCGTGGTCACCACGTCTTCGCACAGCACCACGCGGTCACCCTTGGACAGTTCCTGTCCGCGACGCAAGCTCATCTTGCCGTCCACGCGTTCGGCGAAGATGGAGCGCGTTTTGAGGGCGCGGGCCAGCTCGTAACCCACCAGGATGCCGCCCAGCGCAGGAGCGAGCACGACGGTGGGCTTCAGGTTTTCCAATTTGGTGGCCAACACCTTGGCGAACCGGTCGCCATGCTCCGGGTGCTGCAGCACCTTGGCGCACTGCATGTAGTTGGGGCTGTGGAGCCCCGACGACAGGATGAAGTGGCCTTCCAGGAACGCACCTGTCTGGCGGAAGATCTCCGCGATCTCGGTGGGCTTCATGTGGGGCACCTCGCTCAGAACTTGATGACGCGCACGCGGATGACGTCGGCGGAAGCCGAAATCTTGGCCACGAGGTCGGACGAAATCTCGGCCTGGCAGTCGACGATGTTGTAACCCACCTTGCCGTTGGACTTGTTGACCAACGAGGCGATGTTCACCCCCGCTTCGCCCAGCACCGTGGTGATGGCGGCGATCATGTTGGGCACGTCCTTGTTGATCACGATCAGACGGGTCTTGGCGGAGGCGTCCGGCACGGATTCGCACACCGGGAAGTTCACCGAGTTCACCACGTTGCCCAGTTCCAGGTAGGCCTTGAGCTGGTTGACCGCCATGGTCGCGCAGTTCTCTTCGGACTCTTCCGTGGAGGCGCCCAGGTGCGGGGTGCAGATGGCCTTGGGGTGGTTGATCAGGGCCTTGGACGGGAAGTCGTTGAGGTAAGCGCGGAGCTTGCCCGATTCCAAGGCAGCCACGACATCGGCTTCCGCGACCACGGGGCCGCGCGAGTAGTTGACCAGGATCGCGCCATCCTTCATGCCGGCCACGAACGCGCTGTTGACCAATCCACGGGTTTTGTCCGCGAGCGGAACGTGGATGGACAGGATGTCGCAAGCGGCGGCCACCTGGGCCATGGACTTGGCGATCTGCACCGACGATTCCAACTGGTGGATGTTCTCGATGGAGGGGAACGGATCGAAGGCGATGACCTTCATGCGGTGCTGCACGCCCAGATTGGCCACGATCACGCCGATCTTGCCCAGTCCGATCACGCCCAAGGTCTTGCCAGCCAGTTCGAACCCGGCGAACTTGCCTTTGCCCTTTTCCACCTTCTCGTCCAGTTCCTTGTCGGAATCTGTCGAGGCGGCGGTCTCGCGGGCGAACTGGATGCCGGGAAGGACGTTGCGGGCGTAGCTGCCCAGCACGGTGAACACGAGCTCGGCCACGGCGTTGGCGTTGGCGCCGGGGGTGTTGAACACGCAGAGCCCGGCGTTGGTGGCTTTGTCCACCGTGATGTTGTTCACGCCGGCACCGGCGCGAGCGATGGCCAAGGTGCTCGCGTAGGCGTCGGTGTCCACCTGGGCGGAGCGCACCAGGATCGCATCGGGCGAAGAGAGGCCGTCGGCGACTTCGTATTCGGAACCGAACAGGTTGAGGCCTTCAGGGCTGATCTTGTTCAACGTGGCGATGCGATAAGCCATGGTCGTTCACTCCTGGAATAAGGGCTGAGGCGCGCAAAGATAGCCAATCGCACTATCCCTGGCGGCGCGGCGGGTATTTCCGTTCTGGTTCAAGCTTCGGAAGCTCCTGGCGACTGGCGAAAGAGACGTTCTTGTCGCCCAACAGATCGCGCAGGTCCTTCACCAGTTCCGTGTCCGGATTGACCCGGCTGTTGCGCGCCTCCAAGTGCCAGATCCCTTGGGCGGTGCGCACATGGAACAGGGTCCGGCAGCGACCCGGGCTCTGGGCCAGGCGCGCTCGGAGATGCTCCAAAAGGGAGTCGGGGAGGGATCGGGTGTCCACCCGCAAATCCAAAGTGTCGGCGAGTTTTTGGCGGGCCTTGGCCAGGGGCATCACCCGCACACCTTCCAGGGCCTTGGCGGCAACGGTGTCTTCGGAAGAGTCGTCCGAGCGGTCGCGGACTTCGCGCACACGGGCCAACAGCAGGATGCGAGCACCTTCCTGCGCCAAGTCGCGGACTTTCTCGCCTTCTTCGACATCGTCGGCGTTCCAGGCGTTGGGCCAGAATGCCACTTCGCAGACACCGGAAAAGTCTTCCAACTCCAGAAAGGCGAATTCGCGGCCATCCTTGTTCAGGCGCGTACGTCGGGAACGGACCAAGCCGCCCACGCGCACGACTTTGTCCACAGCCAATTCCGAGATTTGGTTGAGTGGGGTGGAAAAGGCGGTGAGATCATCCAGGAAGGGATCCAAGGGATGCCGCGAGAGGTACATGCCCAACACTTCCCGCTCTTTGTCCAGCACCTCTTCAAACGGCCACGCATCCACGTCCGGCAAGGAGGGTGGGGGAGTTTCGATGCCGCTGTCGCCCATGTCGAACAGGCTGACCTGGTCGCGATCGCCCGTGCGACTCGCCCAGATCAAGGCTTCCGGGATGCCGTGGAACTGTTGGGCGCGCGTTCCGGGAAGGTCGTCGAAGGCGCCGGCCATGGCCAGCGATTCCAGACTGCGGCGGTTCACATTCTGGGGTCCCAGACGCTTGCACAGATCGAACAGATCCACGAACGGACCGTTTTCGCGACGATCCGCCACGATGGCTTCCGCCACCGAACGACCCACGTTTTTCACGCCGGCCAAGCCGCAGATCACGGCGCCATCCTGGACGTCGTATTTGGGTTCGGACTTCTGCACCGAAGGCGGCACCACGCGGATGCCCAGCCGCTTGCACTCGTGGACCATCACCACCAATCGCTCGGTGTTGTCCAGTTCCGAGTTGCAGTTGGCCGCCAAGAATTCCGCGGAATAATTGGCCTTGAGCCAGGCGGTCTGGTAGGCCACCACGGCGTAGGCCGCCGCGTGCGACTTGTTGAAGGCGTAGGCGGCGAAAGGGATCAGAAGGTCCCAAAGTTTTTTGGCGAGCTCCGGCGTGTAGCCCTTCTTGACGGAGCCATCGATCCAGGTGTGCTCTTCCTTCTGGAGCTTTTCCAGGTCCTTCTTGGCCATGATGCGACGCAGGACGTCCGCACCACCCAGCGAGTAGCCGGCCAGTTTCTGGGCGATGGCCATCACCTGTTCCTGGTAGACCATCACGCCGTAGGTGGTTCCCAGGATGGGTTCCATGTCGGCGTGGTAGTTGTCCACCTCTTCGCGGCCTTGCTTGCGGCGAATGTAGACCGGAATCTGTTCCATGGGCCCTGGTCGGTACAGGGCGTTCATGGCGATCAAATCTTCCAGGCGCTCCGGTTGGAGTTGGCGCAGATAGTTCTGCATGCCGCCGGATTCGAACTGGAACACCCCGATCGTATCGCCGCGTCCCAACAGCTCGTAGGTCTTCGGGTCGCCGTCTTCCAGCTTTTCCGGATCCACCTTTTCGCCGTGGTTGCGCTCGATCATCCGACAGGCTTCCTGGATCACGGACAAATTCCGCAAACCCAAAAAGTCCATCTTCAGGAGGCCGATGTTTTCGGCGTAGTCCTTGGAGTACTGCAGCACCACCTGGTCGCTCTGGCCTTCCGGGCAGTAGAGCGGACCGAAGTGGTCCACATTGCGCGGGGCGATGATCACCGCCGCGGCGTGCATGCCGGCGCCTCGCACGTAGCCTTCGATCTGCTTGGCGATCTCGAAGGCCTGCTGGAAGCGCGGATCGGCTTCCACCGCGTCGCGAAGCGGCGGGCTCTGCTCGATGGCCTCGTCCAGCGAGGGCTCCTTGCCCGCCACCGGCGGCGGGAAGAGCTTGGTGAGCCGGTTGACCTCGTTGTGGTCGATCCCCAGCGTGCGCGCGGTGTCCTTGAGCGCGGCCTTCGACTTCAATCGCCCGTAGGTGATGATCTGGGCCACGCACTCCTTGCCGTACTTCTCCTTCACGTACTCGATGATCCGTTCGCGGTCCAGATCCGAGAAGTCCGAATCGATATCGGGCATCGATACGCGTTCGGGATTCAGGAAGCGCTCGAACAGAAGGGCGTACTTCAGCGGATCCACGTCCGTGATGCCGGTGCAGTAGGCCACGAGCGATCCCACCGCGGATCCACGACCCGGCCCCACGGGGATGCCCATCTCGCGGGCCTTCTGCATGAAGTCGGCCACGATCAGCATGTAGCCGGCCACCTTCATGTTCTTCATCATGGCCAGTTCGTATTCCAGCCGGTCCACCGCCTCCTGGGTGGGCTCGCTCCAACGCATCCGCAGGCCTTCGCGGCTGATGTGGGCGAGGTATTCGTCGTCGTCGGAAAATCCCGGCGGCAGCGGGAAGTTCGGATAGAAGTAGGCGCCGGTGGGGATCTTGGCCTGGCAGCGCGCCGCGATGGTCAACGTCTCGTCGCAGGCTTCCGGGTAGTCGACAAAAATCGACCGCATCTCCTCCGCGGTCTTGAAATGGTGTTCGCGGGAGGGCAGGCGCGGGTGGTCGGCGTCGGCGAGCTTGGTGGCGGTGCGGATGCAGCCCATCACCTCCAGCGCCTCGTGCTGTTCCTTGGAAAGGCACAGCACGGAATTGGTGGCCACGGTGCGCAGACCTTCCGCCTTGGCGATGGCGGACAATTTCCGACACGTCTCGCGTTCTTCCTGCAGGCCGTGGTCCTGCAGTTCCAGGAAGAAGTGTTCCGGTCCCAGGATCTCCTTGTAGATCCGTACGATCTCCAGCGCCTTGGCGTCCTCGCCGGCGCGCAGCCAGTGGTCGATCTCGCCTTCCGGACCGCCGGACAGGAAGATCAGGCCTTCGTGGTGGGCGGCCAGAAGCTCGCGGTCGATGCGCGGACGGGCGCTGTAGCCTTCGGTGTGCGCCAGGGTGACCAGCTTGGACAGATTCCGGTAGCCAGGCTCCAGAGTCTCCACCAGGGCGACCAGCTGGAAGGGCTTGTGGCCGGGGTTGCGGTCCTTGCGGCCCTGCGGGGCCATCCACAGCTCGGAGCCCAGGATCGGCTGGATCTTGGCATCCTTGCAGGCGGCCTGGAACTCGATCGCCCCGAACATGTGGCCGCAGTCGGTGAGAGCCACCGCGCCCATGCCGCATTCGGCGGCCTTGGCAGGCAATGCTTTGGCGGGGCCGATCTTGGCCTTGGTCTCCTTGTCCGCCTTGCGCTTGTCGATCAATCGGCAAGCGCCCTCGAGCATGGAGTATTCGGAACGGACGTGGAGGTGGACGAAGCTCATGGACGTAGAGGGAAACCTAGATCCCACCCCACCCATCAGACGAGCCTTGCCAGCTCGGTCGAGGGGGTGTACTCGCGGGAAAAGACTCTAGTGGAATTCGACGACGGATTCGTCCAGATGCGGTCCGGACTCCGATGGGATGTCCATCACGCTTTCTTCGGACACGTTCCCTTCGATGTTGGTCACCCGCCGCCGGGGGCGGTAATCGCGAGGGTCCAGACAGGAATCGTAGGTGGCTCGCTCGATCTGGATCCAGTCGGTGCGATCGATGCCGCGGAACGTGCGGCTTGCCGAGGAATACGGGTAGGCGGAGGCGATCTTGATCCAGCGGTCCTGCTCGCGGGCAACCGCCCGGATTTCGTCCGCCACTTCGGCGAAGTCCTGGTCTTGTGAAAACACCAACGCCACGTCAAAAGCGTGCGCATGGGCGCGCTGGACGATATCCAGGGCCAGACGCATGTCCACGCCCTTTTCGATGCTCACCGGCAGCATCACGGTGTGGCCATCCGGCTGGTGGACGGGACGCTTGCGGGTTCGCCAGCATTTCCACCAAGTGAGGGCGCCTTGGTGCTCCAGGGCACGGAGCTTGTTCATCCAGAAGCGGTGCCAGTATTCGTTCTCCTCCTGGGAGGGAACGGACGTGTACACGCGGACCTGCTGCAGCTCCCATCCCATCTGGGCGCAGACCTTCTGGGAGAGCAGAACCGGATCGTAATCCGGATAGAAGGAGCCAAAGGCTTGGCGTGCGGCGTGGAAGAGACTTTGTGCATCAACAAAGGCGATGCAGCGCTTTAATGTGGGTTCTTGAGACATTTGAATCGTTCGAATAGGCTAAAACGGGACCAGGATCGGAGTAAGATAGGGCCTGGTCGCGCGTTTCGCCTTCCGTTCGCGCGCTTCACTTTTGTTCTGGTTTGGCCCCAGCTTGCTCAGGTTCGGCTGCGGCAGGTGCGGCCACCTGGCTGGAGTTCCCGACGGGAGCGGTAGGTTCGACCGATTTGATCGGTAGGCCCACGGCTTCCGGTGCAGGGGGTAGTGGATCCTTGCTGAAGGGCAGATCGACCGTGAGGCCGTTGATGCGCTTTTCCATGATTTCCATGGCCTTGCGGACATCCACGGAGGTGTCGGAAGCAGACATCACCCGCGGGGTGATGTAGATCGCAAGCTCGGTGGTTTGCTTGTTGCGGGTGCGGTAGCTGAAGAGTTTCCCGATCAGGGGAATGGCCGACAGGATGGGAATTCCCGACTGGGAATTGAGGTCCAGCGTCTGGATCAGTCCACCCAGGATCAAGGTTTGGCCGTCGCGCAGGCGCACGTTCGTGGAAAGGCTGCGGGTGGAAGTGCTGGGGGGCTTGTTCGGGTCGGAACTTGCGGTGGAAGAGGGCGTGCGCACTTCCGGTTTGATTTCCGCCGTGATGAAGCCGGATTTCGTGAGGTATGGGGTGATCGTGAGCGTGATGCCGGAGTTGAAGGCCCGGTAATCGGTCGAGGTCAGCCCGTTTTTGTCGATGGTGCTGACCTGGAAATAATCGGCGTTCCCGATGTTGATCGTGGCGGGTTGCCCATTGAGGGTGGTCAGGCGCGGGCGAGCCAGGACCTTGGCCAGCTCCGCGTTTTCCAGGGCGTTGAGCTGCAACATGAAGTCTTGCGGAAGCAAGGTGAGAGTCCCGAGATCGAACGGGCCGACCTTGACTTGCGAGGCCTTGTCCGAGCCATTGAGGTGGATGTTGCTGGCGATGGTGGGGCCGGAGACACCTGCCGATGTGGCCTGTGTCCGCATGCCCAACTCGCTGGTCCGCTTGCGGGAAAATTCCACGATCACCGCTTCCAGGATCACTTGGGGAACCTCCTGGTCCACCGATTCCAGGAATTCCTTGAACTTGGCGATGGTCTCGGCTGTTCCTGACAACAGCAGCGCATTGAGCTCCGGAACCGCTTGCACGCCTTGCGTGGGAAGGTTCTTGGGGAGAAGCGGGACGACTTTGTCCGCTCTCAGGTGGCGCAGGAAGTAGAGTTCCGTCTTGGCCAAGGCTTGGCCGGAAGCGGAGGCAGGGTTGCGATCGCCGATCACCAGGATGGAATCCTGGATCGCGTAGGTGAACGGGGTGCCTTGCAGGATGAGTTCCAGGGCTCGGAACAGGGGAACGTCCTTGAGGTTGGCGTCCACCGTGCCGCCCAGCTGGCCCCAGGTGATGCTGTTGTAGCCGCCTTGGTCGGCCAACTGCTGCACAACATCTGTCAGCGGTGCCTGTTTGAGGTTGGCCGTGACCAACCCTTTGCGAATGGACAAGTCCACCCGCCCACCGCGCATGGTCGGGTAGGGATTGCCTTGGGGGCGGTCCTCCGCACCGGAAACGATCCACGCCTCGCCTTGGGCGCGCAGTTCGAATCCAGATGCGGTCAGGATGGCTTTGAGGCCATCGATGGGGTCCACACCCCGCAGCGTACCGGAAACCTGGCCCTTGGCGTTTCGGTCCACCAGGATGTTCAGCCCGGTGCGCTTGCCGTATTCGTCGGCGAACTGCTGGATGTCCTGGTTGCGGACGGTCATGGAAATCGCGTTGCGCGCGACTTCAATCGTTCCTTGGGTCTTGGGGCGAGGTTGCCTGACCTGGTAGGCTTGCCCGTCCCAGGCCAATTCGTACCCCAGCGGTTCCACCAAATTCCGCAGTGCGTCCAAAACAGGCATGCGGTGCAGGGTGACCGTGACTTTTCCTTTGACCTCGGGGTAGGGGAAGATATTGAGGTCGTAGGCCTTGGCGATGGCGCGAAGCACGTCGCGAATCTCCTGGTCCACGAATTCGGTGGGCTCCATCATGATGCCGCCACGCAAGGAGCTGTCGGAGACCGCCACCTCCGGGAGTGTTGGTGTGGGCTTGGCCGCGACGGACACAGCCCGGCGGGCGCCAGGTGCGACCGCGGCTGGGGGGCGTGTTGGCGGAGCGGCCCAAAGGGAGGTGCTGGCCAAGGCAAGGGAAAGGCTGAGGAGAATCTTTGCGCGTCTCATATGAATGCTGGAGCAATCTAGATCATCGGTTCTTTGGAAACCACGACTGGCGGTTTGTGGTGCAGAAGGGCTTGTCGATGTGTTGATGGAATTGATAAATTGGCTTGTGTCTCAGACGGGACCGTTCGGACACTCCCCCGAATGGTTCCTTTTCTCTTCATTCATCGTCCACCAGCCGCGAAGTCCCCGACCGGGGAACCGGCTGCAATCCAGGGGCTCATTTTTTCCGTATGCCCATGAGCATCATACACGGGGCGTGGTTGCCGGAACGGCGCCGCTTCCTCTGGTGGTCCGAAAGTCCCCAGCCTCTTGCGCCTGAAATTCTCAAAGCGCTGCAAGGGCCGCGTGGCGGGCGAAACGGCCCTGCTTGGTACGACCACATCACCGCGCCTGATCCCGTGCTCAAGGAGCTCGAGGGCGTCCTCAATCAGCGATTGCAGGAATACCAGAGCGAGCAGAAGCTGGTCAATCAGCTCAAGCAGGAACGCATTTCCGCCGAATCGATCCACGCGGTTCTGCTGCTTCCTTCGTTCGAGGGAAAGGTCGTCGGAAATTTCCATCCGGATCTCACGGCGGACCGGTTGGCTCCATTCACAATCCCCGGCTTGGCCACCACCCCTTTGGCGACCCTCAAGGCCCTGGTCGCACTTCCCCAGGGCAGGCCCATCCGCGGCCAAACCCCTGGCGATGACCTTTTGCTATGGCAGATGGCGGCGCAATTCGTCCGTGATCTGCTGGCCCAAGGCGAATACCTCCCCGGCTTGGTGGAAGGGCGCGCCACCTGGGTTCCCGCTCTCGACTACCCGGAACACTCCCGCCGATTGGATGCGCTGGTCAACGCCATGCCCACCGTCTGCCGGGCGGGTGCGGTTCGCGGTGGACGCCTGGCCGACGCGGAGGAGGTCCTGCGCGACTTCTTGGGTGTCATCCTGGACAATTGCGTCAACGGCCTGGACAACACGTCGCTGGGTGCCTTGGGTGCGTCCAGCCCCTGGCTCACGAGCCTGTTTTCCGATCGCCAGGATGGACGCAGTTCCGTCTGGGTGGCCAGTCCCGATTTCCAGGCCGCCTGGGAAGATTGGACAAAAAACGTCCGCGGCGAATCCGCCGGCAGCCAGGCGCGCACCTGTCTTCGCCTGGATCCTCCCGACCAGGGCGAGGTCTCCGATCGCGGCATCGTGCAGGGTCACGGTTGGCGATTGTCGTTCCATTTGCAGTCGGTCCAGGACGAATCCCTCCTGGTGCCGGCCCGCGACGTGTGGGAGACCCGCAGTCGCACGCTTCGCCGCATGGATCTTCGCTTCGATGCGCCCCAGGAGCGGCTTCTTTCCGATCTGGCCCGCGCAGCCCGGGTGTTCGGGCCCATCGGACGGAGTCTCCAGGAATCCCGTCCGGAATTTGTCGAGCTATCCTCCGCCGAAGTTCGCGAACTCATCGCCAATCGGTCCGTCGATCTGCGCGACGAGGGATTCGGCCTTCTGCTTCCGTCCTGGGACAAGGTCCAGGCGCAAGTGGGTGGCGGCGTCAAGCTGCATCTGCGCCTCAAGCCGACCCAAGCGGGAGGCTCCACCAAGGCCTCCGGCGGCGTCCATGAAAAATCGATGGTGGGTCTGGAACAGCTCTGCGACTTCAAGTGGGAAGTCTCCATGGGCGGGATGGACATTCCCGTGGACGAATTCAAGCGCCTGGTGCGCCTGAAGATTCCGGTGGTGGAGCATCGTGGCCAATGGCTGGTGTTCGATCCGGACGCCGCTCAGAAGACGCTCGACTTCCTGGACAGTTCCAATTCTTCCGGCCAGGCATCGCTGGGTTCGCTGATGCGCCATTCGCTGGGGCTTGAACCGGACGGCATCCTGCCTGGGGCCGCCGAGGGCGAATCGATCGGCAAGAGCCCGGTTCCGGTGGGGGAGACCCGCGCGGAAGACTGGCTCGCCGGCGTGTTCGAACGCCTCCAATCCGGAGGTGTGGCCGGACAAGCGCCGGTATCCGGAAATTTCGTGGGCAAGCTCCGTCCCTATCAGGGACAGGGTTTGTCCTGGCTTCGCTTCCTGGATTCCTTCGGAATCGGCGGATGTCTGGCCGACGACATGGGCCTGGGCAAGACCGTTCAAATCCTCGCCTTGATGGCAGACGACATCGATCGCGCCTTGGCGGGCGAGGAAATCCCGCCCACGCTCCTGATCTGCCCCACCTCGGTGATGGGCAACTGGCAGCGCGAAGCCCGGCGTTTCGTGCCCAGGCTGCGCGTGCGGTTGCACCACGGTCCGCAGCGACTGGAAGGCGAAGCGTTCGTGCGCGACGCCAACCGGATGCACATCGTGATCGCTTCGTACGGCCTGGCCGACCGCGACTTGGATGAATTCTGTCAAGTCAAATGGCGTCGCGTGATCCTGGACGAGGCCCAGAACATCAAGAATCCATCCACCCGCCAGCACCGGGCGGTCAAGAAGATCCAGGCCCAGAGCCGCTTCGCGCTCACCGGCACGCCGGTGGAAAACCGCCTGTCGGAAATGTGGAGCATCTACGACTTCCTGATTCCCGGACACCTCGGGACCGCCGCGCAGTTCGGCAAGCGGTTCTCGCGGCCCATCCAGATGGAGCGCAACGAAGAGGCGGCGGGGATGCTCAAGCGGCTGACCGCACCATTCCTGCTGCGTCGCGTGAAGACGGATCCCACGGTGGCGGGCGATCTTCCCGAAAAGCAGGAAAACAAGGTCTACTGCGCTCTCACCCGCGAGCAGGCCACGCTGTACCAGGCTGTCGTGGAGAAGATGTCCCTGGATTCGGCGACCGATCCCGAAAAGGGCAAGTCGGCGATGGTGCTCAACACTTTGCTTCGGCTCAAGCAGGTCTGCAACCACCCGGCGTTGTTCTTGGGCGATGGATCCGACCTGGGCGATCGCTCCGGCAAGCTCCAGCGCTTGGGCGAAATGCTGGAAGAGGTCATCGAAGAAGGGCAGAAGGCGCTGGTGTTCACCCAGTTCAAGGAGATGGGCGACCACATCCGCAAGTACCTGGAAAAACACCTTTCGGTGGAAGTCCCCTTCCTGCACGGTGGCGTGGAACGCTCGGCTCGCGATACCATGGTGGATCGCTTCCAATCCGGAGGTGCCGGCTCCCCTCCGATCCTTCTGTTGTCCCTCAAGGCAGGCGGTACGGGCCTGAATCTGACCGCCGCCAGCCACGTGTTCCACTTCGATCGCTGGTGGAATCCAGCGGTGGAAGACCAAGCCACCGACCGCGCCTTCCGTATCGGGCAAAAGCGCAACGTGCTGGTTCACAAATTCGTCTGCCAAGGGACCGTGGAAGAGTTGATCGACCAGATGATCCTTTCCAAGAAGGACCTCGCCGATCGCATCGTGGGCCACGGAACGGAATTGTTCACGGAGCTTTCCGTGCAGGAGCTGCGCGAGGCCTTCTCGCTGCGCGAGGATGCCGTGGAGGAGGAAGATGTCTGAAGACCAGAACCCAGGCTCCAGCGAAGGACGCCCGGAGTCCGCGGGCGGACCTCGCCAAGGTCGCCCTCCGCAGCCGCGCAAACCCAAGGTGCGGATCGGTCCCAAGAATCGACGTGCTTCCGAAGCGCCACCTCCGCCTGCGGCGCCGGTGCGCAACGAACCCCGTCAAGGTGGGGGGCATTCCCAGCCTCGCAAGCATGTCCAGCCGATGCCTCCTCCCCAGGATGGGAACAGCGGTGGGATCCGTCGCAAGCGTCGTCGGCGCAAGGGACGCAAGAGTGAAGGCGAGACCGGAGCCGTCCGCGAGGAAATGACGGAAAATGTCGGGCAGGTCGGTCCGACGGTCCTGCCCCCGATCCAGGAAGACATGGACGAGATCCCCTCCGGGATCTTCAAGACCATCGACCCTTCCGAGCTGGGGATCGAGGTGGGATCCGACTCCGACGCCTCGCAAGGGGATGGTCCGGTCAATCAGCACCGCAATGGTGGTGGAGCCCATCGCAACGATCGGCGCAAGCGCAAGAAGCGCAAGGAAAAGTTCGAGCCTCCTCCGGTGGATCGGTCCCGAGGCTTTTGGTGGTCGGAGCAATGGATTCGCTCGTTCGAAATGCTGTTTCCCTCAAACGCTTCGCGCTCGCGTCTGGCCAAGGGCCGCACCTACGCCCGCCGTGGACAGGTGATGGAATTGGAAGTCGGGCCAAACGGAGTTTTGGCACGTGTCCAGGGAAGCCGGCCTCGGCCTTACCAGGTACGCTTGGAACTCAACCGTCTTCGTCGGGAAACCTGGGGACGGATCATCCATCTGGTGGCGGGCAAGGCGGAATTTCTCGCTCGCCTGCTGGAAGGTGTTTTGCCCCCGGAAATCGAAGAGGTGTTCTTCGCCTCCGGGGCCAGATTGTTCCCGCACGGCGACAACGATGTGCGTTTTCGCTGCAACTGCCCGGACCCGGTGGTGCCCTGCAAGCACGCCGCCGCCCTCAATTACGCCTTGGCGGATGCTCTTTTGCGAGATCCGTTCTTGCTGTTCGCCCTGCGAGGAAAAAGCCGCGACCAATTTTTGCAAGACCTTCGCGAGAAGCGCGGTCGCGACAGCGGCGACCGGGACTCGTCGGCGGAGGAAGACATCGCGGAATTCTGGCGCATGGGCCGCTTGGCAGAATCCGTTTTGCGGCCATTGTCCTGGAACATGGGCAACGATCCAGCCCGATTGTTGCAGAGTTTGGGCGAGCCGCAATTGGAAGGAATCCGCGAAGGATCGTTCCTGTCGCTGATGGAATCCACCTATCGCCAGGTTTCCGAGGCGATGCGCCGTCTGCCCAAGGACTTCTGAGCCGTGGCTCCTGCGGAGTCCGAGGAGCGGACCAGTGAGCGCTGGATACTCCAGTTCGTCACGGAGTTCAAGTAGAATAGAGCGATGGACCCTAATCAGATCATCTGGGACTTCGGCGACTATCGTGCCTTCGTGAAGGTTGTCTTGGATGACTGGAAATCCACGCGGAAACATTTTCTTTGCGCTGGTTCGCCGACCGTGCCGGTTTCTCTTCCCACAGCTTCGTAGGCTTGGTTGTCTCCGGCAAACGGAATCTCGGACCCGACGGAGCAGATAAAGTTGCGCGGATCTTCAAGCTGAAAGGGCCTGCGCTCGATTATTTTAAGACACTGGTCAGGCATAATCAGTCCGAGACCACTCAGGAGCGGGAAGAAACCCTCGAGGCCATGAAGAAGGCCCGGGCGGCCCGTGATGCAAAACGTTTAGGCAAGGAACATTGGAGGTATTACGATCGCTGGGAAACGCCCGTCGTGCGCGAGCTCGCTGCATGGAGCCGCGAAGGGATCGATTCCGAGAAGATCGGAGCGATGTTTGTTCCGCCGTTGCGTTCCGAGCGCATCCGTGAAGCCCTTGATCTCTTGCTGGAGCTTGGATTGCTCCGCCAAGAAGGCGAACGCTGGATCGCAGATGATTCGGTTGTCAGTGCTGCGGAAATCCCCGGCCAGGTCCTGCGCGAGGCGCGGACCCAGTACTTGTTGCGCGCCATCGAGGCTGCAGAGCGCCTTCCCGCAACCGATCGCCATGCGTCCTGGTCCGTTCTCGCCACGTCGCGCAAGTCGGTGGAAGAAATGTTTCGTCTCCTCGATGACGCACGTCAGCGTTGTCTTGCCGAGGCTGTCGCCGATCCGGAGGTGGATGGCGTGTATGTTGTGAGTTTACAGGCGTTTCCCGTGGCCAAGATTCCGAGGGAATCTCGCCGGAGGATCGAATGAAGAAGTCCTTAGGACTTTGCTGTGTTTTCTTGCTCGCGTCCTGTGGTTCCGATCCTGGACCGGTGGCGGGTGGCGGGAGCGACCAGCCCAACAAGATCCAGGCGGTCAGGTTCCTGACCCAGGATGGCCAGCCAGCCGCGGGTGCCCGGGTGGTGACTTGGTCGGGAACTTGGGATCCTGTCCATTCCAAGCAGACCACTCATCGATTGGACTCCGGCCTCACGGATCACAACGGCCAGTGGAAGGTGACGGTCCCCGAGTCCGATTGGTACGTCAGCGCCGAGCTGGAAGATCAGATCGCGATCTGTCCCTCGTCCCAGCGGGAAGCCGTTTTCGGAAGGGTCTCTTCCATCCGTGGGCGAGTCGTGGCTCTCAACAACATCGTTGTCGACTCCGTCTGGATGGGTGGTGCCGGGGATGCTTTCCGGCTGCAGCCCACAGGTGCCTTCCAGTTGTCCACCCAGGTCGGCCCTCGTCGGATTTGGGGCCGCGTGCACTGGAACGGGGGAATGGACACTCTCCTGTTGGCGGAAAAATTCCTGGACACCTCCGCGAAATTTTTCCTGAACCTGGTCGCGGACACCGGCTCGGTGCTTCTGGTGAGCGCGGAATCCTACCCGAACATCGCTTCCCTGCGGGGGCAGCTTTTCCAAACTTCGGACGCGAACACTCCGAAGGCCTTCGACGATGTGCCCTCCAAGCAGATCGCCGTGGAAGAAGGCAAGACCCTCCTGGCCGATTCCATCCGTTACTTCCGCTGGGAAATGGCCGACAGCGCCACGTCGCTGGTCAACGGCAAGTATCATCACATCGGGTTCACGTTGGCCGACCGGAGCCTCAACTGGACCGGTGTGGAATCCTTGCGGATCCATTTCACTTCCGGGGTGAGAGGCATGTTCCGGGTGAAGATCGCGACGGACCTCACCGATGCTCTCGGCGATCAACGTCCCTTGGAATTCACCATCGCTCCCAAGGAAACCCTCTCCCGGGACACCATCATGGTCCTGCGCCTTTCCGACTTCAAGCCTGCCGCAGGCTCGGACGCCGACAAGGCGGGGCTGGCTTGGGCGAATGTTCGCAAGGGAGTGTCCCGGATTTCCCTCGAGGCGATCGATCGCAACACGACCCTGGAATTGCGCGAGATCCGCGCCATCGGCAACCGCTGGCAGAACTGGTGACCTCGCCGCCGCCCTGAGTTTGGATCAGGGCGGTCCAGCTTGGCTGTAGAAGTTGTCCTGACCCTCGACATTGGCGGGGCCGGGTAGGTCCAGCCGCATGGTGATGGTCATCCGTGTACCCATGCCGGGCATGGAGCGGATGGCGAACGTGCCCTGGTGACGGTGCACGATCTTTCGACACAGCGCCAAGCCCATTCCATTGCCACGGATGTAGCGCCCAAAGCCCACGTTCTCGGAATTCAAAAGCATCGGTTCACCCAACCACGGCAACAGCTCTGCTGGGATGCCTTCTCCGGTATCCAGGGCCTCCAAGGTGAAACCATCGGGCAAGGGGGAAAGCGTCAGACGCACCGATCCAGTGGAGGTGTGGCGCAAAGCGTTGGCCAATAGGTTGGTCGCCAATCGTCGCACGCCCACGGCATCTCCATGGCCGCTGATTTCCTCGGCAGCCGGATCGATGTCCAAAATGAGTTCCACACCGGGCGGCACCCGCTCCTGCATGGAATTCACGGCCTCCCGCAAGGATTTGGACGGCTTGAAATGCCCCCACCGGTTGGTGCGGTGCGACATGCCGAATGTTTCCAGCACGTCTTCCATGGTTTCAGCGAGCGCATTGACAGCAAGTTCCAATCGAGAGACGATGGAGTGCGATTCCGTGGGGTTCTTGGCTTCCCTCGCCGCCAAGCGTTCCACGCCGAGCTTGACGGTGGCCAAGGGGGTGCGGATTTCGTGGGTCAGCGCTCCTGCCAGGGCGGACACGCGTTGCAGCGCCATCGCGTGCATGCGTCGTTCCAGGTCCTGCTCGGAGCGTTGACGGATTTCCTTGTCCAACAAGCACACGCGTCGCGCGGCCTTCATGCGCGCCACGAATTCCTGGCGGTCCAGAGGCTTGCGTAAAAAGTCATCGACACCTTCCTCGAAGGCCTGATCCAACAGATCGGACTTTTCGGAGGAGGTGACCAGAATCACATAGGCTGTTTGCGCTTGGTTTTCGGCGCGGAGTCGCCCCACCAATTCCAAGCCGTCCAGGTGCGGCATGTGCCAGTCCACCACCACCGCCGCGTGATGGCGAAGGCTGTAGGCCTCCAGAGCCTTGAGCGGGTCCTGGTGGACCTCCGGGATCCATCCGGCTTTGGAGAGCCAGGACTGCAAGACGGCGAGGATCGAACGATCATCGTCGACCACCAGCACGGGAAGGCGGTGCGATTCGGTCATGGTCCGAGGATTCTACCACTCGCTCACGCCCTTGTACAGAAGCGGGGGCGAGGTTTTCGCCAAGACTCAGCCCTTGCCGCTCTCCCGGATTTCCACGTGGTACTGGTAGCCTTGTTCCACCAGGAACAACTGGCGGTGCATGGCGAAATCCTGCTCGCGCGTGTCGCGGGTCACCAGGCTGTAGAAGTGCGCCTGGCGGCCGTCTTCCTTGGGACGCAGGATCCGGCCCAGGCGCTGGGCTTCTTCCTGGCGGCTTCCAAAAGTTCCGGAGATCTGGATCATCACGCTGGCATCCGGCAGATCGATCGCGAAGTTGCCCACCTTGGACACCATCAGCACCCGCAAGCGTCCGTCGCGGAAGTCCCCGAAGAGACGTTCGCGTTCGCGTTGCGGGGTCTTGCCCGTGATCAGAGGAATGTCCAGTTCGGCGGCCAATTCGTCCAGTTGCGTCAGATATTGTCCGATCACCAGGATGGAGTCGTCCGGGTGGGCTTCGATGAGCTCTTCCACCACGGCCTTCTTGCCGGGGTTTTCGGAGCTGATGCGGATCTTCTCGCGATCCGAGGCCTGGGCGTATTCCACGTAGCGCGCCACGGGCTGGGGAATGCGGATTTCCGTGCAGGTGGCGGTGGCGATCCAGCCTTGGGATTCCAAGGTCTTCCAGGGGACGTCGTAGCGCTTGGGCCCGATCAAGGCGAACACGTCGCCTTCCTTCTGGTCTTCGCGCACCAAGGTGGCGGTGAGTCCCAGTCGGCGGGTGGCCTGGACTTCGGCGGACACGCGGAAAACGGGAGCGGGCAACAGGTGGACTTCGTCGTAGACGATCAGTCCCCACTTGCGGGCCTGGAACAGCCCAAAATGCGGGAAGGTGTCTTCCTTGGAACGACGGTAGGTCAGAATCTGGTAGGTGGCCAACGTGACAGGCCTGATGTCCTTGGTCTCGCCCGTGTATTCGCCCACCTGGTCAGGCGTGAGCGTGGTCTTGTCCAGGATTTCGCGCATCCATTGGCGCACGGCCACCACGTTGGTGGTCAGGATCAGGGTGTGGCACTGGCAGAGGTTCATGGCACCGATGGCCACCACCGTTTTGCCCGCGCCGCAAGGCAGCACGATGGTTCCCGCGCCGCCCTTCACCGAGCCCGCCGCGTGGAACACCTCGGCGGCTTCGGCTTGGTAGTTGCGCAACGCGAAGGGTTTGCCAGATTCTGACACCTCGCGCAGTCGGAAGGACAACGGATCGCCGATGGTATACCCGGCGAGGTCTTCCACGGGAAGACCGGCCAAGGTCAGGGCGAGCTTGAGGTGGCCGCGAAACGCGCCGTCGACGCGGCAGCGGTCCGGCGCCACCTGGTCCAGGATCCAGGGCTGGGCGCCCTTGACATGGCGGGCTTCCATGAGCGCCAGCGGGTCCTTGGCGACCAGGAACAAATCTTGTCCATCGCGCACCAGTTGCAACGTGCCGTAACGCCCCATGTACTGGGTGACCTCGCGCACTACGGTGGCGGGCACCGGAAACCGGCTGTGTTCGGAGAGGGCGGAGAGGACTTCTTCCGCGGAACGGCCGGTGGCGGCGGCGTTCCACAGCGACAAATGCGAAATCCGGTAGGTGTGGACGTACTCCGGGCTCTTGACAAGCTCGGTGAAGGGGGCAATGGCGTCTCGCGCGGCGAGGTACCCTGCGCCTTCTGTTTCCAGAAGGAGGGTCAGGTCGCCCTGGACGATCAATGGTTTGTCATGCATGAAGGGCGGTAAAGGTAACCTCCAAACGCCCCGGGGCGGGTGGGAGGCTGCTTCGGATTCCACCGAGCTGCCGCTTGGAGGAGGCCGTGCAGCCAAAGCGAGGGCGAGTCTACTGGGCGGTATACTCGATCACCTTCCAGCTTGCCGGACCATTGGATTGCTGGAAGCTTGCGAAGGGAAAGGACATATTGATGGTTTCGGTGGTTCCCAATCGGAAGGAAACGATGTTCGCCCTGTCGGGCCAGCTTACGAGTGTCGCTGTGCCGGTAGTGTTGAGTTGGGTCCCGTCGTACAGCGAGAACGCTCCGGATTTTGAAATCGTGTAGGAGCAGGGATGCGAAACGAGGTTGGCATCGTAATAGAACCCGCTCCACTTACGGGATGCAGGCCCAAGTCCCGACAAGAGTTCCCCAAGGGATGGATTGAGAAAGGAAACCGTGTCGATCCGGCCAAGCGCTGACGTCGCAGTCCCGACGTAGCTGAAAAAATCATTGGATCCGATGCCCGTCATGATCGAATAGGATACGTTGCCAGGGGTTGAAAACTGGTAGTCCTGCATCGCTCCCACGGGCAGGATGTAGCCGGTCTGCAGCTTTTCCACTCCATTGATTTTGATGCTCGTCATGTCGTATTTTGTCCGATTCCAGATCCGGATGGTTCCCACCTGGGGACTTTTCGTCGTCACTTTCAAGACGTTGGAGTAAGGCGAAGCTCCCGTGGGCCCGGCAGCGCTCACACGGAAGTGGTACTCGGTGGTTGCGAGGAGGCCGGAATTGGAGTAGGAGTGGATGGATGCTCCCACAGAATCGATCACCGTCCAATTGAGGCCATCCAAACTGCGGTCGATCCTGAACTTTGTCTCGTTCGAGGAATTGTCGGTCCAATCCAGTGTGATGGAATTGGTCGTGATCGTCGTAGCAGTCAGACCGGTGGGCGTGCCAGGTGGCGGTACGGCGGAAAAATTGGCGGTAACGGATTTGTTCGTGTCCACCACAAGAGCCAGGGGAGCGGTTCCGCTCGCACCGTCTCCTGTCCAACCTGCGAAGGAGTAAGTTGCGGCAGGAATGGCGTTGAGAGTGACCTGGGTTCCATAGGTGTAGGTGAGTTGACTGGGAGTCAGGACAACGCTCCCGCTTCCCGGAGTCGGAAGGACCGCGGCGGAGATTGTGAATGATTTCGGTGAAAGCTCCAGATCGCCGAGGCTCTCGTTGTAGGAGGCCACGTAGGCTTTGAGCGCTTGATACCCCTTGCGGACGATGTCCAGGGAGTCCAGCCGAGCCGTCGCAAATCCCCTAGCCGAAGTCGTGGTTGCTGTATTGGGGTTGCGGGCGCCAGCTACGGTCGCGGAGCTGCGAAAGAACATCACGGAAGTCGACTTCCCGTTCAAGAGGATTCTTGCGAGCACCAAGCCGGAGGAGGAGCTTGGCGGCAGGGCTGCATCCAGATCGAAAACGTAACCGCCACGAGCCAGAGATTGGACGATCGGTTGCCCGATCCTTTGGCCGGAAAGGTGGAAAAGCTCGATGGATAGATCTGATCCATCCGATGCGACGTCGATCGAAATCGATCCGTTCCGGGCAGCCAGCCGAGACAGTGCAGGGCCCGCGGTTGGAAGCGAGGAGGATACCAGTGTCGGAAGACTGAATCGACCGTCGGCACCGGTGGTATCGGTCATATCGGCTCCAACGATATGGACGATTGCCTGGGAAACAGGTCGAGCCGATGCATCGACCAATCTTCCGGTGACGGCGGCATCGGAAGGCTGAGGCAGGATTCCGATGATCAAGGATGCAACCCACCCGCACAAGGCATGGATATTTGGTGGTTTCGAGAAAGTCGGAATCGTGATTTTGGGCATGACAAACTCCTAGGTCATGATTGGGGAGGAATTCGATGTTACGCGTATGGCTCAGGCTCTCCGTTGAGGGGCATGTCGACCTTGAGTCGATAAGCCCTTGACGGGGAGCGGCTTTCGGAATTGGTTCACCGATCCTGTTCGGATCGATGGGCAAAAGATAGGGAATGAAGTGCTCGAGCAACTCGGTCTAACGAGGAAAATTTCACGGTGCGCTGCATGCTGAGCGCTTGTGGATGTCGCCAGGACCGGCGGCGGATTTCACCGATCCGTCGCGTATCACGCGTTGCGAGGCGTGGAACGATTCAGCTCAAGGTGGGCGGGGACTTAGGATTCCTTGGCGTACACCGTCGCGAGCGACACTCTTGAAGCGTGGATTTTTCGTCCAGTGGGGATGGTGGGATCAATCCCCCGGACAATTATCCGTCCAACTGGTTCCGATCGGACGGGTGAAGCCTGGACGATCGATGCTCATCCACGTTTCCCATTTGGTTCCGTTCCATTCCATCAGCATCACCTTGTGCGCATTCCCTTTGGCTTCCACCAGCGCTTGCAGATTTCTACCCGATTGCTCTCTGGACAGCACTTGGATTCCGCATTCGTATCCATCGATTTCCCAGCAGGGGTGCTTGATCGATTCCATCCCGTCAGGCACGATCTTGCTGGATTCATCCGTTTCGGAAGGGGTGGGCAGATCGGGCTCCGCAGGAGCGAACACGTCGCGCAGCGGCGGTTCCCTCGGAATCGCACGGTGGGTCGCGATGGCGAATGAGCCGTCGAATTGATCCGTGCAAGGGGGGGCAAGACCCACCGATTGGTGGTAGAAGAAAAACTCGTCCCGCTCGTCGCCGAAACTCCATGCATCCACGTAGGGATCGGATGGTGGGGAGAATTGCGGATCGTGGTTGGAAGAATTCTCGGGTTCTTCCAGGAATTTCTGGTATCGCTCTTCGGTTCGCATCCTGGCGAGTTCCACTTGTTGATTGGACCAGGCATCGAACCGGGAACTCAGGATGTCCCTGCGATCGCCGGGAGCGGAAAGCAGGCTGGCGAGCCCCATCAGATCGGGAGATTCGCCGAATCCCTTTTTCCCGGAAAGTTTCGCGACCAGATACACGTCCGTCGAGGTCTCTGGGAAGGGGCCGTGGTCCCTGTCCGGTGCCTCCGAGATCAGACAGAATCCGACAATCGTGTCCGGTCGCGCCTTGGGATCGCCGAGGGAGCGGAAGACTTTCTTTCTGAAGGAGCGCCACTGTTCCGGAACTGAATCCAGGCGCAGATCGGTGACGCGCCAAGATCCGACTCGCTTTCCGGGCAACTCCGAGGTGACCTCGGGATTGACCTCCAGGAAGAGGAATCCATCCAAGGCGATGGCCTGGCGCGGAAAGGTCGGGAGGGAGGCGAGGAAGGCGGAATCGATCCGACCCCAATCCCTTGGATCGATCGGCGAATGGATAGGCTGGAACGCACTGGAGTCTCCGGAAGAATCGGACGTCGATTCCATGGCGGCCATGGTGTTTCCGAACCGGAACAGTCGACGTCGCACCTTGGTACCCGTCGTGTCCTTGCGCAGCGTCTGCACGAGTTCCATTCCCTTGGATGTGGAGTAGATGCGCTGTTCGAAACTCCTGCTCGCGGTGGCGACCTGTTGGACAAACAATGTCCCGATCGTATCCGGGCAGATGGTGAACACCGCGTCCGATGCGGGGGCGGTGGATCGCACGAGTCGGGTCAGTTCGGGAATGGGGTAGGCCTCCGAAGGAAAGCACTGCTTCAGACGGATCGCCTCGTCGATGGCCCGGATGTGTCGTTGCACAGCCGCATCCGCCGAATCCCTGCGGATGCGGAAGACCTCGTGCGCATCGGGCAACCTGAACGAACGTTCCAGTCGCCTTGCCAGGGAATCGGCATCGCCTGCGACCGAGTCCTTGACAAAAATCGGATAGACCGCGTCGATCTGGCCGGCGGTGCGGATCCAGGCGGAGGCGTGGGGGAGGCCGGGAGCCAACAATCGCTCCGTTTCCAGGCCTTTGGATGTTTCACGAACCAGTGCAAACCGCAGGGAGTCGTGTTGTCGCGCGACGGTGAGCTGCGCGCTCTTCCCGGATTGCTTTGTCTGCGCCATGAGAAACGACGTGCCCAGCGCACAGGCATGGTTTTCCAGCGCAAGGACATCGTATGCGGAATCCTCGCGAAGATCCATCCACGGCGCGATGCGGTCGATGATCCCGCGGGCAGTGGATTGGGGGTAGCTGGTCCTGGTGCATCCGGACGCAGGAGTGACGGCGAATCCGGATGCGAACCCAACGGCTCTGGCGAGGGTGTCGGAAAGATTGCGGTACATGCCCCCTTCCCAAAAGATGCGGTCGAAGATGCTCGCCAGGGAATCGCTGAAGATGGCTGTCCGGGGCGATGTCGACATGCCCTCGCTGGCATAGGCGATGGATCCATGGGGACTGCGGTAAAGCCAATGGTCCACCAGAGAGTCTTCGGATCGGTCGGCCTTGGAGATCCGGGCGAAGGAGTGGAGGAAGGCCAGACCTTGGGAATCCTCAAGGTACAGATCGCTACCATGGGAGGATTCCTCGGTGCCCCAACTCACGAGGGTCTTCCGCAGGTTTCCGCGGCAAGTGAAGGTGCGGATCTTGGCTTCGCCCGTCCAGTGGATCGAGGAAGGAAGGCTACCGGGCGACGGAGGGATGGTGTCCTTGCAGGCGCGCGGGGACCGGATGAATTCGAGCAGGGTGGAGATTTCGTGAACAGCGGAATCCACGGCGGCAAACGGAAGAAGCAGGGAAAGAACATGGGCGATCATGGGGGGCCATTTCTCAACGAGTGGACTCAGCTCGATAACGGGATTGCCAGAAGGTATTCAAGTGCACTCGTGCTTCCAAGGAAGGCGCTGTTGTATCATTGTTCCAGCCGATCCTGCTTTTGATCCGAGGAAATCCGATGCGTCGTTCCATCGCGTTGCTCATTGGGCTGCTCTTGCTTTCCAGTGCCATCCGCGCCCAGCTTGTGGACATCTCCCCGCTGGAGGTGCGCGATCTGAGTTTGGCCAACACCACAGCTCCCGCGCTTAAAAATGCCGACCCCAACGCCGTGACCACAGACCTTGGCCCCAAGACCATTCCTTGGCTGTTGGCTTGTGCCCAGAAAAGTTATTGGGATCTGCCCGGCTCCCCAAATCCCGAGTTGGTGTTTCGCAGGGGAGCAGTGCCCACCGGGAGCAAGATCGACGGCTTTTTCGAACTGCCATGGCTGGCAAGGGCGGTTTCCGCTTATCTGCGGGTGAGGGAACAAGCCTCGCCAACGCAGCGGGACAGCTTGGAACGGTGGTTCGCGCAGAACGCGCGATTTGCCTTGTGGCATATGCAACTGTTCTTGAAGTTGAACTTTCCCAATCGCGAACAGGAAGACCATTCCCTGCGCAAAGGAATGGCGCTCGCTCCGAACTACCTGGGAATGACCACCACATTCCAGGGCGACTCGATCACCAACATCTCGCAGTGGTACAACAATCGCCGCGCCATGACCAACCTCTACATGGCGTTGGTGGGAGTGGCGGTCTCGCGCACCCAGCCCAAACTTTCCGATTCGCTGGTTCGCGAGGTGAAACGCTACCACAAGGAGTGGGTGACCTATTCCGTGTACCCAGGCGGCGAGTGCGGCGAATGGGCCAGAAACCACGAATATCCCAACGCGGATTCCAGCTACATCGAAGGACAGGGGCTCACCTACAACGCCTACAACTCGGCCTCGGCTTTGACCGCCGCGGTGGTTTTCGCGAGATTTCTGCACGACAGCGACCTGGTGACCTGGCGCACGCGGGAGGGACTTTGGGGGACGGAATCCGGTACGGGTGAGCCGGACAAATCCATCTGGACGGCCAGCGACCTGCACATCGATCTTCTGGTGGGAGCCCAGTCCCGAACCAACCGGGTCGACTCCCAGATCCAGGTACGCTACGACTACGCCCCTCCCGAAACCTACAAGAGAAACGAATTGCGCCACGCCACCTGGTACCTGCCCGCCTACAGGGCCTTGCGCAAGGGGGATTCCGCGGTGAGCCGACTGGAACGGTGGTATGCGGGGCTGGATCTGAAGGCGCGAGCGGACGATCCGTTCGGGTTGTGGCGGAACATCTGCGGAATCAGCAAGGATGTGCGCGCGGAGGATTTCGCCTGGTTGGCACCGATTCCGGAGACGGGAATTGTCGCCAAACGCCCGATGGACCTGAAGGTGCGCCGCATCGGACGAGCGGTCCGGGTGGAATCAAACGATGGTTCGATCGGGTCGGTGGCGTTGCTGCGGCTGGACGGTTCGGTGATCTCCGCGGGGGACCTTCGCGAAGGTGCGTGGGAAGCGATTGCGCCTGCAGGAGCGTTCGTGATCCGCGTCCACGGTCCGAACGGAACGTGGACGCAGCTGGGGATTTGAGCTTCGCTCAGATCCCGGGAACAAGCCGGGTGGAGCGGGTTCCGTCCCAGGACTCCAGGCGCACCAAGCGAGCGTTGGCGCTGGCTTGGATTCGCGCTTGGGTCTTGCCCACCACCGACTCCCGTGAGAGAACACGGCCCTGGAGGTCGGAAACCACCAGTTCATGGGCTCCCTGGGGCAGGTCCACCAGCCACTCTCGACCTTGGGAGATCACTTGGAATCCCAAAGCCGAGGCCCGTGGGGAAACCGAGGTCTGTTCGGAGACGATCTCCACCCAGTTGAGGTTCACCGCTCCGGTCCACTGGATCTGGAGCTTCATGTTGCCCGTGTTGTCGATCCTGGCCTTGGTTTCCTTGGTTTGCCAGGACTGCCAGCCGCCGGTGTTCTCCACGGGCAGGCTTGCGATCTGGTTGTTGTTGATCCGGAAGTTCATGCTGCCGGTTTCGGCGGTGGCCACCCGGGCGCGCACGATGACGTTTCCTGTCAAACCGGACTTGATGGTGTATTCCGCCGAACCGTTCGTGGTGTAGCCCAACGCCGATCCGCCACCGGCGTCGGTGGTGGTCTCGATCTTGATGTCGGCCGAGAGCGTGGATGCCTTCTCGGCCTCGATCTTTCCGGGGACCGCCACGGTATCGACCTTGGGTGTGACCGGCACGACGGGATCGACTGGGATGACAGGTGTGGTGGGCATGGCGGCCAGGATCTTCGCGACTTCGCCGATCTTGCCCTTCACGTATTTGCCGGAAGCGGTGAGATTGCCGTCGTTCCAGCCGCCGTTGGTGGAGGCGCCACCCGTCAGCGCGGCGGACGATTCCGCTTTGTCAGAAAGTGACCAATTGGCCCAGCTGATCCCCTTTTCCTTGGCCAATTGCAGCCAGGCGTCGGTTTCGGAGATGCACACGCTGCCGCCACCGGATGCCTCGGTGGTGCCCCACTCGGTGAACATGATCGCGATCTTGCTGGAGGCGTTGGCGACCTTGGTGCGGTAGGTGGCGCCGTGCGTGCACGAGTAGAAGTGGAAGGTGTAGGCGATGTTGTCGCCGGGGACCGGATTGGCCGAGGCCTGATCCACCGCCTTCGACCAGTCGGGAGACCCGACGATGATCACGTTGGAGCTGTACTTGCGGATCTCCGCCACCAAGTCGATGGCATACGAACGCACATCGCTCCAGCTGGCCTTGGCGGGTTCGTTCCAGATCTCGAACATCACGTGGGGCTGCTTGCCGTAGGTCTTGGCCATGTCGGCGAAGAAGGTCAGGGCCTTGTCCTTCTGCGGGGCGTCCTGTTCCACGTGCCAGTCGATGATCACGTACACGTCATTGGCGATCGCCGCATCCACGGCGGCCTTGATGGGGCCGGTGTTGCCGGTGTAGAGGCTTCCGGAACCGTTGCCCACGGCCATCGGGACACGTACGATGCTGGCTCCCCAGTCCTTGACGGTGGAGGACACAGCTCCGCTGTTGAAGAACTTTTCGCCGCCCCACAGCGGCCAATACAGACTCATGCCGGCCAATTGGATGGGGGTGCCGGCGGCGTTGGTGAGCTTGGCGTTGGCCACCTTCAGAGCGCCGTGGGTGGAAACGATTCCGGCCTGGGCCATGCACGACATCGCGAGGAGGGGTAGCAGAGATCTGCGAAGGCTGTGATACATGGAAGGCTCCTGGGCGTTGAAGGGACAACGGTTAAAACCGTATGGTTGGGTGGACAGGGAATATGTCGCGGGAGAGGACGGAAAGGTTGTGGATTGGAAGCCCTGATTCCCATGTCAACGGGCCTTTCCCTCCACATTCGGCTCAAAGTGGAGAGTGGGGTGTCCACAGGCGGGGCATGGGGTGGAGGCATGCTAAATTCCGCTGGAATGCCGCTTGCGGAAGGATTTGGAACGGAGGAATCAGGCGGTGATGGGAGGGAGGGAACGGCCTGGATGCGACGGGTTCCCATTTCCATCAGGCTTAGATCTGAAGTGGTTCAGATCAATGAACTGGATTCTGCAGGAAACACCTGTGGAATTGCCGCCCCCTGTTGTCCTCTTGTGGGTTCGTCAAACCGATCGGAGCTGGAGCTGTTGCCACGGAAGAGACCGTGGGGCGACGGGAAGGTTGCCTTCACTGGAAAAAGGGGCATTGCCAATCCTGGACGGGAAGGCATTTTCCACCCATGATTCTCCTCCTCCTGGCCAGCGCCCTTCCGCTGACCGATGCGACAAAAACTGTTGACGGGATTTTTTGCCAACGGCCTGATCCAGCTACGGGAAAGTCGGCCGTCATCGCGGTCGGTCCTGGCCATTTGGAGCTGGATTCTCCCGACAACCCGCGCAAACGGTCGATCGAACGAACCGATACTTGGCTGATTGTCCATGAAACACAGGTTCCGGCGACGGAACACGATCCCTTGCGCCAGTGGGTCCGTTTCTATCCGGTGGTGGGGCCTGCCATCGAACCGTTGTTTCCCGCCGAAAGGATCTCGCTGGTCCGCCACGGGGCCATGGTCGGCGCGCCGATCCGGCCTTGGAACCAAAAACAGCGTCTATGGGTTCGCGCCCCCAGTGATGACAGAAAATGGATATCGGTGGGATCTGCTCCCTTGGAATTGGGAGAGTATCACGAAGACGGCGATGGATTGTCCATGGGAGGCGATATCTCGGCGAGGGTGGCTGGAGACCGGTTGGAAGTGACCGTGACGTACGCGGGATCGTGGCAAAACGAGCAAGGGGGGGACGAATACGTCCATGAGGAGACCATCTACTCCTATCCGTTGGGTTGGCTGAAGGACGGAAGGATCGGGCATGGCTACGAGGCGCTGGAGGTCAAGATCCGCGCGGAGGATTAAGGTGAGGGGATTAGGTTGTCTGGAAGGTCCAGAGGAATTTGATTTCCCGGGGAGGGAAGACTTGCGCGGAAAGACACAGATCGATCGCTCGGGTGCGGAGGAAAAGGAGCCTGAGCTTGACCTGGACGACCTCGGGGATGTGACCAAACCCTGGCGTCTGCATTCAGCCAAAATCTGGTCCAACGTGGAGAGGGTGCGCGTGATCCTGCGAGGACCTCTGATCCTTGCATTGCTCGTCTGGTCCGGGACCCTGCTCTATCTTGGGTTCGAATGGCTCGAAAATGGCTATCGCGTTTTCCCCTGTCTCATGGCGCTTTCTTCGCTGACGGCGATGTTTCCCTACCTGGTCCCCACGAACCGGTTCGCGATCGTCGCGTCCCGGATGGTGATCGCCTTCCATTCCCTGGTGATCGCAGCTATCGGAATCCTCGTGGAGACGGTTGGCAAGACCATCATCAGCCGCGGAGGAAGCAACTCCTCCGACCTGGGGCCTTTCGCGATGCAGGGGATCTATCTCGCGGTTGGAATGGCGTTGTTGGGGTTTTCCGCCTCCACTCGCGGTGTGAAACAGAAAATGACTGAATCATAGGAGAGGAACGGATGCAGATCCTCGAGATACCACGCGCGTTGTCCCTGTTCGTTCTCTCGGTGGCTTCCACCGCGATCGCCACGGAATTCCGATGCTTTGAAGCGGAGGGCGTCAAAGCGCCCATCCAACTGGAATTCACGTTTCCCATGGACGATCACCAGCCTGGTCTGGTCACCTATCGGACCGGGAAAGGTTCGATCGAGGTCGTCAAGGTTTCCGAAAAGGCCGACGAAAGCGTATCCAACCGTCCGGTGTTGATCACCACCGTCTGGAAGGAGACGGTGCCTGGAGGCAAAGGTGGGCGCTACGAGATGGACATGCAGGGCGCGGTGGTCTACCGGATGCAGTACCGGCGCGCCGATGGCAAGAAGTTCGACTTCCAGGAAGTCGACGAGGTCCACGGGGAGGGAGGGTGCGATTGGAAGTGATGGTTGGGGTGTGGGAATGTTGGCGTGCAGGTTTGATTTCGTCGGATCCAGTCACCGCTGATTTTGGCAGAGATCGCACGAAAACAGTTTTCCAGGCTTACCCGAAACGATTCCTCGAAAATTCGCGTCGAACATTCCCGATAAGACAAATTCTGAACCTAAGGAAATCCGCATGAATCACATCTCAACGCTTGTATTGATCTGGATCACCCAGAGCCATGCAATCAACGATGCTCCGAAGGCGGCTGACGGATTGTCCCTGTATATGTCCGGAAAATTCGAGCAGGCATTGGGCTCCTACGAGCGCACCCTGGCGAAGGATCGCAACGATTCCGCGGCGCTCATCGGCAGAGTTCGTTCACTGGGGAGGCTGGGTCGTTACGACGAAGCGCTGGTCGGCGTCCGGGCGATCCTGAAGCGGAACCCAAGCGATGGGATCGCCGCGACAGTCTACTCCGATCTCTTCCAGCCCAATCGATGGACAGGATATGCGGATCCCGACAGCTGCTGGGCATGGGCCAGCAAGGCCGTGACCTTGGCGCCCCATTGGACCGAGGCCTGGCTGTCCTACTGGATCGAAGCGACGATGCGCGGCGAGGACGATCGTGCCGACGTGGCCATTCGGAAATTGGCCCGTCTGGGGATGTGGAGCCGCGCCACACTGGCGCTCGACAGCTTCATCCTCGCCTCGGCACCGAAGAACGCCGTTCTGATTCTCAACGGCGATGCCGATCTTCTGGGCATGCGCCAACTGCAGGTGGTCAATGGATTGCGCACAGACGTCCACCTCGAAGGCAGCATGCTGCAAGCCGAGAGATACTGGCACAACCGCATTCGCAAGGGCCTCCTGCCAGCCCCCGCCGATTCCGCCGAAATCGATCGCCTGTTCAACAGCGCCCCGGACAGCCTACCGGCTGCGACGGTCTTTGTTGCCAAGTTGAACGCGACGGGCAAATGGCCGGTGGTCGCGTTGTTCAAAAACACCTCGCGCAAGACCTGGAACGGTTTCATCCGCAAAGGAAGGGATCTGGGTGTGTATTGGTTGATGGATGGAAGCAAGCAGTCCGCCAGCATCGAGGAATTGCGCAAGATGGAGGCCTCGATCCTGGCCATGAATCCGCGCGACTATTCGGGTCCGTCGGCCTCTGCTGTCGACGAATCGCCGATTCGCCGCAACGCTCCCTCCTTGGTCTATGCCGTCGCCGGTTGGGTCGCGGAAATCGCCACGCAGTTCGCCGAAAGAGACGAGATTGCGGACTTCGAGAAACTCGGAAATTGGATCTCCCCATTTCTTCGCAAGGCTCGCCCCGATGATCCCGAAACCATCGACCAGTTGCGGGCCTTGACGGCTTGGCAAGAGAAGGTTCGCTCGGCGATCGCCGAGGCGAAGAAAAAGCGGTGAGCCTTGATGGATTCGCTCGGCACAGATCAAGCGGATCGCCATAGGGTGGATAGGGCGGAGACGAAAACTGACTTGGATCCCTTTTCTGCCCCGCTTGAGACGATTCCCTACATGATTCGCACGAACGGGATCGTTGTTGTTTCCGGTCGATAGGTGATCTTCTTGAACGCGTTTTCGTTTGTCTGACTACAAGTGAATAGTTTTCCTTCCCAACAAACCCTTCACCCACGCACGTCGAGTCCACCGAAGCACGTGTGGAAACTCACGGCGATCTACGCGCAAAACCAGGAGAGTCCGGGCCCATGACCAAAACCTTCCTCGCCAGCATTGCCATCAGCCTGACATTGGCCGGATGCACTTCCGACCCCTCGCCAACCGCCCCAACCGAGTCCGCTGCCGTTTCAACAAGGTCGGGCGGCACCGACACCCTGCGCTACGCCATCGACCCCTCCTTCGAAGGCCGGGTCCTCTTGGTTCGCTGGTACCACATTTCCTTCCAGAGCCCATTGGCGGTGCGCACGATGGGGACGCGTCCCATGGCCGAGGCCTTCGCCATTTCCGGCCGGACCGGATCTCTGGTGTTGCCTTCTCAGATTGATTCCCAGTTCGAATTCTACGCGAGATTGCCTCAGTATGCCACCGACGAGTCCAATGGCAGCTTGAAGCCGGGAGGAGTCGATTCCTTGCGCAACTACGAGTCGCTTCATCGCTGGGCCATGGCGCCCTTGGTGATCGCACGCACCGACGAATTCGCCCGCATGACCATCGCCCAGTCGGGAGCAGGGGCGAAGTTGACCGATACCACTGGCCTCGCCTCCGGGTACGTGCTGTTGTGGGTGCGCGATTCGATTCAAGCCGAACAGGACGGACTCCTGACCAGGCGGAAATTGACCGGTAAGTTCAAGGCGGGCTGGCATTTGCTGCGATACGAGGATTCGAACCGTTCCCTGACCCCTTGCCCCTGGTCGGACACGGTCAGATTCCGTCCGGATGACCCGAACCCCAATCTGGTCTGATCGATTCGGACACCCATGACCACCCAAGTTGCGGACACCTTCCGATACCAGGGCGAAGCCTTCGAGGTTCTGGACATCTCGGGTGTTGGTCTGTTTATGCCTGCCGCGCATGGACTGAAATGCTTTCCACCCAGCACGGGCTGTTGGAAAGGTTTCGTTGCGGAATACGTCTTACACGAGAGATCCTTGGTGTTGGGCGCGTTGCAGATCCAACTCGATGTTCCAGAAACCTTCGAAGAGCCTCCACTCATCGGCCCGATCTTCCATGGGGTCTCCGCCCGGCTTGCTGAGCACTCCCAGTTTGGTCGTTGGCACTTCCACGGTCTGGGTATTCCTGTGGATTACTCAGGCGGAATCCTGATCGGTCGCCAATACCTCCAAGAACATCGCATCTATCTGGCCCCGCCTGCCTGGAACTTCCAAACCGTGGCCGAGCTGGTCTTCGAGAAAGGTCGATTGGTGGAAGAACTGGACCACTCAGAAAAGGTCGAGGAGGTGCGCCGACGGATTTTGGCGGAAGGGAAGGAGCAGCCTGGATTCTGGAACGAAACGCGCGAGTGGATGCAGGGATTCCTGCGGGAACACTACCGGATGGGCGCATTCTAGGATCTCCGCATTCTCCTGCTCCTCTCGTTGGCATCGTCGGTTTCGAGCAGCGCGATGAGGATCTCCCCTCACCTTTCGACCAGATCCTCCAGCTCCTTGACCCTTTCCATCGTCAGCCAAATTTTGATCAAGATCTCGTCGAATCTTGGGTGTTTGACGCGCGCGAACCGCACCCAGGCATCGCGATAGAGAAGCCATTTGTGCTGGGTCCGTCGGATGTCCTCGCGTTGCACGGTGCCCATCGGTGAAGCCGTGTCCCGTTGGATGCGCTTGTATACTCGATTGAGAAGGGAATCAGATCGCCGGATGTGTCGGATTTTGGCACAGGATCAATCCGCGATGGCAGTTCAAGTCGGTGTTTCGCATGATGCTGCCTTCGAAGCCTTCAATTTTCTGGCAAGGGCTGGAATCCGTGTTCTAGCGGCCCCGACCATTCTACCGGTGGGCGCTTGGTCTTCCACTTCGTGCCGAATTCCTTTTCGCAGAAGGCTTCGATCTCCGCATAGTATGCATCGGTGTTGAGGGTGCTGGCCGGTCTCAACTCAGGAAACGCGACTCGCAATTGCATCGCGATCTCTTGGCGCAATGGAACCTGTAGCACCCCTCCCAATGTGTACACCATCGGGGTGCGCATTTCCTGGGCCAGGGCGGCGAGCGTTTTGCGGGTCCCGATGCGTCGCAAGGCTTCGGCCAGATCCATCTTCTTGCGTGGGTCGTCGTTGTTCAGGAAGGATTTGATGTAGGATTCCTCGATGGCCTGGTCGCCATTGGCGGCCATGGCCTGCATCCAGTGGCCGTCGTCTTTCAACCGGGGATTTTTCGCGGCCAGACCCTGGAGTACATTCAAGGCTCCGTGGGGCTTGGCGCGGGTGGTCAGATCCAGCCATTCCGTGAACGGACTGGCTTCCAACGGACGTAAAATGGCCTCTGGCATGGTTGCCAGGACGGTAGGATCGCCGTGACCGTTCAACAGGTACAACGCATCGCTCATGCCGCGGTCACGGATATTCGCGGAGCCTTTCAGCAATCCGGCGAGGGTCTCGCGATCCCGGATCGTACTTCGTCCCGACGCGGATTCCCGCACCAGGGTCACGATCTGTTCGCGTCTCGATTCGATCGTCTCGGTGGCGAACCTCATCGCCAGCGCGCGCACAAAGGAGACAGAATCCGTCTTCGGGTCGATGATGGCCAGATCCACCTTGTTTCCTTGGATGGCGGATTCGACCGCTTGTCCCAGATCCATGGCTGGAGCCTTTGCGTGGAGGGGATGGAGAGTCAATGCCAAAACGATCGATGCACCACGCAGCCAGTTGCTGAAGGATCGGCTGCCATGGCAATGGAGGAGAGGGGGCAGGGGCATACCGGAAAATGTACCACGATTGGTCTCACGGCCGTTCATTCTTGGCAAGTGCCTAAGGCAGCCACAGCAACTTCCGGCGCACCGGGCGATGCCCGCGGCCGCCGTTTTGATCCGGCCAACGCGGGGTGTGGCCATACACCAGCCAGGCGGTGGATTTGGAACGGCCGTCTGGGAGCAATGTGGCTTCCCAGCGAAGGCTCCTGCCCGCCTGGGGTATGGACAGGTCGTGGATCAGCCGCACAGGCCGCTCCCAATGGATCATGTCGGTGGAGAAGGCCGCATAGGTTCCCACCAAGCTGGAGTCTCCCACACCCTGCCAGGGCCACACGCCGAACACCATCACGTACTTGCCCAACCGCGAAACCCAGGTAGGGTGACCTTCCAATGCATCGCCTTTCCAGCGGGATCCAAAGATCAGCTTCGAGCGCAACACGGGCTCGGCGTCGCCTCCGAGGCAAGGGGATCGGAAATCCGTCCCGTCCCAGGTGCGGCAACTGGATAGCAACAGCTTGCCCCGGGAGATCTTGAACCGCGAGAGACAAATTCGGACGCCCTCTCCGTCAGGACGCGAATGGTCGGACCAATCGACATACAGCCATTTTCCGTCGGGGCTCGCCACCACGCCTGGTTCGCCCGCGCCTTGGTCGGTGCGTTTGGAGTCGTGGACGATCTTGGTCGCCTTCGTGCGGATGACTTGGCCCTGCTTTTTCCAGGTTTTCCCGGAATCCTTGGATGTGGCCAGTCCGATGCTCGCGTAGAAGCCATGGATCTGCGTTCCCTCCATGAACGGGATGTCCACGTGGTCTTCGGCGTGGTAGAAGCACCAGACCTTTCCCGTCCGGTCGGTCCAGGCACCGCTGGTCCCGGCATACCCGTTGTCGAAATCTGTCAAGGAACCGGAATCCAGGACCTTGGTGGCCTGTGTCCATCGCACGTCCCCCAAGGAGCCTGTGCCCGTGAACAGGTACGACACCCCTGGACCCGCCATCAGTAGCCGGACTTTGTTGACGGGGGATGGCATCAGCGCGGATCCCTCGTCGGGCAGGTACTGGATGTCCGGGAATTGATTGTCGGGAACCAAGGCTTGCTCCGGCCCCAGGGCGGCCACTGCCAGAGCGGATGCATCCCGCACTGTGTCAGGCCAGGGGTTCAACTGGAATTGCGCGCAATCGGATGGCGAGGGGCGAGGGGTGATCGTGAAGGGTCCAGGAATCGATTTCGAAACCTTGGATAGGGAAGCAGACCCTGCGAAGGCAGCGATGGTGCACAACAGGAGCGTGGCGGAGAGACGGATCATGACAGACCTCGAGAGTGCGACGGAGTGGAAAGGACAAAGCTAGGTCTTCACCAGATTCCTCCAGCGCAGGCAGCGTCCGGTTGGCTAGGTTAAACTCATCGCTCTACCATCGAAGAAGGCCACCATGCTCAACAGACTTTTTCCAAGCGGCTTTGTGTCCATGATGACCGTGGTCGCGGCAACCCAATCCATTCAGGCCGTCACGGTGAATTGGGCTGGGCACACCTGGAACGTGACCACAGGGGGCATGGCGGGCGAAAACACCGGCAGCGCCGCCAACGTGGTGGTGGATGCCAACGGTTATTTGCATCTGAAAATCAGCCAGATCAACGGCAAGTGGATGTGCGCCGAATTGTTTACCACCGACAAGATCGGATTCGGCACCTACCAGTGGCAGGTGGATGGCCCGGTGGACAAGTTGGACAAGAACATCGTGTTCGGGCTCTTCCCCTACGGCCCCGAGGCGGGGATCGGCGCGGACGGGACCAACGAGATCGACATCGAATACGCGCGATGGGGCAACGCCGCCTGGGACAACGGGAACTTCACGGTCTATCCCAATTCCGGAACCACGGTGGGGGAGACAACCTTCAACTTCAGCATGAGCGGGACTTACACCACCTCGACGTTCGTATGGAGCAGCACCTCCGTTCAGTTCAAATCCCAAGAGGGGTTCAAGGAGATCGGCGACAACGCGGGTCTGATCAAGTCCTGGACCTACGCGCCTACGAATCCATCCGTCAACATTCCCCAAAGAGCGATGCCTCTTGGAATGAACCTCTGGTTGTGCTCCGATTGCGGCGGGGCCCCTTCGGACGGCAAATCAGCAGAAATTGTCATCCGCAAGTTCGTGCACCAGGATCCCAACTCGGGAGTCCAGGCTGGGAATCCCTCGAAGGGGAGGGGATTGGAGCTTCGCACAGTGCAAGCTGGACAGCTCACCAGGTTCGATTTGTCCTCACCCGCAACAGTGGATCTTGTATTCACGATTTCCGATCTGGCCGGTCGCTTGGAAAGCACGGTCTCCGTCCCTGCTGGTTCCAATGGTTTTTCTGCGATGGACCTTTCCGAGGGACCTCATGTGGTAAGATCCGTGACGATGGGAACGAGCCGGAACATCGTTGTGTTCCGGTAATCCAAGCTTCACGAAGGAATCGCCGATGAGCCGCATCTCTTCTTTATCGCTGGTGATGCTTCTGCTATGCGGTCCTGCCTTTGGCGCGACACGGGTCTACTACCAGGATTTCGAAGACACCAACGCGGTGGAGGATTTTTGGACCGAACGCAATCCCGATGGCAAGCGGGTGGTGGGGGCGTCGGATGGCGCGATCGTCCATCAAGGCAACTGCCTGCGCGGCAATTGGGCCATGAACGTCAAGGATCCAATCACCCACCTGACCACCGATACGTCGGACAACAGTCGATACACCCTGTACGATCTCTACCTGGATGACAAGGGAATCAGCGATTCGGTCTTCGTGGACTACTGGGGGTTCGTGGACTCAAACGCCCCGCAAGAGAGCGGGCTCAAATGGGTTTGGCTCCAAGGGCATCGCGGCAGCAACTGGACTTGGAACTACATCATCCAACCACCGTGGGACGGCTGGGACACATGGTGGATACACGCCAACAACGACCAGAGCGACGATGGCGGGTATGGCCGGGACACGCTCTTGTCAAAGCTCGACGGCATCAAAGCGCTGATGCGCAATGCGGGCGAGACCGACGTGAACAAATGGTTCCAAGGCAGATGGCACCATTTCCAGTTCTACATCCGCCAGAACAAGCCCGCATCGGCTCGCAACGGGATCCTCAAGTTCTGGATCGACGAGGTATTGGTTTTGAATTTCGCCAATTTCTACTGGCGCCAGAACGATGACGACTCCCTCTATTTCTTCAGTACGCCTCACATGTACGGCGGCGGAAGCCCGCCATCCAGTTCGTTCGGATGGCAGATCGACGAGATGCAGGTCTGGGATGGATTGCCCCCTAGCACCTCAATCAAACCAAAGACAAAAACTGGCGCAGACCATTCCTTCCATGCCCGGGCGTTCTTCGATCGAAATGGGCGGAGGATCGGATCCAAACCATCGGCTGGGGTCTATTTCGCTCTCGGAGAAGAGGCGGGAAAGTCTACGACTCGAGCGCTTTTCGCATCAGGAAACAAGCGATGAACAATCGGCTGGCTGCATCGGGCAGCATTCCGATCTGTGACGAAATCTGTCGATTTACCCTTCGTCCTGTTTGCGCTCCCAACGTTTCCTGAGCGCGCGGATCCGCTCTACATTCGCCATGCGGGCCATCCCCTCGCCACCCGAGGTCGCACAGGACGCATAGAATGTGTAGGCTTTCTCTGCGAACGTCAGGAGTGCGAGGGCTTGCTCCGAACAGCCCGTTTCATGGGCTCTCTCGGCACCACGCTCGATGGATCCGACCGAGTCGAACAATTGGTTGGGATCCTTTTTACCCAAGGTTTCGAGCTGGCTTAGGAGGTCGTCCCTACGCTCGGCCCGGGCCAATCGCTCGCCCTCGATGACCTCTTCGCCAAGAGGTTGGCCCAACTCGCTTTTCGCGCGGGGCCCCTGGGTCAAGCGGTGGAGCGAGGAGGAACTTGGAGCGGATTTGGCCATGGAATGTTAAACGTACCAAAACGGTGTTGCCTCTCGGGAAGGGCATCAGGCGATCCCTGGCAATCGATGGGGCAATGTTAAATTCGATCCATTGCAGCGAAGGATCGCGATGAATGCCAAACCTTCTCTCGCTCAAAGCGTTGGTGCACATCCATATCACAGGAGACAGATTCAAATGGCTGATCAAGAACCACTCGCTTGGGCGGAGAGCATCCATGGAAGTCTCGTGTTGCTTCCCATCGAAGACGTCGACTCCTTCGAGCTTGTAGAGCAGAGTGTGGATCTCGAGGTGGATCCCCTGGTGGAGGGTGTCGTTGGAACGATGGATGTTGGGGCTGGAATCAACTTGGTCCTCGCGAAACTCGATTCGGCCACCCTTCTGCCGGTCGAGGAAGGCGCTGTTCTCCTGCAACCTCTGGAAGGACCAAGTTTCGAAGAGGACGCGGAAGTCACCTTCGCCTTGGTGGACGGCATTCCCGCTTCCGCCTGGAAGGACAGCGGCTTGGTGCTGCCCATCTCGGAAGGGCTCGCTTTGTTCGATTCCTGCGCTCCGGATTTCGAAGCCATCGAGGAAGCCGGTGTGTTCGTCGAGTTGCCGGAAGGTGAATACGCGGTGGAAACCATCCTGGGCTACAGGAGCTCCGGCCTAGTCGCGAACCTCATGCGCTTCCGATTGATTTAGACCGCGGTCCTCTCCTGCGACTTGGGTTTCCTTGAGGCGGACTGTCAGAAATCGACCGAAAGTGCGACAGAATTCGACCAAGGTGTCTGGTCGCCGTCCATGATGACGGACGTGCGCCCCTCGATGCTCATCTGGGTGGTGGCCGTGCGGAACAATTGGACGCCGACACTTCCGCCGAGGGTGAATCCGTTGGCCGATTCCACGCCGTTGGCGAATCCCCAGCCGAAGTCGGCGCCCAGGAAGGGACTGACGGACTGACGCGACACCAGCCAGACGGCACCGACTCCGCCCGAAAGCTTCCATGCGTCGAAGTCGGGCCGGAAATCGAGGTCGGACAAAATCCGGATCGCCGCGTTCGGGTGCGCTTCGCGCCACCAGCCGCCTTGCAAATGGTAGGCGAATCCATCATCGCCGAGTCCTGACAGGTTTCCGGGGCCGAACCCGAGAATGGTGAAATTTCTCGTCTGCACCCGGCGTTCCAGCGCGATGGTTTCGGGAGCGGAGATGTCGCCGACTTCTGCCGCATGGACCGTGACGATCGATAACGAGGCGAGAAGCAGGCTGTAGAGTTTGATTTTCATGGGGACAACCTACCCGGATCACCCTCCCAAACCCTTCTTCTGGCGAAATGAGCTGAAATAGCCTGAAATGCCAGACCAGATTTCCCACGATCTTGACGTCAAGGACAACTTCTGGTCGAAGGATGAATTCGACGCCCCTTCCGCATGGAACTGATACCTCCACAACGGCTACGGAGGCCTGTTGCGGGGGATGATGGAAAAGGCCGTGCGAGCTTCGGTTCGCTGCGTGATGGACAGAGCCGCTCGTCTGATCTTGATTCGTCGTCCGGATCGTCCGGCGCTGTTTCGATCCTCTGCTTTGCGGGGATTCAGATTCCGCTGGCTGGAAGGTGTCCTTGTCGAGTTCCGACGGCAGACAAGAAAGCGGAGGAGGGGCAGATTTCACCGAGAATCGACGCACCTCCGTTGAAGGGGAGGAGATCGATAACGCACAGACCTCCAGTAACCAATTTGGCATCGAAACCGAGTCGGAGCTCCGAACATGAAACGTTCCATTCCATCCCTCTCCTGTATCGCCTTCGGGGCATTGCTCTTCTTGGCAAGCTGCGATAGCACCTCCACCCAGGATGTGGTCGATCCTGGAGCCGGAAAACCCTCCGATGGATCCTTGCCGATCAGCCTGGTCGGAACTTGGCTTCGCATCGATTCCAATTACGTCGTTTCTTCCGCTGGAGATACAACCTACGACGGTACAGATGACGGGTATCTGAATCATGACACGGTGTATGCCTTCTTTGCCGCCGATGGTCGATACGCTGGAATCGAGATCCTCTGGTCCAAGGAGGAACGTTCTGCCGGGTATCAGCAGCACACCGTGGACACGATCTCCGGGAACTGGAGCGTCTCCGGTGGCGTTCTCACCCGCACCTACCTCAAGCACAGCGTCTGGGAAACCGGAGTCCACGCATTCACGACCGGTGGAACCAGCCTCGTTCTGGTGAGCGGTAAATCGGGGCGCAAATTTTCGTTCAAGCGGATTTCGGAGTCCGCGAACCTTCCCGTGGCAGGGAAGTCTCCAGGAGCCGAATAGTCCTCCACGACCACCGGAGTTGGATTGACTTTTTCGCCTGCCAGTGGGGCCTATACCTCAGCCCAATCGGTGACCATCAAAGGATCTGTACCGGGCTCGAGCATCTAATACACGACCAACGGATCAGTCCCGACAACGTCCTCGACCCCATACACGGAACCCATCAAGCTTTCCTCGCCGACTTCGACGGGCAGTACGATCGGAACAACGATTCGAGCCGTCGAAGTGGACAAGGGCAATTCGGTCGCCCAAAGGTCCATCACGGTGATGGTGTCCACTCCGGTATTCACTCCTGCCCCAGGAACCTACGCTCGGCCGCAGGTTGTGTCCATCACCACGCCGACGGCTGGTGCAAGCCTGCGCTACACGTTCGACGGAACCACTCCGACGCCCAACTCGGAGCTCTACACCGGATCGATCACCGTTGCTTCCAGCGCAACGATCAAAGTGCTTGCCACGAAGCAAGGGCTGAGCTCCCGCAGCGGGTCAGCCACGTACGTGATCACATCCCAGGAACCTTGACCGGTGGAGCAGGGACCCCATTGGAATGGCTTCTCCACGGGCTCCGCGAAGTTCGAATCAGGTTGGCGCGACCTTTCCAAGGTCGTATTGGCACCTCCCCCAGGATACGTGGGGAGATGCCAGGCCAACGCGGCGGCCGAAACCGCCACCGGGACAAAAATGATCAGCGGCGAATGAAAAGAGTTCGCTTCTCGGTGCCTGCCGACAGTGCATCCGCACGAAGAATGTCGGCGATCCCGTCCCCGGATGCGTCACCGTACAAGGCGGTCCAATTTCCAGAAGCCGCGGATGCTACGGGCATGTTCATGCTGCCAACGATCCAGCCTGTTCCCTTCTTGTTGTTCGTGTACACGATCGTGGTTCCTGTATTGGCCGCGACAAGGTCTTCGTAGCCGTCGTTGTTCATGTCCACGAACGCCCATTTCGGCGCATTTGAACCTGTTCCCAACAGGAAATTGGAGGGAACTTGGTTCAATGCGCAGGTCGGATTGGATCCAGCTCGGCAAACCACAAGTTGTCCAGTGGGAGAAGCGAAGAGGAAATCGCCCAAGGGACCAGAGCTCAGATTGCCGACAAACGGGCCCGCCCAGGTGCTGACATCGGCAGGAAGCGACATCTCTCGCTTGGTTCCGAGATCATAGCCATAGGAGGTGTTCACGAAATCCGCTGCCACGAGTCGCGTTCCCGATGCGCCAAAAACTGTCTTATAGGGGCGTCCAGGTTGTTGGAATGCTCCGAATTTGAAGGGCATCCCTGCGGTGGGAACCCACTCTGGATGGGTGATCGGGTGATAACCACCTGCGGAGGTTCGATTGAGGACCATGACGTAAGGTGTGCTGGCAAACGGAGAGCCGTCGATGATGTCTTTCCGGCCATCGTTGTCGATGTCCGTGTACGCCGCGTTGACCGAAGGGCCGTGCCAGGTGGATTGGCTGGTGAGGTCGAATTTATTGGTTTCCGTGAATGTCCCGTTGCCGTTGCAGATGTATTCCTTGCGCAGTCCGTTCGGACCCCAAAGGAGAATGTCTTCCCATCCATCCTGGTTGATGTCGCCGATGAGAATCTTGAAATTGGTGGTGCTGAACGATGTCGTGCTCCAGTCGATCCACCCATTTGGTCCCAATACGGGCATCGGCATGGGCGTGGTTCCCTTGAGGATCAGTCGTGGGAAAGACGAGTAGTAGACCTTCAGGGAACCGCCCTGGATCAGAACAATGTCCTTGCGGTTGGTTGCGCTGAACCTTCCCAATCCGACCAGGGACGATCCGGAAAGCAATGGAAGAGCCAGTTGGGTCGGTGTTTTCTGAATCATGGCTTTCGCGGTGGCGCGATCGGTGGCGGTGATGGTGGTGCTTGGAATCCAGCGCGAAGTCCTTGTCCTTGCGATCCTTCAGCCGCCGACTCGTCGCGATCACCGATCCTCGACGCTCCAGATGAACTGCGGCCCGGTTGAAAAATGCCGTCCGATGGCGTCGATCCGTTTTCCGTCCGTTCTCAAGATGCCGGGAAGGAAGCGGAGGTACCCGCCAGGGTACCCGTCCGAGGGAAGGCGTCTCCCCTTCTCGCGCAGCCCCGGGATCTCCAATACACGCGTGTCGCGGGCCTTCCAGGTCATCGGGAAGTGGCCTTTGTTGTCGGTGACCACCATTCTCGCGGTGTCTCCGGTCAACAGATCATGCACACGGTAATAGCCGTCTTCCACCTTCGTGAATCGGATCGCACCTTCCACATCCTTTTCCGATCTGTTGGAGCTCAGGACGATCACGCTTCCGTTCTGGTCGATGAAGCCGTATCCGCCCAGGCTGTCGCCGGAAAACGACACCGGACACGAATTGGCAAAATCCTTGATGTCCAGGATCGGAGCGATCGCCTCCAGCTTGGCCCTTTCGACGGCGGAAAGCTTGGTCTTCCCCAGGTTGTCCACGTACACGAACCAGCCGCTGGGTCGGTTTTCCGGCTTGAGTTTGGCGAGGGCCGTGTCGCTCACGTAGTATCCCACGGGAGCGCCGCGAAGCATCCATGCCTCGGCGTTGGGTTCGAACCAGTAGTAGAAGTTCGGATTCCCCGTGTTCTCGCTTTGGCGCTCGAGATCGGTGGAGTAGTAGAAGGCCGGGCCGAAGGGATGGCGCGGAATGTGGTTTCGCATGAGCGCCACGATGGGGGTGTCCACGCCTCCCAAATCCCAATAGCTTCGTTGCATGCCCATGGGAGCGCGCCGCACGGAGCCGTCCGATTTGGCCACGTGGGTCCAGCCCACCGAAAGCCAAACGTGTTTGAGGTATGCCCGACCCCAGTCGCCATCCTTCTTGGCGCCCTTCACCGCGTCCCAGAAGCTGTTCATGTCGGCGTCCATGATCGCCCCGAGCGGAAACTCCGGTGCCCGTGCGGCGTGGCCACCCATCTGGGTGGACCGTTCCCAATAGTCCGCGACGGGCCTGCCGCCGTCGGATTGCAGTTCCACGAAGAAGTACCAGTTCCTGGCCGGAAGGTGCTTGAGGTAGATCCGGAAATCGTTGCCCGTCCCGCGGACCGACGCCGCATGCGGCAGGATCTGTCCACCTACCAGAGGCTCTCGCCCGGCCGAGCGGATGGTCTCGGCAGCCCGCGCGTAGAAGCGGGCGAAAAGTTCCGACTTGTAGTCGTTGTAGCGGGACCAATGCTTGGCCTTGATCACGTCGGCGCGTTCCTTGACCGTGGTCCCGGGGACCTTCACTCCCGCCCAGCGCTCGAAGGCGTCGATCACGCGGGGATGGAAGTCGTGGTTTCCGCCGTACAGGCCGACGACAAAATCCGCCGCCATGAATCCGCGCGAATGGATCTCGTTGGCGAGCCTGCCCAGCTTGAGGCCGGCCCAGTCGCCGAAGGTGGCGCTGTCGATCCCTTCGGGCCAGTCGGCCTTGTCCAGGGGCATCATGGGGGTGATATAGCCTGCGTAGGGATAGAAGATCTTTCCTTCCCAGTCCAAGGCCAGGTAGTGTTGGCGGGCCGTGATCCACTCGCCGTACTGCTTCCAGCCGTCCACAAGACGCATGTCGCCAAGCTTCGCCGCCGAATCCCCTCCGATGGCCGCCTTGTATTCGTAGCCCCACGCGACACTGCTCATGACGGGTGTCTGACCATCCTTGTCCATGCCGTCGCCGAGGGACCGCATCACATGGCCTTCCTTCCCGATTTGCGACATGGATTCCCAGAACAACTGCTCCGGCCAGCGGTAGTTTCCAGCTCCCCAGGGAATTGCGCATATTCCGTTTTTCTCCATGACAAACGGCACGAAATCCGCGTCGGCTCCCGATTTGGTGGGGTGGGGGAGGTCCAGACCCGCGATGGTGCCAGCAAGGAAAAGGAGCGAGATCGCGGCTGGTTTGAAAAGTTCGGATCGGGAGGGAGCAGGCATGGGAAAATGGTACCCATTTTTCCCGGGCCCGGAGAGATCAAAAGCTGTTCCTTCGATGGTCGGTCCGGGTCATGGAAGCGGGCTCGCGCGATTATGTTTGTCGGACGCAAATCGACAATACCCCCAAACGCGGAGTAGCCACAACCATGGCCAACGAACAGTACGCTTACGGACAATCGTCCACCTACGGTCATGGTGCGAGCGCACCTCGCATCGAGATTCATCCCGGCTTGATCTCGGCGACCGGACTCTGGTTTAAGACCATCGCCTACACGATCCCCGCTTTTGTCCAGCTTTCCTTGCTCACCATGGTGAGTGTGGCGGCGATGGCATTGATCGGTGCGGCGAGCGTTTTGGGCTATTTCTATGTCCACAAGTACGCGGCGGCGGTCGTGGCAACGCTCGGCTTCGTTCCCCTGTTCATCTGGTGGATGCCTTTCGCGTCCCGGAAGATGTTCAACATCGGGGCCGGGCAGGTCGCCGTGTTCACGGAGCTGTTCCTTACGGGTAAGGTGGAGCGCGGTTCGAACAGCCTGTACGGGCATGGCCGCACCCAGGTCACGAAGATGTTCGGCGAGGAGGAGGTCTTCCATTCCTTCCACAGCAATCTCGATCGCATGCTGTACCATCTCATGCATACGCTCGATCGAGTGGACGACCACGTCCCTGCGCTGGGCTTCGCCAAGAAGTGGATTTCCGCGATCCGGGGATTGATCGTCCGACACACCTCGTTTGTCGTGATGTCCTACGCGCTTTCCCGAGGGGCGAACTCTCCGGAAGAACTGGACCGGCGCAGCCTGGAAGGCACCTGCCATGTCGTGCAAAATGGCGTGGGTCTCCTCAAGACGGCGGTCTTCGCGGCGATCCTGGAGCGGATCGTGTCTTCGGTGACCTGGTTCATCCTTGGGCTGGTCCTCACCTGCGGGATCTTCTACGCGGGTTACACCATGGTATTCCATCTGCCGTTGCCGGATTTTTCCCATTTCGACCTGCAGCTCCTTGGCGCCACCGGGCTTTGGTACAGCTTCGCAGCTGCTGTTGTGCTCGGGCCGTTGCTGGGTTACTTGGCGACTTCGGCGTTCATGGAAGCCGTGATGCATCCGATTTCCACCGCGATGGTTCTGCTCAAATTCCACAAGATGATCGAAAACCAAGCATTGCCGATCCAATGGGCGAACCGGATCGAGGATGGCACCTACGCGACGGATCGTTTGGACTGGCTGTCGTTCCAGATCCTTGGGGTCGGTCGCTGACAAAAACCGTCACAAGTGGGGGCTGCTCGTCCTGCAACCCTTGTATCGAACCGTAATTTCCCAATCTCGGAGGAAATCAATGACTCCCTTGGACTCCATGTCGGCGTGGTTCGAAACCTCGCAAGAGAAGGCTTGGAAAATTCTCGAATCCATCGGCGAGGGATTGAGCCCCGAGTTTCAGGTCACGCGAACGGTCGGGCGCGACGTGGTGCGACAGGCACCGCAAGATTGGAAAGCTGAGGATCTTCAGGGCCACTATTCGGCTCTCGCTGTTCCCAACCAAAGCGCCGGCCTTGCCTTGCAGCATGTTCCGTCGGGAATCGAATTCCGTGTCGTACCGGGAGGCACGTTGTGGATGGGGCTGAGCGAGGAAGAAGTCGAAGCGCTCCAGGCCGAATGCACAGCCTCGCAAATGGCCATGTTGCGCAAACGCCTGCACTTCATGCAGCCGGTCCACGAGGTGAAGCTTCGTCCATTCTTGATCACGGCATCGCCCCTGCTAGGAAGTCAGCTCGCCTTTCTCGGATTGAAGAAGAATGCTGTCGACGCCGAGGGTGAACCGATCGATCGCCTATTTTCCGGCGAAGCTGAAATCACCTACGTGGATCCATCCGAGGTGGATCCCTTGCTGTCCGGTTCCCCATTGCGTCTGCCCAGCGAGGCCCAATGGGAGCATGCTTGCCGTGCGGGGACACGAACGCCATTCTTCTGGGGATCCCGGATGCCCCAGGAGCCAACCCGCATCGCCAACCCGCTGGGGCTCTGCGAATTGGGGAACCATCCAGAGCTTTGTGCCGATCGTTCCTTCAACAACTATCAGGACGCTCCGACGGATGGTAGCGCCTGGACCATCGGCACCTCTTCCCTGCGCGCCTGTCGCGGTGGAGCGGCGGCGATCTACCCCTGGCAGGATTGCGGCGAATCGTTCTTGCTGCTTTCCGGTTACCGCAGCGCCATCGACCCCGATGGGGATCCTCTCGATCGGCAGGTTTGTCTGCGCGTGTGCTTGGACCTTCCCGCAAACCTGAACTTGGATCCCTAGGGTTCGAGGTTCAGGTTGAATGGCTCACCGTGCATTCCGGGACACGGTGATCATGGCTTTACCGGCTTGGTGCGCTCCACTGCAGATCCGGGGCCTGCCGGGTGGGGCGCCCCAGAATGTCGATGCGCTTGCCATCGGGACGGAAAATGGCCACACCTGGCTTCGGGAGCGGTGCGCTTTTCGGGAGGATGGAGACTTTTTTGCCTTTCTCGCGCAAGCCGGGAATCTCGAAGACTCTCGTGTCGCGCGTCTTCCAGGTCATGGGCAAACGACCTTTGTTTCCGGACACCACCAGCGTGGCGGTGTCTCCGGTCAGAAGGTCGCGCACCGGGTAGGATCCGTTTTCCACCTTCGCAAAACGGATGGCTCCTTCCACGTCCCGTTTGGATGCGTTGGAGCTGACCACGATGACGCTCCCGTTCTGGTCGATGAACCCGTAGCCGCCCAGGGAATCCCCTTCGAAGGAGACTGGACAGGAATCGGCGATGTCCTTCACATCCAGGATCGGGGCGATGGCCTCCAGACGGGCCTTTTCCGCATCCGAAAGGCGGGTCTTCCCGAGGTTGTCCACATACACGAACCAACCGGTGGGCCGATTCTCCTCGCGAAGGTTCGCCAACGCCGTGTCGCTGATGTAGTACCCGGCCGGTACCCCTTGGTTGAGCCATGCGACGGATTTTGGTTCCAGCCAGTAGGTGAAGTTGGGATTGCCCGTGCCTTCGCTCTGCCGTTCCAGATCGGTGGAGTAGTAGATGGCAGGTCCGAACCCGTGGCGCGGAGCGTGGGCGCGGACCAGGGCCACGATGTGCGAATCGATTCCGCCGGCGTCCCAATAGGCGCGCTGGAAGGCCAGGGCCGCTCGGCGCACCGTGCCGTCGGTGTTGGCCACATGGGTCCATCCCACCGAGAGCCAGGCATGTTTCATGTACCGGACTCCCCAGAGCGAGTCGTTCCCTCCGCCATTCACCGCATTCCAGAAATTGGATTGGTAGGCGTCCATGTGGGCGCCCAACGGGAAATCGGGCGAGCGGGAAGCGTGTCCGCCCATCATGGCCGACGCCCACCAATAGGGCTCGACGGGTCGCCCCTCGTCTGCTTGGAGTTCCACCTCGAAAAACCAGTTTTTGGCGGGAAGGTGCTGCAGATAGATCCGGAAATCGTTGCCGGTGGCCCGGACCGATGCCGCCCTGGGCAGAATTTGACCTCCCACCAGAGGCTCGCGCCCGGAGGAGCGGATGGTCTCGGCGAGGCGGGCGTAGAATCTCGCGAAGCGGTGTGCCTTGAAATCGTTCATCTTGGACCAGAGGTTGGCCACGATGAAATCGGCGCGTTCCTTGACGGTGGTGCCCGGCACCTTCACGCCCGCCCATCTTTCGAAATCGTCGATCACCCGCGGATGGAAATCGTGGTTGCCTCCGTAGAGTCCCACCACGAAGTCTGCCGCGTAGATCCCGTTGGCGTGGATGGTGTTCGCGAGTTTTCCCAACCGCACGCCGGCGAAGTCTCCAAATGTCGCGTTGGGGATGCCTTCGGGCCAATCGGCCGAATCCAGGGGCATCATGGGGGTCACGTATCCGGCATCCGGATAATGGATGTTTCCGTCCCAGTCCAATGCGAAGTATTTGTCCTTGCGCGCGGAGAGCCATCGCCCCCATTCTCCCCAACCCGGCGCTTTGCTCTTGTCGGCGAACCCTTTGGCTGTGTCCCCGCCGATGGCGGCCCCGTATTCGTATCCCCACGCCACGCAGCTCATGATCGCGGCCTTCCCTTGGGCGAGGGTTCCATCGGAAGACCGGATCATTTCTCCCAGGTGATGGTTTCGCAGGTCCGGCATGCTGTCCCAGAACAATTGTTCCGGCCATCGGTAGTTGCCGGCTCCCCACGGATATCCGTAAACGCCGTTGTTTTCGGTCACAAACGGCGGATAATCGGGATTGGTGCCGGGTTTGGTGGGAGGGAGGAGTTCCAAGGCTCCCGCCCAACTTGTGAGGGCAAGAAAGCCGGACATTCGCAAGCCGGATCGGGATAGGGTAGGCATGAGTGCATGGTAACCTTTTTTCGCCTAGCCTGTGGACCCCTCTCCCCACCTTCCTCAACGCCGATGGGGAGTGCCGAGGAGTCTGCGGCCGCTGGCGTCAAGGAAATGGCCTTGGTTTGGAGCGCCGACAAAGCGCAGGACGGACAACGGATCGATGGAGCGGTGCGCTGGAGTGTTCGAGGGGCGGCCGGCACCGCGCAGACCGGAAATCCCGGCAATCTCGGGTAGCGTGTCCTGGAAGGCGCGGCCCGTGTCGGCCAACAAGTACAATCGAGAGCCTTCTCGTTCGAAAGGAGTGGTTTTGACCGCGCGGAAGGTCACTTGGGGAGCGGCGTAGACAGGTTCCCATTGAACGCCGTCGTAGGAATGGATCACCCGACGATGTCCCACCGCAACGAACCCGAACAAGGTGGTGTCGACATCGGAAAGAAACCCGCCCTCATTGGAGTTTTTTGGAGTGACCTCCGTCCAAGTGAAGCCGTCGATCGAGTTTAAGATGACTGGGTAGGGGGCGCCGCGATAGGGGAAGCTTTCTCCAACGGCCACCCATTTTCCATGCCCCCACACGACGGAGTTCAAGTTTACCGCTCCAGGGGAGCTTTGCAAAGTCCACGTCGCGCCATCTGGCGAGGTGTAGATTCGTGTTTCCATAAGTGGGTTGCCAAGCGCTGCCGTCCGTTTTTCGCCCACGGCCACCCATAGGGAACCGTTCCAGCAAGCCTTGAACAGCGTTTCCCCATCGCCCAGCATCACCGCATGCCAGGTTGCGCCATCATCCTTCGAGTACTGGATTTGTCCGACACGATAGCCAATTCTCGTGGCCTCGTATCCGGTTCCGACCCAGGTGCCATTGCCATAGGCCAACGACATCATCCAGCCTGGCACCGTGCCCGCATGGGTTGTCCAGGTCAATCCATCCGTGGAGATGGCGTACCTCGGGGCTTCCGCCAGGTAGGAGGTCTTGTTCTGGGAGTTTCCAACTGCCATGAACAGGCTGTTCGAGCGGGCCAACCCCATGACTCCCAATGGAAAGTCAATTTGTGACAGCGTCTTGGAATCCCATTTTTCGCTCCAAGTTTTCGGAGACCCGGAGTATTCATATCCTTGGAATTGGACCAAGCCATTCCACCCACCCGCCAGGAACGTCCACGTTCCTCTTCGGTCTTCGTTGACGATCATTGTGTTTTGTTGTCCGTAAGCCGGAAATTTCAGTTCCTGGGGAAGGGCTTTCGGAAAGATGCTTGCGGCCTGTGGTGCCATTGCCAAGGCCAGGAACAGGGTGGTGACGATTTTCATGGGAAGGTCCTTTTCGGAAACGAGGGATCGTCAGGATTCGACTCTCCATAGGTACCGCCCAGGACTTCCCTGCGAGACCATTCCGGCTCCGAAACACAAACCACCGTGGTCCAGCGGTGCACATCGGTCGAGGGCCGGTCGTTCCGGGGCGCGGACTGCCTCGCAACTCTACTCGAAGCCGAGTCCCGGCTCGCTTCGTTGCTTGGAGCACAACCCCTTTTTAGTTCCTCGTGGACGTGTTCGACTCTTCGTTCCCCAAGGCTGGCGCGATGGTCCATGTCCATTCCGGCGAGAGAGACAAACAGGACTTCTTGCCAAGAAAATACCCCGCAGCAAGCTGCGGGGTATTTTCTTGGCAATCGATTTCGGGTCTTTGAAGCAAGTTTCGGGGAATCAGACTCGAAGTGATTGAGCGTGGGGCGGTTCAGGCCTCAAGGGCCGACAAGGATGGAGCGATAGCTCTTGCCGGAATTCGCTCGTGCGAGGAGGATTCGCACCCCAGGGCGCGAGGGCAGCCCCACCGTTCCCGAAGCGTCGACTTGTGCGGAAAAGGTCTGGTCGATCCCGCCATCCAGCCTTGCGAGGCTCAGTTCGATCGTCGGGCCGGAAGCTTCGGGAACGTGCAATCGATTCCCGACGATCTTCCAGTCTCGCGCCTGGGAGTGAGCCGGCAGGCCCATCGAGGATGAATAGACAATTTCCGGCAAGGTGTCCTGGAAGGCGCGGCCCGTGTCGGCCAGCAGGTAGATCTCGGATCCTTCGCGACCGAAGGGTATGGTTTTCACGGCGCGGAACGTGGGTGTGGGATTCGCGTAGACCGGCTCCCATTGCACTCCATCGAAGGAATGGATCACCCGACGATGTCCCACCGCGATGAACCCGAACATGGTGGTGTCCACGTCGGTGAGAAACCCGTTTTCGTCGGCCAGGGGGCTGACATCCGTCCAGGAGATGCCGTCGTCCGAATTCAAGATGATCGGGCAGGGGGTGCCGCGATGGGGGTAACTTTCCCCGACCGCCACCCATTTGCCATGGCCCCACACGACGGAATTCAGCGTCACCGTTCCAGGGGAACTTCGCAAGGTCCACCTCACGCCGTCAACAGATGTGTAGATGCGGGTTTCGAGAAACGCCCCTCCCATCCCGGTCATCCGCTTTTCGCCAACCGCAACCCACAAGGAACCGTTCCAGAAAGCACGCTCGAGCCTTTCACGGTCGCCCAGTACCACCGATTGCCAGGAGGCGCCATCATCCTTCGAGTACTGGATCTGGCCAACCCATTCACCGATTCCCGTGGACTTGCTACCCGTCGCGACCCAGGTGCGATCGCCGTAGGCCAACGAACTCATCCAGCCAGGCGTTGTGCCCGCATGGGTGGTCCAAGTCAATCCATCCTTGGAGATCGCGTACCTTGGGGCTTCTTCGTCGTAGGTGGTCTGGTTCTGGGAGTTGCCAACTGCCATGAACAGGCTTTTCGAGCGAGCCAATCCCATGACCCCCAAAGGAAATCCGATTTCTGTCAGCGTCTTGGAATCCCATTTTTCGCTCCAAGTTTTCGGAGCCCCGGTGTATTCATATCCTTGGAATTGGACCAAGCCATTCCACCCACCCGCCAGGAACGTCCACGTTCCTCTTCGGTCTTCGTTGACGATCATTGTGTTTTGTTGTCCGTAAGCCGGAAATTTCAGTTCCTGGGGAAGGGCTTTCGGAAAGATGCTTGCGGCCTGTGGTGCCATTGCCAAGGCCAGGAACAGGGAGGTGACGATTTTCATGGGAAGGTCCTTTCGGAAACGAGGGATCGTGTGGATTCTCTTTTCCATAGGTACCGCCCAGGTGTACCTTACGAAGCCATCAGGTTTCCCAAAGCCCAATTCACCGTGGCCCACAGGTGCACAGCGTTGTGAGACGAATCAAAGGCTGCAGGTCGGATGGCGGCTGCCAACCTTCGCTTGTCATTGTGTGGGTTCCGCTCAGGAGTCCAACGAGACGGCGAAATGGACGGTTCCGTCGTCGTTGACAGGAATTGAACTCGAGGACGAAGGTCGCCACGCGGAATTTTGGCTGGCTCTACGCCATTCCGTCCAGGTCGTCGTCGATGGAATCGAAGCGGAGCTCCTCTCTGCGCTTTTCCGTGTAGCTCAAGAACGGAATTCCCAAAAGCAGGATCTTGAAGGTCAACAGCAGGAGAATCGCGACCACTCCCCAGATCAATGGATTGCGCCCCTTTTCGTAGGCGCTTGCGACGGCCGCCACTAGGGTCATTCCAAGGAAGAACATGGCGAAAACAGCGGTGCTCGAGTTCGAGTCCCGCGCCGAGTCCGACGATGCCAAAGCGATCGCTGCCACCAACGATCCAAAGATCGTCCCGAATCCGATCAGGAATGCCGTCCGTTTACGTCGAGTTTCGCCCATCAAGATGCACCTCCTGGAAAGCTCCCAAACATGTACATCACAGGACAGGAACACGAGCTTGGATTCGTCAGTGGGGAAAGTCTCCCGGCGATTTCAGAAGTGCTTGCGACATCTACCTTGATAGGCTCAAGCCGCCATTGAATTGCCGCTCGATAATCGACGACGAACAGTTCGAACATGCAAGTCACAAACAAGGAGCGCCCGTGAAATTCCATCGATTCGCGATCATAGGTTTGACGGCCTCATTGCTGGGCGGCTGCGACAAAACGACCAACACGGACTCGGTGGCAATTCCCGACCGAGTTGATAAGGTCGATTCGGGAACGATCGAAGTCGTCAAGGCTGCACCGTCCACCAGCTCGATGGACCCGCATTTCGTGCATTTCCGGCTGGCCGATAGTTCCACAATTCCAGATAGCCTCTGGTACAAGTCCCCGCTGGATTCGGGAACGGAAAAGTTCACGGTCGAGGGCATCGACCTGACGTTGAGGTTGCTCCCGGCTATCAAAGAGCTGGGTGGCCAGGACTCCATGTCCATCCACGGCTACCGGCTGGGCCTGCATCTGTGGGCAACCATCGCCAAGCCCGTGGGTTACCGGGAGCTGGCTGGAGCGCGCACGGTGCGTACCGGCGAAGACTCGCTGGCAGTGGGTCTGCTTCGGTGTTACGACAGTGCTCGCAGAGCCGCCCCTGGTGATTTCGGGGACACATCGATGGCAGGCAAAAAGGCAGCCTTCGAAAAAGTCGTCGCCGAGTTGGTGTTCGTTGGCCACCCGACAGCGGCCTCCTATTCTCGCTTGGCTCCGGTCGGCTTGGATACCGCCAAAGTCAATCGTCAGATTCTGGCAATGTCGGCGAAGGCCGGTTTCGCCTCCGGCGAAATGGCGCACAACCGGAAGTCGACGCTGGACTAGGTGTGTGCGGGCTCGATAACGGCATGGGTCGAGTCTGCCAATTTCATTCTAGATTGATGAGGAATCCTGAATCAGATTGCCCTGTCCATCCAGCAAAGGTTTGTCCCGTGAAACGCATTTTTGCACTCTGTTCGTGCCTCGTTTTCGCCACAACGGCGGTGCTGTTGTCTTCTTGCGACAGTGCCACCACGCCGTCTGCCGGTTCGGAAAGCAAGCCCAAAATCACTTCCACGATCGTTGGTGTCTGGCACAATTCCGAGGGAGCCGTCGAGGTCACCTTCAATGCCGATGGAACGGGGATAAGTAGGACTGTAAAAAACGGCACTTCTAAATTTTCAAGCGGGTTCGTGTATGAAATCCTCTCTGAGGGAAACCTGCGCATCACCGAGGACAGAGCTATCGATGTGGAGTTTTTGAAGTTTTGGCTTTCGGTGGATGGAAACTCGCTGACGATGGTGAACAAGAAGTCGGACACCACGACGTTTGAGCGAGGGCCCCTTTCCCCTTCGGCGGTCAACGTCGATACGACCACGATTCCGTGGAACACTGCGATCACCTACGGAACCCTGAAGGATGTGCGTGACGGGAAAAGCTACCGCACGGTGAAGATCGGCTCCCAGACCTGGATGGCGGAAGATCTCGCCTTCGATACGGTGGGAGCGCACTGGGATGCCATGGCCGAAGCTTGGGGATACCCATGGTCGATGGCCATGGGTATCGATTCCCGATACGATTCGGCGGATTGGACATCGACCGATAGGCGCAAAGGGGTGTGCCCTGCAGGCTGGCACCTCCCCAGCCTATCGGAGTGGAAAACCCTGATCGCGTTCGCTGGTGGTGATTCGACAGCCGGATCCGCACTCAAGTCGACGGCGGGATGGTACGACAACGGCAATGGACTGGACAATTTGGGGTTTCGAGTGCTTTCTTCTTCCAAACATTACGGCGGCAACGATACCCTCCTCGGTACCTCAACCCTTTATTGGGCATCCACGGCGACGAGTTCGACGACTTCCTCGTGGATCGCCAGCTTCTACAGCTGGAGGCCTGCGGTAGAAACCGGGTATGGTTCACGCGAGAGCGGGTTTCACGTGCGGTGCATCCAGGACTGAGGCTCGGAAAGGCGCAGAGTGCCGATCGAGGTCGGCCCCTGGGTCCATCCGGCCTGGAGCGCCATTTTCCGTCGCCCACCGCCCCGGCATAGGTCATCTCGCCTAGGTTGGTGGGAGAGCTGGTGCCGATCTCTTCGATTGGACTTCCGGTTGCAGCCAATGGGGAGTGGTGGTCCAGCCCAGGAATACCCTGCCGCCGCGCGCGGCGAACTCGGGATGATGGCTGGAAATCCCCTGCATCGCGAGCTCCAGGCCGACCAGAGCTGGCTGGAAACGAGTGGGAAACGGGGAAGCGAGCGTGGCCACGAAATCCTTGGCTCGGGAGTGGAAGTCGGATTGGCGTCGTGCATCCAGAAAAGACAGGAAAAACAGCATCTGCCTCCAGGCGTAGGCGGCGTTCTTGACCTTCCGCAATCCTTCCAGCCTGGATCTGGTTGGCGATGAAAGCTGTCCGCAAAGCCAGATGAAGCACTTCCACGCGAGAGAATCGGCCTCGCTGGGAAGATCCCTAGAAAGGTCCAGTTCCTGGGAAAGCTGGACAAGGTTGTGGGTGGTCAGAATCTGTTGCTGTTCGATCACGGTGCCATTGGCGGCAGGTGAATATCCTGTGGTGATGCACCCCGCTCGTTCCCTGCATCGGTCCGCGAAATCGACGTGCGGCTTGGCTGCGATTCCCATCCAGGAGGCGATTCTTTGGCCGGCGCTCTGGTCCAAGGGGAAGGGCGATTCCCCTTCCAGGCCGTAGTATGTGGAATAGAGAGTTCCCCCCAGCGCCCCGATGGCCTCGTTGGCCGCGGCGGGGAACTTCTTGGAAAACCTGCCTTGGAAAATGTCCGTAGCCAGTTCTTCCAACAATCGCGGTTCCTTTCCCGCCTGCTTGAAAAGATCGTTCAATTCCCTGACCAGAGCATTGGGCAGGATGGTTTGGGGGAACCACTTCCAGGAAAGCAGCACGACTTCCCTCGAGGTTTGGGTGGCCAGATCGGTTTCGGCCACGGAGGTGGCTCGATGCGCTTCCAGCTCCTTCACCCACGGCAGTTCCTCGAATCGCACCTGGTGTTCGAGATCGGTCAGAAGCAGACTCCGCCGGTTCCGGAATGCCCTATAGAGCTGTCTGTGGAGCCCGCGCGCGGCGGGATCGGGGAAGCCGGAAGCCTGGATATGGCTGGTGACCTGGGGAAGGACCCTCGCGACGGATTCCGACGAAGTCAGCAATCCGGCCTGGACGAGGTCTCCGAGGGAGCCTCTCCGACACCGCAGTACGAACCGCTGGAGCTTTGGAGGGAAGGAATCGGAGGAGGGGAGTCCATGACTGTCTGATTCTTCCTTCTCCGCCGGATGCAGGAACTGGGATGGATCGTCGAGGCCCTTGTCCGCCGAGCAGGAGCGGAGTCGATCCAACAGCACCTCAGCATAGGCGTCGATGGTGGGGCGGGAAACCTCTCCAAGCTGCCTGGATCTGGCGGTTTGGCATGTCGGGGATCCGGGAGTTCCTCTCTTGGCGACGAACGCAGCCAGGATGATGCGGACCATTCCCACCTCGCGCCGAGTCAGCTCTCCCTGTTGATCGATGCACCGACGCAGGATCGCCCGCAGCTGGTAAGGATGCTGGTTCTTCCGGAAGGCCTTTCCCTGACGGGACGACGATTCCGCCGTCACTTGGAACTCGTGCAGGACCTCGCGTCCTCTCTCCAGCCAATCCGATGGAAACCGACGACACGGCTCACCCTCGGTCACCGTTTCCAAAAACAGTTCCACGATCCGATCGTGGAAGGGAATCCATTTCCGAATGGTGTCCCGTTGGGCGAGAACCGCCCAGGAAGGTGTGACTTGCGACAACAGGGATCTGGTCGTGGCCACATCCTGGATCTGTACCACCGGAGAGCTGTCGCACGCCTTTTCGGCAGGGGAGGGGAAGAATCGCAGCCGATCCATCCACGGTTCCAGGATCCCTACCAATCGCGCCGCCCCTTGTTCCTCGCCTCTCTCGATCAGCCATCGGACCACGAGCAGTGCGCCTTCCTCCGGCGTTTCCAGGGCAAAGCACCCCGATTGGAGCCATCCCGCCAGCAGCTCGAGGCCCTCGGAAGTCAGAAAGTGCTCGTTGAGTTTCCTCCGCAAATCCTCCGGGGAATCGATCCCAACGCTTCTCCCCAGCTCCAGTTCATGGGGGCGGATGGTCCCGCCCGCAAGGAGCGAGCCGGTGACGAACCCTCCGGTCATCACTTCCGGAGTCGCCCACACAGGAACTCCCTGGATCGGTTGGCGACTTCCGATTCCCAGGATCCCCGCACGCATCCCTTGGAGAGTGTCCAGCCACTTTCGGTAGCGTTGTTCGGCCTTTTCCCGCGCCTGGGGGTCCTTTTGCGCCATCGCGTTGGTTTTCGCGCGTTCGGCCATCGCCGCCGCATAGCCGGTGTCCACGACGTTCGATGCATCCGATTCTGGAAATTCGCTCATCTTCGATTCCGCGGTGAAAGAAGAGGTCCGGGGGCTGGATTCGAACCAGCGCCTTTTCGGTCCGTAGCCGAACGTTCATCCGCTGAACTTCCCCGGAGTGTTGATCCTCGGAGCTTGCGCGCCCCAGACTCCCTGAAGGAGCAATTCTAATCACTCACATCGAGTCCGAAGGATCGCGCGAACGTGGACTCATCAAGCACACCCCTTCCCAGCCTCACCCCAATCGAGCGAGCCCCCGCAGGGGGCAATGCGAGAAAAAGCGCCAGCGGAGAATCTGGGATTTCCTAGCCTTCCATTTCCCTCTACCATTTTCTGTCTTCCGCCACCTCAGCCCACCGAACCCCGGCGAGCGAGCCCCCGCAGGGGGCAATGCGAGGAAGAATCGCCAGCGGAGAATCGGTGCTTTCCCAGGCATTCCATTCCCCTCTGCCATTTTCTGTCTTCCGTTACCCCTGCCTCGCCCACCCCAGGCGAGCGAGCCCCCGGAAGGGGGCAATGCGAGGAAAAACCGTCAGCGGAGAATCTGTGCTTTCCCAGCCTCGCATTCGCCTCTACCATTTTCTGTCTTCCGTCACCCCTGCCTCGCCCACCCTAGGCGAGCGAGCCCCCGGAAGGGGGCAATGCGAGAAGAGAAATCCCAGGGAGCAAGTCTGACGACAGCAGGGAAGGATGCAGACGCAGCGACAAGGCCCCGAAGGCGTACGCGCACGGTACGTCGAGGGGCCTTGGAGCAAGTATGCGCCTTCCCGGCGGAGTCAGATCAGCACTGGGAGTGGCCGCAAGAGGTACAATGCATGCACCCCTCTTCTCTTATAAACGTCGCTTCGCCGCAGTTGGGGCAGAGATCCGCGTGGACCTGCGAACGCAGGTCCAGTTGGACCTGTTCCACCTTCGGGGTCTCCGCTTCCGGTTCGCCCGATTCCGAGGCGGCGTCGGCACCGCGCACCTTGAGCACTTCCTCGATGGCCAAGGCGATGGCGTCGGGCAGCGAGCGAACGGCGTTCTTGCCGAATCCATGTTGGCGGCTGCCGCCGATCCCGCGCAATTGGTTCTGGATTTCCGCCAAGCGTTCCATGGGGGACAAGGGTGACGCGATGCGCAGGACCAAGGACATCAGGCGGCCCATGGCCTCGCCGAGGGCCGTGATATCCGAGCCCGCCTTGCCCGCGGTCAGGAAGATTTCCAAGGGCTCGCCCTGCTCGTCGTCGTTGACGGTCACGAACACGGAGCCCAGCGGTGACGGTTTTTGGACCGTCATGCCGCGGCTCACCTTGGGGCGCGGACGGATCTTGGGCTGGTTCCAAAGGCCCTGCATGCGATGGAGGTCTTTTTCCTTGGCCTTCGCATCCTTGGCCTTCTGGTCTTCCGCCTCGGCTTCCGCCAATCCCTTGACGTCTTCCTTCTTGCGATGGAGGACCTGCTCGTCGCGGCTGCCGTCGCGATAGATGGTACCGCCCTTGCAGCCCAGACGGTACATGGTCTCGTAGAGCTTGCGGGTTTCATCCACGGTGTATTCCGTGGGCACGTTGCAGGTCTTGGAAATGGCCGAATCGATCCAGCGCTGGAGCGCGGCCTGCGTGCGCACGTGTTCGTCCGGCGTGAGATCCATGGCGCTGACGAACCACTCGGGCAGAGGCTTGCCCGGGTTTTCGCGGTCCCAGTCCTCCACCACGGAAACACGTTCCTCGTGCACGCCCAGGCGGGACTTGCGGAAGTAGCTCCAGGCGAAATAGGGTTCAATGCCGGTGGAGGTGTTCACCATGGTGCCGGTGGTGCCGGTGGGAGCCACCGTGAGGAGCGTGACGTTGCGCAGACCCTTCTGGCGCACGGCTTCGCGGACATTTTCCGGCATGCCTTGCATGAAGCCGGACTGCAACAATTTGTCTGCCTGCAACAGCGGGAACGAGCCCTTCTCTGCGGCGTTGTCGCTGCTGGCCAGGTAGGCTTCGGTGGCGATGAATTCGCCGATCTTGTCGATGAACCGGAGGCTTTCTTCCGAGCCGTAGCGGATCCGGCAGCGCACCAGGAGTTCCGCCAGGCCCATCAGCCCCAGGCCCACGCGGCGTTCTGCCTGCTGCTGGCGCTGGTTTTCCTCGAAGAAGTACGGGGTGGCGTCGATGACGTTGTCCAAAAAGCGCACCGAATAGCGGATGGCCTGGCGAAGATCATCCCAGGCGACCTCGCCGGAATTTGTCGCGAACCTTCCCAGGTTGATGGCGCCCAGGTTGCAGATGCCCCAGGCGGGCAGGGGCTGTTCGCCGCAGGGGTTGGTGCAGACCAGCTGGCTGAAATACCAGGAGTTGGACTGCTTGTTGGCGCGGTCGATGAAGAACACGCCGGGCTCGGCGGAGGTCCAGGCGGAACTGATGATCCGGTTCCAAACGTCGCGGGCCTTGACCACCTTGTGCACCATCACGGGCCGTCCGGCGGATTTCCACTTCTCCAGGTCGCCGTCCCAATCGGAGTTGTAGGCGGGGTGCATCGGATCCGGAAACACCAGGGGCCAATCGGCGTCCTTGTCCACCGCTTCCATGAAGGCGTCGGTGATGCCCACCGAGATGTTCGCGTTGGTGATCTTGCCGGCTTCGCGCTTGGCATCGATGAAGTCCAGGACGTCCGGGTGCCAGACGTTGGTGATGAGCATCAGCGCGCCACGACGGCTTCCGCCTTGTTCGATCAGGCCGGTCACGAACGAATACAGGCCGCCCCATGAAACGGAACCGGAGGAGCGTCCGTTGACGCCCTTGACGTAGGCGTGCCTGGGTCGGAGGCTGGAAAGGTTGATCCCGACGCCGCCGCCACGGCTCATGATCTCCATCATCTGTTGCAGGGTCTCCACGATCCCCTTGCGACTGTCCTTGGGGGACGGCACCACGTAGCAGTTGAAGAAGGTCAGTTTCTGGTCCGTGCCTGCCGCGTTCAGGATGCGTCCACCGGGCACGAACCGCCAATCGTTCAGCAGCCACTTGAAGTTGGCTTCCCATTCCTCTTTTCGCTCCGGAGTCTGTTCGATGGCCGCGATGCCACGGGCCACGCGGGCCATCATTTCTTCCGGGGTGGTTTCCAGAGGCTTGTCCACGTCCTCCAAACCCTGTTCGGTGTGGGTGCCGTCGCGCAGCTCGATCGCCACTCGGTCGCCGTTGACCGCACGGACGGTTCCGATTTCCCGCTGGCGCGATTTCTGGTTCACGCACACGATCACGGTGTCGCCCGGCGCGAGGGACTTCTTGGACATGTCCTTGAGGGCGTAGCGATCCAAGAAGATCATCTCACCCAGTTCGTTGAGCAGAGGCCGGGAGGTGGCGTGGCCGGAAACGGTCGGGTTGGAAATCACCATGGAGGTTCCCCTGTGGAATGGAGCGAAGGCGGTGGCGGCAGTGCTAGTGCGGTATTTCTGGAGAGCGGACACGGCCGCTCAAAACGATGGAGAAATAAATAGGAGCATTTGAAGCCTGCGTCAACGGATATTCCGTGCGTCGGTTATGTGGCTAAACTGGAATTATGAGTTTGGCAAGATCAGAAAAACAGCAATCTGTGGTATGTGAGCCTGGTGCGCCCCCTAGATCTTGGGGTTCCTCGCTGGACGTGGATCAACCGTTCATCCACATCGTATCCACACTATATCAACCTGATCGATCATCGGAATGGCGATTCGGTGATCCGTCTTTTGCGTTTGGAATCAATTTGGATTGCCATTTAAATCAATGTCAATTCAATCGTAATTTGAATGTCTGATGGGTTGCCGATGCCTTCCATCGCGTCCAACCCATTGAAAGATCAAGAGTTGGGTGGTTGAATGTCCGCAGGAGGATGCATTTTTACCCCCAAGCCTGATCCGTGGAGAACCAAGCCACGGATGGATTTTGAAGGGAAGTTGGACATGACCATCGGGATTGGCATCATCGGGACGGGAACGGTTGGTTCGGGGGTCATCGAGCTTCTGACCACCCGCGCGGACTCTCTCGCACGCGCTGCCGGGGTTGAGGTGAAGGTTGTCGCGATCTGCGCCAAGGAATCCTCGGAACTCGAGCCGTACGCGAAGGTGGGAATATCCACCACCACTCTGGCCACGGACCTGATCGACGATCCCGCCGTGCAGATCGTGGTGGAGCTGGCCGGTGGGTACGACCTGCCCAAGTCCTGGGTGGAGCGGTCCTTGAAGGCTGGAAAGGCCGTGGTGACCGCCAACAAGGCGATGATCGCCAAGCATGGCGGACATTTGTTCCCGTTTGCGGCAAAGCATGGGACGGAAATCCGCTTCGAAGCCGCCGTGGGTGGGGCAATCCCAATCATCCGTTCGTTGCGCGAGGCGTTTGTCGCCTCCGACGCCAAGAGCCTGGCTTGCATCATCAACGGCACGTCCAACTACATCCTCAGCCGGATGGCGGAAGTGGGAATGGATTTTTCGGCCGCATTGGCCGAAGCGCAGGCCCATGGCTATGCCGAGGCCGACCCGACCTTCGATGTCGAGGGAATCGACGCCGCCCACAAGGTCGCGATCCTCGCCTCGCTGTGTTCCGGCCAGAGGGTGGATTTCCAGAAGATGCATGTGGAAGGCATCACCAAGATTTCCGCCACGGACGTGGCCGGTGCGCGCGAAATGGGTTGCGCCATCAAATTGTTGGGACTGGTGGAAATCCACGAGGATGGAATCGACGCCAGAGTCCATCCTTGCCTGGTGCCCTACAAGCACCCCCTGGCCGGCGTCAATGGGGCGTTCAATGCCGTGTTCATCGACGGTTCCACGTCCGGACCCAGCCTGCTTTACGGCAAGGGGGCGGGGCGCCTCCCCACCGCCTCCGCGGTGGTGGCCGACATCGTGGACGCCGCTCGCCGCATCCACGACAAGACCGCTCCGGTGGATCTTTCCTGGATGGGTGAGGGCGATGCCGCCTTGCGGCCGCTCTCCAGAGCCGAGGGACGCTACTACCTGCGTTTCCAGGTCGCCGACAAGCCTGGTGTGCTGGGAAGGGTGGCGACCATCCTGGGAGAGAACAACGTGTCGGTGGCCTCGATGGTCCAGCACGAAGGCAAAGGCACCACTTCCATGGTGATCGATACCCACCACGCCCGCGAATCCGATGTGCAAGCGGCAGTGACAAAAATTGCTGCCATGCACGACATCGTGGAGCCGGCGATCGTCCTGCGCCACTACGATCGAGGTGTCGTCGAGTGACCTCGCTGAGGGCGGCGGAGCGAGCCGCGTTCATCGCCGCCGACTTCGTCGGCGGGTGTCTGGCCGTGGCCGCGGTGTTCTGGTTGCGCTATCGCAGCGGGATCCTTCCCGAAGAGGTGGATCTGGAGCTGGACATCGAAACCGTTTTCTCGTTGGTGGTCCTGCCGGTGGCGTGGATGTTCTGGTTCTTCCTGCACGGGATGTACCGGGACTGGTTCCTGGAAAGCCGGACGCGACAGATTCTGGTGCTGTTCGTCGCCTGCGCGATGGGTGCGTTGGGCCTGTTCCTGGTGATGGCGGGATCGGATCTTGTGGCCGTGCTGGCCAGCCACGACCGCAGTTGGGCGGATTTCCGGGCCCTGTTCACCCGCTCGCGCGTGGTCACTGTCGGTGGGTACGGAGCCTCCATGCTCCTGTTTCCGGGAGCCTTGCGCCTGACGGTTCAAGGCGTGACGCGATCTTTGCTGCGATCCGGCAAAGGCCTCGAGCCCGCGATCCTGTTGGGTGCCAACGACCAAGGACACCAGGTGCTCCAGCGCTTGCGCTCCCGCCCCATCCTGGGAATCGAGCCCGTTGCCTTCCTGGATCCGGACGCCAAACGGGCAGGGAGACGGTTCGATGGTCTGCGGATCGCGGGCAAGTATTCGGATCTCCCCCGTGTTCTGGACGAGACGAACGCCAAGCATGTGGTCATCTGCCATTCCACCTCCTCGCACAACGAAATTCTGCGGATTCTGTCTTTCTTGGATGATCGGTCCGTGACGGTCTACGTGGTACCGGATCTCTTCGACGTGCTTTCGGGCCATTTGCGCACCGTGGTTCTTCACCAAGCCGATCTGCTGGTGCTGCTCCAGCACCACCTACCGGGCTGGCAGGCGGGCATGAAGCGCCTGATGGACCTGGCTTTTTCCGTGGTGATCTTGATGGCGGCCTTGCCAGCGCTCCTTTTGGCGATGTTGGCCATCAAGCTGGACAGCCCCGGGCCCATCTTCTACAGCCAAGAGCGCGTGGGGCAGTACGGAAGGCGGTTTCGGGTCTGGAAGCTGCGCACCATGCGCACCGATGCCGAAAAATCGGGTCCGCAATGGGCGGGCAAGAAGGACAATCGCATCACCAAGGTCGGCAAATTCCTGCGCAAGACGCGTTTGGATGAAGTGCCTCAGCTTTGGTGCGTGTTCCGGGGGGACATGGCCCTGGTCGGCCCTCGTCCCGAGCGCGAGTTCTTCATCGAGAAACTGCGCGACGAGGTTCCTTTGTACGTGCGGCGGCTGAAGATGAAACCCGGTCTGACCGGATGGGCCCAGGTCACGCTCGGATACGACAATTCCATCGAGGACGTGAAGAAGAAGGTCATGGCCGATCTCTGGTATTTCGAGAATCTTTCCCTCTCGCTGGACATCCAAATTCTTGTGCGCACGATTTGGGTGGTGTTGACAGGAAAGGGCGCCAACTGAGGCTGCGCAAACGGATCGTTTTTCCAGGGGCCCTCTTTCTGACAGGCTTTGCCGTGGTGCTCGCCGGGTGGGCGGTCCTTGCCAGGGTTCGCCAAGTCCATCGTGAGCACGAACTGGTCGTGTCATGGATGGATATCGGGCGCAAGCTGGATCGGATGGCCCAACGGCTGGATGTGGATCGATCGGGATTTCCCGATGCTTGGGAACTGACCCGGGCAGCCGACGATTCCTCCGTCAGGATCCGGCTCGATTCCGCCGAAGTCAGAATTTGGCGAGTGATCGCGACGAGCAAACCCCCGTTGGCCAATGCGGATTCATTGCGCCAAGTGGTGATCCGAGCCCGCGAGCGCCAAGGCTTGGCGTTGGCCCACTGCCGGACCGCTCGCGAAGGATGGTTGGGCGAATGGGCGCTGCGCGGGTTTCCGCGGCGGTAGAGGCCTTACGGGGCCATCACGCCGGAGGTGCGACGGTTCCTGGCCGCCTGGTCCTTGTAGCGGTTGTGCTGGGCGAGGTCCTTCGAGAAGAAATGCTCGCGGGAGCCGTCGTCCTTGGCCACGAAAAAGAGCCACCCACCGCTCACGTCCGGCGAAAGGGAGGCGCGTAGCGCATCGCGTCCCGCCATGGCGATCGGCCCCGGAATGAGGCCCGCGTAAAGGCGGGTGTTGTACGGCGAATCGAAGGCCAAATCCGACTTGAAGAGCGTGCCCGTGAATTTTCCCAGAGCGTAGCGAATCGTGGGATCGGCCCCCAGGGGAATGCCCTGTTGAAGGCGAAGCCAGAACACCCCGGCGATTTGCGGCGCTTCGGTTCGCACGGCGGCTTCCCGTTCCACGATGGAGGCCAAGGTGGTCACGCCATGGAGGCCGTATTGCTTCCAGACCGGCGAGGTCAGGGTGTCACCGGATTCGGCCAGCACTTTGCGGAAGCGTTTGTGGAGTACGCGGGCGATGTCCATGGGGGATTCGCTGCCGTTGAACAGGTAGGTGTCCGGGAAGAGGTACCCTTCCATGCTCTGCGCCGGGATCCCCAGCTTTTTCGCCGAGTCCGGACTTTGGCAGATCATGTGGAAGGTGGCGCTGTCGGCGATGTCGGAGTGGGCCAGCAAGCCGGCGAACTCGGCACAGGTGCGCCCCTCCGGGAAGGTGACCTTCAGACCCGATTCGCCGGGTGCCGACAGGATGTCCAACGCGTTCCAGACATTCAGCGTGCGATGGATCCGGAAGATGCCGGGGTGGAGCTTGCGATCCATCCCTCGCATGCGGGCGGCGGCGCGGAACACGGGTTCCGCCCAGGACGGGATCCGTCCTTCCGCGACCAATCGCTTGGCGATCATTCGGGTTCCCTCGCCTGGTCGCACGCGCCAGGAATCGACAGGGCCTGTTGGGAGGGGACGGAAAAGGGCGAACCAGCCAGCTGCAGCGGTGGCGGCGACCAGCAGACCCAGCGTGGTGGCGACGACTTTGCGCTTGCCCATCAGAACAGACTCGGGCCCTTGCGGACCGGAGCGGTGGAATCTCCACCGGCAGGTGTCTTGGGTCGGGCTTGCGGGCCAGGGATCGTCACGGTGACCGGTCCTTTGGGTGCGGTGGAGGTGTCCAGATTCTGGGAGGCCATGTGGGGGTTGCCTGCCACACCGAACTCCATGCGCATCTCGGCGCAGGTGCCGTCTGGCCTGGGTTTGCCGCAGGCGGTGAACGTTGCCACCCGGGAAGGGCGGGGCCAGTCGACAGGGGGAATGGCGCGGTGCGCGGACTTCATCACGTCCACCCAGATCGGCAGGGCCACCTTGCCGCCCGTGAATCCGGAACCGAGCTTCTTCTTCTGGTCGAATCCCATCCAAACGCCGCAGGTGTAGACAGGCGTGAAGGCGATGAACCAGGCGTCTGTATAGTCGTTGGTGGTCCCGGTTTTTCCGCCGGCCGGAAAGGTGAATCCGGAAGAAATCACGGGGTAGCCGGTACCGCGACGGACCACGTCGCGCATCATGTCCATCAGCACGTACGCGTTGGCGCTATCCATCACCTTGGAAGACTTGGGTGAGGTGCGTTCCAGCAGTCCGCCGTCTTGGGTGTTGATGGAATCCCAAAGGTGAGGCTCGTAGCGGACGCCCAGGTTGGCGAAGGAGGAATAGGCGGAGGTCATCTCCAGGAGGCTCACGTCCGCGGATCCCAAGGCGAGGGAATACACCTTGGGCAACGGGGTTTTGATGCCGGCGCGCCGAGCCAGGTCCACCACGCCATCCACTCCGTAGCGGATGGCGGTTTGGACGGCGGGCATGTTTTTGGACTGCATGAGCGCCCGGCGCAGAGTCACGTAGCCATCGTAGGAGTTGTCGTAGTTGTGCGGAGTCCAGACCTTCCCGGAGCCATCGTCGATGGCCACGGTGTCGTCCAGTACGATATCGGAGGGCAATGCGCCCTTTTCGATCGCCGCGCCGTACACGAAGGGCTTGAACGTGGAGCCTGCCTGACGCAGCGACTGGGTGGCACGGTTGAACTTGAAGTTTTCGAAGTTCTTCCCACCCACCAAGGCCCGGATTTGACCGGTCTTGTTTTCGATGAGCACCACGGCCGCCTGGACCGGATAGTATTCGAGCTTGTCTGCGGTCTCCACCGAATCCTTCCAGGTGGTCTTGCCCTCTTCGTCAAGGTACAGCCTGAACAAGGAGTCCAACTTCACTGAGGCCAGGGAGTCTGTCATCTTGTACCGCTTGCCCAGCTTCAACTTGTTGACCACTCGACGGTTGACCTGCCTTTGCACGTCCCAGGTCCAGCGATTCACCGATGAATCGGCCGCCATCTGGATGCGGCGATCCACCGGAAGATGCACCACCAAGCCCTTGTGGTAGAGGGCATCTTCGCCCCATTCCTTTTCGATGTGACCCCGCACGGCTTCCAGGAAGTAGGCACCATCCGAATTCGCCCGCTTGCGCGCGATCGACTTGACGGGCAGAGCCATGGTTTCGCTGGCCTTGGTCTCATCGATGTATCCAACCTGGGCCATCGAGTGGAGGACGGTGTTGCGGCGTTTCTGGACCAGTTCCTTGGCCTTGTCGGGCCGGTAGCGTTCCGGCTTCTGGATCATGCCGGCGAGGGTCGCGCATTCCACCAAATCCAGCTTCCAAACGTCCTTCCCGAAATTCAAGCGGGCGGCCGCCTGCATGCCATAGGTGCCGCTACCCAGGTAGATCTCGTTGAGGTAGAAGGTCATCAATTGGCGTTTGGTGTAATAGCGCTCCAGACGGACCGCGGTGATTGCCTCCAGGATTTTTCGCTTGTAGGATTTTTCGTGGGTCAGGAAGACGTTTTTCGCCAGTTGCTGGGTGAGAGTCGAGCCTCCCTGACGACGACCCTTGAGGACCGTGTTGACCGCGGCTCCCATGGTGCGGTACAGATTCATGCCCCAGTGGTCGTAGAACTGTCGGTCTTCGATGGCCATCACCGCTTGCTGCAATTGCAGGGGGATGGAGTCCAACGGCACCCAGTTGCGTCGTTCCACGAAGAACTCGCCGAACGGTTTTCCATCGCGATCCAAGACCTGCGTGGAGAGCGTGGGAGTGATGGAGCGCAGGTCCTCCAGAGGAGGCACTTCCTTCGAGTAGGCCCAAAAGAGCAGCGCCAACGTACCCAGCCCCAGTAGGGTGGGAATGAGCAGGGCGACCAGGCACGTCAGGTAGAGTCGAGGAGAAAACTTCAAGTGGGCAAGGGCCATGATCTGAAAGGTAGACCACCTTGGCCAGTTCTGAACCCATCGGATGAGGAACCATCCGTGACGAAGGAGGCTAACTTTCTGGATATGAACGCGCCTGGATTGGAATTCGAGCCATTTTCACCCCTGGTCGAGCCGGATGAACGCGGTCGGTTCGGGGAATTCGGTGGCAAATTCGCCCCCGAAGTGCTGATGCCCGCTTTGGAAGAATTGGAAGCCGCCTGGCGATCCGCCCGGGTGGATCCGGTCTTTTTGGCCGAATTCCATGGGCTGTTGGCGGATTTCGTGGGGCGGCCATCGCCGGTGTACGAAGCCAAACGGCTTTCCAACGAGCTCGGTGGTGCCCGGCTGGTCTTCAAGCGCGAAGATCTCAACCACACCGGAGCCCACAAGATCAACAACGCCTTGGGCCAATGTCTTTTGGTCAAGAAGATGGGCAAACACCGTGTGATCGCCGAGACCGGTGCCGGACAGCACGGCGTGGCCACCGCCACCGCCTGCGCCTTGCTCGAGCTGGAATGCGTGATCTACATGGGGCGCGTGGACACCGAGCGTCAAGCCGTGAACGTGGAGCGCATGAAGATGCTGGGCGCCACGGTGGTGCCGGTGGACCAGGGCACACGCACGCTCAAGGACGCGGTCAACGAGGCCATGCGCGATTGGGTCACCAACGTGCGCGACACCCATTACGTGCTCGGAACCGCGTACGGCCCGCATCCCTTCCCTTGGATGGTGCGGGAATTCCAGCGCGTGATCGGCCGCGAGGCACGGGCCCAGATTCTGGCGAAATTCGGAAAACTTCCCGCTTGCGTGACCGCCTGCGTGGGGGGCGGGTCCAACGCCATCGGCGTGATGTGGGATTTCCTCACGGACCCGGTCCGACTCGTGGGCGTGGAGGCCGGAGGGCGCAGCATGGGAGAAGGCGAACACGCCGCGCGTTTCGCCACTGGCTCCGTGGGCATTTTCCAAGGATCCAAATCCTACCTGTTGCAAGACGCGGAAGGACAGGTTCTGGGAACGCATTCGGTCAGCGCCGGGCTGGATTACGCCTCGGTGGGTGCCGAACACGCCTGGCTCCACGACATGGGCCGGGTGGAATACACGTTCGCCACCGACGACCAGGCCTTGGAAGCATTCCACCGCCTTGCCCGCACGGAGGGGATCCTGCCTGCCCTGGAATCCAGCCACGCCGTGGCCTGGGCGATCGCGCACGCCACGGACTTTTCGCCTTCCGACATCCTCCTTGTGAACCTCTCCGGCCGCGGGGACAAGGATCTTCACACCGTCATGGGAGCCGCCCGTGTCTGACCGGTTCCAAGCCCGTTTCGGGGCCAAGCTCGCCAAGGGACAAAAATTGTTCGTCGCCTACATCGGGGCCGGGGTGCCGGGACTGGACGAATCCGTCGAAGTCGCCCTGGAGCTTTCGCGCTTGGGAGTCGATTGCATCGAGTTCGGCTTGCCGTTTTCCGATCCGTACGGTGACGGGAGCGTCAACCAGGCGGCCGCCGAAGCCGGACTCCGAAACGGCGTCACCGTGCCTGTCTACTTCGAATTGATCCGCAAGATCCGTGCGAAGACCGACATTCCCCTGGTGGCGTTCGGGTATTCCAATCCGGTTTGGAAATATGGCGTGGAGGCGTTCGCCCTGGAAGCTGCCGCGGCGGGAATCGACGCGATGCTGCTGGTGGACATTCCGGTGGAGGAATCCGACGAACTGGACGCGGCCTGCGCGAAAAACGGCCTGGCGACCACCTTCCTCACCGCTCCCACCACTCCCCGCAGGCGACTGGAGGCCATTTCCCAGCGTGCGCGCGGCTTTGTATACCACGTCAGTCGCACAGGAGTGACGGGGGAGCAATCCAGCCTTTCCGCGAGCCTCGGCGACGAGGTGCGGCTCGTGAAGTCGATCGTCCACTCGCCTGTGGTGGTTGGCTTTGGCCTGAACACGCCCGAACAAGTTCGAGAAGTCTGCCAGGTCGCCGATGGCGCCGTGGTGGGTTCCGCCATCGTGCGCCGAACGTTGCAGGAAAAGCCGTTCCCGGAAATCCTGCGCGATGTGGCGGAACTTGTCGGGCCTTTGGTCGAGGCGACCCGATGAGTGCCGATCTGGCCGCTTGCCGGCAGAAGATCGACACCATCGACCAGGAATTGTTGCGTTTGATGAACGAACGCCAGCGCATCACGTTGGACGTGGTTCGGGCCAAGCGCGAGTCGGGCTTGCCTGTCCTGGACCAGGGGCGCGAAGAGGCGTTGTTGACCAAGCTCGCCCAGATCAATCCCGGTCCGCTTTCGCAGGAAGGGATTCGCCGCATCTGGTTGGCGATCATGTCGGAAAGCCGCATCTACCAAGCGCTGTCCGCCGATCCGATGGAGGACCACCGATGAGCTTGCCGCGTCGGCTGGTGGTGGTCGGTGCCGGGCTGTTGGGTGGTTCGCTCCTGGCGGCCTTGCAATTGCGCCGCTCGGAAACCTGCCTGGTCGCCGTCAGCTCCGACAAGACCCTGGAAGGCTTGAAAGCCAGGGACTGGTGCGATGAATTGTTCGGTTACGACCATCTGGAAGAAGCCTGCGACCAGGCCGATCTGGTGCTTTTGTGCGCGCCGCTTTCCTCCATCCACGCCCACCTGGAACGTCTGTCCAATGCGCGCGACCGGCTTGCCCGCAGCGCGATCGTGATGGATGTCGGATCCACCAAGGTGCGTGTCTGCCAAGCGGGCTTCGAGGGATTTCCGCCGGAGCAGGACGACTCCCCCCGTTTCGTGGGAGGGCACCCGATGGCCGGTTCGGAGAAGTCCGGCCTGGCCGCGGCGGATCCTCTGCTGTACCAATCGGCCTTGTGGGTTCTTTGCCCACCCCCCGGGTTCGATCCTGTTCGCCTGGAGCCCCTGCGCTCCCTTCTGGGCGCTGTCGGTGCCCGAGGCGCGGTGTTGGAGCCACGCCACCACGACGAGACCGTGGCCAGGATCAGCCATGTTCCGCAGATTTTGTCATCCGTGTTGTCGGGTTGGGTCGGATCGGAAGAGCGGCTCTCGCAGGCATCCCTGGCGCTCGCGGCGGGTGGATTCCGCGACATGACCCGCCTTGCGCAATCCTCCTGGGAGGTCTGGCGGGACATCCTGGCCACGAACCCCAAGCCCATCGCGCGCGGCTTGCGCGAGGTCGCACTCCGCATCGACGCTCTGTCCAAGAAGGCGCATGTCTGGTCGCAAGTGGAGTCGAGAATCGTCAAGTCCGGCGATGCCGAGCGGATGCGCAAGTACCTGGAAGGCATCCACACTCCGAGCATGGTGGAAGGGTTCGGGGAAGGTCCGGAGGATCCACCCGTGCCGGTCCTGGAAAAGGCCGAACAGGCATTCCACGAGGCCTTCGCCGAAGGCAGGGAGTTTCGCCAGAAGTTCCGCATGCCCCGCAAGGGGATCGCGCACGATCTGACGGAATTCGTCGTGCGTTTGGAGGATCGACCTGGGCAGCTTTTGGCATTGTTGGAGCCGATTTCCAAGGCCGGCGTCAATGTTCAGGACCTGGAGATCATGAAGGTGCGCGAGGGCGAGACGGGAACTGTCCTGCTGGGTTTCGCCACTTCCGATGACGCGGAAAAGGCCCGCGAAGCGCTCAATACGCTTTTCCTGGTGATGGAGAAGTGAAGCTCGAGGTGCGCCGCGCGAAGGCGCTCAAGGGCGAGTTCCGTCTCCCGCCCGACCGCACGCAGGCGCAGCTGTCGGCCTTGCTCTCCCTGCTGGCCCCGGGGCGGACCCTGTTGCGGGGCTGGCAATCCACGCCCGAGTGGGAGCATGTGCGGGAATGGCTCGGTGGCATCGGCGCCGTCGCCAACCTCGACGCGGAAGGTCTGGTGGTCGGCCCGGGCCCTGATCTGCGGGATCGAACGGAATTTGTCATAGATCCGTTCCTGCCTGCGGGAATGGCCTCCGGCATGCTTTGCCTGGCCGCGGGTTTTTCCTCGGCGGATCGGCCCGTGGCGGTGATCCATACGCCCCAGTCCGCGCCGTTGATTTCCGCCTGGAAGGACGTTCTGCGCGAAGCGGGATGGGTGGCCCAGGGCAAGGAAGTGGACGGAATGCACCAGTGGGTGTTCCGTGGACGCACTCCGCCTTTGCGGGAGCTGGTCTGCCGTGGAAGTCGTTCCCGGCTGGCCTGGACGCTGGCGGGCCTGGCTTCTCGCGAGGGCTTGGAGTTCCAGGAGCCGGCCCAGGCGGCCGATCCTTTGGAAGACTCCCTTCCCTCATTTGGGTTGCAGGTGGAATCGGTGCGCGAGGAATCCTCGCCGGAAGAAGAAGAAATGCGCCGGCGCATGCAGAGAATGCGAGGTCCGGTCCGGAAATTGGAAACACGCCGCGTTCCCGCCGTCTTGTCCCTGCCCACGGCGGATGTCCGGTTGCGCGGCGATTTGGATTTGGCGGGGTGGTGCGCGGTCACGGGATGTCTGCGCAGAGGCACGGATGCCGTGTTGGTGGATGTCACCCTTCCCACCGCGCGCGCCGGATTGTTCGGCTGCCTGCGTCGGATGGGCGCCGACATCGAGATCATTCGCAAGAGCGAATCCCGAGGAATGCCATCCGGCGACATCCGGGTTCGCCACGGTCGGATGGTGGGCCGCAAATTCGATGCCCAGGATGTGCCGGGACTCGGGCACTTCGCGGCTTTCCTTGCGGCCGCAGCCGTCAGTGCGGAGGCGGAAACCGTTCTTTCGGGTCTTGCCGATCTTCGTGTCGAGCACGATGATCGCCTTCTGGCCTTGGCCGATGGGCTCCGTTCCTTCGGTGTCGGCGTCGGATTGTTTCCGGACGGACTTGTGCTACGTGGAGAAGAACAGCCCGGCACCGAGGTCGCCGATGCCAAGGGTTGCGCGGATGTTGCCTTGGCCTTGCACGCTCTGGCCGGATCCTGCGCGGGCCGCACCGAGTTGGACGGTGCGGGCACCATCCCGGTCGCTTGGCCGCATTTGCTGCGCGTTTTGGCACCGGAGGATTCCTAAGTGACCGTGGTCGTGCGGCGATTGGGTGTGGTGGCGTTCAAACGAAACGCCCAGCTCACCGAAACGGCCCGCGCCTTGCGGGACTGGGCTCAGTCGCGCGGGATCGAACTTCTGTGGCATCGCAGTTCCATCGCCTGGATTCCATCCGGTTGCAAGTCGGCGACGGACACCACCTTCCTGCGCCGTTGCGATGCCGTGTTGTCCATCGGAGGCGATGGCACGTTGCTGTCCGCCGCGCGATTGGTCGCCGGTCGCCCCATTCCTCTGGTTGGATTGAATTATGGCCGACTTGGATTCCTGGCCGACCTTTCGGCGCAGGACGGGTTCCTGATCCTGGATTCCCTGGTGGCGGGAAAGAACTTCGTGGAGGAGCGGACCGCATTGGAAGCCGTGGTCCGACGCGGACGCCTGGTTGTCCACCGCGACCGATGCTTGAACGAGTTCTTCCTGCGTGGCCGACGGGATCTGTCCATGGTGGAAATCGAGGTGCGATCCGGCGGGCGGGTGGTCTGCGACTATTGGGCGGACGGGCTCCTTGTGGCCACCCCCACAGGCTCAACGGCCTATTCGCTGGCTGTGGGCGGGCCCATTGTCGAACATTCCGTGCGTTGTCTCATCCTCACGCCGGTCGCTCCGCACAGCCTGAACGTTCGACCGCTCCTCCTTGCCGATGATCGTCCCCTGGTGCTCAAGCCGCGCGAAGGGCAGGCTGCTCAACTTCTGTCCGATGGGCGAAACCCGTTCCTGTTGCATCGGCTCGACGAGGTCCATATCGGGCGTTCGGAGCGACCTGTCCTGCTGTTGCGTCCCGATGGCGCGAGCTTTTCGGATGCGCTTCGGGACAAGCTCGGCTGGTCGGCGTCGCCGCCGCCGAGGTCGGACAGAATCTAGCCAACCTCGATTGCTGGATGCGATCATCCCTCACCAATTGGGGATCGAGGATGTATCCTTTTCCACGTGTCGGATGATCAGACGGTCAGCTTCGAGCCCGCCACCAATTTGGTCTGGAACGCCTCACTTCGAACTCTCCATTGTGCATTGCTGCTTGAGGGCGGGATCGAATTGGCTCGGGAATTTTGGTTGGGACATCCTATGGAAACATCGGATGGATCCATCTCCGGAGTGGAGCTTTATCGTCATATCTGGAAAGAGCAAGCCTGGTCTCCCTTGGAGTACCAGTTGCGGGTGATGGAGTCGGTGGAGGCATTCTGCCTGTACCACAACATCGACTTCATGCGATTCATCCGCGAGAAGGTTTTCAGCCTTCAATCGGGGACGGTTCTTTCTCCGCGGGGCTCGCTGGTCCTGGTCGGGAACTTTCTGTTCCAACTGGTCCGGACGCGTGACATTTATCGAACGATGCTGGAAGTCCTTGACGACAGCACCCGCATTCTTGCTCCGATGACCACCACGAAGTTGGTTGGGGTGGATGTGCTTCCCGGCTTCAACCGGGGGTGGATTTTGCATGTCCATGACCAGAGCTTCTCTCGGAGCATCCCAGGGTGCGATTGCGACATCTGGTTGGGGACCCAGCTGGAGCTGATCCCTCAGCGGATCGGCTTGACTCCATACCCCTTCGTCTATTGCCATGGGGAAGTTCGCGAAATTCCGACCATTCTCGGCGCAGTCCACCGAGGGTTGCATCCCACCTTGCAGGGAGATTGTTGGTACTTGGACGGCACGCCCATCTCGCGTCCCGCGCGCTTCCATCGATGGCTTTCTGAGATCGGGTTTTCCTCCACGGAAACGGCATCGGTTCCGGATCATGACATCCAGGTGGCCCTCCAGGATATCGAATGCCCCGTTCGCAAGCGAGTGGTGATCCGTGCAGGGCGTGCTTACGGTGCCCACGGATACATCGTCGAGATGCGCTGGAAGAAGGGGATCGGACTCCCAGTGGAGCAGGGGATCTCACGTCTCATCCACAGCGCGATGGCCGATGACCTTGATGTCATGGATCTGGCATGTCAGCGGCACGAAGATTTGCTTTTGCAGTACCGCCAGAGGCTGTGCTTCGTGTTCCACCACCAGGATGAGACCATTTCCTGCAATGGGGAGCACCTGCTCCGTGGGGTGCCCGCCAAAATCCTCCAGAAAGTTTTGATGGCCCACACGCTGACCGGGCGATCCAGCTTCGAAAACCGAGAGTTCCGTCGGGACCCGGATTTGGGCCTGGATCCACTCAATCCCAATCTGGAGAGTCGGATCAAGATCCTCTCCGAACGGCTTGAGGAACGCTTGGTGGGGTTCAAGATCCTCAAAAACGGGCGCGGACGGTTCGATTTGGAAACGACCACCTTGGTGGAGTTTGAAGAAGCCTGAGTCTGGCGTTGAGAAACTTAAGCGATTCTTAAGTTTGAGTTATGTTCAAACGGGCGTAACTTATAAACAGAATAAAAACCGCCAGTTCCCAGCAAGCGGATGGGCCGACTCTCACGAGTCGGCCCATTTTTTTTGCCCATTTTTTTGGAAGGCCTGAGCTCCAGTCACTTCCGAGACCTGCCTGTGCGATGCTGGCGTGGATGGATTCTTCCCAAAACGCAAGAAGGCTCCGAACCATTTTCAGATTCGGAGCCTTCTTCTATGCGGTCGGGGAGATTTGAACTCCCACGAGGAACCCTCACTACCACCTCAAAGTAGCGCGTCTACCAATTCCGCCACGACCGCTGGGATGTCAGAGAACAAATAAGCTGAGGAGCTTACGGCAAACCAGGAACGCTGGGGGCACCCGCAGGGGCAACCGGAGCGTATGGAGTTTGAGGAGCACCGAAGTCCTGAAGAACCTTTGCGCCACCCTGGGGGGCCCTGAGTGCTTTGTGAACTTCAGAGCCGACCTCTGGCTTGCCGACGTCAAGTCGGGAAACCATGAGATTGATCAGCAGGACGACCACGATCAGACCCACACCCCAATATTTGGTCAGAGTAGAGATGAATGTGGCCGCACCAGCACTGGTGAAGGCTTGGTTTTGACTTACTCCGCCGAAAGCGCCACTGATCCCACCTGCTTTGTCATTTTGCAGGAGGACCAGACCGATCAAGACGAGGCAGCCGATGACATGGATGGCTATGAGGAGCCAGTACAGGACGCTCATTAGAAACGGAAAGTTATGCGAAATAGGTGAATTATGCAAGGGCGAGCGTGCACTCTGTTGCATTCAATGCAAATCCCAAATTCTGGACTGGCGTGGACCGGGAGGCGAGCGCTACTTTAATCTCATGAAGTTTCTTCTCGCCTTGGTGCTGGGTCTGTCGGCTAGTTCCCTATGGGCGTCCGGGGATCTCAAGATCCAGCCCGGACAACTCGCGCCGCGTTTCAACTTGGTTCGGCTTGACGATCCCACCAAGAGGCTCAGCCTCCGGGATCTTGCGGATTCCGCGAAGGCTGCGAGCCAGCCTGGATTCGGGAAGACGGTGATCTTGTCCTTTTGGAGCACGACTTGCGTCAATTGCAGGGCGGAAATGCCCCGCATCCAAACGTGGTTGGCGGGGAAAACCTCAGTGGAGTGGGTTCCGGTGCTGGTGGAAAATGTCGAACCGGAGGCTGGCTTGCAATGGTTGAAATCCAGCCGATTGCTGACGCCGGGAATCTTGGATCGCTACCAGGCTGTTGGAAAATCATACGGCGTTTGCCAGGCGCAGGTTTGCACGGTTCCGGCCCTGGTGGTGATCGGTCCGGACCAAAAAGTGCGGCTGGTCAAATCGGGGTATCGTCCGACGGACTCCCTGGAAGTGGAATTGAACCGGGCGATCGCCGTCGCCGCGAAGCCGTAGGAATGCTCCAGGTCGCCCCGGAGGGCCCGCGGCGTCGCTCGGGAAATGGCGATCACGAACGGGCATTGCGCGATGCGCTCGCCGGAACGGTCGCCAATCCTCGGCTGATCGAACGGGTTTGTCAGGAAAATCGGTTGGTCCTGCACAATTTCCTGGGCCCGGTGGACCAGGAAATCGAGTGTGACGATCCCGGATGCCATCGAAAATTCGTCGTGCGGTTGATTCCGGGCCAGATTATCTACCCTCGGTTTTGCACCCACCACCGCCCACGGCACAGAAGAGCCAAGACTCCTCGGTCTTGATTGGATCAGGCAACGGATTCATTGGGTTGGTGCTTGGGTAACCCCACGGCAACCAGTACGAATCCCGCCGATGCAGCGCCCGCGAACAGGAAATGCAGCTGAGGATGCCCCGGGATGTGGATCCCCGCCAGTGCCCCCATCAACGGAGCAGCCCCGATTTGTCCAACCAAGATGCTGATGGAGAGTTGGGACTGAGCTGCCGTTCGATGCGCGCTGGGCGCGGATCTCAGGACGATCCACCGCAGGGGGCCGGCGAGAAGACACGACAATCCAGCGCCAAACACCGGGCCTGCGATCCAGAACAATTCTCGAGAGGGCGGCACCAGGCCGAACGCAGTCAGGGCGGCAGCTTGGGCCAGCAGTCCGCCGACCAACAATGGGCGTGGTCCCGTTTTTTCCAGCAATCGTCCGGATACGAGCGATCCGAAGATGATTCCGACCACCAAGGGGACCAGAAGCAGGCTCGCGGCACTCTTGGAAAGCCCCATGGTCTCGACGGCCAGATCTGGCAGCAGAGCGACGCCCATTTCGCCCAACCCAGCGGCAAGCGCGAGAAGGAAGGCCCGGCGCAAGGTGGGCGGGCGAAAGAGGTCGGGATGAATGAAAGGTGCCGGTATCCGGGTTTCCCAGATTGCCAGTCCCAACAAACTGATCAGGCCGAGGATCAAGCAGATGGCGGTCAGAGGCTCGAGGAGACCAAACCACGGATTGCTGGAGGTCATTCGGGAAAGGCCGATCGCCATGAAGGTCAGGCCACCCGAGAAAGCAAGCAGACCCGGAAGATCCAGTTTTGTGGGCTCCGGGCGCTTGTGGGAAGGGATCGTTGAGGTGGCAACGGCCAGGCAGGCCAGCAGAAGCGGCAATTGGATCCAGAAAATCCAGGTCCAGTGCGCAAAGGATTGCAGGACTCCCGCTGCTGGTGGGCCGATCAGGAAAGCGATCCCGAAGGTAGCTCCCAACAGTCCAAGCATCCTGCCTTGGCGCTCGGCAGGTACTTGGACGCCAATGACGGTAGCCGCGATCGGGAATAGACCGCCAGATCCGAATCCCTGCAGCGCACGAGCCAGGAGGAGGACGGGGAAGGAAGGCTGCAGGGCGATGCAGAGTGTGCCCAGGGTCATCAGGATCAGGGAGGTCGCGAAGGCGGTCCGCTGCCCTGTACGGTCGGCGAGCGCCCCGAGCAAAGAGGTCCCCACCAGGTTTGCCAACACATAGACAGTGACGATCCAGCTCGAAACCGCCAGGGTGATGCCGTATTGTTCCCGGAACGCGGGAAGGATGGGGCCGAGGATGGCGATGTCCAAAGCGGCCAAAAGGACGGCACCGAAGAGAGCGAGAAGGAGTTTGGGATTCATGTACTTCGGCATAAGTTAGCAGGCCACGAAAGGGGGCGGACTCTTTCTGTGAACGTATTCGTGGTCTTTGCCTCAAATCTGATCTCAAATTGGCTTTGGCTCCCTACATTGAAGCCTCCAGAACTCCCGAAGGTGTCGTTCGGGGGGATGGAAGGAGGCTGGATGCGTTTGGGGCGCCGAGTTGCGACGATTTTGATGGCCGCTGGGTCGTTCTGTTCCGTCTTGGCCAACAAAGTCATCCTGATACAGAATCCATGGGTGGGTATTCCTGTCCTGGAGACTGGTACGCCCGAAATTTTTGGACCCAGCGTGCCTGCATCGGGGCCTCAGTTCCAACAAACAACGGATGGCTGGTGGCTGTACGATTTTGGACCGACCGCGCCTGGCAACTTCAGCATTCTGAACAAGCTGAAGTATGGAGCTGGCGGGGATTGGCACGAATACCTTGCCGGGGGCTATGACACCTCGCTGGTTGGGACCGGCAACCGCCACAATTTCGACGCTTTGTTTGCCAGCAGCGATACGGTATGGATGGTTCCGTCTCCTGCGCAAGGTGGACCACCAAGGTTGCTTTTGCAACGCCCGAACAAATTCACCGTCTTGTTTTGGAATCTGTGGGAAGGGCAGTCGATGGGCTTGGCACCTTCCATGCGTACGGAAGCTCTTCCGTGGGAAACCATGATTCCCGTGATGGGAAAGCCCGGCTGGTATGCCTCTACCATCTGGGGGTTCACCCATCTGGATCTGCAATTTCGGTCCGCGCAAGGGAAATATCTCTCCGCCTCCGGTCAATCGAGCGCGGCAGGCCAGGCCGTCCGGTTCGACACGATGCTGGTCAGAAACGACACGGCCTGGGTCTTTGCCCAAGCGAGCGTGACAGCTCCACCCGCCGCCAAGAGCGTTGCACCGCGTGGGACGGTCGTGGAGGCCTTCAATCCCTGGGACGGTGCCTTCCCGTTCGTGCTGCCGAGTTTCCGATTTTCCGATGGCGCCACGGTGGTCGGCATGCCCATCCAGGAACGCTGTGGATGGTACAGGGCGGTTCGCTACGATGTGGTTCCCACGGGAGTCGTTCTTGGCGGGAATACCGCCACTTGGGGGCAAGCCGGGGCGGGTAGCTCTCTTCCGTTCAATCTGTCGGCCCTTTTCCTTGCGGGCGATACCGCTCGAATCGGTCCTGACAGCCTTGGGGCCTGGAGGCTTTCCGCGCTTCCCACCAAGGCTCGTGGGCAATGCTACGTCTCGCTTCTGGCGGGGATCATCCGGGATTTCGATTCTTCCCATCCCGCCTTCGAGCATTACGATGGGCAGGGTGCGAAGGGGATGGTGCAAGCCGTGCTTGGCGCGGATGGCAAGCCGGTTCCCACCGCGAACAACATCTTCGGCAACCAGACCATTCCCCAGTGGTTTCGCGATGTTCCTGGTGTCAATTACACCACCTGCCGGGATATCCCGCTGACCCTGTCCACTTCGACGGGGTTGTACACCTACCAAGACGACCAGTATTTCCCGATCGACGATCTGGATCCCGTGCTGGATCCACACAACATCAAGTACACCGCCGACGACGGCAAGCTCCACAACTTCCACTTCTGCCTGGAATCCCACGCGATCTTCGATTACCACAAAGGCCAGAAGTTCGACTTCACCGGCGACGACGACGTCTGGGTCTACATCAACGGCAAGCTCGTCGTCGATCTCGGCGGCGTCCACAACGCGCAGAGTGCCTCGGTCGACCTGGATCGTCTCGGCCTCACCGAAGGCAAGACCTACCCATTCGATTTCTTCTTCTGCGAGCGGAAAACCATCGAGTCGCACATGAAGATCACGACCTCGCTGAATCTGCGCAATTTGCCGGAATTTGACATGAAGGAGACCAGTCTCGGACCTGGCATCCGGCAGTTCGACCTGTTGCTCCACCGCAAGCAAGGCGAAGGCTGCGCCACCACCAAGACGGATCAGCCTGCGGCGGGTCGGTTCGTGCTTTCCGGCGTGAAACTGCCCACTCCGATCGTGCTCCCGACGGGCGTCTCGTTCGACGGGATCACCATCCGTGCCGATTCCGCACAACTTTTGCTGGACTCGAACTCGATCACCGGCTTGGCGCCAGGCATCTACAACATGCGGATCCAATTCGCCCAGGACACCACGCAGTACCGCGATGTGACGTTCGAAGTCGCCTATCGCCCGCGACCGGTGTTCGTGGTGCACGGGCCTGCGGTGGCGTCTCCCGGTCAGTACGTGGCGATGGATCTTGTGCAATATGCCGGTCCGGAGCTTTGGGGCAAGGCGGCGCCTTTCCGGTTGCGTTCGCAATACGGGTTGCCTGTCTTCGCCGACTCCCTGGGCTTGAGGCTTTTGGGCGAACTGGATACGGTCATGACCGGACCGCAAGGCCAGCCTCGGCGCGTCTGGGTGCGTGGCGACCTCTTCGGGACCTACTCCCTGACGGCCCTGACCGCGGCGGGGGACTCCTCGGATGTTCGAACCCCCATCGTCGTTCGCACCCACGTGCTGCGCTGGGTGGATTCCACCGGAGCGGTCGTTTCGCCCTATCGAATCTCCGTCGACGTGCGTTCGCCCATCCGCCTATGGTTGGAAGTTGCCGACGCCGGCAAACGGTGCGATACCTGTCGCGACGTGGTCCGGTTCCAGTCCCCCGATCCTGCCGTTCGCATCACCACTCCCACCGGACTTCCCGTGACCTCGGTCGTGCTGGTCGGGGGTCGGACGTCGGTCGTGCTCACTTCCTCCCTGCCCCGATCCTCGTTGGGTCTGATCGCCTCCCTGACAGATTCCGGGACAGCCATCCTCTGGTCTCCGCTGGATTGGAAGCCCTACCGGCTGGTGTGGACGGATTCGACGGGCAAGCCTCTGCCGGAACCGGTCGACTACATCCGGGGCGAGGTCACCACGCGAACCAAGGCTTGGATCGGTGCATGGGGATCGGCAGGACAGTGCACCACCTGCGACTTCTCGTTGAATTCCCTTCTGGCAGATTCTGTCTACCAGCTGACCGACGTGCTGGGGCGTCCCAAGACGGATGTCCAGATGGTGGCCGGATTCGCCCGGATCGATCTGTCGTTGCTTCGTCCCGGAAGCGCCATGCTGGCTCTCGGTGGAGCCTTGACGGATTCCGCGACCAGGATCGTCCTGGTCGATCCGTTCAGACTGGTCTTCCTGGACAGTCTCGGTCTTCCCTTGACTCCGGCCTCCTTGACCGGGGAGATCCTCCGTCCCAAGACTCTTCGCGTGGAGGTCTGGGGAAAAGCGGGCCGTTGCGACACCTGTGCAGGGGTGGTCAATCTCACGCCTTCCGCTGGGTTGGCCTTGCCTGACGGGATTTCGGTGGCGATCGCAGCGGGCCGCGGAACACTGCGGTTCGTCGCCCAATCGGAAGTGGCCTACGGCCAGATCGATGGCGTGATGTCCAAGTATTGGGCCGTCGGCTCGGCAACTCCGATCACGATGATCGCCGTGCCCCCGGATTCCGGCTTGTGGACGGATAGGGATGGCGATGGACGCGCGGACCATTTGCGTGTTTGGCTGCATCATCCTTGGACCACCGAGACACAGATCCGCGCCGCATGGCCGGATACCTCGATCTGGATCGGCCCGGATCTGCCCGGACTTGTCGTGAGCGCAGGCGGAATGGTGCTGGACTTGGATGTGCCTGTAGGTCTGGCCGGGACCTCGGCGAAGACCACCGACCTCGGACGGTGGCAGCGCGATCTCACCGGCTGGAAACCATTTCCGATTCGCGATGGCATCGCGCCGGTTCCGACCAAGGCGATTCTCTACCGTGGGCAGGTGATGGACACCCTCCGGGTGTGGCCCAGCGAACCCATCCTGGACGTACCCGCGCTGGGTGATCTGGTGCGGCAGTTGCAGATCGACGGCACCTTGCCTCCGTACCAGTTCGTGGGCCAATGGAAGGATCCGGTCACAGGAGCATTGGTGCTACTCGCTCCTGCTGGACTTCCCAGCGGCACCCCGGCACCGGGGGATTGGGTCCGGTTCTCGCCAGGCGGGCAGGTCATGGATGCTTTGGGGAATCAACCCGGCTTGAATTCCAAAGCGGTCCAGATTCTGGGTACCGATCCGGCTCCACAGTGGGCCATCATGCAGGATGCCAACGGGGACGGCAAAGCCGATCGCGTGGTGATGAAGTTCTTGAGGCCATTGTCAGCTCTGGAAGATTGGCGTTTCCGGTGGCCGGATTCCTTGGGTGGATTGGACAGCCGGTTTGCCGTGACCACCCAAGCCAGGACGGATTCTGGTGGCAGGATCGTGATTTTCGATCTTCCTCCCTTCAAATACGGACAGACATCCTGCCCGACCAATGGCTGTTGGAACCTGGGCTCCATGATCGCCTCATTCAACGGCGATACGGTCTCCACGAACTTTCCCATTCTAGATGGCGTTCCGCCGGTGCCGGTGAAGGCTCGCATGCGTTACGCCTTCGACGATGGAGTTCCGGATACCCTCTACGCCGATTTCAGCGAGCCGGTCAAGACCGGATCCGCTTCCTTGAGCTGGATCAGCTGGGGTGATATGATCCCGTGGCTTCCGGGCCATGCGGTTTTGCCATCGAACGCGATCTTGACCCAGGACATGCGTCACGCGATGTTCTTGGTGGACACCTCCGTGTATCCGAAAAAGGGCGACGGCATCCGGATCAATCCGGTTTTGCGTGGTGGCCTGACGGATGGAAATGGTGTGGGGCCGGAAGAAGTGGCGGCTTGGGTGGAAATCGAGCTAGGCCCGTTGCCGATCCGTTTGCTGGCACTCCCGTATCATCCCATGGCAACGTGGAACGGGAAGGTGCCGCCGGAATCCCAGCCCGTGATGCAGGTGTTCGTTCGGCCAGGTCGTGGCGGTCCGGGTGCTTGGCAGACGTTGGATGGGACGCCGCTTCCCGATACCTCCAATCTGATCGGGACCGTGGTGTCGTTGAACGCCGCCTCGCATGTCACCGTCTACCTGTATGACAACTTGGGGGTATTCATTGCTCGCAAGGAGCTTGAAGAAGCTCGTCGACTGGCGTTGGAAGAGAAGATCCCCGTCGATTCCCGGGGGAACTTCCAGGTTTGGGTTGGTTGGGATGGTGTGGCCAACCAACGGATTGCGCCCTCGGGGGTATACCTGATGCGTGTGGTGGCCTGGCGAGAGGTCAACAACCGCAACGTGTTCCGCCAAAAAATCGTCCGTTTGGGCTGGATTCGGCGGGACTGATCCGAACACGGCCCTGCCCCTCCGGGGGGATGGGGAGTGGGATTCGGATCCCAGTTAGCGGACTGAAAACCCGCCGTCCAAAGTTGAGGTGAGCCAGAAACAAGAAGCCCACCCTCGATGTCTCGAGAGTGGGCTTCCGATATATCCCCATTGGGGATTCGAACCGCAGTTAGCGGACTGAAAACCCGCCGTCCAAAGTTGAGGTGAGCCAGAAACAAGAAGCCCACCCTCGATGTCTCGAGAGTGGGCTTCCGATATATCCCCATTGGGGATTCGAACCGCAGTTAGCGGACTGAAAACCCGCCGTCCAAAGTTGAGGTGAGCCAGAAACAAGAAGCCCACCCTCGATGTCTCGAGAGTGGGCTTCCGATATATCCCCATTGGGGATTCGAACCGCAGTTAGCGGACTGAAAACCCGCCGTCCAAAGTTGAGGTGAGCCAGAAACAAGAAGCCCACCCTCGATGTCTCGAGAGTGGGCTTCCGATATATCCCCATTGGGGATTCGAACCGCAGTTAGCGGACTGAAAACCCGCCGTCCAAAGTTGAGGTGAGCCAGAAACAAGAAGCCCACCCTCGATGTCTCGAGAGTGGGCTTCCGATATATCCCCATGGGGATTCGAACCCCAGTTAGCGGACTGAAAACCCGCCGTCCTAGGCCTCTGGACGATGGGGACCTAGAGGGCGAAAATATATGGGAATCGACGTCGGAAAGCAAGGGGGAAGGTCCTCTAAAATTCGTCGATACGCTCCCCGAAGGCGTCTCGCGGTAGGGTGCTCAGCACGACCATCCCCTCCTCGATTCGAAACGGAATTCGCACCTGGTGGGGTTGGCTGCCTGTTTCCAAGCGACACGCGAGCCATTGGGTTTCCTCGAAGCCCAGGGTGATCACGCCGCGTTCGCCCCCTTCCCGTTCGATGAGACGAAGGCTGGAAAGTTCCAGGTCCGCCTTCCGGCTGGCCATCCATCCATCCAGGCAGTTTCTCAACGATTCGGGAGCGCGCTTCAGAGCGGCGAGGAGGTCTTCCTCAGGGGCTAGGGGAAACGAATGATCCTGATAGGTGAGCATGGTGAGGGGAAAGTACATGGATGGGACTGTCCCGGAGAGAGGTTGCAGGTCTAGGGGCGGAGAGTCAGGAGGCCGTCCAAGGTTTATTCAGCGCACGACAGATAGGGGACTGGTCTGGATCTCGGTTCCTGCTCGAAGCCGCGCCACCACCACGCCCGGCGAGGTGCGAATCCACACTCGGTTTTCTCCGCTCGTTCCGAGTCCGTTTCTGCCCCCTGCCAAGGTTCCATCCAAACGGAACAATTCGATTCGGAATTCAGCCTGGTCCTTCTGGTTCCAGACCAATTCCAAGCCGCCCTTTCCGCCGAGAATCCGCAGCGGAATGGTGCTCAGGCGCTTGGGCCCTTGATCTTTTCGGAAAGGACCGAACGCTCCGTGGAGCCGGAAAAAGGGAGAGTTGGCTCTTTCCAGGCGAACCCAGCCGCCGTCCAGTGTGGTTCCGAGCGGTCTCGATGCGCCGGTTGCGAGGATTCTGAGTGTGGTTGTCGGCCAGGGAAGTTCCTGGGGAAGAATGTCGATGGATTCTTGGGAGCCGGTGAAGGCCAGATGGATGGTCGTATCGTCGGTGCGGACCATGGACACGCCTCCGATGGTGCGGATGCCATCCCATTCCATGGATGAATTTTCGGGATCCATGAACCAACGATCGGACAGCCGCACGAAGTTCAAGGGCGACCCCGTGGTCAGAATACGTCCGATCTTTCCATCGGACCCGGACGCGATGAACCCGTTGCCGGCCAGGGTGTCGGCTCCGACGATCCTGGCAACGGTGTCCAGATTGGCGGAAACCGTCCACCCGTTGCCATAAACTGTCTTCTGCAGCCTCCAGTCGTCGGAAAGCGGGATGAAATCCGTCATGGGTTCGAATCCGTAGCGATCATGGGCGGCACCCACCAGCAGGATGGTCCGAAGGTACCGACTTCGCAACGAGTCCCACATGGCGCGCCCGTTCGGGGCGACCAGAGCCATGGTTCCGTAGAGGATGTTCCAGGCGTCTTTGGCGTCCCAACGTGCCGGCACCTTCGATTGTCCGTCGCCGGAATACCAGGTGGGGGCGAAGCTATCGTGACTGGACAACAAAAGGAGGGGGACGCGACGGGAGGGATCGAAACTGAGCGCATCCGCCTTGGGTTCCACGGCTTCAGGGGTGGTCCAATCCTGGCCGGCGTTCTTGTTGTTGGCAATGGACATCGGGCCTTCGCCGTAGTCGACCACGGCATGGGAGACGTCGCGCGACTGTTCGCTTCCGGTCACCAAGCGATGTGCGTCCTTCAAAAATTCGAACATGGCGGTGCGCAGGAGCAGGTTCTCGTGGCGAGACGAACCGAAGGTCGGGTTGTAGTCGTCGTGCACGTTTTCCGCCATGGTCACATCGATGAAGCGGGTGTTGCGAGGCTTGGCGGCGAGATCCGGCCCCACGGTTGTCTTCAGGATCTCCAGCTGTCGTCGAAGCGAGATCCGACTCATGGAGTAGAGGACTTTCCCGGTGGCATCCAATCCTTCGAACCCAGCGATCATCCGGCCGGCGGAATCGAGCGCGATTCCGGCCGGGTATTCCCTGTCGAGCATGGAGGACCCTCCGGCGATCGCTCCGGAAACCTGCGTGTAGACGGATGTCAGGAAACCCCGAGCGTTCAAGGAATCGATCTGGGCGCCGTTGGTTGTGCCCCAGTGGACGAGCGCGTTTCCCACGCCGTAGAGGCGCAACGTGTCGAAGAATCGATGGTCGAGCTTCGGCCAGGATCCTGTGGCCCAGAAATCCACCGCTCCGCGGAGTTTGGCCACATTCGGGTTCTGTTGGATCTTCTCCGACCAGCTTCGCACGCGCCCCAGTTCCCGCTGCCGGGATCGATGGCGGGCAGTGAGCTCCTTCCAGCCGCCACCCCGCAAAGGAGCGACGAGGAGGGAGCGGTCGTGCATCCAGATGCGCTTGGAGGGAGCCTGGAAGGATTCGGGTCGGCGCAGGCCTTCCGTGGAAATCCAAGCGACTCCGGCGTCGGAGGGTTGATCGTACGATATGACAAAACCCGTCTTGCCATCGGTGGCGGCAGCCAGGCCCATGGACACCTGCCAATCCCAGAAGTTGGCGAAATGGTGGTTCCAGGAATAACTGGGGTGGTCCACCGGCAAGGTGATGCCGGTGCCGCGCGGCATGGCCAGGCGCTGTCCCTTCCGGGTCCGCACCTGGCCGGGAAACAACAGGTTGGCGGCAAGAGGGCTGGATGAATCGGCGTGGAGCGTGATGCCCAGCACTCCTCCCCGGAGCCGCAATCCCACATCGATGGCCCATTCTCCTGGGATGTAGAGGCAATGGATGATCGCGCTGTCGGATCCGTGGAGGGATATCGAGTCGGTGGAGAACGTGGAGACCGGCTCGATCACGACCGAATCGTGGTGGATGGAATCGTGGAGCACCATGCCCAGTGACAACGGATCCACCACCACCCGCAAGGAGTCGTTGGCGAGATGGATCGCAGGCAGACCGGAGGAAGGCTTTGCCAGCGTCAGCTCCAGATCGTCGAACACTCCCCGCCCAGGACCCCATCCGGTGATCCTAGGCAGGATCCTCACGCACCCTGTCGGGACCACCAGTTTCGCATCGTAGCGTGTCCACCCGGAAGGTCGCTTGGGAAAGGCCGCTCCCGCCAGGCTCCAGGAGATCGCTTTGCCCGCGGCGTCGAATCCAGCGATGGTGGGGCCTGCGCTGCCGGCGATCGTGTCGATGCGGCCCCAGACCGACCAGATCCACGTCTCGCCGACGTTGACCGGACGGGAAAGGCTTCCGGAGAAGTATGCCCAGTCCTGCCCGCCCTTGTGATCGAAGGAGAAGCAGGATTTCCCGCTATGGCAATTTTCGGAAACGATCCCTCCGGTCGCGGAGTCCTTGCTTCGCGCGAAGAACGTCCATGCGCTGTCGCCGTTTTCCAGATCGGTGGAAAATTCCGCGGCCGCACGGGATGCTGTCGCGGATCCCAGGGTCAGGAGCAACGGGAGAAGCCAGCGCATCCATCCATTGTAATCAATCCGGCTCTCGCGCATGCACACCTCAGGATGGGGTCACCGCAGGTGGTCGGAGGAAGTCTTCCCTGGATCCCTTCTCGCCACCCCGATCATGACGCCGAATTCCCCGTCTGTCTGGACCCAGCCTTTGGATGGCATGTAGGCGCGGGAGACGAAGCCGTCCAGAAAGAGCGCGTTGACGCAGCCATGGCGAAGGAAGTACGTCGCGAAGTCGTGGAAGTTGACCTCGACCCTGGAGATGGCGAACAGGAGTCGGCCGTCGGACAGGATTCCCACTCCGTTACGGATGTTCAGATTCTTGGAACCGGGGATGAAGGCGGGATGGATCGCACTGTCGATCACCAGCATCGGGCCGGACTGCGTTGCGTGGCGGACCGGACAGCTGTCGCAGAATTTGTCAGATGCGACGATTCCCGCTTTCCCCGCGGAGTCCAGGAAGAACACGCCATTGGGCTTCAGGTAGAAGTTTCCCACGCCGCCGGAGGTGTCCAGATCATGGAGCTTGGTGCCGTTCTGGATGAACAAGCCATGCGCGGAAAAGCCCGTGTCGAACATCCCGCCGTTCATCGCCAGGCCAAGGGTCTTTCCATGGGCTTCCACGAATTTCTTCAGGGCCTCCAGGCTGCCCAGGATCCTGCCCGTGTCGTCCTTCCAGTACAGCGAAACATCGAGGACACGAGCATCGACGATTTCGGAAACGACGAGGGTGTCCAACAGGAATGCTTGTGGAGGGAGAGTCGGTGGAAAAGAGCGCGGATGATCGAGTGGAACAGCGAAGCATCCGAACAGGCCAAGCCACAGTGGAGCGGATTTCAGGCCGAGTTTCAGTGCCCGAGGCATTTTGGAAAGACGCTCGCCGAACAAGGGGGGCTTTCTCAGCATCCGCAGGTGGGGCCGGCCTCACCGGGAGCGACCCGGTAATGGTACCGATGGTGCTCGACGAAACCGATGTGGGCATACAGTCGCTTGGCGGTTTCGTTCGAGTCCAAGACCTGGAGAAAGGCCTTCGAGGCTCCCTGCGAACGAGTCCACCCGAGGAGGGACTCCATGAAGCGCCGTCCGATTCCTTGACCCCGGACATCCTCGCGGACCACGAGATCGTAGAAATGGGAAGCGTCCTCTTCCAGGGCGGCGACAGCCACGGCGAGGATTTCGCCCTCGCGCTGCCAGCTGGCGAAGCCTGCGCAGGGGATCCTTCGCGCGAGGCTGGCGTGCAACGCGGCCTTCTCGGGGGCTTCACCGTCCCAGCGGGCGAGATGCAGCAGCCAGGATTCCGAGGGGGATTCCTCGATGACGAATTCTGGCGAAATCGTGAAGGCTTCCAAGGCCTCGATGGAAAGCACGCGCGTCGGGGTCGCGAAGTCCCATCGGCGCTCGTCCAGGAGAGTGTCCAGTCCTTCCTGAACACCCTCGCAGACTTTGATGCAGGGCTCCACGGCCCGATGCCTGTACCAGGCTTCCACGCGACCGACCGCGTAGCCAAGTGCCATCCCGGGATCGCCCAGGGCTAGACAGGAATTGGCGCGCCGGGTGAAACCCTCGTTTTCGCGCAGGATCCAGTCGCCGAGGTGCTCCTGGGCGCGGCTGGGCCAGGTGCGGTGGGTCAGAAGTTCGCAGGCGATGATGCGGTCGATGGGCGCGATTTCCACCTTTGGAAGTTAGATCGACCTAGCCGTGCCGCGGGAGGCGAACAAAAAAGCGCCACCCCCGGAATGAGGCGACGCTTGGTGGCTCGAACGGATCCGCGCGTAGGCGGATCGGTCGTGTTTACTTGACGCGGAACTCGATGCGACGATTCTTGGCGCGACCGGCATCGGTCTTGTTGTCGCCGATGGGTTGGGCCGGGCCGTATCCCTTCGAGACCAGCTGCTTGGCGGGAACGCCCAGCTTCACCAGGTAGGCCTGAACCGACTTCGCGCGCTTGGCGGACAGAGCTTGGTTCTTGCCCGCATTGCCCGAATTGTCGGTGAATCCGGCGACTTCGATCTTGGAGGCGGGGGCCGCCTTGATCGCACGAGCCGCCTGCGCGAGATTCGGTGCGCTGGAGGAGTCGATGTCGGCGGATCCGGCCTTGAAGAGGATGCCTTCCAAGGTCAGCTTGGCGCCTTTCTCGATCTTGATCTCCTGGCAACCCGTGGCGTCCACCTTGACGCCGACCGCGGTGTTGGGGCACTTGTCCTGGAAATCGGCGACGCCGTCCTTGTCGGTGTCCACTGGGCAACCCGTGGCATCCACCTTGACGCCGGCAGGGGTGCTGGCGCACTTGTCTTGGAAGTCGGCGACGCCGTCCTTGTCGGTGTCCACTGGGCAGCCTGTGGCATCCACCTTGACGCCGGCAGGGGTGCTGGCGCACTTGTCCTGGCCGTCGGCGATACCATCCTTGTCGGAGTCGGCGGGGCAGCCGGAGCCATCCACCTTGACACCGGCGGGGGTGTTGGCGCACTTGTCCATCGGATCCAGAACGCCGTCCAGATCGGAGTCCACCTTGACGATCGCGGCGGGCTTGACGGTTTCGACCATTTTCGCGACCGGGGCGACCTTGGGGACTTCCGGCACGGAAACCGAAGGCAGGCCGAAGCGGTAGGTGACACCCACGCCCGCGCGCAGGAGTTCATCGCGCTTGTCGTAGAAATCGTCGGCGGTGGCGATGCCGTCGAGCTTGTCCCAGTCGACGGAGTGTACGCGGGTTTCGGCGAATCCTGTCACGGAGATCTGGCGGGTGATCAGCCATTCCACGCCCAGTTCGATGGGCATGTAGAAGTTGTAGTCCAGGTCGTAGACTTCGCTTCCGGACCACTTGACGGTTCCGAAATCCGTCGAGACGCCCGACGCGAGGTAGGGGCGGATGTTTCCGAGAACCTCGAAAGGATGTTGAAGAACGCCTTGGATTCCGATGTTGGAGAAGTACTCCGTACGGAATTCAGTCGAGCCGTTGGAAATGTTGCCGAACCCGCCGATCAGGCGCGCACCGATGCACTCGGTGGGATGGTATTCGGCGTGGGCCCGGAAGTAGGGCATCGAGTTGTCGCCGAAGGAGCCATCGTAGTACTGGCCGCCAGCGGCGATGCCCACACCGATGGTGTTCTTGAGCTGGATGGGATCGGCGGAGACGGCGAGACCGGCACTGGCAAGCAGTGAGGGCAGGAGGAGTGAGAGTTTCATTGCGTGGTTGGCTTTCAACGAGGGCCGGCAAGCTCGTGCCGGAGGTGTGATCGATGTTTCCAGGAGGTTGCAGGTCTCCCGAGCCAAGAATCTCTAAGTTAGAGCCTCGAAATTCAATGGCGTCGAAAACTCTAGTATTTTTCGGAGCTAGCTGGAAACCGTTGCGAATTCACCAACGCCAGAGCTTGTGGTTGAGGCGCAGTGTCCATCGGTTGCCCACGAGAATTGCGGGATGGGTGTTGTTGTCTTGCGTGGAGTTTCCCATGCGAGCAGGTATCGACCACCTCGATCGATCGTGCGTGGGCCTCAAAAACTTTTTGTCACACCGACTTCCCGGCAGTAAGATGAACTTTGCTTGCCTCCATTCGGTTTCGGAGGCTGCTTCAAGCCCCAAAGGAGGGAAGCCGTGTGTCCTGAAGCCCATGCATTGGTCAAGATTTGGATCGCAGCGCTGCTGTTGACCGCAGGTGCCGATCGCACCCACGCCCAGCTTGCCAAGGGCGGCACGAAATTCCTGGGCAACATCACCAGTCGCGACGACAGCTACCTGGATGCCGTCAAGCCGGATTTTCTCCAGTACTGGAACCAGATCACGGCAGAAAACGTCTGCAAGTGGGGATCCGTGGAGGGGACCCAGGGACAGAAGAATTGGGCGCGCTGCGACAGCGTGTATCGTTACGCCAAAAAGCACCAGATTCCCTTCAAGTACCACACTCTGGTGTGGGGGAGCCAATACCCGTATTGGATGGACAACCTGGCCAAGGACAAACAGCTCGCCGCGGTGGTGGATTTCATGGATTCGGCCGCGGCGCGCTATCCGGAAGCGGAACTGATCGATGTGGTGAACGAGCCCTACCATGCCTTCCCCAAGTCGTGGGCGCTTTGCTTGGGGGACACGTCGATAACAAATCCTGTCTGGATCGTGAAGTCCTTCCAGATGGCCCGCAAACGATGGCCCAAGGCGAAGCTGGTGCTCAACGACTACAACAACTTCCGGTGGGACGTGGACAAGTTCATCCAGATCGTCCAGGCCGTGCAGAAGATCGATCCCGCCTTGATCGACGCGATCGGATGCCAGGCCCACGACTTGGGCGCCACCACCGGCCAGTACGTCAATCCGGAAATGACCGCAAGCGACTTGGCTGCCGTCTTGAAGAAGCTGCACGATGGCACGGGACTTCCCATCTACGTGTCGGAGCTGGATTTGTCGTATGAAGACGACCAGACCCAACTTGCCGCCTACAAGTCGCTGTTTCCCGTGATCTGGGAATCCCCGTACGTGGCGGGGGTGACGATCTGGGGTTACATCTACGGGAAGACCTGGGAGCAAGCGAAGTTCTCGGGGCTGATCAAGAACGAAGTGGATCGTCCCGCCTTCACCTGGCTCAAGCAGTACGTCAAGGACAACCCCAATCCCCCCAGTCCCACATCGGATGTCAAAAAACGTCTGGGCGTGGGCGCCTCGACCGGACCTAAAGGATTGACGGTGCGGTCCATCGAAGGGCGGCTGGAGATGGGTGTGGTGCGCGAGGGACGGTTCCAACGCATCGGGGTGAACGGACGCGATTGATCCCTACAAACGAAGCCCCGATAGTTCGATCCCAGGGATGGGGCGGAAGTGCTTGATGTTCGCTGTGCACAGCGGTTCGGCGGACTCGACGGCCGTGGCGGCGATGATGGCGTCTACCGCGCGGACTCCGTGGCTCAAGGCGAGTTGTTCCACGTACACGGCGGCGCGATGGCCGATCGATTCGGTGAGAGGGAGCACTCTGAATTCGAATTCAGCCAAGAAGGAGCGCAAGACTTGCGCTTCCCGCTTGTCCCGCACACCCTGCATTAGCTCCATCTGGGTGAGGATCGAGATCCTGCGCCGCGGCGCCGACTCGATCGCCTTTGCTGCTTTCAGATTCCCTCGCTGGACCCAGATCAGGACATCCGTATCAAAGAGCACGGAAGCGTCCCCCGCGAAGGCGATCCATCACCTCGTTTACGGATTCTTCCGATTCCTGCTTGCTCGAACCGAAGAAGGGATGCGATGCCACGGAAGTGGATGTGGCCCCTCCTTCGGGGATGATACGGCCCTTCAGTTTGCCGTGATAGAGAACACGCACTTCCTCCCGGCGGTCCAAAGCCTCCAAAACGCTGGCCATTCGGTAGCGCAGATCAAGAACGGTGGCGTCCATGGTGACTCCTGAAAAATGGATATCATAACTATACATTTTCAGGAGTCACCGGGTCATACCCTACGCCAACCGGGCGCTGATCGATTTGCGACGCACCCCGTTCAGGGGCTTTCCTACGCCGGCTTGGCGACGATGTTCACGATCTTGCCGGGCACCACGATCTCCTTGACGATCACCTGGCCTTCCAGGAACTTCTGCACCTTGGCGTTGGCCTTGGCCAGCGCCAAGAGTTCGTCCTTGGTGGCGGTCTTGGACACCTTCGCGTTGTCGCGGAGCTTGCCATTGACCTGAAGGGCGATCTCCACCGAGTCTTCTTCCGCCTTGGAGGCTTCGCCCACGGGCCAGGGCTGGTAGGAGAGGACGGAGGTCTTCCCCAACAGGCTCCAAAGCTCCTCGGCCAGATGCGGCGCGAAGGGCGAGAGGAGCTGGACCAGAGTCTCGGCTGCCACCGCAGGTACCGTGCCGGTTTCGAACAGTCCGTTCACGTAGACCATCAGCTGCGAGATGGCCGTGTTGAAGCGCATCCCTTCGATGTCTTCCTGGACCTTCAGGATGGTCTGGTGGCGCAGACGTTCCAGTTCGACGGATTCCGTGTTGGCCAGCGGCTTGAGCACCAGGTTCTCGGCGTCTTCGTCCACCAACAGGCGCCAGACGCGCGACAAGAAACGGTGCACGCCTTCGATGCCGTTGGACTGCCAGGGCTTGGCGCGATCCAACGGGCCCATGAACATCAGATACAACCGCATGGCGTCCGCGCCGTGGCTGGCCACGACTTCGTCCGGCGTCACCACGTTGCCCAAGGTCTTGGACATCTTGGCCACGATCTGATTGAGCTTCTCGCCGGTTTCCTTGTGGAACCAGCCGCCGTCGCGTTCTTCCACAAGGCTCGATTGGACGGTGGCCTTGCGGGCGTCCTCGTAGGCGAACGCCAGGATCATGCCCTGGTTGTAGAGCTTGTGGAAGGGTTCGGCGTGTTCCACCACTCCCAGATCGAACAGCACCTTGTGCCAGAAACGGCTGTACAGCAAGTGGAGCACCGCGTGTTCGGCGCCGCCCACGTACAGGTCCACCGGCAACCAGTATTTGGCCAGCTCGTTGTCGATCAACGTCTGCGCGTTGCGCGGATCGATGTAGCGGATGTAGTACCAGCAGCTGCCCGCCCATTGCGGCATGGTGTTGGTTTCGCGTCGCCCTTTGCGCCCGGTGACAGGATCCGTTACGTTCAGCCAATCGGTGGCGTTGGCCAGAGGCGATTCGCCGGTGCCAGAGGGCTCGAAGCGTTCCATTTCCGGCAAGCGCACGGGAAGCTCGGAATCGGGGACCAACGAGATGGTGCCGTCTTCCCAGTGGATGAGCGGGAAGGGTTCGCCCCAGTAGCGCTGGCGGGAAAAGAGCCAGTCGCGCAGACGGTAGTTGACCTTGGGCTCGCCCGCCCCCTTGGCGGCCAGGAAGGCGGTGATCTTCTCGACAGATTCTGTCAATCCAAGTCCGTCCAGCGAGATCTCGCCGTTGGAGCTGTTGATGTGGGGGCCGTCCTCTTCCCAGCATTCGTCCGGCTTGCCACCATCCAGCACGCGGATGATGGGCAGGTCGAACGTCTTGGCGAATTCCCAGTCGCGGGAATCGTGGGCGGGTACGGCCATGATGGCGCCGGTGCCGTAGGTGGCCAGTACGTAGTCGGAGATCCACACCGGGATTTCCACACCGTTGACCGGATTGACCGCCTTGGCTCCGGTCCAGACGCCGGACTTGCCCTTGGCGAGATCCGTCCGTTCCAGGTCGGATTTGCGCGCGGCCTGTTCCTGGTAGGCCTTGACCTCGGCCAGCTGCGCAGGGGTGGTGATCTGGGCCACCAAGGCGTGCTCGGGGGCCAGCACCATGTAGGTGGCGCCAAACAGGGTGTCCGGTCGGGTGGTGTAGACGCGGATTTTGTCCGCGCTTTTGCAAACCTGGAAATCCACTTCCGCACCGTGGCTCTTGCCGATCCAGTTGCGCTGCATCTCCTTGATGGCGTCCGGCCAGTCCACCAATTCCAGATCTTCGATCAAGCGTTCCGCGTACAGCGGGATGCGCAGCATCCACTGCTTGAGGGGGCGCTTGACCACCGGGTGGTTGCCTTCCACCGAGCGGCCTTCGCCGGTCACTTCCTCGTTGGCGAGCACGGCCTTCATGGCCTCGCACCAGTTCACGCTCACCTCGGCCGTGTAGGCCAGGCGCTTGGATCCGACAAATTCCGCCACGGCCTTCTCGCCCTGGGCCAACACGTTGGAAGGGATCTCCAACTGGGAGATGGGGCGGCCCTTGCGGGTGGTGGGATCGTACCAGGTCTCGTAGAGCTTGGAGAAGATCCACTGGGTCCAGCGGTAGTAGCTGGGGTCGGTGGTGTCCACTTCGCGGTCCCAGTCGTAGGAGAGTCCCAGCGACTGGATCTGGCGACGGAAGGTGTCCACATTGGTCTTGGTGGTGATGGACGGATGGGTGCCGGTGCGCAGGGCGTATTGCTCGGCAGGCAGTCCGAAGGCGTCCCAGCCCATGGGGTGCAGGACATTGAATCCGCGCATGCGCTTGTAGCGGCTCACGATGTCCGTGGCCGTGTAGCCTTCCGGGTGGCCCACGTGCAGGCCGGCGCCGGACGGGTACGGGAACATGTCCAGGATGTACGCCTTGGGCTTGGAGCGATCGAGGGTATCGAGTCCAGGGGTGCGGAATGTTTTCTGGTCGAGCCAGACCTTCTGCCATTTGGGTTCGATGGACTGCGGATTGTAACGAGGCAAGGTCGGCTCTCCGGTCGAAAGGATGGTAAGGGTGGAAATTTAACCCTTCGGCGACCGGCCAGCGGTGGGGAGTGCCTGGATTCAGGTTGGATTGCGGGGAGGATTCGGTTCCTGCGATGGTATTGTTTGGAATCCGGTCTCATGGCCAGGAAAGGAGGCGCTAAATAATGACCATTCTGGCATCCATTTGGTTGCAAGCCATGATTCAAGCGGGCACGGAACTCGACACCTTCGGGATCGAGATGTTCCAGCCCACTTTTGCCAACAGCAAAGCCTGGAGCTCCGCCCACTGGGCCAACGGCAAGGTACGCAACCTCAAATACGCTGCGGATCCGTCCGATCCCACCGGTTGGACAGAAGACCACAGTGGCAGCACTGATGGGTTCATGATCGATGGCGCGGGCGTTCTGCGGTTGTCAGGTGGGTCGCCGCGCTTTCATCTGAACTCCCTCAAGACCTCCGGCACTGGCTCCCAGTTTTTCCTGAACACGGAGTTCACGGCCTACTACCGCCACTGGGGGAACACGGCCACCGATTACGGTGGCCTTGTCGTGGGCGCGCGTAGCGGACCTTTGGGCCATGCTTCTTCCGGTGGCAACGATTGCGACGCCACCTCCTACTATGCGCGGTTTCGCAACGATGGCAAATGGGATTTCGAGAAGGAACTCAAGCATCCCACGAGCGACTACTGGTCGGCTGGGGGATTTCACACGCAAAGTCCGCTGTGGGGTGGAGCCCGCCTTCCCACGCGTCGGTGGATCGGGATGAAGTATCTCGTGTGGAACCGGCCAGATGGGAAAGGCGTGCATCTGGAATCCTGGATCGATTCCGTCTCGGCAGGAGATGTGACAAAAGCTGTCTGGAGGAAGGTGGGGTCTGTGGAAGATACCGGTACCTTCGCGGCGGCACCTTCGACGATTTCGGGCTGCACTTACACCGACGAAAAAACCATCATCACGCAGGGGCACGGGACTTTCCTATGGCGCACGGATGGCGATACGGCGGAGTACAAGAACGTGACGCTGCGCGAGATCGTTCCGCCGTCGGATCCGGCGGCTGTCCTGCACAGATCGGCACGGGATCCCGCTGGACGGCCCGCAGTGCGCATGTTGCCGGACTTCCTTGGGAAGGGTGAGGGTGCGGTGACGCCGCAGGGGCGCTTGACGCGCTGATCTTTTTTGCTGCGCCGGGCTTTCTTTCAACTGCGTTGGGCGTATTCCAGGCGCGGGCCTGGGGCCGTATCTTTCGGCTGGCGCTGGGCCAAATCGGACGCGGGTCCGATGCCGTTTTTCCAGGCGCGGGCCTGGACGCCGTTCCCGGGTGCGTCGGCACCCGGACCCCGACCAAAGGGGCTCCGGCGCCCCTTTGGATACCGCCGCCGGGGGACACTCGCTGGAACGGCCATGCCACTGGGGCCAGGTGGGTGATGGGAGTGGAGGGCTGATCCATTGGCAATGGCATCAGGGACGCGATCGATATCGCCGGATCCATTGGCCGTTCCATGAAACGTGTCCCCCGGACCCCCGTCAATCTGGCTGGATTGCCAGTTTGTCTGCGCCATCTTGATGCCGAATTGGTCGGATCGCCGATGGCGATGGTCGGGTTCGGGAGAAGCTGTTCCGATGAGGGGCGGGATCGTACTTTCCAGGTTGTCACCATGAATGTTCCCTGGAAAAGAGTGCTGCTCGGTGTTGGGCTTATGGTCTATGGGCTGTTTGCCCTGGATTGGATGTCCGTTGTGGAAATGAAAGCCGCCGGCCTCAAGACCGCGGTGTACCTGGGTGCATTGATTTTGTCGCCGATTTTTGTCGTGTTGGGGATCTGGTTTCTTCGTGGACTCCAAAGATTGGTTCTGGTGCCTGCGATCCTGCTGTTGCTGCTTTCGGCGTTCGTCGGGCCTTTGGATTACCTCAACCGGATGTCTCCTTGGGAAACCCAAACCGTTCTCTTTGTCCACGGACATTTCAAATTTCTGCGCGTGGAGCAGCAGGTCCAAAACTTTGGTTCGTTCGGGTATCGTGACCGCACCGTGAAGGTGGCCCGATTGGCGGGCCTTTTCGCCGTCCCTTTTGCCTTCGATCCCGCGGAGACCAGCGTGCCGGAATGGATCCCGGTCAACGAAGACATCAACGAAGCGAATTGGAAGTAGAAGGGGTCAGCAATCCCGGTCTCCTGGAGTGCTCAATCACAAAAAATGGCATCGCCCCGAACTGGCGATGCCGGTTGTTTTGCTGCTGGTCCCGCCAGCATAGGGACGCAAAATGTTGCGTCCCTGACGATGGCGGGACAGACACGGCGATGCAATGCCGCTACGGCGCCGAGATCACCCGCTGCTGCGCACGTCCATCGACGATCGCCCGCAGGACGAAGCTTCCACGTCCGAGGTGGGTGCGCGAAATCACCGCTTCCGAGCGGCCTTGGCGATGGGTCGCCTGGACCGATGCGACACGATGTCCGCGAAGATCGAGGATCTCCACTTGTGCATCCGCTCCGGTTGGGTTGGCGAAGGATACCCGGATCCGCGAGAGGCCTGCATGGACGATCAGGTCGCTGGAAGCCTTGGGTCTTTGGCGAATATTGGTGTTCGGTGTGCCGCCTTGGGAGCGAACCCCGAAGGCACCGACGGAACTTGCCATCATCAACTCGTCGTAGTGGATGTCGTAGAGGATTTCACCGGGGTATCCCACGAACCAGTTCATCATGAAGTTCACGGTTTCCATCGGGAGCATCTTCCCGGTGTCGCCGGGAGGAGGGAGGATCTTCTTGGCGGTGTCGCCCGGGTTCAACGGCGGCAGTGGGTCCAGCAGTTGGGGGCCTGAGGAAAGGTCCAACAGAACGATGGCGTTTCGCATGGCGAAGTAGACGGAATCCGGGTGATGCTTGTTCACGGCGATGCGCGATATTTCCGCGCCACCGGCTCGCTGTCCGGGAATCCGGATGGAGTCGCCTCGGTTGAACGACCAGCCTACCGCCCAATCGGTATTGTCGCCGCCGGCGATGTAGATGGTATCGACGCTGCCGGGGCGCGGCTCCACGTCGCGCACGGGTAGTTGCTTGCGGCCAGGATTGTTCCGCGCATCCAGGCCGGGGATCGAATCCCACGTCTTGCCTCCGTCGGCGGAACGGAAGAGCCAGCCGGGAACGGAGCCCTTGCCCGTGCCCACATAGATCATCTTCGCCTTGCCGTTGTCGGCAACGGTGACCGAATTCACGGGCCGGTTTCCGATGGCGGCCACACTTGCCCAGCTCTTGCCCGTGTCGTAGGAGGCCAGCAATCCACCGTCGTTGGTCTGGTCGCCTTTGGTGGCCGCGTAGATGGTGTCCCGACTGTAGAAACGGATGTCGCGCACCCAGCACCAGTCCTTCCATCCCGGGATGTTCCGGAAGGGGATTTCCATCCAGTCCTCGCGCCGGTGTCCTCCCTTCACCGTTCGTTGGATGCCGTTTCCTGTCGCGGCCACGAGCATGGCGGAATCCCACGGATTGATCGCCACGTCGGAAACCGATCCGGATTGGTCGATCATGATCGGGAACTGGCCATAGGGCGCTTTCCATTTCGCTTCACCCTTCACCGAGGTGTCGGTGTAGGCGCGAGTGAAGGCGAGTCCTGTTCCTGTGGCCAGATACACCCGGTTCAGGTCGCCCGGGAGCTGTGCCACGCGCATGATGGAAAGGGAGGTCATGCCGTCGGTGCCCAGGCGGTAGTTCGGAGAGTCCATCCCGTCGAAGGAAGTCTTGGGGCCCAGTGCGGAGCCGGCAAACCAGATGTTGGTTCCCGGGATGTGGCCGGTGATGGCCGAGACCTGTCCGATTTCGCCGTTGGCCGCCTTCTCCATGCGTTTCCAACTGGTCGCGAGATCGTCGGAATAGTCGTATCCGCTGACCAGCCGGATCCCGGAGGGACCTGGAAGGAAGGAATCCTGGAACACGGCGATCCCCCCGACTTGGGGCGAATTCTGTCCGGGGCCGGTGGTCTGCCGGTAGATTCGTTTCCAGGTCGCCCCGCGATCGGTGCTCAAGAACAGCGCAGGGGGAGGCGTGGGGGAGCCGTTGGGTTGGGCGGCGTTTCCGATCAACATCGTATCCGATGATTTCCCGGCCTGCCACAGCAGCGATACGTTCGAGAGGTGGGTGGTATCCGAAGCCCCGATGGTGTCGGGGATGGCGAGCAATTTCCATGTCTTGCCGGAATCTGTCGTGATCCAGGGTTCACCCGAACCGTTGACGCTGGAGCCCATGTCGGAGGTGGGCTTGGATGCCACCACCAGGACCCGCGAGAAGTCGTCCTTGGCCACCACCACGTTCTGGATGCGGTGTTGCTTGGCCGGGTCCTGCTGGAACATGCCGGCGGAATCGGGGAACGACCATGGTTTCCAGGTGGAGCCCGTGTCCTTCGAGACCAGGAGACCGCCGCCCATTCCCAAAAGGAGCGATCCCCGGTGGATCAAGGCCGTGTTCAGCCCGCCTGGGAAGGGATCCCTCTGGTGGGAGTTGCGCCAGGCCTCGCGCCAGCGACGCTTCAGGATTTCGTCCCAGATGGTGCGGAAGCGTTCTCCGTCGCTGGACAAGGTGAGCGCCCACAAGACCCCGCCTTCTTCGACGGACCTGCACATGGTGATGCCGTCCTGGGACCAGACGTTCATCCCTCGGCCTGCCCAGCCACGCATGTCCGGGCCTTCCATCCACTTCAGCGAATCCTTCGGGAAGGCGGGTTTCCAGGTCCTACCGGTATCGGTGGATGCGAACAGGGACAAAGGTCCCGCGACCGAGGCGAAAAGTTTGCCGTGGGTGCGATCCCATGCGGAAGAAAGGATCGTGCCGCCGTACAATCCCAGATTTTGTCTGGACTCGGCGGGTTCGATCGCGGTGGTGAACGCTGCCGCGGACACGATCGCGGCTGTGAAGGTGCGAAGGATCATGTTGGGACCATCCTTTGGATCCGTGATTGCCGATGCGCCGACCCTGGCGCGGGTTGACCCGACCCTACCATTACAGCACAAGTGGAATCAACCGGGCTTCAGGCAGCCCACGGCCTCGAGCGAGATGGGTTTCCAACCGACCATTTGAATCTGCGTTCGAGGAGAAACCGCCATTTGGAGGTTTTCTCGCCGTCCATCCCTTCATTGGGGGATTGGCCATGCAACCCCACAAAGGTGTACTGCATTCACTCCATCCATCTAGCCTTGCCTGGCAGTCGGATTCCGTCCTCCCTGGTGGCTTGCTCCAGCGACCCTTCCTTGGCCTGGATGCACACCAGGCAGAGGTCTTCCTTGCCCGCGCAGAATCCACGCGACACCGATGGCGCCACCCGCAGCACGGATCCTTCGGATACGGGAATCTCGTCGCCGTCCAGGTAGAATGTCCCTTCGCCCGACACCACGATGTAGACCTCTTCGTTCTGGTGATGCGCGTGGAGAAAGGGCATCCCCGTTCCCGCGCTCATGCGGTTCATCGACACCTCGCAGCCGGTCAGTCCTAACATCTCCCTCAAGAAGAGCTTTCCCGGCACGCCCATGTAGGAGCGGCTCGCGAGATCCTGCCAGGTCCCGATGTTTTCGATTTGGTAAGACATCGTGTTCATGATCTTGATCTCCTTGATACTTGTGAATTGCAAGTGACTCAAAGAAGCCCCTGTAACTTGTTTTTTGCAAGTGTCTATCTATGTTCCGTTCATGATTGTCCTGAAACCTCGGAAGTCCACGCCCCAAACGCCGCTTCGCTGTCCGGTGGCCAGCGCCCTCGAGCTTTTGGGCGACCGTTGGACCTTGGTGGTCGTGCGCGATCTGGTGCTGGGGAAATCGCGTTACGGCGAATTCCTGGATTCACCGGAGGGAATTCCCACCAACATCCTGGCCGAGCGCCTCAAGCGCCTGGAGTCGCTGGGGATCGTGACCCGCGAGCCCTACCAGGACAACCCTCCTCGCCACAGCTACCGCCTCACCGAAATGGGGGAGGAGCTGAAACCGGTCCTGGCCACCCTGCGCAAATGGGGACTCAATCACATCCCAGGCACCGGCATCCCGGAAGAATTTCAATCCCTGATCCCCAAGCAGGATCGTTGACAGTTTCTTTCCTCGGATTTCCAAACCCCCGCCATCCCACTCCGCCAATCCGTCACTCCGCCCCCGCGCAGCGCAGCGCTCGCGGGCAAAACCGCATTAGACAAAAACCGGCATCAAACCATCCACACACCACCGCACCTGCCTACGCCGCCGTCCCTGTTTTCGTTTTAAGGGCGATCCGAGGATCGCCCCTACGTCGGCCCACAGGGAACGGTGTCGGCTATTCACTGCCCTTACATTCCCGCCAGCCCAATCCCGGCCAGCGAAGCGGCGCCGGGAAATCGGCATTCGAATGCTGTGACAAATCTGGCAATCCAGCCGAATCAAGGGGGACCGGGGGGCTCGAACACTGGAACGGCCAATGGATCCAACGATATCGATCGCGTCCCTGATGCCCTTCGAGGGACGCAAGATGTTGCGTCCCTACGGTTGACCTGGCCAAATCGGCGTTGGCCGTTCCAACGAGAGCCCCCCGGCGGCGGTATCCAAAGGGGCGCCGGAGCCCCTTTGGTCGGGGCCCGGGTGCCGACGCACCCGGAAAACGGCAACCAGGCCCGCGCCTGGTCCTCCACGGCGGAAGCCGTGAATACGGCAACCGGGCCCGCGCCCGGCAAAAGCCCGGCGCAGCCGGAAAAATCCGCTACGCCGGAACCACCCCTTCGAGCGCGCGCCGCCGCGCGTCCTGCATCACCAGCCCCGCCAGCGCCATCCCGAAGGCCGCCGTCACGTGCACCGCACTTCCGTTGATGACGATTTTTGACTCGCACCAGTCCTTGCGGTCGGGATCGTCGTCGTGGGGGCAGAAGCATTGGTGCGTTCCGCAGGCCACGGAGGTGTGTTCGAAGGGCGGCAACGGATCCTCCTCGCTGTAGACCACGCGGAAGTCTCCGGCAAATCCCCGTCGGCGCAAGCCTTTGCGGACAATGCGGGCGAAGGGATCCTTGCGCGCATCCCAGATGCTGGCCGTGCGGATGGCCGTGGAATCGATCCGGCAAGCCGCACCCATGGACGACACCAACGTGGCGCCCACTTCCCAGGCGTGCTCGATCAGATCCAGCTTGTGGGTGTAGCTGTCGATGGCGTCGACCACGTAGTCGTAGCCGGGCAGGTCGAACTGGTCCCGCGTGTCCTTTTCATAGACGGCCTGGATGGCCTCCACCTTGCAACGTGGGTGGATGGAACGCAGGCGTTCGGCCAGGAGTCCCACCTTCGATTGACCGACATTTCCTGTCAAGGCCTGGAGCTGGCGGTTGACGTTGGTGACGCACACCGTGTCGGAATCCACCACCGTCACCTCGCCCAATCCGTTTCTGACCAGGGCTTCGGCGCACCAGCCGCCCACGCCTCCCACCCCGAAGACGATGGCGCGCGAGCTGCGCAGGCGCTCCACAACGGAGGGACCGACAAGGAGTTCCAGACGATGGAATACAGGATTGGTGGCCATGGCTGGCGGGCAATGTACCAACCGACGAGGGCGGATCGCTTGCGCTTTCCTACCTTCGCGCGGTGCCCACCAAGAAAAAGACAAGCCAAGCATCGGCCCGACAGACCAACAACTCCAGCGTTCGTTCCACCATCCTGCCCAACGGCGTCGCCGTCGTCACGGAGCGAATGGAAGGACTGCGTTCGCAGTCCGTCGGCGTCTGGCTTGGGCTTGGATCCCGCCACGATCCGGTGGGGAAGGCGGGATTGGCTCATCTCTACGAGCACATGGTCTTCAAGGGAACGGCCAAGCGGTCGGCCTTGCGGGTGTCACGCGAGCTGGAGGAAGTCGGCGGACATCTCAACGCCTTCACCAGCCGCGAACAGACCTGCTTCTACGCCAAGGTTCTGGATCGCGACCAGGATCGCGCGGTGGATCTGATTTGTGATCTGGTGACGGGGGCGAAACTCGGAAAGAAGGATCTGGAACTCGAACGGCAGGTCGTGTTGGAAGAAATCCGCGGCTGCGACGATGATCCGGAAGAGCTCGTAGGCGAGCTGTTCGCCAAAACCTTGTGGAATCGCCAAACCTTGGGCGAGCCCATCGCTGGCACCCTCGATTCCGTCTCCAAGCTTTCGGTGGACGACCTCGTGGCGCATCGCAAGCGTTCGCTCTCCGGCGAGATTCCTTTGCTGGTCACCGCCTCCGGCAATGTGGATCACGATCGCCTTGTGGCCTCGGCGGGTCGGGCCTTGCAATCCAGGGCCTTCGGGCAAAGGATCCTGCAACAGGTGGATCGCGTGGGAACCCGCCAGGCGTCGCGTCTGGTGGTGCAGAAGGATGTTTCCCAGGTGAACCTGATCCTGGCGCGCCGGTGCGTGGGTGCCCATCACAGCGATCGCCATGCTCTGGGCTTGGTCAATTTGATCCTGGGTGGCGGCATGTCCAGCCGACTCAATCAGGAAATTCGTGAGAAGCGCGGCTTGGCCTACAGTGTCTATTCCTTCTCCGACTTCCTTCTGGGCACCGGCGCCTTGGGTGTCGCATTGGGCACCGAGCCTGCGCAAGCGGTCAAGGCTGCTCGCGTCGTGGGCGAGCAGATCCGCAAGCTGAGGCAAGAAGGCGTGTCCCGCAAGGAACTGCGCTTCGCCAAGGACCACGCCGCCGGAGCCGCCGTGTTGGCGTTGGAAAGTTCCAGTGCGCGCATGCAGCACTTGGGCAAGTGCTTGCTTTGGTATGGCCGTCCCATCCATCTCGACGAGATCATGGAACACATCGAGCAAGTCAAACCCGAGCAGATCGAACACGTCTTGGCCACGCAGTTTCCGGATGTGTTGGAAGAGAACGGTTGGACGCTGTCGGCCGTGGTTCCCCAGAAATTCAAGGGGACACTGCTGGATTGAGGTGACCGCGAAGTGCGATGAAATCTTGTCTGAACCGCTTCGGTAAAAATCGCTACTAGATTTTCACCTATGCTCAATTTCGAATTCTCCAATCCGACTCGCCTTGTTTTTGGGCGGGACACCATCGCCCGATTGTCCACCTTGGTGCCCAAGGGCGCTCGCGTGTTGATCACCTATGGTGGAGGGTCGATCCTCCGCAACGGAGTCCATCAGGCAGTGCGTGACGCCTTGGGTGACGCCTTTGTCGTGGAGTTCGGCGGCATCGAACCCAATCCTCGGTTCGAGACTCTGATGAAGGCAGTGCAGATCGTGCGCGATCAATCGATCGATTTCCTTCTGCCGGTGGGCGGCGGGTCGGTGCTGGATGGCACCAAGTTCATTGCCGCGGCAGCGAAGTACGAGGGGTCGGATGCCTGGGAAATCCTTCGCACCACTGGTGGCGTGGTCAAGTCTGCGCTTCCCATCGGAGCCGTTCTCACCTTGCCCGCCACTGGCTCGGAGGCCAATGGATCAGCGGTGATCAGCCGCGACGAGACCACAGAAAAGCTCCATTTCTGGTCTCCGCTGGTGTACCCGGTGTTTTCCATTCTGGATCCCAGCACCACCTTCACGTTGGATTCCCGCCAGACGGGCAACGGCATCGTGGATGCGTTCGTGCACACGACCGAACAATACGTGACCGTCCACCAGGATTCCGTGCTTCAGGATCGGTTCGCGGAGGGGATCCTCACCACGTTGATCGAAGAAGGCCCCAAGGTTTTGGCCAAGCCTTCCGACTACGCCGCGCGCGCCAACGTGATGTGGTCGGCCACCATGGCCTTGCAGGGCGGCATGGGCTCGGGGCTTCCCGGTGACTGGGCTTCGCACGGCATCGGACACGAATTGACCGCCTTCTACGGCCTGGACCATGCCCGCACCTTGGCCATCGTGCTTCCTGGTGTATGGCGCCACCAATTCGAGATGAAAAAGGAGCGGCTCGCCCAGTACGGAACCCGCGTATGGGGGCTTTCGGGCGAGGTCGCATGGATCGCGTCGCGGGCCATCGAACTCACCGAGGCGTTTTTCGAGAGCATGGGGGTTCCCACCCGGTTTTCCGAATATGGGATCGATGCCGCCGAGGCCGGAGCGAAGGTGCGGGCGCGCTTCACCGAGCGCAACGCCAAACAGGGGGAAAACGGCTCGCTTTCTCCCGAGGATGTCGAGAAGATCCTGGTCTCGCGGGCTTGAACCTAGATCCCGCAATAGAGCCGGGCGCATCGCATCCCAGCTCGCACAGCATCTTGGCTCGTACGGTCTCGTCGCCGCACCTAACAGGGGTGCGCCTCCTCGCCCGCCAAGCCAATCTGCAGCGCGTTCAGGGCGCGCTGCATCCCTCTCTATCACGGGATCTAGGTTGAACTCTCCTCTGACGTTTTCTGACCGAAGGCCACCGCACCCCGGGTGGCCTTTTTTATTTCCCCGCCAGACGGATGGCCGCCGCTTGCGTCGCCACGGTGACGGCCAACCCGATGCCAAAGGTCGCGGCGATGGACAAGTGGGGAAGGAGGAGGGCCAGCGTCGCGAAAAAGCAGGTCAGTCCGGTCAGGGCGGGCAGAAATCCGCGCAGCATGGTGGTGACCGCGGACGGGCCTTCCTGCGCCTGGGTGAAGGCGACCAGGATGGTTGTGGAGATGGGAAATGGGGCCAGGAGTCCGCTCCAGTTGGGCCCCAGACGGTGGGCCAGGGTGGCGATGGTACCGACCAGCGCCGCCGCCGAAGCCATCCTTGCCGGGAGATCCCACGAGGGTCGGTCGGGGAGGGCGGCCACGGATGCGGGCTGAGGGGCCGCAGGGAGGAGGAATCTGGCCATTCCCAGCGCGCACAGCGCTCCCACCAGGCGTGCCACGATACCCAACGACCAAGGCGACATCGCCCAAGCCGCCAGGAGATAGGCCGTCCATCCACTGGGGAGGGCCGCCCACCAGGGCCATTTCTGGCAGATGCGCGCATACACGTTGGCGAAGACCGCCAAGGCGACAATTCCCGACAATGCCGACCGGGCGGAGACCGCGGCGAAGGCCGCTCCCTGCTCGAGGGTCACGACGAACAGGAGCGGACCGGCCACGAACGGGAGGGCGGCGATCCAGCCTCCCACCGTGTTTCCCCAGCGACGGGCTGACAGCGATGCCGCCCCCACCAAAAGGGGCGCGAGGAGAAATCGAAGGAGCAGTGTGCTCACGAACGCGACAATTCCCAGCGCACGTGCTCGCGAAGGCGATCGAGGTTGGGGAAATCCAACCCGAAATCTTGACGGATTCCGTCCACGGAGAACAGGTACGGATCCTTTCCGTAGCCCTTGTCCTCCAGGACCACGTCCACCTTCCTGCCGAGGATCTCCTGGGCGAGCATGGCGACCTCCTCCCACGAACGCCACTGCGAAGACAGGGCGTAGTGGACCGTGGGAGTGGTGCTGGTGCTGGACATCAGCGCGAGGTAGACTTCGGCGATGTCGGAGGCGTGCAGAAATTGTGTCCCGTCGTGCTGCACCAGATGGATGGATTCTCCGAGCTTCGCCGCCCGGGCCAGGTCGGAAAACCGTCGGTCCGGCTGGCTGGAAGCGCCTTCCACGATGGGTTCGCCGAAGATGTAGCCGGGGCGCACGATGTGGACCTGGATCTTGTGCTGGTGGCCGAAGGCGCGCAGGTAGGATTCCGTCCCAGCCTTGGTCGCTCCGTAGAAGTCCATGGGTTTGGGCGCCATGTCTTCCCGGTTCAGCGAGGCCATTTCCCCACAAGCTGCGGTGGAGCTGGTGTAGATGACCCTCTTCACACCTGCATCGACGGCGGTCTGGAACAGGCGAATGGAGGCTTCCGTGTCGTTGCGGAGCATTTCCAGGCCGGAGTCCCCCCATCCCAGCGCGATGTGCACCAGCGCGTCCGCTCCCGCCAGGACGGGCTCCCAGGAGTCGGGATCGGTCAGGTCGCCTCGCTGGAGGGTGATGCCTTCCACTTTGCCCAATGCGGGAACCTTGAGCGGATTGCGGCCGGCGGCCACCACCTGGTGGCCCGCCTTGGCCAGTCGGACGGCGACATGGCTTCCGATGAATCCCGTGGCACCCGTGACGACGATCTTCATATCTGAACCACTTCAGTTGAGGTAGGCGACAAATCCCAACGATAGTTCAAGATGGCTTCCGTCCGATTCGCGACCGGCACCCAGGAAAAGGTCCGGGTGGGGGGACGATGGTGCGGCCCAAAGCAATTCGGAGCGCAAACCGAAGTTTCCTTTCAGGGCGGCGAGCACACCCAGGCCTGTGCCAAATTCTGTCCAGCTGGCCTCGCCCAGCCGGGAATGCTTCTGGGAGCTGTGCCGCCAGAGTCCAGGGATGTACAGGTCGGCGCCGGCGCCTTGCAAAATCACCGCTCCCAAGCCCAGATCCCAACGCATTTCGGCCATGGTCGTGTCCTGGCCAAGGCCGCGGCGCGTCTCCTCCGTGCGTCCCCAGGCGCCGGTCAGCACGATCCTGGGGATGGGACGGATCACCACGTGGCCGTCGATCCAGGTCCGGGCATCGGCCATGGGTGGCTGGACCCAAGTGATGCGGGCACCAGCGCCCAGACGGCTGGGCGTTTCTTCGATGTTTTCCGTCACGGGTTGCGGTGCGCACACGAGGGCGGTCAGAAGCGTAAGGATGATCATGTGGCTCCGATCGATTCCAGGATCCGAAGGTAGCTGGACCACCGGTCGGCGTGGATCTCTCCGCGTTCCACCGCGGAAGCCACGGCGCAGCCGGGTTCCTCCCGGTGCAGGCAGTCGTTGAAGCGGCATTTTCCGAAATAGGCGTCGAAATCCGAGAAGTACAGCTGAAGCTCGATCGACGACAACCGATGCAGGGCGAGTTCCCGGATGCCAGGGGTGTCGATGATCCTTCCGCCGCCGGGAAGCCGAAAAACGCCGCTGCGGGTGGTCGTGTGTCGTCCGCGGCCGTCTTTTCTGCGTACTTCGCCGATCTCCACCGCGGCGTCCGGAATCATGGCGCGCACCAGCGAGCTTTTCCCGACACCGGAGCTTCCCGCGAACGCGGCCCAGCGCGTCCCGATGCGCTCTTGCAGTTCCGGAAGTCCTTCGCCCGTGTTGGCGGAGCCCGCCACCACGGGAATGCCCATGCGGCGGTAGGTGTCTAGATCCGGCAATGGCGCCAGATCGGACTTGTTCAGGAAAATCATGGGTTCCACGCCCCCCAGCTGCGCGGTCACCAGGAAGCGATCCACCAATCGTGGGTGGAAGGCGGGGCGGTCGCACGACGCGACGATCACCAGCACATCGAGGTTGGCGGCCACCACGATGTCCAAGTGGTCGCGGGCGTCGGGACCAGGCCTGGAAATGCGCGTGCGTCGCGGTTGGATGGACGTCAGAAGCCAGCCGGAGCCCGGGAGAGCGTGGATCTCCACCTTGTCGCCCACGGCCAAAAGGGATTCCTGTGTCAGGCGAAGACGGGGCGAATAGGAGCATTCCACGGTGGTATCGGGATGGTCCAAGGGCTCCACCTCGCAGGTGCGTCGGCTCACGCCCACCACGATTCCCGATCTGCCTTCTCCAAGAACATCCGGGAGCTTGTCCACCTGGATCTTGCCTTGTCTGCCCCGCAGATCGCGCTTGCGCTTGATCCCGCCCATCGGGTCCTCGGCGAAGCCTTCCCGCCAGATCATTTCCGCATTGACTCTCCGGGAGCGCGACAGTCTGCGGCCACCGTTTCGATCGAAATCGGGTTCTTCCACGCTCAGCGGGGGTTCCTCATCCGGCAAGGGAACGGATCGATCGATCCTTGAGATCTGTCAGGAGATTTTGGAGATGCACTTTTGCCGGCACTTCCGGCAAATGGATCAATTCGCCGGCGGCTAGATCCAATTCCGAGGCGATCATTTCCAAGGCCTGCGAGAGGACACCCTCCTCCGCCAGGATGGATAGGAGCGCTTGGGTGGGCAAGGCGGCCAGGTCGGCCAACGATCTGCCGGTCAGTTCACGACGCACCAAGGCGGGAAAGCTGACCAGTCCGTTGGCGAGATCCAAGCGGGCTGGTTTGTCCAGATCCGCCACGCCGCCCAGATCCAACAGATCGTCGCACATCTGGAAGGCCATTCCGAAATGGTACCCCAAGCGTCCTGCGGCCTCGATTTGTTCTGGGGTGAGACCGGCGGAAAGGGCCCCGCAACGGCAACAGGTATCCAACAGAGAGGCCGTTTTGAGGTGGATCACTTCGCGGTAGAGCGCCCAAGTGGGGGCTGTGTGCCGAGAAAGGTCCAGCTCGGCGACTTCGCCTGCCACCAACTGGCAAGAAGCCTTGTTGATCGCCTCCACGATGTCCGGCAAACGGGTCCGGATGGCAAGCTTCATGGAGCGGGCGAAGACGTAGTCACCAACCAGAACGGCCATTTTGTTGCCCCAACGCAGTGGTGCGGAGGCCTCGCCGCGGCGCAATTCGGATTCGTCGATCACATCGTCGTGGGCAAGGGAAGCCACATGCAACAGCTCGATCGCCGCCGCGGAAAGCCGGGCCGCCTCAAGGTTTGGCGTGGGGCTCAGGCGGGCGGTCAGGAGCAAAAGCGTGGATCGCACCCGCTTTCCCTGGCGTGCCGAAAGCCAGCGAAGCCGCTCCGGAAGCTCGCCGGGAGCGTCATCCGCCTGCTGTACAAGCAGGTCCCAGGATTTGTCCAGATCCTCCCGGATGAGGGTTCTGGCAGATTCCAGGGCCTGGGAGCTCTGGTCTGGATGGATTGTTGAGGTCGTGGCCTTGGGCACAGTTCTGGAAAAGTACTCGTTCTCGATCCGGTTGGGCGGGCTTGCACCATGTAGATGGTGTTACCATATTCCCGAGATCGGTCTCCACCGGATGGAGGAACCGCCCGGTTAGACCGAAATGGAAGGAGCTCCAATGATACCCTCGCGCTGTTCTCTCCTGACTTTGCTTGGTGTGGCAGGCTTTGCTTTCGCTGTGGAACCCTCGAGCACCGAAGACTACGTGGTGCGCCGAGGCCAGACGGTGAGCTACATCGCCTTCATCAAATTTGGGGCCTACAACGACTCCATCGGGGCGATGCTCCGCAAGGACAACCCCCAGATCCAGGACATGGACAGGATTCAGGTGGGACAGGTGATCAAGCTGCGCAAGGAAGCCAAGGCTCCTGTTGTCGCAGAAAGGGAGCCTGCCCGACGCGTCCAGCTGGCCAGCCGCAAGGCCGTGGTCACCATGGTGCAAGGCGCTGGTGAAATCCGGCGGTTCAAAGGGAAACGCGAGGTTCTCCAGGCCAATCGGTTCCTCTCCGCCGGCGATACGATCGTCACTGGATTGGACGGGTTTGCCGAGCTGATCATCGACAACCAGAGCATTTTGCGGATGTCTTCGGCGACCGAGGTGCGTTTGACGGCCATCCAGGAGTCCGCAAAGCCCACGGCGAAGGAATCTCGCGGTTTGGTGACCACCTTTTTCCTGGCCCGCGGGAAAACCTGGACAAAAGTCCAGAAATGGGCTGGTGGCCTGATCCGCTACCAGGTCCAGATGCCCAAGGCTGTGGCGGGCGTCCATGGCACCGTCTTCGAAAACGAAGTGAAGGACGATTCCGCCTCCATGGTGGCCGTCTACCAGGGCGAGGTGGGGGTTTCCGGCGGAGCACCCGCCGAACCGCCCAAGAAGGGTTGGGCTCCCAAGAAGGTTGCCGGTCCCAAGGAAATCACCGTCGCCGAGTGGGTGCAGGTGCTGAAGGATGGCCAGAAGCTCGAGGTTTCCAGCGCCGGTGTGGCGGGAGCTCCTTCGCCCTTCACTGCGGATCCGAACTCCGAATGGGTGAAGATGAACCAGGAACGCGACTGCCTTTGCGACTGAGTCGGACATGATTTCCCACTCCAAGGCAAGGATCCTCGTGGGGGGGCTTGCCTGTCTGGTCCTCTTGATGGTCGCGATTCGTCCTGTTCGGAGCCTCAACAGGTCTTGGCAGGATATGCTGTCCAGGCGGGCACCTGTCCTTTCGTCGTCAGGAAAGGTCGTGGTGGTCGCCATCGACGACGAAATCATCGCCAAGATCAGTCCTTGGCCTTGGAACCGCGCCACCACCGCGGCCCTTTTCCAGAAAGTCTCCGAGCTCGAACCGAAGGTGATTGGATTCGACGGCTATTTCCCTCGCCGCCAAATCGGAATTCCCGGCGACACCGCCTTCGTTCGGACCCTTCAGGATCTGGGGCGGACCGGCATCAAGGTGATCCTGCCCATCCAGCTCGTGGGTGATGCCGCCCGCGACACCACCCCCCCGGACTCTCTGCCGGACTATTTGAAGTCCTCCACATTCCAGCTTTTGAAAGACAAGCCGGGATTGGAGCGATCGGCCATTCCCGGGGCTCTGAGGGTGGTCCATTCGGATTCGATGTACCAGATCCACTCCGCTTCCGCGGGTTTCATCAACAATCTGACGGATGCTGATGACGGAATTTGTCGAAGCGTGATCCACGTCATGCGCGTGGGAGACGAGTACATACCGTCGTTTGCGGTGTCCCTGGTGGCCGCCTTCGGCGACGCGAACTTGGCGGACGTGAGCCTGGAGCCCCAGCGCATCCAGATCCTGCGCACAGAAGTGCCCATCGACGAAAACGGCGCGGTGTACATCCGCTACATGGGACAGAGCCCCGCGGTTCCCACCATCCCCGCAGGCGACTTGATGGACAACCCCGAAAAATACGCGGCCCTGCTCAAGGACAAGATCGTGATCATCGGGGTGACCTCCACGGGCGGAGTGAACCCGGAAGCAGGCGACTTCATTCGCACCCCTTTGTTCCCCCGGTATCCGGGAGTGGAGTTGTGGGCGGTGGTCGTGGACAATATTCTGTCCAACCGCGTCCCGCACACCACCACTGCGATGCGGCTTTGGGAGCTGTTCCTGGCGGTCCTTCTCGCGGGTGGCTGTTGGGCGTACCTCCGCAAGTTCGGGACGGATGGCCGATTCTGGGGGATCGTGGCCTCCACCGCTGTTGCGGTTCCCCTCTTGCAAATGATCATCGACCGGGCGGCCTCCGTCCAGTCGGGGGTGGACCTTCCCATGCTGGGCCTGGTTTTTGGCGTGGCTGGAATGCGGCTGTTCCGGGCGGATCCGGTGGTCTCGCCTCCCACCATGCTTTCGCCGGCGAGCATCGCCGGCCAAGCCACCGCGGCGATTTCCACACGCCGGTTGGGAACGGTGGATCCGGCCCAGCCAGACCCGGACGGCATCGTGCGGATCGGTCGTTTCGAGATCGTGGGCGAACTGGGCCGTGGCGCCATGGGTGTGGTCCAGAAGGGCTACGATCGCGCCTTGGAACGGCATGTGGCCATCAAGGTCCTTTCCGCCGTGCGTCGCCTGGGCGAACACATGGACGAGAACCTGAGCCGGTTCCAGCGCGAGGCCCGCGCCATCGCCCAGCTCAACCACCCCTCCATCGTCACCATTTTCGAGTACGGCGAATGGCAGGGGAGCTCCTTCATCGCCATGGAACTTCTGGACGGACCCAGCCTGGACAAGCTCCTTCAGGAACACCGGCTTCCCTGGAAGGCCGTTCGCGCTTGGGGTTTGCAGCTTCTGGAAGCCCTTTCCTACGCCCACGCGCGCGGCGTGGTGCACCGGGACATCAAGCCCGCCAACGTGATGGCGGTGGATCAGGGACGTCGCGTCAAGTTGACGGATTTTGGCTTGGCGCTGCATTCGGACAGCTCCCTGACCCAGGAAGGACAGATTCTGGGAACCCCTTACTACATGGCCCCGGAACTGATCGACGGCAAGAAGGGCGACGCCCATTCCGACCAGTATGCCCTTGGAGTGCTGCTGTACGAGATGATCTCCCGGCGCCGTCCCTTCGAAGGGGAAGAGGTCCGTCAGATCATGCTCCAGATCCTGATGCATCCTCCGGCGCCGCTTTCGGCGATCGCCGGCCACGATGTTCCCCACGAGGCGGTGGTTTGCGTGGAGCGTCTGATGGCCAAGCAAGCCGCGGACCGGTTTGCGGACCTGGATGCGGCCATCGAAGTCTGGAAGCGCCTTCCGGCCTAGACCTGGGCCTTCCAGGCGCGGGCGGCAACGAGTGCGTTGTCGGCTTGGAGCTTCTTGCGCAGGCCTTTGTCCTTCTTCCTGGCCCCTTCGGGAAAGGTCGGCTCCGGAAGGAGCCCGAAGTTCATGTTCATCGGCTGGAAGTCGGGCGCATGCTCCGTGCGGGGCGATGTCAGAAATTGGACCAAGGAGCCGAGGGCACAGCAGTTGGGGAGTGCTCTGGATGATCCCGTGCGGATGCGAAGGTCCATCTGGGTCGCGGCGTACCAGCCGGTGGCCAACGCCTCCGTATAGCCCTCCGCACCGGTGATCTGGCCCGCCAGGAACACCCTGGGGTGCTCGCGCAGCGAAAAGTCCTCGGAAAGAACGGATGGGCTCTGCACGAAGGAGTTGCGGTGCATCGAGCCCAACCGGATGAATTCGGCGTTGGCCAACGCGGGAATCATGGAAAAGAGGCGCTTTTGCTCCGGCCATTTCAGGCGGGTTTGGCATCCCACCAGGTTGTAGAGCGTCCCGGCGTCGTTTTCGGCGCGAAGTTGGAGGGCGGCCCAGGGGCGCCGGCCGGTCTTGGGGTCGTCCAATCCGATCGGACGCAGCGGGCCGTGGCGGAGCGTCTCGATGCCGCGGCGGGCCATCTCTTCGATGGGCAGGCACCCTTCGAAGAGTTCCTTGGGCTCGAAGGGTTTGGGCTCCACCCGGTCGGCCTCCACCAGCCCTGCGATGAAGGCTTCGTAGGTGGGGCGGTCCAAGGGGCAGTTGATGAAATCGGCACCGTCGCCTTTGTCCCAGCGATTGGCCTTCCAGCAGGAATCCCAGTTCAGGGAGTCCGAAGCCACGATGGGGGCGATCGCATCGAAAAACGACATGCGGGAGGAGCCAACAAGTGCTGCCAATTCGGCGTGGATCGCCTCGGAGGCCAATGGCCCTGCGGCCACGAGGGTCCAGCGATTCGGATCGATCTTGGTGGCTTCTTCGCGGCGGATCGTCACGTTGGGCAGGGCGGTCAGGGTCGATTCCACCAAGGCGGAAAACTTGTCGCGGTCGATGGCCAGCGATTCGCCGGCTGGCACGCGGGCTTGGAACGCCAACGGAAGCAGGCTGGACCCCAGGATCGCCAATTCTTCCTTGGCTAGGCCGTGCGCGGAGGCCAAGCCAAGGCCTTTGAAACTGTTGGAGCAGACCAGTTCCGCCAGATGCGAGGTGGAATGGGCGGGGGTGTTGACCGTCGGTCGCATTTCCCACAGTTCCACGATGTGGCCCGCGCGAGCGAGGGTCAGAGCGGCTTCGCAGCCAGCCAGGCCGCCGCCGATGATTTGGATGGGTTGGTTTTCCATGGTGAGGCGAACGATGTAGCAATCCATGGCCGTTGGGACCTATTATTCGCCTCTATGAGTTCACAGCGAGAATCACTGTTAGATCCTGTCGAAGCCTCCATCGAAGCCATCGCCGCCGGAAAGATGTGCGTGGTGGTCGACGACGAGGACCGCGAAAACGAAGGCGACCTGGTGATCGCGGCCGATGCCTGCACCCCCGATGCCATCAACTTCATGGCCACCCATGGACGGGGGCTCATCTGCTGCAGCCTCACGGAAGACCGTGTGAAGGCACTCCAGATCCCCATGATGACCCGGCACAACACGGCTCCCTTGCAAACGGCCTTCACGGTTTCCGTGGAAGCCCGCAAAGGGACTTCCACAGGGATTTCCGCCGCCGACCGATCACAAACGGTGCTGACCCTGGTGGATCCCGCCACCACCTGGGACGATCTTGTCGTGCCTGGCCATATGTTCCCCTTGGTTGCGCGCGATGGCGGCGTGCTGGTGCGCTCGGGCCAAACGGAGGCCTCAGTGGACCTCGCTCGCATCGCCGGCCGTGCACCGGCGGGAGTCATTTGCGAGATCATGGCCGACGACGGCTCCATGATGCGCCTAGCTGAGCTTCGCACCTATGCCGACCGTTTCGGCATGCCGATCTGCTCCACCGCGGATCTGATCGAGTACCGTCGCCGCACGGAAGTCCTGGTGAAGATGGAATCCGAGGAAACGGTGCACTGGGAAGGGCGCGACCTCAAGGTTTCCCGCTGGTGCGATTGTGTCCGCGGACATCGCCACGTGGCGGTGGTGGCCGGCCCGCTGACTCCGGACTCGGTGGTTCCGGTCCGCGTCCAGGCCGAATCCAAAGGCGGTTGGGGCCTCGGGTCGGCGGTCAGCGAACTCATGCAGATCCACGCCGCGTTGGATCGGGTGAGCCAGATGGGTGGAGTGTTCCTGCTGTTGCAGACCTTGCCTTCCCTGGGGGGGAGCGTGCCGGGACTGCCCCCGATCGGGGTGGAGACGGAATCCGGCACGGTGGTGCCCGACAACCAGACTTTCGGCATCGGGGCGCAGATTCTGTCGCAGCTGGGGGTGCGACGCCTGCGGCTTCTGACCAACCGTCCCCGCAAGATCACCGGATTGCATGGTTACGGCCTTTCCGTGGAAGGCTTCGAATCCTACACGGCCCAGGCCGTCGACGGGACCGGGGATTTCCTCGAGCGGTTCCAACAGCTTCTGAAATAAGGCGCTCTCGGCCCGGCCCACTCCACATCGCATTTCGCAAAGGCGTTCCTTGGTACCCATCGGCAGATACAGCACGCTCAAGGTGGTTTCGATCAGCGAATTCGGAGCTTTCCTCGACGGCGAGGAGCACGGAAAGATCCTGCTCCCGAACAACTCCACGCCTCGTGGAACCGAGATCGGCCACGCCATCGAAGTCTTCATCTACTTCGATTCGGACGAGCGCATCATCGCCACCACCTCGCATCCGCGCGGCGAGGTGGGGGATTTCGTGCTGCTCAAATGCAACGCCACCAACGAGGTGGGAAGCTTCATGGATTGGGGCCTGGCCAAGGACCTGTTCGTGCCGTTTCGCGAGCAGAAGGTGCGCCTGATCGAAGGCGAATACTACGTGGTGCGCATCTACGAGGACCCGATCACCGATCGCCTGGTGGGAAGCACCAAGCTACACCAGTTCTACGACAAGACCCCGGATGCCTTCGAGTACAACCAGGAAGTGAACCTCCTGATCCTTTACAAGATGGATCTGGGCTACGCGGCGCTCATCAACCAGCGCTACCAGGGAATCCTCTACCAAAACGAGGTGTTCCGTCCGTTGCGCAGAGGTGATCGCTGCAAGGGTTGGATCAAGAACATCCGCGACGACGGCAAGGTGGATCTGGCCTTGTCCCCGCAAGGCGTGAAGGCGATCGACACGGGGGCCGAGCAGATCCTCGCCTACCTGGCCTCGCACGGCGGGAGCATGAACATCACCGACGAAAGCTCTCCGGCCGACATCTACGCGGCGCTGGGCATGAGCAAGAAGCAGTTCAAGAAGGCCCTTGGCTCCCTGTTTCGGCAGGAAAAGATCTCGATGTCCTACGCCAAGGTCACTTTGCTGCCGCCCAAGCCGTGAACGCCCCTTCGTCTCGCATTCCGGTTCCTGGACAGGATCTGTCGGAAATCAAGTGGCGCCCGTTCTGCTACCGCTGCTGGCGCGCGAAGATCCTGTGTCTGTGCAACCATGTGCGTCCGGTGGAAAACCGCGTGGAAATCCTGTTTTTGCAGCACCCGAACGAACGGACGATGCCTTTCAACACCGCGCGTCTGGCGCATCTGAGCCTTCCCAACTCGCGACTGGTCCACGGATTGCGGTTCGACGAGACCAAGGTCGTGGGGGATCTCATGGCACGCAAGGAGCGCGTGGGCATCCTGTTTCCCTCCAACGAGGCCAAGCAGTTGAGCGAAGCTCCGCAGGACTTGGAAACCCTCGTGATCATCGATGGAACCTGGCGGGAAGCCCGCAAGATGATCTACCTCTCGCCGAGTTTGCTGGAATTTCCGCACTACGCTTTCGTGCCGGAAAAGCCCAGCAACTACCGCATCCGCAAGGAACCCAAGGACGAGTTCATCTCCACGATCGAGGCGACCGTCACGGCGTTGCGGGCCATCGACAAGGATCCTTCCAAGTACCAGGAGCTTCTGGAGCTGTTCGATCGCATGGTGGACCGCCAATTGGACTTCATGCGGATGAACAACCGGCCCGGCCGTCGCAAATGCCGCCGTGAAGACGCCTTCAACCTGGAGTTCCTGGAGGGGATCCTGTTCGGGTGTGCGCCTAGCGAACGCCTGGAGAGATTGCGGGAATTCACCGACGAGCAGTTGTTGGGAATGGGCAACATCGCGCGGGAACTGTTCGGGATCGACGACATCCGCGCCGATCGCGATTTGTCGATTTCCGTCTAAATCCCCAGCACCGTCCGGCTGACCAGGAAGAGGGACAAGACGGCCAGCGTTCCCACCGTGGTCCATCCGATCACGTTGGAGAACCGACCGTTCACGTGCTTGCCCATGATGTCCTTGTCGTTGACCAGAAGCATCATGCACACCAGGATCACAGGAAGCAGCAGGCCGTTGATCACCTGGGAGAACAACGAAATCCGGATCAGCGGGATGCCCGGGATCAAAACGATCAAGACGCCGATCACCAGGATCGAGGTGAACAGTCCGTAGAACTGCGGGGCTTGGCGGATGGTCTTGTCGATGCCCGCTTCGAACCCGAAGGCCTCGCAGATGTAGAACGAAGTGGTGACGGGAAGGATGGTGGCCGCGAACACGGATGCGACGAACAAGCCGCCCGCGAACACGAACGATGCGGCTTCGCCGGCCAACGGGGCCAGCGCCCGGGCGGCGTCCGATGCCTTTTCGATCTGGATGCCGTGCGCGTGGAGGGTGGAGGCGCAAGCCACCATGATGAAGAACGCGACCACGACGGTCAGGAGGCATCCCACCGCCACGTCGGCCAAGGTGAGTTTCCAGTTCTCCAGCTTCAGGCCCTTTTCGATCACGGAAGACTGCATGTAGAACTGCATCCAGGGTGCCACGGTGGTGCCGATCAGTCCGATCACCATCGAGATGTACGGGGTATCGGCCTGGATCTTGGGATGGATGATCGCCGTGCCCACTTCGCCCCAATCCGGGTGCGCCATGATCGCCGAGACCACGTAGGTGAGGAGGAAGGCGGAGAAGATCAGGAAGATCCGCTCGGCCATCTTGTAGGTGCCCTTGACCACCAGGAACCACACCGCCACGGCGGTGAGGGGGACCGAGATGTATTTGGAGATCCCGAAGATCTCCATGGACCCCGCCACGCCGGCAAATTCCGTCATGGTGTTGCCGATGTCCACGAAGAACATTCCGCTGAAGATCAAAAGCGTGAGTTTCACGCCGGCGTTCTCGCGGATGAGGTCGGCCAGGCCCTTGCCGGTCACGATCCCCATGCGGGCGTTCATCTCCTGCACCACCAGAAGCACCAGGAAGGCCGGGCCGAGCGTCCAGAGCAGATGGTATCCGTAGCGCGCGCCGGCCACCGAATAGGTGGTGATCCCGCCCGCGTCGTTGTCGACGGATCCTGTCACGATGCCGGGGCCCAGCACGGCCAAGAACGCGAGCAGCGTGGCCCACCATCCGGGTTTGCGGGCGCTCATCCGCGCAACCTCTTTCCGCCGGCCTTCAAGAGATCGTCCAGGACGTCGTCGATGGTCACCGCCCCCACCAGCTCGTCGTCGGCGTCCAGCACCGGCACCACCAGGGAGCGGTATCGTTCCAGGATTTCCACGACCTCGGAGATCGGGTCGTCGTCGCGCACCCACACCAGCCGTTCCATGCCCAGATCCCACAGGGGCGCGTTGGGTTCGGCCATCACGAGATCCGTGAGTGGAACCACCACGGAAAGACGGGATTTGTCATCCAATCCGAACACGGCCAGCGCGTGCTTGGCGTCGGGCCGGTCGCGGCGCAGGGTCTCCAGGGTTTCCTGGGCGGTGGTGGACGCGGACATCGAGACGTATTCCTTCGACATCAGCGATCCCACCTGCTTGTCGCCGTACTCGAGGAGCTCGCGGACTTCCGCGGAAGCTTCCCCTTCCATCTCCTGGAGGATGTCTTCGGCCTGTTGGGCGGGAAGATCGTCGATGATGTCGGCGACTTCGTCGGCGTCCATCTGCTCCAGAACATCCGCGGCTTTCTCCACGCCCATGCGCGAGAGAATGCTCACCTGCGCATCCGGCTCCATCTCCTCGATCACCTCGGCGACACTGTCTTCGCCGAGCGCATCCAAGATGGCCACCTGGGTGGCGGCGTCGAGGTTTTCGATGATGTCGGCGAGTTCCGAGGGGTGGAGGGTCCGCAAGCGATCTGCACTGGAGGCCAAACGCACGGCACCGCCGCTGGCGGGCACGAACGCTTGGACTTCGCTCCAGGGGATGTAGCTGGGCAAGAGCTTTCCGGGGAACATGCGCCTGGCCAACAGTTCCGCGCCAAGGCGTCGCAAGAGCGCAGTGAAGCTGACGTCCACAGCAACCAGAAACAGACCGTCGCGCACGTGGGCGAGCCGTACATCGTTGACACGCACCACTTTGGCGCCATCCAGGTCCACGATCTGGCGATCCAGGATGTGCTTGCGGATCTGGATGAGGTCTTCGGTGCCGGAAAGTGACGTGCTGCCTTCCGAGCGCGACCGCAAGGTGTACTTGCCCGAGTCGATCTTGCGAAGCTCCAGGTCCTCCCATGCGATGCGTCGGATTTCGCTGCGAACCTTGACGGTGACACAGTGAACACGAGGGGTCTCGCCGGTGCTGGCCCAGACTTCGCGCAGCTTCACGCGGGAGCCGTCGGGCATCTCCACGGGGGTCTCGAGGAGGTAGCTTAGAAAGAAGCTCCGGGTTCCGAACGTCGCGGCCATCTGGAACCCTCCATGAGCATTTTCTCCCTAGAAACCGGACTTCGAACCGAACCCCCTCCGGATCGAAGTCGGTGCAATGTAACCCTGCGAAGGGGGGGAGGTCAACGGAGTTTCTCGATCTGAATCAGAAAGGAAACGATTTCCCCACGGAGGCCTGGACGCGCAAGAGTTGGATCCCCTCGGCCAGGTCGGCATCGCCGTAGCGCTTGGGAGCCTGATAGCTCGAGAGCTCCAGTGGATCGATCATGGATTCGTCCCCAGCCAAGGTCTGGACGGGCAGGTAGAAGCTCGTCAAGGAGAGTTCCGTGCGAACCATCGCGTGCCATCCTGGCTTGAAGGTCCATCCGACCTCCACGACGGCATCCCAAAAGGGTTCGAAGGCAAATTGGGTGGAGGTCGCCTTGCCACCTGGAGTACCGGAGGTCGGATCGAGTTTGGCGCGGGGGATGCTTTGGGTGGTCTGTTTCCCTTCGGAGTTCTGGAAGGTGCGTTGGACAGTCTGCTCGATCGAGCCGTCCAGGGGGTAGTTCCAGGTGCCACCGATTCCGATCGTGAACCCTGATGCTCCCGTGAATCCGGCCAACAGCGAAGCCTGGACGGTTTGCAGACTCAGGGAGCTTTTCCAGGTGCGGGATTCCCGGAAGGCGCCTGTGGTGGTGTCCCACGTGCAACTGGAGGAGAACTGGTTGGATTCCACACCGGATTACAAGGAGGTCCAGAGAGAGCGCGTCCACCATTTGGACAGCCGCACGGCCCCGCCGAAGTTGGCGTCCGGCTCGGCGTCCTTTTTCCACTCCTGGGCGTTGGCGAGCTTGTCGCCCAGAAACGGAACGGTAGCCCCGCCCCTGGCGGAGAGGGCCAACGACCAGCGTTTGCGGAACTCGCCGGCGTTGGCCAGGCGATCGGCGATCAAGGGAACCAAGTCCGTGCTCGCGTCCTCCAGCGACGATGCGCCGGATTCTGTCACCGACACCAGGATTTCGCCGGTTTGCACATGGATCATCCGCGCGCTCAGCGCGTATTTGGTCCCGACGCGTCCCAGGTCGCCCACGACGATGCGATCCACGGAAAGCAGTTTGCCCAATTCCACTTCGCACTCGGATTTTTCGCAGGCTCCGCTCTTCTGGAAGCCTTGCTCGGCCAAGATCTTGTCCATCTGCGTGCGTTCCATGACCCGAAATGCCCCGGACCGAACCAGCTCCGACGCCAAATGGGAGTTGATCGCCTCGGCGGCGCCGGCTTCGATTCCCGGCGCCCTGAGGTTCATCACGGCCAGGTACGGAAGCCTCTTGGGGGGGGCCGTGGCGGCTCCGATCAGGCAGAGTAGAGTCGCGGAAAGTGACATGGTTTCCGTTTAGAAGGATTGGGATGGGAGGTGATGATCCGTCGCCAAAGATAGACCAGATCGGCCCAAGTCGGGGCGTGCTTGGTGGTCCGGGACGAGTCGTATAGATTAATCGCCCTCGAGTTCCACGTTGTTCCTCATCCATCACAGAAACGGATTTTCGCCGAAGAAAGGAATCCTCCATGCGTCCTGCCAAGCTTCTTGCGGTGGCCTTCCTGGTCCTTGCGGTTTCCGCATCCTGCGCAGATAAAGCCGCTCGCCCCGACCGATCCAGCCTGCATCTGGGCGAAGGCCCGGCGGTTCCGAAAATTTCCGAGGCCGCGATGGCCCTATCCAACGCCTTTGCGGATGTGGTGGATCACGTGGAGCCGGTGGTGGTGAGTGTGTATACCTCCAAGACCGTGGCTGTACAGGGGGGCGGGGCGATGCCCTTTCCCTTCTTCTTCGGCTTTCCCGGCGACATGGAGGGGATGCCCGCCCCCCAGGAGCGGCACAAACAGGAGGGTGGAGGCTCCGGGTTCATCATCGATGAGCGCGGCTACATCATGACCAACGCCCATGTCGTGAAGGACCAGGACGAGATCAAGGTGGAACTTTGGGATCGCGCCCGATTCGATGCCAAGGTGGTGGGGGTGGATGAGAAGGCGGACGTTGCCGTGTTGAAGATCGAGCCGGGCAAGACCAAGCTCCAGTCGGCCGCCTTCGGCAATTCCGACCTGGTCCGGATCGGGCAGTGGGTGTTGGCCTTGGGCAATCCCTACATGTTCAAAAATACCGTCACGGCAGGAATTGTCTCGGCCAAGGGTCGCAACGAGCTGCAAGGGGAAGGCTACGCCGACCATATCCAAACGGATGCCGCCGTCAATCCCGGCAACTCCGGCGGTCCGCTGGTCAACCTGAAGGGAGAGGTGATCGGGATCAACTCGAGCATCTGGAGCCGGTCCGGTGGTTACCAGGGAATCTCGTTTGCCATCCCCATCAACATGGCGCGGCGGATCGCGGAAGACCTGATTTGCGACGGTGTGGTTTCTCGAGGCTGGTTGGGCTTGGTGATCGAGGATGTCGATCCCGATCTCGCGGAAGCCCTTCGCTTGCCCAGCCGCGATGGCGCGAAGGTGGTGCAGGTGGCGCCGGGATCGCCTTCCCAGACCGCGGGCGTGAAGTCCGGGGACGTGGTCTTGAAGGTGGGGGATGTGGCCGTCAAAGGATCAGCCGATCTGCGCAATCGCGTGGCTTCGGAACGGCCAGGGACCAAGGTGCGCCTGCGAGTTCTCCGCGATGGCAAGGAACTGGACGTGGACGTGGCCCTTGGTCGGGTCGGGGGAGAATTGGAATCCATGCCCGTGGAGGCCCCCGATGGCACCTTCAGCCTTCCGCATCTGGGCTTGCGGTTGGGGGACTTGGATCAGAAGTCGCGGACGGAAAATGGTCTGCCTGCTGGAGTCACCGGTGCGTCGATCGTTTCCGTGGCGCCTGGTTCGCCCGCCCAGGAAAAGGGGTTGCGTCCGGGAATGGTGTTGGTGGAGATCCTGGATGCCGGACGAAATTCTACCGTGGTGAAATCGGCTTCCGCCGCCGCCACCCGTTTGGGTCAAGTCAAGCCGGGTGAGATCGTGGCGTTGAAGGTGGTCAGCAAGGAACAGGTCCGGCTGATCGGATTGCGCGCACGAGAGGGGAAGAAATGAGAAATCGTCGGTGGCTGCTGGTCGCACTGTTCGGAAGTTCGCTCCTAATTGCTTGTGGAGCCAGCAGTCAGCGTGGCGAAGGCTGCGAGAATTGCGTGGCCTGGCAGCAAGGCCAGTCGCCATACCTCAAGGAGTTGGCCGCCCAAGACAAGCTTCTTCGAGGGCTGTCGGAAGAAATTCGCGACCAGAAGAAGGTCGTGGAGGCCTCTCCCAAGGACAGCCTGGCCCAGGGCAAGCTGTCCGAGCTGCAGGCGCGCTACCAACGCGAGGAGGCGATTCGCCTGGACATCAAGACCTCGGCCGACCGCCGTACGGATCACTTCCGGGCCGATCAGAACACCGGGGCGAACACCAAGCTGGACGGCAAAGACCACCACTGAGGCTGCAACCTGCGTGAGCGCCTCGCTTCGTCTCACGAAAAAGGCCCTCCGAACGAGGGCCTTTTTCTGTTTTCATGGAGCCGTCGGGGAATTGACCCGCCCCCCATCGGAGCGGACAAGTAACGCAGCCATCTTGAGTTCGAATTCGACCCGCTTGGTCAGTCGGATTCGGACTTCGCCAACTCTTCGAAAAGGAACTGGCCTGCGGTAGCCATCACCTCAAGCGTTACGCGATCTTCATCCAAGAGGGAGCCTTGCGCTCCACCCCGAAACGCCAAAGCTCGTCGAGGTCCGTCCTTCTCTGAATCGAGGAAAAATTCTTCGAGGCAGCGGGAGGCAACCGAGAACCCGGGGTTCAATCTTCGTTCGCCTGCCAATGCCTGGCCAGCGCTCTTGTGGTGGATCATCGCCAGCGTCAGGAAATCGAAGGCGTCCTTCGGTTGGCGTCGGTTCGAAAACGCATTGAGCTTGAGCACGAGCAAAGGGCCCAGGCCAACTACCGGAATCTCCATGGACTTCTCGACTCCATAGGCATCACGGCCCTGGATCAAGTGCTGCTCCTTGCTCTCCAATGCTCTTTGGATTCCTGGAAAGGCGGAAGCATGGACATCATCCACCATGCGGCCTGCCCCAGAGTGACCTTCAACGAGGAAATCGACCGCGATTTCCAGCCCATCCATGCTGCGAACCAGCCGTCTGTCCACCGTTCGGAAGCCGATCCCTTGAAGCGACCGGGTAACAGTGTCATATGTCCCGGTGCTGGCTCCCAAGGCAATCCCAAGATCCACGTCCAAGGTCACGCTTGATGGACCGAAGGGGTTCCTTTCGTGTCTGGTGAGCAGATGGACAGCAAGGCCACCGACAAGGACCAGATCGTCCTTGACGGATTCTGGCATGGATGGCCAGAGTGCCAGAAGTACGCTCAGAACACGATCATTCGCCTGGTCGGGATAGTCGGAATGCTTCTCGTACTTCAAAGGTTCCAGCCTCCGAATTCATCCCACTCCCACAGTGCTTGCGCTTGCTCCTCGGCACGGTTTCCCGCCGATTGAAGATCGAGCCAGATCTGAGCATCGCACACCAGTGGGAGCCCGTCGACCTCTTGCATCGCGAGGAAAACTCCTGAGTCACTCGGGATCACCAGTTGCAGGTTTCCGTTTCGTTCAACAGGTCGAGCTCCAAGTTCGCTCCGAAGGAATTCGAGCGTTGGCAAATCCTGCAAGTATGCCGTAACCAGACTTGTTTCCGTCACCGGCCGCCGAAGCGATGCGGCCACCCAGCGTGTGAAGGCCAGCGTTCCGTTGGGAAACTCTCCAGCCAGTTTCTTGCAGATCAATTCCTTCGAAAGGATCGACGAGAACTCTTTGACCTCCGTGCGTTGCTTCCACTTGTCTTCTGAAGCCCATGCCTGAAGGAGCCGCCGCGGCTCGCTGACGACAATGTTGTTTCGATCCCCCTTGGCCCATTCTTGCGCGAACAGAGCTTTCCGGATCGCGGTTACCCAACCGGTGCTGACGTCACAAAAGTTCGCGAGCTCCATGCCTGTCCACGATCGCAGTGGCGGTGAAAGGAGCGCACGCAGAACCCTTTGGGCTTTGGGCGTGAAAAGGGACTTCGTCTCCTTGGGGGCCTTGAAGGCATTGGGGTTGCCTCGAACCTCGACGATGGCCCGGGCAAAGCGGAGGCTGCAATTGCCGCACCTGTCCAACGTGCCGAAACCTTTGGCGTGGATTCGTTCACGGGTCGCATCGGAGATGAAGTCTGCCGCGATCACCCCATAGGCCGGTCGGCCAGCTTGAAGGATCCGTTCTTCAAGGCTGAAAACCATGCCGGGAACATCTGCCGGACGGACCTTCGGCTTGTAGGAGAGGAGGATCCTCGTGCCATCAACAAGGAAATTCGTCGTCTGTTGGCGCTCATCCTGCACGGTGCTCCAAGGCACCTGGAGCTTCTGCAAGAGGTCTTCGAAGACGCTCACGATCGAGGCGTTTGGTTCGGCGATATTTACTGAATCGTTGATCTTCACTACGGAGTGAATATACGCCTAAATGGTGAATTTGATCGTTGAGATCAAAGAAGAAGCTCGGCCGCGGAGATGGCATGGCATACACCGGCGCTTCGCGGAAGCCACGGTACAGCCACAGGAGGCGTTGAAACAGGGCTGAACGTCTGTGTGCATAACTGACGTCTTGATCGACCTGCAAGCCCGCTGTGGTGCCGCCTCCGGCCGATTTCGTGTACCGGCCAGCGGTCTCGGGGGACGATACACCAACCTGTACACGAAAACGACTGGGTCTGTACGGGTCTAACTGGAACCATTGGGCACAAAAAAACCGCGAAATTAGTAAGATTTCGCGGTTTTACTGCTGTTTCGGACCTCTTTAGATCCTCTATTCATGGAGCCGTCGGGGAATCGAGCCCCAGACCTTTTCATTGCAGTTTGCCACGAAAAAGACCCTCTTTTGGAGGGCCTTTTTCTTTTCGATGGAGCCATGGGGAATCGAACCCGAGCCAAAAGTTCCCATTCTATCTGGCCCGAGGCGCGGTCGCTCATTTACGATACCCAATCCGGTACACGATTTTGATCTGCCTTGAAAAAGTCGACCTGGATGAGCCTTGCCATCGACACAATTGGGCCTCTCCCTACCGCATCTTTCGCGTTTGGCTAGGTGCGTCGGGATGGCTGTTGATTTGGATGGTCGTCACGGGAAAGGCTGGCCTTGACCATGAGTAGGGACCGGTCGCTTGGGTTGAGTACGGTCGACAACTGCTGCCATTGGGGCCTCGGTTTGTTGTCGGAGGCGACAGCCTTGACCGTTTCGGCAGAACGGTTCTGGTTACAGATTCCGCAGGGTAGGCAGTTTTTGGGGCGATGGATGCAGGGTTGGGCGAAGGAGTACCGGACGGGTGGTGTTCTCTTGCCAAGAGTTGGTGGATGATTTTATCCGCGACACTTGGAGGAGTTGTTCTAGTTTCCGGAGGCCGAGCTCAACCACCTTGTGCGGAGTCGCCCGTCCATGGCTTGTCCCACTGGAAAATCGATTCACCTGAATCGCGCCCGACCATTTCGGGGGCAGATTAGGGTATGGTCGGACGATTTCTCGCTGCCTCGGAAAAAGAATGGTTACTTCTCAGTCGAGGGGGTTCGAGTAGATTTAAACACGTCTCGGCGCCAAAACTCGAACTCTTTTCTGAGAATTATGAAGCGTATAGCAGCATTTCACAAAAGGCGAAAAATTGCTCGTCTACCACGCGCGAATCACTCCAAATCTCAGTATTTTTTAACGAAATTGCAAAACTGCCCGAAGTGTTTCGTATAAACAATATCCGCAATGCATAAAAGGTAAAAGAATGCAATTCATTGCCAATGGCCCTGATATTCCTGATGCGCTTTTGCAGGCGCACGAGGAAGGCCGCGTAGTGTTCTTCTGTGGATCAGGAATTTCTTCCCCTGCCGATTTGCCGAGTTTTGAAGGGCTTGTTAAGAAAATTTACGGGTTGATCGGGACTGAACGTTCACCTATTGAACAATCGGCATTGGATCTTGGCCGCTGCGATGCCACACTTGATTTGCTCGAACGACGACTACCAGGTCAGCGTTTAGCCGTCCGTCGTGCTCTGGTAAACGCCCTGAAACCGAACCTTCGCAGGAAGGGAGCTACCGATACACAAGCGGCACTGTTGCATCTGGCTCGCAGCCGGGATGGGGCGCTGCGGCTGGTCACAACCAACTTTGATCGCCTTTTTCAGGTGGCTGCCAAACGCATAGGCCAAAAGTTCCAAGAATACGCTGCTCCGATGCTGCCGATCCCCAAAAATAGCCGCTGGGACGGACTGGTATTTTTGCACGGCCTTATAACCGAAAAGGTTGACAATACAACCCTGAATCGTCTGGTCGTCACCAGTGGTGATTTCGGTTTGGCTTATCTGACCGAACGCTGGGCTGCCCGTTTTGTGAGCGAACTCTTCCGGAACTACGTGGTTTGCTTCGTGGGGTACAGCATTGACGATCCGGTGTTGCGGTACATGATGGATGCGCTTGCCGCTGACCGGATGTTGGGAGAAGCCACGCCTCAGGCGTGGGCGCTGGGCAGTTGCGAACCGGGGCAGGAGCGTAGCAAGACTCTCGACTGGGAAGCCAAAGGCGTCACACCTGTCCTCTACACTAAACCTGCTGGTAGTCACGATCACTCCGCGCTGCACAAAACCTTGCACGAATGGGCAGACACCTACCGCGACGGCGTGCAGGGAAAAGAAGCCATCATTGTTAAGCACGCATTAGCGCGACCGCAGGGCAGCACTCGGCAGGACAATTTCGTTGGGCGGGTACTCTGGGCCTTATCAGATAAGTCAGGGTTACCCGCGAAACAGTTCGCCGACTTCAATCCAGTCCCTTCGCTTGACTGGCTGCTGGAGCCCTTCTCGGATGAGTGTTTCGGGCACAGTGATCTGGCTCGATTTGGCGTGCCGCCACGCGCTGAAGTGGATGCCAAGTTGCGTTTCAGCTTGGTTCGCCGACCAGCGTCGTATGACCGCGCGTCATCTATACAATTGGTCTCTGGCGGAATCGTTGGCAGTCAATGGGATGACGTTATGTCCCAGCTGTCCAGGTGGCTCGTACGACACTTGGATGACCCGAGGCTGGTCATTTGGATTGCGGAGCAAGGTGGGCAGTTGCACGATCGTTGGCTACGGTTGATCGAACAAGAGCTGGATCGTTTTGAGTCACTGGAACGGGATGGCAAAACCACTGAGCTGAGTGAAATCCGCCAGCATGCACCCAAGGCGATTCCTGGACCCCTGATGCGCACTTTGTGGCGTCTGCTGCATAGTGGCCAAGTAAAATCTCCGCAGCGCGCCTTCGATCTGTATCGCTGGAAAGGTCGGGTGAAGCGTGAGGGACTAACCGCCACATTGCGACTGGAATTGCGGGAGTTCCTTGCACCCAAAGTGCTCTTGAAGAAGCCGTTTCACTGGGTTGACGACGATTCAAAAATCACAGGTGAGCCTGTGCGGATCAGACAATTGGTGGACTGGGATCTCGTGCTGGCCGCTGATCACCTGCACGCCGCTTTGCGTGACTTAAATGATGCGCAGTGGGCATCGTTCTTGCCACTCTTGTTGGATGAATTTCAGCAGCTATTGCGTGATGCGCTGGATCTGTTTCGTGAGTTAGGCGAAGCCGAAGACCAAAGCGACCGCTCGCACTGGGATCTCCCGTCCATCACGCCACATTGGCAGAATCGAGGTTATCAAGACTGGGTAAGCTTGATCGAATTACTACGCGATGCGTGGTTGGCTGTTCATGCAGAAAACAGCGCGCGCGCGACACGAATTGCACTCGGCTGGTTTGAAATGCCGTACCCAACTTTCAAACGACTGGCCCTGTTTGCGGCCAGTCAGGATGGCGCCGTTCCGCCCGAGCAATGGGTGGAATGGCTGTTGAGCAATGGCGCGGAGTGGCTGTGGTCCACAGCTACGCGGAGGGAGGTGTGCAGGCTGCTCGTACTACAGGCACGGCGGTTGCCAGTGGGCGTTCGAGAGCGCTTGGAGATAGCCATCTTGGCCGGTCCACCGCGCGAGATGTATCGGGCTGAGCTGGAGCCTGATGAATGGCAGGGCTTGTTTTCCCGCTCTGTTTGGTTGCATTTGTCGAAGCTGAAAGTAGCGGGGCTCACTCTGGGAGCGGATGCAGCGGAACGCCTAGCTGAAATTTCGAAAGCCTATCCACAGTGGCACCTGGAGTCAAATGAGAGTGAAGAGTTTTCGCGCTGGATGAGTGGTACGAGTGATCCGGATTTTGAGGACAATAAGGTCGTCGAAATTGCTCCGCGCATACGAAAGGATCTTGTGGCGTGGCTAAATAAGCCAATGCCAGTCAGGATACCTTACGACACGGATACATGGCGTGACGTTTGTTCCACGCGTTTCTTTCAAAGTCTTTCCGCATTATGCGAACTGGGAAAAGATGGCGTATGGCCCACTCGTCGATGGCGCGAGGCTCTGCAGACCTGGGCCGAAGAAGGAGCAGTATTGCGGTCTTGGCGATTCGCAGCACCGGTGATCCAAACCATACCAGATGGCGTACTTCAGGAAATTGTACACAGCATGACGTTCTGGATGGAAGTCGCATCCAGGGTGATCAACTGCCACAAAGAAATCCTGTTAAATTTGTGCTGTCGCATACTCGAGTTGCCGCCGGAAACTGATTCAAGACCCCATTCTATCCGGAGTGGTGTCGTGGCCTACGATCCTGTTGGTACTGCAATCAACCACCCCATTGGGCATGCCACACAAGCCCTGGTCAATCTTTGGTTCAAGCAAAAGCCAGGTGACAACGAGCTACTACCAGAAAATCTGAAGCCCATTTTCACAAATCTGTGCGACGTGCAAAACGACAGATTTCGTCACGGAAGAGTGCTGCTGGGGTCGCAGCTGATACCATTTTTCAGAGTCGACCGGCTATGGACCGAACAAAACCTGTTACCACTTTTCAGCTGGAGCAATCCGGCCGAGGCAAAAGCCCTGTGGGAAGGTTTCCTCTGGTCCCCTCGATTGTATCAGCCTTTAATGGTTGCTTTCAAGCCAAGCTTCCTTGAGAGCGCAAACCACTACGCCGAACTTGGCGAGTCTCGACATCAATTCTCGGCGTTCCTAACATACGCAGCATTGGGTCCGACTGAGGGATACACCACAGAGGAATTCAGAACCGCGATAGGTGCGCTTCCACCTGAAGGTCTGGAGGAATCTGCACAGGCACTCTTCCAAGCAGTTGAAAGCGCAGGGGATCGGTGTGAGGAATTTTGGAAAAATCGCGCCCATCCGTTCTGGCAACAGGTCTGGCCAAAGTCTCGCGACGCGGCTACTCCGCGAATTTCCGAGTCCCTGGTTAGGCTAAGCATTGCTGCTCGAGGGGAGTTTCCAGCGGCATTGGCTGCGGTGCAGAACTGGTTGCAAGCCATTGACCACTCGCACTACATCGTCCATCTTCTTGCTGGATCCAGTCTGTGCAAACAATTTCCATCGGAGGCTCTCCTGTTGCTTCATCTGGTGATTGTCGAGGAGCCTTGGATATCTGGCGAGCTGGGGCAATGCCTGGATGACATCATGCAAGCTGCTCCACAGCTTTCGCAGGATACTCGATACAAACGACTGCGAGAATACTTTCGAAGGCGTGGTGCACAAAAGTGATCGGTCCACAGTTTACTTGCTCTAAAATGGTTCTTGTTTCCTCCCGTTTGTGATCGTAGCTCCAACCATGTCCATGCCGGAGTTCACGGATGCGGCCGTGGTCAGGGGCGCGATGGGCGCTGTTTTATGGGCTTGGCACCGCGGTCATATCTCGGGCGTATTCTGTCCGGGCCTGGAAAGCCCGTTGTGTGGATTGACGTGGAGCTTGGATCTAGACCACCAAGTCTTGAAGTCGCACAAGCCTTTCCTTCCAGCTAGTTGAGCTGACCGTTATTAAGTAGGGCGAGAGTTGGGCATCTGGTGTGGTTTTGCCAATGGGATAGTGAAGAAAAGTGCTCGTGTACTTGAGGGGGTGGTTCTAGTTTCCGGTGAGCTGAGCCTGATCAGATCTGGGGTAGATCCGTGGCACAATGCGATCTCGATCGATAGAAAATTCCAACAACATGGAGGATTCGGTGCGGAGCAACGTAAATGAAAATGCAAAATGGTCCTATGAAGCCTACGATGAGTACGCTAAGACGTTCCGGTCATGGCTAATTGGTTTTGGCGTAGGGATATCGGCATTGGTTATTGGAAATAAAGATGTCATCGAAAAGTTGGCTAAAGACGACTGTTTAAAGCAATGTTTGATTGGTGGCCTACTGTGCGGGATTTTTTCTCAGGTCGTTCTCGCCTTAATAAACAAGTATGTAAATTGGCTTAATTATATCGCTGAAGATGAGTCCTTAACCGGGTGGAAAAAATCAATTCCTGGCTGGATCGTGAAGCAAATTTGGATAGATTTTTTGTTGGATGTTTTGTCGATCGTATCATTTTCTGTTGCCACTATCTCACTATTAAATATAGTTGGGGTTTTGAAATTATTCGGGTGAACTTGTATTTATTGTGATGGGTGGAAATGGGAACGTTAAACGGAATGCTCGTTTATGAGCTTCAGGACAATATTAGGGAAAGTGCATTCGATGGTATCTTCTGCGGTGTTGTATTCCTTCTGTAGGGGTGGGGTGAAATAATAGATCATCAAATCAAAGGGGGCCGAATCTTCGTATTTCAGAAATATAATTGCGACAATAGGAGGAATTGATGAATCGAAAGGTGACTACACAAAAGGCAAGGAAGTCCAAGAAAGCTCCTGCAAAAAAGGTGATTTCAAGACAAATTTGGTCGGACGATAGTAGATGGGTGGTGAAATTCGGGGAACTGAAAAGATTCCAAGGTCATCCGGGGAAAGTTGATTCGCTTTTTCGATTGATTGGTGAGAAACTTCCGTTTTCTGCGTTACCTAGCATAAAGAAGCACATCAAAGATCAGGGTTATACAAGTCAAGGCGTTTACATCGCACACGATTCGATGGGGTGCCCTCGGTATGCAGGGAGGGGGAATATTTTTCAGCGCCTAAGTGCCAGAAAGAAAGCTTATCCACTTGAGCTTGAATATTTTTCTTTCTACGTGGTAAAAGAGAAAAAGCATGAGAGGGAAATTGAAACATTGCTCATCCGAGCCGCGAGCTTTTCCTTGGAATTCAATGATAAGAAGAAAAGAACAGGCATCTCTCCGGGAAATATTCACGACTATGAAGCGGGGACCAATTTCTACGAGCGCCAAAGCGTAAAAAAAACGAAAAAGCGATAGCTACGAGTAATGCCGACTGAGACCTCAATCAAACGTGGATATTTCTTGGTGAGTCAACCACTTTGTGATACCACTCACCGCTTTTTGCACTACCCACTGCTCAAACGTTCCTGATTTCCCGTGGACAGTGTCCACGGGATCCTGGAGCGTACCGGTCTTCGGTTCAAGCGCTGAATGGTTTGGGCTAGGACGACTGGCAAGGAGGCGATGGTGTCCGGTGAACTGAGAAATGCGACAACCTCAAGCGGGGAGGAGAGCGAGATCCAGGCAGTCCCACGCTTGGCAGCCTCTGCCATGTCTCGGCTGGGCCAATACCTATCCTTCCTATTTCCATTTGCTCGGAAATTTTCGGAACAGAGCCCATGATCCGCACTCCCAACAAATCCCAGCAGGAAGCGATCGAGTGGACGGATGGACCTCTCCTGATCATCGCCGGACCAGGCTCAGGTAAGACCTTCACGCTGGTCGAACGGATCGTCCACCTGATCAAATCCAAAGCGGCTACGCCCGAGTCGCTGTTGGTGCTCACCTTCACGGACAAGGCCGCACGGGAACTCTCGACACGGGTTTCTAACCGGCTCACGGAAGAGGGTGTGCCCTTCAACATCCATGAGATGTACTTGGGCACATTTCATTCGGTGTGTTTGCGCTTGCTGGAAGACAATCGAGAGTTCACCCGCCTCAAGCGCAACTACACGATGCTCGATCAGTTCGATCAGCAGTATTTCCTGTACCGGAAACTGGAAGAATTCCGTGGCTTGGAAGGTTCCGAACTGGTCATCGGAGCCAAACAGTCGCCCCGGTGGACACAAGCCGAGGTTCTGCTCAAAGCGCTCAACACGGTGAGCGAAGAGGCGTTGGGTCTGGAGTCATTGCAGTTGGCTCCTGATCCCGAAGTGAGAGCCTTGGCAGCGTTGTTTGAGAAGTACCAGCAGCTCCTGACAGAAACCAATAGCCTCGATTTTTCAGGCATCCAATTCGAAGCTCTCCATCTCCTGTTGAAACACCCGGGTGTGCGAGAAGCGCTGCGGACGAAGTTCACACACATCATGGTCGACGAGTTCCAGGATACCAACACCATCCAGGAGCAAATCCTCAGGTTACTGGCCAACGACCGACAAAATTTGTGTGTGGTTGGCGACGACGACCAGGGCCTGTATCGGTTCCGCGGAGCCACCATCCGAAACATCCTGGAATTCCCTAGCCAGTTTCCCAAAGGCGTGTGTAAGCAGGTCAGGCTGGTGACCAACTACAGGTCTCATCCAGGGATCATTTCGTTCTACAACGGCTGGATGAACCGGTTGGATTGGATGGATCAGGGTAAGTCCTTCCGATTTGAGAAGAGCATTGAGCCTCGTGAGGCGAATTTCCCGCAAACCGCAACCGTTGTGCGCTTGTCGGCCTCCGATGCGCATGGAGACCAAGCCTGGTACGAGGAGAACTTGAGCCTCCTGAAAGGCCTGAAAGAGAGCGGGAAGCTCGAGGATTGGAATCAGGTTGCGTTTCTTTTCCGGTCGGTTACAAACGACCATGTGGTGGGGTTGGCGAATTTTCTAGAGAGTCAAGGAATTCCGGTCTACTCACCGCGCTCCAATCTGTTCTTCGAGCGACCAGAGATCAAGTGGATGATCGGTGCGCTCATCTTCTTGTTCCCGCAGTTCCAGACCGCCCGCAAGTGGCAGGAAAACGCCAGCCTGGATATCTGGGACTGGTATGACACCACGTGCTTCACTGCCTTCGCGGAGGAGGTGCGCAAGCCGGAGAACGCTTCGCTGCTGCAGTGGGCGCGGCGTCGGGCCAAGAGCCATTTGTCGCTATCCGCAAACACCGACTACGCGTTCAGCGGGTTGTTCTATCAACTCCTGCAATTTCCGTTGTTCAACCAGTTTCTGGCAGAAGACACATTGTACGGTGTCGACAAGGGGCGTGCAGCGCGCAACCTAGCTGAACTATCCAGCCTGCTCGGACGTTTTGAATACTTGCACCACATCAACATCTTGCGTCCAGACTACCTCGAGAAAAACCTGCGTAGCTTGTTCAACCAGTTCTTCCGATTTCTGAAGGACGGCGGTGTTGGCGAATATGAAGACGAAGCCGAGTATGCGCCCAAGGGGTGTGTCTCGTTCTTGACCATCCACCAGTCGAAAGGCTTGGAATTCCCTGTTGTGATTTGCGGCTCCATGGAGTCGGTGCCGCGCAACCAGGTCGCGGGAGTTGAGCGAACTCTGCACGATGGCGGATACCTTTCCCGCCCGGCCTTCGAGCCACTGGCCAGGATCAAGGAGTTCGACTTCTGGCGTTTGTTCTACACGGCCTTCTCGCGCGCCCAGAACCTCCTGGTGCTGACTGCCAGGTTGCACCAGGGGCACGGCCGATCGCCCTCCAAATACTTCCAGCCGGTCTTCGATGCACTTGTGGATTGGAGGTCTGACAAATTCCGGCCGCAGCTACTGGACTTTGAGCCCGTGAAGGAAATCGTCCTGAAGAAGGAGTATTCCTTTACCTCGCATATCACCTTGTTTGAGAATTGTGCCGAACAATACCGCTTCTACAAGGAACTGGAATTCCAGCCTGTGCGTAGTGGTGCACAGTTGTTTGGAACCTTGGTGCACCAGTCCATCGAAGACATCCACAAGGCGGTGCTGCGCGGCGAGAGCCACAAGTTGCACACGGATCAGATTCTGGATTGGATCTCTGGCAACTATGCTTGGCTGTCTCGTCATGAAGGTCAATACTTGGCTCCTAACACCTTGCGTGCTGTGGAGCGTCAGGTACTGGGGTATTTCGAACGGGAGAAGGGCCAGTGGGCGCGCATCCAGCACGCCGAAGTCGACGTATCTCTGGTCAAGGACACCTACATCCTCAAGGGTAGCGTAGACCTGATCCGTGGCGAAGAAGGCTACGTGGAACTGGTCGATTTCAAATCGGAGAAAAAGCCGGATCTGGAGCGCGACCGGGAGAAGATCCTGCGTTACCGACGCCAACTGGAGGTGTACGCACATCTTGTGGAAGCAAGAATGGGCGTCAAGATTTCCAAGATCCACCTCTACTACACGGGTGAGGAGAGCGGGAATCCTTACCTGAGCTGGCCCAAGGATGATCGGTCTATCGGGCAGACGGTGGCGTCTTTTGACAGCGTGGTCAAGCGCATCCAGGCCAAGGATTACGTCATGCCTTGCCGGCCGGGCAAGATGTGCGAGAACTGCGACATGCACCACTTCTGTGACACAAGAAATTGGAAATTCCGCAATGCCTGATGTCTCTGATGCCTCCGCAGCGGGAACCAGAAGCACTTTTCCAACTATGCCCATGGCGAACCATGTATCGAGCCGCATCGAGGGTCATACACGCGCGGTTCCAAATGGCTCATTGAAGCCGGGGATGAGCCAAAACCTGCCATTCCTGAGCCATAGGCACGCCTAACCTCCATTCACATTACTACCGGACCGTCGCGGTCCGAGACCTGCAACCTGCCCGCAATGCACTGGGCGGAGACCGAAAGAGACCCAATGAGCCAGGAAGCCCTTTCCCTCGAGAGTCAAGCCCAGAAGAAGGGCGACGACTACGTCTTCGAGCCTATCAAGGGATATCCCATGCTGAACTGGCGCGGCAAGCGTCCGTTCACCTCCACGCAGTTCTACCCGGCCCAGCATAAGGAGTCGCACGGCCCCGAGGTTAACGGCTGGCGCAACAAGATCTACTGGGGCGACAACCTTCAGGTGATGAGCCACCTGCTCAAGGAATATCGGGGCAAGGTGGATCTGGTGTATATCGATCCGCCGTTTGATTCGAAGGCGGATTACAAAAAGAAAATAACCGTAAAAGGATCTGCTGCTGCTTCTGATTCTAATTCGTTTGAGGAAAAGCAGTATACAGATATTTGGTTAAATGATGAGTATCTGCAATTTATGCATGATCGGATTGTCTTGATTCGCGAATTGCTGTCTGAGTCGGGTACTATTTGGATTCATTGTGATTGGCGCAAAGCTTCCTACTTGCGATTGATTTTAGAGGAGGTGTTCGGTCCGAAGGGCTTTCGAGGGCATGTTATCTGGAGAAGTATGACATCCAGTGGGTTTAAAGGGAAAACAAGTTTAGGCAAAAGTCATGACGATATTTTGTACTTTAGTAAGTCTGATTTGGAGTTTGTTTACAATCCGGTCATTATGCCCTACTCCGAACAGTATATCGAAGAGCGATTTAGCAAGGTTGATGAGAATGGCCGTAGATTTAAGGATGAAAAAATTGGAACAGCAACCCCTGCTGAAACTGTTGAGAAATACAAATCAGAAAACAGGATTTATTATACGGCTACAGGAGGGATGAGGATAAAGCACTACTTGGATGAAGCTACTGGATATCCTGCAGATGATGTTTGGACAGATATTTTCGGTGAGAATTCGCAATCAAAAGATTTGACAGGTTATCCAACTCAGAAGCCTACGCAACTTTTAGAAAGAATCATTCAAATGACGTCAAATCCAGGAAGCCTGGTTTTTGACTGTTTCATGGGTTCAGGTACAACCCAAGCAGTTGCAATGAAACTCGGACGTCGTTTCATTGGTGCTGACATCAATCTGGGATCTATCCAGACTACCACCAAAAGATTGTTGGGAGTTGCTCAGGAAATCGAAACAAATCATCCCACCTTGGAATTTGAAGTCGAAGGCGAAGCAAAATCTGTCGACACATTCTACACCGGGTTCGAGGTATACAACGTCAACCACTACGACGTGTTCCGCAATCCGGTGCAGGCGAAGGAGCTGCTGATGGATGCTCTGGAAATCCAGAAGCTTGACTTCGCGACCATCTTCGATGGCGAGAAGGACGGCAAGATGGTCAAGATCATGCCGGTCAACCGCATTGCCACCAAAGCAGATCTAGGCGAGCTGATCGCAGGTTTTGATTACAAGGGCTGGGAGCGCCGCCAGCAGGAAAAGCCCAACCAGCCGGTCGAGAAAATCCAGATCGTGTGCATGGGCCATGAGCCCGATCTAGCCGCGCACCTCAAGAAGGAGGCCGAACCGTTCCTAATCGATGCGGAAGTCGTGGATGTACTACGCGACAAATCTCGTCTGGAGTTCAAACGCGACAGCGAGGCGCGCGTGGTAACCAAGAGCGGGAATCTCACCATCGAATCATTCTATCCCATGAATCTTCTCCAGAAATTGTCGCTACAAAAGGAGGATGTGACAGATTGGCGTGAGTTGGTAGAAAGTGTGTACGTCGACTGGAACTACGACGGCGCAGTGCTGCAGCCTGCCATCACCGACAACCCTAGTGGCAAGAATGATTTGGTGGCCGGAACCTACGTCATCCCTGCCGATGCTGGAACCATCTGCGTGAAAATCACCGACCTATTGTCGGAATCGTGGGAGGGAACAGTCCATGCCGCCTAGAGGTCCGCGAAAGGCGAAATCGGTTGAGTCTTCCCTGGACTTTGCGTTCTTCCAATTCCTGTGGCAGTTCTACCTCGATAACCGAGGGACAATCACCAAACACTACAAGGAACTGTCGCGCAAGTTCCTCGACTTCAATAATCCTGAGAAGAATCCCAAGGCTTTCCTTCGCGACCCGCAGTTCGAAGCTCTGGAGATGTACGTGTTCCTCAAGGAGTTCTTGGGGAACGCCCGTGTGGAGGAGATTTTCCACGACTGGTTCAAGCGCGAAGGGCGCTTCGCCGACCGCAAACGTGGAGGAATTCAGTCAGCCCACGCGAGTCTTTCGCTTTTTGATGAGATCACGCAGGCCCAATATGAGCGCGTGTTTGCATCCATGAAGAAGAACCAGCGCGCCTATCCCAATTACATCTTCGCGCTGACCATGGGAACGGGAAAGACCATCCTGATGGGCACCTGCATCTTCTACGAATTCCTTTTGGGGAACAAGTGGGAAAAGGACGAGCGATTTTGTCACAATGCTCTTGTGTTTGCGCCTGACAAGACAGTGCTGCAATCACTAAAAGAAATTGAGACGTTTAAGCATTCTCGAGTACTGCCGCCAGAATATGCAGACTTTGTTAGCAGTAACATCCGCTTTCACTATTTGGATGACGCGGGAACTTCGCTAAACACGCTCGACAAATCGCGATTCAACATCATCGTGTCCAATTCGCAGAAGATCATCCTCAAGCGCATCCGCAAAGACCGGAGCCAGGCCGACATGCTGTTTGGTAGCGGCAAACCAACCTTCCAGTCGGGATCGGTGTATGACCAGAACCAGGACCTCTACAACTTCGACGAACCTGAAGACGACGCCGATTTAGCAACCAACCAACGTTTTGAGAAGCTGCGCCGCCTGGAGCAGCTGGGCATCTTTGTAGACGAAGCCCACCATGCGTTTGGTGCCGGTTTGGCCAAGGACATGGGAATCGGAACAAAGCCAGATGATACATCGCTACGCACCACCATCGACAAGTTGGCAGAAAGCTTGCAAAAAGCCGGAACCCGCGTTGTGGCCTGTTACAACTTCACGGGCACACCATACGTGGGCAAGGAAGTTCTGCCTGAGGTGGTGTACGCCTATGGGCTGCGCGAGGCCATCGAGAAAGGTTACCTGAAGAAGGTGCAGGTCAAGGGGTACACCAACCCAAAGTCATCGGAATTTATCAGTCTTGTGGTGGACCGATTCCTGGAATCCACCAAGGATCTTCGACCGGCAGGGCGTTTGCCCAAGCTTGCGTTCTTTGCGTCAGACATCAAAGAAGCCAACGAGGAGCTGCGCCCAGAATTGGTGAAAATTCTGGAGGCGCGAGGCATTCCCGCGTCGCGCATCGTGATCAATGTGGGCGACGAGAAGATCACCTCAAAGGACGAACTTCGCGAGTTCTACCGTCTGGATACACCGGAGTCGGAAAAGCAGTTCATCATCCTGGTGAACAAAGGACGCGAAGGCTGGAACTGCCAATCGCTCTTTGGGGTGGCATTGTTCCGCACGCCCAAGTCCAAGGTATTCGTGCTCCAGGCTACCATGCGCTGCTTGCGAGCCATCGGGGAGGCACAGTACACCGGTCATGTCTACTTGTCGGAAGACAACCTCAAGATCTTGGATGAAGAGTTGCAGCAGAATTTCCGCATCTCTACTTCCGAGCTGACAGAAAGCGGAAGCAAGAACAAACCTGTCGAAGTCCGCATCAATCCACCTCCGGTGAAGGTCAAGCTCAAGCGGGTGCGTCGCACCTGGACCATGCAGGAAAAGGCCTTGCGCCCTGGTGCGAAGATCGGAGTCGACCCACGCGACGCTACTTGGGAAGAGATGGTGGCTGGGTATCGCCTCATCGAGACCACGCGTTCGGGCCTGACCGTGGCGCATGCCGCGCGAAACAAGGAAACCAAAGTTGATCTGACAGAGCATCGCGAGCGCCGGGACTTCAGCCGCCTGACTTTGGTGGCAGAAATTGCCCGTTATCTGAATCGCAGTCCGTTGCAGATCGAAGACTTATTGGCGCAGACCTTCGAAGGAACTGACGTATTGTTGGATGCGGTCAACCAGTTCAATGAGCTTTTGTACGACAGGATCATCCCCAACCTGTTCCGTCAGATGTACGATCTGACCGAATCGAAGGAAGAGCAGGAGATCGAGGTTGAGCTGGTCCGGCCGCCCCCGAAGGGACACTACGAGGTCACGGCACACGAAGACATGGTGGTCCGCATGGACGACATCGACGAGCTGTTGCGCGAGAAGTCCTTCCACCTGGACACCTATTGCTTCGATTCACTGCCAGAAATGCAGGCGTTCAACGGTCTTCTGAACCAGAAGTCGGTCCGCAAGATGTGGTTCACGGGAATGCTCACCCACGGCCAGTCCGACTTCTACGTCCAGTATGTGGACCCCGAATCGCACACGGTGCGCACCTACTATCCCGACTTCCTGATTCAACGCGACAACGACAAGTATGTGATCCTGGAAGTGAAGGCTGCCAATCAGATCGATGCGGCTGTGACCCAAGCCAAGAAGACCTACGCGAGCCAGATGGCCGATGCTTCTGGCATGGAGTATCGGATCGTGGCCGACACACGGATTAAACGCGGGAATTTTGCGCACCTTCTGGACGAGGACGATACCTTGGCTCCCGAACAGGAGGGTCTCCCCGGCTTGATCTTGCCTTTCACGATTCTGGAGCGTTCCAAACGTCGGCCCTGGGAGAACTGTCTGCCCCTGGTACGCGACCTGGCCATCGCGGCCGGGCACTGGGGCGAAGAACGCGCCACGCTCGAATCGGATCCCGAATGGGTGGAAGATTGGATCGAGGTGCCGGAAACTGTCCGCAAGTTGGAGAAGGGCATGTTCGTGGCGCAGATCCACGGTACATCCATGGACAAGATCGCCGACCACGAATCTTGGTGTCTGTTCCAGCCGTGGACCTCAAAGCCTGAACGCGGAATGGACGGTCTGTTCTGGCAGCCCGGCAAATTGGATCCCGAATCTGGCGCGAGCTACACCTTCAAGCGCTTCGAGTCGGAACGAGTGCCTGGTGACGAATACACACGACGCATCCGGCTGGTTCCGCAGTCGACAGATGCGTCACATCAACCGATCGAGCTTGGCGAAGAGGATGACGGAATCCGTCTGCTAGCGCGATTTGTGGCGGTAGTGGGATGAGCGACGTTATTTCGTGGAGTGCCCGATGTCCATGGAACGAATGGAGATAGGATGAAACACCAAGAGTTACTTGACGAATTCCTGAAAACCTGGCCGCCGGAGCGGGTCCGGGGCATGAGCCTGGAGGAGTATTCCAAGGCTGGATCCAAGGAAACCTTTACCTACTGGCTTGAGAGCAGAACAGAGGAACTGGGCAGTATCTGGGGCGGATCAGCGTTTAAATTCGGGATCTACCACCGTCGGGATCAGCGGGAGCAGCAGGATCGGCGAGGACTGCGCTTCGAGGGTGAATACGCCTGGTACGAGAAGCATGGCGATTCGCCTCAGGAGGCCTTCTCAAAAATCCGGTCCCTGATTTCCCAGGTGATCGAGTATGTCGCGGTCGCGAATTTGGCTAGCATCGAAGGAATTGATCTTCCCTTTGTCTTGAAGTGGAAGATTGCATTTCTTTACCAAGGTTTTGTGACTCCCTTGGTCCCCATGTTCTACAAAGAAGAGGCGATCCGATGGAGTGCCTCGGAGCTTGGATTGGAAGGCAAGCAGTCTTTGGCAAACTGCATGGCGCGAATAGCTCAGAGTCGAAAGTCAACGGACGACTGGATTGATTTCAGTATCAGACTCTGGGAAGCTTGGAGCAAGGAAGCTCCACAAGGTTTAGCCGCAGCTGATTCAGGAAGCTGGATGGAAGAACTCCATGAAGGCATGGTCGGTGGGAAACAGGGTGTCTTTTGGTGGAGCAAAAATGTCACAGGCGGGGCACCTGTCTTGGATGCACTGCGGAATCGATTGGAGGAAGAAGGGAATTTTTCCGTGCTACTGTGCCGCGGGAAATACGTTCGTTGGGAGTTGGTTGTCGAGGATTTCGCTACGGCTGAAGATTATCCGGAAAAGGACTGGTCAAAGGCTCATTGGTACAAGCCTTCATTCGACGAATATCGGGACGAGAGTGGTGGAACGAAAAAAGCAAGGCTGGTGTTCTTGGTTAGATCGATCCGTCGCCTTGTCGAGGGAACGCTGGTTTCCGGAGTGCGATGGTGGAAACACTACAAGGCACCGACACAAGACAACCTTCAGCCATTTACCGAATGGGGCGGGGCTGGCGAGGCTGCAGTGATCCCGTACAAAAGGAGTCCTGCTTTGAAGCCGACGAACCAAATTTTGTTCGGCCCTCCAGGTACCGGAAAAACCTACGCGACACGGGATATCGTTGTTCGACTGCTCACTGGCGAGAGCCTCCAAGATCGAAGAGAGGTCGTTGTCAGGTACGAGCAATTGGTGGAATCTGGGCAAGTACGATTCCTCACTTTCCATCCAGCCATGACATATGAAGATTTTGTGGAAGGCCTGCGTCCTGTGCTCGACGGAGATGCAAGCCAGGGTCTTCGTTATGAGATCCGGGATGGAGTGTTTAAGACGATCGCCAACGAGGCTCGTCGCAATTGGGTCGCATGGAAAAGCCATGGCCAAACATGGTCGTTCGATGATCTCTGGGAATCAGTAGTTGAAGAGTTGGAATCGACCGGAGGACCGATCCAAATTCCTACAACGAGAACAAGATTTGAGGTTTACGAGGTCGAAGATCAGGTGATCCGGTTTCGCAAAGCGAACGGTAGCAACCAGCACACAATGAATGTGAGAACCCTTGAAGGAGTGTACGAAGGGACACGCGATGTTCCCGGGGGCCTTTGGACCTACTACAATGGGCTTTCCTCATGGCTCAAGGGCAGAATCTCAGACAAGCCCCTCCAAGCTCCAGAAGAAGTCAAGCAGTATGTTCTGATTGTCGATGAGATCAACCGAGGGAACATTCCTTCGATTTTTGGCGAGCTGATCACTCTCATCGAACCTTCCAAGCGGATGGATCAAGACGAGCCTTTGGAGTTGATCCTGCCAAGCTCCCAAACGAGATTTCAAGTTCCTCCGAACCTCCATCTTCTTGGCACCATGAACACCGCCGATCGTAGTGTGGAGTCCTTGGATATCGCGCTCCGGCGCCGGTTTGATTTCGTGGAAATGTTGCCGGATCCGACGTTGTTAACGGGGCGTGTTGTTGACGGTGCTGATCTGGCGAGGGTTTTAACCGTGATCAATGACCGGTTGCAAGCGCTTTTGGATCGGGATCATACCATAGGGCATGCCTTTTTCATGAGCGTGCAATCGGTAGAGGATCTGAAATCGGTCTTTCGAAACAAGGTCATTCCGCTGCTGCAGGAGTTTTTCTACGGGGAGTGGAACAAAATTCGGATGGTACTTGGCGACACCTTTGTCGAGCAAGGTGAATCCGATGTCTCCTTTGCAGTTGATGGTGAGGATTTCGAGGGAGCGCCCAGGTACCGCATCCGTCCCGAATCAAGTTGGAACTTCAAGGGCATTTACGACAAAACATGATCCTCTACGAGCACGAACGGATCCGCGTTGGGGAAAAATCCGAAGGCGATGGCCTAACCAAGCCGGTATTTGATGCGCTTGCCGCTTGGCAGGAACGTAATCAAGTGCGCTATTTGGAGATCGGACATCGTTCCATCCGTGCAACTCAATGGGTGGGTATCCTGCAAGTTGGCCGCACAGTGCTGGAGATCCTTCCGAAAGCGGATGTCCATCGTGGCCTGGAGACAGGACGGGAAGAATCCTCACATTACTGGAGGCGAGTGCTTCTGGAGATGTTGGCTGCTGCAAAAGGATTTGAGCTTCGCAAAGACCAGCGTGCGGATCAAGAACTTCAGCATCATACGTTGCTGGAGGTCATTTTCTGGCTCTTTGTGAATGAGGCGGAAAAACTTCTCCGCGAAGGATTGGCGAAAACCTACCGACTCGTTGCCCGGAACCGCACCGCTTGGAGAGGTCACTTGCTGGTCGCAAAGGATCTCCACCAGAACTTGGTTCATCGCGAACTAGTCTACACAGAATCGATGGAGTACGATCTTCACAATCATTGGAATCGCATCCTGGTAACAACTCTGGATTTTGTGGCTCATCACGCCACAGATCCACTCTTGCGGGCTCGCTCCAAATCCTCGCTGCTGCCGTTCCAGGACTGGTCTGGAAGTCCCATTAAACCTGAACTTTTCGATCGGTTGCGCTACGATCGGCGTACTGAGCGATACCGTCAGGCCATGGAACTTGCAAAATTGATCCTCCTGCAACAAAACCCGGATCTTTCGGCAGGGTCCAAGGATGTGTATTCACTGCTCTTCGACATGAACAAACTCTGGGAGGCTTGGGTGGCTCAGCGCATTCGGCATTCCATCAAAGGCACTGGCTGGACGCTCAAGACCCAATCTTCGGCCAAATTCTGGATCGGTGGCGAATCGGAAAGGAAGCTCTCAGCCAGGAAAGTCCGTCCTGATCTTGTCCTGTCACCACCTCAGAAATTCAAAGAATTGCCATCTGGGCTTGGCTTGCCTGCGCTTCGCGAGCTAACGGTGCTCGATACGAAATGGAAGGTGATGTCGTCGTGGGTTCCAGACGACGGAGACCTCAAGCAGATGTTCGTCTACAACCACCTTTGGGGAGCCAAGGAGGCCTGGCTTCTCTATCCAAAGCGCCGAGGTGCCAATTATCCAACGTCGGTGGGTGTTGGAGGTTTCCTCGGCGCTACCTCCATAGCAGGTCAGATCATGTCCTCGCATTGTGGAGTGTCATTCTTTGATTTGCCTCCAGAACGCATGAGCCTCAAAAAGAATGCTCAACTGCCGGTCCAATCGAATCGAGTGGAATGACATGAATGTTTCGGAAAAGATCCTCTCGCAGCTCTCCCTCAAGGACGGCCAGCTAGCCAGTAGTCTGGCCAAGTCGGTAGGTCTGGATCGTGCCGAGGTCAATCGGATCCTATATGGTCCACTCAAAGGTCGAGTCAAGCAGGATAAGAGCTACAAGTGGTGGCTGGTTACTGCAGCATCGACCGGAAAGTCCTCAACGCGCGCTCCAGTGGCTCAGCCGGTGCTCGATAATGCATTGTCGCGGTTGTGTCGGTACTACTTGAGTTGCCTGTCTCGGGACGATCGACAAAAAGCGGAAACCTGGGCGCGTAGCTTCTACAACGACAAGGACTACGCCGAACTTACGAGCCTTCCTCAATTGGAGGGGTTTGAGGAATGGACGGGAAATTCCCAAGAGGCATCGCGTCTGATCGGCAAAGTACGTGCATCCAAAGGCAAGAAGGAACTCCTGTTGGGCTACCCAACCTGCCTTCACCGGTTCAAGACCAAGAGCGGTGATTGGACCTGGACGGTGCGTCCTGTCTTGTTGTTGCCTGTGCAAGTTGACGAAGACGGTTCGCTCACCATGGATTCGCTGGTACCAGAACTGAATCCATTGGTGATCAAAGAATTCATGGAGCTGACGGATGGTGATTCGGTGTTCCAAGAGCAGGTCGCACTTCGCGAAGCATTGGGACTCACCGAGGACCTGGAGGAGCCTCCACCGTTCGACGAAGTTGCCGCGAGGCTAGTGGAAATCCGTCCCGAATGGGGATGGAAGGAAGCGATCGATCCAACCGCATCCCCTTACTCTTCCGGGCTGGATTCCATCAGCGAGCCAGGGATCTACAACCGTGCGATCCTCTTGATGAGCGACCGCTCTCCGTATACACGCGGATTGGATGCGGAACTTCAAATGCTGATGCGCATTCCGGAGGCGCAATGGAGCCCCACCTCGTTAGGGCAGTGGGTGAACAAAAAGTTGGGAAGCTCAGGGAATCCCACAGCAGATCCGTTGTTGGAAGTTCTTGCCCTGAACTCCGAGCAACGAGAGGCCGTGGAGCATTCGCGCAGGGCCGCACTGACAGTGGTGACCGGGCCACCGGGAACAGGCAAATCCCAAGTGGTTTCGAACATCCTCATAAACGCCGCTTGGCAAGGGCAGCGCACCCTGTTCACGTCCAAGAACAACAAGGCCGTGGATGTGGTCGAGGCGCGCGTGAATGCGTTTTCAGGCCGACCTTTGTTGATGCGATTGGGGCAAAGCCAGTATGCAGGTAAACTGGCAGCACACATCAAGGGGCTGCTCTCGAGCGTGGTGACCCCTGACGACCAGCGTGCGATGGAAGCCGCGCGTGAGGAGTATCAGAAGATCCGTGCGGCGTGGGAGCGAGTGGAGCAAGGTATTGAATTCCTCCGGCAATGCCGCAACAGCATGCCGGCGGCAGAAGCCAAGGTGACTGCCCTGCGTGAAAAGCTTGGTGCTGAGCGCTTCCGACTCTGGCTTTCGTGTACAGAAGAAATTCCAACGGACCGGTGGGCAAATATCCAGAAGCTTGGTCAGAATTGCCAGAAACAATCGAATGGCCTTGTGCCAAGATTGTTTTGGAAGTGGGTGGGCCCATCCCGCCGGAAAGCATTGATCCAGGCTGTAGAAGCAGAAGCTGCATGGTGGAAGAAGTTGCAGATCGAATTGCCAACGCCTGATGCTTCGCTGGATGGTTTGGCCACTTGGATCCAGGAATTATCGCTTCTCGGGAATCATGTAGGGGGCTTGTCTGAATACCGTGTTGCGCGGAACAGGTTGGAAGGAACCACTTCGCTGGAAGACCTGACTGCAGAGCGAAACGTTCTCATTCAAAAACTGACATCGACTTCCCGTGAGATATGGGATCTGTGGATGAAGCTTTCACCACAGCGCCTCGATTCCGAAGCGAAAACAGTTCTAGGCCAATATTCTGTTCTACTGGAGTTGGTGGCTGCAAATTCCGGAGACGCTGGAACCATCGACTCCAAGACCTGGTCGAGATTCTTTTCACTAAGCGAAAAGGTCACTCGTTTCCTTCCTTGCTGGGCGGTCACGAGCCTTTCCGCAAAGGGAAGGATTCCGCTAACTCCTGGATACTTTGATCTGGTCGTGATCGATGAAGCAAGCCAATGCGACATCGCCTCGATGATCCCCCTGTTGTTTCGCGCCAAGCGAGCGGTGGTCATCGGCGATCCCCATCAGTTGCGTCACATCACAAGGATTTCGGCCAAAGACGAAATTCAGCTCATGCGACAAGCACAGGTCATGGATGATTACCTGGAGTGGTCGTACGTGAAACACTCCGTGTATGATCTGGCCGCGATCCGCGCGGGCGGTCAGGATGTGATTGGTCTGGTGGATCACCACCGGTCTCACTCCGATATCATCGAATTTTCGAACAAACACATTTATGGTGGTGTTCTCCGAGTTGCGACAAAATACGACAAACTGATTCTTCCCAAACGAGGACAGCCCGCTGTGCGATGGGTGGATGTTCGGGGATCCACACAGAGGCCTACCAGCGGGAGTTGCTGCAACACTCCTGAAGCGAAGGCCTTGGTTCAGGAACTGCGAAGGATTGTGTTGGAACAAGAGTATCAAGGTTCCATCGGGGTGGTCACTCCATTTCGCGCACAGGAAAACCTAATCCGTGAACTGGTCCAGCAAGATCGTGAGTTGACTCTGAGACTGTCTGGGATGGCAGAGCCATTCATTGTCGATACCGCGGATGGTTTCCAAGGCGATCAGCGGAGCATGATTCTTTTCAGTACGGTGATTTCAAAGGACATGCAAGCCGGAACCGTTCGATTCTTGGAAGGCGACCGAAACAGGTTCAATGTGGCCATCACCCGGGCAGAATCCGCCTTGGTGGTGGTGGGCGATAAGGCCGCAGCCATGGAAGGGAAGTGGTCCATCCTAGCGGACTTTGCGGCCTACCAGGAAAGACTCCAACGAAACACTGTCGATCAAGAACAAGAACTGCCCCGTTACGGTGCTGAGTACCCGACGGTAGCCAATCCAGAGAGCGTTTCGGAATGGGAGAAAATCCTCTACGTTGCGCTGTTCCATGCAGGTATTCCCACAATCCCCCAATACCCGATAGAAGCCTACCGTCTGGACCTTGGCCTGGTGCGAGGCACCCACCGTTTGGACATCGAAGTGGACGGAGAGCGCTACCACAAGGACTGGACGGGTGAGCTTTGCCGCCGCGATCTCATCCGGAATCACCGGTTGATCGAACTAGGCTGGGACGTGCGGCGATTCTGGGTGCATCAAGTCCGGGATGACCTGAATGGATGTGTCGCGGCCATCAAAAAGTGGGTGCAGGAGCATCCGCACCAGCCATGATCATTCCACAGCACCCACAATCAAGATTGATGATCAACCAGCGGTGGCTTCCGTGGGCCACCTTCGTTACCAATTCAGTACCTTGATCAGATTCACAAAGCCCCGAAAGAATCGACGTGCCATCTAGCAAAATGACTCCTGCCTCAACGGTCCCCGCAAGCATCCAACATTGGCTAGCGCACCTTCATAAAGATGCGAACCACCACTTGGAAAATAGTGACTACAAATTCCGTCAAGCAGTTCGCGACCTTGAACGCAAGGACATTGCTTTTTGCGCAATGGATGTGATACGGGATGGCAAACACTTCCGGTACTACATCAGTGACAGTCACGATTGCTGGATGGTCCAGGAGCATTTTGGTCGCCCCGACTCGATGCTGGCCCAATTCAACTCTGCGCCAGGTTCGCTGGCAACCAAGCTTCGCAACCACTTATTCTCTTCTCAGCAACCGATGAAGGAACAGACCATCGGGCCGAAGGGAATACGTGTTGCGCCTACATCCCACTTTTCTATCCGAATCGAGGACTGGGAACTTGTCTCCGTCCTTGAAACCCGTGGGGGTGAGTACGAACTCCCCATCCCAGGACAAATAGTTCAGGCCCCAGAAGGAATTCAGGAAGTAACAGGGCAGCCAACACAAGTATCGAGCGCTACAGAACCAGAAGGTGATTTGCCTGGCTCTGAAGGCGCAGTGGAACCGCCACCGGCAACCTTTGCTAGCCCAGTACACGACCGGACTGCTGGGTTGATCGGAATTCATCGAAGTATCTCAAACGAACAAGACGAAATTCTTCGTCAGAGCGCAAGAGGCATTCTTGTTCTTAACGGAATCCCCGGCTCCGGAAAAACATCTGTTGGGCTCATGCGTATCGCATGGCTACTCGATTCCAGACGCGAGGAAAACGAGATCGACCCGTCTTGGAATCCGCAGGATCCAAAAACCAACCAGCCATGGAAGGTGGATCCAAGCAAGGTGGTCATCGTTTCGCGCGCTGAGCACCTCAAGAATTACATCGAGCTCGGTTGGACAAGAGAGTTTAACTACGGCAGTATCGCGGTTGAATCCATCGTAAACCTTCTCCCGAATCTTCTGAAGCACTGGTTGGAGTGGCATCCGCAGGATCAAGTTGTCGCACAGACCACAGACACCACTGGGCATTCATCTCGCCCCAAGCGTGGCCCCCTGAAATTCCGTCCGAACAACTCGGGGGGAAATGTCGACCACGAAAAATTTGGGAAAAAATTGAACATCGATCATGTCGATGCGTTCCTGAATTCTCTGGCCGCCGCGGCGACATCTGATTGGACAGAACGTCAGAATCTCACTCGATCAGACCTGGATATGGCGCACAAGCTGGCGATCGGATCCCTTGCTCTTCCGGCGATTCGTACCTGGCTTCGCGAAACTGCCCAACCAGCGGAAGTGAAAAGTTGGGTTGAAGAGTCTGTCGTCACTCACACAGCCCGGAATGGAACACTGCCTTGGCTTGATCTGGACTCCCTTACGAGTCCATCGTGGATCAAGTCCGACGACGCTTCCCCGTTTGCTGCGAAACTCCAGGCTCACTTCGAGACAGCAAACCCCCAAATCACGTCGAATCCGATTTCTCAGGCTCTCGAGCTTCGAATCCGGATCCAGGACTGGGTGCGTCAAAACCTCGTTGTCCCCTCCACTCCCAGGTTAGACGACCTTGAGCAGGTCAGAACCAGGACGAAGCGTCTTTCCGAGCAGCTCCGGGACCGTTGGCCTGAGCTCCGACCAGCCTTCAATCGTCTAAAAGGGCTTTGGAGCAAAGACGATGCAGTGGATATCGACCCGGACACGGAGGAAGATTCAGTCGAAGAGCCACAGTTGGACGAGAAAATCCCTGATCCTTCAAGGATTCTCAGCCAGTATCGCTCCTATTGGAGGCGCTGGGCCTATTCAAATCTTCACCCGCGGGAGCTTCTTGGGAAATTTCATGCCCACGCGTTCGGTGATCATAAAGTTGTGGCAAAATTTGTCGAGAACAAGCCAGCGAACAGTGAGGATATGTTCATTTTGCTATGGATCCTGGCGAGATTGAAGGGAACTCGCACGCAAAGCATCATGACGTTGCCTGCAGCGTGGGATCACATCATGATCGATGAAGCCCAGTTGTACCCTCCCTACCAGATCAACGCCCTGCTCCAATTCACCTCTGGACCACTTTTTAGCGCGACAATCTGTGGTGATCCTTACCAAAGGACCTTCAAGGACCAGGTTCAATGGAACGCATCGGAGCTAAGCGCCAATGGTGATGCGCCTGTTCGTTTCTTCGAGCTACAGGCTGGATACCGTTGGGGAAGCGAACTGCTTCCATTTTTCAAGCAGCTTAGCCATGCACTTCACCTTCCATATGCTGAAGCGATTTCGCAGCCAGACAACGTGAACCTTTCAAGGGGCAAGAAGCCTCGAATTCGTCTGGTTGACGAGGATTCGTGGGATTCGATCGCGCGTCAGATCCGCGGGATTTTTGAAACCAAAGCGCCCAAAGCTTGCGTTGGATTGGTTTTGCCTGGTGGGTTTAACTGGACCGAAGACTGCCCATTACTCTGGGCGCTCCGAGATGCTTCGATTTCCTTCCAGTACGCCGCGACTGGCAGGGAGATCAATTTGGATGCAAACAACCTATTGATCGCATCGTGCGATGACATGATCGGTCTGGAGCTTGACCACGTCGCGATCCTTCATCCTGAAGAAATTCTGACCCGACCAGGTCTTCAAGAAGATGACGCTGCACGTCACTTTTGGACAGTTGCCACTCGTGCTAGACTGAGCCTGGACCTTTTCGTTACCGAGGTATTCCTCGATAGCTACGGAGATTTTGCACGTCCTTGGCTGGTCAGCAAGGGCTAGAGCCTCTTCGATAAACGGCGAAAGCGGATACCCAACGCAGATCCTAGGAGGATCTTGTGGAACCTGAAAGTTGGCAGTGGTCTTCAGTCTGGTCCGGAAGCTCGTGGGAGTCGGGAGAAGTTTTCTTACGGGATTTTTGCTATTCCCGTGGTGGACCTTCCATAAAGACCGTATTTGGGGTCGTTTCCCAGCCTACAGTTACATCGGCAGGCTTCTTCTCGGAAATGTTGGCAAATCAGCCGGGGTGCCTGCTTCGACTGGTAGCTAGTGTCGTTCCTGTTTGTGCAACCAAGGTTTCGGACCTTGATGCTTTTGAGGCTATCCAGAGCACGAAGAATGGTCGTGCGGAATTTCGGATTTTCCCCGAGTATTCGATGCAAACGATGGCAACTTCGTTTCTTTGCATGATCGACCAGAATGATTGCGTTCGCGTCGTGGTTGGAAGTTGCCTTGATCTTGGGCTAGTTAACCTATCACCGACTCAACTGCAGGTCTCTACGATCATTCCGCCAGATCTTGTCGAAATGCTCTCCAGAGAATTTGATCGCCTATGGAGTTGTTCGGGTAGTCTCAACAAGGATTTGATTGAGAAGTTTCCGTCCTTGGTTCTGCCAGAGGGCTCCTACGCAGCAGCCGAATTGTGGGAAAAATTCCAGAGGGAATGCATTGCGAGCCAGGCCCCTGCAGAACCGATCTCAGAAGGCGTGCAAGCGGAATTGGTCCCGGTAGAGAGGATAAATTCAATCACGAGCACAATCGGCGTGAAGCGCATGGCGCCAGTTGAACGTCATCTCGTTGCATTGTTCAGGATGGGACGCATCCCCATCTTTGACGCGTCCTCTCGCTTGAAGCCGATCGATGTTCCTCTCAAGCCGGAATGGTTCAACGTTGATCGCAAATTCTCTGCGGGCGCGATTCGCTCAACAACGTCCATGCGGATCTCCCCCTTTTTGGACGAAGAATTCAAACGGCTAGAGGCCCACCGGTGCGAGGTAAGCGATCTTATCGCAGCGTACTCCTTCTCCTTGGGAAACCGGGTCCGTTGGATGCCAGATCGAGCGCGGCCCGCTTTTGAAGAAGCAATACGGCATCTCGGGAAGAGATGGAAAACTGTCACTCTTGAAATCGTTGGAGGCAACCCCTATCAATTTCTTAACAGTCGACAGGACAAAATTCAGGCTGATGCTCAGCAAGCCTATTCAAGGTATCATCCTGGGGAGAGAATCCCAAAATCGTCTCTGAATTCTATCGAAGCGGAAATTGACAAAAGACTTCACAGGATGATCAATACCGATTTTGAGCCAGTCATCAGTTTCACTCCCTTGCAGTATGAGCTTGCCGATTCCAATGGGAAAGGTGGAAGTCTTTCGCTTGCCTGTAGTCTCCTTTCGGACATGGTGCGTTTCCAACGAGAAGCAATCGTCAGGACCCCTTCGTGGATGCAGCGGACTTCTGCCGTGGCAAGCCGGGATCTCCGTGCGGACACACCGCAGCCTTCTCCAGCGGCGACTCGTGAAGCCTTGATGGAAACTATGGATTTGTTGGGGGATCATAGCCGAGCGACAAACACGGGGAAAGACTGGCAGAAGTCCAATGCGCAACGAGACCTCCAGTGTCTGAATGAAATGGAAGAGGAATCGAAGCCGGACCTAGAGTACTGTACGACTCTTTTTGAGATGATTGTTGGCTGTTCCATTCCTGAATATGAGGACCGATTGGAGAGGAGGGCCTATGAATCCATGGAGCAGGGGAACCAGGTGCCCCCGCTCTGATCGGAACAGCCGCCCTCCATCAAAACTCACCAATTTCTGTCCTGAGCCCCGGTCTGCCGTTCGCAGGCGATCCGTGCCAGTTCGCGCACTCGGTTAGAAAGCGAGGCGGGTGAGAGCGCCACCGCCTCGCCGCCCCACGAAAGCACACGGCGGGCGGCCTCGAATTCGCCGACCCGCCTTCCTTCCGCACCCTTGGCCCCGTACGGATACGGAAATGCGACCAGGGCGGCGGGTGTGTCGTCTTCCAGCATTTCGCGGGTTTGTGGATCTCCCTCCGGATTGGAAGCGCCTTGGTAAGATGCCAAGGCTTCCGCTGCGTTGGTGGACAATTGACGGCACACCGTTGGAGTTAGGAGTCCGCGTACCCAGTCGGGAATGGGGTCCTGGAAATCCCAGAGTCTGTATTCTGCGTCGATTCCGGATTCCAGACGCTCCCGGAAATAGTGGAGCAGATGTTTGCCCAAAACCACCACGGCGGTTTTGTTGTCGGCAGCGTCGCCACGGAAGAGCCAATCACCGCATCCCAACCACTGTCTAGGGTCGGGGAGGTCGGTAGGGAAGGAGATGTTCGGTTCCAGGGTGGGTTGCTTGATCCGTGCCATCTTCAGTCCAGATCGCATTCCGTTGGCGGCCTTGCGCCAAGATCGGCCATCGGCCGTCTGCTCCATCCGGTAGGCCATCAGATACCACGATCCCTGGGCCCACCACAAATGCATGGGAGCGACCACATAGGGTTTGTCGTTGTAGCTCATACGCACTACCCGGTGGTCGTGGATCGCGCCATGCAACCTGCCCCACAGGTCCCAATCGGTGCCCACGAACAGCGGGCTGAACACGGTCACTTCCAATCCGGATTCGGAAGGGTCCGGGTGGCGTTCCAGGTTGGACAAGAACGCTTGCAAATCTTGCCGCAGGCTGGAAATGCCGGGCGGAGCCGCGCTTGCTGTACGCGGTTGATTCTTCTGAGCGATCGTGTAAAGGGTGCGACGCTCGACGTTACACTTGGGGCAGGAACGCGCATCCGGGAAAGTCAAGATATGGCTGTTGGCCAATTCCAGGTTCGCACGCTCTATCACCTCACTGAGGTTGGTCCTGGATTTGATCGCTAACAATTCCATGACACAAGCATTGCACAAGTTGCCTCGCTGCAAGGCTTCCACCAGAAGTTGCGCCTGCCCAGAGCGGGATTGACTGGATTGGTATCGGGAATTCATGATCGGTCTCCGTGCCTATCTCCAATAACCCTCGCCAGCTCCCTGACCCTGTTGACCAATCCCACCGGCGCCAAGACAACCGCCTCAGCACCCCACGACAAAATCTTTCTGGCTGCCTCGAACTCGCCAACCCGCATCCCTTCGCCGGACATGGCGGCGGCGGGGTACGGAAAGCGGACAATCGCGGCCGGCGAATCCGATTCCATAAACAGCTGCGTTTGCGGGTCGTCCCCAGCCGAAACAGCCGCATACCACGACACCGCATCCATGGGATCCTTCCGGAGGTCTTTGACCAACGAGGGCGGAAGCGAAGCCGGGATCCAGGAGGGGAGAGGTGATCCGAACTCCCAGAGCTCGATGCGGTCGTTCTCTCCTTGGCGGAGCCTCTCCTTGAAGTGGTGCAGAAGCCTGCTTCCCAACAGCACCACCGCTTCGCCATTTTCTGACGCACGGTTACGGAATAGCCAATCGCCCGATCCCAGCCATTCCACGGCATCGATCGGAGCTTCTGGACGTTGCACTTCGCGCAAGGCGGTGACTTCGGAAATTCTCGCCAAGTTGAGGCCGGAACGAAATCCGTCCGGCCTTGGCACCACGCCGCGGCCTTCGGCGCCATTGCGCAGGAAATGTGCGGCCAAGTACCAGGATCCTTGAGCCCACCACAGGTGCAGCGGAAGGGCTAGGTGTGTGGTTTCTCCGTACTTGAGACTCAACACCACGCCGTCGTGGATGGCCTTGTGCAACTGCCCCCACAAATCCCAGTTCGTGCGGATGAACAACGGACCGAACACGGAAATACAGCTTTGGTTGGCCTCTGTGCTTCCATCACGCTCCAGCACCGCCAGGAAGGATTTCAGGTCCTGCTCGAGCGAGACGATTTCACTTCCGCTGGTCTTGGCCAATCCAGTTTTGGATGGGGCCAAGGTGTAGACCGTACGCTGGTTCGTTTTGCAAACGGGGCAGTGGGTTTGACCTGGGTGCACCAAAATTCGGAAGTTGGGCTCGATCGTGCCTGCAACCCGCATCCGTTCCAGAAAGGTGTGCTTGGCCGCAATGCCCAGAACGTGGCTGACCAGGCACTCCTGGCAGGAATCTCCGCTGTGCAGAATCTGGAGAATCGCCTTGGCATCGGAGGTGACAGAAGACTTGGCGCGAAATGCGTTTGCCATACCAGGATTCGGACTCCAAAAAGGGTTCTTCAAGGTTAGTTCGCCGCTGCGGAAAGACCAATCATTCCAATGTCCAGGATCATGCGCCAAAGCCCATCGATCGGACTTTGGCCCCAGGTCGGAACCTGAGTTCCTGGCGCAATCCTTCCAACAGATGATGCGAGGTGAGTTCCTGCTCTTGCACTCTCAGTCCCCGCAAGACGGCGGCAAAATCTCCCAGGCGCAGGCCAGTCAATTCGCCCAGACCCTTCTGGATTTCACTGGTTGCATCCTGGACATGCTTGGTGAACAGACTCCAAGCCTGTTCTGGTCGCAGGTCTCGGAATTCGATCTTCCGATCGATGCGGCGCGCCACGGCGGGGTCCAGCGCATCCAAGTGGTTTGTCGCCACGATCGCCATCCCCGGGAACTGCTCGAGCCGTACCAACAGTTCATTGGTCTGTGATCGCTCCCAAGACTTGGTGGCTTGGCTGCGGTCGCCCGCGATCGAATCGATCTCGTCCAGAAATAACACCGCGCCTTCGTCCGAGGCCTCTTCAAATGCCCTAGCGATGGCTTTTTCCGTTTCCCCCACATACATCCCCAACAGGTTCGCTCCCGTTTTTTGGAGCAAGGGGCGGTCAGCCACGCGCGCGATCTCGTGAGCCAGCATGCTCTTTCCGGTGCCGGGAGGGCCAAAGAACCCAAGTCGTCCGCAACCCTGTCGGGAGAGAGCGTTCAGAAGCTGGGGAAGATCGGTGCTGAGGTTCAACAGTTGCGGGTCAAAATCCGTCGCGTGGGACACTGTTGGAGGGCATTGGCGTCCCAGGAACCGGTCCGACATCGTCAACGCGAGTCGCAACAGGTCTTCCTTGGGCTTGGCGCCTTCGGACATGGCGCCGATCCTGGCCAGCCGAGCAGCTTCGTAGGGGGGCAGATCGTCGCGATCGGCGAGTTCCTCCAGGAAGCGGTTAGGCAGGGATTGGCCCGCCAAATGTCTGTCCAGAATCTGTCTTCTAACTCGGCGCGGTGGAATCCGAAACGGGACGGTCCAGGTGAAGCGCCGCAGCACGGACGGATCCAACGCATCCGGGGTATTGACAATCCAAATCATGGGCATTCCATCCGACTCCAAGAACCGGTTCATCCAGGCCTTTTCCGGGCTTGGTGAACTTTCGCGCCCAATGGCCAGCGCAAAGGAATCTGATTCCACCAGGTTTTCCGCTTCGTCGACCACCAGTACACTGGTGGCGTCGGATTGGAACATGTGCCTAGCCAACGCCAGGGCCATCCGGCGAGCGGCTCCCGATGCGGATCGTCCTTGCGAGTCTTGGCACGGGGCCAGGATTGGTCTGCGACCCAGCGATTGGCACAAGGCAAGCGCAAATTGGGTTTTGCCGGTACCCGGTGCCCCCGACAACAAAACGTGTGCGGGTTGACCGTGAGTGGGTCTGCCTGGTGCCAGACAATCCCGCATGGCGTCGATTTCCGCTTTCATGTGCGGGAAATCTTCCAGGTTCAACTGAATTTTCGGTGCCGAATCGATGAATTGCCCTAGTAATCCTTCCAATCCACGCTGCTCGGTGCACAGTCTTCTGGCGAGTCCATCCTGCAAGGAAATCATGGATCCAGTTCGAGCCATCCCAGGTTCAATGCTGAGGACTCCCGTACGCAAAAGCGGTGACTCGGCATCCAGAGCCGCGAGGAATTCGTCCTTGGAAATTTCCAACAGGTCGGAGAAAAACTCGAGGATCCGCAAGTACCCATATTCGCAATCACAGAAATTGTCCAGCAAGCTGGTTAGCCAGCTGGCCGACTCCAGGATCGCAACCAGCCTGACAATCGAAACCGACGCATGGTCCAACCCGAGGAGTTCCGCTAAGGCGGATGTATTGGCCGTGAAAACACCTGATGGCTGGAACGCCTTCAATTCGATGAGCAGATCCTCCAGGAGGGCCTCGAATCCTTGAACTGACCTTGTCTCCGATTTGCGCAAGGGGAGAATGGACTGCGCAATGGCGTCCCGCCAGTAATGCTCCATCGCACTGGATCGGCGAGTAGGAGTGTGCAGGATCATCTGACACAGCAGGTAAGCTTCCCACCAAGTGGTGTCGCTTGTGCGCGTTTTGCTAGGAAGCTGGAACTTCATCGGGACCCGCCGCTTTGCTTTGAGCGGTCTCCCTTTCACCGGATTGCTCTTTGGCTTTCCGCTCATCTCGCAAGCCCTCCTTAGGGAGGAAGCCTCCAATCTCGGATCAGCCCCGCCCCTAGGAACCAGGATGGGTTGCACACTGTGCAGTCGCAAGGTCCTACGCCGATTTCGCCGGAAAAAGCGTTAGGACAAAATCTGGCAATTAGTGGATTCGAGAATCATTGCATAAGGAATCGGCGCCAGTCTCCCTTGCCTGAATTGGTCGCGACAAGCTCTCAATCTATCGATTTCTCTGCACGACAGAATTTGGATTTATGTCCACGGCATACACGGTCTTGTTCTATTCGCACCAGCGCAGGATGTTGTCACGGCAGTTGGCGGCATCGGCCCTCCTTGCGATGTAGATACTCGGCCAAGCGCGGCGCAGTCGATGGGTCAAGCTCGCAAGTATGGCAAGAACGCCTCGAGCGGGGCTGCAGCCGGCCGGGGCGTGGACATCGAAACAGGACGGCTCCTCGCACCCGCGGCATCTGGGTGCGGTACGAGGAGCGTTGAGCGCTAATTCCGGGAATCAAGGGGCTTCTCCTGGGATTCAAGCCAGGCTTCGAATTCCGCCCGACGGTAACGGACGGTCTTGGAGCTGAAACGGATCGGCGCAGGGAATCCAGAAAACCTGGAGTACTTGAAAAACGTCGTCTTCGAATACCTTGTGATGGCCTGGATGTCCCTCCGCGACATCAGTTGGGCGGGGTCATTGACCAATCGGAATGGGGGAAGGGCGACGACATCGGGCACAGGCAGGGGCATCGCCTCCTCATACACGGGCCCAATCTTAGACTGATCCTCGGCGGCCGGCTTCTTGGTAGGCTTGGTCTTGCGTTTCCGCTTCGTAGATCCACCACCAAATCCAGGGTAGTCGGGGGAAATGCGTAAGGTCGGCTGGGACATGGCTATTCCTTTTTGAACATAGAGGTTTTGTCCCTCCGGTGAGGTGAGGCTTGATTCGGCACCGTTCTTGGCGCCGACATTGAGGAATCTTACCCCCGGGCGAGGTGATGTCAAGCGGGCTCAATCCTATTGCGACCGAATATGTGACCCTTTTTTGAACACTCTAAATTCCAATCCCGAACCTGTTACGGTCCGCAAACCCACATTCCATCGGTAGTGGCGGGGAATCGCATTTTCCCCCTAACAGATAATGCCTGCGACGGACTTGAAACCCATACGGCATCGGGGTTCGTGGCATCATAGGCCTCGTGGAGAGAAGATTCAGGATTCCCTAAAAAACTTGACAGATATCGGATGCAATGGCGCAAAACCTTGAATTCTAGCCGATTTCCAAGAGTCGGCCTCGATTTTGTGGAATGCCCCCACTCGTAACAGGCTCAACTAACTCGAAATCCCCTTCGCAAATTATTCATGAATTAGTCGCGAACACACTGGTTTTGGTGTACTGGGTAGGGGTAAGAGTCGTGTACCCGTAGGACGAAATGCCCTCCTTGTCCAGTGAGATCCACCCGTCGACTCTTGGCTGCCACCGCATGTTTACCTGATGACACCCTCGAGAGCCTTCAGGGTGACTTGAGGCCTTTCAACCGGACACCCACAAGTGTTTTTCGTGGGACCCAGGTCCAGCGTCGTCCGAGTGTCTTTCCTTTCCACCGAACCGAATCCTCCTTAAGGAACTTGTGGAGCATGGTTCTGATGACTTTCTGGGAGAGCGAAGGGAACTCAGCCTTCAGGTCTGCCATGTTGGCGCCGTTCTTGTCGCGGGCTCGTAGGAACTTTTTCAGCAGCGCCGTGTTCGTGTCTCGCACCAGTGCTCGCTGGTTAGCGGGTGTTTTCTGCGGGTTCGCAGCCTCGTTGGCTACTCCGGACGAACTGCCTGGATCTGATGATTTCGTGCGACCGGGCGCCGAGGTCTTTTTTGAGCGGACTTCCCGCGGTGGTTTTGATGGTGCGGGAAACTCACGGCCGTTCAGCATTTCCAGGTGGTCCAGGAAGTTTTCTCGTTTCTGTTTGGACAACGGGGCGTCCAATCTCTTGCAGGCATCGCGCAACTCTTCCAGCTCCAGAAGCTCCGCAACCTTCCGGATCCCGATCTGTTTTTTGGAAGTGAGTTTCTCCACTATAGCCTTGGCGGAGTCACTGCTGCTCAGTTTCAAACTCAGCATTCCGTTGACAAGGCCCATGAATTTGCCTCGATGCATTGTGCCGTACAGGGCTTGGAAAATCTCCATGCGGCTTTTTGTCTCCCGGATGGAGGGCTTTGTATCGAGCGGGTGGGGGAGCACTGTCACCGCTGGGCTTCCTTGGGTATCAGAACATTTTGCTCGCAAAACTGCCGGAATGCGGCCAATTCCACGTGAATCTCAGCAGTGCCCCTGGTAACGGAAGAATCCTGCATGGTCTAAGGAAAATTGCATTCTCACTCGAATTCGGAACTGACCGACCCATGGCAGGTTGAAAAGAAGTGCCCGAAGTCGCAGGCCTGGCAGCTGTCCGGTACCGACCAGGCAGGAAATTACCTTGCGGAAGGTTTCAAAAACGTGCGAGATAACTTCCACCGATTGCTCGGCCAGGTCCGTGACCCACTACGCCGGCGGTAGGTCCTGTTCCTTGGCCCAGGCCCACTCCGCTGCGAAGGGCAAACCCAGCTTCGGCAAAATGGCTGGGAGTGACAGCGCAAAGCTGACGTAGTACCAAGCCAGAAGACGATTCCCAGTAAAGCTCTGTCCTGGAACGCTTTTGACCGTGTAACCGGACTTTTCAGGTCCGATTCCGTTTGCCCCAACCATTGCGATCTCCATGGCGATCGCCTGAATCTCCGGCTGGGAAAGCTTGTCGAAGTACTCACGGGCGTCGAGCATGAAGTGGGCGACAGCCTGGTTGAGTCCCTGCGTCTCCTGAATCTTGCGCTGGCTCTCTTGGAACAGGGTGGTGTCGTGGTCCTTCTCGACTACCCGCGACTCCAGACCAAAGGGATCTGCCTCAACAGACTCGAGCAGATCCGATGTTCGTTGCATCGAGCTCAGGTACTCGTCTTCGTCCACGAGGTCGAAGTACGAGCTGGTGTGAAGGCTGTCTGCCCACTGTAGAAGCCATGGGTACTCCGCTCCACCTTCCCGAGCCTTCCAGAAATTCTGTGCTTCCGTCCAGAGCAACGCGGCGCGGTCGCGCTCACGTGGGGTGGCCTTGAATTCCGAAACCATGGAGATGCCATAAAGGTGTTCGAACAGGAACGCCAGCGTCAGGTTGTAGACGCGGACTGCACTCAGAATGTTGGGCGTGACGTACTCGATCGAAGCTGCGTCGACGACAGAGGCAAGGGCTTCCAGAAGTAGCCGGTGTAACGACAGCAGCTGTACAGGTCGAAGATCTGGGAACTCGGCATGCAAGCGAAGCTCAATGATCAAATCGATCGGCGCGTTGTAGGAGCGCGCGTTGAGTCCGTGAAAAATGCTGCGAAGGAAGGGTGTGACATTTTCCTCAGGTTGACCGCTGCTCCTGAGCTTGCGGATCGCGGGATCCATCGCTTTCTTGAAGGATGCGAAATGGTCCCCGTCGGAAACGATGACGCAGTTTTTGTGCAGGGCTCTGGCTTCCAACGCAAGCTCCAGGTGGACAAGCTCATGCATCTGGAGATGAGGGAGCCCAGCCGAATGCGGCCTGAAGCGAACAATGTGGTGGTCACGACCGTAGAGCTCGGCAAACTGGATGCTGGCCGCAGCTGTCAAAGATTCATCAGGAAGGAAATGGACTGACCTGCCGCCGAGGATCTCGAGCTTGGCGGCATAACCGTCACGCAAGGTTCTCACAGAATCTTCAGGGATCTGTGAAGCCCAATTCAGGGCTTCCTGAAGCATATGCTTTCCGAAGCCATCGTTCCGACCGTTGGCTCGGATCGCTTGAAGGATTCCATCAACGGCAACGGGGAAATCGCCGGCAGTCGCATCCAAGCTCGCAAGCCCATACAGGGACTGGGTGTACTTTGGATCGATTACCAACGCACGCTGAAATAGTTCGCGGGCCCTGGCTGCGTTTCCGCGACGCATCTCGAGAGCGCCAAGATTGTTGACGACAGTGATGTCGTCGGGAGCAAGCCGAAACGCCTCCTCCATGTAACGCATTGCAGCGATGGAGTTCCTGTGGACCTTGGCCTGTAGGTTCGCCATCATGACAAGTGCCGACTTGTTCCGAGGATCCCAACGTAAGGCATCGATCAAGCTGCTCGTCGCACCTTCGAAGTTTTTCAAGTCGAAGAGGATTTGCCCAAGGAAGCGATGGTACTCGGAGACGCTCGGGTTCTCTACGATCAGTCTTTCCAGGAGTGGGCGTGCTTTTCCGTACTGACCGGCGTCACACCACTTCACCAGTTTCTTGAAATCCGAATGGTGGTGCTCGATGGTGACTTCATCGATTTCAACCCTGACCAGGTTTCCTTCGAGGGATACCCGCGGTTTGTACGGACCGACTGCGTAGGCGTCCGCGAGAACGGCAAGCAGTTGGTGTGGATCACCAGCTGCCGTAGGGAAGAGTTCCAGGAGCAGGTCACCCATCTCAAAAAGGATCACCATCATGGTGTCCGCTGGTTCGGATGGAGATATACCGCTGGACCGGTCGTACAGACCATACCCCAGCGAACTGCATTTCTACAACTGGTCTTCACCGTGTCAATAATAACCGAGTCGTGTGGAAGCCGATAGATCTCGATCGACACCGGAAGCCTTTACGCCTTGGCTACGACAGACTTCTTGGCCGCGGTCTTCTTCACCGGCGCTTTTGCTGATTGCTTTTTCTTTGCGACCTTCCCAGCCGGTAGCTTGGCGATCTGTCGTTTCAAGCGGTTGAAGATGTTCGGAACGACACCCGGGATTTCCTTTTGGATTTCCACCTGTGTCTTCCCTGCGGCGATCAACGCGGTTGCCTGTTCGGTTTCGGCCGGGGACAAACGCTTGGCGCGCTTGCGGCTTTTTCCCGCTTTGGGAACGGACGCCTCGACCGCGGTGGACTTAGCTGCGGTCTTGGAGTCGTTGCCTTCAATCGAGATGATGGCCACCTTGCCATCGATTGTCGCGACATAAGCGCCGACGTCTTTGCTCCACTTCGCCGAGACGAAAACGAATTGTGAACGTGCTGGCATGTCCAAGACTCCTGGTTAAGAAAGCGAGTGAATCCCGAATATATGAAGTGTTGAACTAGACCTTGTACAGCCTGGCGACTTCCTTCGACTTTTTTACCCGCTTTGGGTCGACATGGTGATGTTGATGCCGACGCCGGACAAGTGCGCGGAGGTAGGCTCTTCCTGCTGGCGTGTGGAGTAGCCACCTTCGCCGGAGCTTCCTGTTTTTGACGCGTTCAGAAAGTGGCTTCTTGGTCATGCCGGTGACAACGCTGTCATGAAGCCCGTGCTCACGCAGGATCCTCGCAACCGTTTCTGCAGCACTCGGCTGCTCACCAAGAACTTCAGTACGGAACCGAGCCATATCATCGCACGCTTCTTGGATCACGCCATCAACCAAGGTGCAGCGATTAAGGACCTGCTTCTGCATTCCGCCAGCCTCAGCTCTCATCAACGCGATCTCCTCGAACTCCTGGACTGCATCCAGGACATCGGCCACGTACTCGGAATCGTGTAACCCGGCGACCTGAGCAGGATCCGTCACGTGGTACAAGCCGATCAGGTTTCGAAGAAAACGCCGGTGATCTTGACCTGAGAAAAGGAGGTCGATGTCGCCTGCGATGGCGGTCGCCTCGATCCAAGCGTCGAGAACAAGTTTGATTACCAGTGTTTTGTATTGCTCCAGCTCCTTGGCCATGTCGTGCTCCTTCAGACTTAGGGATGAGTATGTGTTGCTTGACTTGCTTGGTTTGGCCGGCGTTTTACTTCAAAGGAGACAGCGCTCGTACTCGATTCCGATGTCGAGTCCGCACATACGGTTCCGGAGAATGTTGCGGTAGTACAGAAATGCTGCAGGAGTCAGAAACGAGTGCAAGTCCTGGCGGCATGTGTAGAGGTACCACACCGCGATCGGGCCAAGGCCGTGAACGCCAGGTGAAGGACACAACGGCTTGCCCGCGTCGATGTCTGCGCGTATGGCGTTGAAGCACTGCATGTGCCTGGCGAGAATATCGAACTCTGCGCCTTTGGAAGGTCTTCCAGGGCGGCCACGTACATGCACACGGTAGCGGTCTGGGTAAATCAGATCCTGCGGAGTCGCTATGAGCTCGCCCTTGTAAAGTATGTACTCGTTCGGGTCGATGGGTGTAGACATGGTGTACTCTCCCTCAGGGCGGGATGCCCTGGGAAGAGTTGCTGTTTTTCGCGGGATTCCTGTTGAAAAAACCCGTAGGTTTCGCGAAGCGAAGAAGAATCCTGATTTTCAACCCAGTAGAGCCCGCTTCCTACATCGCTAGGTCATGCAACGGAATCGGGCCGGTTCGCTGATGCTTGTTCTTCAGCTTGTTCACGGCGACAGATTCTGGTGAAACAGTCGGACAAAAAAGACCCACCTCGGTATCCAGGCTTCGGAGAATTTCAGCTGGTGTTGCTACGTGCTGCCGATACGATGCGATTGTGATGGGTGTCGGCGGGATGTCTATATCAATGCCAGCGCGTAGTAGCTGTCGATGTAAAGCACGGTCGGCGTGGCCGGGCGTCCGACTTAGCCACAAGTAAAACACCCTGGTCACCAACCTTGACCGAGTTGAAGGAGGTGCAACCGGCTCCCTGGGCTTGAACGCTTGCAGGTGCTTCGTGAACAATCCGAACAGGTGACGCGCGGCGTCAGTGTGATGCGCTTCAAGCCTTTCGAGGGACCAGTCGACCTTTGGGCCTTGGATGGGAACTTGGTAGAGTACGTCACGCCTCACTTCGAACGACAAGGTGATCTTGTTCTTGGCGCTCGCGCGAATAACAAGCTGGGAGTTCTCCGGAGATGACCACTTCACGGGTCGCGTGCAGTACTTGAAGGTGATCGCGCACCGGCCGTGATCGCAGGCGAGTCGAACCTTGTTTGCCTCCAGGAACTGCATCCACTCCAACACGATGGTCCTTGCCTTGCATGTGCGCTGAAGTTCAATCTTGTATTCGAAGCGTGCGACCTCGATCGGAACATCCATGGAAATTTTGTGGGTCCTGGCCAAGGCGTTCTTTAGGTGAGTCAACGGCAGGGTGAACGAGCTTACTAGGTTCGAACAGGCATGATTGAAGGGAAACAGCGAAAGCACGATCGAACCCGAGTTGTAGGCGAGCAGGGTCCTGCCAAAGCCTTGAACATCGAATCCATTTTCACCACCGGGGATTCTGGCGCCCTTTGTGTTGGCCGCCTTCTTCCATGTATTTCCACCGGAGCACAGACGCTCCCATTCCGCTCTCGAAGCACGAAAGGAGCACTGGACATTCAACAGAGAAGCTCGGGAGAGGAAAGCGTATTGCTCCTGCTTTGAGGTTTGGGAGTGGATCCGGTCAGGCATCTGCCCCGACCTCAGCAGGTACCGGTTGCCGGTTAGGTATGCGGGTTTGAGCTCGGCGGTTCAAGGCGAAAATGTTGACGAGATCCAGATTCAAGATTTTCCGCAGTTGCAAGCGCGTGCGTTTCGGCGCTGGAAGCTCGCTCAGATCGAGACCCCAACTGAAAAAATGGTTGAGCACAGCTTTTGTCTCTGCGGACCCATGCAGTCCATTTCCCCAGGCATGATGGATCCAAGCATACCAGTCGACCTCGTACATCGCGAACTTCGGCGGTGGTCGCGTCGTATCACGTTCCGGCTGCCACTGCAAGTTCATCAGGCGCAGTTGCGAAAGCGCGCCATCGAAGATGCTGTGAGCATGTAAGACAACGTCGCCGAGACGAAAGGGCTCGCCGTCAGCCGGTAGTTCAGCGCCACCCCGGCGAGCGAGGTCGCGTGCATTCTTGTCATTGAACGAGAACTCGACGCGGATGCAACGCGCGGGATCTGGATCGCCGTCGCGGAGGTCCTTGCGGTCGTAACCGGGCTCGTGGTCCTTGCAGTAAAACTTCGCGCACCATCCTTTTCCATACCGGTCGAAAACGAGGGTGTTGTCGTAGACCGTGCGTGCGAGCGCTATCTGGCTTGGATCAAGACTCAGCAGCCGAAGTTCGATGCGAAGTCTCTGGAAGACTTGATCGCGCTCTGTCTCGGAATCGAACACGAGCATGCTGGTCAGGTCCGCATTGGCTATGCCAGATTCTTCCAATCTGATGTTGTCGCCGTCCAAGTGCTTGGTAAGAGCAATCTGTACCCTACGGATGAACTGGTTCACCAGCTCGTGGTTCGAGCACCTAGCATAGATGTTTTGTCCCTGGACCACCTTCATCGGCGATCCTTCAATGCAAATTTCGTATTGAGTGACCGACAGCCGGAGGTTCTTGCCGTTGACTGAAAGCGAATACTTTCCTGCCAACCCGGGAAAACGATGAAGGTGATTAACCGTTGGATCGGTGGCACGAAACGAGATCTTCAAGGAATCCAGGAAGGGGTCGGTGGGCAGGAACGGGATACTCCGCGGAAGACGCACGTAGAGGCCCACACGTGGAGCTACCGCCTGTAGCGGTATACAGGATGTCCAAGGTTTGGGTGGTCGATGAAGTTGTGGTAGTGGCATGTGACGGTTATCCTGTAGTGGAGTTGGTTCGGTGTACGCGAAGGACTACGATGCCTACGACGAAGGCACCGACGACGACGACGAGGGAGACGCCGACGAGGGAGACGCCTGTGATGGGATTGCTGTCGATGTGGCGTAGACGTGTCTCTACGTGGTAGATGCTATCGCGCGTGCGAGGCGGCCTGTAGCCTCAGATCCTGATGAAATCGCGACTGGACGCGCTAGGAGCCCTCAAACGTGAAATGGCGGTTGCATCGTGACTTTGAATTCCTTGGACCCATGATCGCAGCAAATCCAGGCACTTTGATTCTCTGCCGGAGCTTTCCGCGGAGTAGTCCCTGGTATGTTGCTGTTCCTCAACGTCCTTGTGGTGTGGTGGAATCGGCTGTTGTGTCCGGTCAGCGGTGTACACAAGCAAGGTCACCTTGTGTACACCGTGTGCTGAATTCAACAACCGTTATGATGGCCCATGTGCTTCTGGAGCAAGATCTCACGCATCCTTGAATAGATTGGGATCGGTGTTGACAATCCCAGGATGACTGGCTGACTTGCGAGTTTCACGAATCTGCCTTTTGGTCAGCGTTGGGAGCATGGCGTTGATCTCGTCGTTCGAATTTTTCTCGGCTGCCATTTTGAGAATGATGGCCTTCTGCTCTTCTGTCACCGGTGTACTTTCGGCCACCGGCAACATCACGCCTGCATCTCCTTTCTTAGCGGAAGTCCTTTCTGGCTTGATCTTTTTTGCCACTCGTCCGGCCTTCTTCACCTTTTGAGGTTCCGTGGGACTTGGGCCACCGACATATTTGACAAAGAACATTATGTTGGCATGTTCGAAGAAATGGCATTGGACGGCTTCATTCCAGTTTGGGTAAACTATCTGATGTTCGATCATGATGAATCTCCTTCTCTACTGTTTGCACAATTGACCCCGGTTTGAGTGGAAGGATTGAGTCGAGGTCTGCGCTCATCCCTTTGAATTTTTGATGGACGGGAAGTGGCCGCTACGAGAGATGGCTCTTAACCCGATTGCTCGATGGCGCGTCGTTCACGCCTGCAAGCATTCCGTCCGTACAGCTAGCCGACGTTTTGTGGACCGTTCTCCAGGACAATTTTGTCCAGCCAGTCCGCCCATGCCACCATCAGATTCCGACGATCGTCCATGTGAGTTGTGCGGTCGTAGGCACCACCAAGAGCCTCGAGTTTGCGATGGCCAAGTTGTTCCTCGATGACTTCCGGCTGAAATTTGAGAACCTCGTGGCACACCGTTCGGGCCATGGCCCGAAATCCATGGCCTGTCAATTCTTCCTTCGAAAATCCAAGCCGTCGCAAGGCGCCGTTGACTGTGTTGTTGCTCATTGGGCGTTTGCTGGATCGCGGTGCTGGAAACACAAACCGACTCTGTCCAGCCAACGGGCGGATCTCATTCAAGAGGTCGATCGCTTGTCTGCATAGGGGCACCACGAAGTCGATCTCGGTTTTCACCTTCATCTTTTTCCCTGGAATCCGCCACTCTGCGTGATCGAGGTCATCCAAGTTTTGGAATTCACTCCACTCCGCGAACCTCAGGTTGCCGGGTCTTACGAAAGTCAGAATTCCAAAAAGGATCGCGATCCTGGTTTGGGTCTCGCCGCGGTAATCCGAGACCGCCCGGATGAGTCCAGCGATGTCTTTCGGATTCGTCAACGTCGCGAAGTGTTTGGTGTTTGGACTTTTCAGAGCCTTTGCCAAACCGCTCGCGGGGTTCACCCCGGTGAGCCGGCCGGAGATTCTGGCGAACTCGAAAATCTGGTGGCAGAGTCCTTGGACACGTCGCGCTGATTCCAGGATGCCGCGTTTTTCGATCGACCGCAGCATCGCCAGAACTTCCATGGTCGAGATCTCGCTGATGCTCCGGCTAGCGAGGAACGGGAACACGTACTTCGCCAGGCGCCCTTCGATCGTTGTCACATAGCTACCGGCGAGTTCGGACCGCTGCTTGTCCAACCATTCCTCGGCGATCGATGAGAAGGAGTTTGCTCCGTCTCCAGTTCCACGGAAGACGTCGCGCATAGTTGCTGGATCGATTCCCTTAGCTAGAAGCGCGCGGGCACGTTGTGCCAATTCGCGTGCGCCGGTGATCGTAACCCCACCCAAGGTTTGCGTGGCAATCGGGACATCCGGATACGCTCCGAAGGAAAGTGTATTCTCAACCTTCCTGATTTTTCCGGTCCGAGGATCTAACCGAGGGTAAAGGTACCGGAGGAGCCACAGCTTAGCGCCTGATGGCTTGAGCCGGATCTGTAGTCCTTGCCCGTCACTAAGGGTGTTTCCTTGGCACTCTACGTATCTGGCTTTTTTTATCTGTAGGTCTGTAAGCACCGCGTTTTCTCCTTCTGATACGACTAAGCTATTGCTTCTTCGTACCCCGAAAACGCAGCCTCGATCAAGGCGGACAAAGGCGAACCAACCTGGCCCAAAAAAAAGTTTTCGGGTTCGATGTCGGTGACCTCGGGAAGGCTGAGAAAAACTCCCGCAAGTCTTTTTTGGGGCAGGTGTTTCAGGGCTCGTGCAGGTCTACTGCAAGTCTCTCGCGGGATGAGCTACGCGAACTTGGCTTAACCCGACCAGGCATCGCGCGGCACATCATCTTCGTCCACATCCTTGATTTTTCCAGCGAGATTTTTCCGAGCGCTTCACCGGCTCCCTCCTCAGGCTTCGATCTCGAAGGGAGTCGTCATGTGAGTCCCGTCAAAAACGGATATCACAAGGAGCATACGGATCCCTTACCTGCTGTGCTGTGCATCGGGAACTTCAGACCCCGATCTATCGCGTGCATCGCGCCGTTTACTGCGGCGCATTCTTGATCAGCAATAGTTCGGAGCGGCATTTTTGTGAGATTCATGGAAGCATCACCCAATAGTGCAGATGATGAATCCGTTTCCCATCATGTTCTGCGCCCTGGGGAACTTCAACTTCCGGCATGGACGGCAGGCGATCTGGTCACGAACAATGGCACCGCGATGCAGCGAGTGGCTAAGGACTGTATCGTGTTGACGCAGCTAACCCACCATGACTGGGCCGCGGTCTGCATCGTCATCGGACTTTATCTTGCTCTGCAGCTACTGCTGCTGCCTTGAACTGGTTTGGTCGCGGAGCGTTTCACCAAGCGCAGGCTGCTGATGCTGATGCAAGAATCCATGGTCATGCTCGCAACGGCGCTGGGAATCATGACGACCTCAAGCTACGTCCAGCTCTCGCATCTATATATATGTGTGTTCGCCTGTGGGCACTGCGGTCGCGTTGGATGCGTCCGTAAGGCAAACAATCGACGGGCAATTGGTGGGTGACGGACAGCTGCCCAATGCCGTCGCGCTCAACTCGACCCCCCTCGTCGCATGCGGGCTGATCGACCTAGCCGTGGCCGGGCTGATTATCGCGAAGATTGAGACCGGCTGGGAGACCTTCCTAATTTCCATCATGGCGGTGGATGTCTTCCATAGCGAAGCTCGCGGGCTCGGTTTTCGTCTATCCTGGCGACCGGTAGGATGAGCGGATCACTGCTGGCGACCGGAAGCGACAGGTCGAAGTTCGGACCCTACTCCTCGCGTCCGGAGTCATTGGGCTCGGCTGTTGTACGACTGCTGCGCATTCTCCGAGTTACTGCAGCTGCTTGTGAATCGGAGTGGGGTAGTGCGGGCACGTGCACGGAGCACGCTCTGAATCGCAGACGTGGGAGCAGATCGGTATTTCCAAATCCTGAGAAATGCCGACGCCGGGTTTGAATGGTGGGACTGGAAGATCCAAGCTTTTCCAGTGCCGGAACCATTCTTCGCTTTCGCGGAAGCTGCCAAGGCGCTCCTTGATCCCAAGATCACATGGATTTTCGCTGGCAGGTCGCTCGGGGTTGTGCGAGCACAACGGATCGCATCCAGGCCAACCCGGGCGATTCTGTCGGATCCGAGTTGGTACCCGTGGTGTCCGTTCCGCGTGTTCTTTGATGAGATGCACTTGAATTTCTTTCGGGGTTGCATTGGACAGGTATGGATCTTCACCGCCCATTTCGTTTCCTTGGTGTAGAGCCCATGACCGAGATCGCAGGTGGCTGGGTGTGGAGTCGAGTTCGTTGTCAGTTCAAGGGGTAGTCAGATCCGCGGCCCGCGTGGTTTTCAACGAAGGCTTGGCGTCGCTGCTCCGTCGATCAGGAACCACTTGCCGTTATCAGTCGGCGTCAAGGGCCCTGCTTGACAGATTCCTTCTGGCCAGGATCACCGCACTTCCCACACTTTCCCATGCGGATCAACTGGTTCGAGCACCCGATTGGAGCTGACTGATCGCAACCGAAGCTACCGAACCTTTCAGCGGTAGAGAGCGCCTTTGCATTTTCCGCTACGCTTCACACGCTTGCCTGGGCACAGGGGCATGATGTCAGTTCAGCTTGTAGATACCAAGGATTTGGAACTGCTTCGGGGTGCCGGCCAGTGTATTCGAAAATGGGGCTTTGTCGCCGTAGATCGATATACCACTGCCAGTCACCAAAGATATGGTGTCACCGGGGGAGTAGTTGATAGGGGCGCCGGTGATGTTGTCTACCGAACGTAAGGGATCCGAGGTTATGAAGCGGTACAGAAAAGTGCCGGTGCTTCCGTTTCCAGCTCGAATGTAAATGGAACTGATTTGCGCTTCTAGCTTCGACCCCTTGGTTGCGATAGTGCTCGCTGTAGCGGTGTCCCAAAACTGCGTCGGAAGCGACAACGACAACGTGCCAAATCCGGTGTCCTGCCGCCAGCGTGTACCTGATGTGATGTACAGTACGGTGTCATTGAACAAGTCACGCGTTGTATTCTCCAACGTGGTATCGTACCACACCACCTTGCGGCTACTATCCAGAACGCAGTGATAGACCAATTTTGCGGTTGACCGGACCAACGGTGCGTTCACATTGACTGCAACGGTTGTGGTTGCGGAGTCCCCGGCGGCGTCCTGGATCCGGATCTGGATCCGGGGGTTCTTGGCCAAAGCGTCACCAACAACTACCTGCAGTGGAAGCGTCGACGCCGCTGTCGCCGCGGTACCAAGTGCAACCCAGGAACTGTCACCAATGCGGTAGCTGAACCGATACGGAGCACGGAGTCCGGCTCCGGTCAGCGTGGTGTCTCCTGCGGACACGGACAACCAAAGCGTACTCATGTAACTGGCGGGTACGGTTGGGATCCCGGTCAGCATCGGACGCAAGCCCAGGTTGGTGTAGCCGAAGCTGCCGAACTCAACACCACCGGCGATGTCCGTGGGTACGTTCAAGATCGTACTGATTCCGATGACGGTGTTCGTATCCCCGGCGGCGTAGACGTTGGCTTGGAACCGGACACTGTTCAATCCCGCGGGAATGTAGACGAAGCCCGTGAACTGGTTTGCGTTGGAGTTCCACCAGGTACGGAGCGTTGTGGTTGTGGAGTCCGGCTTCCTCACGTGGACGCGGATCACGTAGGTTTGTCCAGGCCTGGGGTTGCTGAGGTATCCGCGCAGTTCATGGTACACCAAGGCCACTACCGGTGTGGAGTCACCCAGTACCGGCACGGTTGTGATGGTCTGTGCAGCGGTATCGCTGGTGCTGGACACGGTCACGGAGTCCGTGCCAGCTGCCGTGCGTGCAGCTGCAACCACAGCGGATCGACTTGCGGCGACTGGGAATGCCCAGGTGCCGGCGGCGTCGGTTTTCGTGGTGGCGCCGGTGCTCCGAAGCCGGACCGTTAGTCCGGCGGCGCTTCCGTATTGGACCACAACCTTGCCGTGGATGCCGAGTGGCCCGGTTGTGCTTCCGGGTTCGGTGTTGGTGCTGACACTGGTGCTGTTGGAGTCGCATCCAGTCATCAGTAACGCGAGTACGATCCCAGCAATCGATGCTGACATACGCTGGAACATGACATCTCCTCGGACAGGGTTGGCGGTGTATCGCAGATATAGTACATCAAAGCGCTGTAATGGAGCAACTCTACATCAGATTCCCGCTAGCCCTTTCGGGGGTGAGGACGGAAGTTTCACGGCGTGGAATCCAGAAGAAGACAGTCCCTCAGCGAGGCCGGCGCGCGCATCAGGAAGCTGCGGCTTGCCGCCAAGCTGACCCAGACCCAGGTGGCTCTGCATTTGGGCATTCCTTACCAAGTCTACCAGCGGTACGAGCGCGGTGACGCGTCGATTCCGTCGGACAGGCTCGCTGGGATCGCGGAAGCATTGAAGGTGCCGGTTGAAGACTTGGTTCCGACTGGTAAGTCAAAAATTGCCAAGAAGAATTCCTACGAACATATTCTCGCTCCTGACGAACTTGAGCTTGTGCAGGTGTACCGCAAGATCCAAGACCGAAAAACACGCGCAGGCCTTCTCCAGGTCGCCCGAGGTCTGAGCTCGGCGAGCCAGGCGTAACAATCTCATTCATTTGTTTTCACCGTTGTTGCGTCGGCGACGCCGTTCGAGGATTCGCGCACGAGCATGCAGTCGAATGGGATGCAGCCCAGTTCGTGTCGTACCAAATTTTCGCTGCGGATTTGGGAGCCGACGCTGCGTAGTTGTTCCAACCGGCTTCGTACCGCGCAGCGACGCGGACACGCTTGCTGACCCATTCGATGCCAGCACACGCCGGTCTCGGACATCGGCCATTCACGCGACGTTGCGATTGCATGCTCCAGTTCCTGCAAGCACTTGCATGTACCGATGTGGTCGGCCAGGATCTGCTCGTACTTCGGCGGCTTCTTCCGCCCTCTATTCTTCGGTGCAGCTCGTGCATCGGATAGGATCCCGTGCAGGTGCGCAAGCGGGTGGGCGGACTCGTCGTCGCATGCGCGCTGATCGATCAGGTGCGCCAAGACCTCATCCAGCGGATAGCTGCTGATCGGACCGCATGCAGTCGCGGACAGCCGACACTTGCAGGCCTCCGTCCAATCCGGATCGAGTACGTGTCGCAGTAACCCCGCCATCAAACCTTCACCGCATGTCTCGTCTCGGACCGCGTACATCAGCTGGTCTTCCGGGGCGCGCAACTGGAACGCACGTTCACGCACGCAAGGTTCCTTCTTCAACAACCGACCGTCGCAGAACGTGAGCTCGAAACAGTTGGTGTGTTGGGTGCTGCCAACACGGAACTCCTGAAGGTGGAAGTCATCCGGCATGTTGCCACACCCGATCACCATCGTGCCGGTGAAGTGGATCGGTCGCCGGAGACGCTCCCATGTCACAACGCATTCGCTAACGGTGGCGCAGTGGTTGTCAATTTCTGGAAGCTTAACGAGTGCTCCCGACTTTGGATCCCGTGCACGCAGGTACTGAGGGAAGTATTCGCCATCCAGGCCGATGGAGACCCGCATCAGCGACAGGTAGTTGGCGTGGAACCGGTAACTGACAGCGATGCCTTTCGGGCACCCGACCCAAGGATGCCGCGGTAGACCGATATCGGAATCGGTGAACAGTGGCCCGCCGACGGCGTCGAGAATGTCGAAGATGATGCCGCCGACGACCAGCGTGTCCAGCAGTTGACTTTTCATTCGTTTTCAAAGTCTTCGAGGCAGGGAACGACGTAACGCTCGTGTACATGCTCGACCAGATCCACCGGACGCACGAGCACGGGCACGCCATCGATGGTGACGACGGTCCAGTCGCCGGACTCCGGACCGGCTTGGACGGGATGTCGGTGGCACAATGCATGTAAGACTTCGAGATCGACCGTTGTGCATAACGGGACCAAGCATTCCCAATCCGAGTTCTCGTCGCGCCGGACAAGCCAGATCGTCACGCCGGCACCCAGTACGTACACGCCAGGCGGTATCGCCACGGGGGTAATGGGCTCGCTCAGGGGCTGAGGCTCTTCCGATGTGAAACCAGGCAGGTCGGCGTCGTGCTCATGACCGGATTCCTTGGATGGCTGGGCGGCTACGGGCAGGCTCGATGATTCCGGGTCTGGATGTGTGGACATGGCGCACCTCTGGGATGGACGTGATCAAAACTGGCATCGGGTACGGTGCCGATGCCGTGTGTATTACTCAATCCCGTAATGGGATCGACTCGGAGTGAAAGTATCGGATAATTGATCGGAAATCAAGGAAAAAAATGGTATTCAAATAGCGAAATAAACCGCATTTAGAGTCTCGTAACAGATCTCGATCCTGTTATTCGCCGCAAAGACGCATAGATGCGCGATTTCTGTGAAGAATCGAATAACAGGGCTGAATCGAAACTTCGTATGAAATCCGTCGGAACGCCGATAGATTCTGGGCTGGCGCGGGGTCAGCTAAAAAGTTGACAAATCTGAGAATGGCGTTCCGTGGACCTCGCTATGGCAGGATGCGCGTTGAATCCAAGTGGCTAAAAATGACCTTCGGGGTCAAAAAAGGGCAAAAGAACGGGCGTGGGAATCCCCGCCGTCTATCCATTTCTTACAACCTTTTGGCGTGAATCACTCCGCAGGCATCACGCGCGAATTCGATCCGCTTGGTCAGTCGGAGTCAGACTTCGCCAACTCTTCGAAAAGGAACTGGCCTGCGGTAGCCATCACCTCAAGCGTTACGCGATCTTCATCCAAGAGGGAGCCTTGCGCTCCACTCCGAAACGCCAAAGCTCGTCGAGGGCCGTCCTTCTCTGAATCGAGGAAAAATTCTTCGAGACAGAGGGAGGCAACCGAGAACCCGGGGTTCGATCTTCGTTCGCCTGCCAATGCCTGGCCAGCGCTCTTGTGGTGGATCATCGCCAGCGTTAGGAAATCGAAGGCGTCCTTCGGTTGGCGTCGGTTCGAAAACGCACTGAGCTTGAGCACGAGCAAAGGGCCCAGGCCAACTACCGGAATCTCCATGGACTTCTCGACTCCATAGGCATCACGGCCCTGGATCAAGTGCTGCTCCTTGCTCTCCAATGCTCTTTGGATTCCTGGAAAGGCGGAAGCATGGACATCATCCACCATGCGACCTGCCCCAGAGTGACCTTCAACGAGGAAATCGACCGCGATTTCCAGTCCATCGATGCTGCGAACCAGCCGTCTGTCCACCGTTCGGAAGCCGATCCCTTGAAGCGACCGGGTAACAGTGTCATATGTTCCCGTGCTGGCTCCCAAGGCAATCCCAAGATCCACGTCCAAGGTCACGCTTGATGGACCGAAGGGGTTCCTTTCGTGTCTGGTGAGCAGATGGACAGCAAGGCCACCGACAAGGACCAGATCGTCCTTGACGGATTCTGGCATGGATGGCCAGAGTGCCAGAAGCACGCTCAGAACACGATCATTCGCCTGGTCGGGATAGTCGGAATGCTTCTCGTACTTCAAAGGTTCCAGCCTCCGAATTCATCCCACTCCCACAGTGCTTGCGCCTGCTCCTCGGCACGGTTTCCCGCCGATTGAAGATCGAGCCAGATCTGAGCGTCGCAAACCAGTGGAAGCCCGTCGACCTCTTGCAGGGCGAGGAAAACTCCTGAGTCACTCGGGATCACCAGTTGCAGGTTTCCGTTTCGTTCAACAGGTCGAGCTCCAAGCTCGCTCCGAAGGAATTCGAGGGTTGGCAAATCCTGCAAGTATGCCGTAACCAGACTTGTTTCCGTCACCGGCCGCCGAAGCGATGCGGCCACCCAGCGTGTGAAGGCCAGCGTTCCGTTGGGAAACTCTCCAGCCAGTTTCTTGCAGATCAATTCCTTCGAAAGGATCGACGAGAACTCTTTGACCTCCGTGCGTTGCTTCCACTTGTCTTCTGAAGCCCATGCCTGAAGGAGCCGCCGCGGCTCGCTGACGACAATGCTGTTTCGATCTCCCTTGGCCCATTCTTGGGCGAACAGGGCTTTCCGGATCTCGGTTACCCAACCGGGACTGACGTCACAAGAGTTCGCGAGCTCCGTGCCTGTCCACGATCGCAGTGGCGGTGAAAGGAGCGCACGCAGAACCCTCTGAGCTTTGGGCGTGAAAAGGGACGTTGTCTCCTTGGGGGTCTTGAAGAGGTTGGGCTTACCCTGAATCTCAACGATGGTTCTGGCAAAGTGGAGGCTGCAATTGCCGCTTCTGTCCAGTGTGCCGAGCCCTGAGGCCTTGATCCGTTCACGAGTCGACTCGGAGATGAAGTCGGCGGCGATCACCCCATATGCTGGTTGGCCAGCCTGATGGATTCGCACTTTCATGCTGAAAAGCAAGCCAGGAACATCTGCTGGATGGACCCGCTGCTTGTAGGAGAGGAGGATCCTCGCGCCATCTACAAGGAAGTCCGTCGTCTGTTGGCGCTCATCCCGCACGGTGCTCCAGGGTAACTGGAGCTTCTGCAGGATGTCTTCAAAGACGCTCACGATCGAGGCGTTTGGCTCGACGATATTTACTGAATCGTTGATCTTCACTGCGGAGTGAATATACGCCTAAATGGTGAATTTGGTTGTTGAGATCGAAGAAGAAGCTCGGCCGCGGAGATGGCATGGCATACACCGGCGCTTCGTGGAAGCTACGGTACAGCCACAGGAAGTGTTGAAGCTGACCCCAATTATTTCTGACCGCCGTAAGTTGATTTTTTGCTTGGACTTGCGTAGATTCCAAGCTGTTCCCTCGTCTCCATGCATGCGCAAAATGCTTGGATCCCCTCCCTGCCTTGGCTAATTTGGCCCGCTATTCACCTCTTGGGTTGGGTAGCACCTCCCCGCACCATCGAGCCTTCTTCAGGACTCTATTCCCGTGAAATTTCATCCATTTCTCCTCGTCGGCCTTCTTGCCTTGTCTTGTCACGCCGCCCCAGTGAGCGCTGAGGATGCGTTGATCCGCAAGGTGATCGTGCGAACTGGCATTGTGGAAAATGTCCGCACCCAGATGCGCAGGCAAATGGAAGCGACTCGTGGGGCTCATCCAGAACTGCCTTTGCAGACATGGAAGAAAGTCGAACTCGAGATCCAGTCCACACAGATGGAAGATGAGATGGTTCAGGTTTGGCGGAAATCCTTCACGGTCGCTGAACTAACCGAGATCGACAAGTTCATGTCGACGGCAACGGGCAAGAAGTTTTTCCAGACCTCGCAGGTCTTGGTGTCACGCACTGCTGCCGTTGCAGCCCTAACTGGTGTTCGCATTTACGGAGTGCTCCAAAAAGAGCATCCAGACAAATTTCCACAGGATCTCAAGTCGGAAGACCAGGTCCGAAAAGTGTTCGAAAGCATGAAGCACGGCGCGTCTGCCGGGGGAGCTTCGCGATGATGTTCGGAATTGCCGCAGCGTTGATGACGTTGGCAGGAACGTGGAACGGTGGCTTGACTCGTGCGGAGGTGGACGTTTCGTCCGGCCAGGAATTCGTACAGGTAGATGCCTCTGGAGGAGTGCATGTCCTGACCGCAGCACGCACGGCAACCAAAACGAATGCTGATTCTGGGCATGCACGCGTTGCAAAATTCCCATTGGAAATCGGAGAGGCGCTGATCGATGGCCCTGTGTTCTTTCAGAGAACCGGAATCATTGTAGGTGGAAAGCTTTACACCCTGTCAAAGACGACTCTCGGGTGGCGGCAGTGGAATGCCAACTTTGACTATGCGGGAAAGGTGAGCTCCGTTACGCGCTTTGATTCTCCGAGCCGGATCACTTTGCCTGTGCAGGCCGGAGTCGCTTCGCCTGTTGTGGTTCAGGCACGAGGCGCGCAAGTGTATTCCAGTTCGGTAGGTGCATACGATTCCATACAAACGTTGAGTGGCGTTGCGATGGGTGCGGCCTTCCCTGTTGATGTGTCGGCATTGATCGCTCGCGGGGATAGCCTCGTTGCCGTGCTCACGGATGGTCGCGGATATCTCGCGATTCGGAGTGGCTCAAACTTCGGAACATGGAGCCAAGTTGCTCCAGCCATCGGAAGCCCTGTGGAACTGATCTCTGCGGACTGGATCGCTGTTGCAGGATCGATCCGTTTGGCTGTGATCACCGCTTCTGGAACTGTGAAGGTTTCCAGCGCCACAGCTTGGGCGGATGTTTCGTTACCGGATGCTGCCGAACAGATCGCGTTGCCATCCGATGCTGGTCAATTCGTTGTGCGTGCGCGTCTTCGCTCCGGCTACATCGTTGAGGCTGGTTTGGGTGCAACCAAACTGCGCTGGATTCTTCGGTCACCCTTGCAGAAGCTTGGATTTACCAGAACATCAGGTGGTTCCCGTGATGCTGAAAGTACCGGGATGGCACCGGCCGGATTTGGAGTGGTTCAGAGAGCTTGGGCGCGATTGTGGGGCGTTTTCCATCATCGGGGAACGGTCGCGTTGGGAGATCTGGAAGTGGATCCCGAGGTGTATTCGGCGACAAACAATCGCCAGTTGTTGGTTCGGCTGGCCTCTGCGGGAACAATGCCCGTTAAGATCACGTTGGATGTGATCCGCGATTCCGCCTCCGGGAGCAGCCAGGCGAATATTGTCTCCAACCAGAATCTTCCTGTCGGTGTCAACGACTGGCATTGGAACGGAGTTGGTGCAACTTCTGGAAAGTATTGGGTGCGTGCCCGAGTACAGTCTTCATCGGATGAGCTGATTCTATGGAAATCATTCGTTGTCGATGTGGATCGTCCAACTGGTGCTCCAAGGTTCTTGTGGTCGGGCACTCTCGCAAGCGGCGCGGCCCGCGTATCGGATGCCACGCCGCTGACTGTGGTGACGTCAAGCATTCGTGACCTTCCAGATACAGCTGCTGCTTGGCAGGGAATCGTTCGTTGGACAAACACGGTTGGTGGGACATGGGAGTGGCCGTTTGCGAAAGCGGCCACCCTGAAATTCGACGGCAAGGATGCTGGAGGAGCGCGTCTTCCAGATGGTCAATACTCGATCAGTGTTACGGCAGCAGATCGCGCATCGAACTCTTTCGACTGGGTCGGTCCATGGAAACTGGCTCGTGTCCAAGGTGATACGGTAGTGACCTCGACGTTCCAGATCAAATCGTTCTTGGCACGAGTGGATGGATCGGTCTCGCCGTTTCCACTGCGAGCTGGAACGGATTACATGGCGACCGTCACCGTACGCATTCGTGACTTGGATGCGGGGACGCTCTCGCTTCGCCAGCCAGGCGGCAATGTGTTGGCGTGCCCTGATCGGACGTACAGCTCCATAACCATTCCACGTGGAGTGGACACCACGCTGGTGCTGAAATGCTCGATGCGTCCGCAATCGAATGGTTGGGTGTCGGGCAAGAATGATTTGACCCTCGTTGTCAAGAATGCGCAAGGTGACTCGATCAAGGTGGCGGTGCCAGTCGTGATCGATTCTGTGGCGACGGTGATCTCTTCGCCAACCGAAGGCGCGAACGTTTCCGGGACTGTTCCCGTGCGTGGTGTGGCGACTTCGAGTGATCTAGGCGCGGGTTTTCAACAATACCGGGCTTGGTGGATCCGAGGCATCGTCCAGCTCCCAGCGAAGGCAAAAAATGTCCAGGAGTTGCTGGGAAGTCGCACGTGGACTCCGATGCCGGTGCCTCTTTCCGCTCAACAGCCGATCGATCAGGTCGGATTGTCCAGTGGAAGCACGGATGGTCGTTGGCCACGCTCTAACACAGGAATCCAAGATCAGGCTGCTGATGGATTACTGGCGTGGTTCGATCCTCAAACCAAGGACACAGGAAGCTACACGCTGGTTGTCGCGACCGAAGGCGCGAGCGGATTGATCTCCTACGACTCGAAGCGAGTCAAATGGGCGCCTGGGCGCTCCGGCGGAATTGCGCTCAAGGTCTTGGATTCCAGCCGGGTGATTTTTCCAGGCAACCCACTTCGAACCATCAACCTGCAAAACGCCAGTACCACCGATGATTCTTTGGTGTGGGGACTTTCGGCGACGAGTGGGACATTGGATGTTTCCGGTGTTTTAGTTCCAAGCGATTCTCTTGGACGTGCCAGTGCGGGAGTCACTTTGGATGTGAGGTCCATGCGCCTAACCGGCTCCACCTTGCGCTTTGTACAGACTGGCCGCACGGGATTTGGGGCGGTACTGGATTCAGGCTGGTATGCATGGCAAGTACAAGCGTGGAACGCATCGACCGGAACGTTGATCGATACCCAGCTGATTTTCCGTGTCTTGCCCGATACATCCGTTCGAAGCCAAATCTTGACCGTGAGTCCTACCAAAACGCGGTATCTCGCAAGTCTTGGTGCCGCGCCAAGGGTGTCGGTGAGTGTGTCACTTCCACGGTCGGGATTGTATCGGTTGCTCGTGCGTGCTGCGAACCAGGATTCGTTGGTCATGCTTGCGGATTCCATCAAAACTCTAGCGGGAACATGGTCATGGAACTTCCGTGTGGGCGGCAAGCTACCCGTTGGTGATTCGCTGGGTTTCTTTGCTGTGCTTCGGGACCTTGCCCGATCGGGTGCGCCTGTGGTGGCCTCGTCCAGCTTCACCTTGATCTCCGAGCAGAAGGAACTTGATACCTCGGTCATCGTTCTCTCTGATTCCTTGAACGATCCGCTGTGGACTCCTCAAGCCTCGACGGAATTCAAATTCCGTGCGTTGGCGAGGGGATCCCTTGCCTATTTCCCCGAGCGTCGGGTGGACTACGCCCCACAGGTGGAAGGCACTCAAGTCGTTCGGACGTTTTTAACGGTTCCATTTGCGGTGGACTACATCAAGTTCTACAACTCGATGGAGTACTTCAGCGAGTCTGCATGGAATTTGCGATGGTTCAGTTGGTACCCCTCGCCATGGGATAATGAGAGCGGCGTTAAACCTTCGGCAGCACCCAAGCGAAGGGGAACAGCATGGGCGCCTCGATGGGAAGGACGTTGGCGTTTGGATGTGGTAAGCGACTCGATTGCTGCCAGGTCACATTTTGCTGGCGCGGACCCTCATGCGGCACTTGATGATTCGACATATCTGCCGACCAGATATTTTGGCGATCTTCCCTGGATCAATACGGTTAACTGGGATGCCGTGTCTATCCAGAATGATGCAGAGGCTCAACAAGTCAGGAATGAAGCCGAGGCAATCATTCACGGAAGCTGGGGGCCTACTGTGCCACAGGTTGATTCTGCCTTAAATGCCCAGTCGGCGCGAATCGGTCATGCATGCTCATATCAATTGACGATCAATCGTGACCTATTTGAGCATCCAGGAAATAATTGCAATGTGCTCACCTCTACGAATCAAGTCGGACTGCCAGAAGGTGAGTGGAAAGGTGTATCTGGTGGATGGGCGTCTGCGACCTTGGCAAGGTGGGATATAAGTAATCCAGGTTCCGTTATCGAAGGGCCAGCATTCCTTACCTACTCTGGAACCCCTACGACAAACAAGAATTCTAGTGCAGGATTGCAGCTGAATTACTTTACGGTCGCTCTCGGTAGTGAGGGCCCAGGTGCCCCAAGATTGTTCTGGCAGCGTCGGGAGACCTACCAGAATGGGTTTTACTCAAATCATAGGATATTGGGCGATGATAATTGGGAGAATGATTATAGTCAAGGCGTGTTTCTTGCACCCCCAAGATTGAACTGGAATTCTCCCTATCTTCTATCGCACGGACAATTTATCGTGAATCTCAACCAAGCTGAGATCGCGATGAATGATTCGGTGCGTGCGGACCGTCTCTCATGGAGTCAAAACTCGGCGAACTCCAGGTGGAATTGTTGGAAAAGGCCCGACGGACAACCAGAGTGCCCGGATAATTTACTTGGGCCAAAAGTTGGGCTTCGTGGCTTTGCTTTTCAGCCGTTGAAGAATCGTTATATCGGACTCAACGGTCGTCAGTACAATCAATTCGAATACGTTCAAAATTTCTTCGATCGATCAAGGCCTAATGGTGCCGTGTATTGGAAATATGATCAGATATTCAGGGGAGATAAAGATCAGCCATACGGGGTAAATGAAGATCAGTTGGAATTCCATCCGATCCTGAAAATCGACAGCACCATGTTCCAAGTGACGTGGGACACGCTTGGGATTCCTTTCCCTCTCGGTAACTACGAGTCTCCAGGTGCGATGTACATCGAAAAAGCTGGAGATACCCTGATCGCCATCCAGAAGCACGACAGCGTGGATTACTTCAACTACACGCAAGACACTGGACGGTTCCTGAAGTTGCGAGCTGGGACTGCCTTCCCTGCGCCAAATGTTACCTACGTGGATTCAGCGACCATTCGTTTGGATTCCATGTTTGCTCGCCTCCTTGCTCTGACGGACTCCACAGGGAAGCGCTACGGGTTCATTCGTCGCAACAGCCTTCATGCCTCGGTGCCCTTGCAGAGTCACCGTGTTCAACCCGACGGCATTTTGGGAGAGCTTGAGGCTTCCAACCTTCATCTGGAAGTCAAGGAGTTCCAAAATCCTTGGCGGGCAACGGTGTATTATCGGAACAAACCTGACACCATGAAGGATTGGTCCTCTGCGTTGGACACCACGTTCCGGCGTACCAAGGGATGGATCTACGGTGGAGGCGAGTTTAACAAGACTCGCTTCCAAGGCCGTGCGGCAGCATTGGATACCCATGGTTTCTTGGGGATGGTGAATCCTTCGAATCTTCCTGATCCTTCGGCAAGTTCAGCTGCGACATTCTTCCGCGAGAAGGATGCTTTAGGTCGATACGCTACGAAATTCAATCCGTCCTTCAACATTAGGAACTTCTCGTGGGATCTCGAGGTTTTTCATGCGGATGGCTCGACGGTCAACGGTGATCTTCCGATTCAAGGCCAGAGCCCTCAAAATTTCCTGTTAGGATTGGATCCCCGCTCTGGAACGCGTTCGTGGATCGGATTCCGTGGTTCGATCCGAGACACCATGCGAGTTGGCGGTCAGGACTATCGGTTCCATGACTACAGCGTTCTTGTCAGGCCCGTTGACGACACATCCGGCTTCCAGCCAGTTCCTGTCAACAAGTTCTTTACCAAGGATTCCGTTGGCGACCAAGCAATCTATCTGCCTCGAACGGGCGCGGATCCGTGGGATCGCGATAGCTTGATGCCCGCGTTGGCATGGTGGGAAAATACGGGCAAAGCCGGGCGTTACGAGGTCGCCGTGGTGATCCACTACGCAAAGGTTTCTGATGGATCGCTCCACGCTGTTGTTCAACGTCGCAGCTTCGTTTCCGGTGCACTTTTGTCCGGTACCACTGCGAGCATAGATGCGCCGTACCAGCGCGCAACCATTGCGATGCCCACCGGCTCTACGCTTTCCGGAACGGCGCTTAGTCTGTCTGTGGTTGCACCCTCCAGCTTATCGCAGCGTGTCGAGTCGGGCAGAATTGCGCCCATTGGTCCTGTGGTGGAAATCCATACTGATGGAAGACGCGTATTCTCCAGCGATTCGAGCGAACAGCCAACGTTGACCTACCGAATTTCTGCACGGGAGTTGTATGATCTCGAAGGGATACCGAACTTCGATAGTGCAACCATCCCTTTTATTCTTCAAAACTTGCATGCCTTGCAGTCCAAGTACAGGCTGCACGACTTGGGCTCCGATGGCAAGCTGGAAGCACTGCCCACGCTGGTGTCGATCGATTCGGGAACGTCAACAGATCGAGATCTGATCCATATCGTGCTATGGGCAAAGGTTCCGCATTTCTCGTGGATCTTCTTGCAGCGCGATGATGGTCATTCCGGTCATCGACCTGTGATCACATCCAGCACCTCATTGAACAACGGCGTCCAGTTGGATGGATTCTATCAGGAAGACGCCCGTGCAGGTCTTCCCCTCTTCGTGGCGAAGCCGCTCCCAACCGATTTGAGGCTTTCATGGATGGCGGATACTTCTCGATCAGTCGATTGGTTGCATGCTCCTACGATGCCCGTTGCCGTCAAGCTTGATGGTGCGTTCCGTCAGGTCCTCCCCTGGGATTCGCTCCCGTTGGGGATCTCCACCTTGTTTGTGCGATACGACAGTTCACGTACTGGCGCTTCCATCCGAGTCGCAAAAGAGTCTCCGGTGTTGCACGTGTGGAACTGGGCGGATGCAGGTCAGCCAGTTACTCCGCAGTGTGGTGTGGTTCGCCATACGGTGACCTTCTCCGCTGACCGGTCAGGAACATTGAACCGAATCTTATTGGATTCGTTGGGGACCATCCGGCAAGTCGGATCGTTCGCATATACGATTGGCGCCAATTCCATGACTTGGGATGGCTGCTTGGATGGAGGTCCAGCACGGGGGATTTGGACCATGCAGTTCGTGTTCCCGGATGCCCTTCAAAATCACTCGTTGCAGGTGGCTGTGGGAAGGCGCCCTCAAGGGGTCGCAGAGGTTCTCGCGAATCCGGAACGCTTTGCTCCATCGACTAGCAACCCTGCTCACGGGGCTGTGATTTCTGTGAATCTCCGTTCCGCAAGCTCGCTTCCAGTTCACCTGAGCGTACGCAATGGCGCTGGGATTCTGCTGGGCCGTCTCCCAGACTTGACAGGAAGCGACAGTGCTCGTTCCATGCTTTGGAATGGTCGCCTTGCTGGTGCAATAATGCCTGCAGGAAGTTATCGAATCGAGGCGTGGCTTGGTTCCGACTCGCTCTCGCGGGTGGATCGTCAGGTCGTGCTTCTCACAGCGAAGAATCCTGGAATCGTCTTCCGCTCAGATCGGGACACCTTCCAACTGCCCAAGCCTTCAGGGCAGCTACGTCTCTCCACAAATCTGCCTGTTAAAGTAGGGCTCCAACTCGTGGATTCTGCCGGTGATTCCGCTGGGATCAAAACACCATCCACGATACAGGAAGTGGCAAGATTCGCCACGTGGAATTGGTCGGCACCGGATACCTTGCACCACACGCCTGTGGCGGCATTGGCGACTTGGACCACCCTGGATGGATTTGTGTCAGGAATCGACACGGTTCGGTGGGTCTTGTTGAAGCCCAAGACAGGGATTGATTCCATCGCGAGTGCACCTGCGAGCGATACCATCTGGCCAGACTTGAATCCGGATCTGGACAGGGCATTCGGAAAAGGAATGCCAGGGGTGCTGGACGTTACAACTTGGGCGTCCAAGTCTCTGAAACTTTTGCTGACGGTTCGTGATGCCGCGAACATTCGTGTGCGCAGGGATACTGTGGATGTGAAGATCGGAGCTTCCTCGTTCCGTTGGAATGGCCGAGGAAAGCAAGATTCGGTCCTTCGTTCGGGTCTGTACAAGGTTCAGATCACCTTGTTGGATACTTCCCGTGTGATTCATTCAAGGAGTCTCTGGGTCCAGGGACTGCCAGATCTTGTTGTGATCCGCGACCGAGCCGGGTTGGCAGATCGAACTGCTCAGGTTGTGGCAATGGATGGCAGCCTATCCGTGGTTGTTTGGGATGCACGAGTGGCGTTGGCGTACATGCGTGCCAAGCCTCAGGGTGCGATTGCTTCTGTTAGTGTCCCAGTGGATTCTTCTGTGTTCATGGGAGATGGCTGGAACTCCATCTACCGGTTTGTGCGCGGTGGTGGACGCTTTGCTGTCCAAGGTGAACTTCCACTTTCAAACACTCAGACGCGCACAGGTGATGTGTATTCACCGGGTCCGACGCTCGCTCTGATTGGAGCGGCAAGTCCGTATCTGGATTCAACTGGCATGGCAGGTATCACTTCGCAGGCAATCCGAACGGGCGTCCGTACGACTTGGATGGACAAGGCTCTGACAAAGGATCTGAGTTTGCTCCAACGAGCGGATACACTGCGGGGAATTGCTTTGCGTGATTCCGTGATGGAGCGCCTGCCAGGAATCTTTGCCAAGATCACTGGAGGTTGGAGGTTGCGACCGGTGTACGATAGTGCACTGGGTGGTAACAGAAACGACACCGTTCTCTGGACGCAAAGCTTTTATCGTCAACCGTACTTGGCTGGTGGCAGTTGGGATACCTTGGGCGCAGTCCTTTGTGTACATCCCACCGGTGGGAATCAGACACCAACCGACTCCACCAAATTGGTGGCAGACTACGGCCAGTTGATCCGTCGCTTCTTCTTCGGAAACGATTTGATGATCTCCGCTACGGGAGTACAGGTTCCTGACACGGTGAAGATCGGTCAGAAACTGACCGTAAAAGCCAAGCCATCCTACATAGGTGCACTCAAGTTGGACTCCGCGATTGTCCGTGTTCGCGATGGTGTTGCGGGCATTGATAGCCTCCGCAAATTGCGGTGGATCCAAACCGGGATGAAGTTGGATGCACAATGGTCCATTCCGGTTGGATACTCCATGAAACCTGGTGCTCACACACTGAATATTTCCTTGGATCCCTTCCGGCAGATCAATCTGCCCACGGGTGATACCACCGTGGAAAGTTTGGTTTCTAACAACTTGGTTTCTGTATCCTGGATCTTGGCGGACACCGCGAAGCCAGTTCTCGCTTTGGATTCTGTGCTGGCGGGTGTGTTGGTCCGTCGCTGGTCGCCCAATTCTGATGCGGACTCTCTGATTGTACGCGGCACGGTCAGACTCAAACATGACTACGGACAACTTCTTGTCCGGTGGCAGGTGCGGGATGGAGCAGGCAAGCTTCTCCTCTCGAGAGACCAACAATCAGCTTCAGCAGGCTTGGTTCCCATCTCTGGAAGGTTCGCACCCTTGGCTGATCTGATCCACGGGAACACGTATAGACTCCGGCTGTTTGTTCAGGACGCATTCGGGAATCGTGATTCTCAAGAAGTCTCGGTGCTTGCGGATTCCTCCCATCCTGTGCTGGATCGCTGGACCATCATAAATGGCAAGGGAGATACGAGCGTCGGATCACAGGTTGTGCGGAAATTGGCACGCTCGAATTTCAGCATATTCGATACCCTTTCCGGTCAAGCTCATGATAACCCTGGCCCATTGGCGTTGGCCCTGTATCGTGGATCATCTCTGAACGGGTCACAGACGTTGGATACCCTTGTAGCAGCGATCAGCCCATCTCGGGTCCTTATGGCTGTACGACCGAAAGATTCGTGCATTTGGCTTCTGGATGCTGTTGACTTGGCTGGAAACCATACTCGCTCCCAGGTTCAAGCCTTGCGTAACAATCAGGCCCCCTTTGTGGAAGCCTGGGCAACAACTAGAACGATGCTGGATAGCATGCTGGTCTCTGATTCACTGAATCCTGCGATGATTCCAAAACAACCTCTTCTCATCACACAACGAGATACCTCCGACAAACATGAGGTTCCGTATTTGGTTGATTCCAGCAAAGCAAGGCTGCTTGCACGAGCATCGGGTTGGACAGCGAGCCTTGATGTTCGAAAGGGTGATACTGTTTCGTTGGTGCTTGCGGGTATCTCCAAACTGGATCTTAGCCTGTCGCTGAAGCTCGATGGATCTGTCCTTTCCGTAACAGATTCCAATCCGTATCTGAAGACCGGCGGGAGCCTCTCGCTCTCTGCCAAATATCGAACTGCGGTGGCTGGACATAAAACGCAAAGGTTCTTCCGTTTTGTTCCGACGCAGCAGATGCATCGGCTTGAGATCACCGTGCTGGATTCTTCTGGCCTGAGTTCCACCGCCACGCTTTGGATTCAGATGCCGTTGGCAGACCAAGTGATCGTGGACAGTGCAGGAGATAACTCCAATCAAGGCGCGGATTGGGGAGAGGTGTACCAACGACGCGATGCGGCGGTCCTGCCGGGATCCACCACAGCGGAGACATGGAACTACTGGCTTTTGGAGCGCAGGAACCCCATGGTTAGGGGTGAAACGGATGCCAATGTCTATCGCTTGTTGGTGGATCATGATGCCGATAGCACCACAGGTGATATCATCACAGCGGCTGGTCGCTTGTTCAAGGGCGCTGACGTTGCGTTGGAATGGACCGGTCTAACCGGGCGCGATGATGGACAAGGCGCTCAAGTGCGAAGACTTCAATGGAATCCTTCATCCAAGGTCTGGGTGGAAACAGCCAGCCTTCGTGGGGAAGGCGTGTCTGCATTGGGCGGATTTGGCTATCGACAGAACAACGCGGACGACCCGTATACCGACTCATTAGGCCAAGGCGATCAACGCTTGCCATCCGGGAAAGTTGCCGTAGCTTCTGGTGGTGCAGTGGAACTTGGGTTGCGGTCGGCAAATTTTGGCAGTCTTGCATCGTTGCGCTGGGTATTGCTTCCCATGTCACGAGCTGCGGACACGATCCGAGGTCCACAAGGATGGATCCGGTTTACTCCGCGTGAATTCAAGCCAATCCAAGTGGATGGCTACACGCCAGACTGGTGGCCGGATAACACCCAGCCAGGTGTCCGTGTCAGCAGCATTTCCAGTGTTGTGGGTGACAGCCTGAAGGTCTGGATGGGCTTACGAAACATTGGAACTCGTCCTGTGAAAGGAATCCAGCTCAAGTACTGGATCCAATCCGATTCCACGCCACGAGCGAGCTTGGTGGGAATGCTGCCAGCATGGAAATCGATGATGATCCAGTCTGTGGTGCGAGATACCACCAAGGGAGCAAAGGTCTGGTCTGTGACTCTGCTGTGCGGTAGCTGCACGCTTCCAGGTGGAACCATCCTCTCGCCTCTCGGGACGCTTGTGCTACGCGGGCCGGGCGTGGCCAGTGGTGCTCAGGACGATTGGAGCCAATCGGTTGATACCATCAACTTCAACGGGAAGTTCCCTGCTTATGATTTGCGAGGAAGCCTCCTGTTTGGATCCGAACAGCAGAACCGTAACGTGAATCTTCCGATCATCAAAGTGACTCCTTCGGGGACGCTTTGGATCCGAGCTGGCGAGAAGGTCATCTTCCGTGCGGATTCCACCTATGATCCCGATGGAAAGGCGCTGAGATTCGAGTGGAGTCATTCGTACACCGGTGTAGTGAAGCTGGGCCTTAGAGACACGTTCCAGAGCACACGGCTTGGACAGCATAGAGTGACGTTGGTTGTTTCCGATCTTGCCAATCCAACTCGTGCGGCCTCTCAATCGATCGACATCTTTGTGGAAGACTCTTCAGGAAACGTGGGTCAACGTCCGGTCCGGGAAGAAGAGCTTTACATCTTCGACGACCAATGGGCTTCCGCTTGGAACCAAGAATGGTACTCGGGATCCGGTCCTCAAACCTTTGTGAGGGATGCCGATTCCGTTAGAGCTGTAGATGGTTCTCGCAAGCGGATCTTGCCTTCTCGCGGATCGAAGCTTCTGTCCGTGGTATTCGATTCGCTGGGTGGGATGAGCATGCGGGCGACCTGCACAGACATGTTGGGAGCCGCGTGTCCATCACCTGTGGATCTTTCGAAATTCACGAATCTGGAGTTCAAGGTTGCCATGGATGCGGATCTTCGGCGACCGGTGCGCATCTGGTTGTCCGACGAAAAAGCTCCTCCTGTTGGAAGCGAAGAGAAGTTCGCGTATCTGGGCGCTTACTTGCCTGATCGCACTGACGCAAGTCGGTGGCAGACCGTGAGCATCCCCTTGTCTGAACTGAAATCGACTTCGGTTCAAAAGGCGGACTGGCTTGCTCTCAAGGTGATGGCTGATTTTGATCCGAACAATGGGCCAATGCCCAGGACGCTCTTTGACGACATTCGGTTGGTTCGTTACAAGCCACAACCTGGACAACTGGTCACGACCCGCAAGTCAGGTATTTTCCTGACTGCAAATCCGTACAAGTCTTCTGACGACTTCAATGGATATGGGATGGCTGTGCGGATGTTCAACATCGGCCAAAAATCCATCCAGATGGACAGTTTGCGTCTGCGCGTCTACTACCGGTCGATGGAAGGGCAAACCCGTGCGGATACCGTCTGGGGTCCGGATACAGGCTTGTTCGCTAACACGAACTGGATTCCTGTGGATGCCTCGATCGATACCACGCAACTCAAGAAGTTGGTGGTCTCGCAAGGGGTGTACGCTCCAGACCATTCACTTGCCAATGCGACCTGGACGTACCGCTGGGTTGGAAACACATCGGGTCCTGATGCGGGGCTGAATCTTGCTGCGCAAGGGCGAACAGCCTTCTGGCTCGGGATGTACAGCACCGGCGGGCGTCGAGGGGGTGTCCAGGTTACGGGAAATCCAGTTCCCAACCACAACGGAGTTCAGTCGTTGAATTGGAGTTGGCCTGCCTTTGTCGACATCTACCAAAACGCTTGGCGTGTTGTGGTCGAGCACCGTGTGACGGATACCACTTGGGGACGCATCTGGGGAATCGAGCCCTGGGAAAACCCAGGTGCAGTGAAATATTTGGATCGCGAAACTTTGCGAGATCCATCAGATGCTGTTGCAGTGCAGGATGCAATCGTGGCGCACATCGCCCTCGGTGCAGGTACACCAACGATCGGGAAGATGCACGTGGCAAGTGCTGCAGGTTCCTTCGATCCCAAGGGACATCCCCTGGTTTTCCACTGGTTGGATGCGACGGGCCATGTTCTTCGGATCGGTGCGATCGATTCGTTCCTTGTGGCGGATACAGGCAAGCAAACCTTGCGGGTACGAGTGTTTGATCTAACGGATCCAACACGAAGTGCTCTTGACTCGCTCGTGTTCACCGCCTTTGCCGCAGGAAAGGTCTTGGATTCTCAGGTGATCCTGAATGGACGAATGGGTACGTGGATACCTGGTGCCCGTTGGGGTGATGTCGATTCAAGCCAGCTAGCACTTCCCACATGGCAGAAGTCGGTCGATCTTCCCAAGTTCGATGCGTTCTGCCCCGTTCGGCTCTTGCCAGTTGGTTCGGACTCCATCATCAAGATCCCGTTCGGGAATCCAAAATATCAAGGCGTGCGGTTCGAGGCGCTTCGCGGAGCACTGGATACGAACCGGTTCACCCACTTGGAATTCTGGGTGGCGAGCTCCAGGGATTGGTCCAATCGCCAGAACTGGGATTTGCCGGTTCGAGTATGGCTCACCAATCAGGAAAAGCCGGGAACAGGTGAGGATAACCATGCGGACGAGGAAGATTTCAATCTACTCCAGACCTATCTGGGATCTGGAAGACTGGCAAGACGGTGGCAGAAAGTGTCTATCCCGTTGAAGGAGTTGATCCAACCGTCTCTTCCGGAGCATTCGAATCTCACGAAGACCCTTCTCAAGTTCATGGTGGATCGATCGAGCACCGAAATTACGGATTCTTCAAGACGCGCCGATCTGTTCCTTACCGGGATGCGGTGGGTGAAATATTCACAAGGTCCAATGGTCACAACTCGGCGGGTTGGAGTGTCCTTGATCGGCAAGGGGTTCAAGGTTAATGATCCTGAAGGCATCATACCAGGAGGACGAGACCAGTTGGATTTGAGGATGGTCAATCCCACAAGGTGGCCTCTACGTGCGGATAGTGTGCGCATCAGGTTGGCCTATCATGCGGGCTCACCTTCCTGGAGCAAATTCTCGAACAATCACGGAGGCCGTGGGACGGATGAAAATGTGGACAATGGCTGGTTTGCGCCTCAAGCGTCATTCCGGTCGATCACACCTTTCACGAGCCCAACAGGGAGAAGTGCAGAGTTCGAGATAGGCCTGGATTGGAGTGATCCAGCAGTCTTGCCTGCTGGTAAGGCTTGGCAGGGTTTCTGGCAGCAATCCTTCTCCAACAATCTGTTCATTGGTGGACGGTCTCTCCATCACTACTTGCCGGATTCTTCTTCTTCGTTCTCCTATCTAACGGGGCTTGTCGTGGAACACCGGCAGGGTACAGGATGGGCTCGCCTATGGGGCTTTGATCCAGGAGAGTCACCGGACACTGTGCGCTTCTGGACACGGGAAAATGTCCGCATTCCAAGCGACACCTCTGCTCCGAGTTCGTCAGTCGTTGTAACGGGGCCATGCTCCGATACGACCACTCCTCCGACCACGCCAACCACAACCAACACCTTCATTGCTGGTGGTGACATTTCGGCTCTTCCGCCGACAGGTCGGGATCCATCGCTAGTGATGCAGTCGGTCACTGTGGGAGGTAAGCCCGCTGTATCGGTTGATCAATCGAGCCCTAACTGGAACATCAAGCATCAGTTCATCTTCGATACGGCTTGGGCCAAGGGGTCCGTGGTCGATGTTCAGGTGTATGTGGATCCGGCGCAAATGGTTGGAAGCGCTTGGGCTGGTACTTTGGATGCGAGCACGTTCGATGGATTCACATGGACGACACTCAATCTGACTCCTGTGAATCCGAACGCATTCGACTCGGCCATCGGAAAGTGGAGGACCATGCGCTTCCGTTACGATGCATCCAAGTACGTGTTGGGCAGAGCGTTCGATCTGCAATTCTTGGCCAACGGTCACGGGAATAATACCGGTCGATTCCAGTTTGCCATCGGAGCCATTTGGCTGGAAGGAACAGTGGTGGACACAACGAAGCCTCCTGTGGACACTTCTCGCTCTTACTCGATATCGTTGGACTCGCTTTCGGCATTCTCCAGTTGCAACAACTGCGTGATCGTCAAAGATGGAGCGCGTACGGCGATCGCAGTGACACCTAGCGGTGGCGGAACTGCGGCAGCCTTCTCTCTGCCGATCACAACCAAGCTCCAGCAAGCGAAATCCATCCAGGTGGATGTGAAGTCGGAATTTGCCATGAGCAACTGGGAGCAGATGTGGTTCTTCGTGGATGCAACGCCGTATCGAACCAACTGGGACCAGTACACGGCCAGCATCACTTCTGCCAATCCTTCTACGTGGACTACAATAACGCTTCCGTTCAACGGTTCGTTGTATGGAGTCGGTACGACAGTCAAGTTCATGCTTGCGATCAATGCCAATGCGCCCGCAGGCAAGCGGTTCTATGTTGATAACCTGAGGTGGATGCCGTGAAAAGGATCCTGACAATTTCTTTGCTTGCCGCTGTAAGCGTGTGGGCCAACATCCAATCCGGTAATGAGCAGGGCTTGGCGGAGGGGCATTCCTTCACCTCCACCGGCCCAGGCGAGCGGGTCAGCAATCTCAACGGAAACTTGTTGTTGTCCATCCCTCTAGCGGATGTGACATCGGCATCCCCGTTAGGGATTCACTTGGAGAGATCCTTCAACAGCCATTGGCGTGATCCGCTCTACGCAACACCGATGGACTTCGTGGCGGAGGGAGGATTCAAGTTTCGGACCTATCGCGACGATATCTACAAGCAGGTCGACCACGAAGCGCAACATGTGCCGTTTGTGAGCGGTATCGGAGAAGAAACAAATTACCAGGAGTACAAGGCAGAACGCGGAACCGGTTCGCAGGCAAGTGCTGCGTTGGGTATGTCGCTGGCAAATGGCGTTTCCTCAATGGTCTGGGATATCAGCAACAGGATCAAGCCCACGGTTCCTGCTGGAAAAGGGCCAGCTCCACTCGATAACGCGGGTACCTGGGCGAGTGCTGGCTTTGCGGCGGCTTCGATTGCCATCCAAGTCTACTCAATGAATGAAACCGGATTTCATCCGGCCTCGTCGCCGGATGACTTTGTCAAGATGACGTCGCTCGGAGTCAGTACAGCGCAGTTGATCAACGTGTTCTTGCGGGACAAAGCTCTCGCGAAGCAATTGTCTGTTGCAGGTGTCGCACTTCACTTGTACTCAACCGTAAGGTGGTCTCAGGAGTCGAACGCATGGGATGCAGGTTACGAGTACAATCAGTACTTGGTTCCACTAAGCCTTGCGTTGGACTATGCGGGTACCACCCTTCTTTTTTCACCGGTTGCTCCTGTTGGAGTTGCACTGAAAATCGTTTCAGCTGTTGTGGATATCACTACCATGCTGATCGCTCTTCAGGATCTGGCAAATGATCGCCTAGATTTCCGATTAGTCAGATCGACTCCTTGGGCGATTTCTGTCAATGGATATGTGGGTATGATCGGCGATAAGAAGGAGGTTGAGCAGGGAGCTCCAGCTTTCCCGTTTGGTGGATATGAAACAGAAGAGTCGAAGACGGTTTCGACAAATCAGAGGTCTGGCCAGCAGACTAAAACAATTTGGACGGAAAAGCGTCCGATTTCGGTCCATCCGATGCCGGACATGAACCTGCTTCGAGCTGGCGGAGGAAGTGATCGTTACTTCCTGCAGGCGCTCAGCCCAGCCACGGTCAATGGTGATCGTTGGTACAGTTATATCGGCGCGTCAAAGTCAAATCGGACACGAGTATACTTCTGTGATCGGTCTCCGTTCCAGATGCCAACCGAGCAACTGCCGAATACTCACAAAACCAAAGCCGTGCCTGATGATCCGAATGACTTCTATCTGGTGAAAGAAGCCGATGGAACGTACACAAAGTTCGGGATGGGAAACACCAAGGGTGTTCAGCGGCATCCTACTGGCTGGGATGATGTTTTCGAGTCGTATTGGGCATTGCCGAATTCTGTCCATCATTTTGGCGGAGATTCGATTTCTATCCAATACGATGCATCCTTGAAGATCGCCTCCGTACGACACTCCAAGGATCCACGTTGGGTGCGAGTGACTCAAACATCAGGACAGGAGTTGATCGAGACAGTGGATGGAGCAGGACAAGCTTCATCGAAAGTGTTGACTGATTGGAAAGAGGAAAAATGGAGCTGTGATCGTTTCTCCGTTATTTCTGGCTGGAGAAGTCGGGAAAGCTCTCAGAACAGCGACTATTTCGAGCGCTTTCATGCTCGTTTTCCGTCGAAGGTTACTGTGTTTCCAGACAGTTCCCACTCCTTGGTCACAAATCTGTACTGGAAGAAGGGAAACCTTTCGGGATTGAGTTACCCGGATGGATCCTATGCGACGTACGAGTATTTCGATCGCAACCAGCGGTCGTCCTTCGATGGTTTCCTAAAACGCAGAACACAGTATGCTTCCTCGACATCGTCCGCCTCTCCAACAACAGAACATCTTTTTGAGTACAGTGGGTGGGGGAACGGCACGCCTGGTGGTGAATCGGGAGTACTGACCACAGATGTTACGACAACAGTGACAGCTCCCGTGTCGGCAAACAATGGACAGCTTTCGGGAACGTCTTCCAAAAACCGCTATCAGTTTCAGTTTAGCCAGGGCAGCGTGAACGTCCGAGAGTCGCCAGATTGGGCTCCGGGGAATGTTCCGGATACAAGTCGGCTTGCATACACCAGCCGCACGGCGGCGAAGATGCGCCTGAGGACTGTGGAGACTGGCCGTGAAGGCAATGGAAAGCGTACGGATTTTGTTTATAACGGCGATCGCTTGGTTCTTTCCATGGAACGTCCAGGTTTAGATACCGTATTCGCTCCTAAACTGACCGTGAATGCGTACGACTCCAGGGGCAACCTGATCTCGCGCCGTACGAACCCTGCCAGCGAAATGGCTAATCTCGAACGTCGGACTCTATTGGTCTTGGGCGATGGGATCGAGCAGTGGCGTGAAGACACCAGTGCGGTTGATTGGCAAGCTCTGCGTGGCAAAATTTCCCAAACGATTGGGAAACCGTGGAGGAGTCGCTTTGATACGCTCGATCTGATCGAGTTGTTTGGAACCCGAAGTATTGATGGTTCGGAAATGGTTCTGGACACCACCTACCCGGATCGTAATCCGTACAAAATCATGGATTCCATCCGGATCGCCTTGCGCCGCGACTCCTTGCGGAGTTGGCGCGATTCGTTGCTGTCCTTTGAGACGGATTTGGCTTGTCTAAGAGCTCGGGACTCAGCGAGTCAGCAAATGTCCTGTACTCACTCGCCTGCTCAGTTGAGCTACATGGATGCAAAGTTGAAAATTGATGCACTCCGAGAGTTTTCTGCTTCTCTGGTTACTCGCATCACAACGGATAGTACGCGCTGGTTTGCGCAAGATGATTCCGTGTTGGTGACCTTCCCCAAGCGAAATCCAGACTTCAATCCATATGGGAAGTACGCCTACCTACCTGCACTTTCTGTTGTAGCTCGAAAAAATCAAGACACAACCAAAGGTTGTGGCTTGGTGGGAAGCCAGACCATCTATGACAGCTTGTTGCGTCCCGTTCGTGTTGACGCTTGGCGAAACGGTCCTTTGCCTGGAGTGCGTTATGAATACGGTGACTCCAAGTGGCCCTTTGTTCCAACGGGCACTCGAGCCTATGTCGATAGTGTCGGTTCGCAGCTGAGGTATCGCTACAGTCGGGTTGATCTGGATCCTACCATTGGTGTTCCTGTTCGCACGCACGCGTGGAAAGGATTCTTCACGGAGCCAAAGGCCGATACCTTCGGTCTTCCAGGAAAAGATCCAAGCTCCGTGACAGCGGCAGGGACGGCGGATTTTGTCCAGTCGATGCAATACGACTCCCGTGGACGACCCATCCGGAGCATTGGTCCCCGTGGAGACACGTCGGAAATTCGCTACGACGACTTAGGGCGTGTGGTGCAGAGTCGCAGCCCAGGTGGCAAATGGGTGGCGACTCGTTACAGTGATGTCCAGGACGCCAAAGGAATTGTTTGGACAGAGCAAGACAGAGAGAGCGGAGCGAAAGACATCCAAGGCGTGAATGGTTTGGGTTGGCCGATCATTTCTGGAAGCGTCGGTGTGGGTGGTCGCGATAGCGTGATTGCCTACCAAGGGTTCCAAGTGCACGGGCCAAGTTGGTCCCAAGATGCGGAGGGTCGCATCGTTCGATCCCAATATGACGCTCAAGGGCGCGTGATCAGAACGGTGGTGGAGCGCGGTAACGGGCTGTTGGATATTTGGGAAACCGAATTCGACGACTTCGAACGCACGGCTGTCGCGATCGATCCTATGGGCCGGAAAACTACCACGTGGTTCGATGTGATGGGGCGTCCTCTTCGGACGATTCGCCAGCTCGATGCCACACGCAGCTTGGAGACGAAGAGCAAGTACGATAACCTTGGAAATCTTGTCTGGAGTCAGGCGCCAGGTGGCGATACGACTCACTACGAATACACGCTGACCAACCAACTCCAATACAGCGTGAACTCCGATCAATTCAAGACACGCTCTGCGTACGATTGGTCCGGAAGTCTTCTTCGCAGTTCAAGGACGGGGAGTGGAACCGGGCGGTTTGGGGATGGCGGAGACAGTTCCAGTTTGGTGTACGATGGCTTGGGACGCTTGGTATCCGCAACCGTGGACAATGATCCGCGTCTGAGCCAAACGTTGATTTATGACGCCAATGGAAGCGTGACGGACAAGGGAATGCTTCTGGGGGTTCGTCGTGGAACCGGTGCGGTCTCCGCTCTCCAGTACGATGTCCGGGGAGCTCTAACGCAGAAGGCGCTGCAAGCTGGGATTTTCGAAGGCATCAAATCCAGCCAAAATCCCAGCGATACTTTGGGCTGGGAATATCTTGCGGATGGCCGGCCCAAGTTGCAGCGCCTCCCGCGTGGTGCACGGATCGAGTATGTCTGGGATGCGTTGGATCGATTGGGCAAGGTTCGATTTGTTGACCCCATGGGTGTTGCCCGCAGTGTGGTAGACACCTTCTTGTATCGCAAAACCGGTGCCTTGGATAGCATCCGATTGGGTAACGGGGTGGGGCAGAAGTTTGCCTACGATTCCTCGCGTGGGATGCTGACGAGCGAACAGGTGGTTGGCAAAGCTGGTCAGATCTTTGGCAATCGTCGCGATCACTACGACAACGCAGCTCGCTTGGTGGAGCGCTCGCGGATGGATGGCCAGCGTGTGGATTTCGGATACGACGCGTTGGATCGTTTGAACACAGTTCGTTACGGAACAGGAAACCAAGCAGGAACCTCCAACCTGACGTACGCGTGGGACGACAACGGGAGCATGACAAGATTTGCCCACGACTATGGACGCACGGACTGGACGCAAGTAGGATCGACGGGTCGAGTCGCCACAAGCGTAGGTGCTCAAGACGGGAAATCGGATTGGGGATACGATTGGGCTGGACGGTTGGGTTACCGCAAGTGGGTGTCTGCGCTGAGCGACACCACAACGCGTGAGTTGCGGCAGTACCGCTGGAATGGCGCGGAAGAGTTGGAGCGATTCACAAGAATGCAGGCGGCGAGCGGAACGCCAACGAAGACCACTGATCAATTTGGTTTTGCCTATGGCGACCACGGCTTGCGTGTCGGGAAGTACCGTGGAACTTCAAACGGCTCCGATACGGTTTGGACACAAGAACGTCGCAGTGTTTGGGATGGGCCAGATGTGGTCGCCGACAGCACCGCGGGCGATAGCGCTTGGCGTTACCGTGTAGTGCTCGGCTTGAACGCAACGGCGGAAGCGAAGAGGGATAGCACGGGAGCTTGGCGTTTGACGTACCAAGTGAACGATCCAGTTGGTACGCCAGAGTTCTTGCTGGATGATTCTGGCAAAGTGGTGGCGACCTATGCGCATGATCCCTTCGGTAACTTGGAAGACTACCAAGGGAGCCGAGAAACGGAGTTCCGTTTCGGTGGTCGTGAATGGGATTCAGACCTTCAAGCGGGAGTCTTCGGTTATCGCCTCTATGATCCTGAAATGGGTGGCTTCCTCACCCATGACCCAATGGGACAATTCAACAACCCCTACTCCTACGTCGGGGCTGACCCACTCTCAGGCGTGGATCCGTGGGGGCTGGAAGCTACGCCAACGGATAACCCTCGAGGGGTTTGCATTGAAACAGGTGGGTCAAGCCCGGGGAGTGCGCCGGTAACTGTTCACGGAACAAGTCGATCATCATCATCCTACTGGACCAGAGCTGGAGTTACAGCGGTCGGAGCAATGGATATGATCGGTCTTGGAATTCCGCCAAAAATACGAGATGCATTCCCGGTTGAAGGTGATGAGACGATAGGAGAATACCCTCAGTCATATAAAAGTGGGCAAATTGTAGGGCTCATTGGGGGGGCATTATTGTCTCGTGGAGCAAATGTGCCAGCCACACTAAGTTTTCGATTTATGAGAACTGGTCCACTCACCGCGCCTGCCGCTGCCGCTCAGGGGACAAATGCTGCTCGCCTAGCCTTGAAATTCGGGGAAAATGATCTGGTATATGGCCCCTCAGCGAATAAGTCATTGGTTGATTTGAGAAATGCGTCAGGAGGGCAATTGCTGAGTGATTTCCTGAAAAGAAGGCAATTGGGCGTGTACGAAAATTTTGGAGGAAATTGGAATGAGGCCTCAAAGTGGGCGATGGAAGAGCAGCTGGCAAGTAATGGTGTAATTCGATTTGATCTTACAAATGTGAAAGACCTTCCTGGCGTTTTGAATGGAACAGCGTACGTAGGCAAGGTTACGTCATTCGAGTTGCAATACTTGTATCAAAATTGGAGCAGATTTAAACAGGCAACAACGTTCTATGAATACGGGAGGGTCGTAACACCATGGTGAATTCTCAATCTATATGGCCTGATTTTGAAATCCAGGCCGATCAATTTGAAATCAAGGGTTGTTGGTCAGGCACTGATAATTGGTTCAATTTTTTCCTGTCACACGGCTCTAACGGGGTTGTTGAGTTAGGAGGTGTTGATGCTGTAGAGGTTGTTGAGGACCTGAAGCAGCTACTATCAAAAAAAAGCGGCAAAAAATTGGCAGAAATGAAAAATCCGGCATTTCTTGATTTCGCTGGGGGAATGGATGCGCAGTATTTGGGGTGCGTTTCGTTTTCCGGGTATAACACGATATATTTTTTTATGCAAGGCGATTCATTGAGCCGGATAGTCGTTGCAGATGGAATCGGTAATGTATTGTGCACATTTGGTGTTCTATCTGCTGATCAGAAGCGTTGGCTTGAAAAAATCAATGAATTCAGCTGTAAGCTTGGTGAGCTGAATAATTCCGCAGGCTAATCAATGTCCGAAATTTTTGCGTAAAATCCTAATGCCTCCTGTTAACGGTGTTGCGGCGCTTTGCAATCACCGTTGAACGGGGCATTAGGGACTATTGGATTCGCTGTTCAAAAAAGGAGATAAAATGCGAAAAATGTTTGCTGTAGCTGCTTTTTGTTTGATTGGTTTGTTTGTCGGTTGTGATTCGGAAAGCTCTACCGTGTCCGGTGGACAACCTGGCACTGCCACAGCGGAGCCATCTGGTATTGTGGGGCAATGGATAAAGACCCAAAGAAGCGGCCAGATCAAGTCTTCCAATACGGTCTACACCTTTCGGGCCGATGGTAGTTACTTGAAAACGCAGATTCCTCCGCTAGAGGAGAAATCGTACTTCTATCGTGATAGCGGAACCTGGACGGCATTACGTGATACCCTCAAGATTGTCTCAAATGGGTTCACCACGAGTTTTGATAGCGGAAAGACCTGGACATCTGATCCTCCGGGGACATTCTACCGGCCATATCAGATAACAGGAAATCAGCTGATCCTTACCCTCGAAGACGATGAAAGTGGAAGTGATGTCTATGAATATTTCGTAAGGAAAAATTGAGTTCTAATTGATTTGAATGCCTCGCCGGGTGCGGGGCTTTTTTGAATTGCTCTAGATTTAAGCTCCCAGTGCGCGGAACCATACAAAATTCGGATTCACTTCAATGAAAACACGTTACCTACTCGCTGTTTGTCTTTCGGTTTTGGCCCTTTGGAGCTGTGACAAGTCTTCGTCCGGCGATGCCGGTGTGGTATCTCCGGAGCAGACTGGTGGGACATCCAACGAAAGCATTGTCGGGACCTGGTTTGGCATTCGCCCGTCTTCTGGTGGTGGCGGCAGTCCAACGGAATCACATATGCTGGTCACCTATGGTGCGGATGGAAGCATGATCCAATTCGACACGTTGTATCAGAGCGGCTCGCTGCAACTCTTGTACAAGTTTACGGGAACATGGATGCCGAATGGGACGGACTCCATCGTCCTGAACAATAAAGAATCCTTCACATCGAAGGACACCGGAAGAACTTGGCGAACGAAGAGCCCGGACGGAATCGTTCACGTTAAGTTCGCGGTGACGTCTACAAGTCTTCTGCTCTATCAGGATCCACAAAATGTCACCTGTGTTCGTGTGCGATGAGGCTTGATCAACCAGATTGTGCTAGGTCCGCGATGGTGCTCAAGAAGAGACGGTTTACCAACCGGCTCTTTGAAGTCGCTTGCATGCTCTTGATGTTGTGTCTGCTCTCCTGCGAGGGTTTCGATGAGGATGCAGAAGACCCTCCTGCGATTTCGCACGACACGACCTTGCGGGTGTTGCGTTTCGGTGAAGGTGGGTACAGCATTGAGTTGAAGCCTGGTGTCGTGAACTATGTCTCCGACTCCATCTCGCATGCGTTCGCACAGGTTGCGATCAACGCGGTTCCTACTTCGGAATGGGCATGGGTCACCTGCGACGACATCTCTTGCAACAATTGGTTCGCGCTATCCGATACCGGAACGCTCGTCACGATCAAGGTGACGAACATGAGCAGCGTCCTCGTGTATTCGTTGCGGTTGATCTGGAAGAAGTTCGTTCCTCCTCCAGCTTCGGATTATGGTGTTCCGTGGGCATCTGTTTCTTACGGGCAGTTGGTGGATCCACGAGACCAGCAGGTCTACAAGACAGTTTGGATTGGAAGTCAGCATTGGATGGCGCAGAACTTGAACTACGTCACTTATGGAAGCTACGCCTACCAGAATTCCTTGGACAGTGCTGCGAAGTATGGTCGGCTCTACACATGGATGAGTGCCATGGGTACAGTCGGTTACGACACGATCCTTCCCCAAGGTGATCAAGGGATCTGTCCTGGTGGGTGGCACATTCCATCCGATGCGGAGTGGGCGACCCTTTCCAACACGGTCTACCAGGAACAGCGTTGGCCACCGCTGACTTTCTTGAAGGCTTCAGTTGGTTGGCCAAGCGGACAAAACGGCTCCGACGTTTACGGCTTTCGTGTCTTGCCTGCTGGCGAAGGCAATCCATCCTTCAAGTATGTCGGAGCAAGAACCGGTTTTGCAACGAGCACACGATGGGGATACCTTCCGAAGATCCGGAGCCTGTATGGAACGTCTAACTACTTCGAGGAGGCGAGTGGCCAGAGATGGAACTGGTACTCTGTTCGTTGTTTGGAAAACTGAAGCGGCTCCAAAGGGTTGTCGGGCGGGGTATCATAAGCTCCAGCCCGACTTCACCACCAAGGTATCCATGCAACTTCTCACCCAGTTCCTCGTCAGCCTGTTCTCTGCTTTTTCCTGACTAGAGCACTTCTGGAAAGGCCAGGAGTCGAGCCGGACTGAGCGCCGGAGCGATATGCGCCGGGGTGCAGTTTGCAGCCTTCCTTGGACAAGAAATCACCTACGCATGACCAAGAAAGAGCGATTGCGATGCTGCCGGCCGGATGGTCGGTACGGCGGATCCGAGAAGCAACCCAAATCCACACCAAGACCATTGCGAAGTTCCGTCGGCAATGGCTTACGGCTCAAAGTGATCCACCGGTGTCCGCCGGGGAAATTTCATCGGTGGACACCCCGAATCCCTTTGCCGAGCCGGTTTTGGACACCCAAAGTGATTCGCATGTGTCCACCGAGGTTTTGGCCGAACCTCTTCGAGCTCCCACTCAAAGTGGGCAGCTTTCCGAGCTGCTCGATGTGATCGCTGCATTGTTGGAGATCGCCCCGAACGGCATCCGCCCGCTGGGTATGGCAGAAGCTGGTCGAAAACCAAGGTTACACCGGCTCCGACAGCTCCGCGCGCCGTTACCTCCACATGCTGCGACGGTCTTCGCCAACTTTCTTTTTGCGCCTGACGAGCCTGCCTGGGCAGGAAGCCAGGCGCATACCTGCCAGGCCTGAAGGCGCTCTACCTACCGGAGGGTCCCTTTTCGATGCTACGCCAGGGCTGCGCCGTGTCGGCGATGGTATGCCCACAAGATCTTTCGGTCTTGGTATCAACCGGACGGCGGTCTTCCGATCACTTTCCCATTCCTCGTACTTCCGATCCATCTCGGCCGCGGAGACCGGACCTTCCGTCGCGTTCTCTTGGAAGCCACGGGACAGCCGCAGGAGGCGTTGAAACAGGGCTGAGCGTCTGTGTGCATAACTGACGCCTTGATCGACCTGCAAGCCCGCTGTGGCGCCGCTTTCAGCCGATTTCGTGTACCGACCAGCGGTCTCGGGGGACGATACACGAACGGGTACACGAAAACGACGCGGTCTGTACGGGTCTAACCCGAACCAATGGACACAAAAAAACCGCGAAATTAGTAAGATTTCGCGGTTTTTCTGCTGTTTCGGACCTCTTTAGATCCTCTATTCATGGAGCCATGGGGAATCGAACCCCAGACCTTTTCATTGCGAACGAAACGCTCTACCAACTGAGCTATGGCCCCGTTTGGAGGAGGAGCCTCCGTTGGGAGTGGGCAATACAGGACTTGAACCTGTGACCTCGCCGATGTGAACGGCGCGCTCTAACCAGCTGAGCTAATTGCCCGGATAGGGTCAACAAATTTAACCGGGTTCTCGCTTCCGTCAAGGGATGGACTCACGGAGCGTTCGATGGGTCTTGACAAAGCGGGGTCAGCCGCATAATTTTACTCCCCTCGACTGGGGTATCGTCCAATGGCAGGACTTCGGTTTCTGGTTCCGACTATCGAGGTTCGAATCCTTGTACCCCAACTCACGAAGAGGCCCGCCGCTAGGTGGGCCTCTTCTGTCTCTTGCCGCCATCGGCGGGTGAACGAAGGGAACTCGCTCGCAGCGATGCGGGCCGTTTTTGTTTTTAGGCCTTCTCCCCTTCCACATCCTTCGGTCCGAGTGCGATCGCCTTGCGGTAGTTGAGGATCACTGATGCAACATTACTCGCTTTGTGGATCATGGTTCCTGATTTGTGATCCACAAAAAGCGTGATCCTCCAGCGGAAGGATTTTCCCATCTCTCCTGAGAAACTATCCGATGCGATGAGCGGTGAGGTTCGCAAGATGTCCCGCTGGCTCGTGTTCTGCGACGAATGCGGCGACCATTCTCTGGTCAAAATCAATCCCGAGTTTCCACTTTTCCTGCTGAGCCTAGTCTTGGTCGACCGGGAGGAATACGCGACGCGAATCATACCAGCCTTGGCGCGGTTCAAGCTGGATTGGTTTGATCACGAAGGGGTCAACCTGCACAGCTAGGAGATCCGGAAGGCCAAGGGCCCATTTGCGCTCCTCTCACATCGTTCGTGGCGTGAGACTTTCGACAACCAGTTGGGCCGATTGATGGCAGAACTGCCCTACCGAGCATTCTGTGTGGCGGTTCGCAAGGATGCCCTGGTTAAGATGCATGGCCTGGAAGCGGACAATCCCTACGACTTAGCCTTGGCTCAGGGGGTGGAGGCGGTGCATGCCTGGATCGAAGGCCACGGCGGCGGCGTGGCGACATGGGTGGCCGAGGCGCGTGGGAAGCGTGAAGATCGAGACTTGGCGTCCACATGGCGACACATTCATGCATTCGGCCCAGCCGCCTACCTGGGAGAAACACTGGAGTTCGTGCCGGGAAGCGACAATGTGGCAGGAATTCAGCTTGCGGATCTGATTGGGTACCCTGTGGCGCGGCGTGTTCTAAACCCTGAGAGTCCCCATCGAGCATTCGATGTGATCGAACCGCACTTGCGCAACGGATTGGCATCGCGAAGCTGGGTTGAACTGCCATGAACAAAAATGACCGCCCCCGAGTATTCCCAGAAGCGGCCACCGATCGAGTATTCCCGATCCGGAAGTCAATATAAACTCCTGGCTTTGCAGGAGCAAGAAGAAAGAGCGACCGACCCAAGAGCGATGGAGTCGTGTTCGTGCGGCGAACTGGCCATCGCCCACCACATGGTGTCGGCCAGGGAGTATTTCGCTAAGCATTCCCAGCCGGAGATCCAGAACGGAATCGTCCAGTGGGAGAAAGTCGCGGTGCAGGCATTGCGCACAGCGGACCTTTGGTTTTTCGCAGATGCCGCGAACCCATTCGTTGCCACAGGCGGGCGAGTATCCCGACTTGCCCGTGCGTGGATTTTCCCACCGGCGGGCGAACACGTCGTGACGACCTACGAATCGATCTCGGAACAGTCGAATTTTGTCATCCTGGGAAAGTGATGATTCTACGGCTGGTAAAGGCTTCGGCTCGTTCTCGATGTGGAGCTTCAGCTCTCCTTCGGCGAGATGCAACTCACTCCGAAGTTCACGGACCTTCGCTTCGAGGTCAGCTTTTCGCTGTGCCCAGGCGAAGGATGGGGTCACGACGCAGCCGCCATTTCCAGGTAGGGGCGAAGGATCGTTCGTGCCCGCAGTCGTGCCGCCATGCTTTCCAGCTCTCCGATCGTGGTTTTTCGCCAACGCAAGGCATCCCGTAGCGCCTCGATTGCGATGTCCACCCCGATCTTGTTTCGCATCCGGAAACAGTCGATCACAGTTTTTGTCACACTGTACATACGAAGCAGGCCGCCTTCCACCTTGTGGGTTTCGATTCCCGAGGAGTAGGCATCTCCGGTGAATCGACTGACGCGCACCTTGACGCCTGTCACCCGAGGCCGATGGGTGCCACCTTCCATGGCCATCCATACCTCACGAGGCAGCTGGCTGGTGATCCCGTGGAACTGCAAGGCGGAGAGAAGGCAGATGACGCCATTGGGCATCTGCCCTTGTGCAAGGACCAGACTGTGGTGCTCGTCGTAGGCCGATTCGGGGAGCCCGTAGAGTCCAGGTGCCAGACGCAGGATTCGTCCTGTGTAAACCCATCGGGAGAGCGTGCTGCGAGCAACTCCGAGATGGGTGAGTTCCTGGGAGGAGCATGGGTGCGTGTTGAGTGCTGCTTGGCATGCCTTCCAGTGGTTCATGCAACAAAAACTACCTACATCGGTGTATTTATGAAGGATTCGGTGCTATTTGGGGTCATGTCTGGTCCCAAGCCTCTCTACGAAACGGCTCGCAGCGATGCGGGCCGTTTTTGTTTGAGGTGGTTTGGGCCCTCCTATCTTAGCTTCGGAAGAAACGGGCAACTGCAGGCTGATTGAGGCCTTTCCATTTCAAGTAACGGATCATGACAAACACGCTCTCGAACTCCTATGCCGACACCGTCGTGGTGCTGGACTTTGAAACCACCGGCCTGTCGCCGGAACATGGTGGTCGCGCCATCGAGATCGGGGCCGTGAAGATCGTCGAGGGGAAAATCGTCGACCGGTTCCAGAAGCTCATGAATCCAGGCTTCGCGATCAGCGCTTTTATTTCCGAGTACACGGGCATCACCAATGCCATGTTGAGAAATGCACCACCCTGCCACGAGGTCATGGGCGAATTCCACGAATTCATCGGCGAGCACAATCTGGTCGCCCACAATGCGTCCTTCGACCGGAAATTCCTGGATTCAGAATTTTCCAGGATCTCCAGATCGTATGTCGGGACTTTCTCCTGCACGATGCTGCTCTCAAGGCGGATGAACCCGGATGCGATAAACCACAAGCTCGAGACCTTGGTCCAGCATCTGGGCATCGACGCCAACGGCACTTTCCACCGGGCACTCTACGACGCGGAAATGGCGGGGATGATCTGGTTGGCCATGCTCGAGCGGATTTCCGTTCAGACAGGAATTGGTCCGGTTCCCTTCGATCTGGCCAATGCGATGTGCAAGGCGAGCAAATCCAAGGCTGCCGCGTTGCTCCAGGCTTACGTCCTTTCCCGAAAGGGTGTGGCGGACGAGAATCAGCCCGGGGCGTGATCGCCTCCGTTTTCCAAAACCTGGCGCATAGGTTGCGACCTCAGTCGCGGACGAAGGAGGGCCGCCCGCAAAGCGCCTGCACGGAGTCGGGAGGGTGGTCGGCGCGCGTGGGCAGGCACATGCGGTCGTCGCCGGGATAGGACCAGATCGATCGGGTGGAGGTGGTGTGGCGTGCCGGGCCGCCTTCCTTCCTCACCAGGTCCCAGGCTTGCCAGTGGACCGCCATCGCGTCGGACCAGAACTGGCCGTGTTGCGTGGCGCAACCGGAATCGAAGGCGAAGAATTCGACGATGCCGGAATCGGGCGTCTGCAGGCATGCCCATTTCCAGCCGGAGTCGGTTCCCCTCGCGCGGATGGGCCATCCCGACCTCTTGGAGGCGAATTCGACGGGGTCGCGGGCGAGCGGCTTTCCAGACGGGATCTGTCGTTGAAAGAAACTGTCCGTCGGGATCCGGAAGGACGAATCCGCGCGATCCAGCAGGATCCCCCTCGCCAGGAGTTTCTCCTCGCGCCACTCGGCGCAACCCCGATGGAGCAGGATCAGGAACCCCGCCACGGACAGCGGGAGGAACACCAGGCGGATGAACGGTGATCGACGATCTGGCATTTGGAGAAAACTGCGTCTTTTTTCCGGCCCGCGGTCGTTGGCAGGCCGGGTTCAGCCGTCCGGATACGCCTCAGCGCAACCGCACGTCGTCCAATTCCAGGTAGGTGCCACCGGCGGGAGTCTGGAATTCGATCACCAGGACTCTGCGCCCGAACGCCGCCCAGGTCTTCAGGGAATCGGTCGTTTGCGCATCGGGAGTGAAATCGGCGATGGGAACGCACACGTCCCGCCATTGGCGGGAGGACGGCACGGAAGCGGATAGCGTGGGTCTGAATCCGTCGAGGGAATCCCGCTGAAACTGGATCTTGATCAGCGAATCGGCGCGATACCCGAAGCAAAGCTGGGTGCGTGAGGTCAGGTTCAGTTCCAGGTCCGTGATGCCCACGGCTACCCACGCATCCGGAGAGGCCGAGGCGAAACGAGCATGGAAGGTTTTTCCGCCGCGCACAGAGTCCGGACCGAACGCCCGGGAGAGGGAAGTGGCATCCGTCCCGGTCGGATTCGACATGGTCATCTGCGTCCACCACATGTACCAGCGCGAAGCCTGCGGAAAGCTCCGGCGAATCGACGGGGTGAGCGATTCCGATTCGAAATCGTCGATCCAAAGAGGCGAACCCGTCGTGTCCCCGGCCACGATGACATTTCCCGACCCGGTGAACCGCACCTCGCGCGAACCGAGCAGAACGCTTCCCATCGGGCGCAACGGCTGGGCGTCGGCATCGACCGAGAGGAGGTAGGTGCCCGTGGGGACCTTTTCGAACGCGAACGAATCGTCCACGCCGAGCTGCGTGGATTGGAACGAGGAATCCAGGAAGAGGCGGCCTCGGGCGATGCTCGATCTGTCGGCCCATCGTCCGCGGAAGCTTCGCAAGGTGTCCAGGAGAATGGTTTGACGGATTCCGTCATGAAGGGTCGGTCGCTTGACCCAGGTTCCCAGATCGCGCGTCCGGCTTCGGATCTCGAAAAACGCGTAGTCTTCCTGTGGAAAGGCGACGAATCCAGCGGAATCGCCGTGCAACGTGTCAACGGATGCCGGTTTCCCGCCGACAGCGTCCCAGCTGCGGGCGGCCAGCACGATGCAGCCCGGCGAAGGACTGCCGTCCGGGGCCAGGGCCACGACGCCACCACCGCCGTTGGTGGTCGTGGTGGTCTTGCCTGCCACGATGTCGTTTCCGCAGGAGGCCAGCAGGCCCGCCGAGAGGACGAGAAAGATCCGGAGCGGATGGGACGCAAGGGCGGTCACGAAGGATCCTCGACGATGCGGGAGAGTGGAAACAGTTGGATGTTCAATTGGTAGACGCGATCGGAGGTGGGTGCGCTTTCCACCAGCTTGGCCACGTTCTCCTGGAATTCCCGGACCATGACCTTCAGATCACCCAGGGTTTCCGTGTCGATGTTCATGGTCATCGTCGAAATGTCGCGCAAGGAAGGTGGGATCTCGTCCAGCGAGCGGGCGGCCAGGTCCATGGTGGATTTCTGGAAGGTCTTGATGGCATCGTTTCGCCAGTTGTCGCCGGAATGCAGGTGGTGGTCGAGGATTTCGTAACCAGATTCTGTCCGCCTGGCCATGCCGAGCCGTTCCAGCAGATAGACCGATTGCTTGGCCTCCTCCCCGGAAACGGGAGGGAAGAGTGCGGCTCCGAGCGCCTCGAAATCCCCGTCGAAGGGATGGTAGTCGAGCAACGATCGCAGGGCGGCGTGGATCCAATTGGTGAAGTAGTCTTCCTGGTCTTCCCGTACGATACGGTATCCCACGCCGCGAAGCCGCATGAGTTGGTCGTGGAAAACCCGAGCCTGGGCGTCGTTTTTCGACTTGTTGAACGAGACGAGATTCCGGAAGTATTCCAGGGATTCGTCGTGGAGTCCGAACGCATGGGCCATGCGGTCGACGAGATCGTCGCCCAGATGGAGTTTCTTCTGGAGCAATCGGGTGAGATAGCTGGAATCCATCCCGACCTTGTTCCCGATGAACCGGTACGAAAAGTAGGGCTGCAGCTTGCGCCGCTCCTCGTAGGCGTCCTTCAGGAAATCCCTGTATTCCAGATAGGTGAAGAGGTCGGGCATCGGTCCCTTGGTTGGTTACCCTAATGGTACCAATCGCCGGGGTTTGAGACGAGCCATCCTTGCCCTGCCAGGCGAGTCGGTGCTGCAAAAGTTTTCAGCGTTTCCATCTCGAACGCAGGGCCGGAAGAGGGGCACTGCTATTTGGTCACGGCATAGCCTGCGGCTTGCCAGGACCCGATGCCCCCGGAGATGTGCTTGACGTCGGCGAATCCCATCGACTTCATGCGCGAAAGCGCCGAGCTGGAGCGGCCTCCGGAGCGGCAGTAGAGGAGGTAGCTGGCCTCCTTTGGCAAAGCCTGGACCTTGCGATCGAATTCGCTGGCTGAAACATCGATGTGTTTGGCGCCGGAAATGCGTCCTTGTTTCCATTCGCCTGGAGTGCGGACATCGATGAGCAGAGGTTTTTCAGAGGCTGGCAGAGCCAGCAGGCGCTTGGCCTCGATGGGCGGGACCAGGGCGGTGGTGTCCGGGGTAAGCAGGGAAAGGAGCTTCGAGAAAAACGACATGTGGGTTCCCAAGGTTTGAGGAGGAAGTGGAACTGAGTTATCCTGAGGAGATGGAGAACCCCAATGGGCCAAAGGTTACAGAGGATCCAAAAAAAGTATTTGCATAATCATGCAATAACGCATACATTGGATTCATGAGCTGCTCCACTAAGACTTGCAAGACCATCGACACGGACCACGATAAGCAGTGGTACGTGGATCGCGCCCGGGTGCTTGCGGCCCTTTCCAATCCGGCACGACTGCGCATGGTCGTGTCGTTGGCCCAAGGCGAGAAATGCGTGTGCGACATGGCCGCGGAAGTGGGGTTGGACATGTCCACCACCTCGCGCCACCTGGTGCAACTGCGCCAAGCGGGGCTGGTGATGGATGAGCGTCGTGGGAACATGGTGTTCTACAGCCTGAAAGCCACTTGTCTGCCCTCGTTTTTGGATTGCTTGGATGGACTTTCCGCTTAGATGGAAGGGCTGCTCTTTTTTACCACAAGATTGCATAATCACACAAATACGCAAATAATCAAACCAAGGAGAATCCCATGTCCTGCTCCAACTGCTCCAGTGAGCCCGCCACCATCCTCTACTCCTGCTCCGGCGCCGCCGATGTCGGCGAGCTGGCCGACCGCGCCACGCGCATCCTGGCGAGGGAGGGCAAAGGCAAGATGTCCTGCGCCGTGGGCGTGGGGGCCGGTATCCAGTCTTTGCGAAACGGGGCGTTTTCCGCAGGAAGGATCCTGGCCGTCGACGGGTGCGCCACGCGGTGCGTGGCCAAGGCGCTGGCGGAAGCCGGTGTGACGGAATATGTCCACATCGATCTCGGCGAGGCCGGGTTCGCGAAGGGCAAGTCGCCCGCATCGGAAGAAAACATCCGCAAAGCCTGCGAGTTGGCCCGCCAGAGGCTGGAGGCCGCATGAACACCAAGCGCGCCAACCTCGCGTTGGCCGCCTTCCTGGCGGCCTGGACGGCGATCTACCTGTCCTTGTCGCGGCTCTCCGCTCTGGCGACAGGGTTGTTGGGAATCGATCACGGGACGCACTTCGGCGCGTCGGTGGAATTTCTCCTGTTCGAGGTTCCCAAGGTGCTTTTGCTCCTGGTCCTGATCGTGTTCGGCGTCGGGATCCTGCGCAGCTACTTCTCGCCAGAAAAGACACGACGAATCTTGTCGAAATTCCCCGAAGGCGTTGGGAATGTCCTCGCATCCCTTCTGGGAATCGCCACGCCGTTCTGTTCGTGCTCGGCCGTGCCCCTGTTCATCGGATTCCTCACGGCGGGCGTTCCGCTCGGCGTCACGTTCTCCTTCTTGATTTCCGCCCCGATGGTCAATGAGGTCGCCTTGGCGCTCTTGTTCGGGTTGTTCGGATGGAAGGTGGCCGCACTCTATCTGGTCACCGGCCTGACCGTGGCCATGGTGGGCGGTTGGACCATCGGGAAGCTCCGCATGGAAAACCACGTGGAGGACTGGGTCATGAAGATGCGTTCCGGAGCCGTTGTGCCGGAATCCGACACGTCCTGGGTGGAACGACTTGGAATGGGCATCCAAGCGGTGAAGGACATCGTGGGCAAGGTCTGGCCCTGGGTGGTGGCGGGAGTGGGCGTCGGGGCGTTCATCCACGGCTATGTGCCGGAAGGCATGCTCGCGTCCTTCATGGGCAAGGATGCCTGGTGGACGGTGCCGTTGGCCGTGCTGATCGGTATCCCCATGTACGCCAATGCCGCCGGGATCATCCCCGTGGTTTCCGCTCTGCTGGAAAAAGGGGCGGCGCTGGGCACGGCATTGGCGTTCATGATGGCCGTCACCGCGCTTTCCGCACCGGAGGCGATCCTCCTGCGAAAGGTGCTCAAGCCTCGATTGCTCGCCACCTTCTTCGGAATCGTCGCTTTGGGAATCCTGCTGGTCGGTTGGGTCTTCAACCTCCTTCTTGCGTAGATCCACAACTGAACCCCAAACAAAGGAAATCGACATGTTGCTCGAAGTTCTCGGAACCGGCTGCACCAAGTGCAAGCTCCTCCACGAAGCCGTCCTGAAGGCAGTGACGGAATCTGGCGTACAGGCGGAAGTCCGCAAGGTGGAGGATATCGCCAAGATCATGGAGTACGGCGTGATGTCCACGCCCGCCCTGGTCAAGGACGGCAAGGTGCTGGTGGCCGGCAAAATCCCCTCTTCCAAGGAGATCGCGTCATGGCTTTCCGCATAGTCGCCGTCGTGTTCTCTCTGGCCGTCGCCGCCATCGCCGCACCCCAACAAGGCCCCGCACCGGCGGTGGTGGTCAAGGCCACCTATTTCCATGCGGACTACCGCTGTCCCTCCTGCCTCAAGCTCGAGCGCTGGTCGTCGATCGCCATCCAACGGGATCTGGCCGATTCCATGAAAACAGGACGTTTGATCTGGGGAACCCTGAACATGGATGTTCCGGAGGGGGCGGCCCTGGCGGACAAGTTCGGTCTCACCAACAAGGCGCTGGTCCTGATGGAAATGCGTGGAGGGAAGTTGACGCGGTTCAAGGAGCTGAAGGAGACCTGGAAGAACCTGCGCGATTCGGCGGCCTTCGCCGCCTATGTGAAGACGGAAACTGTCGCCTTCTTGAAGGAAGCCCGGTGAGTTGGGCGGAACTTCCCGTTGTCGCGGCTGTCGGCCTGGGGGTTCTCACCTCGATCTCTCCCTGTCCGATGGCAAGCCATGCGGCGGCGATTTCCGTCCTGGTCCGCCAGGCGGGAAGCGTGCGGCGGGGTGTCCTGGTGGGATCCGCATTCGCCCTGGGGCGCGCTACGGCCTACGCTCTGGTGGCTTGGATCGCCTCCGCTGGTCTGCTGGCATTGGGACCGCTCGTTCGCAGGATCCAGACGCACGAACAGGCCGTGCTGGGCATCGTGTTTTTGATGGGCGGGCTTTTTCTGGCGATCTCCCCACGTCTCAAGTTGCCTGGATCGGGGATCGATGCGGGAGCCTGGAAAGCCCGATTGGGCCCCTTGGGCGCCATTCCCGGGGCCTTCGCTCTGGGGTTCGTGTTGGCGTTGGCTTTCTGTCCAGTTTCGGCAGGGATCTTTTTCGGATCGGTGATTCCCCTGGCGAGCATGACCAATCCTTCATTTTTGGTGACGGTTCCCTATGGTCTGGCCACGGCCTTGCCCGTGTTCGCCCTCACGATCGCGGCGGGATACGGGACCTCTCAGATCGTTAGGTTGTTTCGAGTCACCCAACAAGCCGGTCCGTGGCTCCATCGGGTGTCGGTTGTGGGGATGATCGGTGCGGGAGCGTGGATGTTGGCTCGTTCCTTTTGTTGAAGAACCAAAGGGACCTTCCGTTGAACGACTCTGGGCGGGTGATTCCTTGGCCTAGATTCTGGCCATGAACCAATGTGGCATGAAACGAACCCGTCACCAACCACATCCGCTCGTCCTGGCGTTGCAGATCGCAGGCCTCGTGGGCGGCGTTGCCTACTCGGCGGTTTCCGGTACCGTACGACTGGCTGGCGGCGGGGGATTGTCCGGTGTGGAAGTCTCGCTGTCCAGTAAGGCCCTGGCGCCCGCCACCACCGATGCGGAGGGCAAATGGGCTTTGGGTGGAGTCTCCAGGCTGCCGGAAAAAGCCCCGGAGAAAAGGGTCAGCTCCAATCTTCGGTTGGTCCAGGGGCGTCTGGTCCTTGATCTGGGAGAGGCCCGTGCGGACGGACGAAAGTTGTCCGCTCTGGGAATGGCGGATCGGTTCACGTCGCGCTTGGCCAGGATGGCGGCCGCCACGGACACTTTGCTGTTCAAGATCCGCGGGGGATTGCGCGCCCGGCTGCCGATCGGAACCTTGGATACCACCGGGATACTGACAGTTCTTGACACAACTTGGGGCTCACCGGCGACCTGCCCGACCACTGTCCCGTCAGGGCCCGCGTACTACGCTTCGCCCACGGGAACGGGATCCAGCTGCAGCCTGCAATCGCCTTGCGCCCTGGCGACGGCGGTGAAGAAGCCCAAGCCCGGAGAAAGCGTGTACCTACGAGGGGGAAGCTACACCAGTCCGTACTTCACCATCGCGGTTTCGGGATCTAAGGACAGTGGCTGGATCACCGTGGCCGCCTACCCCTGCGAGCTGCCCATCATCGAGGGAAATGGTGTTGGAGTGAGCGGGAGTTTCGTGCGCGTGGACGGGCTCGTTTCCCGCAACGCGGCCTCCGGGTTCGGAAACAAGTGGACCGGTGCGGGCACCACGAATTCCAATGGGAACGTGGAGTTCCGAAATTGCATCGCCGATGGAAATTCGCGCAACGGCATCGCCTTCAACAGCGCCGCGGGCGTGCGCATCCAGCAGTGCATCGTGGCCCACAATGGCCACAGCCCCACGGCCTCGTGGTCGAGCGGCGTGAACATCTACGGGGCCCAGGGAACTTGGAAGGACAACGTGGTGGAGTCGAATGTGGCTTTCGAGAATGTCGACATGCAACACCACTCAGACGGCAGCGGGTTCATCGTGGACGACATCGGCACCGGAACCACGTTCGTCAACAACATCGGATTCCGCAACGGCGGATCGTGCATCCGGCTCACCACCAGCACCAATACGCACATCGTCAACAACACCTGCTACCACGATGGCCTGGATTCGCTGGCGGGGAGCGATCCGCAATACACGCAACCCAAGAGCCCGGGCGAAATCCTCTTCTCCAGCGCGGAAACCAGGACCGGAGTGGTCATGGTGAACAACTTGGCGGCTGCTTCCGGATGGAACGGAACCCAGACCTCCTTTCCGGGGGCGGGGACGGTTCCTGTCACTCCTTGGAATCTGGGCGTGGACAAGAACGGCCCGACGCCGTTTTTCGTCTCGCCGGACGGCGATCATCCGGACTTCCATCTCGCACCGCAGGCGACCGGGGCGATCGGGAAAGGCACGGCCACCGAGGCCCCGGCCACGGACATCGGGTTCGATCCCCGTTGCATCACCAAAGCGCCGCCCAACCTCGCCGCGGCGCGGGGATGGTGGATGTATTCGGTGGACTACGACTACATCCGCACCATCGGCGGGGTCGCCCAGTGCTTCCATCCCAAGGCGCGAACCGGAGCCATCGACCTGGGAGCCTACGCGCAGTGACAACCGGACCGAAATCCCCCTGAAACAACACGGGACTTGCCGCAGGGTGCGGGCGTTGTATATTTCGATATATGGCGAAATATGGAAATGTTCCCACTCTGGAAGAGTTGGCGGAGGTGGCGGCCGCCTTGGGTGAGCCCAAGCGTCTGCATGCCCTTGGGCTTCTTTCGCACGGGGAGCTGTGCCTGTGCGATCTCACCGACGGGCTGGGGCTTTCGCCTTCCACCGTCTCCAGCCACATGGCCATCCTGAAGCGGGCTGGCCTGGTGGAAACCCGCAAGGACGGTCGGTGGATGCATTTCCGTCTGAGCGACACGAACCCCTCTCCCGCCGCCGCCCAGGCCCTGTCCTGGGCAATGGCCAACTTGCCAAAAAACGTCAAAACCAAGATCCAATGCGCGAAGGACGGTTGCTGCCCATGAAAACCAAACTCCTCTTCCTGTGCACCGGAAACTCCTGCCGCTCCCAGATGGCCGAAGCCTGGGCCCGCCACCTCAAGGGCGACCTGTACGACGTGTACAGCGCAGGCATCGAGACCCACGGGCTGAATCCGAACATGGTCAAGGTGATGGCGGAAGCCGGCATCGACGTGACCTCGCAGACCTCCGACAACATCTCCAAGTACCTGGACACGGGCCTGGACGTGGTGGTGAGCGTCTGCGCCCACGCGGACGAAAATTGTCCTGTATTTCCCGGCAAGGTCCGCCGGGTCCACCACGGGTTCGATGATCCCCCGAAGCTCGCCCGGGAGCTGGCCGCCAAGGGCGCTTCGGAAGACCAGCAATTGGAGCCGTACCGGCGCGTGCGCGACCAGATCAAGGCCTGGGTGGAGACCCTCCCCGGCGCGATTTCCTGAACCGAAGATTTCGTTCCGAAAGGTGCCTACCATGAGCGTTTCCATCGAAGAGCAGATCCGATCCAAGGTGCGCGAAGGATACGGCGCCATCGCGCAGGCCGAAGGCGGATGTTGCGGCGGGGCATCGTGCTGCGGATCCTCTCCCGAAGTGGCCCGCGAACTGGCCGTCAAGCTCGGCTACGATCCGGCGATCCTGGAAACCCTGCCGGAGGGAACCAACCTGGGGCTTTCCTGCGGCAATCCCCAGGCGATCGCCGAACTGGATGCGGGCGAGACCGTGCTGGATCTGGGATCCGGTGCGGGGTTCGACGTGTTCCTGGCCGCCCAGGCGGTGGGTCCCACGGGAATGGCCATCGGGGTGGACATGACTTCCCAGATGCTCTCCAAGGCGCGCCGCAACGCGGTTGCCTTCACGGAACGCACCGGACTTTCCAATGTCGAATTCCGTCTGGGAGAGATCGAGCATCTGCCGGTGGCGGATGCCACGGTGGATGTGGTGGTTTCCAACTGTGTCCTCAACCTTTCGCCCGACAAACCCCAGGTGTGGCGGGAGATCGCCCGCGTGCTCAAGCCCGGTGGGCGGGTGGCCATCTCGGACCTCGCCTTGAAGAAGGAACTCCCGCCCCAGGCGAAGGAGCTCTCCGAAGCCCTGGTGGGATGCGTGGCGGGGGCCGTGCTGGTGGACGAAATCTGGCAGCAGGCGACGGACGCGGGACTGAAGGACGTGGCGCTGGCCTTGAAGCCGCAGTACGTGGCGGCGATGGAGAACATCCAGGATCCCCTCTATCAGCAAATCCTGGCGCTGTTGCCGTCCGGCGAGAAGCTTTCCGACTACATCGTCTCGGCGGACATCTCAGGCCACAAGCCCTGCGCGGGATGCGACGGGAACTGCGACTGCCAAGAGGATTCGGATTTGGGCAAGGGGCCCGGTGGTGGCGACGACCTTCGCCTGGCCAGCGAGAATCCGCATTGGCACCAGACCAGTTCCTGCTGCGGGGCAGCGGAATCGGGCTGCTGCTGATGGCTGCGGCGCGTCTGTCGTTTCTGGATCGATGGCTCACCCTTTGGATCGCCTTGGCGATGGGGCTGGGGTTGCTGGTGGGGCGGTTCGTGCCAGGACTTGTCCAAGCCCTGGCGGACTTGTCCATTGGATCCACCTCCGTGCCCATCGCCGTGGGTTTGATCGCCATGATGATCCCGCCGTTCGCCCGGGTGAAGCCCTCCGAGCTTCCCAAGGTGTTCGCCGACCCCAAGGCATTGGGGATGTCGGTTCTACTCAACTGGGTGGTCGGGCCGGTGTTGATGTTCGCCTTGGCTTGGCTGTTCTTGTCGGACAGTCCTGAACTGTTCGCGGGGCTCGTGCTGGTGGGATTGGCCCGGTGCATCGCCATGGTGGTGGTCTGGAACCAACTGGCCGGCGGGTCCGCCGAGGATGCCGCCGGACTCGTTGCCTTCAACAGCCTCTTCCAGGTGTTCACGTACGGCGCCTACGCATGGTTCTTCCTCAGCGTGGTTTCCCCGGCGGTGGGAATGCCCGCCCAGACGATTTCCGTCAGCATGGGTCAGGTGGCCTCTTCCGTGGCGCTCTATCTGGGGCTTCCGTTCGCGCTCGGAATCGCGATCCGGTGGGGGATCGCCAGGAAGGCAGGCGAGGCCGTGGTGGCGAAGTTCAACGCCAAGTTCGCTCCCGTCACCTTGGTGGCCCTTTTGTTCACCATCGTGGTGCTGTTCTCCCTGCAAGGGCATCGCATCCTGGCCGAGCCGTTCCAGGTGGTGCGCGTCGCCATTCCGCTGGCCATCTACTTCGCCGTCATGTTCAGCACGGCCTGGTTTTTCTCCAGGCGATTGGGAATGGACTACGGACGGACCGTGACCCAGGCTTTCACTTCGGCTTCCAACAATTTCGAGCTGGCCATCGCGGTGGCGATCGGATCGTTCGGCCTGACTTCGGGGGCGGCTTTCGCGGCCACCATTGGGCCTCTGGTGGAAGTACCCGTGATGGTGGCGCTGGTCCAGGTCGCCGCGAGGCTGAAACTACGGAATCGGTGAGTCGCGCATCGCCTGGACTTCGCGACGCAGCGCGCGGATTTCCTCCAGGATCAATTGGGAGTGCATTTCTTCTTCCTCTTTGTGGTCCTCGTCCACCTGCATCTGCATGGCATTGACGACCACGGCGATGAACAGGTTCAGCACCATGAAGGTCGCGATCAGAAGGTAGCTGACGAAGAAAATCCACGCGAAGGGGGATTGGGCGATCACTGTCCGTGCGATGTCGGGCCAACCTTCCACGGTCATGATCTGGAACAGCGTGAACATGGATCTTCCAAGGGTCCCGAAGAATTCGGGGGCGATGGTGCCGAACAGCTTGGTGGCCATCACGGCCGATACATAGAGCACGATTCCCATCAGGCCCATGATCGACGACATGCCCGGGATGGCCTTCAGAAGCGCACCGATGACCCGACGCATGGAAGGCACCAGTGAGACCAATCGCAGCACGCGCAGCACGCGCAACGCTCGGAGGACGGTGAAAGGCCCGCTTGCGGGAAGTGCGGCGATACCCACGATGACAAAGTCGAAAACCCGCCAAGGGTCCCTGAAGAATCGCCCACGGTAGACGAACAAGCGTGCGAAAAGCTCCGCCACGAACACGGCAAGCACAACTTTGTCGAGCACGAGGAGAGATGAACCAAATTTTGACGAGACGGCGGGAGAAGTTTCGATCCCCAGTGCGATCGCATTCACGAGGATCAGGATGGTGATGAAGCGTTCGAAACGCCCGCTTTCGATCACGATCCTGGTTTTTTCCCGCAAGTTCATCGGCTCGGACGGTTCTTCACTGTTCATGGTTTTTTTTCCGAGTCGGACATTTTGAGGCATGATCGGTTCATGTGGCCTGGACCACCAGAAGGTACAGGGGCATTCCCAACGTGATGTTCATGGGGAACGTGATCCCCAGGGCCATGGGGATGTAGAGTCCAGGATCCGCCTTGGGGGCGGCCAAGCGCATGGCGGCGGGGACGGCGATGTAGGAAGCGCTCGCGGCCAGGATGGCGAAAATGAATCGGTTGCCGACTTCCGGAATGAACAGACCGCTCAAGGCGGCGATGGCGCATCCGTTGAACAAGGGAATCACGATGCCGAACGAGGAGGCAAGCCAGCCGTATTTGCGGAAGGCGGCGAACCGTCTGGCGGTCACCATGCCCATTTCCAGGAGGAAGATGGAAAGGAACCCCTTGAAGATATCCGTCGTGAAAGGCTTGATGCCTTCCGCCTGCTTGGTGTCGGCGATGAAGCCGATCAACAAGCTCCCCAGGATCATCATGACGCTGCCGTTGGTGAAGGAGTGCTTGATGGTGTCCGAAAGGGGGACGCTCTGCCGGCTGTCTTCCTTGTCGTATTTGCGCAGGAGGATCACGCCCACGATGATGGCCGGAGATTCCATGAGCGCCATGACGGCGACCATGTGTCCATCGAACGCCAGTTTCTGCGCCTCCAGGAACGAAACCGCCGCGATGAAGGTCACGGCGCTGACCGAGCCGTAGGCCGCCGCGATGGCGGCGGAATCGCTCACGGGGAATTTGCGCTTCAGGAGGAAAAAGACGTAGAGGGGAATGGTGGCGGCGATGGCGATTCCGAACAGAAGCGAGGCGAAAATCCGCAGGTTGAGCCCACTATGCGCCAATTCCTGTCCACCCTTGAATCCGATCGAAAACAGGAGGTACAGGGAGATGAATTTGGTGATGGATTCGGGGATTTCGAGGTCGCTCTTGACGAGAACGGCGAGGGTCCCGAGGGCGAAGAACAGGAGAGTGGGATTGGTGATGTTGGAAACAAGGATTTGGAAATCCATCGGAGTCCAATTCAATGATCGATTTGCGAATGTCGAATGCTCATCTACAGGAAACCTACACGGGGTCGGGGAGGCGGGCAACCTCGGACGACCGGCTCCAGAAACTTCGGGTCACCTTCCTTTGCTTTGTCCCGTGAAGCCGAAGGTTTGTCGGCAACGGATTGGTACATGAATATCTTTCGGACGAACCACCGGAAGGAAATCAGCCTCCTGTCTGAGGTTTTCATTCTCGCGGGCGATTTTTTTGGGGCTTCCATGGTGATTTCGACTGTGGTTTGAGCCTGAACGTGGAATTCACCTGAGCGAAAGAACCATCGCATGACCCCAACTCCTCTGCAAATCGTCGCGCTGGTGTTTTTCGTCCTGGCCCTGTTCCATGTCTTCCTGGCCTCGCATTTCGAAAAACTTGCCCATCGTTTCCCCAGGCATGCGGGGACCTTGCACCTGCTGGGAGAGATCGAGGTCGTTTTCGGATTCTGGGCCATGTTGTTGTTCGGTGCCCATGTCGCCTTGTCGGGCAGCAAGGCCGCCATCGCTCATCTGGAGAGCCTGAATTTCACCGAGCCGCTGTTCGTCTTCGTGGTGATGGTGGTCGCCGGAACCCGGCCGGTCTTGCAGGCCGCGACGGCATTCGTCAATGGCCTGGCCCGTCTGATCCCTCTTCCCGGCGCGACAGGGTTCGCCTTCGTTTGTCTGGGTGTCGCCCCCCTGTTGGGTTCGTTCATCACCGAGCCCGCCGCCATGACGGTCGCCGCACTTCTCCTGCACGGTCGGATCTTGTCTGAAGGAACCTCCAAGCGCCTGAAGTACGCGGCATTGGCCGTGCTGTTCGTGAATGTCTCCATCGGCGGCGTCCTGACCAGCTACGCGGCTCCACCGGTCTTGATGGTGGCTGGAACCTGGGGGTGGGACAGCTCGTTCATGTTCGCCACCTTCGGTGCCCGTGCCATTCCCGCCGTCCTGATCAACGCGCTGGTGTTCACTTTCCTGTTCAGACGCGAATTGTCATCCATGCCGGCTCCGACCGGAAGTTCGACAAAATCCGTACCCATCTCCCTGATCCTTGTGCATCTGGCCTTCGTGGCCGCCGTGGTGTTGGCCTCCCACTACGTGGTCTTGCTGATGGGGACCTTCCTGTTTTTCCTGGGATTTGTGCACGCCTACCGGGACCATCACTCTCCCTTGCTGCTTCGGGAGGGACTTTTGGTGGGCTTTTTCCTGGCGGGGCTCGTGGTGATCGGATCTCCACAGGGGTGGTGGCTGACTCCCGTCCTGACCAGTTTGGGCGACAAAGCCTTGTATTTGGGCGCCAGCGGCCTCACGGCGCTGGTGGACAACGCCGCCCTCACCTATCTGGGATCATTGGTTCCTGACACCACCGATTCCTTCCGCTACCACCTGGTGGCAGGGGCCGTGGTGGGAGGTGGCTTGACGGTGATCGCCAACGCTCCCAATCCGGCCGGCGCCAGCATTCTCAGAGATCGCTTTCCCGATGGGGTCATCGCACCGGGAAGCTTGTTGCTCTACGCTTTGGCTCCCACTTTGGTCGCCATGGTCGCGTTCGGGATTTGATCCGCCTTCGCGCCGGTACGCGAGGTGCGATTCAGATCTTTCGCGAAAGGGCGAGCCGGAAGTCGATTCCGGATTGCGCGGCGAAGTACCGCAAGCGATCGGAAGGGTCTCGCCAGGTGGCATTCGCGAGGTTCGCTCCGCTCATCGAAAGGTTCCAGAGGTTCCACGTTCCGGAGGCTTCCATCCCCAAAAGCCATGCCTGGACGGGAGCGGGGGCGTAGTCGCCAGGGACGGATTCTGTTGGCGGGATCCATTCCACTCGAGGGCCTACGCGGAAGGAACGCTCCGAATGGCGCAAGGGAATCCAATCCAAACCCGCCCGAAGCCGGCCCGAGGGAACGAATGCGATGGGTTGGTCGTCTCCATCCCTGGCCCGCAGGGCGGATCCCGAAACGAGCACTTCCAGCGCAGGTGCCAGGGTGATGGTCGCCGAGAGATCTCCTCCGGAGAGCCAAGCCGCGTCCGAGACGTAGGAAAAGCTCGGGAAGGCTCCGCGTACGGTCAGCCGCGGAGTCGGGTCGGGGCGCAGGAAGATGAAGTCCTCGATGCGGGTGATCCACAGCGAACCCTGGATCTGGACGGAATTCGACGCCTTCGACACCGAAATCTGGGCGGTCGCCGACTGCTCCGCTCCCAAGGTGGAATCTCCCCGCTCGATGGCGGCCACACCGTGGTGGAGACCGTCGGCGAAGAGTTCCACCGCTCCCGGCGAGCGCCAGCCGGTCGCAAGGGAAGATCGAATCGTCAAATCTTGTCCTGGGCTCCAGCGCCAACCCAGGCTGAGCGATGGAGCGATCCAGAGGTCGTTCCAATGGAGCACGCGTCCGCCCGTGCGACGCCAGATGTCCAGGGTCTGCACATCGGCACGAGCTCCCGCGTCGGTGCTCCAGGCATCCTGCTGGAAGGTCCACACGCTCCAGGCTCCCGCACCCTGCGAGCGGAAGTTGGGCACGAAGGCCCTGCCCAGGTATTCGTTTTCCTGGCGCATACCCTGGACTCCCGCCTTCCAGCCCCACATCCCGGTCCACTTGGGGTCGGCTTCCAGATCGAGGGTCGTCGTCTCCAGCGCGTAGTCAATTTCTGGCAGATCCAGCGCGGCCAGCCTGGAATCGATGGGCCGGTGCAGGTCCCATTCCCGGCGGCGATCGGTTTGCCATCCAGCCAAGGCGCTCCACTTCCAACCGCCCGCATCCGCCACCAACCGCAAGCGGCTCACGTCGTGGCGGACCTTCTGGTCGGGACGCCCCACGTCCCACTTCCAACTGGCGGTGTCGGGAGGGCTTCCCTTGGCCAGGGCCGTCTGCAGGTCGGAAAGGTTTCCGACATGGGAACTGGCCAGGATTCCCTGGTGCTGCCAAAAAACGCCATGCGAGGCCTGCGCGGTCAGGTAGGATCCTTTCCGTTCCAAAAGCGCGGACCAGGATCCTTCCCGCAAGGCCGTGTTGGGGAGGACACCATCGGCAGCGGAGCGGTCGCCGCTGGCTCTGTAGGCGATCGTTCCCGCCCATGCCCAGTCGGAGAGCGATGGGATCGGACTGGATAGATGGAGGGATGATCCTGCGTTGGGACCGTTCGAGCGGAGCGATCCGGTCCATTCTCCGGATAATTTCTGGTGATCTGTCTGTGGTGGTTCGATCACGATCACGCCTCCGATGGCTCCTCGGCCATGGCGGACCGAAGATCCGCCTTGGACCACGGTGACCCGCTGGGCACGCGAGGGATCGGATTCCACCGCGTGTTCGGCGCCCCAGGACTGGCCTTCCAGGCGGATTCCGTCTTCCACGACCACCAGGCGCTGCGAATGGAGGCCGTTGACCATGGGCTTCGCGACCGTGCCCGTCTTCAGGCTGCCGACTCCGGGCAGGCGATCCAGTGCTTCGGCCAACGATCCACCGCGGCTGGCCAGCAAGGCTGTTCCTGACAGCACCCGCTCCGATTGGCCAACGCTGGCGGCGGCTCGTTTGTGGCCGCGAACCGTCACCGTACCGGATGGGGCGCGAGTGGAATCCAACATCCGAGGCGGTTCGCCGGGTGATGGGGGCCTCGCGGAATCTGTCGAAACCCCGGCATGGAGACCGGCCAGGGAATCGGTGGCGGCCGGATCAGAGGGATCCGGAGATTCCGTGGCAAGGAAGGCCAGTGCGATCCAGGCGATCAAGGAGCGAGGATTTCCAAGGGAAAGGCCACATCCGCATCGGTTTCCCCATCGGTGATCTTCGAGGTCGCCGTCTTGATGCCTGGAAGGTGGCGCAGGTTGATGCGAAGGGTGTCGGTGCCCACTGAGACCGTGGTCAGGGTCGCCTTCAATCCGAGTGACAGGCCCTTGGAGTCCAGATCGACGATGGAAGCGGCGAGCTTCGATCCCGTGGTCCAGAAGATGCGGTGGTCGTCGGATTCGGAACCGCCGATCTCTTCGTTGAGATCGTGGATGTCAGAGGGATTGGACTGGTCCAGGAACCGGACGGTGGCATCGTAGACGGCGCCGATCTTGAGTCGGCCCAAGGCGGGCAGGATGGGAGCGGCACCACCGGATCCATCGGCATCGACGAACTTCAAGGTGAGGGTGTCGGAGGGAATCGCCCGATTGGCGAGCTTGAGCTGCACGGTGGTGATGGACTCGTGCTCGTGGTCCTCCACCGGACTTTCCACCGACGAATCATCGCAGGACCAGAGAAGGGCGACGGCGAAAAGGCCGAGCAAGGAAGGGTTGGATTTCATGGGGACATCCTCTTTGGTTGTTGTGGTTACGGTGTTGGCCAGGAAGCGATATACAAATAATAAAGAGAGAGCAATATCAACAAGGAGCGTCTTCCATGTCCTGCAACACACTTGGTTCCACCCGATGCACGTCATGGCCATGCGAACAGCTCGCTCTCGAAGACAGAAAACATTTGGTTTGAAAAACAGGGAAACTTGCTTTAGGTTTCCAGGTGCCTTCGGGTCTGCGAAAGCAGGATCCCGGTCCCTCTCCGATTGGAGATGGACCGAGTTCCGGGAATGCCGTGCAAGACGGCAGCGGACCAGCCACTGTGAGGGGCGCGACGCAAGTCGCAACCGACGTCCAACGAGCCACTGGAGAGATCCGGGAAGGCGGACATCGGGCCCCGAGCCAGGAGACCTGCCCGAAGGTGCCGACGCAAAAGCGGCGGCTTTCGATCCTTGCCTCTTGGAATGGGCGGATGGGTGAATCGGGAGACATTTCATTTCGTTTGCGATGTCGCGACTTCGAAGAAGTTGTTTCGGCGTCCATCGGAAAGACAAATCCTGTCCACGGGTTCGCGGTTCCGGGAGGCGGTTGCCTAAGGAACCGCTGAGATGCACATCATGGAAGGATATCTGCCGGTCGAGCATGCGATCGGTTGGTCCGTGGCGGCGGCGCCGTTTCTCGGTTACGGCCTCCATCGCGTCTCGCGGTGGACTCGCGAAAACCCATCGGAGAAGTTGTTTCTGGGCGCTTGTGCCGGGTTCGCCTTCGTCCTGTCGGCGCTGAAGATCCCCTCGGTCACGGGAAGCTGTTCCCACCCGACCGGTATCGGGTTTGGCGCGGTCCTGCTCGGGCCATTCCCCATGATGGTCCTCGGGACGATCGTTCTTCTCTTCCAGGCGTTTTTCCTCGCCCACGGCGGCCTAACGACGCTCGGGGCGAACGCCTTTTCGATGGCGATCGTGGGCAGCTTGGTTGCTTGCGGATCCTATCGCCTTTCGATCAAACTGCACATGCCGTCGGGAGCGGCGCTGTTTGCCGCGGCCGCTCTTTCGGATCTGGCCACCTACGCGGTCGCTTCCTTCCAACTGGGATGGGCCTTTCCCGCCGCCGACGGTGGGGTGGCGGCCTCCACGGCGAAGTTCCTGCTGATCTTCGTGCCTACCCAGGTGCCGCTGGCCATCGGCGAAGGATTGATGACGGTATTTGTCGTTAACCTTCTGCGGAGCCATCTGGGGAGGGACAAGCGCTTAACGGTCCTCGAAGGCGGTCGATGATGGGCGCCACAACGAAGAATGCGCTGCTGTTGGGCGCGGCCGTTGCCTTGGCCGTCTTCGCCCTCGCCATCGGGCGGCCCTCCAGCGGTGAAGCGTTCGCGGGCGCAGATGCCTTGGCGCGCGCGGCGATCAACGAGATTGATCCAGGCTACAAGCCGTGGTTCTCCCCTTTGTGGGAACCTCCCAGCGGCGAAATCGAGAGCCTGATCTTCGGGTTGCAGGCTGCCTCCGGCGCCGGGGTGCTGTGCTACGCGCTGGGATTTTGGCGCGGTCGACGGCGCCCGGAGGGCAAGAATGCATAGGATCGAACAGAGCGCCTGCCTCTCCCGCTTGCGGGAGCGCACCCTGGAAACCTGCGTGCTGTGCGCAGGATTGGCACTTTGTTCCCTGACGATTCCTTCACCGTCGGCGGGGATAACAGTGCTGCTGGCATCGCTTGTGGTGGCCGGGTGCGCCGAGGTCCCTCTCCGGGACTTTGCGCGCGTGCTGTGCGCCGCTTCCGGCTTCGCGGTGGTCTCCCTCTTGCCGCTTTCCGTCGCGGTGGAGACCGATCCCCTCGGACTGGCGTGGGATCCTGCGGGATTCCAAAGCGGGATCCTGGCGGGAACGCGTGCGATCGGAACGCTTTCCGCGACGTTGTTGCTGGCCTTCACCACGCCGTTTCCACGGATCCTCGTCATCCTGCGGTGGGTTCGTGCCCCTGCGATCCTGACGGATCTTCTCGCCTTGGTCCACAGGGAGATCTTCCTCCTCGACGAGACCTTCACCAGGCTCGCCAAGGCCCTCGCCTGCCGCGGCGGCGGCAACGGCACGGCGGCGCGGCTTCGTTCCCTCTCCGCGGGAGTGGCTGCCCTCTTCGTGCAAGCGTTGGAGCATTCCCGAAGGCTCGAGACGGGACTCGCCTCCCGAGGTGCCGAGAACGGCGAGGTGAAGTTCTGGGACGACGACATCGTCGTTCGCCCGGCAGCCTTGTTCCTGGCGTTCGCATCTCCCGTCGCATTGGCGGCGCTCATCGCCTGGGAAAGGTCGATCCTTGCATTCTGAACTCCTCTCCTTCCAAGCCGTGGGCTACGCCTACCCGGACGGACAGCGGCTGTCCGAGCGGTTCCCCGCGATGAGGCGCGAAGCGTTGCACGATCTGACGGTTTCCGTCAAGGAGGGTTCCGCGATCGCGCTTCTGGGCGGCAACGGCGCGGGAAAGTCCACGTTCCTCCAGTTGTGCAACGGACTTCTCGTGCCGGATTCCGGGGTGATCCTGTGGGAGGGGCTTCCGATGGATCGCTCCCGCGCAGGGCTGGCGAGACTTCGGTCCCAGGTGGGATTGCTGTTCCAGGACCCGGACGACCAGCTCTTCGCCGGGACGCTCTTCCAGGACGTCGCCTTCGGTCCGCTCAACCAGGGGCTTTCCAAGGACCAGGTCCGGCGGCGTACCGAAAGAGCACTTTCCCTGTGCGGGCTTTCGGAGTTCTCCGACCTGCCACCCCATGTGCTCAGCCATGGGATGCGCAAGCGCGCGGCGCTGGCCGGTGTGCTGGCGATGCAGCCGCGATTGCTCCTGCTGGACGAGCCGACGGCGGGACTGGATCCGGTGAGCGAAGACCGCCTGATGGAGGTCCTGCGGACCCTCGTCGCGGAGGGAACCGCCGTCGTGTTGTCCACCCACGACCTGGAATTCGCCCAGTGCTGGGCGAAGGAGGCGATGGTGCTCTCCCAAGGACGCCTGGTGGCTTTTGGGGATGCGACGCGATCGCTGTCCGACGATGATTTCCTGGTGTCGTGCGGCTTGCGTAGGCCGCGCCCCCTCCGTGCACCATCCCCTGCTGCCGGGAGTGGATTCGTATGACGGCCGGTCGCGGAATCCTCGTGGCCGGTGCGGGTAGCGGAACCGGCAAGACTTCGCTCGTCTGCGGTCTGCTGCGGGCGCTGCGCGACCGGGGCGTGACGGTCCGGGCCGCCAAGTGCGGTCCCGACTACCTGGACCCGATGTGGCTTGCGCGCGCTTCCGGTGGAGATTGCCCGAACCTCGATCCGTGGATGTCCGGCCCCGAGGGAGTCCGCACCCTCGCGCGCGGTGCAGGGACCCTGGTGGTCGAAGGGGCGATGGGCCTGTATGACGGAATCCGTCCCGATTCGGACGAAGGCTCCGCAGCCCAGGTCGCGCGCCTCCTGGGGCTTCCCGTCGTGCTCGTGCTCGATGCTTCCGGATCGGCCCGCACCGTGGCCGCGGTGGTGCGGGGGTTGCGGGATTTCGGGGATCTTCCGATCGCCGGAGTGGTTGCCAATCGGGTGGGAAGCGCCGGTCATGCGGCGCTGGTGTCCGAAGCGCTCGCCTCCTCGGGACTTCCGCCGTTGTTGGGATTTGTCGGCAAGAACGCGTTTCCGTCCCTTCCCGAGAGGCATCTCGGACTTGTGCCGCCTGCCGGGAGCGAAGGCGACGAGATCCTGCGGGAGATGGGTAGGGTCGTGGCCGATTGCATCGATCTCGATCGCTTGCTCTCGCTGTGCGCGTCTCTCCCAGCCCCTCCGGAGGACGATCCTCCCGCGTTCGCGGGGCGCGGCTTGCGATTGGGACTCTCCTGGGACGATGCGTTCCGTTTCGCGTACGGCCCTGTCGTGGAGGGACTGCGCACGCGTGGGGTGGAGGTCGTGCGGTTTTCACCGTTGGCAGACCCAGTGCTGCCGCCCGATCTCGATGGTCTCTGGCTTTGCGGGGGCTATCCCGAGGTGCATGCCGCCACCCTCGAGGCCAACAGCAGCATGCGGGATTCCGTTGCCGGATTCTGTCGGAGCACCAGGCCGGTGCTCGCCGAATGCGGCGGGCTTCTGTATCTGGCGACGGAAATCGTCGACCAAGCGGGAGGTCGGCACGCGATGTGCGGGGTGGTCCCGGCCATCGCTCGCATGGGGGATCGGTTGCGGTCGCTGGGGTACCGGACCGCCACGGCGCGCGAAGACCTGTTCGTCGCCTCGTGCGGCCAAACGCTGCGCGGGCACGAATTCCATTACGGGACCCTCGAAGGGAGTTGGCTCGCGGACTGGCGTCCGGCCTACGAGTTGGGCGGATCCCGAGGGGCCATGGGCCCCGAAGGATGGTGGAACGGGTCGGTGCTGGCCACCTGGTTCCATGGATGGTTGGTGTCGGGCGATGCGTTGGAACGATGGATCGCCGCGATGCGCGCGGCACGCGAAAGGACAACAGCATGACAAGGACGTTGGGGCGGGCGCTTCTGGAGCATCCGATCTCGGGCGAGGAAATCGAAAGGCTCAGTTTCGAGCGGATCGAGCGGGAAGGCGTCCGGGGAACCATGGCTCCCGAGGAGTGGATCGTCGCACGGCGTCTGATCCATACCTCGGGCGATCCCGGACTGGTGCGGGCCTTGCGCTTCGTTCCGGGGTGGCAGGATGCGGCGAGGAACGCCTTGCGCGACCGGGAGCCTGTCTACTGCGACGCGTCGATGGCACGTTCCGGAATCTCGCGAACGCGCCTGCTGCGCGCGACGGGGGGAGAGCCCTCCATCCATTGCGAAGTCGCCAGTCCGGATGTGGCCAGGAGGGCAGCGGAATCCGGCCTTCCACGCTCGGTATGGGCCGTGCGCAAGGCGGCAGCGGCCATCGGATCCGGCGGAATTTGGCTCTTCGGGAACGCCCCCACGGGCCTGATGGAACTCGTGCGTCTGCACATGGAAGACGGATTCCGTCCCTCGTTGGTGGTCGCCATGCCCGTCGGGTTCGTGCACGTGGTGGAAAGCAAGGAGGAATTCCTTGGCGTCGGCCTGCCGGGCATCGTCCTGGCGGGGCGTCGCGGCGGGTCCCCGCTGGTGGTGGCCTGCGTCCACGCCCTGTGCGCCTTGCTGGAGGACGCGTCGTGAGCGCCCTGGTGCTCCTGGGACATGGCAGCCGGGCACCGGGCGCTTCGCAAGCCATGGAGCGGATCGCCCAGGTGCTCCGGTCCCGACGCCGGGAACGGATCGAGGTCGCCCACATGGAGTTGGCCCAGCCGTCGCTGACCGATGTCCTGGATCGACTGCATGGAGACGGAATCCGTCATGTGGTGCTGGTTCCCTACTTCCTCCATCACGGCATCCATCTTCGGGAGGACATCCCCGGGATCTTGGACGAGGTCCGCGCGCGGCTACCGGATCTGGAGATCGCCATGGCTCCGCACCTGGGTTACGACGACGCCCTTGTCGATGTGGTCGAACGGAGGGTGTCGCAAGCCGCGCCTCGGATGGAAACAAGGTGATGTCTGGAGGGGCCACGACCGGAACCTGCGTTGCCGCGGCCGCCAAGGCCGCCGCGTTGCGCGCGCGCGGGATTCCCGTACCTCGGTTCTTGGACGTTCCGCTGCCGGGGGAAGGCCGGATGTCGGTGGAATTGCGTTCCTGGGGAGGCTTGGCCAGCCGCCCTTGGGCCAGCGTGTGCAAACCGCGCACCGAAGATCCCGACGCCACGCGGGAAGCCGTGGTGGTGGTTTCTCTGGAACCAGCCGGAAATCTTTCGTTTCACGCGGGTGCCGGTGTGGGAATCGTCACGCGGCCGGGGCTCCAGGTTCCCGTGGGCGGGCCGGCCATCAATCCCGGGCCGCGGGAGCAAATCGCGAAGGCCCTGTCGGAGGTCGGAACGACCCGATGGGCTGTGACGGTTTCCGTCTTGGGGGGCGAGGACATCGCCCGTCGCACCTTCAATCCTCGCCTGGGAATCGTGGGCGGGATCTCCATCCTGGGGACCACCGGAACGGTCCGACCTTGGTCCACCGAGGCGTTTCTGGGTTCGGTGGAAGCCCATCTTTCCGTGGTCCGGTCCCGAGGGCAACGAACCGTGGTCCTGGTTCCTGGGCACATGGGCGAAAAAGCCGCATCCCGGCTCCTTCCCGGCCTGGAATGCGTGGAGGTCGGCAACGCATGGGGCGAGATCCTGGACAGGGTCCGCAAACACGGCTTTGGCGAAGTGGTCGCCTTGGGCCACCCGGGAAAGCTGGCCAAGATCGCCCAGGGCCAGTGGGACACCCATTCTTCGCAGGGTTCATCCGTTGCCGAATGGTCGATCCGTTTCCTGCGCCGCGCCATGCCCTCGTCGAAGGGGCTTCTGGCCGAGGGCCTCGGGAATCCGCAAACCATGGAAGGGTTTTTGATGGCCTTGGACCCGGCTTCGCGGGACAGGGCTTCCACGCTTTTGGCATCGCGCGTCGCCCGTCGGATCTCCAGGCGATGCGGGATCCAATCTCGCACCATCTTCGTCGATCTCGAGGGAAATCCGGTTGGGGAAGGATCATCATGACAGAAATCGTTCATCTGGTGGGGTGTGGCCCGGGAGGACCCGATTGGGTCCCGCCTCGCGCCCGCGAAATCGTCCGAAAGGCCGATGTGATCTTCGGGCCTTCCGATCTGCAGGATCTCTTTCCCGAGGCACCGGGCGCCAGGATGGATCTTCCCGCCCGACCGGAAAACGCCGCGCCGCTGGTGCTCGCCGCGTTGGGAAGAAGGCTCGGGTGCGCGGTCCTGGTGCGAGGCGACTGCGGCTTGCACAGCTTGGCGAAGGGTTTGCAATCCCGCCTGCCTGCCGGAGCCTGCCGCCGGATCGCCGGGGTGAGTTCCGTGCAAGTCGCCTGTGCGGCTTTCGGCTTGGATTGGCAGGGGGCGCGGATCCTTTCCGCACACGGAAGGCCGTTGCAGGAGTTGGGTCCGGACGATCGCCAGGTGCCGCTGGTGGTGGTCCTGGGGGGAGGCGAACGTTTCCACGAAATCCTGGAACGGACGCGAGAGGCGTTGGGGCCGTGGCGTCTCCATCTGGCCTCCGACGTCACTCTTCCCACGGAAAGCCTGCGCACCATCGCGCCTGGCGAACGCATTCCGTCGGGACTTCCTTCCCGCACCATCGCGCTTTTCGAGAGGACAGGACCATGAACACGCTCTACGGCATCGGGGTCGGCCCGGGCGCTCCCGACCTTCTCACCTTGCGCGCGGCCGATGTGCTGCGGCGCATCCCACTGGTGGTCGGGCCGCGCCCGCGCAACGGCGAGGACAGCCTCGCCGCCCGGATCGCCCGTCCGCATCTGTCGCCGGATTGCCGACTGGAGGAGCTGACCTTCCCCATGGTGCGCGATCCACGAACCCTCCGCGAGGCGTGGCGCTCCGCTGCCAGACAAATACGGACATGGTTGGGATCGGGAGACGTGGCTTTTCTGACCCTGGGCGACGCGTCGCTCTATTCCACCTGGACCTACCTGCGATCGGCCATCCTCGAGCTGGATCCGACGCAGAAGGTGGAAACCGTCCCCGGCATCACGTCCTTCTCCGCCTCGGCCGCCCGGACCGAGCGGGCCCTGGCGGAAGGCGACCAGGCTCTGATCGTGGTCCCCTGGGGCGCCCAGGCCGATCGCCCCTGGTTGGAAGCCGCCCTGGATGAGGGGGCATCTGCCGCCTTCATGAAAGTCGCCGATCGACTCCCGGGATTGGATGATCTCCTGCGGCGGACCCGCCGGACGAATTCCGTCCTGGCCTGCCGCGTGACCCTACCTGAAGAGGAGATCCACGAGGCCTGGCAGACGGACCCTTCCCGTTCCAACGGATACCTCGCCGTGGTCCTCAGTTCCAAGGAGGATGCACCATGATTTGGATCGTGGGCGCGGGTCCGGGAGATCCCGAACTTCTGACCGTCAAGGCGCATCGACTCCTGGCGCGATGCCAGGTCCTGGTCTGGGCGGGAAGCCTGGTGAATCCCGCCATCGCCGATCTGGTTCCATCCGACTGCATCCGGCACGATTCATCGGGAATGGATCTGGAGGCGATCCTGGACGTGTTGGCGCGTTCGCACCGCGACGGTCTGCGCGTGGTGCGATTGCACACCGGCGAGAGCGCGCTGTGGGGTGCCATCGGCGAACAGATCGAGGCCCTGGAGGGGCGGGGCATCCCCTGCGAGGTGGTTCCCGGCATCAGTGCCTTCCAGGCTGCCGCCGCCGCGATCGGACAGGAACTGACTCGCCCCGAGGTGGCGCAGGCGGTGGTCCTTTGCAGGGCGCCGGGACGAACACCGGTTCCCGCCGGGCAGGAGCCCGAGGTGTTCGCCCGCACGGGCGCGACCCTGTGCCTCTACCTCTCCTCGGGGTTGCTGGTCGGCGCCGTGGAAAAACTCCTGGCCGCGTACGGATCCGACTGCCCGGCCGCGTTGGTTTCCAGGGCCTCCTGGCCCGAACAACGGATCCTGCGCGGGAACTTGTCGGAGATCCCCTCGATGGCGCGCGAGGCGGGCATCGATAGGCTCGCGATCCTCCTGGTAGGCCCCGCACTGGCCGGCAAGGCCCCGCCATCGCGGCTCTACGCGGCCGATTTCACGCACGGTTGGCGGGAAGCCAGGTGACGGAAACCGACAAACTTCCTCTGGCGGTGGTCTGCCTGACCCCGCAGGCCCGCGACGCGGCCCTTTTCCTGGCCAAGTCGCTGGGCGCGCCCCTGCATGTCCACGAATCGGTCGGAATCGGTCCAAATGCGGAGACGTTCACCCGGATGGCCGACCGATTGCGCGACCTTTGGACGGACGCGAAAGGGATCGTGGTGTTCGCACCCACCGGAGCGGTGGTGCGTTCGATCGCGCCGTTGCTGGGGCACAAGTCGCGTGATCCCGGGGTGGTCGTGGTCGACGCCTTGGCGCGATGGGCCATCCCGTTGGTGGGCGGCCACGAAGGCGGCGCCAATCGCCTGTCCGAAAAGGTCGCCAACCTCCTGGGGGGCGAGCCCATCGTCACCACCGCCTCGGAGGCGATCCACGATTTGATCGCCGGAGTGGGGTGCCGCCGAGGCGCCAGCGCGTCGGATATCCTGGCCGCCATCGAGGACGCCCTCGCCTCCAAGCATCTGCCTTCGGATCGTCTTAGGATGCTGGCCAGCGGATTTCCCAAGCGCCACGAACCGGGTCTTGTGGAGGCGGCCGAACGACTCGGGGTGCCACTGCTGATCCTGCACGACACCGAAATCCGCTCCCGCCGACGGGCCCGGCGCACCGCCGCCGCGCGGCACGTCGGCCTTCCCGCCATCGCCCAACCATCGGCCCTCGCGGCCGGCAGGAGAACCACATGTCTGGTGAAACGCTTCCAACGAGGCCCGGTGCTTGTCTCCATCGCCCAGGAACTCTGCGGGTGGTGGGTCTTGGACCCGGATCCGAGGTCCACCGAACTCCCGGCGCCTTGAACGCGTTGGTCGCGTCCCAGGTCGTCGTCGGCTACGCACCGTACATCGACGCCATCGGCGATCGATTGGATGGAAAACAGGTGGTCCGTTCCGGGATGAAAGGGGAATTGGAACGGGTTCGCCAAGCTCTGGACTTCGCCCTGTCCGGCCGTGACGTGGCCCTGGTGAGTTCCGGAGATGCGGGAGTCTACGGAATGGCTGGATTGGTCCTCGAACTGGCCGAGGCGGAGGGATTGGACCTTTCCATCGAAATCATCCCCGGAATGACCGCCGCCCAGGCCGCCGCGGCCGCATTGGGTGCTCCACTCATGTTGGATTGGGCGGTGGTCAGCCTCTCCGACCTCATGGTGCCCTGGGACCGCATTTGCCGGAAATTGTCTGGGATCGCCCGGGGAGACCTCTGCTGCGTCCTCTACAACCCCCGCTCGCGCGGCCGTCGAACCCTTCTTCGCGACGCCCTGGCCATCCTTTCCCGGGATCGTCCCACCACCATCCCGGTCGCCGCCGTGCGCGAGGCGGGCTCTCCGACACAAACCATCCATCGCGGCACGCTGGGCGATTTTCCGGTGGATCTGGTGGACATGAAGTCGCTCGTGGTGGTGGGCGATTCCACCACCCGCTGGACCGCGCGGGGCATGATCACGCCGCGCGGATACGTGGAGAAGTACGGAGCATGATTCTCCTGGTGGGAGGAACTTCCGAGACCGCGCCGCTGGCACGCGCGCTGCTGGACTCGGGCCATCGGGTGCTGGTGAGCCTGGCGACGGAGACCGAACTGGAGCTGCCGGAGGATCCCGTCTTGACGGTTCGGCGTGGACGGTTGGACAAGTCCGGGTTCAAGGACCTGATCCAACGCCATTCCATAGACCGGGTCGTGGATGCTTCGCATCCGTTCGCCGGCATCCTCCGCCGGGAATTGACCGAAGTCTGTTCGGCACTGGGTATCGAAAGAATCCGCTTCGAGCGATCGGCATTCGATCCGGGTCCGGGAGTGGATGTTTTGGAAAACCACGAGGCGGCGGCGAGGTCGGCGACGAGCCGCGGGCAGCCGGTGTTGCTGACCACGGGAAGCCGTTATCTGCGGCCGTATGTGGACGAGGCGCGTCGCAGGGGGGTCGAATTGTATGCCAGGGTCCTTCCTGGCGCGGAAACACTACAGGCATGCCGCGCGGCCGGGCTTTGTGACGAGCGCATCGAATTCGCACGGGGACCGTTCACGGTCGCGCAGAACAGGGAGATCCTCCGCCGTTGGGGCATCGGAGTCCTGGTGGCGAAAAACGGCGGCGTCGCCTCCGGACTTGCCGAGAGGATGGAGGCTGCCCGTCGGGAAGGCGTCCCGGTCGTACTGGTACGCCGCCCCGATCCCGAATCGGGTGCCGCCAACGGGGTGGAGGAGCTCTGCCGCAGGATCGCGGTGGATTCGCGAGTGTCCTTACCCTCGAGATCGCCTCGGTGACTCGCCACCACGCCCTGGGGAGCGCGCAGGAACGGCTGGCGCGCATCGGGCTTTCGTTGCCCGACTTGCTGCTACCCCGCGCGGAGGTCGACCTTCGCCTGTGGGCGGTGAACGCCTGCGACCAGCACGTCCACGACGGTTCCTATTGGGACCGCGCGCGGGCTCGCATCGGTGGTAGTCCGTCGGCGCTCTCCTTGATCCTGCCGGAAGCCGACCTCGGATGCCAAAATCTGTCGGATCGGATCCTCGACATCCATCGAGCCATGGATGGATATCTGCGAACGGGAATCCTCCGACCGATCGGAAACGGATTCATGGTCGTGGACCGCACGATTTCCGCAGGGATGCGTCGGACCGGATTGCTGGTCGCCTTCGATCTCGAAACGTGGCACCGTACGGATCGCGATTGTTTCGCCCTCCGACCCACCGAGTCCACCGTCGAGGATCGCCTTCCCGCGCGGTATTCGATACGGGAAGGTGCCGCGGTCGAGCTTCCCCACGTGTTGGCCCTGGTCGACGATCCCGAGGGGATCCTCTCTGATCTCCTGGAGACGATCCCCGGGCGCGAGCTCTACCGCGCGGACCTGGCCGAAGACGCGGGCGATGTCCGGGGGCGATTGGTGGAGGATCGGGAGTCGGTGGAGCTTGTCGTTTCCTGTCTGGAAGGCCTCGCGAAGCCCGCGAGGCCCACGGATCGGGTCTGGTTCGTCGGAGACGGCAACCACAGTCTCGAGGTGGCCCGCCGGCACTGGAACGGTCTCCGCTCGACGCTCGACGAACAGGGACGTGCGGACCATCCGGCCCGACTGTTGCTTGCCGAGCTCGTTCCCGCGCAATCGCAGGGTCTGCCGGTTCTCGCGGTCCATCGCAGGATCCATGGGATCGACCACCACACCTTGCGGGACGAGTTTGGCAAGATCGGTCTGGCATCCGCACCTTGCACACTCCTCGAGCTGCGCGAGGATCTCGAGTCGGACGCCGGCCGGTGGATCGCCGGCTGGACGAACGGAGACAATTATTGGCATCTTGTCGCCGAAGGCCCGCCTTCCGACCGATTCGACCGGATCCTCGACGGTCTTCTGGTTCGGCTCCAGGCGATGGCCGAGGGCAGGCGCATCGATTACCTCCATGGCTGGGACGAATCCCTGTCCGGGGATACAGGCGGTTGCACGATCCATGTGCGGTCCCCGTCCACCCGAAGCCTGATCCAAGCCTTCGGGGCGGGGGAGATCCTCCCTCCCAAGACCTTCTCGCTGGGAACGCCCCGCGACAAACGCCACTACCTCGAAGCCCGCCTCCTGCGGCCCTGGTGCGCATCGCTCGCCGGCGGGGGGGGCTTGACGGCACCAACCACGACACCAAACGGGGGAAGACATGGATCCTGAAATCCACGCGCAGCGTTCGAAAAGAATCCAGGAAATGCAGCGGCGGAAATTGTCGCAGGCGACGGAAACGAAGGGGCTTCTGATCGTGAACACGGGGCCGGGCAAGGGGAAGACCTCGGCGGCGATGGGAATGGGGCTGCGGATCGCGGGCCACGGCAAACGACTGGCGGTGGTCCAGTTCATCAAGTCGCGCGCGAGCGCCGAACGCGCGGTCCTGGGGGCCTTGCCCGGGGTGGAGTGGCAGGTGATCGGCGACGGTTTCACCTGGGACACGCAGGACCTGGAAGCGGACAAGGCCACCGCCCGCCGAGGGTGGGATCAAGCCAGGAAGCATCTGGCGGATCCGGAGGTGGCCATGGTGATCCTCGACGAATTGTGCATCGTCCTGGCCAAGGACTACCTCCCGCTGGAGGATGTGCTCGGCGATCTGCGCGATCGTCCACCGTTCCAGCATGTCGTGGTGACAGGACGAGGTGTACCGGAAGGTCTGGTGGAGGCGGCCGACATGGTCAACGAGATGCGCGCGGTGAAGCATCCCTTCCAGGCGGGAATCGCAGCCCAGGCGGGTATCGAGTACTGATCCCGTCTGGGGAGGAAACCTATTGCTTTCGCTTCCTTGCCGGCTCTTTGCCGCTGGCCGGCGCCGAGCACTTGGAGCACAGCCCCACCAACGTGAGCTCGTGCGATTCCACCTGGAATCCCTGCGGGAGGGAGTCCGTGTGCACATGCACCGGGCATCCCGTGAAGTCGGTGACCGTCGTGCAGTTGCGGCACAGAAAATGGTGATGATGACCACGATCGGAGGATTCCCACTGGATCTCGCCGTCTGGCAGGGTCACCGGACGGATCTCCTTGGATTCTTCCAGCAGTCGCACGGTGCGGTACACCGTGGCGATGCCGATCTTCCCGATTTCCGCCTGGGCGAGGTCGAGCAGCCTCTTTACGCCCAGCGGCCCTGGAGCCTGGGCGAAGATCTGTTGGAGGATTTCGCGCTGGCGCGTGTTCCGTTGGCCGAGTTTGACTGTATTCATGGAAGGATCCGGCAAAGATAGGTTCCGCGGGTGGTGGATGCCGCTTGCCGGATCTGTCCGATCCCTCCGGTGGTAGCTAACATTCCGGCCACGATGTCCGTGGAGGAAAGCGTTGCCCCCAATGACGGGCGCAACGGAAGGGAAACAGAGGAGCACTCATGCGCAGGATCACGTTGGCCTTGATGGGATTGTTGGCTTTGGCCGGATGCAAGAGCGATCCGACCGATCCGCTGGGCAAGGCTCTCCAGATCGGAATCCAGGCGGAAAAGGACATCGCCGCCAATCGCGCCGAGCAGGCGGCCACCACCGATGTGGCCAAATCGGTGGAACTGGGCAAGAAAGAGCACGTGATCATCGACAAGGCGATGGCCGACATCGAACAGGTGCTGGGAGGCAAGGGCAAGCGCCAGAGCGTTGCGGTGGGTGCCTCCACCGACTCCCTGCCCGTGAATTTCGTGCGAGCTTCGGTAGGCATTCCCGACTTCCACAAGGGTGAGTTCCGGATCAACCTGCAGATCGCTGGCACCGGAAAGCGTGCCATCCCGGATGGATCCTTCTTCCAGCTGGTGGCTCTGGACGCCCAAGGCAAGGTGCTTTCCACCAAGGACGCGAGCGTGGTGGATTCCCTCAAGCGCGGCGACACCCTCTACGCGGGCGGGATGTTCCGCGGGACGGAAATCGAAGGCGCGGCATCGGTGGCGGCGCGCTGACAGAAATCGTTGATCCGGACCGAACTCCGGTCCAGGCTATCGGATGATCGCCACGGCTTGGGTGCGGCCCTTGGAGCTGGCCCAGATCAACCCCCGGGATGGGATCTTGCAACGTGCTGTCCCGGTTTTATCCGCCTCGAGCCGGACAATGACACGTCCCTGGGCGTTCCGCAAGACGACCGGTGCGACGAGCCCACGAAAGACCATTGTCCGCCCGTCGCTTTCCAGGCTCCAGCCCGGGGACGACTTCGCGGTGGTCCGGACGCCGTCGCCGGAGGCTCCGAAGCGAAACAGCGCCAGACCTCGGTACGGACCTGGATCCGAGGGGCCCGCCTCCTGCCCCAGGACATCGATCCATGTTCCGGAAGGACGCCCGGGGGATGGGATCGGTGGGCCCAGCAGGATCGCGCTTCCAGCAAGTGAATCCGCCACGGCTTCCGGGATCGTGCGAAACGAGGCCTCGTCGAGCCAGAAAGATTTTTCCGCGAAGGGCATGGTGAAGTCCACCCTGGCCTTGGTATCCGTTTGGCTGGATTGGATCAGGAACACGTGCGATGTCCAGGAAGTGTCCAGAAGGACGGTCGGCAGGCGGGCGAAATTGGCGTAGTCGCCGTAGGAACGCCGGAAGATCGGCGCCAAGGGTTGATTGGACCGGGAACCTTTCGCCCGGAATCCGAGTCTCCAGGATTGGCCTGCCGTGGTGGCGATGGAGCCGTTGGCGTTCGCATACGCGCCACCCTTCAGAGAATCCGTTCCGTTTCCCACGTGGAGACATTTTCCGGCAGGACAGGCCGAACCGCTGTCCAGGGAAAGCGTCGCGCCGGCCGGTCCGCCGGTCCATCCGATGCGGCTGGAATCGAACCCGAAATTCCGCAGTTGTTCGGGGCCCAGGGAAGGGTTCTTCACGTCGATGCGATCCCGTTTCCACAGGAGCGTGCTGTCCAGATCGCAGCGGACCTCCGCTCCCATGTCCCGGCAGGAGATGTTTCCCGTCCATTCGGCCAATGGAGCGCTTTGGGGACGGGTGATGTGGGTTCGCTGGGGCTGCTGCTCCCCGAAGGACACGAAAATGTTGTCCTCGATCCGATTGCCGGTCATGTCCACCTGGCCTGCCAGGGTGTCGTGCTGCAGAAGGATCTGGCAGGATCGGTTTCCGTACGCCAGATTGCCACGCACCCGGACGTTTTGGGTGTTGTGCAGGAAGATCCCGCAGTGGTTGCCGATGGCGATGTTGCTGTCCACGCGCATGTCGTGGGATCCATCGTCCAGGTAGATCCCTTGAAATGAGGGGTAGTACTTGCGCATGCCGGAGGGGGCCCCGACGGCGTCCCTCGCGATGTTGTGTCGGATGGCGCTGTGGGCGGAGCCCGTGTTGGGGAAGCGTCCTGCCCAGGTGTGGATCGTGCCGCAATCCTCAGTGGTCATGCAGCTGTGCGAGAGGAGGTTGGAGTCGATCTCGCTGGCCACTCCCTTGAACGTGATGGCGTTGAGTCCGCTGGAATCGACCTCGTTTCGCCGCACGATGGTGGAATCCCCGTTGGTTTCGATGGCGGCTCCGTTGCAGCATCCCGTACCCAGGCCATCGGGGCCGAGCCAATCCTGCATCCCGGTGCGTGAAATGCGATTTCCGTACAGAATTTGTCGTGATCCCGTGGAGACGATGGACTTGCCGTTGGCGCCGAGGATGCGGGAGGAACGGGTCTCGCCACGCCGCCCGTTCATCTGGATGCCCACCAGTCCTGGATATCGGATATCGAGATCGTGCAGCCGGATTCCGGAGCCGTCGAACCACACTCCTTTCTGGGTGGTGCCTTGGATCGAGATTCCCGAGACTTCGAGGTAGTTGGATCCACGGAGGTCGATCCCGATGTCGCGCACGCTCGCTTCCACTTCCGGCGCGGACTTTCCGCGCGGATCGCTCCAATGGACGGTGCTGTCGGCGCTGGATTGGTACCATCCTCCCGCGGCCAGGAATGCCGCTTGGTGGTTGGCCAGATAGAATCGCACGCTGTCGAGCTTGTAGATCATCTTGCCGTCCAGGACCAATCTGCCCCCCGTGCCCTGCCGGATCCGGTGTGTCTCGAGGGTCCATTGGGCGGATCGCATCAGGATGGAAGCGCCGGTCCAATCGGTGGCGGCCACACCGGCGCAACGCAGGGCGGTATCGCCCTCCAATGCGTCCGCCACAAGCCAGCCCGTATCCGGGTAGCGCGCCATCGGCAGCGGGATTCCGTCCAGGTATACGCCTTGGGTCCGAGCTCCCGCTTTGGCCGACCGGACACCCGCCGAGGCGGCGGATTGGAGCGACTTGGATCCGAGAACCAAGGGTTCTTTCGAGCCAGGTCCGTAAGGGCCCACGATGATGGGCGCCGCAGGCGTCCCGGAAGCGGATAGACGCAACGTCTCACGCCAAATTCCGTCACGTGCGAGCCGCACCGAGTCTCCGGCCTTGATCGAGACCGTCCCCAGACGGGCAAAGGTTTTCCAGGGGCTGCTGGGAGAGGTTCCGTTCCAGGAATCGTCTCCTGCGGTGGCGTCCAGGAAGTAGCTGGCCGCCTGGATGGATGGACAACCTGGCAGGAGGGACAGGATCCCAAGAAACATCAGGATTCGGGGGTTGGCCATACGGAGCCATTATAGCACCGCTGCGGGTCCGCTGCCCATGGAGTGTGCAGGGGACTTTCTATCATCTTCGCTCCAGGTGCCCTGCAGCCGATCTGAGGGCTTGTCACCCATTGCAAGGATTCCATTCCATGTCCCACCTCTTCGAACAGCTGACCGTCGGTGGGATCCGTCTTCCCAACCGCATCGCGGTCTCGCCGATGTGCACGTACTCCAGTTCAGGCGAAGGTGTCGCGGCGGATTTCCACATGGTTCATCTGGGCGCCTTGGCCATGGGTGGAGCGGGTCTGGTGGTTCAGGAAGCCACGGCAGTGGTGCCGGAAGGACGCATCACCCCGGCTTGCCTGGGACTTTGGAGCGATGAGCATGTCCCGTTCCTATCCAAGATCGTGGATACGATCCACGCTGGCGGCGCGGCCGCGGGAATCCAGTTGGCCCATGCGGGACGGAAGGCCTCCACCTGGCCGTTGGGAGCCAAACCGGGTGCCATGGCACCTGACCAGGGTGGATGGCTTCCGGTGGGGCCTTCCCCGATCGCGTTCGGTCCGGGGCATCCCCTTCCGCGCGTGCTGACCGAGTCTGAAATCGCTTTGGTGGTCGATTCCTTCCGGGAGGCCGCGCGCCGGGCGGTGCGGGCCGGGTACGACGTGGTGGAGGTGCATGCCGCCCACGGATACCTGTTGCACCAATTTTTGTCTCCACTCTCCAACCAACGCCGGGATGCATACGGGGGATCGTTCGAAGGTCGGACGAGGTTGGTCTTGGAGGTGGTTCGTGCGGTGCGCGAGGTCGTGCCTGCCGAAAAGGCCTTGTTGGTGCGGGTTTCCGCCACCGACTGGGTGGAAGGCGGCTGGTCCCTGGAAGAAACCGCCCGTCTGGCCAGGATGTTCGCCACCGAAGGAGTGGATTTGGTGGATGTTTCCTCCGGGGGGATGGTTCCCGATGCCAAAGTGGCGATCGGCCCGCTCTACCAGGTTCCCTTTTCCGAGCGTATCCGTCGGGAATCGGGATTACCCGTGGGAGCCGTGGGAATGGTGACAACGCCACCTCAGGCCCAGGAAATCCTCGCCAAAGGCCAAGCGGACGTGGTGTTTTTGGGGCGCGCCCTTTTGCAAGACCCGTATTGGCCCGTCCATGCCGCCCACGCCATGGGGATTACGGGCTCGTGGCCTGCCACCCATCTGCGCGGAGCGCCAGCTGGGGCGGTGGCTCGGCAGGCGTTCGGGGCCTGACCGGCGGATCCCCTCCTTTTGCTGGAGCGATGGGTGAATTAATCTTTGCAAGTCCCCTCTGCCGGAGAGGGGACTTGGCGGGCGGATCCCCTGACGCCAAAACACCTCGCTTTTCCGTGGGAAGTCCCAAATGGCCGTCAATCTGAAGAAGGGCGAAAAGCTCAGTCTTTCGAAATCCACCAGCTCGCTTTCCAAGATCACCATCGGTCTCGGATGGGACATTGCCCCGCGCAAGGTCGGGTTCCTCCAGAAGCTGTTCGGGGGAGCCCCGGAAGATTACGATCTGGATGCGGTGGCGTTCCTGCTGGGTGCCAACGGAAAGGTCAACAATCTCGGCGATCGTTCCACCCTCAAGGGTTCGGACGTGGTGTTCTTCAACCACATGCAGCACCCTTCGGGCAAAATTTGGCTCACCGGCGACAATCGCACCGGTGCCGGCGAAGGCGACGACGAACAGATCATCGTGAACCTCGCCGACATGCCCGCGCAGTACGAAAAGATCGTCATCGCGGTGTTCATCTACCAAGGCCGATCCAAGGCCCAGACCTTCTCCGGAGTCCAGAACGCATTCGTGCGCGCGGTGGACGCGGGCAACGTGGAAATGGCCCGTTTCAGTCTCAGCGCCTCGCCGGAGACAGCTGACAAATGTTCGCTGCTGTTTGCCGAAATTGTCCGCAACGGCTCCGAGTGGGAATTCCAAGCCAACGGGCAGGCCTACTCCAGCGACAACATCATCGATCTGCTCCAGCGCTACATCTGAGCAGTGTCCCGCGACAGGGGTCGTCACATCTTGGTCACAGCCGCAGGCCCTCGCTTGACGTTGGCGAGCAAGGCGTGATAGATTCCCATCTCGTACGAATGCGCCAGCGGGGGTGAATCCCCATCCTGCGCGGGCGCGATCGTTTCTAACCACCATCTGCGATTGATGCGGAGGAACCATGGCGATTGAACTTCAAAAGGGCGGCAACGTCAACCTGAACAAGGAAGCTCCCGGCCTCAAGAGGATCCATCTCGGACTGGGTTGGGATGTGCGTGCCACCGACGGCGCCGCGTTCGACCTCGATGCGTCCGCTTTTCTTCTGACGGCTGCCGGCAAGGTGCGCGGCGACCACGACTTCATCTTCTACAACCAGCCCAAGTCGGCCGAAGGCGCTGTGGAACACCAGGGCGACAACCGCACCGGTGCCGGCGACGGCGACGACGAAGTTGTGATCATCGATCTGTCCAAGGTGCCTGCCGATGTGGACAAGGTCGCCGTGTGCGTGACCATCCACGACGCGGAAGCCAAGCGCCAGAATTTCGGCATGATTGCCAAGGCCTACGTCCGTTGCCTGAACGCCGACTCCAACGCAGAGATCGTGCGCTACGACTTGTCCGAAGATTACAGCGTGGAAACCGCTTTGACCTTCGGTGAGATCTACCGCAACGGCACCGACTGGAAGTTCCGCGCCGTCGGGCAGGGATTCGCGGGCGGTCTGGGTGCGCTGGCGAAGAGTTTCGGCGTCGCCATCTAAGTGACTTGCCTCTTTCGGGAGTCAACCCGGAAGAGGCGCTTTTTCCCATTCTTTTCTCCACCGGAGACTTCTTTCATGCCGACCTTCTCGATCATTGGTGAAGACGATCCATTCCTCCACGCCTCCCTCGCCCAGGGCGAGTCCATCTGGTGCGAATCCGATGCGATGGTGATGATGGAAGCCAATCTCGACTTGACCGGTCGCATGCAGGGCGGCGTCATGCAATCGCTGTTTCGGCGACTGACCAATGGCGAGTCGTTTTTCCAGCAGTGCATCAAGGCGGAGCGTGGGCCTGGCGACTGCCTGCTTTCTCCCACCTTGCCGGGTGCCGTGCAAATCTTGGATGTCGGCACTCGCCAATATTGCCTGGCGGATGGGGCCTACGTGGCCGCCACCTCCACCGTGCAGGTGACCGCGCGCATGCAAAGCATTGGAAACGCCCTGTTCGCCGGATCGGGAGGCTTTTTCATCGGAGAAACTTCCGGGACCGGACAGTTGGTGGTCTCCGGATTCGGTTCGGTATTCACGCTCGACGTGGTTCCCGGCAAGGAGATCGTGATCGACAACGGCCACGTGGTGGCCTGGGATCGCACGCTCCAATACCGCATTTCCGCCTCCACCAACCAGAGCTCGGGAATGCTCGGGAACCTGGTGAACTCGATGACCAGCGGCGAAGGAATGGTGTTGCGGTTTTCCGGCCAGGGCAAGGTCGTGGTCTGCTCGCGAAACCGCGGCAGCTTCGTCACCTGGTTGGCTTCCAAGATCTCGCCGCGCTCGTGAGCGGTGCCAACAGGGGCGCGACGATCGATCCGCACGAACCGATTCTCGACGCCCGCCAGGTCGGGGCTTGCCTGTACGTGCCGGCCGTCCGCGACCTTGATGCGGTGGTGCGGGGTGAACGGCTCGCGGAGATCGCTTCGGTCATATTTTGTACCGAAGATTCGATCGACGAATCCGATCTGCCCCGCGCGCTGGAAAACATCCGCGGCGCCCTGGCCCAGCTGGAACCCACTCCCGGCCGTCATCGGTTCGTGCGGGTGCGCAATCCCTGGGTGCTGGACCGCGTGCTGGAAATGCCCGGATCCGAACGATTGTCCGGATTCGTGCTTCCCAAGGTCCATGCCGGGAATTTCCCCGAGTACTGGTCGCGGCTGGAGCGCACCTCGCACGCGTTCATGCCCACGCTGGAGACCCGCGAGGCGTTCAGCGAAGCCGCGATGGTGGCGTTGCGCGAAAAGCTCTCTGATGACAAAATCCGTCGGCGCGTGGCCTGCCTGCGGATCGGAGGCAACGACCTCCTGTCGCTGTTGGGATTGCGACGCCCTCGCGGCAAGACCGTCTACCAGACGCCGGTGGGGGATGTCATCGCCCGCCTGGTGACGTGGTTTAGGCCTTGGGGTTTCCAGCTGGCCGCTCCGGTTTTCGAGTACCTGGACGACGCGGGGACCCTCGCGGAGGAATTGGAGATCGATCGCGACTGGGGGCTGTGCCCCAAGGCGGCGATCCACCCGGACCAGGTGGCCCGCATCGAGGAATTCTACCGGGTGCACCGCTCCGAACTGGATGCGGCGGTGCGCATCCTGGAAGCCGGGTCGCGCGCCGTGTTCCGGTTCCAGGATTCCATGTGCGAACCCGCCACGCATCTCAACTGGGCGCGAACGGTGGTGATGGCCGCGGACCGGTTCGGTACGCGGACCGCCGACCCCGTCGACGCCGCTTGATCAAACGAGGAAACAGGAATTGTCAAAGTTGAAGATCTGGCTGAACAAGGGGTTCGCCTCGGCCTGGCATTTGTCGCGCTCCATCCGGGAAGCCGACACGTCGGGGATGTTTTCCCTCCTGGTGAGCCACGACGACGAACGGTTTCCGGCATTCGAGCTGGCCGACGAGTGTTTTCCCGATTTCTCCACATCCGATTCCGACGCCTACGCGTTGTGGGCGCTGGAGGTGTGCAAGAGCCGTCGGGTGGACCTGTTCTGGCCCACACGGGGATGCCGGGCGGTGGCCCGCATCAAATCGCAGTTCGAGGCCGTCGGCACCCGGCTCATGATCTGCGCCGAGTCCGACGTGTTGGATCTGTTGGACCACAAGGGCGAGTTCCTGGACAGCCTGGCTGGTTCTGGCTTGCCGTTGGGAGCCTACCGGCGGGTTCGTGATCTGGAAGGATTCAAGCAGGCTTACCAGGAATTGTCATCCGAAGGCGGGCGCCTGTGCCTGAAGCCCTGCAAGGGGATCTACGGGCAGGGTTTCCGCATCCTCGGCGCGCCCGACGACCTGGACCACAGCCACCGCGGCAACGCCACGGATCTGGAAAGCCTGGAAAACCTGTTTTCCGATCCGGAGGTTTCCGAGCAGCTTCTGATGGCGTATCTGCCGGGTCCTGAATACAGCGTGGATTGCCTGGCGCACCGCGGGAAGCTGGTGTGCTGCACCATCCGTCGCAAGGGCAAGGCCACGCGCAGCTGGCAGTACGTTTGTGATGACCCCGGGCTTCGCGAGCAGGCGGCCGTTCTTGCGGAACGCTTTTCCCTGGATGGACAGTTCAACGCCCAGTTCCGTTGTCTGGACGGCGTCCCGGTGGTTCTGGAAATCAACGCCCGCCCCTCCGGCGGCATCCGGTACGCCTTGACGGCAGGGACTCCGTACCCCTATTGGGCTCTCCGTTTGGCGCTGGGTGCGGATCCCGCATCGGTACCCACCCCACGCACCGATTTCTGGGTCGGGGAAGTGCGCGAGGCGGTGGTGTTGGATCGGCTGGCGGAAGTTCCATGAGCGCTTCTGCCCGGGAGATCGACCTTTACGGAGGCGTCCTTTCCGTGCAGGTGGACCAATCCGATTGGGCCTTGGACGACCTTTGCGGATTCGCCTCCAGGAACAATCCCAAGCGCCGTTTTCTGTTTGTCAGCAAGGTGCTGGGAAAGCATATCCCGGCACGCCCCTCCACGATGGCCCGGGCCTACGGGGATCTTGCGGACAAAATCCGAAAAATCGGACCGGAAGGACCCACCGTGTGCATCGCCCTTTGCGAGACCGCCACCGGACTGGGCGAGGGCGTATGGGAAGCGCTGGTGCGCGGCGGCAGCGAAGCCTTGTTCCTGCATTCCACCCGGAGCACGTTCGATTCGCCACTGGCGTTTCGCTTCGAGGAAGCGCATTCCCACGCCGTGGACCATCTCCTTTACCGTCCCCGGGGACATAGGGAACAGGAAGTGTTCGATCGCGCCCGTTCCCTGGTTCTGGTGGACGACGAGATCTCCACCGGAAAGACCATGCGGGAGATCGCGCGGTCGTTTCTCGACCACAATCCCCATTTGCGACGCGTGGTGGTGGTCACTCTCACCGATTGGGTCGCACCGGAGGTCTGGGATGCCCTTTGGGAAGGATTTCCCATCGAGGTGGTGCGAACGAGCCTCCTGCGCGGACGGTATTCCTTCGCGCCCACCGAAGGCTTCGCGGCCAAGCCGAGCGCGCTTGCGGCGGCTTCCTCCGAGCCTCAGGCGGTCCTGATGCCCCAAGGCCCCCGGTTCGGGATCCTGGCCCCGTCCGAGGTGCCGTCCGACTGGCTGGCTGGCTTTTCCGAACCGAGCTCGGAGACAATTCTTGTCCTGGGGACGGGCGAGTTCCACCATGTCCCGTTCCTGTTCGCCCATGCGCTGGAATCCAAGGGGTACGACGTCCACTACCAATCCAGCACGCGCTCGCCCATCCTGGCGGGCCACTCCATCGAAAGCGTGCTGAGCTTCCAGGACCACCATGGCGAAGGGATCCCCAACTTCCTCTACAACGCCATCCCCGGCCAGTACGATCGGGTTCTGGCCTGCTACGAGGTCGTGGGTGCTCTGCCCAAGTCGCACAGCCTTCCGGCCATGCTGGAGGCGGATCTGATGCGGTTGCACCCGGCATGAATCTCCAGACCTTCGTGTTCGTCGATCTGGACGACACCCTGTTCCAGACCTTGGGCAAGTGCACCTCCAAGGATCGGCTGGAACCTGTTGGGTTCTTGAAAAGCGGAGAACCCTTGAGCTTTTCCAACGAGCGCCAACGGGCGTTTTTGGACGCGATGCGCGCCATCGGGACGGTGATCCCCACCACCGCCCGAGACTTGGATGCGCTCGGTCGCGTGAAGCTGGAGTTTTCGCACGCGAAGATCGCCGCGCATGGCGCGGTGGTGGTCGCGCCGGATGGAACTTTGGATGCCCATTGGGCGGCCAAGGTGCAAGTCTGGTCGGACGGATCGCGTGGGATGCTCGAAGACCTCTTGGAGAGGGTGCGATTCCAGGTGGAATCCGAAGGTCTGGATCTGCGGGTGCGGTTGGTGGGCGAGCAGGACCAAGTCCACTACTTCCTGGCCAAAAGCCGCACGGGCGACCTGGCCCACTTGGATCTGTTGGAACGTCAGTTTCTGGCAGCGAATGCCGGATCGGAACTGCGGGTCCATCGCAACGGAAACAACCTGGCGCTTCTGCCTTCCTGGCTGGGGAAGGAATTCGCCGTGCAGTGGGTGAAGGACACCTATTTGCCTCCGGAGGCCCTCTTTCTGGGGGTGGGCGACAGTCTGACCGATCTGCCCTACATGCGATCGTGCGACTTCCTGGTGATTCCCGCCCGCTCGCAAATCGTACGGGAACGACTGGACGACGGGATCGATGGCTGAAAATTCGTTCTGCGGCTCCTATCGCCCTGAAGATTGCGTGTTTCTGCTCAAGCCGATTTCCCTGGAGTCGGTTTCCGTGGAAGAAAAAGAGCGTCTGATCCAGTCCGGGAAGCGGCACTATTCGCAGATGATCACGGCGGAAAAGGCTCCCTCCGAGGCGTATCTTCGACTGTTCGACCAGGCCATGGACCGCAATGGCGACCGTTTGGCCCAGGACCTCCTGGTGCTGGCGCGCGAAATGGATCGCAACATGGTTGGACCGATCACTCTGGTGTCCTTGGCGCGGGCGGGAACGCCGATCGGGGCATTGCTGGGGCGTCTTCTGCGAAGCAGGTTCTCCCGGGATTGCTTGCATTATTCCGTCAGCATCGTGCGGGACCGGGGCGTGGACCACAACGCCCTCGCGCACATCCTGCGCACGGGACGCCCTGACACTTCCGTAGTGTTCGTGGATGGTTGGACGGGAAAGGGGACCATCTCCCGTGAATTGACGGAATCTGTCTCGGTGTTCAATGGTGCGAACGGAACGCGCATCGATGCCGGGGTCTGGACGGTCGCGGACCTTTCCGGTAGCGCCGCGGTGTCGGCCACCGGCGAGGATTACCTGGTTCCATCGTCCATCCTCAATTCCACCGTGTCAGGATTGGTGAGCCGCACCATCCTGCACGAAGACCACGTGGGGCCTCTGGATTTCCATGGATGTCTGCACTATCGCCAATTCGAAACGATCGATCGGTCCAACTGGTTTCTGGACACCATCGAACGCCGCGCGACCGCCATCTCCATGGATGCCTTGCCGGAACCGCTGCGCGTCGACAGCGCGCGGTCCTCTTCCCTGCGCGACGCGATGGAATCGATGTTGGGAAATCTGGCGGGTCGTTTTCCGTCCGCCGCAAACCGCCACTTCGTGAAGCCGGGGATCGGTGAATCCACCCGCGTCCTGCTGCGCCGAGTTCCCCAGAGGCTTCTGCTTTCCGAGCCCGAGCATCCGGAAGCCGAACATCTGCGGATGCTGGCTCGCGAAAAGAACGTTCCCATGGAGATCGATCCCGCACTGCCGGTCAAGGCGGTGGCCTTGATCCGGGAGCTGGACTAGCTCAGCGAACCACTTTGAGGGTGGTTCGCTGGTCGGCAGATCGCAGGCAGACCAGATGCAGTCCCCTCGGCGAATCGGAGGTCAGGAGCTCGACCGTTTTCGACGCACCCGCCTCCAGCGACAGTTCCTGACTCTTCGATTCCCTGCCGTCGGTCGATCGGACCGACAGCGTCACGGTTCGAGGGATCGAGGTCCGGATGACGATCGAGCCTTCGCGGATCGTCGCTTCGAGTTCGACGGAACGTCCCAACCGGCGGAGAGGGATCGTCGATCCCAATTCGCCCAAGTCGCCATGGGTCAGGGTTTCGTAGAAGATGTTCCAGTCGGACTTGCCCTTGGGGCGGATTTCCTGGGTGATCGCCTTCAAGGTGTTCGGGAGTTCGATGCCCTTGCGGTTGTGGTAGTGGTTGTAGCCGATCTCGAAGGTGGAATAGCGGTCGGCGGTGGTGGTGTTCGTCGCGCAGGTTCCCTGCATGTCGCCGGTGGCGATCTGGGTACCAAGGAGTTCCAGCGCTGCGGTGTAGCGCGCGGTGTTTTCCGTGTAGACATCCACTCCCTGGTGCCAGGCCACTTCCGCGGCGCGCAAGGCGGAGGCCAGTGCGAATTGCGAGTGGTGGCCTTGGTCGCGGCAGGATTCCTGCGTCAGGCCGTCCACCCATTTGGCGGGGCTTGACCAGAATTTGTCCGAATCGTTTCCGTCGCCGGCCACGGACGGGATGCCGCCGTCGGCGGAGAGGTAGAAGTAGGCGGGGTTTCGCTTTTGCAGGCGATGCAGTCCCAGGTTGAATTCCGTCTCGTCTTCGTTGAAGACGGCGATGTTCATCATGGCGTCGATCTGCGTCAAATCCACGTTGCCGTTCCAAGTGGAGGCGGTGTTCAGCTGCGGATAGAAGGCCCGTTTGAACATGGCCCGGAAGTTCTCGATGTCCTGTGCGCTCCATCCCGGGTAGCCGAGCATGATCTCGGCGGCCGGCGCGAACAGGGCGCCGATCCATCCCGCCTGCAACCGGTCTTGTTCGGTCCCCGCGTTGAATCCTTGCAGGATGGACCAGGCGTTGAGCATGTCGATCGAGCGTTTGGCGAACATTTCGTCGCCCGAGTAGGACCAAAGCAGCGCGTTGGCGTAGGCGCTCTTGGCGTCGTCCCTGGACAGGTTGGCGTCGTTGCCGCTGGAGTTGATGAATTCCAACGGGGAAGGACCACGGTTGCTCAGGGTCCGGACCTTCGCGTACTCGGCGGTCCACGGTTGGGCCCCGGCCTTGACTTTGGCTTTGACGAAGTCGAGCTCGGCTTTCCCGTCCACGCCACCCGGATGCGTAAAGGTCATGGCGGCGGCGCTGGGGCTCGCGCAAAGGAGTATCCCCGCAAGTAGGCTTGTGATCCGATGCATGCCGCTCTCCCGATAGATCAGTGATGAAGACGGGATCAAAGGTGATTCCGGTTCTTTTCAGGATCCAATTCTTTAGCGGTGATTTCCTGCTGGACTGATTTCCTGATTTCGCGGTATCTTGGGTTGCAATGGCAAACGCGACCGAATTGGCCGATCGATTCCTCGAGCTGCTTCCCACCTGGCCGGCCGGCAAGCTTCCTGGCTTGAGGGAGCTCGCCGTGACCCACCATGCCAGCACCAAGACCGTTCAGGCGGCGCTGGATCGGATGCGCGAGGCGGGTTGGATCGAGTCGCGTCCTCGGTCCGGTCTTTGGCGCAAGGGGGAGCTTCCGCAAGGGGAGGCCATCGCTCGCAAAGAGACCGCGCAGGACATCGGGGCGCGCCTCTGCCAGGAGATCCGCGAAGGGTTGCATGCATGGGGGGAACCTCTGCGGTCGGTCAAGGAGTTGGCCATCGCCTGGAAGTGCCATGTCCAGACGGTGAAAAAGGCACTGGAAGTACCTCTTGGCGAAGGACTGCTGGAGCGGGTCGGGAGAGCCCACATTCCCATCAGGCCGCGTTCGCGAAGTTTGGGGAAGTCGCCGATCCTGGTCTGCGTGGGAGCCACATCGGCGGAGGGAGGCTTTCGCATGGACACCGACCGCGAATCCGATTTTTGGCGGGAGCTGGGGATCCAGGCGGCCCAGGCGGGCCTGGCCTCGCGGCGCATCCCATGGAGTTCCGGGCGCTTGAAACTCCCGGCTTCCACCGTGGGAGTGGTCGCCGCGACCTGGCATCTGCATGATCCGGAGAAGATGTGTCAGGAATTGACAAAGTTGGATGTTCCCGTGTGTCTTTGGATGGAAGACTGTTCCCTCGTTTCCAAAGGCAAGCGCTTTCCCAAGCTGTTCGTCCACGACCAAGGCTACGGCAGCATCATCGGGTCCCAGCTGGCGGCGCATCTGTTGGCGCTCGGGCATCGGCATCTGGCCTACGTCTCGCCGTGGCATGCCAGCCGATGGTCCCAGAACCGGTTGCAGGGAATGCAGAAGGAAGCAGCCCTCCACGACGGACGCGTAGAGTCCTTCCATTTGGAAGGTGAGTCGGACTGGGATCGACTCGGACCGGCATGGACGGATCCTGTCCTAATGAAGAGGTTTCCCGAGGGGCTGTTGTCCCGGTTGGTGGAGGGATCGGCCGAACCGTTCCGTACCATGGCGATCCATCACCTGGGTTGGAACCGGATTCGTTCGGATCTCGCGCCGGTCTTCGAAAAGGCTCTGGCGAGCAAGGCCACCGCATGGGTGGTTGCCAACGACCTGTGCGCGTGTTTCGCACTGCGCTGGCTGCGCGAGCGGGGTGTGGACGTGCCCGGAAAGGTTTCCGTGGCGGGTTTCGACGATACCCTCGACGCATTGCGCAACGACCTGACGAGCTACCGTTTCTCCACGACCGCGATGGCCCGGGAAATGATCTATCAGATTTTGTCGCCACATGCGATACGCAAGATTTCCCACCATGCCGGGATCGTGGTCGAAAGAGGCTCCACCAGGCGTCTCTAATCGGTCGTTTCGAGTGATTCCTGCAGGGTCCGGGGCATCGCCTTTTCGCGCTTCACGCCCAGCTCCACCAGTTTGGCGGCCTGTCCGATCAGGTTTCCGTTGCCGTCTACCAGCCGCTTGCGCGCCTCCCCGAAGGCGTGTTGGGCGCGATCCAGGTGATCTCCGACGCTTTCCATGGAACCCAGGAAATCGGTGAGTTTGGAGAGCATCAAGCGGGCGCGTTCGGAAATGTCGGCGGCGTTGCGACCCAGCTCGAACTGCCGCCACGTGTGGGTGACGGTGGTGAGCATGGCCAACAGCGTGGTGGGGCTGGTGAGGATGATTCGCTTTTGGAAGGCGTCGCGATACAGATTGCGGTCCAGGCCCAGGCAGGCTTGGAACGCCGCTTCCACCGGCACGAACAGGAAGGTGAAGTCCACCGTCTGGCGACCCGAGGCGTTGAGGGCGGTCGTGTAGTCCTTGGAGGCGAGGTTTTCCACATGGGCACGCACGGAGCGGCGGAAAGCCTCCAGCGCGGCGGCGCGATCGGTGTCAATTTCTGTCTGCGCGTCCGACCACGAGGCCAGGCTCATCTTGGAATCCACCACCAGGCAGCGGTTTTCCGGAAGCAGGATGACTACGTCGGGCTTGAGGTGCTGGCCGGTGGGGGTCTTGAGTTCCATCCCCTCGCCCTGGTCCACGAAATGGATGCCGCGGCGGAGCCCGGAAAATTCCAACAGTTGTTCCAGCAGCACCTCGCCGAACTCGCCCACCAGGCGGTTGTCGCCTTTGAGCGCCTTGGCCAATCCATCCGCTTGCGTGCCCAGTTGGGCATTGATGCGAGACACCCGCTCCAGCGCCTCCTGCAGGGAGCGTTCGCGCACGGCGTCGGATTTTTCCGCTTCCTGCAAGGCTTTCTGGAGCTTCTCCAGGTTCTCGCGGACCGGGCCCACCAACTCGGCGATGGCGGCGGTTCCGATCTCCTTGAACTTGCCGGACTTTTCGTCGAAGATGCGGTTGGAGAGGTTCTCGATTTCGGCACGAACCAAGGCGTTTCGTTCTTCCGCGCCCTTGAGGTGGCGATCCAGTTCGGACCTTGCCGCGTCGCGTTCGGCTTCGGCGCGTGCCAACGACATGGAGATTTGACGGATTTCGTCGACCGCCTTGGCTTGGATGGATCTGGCTGCATCGAGGGTGGATTCCAGGGATTGACGACGGCTCCAGTTCCAAAACGCCAAGATTCCGAGGGCGATGGCGCTGAGGGCGAGCAGGACGATGGCCAGGAGTGTGGCTTCGGTCATCGCATCAATCTCCATATGCGTGGGACATCCGAAGGGTGGATGTACGCAAGGAGGTATCGCCGGAGGAAAATTTCCAGATCAGGGTCAGTTCCGTCCTCAGAGGCGGAAAAACGGCCTGTTCGATCTCGTCCGGATTCGGTTGTTTTCGAGCGGGGCACCGATGGCTCCAGTCCGGCTCCTGCCCAGCCGTCCAGGACGAGGGCTGGGAGGATTGCACACCAGGAATGCTGCATCCTTGACGAGCCATCACACGATCCTTCGCCTCGATCAGAGCTTTTGAAGGCATTTGATTCCTGGGTTCCGCCACCAATGCGAACGCAGTTCGGGTGGCAGGGAACGCCCAGACGGCGTCGTGGTAAGCAGATAATTTTTGGAGATCAAGATTCACCCCACGCCAAACCGATGGGCTGAGCTGAGCCGAGCCGGATTCGGTGAACTGCCAGGCAAAGCGGGTGGAGCGCCGTACCGAGTCCAATCGTTCCCCAGGCGCGGGAAGCACCCAAAGTTGCATCGGGACGGGGCAATCGATTCCCCAATTGTCGGCCAACTGGTAGCGTCCCATCGTGTCTGGAGATTGAGTGGCTTCCAGGTCGTCGTGGACGGCGCAACCAAGGATGAACGCGGCCGAGGGGGCTGCGGGGGATGCGACCAGCCGATCCGGGAATCCTTTGGTCGTGCGGGACCGGCTGGAGTCGTGCAAGCCGGCCATGGACGCATCCCTGAGGATCCAGACTGCGCGCGTGGTCACCGAATCCGTCTTGCCTCGGTCGCCATCTTTGAAATCAGGGACTTGCCCAGTGGCGAGCCAGGAGCCCTTCCAAACGGATTGCAACAGGCACGACTTCCACGGATCCGCCAATGAAAAACGGCAGAGCTCCGCGGTGTCGCGGACTGCACCCGAATCATCGACGGCGATCGCCACGGCAAGCGAACGTTTTCCTGAAGAGTCGCTCGAATCGACACGCGCCAGCAGCAGCCATTGGCCGGAATCTGACGGCTGGCGCAGGCACAAATGCCAAGTGGAAGGATGGGAACTCGGCCAGAGCGAATCCAGGGCCGCCATCGCAGGCAGGGCCAGCGAAGAATCCAGGATCCTCTGGATCGGGATGGGTGTTTCCGGAAGATTGGAAAGCCTGGTCGGAAATGCACGCAAGTCCAAATTCAGGCGCGAGGGTGCGATGGAGCCATGGCGTTGGCAGCTTCCGGCTGCGATCAGAAGCAGAGATCCAAATAGTGAGGCTCGAACAAGGTTTCCCATTCGGACAACGGTAGGAATATCGCTCCGGGAATTCGTCCTCAGTTCTTGAGGCAGCGAACGGGAAGAGGTGCGCCTTCCTCCTTCATCACGTTGTACCGCAACAGGCTGTTGGTGTTGTCCACTTGCATCCGATATCCGTACCCAGACGACGGCTCCAGAGCCACCCACCACATTCCATCCCGGCCAGGGGCGCCTCCATAGCCCCCGGCTGGAAGGGCTCGGAAGCCTACCTCGTCGGTTCCTGGAGTCGTCCAGCCTGCGAGAGCTTTCAACTTTCCACCAGCAGTGGTGCTGATCTCGCCGATCATGAATTTGGCATTAGTCGCTGGATCCAGGGTTGTCGAGAGACTTCGCCATTCCGTGGTATCGGGAAGATGCCAACCGACAGGACAAGCGCCTTGGTGTTTTGTCGAAATCAACGCGGCGCAGGCCTTGGTCATGCAGCTGTCGGACAGATTGAAGGCTTGGGGGAAGGTGTAGGTGCGACCGTATTTCGCACAGTTCTCGCGAGTGTTGCCTGGGCATGATCCGACGATGGCATCCGGCGTGCCCGCGAAGCTGAGATTCTGGGCAAGCCATGTTTGGCTGCCGATGGTCACGGTTCGGTAGACTTGGCCATCGCGTGCATCCACGATACTGCCGTAGGCGATGTTCGACTTCCACGCGATTTCCGGGAACATCAAGGCGATGAGGCCGGAAAGGGCGTTGTTTTGATTGTACACAGCTCGGTTCAAGACGCGGATCGAATCGCGCGCGGCGCGAAGACTGATCGAATCGGGGCCCGTGAGGTGGAGCGCCACTCGAGCGCTGTCGGCCCAATGCGCCTTCCCGACACTGTCCAACGCAGAAAGCGCTGAGGAGATCTTGTTCAGCGCGGATCTGAGCGCAGCAACACTATCTGTCATTCCGGCGACTTTCCCTGCGCTGTCGGCATGGCGGGATGTGCCGGATCTCCCGGATTGCGTGGACCACGGATTGGTTCCGACCAACGCGCGTCCACCCTCGGAGCCTCCGTTGAAGGCGACTCCCAAGTAGAGCGCCGTCCCGTTGAACAGGCTGTCGGGAATCGTGTTCACCAATCCCAGGGAGGTGGAGAACAAACCCTTGGTGCTGGTGGTCGACTGGGATTCCGTCCACACCGGATTGGCGCTGGCCGCGTTGGTGTAGAGGCTGAACTTCACCGTGTAGTTGCCGTCCGCGACTGGCTTGTTCTTCGCGTCCGTCGCCAATCCCTGGTAGGGGAGGGTGGCGGCGAGCGAAAGTCCTGCGACCAGGAACATGCTCTTGAATATCGGGTTCATCACTTCGTCTCCTTCACGCCCAGGCGCTTGTAGGTTTGCAATTTCTGTCCGTCCTGTGTGGTCACGTCGATCTTCCAGAGGTACACGCCTGCCGGGACCGCCACACCGTTGGCCGATCGGAGGTTCCAGGCGACGGTCAGGATTTGGCGACCATCTGCCGTCCGCTCCAGGCGCTGCAGATCGCTGGCCTCGATGGATTGGCTGAAGGAGATGACCGAAGTTCCCAAATTGTCATAGATGGAGACGCTGACGTGCGCCACCGCGGGAAGCAGGATGTTCACGGACAAGCCATCGAAGGTTTCCGTGCGAGATGGATCGCCCAGACGGCCCGTGCCGGATCCGATGGCGGGGGCCGCGAGGATCTTGGGAGCCGAGACACCCAGCAGGGTTGATTTCTTGCCGGTTGCCGGGCGTGCGCCAAGTGCGGAGGGGCGCGAGGTGGTGACGCGGAAGGTGTCCTTGGCGGTATCGGAACCGTCGGTGGCCAGGACGATGATCCGCGCGGCTCCCCAAATGCCTGCCTGGCCGGAAAGCACCAGGGAGTCTCCATGGATGGAGGCGGAGGTTCCCACGCCCGAGTCGAGAAGGGAAAACGTCAGCTGGTCGCCGTCGATGTCGGAAAATGTCGTGTCCAGGCGGATGCGGACCTTGCCGAATCCTTCGATCTGTTCCAGATCCGGCAGACCGGAAACCACGAACGGCGCGTTGTTCACCAAGAGAGGATGGGCAAGGAATCCGCTTTGGACCTGGGGTCCGGATCCGGCGGGGGCAGGGGTTTCGTAGCCTTGCCCCACGATTCCCTTGAGCGTGGCCGTGGAGCCGAGCGAGCCGCCCACTTGCTGCCAGGTGACGGAGGCATCGGCCAAGGACAAGGAGGATAGGGTCAAGGTGAGAAGCAAGGCGGGAACGATTGGCTTCATGAAATTGTGTCCTCGGAGAGGTTCGCGGTTTGACGGGCGAGGCGGATCAGCGGGTCGATGACCAAAGCAGTTCTCATCGCGGTGAAGCCGGAATCGCTCGTTCAATGGGAAGAGCCTGAATTTAGCTACGCCGCGATCGATTCCTAGTCCTTCACGCAACGCACGGACGTTTGGTTGGTTTTCGGAAACGGGCCTTGTGACATGGTCACGTCCAGAAAGTTTCGAAAATGCAGAATTGCCCTCTCGGCGCTTGTCGTTGAAGTCCACCAGAGGCCAACATTTCCGAATTCGAGACCATGAGATGAAGTAGCTGACATGCCTCCTCCAGGGAGGGCGCGGAAACCGTAGTCATCTGTTTCAACGAGATCCCGAATTCGGCGAATTTCATAATTCCATCCGGTGGAAGCACTGAGGCGTACTCCCATCGAATCCGGAATGTCAACGATCACACATTCCGTTGCTCCGTTTTTTATAGGTGTGCAAGTTGTCTTCGTGCGAGGGCTGTTGGCTTCCAGAAGGTTCCATTCCATGTTGCTGGGAACATGCCAGCCAGTGGGACAGATTCCCTGTACTTTGCTGGGGGAAAGATCGCTGGAACTGGCGCCTTGCATCACTTCTTCCCAGGTGTACCACCGGCCGTAGAGGGTGCAGAAGCTCTCGAGATGGTTGGAGCAGACGCCGATCTGATTGGGAGTGGCGATCGGTGGATCCACCGGATCGAGCACCATCCCTGCGAAGTTGAGGTTTTCCGCCATCCAGGTCTGGGATCCGATCTTCACGGTCCGGTAGATCCGGCCATCGCGTTCGTCCAGCAAGTAACCATAGCGGATGGCGGGATTCCATGCCGGGACGTCGGGTGGAACCACATACTTGCCCGGTAGAATGCACGACAACACGATGTCCATCTTCCGGCTTAGACTCGCGATGGCGACCGAATCGGATTTGGCCTTCGCGCCGAGCATCCCGACGGAATCGCGGACCATCCGGAGCGTGGCCGAATCCCGATCACGACGCGCGGAATCCAAACCCATTCGCGAGGCCAGCTTGGCCACGGAATCGCGGGCGATCCAAGCGGAGACAGAATCTGCTATGCGTCTGGCTGCAAGATTGGCCAAGGAGTCCCTGACTCTCCAAAAGGCCAGCGAATCTTCGCCGATCAGGTGCCAGGCGACCTTGGCCGTGTCCGCCCGCCGCGAGGTCAGGGCGGAATCCGACAGCCGGGACCAAACCGCGTAGGGTGGGGTCGCAAGTTCCAGTCTGGGGTTCGTTTCCGTTCCCCCATTGAGAGCGACGCCCAGGTAGAGAAAGGACCTGCGAAGCAGGCTGTCGGGGATCGCAGTGGCGCGGCCCAATTGCGTGAAAAACAATCCTTTGGTGGTCTGGATATCCTGGCTTTCGCTCCACAGTGGGGCTCCTCCGGCGGGAGAAGGGTAGAGTGCGAAGCTCGCCTTGGATAGGCCATCGGCGATGGGCCTTCCCTTGGCATCCGTGGCCAGTCCCTGGTAGGGTAGGGTGGCGGCCAGCGAGAGCCCCGCGGTCAGCAGGATGATCAACGGGTTCCACTTCATGGGTTCGCTTTCGTTACGCTATGGGCCTCGAACATGCGTGCCCAACATACGCCAAAGCACCCCAAGGCAAACTCGGAAATCCACTGCAAAAACCGTCAAAACCGGGGGGGCGGAGTCTTGGACGGTTTTGACAGGGGTTTCTGACGAAAATCGCTGAATAGTGAGCGTATTGTTTGAGTGTGCGCTGGAATAAAAATGGCTCCATCAAGCAATTCTAGCTGAACCTGATTTCTAATAAAAAGTGGACTGTCACCACTTAAATAAAGATAGGGCCGTTTCCGAAAAGCCTTACGAGTAGGAGCAAACCACAGGTAAAGGAGAGTATCGTGTCGTTCACTGTGATTGATAAGAAAACGGAATCGCATGACTACGGTCATTGGCCTTTGAAGGAGAGTGTTACTACGACAATCATGTTGTTGAACATGGGTGGCGGTCAGATCGGGGTGAGTTACGACTCGGATTTCAGTGGCTTGAAAAGTGGTCATGTTCAGGGAGGGCCGATCGCGATTGAAGGCAACGAGGGTATCATTGTCAATGATTCCCCGAAAGTGACAGTCGTTATTAGTCAGTTCAACAAGACCGCAAATTATATTTCGGTGCATATCGCGATTACGGTCGAGATTCCGGTGATCGGGAGTGAAACGATCTATGACCAGACTCTTGGTGGATATTACGATAGCAAAACCGGGTGGGGTCTTGCCATTGGGAATATCAAGATCAAGGAGCCAAAGTCGTAACATTTAAATGAACGACTTGCTGTGGATTTTGAGATCGCTCGCTCCATCAGAATATTCCACGAATCCGGAATCCAAACAGATGGGTTGACCACCGACAGGGACGTAGGCACTCCGCAAGGCTGCGCTGATTGTCCCTTGTTGGTGGTTTTCTTGCCGCCAGAGGTGCAGTCGAGCAAGGAGCAGGTCTGAAGATCGATTGTTCCTTTTGAGGTCATCACGTCCACACCCTTCCACGAGGAGTGAGTCTTGCTGGTCAGGCAATAGCCAGTCGCCTCCTCTTTCTACAGCCGGGTGTTTGAGTCCATAGACTCAAATGATCATAAGTCCGAAAAGCCTGGGGAGATCACAACGTGGTCCGCATCATGGTTTCGGTTTCGTTTCAATGTGCGCTAGAAGGTTGCGCGCAGAAAAAACCCCAATCCAGCCGGAATTCTCCCTAGAATCCACTGTAAAAACCGTCAAAACTGATAGTACGTCGCGGTTCGGACGGTTTCTGCAGTAGTTGATGACGGAAATCGCGGTCTTGCGACCGTATTGTTTGATTGTGCGGTGGAAAAAGGTTCCATCGCCGATGCCTTCATGGATGTTTGATTCGATGTCGAATTCCGTGATTGGTTCCTACCAAAACACAAGAGGAGATCCAATGTTGTATCAGATTGTTCCGGGGTGCAAAACGAATCAAGGTCAAATGTTGCTGATTTCGATCAACAAAGATGGAAGCATCGAAGCTGGCGTTGATCGGGGGGCGGGAGGGGAATGTTCGAAAGATCAGCTTTGGCAGTGCATTCAGGCGCCAAATGCAAATGGAGCTATTGTATTCGTTAGTCAATCCTTCTACGACAGCAACCCGCCAAAATTCCGAGTTTTGCGGGCAAACGGAAATCGGACCAATGTGGATAGCGTGGAGATCTCAAGTGTTGCCCAGATCACGGACCACATGGCCTGGACCCTTTCTGGGGATCCCGGTGAACATCCCGCAATTCGAGCGTTGTATAGCGATAACCAAAACTTGAATGTGCGGGGAAATGAATATCACAACGGGAATGAAGTCGCAACCTGGGAGTGGTCAGGGGGTGCGCCCAATGAGCGGTGGACTCTGAGGCCAGTGGGATTGATCCCCTGAATCGCTCCTTTGGCCCGAATTTGCCCCCTGAAGCTTGGCTTCGGGGGTGCTCTAGGATTGGGGGGAGGTGCGAGGATGCTCCATTTCCAGGGGTGCGGGGGACCCTAACTTGTTTGGAGTCGGATGGAATCCTGAACTGGACAAAATGTTGCTTTTTTCGAGAAGCTTTGCTGCTCGGGGATCGGTGGAGATTCTTCGACACACGAACTCCACGGTCTTGAAGATCGTCTTCCACTTGGGGAGCTTGGGGATCTTGGCGGGGTCCAAGTACTTGTCCAGCGTGGCGGTGCGTCGCCAGCCGTTTTGGTCCATGTGGACCGCCCACAGGCCGGATTCTTCGGCCAGATCCGCCTTGGATTTGCCGGTGGTGGCACTCCATAGCTCCAGGGCTTCGTTGAGCAGTTCGCTGGCCCGGGTCAGGCGCAGGGCTTCGTCGGGTTGGTCGGCCACCAGCGACCGGATCTGGGAGAGGGTGGACTGCAGGTCCCCGATGGGCAGGTCCATCTGGAGGTCGCTGCTCAACAGGTCCATCTGTTCGCGCAGTTGGCCCAACCGATCTTCGCTTTGCGCCAATTTCTGGATCACCAGTCGGGAGAGACCTCCCCGAGGGGCATCGCCCGTCGAAACCTCCTGGGACAAGGCCCAGAGCCCTTCGTCGCCGTCCTGGAAGGGGGTGACCCGCCAGGCGGATCGGGTGCCGTTGGATCGGAACGTGAGTTCGATCGACGAGCCCGAGGAAAGCGGCGGAAGCGATGGGTGGTCTTCCACAAGTTCGGGAAGCATCCGTTCCACCAGGTGCTCGGGGGATTGGGACAGGATCTTTCCCGCTTGCTGGTTGGCAAAGCGGATCTGCCAGGCGGTGTCCACAACCAGGATGGGCTCGTCCATTCCGTGGAAGAGGCTCGTGAGGCGGTTCTTGACCAGTTCGATCTGGGACTTCTCCAGGGCGAGATCGGCCAGCTCCACCTTCAGCGAGCGGTTCTCCCGCAAGGCCCGGAAGGCCTCGCGCTGGCGCATCTGGGCCTGGACGCGCGCGACCAATTCCTGTCCCAGGAAGGGCTTGAGCACGTAGTCGTTGCCGCCGGCCGTGAAGCCGTGGATCACGTCTTCCAGGCGGCTGCGCGCCGACAGGAACAGCACCGGGAGATCGGCGCTGGAGTGGACGCGGCGAATATCGGTACACACTTCGTAGCCGTCCTTGTAGGGCATCATCACATCCAGCAGGACCACTTCCGGATCGTGCGCCTGGATCAGCTCCAGGGCCTTCCTGCCGTCCGGGGCGGTGATCACGCCGATGTCCTGGGCATTGAGCAGGTTACGCAGCACCAGGAGGTTCACCGGCTCGTCGTCGATGGCCAGCACCCAGCGTTCGAAGGATTCGGGGCTATCTGCAGGATGAACCTGGGGTTCGATGGATTCCGCAGGCGGATGCGATCGCTCTTGCGCAGGGGCTTCCAACGGAAGTTTGGAAGGGGATGCCTGTTCCTGTGCAGACTCGGGAAGAACGAAGGAAAACCGCGATCCTTCTCCGGGATTGGATTTCAGGACCATGCGGAAGCCGTGGAGTTCCACCAGGTGGCGCGTGATGGAAAGTCCCAGACCGGTGCCGCCCCGATGGATCCCTTCCGCCTGCTCGAAGGGCTCGAAGATCCTCTCCTGGGCGAGCCGGTCGATTCCCATTCCGGTGTCGGTCACGGCGACTTCCACCCCGTTTGCAATGCGTTGCGCCGAAAGGGTCACCGATCCCCAGTCGGTGAACTTGACGGCGTTTCCGATCAGGTTGAACAGAATCTGCACCAGGCGGTCTTCGTCGGCGAGCACCTGGGGAAGTTCGGGGTCCAGGTGGCAATGGAGGTCGATCTGCTTGGCTTCGGCATTGGCCTGGAAGTGGGGCAGAAGAGTGGGAAGGAGAACGCCAAGGTCGAGCGGGTTGGGCCGGATCGAGAGATCCTTGTGCCGGATTTTGGAAAAGTCCAGGATGTCGTTGACCAGCCGGGTGAGGCGACGCGTGCTGGCCACCACGTGCTCCAGACTGTGGCGCGTCTTCTGGGGCAGGGCCGCGACGGGATCGGAAAGGATGGACTGCACCAGTCCGTAGATGCCGTGCAACGGGGTGCGCAGCTCGTGGGAGGTGTTGGCCAAGAATTCATCCTTCAAGCGCGAGAGTCTGCCCAGTTCCTCGTTCTTGGCTTGGACTTCGGAAAGCAGTTGGGTGTTGGCGCGGGTGGTCGTCCACCAGCGGCGCGTCAGGACAAATGCTTCGGCGATGGAAAACGCGGTGCAACCCAGGGTGATGATGTACGACGAATCGATCACCGAGAAGAAGATCAGCGAGTCGTGGACGGCCGCGACCATGAACAGGCCCAGGCCGATGGTGAAGCTCAGGGATCCTGGTTCCCGCCGGCGAAGCGCGAGAAACAGGGTTCTGCAGCAGGTGATCACGAGGAAGTAGTCGCTGACCAGGATCGCCCCCATCACCGTGTAGACCCAATGGTACGGAGCGAACACCATCAGCAGGACACCCACGGCCACCGACCAGGTGTTCACGCGATTGGCGGTGCGCAGGAGAGGATCGGGGAACATGGCTTCGCAGAATCTGGAGAGAAGCGTCAGTCCGATGAGCGCACAGGAAAATCCGATGATGGTGGTGGTTTGGAGCGTGATCCAGGGCCACCATGTGGTCGCGAAACAAAAACCCGCCGGAATGAAGATTCCCATCGTGGCCAGGAAGAAACTTGAGGTTCCCAGCAGGAGATAGGTGCGATCCTTGGTGAGGAAGCCAAGGAAACCCAAGTATTGCAGGGTCAGAAACAGCAGGATTCCCAGGGCTCCCAGGAAGAGCGCGTACTCCAGGTGGAACCGCGCATCCATGGCTTCCTTGGAACCGATTTGGAATCGGAAGACGCTGCCGTCGTAGCTCAGAAAGTGGTTGGAGGCTTGGAGAACCAATTCCACGCGCGGGGAGGTCACTTCGAAGTCGCCTCGGCGGTAGTGGTAGCCAGGGGTCTCCAATGCGGCGCTGGTCGCGACCTGTCCGTCTTCCAGGATGGATCTGCCGTTCACCCACAAGCGGTAGGCGCTGGGGTGCTCGGTGCAACTGATCTGGAGCCGTTTGATTTTGGCTGTGTCCAGCAAGAGCACCAGACGGAAGGTGGCGTACTTGGGAAACGTGCCGGAATTCGCCAGGACCAGGTCTTTCCATGCGCCAGGAAGCTTGGCCGTGGCCGCCGAGGAATCGAACGCGGGGGAGCCCGGCGGGAGAATGTGCCCGGGATGGGCGGACCACGATCCCCGAAGGGGGAGGGTGTTTCCCTCCAGGTCGGCTTGACGGAGATCCAGGATTCCCGGGTGCGCCTGGGGTATGCGATCCCGGCTGCACGAAGCCAGGAGAAGGACCACGGAGACAATGGTGAACAGTGTGAAAAAACGGGAGTTCAAGGTGGCATCCTCATCCCTGCAGCATATCGTGCGGAATTGGAAACTTCGGAATTTGGCTAGAAATGATAGATCAAATGGTCCGGAATAGGGAGGGGGGGAGGAAAACTCCAGGAGTGCCAGTTTCAAAGGGGGAATCCACTGCAAAAACCGTCAATTCCGACTTTTTCCAGCGTTGGTTCAGGGCACCTTTCCTGGGAAAGTGTCCTTCGCACCGACGCTTTTTGCCGCGCTACGGCAAATTCCCTGCCCGGGTGCCGGCCGGCATCCGGGGCTCAGGTTTGAGCGGGAGGGTTTCCAATGGATGCCGAAATCCCCTTAGGTTCCCTACCCGACGGTGCACCGGGCGGGAACGCCCCCCTACGGTGCCTCTCTTCTCGCCGAAAACCAGTCGTCGCGCTTTTTCAGCTCGCGTTCGAAGCCCCGCTCCACCGGCTCCCAGAATCGCGATCCGCGCAGGGCGTCCGGCAGATGGTCCTGGCCGGAATAGGCGTCGGGGCTGTCGTGGTCGTAGCGGTAGCCTTCGCCGATTCCTCGTTTTCTGTCAAAGGCCGTGACGGCGTTCTGGAACGTCACGGGAACCGGCAATTGGCCGTGGCGCTTGATGGCTTCCTGCGCGGCGGCCCAGGCTGTTTCCAGGCGGTTGCTCTTGGGGGCCAAGGCCAGGTACAACGCGGCCTGTGCCAGGGCCAGGCCGCATTCGGGCAGGCCCAGGTGCTCGCAGGCGTCACGGGCGGCGATGGCCAGAGGCAGGGCCTGGGGGTCGGCCAGACCGATATCCTCGCTGGCCATGCGGATCAGACGCCGGGCGATGTAGACAGGGTCTTCGCCGGCGTCCACCATGCGCGCGAGCCAATACAGCGTGGCCTGTGGGTCGGAGCCTCGCACGGACTTGTGGAGGGCGGAAATTGTCTGGTAGCGGCCGTCGCCGGTGCGGTCGTACGAAGGAGGCCTGCGGCCCGCGGCGCGGGCCACGAGTTCGGCCGTGAGCTCGGCGCCGGCGGGGAGGCTCGCGACGGTCCATTCCAGCAGGTTGAGCGCGGCGCGCAGATCGCCATCGGCGGCACGCGCGACTTCCTCCATGGCACCGGGCGAAACGGGCAGGTCCGCTCGACCCAATCCGTGGACAGAATCCGACAGAGCGTTCGCCAACAGGGGGGGCAGGGATTCAGGTGGGGGAGCCGATAGCTGGAAGACCTGGCAGCGACTCACCAAGGCGGGATTGAGGCTGTAGGAGGGGTTTTCGGTGGTGGCGCCCAGCAAACGCACCACGCCGGATTCCACCGCGGGCAGCAGCGCATCTTGTTGGGCCTTGTTGTAGCGATGGATCTCATCGATGAAAAGGCGGACCGGTCCCATGCCGGCACGCACGCGCTTGGTGGCTTCGTCCAATACGCCGCGCAGTTCCGCCACACCCGATTGCACGGCGGAAAGGGTGCGGAAGGGGAGTTTGGTGTGGATGCGCACCAATCCCGCCACGGTGGTCTTGCCGCAGCCTGGAGGGCCCCACAGAATGGCGGATAGGAGGGAGTCTTCCTCGACTCCCCGACGCAGCGGAGTGCTCTCGCCGAACAGTTCGGGAGATCCCGCCAGAGCGGAAAATTCCAGGGGGCGCATCCGCTCGGCCAGCGGGCGTTGGGCGGTGTTGGCCGATGGGACCCCGGAAGGTTCAAACAAGTCCATAGGTTCAAAGAAACAAACCTACAGGTCAGGGCGGGTCGTCTACTTCTCCTCGAACAAATGGACGCCGTCCCAGGTTTCCATCCACAATGGGTCTTCGCGTGCCATGCGCTGGAGCATCTGGCAGCGTTGCAGGAAAAAATCCACCGCCGGATCCAGGCAGCGGCCCTCTTCCAGGCGATGAGGCCCCACCTCGCGGCGGATCTCCTCGTACACCGAAGCCGCTTCGGAAAAGAGCCCGCCCGCGTAGAGCGCCCAGGCTTGCGCCATGCGCTCCTGGAACATGCTCTTGAGTTCCCGCACGCGCACGGGTTCGTGGTCGTAGATCTCGTGGATGCGCAGCGGCACGTCGCGTCCGCGCACCCGGACCATGTCCAGAAACCGTGTGGTGAAGCGCTCCGGCAGCTTGTACCGGACATCCTCCGTCACCAGGATGGCGGATCCGTAATGCCGTGTGAGCCGTTCCAGGCGCGAGGCCACGTTGACCACGTCGCCGATCAAGGTGTGGTCCAGCTTGTGGTCGGAGCCGATGTTTCCCGTCACCACGTCGCCGGAGGCGATGCCGATGCCGTTGTCGATGCGGCGGAAGGGGATGCCCCGCGCGGGAAGAGAGCCGTGGCGTTGGCGACGTTCGCGGTTGTAGCGTTGCAGCTCCCAGCGCATGCTGATGGCCGCCTGCACGGCGCGCAGAACGTCCGGCTCCAGACCCTCCACATTTTCGAAGGTGGCCATCAAGCCGTCACCCATGATCTTGTCGATCTCGCCGCGCTGGTGGAACAAGGACCGGTTGAGCCGATTGAAGTACGAGTTCAACAGCGAGACGGTGTCTTCGGGGGACAGGTGGCTGGCGTGGTTGGTGAAGCCGCACATGTCGCAGAACAGGACGGTCATTTCCTGTCGTCGTGGTCGGTCCGTGCGGGGATCCTCGCCGCGGTCGATGCGGTCCACCAGGGTGCGCCTGGCGTAGGTGCGGAACACTTCCGATTTGCGCTCGGAGGCGAGCCGTTCCTGTTCGGTGTGCATGGCCTCCACCTTGGCGGCCACGATTTCGCGGTGGAGAGCTTGCTGTGACACGATCCACTCGCGGCGCCAATTCTTGATGCGATCGATCAGGCTGCGCAGCCTCCCCTGTTCCTTCCAGGTCGCCTGGAAACGGGTGTAGGGAGCCCCCCAGATTTCGCCTCGCTGGACCACCACTTCGCGCCCGCGCTGCAGGGTGCGCGTCACCAGCCAAACCTTGCACGCTTGGCGCCGCTTCAGGAGTTCGTCGAAATCCTGCGGGGAGAATTCTTCCAGGTCGTGGGGTTCGGGGTGGAACAGGTCTTCGCCTTCCGGTTTTTTGCCGCTCACCAGGCTTTCGCGCAAAAGCGCCACCTCGTGGGCGTACTCCAATCCTTCCACCACCCATTGGCGGCGTTCGATCCCCAGGAAGGTCCACTCGGAACGGACCTGGTGCTCGCGGATTCCCAGCCACGCGTATTCCCGGTCCAGCAGGCGTTCCACGTCGCACACGGAGTAGTGCAGCGTCATTTCCGCCGGAGCCAGGCTGCGACGTTCCGGAAAGCCGGAATAGATCCCCAGCGCCCACCATTCCTGGTCCACCGTGCGGATGGCGTTGACCCGTTCGGAATATTTGGAAACGACCGTGAGGTTCCCGCGGGAGCCGCGCACCGAGCGCAGAAATTGTCCGTTGTTGAACATCCGGGAATATTCGGCGGTCAGGAACATGACCTTCGAGAGCGGGAGGAAGTTCGCCAACGCGTCCACGCCCGGCCCGAAACTCTGCCACCGGTGGGCTTCCCGACCGATGTCCAGGAGGAGTCTCGGATTGTGGGTGTTGGTCACCGCGCGCACGAAGTCGAAGAACCGCAGCGCTTCCGGATACCCGATCCACTTGTGGGGGTCCATGAAATGGTCCAGCCGGTGGGAGAAGCCGTGGTCGGCGAGATCTTGATCCGTGACGTTCTTGCCGAGCTTTTGCAGGTAGCGCAAAAGAGAGAGCATGTTGCGGCACGAGACCTCGGATTCGGGCGGGATGCCCTCGACCTGGATGGGCAGCGTGAAGTCCAGACCGGACTCGTCGCAGGAGACGATGTCCGTGATCACCTGGACCCCGTTGCGCTCGTGCCAGCCTTTCTTCACAGGTGAGTTCCGATCCTTTCCGTCATTGCGGCCCGTTTCCCAATCCATTATAGTATGCGGTACTCGGTGGGAATTGGGCCAAAAGCCAATGGGCGATCTCCCTGGCAACTCCGTCCGACGGGGCGGCCATGCGCAAGGCCTGGCGAGGCGGACGTCCCGTCCACACCTCCCGCAGGCCGTATCGGTAGGGTTCTTCCAGGTCATGGCCAGGGGAGACCCAGCAAAACCGCGCCAGGGGCAGCCAGCGCGGGGTTTCGCCGAAGGTTTGGGAGATCCGCACCTCGCCCGGGTCGGGGATTCCTTCCACAACGCGCAGGCCGGCGATGCGGGCCAGCAGCCGGTGGAGGCGGATTCTTCCGGGGCGACGAGGGAACCAAAGCCAGCCCTCCCGAGGATGCGTCTGGGCCAGATCCAGCACGGTGGGAAGATCGCGCAGATGGAAAGAAACCGCCGCAGCCAAAGGAGTTTCCCTGGGTTGTCGGGCCAGAACGGGATGGCCGGCCCATTTCAGGGTGGTGCCGGGCAGGACCTTGGCGAATCCAAGTCGCTCCACCGCTCCGACCAGTGTGACAGAATCCGTCCACACCGCGGCGACGCCTCCGGTCCAGCCGGGAAACAGGCGGGAGAACCGTCGCCACTTCCGAAGCGAGGCGCGCGAAGAGCGGAAGGCGGCGAAGGCCGTCGGGATAGACCTCTCGCGGAGCATTTGCAGGATGCCGGGCCAGGCTTCCGCCTCGAAGAACAACGCGACGCGCACCCGGCGGAGGTCCAGGAACCGGTCCACCGACAGCGGTTCGTCGAGAGGCAGCAGGAAGGTGGGATGCCCCGTGCGGGACAGCCGTTCCACGCCGGATCGGGTGGTGGCCGTCAGGGTGAGCGGAAAACCGGTGGGCAGGAACCGAAGCAACGCGACGATCCCTTTGGCCTCGCCGACGGAGGCGGCATGCATCCAAACCGTGTCTCCGGGAGCGATCTCCCAAGGACCCAGACGTGGAGATCCGAAAATCAGACCCATGATCCGGAGCCCTCTTCCGAGAAGGCGATACCACAATGGCAAAGCGGGAGTCACCATCCGGCGAGAACCCAGGCGAGCACCGGTGGTGCGAGCGAGGCCCATTCGGATTTCCAGCGCCCTGCGCGGGCATCCAAGGGCTGGTCTTGGTCGACCGCGGCCTGCTGGGCCAAAAGGCGCGATTCGGCGCGGGCCAGGATCACGTACAGAACCAGCGGGCCGCAAAGCGATAGACCGACGAGCAGGGGGCGATCGCCCTGCAGGCGCCAAGCCAAGCCCGCCAGCACCAGGAGGTTGGCCGTGTAGAGGGGGTGGGGGAGGTAACGGTAGGGGCCACCGACCGACCGGTACGGCGCGGACATTTTCCGTCCTCGCGTGTGGGCACCCGCGTAGCGGCGCGACCAAACGCGCAGGGTGAGCCCCGCCAGCAACGGGCCGAGCGAAAGGAGCCCGCCGCGCGCCGGCCAAGCAAGCAAGACCACTCCCAGGCACCAGGCACCGATCAGTTCGCCCCGGAACCGATAGAGCCAGGAAGTCAAAGGTCCACCGCGGTGAGACAGGGACCATGGGATGTTTCGGAAGTCGGAGTGCGCTTGGGATGTAGGAACGCGGGAACATCCGGTTGGGCCCACAGGACCCAGGCATCCTTGCGCCGCGACAGGATCTCGCCCATCAGGAGCGGGCCTTCATTTGATGGGAGCGCGGACATCGGTTCGTCCAGAAGCCAGCCGCCGTAGGGACGCGCGACCATCGCCATCAGCCCGAGCCGGGTGCGCTGGCCTCTCGACAGGAATTGACCTCCGTTGGGGATGGGGCGGTTCCAGGCCAGCGAGGCCGGAATCCCTTCCGGGAAGAGTCTTCCCACCAGGCCATCCAGCGAATCCGGCGAAGGGTTGTCGATTCCTGTCCAAGCCGAGGGGGCCAACGGCGGCAGGACGGTTTCCTGGGCCAGATGGAAGACGCGCCGTGGGCCCTCCAGAAGGCCGGCGCGGGGCGCGAGCCGTCCGGAAAGCACCGAGAGCAATGTGGATTTCCCGGAGCCGTTGGGTCCGTGCACCACGGCCATTTCGCCCGGTTCCAACCGCAGATCCAGGTTTCGGAGGATGGCGGGCCCGCGACCCCATCCGGCTTCGAGCGATCGCACGACCAGGGCCGCATTGGATCGTGGACGATTCGTGTCGAGCGTTCGGGTTTCACCCCGGTGCGTCCAGGCTTCGGCGGCTTTCTGCAAGGAGGGGTGCAGCCTCCCTGCTTCCCGTACGGGCCGGTAGGTGAGCAGGCAAATGCCCAAAAACGACACCAGGGTGCCCGAGTCCATGCCGCCCCGGCTCCAGCTGGCCAGCGCCGCCGCGCCCAGAATCCAGCCCGCCGCGTGGGCACCTCCCTCGCCGGCCGCGCTCCAGGCGGCCTGCAAGGCCGAGCGCAACCGCCGGTGGCCCTGCCAGGTTTCGTGGGAGGTGCGCCGCGTGCGGGCCACATGCGCGCTCCAGCCGCTGGGCAAGGTCTCTGCCAAGCTCCGGTGTGCCCACTCTTCCAGCACGTCCTGTTCCTTGGCCTCGCGGGCCTCTTCCTTGGCCAGCACCCGTGTGCGCCGCGAGCGGGCCTTGGCGAGGCTCGCCAAAGCGGCCGCGCTGGCCAGCACCGCCAGGGTGATCCAAGGGGCCAGCCACACCAGCAGAGGCAGGCACAGCGCCAAGGTGGCCAGGGCGGATCGGGTTTCCACCGCGGCGCGGGTTCCCGCCTCGATCCATTCGCGGGCCTCCCGGCTGTGCCAGGCGCCCGTGTCGGGGCCTGCGGCCGCCCAGATGCGCCGGTGGTAGTCGCGTCCGGCACCCAGCGCCAGGCGCTCGCGTGACAAATCCCGTCTCCAGGAAAGCACCACGCGTGCGGCCAGCAACGCACCCAGGCCAACCAGCCAGCGCGAGGGCGCCGTGGCAGTGGATGCCTTGAGCCACAACCCCAGCCCGGCTTCCGTGGCGGCCACCGCCAGGGTCCAGGCGGTCTGCACGTGCCAGGCGCGACGGTCGCGGATCCAGGGAGGGGTGAAGAAGTTCATGACAAGTTTTGGATCATTGCTTTCCCATCATGGTGGGAAGCCGGGAAATGAGCGAGTCCACCAGGGAGGTGTCGCGCGATCCGTTGCGGAGCGCCTGGAGGGTGGATCGCAGGACATCCACCGCCTCGGCCGAATCCAGCACCGAGGTGCTGATCACGTATGGCAGTCCGGCGCTGTCGAGGTCGCTGCGGTACAGGATCCTGCATCCCACCAGGTTCTGGGTGCGCAGGGAGTATCCGGCGGCTTGGGTCAGTGCGCGACTGGCGGAGTCGCCCTGCTTGCGCCGGTCGAAGTCGAAATCTCCCACGCCCTCCCGCAGGCGCGATTCCAGACGTTCGGACAGATTCCGACACGCCCGGGCATCGGCCAGATCGCGAGCCAGAGCCATATCCCGGGCCAGGGCGGTGCCCGTCGCCCGTATCCTGCGGAGCCCGAAAGAATGAGGCTGGATGTTGCTGTGGTGCGAGGGTGCGCAGGCCGTGAAGGCGCTCCACACCACTCCGAGTCCCACCAGAGCCAAGAGGGAGGCTCGGCTCGCGCGCAGTCCCGAAAACCGGAAGCGCGCGCCTCCCCGAGCCGGAGATCCCGCGGTTTGAGCGGGATCTGGGATCAATCCTCGTCCTCTGCTTCTCCGCTTCCGGCCTTCATGCGTGTCCAGAGGGCCCACGATTCGCGTCCGGTGGGGAAGGCCAGGTCGTGTCCCACGGCATGACCCCAAGGATCGGCCGCCAAGCGGCGGTCTTCCAGGTAGGCCACCAGTCCCTTGCGGGTGGGCGGCAGGTTCCGGTCGCGGCAATGGCGCATCCACTGGCACAGCAAATGGGCTCCGCCACGAAGCGAGTCGTCGGAGGCGAAGCGACGGGGCAAGCGGGATTCCGCCGCCTTGGCAAAGCGCACCATGCCGTCTTGCACCTTCAGCTTGGTGGCGGGAACGGAGGCGAGCTCCTTCCACTGTTCCATCAGCTGGTCACCCAGAACAAAATCCCAATCGCAGGAGGGAGGCTTCTCCCCGGCAGTCGGGGCAACCGTGCGGGCTTTGGTGGTGGCGTCCTGCGGCTGGAAGCGCGCGAGGACCATCACCTGGTCGGCCACGGCCAACCACTGGGAGGAGGCTCCTGCCACCACCACCATGGACACACCCCGCGCGTCGAGTTCGGCGCAGCGGTCGGCCAGGGGCACCACCGATTCGCCTTCCGGCAAAAGCCGGGAGATGATCGGGTCGCGGGTGAGGAAGTTCGCGGCGGAAGCGTCTTCGTCGATCAACAACAATTCGGAACCGCAGGAGAGCGATTCCACCAGGTTGGCGGCCTGCGAGGTGGCGCCGGAGGCTTCGTCCACCGAGAACTTGGCCGGATCCTGTCCGGGCAGGCGGCGGAAGAACGCGGAAAGATCGCAGACGCCCACGCGACGGTCTTCTTCCACCGAGACGGTTTCCGTCTTGCGGGTGGAACAGGCCATGGCCAGGCCGTCCGTGGGACCCAGATCCGCGCGACAGGTTTCCAGGGCTTCCAGGAAGGTGGTCTTGCCGTGGAACGCCGACCCGACAAGAATCGTCACGCCCTTGCGGATGGCCAGTCCCGTGAGGCTGGTGCCGTCGGGAAGGGTCAGGGTGGTGGAAAGGTCCGCCGGAACCTGCAACTTCACGGCCTTGGGCGATGGAACACCGGACTCTTCGCGGCGAACGCACGAACCTTCCGGAAGGAAGGACACGATGCCGGATTCCGCCATCACTTCGCGCAGGCTCTGGCGCCGACGCAGATGGTCGGCCAGTTCCTGGATGCGCTCCTTGGTGACCGTGTTGGTGATGTCCAAGGCGATGCCCGGAAGCCGGTTGGCCAAGACCTCGGCGGCGGGATCGCCCATGATGCGGCGGTTCTGGGCCGGGAAGGCGTAGGAGAAGCGCAGGATCAGGAGTTTCCCGAAATTGGCTGCCGAACGTGGTCGGATGGTGGCGTCGGGTCGCGCGGTGCGGAAGCGTCCACCGCCGCCGTCGCCGGCCGGCATGGATTCGTCGGGCAGGCGCCGGGCGAATTCGCGCAAGAACAGGTCTTCCGCGGCCAATCGCTCGAAGGGATCCTTCGGGATGGAAAGGTTCGGGTGGAACTCGGGCGACAGTTCCAGATGCAGCCTCGATGCGGGCGCGTAGGGGTCTCCCTGGACGTGGTCCACCACGATGGCCATGTCACGGCTGGCGTGGTCGCCAAAAAGCCTACGGAGTTGCCCGTAGGGCTTGCCGTCGAGGTCGCGCAGAAGCTGGAGGAGTCGTCTCAGAAATTCACCGCCATTTTCGATTCCATCCCGCCAGGGATGGGACTGGTTTCAAAGGCGATCCCCGCGCGTGCGGCGGAGGATCGATTCAAGCGCAAGACATCCAGGGCCGCGGCCAAGCGCAGCACCACCAAGGTTCCCGCTGCCGAATACAACGCCACCTGGCTTGCCCGCCACGTGCGCAATTGGCTTTCGAAGGAACGCAGGTTCACGTCGTTGTCGGGGTTTTCGCGGCTGCCCCAGTCCCAATCGTGGGAGGCGTCGTCCGGGAACTGCCAGGTCGTGGATTTGCCGGAAAGGAGCATGGCCTCGTCGTAGGAGTCGTGGCGACCAGCTTGCGGGCGGCGGCTGCGATAGTTGCGCATGGCGGAAAGCAGGTCCTTGTCGGGATCTTCACCCAGCGAAGAGCCCGCGTGGCGGTTGGCGATTTCCGTCGCCGATTCCAGGGAGCGGTTTCCCATTTGCCACGACACCACAAGCGCCGTGAACCCGAGCAGGTCCAGGGCGTGGAAGACCGGCGCGCGCGAGGAGCGTCCGATCCAGCGGTGTCCCATGCCTGGAAGCAACAGGGACAAGCCCATGGCGCTGGCGGTGGAACGGCGAAGCAAGGTGGAGTCGGTGGGTTGGGCGATCTCGCCGGAAGGACCGAAGGTGGCGGCGGGAACCACCATGGGGCCCGCATCCGGGCCCGATTTCGGGCTGGGTTTCGCAGCGGTGGGGGCGACCGGTCCGGAGGGGCCGACAGGACCGGCATCGACTTCCGGGCCTGCGGAAAGGATCGGGCCTGCCATGGCGGGAGAGACCGGGGTGGCCGCCGTCGGAGGAGGGGCCACCGAAGCAGGTGCGAGCGGCTTGGCGGTGTCGGTGCTCGGGCCCGGTTTGCTCGAATCGATCTTCGGCTGCGTTACGACAACCGAGCTTGGTGCGACCGTGCTCGCCGGTCCCCCCAGGGAGGTGGTGTCCACAGGAGGGACGATTTTTGTCTGGGTGGTGTCGGGACCCTGGGCACTCAGGCCGGCCAGGAGGCAGAGAATGGAAATCATCAGAAGGTCCAATCCACTTGGCCGCGCGTGGCGGGCAGTCCGCCGACCCAGGCCAGGCCGCCTTGTACGTTCAGCCCGTCGATCCAGGTGGTTTCCAAATGCAGGAGGCGTTTGTTCATGCGATTGGCTTGGAGGGCCGCGTCGAAGGCCGATGCCAGGTGATTGACGATCAACGCCCCCAGGAACCACTTCTGGGTGCGGGCGAGATCGTCGGATTCCTGGCGGAGGTTCAGGTAGCGATCCCGCATGGCCGAAGCTCCCCACGGATTGACCAGGACGATCGAAGGGTCCTTCTCGAAATCGAGGACCGACTTCGAGTAGGCTTCCAGCGCGGCGAAACTGACGGTGTCCACGTTGTCTTCCCAACCGGGGAGGAATTCCTGGTAGCGACCGATCAAGTCTTCGAAGTCCTGGGTGTTGCGGATGTTGGCGGCACGGAAGTCCAACACCTGTTGCTCGCTCCAGGCGTTGACATCGGTGGATTTCAGACCGCCTTGGGCGAACTGGGACAGATGCAGACCGAAATTCGTGCCGGCGGGCTCGTCGCTGCAGGCCGTGCGATTGGGACTTTCCCCTTCGCCGTAGAGGCTCGCGCAGTAGGATGTCCTCTGGGGCGACGAAATTTGTCTGACCTGGGTCTTGCCGGAGGTGTCGTTGGAAAACATCGAGGCCCAGCGCTTCTCGTAGCGTTCCTGCCGCCAGTGGCGGGCGGCGAATTCTCGGGCTTCGGTGGCCTTTTCACGCGAGGCCACCACCGCCACCTTGTACCAGCCGATCCCGATGCCAAGCTCGGCTGCGGCGAACAGGCCCGCTCGCACATACGATCCGGTGTAGATCTGGCCGGCGCCGGGTAGCAGAAGCGAGAAGAAGAACGCCTTGCGTGGCGAGCGATACCGGCGCGCCGCTTCGGGGTCGGTCTTGAGCTTGATCTCCAGGGCCTTGTCTTCGTCGTAGACGGAGTCTGGATCCAACGCGGTGACCGCCGTGGGGGCGGTGCTGGGATCCGCCACCGCCGCCCTGGACAGGGTGTCCGGGATCATGGCGGGCCTGGGGCGGTACTCGCCGTGCGAGCGCGACCGCATGTAATCGGTCGTGCCGGGCGGAACCAGCGGTGGCGTGGAAGGGATTGGAGCTGCGACCGGTGGAACGACGGAATCCGGCTTGGTGGCAGATGTCTTGGTTGCGGAATCGCTCGGCGCGGACACGGGCGCGGGGGCGGCCGCGGAAGTGGAATCCGGTTTGGCGCTTGCCGCGACGGCTGTGGATGATGGACCGCGATCGGGCACGGCCACGGGTGCGGTCGCGGGAGCCGGTTTGGTGGAATCAGCGGGAACCGGACCTTGGGCAACCGCCAGAGAGGCTGCGGCCAAGAGACCGAAGACGGGTATGAGTCGACGCATAGGCGGAATGTACCAAGACCTTCGCCGGTCGAGGGAATCCGCGAAGTCCGAAGGGATCAATCGAACCCGAGGACGTGGCGCATCGTGTACAATCCGGGAGTTTTGTCAGACGCCCAGATGCCTGCGCGGACCGCGCCATCGGCGAAGGTGCGGCGGCTTTCGGCGTGGTGGTGGATTTCGATCCGCTCGCCCTCGCCGAAGAAATTCACCCAGTGGTCGCCCACCACGGATCCACCGCGTACCGCGTGGATGCCGATTTCGCCTTCCGGACGGGCGCCGGTGAGGCCTTCGCGTCCGTAGTTGGCCACTTGGGCCAGATCCACCCCGCGGCCCTTGGCCAGGGAGTTGGCGAGCATGAGGGCCGTGCCGGAGGGCGCGTCCTTCTTGTGCTTGTGGTGGGCCTCGACGATTTCCGCGTCGTAGGCCGATGCACCCAGCACGGAAGCGGCCTTTTGGACCAGTTCCAGAAGCAGGTTCACGCCCACGGAGTAGTTGGCTGCCGCGACCACGGGAACGTGCTTGGCGGCTTCGCGAAGTGCGTCTTCGCCTGCCTGACCCATGCCGGTGGTGCCGATCACCAAGGGCATGCGATGCTGGGCAGCGCTTTGCAAAAGGGAGAGCGTGTTTTCCGGACTGGAGAAATCGATCACCACCCGGTTGGGGGCGGTCAGTTCCTTCCAGCTTGCGGTGACACGAACCGAGACGCCATCCACGCTGGATGGCGTCTCGGCAAGTTCGGGCCGATCGACGAGCCCCACCACCGGTTGCCCGGCGGCAAGGGCCGCTTCCTGCAGAGCGCGGCCCATGCGGCCCAACGCTCCGATGATGATCAGCCCTCGATCCATCTTAGCCCGCGGCCTTGACGACCCAGACCTTGACCTTGGCTTCCACGTCGGCGTGCAGGCGCACGGGGACATGGAATACGCCAAGAGCCTTGATCGGTTCATCCAGGACGATGAGCGCCTTGTCCAGCTTCACACCGGCTTCGGCGAGCTTCTCTGCGATTTCCTGCGATCCAACCGAACCGTAGAGCTTGTCGCCCTCGTGGACGCGGACGCTGACGGTCACGGAGATGCTGCCGAGCTTCTTGGAAAGCTCCTGGGCAGTGGCCTTGAGCTGGGTGTCGCGAGCGGCTTGACGCTTCTTTTCGACTTCCAGATTGTGCAGGTTGGCCTTGGTGGCGGCGAGCGCCAAGCCTTGGGGCAAAAGCCAGTTGCGGCCGAATCCATCACGGACCTTGACCACTTCGAAAGCCTTGCCGAGACCCTTGATATCAGACTTGAGGATGATATTCATGGCTATGGTCCCCCGATCAGCGCATGGTCTCTGCCACGAATGGCAGGAGTCCGATGATGCGCGCGCGCTTGATGGCGACGGCCAGCTCGCGCTGGTATTGCGCCGCTGTGCCCGACATGCGACGAGGAACGATCTTGCCACGCTCGTTGACGAAGCGGCGCAAAAGCTTTTCGTCCTTGTAGTCGATGTGGAGGATCTTGTTTTCGGTGAAGAAGCAGCTCTTCTTACGCTTGCGACGAATGGCCATGATCAGTCCTCCTTGTCCGAGAGGTCGGCGTCATCATTGGGCTCGACATCGGCGGTGGTCGGATTGAGGGAAGGCAAGCCGCAAGGATTGTCGACAACGGTCAGAAACCGCAGGATCGATTCATCCAGACGCAGCATGCGCTCGACTTCGGCGACGAGCGAGCCCTTGGTGGCGTGGTAGTAGTACACGGTGTAGTCGGCGTGGGACTGGCCCTGGATCTCGTAGGCGATCCGGCGCTTGCCCCAGCGATCAACACGGACGATCTCGCCGCCTGCGGCGATCATCTCCTGGTACTTGCGGACAGTCGCCTCGATGGCGGCGTCCTCCTGGTTCGTGCCGACAAGCACGACAGTCTCGTACAGCTTGGCCAAAACGGCCTCCCTCTGAACGTGGCCCCCGGCGGACCGGGAGCAGGGTGGATGTGACTCTCCCGGGAATCATTCCAAGGAGAGGGAGCGGAAGTGTAGCAAATGTTCCGCATCCGCTCAAATGCTTCCTCCTTGGAGGGGGCCTTGGGGCCAAGAAACACCAACGCCGCCCCGAGCGAATCGGTGCGGCGTTGGATGAGGGGCGTAGGCTCGAACGAATCTATCCGTGCAAGGCGTCGAGCTTCTCTTTGAGCACATCGGGGGTGAACGGTTTGACGATGTAGTTGGTGGCACCGGCCTGGATCGCCTCCAAGATCCTGGTCTTCTCGGATTCCGAGGTGACCATGATCACGGGGACCTTGGCGGTGGCGGGATTGGCGCGGATGGCTTTCAGCGCGTCGATGCCGGTCATGTTGGGCATGTTCCAGTCCATCAGGACCAGATCATAGGTGGTTTTGCCCACCTTGCTGACGGCATCCTGTCCATCTTCGGCTTCGTCCACATCGGTGAATCCGAGGGTGCCCAAGGTGTTTTTCTGGATGCGCCGCATCGTGCTGGAATCGTCGACGAGGAGGATTTTCATGATGTTTTCTCCTGGGTCACTTTTGTTCAGCGATGGCGATGCAGACTTCCACGACGAAGTCTCCATGCGTGCAGGTGAAGGGAATCACAATGCTCGGGATGTCCTTGGGCGTGGTGACCTTGTGGTTGGTCCCCACCACCACGGAGGGCAGCGAGATCGTGACATTGAGTCCAGACAGATCCGCCTTGGCCGCACCCGCGATGATGTTGGCCAGTTCGCCCACCGCGTCGGTGACGTCGGCGTCGATCTGGGTCACATTCAGGCCGATGAAAGCGGAAACAGTGGACAAGGCCGTTTTCGTCGGGAAGCTGATGATGACGGCCCCTTTAGCGCCGCCGGATAGACCGATGATCCCCGAAACGTCCTGGGCGAGACTGGGCTCGGCCTTCACGTACGGTGCAGCAGGCTGCGGGGTGGTGTTCACCATCGTTTGGAAGGTGGACATCGTGGCCTTGAGAAAGGGATTGATAAGCTCTGACCGCATTGCGGTGACTCCCCGGAAGAGGTGGAACGATCGGACTGTACCACGAGAACGGAATGGTGGTCAAGAAGTTTCTCCCACCGGTTTTTATTCGGCTGCGCCGGACTTTTCCGGACGCGGGTCCGGTGCCGTTTTCACGGCTTCCGCCGTGTTGGACCCGGGGCGGCCCGGGTGCCGTATTCACGGTGCGGCCGCGCACCGTGACCGCGGCCCAAGGGGCTCCGGCGCCCCTTGGGGATCCGGCCGCCGGGGGACACTAACTGGAACGGCCGTGCCGCAAGGGCCAGGTAGGCGGTGGGGATGGTGGGCTGCTGATTTGGCGAGGGTATCAGGGACGCGATCGGTATCGCCGATTCATTGGCCGTTCCATGAACCGTGTCCCCCGGACCCCCGCCGGTTTGGTTGGGGTGCCGGTCCTGTTTGATTGCCGGTTTTTGTCTGATGCGGGGTTTCCCGCGGGCGCTTCGCTGCGCGGTGGTGGGGTGGGAGGATGGGGGCGACGCCGCCGTTCCTGAAAAGTCGGCGTAGGGACAATCCTTGGATTGTCCATCCACCAGAAATGGAAGGAACGCAACAGGGGCGGCGGCGTATGCAGGCGGAATGGTTGTGGTGTTGTCACAAATTGACATGATGGTGTTGATGTGGGTGACATCGATTTTTGGGGGTGGCGAAAGGGGATGGCAACGGGGATTGGATACCTTCTTGGCTCTCACCCAAAGGACGATCGATGGCTCGCACGAATGCTTTCTCGTGTTTGATGGTTTCCGCGATGATGGCAGGGCTCCTTTCCCAAGCCGCTCCCGCGCAGTTGACAATCTCCAATCTGGTGCGCTACCAGGTGGTGCAGCGCGATGCCAACGCCATGACCGCCACGTTCGCGGATTCCGGGGCCTGCCCTGCCGCTACGGCCAAGATCCAACTGCGGCTGACCAAGCAATCGGATGGGGCTGTGGTGGGGGCGTTTGCCTGGAAAGACTTGGTCAATGTTTCGGTGACGGGTACCAAGTGGAAGGGCACCTTCCCGGCCTTGCCCGTGGGGGGCGAGTACAAGGCTCAATTGCGGGCGTTGGATGGGACCGGTGCCGTGATCGATTCCACGGCCGTGATCGACCGCCTGTTGGTGGGCGATGTGTGGCTTTGCTCCGGGCAATCGAACATGCAACAGGACCCCGGTACCAAGCTGGATACCAACTTTGTCCATACCCGCGTGATCTGGGCCTCCGAACCCGGCACCAAAGAAGGCAAGCCCTGGGGGACCACGGTCACCAACGGGCCGTCGACCTCGTTTGGCAACCAACTGGCCAGCCTTACGGGAATTCCGGTGGGGATCGTGTATGCCGCCAAAGGGGGCACCTCGATCACCGATTGGTTCTACACCGCTGACTCCGGCCTGTTCCACAAGATGTCGCGCTTTCTGGACAAAGGAATCGCGGGATGGAAGATCGGTGGGTTCTTGTGGTACCAAGGCGAAAACGAAGACCAGCAGGATACCTGGGCCACGCGGTACTTCGCGAAATTTTCACGCATGCGCGACACCATCCGCGCCCTTAGCGGAAACCCCAAACTGCCCATGATCGCTGTGCAATTGGAAAGTTGGGACGGAACCTCGCTGTTTCCACTCAACCCTTACGGACGCTGGGTCCGCTGGCCCATCACCCGCGATCAGCAAGAGTTGATTGGCCGGGCGGATTCGTTCTCCACCTGCGCACCCATCTGGCCCGCCGCAGGATTGCACATCAACGGCAAGAACCAAGCATTGTTGGGCACCTACGCCGCCGCCAAGGCTACGCGCCAGTTCTACAAGAGCGTGGCCGCAGACCCAGGCGCTGGGCCTGTGTTCAGTCAAGCTTGGTTTGCCGACACCACCCGCAAGACCATCATGGTCCAGTTCGAAGGCGTCAAGGGAAGGCTTCTCCACCCAGCCGATCCCAACCACCTCGGGTTCTACGTGATGGACCCGAAAGTCTTCGACATTAACGATTCCACCATCTTTACCTACGGCACGGATTCAAAGGGCAATCCCGCCAAGATGCTCAAGGCGATCCAGTCGATCGACACGGTGGGTCCCGACAAGATCAGGATCCAACTGGCCCAAGCGGCGACGGATTCCGTTACGATCGGGTACGGACGGCACATCCAGCTGGTGTCGCTTTCGCCTCTGACCGATGCCTCCGGGATCCCGGTGCCCACGTTCTTCAATCGCCCGATCGCCAAGGCCCCGGTCACGAGTTCCGTGAAGGCCGTGGTTGGCCGTCGTGCGGTTGCAACACTCGAGTTCGATGGATCGCGGGTGCGGGTGAGGGATGCCAAGGGGTGGCGGGATTTGTCGGGCACGAGGTCGCTCCGCTGAGGTTTTTCTACGGCTGCGCCTGGCTTTCTTTCAACTGCGTTGGGCTTTTTCCGGACGCGGGTCCGGATGCCGTATTCACGGCTTCCGCCGTGGGACCTTTTCGGCTGCGCCGGGCTTTTCCAGGCGCGGGCCTGGAGGCCGTTCCTGGGTGCATCGGCACCCAGACCCCGACCCAGGGGACGAACGCGCGTCCCCTGGGCACCCGCGCGCCGGGGGGCTCAAATTGGAACGGCCAAGCCGGCTCGCCAGGGCTGCGGGTGGAATGAATGCCGTGGCCTTGGACGTATGGCATCAGGGTCGCGATCGGTATCCTCATGACACTGGCCGTTCCAGTGCTCGAGCCCCCCGGTCCCCCTCAATTCGGCTGAAATGCCTGTTCGGCAGAATTCGGTAATGCCAGATTTGCAGCTCATTCCCCTCCTTTGGAGGGGTGTCCCGGAGGGGCGGGGTGGTCTGGTTCGGCAAGGCGGTTTTTGAATGCCAATTTCCGGCATCGCTTCGCTGGCCGGGTGGGGTGGCGGAATGGCTGGGCTGGAGAAAAGCCGCCGTTCCCTGAGTGACGGCGAAGCCGTTGTATCGACAACTGCGGTAATTGGGGCCTCGGTTGGGCGCTGTAAGCGCCAAGGGCGGCGGCGTAGGTTGACATGGTGGGGGATTGGTTGTGATGCTGCCGTAGGGGACGGTCGTGACCGTTCCGGGGCTGGGATCCGCCGTTCCCTGTGGGCCGGCGTAGGGGCAATCCTCGGATTGCCCCTAAAACAGAAATGGACGGAACGCAAAAATGGCGGCGGCGTAGGTAGGTGCGGTGGTGTGTGGGTGGTTTGATGCCGGATTATGTCTGATGCTGTTTTGCCCGCGGACGCTTCGCTGAGCGGTGGTTTGAATCGTTCAGCATTTGGGGGCGTGGAGGGGGATGCGCAGGGAGAAGGATTGGGTGGTGGCGTCCGGGTAGATCCGTACGAAGGTGAGGATCTCGTCGCTATCGGTGAACAGGAGGTCCAGGTTCCCCTTCGACTCGTTGTCCCAGGCGTAGAGCAGCTTGTGCTGGCCAAGGCTGGTGTAGGGGAGATCGCCGAGGTCGGCGAAGCGAAATGGCTTGGCTCCGTGCAGGGTGTTCAGTTCGGCTCGAAATCCCGGGCCTCCGCAATTGTCGCGGGATTTCATGGAAACGAAACCAATTTCCTGCTCCCCCAGCTGGAAGAAACTGCGCTCGGTGGGAGCATATTCCATCCAGGATTCGGGAAATTGTTCGATGCCCTCGTCCGAGCTGGAGTGCGACTCCGTGTAGGTTTTGTACGCGGATTGGATGCGCGAGTAGGGATCGGATCCACGGATGAAGGTGTCGATCGATGATTCTGAGCCTGGGAATTCATCCAACGATTCCGAAAGGTGGGGATGTCCCAGCTTGGAAAGTCGAGCCCAGACGGGTTGCTCTCCGTGGAACTGCAGGTCGGGGCCGGACATGGTTGTGTCGAATGCATCGAATACAGCCACCAGGACACAGGCTGCACTCAGATTCCGGAATTCATCCTCCGACAATTTGTGGTCGGGGTGAGCCTCCAAGATTTCCCGGAACCCATCCTCGCCGTCGGATGCGATGCTCACGAGCTTGAAGGATTTGACTGTGACTCGCCGGTCCTCGCCATTGGGTGTATAAATCGTGAATGACTTACCGATCAGATCGAACCACTCCTGGCGGAGAGAATTCGTGTCGACCTTGGCGATGGCCAAATACTGGTTCAGCATCTTCGCTTGGCCCACGATGGGATAGCGAAGGCTGTTTGTATCTACCAAGATGCTGTTGCCAAACAGCACCACCCCGAATCCAGGAAAGAACTCGGTGGGTTCGTTCACCCGGAAATCCACATAATCCTTGGGTGGCGGATTCGGTTGGGGCGAAGGGGCCACATGCTCGTTCGATGCCGGTTCAGGGGTCGCGGGAGGGTTGTCCTGCTTGCAGGAAACGAACAGCAGGAGGGTGAACAGGGAGAGGATGCGCATGGGGGGTAAGGTAATTCGGCCACTGCCAGGAGCCTCTCTCCAGCCAATGACTTCCGGAAGCCTCCCTTCGCCAGTTGGGTCGGAATGGGAATTGTGCCGATTTTGCGGGAAACTAGGGAATCATGGATCGGTTTCGCACTTTTGAGGGCATGAACGCCCATCCTGTCTTGGAGCTCATGGCCCGCCGCCTCAAGGAACGTAGCGAACCCGGCCATCGCCGCGATGGATTCCGGCTGGCCCTGGTGGTGGAAGGCGGCGCCATGCGCGGCGTGGTCTCCAGCGGGATGCTCTGGGCCTTGGAAGAGGCGGGGTTCCTGCCTTGCTTTGATTTGGCGGTGGGGTGCTCGGCTGGCGCCATGAATGCGTCGTCCTTTTTGGCCGGGGTGGCGGGCGCCTGCACGCGCGAGTACGCCGGGGCCTTCAGCTCCAAACGGTTCATCCAGCCGGCGCGGGCCTTGATTGGACGCGCCGTGATCGACCTGGATTACAGCCTGGACTTTTCCAGTACCATCCTGGATGCCCACCGGTTCCAGCGGGTGCTGGAAAGTCCCATCCCGCTCCATTGCATCGCCACGGATGTGGACCAGGCACGGCGCGCCTTGTTGTCGGATTTCCGGACACCGGAAGAACTGCGCACCGCCCTCAAAGCCAGTTCTTGTCTGCCGCTGGTGGCGGGCGGGCCGGTGGAGTTCCGTGGTCGCCATTACCTGGACGGCGGCATGACGGAGGCCATCCCGGTTGCCTCAGCCCGCGAGCTGGGCGCCACCCACGCGTTGGTGTTGCAAACACGCCCGCGCGGCCTCCGTTACCCGGCTCCCAAGGGGCTGTTCTTGCGGTTGGTGGAAGCGAAGCTCCGTAGGCTCCACCCCGTGCTGCCCACGCTGTATCACAGACGCAACTTTGTGTACGACGAGACGTGCGACTTGTTGGACCTGGAACAGGCCAAGGGCGACGCGGCCCTTCCTGCCGTATTTTGTCTGCGTCTTCCGGAGGGTTCGCCTTCGGTGTCGCACCTGGAGCGGCGGCCGGAGGTGTTGAGGGAGAGGGCGGCGGTAGCGAGGGAGCGGGCGCGCGTCGAGCTTGCACTTCCCGTGATGGCGCTCGCGGGGCGCTAATCGTTCCGCTGCGTGGGGCCTTTTTTCAACTGCGTTGGGCTTTCGTTATCGACTGCGTCGGGCTGTTCCGGGCGTGGGCCCGGGTGCCATAATTCACGGGGCTGTCGCGCCCCGTGACCCCGACCCAGGGGCCGAGCGCGCGGCCCCTGGGGACCCGCGCGCCGGGGGACTCGAACTGGAACGGCCACACCGGCTCGCCGGGGATGTGGGAGAAATGGCTGTTGAGGCATAAGGGCTGACGGCATCAGGGACGCGATCGAGATCTTCATGACACTGGCCGTTCCAATATCCGAGTCCCCCGGACCCCCGCCGATTCGGCTGGATTATCAGATTATGTCTGATGCGGTTTTCTCCCGGCGCCGCTTCGCTGGCCGGGTGGGATGGTGGGAATGAAAGGGCTGAGAATGGCTGACGCCGTTCCCTGTGGGCCGTCGTAGGGGCAATCCTCGGATTGCCCATCAAACGAAAACAGGGACGGCGGCGTAGGCAGGCGTGATTGCCAATTACCGGCATCGCTTCGCTGGCCGGGTGGCGAGCTGGATCAGTCCCGGGGCAGCAGGACGGCCTGGGAGAAGTAGACGTTTCCAGTCGCCTCGGCCCGCACGAGCAACAGGCCGCTTCGGCGGTAGGTGCGCAGGTCGATCTCGCCGGATCCCGCGATGCGGCGGCGGTCCAGGATCGAGCCGTCGGGTCGGGCCAGGGTGACCGTGGTCTGGAGATCGGCATCGCCCACCAGATGGAGTTTTCCGTCGCGGATCCAGGCTCCTCCTGCCTCGCGCGGTGCGAGCGAAGACACGCCCTGCTGACCTACTTCGAAGGCCAGCGAACTGGGGCAACCGGCTGCGTTCACATGCACGGCGCGGTAGACTCCCGTCTTGGATGCCTCGGTTACCGGAATCACAACGGTGCGCTCGGTCGAGCGGAAGCCGCCGGGGCCGGTCCACGACCAGGTCCCGCCCGCCCACGGCCAGGGCGACAACGACACCGTGTCGCCCGTCTGTACGGTGGCGTAGGGCGATTGGTGCCAGGCGCCGCGCAGGAGGATGTTGGGCGAGATCGGCGACGACAGGCACGCTCCGTGGACAAGATTTGCCATGTCGGCGTCGTACGCCATGGGCGAGAGGTCGGCGCGGTACGCTTCGCCTGCCTGGGTGAGCTTGCCGGGATTTTCCAGGAACATCTGGCGGGTGTCCTCCACCCATTCGTAGATGGAGTAGCGCTCCACGAAGCGCGCGGTGTCCATCATGCGGATCATCTGCCCGATCGCCGTTGCCTGTTCGGCGTAGGTGGGCTTGCAGCAGGTCCAGTTGGCGCCGTTGTTCCACTCGGTGATCCATACCGGTCGTTTGGTACGTTCGTGGATCCACTTGAGCCATCCGTAGAATTGCGAGGCGGTCTGGCCTCCCTTGTACCAGTGCACCGGAACAAAATCCACGCGGTACTTCAGGGAGTCGGCGCGGCGCATGAATTCAAACAGCCAGTCGGCGCCCGTGGATGCGTCCGAAGGTGAGGGCGATCCGACGCGCAATCCGGACTTGAGCATTTCCGGCCAGGCGGCCAAGGCTTCTTCCACCGTGGCGTTGGCTTGGTCGGGGCGGTCGGGTTCGTTGTACCCCAACGCATGGGTGACGTTGGTCTTGGAATTGATGTTGGCGTAGTCCGGCCAGGTCTTGCCATGGCGCATGGGCACGTACTCCAGGTCCAACGTGGAGGCCGCGGCATTGTCCCAGTTGTACCACCAGTGGGCGTTCAGGGCATTGGCGGCGGGCACGCCGTTGGTCCAGCCCTTCTTGGCCGTCCAGCGCCACGGGAACACACGTACGAACGAAGCCTTGCCTGCCAACGCGGAAGGCAGCGTGTCCAGCAAAAGGTCTTGCAAATCGGCGACCCACACGCGGCTCTGGCCGGTGCCGTCTTCGTTTTCCGCGAGGGTGGCCATGTAGCCCTGCCGCAGCCACAGGGAGCGGGCCTGGTTGTCCATGGATCCCAATTGGGAGCTGCGGTAGTAGGTGTTGGGCTCCAGCAGCAGGGAATCGCCGCGCCGGTTGGTTTGGTTGTACAGGCGCAAGGCCTTGTACGTGGCTGGGTGGCTGATCACCATGGTCCCCTGCAGGTACTGCTCGAACCGCACGTTGGTTCCTGGCTGGGCGGCTGCTCCGCGCACCTTGATCTGGGCGCGATACAGCGAATCGAAGCGGCCGGGGCGCATATTGGGCAGGTACAGCCAAACGTCGTCGGATTGCAGGTCCAGCGCGCTGCCGGACAGCGGTGCCACGGAGTCGGTGACAGAAACCCGGCTGCGTCCCGAGATTTCGAGGCTCAGGTTTTTCAGCGAGGCGACCGTGGCGTTCCAATCACGCCGCACTTCGGCGGCCAGCCCATTTCCGGCAAGACCGATGGCCAATACAAGGAGGGACCGGCACAAAGGAGATGCGTGAAGCGGATGGTGAGCTGGCATGGGTGTTGGTCCTGGTTGGCCGATCGATGGAGTCGAGCGTGCGAAAGAGAACCTACCTCAAGAGTGGGGGCTTGCGCCGGGGTTTTTCCGGCTGCGCCGTGGCCTTTTTCGGCTGCGCCGGGCTGTTCCGGACGCGGGTCCGGTTGCCGTATTCACGGTGCGGCCGCGCACCGTGACCGCGGCCCAAGGGGCTCCGGCGCCCCTTGGGGATCCGGCCGCCGGGGACTCGCCCTGGAACGGCCATGCCACAAGCCGCCAGGTTGTGATGTGAATGACCGTGTGGTCTCTTGGTTGGATCATCAGCGACGCGATCGGTATCGCCTGCCCTTTTGGCCGTTCCATTCCGCTCGTCCCCGGACCCCTGCCTATCCATGGGAGTGCGATCGTTGCGGGTTCCATTTTTCGAGCCCCCGGTCCCCCTTGATTTGATTGGGTTGCCAGTTCGGTTGGATTGCCGGATTTTGTCTGATGCGGTTTATTCCCGGCGCCGCTTCGCTGGCCGGGTGGGCAGGCGAATGGGCGGTAGGGGAGGAAACGCCGCCGTTCCCGAAAGGTCGGCGTAGGGACAATCCTTGGATTGTCCATCCATAAGAAATGGATGGAACGCAACAAGGGCGGCGGCGTGGGCTGGCTGGCGGGATTGGGGGATCGGTTACGCGGTTGCCGTAGGGAACAGTATTGACAGTTCCGTGGGAACGTGACCGCTCCGGTGAATGGTGGCCGGAAAGGCGGATGGCAACACAAAAGCCATGAAACTTCACGGGTAGGTGACAGTGATGGGGTGCGTTGGTGTCGGATAGGCAAGCTGCTGGATCCAAGACGTTGTCACGTAACCGTAAAACACAGTGGAGGGCTAGCCATGCACACCAGGCTTCTCGTTTCAATGCTCATGGCCTCGACGGTTGGAGCGGCCACCTTTTCAACGCTTCCCGGTGCACTCAAGGAAATTCTGCCTTCAGGCCAAAAAGCTTTCAAGACGAAGTTCGTCGCGACCGCCGCTCAGGCCGATGCACTCAATGCTTTCGGAGACGGCGACTTTCGAGAAGGTGATGCTGTCGATGTCTATTACGCAAAGGACTCAGATGGCAAAACCACATCCATCGCCATCCAGCTGGAGGAGTACCAGCCCAAGTGGAAGTCCAGACACAACTGGGTGATCGGTATAGGGAACGATGGAAAGCTCAGTGGAATCGGTATTGTCGAATTGACCGACAAGTACTCCTACCCACTGGCCCAGCCAGAATGGTTGAAACGATTTTCCGGCAAACCCGCCGCACAGATGGCCTTTGGAAATGGCGTGGATGCCATCTCTGGCGCTTCAGCGTCATCGCAACTACTGGTGGAATCCATCCATCGCGCGGCTTATATCGCCTCGCAAGTGAAGCTGCCATGAAGGAGATCGGCCTCGGACTGGTCTGGAGAGCTACCCCCCTTTTGGCCTCGTTGACGCTGCTGGGTTGCGGCGAAAACGAGCAGTTGCTTGCGACGGAAACCCCGTACGACTCGTCAAGTGTCTCTTGGGTCACTGTGCGCCCCCTCATCGCGAACTATTGCTCGCGATGTCATGCCACTTTCCTGAACGAGTCGGAGGCAAGGCGATCTGCAGGGGAGATGGTGGAGGTTCTTGAGGAGAACCCGATGCATGGAATCGGGGCCGTGGATGCGATGACCAGGACGGAATGGAACATCCTCGTGGATTGGGCGAACGGAGTCAAAAAATGACATTCATTTTCCATGCTGTGGCAGTGGTCCTGTCGATCTCGTTTGCCGCATCTGCACAGGAGTCGATCGACGATCTGTTGGCTGCTCCAACTCCTTCCGTGCCCGTCCAGGGGACATTCAGGTCCATCTACGTTGTCCAGAACCACAGTGTCGAAACGACCAACAACGGCGTTCTCAATCTGTTGTTCTCCCACCAATTTGGCACGTTGCAAAACGGCTTGGAAGGAGCCTTCGGCCTCGACATGGCCTGTATCCGGATAGGGGCTGATTACGGGGTCACCGACTGGCTCGATCTTGGCATCCAGCGCGACAACAACATCGGCAAGCCCGTGTCCGGGTTCATCAAAAACCGTCTGCTGCGGCAATCCACCGACGGCCAGGTCCCTTTGAGCATCACTTGGCTTTCCATGGGGTTCCTCGACACGCGCTCCGACGCCGGACTCGACTACTCGCTGACTTTGGAGCGCCGTTTTTCCAGTGTCCACCAGTTGGTGTTGGCTCGCAAGTTCATGGATAGATTCAGTGTCCAAGTTTCTCCAACCCTGGTCCATCGCAACTTGGTCCCGTCTTCCGGCGACGACGGCATCGCCTTGGGCGTCGGCTTCTCTGGACAATACTCCCTCTCGCCGACCATCTCCCTCTCGGCTGAAGCCAGCCCGATGTTCACCGGAGTGAGCCGTTATGTCGACCCGGAATTTGGCATCGGTATCGACATCGAGACGGGAGGCCACATCTTCCAGTTGCGCCTGTCCAACACGACGTGGATCTCCGAAGACCGCATGTATACGAGGACATGGAATGCTCCGTCACTGGGGTTCAATCTTTCGCGCACGTTCAAGATGTGAGATGGTCGGCTGCGCCGGGCTTTTCCTTTCGACTGCGTCGGGCTTTTCCAGGCGCGGGCCTGGCTGTCGTTTTCCGGCTTCCGCCGTGGGACTCGGGGCGGCCCGGTTGCCGTATTCACGGTGCGGCCGCGCACCGTGACCGCGGCCCAAGGGGCTCCGGCGCCCCTTGGGGAACCGGCCGCCGGGGGGATCGAACTGGAACGGCCATACCGGCTCGCCAGGGTTGTGGGCGGGATCAATGCTGAGGCATTGGTCGAATGGCATCAGGGACGCGATCGACATCCTCATGACACTGGCCGTTCCAATACCCGAGCCCCCCGGACCCCCTTGGTTCGGTTGGAATGCCAATTCGGCAACGGCATTTGGTCTGCCGGTTCTGCAGCCAATTCCCCTCCTTTGGAGGGGTGCCCCGGAGGGGCGGGGTGGTCTGGTTCGGTAAGGCGGATTTTGTCTGATGCGGGTTTGCCCGGCGCCGCTTCGCTCGCCGGGTGGGAAGGCGTATGGGCAATCCTCGGATTGCCCATCAATCAGAAATGGATGGAACGCGGCAACGGCGGTGGCGTAGATTGGCGACTGGGTTGTTGGGGTAGGGGCGACTCAACGGCGGCGCTGGGACTTCCTCGCTGGTCCGCTCTCGTAGGGTACGCGATAGGCTCCGGCGTTCCACGTGTAGTCGCGATGGGTGCAGCCTCTTTCGATCGACTCCAAGCCAGGTGGGGGGACGCCTCCATCGATCCTCTCCTGCAACTGCAGCCTGTGATGCTCGTTGCAGGAGAATCCACGGGTGTCGGCCAAGTAGATCTTTCCGCCACTACCGATCACCGGATACAGGCTCAACCAATTCGCCCAGCCCTTGATGACCTCATCGAAAACCAGGCGAAGTCTCCTTCCTTCCTCACGGTATACGTGGACGCGGGTTTCCCATTTGTTCTGGAATAGGCAAAGCACTCTCGCCGCGGGTGGAATCCCCACCACCGGTTCGGGGACGGTCCAGCACCTGGATTCCTTGGCAGGTATCCTTGCATTTCCGGACGATCGCCAAGATTTGACATCCAGTTGTCGATCGGGAGGGAAACGCCAGGATCATGGCTGGGGAGAGCATGCCAAAAACATAAGCACGCATCTCAACCGATGCGGCCGACCTGACCCGACGGAGGTTTTCAGGGGCACGTGCGCATCACCCGCAAGCTTGCCGGCCCCGACTACCCGGCCACGGCGGTGGTGGATGCGTGGATTTCCCGGTTTCCGAAAAGAGACGGATTCTGGCAAGGGAATTTTGGCAGCTGGGCGGAGGTCGGGGTTCGAAGAACCGATCGCGGATGATTGGATCTATCTTCTCAGGGAATCTCCGATGATTTCCTCACAAGGGGCAAAGCCCATGAAGAATCGACTCATCAAAATCCTTGTCGGCATCGTGCTTGTGCTCGCGGGTTGGTTTGTCGCAGAGCAAGGAAACAAGCTGATCAGCCAAGAAACGGTCCAGGAGTTGCAGGATTTCTGCGAGAACTCCGCGGTGGCGACCGGTGTGCGTCGGGATAGTTCCGAGATAGGGTATCTGAGAGATTACAAGTTCTTCATCCACACCTACGACTTCCAGGTGGGAGGTGACTCGTTTACCTCGAAGTTGACCACGAACCTGGAATTTCCCGAAAAGGTGAGGAAGATCTGGTACAACAAGCTGGATTTCCAGAAGTCCTCCACCAACGATCCCTGTTTGGAGCTGGAAAGAGATCTGAAAGACAAACGGGTGGGAAGCGGAAGGCTCTTGTTGTACGGGATCGGCGCCTTTCTGATCTTCGTCGGTGTGAGTCTCGCTTGGGGCACTTTCAAGGAAGGCTTGATCACCTTGATCCGAGGTGCCATGAGAGGTAGGACCGGATAGGAATCCAAAGCGGCATCCCAAGGTTCCATCGGGCATCAGGTAAGATCGGGGGATTTATGATTTTCCTTGTGGTCGGTCAACGATTCCACGGTGATCGAATGGCAACAGCGCCTACATTTCCACCCGCCCCTCACCGTGTTCAATCCCTGAGCATCGAATGAAGCTTCTTGTCCTGGACCTCGACGAAACTCTGATTTTCGGCACCGAGCGCGAGCTGGTGCGTCCGTGCGATTTCAGCGTGGGGCCGTTTTTTGTCTACCTCAGACCTGGCCTGGATTCGTTTCTGGAAGCGGTGGCCCGGATCTACGAGTTGGGCGTCTGGACGGCCTCCACGCAAGGTTATGCGGATCCGATCGTGGAACGGATCTTCCCCCACGCGAAACCTTCGTTTGTTTGGGCCAGGTCCCGCTGCACCATGAGGTTCAATTCAGACACGGTGGAACACGAGTGGGTGAAAAACCTGGATAAGCTCAAGAAGAAGGGATACGACCTCAACCAGGTCTTGATGGTGGACGACACGCCCGAAAAGCTCCTGCGCCACTATGGCAACCTGGTGCGGGTCAAGTCCTGGGAGGGCAACCCCACCGATACCGAGCTGTCCCAACTGGCCACCTACCTGGAATCCTTGGCCAACGTTCCCAATGTCCGCGCCATCGAAAAACGGCAATGGCGAATGCTTCAACCCTTGCCGCCAACCCCATGATCTTCGTTCTAGCTTGAAGCCATGGAAGTCGAATTTCACGCCAACATGAGCGACTCCGCGACCTACCACGTGTCGCGTGCCCTGGGCCCTGTGCTGGAGCCGTTGGGTGTTCAGCTCAGCGGGGAGTATGGCGGGGTGATGGAGCATTTGTGGATCGACCTGGAGCTCGTCGAAAGCCACGCGAAGCCCGACGGTAAACCGCGCCATCCGTTCCGGCTGCAAAAGCGGGTATCGGGAGTCGCACCATTCGGGCTTCCTCCAATGCCAGACCAGTTCAACGTCGGCCACTTCAGCGTCAGGCCCGACTTCAAGCGGATCGCCTCGCTACCAGTGGAAGAAGCGGTCGCCTACGCCCTTTCGCTGATCTACCAATCCTTGGACATATTGCAGGAGAAGAAGAAAAAGCTGGGCGGCTTCGATGCTCAGTTGTTCCGGGAGCGGTTCAAAACCACCTGCGAAACCCTTGGCTATCCGTGCGGGGCCTGACCATTCCCCGAGCGCCCACTCCACTCTCCGGGATCAGGGAGGCGGTCTGAAAAACAAGTTTTTAAAGCGGTTTCCTTATGAGCCAATGATATTTATTGGGTTTTCAATTTTTCTTGTATCGACTGTTTCGGCGAAACTTGCCGTGTTTCTTGTTTGCTGTGTGATCCTGACTGCATTTCTCGGGCCACTCCAATTTCTCGCTGCAGTCGTGATCGTGGGATTTGTCAGCCTGCCTGCTGTATTGGTGCTTATGTTTGGCCGACTACTCTCAAACGCAACGGCAGGAGAAGTCCTTCAGTGGCTTCTTGGGTCAAATTTTGACTACGATGAAATGCGGATTGTTCATGTCGTTGACAATAATCCATTCATTGTTGTGGCCATGGTTGGTACGAGGCTAGTCATTGTGCCACTCAGTTTTAAAAAAGTTGGTGTTGCACGCTTCCGCTGGAATCTTGACAGAACGGTAAGGTTTTACGGGTCTGAATATGAGATCGTTGATGTTGATGTATCCCGACTGCCCTTGCTTGGAATCCGGATGAGCATTCAGGCGAAGCATGTCAAGAGCGATGCAATTGTCCGTATGGGGGTGCGCCGGATGAACTGGTTGCTGTGGTCCGGTATGGCCAGAAGAATGATTCAAAAGATGCGAAAGACGGAAGAGTAAGATGGACGCGATTCACTTGAAATGGCAAAACGATGAAAAGCGATAGATCGCTTTTTTGGTCTATTTGGGATCTTGGTGGGGTTGCCTTTGTGATTGCGGTTGATGCAACGTTAATCAGGATAGTCCCGGCAACGGTTCTCGTGATTGCCTTTGCCTTGATCTTGTTTTTGTTTCTTATTGATTTTCTGACAGCATCCTATTTGGGCGTGGTTGGCGCTATTGTGATTCCTCTGATGATGTATGCTCTATCTGTTTCAGAATCTGTTGCTTTGATGTCTGGGGTGCTGCTGTCAGGGTATGCAATTGGTCGGCTGAATTTGTCGACCGCCTCGGGGTTGTTGATTAAATGCGTCAATCATTCTGGCAATTCCAGTATTGATGAGATTAGCCTGCTTGGTTCGCAGGAAGGATGGCTCTTCGTGAAGAGTTAAGGGAAATGGATGCTCTCAGATTTTCAAGTGGTCAAAGGAATTCCGAATTCGAAGGAAATCAAGCTTCATATGGCATTTTCTTCGATCAGAACAAGTGGGAAAGTGATCAAGTCACTGGATCTCTGTGTACCGGGAATGAATTCATTTTTTGCAACCGCTAGGTTTGGTGGGAAAAGAGTGTGGATCGCGTCGCTTGTGGATTTGATGAAAAATGAGGAAAACGGAGTTGCCGACCGATGACGATGCGTTCGACCTTCTTTTGCCTCCTCACTGCCGCCGCTATTGGCCACTGCGCGAGGAGCGAATATCCCTGTTTTGACGACACGACCAGCGGGTTCACGGGAAAATGTCGTTTCAATTGCTCGTTGGTGTGTTCAAATTCGCAGGAAAGGTAAGCGATGAACTTTTGGCCTTACGAAAAAGTCACCTATGAGACAAATCTTTCAAAGCGAGATGCGCTGCGTTTGCTAGTTGAAAATTTGGAGGTGCATCGGTTTGGCTTGACAAAGGATGGCAAATCGAAACTGTTTAGAGGCCAGGTCGATGGTTACTCATTCAAGGTTTCCCGAATGCCTCGTTTTCGCAATCACGCGCTTCTCCCCGTTGTGATTGGCCAAATAGAAGAATCTGGTACTGGCTCTGTGATCAGAACTAAGATGCGCTTCCACTTGCTTGCGATGGTTTTTGAATTGTTTTGGGTTGGAATGGTTTGTTTATTCGGTGCCATCGGGGGTGCTCTCTCGATAAATCAATCTCAAACAGCAGGGCTGATCACGGTCGCGATGCTTGTTTTTGGGTATGTGATCATGGTTGGCACATTCAATTATGAAAGTTGGAAAATGCAGGTGTGTTTTCGGAAGCTATTTGATGCGAAAGTTCGTTCTGAATAGGTGCTCCAGGGGGAGCGAACAAGCTCGATCAGCTGACTAGCCTCGCGCGGTGGGGAAATCCACGCCTATACTTAGAGTCAAACCTCGCCAGGTTATTATGGTCTATCAGTGCCAGTGATCCTCGCGGTGTATCGGAGAATGTTGCCATGGAAGCGGTCGTCTTTTCTGGAATCCAGGCCTCGGGCAAGACGAGCTTCTACAAGGAGCGGTTTTTCCGATCGCATGTGCTGATTTCCCTGGACCAGCTACACACCAGGAACAAGGAGAAACGTTTCCTGGAGCTGTGCCTCGAGCTCCAGCAGCCTTTCGTGGTCGACAACACCAATCCGACTCGCGAGGATCGGTCAAAATATGTCCAATTGGCGAAAGGCCGCAAATTTATGGTGGTTGGCTATCATTTCGTTTCGAGTCTCGCCGATGCCATGCTGCGAAACGAAGTTCGCCAGGGCAGTGAGCGGATCCCCGAAATCGGTGTGCGGGCGACAGCCAAGAAGCTGGAACCGCCATGTTTCGAGGATGGATTCGACCAGTTGTTTTTCGTGACCCTGGAGAATGGTTGCTTCCAGGTGGAGGAGAGGTTCCATGAAGTTCGATGATCTCGATGCGAAGATGCGGGTTTTCGAGACCGCCAACGACCGGTTTTTGGTTCCGGGGATGCATGTCGTGGCCCGCATCGACGGGAGGAGCTTCACCCGGCTGACCAAGGATGTCCACAAGTTCCAGGCGCCCTTCGACGAACGATTTCGCGACTACATGGTGGAAACCGTCAAACACCTGATGTGTTGCGGCTTCAACGTGGTCTATGGATACACAGAAAGCGATGAGATCTCGCTGCTTTTGAGCATGTCGGAGACCGCCTTTTCCAGGAAAACCAGGAAATGGCTTTCCGTCCTGGCCGGCGAAGCCAGCGCCAAGTTCTCCAGCCTTTTGGGTGGGGTCGCCGCATTCGACTGCCGTCTGTCGGAGCTTCCCAACAGGGCTCTGGTGGTGGACTACTTCCGCTGGAGAAACGAGGACGCCTTCCGGAACGCCTTGAGTGCGCACTGCTACTGGAAGTTGCGAAACGACAATCACGACGCCAACCAAGCCACCTCGAAGGTCGAGGGTCTAAGCACGGCCCAGAAGAACGAACTGCTTTTCCAGTACGGGGTAAACTTCAACGACATTCCCAATTGGCAAAAGCGGGGGATCGGCGTCTACTGGACCCAAGCGGTCAAGGAAGGTTTCAATCCCAAGCGGCAGGAATCGGTCACTTACGAGCGCAGGGAATTGAAAGTGGATTTCGATCTACCCATGAGGGACGAGTACAGCGCCTTCGTGGATCGCCTGATTGAACAGCACCTGGAGCCAATCTGACATGGCCTCGGCTCCTAAGGCTCCAGGCACCTCGGAGGTCCAACCCGATTGGTACTTCATCCATTCCGCCACCAAGGCTCGGGTGAATGCCTACCTCTCTCTGCCCGCCACAGGGAGCGAACAGGACTGGGAACTTGAACTGTCTGATGCAAGTCGCTGGCGGGAATATTTCCAGATCCTGGTCGAACACAAATTGTCCAGTGATCCGGAGATGGAGATCGCCGTGGCGGCCTTGCTGATCGGGTCCATCGAGGATGCCCTCGATGAGGGAATTTTCTCCGCGTCCGATGGAACCAGGGTGGCGGCATTCTTCCACGAGAACCCCATTCTCCGCAACTACGTGCGTCGGATCTGGTGCGTGGGACGTACGCCGTTGTACGAAGAGATCATCACTCCATGGCTGGTGCTGGCCAACGAAGCTCCCAGCCCACCGGAGGATCCTGAGCCCCCTCCCTCCGCATCCGACACGCCGCCGCCAATACCCAAGAAACCCTGGTACCAATTCTGGTGAGCTGAAATCAACGGCCCACCGCTACCCGGCGACCGCCCTCGCCTTGCAGAAACTCTCCCCATTGGGCTTCGGACTGAAGTCCTCGCTTGCCAACCTCCGCCTGCGTTCGCAAGCGTCGGAGAGTCTTTGCCACCCCTACCCATTCACTCTACAGCCCGGCGAGCACAGTAATGCCGGAAATCGGCAATCCATCTCCCCGCCGCGCAGGTAAGCGTCCGCGGGAAAATCCGCCCAAACAACCTGTAAGCCCCGATAGCTGTCGGGGCCAACAATAGCCCGCATCAGTCAAAAACTGGCAATCCAGCCGAATCAAGGGGGACCGGGGGGCTCGAACACTGGAACGGCCAATGGATTCGGCGATATCGATCGCGTCCCTGATGCCCTCCTAGGGACGCAAGATGTTGCGTCCCTACGGTTGACCTGGCCAAATCGGCGTTGGCCGTTCCAACGAGAGCCCCCCGGCGCGCGGGTCCCCAGGGGCCGCGCGCTCGGCCCCTGGGTCGGGGGCCGGGTGCCGACGCACCCGGGAACGGTGTCCAGGCCCGCGCCTGGATATGCCACGGCGCAGCCGAAAAAAGCCCGACGCAGTCGCCAAGGCCCGCGCCAGCGACCGAGGACGGTTATTTGACCTTGATGTACCAGTGGACCGCAACGTTCATCGGGCGGGTTTCTGAGGCGGTGCGGGGGGTGCCGTTGGTCTTGTCGGGGACTGGTTCGGTGATGCTGCCGGGCTGGAGAGGAAAGGTGGCTGGCTCCATGCCTCCGATTCCACCCTGGCCGCTCTTGGGAGAGCCCGACCCGATGGCGTTGTGCCAGTGGCCCTGGAACGCGTCGGGCTGGAAGGTCCCTGCGTCGCGCCTGCCGCCTGGGGCGTAGATGGTGTCCTTCGCGCCCGTCACGGGCTGGTCGATGCCGCGCAGAAATTGTCCACGAAGGTCGGGGATCTTCACTTCGTTCATCTCCCCTTGCCCCGCGGCGATCACCCAGGTCTGGTCGGAATTCGGCAGGAATCCGTCCGTGCCGGGCCTGGTCAGGAAGGCGGCGATGGTGCCCTTGGGAATTCCCGTGTCCAGACGTTTTCCGACCCCCTTCAGGGAGTCGGAAAGGCCAGTCGATTCATTCAGCCTGGCGATCGCGGAATCCTTGGCCGAAAGCGCCTTGGCGAGACTGTCCAACCGGGAAGACAAGTAGGCGAAGTTGCCGTTCACCTCGGCGGCCTTGGCGAGCGATCCAGGGGAGAAGGTCACGATCTGGGCCTGCGAGGCGGCGGCAAGGGCGATCGGAAGCAGGATGCGGAGCATGGAAGGTTCCCTCTCTCTGGAAATTGGCGGTCCAACCTTTGTCTGGTTGGAGGAAAATGGTAGGAAATCGACGTCGGCAGGTCATGGACGGCTACCAGGCCCGCGCCAGGATCAGTCGGACACGCAGTGTCAAAGTCCACGCAGTGAGTGGAGGCCCGACACCGTCGCAAACGCTCCCAATTATGTTTTCCAGCCATGTCCAATTCCACCCCTGCTGACTCGCCCGATCCAATCATCGCCGCCGCGAACTTCTTCAGCTCCTGTGCTCGTGGGCTCCTGAATGTTGATCAGAGCATCCACGCCGAGACCTTGATCGCCTCCTTGGCCAGGATGTCCGGATCCCTGATGTACCGGACCTTCGGGTTCAACTCTTCGATCCATCCGGGAACGGTGGTGTTGTCCGACGAGGCGAACACCCATGGCCCCAAGTTGATGGGGGTCGTGTTCAACACCCTCGAGCATTTGGGAGACCATGTCAGCCAAGCCGAGCTTGACTCTCAATACATGTCCGACAAACACTCCCAGCTGACATTCCTTGAATCTGTCGATCGTCTCGCTCCCTCGTTTTTGGAGTATTGCCAGGAGAATTCCCTTCCGCTCTACGACGCCGCCATGGCCGCCGCTGTCGCCACGGCCCTTTGCATCCACGATTGCCAACAGGTTCTGTCTGCCAACAAAGGCGCGTCGATCGCCACCTACGGCCTGATCGAGGGCACCAAGACGGCCCCCTCCATGGTCGCCTCCCCAGCGGGTTCGACTTCCGCGCCCCCGCAAAAACCAAAGAAACCCTGGTACCAATTCTGGTGACCTGAACGCCAAGCCTTCAAGCCATCACGCCCCCCCTCCCAAACCCTCGGAAAATCTTTGCACGACGAACCGCTTACCGAATCCCTCCATGTCGACAACCCTGCGGGGGTACTGAAACTCCAGGGCAATGAGACCGATTCCATGCTGTCCTTGAAGGGGACGCCAATCCAGTTGGCGTGGTTGCGCGAGATCGGGACCACCTGGCGGTACGCGGTTTCCAAGCCGATTGGGGAGTCAGATCTTGTCGAGGACCACAAGTTCCGGCAGTTCGTGAAGTACGGGTACTTGGGCCCCGAGCCACTCTCCCAGCAGTTCCAGTACATCCTGAAGCTTTTGCACTCGGGGAGGTACGAGCTATCCATGGAATCCCTTCCCAAGGACATGGACCTGGTCGAGCTGAAGGCATCCAAGAGCGGCTATGGATTCTTCAACGGTTATGGCGGGATCGAGGATGTCATCGCAACCCAGGAGCGGTTCGATGAGAAAACCCTCGACGACTACATGAAGGCCATCCAAGGCGGCCTTCAGCCGATCCTGGTGGTTCTGACCTCGCACTCCACCAAGAACAAATTAATCCTGGACGGCCATCACAAGTACCTGGCCTACTGCAGGCTCAAGAAGCACCCCAGGGCACTGGTCATCAAACTCCTGAACCCCACCCCCATCCCCAGGCAAGATGCCCTGAAGATCTTCGACAGTGGCAACCCAAAGGGTGCGGAGTACAAGGATGCCTATGCTAAGTTTTGAGCGCACCTGCTTATTTCCCTGAGGTCCTTCAGAATTGATCTGCACCACCTCTGCCAGCGAACACATTGGGAAGATTGATGCGACCTGAAGTCTAACAGCTCTTCGCCCTGGGTCCATTGCCCCCGGAATCCACGGCGACTTCCGAGGAGCTTGAACAGATCGAAGGTTGCCTCAAGTCGATCCGTGTTCCGCTCTCCAACGAGGAGGCCTGTGCTCTCGTTTCCCTCTTCGGGCCGGAAGACTCCTGCTATGGTTTGGCCTGGACCATCCTGCATCTGATCGAAACCGCTCCGGATTGGCCGATCGACGAATGCCTCGCCGCTCCAGCCAACGAGTGGGTCCAACGCCTTCGTGATCGGGCGGCAAGGCGAACAAGGTCTAGGGCATCTTCTTTACCGTGACTGACGCATTCCGCCGCTGTGGCCTGAGCGCATCGAGTGTATCACCCTCCACCCAAAGAAGTCCCGACGCTGCGGATTCGGCGGCTCTGCCGTTGCCAGGACCACCCCGCCACCGCGCAGCGAAGCGACCGCGGGCAAATCCGCATCAGACAAAAACCGGCAATCCGGCCCGCCACTGCCCCTGTCGCTTACAGCGACCAACCGAAGCCCTAATTACCGCAGTTGTCGATACAGCCAGCCTACGCCGCCGCGCAGCGAAGCGGGTGGGAGCAGCGAACCTGGGTTGACGGAGGTGGCTGAGGTTGGCGGGGAGGAAGGGGTAGTGCCCTCACCCTCACCCTCTCCCCACCGGGGGAGAGGGGATCGATGTTCGGGGCATCGACCACTCAGCCGGCCAGTGAAGCGACGCCAGAAATTGGCAATCAGATGTTGCTACCGAACTGGCAATCCAGCCGAACCGTGGGGGACCGGGGGGCTCGAACACTGGAACGGCCAGTGTCATGAGAATGTCGATCGCGTCCCTGAAGCCATCGATCGATGCCTCAACCGCCATCCCACCCACATCCCCGGCAAGCCGGCATGGCCGTTCCAATTAGAGCCCCCCGGCGCGCGGGTTCCAAGGGGACGCGCGTTCGTCCCCTTGGCCGGGGTCAAGGGTCCCGGTGGACCCTTGCAAAGCCGGACACGCAGTGTCGATAGCCCCACGCAGTGGACCAAAGCCCGACGCAGTCGAAAGGCTTGCGCAGCAGAAATGCCACGGCGCAGCCGAAAAAAGCCACCGGCGCAGCCGGAAAGAACGGCACCGGACCCGCGTCCGAAACAGCCTCGGCGCAGCCGAAAAACCCATCGCCGAAGGCCCCGCTTCCCACCCGGAAGCGCCCATTCCCCCTCGTCCCCCCCCCAAACCGGAAAATCGGTTGTATTCTGATGAGTCTACCCATGGAAACGCCCGACCTGTTCGAATACTTCGAGTACCGGCTCTGGCTGCGCGACGCCTACGAGGCCCGCAAATCCCGGAATCCGGCCTTCTCGCACCGCTACATCGCCGGCAAGGCGGGGTTCGGTTCGTCGGGCACCTTCGCGCGCATCCTGGACGGTTCACGGAATCTGTCCATGGACGGGGCCATGGCGCTCTCGCGCGTGTTCGGGCTCAACCGCGCCGAGAAGGAATACTTCGAGCATCTGGTCCTGCACAACCAGGCCGAAGGCGAGGCCGAACGACGGTTTTTCCTGGAAAAGCTCGCCGCGGTCCGCAAATCCCGGGTGGTCCAGCTGCGGGAGCACCAGATGGCCCTGTTCGACGACTGGCGTCGCCTAGCCCTGCGCGAGACATTGGATTTGGTGGAGCATCGCGACGACTTCCAAGCGCTGGGGGAGCTGCTTTCCCCTCCGGCTTCGGCCGACGAGGCGCGGGAAGCTCTGGAGGTCCTCCAGGAGCTGGGCTTGGCGCGGCCCGACGAGGACGGAATCTGGCGAAAGACCGAGGCGGTGCTCACCACGCCGGATGAAGGTGTGCACCAGGCCGTGCGCCGGTTCCAGCGCGATACCATGGATCTGGCCAAGGATGCCTTGGACCGGCACCCGCCCAAGGAGCGCGAGATCGCCACTCTCACCCTGGCGATCTCCGATGCGATGATGGAACGGGTGAAAGACAAGATCCGTCAACTGCGCCGGGAGATCCTGGAGATGGCCCGCGAGGATGATCGGCCCGATCGGGTCCATCAGGTCAACTTCCAGGTGTTTCCGCTCACGCGGCGGCTGGAGTCCCATCCATGAAGCGCTGGTTGTCGTTGGCGTTGGCCGCTCTCTTGTGGGGGTGCGGGGACGACCTGTCCGCGGGTGGGGGCGGGATCGAGACCAACAACACCATCGCCCTGACCATCCAAGACGCCCAAGGCGCACCGGTGGCTTCGGCGAGGGTGGTGGCGCGACCCTCGAACTGGGTGCGGGGATCCTCGATGGATTCCACGGCGCGACAATATTTGACTTCTGACTCGGTGGGCCGGGTGGTGGTGCATCTGGCCGCGGGGCGCTGGACCTTCGAGGCGCGCAAGGAAGGATTGGCCGCGCTGTCCACGCACCAGGTGGTGCGCGACGGATCGCTGGGCAATCTGGTGGTCCAGCCCATGGCCGGCCTGTCAGGCCGGGTCGCCTTGGCCCCTGGCGAACTTTCTGCCCGGGTGGCGATCGCCGGCACCGACCATTCCGTGCTGACCGATGCCGAGGGCCGCTGGGCGATGGATTCGCTTCCGTCCGGATCCCTCCAGGTGGTGGTCGTGGGCGGCTCCCGCGCTGCGGATTCCGTCGAGCTCGCGGCGGGGGATCGCGACACGCTTCCCTGGACCGGATCGCCCTCCCTGCGGGCCTTGGACTCGGCGGGTTGGATCCTCCTGGACGATTTTACGAAGGCTCGCCCGTCCATCTCCCAGGCGGCTTACGGTGCGGTCTGGTACATGGCCTCGGATCGCGGTTCGGGAGGCAAATCGGCTTTTCTGCGCACCGATGGCGGGCTGGATTCGGTGTGGTCGCGGTTTCGGGTGGACGATGTGCCTGCGGGGAGGTCTTCCTTCCAAGCCACCTTCGACATCGACTCGGGCACCACCGCCGCGGGTGGTGCCTACATGCAGGTGGGCATGTCGTTTCCTGTCGACGATCAATGTCTCGATTTCGGGGCCCTCGATTCCCTGAGCATCACCCTCCAGTCCACCGGACCGGTCCGGCTCGAGTTTCGTTCTGCTATCCACGACTCCCTCAAGGACTACAGCTCGTATGCTGGTGTGGACCTCCCTGCCGGAGGTTCGGCTTGGAAGACCCACCACATCGAGGTGGCGCGGCTTGTTCCCAAAAGCGATGCCGCCCATCCGTCCATTCCTTGGAGCCGCGTCGCCGAGTGCGTGTTGGAGATGCGGATCGTGGTCACCAATGATCTGGCTTTGGGCCTGAGCGATCTGCGCATGCACGGGGTGCCCCTCGATCGATTCCTAAGAGGACGGTCGCGTTAGGAGAGGTCTCGCTTCCAGCCTGGAAACGGTATCAGGGGAATCGACAATCTCACGGTGCATCCACGATGCGATACTTCCATCCAACAATGGGGGGGAGCCGCGTGGGAAACCGATTCCAGCGGTTGGCCTTCCGCCAAAGGAGCATCGCATGAAATCCATGTCCGCAAGGGGTCTTTGTCTGGGACTCGTTGGTCTGTTCCCCGCCTGGGTCGGCGCGACCCGACTGGCCGAAGTCGCGGCGGTGGACAAGGACTATCTGATGGTCCGGTTCCTGGACGGCGAAGTGTTCCACAAGGACGATGGCCTCGGGGCCACCGCCTTCACCAGCGACCACACCGGGGACGACCGGGTGGAGAGCTACGGGACTGGGTTGGACGCGACCAGCGCGATGTCCGCCGCGTCGTGGACGCTGCGTTCCGACGACGACCCTGGCTTTGGCGCGACCGGAAAAGCTCCATCGGCGGTCTACCGCAAATCCAAGCTCAACGGCATGTCCGAGACCACCTGGGGATCGAGCGATTGGAACTACGAATTCACGATGGAGCATACGCTGTTTCTCAAGCTCCCGTCGCCTCTGCAGCAGGGGAAGACCTACCGGCTGAGCATCGCGAGCGCGACCAATTCCGATTCCGCAGGCAAGACCTTCACCTTCGATGTGTTCAACCATCCCTCCGAAGCGGTCCACGTGAATCTGGTGGGGTATGCGCCGCGTTCGCCCGTCAAGGGCGCCGACCTCTACCTCTGGCTGGGCAGTGGCGGTGCGCGCGACTACAAAGCCTTCGAGGGGGCCAAGGTCTGGTTGCGCAACGTGGGACGCGGGACTAACGAGGAGGTAGGGGTTGTCAAATTCTGGAAAGCGAAGACCTCCGAGGCGCAGAGCTACGATCTCACGGCTTCGGCGGTCTGGAACGTGGATTTCCCCACCGCTTCCGATACCGGCACCTATCGGCTGGTCGTGGAGGGCGTTGGCGCCAGCCGCGACTTCCGCATTTCCTCGAGCATTTACCGGGAACCCTTCCAGGTGGGCGTGAAGGGGTTCTTCTACATGCGCATCGGCCAGGACAGCACCAACGGGATCCGTCCCGTTCCACGTCGCCCACTGTGGATCCCAGGTGTTTCGCCAGCGAGCACCAAGGTGGTGCTCACCACCCTCCATCCCTACCACGCCGACTGGGCCACTTTCTCCAGCAGCGGCGACCCGTGGGACAAAAAAGACGAATGGGCCGCCTACGCCAAGACGGGCAATCCCGTGAATCCCAAAGCCATCGGCGGACACTCCGACGCCTTGGACTGGGACCGCCACCTGGGGCACGTGTCCATCGTCTACGACATGCTCCTTGGACATATTCTGACCAATGGGGCCACCTCCGACGACGACGCCGGCATCGCGGAAAGCGGCAACGGCATCCCCGACCTTTTGGACGAGGCTCGCAATGAAGTCGATTTCTGGCTGAACCTGCGTGATGGCGCGGGCTATTCCCACGGCCTGAACAACCCCAACGGGAGCAACGTCTTCTACCAGGCCGGTCCCACCGCGATAGCCGCCTGGGCCAACGCCGCCAACGCCGCCATGTTGGCCGATGCCTTCCGGATTTCCGGCCTTGCCGATCTCTCCGCGCGCTACCGCGATTCGGCGAAGGCGGCGTGGGCTTTCGCCTCGGCTCTGGCGGATCCGATGCTGGACAAAACCCAGGACGTGGGCGACGGCAAGATGCGCGGACGCGACTTCAAAGCCACCGCGGCCGCCTACCTGTTCAATCTCACCGGCGAGGCCGTTTACGAAGATGCCTTGAACACGGAAAGCGTGAGCGCCACCTCCGCGCAAGCTGACCTCTTGAACGGCAATCGCAACCAGGTTTGGGCGGTGGCGGGGTATCTGATGTCCCAGCGCACGCGTCGGTACCCGACTCTCCTGGCCAACATGAAAGCCGTGGTGGCCTACCAGGCCAACCGCAAGCATGTGGAGTACATGGAGACGCGGCCGAGCCGACGTTCGACCGACAACGACAACGGCTATTTCCAGACCATCCAGAATGTCCACCAGCTCTTGTTGGCCCATTCGGTAGCGACTTCCGCCACCGATCGCGATCTGTTCCGCAAGGCCTTGGAGCTGGAGGCCGACTGGGGACTGGGGCGCAATCCCGCCAACATGATCCAGATGACCACCGCCACCACCAGCCTGGCTTCCAAGCGCAGCGTGGAGGGCGCCTACACGTCCGGACGCGACGACGGTTCACCCGGACTGCATCCCGGTCACACGCCGTACTTCAACACCGACGACTGGGCACCTAGCATGGTCATGGGCAAACCCAGCTGGATGACGGACAAAAACTTTCCTGCCTACGCCCAATGGCCCAAGGTCGACGGCTATTTCAATTCGCGGTACGTGTGGTCCAACGGCGAATTCACGCCCCAGCAGACCATGCGCGGCAAGATGGCCCTCTACGCCTACCTGTACGGAATCGGGAAAAGCGAATCGGCGACCTCGATCCTCTACGGGGGTCGATTGGGCAATGGCACTTCTGCGCTGAGGGTGCGTGGACATCGCTTGTCCTTCACGCCCTCCACTTCGGGTCGCTGGACCTTGCGGGCCCTGGACGCATCCGGCGCAGTGCGCTGGGAAACCACGCGGTCCCTCGCCAAGGGAGTGGTGTCCCACGAACAACTGCCCACCTCCCTCCGTGGCCTAGCCATCCTCCAAGCCACCGGCCCCGACCAAGCCGCCGCCCGGATCCTGCTACCCCAGGACTGACCCGAAAGCCCGACCCGGCTCGTCGCACACGAGCCGGCAAGCGATGTCGGAAAGTGTTACCGTTCTCCCTCATGAAGCCGCATCTGTTTGTTGGCGCGTATTGAAAGCCTCCCCGAAAGACGGAGAATCCCCATGAACGTTCCCTCAACGTATGTGTCTTCAGCGAGTTTGCACCTGGACTTCCTGGTCGGGACCGATACCGCGTCAATCGGCGTTTGGGATGTGAAATGGTCGGATCCTGTGATCCGCGAAAAATCGATCTCGGCGTTCCTGAAGCGCTTGCCTCAAGACGCCAGAGAGAGACGATTGTTCTATCTGGAGACGGGTGGTGATGGCGAGTCGAGTGTCCGGCTCCACCTTGCGAAACCCTTCGAGCCAGATTCCCGCTACCGCCTGGTCGATGATCGTTTCCACTTCGAAACCGACTCGGGATGGTGCGTCTTGGATGGTCTGGAAGGATACGGATCCGAAGCGAACGTCCACCAGAAGTTCGCGATCCCACCAGGGACCTACCGTGTGACCGTCTACGAACTGAAGGATCCAGAACAAGAGAACAGTCGGGTCCTAGGCCTCGAGGGACCCCGACCTCCACTGACCTTGCTGGAGCGGATGTCCTTCCTCACTCTTCCCTTGCTCCTGGTGTCCCTGATCCTCTTTTGGAAAAAGCAGTTCCTTTTCGGTGGCCTATGCCTGCTGCCCCCAGTGGTGGTCAGCCATTTCCTGTCGCGCCAGAAGGCTCAACGAAAGCGCGATCCAAGCCCACCACATAAGTTTGAAATCGAAACCCCCGCCCTCCACCTTGTCCTCCAACCCACCACCATCCCCGATGCCCCAGGCGGCTGGGCCAAACTCGGAGAATCCTAACGGCCCATTGCAGCCCAGAGGCCCACCTCAGCACTCTTGCCCGCTCCGGATAGAATGAGCGACTGTAAGCCCCGACAGCTGTCGGGGCCAACTGGTGAGAAAATCTGGCCGGACCAGTTACTAGACAGAATACGGCAATCCAGCCAAACCAAGGGGGACCGGGGGGCTCGAAAAATGGAACGGCCAATGAATCCGGCGATATCGATCGCGTCCCTGATGCCCTCCTAGGGACGCAAGATGTTGCGTCCCTACGGTTGACCTGGCCAAATCGGCGTTGGCCGTTCCAATTAGAGCCCCCCCGGCGCGCGGGATCCAAGGGGCTGCGCGCTCAGCCCCTTGGCCGGGGTCTAGGGTCCCGGTGGACCCTAGCATAGCCGGACACGCAGTGTCGAAAGCCACACGCAGTGGATCAAGCCAGACGCAGTCGCCAACGCCCGCGCAGCAGGCTAGCCCCGCGCCAGCGGAAAAGGACCCCAAGGCAGTGGCAACCAAGCGAAGCGAAAATGGCTACGTTCACCAAAACCCTCCAAACCTCCCAGGTCCCACCATGTCCCTTCTGGTCAACGCCTACTGCACCGCCTTGCGCCTTCCCGAAATCTCCTTCCCTCACGAGGTCATCGGGAGACGGGATCTGTCCGATCCCGAGTTGAGCGGCCATTTGAATGGTTTCATCGGCTACGTGCTGCAGTTCAAGAAGCAGGAGATGACCCAGGCGATCTACTACACGATCCAGCACATCGAGCGGGTCAAGAACCACCTGAGCATCGAACTTTCCGAAGACGATTTCGGGGCGCTTTCCGACTGGGCCGTGAAGGCCAACGCCATCCTGTTCTTCACCGATGGCTCCATCCGAAATCCGGTGGGGGAGACCATTCTTCCGCCGGGAGAGAAGATCGTTCTGCCTCCCCGTCCTCCCGAGGCGTTCGCGCGCAAGGCCCGTACCGACGCGTTGTTGCGGGAAGAGGGAATCCGCGTGCCGCAGAGCCTGCCTCCGGTACTGGACCTCTCCGAACTGGATCCGCAATCACCCTCCGACTGTGCCCGCCGGGTCCTGGGGCTCTTCATGGCGGCGGTACGGGCCGAATCCTTGGCGGCCGAGGAACCGTTGAGCTTGCAGGATTTGCGCGAGCGCCTGCCCGGGGCGTTCGACTGCCTGACCCCGGCCGAGCGAGCGTTCCTGCTGCAGGACCAGCCATCGGTGCAGGAGATCACCAACTTCACTTGGCGCTACGAGTGCATCGCCTTGCTTTTGTGGAGTCTGGGAATGCTGGATCCACTCGTGGCGCCCAACCAGATTTGCGACGTTCCGGCCATCGCCAAAACCATCCTTTCCGCCGACCAGACCGCGTTTGTCCGGGACGCCAAATTCCGTCCAGTTTCCGAGATTTTGGATCAACTGGATATCCATTACCGTCTGCAATGGTTGTCCCACCAATCGAGGGTCGATGGCAAGGACCTCCCCAACGGCCTCTTGGCGGGAGTGATCACCGAGCGCCTCTACGCCCTCAATTGGCTCACCAGAACCCAGGACGTTCCCTGGGACGACATCGAGACTCCGGCCTGAAATCCCCCCGACCCCCCGCAAGAGGGGTTTCTCCATGATTTTCGAAGGAATTCCTAGTGGGCACCAACGACAAGGAATGCTCCTCAGAGTATCGAGAGATTCGGTCCGCAAGTTTCGCGATCCGCATGGCGACAGGAAGCCTGTTGCGGCTGATCCTCGTTCTTTCGCTCGCTTTGGGTACAGGCTGTTCGATCACGCCGATCAGACCAGCGAGCTCCTTGACTCCGCCGGCTGGCGATGGCTGGGAAACCGCAAGTCCCCAGAGCGCAGGATTCGATGAAAGCTCGCTGAAGAAACTCACCCAGGACATCCAAGCGGGGCGTTTCCCGAACACGCACGCCGTGCTGATCGAGTACGATGGGCGTCTTGTCTACGAGCAGTACTTCGGCGGGATGGACGAACGCTGGAACCAGCCCGTCGGATACAGAAACTTCGGCCGCGACAGTCTCCACGATCTGCGTTCCGTCTCCAAGACCGTGACCTCCCTCGTGCTGGGGATTGTGCTTGCTGGTGAAGCCGATTCCGCGCTGGAAAAGCCGCTCCCGTCGTTTTTCCCCAAACTCACAGCGTCCTCCGATGTCCAGGCGATCACGCTGCACCACGCGTTGACCATGACAGCCGGACTCGAGTGGAACGAAATGACGGCGCCCTACTCGGACGGTACGAACGACGAGGTCCGCCTCTATGGTGTGACGGATCCTGTCTCCATGGTGTTGAATCGCCCTGTGGTCACCGCTCCGGGTTCCGTGTGGTACTACAATGGCGGACTGAGCCAGGTTCTGGCAGGCATCGTGCAGGAAAAATCCGGCAAACCCTTGGACAAAGTCGCTGTCGAGGTGTTGTTCAAACCGCTTGGAATCAAGACGTTCGAGTGGATTGGAGGACCCATCTGGGATCCCGCCATGCCCGCTGCCGCCTCGGGTCTGCGGATGCGAGGAAGGGACCTGGCGAAGATCGGATCTGTCTGTCTGCACGATGGCAAATGGAAAGGTCGGCAGATCGTACCGAAGAAGTGGCTCGAACGATCGATGCAGCGGCACGTGGATCAGAATGGCGCTTGGAGCAACGGAGGGGTGTGGGGGTACGGATACCAGTTTTGGATGGGAAGATTCCCCCAAGGGTACGAGGTCGCCGCTGCCAAAGGAAACGGCGATCAAAACGTTTTCATTCTGCGAAAGGAAAAAATCGTCGTGACCATTTTCGCAGGGGCATACAACCGTTTCGTTGGGCCAGCCGAACGGATCCTCCACCGGATCATGGCGGCAAGAACACAGCCTGGCAATTTTTAACGCAGATTTTGATCCATGGCCAATTCATCTCCATCTCCCCTCACGGGTGCGTTCGTATCTCTATGTGTATTCCTGGGCAGTGGCGCCTTCGGAGGGTGGTTCGGGACGCAGATGGCTCCCGAATCCACGGTCGCCACCCTCGTTGGGTTACTCATGCTGCCCATCGCGTTCATGGTGGGGATGCAGGTTTGGTTGGGAGCGGCGATGATCGCCTGGTTGTTTGGATGGCTGTTCCCGAAGAAAACGCGCCCTCGATCGGCGCCTCCGGGGGAGGGCGCAGGTGCCACGCGGGAAACGCGCAGTGGAGCGCTCGTGTTCGCGGTGGTCTTCCCCCTGTTCACCATCCCGGCCGGCATGCTGACCGGCTGGTTGTCCAACGAACATTCCTTCCTCACCGTGTTGGCCCTCTACACGGGCTTGGGAATGGTGTTCGGGGCCATGGTGTGGCAATTGGCCAAGCACGGATACATAGAGATCTTGGAAGAAGCCTGAACCAACAACGCAACGCGAGAAACAGTGATTGGTTTCCCGCCGCGCAGCGAAGCGTCCGCGGGCAACTCCGTAGTAGACAGAATCCAGCAATCAAGTGCCGCTACCGAACCAGACAACCCCGCCACCGCCCTTGGCGCTTACAGCGCCCAACCGAAGCCCCAATTACCGCAGTTGTCGATACAGCCAGCCTACGCCGCCGCCATTGTTGCGTTCCATCCAATTCGGATTGATGGGCAATCCGAGGATTGCCCCTACGCCGTCCTTTCGGAAACGGCGGCGTTTCCTCGACCACTAACCTATAGCCCATTCGCCACCCCAACCGGCCAGCGAAGCGGGTTCGGGTGCGCCAGGCCAAGGCGCGAATATCCAGTCGGTGGAAATCCGACGCGGGCGGGTTGGCACCCTGTCCACAACCGAGTCTTTGCGCCCGATCGCGCCGGTGACGGCAGGGTGAAGCGTAAGACAGGGAGATCATAGGCCGTAACGCGAAAGGATGTGAACCGATAGAGCTTCGAGAAACCACGCGGGTGTCGACCGGATCCGTACCCGGGAAGACCCTAGCCTGTGCGGCGAATGGATTCAATCTGCCACGCCAGCCGCATGGAGACCCGCCGGAGTCCGAGAGGACGGCATGTGATCAAATGGATATTCGACGCAACCTGGGAGATCTCGCGTTTTCCGTGCCTGGTAAGGGTGGCGGTATCCGAGGAAAGGCCGGAAGGCCCGGTACATGGGAGACGAAGCGCGAGAAGTCGGAGCCGATCGTAGTACCGGGGAAGCGGGGTAATTCCCGTGGAGGGAAGGGTCGGCAGGAGTCAAGATGCAAGAGGAGATCATGAACCATACACAGAGATGGAGGCTACATGTCCACGAACCTTGAGCAGATCGCCGAGATGTCGAGACAAGATCCGCGCATGCGATTCACGTCGCTGGCGCACTACCTGACCCCGCAGATGTTGCGGAGTTCGTACGAGCAATTGAACCGCAAAGGAGCGCCCGGCGTCGACTGTGTGACGATGGAGGAGTTCGGACAGAATCTGGACGATAACATCGAAGCGCTGTGGCTGGAGCTGCGCAGCGGGAAGTATCGAGCGATGAGCGTGCGGCGCGCGTGGATTCCCAAGGATGGAGGCAAGCTCCGGCCGTTGGGGATTCCGAGCGTGCGCGACCGGGTGGTGCAGAAGGCGCTTCATACGATTCTGTCGACAGTGTTCGAGCCGTGTTTTCTCGACATGTCGTACGGGTATCGCCCGGGCCTTTCGGCCCACGATGCCCTGGATCGCTTGGGGAAGTTGGTGAATCGAAGCGGCACGTGCATTATCGTGGATGCGGACATTGAGGGTTTCTTCGATGCGGTCAACCACGAATGGCTTCGGAAATTTCTGGAAGATCGGATTTCCGATCGGACGATCCTGCGTCTTGTGGGAAAGTTTCTGAATGCCGGTGTGATGGACAATGGGGTCCATGTTGCGACGGAAGACGGAGTGCCGCAAGGCGGGCCGTTGTCGCCGCTTTTGGCCAACATCTATCTGCACTACGTGCTGGATCTATGGTTTGATCGTAGAGTCCGGAAGGCTTGTGAAGACGAGAGCTTTCTAGTGCGCTACGCTGACGATTTCGTGGCCGGGTTCGCCCATCGAGGTGATGCCGAAAGCTTTCTGGTGGAGCTGCGCCAGCGACTTTCGGACTTCGGACTGAAATTGTCAGAGGCCAAGACGAAACTTGTGGACTTTGGCCCCAGATCTCCCCGCAACGGGGAAGGTCCAGGGCCGTCGGACAAGCCACGGACATTCGACTTTCTGGGTTTCACGCATTACATGCGACGCCGTCCGAAGACGGGGAAGCTGAGATGCGAGGTGAAGCCCAGCGGGAAGCGTCGCAACCGCTTTTTGCTGAAGGTGAAGGAGTTTCTGACGGAGATCCGGGAAGCCTCATTGCGGTGGCAGTCAAAGCGGCTGTCGGTACGTCTACGAGGTTGGTACCAGTATTTCGGCCGTCGGCATTGTCTCTCCACGCTGATGCAGGTGAAGTGGCACGTCGAGCGCATTTGGATCAGCGTCCTGCGCCGCCGTAGCGACCGGCATCACCTTTATTGGTGGCGCGTGAAGAATACCCGATGGTTTGTGAGTCTACCTGAGCCCAGCTTGCGCTGATCTCGACGACGGAGACTCCTGGGAGCCGGATGCCTTAATTGGGCACGTCCGGTTCTGCGAGGGGGCCCCGCCCGAAAGGGTGGGGTCCTACCTCACCGGCGGCGAACCTGGGTTGACGGAGGTGGCTGAGGTTGTCGAGGAGGAAGGGGTAGTGCCCTCACCCTCTCCCTCTCCCCACCGGGGGAGAGGGGATCGGTGTTCGGGCATCGACCACTCAGCCGGCCAGCGAAGCGGCGCCGGGAAAATCTTCTGGAGACAAAATCCGGCATACCGAATGCCGCTGCCAAAACCGGCAATCCAACCGAACCAAGGGGGACCGGGGGGCTCGAAAAATGGAACGGCCAGTGTCATGAAAATGTCGATCGCGTCCCTGATGCCATCGACCAATGCCTCAATCGCCATTTCACCCACATCCCCGGCGAGCCGGTTTGGCCGTTCCAGCTAGAGCCCCCGGCGCGCGGGTTCCCAGGGGACGCGCGTTCGTCCCCTGGGTCGGGGTTCGGGTGCCGATGCACCCGAGAAACGGCCCCGGGTCCGCACCCGGTCCCACGGCGGAAGCCGGAAAACGGCAACCAGGCCCGCGCCTGGAATACGCCCAACGCAGTTGAAGGAAAGCCCGACGCAGGCGCTGAAAACATCCCCCCAGGGATTACCGCCGGACCCGCCTCCGCTCGCCATTCCCCAACTGCCCACACGCCGCCATCGCGTCCACTCCCTTGGTTCCGCGAAGCCGAACCCGTTGTCCTGGCTCGGAGAGCCACCGAAGAAATTCGTTCACCCGCGATTCAGGCGGCCGCTTGTAAGGCGAGTCCGGACCGGGATTGAACGGGATAAGATTCACGCAAGCGCGGACTCCCCGCAGGAACTCGACAATTTCCTGGGCGTGTTCGCGGGAATCGTTGACACCCTCCAGCAACACGTACTCCACGAAGATCACGTCGCGCGGTCGTTGCAAAGGGAACTCCAAAAGCGCTTCCCGCAGGGCTCCCAGGTTCCAGCGACTGTTGATCGGCATCAGCGAAGAGCGCAGGGTGTCATTGGGTGCGTTCAGGCTCACCGCCAGGCGCAGGCGGGGGAAGCCTTCCGGGGACGGCAATTTCGCCAGCTGAGAGATACGACGGATTCCATCCACATGTCCCACCGTGGAGATGGTGACGGAGGGAAGCGAGATGGCGAGCCCTTGGTGGTCGCTGAGGATCCGCACCGCGCGCAGGACGTTGTCGAGGTTGTCCATCGGCTCGCCCATTCCCATGAAGACCACATTCTGGATGGGCTCTTTCAGAACGTGCCGAGCCACCAGCACTTGGGCCACGATTTCGCCGGCGTCGAGGTTGCGCAGGTGCCCGAGCTTTGCGGTCTCGCAGAAGGTGCAGCCCATCTTGCAGCCCACCTGCGACGACACGCACAGCGACTTGTAGGACCGCATCGGGATCACCACCGACTCGCTCTCCAGGCCGTCGCGCAGCCGCAGAAGAAACTTGTAGGTATGCCCATCGCCCGAACGTCCGCAGACCGGTGGAAGGCTCGCGGGGAACTGTTGGGCGGCGGTTTCTGCCAACGCCGAATTGTTCGCGTATTCGGCAAGTCCCCGCGGATCTAAAATTCCATGTCGATGGATCGATCGGAACAGGGACAGTGCGTGGTATTCGCCCTTGCCCAACCGCTCGCCAAACAGCGCCACGAGCGAAGGCAGGTCCAGCCCAAGCGGATCGACAGGTTCGAAGGATGAGGCGGCCGTGTTGCTCACCGCACAAATATGGCATCGAGACTCCACAGCGCGGCGTACCTTCACAATGCTTGTTTGAAGCAGACCCGCCGAACGTATCGCTGAGCCTCTTCCTGAAGTGGAATATTCAGAGAGCGGAGAAATTGATATGCACGCAAAAACTTGGTCAAGAATTGGTTTCCTCTCGTGTTCCCTTGTGCTGCTGGGATGCCCGTACATGCCGGAACCAGACCATAAGCTGTACATCCTCGAGCCGGGGGAGTCTCCGCCGGACTTCTTCCTTTCGTTCTCGAAAGGGGAGCTGTCGCGGATCATTCCTTGGGCGAAAAGTCCTGATGTTCAGTTGATCCTGCCAAGGAGCGATACATGTCTGGCATGGAAGTACTACTGGGCTCATCTCGGCGGATCCGATACGCAATGGATACGCGATCAAATCCAGTTCGACAGCATTTCCATCGCCCATCGAGATTACAAGGTCGTTGTGAAAACCGGCTTGATCTGGACCACTACCAAGGAGTACCACCACTGGCGACCGGTGTGCAAAAATTGATTCTCCGCCAAGGATCGATCACACCGAGTTCATGGGTCTTGGTAGTCCCCTGGATGGTTGCCTGGGGTCGCTCCGGAAGAGAGTCGAACTCGACCGAGAATCCGACAGCAAAGTCCCGACCACAGCATTAACTTTCCCAAAGCGAAATTCTCTTACGCTATAGCACCCACTTTGCAACCCGCAATCAACCCCGAACTTGAGAGAGGAGCGACCCATGGGATGGGCATCGCATTATATCGAGAAATTGAAATTGAACGAGGAAGTCACCTTTCGCCCGCGAGGTGGCTCCATGAAAGGAAAGATCGAATCGGGCCAACTGTGCACGGTCGTCCCGGTAAAGGAAGAGGACCTGGAGAAGGGCGACATCGTGCTCTGCAAGGTCAATGGCAGCGAATACCTCCACCTGGTGAAGGCGATCCAAGGCAAGCGTTTCCAGATCGGCAACAACCTCGGACGCATCAACGGTTGGATTACTTTCCATTCGATCTACGGCAAGCTGATCAAGGTCGAGCCGTGATCGTTTAAATCACCCGTGAGGACATCCATGGACCATGTCATCGAGCGCAAGGACATCAAGAAGTTCATCCTGCAGAAGATCCGGAAGTTCGCCGAGACCGAGCACGACCCCGTTCGCTTTGTCCAGGTGGGATACGACATCGATCAATCGAAACTCCTGTGCGTGTACTTCAACACCCGTCCCAAGGCCGGACCCGATGGGCTCTGGACGACAAACTTGAAGGGGAACTCCAAGAACATTTCCAAATGGAAGATGTTCGAAGACGGTGACTACGACGAGCTGGTCCCTTTGGTGGGCGAGCTCATCAAAGAATGCCTGTTGGAGCTGCGCGCGGAGGGAGCCTTCGAGCTCATCCACTCGGCCCGCAACGCCGACTTCGGCATCGAGCACATGATGGGCGACTACGGCTGGCCCGACTACGAGGATCGCAAGAAGGAAAATCTTCTGCGGCCGAAAAAATGACCATTCCAGCCGCTCATCCGTCCAATCCATCAACCTGCCAGCGGCCAGGGAGCCAATGAGTCAGCAGCCATCTGAATATCAATCCGCCGTGTTGATCGGGATGGGTGAGTATTTCTCGAAGGGCGAGGTCACAGCCAAGTGTCCTGCCTGCGGGAGTGTCATTGAATTTCGGCAGCATGCTGGCGAGGAGAGTGTGTGGCTGCACTCCTGTGCTTGCTCCCAATGCAACGGGTCCATGCGTGGTTTTTAGAAGCTCGCATCGTATCCCGCCTGGGATCATTGCTGCCTTGGTGATGTTGGCAAGCATTCAAGGTTGCAGGTCGTACAGTGACGATCCGAATGCGGAAGGAAATCTCGTGTTCGTATCCAACTCGGATCCTTGTCGGGATGGGAAGGTCATCGAGCGTTTCCTCGACAAACAATTGAGTCTCGATCTGGTGTACGTGCGCCACCCGCTCTCCGATGCCAAGGCTCGGTCTTCCTTCGTGCTTGCCTCGACATGGCTTGCCGATGGGCCAAGCTGGAACTCGACTTGCGACACGGTGATCGTTCAAAACCAGGGTCAGATTTTCGATGTCGGATCGTTTCCTTCCCGGCTCTCGGATTGAGCCAGGGTTTAGGGAAATGCATGTTGTCCTTGTATAAACGATGACTATCCTCCTCCTCTCCATCCTGAGCCTTTGGGGCGCAGTCGGGCATTCCTTTCGGGAGCCACAGGAACGCTCGGGTTGCGTCCTGGCCAGCGCGCGGAAGGTTTCATCGATTCCGCAGGCGGGGGAGCCAGTCCTCACGGTGGATGTCCTCAACCTTCGTTTGCGTACGCGACGTGGCAAGGTGGATTTCCAGATCGCTTCCGGACCGATTCTCGATCCGGTCTACGACTCGCTGTCCAACCGCATCTTTTGGATCTCCATGCACGAGGTGTGCGAAATCCGTGTCCAAAGTCTCCAGGCGCGCTCTGTCTACCAGGAGCGCGCGTTCAGCGGGATCGGACGGATCAACCTTTCCCAAGGGACTCTCCTCATCCGCGGAGCGCGTGCCGACACGTGCACAAAGCTTGACTTCCGGAAAATGCGTCCGATCCCTCGCCGGGTGGGCTGCCCGATTCTGGATGTTCCGTGATCTGTTCGATTCCAAACCCAGGAGTGAATATGGCTAAACCGTCCCTTGCGAATATCCTTGCGACAAGAGCAATCGCTATCGCCTCGTTGGTCACCTTGTGTGTCTTGACTTCGTGTGCAGGGCCTGTTGGTGCAATGAGTGAGCCTGCGAATGGATCTTTGGGAATCACGTCCAGTCGCGACTACCAACAGATCACAGCGTCGGTTTTCGATGCGGACAACAAGGTCGTTTCGCAGGAGGCCGTGGACAAGCTGTTGTCCAGCGGGTTTCGGTTTGACGATACGTTGAAGGTCGCCCTTTTCAAGGTGAAGAATGCGCAAACGTTCCGGTATGATTATTACGGGTACACGGCGACAGAAGAGTTCTTGGATATGGAACAGGAGTATTTCTCCATCGTTTCTGATTCCTTGAAGATGTCGAAGAAGGTGAAATGGGTGAAATCGATTCCTTCCATCCTGACCCCGAAGTCCATCGTTTTGCCGAATTTGCGGGAGGCTGCAGCGCGGCTCCAAGCCAATGTATTGATCATCTATAGCGTACAGAGCGACATTTTTACCGACTATAAGTTCTTCGCCAAAAACGAGGTCAAGGCCTACTCGACGGTGGAAATGATCGCGTTTGATACCAGGACCGGCATCATCCCGATTTCTGAGATCAAGACCGCGAAAAATATCCAACAGCAGGCGCGCGAAGACGCCAACCTGTCAGAGGCGAAGAAGCGTGCCCAAAAAATGGCCATCATCGAATCGTTGAAGAACGTGGTTCGCCAAGTCCGCGATCAACTGTGAGAACCTCAACATGAACAAGACCATTTTCGTGGATGTCGACGACACGCTCGTTCGTTCCTTCGGATCGAAGCAAGTTCCGATGGGGCATGTGATCGAGTCCGTGAAGCGATTGGCCGCCAGTGGAGCCCAGATCTTCCTATGGAGTTCGGGAGGTGCTGAGTACTGCAAGCGGATTGCCGAGGAATTCGGACTCGCCGATTGCGTGAGCGGGTACCTCCCCAAGCCGGATGCCTACCTGGATGACCAAAAGGTCGAGGAATGGCGATTCTGCCGCCACTACTACCCAGGACAGGTAGATGACCTGATCTCGGATTGGACCGAGGCATCGTCGGCGAAACCGAACTGATCCTCGAAGTCCAAAAAGGCGGCGAAACCATCCGCCTGGACGGGCTGGCTTAGAATCAAATTCGCTAGACAAAACAGCATGAACCCGGGCCAAGGGGGACCGGGGGGCTCGAACACTGGAACGGCCAGTGCCATGAAGATATCGATCGCGTCCCTGATGCCTTGGCCTAATGCGACGGCCTCCATTTCACCCGAAGTACTGGCGAGCAAGCGTGGCCGTTCCAACGAGAGCCCCCGGCGCGCGGGTTCCCAGGGGCCGCGCGCTCGGCCCCTGGGTCGGGGTCTGGTGCGCCAGGCTAAGGCGCGAATATCCAGTCGGTGGAAATCCGACGCGGGCGGGTTGGCACCCTGTCCACAACCGAGTCTTTGCGCCCGATCGCGCCGGTGACGGCAGGGTGAAGCGTAAGACAGGGAGATCATAGGCCGTAACGCGAAAGGATGTGAACCGATAGAGCTTCGAGAAACCACGCGGGTGTCGACCGGATCAGTCCCCGGGAAGACCCTGGCCTGTGCGACGAATGGATTCAATCTGCCACGCCAGTCGCATGGAGACCCGCCGGAGTCCGAGAGGACGGCATGTGATCAAATGGATGTTCGACGCAACCTGGGAGATCTCGCGTTTTCCGTGCCTGGTAAGGGTGGCGGTATCCGAGGAAAGGCCGAAAGGTCCGGTACATGGGAGACGAAGCGCGAGAAGTCGGAGCCGATCGTAGTACCGGGGAAGCGGGGTAATTCCCGTGGAGGGAAGGGTCGGCAGGAGTCAAGATGCAAGAGGAGATCATGAACCATACACAGAGATGGAGGCTACATGTCCACGAACCTTGAGCAGATCGCTGAGATGTCGAGACAAGATCCGCGCATGCGATTCACGTCGCTGGCGCACTACCTGACCCGCAGATGTTGCGGAGCTCGTACGAGCAATTGAACCGCAAAGGAGCACCCGGCGTCGACGGTGTGACGATGGAGGAGTTTAGACAAAATTTGGACGAGAACATCGAAGCGCTGTGGCTGGAGCTACGGAGCGGGAAGTATCGAGCGATGAGTGTTCGCCGTGCCTGGATACCCAAAGATGGAGGCAAGCTCCGTCCCCTTGGGATTCCGAGCGTTCGCGATCGGGTGGTGCAGAAGGCGTTGCATACGATCCTGTCGATGGTGTTCGAACCGTGCTTCCTGGAAGTATCCTACGGATACCGTCCAGGCTTATCGGCCCACGACGCCTTGGATCGTTTGGGGAAGTTGGTGAATCGAAGCGGCACGTGCATGATCGTGGATGCGGACATTGAAGGTTTCTTCGATGCGGTCAACCACGAATGGCTTCGGAAATTTCTGGAAGATCGGGTGACCGATCGGACGATCCTGCGCCTTGTGGGGGAAGTTTCTGAATGCCGGTGTGATGGATAACGGGGTCCATGTGGCGACGGAAGACGGAGTGCCGCAAGGCGGTCCATTGTCTCCGCTGTTGGCCAACATCTATCTGCACTACGTGCTGGATCTATGGTTTGATCGTAGAGTCCGGAAGGCTTGTGAAGACGAGTGCTTTCTGGTGCGCTACGCTGACGATTTCGTGGCCGGGTTCGCCCATCGAGGCGATGCCGAGAGCTTTCTGGTGGAGCTGAGCCAGCGACTCTCGGACTTCGGCCTGAAATTGTCTGAAGCGAAGACGAAGCTTGTGGACTTTGGCCCCAGATCTCCCCGCAACGGGGAAGGTCCAGGGCCGTCGGACAAGCCACGGACATTCGACTTTCTGGGATTCACGCATTACATGCGACGCCGTCCCAAGACGGGGAAGCTGAAGTGCGAGGTGAAGCCCAGCGGGAAACGGCGCAACCGCTTTCTGCTGAAGGTGAAGGAGTTTCTGACGGAGGAGCGAGACACCTCATTGCGGTGGCAGTCGAAGCGGCTGTCGGTACGTCTAAGAGGGTGGTATCAGTATTTCGGCCGTCGGCATTGCCTCTCCAGTCTGAAGCAGGTGAAGTGGCACGTCGAGCGCATTTGGATCAGCGTTCTGCGCCGCCGTAGCGACCGGCACCACCTTTATTGGTGGCGCGTGAAGAATACCCGATGGTTTACGAGTCTACCCGAGCCGCGCTTGAGCTGATCTCGACGACGGAGACTCCTGGGAGCCGGATGCCTTAATTGGGCACGTCCGGTTCTGCGAGGGGGCCCCGCCCGAAAGGGTGGGGTCCTACCTCACCGGTGCCGACGCACCCAGGAACGGGCTCCAGGCCCGCGCCTGGAAAAGCCCGGCGCAGCCGAAAGCTACCTTGGCCTCCAACGCCCAACCGCTCTCCACCGCAACGAACGGCGCTCCCAGCATGACCCTTCGGCGAACCCTTATCTTCCTCCTAGCCATAAGCATATCCCATGCCTTGGCTGCCAATGCTTTGCCGAAAAACGCGGTCTTCCTTTCCAAGGACACGGTGGACGGAAAGGTCGTTGGCGTATACATAGAGCCCGACCGCAACTCCCGCCTATACCAGAAATTGACGATCTTCGAGTTGAATGGTTTCGATTCGCTTGACTACCAGTACTCCCTGGATCAACTTCGCGAGAATGGCCTGAAGCTGGAAAGAGTCCGGAATCTCCTGCCTTGGCGCCAGTGGGTGAACCTCGAACGATACCAGGGGAAATTCCACGCCTACAAGCCCTGCGATTTCTTGTTCCACTACCAGTGGTCGATCAACGACACCACCCTGATCGACTGGACCGGCGAAGGCCCGTTCGCAGCCAAGGTCCTTGGGCAGAAGAAGTTGGACGCCAAGACCTACCAGATCCGCTACACGGGGTTGTTGGATCAGGGGGGTACGGAGCTCACCATCCATCTGGTGGACCCGGCCAAGGGCATCGCGGTTTTTCGAAAGGTTTCGAGCATCAAGGATACGTCGTATCTTCTGATGATCGCTGCCGACAAAATCCGTTCGGTTCCTCTGATCGTCAATCACTGCCCGACCGGAAAGCGAACCGAGTTTTCCTTCGAGGATCTGGATGGGAAAGAATGGATGGAGAAGTGATCGCAACGCGCGGGAACTTTGGGGGATGAAGACATGAAGCGAATTTTCAAAAGTTGGGCGATCGAAATCGTCTGGGCAGGCGGTTGGATCCTCCTCTGCCTGATCTATTTCGTGGAAAAAATTTCCATCCGATGCGAGCAGTGCATCGATCTGAGGAACTGCCCCCCGTGTGAGACAGGGTTCATGACCAATTTTTGGATCTACATGGCTCTCTTCAACGCGATCATTGTCGGCTCCATGATCATCCGGCGTTCCATCCGGAAGTTCTCGAAAAATCCGGATCTTCCAGCCTCGACCTGAACCATGGAGTTGCCAATGTCTCCCTACATCAACGATTTCGTGCAGGGTTCTCTGGTCCTTCGACCGTTGCAGGATTCTGACAAAGCGGCCTTCGATCGTGCGATCGACGAGATCGAGAGTGAGGGCTCCTATATGGATTTCGCCTTTCACTACGACGCTGCGAAGCCGTTTCCAGAATATGTCAGGAGGTTGGACGCGTGGACTCGCGGGGAAGACCTTCCTGGTCCCTTTGTTCCGAACACCTTCCTTGTTGGAATTTTAGGAGACAGGGTCGTCGGCAGACTTTCCTTGCGGCACGTCTTGAACGACTACTTGCGCGATTTCGGCGGACACGTTGGATACGCGGTCGTTCCCTCCGAACGCAACAAGGGATACGCCACCCAGATGCTCCGCTCGGTCTTTCCGATCGCCAGCGCCTTGGGGATTTCCCGCATGCTCATCACTTGTGATGAAGGAAACGCCGGCTCCGAACGGGTGGTGATCAAAAGCGGTGGCGTGTGGGAGGACACCCGGATGGAAGGCTCGACCGGAATCGCCAAAAAACGTTTTTGGATCGACCTGGCCGACCGAAAGGATTCGATCGGCCTTGTGCTAGATTGATCCTGAAGGATCGCCTCTCCAAGCTCGCCATGCCACCCGCAGGAATTCCTCCCAGAAAGGTCCAGCCATGTCCGCCAGCTCCTCTTCGTCCAAGCCCGATGCAGGTTGCTCGCCTGGCCCCGATTATTCAGGGATCGATTCCCAAGCCAAAGCCGAGGCATTGTTTGAGCGGGGAGAACTCGCCAAACTGCTTCTGATGCCGACGGAATTCGGCGGTCTGGACGTCCCCGAGAACGTGGTCTACGTCCCTGCGTTCGTGCTGGATCTCAAGTCCGACATCGAGCGCAATATCATCATGCCGATGGCCGCCGAGGGCAAGGTCACTCGATACGCCGCCGAACCCCAATACCAAGGCGACAGCTTCATCCCCACGGCCATCAAGGTCATCGCCTCCAACCCAGGAAATTTCTCCTCCCTCCTCAAAATCTGGGGAACCGGTTTGTCGGAAGGTTGAACCTTCAGAAAGGAATCCACAATGAAGATCATTGCCTTGTTGTTGATCTTGGTGTTTGGCTGGCTGAGCTGCACCAAGCTGAAAGCTTCCAAATCAGAGAAATTCTGGGCTTGGTTCTCGAGTCACCAAGAAGAGCTGTTTGACTTCGAGAAAAATCAAGAAGAGGTGTTCGATCAATTGTCGAAGGAGCTGAGAAAGGTCGACTCCAATTTGACCTTCGAATTTGGTCCCAAGGAAAACGGAGTGCGGGAGTTTGTGATCAGCGCGGATGGAATTCTGTCTTCGTTTCCCGCCGTCGAGACCCTCTACGCGGCGAAACCAGATCTGAAGCGATGGCAGGTCTTGAAGTTCCGACCGAGGAGAGAGGCTAGTCTAGACCTGGAGCTCGGGGGAATTCGAATCACGAAAAGCGATCTGAAGTTCGCCTTGACAAAATCCGCTGATCCAGGCAAAGTCGGGATCGCGGTGTTTATCAGGGGCTACAAGGAGGAAGATCACCCCAAGTACATACAGGCTTGCTTCCTGGTTCTCGACGGGCTGGTCGGCGAATACGACATGGAGACCAAGGTCGGTGCGATCGATCTCTACGGCTTCGACTCCCCGCACATCGAGAATGCCCAGCAAATGGACAGCCTCCCATCCAAGTTCGACGCCCATTTCGCGGGGAAGTAGAATCAACGTGTGCTCGATAAAGCCCTGAACAAACATCATGGATCGTTTCGCCGGCTTTTCTGCAAAATGGAAAAGGGAGTAGAGCCATGAGCTTGGACCGGACATGCTGCCAATGCGGTGGCGATGTATTTGCAAAAATCGAGCATTCGGTCGAGGGTCTGTACTGCCGATGCTGCGGTTGGAATGTGGTCACAACCTACATTCCAGAATCTGTCCGTGAAAATCAAGTCCATGAATTCAAATTGACAGGTATTCAAGGTCACAACTTCAACCAGATCTCGGTCATCGCCAAGCTGCTAGGAGTTGGTTTTCTTGAGGCGAAGAAGGCGATCGGCACAGACGGATCCGTCGTTGTTCAGCTGGGTGTGATCGAGTTTTCAGAGCAAATCGCCAACCTGATCAGGTGGGACATTATCGTCGTCATTCCCCAAACCTGCAAATGGATTCAGAAGCCATGATCCATATGATCTTGTCCTTTCTGCGTGGGCTCACGGCGTGCATGCCCATTTGCTTCCCCGACTATCCAGATTCGACGGATGTTTTTGGCTTGCTTTCAGAGAAGATCCAACGGAACCGGGGTTTCACTCATGTCCAGGTCGCGTATGACACGATGGAGTATCAGGCGCGCTCCAAGGACAAAGCCCGTTGTAGCGAGAGGGGAGAGCTGATCCGCACCACCGCCACGTTTTCGACCTACGGACCATCGGGAGCCTTCAAGAAGAAAACTGTCCGAGTGAAGCGCGATTCCACACCAGACTCCTTCGATTGCCCCTTCCGTTCAAAAAATGCCTACCGCTGCGTGACCAAGCAGAAGGACACCCTGAGCTGCGGCGATACGGCGACCTATACAGAATTAGGTGCGGCGCATTATCGTAACGACTGCCAATCTATTTCCATGAAAATTGGCACGTCCTCAGAGGGTTTGATTTTTGGGGAAATTAGCCCGAAGGATTCCGTCAAGTATCGGTATTGCGCACACTTCATCGATTCAACCAACTGGGTGCCCATTCTAGACGACACGATTCTGATCAGCAAGGACAAGAGAAATCTGAACATCCCCGTACCATCCTTCTTCCGGAGCCTCAAGCAGCAGGATCCTCAAGCAAGACGATAACCGGTTCAGCCAAACTTGCCTGCCACCCGGAATTCATCGGAACGGTCGCGACCGTTCCCTACGACCACAACGCAACCAATACCGCCCACGCCATCACCGCGTAGCGAAGCGGGTGTGGACGGCGAACCTGGGTTGACGGAGGTGGCTGAGGTTGGCGGGGAGGAAGGGGTAGTGCCCTCACCCTTCCCCTCTCCCCACCGGGGAGAGGGACTCGGGGTTCGGGGCATCGACCGCTCATCCGGCCAGCGAAGCATCCGCGGGCAAATCCGCCCAATCAACCTGTAAGTCCCGACAGCTGTCGGGGCCAACAATAGCCCGCATCAGTCAAAAACTGGCAATCCAGCCGAATTAAGGGGGACCGGGGGGCTCGAACACTGGAACGGCCAGTGCCATGATGATTTCGATCGCGTCCCTGATGCCATACGTCCAATGCCACGGCATTCATTTTAGCCACAACCCTGGCGAACCAGTGTGGCCGTTCCAATGAGAGCCCCCCGGCGCGCGGGTTCCCAGGGGACGCGCGTTCGTCCCCTGGGTCGGGGTCTGGTGCGCCAGGCTAAGGCGCGAATATCCAGTCGGTGGAAATCCGACGCGGGCGGGTTGGCACCCTGTCCACAACCGAGTCTTTGCGCCCGATCGCGCCGGTGACGGCAGGGTGAAGCGTAAGACAGGGAGATCATAGGCCGTAACGCGAAAGGATGTGAACCGATAGAGCTTCGAGAAACCACGCGGGTGTCGACCGGATCAGTCCCCGGGAAGACCCTGGCCTGTGCGACGAATGGATTCAATCTGCCACGCCAGTCGCATGGAGACCCGCCGGAGTCCGAGAGGACGGCATGTGATCAAATGGATGTTCGACGCAACCTGGGAGATCTCGCGTTTTCCGTGCCTGGTAAGGGTGGCGGTATCCGAGGAAAGGCCGAAAGGTCCGGTACATGGGAGACGAAGCGCGAGAAGTCGGAGCCGATCGTAGTACCGGGGAAGCGGGGTAATTCCCGTGGAGGGAAGGGTCGGCAGGAGTCAAGATGCAAGAGGAGATCATGAACCATACACAGAGATGGAGGCTACATGTCCACGAACCTTGAGCAGATCGCTGAGATGTCGAGACAAGATCCGCGCATGCGATTCACGTCGCTGGCGCACTACCTGACCCCGCAGATGTTGCGGAGCTCGTACGAGCAATTGAACCGCAAAGGAGCACCCGGCGTCGACGGTGTGACGATGGAGGAGTTTAGACAAAATTTGGACGAGAACATCGAAGCGCTGTGGCTGGAGCTACGGGCGGGAAGTATCGAGCGATGAGTGTTCGCCGTGCCTGGATACCCAAAGATGGAGGCAAGCTCCGTCCCCTTGGGATTCCGAGCGTTCGCGATCGGGTGGTGCAGAAGGCGTTGCATACGATCCTGTCGATGGTGTTCGAACCGTGCTTCCTGGAAGTATCCTACGGATACCGTCCAGGCTTATCGGCCCACGACGCCTTGGATCGTTTGGGGAAGTTGGTGAATCGAAGCGGCACGTGCATGATCGTGGATGCGGACATTGAAGGTTTCTTCGATGCGGTCAACCACGAATGGCTTCGGAAATTTCTGGAAGATCGGGTGACCGATCGGACGATCCTGCGCCTTGTGGGGAAGTTTCTGAATGCCGGTGTGATGGATAACGGGGTCCATGTGGCGACGGAAGACGGAGTGCCGCAAGGCGGTCCATTGTCTCCGCTGTTGGCCAACATCTATCTGCACTACGTGCTGGATCTATGGTTTGATCGTAGAGTCCGGAAGGCTTGTGAAGACGAGAGCTTTCTGGTGCGCTACGCTGACGATTTCGTGGCCGGGTTCGCCCATCGAGGCGATGCCGAGAGCTTTCTGGTGGAGCTGAGCCAGCGACTCTCGGACTTCGGCCTGAAATTGTCTGAAGCGAAGACGAAGCTTGTGGACTTTGGCCCCAGATCTCCCCGCAACGGGGAAGGTCCAGGGCCGTCGGACAAGCCACGGACATTCGACTTTCTGGGATTCACGCATTACATGCGACGCCGTCCCAAGACGGGGAAGCTGAAGTGCGAGGTGAAGCCCAGCGGGAAACGGCGCAACCGCTTTCTGCTGAAGGTGAAGGAGTTTCTGACGGAGGAGCGAGACACCTCATTGCGGTGGCAGTCGAAGCGGCTGTCGGTACGTCTAAGAGGGTGGTATCAGTATTTCGGCCGTCGGCATTGCCTCTCCAGTCTGAAGCAGGTGAAGTGGCACGTCGAGCGCATTTGGATCAGCGTTCTGCGCCGCCGTAGCGACCGGCACCACCTTTATTGGTGGCGCGTGAAGAATACCCGATGGTTTACGAGTCTACCCGAGCCGCGCTTGAGCTGATCTCGACGACGGAGACTCCTGGGAGCCGGATGCCTTAATTGGGCACGTCCGGTTCTGCGAGGGGGCCCCGCCCGAAAGGGTGGGGTCCTACCTCACCGGTGCCGACGCACCCAGGAACGGGCACCAGGCCCGCACCTGGAAAAGCCCGGCGCAGCCGAAAAAGTCCCGCGGCGACAGCCGTGAATCGGCAACCGGACCCGCGTCCGGAAAAGCCCGGCGCAGCCGAAACAGCCCCACGCAGTGGGAAGAACGCGCAGCGGAGCCGTCAGGCTTTGCGCACGACCCTCAAATGACTCACCGCCTCCGACGCCGTGAACTCCACGCATTCGTACCGTTCCTCCACACCGCCCAACTCCTCGAAGATCCGCTCGCCCTGGCCCATCAGGAGCGGCACCTGCACCAGATGCAATTCATCGATCAGACCCGCTTTCAAAAATTGTCGTACCGTGGTTGCGCCACCCGCCAAGCGCACGTCCTTGCCTTGGGCCGCCGCGAAGGCCTGCTTCAAGGCCGATTCGATGCCGTCGTTGACGAACGTGAACGTGGTGCCGCCCTCCATTTCCAGGACAGGCTTCTTCTCGTGGGTCAGCACGAAGACGGGATGATGGTAGGGAGGGTTCGGTCCCCACCAGCCTTTCCAATTCGCCTTGTCCAGAACATCCGGTGGAGGCCCGAACATGTGGCGGCCCATGATGCTGGCTCCGATGTTTTCGTCGGACTTGTTCAGAAAGTCGTTGTCGATTCCTTCGGTGCCTCCTGGCTTGCCGAACATGGTGCAGAAGAACTTGGTGCCCAGGGCCCAATCCATGAGCCGGAGACCGTCCTTTCCGAAAGGCGCTTCCTGGCTCTGGCCAGGGGCGGCGCTGAACCCGTCCAGGGAAATGGCGAAACTGCGTACAACCAGCTTGGGCATTGGAATCCTTTCGACTCTATGATCGTCCACATTGCCTCTATACCTCCGGGAACATACCAAGGTGCGGTTCCTGGGGTGTCCGGTGGAGTGCGTCGCCCCGGGGAGAAGGGGGAGAGTGTCCGTTCAGTGGACTATCCAAGAAGCACCCAGTCCGCCACCACTTCTGCCTCGGGAAATTGCGATCATTGGTGCTATGGCCGACCGGGTGGAAATCGCGACATTGCCGAACGTGTTCGGGTATCTGGACTACCGGACCTTTCTCAAGGACTGGTACAAGTCCTACAAAGCCGCGCATCCCCGCTTTTCCTACCGCGCGTTGGCGCTGAAGGTGGGGTATCGGTCGCACGGGTTCTTCACCCAGGTGCTGGATAGCAAGTCCAATGTGTCGGTGGAGACAGCCATGAACTTCGCCGAGGCGATTGGGCTGCGCAAACGCGAGCGGGATTATTTTCTGCTTTTGGTCCGGTACAATCAGGAAACGCAGACCCCGCAGCGCACCAAGCTGTTCGCGCGGCTGGCTCAATTCAAGGAGTCGCCCGCCAAGCTGCTTCGCCAAGACCAGGACGCTTTCCTGGGTTCCTGGAAGAACGCGGCGGTGCGGGAGCTGTTGGGAATCGAGCCGTTCCAAACAGGCGCGGAAGCCGCATGGGCATCCAAACTGACCCCTCCGGTCGATCCCGCCCAGATCCGCAATGCCTTGGATCTGCTCCTGGAGCTGGGCCTGGCCCACCGGACCGCTGGGGGGATCGTGCGAACCGATCCCTGTGTGGTGACCGGGACCCGTTACTCCCAGGCTGCCACGCTAGGGTACATGCGCCAGGTGCACGACCTGGGAGGCGAGGCCTTGGATCGGTTCCGGCGCGACGACCGGCACCACGCCTGGGCGACGGTTTCCGTCTCCAAGGCTACTTTCGAGACCATGCGCGAAGAACTGCGGGCGTTGGTGGCGAGATTCCTTGCCTTGGCCGAACAAGATGATTCTCCCGATCGCGTCTTGCAGTTGAACCTGGAGTTCTTCCCGTTGGCCTTTCGGAGGATCCCCTCGTGAGGGGGCGCTCCGTTTGCCGGATGCTAGCCGGTTGCGTGTTCCTGGCCGGCTGCGGCACGGAAAAATACGAGGGCGGGGGAGGGTTCGGCGGGGAGACAATTTCCGGCAGGGTGGTGGATGCCACGGGCAGGCCTGTGGCCGGGGCTCTGGTGCGTGCCCGGACTTCCCGCTCGTTGGATGCGCAAGCCCTGGCGGAAACATCCTCCGACGACTCCGGACGCTTCGCATTGGAAAAGTTGCCCATCGCCTCCTTGCGCATCCAAATTTCCGGACGGGTGGGCATGGAAGAAGTGAACGCTCTGGTCGAGCGCGATCCGGGGCGTCCCACGGAGGATTTCGTCGCGCGTCCGGCAGCGACCAGGCAGATTCGGATCCTGGACAATGCGGGGCTTCCCGTGGCCGCGACCTTGCAGGCCTATGGCCTCGGGGCCGTGGCGAGCACGGACGATTCCGGGATGGCTCGTCTGACCGGGTGGCCGGGCTCCGACCTTTGGGCGAGGGTGTCGCCGCGAAACGGGGCCGCACCGTTTGATCTGTTCGTCCCCACCAAGGCGAACGGAGACCTGTTGGCGGCTCCCGGTTGGGTGCTGGATGATTTCGAAGGCACCTCTACCAAGACGCGCCTGGGGCTTTTGATCGGCGGAGGCTGGTGGTATGCGGCCTCCGCCGGAACGACTACCGATCCTGGCGGGGCCAACGTGAGCCGCGAGGTTTTTGGGCGTGGTTACGACACCACGCAGGCCCACACCGGGCGTGCCAGCCTGCACGCCAAGTTCGTGTTTTCGCCCGACAACCCCAGTCGTTACGGCCTGGTGGGGTTCCATCTGGGAGTGGTCGATGGCGCCGCGGTCGATCTGTCCGGCATGGACAGTCTGGTGATCTGGCTGAAGGGCAACGGAGCGGTTCGTGTGGACTTGGTGGCCCGTGAACAAGGCGAAAAGCGTGTCTGGGGCAAGTCGGTGAACCCTGGGACCGAATGGACCCGTTTCGCCCTGGTCCTGACAGATTTTGCTCCGATCGATGGCGGGAAGGATTGGCCACTTGCTTCGAGGCAGGCGCTGTACCTGCAGTTTTCCGTGTATGCCGACACGGACTTTTGGTTGGACGACCTGCGGATCTTCGCCAAACGACTGCCCTGATCGCATCGTCTGCGCCGGGGAAGTGGTCTGTCCACTGAACGGAAACGCTCCGATCCGGGCCTCGGAAATCGCCGCCAGACGGGAAGTTTGCCTGGAACCTTTTACGGTCCAGGAGTCAATCGATGATCAAAACACAACTCGCCACGGGACTCGCCGTCCTTGCCGCGTTGGCCGCATCCCCGGATGCCGCCTCGGTGATCCAGGTCCACGCCGACCTGCCAGGTCATGCCATCAGCCCGGGCATCTACGGCATCAACGCCTTGTCCACGGGCAAGGCCACCTACTTGGCCGCCGATTCGGCCATGCTGGGCTCCGACCGCATGGGCGGCAACCGCATGACGGCCTACAATTGGGAGAACAACTACTCCAGCGCCGGATCCGACTGGCAGTTCAACTCCGACAACTGGTTGACCCAAAATCCGCTTGCCACCCCCACCGGCCCGGGCGGCTCGGTGGCGAGCTTCGTGGAGCACAACCTGGGGTTGGGCCGGATTCCCATCGTGCAGCTCCAGATGGCGGGCTACGTGGCCGCCGACGGCGCTGGACCCGTGACGGCTGATCAGATCGCGCCCTCCAGCCGCTGGAAGAGCGTGGCTTTCGCCAAGGGCAGCCCCTTCACCCTCGCTCCCTCCACCACAGATTCTGTCGTGTACATGGACGAGGAAGTGAACTTCCTGGTGAAGAAGTTCGGCCGCGCCGACCAAGGCGGCGTGCCCTATTACGCGCTGGACAACGAGCCCGCCCTGTGGGGCGGCACCCATGTGCGTATTCGTCCGCAGCCGCTTACCTTCAAGGAGCTTCTGGACAAGAGCGAGGCCCTCGCGAAGGCAGTCAAGGCGGTGGATCCTTCCGCCAAGATCATGGGTTCCGAGAGTTTTGGCGCGATGGAAATGTGGGGTTGCTATTCGGGAACTCCCACCTCCATTCCCGCTTGTTCCGACTGGAGCACCTACAAGGCCAAGTACGACTGGGCGGTTGCGGCGTTCTTGGGCGAGATGAAGGCACGTTCGGCCGCGGCGGGCATGCGGCTGATCGATGTGCTGGCCATCCACTGGTATCCGGAAGACATGGGAGACGGGCGCATCAACAACGGCAGCATTTCCAATGGCGGCACGGCCAAGGACATCGAGGCGCGCCTGCAGGCCCCGCGCTCGCTGTGGGATACCGCCTACCTGGAAAACAGCTGGGTCCCCAGTGCCATGACCGGTAACAAGCCGGTGCACATCCTCACCCGCACCAGGAAGTCGATCGACACGGCCTGGCCGGGCACGCGCCTGGCCTTGACCGAATACAACTACGGCGGCGAGAACCACTGGTCCGGCGCCCTGGCGCAGGCCGATGCCTTGGGCGTGTTCGGGAAGCTGAACCTCGTGGCGGCCAACCTGCACACCACGTTCTCCGGACGCTTGGAAGCGGCCTTCCGGTTGTACCGCAACTTCGATGGCAAGGGCAACGCGTTTGGCGACACCTACGTGGCCACCGGCAATCCCGACAGCACGGTCTTCTCCACCTACGCCAGCTTGGATTCCAAAAATCCAAACCTTTTGCACGTCGTGGCGATCAACAAGTCGTCCACAGCCAAGACCGTCACGCTCGCGCTTTCCGGGAAGGCTTGGAAGTCGGCGGTGGCCTACGGATTCTCTACGGATTCTGTCATCACCAAGCTTCCCGATCCCACGGGTGTCACCGCCACCGGCTTCGATTACACCTTGCCGGCCACTTCCGCCACACACTTCGTGGTTTCCACCGACGCCCAGGTGCTTTTGCCTTCGCTGGACCTGGTGCCCTTGAACGTGGAGGTGGTGGGGCAGGGCTCCGTGACCCGTTCGATCCGCACCGCGCTGGTGGCCCGCGGCACCGTGGTGGAGCTTTCCGCCGCACCTGCCGAAGGTTGGACGTTCGGAGGTTGGACGCGCGACGGTTCCGGCAAGGCCACGACACTTTCCGTCACCATGGATGCGCCGCGTACCGTGCAGGCCGTGTTCTTGTCGGCTTCCAACCTGATCGTCAACGGTGACTTCGCCAACGGCACCACCGGCTGGACGCCGTCGGCCTGGAGCCAGGATGGTGCCGCCGCAGGAACCCCATCGGTCAAGGACGGTGTGTTCCACTTCGCGGTGACCAACGGCGGCCCCGACAACTGGAACGTCCAGATCTTCCAGACCTCCGTGCCGTTCTTGAAGGGCACCACCTACACGCTGTCCTTCGATGCCTCGGCGAGCCAGGCCCGCAGCATCAATGTCTACGCCAACCTCGGGGCCTTCGACAAGCCGGTGAGCCTGGGCACTGACATCAAGACCTACTCCTACACCTTCGTCTCGGACTCCACCCAATCGGGCAAGCTCTCCTTCGATATCGGCGGCGCAACGGCGGCGGGCACCAGCGTGCAGCTGGACAACGTGTCCATCATCGCGGGAACTTCGGCGATCGCACCGGTGGGCAAGGTGAGCAAACAAGCCATGGTGCAGCTGGGCGATCGGCTGGTCTCGCAGGGAACGGGCGAACTGGTGCTGCGCGACCTGACCGGCCGCAGCGTCCTGTCGCGAAAGGTTTCGGGCCAGTCGGTTCTGGAGCTGTCCTCGCTTCCGCGTGGCATCTTCGCCGCCAGCTTCCAAGGCACGCAGATTCTGGTGCGCCACTTGGATTGATCGCACTTCCATCGGCCACCCCGCAGCTTCCTGCGGAGTGGCTGATCCGATTCCACGGAAAAGGAAGAGTCTTTTCAGGCTCACTGGGTGGAACCGACTTTTTGCCGGGTTGGAAGAAATTCCGGGTGGAGCCAGAGGAGCCTTTCCTCTATCTTTGGAAAGCCATGGCCAATCCCTCCACCGCCTTGCTGAATGCCAAGATCAAGCAGACCAAGACGTTGCTCCAGAGCCGAACGGAATTTCCGGAAGGGTTGCGGATCCTGCGGGAGACGCGCGACCTGATCCTGGATCCGTTGGATCCTTTTTCCGCGAGCTCCCTGTACGGATCCCTGTACGACGGTTTGACGGAATCCGACTACCGCGCAAAGGTCAACAAGAAAGGCCGGACGATCGCCTACGGCATCTGGCACTCGACGCGGATCGAAGACATGACCATGAACGCGCTGGTCTTGCGCCAAGCGCAGGTGTTCGATCGGACCCGGGCCAAGGAGTCCATGCTGGTCGGCGTGCGGGACACCGGAAACCAACGGGGCGAGCAAGAGATCATGGATATGTCCAGGAACATGGACATATCCTGTCTAATTGAATACCAGCGCCAGGTGTGGAGCGCCACCAACGCGGGCCTGTCCGGATTGACCGCTGCCGATCTTTCGAGGAAGGTGGATCGAAACGACGTGGAAAGCCTGTTGGAGGATGGCTCCGTCAGCAGGCATCCCGACGCGGCATGGCTCATTGACTTCTGGGCGAACAAGACGGTGGCGGGACTTCTGATGATGCCCATGTGCAGGCACCAGATCGTGCATTGGAACGAAAGCATGGAAGCGAAGTCGAGGAAAGATCGCCTTGTCAAAGAAGGAAAATTCCTATGAAAGCGACAAGATTCATCCCAGCTATTTGCTGTCTGTTTGCACTGGGATGCAAGTTGGAGAAGCCATCCGCTTTCTCGCCGGAAATTTCCGCCTCCGAACGGGCGCTGTGCGATTCCTTCCAGATCGAGGAATCCATCGCCAAGGAGTTGAAGTCCGCTTCCCGTTCCAATCTCTCCAGGCTCTACTTCACCCGGGGGAAAATTTATGGACCAGGCGGGAAGGTGCAGATCGAACCTTCCGGGTTTCTCGATGGGATCATGGTCCACACCAGCACTGCCGCATCGGAGCCCTTGGTGAACGATTTGAGCGAGTCGTTTCGGAAACGAGGGTATTCGATCTTCGTGGCGGACAACAATTTCGGGATCGATGGTCAACTGGACGACATCGCGGTCGTGAAGGACACCAGCTTGGCGAGGATCATCAAGCTGATTGGAACCGATGGGGCCAACTACGACATCTCCAACGACAGCGTGATCGCCATCATCCAATCCTTCGCGTCTCGGTACGATACCCGATTGCTTGGTGTCAGTGGCGATTGGGTTTCCCTCAAGGTGACGGGTGGCGTGAAGGACTGGAAAGCCCTGGCCGATGAGGTGGAAAAAATCGCCCCCGATGTGGTGTCCCAAGGCTCCGGCACCAACGCCGACTTGGCCAGGGAAATGGAAGCCTCCAAAATCATCTACCTGTGGTGGGATTGATGGAACGAGCTCGCGACTGGCTCCTGCGCCTCCTCCTTGCCGAAGCGCAGGCGCTCTGGGAAAAGACGCAGCGGGTCACAGACACCGAACTTGGACATCCTCCAAGACTCATGACCATCCATCAGCTGGCGACCTTGGAGCTTTCATGGGTGGAGGGCTTCAGTATTCCGGCCTTCCGTGGCGTGTTGATCGAGCCGATTCTGCGAACCTGGGGTATGGATGATCATGGATGGGTGTCCGGACCTGCCGAAGGATTGGTGAGTGGTTTCGATCATGGCCAACCAAGGAAGGGATCCATGTTCTTCGAAGTCGCCTCCTTTCGGTTTGCGATCTCCGCCGACAGAACAATGGTCGGGGTCCACTATGCAATGGGGCCCCGATACGGCCAGCGACTCGTCTATCGAGTGAGTGGCCAAGGAAGTCGCGGTTCGCTGGCCATCCACCCGGATGCCGTGGTGGATACCTTCTAGCGGACAGGTTTGACGGAATCTGGTATTTGGTGAGAGGAACTCGCCCCAAGAAAATCCACGATGACGTCTTTTTCAAAGTGCAGATTTCCGGTAGGCGATGTTTCGAAGCAAGGACGAGCGCGACCCTACAGCCTCGATCGGAGGATCCTCTTGAACAACCTGAAGGCGAAGCTCGGCTCCATCTGGGAAGTGTTCGTGGTCGCCCTCAAGCTTGGACTGACCTCCTTTGGTGGACCGATCGCGCATATCGGATACTTCCATGCCGAATACGTGCAACGGAAAAAGTGGATGGAGGAGCGGAGTTTTTCCGACCTCGTGGCGTTGTGCCAATTGCTGCCCGGGCCGGCGAGCAGCCAATTGGGGATCGGCATCGGGACGATTCGTTGCGGGCTCTGGGGTGGCATCGCTGCCTGGTTGGGATTCACCTTGCCTTCGGCGTTGATTTTGATCGTGTTCGAACACCTTCTGGGCCGTGATTCGGTGGCCTCCGCACCCTGGATCCACGGGTTGAAAATCGTGGCGCTGGTGGTGGTCTTCCAGGCCGTGCTCTCGATGTGGAGCAAGCTCGTCCGGGGGCCCCAACTTGCGACGATCGCGATCGGTGTGATGGCCGTGAACATCGCCTGGAGCAGCGCTCTTTCGCAGATCGCCTCCATTGGCTTGTCCGCCATCTTGGGGTTGGCATGGATGAAGCAGCCTTCGCAAGAGGCATCCACCTCTTTTGCGATCGGGTACAAGAAGCGGTTCGGGGCCGCCTTGTTGTTGACGTTTATTGTCTTATTGGTAACCCTGCCCATCCTCCGGGAATTTCATGGAGGGTTGTATTTGCAGATGGCCGATGGATTCTATCGGTCGGGATCGCTGGTCTTCGGGGGAGGGCATGTGGTCCTCCCGTTCTTGCAGAGGGAATTCGTGGGGCAGGGAGCCATCAGCCAGGAAACGTTTCTGGCTGGCTACGGTGCCGTGCAAGCCGTTCCCGGCCCGCTTTTCACGCTTTCCGCCTTCCTTGGCATGTCAATGGCCGGCATTCGCGGAGCGCTTATCGGGTTGCTTGCGATGTTTTTGCCAGCATTCTTGTTGATTGTCGGGGCATTGCCATTTTGGGACTCCTTGCGCAATAGTCCCAGGCTCTCCGGTGTGCTGATCGCCATCAACGCCTCCGTGGTGGGCATTCTGCTTTCTGCCTTGTATGATCCCATCTGGGTGACGGCCATCCAGCGTCCGATCGACTTGGCGCTTGCGGCCATCCTGGCTCTTCAGCTCATGGTCTGGAAAGGGAGTCCGGTTGTGACCGTTGGCCTGGGGGTGGCAGGCAGCATTTTGCTCAATCAAGTTGGAGTGTTCTAGATGAACAAAACGATCCTATCCATGCTGGTGTTTGCCTTTGCCTGGATCTTTACCGGTTGCGCCACCCTCCCCAAAGGGGCCGCGGCAGTCACTCCTTTTCAGAAGGAAAAGTATCTGGGCAAATGGTTCGAGGTGGCCCGCTTTGATTTCTCCTTCGAGAAGAACATGAACAATACCTCGGCAGAATATGTCGCCTTGGACAATGGCAAGATCGGCGTGACCAACCGCGGTTACGACACGGTGAAAAATCGCTGGAAAGAGGCAAACGGCACGGCGAAGTTCCGGGGTTCCGATACGGTCGCCGAGCTGAAAGTGTCCTTTTTCGGTCCTTTTTATGGCGCCTACAACGTGATCGCCCTCGACGCCGAGTACAAATACGCCCTGGTGGCCGGAAGCAGCACCGAATACCTCTGGATCCTCTCCAGGGAAAAGACCATCCCGGACTCCATCAAAACCAGATACCTGGACCTGGCCAAATCCATCGGCTACGACCTCTCCAAACTGATCTGGGTCAAGCAAGACCAGTAGCCAAGCCTCCAACCTACGCCGCCGCCCTTGTTGCGTTCCATCCATTTCTGATGGATGGACAATCCAAGGATTGTCCCTACGCCGACTTTTCGGGAACGGCGGCTTTTCTTCGCCTCGCCAGCCCACCAACCCACACCCGGCCAGCGAAGCGGCGCCGGGCAAATCCGCATAAGACAGAATCCGGCAGTCAACTGCCCTGCCTAGCCAGACCACCCCGCCCCTCCGGGGCACCCCTCCAAAGGAGGGGAATGAGCAACCCAAATTCCGCTGCTGGACTGGCAATTCAGCCGAACCAAGGGGGACCGGGGGGCACGGTTCATGGAACGGCCAATGAATCGGCGATACCGATCGCGACCCTGATGCCCTTGCCATTGGATCAGCCCATCATCCCTACCACTCACCTGGCGACTGTGGCATGGCCGTTCCAGTTAGTGCCCCCAGGCGCGTGGGTTCCAAGGGGACGCGCGTTCGTCCCCTTGGTCGGGGCCCGGGTGCCGACGCACCCGGAAAACGGCTACCGGACCCGCGTCCGGTCCTCCACGGCGGAAGCTGTGAAAACGGCAGCCGGACCCGCGTCCGGCAATGGCTCGGCGCAGCCGAGAAAAAACCAAGCGGAGCGATATAAGATGGGTCGATAGGCCCATCCCGTATAGCTTGTTCCCACCATGGACGCCTACCTACTCTCGAGGATCCAGTTCGCCGTCAACATCACCTTCCACATCCTGTTTCCCACCATCACGATCTCGCTGGGCTGGATCCTGGTGGGGCTGCGGATCTGGCATCTGCGCTCCGGTGCCGACCAAGCCATGGTCCTGTACCGGTTCCTGGTCAAGGTCTTCGCGCTGAGCTTTGGGCTGGGAGTCACCAGCGGAATCGTGATGTCCTTCCAGTTCGGGACCAATTGGCCCGGCTACATGAACACGGTGGGCAACATCGCGGGCCCGCTGTTGGCCTACGAGGTTCTCACCGCCTTCTTCCTGGAGGCGACGTTCCTGGGGATCATGCTGTTTGGCGAACGAAAGGTTCCTTCTTCGGTCCATCTGGGAGCCACCTTGCTCGTGGCCATCGGCACCACGCTTTCCGCGTTCTGGATCCTGGCTCTCAGCAGCTGGATGCACACTCCGGCAGGATTTGTCATGCGCGACGGGGTGGCCCATGTCACCGATTGGTGGGCCGTGGTCTTCTCGCCGTCCATGCCGTATCGACTGGCTCATACCTTGATCGGGTCTGGCCTCACGGCGGCGTTTCTGATGTCCGGCTTGCTAGCCTACCGCTACAAGCTGGGCGAGCGTTCAAAGGCGGTGGTGTCCGGTTTGCGCATCGCCTTGGTGTTGATCGCAGTGCTCGCGCCGTTGCAGGCCATCGTGGGCGATCTCCACGGGGTGAATACCCGAGAGAATCAGCCAGCCAAGCTTGCCGCCATGGAGGCCTTGTGGAAAACCACGGAGGGCGCTCCTTTGGTGCTGTTCGCCCTGCCCGATTCCAAGGCGCGCGAAAACCATTTTGAGGTCGCCATCCCCAAGCTGGGAAGCCTGATCGCGACCCGCGACCCCGATGGCAAGATCGTGGGGCTCGAGGAGTTCGGCGCCGACATCCCGCCGGTGGCACCGGTGTTCTGGGCCTTCCGGATCATGGTGGGCACGGGCATGCTCATGATCGCCGTGGGTGTCTGGGGCGCCTGGATCGTAGCACGGCGGAAGTCGTTTCCGCCGCTGTTGTTGACGTCTCTGCGTTGGATGACCTTTTCCGGATGGCTCGCCACGATCGCCGGATGGTACGTGACAGAAATCGGCCGACAGCCCTGGTTGGTCACGGGGGTGTTGCGCACCCGCGACGCCGTGGGGCAGGTGCCGCCATCGCACGTGGGCCTCACGCTCGTGGCCTACATCGCCACGTATTCCCTTCTTTTGGTGGCGTTCGTGGCGGCGGTGCGCCATCTGTCCCGGCAGGAAGTCAAGAAGGCCGAGGTGGCAGGATGAATCCGTTCAATGATCCCAACTGGATGCCATGGGCTTTCGCCTTGCTCTTGGGTCTATCGTTTCTGCTCTATGCCGTGCTGGATGGTTACGATCTTGGGGTGGGCATGCTCTCGCCGTTGGAATCTCCCGCGGGGCGTGATCGCATGGTCGGGGCGATCGGCCCGTTCTGGGACGCCAACGAAACCTGGCTGGTGCTGGGCGTCGGAATCTTGCTGGTGGCGTTCCCTCGCGCGCACGGGGAGATCTTGCAACACCTGTATCTGCCGGTGGCGCTTTTGTTGATCGCCTTGATCTTTCGGGGTGTCTCGTTTGAGTTCCGCAAGAAGGCCCCCGAGTCCCAACAGCCGCACTGGAACAAGGCCTTCTTTGCCGGGTCGCTGGTGGCCAGTCTTTCGCAAGGTTGGATGGTGGGACGATTTGTCACGGGCTTCCAGCCGGGTGTGGCTGCGATCGTCTTCGCAGTGCTGTTTTCGGGGTTGGTGGTGGCCTCGCATCTGTTGATGGGAGCCTCCTGGCTGGTGTTGAAAACAGAAGCGGACTTGCAAAAACGGGCATTAGCATGGACGCGACACGCCATCACGGCCATGCTGTTTCTGGCCTTTGCCAGCAGCGTGGCGATCTTGGCCACCGACTCCGGGTTGCGCTCGCGTATGCTGAGTTTTCCCGGAGTGGGCCTGGTGCTTCTTCTGCCACTTTTTGGTGCGGCCATCACCGTGTTGGTGCGATTGGTGTGTGACGCCCTTCCGCTGCCCGACGACCGCCTCGCCTGGCTTCCCTTCGCCTCGGCGGTGGCCATCCAGATCCTGGGATTCGCAGGGCTGGTGTTCGGGTTCTACCCCGACATCATCCCAGGTCGCATGGGCGTCACGCAAGCCGCCGCCTCCAATGAATCTCTCGGCATCATCCTGGTGGGGACGGCCATCGTGTTTCCCATCCTGATCGCCTACACGGTCTTCAGCTACTGGGTCTTCCGCGGCAAAGCCACCGACCTCTCCTACGGCCAAGACCCCCCAACTCCATAACCACCCGCACGACAAAAACCGGCAACCATTCATCGGATCGCCCAGCCCGCCACCCACACCCCGCGCAGCGAAGCGTCTGCGGACAAATCTCTCGTCGAACCTAACCACCCCGCCCCTTCGGGGCACCCCTCCAAAGGAGGGGAATGAGCGACCGCGCATCCAAGCCGCTGGCCTGGCCAACCCGACCAGTACCGCGCAGCCAAGCGTCCGCGGTCAGGACCGGCAATCAAACAAAAACCGGCAATCCAGCCGAACCAAGGGGGACCGGGGGGCTCGAACACTGGAACGGCCAGTGCCATGAAGATATCGATAGCGACCCTGATGTCCTGATCCGATATGCCTCTACGGTCATTTCACCCACATCCCCGGCTAGCTAGTGTGGCCGTTCCAACGAGAGCCCCCCGGCGCGCGGGATCCAAGAGGCTGCGCGCTCAGCCCCTTGGTCGCGGTTCGGGTGCCGACGCACCCGAGAAACGGCAACCGGACCCGCGTCCGGTCCTCCACGGCGGAAGCCGTGAATCGGCAACCGGACCCGCGTCCGGAAAAAGGCCTCGGCGCAGCCGAAAAAACGTGAAGCAAGGCCTAAAGCATCCCGTCGTCCTCCCCGTCCGGCGCGACCCAATACCGGAATTTCTCCAGATACTCTCCAAGTCCCGGGTATTCCGCGACGTTCTCCTCGATCAATTGCCGCGCTTCTGTGACGATCTGGTGTTCGTCTTCCGCTCGTACCTTGCCGCGCAGCACCGCCAGGCGCAGGTGAACAAAGTAGGTGTCCAGCACATCGCACAGACAGTAGTCGTCGATGCGCAGTTTTTGTCCTTCGTCCCACAGGTCCTGGACCATGCTGCCCTTGGTGTCCATCTTGCCGGGTTTCTGCAACAGCGTGGCCAGCAGGTGCAGGCCTCCCATCAGCCGCACGGCGCCGTGGGCGGTCACCAGTTCCATCAGGTCCAGGTGGCCGCGCTGCTGGAACCGGGCGCGCGGGCTGGTGGGCCCATCGATCCCGAACCATCCCGGCAAAGGGATTCCGTAACGGAAAGCTGCCATTTCCAGCACGGGCATGTCGAATCCGCGTCCATTGAACGTGACCAGTTGCGGTCGCTTGCGCTTTTCCCAGCCGTCCCAGAAATGGCGAGCGATGATTTGGGGGCGGAATTGGGGGCGGTCGAGCGTGGTCAATCCCACCAACCGAAAATGTTCATCCACTCCCGCCAGCGCCGTGGAGACCGGCACATGGAACACATGGGGGATGAAGTCGCTTTTCCCGTCGGAGGCTTCGCGAAGTTCGGCGGTCAGTCGCCTGCGCGCAGCAACGGGCGAAAGCTCCGGTTCGGCGGGCCATTTGACGCGTTGGATCAATCGTCCATCGACGATCGTCTCGATGTCGAGGACAAGGGCGGAAACATTGGCCGGCAAGGTGGACATCCCTAGAAGCTAACCGTTCGGCCACAGAACGGCTTCAGCGCCGCCAATCCGCCCTCCCGTGGCGTAGCTTTGACGTATGGATTTGTTCAGGACTTTGCAATCTCGGTCGTGGTGGATGGTGGTGGCTTTGGGGGCGGTCAGCGTGTTTGCCGGGCTTTCGGGCGAGGTTCGCGTCGCGTCCGGCGAGGGCCTGAGCGGTGTGTCCATCGCTTTGCGCGGCCGAACGGAACTCACCACGACTTCCGGGGTGGGCGGTCGATGGACCTTGGGCTCGAGCGCGCTCCGGACTCGGACTCCGATCCAGGTTCTGCCTTCCAACAACTTGTTTTTGCGCGAGGGGAGGTTGGTTGTTTCGTGGGGAGGGTTCTCGTTGGACGGAGCGAACGTGGCTGTTCCGGGACAGGCCTCCTCGCTTCCCAGCATGGCATCACGCAGTGCCGCCGCGATCGACACCTTGGTGTTCTCGCTGTGTTCGGCCAAGGCGATTCTGCCTGTCGGCAGCATGGATTCCGGTTCCATCGTGGTGGTCTTGGATACCGCCGGTGCGAGCCGTGGCTGCGATGCTTCCCAACCTTCCATTCCCACCTTGGGCTTTCCCACCAGCTTTGGCAATGTCACGACTTACGGCGGGGTGGACTCCAGCTTGAAATCCGCCGGTGGGGCGTGCAACTACGGAGCCACCGGGATCCGCTTCTATGCGGCCATCCAGGTCAATCTGCAAGGCGGCGACGCTGCGGGGCAGTGGCGGGACGGGCGGGCCTGCGGGCAAGGGGCTCGGGTGCGGGCCTACACACCGCAGGGCATCAAGGAAACCTACGTGCGCATCATGGACAAATGCCCCGATCCGCACTGCGGGATCGATCTGGGCGGTGCTCCCGCCAGAGCGATCATGGGAGTGCAGGCGGGACGCTACCAAGGGGAGTGGACCTTGGTCAGCGCCAAAGGTCACCCGGAGCTGTTCGACGGCCCGACTCACCTGTGGACCAAGGAAGGGACCAGTCGGTTTTGGTCGCTGGTGCAGGTGCGCAACCCATGGACCGCGGTGGCCGCATTGCGCTGGAAGAGTGCTACGGCACCCGCTGGGGAATGGTCGGATATGCCTTGGGCCACGGAAGCCGAAAATTTCTTCAAGGTCCCGACCTCACTGTTGTCCGGTGCAGATTCTGTCGACATCCTCGTGCGCTATGTCGATTCCACCGAGCAGGCCATCCGGTTGGCGCCGACGGATCTTGCCCGGGAAAAGGCCTCCTACGAATTGACCCCGTGAAAGGATAGCGCTGAATCTGCGACCCACGAGGACAGCGAGGAGGTTTCAAAAATCCGGGAAGCGTACTCGTACTGCGCAGTCAGAGGTCTAGGCGCCATCGGTAAGCGGAATAGCAAGCGGTTACAGCGGGGAACTCCATTTTTTCCATGCGATGGCGAAGTTCGTTATCCAAAGCAAGATCGCCGGTGCTGGACCCTTGGAAGAACACATGCGTGACCTTGCCGTTCGGCGAGATCAACAGTTTTGGAAACACCCAGCTTGTGAGTTCGGGATTTGCCTTCAGGTGCTTTTGGAAGGCGTAGCGGAAACCGCCCGTGTGCATGCGGATGACTCTCAGGACCGTATCGAGCGTTCGACAGGTTCGGCTACGGCTGGTATTGCGCTTTGCGTCGGCGGACAGCACGGAGCTCGAATGGAACGCATCTCGACTCAGGTAGGTCTCCGCCTCCGGTAGGGTGAGGCGGATGGGATCTTGGTCGCCCAAGGCAAGGACCGGCTCACCGCCAGATCGGGGGACGAGCCACTCCATCTCCTCCTGGGTACGTTCGCATCGCTTCGATGCATGTCTTCTGGCTGTCATGCGCAGGGTGTCGGGTCCGGCGGATGCCACGGACCATTGGAGACAGTTCACGGGCACCTGGGGTGGCTGGAGAATGTGCGCTTTTTTCAGGATCCCTTGGAATTTTCGCAAAACCGCCACCGTGTCCGATTGCGCCTGGATTTGCGTCGCTAGGGCAAAAAATGTCAGGAGGATCGATGATTTGAAGCGGATCAATGGGTATCCTGGATGCGGTGTCAGGGAACGTCGCTGTCCAAAAATGTAGGCTAGATTGGACTTCGTACCCAATCCGAGAATCCCATGAACGAACTCCACATCGAACCTGATCGGTACGATGGAAATCCCGTCGTGCCGATCATCACGTCGGAGTCCATCCGGTACAAGGGATCCGATGCCTGGATCGAATGCGAAATCGGCGACGATTCTGATTTCGCGATCCATTTTGACGCTGCGAATGGCGTTGTGGATCACACTTCCTTGGAAACCGCAAGAAGCCTCATGGTCGCGATCCGCGAACTGGACAACCGCGTCCAGGAGTCCTGTGCAGCGGAGTGCAGACGCACGAAGTTGCACCCCAGGAACTACCAAAGCGCGCTTGCCTATGTGGTCGTCCTCCCTGGTCGGGCATCGCTTCGGTACTTCGGAACCGGAGTCAATACCGAATGGGACGAGCAGGTCCGGTTCGACGGCGATAAGTGGGAGCTCCTGCCAATTGGCGTTCCAGCCAATCCATGAGTGTCCGATCGATTCGAATCGAAAACGCCTTAGGTTCGAATCTCTACGAAGTCGGGAAGCCGTCGGTCTCCGGTGGAGTACGATTCGCGATGGACCGGTGATTCGAGAATGTCCGAACGCCAGACATGCCATCTATACTCATGGAGCCACGTGCCATCCTCGAAGGGGGCGCGGTTCAAGGGTGTTCGGTGGCCACCCAGGAGAAACCGATGAGATCTGGTCCAAAACAACGATTCTTTCCGCAATGCATTCTCGGAGTGCTCCTGATCCCGTTGTTCACGTCGTGTTTCGGCGATGCACCCACCGCGGAGCCGTCCGTGCAGACGACCTCGAGGAAAACAGGAACTGAAGTCACGGTGTCGGATCAGCACCACAACAGGATTGTGCACGATACGGCGGCTGAGTTCGATGTGGGGGATTTGGACTCTTTGAGCGATGGCGTCTACCACGTCGTGAGGAAGCGATTGTCGGATGAAAACCTGGAGTTCCAGACAGTGGTGGTCGGGAAGGACGGCTGGATGAAAAACGGGGTCGGCACTCTTCGATCCGTGGAGATCCAGGATTTTTTCTGCGTCGTCAACAATGCCACCTTGCCGATTTCCGGCTATTGCGAGCAGGTGACCGGGGTGTTGCGGTTTTCCACGGATCTCCAGGGGAATCCGAACGGGGCGATTTGGAGCCGCTGTGGGTTCGAAGTGGGAAGGACGGAATCGCGGCATTGGGCAAAAAATGACACAGCGTGCGCTGCCTCGCTCAAGTCGGCCTACCAAGGGGTCAACCATTTCGAGAAACTGTTCGCCGACGGATCTTCGCTGCGCGTCGTCGCAGATAGCAGTGGAGTCGTCATTCAAAACGATTCGATATCCATCCAATGGCGGAAGCGATAAAGGGCATCCGGCCCCGCTGCCCACGTTTCACTTGGCGTCGCGTTCCGTGCGACGAAGGCGACCGAGCTAGAGGTTCAGATCCCAACTTTCTAACTTCTCCTGCGCAGGCACCACGCAGCTGGAGGGGTACGATGATGCGTTCGAGGCTCCTTGGGGAGCCCACGCCGGAAACGGTCTCGGAGAAAGTCCGGCAGTTCAACGAAGCGATCGCGCGCTACGAAGGACGTCGACGTTACAAGGTCTTCGGACTCCTGGTGGGGACCACCATCGTGGTTTGCGAAGCGTTTTTGTTCTACCAAGTCGGTGTCCAGTCCAACCATCTCTTGAGCGTGCTCGCCGTCGCCGTCGTCGCCTACGTGGTGGCAGATTTCGTCAACGGAATGGTCCACCTCTGGATGGACAACAACGACGCCTATGCATCCGTGGCAGGTCCCCTCATCGCCCAGTTTCACCTTCACCACCGGACTCCGCGTTACCGTCGCAGGCCCTTGATTGCGGTCTATTTCCTGGAAGGGGGCTCGAAGGTCTGGTTGGCCGTTCTGCTCGTGGCGGTGGTCGCGTCTATCCGATGGCTTCCTTCTTGGCTTGTCCTGTTCTTCGCGTTCTTTGCCGTATTCTCCTCGCTGGCGGAGGTTTCCCATTACCTCTGCCACACCTCGAACTCGAAAGTGGCAGGCTTTCTGGGCAGAATCCGTCTCCTGTTGCCAAAGAACCACCTGGAGCTGCACCACCGCCAGGACAACCGCTCCTACTGCTTCCTCAACGGCATGTCCGACCCCCTGATCGACTGGATCGCGGCACGCTTCTTTCGCGGCTACAAGCAGGGTACGGATCTCCACTACGCCCAGTATGTCCCCCCCAGCCAAGCATCACCCGAAGCCGGCAGGTGATCGGCTCCAGTCGGTTGCGTGCGGCATCGAACTGGCTGGGGAGTGCATTGGGCGCGCGTTTATCTCGGGAGGCTGTTGCGGCGGTGTTTGCGCAGCGCCAGGTCCAATGTGCGCGCCAGCGTCACCCTGTCGTAGGGCTTCTGCAGGAACCCCTGCGCTCCCAGAGGTACCAACTCTTCTTGTTCCGAGGACCCCGAGGTCAGGACCACGGGCAACGAGGAGTCCAGCACCCGGATCATGGAGAGGGCTTCGCTGCCGTCCATGTCCGGCATCATCATGTCCAGGAGGACAAGGTCCACCCTTCCGCGCATCCGTCCCAAGGTTTCCACGCAGATCCGGCCATCGGTTGCGAGCACGACGTGGTAGCCAAAACCTGTCAACATGGCCTTCGCGTTGTTGCGGATGGATTCGTCGTCGTCCACCACCAGGATGGTTCCCGTCCCGGCGGCGCAGGGCTCCTGGTTGTTTTCGGAGGCGAGCTCCGAGATGGAGGCCAGCGGGAGGAAGATGCGGAACTCCGTTCCACGGTCGAGCTCCGATTGGACCGTGATGGCTCCGCGATGTTCCGCGATGGTGTTTCTGACCACGCTCAATCCCAGTCCGGTCCCTTCGCCCTCTTTTTTGGTGGTGAACAACGGTTCGAAGATGCGCTCGAGGGTTTCCGGTGCCATGCCGATTCCGGTGTCTTCCACGGAGACGACCAAGTGGGGGCCCGGTTCGATCTCGAAGGGTGAGGTCTCGCGGAAGGCTTCCGTCAGGATTTGGTTCTCCAATCGAAACGACAGCGATCCTCCAAGCGGCATCGCTTGGCTCGCGTTGATGCCCAGGTTCATCAAGACGCTTTGCAGGAGGCCTTCGTCGCCCAGGACCAGGGAGTGGGTCGCTGTGTTCTCCAGCCGAAGCGTGATTTTTTTGTCGAAGGTGCGTCGCAGGAGTTCGATGGTGTCCTGCGCTACCGTCGCCACGTCGACCTGTGCCATGGATTTTGCCCGTTTGCGGGAAAATCGAAGGAGCTTCTTCGTGAGATCGCTGGCGCGCCTGGCGGCGCCGAGGATCATTCGCAGGTATTCCCGTTGCTCCGATGGGGGTGTCTTGTCGAAGAGCGCCAGGTCGGCGGCTCCCATGATGGCGCTCAGGGAATTGTTGAAGTCGTGGGCCATTCCACCGGCAAGCTGCCCGAGCGCTTCCATTTTCTGACTGAGAACCAACTGCTGTTGCAGTTTGGATTTTTCTGCTTGGGCCGCCTCGAGATCGCTGATGTCGCGGAAAAACCACACCCTTCCGAAAAATTCTCCTTGTTGGCCGTGGATCGGTGCGGTGAATCGTTCGATGGTCCGACCGTCCTCAAGCTGGAGAGTGTCCTGGGTCGATTCCGGTTCCGACCCGGTAGGATGCGCCGGGATCGTGGGCGAGGTCGGATCGCTGTCGCTCTGGCGGGAAAAGGCCACGGGAGGGAGCGAAAGAAGGAGGTTGCAGGCGCTTTCCTGGGGGCTGATCTGCCAGATTTCCAGTAGCCTGTTGTTCCACGAAGAGATGGCTCCCGTGGGTGAGATCACCAGAATTCCTTCCTTGGTGATGTCGTACTGGGCTTGCAAAAGCGATTTCTGTTGGAGGATCTCGGCGTTGGTCTTGCGCAGATCCTCTTGGGTGCGTCGGCGGATGCTCAGCTCGCGTAGCATCAGGAAGTTGAGGAGAGTGATGGAGGCGGTGACGACGAATTCGTAGACGACCATCTTGCTCACCGAGAGCACGGAGTTCGGCACCTCCTGCAAAGACAGGTTTCCGAAAAGGACGTGGGCAAGGTAGATGAGGGGGATCAGTCCCACGAAATAATACGCGAAGAGGATGGCCAGCCAGAGTCCGGCGTAGTGGTAGGCCGACTGGATTGCTCTTGTTTTCTGGAACAAGACCCAGACCACCGGAAGACTGATCATGTGGTTGATGGTTTCCGGCAGTGCCGATCCATCCGGGGTGACATTGAAAAAGGTGAAGCACGAAAGCAGAAGGGCCAGGTACCATCGTGGCAGCAGCGGAATGCTCAGGAGCAGGGCCACTTCGGCGAAGTTGCTTTTTACACCGTGTGCGCCAGGGATCTCCAGGTTCATGTGACCCAGCAAGACCACCAGCGCAGCTAGTCCAAGGAAGCGGAGAAGTTGGATCGCCATGCTTTGCCGAATCATCATCCCATCCTTTCGGAAGGTTCGTTCCCGGACGCTGTCGTTTCTGAACGTCGTGGCTCTTGCTGTCTGGATTGCGGGCACGGCGGAAAAGGAAGGCTCGAATCCTACGGTAAGGTCGTCCGTGGAGTGGACCGTGGGATTCTACCCTTCCAGCGCCGCTCCGGTCAATTCGATCCGGCCCAACAGTGGTTTTCCGGTGGAAACCTCCTGCCTCGATCGGTGCCGGAATTTTCCAGGAAACATCGAGAGTCCGAGGCGTCGGCGGGGGTGTTGCACATTTGACAACGATGACTTCGGGGTCAACGCGGATGTGGAGGTTTGCCCGCCAAACCGCGGGCGTCGACTTATCCTACACGGGTCATAAATCGCGTTTCGTCCGCTGTGCCCGCCCGGGCCAGTCGAGGCGACCTTCAGCAGGAAGAGGTCATATCGTGAACAAAACGATGTTTGGAATCGCATCCGGACTTGCCCTCGCGGCCGGTGCCAGTGCGGTGGATTGGAACCTTGCCGGCAAGGTGGTGGATGCGGCCTCCACCTCTGGATTGGCGGGAGTCGAAGTCCGTTTGGCTGTGGCCGGGACGAAGGTGACGACAGGAACTGACGGATCCTGGGTCATCGGTACCGCTTCCGTCCGAAGCCGCCGAATCGCACCTTCGGGGAAGGTCGTCAATTCGCTGAAGGTCATCGACGGGCACCTGCGATTGACCATCGACGGATCCGATCTGTTCGGGCGCCGTCTGCCCACAACCTGGGGCGCACCGCCATCGGCCAGCGAAGTGCGTGCACCCAGCCTTGCCGCCCGCGCCCAGGCCGCCGTGGTCGACACCTTGGTGTATTTCAAGTCCACCCATATCGTCAAACGCGTTCCCCTCACGAACTCGGTGGGTCAAGGGCTGCTTGTCCAATTGAGCAAGCCCATCGCGACCCCGCTGACCAACTTCACCGACACGGTGAAAGGGGTGGCGCTCGACATGGTCCAGGTGCCTGGTGGCACGTTCACCATCGGCTGTGAAACCGGGACCTGCCCGGCGGATGCCAAGCCCGTGGCCGACGTGAAAGTCAGCAGCTACCACATTGGGAAGACCGAAGTGACCGCAGGCTTGTGGAAAGCCGTGATGGGAACCTCCGCTGGCTTTGGTGGCGCCACCGCCTCCTACACCAGCATGACCTGGTACGATGCCCAGGAATTCGCCTGCCGCTTGAGCGAGTTGACCGGCCGGCAATACCGCATGACCACGGAAGCGGAGTGGGAGTATGCGGCGAAGAATTCCAAGAGCAGCTTGGAGAAGATCGGTACCGGCGAAGAATGGGCGTACAACTCATGGAACAGCGCGCACACGGGTGGCACGGACCCGGTGGGAGTCAATAGCGGTCTCCACACCCAGAAAACCCGGCGCGATGCGCAAGGGACCGCCGACAACATCACCGGGCGCCTCATCCGATCCATCGAGGGCATCGGCCCCGCGTTGCGTTTGGTCGTTTCGGATGGAATGGATTTCCCGCCGGGCATGGTGCCCATGTGCCAACTCCACGCCCCGAATTCGGGCAGCGAACCGGAGAACTCCTACCGCGATCCGCGCTGGATCACCGGCAGCGGCAGGCACTGGAAGACCGGCTCGATCGCGATCGGCAATTTCGATCTGCGCGTTTGGGACGACGGCACCGCCAAATTGGGCAACACCTCGGGCCAGTGGTTCACGTCCAACAACATCGCCTTCGTGTTCGTTCCCAATACCGGCGCCATCACGAAGTTCGCGTACATCCTCTTGGATACCACGCAGGCGTCCCTGATTTCCGACAAGGGTTTCATGAATGGCGGATACATCGGGCGCATCGTGAAGGACACGGGGGCCAACGTCACCAAGCCGACCATCGCCACCCTGAAGACCGGTGCGGAACTGGCGGCGGCGGCGGGTGCGGACTTCGCGATGGTCAACATGGCCAACATCCCGGAAACTGCCAAGAAACAGGATGCGCGACTGCTCGACGGGCTGACCTCCGGATGGTTCCAGGACAACCGCAGTGCGGGCGGTGTGCACCACTACAGAAAGGACGTGGATGCGGACGAATTCCGGTTCACGGTCAATCAAGGGACAAGCCGGACCATTCTGACCAACGGCAAGTGGTTCACGGTCAACAACACCTTCCTGCGGGTCACGCACTCCGGTGGGTACACCACCGATTACCTGTACGCCGTGGATGCGGACGGGACCTTCTACCACAACTCGTACCAGGCCTACGAGCGCGGCGATTTCCGGATGTTCAAGAAGACCGCCAACGGAAGCGAGCCCTTCACAGCCACGTGCGGAAGCATCTGCACCGACGAGATCCCGAAGGGCGAAAAAGCGTCGCTTTACGCCACCATGGAAAACGGCAAGTCGACGTTCACGCCGGCACCATGCCCGACGGGTGGCTGCCCGTAGAAGGTGTGATGGCGCCAAGCCGACCTGAACGATCCAAGTTCGCGCACCGGTCTCTCCCGGATGGATAGACGGAAAATGGTATGAATCGCTGTCCATGGGTCGAGTGCCCGGAAGCTGCGACGAAATAGGGCTCCGCTGCCAAGGCGGAGCCCTTTGCCGTTTGGTGGAAGCCGCGGATTGAGGTCTTTGAAGCAGGAGCGTTCTATCCTTTTAACCGCTTCGAGCCTCATTTCCCCGGATACACGTTCGAAATCCGGACCAGGGAGCGGGGGATCGATTGCGTCGATTGCGAGGAGATCGCACTCCGTCAAAACCACAATCTTGCGATGACTACTTTGCTGAATTTAGCAATGACGATTTCTGACTGTACGAGATGATCCAAGGGGGGGGGCGAGCGCGTGTTGATCTTGCAAAGGAAACTGAATATCTGGACCCGCGTGCAACTTGCGTTCTGCGGGGTGGTTTTTGTGACCGGAACAGAACACGAGCTATGGTTTATGCTCATGATGGCCTCGATCCTCGTGCTTCCGCTTGGAGGCTTTTTTTACGTATGCGGTACATCCCAAATCGATGGTTTCGATTACAACTTCCGGCGAAGCTCGATATTTGAATGGGTGGAGTCTGTCACTTCCTGGAAGGCGGGATTATTGGGGGTGTCGGTTCTTGCCCTGTTTGCGATGACCGTCTTGTTTCGATTGGTCGGTTTGGTTCCGTGGTTTTCCGTGTTTGTCGCGACGGCGCAGTTACTAACGATGTGCGATCTGGATGCAATGGTGAATCAAGCCATTCGAGAAAGGAGCAAGATCAGGCGGGCTGCCAATGGCGGCGCAGACCAGAACTCCTAGACCGCCGAGCAATATCCAGGGCCCAAGCGGTGCCCCTGGATAAGGAGGAGGGGGTAGGGATGGGCCATCCTCCGTCGGTTTCTCAGCGTCCCTTTTCACCGCAAGCATTCGCCTGCAAGTCTCGAAGCCTGGCCACGGCGCGTTTGCGTGCGGAGGCCTCGGCATCCTGGGCGGTGGCGAAGAAGCGGGTGCGGGTGGAGACTTCGGAAAACCGTTGCGAGTCGCCGGGATCCGAAACGATCTGCTCGGAGCGGAAGACGACGGCGGAGTCTTGATGGAACTGGGGGGCGGCGGCGTTGCCGATCCCTTTGGCTCCGACGATGTACAAGAACCGCTGTTTGACCTGCCAGCCGAGCTGGATGGTGCTGGACCAGATTTGGGTGTAATCGTCCTTGTCCGTGCCATCGATCTTGTGTAGGAATTTGTCAGTGGATGTGTTCGTGGCCACGAGCTGCGATTCAGCCGGTAGCTTGACGATGCATTCGCCCATCAGGTCGCGCCGGATCTCGGTACCGGTCTGGATGCCGGCGGAACCTGCGGAGGTGACCACCGCGACGCCATTGTCCATCGCCATCGAGGGCATGGACAAGGTCAGGAGGAGGATGGAAGCTGGGAGGATTCGATGCATGGGAGCCTACTTCGGTAAGGGTCAGGTCCAGGGTAGATTCTAAGGTACTCTGCCGGAAGTGGAAAGGAAATGCTGCTCCGGAAACACGACGCATCGTCTTAGCTTTTGGATCATCTCCGCACCAAGGGGAGCGAAACCAGGGAGGAAGAGAATGCAGAGAACGATCTGCTTTGCCTACGAGTCTGGTGAGGCCGCCATTCCCTTGGATCAGGAAATGGCGGAGAAGTATTTCGTTTTCGCGGCCGCCCTGGTGAGGGAGCTGGATCTGGAAGAGGCCATCGAAGGGGCCGAGAGGATCCAACAGAAATGGTTTCCGTTAGGCGAAATGTCGTCTGTGGCCCTTGGTGCCAACACGGATCTGCGCAAGAAGGTTGTCGCCCTGATCGCCAACTTGCCCATCCAGATCGTGATCTTGGCCATCGAGCGGGAGGAGCTCTCGAAAGATCCCAGCTTGAGCTGGCAGCAATCGTTTTTCAATTATATCAGTCGCCTGCTTTTCGCAAAGCTGATTTCTTCTTTCCAGCCGATCGAGATCATCCAGAGCCAAGCAGGTGACGCGGGGTTCCGACGAGAGTTCCAGGAGTATATCGAGCGAAACCTGAGCGGAGATTTGTTCTCGTCGGTCAATGATCGATATTCGTTCCAGTTCTCCGACTCGCACAATGATTCGTTGATCCAGATCGCCAATCTGCTGGGTGGAACCTATTCCAGGATCTTGTCGCGCAACGAATCGCCGGAATTCGATGAATTTGCCCTTGGGGTTCTCCAGGACAAGATCATCTATATCGATCACTGGCCCCCCAAATTCAAGCACAAGCGCATCGACTCGATTCCCGAGTATACGGTCGATGCCACGCTGGATGAAAACCTGGAGACCTATTGTCTGCGCGGGGTCAACGAGTTCCTCTCCTTGGAACGCTTGGATGGACTGGACGAGTTGGCGATGACCGAATGCAAGGCATTCTTGCGCTTTTTGCTCCAGCAGTTGGACTCCGGTACCCGGAAGGAATATGTGCCCACCAAACGCATCCTTGAATTTCTAACCCGGATGCTGGGTCGGGACATCAGTGCCCATCACCTGAAAGAAAAGATTGTCGGGACCGTCCAGGACAACGGCGTGATCATTGCCTCAGGACCCAAGGGCTACAAGATCCCCACCTGCTACAAGGACATCCATTCCTTCATCAGTCTCGGCAACAGCATCATTCCGCCACTCGTGACCCGGATGAAGTTCGCCAAGGACGCCATCCGCGTGGTATCGTTTGGTGAGCGGGACATCCTGGACGACCCCGAATTCGCGGACCTCCAGAAGATCATCAACGCCATCCAGAGGTGATGGCGACGGGTTCCTCAGGGCTTCTTGGCCAGCGGGATGGATACCACCAGGGAGTTGTCGTCGAGGTTGGTGAGTTTCGCACCGTAGATGGTCGCGATCGCCTTGACCAGCGATGAGCTCAGGCTCGATGCGTCCATCGGAAGGCGTCGATGCTCGGTCTGCGGCGCGGACCGCAGCAGGATCCGCCAAAATCCGTCGGATTGGGAGACGGCGCAGGATTCGAAGGGGCCGGAGATTCCGGACAATTCCTGCAGGAGCATTTCGAGGTGGTCGTCCAGGATCTGGATCGCCGCGTCGAAGGGGAAAACGGTGAGTTCCAGGGCCCGCGCGCAGACGCCCGGGGCGTCCGTGCAGACGGTGTTGGCGATGCGGTCGCGCAGCGAGGAATCGAGGATGGCCATTTCCAGTTCGGCATAGGCCAGGAAACGGTGGACCAGGCGATGCAGCGCCTCGCCGGAGTGGCTGATGCCGCGGGCGATGTCGAGCATCTCGCCGCGTCGCACGGTCTCGTATTCCTCCACCAGGATTCCGGACAACCCGAGGATGCCGTTGAGAGGGGTGAGCAGTTCGTGGGGAAGTGCGCGGGCCAAGGTGTTGCGCAGCGCGCCCAGTTGGTTGCGGTAGGTGGCGGCCAGGCTCTCGGAGCGCGACAACCGGGTTCCCACGGCGGCCAGAAGCTCCTGGCGACTGAACGGTTTGGTCAGGTAGTCTTCCGCGCCCAGCTCCATGCCTCGGCGCAGGCTGGTGCGGTCGGCGCGAGCGGTCAGGAACAGGAAGGGGACGTGGAGGGTATCGGTGGACGCCCGCAGGCTGGCCAGCACCTGGAATCCGTCCATGCCCGGCATGTTGACGTCGCAGACGACAAGATCCGGCGCATGTTCCACGGATTTTCGCACGCCTTCGGTGCCGTCGGCGGCTTCGGTGATCTCGAACCCTTCCGCTTCCAGCATCTCGCGGATGTTCTCGCGGATCGAGGATTCGTCTTCAATCACCAGGATCCTGCGGCTCATGCGGAGACCTCGGCGGGGAAAAAGACGCGAGCGACGGTGCCACCACCCTCGCGAGGGGAGAGCTCGGCCCACCCTTCGGCGAGGATCGCGCAGCGGCGGACGATGCTCAAGCCCAGGCCCGATCCGGAGACCCCCGTGGCGTTGGAGCCGCGTTCGAAAGGTTCCCAGAGGCGATCGAGTTCCGACCAGGGCAGGCCGTTCCCGCGATCGAGCACGGAAAGTTCGAATCCCCGATCGCGCAGGCGCAATTCCAGTTCCACGGTGGAGCCTTCGTCGGAAAAGCGAAGCGCGTTGGATAGCAGGTTCACCACGCAGGCCCGGACCAGTCGCAGATCGCACACCGCGGTCGCCCGTGGTGGACACTGGACATCCAATTTCTGTCCCGGACGTTGGAAGGCTTCGATCTCCTCGACCATCGAGGAGGCCAGACCTGCCAGTTGCAAAGGTTCCCGGCTGAGCTCGAACTGGCCGGAATCGAAGCGGGCCAGCAACGAGACGTTGTCCAAGAGCGCGGTCATGGTTCCCACGGCCGCATGGATGCGTCGGAAATGCGATTGACGCCGCGCGGCGGCCATGGTTTCGCCATAGCCTTCCAACAGCTCTGTGGAAGACAGGATGACCGTCAGCGGCGTGCGGAACTCGTGGCTGACCAGCGACAGAAACCGGGTCTGGACGTCCGGTTCGCGCGGGAAGGAAGAAGAAGTCATGGTCGCACCTGCGGAGAGGGTTCCGCCAACCGGTCGAAGAATCCGCCGCCATCCTGGAGGTCCATGGCCGCTTCGCGGGCCAGGGCGCGGATGGCGCGGGCGAAGGGGGAGTCGGCCGCGGCGCGGAAGGCGGGACGCCGTTCCAGCACGTGGCGCTCCAATCCGGCCTGGCGCGGGATCCATCCGGCCCACGACGGCTCCCATGACAAGAATCGTCCGCAAACTTGCAGCAGGCGGGACTGGCACGAGACGGCCTCTTCTTCCGAGGCGGCCATGTTCACGCAGATGCTCACGGACAGATCCTTGCGCTGGGCGCGCAACACCTTCAGGAGCGCGTAGGCGTCCGCCTGGGCGGTGGGCTCCGGCGTGGTGACCAGAAGGAGCCGGTCGGAAGCCAGGATCAGGTTCATGGTGGTGTCGCCGATGCCGGCACCGGTATCCACGATGGCCAGGTCGTAGTCTTCCTGCAGGCTGCGAAGCGATCGCGAGAGGGCGTTCAATCGCGCCGGCGGCAAAGCGGCGAGTTGGGCCACTCCGGAAGCGGAAGGGAGCAGATCCAATCCGGGGCAAACGGCCAGCAACGCGTCGGAGGGTTCGCAGCGCCCGGCCAGGACATCGTCCAGATCAGCCTTTGGGTGGAGACCGCAAAGGATGTGGAGGTTGGCCAGGCCCATGTCGCCATCCACTAGCAGGATGCGCTTGCCCAGGTCGGCAAGGGCCAGCGCCAGCGAGAGCGCGACGTGGGATTTCCCCACCCCTCCCTTGCCGGAAGAGATGGACAGCGCCGGACAGCGGGTGGAATGGGCCATGCGCGCGGGCAAGGTGGGTGTCCAGGTGCGCAGCGAGTCCATCTGGCTAGACATCGTCGTCACCCAAAAGCATGCGCGCGAGTTCTTCGCTGGAGGCCTCGCTCATCGCTTCCGGGATCTCCTGGCCAAAGCACAGCGCGGTGACCGGAATGCGCTCGCGCGCGGCCAGGGTGCACATGGCGCCGTGGCTGTCGGTCTCGTCGATCTTGGTGAACACCAGCTTGGTGGGTCCCAGGTCGCGATAGGCGCGCACCGAGGCGGAGAGGTCGCGAAGCCGGGTGGTGGCCGACTGGACCAACACGATGTCCTGGGGACGGATTCTGTCTACCAGGGCGGACAGTTCCAGGAAATGGACCTGGTTGGCCGGAGAGCGTCCGGCGGTGTCCACCAGGACCACGTCCAGGTTGGATGTTTCCTTGAGGGCGGATTCCAGATCCGCATCCGTGAACACCACGCGAAGCGGCAATCCCGCCACGTCGCAGAAGGTGCGGATCTGTTCCTGGGCGCCGATGCGGTAGGAATCGCACCCCACGATCCCCACGGAGTAGCCGTCCTGCCGGGAAAGGCGGATGGCGAGTTTCATCAGGGTGGTGGTCTTTCCCACTCCGGTGGGACCGGCGAACAACAGGCGCTGGCTGCCCTTGCCTCGGGCGAACCGAAGCGGCGCGCAGGGCATCCGGGAGGCCAGCGACCGCAAGACCACCGAGCGAATCCAGGCGGGATCGTCGCGGGTGTCGTCCTTGAGGGCGATCGCGGCTTGCTCGCAGGTTTCGCGGGCGAGGTCCTCGGCGAAATCGACCGACACCAACCGTTGGTACCAGGGCAACAAGGGAACGCTGACCGAGGCGGCGCCGTCCCCTTTCCATTGTTCGGCCAGAAGCGAGACCACCGAGCGCAGTTGGCCCATTTCGTGGCGTACCGCCGTGATGGCTTGCGTGGGTGCTTCCGTCGCGCGCCGCACGGATTCCAGGCCGTCCTGGAGAGCGCGGAATTCGTCGCGGGAGATGGCGGTTTGGCGGCCGGTTTCCGGCTCGGAAGACGGGGTGGGTGGTGGGGGAGCGTTGGTCCGGGTCGGTTCCGGGGCTCTGCGCGATCCGGGGCCGTAGGCGCTGGATCGGCCCGTGGGCTTGTCTTCTTCCACCCGTTCGGGGGAAGCGAAGAAGCGATCTTCCAGACCGGCTGTGACTTCCCAACGTTCGGTTCCGCCCAGCAAGGAGCCCTTGATCTTCTGCGTGCGCAGGATCAACGCTTCCGGTCCCAACTCCTCCTTCACTTGGAGAAGAGCCTCACGCATGCTGTCGGCCTGGAATTTTCTGATCCGCAAAAACGTTCCTCAGGTGCCTAACCGGCGACACGGCCGGGTTCGAGCGCTTGCACCGTCCCCCTCGACCGTACGGAAACGCCCGGGACGACCTCGGCGTAAGATAGCACAGCAAGCTGGGGGAACGAGCCTTCCAACAGCCTGCGAAGATGCGGACGCAGGTTGGGCGAGCAGACCACCACCGGCGTTTCGCCCGAGGCGGTCATGGACTCGGCCAACGGGCGCAAACCGTCGATGAGCCGTCCGACCAGCTCCGGACGCAGCATCAGGCGCGGTCCGCGGTCGGTGGGCTGCACCGAGGCTTCCAGGATCTGCTCCAGGCCTGGCTCCAGGGTCATGACAGGAAGTGTTCCTTCCGCGTCGGCCAGTTGCTTGCACAGCGACCTGGAGAGGGCCATGCGCACGTGCTCCACCAGAGCCAGCGGATCGCGGGAGGTCTTGGCGTGGTCGGAGAGGGTTTCCAGGATGGTGGGCAGGTCGCGGATGGATACCCTTTCGCGCAACAGGCCCTCCAACACCTTTTGAACCTCTCCGTAGCTCAAAAGCGAAGGGACCAGTTCTTCCACCACGGTGGGATGGGTGCCTTTGACGTTTTCCACCAGGGTGCGCACGTCTTGTCGGGTGAGGATGCCGTGGGCGTGGCTGCGGATGATTTCGGTGAGATGGGTGGCCAGCACGGCGGGGAGTTCCACCACGGTGTAGCCAGCCAGATCGGCCGCTTCCTTCTGGGTTTCCGTGATCCACAACGCAGGAAGGCCGAAAGCCGGCTCGCGGGTCTGGATGCCGTTGATCCGCCGCGAGACCGTGCCCGGGTCCATGGCCAGATAGCACCCCGTCATGAGTTCGCCTTGCCCGATCTCGACGCCCTTGATCCGCACCACGTACTGGGCGGGCTTGAGGAGGATGTTGTCGCGGATGCGGATCGGAGGCACGATCACGCCCATTTCCGAGGCGCATTGGCGGCGCAGCAGTGTGATGCGCTCGAGCAGATCGCCGCCCTGGGCGGTGTCCACCAGAGGGATCAAGGCATACCCGATCTCCAGTTCCATCTGGTCGATGCTCAGGTAGTTCTCGATGCGGTCCTCTTCCGGTGCCTTGGCGGCGGGCCGATCAGGAGTCTGGGCGGCGATTTCCTCCTCGCGCAGGGCCTTGGTCTTGCCGTAGCCCACCGCGGCCGTGCCCGCGGCCAGGACCAGGAACGGGATGTGGGGCAGGCCCGGAACCATCGCCAGCGCGGCCATCACCGCCGCGGACACGTACAGCGCGATCGGCGACTGCGTGAGCTGGCCGGTGATTTCCGCGCCGAGGTTGGATTTGGAGGCCGCGCGCGTCACGATGATACCCGCCGCGGTTGAGATCATCAAAGACGGAATCTGTCCCACCAGGCCGTCGCCGATGCTCAGGAGGGTGAAGGTCTTCAGCGACTGGGGCGCGGTCATGTCCATCATGGCCATGCCCACCACGAACCCGCCCACGACGTTGACCACCGTGATGATCAGGCCCGCGACGGCGTCTCCCTTCACGAACTTGCTCGCACCATCCATGGCGCCGAAGAAGTCCGCCTCGCGGGAGATGTCCGAGCGGCGCTTGCGGGCCTCCTTCTCGTCGATCACGCCCGCGTTGAGATCCGCGTCCACCGCCATCTGCTTGCCCGGCATGGCGTCCAAGGTGAATCGCGCCGCCACTTCCGAGATGCGCGAGGAACCCTTGAGGATCACTTGGAAGTTGATGACCAGGAGGATGATGAAGATGATCACCCCCACCACCATGTTCCCGCCGGTCACGAAGTTGCCGAAGGCGTCGATGACCTTGCCTCCCACGCCCTCGGAGAGGATGAGTCTGGTGGAGGCCACGTTCAAGGCGAGCTTGAACAGCGTGACCACCAGCAGGATGCCGGGGAAGATGCTGAAGTCCAGCACGGTCTTGATGAACATGCTGACCATCAGGATCAACAGCGCGATCATGAGCATCAGCGAAAGCAGAAGATCCAGAAGCCAAGGTGCCACCGGCAGGAGCATGAGCGCGATCACGCCGATGATGCCGAGGATGAGTAGCTGGTCCTTGCGCTCGGCGATCACCTTGAAAACGGGATTGGACCAGGCGCGGTCGGCCTGGTCGCGCATGCCGCGCATGTTTTCGGCCATGCTCATGGTGCGCCTCGATGGACGGCCAACACGTCCGGTCGATCCAGTCCCAGGCCGTTTGTGGATACCACGATGGTGGCGCCGGACACCAAAAGCAAACGGCCGTTTTCCGTGTCCGTCACCCACGCCCGCAAGGGGTCGCCAGGATCGGACACCACCGCGCGCGGAGCCCCGAGGTTGGCCAGGCGGGTTTCCACGGCCCCGGAGCTGGAGTTGGCGCGGATCACCTCGCCGGAGCTGGCTCCAGCGGCATTGCCGAGATCGGCGATCCAGACCTTGCCCCCGGCGGCGGAAACACTGACGGGGCGGTGCAGTCCCGAAATGCGACGCACTTCGTGGGCGTTGGTGTCGAAGGCGATCACGCTGGACAAGGCCAGATCCGCCACCCAAAGAAGCGACGAGGATTCGTCCCACGACACCGAGACCGGTCGACGCAACACAGCGCGCACGAGCGTATCCAGCCTGCCTCCGGTGGTGCGCCCCAAAAAGCCAGAATCCGCCGAGACGAACCAGGCCCGACGCCACGCGCCCTGGTCCACTGCGATGGAGTGGATGGCTCCGGGAAGCGCCGCGAAGGTCCCGGTGGCGCCGTCGATTTTTTGAAGCAGACCCGTGTTGCCGGTGGAATCGGCGGCCCCCAGCCAGCAGAAGGAGCCATCCACGTCGCAGGCCACCGACCGAGGTCTTGCGACCGCCGTGGGCGAGGTCCGTTCGATGCCGGTGGAAGTCCATTTGCGGACCTTGCCCGCGCCACGATCCACCGCCAGGAGCGTTCCACCTTCGCGGACCGGGTCCAAGTCCAGGGAGACGATTTCCGAAAATCCGCGCAGGCGCTGCACCACGGTGGGCACTCCGCCACGGGTCATGGCGATCTTGGTCAGGCTCGTGCGCGTGCCGGTCCACACCGAGCCCTTTTCGCGGTAGGTGCAAAGGCGGATGCGCCACGGGGTCTTGCCACCACCCAGTCCGTCGGAAAGCTGGAGGGTGACTGTGGAGTCCACCAAGGAATCGCTGGGGGCCTTCCACAGCAGGACGGAATCTCCCGGAACGCCCGACCGCCACGAGAGCTGTCCCGCCGCCCCGAGGTCGGCCGGAACGCCGCGATCCCAACGCGGTGTCCAATTTTTGTCAGGATCGTGGGAGCGGAACCGCAACAAGGCGTTCTCGCCTGGATGCACGGCCACCACGAAGGTGTCCCCGCGCGGCAGGAGGGATCGGGTGGAGGTGGAATCCAGGGAGGGACCCACCAGGAGGGAATCCACGTGTGGCAGGACGTTTCTGACAATGGCTGTCCACGTCGCGCGTTCGCGGTTGTCCATGTAGTAGCGGATGGTGTCCATGGGTGTGGACTTTCCGGTGGTGTCCTTGGGCGAGGGAAGCGTGTCCCAGCGCACCACCACGGTGTCCACCACGATGTTCCCGTCGCCGTCGCGCACCACGCCGCGGCTGACGAGGGTGGAGCGCCCCAGCCCCCAGGAAAACCGGGCGGAGTCGGTGCCGCAGCGACGAAGATCGGCCCGCAGGGTCACGTCGCCACCGCGGTATTCGCCGGAAGGATCGGGGGCGGAAAGGGTGATGGTGGGTTCTTCGTCCACATCTCCCAACGGCCAGCAGGACTGCATCAGGACGAATGCGCACAGCATGGCGCCCAAGCTCGCCACCGGCGGACGCAAGGCGCGGGCGCGGTCGGGGTGCAGCACCACCGCCATGATTTCCGCCACCGCCGCGTACAGTTCGGAAGGGATCTCGTCGCCAGGTTCTGTCTGGGCGTACAAGGCGCGGGCCAGAGGCGGACTTTCCATCAGGGGCACTCCGGCTTCGGTGGCCAGTTCGCGGATGCGCTTGGCCACCAGGTCAGCGCCCTTGGCCACCACCGTGGGGGCCCGGTCCACGCCGGGTTGGTACCGCAAGGCCACCGCGTAGTGCGTGGGGTTGGTCACCACCACCGTGGCCTTGGGAACTTCGTGCATCATGAACCGACGGTGCATCTCGCGGCGGAGGTTGCGGATCTTTCCCTTCACCATCGGATCGCCTTCGGACTGGCGGGCCTCGTCCTTCACTTCCTGTTTGGACATCTTGAGATCGTCCTTCCAGGTGTATTTCTGGTAGATCCAATCCGCGATCCCCAGCACCACCAGGATCAAGGACATCTTGATGGAGGCCTCGAAGGCCACCGAAGTCAGCAACATGGCCTGGACGGGAAACGCCATCCCCGCCATGGCCAGAAATTCCTCGCGGTGGCGCCACACGACGTGGAATCCCACGATCCCGACCACCAGCATGCGCACCGTGGCCTTGGCCATTTCCACCCAGGTCTGCTTGTTCCACATCCTGGAGAGATCGAACTTGAACGACTTGCTGAAATCGGGAACGAGGATGCCGAGATTGATGTTCAAGCCGGCGTTCATGATGGAAATGGCGGCGGTGACGATCGCGACGGGAATCGCCACCGGCAGGATCAGCTTGGTGACAAACAGCATGGCGGGCATCCCGAACCCATCGATGGAATCGTCGGAAGGCCTGAAGGTGGAGATCGCCATGAAACACTCGCGCAGAAGATGCTCCAAGGCGGACATGATCTGACCTCCGGAGAGATAGATCGCCATGGTGCCGGCAAACAGCGTCGCCGCCTGCTGGAGGTCCTGCACGCGGGGCAAGGATCCCTTCGACTTCGCCTCGTTCAGCCGTTTGCCCGTGGGTTCTTCCGTTTTGCCTTCGTCTTCTGCGGACATGGCCTGTCACCCTCCCTGGAGCATCTTGGATGCGGAGCGCACGACTTGGTCTTCCCATCCGTGGAACGCACCCATGATGGTGGGAAGCGATACGGCCGTGACCAGGCAGGCCACGACCACCTGCAAGGGCATGGCCAGGATCCATGTGTTCATCCCGGGCATGATCCGCGAAACGATGGCCATCACGATGGAGAGCATCAGAAGCGCCATGAGGACGGGGCCGGCCATCTGCAGGCCCAGGTAGAGGGCGTTTCCCGTGATGGAAATGGCGATGGGCACGGTGGTGGCCGCGTTCAAGTGCACCTCGACGAGAGGAATGGTGCGGAAGGAATCCGCCAGAGCTCCCACCAGATGGGAGAATCCGCCGCCGGCCATGAAGGAAACCGTGGCGCAGATGCCCAGAAATTGTCCAAAGAGGTGGGTGGATTCGCCGGTGGTGGGGTCGAACAGTTCGACCATGGAAAAACCGGCCTGGAGATCGATCATGGCGCCCGCGATTTCCGTGACCTGGAACACCATCGAGAACGCCCAGCCCGCCAGAAGACCCACCACGAGTTCGCGCAGCGCCAGGCCCGCGTACCCGAACAGATCGCCCGGCAGAGCAGCGGTATGGGGAGCCAGGGTGGGGAAGATGCAAACGGTGAGGCCCAGGGCCAGTCCGACGCGTGCCGTGCGAGGAATGGACGTGCTTCCCAGGACGGGCATCAGGCCCACCATCCCCACCACGCGCACCAGGGCCAATCCGGCCAATTGCGCCTGTCCGGAGGCGATTCCGGTGATTTCCTGCAGGATGTCCACAGGGGTGTTCATGCGTGGATCGAACGGAAGAGGGAAATCATGTGCGTGAAGTAGTCGCGGAACAGATGGAGCATCCACGGGAAGGCGAACACGGCGGCGAGTCCGCCTGCGATGAGCTTGGGAAGGAAGGTCAGGGTGGCTTCCGAGATGGAAGTGGCCGTTTGCAGGATGGAGAGGATCAGACCGACCACCAAGGTGACCACCAGCACGGGAGCGCACAGGGCGAGACTCACCCAGAGGGTTTCCCGGACCAGCGCGATGATGTCACCTTCGCTCATGGCGGCGCTACCGGAAACTGGTCACCAGACCCTGCGTGACCAGGGTCCAGCCGTCCACCAGGACAAACAGGATGAGCTTGAGGGGAAGACTGACCATCACGGGGGGGAGCATCATCATGCCCAGGCTCATCAGGATGGAGGCCACCACCATGTCGATCACCAAAAACGGCAGATAGATCAAGAAACCGATCATGAAAGCGGTCTTCATTTCCGACATGGCGAAGGAGGGGATCAGGACCGCGTTGGGAATGTCGTCGACGGTGGCGGGACGGGGAGTCTTGGAAACCTTCACCATGATGGCCAGTTCGTTCTCCCCGCATTGGCGAAGCATGAACGCCCTCATGGGCTTCATGGCGTTGTCCAGCGCCTCCTTGTGCCCGATTCGCTGTTCCATGAACGGCTGGTAGGCGGTCTCGTTGATCTGGTTGATCTGCGGTTGCATCACAAACCAGGTCAGCAGAAGCGAGATCCCCACGATCACCTGGTTGGGAGGGACGGTCTGGGCGCCCAGGGCGCGCTTGAGGAATCCCATGACCACCACGATCCGCGTGAACGGCGTCATCAGGACCACGATGGACGGCGCGAGGGCCAGGATGGTCATCAGGAAGACCAACTGCAAGGTCACCGCGGCTTCCTGCGGGCTCTTGGCCTGGTCGATCCCGATGCTCACCTTGGGAAGCATCTGGGCGCCTGCCTGGCTCGCGAAGGCCGTCACGGCAAGGATCGCCGCAGGTAGGATGCGTCTCGTGCCTAGGCTCATTCCTGTCTCCGGGCTGCGTTGGAGTTTTGACGGAATCTGTTCATCAATGTGTCCAGCGTGGAGGCGAATTCGGTCACGGAATTCTTGCCGATGCCGGTTTCCGCGATGATCTCGGCGGCGGAATCCCCGGTGAATTCGGCGACGGCGGCGGCACTGGACGCCGTGAAGGCCACCGCCACCACGCGATCGTGGATGCGGACCAGCGAGATCTGCCGACCTCCGGACAGAGGGGTGGTTTCCAGGATGTCCACCAGGGAGCCTCGGGATCCGTTGGCTTTCTTGCCGCGGGCCTTGCGGTAGAGCAGAATGCCGGAGAAGGCGATCACCCCAAGGAGGGCGAGACTCGTGAACAGCTGCAAAAACAGCGACCCCAGCGTGGATCCGGAAATGGGTGAGCCGTTGCCGGGAGGACGATCGGTGCCGCCCCGGTCCCAGGCTTCCTGGGCGACCTTCAGACGCTCACGCGCGATGGAGTCGTCGGAGGGGCTGGATGGCGGGACCAGCACGGGCGAGGCCCTCGGGACGGAATCCGTTAGGACGGAATCCGTCTTCTGCGGGGAGGTGGCGCACAGCCCGAAGGCCATCAGCAGAGCGATCATCGGATCGGCCTCGCGCGTTCTTCCGGCGTCACCAGGTGGGTGATGCGGATCCCGAAATTTTCCTCGATCACCACCACTTCGCCGCGCGCGATGATCTTGTCGTTGACCACCAGGTCCACCGGCTCGCCCGCCATGCGGTCCAGCTCGATGATGCTGCCCGGCCCGATTTCCAGGATGCGGCGGATGGAAAGCTCGGTCTGGCCCAGCTCGATGGTGACCTCGATGGGGACGTCCAACAGTCGTTGGACCGCCGGATCGCGCGAATCGATCCAGGCCGTGCCTCCGGAAGCGCTGGAAGCCGAGGTGGCCGGGCGGCTGGAGGAGGGCAGCGGTGGCAGCGACATCGATTCGGAAGGCTCGTGCGGACTCAATCCTTCCTGGAACTCATCCATGCTGGGGAATTCCGATTGCGACGACCGGATGTCGTCGAGGTCCGACAAGGTCTGCATCAGATCGTGCGAAACGGTGAGCGTGACCTGGTGGAGGGGAAAGCCCTGGACGTCCAGTTCCACGGGGTAGCAGGCGGATCCCGCTCCCGGTGCGCCTTCCTCGATGGTGGCCCGGTACACAAGGCGCTTGTGCCAGCGTTCGGTCTGGCTGGTGGAAAACGCACCGGCCAGCTGGTTTCCCAGTTCCTGCAAGGCGTCCTGGTGCTCGTCGCTCCAAGGGGCGTTGCCGTCGCCCATCATCATGAGGTCGGCCAGGATGGAAGCCGCTTCCGGGTGCATCAGAAGGCCGATTTCCCCCTTTCCCCCTTCGGTAAGCAAAAATCGCACGGAAAGGGGAGTGGGGGCTGCGGATCCGGGAAGACGGTTACCGACCTGCAATCCGCAGGCGCGTCCGAGCGCGGCGCGAAACGTCTGGCGGGCCGAAGAACAGAAGACCGCCGCGAGATCGTCGGCGTGGGAATACAAGTCAGTCGACATCGCCGACCTCCCGGTCGATCAGGGAAGTGACCTGGACGCACTTGCGGCCGTGGATCTGGCCGGGGCGACACAGGAATCGGGCCTTGCCACCTGCGGCCAGGACCATTTCGGAGGAATGGGATTTTTCCAGCACCAACGTGTCCCCTGTCTGGAGTCCCAGAATTTGTCGCATGGAGAGCGAGGTCTTGCCCAGCAAGGCACGCAGTTCCACCGGGGTGCCGGACAGTTCGCGTTCCACCACCTTGCGGGTGTCGGCGGTGGCGCCGCGGTTGGAAGAAATCCAGTTTTCCGCGGAGAGGTTTCCCATCACGGGTTCCAGGAACATGTACGGCATGCACATGCTCATCAGGCCGGAGGTGTGGCGGCTGCGCAGCTCAAAGGAGATCAGGATGACCGTTTCCGAGGCCGGAGCGATCTGGACGAACTGGGGATTGTTCTCGTAGCTCTCGATCTTCGGATGGAAGATCCCCAGGTATTCCCAAGCTTCCTTGAGGTCCAACAAGAGTCGTTCCACGATCTTGTTCATCACGGAGCGTTCGATGTCGGTCAGTTCCCGGTTGTACTGCATGGCCTTGCCCGGGCCGCCGAAGAGCCGATCGATCATGAAGAACACCAGCGAGGGGTTGATCTCCAAGATCGCGTTGCCGGTGAGCGGCTCCATCTGGAAGATGTAGATGCAGCTGGGGTTGGTCACGCTCATCACGAATTCGTTGTAGGTGAGCTGGTCCACCGAGACCAGTTCGACTTCGATGAGCGTGCGCAGATAGGATGTCAGGGTGGTGGAAAGCGCCCGCGAGAACCCTTCGTGCAGATTCTGCAAGACCCGCATCTGGTCCTTGGAGACGCGATCGGGCCGACGGAAGTCGTAAAGACTGACCTTGCGCTCTTCGTTGCGCGGGTTGCGCTCCACACGCGGCGCTTTGTCCTGGTACTTTTCCACCGCCACCGGCGCGGGGGACGGTGCGCTGGACGGCGTGCCGGCGCCAACGGAAGCCAGCAGCGCGTCGATTTCTTCCTGGGAGAGAATATCACCCACGGACGGGCTCCTACTGGACCAGCCATTCGGTGACCAGCACCGAATGGATCTGGAGCTTCTCGTGTTTGAGAAGCTTGTTGATCTCCTTGGTCATGTCCTGGGTCAGCGAATCCTGTGATTTGGGGTTGGTCGCCACGGGAAAGGTGGCGCTGGACAGGATCCTGTTGACGGTGGCTTCCACCCGGATCATCTGGGGTTCCACCTTCTTGGAAAAATCCTTGTACTTCTCGGCGTCGTATTCCAGGCAAAGCCCTGCCTTGAGATAGCGTTTGGCTTCGGTTCCGGCGATGGTGACGGTCTTGGACAGGACCTTCTCGGCGCATTCGAGCTTTTTTGGGGTCTTGGCGTGGCCGGATTCACCGTCCTCGCCTTCCTCTCCTTCTGCCTCTCCCTCGCCTTCCGCCTCTCCTTCGTGTCCTTCCGAGGAGGTGGACTTGTGCGAGTTCGCCTTCTGGGCGCGGTCGGAAATGCCCAGAAATCGCACGACGCCGACCGCCAAGGCCGCTTGGAGGCCGAGGACCACGACGACGGCGACCAGCATGGGCACCATTTTGCGTCCACCGGAAGCCTTCGCGGCCTCCGGTGCCTCTTCCTTTTTCTCTTCCTTCGGTGCTCCTGACATGTCTTGTCCCCTCTATGCGTCCGGAGATTGTCCAATTCCCGGTGCGGGAACTCAAGTGTCTCGTTCCAATTTCTGCAACCACCTCCCGGACGGAGGTGGTCAGGCCTTACCGCACGAGGCCGACAAGTTCCTGCATCATGCTGTCGGAGGTGGTGATGATGCGTGCATTGGCCTGGTAGCCGCGCTGGGTGGTGATCATGTCGGTGAACTGGCTGGCCAGATCCACGTTGGACATTTCCAGGGTTCCCGACTCGATGGTGCTGGTGCTTTGGCCGCCAGGACGTCCAAAGACGGGATCGCCCGAGTTGGCCGATTGGGCGTAGACGGAATCCGATTCGTGCGACAAACCTTGGGCGTTGGTGAAGTCGGCCACCACCACCTGGGCCAAGGATCGGGTCACGCCGTTGGAAAATTGTCCGGTGATCACGCCGTCGTTTCCGATGGAGATGTTGCGGAGTGCCCCCATGGTGTGGCCGTCCTGGCTCACGGCGGAGGCGGTGTTGGCCGCGTTGAACTGGGTGAGACCCGCGAACTTGCCGGGACCACCCGGATTGAGCGTGATTTGCATGAGGTCTGAACCATTGCGGGGATCGATGGTCAGGTTGCCGGAGGAATCATCGAAGGAGAAGTTGGAGACCGTGCCATCGGTGCCGAAATTGATCCGGCCGCTGCCGCCACCTTGGATCACCTCGGTGCCAGCCACAGCTGCCCGCCAATACCATTCGTCCGGCGTCACCGACTTGGTGAAGGTCACGGCGATGTTGTGGGGGAAGCCCTTTTGGTCGTAGCCCGTGATGGATGTGCTGACCTCGCCGGCGCTGCGGGCGTCCTGGAATTCGTTCATGCCCATGTTGGAGTTGAAGGAGCTGGGGCTGGGCGAGAGATTGTTGGTGTCGGCGCCGCGGATCGAAACGTCGCTGATGGCGAAATCCGCTCCCGGAAGGCCGCGGATCACGATGGCGCCTTCGGGCATGTTGTTGGTCGAGCCGGAGGCGTTGAGCGACACGGTGGGGTTGGTCAGCGCGGTGCCGTCGGTGGCGGGCAGGCCAAGCTGGTTTTGCACCGCATTCAACAGATCACCCATGGTGGTGGAATTGGCGAGGTATTGGACGTTGGTGGTGGCGCGCGGAACCCCGCCCACAGCGCCCGAAATCCGGATGTTGTCACCGTTTTCCAGGCCAGCGGCGTTGCCGGTGAACGGATCCACACCCAGGGATTTGCCGTTTTGGTCGTAGATGTCGCGCACGAGATCGGTCGCCACGGCAGGGCGCAGGAGGCTGTTGGTCGATGAGGTGCTGCCGCCGGCGATGTTGGAGGGGAAGGAAAATGCGTTGGCCACGCGCGAATCCGAGGTGGGACGGGGGCTGGAGACGCGAAATTGCGAGATGTTGCCACCCGCGTTGATCCGCATCTGGCTTGTGCCCGGAACAATGTCCACCGTGGTGCCCGGGGCACCTGCCGTGGTGGACAGAAACGACTGCATCGCCACGCGGAGATCATCCAAGGTGGTGGTGGGAGTCACCACGAGGGTGGAAGTCACGTTCGCACCGGCGGGAGTGCGCGCCGACATCACCAATTGGTCCGTGTCCTGGATCATCAGATTGTTGCCTGATTTGTCGGATAGGCTGGTCAGCGGCACCGTGCCGGTGGCGCGCGACAAAAACCGTGCACTGTGCGAGATGCTCCCCTTGGCCATGGAATCCGCATCCAGGTTGCGGGCGAAATTGATCTCCTCCGTGGCCCGGGCGGGCGCCTGGGTGTTGTACGGGATCAGGATGTCGTCCTGGGCGGCGGTCACGGGAATGTCCCCGTTGTCGTCGGCATTGAATCCTTGCAGGATCATGCCGCTCTTGGGCATCACCAGATGGCCCGATGCGTCCAGCGTGAACGAGCCGTTTCTGGTGTAGAAGAGGTCGTCGCCGTTGCCCACCACGAAGAACGCCGAACCCTGGATGGCAAGATCCGTCGTAAGTCCCGTCTTCTGCAGGTTGCCCTGCCCGAAGTTGGAGTCCACGCTGGCCACGCCGGTTCCCAGACCCACCTGCAGGGGGTTGGTGCCACCCATCCCCACTCCACGGCCGCCCGGGCGGGTCGCGCCGCCCAAGGTCTGGGAGAGGGCGTCCTGGAAGGTCATGCGGCCGGACTTGTATCCCACCGTGCTGACGTTGGAGATGTTGTTGCCGATCACGTCCATGTTCGACTGCAGGCTCTTGATGCCCGAAATGCCGGAATAAAGGGAGCGCATCATGGTGTGTGCCTTTCGAGACTTGGAATCAGGAAACGGTGAAGAGTTGGCTGTAGGCCCAGGCCTTCTGGCCTGAAATCAAGAGGGGAGAACCCGACGCGTCGAAGCCGATCGAATCGATCGTTTCTTCGCGGAAGGTGGTCCCTCCGTAGGATTTGCCGTCGGAGGCGACGATCTTGAGGAAATAGGTGCCGTCGGAGGCGGTCGCACCGCTGTCGCGGGAGCCGTCCCAGGTGTAGGATCGGCTGCCATCGGCATCCGCGGGCGTCGAGTTGACAGGAAATGTCTTCAGGACGGCACCGGAGGAGTCCACGATCTGTCCGGTGCTTCCTTCGGATGCGGTGAAGTTCCATGCGGTCTCGCCCTTGGCGGCGGAAAACGTCCCGGAGGCGTCGCGGATCTTCACTTGGCGCCCGATCAGCGAGACGGAACTGGCCGTGTTTCCGCCGGAAGTGTTCCCGACCGAATCCCCGCCGTAGGCTTGCAACAGGTCCGTGAGATGGAACTTGCCCGCGTCGGTGCGCAACACGGTGCCGTTTTCGTCGGTGCCCACGGCGGTCACCTTGCCCTCGTCGAAGGCGTAGCCGGTTTGGGTTCCGGTGGCCTTGTCGCGCACCACCAGGGAATACGTTCCGGACATCACGGCCTTGCCGTCCTGGTCCTTGCCGTTCCAGGAAACGGTTCCGTCGCCGTTGGTGTCCAGGATCTTGGTTCCATCCTCGTTGGTTCCGTCCAGCGGGATGGTGCACACGTCCTTGCCGGAGGAATCCACGATCGCCAGTTCCGAGCCGGCCTTTCCGTTGACCAAGATGTCGGCGGCCGAACCCGAATGATCGAGGCTGGACCTGCGCACCCGCACGGTGTCGCCGATCAGGTTCGTGGCCGAGGTGGTGGACAATGCCTGGTTGGTGCTTCCCTGTTTTTCCACGGAAGCGGAGATGGATTTGCCGAGATCCGTCATGGACGTCTGCATGTTCTGCAACGCCTCCAGCGAGGAGAACTGCGCCATCTGCGCGGCCATCTGCTGGTTGTCGGATGGATTGAGCGGATCCTGGTACTTGAGCTGGGTGACCATCAGGGTCATGAACTGGTTCTTGTCCAGCGTCGATCCGGATTTGCGCGAAGCATCGGCGGCGGTCTTGGCCTGCTTGGTCGACAGGTCCTTGACGTAGTCCTGGACGTTGAGTTCTGGTCCGGTGGTGGTGGACATGGTTCAGCTCCAGATTTCGAGGGAGTTCTTGCCGTTTCGGTAGCCCGTGTCCCGCCCCAGCTCCAATCTCGTGGGTACGGCAATTTCTGTCTGCTGGAATCCGCCGCCTCGGCGTCCGTCGCGGCTTTCGTCGCCCCTCTTGCGATCGGCTTCGGATCCGGATCCAGCCATGGCCGATCCCCCCGTGCCCACCGAGACGGTCATCTTTTCCAGATCCAATCCATGGCGGGCCAGGGCATCGCGCAATTGCGGCATGGAATCGAGCATGGCCTGGCGCACGGCGTCGTTTTCCACCACCATGTTCGCCTGGATGCCGTTGCCGTCGGACATCCGCAGGGAAAGCCGCACTTCGCCGAGTTCCTCCGGCCACAAGCGCAAGGACAATTCCCGTTTGCCTTCGGCCAACTGGACATGGACCTTTTCCAGGACTTGCCGTCCGATCAGTTCGCTGGCCGTGCCTCCGGGGGTGAGGTGCCGGGGGCGGCTGGGGTCGGCGGCGTCGGCGGCCAGGGCGGTCTGGAAGGAGTCCTGCGGCCGAGTCCAGGCAGCGAAGGCTTCTTGCTGGGAGCCCTTCTGATCGGATTCACCGGGAGAGCCACCGGGGGACTTCTTCTGGGTCTGGGCTCCGGGGCCGGGGTTGGTCGGTATCGCGGCGCTTTCCGCTTTCGGTTCGGCGGGAGTCTGAGGTGCCGAGGTCGTTTGGGCGAGTTCCTTGCGAGCGCTTTCCACCGCCTGCAGGAAGCCCTCGGGCAGCTTCGCGGATTCGGAAGCTCCGGAAGCCTGACCGGCGGAGATCGGTGCACCGTCGAGGTCGTCCAGTTTCCAGGGCCTGGGCAGGAGCAAGCTCGTGCATTCGGCGATCTCGGAGGTGTCCAGGCCGCGTTGGAGATTGCGCTGGACGAATTCCATGGCGGAATCCAGCTGCTGGGCGTCCAGGGGCGAGAGCTGGGCGATGTCCTCGGGACGAACCTGGAATCCCAGTGCCTGCAGGATGCTGGCGATCTGAAGGCATAGCGTGGGGTTTTCGGAGAGATCCGTCTCGCCGGCGGCGGAGATGTCGGAATCTGTCGAGATCGAGGCGGCGGACGTCTGGGAGAAGGCGCTGGAGACGGAGAAGGTGTCCATCCCGAACAGCGAGGTGAGGGTGGATTCGCCGCCCGCGGCGGTACCCGGGTCGTTTGAAGACAAGAATTGATCCAAGGCCTGGAGAAATCCGTCCGTGGATGGAGTGGCTTGCTGTCCCGCCACGGCCAGGCTGGGACCGGCGAGAGTCGGCATTGCGGTGACCATGCTCATGGTTTGTGCTCCTTGGCAGGGGTGGAATCCACCTTGGCGGGCTTTTCCGCCTTGGCGGTGTCCTTGGCCTTGGCTTCTTCGGGAGGTTTGTCCGCGGCTGGGGCCGGACTGGTCTTGGAGGGCCTGACGGCGGTGGACAACAACCTGGAAATGCGTCCAGCCCGCTGGTTGTCGAGTTTGCCCACGGCGGCCAGCAACTTGGCGCGAGGTTTGTCGTCGGAGACCTTGCGCAGGATGGCGGTCACCAACAGATCGTCCAGAGCCACCAGGATCTTGGCGGCGGCATCGGGTTTCATGCTGGAGAAGGTGGCGGCCAGCACGGCCGTGCGCTCGGATTGGAGGGAATCGCCTTTGCCCAGAATGGCTTCCAGTCGCATCCGTTCGGTGCGGATGGTGTCGCGGATCTGGGCGGCTTCCTCGCGCATGGCGGAAATGCGGCTTTCTTCGCGTAGGAGCTCGGCCTCGCGTCGATCGAGATCCTCCGAGCCTCCTTTGGTCGATTCGCTGTTTGCTGTATGTTCGCCTTCCGCGGCGGGTTTGGTCGCGCCAGGGATGTCTTCCGGGCGTTCCAGGAGCCTGGACCGTGCGTTGGGGTCCTGGGATTCCGGCCCGAAGACCATCCGGACGTTTCCGGTCCAAAGCAGGACTCCCAAAAGCACGATGGGGAAACTCGCTACGGCCAAGACCCCAAGGGCCACGATGTCTTTTGCTTTTAACACGATCTGCTCTATTGCAACCGACGGGCCAATCGAACTGGAACGCGCTGGAGCGTTTGACAACCCGGATGGTCGGCAAGGTTTTCCCTGCCTTGCCTGCATGGTAGGTCAGGAACTACTCTCGCCAAGATGGATGGATTTCCTCTCGAAGCCGCTCGTCGCATTGTTCGCTTGGCCTTGGAAGAAGACGTTGGTTCGGGCGACCTGACGTGTCGCCTGGTCCTGCCCGCTGGTCACCAGAGCCGCGCCCAGGTCGTGGCCAAGGCGCGGGGTGTTTTCTGTGGCTCGCCCATTGGGACTGTGGTGCTTTCCCTGTTGCAGGAACTGGATCCGGAATCCGGCGCCGATCAGGTTCGATACGAAGTCCTGGTTTCCGACGGGACCTTCCTGGAAGAAGGGCAGGTCGTGTGTCGGTTCGAAGGCCCCACCCGGGCGATCCTGGAGGCCGAGCGGACTTTCCTGAACTTTTGCCAGCATCTTTCCGGCGTGGCCAGTTCCGCGCGTGTCCACCAGGAGGTGGCGGGCAGCTCCTGCCGGGTGCTGGACACCCGCAAGACCACCCCGGGCCAGCGTGCCCTGGAAAAATGGGCCATTCGCATCGGCGGCGGTACCAACCATCGCTTGGGTTTGTGGGACGCCGTGCTGGTGAAGGAAAACCATGCCCAGGCCGCGGGGGGAGTCCGCGCGGCCGCATTGGTGGCGTTGGAAAAGGTCGAGCCCGGGACCCCGGTGATCATCGAGGTGCGCGATCTGGATGAACTGACCAGCCTTTTGCCCCTACCCCTCACCCGTGTTCTGTTGGATAATTTCACTCCAGGAGAGGTCGCCCAAGCCCGGGCCTTGCGCGACAGTGCCAATGCGACCTTCGCATTGGAAGCATCTGGTGGAATCACGTTGCACACCTTGGCGGACTTCGCCCGATCCGGAGTGGAATACGCTTCGGTGGGGGCTCTGACACACTCCGCAAGACCTTTGGATCTATCGCTACTGTTGGAGGACGCATGAAACTCGTGGATGGAACTTGGGCAGGCTTCGGTGTGGCGGGAAATTTCGCCGGACATCTGGAACAGGCGGGCGAAGCCAAGGATTTCGCCTCCTTGAAGGCCACGGGCAGCGGCCCCAAGGGGATGTTCCCCTTCCATCTGCCCATCGCGGGACATTTTTTGTCCGTCAATCCGGTGTCTGACCGCGAGCTGCGGCTTCCGGAAGGGGCCCAGGTCCAGGGTGAGCCGGAAGTCTGTCTGGTGGGCACCTTGGATTGGTCCACCGGGAAGCCTCGCTTTTCCCCGCACGCCTTCGCGGCGTTCGACGACGCCTCCATCCGGCGGGAAGGAGCGCCCAAGATCAGCGTCAAGAAGCATTGGGGACCCGGTTCCAAAGGGATGTCGGCCCAATGGATCGAGCTTCCCCGCGGTCTGGAAACCGGTTGCCAGCTGGACGGTTTCCGTATCGCTTCCTTCCTCCATCGCGACGGCGTTTGGAAGGCCTACGGAATCGACAGCCCCGTGCTGGGCTATTCCGTGTACGGGCAGGTGCTGCTGCAATGGATCGACGACCGCTTGGCCACCCAGGCGGATGAAGGGCCGTTGGAAGACCTGCCCGGTCTGCTGGAGCGCTCCAATCGCCCCACGAGCGTGGTGGTGACCATCGGCGCCACCCGCTACACGGAGCTGGGAGAATCCACGTACCTCCGCGCGGGGGATCGCTTCGCGGTGGCCGTCTACGATCCGTCGAAAATCGACGCCGATCATTTCGGAAGGATCCTCGAGGAATCGACGCCACGGGAAGGCTTGAGCTTGCTCGTCCGCACGGTGGTCGCCGGATAACTGGCCGAGGCGGCTTTTGCCGTCTACCTTGGAACCGTGGTCGCGCATCGAAAAGATCGGGTGCTGGTGGTGGGTGGCGGGATCACGGGTCTGGCCGTCGCCCACGAACTGGCGGGGCGCGGGTATCGCCCCGTGGTGGTGGAGCGCGACCGTGTCGCCAGTCACGCCTCGGGAGCGGCGGCGGGCATCCTCGCCGCGCGCGGGGTGGTCCGTTCGGACGTGCCGGGGCGGATGTTCTACACGCGATCGCTTTCGGCGTACCCCCGCTGGGTGGAACGCCTGGTGCGCGAATCGCTCGAGGATGTGCCTCTGTTCGAAGGGGACGACTGGTGCCTGTTCCCGCACGGCGGCCAAGCTGACAGATTCCGTCAGAGGCTCGAGCGCGAGTCGGATCCTTCCCTGTGGGAGGAATCCGACGGATCCGCGCCCTGGAGCGGGGCCCCGGGCGTGGACAAATTCCGTCTGTTCCGGTTTCCGCAGGAGCGTTGGCTTTCGCCCACTCGTCTGATGGCCGCCCTCTTCGGCGCCACCTTGCGCGCGGGCGCGGTGGTGATGGAACAATGCGGTCCGGTGGAGATCCAGCGGGAAGGCATGGGGTGGCGTGCCCGCACCCGGCAGGGCGATTTCACCGCCGACATCGCCGTGGTGGCCGCGGGGCCCTGGTCGGGCGAAGTGCTCGCGCCGCTGGGGTGGTTCGCCAACCTGGTGGCGGTGCGCGGACAGCTCGCCCTGATGCCTGCCTTGCATCCTTTGCCTGCCATGGTGCACTTGTGCGACAAGTGGTACGTGGTGCCTCGCGATGGCATGAGCGTGGTGGGCGCGACGGTGGAGCACGGCTGTTGGGAAGAGCAGACCACCGCAGAAGGAATGGCGGATCTTCAAATGGCCTTGGGGGGATTGTTTCCCGGGCTGGACCTTGCCCGCGCGACACGTGCGTGGTCGGGAATCCGACCTCGCACGCGCGACCGGATTCCCCATGTGGGATGGTTGGAACGTGGATTGTTCCTCGCTTCCGGACACTACCGGTCGGGAATTTCCATGGCACCACGCACGGCGACGCTGGTGGCGAGCTACCTCGACGGCGATGCGATTCCCGAGGATGCCCGCGATCTATCCCCGCTTCGCGCGCGCGGCGGCTGGACCCACAGGTGATGATTCGGCGGTCGATTGTCACAGTTGTGAAAAACCTTTCTTCACCTCGCGAGATCGCTCGCTAGGTTCGCCGAAACCGAGTATCGTAGCAGCCGATGACCTACCATCAGAATCCAGTCAACATCGGTTTGCGGGGTCGCAAGCACCGGATCCTCCTCGGACTGGCCACCCTCTTGCTTTCGCTGGGGGGCTTCGCTTGGATGTTCGTGGTCGGGGTGGATTCCATTTGGCGCTGGGCTTTGTTTCTGCCTCTGTTCGGAGGCATCCTGTGCGTGGTGGAAGCCAAGTCCTCCACCTGCGTGGTATTGGCGGCTTTGGGAGCCTGGGATCTCGGTTGCGGGACGCAGAAGATTCCCGACAGCGGTTTGGAAACCGATTTGCGCATGCGGGCCATCAAGATCATCGGCTTGTCCTTGGCCGCCGCCTTGGCGATCACAAGCCTGTTGGTGCTTGCGCCTTGTCGGGGTGATTGCTCCTCTTCCCCGGCGCCCGTCCAGGCGCAGGCGGACTCCGGTCGCTGGTAAGGCGCGGCCTCAGCCTTCCCAGCGGCCGTCCAGCAGGATGTCTCCACCCACGGAGACCATTCTGACTTCCGGTTCCTCGGCGACCAGGAAGGATTCCAGATCTTCGTTCGGCACGTCCGCGGCTTCTACGGCGATCCAATCCGCACTCAGGCCTGCGGCGAGCTTTCCGGAAGAAAGTCCCAAGGCGCGCGCGCCACCCTCGGTCGCCCACTGCAGGATGCGTCCGGGATCCAATGCCGGGTTTTCCTCGTGGAGCACGCGCATTTCCGTCCACAGCGACAAGCTGGGAGACGATGCCAGCGAGTCGGTTCCCAGGCAGAGGGGAAGCTTTGCCTTCTGGATGTCCGCGAAGGGAATCGACGGGTGCAGGAAAAACCTCCGGCTGGATGGACACAGGCAAAGAGAAGCACCCCACCGCGCGAGCCGCTGGATCTGCATGGCGCTCAGGGCGTATCCATGCACGGCAACCAAGGGCGTGGTGGTTCCGAAGAACGACTCCAGTCGATCCAGCGGGTCTTCGCCCGGGAGCAAATCGTTGGTTGGACAGATTTCGTCAACGAAGGCGCGCAGCTGTCCCATGCCCAGCTGGAACAGGTCGGCCTCCTCCCGGCTTTCCATCAGGTGGATGGTGGAGAGACCGCGGTGGACGTCGTCGGCGGAAAGTCCTCGCAGCAGCGGCTCCGAGCAGGAGTAGAGGGCGTGGGGCACGGCCATCCGCCTGACCCTGCCGCGATCGCCGGCCTGCGCGTAGGTCCTCGCTCTTGTCAAAAACTGTCCAGAAAGGTCTCGTTGGAGCCCGATGCACTCCAGCGCGGCCATGGCGAACGGACCGCCTTCGGGGAGCATCTCTCCGGGCAGGCCGGTATTGGAGACGTCCAGGAAGGCCGTGGTGCCGTGGTGGAGCATTTCCAGGGCTCCCAGCCGGATGGCTTGGATCGTCTGGCGGCGGAAGCCCTCCTCCTTGAGGAGCTCGAATTCCTCCACTTGGTGCCGACGAAGCTCCCTCACCCAGGAGGCGAACCCGCCGCGCGGACTGACCCGATCGCGCAGCCAACCCAGTTCCAGGTGCACGTGGGCGTTCACCAATCCCGGCATCAGCACCGTTCGACCGCAATCGAAGGTGGTCTCGCCCGGAGGTCGCTTGTGGCGCAGACGTCGCAACGGGCCGACCTCGGCGATGCGATCGTTCTCGATGCGAAGCGCCCAGCCTTCTTCGATCCGGCCCGGTGCGATCCAGAGCCGTTCGGCTTGGATCAGCATGCCCAGGGAACGGAACCCGTTCCTTCTCCGAGCTGTTGGAGTTCGGTGGCGAATCGGTCGGCGCCGGCACGGAACCGGGAATCGAGCCGGTACTGGATGTGGCGGCGGAAATATTCCCGGGCGATGGCAGGATGGACCACGGTCTGGTCGTGGGCGATCTCCTCGATGGCCGCCATGGCGGCCTCGTGGCGGAGGCTGAGGAACGCATCGATTTCCAGCAGTCGGGATTGGTCTTGGGCCAATTTGCCACCCGCCACCCAACCCGCGAACACGAAGGGAAGGCCGGTGGCCTGTTTCCAGGCATCGGCCAGATCGGTGCCTTCGGCAGGGTCGTGGGTGAAGGCGGGATCTCCGATCACCACGCGGTTAGCCGAGCCTGGATCCACCAGTGGAGCGGTACCGCTGGCCCGTTGCACGATCCACTGGGCGAGCAGGTTGGAGGTGCGGGAGGCGGGATCGAAGGCGATGCGGTCGATCGACGACAACGGGGATTTGTGCAGAAGCATCACGGTCCGTACGGGACCATCCGCGCCGATGCCCAGGGAAGGAAGAACCCTCCATTGGGGACGTTCCAGAGTCGCACCGATCGAGAGGGCGGCGACCAGGTCGCATTCATCCTGTTCAAGCGCGCGAGCCAGTTCGGAAGGGACTCCAGTTCGGACGTCCGGTAATCCGTGTACCAGGGGTTTGGCGTTCAAGTAAGGCACCGCCGCGAGCCGAAGTCCCCGCAACGGCCCGATCAATACGAGCCCCAATCGGAAAATTCGCGGATGGCCGGTGCGCTCGGGGGAGGCCAACCGAAGTGCCCATCCAGTTGCTCGTAATTGTCCAATTCGTCGCTGGAGCGCTGCAGAAATCCGGCATCGACGAGGAGTTCCACGCCGTGTCCGATCCGTGAAGGGGTTTCCATGCCCCATTGGATCAATACGTCCTGCGCGAGGATCCCGAACCGCTCCAGACAGGCGGAGAACAATCCGGAAACCACCGGCTCGGCACCGATGTGCGGACCGTCGCCGATCATCGATCGGCGCAGGGAAAGGCCGTGGATCACCGCCAGCAAGGTGCGTAGCCCGTCCGGATGCAATCCTTCACGACGGGCGAGATCGAGCAGGTGTTCGGAATGGTCGGCCATCAGAGTCCGAAGTGTTCCGACGGATTGGTGCCGGAGCGGATTTCCAACGTTCGCGTCTGGACCAGCGGACCGCTGCGAAGGGTCAATTTCTGTGCGCCGACGGGAAGCTCCACGAACCGCGGAGTCTTGCCAAGGCTCTTGCCTCCGACCGCGATGTCCGCACCCGAGGGGGCGGAGGTCAGGTAGATGCGACCCGTGGAGGCGTTCGCACCATCGTTGGGCTGGAGCTGGAATTCGACGCGGCCAGGATTGTCGTCCGGGTCGATCTGTTTGGCGACAGGTCGGAATCCCGCCAGGTTCAGTTCCACCTTCCCGACCCTGCGCAGAACGATTTGGCTGGGAGTCACTCCGGAAGGTCGGCCGTCCACGACGATGGCTGCTCCCATGGGACGAGAGGAGATCATGACGCGGACTGGATCGCCTTCCGGGGGCAGGACAGGAGCGACGACCTTGGCGGGGGCGACAGGTTCCGGCCTGACGGCGGACTTGTTGGGTTTGGCCGAGGTGGTTTTTTCCGGAGTGGGTCGCACGGAAGGAGGTGTGGTCGAGGTGGTCTTCACGGGCGAAGCGACGGGACGCTCCACGGTGGCGGCTGGCTTGGGATCGGTCGGTGCCGTGGTCGCGACGGGTTCCTGGACGGGGACGGAATCCGACGCCGTTTCCGGCGGAACCAGAGGCAGTTCCACCGACTGTTTTTTGAACGCGAGGAACCAAACGAGCAGTCCGATCAGAAGCAAGCTTCCGCCGGCGACGGCGACCCAAACGCTTCGCTTTCCGGAAGATTCTTCTTCCTCGAAGGCGTGGGAGTCTTCAAGGGCAGGAAGAGATGGGGAACGACTCGGCGAAGGCCGAGGGGTGCTGGAGCGCGTAGGGGAGGATTGAACCGGAGCGGACGGTGCACGCCCGTTCCCCCTTCCGCTATGCGAGAACCATTCATCGGCGGAAAGCCGGTCGCTGGAAGGCGAGGGGCGCGCGATTGCTGCCGGTGGTGGGGGAGGTTCTGGAACGTGTGTCTGGGCCGCGACCGGAATCGGTGCATCCTGAACCGGCGGACGCTCGTACCAGGCGGAGGCCGCCGCTTCCCTTTGGGCGGGATCTTGCCACGGATCCAGTGGGGTCCGGGGACTCGACTTGGGAGCCGATGACTTGCTCGGGGAGCTGGAAACAGGGGGGGGGCTGGGCACCTGGGCGGGGGCGGCCGGTTGTTCGAACCAGGCCGACGCACGCGCCGCTGCCAGCGAAGCCTCTTCCGGGGGAGCGAGTGGTTTGGAGGGGCTCGCAACGGGAGGCGGTGGAGGGGCGACAACCTTTGGTTTGGCTACCGGTGCCTGCTTGGGCGCTGGGACGGGTTTGGCGGCTGGCGCCACACTCTTGGGCTGGGCTGGAGCCAGAGGTGTTTGGCGGCCAGTGGGCTGTGGTGGAAGCCGAGGGACGACAGGCTGTTCAAACCAAGCGGAGGCTCGAGCGGCGGCCAGAGCGACGTCTTCTGCCGGCAGCTCCGCCACGGGGGCAGGCGGTGGCGGAGGGACTGCTCTGGGGGGTGCCGGTGGGGCCGCGACAGGAGCGGGTGGAGCCGCAGGACGAGCTGTGGGAGTTGAGCTGGGCGAGACCGGTTTTGGTGCCCTGGAAGGTTGCTCAAACCAAGCGGTCGCAGGGGCTGCGGAGTCGAAAGAGTCGTGAATGGTTTGCGAAGGAGAAGAGTCCTGCGCGAAACGCGAGCCGGTAGACTTCGAGGCATCGTGTCGTTCCGCCGCCTCGATCCATTCTTGGTGGGCGCGTTGGGGGGCAGCGGCGGCCTTGGACCCGGAAGTCGCCCCGGAGTTGGATCCCGGGTTGCTGCGTGGTGCAGGTGGCCATGCAGGCGAAGGGACCGGCCTTTGAATCGTGGCGGAGTCGCGCTCGGTCGCCCAAGGGTCGGAACCCGATCGCGACCCGACAGAATCTGCGCTAGGGAAGGAGTCGCCGCCACGGGAATCCCGTGCGCCGGACCGCGAGCTCTGCGAGGGATGGTCGTGGAAAATGGCTTGGGCAATCGCCTCTTGAGGATCTGGTTGTACCGGCGGAGACAGCGGCTGACGTGGATCCAGGAACGCCGAGGCCAGATTCGCACCCGGTCCAGGCGGAGGCACTGGAGGAGTCCACGCGGAGGGAGCCTCGAACGTGGGCGGCGTTGGTGGGGGTGGGGGTGCAGGGGGCGCGACAAACGCCTGCGGCGGAGGAGGGGCCTCGGCATCCCATTGCAGGTTTTCATCGAATCGCGAGTTGGATTGGGTTCCCGCAGCGGAGGGGGCCACCGGCGCAGGTGCACGGTGTGCCGCAGGGGGGGGAGGGAGCTCCGTGGCCTGACGATCGGCTGGAGGTGATAGGGCCAGGAGCCAGGCATCGGTCGAATACCCGTCCTGCTGAGGCTCCTTGGGAAGCTCGAAAATTTTGGCTTCTGGAGGTGCCGCTGGAGGGGATGGAGCGGTCGGTGGGACTCGCTTGCGGTCCATTTCCGTCGGCGTGTTCAAAAACGCCGACGATTCCATCGAAAGATTGCGCAGCGAGGAAGACTCGGAGCCGATTGAAGGTAGCTGGGGAGGCAGCGGGATGTCGTCGTCGTCGTTTTGATCCAGGCTGCGTCCGCCACGCCGACGGGGCCGAACCTCCACGCGGGGACCGCTTCGCCGGCGTTGGATGCGCTGGGTAGCGCTGGCCATTTCGCGGGCAGCATCGGTGGAGTTGCGCGGAACGAGGTTGGTCGCGGTCAGAATTTGAGAGGCGCTGGCCTGGTTGACCAATTCCGCCGGGCGGGTCCAAGCGGAGGATTGCCGCATGAGTTCACGTGAATCCCCCAACAAATCGGCTTCGCTGCGGTACAGGCGCATGATGTTTTCCAGTCCGGCTCGGACCAGGATTTCATGCACTTTCGGATGGGGAACCAGGATGCCCAACCGACCACTGCTTTCCAAGAGACGTCGATTCAACGCCACGAAGGCGTTGATCGAGTCCGAGTACAAATAATCAATCCCGCTGAGGTCGACGACAATTCTTCGCGACCCTTTTTCAACAAGCCGCAGGTTCTCCTGCCGGAGACGACCTGCGTCGAAGACCTCTTCGCCTTCGAGATGGACGGAGAGAACTTCGAAGACACCAACTGTGCGAGTTTCGAATCTCATCTGTTCGTCCTATGCGCCCGGCGGGGTTCGAACCCACAACCTTCGGCTTCGGAGGCCGACGCGCTATCCAATTGCGCCACGAGCGCGAGAGAGGGACAAAGATAGCGGCAAGTTGTCATGTTTCCCAGAGTCCTTTCGCATTTCCTTCTAAAAGCACCTGGCGAGCCTCAATGTGAGCCCCCAAGAACCGCGCCGCGAAGGAAGAAAACCAGTCTGCCGAGTCGGTCGTGGCGAAGTGTCGCGTCCCGTTTTGGGTCAAGCGGCGTTCCATCTCTGGATGCCGAACCAACCAGTCGGCCAGTCGATCGGCCACCAGTGGTCCTTGGGAAAGTACTTCGATTCTGTCCGGTACGATGGCCCGAATTCCAGGAAGAAGTAGAGGATAGTGGGTGCAACCGAGCAAAATCCGGCTGGGCGATTTGGCGATCACCGGATCCAGATACTTGTGGAGGAACCATTTTGTTCCCTCGCCCTCCAATTCGCCGGCCTCCACGAGAGGGGCAAGCATCGGGCACGCCTGTTGGATCAGCTCCAAGTGGGGGGCAAATTTGCGCAACTCGATCCCGAACGAATCGGAGCCAATGGTGGTTTCGGTCGCCAAAACAGCAACGGTGCCGGAGGTTTCCGAAGGAGGTGTGAGTCCTGGCAGACTTCCGACGGGAAGATTGGCCAAAGCTTCCACGGAAGGACGGACCATGCCCAGCACGCGTCGGTCCGGACGGTGCTTGGGGAGGTGCTGTTGCTGGATGGTGCGCAGGGCTCGGGCGGAGGCTGTGTTGCAGGCCAGGATCACCAGAGGGCAGCCTTGTTCGAACAGCCATTCCACCGCTTGGAGGGTGAAGCGGTGGACCACTTCCGGGCTGCGCGCACCGTACGGAGCCCTGGCGCTGTCCGCCAGGTAGAGGAAGTCGTACCGAGGGAGGCGCTCCACAAGCGACCCCCATACCGTCAGACCTCCGAAACCAGAATCGAAGACCCCTATCACCTCCAGCAATGTAGTCCTGCTCCTGTCGAATCGTGGGAGCAGGTTTCTACCATATTGCGTGTGCAGATCATCTCGCTCGTTCTCACCCTTTTTTCCGCTGACGTCCATCGATGCGGGCTCATGCTTCCCAATGGTGCGGTGCGGCCGCCACCCATGGAATCGTCCGCCGTCTCCGCGAGGCGGGCCGCGACGCAGCCATCGTTCGAGACCGAGCATTTCGTTTTCTGGTGGGAGACCACCGGCGAGCACGCCATCACGGGAACGGCCGCCCAAGTGCCAGCCGGAGACAACATCCCGCGTTTGGTCCGTGTGGTCTCCACCGCCATGGAAAAGGCTTGGCGTCTGTATGTGGACACGTTGGGGTATCTCCCGCCGTTGGGGATGTCCACGTCCTACGGTTGGCGATTGCCAGTTCCAACCGGCAAGGTTCCGGTGGAATTCGGCAATGTGGTGACCCTCGCCAAGTACAATGCCTCCTCAGGATTCGTGTATGGGATCTCCGGGCCGGAGTCCGGTGGGGCCTCGGGGATCGTGCTGGCCGCGAACCTCACCAAGGCTCCCAATTGGCAATTCGTGAAGGATCTCGATGGACGCCCCCTCGGTTCCGATTACGAGCGGGATTGGGAATTGGCGATGCAGGCGACAGCCAGCCACGAATTGTTTCACAGCGTCCAGTTTCGCTATGACATCGAGGTGAACTCCAACATCCTGTTCGAAGCCTCTGCCGTGGCCATGGAGCGGAAGGCTGTTCCGGAGGAAACGGACTACCTCTCCTTTCTGGGTAATCCTGAGAGTGGATCCTCGTTGGGATTGACCAAGCTGGGGATGCTTCCATCGATCTTCGAGGCAGTGGGATCCTACGAGCATGCCTGGTATGTCACCCAACTGATGCAGGATCGGGGAGTGGATGTCGTTCGCTGGCTCTGGGAGTTCAACAAGGCCAACAAGACATCCTTTCAAAAGGCACTCCGAACCGTGTTGCGAAACAATGGCTGGAGTCTGGATTCGAGTCTCCTGCGCTTTGCTTGGCAGTTGGGGCGCACGGGCAAGCGGTCGGGCTGGCTTGTTCCTGGCCTTGCGGGGTTCCCGGATGCGTCGATGTTCCCCAGGCTCACAGGAACCCTTCCGGTGGCCAGCAGTTCCGTCTTTTCGCTTCAGTCGGGTGGAATCCAAGAGTGGGTGGATACCACCTCACCCAGTGCCGAGCGCTTGGTGGTTTGGCTTCCCGAGCCTGGAGTCTCCATGGCCCGCTCCTTCGCTACGCCGAGCGGTTTTGGAGGGGAAATTTGCCGAGGCTCCGTGCGTTTGCATGGTCGCGATCGCGCCCGCAATGTCTGGTCGATCGCCAATGCAGGCCCTCCGGAAAGTTTGCCAAGCTCCACCTCCACCTCTGCCAAGCTTCGGCTTTCCGTGGTCCCGGCTCCGGATAGCGTGCTGGCGCAGACGGGAGTCCCATTTTCCTGGACGGACCCATCCGGTGTGCGGCTGACGGGCAATTCCACCGTGACGGGCGGCGTGACGCCGTTGGCGCACCTGGACGTTTGGAGGCCAGATCCTGCCATCGAGGATTGGGCGGCGCGTGCGGTCGCCTCCGGAGGGCACGCCTTGATTTTGGAGGACGCCGACCGGCGCTTGGCACTTTCCAATGCGGTCCTCAAGGTTCCGTACATTCCGGAACAGATCTACACAGGAACAGGAAATGGAATCTGGGCTCCGGTGGCTTTTCGGGAGGTTTCCGGAGGGGCTGAAATCCCTCTGGGCGAACTGAACCTCTCCTCGCCGATGCGGGTTTTGGTTTCCGCAGAGGGAGCTCCTCGATCCAAGGCGATGGAGGCCAGGGGAAATCCATCCCGGGGTGGGGCGCCGATCCATTTTCCCTTGGACGGAGCCACCGATCGCGCCCTGTTGCAGATCATCGCGCAAGATGGAAGCTGCGTGCGTCGGATCCGCAGCCAGTGGGGCCGCTCCGAGGTGGTGTGGGATGTGCGCAACGAATCGGGCGAGCGAGTCCGCCCGGGTGTCTACTGGTACATCTGGGAGAATGTGATCGGCGCACGGAAAGGGACCTTGTTGGTGGGGGATTGATCTCCTGCCAGCATCGCTTTCCAGATCGGCGGAGCCGGGGTGCTGACCTCCAACTAAGGGCGGTCAGGCGGAAGACAATTCCTGTGAGCAGGTTTCTATCATACTGGACGTGCAGATCCTCTCGCTTGCGATCGCCTTTTTTTCCGCCGACGTCCATCGTTGCGGGCTCATGCTCCCAATGGGACCGAGGCGTACCCCACTCGAATCGTCGGCAATGTTGGCAAGGAGGGCCGCGACACAGCCATCGTTTGAAACCGAGCATTTCGTCTTTTGGTGGGCGACCTCCGGCGAGCACGCCATTACGGGATCAGCCGCTATCGTAGCCGCTGGCGACAGCATCCCTCGCTTGATCCGTGTGGCTTCCACCGCTATGGAAAAGGCTTGGCACCTGTATGTGGACACGTTGGGCTATTTGCCGCCCAAGGGGATGACCACCTCTTTGGGTTGGCGTTTGCCAGTGCCGGGAGCCAAGGTTCCCGTGGAATTTGGCGATGTGTCCACTCTCACACCTGAGGATCTGAAACCAGGTTTCTACTGGGGGATATCTGCCCCCGAATCCGATGGAACATCCGGGATCATCCTGGCCGCGAATGCCACCACCTGTATCGATTGGTGGTTCTACCGCGAGCTTGATGGCCAGCCAGTCGGTTCCGACTACGAGCACGATTGGGAGTCGGTGATGCAGGCGACGGCAAGCCACGAGTTGTTCCACAGCGTCCAGTTTCGCTACGATGTTCGCTACGGCACCAACGTGTTCTTCGAAGCCTCCGCGGTGGCCATGGAACGGAAGGCCAACCCGGGTGAGACTGACTATCTCTACTTTCTGGGCAACCCCGCCAGTGCTGGCTCCAAAGGCTTAGCGATCCTGCCCACCCTCACTTCGATCTTCTTCGCAGGTGAAAACGACACCAGCGACTGTTACCAGCATGGTTGGTTTGTCACCCAACTGATGCAGGATCGAGGAGTGGATGTCGTACGCAGGCTCTGGGAATTCCAGAAAGCCAACAAAACAAGCTTCCAGAAGGCCCTCCGAGTGGTTTTGCGAAACGAGGGTTGGAGTGCGGATTCGAGCATTCTGCGCTACGCTTGGCGATTGGGGCGTACGGGAAAGCGCTCGGGCTGGACGGTGCTTGGTGTCAGCCCCTTTTCCGATGCGACCATGTTTCCCCGACTGACGGGCACTCTCCAGCCTACAAGTAGTTCCACCTTTTCTTTGCAATCCGGTGGAATCCAGGAATGGATCGATACCGCCTCGCCCAATGCGGAACGCTTGGTGGTTTGGCTTCCGGAGCCGGGAGTCTCGATGGCCCGTTCCTTCGCCACACCGACAGGTTTTGGTGGGGAAATCTGCCATGGGTCCGTGCGCTTGCATGGTCGTGATCGCGCCCGCAATGTCTGGTCGATCGCCAACGCGGGTCCCCCGGAAAGTCTACCCAGCTCTTCCGCCGCATCCGCCAAGCTGCGTCTTTCCGTGGTCCCGGCTCCGGATAGCGTGTTTGCGCAGACGGGAGTTCCCTTTTCCTGGACGGACCCATCCGGTGTGCGCTTGACAGGCAATTCCAACGTGACCGGTGGCGTGACCCCATTGGCGCACGTGGATATCTGGAGGCCGGATCCCGCCATCGAGGATTGGGCGGCGCGAGCGGTTTCGTCCGGGGGGCATGCCTTGATTTTGGAGGACGCCGACCGGCGCTTGATCCTGACCAATGCGGTCCTCAAAGTCCCGTATGCGCCTGAACAGATCTACACAGGAACAGGAAACGGCATCTGGGCTCCCGTGGCGTTTCGGGAGGTGGCTGGCGGGGCGGAAATTCCTCTAGGCCAGTTGGATCTGTCCGTTCCATTGCGCGTTTTGGTTTCCTCCGAAGGGACTCCTCGATCCAAGGCGATGGAGGCCAGGGGCAATCCATCCAGGGGCGGAGCCCCGATCCATTTCCCGTTGGATGGATCCACAGACCGCGCTCTGTTGCAGATCATCGCCCAGGATGGAAGCTGCGTGCGTCGGATCCGCAGCCAGTGGGGGCGCTCCGAGGTCGTGTGGGATGTGCGCAACGAATCGGGCGAGCGAGTCCGCCCCGGTGTCTACTGGTACGTCTGGGAAAACGTGATCGGCGCACGCAAAGGGACCTTGTTGGTGGGAGATTGATCGCCTAGATGCTCAGGCTTTCCACTTCGGCACTTATGAAGCCGTTGGCCTTTCTACCTTGGCGCCACCTATGATCCTGAAAACCACACTAGAACCGGGCACATCGCATCCCAGCCCGCACAGCATCTTGGCTCGTACGGTCTCGTCTCCGCACCTGACAAGGGTGCGCCTCCTCGCCCGCCAAGCCAATCTACTGCGCATTCCGGGCGCGCTGCATCCCTCTCTAATGCGGTCTTCAGGATGAGACCTCAAGCGGATCGGATCCGCAACTTTTGCATCATCGCCCACATCGACCACGGCAAGTCCACCTTGGCCGATCGTTTGTTGGAAAACACCGGCACCGTCCAGAAGCGCGACATGCAGGCCCAGCTTCTGGACAGCATGGATCTGGAACGCGAGCGCGGCATCACCATCAAGTCCAAGGCCATCCGTCTCGAGTACGAGTACAAGGGCGAGACGTACTATCTGAACTTGATCGACACGCCGGGTCACGTGGACTTCACCTACGAAGTCTCGCGATCTTTGCGCGCCTGCGAAGGGGCGATTCTTGTCGTCGACGCCACCCAGGGCATGCAGGCGCAGACCATCTCCAACTTGTATCTGGCGATGGGCGCCGAACTCGAGATCCTGCCCATCCTGAACAAGATCGATCTGCCGTCGGCCCAGCCCGACATGTTCGCCAAGCAGGTCGGCGAGCTGATCGGATTCGATCCCGACGAGATCCCCCGGGTCTCGGCCAAGGCCGGCATCGGGATCACCGAGCTGCTGGAAAAGATCGTCGAGTTCTTTCCGGCCCCGAAGGCCGAGCGCGAGATCCCGCTGCGCGCATTCGTCTTCGATTCCGTCTACGACAGCTATCGCGGCGGCATCGCGTACGTTCGCGTGGTGGAAGGAACCCTCAAGAAGGGCATGAAGCTGCGGTACATGCGATCTGGCGGCGAGTACGACGCCATCGAGATCGGCATCCTCACCCGCACCCGCATCCCCTGCGACGAATTGTCGGCGGGCGAGGTGGGCTACCTCGTGGGCAACGTTCGGAATCTGTCCGACATCAAGACCGGCGACACCCTCACGGACATGGCCAGGCCCGCCGCCGAGCCTCTTCCGGGCTACCGCGAAGTCAAGCCCATGGTGTTCGCCGGATTGTATCCGATCGATCCGGACGACTACTCGGAATTGCGCGAATCGTTGGAAAAGCTCCAGCTCAACGACAGCGCCATCAGCTTCGTGCCGGAAACTTCCGGCGCCCTGGGGTTCGGCTTCCGCTGCGGCTTCCTGGGCCTGCTGCACATGGAAGTGGTGCAGGAGAGGTTGGACCGCGAGTTCAACATGAACATCATCACCACCGCTCCGGGCGTGGAATACCACGTGACAAAAACCGACGGCGAGGTGGTGCTGGTCGACAACCCTTCGCAACTGCCTTCGCCCAACGCGATCGACTCCATCGCGGAGCCCTGGATCAAGGCGCAGATCTTCACGCCCAGCGAATACATCGGGAACATCCACAAGCTGTGCAACGAGAAACGCGGCGTGTACCTGAACACCAGCTACATCTCGGAGATCCAGGTCACGCTGGAATTCGAGTTGCCCATGGGAGAAGTCATGTTCGACTTCTTCGATCGCCTCAAGAGCGCGACCAAGGGCTATGCTTCGCTGGACTACGACGAAATCGGTTACCGCGAGGGCGATCTCAACCGTTTGGACATCCTGCTCAACGGCGATCCGGTCGACGCGTTTTCCGTGATCATCCACCGCGAGAAGGCGTTTTCCCACGGCATGGCCTTGTGCGAAAAGCTCAAGGAGTTGATCCCGCGCCAGCAGTTCGATATCGCCATCCAGGCCGCATTGGCCAACAAGATCATCGCACGCACCACGGTCAAGGCGTTGCGAAAAGATGTGACGGCAAAGTGCTACGGTGGCGATATCTCCAGAAAGCGCAAGCTCCTGGAAAAGCAGAAGGAAGGCAAGAAGCGGATGAAGTCCATCGGTTCGGTGGAAGTCCCGCAGGAAGCGTTCCTCGCCGTTCTCGACATGGGCGGCGACAACTGAGGAGCCTCTCGCGGCGCATCCTTGCTTCCCGGACCACTCGGCGTACCGACGCGTACGCCTTCAGGTCCGTGTCGCTTCGGCTGCATCCACGATAGGCTCCTCAGATTTCTCGAGGCGCATTTCTGCAAAGGCTGTTCTCGCCGTACCCAGGGTTCCCATTCCGCGTTCGCGAAATGGGAGGATTTGAGGTCTATGGCTTCGGGGACGATCCGCCATCGACTGCATCCACGATCCGGACCGTAGCTTGAACCAGCGGGGCAAGATGCCCTTGCCAGGGAGGAGGGGGCTTGCGTATCTTTGCCTCCTCGTTACGCCACTGTAGCTGAGTTGGTTCAAGCGCTGGACTGAAAATCCGGAGTACGTCGGTTCGACCCCGACCGGTGGCATCAGGGAAATATCCCACAAACAAAAGGCCCTCTTCGCAATGAAGAGGGCCTTTTGTTTGTGCTGTTCGTCGGATTCGTGCTAGGGATCCGGCCGGATCAGCGACGAACGACGTATCCGTCGACGGATTTCGCCTTGAGGGCCGCTTTGGCCGCTTCGGCCTCCTCCTTGGTGGCGAAGTTGCCCCAGCGGAGTTTGTTCATTGGAGGCTCGACCACCAGGTCCACCGTGCCTCCCACGATCTTTTCCAAACGCTTCTGCTCGGACCGGGCGGCATCCGCGTTGGAGATCGCGACCAGCTGGATGGCCCAGGTTCCACCGGTACTGGCGGCGGGGGCTGGAGTGGGAGTGGGGGATGGCTTCGTGGAGGATGCCGTTGCGGGCGCCGGAGGGGGCGCAGGGGCGGTGGTGACCGTTTCCTTGGTTGGTCGTTTGGAGTCCGTGTCCTGCACCGCGGGGGCTGGAGCGGGACGCCATGGATAGGCGTCGAGGTCCGCACGGACTTCGGAGGGTGAGGGGAGAGCGCAAAGAAGTGAGGTGGTCAAAATCGCAAGCACGGTCATGGTCTTGGATAATCTACGTTCGAGGCTGGAAAAGCCGTGAAAGCGATCTATCTGACATGGTTGTCCGATGAAGGACGTCCCAAGGTTCTCCGGGTTCCCCTGGCCTTGCTTTGGGCGCCGTTTCTGGTTTTGTTGGTTTTGTCTTTGATCTTGGCGGCGCTTTGGCAGAGCCCTTGGTCCCCCCGCAGGTTGGAAGACGGCCTGGCGCGTTTGGAGCGCGAGAACGAACGTTTGGAGCGCCAGGTCCAGACCGCCCAAGACGGATTGGACCGGTCCCGCAAGTCCGTGCGCATGGCCGATGTCGCTTGGAACGAAGTCCGCGAACTGGCCGGGATGTCGCCGGCCACCGAGCAAGGAACCAAGGCATCCGCTTCCGATGAGATCGATGTCGCCCGGATGCTGGAAACGGCACGCGCCATTCGCTCCGGATACGACTCCTCTTTGCGGCGCATCTCGCTGCGTCCCATGGAAGTCGGCCGGTTGCCGACCATCCGGCCCGTTCGGTCGGGGCACCCCCTGGTGGAATCGTTCGGCCCAAGTGTCGACCTGTTCACGGGACAGGAATTGGACGTGGAAGGATTGTCCTGGGGGGCGGTGGAAGGCACACCCGTGTGGTCCACCGGCGCTGGCAAGGTTGTTTCCGTTGGCCAGATGCCTCGCTGGGGCAAGTTCGTGAAGATCCAGCACGACGAGCGCTGCCAGACCTTCTACGGGCACCTGTCGCGCATCGATGTCGCCGAAGAAGACGAAGTCGTGCGCGGCCAAGTGATCGGTCTTTCCGGCTCCACGGGAAAGACCACCGGCCCCAGGGTGTTCTATGCGGTCTTCCTCGATGGTGTCGCAGCCGACCCGCGATCTTTCCTGCTTCCCGAGGCGCTCTGAGGGAGATGGCGTCCAGGAGGCGATCAGGACGGCGTGTTTGCTGGCTTACGGGGTCGCGATAGGATCTTGACTTTCACGAACTGCACCGCCGCGCGCCAGTGCAGGAACAGATGGAACACCACTCCCAGACCCAAGGCGAGTCCGGACCAGTCGTGCAGCCAGGCGATGGTTTCCATCGGCATGCTCCGAGCGCGGATGGAGAGCAGCTCCAACAGACCGGGGAACATGATCAGGCCCGTGACCAGGCAAAGAAGGAAAGAGGGCAGGAGCGCGATGTTCACCACCCAGGTGATGATGTAGAAGTTCTTGCGCAGCCAGGATGGCTTGTTCATGTCGGCTACCTTTTAGGGAAGGCGTGCGGTCTTGGAAATCCAGACCGCGCGTTGGATAGAAGAAGACAAAAGTTGGCAGGATTCGGAAGCTCCCGCGACCGCGTCCATGCCCTTTCCGTAGAGCGATTGCGCCGGAGCTTTGCCGGAAAACTGCTTGAGGAATCCGGCTTCGCCCAACGGAAACGCGTACTTGTCGGTCAGCTCCACGACGGAAATGCCGGTCAGTTTGCCGTCGGGAGCCAAGCCCACCACCCAGGTGTGGCTGGATTTCCAGCGCACGAGGTATTCCACCAGCTGCACGGCGGTGCCGCTCACCTGGCCTTTGTCGTCCTTGGTGTAGTAGACGTCGATCGCGTCGTCGGCCAGGAAGTCGCCGTGTCCGAAATCGTTGAGAGTCTTGGCTTGCGCCTTGTCCAACACAAGTTTGGATTTGAACACTTTCTGTCCAGCGGGAAGGGTCTTCTTGAGCGCGCTGGAAAGGCTTTCGTAATTGGCGGCGTGCAGGCAGGCAGCGGAGATCAGGCAAGCGAGAACGAAATTCTTTTTCATGGGTAAGGGTTCCGATCAGATGGATACGAAGGTTTCGAGCAAAATGCGATGTTTGTTCCCGGGGCGTCCCGTGCTTCCCGGCCAGTGGGTCTCCCAGTTGCGGAAGTACGTGAGACGACAGTCGACAGGACCCTTGGTCCAGATTCCAGATACATTGACGTTGGTCAGGTCGTCGTCGGCCACGTCTCGCGAGTCAGGGTCCACTTGCCCGCCGCGAAGTCGCAGTGCCCATGCTTCCGTGAAGGACCACTTGCCTTCCGCGTACCATCCCCGCTTGGTGTAGTTGCTCGCGCGAGGGGTGGAGTCCGTGGCCAGGCGGTATCCGATCCAACCGTACGCTCCTCCCAGCCGGCTGGAGAATGGGCCCTTCTTGAATCCAAGGTCCAAACCGGCCAGGGCCGCCCTGTCGGAAGCCGCGAAGCGCACCGTGTCGTCGGCCAGGCGAGGCAGGAAATCGTAGTAGAAGGATCCGGTGGCGAAGAATCCGGAAAACGGGTCGACACGAGTGCGTAGGCCAAAGCCTTTCAGCTGGTTTTTCTCGTCGTAGTCGGATCCGAACTCCGCGACCGAATCGTGCATCCGGATGCCGTTGACCACGTAGAGTTCCGTTTTGGAGGCTCGCCAGGGAAACGAAAGAGCCACGCCGAAGTCGCTCCAGACCACGTCGCGTACGGCCATGGAATTGGACACGGCACCACCGTAGATGGGGTGTTCCTCGAAGTCTCCGAAGGGCACCACGATGCGCCCGCCTCGCACACCGCCTTTGCCCAAAAACGGCAGGTCAGCCACGGAGGGCACGAAAAAGCGGTAGGGGATCGTGGCTTCGAAAACATCCGATGGATGGAGGATGTCGGCGAGAACTTCGATTCCATCCGGAGTGGTCGCGCGCGCGAGCAGGCTCTGGTGCTTTTGGCTGAACTCGAATTTCGCGGTATCGTCGTCGCCCGCGCTCTTGGTCCAGGAGGCCATGGCATCGAAGTAGAGATTGAACTTCAGATCGCCCATTCGGATTCCATCGCCGGCGCGGCGCGGCGTTGGCGTGGGGAGGGCATCGAGATCGACGGCCTCCTGTGCGCTGATGGAGCAGGAAAGCAACAACAAGGCGAAGGCGGCACTTCGAGGGATGGTCATCGAATCGGTTCCTTGGAGAGGTGGGAGGTTCAGCGACGTTCCGTGCGAGGCTGCAGGCTAGAGCCGTCTGGAGTGTGGGTCACCGGCGATCCGCTGGAGCGACGTCCCAGCGCATCGACCGCATCGAAGCCGTAGCCGGTTTCAGGCCTGTGAAGGGCGCCCGGCTGCAGGCCGGCGATGGCTTCCATGGTGAAGCTTCCGGTGGCCCAGTAGTTTGCGACACCCCTGGGGTAGTACCCCTGGAAGCGGTAGTAGTACTTGGTGCTCGCCGTCAGCGAGGTGATCTTCACCGTGCCCGATCCGCGCGTGGTGACATTCATCTTGGTGACGGTCGCGCGCGTGGTGTCCGAAGCATTTGCGAAGGCCGTGGTGGAATAGTACAGGCGCAGAGTCCCGTTGGAGTAGCCTTCGGAGAAGGTGATGGAGGCCGTGTTGGTGGTGACGTTCACCTTGGAAATGGTTACCATCTTGCGGCCACCGCTGGCTCCGGAAACCGCGTCCAGCGGGACGTCGGCGGATTGCACAGTCAGTGCAAGGACAGCCAGGGTCATCCAGAATGCCTGCGGAAGTCTGAATCGTGGATTCATGGTTTCAGTTCCTTCGATCGATGAGTTGGGTGAGATTTTTTTGGAGCAAAAATTGTTGGTTTTACAAAGGCGAACGTTTTGAAGTTCCTTTGGAATTTCCGGTGGTCGCTCAGTGGGGCGAATCGCACCAGAAATTCCCTGAATCCGGTCCTGCGCGATGATCTCGGCGCAGAAACCATTTTAACCTCAAACCGATAGAATAGGCGATCCGTTTCTTCTGAACAGTCGTTTTCGACTGAACCGGTACAGAAGTGTTGACAGAATGTCCCCAGCGCATTGGGGGCTTGATATTGAATCCTATTCCACTCGCACGGCGAGCCAGCTGCAGCCAGAGCGGATTGCGAACACTTTGAGAGCGCAATTGTGCGAATTCACTTGCCAAGATGCCTTAGGGAGAAGTATGCGAGCTGAATCGAATCAAGAATATCGAGGTTTTTTATTTGGCGAAAGAATGTGAGATAGATTTAATGGAATCGAGTGTTTATCTGAATCTCGAAGTTTGCTGGAGAAATGGCTGATGATCTATTGGTAATGATTTTGTGATTTTGGTTTTGCGTTCATGACATTCTTCCTGGAGATCGGATTCGCTGATTCCTTTTATTGAATGGAAACTGGCAGCAAGGAGACCTCTGGAAGGGGCGTCTGGCCTCGTGCTGGAACAGCGAACGCTTTCAGAATCCAACGAAAAGAGCCCCCTTGTCCGGATCTACGGGCGTTGGTTATCATCGTTTCTGGATTGGCGAGAATCGGACTGTTCCTGGAGTGGAAGTGCATGCGACGATGGATGATGGCGGGTTTGGTCTTGTTCATTCTGGGCGGAGCTGCCGTGGCGGCCTCGCCCCAGGACTCGCTCCAAATGGAAAAGGATCTCACGGCGTTCAAGGGTACGGTCCGGTTCAACGAGTTTGATCGGGCTCGCCCGCTGGCGGAGAGCATCTTGGCGTTGCGTTCGGCCGATCTGCAACCTCCGAAAGCCTTTCTGTTCTTCGCGGCGCAAACCTTTCTGCGAACGGGCGATTCGCTGAGGGCGACCCGCTTGTTGGAGGAATATCTGGGCTCTCCTTCTGGCAGCCAAGCCTACGAGGCGGCTTCGATGTTCTCGCAGATTTCCTTGCGCGCCGCCCTCCCTGCGATGGAGTTGTTCCAAGCCCGCGACCCCTACCACGCGGACTTCTACCGGCTGCAGAGCCTGGCGCGGACGGTGCGGGCGAAAGTGGCGGAAGAAGACCGCTTGGCCCGATTGGCGCGCGAAGCCGCCGAAGTCCGACGACGCCAAGGCATGCTGGAGGACTCCTTGGCTGCGGCACGCTGTCTGGAGGGAGGCTCAACCGTTTGCGCGCAGTACCTGGACCGTTTTTCCGCCTCGGGCGATTGGGGGGAACAAGGGCGTTGGTTGGATACGGCCAAAAAACGTCTGCACCAGGCGTATGGCCAGGAGTCCAGCGAGATGGCGCACGCGCATGGTTTCGATCAGGCGATCGCGTTGCTGGAGCAGGATCAGCAACGGTTTCCCTCCCCGGAAGCACGGGATCGCATCGGGGCGGTTCTTTGTCGTGCGGTGGGCTATTACAGCGGCACGCGCGGCCACACCTGCTCGGACCCCACCTTCGAAACCGGCGATGGCGACAGTCGGCTTGGCAGGCAAAAAATGGTTCTCGCCTATGGGGAGCGCTATCTGGACGGAAAAGGCCCGCATGTTGCCTGGGTGGAGCAGCAGATGGAGAAGGCGCGTCAGATCAAGCGCATGGAGGAGATGGGTCTGCGCTACAATCTGGGGGTTTCCTACGGTCATTCCTGGACCGGTAACGAAACGCTCTACGGTCTTTCCTTGAACTACCTAGTCAACAGATCATCCCGGTCATGGGGGATTTCCTACAGCATGGAAGGGATGTTGCCGCACGAGATGGTTTTCTACGAGAAGGGCGGAAGCGATCGTTCCTCCCTCGCCACGGAGACGGGGATGGTCCGACGCCCACTTGCCAAGGTGACGGCGGGTATGACCGCATGTGTGGTCCCTCCCCTGTGGCTCGTTTTCCGCGCCGGGATGGGTGCCTGGCGCAGGGAAGTGCAATGGGCCCAGCCGGATGGAACGCTGGTATGGGATTCCGAGCAGAGCTCGGGAGGCAGCTACGCCTTCGTCTACTCCGCAGGGGGGATCCTGGAATTCACGCGGTTCCAAATTCCCATGTCAATCGAGTACACCCTTTTCCAAGTCCACCGACGCGGGCTGTATTGGACTCTGGGAGCGAGCTATGCGATCTGAAATCCTGATTTCCATGGTGCTGGCTGGATCCCTCGCGTTCGCCAAAACGCAACCCAAGGCTCCACCACCTGTGGCAAACCCGGTTCCCGTGGAAGTCCCGGCGGTGGCGCCACCGCCCGCTTGGGCGACGGATGATTTTTTCTCCGGCGTGCGTGACGACCAGCTTGGCGACAGCACGCGCCGTTTTCTGACCATGCGCCGCGACGACAGCATCGCTGACGTCGCGCAGAGGCGTCGGATCGCCGAACAGCGCCACCTCGATTCCGTCGCCCGTGAAGAGCGCCTCGCCCAAGAGCGGGAAGAGCGCGCCGAGCGCCGGCGCATCGCGAAAGAAAACGAAGCGTACGTCCAATCGCTGATCGATGAAGCCAACGAAAGCTCCGCCCGGGCGCAACGCGACCGGGAGGCCCAAGCGAAGCGCGAGCGTGCGATCGAAAGAGCCCGGGCCAATGGCTGGGGTTCGGCGGCCACTTCTGGCGCGGGGGCCTCTGGCGGGACTTACGGTGCATCGACCGGGTCGGTTTCCACGGGATCGACCAGTTCTTCGGTCAGTGGAACCCAACGTCCCTCTAAAGGAAGCGGGTTCCAATTGAGTCTGATGAAGTTGGCCAGCAAGTACGCCGAGTGCAGCAACCGCTTTACGAGCTGGAAAGAACTCGAGAGTTGCGAAAAACGGTTCGAGAAGCCGGATCCACCAGCAGCACCAGACAAGCCCCCCGAGCCATTGAAACCGCTATCTCAACCCAAGCCTCGCTCGACTTCTGGCTCCAGCGGTTCCGAGAAAACCCGCGTGATTCCTTTCACACACTGACCGACAAACGGTCCACCCCCCAAACCCTGGCCGCTCGGGTGGGGGCGGGGATGCTCTCGAGGCATCGAGGCTTTCGCCTCCCGGCAGCAATCCCCAACTCGAGAACGGGAAATGCGAGTTAAAATGAGGGAATGAACAACCGACTGCTTCGTATCCTGTTGTTTGCGGTCTTCGGTTCCCTGCCGGCTTCCGCCCGCGATTCCCTGCTGGTCTGGCAGGACGAGTTCGACAAGCCGGGCTTGCCGGATCCAACGCGTTGGAACTGGGACGAAGGCGGATCGGGAATGGGCAACGAGGAAGCCCAGTATTACACCAAATCCCGGCTCGCCAACGCGCGGGTGGAGGGTGGCCATCTGGTGATCACCGCCCGCAGGGAAGACACCCTCACCTGCTGGTACGGGCCGTGCAAATTCACATCGGCCAGGTTGGTCACGCGTGGCATCGCCAGTTGGAAATATGGGCGTGTGGACGTGCGTGCCAAGCTTCCAGCGGGCAAGGGCGTGTGGCCGGCGATCTGGATGCTCCCGGAGGTTTCCACCTACGGAGGTTGGCCGGGTGGCGGCGAGATCGACATCATGGAGTTCGTGGGACACGAACCCCAGAAGGTGTACGGGACGGTCCACACCAAGGCGTACAACCATCCGATGGGAACCCAGAAGGGAGGCAACAAGACCTTGACAGATCTTGGTAGCGCCTGGCATGTCTACAGCCTGGAGTGGGAGGGGGACAGTCTCCACGTCGGGGTGGACGGTGTGCGGTACTTCGATTTCGCCAACGAAGGCACCTGGGAGAAATGGCCGTTCGACCAGCCCTTCCATCTTCTGCTGAACCTCGCCGTCGGAGGCGCCTGGGGCGGGGCGCAGGGCGTGGACACCACGGTGTTTCCGCAACAATTCCTGGTCGACTGGGTGCGCGTGTACAAGATGGACCTGGGGGATGGTCCCTACACGGTTCCCACGCAGGTTTCCGGTTCGGGCCGGATCGAACTCACGCCCGCAGGCCCGACGTTTTCCGCCTTGCAGAAGGTGGGCGCGCGTGCCATCGCCGATGCCGGCTGGGAGTTTTCCGCCTGGCGCGGGATGCTCCGCTCGCAGCGCAATCCCGACACGTTCCTGGTGGATCATTCGCAGCCGCTGGAGGCGGTCTTCGTGAGCGCTGGCGAGCGCATCAACGATGGCGACTTCACCGACGGGATCGGAGGCTGGACCTCCTGGCACGACGATGCCGTTCCCACCACCATCACCACCACCGGCGGCGAGGCCTGCATGCGGCTGACCGCGAGTTCTACCGACGCCTGGAAAAGCCAATTCGACCGTCCCGGGATGCGCTTCGTGCAGGGGGAGACCTACCAGCTTTCCTTCAAGGCCCGCGCCAATGCGCCCCGGTCCATTTCCGCGAACCTCGTGATGGACCACGAACCCCATTCGCCGCTGGCCACCTCGCGACGCTTCGCCCTGCCTGCGGGTGTTTCCCGGCAGACGACCACGCTGGTGGCGTCCAAGACGGATTCCGTCGCCCGATTGGAATTCGATTTCGGAGACGATACGGTCGGATTCTGTCTGGATTCCATCTCCCTGCGGCGCACCGATGGATCCGCGGTGCGAGCGCGCTCGAACCTCTCTTCCGGGAGCGCTGCCGGACCCCTTCGCGATCCGGCGGGGCGCCTTGCCGAGCCCCGCTCGTTGGCTGTGGGCATCGAACGAGGGAAGGCGCGTCTGGTGAAGAAGCCGGCTCGCTGACCTTTCGTCGGTCCGCGAGATCGGTGGGATCGCGACCGGCGATTCCGGTTCTCCATGCGGCCTATGGGGAACGAACTCCGAGGTGACTGGCGAGAAAGCGCAAGAAAGCGCGGATTGGTCCAACGTAGCCCTGGATGTCTGGACAGATCCGGAACTTGGTGGATCTTTTCCCTCACTACCCCCCGCTTCGCGTATTGCTTCCCGGTGACCACCAACCGAAGGAAATCTCGACCATGCCAATTCGATCCATCCCGCGAACCGGGTCCCTGGCGATCCTCGCCCTCACCAGCCTAGCCGCCGCTGCGATGGCGGCGACGCCCTCCTCCGAGGAGATCCTCGGATTCGAATCCAGCTCGAGCTGGACTTCTTCCCAAGGCCAGTCGGAGCTCGCCACGGAGCGCACCCAAGGTCAGGCGTCGCTTTCGGTGTCTCGCTTCTGGTACACGGAGGTGCAGAGTCAGGCCGTGACTGGGGTGGGGGAGTCCACCGACGAGATCGGCCTGGACCTATGGATTCCGGCCAACACCACATGGGGAACCATCCAGCTCGTGGCCACCGCGCCTTCTGCCAATTTTTGGGAGCAGCTGCTGGGGCAAGCGAATCTTTCCGCCTCGCAGGCCGGATCCTGGAACAGCTTGAGGTTTCCCGTTTCCGCTGCCGCCAAGGCGATGTTCGCCGCGCGCCCTTCCGACCTGCGGTTCAAGCTGCGGCTGAGCCTGCCCTGGACGGAAGTCGGGTACCGGCTGGACAATCTTCGCTTTCTCGGACAGAATCCGACCCGATCCCGGGTGGAGATCCGCGTCCCGGTCGCCGACGATTTCGTGTACGCGGAGACCAACAACATCCGCCGGCGCATCGGCTATTGGGGCCAGAGCGATTCCTTCTCCCAGTGGCGCGACGTGTCGAGCTGGTTCATGGGCGGAGACAACGAACTGACCATCATGGCCGCCAATCGCTCGGGTCCCTACGACGCGAGGGTCGAGGTCCGCGTGGACGGAGGCGCGCCCATCGTGGTCGACTGCCAGACCGCTCGGTGCCTGTCGGGGATCGAGACCGGCGTGTTCCTGCGCACCACCATCCGGCTTGCCGGCTTGAACCTTCCTGCCGGTCAGAACGTGACGTTCACCAGCGCGGACCCGGGCAAACTCTATCTGGAGGACCAATACACCGGACGCACCACCCCGACCACCCTGCTTTTGCCGCGCGGAAGCTACCGCGCGGGAGTGGGGGTTTCCACCGACGTCGCCCCCTACAGCGGGCGCTTCCACGAGAAGGTCGTCCAGGTGGGAGCGCAGACCACGACGATCGACATGGAGACACAGGGCGCGCCGATGCCGGTGCAGCACACCACCCGTATCGCGGTGCTTCCCATCGCGCGCTCCATCATGGATGATGGATCTCCCGACGGACTCATGACCACCGACATGGTGAACAGATTCCGTCAACAATTCCAGAATACCCGCAACATGTTGTTCCGGCCGCTCGCCTACGGGCTGGCCGATCTGGACGTCACGATTCTGCCGATGGAAACCGAGCTTCCGCTCCGGGTGGCGAACGCGGCGAGCCTCACCGATTCCACCTGGTCGTACATGAGCCAGGCCAAGTTCCAGCCCTTGTTTTCCCAGTACAATTTCGTGGTTGTGGTGCATTCCAACCTGGATGCCAACCTTTCCGTGATTCCCACTTCCGGTGGATGGGCGGGTTCCGGCGGCCAGGTCATCGGGTTTCCCATCAGCTGGTCGTGGTCGCGCACCTCGGCCGAGCCCAGCGACGGTCTCCTGCACGAAATGCTCCACCAATTCGAGGATGGGAGCGAATCCCATCACCATCTGACCACGGGTATCCAGGGTCTTCATGGTGCCGAGGAGCACGGCTATGCCATCGATCAGGACAATGACGATTGGAACAACACCCAGACCTGGCTTGCATGGTACCGCGTATTCATGCGGGGGCAGGCGGGGGAAAGCCTGGAGCTGCAGACCATCCCGCAGATCACGGCGCCCCTGTCCAGCGCACCCTACCATGTGGGCACCTTCAGCTCCATGCGCCATGGCCTGAGGACCCCGGCACCGTAGGTGCCCGCCCCCGTGCGGAGTCGAAATGATCCGCGCGGGGAATCCGCCTCAGCGCGTCACGGCCACCGATGTGGTCAGATTCCGTCTTCCCGAGCCCGCCTGCACCAGGAACAGTCCGGGCCGGTCCGGCACCCATCTGATTTCCGGGGCGGAAACGCCCGGGTTCCAGATCTCGCGGCCTTGCGGATCCACGATCCGAAGGTTGGTCAAAAGTTGTCCAGCTTCGGCACGGAACACGAACGCTTCGCCTTGGCGCTCCACCGCCAGCTTTGCGCGCGAGCGGGCGACCGAAGCGCCGCCGTGGAACTTGGAGGTATCCACCGGTGCCACCTTCGAGATCACGTACCCCAACGCACCCACCACTCCGACGTTGTAGTCCGTGCAGACTTCGGAGTATTTGTAGTCGATGACGTTGTCCTTGAAGCCGGTGGAGGCGAATCCCACGTTGGCCACCAAGGCTCCGAAGGACTGGTTCTTCTCCGGGATGACCATCTGGGCCTTGTTGGCATCGGAGGGATTGTCGTTGCGCTGGAATACCCCGCGATGGTGCGGAAAGCGCGGTGTGGAAGTGGAAAGGGAGGTTTTCAGTCCCACGAGAAAGGCGATTTTCGCGTTGTTGGCACCCATGATGAAATCCACCTGCTGCTGGATCTGGGGCAGATAGGTTTCGCTTGCCGTGGCCACGTTGGCCAGAGCCATGCTGTAGGCGGCGCCCAGCGGATAGCGCAACGTGCCCCAGCCCGCATCGCCCACTTCGCTCAGTCCTTCGCCATTGATCTTTCCCTTGTAGTAGTCTGCGTATTTTTTGAGCAGATCCAGGGCCGTCGAGCTTCCCGCCGTGCGCTGGAGATTGAAGTACGCCATGTCGTCGGCGTTGTTGTAGCTGAATGCCCAATTGTGGTTCTTGTTGACTTGGCCTTCGTTCGCCTTGGCAGCGTCCAGGTATTTCTGCTCCTTGGTCAGCAGGTACAACTCCGCCGAGGCGCTCACGAAATCGTCCCATTGGTTGGGATTGGCCGAATAGAACGGTGTGTAGCCGATCGTGCCGGAAACCGACGACGCATGTTCGTAGGCCACTTTGGCTTTTTCCGTGTACAATGTGACACGCTCCGGATAAATCCCCAGCCGTTGCAGGATTCTCGCCATGATGGCCAGGGTGGCCGCGGCGTTGGAGGCCATGGCTTTGTCCTTGTCGGCCTTGATGGAGCGGCTGGAGTATCCGGTACACGGAGTCAGATTCCCTTTGAACGTCCAATCCGGGGCTTCGTACTTCTCCTCACCGCCGCTGGCGCATTCGCCACCCAAGGCTTTGCTCATCTTGGACATCATCGGGGCGGTCACCCAACGTTTGTGGTCGGGGTCGGGGTCGGCTTTGAGCGTGATGAATACGTCTTTGGAAATAGCCGCTTTGGCGATGTAGTCGGCCTCGTAGACCAGTTCGTCCAGCAGATCCGGGATCCCGTTTGGTTTCCCCCCATCGATGTCGTTCCACTTCCCGCTTTGTTTGTAGTCGTCGTAGGTCCGACCGTCATACAGGTCGTCGTAACCGGTGGGAAATGTCTCGTAGGCCTTGGCCAGGGAGTAGGCCGCCCAGTACTGGGTTTGCCCGAACATGACGTGGTCGCCACAGTCGAACCATCCGCCGGAGACGTCCTTGCCCTCGTGGGAATCCTTCAAAAAGCTTTTCTGAAGACTGTCCGGCTGACCAATCAAGAGCCAGTTCGGACCTTCGCCGGAGCGCTGCCCGCCGTAGAACCTGGTGGCCATCCACAAGGCTCGCTTGTATTCGTCCGGGGTGAATTTGCCAGCGGCCTGGGCGATGGTCGTGAGTCCCAAGGAGGCCAGTGCCAAGGAGCGGAGCAAGGTTCGGTTCACGGATGGGTTCCCGGTTGCAAGGTTCGTTGTTCTGGTCACGGAACATACTCCACAAGCAGCCTGCCTTGCAGGGGAATCTTGGTTCGAATGCGCGTCCATCCGCTTTGGTACTTATCGATTTTCCCCGGCGGCAGTCTTGTTGAGGACAGTGTCTTCGGCCGAGCGGGCACGTGTTGGGATCGCATTGGGTGGATGACTTTTGTCCGAACTACAAATGCATTTGCCGGAAATTCCCCTTACCAGAACGCCTTCCGACCGCAAAATACCCATCACGGGCGGGGAGGGGCTGGCATGGCAGGGACCTTCTTGCGGGCCTTCGTCAAAGCATTTCGAGAGCAAGGACAACTTCATGAAAATCGGCATGTGGAAGAGTTCAATCGCCTTGACTCTGGCCGGTCTAGCCCTGGCGCCTCAGGCAAACGCCCAGGTGGACCCGAATTTCTACGTGTTTCTGGCCTTCGGGCAGTCCAACATGGAGGGCTACGCCACCGATTTCGGTGGTTCGGACAAAGTCTCCCTGCCCCGCTTCCAGGTGCTCGGGGCCACCACTTGCACCGGACTCCAGCGCACCAAGGACAAGTGGTCGCCCGGGATCGCACCGCTCTTCCGTTGTGGCACCGGCCTGAGTCCGGCAGATTATTTCGCGCGGACCTTGGTGGACAGCCTTCCGACCCACATCAAGATCGGCATGGTCCCGGTGGCGGTGGCGGGGTCCAAGATCGACGGTTTCGATCCATCCACCGGAGTGGCCTACTACTCCAAGGAAGCCAGCTGGATGCAGAACATCGTGAAGGAATACGATGGCAATCCCTATGCGCGGTTGGTCGCCATGGGGAAGATTGCCAAGCAAACCGGTGTGATCAAGGGGATCCTGTTGCACCAGGGGGAATCCAATGCCGGCGAAAACGTGACCGTGTGGGGCGGCAAGGTCAAGAAGGTCTACGACGCATTGATCAAGGACCTGGGCTTGGATGCCAAACAGGTTCCCCTCCTGGCGGGCGAGGTCGCCAACGCCGGAGGCATGAACAACACCATCGACCAGCTTCCCTCGGTCATTTCCACTTCCTATGTGATCAAGTCCACCAGCCTTGCCACTCACGCCAACGACGGCACCAAGTTGCATTTCAGCGCTGCCTCCTATCGGGAATTCGGCAAGCGGTACGCGGTCCAGATGCTCGCTTACTTGCGCAGCCATTCCTCCGTTTCTCCCACGGCGCCGCCAGAGGCCTCACTCGCCGGAGACTATGCGGTCTACGACATCCGCGGCACAAAGGTGGCCGGTTTCCATGCGGGGGATGCCTTGGCCGTGGAAGCGGGCTGGAATTCCGTGCGGACAGGGTTGTCTGGTGGGATCTACTGGATGAAAAACCTCACCACCGGTGTGAATCTTCGGATGGCCAACGGGATCTGACGCCAGCCAGGAGCGAAATCAACCGGTATCGTGTAGGGGAGCCAGCTGGCTCCCCCTTCTGTTTTGTGCCGAGCCTTAGTCGGTTGTCTTGGAATCACGTCCTGAGTTGTTGGCGAAATGACAACGATGCTGACCCAAACGACCAACGGGATCCTGCCGCAGAACGTAAAAACCTAAAGATCAAGCTTGCCCGGCTGGTTCGGAGGCTTCCAGGAGTCTTCGATCCAGGTGCGCTCGACAAGCATCACCATTCGCAAACGAGGTCGAACGTATGCTGCCACGAATCCGAAACATCCACTTGGGCTTGGCGGTCGCTGGAATGGTGTTGGTACCGCAGGCGAATGCCCAAGTGGACCCCAATTTCTACGTGTTCTTGGCCTTTGGTCAGTCCAACATGGAAGGCAACGCGGCTCTTCCCAGCCCTGCCATGGCCTCCAATGCGCGGTTCCAGGATTTGTCCGCCGTGACCTGCGGCAGTCGCACCCAGGGCAAATGGTTCACCGCCCAATCGCCGTTGGTGCGATGCGACAGCAAATACAGCCTGCTGGAGTCCTTCGGGAAGACCATGATGGCGGAGCTCCCCGCCACCATCAAGATCGGGATTGTACCCGTGGCGGTGGCGGGAACGGCGATCACCGGATTCGATCCCACCCAGGCGAAGTCCTACTACTCCTCCCAACAAAGCTGGATGCAGTCCATCGCCAACCAGTACGGCGGCGACCCGTACGCGCGATTGGTGGCCATGGCCAAGGTGGCCCAGCAGACGGGAGTGATCAAGGGAATCCTGCTTCACCAGGGTGAAACGGACGCAGGGCAGGCTGGATGGGCAGACAAGGTCAAGACCATCTACAACAAGCTTCTGAGCGACCTGAGCCTGAAGGCCGCCGACGTACCTCTGTTGGCCGGTGAGGTCTACAACAACGCGGGCACCAACGCAGGCATCAACAAGCTTCCCGGGGTTGTTCCCACGGCCTATGTGGTTTCCTCCTCTGGTTGCGCGGCGGGTTCCGACAACCTCCACTTCAGCGTGGCCGGTTACGACGCGCTCGGCGCCCGCTATGCCCAGAAAATGATCCCTCTCCTGCCCAAGAGTTCCCTCGAAGGTCGCAAGCCGGTTTCCGACAAGGTGACGGGCGGAGACTACGCGGTCTACGATCTGAAGGGTGTCCAAGTGGCTTCCTTCCAGGCTGCCGATGCCGACGCCGTGGAATCCTCCTGGAACGGAGTCCGACAGAATCTGCCCAGCGGAATCTACTGGATGAAGAACGCCGCATCGGGAGTTCCCCACCGGGTTCTCAACGAGCGATAAGTCCAGAGCTCCGCTCGAAAGGGCGGATGCCAATGGAAAGCTGGCTACTCAGGTACCGAGAGCTTTTCGTTTCTCAGGCGCAGCATCGAAGGGTCCACTTTTAAGTCTCGAGAAGCTTCCTCAAATATTTGGTATTTCGTGCCAGCAAGATTGTGCATCGAATTCTCAATTGCGGCTTTGAATAGCTGAATATTTGGCTCATTGCTGGCGATAATGCATTCTTCGTTGGATAGAAATCCTGTTTGGAAAAAGTGCCTTGCACGCATTTCAGGACGAATTTCGTAGTTCTCAAGGGACTTGAAAAAATTCTCGCTTGGGTTGGAAAAGAAAAGGTGCGCGGACTGGAGAAGAGCGATTGAGGCGAGTGGTGAATCCGTCGTTGAAAATCGATGAAGGATTCTTGTTTCAATGGTTGGGTCGCAACAAATAAAGGTGTTCCAATTTTGCACCCAATTTAGGTGTGGATCGAATGATGGCTCGAGAGAATGTATTTCTGTGAATATCATATCATCACATAGGGTGGCTAATTTTTGAAGGTGTTCGTGTTTTAAAAATGTTTGATCGGTGTGCCGCCTGGTTCCAATTCCATTGATGAATTCAATCAGCGCGTCCTGTGCATTGAAGTCCTTGTTGTTGCCTAGTTCAATAAAATAAGGGAATAGATGGTCGAAATACTCTTGATCTAACTTATTGGGGAAGCGAAGATCCATAGCGTAGTTCAGCAAAGCACCAGGTTGTGGATTCGATATTTCAGAAAGTAGAGCATCAGGATCGATCTCAAATGTTTCCTGAGCAATCTTACGCCTGATCATTCTTTCGCTCCACCCGAGAGGGTTTCCAGTGGATGTTGCCGGATTCTGAAAAAATCCAAAGGAATATTGTGTTCATAGCGCGAATTTGGATCGGGAGCTGGAGTCCAGTAGATAGCGTGAATGCGCTCTGGTTCCGATTCATGTGATTCAAAAACGAATTTGCATTGATCGTTTTCGGTGACGAGGAAGTATTTGCATTGGTTTACGAAGGCTGCAGTCGCTGTCATGCTCGGGAGAATGCATTTTTCTAGATATTTCCCCATCTCTCTTTCTGCTGGAGTCCATTGGATCCCTGCGCATTTTCCCTTCTCGAATGCTATGCAAAACTCCTTATAAGTGTCGTCATGAAACCCCCAAAGACCTGAATATTTATCTCCAATAACGAAATCGGGAAACCCGCAAATTTGGTGAACCTCGGCATGTGATAGATTCAATAAAGCGTCACACAGCGTAGCAATTTTTTGTAGCTCATGCGAGGCAGGAATTCTTTGGGAGTGATTTGATGAGTGAGGTAGGCATGGTCGATTCATTGGAAAGTCGAAGTTCCTTGATTTCCGTTCTGTCAAACCTTCTTCCACGGATGCATGGAGAGATATCAAGGAGTTTTCTGGCTCCTCATCTACGGACAAGCACAGCAAAGCGCCGCTTTTGCGAATTGTCCAGAGGCATTTTCCTGAGCTACTAAAAAGCATCAAAAGCGCCTTTCATTTGATCATCTACGATGGGATGACCTCAGCGAACGTGCTATTTCGAACGTCCACAAAAGATTTGACTTCACTCTCCTTGTATATGAATTGCAGCAGGTCCCTCAATGGATGAAAGGATATGTAAAAGTTTGGAGGTGTTAGCATTCCTCATGGCGTTTTTGTTGGCTTTTAATGCAGTTTCAATTCCAAGCAGAAGCTATTTTATGTCGTTTTCGTATAGGATGGTTCTTCCATACAGGTCAACGTATTTTCCTGTTTTTTCTTCAAGCAGTGCATCAAATCCGTAAAGGGCATCAAATGCCTCGATAGGAACCTCTCCCAGCAGTTCTCCTGCGACTCTGAAGGTGATGCTCATTCGATTCCTTTCAGCATTTCCTCGAGATGACTGTTCTGACGTTATTCGTCTAGGGCTCAGCAGTGGCCCACATTTCTGCCTTTGCTTTCGAGGTCTTATTCGACTGATGAATAAGGTTTGATAATTCAAAGCTTCACTTTTGATCTTGCTCGTATTGGGCAGATTCATCGATAAGATCTTGACAGGCTTTTTCGATCTCTAATGGGGGCGGACATGTTTTGATTTGGAAAAACTGCAAGCTGAATGTTGTCGCGAATTAGTATTTTGCTCATTTTCGATAGAAAATCATTAAGGCCGATGCTTTCGGCCTGACATTCTGTCTTGTTGACTCTATTGCAGTATTCAGCGAATATTCTTTCAGGCCATAGTGGAATTAGTTTTGCGTTCGTGTTTCCTCCTAGCAATAACCAGCCTTCAGCGTTTCGTAGGGACCAAATTTGTTGGAAATCGGCAGTTTTCCTGATAAAATATTCGTACCGTTTTCCTGCTGGGAGTTGAATGATTGATTCATTTTTCTTTGTGTTCATTGTTTTCCTCCATACATGTGTTGTAATGCATGTCAGTTGGCATCCTGCAAGTCTGAATGAGCGTAGCTGTTGCCATTCTTTGCAGGGTATTCGCGTCGATGGGCGAGCTCTTTCCCGGTCGATTTGGAGTTTCTTGATTCCTTCCACGCCGCCGATCGATGCCGACGCAGTGGGATCCTCCTGGAACGGTGCCTGACAGAATCTGCCCAGCGGGATCCATTGGCTGAAGTACGCAGCCTCGGGTGTTCCGCTCCGGGTTCTCAGCGAGCGGCAAGTACAGAGGTCCGTTCGAGACGGATGGATGGTGGATTCGGGAGCAAGGAACGAGTCCATCGCGGAGATCCTGTGATGGACTCGTTCCTTGCTCTGTAACCCCTCGGCAATCCGCTCGATGCGATCGCGGGGGAGTGTTCAGGACTTTCAAAGAGGTGAAAGAGGAAACTAGCTTATTGGAGGGGGCGAATATGACGGGAGCCGCGATCAAAAAATGAAACCTAAATGTTCAATTTTCTGATGCAAGCTTGCGGATGTTTTTAGCTAAATTCGTGCATTCGCGATCGCACCAGAAAACATATGCGACATTCGGGTGCTTTTTTTTGACCAATTCAAGTAAGTGATCGCAGAATCTGTTCATTTCTTCACTAAATTCAGCATCTGTTGTTTTCCAATTTGACTCCAGAAATTGCAGATGCTTTTTGAGTCCAAAAGAATTGGTTTCAAAATCCTCAAGCTCATAAAATTCTTCCTCTTGAAGATCGAATAGGGTGACGATCTCTTCGTCTGTAAGTTTACTGACTCCTAAAAGCGACTGACTTGTCACACTTATAGAGAGGTTTGAAAATTTCGATATAACGTCATAAAAAATGCCAATGCCGGTGATGTCTTTTAATGGGAATGCTTTCGTGGTGAATGTGCTGATTTCCTTTGAAAGCTTTGCCATAACCTGAATTAAGGATGCTTCCTTGCTTAGGTTTTTCGGCGATTGATAGACAATCCGACTGTCGTTTTGCAAAACCGTTTTTAGAATGCTTGAATTGTCGTAAATGAAAGTGTATTCTGTGGGTTCGGCTGGCGCGAAATTCTCACCTGTGTATCTTATTGCAATTACTTTTTTGCAAAAATTTTCTTCGAATATGTAATTGATCTCATCAATGGTCTCTGCGGTTCTATAAAATCGAAATCCTTGAGAGGGGGTCCCGTCTGGTCTAGAAGTGAAAATTGTCCCGCCCGTAATGAAACGTTGTTCTAAATTTGCTTTGATGGAAATCCAGCTTGAATCTCCAATGTAATTTATCATGCCTCCGTATCTGGCAACTCCCAAGTCGTCGATGGATTTGAAGCTGGTCGGCCTGCCTTTTTCGTCTAATAGCGCCATTTCGTAGTTTTTTTTGATGTCAGGGGGGGCTGATAGTGGTCTGGAATCTGCATAATCTGGAAGGAAAAACTGACTTAGCGGAAGCAATCCAAAAAATAATCTGCTGCCATACTCGATCCGTGTGAAATTGGTGTTGCTCACATTTTCAATCATCGAAGGATCGTTGCTGTATTTGCTGAAAATTTGTTGAGCTTCACTAAGACTCATTTTCCCTTGCATTTGGATTTCCCCTTTTTCTTCGATTTGGCACCATTCTGTCGTTTTGTTGATAAATACCGGGTGTCGCCATTTAGCATTTCTTGCCGAATGGCTGCGAGTTCTCTTCGGATCTCATCGCCGTTGTTGCAGGCCATGATTCTTCTGCGAACTTCGCTACTTGCTGCAAAAATCCCAATGAATCACTTTCTAATCTGCGACCTCTTCGGTGCAATCTGGATTCTTCTTTTCTTCAAGAAACCTTTCAAAGTTGCTCTGGATTCCAAAATACTCAGACTCTGGTAGTTGGCCTCGCTCAAAAAATAATTTCGCCACGTATAACGCAGTATGAAAATCATATGAGGGGGGGATTGGGAATAATGAATTTGCCGTTAATTTCTCTTCGGGCATTTTTTGCTGCAAATATTTGCTTCGAATTAAAAAAATAATTTCGGCGATTCGCCCATGAATGCAAACTCTGCACGCTGGAATAAATGAAACAAGGCTATTTAATTGGTCTATTGATGCTTTATCGTTTCGAAGAATCATTTCAAGCGCAAATGTTCGTAAGTCATGCGGAATAAATTCCACTAACTCGGAAATTTTTGAAGCGTTGTCGAGGTGAATTGCAAGAAATCGACGAAGCGCAGCACTTTTAAGGTTGTCATTCCATTCATAACGCTGATCATCAATGGATGACAATATTTCCTCCGCTAAGACTTTCGGATCAGATTCGAATTGAAAGCTCAGGCTATCAAGATGCTCCACATTTGCCTCGTTTTTTTGTTCACCACGTCGGCCCGGTTTGAATGGCTTGCCTCCAGCCATTCTGCCAGAGGCGCGAATGTGCTTGGCGATTTATTCTCCGCTTTTCGCAGTTTACTGATATTCTTTTTTGAGAAAGTAATTCTTTCGCTTCTTGAGGCGGTCGTCCGCCTCCCTGGAGTATTCCCGGGTCCGTTCCTTGTCCTTCTTGCCAAAGGAGGGCCGCAGGGGCCGTTCGTGCCGGTCGCGCTCCCAGCGGATTGTTGCTCCTTCACCTCAAGTGGGTCAAATGCCCGGATGGGGTGGAGGAGTGTTTAGGGATTTCAAAGAATGAATGTCAGAAGCTAAGCTAATCTACGAAAGACTCCTGGAACAATCGCAGCTTCAATGCGCCAGAAATATGGCTTTCAAGTTTTCAGGAAAGGCTTGTTTTACGCGTTTCGAGAGAGAAATTCCTTTGCGTACATCAGAAAAATCATAGTTTTACCTTTGATTTTAGAAAATCAAAGTCATCCTGCGAATCCTCGAAAATCTTCTCGCCATCGATCATGTAAGCTCGCATGAGCGAGTCCGCTGCTTTTTTTGTTTTCGATTGCAATCTGTATGTTCTACCCAATTGAAGCCATACATAAGGATTGTCCACCATGCCTTTTGTGGCCTCCAAAAGATGACTCTCAGACTCTTTCAGTTTGTTTTGTGAAAGGCATGCATCACCAAGTGATGCCATAATCCAGTGGTAAAATTCATGGTCAGCGGCAGGATCAGGCAGTAGTTCTAAAGCCTTCGTAAAGCAGGTTTCTGCTTCAGCAAAATCATTTTTCTCCATATGCTCTGATCCGAGTTCACAAATCTTTTTGATTTCTTTTTTTGTGACCTTTGGTTTCTTTTCAGAGGGGGATTCGCCTTTTTTTTCAATTTTCTTGTAAATGGACTTTGCTAGTTGGGCTTGAACAGATCTAAAGCATTGGCCTTTCGTCTTCTTGTCTGCGAGACCCCATGATTGGATTGCCTCTTCGGGTTTATTTGTTTCCCATAAGTAATTGCCTTTTGCTATCTCGAATTCTCCACCATCATATCGATCCGCTTTTTTGTAGTTGAAGCCTTCAAATTGTTCAAGCCAAATTTTCGCTTCTTCAAATTTTTTTAATTTTAGGTGTGAATAGAATAATTTATAAATTAAATGATATGAAAAATCTTTTTCAAGTTTCGGTTCGGGTATGTTATCCCAGTATGATAATGTGATCTTTATGATCTCTTCGTGTTGGTTATTTTCAGCGAGAGGTAATATTCTGTCAAACCATTCGTTTTCAATCGGGTCGCCTGCTAGCATGCACTCCTCTTTTCTGCTGTGGTATTCACTTTCCCTTGCATGGCTTTTTTTCCTTTTCGGAGGGTCCCGATATCGATCTTTACGCTTTGCTCCGCTTGATCGATTAGAATTGTAATGCTGAAGCTCGTAATTGTCTGGTTTTAGCATCCAAGCTCGAACTGGTTTTGATTTGGGGCGGTGATGGCGGCCAGTCTTGTTCCAATATTTAACAGCGTCATTTCTATGTCCCATATCAGCATCTGAGATTGGAAACCATTTCTTTTTTGCTCGGTCGAAGAAAATTGTGTCGGAGCCTTTGCCTTTAACGAGCCCGTCGGCTCTCATTCGTTCGATCACTTGGCGGCCAGTTCTCGATGATTACCCTGGAGTTTTCCTGAGGTAATCCGCGCGCTTGGTAAGTCTGAATGGGTCTAACCACTCATTCGGATCCTCTACATACCCATACAGCGTGGGGTTTCCGCCCTCCAGGCGGATCGGATCCTGGCTAATATACCCGCCCGCCTCCGGGTCAAAGTACCGGAAGCGGTTGTAGTAGAGGCCGGTCTCGGCGTCTTCGTATTGGCCGGGGTAGCGGAAAGGGCACAGCGTGCGCTCGCCTTCCACCATGCGCGGCTGGCCGTAAATATCCAGATCAAGGGACCAGGTTTGGTCGCCCGCGTCGTTGAACATGGCCAACGGCGTGCCTAGATGGTCGCAGACGATGCTTTCGCGACGCTCGCCTTGGAGGCGGGCCATTGGCGCGAAGGAATCCGGCTCGAAGAGCCAGGTAATGGGGCTTTGCTCGCTGGGTCGCGGTGGTGGGCCTTGCGGCGACAAGGGCGAAAGCGTCTTGTCGCGCAGGAGCTGGAGGACTTCCGCGAGGCGGGCGTCCATCTCGTAGGCCGGAGGCGGCTCCACATCCAGGATGATTCCGGTCTCTTCTTGCCATTCGTGCAGGGGGAGGTTGCCGTCCCAGACCCAACGCGTGGTACGGCCCGCGAAGGATTTGGCGACACGGCGCCCCAGGGCGTCGTAGGTGACCAGTCCCCCTCTGAGCGGACAAGTTACGCAGCCTTTTTGGATTCGAATTCGATGGGGCTGCATCCATCGAGAGTGGTGTGCCTTCGGGTCTGATTGTACCAGCCGTCGATCCAATCTAGCATTGCGATCTCCACGGCGCGGCAGTCCTCCAGAATGAACCTTGCGATGCCCGTTTCCTGCTTCATGGTTCCGAAGAAGCTTTCCGTTGGAGCGTTGTCCCAGCACTGGCCTCGCCGGCTCATTGACTGCAGGATCCCTGAATCCCTGAGGTACTCCTGAAGCTCAATGGACGTGTATTGGCAGCCTTGGTCGGAGTGGAACATGATCCGCCAGCGTCTCGGTCGCCTCAACCGAATCGCCTTGGATAACGCGCTCTTGACCAGCGCCGTATCAGGCTTGTCGCTGACTGACCAACCGACGATCCGTCGCGAGAATAGATCAAGAATCACCGCAAGGTAAACCCAACCCAAGGCAGTCCATATGTAGGTGATGTCCGACGTCCAGACTCGATTCACCCGTCTCACCATGAAATGCCGATCCAGACGGTTTTTGGCAACTCGATGTTCAACGCCTTTTTCCTTGCCGTATGGCTTGGGAAGGCTTGCCGTGGGCCTCAAGCCGTCCTCGGACATCAAGCGTAGAATCAACTTACGCCCATGATGATGCCCTTCCTTGGACAGTTCGCGTCGAATGGAACGATGTCCATAAGTGCAACGAAACCGTTTGAAGGTCGTGTGGATCATGCCTCTGAGTTCCTGATGATCGGGAGTCTTGTCACGTTTGCTCCAGTCATCCAAACCAGACCGGCTGACTCCCAACGCCTTGCACATCAATCCAACCTTGTGGGAACCCCTCATCCCTTGGATCCAGGCGTACTTCTCGGCGGGACTCGATCCTCGCGAAGTACGCCGTGGCTTTTTTAGGATCTCGTTCTCCTCTCGAAGATTGGCCACTTCCCGCTCCAGGGCTGCCAACCGGGCTTTTTCCTCCAGGGCCATCGCCAACCCCTGGCCCTTGCTCCGGGCAAGTTCTGCGGCGTTGATCCAGCCGTTGAGGAGACTGTAGCCAACCCCCAGTTGACGTGCTGTCTCAGCGATGTTCCGGCTTTCAGCTGCCATTTTGACCGCCCGCTCCTTGAATCCAGGATCGTATGCACGGCGCTTCGTTTTGGCCTTAACTTCCATGACTCAAACCTACCTGATCGTTGCGTCCGTCAGGAGGGGGACGGGTCAAGGCGAAGTCCACACTTTGGCCATCGGGACGGACCACGCGAGACAAGTGGCCAGCTGCGTTCCATTCGTAGAGCCAGATTTTGTCGGCGTTGGGCCCCGACCCCAGTCCTGTTCCGGATCCCAAGACCATGGTGGGCTCCGGGGACTTGAGGGGCGTGATGGTCTTCTTGATCAGGTTGCCTTCGGCGTCGTATTCGTAACGCGTCAGGCCTTGGGTGCTGGTGGATTCCAGCAATTGTCCGGAGGGGCCGTATTTGCGATCAAGCCGTTCGGGGGTGCGGAAGAGATTGCCCAAGACGTCTGGGGCGCGCCAGAGCTTGTGGAAGTCGTTGTAGGTGGCGCCAGACAGGTTCCCGAAGGCGTCGTGTTCGTATTCCACCGGGCCGTAGGCGGAATCCACGATCTTCTTGAGACGGTCGTCCACCGCCCAGGTGTACTCGCGGGTGCGTTCTTTGTCCTTCTTGCCAAAGGAATGCCGCAGGGGCCGTCCGTGCTGGTCGCGCTCCCAGAGTGAAATTTTTCCTTCGCCTCAATCGGATCGAATTCCCGGGAGAGGCGGGGAGGTGTGCATTAATTTCAAAGAGATTATCTCAGCTAAATTTCATGTTAACTCAGTCAAATGGAACTGGCTGGATGCTTCCTGTCTAAGCTATTTCTGGATAGCATATCACTTGTTGTTTCAGAGTAAGTTGGTCTTCAAGAAATTTTTTGCATGCGGGTAGCCTAGGGAAGCAGCAATTTTTATGTTCCTAATGCCTTCTTCAGTGTTTTTTAAGACTCCATCGCCATAGATTAGCTTTTTTCCAAGAATAAAATGTCCGTGCCCATCGCCAACCTCTGCTCTAGGAAATGCAAAAGTGACTGCTTTTGTGGAAGTGTTGTATATCCATTTCGAGTCATTTTCTTTGGAGCTGAGCGTGATTTCGGATTCGCTGGTTTTTTCAAATTTTCCAAGAATTTTTTTAATTTGCCAAGGGGCTAGAGGTGTTTTTAGAAATAATTCAAGGCTAATGATTATTTTTGATTTTCTGTTTCTTGTGGCGAAATACAAGTCAATAAATGAGTCCATTTCCCATTGGATTCCTACTTCGCATTCAGTAGATTCCAAAGGGATCCACTTCGTCCATGTTTCGGTAATTTTGAACGAGCTTTCTTGAAGTTTTTTTGTGGCATCAATAAATGGATTTGTTTCAAAATTCTCTATTGTGGCTGCTGCACAAATCGCGTCAATGATTACCTTGGACAGCATGAGCCTTCTCTCAGCGTCTGGTCCTGTGAGTGCATTTTCATCAAGAAAACACCACTGGTTTAATACGTCGATGTCAACTCTGGTTGGCTGTATTTCTTGGTGGGATGAAACTAGGTGAAAAATGAGTTTGGCGCATCGAGAGGTCTGAGGTGGCTTTACTAGGTACTCTATCATGGAAATGGTGTGGCAGAAATCATTCGAGACCGATGGTTGAATCTTTGGATCTATGTCCCAGGAAAGGAATTTAAGTCTTGGCATTATAGTGAGATGCTTACCTTTGGAAGCCTGTTACCTGGTGGTTCTTTTGGATTTGAGACACTCATCCTTTGTTGAGCTTTGGCATATCCATTTACTCTGCCTTGCTCCATTTTGAGGGCTCTGTCTCGTGTCAGCCCATTTTTTACTATGCGGCTTTCATAGGCGTTGTTTCCTGCTGCTTTGTTCAGCGCTCTAACCTGCTTTTCTGCTCGATATGATTTTCCATCCTTTCGAATTTTCCCGCTGCTTATCCCGTATTTGTGGATTTCTCCAGTTTTTTTATTCCTAATCTCGTATACATGGTTCGCTTTCCGGTTGTTTCGGTGGTTTCCATGGGATGCACCACACTTTGCCAAGCCCCACGGATCCACCCACGAATTCGGATCCCCCACATACCCATACAGCGTGGGATTCCCGCCTTCCAGGCGGATCGGATCTTGGCTAATATACCCGCCCGCCTCCGGATCGAAGTACCGGAAGCGGTTGTAGTAGAGGCCGGTCTCGGCGTCTTCGTATTGGCCGGGGTAGCGGAAGGGGCAGAGCGTGCGCTCGCCTTCCACCATGCGCGGCTGACCGTAAATATCCAGGTCCAGGGACCATGTCTGGTCGCCCGCGTCGTTGAACATGGCCAACGGCGTGCCGAGGTGGTCGCAGACAATGCTTTCGCGACGCTCGCCTTGGAGGCGGGCTAAGGGCGCAAAGGAATCGGGCTCGAAGAGCCAGGTGATGGGCTGTTCGGCGCTGGGTCGCTGAGGTGGGCCTTGGGGCGACAACGGGGACAGGGTCTTGTCGCGCAGAAGCTGGAGAACTTCCGCCAGGCGTGCATCCATGGCGTAGGCCGGGGGCGGCTCCACGTCCAGGACGATTCCCGTCTCCTCTTGCCATTCATGCAGGGGGAGGTTTCCGTCCCACACCCAACGCGTGGTACGGCCCGCGAAGGATTTGGCGACACGGCGCCCCAGGGCGTCGTAGGCGAAGTCCACACTTTGGCCATCGGGACGGACCACGCGAGACAAGTGGCCCGATGCGTTCCATTCATACAGCCAGATTTTGTCGGCGTTGGGCCCCGACCCCAGTCCTGTTCCGGATCCCAAGACCATGGTGGGCTCGGGGGACTTGAGCGGCGTGATGGTCTTTCTGACCAAGTTGCCTTCCGCGTCGTATTCGTACCTCGTCAGACCTTGGGTGCCGGTGGATTCGAGAAGCTGGCCCGAGGGGCCGTATTTGCGGTCGGCGTGTTCGGGGGTGCGGAAGAGATTGCCCAGCACGTCCGGGGCGCGCCAGAGCTTGTGGAAGTCGTTGTAGGTGGCGCCAGACAGGTTCCCGAAGGCGTCGTGTTCGTATTCCACCGGGCCGTAGGCGGAATCCACGATCTTCTTGAGACGGTCGTCCACCGCCCAGGTGTACTCGCGGGTGCGTTCTTTGTCCTTGCGGCCGAACGAATGCTTGAGCGGCCGTCCGTGCTGGTCGCGTTTCCGGTGGATTGTTGCTCCTCCACCTCAGATGGGTCAAATGCCCGGGTGAGGTGGAGGAGAGCTCAGGGATTTCAAAGAGAGGAAAGAGGAAGCTAGCTCAATTCGAGGGGAGCGAGAGTCGGGAGCGATAATCCAAAAGTGCGATCCTTGATTTTTGAAATCTATTTGCCTGCGGACAGCATGCAGAAGCTCTTCCACCAAATGTGTGGGAGCCGATGGCTCTCTTGTCAGTATTCTTTAGGTCCGTAGGCTTTTCCTTTTAATGCATATTCGACAACAATTTTACGGATGTTTGCGTCGGATGAATACTTTTCCAAGTACGGTTTTGTAAAGTTTGCAGGCCAATATGCCATTAAGCAGATTAAGAGTTCTCTGAGGTCGCCAACCATTCCGGGTGGCTCGATTCTGGGGGTGGCTTCGACTGCATCGATAATTTTCTCCATGTCGCTTTCTGATGGCAGTACTTTGTCAAAGTAGAGGGCGGATAAGGCGCCATACTGCACGGAATGTTTTCCATTCTTAAAAAGCTCAAGAGCGATTTTTGCGGGAGGAGTATGTATTGATTCTATGCGGACGGAAGCTTCGCTAGCGGAGGATGTGATGGCGTCAAATTCTAGATTCTTTACAATGATTTCATGTATGACTGGCAGGGCATCTTTGCATTGGATTCTTCCCAGGGAGCTTATCATGCACGCTTGGGTTTCCCAAGTTCGCGAATCTTCCCTTTCCTTAAGAAAGGCCTCAAATATTGGGGCGCTGAGATTCGTCAGCTTTAATTTTCCTATTGTTTTTGCGGCTTTTCTGCGTCGCGCACTCTGTGTGTGGCGCAGTTCTTCGCTAAGTTTTTGTTCTTCTGCGGTCAGCATTTTATCATCCAAGGGGCAGCGTTGTTGTTTCGGTTCAGCTCTGTGTTTTTTTTGATTTCTGGAAGTTGAAGTAATGATTCATCAATGTCGATTGCTTGCTTGATGGAAATCACCGCGAAATCGGAGTCGGCATCTGTTGCCTTTGAGAAAAATTGCCAGTCTCCATCTGGATCATAGATTACACGTGTGATGGATTCTAGGCCATTGAGAATATTTTTTGTTGTGATCGCGGGTTTGTTTGGGTTTTCATTTTTTAGCAGCATTTTTAAGCTCCGCATTTGTCTGATTTTTTGCGATTTTGTTTTCGGCTTAGAACTTGGGCATTGCGGCTTGAATTTGGCCCATCCTTGCTTCTGGGGTGCACATGGTCTAGTTGAGCCTCATGAGGAGATGGACGAACGCCTTTTTTGCTTTTTGCTGGCTGTTTTAAAATTGTTCCATCATGGTCACTTACTAGGTAGCCTCCATTTGCTTTTCTGTTCGCTGCATAAATCTTTGCTTTTTGACTAGCGGTGAAATCTTTTCTGGGACGGACGGATGGCGGATCAGGAATGTGTGAATAGTCAGCAGCATGTTTCCAGCCAGGGAGTTTGGATCCAACCCTAAACTTATTACCGGCCAGACCAGAGAAATCAAACCATGTCGTAGGATCGATGACATAGGCGAGTAGATTGAAACCGCCTGTAAGCCCAATCGGATCTTGGCTAATATACCCGCTGGCTTCCGGATCGAAGTACCGGAAGCGGTTGTAGTAGAGGCCGGTCTCGGCGTCTTCGTATTGGCCGGGGTAGCGGAAGGGGCATAGCGTGCGCTCGCCTTCCACCATGCGCGGCTGACCGTAAATATCGAGGTCCAATGACCAAGTCTGGTCGCCCGCGTCGTTGAACATGGCCAACGGCGTGCCCAAATGGTCGCAGACAATGCTCTCGCGGCGGTCGCCTTGGAGGCGGGCCAGGGGCGCAAACGAATCGGGCTCAAAGAGCCAGGTGATGGGCTGTTCGGCGCTGGGCCTTTGCGGTGGGCCCTGTGGCGACAACGGCGAAAGCGTCTTGTCGCGCAAAAGCTGGAGCACTTCCGCGAGGCGGGCGTCCATCTCGTAGGCCGGAGGCGGCTCCACATCCAGGATGATTCCCGTTTCTTCTTGCCATTCGTGCAGTGGCAGGTTGCCGTCCCAGACCCAACGCGTGGTACGGCCCGCGAAGGTCTTGGCCACGCGGCGCCCCAGGGCGTCGTAGGCGATTCCACCACCTGGCCATCGGGCCGGATCACGCGGGACAAGTGGCCCGCCGCGTTCCATTCGTACAGCCAGATTTTGTCGGCGTTGGGTCCTGATCCCAGGCCCGTTCCCGATCCCAAGACCATGGTGGGTTCGGGGGAGTGGAGTGGGGTGATGGTCTTCTTGACCAGGTTGCCTTCCGCGTCGTATTCGTACCTCGTTAGGCCTTGGGTGCTGGTGGATTCCAACAATTGTCCGGAAGGGCCGTATTTGCGATCGAGCCGTTCGGGGGTGCGGAAAAGGTTGCCCAGCACGTCCGGGGCGCGCCAGAGCTTGTGGAAGTCGTTGTAGGTGGCGCCAGACAGGTTCCCGAAGGCGTCGTGCTCGAATTCCACCGGGCCGTAGGCGGAGTCCACGATCTTCTTCAGGCGGTCATCCACCTCCCAGGAGTATTCGCGGGTCCGTTCTTTGTCCTTCTTGCCAAAGGAATGGCGCAGGGGCCGTCCGTGCTGGTCACGCTCCCAGCGGCTCTTGATGCCTCCGGGCAAGGCGCGTTCGATCTCAAGACCTGACAGGTCGCGCTGGAACCTGGCCTCCCACTTGGGTGGGGCGGCGGGGTCTTCGGGATTTCCTGGCACCTGAACGGAGGTGGCCTCACCCATGAGGTCGCGATCAATGATCTGGTGGGCGCCCAGGGAGGAGCGGATCTCCACCCGTTCATCGAGTTCGTTCCAGATCGATTCCACCCAGTAGTTGCCCTGGACCTCCTTGAGCACGCGACCCAGCGTGTCGCGCTCCCACAGGATCTTGGCATGGGCGTTGGTCGCTTCCACCAGTTCACCGTCGGGGCGGTACACAAAGGATTCGCTGGATTCATCCCAGTGGCGCACCTCCAACACGCGGCCTGCCGCATCGTTGTCGTATTCTGTCCAGCGCTCGCCAGGGCGCTCCACCCGCACCAGATTGCCCACCGCGTCGTAGCGGAAGGTGCGTCGCAGGCCGTCCCAGCCTTGTTCCAGCTCCACCCGGCCCAGCACGTCGCGCTTGAAGCCGTAGATGTCCTGGACTTCGTTGCGAATGGCCGTGAGCTGGTCTTCGGTGTCGTAGGCGAAATCGATCCGGGTGCCGTTTTCGGTGCGCGAGGCCATGGCCCCCATGCCCCGCCAGGTAAAGCTCACCTCGCGGTGGGCATCCTTGGCGCGGATCAGGTTGTCCTCGGGGTCGTAGTCCATCTCGCGCAGGTTGCCGTCGGGTTCGCGGATTTTGCGAAGGTTTCCGGAAAGGTCGTAGGCGAAGTCGCGGCGGTTGCCGCGTTCATCCACCGCGCTCCACAGGTGGCCCCAGCGGTCGTGGATCCATTCGCTGGTGGATCCATCCGGGAAGGTGGCCTTGACCAGGTTCCCCTGTGGGTCGTAGGCAAATTCTGTCTTGGTTCCCTTGGCGTCCACCAAGGCGATCAGGCGCGAGCCGTCGTATTCGTAGCGAGTGATCCGCCCCAATGGATCCGTGCGTTCCACCAGGCGGCCCTGGTCGTGTTTCCAGAGCCACTGGCCACCCACCGCGTCGATCGCGCTCACTGGCAGATCGTCTTCGTAGGCCACCTCCAAGGAGGATCCATCGACCTCGATCATCTTGGTGGGATTGCCGCGATCATCAAATTCTGTCAGGGTGCCGCGGCCCAGTTCGTCCAGGGTCGCAAACGGCTCCATCCACGCATTCCACAGCGTGCTGGAGCGGCCCCCCAGGGCATCCACCACCTCGCGGACCACGCCGTTTTCGTGATGGTGCTCGGTGCGAGCGCCAAGCGAGGTGGTGACCACCGTGTGGCCTTGCACCAGGTTGTATTTGAGCTTGTGGTCGTAGATGCCGCCGTCGCCCCAGGTGCGCACGCAGCGGGCCGTGATGCCCGATCCCTTGTACTGGAACTGGAAAGTCAGTCCGTTGCGCAAGGTCTCCGAGATCAACAGGTGGTTGGCGTAACGGAACTTCCACGGGCGCTTCTGGGCGTCAAAGACCTCCACCAAATCGTGGGCGGAATCCACCAGGTATTGCACGATCTCCACCGAAGGGCGCTCGCCTTCCTCGCCAGGCAGAGTGGGGTGGGACACCAAAATGGACCGGATCTTGCCGCGGTGGTCGTTCACCAGACGGATGCGTCGCCCGGCGCTGTCGACAATTCCCGTCAAGAATAGGTCGTTGTCGTATTCAAGCTGGATCGCCTCGCCGAAGTCGTTTTCGATGGAGGTCAACCGTTGCACTCCGTCGCGTTCGGCCTTGCCGAAGCGATGGGTGGTTCGCTCGGCGTGGTCACGCAGGCCGTAGCCGCGCTCGTCGCGAAACAGGGTGCGTTTTTCCGAGCGGTCGTAGTGCGATTCTCCTACGCCCAGTCGTGCGCTCAAGAGCACGCGCCCGTCTTCCATGCGCACCGCCACCACGCGATGGTCTTCGGCCAGGGCCATGTCGTAGGGGTGGTGCCAGCCCACGCCCAGCGGCCCGTCGTAGCTGGAGGCGCTGGAGTACCAACGCTTCCATTCGAATGGGATGGGGCCTGGAAATGCAAAGTCGATGTGCTCCGTGGTGACCTTGCCGGAGGCGATGTCCACGGGGTGGCCGGTCTTGGAGCAGATGTAGTCGTGGACCAGATCGCGGATCTTGGACTTCTTGGGGATCTTGAGCTTGTCCATCACCTTCTTGGCGAAGTTGTGGATCTTCTGCGAAACGGCCTTTGATTTCTCCGAGAAGGATTGCTCCTCCGCCTATGGCGGGTCAAATACCCGGGTGAGGCGGAGGAGTGTTCAGGGCTTTCAAAGATATGATATTGGAAACTAGCTCAATTGGAGGGGGACATGACGGTTGCCGCAATCAAAAAATATTAACCCCACTTTTTGAAATCCATTGGCGTCAAGCTTGCGCGTCGAATAGCTGTCGCCACTAAATTCGCGGGAGATCCAACTTTTTGCATTCCTTCGCTAATTCGATTCTAATTGTAATGCTGAAGATGGTTGTTGTCAGAGTCCAGTATTCATTCCCAAATTAGCCTGGATTTGAGGTCGTGCTTTCAGTTTATTTTATGTCAATATAGAGCGGTAATGGCTTTATCGGCTTTCGATCGGCATGCGCCCAATTTTGTTCGCTTTCCAGATGCGCAAGGATGATTTCAGGTTTTGATTGCGAAAAAGTCCTGCGAGTTTGATTGCCTCGTCCCAGCTGTAGGGTAAATGACTATGAATGAATCTTGGGAGATCTGAATGGTGCAAAATGATGAAGTACAAATCTTTCATATAAGTGGATAGTGAGTCATTTTTCTGATCACTACTCCATGCTGGCCTGAGTTCAACTGAACAAACATCAACTGGGAAATAAATGCTGGTAAAATTTGCTTCTTCGGAGTCCCAAGGGCTAATAATTTCTTCTTTGGATTCTTCTTGGTTCGGTTCACGAATGGAAAACCATGATTTCGATGGAGAGTCGTGAGTGTAATGCTCATGAAATAGCATCATTCTTATTTCCTAATAGAGAAGGTGAAGATTGTCGAATACCCCATTTCCTTCGTTCCACGCGTTCACGTGTCGACCAATGGTTTGTCCTTTGAAAGTGTGACCCAATTCATCGTCGCGCCATCCTGCGCTCTTATTTGCATTTTGAGCTCCTATTCTTCCATCAGATTGTTCCCATGATTTCGGTCCGCCTCGAAATTCAGGTTTTCTGGTCACCTTTCTTGTTCTCCGAGGACCAAGGTTGCCAGCAATTTCAGATGCAGCTTGTCGAGCCGCACGTCGACTGGGCATCTGGTAATGTCCTTCGGCAACCCTACGCCCTCCGTGTCGGCGAATAATTGCTTCAGTACGCTCGCGTGCGCCGTCATTGGCGAAGCAGGGTTTTAGCCCCCATGGATCCACCCACCCATTGGGATCCCCCACATACCCATACAGCGTGGGGTTCCCGCCCTCCAGGCGGATCGGATCCTGGCTGATGTACCCGCCCGCTTCCGGGTCGAAGTACCGGAAGCGGTTGTAGTAGAGGCCGGTCTCGGCGTCTTCGTATTGGCCGGGGTAGCGGAAGGGGCATAGCGTGCGCTCGCCTTCCACCATGCGCGGCTGACCGTAAATATCGAGGTCCAATGACCAAGTCTGGTCGCCAGCGTCGTTGAACATGGCCAACGGCGTGCCCAAATGGTCGCAGACAATGCTCTCGCGGCGGTCGCCTTGGAGGCGGGCCAGGGGCGCAAACGAATCGGGCTCAAAGAGCCAGGTGATGGGCTGTTCGGCGCTGGGCCTTTGCGGTGGGCCCTGTGGCGACAACGGCGAAAGCGTCTTGTCGCGCAAAAGCTGGAGCACTTCCGCGAGGCGGGCGTCCATCTCGTAGGCCGGAGGCGGCTCCACATCCAGGATGATTCCCGTTTCTTCTTGCCATTCGTGCAGTGGCAGGTTGCCGTCCCAGACCCAACGCGTGGTACGGCCCGCGAAGGTCTTGGCCACGCGGCGCCCCAGGGCGTCGTAGGCGAATTCCACCACCTGGCCATCGGGCCGGATCACGCGGGACAAGTGGCCCGCCGCGTTCCATTCGTACAGCCAGATTTTGTCGGCGTTGGGTCCTGATCCCAGGCCCGTTCCCGATCCCAAGACCATGGTGGGTTCGGGGGAGTGGAGTGGGGTGATGGTCTTCTTGACCAGGTTGCCTTCGGCGTCGTATTCGTAGCGCGTTAGGCCTTGGGTGCTGTTGGATTCCAATAACTGACCCGAGGGGCCGTATTTGCGATCGAGGCGTTCGGGGGTGCGGAACAGGTTGCCCAACACGTCCGGGGCGCGCCAGAGCTTGTGGAAGTCGTTGTAGGTGGCGCCAGACAGGTTCCCGAAGGCGTCGTGTTCGTATTCCACCGGGCCGTAGGCGGAGTCCACGATCTTCTTCAGGCGGTCATCCACCGCCCAGGTGTACTCGCGGTTGCGTTCTTTGTCCTTGCGACCAAAGGAATGCTTGAGGGGCCGTCCGTGCTGGTCGCGCTCCCAGCGGCTCTTGATGCCCCCTGGCAAGGCGCGCTCAATCTCCAGACCTGAAATATCGCGCTGGAACTTGGCCTCCCACTTGGGTGGGGCGGCGGGTTCTTCGGGATTTCCCGGCACCTGCACAGAGGTGGCCTCACCCATGATGTCGCGAGAAATGATCTGGTGGGCACCCATGGAGGAGCGGATTTCCACCCGTTCGTCCAGTTCGTTCCAGATCGATTCCACCCAGTGGTTGCCCTGAACCTCCTTGAGCACCCGGCCCAGCGTATCGCGCTCCCACAGGATCTTGGCGTTTGCGTTGGACGCTTCCACCAGGTCGCCGTCGGGGCGGTAGGTGAACGTCTCGGAGGATTCGTCCCAGTGGCGTACCTCCAATACCCGGCCTGCCGCGTCGTTGTCGTATTCTGTCCAGCGCTCGCCCGGGCGTTCCACGCGTACCAGATTGCCCACCGCGTCGTAGCGGAAGGTGCGCCGCAAGCCGTCCCAGCCTTGTTCCAGCTCCACCCGGCCCAGCACGTCTCGCTTGAAGCCATAGATGTCCTGGACTTCGTTGCGGATGGCGGTGAGCTGGTCTTCGGTGTCGTAGGCGAAGTCGATGCGGGTGCCGTTTTCGGTGCGCGAGGCCATGGCCCCCATGCCCCGCCAGGTAAAGCTCACCTCGCGGTGGGCATCCTTGGCGCGGATCAGGTTGTCCTCGGGGTCGTAGTCCATCTCGCGCAGGTTGCCGTCCGGTTCGCGGATTTTGCGAAGGTTTCCGGAAAGGTCGTAGGCGAAGTCGCGGCGGTTGCCGCGTTCATCCACCGCGCTCCACAGGTGGCCCCAGCGGTCGTGCACCCATTCGTTGGCGGATCCATCCGGGAAAGTCGCCTTGACCAGGTTCCCTTGCGGGTCGTAGGCAAATTCTGTCTTGGTTCCCTTGGCGTCCACCAAGGCGATCAGGAGTGAGCCGTCGTACTCGTAGTGCGTGGTGCGTCCCAGCGGATCGGTGCGTTCCACCAATCGGCCTTGGTCGTGTTTCCAGAGCCACTGGCCACCCACCGCATCGATCGCGCTCACTGGCAGATCGTCTTCGTAGGCCACCTCCAAGGTGGATCCATCGACCTCGATCATCTTGGTGGGGTTGCCGCGATCATCAAATTCTGTCAGGGTTCCGCGGCCCAGTTCGTCCAGGGTCGCAAACGGCTCCATCCATGCGTTCCAAAGCGTGCTGGAACGGCCCCCCAGGGCATCCACCACCTCGCGGACCACGCCGTTCTCGTGATGGTGTTCGGTGCGAGCGCCCAACGAGGTGGTGACCACCGTGTGGCCTTGCACCAGGTTGTATTTGAGCTTGTGATCGTAGATGCCGCCGTCGCCCCAGGTGCGCACGCAGCGGGCCGTGATGCCCGATCCCTTGTACTGGAACTGGAAAGTCAGTCCATTGCGCAAGGTCTCCGAGATCAACAGGTGGTTGGAGTAGCGGAATTTCCAGGGCCGTTTCTGGGCGTCGAAGACCTCCACCAAATCGTGGGCGGAATCCACCAGGTACTGCACGATCTCCACCGAAGGGCGTTCGCCTTCATCGTCAGGCAGGGTGGGGTGGGGCACCAGGATGGACCGGATCTTGCCGCGGTGGTCGTTGACCAATCGGATGCGTCGCCCGGTGCTGTCGACAATTCCCGTCAAGAATAGATCGTTGTCGTATTCAAGCCGGATGGCATCGTTGAAGTCGTTTTCGATGGAGGTCAGCCGTTGCACTCCGTCGCGTTCGGCCTTGCCGAACCGATGGGTGGTTCGCTCGGCGTGGTCACGCAGGCCGTAGCCGCGTTCGTCGCGAAACAAAGTGCGTTTTTCCGTGCGGTCGTAGTGCGATTCTCCCACGCCCAATCGGGCGCTCAGGAACACCCGCCCGTCTTCCATGCGCACGGCCACCACGCGGTGGTCTTCGGCCAAGGCCATGTCGTAGGGGTGGTGCCAGCCCACGCCCAGCGGACCATCGTAGCTGGAGGCGCTGGAATACCACCGCTTCCACTCGAAAGGAATGGGGCCAGGAAATGTGAAGTCGATGTGTTCGGTGGTGACTTTGCCAGAGGCGATGTCGACCGGGTGTCCGGTTTTGGAGCAGATGAAATCGTGGACAAGATCCCGGATTTTGGACTTCTTGGGGATCTTGAGCTTGTCCATCACCTTCTTGGCGAAGTTGTGGATTTTCTGCGAAACGGCTTTCCAAAATTTGGTCTTCTGGAGCTTCTTGTAAAGCTTACCACCCAGGGCTTGAGCGGCTTTCATGGCCATGGCCATCATGTCGATAGTGGGTGGCCCGCCAATCAACACCGGAAGGCCCATCGGGATGGCCATCACCATGGAGGTGGGCAACTCGAGCGAAATCTTCGCTCCGCCCTTTTTGCGGGGCGGGGGAGGCATGCCAAACGTGTTGCACGAAAGGCAGGGCAGGGCGGTGTAGGCGGCGGGCGATCCTTCAAACAGAACCGTGGCCGACCCCATGAAGATTTCGGAATCGTTGGAGGGAATAGGAGGCAGAAACGGGCCACCCATCGGGATGTGCGGCACGATGGCTTTGCCCGAAGTGCCCGCCGTGGCGCAGGGCATGCCCTGGACCTTGATGGAGGCGCCGATCAAGGGGAGGAACGCCATCATTTCAAACACCATGCCCACATACGGATGCGGCATGGGAGTGGGGATGGGGCTGGGCACGGCGGGGATGGCCACCATGTGGATGTCGATCCCCATGATGGGATCCAGCATTTTCACTGCGGGCATCATGCGGCGAGTTCCTTCTTCAAGTCTTCCTGCCAATCAGGGCCCAGCAAGGCTTCCAAGCGCTTGTCCATCGCATCGCGATCTTCGCTGGTGTAGCGCCATTTGCGCAGCAATTTGTGGAGGTCGCGGGCGGCAAAGCGAAGACCCGTTCTGGGCAGGTCGGCTTTGTCCATGCCTTCGGCGATGGACACCGCGGCCACGCCCTCTCGATGGGCATCATCCCAGCGGCTGTCCTGGGCCCAACAAAAGGCGGCCATGCGGTGGGCTTCCAGAGAAGTGGGGAGATCGTCCGCTTGGGCCAGATTGGCGGCTTCCTGGTAGGCCTTGGCGGCTTCTTCCCAGCGCTTCAGGAAGACCAACGCGCCCCCTTTCCCCAACAGGGATTGCACCAGAAGCTTGGGGCCTTCCGGTTCCTTCTTTTCCACCGCTTTGCGCGAGCTGGTCTCGGATAGACAATATTTGTCTAGGGCCTCCTGGTGGCGCTTGAGTCCCAGGTAGCCAGCGGCCAAGGTCAGGTGGATGGCGGGCTCCAGCTGAGGGAGATCTTCGGAAGCGGTCACGTTCAGCGCTTCCTTGCCGTGCACTTCGCCTTTGGGGAGGTCGGACTTGCCCACGGCGATGGTCATCAGCGCATAGTGCTTGCGGTAGAGGCCGCGTGGCGATTCATCTTCTTCGGAAATCTCGGCGATGGCCCCTTCCATGTCCAGGTTGGCGGACTTCACAAAAACTTTTCCTGCGGCCAGTTGGTCCAGTTCGACATAGGCGGGGTGGCTGGGGTGATCGGCCAGCAGAATACGCACCTGCGGTGGAAGCTGGGTTTGGGCCAGTTGCGCGAGCCATTCCACATAGACTTTAGGAACGGAAATGGAGACCGGAGTGAGCACCAAAACGGCGTGCTCCAATTGTTCTTGGAAGTGTTCGCAAAACGACTTCAGGGCCTTGAGAAAGTACGGATTGGCTTTGTCTTCGGCGGTGCGAACCGGGCAATTCCAGGCGGGCAACGGAGGGGGTTCGTTTTCTTCCACTTCTGGGCTGTGCTCAAAAATCTGTTCCAGCGATTTGGCTAAACGGAAGCCGTGAACCTCGGCGTTGGCAAAGCCATCGCGCAGGCGCAGAAAAATGTCGTTGGTGCAGCCCTGGTCTTCGTTTTCCGTATCCACAAACGCCTGGAGCATGGGCTCTTCGTCGGGCTGGAAGAGCCACCGGAACACGATCGCGCCGGGTGTGGTGACAAACTCCGCATATTGGTCTTGCAGAAGTTCCAGGCGCTGGGTGATGGCGTTGTCAGCGTTCATGTTCCTCGAGTGGGGTAAGTCGGAAATTGGCGCCAACGGAATATACTAACAGTCGTTGGCGACCAACCAACCCTAAGTCTACCGAGACTTGAGGGAGTCCACTTGCTGCTGCAGGGCGATCAGATGGAGCGTCAGTTCCTCCACTTTGCGCAAGAGCACCAAGTTCATTTGGGCCACGTCCACTCCCTGGGAGGCAATGGATTTGGCATCCGGTACGTCGGGCAGGTGCCGGTTTTCGGACACGTATTTGGCAAGTTCACCCAAAGGCATCAGGGGGTAGTCGGGGGCGAACACGTAGTCCGGAGCGATCTGCTTGGCTTGGACGGAGAGAGTGCCGCCCACCTGGACATCCCCGGAGGTGGTGAGTGAGCCCTGGACCTGGATGCCGTTGTCGGCGTATACGAGGTCGGGAAAGCGAACCTTGGTTCCGTCCGTCTGCAGAGCATTCACCGGGCGCCCGCGGCCGCGCATTCCAATGGAAAGAGAATCCTTTCTGGAATTTACCAGGATGCTGAATTCGTTATAGGGATTTCCAAGAAAAAAGCCGTACTCATCTTCGTGTTTGTACCGAAACCCAATCCCGTTCGGAGGAGACCCAATTCCACTGATCCGCAGCATGGATTCTGTTCCGCGCCAGACTGGAAACCAGTCCAAATGATTTGCAGAGCTCGATTGCGGTCCAAGTGAAAAGTCTGAAGTATCCCTTTCCAAGAGTCTTGATGAGAGCTGGTTGGTATCCAGTTTTGCGTCCACTTTTTTCTTTAGTAATCCTAAATCGCTCTGGTTTCCGATCACCACCCCTTGGACCTTGCCTAGATCCTTCTGGGTTTGGGTGTTCAGCGAGTCCAAGTACTTGAAATTCTGCATCACATCTGCGGCGGTGGCCTTCTCGCCAGCTTTGAGGGTAATCGGTACCTGGGCGGTGAGGGAACTGGCCAAAAGAGCCAGCAGGGTGGGAGCAGTGCGCATTTTGCCTCTCGAGAGGGAGATATTGTTTGATCCTGAGAAGGTAGTCAAGGGCTCTTGAGCGTACAGAGGAGCGCAAAAAACCTCGAATGCCCAGCGAAGCCACCGCATGAAAGGAAAGATTGGAGCTCCTCCGGAGTCCAACGGGCCGGAATGGTAGCCGCTTTGAACCCTTCCAACCTTTGGAGTCCTTCCATGAAAGCACTTATCTCCGGAGTTCTCGGCTTGGGCTTGTTGACCGCCCAAGCGGCCGATCCGGTCGGCAAGTTCACAGCTGAACAGTACAAGAAGGCGCTTTGGATGACCACCCGCTACTTCGGGGCCGTCCGTTCCGGAACAGGGCCCAACTGGGCCACCCAGGATTCCAAATGGCCCACCAGCTTCGTGAAGGATTCCTACAAGGGCAAAGACGTTTCGGGTGGTTGGTTCGATTGCGGCGACCATGTGATGTTCGGCCAGACCCAGTTTTACGCTGCCTATATCCTTGCCAAGGGCTATGCGACTTGGAAAGCGGGTTTCCCCGACGCCTACAGCGGGGACTTTTCGGATTACAAGGCGAGCCAGGACTACTCCATGGCTGGTGGCTCCCCCAATGGCATCCCAGACATCCTGGATGAGCTGCGGTACGAAGCCGACTGGTTCGTCAAGATCACCAGCTCCCCAACCGACTTCGTCCATCAAAAAGGGGAGGGTCCGGCTGATCATACCTGGTGGTTCCATTCCGGGCGCATGTCGTCCATGCCTGTATCCCAGGGTGGGGAGAAGGACGGCTCCCGAAAGATCCTGGGTGGATCCGACATGAACGATGGCAACATGCCCGGCCAGTGCGCGGCCATGCTGGCGGTCATGGCCAGGGTTGATCCAGATCCGGTCCGGCGGGAAGCCTATCTGGCGGGAGCCAAGAACGCCTACGCATATTCGAAAACCAAGGACGGGACGGCGGGCTCCTCTGGTTTTTACACAGCCAACTACGGCGTCCTGGACGCTCGCTTGAATGCCGCCACCGAGCTGTGGCTCACCACGGGAGATGGCCAGTACAAGACGGAAGCCTTGGCGATCGCCAACAACGGGAGCTTCACGTTCAATTCATATTGGCGGCTGGACTATGAGAACGACGAAGCCATCGCCATGCTCAACGCGAAGTATGTGCTCGGGGTGAATCTTGGTACCGCTGAAAAACGGGATATCGAGAAATACCTCAAGGATGTCTGGGCGAGCGCGCCGACGGGCGTGACCACGAAAAACAAAGGCGGATTCCCGCTTCGTGGAATCTCCGGGTATTCCTTCCTGACGGGCCTGTATTCACAGTTCACGAAAGATCGCAGCCACGATCAATTCATTGTCAATCAAGTGGATTACATGCTCGGCGACAACGGCAGCAACCAGTCCTACCTGGTTGGGTGGGATGAGTCCGGGAAGAAGATGCCCACGACCCCCCATATCCGCAACTACTACCTGAACGAGGATTCCCTCAAGAATACGCCGGGTGCGGTGGCGTCACCTGCGAAGATGAAGTACCTCGGCGCCATGGTCGGCGGCGAGTTGGACGGCTCGTACAAAAACGACATCCTGAATCTTTCCATGAACGAACCCTGCGCCGAGCTCAATGCCCCGGTGGTCGCCTCGATCGGATTCGTGGTGTCGCGATTGGCGCCGGTGGACACGAACATTTCCGCGATCCGAACCGAACGACACGCTGCGCGTGGTCTTCCATGGCGCTGGGATGGCAATGCCATCGTTGTGCCGGCCTCCGGATTCGATCGGCCCGAGATCCGCGATGTTTCCGGACAGACCGTGGGAAGCTTCCGCAGAGTGGGGGATCGCTGGCATTGGGATCGCAAAGGCATGACGGGAATTGTGATCGCTTCCGCCCAAGTGGCTGGCCAGCGGGTTTCCTCGCGCATCGCGCTGCCGTGATGTTCGCATGAGGCTTCACCTCCTCCCATTGCTGTGGTTGGCGCTGGGAGGATGTTCCCGCGAGGATTCCGTGGTGTCGGAGACAGTTTCTGCTCCGCTGGATACCACGAAATTGGCGAAGGCGCGAACGGACACCCTGGGCGATTGCAAAACCAATTGCGATGCGGCCGATCTTTCGATCCCGGTCCTATCTGCCGATGGTGGCTGGGGTGCCGTGACCACCTATGGCGGGACCACGCCGGCCCCGAGCACGGGTGGAGCCTGCAACTACGGCACCACCATGGCCCACTACGCGGCCATCCATGTCAGCCGTTTGCCTGGTGACTTGCAAGGGCAGTGGAATGGTGGACGCATCTGCGGGCAAGGAGTGCGGATTCGGGCACGTACTCCCGCCGGCTGGAAGGAAACCTACGCGCGCATTGTCGACAAATGCCCGGACGATTTCTGTGGGATCGATCTGGGCGGCGCACCGGCGGGGGAGCTGATGGGCACGCAAGCGGGACGCTACGCAGGGCAGTGGGAATTCGTGTCGTGCGCGGGACATCCGGAACTGTATGGCGGTCCCACTCGACTGCACGTGAAGGAGGGCTCCAACGCATGGTGGTCTCTGGTGCACGTGCGCGACGGCGACATGGCCGTGGTGTCCATGCGCCTGGCCAAGGAAGATTCCCCAGCGGATGCGGAAGACCTCGCCTGGGCCACCGAGGCGGAGAACTTCTTCAAGGTGCCCACACGGGTGATGCAGGACTCGCTTGCCAAATTCCGTCTCACCGCGACCTATCGCAACCGCAGCCTGGTGCAGTGGTCCCTGCAGGGGCGCGACTTTGCCAAAGCCGGAGCGGATTACTTTTCTCCTTGAGGTTGAAACGGAATTGCAACCTCAGGAATCTCGGCCGCCAACCATACCTTTCAGGAAATTCTATGCCCCGTCCCACCTATGCCTTCCTACTCGGGTCCTTTGTCCTTTTTCAAGCTTGCAGTGATGCAACATCTGGTGACTCCCCTCAGAGTTCTGGTGGGATGAACATCCAGACAACCCTTCCTGTGATGGACTTCGAGTCCATCACAGGGGATGCCGTGCCGGGAACCCTCGTCAGCAGCAACCCACTTTCCTTCACGAATTTCCCTTCCATCAATCGAAGCAATCCGATCTCCGGCAAAGCCAGCGCGCGATTGTTCGGAGTCCTTAACGGCGGTAATTACACAGCCTATTCCTCGAGTTTCTTCAGCTGGGACTTGGCGTTCAACAATAAGTTCGCGCTAGATGCGAGTGGCGCGCGTGGCATCAGGATGGTGATGCGTTGCAACAAGACGCACTTTGTTGAATTCACCCCATCGAGTTGGCTCTACTCCAAACAGCAGAATGACAGTGGGGCCTTGATGAATTGGAGGTTCCAAGTCGGCAACCGGCTTGATACCCTGGACTTTCTCTTCGAGGAGATGGGCTACAGATCCTGGTTATTCGATCGAGGTCGTCCTTGCCAGGTTGATTCAGCAACATATTGCAATCATCCCCTCGGCGAGATCCTCACTCACCTGAGTGGATTTACTCTAAACCTTTCGGGGGACTACAAGGCGGTTCCCAACGATACCGTCATCTTGGATATCGATGATGTCCATCTGATCTACTGAGGTCCGGCCTCGTTCGCCGTTGCTTCCCTTCCTCATATCCTGGATCTCCGATGACCGAAACCCAACGGACGCTGCTGGTCGCCATGTTCCTGGTCGCGATCGGCCCTGCGCTGTTCACGGGAACCATCCTCTGGGATGGTCCGGCTTCGCAAACGGTCTGGACGGTGGCTGTCGTTTCGGTCCTGGCCAGCCTCGGATCGCTGGGGCTCCTGTTGTGGGGGTTTTTCCGCAAGGACATCGTTCCTGACGAAATCCGTCGCATCGACAAAAAGCCCTTCGATGCGGAAGGGTTGCAGTTCACGTTCCAGACCTTGCGGGAAGGGGAGCGCTTCTGGGTGCGAGTGTGGGTCCAGAACAACCGCGACCAACCCTGCTTGGCTTCCATCCGGTTGGATCCGGTCAAGCCGTTGTTTCGCGACAAGCCCTCCAACGTGGGGTTGGCCTTCCAGGGCTTGCCTCTGCCGCCTGCCGGGTTTGGTCGTGTGGACTTCCCATTTCCAGTTCCCTTCGATCACCAAGGCAGGACCATGGAGTTCGAGGCCGCAGGGGAGGCTCGCTATCCGCAAGGAAAGGGGCGGCTGGTGAGGTTTCGCGGAGGGATCCGCGCTCGGTCGTGGAGCGGGAATCGTGAAAAGGCCTTCGGCGCCGCCGCGACGTTGACTGGAAACGGCTACAAGGGCGAATGTCGGATCCGGCTGGAACTTCCGATGGGCATCTGGGAGTTGGACGACTTGGGCGAGCCGCCGAAGTTCTCGCTGGTCTCCCAAATGGGGACGCCTCCCGCACCGCTGTGACTGGTGAGGAGGCGCGAAAGCAGTACGGGGAAGTTCGGTTCCTCCGGACCGGGAAAGGTCTCGGCGTTTTTGGGTGGGGACGATCGGCAAGCTGATCAATGCCAGCGAAGGTTGTCGAACTCCACGACGCCCTGTTTGATGCGCTTTCCGGAAGTTTGTTGGACTCTAATGACTACGCCCGCGATCGTTTGCAGGGGAACGACCTCGCCTTTGTTCGACCAGCTGGGAGGGTTTGGCGACCAGGTGGCCGAATCGATAGCCAGGTCCAGGTGACCTTGGGTTCCCGGTGGGATGTCCCAACCCAATTGGAGGCTGTCCGGTTGCAGCGCCGCCGAAAATTGCCAATCCCAGATCCAATTCAGGCGGACAATCGAGATTCTAACCGCGGCAGTGGTGGGGGAGGCGAGGTCCAACGACAACGTGTCGCGCCCCATGGCGGGAAGGGAAATCACCGCCTGGGCTCCGTCGATGGCGGTGGAGTCCTCGGAAAACCACGACAGCCTACCGACCTCGCCTGACAGATATTGACCCACAGCGGCTGAGAACAGCCCGCGGAATCCTCCGATCCCCTCCGCGCGACCGTGTATCCGGCTTTCGTTGCCGATGGCGCCGGTGAAGGTCAGTGTCCGGGGAGGGAGTTCGAAGGATGTGTCCTTGGAAAATCCATCGATCCTGGATAGGCGGACAAAAACACTCCTGGTCTCGAACGGAGGATGGAGGACAGTGGTGTGCCGGGGATGGTAGTCTTGCAGCGAAATGCTGGAATCGCTACCGGAAACGGCGGAGGCGAAGGAGGGGATAACCGTCCAGTAGTGCCAAAAGGTGAGCAAGGTGTCTTCGCCGGGAATTGTCCAGCCGATAATCACCGAGTCGCCGACCGCCTGGATCCTGTTGATCACCGGGGCCGGATCTAGAAGCTTGATCCGATTGGAGCGGATGACCGTCGTGTCCCCGTTTCCGTCCACAACCTCGAAGAGCAGTTGATGGAGTCCAGCCTTTGCCGGAGCTTCGATGGTCGTGTCTGCGCCGGAGACAGGGATCCCCGCTCCCAGTGAGTGGGGCTCGTCGTGGGATCCGTAGGTCTGGAAGCCGCAGCCTGTATCCAGACGGGTCGGATTCGACCAGCCCGAATCCGGTCGGACGACCACCGTGCAGCTGCCCGTTACCACATCCAAAATGGGGCGAATTTCTCCGATGTACAACTTGCGTGAAACGATCCTTCCGCCCCAGAAAGTGCTGTCGTGGAAACGCACGCCGATGTTTGTCTTCGGAGCGATGCCTTCCGGGACGCGCATTGGATCAGGATTGGGCAGGATCGCCTCGATGCTGGCCATCGGCGGTGTTCGCATGATACGGACCACCACGGAATCTTCCACGAATACGCTGTCGAACGTGCATGCGCGCACCCGAAGCACCAAGCGCTGCCCAACCCGAGCGGAAGGAAAGATCTTGAAAGTCGTGTCGTAGATCGGGTGAGAGGTGCCGGGTCTCCCGTTGCGGCTGATCAGTTTGATCTGACTGCTGCGGACCCAACCCTTGCCGTCGAGGTTCCATTCCACCTTTTGGAACCGTTCCAGGTTCTTCTGGATCTCCGCCAGGACACGAACGGTCTGGCCTCTCCCCGCCTGAAGGGCGTCGGTCCCCGCTCCGAGGGATGAATCGGTCGCGAGAAAGGCCCATGGCTGATCCTCCGCAAGGGATTGCGCTCCTAAAGTCAGGATCGGGAGAAGGTTCTTGGCGGAAAACGGGGGGAACACCACGTCGCCGGCCTTGCTGGTGAATTTCGTCGAATCGCTCTTCCCGACCACTTTGCCCGAACTGTCGATCGCCTGCGCGATGGCGGTGAAGGAGTCCACTCCGACCTTGTATCGGAAATAGGCGAATCCACTGAATCGGCATTGGGGTGCGTTCCATTCCAACTCGATCCGGCGGACGCTGCTGTCGCCTTGCACGATGTCCATCCAGATTCCTCGCAAGGACTGGTCGTTGCCCTCCACGTTTCCGGAAAAATCGCGTTGGACCAGGTACAGATCCGGGGCGGTCCAGATGGTGGTGGGGACGGCCACCGAATGGATGGCTTGCCCGTCGCGGAGGTAGTCCAAAGTGTCGATCCAGCCACTGCCGGTTTCATGCGCGTCGAAGTTTTCCGACGTGATCTTGAAGCGGCCATTGTCGTCCGTGGTGTCGGCGATGCCCAATTTCCGCAAACGGACGATCACTTTCCCGAAGGGAGATGCGTCCTTGGTCAGTACACGTCCCTGGATGTCCAGGGAAGAATGCGTGTCGTCCGACCCTCCTGCGACCACGTGGGTCTTGTCGCAGGCTTGGAAAAAGGGGACGGTGGCGGCGAGAAGCGCCAGGGAGAAGCGTTGGAGACGTTTCATGGGGGTCACCGTTCCTGGGTGAGGGGGAAGAAAGCGAGGCAGAGGGAGTATACACGGTCGGCCGGTTCGGGGTCCTTGTGGGCGATGGAGCGGACCTCCGACCGGAATTTGTCCAGGCGCTCGCGGATGTGGGACAATCCGGATTGGGAGACATGGATGGTGGAGGTCGCGAAGTCGCGCGGTGGGCCGGGAGGCGACATGATCGCGTGGCGGGCGAGCTCGAACTGCTGCATCTGCAATTGCAGGACCATCTCGTCGCGGATGTCGTTTCCTGTCGAGAGGGTGGTTTCGGTGGGTTTCCAGAATCCGCGTTCGTCGCGACGCACCAGCCCCAGCTCTTCCATCAGGAGCACGGAGTCCTTGGCTTGCTTGGTGGTGATGGCAGGGCGCAGGCGCACGGCGAGCGCTTCCCAATCCTCGCCGTGGTCCTCGATGGCCAGTACCGCCCGCAAGGCCCCGTTCCACCAGGACTTGTAGTAGCGGTATTCCTTCGGGTCCAGGCGCCGGTAGGGAGTGCGGTTGAGCGAAACCAGTCGATCGAAGGCGACCTCGCGATCTTCCGGGGTATCTGATTGGTTGAACTGGACCAAGGTCCGGAAGTACCGGGCCTCGTCCACCGTCAGGTCCAACACCTGGGTGAAACGCTCCACGAAGAGCTCGGTCACCTTCTTGCCCGCCAGCACGTCCGTGAAGTACGAACGAGTATTGGGAAGGCCCAGCCGTTTACTCACTTCGCTTTTGGTGAGTTCCCGGTCGGAGGCGTTTCGGGTGGTCCACCAGTCGCGGAGAAACAGGCGGAAGTCGTTGTAGGCGAAAATGGAGGCATGTTCCATGGAGGTGAACGTACGGCCGGAAAGTGTGGGGGGCAAGGGAGTCGATGTGCATCCAGCGTAGTACAAAATGGCTCCAAATGGCCAAATAGACCATATTCTAAGCTGATGATAGACGTCCTTTGTCTGATTTGGTTGAATCTGCGTAGTGCAAATAGGGCTGGCAAAAGGACTGAGCGAAGGTCCCAAGTCGGGAAAATTCTCCTTCCAGAGGGCCTGCCGCCTCGGAAATGCACCAATTGAAGGATGCGGTTCTCCATTTCTGAGAATCAATCGCGACTTGTTGCTACTTTTCCTCGCCTTCTACCAGATTAGAGGGAATGTGCATGGATGGAGGGTCTCCTCCGTCCGATGCGCGTGACCTGTCATTCACAACGGGAGATCAGCGGAGTGAACGATCGTTCCGAAACCACGGTGAGCGGCCTCTACGACGAGCGCTTCGAACACGACGCCTGCGGCGTCGGCTTCATCGCCGACCTCAACGGCAACCGGACCCACGACATCGTGGCCAAAGGCATCGAGATTCTGGTGAATCTCGAGCACCGCGGCGCTTCCGGTGCGGAAAAGAACACGGGCGACGGCGCGGGTATCCTGACCCAGATGCCGCACGCGTTCTTTCTCAAACACGCATCCAAGGCCGGCATCAAGCTGCCCCAGCCGGAGCAATACGGCGTGGGCATGGTGTTTTTGCCCAAGGACGCCAAAGCGCAAAAGCGCACCAAGGCCATCCTGGAGCGTTGCATCGACGAATGCGGCCAGATGCTTTTGGGCTGGCGCAAGGTGCCGGTCAACACCGATGGCATCGGCCCCACCGCCCTTTCCGGCGAGCCGGACATCTGGCAAGTCTTCGTGGGTCGCGGTAGCGACGTGCACGACGCCGAGGCGTTCGAGCGCAAGCTGTACGTGATCCGCAAGTACGCGGAACGCTCCGTGCGCGAAGAAGGCTTCGAGGGCTCGAAGGACTTCTACGTCTGCTCGATGTCCTACAAGACCATGCTCTACAAGGGCATGCTCACGCCTCCGCAGGTCGCGTCCTACTTCGTGGACCTCGCCGACGCCGCGTTCGAATCGGCCATCGCCTTGGTGCACTCGCGCTTTTCCACCAACACGATGCCCACCTGGCCTCTGGCCCATCCGTTCCGCACCTTGGCGCACAACGGCGAAATCAACACGCTGCGCGGCAATCGCAACTGGATGAAGGCTCGCGAAGGCAGCCTACGTTCCGAGCTGTTCTCCGACGACGAGATCAAGAAGATCCTGCCAGTTGTCGACGAGACAGGATCTGACTCCGCCACGTTGGACAACGTGGTGGAGCTGTTGGTGATGGGCGGACGTTCCATCCCCCACGTGATGATGATGATGATTCCGGAAGCCTGGGAGAAGGATCCGGAAATGAGCGCCGAAAAGAAGGCGTTCTACGAATACCACGGCGCCTTGATCGAGCCTTGGGACGGCCCCGCTTCGGTGGCCTTCACCGACGGTCACTTGATCGGTGCCACGCTGGACCGCAACGGTCTGCGCCCCAGCCGCTACATGCTCACCAAGGACAACATCCTGGTGATGGCTTCCGAAGCCGGTGTTCTGGAGTATCCTCCCGAAGACATCGTGCTGAAGGGACGCTTGCAACCCGGCCGCATGTTCATCGCGAGCCTGGACGAACACCGCATCATTCCCGACGACGAGATCAAGCACCGCGTCTGCAGCCGCAAGCCCTACTCGGAGCTGCTCTGCAACAAGATCCTGGTGTCGGAACTCGGCGCGCCGCGCGAGATCCGCCAGCCCACCACCGAAAGCATCCTGGATCGCCAGAAGGCCTTCGGATACACGCTGGAAGACCTTCGCTTCCTGATGGAATCGATGGCCAAAAACGGCGAAGAAGCCACCGGCTCCATGGGCACGGACGTGCCTCTGGCGGTGCTTTCCGACAAGAGCCAGACGCTGTTCAACTACTTCAAGCAGTTGTTCGCGCAGGTGACCAATCCGCCCATCGACCCGATCCGCGAAGAGACGGTGATGAGCCTGATCTCCTACGTGGGCGGCGAAGGCAACCTGCTGCAGGAGAACGAAGAGAACTCCCGCATCATCGAGCTGACCCAGCCGATCCTGACCAACGACCAGCTGGAACGGCTGCGTTGGGTGGACAAGAACGACTTCCAGGCCAAGACCATCTCCATCGTGTTCAAGGCCTGCGAAGGCGAAGACCGCTTGGAGAAGGCCCTTGCCAGAATCCGTCGCCAGGCCGTGGATGCCATCGACGAAGGCTACGAGGTCATCATCCTCTCCGACAAGCCCATCGACTCCGGCCACGCCGCGATCCCGTCGTTGCTGGCCGTCTCGGCGGTGCACCACCACCTGATCCGCATGGGACTCCGTTCCCAGGTGGGTCTGATCGTGGAAACCGGTGAAGCCCGCGAAGTCCACCACTTCGCCTGCCTGCTCGGTTACGGCGCCAGCGCGATCAATCCGTATCTGGCCTTCCAGACCATCGAGGACATGCGCCAGCGCAACATGCTGCCGGCGGATCTCTCGCAGGAAAAGGCCGAATACAACTACATCAAGGCGGTCGGCAAGGGTCTTCTCAAGATCATGTCGAAGATGGGCATCAGCACCATCGCCTCCTACATCGGCGCCCAGATCTTCGAGGCCGTCGGCCTTGGACAAGATCTGGTGGGCGAGTACTTCACCGGCACGCCCTCGCGCGTGGGCGGTCTCGACATCGAGACCCTCGAGAAGGAAACCCTGATCCGCCACGGCTTCGCCTACCCGAAGGCCGAAGTGGAAGACTTCGACGACGACCTGGAAGTGGGCGGACAGTACGCCTGGCGCCAGCGCGGCGAACGCCACATGCTGAACCCGGAGACCATCCACAAGCTGCAGCAAGCCACGTGGAAGAACGACTGGAACACCTTCAAGGAATTCACCCGCGCGGTGGACGACCAGTTGAATGCTCCCATCACGCTGCGCGGCCTGCTGGACTATTCCAATTGCACTCCGGTGCCGTTGGAAGAAGTGGAATCGGTGGAGACCATCGTCAAGCGCTTCGCCACCGGCGCGATGAGCTTCGGCTCCATCAGCTGGGAAGCCCACACCACCATGGCCATCGCCATGAACCGTCTGGGCGCCCGTTCCAACACCGGTGAAGGCGGCGAAGACACGCGTCGATTCCTGCCCATCAAGGGCGGACAGATGGTGTCGGACATCGTCGGCAAGAAGTTCGTGGAAGCCGACTACCAGCTGAAAGAGGGCGACAGCCTTCGTAGCTCGATCAAGCAGGTCGCTTCGGGCCGTTTTGGTGTCACCAGCCAATACCTGGTGAACTCGGACGAACTGCAGATCAAGATGGCCCAGGGCGCCAAGCCCGGCGAAGGCGGACAGCTGCCCGGCCACAAGGTGGACAAGTGGATCGGCGCGACCCGCCACTCCACGCCGGGTGTGGGGCTGATCTCGCCCCCTCCGCACCACGACATCTACTCGATCGAAGACCTTGCCCAGCTGATCTACGACCTCAAGAACTCCAACACCGGTGCGCGCATCAGCGTGAAGCTGGTGGCGGAAGTGGGCGTGGGAACGGTGGCGGCGGGTGTGGCCAAGGCTCACTCCGACGTGATCCTGATCTCCGGCTTCGACGGCGGCACGGGCGCGAGCCCGCTCACCTCCATCAAGCACGCGGGTCTGCCGTGGGAACTCGGCTTGGCCGAAGCCCATCAGGTGCTGGTGAAAAACGGCCTGCGCGACCGCGTGGTCCTGCAGACCGACGGCATGCTCCGCACGGGTCGCGACATCGCCATCGCGGCGATGTTGGGCGCGGAAGAATGGGGTGTCGCCACGGCCGCCTTGGTGGTCATGGGTTGCATCATGATGCGCAAGTGCCACCTGAACACCTGCCCCGTGGGCGTGGCCACCCAGGACCCCGAGCTGCGGAAGAACTTCCACGGCAAGCCGGAATACGTGGAGACGTATTTCAAGTTCCTGGCCCAGGATCTGCGCGAGCAGATGGCTATGCTTGGATTCCGTACCGTCAACGAAATGGTGGGACGCACCGACAAGCTCGCGCCGCGCAAGGGAATCACGCACTGGAAGGCCAAGACCCTCCAGCTCGAGAACCTCCTGTACCGCATGGCCGACGCGCCCAAGGGCGGGCAGTTCTGCTGCACCACCCAGGACCACGGCCTGGACACCGCGATGGACAACGAGCTTCTGAAGCTCTGCGCCCCCACGCTGGAATCCAAGAAGCCGGTCCGCGCTGAAATCCGTCTGCGCAACGTGCATCGCACGGTGGGCACCATCCTGTCTTCCGAGATCACCCGACGCTTCGGGCCGGATGCCTTGGAAGAAGACACCATCCACATCAAGGCCACCGGCACCGCCGGCCAGTCTTGCATGGCGTTCGGTGTCAAGGGCGTGACCATGGAGATCGAGGGCGAGGCCAACGACTATTTCGGCAAGGGACTCTCGGGCGGCAAGCTCGTGCTGTACCCGCCCAAGGCCAGCACCTTCGATCCGCAGGAAAACGTGATCGTCGGCAACGTGTCGTTCTACGGCGCGACTTCCGGCGAAGCCTACATCAAGGGCAAGGCGGGCGAACGCTTCTGCGTGCGCAACTCCGGCGCCCGGGTGGTGGTGGAGTCGGTGGGTGACCACGGCTGCGAATACATGACCGGTGGACGCGTGGTCGTGCTCGGCGACATCGGCCGCAACTTCGCGGCCGGCATGTCGGGCGGATCCGCCTACCTCCTGGACACGGGCGTGACCAAGAGCCGCGTGAACAAGGCCATGGTGGACATCGAAGATGTGGTGGAGGCGGAAGATCTGATCGAGTTGAAGTCCATGGTGGAACGCCACCTGGAACTCACCGGTTCCGCCAAGGCCAAGGAACTTTTGGCCGATTGGTCAAATTCCGTCAAGAAGTTCGTCAAGGTGATGCCCGTCGATTACAAACGGGCGCTGCGCGAGATGGCCGCAGAGGCCAAGGGAGGCAAGGTCTGATGGGCAAGGAGACCGGATTCAAGGAGTTCGAGCGCAAGGCCTACGGCTACAAGCCGGTGGAAGAGCGCATCAAGGGCTACGACGAGTTTTTGGTGGCCCCCACCGAAAAGGAACTGGTTGAGCAGGGCGGACGCTGCATGAACTGCGGCGTTCCTTTCTGCCACAACGGTTGCCCGCTGGGGAACATCATTCCCGACTTCAACGACTACGTGTGGCGCGGCAAGTGGGACAAGGCCTACGAGTCCCTGCGCAGCACCAACAACTTCCCGGAAATCACGGGCAGAATCTGTCCGGCTCCCTGCGAGTCGGCCTGTGTCGTGGGTCTGATCAAGCCTTCGGTTTCGATCAAGGCATTGGAATTGTCGATCGTGGAACGCGCCTGGAAGGACGGCACCGCCTCCCCCAAGCCGCCCAAGGTCCGCACCGGCAAGCGCGTGGCCGTGGTGGGATCGGGCCCTGCGGGCCTGGCCGCCGCTGATCAACTGAATCGCGCGGGTCATTCCGTGGTGGTGTTCGAGCGTGCCGAGAAGGTGGGTGGACTCACCCGCTACGGCATCCCCGATTTCAAGCTGCCCAAGAACGTGGTCCAGCGCCGCGCCGACCTCATGGCCGCCGAAGGTGTGGAATTCCGCACCTTGGCCAATGTGGGCGTGAACGTGCCGGTGTCGGAACTGCGCAACGGGTTCGACGCCATCCTGTTGGCTGGTGGAGCCACTTCGCCCCGTGACCTTCCGATCCCGGGCCGCGAAGGCACGGGAGTGTACCCGGCCATGGAGTTCCTGTCGCAGAGCAACCATCGCGTGTCCAAGCTGGAAGGCGTTCGCAACCAGCGCGGCGAGAAGATCCCGGAGATTCTGGCCACCGGCAAGAACGTGCTGGTGATCGGCGGTGGCGACACCGGTTCCGACTGCGTGGGTACCTCCATCCGCCAAGGCGCGAAGTCGGTCCTGCAGATCGAGCTTCTGCCCAAGCCCCCGGAAGGACGCACGGAGAAGACCCCATGGCCCACCCATCCGGGACCGGCCATGTTTTCCACCAGCTCCTCCCAGGCCGAAGGTTGCCAGCGCGACTGGTCCATCGCCTCCAAGGAAATCCTGCGCGACGCGTCGGGAAATGTCACGGGCGTGCGCGCCGTGCGCCTGGACTGGTCCAAGGGCAAGCCGGAGGAAATCGCGGGTTCGGAATGGGTGATCCCTGCGGAACTGGTGCTTTTGGCCATGGGCTTCCTGGGACCGGAATCCAAGGGCTTGCTGGACGAGCTTGGCGTGGAGAAGGACGAGCGCTCCAACGTGAAGGCCGTGAACTACGCGACTTCCGTCAAGGGCGTGTTCGCTGCCGGCGACATGCGCCGCGGTCAATCGCTGGTGGTGTGGGCGATCTCGGAGGGCCGCGAGGCCGCCCGTGCGATCGACGCCTTCCTGAGCGGCTCGCGTTCGCTGTTGGCCGCCAAGGCCTCCAGCCTCAGCCAGGGCTGAAGACTCGAAGATAAAGCGAAGGCCCGTTCGGGATCAACCTCCCGGACGGGCTTTTTGCTTTTGGGTTGTTGGAATTGCGAAGTCTTGAATTCGTGCCAGGGATTCCCTGCATAAACGCAATGTGCGGAGATAGTTTTCTTTGGAAAGGGTGTTCAAGACCCATCCTCGCGCCGAAAGGATCCAACATGCGAATCCGCGTTCTCGCTTGCCTGCTGCTCACCTCCGCAACCTCCTTCGCGGATGTCCTGATGAAGGGCTACCATGGGGTGACTCGGAAAGTTTGCTATCAAGTCGAGCCCGATGGGCCTAGATCGGTCATCTGGGTCAATTTCTGTGTCAGCGGTCCTACTCGACATCAGTACCAAGTCCTCAAGACCGGAGACTGCCCCGATCAAGGTTACAAGTTCAACTACGTGAAGCTTTTTCGTGTGGATTCAAGTCTTTTCCAATCTCAATTTCCTGCCGATGGGTTGAATCCGGACACCCTGCCTGGCTGGATTCCCGTGACCAATGTGCAAGAGGGGCAAAAGGTGGCCTCGAACTACGCCTCCCTTCCGGATTCCATTCCCATCAATTACCAGGAATGGACCTATCGCGTTCGGGGTTCATGGTACGCGATGGAGAAAACGAAGCAGGGAACTCGCTCCTCGGCGGGAGCGGTGACCTTTTCCGAAGTGAAGGACCAGATCATCCAATGGCCGGAGATCTCCCACCTGCGACAGCGGGAGACCTCCGCAGCGTTTGCCTTGATTTCCGCCGAGGGTCGGCATGTCCGCTTGCGCATTCCGCAAGGTGAGCCTGCCACTTTACGGGTGATTTCTTCCGACGGACAGATCCTTCGGTCTTTGCGGGTCGCCTCTACCCAGGGTCAGTCTGGTAGTGTGGACCTCGGGATCATCCCACCTGCAGGCTCGGTGGTGGAGCTTCGACGTGCGAAGTTGAGATCGACTCTGGTGACAGGGGTTCGGTAGCGGCGATGGAGGTCACCTACGAATGGCTTTTCCTGAAAGGGCTGGCCTGGACCCTGGCGCTGGAACTTCCGGTGGTGGTGTTGCTCTTTCGCTGGGGCCCCTGGCGTAGGAAATTGTCAGCAGTTCGGCTGGTTGTCGCAGGAACCGTGCCCACCTTGCTCACCTTGCCCTACCTCTGGTTCCTGGGACCCTGGATCATTCCCGATCGGGCCCTCCGTGCCGCCGTGGGTGAGCCCATGGTGGCGCTGGTGGAAGCCGCTCTGCTGTGTGTCTTGACCGGCGTGTCATGGAAGGGCGCACTGGCCGTTTCCATCGCTGCGAACCTCTGTTCATGGCTTGCGGGGTGCTTTCTGCCGTTGCTGTGATTTTGGTCATTTCCGCAAGGGCACACGCAAGGTCGCGGTCCGTCCATCGGTCAGGCGCAGCCGCAGGAATTTGCCTCCCATGGCGCCATCGATCAGGGCGCCTTGGGGAAGGTTCTGCCAGATTTTGACTATTGACCCGTCGAGGTCGATCCATTCGATCGTGGCGGCGGGGAAGGGGATCTCGAGGCGGTCGCCCACCCAGCGCAGACCGGGGAGGAATCCGCCACGGGGGAGATTGCGTACTCCGTTGGACTCCAAGATGCTTGCGGGAGACCCAGCGAACGATCCCCCGGGAAGGAACAGTTCCAAGCCGCTCCATCCACCATCCCGACCTTGGGAAACCAGGAGAAATTCGGATTTCCGGTCTGGCGAGGCCGCGGTCCATCGGGTACCCGATGGTGTTTCCGATCTCAGCAATGCGCAGGGGCGGTTGACCGAGATGCGAAGCCCGTCCGGAAATCGCACGGTGTCGGGATTGTGGAAGACCATGGCGCGAAGCGTGCCTTGCTGGATGGCCTGGACCTTGGGGGAATTGGCGACGATGGCGATCGATTTGGCCGCCACCCATCGTTCCATCGAATCCGCCGACACTCCCGGCACCACGGCGTAGGCGTAGGAGCCGGATGTCGATTTCTGTCCGTGCTCCACCCGGGCGAAGAAGAGGTTTCCCTTGGAAAGGGTGTCGGTGAAGACGGTGTCCACGGCCTTCCAGGTGCCGGTGCGGATCTTTGTACCCACCACCAGGCTTTCCGGAACGGGAAACCAGTACCCGATGGAGTCGTGGTGGAGCCAGGAAAGATTCCCCGTGGCCAGCGAGTCCGCGCCCAGGATCGATCGCGAGCCATTGCCGATGGCCACAGGGCCCCGCGCCCACCGTTGGTCGATGGAGGTGGAGACCGGTCTGGGAACGTCGAAGGAAAGTCCGGCCCCCAGCGCCACCAGGGCATCGGCGGTCTGGAACCAGGCCTTCTTCCCGGTCACGGCGGAAACCTTGTAGTCGTAGGCGAACGCCGAGACCTGACCGTTGGAAACCCCTCCTACAAATTCTGTCGTGCCGTAGATGTACCCGAATCCGTTCTTGCCGCTCTGTCCGGGGAACGTGTCCACGCGGTCGTTGGTCACCCCGGGGATGGATGCCCAATCGAAGATCGGCCAGATCAGGTCCTGTTCGTCGCCGCGCACCCGAAACCAGGTGGATCCGTAGCCCAGGAACCAGCCTTTCAGGTTTTCGCCGTTGCCCGCCTCGGTGGCGGTCTCGTTGAGGCGCGGGGCGCGAACGGAAGTCATCCAGCCAGGGCCGTGGTGGGCGAGATATCCGCAGGTCCAGAAAACCTTGTCCGGATTGCGGTACCAAGGCTTCCTGTCCGCCAGCCAATCCCGCAGGGAGTCCAAGGATGCGCCTTGCGGACCGGTCCGCAGGTCGGTCGCGTTTTTTGTCAGGGAGGCTCTTCCCCACAGGATCCCTGGTCGTACCAATCCGCGTCCGATCATGGTCGGGTCCCAGCGGCCTTGGTGGATCATCCAGGCGCTGCCGTCCAGGATCATCGAATCCAGCAAGGCGGTTTGCGAGGGCGTGAAGGCGAAGCGTGTGCCTTGGGCGAGCACCCACCAGCGGATGGTCTCGTCCAGGAAGTTCTGGCCATAGCCCGCGTTGTAGGGAAACGTCCGCTTGCTGGAATGCTGGGCGAAGGAAAAGTCCCGGTGCAGGCCGTCGCCGGAGTCCACCAGGACCACTTGTTCGCGCATGCGTTTCAGTACGCTGTCGATTCCCGCGGGCTCGTTGCGGACGATGCTGCGGTAGATGTGGGCGCTGCCTTCCCAGCTGAGGTTGGCTCCCGTCCATTTGGACCAATTTCCGTCAATGCGCAGCGCCCAGCGCGACAGAGTGGAGTCCGGCACCGCGCCGCGCAGCAGCACCAGCATCTGGCCCCACGGGAGGTCTTCGCCGATTTCGTTTTGCCACCAGTTGGTGGAGACTGGATTTTTGGCCAGATACACTTCCGCACCGAGGCGAATTTTCCGCAGCACGGAATCGACGCCTGTCCACTTGGTACCGGGTTTGGCCCATGCCACGGTGATGCTCTGTAGACGTGTGGGATGATTCACCGGACTCCAACCGGTTTGGGATCTGTCTGCGTAGTCGATGTCCGCCCACGTGCCATCCGGGTTCTGGTTGGCCAGCCACTTGGGGATCGATCCGGCCAAGGCGGGAGCCAAAAGGCTGTCCCGCAGACGACTGGCGAGCAGATCGACATCCGCATCGGCGGCCGGTGTGGCATGGGTCAGGATGGCCAGAAGCAGTCCGGAGTTCATTTGGATAAGCTTAGCCAATTCCCGCTTCGTATGCCCTGTGTACCTTTTTGCCGTGAAACGTACCCTACTCGCGCTCTGCCTGGCCCTGGTGGCCATCTTCTTCTCCGACACCATCTTCCTGCGTCCGCTGTGGCTTCTGGTCACGGCCCTCCACGAAGCCAGCCACGGCCTGGCCGCAGTCGTTCTGGGAGGCGAGATCACCTCCTTCCATGTGAATTTCGATGCGGGTGGATGGTGCGGCTACCGCATGGCTCCATCGTTTTTCAAGCAATTGATGGTGGCTTCGGCGGGTTACACCGGAAGTCTCCTGATCGGTGGGTTGTTGCTGGTGATCGCCGCGGCCACAAAAAAGGACCGCTGGGTGCTTGCCGCCTTCGGCCTCTTGCTGATGTACCTCTCGTGGTTGTGCCTGAAAAGCGCGGGCTTGTTCGGAACCCTCTTTTGCGCGGGCACGGGCTTGGCGTTTCTGGGGCTGGCACGGGCTCCCTTGGGTCAGGTCCACGACTTTCTGCTGCGGACACTCGCTCTGTGCTGCATGTTCATGGCCGCGTGGGATGTGAAGGACGACCTGGTGGATCGGACGGTGGAAGGCTCGGACGGCGACGTGATCGCCAAGATGCTCCACATTCCCTCGCTGTGGGTGGGAGTGGCTTGGCTCGTGGTTTCCATCGTGCTGCTGGGGTTGTTCCTGCGCTGGTCGGCCAAGGTGGAAAAGGGAGTCTGATCCCCATTCACGAAAAAGCCCCCGGAGAGGTCTCCGGAGGCTCAGGTGGTCAGGTCGTTCTGGAGGTTTTCCTTACCACCAATACATGCTGGCCCAGGAATAGGCGCCGGCACCGATGTCGAAGTAGTAGTAGCCCGTGGAAGTCTTGGCCGGGAGGGCCGCGCCGCAGGCAACGGTCACACCATTGACTTTCACCGTCCGCCCGGAAAAGTTCGAGCAACCCCAGCCCGAGATGTTCGCGGTGGTGCGCTTGCACACCGAAGCGGTGGTGTTGAAGTTGCCAGAGCTTCCGCCGGTCATATTCGTGGCGGGGCTGCAAGGCTCGACCGATTTGCTGGGAGTGGCTTCCACCGCATCGGAAGGAGCACCGGTTCCGCCGGCGTTCTTTGCGCGGACCCGGTAGAGGTACTTGGTGCCGTTGGCCACGGTGATGTCAGAAAATGACAACGTGGTGGACGTCGCGATCTGGCTGTAGGGGTGGGTGGCATCGGCGCGTTCGATCACGTACGATGTGGCTGTAGCCGACGAGTTCCAGCTGAGGGTCACCTTGGCATCCGTGGCGACCGCTTTGAGGTTGGTGGGGGCGGCAGGCAAAACCACTCCGTTTGGCGTGACAACCATCGGAGCGGAGTTGGGGCTTTGTCCGTAGCTGTTCGATGCGCTGACCACGAAGGTGTACGCCGTTCCGTTCGCCAACCCGTTGAATTCCAGGCTCGTGGCCGGAGTGGTGATCGAAAGCGCCACGGTGTCGCCGGGCTTGGCCGATGACTTGACGCTGTAGAAGGTCGCGTTGGCCACGGCGGTCCAGGTCACCGTCGCCTTGGAGTCGCCGGCGACCAACGACACGATCGAGGGCGCCCCAGGTGCGCCCATCGGCGTGGCGGAAACCTCGGTGGATCTCGCGCTGGTTCCGGAGGCGTTCTTCGCGGTCACCGAATAGAGGTAGGTGGTCCCGTTTTGCAGCGTGCGGTCGGTGAAGACCGTGTCCACGGTGCTTCCCAGCAAGGTGGGGGCGACAAGCGTTTGTCCGCGGAACACATCGTAGGAGGTGGCTTGGCGGGACGCGTTCCACTTCAGGGAGACGCTTCCGCTGCCGGCGGTCGCGGAAAGTCCGGTCGGCGTGGCCGGGAGCGAGACCGGTCCGGGTTCCATCCCTGCGATCCGCTCGCCCGTGGCGGAGTAAAGACAAGATTTGTCCGTCACCGCGTAGCTTTTCGCGTTGGCATCGTAGGAGTAGTCGCCGATCTCGTTGAAGCTGGTCCAGTCGGTGTGGTTCACCCGCAGCTGGATGTCGCCGGTGCTCGCTCCGGCGGCCAGCACGGGTGCGTCGGAACGGAACGTGACTTCGATGTACCGATCGGCTCCGGCCCCCGGCGCTTGGGCGGTCGCGCTGGAAACGGACAGGTTGGAGCAGCCCATTTGCGCCCAGTCGCAGGTCACCTGCAAGGCCGACGCGTTGTCGTTGGAAAACCAATAGCGGATCTTCGACCCGGCGAGGGACTCGGTCTTCGACCCAGTGTTCACCACCGCGAAGTAGGGTTTGATCTGGTTGTCGGTGGCCGATGCGTCCCCAACACGGTATTGTACCCGCAGGTCGTTGGTGGGGGCGGTCGGGGTGGCCTGGACGGTGTCGGAATTCCCGCTTTGTCCGCTCGGGTTCGATGCGAAGACGGTGTAGAAATACCGGGTGTTGTTCACGACATCCAGGTCCTCGAAACTCGAGGTTTGCACGGAGGTGGGCAAGGCGACGAAGGGACCGCTGGCGGAGGTGGCGCGTAGGACCGTGTAGGAGGATGCTCTCAAGGAAGGAGTCCATCTCAGAGCGATTCTGCGCTCACCCGACTCGGCGGTCAACGAGGTGGGGCGCGAAGCGGCTCGGATGGGGGCGTCGCCCAGCACCAGCGAGGGATCGCCGTAGACGTTGAAGACTTCCATGTTCATCAACCAGCCGTCGGTGGTGGCGCGCAGCCTCGAGAGGGCTTTGCCTACGGGCAGGGTGTCCTGGATCAGGTAGCGGGTGAATTTGTTGCCCATGTTCCCGTAGGAGCCGTTGTCGCCCTCGAAGAGCTGTTCGTCGGCCCACAGCCAGGAAACGCGCGTGGCACCCACCGTGGCGATGCCGCCGTTTTTCAGGATGGCGTAGGAAAGATTGGCGGGAGTTTCCGGGTAGGAGGTCAGGCAGCTGAGTTGGAAGGTGATGGAGGGATGGAGGTCATCCAACATCGGGGCGCTTGCGCTGGTGAACACGTCGGAGGCACCCTCGGAAAAACCGTGGGTGAGCCACATGTGGTACCCGGAGGGGTTGCTCTTCCAGGCATCCAGCACGTTGGGTTCGGTGGTGGGAGTTTTTTCCGGACTCACGCCGAAGGCGGAGTCGTAGACGCGGTAGACTCCCCATCCCTTGGGGGCCAACAGGTCGGTTCTGAGCAATTCGGCCACGTAGTGGTTGTTGAACGGGGAAAACATCTGGCGGGCGGAGAACAGGACGTTGGAACGCCAGGAAATGTCGGTCTCCTGCATGTAGCGGACGGTCTTGGCCAGGATCCTGTCCAGGTCGGCGAAGTTCCCGTAGAAGGGAACGCGTCCCACGGCGATTTCACAGAATTTGTCCAGTCCGCCGATGCCGTCGTCGACGCCTTCCTGTCCGGAAAATCCGTCGCCATTGAGGTCCCAATTTCCGGTCAGCTCGGCGAAGTAGTAGTCGCTCGGGGCGTCGCGGTCGGTTGTTTCCGAAAGACGAGGCCACATCTTCTTCATGGGGACGCTGCCGGTATCTGGATCTGGATTCCCGACGAGCAGGGCGTACTCGATGTTGTGGGCCACGTAGTTGGCTTTCAGCCAACTCCGCAGCGCTTCGGCGGCGGCATCTCCCTGGCCGCCTCCCCAGCCACCTTGGCATCCGGTGGATCGGCAGGCCCAGGTCCCTGCGTTGCGCAGATAGTTGGTTGAGCCGGTCACAAGTTCCACTTCGAATCCGGCGGCTGCCTTGGCATCGGCGAAGGCGCCCAGCTTCGTGCTGTTTTGGAGGATGGATTCGGTGGTCACGATCGTGTAGGTGGTGGTGGACGCGGCGAGCTTGGCCGATCCGGCTTGCGCCTGGGCGTAGGCGCCGATCGCCTGGTCGAAGTTCACCACAAGACCTCGGAGCTGGTCGGCGAGTTTCCGATTGGCCGTTCCCGCGATCGCGGCGCCCGCGAGGCTCGCGGTCCTGGCGGGTGAGGCGATTTGGATGGAGACCGTTCCATCGACGAGTCTGCGCAGTTGGCCGGTGACGGGATTGTACAGGTAGTCGTGGATGTCCACCTCCGCCACCATGTAGGCTCCCATTCTCCCAAAGCGGATTCTTCCCAGATGGTTCGCCGGAGTGAAGGCGTTCTTCTGGTAGACGTTGAGATCGCGTCCCTTCGAAATCCGCGCGTGCGCAGGCCAGTACTCCCTGCCCTGGGTGGAAAGGGCTGGAATCGGTGCGACGTCGTAGCTGCCTGGAAGGTTTTCTTCCTTCAACCCGTCGATCCGGACGGACACGGTCCTCGGGTCCGTCCCCGGCGGGAGCAGGAAGGACAACGTGTATTTGGGCAGCGCAGGCGTTCCGGAAGCGCCAGCCAGTCCGACTCCCTGGAAACGGGCGGTGCCGTTGGAAACGGAGAGTTGGATGCTTTGGGCGGGAACCTTGGCCGTTTGGGCCATGACCAGCGGAGACATCGAAGCGACACATGCGGAGATCACGCCCCACAATCGACTGCGCAGGAAGGAGTGCATTGGGACCTCGTTGGTGGAATTGGAGCAACACGTCGACCGCGGCACGATGGTCCGGCTCGATGGGCGACGGATCGGTTTTGACGCAATTTGACGCGACAGGAAACCTAAGCTCACAAGGTAAGTTTTCCGATGGATCGAAACTTCCTGGGAACGGCTTTGCGCTTTCCCGCGCTTTCCCGCGTTTTCTTGGCTCGAGCGCGGATGGATGGACCTGGATTTCTCCTCGACGCGAACGGGGGCGAACCGCAACGTATCGGTGGGATTGGAAACGGAAGCGGTTCGGGGCGGTTTGCCGGGACGAATCGCGGATGTCGAACTGGGAATTTCCTGTGGGAAAGTGGTGCCATCGCCTTATCGGCCATGACTACCCAGCACAACACACCCAATCCGGCAACGTCACGCGGTTTCAGCATGCCTGAAATCCTGGCCGTGATCGCGATCATCGGAATTCTCGCGGCCATGGCCGTGCCCCGTTTCATGAGATTCATCCACCTCAGTCGGATTGAATCCACCACCCAGATCCTGGTCAAGGACATGGAATGGGTGAAGCTCGCCGCCACTCGCTCGGGAACCAAGCACTACATCCGGTTCTTCACGGATGCGGATTCCAGCTCCTACGAAGTTTGGAAGGAAAATTCCGATCCCATCGACAATCGATTCAATGCCGGGGAAGACAGCCTCATCAAGCGCGTCAGTCTGGAGACCCCGGTGCGCATCGGCGGTCAGGATGCCTCCGTCCCGGCGGCTCCCATCGCTCCACTGGGAGTGATACCCAGCAATGTAATGGGCATCGGCTACACGGATGAAATCTGTCGGGACGATGGCGTGGTGGCCGGGCAAGGATCCTGGACGGGATCAAGCTCGCGCTGGAATCAAACGGGACGGGTCGCAGTGGAGATCGGCAGACGGTGGTGGGAACCTACCACATGCGCGGTCTGGAAGTTTCCGCCATCACGGTGGCGCCTGCGGAGGTGGACAGCTATGCGCTGTACATCAACGGCAGCATGGGAAATTCCACCATCGCCACCAACATCACCGGTGACGTTTACGTGGGTGGCAACAACCACCTGAACGCCTCGGTTTCCATCACGGTGGATGGCAACCTCCGAACCCAAGGCAACTACAAGACCTCGGCGGCGGTCACCGTGAAGAAAAACGCCTACGTGGGTGGGTACATCGAGAACACCAATTCCGGCCCGATGGTCATCAAAGGCAATATGGGCGTTGGTGGAGGGTTCGGTACCGTGACCTCGCTGATCCAGGTGGACGGTGCGCTCAATGTCTATGGGATCAGCCAACAGAACTGGAACGCGAAGGCTGATCTGATCGTGGGCGGCGAGCAGTTCTATATGCGGGATCGGAAGTTCGCTCTCAGCGGGAATTTGGTCGTCGCGGGCAACGGCTACTTCCCGATGGGATTGGAAACGACTTCCAAAACAAAAGTCTGGTTTGGACGGAATTTGGAGCTGGGTGGGGCCATCGTTTCCGTTCTAGCGGCGGATTCTGTCATCGTCGGGCAGGATCTCGCTGTGAGAGGCTCCTATTCTCCGGATTTTGCTGGCACCAAGACGCGGGTGGGACGCGATGCCTATCTGATTCCCGCGCTCACGATGATCGGAGGGCCGCTCTGGATCAAAGGCAATGCTCGGTTCGACAACGGAATCACATCGTTAAGCGGTACAGCACCTGGCTTGCGCATCGACGGCGAAACGTGGCTCAACAACGCGACGGGTCAGAGTGCCTTTGCCAGCAATCACGTGCAGCTTGGAACCACATTCGCCATGAACGGGATCGCAGGTGCCACCTTCGGAAAGTCGAACGCCAACTACCAGCGGTGGAAATTCCCTGCCGCAGGTCCTTCGCGGACGTGGTCCTACCAGAACGCTTCGCAGATCTCGTTCGCTCCGGCGGTGGAAAACTCCACCACCAAGATTTCCGGCAAGACGGATACCGGCGGACCTTGGCGGACCACGGCGGTGACCTTTCCCACCGTATGCCCTTGGGTGCCTGCCAAGGGCATGACCCAGCTTGGATTTTCGGTGAAGGACACTCTGGTCTCCCTGATCGACAATCCGCCGGATACCGTGATCTTGAACTCGGTCCAGAACGAGATCCATGATTTTTCGAAGATCAAGGATTCGGTGGGCGTGACCACCGCCTTGACAGGGGCCTCCCTCAACAAACTGTTCGATTGGTATGCGGCCAAGAACTATCTGCACAACGGCTACATGGTGCTGCGAATGGACCTGGCCACCAGCATGTCGGGATCGGATCAAGCGTTCCACGGGAAGTGTCTGTTGATCTGGGACGCGAACCTCATCACGAACATGGGCTGGCCGGCTTCCGCTGGCGAGGACAACATCCAGGTCCTGTTTGTGCGCAACGGGAATCTGGGCAACAACCTCGGAAGTCCCGGTCCGTTCTACGGGTACATCCACTATGAAAAGCAATGGTCCGGAAACCACAAGTGGCCCACCGGATCGAAGATGTACGGCTCCATCTACCTGGCGGGGGCGAGTTCTTCCATTATCGGCAACGGATCGGAACTGGAACTGATCCGCGACAAGGAAGTGATGGAGGACATCCAGCAGAAGCTGGGGATCCTGTATCCCCATGGCGCGATCGGGTTAGCGGTGGGTTCGCACAACTCCAAGAAACTCACGCTTCGCGAGAATTGGCTGCAGTTCGACGTGATCAGCGAGGTGCGCTGATCGGGCGTCGACAGGGTCGCGGTTGCGGAGATTGTCCGGTGGCCGTCTGATTCCGATAGGTGCGGTTCCCGCTCTCTGCGAGCACGGTCCACACCCTGACGGAAGTGTGTTACCCATGCAAAGGGCTTCCCCGTTGTCAAAATCCGTCCGCAAGCGGTTGCGGCGGGAGCCGACGGGCGATGTTCTAGATGCTGCTGAGCGCGAGGGTGTCCGGATTTCCAAGATCATCCGGATGAACGAGCAGCAAGGAGGAGCCGCTCAGATAGAATTCATAGGACTTTTGGGAGGGCTCTACGATACGCTCCTTCCAAACCTGCGAAGTGGAGTCCTTCGTCTTCCGCCCTGTTCGGTTGAGAATCAGGGTGGTCCCCGAAATCTGGTAGGTTCCCAGATCCATGACCCCGCCGTCTCCATCCTTGGTGGGATTCGCATCGAGTCGTGTGAAGGTGCCATCCGCGGCGAAATTGAAGACAATGAGAACTTGCGAGTTGACGGATTCCGCCACTCGCCAGCTGCCTTGGAGCTGTCCCGCTGAGAACGCGTGGTAGAGTATCCACCCTCCTGGCTCTCCAATGGCTGGTGCGGCCTTGTGCTCGGAACATTTGGATCCGCCTCTGGTGACGCAGGTTCGGATGTCCTCCCCTTCCAGTCTCAGAAAGCGCTGGACCAGGTCGGCGCTTCGACCGCTGGTTCCCAGCACGCTCTTGGGGCCGGCATCGATGTATCCACTGGGTTGGGCGAAAACGGAGCGAAATTCCTTCCATTCCGCTCCTCGCTCCGAAGGGTAGGTATGGAAATTCTGTAGGGAAATCGGGGACGAGCTGGTGGATGTTCGCCATGACCAATCGGTGGCTCTGAATGTGCCGAACACATCACTATGGGATGCGTCACAGATGAGGCCTTTCATCTCGTTGACCCGAAAGGGCAGGGTGATCTCGTTGATGGTGGTGTCCATGCCGCAGGATACCCAATAGAGTTGGTTCACGGAGCTGACCGGATAGGTGCTGATTTCGGCTCCCATGAAACGGATTCCGCGCAGATCGGCATTGTGCAAGACTGCAGGGCCCTGGCCGCAAATTTCTGTCACATCGAGGACTCTCGTCGATCGTTCGAGAGGAGTCGTTTCCCCGCGATAGGTCATGGTCGCACCCTCGCCGATCAGATAGCGGGCTGCTCCAGGTCGTTCGTATGAAGGATCGTCGTAGGAAAACTGGAGCCGGAGATATTTCCGTTTGCTTGGATCGGGTGCTGGTCCGAAGCGCAACAAACCGCGAAGTTCCGCGAGATTTTCGCCTTTGATGAACAAGGAGAAGAAAACGTTGGCGAAGGAATTCGGGGGACCCGAGACCTGGACATCGTATCCGCCATCGGGGCCCGGAAGGGGATCGATCCGATAAGCGCTGTCCTGGGCATCGATCTTCAGGAAGACCTCGGGTGGCGTGGTTTGATTTGTTTCCAGATGGATCGTCGCCAATCCGGTGGGGTCGGATTCGACCGGATCTGGGATGGTCGAAACCGCAGCCAGGGGACGATCCAACTGCACGCCCAGCTGATCCAACGAAATCGAGGTCGAACGCAACGGACTGATCGGTGGGAGGGGATCGGCTTTGGGTGCATGGGTCGCTGGGGACTGGGGGGACGACTCGGAAGCGCCCACGGACGAATTGGAATCGCAACCCACCAGTATCCCGCACAGTGAAATCAAAACCCATGTTCGCATCAGAGATCCCCCCTCTTTGCTGTGAAGGGGGAGAAGATAGCATGAGAAAAAGACTCAGATTCGTTAGAAACTTCGATCTCGACTCAAGTCTCCGTTCGGAGGCGCTCTCATCTAGCGGGAGCCCGAGGCATCGAATCCGCCCCACTGGAGGTTCAACCGTTTCGATTCCCTCGTGATTGACGGATCGATCGCTGGCACCGCTCGGGCCGAGGTGGAGGCCGTAGGATCCCACTTGGCCTGCAGCGCCTTTTTCTCCGCTGCCGTGATGGGGATCACCGTGCCGTGTCGGGGCGTGAAGTCGAAGCTGGGCGATTGGGTGGCGAGGGTGAAATTCAGCAAGTCCTTGCTGGTGGCGAACTGGTACTTACCGGTGGTGTATAGGTCGTACATCAGAATCCAGGTGTCGGAATTCGATAGCTTGAACACGCACGATCCTTCCACGGCGCTGGTGGTCGGTTGCAGGTACTTGTCGCGCAGCGTGTAAGGACCTGTCAATTTCTGGCTGGTCGCGGATTTGATGCCGTTGCCGTTGCCTTCGGTCTTGAAGAACAGCGTGTACGTTCCGTCTTTCAGCACGATGTCCCCGTCGATCGCGGCCAGTCCGTTGTAGGAGTAGAGGACTTTCGGAGTGGTTTCCAGTGCGGTGAAGGAACTGTTGGCGTAGGCCCAGTAGATCTTGTCGGGATCCGATCCTCCCAATCGCATCGCGAAGTAGACCATGTACTTGTTCACGGAAGGATCCCAGATGGTCTGTGGGGCCCAAACCCGATCGGCTGCGGCCAGGGAGGGGAACGCCTTGGGGATGTTCACCTGGGCGGAGGTCCAATCCACCAGGTTGGTGGACTTGAGGAGCACCATGCCACGGTTGGAGTTCCAGCCATTGGCCGAGACCATGTCCGTGGCCACCATGTAGTAGTCGCCGTTTTCGCCGCGCAGGATGTGCGGGTCGCGGATCCCACCGGTGGCGCTGATGGCGGCGGACGAGATCACAGCGTTGCCCTTGTTGAGGGCCTTGTAGGCGTAGCCGTCGTCGCTCAAGGCAAAACGGATGGCTTCCTGGGCCTTGTCGTTTCCTGTGAAGTACGCGAACAGATAGGCGGTGAACGGGTCGGCCGCCTGGACAGCCTTCGTGGAGAGGGTCGCTGCGAGCAAGCACAGCAAATGCACAAAACTGGCTTTGGCGATGGGAGATCTGCGCATGGAGCGTTCCCTGAAGAAGGAAAAAGACCAGACAAGGCCGTTTTGGGGGGTGTGTCCCAGAAACGGACCCGACAGCCCTGAAGGTAACGCAGGATCCGATCGAGCAAGGCCCGATCCGGGGTGGGTCGGGTTGGCAATCCGCCAAAAGGCCGGGGCAGCCTACTTCAGTCGCAGGTAGAGCTGGGTGGAAAGCGATGGAAGGGTCATGTTGAACGAGTCCTTCCCGAAAAATCGGTAGGTGCCGTCTTCCGTCTTCCCGTCGGCATGGGTGAAATGGATGGATCCACCAGCCGCGCTCCACAGGAAGGAATCCACTGCGACACGAAATCCCAGGTCGACAATGAACTTCCCCTTGCCGTTGTTTTGGAATTCCACCGTGTCGGCGGAGATGGCGTAGATCCTCCAGCGACCCACGAAGGCGCTATCCGTCTTCCCATCAGTACGGGGTTTGCTCGATGTGTCCGGCAAGCCATTGTTCTTTTCGATCGAGGTGGTGTCCCTCGTGGATGGAGAGCTGGGACCACTTGTGGAAGTTCCTGCGCCCGAATCGCACGAAGAGAGGCCGACGAGGGTTGCGGAGACGATCGACAGCAGTTTGGTGGGGGACATGTCTGCTCCTGGGAGACGTGGATCGGATAGGGAACGAGTCCTCCTTGAGGTAGAAATGGTCGTTCTACATCGGGAAGGGATCCAGAGCATCGATGAACCGGAAGTAGTGGATTGGACGATCCGATGAGGCGCTCCGGGAAGCGGATTGGGCACGCTGGCAGGATTGAGATGTATTTTCATGCCTGCACACAGGACGGACAGGGGTGCCCGCGCGGCGGGCTGAGACGATCGGAAGGCAGATCGGCACCCTCAGACGACCGGATGCGGGTCATGCCGCCGTCGGGAGTCCGCGAGAGCTCTCCTTTCCGTCCATCGAACCGTTGAACAGATCAGGAGAGACGCATGTCCGAAGACGCCATCCGCCGCGTATACCGTGAAGGAAACCACGGGATCCGCGTGCCCATGAAGGAAGTCTCGCTCCAACAGACCCGCGAACCCAGCGGAACCATGCGCTCGAACGATCCGGTCCTGCTGTACGATGTGGCCGGTCCATGGGGAGATCCCACTTACGAAGGCACGGTGGACACGGGGCTCCCCGGTGTGCGCATGCCGTGGATCAAAGGCCGTGGCGATGTGGAAGTGGTCACGCCTCGCGATCGCGCTCCCCGCGACGATGGCTACGACACCGAAGCGGAACGCCAGGCGGCGCGCGATGCGGGCAAGCTCCGCGAGTTCCCGCGTGGAACACGGGAGGTGCTCAAGGCCAAGCCTGGCAAAGCCGTGACCCAGATCGCCTACGCCCGCGCAGGAATTGTCACGCCGGAGATGGAATTCGTGGCCATCCGCGAAAATCAAGGGCTGGAGGCGCTGTTCGAGAAGATGGGCCCGGATGTGGCCCGCGATTCCTTGCTGTTCCAGCATGGCGGACGATCCTTCGGGGCGAACCTTCCCCGCAAGATCACACCGGAATTTGTCCGCGACGAGATCGCTCGCGGCAGGGCCATCCTGCCGGCCAACATCAACCACCCCGAAGCCGAGCCGATGATCATCGGGCGGAACTTCCTGACCAAGATCAACGCGAACATCGGCAATTCCGCCGTGTCCAGCGGCATCGAAGAAGAAGTGGAAAAGATGCGCTGGGGCACCAAGTGGGGCGCCGACACCGTGATGGATCTCTCCACCGGCAAGCACATCCACGCCACGCGCGAATGGATCCTGCGCAACAGCCCCGTACCTATCGGGACCGTGCCCATCTACCAGGCGCTGGAAAAGGTGGGCGGCAAAGCGGAAGATCTGACCTGGGAGCTCTATCGCGACACCCTGATCGAGCAATGCGAGCAGGGCGTGGACTACTTCACGATCCACGCGGGCGTGCTGTTGCGCTACATCCCGCTGACCGCCCGTCGCATGACGGGAATTGTCAGTCGCGGCGGCTCCATCCTGGCCAAGTGGTGCCTGGCCCACCACAAGGAGAACTTCCTCTACACGAACTTCCGCGAGATCTGCGAGATCCTGCGCGCCTACGACGTGGCCTTCAGCCTGGGCGACGGATTGCGTCCGGGCTCCAACGCCGACGCCAACGACGCGGCGCAGTTCGGCGAGCTGGAGACGCTGGGAGAACTGACCAAGATCGCCTGGGAACGCGATTGCCAGGTCATGATCGAAGGCCCCGGCCACGTGCCCATGCACCTGATCAAGGAGAACATGGACCGCCAGCTGGAAAGCTGCGGCGAGGCCCCCTTCTACACGCTGGGGCCGCTTGTGACAGACATTGCCCCCGGATACGACCACATCACCTCGGGCATCGGTGCGGCCATGATCGGCTGGTTCGGATGCGCCATGCTCTGCTACGTGACTCCCAAGGAACACTTGGGTTTGCCGGACAAGGAAGACGTGCGCGTGGGTGTGGTGACCTACAAGCTCGCCGCGCACGCGGGTGACCTCGCCAAGGGACATCCCGGCGCTCAGTACCGCGACAACGCCCTGTCCAAGGCTCGCTTCGAGTTCCGCTGGCGCGACCAGTTCAACCTTGGGTTGGACCCGGAGCGCGCCAAGGAATACCACGACGAAACCCTACCTGCCGAAGGCGCCAAGCTCGCGCACTTTTGTTCCATGTGCGGTCCGCACTTTTGCGCCATGAAGATCACGGAAGACGTGCGCAAGTACGCGGAGGAGAAGGGCGTGGAAGACACCCAAGCCTTCTTTGAAGGCATGAAGGAAATGAGCGACACCTTCGTGAAGACCGGCGCGGAAGTCTACCTGGGCGACTCCAAAGAATTCGACCACCGCAGCTTGACCTGAGGGCTCGCGGCCATCGGTCGCGCTACAAACCATTTCCCTCCCTGGCAGGGAGGGTCTGGGTTGGGGGATTGCCAGAGACACCCACGACAAGCGGGCGTTGACCGAGCGAGGGGCAAGCCGACTCGTCAGGTCATGTCCTCCCCATCCCTGTGGGGTGGAGGTGCTGTTCATGACTCCGATTTGCGCAAGAGGAGTGCCGGTCGCGAGGGGATGTGTTGGTGAATGTGCACCAGCAACTCCTGCTGTGTGAACCGAATCCCTTCAGGTGTTGACTAATTTGATACCGTGCGAACCAAGGTGACCCTGAAAGAACTGGCCCTGAAGGCAGGATTGGCAACATCCACCGCCTCCATGGCCTTGCGGAACAGTCCCGAACTGAGCCGGAGCACGTGTTTACGCGTGCAGGAATTGGCCAAGGAGTTGGACTACACTCCCAACGCCGCCGCCACCAAGCTGGCCACGGGCAAATCCGGCATGATCGGGCTCATGTACACCCGTCATGGCTCCGCGTTCAATGCCCGTATCCTGGAAGCCTTGGATGCCTGGTCTTACCAGGATGGCCGGTACTTCAACAGCCTCATGACCTACTCCACCCGCAACCGGGCGGAAGTGTTGGAACGGTTCATGCACCAGATCCTGCAAGGTCGCTTGGTGGATGGTCTGATCTTGGCCAGTCAGGTTCCGAGTTCCACCTACATCCGCGAGTACCAGGCTCGACGTCTGCCGTTGGTTTTGCTGGAGAATTTCTCCGACAAGGCCCATAGCGTCTACTTGGACAACGTCGCCGGTGTACAGGCGGCCGTCAAGTATCTGGTGGAAAGCGGGCGACGGAAAATCGCCTTGGTTTGCGGTCGGCTCACCCCCTTGCCGGGTGTGGATCCCTCCAGAGTGTCCAAGGACCGCTTTCAGGCCTATCGCCAGGCCATGGAGTCGTTCGGGCTTGCCGTGCCCACCAAATCCATCGTGGAAATCACCTACCACGAGCCCCAGGAGGGCAGGGAAGCGTTGGACCAACTGATGTCGCGTTACCCGGAAATGGACGCGATCTTCTGCTCGGCTGGCGACAACGTGGCGGCGGGCATCCACGCCCAAGCCCAGCAACGCGGATTGCGCATGCCCGACGACATCGCTTTGGTTGGTTTTGATGACCAACCGATTGCCGAATTGCTGCACCCTGCCCTGACCACCGTCCGTCAGCCCTTCCATCTGATGGCGGGCAAGGCCTGGGAAATTCTGTTGGCGGCCATGGATCAGCCGGACATGGAATTGCGAAGCGAGATGATCGCTCCAGAATTGGTGATTCGCCAGACGGCTTGACCCTTGACAGCGGTTTCAATTTCGCGTATTCTTGCAAACCACAACGCAGCTGTAGCTCAATTGGATAGAGCACCTGACTACGGATCAGGAGGTTTGGGGTTCGACTCCCTACAGCTGCATTAAGAACATCCGTTTCCCAAGCATGCCATCGGCGTGGTGGGGGAGCGAAATCCCCGATAGGGAGGTCAGCATGAGCGTCGCAGAGACCCTCGATACCGTCCTCGACAAAGTCCGCAGCCTCGTCCAAGCCGAGTCTGTCGTTGGCAAGCCCATTTCCGCACCGGACGGTACGATCATCGTTCCTGTCTGCCGTGTGACGGTGGGGTTCGGTGGCGGCGGTGGATCCCAGAATGGGAAAGAATCGGTCGGGACTGGCGCTGGAGCGGTGGTCACTCCCGTCGCGTTTCTCGTCTTGCGGCCAGATCGCACCGATCTCATTCCGTTGGATCGCGATTCCTGGCAGTTCGGGAAGTTGATGGACTTCGTTCCGGACCTTGTGGAGAAATTCCGCAAAAAGCCTGCGGCGGAGAAGACTCCCGAGTGACTTCTGCCCGCTTATGGCGGACGAAAAACGTCAATCCACTGATTTCCGCGGGTGCACCGAGGGGATTGCGGATGGTACATTTGGCCTCACCTTCGTCGCAGCGGCGACCGGAGTAGGAGGTCCAAGTGGAGCAGACCATCGTGGAAGCGGACCTGAGGGGTTTCTTCCAAAGATTGGGACATGTGGAGCATGGCTGTTCCGAGTGGGTCTTGGTGGATCCCCGGTCCCGCGAGATCCGTGGAACGGGATTTTTCACGGACCCGGACCTGCTCTTGATGTCCTTGCAGGCCTATTCCGGTAGCTACAACGTCCAGGTTTGCCGGAACCCACGCCCTAGATCTTGCCAAACTCCACCTGGCGGCAACAACCAGTTCGATCGCGCACGCAATCGCGCCGTGGCTTTGGATCAGCTGGAGGTTCTCGATTCCACCGTGGTGTTGTGGAGAAGCAAAGGACGCAGCACCCAGGATCAGGTGGCGACCATCGCCGCGAATCTGATGGCTAGAGTGGGGATCAACGAATATTCCGTGGAAACCGCCGGGCCGCTCGTTTCCGTGCGCATCCGGTTCCAGGCATCCCCATTGCGCCGGTTCGGGAGCTTGGAAGACTGCCGCACGGTTTTCGCACGCTTGGAAGAGCATTTCCGAGAGCGATTGACCCAGGAAGAGAAAGCCGATGTCGAGATCGTGCCCAACTCCAGCCCGGAGCTCCACGATTCCGTGATCGGGGTGCTCCAGCCTTCCACTTCCGGATGGGTCATGGGCAGGTGGCTGTATGCGCCGGCGGATCAGCCGGATGCCACCTTGGAGCGCATGCTCACGGATCTGGTGGCGGGGAAACCGCTGGCCACGACGGCGGGACACTCCACCACCGTGATGGCGGTGCGGACGGAGGGCTTGATCTCCGATTGGTCGGCTGATGACCCCTACGGCGACGATGCCTTCAACGATGGCGGCGGAATCATCCCAAAGGGCGGTCCTCTCAAGATCGAATCCGAAGAGGGCAAGCAGGCCAAAGGCCAGATCGAAAACCTGGAGACCCTTTCTCGCGAGGCGTATCTGCGCCGATGCCGTGCCGTTTGGCGCGCCCCGGTGGCGACCAAGCCGCTCAACGGGCGTACGGCAGGCGGAGCCCGTCCCGGCGATGTCTGGGCGATCGAAGGCAATTCGTACAAGGCCGTCCAGGACTGGATGCTTTCGGGCATGGAAAACATCCTTCGTGCACAGGACGCGATGATTCTATGGGCTTCCAGTCGCCTCCTGCCGGGGGCCTTCCATGCCCGCGGCGTGGAACGATTGTCCGGGAAGGCCTTGGAGGACATCGAGGGGATCGCCGACATGACCATGGCGATCCAGGCCCAGGCGCAGTTTCGCCAGCAGTTCAAGCGGCTGCCCATGCTGTTTCCCCACGGACCATCGGATTCTCTCGGACAAATTTTGACGCAGATGCGGGCTTTCCGGCATTCCGACGAGGCGATTTCGCATCTGCCGGGACTGGCCGTGATCGATGGCCTGGACGATTTCTCGCCCGACGGCCACGGACTTCGCGAGGTGCGGTACCTGGCCCAGGACGCCCATTGCGCGGTGTGGGTGAGTTCCATCGGCACTGCGATCCAGGAATCCCTCTGCGATCTGCACGTGACCTTGGTCTTGGGAGAAGCGCCCATCCGCGCTTGGCTGGAGTCTCCGCAAGTGGCGGGAGACACGGATCTCGCCCTTTCCCGTCAAGTCCTGCCACGCCTGTTCGGCGACACTCAAGGCCGGATTCCGTGCGCCTTGCGGGCGCGCCATCCGCATGAGATGTGGACCGCCCACGCCTACCATCTGTACTATCCGGGCACGGGAAGGTTCCAGAACATCGTGCCCAAGAAAGAGGGCTGAGTCTGGCTTCGGGGTGGATCGGTCAGGTCCTTTGGTTGGCGAGGGAGTCCTTGCGCGGATTCGGTCGCGCGGGTGGTTCGGCGCTGGCCTCCACCTGGAGCACGGCCCTGGCCTGTTCGTTGCTTTTCCTTTTTCTGTGCACGTTCCAGGTCGGAACCGACTGGGCTGCCCAGGAGCGCGCCAGGCAGGGTTGGGTGGAGTTGTTCCTGGCCGATTCCGTGAAGCCGGAATCCGTTCTCTCCCTCGCGCGCGCGCGCTTTCCACAGGCGGATGCGCGATTGGTGGACAAGGAGTCCGCCAAAAAACGGTTCATCGAGCGGTTCGGCCCCGAGATGCTCGCGGCCCTGGACAGCAATCCGTTGCCGATTTCTGTCCGATTGCGATTGGATGGCAGCGCCGCGGAAGTGTCGGCGGCCGCGCAGACCTTGGAGAGGATTCCGGGAGTCGAAATGGTCGATTCTCCCAAAGGCGAGCTTGAACAGCTGGAACGGATGCGAACCTGGGGTGCCCGCGCGGGATTGCTCGCGGCGTTGGTGCTGTTTGGCGTGGTGTTCGGGGTGATTCGCAACGCGATCCAGCTTTCGCTGAAGAGCCGTGATCGCCTCATCGACAACATGCGCATCCTGGGAGCCAGTCGCTGGCAGATCGAAGCGCCGTTCGCCATCGAGGGGCTTCTCCAGGGATTGTTGGGCGGGATTCTCGCCTCCCTGCTGCCCTCTCTCGGGTTCTGGTTCATTCGGGGAATGTCTCCGCTTCCCGTGGCTTTCAATCCGATGTGGGCCATTCGAGCCGCACTGGCGACGATTGGATTCGCCTCCATGGCTGGTGCATTGGGTGGATGGTGGACCGTCCGCCGCGTTCTGCGGTGATCTTCCTACCGTGGTCAGAGGGCGGTCGGATGCGGTACGCCGCGATCCTTCTTGGCTTGGCGACCGCGGTCGGGGCTTCCGGGTTGTCGGATCTGGAAGAGCGCATCCGGGAACAGAAGCAGGAATTGACCCAGATGCGCGCCGAACTGGAAGAGGGGCGGCGCAAGCTCAAGGAGCTCGGCGACCGGGCGAAAAACGAGGAAGAAGGCCTGCAGCAGGTGGAAGCCAACCTCCAACTCGGTGCCAAAATCCTTCAGCGTTTGGATTCCACGGAAAATCTCTACAAGGATTTGGTGTCCAAGTCCGAATCGGAAGTCAAGTCCACAACCTCCCAATGGCGGGAGAGACGGGCCCTGTTGGCCGGCCGGATCCGCCAGATGTACGAGAAGGGGCGTCCCGATCCCGTCACAGCGATGGTTTCCAGTTCCGAAGGCGGCTGGGCACGGGTGGTGGCGGATTTTCGCGCGGTGGCGCGTGCCGACCGCAATCTGATGGATCTGGTCAAGGCTCGCCAAACCGTGGCGACGCGCGAGTTGACCGCACACAAAAAGCGTGTGGCGGGTCTGGAGGAGATCGCCGAACAAAAGAAGAAGGATGTCGCCCAGCTGGAAACCGAACGCGATTCCAAAGCCGGCTCCTTGGCCGAGTTGCGTGAAGTGGAAGAACGTGAGCGCACGAGGTTGGCCAACCTGGAGGCCGCCCAGAAGGTGCTGACCCAGCTTTTGACGGATCTGGAGCGCCGTCGCGAAAAACTGAAGGATGAGCGTCGCAAGGCGGAAGAAGAGGCGCGTCGGCTGGCGGAAGAGCACAGGGCGGCCGAGGAACGCCGCAAAAAGGAGGCGGCCAAGCGCAAAAAGGAAGGCAAACCTCCACCGCCTCCCATCAAGGAAGCTCCCAAGCCGTTGCCGCCGCCGCCGGAAGACAAGGCATTGGCGGGGCCGCCGCCTGCGCGCAAGGGCTTGTGTTGGCCGGTCCAAGGCGCGGTTTTATCGAAATTCGGTTTGGAAAAGAACGCCATTCTGGGGACGGTGACCAGGAATTTGGGCATCGAGATCGCCGGAAAAGCCGGTCAATCGGTGGTTTCGGCGGCTGGTGGTCGGGTGGCGGCGATCACCCAACTGCCCGGAAGAGGTACAACCGTGATCCTTGAGCATCCGGGGGGCTATTTTTCCGTCTATGGCCAATTGTCGAAGACTCGCGTCAAGGATGGGGAAGCCGTGTCGGCGTGCGCCGAGGTGGGTACCCTCGCGCCGGACAACCCTCCACGCGTGTATTTCGAATACCGCCACAACTTGAAGGCCGAGGATCCGCAGGAATGGCTGACACGATGACCACACGAGGTCTGATCCCGACCGGCGCCTTCGACGGATTGGTCGCCGCCATGGCCAATGGACGGTTTCCGGGCGCGTTGCTCTTGCTGGCCCCGCGCGGGGAAGGTCTGCCGGTGTTGTTGGACGTCGCCCAGGGTCTTCTTTGCCAAAATCCGTCCGGATTGGAGCCTTGCGGCGACTGTCCCGATTGCAAGCGTTTCAAGACCGGCCATGCCCGCCTGTATTGGCTTTTGCCCCAGGTCTCCGAAGAAATGGCCCAGAAGATCGAGGCCTACGGTCCCGAGCACATCCTGCGCGATGCCTGGTCCGTGGCGCTCCCTCCTCCGTCGGCGCAGATTCCCATCGGAGGCGAGGGGACGGATCCCACCTACCCGATGATGGTCGCAGGTGTCAGGGGCTTGGCGGGCAAGCTCGCCATGTCGGAAAAGGAGCGGCGGGTTGTGCTGGTTCCCTTCGCCGAACAACTCAACCAGAGTTCTTCCAACGCGTTGTTGAAGATCCTGGAGGAGCCTCCCTCGGGTGTGCATTTCCTGCTCGGTGCCCCTTCGCCGGATCGGGTGCTTCCCACCATCCGCTCGAGGTCCACCCTCCAGGCCCTGCCGCCTTCTTCGCAGGAGCAGGTGGTCGCTTTCCTGCGCCATCGGAAGGTTTCGGAAAAGCTCGCCCTGGATGCGGCCAAGCGTGCGATGGGTAGACCCAGGGAGGCTTTGGATTTTTCCTCGCCGGCCCTGGAAGCCGTGAGGGAGCGCGCACGGGAATGGATCGGTCTGTGCCGGACCCGCGATGCGGAAAAGGCCATAGGATGGATTTTGGCCAGCGAGGAGCTGCAGGCGAAGGATCGCCGCGCATCGCAGCTTCTGCTGGAAACGGCTCTGGTCGAGCTGGCCTCCGAAGTGGGGACGACCAAGCCTGCAGATTTGGATTTGCTGGAACGAATACGCAAAGGAACGGAGCAAGCATTGCTGGATATCACTCAACACGCCCGGCCTCAGATGGCCATGACGGGCGCCTGGCTCGGCTTGCATGCATGAGTCGCAGATCCCGAGGGCGCTGACGGCCCTCCTTTCGCACCGTGGCGTGGAAGACCCCGAGACCATCCGTCGGAAATTGTCATGGGATCCCGGGGACCTCCGCAAGGAATTGCTGCCTTCCGACGAAATCCTCGGTTTTTCCAAGGCCGTGCAGGTGCTTCTGGGCGCGAAGGAACGCGGCGAGACCGTGGTGGTCCATGGCGACTACGACGTGGACGGCATGACCGGCACCGCGATCCTGTGGATGTGCTTGCGTCGCGCAGGCCTGCGGGCCGGCTGGACATTGCCCCGGCGCGATGGGGAAGGCTATGGCCTGTCCGATGCGTCGCTGGAGCGATGCCGGACCGGTGGCGACGTGGTCGGCCTTCCCGAGGGCGCGGATCCCTGTGCGCGGTGGGTGGTGTCGGTGGATACCGGCATCACGGCCGGGCCACAGGTCGCACGTGCTCGCGAGCGCGGACTGGGTGTGATCATCACCGATCACCATCTGGCCGGAGAAGGCTTCCCCACCGAGGCCGAAGTGGTCCTGGACCCCTACCAGGAAGGCTGCGGGTACCAGAACAAGGGACTTTGCGGGGCGGCTCTGGCCTGGAAACTCGGGCGCGCGCTGCTGGAAGCCACAGGTGCCGATCGCGAATCCGATCCCTTCCGGCTGTTGCAGCTGGTGGCCTTGGGAACGCTTGCGGACATGGTTCCCCTGACCATGGAAAATTCCGCGCTGGTGCGGCTGGGCTTGCTGGAATTGCGCGAACGTCCCTTGCACGGCATATCGGAGCTCCTGCGCAACGCCCAGATCGCTCCCGACTCGGTTCCTCGTGGACAAGATCTGGTCTTCCGGGTCACTCCCCGGCTCAACAGCGCGGGGCGTCTGCGGCAGGGCGAAGTGGCGGTGCGGTTGCTTTTGGCGGCGTCCCCGGAAGAAGCCGGCAAGTGGATGACAGAACTGGAAGACCTCAACCACAAACGCCAGCAACTGGACCAGCGCATCACGGCCGAAGCTTTCGAGCAGGTGGAACACATGCTGGCGCCGGACGGCACGCCGCCGCCGGCTTTCGTGCTTTCCGGCGAAAGCTGGCACGAAGGGGTGTCGGGAATTGTCTCCCAACGCGTAGCGGAGCGTTGGAGCCGGCCCACGTTCGTCCTTGCGCCCGATCCCGGACAACCCAACGAATGGCGCGGTTCCGGCCGATCGGTACCCGGCATCGATCTGCACGTCGCGCTCTCGCGCTGTGCGGATCTGCTGGAAAAGTGGGGCGGACATGCGCAGGCGGCGGGCTTGTCCCTGCGTCGGGATTGCGCAGCCGAGTTTCGCGAGCGCTTCGTGGAATCGGTTCAGCAAAGCAGCGATCCCGCCAACGTGGCGGGGCCGGCGGGCGAATGCCAGGCGGATCTCCACGAGATGGACGCCACCCTGCTGGGGTGGCTGGAGAGGCTGGAGCCCTGGGGCGCGGCCAATCCCGCTCCGGTGTTCTGGACGGATTCCGTCAGCATCGTGGCGATGAGCCGGGTGGGGGATGGAAAGCACCTGCGGATCACCGTCAAGCAGGGCGGCCACCAGGTGGACGGCATCGCTTTCAATTTGGGACATCTGGCCGCCAAGCTCCAGATCGGCTCCACGATCCGGCTTGCCTACCAGGTGGAATGGAACGAGTTTAGAGGACGTCGCAGCGTGCAGCTGCGCATCAAGGAGATCCGATGACGACGACGCAATCCGCACTCTGGGCCGGACGATTCGACGCCGGCATGAGCGAGGCTCTGCGAGCCATTTCCTTCTCGCTGCACTTCGACCAGAAGCTGTTGGCCTACGATGTGCGCGGCTCCCAGGCGCACGCCCGGTCGTTGGGACGGCTGGGTGTCTTGTCGGAAGCGGAAGTGTTGTCCATCGTGGAAGGGTTGGAAGGCATTCTCGCCGACATCGTGGCGGGTGCCGACCTGTATCTGCCCTCCGACGAAGACGTCCACATGGCCGTGGAACGGATCCTGACCGACCGCATCGGGTCGGCGGGCCGCAAGCTCCACACCGGCCGTTCCCGAAACGACCAGGTCGCCACCGCTTTCCGGCTGTACGTGCGCGACCAGGCGCGCAAGGCCCACGCTGGCTTGGTTGCTTTGCAGGAAACCGTGCTGTCCATCGCCGTGGAGCACCGCGCGACGATCATGGCCGGCTACACCCACATGCAGCAGGCGCAGCCGGTCACCTTGGGCCACTACCTGTTGTCCCTGTTCTTCGCATTGGAGCGCGATCGTCGTCGTTTCTGCGAGGCCCGCGACCGTGCCGGCAAAAACCCGTTGGGTTCCGGCGCCTTGGCAGGCTCCGCCTTTCCGGTGGATCGCCACAAGGTGGCCTTGGAACTGGGCTTTTCCGGCGTGACGGAAAACTCCATCGACGCGGTGAGCCATCGCGACTGGGTGCTGGAATACCTCGGTGCCTGCGCGATCCTGGGAACCACGCTCAGCCGCTACGCGGAGGATTTCGTGACGTGGTCCGCCGCGGAATTCGGCTATGTGACATTTTCCGACCAGTACACCACGGGCAGTTCCATGATGCCCAACAAGAAGAATCCAGACGGATTCGAACTCGCCCGCGGGAAGTCGGGTCGGCTGGTGGGGAATCTCACTTCCCTCATGGTGGCCACCAAGGGCGCGCCATTGACCTACAGCCGCGATCTCCAGGAAGACAAGGAGCCGGTGTTCGATTCGGCCCAGACGGTGGAAGTGCTTCTGGGCATCTTCCGCGGCGCCTTGCAGGACGCCACCTGGCATCCGGATCGCATGCTCGCGCGCCTCACGGATCTGCTTCTGGCCACGGACCTGGCGGACCTCCTGGTGGAAGCCGGAATTCCCTTCCGCGACGCCCACCACGTGGTGGGAACGCTCGTGGGCGAGGCGACCCGCGCGGGCAAGGGGATGCTGCAGCTCCCGGATGCATCTTGGCAGGCGGTTCCGGACGGCCTTTCTTTGCGCGCCAAGCTCAGCTTCGCCGCGAGCCTGGATCGGCGCAACATCGAAGGCGGCACGGGTCCGGTCTCGGTGGAGCGCCAGTTGGCGCAAGCCGCCGAATACCTCGCGCAGGGCATTCAACTTCAGACAGAACTTGACAGAGGGGGTTTCTGATGGAATGGTTCCACCACCAGAAGTCGGGGATCGAATCCGCCGTCCGGCGCGACACCCCGGGTGATCTTTGGGTCAAGTGCGAGAACTGCAAGGAGATCGTCTACAAGAGCGATTGGGAGCAGACCCTCGCGGTGTGCCCGGCCTGCGGCCACCACCATCGCTTTGCCGCCCGCGAATACGCGGCGCTTTTGCTGGACGAAGGCACGTTCGTGGAAGAGGACGCCACGATCGCTCCCGCCGATCCGCTGAAGTTCTCCGCCAAGAAGAAATACCGCGACAGCGTGGCTTCCGCGCAAAAGGCCACCGGCGAAAAGTCGGCGGTCCTCTCCGGAACCGGTGCGATGGACGGCCGGGCCGTTTCGCTGGCCGTCATGGACTTCCGGTTCCTGGGCGGCTCCATGGGGTCGGCCGAAGGCGAAAAGATCGCCCGCGCCCTGCTGCGCGGCTTGGAGCGCCGGATCCCGGCCATCGTGGTCTCCGCTTCCGGCGGCGCCCGCATGCACGAGGGCACGTTGTCCCTGATGCAGATGGCCAAGACCTCCTCCATCATCGGGCGCATGCGCGAGGCGGGCGTTCCGTACATCTCGGTTCTGACCAACCCCACCACCGGCGGCGTGACCGCGAGTTTCGCCATGTTGGGCGACGCCATCATCGCCGAACCCGGCGCCCTGATCGGATTCGCCGGCGAGCGCGTGATCCGCGAAACCATCCGCCAAGCCCTACCCGACGGCTTCCAGCGCGCGGAATTCCTGCTCAAGCATGGATTCCTGGACGACGTGGTGGCTCGCAAGGACCTCAAGTCCTGGATCTCCCGCTTCATCGCGTTGTTGACGGATTCCGTCCCCTGAGCGCCTACTCCCGAGCTCTGTCCGCCCTGGAAGGGCGGATCGGCTTAGGGGTCAGGCCTGGGCTGGAGACCACACGGGAATTGCTGGATCGCCTGGGAAACCCCCAGGTGGATCTCCGTGGCGTGCATGTGGCGGGCACCAACGGCAAAGGTTCGACCTGCCGCATGCTCCACCGCCTCCTTTCTCGTGCGGGTTTGACCACGGGTCTGTTCACCAGTCCGCACCTGGTGTGCGTGCGCGAGCGGTTCGTGATCGGCGAAGAGGCGATTTCCGAGACGGAATTCGTCGAAATCGTGGACCAGGTGCATCCCTTCGCCGTGGACACCGGCGCGACCTACTTCGAGATGCTGACGGCGATGGGCGCGGTGTGGTTCGCTCGCCGGGGCGTGGATGCTGTGGTGTTGGAAACCGGCCTGGGCGGGAGATTGGACAGCACCACGGCCTTGCCTGCGCAGGTTTGCGTGGTGGCGCAGGTGGGCCTGGACCATTGCGCGATTCTGGGCGACACGGTGGAAAAGATCTGGGCAGAGAAGATCGCGATCGCTCGTGTGGGAAAACCCCTGGTCACGTTGGAAGCGCGCCCTGCTCTGGTCGCTGCCCTCGCCCGGCTGTCGCGTGAGCGCGACGTGGAAATCGTCCGCCCCGAGGTGGATTCCGAGCCTGTTCCGGGACTTCCCTCCGGTCCGCACCAGCTCGGGAATTTCGCCTTGGCCCGGGCGGCGGCCGAGCTCTTCCTGGGACGGAAAATGTCCAGTGTGGAGCTGGCCGAATCGCTCCACGGCATGCGATGGCCCGGGCGTTGGGAGAGGATCGATGGGACTCCCGTGGTGATCCTCGATGTGGGACACAATCCGGATGCGGCGCAGGCGCTTTCCGCATTGGCTTCGGATGCGCATCCAGTGGTGGTTTACGGCACCGCCTCCGACAAGGACTGGAAGTCCGTGATGGAGTGCTTGTCGAAATCCGCTGCACAGATCCATCTGGTGCCGCTGCCGGTGGCACGCGGCGAAGGTCCTTTGCGCATCGCCTCGCTCTTCCCCGATGCCATTGCCCATGGGACGTTCGCGGAAGGATGGGGATCGGCGTGTCGCCAGGCGCGGGAGCTTGGTGTTCCTGTTTTGGCGTGCGGGTCGTTTCACCTTGTGGGCCAGGCGGTGCGCGCCTTGACGGGGGAGGGGCGCTACGGGGTGTGGCCCCGCGGGATCGTGCCGGACCCGGCCTTGCCGGGGATGGGATGATCTTCAGCGGAATCCGCGACGCAACGCTTCCTTCACCAGTTCGGGGATGGTGGAGGCGTTGAACTTCTCCATGAGGCGCTTCTTGTAGCTCTGGACGGACGTCGGCTGGATGTCCAGGAGTTTGGCGATCTCCACGAGACGTTTTCCGTCCAACAAGGCGCGGAGCACCTCATGTTCCCGTTCCGACAAGGGCTTTTCGAGCGAGGGTGGTTCCCTCGGAACGGACTCGAAGGAGTGCTTTCCCGCCAGGATGGATTCGATCGCGGCCAGGATGCGGACGGGATCGTCGGATTTCGAGGAAAAGCCCCTGGCGCCGGCCTTCATCGCTTCCAAGCGCATCCGCCGATCGTCACAGACCGTCAGCATCAGGACGGGATGTGTCAAGGACGCCTCGCGGAGGAAATCCATGCCGGAACCGTCGGGCAGCTGGTGGTCGAGCAGGATCAGGCTCCATGGCGCCATGGCGAGGGCTTGTCTGAGGCTGGCCAAATCGCAGGCATCCTCGCAGGTGCATCCGACGAAATTTCGTTCCAGCAAGGATCTGGTGCCTGCTCGCGTGACGGGATGGTCGTCGACGATCAGGAATCGATACGCTCTTGGGATGGACAAGGGAGTGCCTTAAGCTATGGTGCCTCCATGCGGCCGCGCCAACCGCGAGGCATGGATGGATCGAAAAACTAGACCATTTCCAAGCATGTAGGAGATTGCTGGATCGATTACACTTGTAGAATCACCTACGGGGAATCCCCGAGGAGGTTCAATTGCTCTGGGCGTTCTTGCTGCGATTGGTCGCCGGTGCGTTTCTATCCCTTTCCGATTCTGAGACCGTGCGGATCTCCTCCGAGGTCGTGCGTTTCCAATCCCGCTCGTGCCCTGGCATCGTACCCTCCGGCACGATGCCCATCGATGACTCCTGTCTGCTGTCCCTTCCTCCCGGGGCACGCCTGTCCTTCGGTTCGGCCGCGCCTCCCACCTTGCTTCGAATCGAAGTTTCCCTCCCGCGGGCGGGAAGATGGTGGCTGGTCAACGAGCTCCGCACGCCCAAGCGGATCCATGTCTGGCTGGGAGAGGAGGATCTGGGCGAGTTCGGAGACGATCACCGGTTCGGAGATCGACCCGTGCGGACCACGAATCTTTCGATTCCCCTGGACTTCACCCGCGCGCGCGAAACCCTGTGGTTGCGGGTTTGGGAGCCGAGAGGTCCGTGCGATGTCGGAATTTGTCTAATCCCGGATCGGCGGTTCCCGCAGGACGTCGCGAATACGGCCTCCGCCAACGCTCTGCTGCTGGGCTACATGTTCGCCGTGCTCCTGGTGGCCCTCTATGTATGGATCGCGGTCCGTGAGAGAGCGTTCGGATGGTACGTGTTCTACTTCGTTTGCGCGGAGCTTTGGTTGGCGGCCAAGCGAGGGGTGGGTTTCGAACGTTTGTGGCCCGATTTCCCCTGGCTCAATTCCGGCGTTTCCGTCTTCCTCGCCCATGTGGCGGTCGGTGCCTTCATTCTCTTCCTGCGCGATCTTCTCGCCCTCAACAGGCACCTGCCACTCCAGGACAGGCTGTTGCGCGCGGGTGCTTGGATCCAGTTTCTGGTTTCCCCGTTCGCTCTCGCTTGCGCCTTCGCCACCCACTCCGCGTTGCGAAACGCCTATGAGAGTCTGCAGATCCTTCTGCCTGCGGGCCTGATCGCGGTGCTGGTCCAGCGCAGCCTGCGGGGCGACCGGTTGGCGCGCAAAATCCTGGTGGCCTTCTCTCCGCTGGGCTTGGCGATGGTTTACGGCGCCCTGGTGGAGTTCGGGGTCACGGCGGGAGGCCCCGGGGCGAAGACCGCCGTACTCACGATCGCCGCCTTGTTGGAAAATACGCTGGCCACACTGGTGTTGCTGCAGGAGGTCCGAAATCGCGAGAAGAAACGGCTCGAATTGGAACGCGATTTCCACGCCCGGGTGATGGAACGCACGGAGGAGATGAGTCGGAAATTGTCGCGCGATCTCCACGACGGGATGGGGCAGCAGGCGTACGCCCTTCGCATGAAGCTCTTCGCGTCGAGGGAGCGGATCCCCTCCGACGTGCTGGAATCGCTCGACGACCGTGTCGCGGAACTCCACGAGGAACTGCGCGACGCTTCGCGACGACTGCATCCACCCCTGCTGCGCGACAAGGGACTGGCGGACGCCTTGCGGGAGCTTTGCGAGACCGCGGAGACGGATTCCGACATCGGCGTGCGGTTCGATTCGCAAGGGGACACCACGGCGTTGGACGGGACCGTCGCCACCCATTTGTACCGCATCGCCCAGGAGGCGCTCACCAACGCGCTGCGGCACTCGCGCGCGGAGACCATCCGGGTCCATCTGAGGCATTGCGCCGCGAAGGTGATGCTCACGGTCGAGGACGATGGGGTCGGGATGCCGGTGGAGTCGATGCACGGATCCAAAGGCATGGGGCTGGCCGGGATCCGGTCGCGTGCCCAGGCGATCGGAGGCAAGGCGGAGATCCGTTACCGCGCGGGTGGGGGCGTGGTGGTGGAGGTGGAAGCGCCGGCGGCGTAGGGGTGAAGCCGTTTGCCGAGTTTCCACGGCAGACGGTTTCCTGGAGGTTCGATAGATTGAATTCCGGATCCAGTGTTCTGGTGTCTTGGATCCAGTGGAACCGAACGTCGACAGAAAATGGCTGTCGGCGTGTCCATGGGAGTCGCGCTTTCACCTGCAATCGACCGGAAGGTACACATGTCGACTCGACCTTGGCTGCCCGCTTCGGACGGGATCGTGGGACCTCGTTTCCGCATCGAAACCCTGGCGAAACGAATGGTTTCCAAAGTCCCGCATCCATCCATCCCGAAAAGGACAAACATGAAAAAGTTTCCAGCCATCGTTCTCATCGGATCCGCTTTGGCGCTGATCGGTTGCGGTTCCTCCAACGCAGGCAAATCCACCACTCCGGATTGGTACTTGAACCAGCCCAGCGGAGGCGGATTGTACGGGGTGGGTTCGCAGGAATCGAGAAGCTTGGACCTTGCCAAGGAGCAGGCCGACCACGGTGCCTGCGTCGAGATTTCCAAGGCGCTCGCCCAGAAGATGGAAGGCTTGACCAAGCGATATATCGGACAGGAAGGCGCGGTCAAATCCAACGAGACCAAGGAGGCCCTCAGTGCAGCCTCGCGGTCGGTGGTGAACATCAACATGATCGGGTGCATCAACAAGAAACGCGAGGTGGTGGAGCTTCCGGGCGGGGCCTTCAGAGTCTATTCACTCCAGTTCCTCGATCCCGCCGGTGCCGTTGCCACCACCAAGGCCGCTCGCGAGGCGCAACAGGCTTTGGCGCAATCCAAGGAAACCTTCGACGAGCTGGACAAGCTGCTGGAGCGCGACCTGAAGGGTGGGGTGAGCAACTGATTCCGGTCGCGAACGTCGCGGTCCATGTCGCGGGGCTCCGAAGCTTCGCGCATCGATCCATTTCAACTCTTCCAGAGCGATGCGAGGTCCCTGCATGAGACATCTCCCGATTTTTGTCATGATCTCCGGTTTCATTCTTCCCTCGCTCGCTCATGCGAAGGACGGATGGAGGGTGGAGGAGCCTGGCTGGTTCACACGGCCACCGACCACAGAAAAAGGGATTCATGGGATCGGGATGGGCCAGTCCCGCGATCTCCCCGATGCTTCCGCGACCGCGGATTCGCTTGCCTGTCGGGAAATCCAGGACAGACTGGTGTCCAAGGTGGTGAAGTGGCGTGAACAGGCGAAGAGGGAAGGCGATCTCGAAGGTTCGATCGCGAATTTGCGCGACGGCGATTTCGCCAAACTCGATGTAAGCGGGGTGAAATGCCAGATCCAGAAACGCGACCACCGAAAGGATTCGGACGGTTCTTTCCGTGCGTACTCTCTGGGGTTTTTGGGAAAGGATGAATCCATCGCAGCAGTGCTGGCTTCGCAGGACGCCAAACTCAAAGCAGACGCAGCATCCGTCCAGGATGAACTCGACAGGGCGATCCAGGGAGCGTCTTCGAGCCATGAATGAATGGAAGTCGCTGCTCTTGGGAGCATGCATTTTCGCGGGGATCCTACCATCGGCCGCCGGTGGTGCGGTGTTGAATGAAGTGGGTAAAAACAAGGTCGGAGCGGAGTTCCCCAATCGCATTGGAATAGATCTTTCCCGTCCGGGTACGGAGTTGATCTCCCCGCTGGATCGGTTCGAAGACAAGTCAGTCAAACACGTGTTCCTTTCTTTTTTCCAGACGACCTGCGTCCCGTGTCTGGCCGAACTCTCCCAGATCTCCATGCACAATGGGCGGTTGCGCAAGGGAGGCGTGGAAGTTTTCCTGGTGGCAGTGCAGGAGGAGCCCGCGGAGATCCGGAAATTCTTGAAGACCAACCGCTACGATTTCCCCACGATCGCCGATCGATTCGAAGCCGAATACAGCCATCGTTGCGGTGTCTTCGGCGTGGACGAGGTGCGTAAGTTGCCGACTTCCGTCTTGCTGGGGAAATCCGCGGATGGTGGTCTTGTCTTGGAGGCGGTCTGGCAGGGGAGCGAGGAAAACATCGTCGATCGGATTTTGGAGAAGGCGAAGTGATCGCGATGGGATGGCTTCTCGTGTTCGGTGGGTGCTCCGCGGCTTGGCCCTTCGGCGGAACGCCGGAAGTTGATCCACGTGAACGCATGGAATCGGAAATTCGCTCGAACTATCCCTCTTCCGAATTCTTCTCGGGGCTGGGGGAGTCCTCGTCAAGCGCCGACGAGGCGGAAATCCGAGCCCGAACCAAGGTGGCCGAACAGATCGATCTCTCCATCCAGTCGACGTTCACCAGCTTGGTGAAGGAAGAACGGGACGGGAAATCCGCGAACCTTTCGACCAGCGCCTTGTGGCAAACGAGCAAACAGACTCACTTCGAAAACGCCCAAATGATCCATTGCGATCCGCCGCGGCGCACCAAATCAGGATGGATCGTGGCCGCTTCCCTCTCGCGCAGGGGGGCGACGGATGCGATGACCTTGCGATACGAGGATTCGGCGAAGATCTTCCGCCGTTTGACCGGAAATGCCCTGGCGGCACCGGATCTGGAAGCCTTCACGACATCGTGGAGCGCTGCGTGGGCGAAGCAAGCGTGGCTCGAACTGCAAGGAATCCGTTTCTTGTCATTGTCCGGTGCTCCACTGAGCGTGGAATCCATGGGTGAATCGCATCCCTACGCGCCGTTTCGCGAAGACAGACGTTCGTTCCGGCGCCTGGATTCGGCGCGCATCTCATGGCTTGCTTCCCAACGGATCCAGGTTCGGATCGACAGCATCCCGCAATTCTCTTCCCTAGTCTCCGACCGGTTGCGTCAAATGGGAATCGCTGCCGCATCCGACGCCAAGGCCAATTGGGAGCTGACGGTGGTCGCGCAACGGCTGGAGACGGAATCCGCCATCGGGGAGATCATGATCTGCCGGATTGTCCCTCGGCTGGTCTTGAAGGAAATCGGCGGTCGAATTCGCGAAACGGATTTCCTGGACCAGGTGGCGGGCAAGGGACAGAGACTCAGGGACATGAATGGCGCTTGCTCGGACGCGTTCTCCAAGCTCGACGCATCGAAGCTGGAATCCCCTCTGCGGTCCCTGTTGGGCGCGGTCTTCCCGATCCACTGATGGCCATCATGAATCTTCACGCTGCCATTCTCTGTTTCCTGATTCAAAATCTGTCTTTCGCGCGGTTGCCCGAGTGGTCCTGGATGGAAGAGGTTTCCGCCGCGAGGCCGTTCGATCCGGCATTGTCCGAGTGGAAAGGACGGCCTTCTCTATACGTGTATTTCTCGCCGGAATGCGGCCACTGCATCGATTCCTGGCCCGGTGTGCTGGCACTTGCCCGTCGCGCCCGGGCCAGCGGTTTGCGCGTGGGTGGGATCGCCGTGGGCGGAGTGCAACGCGAGGATCTGCTGCGCTTTTTGGAGGCCTACGACGATTCGATGCCGGTTTGGTTCGATTCCGCGCGCACGGTGGCCGCGACCTACGGGATCCGGAGTGTTCCCAAAGTGCTTTTCGTCGAGGCCAACGGGAGGGTTGAGTTATTCGGCGATCTAACCCCTCGGCGATGGGCCCAGGTGGAAGTCATCGCCAAACGCATCGCGAGGGCGCATCCATGATCCGTTTCGTTTCAGTCATAATCGGCATGATGGGGGCGTCTGGCGTCGCGATCGCCCAGGAGCGTCCCACCATGGGTGTTCTGGAGGCAAGCCTGGCGGGCAAGGACTACGATCCGGAGCTCAAGCCGGTGCTGACTTCCATGGTGCGCGGCAACGTGGTGAAGGTCGTGCGTGATTCCGTGGACGTGGTGGAGGGTTCCAAGCTGGAGAAGATGATCCAGACGAATTCCGGCGAATGTTCCGGTGCCGATTGCCTGGCGAAATTCACCCGCCAGGTGGGCTTGGACTACCTGCTGGAAACACGAATGCTGTTTCGGAAGGGATCCTGGACGGCGACCTTGAAACTTGCCAGCGCCAAAAGCGAGAACCTGCTGAGCGAGGAGACCTCCACCTTCGAGAGCGAAGCGGATCTCCAGAAGGGATTGCCCGTGATGGTCGGTCAGGTGGTGAAGTCCCTGTCGAAGTCCCGCGTGCCCGGACCGGGAGAGGAGTCGAGGGCTGGGGATGGGTTCGCCGCCTCGGTGCAGAAGGTGGTGCCACGATTCTTGAGCGAACCGGCAGGTGCCGCCGTCACGCTCGATGGCAACCTGTTGTGCACGACCCCATGCGGGAAAGCCATCGCTCCCGGGGAACACCTGGTCTTGATGGGGAAAGACGGATTCCGTCAAAGGCGGGAAAAGATCAACCTGGTCGAGAACGGACAGGGGATCGACTGGACGCTCGAGCCGATCACCACTTCGCTTCGATTGGAAGCGACGGACGACCGAACCGGCGACGACCTCATCGCCGATGTCTATCTGGACGGAGCCCGTGTGGGTGAGACGCCCTACACCGGACTCGTTTCCGTGGCCGAACACCGCATCGAGGTGGTACCTCCGAAAATGGACCGGGCAACCCTCACGCTGATCGCCGAGGAGGGAGTCCCTCTCCTGCATCGAGTGCATTTTCAAAGTCCGGCGCCGCAGGAAAAGCCCCGACTAGCTGTTCCGCCGGTGCCGCTTCCGCAAGCACCTGGCGCGCCCGAACAGAAGCCTGAGACCAGATCCAATCGGACCCTCTATTGGGTGGGAGGAGGACTGGGATTGGTCGGGATCGGAACCGCGGTGGTCCTGCTGGTTCGATCCTCCACCAGCACCACCGCAGCCAGCCCTCAACCCCAAACCATCCAGATGGTGCAGCCATGATGTCGATGATGCGTTTGCTCTGGTCCCTTGCTTTCGCATTCTCGTTGCTGGGATGCCAGGCTCCGACGACCCAGGAAAAGGGTGCGGGGACGGTGGTTTTGCTTCCGCGAATGGCGGGGAGCAACCTGAATTCTTCCTGGATTTCAGTACGGCTGTCGCAACCTGGCAAGTCCGATCAAGTGGTGGTGGCGGCACGTCGTTCCGGCGAGCGGATGACCCTTGGCACGGTGTCGTCCGGCGCCTCCTTCGAGGTGGAGGTTCGAGGTTTCGACAGCATCCAGGGAACATCTCTCCTTCGATGGGAGGGGAGTGGAAGTGGCGTCGCAGGAGATGGTGGAACCCAAGCGGTCGAGATCTCGACAATCGAAGGTCCAGTCGATCCAAGCACCATGGTTACCGTGGACAGCCTGAAGGCGGGCGCGCAGGTTTATCTGCCGATGGAGATGTTCTATACCACCGATGGATCGGATCCTCGAGTTTCGAAGACGGCGTCCTCTGGTTCCGGACTTTTCGATATCCTGGATTCCTGTACGTTCTGCGTGGCCACCAGGAATATTCGCGGCCACTTCAGCGCGGCTGCTTGTTGGAGATTCGATCAGGGGACGGTGCTCCCAGCCTCGTTCGCGCCGTCCGGGGGAACCTACCCGAATGCCCAGAACGTGACCTTGAAGTCATCGACCATCGGAGCGGAGATCCACTACACCACGAATGGATCGGCTCCGACGATTTCCTCCCCCACGTACAACGGCCCCATTCTCGTCCAGTCCAGCCAGACGATCAGGGCGATCGCGACAAAAACCGGCTGGAAGAACAGCGCGGCAACCTCGGCCTCGTACACGATCACCGGATCGACTGGCTCGGTTGCAGCTCCGGCGTTCGATCCCGCTGGTGGAACCTTCGGCAGTGCGCAAAGCGTGGTTTTGAGCACATCGACGAGCGGGGCGACGATCTACTACACCGTGGATGGATCTGCTCCTTCAAGCTCGTCCACCCAGTACACGGGTGCGATCGCGGTTCCAGCCAGCAGGACGATTCGAGCCATCGCGACAAAAACCGGCATGGTATCCAGTACAATTTCCGAAGCGAGATACACAATCACTGTCGCGCCAGGAACAGTCGCGACACCGACCTTCAGTCCGTTGGGCAGGACGTATACCACCGCGCAGAGCGTGACCTTGAGTTGCGCCACTTCAGGTGCAAGTATCCACTACACCACGGATAGCTCCACGCCGACGGAATCCTCGAAATTGTACACGGGTGCGATCGCAGTCGGGACCAGCCAGACGATCCGCGCGATCGCGACAAAAACCGGCATGTCGCCGAGCGCAGAGGGCAGTGCCACCTTCACCATCGCGCAAACCGTCGCCGCTCCCGTGTTCGGGCCCGTCGAGGGCGAGTATCCGAACGCGCAGGATGTCACTTTGAGCTCAACGACGGCAGGAGCGAACATCTACTACACCACGGATGGTACCGCGCCATCCACCACCTCGCAGCTTTTTTCCGGGCCGATTTCCGTGACCGCTTCCCAGACCATTCGCGCCATCGCCGCGAAACCTGGTTGGGTCACGAGTCCCGAATCGAAGGCGACCTACGCGATTGGGTCTGTAGAAGTCCCATCGTTCAGTGTGCCCGCAGGGGCGAAGGATGCCGCGTTTTCCCTGGAGATCACCTCCAAGACACCAGGGGCGGCCATCCACTACACCGTGGATGGATCCGCTCCGACCCTTGCCTCGCCAACCTATTCCGGGCCATTGTACTTGCGTTCGGGCCTGACGATCAACGCCATCGCGACCAAGCAAGGCATCGCAGCGAGCGGTGTGGCCAGCGCGACCTACTCGGTGAAGGATTTCCTGCTTTCCTATTATCCGGAATCCGCGCTAGATACTGCAACTTTACGGGCGAAGTACGGAATCTTTGCCTACTGCAACAAGTCCTCAAAAATTTGGCCTGACACGATGCTAATCGCGGGCCAAGACGGGTACATCTTCGCAGGGTGGTCGCTCATCGCCTCGGACGGAATACAAGGATACACAGCAAATGTTGGCCTGGTTCACAGCCTGAGTCGATTGCGAAAGAAGGTGGACATTTCTAAGGCGAAGACACTTTCATTCGATTACAGGATTATACGTGATGTTACGGATGGGCTCTGTGTCAGTTTGGAGTCAGGGGCGTATTCGGCGGAGGTTACAAACTCGGGAAATGTCTATGAGAAATGCATTCCAGGGAAGATAAGTCCTTCTGCAACGGGACCTGATTGGCGGACGATCTCATGGGACATCAGCACCTTTAGCCCGCCAACTTGGTGGACTCCCCCGGCTGGGTTTCCGACTCTCGAGATCGCACTGTCCCAGGCTACATCTCTGCGTTTCTCTCCGAGGACGACCTATTTAAATACGGGTACTCAAAATGGCGTGACCTGTGCGTTGTGCGTGGGACCGACAATGACAAATCAAGGATTGTTCCTTCGCAACATAAAGTTGCAGGGCGCCCAGGTCCAAGGCGTATTTCCCTAAGGCTTTAACAAGCCTTTCGAGCACTGGCGACCGTCTCTCGAATCAAAGTGTTTCGAGGGTGTTGATGCTACCTCCCCCCGCCCTCCACGTACAACGCATCCAGCTCCAGACGATATTTGTCCAGCACGGCCTGGCGCCTCACCTTGAGGGTGGGGGTGAGCTCGTTGCCCTCGATGGACAGCGGTGCGCGGGCCAGGATCCATTTGCGGATCTTCTCCCATTCGTCCAGATGCGAGTTGATCTGGGCCACCCACGAGTCGATCTCCTGCAGCAGTCCTTCCGGAGGATCGGCCAGATCGAGCGGGAACGCCAGTCCCCGTGCCAGGCTCCAGGTGCGCAAGGAGGTCGGGTCCAGCGAAAGGACGGCGGATACGAACTTGCGGCCATCCGCGCAGATCACCGCGTGCTCGATCAGCGGGTTGCTCGTCAGGGATTCCTCCAATGGCGAGGGGGCCACGTATTTCCCGCCTGCCGTCTTGCAGAGGTCCTTCTTGCGACCGGTGATGAAGAGGAATCCGTCCGGATCGACGCGTCCGAGGTCTCCGGTCATGAGCCAGCCATCGGGTGTGCGGATTTTGTCCGTCGCTTCTGGTTGTTTCCAGTATTCACGGAGGATCGATTTCGACTTCACCAGGATTTCATCGTCCGGGGCGATCTTCACGTCCACTTCCGGAAACGGACGACCGACCGATCCGGGTTTGTGGTGGTCGGGGGTGTTCGCCGAGATGACGGGGCCGTTTTCCGTCATGCCGTAGCCGTTGTAGACGGGGATGCCCATGCGGTTGAACGAGGACTCCAGCGAAACCGGCAGGGCGGCGCCTCCGCTGACGACCACGCGAAGCCGACCTCCGAGAGCCGATCGCACCTTGCTCCACGCGATGCGATCCAGGAGGGGGTCCAGCAAGGGGGACAGGCCATGGCGGGGCGAGGCGGCTTGGGACAAGGCGAGTCGTCCCATCCGCCGCCGGATTCCCGAGGCGGATTCCACCTGGGACCGCACCCGCAGCAGCATTTTTTCCAAGAGTCTCGGGACGACGGTGAGAAACGTCGGCTGGAACACCTTGAGGTCTTCCCCGACGGCCTGGACATCCGTGGCGACCGCCAGTGCGTAGCCGTTGGCCAGATGGAAATACCCCACGATCCGCTCGAAAACGTGCGCAAGCGGCAGGCAACTGACCGCAGAATCCTCCACGGGGTCGGTGGGGTAGCGGGACTGGGCGCCTCGAACCTGGAAAAAGAGGGCCTGATGATCCAACAACACGCCCTTGGGGCGTCCCGTGCTTCCCGACGTGTAGATCAGGGTCGCGTGGTCATCCGGTCGGATCGAGGTCAGGTCCATCGCCGTGTCTGAACCGTTTTTCGAGTTGGCGAATTGGTGATCCAGCTCCTGCAAGACCAGGATCCGCACCGAGGGCGTGCCCAACGAACGGACGAACTCCACCTGCGAGGCATCCACCAGGATCCAGCCCATGCCGGAGTCCTGGATTTGCCAAACCAGATTTTCCCTGGAAACGTTGGCGAACAGAGGCACCGTGACCGCGCGGGCACAGAGAGCGGCGAGATCGAACATCAACCATCGTGCACTGGACGGCGCGAGGATCCCGATCCGGTCGCCCGGCTGCACGCCGATGGAGGACAGCCCACCAGACCAGGCGGACACGGTCCGGGCCACTTCGCGGGCCGTCAGGCGACGGATGGAAGGTTCACGCCACTGGAGGCGTATTCGATCGGGGGCAGCCAAGAAGGTGCGCCAAACAAGGTCTGGTACGGTCGTAGGCTCGGACATCCTAAAACGAAATTAGCATACCCGAACATCTCTGGGATTTGGATCTTTCCGGGCAAGCGCCATGGAACCACAAATCGACATCGCACCGATTCTGAAACAAGCCGACAACGGCCAAAGGCTTTCGGCCGACCAGTTGCGAGACCTGTTGGCCAGCACGGATTGGACCTCCATCGTCGCAGCCGGCCACAAGGAGAGAGTGCGTCGCCATGGCGCCCAGGTGGCCACCTGGACGGCGTTTCGCGTGATCAACTACACCAATTTCTGCGACATCGATTGTTCGTTCTGTTCGTTCAAGGACGAGATCGAATCGCACCGAGGCTACACTCTTTCCCTGGAGCAGGTCGAAGCCAAGACCTTGGAAGCCAAGGAGCTGGGTTGCGACGCCATCTTCTTCCAAGGTGGCGTGAATCCGCATCTGCCGCTTTCCTATTACACGGACGCTTTCCGGATGATCGCAGGGCATGGAATGCACGTGCGTGCACTGTCGCCGGTGGAGGTCTTCCGTCTGGCCCAGAAAGAAGGCTTGGAAGTTCCCGCGTTGCTTGCCCTCCTGAAAGATGCGGGTTTGGGGTCGGTGCCGGGGGCGGGCGCGGAGATCCTGACCGACCGCATGAGACAAATATTGTCTCCAAAGAAGCTCTCGTGGCAGGAGTGGTGCGAAACGATGGGGCATTGCCATCGTGCAGGTCTGCCGGGAAGCTGCAACATCGTGTTCGGAAGTTCGGAAACGGTGGACGACCTGGTGGAGCACCTGACCTATCTGCGCGACCAACAGGATCTCACCGGAGGGTTCCTGTCGTTCGTCCCATGGGTGTTCCAGGCACAGACCAAGAATTTCCCCATCCGCCATGTGAAATCGTGGGAATACCTTCGAATGGTGGGCGCCGCGCGATTGTTCCTCGACAACATCCCCCACATCGAGGTTTCCATCATGGTGCTGGGACGCGAGCTCGCGGAACTGGGGTTGTACGCGGGTGCCGACGACATTTCCAGCATCGTGATCGAAGAAAACGTGCTGGCCAGCCGGGGTCTCAAGACCATGCGCGCCGCGGAGAAATACCTGACCGATGCCGGCTTCACGCCGCGCCGACGCACCCTGGGATATGAACTGCTCGACTAGCGCTCGTGGACTTCGGCTTTCATGGAGCCACGCGAGCGCGGTAGCCGAGGGTCCGCGCCATAGGCCAGGATGCGGGCCGCCCGGTTCTTGCACTGGTCCAAAGTCCCGTAGAAGACCGTGGTCCTTCCCATCAGGTCCACTTCCACCGCGCACCTGAAGGCGGACTCGCGCGAGAGGTTGCAGGTGGCGCAGAGCATTTCCACCACGTAGTCGTAGGTGTGCTCGTCGTCGTCCAGCAGCACCACCTTGAAAAGCGGCGAAAGCTCCGACTGGGTTTCCGTTTCCGTGGTGGATTCTGTCTGTGAATTCATCGTTTGGTCAAAAACGACCAGAGGTCGTTCCATGCCTCCAACTGGGCGGCTGGCAGATATGGACCCAAGCCGAAGTGGCGGGAGATCCATTCGTTGATGTGGACCATTTCCTGGCGCAGGAAGAAGGTTTGCCGGGAAGAAAGAAACGCCAGATCCTGGCAGGCCTCGGGAGGAAGCCAGGCTTCCAAGGGATTGAACGCCTGGTCGTCCAAGGATTCCAGGACCAGTTCGCGGTACCGTGAGAAGAAACGATCGGAGAGTGCGCGATTTTCTTCTTCGTGGTCGCCGAGCAGTTTCTCGAAGACTCCAGCGCCCGCACCCTTCAGCAAGCTGACCAAGGCGGGGAGGAGGCCATCAGGCAAAAGATCGGCCAAACGAAGAAGATCGTGGGCGGAAAGGCTGGCCAGATCGGTCACGTCCTCGAGATCGCGTCCGAGAATTTGGCTGAAATAGGCCAGCGCGCGAGGCGCCAGTTCGTCCGGCAAGCGCATACTGACTCTGAAAGTACTACCCGAGCTATCTTTCCGACCCAAATGGTCCGTCGAACGTTCCTTTCCATCCTCCTGTCCACATCCTTGGCCATGGCCGGAGTTTCGGCCGGGACACTCGCCCCTCCCGTCCAAGGCGCCTACCTCGGGTTTTTGACCAAGGCCACGGCAAACCCGTGGAACGCCTCATTCTCCGGGAATCTCGGTTGGCGCGAGGTGCTGTACGAAGCCGAGAACCCCGCATTCTCCTACAACTTCATCGGGATGGAGTTCGTTTCCCAGGCACTGATCCAGGAGTTGGATCTTGGGGCTCGGGTGGTGCTCCAGCCTACTGGATTCCTGCAGACGAGCCTCGCTTACCATCGGATTTCGTTTCCCAACGGATTGGTTTCGATGGCTCACGGAACCGGTGCCTCCGAAAACGAGATCTGGAACCTTTCCCGGGGCTTGGACGCGGTCTGGGCCGACCAATTCACGTTTCTGGGGGCCCTGCAAAAGGAATTCGGAAGTCTCCAGTTCCGGGTGGAAACTCGCTGGAGCCGCATCAATATCGACGACACCCGGGACTCCCTGTACGTCCCCGCCGAAGACCTGATCGTGGAATCGCGAGACGACATCATGGGTCTGGATGTCAGCTTGGGGTACATCTTCAAGGCGCCCATCCTCGGAGCGGTGGGCCCCTGCTATTCCGATGTTCTCTCCTACGAGCACGATCTGGACCGCCAGCGCGCGGGTTTTTGGTTCCAAGCCTGGCCGTTCAGCGCCGACGATGGTGACATCAAGCCTTACTGGACTCTCCGCTCCAAGGTCGAACTCTGGTCCCGGCACAGTACGCGTGCCTGGGAGCCTCGATTCGAACTGACCTTGGGTTGGGAACGAAACATCTTCCAAAAACAGAACCCCTGAATTTTCCTCACAAAGGATTCCATCGCATGAAATTGGAAAAGTCCACTCGCTTCGCCGCCAACCAAGGCCCGGTCGTCACCATCGTCATGGACGGAGTCGGTCTTTCCGAAGGAGAGGGCAACGCGATCCGCACCGCCCGCACTCCCGTGCTGGACGGCCTGATGGCCCAATATCCATGGACAAAAGTCGCTGCCCACGGCCTTGCGGTAGGACTTCCCTCCGACGACGACATGGGAAATTCGGAAGTCGGACACAACGCTTTGGGTGCTGGCCGGGTGTTCGCGCAGGGTGCCAAGCTGGTCGCAGACTCCATTTCCACCGGCGCCATCTGGCAGGGCCAGGCTTGGAAGGATGTTTTGGAAACCGCCAAGAAGGGCGGAACTCTCCATTTCCTGGGCTTGTTCTCCGACGGCAACGTGCATAGCCACATCGACCACCTGCGCGCGATGATCGAGCGCGCCAAGGCCGATGGTGCCGCCAAGGTGCGTGTGCATGTTCTCCTGGATGGCCGCGACGTGGGCGAAACCTCCGCGTTGGAATACGTGGAGCCCTTCGAAGCGTTCCTGGCCGGCTTGCGCGGACCTGCTTTCGATGTGGCCATCGCTTCCGGCGGTGGACGCATGAACATCACCATGGACCGCTACGAAGCCGACTGGAGCATGGTCGATCGCGGCTGGAAGATCCACGTCCAGGGCGAAGGCCGTGCCTTCGCCTCGGCCAAGGAAGCGATCGAAACCTTCCGCGCCGAAGCCAAGGTGATCGACCAGGATCTGCCAGGATTTGTCATCGCCAAGGATGGCGCCCCCATCGGCAAGATCGTCGACGGCGACGCGGTGGTGTTCTTCAACTTCCGCGGCGATCGCGCGATCGAAATCTCGCGGGCGTTCACCGAGGAAAAGTTCACCAAGTTCACGCGCAGCGCCCTGCCCAAGGTCACCTTCGCCGGCATGATGCAGTATGACGGCGATCTCAAGATCCCGGCGCGCTTTCTGGTGCAACCTCCCACCATCGACCGCACCTTGGGTGAATTCCTGGCAGGCTCCGGCGTCAGCCAGTTCGCCGTCTCCGAAACCCAGAAGTACGGCCACGTGACCTACTTCTGGAACGGCAATCGTTCCGGCAAGTTCTCCGACAGCCTGGAAACCTACGTGGAAGTGCCTTCCGACGTGGTTCCCTTCGAGCAGCGGCCATGGATGAAGGCCGCCGAGGTCACCGACGCCTTGTTGGCCGCGTTGGAATCCGGCAAGTACCAGTACTTGCGCGTGAACTACCCCAACGGAGACATGGTGGGCCACACGGGCAACTTCGAAGCGGCCGTCACCTCCATGCAGGCTTTGGACCTCCAGTTGGGTCGCTTGATCCCGGCCATCCTCGAAAAGGGTGGCGTGGCCATCGTGACCGCCGACCACGGCAACGCCGACGAGATGTACGAGCTGGACAAGAAGGGCGCCGTCAAGAAAAATCCCGATGGCACTCCGAAGGCCAAGACCAGCCATACCCTCAACCCGGTCCCTTGCATCCTGGTTTCCAAGGCCAATCCCGGCTGGAAACTGACCGACGCGGTGGCCAAGCCGGGACTGGCCAATCTGGCCGCCACGGTTTGCAATCTGCTGGGATACGAGGCTCCGTCCGACTACGAACCCAGCTTGATCCAGAAGGCTTGAGCCGATGGAAAACGTCATCATCGTCGGAAACGTCGCGGAAGACCCTTTCGCGATCGACGTCGGACACACCTTCGGCCAGGAAGCCGATCTGTCCGACATCATCTCGCTGAAGAACTTCGCCAACGGCGAATTTTGTCCGCGCTTCATTTCCGACGAAACGGATCTCACCCGGATCGGCGAGAAGCTCCAGGGCTGCACGGTCGTCATCGTGTCGGCCAACAGCGACAGCCACAGCCGGCAATCCTTGGCGATGCGCAACTTCCTGATCGCGCGTGCCGCCAAGGACAACGGTGCCGCCAAGGTGATCCTGGTGGAGCCGGACTTGTTCTACTCCGCGCAGGACCGCGGACCCCGCACGGAGCATGGGCGCACCGCTTCGCCTCGCGACGAGAAGGACCTGAAGAAGTTCGACGGCCAGCCGTTCAGTTCCTTCATGTACGCGCAGCTGCTGAAAGCGGCCGGGGTGGATGGCGTGGTGACCATCCACAACCATTCGCACTCCGTGCAGGACGTGTTCCGGACGATTTTTGCCGGCGATTTCGTGAATCTGCGACCCATCGAGCTCTACGCCCACTACCTCAAGAATTCGGACATGGTGGACACCGGCGTGGATGGATCCAACCTCGTGTTCTGCGCTCCGGACAAGGGTGCGTTGGAATTCGTGGAGCAGATGCACAAGGAAATGGGCCTGTCAGGACTCGGGTTGTGCAAGATGTCCAAGGAGCGCACCGGAGAGCGCAAGGTGGAAATCCAGGTGGCTGCCGATTCGCCGGTTTCCCTGGCGGAACTGGAAGGCAAGGACATCGTCGTGTTCGACGACATGGTCCGCACCGGATCCACGATTGTCAAATGTTGTCAGGCGCTCAAACTCGGCAAGCCGCGGCGCATCCTGTTTTGCGTGAGCCATTTCTACTCCAGCGAGGAAGGTCGCGAGAACATGGCCGCCGGGGTGATCGACGAAATCCTGACTCTGAACACCTTGCCCACCATCCTCAATCGCGACACCCAAGGTCGTCTGCGCAAGAAGATGGTCGTCCTCAAGATCGAGAAATGGATTTCCCGCCATCTGCGGTCCTACTTCGGGCAAGACATCGGAAAGCTGGAGCAGGACTTCTACTCCGTGGACATGTCGTCGAAGAATCCTCGCTGGAAGGGATCCAGTCGAGTCTAACGCATCAACGTTTCTTTATATATTGATACATCAGAAAACTTCACGGTCCCAAGCGATGGGCCCGTGGAGAATCGTGTGAACGTTCGATCCAAAGGAGTGCCTGGCATGGCTTCCCAGTTTTTCACCTCCGAATCCGTTTCGATGGGACATCCGGACAAGGTTTCCGACCAGATCTCCGATGCCGTCCTCGATTTCTGCCTGTCCCACGACCCACAGAGCCGCGTGGCTTGCGAGACCTTGACCACCACCGACCTCGTCGTGGTCGCCGGTGAAATCACCACCAAGGCCCCCTTGACCCGCGCCAACGTGGATGCGCTGGTGCGTGGCGTGGTGCGCGACATCGGTTATGTCGATCCGACCATCGGATTCGCCGCCGACACCTGCCAGGTGGACATCCGCGTGCACAGCCAGTCCCCCGACATCGCCCAGGGTGTGGATGCCAAGGCCGCCGAAGGCAAGGCCACCGCCGAGCAGGGTGCCGGCGACCAAGGTATGATGTTCGGGTTCGCTTGCAACGAGACCCCGGAGCTGATGCCCGCGCCCATCGCCTATGCGCATGCGCTGATCAACAAGCTCACGGAAATCCGCCAGAACAACGTCGTGAAGTACCTCCGTCCGGACGCCAAGAGCCAGGTCACGGTGGAATACGTGGACGGCAAGATCGCTCGTGTGGAAGCGGTGGTGATCTCCACCCAGCACGACGAAAAGGTGACTCTGGCCACCATCAAGCGCGACATGATCGAAAAGGTCATCAAGCAGGTGATTCCGGCCAATCTGCTGGACAAGAAGACCAAGTACCACATCAACCCCACGGGCAAGTTCGTGGTGGGCGGACCCCACGGCGACTGCGGCCTGACCGGACGCAAGATCATCGTGGACACCTACGGCGGCATGGGTCGTCACGGCGGCGGCGCGTTCTCGGGCAAGGACCCGTCCAAGGTGGACCGTTCCGCTGCCTACGCGGCACGCTACGTGGCCAAGAACATCGTGGCCGCCAAGCTCGCCACTCGCTGCGAAGTCCAGTTGGCCTACGCCATCGGCTACCCCGAACCCGTCTCCATCCTGGTGGACACCTTCGGAACCGGCAAGGTGGATCAAGCCAAGTTGGAGAAGGCCGTGGCCAAGGTGTTCGACCTCAAGCCAGCCGGCATCGTGAAGATGCTGGACCTGAAGAAGCCTCGCTACCGCGCCACCGCGGCGGGCGGTCACTTCGGTCGCGCCGGCAAGGAATTCACCTGGGAAAAGACCGACAAGGTCAAGGAACTCAAGGCCGCCGTCGGCCTTTGATCCTCGACGCCCTCGGGCGTTGCGCGAAACAGGAAACCCCACCTCGACCGAGGTGGGGTTTTTCGTTGCGGAAAATCGATGGATGACGGAAATTGATGCGCGGTCGGATGGCGTCATCGCGTCGTGTGGGCCGTATGCGGCGATGGGCGTTTCGTGGTGGACCGATTGGCGTACCGGTTGTCGGTTGTCGGTTATTGTAGAGACGCCCCGCCGGGGCGTCTCTACAACCGCCGAACAACCGCCGAAACGCCCATCGCGATCGCCGAATGGTGCGACACGGCCACGGAACGGAAACGTTCCGCGGCGGCGTTTATTTTTTCTTGCCCTTCAGGCGGCTGATCATTTCGTCGCGGGTGCCGCCCACGTAATCCTCGTACGGGCCGCGGTAGTCGATCACCTGGCCGTCGATGATCTCGATCACGCGGGTGGCGAGCGAACTCACGAACGTGCGGTCGTGCGACACGAAGATCAAGGACCCTTCGTAGTCCTTCAATTCTTCGTTGAGGGCCGCGATCGCTTCCAGATCCAGGTGGTTGGTGGGCTCGTCCAGGATGATGGTGTTCGGCTGCTGGGCCATCAGCATGGCAAACAGCAATCGCGCCTTCTCGCCACCGGAAAGCACCTTGGTGAGCTTCATCTGGGCGTCGCCGGAGAACAGCATCCGGCCCAACAAGGCGCGGATGTCCTGTTGGCCCCAGGTGGGACGGAACTGGTAGAGCCAGTCGAACGCGGTCATCTCGGGATCGAGCAACTCGAACGGATCCTGCGGGAAGTACGACTTGATCGCCGATTGTCCCCACGTGATGGTGCCGGACAGAGGCTGGATCTGGTCCATGAGCAATTTCAGCAGGGTGGTTTTGCCCACGCCGTTGACGCCGATGATCGCGACCTTCTCGCCGTTGACGAGGTCGATGTTCAGATTGGAGTACAGAACCTTGTCGGCTTCGAAGCCCATCTTGAGATCCTTGAGGCCCACCACTTGGCGGCCGCAGGGCTTCTCGATCTTGAGCACCGGACGAGGCGCCACGCGGGAGCTGGGACGCAGCTCGACCATGTCTTCCTTGATCTTTTCCAGCTGCTTCTGGCGCGAACTGGCCTGGGAGGCCTTGGATGCGTTGGCGGAAAAGCGCGCCACGAAGTCCTGGAGCTCTTCCTTCTTCTTCTGCATCCGGTCGTTGTGGGCCTGGGCGCGTTCGCGCGCCTGGCGCACGGCGGTTTCCCACTGCGAGTAGTTGCCCGTGAATTGGTTGATCTCCTTGTAGTCCACGTCCAGGATGTGCGTGCACACGTTGTCCAGGAAGTGGCGGTCGTGGGAGATCACCACCACGAGGCCTTCGTATTGCTTGAGGATCTTCTCCAACCAGGAGATCGTGTGGATGTCCAGGTGGTTGGTGGGTTCGTCCAGCATCAACACGTCCGGCCGGGCGAAGAGGACCTGCGCCAACAGCACGCGCAATTTCCATCCGCCGACAAGATTTGTCAGAGGGTCGTTGTGCTGGTCGGTGGTGATTCCAAGGCCTTCCAGAAGCTCGCCGGCGCGGGCTTCGGCCATGTAGCCGTCCAGATCGGCGAATTCCATCTCGAGATCGGCGACGAGGTGGCCTTCTTCTTCGGTCATCTCCGCCTTGGCGTACAGCGCTTCGCGCTGCTTCATCACTTCCCAGAAGCGCGGGTGGCCTTGGAGGACGGTCTCCATGATCGTGAAGCCGTCGAAGGCGTTGTGGTCCTGGCGCAGGTACCCGCGGGTGCGGTTGGGCTCGAACTCGATGTCGCCATCGGTCTGGGTTTCCTCGCCCTGGAGGATCTTGATGAGGGTGGTCTTGCCGGAGCCGTTGCCGCCGATCAGACCGTAGCGGTTGCCGCCCTTGAGCTTGAGGTTGACGTTCGAGTAGAGGACCCGATCGCCGAACTGCATCGATAGTTCGTTGATGATGATCATGAGGACCGGGAAAAATAGGTCTTCTGACGAGGGATGCACCGGCGGAGGCCAAGTCTTCTACCTTTCCCTTCCGGCTGATTCCTCCTCCGAAAGGTCAAAGTACCAATGCTTCTCTCCCTGTTCGCCACCCTGATCGCTTCCGCCCCGGATACCCTTCTGCGACCTGACACCCTGCCCGCGGCCAAGCCCGTCGTGGTTTCCCTCCCCGCGGTTTCTTCCCCGACCAAATCGTCCTTCGAGAACTACGGCCGCTGGCAGTTCGGGTTTTCCGGGGGCAGATCCACCGGAGGTGGCTTGGCGGTGCGGCATTGGCTGGACGAGAAGAACGGGTTCGAACTCCACGGTTACGCCTACCTGTCCAAGAAGAACTATCCGGACGACGGCGACTCGTGGGGAAGCCACCGCTCCGCCGACGGGTACTACTACGGCGGAGACACCGGAGACGTTGCCCAAGGCGAGATCCAACTGGGCGTCCAGTACCTCCACGAGGTCGTGCGCATCCACCTGTTCACCGCCAACGGAGCCATCAAGGGGCCCAGCCACCTCCGCGGACTCACGTTCGTGGGAGTGGGAGGCTACGCCGACTTCGAGGACCGGAGCCTCCGCTCCAGCCGGTCCGAATACAAGAGGGACCCCAGCACGCTCTACGGGTACTACCAACAGGTGCCCTACCGGATCGAAAGCCACACGTCCACGCAGCAGGTCCTCGGGGGGGGCGGAGGAGGACTGGAATTCGAACTGAGCCGTTTCTCCGTGCACCTCCTGGTGGGGATGGGCGGGTTCTATCAGCTGGATCCTTCGGAATACGAGGTGGGTCCCACGGTGGACGGCGGGATCTTCCTGCGCTTCTAGGGATCAGAAGTTGGCCCGCGCCTGGGCTGACAATTTCTGGAACATGGGGCGGTCCGGTTCGTCGCGCAAGGTCCAGTCCAGATTCGCCTGGACCTTGTCCTTCCAGGCCCAATCCAGCCCCGCCTGGGCGCGCCAGGTCCGGCCTGGGGGATACCCGTCGGTCAGTCGGGTGCCCGATGGTCCGTCCACGGTCGCATCCGCACGTCGCCCTTCCGTCCGCAGCTTGATTCCCTTGGGAAGGTTCGCGGTCGCCACCACATAGGGAGAATTCAAGAACGTCTTGAACGCCTCCTTGTCCTGCAATCCGTCGCCCCACTGGCCAAGCCAACCCGGGCGGACTTCCCATCCTTTCGCGACCCGGATTCCCACGGAAGGATCCAGGCGCCAGCGAATCTCCTCTCGACGGTACGAGGGTTCGCGTTGGATCAGGTTCCCGTGCTCACCGGAAAGCAGCAAACGATGGCCGGATTTCAAGGAGGTGTTCCAGCCGAATTTTTCCACGAGATCACGCTCCACGCTGCCTGCGGTGTAGGCTCCCACCGCGAACCTTCGATTCCACCCCAGATCCAGCCGGTGTGGGGAATGGGTCCACCAGAGGTCCGCACCGATCTCCGAGGAGGCCTGCGGGCACTGTTCCAGCGAGGCGTCGTCGAAGTCCGGGAACAATCCCGCCACGCTGTCGGTCTGGTCCCACTGGCCGTGGACGCGCCCTCCGAGGTCCGCGATCAGTCCGGTCAATCCAGGACGGATTTTGATCGGGACGATTTCCATGTCGCCGGACAACGACTTGCGATTGGCGCGTACCGCCGGCACGCTGGTGTCCAGCTTGGTGCCCGCGTAGCGCAGGTTGCCTTCGTCGGAGGGAACCACGGCGCGCAGGAGGCTGTCCCACACGTAGGTTCCCGTGCCCTTGGGCACCGTGTCGTAGGCCGGCACCTCCGGCTGGAACGCCGTGCTGGAAAGTCGCCAGTGGCCGGTGCCGCGCAGGCCGTCGATGGGCCAGGCGGCCGCGGTGGCTTCGCCCAGCCAGTTGTCGGATTCCGTCCAAGCGAATCGTTCCGCGGAGCGGCGGACGCGGTTTTCCCAGTCGGCATCCAGATCCAGGGATCCCAGGGACGGCGTCCATTTGGCGGATCCCGCCGCACCGTTCCATCGGGCCGTGTCGAACTGTCCGTCGGTGCGCCGCCGATCTCCCACGGCTTCCGTTCCCAGGCGCGTGGAAAGGTCCAGAGTCCAGTCGCTCGCTGGGTTCCATCGGGTTCCCCCTTCTCCGGAAAGCTTCACCCAGCGCGATCCCATCCCGGTGTCCTTGGGGGTGGCCAACTCGCTTTTCGCCTCCAATCGCGGCACCCAGTCGCCCAGCGGCCACGAAGCCCGTCCCCGCGTGCGGGTGGCTTCCCAGGGCAGCCCTCCCTGGTCGCGGCGGCTCCAGGCGGCCTCTGCCAAAAATTGTCGATCGGCGTCCAGGTCGACTCCCGTCCGTGCCAGTCCTCGGGACAGGAACGCGTCCGAACGCGCTTGCCCACCGGCTTCGCCCCAGGTCCCGACTCCGCGCAGCACCTGCCAGGAAAGCGCTCCGGTGCCGGTGGTCCGCTCCTGGCTCGTGGCGAGGCCTGGTTCGCCCTGGATCCAGTCCGACGATCCCGCACCCAGCGTGTCCGGCGAGGAGATGCCGTGGTAGTCCTCCTGGAGGTGGTCGCCGCGGGCCCAGACCGTCCACAGGCCGGTACCGCCGTGGTCCAGGAAACGCCCCATCCGCGATCCGGTGGACATGGCCAGGAAAAGGCCTTCCCGCGTCGGGTCCGCGTTCGAAGACAAATTCCGGTTGAGCGTGGAGCCCCGGAAATCGGAACGGATCCAGAGCGTCGAATCGCCCCAGTTCCCGCGCAGTCCGGCTTCTCCCACCTGGCGCGCCATGGGGATCAGGTTGCCTTGCGGGTCGCGTGCACGGAGCGAATCGTCGCCCGCTTCCCGCAGGATCCGATCGGTGGCGGAATCGGAGGTGTAGGACAAGGCGTGGTCGGGTTGGTCGCCTTCCTGCAGGGCCCAAGCCTCCCATCGCAATGCCCCGCGGGTTCCTTGGGTCCTCGCTCCCGCGAAGGTGCGCTCGTAGTCCAGGTCGGCGGCTTGGAACTCCACCTCGATGCGGTCTCCCGCGTGGATGCGCCTGCGCGGTGTGAAGTCCAACCTTCCTTCCAGGTAGCGCACCTGGTAGTCCGCGTCGCCGCCGGAGGTCAAGAGCTCGCCGTTGAGCCGGACCCGCTCGGATCCGGGGACCACCGCACCCCGCGCATCGGTGGCGTTGCGCACCAGCGCGTAGCCTTCCTGCTGGCCATCCACGCCGTCGATGGCGCTTCGCACCCAGCGAGCCGCCGGTCCGCCCACCACGCCTTGGATGCGGTCGTCGTCGTTCCTCCACAGCACGCTCCAGCCCCGCAAGCGCCTCTGGAAACCTCCGGCGAGTCCCGGCGAAAGGTCCCAGTCCTGGTCGCCCAGACGCGTGCCCCAGTGCAGCGTCGACACATCGATCCAGATTTCGTCCACTTCCCGCAAGGATGCGCTGGAGCCTTGCGCGGACAAGGGAAGGTTCCCGTCGGAGATGCGGGCGTCCAGCTCCACGCCGGGGCGCAAGGTGCCCTTGGCGGTCAGGAACAGCGTTTGTTCCATGGCCACGCCGCCGTCGCCCCCGATTCCCACCTGGATGGTCTTGGTGCCCTGGATGGCCAGCCGCGAAGAATCGGCGGGTCCCGCGCCGACCTTTCCCCGCGAAGAGGCTCCCGTGGAATCGACAAGATCTGACAGCATCCTGTGCTGCACCACCATCGGAAGCCAGGCCGGGGATGCGCCGCGGGCCTTAACGGAATCCGCCAGGGAGTCTCCGCCGGAGGCGGAGCTCGCCACGAGCGCCACCGCCCACAGAAGCGATGGGGCCACCGGGGATCAGTCCGCGAGCTTGACCGCTTCGTCCAGCTGCACGGAGGCCAATTGCGAGATTCCCTTGATCTCCTGGGTCACACCGTAGAGCATGTCGGAAGCCGCCATGGTGCGCTTGTTGTGCGTGACCACGATGAACTGGGTCTGGTGGGAGAACTTGCGCAGAAGTTCCACGAAGCGCCCGATGTTGGCGTCGTCCAGCGGAGCGTCCACTTCGTCCATGATGCAGTAGGGCGAAGGTCGGATCAGGTAGAGCGCGAACAACAGGGCCGTGGCGGTCAGGGCGCGCTCGCCGCCGGACAGCAGCGAAATGGCCTGCATCTTCTTGCCGGTGGGGCGGGCGTGGATGTCGATGCGCGCTTCCAAGGGATCCGCGTCCTGCTCCAGCTCCAACTTGCCTTCGCCACCTCCAAACAGGGTGGAAAAGACGCTCTGGAAGTTCACGCGCACCTTCTCGAAGGTGTCCACGAAGCGTTCCCGGGCCATCTTGTCCAGCCGCTTGATGGCGCGTTCCAGGCTGTTTTTGGCCTTCTCCAGGTCGTCGCACTGCTTTTGGACTTCGTCCAAGCGCGCCTTTTCCTGCTCGTATTCCTCCAAGGCCTGCGGATTGAGCGGCCCCAGGTTCTTGAGCTTGCCGCGCAGCTCCTCGATCTCCTTGGGGGCGGTCTCGCGATCGAACCCTTCCGGGGGCTCGGGCGGGTCTTCCTCGGCGTCCAGGTCGATTTCCCACGTCTCGAAGGCGCGCTGGCGCAGACGGTTGTCTTCGCCGGCGCCTTCCGCGCGGGCGAGGTCCGCCTGGTGGATCGCTTGGGAAAGTTCGTCGATTCGCTTGGTGTGCCCCTTGACTCCGGACAGTTTTTCTTCCACGGCCATGATCGCCGCGTCGTAGATCTCGCGGGCCTGGTCGCGGGCGCGTTGCACTTGGGTCAACTCTTCGCGGGCGCGGTCGGCCTGGGCTTCCAGTCCTTCCAGGATTCCCCGGCGTTCCACTTCCTGCGAATCCAGGGTTTCCGATTCCACGCGGGCGCGGTGGCGACGGTCGTCGGTTTCATCCAGGTGGCGCTCGGCGTTTTCCGCCAAGGTTTCCAGGCGCTTGACTTCGCCGGAAAGGCGCGCGACGGTGCGTTCGGCCTCGCGGATGGCTTCCTGGGATTCCTTGAGGTCGGCTTCCGCTTCGGCGCGGGCTTCCTCGGCGCGGCGCGCGGCGCCTTCGCGGACGGTCTTTTCTTCCGCGAGGGTTTCCACCCGCATGCGGGCCTGGTCGGCGCGATCGCGCAGGGGCCGGGACTGGGGCTCGAGGATTTCCAAACGCTGACGCAACGTCTCCAGGCGGTCGGAAGCGCCGCTGGCCTGGGCTTCCAAGCGGCCCAACGATGTTTCCACCTCGGACAATTCCCGTCTTGCCGAGGTCAGTTGCCGGTCGATTTCGCGCCAGCGGTCTTGCAGTTCGGCACGGCGGGCGGTCCATTCCTCGCGGTCGGCCTGGGCGGATTCCAGCTCGGTTTCCGCTTCCGCCAGTTCCGCGCGAGAATCTTCCTGGGCCTGGTGGCGCGAAAGAAGTCCCATGGATTTGCCGGACTTGCGTCCGCCGGCCACCAAGCCGGAACCGTGCGAACGGAATCCCGGACTGGCGAACCACAGATCTTGTCCACGAAATTGCGCGGCCAACCGCAAGGCGGTTTCCTCGTCGTCGACCAGACAGATATTGCCCAAGAGCAGTTGGGCCGCCGGACGGAAGGACGCGTCGCATTCCACGAATTGGTCGGCCCAACCGCGGATGCCCGGGCCGGACACGGCGGGGGAGGTGGCGCGATGCGCGAGGGTGTCCACTGGCAAAAGCACGGCCACGCCTCCGGAGTTTTCCGAAAGTCGTGCCAGGGCTTGGCGGGCGGAGTCGGTGCGGTCGGAGACCACGTACTGCAAGGCGTCGCCCAGAACTTCTTCGATGCGTTCCAGTACATCCGGCGAGGCGCGGAGTTGGTCGGCGAACAAGCCGCGGATTTCGCTGGGGCGGTCCTTGTGGGACAAGATGGCTTTGGCGCCATCGCTCACGCCTTCCATCGATTTGGCGAGCTTTTCCAGGGTTTCCAGGCGGCTGCGCGCACTGGCGCGCCGGGCGGCGGCTTGACGCTCGCGCTCCTGGGCCTGGTCGGCGCGACGGCCTGCCAATTGGCCTTCTTCTGTCACCCGTTCTTTTTCGTGATCCAGGCCTTCTGCACGCGCCGAGGCGGATTCCCGCGTTTGGCGAAGCGTAGTGAGCTTGGCGCCCATTTCTTCGGCGGCGGACTCGCCCAGGTCCAGCTCTTCGCGGATGCGTTCTTCTTCAGTGGAAAGGCGCGAGAGTTCGTTTTCCGCCCGCAAAAGATCCGCTTGGGCGCGGTTGAGGTCTTCCAGAAGCGAAAGACGCGCTTGGGCTTGCTCGGCAGCGCCTTCGCGGAAGGTGACCAAGCGTTCTTCCCGCAGGCGGCGCTCTTCCTGGGCGCGTTCCATCGCTTGCAGGGCCTCTTGGCCCTGGTCGTTGGATTCTTCGATCCCGCGACGGGCCACGGCGAGCTCTTCGCGGATGCGCACTTCCAGATCCGCCAAGCGCTGGAGTTCATCGGCCAGGCGCTCGCGGTTTTGGGACAAGTGCAACAGGCCGTCCCGGGCGCGGAGACGTTCGCCTTCCAAAGCTTGCAATTCCGCACGCGCATCGCCGAATTCGCGCTCGCGTTCGCGCAGGTCGGATTCCAGCCGGGCGGCTTCCAGACGCTGTTCGGCGGCGCCGGCTTCCGCGACGGACATTTCCGATCGCAAGGTGTCGCACTCGTCTTTCCAATCGCGGATGCGGTGTTCGGATTGACCCACCAGATCCTTCAACTGGGCACGACGCAACCGGATCCAAGACAGTTCCACCTCGCGCAAGCGGGAATTGAGCCGCTTCCAGGTATCCACTTGCTTGGCTTGGCGCTCGAAGCTGGCCACGGAGCGACGCACCGCCGCGAGATTTTCCGCGACGCGCGCCAGGTCTTGGTCGGTTTTTTCGAACTGGCGGATCGCTTCCTTGCGCTGGGCGCGGTAGCGACTGATGCCTGCGGCTTCCTCGAACAGAATCCGTCGTTCTTCCGGCTTTTCCTGAACCAGTGTCATGACCTGCCCCTGCTCGATCACCGAGTAGGAGGCGGCGCCCAAGCCTGTGTCGTAGAACAGGTTTTGGATGTCGCGCAGGCGGCAAGGCTGGTTGTTGATCAGGTATTCCGAGGCGCCGTCGCGGTAGGCGCGGCGGCTGATCATGATCTCGGAGAACTCGCTGGGAAGCACACCCTTGTCGTTTTTCACGATCAAGGTGACTTCCGCCATGTTCAAGGGAGGACGCTCGGAGGTGCCGGCGAAGATGACGTCTTCCATTTTCGCGCCACGCAAGGCTTTGGCTCGCTGTTCGCCCAGCACCCACCGGATGGCGTCGATGATGTTGGACTTTCCGCATCCGTTCGGGCCCACCACCGAGGTGATCCCGTCGCCCGGGAAGTTTACCTCGGTCTTGTTGGCGAAGCTTTTGAAGCCGAAGACGCGGAGCTTGGAGAGATACATAGGTCCTTGTCGTTGCTCGAGTTAGCCAGGGAAAGGTACTCCACCTGTGCACCCCCTCCAAACAAGGTCAGTGCAAGGGAGAGCCTTCCAGGTGGCAAAGCCCCGCCTCGATCCCGGCCAAGCAAGACCACATGCACCCGGCAGCCAGGAAATCCAGGGTCAAGGACCGGTCTTGCGTGCTTGCGGCTGTGGCGAGGCTTCGGTTCTGGAACTGGACGAACACGTTTTCCACCTGCACGTGCCAGGCAGCGAACTGGTCGGCCAGAGGGGATTCCACCAAAAAAGGAGCGTCGGGATCGATCAATCGCACCGCGTCCAGGTCCACCCGCAGGCCATCTTCGTCTTCCGCGTGCATCTGGGAGGCGAGGTCCAACCCCAGCGCGAAGGCGACCACGAAGGCCTTCTGGAGCTTGGTGAAATCCCACGGCGCCGGTGCCGGCGGGTGTTGGTGGATGATCGCTTCGACCAGGTGCATCGCCAGTTCCGAAGTCAGAGGAATGTCCTCGAATCCGTAACCGAGCTCCGAGGTGACCAGGATTCCTTCTTCCACGAAGGCCGGAAGGATGGCCATGGCTGTGGCGGAAACGATGTCCTCGGCGGTTTTTTCATCCCGGTGATCCAGGCAGGATGGGCGTTCCATGGGTGCGTTCTCCTTTGGCAAGATTCCGAGCGCTTCAGGGACTACGCTAGCAAAAACAAGCGCCATCGGCTTGCGGAGTACTTTTCCGGACCATGCCCATCCACCAGAGAACCATGCCGCCTGTCGACATCGACCAGCTCCACAAACACGCCCCACCCGGAGGATGCGTGGTCACCGTGGGCAATTTCGATGGTGTCCATCGCGGTCATCAACGTCTTTTGGATGCCGCTCGTTCTCGCGCTCGCGCCTTGGATGTGCCGTTGGTGGGAATTTCCTTCGAGCCGCACACCCGCCATTTCCTCGATCCGCGCGGCGGGCCGGAGCTGTTGTCCACCTGGGTGGAACGTCAGATCCTGATGCGCGAGCACGGGGTGGATCTGCCGTTGACGCTGCGGTTCGAAGATGATGTGCGGCGCCTGTCTGCAGAAGCCTTTTTGGATCTGCTTGTGGATGACCTCGGTGCCGTGGAGCTTGTGCTGGGATTCGACCATCGCTTTGGCCGTGGGGGAGCGGGAACCGCCGAGGCGATCACTCCGCACTGCCAACAGCGTGGATTGGCGCTTTCCGTGGTGGGTGCTTTGGAACGGGAAGGCCTGCCGGTATCCAGCACCAGCATCCGCAAGGCCATGTTGGAGTGGGGAGGTTTCGAATCTGCCGTGGATGCACTCGGGCATCCATGGAGTCTGTGGGGAGAGGTGGTGCGCGGAGATGGCCGAGGGCGCACCATTGGCTTTCCCACGGCCAACCTCGAGCCGATCAATCCTCGGAAGCTCCTCCCGGCATCCGGAGTGTATGCCGGCCATTTGATTTGGAACGACCAAAAGCACCCTGCTGTGGCCAATATCGGGACCGCGCCGACCTTCCAGAGGGGGATTCGCGTGGTGGAAGTTCATTCTCTCGACGGAATTGGACCAGAATATGGCCAGATTTGCCGCCTCGATTTATACTTCCAGCTTCGTCAAGAATGCCGGTTCGAGTCACTCGACGCGCTGCGTGCCCAGATTGGGCATGATGCGGAAACAGCGCGAATCAAGGTCGCCACACTCCAGTGAACTTGGTGTGGCGGTAGATAGTGAGGATTAGAGCGGCCGAGGAGAAAAAGGAAAAGCAATGTCGACTATCACCGCTGAGAAGAAGCAAGAATTGATCGGAAAATTTGGGGCCAAGGCCGCGGATTCCGGATCCACCGAGGTGCAGATCGCTCTGCTGACCGAGCGGATCACCAACCTGACCGAGCACGTCAAGGCCAACCCCAACGACGTGCACAATCGTCGTGGACTGTTGATCTTGGTGTCCAAGCGTCGTCGTCTGCTGGATTATCTGGCGAAGACCAACCTTGAGGGGTATCGCGCGTTGATCAAGACCCTCAGCATCCGCCGCTAAAGGGGGATCACATGGGTCTACTCAACGACACCAAGCGGGAGGTCTCGATCGAGATCGCCCCGGGCAAGGTCATTTCCATCCAGGTCGGAAAGCTTGCCAAGCAAGCCCACGGCTCGGCTGTCGTCCGTTGCGGCGACACCATGGTCATGGTGACCGCCTGCGAAGGCAATCCCGCCGCGTTCGACTTCTTCCCGCTCACGGTGGAATACCGTGAAAGCGCCTGGTCCGCTGGTCGGATTCCAGGTGGCTATTTCAAGCGTGAAGGCAAGCCGTCGGAAAAGGAAATCCTGACCTGCCGCGTCATCGATCGCCCGCTTCGCCCCTCGTTCCCTGACGGGTACAAGAACGAAGTCCAGGTCATCGGCACCGTCATTTCCGCCGACGACAAGAACGATCCGGACGTGCTGGCACTGGTCGGTGGCGCTGCCGCCATCTGGCTCTCGCCGCGCTTCCCCGTTGCAGAACCGATCGCCGGTTGCCGCGTGATCATGGTGGATGGCGAATTCATCGTCAATCCCACCTACCAGGAATCCGAGCGCGCCGAGCTGGAAATGGTGATGGCGGCTTCCGAGAAGTCCATCTCCATGGTCGAAGGCGGCGCTTTCGAAGTTCCGGAAGAGAAGCTGATCGAAGCGATGGAAGTGGGCCACCAGGCCATCCGCAAGATCATCGCCGGCATCAAGCAGTTGCAAGCCGAGATGGGCATCGTGAAGAACGCCTGGGCCGCTCCCGCCAAAGACGAAGCTCTCTATGCTCGCGTCAAGGCGCTGGTGGAAGCCAAGTTCCTCGCGACGTTCCGTGGCAAGCACCCCAAGACCGTGTTGTATCCTGCTCTGGATGCCATCAAGGTCGAGGCCAAGGCCGCCCTTTCCGACATCGAAGACGCAGCGATCCTCAAGACCGCCATGGCCTATCTCGATGACATCAAGCGCGACGCCATGCGCGAAGTGATCTTGACGGACGGAATCCGTCCCGACGGCCGCACGACCGACCAGACTCGCCAGGCCGAGTGCGAAGTCACCGTGCTGCCTCGTGCGCATGGTTCGGCACTGTTCCAGCGTGGGGAAACCTTGGGCCTCGTTTCGGCGACCCTCGGAACCCGCACGGACGAACAGCGCATCGACAGCCTCCGCGGCGAAACCTTCAAGAACTACATGCTGCACTACAACTTCCCCCCGTACTCCGTGGGCGAAGTCAAGCGCGTGGGTTCCACCGGTCGTCGCGAAATCGGACACGGACACTTGGCCGAGCGTTCGCTCGCTCCAGTGCTTCCCACTCCGGACAGCTTCCCGTACACCTTGCGCATCGTCTCGGAAATCCTCGAGTCCAACGGCTCCTCCAGCATGGCTTCGGTCTGCGGCGGATCGCTGGCTCTCATGGATGCCGGTGTGCCCATCAAGGAGCCCGTGGCCGGTATCGCCATGGGCCTGATCGCCGAAGGAAGCCGCATGGCCATCCTTTCGGACATCACCGGAACCGAAGATCACCTGGGCGACATGGATTTCAAGATCTGTGGCACCACCCAGGGCATCACCGGCTTCCAGATGGACATCAAGCTGGATGACGGTTTGCCCAAGGAAGTTCTGCGCAAGGCGTTGGATCAGGCCCGTCAGGGTCGCGCCAACTTCCTGGTGTCCATGAACGCCGCCCTCTCGCAGAGCCGCAAGGAAATCTCGCAGTTCGCCCCTGCCATCTTGAGCCTGAAGATTCCGGAAGACAAAATCCGTGAATTGATCGGCCCGGGCGGCAAGGTCATCCGCGGAATCCAGGAAGAGTCCGGAGCGGTCGTCAATGTGGACGATTCGGGCAACGTCACCATCTCCGCCGTCGTGCGCAAGGCGGGCCAGAAGGCCTACCGCATGATCCAGGAAATGATGATGGAAGCCGAAGTCGGCAAGACCTACCCCAATGCCAAGGTGAAGTCCATCACGAGCTTCGGCGCGTTCGTGGAATTCCTCCCCGGCAAGGAAGGTCTTGTGCACATCTCCGAGCTGGAAAATCGTCGTGTGGAGAAGGTCGAAGACGTCGTGGCTCTGGGCGACCAGATCAGCGTCAAGTGCATCGGCATCGACGGTCAGGGCAAGGTTCGCTTGTCCCGCAAGGCCACTCTCGGCGAGTGATCCTGAATCCTCCGCAATGCGGAGGGTTCGCAGTTTTCAAAGCCTCCGTTCCGGTGATCCCGGGGCGGAGGTTTTTTGTTTTAGGGACCGGGGCAATGGGGCCGGCTTCGAAATCGGAGGAAGCGGATCGCGGTCCGATCGTTACGGAACGATGAGAAGTCTCGTGGAGCCTTTTCCGTAATCGCCCCACCACCGCGCAAACAAAAGCCCCGGCTTGGCTTGATTCGCGGAGCTTGGCTTCCAAATCGCCTCGCCGCGCCACATGGATTCGCGTTGGAAAATCTGACGGCCGAAGGCGTCGGATATTTCCACGCCCAAGGTGCTACCGAGAGTTGCGGATGACGCCGAGAACCGCAATACGCCCTGATTCAGGATCAATCCCGGTCGCGAGGAATTGGGGGGGGGGCTTCCAGGCAATTGTAGAAAAGATTTGATTTCGGAGATCCTGCGCAGATCGGGGAGGCCGGCCCCAAGCCCTGTGTCTTGTGCGGGCCACAGGTGTCCGGAATGAAGGATCTTCAAGCGGATCTCGTCGGCGGTCCATTTCGGGCCCAGGGATTGTCTTGCCAGTGCGGCGAGACCTGCAACGAGAGGGGTCGCGACGGAGGTCCCTTCGGTCATTGTGCGGCTATCGAAATTTGGTCCTGCGGCCACGGGAACCGAGCATCCAAACGCGGCGATGTCCGGTTTTTGTCGGCCATCCGCTGTCGGGCCGTAGCTTGGCGCCCATGTTTGGTTGCACAAGGCCAAGGATCCATCCAATGCACTGACGGTCAGGACAGAATCCGCATCGGCGGGCGATCCGATGGAACGTTTGCCGACGCGCCCCTCGTTTCCGGCGGCCACCACCACAACGGCGCCATGGCGTGCCGCTGCGGTGGCTGCTCGGGATGCAACGAGAGTGCGGCCGTTGTACTGTTCCCACGGATGGAGGGGAATGGAGTTGTTGTCGTCCAGAAACCGATACCCCAATGAGACGGAGATCACATCCGCCCCGCTGTCCACGGCGCGGACAAAGGCGGCGGCCAAATTGTCTTCTTCCTGGGTGGATTCGCTCGCGGCATCCTCGGCCCTGTAGAGCAGGAACGTGGCTGCGGGAGCGATTCCAGGGATGCCCTCCCAAGAGCTGCCGATCAGGCTTGTCGTGGTCGTGCCATGCGTGTCCGACCAATCGGCATTGCTTCGATCCCACGGATCGTTGGAGTTTCTGACGAAATCGAAGGTGTCTTTGATCGACATTCCAGTGAACGCGAGGTGCTTGCGAACAAAAAGGCCATCGATGACCGCGATGGTCACGCCAGCACCTGGGGCTTGCAGCTTGGACTTGGCGAGCCATCCTCGAACGGACTCGATGCCCATGGTGTCCCAGATGGTCTTGATCGCGAGAGTGTATTCGTCCACACCGGCGGTGCGGGCCGAACGAGCGGCAACAGGCAGCGGTTTTTGTGGCGACTTTGCCGTGGCGACAGCGCCAACATCCGACACGCAAGGGGGGAGGCCGGAGTTGGCGCCCGCGATGGCGGAAATCTTGTTCTCCCACTTGTAGGCATGACGCAGTGTCCAGCCACGTCCCTTCAGCGAATCCAGCAAATCTTCGCGTAGGGGGGCGTTTTCCCAGGCGAGAGAGCCCTTCGGTGCCGTGGTTTCCTTGTCGCACAGTTGCAGCCAGCGGGTGTCGCCGGACGCGAACAAGGACATGGTCAGTAGGAGGGAGAGCACACCCTATATTCTAGTAACCGGAGGCCGTTGCGTTTTCCTTACACGTTGACTCCTGTGCGAATATGGACTCCGAAAGGAACTTCCTGCGCATGCGTCTTTTTATGAGCTGCGCTCGGCCTCTTCTTTCCAAATGCGGGTTTTCTTTGAACCGGCGTTCGGCCCTTTGGTTTGCAGGGCTGTCGCCCTGACCCGTTTTACAGGAGGACGCTTCCCGCTCCTCCTGTACCTCCTAGGGGCAAAGGACCGTAGTGCCACGGCCCTTTGCAATCCCGGGCACCAAGGGGGATTTGGCTTCCGCGGCCAATGCCAACTTGCTGGATCAGAGCAAGGGTAAGGAGGTTACAAACCTGGCGACGGCATCAGGATCGCGATCGATATCCTCGTGGAGCTTGGCCGCTCCAATAGAAAATCCCCCTTGGATCCCCTGCCGGTTCGGCAGCAGCAATGGGATGCCAGTCCGGTTTTGGGGTCATTGTATCCGTGTCGATCGCCGTTATCTGGGGATGCCGATCCCTGTCACGGCCTGTCCCGCCACCGTAGGGACGCAAAATTTTGCGTCCAAAACGGTGGCGGGACAGGCCGACAAAATGACAAAAACCGGATTCAGTTCTGAAACGCCATCCCAGGGGAGCTGGCTATTTCGCCGCCGTCTGCCTGCGATACGCCGCGTACTGTTGGGCCAAGTTGTGCGCGAACGGCAGGGCTAGTGCGCGGCGCGTGGTGTCCACCAGGTCCACCAACAGGCGGTGCGCCGACTTGCGGGAAGCGTCTTCCGTGGCTTCCAGCATCTGCGCCAGCCCTTCCTGGAAATCGACGGAATCCGTCCCCAAGCTCACCTGGTTGCGGTGCAGCAGATCCATGATCTTGACGCGGAACTGGTGGCGCACCAGTGGATCCGGCACTTGCTGGTAGGTTTCCAGGAGCAGGCCCATCGCTTCTTCCGGGCGACCGTTTTTGTGCAGGAGCGTGAATGCGAGGTTGCGGGCGTACGTGGGGACGCTGTCGTTCAGGCGGGTGAGGGGAAGGAGGACGGCGGCGGCGGAGTCCCGAGCCTTTGCGGAATCCTTCACGCTCTCGAGGATATAGGCGGCCCAGGTGGTCCGGAATTTCCATTGACCAGGGAAACGGGTAGCCCCTCCGCGGAGGAACGGTTCGGCATCCGCGTTCGACAGTCCCTTGACCTGGGGGAGTGCCCATCCAGCCATCAGCAAGGGTTTGTCCCAAAGGGTGTCTGTTTGGCTGGCCAAGTAGAAGTAGGCAGGCAGCTCCGAGGGTGAGCCGTCCATGAAAACGACTTCCGCGTAAGCCTGGATGGTGGAGATCCAGGAAACCGCCCCGATGGTGTTCCCGTATCCGGTGTAGGCGAGGAGAGATGGCCTCTCGAAATCAAGCTGTTCCAGGCGCAGGGGGGGAGATGCACTGGATACCTGAAGGTTGCAATGCGACCCCAACGCGAGCGCCAAGCTGGAAATGATGAGGAGGGCAACGAGTAGGTTGGAGCGCGATCTGTTCACAAGTGCAAGCATAAACATTGCGTGCGTGGCAGCGCAACGGATCTCGCCGAGCAAATTATAATTTTAGAAATTTTAGAAAGCATGGTGGGCTAGGCGTTGTTTCAAGGATTTTCCTTGATTGGCACGAGATGTGAATGGTACAAGGTTCATAACGGGGAACGAACCCCGGCAACACAAGGAGAACATCATGAAGTCGCTGAAGAAGGGGTTCACCCTCGTCGAATTGATGGTTGTGATCGTGATTATCGGCATCTTGGCCGCGTTGGCCATCCCCCGTTTCCTGAATTCGTCTGCGAAGGCCAAGGCCGCTGAATTCAAGCCGGTCCTCAAGCAGATGACCACGCTCGAAGAAGCCTATCGCCAGGAACGTGATGTTTACTCCGCCGTCGCGGCCGACATCGGCTTTGATCCCCCGAGCGGTGGTACGGCTCGTTTCAACTACACCATTCCTGCCGCTGCAGCGAATACTTACACCGTCCAGGCAACGTTGCTGGTGCCTCTGACCGACGCTGTTGTCGCCGGCCAGACTGCTACTTGGGCCCACGACGCAACCGCAGCCATTGGTGCACAAGACACCAAGGCGGGCACTGCGGCTCTCGTGGCTCTTGCCAACTGGCAGTAAATTCTCGCTCCAATCCGACAGCCCCACCCCTCCGGGTGGGGTTTTTCTTTTCTTGCCCCTTGACTCTCGGGTCGACTCCAGGGTGTAACGTTGGGGTATGGATCCAACGAAGTGGCTGAAGATCGGGGAGGTGGCGAAGCGAACAGGCTTGAGCCATGATGCCCTCCGGTTCTATGAGGAGCGAGGCCTACTTCCCGAGGCGGAGCGGACCGAGGGAAAATTCCGGCTGTTTCCGCCGGAGACGATCGAGCGGTTGGGGTTTGTCCAGCGGGCCAAGAATTTGGGCTTTTCGCTGGATGAGATCACCCAGCTCCTGAATTTGCGGCAAAGTCCGGCCACCGACAGCCACCAGGTCTTGGAGTTGGTGGAACAACACATCCGCGAGGTGGATCACCGCATCGCCGAACTGGCCAATTTGCGCCAGGCTCTGGTGCAGTTGGCCGACACCTGCGATGGGTCGCACCCGACCTCCGATTGCCCGATTCTGCAATTCTTTGCCCAAAGCGAGAAGAAGGAGTGCTGCCATGGAACTCATTGATGCCTTGTGGTCCACTCTCGCCCAGATCGCCCCCTACCTCCTGTTGGGGTTGTTCATCTCCGGATTGCTGCATGTGCTGGTGCCGGCCGGATGGATCGCCAAGACCCTTGCGGGAACAGGGCCGTCCGCTGTGGTCAAGGCCGCGCTGATTGGCATCCCGATGCCGCTTTGCTCGTGCGCGGTGGTACCGGTGGCCGAACACCTCCGGCGCGATGGGGCAGGCAAAGGGGCAACGGCCACGTTCCTGGCGACCACTCCCAGCACGGGAGTGGATTCGGCCGCCGCCACTTGGGGGATGCTGGGGCCGCTCTTCAGTCTGATCCGCCTCGGGTATGCCTTCGTTTCCGGCGTTCTGTTGGGATGGCTGATCGATGCCGCCACCAAGTCGGATCCAACACCAGCCCGTCCAGTCGAGCCAGAAATTGTCGAGGAAGCCAGCTGTGGACTCCCGAGTCATTCCCATCGCAAAGGCGTGGTGCACCTTGCAAAGGATGTGTTCGAACATGGCTTTGGCGACATCCTGTTTTCGCTGCGCAAGTGGCTGTTGATCGGGATCGGGATCGGAGGGTTTCTCTCGTGGCTGGTGCCGTTCGGTGGCCTGGGGTCGTGGGTCGCCAATCCATTGTTGGCCTACGCTGCGATGCTGTTGGCCTCAGGGCCGCTCTATGTGTGCGCCACGGGTTCGATCCCCATCGCGGCGAGCCTTGTCGCCAACGGCATGAGTCCGGGAGCGGCGCTGGTGTTCCTCACGGTGGGTCCCGCCACCAACACCACCACCTTGGGATTCATCGGGTCCAAGTTGGGTAAAAAGAGTCTGGTCATCTACCTGGCGGTCGTGGTTCTCTCTTCCATCGGGGTGGGGGCGATCATCGACGTCGTGGGAGCTTCTTGGCACACCTCGGCGAGCATCCCGTGCCACACCTCCTTGGCCTGGTGGGAGCATGCGGCGGCAGGGATCCTCCTGGTGCTGATGTTCCGCGACCTTCGTTTCCCCAAATCCAAAACCAAAGGAGCGACCTTGAAAATCTCGATCCCGTCCATTTCCTGCGGCAACTGCGTGCGGCACGTGACCCGCGCGCTGGAATCTGTACCTGGTGCCCAGGTGCAATCGGTGGAGGTGGCCACCAAAATCGCCATGGTGGGCGGGACCGCCTCCAGTGCGGATTTGTTGGCGGCGCTGGATCGCGATGGGTACCCGGGGAAGCTGCTGGAGGGTTGAGGTCCGCTCGGAGGGCGAATGGCGAACGTTGCGCATGGCATTCCAGATGTGTTTTCCTACTGTTTGAATCCGTGTTTGGAGACCATACGATGCCAGCAACTTCCCGATCGGTCCGGTTGACCGCCCCTGTTCTTGCCCTTGTATCGGCTGTTTGGGTTTCGGGGTGCGTCTTGCCTTTTCTGGGTGGGGCGACGAAGTTGGATCCAAAAGCCGTCGTGGCCGCAGCCAAAACGGATTCGCTGCTTGCGATCTCGAGCAAGGTGCAAGACACGATTCGAAGCGCGGTCGCCAAGCCAGCCAAAGCGGAGACCATCGCGAAGTCTCCGGATTCCACGGCCAAACCGGTCGGCAAGCCCGCGGATTCGCTTCCCAAGAAGACCGTTGTCCGCAAGGATTCGGCAGCCCCGCCTGCCAAATTGACCCAGCCGGGAAAGCCGCCCGATTCCTCGAAGGGCGTCGCTGCCACCAAGCCTGTGGATTCCCTCAAACCCGCCGTGGCCGCGAAGTTGTCGGATTCCGTCAAGGTGGGACCGGCCAAGCCCGAACAGCTCGATCCCTCCGAGCGCAGTCGCGATCCCAACGCCTGGAGCGATCTGCTGATGGCAGGCGACACCACCGCGGGCCGTGAACTTTCCGCCGTTTCGCGGATTCTGCATCGTTGGTACAAGAATCCGGTCACACCGATGCTTTCGGCTTGGCCGGATCTCTGGGGGCATGTGGCTGAGCTTTCCCTCAACCGCCAGGTGGACACCATCTCGTTTTCCGCCCAGGATTCGAACGCCCTGGTGCTGGATCTGCGCATGCTCGTCGGGTTGCGGAAATTCAGGGCGCCCAAGGTCGGGCTAGACAAAAAACGTCTTGTTTCGATCCTGGTTCCCTCCTCCTTGGAGGAGATCGATCTCGCGGGAAATCGCCTGGAACTCCTGGAAGTGGTCGCCGAAGGTCGCTCGGACCTGCGTCAGCTGGATGTTTCGGGAAACCGCTTGGCTTCGCTTCGACTGGTCGGTGTGGCGCCCAAGGTCTTGGCGACGGGGAACCGATTGTGCAGCCGACTTTTGGGCTTGCCCACCGGGGAGCGAGCCGACAAATTCCAGTGCAAGGATTTTCCCACCCAGGCCGATTCGTTGGGGCGGCAGCTGTTGGAGCGCTGGAGCAAATCCGCATTGCCCGGCGAAATCGCTCCCGCCAAGGTGACCTTGGTCACGGATGCTCTTCCGGCTTCCTTCCCCCCGAGCAAGTGGACCTTTCCGATCAGCGCTTCCGTCTGCGCGCAAGGCGTGGTGGAAGCGAGGTTCTGGCCGTTCGGGGTGGTCGGCTATGATGGTTTCGATGCATTGCTCGTGGGCCAGTTCCCGGCTTTGGCCAAGGGCAAAATCCGTCCAGGCATGGCCCGCGCCCAGGTGCATTCGGTACTTGGAAAACCGACCCGTTCGCTGGGTGCGGTGGACGCGTGGGCATCCGAACAGACTCCGGACGACCGGCTATGGTTGGGCGTGCGATTCTTCTACGATGCCCAAGGACGCCTGGAAGGCGTATGGATCCGAAAGCTCGCGCCCCGCTGCTGATCCTTCCGGTCGCTATCCCGGATGATGCATCGGGCTGAAGCCCTCGCGGAGTTCCCGCCTTCGGCGAGGGTCCGCTTGCGGTTTGTGCAACTGCCACCGGAGGTGGCGGAATCCTGCGAGGGCTTCAGCCCGAGCGTACGTCGGGGTTGACCGTTTTCGTTCTGGGCCTGGTTTGATGCGGTAGAGGTCAATCGATCCGGGCGATCACCAGATCCAAGGAACCAGTCGGTGCGTACGCTTCGCATAGTCTCGCCATTGATCCCCGTAGCGCGCTTCCAGAAGACTCTCTTCGCCGGGGATGCGGGCGAGAGTGGCGGCCAAATCCACCAGCCAGGCGATCATCGCGACGGGATTGGGCAGGATCAGCCACAAACATCCCAGCTCGAACAGATGGAGCGCGTAGAGGGGATGGCGGAGGAAGCGGTACGGTCCATCGGTGGCCAGCGTGGAATCGGATCGGGGAGTGGTGAAAGGGTTCCAGCCCTCCTTGAGGTGGTCGTGCAGGATCCAGGTCCGCACACGGTGCAGCACGGCGAAGCAAAGGATTCCGACCCAGAAGAGGGTGGGATGCGGAGTGCGCAAGGTCAGGAAAAATCCGGTTCCGAACCCTGCCACGAAATAGGAGATCACGAACAGGGCAAGGCTTGTGCTTCCGGTTCGTTTGCCGTTTTCGCCGGATGCCCTGCCGCGCACCAACAAGGTCTCCGCCAGGTTGCGCAAGGAAAAGACCGCGACGAAGATCCAGAACCAGTGGGTGAACTGGAAGGTGGTGCCAAAAAGCGTCAAGTTCATGCCGGAGTTCCTCGGAAGGCCCCGCGCACGCCGCAGGCGACCTCGCGAAGCAGGGTGGATGGGTGTTCCAGGATGGAGGAAAATCCCAGGCTGCAGGCGCTGTGGCATTGGTTGCCGCATCGGGGGGGCGCACCGAGGGTGGCCATCGCCTTGGAATACAGTTGGTTCAGGTCGGGCTCCTCGAAAAGGTTGCCAGCGATCTTCCCGATCTCCAGGCAGGGCCACATCACCGATCCATCCGGTGCGATGGCCACCAGCGTGGAGGGATGGCAGGGGAAGTCGGCCAGGTCGCGCATCCATTCCAAGGCTTTGGAGGTCGCGAACACCTTGCGCCCCTGGCGCTTGTGGCGGATCAGAAACTCGTAGAGCTCCACGTAGCCGTCCGATTCGCGCAAACCGACAGGCGCAGTGGTGCCGCGAAGCTCGGGATAGCAAGCGAAGGTCGCGCCCAGATCCCAGGCGAAGCGGGCCACATCGAAAAGTCCTCGGCAATTTTCCTTGGTCGCAACGGCGGAAACGACAAGTTCCGTCTTTGGAAGGCGCGAGGCGGCGCGGATCGCCGAAACGATCCGCTCGAGCGTTGCGGGTCCCTTGCCGTACCATCTCTCTGCGAGATCCGCATCCAGCGTGTCCAGACTGACCACCAGCTTGGACAGGGTGCGCCCTGCCAGCTCCAGGTGCTTTTCCAGGTGCCAGCCGTTGGTGGTGAGGATGGTTTCCTGGAATCCAAACGAGGGGAGTGATTCCAGCACCCGGCCGACTTCCGGATGCAGCAACGGTTCGCCGCCGGTGAATTCCAGGTTGTGACAATTTCTGCGGATGATCTTCAAAAGCTCCACCACCCGTGCGGCCGGAAGATGCTCCGCCTTGTGCTCGGGGTAGGGGTTTCCCTGGCCGTCCGAACAGTAGGGGCAGGAAAAGTCGCAGCCCCAGGTGAGGTAGTAGATGGCCAGCAGCGGATCCCAGCGCTTGGCATCCGGGAAAAGGCGGTGTCGCAAGTAGGCGAATTCGGGGCGCATCAGGAACGCGCCAGGGGAATGTCCTTCAGCATGTTGTCCATGTCCCAGAAGTTGCGCCAGCGCTGTTTTCCGTACATCATGGTTTCCACCGGACCGCGGCAGCTCGTCCAGCAGGCTCCGCAGGTGGATGCCTTCTGCTGGTCGGACAATTTCTGAAACAACGAGTCCACGTCGTCTTCCAGGATGTTGCCCACGGGATCGTCCAGCCGGTCGATGCAGGTGGAAACCGCTCCCGTGCAATCGATGTTGAAGAGGTTCTTGCCCGCGCGGCACGGCTTGATGTCCCCGTCTTCGTCCGCGTTGGCGTAGGACTCCAGATACCCTTCCAGGGCCACGAACGAATGCGGGTGCCGATTCTTGATCTCCACCAGTTTGCGCCCCACCACCGCCGGCGCCGCGCGCTTTTCCTTGCGGCCGCGCGAGGTGCTGTGGAAGGTGACCAGGTAGGTGACGCCGATGGATTCGGCCAGCTCGCACAAGGGCTCGATGTCTTCCAGATTGTCGTCCATCACCACGGTGATCATGTGCACGCGCTGGTGCGGATGGACGCGCTCCTGGATCAGCATCTTCAAGGCTTCGATCGCCCTGGCATGCGCGCCGGGCATGTTGCGGTGGGTGTCGTGGCGTTCGGCAGACAGGTAATCGACGGAAATCGACACTTCGTACAGGCCCGCTTCCCACAATTCCCTGGCCTTTTCGCGGGTCATGAACCAGCCGTTGCAGATCATGACGGCGAAGTGGTCCTTGCACAGGCTGCGGGCGATGGGCACGAGCTCGGGGTGCAAAAGCGGCTCTCCGCCGCCGATCGAGATCAGAAGCGGAGGGCGGCCTTTGAGCTTGTCCATGATGGTGTCCACCTGGGCCAGGCTCAGCTTGGGCTTGGCCTGCCACTCGGGATGCCAGAAGTCGCAGATCTTGCAGCGGAAATTGCAGCTGTACAGGAGCTGGAGGTTCATGTGCGCCATGCCCTTGCGGGCGAAATTCCAGGAGTAGCGAAGGTGCTTGGGGGAGATCTTCATGGCGGGTTCCGCTGGTTGGGTGGTTGCGCGGGGGTATGGATTCAGTCGCCGCCGAGGTAGGCGCGACGGATTTCGTCGGAGGCGAGCAATTCCTGTCCAGTTCCTTCGCGCACCAGGGTGCCGGTGGAAAGGACGTAGGCGCGGTGGGCGATCTTCAGCGCCTGGTTGGCGTTCTGCTCCACCAGCAGCACGGGGACTCCCGATGCGTTGATCTCCACCAGGATGGAGAAGATCCGCTCCACGATCAGCGGAGCGAGTCCCAAGGAGGGCTCGTCCAGCATCAGAAGCTTGGGTTCGCTCATCAAGGCGCGCGCGATGGCCAGCATCTGCTGTTCACCGCCGGAAAGCGTTCCCCCCAGCTGGCGTCTGCGTTCGCCCAGGATGGGGAAGCGGTCGTATGCCTCGCGAAGCTTCTTGGGAGTGGTCTTGGGGTCGCGGATCCAGGTTCCGGCGACAAGGTTTTCCTCCACGGTCAAGCGGGAGAAGATCCGCCGGCCTTCCGGGCAGAGCACCAATCCTTCGCGGAGGCGATCGGCGGTGGAAAGCGCCGTGATGTCCGCACTCATCCACCGGATGGACCCGGCCCGTGGCGGGATCATCCCGGCCAAAACCCCCAGCGTGGTGGTCTTGCCCGCGCCGTTTCCACCCAGCAACGCCACGATCTCCCCCGAGTCCACGTGGATGCTGGTTTTGTGCAACACGTCGTTGGGACCGTATCCGGCGCGGACGGAATCCATTCGCAACATCTCAGTGGCCAACGGTCGCCTCCGATCGGCCCAGATAGGCTTCGATGACGCGCGGGTCGTCGCGCACTTCCCGCGGGGTTCCTTCGGCGATGGGTTCGCCGTGGTCCAGCACCAGGATCCGGTCGGAGATCTCCATCACCAGCTTCATGTGGTGCTCGATCACGACCACCGCGACCCCGAGTTGACGGATTTTGACAACAAGCGCCATCATCGTGGCGATTTCGGAGGGATTCATTCCGGCGCCCGGTTCATCCAGCAGGAGCACCTTGGGTTCCGTGGCCAGGGCGCGGGCCACTTCCAACCGGCGCTGCAAACCGTAGGGAAGTGCTCGGGCCCAGTCGTGGCGCCTGTCGGCCAAGCCCACCAATTCCAGCAATTCCAGCGAGCGTTCCTCGGCGGCGCGTTCGTCGGCGCGCCACGCGGCGGTCCGCAACAGGGCTCCCAGCGGGCGGAAGGGGGAGCGGGTGAAACGTCCCACCAGCACGTTCTGGAGGGTGCTCATCTCGGGAAACAGTCGGATGTTCTGGAACGACCTGGAAAGTCCCGCCTGGGCGATCTTGTGCGGGGCGAAGCCGGTCACATCCTTCCCGTCCAGGAAGACGGATCCCTTGTCCGGGCGGTAGATGCCGGACAGGCAGTTGAACAAGGTGGTCTTGCCCGCGCCGTTGGGCCCGATGATGGACAAAATATGACCAGAATGGGCTTCCAGGGATACCCCCTGTACGGCGGCCAGTCCGCCGAAGGTCTTTCCCACTGCCTTGGCCTGGAGAACCACGCTCACGATTTGCCCTCCAGCTCCAGCTTGTGTCGCGGCGACCCGAGCAGGCCCTGCGGGCGCAGCAACATCATGGCCACCAGGATGGATCCGAAGAAGAACAGGCGGTAATCGGCGATGGCGGGAATCTGGTCGCGCAGCAGGGTGGGGACCAGGTAAAGGACAGCCGCGCCCAAGAGGGAGCCGGGAAGGCTTCCGATGCCGCCGAGGATCACCATCGCCAGCACCAGCACCGATTGGTCGAAGGAGGCCGTGCTCGGGTCAACGAATCCCCAACATCCCGCGAAGATCGCACCGCCCAGTCCGCCCACTCCCGCCGAAACGGCGAAGGCGATCAGTTTTTGTCTGACCACGGGAATGCCCATCATGGAGGCGGCGGTTTCGTCTTCGCGGATCGCGATCCAGGTGCGGCCGGTCCGCGAGTGGTAGAGCCGGTGCACGCCCAGGCACACGGCGGCCAGGGTGGAGACCGCGACCATCCAGGCGATCTGCTTGGCGGAGACCGGTCCGATCGCCGGAAACTGGGAGGACATCGCGATGGGAAAACCCTTGTCGCCGTGGGTCAGGGGTAGGTTGCGAAGCACCTCGCGCAGCGCCTCGGCGAACCCGAGAGTGACGATGGCCAAGTAGTCGCCGCGCAGTCGAAGGCAGGGGAGTCCCACCAGGAGGCCGGCCAGGGAGGCGGCCAGGAAGGCGGCGGGAAGCGCCAGCCAGACGGGAAATCCGGGAATGGCCTGGGAAAGGAGGGCGAGTGTGTAGGCGCCGATGGAATAGAAGGCGGAAAACCCGAGCACAAGGAGGCCTGTGAATCCGATCGTCACGTTCAGCCCCAGCGCCAGCAGCATGTAGATCGCGACGAAGGTCCCCATGGAAAGGCCCTTGGGGGAAAAAAACAAGCCGGCGACGGAAAGTGTCAGAGCGATGGCCAGGACCGTCCACGGCTTCTCCAGGATGGCATGGCTTGCCCGTGCCGCGAAGGGCTTGTGGGGTTTGCGGTCCCACAGGCTCGCCAGGTACGCGATCGCGGCGCCGATGGCGAATCCGGGAAGCACGACCTTCAGGAAGCCCAGGCCGTGGGATGGCTCCCAACGCAGTTTTGGTGTTCCGGTGGCCAGATCCGTGTCGAAGTGAAACCACAGAAACGGGGCGGTGAGGATCGCCAGGAGTACCAGCGGTGACCATTTCCGGAGGGAGGCGATGACGCTCATACCTTGTCGGCAACCCTTTCGCCCAGGAGTCCGCGCGGACGCAGGAGCAGCACCAGGATGAGCAGAGCGAACGAGGAGGTGTTCTTCCAGTCGGCACCCACGGCGGAGGTGGTGATGTCTTCCGCCAATCCAATCAAGAGTCCGCCCAGGACCGCTCCTGGGATGTTCCCGATCCCGCCCAGCACGGCGGCGGCGAAGGCCTTGAGTCCCAATGTGTATCCGGCATCGAAGCGAATCACTCCTTGGTACATGGCCACCATGGTGCCTGCGGAAGCCGCCAGGACGGAGCCGATCATGAAGGCCCAGGTGATCAGGTGGTCCACCTTCATGCCGCACAGCGAGGCCATGGTGCGGTCTTGCGCGACCGCGCGCAAGGCGATGCCCAGACGCGTGCGCTGGATGAGGAACCAAAGCCCTCCCATCAACACCACGGTGGATCCCAAGATCAGGACTTGGAGGGCGGAAATGTGGAGGGGGCCGATGTCCCAGCGGGTATCGGCCAGCGGGGCCGAAATCGACTGGGGAAAATCCTTCTTGCCCTTGGTGACCGAAAGCATGACAAAATTCTGCAGCACGATGCTCATGCCGATCGCGCTGGTCAGCGGGGCCAACAGGTGGGCGCCGCGCAGCTTGCGGTAGGCGATGCGTTCGTTCATGGCGCCGAATCCGGCGGAGAGCGCCATCGCGATGAGGATGGCGATGGGGAGCGTGAGGCCGACCGACACCATTCCTGCAGATCCCAACGCTCCCAAGGCGAAGGCGGAGGCGAACATCCCCAGCATGAACATTTCGCCGTGCGCGAAATTGATCATGCCCAGGATCCCGTACACCATGGTGTAACCCAGGGCGACAAGGGCATAGATGGCGCCTCGCGAGAGGCCGTTGACCAGCGTTTCCAGCATGCTCGGAAATGTAGCCGACGGCGACCGCCTTCCCTACCGGGGAACGACGGTCATCGCTTGGTGGACCTTGCCGGAAACGGAGGTCGCCCGCACGATCCAGGTTCCGGCGGGGGCGTTCCAAACCAGGTCGTTGGCGCCGGTGTTGAACTGACGCACCACGCGGCCTTGCAAATCCATGGCCTGAACGGTTTGGAGGTTCTCGCCGTAGGGGAGCGAAATCACGACGCCGTCGGAGGTGGGCCGTAGGAAGAGTTTCCCGGTCTTTGTGGCGGCAGAACGGACCGAGGTGACGCCCAGCTTGGAGGTGTCCACGGGATTGAGCTTGGAATTGATGTAGGCCAAAGCGCCCACCAAGCCCGCGTTGTAGTCGATGCCACCTTCGGTTTGCGTGTAGTTGTCGATGTACTGGTTGAGGCTGTCGGCGATCTTGTTGGTGAAGCCGAGCATGTAGCCGAATTCCTTGTTGCGGACCGGAATGCCTTTGACGGCCTTGGGATTGTCCACGTCGCTCAGGTACACGTTGCGGTGGTGGGGCCAGTCGGCGGTCTTGGAACAGCCGGAACAGAAGCCCACGATGAACGCTTGCTTGGGAGGATTGGCTCCCATGATGTAGTCGATCTGGTTGTAGATGAACGCGTCGTACCCGACATCGTCGGTGGCTTTGGCGTACATGCTCGCCACCCAGGCCTGGTTGGCGGGATAGCGCAAAAAGCCCCATTTGTCACCCAGGGTGGAAAGCCCCGCTTCGCCGGTACCCTTGCTCTTGTAGCGATCCACGAAGCCGATCTTCAAGGAGTCCTTGTATTCGGCGATTCCGGCGAATTGCCAGCCCGTGTACAGCGCCAGATCGTCGTTGGTGGAGTAGGCGAGGGTATAGCCCTTGTTGAGCTTGAAGTTCTTCTTCTGGATGGCGAAGTCCTTGAACGTCTGCTCACCCGTGGCCTTGTACATCGAGGAGGCCGCGGTGACGATGTCGTCGTCCATCTTGTCGTTGCCGCCGTAGAAGCCGGTCATCCCCGTGCCCCCGGTCCTGGTTTGCGCTTTGGCGTAGTTGAAGGCAAGACGCGCATGCGCCAAGCAGGTATCGGCATAGGTGGGGTCGTATTTGCGGTAATGGATCGACATCAGGGCGAGAGCTGCCGCTGCGAAGGAGGGCATGGAGCCATCGTTGATCACCACTTCGCCGGGCAAGCCGGAGCTTTTCCCCAGTTTGAAGATCGGACGGCCGCGGTCGTATTCCCCGCCATCGATGGCATCGAACTCGGCGCTGTAGAACCCGGAAGTCACCCAGTGTGCGTGTTGGCCGTAGGGCTTCGAAGGGGTTCCGTTGTTGCTTCCCCCCGTTCCCTTCTGGAAGTAAAATGTGTTGGCGTCCGGGGTGGCCTTGAGGATCCAGTCGGTGGCGTATTTGACCTCTTGCAATAGATCAGGGATCCCATCCGGTTTGCTTGCGCCGTAGGTGAAATCCTTGGCGGCGGCATAGTCGCTGTAGTCGAACCCATGGTATTGGTCCGGAAAGCCGGTGGGGAAGGCGTCGTAGGCTTGCAGCAAAGCGTAGGTGCTGTAGAAGAATGTCTGACCAAACAGGGGGTAGTCGCCGCAGTCCATCCACCCACCCACCAGGTCGCGACCATCCACACTGTCGCGCACGTAGGATACCTTGTACTTGTGGTCCATCAGAAGCCAGTTGGGACCGTGACCTGCGCGTTGCCCGCCGTAGAAGCGGGTGGTCATCCAGAGGGCCTTCTGGTAGTCCGCAGGCGTGAATTTCTGGGCCTGGGCAGCGACGGTGCCGCCGAGAACCGCAAGCAAGGCAAGTTTGAATCCGAATTTCATGGGTCCCCCGGGTAAGCGTGACTGGCCACTGGGTCGGAAAATCAACTGAAACGGTTCATTGCAGGGCACGTTTGTGCTGCCACCTGCAAAATCCGTTGAGCAACGTGTCAGCGACGGACCTGGATAGGCAGGGGCAGTGGGTCAGAATGCTGGCTACCCAGAGTCCAGGTTCTTCGAGCCTGATCCGAAGGTCTCAGTTGGAAGTGAGCCAATCCAAAAATTCGCGTTGGCCGGGCAGGAGATGTTTGAAATTTTTCGAACGGTAATCGATCAAGTCGACAAGATAGTAGTTACGAATCGTGTCTTTTTCTTCAGGCGATGGCAGTGTCTGCTGTTTGATACTTCTGACAAGAGCAGCTGTGGCTGCATTGAAGACGACGGAATCTGTTTCGATTAGCCATTCAGATTGAGGGCAGCGCATCACGCTAATTTGCCAATTTTCAGGCTCAGGTCTAAAGACGTTTATCTTGATTTTGAACGCAGTTTTTTCGCCATCCTCGAAATCGACTTCTGATTCTGGTGTGGTGAATCCGCGGATTCGAGAGTTGTGGCGAATTCCATTAGGTTTCTCTTTAACGAAGTTTTGAAATTCTTGGAAGGAGTCGATTGTGTCAATTTGGTTGATGTGATCACCTTTTGTGGTTGTGGCAGGAGAAGTGTAGCCAAGCATACAAACACAGGGTTCTGGCTTATTTTCCAGCCAGGTGCATGAATAATTATAAACGCTTTCCCTGAAATAGGTGCAGACACTCCCCTCGGTCGCGATCAGGGTTAATGTGCTGTCGGATCCAAGTGGCCAATTTGTTGGAAAAAATCGAGAATAATACGAGCCCACTCTAAACTCATGTGCGTGAATTGAATCTAATTTCAAGAATTTCGAAATCTGATAGGAAACAATCGAGTCAGGTGAGCTGGAGAGGATTTCTCCTAGGTCTGGTTTGTGATTTTGCTTGCAGGAGGTGAGTAGTGAGATAAGTAATGCAAGTGTTGTGCTGGCAAGGAATTTGTATCTCATTTTGAATGCTCAGGCTGAATGCTTTTGAGCCAAAGAAAAAACGTGTAGTGTTTGTTGATGATTTCGCGAGGGGTGTAATCTTTAAATGTAAACCAATCTTCGTAGGTTTTTTTGATAGTGGGGATGCTTTCGGTGGGGATTTCAGTGCCTTGTAATGCATGATTGATTATGGTCTGATAAGCAAAGTTGGTGTCGTTGAAGAGAGGTCGTGGGAACATTTGAAGTGAGGCAGGAGGTGAGGATAATTTCTTTTTGAAAGAAAACTTGATTTCCTGGCTTGAATCGAGCTTGGCAGTCGCGACTAAAAATGGTGTGAAGTCAAAGCGGATTACCTTTCCTCGGCACTCTTCCGTAGATCTCGTGAAAAAGTAGAATGAAACGGCTGCCCTCTTTCCGAAGGACCATTTTTCTGGCAACGGAGCACTGATCATCGAGTTTTCGCAAATCTTGGGAGAGAGGCTATCCTCGCTGTAAAGGGGCGCCAGCGCTCCTCGCCGAATCGGGGAGCGCCTAGAAATCGATACGAATCGAGGCGAATTGGCGATGAATTCGGAGCATTGCTGCCGCAAGGCGGATTCTGGTATTTGCTGATGAAGTTGATTTGAATGTGATTGGTGCACAGCGATTAAAGTGGCAAAAATAGCGATCATAAGGATGTGATAAATCCTGTGATGATTATTGAGTGAACATATCTGCTCTGTCGATTCGGCGTGAATTCTTGATTTTTTGTGCATTGTGTTGCTGCGCTTTTTGCGTTCGCTATTCGTTCATAAAAATATGTAAGGTGAGTATGCACTTTGATTGTGCCGGCAGTCAAGTGATGATTTCAATCGGCAGTTAGCCATTCAAGCAACTCCTTCTGACCAGGCAAGAGGCGTTTGAAGTCTTTTCTTTGATAATTTATGGCATCCGCGAGATAGTATTCTCGAATCTGATTTTTTTCCAACAAGGAGGGTTGCCGTTTTTCGGATATGGATTTTATCAACGCTAAAGCACCGGAGGGAAAATATACGGAATCTGATTCTATGAGCCAGTCGGATGCAGGGCAGCCGATTCTATCTATTTTCCAGTTCAGCGGTTCGGGGTTTTCTAGATTGATTTGGATGCGAAAAGCTTGATATAAGTCTGATCTATTCCAATCTGGACTGACATAGTTACAGAAGCCAAGCCGAGCAGTTGATGGCTGAAAGCAGTCTGGAATCATGTCAAGATATTTCGGTATTTCATGTATTGAATCTATTGTATCCTTCCGGATGCGCTGTTTTGGCGAAAACAAAGTATGTTCAAGATATCTTTGGTAATCTCCAGGTTCCTCGGGCTCTCTGAATTCATTGGCGTCACAAAGGTCGTTGAATACACTGGGCGCGAGAGGTGTGCAAGTGCCTTCAATTGTTACAATCATCCAGATGGATTTAGTGTTGCTTAACGGCAATTTTGAAGGGAAAATCCTGGAAAACACCAAATGTCCATCGATTTCATTCGTGGTTATAGAGTCAAAGTTCTCTAAAGCCGAAATTTTTTCCTTTATTGTTGAATCGAGGCTTTTCGTAAAGTAGAATTCCAGGCTTTGTTGCTTGGGTTTGGAGCAAGACGTTGCGCCAAGAATAGAAAGAGTAAGGAAAACATGAAGGAAACGGTCAGTCTTCATATTTTTGGCCCACCCACAACAGGAATTGTTGATGAGAATCTGTAATTTCATGAAGCGCAAATTTTTCAAATTTTACCCAAGGGAGATATGCTTTTCGAATTTCTAAATCGTCTTGATCGGAACGTTTCTTTCCTGATATGGCGTTCGAGATTAGGCTTTTCTGAATACGGATGGTGTCTGAAAACATGGGCTCAGGAACCATTTGAAGCGAGGGCGGAGGAGACTCGATTAACTTTGTAATCTTAAGGGTTAACTTGTGTGCTTCATTTATGTAGGCGTCGATTTTCATGAACGGAGTATTGTCATAAAAAATTTCTCTACCTGCGCAATTTCGGCTCTCCCGCTGGAAAAAATAAAAAGTGACTGGTGAAGGCTGATTCTCAATCCAATCACTGGGAAGCGGCGCACTAATTCTTGTTGGACGTTCGCAAATCTTTGGTGTTTGTTTCACAGACCGGAAAACCTGTGGAATATCGCCATTTCGACTGATATTCGATCCATGTAAGGATGTGAAAACGGGGTTGCTATCAACGAATGAAGCGCATCGATCTCTTAGGAGAGCCTCGGTGATGACAGAATTTATTTTTAGGGGTTGATCTTGGGCAAGGGTAAATGTTGAGGGCAAAAGAAGAGTGGCGAAAAAACAACCCAATGTCGCGTTGAAGAGAGCTCTGTGGCCGTGCTGATGGTTGCGATCAAATGGGGGAGCCATGGGAATTCCTTGGGGGAGCTGGAATCGAGCGGCAAGGATAGTACGGGTGTGTCACTAGAGCGAGTCCACTGGGGACGAGAGAGGGATCGGGTCATAAACTATGAAGGATTTGGGAAAACCACAATGATGTATTGCTCCGGATTTTGGCAAAGGAGGCGGAGCTGATTGAGTGTTCAGTCTAAAACTGGATGGAAACATGGAGGATCGTTTAAGTTTTCACCCCTGCTCATTCATCGAATTTGAGCAAGTCTTTGTTCCCTACAAATTCCCCGTCATCGCCAGTCGCATGATGGCCGCTTGTCCGAAGGGGCCCAATCCCCAGACCGCCAAGGCCATGAACCCGATCGCACCGAGCGCGCGAAGGATTTGCAGCAGGGGACTGCGATCCGGGCTCCAGAAGAGTCCGATGGTTTCAAAGCAGAGGATGAGCAAGCCGATCACCAATGTGCCCAGCCCTGCGATCCAAAACCCCGAGCCCTGTCCAAAAGCGGGGTCCATCCATCGGGCCCATGCGAAGGTGGCCACCGTCAGAGCTTGGATTCCGATGAGGTACGATCCGCCGAAGGTCCAGAACATGGATGCCATGGTACCACGATCTCACGTGGGAAGCACGATCCGGAAGGTCGCGCCCTGGCCGGGCGGGCTTTCCACTTCGGCGAAACCTCCGTGGGCCTGGGCGGTTTCCTTCACGATGGCCAATCCCAAACCGGTTCCGCCCATGTCGCGCGAGCGACCGTGGTCGGCGCGGTAGAAACGCTCGAACAGATGCGCGATCGACTCGGCGGGTACACCGGACCCCTGGTCGGAAACCTCGATGCGCCAGGCGGTGGCGTCTTTGAGAACGCGTACTTCCACCGTGGTGCTGGGCGGGGAGTGGCGAACGGCGTTGGAGAGGAGGTTGATCAAGGCGCGGACCAGTTGGTTTCTGTGGCCGGATACCCGGGCGTGGTCGGCGCAGTCGAGGGCGATTCGGATCCGCTTGGAAAAAGCCTGTGCAGCGAGGGTCTCGATCGCTTCCTGGCAGGCGCCCTCGAGATCGATCTCTTCCCGCCTGCGGGCGGGGAGTTCGTTCACTCTCCCGAGGTCCAACAGATCGCGCACGACGTTCTCCAGGTGGAGGGTTCCTTGCTCGATGCGCTGGAGAGCCTTTCGACGGAATTCGTCAGATTCGTCGTCCAGGAGCGTTTCCGTCCAGCCACGGATGGAGGTCAGCGGCGTTTTGAATTCGTGGGACGCATCGGAGATCAATCGCGACTTCATCCTCTCGGCGCGCAATTTGTCCGTGACATCCTGCAGGGAAACCATCCACCCGTTGCCGTCGGAATCCACCGACGCGGGCCACACACGCGCCTCGTGGGCGGCGCCGTCGCGTTCGATGGAGAAGACGGAGGGCCCGCTGCGCGACAGGGCGCGTCGGAGGTCGTCGAGAAACTCGATGTCGCCCACGACGGAAACGGCGGGTCGGCCACGGGCGGCCGCCTTCGGAACGCCCATCCGCAAGGTGCGGCACGCGGAGGTGTTGCAGGCGAAGATCCTCTGTCGGCCATCCAGCAAAAGCACGCCTTCGGAGAGGGAGTCCAGCAGCCGACCCAGCCTCCGTTCGCCCCAGGAAGACAAAATCCGGCGGCGGCGCAGGTCCATGGCCAAGGTCGCGACCAACTGGGCATCCTCGTCGGGGAGGGTCGCATGGATGCCGTGGCCGGCGGAAGCGGCCTTGGCGACCTGGTCGAGATGCCGGATGCGCTGCCGTTCCCGGTAGACGAAACCCGCGTAGATCAGCGCGGGAAACAGCAAGCCGAGGCTGGCCGCGATGCTCGCGAGCGTCCATGCCGATTTGGGAATCCCTCCTCCGCGGATGGCCCACGAGAGCCGGACGATCCGTCCCTCGGGTAGATCGCGTTCTGCCACCAGGCTGGGCGAACCCAATTCCGGCGCGTAGCGCAACGCCGCGGAATCCCCCCTGGGCAGCATCCGATCGGACGAATCGAAAACGCCTAGGACGATACCTCCGCCAGGAAAAGTGTGGGCGAACGGGTTGGCCAGAGGGGCGCTGAGGTGCGATTTGGCGAGGTCTGCTTGGGATTCCAGGTGCTCACGGTTCAGCCGCAAAGCCTCCCCTTGCCACAGGTGGAGCAGGCCCCAGATGGAAAGACTCCAACCGATCGCGATCAGAACCAGCCCGATGATCAACGGGCGGTGGCGTTGGTTCATCCGGACAATCCCTCCGCTGGACACTTACCCGTGACATCGAGGAACCGGACCGTCACCACGGAAAAGGGCCAAGGGAATTCCATCCTGGACCAGTCGTGAAGTCGAACCGAACGGGGGGATTCGAACAGCACCTCGTACAGCGGGGCGTTTGAGCATTCGGCAAGCCAGAACGGGCCCGGTTTGGCGACGTTGGCGGGGCCTTTGGGCCCATCCCAGGCCGTGACCACGGGGCGACCGCGACACAGCGACGCCAGAAGCCGGCGCGTGCCGACCACGGCTCCTCGGGAGCTGGAGGCCCGAACGAGTTCGAGACCTCCGCCTTCGAGCAGATCTGCCAGAATTTGTCCATCCCTTGACGCGGAGACCAGGGCGGTGGCCGGCCAATTCCGGAAAAAGGCCGCTGCGGGGGGGACGTTGCGGTGCCAAAAGGCGAAAACGGCCGTACCGGACGGAACGGCCTCGGCCATCCGCCAGCGGAGGGTCCCCATCCACAGCCGGACGAGCGTTTTGATCAACCAGTTCATGCCCACGGAAGGAAAGCTACCCATAGCGGGACCGGAAGGCGTATTCGGCGCCCCTACCGGTTTCGATGAACTTGCGTATGTTTTGGCGAAGGATCTCTGCTGGAGGTTGGATGGATCAGGCCGGTTGCGACAGGGATGTGCTCGGGGAGCAGATCGTGCGGTTCTTCCGGCAGCATCGGGAGGAGTGGCGCAAGTTCGTTTCCGAATTTCTGCCAGCGAGCAATCGCCCCCCTCTGCAGGTCATGGCGAAATTTTTTGTGATCCGGTCCAACCAGCCATTCGACATGCAGGCCTACATGAGGGCCCAGGCGGAATACATCCGGGAGTCCATGAGCGGGAGCCTTGAGGCCCTTTCCGCCGTGGAACGCCAGAAACTGGTTGCCGAATGGTTGCGCAACCACGCGCAGAGCCACCGGGATCAGATCATCCTGGAGCAGGCGCGATGCATCGAACAGTGTGCGGACCTGATCGATCCGGTCCTCGCCGAGTTGCTCGAAGACCCCGTTCCCTCCACCTGATCGATCCACCGCCCGTCGGACGAGGTGACTCGCTTTTTCCAGCGAGCGCTATCTTTTCGAGGTCATGCCCATCGCCGAGAACGAGATCAAGCAGCGGGTGCTCCATGGGGATCCGACCGTGGCTCCCGAATTCTGCCGTGTATGGCTCCAGGCTGTATCCCGTACCTTCGCCTTGAACATCAAGGTTTTACCCACCGAACTGGAAGAAGCGGTCCGGTTGGCGTACCTGTTCATGCGCATCGCCGATACCGTGGAAGACGACCGCCAGATGCCTCCCCAGGTCCGCCAAGAACTGCTGGAGAGGTTTGTCCGGTGCTTCGACGCTGCCGGTGGGGATGCCGACGAAATCCGCGGTTTCTTGGATGCATTGCCCACTGATTGGGTAGGGGATGACCATCCCGATCGGTTTCTGGTGGCCCATAGCGACCTGGTTTTCGCGGTGTATCGCAAGATTTCCCCGGCGTTGCGAAAGCCGATCGACGAGCGCGTCAAGGAAATGTGCGGTGGCATGGTTCACTACGCCCTCAAGCGGGAGTCCGACGGCTGGTTTCAGCTCGGAACCAGACAGGAACTCCTGGATTACTGCTATTTCGTGGCGGGGACCGTCGGGCTCATGTTGACGGACCTTTTCGCCGAAGGCACGATGTCCACCCATCGGAAGGCCAAGTTGCGCGCGAACGCCGTGGGATTCGGATTGGCTTTGCAGTTGGTGAACATCGCCCGCGACATTCCGGCAGATGGTGTCCGCAATACCATCTTCGTGCCCGAAGACATCTGCCAGGCTAGGGGAATCAAACCCCGGGAGCTGTGGGAGGAGGAGCATCGCCCGGAAGCGGCTCAAGTCCTTCTGGACCTTGTGCGCCTCGCCGATCGCGAGGTCCGCGCCGCCCAGGCCTATATCCTGGATCTCCCCTGGTACAAGTTCCGGTTGCGGCTGTTCTGCCTATGGCCGTTGCTCATGAGCCAGGATACGTTGGCCCTCCTGGCGAAGGATCCAGCCGCCGCCTTGGCGGGGCGTGTGAAGATCACCCGCTCCCAGGTCCGACGGATCGTGTGGACCACCACAGCCACTTGTTGGTCGAACCTGATGCTCAAATTCCAGTTCGGTTCTCGGAACAACTTGCTCCAGAAGCATTTGCGAGAGGCGATCGCGTGATGCGCTGGAGGGGTTTTCTCCCCAGCTTGGCCAAGCTTCGCACCTTGCGACGGAAAACGCATCTTCTGGCCCATCCCTGGCCCAGTTTTCTTCTGTGGGCGGTCGTCTTCCTGATGGATCAAGCGACCAAGCAAATGGCGCTCTATCTCGGCGGAAGTCGTATCACGGGCGGGTTTCGGGAAGACATCGCCGTGCGGCTACTGGGTGATTTCCTGTGGATGTTCGTCGCCTACAATTCAGGGGCGGCGTTCTCGCTCAATCCGGAGCGTCTGGTTCCGTTTTTGCCCACCACGGTCTTCTACGTCCTTTTGGTGGCCGGGGCCACATGGTTTCTTTTGCGTTTGTGGAAAACACGTCGCGATCCGCTGGTGCGTACCGGTGTGGCGCTGATTCTCGGGGGTGCATATGGAAATCTGCTGGATCGTTTGATCTATCGTCATGTGGTGGATTTCATCTCGGTGGGAATGCCGGGGCTTTCGTGGCGATGGCCCACCTTCAACATCGCCGATTGCGCCATCGTGTATGGCGTGGTGCTGATGATCTGGGGTGAGATCCGTCTGGTCCGCATCCGGGACCATCGTGCGGCACGCCATGTTCCCCAAGCGCAAGCGGATCAAGAATCGCATCCCGCATGAGCGAGGACCCTACCTGGTTCTGGTTGGTGGAAGAGGATTCGCACGATGATCGCTGGGATCGGTATCTGGCCTCGCGGTTTCCCCATTGGTCGCGCACGTTGGTGCAGGAATGGCTGAAGTCCGGGCAGGTCCTGGTGGACGGACTCGCTCGGAAGCCCTCCTTTCGCATGGAGCCCGGCCAGCAGGTTCAGGTGCTGCAAATGCCGGTCAAGGCGGATCCTGAACGGCCCGTCCAACCCCAGGACATCCCCCTTTCTGTCATCTGGGAAGATTCCCGCATGGCGGTGATCGACAAGCCCGCCGGCTTGACCGTGCATCCCGGCGCGGGTTGTCCCGATGGCACGCTGGCCAATGCCTTGGCCTTTCGGTACCGGAATTTGTCAGGTCTAAACGGCCCGACGCGCCCGGGCATCGTGCATCGATTGGATCGCGACACTTCCGGCCTTCTGGTGGTGGCGCTGGACGACGACGCGCATCGAAGCCTCGCGGCCCAATTGCTGGATCGGTCCCTTTCGCGCACCTACGATGCCCTCGCCTGGGGGATTCCCCAGACCGAGCGGGTGGAGGCCCCGATCGGGCGAGATCCGTTGCATCGCACCCGCATGGCGGTGGTGAAGGATGGCCGCATCGCCGCCACCCGGTTTAGGGTCCGGCAGGCGGGCGTGGCGAGCTTGGTGGAGTGCTCCCTGGAAACGGGGCGAACCCACCAGATCCGAGTCCATTTGGCCTACCGGGGGCATCCCGTGGTAGGGGACGACCTGTATGGTGGAGGAGCCAGTCGTTTGGCGCAGATCCAGCCGATGGAGCGTTCCAACGCCCGGGCGATCGCCAACGCCATCCAGCGCCAGTGCCTGCATGCTCGGGCGCTGCGACTGATCCATCCCGAAGGCCAGGAACTCCGCTTCGAGAGCCCCTGGCCGGCCGACTTCCAAGCGGCCGTCCAAGCGGCATTTCCGGATGGCGTGGGGAGCTGAATAGGGCTATCTTTGGGCAGACCATGAAGTCCTTCGATGCCTCCTTGCTCACGAAAATCGCCGCCGAACACGGCACACCTGTCTATGTCTACGACGCCGCCGTCATCAAGGATCGCGTCGAGCGTTTGCGTGAATTCGACACGGTTCGTTTCGCTCAAAAAGCGTGCTCCAACATCCATCTTCTGACTTACCTGCGCGGGCTGGGAGTGGCGGTGGATGCGGTCTCCGCTGGCGAGCTGGAGCGCGCCTTGGCCGCCGGCTACACCGTGGGGGGCGAGCCATCGCCTGTCGTGTTCACTGCCGATATTTTGGATCGAAAGACGCTGGATAGGGTCGTGGAGTTGGGTGTTCCCGTGAACGCCGGATCGCCCGACATGCTGGAACAGCTGGGTGAGCGCTCGCCCGGACACCGCGTCTGGTTGCGGGTCAATCCCGGGTTCGGACACGGCCACAGCCGCAAGACCAACACCGGCGGAGAAAGCTCCAAGCACGGCATCTGGCACGGGAACTTGGCGGAGGCCTTCGAGATCATCGATCGGCGCAAGCTCCACTTCGTGGGCCTGCACATGCACATCGGTTCGGGTGCGGATTTCGAGCACCTCAAGTCCGTGTGCGATGCCATGGTCGCACAGGTCCGCGCCCTGGGGCGCGATCTCGAGGCGATTTCCGCGGGAGGAGGTCTTCCCATCCCGTATCGCCTCGATGGCCAAAAGGTGGACACCAGGGCGTACTTCAAGCTTTGGGACGTGGCCCGCAAGGAAATCGAATCCATCGTCGGCCACAAGGTGAACCTGGAAATCGAACCCGGACGTTTTCTGGTCGCGGAATCCGGCAAGCTGGTTTCGGAAGTGCGCGCGACCAAGATGCAAGGCTCCAACCGGTTCGTGCTGGTGGACGCCGGATTCAACGATCTGGTACGGCCTTCCATGTATGGTTCTTGGCACGAGATCTCCTTCGCTCGCGATGGCAAGACGCTTGGCGGCGAATTGTCCCCGACCGTGGTCGGTGGACCTCTGTGCGAATCCGGCGACGTGTTCACCCAGGAAGAAGGCGGCGTGGTGACTCCCCGCGACCTGCCGGTGGCGAAGGTCGGAGATCTGGCCGTATTCCACGACACGGGCGCCTACGGTGCGGCCATGTCTTCCAACTACAACAGCCGCGGGCTGCTGCCCGAGGTCCTTGTGGATGGTTCTTCCGTTCGCAAAATCCGGCGTCGTCAGACCATCCAGGATCTTCTAGGACTCGAGCAGGTATGATCGCCCTTCTCCTGACGGTTCTTTTCGGAGCATCCGCGGACAGTTCGCGGAGCCTCTGGACCGTCACGGAGACCGGAATCGCTGCGGGTACGATGGCAGCCACGGGGTTGTTGTTCACCGTGGATCGCGATGTGAAGGACTGGTCGCAAAGCCACAAGAACGGGGCCACCGAGCTCTGGTCGACCGGGGCCAAATCGGTGGGGGACGGATATTGGACCCTGCCTCTGGCGGGTGGACTTTGGTGGGCTGGTTCGAACGGACGCGCACCTCGCTTGGCGCGCGCATCCCGCAATGGCTTGGAGGCTTGGTCCATGACCGAGTTGATCGTCCAGATCGGCAAATATGGAGTCCAGAGGCACAGGCCCCGCTACTCCAAATCGCCGTATGTGTTCGATGGGCCTGGAATCGACCAGGACAACGTATCCTTCCCTTCGGGGCATTCGGCCTCGGCCTGGGGACTCCTTCCCGCCTATGCGTTGGAATACTCCGATCACCCGTGGTTGGCGGGCGGGCTGTACGCGGTGGCCCTTTCCACCTCGCTTTCGCGCGTGCACGACAATTGGCATTGGAGCTCGGACGTCGCGTTCTCCGCAGGTTTGGGCTTGGTGTGCAACCGCGTGGTGCGCTCCTGGAACCAGCGCCGGGATTCCAGTTGGACCATGGTGCCTTCCTGGAACGGATCACCGGGACTCATGATGGTGCGGAACTTCTAGCGTACGCGTTTGCGGATTCGCGCGCGCCGCCCCGGCAGCTGTTTGGCCAGGGGCGGGAGCGCCGATCTCAGTTCGGGAAGACGGAAATTGTCCAGGAGTCTGGGGGTGTCCATCGCGATCCGCCACGCCCAGCGAAGAAGGCTCGTGGGCCGCAGGAGGTCGCGCCAGCCCAGATGGACGATCCCCGTGAGCAGGCGATTGCGCGCGGCCATGGCACGGATGGGGCGTCGGGGCGGGCTCGATCCTCCCACCGCATGGAACGCTCGCGCGCGAGGATGGAAGTGGAGTTCCCACCCTCCCTGGCGCAGCGCGAAGGAAAGTTCGACATCCTCGTTGTAGAGGAAAAGGTCGGCCCAGAACGCATCGGGATGGCGTCCGATGGATTCCAGGGCATTGCGGCGCAGAAGAAGCACTCCGGCGGAAAGGCAGGAGACGATTCCCGGCTTCGGTGCGTCGTTTTCGCGAAGACCGCGCGATCGGTCGCGGGTCCAGCCAGGGGCGAGCACATCCATGCCGGCGGAATCGATCGTTCCATCATCGGAGCGCAAGACCAACGGTCCCACCGCCCCACAGGATGGATTCGCACCCAGATGCCCGACGAGTTGATCCAAGCAGTCGGTCGCAAGCGACGCATCCGGATTCAACATCAACAGAAACGGCGCGGAGCTTCGGCCGATCGCGAGGTTGCAGGCCCCTCCGAAGCCGAGATTCCTTCCAGGGCGCAGCACGATCGCGTCTGGTCGCATCCCCAGGGCCGCGTCCACCGAGCCGTCGCCGGGCAGGTTTTCCACCAGGATGATCCCGACGTGGGCGGGTAGGGAGGCCAGGGCGTCGCCAATGCAGTCGGCGGACCGGTAGAGGACGATGATGACATCCACGGTTTCCTGGTGATTTCCGACCATCGGAAGGGAAAGATAGTGGTCGGGCCCGGAGCTTTTCCCGTTTCCTATCTTCTCGCCCTTCAGTGGTTTCGCTCGCTAGCCGCCCCTGGCGGCAGGCGGAATCGGTCACAAGCGTGGCTTTGGCGGTTTTGGACATCTGGCGTGAGGTGCATCGATTGAGTCGTTCGGATTCGGATCCTGTGGTGGTGGGCTTCGCACCGAAAGTCAGCGCACTCGTCTCCGTGTACAACGCGGGTCGTTTCATCCGGCGATGCCTCGAGGATCTTGTCGGCCAGACGCTGTTCCAGGCCGGAAAGATGGAGATCGTCGTGGTCGACTCCGCCTCGCCCGACGGGGAGGCCGCGGAGATCGCCCGCTTCCAGGCCCTTTATCCAGAGGCCATCCGTTCGATCCGTACCACGCAGCGGGAAGGGTTGTACGCGGCATGGAACCGTGCGGCCCGCATGGCGCGTGGACAGTATTTGACAAGCGCGAACGCGGACGACCGCCACCGCCCCGACGCTTTGGAGAGGTTGGCCATGGCGCTGGACCGGGATCCGGCCGTCGACCTGGTGTATTCGGACAGCCTGGTGACCTACAAGGAGAACGAAACCTTCCAACAGCACACGCGAGCCGGGATCCACCTGCGACCCGACTGGTCGCCGGCGATCATGGGGCATGGTTGCCACATGGGGCCCCAGCCGATGTGGAGGCGATCCGTCCACGACCGCATCGGGGAGTTCGATGAATCGTACAGATCCGCAGGGGACTACGAGTTCTGGTGCAGGATGGCGGCAAGCGGGATGAAGATGCTCCGTCTTCCGGAATTCCTCGGGCTCTACCAGGAGAATCCGGCCGGCATCTGCAATTCCGATCCCGGCCTCGGCGCCCGCGAGACCGAGCGCGTGAAGAACGCGTACCTGGGGAAATTCCCACCGGTGGATCGCGATTGGTCCGACAACAGGGTTCGGCCCATGTCCGATCCGTCGTTTTTTGTCCACCTCGCCATCCATCTCACCAGCGCGGCCGGGGACCTGGAGGAATTGTTCGGCGGAATCCTCCATCTGACCACCCTGCCGCACAGGATCACCGTGTTCCAGGACAATGTTTCCGCCGAAGCCGGGCTGAAGTTGGCATCGTTGGATCGCATGGGAGTGGTCCATCGGCTGGTGGTCCTGGAATCTCCCTCGAAAACGTGGAGTCTCGCAGCGGAAGGCTGGAAGTCCGAACCCGATGCGGCGTGCCTGGTCTTGATGGATGGAAGCCTGGTGCCCTCCCGTCGCAACTGGCTGCAGAACCTGGTGATGCCGGCTGGTCGTCTTCGCAGGACCCGATTGGAACTGTGCCGCCGCAGCGTCGTGGATTTCTCGGATTTCCCCGAGTACCGCAAGCACGACGCCAGGAGGACGGAAAGGATCGTTTGCCTGGTGGAGCCTTCTTCGGCCACGGGACATCGTCGGGAGGTCCTTTCGGACCGCCACAGTCTCGGCGGTCTGCCGTCCCGTGCGATTCCTTCGAGGCTTGGCGAGATTCCGCACCTTCCGGGCCGCCTTGGCGCGATCGAGACGGAATATGTCCACATCGTCATGATCACCTACAACCGACTGGAATTCACGCAGAAATCGATCGAAGGCCTCCATGCCACGGCGACGCTTCCCTACGTGCTCACGGTCGTGGACAACGGGTCCAGCGATGGCTCGCGCGAGTGGCTCGAATCGCAGCGGCGGGAAGGGAAGATCAGTCGTTTGGTGTTGCTGGACGACAACGTCGGCGTGGCCAAGGCTGCCAATCTCGGTTGGGCACTCGAACCGGGTGCGAAGTACTTCGTGAAGCTGGACAACGACATGGTTTTGACCAAGCCGGGTTGGCTCGAGGAGATGGCCTCCATCCTGGATGCTTGCGATGACATCGGAATGATCGCGGCGAATGTCGAACCCCGCAGCTTTCCGGAGTGCCACCAGTGCGGCGTCCGTTTCCGGGTCAAGCGGGGGACTCTCGGAGGGGCTTGCGTGATGATTCCTCGACGGGTCCACGATCGGTTGGGATTCTGGAGCGAGCTCTACGGAAAGTACGGGGAAGAGGACTTCGACTACGGATTTCGATCGATGCTTTGCGGCTATCGGAACGTGTATTTGGCGGACGAAGAAACCGCATTTCACCTTCCGGCGGGAAAAGCGGCGGAAATCGCGGTGGAATCGTTCGTCGCTCTCGATGGACAGGAGGAGAAGCTTCATCGCGACTACAGGCAGATGAAGGACGCGATCAGAGCGGAAAACCATCGGACCGGCATCGTGAGCAAACGCCTCCTGGATTACTGGTCGGGAAAGGTCGATTTGTGGTCCGACTCCACTTTCGCCAAGGATCATCGGGCCGCCCACGGGTGGATGGCTCCTCGAAGCCCGGATGCGGTCTCGGCCGATCCGTCCGTTCTCGATGGACTCAAAAGCCGGGTCTTCGAACAGGAGCCTCTGCCGAGAGCCCGGTTCTGGAAGAGGCTCCTGGCCAGGCGGTTGTAGGGATCAGATCCGCAGGGAGGAGATCAGCCGGCGGAGCGGCCCGAGCGGAACGGTTCGCCTGTCCGCTCGGATCTCGGATACCATCCGCAGCAGCGCCTCGGGCAGGAGCCCTTGCTGGCTCGCGAGCGTGTGCTTGTTGACAAGAATTGACTGAGCGGTTTCGGCGATGCGGATTCGCAGGGACGGATCGACCACCAAGCGGTCGAGAGCCTCGTACCACTGGTCCGGAGACGGGCCCGCCAGCAGTCCTTCCGTTTGGGTTCGGATCACCTGTCGATACGGTTCGAGGTCCGCGTAGACGCCCGCGATTCCGCAGGCGGACATTTCCATCCACTTGATCGCGCTCTTGGCTCGATTGAACCTCGTGTCGCGCAGCGGAGCGATGCCGATGTGGATTCCCGCATTTCCAAGCGTTCGGGCGTACGAAGCGTAGTCGGGTTGGAATTCGATGAACGTCGTGTTGGGGAGCCGTGAGAGGCGTTCGGTGATGCATCCGAGGAAAACGAATTCCAGCCGATCGCCGTGTCGTTGGGCCAGGCGTTCCAGAGCGACTTCACACAGCGCGAGATCGTCCTGGTGGGTGGGGGATCCTGCGAAGCCGATGCGCAGCCGAGGGGCCTGCCGCACGACGGGGACCACAGGCCACAGGGTTTCATCGAGGAGATTGGGCACCACGAGGTTTCGCTTGGTCCCTGCGAATTCGCGCGCCAATTCTTCCGTGCTCAGGATCAGCGCGTCGCACTTGCGCATCGCGCGTGCCAAGTAAGGGCGGCCTTCTCGGTGGTTGGCGTGGTGGGGATTGGACTCCGGTGTGGCAAGCAGGTTGTCGTCGGTCTCGTAGATCAGAGGGAGATCGGTCGAATAGATGTTTCGGAGAATCCGGCGTTTGGCCAAGGATGAACTTGGAAAATTGCGTTGGATGATCACCGCATGGGCCCAATGCAGGGATTCACGGATCGGGGCGTCGTCGTACCAGCGAAGCTCGATGCGAGGATCGCGTTGCAATGGAGCGACCACGCGGATCATGCTGCAAGCCGTTCCCCTCGGTTCGGAACTGCAATAGAGCAGTCGCAGGACATCGGTCGGCGAGCTGGTTTGTGAGAGGGACATTCGATCTCCCAGTTGGAGACTTTCTGATAATGGGGTTCGAAACAAGCGATCACAGACAAGGGGCTCAAGATACCTTTGGGATCGCGACCCTGCTTGATGATCTTCGAGTTCTCAAGTAAGATTGTCGGATGCCTGATCAGAATGGCCCATCGGTTTCGATCGTCATTCCGGTCTACGGGAGAGGAGATCTCCTGCTGCGTTGTTTGGAGTCGATCTTCCAGACATGCGGTGTCGGCGATGCGGAAATCGTCGTTGTCGACGACGCTTCGCCGGATCCGGCCACCCGTGCGATCCTGGATGAACTGGCCCGCGACCAACGTCTGCGCGTGGTCCGCCAGACGGTCAACGGAGGATTCGCGACCGCATGCAACCGGGGATTCGAACTGGCTACCGGCGAATTGGTCGTGCTTCTCAACAGCGACACGGAAGTTCAAGCGGGATGGATGCAGCCATTGGTCGAATCCTTTTCGGAAGGCGATGTCGCGGTGGCTGGTGGACTCCTGGTCTACCCGGGGACTTCCCAGGTCATCCAGCACGCGGGGATTGGTTTTCATGGAACGGGCGAAGGGATTCGGGCCTTCCACTACGGCCAATTCTGGCGGCTGGCCCAAGCGCCGTGGGCGAGGGAACGCAGGTACCTCCCAGCCGTGACGGGAGCCTGCTTGGCGGTCCGGCGCAAGGCCATCGAAGATCCAACCCTTCTCGATGTCCGATTCCGAAACGGTTACGAAGATGTCGATCTTTGTCTTCGACTCGGCGAAGCCGGGTGGAAGATCCGCTATTGCGGGGATTCGCTGGTGGTGCATCTGGAATCCGTGTCCAGCATCCGTTTCGCCAGCGAACGGGAAAACGCACGCCTGTTTCGGTCGCGTTGGAAAGGGCTCGGAGGCCGATACGGTTCCGATTCGTCCGCCTGGGAAGCCAAGGATCGGAAGGCGCGCCGGGCTTATCTTCTCGATCCAAGCCCTTGGAACGCCGCGGCGGTGGCGAAGCTCGCGGGCCGAACGGGAAATGAAGACGAAATCCGTCAATGGCGGGAACTTTCCAGGGGAAGTCTCCTGCCGTGGAAAAGGATCTCGGCGGAAAGAAGGAAACGACTGCACGGGATTCTTGGGTTCGATGATCTCGAGATCAGGTCCTGTTGACCAAAGTGCATGTCCGGGGGCTGTTTGTTTCTGTTTGCACGCCGCCAGCCTCGGTCGGCGAGGAGCTACCTTTTCACGTGCTCGAGCCTAGAGGGGCGAGTCGGTTCACGGAGGATGGATGAAGGAAGTGGATGAGCGGGACTGGGTCCGGATTTCTCCCGATGGAATGGGAATCGTTCGAGCCTTGAAGGAACTTGCTCAAGCTTGGGATTTGTTCCGGCTGCTGGTTGGAAGGCATCTCAAGATCCGGTTTGCGCAGACGGCGATGGGCGCCGTGTGGGTGCTCCTGCAACCCTTGATGACGGCGTTGATCTTCAGCATCCTCTTCGGCACCTTCGTCAAAGTGCCCTCCGAGGGGTTGCCCTATGTCGTCTTCGCCTATCCCGCCATGGTGCTTTGGACGTTTTTCGCCCAAGCCTTGGAGAAGGGCAACAGCTCCTTGTTGGCGGAGGAGAGGCTGATCACGAAGGTCTATTTTCCGCGCCTGGTGATCCCCTTGGCCGCATCCACTTCGATGCTGGCCGATTTCGTCATTTCCGCTTTGCTGATCATTCCGATCGGCCTGATCTTTTCCGTGCAGGTGAAATTTTCCGTATTTTTCGCAATCCTCGCCTTGCCGCCGGTCTACATCCTCGGCTCCTCCCTGGGAATGCTCTTCGCCTCGCTCAGCATCCGGTTCAGGGACTTTCGCCAACTGGCTCCCTTTCTGGTTCAGGTCTGGTTCTACGGGACTCCGGTGGTGTATGCTCTCGGGGTCGTTCCGGAAAACTTCCGAACGGGGCTGTTGCTCAATCCGCTCAGCGCACCCATCCTGTTGTTCCGCCACGCATTCACGGGAACCCAGGCGCCGCCTCTCTGGAGCCTGGGCTGGAGTTACGGTGTCACCCTGGTGGTGGCGGTGATTTCACTGTTCGTCTTCAGGCGGGTGGAACGAAGAATGGCGGATTGGCTATGACCAGACCCATCATGGAAGTGCGTGGTCTAGGGAAAAGCTATGTGGTGCCCGCCCCAGGTCAGAAGTGGTCCAGCGATTTCTCCGAAACGGTGGTGGAACTCGCCAGGAGCGCGATCTCCGGGAGGTTGTTCCGTCCCCGGCGCATGGAGAAGTTCTGGGCGTTGAAGGATGTGACGTTTTCCGTCAATCCGGGCGAAGTCCTGGCGCTCGCAGGGCACAACGGGGCGGGGAAAAGCACGCTGCTGAAAGTGCTTTCCCGCATCACCTCGCCGAACGAGGGCGAGGCGCTGGTGCGCGGACGGATCGGATCCCTGCTGGAGGTGGGCACCGGCTTCCACCCGGACCTCACCGGTCGGGAGAACGTCTACCTGGCCGGAACCATCTTGGGCATGCGCCATCGCGAAGTGCGGTCGCTGTTCGACGAGATCGTCGCCTTCGCCGAGATGGAATCGTTCATCGATATGCAGGTGAAGCGCTACTCCAGCGGGATGTATCTCCGGTTGGCATTTTCCGTCGCCGCTCATCTCAGCACGGAGCTGCTTTTGGTGGATGAAGCCCTGGCGGTTGGCGACGTGGCCTTTCAACGCAAGTGCATGGGCAAGATGGGACAGATCGCCGGCCAGGGTCGCACGGTGTTGTTCGTCAGCCACAGCGTCTCGGCGATGCGCAACCTCTGTACCCGGGGACTTTTGCTGGACCACGGTCGAGTGGTGCTCGACGGCGATATCGAATCGGTCGTGCAAGCCTACTTGGCTGGCGGTGCCAATCCCGCAGCAGGCACGGTGGAGTGGGTCAACGACGGCAATTCTTTCGACGACCCGTTCTTCAAGCCGCTCCGGCTTCGCGCCTATTCGGAAGATTCCTCCGCGGATTCCGGAGTGTTCACCTACGACACCGAAATGACCATCGAAATCGAGGCCCAGATCCGTGAAGAATCGGACGCCTTGTTGGTGGGTGTGACGGCCTACACCCCGGAAGGTGTGGTGTTGTTTCGCAGTTCGCAGAGGGATTGCGTCGAGTTGGCCGAAACCCGGTTACGCTCCGGAATCCACACTCTCAGGGTGCGATTGCCACGGTACCTCCTCAATGAGGGAGATTACCGGATCGAACTTTTTGCGTGCATCCACTCCCAGCGCGAGATCTTGATGCCTGGTCGCGGCAACCCGAGCATTCCGCTTTCCATCGAAGGTGGCGTTGGAAAAACGCCCTACTGGATCCAGCGTCGGCCCGGTTTTTTCGCACCAGAGTTGAAGTGGGAAGTTGGGGACTCAGCGGAAGGGGTGGAGCATGGGACTTGAAAGACTGTTCGGAAAACTTAAAAAGAAAAGTGCATCCGTATCTGATGAAGGTGGCTTGCTGACGTATCAGATTGGGTCAATTGAAATCGAAGTTCCCCCAAGTTTTTGCCTTCCAAGATTTCAATCCGAGCATCGCCTGTATGATCGATTCCTTCCGGTTCTTGCTGAATGTTTGGACCAAGACTCGATCGTGATCGATGTGGGTGCCAATATTGGTGATACTGCCATAGCGATGATGCAGAAATGTCGGAATAATTTCGTTTGTATCGAAGCCTCCGAGCTTTTTGCTGGGTATCTAAATCGAAACATTGAACGACTCCCTGAATTTGAGCGGAGCCGCCTTAAGGTGATTCAAAAGTTTGTAGGTACCGGAGGAATTACCGGGGAGCTCAAACACGCCGAGGGCGGAACCGCAACCTTATCTGTCGCCTCAGATTCTGCTGCGGTGACCCATGTTGCATTGGATTTACTGGTCAATCCGAGTGCCAATGTTGGCGTGATCAAAGTGGATACGGACGGATTCGATTTCGACGTGATTTCTTCGGCGGAAAGAGTCCTTGAAGAGTCAGAGCCTGTCTTGTTCTGGGAAAATGAAGTTCGCGAGCGATTCCAATTGGATGGCTTTGTGAAAATGATGGAACTGCTTAGGGGCAAAGGTTATTCTCATTTTTGGGTTTTCGATAACTTCGGGAACTTGATGCTGTCTGAGACAGGGATTGACGAGATTCTCGCCCTCAATGAATATGTTTATTCGATGAATCAATCAAGGAGCACAAGGACGATTTATTATGTGGATGTCCTTGCGACTACAAATCGTCGTTTGGATATTGCAAAATCGGCGATTCAAAAATACCGAAGCGAATGGGTTGCAGCCTTGTGAGCTCAGCGAGGAAACCGTTGCGAGTATTGCTCGATGGGCAAATTTTTGAAATGCAGCGGATTGGTGGTATTTCAAAGTATTTCTGCGAGTTGATCTCAGGTTCGAAATCGCAGAGTGATGTGGAGTTTCTTCTTCCTGTCGCGCACTCAAAAAATATTCACTTGTCTGCCCTGAATCGGTTTAAAGATGTTTTTAATTCCGGCCCTTGCGCGTATAAAAAATTCCTTGTCCCATTTCGGTTCCCCGGTAAAGGTTTTCTGTATCGAAGTTATCTTCGGTTTTGGGAGGCCCGCAAAGGGAATAAATCTGTCTTTCAAAGGGCGTTGAGAGAGAAAAACTACGATGTTTTTCATCCGACATATTATGGCGGATGGTCAGATTTATCTCAATTGGAATGTCCAGTCGTTGTCACTGTTCATGACATGATTCATGAGCTGTTGCCCGAATTTGTCCCGGATGATGGAACTTCGGATCAAAAGCGCAAAGCAGTCATGGCGGCAAAGCTTATTATCGCAATTTCCGAGAGTACCAAAGTCGATCTTGTTCGTTTATGGGGTGTTTCGCCAGACAAAGTGACAGTGGTTCATCATGGCAGCAATTTTAAGGAAAGATCAACACTGGATCTCACCCTTGATGGGTTACCGGCGAAATTCATCCTATTTGTAGGAGAGCGTCGAGGGTACAAAAATTTCTGGATCTTTGCTCGTGCGATATCTGATTTAATGGAAAGTGATCCAGATTTGAATCTGGTGGTGGTTGGCCGGCCGTTTGATTCAGCGGAGCAAATCGAGCTGAGGGCTCTTTGCTATCATCCACGAATTCTCCATTTTCAGCCAAGCGATGCGCAATTGGCTGGTGTCTATGGGAAAGCTACGTGCTTTGTGTTTCCTTCGCTCTACGAAGGATTTGGATTCCCAATCCTCGAAGCCATGTCAAATGGCTGTCCAGTGGCGATGTCGTCAACTTCGTCGTTTCCCGAGGTTGGTGGTGAAGCTGCGATCTATTTTGACCCGACAAATAGCCTTGAGATTCAGGGCGCTGTACAGCGTTTGCTCGTTGATGAGGATTTGCGGTTGAGATTGATCCAGCTTGGGCTGGAGAGAGTGAAATTATTCACTTGGGAGAAAGCAGTGAAAGAGACTGTAGCCGTCTATGAAATGGCTGTGCGTGGAGCGTAAAAGTCGGTGTTTACGAATCTCTTAGCTTATGAATCGATTTTGATCCTGCTTTTGCGAGCGAATTGAAAAGTAGGATTCTTTGTTTGACGCAAAGAGTTTCATTGGTGAACAGGTGGAGTCCGGGCTCGAGAAGGTAATGTCGGCAACCTAATTTGGAGGCCATCAGTTTTAGCGTTCGAGGCTGGTAAAATGAAATGTGCTGGCCACATTCGAACACGTAATACCACCAATCAGGCGGTGGCGGAGTCTCCGAGAATGTTTGTGTGGAGAAAATGAAGGTCTTGCAGTCGAACTTGGTAAACAAGTCGCTGACAAACAATAACGGATCAGGGATGTGTTCGAGGACCTCGAAAGCGAACAATGCATCAGCGGTGAAATCTTCGCGAGGTTCGAATTCCTTCGCGAATAAATTTTTGCAGAATTTGTCGGTGGTGAAGCAGTCGAAGCCTCGGTCACGCAGGAGTCGAGCGAGTAGTCCGTACCCACCTGCGACATCGAGAAGCTTGCCGGATCCTTTTCCAAGGATAGGTAGCGCCCATGCAAGGGTCTTGGCATTGGCGAGATTCCTGGCGACCAGTCCCGTATCTTTCTCGATGATCGCTTCTTCGTAGGCCTCATCTAGCCAATAAGGCTGTTCCGTGTTCAACAGTCCGCAGTTTGAGCAATAGAAGTATGCGACTTCATGCTTGCCTAAAACTTGATGGGAAAATGAGCGGATCTGGGTTGCGCTGCAGATCGGACAAGTCTGTGTGGATTCCGTTTGGTAGCTATCCATTCTCAACCTGGAGGAAGAGGAGCCAATGGACAGGCTCCTAACATGGTCGCGTATTTTCGAAGAGAGGAAAATCTACCGCCGACGCCTTGGTCCGCCGCTACCGCCGCCGAACCTGCCGCCGCCGCCGCCAGGACGTCCACCGCCGTGCGAGGAAGAGCCGCCATGGTGGCGTCCACCGCCGCCGTGGTGACGTTCTTCGCCGTCCTCTTCCACGCCGATCTTGGCCATTTCCTGTCCGGCCAGGCTCGCGTCCTTTTGGCCGTAGAATTCTTCGCGATAGGCCTTGGAGATCAGAAGCGCCAGTCCCATGCGGGTGGACTCGGATTCCAACAGCTCGGGAATGAGCTTCTCCAGCTTTTCCGCACCGCGCCGCACGGCGCGGCTGGAGTCGCGGTCGGCGCGTTCCAAGAGGCCCACGCAGCGTTCCAACAAAATGGCGCCAGCGGATTCCGGCTTGGCGGCAGCCACCTTCTCAAACCGCAAATCAAAGCGGCGACCGATGGCCTTCACGCCCAGTTCTTCCAACTCGGAGACGACAGTCCAGGCCACACCGGTCTTGCCGGCGCGAGCCGTGCGTCCGGCGCGGTGCACGTACACGTCCGGCTCCATGGGGAGCTCGTACTGGATCACGCAGGGGATGTCCGAGATGTCGATGCCGCGGGCGGCCACGTCGGTGGTCACCATGTAGCGGGTTTCGCGCTTGCGGAAACGCGCCATCACCTTTTCGCGGGCCACTTGGCTCATGTCGCCGGAGAACGGCTCGGCCGAGAGTCCCCACGAGCGCAGATAGTCGGACAGATACGCCACGTCGCGCTTGGTGTTGCAGAAAATGAAGGCCATTTCGGGATGGTCGTGTTCCAGGATGTCGAACACGGCTTTGTCCTTGGCCAGCTTATCGACCACCATGTAACGGTGGCTGATGGCGTCCACCGAACGCTTCTTCTGGGAAAGCGACAAGAACTTGGGGTTGCGCAGGAATTCACGGGCCAGGTGCTTCACGTTTTCGGTGATGGTCGCCGAGAACATGTAGGTGCAACGGTCCTTGGGCAGCATCTGGCGGATGCGGGCCATGTCCGGATAGAATCCCATGGAGAGCATTTCGTCGGCTTCGTCCATCACCAAGTCGCGGATGGAACGCAACTTGAAGTAACCCTTCTGGATCATGTCGATCACGCGGCCGGGCGTGCCGATCACGATGTGGGCCTTCTTGAGGCCTTCGATCTGCTTCTCGTAGCCCACGCCACCGTAGACCACAACGGTGTTCACTCCCTTGGCGGCACCGATCAGTTCGGCTTCGCGGGCCACCTGGAGCGCCAGCTCGCGGGTGGGAACCAGGATCAGCGCTTGGGGCTCGGGGTGTTCCAGCTCGCAGATTTCCACCAGCGGAATCATGAACGCGCCGGTCTTGCCAGAACCTGTCCGGGACTGCGTGATCAGATCCTGTCCGGCCAACAGATAGGGGATGGCTTTGCGCTGCACCAGCATCGGCGAGGTCCAGCCTTGTTTGGCCATCGCCTCTTTCATGGTGTCCGAGGCTTGCTCGAAGGTGTAGTCGGGCAGCGGAGGGTCGGGCTCGACGATGTCGTCGGGATTGTCGTCGGCCTGGGCATCCACTTCCACCACCATGGCGGAAGGATCGAACCCGGCTGTGTCCTCGGACGTGTCTTCGGAGGCATCCTCGGACAGAATCTGGGCGTCGTCTTCCGCTGCTACGGAATCGGTTTCGGCATGGGAATCCAGGGCCACCGGTTCTTGGATGGCTTCCAGCTCTTTGTTTTCTTCTTGCATAGGCCCTAAATACTAGCTCAATGAACGGAAGCTTCGTCCTGGGCCGAGCAATTCACGGGTAGGTTTCCGGCAGAAACGGGGAGTTTTCCGTAGTGGAGTTTCCCGCCGCGCACCACCAGCTTGACCGGGTCCACCGCCTCGATGGTCAGATTCACGCCCGGCTTGTGGTCCATGCCTTCCGCCGTGGCGAACGCGCCCGGCTCGCCCTGAGGCTCCAGCAGATGCACCGAGCCATCCGCATTGTCTGCCGCCAGGATCATGCCCATCGATTCCACGCCGCGCAGTTTGGCTTTCTTGAGATTGGCCACCAGCAACACCTTGCGGCCGGGTAGGGTGGCGGCCGGGAAGTGGGCCTTGATGCCCGCGCAAACCTGGCGCGGTCCCAATTCGCCCACGTCCAGCTGGAGCACGAGGAGTTTTTCCGCGGAGGGATGGTCTTCGGCGGACACGATCTTCGCGACGCGGAAATCCACCGCTTCGAATGGATCCTTGACAGGTTCCGGCTTGGCGACCGCTACCGCGGCGGGCTTGGCTTCCGGTTTTTTCACTTCCAGACGCGGGAACAGCACAGGGCCGTCCGTGAACTCGCGGCCAGCGGGCAAAAGCCCCCAGGCGAGTTTACCCGGCACGGCGGTCTCGCCCATGAGGGCCAACGCCTCGGCGGACTTGCCGGGAATCACCGGCGAAACCAGCACGAGCAGGATGCGCAGGGCTTCGGAGGAAACCGCCAAGACCTCGGCCAATTCTTCTTGGCGGGAGGGGTCTTTGGCGAGCTTCCAGGGCGCGGTGGATTCCAGGTAGCTGTTGATGGCGCGCGCCAGCGACATGGTCTCTTCCATGGCAAAGCTCACCCGGAACAGGCGCATGAGGTTTTCCACCTCCGAGACCACCGAGATGGCCTTGTCGCGCAACCCCTTGGACAGCTCTCCAAGCGAGCTGGGAAGGGCAGGGATCTTGCCTTCGAACTGGGTGGCCACTTGCTTGCGGATGCGGGAAACGATGTTGCCGATGTCGTTGGCGAGGTCGCCGTTGACCACCTTGATCATGCCCGCGTCCGAGAACGAACTGTCCTGGCCCACCACCATCTCTCGCATCAGGAAAAACCGGAACGCTTCCACACCACCCACGGATTCGTACTTGCGGGCCACCTCGAAGGGGTCCACCACGTTGCCCAGCGACTTTGACATTTTCTGTCCATCCGCCATCCACCAACCGTGGGCCAGGATCTGTTTGGGCAGTTCGATCCCGGCGCCCATCAGCATGGAGGGCCAGTACACGCTGTGCGTGGTCAGGATGTCCTTGCCGATCAGGTGCACGCTGGCCGGCCACCAGGACGTTCCATCCGCCCGCTTGCTGGGAAGCACGCCGGTGAAGTAGTTGAGCAGGGCATCGAACCACACGTAGGTCACGAAGTCGCGATCGAAAGGCAACTCGATTCCCCACGAAAGGCGCGTCTTGGGGCGGCTGATGCAAAGGTCGCCCAAGGGCTGGCGCAAAAAGCCCAGCACTTCGTTCTTGCGGTATTCCGGCACGATCCAGGCGGGGTTTTCGTGGATGTGGGCCACCAGACGCTCCTGGTAGCTGGACATGCGGAAGAAGTAGTTGACCTCTTCCACCTCCTCCACGACCTCGTCCGGCCCGGGGCCACGGCCTTCGCGGATGTCGGATTCCGAGTAGAATCGCTCGTCGCGCACGTTGTAGAGGCCCTTGTAGGCGGACTTGTAGATCTCGCCCTTGTCCCACAATTCCTGCATCACCTTCTGCACGTAGGCGGTGTGGTCCGGGTCGGTGGTGCGGATGAAACGGTCGTTGGTCAGTCCCAGCAGCTTGCCCATCTCGCGGAAGCGTTGGCTGGTGAGGTCCACGTGCTCCTGCGGGGTGCGTCCAGCTTTGGCGGCGGCTTCCTGAACCTTCTGGCCGTGCTCGTCGGTGCCGGTCAGGAAAAAGACCTCGTCGCCCAACAGGCGGTGCCAACGAGCCAACACGTCAGCCAAAACGGAGGTATAGGCGTGCCCGATATGAGGCACGTCGTTGACATAATAGATGGGCGTGGTGACGTAGAATGGCTTGGTCATTGGGTGCTCCCCGGTCAAAACGGCATGTTTTGGGGAACACCAAGGTAGCCATTTGGAATCGGGGCTTGTGTGGAGCGTGCCCTTTCCGAGTACGCCTTCTTTTTGTTGAACAATCCAGGGGCGATTTTGAGGTGACTTTGGAGGTAGATTCCCGGCTGTAGCACACTGGGAGAAGCGCTCGCGCCTTCCCCCGACCTGTCCCACCCGCCTTCCGAGGAACTTTCCATGCGCCTACCTCGCATCTTCCTGCTGGCCTCCCTGCTGACGCTTCCGCTTGGCTTCCTTTCCTGCAACGAAAAGGTCCAGACCTCCAGCCCCACCCAGTCGGAGGCAACCGAGGGCGGCAAGATCTCCTTTCGCGTTTCGGCAGCCGAGCTGGTCGCGATCGGTCCCGGCATCGATTCCGTAAGAATCGATGCGGTGCGGGCGGGATATCCCACCCAGAGCGCATGGGGAAGCCTGAGCCAAACCACCCTGTTGGAGGGGCTCCAAAGCGGTCCGTGGACCATCCAGGTTGCCCTTTTCGATGCATCGCAAGCTGTCCATTGGTTTGGCGAGGCTGTGGTCCAGGTGTTTCCCGGCAAGTCGGTGGACGCCGAAGTCCATCTGCGCAAGGCGACAGGATCTGTCCGGGTACGGATCATCCTGGATGATCCCCAGGTGATCCCACCCCCGGTTCCCGCGTTGGATACAGTGAAACTGGTCCCGGTTTCCTTGGCGGACACCGCCTCGTGGGCGGATCTTCCCGTGGGGAGCGTTTCGCGCTCGGATCGAGGCGTTTTCCTGGAAACCAAGTACGATTGCAACGTGAAACCGGTGGTGCTTCAGAGCACCTTCGCGGATTCGGGGCGGAAGGTGATGGCCTTCTACCCGGTGCAAAGTCGCATGACCACGATGATCGCTTGCGATGTTCGTCCGCACATCCTCTTCATCCCCATCACCCGGGATATGGACGTGGAAATCCGGGGACTGTTGACCGGTCTGCGCATCCGTCTTCCGGGGCAATCCGTCGCGGTGCCGGTGGTGCCTGTCGAGAACCCAGCCTTCAAGGAGTACCAGTCCCTGGAGTACATCTACTCCTCCAGCCGCAAGGTTTCGCTCGTGCTGACGCCGGATGGCTTGGTGAGGCGGCAGATCTCCAAGCTTCCCGAAGGCCTGGACACCTTGCCCGCTCCGGAATTTGCCAAGATCTCTCCGGATTCTCTGGCGATGATCCGGCGTCTCTTGGCTCTGCCAGAGGTTCGCAAACCCGCCGACCCCTATGTCTGCCCGGTTCCCACCATCACCCGGCCGGCCGATGCCCCCATTTCCACCATCCAAAGCCGGTACGTGACCTATGTGGACGGAGTGGTCTCTGCCCAAAAGCTCGATCTTTCGCAGACCTGCTCCTATCCCATCTCCTGGCTGGCCCTGAACAGGGTGGATGCCATGTTGAGCTCCCTCTACACCTGGAATTGACGGTCTTTCCCGCCTCCTCCACCTTGATCTGATTCTATTGGCCAGCCTCCCGGACCCTACCGGGAGGCTGTTGTCATTTTTCAATGGGAAGACAACGGGAACGGGGCCCACGTTCGGGAGAGGCGACCTACATTCCAGGAACGAAAACCCGGAGATTCGCCTCATGTCCTTCGCCTCAGGATCGCTCGCTCGCATGGTCGTCCCCGCTTTGGTCCTGTGGGGCACATCCCAAGCCTGCCGCGAGCCCGTGGTTCCCGGGGGCGACTGGCGCGACAACCGCGGCCAGGTGGTGGCAGCCACCGAAGGCGGGATCATCCAGGTCGATGGCACTTACTACCACTGGGGCATGGATCGAGCCGCGGACAACTCCTACTTCGTGGGGATCAATCTGTATTCGTCCAAGGACCTGGTGCACTGGACGTTCGTGAAACAGATCCTTCGCCACGATTCGGACCCACTGCTGGACAACAAGGCCACCGTGGAACGCGCCAAGATCCTGCACAACAAGAAGACCGGCCAGTTCGTGATCTGGATGCACTACGAAGGCCACAACGCCTACAGCGTGGCGGAGGTCGCCTGGGCCACGTCGGATAGAATCGATGGTGACTACAAGTTCCAGGGGCACTTTCGTCCGCTGGATCTGGACAGCCGCGACCTGAACGTCTACCAGGACGCCGACGGCAAGGCCTACCTGATCTGCACCACCAAGGGCAACCAGAACGTGAGCCTGTTCGAACTCGACGACACCTACACCAAGGTGGTTCGCGAGATCTACCGGGGCAACGCCTCCGACGACATGGAATGCGAAGGCCATGCGATCGTGAAGTCCGGCGGCATGTACTACTGGCTGATGTCGTGGTGCACCGGCTGGGATTTCAACGACAACCGCTACTTCACCTCCAAGACCCTGGCGGGCCCGTGGTCGGCCGGCAAGACCCTCGGGGTGGGCGGAACGCACACCTACGAATCGCAAGTGGGATGGGCCTTTCCCATGCCGGGCAACAACGGGACGGATTTCGTCTACATGGGCGATCGCTGGTCGGTGAGCGATTTCGCCTCGTCGCGCACGGTGATGCTCCCCTTCACCATCTCCAATGGAACCGTGTCCATGCCCTGGATGGATCGCTGGTACCCCAACGCCGATTCGGGCTGGGTGCGTGGCGAGCCGTATTTCCAGTCGGGCGTGTACACCATCCGCTCCAAGGCCACCGGGAAGGTGTTGGCGGCTCCTTCCAAGACGACATCGGGGGCGATCGCGGTGGTGACGGATTCCGGTACCGCATCGCAGAGGTGGAAGTTGGAGAGCCTCGGGAATTCGGAATACCGCTTCACCTCGGTCCTTTCGGGAATGCGCATGGACGTCTCGGACGAATCGCGCGAAGTCGGGGCCAAGATCCTCCAGTACGCAGCCTCCGACAAATGGAACCAGAAGTGGCATCTGGTTTCATCCGGCCCCGGAGTGTGGCGGATGATCTCCGAAAACACCCTGGGCAAGGTCATGGAAGTCCCCACCTCGACGCCCAACGGCATCGCCCTGGGTCTCTACAAGGGCAAGGCCAACCAGCAGTGGGAGATCGTGCCTGTTTCCCCGCTTGCTGACGGAAAATGGTTTACCTTCCGGGCCTCGCACAGCGGCAAGGCGCTCACCTCGACCTCCGCGGGGATCGTCCAGTGGACAGATTCCGGCAAAGCGTCGCAGGCGTGGAAGGCCCGCAAGCTCGCCGACGGCCAGTGGGCCTTGGAGCAGGAGGGCAGGAGGTTGTCGGTGGTGGCGGAAGAGATCACCGATGGCGCAGCTCTGGCCGTATCCTCCGATACCGGATCGGGAAGTCGCTGGCGCATCGTCGACGACGGCACCGGCACCGTGCAGATCGTCAACGATTGCTCGGGCAAATCGCTGGACGTGGATGGCGGCGAAAAGGCGCTGGCCGACGGCGCGAAGGTGATGCCCTACCGGTTTTGGGCAACGAAGAACCAGACCTGGACCGTGAAGGAGGTGCCGGCTCCGATCTCCGCGTTGGCGCCCAGTGAAAAAGCCACCGGCTTCCGTCTGGAAGGACGACGGTTGGTGGTGGAGGCCGGATTGGCCAGTTCCTCGCGCTTCGAGGTGCGATCCGCATCGGGGGAGGTTCTGGCCATCGTTCCCGCCGGTGCCGCTGTGGAGCTACCCGGCCACCTGCGCGGCGTGGTTTCCATCCGCTTGTTGCCGGTTGGAGGACGGCTCACCTCAGTCCTTCCCTAAGGGTCAGGGCTGGATTCGTTTCCGCCCGAGAGGGCTGAACGATTCCGACGGATCCGACTCCGAGCGTTTCAGAACCACATCCAGATGGCGCCCGCCCAGTGTGGATCTTTTCGTCGGCGCGTTCGGGACAACCGAGCGCTTGGACAAGGAGGAGACGGGGATCTGCGCGATGCCCTCCTTCCAGGCCGCCAGTGCCGAAGGAGAAGTGTTCAGCGCCCAGTCCGCCTCGGCGCTCTTGGACTGGGAAAACCACATCAGGCCCATGATCTTCGGGAACTTCACCGGAAGGACCTGGAACATTTCCTTGATCCAAGCGGCTTTGTCGCCTCCGTGCTCGGTGGAGGAGAATTCGGCGATGAAGATGGGCTTGGACTGTTTGGCCAAGAGCGTATAAGCCGGATTGAAGGTTTCCTCGAAGCTCTTCCAACTCGACCAACTCTGGGTGGTCCCCCAGTTGTAGCCGTCGATCGAGTTGTAATCCACCCACTCGTCGCCGGGGTAGTGGCCCATCAAGCTGGTTCCCGATCCGCTGTTGGTGGCGTTGGTGGTCCAGACCCACTTCACGTTGGTCACGGCCGAATCGCGGAAGACCTGCACGATCCTCTTCCAGGCCGCGATGCATTTCGCACTCGTGTTTCCCGCTCCGGCCTTTCCGATTCCCCAGTCGTACCAATCCCCGTTGGCCTCGTGGAGAGGACGCAGCCAGACCTCCTTCTTCCAAGCCTTGATGCCGCTGGCATAGGCTTGGATGCGCAGGTCGGCTCTACCCGCGAGGATGGAATCCAACGGGTATCCATTGGCCATCCAGGTGATCAGCAGGATGGAGCCGTTGGCATCGGCGACCTTGGCGAAGGGACGTGTGGCGGCCCAGGATTCGTTGAACATGGCGAAGTAGCTGATCAAATCCAGCTTGCGCCCCTGCAGAACCTGGAACGAATCGACGTTCTCCTTTTCCGGCTGGGGGTAGGTTTCTCCGTAGAACCCTCCCACCCAAGCCCCGATCTTCATTTCGGCGGCGCTCGCCGACGCAGCGACGATCATCAATGAAACCACGCATTCCCGAATCATCTTGTTTCCTGTTCCGCGATGGGCCATATCCCAGGACCGCCCACCGCTGGAGGTGAACCTAGCCGGAACGCACCGTGATGTGCCAGGGGAAAGAACGTCTTGGATTTGCTTCTGTATCAACTGTATTGTTCCGTTCATGCGTAAGATCATAGTGGAACGGCTTTTGGAAGCGCGAGAGCCCAGCGGCGCATTGCCTTCCATCCGCGAAATGGCCCGATCCTTCGGGGTCTCGCCCCAGACAGTGCAGAAGGCGATGGCCGATCTGGTGGGGATGGGGGAGATCCATGTGCTGGACCGCAAAGGTGCCTTCTGGGGCAAGGAGCCGCTCCGCGTGAAGCTGCGACCCCAGGCCCCCGGTTCGGAGCGCGACGCCCTCGAAAGGCTCGGAACCGATCTGCGCCGAGGCGTTTTCCACCCTCTGCGGGCGTTGCCTGCCCGCAAGGAATTGTCGGTGCTGTACGGCGTCTCGCTGCGCAGGATCGGACAATTTCTGAACGAATTGGTCGCCGTGGGAAGTCTCGAGCGCCACGGCCGATCCTTGCATCTTCCCTCCGGGGCGCTGCGCCAATCCCGAGGATCGGTGCTGGTGGTTGTGCGTTGCGACGAATCGGGCCGGATTCTCCTGGAGACCGAACGGGAGATCGATTTCATGAAATCTGTCCGTCGGGAAGCCGCAGAGCGCGACCTCCGGGTGCAGGTCCTGGGATGCCACGAAGGCGTCCGGGGCGTGCGATTGCTGGATCCGGCAGGATCTCAGACAGAAATTGGCCGACTTCCCGGGATTCCCATCGGAGTGATCGCCTCCACCTGGCTGGTGCGAGACCCGCATTCCCTTCTCGCGACCTTGCGACGGCTGGGTTTGCCGATCTCTGTCTGGTGGGAGCATGCGGTTGGCGACTTCCGCGTTTCTCGCTCCGGTCGCTCGCCGGTCGCCGCGTTCAATCTGTCGTTCGGGTCGGCTCCCGGACAGGCGATCGGCGCGCGGTTGGTGGCGGAAGGGTTCCGGTCAGTTGCTTGGATTTCGCCCTATCACGGAAACGATTGGTCCCGCGCACGGCTTTCCGGCCTGCGCGAGGCGATCTCTCGCTCCGAGATCGACTTGGTGGAATGCGTGGACGACCGCTACCACAGCCGCTGGCACCTGGACGAGCTTTCCCACGGCAAGAATGGCGGGGCGAAGCTCTTGCGCAGGATCCTTTCCGGATTCCTGGATCGCGGCGTGCTCCAAGGGGTGCCGGTCTGGGTGGTGGTCAACGATCTCGCCGCGGTGGAGTTGCTGGACTTGCTCAAGGAGCGAGGGATGGCGCGTCCCAGAATCCTCTCCTTCGACGCGACCTCGGCCAGCGAATCGTACCGATTCGATTCGTTCGAGTTCCACACCGAAGGAATGGTCCGCCGGATGCTCCATCATCTTTTCCAACCGACCGCCCTGCGCGGCGACCACCAAGCCGTGCAGGAAATGGTCGGGCGGCTCGTTCTGAGGGGCTGAAGTGACCACTCAATGAAAAGGCCCCGCCTGAATAGACGGGGCTTCGTTCTTGGTACCCTCGGTTGGGCCGTGGATCGATGCTCCAGATGCTCTCGAGAGGCGGACGACTCCTATCGAGAGCGGAGTCTCACTTTCCTTCGAAGGTCAGAAGCCCGAGCTTGTAGGGCTTGAGGTCATAGGCACCCGTGAAGGAGGCCGCATAGCCCTGGTAGAGCAATTGCAAGTTGCAGGGATCCACGGTCCGGGTCTCGTCCGCCGAGCGAACCAAGTCGCCGTGGCTGATGTCGTTGGTCCAGGAGGGAGGGTTGGAGATGTTCTTGCGCCCTGCAAAGGGAGTGTTCTCACCAGTTGCGTTGGAGATCGGCGTCCAGGTGCCGCCCAGGCTCGTGGCGCTGAAGGCCCGGAAATAACGGGCATTGCCCATGCATTCCACGATCATCAAGTACTTGCCCGTTCCTTTGACCGTATAGACTTCCACGGCTTCGAAAAGATTGGCCTTGGTATCCTGCAGAATGGACTTCGAGCCGGAGAACACTCCAGGGAAATTCCCGATGGGCATCGATGCCCGGTAGATGTGCCCGTTGTCCCCGGCGTAGAACAGGTAGCAGGTGGTGGCATCGCAGATGGGGACTTGGTCGATCGGGCCGTATTCGGCGCCATCGGCTTTGGTGATGTCCTCGGAGAGCAAGGCGCTGCTTGCGCCCCAGCTATTGACCTTGGTCGGGTCCGTCGATGTCATGTAGTTGAACTTCGCCGAGCCCCACTGGTAGCTGAGGATCCACTGCTTCTTCGGGGTGAAATACATCAGTTCCGGTGCGACCACCGAAACGTTCATCTTCGTCTGGGTCGCCTTGGAGGCATCGGCCCAATTGGTGAACAGCGACATCCCCATCGATCCGTATTTCGATTGGTCGTGCGTCGAGGCGTAGACCAAGTGTTGGCCGTTGTAGATGACGTTGGTGAAGTCCTTGATCGATACCCAGTTGTTCCCGATGGGGAAGCGACGGCGGACCCGTAATCCTTCCACTTGAAAGTCGTGGGGAAGGGGCACGTGGTGTTGGTGTCCAGGACCACGGTCACGCCGGTGGCGGTCTCGGTGCTTGGGGTGAAGCTGGTGTCGCGGTAGCCGGTTTTCTTGAAGACCAAGGTAGGGATCCCGGCAGCCAACGAGCGCATCGCGGCGATGTGGCGCGCGACCTTCCAGCCGTCGGCTCCGACGATCACTCCCAGATCGAACACTCCCGTGGAATGCTCGATTCTGAGGTAGGCGGCTCCGGAACGAATGCCGGTGGGGATGGCGATTCTCGCCAAGCCATGGCTTGCCGTTCCCTGTGAGGCCCAGAGTCTTCGTCCGGATCCGTCGAGCAGGGCAAGATCGAGCGAGCCATCCGTCATGCCTTCGATCAACAGTTCGTTCCCGACGACTTTGGCCGAGGAGGAACGAAATCTGTCCATCTCCAGGGTTCCGCTGACGGAAGACAAGGAGAATGTCCCGGTGGAGCTGGAGGTGGTGGTGTAGGAAGCGGAATCCTTCACGGTGATCGCCACACCAGGGATCGGTGCTCCGGATGCGTTCTTCACGGTGCCGGAAACAGACCAAGCCCGGGAGGGTCCCACCAGGGCGCCGACGAGGGCAGCAGCCACTGCGACCATGGATCTGCCGGTTGGCGAGGGGAAAGGCGAAATGCGCATGGCTGACTCCGAGGTTTGGCCTTTCCACGCTTTGGCGAAAAGACGGATCCACCTGTCCATAGGTTCATTGGGTGAGTGTTACCGAAGGCGCCGCCAATAGGCTGATGCACGTCCGGATAGTCTACGATACCGGGGCAGTGGGGGGATCGGTGGAGCGTTCCAGTTGGCGGGTTTTGTAGAAACTTCAAAAAGGGGCCATCCATGAGCTCCGGCCGATGCCGATCGGCTGTTTCCTGGGGTGAGCTGGAAACTCGTGCTTTGGATGCGGACCTATGTAAGATTGTCAGGAAATGCCAACGAAGGGGAAATCCGATCCGCTCCTGTGGCGATTCAGCCTCTACGGGTTCCTGAAAAACCAGCAGTACTACGAGCCTTTTTTCCTTCTGGTGCTCCAGGCCAAGGGGCTTTCCTTCTTCCAGATCGGGGTCCTGTTTTCCTTCCGCGAGATCTGCGTGAACTTGATGGGAATTCCCGCCGGGTTCCTCGCCGATTTCCGCGGCAGAAGATCCTCGCTGCTGGTGTGTTTTTCCGCCTATATCATCTCCTTCACGGGCTTCGCCTTCGCTCGATCCCTCCCTTGGTTGTTCGGTTCCATGTTCGCCTTCGCCGTCGGGGAGTCGTTCCGGTCCGGCACGCACAAGGCGATGATCTTCCATCATCTCCGCCTGGAAGGCCGCGAGACCGAGAAAGCCCGCGTGTACGGTTTCACCCGTTCCTGGTCCAAGTTGGGATCGGCCGCTTCCGCCTTGTTTTCCGGCGTGCTGGTCTTGTTCACCGGAGGCTACGAACGGACATTCCTCTATGCAATTCCGCCGTACCTGTTGAACATGCTCAACGTGGGAGCCTATCCGGCCGCGCTGGAAGGGGATCTCAAGAAAGAGACGAAATCCGTCAAGGAGATCCTATGGACCATCCTGCGGGAGACGCGCGCCTGCCTCGCCGATCCTCGGCTTCGACCCTTGTTCCTCCAATCCGCCTTCCTCCAGGCCACGGCCAAGACCGTGATCGGCTACCTGCAACCCTTGGTGGTCGCCTCCGTGGTGGTTTTGGCGGTTGGTGGTCCGTTTTCCGGATTGGACGAGGTGCGCCGTTCCTCGGTGTTCCTGGGAATCCTGTATTTCGCGTTGAATCTATCCTCGGCGGTGGCCAGTCGGCAATCCCATCGATTGGAGCGTTTGGAACGCAGTCGCTTTCCTTTTCTCTGGATGGGGGTTTTGTTGGCTGGTTTGTCGATCGTGGGTGGGACTGGATTTCAGGGGGCCATTCCAGGTGCATCGATCCTGGCGGTGACAGGATTTGTTTTGGTGGTGGTCTTGGGAAACGTCTGGCGACCGCTGATCATCGATCGGCTGGACGACGCCTCCGACTCGAGGTTCGGGGCGGCGGTCCTTTCCGTGGAGGCGCAGTGCTCCTCGCTGGGAGTGATGTTGTTGGCGCCGGTGGTCGGCAAGGTGGCCGATCGATTCGGATTGGTCGGGGTGGGATGGTGCGTGGTGGGAGTGGGGATGGTGGCCGGACTGTGGGGAATCCATGCCAACATGCGAAGGCCCGAAGCCTCCTAACGATCGTTCCGCCTCAGCGATCGGCGGAGGCGCTCATCGCACCGCTGGAAGGAGAAGGAGCCAGCGGTTGGCAGGATGCAGGGACGAACGGACATCGAGCATGGATGATCGCTTGTTGACGTTTTCTGTCGCAATCCTCGCTGTCCGCCCCCTTGCCAGGACGATTTCTTCGGCGCCCCTGGATCCGTCCGCCTGAACGAAGGAGTAGGAATAGACTCCATCGTCGATTCCATCGATCCGCAGGTCACCGTGGTCGGACGTCCGAACGATCGTGGGACGGGTCTGCAGGTGGCTGCGTGGCGAAAGCGAGCTCGTCTTGAACACGTTCAGCGCGAGCTTCATGAATTCAACCACGTAGGATCCGTCGGTCTCCCGCGCGATCGGGGAGCCGTCCTGTGTGACGTTGGGAGCGCTTCCGAACACCGCGGTGTCCAGTTTGATCCGCAATTTCACGCTTTTGGGCATGCGGGGATGGGGCGAGGTCCAGCGCAGGTCCCAGCCGGCTGAAAACGGTTTGGCCGAGACCGTATCCATCGTCTTGGACGCCCGCCAGTAGGCGGCGACGTTCTGGTAGGTGGACACCCAGACCTTCGCGGCGACGGCGCGATCGAACATGGAAATCGCCTGCGCGGTGCCGATGTAGTTCCAGTCCCCTCCGATCCCGTGGTTCAACGTGACCAGCCAGGAATTGTCCGTGGCGGCCTTGTCGATCTGTGTCAGGGCGGCGGGGACGCTGGCATCATCCTGCAGGATGAAGGACGTCATGCTCATCCACTCGGTGGGTTTGGAGTTCCAGGCGAACAGGCCGTCGCCGCCGCAGGTGCGGGCGATGATGTTCTCGCGGTTGGCGATCCGGTTGACCAGATCGTTGGTGCCGCAATACGGGTAGGCGAGAGTCACCGCCTCCACTGCCGGGTCCACCGCCCGCAAGGCGATGGCCTGGTCGCGGATCTCGGCGGTGATCTTCGCCGAATCCAGCGAGTTGAGCTGGTCATGCAGAGTGGTGTGGTTGCCCAGCTCGTGGCCGGCCAGGGCCGCTGCCTTCCACTGGGCCAGGCTTCCCGTGAAGGCCGTGTTGCCGACGAGGAAGAACGTGGCGGTCAGTCCGCGCGCTTTCAGGGCGGGCAGGACATTGGTCAGTTGGGTGGGGCAGCCATCGTCGAACGTGAAGCTGACCGCGCCTTTGTGGCCGTTCCAGGGCACCGTGGTGACGGGAGCGGCCTGCGGTCCGGCGCAGAGTGCGAGGAGCAGAAGCGAACTCGTGGAGCGGATCGGACGCATGGAATCCTCGGTGTGGAGGGAGCGAACTATTCAAGGTAAATCCGGCCTCCGAGCAGGTCGCATGAAATCGACTCGGATTTCGCTGCCAAATGGACCGAACCTCAACGGAGGGGCATCGAGGCGAAGCGCGGAATCGGACATGAGGGTGAATATTGCTTGGAAGCCCAAACAACGATGCGGCAAAAAACCAGGAGCCCAAGCATGAACTTCCGATCGTTCTCTTCCGCATTGTTCGCGACGGTCTTCCTTTGCAGTCCTTCGATGGCGTTGGTGGCCGATCCTCTCGCCGTGCCGGGTGGATGGGCCACGGGAACCACGGGCGGTCGCGGAGGGGCCGTGGACACCGCGACCAACGCGACGGAATTCGCCGCCCAGCTCAAGAAGCGCGGACCGCATATCATCTACGTCAAAGGCTCCATCGCGGGCACCTTCTACCTCAAGCAGAGCAACGTTTCCATCCTCGGACTTCCCGGCGCCGAGATCGTGGGTTCCTTCGCGGCCCAGGGCTACGGCATGGATTCGATCACCCGCAATGTCATCGTGCGCAACCTCACGGTCAGGCCCGAAGGGACCTGCACCGGCGACGAAGGCGAAGGTTCGTGCGAGACCTTCGGGGATGCGTTCACCCTCAAGTACATCCGCAAGGTGTGGATCGACCACGTCACGATCCGCGATGGGCTCGATGGCAATCTGGACATCACGCACGGCTGCGACAGCATCACGCTGAGCTGGATCAAGCAGCATTACACGCGCACCGGGATCGCTCACCAGTTCGCGAACCTGATCGGGCACTCCGACGACAACGCAGCCGAGGACGAAGGACGTCTGCGCATCACCTGGCACCACAGCTGGTGGGGGACCGGGATCCGCGAACGCATGCCGCGCGTGCGCTTTGGCAAGATCCACCTGTACAACAACCTGTTCAACTCGGCGACCGCCAACTACTGCATCCGGGTCGCCTACAAAGCCGACATCCTGGCCGAATCGAACGCTTTCGTGGGCACCAAATCGCCGGTCGACCTCTACGACAACAAGACATTCCTGCATGGCGTGATCACCATGAGAAACAACCTCTTCAAGAACACCACCATCGCTGCGGCTTCCGACACGTCCAGCACGGGTGTCAGCTTCAAGCCCGAATACCCGTACACCCCGGATTCTCCAGCGAGTCTGGAGTCCACCATCACCTCGGCCACCGAGGGAGCGGGCGCGAATCTCACCTGGGGGAAGGTTTCCAGCATCGAGGCCGCGCGCAACTCGGCGGAACCTGGATTCATCCGGGCCTCGAACGGCATGACCACCCTCGTGAACCCCACTGCGCAAGGCATTTCCGCCATGGTCCGGTCCATCGATGGCCGGGTTCTCGTTCCTTCCGTGTCGATCGCTCCGGGAGCTGTGCTGGAGCTTCCCGTCGCCGGTCGACCCCGGATCGTGCGGATCGAGACCAACGAGGGATCGTTCTCCCGATTGTTGGCTCGCTGACGTTCCTAGCGACGTTCCAACAGGTTCATCCAATTCCATCGAGGGGACTCGCGCACCCCGCGGATGTCCCAGCGAGACTGTGGGGATGCTGTTCCCGATCGTCGCCAGGGAAGGTTCCCCATGTGGTCCTCCCCTTCCTGGAACTCGATGGCGCCGAGATCCGGAGCGGCTCCGCGCCAAGCGCTCCTTCCCAGGTAATCCGTCCCGTAGCCTCGCTCCATCCCCGCATCGCGGGCGGGGCTCGTGGAGCGCAGGGCAAAATCAGTCTCGGAAACGAATTGGGGATCCGCCCAGCGATCGCCCGGGGCGGCCGGATAGGTGCGGGTGAATGGGTTGTTGGTAGCCCAGACAAGATTGTTGCCGATGGCGTAGGGCGGTTTGTAATACACCCCTCCTTTGATGGAGTCGGCCACCAGGATGTTGTACCGGATGCTGATCTGTTCGGGGTCGGCCAGTCTTCCGCCGCCCCCGAAAAAGAACCCCACGGTTCGCATGCGCGTCACGGTCGTGTTGTACTCGATCTTCAATCCGTCGTAGCTCATCCCGAACCTGCCCGTCGTGTCCAGGACATGGATCCAGGAAAACGCGCCTGCGTCCAGGGCCAGATTGTGGTGGACCCGCACGTTGCGCACGGTGTCGGTGTTCAAGCCGCCGAATTCCATGAATCCGTCCGTATTGTCTGACAGATTCTGGTGGACTTCGCAGTTCTGCACGGCGCCCCATGCTTCCACGGCGCCGCCGTCGGTTCCGTAGTCGAAGGACTGCTGGCGACAATTCTTGAACCGATTCCCGCGGATGTCGCATCCCTTCGCCCCGGAAAGGATGATCCCCACCGCTCCGTAGTCGTCGTCGGCCTCCACGGTGCCGTCCGCTCCCTGGGTGTTCTTTATCATCTTCATGTCGTGGAGGAAATTGCGCCGCACCACCACCTCGCGCGCGCGCGTCACCTCCACGCCCGCACCGCAGCCGTCGGCTTCGTTGTCCTGGATCACGATGTGGTGCGCGCCCGTGTCGCCGACCTCGATGCAGCCCGCGCGGGCTCCGGAGAAATGGAGTCCTTCCACGACCAGATGCGATCCGCGGTAGATTCCGAACAGCCTGCCGGAATTCGACAAGTGAGGAGCGGAATCGGCGGGATTTCCATAGGTGGAGACCACGACCGGGTTTCCGGCGGCTCCGCTGTGCCGCGAGTCGAGCTTCAAGGAGTCGTTGCGCCATTTCGATCCGCGTTTGAACAACACGGAATCTCCCGGGCTCAACGTCGTCTTCTGCAATTGGAGAAGAGTCCGCCACGCCGTGGAAGTGGAACGGCCGTCGCCGGTGGCGGTGGGGGAATCGGCATCCACGTAGTAGGTGGATGCGTCGGAAATTGTCGCCATCGCAAGCGAGAACAGCACGGCGATCGGCAAGACGCGACAAGTCATCGGAAACCTCCGGGAAAGGCACTGGCTTCAGTGCAGCAGAATGATACCGCTTCAAGCGAAACCTTCGCCGGACCACCGCGCCAGGCAAAGGCCCTTGGCATGGGTGGGGAGCGCCGCGGTTCCCTCATGGATGGGCAGCCAGGCCAACTCGCGACCGTTCATCGCTGCGAGTTGCACCCTGCCATCGAATTTTCCAGGGAATCGCAGGGACCCGTCGGCGAGTTGTCGGGGGAGGGCGTCGATCGGTTTGGGCGCAGGCAGCCGCGAAGCGATGCCGCCGGAGCTCACCACGTTGTCGGCGGGAGTGGCGGGTTTGGTGCAACTCGTGCCGCAAGCCTTGGGGTAGTCCATTTTCCATGTGCGCCCACCCATCACGAGGGAGTCGCGCACATCGGTCAGGCGCAGGGTGAAACTTGTACCGGAGGGTTCGGGCAGGAGCCATTGTTGTCCCGCATCGCCTTGCATGGTGGCCTTCTTCCACTCGGTGCCCACGAGTTGCTCCACACCGTGGAGGCCGTTGGGCAAGTGGGTCACGATCAACCGTTGGTAGTAGGCCTTGGAGTCCATGCTGAAGTAGAACCGTGGTTCGCCTTGGTAGTTGGGCGCTTCCACGAATTCCCAGGACACTTTGGGATTGTTGAATCCCGTGACGCGGTAGTCGATCGCCCATGGGTTGTTGGGATCGACGATCGGCTTGCCGGAGCCGTCCAGAGCAGGCACGGCCATGGGTGGCAGAAGTTGTCCATTCTTGCGCAGACGCCCCAAAATGGGGGTGTGGAGGTCAAGATGGTATTTCGAATCCCGGCACCACGCGTTGCCGTCGGTGCATTGATCGAACACGATCGCGTGGATGGTGCCCCCAGTGTTGGCGTTGGGGTACCAGCCTGTCCCGCCGCGGCAGAAGTCCTTGCCAGCGGCGCCATCGTTGGTGCCATCGCAGGTGTCCCCCAAGGTGAGCTTGAGCCAGCGGCCGCAGTTGCGGCCGTTGTCGTAGGTGCCAAGGAATACGGTGTCCGCTCCCTTCATGGGGCGAGAGGCGACCATGGTGTACACGCGCGGCGTATCGAAGACGTTCAATGCCACGTAATCCACCGGGTTGCCCTGTCCGGTGAGCGTATCGATCGCAGCTTCGTTGGCGGCGACCTCATCGGGAACGCCACAAGCCCCGTATGGATACCCGATCCCCAGGAAGTGGGTGGCCATGCCTTCGTTGGCGGCCAGGACAGGAACAGACAAGGCCATCGACAGGCACAGGACACGGAGAAGCCATCGAGTATCGGTCATGCCTCAAAGATCGAAACGATTCCATCAATCCGGGATATGGGGATCGGTACGAATCAGGATTCAGTGTCTTTCGAACGGTCTCTCGCGAGTGTCGCGCGGCTCCCGGACCACCAGTCGTCCCATCATCTCGTGAAGACCACCGTCCTGAAACAATTTCGCCTTTGGGTGGAGAATTTGTTGAAGCATCTGGCGAACCATGCCATCGGTGTGGAATTCGAAGGAGTCGAACTGGTAGGACTCGCTGGCCGATGTGTTGTCGAACGAGACGATCCGGGGGCGGGGGAGGCCCCGTTCACGCAGAAGCTCGATCAGATGGACCGCGACGTGGTCGTTGACAACCACCCAGTTGGGTTGGCTTGCGAGGTTTCCCTCATCCAGCAATCGTGCCAGGATTTCGCGCAAGCGCGCTTCCCCTTGCTCCGGATCGCTCGATGCCTGGCGCAGATGCCAAGCGCTTTCCCAAGTCGCATCCACATGGGAGAACACCGGAACCTGAGTCCCTTCCAAGGCTTTCTGAAGTCCGACCAACCGGGTGCGGGACCACTCGGCGGCATGGAAAGGGGAAACGAAGGCGATGGGGCCGGAATCCATGGATCGAAGATGGCGGCCCGCTTCCAAGCCTGCGGAGGCTCCGAAAGAAAGGTTGAACCCAGCCAAGGAGCCGGTTCGGACGCGAGGAAAGCTGGAGGCGGGGTGCTCCCACCAGACCGAGACGGGAACCTTGGCGGCTCGCAGTTGACGCAGGAACGCGATTGGATCCTGGATCAGCCACGTGGAGGCGATCACTCCCAGAAGCGGGAGCCGGGAATGTTCCAGGCGAAGCCTGGCTCCATGGCTGTCCAAGAGGCTTCCCCCCGTGCTGTCTTCGTACCATCCCGCAAACGTCGGTTCCAAGCCGAGTTCCCGTGCTTGGCTGCGGATCGATTTCAGGAAGTCGGTTTCCCGCTCCGAATCCAACAAGAGCTTCCCGGTGGCGTCGCACCGGGAAACCACCACGATGGTCGCGTGGGAGGAGGGAAGGGCGATCGGGGTGGTATGGATCGCACGGCCGCGCCGGACGAGCCAGCCTTGCTCGACCAGCGATCCAAGGAGCAAAGCCATGCGTCGGGAGCTGATCCCGTGGAGCTCCGCGAGGCTGCGCGCTTCGGGCAGGGGTTTGTGGGGATGGAACACACCGCGGCGCAGATCTTCCAGCAAGCGCTCCCGGACTTCCTCGATTCGTACGCGGATGGGCATCGCCAGCGGGGCGGGGTCGCTCGGCGTGGGCCCCCAGAAGAAGCCTTTCCGATCGATCGCGTGGAGATGGCCCTGTCCGGCGAGCGCTTTCAGGACGCGGTGCATCGTGCGAGGCGTGACGCCGTGGTGAGCCGCCAACGCGCGCACGGAAGGCAATGGCTGGCCATCCCTCCCGGGTTGGCGCATCAAGGCTTCAAGAAGGTGCCGCATCGAAGAAAGGATACAAAGGATACAGAGTGAAGGAAACGACGCAAATGGTTCGTGCCATGAATGCCGCCTCGCCGGTATGTTCCTCCCACAGGCAGCCTTCCACCGCCGACGACACCGAAAAGAGATCCGATGCATTCCAGATTTTTTGTTTCCGCAGCCCTTGGCCTGGCGGCTTGTGCCAGCTTCGCCGCGACGGTTCCTCTTACCCAAAACGGTGTTTTGGTGGGCGCCACCGCCGAAGTGGGCTCCGCCGACAAGGAAGGGACCGTTTCCTGGAAGCGCTCGGACTCCGTCAAATCGGTGCTGACCAAGGAATTCGGGCTCGTGCAGACCACCTCCTATCCGTCGTGGGACACATGGAAGGGCACCGGGCTCAGCGGGGTCACCTTCGACATGGCCAACCCCAACAAGGTGATCGATTTCGCCAAATCGCAAGGCAAGAAGGTGGCTGTGCATTTGTTGGCGGGCTCTCCCACCTATTTCCCCACCTGGTTGAACGAAGGCAAGTGGACACCGGCGGAGCTCGAGACCCTCCTGGACAAGTGGATCACCTTCGCGATCACCACCAACGGCAACGCCTCGAAGGTCGACTACTGGAACGTGGTCAACGAGGCCTTCATGTGGGACGGGTCCTATTGGGATTCCTCCACCGTCGCCAACACCAACCCATGGCAGAAGATGGGATGGGAAGCGGACAAATCCGGATTGCCCGGTGGCAGCACGATCTACGGCAAGCACCCGGTCTACATCCGCAAGGCTTTCGAGATGGCCCGCAAGCACACCAAGGCCAAGTTGGAACTGCGGGACTACGGGATCGAATTCTGGGACGGCTCGCGCAAATCCAAAGCCTTCTACCAGTTGGTGAAACATCTGTTGAACACCGGAGTGCCATTGGACGCGGTGGGATTCCAAGGGCATTTCCGCACCGACAACACCTACGATTGGGCCAAGCTGAAGGCCGCTGTGGTCGAATACAAGAAGCTGGGGCTGGAGGTGTACTTGACCGAGTTGGATTACGGCGACGCGGATCCCATCGCCGCCGCCACGAGCGCGCATCGCAACGCCAATTTCGATTCCACGCAATCGCGCCAGTACCGTCAGATGGCCGCCGCCGCGGTGGGAGGAGGCATGAACTGGATGTGTTTCTGGGGCGTGGCGGACAATACGAACAGCTACTGGCGCATGGGGCAGAGCGCGCTGTTGTTCGACGAGCAGTATCGCCCCAAGCCCGCTTATGAAGCCTTCCGCCAGGGCATCCTGGACGGGGTCGCGAGTCTTTCCTCGAATCGGCCGCAGGCGCAGTCTGTACGTCGCGGGCTTTCCTTGGTCGACGGAATCCTGCACACGGGTGATGTTTCGGTGGGGGAAGTGGAGATCCGCTCGTTGGCAGGAACGCCGGAGGCCCGATTGGAGCTTCGCGACGGGGCAGGACGCATCCCCGCCCTCGCGCGCGGTGTCCATGCGGTGCGCCAGGCGCACACCAATGTTCCGCTAGGTCTCGTGACGATCTGGTAGGACGGAATTTGGCCAGAATCGATCCGCCGCCGGAAGGGCGACGGATCGGCGTTCGGGCTGATCAGCCTTCCAGGTAGGTGTAGCCGTAGAGTCCCGAACGGTAGATGTTCAGGAACTCCTTGCCTTCGGCCGCCGTGATGCGCTTTTCCTTGACGGAAGCTGTCACCCAGGCCTCGATGTCCCGGACCAGCCGCTTGTCGTCGAACTGGACGTATTCGAGCACGTCGGCGATCGATTCGCCGTCGATGATCTGGTCGATCTTCCAGCCGTCGCCTTCCACGTCGATGTGGACGGCGTTGGTGTCGCCGAACAGGTTGTGCAAGTCGCCCAGGATCTCCTGGTAGGCGCCCACCAGGTACACGGCCAGGTAGTAGTTCTCGCCGGGCTTCACGATGTGCACCGGAAGGTCGCGACCGATCTCGTTTTGATTCACGAAGAAATCGATCTTGCCGTCGGAGTCGCAGGTGATGTCCTGGAGAGTCACGCGGTTGGTGGGTTCTTCTTCCAGGCGTTGGATGGGCATGATCGGGAAGATCTGGTCGATGGCCCAGCTGTCGGGCAGCGACTGGAACAGGCTGAAGTTGCAGAAATACTTGTCCGCCAGGAGTTTGCCGAGCCCGGCGAGCTCGAAGGGAGGGTGCTTCATCTGGGCGGCGTGGCGACTGACCTTCAGCGCGACGCTCCAGAACAGACGCTCCGCCTTGGCGCGCGTGGTGAGGTCGATGAGGCCCATCGAAAAACGATCCAGGACGTCTTCGTGGATCTGCAGGGCGTCGTGCCATTGCTCCAGCACGTTGGAGCTGCCGATCCCCTTGTAGATGGTCTGCAGGTCCTTGACCAGGTCGATGTCGTCGGCGGTCACGGAATGCTGTTCTTCGTTCCAGTAGGCGGGGCCCGCCGTCTCCAGCACGTTGAACACCAGCATGCTGTGGTGGGCGGTCAGCGCGCGGCCGGATTCGGCGATGATGTTGGGGTGCGGCAAGCCGTGCTTGTTGGCGGCGTCCACCACCGTGTAGATGACGTCGTTGGCGTATTCCTGCACCGAGTAGTTGACGGAGCTTGCGGACGTGGAACGCGATCCGTCGTAGTCCACTCCCAGGCCGCCGCCCACGTCCACGTACTCCACCGCGATGCCCATTTTGCGCAGTTGGCAGTAGAACTGCGCGACTTCGCGCAGGCCGCCTTTGATCTTGCGGATGTTGGTGATCTGGGAGCCCAGGTGGAAGTGGATCAGTTTGACACAATCCGTCAGGCCTTCCGCGGCGGCCATCTCGATGGCCTCGATCAGCTCGGAGGCGTTGAGGCCGAATTTGCTCTGGTAGCCGCCGGATTCCTCCCACTTGCCGCTGCCCGAGCTGGAGAGCTTGATGCGCAGCCCGATGTTGGGGCGCACGTTCAACTGGCGCGAGAGCCGCGCGATCAGGGCAAGCTCGTTGAGCTTTTCCACCACCAGGAAGATGGGCTTGCCCATCTTCTGGGCCAGCAGGGCCAGCTCGATGAAGTCTTCGTCCTTGTAGCCGTTGCAGATGATCAACGACTCGGGATTGTCCTGGATGGCCAGCACCGCGTGCAGTTCCGGCTTGGAGCCGGCTTCCAGACCGATGTTGAACTTCTTGCCATGCGCCACGATCTCTTCCAGCACCGGTCGTTGCTGGTTGACCTTGATGGGATACACGTTGAAGTGCTTGCCCTTGAAATCGTATTCCTTGGCTGCCTTTTCAAAACAGCTGAAGATCTGCTCGATGCGGTGGTCCAGGATGTCTGGAAAGCGCAACAGCACGGGCGTTGCGAGATCGCGCAACTCCAGGTCCTGCATGACCTCCACGAGATCGATCTCGGGTCCCTTCTCCTTCAACGGCCGGACGATCGCGTGCCCCTTGTCGTTGATGTCGAAGTAGCGGATTCCCCATCCGCCGATGTTGTACAGCTCTCGCGAGTCTTCGATTCGCCACTTGCGCATAGGTCACACTCCGCGTCTCTGGGAGGTTGCATACAGCGGATCCGCGCCGTGCGGATCCCCTCCCGTCGAAGGAGGAGCGGCCAATCTAGGAATTGCCGGAAGGTTCCGCGACTGGTTCCTTCGATCCCAACCCCGTAGTTTCCGTCCTGAAACAAAACCTGATCCTTGGAGCGAAGCACCCGATGTCGAAACCCGACCGCATTTTGATCCTCGATGGCCACCCCGATCCAGAAAGCCTGTGCCGATCCCTGGGGGCAGCCTACCAGAAAGGGGCGATCGAGTCCGGGGCGCAGGTGCGACGCAAGGTGCTTGCGGAGCTTGCTTTCGATCCGATTCTCCACTTCGGGTTTCGCAAGAGGACCGAACTGGAGCCGGATCTTCTGGAGTGCCAACAGGACATCCTGTGGGCGGAACACGTGGTGATCATCCATCCTGTCTGGTGGAGCAACCTCCCCGCTCTGCTCAAAGGGTTCATCGATCGGGTATTTTTACCTGGCTTCGCTTTTCAGTATCGTCAAAATGGGCTGGGCTGGGACAAGCTGCTCAAGGGACGCACCGGGCGATTGATCTATACCCAAGACGGCCCGGATTGGTATTACCGGTGGTTCGTCGGAAGGCCCTCGGTGAGGGCGCTGAAAAAGGGAACTCTGGAATTTTGCGGGATCTCGCCAGTGCGGGTTTCTGCGGTCGGCCCGGTGCGGCGATCCTCCCAGGAAACTCGTGAGGCCTGGACAAGGAAGATGGAGGAATTAGGCCGACATCGGGGCTGAGGCGAGTCTTGATGCCTTTGCCGTGGAGCGGTATAGTCGGTCATCGGCAAAGGGCCAGGAGTCGCGCACATGGCTTGGTGAGGTCCGATTGATTGCCGCGGCGGCTTCCAGGAGATTTTGCATGAAGATTCGTTCCCGCGTTCTGATCGCCTTGCTCGGTGGAAGCGGCTTGTTGCTGGGTGGACTGGCGATCGCTTTGGACCGGTTCACTTCGGAACATCTATCCGAGATGTCCTGGCTTCGAATGAATGCCCAGGTCTCCGGGTTGGAGAGTCTCGCATACGTCAGTTATTCCAATCAGATCGAGCGGTTGGATCGGGCCGTGCATTGGATCGAGGCGGAAGCAGCCGATCGCCTGCGGGTCGGGAAGCGTCAAACGACCCTGTCCGTGACGGATCAAACAAACCAGGAACGGATGGAAGTCCAGTTGCCCGAGGTTTCGATCGACGGCAAAGCGGGAACTTCCCTTACCGATGCGATGGTGGACAGCATCTCTCAACGGTTCGGAATCGAAGCCACTGTCCTGGTTCTTTCCTCCAAAGGTTTGGTACGGATCACCACGACGGTCCGTGATTCGGCCGGAAACCGTGCGAAAGGGTCGATGATTCCCGCCTCGTCGCCGGTGGTGGATTCCATCCGCGCGGGCAAAGGCTATCGAGGCGTGGCCACGGTCATGGGCAAGGCCTTCGCCGTCCGCTACATGCCCTTCCGAAGTCCTGATGGTTCCGTGGCGGGAGCCTTGTTCTGTGGTTTGCCGGAGATCGATTACGAAAGAATCAAACCGGCGTTCACTCAGCAGAAGTCCAGTGCAACGAGCTATGCATTTGCGTTCAACCAAAAAGGTGTTCTGCGGATCCATCCCAGCTTGGAGGGGAAGGATCTTTCCTCGAAAGATTTCGTTCGTGAAATGCTCGACCGCGATTCCGGAAACATCCGCTACCAGTTCGCGGACGCCAAGACGGGAAAGTTGATCTGGAAGCGTGCGACCTTTCGCACCGTGGCTGGGCTGGATTGGCTGGTGGGTGTGACCGACAACGAGGGCACCATTCTCGAGGTGGCGCGGGATGTGCGCTGGTTCTTGATCGTGGCGATGATGTTGGGTGCGGTGGGATTCGTCGGGTTGGCCATTGCCATCGATCGAACGATTTCGAAACCCTTGACTGCAGCCGTGGTGTCCCTGGAAGAAGTCGCTTCCGGGGATGGGGACCTGCGACGTCGCCTGGTGCAGGATCAGCGCGATGAAATCGGATGGTTGGGCCGGGCTTTCAACCGATTCGCCGATTCCATCGCCAAGCTGGTGGTGGAAGTGAAAGGAAAGACGGGATCCTTGCTGGATTCGTCGAGGCAGCTTGAGCAAAGCGCATCGAGTTTGGATCAGGTGGCGAGCGAAAGTTCGCGCATGTCCAACGCCCTCAAGTCCGCGACGGAAAAATTGCAGGATGGCGCCATCAAGGTTTCGGTGGCGATGGAACAGTCATCTTCCAACCTTCTGAGCCTGTCGTCGGCCGTCGAGCAGATGCACGCGAGCATCGGGGAGATCGCCCAGAGCGCCTCGCGCTCACGATCCACCGGCGCGGAGGCGTTGCAGGCGGCGGATGCCGCTGCCCAGGATTTGTCGCGTTTGGCGGAAGCTTCCAAGGAGATCGAATCGATCGTCTACCTGATCGGGGAAATCTCGGAACAGACGAGGCTGCTCTCGCTCAATGCGACCATCGAAGCGGCGCGCGCGGGCGAGGCGGGTCGAGGATTCGCCGTGGTCGCCACCGAGGTGAAGGAGCTCGCGGGAGGTGTCCAGCGCGCGAGCGAGGAGATCAGCGAGAAGGTCGCCCGCATGCGGGAGGTCTCGGAAATCTCCGGGAGGAAAATCCTCCGGATCGCCGAGATCATGGGCGCGGTCTCCGGCGACCAGGGTGGGATCGCCGCGTCGGTGGAAGAACAGACCGCCACGGTACGGGAAATCGCCTCGCAGATCGGGCAGGTGGGAGCCGCGGTCAAGGAGGCTTCGCGAGGAGGTGGGGAGGTCGCATCCACCGCCAGGCTGGTCGCCGAAGAAGTCCGGAAGCTGGAAGAAGTCTCCGGCGCTCTTAAGGTGCAGGTGGATGTGGTGGGACGGGAATCGTCACAGATCCAGGACAAGGCCCGGGAGCTGGGAGAGGTCGTCTCCCGGTTCAGGACCTGACCAGAATCCCTTTCCGTTTTGACAGAAAACGACACGACTCCCACGGAGCGATGGACCATCCCACCGCCAGGATTCCCTCCTCCGCCTCCCCTCCTATCGGATTGGAAATCCCGACCATGAAACTCCCACCCAAGTGGCTTCTATCCGTGATCGCCGGACTCTCCTGCATGGCCGTTCTGGGCGTGGTCGGCACCGCCATGGAAGAGAGCCAGGAGGAGATCCCCATCCGGTTTCGGACCTACAAGGAATTCCGGCGAGCCTGCCTTCAGGGAAACCAAGGTGTGTCCTGGTGTTCTCTGCCTGTTGACACCGAGTTCACGGCAAATCCGGACTACCGGACGGTCGTGACAGTCAAATTCCGTCGCCATCGATTCCTTCCGTTTCGCGCCAAGTTGCGGGATGTGTTGGGCGATTCGGTGGGATTGGCTCTCATTGGGCTGGACGATACCGCCCATGGAGGGATGCGTTCGGTTTCCGACTCGGTCCGGACCATGGGCTTGGACTTTGGCCAGGCCGATACAGCCAAGCTGGATATCTCTCGCGTTTCGCGCTTCCTGAGCGATTCCACCTTGATCTCGGAGCCATTTTACTTCGCTACCTCCATGGTCTCCTTGATCGCGAATCCTCACCGATATCAACTCAAGAAAATGGTGGTCTCCGGAACCTTGCGGATCGAGCACGAGTGTTTTGCCCTGTACCTGCACAAGGAGGATTACTCCCGATGGCGCAACGAGAATGCCCTGCAAATCCGATTTATCGAGGATACCAGCCTGCATGACGAGATCTTCAAGAAATTCCCACCATTCAATGGCGAGACCGTCACCATCAACGGTGTGTTCGAGGCTTGCACCACAAGCGTATGCGAGTATCCAGGAGCGCTCAGCCATGTTTCCAAGATCTACGTGAAAAAGGAGCACAAGTTCGTCCCACTCGCGCAGGAACGATGAAACTTCCCGTGCTGACGGGAGACGACCAAGGCCTCCCAAACTTCCTCCATACCCTATCCAGATCCTTCTCAAGGTACCTACCATGTTCCACAGGTTCAGGACTTACCCCTCACAGCCCGACCTTCCCAGATCCTTTGGATGGAAGAATCGTTGGATGGCGGTGAAAGATCGGTCTGTGGACGAAATTTGTCCGGTGCTGGGATTGATGCGTCCGAAGCCCGCCAATTGGGAGGCTGGACTGGCCAAATGCGATGTGCGGTTTCCCGGCAGGTACGTGTTCCTCACTCCGGATCTGGATGGATGGACCTTGATCCTGAACCTGTCCGTCTACCGAGGCTCCCTCACGCGCCAGTTCCTGGCGGATGCGAGCGAGCGCCTGGACACGGAAGTAGCCTGTTTTGGTAACCTCCCCTCCGTTGAATTTGTGATGTGGGCTTTCGCATCCAAGGGAATCGTGGAGCGTCTCTACCTCCGCTCCGATGGGGTCACCTATTTCGACGAGGGAGACCCCTCACCCGAGGAGCAACAGTTGCGAGCGATCCCGGCGCAAGGCGAAGGGATCGAAGATTCCGGTGTTGAATCGTTTCCAAGCACGGAAACCGTATTCCAACTTGCCCGCGCGCGTGCGATCAACCCCATGGACATCGAGTCCCTCTTCCAGACGCCCGGCTGTGGATGGATCGCCAAACGCACCGAATGACGCCACCATCCCCCGGAGCGGTCACGACCGTTCCCTACGGCAACAACGCAACCCATCCCGCCAGACCAGCCGGCCAGCGAAGCGATGCCGAAAATTGGCAATCAAAATCGCCCACCGAACCAGACCACCCCGCCCCTACGGGGCACCCCTCCGAAGGAGGGGAATGGGCTGCAAATCTGGCAACTCAACCAAATTAAGGGGGTCCGGGGGGCTCGGGTATTGGAACGGCCAGTGCCACGAAGATGCCGATCGCGTCAGTGATTCCCTAGCGCCAATGCCTCAACATTCGCCCGTCCCACCGGCCTGGCGAACCGGTGTGGCCGTTCCAGTTCGAGCCCCCCGGCGGCCGGTTCCCCAAGGGGCGCCGGAGCCCCTTGGGCCGCGGGCACGGGGCTCGGCAGCCCCGTGAATACGGCACCCGGGCCGCCCCGGGTCCCACGGCGGAAGCCGTAAAAAGCCGGACACGCAGTGTCGACAGCCCCGCGCAGCGAAAACGCCGACGCAGTCAAAAAAAGCCTCGGCGCAGCCGAAAAACGCCCAGCGGCAGCAAGAAGGTCAGCGGTTCTTGACCGCCTTCGCATACAAATCCGGCAACGCCCGCCCCGCATCGTACTTGGCCTTCAGCGCCTGGTAGGCGTCTCCGGCGTAGATCTGCCAGAATTCGTCTTCCTCGAAGTACGACGTGGAATAGAGGGACTTGTGTCCGCCCAGGTCCACGACCTTGCGTTCCAGCAGGCGATTGAAATAGTCCTTGGGAAGGTCCGCGGTGGTGGGCACCGAATCCCAGAACCCGAAGTTCACATGGAGGCGGTCGGGGAGATCGTAGAGGGTCCAGGGTTGTTTGGAGGGCAACGGCCGGATGGGGCATAGCCACAAGGGGCGGATGTCGATGGTCTTCCAGTAGAAGTCCAGGAACGCTTCGCAGGCCGGAAGTGGAAGTTCCACGTCCTGGATCACGGGCTCGCGGCGGTGGTCGGGACGCCGGAAGAATTTCTTGAGGGTGCGGACCTTCTCTTCCATCCGGTACCTGCGCCAGCCCGTGAGGATCTTCCAGTAGGAACTGGAGCGCAGCATCCAGCGGCCCACCAGGGCGCGGATCCACGGTGTTTGCAGGCCGAACCGGAAGGAGCACCAGAACCAGTCGGCGTCCCAGCGCCAGAGGTGGTCGCGGGCGGTCAAAAGGTCGGTGGGCTTTTCGCGCAAGGTGAGGTAGTACGGGGTCTTGCCCGCGATGGGACTGGTGGGCCCGGTTCGCTCTGTGCGCCATCCCAGCGACAGCACGAAGTCGTTCGGTGCGAACGACACGGCTTCCACGAAGTCCGGCCTCCCGGGGCCCGCGACCGCGCAGGCGGATTCCAGCTCAGACAGCAATTGTCTGGCCTCGGAGAATCGCCGGTAGGACATCTTCACGTTGGGCTTGGCCCGTTCCAGGCGCACCACCAGGCGCAACGCGTACCCCAAGGTGCCATAGGAGTTGGGGAAGGCGAAGAACAGCTCGGCGTGGTCGTTGTCGGGGCGGCAGGTGCGCACCACGCCGTCTCCGCAGAGGATGTCCATTTCTTCCACGGTCTCGTGCACGAATCCGTTGCGAAACGACGCGGATTCGATGCCGATTCCCGTCACCGCACCGCCCACGGTGATGGTCTTGAGCTCCGGCACCACTGGAGGGCTGTAGCCGCGCGAGAGGCACGCGTCGGCGAAGTCCTCGAAGGTGGTCATGCCTTCCACTTCGGCTCGGTCGTCCTCGATGGACAAGACATGACAAAAATCGGTCACGTCCAGCCGAGGCCCCGCGTGCTTGGCTCGGGAACGGAAGAGGTTGGAGGTCTTCTTGCCCAGGCGCAGGGGCTGTCCCGGGTTCGAGCGGATCTGGGCCACCAGACGAGCCACACGCGCGTCGTGGTCCGCGCGTGTGCAAAAGAGCGATTTCATCGCGCCGCTTTCCAGCCGCCTCGCACGCCGCCGTTGGAAAGCGTGATCTGGAACAGCTGGTTGTGGCGGCTGCGGAAGGTGCCCGCGCAGCACAACAGGTAGTACGACCACATCCGGAAGAACGGATCGCCATAGCGCTCGCGGAACTGGGGCCAGGACGCCACAAACCGATCGTGCCAGGCCATCAGGGTCTTGTCGTAGTCGACCCCGATGTTGTGCCAGTCTTCCACCACGAACAGATTGTCGAAGGCCGCTCCCAGATTGGCGGGCGCCGGCAGCACGGAACCGGGGAAGATGTATTTGTCCAGCCAGGGTTCCATGTGGTGGGCCACGTGGTTTCCCGCGATGGTGTGCAGCAAAAAGAGGCCGCCTGGACGTAATCTGTCGTGCACCAGGCGCATGAACTTGCGGTAGTTCTTGGTGCCCACGTGCTCGCACATGCCAATGGAAACCGCCTTGTCGAAGGTTCCCTCGGCGTCGCGGTAGTCGGAAAGGCGGATGTCCACCGGAAGGCCTTGGCACTTTTCGCGGGCGTAGGCGACTTGTTCCGTGGCGATGTTGTAGGCGACCACCTCCACGCCGTAGCGGCTGGCGGCAAAACGCGCGAACCCGCCCCACCCGCAGCCCAGCTCCAGCACACGCTCGCCGGGTTTGAGGTCCAGTTTCCGGCAGACCAGGTCCAGCTTGGCTTCCTGGGCTTGTTCCAAGGTTGTGGCGCCACCTTGCCAGTAGGCGCAGGTGTACTGCATCCACGGGTCGAGCATGGCTTCGTAGAAGTCGTTGCCGAGGTTGTAGTGGAGCTCGGCCACCTTCAGGGAATTGCGCCGCGACTGCATGTTCACGAACTTCGCCTTGGCGATGCGCGCGAGCAGGCGGTGGTCGGGCCGGATCTTCTTGTAGAGCTTGCCTGAGATCACCTTGTCGAACAGCTGGTCCACCGCCGGGCAATCCCACAGTCCTTCCACGTAGGCTTCGCCCAGTCCCACGGTGCCTTGGGCAAGCACGCGGGTGGCCACTGCCCAATCATTGACCGACGGGTCGCAAGGGCGGCTCCCGCCGATCTCGAGATCGACGGTCAAGAGCAGCTCGGTCAGCCAGGTATTCGCATCCTTCGCCAATTTGGGGTCTCCCCTCCGTGTCGTCCTTCGTTGGAGGGACGACAGAGTACAAAAACCGGCGACGTTCCTACTGCAGTTCCAGCGTGTTGAAATCGACTCCCGCATGGCGCAGAGCGATGATCATCCGCTGCGTGGACTCCCAGGTCATGTCCTTGGAGAACACGCCGTGGTAATACGGGCGGTTGTCCGGCAGCGTGCCGGGGAGGGTGCGCAGGGCATGGATTTGGGCGGCGATGGCCACATCGCGCTTGAGCGGGCGGCGGACCACCCACTCCATGTCCTTTTTGTTTGCGGGGCGGACTGTGTCGGGGAGCCGATCCAGGTTGCCCAGCAGTACGTACTTGGTGCCGTCCTGCCAGAGAGAATCCGTGCACAGGTCTTTGCGTTCCTCCACCAGGCAGCGATCGTACGCATCCACCCAACCGGTGCGGATCGGGTGATCCTGCTTGCCGGAAGCCACATAGTCCTGGCCAGCGGTGTCTTGGACTACCGGAATGTCCGGAAGCCATTCCTGAGAGGTCCAAAAGCGCATCAGGGATTTGTTGGCCACCACGATCATGGACACCCGAGGCTTGGTGGAGTCCTTGGGATTGAACGAATACAGGCTGCGAGGCGCGGGGACCGGTGATTGCAGCATGACGGGAGGGTCGGATTCCCCCAAGGCGAACAGCCCGCGACAGTCGATGTTGATCGATTTGATGAAATTGAAGAAGTTGAAGAAATCTTCGGAGGTCAGATTCTTGTCGCCCTCGAGCTTCCACTGGTGGCGATCGTCCTTTTCGGCGCAGAAAATCTTCAGGGAGTCGCGGACCGCAGTGGAGTCGGTGGGCTTTCCGTCGAAAAGGAAGCCGGATTTGCCGACCTTCAATTCATGACGGATTCGAAACCCGTGGCGTCCGCAGCCGGAGAAAGCCACGACAACAAACAGGATGCTGGCCAATGCCGCAAATCGGTATGCTACACTAGGTTTCTTCATCGATGAACTACCTAACCCTTCCCATCGGAACCAAGTATCCGCACGTCGTGCGCGCGGTGATTGAGATCTCCAAGGATACGAACACCAAGTTCGAGTACGACGAGAACCTCAATATTTTCGTGCTCGACCGTGTGCTTTTATCCAGCATGCTCTATCCGGCCAACTACGGCTTCATTCCGTCCACGCGGGCCGATGACGGCGATTGTCTGGACATCCTCATCCTGATGAACGCCCCCATGCCGCCGGGAACGGTGGTGGATGCGATTCCGGTGGGTGTCCTGGACATGACCGACGGAGGGGTGAAGGACTACAAGGTCCTGGCCGTGCCCGCCTTCACGCTCCATCCGCCTTCGAACATCGATGGGATCGACCCCATTTTTCTGATGATCGCACGGAATTTCTTCAAGGGGTACAAGGAGCTGGAAGGTAAAATCGTCGAGATCGGCGAGTGGCTTCCCAAGGAAAAGGCCTTGGAGTACATCAAATCCGGGCATGAGCTCTTCAACCAACTGCTCGAACTGGAGCCCTGATGCGTGCCGTTCAAGCGGCTCTGCGTATGTCCCGGGCGGGATTTGAACCCGCATGACCGAAGTCTGCGGATTTTAAGTCCGCTGTGTCTACCGATTCCACCACCGGGACGAGAGGGTGGTAAAGTTAGATTTGTCTCACCAGCCTTGCCGCGAGGTGGGCCCCATCACCGTCCCCAAAGGAGACGAGTCCATGCAAGTCAACATCACCGGGCGTCATTTTGATGCCTCCACGGACCTCCAGGCCAACATCGAAGCGCAGGTCGCTTCCCTGGTCAAGTTCAACGACCGGATCACCGGTGCGCATGTCGTGCTCGACAAGCAGCCCAATGATCTGCGTTCGGCCCACGCCGACCTGACCATCGCTGGTGCAGGTGTGATTTCAGCCTCCGCCGAGGCCGAATCCCTGCACAAGGCCATCGACGAAATGTTCGAGAAGCTGACCCGCTTGGTCAAGAAGGACAACGAACGGGTGAAAGAGCACCGCGCTCCGCCCATGGACCAAGTGGTGGAAGCCTGAACGCACCCACGCAACCTTCGCTCCTGGAGCCCTTGGAAATCCGCCATCGCGGCGGACTTCCGTTGGGGCGCCTTTTCCAGAGCCATGGCCAGAGCCTGGGTCTGGAGGCGAAGACGACCGTGTTCGACGTCAACATCGTCGAGCCCGATCTGCACCGGCCGGGCCTTGCCCTGGCCGGTTTTATCCAGGTTTTTTCGCACAAGCGGGTGCAGATGATCGGGAACACCGAATGGTGTTACCTGGACAGCCTCGCGCCTGACCAACGCCGCGAGTCTTTCCGAAGACTCGCTCCTACTCCCTCGCCTTTGTGGATCTTCACCCACGGCAATCCCGTGCACCCGGAGATCATCGAAGAGGCCCAGGCCCAGGGAGCCACCGTCGCCAGTTGCAAGCGCCCCACGCTGGAATTGGCCGAACACCTCGGTGAGATCCTGGAAGAACATTTCGCGCCGTTTGCCACCGTGCACGCGAGCCTCGTGGACGTCTACGGGATCGGTTTGCTGTACGTGGGCAAGTCCGGTGTGGGCAAGTCCGAAGCCGTGTTGGACCTCGTGGAACGAGGGCATCGCCTGGTGGCGGACGATGTCGTGTACCTCGCGCGGCGCGGCACCGACATCATCGGAACCGGCAACGAGCTTCTGGGCCAGCACATGGAAATCCGTGGTGTGGGCATCATCGATGTCGCCTCGCTGTTCGGGATCCGGGCGATCCGCCAGAGCAAGCGCATCGAAATGGTGGTGGAGCTCAAAATTTGGCAGGAGGGCGACACCTACGATCGCACCGGCCTTTCCACCTACACCTGCAACCTGATGGGCGTGGATGTGCCGCGGACCATCATTCCGCTTTCGCCAGGCAAGAACATCACCGTCATCGGCGAAGTCATCGCCATGAACACGCTGCTGAAGCTCAACGGGAAGGATCCGGCCCGGACCTTCAACGAGCGGCTGATCCAGCTCATGAACGAAAAACGCGAAGAACGCGCCCGTCGCGTCGCGCGATGGGAGTGAAATGACAGGCCGCAAGACGCAGAACGTGATCGTGGGGACGGTGGTGCTGGTGGCGCTGTTCGTCCTCATTTTCGGCATGGCCTTCCTGAGCGAGTACCATCCCGGCGAGTCCAACGAGGAATACACCTTCGTGGCCGACCAGGTGGGTCTTCTCTCCGAAGGCGATCCGGTCAAGTTCAATGGCGTGAAGGTGGGCAAGGTCACGGGCATCCAGCTCGACCAACAGACCCGACGCGTGCAGATCAAGGCGCAGGTCCAGGCGGGTGTGCGCATCTCCAAGGGTTCGGAAGTGACCATCCAGAACGTGGGCCTGATGGGCGAGCGCATGATCAACATCGTGCTTTCGCCTTCCAAGGAAACCGTCCCGCCCGGCGCCACGCTGGAGGCCAAATACGACTACGGCATCGCCGAAACCATGGCCGCCGCGGGAAAGATCATCGAAGACGCCCGCGTGATCATCGTGGATCTGCGGACAGTTCTTGACAGCACGATCAATCGTCCCGGATTCGCCCCGCGGGTCAACGGGATCGTCGCTCGCGCGGACACCGTGGTGTTGCGCCTGGACAAGATGGTGGTCTACCTGGAGCCCAAGGTGAAGTCGGCGGTGGGGGATCTTTCGGTGGCCGGAAAATCGGCGCGGAACATGGCGGAAAAGGCCGAACCGGTGGTCGATCGGGTCGCCCAGCGCGCCGACAAGGCGACCGCCGAGCTGGAGCCGATGGTCCAGGACCTCAAGGTGGTTTCCACCGACATCCGCGCGTTGGTAGCCAAGACGAAAAACGGCGAGAGCACATTGGGCAAACTCGCCAACGACGACAAATTCTACAACGAGCTCTCCAGCGCCGTCGTTCGCGCCGACAGTCTCGTCCATCGCATCCAGAAGAAGGGTCTCGACATCAATGTCGACATCTGGTGATTCCATGAACATTCCTTCCACTCGACTTCTTTGGGCTGTCCACTGCCACCAGCCGGTGGGGAATTTCGACTTCGTGTTCGAGCACGCCTTCGACCACGCCTACCGGCCCTTCGTGGACGTGCTGGAATCCCATCCCCTCATCGGCGTGGATTTCCACTTCTCGGGAATTTTGCTGGACTGGCTGGACAAGCATCGTCCCCAGTACCTCGATCGCGTGGCGGCCTTGGTTTCGCGCGGCCAGTGCGGGATCCTGGCGGGGGCGTATTACGAGCCCATCCTTCCGCCCATTCCGCGCCACGACCAGATCGGGCAGGTGGTGGCCTTGCGCAAACGGCTCAAGGAGCGGTTTGGCGTGGACCCCAAAGGCATGTGGCTGGCCGAACGCGTCTGGGAGCCGGGCTTGCCCGAGGCTCTGGCGGAAGCCGGCATCGAGTTCACGCTGTTGGATGGCACCCATTTCAAGCAGGTGGGATTTTCCGAAGAAGACCTGTTCGGGCGCTGGCTCACCGAGAGCGAAGGCAAGGTGGTTTCGGTGTTCCCGATCCACGACGGTGTGCGCGATCTGATCCCTTTCTCCGACGTGGAACGCGCCGTGCAGGCCTTGCGGGATCTTGCCGTGGTGGGCGGACGCGACGTGGTCTTCGGGGACGACGGGGAAAAGTTCGGCGACTGGCCCGGCACCCACCAGCTCTGCTACGAAGAACGCTGGTTGGACAGATTCTTTCAGGAGATCGGCAAGGACGAATCGCTTTCCGTGCGTCCGGTTTCCGAGGCGTTCGGGACCACCAAGGCGCGTGGCATGGCCTACCTGCCTGCGGCCTCCTACTTCGAGATGATGGAATGGGCCGAGCGCGCCGAGCGGCAGACCGATCTGCGCAAGGCACGCACCGAGCTCAAGACTTCGGAAACATGGGAAGGCATCGCGCCGTTCGTGCGCGGGGTCTCCTGGCGCAATTTCCTGATTCGCTATCCCGAATCCAACCGGATGCACAAGATGGCCTCCCGGCTTTCGCGCCTGATCCGCCAGGAAATGGACGGCAAGCCCGGCGCCCGGCGCCGCTCCGCCTTGCTGGACGCCCGCGACCACGTGTGGCAGGCCCAGTGCAATTGTGGCTACTGGCATGGCGTGTTCGGGGGCTTGTACCTGCCGCATCTGCGCCGCGCCATCCACGGCCATCTGGCCCGGGCCGAATCCATCCTTCGCGACGGGCATCCCGCGCTGCATCGCGAAGATTGGGACTTGGACGGTTCCGAAGAGATCCTTCTGGCCAGCGGTGGTCAATTCCTGTCTGTTCACCCGGGCCAAGGCGGATGCGTTCCCACCTGGTACCTGGACCGCGCCGGACTGAATCTCGCCGATTCCATGACCCGCCAACCGGAAGCCTACCACGCCCGCGTGCGCGGCGACGAAGGCAAGTCCGATGGTGGCAAGCTCGCCGACCAGTTCGAGGGAGCCGATCCCGAATTGGCCGCCGCCCTCGCCTACGACACCGTGCCTCGCGCCAGCGGCCTAGTGTGGTGGTACCCAGGACAAGTTGATGCGGTTGCCCTGTGGAACGCGGGGCGCGACCCAAAGCATTGGTTGGGCGGATCCTGGGAAGTCCTCTCCATCCGCCGAGGGCTTTCGCCCTCCTGCGAACTGCGCATGGTGTGCGACGGCCTGGTCTTCCGCCGCGGTTTCAAGCTCTCCGAGGCCGGAGGCGAGGCGATCCTGTTGGTGGAAAACACCACTTCCGAACCGCGTGAAGGGACCGTGGGGCTGGAGTGGATGGTCAACTTGCTGGCTGGCGATGCGCACGACCGCTGGCTGGAAACGCCCGACGGCACCCGTCACAAGATGGGATCACGCGGCTCCTGCCATGGCGACAAGGTGCGGATGGCCGATGAATGGCTTGGTTTGTCGCTTTCCTTGGAATCGGACGCGGTTTCCGATTTTCTCTGGGAAGGTGTTCACACGGTCAACCAAAGCGTGGGCGGCTACGAGAAGGTCTACCAGGGCACATCTCTGGTCCACCTGCGACACATCGCCATACCCCCAGGGGGAATGGCGCGCATCCGGGTCGGACTGGATGTCCTGCAACCCGAAGCTCCCGCCCCCCTCTGAACCAATTCCTTCGAGGACTTCATGAAGAACAAAACGACGAGAATCCTGAAGGTGATCAACCGGTTCGGGTTGCATGCACGCCCGGCAGCCATGCTGGTGGAAACCGCCTCCCGCTTCGATTGCGAGGTCACTCTGTCCAAGGATGGGGTGAGCGCCAACGGAAAGAGCATCATGAGCGTCATGCTTCTGGCCGCCGAGTCCGGTAGCGAAGTGGAATTGGCCGCGGAAGGCCCACAGGCAGATGGCGCCATCGAGGCGATCGACGCGTTGTTCCAGGCACGATTCAACGAGGACGAGGGCTGACATGGTTTTGGGCAAGAGTGCGCTGCGGGATGCGCTTCGAATGGGAAGCCTGAAGGTCGAGCCGTTCGACGACGAACTGCTCCAGCCGGCCTCGATCGACATGCGGTTGGGCGACCAGTTTTTGATTCCCCATCCTTCCGCAGGATCCTTCACGCGCTTTGGCGAAAGCATTCCCTACGAAGAGTGCCGCACGCAGAGCTACATCCTGCCGGGAAATTCCTTCGTGTTGGCCCGCACCCGCGAGGTCGTGGAACTTCCCGACAATCTCACCGCCTTCGTGGAAGGACGTTCCTCCATCGGACGGCTGGGGCTGTTCATCCAGAACGCCGGTTGGGTGGATCCAGGCTTCCGCGGTTCCATCACCTTGGAGCTCTACAACGGCCTTCCGCACCCCATCGAACTGCGCGCCGGATGGCGGGTTTGCCAGCTGGTGTTCGTTCGTATGGAAGGAACCTCCGAAGGCGGGTATACTGGTAAGTACCAGGGCCAGATCGATACGACCGGGAGTCGCCTGCATCAGGATCCCGATCGCATGTCCGCCGACGGCAAATAGTTCGTAGGAGGAACCTTGCGCTACGGGATCTACTCCGACATCCACGGGAACCTCGAAGCCCTCCAGGCCGTCTTGGATTCCATGAACTCCTTGGGTGTGAAAAAACGCATCTGCCTGGGCGATCTGGTGGGCTACTGCGCCAACCCCAACGAATGCATCGACCTCATCCGCGATCAGTCGGATCTTGTCATCCTGGGAAACCACGACAGCGTCGCGCTGGGCCGCGAGTCCAGCGAGAATTTCAATTTCTACGCGCGCCGCGCCATCGAATGGACCCGCGAGAACCTCAAGCCGGAGTCGTTGGAGTTCCTGCAGAAATTGTCCTACATGGAGCACGAGGGTGAACTGTGCTTCGTGCACGCCTCGCCGCGTTCGCCGGCCGACTGGTACTACGTCACCAGCCTGGACGACGCCGTGGACGCCTTCAGCTTCTTCCGCCAGCGCATCTGCTTCGTGGGGCACACCCACTGGCCGGTGATCGTGGTGATGGAAGGCGAGCAGTCCTTCCGCATCTGCGACACCCTCAGCTACACCCTGGAAAAGGGCCAGCGCATGCTGGTCAACGTGGGATCGGTGGGGCAACCGCGCGACCGCAATCCCCAGGCCTGCTGGGCCATCTGCGATTCGGACACCTTGTCGGTCGAGATCGTGCGGGTTCCCTACGACATCGGCAAGGCGCAGAAGAAAATGCGCGAGAACGATTTCGCCGATTTCCTGGTCCATCGGCTTTCCGAGGGAAGGTGAACCAGGTCCCCCGCGCCGCGGTCACCGTCCTGGTGGATACCGGTTCCCAGCGGAAGGTCCTTCTGGGAAGGCGACGCCAGCGTGATTCCGATCCGTGGAGCGGCCACCTTGCCCTGCCCGGCGGGCGTCGCGAACCGGTCGACCGCGACGATCTGGACACCGCCCTGCGGGAGTGCGCGGAGGAATCGGGCATCCATCTGGCGCGCCATCGCGTGCTCGGTGCGCTCGAGATCGTTCCGGCGGGGCGCCGCGTGGGACGACTCGTGACGGTGCAACCTTTTCTCGCATTCGTGGACGGATTTTGTCCAACATCGCAAGGCGACGGGGAGATGGAGGATTGGTACGCCTTCCCCCTGGAAGACCTGGATCGCGAAGAGCTGCGGACCATGGTCCGCGCGCCGGACGGCGCGGTTTTGCCGGGGGTTTCGACCCCGATCGGCGTGCTGTGGGGAATGACGCTCGCGCTGTTGGAACGGGTGTGGCGCACGCCGCTTGTTCCCGGGGTGGACAAATTATGGCTGGACTTCGACGGAACCCTGTATCCATCGACGCATCCATTGGTGGCGGTGGTGGACGATCGGATCACCCAGTGGGTGGCCCGGGAGCGGGGGATCGCGCTGGAAGAGGCGGACCGGTTGAGGTCGGATCTCTACCGGCGCCATGGCAACACCCTCAAGGGAATGATGTCGGAAGGAGACGTGGATCCGTCCCGGTACCTCGATTTCGTGTTCGATCTTCCCGACGAAGCCTTTCCCGGCCCCGATCCCGAGCTTGCCGCGGCCTTGGCCAGACTCGCTCTTCCCATGTGCGTGTTCACCAACGCCCGGGCGGACTATGTTCGCCGCGGACTCGCTCGGCTGGGCATCGAATGGAACGGTGCGATCCACGACATCGCCGCCTTTGGATGGAATGCCAAGCCGCATCCGGCTCCCTATGTCCAGGTGCTGGCCCACGAAGCGGACGATCCCGAGCGGGTGGTTTTCCTGGATGATCGCCCCGAAAACCTGGCCCCCTCCAAAACCATGGGTGTGCGTGGGGTCTTGATCGACGAGCTCCACGAGTCCGATTGGATCGGCCCGGATGGAACATGGGCCTCGGTTCCCTGGAGCTTCAAGCTGCGCTCCACCCGCGACCTTCCCAGGTTGCTTTTGCCCCGGCTGGGAATTTGAGGATTTTGATTTCCGCCTGCGAGGTATCCGGAGACGGGATCGCCGCGCGGATTGCTCCTGCCTTGCGGGAATGCTGCGAGGAACCGATCCTGGCGGGCTCCTGCGGCAGCGCCATGCGCCGTGCCGGCGTGGAGTGCTTGGCACGAGCGGAGGATTTTTCTCATGTGGGGTGGGTCTCTGTTCTGCGGGACCTGCCTCGCTTGGCGTGGAAGACCTGGCGTTACTTCCGCAAGGTGGAACATTTTGCGCCCAAAGTGGCGGTGTTGGTGGATGCACCCGGTTTGCACGGGCCGCTGGCCCAGCGACTGAGGCGGCGAGGAGTTGAGATGGTGTGGGTGGCTCCGCCCCAGCTGTGGGCCTGGAAGGACCGTCAGCCGAACGTTTTGAGGGGAATGCGGGTCCATCCGATGCATCGCTTCGAGGTGGGACCCCTGCGGAGAGCCCAGGCGGATGCCCATTGGCTTGGGTTTCCGGGGGGAGCTCCCATGACGAGGGCCGCACAACCGGATCTGCTCGCGCTCCTTCCGGGCTCCAGGCCTGGCTGGCGCTCGCTCCACCGGACGTTGTTCCTCGAGGCGGTATTGGCGCTGGATCTGCCGCTTCGGCCGGTGTTCGTGCATCCCCATCCCCCCTCGTCGATGGAACTGGGAATCGAGTGCCTTTCGCCCGACCAGGCCCTGCCTCGTGCGGCCTTGGCCCTTTCGCTTCCGGGTACCGGGGCGCTGGAATTGGCCCGATTGGGTGTACCGACCCTTTTGGCCGCTCGGCCACGGCGGCTGGACGCCTTCTTCGCCCACCAACGTCTGGACCCTGGTTTCAAGGGGCTTCCCAACCGGATCCTGGGAGTGGAGGTGTTTCCCGAGCGCTTTTCCACCGACCTGACCCCCAAGGAGCTGGCTGGCTGTTTGGTGGGGGTCTGGGAGCGCCGCGCGGAAACCCGTGAGCGTCTCGAATCGTTCGAAGGTCTGCTTTGGGCGCAGGATGCGGAACGCCGGATCGCCGGATCGATTGCGGAAATCGTCCACGGCGGTTGACCAGCCTGTCGGCAAAATGCGAACATGGGGCCATGATCGACCCATCCCAGGGCTTTGCCTTCCTGCGCACGCTGTTCCATTGGCGCATCATGCCCGATGGCTCCTACATCGAGATCCGCCCCGATGTCCAGGAGGTCAACGAGCAGGATGTTTTCCGGGCCTTTTTGGCCGCCGGAATCCTCAATGCCAACGCAGCGACCATTTGCTCGATGATCCGCCAAAAGACCACAGGCTGGCAACGAGTGGGCAAGCCTTTCGAGTTTCGCGACGACACCGTTTCGCCGGTCTTGCAGGTCCGCAACGAGAACCTGGTGGGCTCCATCCGGATCGACCCTGCCATGGCCCGCGAGCAAGGTCGCGAGGTCACCGTGGAAGAAATCCGCAACCTGCTCACCAACGCGGGCATCGTGCAGGGAGTGGACGAGGACGTGTTGCAGATGCTGCTCAAGCCCAACTGCGCCACCGGCTGGTTCGACGTGGCGGTCGGAGACGCTCCCGTCGACGGAACAGATTCTGTCATAGAGTGCCAGGTCAAGATCGACCAGACCATCCCCGTGCCCGACGAATCGGGAATGATGGACTTCCGCGACCGTGGGCATCTGCCGGAAGTGACGGCGGGAACCGCGATCTACGTGAAGATTCCCGGGCGGCCGGCCGTCAATGGCAGGGGACTGGACGGGAAGATCCTGCCTGCCCGCCAAGGCCACGACATCGTGCTTCCCAACATCGAAAATGGACGTCCGCGGGAAAACGAACCCAACGTGCTGGAAGCTTCCTGCGACGGCTACCTCTACATGGGGCGCGATGGTCGCCTGCAGGTGGGGCGCGAGTTCAAGGTCAAAGGGGATCTGGATCTGACGGTGGGCAACATCCGATACCACGGTCCGGTCGAGATCGGTGGCAATGTCCCCAGCGGGTTCCAGATCCATGCGGGTGGCGACATCAGCATCTTGGGGACCGCGGAGGGCTCCGACATCCACAGTTTCGGAGGCAGTATCACCGTGCGCGGTGGTGTGTTCGGCGGGAAGCTGCAGGCGGCAACCGACATCAAAGTCTCGTTTGCCCACGAAGCGACCTTGCTGGCGGGTGGCGTGGTGGAAGGTGGGAAATATCTCCAGCATTGCAGGGTCCGCTGTGCCGAACTCCATGTGGCCCGCGGAGGGATGTTCGTTGGAGGGCAGGTGCTGGCAAGTCGCGAGATCGAATGTGATGTCCTTGGAACGGAAGCGAGTACGCCCACCATTGTGCAACTCTCGGATCCGGAGGAAGAAGACGCGCGGACCGATCTGGAAAAGGTCAACGTCGAGATCAAGAAACTCGCTCCGCTTCGAGACCAGCTGGAACAGAAGGTTGTGGCCTTGAAAAGCCGCATCGCCGGGGGGGGCGTGTTGCTGGGGCGCGCACGAGAAGACGCGGAGGAATCCCTGCGCCAATACGCCGGAGTCACCGAAAAAATGCGCGAGTACGAACGCCGCAAAGCCCATGACCAGGAGATCCTGGCCGCCGAGCGGACACGGGTGGGAGCTATTACCGTGCGGCGAAGCATCCATCCGGGGGTCGAGGTGCATATCTTTGGACGACGCTTCGAGATCGACTCCGTCCGCGCGCCTGTGCGGCTCCATGTCAAGGATCGAGAGGTGGAAGTCCACAAGGTCTGACAAGGAGAAGGAAATCGACGCTCGGCCACCTTCGGAAAACCCCACCGCCGAAATCATTTCGCGCTTGGTTCGTTCATTGGAAACCCGTAGTCCGTGGGGGTTGCGCAAGGCCGTCGATCGGGATCGCAAAGCCGACGAGCGGACACGTCCGGCCCAATCCAGACCCGACCGCGAATCGTTCCGGTTCTTCCAGCTCACCGAAGACCTGCCAGCTCTGCTGGAAGATCTGGTGCCCGGCGAGGAAGTGCAGACCTCGCGCGGACCGGCTTGGCTTTCCAGGCGCCCGTTGGACGAATTCTGGATTCCCCTTCCGTCCATGCCCGAACCCGATACCTCGCGGACCTGGTTCGACATCGAGACCCGTGGCGGTCGCGGCAACCCCGGATTTTTGTTCGGAGCGGTCTATCACCAGGACGGACGATGGTGGCTATGGCAGGCGCTGGCCCGCACCACCGAAGAAGAACCGGCGATGATGGAGCTTGTGACGGAATTTGTCAAAGAACATCCGCGTCTGGTGAGCTATTCGGGCACGAAAAACGACTGGCCCTTCCTGCTGTCGCGTTGGAGCCACTTCCACATGACCCCGCCCAAGTTCGCGGACCATCTGGACCTTTTCGACCGGGCGCAGATCCTTTACCGGGGTGTGCTGCCCTCTTGCCGACTGGTGACCTTGGAACACCATCTGTGCGGTCGCTGGCGCGAGGCGGACCTGGCGTCCGGCTTCATCCCCATCGCCTACCAGGAATGGCTGGAGCATCGCGATGGAAGGCTTTTGGCCCAAGTCCTTCTGCACAACGCGCTGGACGTGGTGTGCCTCCTGGAGCTGGAGCCCTTCCTTACGGTTGAGGCGAGCCCGCTACCCGTTCGATTGACCGTCGCCGAACCCACCTGAAGGCCAATAGGCCCAGCGCCGCTAGGGAAAGCACCCACAGGATGCGATCGATCCAATCGCCGTGGACTCCGTAGAACGAGCCGGGGCCTTCGGGCACCGACACCACCAGCGCCGTGTCGTGCATCAGCTCGGTTTTCGCGAGGATCCGGCCGTAGTGGTCGGTGGCGCCGGAAATCCCCGTGTTGGCGGAGCGGACCATGGACAGACCGTTTTCCACCGCGTGGAACCGATGGATGTTCCAATGCTGGCGAGGCCCCAGGGAATTTCCAAACCAGCCATCGTTGGTGACGACCACCATCGCGCGTGCACCGTTGGCCAGGGCCAGGCGGGGAAAATCGGCATGGACCATTTCGAAGCAGATCGCCGGCGACCAGGGGATCCCGGTGTTCCAGACGGGCAAGGTGTCGCCGGAGGAAAACCCGCTTTGGCCCAGTTTCACCTGGTTCAGGGCGGGGAGAAAATCGTCGAACGGCAGATGTTCGCTGAACGGGACTAGACGTAATTTGTCATATCGCACGCCCCGTTTGCCGGGACGCACGAGGAAGGCGGAGTTGCGCAGATGGCCGCCGTCGCGGGAGTTCGAATCCATCAGGAATTCCAGGGCTCCCACCACCACCGGCGCGTTGGAGCGAGCGGCCAATCGTTGGACCTTGGTCACTTCGTCAGGTCGCCAGCTCCAAAGGTCGGGGATGGCGGTTTCCGGCAGAGCCCACAGGTCGGGGTTCTCCTGGATGCGATCGGCCGTCGCCCAGGTCCGGTTCATCACGGTCTGGAAATAGTTCTCGTCCCACTTGCGGGTTTGCGGGATCGCCGGCTGCACGATGGCCACCCGCATCTTGCCGGGAACGGCGGGCGAGTTCCAACGCACGGCGCCACCGATCCACCACAGGGCCCAGAAGCACGCGGGAACCAGCCCGGCTCTTCTCGGCAACTCACCTTTTCTCCAAAGCGCCAGCACCACCGCCGTGGCTGCCATGATGCCTCCAACTCCGTAGACTCCCGTCCAGGCCACGCCTTGCAGACCGGGCAGGAACTCGCCCAGATCATACCCGACATGCATCCACGGAAAGGACATCTGCCCGTAGCCTCGCACGAGCTCGATTCCGGTGAACAGAAACGGCCAAGCCCAAGGAACGCCCAGTTTCCGGCATTGGACCCAAAGCCATGCCCAAAGGGCCTGGAACGCGGCCAGGTAGGCAAACAGCAGGATCAGCCCGAACGCGATGGTCGCGGCGGGCCCGACATTCATGACGTTGCGGATCCAGTGCAAGGCGGCCAGTTGCAGAACGAATCCGGAGAGAAATCCCTTCTTGGCCGCCAGGGCGGGTGTATCGCCATCCACCCAAAGCAACATTCCCGCCAGGACCAGCGGAAACAGTGGACCCAGAGGCAATGGGGGAATGCAGAGCGCCTGCAACAGCCCCCAGGCCAGAGCCCAGAGGGCGATCACCCCTTGCCTTGGGGATGGAAGAGCACGACGAATTCGCCCTTGGGTTCTTTGGGCAATTTCAGCAAGAGCTCGGCGGCGGTGCCGATCATGTACTCCTCGTGGAGTTTGGTCAGTTCCCGGGCCAACACCACCCGTACATCCGGAAGCACCAGGGCCAGATCCTCGCACATCCCCCGCACCTGGTAGGGGCTGCAATAGAAGATCAGGGTACGCTCCTCCTGGGCGAGGGCGGCCAATTTCCGCTGGCGTTCTCCGTGCTTTCTGGGAACGAACCCTTCGAAGGCGAAGCGATCCGTGGGCAGGCCCGAGGCCACCAGAGCAGACAACATGGCTGATGCGCCCGGAGCGGTGGTGACCGGCACCCCTTCGCGCCGGCAGGCGCGCACCAGGAAGAACGCCTCGTCCGAAACTCCCGGAGTGCCCGCATCGCAGATCAACGCGAAGGACTCGCCGTTTTTCAGGCGCGAGACGAGCTCCGGAGTGCGGCGTTCCTTGTTGTGGTCGTGGTAGGGACTCGTCCGTACCTTGATCCCATGGTGGGAAAGCAGCCGGGAGGAGTGGCGCGTATCCTCGCAAAGGATCTCATCGACCGCGTTGAAAACATCCAGAGCCCGCAGGGTGATGTCCTGCAGATTCCCGATTGGAGTACTGACGATGTGAAGGGTTCCCTCTGGCACGGAGGGAAGAGTATACTTGCCCCATGAAACTGACAATCGCGCGAGAGTCGGATTCCTGCATTTTTCGCATCCAGGGCAAGGTGGGATGGGAAAGTTCCCGTCTTCTGGACCGCGAGGTTCGCCAGTCCGTGGAGCAGGGCGGGCGTTTTCTGGTCTTCGACCTCGATGGAATCGAATTTTTAAGTTCCGGCGCCATCGGCGTCCTGGTGTACCATCTGCGTCGATTGCAGACCGGAAAGGGTGACATCTACATCGTCACGTCCAACAACTACGTGATGTACCTGTTCCGCACGATCGGCTTCCACAAGGTGTTCGAAGGCAAGATCTTCCGCACGATGGCCGAACTCCAACCCGTGTTGGCAACACATTTGCCAGGGTGGTCTCTGCCACAGGCGGGCGCTTGGCGGGAGGTGGATGCCGGCGACGGATCCGACGACGAAATCAGCCACAAGGATGAATTGGGATGATCCCTTCGGTGCCTGTACCGCTTTTCCCCATACCTCGGCTGGTCGAGCGCCCTTGGGGCGGATCCCAGTTGCGTGCCTGGGGACGCGATTTCGTGGAAGGAGTCCGCATCGGCGAGAGTTGGGAGCTGGGATGTTTCCCAGGCTTCGACTCCCCCCTGGAAGGCGTCTCCTTTCCGACGCTTTCTGTCGCCATGGCCTCCGGAATTTCCCCGTGGCCTGGTTGCGCGGGGGAATCTTCCCGCTGTTGGTGAAACTGATCGATGCTCGCGAGACCCTGTCCATCCAGGTCCACCCCTCGGTGGCATCGCCGGGCGCAGATCCCAAGAACGAATGCTGGATCGTGCTGGATGCTCCCCAGGGCGCCCATCTGTACGCGGGGACCGTCGGCGAGCTGGATCCTTCGGAACTGGTCGCGCGGCTTGGCCGCGGGGAAACCGACCTTTTGGCGAAGATCCCGGTGAAGGCGGGTGATGTCGTGATGATCCCGGCCGGAACCATCCATGCCATCTGTGCGGGTTTGCTGATCGCCGAGGTCCAGCAGGCGTCGGATACCACCTTTCGGCTCTACGATTGGGATCGCGTGGGATTGGACGGCATGCCTCGCGAGCTCCATCTCGATCTAGCCAAATCCTGTCTGAATCCGAAGCCCAATCCGGGACTCAAACCGGTTCCCGTCGCCGTCGATGGTTCCAGCGAACTTCTGTGCGCGACCCCATGGTTCGCCATCAAGCGGATCCGTCCCGGAACCGGAGAGCGCATCGAGGGACATGGCGGATTCAGGATCCTTCTGGTGCAGGAAGGTTCGGTGGATCTGTCCTGGGAAGGTGGTCGCAAGACCTTGGAGCGAGGGCGAACGGTCCTGCTCCCCCCCCACGCGAGCGTGCGGGTCGCAGGCGGACTGGTCCTGGAAGCCTGGGTACCCTCCTGGGATCGCGATGTTCTCGGCCCGGTCCTTTCTGCCGGTCATTCACGGGAAATGGCCAACCAGCTCTCCGCGGGCATCGTGCGCGGGTGAGTTCGGACAAGTCCGTTCCCGACCTGTCGCAGGAGCTGTTGGACGTGCTGGACGATCTCGGCCAGGTGATCGGTACCGCGACGCGGCAGGAGGTCCATGCTCGAGGTTTGGTCCACCGGGCCGTGCACATCCTGGTGCTGGGGTCGGACAACCGACTTCTGCTGCAAAAGCGCTCCGCCAAGAAAGCCTCCTGGCCTGGCATGTGGGACACCTCGGTGGGTGGGCATGTCGGCGCGGGCGAAGCGCCCATCGAGTCCGCTTTGCGGGAGTGCCGCGAGGAGCTCGGGATTTGCGTGGAAGCGAAGGATCTCGAGCCCCTGGGCAGATATCTGTTCGACGGGCAGACTCTGGACCCGGAGTGGGTGGACTCCTGGATTCTTGTGCACGATGGCCCGTTTTCACCGGATCCCGAAGAGGTGGAAGCAGTGGCGTTTTTGACGGCCTCGGAAGTGGAAACGCAGATCAGGACCGGTTGGACGACCCCGCACTTTTCCGCGCAATGGGAGCGGGACCTGAAAGGCCGGGGACGCGTCCGGCCCTGACCGCCTCGAAAGCGCATAGCGCGGCGGTCACAGCGACGTTCAGGCTTTCCACCTCCGCGCACATCGGAAGCGACAAGGTTTCATCGAGTGCGGAACGGACCGTCGGGCGCATGCCGTCGCTTTCGCTGCCCAGCACGAACACGGTCTTTTGGGCCAGCTCGTGACCCAAGAGCGATCGCTTGGCGTCGGCAGCCAGACCGTACACCCAGTAGCCGTCCCTTTTGAGAAGCTCCAGGGCATTCACCAGCTTGGGGACCCGGACAAACCGCATGCGGCTGCCGTAGCCCGCCGATGCCTCCAAAAACGCCTGACCAGGCAATGCGCCTCCCTTGGCGGGAAGCAGGAGGGTGGAACACCCCGAGGCGACCAGGGTCCGGCAGATCAAGCCAAGATTGCGAGGATTCTCCACGCCATCCAGGGCGAAGATCACCGATCTCTGCTCTCCGTCCAACGCAAGGAGTTCTTCCAGCGAGGAAATCGGAAGGAGCGAAGTTTGCGCGAGAACCCCGCCGTGGTCGGCCTGGCCGCACAGGGAGGCAAGTTTGGCATCCGGGGCGAGGCGGAAATCGACGCCGATCTCCTTGCACTGGGATTCCACTTCCTCGCGAGAGGCACCCAATCGGGCGGAGATCCAGACTCGCAGCACGGGACGTCCGCTGCGCAGCAATTCCAAGACGGGGCGTTTGCCCCGGATCCAATCGGATTGTGATTCCATCGCATCAAGATGTATTCTGCGAAGACGATCGCGGCGGCCAGCCGCCACCAGGCCCACCCAATCTGGCACCGAACCCGGGAAAGGACCGACCACTTCGTGAAGAGCGCATCCGCCCATGCCCAGTCCGTCCTGGTCGCCGACGACGACCCGGCGATCCATGCCATTTTCCGTCGGCTCCTGAAGCCGCTGGGCGTGCGTCTGATCTCGTGCAAGGACGGCAATTCGGCTTGCGAACAGGCCCTGGCGCAATCGCCGGAGATCATTTTTCTGGATGTGGTCATGCCGGGCATGGATGGGACCGATTTGTGTCGCAAGCTCCGCGAGACCCCTGCCACCGCCATCGTTCCCATCATCTTGCTCTCTTCCTTGGGCGAACCGACCGACCGTCTCAAGGGACTCGAGGCGGGTGCGAACGATTATCTGGTCAAGCCCATCGCGCTGCCCGAGGTGGTGGCCAAGGTCCGCACCTACCTGCAATTGTCCATGCTGCACCGCAAAGCCATCGAGATCGAACGTCGACGGGCGGTCACCGGATTGCTGCGCGGTCTGGCGCATCAGTTCAACAATATTCTCTGCGGACTTTCCGGCTCCGCTCAAGTTCTGGATCGAAGGCTGGGTTTGGAGCATCCGGCCAAGGAACAGGTCAAAGTGATCGTGCAGTACAGCCAGCGGGCGGCGACCATCAGCCAACAGTTGTTGGTGCTCGCCGGTGCCCGCCACGATCTCGGATCGGCCGGATCCACGGAACTCTCGGAGGCGATCCGTTCGGCCTGGGAATCGGCGTTGACGGGAATGTCCCGCAACCACCAAATGGTCGTGACCGGAGCGATCCAACCGGGTGTGAGGCTGAAGATCGGTGAGGCGGACTTGCAGGCCTGCCTTTTCCATGTGCTGCAGAACGCTCTGCGTGCCTCCACTCCAGGTGGCGAGATTCGCGTCCAAATCCAGGCTGTGGATGCCTCGGCCATCCGCTTGGATGTTTCCGACCTGGGATGTGGCATGAGCGAGCAGGAATTGGCCAAATCGATGGAGCCTTTCCACCAGAACTGGGGGCGCCCCACGGAGGCGGGATTGGGGCTTCCGTTCGTTCGCGCTCTGATGGAGGATTGCGGAGGATCCCTCGATCTCACCTCGGCCAAGGGCCAGGGGACCACGGTATCCCTGCGGATTCCTGTGGATCCCGGCTCCGGTTCTGGAGCCTGATTTTCCGAGCGGGCGGCGAAATCGGATCGGGCACTCTATTTTCTCTCAACATGGGACATGCATCGACAGGTCGTGACGTGACTGCTCTTGGTTGGACGGAGATGGATCGTCAGCACGGGGCTGTCTTCCAGGCGCTCCACACCCTTGCGACTTCTCCGAGGAAAAGGGTGGATGACCTTCGGGAAATGCGTCGGATCTTTTCCGTCCTAGCCGATCATTTTCGGTGGGAAGAAACCGAAATGGCCAGGCTGGGTTATCCGGACAGAGCCCGCCATGTGCTGGACCATCAACGGGAATTGTGGTCGTTGGCCCAACTTCTGAGATCTTTGGAAGATCTGGGCGAGTTGGATTCCAAATCCCTTCTGGCCTGCGACGCGTGGACACAGCGACACGTTTCCAGCATGGATACGGATTTTGTCCAATTCGCCATGGACAAGGAAACCTGGGAATTGCGCCGCGAGTGCATGGAGCTGGACTACGAAGACCGCTTGGCGGGTTTCCCCGCCTAGATCAGGTTTGCCGGGGCCAGCTCTTCGCGCAGGCAACCACACAACGAGCGGATCCCGTCGCGATCGTCCAGCAGGCGTTCGATCGGGGTTTCCGCGTAGACCTCTTCCATGCGCACCAAGGCGTCTTCCAGCGTGCCGTGGAGCATGCAGAGGGTCTTGTGCTCCTCGATCTTCAGCGGACAGGAGCGGATGTGGTGGAGTGGTTCCACCGCGGTGATCACGTCCAGCACGGAAAACGACGAGGCTTTCTGCACCAACGCGAAGCCTCCGTGCAATCCGCGTTGGCTGGACACCAACCCGACCCGGGTCAGAGACTGCATCACCTTGGACAGGTACGGCACGGGAACGTGCGTACGCTCTGCGATGTTGGCGGCCGTCTGAGGGACGGGATGGGTCTGAGCCAGATGGACGATGGCACGCAAAGCGTACTCGGCGGTCTGGGATATCATCTGTTCTCCATTGGGCGGCGTTTACTGGATAGATAGATAATCAGATATGATGATCTTCAAAGGGGTAGTTTGGAAAAAAGCTTTGGTCATTTTCACCAAGCTCAGGCCGGAGCCGGGTTTTTCGGGTGCGGGAGAGCGCCCTGGAGGATCTGGTTCAGTGTCCGGAGTGGTAGGGGTGACCGAGCACCAAGGTGTGGGCTCTGTACAATTGCTCCAACAAGACCACACGGGCCAGCGAATGAGGGAGCGTGATCGGGCCCAAGGACACTGCGCTGGATTGGCGGACCAGCTCGGGGTGGAGTCCGTCCGCGGAGCCGATCACCAGGGCCACATTGGGCTGTTCGCGGCGCCAAAGCTCCAATTCCTTGGCCCATCGCTCCGACGACCAAGCCGTGCCACGGCTGTCCAGGCAGATCCGTAACGGAAATCCTTCGGTGCGCTTGCGGACCAGTTCGGCTTCCTTCTCCAGCGGGGAGTTGCCTTTGTCCTCTGGATGTTCGTCCAGCTCGAACCGGCACAAGCGCTTCAAGCGATCGGCGTACTCGTCCTGGGCCGGCTGCAGAGCGCGCGGCGCCATTTTTCCAAAACAAACCAACCGGATTTTCACGACCTATCAATCTACCTCCTCTGGTCATCGTCCTTCCGTGTTGCTTCATTTCCAGCCATGAGCATTCCCCGCCCCATTCCCCGGGCATCCCGTGCCCTCCATGATCCATTCGACCCTGCCATCCCCACAGGGCACCGCTCCCGACTCCGTGAAAAGGTGATGGCCGGAGCGCTGGACTCGATGGCTCCCTACGAACTCCTGGAACTCCTTCTGTGCCAGGCCATTCCACGGGGTGATGTCAAACCCCTGGCGCGTCGGCTGCTTCATGGAACCTCCCTGGGCGGGCTCCTCTCCAGAGAACCCTCCCAGCTGGTTCTGGAGCCGGGGATCGGGCCGCATGCGGCTTGCCTGATGGCCTTGTGCGCCCGCATCCACCGCGAGCTCGTGGCCGAGCGGGAATCCCAGCGCGAGATCTGCCGCGACCCGGAAGAACTGGTGCCCTGGTTTCGAGCGAACATCGGGCTTGCCGAGGAAGAGCGCTTCGCGGCGGTCTTCCTGGATCAGCAGGGGAGGATTCTGGCGCGCAAGGTGTTCGATACCGGATCCCGGACCAGGACAGTGCTTTACGCACGCGAGCTGTTCGATGCGGCCTTGCGCGCGAAGGCCACTGGTGTCGTGTTGGCGCACAATCATCCCGGAGGAGCCCTGGTTCCGAGCCTCCAGGATCGCGAACTCACCAAGCGGGTCCGGCAATTGGGAGAGTCGCTGGAGGTGAGCTTGGTGGACCATCTGATCGTCACCCGCCAGGCACATGCCAGTTTTTGTCAAAATGGCTGGCTTTGAGACGCGCCGGATGGATTGGGGGCTGTCGGTTGGATTTCTAGGTTCGCAAGCCATGCGCACCCTACACGCCGTGTTGCTCGCCTCCCTCTGTGTCTCAGCCGCCGAACCCGAGGCCGGCTACGAGGAATTTTCGCCCGAATGGTTTTTCGACATCGCCTTCGTCGATGCCCGCCCGGCAGCCGCCCAACGGGCCATGGAGCGCTTTTTCCAGCGCGATTGGAACGGCGCGGCAGGATTGGCGGTCGGTACCGGCGTGCGCGTGAGCGACCAAGCCTTGGCCCAAGCCGCGGTGGAATTCGCGCGAGGCGCGGATTTCGCGATCGATGGGAAGGAAGATTCCGCCACCGTCGCGTTCCACCGCTGTGCCGACAAATCCGCCCAAGCCTCGGCTTTGGCGGAAGACGAGCCCCAACTGCTTCGCTCCACCGTGCTGCGATCCCGTTGCATGGCGGTTCTGCCGGATCGATTCGGTGCCGCCGCCATTCTCGCACAGGCTGCCAAGGGGATGTCGGATCGTTCGGATGCGGCGGAATTCTGGTATGGGGCGGGAAGGCTGCTGGAAGACATGGGTCGGGCCGATTCCGCCTACCTGCTCTACGCGCAATCCTGGAAGGTGGATCCGCGCGGAACCTACGCCACCCAGGCCCTCCACTCCCAGGCATTGATGCTGGCCCAGGCCGGTCGGTTCTCCGAAGTCCAGGCCTTGGTGGAAACGGCCGACCGCGCCTTCCCATCGGACCTGCGTCTGCGCTCGCGCATGCGGATCCTGGAGGGGCGCGCTTGGCTCGGGCTGGGCGACACCGCTCGCGCGCTGTTTCGCTGGAAGACCTTGACCAACGCCTTCGTGCGGGGAGTGGGCGACCTGATGCCGGATTCCGTCGAGGCCGCCGAGATCTACTGGCGCCTGGGCGATCTATCCGCCCAGAAGGCCGCAGATCTCCATTTCGATGCGCAGGATCCAGCCGATCGCAAGGTTGCCCACCTCCGCCGTCGCGAGTACATGGAGGAGGCGTTCGGGTACTTCCGCCAGGCGGTCGCTTGCTACGCGTATCCTTGGACTCCCGTGGCGTTGCGCGACATCGCCGGAGTGATCGAGCGATACGCCCAGGACGTGGCGGGGCAGCGCATCGATTTTCGCAACGATACCGACCGCGTGGCGCAGGAAATCCTGGTCCAGCGAAAACTCCCCAGCCTGTTCCAATCCGCCGGCAACACCTACCGCCGGCAGATCCGCTTTGCCCGCAACACGGGCGATGGCACCGGGATCGGATTGCAATCCGGCCGGGGGTTGGCTCGTTCCTGGTGGTGCGCCGTCAAGGCGCGCCGCAATGCGGCGGCGCTGCTGCAGGCCTCGCCGCGGCCCGCTGGGGATTCCTTGGGGCTGGCTTGGTACGAGCATGTGGTTGATTCGGCCGTGAAGGCCGAAAACGCCAATGGCCGGCGATTGGCGATCGAAGGGGTCGTGGACCTCTCCCAGTGGGAACAGCTTTCCTGGCCGGAATCCGATAGCGTCAAGGTGTACTTGGGTCCGGAAGAAACCCTCAAGGCCATGGCGCGCGGCACGGAAAAACGCACAGCCCAGGGCGGAGCCACAGGCAGCAACGAACTTGCGTCTCTGACCGCCATCCAATGGACATGGCGTGGCTTCGAGGCGCGCCGGATCGCGCGCAACACCATCTTGGACATCCGCCTTTTGAAAGCCCGTCTGTCGGGGAGCTGATCGTCCGGTATTACCTTTCTTTGCCCCAAACCCGGGTGGTCGTTCCACCCTTTGAACGCTCCAACCAATCATCATCGAGGATTCCATGGCCAAGCTGTTCGTCGAAGATCTCAACGTCGCCGGAAAGCGCGTGTTCGTGCGCGTCGATTTCAATGTGCCCCTCAAGGACGGCGTGGTCGAAGACGACAAGCGCTTGGCCGCGGCTCTTCCTACCATCCAGTATTTGATCGGCAAGGGCGCCAAGGTCATCCTGGCCTCCCACCTGGGTCGCCCCGACGGCAAGGTGATCGAATCCCTTCGCCTGGCTCCCGTCGCCGCCGCTCTTTCCAAGCTTCTGGGCAAGCCCGTGGCCAGCACGTCTGACTGCGTTGGCGCGGAAGTGGAAGCCGCCGTGGCCGCCCTCAAGGATGGCGACGTGCTCTTGCTGGAGAACCTCCGCTTCCACATCGAAGAAGAGGGCAAGGTCAAGCTGGAAGACGGCACCAAGCTCGCCGCTTCCAAGGAAGACGTGGCTGCGTTCCGCGCCGGTCTGACCAAGCTGGCCGACCTGTACGTGAACGACGCTTTCGGTACCGCCCACCGCGACCACTCCTCCATCACCGGGCTGGACCTGCCTCGCGCCTCGGGCTACCTGATGAAGAAGGAACTGGACTTCTTGGGCGACGCCGTGGCCAACCCCAAGCGTCCGTTCGTCGCCATCATCGGCGGCTCCAAGATCTCCGGCAAGATCGACGTGATCAAGGCCATGTTGCCCAAGGTCGACAAGCTCATCATCGGCGGCGGCATGGGCTTCACCTTCGCCAAGGCCCAGGGCAAGGAAATCGGCAAGTCGTTGTGCGAATTGGACAAGGTCCCGCTGGCCGCCGAGCTGATCGCCCAAGCCGGCGACAAGCTCGTGTTGCCTTCCGACGTGCTGGTGACCACCAAGCTCGACTTCGGCGGACGCACCTTGGGTGAAACCAAGTTCGTCTCCGTCAACAACATCCCCTCCGACTGGGAAGGTGTCGACATTGGACCCGAGACCATCAAGACCTTCGCCGAAATCATCAAGTCGGCCAAGACCGTTTTGTGGAACGGACCTGCCGGCGTGTTCGAAATCGACGAATCCGCCAAGGGCACCTTCGCCATCGCCAATGCCTTGGCCGAAGCTACCGCCAACGGCGCTTGCACCATCGTGGGCGGCGGCGACTCGGCTTCCGCCATCAAGAAGGCCAAGCTCTCCTCCAAGGTGACCCACGTGTCCACCGGCGGCGGCGCTTCGTTGGAATTCCTGGAAGGCAAGGAGCTGCCAGGCGTTGTTGCCTTAACGGAGAAATGATGACGTAGGGACGCAAGATTTTGCGTCCCTACGGTCGGTTTTTCGCGAACGTGTTCTGGCTATGCATCGCCCTTCCGCCCTTCGTCCCTTGGGGACGTGCCGGGCGGGAGGGCTTTTTTGTTGGAGATGAGGAAATTCACTAAATTCACTCATATATAGTGAGTATATTCACCAAATATGAGTGAATTTAGTGTGTTGAGGGAGGTTAGCAGGTCGATCGAGGAGCGTCTGTTTCGTGGCAAGGTTGTGGTCCTATATGGGGCTCGACAGGTGGGGAAGACCACCATCGCCAAGGAACTGCTGAGCAAGCATCCCGAGAGGTCGCTGTACCTGACCGGCGACGAGCCTGATGTGCGCGAGGCCTTTTCGAACAAATCCCTTACCCAGTTGCAGCGGTTTCTAGGTGATCTGCGACTCCTGGTTTTGGATGAAGCGCAGAGAATCCAAGGGGTTGGAGTGACCTTGAAGTTGTTGGTCGATGGTTGGCCTCAATTGCAGGTCGTGGCGACCGGATCGTCATCGCTGGAGCTGGGCACGAGTCTACGGGAGCCGCTCACAGGACGCAAATTCGAATTCTGGGTGCCGCCGCTGACGGTGCGCGAATTGGCCGGCAGTCAAGGCCTTTTGGAAGCGCGCAGGCTGTTGGAGCACAGGATGCTGTACGGCACCTATCCGGAAGTGGCGATGCTTGGAGGAATGGAGGGGCGAGAGAGGCTGATGGAGCTGGCGGCCAGCTATCTGCACCGGGATCTTCTGTCGTTTCGCGACATCCGCAATCCCCAATTGCTTGAAAAATTGATCCAGGCGTTGGCGCTCCAGATTGGACAAGAAGTGTCAATGACGGAACTTGCCGGATTGGTGGGTATCGACAAGAACACCGTCGCGGATTATCTGCGAATCCTGCAGCAGGCGTTCGTGGTCTTCTTGTTGCCGCCGTTCGCCCGCAATCGTCGCAACGAACTCAAGAAGATGAACAAGGTGTATTTCTGGGATACCGGAATGCGAAACGCTGTGCTTGGAAATTTCCAACCGCTTTCCGTGCGATCCGACAAAGGCGCGTTGTGGGAAAATTTCCTGATCGCCGAACGCTTGAAGAACAACTCCAACAGCATGCGCGAGGCCCGGCCGCATTTTTGGCGGACCGCCACGCAACAGGAGATTGACTTTCTCGAGGAGGATGACGGGAAATTGTCCGCTTTCGAGATCAAATCGATCCCGGTGCGATGGAAGATTCCTGCGACCTTCGTGGAATCCTATCCGGAGGCGAAGATCGAACTGGTCCACATCGAGAACTGGGAAAACTTTCTCGGACTTTGATCGCGTCGGAATTCGCTGTTACTAAGGTGGAGGCGAGTATTCCACGCTTCCAACATGCAAGGCCCCAACATGCGAACCAGCCGCTTCGTTACCGGTCTTCTTCTCGCCGCGGTCCTGACGGGCTGTCCTGGGAACAGCGATTGCGGAAAGATCGTTCTTCCCCATTGTGCGTTCCGCCTTGATGCGCTCAATTCCCCGTACGACGATTGGAATTCGTGCGATCCCGAGGGGCATTGGCGTTTGGGAGGCGATTTGGAAATGCTGTTTTCCTCCAATCGGGCCACCCGCGGAGGTACCTTCGACCTCACCCCCATGTACCTGTCCCTGGATGGGAACGATTCCTCCTTCGAGGTTCACGGAAGCGCCAGCCATTCCTTCGACAGCTTGCTCACGTACATCAACTCGCCCAAGGACGAACTCGGACCCTCGTTCTGGTTCCCGCGGGAGACCTTCTCGGGGGACGAAGACAGCGTCGGATCGACTCCCCAAGGCTTCGCCTTCGCGCAGGGCGACTCGGGAGCGCACGATCTGCGCGTGATGGTCGCCGAGCCGACGGGCGATACCCTCGATGATTTCCAGGCTTTGTCCAACTGGCGGTATGGCAAGACCCCGGCATTGCTGGATGTCTGGCTTCCCGAACCGATCAATTCGGCCTTCGATGAAGGCTACGCCACCTGGACTCCACGGGTGGGACGGATTTTGTTTCACTCCAACCGCTCGGGTACCTATCGGATCTGGGAGGCGCAGGTTCCACTGGACGCGCACGGTCCCTTCAAGTGGATCCAGAACGCGATGCCAGCGGGCGTAACGGTCCGACAAATTCCGGAACTATCCTCCTCCGATGGCCAGGAGCGCTGCCCGTACCTGGTGGGGAACATCCTGTACTTCGTCTCCGATCGTTCCGGCGGCCAGGGTGGGTTGGATGTCTATCGCAGCCAATGGGACGGCACCACGTGGACTGTGCCGGAAAACCTGGGATCCGCGGTCAATTCGTCGAGCGATGAATACCGCCCCTTCGCCCTGCCTTCGGGGTATGGCCAGCAAGGCGCTCTGATCTTCAGCTCCGACCGACCAGGAGGAGCGGGCGGATTCGATCTCTACATGGTCGGGTTGTGACTTCCCGATCGCAGCCTGGATAGTGGGCGAATCACAGTAGTGAATTTGTTGATCCAAAGTTCCCTTCGAAGGTGCCGCCGTGAATTGCAGAACACTTCCGAGGTGAAATGGGTTTTTCGAATCGAGCCTGACACGATTCAGCGAGAAAGGATATTCTAAGATGTCAGGGGTGTTCGGCGCTCCAGATTCAATTTCCTGCTAAGGAGAGGGCCATGTGCAAGACACACCATCTAGGGTTCGCCGATGCGGTCGTTCCATTCGGTTCGCACATCTGCCAGATCTACACAGATCCCAACGAAGGGATCGATTCGCTCGCAAAATACGTTCGCAGCGGTCTGGCCGGATCCGAGTGCGTGGCGTGTTTCTCCGAGAGGGTGACGGAATCTGACCTCGACGCGCTTTTGGGCGAAGGTGGGATCTCCTGGCGCGAACGCAAGGAATCCGGGTTCTTCACGATTTCCAAAGTGCACGAGGTGTATTTCCAGGGAGGCACCTTCGATCCCCAGAGGATGCTGAACCTCCTGACTCGGTTTCACGAGGATGCGCGGGACAAGGGGGCGGGCTGCCGAGTCATCGGCGAAATGAGTTCGGATGTCGGGCTCATGAAGGGAGGAGAAAGGCTCATGGAATACGAGTCCAGGGTGAGCATGCTCCTTCGGGAGCATCCTGTCACGGCTGTTTGCCAATACAACGCCAACGATTTCGACGGCGCCATGATCATGGATGTGCTCAAGGTGCACCCCCAGATGATCGTGAATGGGGCAGTCATACGCAATCCGTTTTTCATCTCCCCTGAAGAGTTCCTCCGCAGGAATTGATGATGCCCGCCAATCTTTCGCCGAAGATTTTGGGACAGCTTGTCCTGATCCAAAGCGTCGTGAGCCAGCTGCCAGACCAAGAGTCCGTGGTGAGCTTCCTGTGCCGCGGCTTGTCCGACGTCCCGGGGGTGGTCGCGGTAGAGGTCCTGCCTGCCGATGGGGAGGAATCTCGACTTGTTCTGGCCGTGCGCTCCAATCAGCACGACTATTGCCGCCTGCGTTTTCAGCTCGATGACGAGGCAGCGTTCGGCGCCTACTTGCCGTTTGTGCAGAACGTGGTGATGATGGTGGGAACCATCCTCGAGGAACGGCGTCAACGTTGCTTGAACCTCCAGCTCATGGAGGATCTCGAACGGAAGGTCCTGGATCGGACCCGTGAGCTCGAGTGCGAAAAAGTCAGGGTGGAACAATATCTGGAAAACATCGAGGTGATCCTGGTCGTGCTCGATGATCAGGCCAGGATTCAACTCATCAATCGGCGCGGCTGCGATGTTCTCGGGCGGAGCGCGGATGAGCTGATTGGCAAAAATTGGTTTTCGACCTGCCTGCCTCCCGAGGAGGCGGAGGAAGTTTTGAAGGTGTACCGGGATCTTGTGGAGAATCCGGTCGGCTTCATCGACTACTACGAGAACAACATCGTCAACCGGTTCGGGGAGCGTCGGTTCGTCGCCTGGCACAACACGCGTTTGGCCGATGACCAAGGCGGATTCATCGGAGTATTGAGCTCCGGAGAGGATATCACCGAGCGTCGCAAGGCAGTCAACGCGCTGGCGGCCAGCGAGGAGAATTTGAGGATCACGGTCGATTCGATCGGTGATGGCGTGATTTCCACCGACACCGGCTCCAACATCACGCGGATCAATCGGGTTGCCGAAGAGCTGACGGGTTGGAAACGGGCGGATGCGATCGGCAAACCGCTTGCGGAGGTCTTTCGGATCCTTGCGGAAAAGGACCGGAAACCCGCGCAGAATCCCGCTCTCGAAGTCTTGCGCACCGGGCATCAGGTGGGGTTGGCCAATCACACCATTCTCGTAAACCGCCAGGGCAGGGAATACCAGATCGCCGATTCGGCTGCCCCGATCCGCGACGAGGCTGGCCAGATCGAGGGTGTGGTCCTGGTTTTTCGGGATGTGACGGATCAGTACCTGCTGGAGGCGGAGGCGTCGAAGGCCGAGAAGCTGAAGTCACTCGGTTTGCTGGCGGGCGGAATCGCCCATGACTTCAACAACATGCTGACCAGCTTGTTCGGGAACATCGAACTGCTTCGGCTCTCGATCTCGACGGACCATCAAGCGAAGCCATTCCTCGATGCGGCCATCCGATCGATCGGAAATGCCAAGAATCTGACCAGACAATTATTGACTTTCGCCAAAGGTGGAGAGCCTGTCAAGGAAGCGGTGGATTTCGCGACCGCGATATCGGAAACGGTCCGACTCCATCTTCGTGGAAGTCCGGTGGACCTCCATCTCGACCTGGCCGAGGACTTGTGGAAGGTCGAGGCCGATCACGGACAACTCGACCAGGTGATGAGCAACCTCGTGATCAACGCCAAGCAGGCCATGCCCGAGGGCGGGCACGTCTGGATCACGGCCTGCAACGAAATGATCCAAAGCGCTCCGTTCGTGCGGATCCAGATCAAGGACAGTGGTCATGGGATCAGTCCGGATCATCTGCCCCGAATCTTCGATCCCTACTTCACCACCAAGTCGGATGGACATGGACTGGGATTGGCGACGATCCATTCGATCATCGCTCGCCACAAGGGAACGATTCAGGTGGAATCCCGTCTGGGCGAAGGTACGGTCTTCTCGTTGTGCCTTCCCGCCTCGATCGAGCGGACATCGTCGTCTCCCGTCGTCGAGGTGGTTTCGAGTTCAGTCTCCGCCTCTCCCGTGGAGAGGGGGAGGATCCTGGTGATGGACGATGAGGAGATCATCCGCGATGTCTTGAAAGCGATGCTCGAACGCATGGGGTTCCGTGTTGCGTTGGCGCGGGAAGGAAGAGCTGCGCTCGAGTTGTTCCGCTTCGCGATGGCCGAAGGAGATCCGTTCGTCCTGGTGATGGTGGATCTTACCGTGATCGGGGGGTGGGGAGGGCAGCAAACGGCCTTGGAGATCAAGGCCATCGAGCCCACCACCAGAATCGTCGCCACCAGCGGGTACTCGACGGATCCGATTTTCGCGAATTTCCGGAAGTATGGATTCTCCGGCATCCTTCCCAAGCCGTTCCTGTACCAGGAGCTTCGGGACGTGGTGGAGGGGTTGCTCGTCGCTTGATGGGCGTTGTTTGAAGAACAACTCCACGCTGTTATTATGTGAATGCGAGAGTTCCACGCTTCCACCGTGCAAGGCCCCATCATGCGAACCAGCCACTTCGTTACCGGTCTTCTTCTCGCCGCGGTCCTGACGGGCTGTCCTGGGAACAGCGATTGCGGAAAGATCGTTCTTCCCCATCAGGCGTTCCGGCTGGACCCACTCAACTCGCCGTACGACGATTGGAACTCGTGCGACCCCGAGGGGCATTGGACTTTGGGGCGCGACCTGGAGGTGCTGTTTTCCTCCAATCGCGCCACCAAAGGCGGAACCTTCGATCTCACACCCATGTATTTGTCGCTGGATGGGAACGATTCTTCGTTCCAAGTCCGGGGAGGCGCATCCCACTCGCTCGACAGCTTGCTCACCCACATCAATTCGTCCAAGGACGAACTCGGGCCTTCGTTTTGGTTCCCGCGCGAGCCCTTCGATGTCGACAACGACAGCGCCGGAACGGTTCCCCAGGGTTTCGCCTTCGCGCAGGGCGACTCGGGGGCGCACGATCTGCGCGTGATGGTCGCCGAGCCGACGGGCGATACCCTCGATGATTTCCGGGCCCTGTCCGATTGGCGATATGGGAAGACCCCGGCATTGCTGGATGTGCGGCTTCCCGAACCAATCAATTCGACCTTCGATGAAGGCTACGCCACCTGGACGCCACGGGTGGGACGGATTTTGTTCCACTCCAACCGATCGGGTACCTACCGGATCTGGGAGGCGAAGGTCCCTCTGGACGCGCATGGTCCCTTCGAGTGGATCCAGAACGCGATGCCAACGGGTGTAACGGTCCGACAAATTCCGGAACTATCCTCCTCCGATGGCCAGGAGCGCTGCCCGTACCTGGTGGGGAACATCCTGTACTTCGTCTCCGATCGTTCCGGCGGCCAGGGTGGGTTGGATGTCTACCGCAGCCGGTGGGACGGCACCACCTGGACGGTGCCGGAAAACCTGGGATCCGCGGTCAATTCGTCGAGCGATGAATACCGCCCCTTCGCCCTGCCTTCGGGGTATGGCCAGCAAGGCGCTCTGATCTTCAGCTCCAACCGGCCGGGCGGCGCCGGAGGCTTCGATCTCTACATGATCGGGCTATGAAGTCCACGAGCCGCAGGCCCACCGTGTTGGAAGCCATGGAGCCGATCTTCCGATTACGTCGAGAGCACTGAGGACTCCGAGGCAAGATTCGTGTAGGTTGTGGCGTCATGCATTTTCGACGCATGGTGCTCGGTCGCGCGGTCCTCGGAATCATTGGAGTCAGTGCCATGGGTGGCGTTGGGCGTATTTGGGGTTCGGAGGTTCACTACATCCAGGAGGGAGCCGGCTCGGAGCGCTTCGAGCTCGCGAAATTGGTGGATGGGGAAATTTCCGGAGTTTTTACCGTCGAAGGCCGGTCGGGGTTCGTGGTGAAGGCGGGGCGTCGGTTTCTGCGCTTCGATGCCCAGGGCCGCCTGCTGGACCTGGCCAAGAGCGATGTTCCGGACGATCGCGGGAACGAGTTCGACTTGATTTCTCCGGAAACCGACACGGGTGCCTGGAGAATTTCCCACTGTCAATGGCTTGCGTCTGGTGATCACGGATCGAGAGAGCTTTTGGTCGAAAGGATTTCGCACCAAGACGCGCGGATGCTGGACGATGTGCTTTCGGGAGCACAGCGAATCGTTCCTTTGCAGGCAAGTTCATCGAATGCGAAAACGTTCCGTGGGATCGCCGTGTGGACGAGGGAAAACTGGATCGTTTACGATCTCTCCCACTGGGAGGAGTCAGCTTGGTACGGACTTCCGATACGGACAGAAACAGTCAAGGATCGGGATGTCGACCTCTGGCATGTCCATGGCTGGCAGGGAAGACCAAGCGATCCGCTCTTGCGCTTGGCTACGAGCAGCCAAGATTTCAGCGATTCGACCTTGAAATCGTTGGACTTCTCGCGGCGAAGCGTGGAGTTCCACGAAGGACTGCTGGGATGGGTCCTGTGGAACGCTGTTGGCAGGTGGTTCCTGTCCGGACTGCCCGGACAACCTCCATACGCCTACTGGGGAGGAGTCGGCACTTTCGCCTTCCAGTACGGAGGTGAGCAATTGCGTTTTCGCGCGACGGCTTCCTTGGGAGAACCGGGTGCTGAGGGAGTGAAAGCGGAAAATCTCAGGTTGTTGGAGCTGCCCGGAGGAATCCGATTGCTTCGGGTCTATGCGCCTGGCACGAAAAACAGCCTGCAGTACTCGAAGGAAGGTCTGGACAGGCGCGCCCATGATGAGGTGGGGCTTTATGTGGTCCGCTCCCGCGATTCGAATTCTGAGGTCGCCTTACCAAGGTCTTGGGTCCCGGAAGTGGAAGGATTGACCTGGGGTACCTGGGATTTCCCAACAGGATCCATCCGGTTCCAGGAAGACTCCGAGCCGATGCGGGCCTTTGCGCAGGTTCCGGCATCGGTCGCGGAAAGCCAAGATGGCATGCCTCGCGGAGGGCGGCTACTCCCGCAGCCTCTACGACAGAGGCCCCATTCCTTGTCCTACCGGTTGCCGGTGCGTTACGGGCAGTATCCGTCATCCTTGGCCATCGAGCTGGGAGAGAGCCGGTGGGCCTTCCTCGCCCACGAGGAGGAGGCTCCGACCCTCGATGTCATGGTGGATTCCTGCGAACTTTCCGAGGTCTGGAACCTTTTGGCTAGCCACACGTCTCGGCTGGTCGCTTCCTTCGCCCTTCGCAAGGAAAAGGTTCTGGATGGGGAGCGTGATTTGGAGTGGATCGAGCCTTCCCTAAATTTTGTTTCTGGTTCGAAACGCATCGAATTGAAGCGTTGCCGTTGGGTTGCTCAAACGCCTAGTATGCCGGTGGATCGACGCTATCGCCGACGCTACCTGAAATCCAGAGCCTGGCAGGTGGGAATCCTTGCGCGAGGCGGCAAGTCGACGCCCGCCACATGGATGGAAACGATACGCGAGGTATTGGACGAGCCACAGATCCTGGGAGAAGAAGCGAACTGGGTGGTCTACGTGACGAACGAACTGTTGAATTCGAATTCGTCCGACCGAAACGCTCCCGCTCTCTTTTCGTTGATAGACTTTTGGATCGAGGAGATCTTTCCCAAGCTCGAAAGCCTCCAGGATCCGGGACTCGACCAGGCAAAGAATGTCCTGACCAGCAATTGCCTCGGAATTGCCGTTGCCAGCCGGGACCAGGAGCGGGCACGGAAGATCATCCACGATCTGGTGGGCCCCGATGCCAAGTCCATCGCCCATGGGACTCTCCAATACAACCTGGCATGCTACCACGCATGGAAGAACGATAAGGGCAAGTTGCTGGAGGCGACCCGCAGGGCGTTGGCACTGGGGAAATCCGCATCCCAATTTCGTGAGGATGCCGATTTCGCGCCATGGCTTGGGGATCGAGATTTCGCGAATCTGCTGGGTGACTCCACGGCCGCACCCTGACGATCAAGTCGGGGTTTGCGTGTGGCGATCGCGGGAAGTCTAGGGGGCGGCGCGGCCTCCCAGATCGCGTCCGCCAGGCAGGATCACGCGACCATGTCGCAGGTCCACTTTCAGGCTGCGATCGATGGCGGGCTGTGTCTTTCGCGCGGTCGTACTGGTCCCCTCCGGACAATTTCCGGTGGGGCACCAGTGGTACCAGACGTTCTTTGCGTGGACGTCGTCTTCCACCAGGATCTGGTATTCGCCGTTGGAACGTTTGAAGGCCTGGATCCCGAAGGCCATGTCGACCCAGCCCAGTCCTCCCATGGAGCCCATGAAGGAGATGTCGCCGGCGATTTCCGGGCCGGGCAGGATGGTTCCCACCAGGGATCCGTCCTTGAGGCTGTAGACATACACCGTGGTGGCCGGCGTGCTGTTGCAGGTGACAAAAAACGCATAGTCCCCGGCGATGGACATGTCCTTGAGGGTGGCGTCGCCGATGTTGGCGTCGCGGTTGTCCAGCGGGAGCGCGATCTTCCAGGCGAGCTTGCGGGCTCCCGCGGTCCAGCCTTCGTATTTGGCGAAGACGCTGCCGGTTCGACCCCACTCGTTGGGGCGGATGTGCTGGTCGTCGTAGCCCGTGAAATAGATCGCGTCCTCGACGGGGTCGTAATGCACCCGCTGGATCCCGTCCAGATCCGCCGGCGACGGGAACACTTCCGGACGAGATTTGTCGTAGCTCGGATTTCCCGAGCCATCCAAGCCTTTGAACGCGAAGCGCTTGACCTTGCCGGAGCCGTCGACGTTCCATACGTCGCCGTCCAGCTCGATCCACCAGGCCCATGATCCGTCCGCCAGGATTCCCGCGGGCACGGCCACCTGCTGGTCCATGCGGTAGAACCGGAAGCCTCCGGACATCTGGTCGGAAGCCGTGCTGGCAAGAATTGTCTTACCTCCCAGGCGACGCACCAGGACGGATCCGCCGAACACGGAAGGGGTGTCCGTGGCGCGGTCCCACAGGAACGATTCGTAGTTCCATTTTTTTCCGGTGGGCTTGGAGTAGTCCACCGTGTAGTGGTGGTCGCGGTAATAGATGTCCTGGCCGTCCGAGCCGGGGTCGAACCCGCCGCATGCCACGAAGGTGTGTCCGATCAATTGCCACTTCAGGGAAAAGTCGGGGTTGTAGCCCCGTATGTCCGATCCCGCCACCGGCGCCACGCCACCCCAGGCCATGTAGATGTTGCCGGCCGAATCCGCCCCCAGCCCTGCGCACTTGGGCAGAAGTTTGTCCGGAGCGATCTTGCCTTTGATGCCCGAATAGATGCCGCCCTTGGCGCCGAACGCGGTCGCTTCCACGGGAGTGGCGTCCAGCCCGCCGAAGACGTGGATCTGCAACGTGGAATCATCGAAGACCATCAGGCGCTTTTTCGCGTCCATCGCGATGCGTGTCGGAGCCAGGAGGGAGGCCACTTCCACACTCGTGGCGACGCCTCGGTTGGTGAACTTCTGGACCTTGTGGTTGCGGAGGATCCACAGATTTCCTGCCTGGTCTCCCACCATGTCTTCCACCGCGGAAACCTTCCATGTGGCCTTGGGGGTCTGTGACATGGTGGCAAGATCGAACACCAATACGCTGCCCCCGTCGGTCAGGCTGTCGTACAGGTAGAGTTCTTGGGCCGCGGTGTCGATTGCCAAACGCGCGATCGTGGGGTTCCACCCCGAATCGCGCACCACCAGGTAGGAGCTTTGGAATCCCCTCCCACCGGTCCAACCCGCTGTTTGGCCGGTGTGGGTGAATCGTTGGATCCCGTAGCCGTGGCGCTCCCAATTGCCCCAATCCACCCCTGTGGTCGCGTAGACGTATTTGTCGTCCCCCACGATATCGCCGCTGAATCCGAAGAGGTCCTTGCCGTAGACCAATTGCCCCAGGACCTTGCCGTCCTTGTAGATGCCGGCGGCTCGCGAGCCTTCGTCCCAGTTGCTGCAGGTGAACACTTTGCCATCGCGCGACACCCAGGTGTTGGCGATGTAGTTCTGAACCCACATGCGGTTCATGCCGTCGGTGGCAGCACCCTTCGGGTCGATCATTTCTCCGTACCCGAAGGTGTTTCCGACCCAGTCGGTGGAAAGCTTGCCGGGGACGGCCGCTGCCACGCCGGTGGCGGCGGACAAAGCAAGGGCGATCGCGCGAAGGCTTGCGCGTTGGGACGTGTTCATGGTTGGTTTCCTGGTTGGCTGGAAAGGCCGGGAAGGAGGTTAGTGGGAGTCTCTGGTAAGGACGATCCGCGAAGGGGATTGGAGGAAGTGCAGATGCCTGATCCAATCGGGGGATCGGGCGACCGAATCCCACCGGACCTCGTCGAGGATGCCGCGGATTCCATCGAGGCCATCGGACTGGTTTCCCAGCAGCAGATCGTGCCCGGCGGGATCGAGAAGAGGTGCATCGGTTCGGATTCGACCTTGTTCCATGCCATCCTGGTAGAATACCGCTTCGCGCGAGGTTCCATCCCAGGTGGCGGCCAGGTGCGTCCAGCCGGCCACCGGGAGCTTCGCTTCGATTCGTTGCCAAGAACTGTCACCCAAGGCGACCTGCATCCCGGCCTTGCCGGTGGTGGTGTCGAAGTCCAGCAGGATGGTGCCGAACGGGGCGCTGGAAGCGCCGAGATCGAGGATCTTGGCGTGGTTGAGTTGGCGGCCATCCGCGCGGATCCAGCAGGAAACGCTGAAGCCGCGGGCCACGGAACTTGCGGTGGGTGCCGGGATGCGCATCCAATCGGTGCCATGGAACTGACGCCCCTCGCCGACGATCCCTGTGGCGGCTTCGGTGCCGGAGTCCCTGGCGATGGCGGGTCCGGCTGGAATGGTGTTGGACCCGATCGATGCGCCTCCGAGGTGCCAGATTCCGTACACGGAATCGATCGGGGTGGAAGCGAGGTTTGAGACAAAACCTGTCTTTCCCCACAGGAGCGAGAGCGTGTCGCCCCGGCGCGGATGGACCCGACCCGGCCTCACCCAGACCACGGCGGTTTTGGCGGACGGATTCCAGGTTTCCGCATGGAATTCCAACGTTCGCCCCTGGCGATCGGTCACCAAAAGTTCTTCGGGTTTGGCGAGTCCATTGGAAAATTCCGCCTCGCCCAGAACGACGGGGATCAGGAAATCCGCGAGGGAATCGCTACGGCTCGAAACGTCGGCGGCGATGATGGCCAGCCGCCCTTCCTTCCACAGAGCTCTGTCGGTCGAGACCCGATCGCGGATCACCGCGGTGGTTGTCTGCCCCGATACGATGCGCTCGGTGGTTTCTCCGATCAGGCTGTCGGAGCTCGCCGTCCCGGCGTCCACCCGAAGGCTGACTGGGCCAGGTGCAATGGAATCCACCACATAGTGCCCCAGCGAATCGGCCTTGACGCTACGATCGCTTCCGTACACGCGGACGGTGGCCAACGGCAGGGTTTGTCCGATCAGCCTGCCCGAGGGGGCGAGGACCAGATCCGATGGACGTGGCGATCGAGGGTTCCAGCTCAACAGGGCACGAGCGCCTCCGATTCCCTGGCTGGCTTCCAGCCACCACGATCCTTGCTCCAGTCCTTTGACTTCGATTTCGCCCTCGGCGTCGGCCATCAACGTCCGATTGGCGCTGTCGGTCGCGCCCGACACGTACCATCCCGGAGTCAGGCGAACTTTCGCGAACGACGCCGGCGTGCCGTCGGCCAGGTGGATGCGGGCTTGGAATCCATTGGTGGTTTCGTCCACCACGGGCTTGCCCGCGACCCGATCGTCCGAGCAGGAAAAGAGGCCCCAAAGGCTCGGTATGACAAAAAATGCTTTGGAAATCCCGCGATAAGGACGGTGCTTCATGGCATCACCAGCGGGAAGACCTGGATGTTCACCTGGTAGACCATGTCGGCGTTGGGAGTGCCGACCGCCCACTTGGCCAGTTTGGCTCGGAACTCGCGCACCATCTCCTGGACCGTCTCCATTTCTTCCCGGGCGATCGCCAAGGTCATGGTGGAAATCTCGCGTTCTTCCTTCGGGAGCGATCCCATCGCGTCCATGGCCAATTGGAGGGTTTGCTTCTGGAACGAACGGATGGCCATGTGGGTCCAGGCATCGCCGGAGGTGACGTGGGCATCGGTTGGCTCCCAGGACCCGTCGGTGGTCTTGCGGATCATGCCGAGCTTGGCCAACAGCGCGACGGCCTCCCGGGCTTGGGTCTGCGTGATGTTCGGGCGCAGGATTCCCGCCAGTTCGGATCCATCTCCTTCCACTCTGCGCGCGGCGACAAGGCACCGGATGGCGGGCACGTACCAGTTTTGGTAATACCGGTAGTGACTGGCCGAAACCTCCCGGACTTTGGTTTCGCGCAGTTCCATGAGCTCCGCGAATCGCCGACCGATCTCCTGGGTGCCCTTGGCCTTGCAGAAGGCCACCAGACGTTGGAAATATTCGCCTTGGCGTTTGTCCAGCTTCAACGCTTTGACCAGCGGTTGCAGGTGCGTTTCGGAGAGGTGTTTCTGGCCATGGAAGATGTGGACCAGGAACCCTGGGTCGATGGCCAGACGGCTGGCGAGGAACCGGTAGGAAAGCGCCGGAGTGCTCTGTTTGGCATGGACGAACCAATCCCGGAGGAAGGCCCGGTAGTCCGTGTATTGGAATAGGTCCGGCATGTCCCACAGAATATCGCACCACAAAGCCGGAAGGAGAAGTGGGTGTTGACCAAAAACCGATGAGCGATCGCTCATCAGTCAACACCATTTTCGAAATTGTCATTCCAAGCTTGCGTTCCTCCGATGGAGGGATGTATGTTCAGTGAAGATCGCCTCGCGCGGTGATCGAACCCCTCGGGAGATCTCCTGGGGGGTTCTTTTTTTGTGTCCGCTCAAACCCGATGAGGTGTAGGTTTCCCGCCTTATGCTGATTTTGGGTATCGAAACCTCCTGCGATGAAACCGCCGCCGCCGTGATCGACGGGTGGAAGGTCTTGTCGAATGTCCTGCACACCCAAGCGGTTCATGCCGAGTTCGGGGGAGTGGTTCCTGAAATCGCCTCGCGCGAGCATCTGCGACTGTTGCCGGGCATTGTGCGCGAGGCGTTGGAACAGTCCGGAAAATCGATCGATGATCTCGATGGGATCGCTTACACCCGTGGCCCTGGTTTGGCGGGCCCTCTGCTGGTGGGAGCCTCCTTCGCCCAAGCCTTGGCAATGGACTCCGGAAAGCCTCTCTGGGGCGCCAATCACCTGGAAGGACACCTCGCCGCGGTGCGACTCACGTTTCCCGAACTGGCGCCGCCGTTTCTTTGCCTTACAGTATCCGGTGGACATACGGAACTGACCGAGGTCAGCCAGAGCGGCCAGTTTCTTTCCCTCGGCTGCACGCGCGACGATGCGGCGGGCGAAGCGTTTGACAAATGCGGCAAAATCCTTGGACTGGGATACCCGGCAGGTCCGGAGGTTTCCCGGCTCGCGGGCCTCGGCGATCGCAAGGCATTCCCGTTGCCCATCGGGCTGCGCGGAGATGGATTGGACTTTTCCTTTTCCGGGTTGAAGACGGCTCTGTCGCGATTGGCCAAGGAGTTGGGGCCACACCTTGGGGAGCGCCTCGCGGACGTGTGCGCAAGCCTGGAAGAGGCCATCGTGGAGGCGCTGGTGGCCAAGTGCAAGGTGGCGCTGAAGGAGCGCGGCTTGCCGGGAATTGCCGTGTGCGGCGGGGTGTCGGCCAATCGTAGGCTCCGCGAACGGATGCAACAAATGGCCGAACGCACAGGCTGCTGGGCGAGGTTTCCGGCTCACGCACTGTGCACGGACAATGGCGCCATGATCGCCGGAGCCGCCCTGTGGCGTCTGGAACGCGGGGATGTCCAACCGCTGACTGGGCCTGTGGAGCCAGGATTGGCGCTGGGTTGAGAACGGGATTTCTGGACTTTGCGGATCTTGGCGAAAGGAACGGAACATGGATAACTCGTTGTCGGAATTGAAGATCGAGCAGACGATCCCGGCTGTGGAAAAGATCGCGGCACTCTACGCGGCGGCGGCGTTGAGACGCCCCGTCCGAGATCTCCAGCGACTGGAGGCCATGTTCCGAGGCTCCAACGTGGTGCGCGCCGCCTGGGACGGATCCCGACTGGTGGGGCTTCTGCGCGGTTGGACGGATGGTGCCTTCGATGGTTGGGTTTCGGATCTCGCGGTGCATCCGGCTTGGCAATCCAAAGGTGTGGGCAAAGCGCTGCTGGCCACCCTCGATGAGCTGGGAGACGGCATCCAATGGGGGCTTTTCGCCTCCCCCCTGGCCAAGGACTACTACGGAAACCACGGCTGGAAATCAAGCGACGTCGCTTGGCTTCTGCCCCGGCAAGGATGGGATCCAGGCGAGCCTCTCGCGTGGCGCGAGCGCCATCTCGATCTCGCCGAACTCGCCTGAAGGGCTCATCGCGGAGAACGGCGTTTCGCCGTGATCTCGGGAAAATCGGAGTCGCGAGTCTGAAAACCCTTGCACCGGGCCCGCGCAGGCATCTACGTTTCGTTCGGAAGTTCCTCCGTCGGCATCGACGGTGGTGACAAAATCCGTCATCATGAATATTCATCGGAGATAGACGAATGCCCAAGATCAAGAAGATCGTTGCCCGCCAGATCCTCGACTCCCGTGGCAACCCCACCGTGGAAGCCGACGTCACCCTCGACGACGGCTCGTTCGGTCGCGCTGCGGTGCCCTCGGGCGCCTCCACCGGCGAATTCGAAGCCGTGGAATTGCGCGACGGCGACAAGAAGGTCTACCTGGGTCGCGGCGTGCTGAAGGCCGTCGCCAATGTCAACGGCCCCATCGCCAAAGCCCTCAAGGGCTTCGATGCCGAAGACCAGAAGGGTCTGGACAAGTGCATGATCGCTCTCGACGGCACCGAGAACAAGGGCAAGCTCGGCGCCAACGCCATGCTGGCCGTCTCCATGGCCGTGTGCCGCGCCGCGGCCGCCTCCAAGGGTCTGCCCCTCTGGAAGTACATCGGCAAGCTGCACAAGAACAAGAACTTCACCTTGCCCGTCCCGATGGCCAACATCATCAACGGCGGCAAGCACGCCGACAACCTGATCGACTTCCAGGAGTTCATGATCGCCGCCGTCGGCGCCAAGAGCTTCTCCGAAGGCCTGCGTTGGATCACCGAGATCTTCCATGCCCTCAAGGGCATCCTGAAGAAGGGCAAGCACGTCACGGCCGTCGGCGACGAAGGCGGCTTCGCGCCCAACCTGTCCAACGACGAAGCCCTCGAAGTGATCATGCAGGCGATCGTCGCCGCAGGTTACAAGCCCGGCTCCCAGATCAAGATCGCCCTCGACTGCGCCTCCTCCGAGCTGTTCGACGAAGGCGACCGCAAGGGCTACAAGTTCTGGAAGTCCAACCCCAACAAGCTGTTCACCACCGCCGACATGGTCGCCAAGTACACCGAGTGGGTCAAGAAGTATCCCATCTACTCGATCGAAGACGGCCTCGACCAGAGCGACTGGGAAGGCTACGTCTCCTTCACCAAGGCCTTGGGCAAGAAGATCCAGATCGTCGGCGACGACTTCTTCGTCACCAACCCCGAGCGTCTGGCCAAGGGCATCAAGATGGGCGCCGCCAACGCGATCCTCATCAAGGTCAACCAGATCGGCACCGTCACCGAAACCCTCGACGCCATCAAGATGGCGCAGAAGGCCGGCTACGGCGTGATCTCCTCGCACCGTTCCGGCGAGACCGAAGACGCGTTCATCGCGGACCTGGCCGTGGGCACGGGCGCTGGCCAGATCAAGACCGGTTCGCTCTCGCGCACCGATCGTATCGCCAAGTACAACCAGCTGCTGCGCATCGAAGAGGAGCTTGGCGCCAAGGCCACCATCCACAAGCTCTGATGCCCGTCTGAGGGCGCATTCTCGCTCCCTGGACCGTCGCCGTCCCGATGCGGACGGCTTCGGGTCCAGGTCGCTTCGACTGCATCCCTCATCCAGGCATCAGGGAACTGATACCTGACGATTTTGCCCACCGTCGCCTTTCGGCCGGTGGGCTTTTGTTTTTGGGGAAATGGGGAGCGCTGGGTTGGCGGGTAGGGCTGGGTTGGCTGGATTGGCTGGGTTGTTGTTTGAACGGATTTGCCCGCGGGCGCTTCGCTGCGCGGTGGTTGGGCGGCTGGGTAGGCGGGTGGGGCTGGGTTGGCTGGATTGGCTGGGTTGTTGTTTGAGCGGATTTGCCCGCGGGCGCTTCGCTGCGCGGTGGTTGGGCGGCTGGGTAGGCGGGTGGGGCTGGGTTGGCTGGATTGGCTGGGTTGTTGTTTGAGCGGATTTGCCCGCGGACGCTTCGCTGCGCGGTGGCTGGGTTGGAAAGGTAGGAGAATAGCCGCCGTTCCCTGAGTGACGGCGAAGCCGTTGTATCGACAACTGCGGTAATTAGGGCTTCGGTTGGGCGCCTCAAGCGCCAAGGGCGGCGGCGTGGGCTGTGTGGATGGGCGTTGGCGGAAATTGTCTGTGGGATGTTTTGGTGGGATACGTTGACATTGGCAGGAAGAGGACTTGTTAATTGGAGGGGGAAAGCGATTTTTTGAAGATGGTGACGACTTTGGCTGCTGACTCTTCGCGCAGGCCGAGAACGACGGGGATGGAAATGACGGGCAGACGTGGGGGAATCCTCGCGCTGGTGGGGCTTGGGATCCTTGTTTTCGAGGTTTGGCTCTTCTACCGATGGCCTCTTTTGGCAGTGATCCAGTTGGGCGTCTGTGTGATTGTGGTCGTTGTCGCGGTGCGTCGGAAGCGTCGATGGATTCGAAAAATGCGGGGGGCTAGAGGTGCCCCGGATGTGGGACGGTTTCTTGCAGCGCTTGGCGGTGAAAATCGCTCGTCCGAGATCGGTAGGCACGTCTATGAAGCATTGGTGGCCAGGTCGCGCTGTGGGGGAGAAGTGCAGATCCTTCCGGACGATGATCTGGAGATCATCCATGAAGAGGACCCGGCGGAATTGCCGATGGTGATGGCCCGGATCCTGGCTGGCTTGAAGGGGACGGCGGAAATCGATTCGATGGACCCCAAGGGTGTCGCGGTCCGTACACCAAGGGAGATGATCGAACACATTGGAAAAATGCTCAGCCAGCCTGGCTGAGGACCCGTTGTCTCCTCCGTTCGCGTCGACCGGACGGAGCTGGGATGGTATCTTTGATCCATCCTAGCCTTCCTTGGACGATGCATTCTCCAGGTGAGGGAGGTCAGGGATTAACCGAAGGGAAGATTGGATGCTGGCCAGAACGATTCTGGTGATGCTTGCGATGGTCGCCAGTTGCATGGCGAAGACCTGGCAAGTTGCGGTGGAAGATCTGACCGCGCAGGGTGTTTCCGCCACGGATGCTTCCATCCTGAGCGACCGCTTGCGTTCCGAACTTTTGGGAACCGGAGTCTTTCGGGTGATGGAAAGAAGCCAGATGGACAAAGTCCTGAAGGAGCAGGCATTCGAAGCCTCCGGCGCCTGCGAGGGTGGCCAGTGCGCCATCCAGCTGGGGCGGTTGCTTTCCGTCGATCGGTTGGTGGTCGGCTCCGTCGGACGGATTGGCTCTGTCTACACGATGCAAATCCGACTTTTGGATGTGGAAACCGGTGAAGTCGTGACCACCGCCACGGAAGATCGTTCAGGAGCGATCGAGGGGCTGCTCACAAAGTCGATTCCAATGTTGGCCAAGCGACTGGCATCCGCACAACAGGTCGGCCGAGAGGACAACGTGGTGACGCCATTTCCTCAGCCGATTCCCGACCCGCAGAAGCCTGCCTTGCGCAAGGAAAACCACTGGTTCCGTTGGGGCTCCTTGGCGGGGGCCGCAGGGGCGGGGGCCGCTGCCGTTGTGTTCCACCTGAAGGCCCAAGACCGTAAGAAGGCCGCCGATGCCGCCGTGGTCGAATACGGCAAGGCCACCTCCGGATTTGAAACATTCAAGGCCGACCATGCCCAGGCGGTGAAGGATGCGAACTCCGCCACGACCACGGCCATTGTCTGCGATGCGGCTGCAGGGGTTTTGGGCGCATTCACGCTCACCTATGCGTTTTGAGCGGCTGACGATGAGCGGGTTCCGGCGCATTCTGGGCGTTGCCATTTCGGTGGCCCTGTTGGCGGGTTGCTGGATCGACGAAAACACCGTCTGGAACAATGGCATGGATCCGGTCAATCTCCGGAATACGGGCATGGTGTACGTGGCGGGAGGAACCTTCCGGATGGGAGGGGATACGACCGTTGTGGATCAAGCCATTGCAGCAGGGGCGACAGAACACTCGGTGACAATTTCCGCATTCTTGATGGACAGCACGGAGGTGACCCAGAAGACTTGGGTAGAGCTGATGGGTTCGAATCCATCCGGTTTTAAAAACTGCCTGGATTGTCCCGTCGAAGGGGTGACCTGGTTCGATGCGATCCTTTTTTGCAATGCGCGAAGCCGTAACCAAGGACTGGACACGGTGTACACCTGGTCCGGGGCGGTGGTCGACAATGGTAGGGTTGTTGGAATGGCTTCCGTCAGGCAAGACAGGATGCGCAATGGATACCGGTTGCCGACCGAGGCGGAATGGGAATGCGCGGCAAGAGGTGGTACGGAAGGATGGTGGTATTGGGGGGATGATTCAACCAAATCCGTGGAGTATGGCTGGCTCAGGGCAAATGCCCAAGCTCGAACTCATCCTGTGGCGACACTCGCGCGGACTGGTGCGGGGTTGTACGACATGCAAGGCAATGTATGGGAGTGGACATGGGATTGGCACTCTGTGTTTTCCACCGCAGCGCAGGTGGATCCTTCGGGGCCTGCGACCGGAGGGTACAGAGTCTTTCGAGGAGGTTGTATCAACGACAGATCCGGGATCCCCAAAAATGGTGACAGGGAGTACAATACTCCGGATCATGCCAGCGCGGTCCTGGGATTCCGGTGCGCGAGGTCGTTGGTTCCATGAGCGCCGGTTGTCGCTTGCTCGCGTCGATGCGCGGTTGGATGCGGAGCGCTCCTTTGGGAATATTCCCGATGAAAGGATCTGAGCGATCTGGATGGAATGGTTGGCTTTCGCTCCCGGCATTGTTGGCTCTGTCCGGATGTTGGACCGAGGAAAATACGGTGTGGAATAATTCGCTGGATCCATCCAACCCCAGGTACACCCGGATGGTGTACGTGCCTGGTGGAACTTTCCGGATGGGGGGGGATCCTTCGGATACCACCGGTACCTTCGGAGCGATAGCCCATACGGTGACAATTTCTGGGTTTCTCATGGATAGCACCGAGGTGACCCAGGAAGATTGGAATTCGGTGATGGCTTCCAATCCTTCCCGTCGAATCGATTGTCCCCGTTGTCCCATCGAGAATGTGACTTGGTTCGAGGCGATCCTGTACTGCAACGCAAGGAGCAAGCGGCAAGGATTGGACACGGTCTACCAATGGGCTGGAGCGACCTTCGAGTCCGGACGCGTGGTGAAAATGGCATCGCTTCGGCAATTCAGGCTCCGCAACGGATACCGGTTGCCATCGGAGGCCGAATGGGAATACGCCGCGCGGGGGGGGACTTCGAGCTGGTGGTATTGGGGGAATGATTCCAACCAGATATCCAAATATGGGTGGACGGGCCGAATTCCTGCGCCCGTAACGCGGCCTGTGGCTGACCTGGCTCCGACCGGCCTGGGATTCTACGATCTCCAAGGCAATGTCGGCGAGCTGGTTTTCGATTGGTTGGGTTCGTTCGATTCGAAGTCCAAGTCCGATCCCACCGGACCGGAATCGGGGCTTTATCGAGTCTTCCGAGGAGGAGCGATTTCGGACGATTTTTGTCCACCGAAGAACCACGAGCGCAATGCGATGCTTCCTGGTGATGCCAACGATTTCATCGGCTTCCGCTGCGCGAGGTCCCTTGTGCCATAGCCGAGCTCGCTGAAGGCGATCGCCGTCGCCTCAACAGCAGCTGGCCATCCCGCTTTCCAGGCGCTCCAGGTGGCAGAATGCCAACTCCTTGGTGGTTTCGTCGCGAAGATGCAGACCGTTGCCATGGCAATATTTCCATTCCTCGCACGACTTGCATTTTCCGGTGCGTGCCCACGATCGATCCCGCATCACCTGGAAGCGGTTTTCCCATACATCCCAGAAGTCGTCGGTGTGGATGTTGCCTTGGATGTAGTCGGCGCGAAGGCTCGGGCAAGCGGAAATGGAGCCGTCGCAAAGGACCGATCCGATGTTGATGCCCGCTCGGCAAAAGAACGGAGCGTCGCGGACCTGGCCTTCCAGCGCCCCCAGGTAGCCGTCGCAGCCACAAGCGGCGGAGATCTGCCCTTGCGAGCGTGTTTCGCGCAGGAAGGCCATCATTTCGGCGTACTGGACATCGGAAAGGAACAAGTCCGGATGTTGTTTGGCGCGGCCTTTGGGAAAGATCATGTCCAGGCGCCAATTTTTGACCCCCATTTCCACCAGCATCTCGCGGATCCGCGGCAATTCCGGCAGGGAATGCGGTGTGACAGAGGTCATGGCGTCGAATGTCAGTCCTTCGGTGGCTGCCGCCATGGCCAAGGCGCCCACCGCCCTGCGCCACGAACCCTTTCTGCGACGGAACTGATCGTGGGTTTCTTCCAATCCATCCAGGCTCACGGTCAGGGAGCGGATCCCGGATTCCACCAGCGAGATCCAGAGGGGCTCCGTCATCGCCCAGCCGTTGGTCACCATCCCCCAAGGGAATCCGCGATCGCGAAACGCCGCACCGCATTGGGCGAGATCCTTGCGGACGAGCGGTTCGCCGCCGGTCACCACGATCAAGGTTTCCTTGGGGTCCACCTTGGTCGCGACTTGCTCCAATACTTTCAGAAACGTCTCGATGGGCATGTCGGGCACATCGCTGCCACTGGTGCAATCGCTCCCGCAATGGCTGCAGGATAGGTTGCATCGCAGAGTGCATTCCCAAAAGAAATACCGCAGGCGGTGCGTTTGGGTCTGGACGGCCCGATGGAGCCGAAAGGCCTCCATGGCGACCTTGCGCTTCAGGGGGAGGGTGCGGATCGGGGAACTCATGCCTGGGGAGGCTCCTGGACAGAGGGGGATCCGTACCGGGCGATCGGGCGATCGGTCTGTTGGGGTGGGGGCGCACCGTATTTGGCAATCAGCGTGTCGACGGGGATTGGTGTCGGGGCCCCGTATTTGGCGATCAAAGTGTCGGTAGGAAGTGGGGTCATCACGCCGTACCATGCCATCATCGTATCGGGGTTTACAGGCGTTGGAATTCCATACAATGTTCGGACGCTATCCGACGGATCGGGTGGAGGGGTTCCATAGCGCACGACCATGGTGTCCACCGGCGGCGGGGCGCCGTATTTGGGCGGCGCATCCTTGATTTCCGTTGGAGAGGCGGTTGGGGGTGTGGTGGAGGCGGTTTGGCAGCCGGTGAAGCTTGCCGTCCAGGCCATCGCGAACAATCCGAAGACCGCCGCTTCCAGGGAGCGCTTGAATTTCGAGAGCAATGAGGCGCGTCGTTGCATCGCAGAACCTTCTATGGACGGAGAGGACACAATAGATGTACGCGAATTGTCGGAGTGCATCTCGAAAAAAGACTTTTTTCTCGGAATTGGTGGTCTCCACAGGAGTACGGAGGCACGCCTTCCTGCGGCCGAGCCCTCGGAAATCGGACTCGATTGGATGGATTGGATTGACGACCAGTTCGGCAAAGCGATAGTCTCTACTCCATGAATGAGACATCTTCCGCCCGGTTGAGCGCGGTGGAGTACCAAATCCTCGTGGAGCAAGCCCCGATCCTCATCTGGAGGGCGGATCTATCCATGGGTTGCGACTACTTCAACGAGCGCTGGTTGTCGTTCACGGGGCGGACGATGGACCAGGAGCGCGGCAACGGTTGGGCGGAAGGAGTGCATCCGGACGATTTCCAGACTTGCCTGGACTACTACGTCTCGCATTTCCAAAGGCGCCAAGCCTTCGAGATGGAGTATCGCCTGAAGCGCTCGGATGGCCACTACCGGTGGATCTTCGACCGGGGTTCGCCGTATTTCGATCTGGATGGCGTCTTCAGCGGGTTCATCGGCAGTTGCATCGATGTGACCGACCGGGTGGAAGCGCAAGATGCCCTGAAGCGGCTCCATGAAGAGGAGCTCAAGGAACTGGGCGGATTCCTTCCGATCTGCAGCTACTGCAAGAAGGTCCGCAACGACGCCAATTACTGGGAGCAGATCGAGTCCTACGTCAGCCGTCATTCCAGCGCGATCTTCTCGCACGGAATCTGTCCGACATGCCGGGACAAGGTCATGGAAGAGATCGATCTGGTGCATCCGAAGTCTGCGGATTGATTCCACCGCGAGATTGTGGAATCCAGGTTCAACCACTTCGGAGAGGATTCCCCGCAGCGCGCTTTGGGCGGCTTATTGGAATAGCCGATCACATAAGTCGCAAGATCGACAGGCCTTTTGTTTCCGAAATGGCTACGCGACAGCAAGTATCTTCACACACATGTCCATCCGGCTCGCGCAAGCCTTGACATTCTTCGCCGCCAGCATGGCCTGGGCGGGGTATTCGCAGTTGGATGGCCAGGTGGTGGATGCGCAGACGAGATTCCCCATCGGTGGAGTGCGGATCGTGGGTCTCGAATCCGGAAGGTCGGCGAGGACAGGTGCGGACGGGCGGTTCGTGTTGTCTGCCACGAATCTTCCCGTACGAGCGGCGGTTGCCGAAGAACCCGAGATTCAAGGGGGGGCGCGATTGATCCTGCGCCGGGCGGGAGTCCGGTACGACTGGGTTTCCGTTTCGGGCGAGAGGCGCTTTCTGGCTACGGGCCCGGTGAACATGAATCCAGGTGAAATCCACGAGGGATTCGGCTGGATCTGCTCCGGAGGACTCGGCCGACCCGATTGCCGCAGCGTGGTCAGGGTGGGACGGAATCTGTCTTTGCGCGATGCGCGAACCCGGTTCCCCGAAGGCGCACTTCCCTCGCCCACCGCCTCGGAGAGCTTGTCGGTCTGGGTTCCCGGAAGGGCGTATTCGATCGTTCCCGGCATCGGGAGCAGGGTGGTCGTGGAATTGCCTCCGGTCCAGTCCGTGTCGGGGGACTTCCATACCCATACCTACCTCTCGGATGGATCGCACACGCACGACGACATCGCCGCGCACGCCTTCGGCGGAAAGTATCTGATGCGCGAAATCCGGGGAGCGCCTCTGCGCGACAGCGTGACGCCGGGATTCGGCTTGGATTGGTACGCCAACACCGACCACGGCGGGGCGTTCCCCTACGACCGGTTCGGCAAGCCCTTCACGGAGTCCCCGGAAATCCGTCTGGAGGGGGTCGCCACCGGAGGGTCCATGTGGAGATGGCAGTCCCTTCGGGATTTGTCGTGGCCGGTCGTGGACAGTTTGCATCGGGTCCATCCCCATCGGCACCTCTTCCAGGGGGTGGAATGGAACGTGCCGGGACACGAGCACGCTTCCGTGGGAATCCTCGCCTCCACTCCGGAGCCGATCGCGCGCTTCGAGTTCCTCTTCGACTGGGCCGATGGAGACACCATCGGCGGTGGGTGGCCGGACGCCTCCAGCAAGATCCTGGACAACTCGCACCCCAAGGCCTTGGCGGGGGCCCGCTGGCTGCGCCAACACCATGGCGATTCCAGCTGGATCGTGATCAACCACCCTTCGCGCCTGCGGGTGACCTTCATCCAGGATCTTCGCGACCTGCACGAGGCGGCGGGGCCGGTGTTCCTGGGGATCGAGGCGGTTCCAGGTCACCAGAAACACCCCTCGCGAGGCTCCTACGGCTACGTACCTCCGCCACCGGACCACCCGTGGAACGCACGCACCTGGGGCGGGGCCGATCGCATGCTGGCGCGGGTGGGAGGCGTCATGGACGCGTTGTGGAGCGAAGGACGCAAGGTCTGGGTCTTCGCCAATTCCGACTTCCACAACGCCGCGGGAAACGACCACTATCCCGGCGAATACCACAAGAACATCACCCGGGTCTCGGACAAGTCTCCCGCGAGCATCCTGGCTGGATTGCGCAGGGGCGCCACCGTGGCTGTCATGGGCGACCTCGTGGACAGCTTCTCGCTGGAACTGGACGATGGCCGGACAGTGGCCTCCATGGGAGGGGAGCTCGCCACCTCCAGCGACTCGGTGTCGGTGGTGGTCCGGTACCATATTCCCGCGCGCAGCGCCCTGGGCGATTCCCCCGTGGTCGACCACATCGATCTGATCCGCGGGGAGGTCCGTGGGAAGCTCCTGCCCGGGGATCCCCACTATGCGACGGATTCCGTCGCCAACGTGTCGGTGGTGGCCACGGTTTCCACCGCCGATCTTCCCAAGGGGCTGGATGGTTGGCACCAGGCGCGTTGGCGGCAGGCCAGCGACAGACCTTCCTTCTTTCGGGTCCGCGGCTCTTCCCTTCCACGTGGAACTCCCGGCTGGACGGATTCCCTGGGCAATCCTCTCTGCGACGAACTCCAATACCCCAACGACGATTCCGAGGCCAGATACAACCGCTGGTTCTACTCCAATCCGGTCTTCCTCAAGCGAAGATAGGCGTTAATCACTCCGGTCCTGCCAGCCAAGAGGGTACTGGGCTGGGCCGACCGAGTGCGTCGTGCGAGGAATTCAGAAGTCCTGCGCCCATCGTGGTCGCGGGCGTAGGGCGGGCCCGGAGCCAGGTTCCTGACGGACTTTCCACCGCTCCGATGTCGATGCGGCCGATGCGAGCCGAGCCGTAGGCGTCGTCCAGCAAGGGCGACCTTGGGCTGCCGGAATCGATGGCGGAGCAGCCTGAACGCAATGTTCCAAGCCTTTTTCCCGATGTCAGGAATTCATCGATGGAGCCCGCGATCGCCAGATATGGTGGATCCTTCACTTGGATCTGCTCGCGGTCCATCGATGCGTCCTTGCCGGTGAGGTGGATGTTCCTGGCCACGTAGTCGTAGGCGGGAATGGTCACTTGCTGGGCGAAGATGTTGTTGTAGAACTCGTACACGGCGGTGGAGCCCGCGGGCTTGGCCCAAATCGCCAGACTGGAGGAATGGAGGTCCATCGTGCGGCCGAAGAGGCTGGTCCAGATGTCGTCGGGTGACGAGACGAAGGTGTTGTTGCGGAACACGAACTTGCCCTCGAAATCCGCACCTAGGTGGAAGCCGATCCCGCCCACCGGGGCCCAGATGTTGTTTTCCCAGGTGAAGTCGCGGTACTCGCCGCCGGCGGTGTTCGCGTTGATCATCACGCCCATGGATTCCAGGTGGTAGAAGACGTTGTTGCGGAAGGTGAAGTTCCTGGCACCGATCGCATACTTGGCCGCGCCGCTGTTGACCATGTACATGTGGATGCCGTCGACATGCATGTTCCAGGGTTTCGCTCCCGATTTCTGCTCGTCGTCGTTGGCGCCGTCGTCCAGGTCGTGGATGCGGTTGCCTTCCACCAACCAGTTTTCACCGCCCAGGATCGAGATGCCGTCGTGCGAGTTGTGGTGGATCTCGTTGCCGCGCACCACGAAGTCGCGGGTCATCCCCTGGATCCCGATTCCGCTATGGGTGACCTCGTTGGAGTCGATGGTCACGAATTGTCCATTGAACACGGAGACTCCCGCGCGCGGCATGATCGTGATCGTGTCGCCCGTCAGGCGGATCACGTTGTGCCTGATCTCGACGTGTCGACTCCCCTCGATCCGCACGCCGTCATCGATCTGCAGATGCTCCATGCGCAGGCGCAGGTCGCTGTTGCCTTTTTGGGCGAAGGAGATGGCCCAACCGGTATCGTGGTTGAGCGTGCCCAGAACGACCTTCGCCAGATGCGGTTTGGCTCCTGGTGCGGCTGCGATCGTGACCCAATTCGAAAAGACCTCCGCGATGGGGCGCCATGCCCAGTTCGCCTTGGGGTCGGTTCCGGTGTAGCCGAACGAAAAGTCGCCATAGTTTCCCGTTTGCAGCAACAAGGTGTCGCCGCTTTTCACCAGGCCCATGCCCTTCGCGAGGGTCTTCACGGGCTGCGCGAGCGTTCCGGGGTCCGTGTCCTTGCCGATGCTCGCATCGGCGAAAAAGGTGGTCGCGAAGGCTTGCGAGCCAAACAGCAAAGCCGAGAGCAGAATGGATTTGCATCGAGGCATCGGTACGGCTCCGGAAAGGGTGAGACTCTCCCTCATCCTACCATTTCCAAGCCCGGCAGGCCGGCACGAAAAAGGGGACTCCCCACTGGGAATCCCCCTCGTCCATCACAATCCGTCAGATTCCGACGTTCGCCGGCGGAGGTCAGACCAATTCGGCGGATTTTCCTTCCAAGAGCTTCCAGGGCAGCCCCCACCGGCCGATCTCGGCCATGAACGGATCCGGGTCCATTTCTTCCATGTTCACGACGCCGGCCTTCTTCCAGGTGCCGCGCAGCATCAGGGCGCCGCCCAGCATGGCCGGTACCGCGGTGGTGTAGGAGATGGCCTGGCCGCCGGTTTCCTCGTAGCACTTCGCGTGGTCGCAGACGTTGTAGACAAAAGCTGTCTTCGGCTTTCCGTCCTTCTGGCCCGTCACCTGGCATCCGATGCAGGTCTTGCCGGAGTAGCCTTCGCCCAGCGAATCCGGAGCGGGCAGGAGTGCCTTCAGGAATTCCAGCGGGATGATGTCCACTCCGTTGAACTTCACCGGGTCGATTCTTGTCATGCCCACGTTCTGCAGCACGGTGAGGTGCTTGATGTAGTTGTCGCCGAAGGTCATCCAGAACCGGGCCCGCTTGAGCTCGGGGAAGTTCTTCACCAGCGATTCCAGCTCTTCGTGGAACAGCACGTAGGATCCGCGGTTGGCCACTTCCGGATACTCGATGTCGGCCTTGATGGACAAGGCGGGGACTTCGTGGAAGGCACCGTTTTCCCAGAACCGGCCGGGCTGGGTGATTTCGCGGATGTTGATCTCGGGATTGAAGTTGGTGGCGAAGGCCTTGCCGTGGTCGCCGTTGTTGCAATCCACGATGTCCAACGTGTCCATGCGGTCGAAGTGGTGCTTCTTGAGCCAGGCGGTGTAGACGTTGGTCTGGCCGGGATCGAATCCGGACCCCAGAAGCGCCATGATGCCGGCCTTCTGGAAGCGTTCCTGGTAGGCCCACTGCCAGCTGTATTCGAACTTGGCCACGTCCTTGGGTTCGTAGTTGGCCGTGTCCAGGTAGTCCACGCCGGTTTCCAGGCAGGCGTCCATGATCGCCAGATCCTGGTAGGGAAGCGCGATGTTCATGACCAGCTTCGGCTTGAAGTCGCGGATGATGGCGGCCACTTCCGAGGCGTGGTCGGCGTCCACCTTGGCGGTGTGCACGGGGATGTTCTTGATTTCGGACGCGATTTTGTCCGCGCGCGACTGGGTGCGGGTGGCGATCAGAAGCTCGCTGAAATCCGCGGAATTCTGCGCGCACTTCTTGGCGACCACGTTGGCGACGCCACCGGCGCCGATGATGAGAACCTTGGACATTTTCTGTTCCTCCTGAACGATATTTTGAATGAGGAGGTGGATTCCCGAACCGCCGACCGCGAGAACGGCCAGGGTTCCCATTTCACCCGCTCGAGTGAAATGGGAGGGATGGAAGACGGCGCCGAGATCCCGTGTGAGGATCATGCCGTCTGATCAAAGGCGGAAGGAAAAATGCATTCAATCCGGGGCGGAGGGTGTTGCCCTTCTGTTTCCTCGCTACTTCGAACCCATCGCGTATTGGCCGCCGAGATTGAATCGCCAGTCCGAGCCCTGGATCCGTTCGTCGGTGTAGAGTGCCCAGCTGGTGCCGCCCAGGAGCGAAACCCCTCGCATCACATCGATCCTGGCGCCTAGGTCAAGCTGGAATTGCGAGAGGTCGATCACGTTGCGCTTTTCCGAGCCGTCTTTCCAAAAGCCTGGAAGATCCAGGCTTTTTCGGAAACTCAGGCCTCCGTAGGGTTTGAAACGGCCTTTTCCCTTCATGGCCGTCAGGCCGAGGATGAGTGGGTAGTCGTTGGCCGAATCATGGACGGTCAAAAACGCTCCGGAGCTGTCGGTGGTTCCCATTTGGATGTCGCGACCGTAGGAGGTCATCCCGATGCCGGTGTAGAACAGCACGCGGTTGCTGCGCGAAGGCATGGTCCAGCCCAGGAGGATCGCCCAATGGTCGTCCGTCATGGAGAGGACCCCGTCGGTCTTGTCCACTTGCTCGCTCAGGTAGAAAGCCGCCCAGGTGGACTTGATGTTGAGCATCCCGTAGATGCCCGCCGCCAACATGTGCTGGGAAAGGGTGAGCCTGCCGCTGGAATCCCCAGGCCTTCGCACGCCTTCGGGTCGGCTTCCCATGGCAAACGCCCCTCCTCCGGCCACGCCGAATCGTTCGGTGGATGCCAGAGGGAGAATGGGTACGGGGTGGACTCGTGGCAGATCGTAGTGGGCCCGCGCGAACCGCGTCTTGGTGGATTGTTGCGCGCATCCGCTGGAAAGCACGAGGAGGAAGCACGAAAGTCCAAGGATGGTTCGGCGAAGCATGGGGGACCCTCGAGGTGAAGGAAAGGCGATCAGTTCTTTTTCATCAGATTCTCGAACCGATCGAGAACCTGCTTCTCTTCCGGCGAGAATTCCACCTTGCCGGTAGCCAGCTGTCCGCTGGCGTAGTCCTGCGAAGCCTTCATGACGTCGTCCAGGACTTCCTGGATCTTACCGACGGCCACGGAGCGGAACATGCCCATGTTCATGACCGAGTTGATCAGGGAATTGGAGGGGAACATGGTGAAACGCGCGCTGTAGCAGGTCTTGCCGGGAGTTCCCGCCAACGGCCACGAGCGGAACTCGATCACCAGGTTTCCGGTGAGTTTCCAGCTGAGGATCTGGACCCGACCCTGTCCGTAGTAGATGCGCTCGCGGTGGTCTTCGCGCTCCCAAAGCTGCCGTGCGCGACCCCGCAGGCTCTTGCCGTTGGTGCCTTTGAAGAAGGAGCTGTCCTCCACCACGGGGAATTCGGCGGTGTATTCGGTGCCGCGGTAGGCGTTGACCAGCTTGGCCGCCACCGGGATGTTGCGCATCATCAAGTCCAACGCCTGCGGGTTCATGGGCACGGTGTCGGCCACCACGTACATGACATGGAACTTGGTGCCCATGTACTGCCACATCTCGGTGGCGTCGGGGTGCAAGGTGGGAAGCACTCCCTTGCGGTCGAACGAACGGACCCAACCGCAGTATGCCTGGTCCAGCTCCACCCCTGCGACCGGTGCGGAGAGTTGCTCGGTGCAGGCGCCGGTGCGGTCGGCGACTTGACAGGTTTTGACCAAATTGCAGTAGGCGCGCTGCCGTCCAGGCTGATCGGCGTCGGGAGCGGCGATCACCGAAGCGTTGATCGCCAATACGAAGTTGATGGCAAGCGAGAGGCGGGGAAGCACTCGCATGGCGATCAGGCCTCGACTCTGCGTACGACCAGCGTGGCGTTGTGGCCGCCGAACCCGAACGAGTTCGAGAGGAACGCATCCACCTTCGCTTTGCGCGCCGTGTTCGGAACGTAGTCGAGGTCGCAATCGGGATCCGATTCGAACTGGTTGAGGGTGGGGTGGACGATTCCTTCCTGGATGGCCATCAGGGCGGCGATCAATTCCACACTTCCCGCGGCCCCCAGAAGGTGCCCCACCAGGGACTTGGTGGAGTGGACCATCAACTTGGAGGCGTGATCTCCAAAGCAGCGCTTGATCGCTCCGGTCTCGCCCTTGTCGCCCAGTGGCGTGGAGGTCCCGTGCGCGTTCACCAGTTGGATTTGGTCAGGGGTCATTCCCGCCTTTTCGAGTGCCATGCGCATGGCGCGAAATCCGCCTTCACCCTCCGGGTGCGGAGCGGTAAGATGGTATGCATCGGCCGATTGTCCGAATCCCGCCACTTCGCCGTAGATCTTGGCGCCACGGGCCTTGGCGTGCTCGTATTCTTCCAACACGACCACCGCCGCGCCTTCTCCCATCACGAACCCGTCGCGACCCTTGTCGAAGGGGCGGCTGGCGGTGGAGTCGTTGCGGGTGCTCATGGCCTTCATGTTGCAAAAGCCCGCGTAGGTCAGTTCGGCGATGGCGGCTTCCGCACCGCCGGCGATCATCATGTCCGCGTCGTTTCTGCGGATGATCTCCAGGGCTTCTCCAATGGCGTGGTTGGCGGTCGCGCAGGCGGTGACCACCGAAAGGTTTGGCCCTTTCAGGCCGTACTCGATGGAAAAATACCCGGACAACATGTTCGGGATGATCGCCGGGATCAAAAAGGGAGTCACCCTCTTGTGGCCGCGGGTATCGAGGGTGCGCTGTTCCTTGGTGATGGTGGTCATCGCGCCGATACCTGTGCCCAGGATCACGCCGAATCGTTCGGCGACCTTGGCTACGTCCACGCAGCAATCGTCCAAGGCCTGCTTGGCGGCGGCATGTCCCAAAATCTGGTAGCGATCCAGACGCGAGACCATTTTCTGGTCTTGGAACGCCCAGGCGCCGTCGTACCCCTTGACCTCGGCACCGACGGTGGTGGGGTAGCTGGTCGCGTCGAAAAGCGTCACGGGAGCCACGGCGTTCTTGCCGAGGGCCAGAGCATCCCAGTATTCCCGCACACCGTGGCCCAGTGGATTGACGGTACCCAGGCCGGTGATGACGACTCGACGCATGAAAGGTCCTTTCGAAGGGAACGGCTGCCGTGTGGAGGGGATTCCCTGACCACCGGAGCGTGTTGGAAGCAAAAGCCAGAAGCCGAGTGGAAAAATGTAGGAAGACCGGGTCGGAGGCGTCGGTTCCTGCCCAAGGAACCCTGATCCGCTTAAGGGTGTTTACCCAGGTAGACCCGGGTCGCGCCCGTGTTTTCGGGTTCGTGGCTGGTCACCAGGGAATGCGCATTCAGCAATCGCTTGACCACGTTGGAGAGGGTTTTGGCGCCGTGGATCACCAAAAGCGTCCGTTTTTTGGCTCGAAAACTCTCATGGAGGAAAGTCTCCAACAAATCCTCGGCTTCCGCCACGGTATAGCGATGCAGATCCAGAGTCGCCTCTGGTTTGAACCACTTGGGAGTCGGGCGGTTCACTGCAGGGTGCTTTCCACATGGTCTGCCTGCGCGCCCAGACCGAGATTGCCTTCGATCCAACGAGGAGCGAGGCGGTTGCGCAAGAACGTTTCTTGGCGCTTGGCGTATTGTCGGGTGGCCTCCAGGATCCGCGCTTTGGCCAGTGGCAGATCTTGACGCCCCTCCAAGACTTCCCGAAGCGGCTGGAACCCAATGCATCGCCAGGCCGGGGCGTCGGCAGGGCAGGTCTCCATCAAGGCTTTCACTTCCTCCAACCAGCCCCGGATGAGCATCGCGTCCAAGCGTTCTCCCAGCCGTCGGTGGAGGAGGTCGCGCGGCCAGGCGAGGGCGACCAGAGGGGCATTCGGGGCGAGTGCGGTCCGGGACTCGCCCAAGAATCCGCGTTCGGTTTGGATGGACTTTTCCAGGGCGCGTAGCAGGCGCACGGGGTTTTGGGCCGCATCGGGAGGAGGGGACTTCTCCCGCGATTGGAGTTCGTTCCAAAGGGCGGCGTGGCCCTCCGCTTGCAGGCGTTGGGCCAGCACTTCACGCACAGCCGCATCCGGCGGCGGCACCGCGTCCATCCCGCGGGAGAGCGCCTCCAGATACTGGCAGGTGCCACCCACCACCAGGATGTCCGGGCCGCTCGAGGCAAGCACGGCCTCGGTCCGGTCCAAAAACGAAACCACGGAATCCGGTGTTTGGGGGTCCAGGTCGCCCACCAAGTGGTGGCGGATCCGTTCGCGCTGCGGCCCTGTGGGCGAGGCGGTTCCGACTTCCAGGCCGCGTCGGGACTGGCCGGAGTCGGCGGAAAGGATCTCCCATCCGCGTCGTTTCGCCACTTCCAAGGCAAGGTCGGTCTTGCCTGATCCGGTGGGTCCACCGATCATTCCCATGATGCGTCGCGCCCGATTGCCTACATTGACCCTCTCCATGTCCGAAAAGATGCGCCCGATCCGCTGGGTTTTCGTGGGACTGGCTGCAGGACTCCTTTTATTTTTGGGAGTCCGGGCCCTGTCGTTCTTCCCCAGAGCCTTTGCCGGCTTCTCGCAGAGAGATTCTGTGAGCCGTCCCCTGCACCATCTGGACACCACGGTGTTTGATCAGGAATCGGCCGGTTCGGCGGATCTGGCCAAGATCGTGCCGGATTCCAGCCTGGCGGTCCTTCTGGGATCCGCCTCGGATTCCTTGGGGGTGGCCAAATCGAAGATCTCCGCGGTTCGGTTCGAGGATCGGGACATTCCCCTCTACAGCCTGGACCTGCGCAAGGGGGCTCCCTTGGTGGCTCGCGTGGACCATATCTGTCGCAATCTGCGCTCCCGTGGATACGGGATCGTGGAATCCGTCGAACGCCCCAAGGCGATCTACCCTTGGGCCATGCACGTATCCCACGGCGATACGGTGGTGGCCGTGGTGCGTGGAAGGGTGACGGCCAACGCGTTGAACGCGAGCTTCGCCCTTCATCTGCTGCTTTGGACCCGTGTTCCAGGGGATTCGCTCGGACTGTTGGATAAGCTGCCCAAAGGCACGATGGTGGCCTTGCCTTCCGCCTCCTACCTGAATTCCCAGATCCGTTCGAGCATCCGGAAATCCGATCTGCAGCCAGCATTGGCGATCGCTTTCGAATCTTCTCTTCTGCCGGTCTCGCGTCAGGAAAAGGAGCGCATCCTGCTCCACCACGGGGCTCGCGAGATCCGCGATCGACTCTTGGCCAACGATTCCATCAAAGGGTTCATTCAAGGCGTGGCGGTGGTCGATGGCGATCGTGGGGTGGGGGATCCGTTGCTGGTGGGCCGTGTCCTGGACCGGGTGAAGGACGAACACTGGTGGATCCTCGATGCCACCGGCGCCCCAGCCTCGCGGATCTCGGATCTGGCGACGGAACGCGCCATGGGGCAGATGGAATCTCCACGCGACGGCGCAACGTCGGCCAAGCTCGCGTTGGTCGCCGCCGAAGAGCGCGCCGTCTCAGATGGCGAGGCCTACCTCTCCCTTCCTTTGGATACCGGCAGTGTTCGCGCCGTGGTTTCCTACCTACCTTACTTGGCCAAGAGGGGCATCGTCGTTTCCTCCTGGCCCGTCGTCCATCGCCGCACGAAAAAGGATTGAACCAATGGTGAAGCTGGGTGTGAACATCGACCACGTCGCCACCGTCCGTGAAGCTCGCAAGGAGCGCAACCCCGATCCGGTCGCCGCGGCCATTCTCGCCGAGCTCGCCGGTGCGCACGGGATCACCGTGCATCTGCGCGAGGACCTCCGCCACATCCAGGAACGCGATGTGCGGCTTCTGCGCCAGACGGTGACCACTCGCCTGAACCTGGAAATGTCACCCACCGCCGCCATGGTGCAGTTCGCCTTGGAACTGCAGCCCGACCAGGTCACCCTGGTGCCCGAGCGCAGACAGGAATTGACCACCGAAGGCGGTCTGGACGTGGCCGGGCACGAACGGGAACTGGAGAAGATCGTCCAGAACCTGCGGGCCCAGCGCATCCGCGTGAGCCTGTTCATCGATCCGGAAGCCCGCCAGGTGAAGGCGGCCAAGAGCGTGTCGGCCGATGCCGTGGAGCTCCACACCGGCAATTTCGCGCGCGCCTTCCACGAAGCGGAAAGCGAACAGGCCTGGATGGCCGAACGCTCCCGCCTGGTGGATTCCACCACGCTCGGAAACCGCCTGGGGCTTCGCGTGAACGCGGGCCATGGCTTGGATTACCAGAACGTCCGCTGGGTGTCCTCCATTCCCGGCCAGGAGGAGCTGAACATCGGGCACAGCATCGTGTCCCGGGCCATCCTGGTGGGAATGGATCGCGCCGTTCGCGAGATGCTGGATCAGATCCGCCTGGGCGAGACCGACATCCGCAAGTGATCGTCTAGCCTCGCAGGATCAAGGCGAGGCCGGCCAGCACACCCACCAGCGCCAACGCCTTCCAGCGCAGGTTCTTCTCGCGAAACGCGATGGCACCCAGAAGGAAGCTGACGATCACGTTGGTGCGCCGGATGGAACTCACGATGGAGACCATCGCGCCGGGTTGCGCCAGGGCACGAAAGTAGGCGGCATCCGCCAACAACAGGAGCGGTCCCACCGCGAAGGCCTGCCAGCGCAGCTGGAAGGTGGTCTTTTCGCGCTTGCCCAAGGTGAGCCACAGGCACCCCTGCAACAACGCGTTGTCGATGGAAAACCACACTTGCATGGCAAACGGCGGGAGGTGTTCCTTCTGCAGCAGGTTCTTGTCCCAGAGGGCGCTGACCGATCCCATCGCCGTGGCGGCGAACAGCGCCCACACCCAGGGGGAGCGCGTGAAGTGGATCCCTTCCGCGCGTCCGATGACGGAAAACGCCCAGTAGCTTCCCAGGATCAGGGCGATGCCCGCCCATTGCCCAGGCGTGGGCATCTCGCCGAACAGCGCGATGGCGCCGATCAGGGTGAACAGCGGGGCCGAGGCCCGCACCGGAGCGGCGATGGAAAGCGGCAGGTGCTTGAGCGCCAGAAACGACAACGTCCAGGACGTGGTGACGATGCAGGTCTTGGCGAAAACCAGAAATTGTCCGCGCACTCCCAATGGCTCCACCGCGATCCCCAGCTGGGCGGCCGTGGTGGGCGAAGCCAGCGTCAGCAACAGCGCGGGCAGGACCACGAGCGCGGCGATCCCCGAACACAAGAACAACGTGGGGAACAATGCGTTCTTGTCCACCGCCGATTTTTTGCCGACATCGTAGACGCCCAGCGCCAAGGCCGAGCACAGCGACAGGAAGATCCAATCCATGGACTGCCGGGCTCAGATGCCCAGGCGGCCCTCGATGCCGAAGGTCACCAGGAGATCGGTGCCCTTGGCGAAAAACGGGCTGATTCCGGCGAAGCTGCCGTAGGAGCCGTACCTGCTGTCCGCCGCCTGCCAGACCAGCGGCGACCAGGAGCGCTGCCGGAAATTGTCTCCGCCCAACGGTCGGGCCCACCCGCCGCCGAACTGCCCGAAGATGTTCTGGATCTCGGCGTAGAACCGGATCATGCGGATGGGGGCGAGGGTGGTGGGAAGATCCAGTTCCGCGCGCAGGTCGGTGCGGAACTGGTCGGCGAACTCGGGGTGGCTGGCTATCTGCGGATCGGATTCTATGCGAAGCGTGCGACGCGAGGTGTCGATTAGGTATCGGTAGGAAGGCTTCCCGATGCTCGCGCTGTGCGAAAGAATGATGCAAAACAGGGTATCCGATCGTGGGTGGAACTTCACCACGGTCCAGGCGTCGAAGTCGCGGTTGGCTTCCCAGTCCAATTCGCGCCCGTCGGCGAGCTCGTAGGTGCCCTGCACCCGACTGAGGTTCAGTTGCGCCTGGATGGTGTGCCAGGTGCTCCATTTGGCCTGCAAGGTGCCTCCCAAGGCGCTCGCGGCATCGGCCTTGGAGGAGAACGGCAGTACCCAAAGCGGTTGGGCGGCGGGGAGCTCGGGCTTGTCCATGCTGCGGTAGTAGACAGAGGACGTCACCTCCACCGGCCCGATCATCCGTCCGGCGCCGAGCTTGATTTCGTCGGCGGATCCCTGATGGACGCCGAGCTTGGCGAAATCCACCGCGGTGACGGATTCCGACTGGCGACGCGAAAGATTCAAGGTCCAACCCAGGGTCCAGGCCGGAGCGCGCAGCGACACGCTGGCCTCTGGCGAAAACTCGGTTTCCGATGTCCAAAGACCGCCCACGCTCGCTCCCAGGAGACTGTCCTTCCCGCGATGGGACATGCGGAGCGATCCGTGCAGCCTGGAGTACGAAAGGTCCGAGGTGTGGGATCGCCGATCGAACATCGGGCGTTCGTCCGAAAGTCCCGAACCCAGGCCGTTTTGGTAGGTGCGGCCGTAGGTGCGATTGTCCGCGACCTGGTCGAAGGCCACAAGGACTTCCGGTTCGCTCCCCAGGAATCCGTAGTTGGGTCGCGAGGTGAATCCGGCGCGCCAATCGGTGCGGTCGGCCGACCAGGCCGCCCAATCCGCCTGGGTGGGATCAGTGACACCTGCGATCGTGCGGTTCCTGAGGACGGTGTCCGAAAGCTGGACCATTTCCGACGTGCTCACGGCGCCCATGTAGGCGTCCAGGTATCCGAAGGCCACGTCGCCTTGGCCTTGCATGAACCCGACAAGATCTGTCCGTTTTCCCTGCTGCAGCCTCGTGTAGTTCTCCACACCGTCGTGTTTGGACATGATCTTCACGGCGTGGTCGTCGGAGGATCCCAGGGCGGTGGCGTTCAGGGCGAACGCGCCTACGCCCTGCTCCACCCGCACGAAGCCGTCGAAAGCCTGGAGGTTGATCTCGGCGTCCGGGGTCTGGTCGGAGTCGTTCTTGGCTTGCTCTGCGGTCTGGCTGCGGGAACCCACGAACAGCCGACTGGCCAGGGCCGTCATGAGGCTGGGATCCAGCCAACGGCCGGAAGCGACGAAGGTGCCGTTTCCGACAGGTCCCCAGGCATCCAGCTCGCGATTGGACAAGCCCAAGGAGACCACTCCCTGGTACATGTCGGTGGCGGGACGGAGCGGATGGTAGACAAGGGCCGAGGCGAGCCCCTGTTCCAGGGGTCCCTGGATGGGGTCGTGTTCCACGCTGACGCGGTCCAAAACGCGGGGATTGATCACGCTCTGGTTTCCAGGAAACGAAAAATCCAGATGGCGCAGATTGGGGATCAGGAAGGGCCCCAGCACGTGGGCGACGTCGTGCGTGCGAGATCCGTAGACGGAGACATCGGACGAAAATTCCCGCACGCCGGAAACGCCAGGCAGGTTGCGCAGGTGTTCTTGAAGATCGATGCGCATGCCCCCGAAGCGTTCCAGCTCGGAGATGGTTCCCACCCGCTGTTGAACGGTGGCGGCGCGAGTGACCACGCTGCGACCTTCCAGCGAGGTGCCCAGGGGGTCCATCGCCACCTGGAGGTCCAACAGGTCGGTGATTTCGGCGAGTGGGACGACCTTGTCCTTGAATCCCTCGCGGCGGAAGGTGACCTCCAACGGGCGCTGCAAACGCAACTCGAAGCGTCCCTCCGCGTTGGTTGCGCCCAGGAACGTGGAGTCGGGCGAGAAGACCCGTGCTCTGGCCAGCGCATGGTCGCTGGCGCCATCCACCACCGTGCCCAAAACGTTGACTTCCGCCAAGGCCAGGGTGGGGATCGCGAGGAGAAACGTCCAGAGTCTGTTGTGAAGGCGCATAGACCTAGGAAAATGCATTTCTGGTTTCCGAGTGTCCGCTTCCTGGAAATTTCCCTCGAATTGGCCAGCGATGGCATCGCCAAATCGGTATTCAAGGGAACATGATCTTTCTCACTCTGCTCCAGGTCGTCCTCACGACTGTGGGGACCGCTGCGGTTGCTCCCGAAATTCGCATCAACCATCTGGGATATGAGGCGACAGGCCCCAAGGCCGCTGTGGTCCTGGCCAACGCCGCCACGGCGGGGGATGCATTCCAGCTCCTCGATGCTGGCGGGGGCGTGGTGTTCTCCGGGGAGCTTTCCAGCGCACAGACGGTACCAGGTTGGAAAAACGGGCCCTGGCGGGTGGCGGACTTCTCCGCGCTGACCTCGCCGGGCAAGTACACGCTCCGACTGATGCCGTCCGGTCTGGAGTCCGATCCATTCGGTATCGATACGGGTCGACTGCTGGCCATCGCGGGCCCCGCCGTGGTCGGCTTCTTCAACGGCATGCGCAATACGGATGCGGGCGATCGCAAAATCGGGTACCAGGGAGAATCCACACGGGGCGAACGCGATGTCTACGGGGGGTGGTGGGATGCCACAGGCGACGCGGGGAAGTACCTGAGCCATCTCAGTTACGCGAACTTCATGAATCCCCAGCAGATCCCGATGGTGGTCTGGTCCCTGTTGCGGTCTCAATTGTTGGCGCCTCGCGGGACCACGGGCTTTCGCAAGGAGGCCAACGAAGAAGCCGCCTGGGGTGCCGACTACCTCTTGCGGGTGCAGGATCCTGCCGGCTACTTCTACATCAACGTTTTTGATCGTTGGGGAGCCGACCCGCGCAAGATCTGCGCCTGGACAGGAAATGCCACCGCGCAGGGCACCATGACTTCCGACTACCAGGCCGCCTGGCGCGAAGGGGGAGGCATGAGCATCGCCGCACTCGCCTTGACCGCTCGCTTGGGGATCCATGGAGATTCCTCTTCGGAGCAATACCTCGCCGGTGCCATCCGCGGTTGGGCGCACCTTTCCGAAAAGCGTGGCCGATACGCCGACGACGGTCGCGAAAACCTGATCGACCACTATTGCGCGTTGCTGGCCGCCATCGAGCTGCACCTGGCCACCAGCGAGCCCTCCTATCTGGAAGCCGCCGCCGCGCGCGCCGACAGCATCGTGGCTCGTCAAACCGCCGAAGGCTGGATGGTGAGCGATGCCGGTGCGCGGCCCTTTTTCCATGGCGTGGACGAAGGCCTGCCCCTGGTGGCGCTATGGGCCTACCTGAACATGGACGGCGCCTCCCCGACGGCCACCCGCGTGCGCCAGTGTCTGGCCAAGTCGGTGGCGTGGTACCACACGCTTTCGCGCGGTACCAACAACCCGTTCCTCTACCCGAAGATGTACGTGCCTGTGGCGCCGGTCGCGGGGCCTTCCGGCTCCGGCAACATCGCCAAGGGGAAAAGGGCCTTCGCGACCACGGTGGAAGGATCCGGAAGGGAGGCGGACAAGGCCGTGGACGGGGTGGATGGCGCCTCCAGCCGTTGGGCTTCGATCATCGAACGCAACAAGGCGGTGGACGAATCCCGTCAAGCACTCGTGGTGGATCTGGCCGACAAGCATCTGATCCAGTCGATTTCCGTCAGTTGGGAAGTGGCCAAGGCGGTGAAATATTCCGTCTATGTGGCGGAGGACACGTCCAACTGGGTGTTGGTCAAAACCATCCTGGACAGCTCCAACACGACCACCCACAAGATGAACATCGACGACTCCCTCTGGGCGCGCTGGGTGAAGGTTTCCTGCGAACGGCGGGTGAAGATCGATTGGGGGTATTCCATCCAGGAATTGACCGTGTTGGGACAAAAGGAGTTCCAGCCGGTCCAGCAGGTTCCCGCCAAGGCGAGCTTCTTCATGCCGCACAAGAACGAAACCGACTACTGGTGGCAGGGCGAAAACGCCAGGTTGGGATCGATGGCCGCGGGGCTCTTGCTGGCGCGCCACGCGACGGATCCCCTTTGGAGATTCGGAGCGGATTCCTTCTCCCGGGAGGCGGTGGCGCCTCTGGATTGGGTGGCGGGCAAGAATTCCGAAAACGTGAACTTCGTGTATGGTGTGGAGGGGGGCACCTACGCCGCCTACTTCGCCGGGAAAGGCAAGAACACGGTGGGAGGAATCTGCAACGGCATCACCGCCGTTTCCGACACCGACCTCACGCCGGTGTTCAAGAACGACGGGGGCGCGGACAACTGGCGTTGGGTGGAGCAATGGCTCCCGCACGACGCGTGGTTTTTGATGGGCGTCGCCGCCGTGCAGCATGTCCAGGAGTTCCCGGAAGGCTCGGCCACGGCGCCGAAGCCGCGGAAATTGGACGGATTCCGTCTCAGGGTCCAGCCGGGGCGCATCGAGGCGATCGGCAAGACCAAGGCCTCGTGGATGCTGCGCTCGATCGACGGACGCGTGGTCGCCCGCAGCGAGGGTGTGTCGGCGGTGTTCGCCCCGGGGCGCGGACTGTGGTTGCTGGAGCAGCTCGGCCCGCAAGGACGCCTGAGCCAGACCGTGGTCGTGCCCTAGGGTTTCTCCATCCGCGGGGGATGGTCGGCTCCTCCCGATGGTAGACATGAAAAGATCCTGATGCAGCGAAGCATCAGGATCCATTCCGGGCCGATTCGAGGAGGAACGGCCGAATCGCGGGCGGTCGAGGGTCAGCGCACGGGCGCCGAGTGGCTCAGTTTGATCTTGCCGCCTTCGATGGTGAGGAAGCCGGAAACGCCGTGTGCCACGTTCTGGCCGCCGATTCGCCTTCCGACCAGATCGAAGCGTGGTGCGTCCGAAGCCGAAAACGTTGGCTGGGGTCGGTAGGCGAGGTCGATCGCACTGAGGGATTTCATCGTCAAGAATCGCGCGGCGCACCGGGTTCCGATGGTGATCATCCCTGCGGCCTTGTAGTGGATGTTGTCGGTGGGAAGACCCTTGGTATCCACGGTGTCCACTCGTGTGAGCTTCTTGGTCAGCGCGATGTCGGCGGCGCGGATCTTGGCGTTGTTGGTCCAGGTGGATTGCACGTCGATCATGGGAAGAATCACCGGAAGATCCGTCACGCCGGCCTTGGTGCGGATATCCTTGAGCAAATTTGTCAGGTTGGTTTCATACTGGTTGGACAAGGTCGCATCCATGGCGTCGAATTCGCCTTGCAGCCAGAGGAAGCCGGACCACTTGGGCGTGTACTGGGTGGTGTCGAAAGCCGAGTTGAAGGATTTCATCGCATCGTCGATCGAGACCATCATGGCTTTGTAATAGGTGCCGCCGGTTCCGTTGTTGGAACTGGGGGGAAGCCATTCGGCGACCTTGCCCAGATAGGTGCCGGATCGCGCCACCTTGATGAAGGCCATCTTCCTGCCGGGGAAGGAATCCGCCAAGACCTTCCCGAAAAACAATTCGGGTCCGAACTGACTGGAGCTGCCTCCGAAACCGGGTCCGAGGGTGGACCATTTCTTCATCTTCGCGGCATCGCCTTCGGCATCCAGATAGATCTTGATGTCCGCGTAAGTCTTTTTCTGGTCGGCGGTGAGGTCGTTGGTGCTGGTGCCCAATCCCACCATGTTCGATTGGCCTGAGAACAGAAATACAGGGACTTCCGTCTTGGCGGCCATTCCTTGGGCCGAAAAACAGGCGAGGATCGCCGCGAATTTCATCACAGGTCGGGATCCGGTACGATGGATGATGGGCATTTGGGGTCCTCCGTAGAACCCGCTGAATCTAGGGCGTTGCCACCGCCTTCGTTGTCGGTTGTCGTCCGGGAGTGTTGTCACCTCTACAATGGCTCAGGGCAGATAGGTTCCGGACACGGACATGGATCCATCCGTCGGAGCGCTGTTCAATGCGCTCCGAACGGTGCGACCACCGAGCCGTTGCCCAATCGATTCGCGGGTCGTTCCGCCGCCCGCCCGTTTGCGAAGTAGCCGTTTTCGGATGGAATCCGATTGCCATGTCCTCCGGAAGCCGCCCGGCGGATCGATGTCCCTGCACCGGGGAGAATCCCGATCACCGTGCCGTCGTCGCCACGCGGGTAGGCGCCGAGGTCCTCGCCGTTCTTTCCGGCTCCTTTGCAGGGCGAGCTGGCGGCCAGGTGGAAATCCCGGGCGGTTTGGTTGACAAAAAGTGGATCGGCGGCGATGGAATGGGCGTCGAACGGGGCGCGGGCGGTGCGCCACGCGGCCAGATCGGGGTAGGACACGCGGCCATCGATGAACGGGGTCGAACGGTCGTTGGAAGGCATGGAATAGTTGTTGTAGTCGAAGGAATAATCGGTGGGTTCCATGCGTTCGGTCGCGTACTTGCCCACGGAGATGAAACGCGAGCCGACATCGGCGCCGGCGGGGATGTTCAGGGCGATGTCGGAATGGATGATGTTGTTCCAGAAGGCGGTCAGGGTGTCGAATTTCGGATCCGACCATCCGAACAGCCACGTACCCACGTTGTAGAAGGTGTTGTTGAACATCTTCACGTTTCGCCGCTGGTTGTCGTAGGTCCCGAGTCCTCCGATGTTCATTCCGCCGTCCGTGCCGACCACGATGTTTTCCGTGATCGTCACGCCGTCGCCTCCTCCTTGCATCGGGAAATAGAAGGCAAGTTCGCCGCCGATGACCAGGTTGCGACGGATCAGCATCCCGTAAGGTTCGTCCTTCCCGCCGATCGCGTGCTTGCAGTTTTCGAACCGGTTGTTCTCGATGACCCATCCCTTGGTGTCGTACAGGCGCATGGCGGGGGAGGCGTTGTCGTGGAAATGGTTGTTGCGGAACACGCAGCTGTCGGAGTTTTCCACGTCGGCGGTGTCCGGCCATCCCGTTGACATGCAGCGGATCACGGCGGAGTTCTCGCTCCCGTGCTCGGAGGGCATCCCATAGATCTCGCAGTTCTGGAACAGGATGTGGCGGGTGTTTTCGAAGTAGACCATCCCGGCGCCCACCGCGGTGTCGCGCGTGGTGAACCGGATGCCGTCGAAGGTGAGCCAGGAACGGCTGGTGAGGCTCATGCAGTAGCCGTCCTGTCCATCAACAAGAACTGTCTCGCCAGGGAATGCCTTGTAGGTGATCCTCGCGTTCTCCGATGTCCCCGATTTCGGGTCGAGCTGGGCATTCAGCTTGTACGTGCCGCCGCGGATCAGGATCGTGTCGCCCGGTGCGCTGTTGGCGGCGGCCTTCGCAAGAGTGGCCAACGGTGCGCCGATCGTGCCCGCGGCCTGGTCGTTTCCGGCGACGGAGACGTGGATGTTCTTGGACCAGCCGCAAGCGGCCAGGGTCAGGGCGGCCAGGGCGGTTCTGAGGGAGGTTTTCCGAAGTTGAGGCAAGGGTGGCTCCCGGAGTGGGTGTGAGGCAAGTATACCACTCGACCTCCATTCGTCCGGTTACCGCCTACCCGCACGGGCGGAACGCGGCATCGGAGGGGACGGAATCCGTCCCCTCCGATGCCGCTGCGGAGATTCGGTTGCCGGCGACGGACTGTCTATGACGAGGACGGTCCGCCGGATGGCCTGCTGTTCAGAGATTGATGGTGCGGATGCCCAACCCGGAGATGTATTTCAGTGCGAGACGTCCATCGTCGTTGATCAGAAAGGTGATGAATCGGCCGGTTCGCGACCAGGTGGAGGTTCCAGCCGCATTGCGCGTCAGAAACGCCCCCGATCGGGAAAGCAGGAGGGTCGAAGCGCCTCTGCCCGCCTGGTTGCTTTGCCAGATGACCGCGCCTGAGGAGTTGGTTTCCACCAGATTCCCGTCGGGTCGCATGCAGAGCCGATAGGCGCCGTTGGGCGAGACCATGCATTCGTTCGGGAACAAACCATCGCCCGTGGCCAGGAAGTACGGTCGATCGATCGGATTGGAGAAGGTCGCGGAGCCTACAAGGTCGCTGGCGCTGAAACCGTATGGCGTGACTTCCATGTTCATGCCGCCAAAATTGCGGTAGTTGGACCTCATTTTGTCAGGGAGGGATATCGTGACCGATCTTTCGGTCGGTGCGACGGTTCCAAGCCCGATGATTGTGAGACTATCAAACGCACGAACCTTAAAGCCCTTCAGGGTCGAGCTCGTGGGTCCAGCGAAATTGAGCGTCAGTTTCTGTCCTTCAACGTCCCGAACGCTAGAGACAGCTGTTGCCACATATACATATGAGGAGCGTTCCGCCGGGGCTGGCGGAGTTGCATCGCTGGAGGATACAGGCTCCTGCAGGTTCGGCTCGCAACCGGCGAGGATTCCAAGGGTTGCCAGAATCATGGCACGGGATCGGAGAATTTTCATGGATCGGGTTTCTGCTTTGGGGTTGGTTCGCCTACTGCCAGGGATTTAGCAGCGGCGAGAATAATATACCGATTGGATGTTGCAGGTTCCAGTGCATTTTTTGTCTCATGGATCGAACTTTTTCCTGTCTTTGGCGGGGGATGTCAGGGGCATGGCTCATCTGCTTGCTGTGCATGGCGCCGATCAAGGCAGAGGGGACAGCCCGCATCCTCGTGATGGGTGGAGATTCCATCCCGGTGGTGTTTCCGCTGACCGAGCAACAATGGTTCGATGTGGACAGCGGTTTTGGCATCGAGGAGGCCACACCGAGACTGTCCGACCGGAGGGTGCTGAAGGCCATTTGGCCGCACGACAGCGATAGTGGCTACTGGCACGTCCCCGCGGGTTCGAATGGGCGGGGAATTTTCCCGTTGTCGTATCGAGCCTCTGTCAAGAATCGCCAAGAATTTTCGATTCTCAATGTGGATGGATGTGTCGAAATCTGGCACGTCATCCTCTCTTCCGATGGACGATTGCTCGACAAGTTCACCCTTTCGGAATCCTGCATGTCGGATGCGGACGATCACTCTTCCGGCCGCTTCGTGGATGCGCGGACCTATGTCAAGCTGAGCAGGTGGTACGTCGAATACGCCCCGATGGGCCATCCACAGCGCATGAAGCGCAGGAGCACGTACACGATCTCCCGGCAGGGAAAAGTCCGCGTACGGCACAAGGAATGGGTGAGCGCCTTCCGCGTCAAGTGAGCGTGGCTGGATTTCAGCCCATCGAGCGGCGGACCATCAGAAGCGGCGGGATCTGGATGACCGCACCCCTGGCTCCTTCGCGCGGTCCGGTGATGTGGCGAAGGCAAGCCGAGGCGAGTCGTTCCTCGTCGAAGTGGACAGACGTGAGCCCGCGTTCCAGGGAATGAGATGTGTCGTCGAATCCTGCCAAGGCGATGTCGCGGGGAACGTCCTTTCCTTTGCGCAGGAGCCAATCCCAGGCGAGGTGGGCGATCTCGTCGGTGGCCAGGATCCAGGCATCCGCTCCCGATCGCAACGCCTCCTCGAACAGTCCCGAAAGTCGCTGGCACAAGGTGCGGCGGGCCAGGAGGATTCCCAGGCGGCGGACGATGTCGTCGATGCCGGGCTCCAGAGCGGCGCCCAGATGCGATCGCATGCGGTTGGCGTCGAACCAGAAGTCGGACGATTCCACCTCCTGTTCCCTGTGCAGTGGAAGTTGGGATTCTACCGCCTGACAGACCAACTCGCCCCTTCCCTTCACGCCATCCCGGATTCCCTGGAGCCTGGCGCTGGACCAATCGGCGCCTTGGTACGGTGAGATCCAAGCGATGCGGGTTCTGCCCGAACCGATAGCGTGCTTGGCCAGTCGCCGCCCGGCATCCGACGAGTAGGAGGTTTCGAAATACCGCAGGTTCGCGGAAGAAAGCAAGGGACCGCCTTGTGGACGTTCATCCCAGATTGCGGTGGAAAGGTCGGATTTGGCGGCGGTCTCGAGGAGCCATGCCTCTTCGCGGATGTCCCAAAGAGACAGGACCATCCCGAGCCTGTTTTCGGAAATGGACTTCCAATCCCTGACTCTTCCGTCCGCGGCGAAGAATCGGTCTTCGCCGGCGTATCCAAAAACCTCCAGGGACAGGTCTTGTCGCAGCGCCTGGAGCTCCAGCTCCCGGCGCAACCGGAAGGGACGTTCCGCTTCGAGCGCGACCTTGCCTCGGGTGTCGCAACGGCGAATCAGCGCGATTCGGTTGCCGACCAGGCGCTTGGGCGACGGAACGCGACCGCCACGGGGGAGCGCTTCCAAATGGCCCTGGTCGATGAGTCTGCGGATCACCTTGCGTAGGGTGGGGGCGCTTGCGTTGCGCTTGGCGGCGGCCTCCTCGCCGATCCCGACGACGCACCCGGGCGGCAGGAAGCCCGATTGGATTTCCGAGAGGATCTGGTGAGCGATGCGGCTGGACTTGTCGATGGGCCGGACCTCCTGCGGAGGAGATCGACATGTGAACTCACGTCCTCCTCTCCAATGCGGCATTCACAATTTAGGGTCGGATCCGGCATTCTCGCACCTGATTCGTGCAGTGTGTTGCGGATTGATGGAATCGGAATTTTGGTGGTGACGTAACGATTCTCGGATGCAGATTCGGCACGGTGGCCGTAATTTTGTTTCGGTGATGATTTCCTACCGAATGTCGCTGATCGCCCTGTGCGCAGGGGTCCTGTTTTTCTCGTGCAAGGAAGAACAGCCCCCCGCCGTCCCGGCCGAACCTGCCAAGGTTCCCGTCCCTACAAAATACGGCGTGACCTTGCCCGGCCTCAAGGTGGTCGAGGCAACGGTGGAGCCGGGATCGTCCCTGGGGAGGATTCTCGCCTCCCGCGGATTGCGTGCTCCGCAAATCCACCAAGCGGCCCAGGCCTCGGTGGGGATCTGGGATCACAAGAAGCTGCGGGATGGCGATTCCGTCGCTTTTTTCCTGGATTCCGCTTCTGGAGGACTTCGCCACCTGGTGGTGCGGCCGGATCCGTTCCATTGGATCCGTTTCGACATCGATTCGGTCCCCAAGGTTCTCGACATCCGGCGTCCGATTGACACCGTGCGCCGGGAAGTGCGCGGCACCATCGAATCCTCGCTTTGGAACGTGATGGCCGCCAAAGGAATGTCCGCGTCGCTGATCGGAAGGGTTTCCGACATCCTGGCCTGGCAGGTGGATTTCTTCGCCCTGCAGGTCGGTGACGAAATTTGTCTGGTGTACGACGAGCTTCGCGTGGACGGAAGGGTTGCGGGCGAAGGTGACATCCACGCGGTTTCCTTCCGACAGGGGGATTCCGTGTCGCGCGATTTCCTGTTCCGACGCGGAGAGATCGACGGATACTACGACGAATGGGGAAGACCCAACCGCCGGGCGTTCCTGAAGGCGCCTTTGCAGTATTCGCGCATCAGTTCGCGATTCACGGGATCCCGGATGCATCCGGTGTTGCGCATCGTCAGGCCTCATTTCGGCGTCGACTACGCGGCCCCCTCCGGAACACCCGTGGTGGCGCTCGGCGACGGGACCGTGATCCTCAAAGGTTGGTTGGGGGGGGGAGGCAACAGCCTGAAGATCCGCCATGGCAACGGGTACATCACCGGTTACATGCACCTCAAGGCCTTCGCCTCGGGCTTGCGGCAGGGTTCGCGAGTTCGTCAAGGAGATCTGATCGGGTATGTGGGATCCACAGGGCTTTCCACCGGTCCGCATCTGGATTTCCGGGTCTGGGACGGAATCCGGCCCATCGATCCATTGAGGATCTCCAGCCCGCCCTCGCCTCCGTTGCCGGATTCCCTGAAAGTGGTTTTCCAGGCGGCAATCACGCCGTTGGTGGCCATCCTCGATGGTCGCGACAGCGTGGCGGCCGGCAAGAAGGTCGCACAGGCGCCCTGAGACGCCGCTATCGGATCAATTTTCCGTGTTGTTGCCCCAGGGATTCCAGTCCACCCAGCGTGGATCGTTGCCCAGCCATTGGGATTGGCTTCTCCAGCCATCCAGAAGCACGTCCTGGCAGAGTTCGTCGGTCACGGACTTGAGCTTCCTGTTTTCTTCCATCCACCGGATCTGCCGACGGAAGGTTTCCACCAGTGGAACGGTGGTGGAAAATCCCAGGTCCCGTTCGGCCTTGGCGTTGTCGTAGACGCTGGGAAAACGGTAGATGAACCACATGCCCAGGGACCGGCGCGGGGCCACCTGGCGAAGCCACGTGGAGGGGATATGGACGATTTCCGACCTTCCCTCGGCCGCCTGGGCGAGTGCGCCGTAGACGCCGTTCCAGTCGGTGTGTTCATGGCTGGTCAAGTGGTAGTCGTTGGCGAAGGCCTTGGGATTCCCCAAGGAGGCCACGAATCCGCGGGCGACATCCGAGACGTGCGCGATCGCCCAGGGACAGGTTCCGTCGTCCATCACGATCACCGGAAGGCCTTGGCGCATGCGGGAGACCAGGGAGTCGTCGAAGAGCAATCCGGCAGCGGTGGCGCCTTCGCCCGTGGTGTAGCTGGGGCGGATGATGGTCGCGTGGGTTCCCTCGCGCCCCGAGGCTCCCAGGAGGATCCGCTCGATGGCGGCCTTGTTGACCCCGTACATCCCGAATGGCCTTCGCGGCACGGATTCCGCGATGGGCATGGTCGCACTGGGGCCGCCGTATACGCAGGTGGTGGAGCACAGCACGACCTGCCCCGCCTTGCCCCAGAAGGTGTCCACCAACTGGGCACCGTTTTGCGGCGCGAAGGCGGCCATGTCGATCACGGCATCCCACGTGCGCCCGAGCACGGCTTTCTCCAGCGATCCCGGTTCCCATCGGTTTCCGGAAAGCTTTTCCACTTCTCCCTGGAAGCGAACCTTGGTTTCGCCGCGATTGAAGATCGTGACGCGATCACCCCGGTCCAACAACTGCTGCACGATGGCGGTGGAGATCAATCCTGTTCCGCCGATGACCAGTACTTCCATGGAGCGCGCCTTTCCGAAGGTCGGTAGAGTTTGGTGGGAAAGGTAATCTGTAGCGGTTCAGTTATGAGGTTTCCGAGCATCCTGATTCCCGACCAGGGTGGGACTAGATTTTCATGCCAATCCTATGCGCACGATGCCCGCCTCCCGAATCTTCCAAGCATTTTCCTTTTTTCTCGTCGTGTTGGCCGGGAAGTGCCTTCCCGCCGAAACCCTGCCGGCAGATCCCAGGCTTTCCCGGGCGATCGAATGGCGCGACCAGCCGGAGCGGCTCCGAAAATCCCTTTGGTTGGAAGGGCGCGAGGTTTGGAGTCGGCAGGAAGAAGTGTTCGGCTCGCGCAAGGAACTGGACGGCAGGGTCCAGACACTCCGAAAACTCTTCGATTCCCTCCATTCCCGGGAGCTTCGAACGGAAGTCCCCGACACCATTCTGGCCGATGACGGAGCCTTGGTGTCCATCCGGACGATCCGGTGGCGATCCAACACGCTCAAGGCCGAGATCGTGGCCTCGCTTCCCTTCGGGAGCCTGGCGCAGGCATGGCCGGGCGCCAAGCAGGTCATCGATTCCGCATTGCGCGCGAAAGACCGCCCCTGGCTTCGCGGAGTGCTCTCCCGTCGCACTGCGCACGACGGAAGGATGCGGGGAGGGATCCTGGTGGTCCGATCCTGGAATGGTGCCGACCCGGACACCCTCCTTCGCGCCTTGGGGCGGTGCGTTGAGGTCGGAAATTGTCCTCTGGGTCCGCGGGACAGGCTCGCTCGCGACAGCGTCGTGCTCCGCGGCGAGTTCCTCGACGGATTCTGGGACAGCCATTGGTGGGTGCCGAATCTCCGACTTGTCACGGGGGAGGGGCCGACCCAGGCGCTCCCGCGTACCGCCGCGGTCCGGTTCCTGGCGGGGACCGAGGGCCGTCTCTGGACCTGGGCAGTGGCCAGGATCGAAGGGCAGCACCTTCTGTCCCCGGAATCGAATCGCGAGATATCGGTGCAGGGTTTCGGCGAGGCCATCGCCTCGTTGCTCGCCGAAGAGGGTGGCGAAGGCGATCCCACCCTCCAGGAGCTGGCGAGACGTCTGGTGGCCCGCTGGGGTAACGTCCGCAACCCGGAGTTGGAACCCGAGACCACCACGGTCTTCCGGTTGGATCGCCTCGCTGCCAGCCCGACCGCGGCCGATGACCGGGTGAACCGGTCTTGGGAAGTCCCGCCCCTATACCATGTGCTGTCCCGCTTGCCGGGAAGGATCGCCCCGATCGACCGAGTGGAATTCCAGGAAGGCAAGCGACAGGAAATGGTCGTTTCCGTCGAAGGGGTTCCCCGGCTTCGGCGCTCGCGTCGTTCCTGGTACGATTCCACGCAATTGCGGGAGGCCCGTCTGGACACCATCGTGCGTCACGACCTCGATTCCCTGCGGAAACGACTTGGTAAGGAATTCGCGTTCGCGCAGGACACGGCCTTCGACGACGAACTGTTCAAGCCCCACCCTCGCTCGCGATGGATCTGGAAACTGCAGGACGGAAAACGTCTGGAGTTGTGGCGTTGGCACCGCTCGCTCTCCGATTCCCTGATCTTTCTCTCGCGCCAGAAGATCCGCGCTGTGCTGGAAACCTGGACGAATCCGACGGACACGTCCGGACGCGGCGCGATCCTGGATTCGCTGACCCGCTTGGAAATTCCACATGGTGGTTTTCATCTGGCGAAAACGGAAATCGTGATGTTCGATCCGGTGGATCCGTCACGATTCGGTCGAGCCTTGGCGCGCTGCCTGGATTCTGTGGATTGCCCCGGACTGAAGAAACTCTGGATCGCCAGCGACTCCGGGAAAATCACGGTGCTCCCGAGGGAGGTTCCCTTGGATTGGTTTCCCCACCTGGACTCGCTTCGCACCGCCAGAGATTCCCTGGTGTGGCGCTTCGATTCCTTGGGAATGCACTTCGAAGTGCGCTGGGACAGTGGCTCCCTGGGGGATGACATGGGTTGGATCCGCGAGTCGCAGCGAAACCGGATGGCCGGGGATCCCGGTGCTTTCCTGGAGGCAGTGAACGGCCCTGCCCCGGAGGGTGTGGTGTCAAGGGAGGGCAGAGGTGGCATGGAGGGGATTGTGGATTCGCTCGAGGCGCGGGAACGCAAGGCGAGGGAACTCCAATTGGAAATCATCCCGTTTCGCATCCGGGAATTGAACGAGGTCCTCTACGTCTTGCCTCGGGATTCCATCCCTGCGAAGCTGCCCAGACTGCGCAGGTCATCCGGGGCTCCCTGAATCGAGTCGGCCCGGATCCGGACCTCAGGGAGGATTCCTCCTCGAAGTATCCCAACGAAAAGGCCCGCCGGATCCGATCCGACGGGCCTTCCAATTTCTGTCACCAGGATCGTGTCAGACGCCGACGGTCTCCTTGGCGCATTCGCTCACGGGGGATTCGTCCACTTCGCAGGTCATCAGTCGCAATGCTTCCGGGCTCACCTCGCCGCGCAGACCGCGAGCGACGTTGTGGGCGAAGATCTCGATGCGGCTGGTCACGTTGGGAGGGTACGCGTTGCCGTCGTTTTCGATGGCGATCACCGGTAGACCGCGATTGCGTGCCCAGGGTCCGTAGGTGGCCTCGATCAGGCGTCCCGGCAAGCAGGCGAACGGAGAGATGATCGCGATGCCGTCCCATCCGCTTTCCATGGCCAAAGCGGAAACGGCAGGCGAGAGCGAGGCTTCCGATTCCAGTTCTGGATCACCAAAGTCCAGCGAACGCTTCATGATCACTTCCATGTCGTGGGGGGCTTCCGCCACCAAGCCGCACTTGGAAAGCTCCTTGAGCAGCTTCACTTCCTGGTGGTGCTTCCACATGATTTCGATCTTGAGCATCGCCAGCTTCCTGGCTTGCCAGGAGAACGGTCGCTTCAGAAGCGGCAGGGCCATCATCTGCTTCTTGTACCGGCGAACCTGGTCCCAGTCCAGGTAGTGGATCCATTCGGAGAGGCCGGTGATCTTGGGAACGATTCCGCGATCGGTGAGCAGGTTGGTGAGAGGTCCCACCGAGTACTCGTCGCGACGCACGAAGATTTCGCCCACCACCAGCACCTTGCGGGATTCGGTGAGGGTCTTCTTGAGGCGGATGGCACCCATGCGAGCGGTCCATTCAGGCAGCGCGTTCCACATGTGTTTGACGCCCTTTTCGGCGCAGTCCACCATCTCGGACTCGATCTTGTCCATCACCTTTTTGGCGGCGGGCCAATCGATGGCCAAGGCCTGGAGCGTGTTGCGGATGTCGCGGAAATAATCCGAGAACAACACGCACACCCAGGCGCTGGTGCTCCAGCTCTGGCCCAGTTCGGTGTAGGAGTTGTCGGAGTTCAGCGAGAGGCAGATCACGTTGCGGTAGCCCAGTTCGCGGAACAGGTTCTCGTAGAAGATCGCGTACTGGCCGGTGCGGCACGGGCCGGTGGTCAGCGGCATGAACAGCACGTACACACGATTTGGGTCGATCTCGTTATTGGCGAACCAATCCAGGAAGGATCCCAGCACCAGCAAGGAAGGAATGCATTCCTTGCCGGAGGCCACCGCGCGGGCTCGCGAGGCGGTGTGGAAGTCGGGTTCCGGCAAGGGCTGGGAATCGATTCCGTGGCCGCGCGAAAGCGCCGCGAGCAGGCGTGTGCCGGTTTGGCCCATGGAGGGCCACAGGAGCTTCACGCGCTTGTCGGTGAGGTCGATCACTTCGTTGGACTGGGTGTTGCGCAGGCAGGTCTTCTTGCCTTCCAGCTGGATGTCCCAATCGCGCGGCGAGAGCATGACATCTTCTGTCATGTTGGCGCGCCGATACCCTTCCACGATGTCCAGGAAGGCCTCGATGCGGGTGTCCACGCCGGCGTCGGCCGTGTGGCTGTCCAGTTCCAGGATCAAGAACGGCTTGGTGTTGTGGATCCAGCGCAGGTAGTGCAGGATGAAGCTGTCCGGCGCGCACGAGAAGTTGGAGACAAAGCACAAGAACAGGTTCGGGTTTTCCTTCACCTGCACGGCGGCCTTCAGGTTCTGCTGGCCGTAGTACCAGTACATGTTGTCCGTGATGTGTTCTTCGGCGATCGGCATGAAGTCGAAGGGGATCACGGTGTAGCCGCGGGTCGCGAACTTGCGGGGGATGCCCATGTTCGCCTGCGCGGTCAGCGCGTTGTACGGACGTCCGCACAGCACGATCACGGGCCGCTTGGCGGTCTTGGCGGCTTCCACCACCTCTTGCCCGATGCGACGGCCTTCGGCGTAGCAGGCGCGCTGGCGCTCGATGGCCACCTTCCAGGCGGCCTCGCCCTGGGCCTTGGTGAATCCCAGTTGCACGGCCATGTCCAGCATGGGGCCGCGTCCGGATTCGAATCCGTTGGTGAAGTCGATCACCGGGCGCAGGATCTTGTTGTCGTCCAGGTTCAGCGCCGTGCGCAGGTAGTACGGCACGCCCTGCATGATGGGGCACAGGCACGCGTGGGCGTCGGCCTGGTAGGAGGGCATCGACTTGAACTGCGGCAGGAAGTACCAGTTGACGTCCGACTTGCGCGCGGTTTCCGTCACGCCGTGGACAATTTCCGCCGGGTAGCAGTAGCTGGACTCGCACTTGGCGACGCCGCCCTCGTCGATCTTGGACACCAGGCGGGGCTTGATGCCCAGCTGGGTGAAGAAGTGCGAGTACAGGGGCCACAGCGAATGGATGCTGAAGCTTTCCGGCACGGCCACCACGGTGGCCGATTCCGGCACGGTGGTCACGTCGGCGGCGAACTGCTCGAAGTAGAGTTCGTGGCGCTTTTCCACCCAGTCGACCGACGGCTCGCCGCCGATGGCCTTCTTGCGGGTGTTCGCGTACTTGTTGCAGCGCCCACCGAAATGGTACTTGCTGCCGCCCACGTCCAGGATCTGGATGGGACACAAATTGTCGCAAGCCTTGCAGCGGTAGTTCTTGCCGTGGCTGACTTCACGGGCGAGGATGTCCGCGATGCTCCAGTTGCCTTCGTCCAGCTCGCCGACCTTGAATTTTTCCAGGGCCAGAAGCGCCACACCGAAACATCCCATGAGTTCCGGATCCGGCGGCACGATGATGTTTTTGCCCAGCAAGGACGCGAAGGCCATCGGGACGGCGGGGTTTTTCGCCACGCCGCCTTGCAGGACAATTCGCTTGCCTACGCGACGATTTCCGACCACGCGGTTCAAGTAGTTGGACACGATCGAGAGCACCAGTCCCGCCACGATGTCGTCGCGGGTGGCGCCCTGTTGGATGGCCTTGCGGATGTCGGAGTTGATGAACGCCGAGCAGTGTTCGCCAAAGCGAAGCGGTGCGGTGGCGGCAAGCGCCGCCGGTCCGATCAGTTCCGGGCTGTGGATGTCCAGGTCGCCGGAGGCGGATTCTTCCAGGAAGGATCCAGTGCCCGCGCTGCAGGCCTCGTTCATGGCGTAGTCCACCGGAACGCGGTTGCGCAGGTGCACGTACTTGGCGTCCTGGCCACCGATCTCGAAGATGGTGTCGATGTCCGGATCGAAGTAGGTAACGCCCACGGTGTGCGCGATGATCTCGTTGAAGACGCCGCCGGTCTCGCAGAACACGCCCAGCAGTTCGCGCGAGCTTCCGGTGGTGGACACCAAACGGATGTCAATATCTGCATCCGGCCCGAGCACGGGCTTGATCTGCTCGCGCACGGATTCCATGCACTTGCGCAGAGCCGTGATAGGGTCGCCCAAGGTGCGGCCGTAGTGGCTAGCCACGATTTCCTTGGTTTCCATGTCCAAGAGCACCACCTTGGTGGTGGTGGAGCCGCCATCGATACCAAGCACGAACTTGCGTCCGGGCTTGATGGGGGAGCGCTGCGAAGGGGCGAAGGTGACCTTGTCCGCGGCCAGCTTCAGGGAAGGAGCGCGCGGGTAGCTCACCGCCGCGTCGCCCATGAGGTCATCAATAGTGGGAAGGGGGGTGCCTTCGGTGAGGGCCAGATCCGCCATGCCCCAGGCTTCGAACCAGGGGGCCTGTTCGGGCACGATGAACTCCACGTGGGGGAGTTCGTCGCGCAGGAACTTGACCAGATGGGGATTCTTGGTGGCGCCACCGGCCAGGATCACGCGACCCTTCTTGATGCGGGCGCGGGAGAGGAAGTCCACCACCTTGCGGCTCATCACGTTGGACAGGGACAACACGATGTCGTGCTTGTCGGCTTCGCCCTTGTTGAGCTTGTGGGTGCAGTCGCTCTTCATGAACACAGAGCAGCGGCTGGAAAGCTTGCAGACCTGCGAGTTGGCCACTTCGGGCTCGAACACGGCATCCACCTTCAGACCCATGCGCTTGAGCTGCTGCCCAAAGAACTCGCCGGTGCCCGAGGCGCACTTGTTGCCCGCGAAGGTGTTGAGGATGCGAAGGTTTTTGTCCAGGGTGTAGACCACGAGGTCTTCGCCACCCACGCTGACCACGGCATCGGCCTGCTCGCCCAGTTTTTGGACGGCGCGCTCCACGGCGGCCGGAGCGATGCGGTCGGACACGTTGAACTGCCGGCGCCCTTCCTGGCCGGTCACCAGCGCCGGGATGCCGGGCGTGACGCCCTTGTCTTCCAGAATCCGTCGGAGGGTTCCGGGAAGGTCGCCGTCGTGAGGTCGGACTTCCGACCAGGCCACGTTTCCGTCTTCGATCTGGCAAACTTTGACACTGGCAGAACCGATGTCGATGCCAAGCCCCTGACGGGAAGCGGTGTGGTTGGGTGCGGTGGACATAGCAGCTCCTGGTGGGTTTGCGCTCTTCGGGAGATGGGCCGACGAAGAGTTCTGGAAATGTAGGTCCTGAACTCCCCTTCGTGGGTTCGGTTTCTGGTTTTCAGAAGAAAAACAGATCTTCATGTATTTAAGGGAGTGTACACAGTTCTCTTCTTTGGCGCAATGTGGATACATTCACAGGCATGGATCGTTCCGAAAACGCCTGGATCACCCTAGGGGACCCTGTCGACCACGCGGTTTCCTGGGGGGAAACACCAGGGGAGTGCCGTCTGGAAAGGGTTGCCCTGCCTGAGGTGTCCGATGAGGGCATGGTGTTGCGGCTGTTGTGTGCTGGTGCGTTGCGCGAAGGATCACCAATCGACCTGGCCGCCGGGGCGGTCTGGGAGGTCGTTTCCGTCCAGGAGAAGTCCAAGTTCGTACCGGGGCAACGCGTGTGGCTGAATCCGACTCCTCCCTGTGGAATTTGCCCTGCCTGCCTGGCAGGTTGCAGCGCCCGTTGCCGAGACAGCCGCCGATCCACGGCCTTTCCGGGGTGGATGTCCGATGTGCGCGTGCTTCACCCCTGGGCGGTGCGGCGCGGAGTTCTTTCCGTTCCATCCACCGTTGCTCCAGAACTGTTTTCCTTGGTGGTTCCGATGGCGAGAGCCATGCGCGTGCGCCGGACGGTTTCGCGACGGGATCGGGTGTTGGTGATCGGCAGTGGGGTCCAGGCTCTTCTGGTGGGGGCGGCGTTGGACGGGCCGGGCCGGCGAGTGCTGGTGGATCCGAACGGCACCTTGGATCGCGCGGGAGTTTTCGGGTTCCAGCAGGCAGGTCAGCAGCTGCCGGACATGCTGGAAGCCTTGCAAGGTGAACCTGACCTCGTGGTATTGGTGGATGGCCAACCCCAGCTCCTTCAGCAAGCGGTCCATTCGGCCGGATTGGGGTCCACTGTGCTCTCCATGCTCCCGTTGGAGGGGATCGATCGTCTAGCCCAGCTTTGGGAGAAGCAGATCGATCTGGTGTTCCAGCAGGGGTTTTCACCGGAAGATTTGGCTCCCGGCCGGAATCGGATCGTGGAAATCGCCAAATTTTTGGAGGCGCTTCCAAGGAGCGTTGTGCGAGTGGAGGATTGGGCAGGTCAGGAAAGACTGGAATCCCTCTGGACGGTGGTGGACTCGTGCGCGCCTTCCTTCTGAGCTTTCGCTGGGCTTTTCGCGGGGTGGCCATCGCCATGCGCCAGCGGAACTTTCGCATCCACCTGGCGGCCGTGATCGCCGTGAGCACATTGGGTGCCTTGGCGGGCCTCTCCCGCCTGGAGTGGTTGGCGATCACTCTCTCCTGCGGGCTGGTCATCAGCGCGGAGGCCATGAACACGGCCGTGGAGCTGGTCTGCGATGCGGTGACACGCGAGCACAACCCTGTGATCGGTCAGGCCAAGGACGTGGCGGCGGGGGCCGTGCTGTTGGCGGCCATTTGCGCGTGCGTGGTGGGGGCGACCGTATTCTGGGGGCATTTGCCGTAGGGCCGCCATCAACCGTAGGGACGCAAAATTATGCGTCCCTACGGTTGAGCGCCCTCGAGATCTTCCGGCCGCAGGCCAGTCACATCCGTGACGATCTCCCACGAGATCCCATGCTCGCGCATCTTGCTGGCGTGCTTGAGCTTGGCCTCGTATCGGCCTTCAGCCATGCCTTCAGTCATACCTTCTGCCAAACCTTCAACCAAACCCTCAACTCTTCCCTCCTGTCGGAGGAGGTCTCCTAATGTCATGGCCTTCCCTTTCAGATTGGGGTGAAGCGAATGGAAAAAGTGGTCGCGGACTTCGGGAAGGAACAGGAAAATCGGATGGCAAAAAATGTCAGCATTGGAGCAGACGCACGCAATGCCGACCGAACTTCAAACCTTCGGTGTATCCAAAAGATCTTCTGGATGCAACCCTGTCACATCCGTGACGATTTCCCATGAGATTCCGTGCTCGCGCATCTTGAGTGCATCGGCGATTGCTTGGGAGAGTTTGCCTTCATTCAAGCCTTCAGCCTTGCCTTCAGCTTTACCTTCAGCCTTTCCCTCCTGTCGGAGGAGGTCTCCTAATGTCATGGCCTGCCCTTTCAAGTTGGGGTGAAGCGATTGGAAGAGGTGGTCGCGGACTTCGGGAACACCGTCGTTCAGAATATACTCCAGCAGAATTCGCAAAGTGCGCATGGACTGGTTGTCATTCAGCCCGGAACCCAAGTCCGGAGTCAACTGGCTTGCAACAGCCAAGGTTCCCTCGGCGGAATAGATGTGTTTCATGAGGGCCAAGGTGAATCGCACGACAGGATCCCTGAAGTCAGCGCCGATCGATTGATCCTCGACGGCAGCGAGATCCTCAAAAACAAGCCGAATGTCTGGAATGAACAGCCGAAGAGAATCCGGTAGGGTCGGGAAGTTTGCGTGGAAAGGCGGGAGGTTCCATGGGGAAGGCCCCTGGTGAACGAGGATGGGGATCACCGGTCGCACTGCTCGATTTTCTGCCTGATCCGCTTCCCAAATGCTGACCATATAGCGCAGGATTTGGAGGTGGACGTGCTTGGACTGCCAAGTCTTGTGCTCAAGAAGGATGGCCACGATGGCCTGGTTGCCTTGGAGGGGGCAAGTGAAGAGCAAATCGGAGAAGGACTCATCCAGCGCATCTGAAACGAAGCTGTTGGGCTCTAGCTCCAAGTGGTCCAGGTCGATTGATTCCCGGACAGCCGGCGGAAGGATGCCACGAAGGAGATCCCTGGCATGGCCAACATCGGAGAAGATGGATTTGAAAAAAGCGTCGTGTGGGCGGGGCACGGAGAGAATATACGTAAATAGTACACAAATGAGCAGTTCTTTTTTGCCTGGCGGTCGCACCCAGGTTCGGTTGATGTCGGGACGCAAAAAGCGATCGCTCGGGATGAATCCCTCGCAGAGTTCCCGCCTCCGGCGAGCTTTATAGCCAGGAATTTGCTTTGTGAAGCCCTGCCACCGCAGGTGGCGGATCTTTGCGAGCACTTCAGTGCGAGCATCCAAAGCGAATGGTCGGAAATCCAAGAAACAGGAGCGGGCCTTCTCTTTCGAGGACGGCCCTTCAGGTCAGTTGCGGGAGTCAGGATTGGGTCGTCGTCGGGTCCGGATCGGGCGCATCCCTTCCGCTGTGCACTCGTCCTGCACTCGCCTCGGAAGGTCGCCGCACCATTCAGGTGCGCCTCCCCATCCTCGCCTCGCGCAATCCGAGCCCCCATCGGGCGGGCTGCATCCCTCCCGAACCCGCCGCCAACCCCACCTATGACCTTTTGGGTTATGAGCCGCCAACCGTAGGGACGCAAAATTTTGCGTCCCTACGTGGTGGCAAGAAACAGGAAGGGCCTTCTCTTTCGAGAAGGCCCTTCAGGTCAGTTGCGGGGACAGGATTTGAACCTATGACCTTTGGGTTATGAGCCCAACGAGCTACCGGACTGCTCCACCCCGCGTCGTAGATAAAGAAAGGTATCCATAGTCCTTGGAGTTGTCAACTTTTCACTTCTTTATTTTCCTCGGCATTACTTTTGCCTCTCCATGTCCAGTCGATCCGATCACGGCATTCGCATGCCGCACGTTGGCCCCAGAATCAAAAAAGCCCGTCCTCGTGAGGCGACCACCTTGCCGCCAGGCCTGCCTCACTACGAGCTCTTGCGCGAGTTCCGCAACGATCCCGATCACGATGCCCTCTGGCATTACGCGGTGACGTTGGATGACAACTACGTGCCGCGACTGGCCGAGTCGTCCCCACCGCCATTTCAGCCGTTGGACCTTCCCGCCTTGTTCGGGAGCTCGGAGCCCTTGGAAATCGAAATCTGCACCGGCAAAGGACGATTCCTCTCCGAATACGCCGCCTTGCATCCGGATCGCCCTCTGCTGGGCGTGGAGTGGACGCGTCCGGTGGCGTGGTACGCTGCCCAGAGGCTTGCCAAGGTGAAGGTGCCCCACCATGCCCACATCATCTGGGCGGATGCCCATTTCCTGCTGCGCGACCGCATGCCGTCGTCTTGCTGCAAGGCGTTTCACATCTATTTCCCCGATCCGTGGCCCAAGCACCGCGAGCGACGCGTTCTCCAGAGTGGGCTCCTCACGCAAATGCGGCGATTGGCGCTGGAGGGTTGCGTGTTCCATTGGGGAACGGATCATGCCGAGTACAACCAGGATGCGCTGGAGCTGTTGGGCAAAACGGAAGGATTCACCTTGTTGGAGCCGAACGCGCCTCCCACGGAGGGCATCCGGACCAGCTTCGAGACCAAGTACATCCAGGAAGGCCGGGACATCTTTCGTTCGATCTGGAGTGTCACCCCGAAGGATTGATCAGAGGCGCTCCTCGACTCTTTGGCCATTTCGTCGGACGATCCGGGTCGCCCCACCGACCACCGTCACATCTGGCGGGATGTCCTTCACCACCACGGCGTTGGCTCCAACCACGGAGCGATCGCCCACCGTCACGTTTCCGATCACTTTCGCGCCGGCAGCGATGGTCACTTGGTCACCGAGGGTGGGGCAGCTGGTGGCATCGGAATAGCCGATCGTGACCTGCTGGTTGATCCAGCAATTCGCACCGATCTCCCTGGCGGCGATGATCGTGGCAAAACCGTGTTGGATGAACAGCCCGGGCCCAATCTTGGGTGTGACGATGTGCAAACTCTCCAGTGGTGGGCACAACGGTGAAAGGACCTTGCCTGGAAGTCCGGTTCGGTAATAGAAAAGGTTGCGGAATTCCTTGACGGTGGACATCAGTCGTAGGAACGCCATATGGTCTCCCGGAACGGCTCCGGGGTCGAAAATGATGGATTTCCAACGATGGAGGTCGGCCACGAGATGGGTGGAGCGGCCTTTCCAAAGGAAGACCAGGAAATGGGGCCACAGCCTCAGGATGTCGAAGCTCAGCAACAGGGACTTCAAGATGGACTTGATCACGGAGCCTCCATGCGTCGATTGGTTCGGAATGCGTTCTTGAGCACCCCGCCGCCGATCAGTCGTGGTCCGTCGTACAGCACGATGCTTTGCCCCGCTGCGGGAGCAAGGATCGGGGTTGGCAGCGAAATCGACATTTCTCCACCTGTCACGGCCACGCGGCCCGGAGTTGGTTCGGAGCGGTATCGAACCTGGATGCCGACCGGTTCCTCCACCGGGATGCGGGAGAGCAGGTTGATTTCGCCCACTTCCAAACGATCCACAAGGAGTTCCTCGCGGGTCCCCAGTCGAAGGATGTTCGCCGCGACGTCGATTTCTGTCACGTAGAGAGGCTCGGTCCATGCCGCTTTCACGCCTCGGCGCTGGCCGATGGTGTATCCGGCCAGACCTTCGTGATTCCCCAGCTGCCTGCCTCCAGGGCCAAGGATGGGGCCTGGCGAAAGGAGCGGGTCGTGGGGACGCGATGCGCGTACAAGGGTCCGGTAGTCTCCACCCGGCACGAAACAGATGTCCTGGCTCTCGCGCTTGGCGGCCGTGGGCAGCCCGGCTTCTTCGGCGAGCCGTCGGATTTCCGGCTTGGCGAGGTCGGACAGAGGGAACCTTGTTCGAGCAAGCAACGGCCTGGGGATGCCCCAGAGGAAATACGACTGATCCTTCGCAAGATCGGCGGCGCGGAAGAGTCCGGGGCCGTCCGGGGTATCCTGGATGCGTGCGTAGTGCCCGGTGACCAGGCTGGAACAGCCCAGTTCGCGAGCCCTGTTCCACAGGGCGTCCCATTTCAGGTAGGTGTTGCAGCGCACGCACGGATTGGGGGTCCTGCCCGAAAGGTATTCAGACACGAACACGTCGACGACGTCGCGACGGAAATCCTGACGCAGATCCAAGGTATAGTGGGGGGAAGACAATTTCTGGCAGACGCGTCGGGCGTCCGACGCGTGGTCGGCGGTGCAGCAGGCTCGATCGGCCGATGGCCCGTCGCATTCGGAATCCCAGAGTTTCATCGTCAGTCCCACGATCCTGGCTCCGTCCCGCACGCGCAGCAAAGCGGCTACCGAGCTGTCCACTCCGCCGGACATCGCGACAGCCTCGAGTTGGTTGGTCTGATCGGTCATGGTCGCATCGGAATGTAGTCGGATCCACTCCGGAGGTCAGTTCCGAGCCGCGGTTGCGCGATATCTGCGGGTGAATTTCCCTTCCTGGAGTATCCCAGGTGGAAATCCAAGACACCAGGTCGATCTCCCCAAAGGCCCCTTCGAGCGCGGTGTCGTCGATCCTGTGGGGAAGGATGTCGGTGTGGCCTTATCGGACGTTCCAATCCGGGAGTTGCATCCCGTTCCGTCTTGTGCCATCGACGATGAATCTTAATTTACGGAGATTTATTTCTGGAATATTTGAAATTGACCAGCATCCTCGATGGAATCCATTTCACGGGCTCCCGGTGGCCGCCTTGCCGATTGCGGCCAATCGCGAGGTCGGATTGCCGTCGAGCCGGTATTTCCCGAGGGGAGACATCGGCGAGTAGGTCGCCCGAATCCGGGAGCCTGTTGCCGGACCCGCGGGCGAAAATCATTCGGCGAAGTTGGAACCTTGCGATCGGAATTCTATCTCCGTCTTGACCGCCGAATTCCAAAGCAGGGTGGTTGGGTCTTCCAAGTCGAAGAGGAACGTTTGAGCTTGGTGCTTCCGTCCACGATACGTCCCTCGTCCGTTAACCGGCGCTCGGTGGGAGTCGGATTTTGACCACATCCGGGACCGATCGACCGATGTCGAATCCCCAGGCGAGGACTGGATCCGGTTCCCGTCCGTCGTTGGCCGTGGTGGTTCCGGAACTCCTGCCGGTTCCCGCTACGCAGGGTGGTGCCGTGGAGTACTGGGTGGAGGAGTTCATCCGGCGGGTGGATCGCGAATTGTTCGACATTCGGGTCGTATCCAGGCCTTCCGGCAAGGGGGAGTTCGCCCCGGCTCGGTTGGTGGAGATTCCCTGGACGCCATGCGAAAGGTTCTTCCGGAAGATCAAGCAGGCGTTGTCGTGGAGCAATCCGCTGCGCGCCCTGGCCAAGATCCAAAACGTTTGGAGCTACGGAAGGCGCGCGGCCAAGGCCGTGGCGGATGCCCGGGTGGTGTACATCCACAACGAGCCCAACATCCTTCTTCTGTTGGGGCCCAAGCGCGGGCGCAGGATCGTTCTGCACATGCACAACGACCATCTTTCCATCCCTGCATTCCGATTCGGCTACTCGCTGGCGCTCTCGAAGGCCGACCAGGTCGTCTTCGCCAGCCATTACCTGATGGATCGCGCCTCCGAGGCTTTTCCAAAGCATGCGAATCGGTTCGTCGTGGTCCACAACGCCACCGATTCCACCGTTTTCCGTCCCTACGGCAAGGTCGCCTCGCACGAGTTGGCCGATCTCGTGGGTCACCTTCCCGACGACACCGAACTGGTGCTCTACGTGGGGAGATTGGTCCCCCAGAAGGGTGTCGACGTCCTGATCGAGGCCTTTCGCCTGCTCCTGCAGACCCGCCCCAAGGCCAAGCTGGTGGTGACCGGATCGTCGTTTTTCGAGAACGGACCGAAGACGGAATTTGTCCGCAATTTGGTGGAGCAGGCCAGGTCCATCCAGGACAGCATCCTTTTCATGGGCTTCCTTCCGCACAACCGGGTCAAGTACCTGTATTCGCTCGCCGATGTGGTCGTGTTCCCTTCGGTGTGGCAGGAGCCGTTCGGCCTGGTGGCCATCGAAGCGATGGCCTCCGGTAGCTGCGTGGTCGCCTCGAGCGTGGGAGGAGTCCCTGAAGTCATCGAGGATAACCGGACCGGCTTCCTGGTGCCACCGGGCGATGTGGTGCGGCTGGCCGCAAAGATTTCCGAATGCCTCGCGGATCCAGCCCGATCCAGACGGATCGGGCTGGCCGCCCGCGAGGCGGTCATCCGACGCTTCTCCTGGGACGAATTGGTGGGGAAGGTCCAGAAAATCATCGAGGTGGTCCATTGATCGCGATCGTCTATCCCCAGTACTACGGTGTCGGGGGAATCGCCCGCTACATCGAGTCTTTCCTTTCCAACCTGCCCCAGGGGCACCCGGGAGTGGAGGTGATCACCGGCGAGCGTCTGCGCGAGGGCGTGGAGTTTCCCGGGGTGGTTTTCCGCCATATTCCGGTTCCCAACACCAGAACGGGCCTGTTCCGATGGGGAGTCGCGGTGAGGCGCTACCTGCGGCAAGCCCATCGCGCGGGAACCCTGTCCTGCGTGAATCTGCATTGGCCTCCCTTGATCCCCGGCCTCTTCCTGCCCGACGGAATCCCCCTGGTGGTCACGTCGCACACCACATACCTGGGAATGTCGGGGCGATTCTACGGGAAGGAATACTACCCGAGCGAGTGGGGGGGGGCATCCGTCGCGATCAAGCGATGGATGGAGACCCGGACGCTGGCGAAGACGGATCTCGTCATCGCGCTCACCGAGCAGGGGCGCGCGGAGCTGGTCGCCTCCGGATACCGGGGGCCGGTGGCCATCCATCCCAACGGCGCCGATGTGGTCAAATTCTGTCCCGATCAATCGGTGGAGAAGGACGTGGACGTGCTGTTCTCCGGGCGCATCGAAACGCGCAAGGGCAGCCGGTCCATCGGCGAGGTCTGCCGCCGGCTGGTCGCGCTCAGGCCCTCCATCCGCATCGTGGTTGTGGGATACGGAACCGACGACGCGGCCGTCGCGGAGGAACTCTCCACCTTGTCGGGGAACGTGACCCTGACCGGCAAGGTTCCTTTCGATCGGATGAAGTCCTTCTACGACCGGGCCAAGGTCTACGTCTCCACCTCCTACTACGAGGGGCTTCCCGGAACCTGCCTGGAGGCGATGGCCATGGCCCTGCCGGCCGTTGTCTGGGACTTCGGGTTCTACGACGGACTGGTCCGGGAAGGCGAAACGGGCCACAGGGTGGCTCCCGACGACCACCAGGCCATGGCCCGGCGGGTGGTGGATCTGTTGGGTCGCGATGCGGTCCGCCGCACCATGGGCAGCTCATGCCGGAAACTGCTCGAGGAGGAATACTCCTGGATGCGCCTCGCTCCGCAGATTCTGTCAACCATTCTCTCCGTTTCCGGGGGTGGCCGGGAGTGAATGTCCTTGTCGATTGGCCGACCCCGACCCACCCTGGCGACGACGCCGGCGCTCCCACCTGGGTCGGGATGTCGCCGGATCGTCCTGAGACGATGCCATCCTCCACCAAAGCATCTACCGCCACATCCTCGATCACCCTCGCGGTGGCGGCGATGGAATGCGATCGGATCGTCCCATCAAGTCAGGGATTGTCGATTCGAATCCTGCCTGGAGACAATCTCGGCCATCTCGAAGACTGGAATACAGCCGAAGGAGCCGAATTCGACCGTCTCGAGACGAGTCGTGCCGTGGACGAGTCCCAGGTGCGATAACCCCGCCCGTCTTCCGGCTTCCAGGTCGCTGTCCTTGTCGCCCACCAGCACGCAGTTGGGAAGATCGAGATCGAGATCCGAGGCCGCATCGAGCAACATGCCGGGGTGGGGTTTGCGGCAAAGGCAATCGCCGGTGATCGAAGGATGGTGGGGACAGTGGTAGATGCCCGAAACCACGAGTCCTTCTTCGGCGAATCTCCCCCTCATCCAATCGGAGAGGGCATGGAATTGGGCCTGAGTGTAGAAACCTCTCGCCAGGCCGGCTTGGTTGGTGACGATCACCAGCAGATACCCTCGATCGCGGAAGCTGCGGCAAAGATCGAAGATCCCATCCATGAATTGGAAATCTTCGATGCGATGGACGTAGTTCTTCTCCACGTTGACCACGCCGTCGCGATCCAGGAACAATGCCCTGTTCACAGGAAGAGCTCTGCCCTCGAATAGTCTTCCGGGATTCCGATGTCAAGAAATGGCGCATCGAACACTTCACCGTGGAGACGGCCGGTCCCGGATTCCTTTTCGAGGACGTCCTGTTCGAGGGAGAATCTGGCCGGAAGTCCGCGTCCTGAAAGAAAGTTCCTGTCCATCGCGTAGATTCCGCCGTTGATCAGGCCTTGGTCGCGGTGGGTCTTCTCGAGAAATGCCTCGATCCTGCCATCCTTGAGTTCCACGGATCCGTAACGGTCGAAATTTGTCATCGGCTTCAGCGCCAGGGTGGCTCCGATGCCGCGGTCGATCTGGAGCGACAGGAGGCGTGAAGCGTCGATGGGGAAGATCGTGTCGCCGTTGACCACCAGGACCTGTTGCGATTCGGTTTCCCGCATGGCCAGGGCCACGGCGCCTCCGGTGCCCAGTGGAGATTCCTCCACCGCGTACCGGAGTTCCATTCCCTCGAACGATTCACCGAAATGGTCCCTGATGACCTCCCACTTGTATCCGACGGAAAGCACGGCTTTCTGAGTGCCGCAACCGACGAGCCAACGCAGCACCGATTCCAGGAACGGTTTGCCAGCAACCGGAGCCATGGGTTTGGGGATCTCGCTGACCACGCTGCGCAGTCTGGTTCCCATCCCGCCCGCAAGGACGATCGCTTCGATCTTGGTGGCCATGTTCAGGGTTGCGGCTTGAGGTCCGAGAAGATGGCTTCTTCCACGAGGCAGCACAGGATGTGGCCCACGAGGATGTGCGCTTCCTGGATTCGTGGGGTTTCCCTCGATGGGATCTCGATGCAGATGTCGCACAAGCCGGACATCTTCCCGCCTCCCGCTCCGGTGAACCCGATTTTCAGGATTCCCTTTTCCGTGCAGGTGTGGAGGGCTTGGATGATGTTCGGGGAATTTCCAGAAGTCGAGATCCCCACGAAGACGTCTCCGTGAGCGCCTTGCGCCTGGACCTGGCGGGCGAACACCTTCTCGTATCCGTAGTCGTTTCCGATCGCGGTGAGGATCGATGTGTCCGTTGTCAAGGCGATGCTGGGGAGACCCGGGCGATCGAAATAGAATCGGCTCACGAATTCACCGGCGATGTGCTGCGCGTCGGCGGCGCTTCCGCCATTTCCTGCCAACAGGGTTTTCTTGCCTGCTCGATAGGCGGAGATCATGGCCTCCGCGGCCTGGTGGATCCGGTCCTGGATCGAAACGTCTTCCAGGAGTCTTTGCTTGACCTCGATCGATTCACGGATCTGTTTGGTGATTACGTCTTTCATTTCATTCCACTCCTGCCGCGCTGCGCGCGGATTCGATCTTCCATCCATGGCACCCGCCTTCGGTGAATCCGAAGTCCACGACCTTCCCATCGAGTTTGCTCAGGGCCGCAACGACCTCGACACGCTTCTCCGGATCGACGACGAACATCGCGAACCCGCCGCCTCCCGCTCCGGAGATTTTCCCGGCAACCGCACCGGCGGACATGGCCGTATCGAACACAAGCTCGATGGCAGGGTTTGAGATGGATGCGGCCATCCGCTTCTTGCTGGCCCAGCTTTCTCCGAGAATCCTGGCGAAGCCGCTGATCTCTCCACGCAGGATGGAGGCTTTCATCTGCACGCACGAAGACTTCAGCGAGTGCATCGCGTCGATGGCCTGGACATTTCCTGCCGTCGCGTTCCTTTTCTGCTCATCGATGATCGATGCGGATTCCCGGGAGGCGCCGGTGTAATAGAGGACCATGGACGACTCCAGTTCATCGACGATCCAGCGCTTCACTCTGAGCGGATTGACGACGACGGACCCGTCCTTTCCGAACTCCATGAAGTTGAAGCCGCCGAAGGTGGCCGCGTACTGGTCCTGTTTGCCGCCGGAAAGGCCGAGATCCTCGCGTTCGATGCTGTAGGCCAGATGCGCGATCTCGTATTCACCCAGGGGGAGCCCGAGCCACTCGACGAACGCCTTCACGATGGCGACGACCATCGTGGAAGAGGAGCCGAGACCGCTGCCCGGAGGGGCGTCCGAGTAGGTGGTCATCCGGAATCCGCCCGGCTTGACGCGGAAGTCCCGGACGATCCTGTTGTATGCACCCTTGTGGAGATCGAGCTTGCCATCGAGCGGAAGGGAGTCCGAGACCGGGTAATCCGCCTGCACGCCGATGTCGGTCGCGCAAAGGATGATTCGGTCCGTTGTCTCGACGATGGTGCAGTACGCGTGGAGATCGATGGTGGCGTTGAGTACGACTCCGCCGAACATGTCGCTGTACGGGGAAACATCCGTGCCGCCGCCTGCAAGTCCGAGTCGCAATGGAGCGCGTGATCGAACGATCATGTATTGAGCTGCCTTTCTGTTCTGCGCGCCGCTCGGAAATCGTTGGAGAGCTCGAGGACACTGCAAGTCGCTGGAAGCGAAATAAGGTCAAATATACACTGAGCAACTTTCTCCTCCAAACATGGAGCAGCCGAGGGTTTAAATTTTGGAAGAAGGATCGTATTCTATCTTCAGTTCAGAAAAGGACCACAGATTTGCAGAGCATTATTTCCACTATTGGCCGTGCAAATTCCGCCGCGATTTCCGTTCGCGTAGCGGGGCTCCGCGGCATTCCCGGCGTCCAAGGGGGAGTGGAGAGTCATTGCGAGCGGTTGTACCCGCGGCTCGTCGGATTGGGGATAGACGCCGTCGCCTATGCGCGGACAGGATATGTCCAACAGAAGCCATACGATTTCCGTGGGGTCCACGTCCTCCCGCTCGCCTCGATTCGTTCTCCGAATCTCGAAACGATCGCGCACACGTGCATGGCGATCTTCCACTGTGCTCGTCACGGCGCGAAGTTGATGCACCTGCATGCCATCGGTCCGGCCATATGGACCCCGTTGGCCAAGCGGTTGGGAATGAAGGTCATCGTCACCCACCATGGGTTCGACTACCGCCGCCAGAAGTGGGGGAACAACGCCAAGGCGATGTTGAAGCGCGGGGAGGCGATGGCGATCAAGCATGCGGATGGGCTGATCTGCATCTCTTCGGAGATCCTCGAGAATGTCACATCGAGGAGTCCTGCCGGACTGGTGGCGAAGATCCCCAACGGGGTGGAGCGGCCGACGTCCATCCCTTCCGACGAAGAGTTGAAAAGATGGGGGCTTCGTTCCGGAGGCTACCTCCTCATCACTGCGCGATTCGTCGCCGAGAAGGGAATCCCCGACTTGATCCGGGCATGGGATGCATCCGGCCTGAAGGGGACTTGCGAGTTGGTGGTCGCCGGCGGCGAGGATCATCCATCGAAGCTTGGCGACGAGATCCGGGGGCTCGCCGCGGAGGCCGGCGCGACGATGACGGGAATTGTCACAGGAAACGTCCTGAACACGCTCTACGCGCACGCTCGGGGTTTCGTGCTGCCCTCCTACCACGAGGGGTTGCCGATATCGCTGCTCGAGGCGATGTCCTGGAATCTGCCTTGTGTCGCTTCATCGATCCGCGCCAACCTGGAAGTCGGGCTCGACGGAGACTCCTACTTCACGGCGGGACGGATCGACGATCTGTCGGAGCGCATGAAAGCGCTGGTGGCGGGGCCTGCGCGTGTAGACCACTCCCTGCGGTTGAAGCCGTTCGATTGGGATGCGATCGCTTCCGACACGGCCGACTTCTACGGGAAAGTGGTTGGAAAAGTCGCCCGAGCGGCTTGAAAACCGGTCCTGGAGAGATGCTTTTCTTCCTTGATTTCGATGGAGGTCGGACCTCGGTCGAAATCCCAAAACGAACTTTTACCGATGCGAAGGGGGACCTGATGCGAGTGGCCTGGCTCACCGCCGATTATTTCCTGGACACCGACGAACAGCTGATCTCCCATCTCCAGGATCGATTCGACCTGACTTGGATCAACTTGTTCGGTGGAGGGTCTCCTGTGGAGGCACGCGAACTCCCCGGGGTCCGCCATCGAGAGATCGTGCGTTCCCCGCACAGGGCGCGCGATCCCCGGTTGGCTCTCGACTTCCTGCGTGTGCTGCGGCGCTTGAGGGCATGCCAGCCCGACGTCGTCTATCTCAACATCGTCGGTCTGCCCTATTTCCATTTCCTTGCGGACGTACTGCTTCCCAAATCCAAGGTGATCTGCGCCATCCACAACGTGGACGACTATCCTGGCTGGGGCAACCGCCGTTTCATGCGCTTCTACATGGATAGGGTATACAAGCGGTTTCGCTTCTTCCACCTCTTTTCCAAGCATACGAAGACGAGCTTTCTCGAGCGGAACCCCGGCAAGACCGTGTTCTACGCCCCTCTCGCCCTGAAGTCCTGCGGTGAAGGAGTCCGCCGACGCGACGACGACAAGGTCCGGTTCCTGTTCTTCGGAGGGATCCGACCGAACAAGAACCTACGACTTCTGATCCGCACGTTTCTCCGCCTCCCCCAGCAACTGCGGGATCGGGCGATTCTGCAGGTCGCTGGCTCCTGCTCGAAGCAGGACCAGGACATGTATCGCGAACTCGCCGGAGGGGATCCATCGATCCAGTTTGATTTCCGTCGCATACCCGATCGTGAAGTTCCTGATCTTTTCCTCGCGCACCATTACCTTGTGCTGCCGTACGACCATGTCGCGCAGAGCGGGCCCCAGATGATCGCCTACAACTACCGGCTTCCGGTGATCGCCACGGACCTCCCCGGTTTCAGCGAACGGATCGAAGACGGCCGTGATGGATATCTTTTCCGCTCGGGTGACGAGGAGCATCTCACGCAGGTGATCGCCAATGCGATCGGATCGCATGCGGACACCTATCGGGGGGTGTTGGAGCGCTTGGAGATCCGGATCCAGCAGGAATGGGAGCCGACGGTCGTCGCCGAAGCCTATGAATCGATGTTCTGCACGGTCGGCGTAGCCGACCAGAGAGGTGGGAAGGTTTGAAGCTGCCAGGATGGTTGTCCGTCGCCCTCAAGGAGAGTCCTGTTGTACTGGGTTCGCGGCTTGTCGTTGAGTTGTTCGATGAATGGAGGCAGCTCACTTTCCAGCTCGGTGCCGCCAGGTGCACCCGTACCCGGGACAAATGGCAGGCGAAACTGACCGTTGAATTCCATGCGATCGAGAAAGGGCTCTCGCTGGGTGCTCCGCGGTTGGGGTTCGGGGAAAAAAGGATCCTCGAGCTGATTTCCGATTTGCGCACGTATCGGGACCGGTTCGACGATCCCGAATTTCTGGCGCACCCTTTGGCTACCATTCGCGGCTACCTCGCCTACAACGCGGATCGGGGATTCGATCCGGTCAAAGTGCGGGAGGCCTTCGAACGGTTGGAAAGCGAACAACCGCGTCCTACTCCGACATCTACGGAAGGCGGGGTCAAGCTCGTCCGCAAGTCCGATCTGACATCGAGTGGTCTCGATTTCGAAGCATTCGCCATGACTCGCCATTCCGTACGGGATTTTTCAAGTCGGCAGGTCACCAGGGAGGAGTTGCTGCAAGCCGTCGCGACCGCCCAGAGGGCCCCTTCCGCTTGCAATCGCCAGGCCTGGCACGCGCACATCTTCCAGGCTTCGGCGAAGGACGAGATCCTCCGATTCCAGGGTGGATCGAACGGGTTCGTCGAATCCGTCGGTGCGGCCGTGGTGGTTGTCGGTGATCTTCGGAGCTATTTCATCAACGAAATCCACCAGCCCTATGTGGACGGTTCGTTGTTCGCGATGACCATGATGTTCGCCTTCCACGGCCAGGGGATGGGGTCGATCCCGCTCACCACAAGTTTCAAGCGGCGGCGTCTGCGAGAGTTCCGCAGGCGCTTCGGGATCCCGGAACACCAGGTTCCCGTGATGATCCTCGGAGTGGGGCACCTCAAGGACGAGTTCCACGTCGCGATCTCGGCACGCAGAGACGTGTCGGAATCCGTCACATTCCACGACGGGGCGTCGAAACAATGAAGGTCGGGATCCTCACCTATTTCGGGGACATGAACTCCGGAACGAACCTCCAGGCTTTGGCCGTGTCCAGGATCGCCCAGGCGGCCCATCCTTCGGCGGAAGTCAGGATCATCGACTACCATCCCCATGAACGCCGTTGGAAGCCCTATCTCAGCGGGTTTTCCGCGAAATCCCTGTGGTTGGACATCTTCCGGTTGCGCCGGTATTCCCGATACGTCCGATCGCTTCCTCTGACAGACCGCCGACTGGTCTCGGGGGATCCGGTCGAAGCGACCAGGTTCATCGATTCCTTCGGGTTCGACGTGATCTACGTGGGATCGGACACCCTGTTGGAACTCCATCGCCACAAGGAAGATTCCCTGACCGCGTTCTGGTTGTCTCCGGCGATCCGCGCCCGGAAGGTCTTCCTCGCGCCATCCTCCCGGGAAGTGGAATTCGAGAAGCTTTCCCCGCGGCGCCGGGAGGAAATGGCTCGTTGCCTCGAAGCTGTGGACAGCATATCCGCGCGGGACGCTGCGACCCGGCGGCTGATGGCGCATTTCGTTCCCGAATCCAGGATCTCGATGCTGCCCGACCCCACTTTCGCCTTGGATATCGACCAGGAGCCAGTCGAACGGTATGTCCGTTCGAGGGGGCTGGACAGGTTGTCCAAGCCTATGGTCTGCATGCACATGCATCGAAGGGACGCGCATTGCGACGCCATCGCGGAAGATCTGCGGCGCCAGGGATACCTGGTGGCTTCCTTGCGTCCGGCTCCTTATGCTGACATCCTGCTAAACGATGTCGGTCCACGCGAGGTCCTCGGCATTTTCAAGCGATTCGAGTTCGTCGTGACCCACCGGTTCCACGATTCGATCTTCTGTTTCAAGAACGGAACTCCCGTCCTGGCCTATCCACCCCCCGACTACAAGCTCAACAGTGCAGGGGAATCGAAGTTTCGCAGTCTTTTCGAGATGTTCGGCCTGGAAAAGACGAATCTTGTCTCCGATTTCTCCGAGTTCTCCGCCGAAAGGATCCTCGGCATGAAGGATGGGGCGATCGATTCCTTCCGCGCCGCCGCATCCAACATCCAAGCGCGCCTTGCTGCCAACCGGGATCTTCTTCTTTCCTATGCGAAGGATGCCGGCGGGAGCGAACCAGGGGAGGCGAAGTGATCGCCATCGTCTATCCGCAGTTTTTCGGAGTCCAGGGGATCGCGCGCTACGTCGATTCCTTTTTGGCCAATCTACCCGAGGGTCACCCTCCGGTGCTCCTGGTGACGGGGGACGAGGAACAGCGCCAGATCGATTATCCCGGAGTGAGGATTCACGCGATTCCCTATCGCGAAAGCCGAACGAGTCTTTTCAGCTGGGGCCGGACGGTTCGTCGGTTCCTGCGCGAGGAATTCGCCGCAGGCCGCATCAAGGTCGTCAATTTCCACTGGCCACCCCTTATCCAGGGCCTGTTCCTGCCTCCCGAGATCCCGACGGTCCTGACCGCGCACACCACCTACATCGGGATGTCCGGCAAGTATTACGATCAACGCTACTACGTCCCCGAATGGAGCGACCTTTCCGTGGCCGTCAAGCGTTGGATGGAACGTCGGATCCTCCGGCATACCGATTCCATCGTGGCGTTGACGGAGCAGGGGAGGGGCGAGGTTCTCACTTACGGTTTCCAGGGTCCGATCGAGGTGATTCCCAACGGAGCCGATACCGCGAAATTCCGTCCGGACACTTCCGTCGCCAAGGATTTCGACGTGCTGTTCTCCGGCAGGATCGAGACCCGAAAGGGCAGCCGCACGATTGCCAATTTCTGTCGCGGCCTCCTCGCTCGCAAGCCCGACGCGAGGATCGCGATCGTGGGCTACGGCGTGGACGACGCCCACGTGGCGCAGGCTGTCGCCGACATGGCTCCAAACGTCGTGATGACCGGAAAGGTTCCGTTTTCCGAGATGAAGGCCTATTACGAAAGGTCGAAAATCTACGTGTCGACTTCGTACTACGAAGGCCTCCCCGGCACGTGCCTCGAGGCGCTGAGCATGAAGCTTCCCGCGGTTGTCTGGGACTTCGATTTCTACCGTGGTCTGGTGGAGAACGGAAAGACGGGATTCAGGGTGCCACCCAACCATCACGAGGCGATGGTCGAGAAGGCGATGACGCTCCTGGCCGACGACGCGCTTCGCGAACGGCTCGGAGAGGCTTCCCGCCAACTGCTCCAGGATTCCTACTGCTGGAAGAACCTTGCTCCCCTCGTTCTCGACGTGATCGTGAAGGCCGCAGGGAAGAGCGCCGTGGCAGGGGCTGGAAGATGAAGGTTCTGGTCGTTTCTCCAGCTCCAACCCATCCGACCCGTGCCGGAAACCGCTCCTGCATCCTGTCGTACGTGGAATTGCTGCGAAGACAGGGCCACGAGGTGGAATTCCTCTATCTCCATCTCCCTTGGGCGCACCAGGACGAAGGGGTCGAGGAACTCCGTGATTTCTGGAAGGACCGACTGCACATCTTCCGGGAGAGCGTCCTCGATCGCCTGGTCCAGATCGTCCACCACCGATTCGCGTTCCGTCTCCTGGGGCGCTACACCCTGGACGCGTTGCTGCCTTTCGGATTTTCGAGGGCCGTTGGCAAGCTGGTTTCGCTGAGGAATATCGACGCGGTCATTGTCAATTATTGGCATCTTTCGGGAGCTTTCCGGTGCCTGCCTGCAGGTGTCAGGAAGGTTCTCTACACCCACGACCTCTTCCGGGATCGGATCGACCGGACCGGTTCGTCCTTTCTCTCCACGGATGGCCCGACGGAAGGGCGCGCCCTGGATCGCGCCGATGTCGTCTTGGCCATCCAGGAGCAGGAAGCCGCGGATTTCCGGGCGAGGACCTCGAGTCGAGTCCTGACGTCCTTCTCGCATTTTCCGCTGGATTCCAGGCCGTTCACCAACAGGAAGAACCTTCTCTACCTCGCGGGTCCCAACCCGAACAACATTCAGGGCATTCGTGAATTCGTCGGGCAAGTCCTGCCGGTCATTCTCTCCAGGGACCCCGCCATTCGCTTGCTGATCGGTGGCAGGATCTGTTCGGAACTTCCCGATCTCGCGGGGTTGCCCGGTGTCGAGCTCCAGGGGGACGTGGATCGGATGGGGGACTTCTACGCGCAGGGCGATCTCGCGATCAATCCCACGCGGACCGGCTCCGGACTCAAGATCAAGACGTTCGAGGCGATGGCCCACGGTCGCGCCATGATCTGCCATCCGCATTGCCTCGAAGGGATTTTCCGCCCAGAGCGCCACCCGATGGTCTCCGCGAGCACTCCGATGGAGTACGCGGATAGGATCTGCGAATTGTTCGCCGATCCATCCAGACTGGAGGCACTCTGCCTCAGCTCGCTGGAGTATGTCCGGGATCTCGATGCGGAGGTGGAGCGTTCGTTCTCGGTAGCCTTGGCCGCCAGAACCTAAATCTCCCTCCCGCGATGCGAATTCTCCAGATCAACAAATATTCGACGATCAACGGCGGCTCGGAAGTTGTCGCCGATCTCGTCGCCCGTGTCGGGGATCGGTTCGGCCACCAGGTCCTGACTGTCGGTTATCGGAAGCCCGGGCAGAGCGGGATTTTCAATGTGTCGGATCTCGGTGATGACTGCATCTCGCCCCCGAAGATGTTCCGGGATTCGGGAGCGATCGAAATGGTCCTGGGGCTGGCCAGGGAGTTCCATCCCGACGCGGTGCTGCACCACAACATCTACCACCACTTTCCCATGGCGCAGCTGGTGCGCGTCCTCGACCGCACCTTGGGCGTCCCGCAATCGATCATCCTGCACGATTTCAAGTCGGTGTGTCCGGTCTACACCGGAATGCGCGAAGGGAAGGTGTGCACGGAGTGTTCTCGGGATGGCGTTTGGCGAGCCGTCCAGCATCGTTGCAAGGATGGATCCGCGTTGCGATCCATGCTTCTAGCCGCGGATTCGTTCTGGAACGCGAGGATCGGCGCCGTCTACAGCCGTTTTCGTTCGGTCATCTGCCCAAGTCGTTTCCTGGCCGGTCATGTCCAGGGCATCGGGGGGAACCGGAAGATCGAAGTGGTTGGGAATCCTTGCCCGGACGTTGTCCAAAACCCACTTTCCGCCCGTAGCGGCATCGTTTTCGCCGGACGGTTGGTGGAGGGCAAAGGCGTCGATGTTCTTTGCGACCTGGCCAGGGCGATGCCGCAGCTCCCGATCGTCGTCGCCGGTGATGGACCACTTCAGCAAAACCTCGCGGTGGTCGCGCGGAAATCGCCAAATCTTCGACTGGTGGGCAGGTTGCTTCGTTCGGAGGTCGGGACCTTGCTCGGGACGGCGAAGTATCTCATCTTGCCTTCCACCGTCATGGAAAACAACCCCATGGTCGGTTTGGAGGCGTTGTCGCGAGGAACCCCGATCCTCGGTTCCAACCGGGGAGGAATTCCCGAACTGATCGAAAACGGCAAAGGTTTTCTATTCGAACCCGGATCAACGGATCTGGTTATCGAGGCTGTGTCCAAAGCGATGTCTCTTCCGGATTCCAACTGGGAGCAAATGAGTCAAAAATCCATGGAATGGGCACGGTCGAACGATGAAAAATCGTATATTGAACGGATTGTGAATCTTATTCGCTGAGTTTGCTGATCAACCGATCTGAGATTGATCGGTTTCGTGCTTTATCTCTCGACTAACGAGGAATCAACCGTGGCCAGCCCGAATCTTCCGTCCGACATATCTGTGATCACGACCTATCGTTGCCAGATGCGCTGCAAGATGTGCAGTATCTGGCAGAATCCGACCGACGCCCGGCAGGAGATCCAGCCGAGGGAATTGGAGGCCTTGCCGCGCTTCAAGTTTGCCAACATCACCGGAGGGGAGCCTTTTCTTCGCCAGGACATCGAAGAAATCGTCGACGTGATGTACAGGAAGTCCGATCGGGTGGTGATCAGCACTTCTGGCTGGCACAAGGACCGGATCTTGGATTTGGCCAAGCGGTTCCCACGGATCGGGATCAGGGTCAGCATCGAAGGCCTGTCCCAATGCAACGACGACCTCCGGGGACGTCCCGGGGGTTCGACCGCGGTCTGTCCCTCCTCCTCGAGCTGAAAAGGATGGGGGTCAAGGATATCGGCTTTGGACAGACGGTGTCGAACAAGAATTCTCACGATCTGCTTCCGTTGTACGAGCTTTCCAAGAACCTCGGAATGGAATTCGCCACGGCGAGTTTCCACAACTCCTACTATTTCCACAAAGCGGATAACGCCATCATCAATCGCGACGAAGTCGTTGAAAATTTCCGTAGGCTCATCGATCGCTTGTTGAGCGAGAATCGCCCGAAATCGTGGTTTCGCGCATTTTTCAATCTTGGCCTGGTGAATTACATCCAAGAGGGGCGACGGATGCTTCCCTGCGAAGCAGGATCGGTCAATTTTTTCCTCGATCCATACGGGGAGGTCTATCCATGCAACGGCATGGAAGAGCGATACTGGAAAAAGAGCATGGGGAATATCCGGTCCGGGAAAAGTTTCGAGGAGATCTGGAATTCGTCGGAAGCCTCGGAAGTCCGGTCTTGTGTCAAGAATTGCCCCAAAAATTGCTGGATGGTCGGAACCGCCGCCCCGGTGATGAAGAAGTATTTCAGGCATCCCGCCGCATGGGTCGTGAAGGCGAAATTTCGTTCGTTGCTCGGCAAGCCAGTCGACATTTCCCAGATCCCGTACTTCGAGGTTGGGCAGGATCCCACACAGGGTGATTTGCGTGAACCCAAGCCGAAGGATCCCCAATGAGTCTCGAAGAACGGTTTCTTCTGGAAAAACAGGCCGTCGCCCGGGTGCTGGTCGCTTTTCTGGCTGGAGATCCCGAGTTGGTGCAAAATTTGTCGATCCTGCTCGAGAAGGAACTGTGTGACCAGGTTCAATTCGACCATCGCCATGAGGATGGCTCGTCGTTGCGCGAATGCTGGAAAGGCCTACCGAGCATCCACGAACTCGTCGGGAAAGCGGATTCCGGAATCCCTCAGATCGCACAGATCCAGGGGCTGGCGGATTCCACCTACGCCTTTCGACTCCTGGTTCTCGCCCACCTTCTGGGGGGGCTCTCCGGCAAACCCGGGGCGCAGGCGCCCTTCGAAGCATTCCTTTCTACGTTGGGGCTTGGTTTGGCTGAAGTGGAGACCTATCGGAAGGATTTCGTGGGATGAGTCGAGGGGAACGCGTCGGAGCGGTGGAGGTCGCGGGCGGATCCCCAGGCCTGAAATCGGGGAAAGCCTTGTATGATTGGGGTTTCCTGGCGAAGGGGATCGCCATCGTCCTCGTTGTGGCTGGCCATTTCCAGCCAACGTGGGCTCCGGTCGAGTGGCTGCGCATCGTAAAAATCATTTACCAATTTCACATTCCCGCGTTCTTCCTCGTGGCGGGCCTATTCCACGATCCGACGCGCTCGCTCGGAGAAATCCTACGGCGCAAGGTCGTCCGCCTGGCGGTTCCGTTCTTTTCGGTCGCCGCGTTGTTTCTGCTGGTGAAATGGGTTTCCGGGCTTTTTGTTCCCCTCGATCGACCGGTGAATCTGGAAACGGTTTCCGCTCTCTTTCTGCAGCCTAAGGTATCCTTTGCACCGTTTCTCTGGTTTTTGATGTCCCTCACGGTGGTCTTCATCGCCCACCCGCTCCTGCTTCTCCTGTTCCGTCGACCATGGCTGGTGTTCCTCGTCGCGCTTGGAATCCGCATCGCGCCGTTTCGGGAAATACCCAGTGTCGAATTGCTCGTCAACGAGTTGCCGTGGTTCGCCCTAGGGGTGGCTCTGAGGCCGAACATCCCCTGGCTGATGGGGCGTTCGCTCCTTTTGATGGGGGGCACGCTCGCCGTGTTCGTGCTCGCGAACCTACCCTTCGCGAGGGCGATCGTTTCTCCGATCGGGCATGGTTCGACCCTTCTGCAAGGTGTTTCCGGAGGGCTTTTCGTGGTGTTCCTCTCCATGTGGTGGGAACGCTCAGAGTCGCCAGGAATTGTCTTCCGGTGGGTGAGGCACTGCGGAGAGGCGTCGATGGTGGTCTACATCCTACACACGCCGTTCCAGAGCGCGGTCCGCATCCTCTGTGCGAAGAGCGGGATCCAGGCCGTCGCTTGGGGTGCTGTCTTCGTTTCAACCCTGGTCGGTGTCCTGTGTCCGCTGTGGTTGGACCGTTTCCTCCTGGTCCGCTTCACGGCCATCCGACGGGTTTTCCTGGGGGGCGCGTGATCCTGGGCGTATCGTGTCGATTCTGGACGATCGGGAGTACGCGCCGGTGAGGGTCCTTTTCGTCGACCCGATCCTGCGAACAGCCGAAGCGGGAGTCGTTCCCGCCGCCCGCTCCATCAAGGAATCCCTGCCTTACAACTATTGCAGCGCGCTCCATGACCAAGGGCACGAGGTTACGCTCGTTTCCTGCGAGGAATATCGCCCTTTGGAGACCGAGGAGTACCCATTCCGGGTGGTTTTCCTGAAGTCCTTTCTTCCGAGGCTTTTCCCACCTCGCGCCGTTCCGTTCATGCCCGGTCTTTGGAAGTTGCTGCGAGGGAAGGGCGGCCCATTCGATCTGGTCGTCTGCGGGGAAATCGTGGGTTTCCATTCGCTGATGGCCGCTCTGGTCTGTCCCAAGCGGACCTTGATCTGGCACGAGCTCGCCCTCCACCAGCGGTTGCTGGGTGGAATCCCCTCGAGACTGTGGTATCCGTTGACGGCCCCCCTCTTCCGCCGGGTCGCCTGCATCGTGCCCCGTTCGGCCAATGCGAGACGATTTCTGCTCGGATATTTCCCCAGACTCGCCGGGTTCGATGTCGAGCATGGGGTGGATGGAGACCTCTTCGTTCCGACCCTGGAAAAGCAGGATCGGTTTCTCGTCGTCGCGAATCTGGTCGTGCGCAAGCGCGTCGACCAAGTCATCCACAGCTTCGCCAGATACCTGGGCAAGACCGGGGCCGCCACGGCGCTGGAGATCGTCGGCGATGGCCCCCTGCGTGGGCCTTTGGAGGACTTGGCCGCCCGCTTGGGGATCGGTTCGAAGTGTCGCTTCCATGGACGGCTCTCCCATCGCGAAATGGCGCATCTCCTGTCCGCTTCAAAAGCCCTTTTGTTCAAGGGCTACAAGGATAATTCTTTGCTGACGGTGGCCGAATCCATCGCGGCTGGCACTCCGGTCCTGATCACGGGGAGCATCGACAATGCGCGGACCGTGCGCCTGGGGCGTTTGGGGCTGGCGGTGGACGAATGGGATGTCGAGGAACTCGAGGACATCGAGTCGAACCACCACGAATACGCCGAAAATTGTCGTCGATCGCGACACATCGCCACGGTCCGATGGCAGAGCGCGCGGCTGGTCGAGGCCTTCCGCATGGGAAACAAGGCGGGGAGCACCCGGGAGGATGGGGCACAAGGAGTCGTTCGTCCACGCATCGTTTTCCTGAGCCAGAACTGTTTCGTGCAGTGCGACCTCGGGGTCGTTCCCGCGCTGCGGAGACGATTCGATCTCCGCTGGAATGTTTTCTTTCCCGCCAGGGAGGAGGGAGGCTTCAAGGAGGCGGAACTCGAATCGATGGCTTCCGATTGGGGTGTCCAGGCGGAAATTATCCGACTCGCGGGCAGATTGCGAAGCTTTGGAAGCTTGTTGCGTTTTCTACGTCTGGCGAAGAATATCCGGCAGTTCAGTCCGGATCTGGTTTATGTGAACGCCACCGGGTTTCCTTGGTTGGCGGTTGCGGCATTCCTGGTGTTGGATCGCCGCAAAATCCTTTGGGCGATCCACGATGTCCAGGATCATCGCGACAAGTCCCCCTGGTCGATGGATGCGATCTACAAGCGGTTCCTGTCACGAAGCTTCGGCGGAGTTCACCTCCTGTCCAAAAACCAGAAGGAGCTGTTCGCGAAACTGCACCCAGGGCGGGATTGCTACTACGCTCCCCATCCTCCCATCGATTTGGGCGAAGCATCCTTCGACCCTCCCTCCGAGCCGGTTCGATTCCTCTTCTTCGGATTCATCGGCCACTACAAGGGGGTGGATCTCCTGATCGATGCCGCGCAGAGGTTGTGGGAGCAGGGCGTCCGCGGATTCGAAGTCGTGATCGCTGGACGCGCGGACGATTGGATGGAAAGCTACGCCGGAACGATCCGGATTCCCGAGATTTTCCGGTTGGAAATCGGAACCGTACCGAACCAGCGCGTTCCGGTCCTGTTCGGGGAAACGCATTGGCTCGTACTTCCCTACCGCGATGCTACGCAGAGCGGTCCACTGGCGCTGTCCATGCACTACAACCGTCCCGCGATCGTCTCCGATCTTCCCGCTTTCCGGGAGTTCGTCGACGCCGATCAGACCGGAATGTTCTTCGCCGCCGGACAAGTCGAGGAGCTCGCGCTCCGGCTGCGGGATGCCGTCTTGATGGGGAAGGAGCGATACGGTGCGTTCCGCGAGACGCTGGGTCACCGGGTGGAGACGGAGTATTCTTTGCATGCGTCTTCGGATGCCTATGCGGAGATCTTCGGGGATTTCCTGGCCCGCCGCCGGAAAGGCTCGACATGCTGAACCACGCAGGGAAAAGCCGGGTCCGATTGGGGTTCGTCACGGCGACGGATCCGCTGGATCGCTGGTCGTTTTCCGGTACCCACTCCATGATGCTTACCTCCCTGAGGGAGGAATTCGAGCAGGTGGACTCGCTGGGACCGTTTCCCTTGTTGCGGTGGCAAAACGCCATCGGCTACAGGATCAACGGATTGTGTCGCAATGTTTTCGGCAAGCAATACGATTTTCTGCACTCAAGCTTCGCTTCCATCCTGCAAGGTCGGTTCTTTCGCTCGAAGGCCAAGAAATTGGGATGCCAGGTTCTGATCGCCCCGGCCGCATCCACGGAGATCGCCTTCCTGGGAGCCGGAATCCCGGTCATCTATTCTCCTGACGCGACCTTCCGCCAGGTTCGGGACCTCTATCCCCGGTTTTCTGATCTTTTGGGGGGGTCGGCAAAGGAAGCAGATTGGATCGAGTCGAGGGCGATATGGAGAGCACGTGCCGTGGTGGTCTCCTCGACCTGGGCAATGCGATCCATCGTGGAAGATTATGGATATGACTCCCATCGGGTTTCCTTGGCGTCCTACGGGGCCAATTTGGATGAAATACCGACCAGGGAGGAAGTCTTCAGACGGCTGAACCGAGGTTCCGGAGAATGCCGGATCCTGTTTTTGGGGGTCGATTGGCTGCGAAAAGGGGGGGAGACCGCCTACCGGGCATGGGAGGAATTGAAGAGGCTTGGTGCGGATGTTCGATTGACCGTGGTGGGGTGTGATCCTCCAGGTTTGGATCCTTCAGTGGACATCTACCCTTCCCTCGACAAGAACGATCCGGCTCAAGAGCGGGTGTTGAGAAGCATTTTGCTGGACACCCATTTTCTGTTGGTCCCGACTCGAGCGGATTGCACGCCGATCGCGTTTTCTGAGGCGGCAGCCTTCGGAGTTCCGGTCTACACCTGCGATGTGGGAGGAGTGGCTTCGGTGGTGCTTGATGGGGTATCCGGAAGAGTTCTCCCACTTGCTGCGACACCCTCGGAATTCGCGAAATGGATCCTTTGCGATTGGAACGATCCCCAGCGCTATGAAACGATGGTTCGACGAGCTAGGTTGGAGTATGAGCAAAGACTAAATTGGAGCGTGTGGGCAGCAAAAATACGTGATCTAGCAGAGAGTATTCAGGAAGGACGGCTGGGTTGAAGGATAGAGATATATCAATAGACATTATGAAGGGTTTGGCGATTTTAGCCATCGTTTGGGGACATGCAGGGATTAAGGGGAGTGGGTTCTTTTACCTATTTCATGTTCCTTTGTTCTTTATTCTTTCTGGATACATGGAGTCAACAAAAACGATCGAAAATTTCGCCAGCGCATTCAAGAAAAAGGTAAAAGCTCTTTATCTCCCGTACGTTGCTTATGGTTTGATTTTTTTATTGATTCGAAATTTTTCAGTCGATTTAAAGATGTATTCGGAGTATTTTCGAGTGGACTCCGTGCGAGATCTGGCCAAAAATTTGTTTTTCATCTTTACGTTTAACAATGTTGATCCGATTTTCTTGGGTCCACTCTGGTTTGTATTTGCGCTTTTTGTCGCAAATGGCGCATTCTTTTTTTTGCTTTCGGTCACCAGAAATATCGGCAATTCAAAATGGAATGCGTTTTTGATTCTTTGTGTGGCCTTGGCAGTACTTTTGGTGCTTCGGTTTGCTTTTCCGGGAGCACATTTGTCAAATTGGGGGAATACTACTGGAGAAACGTTGATCCTCGCGATCGCATTTGTTGCTACGGGATTTTTGCTTAAAGGCGTTCTGCAAAAGAAAAACACGGGTCTGGTTTTGGTCTCGTTTCTGCTGCTGTGCTCTGTCTATCGGGAAAGTAATTTTGCGGTAGATGTAAGAGCTGCGAGGTATGATTCTCTGCTGGAGCTCGGGGCAAGTTCGCTTCTAGGGTTTTATTTTACGAAATCCATTGCTGAATATCTGGGCTCGTGGAATAATTGGGCCACAAGATATCTCGCAAAAATTGGACAATATTCATTTTCCATTATGGCCTTGCATTTATTGGGAATGAAGTTTTCACAGGTTCTTGTTGTCGCTTGGCAGCATGACTGGGACTTTACCATATACACCTATGCACTCGTGCCTCATCGACTCTTCGGGTTTCTCTATTTTGCGGCAGGTGTTCTTGGTTGCTTAGTTTATATACACGGGAAAGAGCTTATAGTGAATCAATGGGGGCGGTTTTGCACTTCAAAAATGCCGGATAACCGAGGTTAACATGGAAGAAGTAAAGAAGAAACGCTCTCAAGTTGTGGATGTGGCCAAAGGGATAGCGATTCTTTCTGTGGTTGTTTTGCATAGCTGGTATTGTGCGAATGGAACTTCCTACCTGTCGAGATGGATTGGTGGATTCCAGTTGCCACTCTTTTTCTTCATTGGAGGACTTTTCTTTCGGTACGACAATTGGAAGGAAATAATTCGCAGCCGAATAGATTCACTTATCAAGCCTTTGCTTGTTGTTGCCTGTCTTTGGCTTCCTGTTGGTTTGACATTTGGGCGCCACTGGAATGAACGGCATTTGAATATCCATCTAGATTTGTTTCAATCCGGGATTATTTATCTCGCCTCCTTTTTGGTAGGAGTGCCTGTTTTTACGGAAACGTGGGGGTTGATTCAGATGAATTGGGGCTTCGGACCCACATGGTTTATTGTGCATTTGTTTGGACTTCATCTGCTTTGTCTAGGGCTTGCAAAGCTTGTTCGCTGGGATCATCATCAGGCATTCAAAGGTGGGGCGATTGTTGTTGTGATGCTAGCTCTATTTTTTATTCAGACGATTTTCCTAGCGACCGCATTTCATGTGGATTGGGAAGGGGTGCGGACGATGGGGGCGCCGCTTCACTTAGATCTAGCACTCCTGACTGGCGCATTCTTTCTTGCAGGGAATTTAATGGTCGATCGGATTCGAGGGATGAGGGGTTCCGTTTTGTTGACAATTGTGAGCATCATTATTTATTCGGCATTGGTATGGGCTCTACCGACTGATTTCAGCATGTTTTGGAGAAGTTTTGTGAACCTTCCGGCGATTTTGATCATCGCGGCGGTGGGGATTTTTGCGGGGATGCAATCCAGTGCGTTGTTCGCCAGGATTCCAAGGGTTTCGGATGCCCTGGCTTTCATCGGATCTCGTAGCTTATATATCTTAATGTTTCATACGCTTATTTATTTTCTCGCCTGGACCATCGGCGAGAAAATTCGATTGGAAAAAACAATAGCCGCAACGGGAGCTATTGTTTTTGCTGTGGTGGGGTCTTTGGCTCTCTCCGAAGTTTTCCTCAGAATCCCTCTGGCGGCAAAGCTTATGTATCCGAAACAGAAATAGCCAATTTTAGCGAACTAGAAATTTAGTGACCAACTGAGGTTTGGAAGGAAATGTGGCAATATAAAAGCCCGCGGGGAGTTGAGATGTTGCGTATTCTTTTTGTGATGAGGCTGTGATTTTCATTCCAGTGATGTCCCGGATTTCTATCATTTCATTTGTTGAGTTGATGAGTACTTTGCCCTGCTGTCGAAGGCCAGAAATATTCTCCTGAGGTTGATTCTCTGAGGCCGTTCGGTTTGCGGATACCGCAACGATGGTTCGGGCGAACGAATCTTGCACAAACGTGATGCGTTTCAGGGTATCAATGACCTTCCAATTATTCGATGCATCTGTCCAGCGGAGGAACGCCCTCTGTGGTGCCAGCCGAATTTTCAGAGTGATATTTGCGCCCTTTGGGTAATAGCGGGATTTTGTGGTCAAACTAACGGAGTCTGGAAGCGACGCCACTGTGACCTTGTACAACGGAGCGAGGGAAGGGGCGAGAATAGATGCAATGGAATCGTTTCGGAGTCGCGCTAGTTCCTCGGAAATCATTCGCGCATTTTCCAGAGCACCCATTTCTTGAAAATGGGTGCCGTCGGTGCTACCCTTTGGGAAGTTTGGATATTCGCCAGAGTCGAGACCCAGGAAATGGAATTTCGACAAATACTCGTACCCCAGAGTATCCATCATTTTCGCTGATTTTTCTTCAAGGTCAAGTACCGGCGCCTTCATTTCAGCCGCGACCCGAATCATGACGCCGCGGTAATCATAGGCGCCCATGGTGAAGTATCTGCGGAGCTGGCCCTTGTCCCACTGGTTCATGTTCATTGGTGTGATGAAAATGGGATGGGCACCTCTGGCTCGCGCTTCGGTGGCAAATTGGATCAAATTCTTCCGATACGCTGCGGTATCCGTGAATATCGAGGTGTCCGACGTATTGCGATCGTTGTGACCGAATTGGATCATCAGGACATCCCCCTTTTGGAGGGTGGCCAAGGCCTTTGCCCAGTGGCCTTCCGAAATGTAGGTTCGGGTACTCTTCCCGCCGGCGGCGAGGTTTGTGATTTGTACCGTTCCCGCCTTGAAAAATTGACCAAGGACCTGACCCCATCCCGCCATCGGGTACTTTGATACCGCATATGTCGCCACGGTGGAGTCCCCGATGAGAACGATTCGTTGGACCGAGGTCGTCGCCGCATAGGCGAACATGACGAGGAAAAGAATGATGGGTATGAAATTTTTCTTGATCATGGCATGCCGCCTGGGATAGGAGACGAATGGAAGGTATTACAGCAACCTGTCTTTAGCTTCCCATTTTTCCCCACCGGTTGCAAGTTCGGGGGGAAATCTGCAAATTTCGATGGCAAGGGCGAGTTGAACGTTCCTGAGAAGGGTAAGATGTAGCTATGATAAGTCTAACCTCTTCTTTGGTAGCGATGGTTGCCGCAGCGGCGTTGGATTCCAATTTTGTTCCGGATCCTTCCTTGAACGGCACTACGAGTGGCTGGTCCTTGTTCGCTCGTGCGACAGATTCCGGAAAAATGTCCTCCGGATCGGTCTGCCGAACGGGGACCGGGTGCATCCGGATGCAACATCTCGGTCAGCGCGACTGGGCGCTCACTCCACCTGTCCCGAAGATCGGTGTCCGTCCGGGGGAGCTGTGGGAGTGGAGGGCATGGTTGCGGCGCGACAGCCTGGCGGGAAGCATCGGGTTGTCGTACATAACCCAGGACTCCCTTGGAAACGCGCTCTCCTGGACCGCAGGGAGCGTGGAAGCTTCCAGAGACACCGGTTGGATGGAAATTGTCGCACGGTTCAACGTACCGATCGGATGCTCGAAGATCCAGCCGCGCATCCTCGGGCAATCCCAGGTCCGCTTCACCCTGGACGATGTCTCCCTCAAGCTGGTGAAGAATCCGCCGATCGGGGGGGGCATGTCCCTCAGGAACGATTCGCTGGAACTTTCCATCAATCCGGCGGATCTGTCGGCAAGGCTTGTCGGCAAGGGGCGCGACACCATACGCATGGCCGCCCTCGCCGATTTCCGCGCGGATTCTGTCACGAGACTCGTCGACACGGTCGTGGTTTTTGGAAAGCACATCGCCGGGGGCTGGCCGGTGAAGCTCCGGCTGCACCTGCAGGGTGGCAGCCTCCGCATGGCCTTGATGGCAGATTCCGCTTCGGTCCTGAAGTCCGAGTTCCAGTTCCCGGGCACGATCTCACCGAAGTCCAAACAGCGCATATTCGTGCCGCGGGGCACCGGTTTGGCGTGGGAATCCGATCGCGGCATCCCCTCCATGTCCCAGTTGCAGGGTGCTGCCTTCTGGGACTGGCAGGTCACACTTTCGATGGGGGGGGCGACTGATGGCGCCTTTGGACATTTCCTGTCGGTGGATCAGCCGGCCGACGCCAGGCTCCGTCTTCAGGCTGATGCCAACGGCATCGCAGGTCCGATCTACGTCCAGGTCCCCTCGAAAGGGGTCTTCGGCCACACCCGTTCGGTGGTTCTTACCACGTTGGCCGGCGGAGGTTTCGCCGAGATGGGTCGCAGACACCGCGCGCGTCTGGACGAACTCGGCAGGGTCAAGACCTGGAAACAGAAGATCTCGGAAAATCCCGAAGTCGAGAAACTCCGTGGAGCAAGCGCGTGGTGGCTCGTCGCGGGATTCAATTACAAGACGTTCGATACCCTCCGGTGGTTGGGCTTGGAAAGGGGCTTGATCCAGGGAAGTTGGGGCAGCAAAGCCGCGGTGGATTCCATGAAGGCCAGGAATTGGCTCGTGTCGATCTACGACAACTGGGCGGACGCGTTTCCCAACGACAGTTCTCTGCGTGGCAGGGAGTACTCCACGGGAATCATCGTGAAGGCGGATGGGTCGCCGCTCGAGGGCTGGTTGGAGAAGCGGACGGACGGGACAACCCGACAAGCTTTGGAAATCTGCGCTTCGCGCCACCCCTACCTTTCGCGGACCGTCGCGACAAGGGAGAAGGCCGGCGATGGCCGCAACGCGCGTTTCATCGATGTGGAATTGTCGATACAGCCACAGGAGTGCTGGTCCCCCAGCCATCCGACCGATCGGACATCGGATCTGGCCAACAGGGTCTTGGCCTTGGGGATCCTGAAGGACACATTCAAGACCGTCCTTGGAAGCGAGCAGACCCGCGATATCGCCCATGCCGTCGTGGATTGGGGGGAGGGGCCGATGTCCATCGTTTCCACGCCGAATTCCGGATACGATTGGTCGATCCCGGAGCCCCCCGACAGCAAAATGGATTCCCTGAGCATGAATCCCGCCTACCGGGTACCAATGCTTCCTCTGGTCGACCACGACGCCTTCGCATCCACCTGGTACTCCGGCGATGGCAATTCCAAGGTCCCGGAGCGCTGGGACGATAAAGATGCTTGGAACATGCTCTACGGAACGATGCCGCTCATCCATCCGAAGACAAGACGGATGTGGGACACCCTGGAGCCGAGGTATCTCCGGACCATCAACGTGCTCGGAGCGTTCCTGTCCCGTTGCCACTTCGAGCCGATGACTGCCTACAAGGAACTCAGTGCCGATCGCAAGGTGCAAGGAACGACGTTCGGAAACGGCTGGAACGTCTCGGTGAACTTCGACTCGCGGAGTCGCTCCGAAGCGGGAGTCTCCCTGCCGGCGAAAGGCTATCTCGCGACCAACGGATCGGAAAGGATCGAAAGGACGGTGCTGTCGGGAGCGGTCCGGACACGAGTCCACTTGAGCGATCGCTGGTACCTGGATCCGGAAGGGAGCGAAGTCGCCCTCGACGGTGTGCGTACCGCGGGGCCTGTGGTGCTTCGCCGCATGGACGACACGACTCTCGCGCTTTCGTTTGCGGGAAAGCAACCCTACGTGGACATTTCTCCATACTCCCTGCCCTGGAAAACAACGTCGATCCGTGCCTACAAACGGGGTTCGGGCGCTTCGATTCGGCTCGGAGACCAAGGCGGCGGGTGGTATCGCCTCGATACCGCGGTTTCCGGAAGGTTCGTGATCCTGCATGGGAAGTTCGAGACCAATCTCACCCTCAGGAAGCAAGCACACTCCTCCCTGGCATGGAAGGTCGTTTCAGGGGTGACCGGAAGAGTCCTGCACTGGAGCCAATCGACTCGGGAGGGGCTACAAATCGACGTCGTGGATGTTTCGGGAAGGGAGCTTCTTTCCAGGTCGATGAGGTCTGCACCGGGGGAAAATCGTCTTTCCCTACCTGGGACGGGAACCGTCATATTCGTCCGTCTTCGAACCGAGGACGGAAACTGGGTGATTCCGGTTGCGCCTTGAAGTCCTGATCAGGCTGGTTTCAAGCGAGTTTCAGTCGCTTTTTGACGATTAGAAGAACTTCAAGGAAGAAGTCTTCCTTGAGGACGTACAGTACACCCAGGTACGCCGCGCCTCCGAGTGGAGCCAGGGACGCCAGGCGGACCCAGGGGATTCCTACCGCAAACTTGCCCGTGACGATGACCGAGGCCATGGCTGCCGTCGCCACGAGGATCTTGGCCATGCTTCCCAAGGGCCATCGGACCTTGTAGACACGGGACACCATCACGAATTGGGTCGCTGTCACGCAAAATTCCGCGATCGTGATGGCGATCGCGGAACCGAGATGGTGAAAGCGCGGGATGAGCAATACGCTCAGCAGGAAGCAGATGATGGCACCGACCGCAGCGGATACGACCACCATCCAGTCCTTTCCGAGGGGATAGAGGATCTGGAGTCCGAAGACGGTCGAGAGCCCGCTGATCAGGATGAGGGGGGCGGTCACGATGGCCGCGGTGGTGGCTGGTCCGTATTGTGCGCCAGCGAAGACGAGCATCGCTTCCGGAGCGAGAAGCACGAGGCCGGTGACGAGCGGGATGCAGAGGAAGAAAACCAGTCCCAGCGACTTCTTGAGCATCCGATCGAATTCCTGGTGGAGATTGTTCGATATGTAGTAGGAAAGGCGTGGAAGCAGCACTCCGCCGAAGGTGTTCACGATGTTCAAGACCATCCGGGTGATCTTCAATGCGGCGGTGTAGTACCCGACACTGGTTGCGGTGGCGAGGAATCCGAGGAGAACGGTGTCGAGGCGCGAGTAGGAAGCCACGATCAGGGCCAGCAGGTACCCGAAAAGCATGGGTTTGATGTGGCGCAGGAGGTTCCAAGGCTCCGTCCGACGGACGAAGATCTGGTGTCTGGCGTTAAAAAGGTTGAACACGGAGGAGCCGACGGTGGCAAGGACGGTGATCGCTGCGTACACCACATAGTCGTCCGGCTGCTTGACGAGAAGCAGGAGTCCGACAAGGCCGACAACGTTCAAGGCCATTCCGCGGATCGTGATGTACACGTATTCCTCCATGCCTTGGTAGAACCAATCGAGACTCATGCAGGCGAACACGATGGTGGAGGATGTGACGTAGAAGAGGATCCGCTCCTCCTGCAACTTGCTGTTGAACAGCATTACAACAAGAAATGTCAAGTAGATGAGAATCGATGCACCCAGGTGGAGGACGAACAGCTCCTGCGCGGTGTTAGATAGCCGGTTTTTGTCGGAACGAGCCTGGGCGATCGCCCGGATTCCGTACATGGGGATTCCCACCGCGGCGATGATCACGAAATATCCGACGAAGGACGTGGCGAAATTCAGCTTCCCGTTGCCCTCCGGACCGAGCACACGGGAGGAGTATGGAAAGGTGACCAACGGGAAAATGACTGTCGTGAATGATCGCAGGAGACTCACGATCACGTTCAATTTCAATGATTTACCGGACATCGAATGAGGTTTTCCTTGGATGGTCGACGATGATGTGGGGGCCAAAGTTACCAAACGAGTCGTCGTTGGGGTGCGATTGAGAAAAATGATCAATCAGAGCTATATTTCGAACCGGTGAGTACAAGATCGACAGGTGGGTTACCGGGGGCCGTGGCGCCGGAAGTTGGCGGAAGAGATCCGTCATTGGACAACATGCGGCTTCTCGCGGCGTTTACCGTAGTCCTGACGCACGTTGCCGCGATTTTGGGGATGCAGAGAAACGAATTCGGATCCACAGATTGGTGGGTGGCATCGGGTTTTCATTTTTCTTCACGATGGTGTGTTCCAGTGTGGGTCATGCTGAGCGGAGCGTTGTTGCTCGGTTCATCGAAGGTGGAAAGTCTGAGGGAATTCTACGCGCGCAGAGCGTCCCGGGTGGTTCTTCCGCTCCTGGTTTGGAGTTTTGTCTATTCGATATGGACCTTTTTCATTGCACATTTAAAGGGGACACCCCTGCACATCGAGGAACAAATCCTTCGATGTTTGAATGGAAATTCGTACTACCATTTGTGGTACCTATACATGGTGGCATTTCTCTATCTATTCACTCCATTCTTTCGGATGATCGTGCGCCAAGCAAGCAGTCGCCATCTGCTATTCTTCATCGTGGTCGGATTTATTTTCCAAGAAGCGAATTTGGTGTATGACACAATCACTGGTGTGAAACCTAATTTGTTTATTAATGGTTTCTTGGTATTTGTTCCATATTATTTTCTGGGGTATTTGTTGAGGCGGCATCTACTTCGATTGAAGATGTCAGCTATCTTTATATTCTTGTTTTCTGTATCTGTTGCAGGCTTTCTCGGATGGAGTTATTTTTCAAGTCATGGAGGCAAGTTAAGCAATCTCTTTTATAGCTATGTTTCCCTTCCGGTGATTGGGATTTCAATCAGCGTCTTTTTGCTTTGCGACCGGTTGAAAAAACCTCTATTCGGGCCAAGGACCTCTTCTTTTGCGCAAGCAACTTTAGGCATATACTTGATTCATGCGATTGCTCTTGATGTCATTGGGCGATTGCTTTTTGGGCTCAAACTGAGTGCGATTCTGCTGATCCCCCTTGCCACAATTGCTGTGTTTTTGGTTTCGGGGATTTCTACCATGATTCTACAGCGTTTTAAATCTCTTCGGTGGATGGTTTAGTTTTGATGACTACAAGCCTTGTGAAGGAGTTTTCCCTTTGAAGTCCTTGCTCCAGACCATGATCATTTTGTTGAACTTTCCAAGGCTCTGGCCTCATTTGGTGGTATTTCTATCGCTAAGCACGAAGAATCCTATCCATGAGGATCTCGAACGATGGAAAACTTCCTACCTCAAAGGAAAAAAAATCGGCGCTATCAAAGCGATTCTATTTCTATTGGTTTTTCAACCTGAGTTTAGGAATCTGTTCTATTTGCGATGCGGACATATCGGCAAGCTGCTCGCACTTTGTTTGCCGCCGATGGATACACTATTTCTGGCTACGAAAGATGTTGGGCCGGGCTTGTTTGTCCAGCATGGTTTTGCAACCATTCTTTTGGCAAAAAAGGTTGGCTCCAATTGCTGGATCAATCAGCAGGTTACGGTTGGTTATGATGCACACCACGGGTGTCCCACGATTGGTAATGATGTGACCATCAATGCGGGTGCAAAAATCATCGGCGGCGTGACCATCGGGGATCGGGTTGTCATTGGGGCAAATGCTGTTGTGGTTCGCAACGTGCCCTCGGATGTGACTGTTGTGGGCGTTCCTGGCCGAATTGTTCGACGCAATGGTATTCGCGTCGACGAAAAACTTTGAATTTTACTCATTGTGGGGAATGTATGAAAGATCGATATTTGTTGATTCAAAATGCTCAAGTTTATCGCCACCAGGGTAAATTATACCTAGATCACCTTTGGAAACGTGACCTGGAACGCCATCTGCACTATTTGTCGAAGGTATATCTTGGTTCACCAATTTTTGATGCAGCTCCACCTTCCGACAAATACTTACCAGTAGACCCAGAAATTCAAAGCCGAATTATACCGATAGCTATACCAAAGCGTTGGAAGCCGACAAATGGTCGGTTGGCTGGAATTCCAATCAAAATCTCGGCTGATATAGGAATTCTACGGCATGCTCTTAAAGCAGATCTATTGCACGTATCGATTAATGAACATCCATTCTTTTATGGGTTTTTAATGCCGTTTTTGAAGTGGTTCACCAATACTCGCACCCTGATTGTGATTGAGGCCACATCGCATTGGCGGCGTTTGAATCCTACTGGATTGAAGAAATGGGATATGAAAATCCACGAATTTACGGCAAAAATGGCGATCAAATATGCTACCGCCGCTGCCTTCACCAGTCAGGAGTATCGTGACACCTTGGCTCCTACGGAAGGCCTTTATCGGGTGATTCCTGCAACATGGATGGATGAAGAATCGATTATTTCTGATGAGGACTTTAAGGTTCAACTCGCAGAAAAGATTACTCGGTTGACGGATGGCTTCCGCATTGGCTTCTTTGCTCGATTGATCGTCGATAAAGGTGCGGACCTGTTGTTGAATGCTGCAAAGCTGGTTAAGGAGTCTGGAGTCAATGTTTCTGTGGATATTTGGGGAGAGGGCGAGGAATTGGATAATTTGAAGCTCCTGGCGCGGGAGCTCAATGTCGATGCGAATTTTCCTGGGATGCTTCGATATGGACCTGATTTTTTTAAAGCATTACGTCAATATCATCTTGTGGCGGTTCCGAATCGTTTGGATGAGCAACCTCGGATTATTTTCGACACCTTTTCACAAGGAGTTCCTGTTGTCGTTTCGAACACTCCGGGGAATCTCTTCTGTGTTCGAGAAGGCGAGAATGCAATGGTATTCCCTAAAAATGACGCGGCTGGACTTGCAAAACAGATTCAGGCGATCTGTCAGGGGGAAATCGATTATGCATTGCTTTCCGCTTCTGCAAGGCAAACGGCTGGATCCAGAACTCACAAGGCCATGCACCAGGCACGAGCAAAACTTTTGTTGGAGATTGAGCCTAAAGTGAAGGCATTAATCTAGTCTAGACGGGTCCGTTACCTATTTTCTAAGGTAACGGACTCGAAGTCTCCGGAAAGCCCGCAGGGCGATGTAGTAGGGAAGCAGTTTCAGGGAAGATGCCCATTGGTTGGAAATTTCTCGATTGAACCGCAAAAAAGCGTGGCGGATCGATTTGATTGAAGATGCGATGAGTTCGGCTTTCACCGTAGATGTAAACCACTGAAAATATTCGTCATCTGATAATGGCTGGGGTTGATTGGAGTATTCGCTGTATTTGAGCCATTTCAAGTACTCAATTCGAGAATTCGTTTTCCGGAAGACTATTTCTGCGCTTGTATTCGGCGAAATGTTAACGGAACTTGATCTCCAATTGACATGTGCTCCTTGAATGAGGATCGGTGCCGATCTTCTTCCAAGTTTGACCCATGTCGCATCGTCACTTCCCCAGGCAAGATCGAAGGGTTGGAAACCTCCTCGCGACTCGAAGGTGCTGCGTCTGAAAACCCATTCAATGACGTAACTCGAGTGACCGTAAATCAGACGTGCCCGGATGTATTCTTCAATCCGTTGAAAGGTCTTGGGTGGGGGAGTTCGAATGACCTCAGATGATTCATTGATGACTTTGATCGGAAAATGGAAAACATCAGAGTCATTTGTCTGCTGGGCTTGATAAAAAAGCTCTACGCACCTTGGATCCATGATGTCGTCGTCGGAGAAAAGCCAAACCCAATCTTCACCTTTCGTCAAGGAGAGGCAACGATTCCAGTGAGCAACCAAATCTTTACCGCCAAGATTCTCTTCGAATCTGTGGTAGGTATGAGGAATACCTGAAAGTTGCTCCTCCACGATTTGGCCTAATGATGCCGGACTTGCATCGTCACCGATGTAAACGTGGAAATGCTTACATGTTTGCTGGGCGATGGACAGCAGCGCTTCCCTGAAAAAATCTGGTTTCCAGGCGGGGATGACAATAGCGAGCGAAGGTGACATTTTGGGAGACTCCACGGAAAAGATAAGGTCACCAGCGATGGCGAATCTGGCTTTGCACCAATTTTTCGGACAGCTTAGAACGTTTATAATCTTGGCATGCCCAATCTTGCAGATACATAAGGGTTGACAATACCACTGCGCCAGACCCCGAAAGGAATATCGCAGAAAGAGGAAGTGTTAATATGATCGAAATAAATGTTATTGGGATATAGGCTGATTGAAAATCAATTCGCTTGATGGTGTTATGGATAAGCATGGTCGTTGATATGATTGTGTAAAATATACCGTAAACACTTAAGGTTCCTACGATGCCAACATCTGCCTGGAATAAGCCGCGGGAGATCAATTTTCGAAGCGCCAATCCAGCCTCTGAGTTGTATTTTGGGAATCCGTTTCCGAGAAAAAAGTTTATTTTGTGAGGCCAAAATTCGAAGAGGAAATACCGGTAAGAAAGTAAGCGGATGTTGTCGTCATTCGCATCTTCCTTTGTGACGTCAATTAGTTTTTTGAAGATGGATTCGTAGCTGGCGGCGAGTGCGACAAAAAATGTAAAAACGAAAAAAATGAATTTGATCTCGAGGCGAGAACCTTTTTTAATAACGTACCAGAGGACCATAAGGCTTGCGCTTGCTATCGACACAAAAAGGATCTGACGGGTGCCGTAATAATAAATCCCAGTGAACAGGAAGCCCGCGAGAACCAGATAGCGGGTCTTTTTCTGGTCGAGAAATCGGTTCAGGGCCAAGAATGCAGAAATCGTTCCAAAATAGAACCCATCGATCATATACCGGTAAATGCCTGCGCGATATTCAATTGGGTCCGGGCGAGACGGATCGAACCTTGAAAAGAAAAGAAAGTGCGGATAAGTGAATTGTTGGATAATCGTGATCGAGGCCCAAACGATTCCCGCGAACAATAGGAATTTTATCAAATCATCTCGATCGATTTGAAAGCGGTGGAGGATGTAGAAGACCATCCAGTATAAAAACTGGTAGCTAAAATTTAAACATGAAATTGGGGATTGATCGTTGTATAGATACAGCGGAATCCATGTGGTAAATGAGAACAATACAATGAGGTTGACGTAAATAGCATTTCGTGCGGATGGATGAGTTGTTGATTTCCTCGTCGGTAAGAAAAACAGTGATCCGAGAACGGAAAACACAGTCAGCTTTTCTATGGACTGCCACAGCATTGCTTCTGGCTCTGCATAAAACGACCAGGCTCTAATACTGACGATGGAGGAAATAATGATCAGTAAGAACTCTATCCTAAAAAAACGTCGAAAGTGTTTTACTGTCGGCGGTAATCTAGGTGTAAAATTCTGTTCTCGATGAGACGCTAAGTTCATTTGGGGAACAGTGTTTGACGAAACCACGAAACAAACATTCTCACGCTTGTTTGTATTGGTAAAATCATCATTCCGTTCTTAATGAGTCTGATTTTTTGTTCTCTCGTGGTGGTTTCAAGTCGAATAAGATCGACAAACAATCTACCAATTCGGTTTATGTTTTCTTGATCCAGAACTTTTAGATGCGACTTTCGGATGCTGCGCATTAAATGGAATAAGCGAATGCTGTTCACTGTCTTTTTCATATACGATTCGTTATGAGAAAGACCTCCGGAGTGGACTCGATACATGGTTGTCAAGCTGGGAATATAATGAATTTCGTAATCTTTTGCAATCTCTAGCCAATACAGAAAATCAATTTCGAAATCAATCTTAAGTGCGTCGAATTTTTCATTGGCTGCTAAAAAAATATCTGATCTAATCACAACGGTGGGAGTGCTAATAAAATTAGCAATCATAAGTTCGCAAAATACTTGTCCAGAACGACGGCGTCGCCTCATTCTGTCCAAGAATGGGAGGTAAGGGTGATTTTCCGGGCAATCGACATCAAAGTCGGTATGAACCATTCCGACTTCAGGATGGTTTTCCAGATAGGTGATTTCCTTCACGAGTTTTTCTGGATCAGTCCAGTAATCGTCGCATTCGCAAAGTGCGATGTATTTCCCTTTCGCCTTTGGAAGGATGAATTCTCGAAATGAATCTCGCTTTTGTGACCAGATATTGGTTTCTTGGAGAATGAATTCGAATCGATCTGGGTACCTGTTGTTGTATTCCTTCAAAATTTCTTGAGTGCCGTCCGTAGAAGCATCATCATGAATGATGAACTGGATCTTAAACGGTGCCGTTTGTGCAAGGAAGCCATCCATTGTCTGGCGAACAAATGGGGCGTGATTGAAGGATAAACTGCAAACCGTCACCATAGGTTTCGATAGATCACCATGATTCGGTAGGATATCGCTCATCCTTCTTCTTCCTCGTTTAAAAATCAGTTACGAAGATGCCTTGCCGTATCGATATGTCTGTTTGGAGAGAGGCTGCCCGTTGATCGGCGCGGAAGGATCCACGTCATTCAAAATGATTCCTGTAACAGGAGCATTGACCAGTTCGAGTCCTTTCCGGCAAGCTTCAATCTCCGCAGTTGTATGCGTAGCATGCTTGAAAACCAACAAAAGGGTTCCGACATGTGAAGCGATTACAGCTGCATCACTTAAAGCCAAAATGGGAGGTGCGTCCAAGAAGACCACGTCAAAACGTCTCGCCACTTCGGCGAGCATCCTTTCGAAATGCCCGGATTGGAGAAGAATCGTTGATCGATTGGTGTAAGATCCGGCCGGTAGCAAAAAGAGATCGGGAATGCGTGTATCAACAATCACAGATTCCACTGGCACAGCGCCAGATAGAACTTCAGAGAGTCCGGCTTCCTGCCGAATACTGAATAGACTTTGCAACTTTCCTTTTCTAAGATCAGCGTCGATTAGAAGGACTCTGGCGCCTGTCTGCGCAATCTGGACCGCAAGATTCGCACACACAAAGGATTTTCCGCTTCCCGGAGCTGCACCCGCGATCATCGTTAAGTTGTTTTGCGATCGACGGATTGACATTTTGACAGGGGCGACACTGGATCGTAGTGCCTCCATCGAGAGGTCCTCGGGGACTTCGGTCGAAAGAAGATGAATCCCCTTGATTCCTTTTTTCATCCGGGAGGCGAGTTTTCCCTGTATGTCGCTGTGTGGAAGGATCGCAAGAACTGGCTGGTTGAAAACGCTTTCGAGGTAGACTGGTGATTCGACGAAATTGAAGACCATGCGATGTCCGATCGCCAAGCTGGCCGCGATCAGGGCACCCATGACGCATCCCATGAAAGCCATGCTGAAGATCCCTTTTTTCGGAACCAAGGAGCCACGAATCGCACGGTCCACGACGCGGACATCGCTCACCTTTTGATCTGCCACCACTTGGATCTGCTGCGCTTCGTTCTGCACTTTGGTGTAGCGCTGGGAAGTCGCTTCCACCTCTCGCATAAGATCCATGATCTCCTGTTGCTGGAAAGGAAGCGACTTGACTTTCGACTGGAGCTTTGCTTCCTGGTTTCGCAATACCGCGATGGAGGAGTCGATGTATCTCACGACCGGGTGGTCTGGGCGGAATTTTTCCAGCGCCTCTTTTTTCTTTTGGCTGAGGTCGAGGGTTTGTTTGCCGATGTCCGCTTGCTGGGAAAGGGCTTGATCCACCTCGCGTGTCAGATCCACTGAACCTACGCTGGTCCGGTATCTCCGCAATTTGTCCTGGGCGTCGTCGGCGGCTTGTTTCAGGTTGGGTAGCTGCTGTTGCAGATAGGCGTACCTTTCGATGACTTCCCGTGTGCGTCGATCGACGTTCTGGGTGACATAGGCTGCGGCGATGTCATTTGCGATTTCCGCCGCGGACGTCGGATCGCCAGCGGTGAATCCAAGGGAAATCAATCCGGTTTTTTTGCCGACTTCGCCGACCTCGAGTCCGCCGGCAAGCGTTTGGATCGCGGCCAGGTCGTCGCGATGGGAAACGAAGAACCTCTGCCCGACCGGCGCATTGTGGAAAGCCTTCACGAGGATGCCGATGTGCATTGGGTTCGTGCTGGAATCGATCGGCTCCCCGATTTTTCCTGTGAGGATCTCCTGTGTGGAATCCTTGATGCGCAGTGCGTAGGTTCCATTCTCGGACAGTCGCACGATTTCGTATTCGTTTCCGATGAGATCCGTCGGAAGGAAAAAATTCGAAATTTCGACGGAGGGCGCTGGTTTCCGAAGTAGCCTGTCCATGAAAGGGCGATTGGGTGCCCAGACGGCAAGATTGAGGCCTCGTTTGCGGACCACTTCCCCGAGGACCAAGCGACTTCGGGCGATTTCGATCTCGCCCTCGGTTTCGTTGGTCAGGGAGAACGCGTCGGTCAGGCGACTGATCTCGGCCACCTCGGATTGGTTGCGCGATTTGTCTTCCACTTGGACCATGACGTCGGCCCTGTACGCTCTTCCGGTGGTCGCGCCCTTGAACGCGCCGATCAGGCAGCCAATTCCTGTCAAAGCGGTGATGAGCCACCACCGCCTGCGGAGGATGTACGGGATGTCCTGGATCGTGAGGATTGATTGGCTGTCGTTGTCCAAAAGCGGAGTCCTACTGGGTGACGGTCTTTATGTTGTTCGAAGCGGCGGCACCGACCGACAAGAGGTCGACGGTCGGAGTGACCAGCGATATGACACGGTTCCAACTGACAAGACCTGTCGCGTCGACGTAGACGACATCCCGAGGCTGGAGTTGGAAGTGGTCTGCCATCGCGAGCGCCAAGGGGTTCCGAGCGCTCAGATGCCACACCTTGATCTTGGATGCGCCTTCGCCACGGATGACGTAGATCGATTTGGCCTCCGCTGTCAGGGGGTTGATTCCTCCCGATCGCATGAGGGCATGGACCAGGGTGAGCTTGCCCGCCACGGATGTGACCGCCTGGGGATCACGGACCTCGCCGAGCACGTAGACTTTGTTCTCCGTGTTCAGCGGAACACGCAGGATGTCCTCGTTGCGCAACCAGATCTTCGAAGCGGGAGTGTTGCCGATCATGTTTTCGGTGAGATCGAGGATGTAGTTTTTTCCGTCCCGCAGAAGTTCAACCCGACTCTGGTCGGAAGTTTCCTGGAAGCCTCCGGATTGGTTGATGGCATCGAGGATCGAAACCGGCGTGTTCGTGATCGCTACCTGTCCGGGGCGCGGGACGGCTCCATGGACATAGACCTTCTGGCTGCGGTAGCCCATCACCTTCACGTTCATCTGCGGGTTGGTGATGACCCGTGAGAGCGATTTGGAGAGCTTGTCCCTGAGTTCGCTGGTTGTCAGACCTTCGGCTTTGATGGTACCCACATAGGGAAAGAACAGCGCCCCGCTATCGTCGATGGTATGCCCGGCAGCCTCGTCCGCGCGATACTCGCCGAAGGGCATGGTCAGCTCAGGATGTTCCCAGACCGCGATCGCGAGGACATCGAATTTACCCAGGCGGTAAGCGCTGGTCCTGTACTCGGAAAGATCATCGGAAACCTTCCTGTGCTTGGCGCTGTCGAACTGGATCGACGAGCGTAGGGCTTCCCTCGGGGTGAGGGATCGCAACTCTACGGTCAAGCCGGAAAACGTCCCCGTCGTATCAACGGTGCCATCACTCGGCGAGGTCTCTCCGTAGCGCATGCCCGGGGCGAGTGCACACCCGGAGAACAGCGAGCCGACCGACGTGACCAAGAACACGAAGATTGCATTTCCGAGACTGGAACGTGGCGCCATGTAGAATTGACCTCGACCAAACAAGTGGACATGAACCTGGACAGACAAGACAAGTTACATACCTGAAGGGGCTGAGAAACGTTCTCGTCAAGGATGCGAGGGTAGGAGGAAGGCTCGACTGGGATAACCTTTTTCTTGGAAGCGGACGATAGCGGCCAAATGTCTTTCGGGGATGGAAACGGACCGTTGTGACATGCCTTCCGGAAGCGACCAGGTCCCCAGATCCAGGAGAAGATGTCCCAATGGATCGAAGACGGAAACATCGACAACGGACTGCCGATCGGAACTAACCATGAGCGATACGACTCCCTTTGCGGTGGTGGATGTTGAAATCGAAAGGCTTGTTGGCGTCGAGTTGGAGGTCGGAAGTGCTGTGGGGGCGGGCGGAATGTAGGAGAAGGGACCAATTTCTGCGCGACCATTCTGCACTGTCAAATTCCAATTGAAATCTCTTTGGTAAGTCGTGGGAACGAGCGTTCCAATTTTAAGAAGGACAGCACTTCCAATCGCCGGACTTGAAGAAGATAGCTTGTAAAATCCCAAGTTATTGGGTAGGGTGTCTTTGACGTACCAATTGGATAAAATGAATTTTGGATCGGCAAATATTTCAGATGGCGATTGCAGGTAATTCTTCAATCCTGGGTTATTCGGACTCCAAAGAATGTTGTTCTGAAATGTTCCTGGCATCCTTCTGCCACCAGAAACACCTTCCTGATATACATAGGAAGAAATTTTCACTGAGGCGAAGATGTTGTTTCTAACTGTGATCTGAGTAGGATCCTTCAAGGTATCTCCGGAAACGATAATGTGAAATCCTGGATCAACCTGTTTGTTCAATGATAGATTATGATCGACCGCGAGGTTTCTGTAGCTGATCCCATAACTGGTTTGCGGGCTGAATTGGTGAAAACATGCAAATTCACCAGATTCAAGTGAGATATTGTGGTGGATGTTGACGTTGACGACGGAGTCCCCTTTCGTTCCACCCATTTCCATAAAGCCATCGGAATGTTTGACGAAATTTCTAAAAATATCGCAATTTCTTACTGTGCGCCAAAATTCAAAACCTCCTCCATCTTCACCATAATCAAAGGATGTGGCAAATAAGTTGTACAGGGTGTTCTCATGAACTCTACATCCGTTTAATTGTGATAATCCAATTCCGCTTGCACCGTAATCGTCGTTTGCCTGTGGACTTCCTGGGGCACCAGGGGTGTTGACGACCATTTTCATGTCGTGGATCGTATTCTTATAGATTTCAATGTCGGTTCCGCCAGCATAGATTCCGCCACCACAGCCAGATAGCTCGTTGTTGAGTACTCGAATGCTCCGGGGCAGGGAGTCAACCATTTCAATGCATCCCCATCTTGCTCCTGATAGACTCAGATTCTCGATTGTTACATTAGCGACATTCTCCAAAACGATCAATCGTCCATTATTTGTTGTAAGACGTGGCCGTACGTTTCCCGATCCCCACGCTCCAATTACGATTGGCTTTGCCTTTGTTGCTTGCAGTTTTATGTGCCGGGCTATAAACAAAGGGTCCATCGGGAACTCCTCCCCCCTTCTAAATAGAAGGGAGTCACCAGGAACCAGGAAAATTTTTCCCTGGAAGGCCAAAGTAGAGAACCAAGGGGCACTCGTGTCGATGCCTCCATTGGAATTTTGTCCGGTAGATCGTTTGATGTAGTAGTTCGTTGCGTGTGAAGCGTCAGCCATTAAAAAGACTGTCGTACAAAGAAATCCCAGACAATATCTTAATGAGGTCGAGCGATAGTTGAAATTTACAAATTGCCAGAATTTGTTAATCATTGACATAATCACCTCCAGTCATAAGACATAAGTAGATGATCCCATTGTCGAAAGTGAGCGTCAATGAGTTTCAAATAGATGATTGGTTATATGGAATAATTCGTCTCACTTTTTTCGACAGAATCTGACGGAATATTCGATTGAGGCGTCTGAAATCCTTGTAAGCGCTTGGCTGAAGCCTTACAGGAGCAGGCTGTTGCCACCGTTGCGAAAATTGCTAGTTTGCAGGGCATTATGGCTAAAAAACCTCGGTACACTGCGATCGTCGCCTTGGGCCTGTTGTGCTCGGCGATAGCCCAAGCGAAACCCTGGAAATCCGCGGAGCTGATTTCCAAGGAAACGTTCAAGTATGGAGCCTTCGAAGCTCGAGTCCGAGCAGCGGAAGGATCGGGGATGATCACCACCTTCTTCCTTTGGAAGGATGGATCCGAGCTTCCAGGTGCGAAGTGGCAGGAACAGGACTTCGAAATTTGGGGAAAGGATGGGTTGGTCCAGTCCCAAGCGATGACTCCGGGCGATCCACGCGTGGAACATACGGCGGTCCACCGACTCCCCACGAAGGCTTGGGAGCGGTACTACACCTATCGGATGGAGTGGACTCCCAAGAAGCTCTCGTTTTACATCGACGGCACGAAAGTGCGCGAAGAGACGGATCCGGTCGAGTTCGAAAAGTTGCTCGATCCCGCCAAAGCCGAGCCAGCCCAGTTGCGCACGGGTCTCTGGGCGGGTGATTTCGCCTGGTCCGGAGCCTTCGACGCGACAAAGGTGCCGCAGGCAAGTTTTGTCAATTGGCTGCAGGTCTTCGACTACACTCCGGGCGCGGGTCCGAACGGGTCCGATTTTTCGCTGCGATGGAGGGATAATTTCGACGGAATGAATTGGAATCGCTGGTGGTCCGCCAACTGGACCTTCGAATACTCCGTTAGCGACTACACCAACGGGAACCACAAGGCCAAGGATGGTGCGCTCGTCTCCGTTTTGACGACGTGGCAGAACGAGGGGACTTTCCCCCAGGTCCCCGTCGATGATGGTCAGCTTCTTCCGATCGAGGTGGCTCCACCTGCGCCGGTCCTGGATACCACGCCCATCGCCATTCCTTCGGAGTTTTCGGCCCTTCGATTGGCACGTGCGCTGGAGTACTCCGCGGGTGACGACGGAAACGGTACGGCTGCCGGGTGCGTGACCAGGGTCCCCAGCGTCGACATGGAGACCAACGACGACCCAGCCACCCAAGGGCTTTGCCACATCGGATTCACGGATGCGGGGGAATGGGTCGAGTACGATCTCATCGCCTCGGACGACGACCTTTACGATCTGCTGGTGGATGCCGGCTCCGGGTACGGGGGGAACACATTCCGTCTGTTCCTGGATGGAGCACCGGTTGGATCGACCATGATGGTCCCCACCACGGGATGGTCGAGCTTCTCGACCCACGAGGTGCTGGGTGTTCCGATGAATCAGGGGCGACATGTCCTTCGCGTCGTTTTCGACGAAGGCTATGTGAATCTCAATCGCCTGGAAGTCAGACTGCACCAGCCTTCCGTAATCGCTCCGATTTCCATTCCAGGTCGGCTCGATGCCACGAACTACGTCCGGTTTTTCGAAAACTCACCGGGTAACGAAGGTGGAGCGGGCAAGGCCGACGATGTTGACAAGGTCCAGAGCTCCGATCAAGGTGGCGGATTGGCCATCGGATACACAGATGGCGGCGAATGGCTTGAATACGATATCGATGTGTCGACTGCGGGGAAATACGATTTCACCGCTCGGATGGCTTCGGCGGAAGAACTCAGATGGATCGTGGTGAAGGTCGACGGTGTCGCAGTCACCGGGGCCATCGGTTCACCGTCGGAGGATTGGGACGTCTACGCCGATAGCACGGTGACGGGAATCCTCCTTTCCGCAGGCAAGCACACGGTGCAGATCTTTTTCGAGACCGGAAGATTGAACCTTCGCTATCTCGACATCGCGGCTTCCGCACCGGCGATTCCTTCCGTCGTGACAGGTGTTGTCGCGACTCCGTCCGATGCGACGGTTCAGCTTTTCTGGGAGGCCGTCGAAGGGGCGACTCGCTACAAGGTGTTGCGTGATGGAGCCCTGCTGCAACAGGTGATCGGAACCACGGCCACGGACAGAACGGTGGTCAATGGCGTGACTTACACCTATTCCGTCGTGTCCGGGAACGCCTCCGGAGACGCGGTTCCTTCGATCGGCGTGCAGGCTCGACCGGTCGCTCCGGCGGCTCCTTCGGCACCGACAGGATTTGTTGCAACCTCCGGAAACTCCCGTGTCGATCTGGTTTGGAGCGCTTCGATTGGCGCCACGGACTACCAGATCCTGCGGGGAGCGGGAGTCTCCGAACTGTCGGTGATCGCCTCGACCAGCGCTCTCTCGTATTCCGATGCATCCGTGGTCAACGGATCCTCCTACCGGTATGCGGTTCGGGGAGTGAACGGCTCCACCCTGGGAGTGTTGACCTCCACCGTCGCGGCCAATCCACGAGGATTGGCTCCCGCCATCGTGCTCGGTTTGACCGCCACGGCAGGCAATGCCTCGATCAACCTCGTCTGGCCTGCCTCCGCTGGAGCCACGGGGTACCGGGTTGTCCGACAGTCCGGCGGCACAACCACGACCAAAGCGGTTTCCGGGAACAACTACGTCGACTTGAGTCTGAGCAACGGACAGGCGTACTCCTACTCCGTCGTGGCATTGAACGAGTGGGGCGAAGCGGCGCCTTCCGCCTCCGTCACGGCGACTCCCATCGCACCACCGACAGCAACGCTGAGGGCGCAGTACAAGAACGGAAACGCGAGCGCATCGACCAACATGCTCTATCCTCGCTTCCAGTTGTTGAATGCGGGCACAACTTCGGTGGATCTTTCCAAGGTTACCATTCGCTATTGGTACACATCCGAGGGAAACCAAGCCCAGACCGGCTGGTTCGATTATGCGCAGATCGGAACGGCGAACTTGCTGGCAACCTTCGGAAGAGCTGCTCAAGTCAAGACAAATGCGGATTCGTATCTGCAGATATCGTTCAAGCCCTCGGCCGGCACTTTGGCTGCCGGAAGGAGCACGGGCGAGATCCAGACTCGCGTCAGCAAGGCGGATTGGAGCAACTACAACCAACTCAACGATGCTTCGTTCGGCGCGAACCAAACAGCATCGTTCGCCGATTGGAGTAAGATCACGGTCTATCTCGACGGGAAATTGGTCTGGGGTGTCGAGCCTTGATCCGATGAACCAGGAATGAACACGCAAGGCCGGCTTCCTGTCGGCCTTTTGTTTTAAGGGTCACCACCGAATGCAAACCAATCGGCACGCCATACTGATCGTCGCCCATCGATTTCCCGAGCAGGTCCATCGTCTCGCGGAGCGGCTCCAGCATCCTGGGGTCGATTTGTTCCTCCACGTGGATCGAAGAGTCAAAATTCGTCCATTTCTCCACCCTCGCCTGATTCCGGTCGATCGCCCCATTCCCATCGTTTGGAACGGGTTCGGACTCGTGCAGGCGACGCTTTCCTGGTTGCGCGCGAACCAGGGCAAAGGGTATCGAACCTTCACTTACCTCAGCGGACAGGATTATCCAACGATGGAGGTGGATCAAATTGTGAAGCAATTCGAATCCGGCAGGGACTTCTTGGTCGACACGGCGTGGTCGGAGATCGATCGGACGGGTCGATGGGGATGTTTCCACATCACCGATCCGAATCCTATGGTGCGCATTTTCGATCGCTTCCGCCGGAGGCTTGTGCCCTCAAACCGTGGAATTCGGCAGCTTCCCCGCGGACTGGAATATCGGTGCGGATCCGCCCTCTGGACGATGCCCTCCAGGGTGGTGGAGTGGATGCTCCCTTTTCTCGAGCAGCGTCCCGACATCGAAGGTTTTTTCCGCAACACCATCCATTCCGACGAGGTCTTCTACCAGACCGTCCTGAACTCGTCGCCCTTCGCCGATTCCTTGGGGGATCATGCCCATTACATCGATTGGTCCAGGGGGGCGCCGCATCCGGAGGTGCTCGACATGAACCATTTGGAGCACATCCGAGTGGGCAAACATCTTTTCGCACGGAAAGTGGAGCCCACGGCGAGCGCGGAGCTCCTGGATCTACTCGACCGTCGAAGAACGGGGGCGGAGGATCCTCGCCATCGTTCGTCCACATGACGCCAGAAATGAAATAGATTGGGAAGGTGGTCGATGCCCGTTCGCTCCCGACGAGTTGGATGAGCCGATCCCCCGGAACAATCTCTGTCATTATCAACCAGATCCGCCAGAAATTGGCGACTCTGCCAACGAAATTGGAGCCTCTCCATGGAGTCCACAACCAAGCCCGATGATTTCGGGGGTATGCTCGGAGCTTTCCTTGCCGGATTGAAGGGACAGGAGGGGTTCTTCCCCTATTTGCACAACGACATGTCGAAATTCGAACCCGGACAATCCTGGATCTACTATTCGGGACCATACTGGGGCACCGAGGAAGTCGCCGCGGGCGTCGGAGCCCTTCTCAAGGGGCATTGGCTCTCCGCTGGTGAATCCGTCAGGAAATTCGAATCAGCCTTCGCCCGGAAGATCGGTCAGAAGAAAGCCCTGATGGTCAACTCGGGCTCTTCCGCGAACCTCGTGCTGATTTCCGCGCTCAAGCGCCGCTTCGGATGGGTGGCGGGCGATGAGATCATCGTTTCTGTCGTGGGTTTTCCCACCACCGTGACCCCGGTGATCCAAAACGGGCTGGTACCGGTATGGGTTGATATCGAGATGGACTCGTTGAATTTCGACCTCGACCTGGTCGAGGCGAAGATCACGGACAGGACACGTGCGATCTTCGTTTCCCCCGTTCTCGCCAATCCCCCGGACATGGATCGCTTGATCGAACTCTGCCGGGTCAAGGGGCTCCAGTTGGTCCTCGACGATTGCGACAGTCTGGGATCCACTTGGCGCGGCAAGTTCCTCAACGAGTACGCCGTCGCCAGTTCCAACAGCTTCTATTCCTCCCATCACCTCTGTACCGGCGAAGGCGGAATGGTGGTCTCCGACGACGAAGAGCTGATGAAAATCGCCAGATCCCTGGCTTGGTGGGGTCGTGCTTGCGTCTGCGTCGGAGAAGCGAATCTTCTGCGGAACGGTTGCTGTGGCAACCGGTTCGATCGTTGGCTGCCCGAGTACGACCAGATCGTCGATCATCGTTACATCTTCCAGGAGCTCGGCTTCAATCTGAAGCCTCTAGATCTCCAGGGGGCGATCGGGCTTGTCCAGCTGGAGAAGTTCGACGAGATCCATTCCCGTCGCCGTCGTGCCAAGGAAAGGATCGGATCCAGCTTCGAGAGGCTCCTTCCGGTGCGTGTTCCCGGTGAGCGTGTCCACGCGGAGGCTTCATGGTTCGGTGTGCCGGTGGTATGTCCGGATGCCAATTTGAAGCGCGCGCTCGTCGCCCATCTGGAAAACCACAAGATCCAGACGCGCAACTACTTCTCCGGGAACATCCTCTTGCATCCCGCGTTCACGCAGTTCGGAAATTGGCGAGACTACCCCAACGCGAGCAAGGTCCTGGACCAGGTCTTCTTCGTCGGGTGCGCACCCCACTATACCGAGGCGGTGTTCGACTATTTCAACGAGGTTCTCGGGAAGTTCCAGGCTTGATCTTCCGGTGGTAGGCCTCCACGTTCCGGAGGCCTATCGCCAACAGGTCAGGGGTTCCGCAGAAGCTCGCAGATTCTGACGACGTCCGACTCCGCGAGCGTCGGATAGATGGGCAGGCAGAGGATGCCTTTGGCGGCACGATGGGCGACCGGCAGGTTCGCGGGGGATGCCGAAGGAAGTCCTCGGTACACCGGAAATTCGCTGATCAACGGATAGAAGTACCTGCGGGAGTAGAAGCCGTTGTCCTTCAGATGGTCGTACACCTGATCCCTGCTCCGTCCATAGACGGACTCGTCGATGGAGATGGGGAAATATCCGTAATTGTGATCGATCCCCTCCGGGATGTTCATCATGTTGAGACCGGGGATTCCTGTCAACCGCTCCCGGTAAACTTGATCGACCTTGCAGCGCATCCGGATGTTCTCGTCGACATACTTGAGTTGCAGCAGCCCGTAGGCGGACTGGATCTCGTTGAGCTTGGCGTTGATTCCGGGGGCGACGACGGTGAGTTCGTTGGCGAATCCGAAATTCTTCAGATAGTCGATGCGATTTTTCGTTTTCAGGTCGGGGCTGACAATCGCGCCACCTTCGATGGTGGTGAATACCTTCGTGGAGTGGAAGCTCAGGATCGACAGATCACCCTGGCGAAGAATCGAAGTGCCATTTTGTCGGATGCCGAAGGCGTGAGCGGCATCGTAGATCAATTTCAGCCCGAACGTGTCGGCGATTTGTTGGATTCGTTCGTTCGCACACGGATTGCCGTAGACATGGACGGGAAGGATCGCGGTGGTCTGAGGGGTGATGGCCGCTTCGATCTTCTCCGGGTCCAGATTGTAGGTGTTGGGGTCGATGTCAACGAACACCGGCTTGATGTTGTTCCACCAGAGGGCATGTGTCGTGGCCACGAAGCTGAACGGGGTGGTGATGACCTCGCCCCCGATATGGAGCGCTTGCAATGCCGTCAGCAAAGCTAGGGTCCCGTTCGAGAACAGGGAGATGTACTCGACTCCGAGATGCTTGCACAACGCCTCCTCCAGTTCCTCGTGGAAGGGACCCTGGTTGGTGAGCCATTTGCTCTCCCATATTTTTTCCAGGTAGGCTGTGAATTCTTCCAGGGGTGGCATGTTCGGTTGGGTGACGTAGATCATGCTGTGCCTCTTTTCGCGCGAAGCTTGGACAGGAAGATGGATTTCATCTCGAGGTATGGGGCGAGCCTCACCAACTCGGAGAGCCCCACCACCAGGGTGATGCCCAGGGAAACCTGCAGGAAAAATAGAGCCTTCGGCCCGAGTGGCGCGAATCCCGCGAGCCACACCAACGCGGCCATCGCCGAAACCACGAGAATGTTCGGAAGCAGGTCCCGAACCTGTTCGGAGACGGGGTAGTCCACCAGCTTGCCCGAATAGAAGCTGTTGACGAAATACGCCAGGACCGAGGCACCGATCATTCCCCAAAGCATCGCATGGATGCCCAGGAAGATCCCCATCAGGATCACGGGAAGAGCGATCACCTTCTTGATGATTTCCAGACGCAGGAACAGTCCTGAGAATCCACGTACCCAGATGATCTCGAGATTCAACGCATGGAGTGGATAAAGGATCGTGGCCATGCACAGAAGCTGGAGAAACGGGACGACCTCCACCCATTTCGGTCCGAGGAGGAAGGCGACGATGCTGCTCGCCGAAGCCGCCATCCCGGCCATGAGAGAAAACACCACGAGGGTGATCATCTTGATCAGCCTGCTGTAGGCGGACTTCAGTTTGTCCTGCGGCATCTGGGCGAGCAGAGGAGCCGAAACCCGCTGGATGATGCTCGTGAACCCGGAAGAGGGGATTTCCGAGAATTGGCTGGCCCGTTGGTAGAACCCGAGATCTTCGATCCGGAAGAACTTTCCGATGATGACTTTGTAGAGTTCGTCGTATCCGCGGTCGATGACACCCGAGAGGAGCATCTTGTAACCGAAGCCGAACATATCCCGGAACGACTTCGTGTCGAAAACCCAAAGAAGGCGGAAGTTTCCGAAGATCCAGTAGAGCGAGGAATTGATGGCGCTCTCGAGGATCATGCGGATGATGAGGCTCCAGATGCCGTGTCCGGACCAGGCCAGGTAGATGCCGACGGCGCTCGAAAGGATGGTGGAGGAGAGGGTGATGAACGCCTGTGTCCGGAAATCGATCAGTTTCGCGAACTGGATCCTTTGCACGAGGGAGAGCGCGTTGATGACCAGGACGACACCGTACACCCGGATCAGCGCCGCGAGTTCGGCGACCTCGAAGAAGGCCGCGATGAGCGGGGCGAGAGCGAAGAAGACGCCGTACAGGACGATGCCCATCGCGAGATTGAAGAAGAACACCGTGCTGAAGTCCTCCGGTCGGCTGTCCTTCCGGATGACCAGGGACTGGGAAAATCCGCTATCGAGGAAGATGTGGGAGAATGTGACAAATACTGTCACCATTCCCAGCACTCCGTACTCCTTGGGGGAAAGGAGTCTCGCCATGACGATTCCGACCAGGAACTGGAGGAACTTGTTCCCGATGTTGTCGATGAAGCTCCAGGAAATGCCCTTGATGGCCTTGTCGCGATGCGAACTCATCTTGTGTGGATCCCCTGGATGGATGGGGCGGCCTCGCCTGGTCTTGCCGAACACCGCGGGAGATAGTTAGAAATCGCCCGCTCAGCGGAGGACATCGACGATCCAGGTTCCATCGGGCAGGCGGTTGAGGGTGTGGATTCCGTAGGTTCCCGCGGGCGGGGAGATCCGACCGAGGGCGGATTCGGCGAAATCCTCGACGGTCAATCGCTCGATTCGACGGATGAGAAGGCCGGTACCGTAGCCCGCACGGCAATCCTGGGCCGGGCGAATGAGAGAGCCTTGATGGCGGAACACCTGACCAGCCGGCCGGGAACCGGCCACCGAGACCGACAGTGGGTTCATCCGATGGGGTTCGAAAACGTCCTGGAACAGGCTCTTGGCATGGAACAGGCAGAGTTCCGCGGAATGGTCCCCGGGGTGCGTGCCTCCCGCGGAGACGAACAGCCACCACCGGCCTTCATCGTGGAGGAGGCAGGGGTCGTGGAAGGGGCGTCCGGAGAGGAGCGTGCGAACCTTGGTCCAGCGATCGGGAAACCGTTCGCAGGCCCACAGGGCGACCTCGCCCGCTTCCCCGGTTTCTGGCATCAGAAACAGGCGGCCTTCGAATTCGAAGACATTGGGCCAGGACAGGTGGTGAGGGAGATGCAGGATTTCCTCTTCGATCACGTCCCAGTTCGATCCCGAACGCCGTGCCGCACGAAGTCGACCGCGATCGGCGTGTTTCTGCTCCTCGAAAAGGATCCAATCCACCCCATCCACACGCACGGAGAAAGGGTCGGCCCTGAGGGTCTTCTTCGCGGGGAGGAGGGGTTCGGTCCGAGCGGTTCCGAAATGGAATGGATTCGTGAGGAGCCGGTCGACTTGCCAGAATCTGCCACCGTCCAATTGGTTGCGCACCAGGCGCTGGCGGGTGGTGCGGAAGGGGACATGCACCTCCGCGGGAAGTCGGTCATGGTCCGAGCGACTTCCCAACAGGTTTGCCAGATTCCGCCTCGCCGCGGATTCCAAGACGGGGCGGAAGGAGAACGGCGATCCGTGCAGGATCGCCTCGAAGGGCCAAGGAGGGTGGCGATCCACCTTGAGGCTCGCCTGGATCCGATCCCCTCCCATCCAAGCTCGCAGGGCATCGGAAAGCCCGTAGGGTTTGCCCTCTGGATTGAGGATGGTGTATTGCGGATCGGGAGGGTTGGTGGACGTCATGGATGGTCTCGGGTGAATGCGTTGCGGATCGGGGCGTTCGGAAGGCAGTCAGTCCACTTCTACGCGGACCCAACGGCGGATTTCCGCGATCTTCTCCTCGCACTCCGAAGAAGATCCAAATCTGAGCAGCAGGATCCCGAGAATTCCCGTCGAGCTCGAAAATGCCGCGACTTCCTCCCCCGGCTGGACGGTCAGCATGATGTCGACGACATACGAGGCGCGGAACTCGGGATCGATCTCCAGGCTCCGGAATTTTCCAGCCACCAGGCTGTTGATCGCGTAGGAGGCCCAGGCGCCTCGCTGCTCCTCCATGTGGACATGGCTCAAGTCCTCGCCGATCGCGGCTTGGATGGCCAGGGTGGTGAGATCCACTCCCGTGGCGAGTTTGGTGATCTGCGGGATGCCATGGCTGCCTGCGCGTGGGCCGATCTCCATGATGACCGGTTCTCCCTCGGAGTCGATCCGGACATCGAAGTTGTAGACTCCGGACTGCATGTCCAGGAGGTCGAACAACCTTTGGATCTCCAGGTGCATTCGATCCTGAACCTGGAGGGTGTGCCTGAAAGGAATGGTCAGGGCGACCGCGACATAAGGAGCGGCGGGATCGCGGGTGTCGTTGTTGAACGAACGAAACGCGAGCTTGCCCTTCCAGGAAAAACCGTCTCCGCTCATCGGAGGAGGGAGATCGACCAGGAAATCCTCCACGATGAATTCCCCCTTCGGGGAGTATCCAAGCGCGAATTCGATGGCCTCGGCAAGCTCGCTCGGATGTTCGACCTTTTTGACGCCTCGGCTCCCCGACGAATCGACCGGCTTCACGATCACCGGAAGCCGGAACTTCGAGAGATCCAGCTCGCCGATGCGATCCTTGGAAAACCCCTCGGCGGCGGGACAGCGGAAACCGTGTCGTCGTTGGAAGGCACGGAATCTGGATTTGTCGCACAAGGTCAGAACGGATTCGTATGGATTCGTCGGAAGGTTCGCCTGCTCGCAGACCCACGCGGCGGTCGGCGCTGCCAGATCGGAGGTGCAGATCACTCCATCGACGCCGAGTTCCCGCACGAGCCGCAGTACCCCGGGTTTGTCGACGATATCTACATCGAAAGACGCATGCGCCAATTTGTGTCCGGGGTTCGAAGGTCTGTTGTCGCAGGTGAACACGCGGATGCCCAGTTCCTTGGCGCGTTCGATCATCGGTATCTGCGAGGGGCTGGCACCCAGGACGAGCAGTTTTTTCATGGCATTTTCCCCACTGGTGGGCTCCGATCGGGGTCGGGCGCGCACGATCCAAGGCGATTCATCCTCACGGTTCAGTCCACCAGCACTTGGATGGAGCGCCTGATGGAGCCGAACAATTGTTCCTGATTCTCCACAGCGTCGAAATGGAGGACGGCGAATCCGATGATCCCCCCAGGGTCGCCGAATCGACCGATCCGCTCCCCGCTGGCGGTGGTGAGATGCAGTTGCTTGACGTGGTCCCTTTCGAAGTCGGGATCGAGTGAAAGGGCGCGGAACACGCCAGCTTGGAGGCTGTTCAATTCGTAGGCAGCCCAGCAGCCTGTGGAATCGAGTGGCCGACCGGGGTGGACGGGGTGTCCTGTGGCGGATAGCAGGGTCATGCCGAGAAGGTCGACTCCATGGCAAGCCCTTGCCATTTGGGGCATCCCGCCCCCTCCGATCCGCGGAGCGATCTCCATCAGGACCGGATTCCCTTGGGAGTCGATGCGGATGTCGAAGTTGTAAGGCCCGGTCCGGAGCTGAAGGAGGTCGAAGGCACGCTGGATTTCCCTATCGATCCTGGCGATCGTGGAGGAGTCGTGCTCCAGTGGAAGGGTGACGCAAACCGAGTACAGTGGAAAGATCGGGTCCCGCAGGTCGTTGGTATACATCCGAAACACCAACTTTCCATCCACGGAAAAGCCCTCTCCCGTGATGGCATGGCCGAAAGGCTCGATGTATTCCTCGGCGATGACATGACCGGACCTGGAATGGTCGAGTGCGTGGGCGATCGCCGCAGGAATCCGATCGGGCTGGTGGACGACGCTCACCCCGCGGCTTCCCGAGGAATCGACGGGCTTGACCAGAAGCGGAAAACCGAGCCGAACGATTTCGCTTGGATCCTCGCCTCTCCCTAAGGAGACGAAATCCGGCGTCTTGAATCCATTGGCCCGAAGGAAGGAGCGGAACCGCGATTTGTCGCAGAGGATGTCGACGGATTCCGATGGGTGCGTCGGAAGGCCGAGTTTGCTCGCGACCCATGCCGCTGTCGGTGCGGCGGAATCCGAGGTCACGACGATCCCATCCACCCGGTTGGCCTCGGCGATCTTGAGGACCCCTTCACGATCTGTCGTGCTCACGCTGAAGGAGGCGTCGGCAAGCACATGTCCGGGATTCTCCGGGCGGTTGTCGCAGGTCGCGACATGGAATCCGAGTTCCTTGGCTCGCACGATCATGGGGACCTGGACCAACGAGGCACCAAGGATCAGGATCTTCCGTTTGTCCGCTTTGGTCAGTTGCATACTCAGTTCGGTTGGATGAGTGTGAAGCTTTCCAGATGTCCCTGGACCTCTTCCTTGGAGTTTAACATGAGAACATCGAGGATGGACAGGTAGGGGATGAATTCCTCAGCGGAAAGGTGGTAGGGGATCGGGGTGGTCTTCAGGAAGGAAAGCTCGATTTTTTCCGCGGCGAACACCAGTGGATCGTAGAGCTCCAATCCCCCGATGGGGTTGATATAGTGAGTCGCGCCTTCCCGTTTGCAGATCTCCAGGATCCGGTCTTGCGCCCGCAATTCTGTCTGCCCATGGGCCATCGACGAGCAGAGGGTGGGTGTTTCGATGGAAAGGAACTCGGCGACCTTCCGGACCGAATGGATGGCAAATTCGGAAATGGATCGAGTTTCGAAATGCAGGATGTCCTGGAACAGAGGAAAAACCTCGCCGAAGCACGGGGCGCGAGAATAGGAGCCTCGGATGGTTTTTTCCAGTTTGGTTTTCCACGAAGGATCCGCGGTGATCTGGGTTTCGGCGATGGTTCGATTCTGGCTGGCGTCGTGGACGGGAATGGTGAACATGTGTTCCTTCCCCCCGATCTGGATCCGATTGCGGTGGATCCAGCCCTTTTTGATGAAGGCGACATCGTCCAGGAAAACGAATCGATCGACACTGCGCAAGAGCTGGAAATACCCGATGTACGGTAGGAAATAAGGTTGCATGATGCCGAGTCTCATACGGTGGAAGAAAGCTAATCGAGACCTTAGGAACAACGGGGATTTCTAAATTCTCATTTTTCACACCTGGAGCCTGCCTTGGGGATCTTGAAAACGTCGATCAAATCGATGAGGGTACTGTACCGCAATTCAATCGGTCACCGGCAGGAGCCGTTTCCCTACGAGGGCTACGTCCAGCTGCGCGACCAGGATGCCAACGACCTGATCGCGCGGCGGCTTCTCGACAACGACCCGTTTCTCGTGGGAAAATTCGGGACGGTCGAATTGACCTGCCTGCTGAACCATCAGATGATCCACGGCAAGAAGCATCCCCTGGATGCGATCCGATACATCCGCGGCACGCAGCGATTCTTGTGGTGGTGGGACATCCTCGGCCCGGCCCATCTCCAAGCGGGGATCTTCCCGCCCCGCCCCGACCTGATGGAACGCTTTTGCGAGATCATGTTCGGTACGGTCGGCGCCTTGGACGTTCTCGGGTCCTACGTGATCTCGGAGAGGAAGATCAGTCAGATTCCGTCTTCCTGTGTGCGGATCAATCTCGACGGGTTCTACGCGCCCTTCCTGTACCAGAATCCCTGGACGGCTCACCTTGCCGGCAAGAAGGTTCTGGTGGTCCACCCGTTCCAGGAGAGCATCGAACAGCAGTATCGCAAGCGCGGACAGCTTTTCGCGGATCCCCTGGTTCTCCCAAGCTTCGATCTGCGTACCATCAAGGCTGTCCAATCCATCGAAGGGGAGGATCCTGGATTCGCCGATTGGGTCGCGGCGTACCAACACATGGCAGACCAGATGGACCAGGTGGATTACGACATCGCCATCCTGGGTTGCGGAGCCTACGGCCTCCCGTTGGCCGCCCACGCGAAGAGGCGCGGAAAGAAGGCGATCCATCTGGCGGGTTGGACGCAAATCCTTTTCGGGATCTACGGCGAGCGATGGGCGGCCCATCCTGTCGTGTCGAAGTTCATCAACGACGCCTGGGTCCGACCGAGCTCGGAGGAGACGCCCAAGCAGGCAGCCAAGGTCGAAGGCGGTTGCTACTGGTGAACTAGCACCCCTCCTTCGCCTCGGAGGTCTCCCGCATCCCATCCAGCTTGCCCTGGGCGTCGAAGTGCAGCCACAGGTACAGCGTGATCCGCCCGGAAAACGGTTTGCGATGGGCGTAGCCCAGCCAGTCGCCATCCACCCAGGCGGGTCTGCCCAACACCTTGCGGACCTCCTCTCGCTTCAGACCGGGCCGCAGCGTGTCCTTGGCCAGGGGGTACTGGAAATCGCCCACGGCGAATTCCGCACCGGCGGGAATCCGCACGATGTCGGGGCCCACCAGGAACAAGGAGTGGTAGAAGGGATCGTGGGAATTGGGACCCAGCGGTGCGGGGCAGGGGCGTTGGAGCGGCTTGACGGGGCCCGCGACGCGCATCAACTGGCGCTGCGGATCGCCCAACAGGAGCCGGATGGTGTCGAAATCGCCGGTGGGTGACAATTCCTGCCACAACAATCCCGCGTTCCACAGGGAATCCAGGATCCAAGCCTGTTCCAGCGCGGGGGGAGGGATGTCGGAGGCGGAGGCGTCGCCTCGCACGCCCAGTTCGGCCAGCAGGCTTCGTGTGAACGGGTGTTCCAGGCGTAGCCCGCGCACGGAAACCGCAGCGTGGGGCGCTGCCTTGAGGGTGGAGGAATAGATGCTCTCGGTCACCAGGTCGTGCGGCGGAACGAACCATTCGATCTTGCCGGAATCCAGATGGATGCGTTCCAATCCGCGGGCCTGCGAAAGATCCAAGGTGGGGGAGAGCACCTGGCTCAGCCGCAGGTCTCCCACGCGCAGCTGGGACAGGAACTGAACGTCTTGCCGTTCCAGCGCGCAGTGGGAAAGTTCGAACTTCTCCAGAGGCAATCCCGCGCCGGCCAACAGGTCCAGTCGGAGCTTGGCGGTGGAATCCACGCAGCGCACGGACAGGGAATCGATCTTGTCGTTTCCGGAAGACAATAATTGACCGCGCGCCCCTTGGAGCGATTCCAGCCAGGCACGGGCTCGCTTGTGCTTCTGGCGCGGCGAGCAAAGCTGCTCGGAAGACCAACCGGAGGCGATCGTGTCCAGCCAGGCCTTGGCGGCCGGTTCCGAACAGATCGCGTTGTCGTCCAGATCCAGCTGGATGCTCCAGAGAGGGGAAGGGGGCAACGGCTCCAATCGCCACAGTCCCAGATCGGAAAGGTCCAGGTGGAACACGCGCCCTTCCCGGTGGATGCGACGCCCTGCGGTGGCGGATTTTGGATCGATCAGCTCGGACACGGCATCCAATCGGCCGTTTTTCCCCATCTGGATCCAGATCCATTCCTGGAGATCGTACGGTACGCGCGATCCCAGTTCCCGGTTGATCGCCGCTTGGGGATCGGGGGTTTCCGGGAAGGCGGATCGGTAGGCGTCCTCCAATCCGGCTACGCGCAGCGCGAACCGGAAGGTCAGGATGCACACCACCAGCGCCAGGATCAGCGCGGAAAAGAGCATGGAGCCCAGGACAAGCCATTTCGCAAGACGCATGGAGCCGCGACTTTCGGTGATCGGTTCAGGAGGAGGCTCAAAAGGTAGAGTAGCAGAACAATGCACGAGGTGCGTTGACCAAATGGCGGATTTTGTGTTATCTTCCCGCAACTTGTCCAGGAGAGGTGGCCGAGTGGCTTAAGGCGACGGTTTGCTAAATCGTTGTAGGCCAAAACCTACCGGGGGTTCGAATCCCCCCCTCTCCGTTTCACAGACCCCGGATGGCGAGAGCCACCGGGGTCTCTTTGTTCCACGGGGAATTCCTATGACCGTACGCGTCCGCTTCGCTCCGTCTCCCACCGGTTATCTGCACGTGGGCGGCGCCCGATCCGCCCTGTTCAATTGGTTGTTCGCCCGCAAGATGGGCGGCAAGTTCCTGCTGCGCATCGAAGACACCGACCAATCCCGCTACAACGAAACCGCTCTGCACGACCTGATCCGCGACCTCAAGTGGATGGGGCTGACCTGGGACGAGGGTCCGGAAGTGGGCGGGCCTCACGAACCGTACTACCAGAGCCAGCGCCTGGAACTGTACAAGCGCCACGCCGACGAGCTGATCGCCAAGGGGTCCGCCTACCGGTGTTTTTGCACCTCCGAGCGTCTGGACGCCTTGCGCGCCCGCCAGGAAGAAAACAAGATGCCGCCCGGCTACGATCGCCACTGCCGCGACCTGGATGGGGAAGAATCGAATCGCCGCGCGGCCTCGGGCGAGGTGCACGTGGTGCGTTTGCGCACCCCGATGTCCGGCAAGACCGTGTTCACCGACCTGATCCGCGGCGAGATCGAATACCAAAACCACGTGCTGGACGATCTTGTTTTGCTGAAGACCGACGGCTTTCCCACCTACCACCTGGCCAACGTCGTGGACGACCACGACATGCAAATCACCCACGTGTTGCGCGGCGACGAATGGATTCCCTCCACGCCCCGCCACGTTCTCTTGTACCAAGCGTTCGGATGGACCCCGCCGGCGTTCTGCCACCTGCCCGTGATCTTGGCTCCCGGGGGTGGAAAGCTCTCCAAGCGCAAAGGCGCGGCTTCGGTGGGCGATTTCCGTGAGAAGGGCTACTTGCCCCAAGCTTTGTTCAACTTCCTGGCCCTTCTGGGCTGGAGTCCGGGCGACGATCGGGAAAAGATGACCCTCCAGGAACTGATCGACAGTTTCTCGCTGGAGCGGATCATGCCCAAATCGGCGGCCTTCGATGAAATCAAATTGGAATGGCTCAACGGGCAATATCTGATCGATACCCCGGTGGACGACCTGTTGGGCGAGGTCCGTCGGATCCTGGAATTGCGCGGGTACGCCAGTGAACTTGCCGCCCAGCCCACCATGCTTCGCAAGCATGTGTCGCTTCTGAAGGACCGCTCCAAGCGCATCGACGAAATCGTGGACACCGGCCTGTATTTCTGGCGGGATCCGGACACCTACGACGAAAAAGCCGTGGCCAAGTACTGGAAAGCGGAAACCCCTGAGCGAATGCGCGTGCTGTGCGCCCAGTTGGAGACCGTCGCCTGGGACCATGCCTCGCTCGAAGCATGCTACAAGGCTCTGACGGAATCGCTGGGGATCAAGTTCGCCGAACTCATCCATCCCACACGACTGGCTGTGTCGGGGCTTTCCTATGGTCCGGGGCTGTTCGAGATGTTGGAGGCGCTGGATCGCAAATTGGTGATCGATCGCATCCATCGCGCCATGGAGCGACTCGGCGGCTGATTTCGAGAATCTCTCCCCGCGCCGGCTCTTTTCCTAACTTCCAAACCGTGAGCGCAAGCAAAGTACCGCTGTCAGGGAGCGACGAATGGGAGTTCGTCGCGCCGGAGAACCTGGGGATGATCCAGGTCCTTCGGGACATGCGCGTGCTTTCCATGAACCGCTGGGCGGCGCGATTGTTTTCGGTGGACGCGGAGGATTGGATCGGGCGGATGGTCACCGACCTGGGCGGCGACCTGTTGGAAGCAGGCCCCTTGGCGGATCTGGCAGATCATATCGGAAGCCCGCTGGGCTTTTCCGAATGGGAACGGGAACTTCCCGGCGACCCACCGCGCGTGATCCATGTGCGTGCGGTGGTCCAGGGCGAGGGCTACTCCATCCTCATCGAGGACATCACCGAACGCCGCGCGTTGGAAAGCCGCTCCAAAGCGATCGTGGCCAGTTCCAAGGACGGCATGGTGGTGGTGGACGAACACGGCGTGATCGTCTGGCCCAACGGGCGGTTCGGGCAATTGTTCGGGCTGCATTGGCGCCAGTTCAAGGGCATGCGTTTCCAGATGGCCATGGACCTGGTGAGCGAATGCTTCGTGAACCGCTCCGAGCTGATCCGCTTCGTGCGCCAGGCCGATCGCAGTCCGGAAGCCCACTGCGAAGAGATCCTGGAAGTCACCTGGCCCGAACGCATCGTGCTGCAGGTCAATTCCCGTCCGATCTCCTCCGAACGCGGCCGCAACATCGGCCGGGTCTGGACGTTTTCCGACATCACCCGGTTCAAGGACATGGAGCACGAGCTGCGCGACTACGCCAGCTCGCTGGAGAGCCGGGTCAAGGAACGGACCGTCGAGTTGGAAACCAGAAATTCCGAACTGGAGACCGCCAGACAAAAACTGGAAAAGGCCCAGCGCGCCTTCGAGGACGAGCTCGACATGGCCAAGCAGGTGCAGGACGGCCTCTTGCCCGAGCACCTGCCCGAGATTCCCGGCTGGCGCCTGCACGCCGAATACATGCCCACCGGCAAGGTCGGCGGCGATTTCTTCGATGTGGTCCCGCTGGACGACGACCGCATCTTCGTGGTCATGGCCGACGTGGCGGGACACGGGGTTCCGGCCGCGCTCGTCACCGCCATGGCCAAGATGGCCTTCATGCGCTTCGTGCGCTCGGGCGAGGTTTCCGTTTCCGAAATCCTCCGGCAGGTGAACGCCGAGATCTTCCGGGCCGTGCGCACGGATCACTACATGACCGTCTACGCGGCGATCATCGAGCTGCGCACGGGGTTGGTCCGCCAGTGCCGCGCTTGCCACCCGTATCCCTTCCTGGTGCGTTCCGCCACCGGAGAGGTGGAGCGGATCACGCAGCGCGGGGGATTCTTCGTGGGCATGTTCGAAAACGCGGTGTATGTGGAAGAGGAGATCCGCATCCATCCGGGCGATCTGTTGTTCCTGTACACGGACGGATTGCACGAGAGCATGGACGCGGCGGGCAGGCAGTTCGGACTGCAACGCCTGGAATCCTCCATCCTTTCCAGCTGGATGGATGGTCCCGCCTCCACGATCCACAACGCCCTGGCCCAGCGCGAAGGCCATGCGATGGGCAGGGCCCCCAACGACGACATCACCGTGCTCGCCCTGCAGCGGCTTTGACAAGCGCGCGGACGCACACTTCAAAACCAGGAGAATCGACATGAGAATCACCGTCGCCGGAGGCGCAGGATACATCGGAAGCCACGTGGCCAGACGCCTGGTGGAAGCCGGGCACGAAGTCGTGGTCTTCGACAACCTTTCCACCGGCAACCGTTCTTCCGTGCCTCCGACGGCCACCTTCGTGCATGGCGACGTGTCCGATCCGTTGGCCTCGCGCAAGGTCCTGGCCGGCAGCGACGCATTGATCTACCTCGCCGCCTGGAAAGCCGCGGGCGAGAGCATGACGGATCCTGTCAAGTATTCGCGCAACAACCTCCAGGCCACCCTGTCGTTCCTGGACGCCGCCCAGGACGTGGGCGTCAAGTACGTCGTGTTCAGCTCTTCGGCCGCCGTGTTCGGCGAGCCCAAGTACCTGCCCATCGACGAGGACCATCCCAAGGATCCGAGCAACTACTACGGCTTCACGAAGCTGGAAATCGAACGTGTCCTTTCCTGGTACGATCGCCTCCTGGGGATGAAGTCCGCGTGCCTTCGCTACTTCAACGCGGCTGGATACGATCCCGCGGGCCGGATCACCGGCCTGGAGCGAAATCCCGCCAACCTGATCCCCGTGGTGATGGAAGCCGCTTGCGGCGTGCGCGAAAAGGTCCAGATCTTCGGAAACGACTACGACACCCACGACGGCACCGGCGTGCGCGACTACATCCACGTGACGGATCTTGCCGAAGCCCACCTGATGGCCTTGGAATACATGGAAAAGGGCGGAAAGTCGTTCGTGGTGAACCTGGGCACCGGAAAGGGCCTGAGCGTCCTGGACGTGGTCCACTCCGCCGCCAAGCTCAGCGGACGGAACGTGCCTTACCAGATCGTGGGTCGACGCGAAGGGGATCCGGCGTCGTTGTGGGCTTCCGGCGAGAAGGCCAAGGAGCTTCTGGGCTGGGTGCCCCGCCACTCGGACGTGGACACGATCGTTTCCACGACCTGGGCGGCGTACAAGGCCAACGGGCTGGTCAAGTAGGTCCGCCGCGCTTCGGGAAGGCTGTATTAGCTTTCCTGACCGGTCTTTTCTCGTCCAAGCGTTCCAGGAGCCTCCATGAGACGCCTTCCCGTCTACATCGTCCTCGACACCTCCGGTTCCATGCATGGCGAGCCGATCGAGGCCGTACGGCAGGGAATGCAGGTGCTCGTGGAAAACCTCCGCCAAGACCCGTACGCGTTGGAAACCGCCTGGATCTCCGTGATCACCTTCTCGGAGGAGGCCCAGCAAGTCCTTCCTCTGACGGAACTGGTGAGCTTCCAGCCACCCATCCTGGATGTGGGTGGGCGCACGTCGCTGGGTGCGGCGTTGGAGCTTCTGGCCGATCGCATGGATGCCGAGGTCCACAAGGCATCGGGGAAGAAACGCGGCGACTGGAAGCCCATGGTGTTTTTGATGAGCGATGGCGTGCCCACGGACGACTTCGAACGCGGGATCGAACGGATCAAAGCCGCCGAGGCGGGTGTGGTGGTCTGTTGCGCCGCCGGTCCCCAGGCCAGCACGGAAGTGCTGGGACGGATTTCGGAGAACGTCGTGAAGCTGGACGCCGCCGATTTCCCCTACATCAAGGCATTCTTCAAGTGGGTGAGTTCGTCCATCTCCAGCTGCAGCCGCCGCGTGGACACCCAGGCCCCGGATGCCATCGCCCTGGCGGATCTTCCGCCCCCACCCTCCGAATGGGGGGCACCAAAATGAACCTCCGGCAAAAACCGACAACCGCGCCACCCAAACCCCAATTCCCAAAGAGGACAGCATGAGCGGCCGCCGCCTTCCGGTATACCTTCTCCTTGACACTTCCGGCTCCATGAACGGCGAGCCGATCGAATCCGTTCGCGTGGGCCTGGAATCGCTGCTTTCCAGCCTCAGACAAAATCCGTACGCGTTGGAAAGCGTGCACCTGTGCATCGTGACCTTCGACCTGGACGTGAAGGTGGTGATGCCCCTCACGCATCTGGCGGAAGTCCGGTTGCCGGAAATCCGCTGCCCGGCTTCCGGTGCCACCATGATCGGTGCCGGACTGGAGAAGATCCTGGAATTGGTCAAAGCCGATTCCCGTCCCACGGCGCCGGACGCCAAGGGCGACTGGCGCCCGCTGCTGTTTGTCATGACCGACGGCAAGCCCTCCGACACCGCAGCCTGGCAGGATGCCGCGCCTCGTATCCGCTCGGCCGGTTTCGCATCGGTGATCGCTTGCGCCGCCGGGATCAAGGCCGACCCCCAATCCCTGCGGATCCTGACAGATACCGTCGTGTCGCTGGACACCATGGACAGCTCCACCTTCGCGAGCTTCTTCACGTGGGTATCTGCCGCCGTCACCAGCGGCAGCTCCAGTGCGGGCTCGGCCGCTCCCGCCCTTCCTCCTCCTCCCCCGGAAATCAACCTCGTCCTCTAGACCTGCAGGAATTCCCGCCATGCGCAGACTGCCCATTTTCCTTTTGCTCGACGTGTCCGAGTCCATGGTGGGGGAAAGCCTCCGCCAGATGCAGACCGGACTGGACGCGCTCATCACCACCCTCCGCCAGGACCCGTACGCCTTGGAAACGGTCCATCTGTCCGTGATCGGCTTCGCGGGCAGGGCGCGCACCCTCACCCCTCTGGTGGATCTGGCCGCCTTCAATGCGCCCAAACTGCCCATCGGATCCGGCACCAGCTTGGGCGCCGCGCTGGAACACCTGATGGCGAGCCTGGACCGGGAAGTGCAATCCGGTTCGGCCAGCCAGAAAGGCGATTGGCGTCCCATCGTGTTTCTGGTCACCGATGGCCGCCCCACCGACGACGTGGAAGCCTCCTTGGCCCGCTGGAAGGCCAAATACGAGTCGCGTGCGAGCCTGGTGGCCATCGGGGTGGGAACCTCGGTGCCGCTGGAAACCCTCGGTCGCCTGACAGAAAACGTCTTCCACCTCAAGGGTCGCACCGAAAAGGACTTCAAGACGTTCATTTCCTGGATCAGCCAGTCCATCTCGTCCCAGACGCGAAGCATCGGGTTGGGCAAGGAGGGCGCCGTGGTTCCCTTCCGTCCCATGGACGGGATCGTCCAACTGGGCAAGGACACCTCGGTGTCGGCCTACCCGCGCGCCGACGAGGACCTGGTGATCGTTCCGGGCCGCTGCGGCCGCACCCGCTTGCCCTACCTGATCCGCTACGAAAAGCCCCAGACCGTGGACGATTTCCTGCAGGCCGCCTGGAACGGCGATTCCTGGAATCTCGTGGGCGCCTATCCGTTGGACATGTCGTACTTCGAGTGGTCGGAAGCGCCGCGCGGACCGGGATTCCAGGTCAATTCGGGTCGGTTGCGGGGCACGCCACCTTGCCCGCACTGCAAAGGATCGGACGCGTTCGTCGGATGTGGTTGCGGACAGATCAGCTGCATGAACGATGGCGACGAAACGGTCACTTGTCCCACTTGCGGATCCACCGGCGAAGTGCGCATGGTGGAAGGCGGATTCAGCGTGGGCAGGGCTCTCGGATGATGTTGATCCCGCGCGATCCCTTTGCGAAGCCACCGCCGCCTCCGGATCCGGAGCCTACGGACCATCTGCCCGTGCGTTTTCCCAATGCGCGCCAAGGCGACGCCTACGAACAACCCTTCCCGGAACCCGATGGCACCGGATGGGTCCTGTATCGGTGGGAAGCCATTCCCGCCTCCTGCGGGCTGCACCTGGATCCGCGCCGCATGGTGGTGTTCGGCACTCCAGTGGAATCCGGCGAGTGCAAGGTGGTCGCCGCGTTCCGCGATCCGGCCACCGGACAGGAGCGCGAGCGCGTGGCGTGCGTCTATGTGAACGCGGATCCGCGGTCGTTGTGGAAGGACACGCCTTCCTCGCCGGATACGCCTTTCTGGAAGCCGGATGTCCTGGCGTCCCGCCTGGATGGCGCCAACGCCACGCTGGTGGCGGCGCGCAGGCGTGGACGTTCCCATGCCCACGTGGGATCTTGCTGCGACGACGATTTCCACCTGGCCACCGTGGGGGATTGGTCCATCGCGATCGTGGCCGACGGCGCGGGGAGCGCGAAGGCTTCCCGGCTCGGTTCCCGCCTGGCGGTGGAGGCCGCGGGAGCGTTCCTCACCCAGGCGTTGGGCGGCCTGGAAGGCGCCGCGCTCACCAATGCGGGCCGGATCCTCGCGGATGCCCCCTCCGATCCCGCCGCGGCGCGAAATGCCGTGATGCGGGGTTTGTGGACCACCGTGGGTGCCGCCGCTCACGAGGCCATGAAGGCCCTCGATGCGGCCAGGGCCACCCACAACGTGGAGTTGCAGGATTTGTCCACCACTCTGCTCGTGTCCATCGCGCGCCCGGTCGGCGAACGTTGGCTCGTGGGAGCGTACTGGGTGGGGGACGGCGCCTTGGCGGTGCTTTCGCGCAATCCGGACGAAGTCGCGTTGCTGGGCGAAGTGGACAGCGGCGAATACTCCGGACAGACCGTGTTCCTGGATCCCTCCCAGTTGGACGCCCAGGCATTGGGCAAGCGGCTCTGCTACGCTCTGGTGGATCATCTCGAGGCGGTGTTCCTGTTGACCGACGGGGTCTCCGATCCGCGTTTCGATTCCGAAGACAAGATGGCCCAGACCGGCGAGTGGACCGCGCTGTGGCAGGAATTGACAACCCTCATGGGGGATCCGGAAACGGAGATCCTCGCCCACGAGAAGCTTTTGGCGTGGCTGGATTTCTGGTCGCCGGGAAACCACGACGACAGGACCATCGCGTTGGTGATTCCGGCAAAGCAGGGAGCATAGGATGACAGAAGTTGTTCGCATCAAGGCGCTGGACGGCACCCTGGTGGAATTCGAAAACGAAGTGCGCGCCAGCGGCGGCATGAAGGACGTGTATTTCTCGCCGGATCGCCGCACCGTGGTGGCCTTCTTCCGGGGCCAGAGCGACCAGGCCACCCGCGAGCGCATCGAGGTGATCACGGGAGCCTACCGCGAGAAGATCTTCGGGCAGGAAGGCGGGGACTATCTCAAGGGCCTGTTTCGTTGGCCCACCGCCATGGTGGAATGGAACGGTCGGCTGGGCATGGTCATCCCCTTCTACGACACCAACTACTTCTTCGAGCACGGCTCCAAGAACGGAGACATGCTGGGGATCAAGGGCAAGGAGAAGGACGGAAAATGGTTCGCGTCCGCCTCCAACCGCGCGCGGTTCCTGGATGCGCGCGAACTGGGCGATTGGCGCACCCATCTGCAGGTGTGCCTGCTGGTTTCCCGGGCGGTGCGGCGCATGCACGCGGCGGGTCTGGCCCACTCCGACCTATCCTACAAGAACGTGCTGATCGATCCCACTTCGGGCCGTGCCTGCCTGATCGACATCGACGGCCTGGTGGTGCCGGGCAAATTCCCTCCCGAAGTGGTGGGAACTCCCGATTTCATCGCGCCGGAGGTGGTGGCCACCGCCAATCTGGATCGCTCCAACCCCGCACGCAAGCTGCCATCGCGCAGCACCGACCAGCACGCGTTGGCGGTGCTGGTGTACATGTACCTGTTCTACCGCCACCCACTGCGCGGCGACAAGATCCACGACCTGGACCCCATGGTCGACGAAGAACTCGCGATGGGATCCAAGGCCTTGTGGGTGGAAAACCCCACCGACACCTCCAACCGGATCGATCCCGCCAAGGCCCGCACCGCGGAGCTGCCCTGGAAGGACACCACGCGCATTCCGCACACCGTGGCGGGCCCGTATCTGTCCGCCTTGTTCACCCGGGCCTTCGTGCAGGGGCTTTCCGACCCCACCGCGCGTCCCACGGCGGACGAATGGGAAACGGCTCTGGTGCGCACCATGGACCTGCTGCAGCCTTGCCGCAACCCTTCCTGCGAGCAGAAGTGGTTTGTCTTCGACAACACCGTGGAGCCCAAGTGCCCGTTCTGCGGGACCCCCTTCCACGGGATGCTCCCGGTGCTGAATCTGTATTCCTCTTCCGTGGAAGGCAGTTTCCGTCCGGACGACCAACGCCTGATGGTCTATTCGGGCCAATCCCTGTTTCCGTGGCACGCCAACCGCAACCTGGTTCCCAACGAGAAGCTCCGCGCCGAATTCAAGAAGCGCGTCGGGTACTTCCTGTTCCACGAAGACGCCTGGTACCTGGTCAACGAAGCTCTCCCGGAGCTGTTCGACGCCAAGACCAAGACCCCGATCCCGGTGGGCGGTCGCGTGGAACTGGTCGATGGCGGACAGATTCTGTTGTCCAAGGAGAACGGCGGCCGCCTCGTGGTGGTCCAACTCGTCCATTCCACCTGACCCCCCATCGACCCCGGGCCTGCGCCTGGGGTCGGCACTTCACCAACGTTAGAGAGGGATTCCTCACATGGCGATCAGCTTGACCAAAGGGCAGAATTCCAGCCTCACCAAGGACAATCCCGGACTGAAGAGCGTAAAGGTCGGTTTGGGATGGGAAGTCCGCGCCACCGCCGGAGACGCGTTCGACTTGGATGCCAGCGCGTTTCTGCTGGCCGAGTCCGGCAAGGTCCGCGGCGAACACGACTTCATCTTCTACAACCAGCCCAACAGCACCTGTGGTTCCGTGAACTACATGGGCGACAACCGCACCGGCGACGGCGCGGGCGACGACGAAGTGATCGAAGTCCACTTCGACAAGGTGCCTGCGGACGTGGTTCGGATCGTGGTGGCCGTGACCATCCACGAAGCCGCCGAGCGCCGCCAGAGCTTCGGGCAGGTCCGCAACGCGTTCATCCGCGTGCTGGACAACGCCGGAGGCCAGGAGCTGGTCCGGTTCGATCTTTCCGAGGACTACTCCACGGAAACCTCCATGCTCTTCGGCGAGCTGTATTTCCACAACGGCCAGGAGTGGAAGTTCCGCGCGCTGGGCCAGGGGTATCCGGGTGGTTTGCAGCAACTGGCCGCCAGCCACGGCGTGACGCTGGCCTGATTTGTACATCCGTTCGTCCTGAGGAGCTCGGAGGCTGAGCGTAGCCGAAGCCGTGGGCGTCTCGAAGGGCGAAGTTCTGACAACTTGCCACAGGAATTAACGGAATCCGTCGCACAGTGCGAACGGAACCACTTCACACAACACCACAACAAGGAGAATCGAAATGGCGCTCAGCCTCTAAGGGACAGAAGATCTCGCTCAACAAGGAAGGCAAGCCCGGCCTGAACAAGGTCGTGATGGGCCTGGGTTGGGACGTGGTCCAGAAAAAGGGCTTCATGGGATTCGGCGGCGGGTCGGAAGAGATCGACCTCGATGCATCGGTGATCATGTTCAACGGAACCAACCAGCCGATCGACGTGGTGTTCTTCCGCCACTTGCAGTCCAACGACGGATCCATCGTGCACTCCGGCGACAACCGCACCGGCGCGGGCGACGGCGACGACGAACAGATCACCGTGGACCTTGCCAAGGTGCATCCGGAAGTGAAATCGCTGGTGTTCACGGTCAACAGCTTCACCGGGCAGACCTTCGAGAAGGTCCAGAACGCCAAGTGCCGTCTGTTGGACGCCCGCGACCAGAGCGAGATCGCCACCTTCAATCTGTCGGCGTTGGGCAACTACACCGCGCAGATCATGGCCAAGCTCTACCGCCACAACGACGAGTGGAAGATGCACGCGATCGGCGAAATGGCCCAAGGGACCACGTTCGACCAATTGATCCCGCAGGTCGTTCCGCACCTGTGATCGGCAGGTAGAACCCGGCGCAGGGCTTCGGGCTGAAGCCCTCGCCGAGTTCCCGCCTTCGGCGAGGGTTTGGTTGCGCGCAGGGTCATTGCCACCGCAGGTGGCGGACCTCTGCGAGGGTTTCAACCCGAGCACCGAGCGGGGCGGGAACGGGCCAGAGCCTGATCCCTACACCGCCCGATCCCGATTATCCAAGACGCGCTTTCAGCGCGTCTTGGACCGCCGCGTAGGTGGGCGCGATGCGCTGGACGCGGTTGGCGATCCGCGATTGCACGCCGTCCAGCTTGCCTTCGTGGTATCCGGTCTTGAATTCGCTGAACTTCAGGCCGTGCGCGGTGCTGACCACCACCACGCGCGAGCCCTTTTCGATCACGCCCTTTTCCACCAGCTGCTCCAGGGCTCCCAGCGCCACGCCCGTGTGCGGGCAGTGGTAGAAGCCTTCCAGGTCGCCATGGGCGGCCGCGTCGGACAGACGATCTTCGCTGACAGATTCTGCCACACCGTTGTACTTCTTCAGAGCCTCGATGGCCTTGGGGAAGCTCACGGGATTGCCAATGCGGATCGCGCTGGCCAAGGTGGTGCGGGCGGTCTGGGGTTCCAGCGGCGCCAGGCCCTTCTCGAAGGACTTGACCAGCGGATCCGCTGCCGCGGCCTGGGCCACGGCGATGCGCGGGCGCTTGCCGGTGAGCAGGCCCAGGTCGTACATCATGTCCAGGCCCTTGGCGAGCGCCGACACGTTGCCCAGGTTGCCGCCCGGGATGACGAACCAGTCCGGTGCCGTCCAGCGCAATTGCTGCACCGTTTCGATGGCGACCGTTTTTTGTCCTTCCACGCGCAGGCTGTTCTTGGAATTGGCCAGATAGATGGTCTTGTCCTGCGTCAATTCCTGCACGACCTTCATGCAGCCATCGAAGTCGGTGTCCAGGGCCAGCACGTGGGCGCCGTTGGCCACGGGCTGGATCAGCTGGGCCAGACTCACCTTGTCTGCCGGCAAGAACACGATGGCGGGGATGCCCGCGGCGGCGGCGTAGGCGGCCAGGGCAGCGGAGGTGTCACCCGTGCTAGCGCAAGCCACGGCGCGGATGGGGGCTCCGGTGCGGCGCAGGTGGTTCACCCAGCTCACCAGCACGGTCATGCCCAGGTCCTTGAACGAACCCGTGTGCGTGGTGCCGCAAAGCTTCAGGCGAAGGTCGGCAAGGCCAAGGCGCGCGGCGGTGCGCGGCGAGGGCAGAAGCGGGTTCCAGCCTTCCGCCAAGCTCACGATGTGGTCGTCCGGGATCTGCGGCAGGACCCATTCCTTCTTGCCCCACACGCCGGAACGATCGGGAAGGTCCATGGCACCGGCCCTGCCGCCGAACAACTGTTTCCAGTCGCCGGGAGTCCGTTCGGCCAAAGGGGCCAGATCGTGGTGGACTTCCAGGAGGCTGCCTTCGTGGTCGTAGACCACTTCTTCCAGCTCGTGGAAAATGGAGTTGTCGTCGATGGAACGGAAGCGTGCGCGCAATTGGCTCATGCACGCAAAGATAGCCAGAAACGCCGAACGTTCGTGGCTACGGACGGATGCCGTAGCGGATCTTGGCCAACACCAGCACGTGGTCGGAGGGGAAGAGCCAGCCGGAGTCCGTGAGCGTGGCCTTGTTTCCAGCGATCCAGGCGGAATCGATGCTGCAGCCGCCCTGGTGCATGACCCGGTCGATCCGCTGATGGAAGTTCTTCACCGAATCGCGCAGGCTGCCGCCCCCGTAGGTGTAGCCCAGTCCCAATCGCGATTCGTCCCACGTATCCTTCCATCCGGCGTTGAGCAGCATGGTGGGGGAGGCATCGCCCGGTATGTTGTTGATGTCCCCCAGGAACACGCGTCCCGATGGAGAAAATTTCGCGACCTTGGCGGCGCGCAGCGAATCGGACAGAGACAGGAATTCACCCGTCTGGGCGGTGATCTGGGCTTGCAGGATTTCCAGGTGCGTGTTCCAGACTTCCACCTGGAATCCATCCTTGGCGCGCAGCAGGGCCCACTGCACGGCGCGTTCCGTGACGGTGTGCACGCCGCCGGGAAGCGTGACGGGAATCACGTTGCGGTAGGCCAACACGCCCTCTTGCAACACATCGAAGCGATCCGACACCAACAGGGCCTGGCCTTCGTTGAAGTGCATCACCAGGGTATCGTGTGCCGGGGTGGGCGGGTTCATGCGCATGGTCTGCACGTTCAGCGGCCGCAGGTAGAACTTGTAGTTGGCGCCCAGCAAGGCGAGATCGGACCGGAGCGTGTCCAGGAAGTTGGCGATCAGGGAGTCGCCCTTGGCCAGGTACAGCACTTCTTGCAGGCCCACCACCTCGGCGCGGCTGGCCGCGATTTCGCGGGCCATCAGGCGGATGCGCTCGCGGGGTTGGTTGCGACGCGCGTCGGCGAAGATCTTTTCCGCGCGACGATAGATGGCCGCCGTGGAGTCCGGATCCAAAAAGAAGAGGTCCTTGACGTCGAATCCGACGGCGAGGTTCCAGGAGCCCGCCACGAGGCTGTCGGCGCGCGTTCCTTCCTTGCAGGATTCGCGGCCGAGCCGTTCCACCTGCATCGGGGGAATGATGTCCGAATCCGATCCGCATCCCCACAGGAGGGTGGACAGGATGGTTGCTGACAATATTTGTCTCATGTGGGACCCCACCGGAAATTGAGAGCCAAGGCGACGAACCACCCGCTGAAGTCGCCGTGGACCAGCTGATGTCCGTACCGGGAAGAGCTTAGCATCGCGTCTTCACGCGAGCCGATCCAGATCGCGCGATGGTCCGGGGCGCTCTCCGGCCAGCGGATCCACAATTGGTCGCCTTCGCCGGGGGCCTGGAAGGCCGCGTCGAACACCTCGGAGGAACCCGTGGGCTTGCTGAGGGTGAACCCGCCCGCCTGCGAAAGGCGCATTCCGCCGCGTCCTTCCAGGCCGATGTGCCGCCAAGGTGTCCATTCCGCCGCCACGAACAGTTTCTGGACCGCGTTGACCTTGGGGTCCGGGACGATGTCGAAGGATATGTGGTCGGGTCGCGCCGCCCCGCTGCCGAAGTATTGGGTGGAAAGTTCCATGCTGGCCGAACCTCCGAGCACGCCGATCCCGTAGCCCACCCCGGCGCGCATCCAGGAGGTCCACTGGGGCATCCAGGAAAGCTGCAGGGTGATGGGCAGAAAGGAAAACTCCTCCTTGGCCTGGATGCAGCCAGCCAGGGTTTCCACCTGCTTGCTGGCCAGATCGGCGCAAGTGATGCGGGATTCGCGCGCGTTGTCGGAAAGGTCGAAGGGGACGTCGGACTGCCGGAAGGTCTGGGTCCAGAACTCCAATTCCAGCCCCAGTCGCCACGGCCCCTTGCGAAAGGCCAGGCTCGCCTGCGTGGCGGGGTGTCCGTCAAAACCTGTCACGGTGTACGGGTTGAGCCCGGCGGCTTCCCGCGTCAGGCTCTCCATCAGCACCAGGACCTCGTTGAGCTCCGCTGCCCGGTAGTGCGTGTACCCTTCCGAGATCGAACCGGAAATCTCCCAGGCTCCCGCAGGTCGCCAAAGCTCCGGCGCCGCGGCACCGGAGGAGAAGGCAAAACCGAGCAGGAGTCCTATCGTCACGGCTTGAGGACGAAGGTGAGCGGAAGGTCCTGCTTGCCCTGGGTGGGGATGGTCAAGGATTGGACGATGCGCATCTTGCCGGCCACGGGGCGTTCGGTGAGGACCATGGGAGCGGGGCATTCCGTGGGCTTGTGGGCATTGGCCGCGAAACCGTTGCCGGCTTGCTTGAACGGAAGGGACTTGCCAGCCAGATAGCCGGTCCCGGTGGCGGTGTCGGAAGCGGTGCAGGTGGTGGAGGTGGCCACCAACATGTCGGATCCGACATTCACCCACATGCCTTCGCCACGGTACAGGTCGCCGGCGATGGGGTTGCCCAGAACGCTTGCGGCCATGGTGGAAAGGAATGTTCCGTCGGCGCGGAAGATCACGGTGCTGGTGATGCCGACAGGGATGCCGCTGACGGTCATGGCGGTGTCGGCCAACCACTTGCCGATCAGATCGACAGAAATTGGCGGACCCGTGACGATGGTGGTGTCCGGCTTCTTGGTGGTATCCACCTTCACGACGGTGGTGTCCACTTTCTTGGTCGTGTCGATCTTGGTCGAATCCGGTTTGGCGATGACCACGGAGTCCGTGTGCTTGGAGGTATCGGGTTCGGTGGCTGAACCGGACTTGGTCGTGGTATCCACCAGTTTGGTGGTATCCGCCTTGATGGTCCCGTCCGTCTTCTTGGCGGTGTCGATCGATGGTGGATTGGCGGAGGGACCGGTCGGCGAAGAATCGTCTCCGCATCCGGTCCAGAGCAGGGAACCCAGAAGAAGGACCGCAGCGATGGTTCCGTTTTTCATTTCATTCTCCTGAGCCTGATCGGTTCGAACCTGAGTCGCCGGAAAATCCCGGAAGGTTCGGTGGTGCTGAAAGGAAATATCCATCCTGGCCTGGGATCCGGCTCTGGAAGTGGCAACACTCCGATGGATTCCGTTCGCAAATGGCGCCCATCAACCAAGGTGTGGGCTTCCTACAGCTCGATGCCAGCTTGGGTGAACAGTTCCGTCATCCGCTTGGCGCTGGCGGGGATCGAGGTGCCTAGCTCCTGGGCCCAGGTCTGGACGCGGAATTCTTCCATGGCAAAGGCGAGTTCGGACAGAATTTCAAGGCCATCGGGGTCGGAAAGCTGTCCGGGGGAACGGGGAATGGGGGCGCGATCACCGGCGCGTTTGGCCAAGGCTTGCACGTAGGGAGCCAATTGCGAGGCCCGTTCCTGGTCGCGCTTGGGATTTTCCAGGGAGCTCTTGATGCGTCTGCCGGCGGTGTCCCACCAGGTGGGAAGCCGCTTGAGCAAGGTCCAATCGGCCACGGCGGGAAACCCGGTGGGCCACAATCGTGCCCGCGTCAGTTCGGCGAACTTCAGCAGATCGGGCCGATGACCGGGAATGGAGCGTGCGATTTCTTCGAAGCGTCGCCGGGCTTGGACCAGGGCGGTCACCAAGGTGCGGGCTTCGCCGCGACCTTGGCGGATGCGCACACGTGCCAGGTCCAGGGCCTTGGCGAACACGGCGAGGTCGCGTGGGACCGCCGTGCGTCCGGCTTCCAGGGCATGGCGGCGCAGCGCGTCGCAGAGCCCTTGCACGAACACCTTGGGTTCGCACCAGGCGGCCAGCGGCAAAGCCAGGTCCGAGGGGATCTGGAGATCGCGGGGCAGCCACGCCAACAGATGGTCGGAGCCATCCACGTTCCATTCCAAGAGCTTTTCCACCGCTTTGCGATGGGCCAGGTCCGCCTCGCCGCGGGTGGGGAATCGTCGCAGTTCCACGGTCTGCTCGCGCACGGAAAGCGCCGGGAACAACGTCACGGGCATCCCGCTGGTGCGAATCTCTTCGCTGAGGCCTACCACCAGATCGCGGGGCCAGTCGCGGAGGTTGCCGCGCAATGGCGCGCCCAACGCGGATTCGGCGGCCTCGCGGCGAAGCTTGGCGGTGCGTTCGGCCAGTGCCAAGCGCAGATCCGCGATGGAACGCCCGCGGCCGAGTTCGTTTCCTTTGGCATCCACGATGCGAACCAGAAACCGAAGATGGGGAGCCTGGTCGGCTTCCGACGGAAACGCCGAGGCGGGAAGGTTCAGGCCCTTGGTGCGCATCCAGGTGCTCAACGCTTCGCGCAGCGCGATCCGGCCTGTATCCGTCGCCGAGTCCCTCGCGAAGCGCCGTGCGCTTTCCGGCAGAGGCGACAATCTTTGTCTGTTTTCCCGCGAGAGCCCCCGCAGCATGGACTCCACCTTTTCCGCCAGATGCCCGGGCACCAGCCATTCCAGCGCCGCGTCCGGCACCGCGTCCAGGCGCGCTTCCGGAATGGTGATGGTGATCCCGTCCTCGTCGTCTTCCGGGGCGAAGCGGTAGGAGAGGGGAAGGTCCAAGGCTCCGGCCTTCCAGCGCAGCGGGAAGTCGCCATCGGAAGGCACTTGGGAGTCGTCGGTCATCAAGTCGGATTCCGTCATCCGAAGCGAACTTTCGCCTTCGCGCTTGAGGAAGCCCTGGAGATCGCCCAGGCCGGAAATTCCCGCCGGCAGACGGCTGGCGTACCAGGCGACCTCGGAGTCGGAGCCAACGGCCAAGGCACGGCGACGCATGCGCTCTTCCAGGCCTTCGATGCGTTCGCGAAGCTCGCGATTCCATTCCAGGAAGGGAAACCGGCCCCGCAGACGCCCTTCCACCAGGGCCTCGCGGCAGAAGGCCAGCGTGGCCGCGTCCGGGTCGTGTTCGCGCGCCAAGGCGCGGCGCCCTTGGAACAGGACCAATCCCCACAGCACGAGCTTCATGGAGCAGACCGTGTTCTGGGAGGCCTCGTCCCAGACAGCCGGTCCGTATTCGCGTTTCACCAGATCGCCCGCGATGGCTTCCACCCAGGCGGGATCCACTTCCGCGGCGGTGCGCGCCCAGGTGCGGGAGGTTTCCACGATCTCCGCCGACACGATCCAGGTCGCGTTGGCCTTGGCCAGCACCGATCCCGGCCAGGGGAACACCATGCGGCCGCGGGCGGCGCGGTAGGGCGTTTGCGGGCGGCGTTGGTCCTTGTTGCGGGCGTCGCGGGCGGCGGCTTCTTCGTCCAGTCGGCACAGATTGGAGAGGAACCCCGAAAGAATGGCCCGGTGGATCTGGCCGTAATCGGCGGAAGCCTTTTGTTGGCGTGGATCCAGGTCCGGATCGGTTTCCAGCATCTGGCCCACCTGCCGCACCGCCTCGCGCCAGTCGCGCATGCGCATGTAGCTGAGGTAGTGCGCCTGACAGAATTTGCGCAGACGGTTCCCCGAGGTCTCGCCGCCCATGGCCTTTTCGCAGGCTTCCCACAGGTTGATCATGGTCAAGAAATCGCTCTGGCGGTCCTGGAAAACCTTCTGGGCGGCGCGAGCGGCTTCTTCCTTGCCTTCCGGCGTCTCGCGCGGATCGGGGATGGAAAGACCCGCCGCCAGGATCACGGCTTCGCGGATGCAGCGTTCGTGCGCGCCTTCCAGCAGGATCCGCGAGGTGCGCGGGTCCAACGGAAGCCGGGCCATTTTCCGTCCGGTGGCGGAGATCCGGCCTTCGTCGTCCACCGCTTCCAGTTCGCGCAGGAGCTGCCAGCCGTCGGCCAGTTGGCGTTTGTCGGGCGGGTCCAGGAACGGAAAATCCTCCGGCTGCCCCAGGCCCAGGTCCAGAAGGCGCAGGATCACTTCGGATAGGTCCGCGCGCTGCACTTCCGGTGCCGTCTGCACCTCGCGGCGTTCGAAGTCTTCGCGCGAATAGAGCCGCAGACAGATTCCGGGTGCGATGCGTCCGCAACGTCCGGCCCGTTGGCGCGCCGAGGCCTGCGAGATGGCTTCCACCTGCAAACGCTTGGTCCGTGTGCGCGGCGTGTAGCGGGACAGGCGGGCAAGGCCCGTGTCCACCACCATGCGGATGCGCGGCACCGTCACGGAGGTTTCCGCCACGTTGGTGGTCAGGATGATTCTTCGCTTGGCGCCGGGATGGAAGACCTTGTCTTGATCGGAGGCCGAAAGCCGCCCGAACAGAGGCACCACTTCGGTGTGCTTGGGAAGGGCTTTGTCCAGCTCGCGGGCGGTGTCGCGGATTTCCTTTTCGCCCGGCAGGAAGCACAACAGGTCGCCATCGGAAAGACCCATCATTTCGCGGCACGCGTTGGCCACGCGCTCGGGCAGGGACTCGTCTTCGTCCTCCGGGGCGAGCTCGTCGCGGTACAACACGTCCACCGGCCAGCTGCGGCCCTCCACCGAGATGATGGGGGCGGGTTTGCCCTTTTTGTCGGCGAAGGCCTTGGCGAAGGCTTCGGTGTCGATCGTGGCCGAGGCGATCACGATGCGGAAATCGGGCCGCTCCATGCGGATGCGCCGCAGCACGCCAATCAAAAAGTCCACATTCAGGCTGCGTTCGTGGGCTTCGTCCACCACCACCGCCTCGTAGCGGCGCAAGAGCGGATCGGAGGCCAATTCGGCCAATAGAGTGCCGTCGGTGGCGAAGATCACGCGGGTGCGGGCATCGGTGCGGTTGTCGAAGCGGACCTTGTGTCCCACAAAGGAGGTGCCCTCGGCCTTCAGCTCCTCGGAAACGCGCCGCGCCAGCGACAGCGCCGCCACGCGGCGGGGCTGGGTAATGGCGATGGGGCGTTTTTGCCCGAATCCCGCCCGCAACAGCAGCTTGGGAAGCTGCGTGGACTTGCCCGATCCGGTTTCGCCGCACAGGATGACCACAGGGTTCGCACGCAGGATCTCTTCGATCTCTTCGGCACGCGAATGGATGGGGAGCGTCCCATCCAAGGTCAGGTCAGGTTGAAAGTCCACGGAAGGGCGGGAAAGGTAGCCTCCCTACGGCCTCGAACGGGATCAACGCATCGCGTTGAGGTCCACGAACCCTTCGATTCCGTCCAGCCGCCCGCGCGCCGAGTACTGCCAGAGGGTCCATTCCCGTCCATCGCTCAGGCGCGGTTCGCGGAAAATCCCGCGGATCCAGATCGGGTTGGCGGCGAAATCCCCTTGGAGCCAGTCCTCGTAGAATTCGGCCGTGGCGTAGATCATGACCGGCTTTCCGGTGGCCTGTTCCACGGTGTCCAGAAAGGCGTGGATCTGGCGGATCGTCTCCTCGCGCGTGCCCTTTGCTTGACAATTTCCGCCATACTCCAGGTCCAACGCGGTTCCCATGTCCAGGGGGACCCCGTCGATGGTGCGCAGGAAATGTCGCGCCTGGGGGGTGCCCTCGCGGCACATGCGGTAGAAGTGGTACGCGCCCAGACGGTGGCCGGTGGCCAACGCGGCCTGGGAGTATTCCGCAAAGCGCGTGTCCTTGTGGTCGATTCCTTCCGTCGCCTTGGCGATCACGAAATCGAGTCGTGATTGCGAAAGCTGTTCCCAATCGATGTGGCCCTGGTGGTGGGAAATGTCGATGCCTCGACGGGGAAACCGCGAGACGGAAGGGTGGTTGAACTGGATGTGGCCGCTCCAGAGGCAGAATCCGAGGAGGGCGGCGCAGGATCCCCCGATCGCCACGAGGGCCAGGATCCAAACGAAGCGGCGGCGGATTTTGGGAGCGCGAGGAAAGGCCATGGACAGAAAGATACGGGCGAAGCGAAGCTCTGTGAATGGCAGGGAGCCGCTTAATTCCGAGAATGGAGGTCGGAAACTCCAGCGTATTTCGTGGGATCGGAGGCTCCATGAAGGCACGCAAACACAGTACCTTGAGGGTTTCGGAAATCCTCTCACAAACGGGTGATCGCGGTCATGGCAAGAATGCTGGATCTGGTGGGGAACACCCCGCTGGTGGAACTGGTGAACATTCCCACCAACCCCGCCGTGCGGGTGTTGGCCAAGGTGGAAGGCCGCAATCCGGCTTCTTCGGTGAAAGACCGCGCCGCCAAGTCCATGATCGAAGGCGCCGAAGCCCGTGGCGTGCTGGGGCCTGGAACGCGGATCATCGAACCGACCAGCGGCAACACGGGAATCGCCCTGGCCATGATCGCGAGCCTCAAGGGGTACAGCATTGAACTGGTGATGCCGGAAAATTCCACCGCCGAACGCGTGGCCACCATGGAGGCCTTCGGAGCCAAGGTCACGCTCACGCCGGCGGATCTGGGGATGGAAGGGGCGATCGACCACGCCCGCGACCAAGTGGCCAAGGGCGGCGTGGTGATGCTGGACCAGTTTTCCAACCCCGACAACTGGGGAGCGCACTACCGCACCACGGGGCCCGAGATCTGGCGCGACACCGAAGGTTCCGTGACGCATTTTGTCTCCTCCATGGGAACCACCGGCACCATCATGGGCGTTTCGCGCTCCCTGAAGGAGCTGCGTTCCTCCATCCAGATCGTGGGTGTCCAGCCCGCCGAGGGCGCCAAGATCCCCGGCATCCGCCGCTGGCCCCGCGAATACCTTCCGGCCATCTTCGAGCCGTCCCGCGTGGACCTCACACTGGATGTGACCCAGGAGGAATCCGAGGAGATGGCCCGGCGCCTGGCCCGCGAAGAAGGCCTCTTCTGCGGCGTCTCTTCCGGTGGTGCCTGCGCGGCCGCCTGCCGCCTCGCCTCCCGGCTGGAATCCGGGACGGTGGTGTTCATCGTCTGCGACCAAGGGGATCGCTACCTGTCTTCCGACCTTTTTTCACACACCACACAAGGAGCCCGCTGATGGCCGCCAACCTGAAGATCCGCGTCGAGCGGACGGAAAATGTCCAGTTTGTTTCCACCAACGCCGCGGGCGCGAAGATCGTGATGGACGGTCCCGCCGACATGGGCGGCAAGGACGCGGGCCTGCGCCCCATGGAAACCCTGCTTTCGGCGCTCGCCGGTTGCAGCGCCATCGATGTGATCCACATCATGGGCAAGCAGCGCCAGGACCTCCAGGGTTTGGCCGTGGAAGTGGAAGGCGAGCGGGCAGACGCCGTCCCGGCCGTTTTCACCAAGATCCACCTGCGCTTCATTGGTGGCGGACCGATCGATCTGGCCAAGTTCCAGAAAGCCGTGGAGCTGTCCATGGAGAAGTACTGCTCGGTGTCGCACATGTTGCAGCCGAAGGCGCAGATCACGGCGGAGGCGGTGCTGGCCTGATCGGTTTCTTTTCGGCTGCGCCGGGCCTTCCTTTCAACTGCGTTGGGCTTTTACCGGGCGTGGGCCCGGTTGCCATATTCACGGGGCTGCCGCGCCCCGTGACCCGCGGCCCAAGGGGCTCCGGCGCCCCTTGGGGATCCGCCGCCGGGGGGCTCGAACTGGAACGGCCAACAACAATTCGGCCAGGTAAACGTAGGGACGCAAAATTTTGCGTCCCGTGGAGGGCATCAGGGTCGCGATCGATATCGCCGGATCCATTGGCCGTTCCAATACCCGAGCCCCCCGGTCCCCCTTGGTTTGGTTGGATAGCCAATTCGGCAGCATTCGGTTAGGCTGGAATTGCGGCTCATTCCCCTCCTTTGGAGGGGTGCCCCGAAGGGGCGAGGTGGTCTGGTTAGGTGGGACGATCTAATTGCCGGATTCTGTCTGATGCGGGTTTGCCCGCGGACGCTTCGCTGCGCGGTGGAGGGTGGTTTGATTGCTGGTTTTCCGGCGCCGCTTCGCTGGCCGGGTGGGACGGTCAGCCTCTGCGGGCGGAAGGATGTCGAGGCGGATCTTTGATGGTAAGATCTGGAGGCGATGGTCGAATATAGCGCAAATGTTTCCGACCCTTTGATCCGGAAATTGCTGGGCATGGTGCGCCAGCTGTTGCCGATCGAGGACCTGGATCAGCTCCTACGTGCAGGTGTGGAGCTGCCTCGCGAGATATTGGGGATCGAGCGGTGCGCGCTTTGGCTTTTGAACCTCGATGGCCAGAGCTTTCGTGGCACCTGGGGGACGGGCACGCGGGGCGAAACCACCGATGAACGTTCCCAGACCTGCAAGGTTGTGGATCTGGAGGAGACCCTCCATCTGCCTTTCCAGAGTTTGGAAGGGTGGATCCTGCGCCAGGACCCGGCCCGGCTCACCTGGACCCCCGATGGCAAACAGGTGGAAGGGAGTGGTTGGAACACCATCATCCCGCTTTCCGGTCCGGAAGGGAACGTGGGTGCGTTTTTCCAGGATGCCGCCATCACCAATTCGCCGCTGGATCCGCATCTGCAGGACTTGATGAGCATCTACTGCTCCCTGCTGGGCCAGATGGCCGCGCGACGCCTGGCCGAAAAGCGGGAATTCTTCCTGTCCCATGGGCTGGAGGAAGTGTTGGGCGCCGCCGACGAGCTGATGACCTACGACGATCTGGACACCCTCCATCGCCGCATCGTGGAGCTTGCGCGCGAGCGTCTGGGGGTGGCCCGCTGCGGACTGTTTTTGGCCCGCGAAGGGGACCCGTACGTGTTCTCGGGCGCTTGGGGAACCGATTGGGACGGCAACACCACGGACGAACACAAGGGCTCCATCGATCTGCGCAACCGCGACATCGAAGTGGTCAAGTCTGGCGTGTCGGAAATTGTCACGAAGAGATGGTCGGTGCTCCAGCCTTTCCGCATGTCGTGGTTCGAGCCCGATGGAAGCCGGAAGGACCATTCCGAAGGCTGGAACGCGCTCCACCGCCTGGGCGTGCAGGATCGCACCTTGGGCTACATCTGCAGCGACCCCGGCAAGAGCCTGGAACCGTTGGATCCGCGCAGGATGGATGTTCTGGCCACTTATTGCGGCCTGGTCGCCCGCATCCTGGAGCGCCACCAGACCCAGGAAGGCTTGCGCCACGCGATGGAGGCGGCCACGGCGGCGACCAAGGCCAAGAGCGACTTTCTGGCCACCATGAGCCACGAGATCCGCACGCCCATGGCCGGTGTGCTGGGGCTGTTGCGCATCGCCTTGCGCGACCCGGCGCTTTCCATCGCCACCCGCGATCTTTTGCAGAACGCGTTGGGCAACGCCGATTCCCTCCTGGGGATCCTCAACGACATCATGGACTACTCGAAGATCGAGGCGGGAAAGCTCTCGCTGGAATGCATCGACTTCTCGCCGCGCGAACTGGTGACCAGCTCACTTTCTGGATTCGCCGAGGCGGCCCGCGCCCGCGGGATCGAATTCCGCGTGGTGGTGGATCCGAATCTTTCCGCCTTCCTGCGCGGCGATCCCACAAGGATGCGTCAGATTCTGTCCAACCTGGTGGGGAACGCGGTGAAGTTCACCGAAAAGGGCAAGGTGGAAATCCGCGTGGAATCCGCTCGGGGCGCTTCCGATCCAGGATTGGTGGCCTTCGAGGTGGTGGATTCCGGCATCGGGATCCCCGCCGACATCCTTCCGAGATTGTTCTCCAAGTTCGAACAGGCCGACATGTCCACCACCCGGCGCTTCGGGGGCACGGGCCTGGGATTGGCCATCTGCCGTCGCCTGGTGGAAGCCATGGGTGGAACCATCGTGGTGCGCAGTCGGCTGGGGCAGGGGAGTTCTTTCCGGGTGGAGATTCCCTTCCAGGCTGGCGCGGAAATTCCGCCTTCACCTACCACGAAGCTGACCCCACATACCCATCGACTCCAGGTGCTTTGCGCGGAGGATTTCGCGACGACCCAATTGATCGTCCGAAGCCTCCTGGAAGACCGTGGCCACTCGGTGGATATCGTGGAGAACGGAAAGCTCGCACTGGAGCGCCTGGCGTTCCGGGAGTACGACTTGGTCCTGATGGATGGTCGCATGCCGGTGATGGACGGTTTGGAGGCGATCGGCCACCTGCGCGCAGGCTCGTGGGGCGATCTGGTCTTTCGCGACCCCCAAGTGACCGTGATCGCCCTCACCGCGAACGTTTCCGACGAAGACCGGAGACTGTTCCTTTCGTCGGGGATGGACGATTTCCTGGCCAAACCCATCGACGAGAGCGCCTTCCACGCGGCCGTGGAACGAGCCATCCAGCGCCAGTTGGAGCGGGGGCGTCCGTTGCTTCCCTTGCCGAAGCCGACTCCGTCGAGCCTCGACGCCTTCTTCGAGGTGAGTTCCGACGACCGCGAGCCGGAGACATCCACCGATTTGCCGGCAGCCAACGCCAATCTTCAGCAACAACTAGAACAGACCTTCCGACAGACGCTGCCTGCGCGCATCGATGAACTGACCGCTGCGCTCGGCAAGGAAGATTGTTGGGAGCTGGGCCGGCTCTTCCATGGCATCAAGGGCTCGGCGGGATATGTGAAGGCGGCAGAAATTGTCAAGGCGGCCCAAGCCCTGGAGGCCCAGGCCGACCAGGACGATCTCGCCGCCGTCCGAGCGGGTTTTCCGCGCTTTTTGGAACTTCTGGCCCCGTGGAAGCGGGAGGAAAAATCATGAACACGTTCGTGATCGACGACGACCCCGTCTCGCGGCTGGCCCTGGCCGAACTGGTGAGGCGTTTCGACTTGGGCCCCGGAGCCGAATTCGAGACGGCCGACGAAGCCTGGGAGCATCTGCAGACGCAGCCGGCACCGATGCTGATCTGCTGCGATGTGCGGATGCCCGGGATGTCGGGAGTCGAATTTCTGGCCAAGGTGAAATGGACCCCCGAACTCGCCCGCATTCCCTTCGTGCTGGTCACCTCGGCCACGGAGCGGGATGTGGTCCACGAGGCCATCCAGCTGGGTGCGGCCGGTTACGTGGTCAAGCCGTTTTCTGTCGACGAGGCGCGCCAGCGCCTGGGAGGCATCCTCGCCCATTCCTGGACGGAAATCGCCGAGGACCCCGCCACCACCGCACGCCGCCTGGGCATCCTCCCGAGCAAGCTGCACACCTACTATTCGGCGTTCCGACGCCAGATCGAGGAAGGCCAAGCCGCCCTGTCGGGCGACCCGAGCGCGACGGAGGTCTCGCAGAGGATCGACGCACTCCAGACTGGATGTCTGACCTTGGGGCTTTGGCACGCCGCCCGCATCTTCGATCGCCTCAAATTCCTGAAGCTCACGCCGCGGCAGGCGCGCGAGCATCTGGTCGCCGTGGGCGACTCGTTGGAGTTGCAGCGCAAAGGTGTGCGCGAGGCGCATTGGAAGAAGGTGGATGTGGCGACGCCTTGAGAACATCGGCTGCGCCGGGCTTCTTTCGGCTGGCGCCGGTGGGCCTTTTCGGCTGCGCCGGGCTTCTCCCGGGGCGGCCCGGGTGCCGTTTTTCCGGCATACCGCCGGAGGTTTTTTCCGGCTGCGCCGAGCTTTTCCAGGCGCGGGCCTGGTAGCCGTTTCCTGGGTGCGTCGGCACCGGTGAGGTAGGACCCCACCCTTTCGGGCGGGGCCCCCTCGCAGAACCGGACGTGCCCAATTAAGGCATCCGGCTCCCAGGAGTCTCCGTCGTCGAGATCAGCTCAAGCGCGGCTCGGGTAGACTCGTAAACCATCGGGTATTCTTCACGCGCCACCAATAAAGGTGGTGCCGGTCGCTACGGCGGCGCAGAACGCTGATCCAAATGCGCTCGACGTGCCACTTCACCTGCTTCAGACTGGAGAGGCAATGCCGACGGCCGAAATACTGATACCACCCTCTTAGACGTACCGACAGCCGCTTCGACTGCCACCGCAATGAGGTGTCTCGCTCCTCCGTCAGAAACTCCTTCACCTTCAGCAGAAAGCGGTTGCGCCGTTTCCCGCTGGGCTTCACCTCGCACTTCAGCTTCCCCGTCTTGGGACGGCGTCGCATGTAATGCGTGAATCCCAGAAAGTCGAATGTCCGTGGCTTGTCCGACGGCCCTGGACCTTCCCCGTTGCGGGGAGATCTGGGGCCAAAGTCCACAAGCTTCGTCTTCGCTTCAGACAATTTCAGGCCGAAGTCCGAGAGTCGCTGGCTCAGCTCCACCAGAAAGCTCTCGGCATCGCCTCGATGGGCGAACCCGGCCACGAAATCGTCAGCGTAGCGCACCAGAAAGCTCTCGTCTTCACAAGCCTTCCGGACTCTACGATCAAACCATAGATCCAGCACGTAGTGCAGATAGATGTTGGCCAACAGCGGAGACAATGGACCGCCTTGCGGCACTCCGTCTTCCGTCGCCACATGGACCCCGTTATCCATCACACCGGCATTCAGAAACTTCCCCACAAGGCGCAGGATCGTCCGATCGGTCACCCGATCTTCCAGAAATTTCGAAGCCATTCGTGGTTGACCGCATCGAAGAAACCTTCAATGTCCGCATCCACGATCATGCACGTGCCGCTCGATTCACCAACTTCCCCAAACGATCCAAGGCGTCGTGGGCCGATAAGCCTGGACGGTATCCGTAGGATACTTCCAGGAAGCACGGTTCGAACACCATCGACAGGATCGTATGCAACGCCTTCTGCACCACCCGATCGCGAACGCTCGGAATCCCAAGGGGACGGAGCTTGCCTCCATCTTTGGGTATCCAGGCACGGCGAACACTCATCGCTCGATACTTCCCGCTCCGTAGCTCCAGCCACAGCGCTTCGATGTTCTCGTCCAAATTTTGTCTAAACTCCTCCATCGTCACACCGTCGACGCCGGGTGCTCCTTTGCGGTTCAATTGCTCGTACGAGCTCCGCAACATCTGCGGGGGTCAGGTAGTGCGCCAGCGACGTGAATCGCATGCGCGGATCTTGTCTCGACATCTCAGCGATCTGCTCAAGGTTCGTGGACATGTAGCCTCCATCTCTGTGTATGGTTCATGATCTCCTCTTGCATCTTGACTCCTGCCGACCCTTCCCCTCCACGGGAATTACCCCGCTTCCCCGGTACTACGATCGGCTCCGACTTCTCGCGCTTCGTCTCCCATGTACCGGACCTTTCGGCCTTTCCTCGGATACCGCCACCCTTACCAGGCACGGAAAACGCGAGATCTCCCAGGTTGCGTCGAACATCCATTTGATCACATGCCGTCCTCTCGGACTCCGGCGGGTCTCCATGCGACTGGCGTGGCAGATTGAATCCATTCGTCGCACAGGCCAGGGTCTTCCCGGGGACTGATCCGGTCGACACCCGCGTGGTTTCTCGAAGCTCTATCGGTTCACATCCTTTCGCGTTACGGCCTATGATCTCCTGTCTTACGCTTCACCCTGCCGTCACCGGCGCGATCGGGCGCAAAGACTCGGTTGTGGACAGGGTGCCAACCCGCCCGCGTCGGATTTCCACCGACTGGATATTCGCGCCTTAGCCTGGCGCACCAGACCCCGACCCAGGGGACGAACGCGCGTCCCCTGGGAACCCGCGCGCCGGGGGGCTCTAGCTGGAACGGCCAACGCCAATTCGGCCAGGTAAACGTAGGGACGCAAAATTTTGCGTCCCTACGAGGGCATCAGGGACGCGATCGGTATCTTCATGGCACTGGCCGTTTCCATTATTCGAGCCCCCCGGTCCCCCACGGCCTGGTTGATTGCCAGTTCGGCAAGGGCACCCGGCAGCCACCGTTCCCTGAGTGCTTCGCGAAGCGAAGTGTATCGACAACTGCGGTAATTGGGGCTTCGGTTGGGCGCTGTAAGCGCCAAGGGCGGTGGCGGGGTGGTCTGGTTTGGCGAGGTGGTTTTAAATGCCGGTTCTGCGCCCGGCGCCGCTTCGCTGGCCGGGGGGGGGCGATGGGCATGCGGAGGATGCTGCTGGACATGAGTGGGCGGTCCAGATGTTGTGGGCGGTCGGTTTGAAGAGGTCCATGAATATCAAACTTCAAGCAAGGTGATTTCAAAATTCGCAGACCAAAACGTCATGGATTTTGAGCACGTATGTTTTGGTGCCATTGGATTCTTCGGTACGGATTAGGTGTTTTTCGTTGTATCGTTGGTTTTCTGTGAATTCAACTTCAGTCAAACATTGAACTTGATATTTTGATTGGGGGGCAAGCCTGCTTTTGTCTATGATTTTTTGGAAATCAGGGTTCAGGGCGGATGCGCTCGGGGCGGGTTCAAAAATTCCATCGTAGAAAGATTTCATTTCATCCTTGACTGCCACGACTTGCGACTGGATGAATGGATCCGTAAAAAGCCAAAGAAAAACTCGTCCATTGGTATTGGTTTGGTTGTAAATATTTTTCCAGGTGGAGCCTATCTCTATCAAATTTTCAAGCTGAATCTTTTGGATCCAAAAGGGAGGCTGCCGTCGAACCAAGCGGTAAAAAGGGTCGATGATCTGCTTTTCGTGCCATCTGTTGCTGTTGGAGAGATTGACTTCACTGTTTGAAAGAATTGTGCATTTCCATCGATTTAATATGTCGTGGTATTTTTTGAGGCCGCGGATTTTCTTGGTATTTGAGATCATTATTGCTCTTGATGATTTGGTGGCGTGACAAGAGGGATGTGTTCAATGCGGGGAATCTAGACATTTTTGCGGAATGCTGGCTTGGTGCGGTCTTTTCGACTTACGCCCACCGGATCGCTGGAGTTTGGAGCAACAAAGTGTCATTGGATGGGCCTGCGGGAATTTTGGAGATAGTGAGTGTTCCTAGTTGGGGCTAGCTGATGGGGATGGCTCACGGAATTTCAAAATCAGGTCGATGGTTCCTTGGAGAAATTGGAGAGCACCGATTGCCAAATTTGCGATCCAAAATTTCCGAGAGAGTTGAAACAAGTCTGGCTCAGGTCCGACGATTTCCAGCTGTCGGAAACAAGCGTACAGTTCCCCGGAATCTCCCGCGTCCGGCAGGAGAAGATTGGCGGCTAAAAATGTGAGGCCGCCAAGCCATAGCAAGGGAATCATTCGCCAAGGTGCGACCCAAAGCCAAAGTACGTAGAATATGTTGAAAGAAGCATAAATGAAATAATAGGGGATCAGAACGACAGCGAACATGAAACGATACCAGCCAAAATTAAACAGAAAGGAAAGGGCTGCAATGATGAGAACGGCAAACAAAAAAATACCGTTGATGGCGAGCATCCATTTGCGGGAGAAAAAGTTCCTTAGATCCATTCTTGCCTCCAATGATTTTGATGTAGCCCTCGGTGCGTCTCCAGCAAAATAATTGCTATGGAATCAAAGGCATGCATCGATTTCGTGGGAGGATTGTAAGTGTCGATTCTCCCCGCCTGCAAGTTCTTCATGGGACGGATCGGAATTTCAAGAAGTCATCATAAAAATCGACCGTGATCGATGATCCGGAGTTTTGCCTCCACAAATTATCGAAATCTGTCAGGAATTTTATGATCTCCAGGCAGGATGACTTGGGGTGGATTTGCAGATCAATCCTTCCGTTTGGGAGCTTTGGGTTTTTTACGACATCGATCAAAGCGATCATTTCCTCTGTGGAATAACGGGACCCCATCATGTACATTCGTTCTTTGATCTCGTTTTGGACCAAGAATTTTTCAAAGGCGGTATCTTTAAATGCCTGGTGGAATTTTGTTGTGTACGGCCAAAAATTGGTTCGTCTTACAATGATGCTGTCTGGATTGATAAAAATGCTCGCTCGCTGGTGGCTCGTGTCATACTTGTCATAAAAGAAAATGGTTTTTGTGGCTGAAATGGCAGGCTTAAGGAAACGGAACGTGTTGTTTTTGGTGCATTCCATCGAAATACGTTTGAAGCCGGAGTTCTGTGCGGTGAGGATCAATGGCTTCCAAACGGCGAATAATTGGCCTTCAGGAATTTTGATGTGAAGGGTGCGTGTTGAGTCGGTTGAAAGTGCTTGAAGTTTTGATTTTAACGGCAGTACCACAAATTGATTGTATTCGTGTCTCGGGAAATCCGGAAGTCCATCTTTCGGGTTGGTGATCAGTGTGGAAATAATCTTTCCATTGAGCTCCAAGGTGGCATCGGTCAGTTCCACCGTAAGATCTTTGGAGGTGGGCCAGAAAACCCGCCACACAAGGAGCGAGCCTGTCAGGATCGCAAAGCCAATCAGCAATCGCAGCTTATGGTTCATGAAGAGGTTCATCGTTTGGCGACCGTTGGCAGGTTGATGGGAGGAGAGGGGTAGACGACGAAGCTAGACTTGGATTGGGGTGCTGCGCGGGTCTTTTTCAACGGCGTTGGGCCTTTTCGGCTGCGCCGGGCTTCTCCCGGGGCGGCTCGGGTGCCGTTTTTCCGGCATACAGCCGGAGGTTTTTTCGGCTGCGCCGAGCCTTTTCCAGGCGCGGGCCTGGTAGCCGTTTCACGGGGCTGCCGCGCCCCGTGACCCGCGGCCCAAGGGGCTCCGGCGCCCCTTGGGGATCCGCCGCCGGGGGGCTCTAGCTGGAACGGCCATGCCAATTCGGCCAGGTCAACGTACGGACGCAAAATTTTGCGTCCGTAGGAAGGGCATCAGGGACGCGATCGGTATCATCATGGGATTGGCCGTTCCATTTTTCGAGCCCCCCGGTCCCCCTCAAATCGGCTGGATTGCCAGATTTGCAGCTCATTCCCCTCCTTCGGAGGGGTGCCCCGTAGGGGCGGGGTGGTCTGGTTCGGTGGGCGATTTTGATTGCCAATTTTCGGCGCCGCTTCGCTGGCCGGGTGCTAGTGGGATGGTCGATCGAATTCCTCGATTTCAACTTGTTTGTTCACAGGTCCTCATTTGTCTACGGTATGCGCTCCCAGAATTTCGGAGGTGCTGTTAATAGCGGCATTTTCTGATCACGTTGGCCTTCTCGAATTCGGGATTGTCGTCGTCTCGTTCAAGGCCTTTTTCTATTAACTTTTTGTGCAAGGCTTCATTGTGTCTTTGGATTTCTGCGTGCTCCAGTGCGGTTCTTTCAGGGTCGTCTGGATAAATGGTTCTTCCGTATTGTCCTTTGAAGTTTTCCAAGTCGATAATGGTGCCGTCTTGTTCGATTCGTTTGTGGAAGGTTGAATAGTCGTCGGAGCCTAACAGATCGATATAGTACTCGTCTTGTTCGTTTTTCTTGAAGAAGAATCGAACCTTATGCCCGCCTCTCATTCCTTCGGAGTAGAACTCGATCTCGGTAATTTTTCCCAAGAAGATCCGTTTTGGCAAGCTGATGTGCCCGGACGTTGCCTTTTTGAAGGCTTTTCTGAAAATGTTCAGCTGTTCTGGCGTCATGGCTGTGATCCTTATTTTTGCTTTGAAGCGCGATTCTTTTCGGCTGCGCCGGGCTTATTTCCGGGGCGGCCCGGGTGCCGTATTCACGGGGCTGCCGCGCCCCGTGACCCGCGGCCCAAGGGGCTCCGGCGCCCCTTGGGGATCCGCCGCCGGGGGGCTCTAGCTGGAACGGCCATGCCAATTCGGCCAGGTCAACGTAGGGACGCAACATTTTGCGTCCCAGCAAAGGGCATCAGGGACGCGATCGGTATCATCATGGGATTGGCCGTTCCATTTTTCGAGCCCCCCGGACCCCCTCAGTTCGGCCAGCGGCATTTGATTGCCGGTTTCTCGCCCGGCGCCGCTTCTCTGGCCGGGTGTCGATCACTTGGGTGAATCCTGTTCGGTAGACGATTCCATAGATTGTTTTGAGGGTCTCGCTGCCTTGCAGACAATAATCGTCAATTTCGTAGGTGCTGTTTTGTGTCCGGATCAAGAGGTTTGAACTCGGTGCATCCGTGGCCTCGCATTTGTATTTCATCGAGTGGCTCGTTACTTTCAGCTTTTTGACGGCGGCATACAGTTCTTTGAGTTCATTCTGGCTGAGGGAGTATTTCGAGCCTTTGCGTTTTGGGTCATAAAAGGTTTTATCGAAAGAATTGACGTTGGAAACAAAATCGACGTCGCCAGAGATGTTGGGGAAGTCATCCGATTCTACACCAAATGCGCTCAAGTGGCATTTGATGCTGAGGATCGAATCGCGGTCGCCTAGCGTTTCTTTGCCTTTTGTCTCCGAACGATTGCAGGACCATAGCGCGATCAGTAATGGGAGGAATTTGGCGAGGTTTTTCATGGGTTGTACGCCTTCACCTTGCCAGCTCCTTTGCCAAAATTCGTCGTTGGCCCGCCTCTGTAGGGGTGGCGATCGTGGTGTCGCGGGAAAATTCAAAATGGGCAACGCCATTCCAGTAGACCAGGATGCGGTGGCCTTTCCGGGGGAGGAGGATGGGCTCCTCACCATACTCCACGATCGAGTCCTGAAGGAGTTTGCCGTTTCGGAAAAGTCTCTGGTTGCTTGTTCCCACGACATACACGGCAGGACTGCGCGAGTACAGCTTCTGGTGCATGAGGATCGAGTCGTATGTCCTCTTGGTCATCGTATCCCTGCGAAAGAACCAAGCATATTCGCGGCTGGTATCCGAGGGACCACCGGATTGGGTGATCGACACTTTGACGTCGGCCTTGCCGGTATCGCACCGCACGAAGTCATATTCGATCGCGTTGTCATACTGCGCATGGTAGGGCGCCAGACCGTTCATCGTGTAGGCCTGCGCCTCCTTGCCGAAAAACGTCAAGAGGGTGCAGCACAGTAATGGCCAGACGTTCGGGCTGCGGACTGGCCGCTGGCATCGCTCTTGTGAAGGGAGCCCATCTTCCGTCTTCATGTGGCGTTGACCTGTAACAGCCTGGGGCGGTTTCGCATGCGGATGGATCACCTTGTCACGGCCGTGGTGCCGTGAGGAATGTGTGAGGCTGGTCGTGGAGTGGAAGGTAGACAGGATTGGGCGAGGACGTTTGATGGTTTCCACTGGTCGGGGTGGATTGGAGGGTGGCGCGTTTGGAGCGTGGTGGAGATCCGGCACCAGACCAGTTGAGGACGAGGGAGCCCGAAGGATTGGTGCGCCCGGGTGCATGGCGAGCGCAATGATGTGCTAAAACCCTGGGTTCTCGTTGAAGATGCTGATGCTGAAGGAGTCTATGAGGCAGGCGTTGCTTATTCTGAAGGATAATTTTATGTGTTTATCAGGTAAATGCAAGTTTGAAATATCATTGTCGTATTTGTCTGCTCGGATTTCGTATTTGATGCTGTTTTTGGTGTAAAACGACTCGAATTCATCCTGGTCGAATTTGGTGAATTGGTCTTTGCTGTACTTGATCCTGCTGTTGCTTTTGAAGATGTCGTCCGCATCAGAAAAGATCTGATAGATCTGGTGGTTTTGGAAATAGAATTCCATGTTGCCGTATTTCCATATTTCAGCCATTTCTTGGGGTGCCTCGGATGAATAGTTGTCCGGGGGTCCGAGAGATGCGAATATTTCACTTCTGGTGGTCCCCAGTTGGGATTCTCCAAATCTTCCCAATAATAGCACGTCATGAATGTCGATTTGTATTGGGTTCATGATCAGGCTATTCTGTCAGGTTGAATAGGGGAATGGAGCTTCTGATAAGTGGGTAGCTTTGTTTGGTAGCAGCATTTCATCGCTTGTTTTTGATCCAATTTACATTCCTAAAACCCAGACAATCCCGGAATCACTTTTTGCCATCTTGAGAAACTTGATGAGATCCTTGCCGGATGAAGCATCATAGTGTCCTTTGCGGAAGAGTCAAAATATAGAGTCTTTCGATGGTGATTGCCATTGGGACCGATGGCGACGAGGTTCGCCAAAAATTGTCCAGTCGCCTTTGCGTGCCGGGATCGGGGCTGGGGGGGGGATGATCACCATAGCGATGGATTTCCACCATTGGCCGCATAAATCAAATTTCCAGACTGGGCGTCGAAGATGGCATTGTTCCTGATGAATCTATCGAGGCTCGGATGCCATTCCACGCCTTCTAGGATATCCAGACGTTTTGCCTTGTTGAAGGCTTTTGTGAAGGTCCCGTCGACATCCAGAAAGCGAGGGACTTCCACGCGATCGCCGCGGAGCCGGAAGGGAATTTCCCCGATATTGTGGACAAACGTACGAAGTGTTGCGGTATCGCCTGAATCCATGAAGCGGGAGACTGTTCCATTCGATAAAATTTTAGCGTATTGGATGGATCCCCAGTCACGTGTGATCAGAAATTTTGAGGCGCCGTTTGAAGCGATGGAAAGCCAATTGCAGGTGCCTTTTTCATAGGGGACTGAGTCCATTTTGACCTTCGTGCCAGGGACCACCAGCAGCATGGAATGTTCCTCGCACAAATAGGCAAAACTCCCATCGCCACTCAGATTGGTTGCTCCAAAAAATGGATCGGTTGGGAGCTTGTTTGCTGTGTTGCTCCTGAAATCCAAGGAGTACGCATTTGCCCCATCGTGGTAATAGGTGTTCTCTCCAAAGATTTTGTAATTGAAAAAGCTCGGCGCCGGAATGCCTTCTGAGTATGATGAGCGTAGATAATTGTAGGCGAGGAACAAAGAATGGGATCGTTGGTTTCGAGAGTATGAGTCTCCCTCGCTTTGGTACCAATCTTTAATCGTGCCGGTTTGATGAATGATGACCAGGGAGTCACCTGCAAAACCAAGGATTCGATTTTCGCTACTGGTATCGGATTCAATGAATCGGACTGCGGGTTCTGCGCCAAGGCTTACATTGCAGGAAGCCACCGCGAGGACGGAAGTCATTCCTGCCAACAAAACGGCGATTCGATTGCGGATTTTTTTCTGGGAGCCGTGTGGATCGACATGCTCGGACATCTTGCACCTCTTATCTGCCCGTGCAGAACCGGAAACGCCTCCCCTTGAGGCAGCACAACCACACGGAAATCGACAGGGGGGCTCACTGCAATTCATAGGCCAACAAGCAAACGGTCCTTGAGATCCGTCACCTGCCGTACGATTCCTGCACGATCCGTTGATCGTGCCGCTGCCGCGATTTTCCAGCTTTCGCCGGTGGGTTGGCGGCTGCGCCGTTGCTTGTCCGGGCGCGGGCCCGGAAGCCGTTTCCTGGGTGCGTCAGGCACCCAGACCGCGACCAAGGGCATTCGCGTAGCCTCCCATCCGGCGAACACGCCGGATGGGAACCCTGCGCGTCCCCTGACAGGGTTCCCATTTGCATCGCATCGTTGCAAATGGGAGGGCAATGCAACGCGGCGCGCCGGGGGGCTCTAGTTGGAACGGCCACACTGGCTTGCCGGGTAGGCGGGAGAGACGGGTGTTGAGGCATTGGAAAAAGGGCATCAGGGACGCGATCGGTATCTTCATGGTATTGGCCGTTCCATTTTTCGAGCCCCCCGGTCCCCCTCAATTCGGCAGACTTCATTTGGTCTGCCGGTTCCGCAGCTTATTCCCCTCCTTTGGAGGGGTGCCCCGCAGGGGCGGGGTGGTCTGGTTCGGCAGGGTGACCTAATTGCCAATTTCCGGCGCCGCTTCGCTGGCCGGGTGGTGCGGTGGCGAGCTAGGCTGGCTCATTTCCTGGTGGTGTATTCGGCCAGGCGCAGCTCGGTGCAGGCCGACGAAAACCCGGCGGGTGGAACTCCGACGCCTTGGATCAATCGAGCCCAGAAGTTCACTTGGGCGATGGTCGTGACGAGGACGACGAGCTCGCGTTCGTCGAACGCCTTGAGCACGCCTTTTTGCAAGGCCTCGGGGATTTCCACTGGCGTCTTGGTCAGGGCGAGGGCGTACTGCAATGCCCATTTTTCCCGGTCCGAAAGGCTCTTGACGCTGTCCATGTCGGCGAGTCCCTGCAAGACCTCGATCTCTTGGGGGGTGATGTTCAGCTTGGCGTATTGTTCGGCGTTCATGTCGATGCAAAACGGGCACGAGGCCTTGAAAGACACCTGAAGGCGCACGAGCTTGAGCAATCGTTCCGACACGGTCTTGTCCTTGTGGACCACGAGGCTTTCGAGCAATCCGGATCCGATCGCCGCTTTCGGGACCCAGGCCAGGATCCGTGCCACCAGCATCTCCTTGCCGGTCTTCCGTTCGGAGTACCAGATCGCCAAGCGCAGGAGCCAGGGAATGCGTGGGGGCGGTCGGATGTAGGCGTTCATTCCAAGGCTCCTTGCGCAGAATTTGTCCGATGCGAATCTCCGGCGACCCGGGACCACCGGAACACAGACTCAAGAGGGGAGCCGACTCCGGATTTTGGCATCGCTCAACCTGCCTTCAGATGCAGGTCTTTCATCAGGGCCACAAGTTCTCTCGGGTCGATGCCGTGGAGGTTGTCGGTGGGAATGGAGAGGGAGTAGTCTATCCCCACAACCGCGTTCAACTTCCGCATGAATCCCTTTTTTTGATGCTGATGTTGCTTGGTGACGAACCCGATCATGCCTCTGTCTTGGATCGAATACAGGTTGCATCCGACCACATCGCTCCAAGCGAGAATCTTGCTCCCGAAAAAGTGGTGGAACTCCAACTTCTCCTGGTCGATCCGAAGGAAACTGTGCCCGAACACGTTCAGCCTCAGGTAGGTGAGGATCGCCAGTGCGCCGAAGACGGGGGATCCGTATTTGATCGCCATCATCTTGAACGGTCCATCGTTGGCAAAACTTGACATGGGCAGGAATCCGGTCAGGATCAGGAGAATTCCCATGCCGACCATCAGGATGGACATCTTCCAGGAAAGGCGATACGGGAGGGTCAAGGGCAGGGTCGGTGGAGGCATGAGGTGTGGACTTTCACGGGAACGGTTGCAGGATCGGATCTTCGGGAACTATCGGAGGAGTCCGAAGTCTACCTAATTCCTGGTTAGCAGCAGGTGGAACAGGGCGTGCGCTACCAGGACTCCGGCGGCGGGCGCGGCCAGGTGGAAGCCCAGGATCCATGCGTGGTTGAAGGCGAGGTTCTGCAGAAGCTGTCCCTGGAAACGCTCCAGGGCGACGGCCTGCCAAAGGGCGGGTAAGGGTGCCACCAAAAGGGTAAGGCCAACGAGTTTCAGGCGCTCGCCGGTGCCCTTGGTCAACCAGACCACAGGTATCCATCCTAGCGTGATCCAAAGCACCGGACTGATCAGAAACCCGGGAAGGAACTCCAGCCCGGTGGCCCCATGGTCAACTTTGGAGAACAAAAATTGGTCATGGCAGAGAAACGAAACTCCAAGAAGGAGGACCAGGGAGAGGAGGAAGGGAATCCGGTTTTGTTTGGAGGGGATGGAAAGGCGGATGGTGTGCATGGGTCTTCGGGGAAAAGGTAGGTGTCAACGCTTCAGGTGCTTGTTCAGGAAGGCCAAGGCGTGGGTGGAGTAGCTGGCGCTATCGAAGGCGCAGAGATCCTCGTGCGCAGCCTTTTCCATGATCCAAAGCTCTTTCTGGCCGGCCAGAGCCTGGAACATCTCCCTGGTCTCGCTGGGCTCCGTGGACAGATCCCGGGAGCCGGAAAGGAGGAAGGTGGGGGCACGGATGGTGGGCATTCTGGCAAGGGGGGAGAGGGAATCCAGATCGATGTCCAGCCGGAGCGGGATCTGCACCAACAGCGTGGGGTAGAACAGGTTGCTGAAGATCCCCACCTGCGTGTGGATCCGGTTGTACAAGGCTTTCTGGATGGTGGAATAGGTGGACTCCAACAGGATGGCATCGTAGTCGTTGACGTGTTGGGAATACACCAGAGCGGCCCCGCCCAGGGAGATCGCGTCGGCCCCGATTTTCGCCTGGGGGTGTTGGCTTCGGATCCATCGATACGCCGCATCGATTCCCTTGGATTCGAAGTACCCGAAGCTGACCCGGTCCGGGTAGCTTTCTCCGTGCGAGGGCATGTCGATCAGAAGCACAGAATACCCAGCTTCGTGGAAGAGACGCGCCCGCTGCACCATCGTGAGCCGGTTCCCCCAGATCCCGTGCAGAAGCAGCAGCGCGGGGGTTCCTTCCCCCTTGTCCATCCACCACCCATGGATTCGTTTGCCGCTGTCGACTTCGATTTCCACCGGCTTGGCACCCAGCCACGCGGGAGGATCACCAATGGTCGATGGTTTGGGAGCCAAGTAGATGCTGCCCAGGGCATAGGCGGAAGCGAGGTAGAACAGAAGGCCGAAGGCACCCAGCAGGACAAGGATCTTTCGGAGGGTGAAAAAGCGGCGCATGGGTGGGGTTCCGGGGTTAGGTGAAGAAACGGCGCAACCGGTGCCACGGCGAGGATTTGGGAACAGGCGATGCGGTGATCAGGTCTCGCAGGAACAGACGGTGGCGGGCACAGGCGGCGAAGAGCCGGTCTTGGGAGGCCTCACGATCAAAGGAAGGCAGATACACGGCGAGGGTGAAGGTGTCCTGATAGGGGTGCGGACCGCCGACGGCGGTGAAGCAGGTCATCTCGGCGAGGGCGACCAAGGAACCCGCGAGAGCGAACTCGATGCTCTGCAGATCGAGGTCGGAGGTGTCCAGTTGACGGAATTTGTTTGCGAACTCCTCCCATGAAGCGAAGGACATCGATTCTTCCTCCTTGCGCACCAGACGCCCGGAATCGAAGGAAACATCGGCGAGTCCCCATTCCAGAAGCAGGAGAAAGAGCTCTCGATCGAAAAACATGCTCGGAGAAAAACTCCGCGCGGAATCGAGGGCGAACGCCACACGTTGGGTGAGGTGGCTTCGCGCCGCAAGGCGAGGAAGGTTATCGATGTTGCGCAGATAGCCGAAGACGACGGCGAAGGAGCGTTCGTTCACGGGTCTTTCAGCCGCGCCGGGCGGATTCGATCAGGGCGATGTCGATTTTTGTCATGTCCATCATGGCCTCGAAGCTGCGCTTGGCCGCGAGGGGATCGGGGTCGGCGATGGCCTCGGTCAGGACCTTGGGTGTGATCTGCCACGACACTCCCCAGCGATCCTTGCACCAGCCGCAGGCGCTTTCCTGGCCGCCGTTCTCCACAATGGCGTTCCAAAGACGATCGGTCTCCGCCTGGTCGTCGGTGGAGATCTGGAAGGAGAAGGCTTCGGATTGGCGAAAGACCGGCCCGCCGTTCAGACCCAGGCAAGGGATCCCCAGCACGGAAAACTCCACCGTCAGCACGTCGCCCGCCTTGCCGGAGGGGTAATCCGCCGGAGCCCGGTAGATCGCACCCACCTCGCTTTGGGGAAAGGTCTTGGCGTAGAAGGTCGCGGCCTCCAGGGCATCGCGTTCGTACCACAGGCAGATCCGGTTCTTGGGAATCATGGCAGGGTTCCTTTCGCCAAAACGGACAAAATCTGTACACGGGGATTCGCCTCACGGGGCGTACCGACCGGACCTTTCAGAATACAAATCATCGGTGTGGGTTCCGTCTGGATGGCCGTTGAGGGAATGTTCAGAACCGCCAGCCCACCGTGGCGTTTCCGTCCAGAAGGACAGGGGACTCGAACACGTCGAAGCGGCTTTTTCCCCAAAGTCGGGCGCCGATGCCAAAGTCGAACCCCCATTCGAACTGGGAGGGAGCGAATTTGGCCCCCACATACAGGAGAGCTCCCGCGAATCCGTTGCGGAGGCCATCTGCCGGGTGGGCGTGGTCTTGGTACGCGTAGTACCCCAGGTTCAGCGTGGGTTGCAGGTACAACGGGTGGTTGTAGAACCGCTTGCCCAGGAACAGGGACACCTGGTCTTTGGTGAAATCGAAGGTGTCGGTTTGGCTGCCAAAGAACAAATCCGTTTCTTCCACCGCCTTTTTCTGACCATGGTAGGCCGACACAGCCGTGGTGAAGTGTTCCCATCCGGCAAGGTCGAATTCAACAGAGGCCTTGCCAAAGTACGCATCGTATGGGGCCAGGATGATGGTGGACAAGGGGTGGATGCTGAGGGTGACCTCGGCGTCAGCTCTTGTCGTGGGTACGAAAATCCCGACCAGGGAAAGGAGAGGAAGAAAACGGAGAGTCGAACACATGGACGGCGGCTTTCGGAAGAGAACGGGTAAGGGGGCGATTCAGCGTTTCTCGATGGTGTGGGGTTGGTTCCAGACGTACTTGGACCTCTGCAGCCGAAGGTGGTCCAAAGTCAAGCGTGCGGAGGTTGCCGATGCGGAGTTGGTCGGTGAGGATTCAAGCGTGAGATGATTTTCATGGTGATCGATCCCTATCCGGGGATCCCGAACCTTTCCCGGAGGGCGTTGTTCACTTCGATGATCCGTTCCTGGACCACCAGGAAGGAATTCCCTTCTGCGTCGATGATCTTCTTCTGCTCCTTCACGAAGTCCGTGATGTCCTGGATGGATTGGATGTGACGCTCGTTGAACTCCTCCAAAGCCTTGTTCTTGATCCCGATCTGGATAGCCCTGCGCTGGAGTTTGGCCCCCGAGAAATCGTGGTCCGGATCCCATTGGAGGCGGACATCGCTTCGGTCCAGCTGTTGGCGCCACTGGGCTTCGTCTCCATGGAAGGGATGGGGGACGGTGGAGACTCCCTGGGCCAGGAGTTCTTCGAAGCCGGAAAATGTCATCTCGATGGCCAGGACCCTGGTCTGGTTGGCATCCTTGGCTCCCCAACCGCAGCGGTACATCATCCAAAGGAAATTGGGTTTGATCCACGTCATGCGCGAGAAGCTGTAGTGGGGGCCGCCGAATCGTTGGTGCTGCACGGCATGATCGGCGATCCGGTCGTTGAAGGCCTGGTACACGAAGATTGAGGATCCGGTGCGGTGGCCAAGGATCCAGTTCCCTTCCTGGGGAAGACCTTCTTCGTAGCGACTGTATGGGGTAGTGGGTAGGTTCATGGTGACCATGAGAGGGAGGGGAGGGATCAAGGCGATTGGGTTTTGCCAATGTACCTGCCGGTGGTGGTATCTGCGAGGGCTTGGACCACCAAGACCTGGTCGAGGATCCGGTCCTGGTGGTCGCGGACCAGCGCGATCGCCGAATCCCCTCGGTAGATGGTGTCGTGGCCAAGACGCAGTCGCCCGCCCCGGAAGTCCAGCCAATCTCCGATGTGGACTCCGCTGTGGTATTTCCAAGAGGAGTCTTCGATCTCCTTGCAGCCCAGGACAAGCAGGGAAGTCAGGAGCAGGGATGCTTTGCGCAGGGGTAAAGGGGATTTCCTGGTAGGATGGATGGAATTAGGCATGGTCAGGGAAGCAGGAGTTTCTCGTCGTGCCAGATGTCTTCATGGTTCTTCGCAAGGAGAAACCGAGATCCTGGGGGGAGTGCGAGATAGTGGAGGACCTCTGGACAGTACTGGGAAAGATGTGAGGCATGAAGGGGCTGGTAGAAATCGTCCTGTTCGGAGAATTGGTTGCCTCCCCAAATAAACCAGCCTGACAGGCCTTCTGCTGGAGCAATGCGAAGCCCGTTCAAGGGGGATTGGGAAAGCGTGCTGAGCGCGATCCCGATTTTGTCGAGGGGATTCGGGCTTTCGGTCCAGACAACGGAGTTGTTGGTGGCGGAACGTACGCTCGAGATGGCTTCGTGCAGATGATCGAAGGGGCCGGATCCAGAGACTTCATGCGATGGATCGGAAGGGTGGTACCAGTGGACATAATAGCAGGGGTGTTCCTGATCTTCCCGAATTTCCTCTGGGTCGTCTTGATCGCCTGAACCGAACGTGATGGTGCTCGAACGGATCACCACCTTCGCAGTGATCGTGCCACCATAGGACCAGGATCCGGTGAGTTCAATCATCGGGGTGGGGGTGGAACAGGGAGGTGGAGTTGACCGAGACAGAGAGGAAGCATTTTTCGTGAGTCTTCTTTGGCACCTATTTGGCCTTTGGCAAGAATCGATCGTGGTCCTTTGGGGTGGGCATCCGGCAGGTGGCGCGCTTTCCGAAGGGAACATAACGGTACCGTGCCACCAACCGGTAGAGGAGGTCCCGGAGAGGGCGAGGCACCACCCGGAAGACTCGCAGCAGCGACCACGGTCCAGGGAGGTCCTTGGCGATCTCTAAAACGGCGTCCGACCGGACGAAGGTTCGGCCATTCTTGATCAAGACCAGGGTGTCCAGGCGATCGGAGGCAATTCCCTGAAGTTCCATGGAATGCTGGCCATGCGTGCTCTGCAGGGGAGAGAAGACAAAGGTTCCCGACGGGTCGTGCGACAGGACGAAGTTCACGGCACCGTTGCAGAAGGGGCACACGCCGTCGAAGAGGATGAGGTGTGGGGCCATGGTCAATGGGTAAGATAGCCGGGTGGACGGGTCGGGACGACCGGAACGCAGGTCTGTCAATTTCCGTCTTATCGGGAAGACTTCATGGCTTTCAAGATCTTCAGGCTCCCGTCGCGCAGGAACGCCTGGTACTCCTTCGTTTCGGATCCAACTAGAGCCGTCTTTCCCGCCTCGTCGAAGTGGATTCCCCACCCATACTTCTTGGGCAGAGGTGAGGCTCTCAAGCAGGCTTGTCCTTTGGAAAACAGCTCGGCTTTCACCTCTTCGAACCGTTTGGGATCGATCGCGTTTCGTTCCATGAGCACAAGGACCAAGACCTCGTCGGACGTGTAGCGGTACGGATGGTTGCCGATGAGTTCGAACTGGAGGTTGGCGATCGTTTTCGCCTCCCCTTTGGCGGGAGGAACGACACCCTTTTGCACCGGACAATCGTCGGCGATGGCCACGAAGGTGTTTTGGTAGTTCGTCGTATGGCATTTCATCGGTGGTCCTCGCGGACATTAAGAAAGGAATTTTGGGGCTGGTGGCGTTTTTGTCGGCTGCGCCGGGCTTTTTTTCGGCTGCGCCGGGCTTTTTCGGGCGCGGGCCCGGTAGCCGTTTCCTGGGTGCGTCGGCACCCAGACCCCGACCCAGGGGCCGAGCGCGCGGCCCCTGGGGACCCGCGCGCCGGGGGGCTCTAGTTGGAACGGCCATGCCGGCTCGCTGGAACTACGCGTGCGATGACTGTCGAGGCATTCGGGCCGATGGCATCAGGGACGCGATCGATATCGCCGGATCCATTGGCCGTTCCATTTTTCGAGCCCCCCGGTCCCCCGCGGCCCGGTGAAATGCCAGTGTGGTCGATGGCCCGAAACACCGAAACCCTCTCCCCTTTTGGGGAGAGGGGGGCGGGGGGTGAGGGAACACCAGGTTCGCCGACCCGAACCCGCTTCGCTGGCCGGGGATGGTGCGGAAGTTCTAGTGACAATTTCTGGCATCGCCTTGATGGGCTGGTTTTTCCTCTGGAGAACCAATGCCCTTGGCGGTCAGAAGATGTTGTTGTTGCTGGCTGTGACGATGGAGATGGAGTAGTTCTTGGATCCGGCTGGGAGTTTCAGGGATTCGATGGGGGCTCTGAAGATGCACTCGGAGTTTGCGGGGACCGTCAGCGAGTAAAGGTCTACTTGGGTTCCGTCCAGAAGATCGCCGCTCTCGTTTTGGAGCTTGATCTCCAGCTTGAAGTGTTGCCAGTCAAAATTGCCTGTGTTCTTGATGGTGCCGACGATGGCTTGATGGCGTTTGCCTTGGCAGGCGGAATCCTCCACAGAAACGAATTTGTGGTGGATGATTTTCAATTCCGCAGAATGATTGACGAAATCTTCCGTAGGTTGGAGGAATTTCGATCTTGTGAAAGTATAGCCCATGGCGAGGAACAAAAGCACAAAGAGGGCGGTGCTCCGGATGGAGTGATTGAAGTACCATTTTTGCCACTCGTGGCAATGGCCACACTTCTTCGCTGAATCCGGAATTTCGTTCTGGCAGTACTTGCAATTTTTCATGGGTGGGCCTGGTGGTTATTTTTTGATGGGCGGTTTGCGCATGGTTTTTGAGCTATGCCCGAATGCATTATAAACATCGCGCTCAGTCTTTGCAGCTTCCTCGACATCGAATCCCTCTTTATGAATGGAATCTTTAAAGCATTTATGCAAATCGATCATGAAATTCGAAAGTTCTGGTGGTAAAAAGTTGTTCATGTACGTTTTCTTTGAGCGCTGATTCTGCGTTAGAATAAAGTAGCGCTGTGTGCCATCGAAAATATCATTTGAATAATATGCGGCGATGCCCTCTAAAGAATTTGTTTTGATTGATGCTGAAAGGAGAGCATTTGCGGTTGAATCAAGTGGCTTTTCGGCTTTGGTGTATGCTCCAGCCCACGTTTGCTTGCCGTCAATAATTGTGTCTCTTTTTTGGTAGACGATCTTTTCGATGGATCCAGGGGAATGAATGGAATAGATTTCCATGGCTTTTCCGAAGCTCGATGCCATGATGATCATCTCGAAAGGAGCATTGCTGATGAATTTAAAATTGCCTGTGTCGGGGGTGATATCGGTGGCGCAGTTTGCGGTGGATAAATCTGGGTTCGCTATTTTGACCGCAGCAATCTTGGAGTCGTGTCGCTGAAGTTCGATTTTGAGCGGTTCAAGTTTCCGTTTACACCGATCGCTCTTCAAGGAATCGAACATTGCTTTACACTTGTCGCTTCTGCGCTTTCCGATTCGTTGATCTGTTTGATTGAATCGAATTCAAGCGCGATGATCCTTCGTGCGGAATCAATGAACTTCCATTTTTTGGGCGCAATCATGATCGGCGATGCTTGCTCCAGCAAGGTTCGACACCGCAACGGCGAGGATGATTTGGATCCACATGCTAGTCAAAATACGTCTGAACCTGAAATGAGGACGATGTGAATTCGGCTGCGCCTGGCTTTTTCCGGGCGCGGGCCTGGAGGCCGTTTCTTTCGGCTGGCGCCGGTGCTTCTATCGGCTGCGCCGAGGCTTTTCCAGGCGCGGGCCTGGTTGCCGTTTCCTGGGTGCGTCGGCACCCAGACCCCGACCCAGGGCATTCGCATAACCTCCCATCCGGCGAACTCGCCGGATGGGAACCCTGCGCGTCCCCTGACAGGGTTCCCATTTGCATCGCATCGATGCAAATGGGAGGGCAATGCAACGCGGCGCGCCGGGGGGCTCTAGCTGGAACGGCCACGCCGGACCGCTGGGACGGCTGGGAAATGGAAGCCGAGGCATTGGTCGATGGCATCAGGGACGCGATCGATATCCTCATGACACTGGCCGTTCCATTATTCGAGCCCCCCGGTCCCCCTCGGCCAGTTTGAATGCCCGTGTGGTCGATAGCCCGAAACACCGAAACCCTCTCCCCTTTTTGGGGAGAGGGGGAGGGTGAGGGCACTACCCCTCCCTTCCCGCCAACCCCAGCCACCTCCGACAACCCAGGTTCGCCGACCCGGACCCGCTTCGCTGGCCGGGGATGGTGCGGAAGTTCTAGTGACAATTTCTGGCATCGCCTTGATGGGCTGGCTTTTCCTCTGGAGAACCAATGCCCTTGGCGGTCAGAAGATGTTGTTGTTGCTGGCTGTGACGATGGAGAGCGACGCCTTCCTTCCAGCGTCGAGCAGGCTAGGGCTCTAGCGGATGAGCCGTGATCGCGACGCCTTCCTCACTAGGGTCCGCGATAGGTGAACTTGACGTGGCCATCGTTCTTGTCGCCGGTCTCGAGGTGGACTTCCGTGAACTGGATGGCGTAGCCGAGGTGGGGACCCATTCGCTTCACCCTCGTGATCCAAACATCGGCTGCGCGCGCCGTGAAGCTGGTGACGGGTGTTCCGGAGAACGCATCCGCGATGGATTGGATCGTCGCGCGATCGAACGAAAAACCGGTTCCGGCACAGACAAAATCCGTCGCATTCCCAGCCTTGAGCGTCCCGTCGAAGCGCCCTTCACCGACCGTTGCGTCCGTCAGGTCCTTGGCCACGGTATCGCTGGAGGAGCTGATCGGCACGCGATCCAGCAAGGCGAAGGCGCTCGGATTGCCGGAGGAACGGCTGTGGATCACTCCATTGGAATGGATCGAGGCGATCGTGTTGGTTTCCGTGCTGACCCCAGAGACAACGAACGAGGTGCTCCGATTCACTCTCCCGAAGGCGTTCTCGATGGTGAGGACCAGATCGTAGCGACCTGGAGTGGCGCGGTCGCTTGCCGCGATTCCCCTCGCCCCCTTGGCGGAGGCCTCCCAGGAGGTGGCGGTGGCGGCGGGCTTGACCCAGATTCCGGCAAGGTCGCCATCTCCGCCGTTTTCCGTGTCCCGTCGGAGAAGTGATCATCCGGGTTCCCAAGCGATGGACGCGTCTCCTGCCTGGTGGTCCCCATTTGGATCGGGCCGAATTTCCCCGTCGATAGGAGGACCTCCAGGTCGATCCGGATTTGTTTCATGGCGCAGATGGGACCTGGATGGGGTCGCGGATGTCGATGAAGCTGCGGCCCAGCAGGCCGGTTTTTATCTGGTATACCATGGACTTCCCATTTAGGTCGGGATCGAAGTGGGTGCTTTGGATTCCTTTGGGGATCGATGCGTGGTATGTCTGACCCAGATCATCCTCGAACTCGTAGGTGAACGAGGTCGCGCCCTTGTATGCGTACGGTTCGGACACGCGGATCATGTGGAGAGTTGTCTCCGCTGTGGATTTGATCCAGAAAGTGTCGGCCATCGATCCCGCAAGCCTGCCTGGTAGGATGAGAACCAGCCATGCCCAGAGGAGGAAAAATGGTGCCTTCACAGCGGATTTCCACCACACGATCGGGTGTTCGCTTTTCCTGACCAGAAGCCAGGTCGTGTAGATGGATACCGGAATGTGGGTGAAGATCCAAAACATCCAACTTCCGGCCAACACGACGATGTACTGATCCACGAGGATATGGTAGGTCAATAAGGATGCGACGAACACTGGTGCGGAAATGAACAGGATCTTGTCAGTCTTGTCCATGACGCCTTGCCTGAGGTTGGGGTCGGGTGGAAGGGATGCGTCCATCCTTCCGAGGGTCTCCGCGGTGGAATCCGCGTGGGTTGACCGGATCCGCCCGAGGGATTTCCAGTTCCCTCATTTGCCTGGCGCTTGTTCGCACCGGGTTTTGCGCGCAGCGATCCATCCCTCCAACCCCTGGAAATCATTGGCGCAGCCGCCATCGTCGGTGGAGTCTCCCGCAAGACGGTAGACCAACCTGTTGAAACAGAAGCGGACCATGGACCCGTTGGAGAAGCGGAGATCCAGGAAACCGGGATTTCGATATGCCGCTTCGGAGAAGCCAACGACGACAAAATCTGGTGAAAAGGTGGATGGCTGGACGCAAACGGGTTCGAGCACCCGGAACAACCGGCATTCCGCATCCTGCCCCGGAAACGCTCCGTTCTCCGACGCCAAGCGAGCGTACCGACCCGCGAGGGAAATCGCGCTGTCACGAGGATACCCTGCGATCATTCCCATCCCCTTTTCGCGACACACCCCGTTGAAGGAACCCAGACTGTACTCCTGGGGTGGTTCTTTCGAGCAGCCAACCAGGAGGGTGATCCACAGGATCGCCGACAGGAGCATGGGGCGTTCCACTTGGATCGCGCCGCCCGGACCTCCTTGGCCCTTCCGCGGCACCCGGTTGCCGGTTTTCGGAATCGCTTCGATCGTCAAGGTGGTTGCTGGCTGGATGGGGTGATGCGGTTTCTGGGGAGGGCTATCGAGCGTAGTGGGGGGTGAAAAGCCACAACTCGGCAGGGAAGGGTGCCAGGGTGGTGTCGATGCTGCCCAGTTCGACCTTCATGTTGTAAATGCCCCTCGGGATGGATTTTCTCCACACGACCCGGCACACCATCGGATCTCTCATGTCGCCCTGCATTTCTGGACGAACCGTGTCGGGGAGGGAGGAGAAATCGGAAATCAGGGAGTCGGCGTTCGATAGCGTGGTCCGGACGGTCCACTGGTTCAACTCCGGGTGGAGCCAATATTTGGTCCACAAGGAGGTGTCCGCCTTTTGCCCCTGGAATTCGGCAGGATCCATCTGGATGGCTGGAAGGTGCGTACAGAGCGTGACTTGGATGAGCCGCTTCCGGAAAAGGATGATCCTGTCGTCGAACAGCGTTCCGGGGGAATCGAGCTTGACATCTCGGAATTCCGGAGGATGCCTAGGTAGACTGCATCCACTCGTCCACAATCCCAGAAAGAGGCTCGCCAGGAACCCGATGGAGAAGGTCGATCGCGCGATCGAGGGGAGACGACGCAGCTCGGTGTGTTTCATGCCAGAACCTTCAACCTAAATCCCGCACTAGAACCAGGCGCATCGCATCCCAGCCTGCACCGCATCTTGGCTCGTACGTTCTCCTCACCGCACCGAACAAGGGTGCGCCTCGTCGCCCGCCGACTCCAATCTGCAGCGCATTCTGGGCGCGCTGCATCCTTCTCTAATGCGGGAATTAGGTTCAAGCGGTGACAGAAATTGGAGGGCAATCGGTTTCCTCCTGGAATGGTTGCAAGATAGATCTCCGCTCGGAAATGGGGCTTGGCCCACTCGACGGGCCTCTACCTCACCTTGATGTACCAGTGGACGGCCACGTTCATGGGGCGGGTCTCGGGGGCGGTGCGAGGGGCGCCGTTGACACCGTCGGTCACCGGGCTTTGGACATGGTTGCCCGTCCGCGGGGTGACCGCTCCATCGTACAGGTCGGCATCTCCGCCGTTGGCGAGGAATACGGAACCGATCTTGTGGTGGAAGCTGTGCCAGTGCCCCTGGAAGGCGTCGGCCTGGAGACTTCCCGGAGTCCGCTTGGCGCCCGGGGCGTAGGTGGTGTCCTTCCCGCCGGTCACCGGAAGGTCGATGCCGCGCAGAAATTGTCCGCGAAGGTCGGGAATCGTCAAGCCGTTCACCGTACCTTGTCCGGCTGCGATGATCCACATCTGGTCGGATCCGGGAAGGTAGCCGTCCGTGCCGGGCGAGGTCAGGAAGCCTGCGATGGTTCCCTTGGGGGTTCCGGCATCCAACCGCTTTCCAAGAGTCTTCAGCGAATCGCCGAGGCTCGAGAGGTCCTTGAGTCTTGCGATGGCGGAATCCTTGGTGGCCAGCGCCTTGGCGAGACTGTCCAGACGGCTGTTCTGCACCTTGGACAAGCTGTCCATCCGGGAAACCAGGTAGGCGAAATTGCTGTTCACCTCGGCGGCCTTGGCCAGCGAGCCGGCCGAAAAGGTGGTGATCTGGCCTTGGACAGAGGCGGCGAGGGCGAGCGGAAGCAGGAGGCGACGCATGGGGTGTTTCCCGATGGAACGGTTCTGGAAATGGCAGAAATTGCCTGACTAGCGGCTTGGAAATGGTAGGAAAGCTGTCAGGAGCCTCGGGGAGTTTCATAGCGGAGGAAAAACTCCATCAAATGGAGGATTTTTCAGTCATTCAATGGACGGATTCTGCGGAGAGGGGGGGAGGTGGTGTCTCCTCTTTCCCGGGGCCTATACCGCCGGTTTGCCGGTTCTGCAACTCATTGCGGGTTGCTGGGGTGGAATCAGGATTTGCCATCCATTCTTCCGCCATCAGGACAATCTCTTGTCGATTTCGGGAATTGTACTTGGCAAGCTCCGGCCCACGGAAGTCGTGCTGCACAAGGGTCAATCCGAAGGACCCTTCTTCCATCGATCCGTACCAGCCGATATCAAGCAATTGATCGTGTTGTTCGTTGAACGCCTGGTAGAGGTCCTCAATGAGGTAGTCGTCTGAATCCGGGTCCGACGCATCGCATTCATGAAAATGGTTGTATGAAATCGTCCAGCCTGCAGGCACTCGGAGTGGTTGAAGCTTTTTCATTGGGTTTGGGAGTTCTGTGGTTTTGTTCATCCGTTCACGCTACAGCTTGACGACGTTCGCGCTGTGTGGGCCGACACGGACGAAGTACCGTCCGCGTGGAAGGTCGTGGACGCTCAGGCGAATCGGACCCGATGTCGCGCCGACCTGACTCGAGTAGACTCGTTGGCCGGAGGTGTTGAAGAGCTCCACCCGATTGCCGCCGCTTGCCCACGAATCCTTGTCCAGCGTGACTGTCAAGAACTGTCGGTCAAGCCTCACCAAGAAGTTGTTGTGAAAACGATCGATCCGAGAGGAAACCGGAGCTGGGTAATCGTGTTTGGTCACCAGAAGCGTCCCTTCCCATCCGGCGGTGACCAGTTGGTCCTCTGTCTGCACGGTCGCGTTGAGGCCGTTGGTGGTCGGGGAGTCGTTCGTGGTCCACTGGGTCCCATCGGTGGAAGTCAGGACGTTTCCGCTCGAGGTCACGGCCAAAAACTCGGTGCCCGTGAAGAGGACCTGGCTGAACCAAAAGGGGATGGACAGGGTCTTGTCGGTCCAGGTGAGGGCGTCGCTGGAGGTCATGACCGCTCCGCTGTTGCCCACGGCAACATAGAGGCCGTTTCCGTACGCGACAGAGGAGAGCGAAAGGTCCAGGTGCTTCGTGACGACGCTCCAATCGCTCGCGTCTGGCGAGGTGGCGATGATATCGCCGAGGGCGATGTAGCGATGGTTCAGATAGGCCACGGAATTGAGTGTGTAGACGTTCGGGATCGACTTTACGGTCCAGCTCTTGCCGTCCGGTGAAGTGGCGATTCTGCCGGGGTATCCTGCGGCGACAAACTGTTTGCCGTCGAAGATCATGCAGTCGATGGACTGTTGCGTTCCGGTCACCAGCGGTGACCAGGAAATGCCGTCCGGAGACGAAAATAACGTGTCGAGGTTTTCCCCTGCGAGGAACCGATCCTTCCCGTAGGTGACGGTTCTGAGGAAGCTGCCGTAGATTCCCGATTGCCTGATGGTCCAATTTTTGGCATCGGTGGAAGAAAGGATGGTGCCGCTGGCTCCTACCGCCACGAAGGTGCCGTTGTGGTGGTGGAGGGCATTGAGGTCGTCGCGGGTATAGGGAACAGGGCTGGACCAGGTCACTCCATCCGCGGAGTGATAGATGATCCCCCTGTTTCCCACGGCAATGAAGCCACCCTCGGCGAAGGTGATGGCACGGGCGCTGAGGGTCGTTTTGGGAGTTCCCATGGTGGAGGGGGTCCAGGCACTATCCTGGGCGGCAGTGACCGATACGCTTGTGCTGCCTACGGCCACCACCCGGCCATTGCCGGAGGCGATGCCAAAGAGCTTTTCCTTTGTCGGTGCAGAAATGTCGGTCCAGTCGACGCCGTTACCGGAGCGCAGAACCGTGCCGGAGTCTCCTGTCGCGACGTAGTGGTGGCCATCGAAAACGAGGGAATTGAGATTGCGTGTTGTACCGGAGGATTGTTTTGTCCAGGTGATGGCGTCCGGAGAGGTGAAGATGGTGCCGTAATTGCCGACGAGCAGAAACTGGTCGTCGTGGAACACAAGCGCCTGGATGTTGTCGTAGATGGCTGCGGGAACCTTGGTCCAGGTCCGGAAGTCGGTGGAGGAGACCATTTGTCCCTGCCAGCCTGCAGCCACGTAGATGCCTTTTCCGAAGGCTAGAGTGTTGAGCGAGAAGGTGGTCGCCGTCTGCACGGAATCCCAGACCAACCCATCGGGTGAGGAGTACACCAAGCCCTCATCTCCAAGGGCTCTGAACTTTCCTCCAGCATGGGTGATGCCGTTGAGGCCCCTGTGGGTGTTGGTCTTGACGGTGCTCCACTGCAGCCCGTTGGAGCTGGTGAGAACCGTACCATAGTCGCCGACCGCGACGTAGTGGCTGTCGGCGTAGCTGATGCCGGTAAGATTGTTGGTTTGGGGATAGGAAGTCCAGTGCCAATCGAAGCCCAAGGCGCTGCTGACGGTGGCGATTCCCATCACGGTCACTTTTCGAAGAAGCGGGAGGGTCCATTCAGGTGGGCGCATGGAGTGGTTCCTTAACGGTGCGAGGAAGAAACGGAAATAAGCGATGCGGGCTCTGGGGGAACAAGGGTGAACATTCTCTTAAGCCTGAACCTTTACATGGCGCGGTTTGTGCCGATCGTAGCGACTGCAAATCGCCGTGCCATAGCGCTCTAGGGTTGAAACAGTTGTTAGATGATTCATGTATTGAATTCTACGCTATCCCAATCCATCGAAGTGTCACAAACCCATTCCAATGCTTTTCTTCTTTCTATAATCGCGTTTCTTTCGATCCCCTTGCCATCTGTTCCGGTTGTCCTGCATTCTTCTGCATGACAATGAAGCCTATGATGCAATTCAAGCATTTCCAGTATTTCATTTTCGCTTCTAATCTTCATTGCGAGTTTGAAGTTTTTGGCGTCTTCGCTTTTTTGTAGATCAGGACATGACACGGTTGGATCTAGAACGCTTTTGGCAAAATCAAGCTCTTTGATCAGCGAGCCGACCCACATAAGCGCCCACAAGGACTCGATACCCCAATAGCAGTCGATGCTATCCTGAATAGTTAATTCGTCATTGGCTTTTGAGAGGAGCGTCTTTTCGCTGCTTGCAAGTTTATCCACAAGATCGTTGCGGCTTATCCAGTCCAATACTTGATGGGTAGGTACCTCAGCATAGATGTATGTGAGGGCATTCAGTATCAACGCTCGGTCAGCTATTTCATTTATTTTTCTGATTGTGTGTCCTCAATAGAAAGATGAGGCCGAAACATGCGATAGAGGAGTGGTCTTTCGAGCTGTGCTGAGGATGGTGGTGCCCGGTTGTATCATTCCGCTTGAATTTCTTTGATCAGTTGATCGATGTATTCGTATTTGAAAACAGTCATCCATGGCTTAACTTGTAAGGTTGCGGGAGGTTGAATCCTTTTGTTTTCGGGCACTGGCGAATCGCCTTCTGCTTTCCAAGGAATCAAGGAGTAGTCAACACCATCCACGGAAAGAATAGGCAAAAAAGATGTCCAGCTGTCCTGATAAAATTTCTCGGAAAGACCTATGTAGCCGATAAACACCAGGGCTCTGGAATACGGATCCAAAGTGGGATTTCCCCAATGCCCTGGCGTGCCGACGAAGTCGATACTTTCACCTTGAACAAGCAGGCCATTCGAGTGGACGTTTGAATAGATCCATTCCAATTCACCTCGAAAATTCTGGCTGCCGAGCGAGACGATCTTATTCAAGATCACAAGATCTGTATCCTTTAGCTTTTTTCGGATAAACTCTTTCACGTGTTTAGATCTCTCAGCGAAACACTTTTCATAATGAACTCGTTAATCTGGCTGTCAGATAGTTCTCCTGAGCCGTCATGCCACCAACCACCAATACATTGAGTCTCTTCATATGGCAAATCAAATGCATCTCGAATCAATTTCATCAAATTTGGAACCGGTTCATCTGGGTTATTGATACTGAAATGTCGTAGAATTTCAGAAGGCATTGAGCCTTGATGAAACATTTGAGATGCAATTTTTATGTCATTTTCATTAAACATTTTTTCCCTGCTGCCGCCCATGCGGCTGATCGTTCCCTTGGAATGCACGCTTGATCCGGATTGTGCGATCGTTGGTGAGGCCCCGCACCATGAGACGAGTTTCCGGCTGTTGGAAAACCGGTGGAAGTCGCCGATGGAGATCGCCATACGCAACGCATTCTCCCGTCCGATCCAGATGGTGGAACCGATGACTTCCACGGTCCGATCCATGGATCTTGTTTCCAAGGCAAGCCCTTGCGAGCTTCAATGTGTCGCAAACCATCAGCAACAGCCGCATCTGCAGGAGATCCGGGGTGCCTGCCAAGGTTTTGGACGCTTCTCCTGTCCGAACCTGGAGATGGCAAGTATGTCCGACTTGTCGCTCGTTGAACGACGAAGTTCGGAAAGATTGCGACCCTTGGTGCAGATGGGGTTGACGACAGACAAAAAATGTCCTCTCTCATCCAAGAACAGCGCAAGGTTCAGGTAGTTGGTTCCTGTCGCCTCCATGACAAACTTGCCATAGGAAGGTGTCATGGAAAGGGCCAAATCGGGGCAGCCCAAAGTGTTGGGTACATGGACGGGCTCAGATGCCCATTTTCAGTCCATCAAACTGTCCGGAATGTGAGGGCCGAGAAGAGGTGAGGCTCTTTTGTTAGCCAAGAACTTGGAGTTCAACGGACACTCAGGTTGCCGCACCTCCCCTGTCCCTAGACGATACGCGTTAGTCGAACCAGTAGCAAACCGCTCCCTTGAGGAAAATTGGACGGACCATATTTCATGTTGTGCGCGAAGCGCATCAACATGGAATTGCGGTGTTAGGAAAAATGGCTTCTTCATTCACAATGCTCCGTTAGGGAAATTCTATTGTCAAATGGTGTTTGTGGTATTCACTTGTACGGAATAGATGTCTTAACATCTTCTTCTCCTTGCTTGACCAGATGAATGCCTTTCTGTAATTGTGGCGTATTACCTTCTTCCAGATAGCCAGCCCAAACAAATTTCCCATTGATTGATCGTATTACTGTCCAAATTTTAGATCTGGCATTCTTTTTCAAAGAAATAGATGCAGTAGAAGAAACAAGAACAGTTTGAGATGCCGATCCTGTCTGCCCATCATCATCAGTTACATGGACTGTAATAAGTTGATTCCCCGGATCTCCAGCAATACATTTTGACTGAGCTGTTCCCTCGATACCAGCAGTAGATATTCGTCCATCACAAGCCCATTCATATTTGACAATTTTTCCAAAAATATCAGATCCAGTTGCAGTCAATCGAATGGTGTCATGCAAGCTAACAGGGTCGTGTGCAGATAGGGTTACCGTAGGATTATCAGATAGTACCGTTATCGATTGGGTTGCAGATCCAGTTTGCCCATCATTATCAGTTACATGGACTGTAATCGGTTGATTCCCCGGATCTCCAGCAATACATTTTGACTGAGCAGTTCCCTCGATACCAGTAGTAGATATTCGTCCATCACAAGCCCATTCATATTTGACAATTGTTCCAAAAATATCAGATCCAGTTGCAGTCAATTGAATGGTGTCATGCAAGCTAACAGGGTCGTGTGCAGATAGGGTTACCGTAGGATTATCCGATACTACCGTTATCGATTGGGTTGCAGATCCTGTCTGCCCATCATCATCAGTTACATGGACTGTGATAGGTTGATTCCCCGGATCTCCAGCAATACATTTTGACTGAGCAGTTCCCTCGATACCAGCAGTAGATTTTCGTCCATCACAAGCCCATTCATATTTGACAATTTTTCCAAAAATATCAGATCCAGTTGCAGTCAATTGAATGGTGTCATGCAAGCTAACAGGGTCGTGTGCAGATAGGGTTACTGTAGGATTGTCCGATAGTACCTTTATCGATTGGGTTGCATATCCAGTTTGCCCATCATCATCAGTTACATGGACTGTAATAGGTTGATTTCCCGGATCTCCAGCAATACATTTTGACTGAGCAGTTCCCTCGATGCCAGCAGTAGATATTCGTCCATCACAAGCCCATTCATATTTGACGATTTTTCCAAAAATATCAGATCCAGTTGCAGTCAATCGAATGCTGTCATGCAAGCTAACAGGGTCGTGTGCAGGTAGGGTTGCCGTAGGATTATCCGATAGGATTGTTACCGATTGGGTTGCAGATCCAGTCTGGCCGCTATCGTCAGTTACATAGACTATAATAGGTTGATTCCCCGGATCTCCAGCAATACATTTCGACTGAGCAGTTCCCTCGATACCAGCAGTGGATATTCGTCCATCACAGGCCCATTCGTATTTGACAATTGATCTTGATGCACTAACTATTGCGACATTCATATGAATTGTATCGAATAGGCTAACTGGATCATGCAAAGAAAGTGAAACAGTTGGCACAGACGCAAAGCAAATTTTTGCTATTGCAACAAGAAGCATTGGTCCAATCTTCATTTTTTCTCCAGTCAATTAGCGATTGTTTTTGAGTTATTTGTTGTGCGTTTTCATGCTCGGTGATTGTTGGATTATTCCACCTGCTAGTCTGGTTAATTATTTTATTCTGCAGACTTGATGTCAAGAAAATTTTCAATGTTTTAAGTTATAGAGTTGGCATAGGAATCGCACTAGGTTCCCTTACCCCGGCGCCGGCGCCGATTTTCCAATATTCAAGGCTTGAGATTTTCAAAATAGGGAAACTGCTGAATCATTGGCTAATGGCGTTGCGTTCTGTATTTGATTCATCATTTCCTATCTTTTGCACAGCTAAAACTTGATGATCGAAATTGACCAAATTGTTTTCCGATTAAAGAACATGATGGTAAAAACATTTTTCACGGCCGATGGCCGTTTTGCAGCCGATCCACCTGGAGGGTTTCCCTAACGGTGTGTCCTGAATAGAAAGGTGAGATCGAAACATGCGATAGATGAATTGCCTTTTGAGCTGTGCTGAAGACGGCGGTGGTCGGCGGGTCACAGGCAAGAATTCGTCCTCTGACCAATATTGGGTTGTTCATAGCGAATGGCCGCGTGATTCCAACCACCATTGTACCGCGTTTTGAAACTGGTGCCATGCACTGCCATACTTTCTAGCGAAGGAGCCAACCCCGACTCCGCCATTTGCAGGGCTTGTTCCAGGCGTTCGCGGTGGGTGCTGTTGAGCTTTGCCGAGCCGATGACTCGGGACATCGCGGCCACCGCGGCCTCACCTTGTTTCCCTTGGGCCAGAGTTGCCCGGGCCAACGAGGCGAGCTCCTGGATGGCAATTTCTGGGATCGATCGGCTCGCGTTTTCTGTGGGTTTCCGGAAAGGGACGGGAAGAGCGATGTCGGCTTTGTTTTTCCAAAAGAAGCTCCCGATCTCTTCTGAAGTAGCTGCATGTTCCTGCAGCACGATCGAGGTGACCTTTTCCACGATCCGGTTGCCGGAGCGCTGGAACCCGTGGGCTCTGGCGACCTTGCGGATCAGAGTCTCGTCGCGAATCGGAGCTTCCGCCTGAAGGATCTTGGCGATCATGCTGACAAGAAATGGCTCATAGCTTGGCGCATAGAATGCTTCCGGATCCACCGAAGCCATCAAGTCGGTCAAATCCGCCTCGTGCAGGTAGCCATCGCCTTCCGACTGACTCTCCTCTTGCTTGGCCTCTTCTTGCGCGGATTCCGTGGCTTGAGCCTCCAGGGCCGCTGCATTTCGCTTGTCGCGGCTTTGCACGGATCCGCCGGGACCCGTGACCCCGGCCAAGGGCATTTGTAAACTCTCCCATCCGGCGAACATGCCGGATGGGAACCCTGCGCGTCCCCTTGCCAGGGTTACCATCCGCATCACCTCGATGTGGATGGGAGGGCGATGCAACGCGCCGCGCCGGGGGGCTCTAGCTGGAACGGCCACACTCGCTTGCCGGGGATGTGGGTGAAATGTCCGTCGAGGCATCGGGTTAGGGCATCAGGGACGCGATCGATAGCCTCATGGCACTGGCCGTTCCAATAACCGAGTCCCCCGGACCCCCTCAATTCTTTCGCGGCACCCGGATGCCAATTTCTGGCATCGCATCGCCGGCCAGGTGCGGGCTGGGCTGGAGGGGGACGTATCGCCGCCGGAAATGGAAGAACGGCGTAGGGACAATCCTTGGATTGTCCTGAATTTGGGGGCGACCACGGCGGCGTAGGCAGGTGTACCAACCGCTGCGGTCGATTGGTCACCGTAGGTGACAAGGGCGACAGCCTGGTGGAATGACAATTTACGGCATCGCTTTGCTCGCCGCGTTTGGGCTGGTGGGGGATTGGTTCAGGATTCCAGGGTGGCGAGGAGGAGGGATCCGGGGTACTGGGCGAGGGTGGGGAATGGGTGGCGGTGGTAGCAAGCCCTGTAGCTTGCGAGCCGGGCGCGGGTCAGGGCGTGGAATTTCGGGTTTTGGTGGAGAAATTCCGCATAGATCTCCCGATGCTTTGGCTGGATCCCCTCTTGCACGGCGTGGATGATCTCGAGGACGTATTCGCCGAGTAGTTGGACGACGAACGGTGCCGTCCAAAAATCGGCATCCTGGAGAAGCAGCTGCCGTACCATTTTCTCGCGCACGAAGCCGTTGTCGTGCCGGGTGAGCAAGCAGGTGAGGATGGTTTTCTGGCGATCCGTGAGGTGTTGCAAGGTCCCTACGCTGGGCTCCGCGAAGTAGATCCGAAAGGGGATGCGAACCACCTCTCCTCGCAGCGTGACGGGTCCGATGTCGCCCAGGCTTGGGCCAAGCCGGCTTGGAGGAAGGATCCGTGCAACGGCCTCGACATCGGTCGAGCACACCGCAGGAAAAGCCCCGATCCATCGATGGAGAAGGTCCGTACTCACGGAAGGGGAAGATAGGACGAAATTGGTGGTCGCCTTTGTGGAGACCGACGCACACGGCATGGAGGCGGGTAGGCGGGCAAGGCTAGCCTCAATTCAGGCCGGGTGGGGTTTCACACTTCCCTGGCACATACCGCCGAGTTGAGGAGCAGGCGGTTAGGAGATCAGGCCCGCTTCGCGCAAATCAGTCCTTGATGCATCGGATGCTATAGCCGTTTTCCTTGCTGGACACCATAGTTGCCGACAATGAAGGTCCGGTCAACAAAGTGAAATACGAGGCACTTGCAGGGCTGTTCTCCGAAGAGCTCCAAAAATTCGCAGCACTATTCACAAAAAAGTAGGAGTTGGAGCTTGTGCGTTCCCCGCCAGGCTGAGCAGAGAACCCAACGAAATCTGTTCCGTTTTTCCCCTCCAGCCAATTCGCAGTTGATTTGAGCTCTGTGCTGACTTCGTCCAAGTTCTTGAAGTTGGCCTCGAGTATGCGCCAATCAACGAAGCTTGGAATGTGCCAACCGCTCGGGCAAATTCCCTGATTCTTCTCTCTGACCTGTCTTCCACAGAGTTTCGATTCACAAGAATCATGAAGATTCATCGCCCCTTGCCAAGTGTACAGAAGGCCGTACTTTGCACCGCTGTCTGCGCTCCCTTTGTACCACCAGGAACTGTCGATCTTGTATCTCAAGTTCTCTGCCATCCACGTCTGCGTTCCGATCGTTACGGTTTTATAGACCACACCTGCGTATTTCATGGTGCCGAAGTAGGTGAACATCGCAGACCCGACAGGGCTTGCCGCCATACCGGTCTTCACGGCGATGGCGTTCAACGTCTGTGCCGAGCTCACGGTAACCGGAGATGTGTACTTGGTCGAGGAGGTCGACGGGGCCTTACCATCCGTCGTGTAGTAGATGGAAGCTCCTTCGGTTGCAGAGCTGATCGTCACCGACTGGGGTTCGGAGTACGCCCCTCCAGAAGGACTTAAAATCGGCGCGATGGCGGTATCAGGAGTTTGGATCGTAAAATTCGCCGTACCAACAGAGCTCGTCACCATATCCGATTTCAATGCGAGTGCTTTCAGCGTCATGCTTGCGCTCACCGTCACCGGGGTGGTGTATTTCGTTGCTGTGATCGATGGAGTGCTGCCGTCCACTGTGTAGTAGATCGTCGCGCCACTTGTGGCGGAGCTGATCGTCACCGTCTGGGCAGCAGAAAAGTTGCCTCCAGATGGGCTAAACACAGGCACGAAGACCATGGCTATTGTGTCCAACGCCCCCGTATCCTTGGGCGGATTCGTGTCGGTGACAGTCGAGTTACTCCCGCTGTCGCAGGAGGAAAGGAGAATCATCGTGGTGGCCAGGACCAAGCTTGAGAAGATGACCAAAGAGCGTTTCATTAAAAGACCTTTGCCAGAGCAAACGGGGACAGTTTTCGTCTGCGGTGGAGGATGGACTGTGCCAAACCTGTACACGCAGGAGTGCCGCTATTCCGTGGGCACCTCCCGAACAATCGTAGCAATCCCAAAAGGGCTAGAAGCCTGGAGGATGCGAAGCAGTTCCCAATGGGGACCGATCCAGGGTCGGCGCGTCACACAGGCAAGAATTCGTCTTCTGGCCGAGCTTGGGTTGTTCATAGCGAAGAGCCTCGCGATTCCAGCCACCATTGTACGGCGTTTTGAAACTGGTGCCATGCACTGCCATTGTAGTGTGGCTCGTTGTCGAGCTTGTGCATTTCGGTGATGATGCTCTCGATGTGTTCTTTGGCCAGATCAGTGGCGTTCATCAGGGCCACAACCCGCTGGGCTACTTCCAATTCAGGCAAAAACGACGGCTGGGTTTGGGCTTGTTCCAGAAAATAGGGGAGGAAGGATCCCGCGTATTGGCCTGAATGGATCATTTCGTTTGTAAGCATGTCTGTTTGCTGTTTTCTTTATAGCGACTGTGGTCTCTGTTGGCCGCTTCTTGTTTCTTGTACGTTTGTACTGTCGAATTGATAGCACGTGTACCGTGACTCCCCGAGATAGCTAGGTGTGATTGAGTCGATGTCACTCAGGTCAAATAGTCGTATTTCGTGGTCTTGACGCCAAATGGCGCGATCATTTCGATAGTACGAAAAAGACTCGGTTGTGATTGAGACAAAATGCTGAATCAATGCGCTGAAGTCTGACTTCTTGTTGGATTCAAACCGCCCCATGAAGCGCATCCAGATATGGAGTTGTGAAAAATCTTGTGAGCAAGGGATGACTTTTTGCTTCTCGGAGAGCGATGTGTCTGTCAAGCATAACGATTTCCAGTACTCTTCGATATTTTCACGCATTGAGCGCGGAATCAATTCGAAGGCATCGTCGGCTGTTAAGTCAATATCCAATGCTCTCGAAATATCTAAATCAAACCTTTTATACAAATCTACAACTGATTGCTTTGCAAATTCATCTGAGATCATAAGTACATCTCTTGGCGATATCAGGCTATGACCTGCCTGCTTAGCATATCTTGAGTATGCCGAGGGCAATCCAGGGTAGTCGTATTCATCGAAGATAACGATCAGCCCATCTGAATTTTCGCCAGTTTCACAGGGAAAGTGAAATCGATCGCAAAGATCGTCACAATCAACCTGTGAGGAAGTGAGTTCTTTGGTTCTAACCGCGAATTGAAGAGGCATGGTTTACGATCCTGGACTTCTTTTGTGTAAAGGCTACTTGTGTAGCGCTGATGCTTATAACAGCACATCATCTCATGATTTTATTTGGTGTGGCGGAATGCATTTGAAATTTCGCTTAAGTTCAGGCTAATGAAATTGTGAAATTTCCCCGGTTTCATTCACATTATATGCTTATTCCACTTTTCGCTATTGTATCTTTTGTGCTTTACGCTATCGATTCTCCATTCGTCATCCTCTTTTTGTAACACAAAAAGGTATTCGGCAGCGAAACTGTTTTTCGTTTTGAAGTAAACCTCCGCCTTTGTTTTGGATTTCAAAGTTGCTTGCCCGTCAGTTTCAATCAGAATGCCGTCATAGCGGGTCGGTTTCCCAAACGAATTTGCTTGTCCTCCATAAACCCTTTTTTTGCCTGTCGCATACCGCAGAAAGATTGGATTATACTCTTTTCGAAATTCTTCGAAAATATCAACCCCGTTGGCTCGATAATTATCCTTTGTTTCGAAAATACGAATTTCCAATTCATTCATCTTGATGGCAAATTCTTTTACTATTTGGATTACTAACTAGGTATTGATATATTCGCATTAAATGCTATATTTCCTGATATGAACAATCAAACAGAAGAGCAATCCGAAGGCTTTCTGAAAGTCAAGGCGATGATCCGGATGGTTCATCGAGCTATTGTAACTGAACCTAAACGATCTCGCATGGAAATTTATGAAGAAATTGGCCAAATTTACGACCTCGGCTCCAGTCTTGTAAGGCTCCGTTATTCAGCCTGGCTAAAAAATGGCGATAAATGCTTGGTGCCCAAGATCAAAGGCCGGAAAAAGGGGATGGCAAATTCCTTTCGGATGAGCGTGAATCTGAGGTTCGTAAGCTAATTACTGATAGCACCCCAGACCAGATGAAAATGCCGTTTGCACTTTGGAACCGTCAAGCCGTTCAAGAATTGATCTACTCTCGATATGGAATTTCTCTAGTCATCACAGCTGTTGGCAAATATCTGAAAAAGTGGGGCTTCACCGTTCAAGTCCCCACCATCAAGAAACCAGGCCAGCGGCCACCCGAAGTCAAGGCATGGCTTGAGAAGGAATACCCGGAGATCCAAGCCCAAGCCATGCAGGAGGACGCGGGGATTTGGTGGGGGGACGAGACTGCTGTCCAGAACTCTCCGAACCAACTTCGCGGCTACTCACCTCGTGGCAAGACTCCTTCTGTTACAGGTCCGCGCAAGCGCGTCCATATTCACATGGTATCGGCGGTTAGCAACCAAGGCGCGATACGTTTCAAATTGTATTCCGAGGCAATTAACGTCGAGCGATTCAAGGATTTCTTGATGAAAATGATAGCGGACGCCAAGGGGCGCAAAATTATTCTTATCCTCGATAACCTGCGCGTTCATCATGCAAAAGATCTGCAGCCTTGGCTCCTAGAGAATAAGCATCTCATTGAATTGAGATTTCTTCCGGCTTATTCGCCTGAAATGAACCCAGATGAGTATTTGAACCGGGATATGAAATCTAGGCTTTCGAACAAGCCGATGACATCAAGCGCAGAGGTCCTAGAGAGCAGGGTATTAGGCTACATGGATTACCTGGAAAAGGAAAAAGAATTGGTCCAATCATTTTTCTCTTACAGCCAAGTCAAGTATGCTGCATGATGCCAAATTTACGATACCGGGTTAGTAAATGAGTTTCCAAGGCTTGGTTTGGTTCCATGATTTTCATTTCTGTGTGGTTTCGTTGCCTGTTGTTGGTTTAGTGGCGTTGCATGAAAATGTGAATACCCGAATCAGCTTTAGGGTTTTTCTGAATGAACATGTGAGAAGAGGAGTGTGATGAAAATGGCAGCGAGAATGCATCGAAGCTTTCCTGATTTGGCTTCCACCATTGAGCAGAAGGAATTCGCATGGGATCACTGAATTCGGCTTTTACAAATCCGGATTTCACTTCATTCAGCCAGCTTTCACTGGCGATCAATTCAAATTCCCACTCGCCAACTCGTTCATGAAGCTTCCAAAACAGAAATGATGGAGTGTAAAATTCAACTCGACTATTGATAATTACAGGCTTTGTCTGAGACACGCCACGAAATACGGCATCGTAATTTTCATCAGAATTCGAACTCTCTCTAGTTCCTCCTGCTAGGGAAATCGACACGGCAACAAGTGTGAATGAAAGAGTGAGTGGCATTTTAATCATATTGACTCCTTTGTAGCGTTATCTTCTCGTAAATAACCCTTTTGCCACAGCAGTGCTTCCACTTCGTCAAAGCGTTCGGCGACGATCAAGTACGTCTTGGCCCATCCGCTGCTCATACTAAGTTCTTGCAATGGTCCGGTAGGGGCGAAAATAACAGAAATCTTTAATCGATCTGGCAAAACTCCGTTTTTGATAGAATTGATTAGACCAAGAATTTCCTGTTGTGCTTCGTTTTCGTCTTCCCAAGATGACCAGCAAAATTCATTTTCAGGAATTGAAACCAATTCTAGGGCTGATTCCAAAACGTGAATGAGACTTTCCATCGGATTGTCTCGATCGATGCCTTCGTGGATTAGTTTCTTTGTGCGTTCTAGATTCATGTGTGCCTTACCCAGCTGTTCACCCATACGCGAAGCGATGTGGGTGGAACGCGCATTGATAGCCGACCTAAAAGCGTATGAATAAAGCATTGCTGTTGCCTTGTTTTTTAATAGAGGTTTCACAGTTTGTGATTTCTATGTATTCTTTCGCTGATAGAGCAACGGCAATCCCTTTTATTTCAAATAGCTCGCTTGAAATCCTGTCGTAATGATATTCGAAATGATGAAACAAAATCCATCCGTCCTGATCTTGCTTAAGTTTTTGCTTATCTGATAACAAGAGAGATGCAACAGCAAATGCAGTCATGAATTTCGCGGAATCGCGTCTTGATTCGGCAAGGAGCTTGTATTGGATTTCCATTTCATTTGAAACGGAAATCGCTGCGTCGTATTGTCTTTCTAGTCGAGAAATCCATTGATTTGAGACGACTTCGTTCGTCAAATCAAGATCAATCAGTGATTTGTGGACGAGCCAATTTCTTTCGTCCAAAATTTCTTTAAACTTCAACCTCCACGCATCAATTCCACACGCTGGCTCGCTGATAGTGAATTTGATTTTGAGTTCCAGGTAGGGGTGATTCTCGTTCAAATTATTTTGATCAAATATTTTTAAATATTCAGGTATTGATCTTCCTAGCGGGAAATTTTCGCAATTTATTCGGCAGTCTTCCATTGATGAATCTTGATCGCGCTTTTTGGCATAATAGAATGCAGCTTCGCTTATTGCTTTTGCAAGAATTTCAATCTTTTGAAAGATTGCCAAGTTTTTCCCAAGCAAGTTAAATACTTCATTTTGAGTCATAGTTTCGCCTTGCATTTATTCAGCTTCACAGATGCGGCTAACAAACCGTGTTCCGTGTCAAGCCGCATTGGCCAGAACATGAGGGTCATATACCGTATACTGGTCAAGCGGTATAGATGGAATACATCTAGAAACTCAGACGAATTTTTTGTTGATGTTAATATCATTCTATTCTCGTTGTTGTCATGGTTTTGATGAACAATGAACTGGAACTGTTTCAGCCTTTCGAGACATAATCATCCTGAATTGCGTCTGCATCTTCAACGGAGGCCCAATCTTTCATATCTGGCACAACCACCTTGATCACGAATTCAAAAACGTCCTCATGCTCACCGTCAACGATATCCCATCCCGGAATATTTGTGCCGAAGGATGGATGAAAACAAATGACTTTGTCGATCAATATTCCGTCGACTATTTCGATTCCTGCAAAATCATCGCAATCTTGCCGCCGAGCAAAAACGAATACCTTTCGCTTTTTCAAGTCTTCCCTGTGAAATACTTCGCTGGCGAAGCTATATCCGGATTGCTCGTTCGAAAAATGCCAAGGAGTAAAACTAAGCAGCCGCTGCGCTAGGAACCAACGGAGCGCATTCGGTAAGCGTATTTCATTGCTTTCTGTGTTCATTGTCTTTTTAGTCTTTTTAAGAGTATTTGGTTTCTGAGTGCCACAACCCGCTGGGCTACTTCCAATTCAGGCAAAAACGATGGCTGTGTTTGGGCTTGTTCCAGAAAATATGGGATAAATGAAGCCGCGTATCGACCTGAACTGATCATTTCGTCTGTAAGCATGTCTGTTTGCCGTTTCCCTTATAGCGTCTGAGCCAACCCCGACTCCGCCATTTGCAGCGCCTGCTCCAGGCGTTCGCGGTGGGTGCTGTTGAGCTTTGGCGAGCCGATGACTCGGGACATCGCGGCAACCGCGGCCTCACCTTGTTTCCCTTGGGCCAGAGTTGCCCGGGCCAACGAGGTGAGCTCTTGGATGGCAATTTCTGGGATCGATCGGCTCGCGTTTTCCGTGGGCTTCCGGAAAGGGACGTGAAGAGCGATGTCGGATTTGTTTTTCCAGAAGAAGCTCCCGATCTGTTCGGTTGTCGCGGCATGTTCCTGCAGCACGATCGAGGTGACCTTTTCCACGATCCGGTTGCCGGAGCGCTGGAACCCGTGGGCTCTGGCGACCTTGCGGATCAGAGTCTCGTCGCGAATCGGTGCCTCCGCCTGAAGGATCTTGGCGATCATGCTGACAAGAAATGGCTCGTAGCTTGGCGCATAGAATGCTTCCGGATCCACCGAAGGCATCAAGTCGGTCAAGTCCGCCTCGTGCAGGTAGCCATCGCCTTCCGACGGCCTCTCCTCTGGCTTGGCATCTTCCTGCGCGGATTCCGAGGCATGAGCCTCCAGGGCCGCCGCATTTCGCTTGTCGCGGCTTTGCGCCAGGAGGTTGTTTAGCCGGTTGTGCATGGCTTCCAGGGTGCCGTTGCGATCGATCCACCAATCGGTCGACCAGATCCTCAAGATCTCCCACCCAAGACCTCGAAGCACCTGCTCGCGGAGCTTGTCCCGGTCGCGGGCGGTGGCCGAGCTGTGATAGGTGGCTCCGTCGCATTCGACGCCGGCCAGATAGATCCCTGGGGCATCGGGATGGACCACGGCAAGATCGATGCGGAAACTGGAGATGCCGACTTGGGTATGGATCGTCCAGCCCTTCAGGCCCAATGCCTGTGCGACCGACGCCTCGAAGGGGCTGTCGAAATCACGGCCTGTGGGGGTGGAGCTTTCCGCGATGGCCTGGCTTCCTCGCTGGGCGTATTCGAGGAAATGCTTGAGGTCGCGTACACCGATCGCCTGGGTGCGCGTGAGGTCCATTTGTTCCGGCTTGAGCGTGGAAAAAATCTTCAGCTCGTGCCGAGCACGCGTGATGGCCACATTGAGACGTCGCTCGCCGCCATTGCGATTCATCGGCCCAAAGTTCATCGAGACGGCACCCGTCAGATCCGGGCCGTAGGTGATCGAGAAGTACATGATGTCGCGCTCGTCGCCTTGCACGCTCTCGATGTTCTTCACGAACACTGGCTCAAGCTCGACGTCGTCGAAGTAGGGCTCGATGGACGGGTCGCGGCGACGCTCGTCGTCCAGCAGGTTCTCGATCAGTCGCTGCTGCTCGGAATTGAAGGTGACCACGCCGATGGTTTTCCCGCTATTGCGGAAGGCCTTCGATTTCAGCAGGGCAACCAGGTCTGCCACCAGAGCCTTCGCCTCCGGCTTGTTCGTGCGTGCGCCACCCTTTTCATAGACACCTTGCACCAAATGAAACGAGACCGCCTTGTCAGGGTTCACCGGAGAAGGAAAGGTGACCAGATCGCCACCGTAGTAGCGATGGTTGGAAAAGGCGATCAGGCTTTCGCTGCGGCTGCGGTAGTGCCAATTGATGTTCAGGGTGGGAAGATTCGCCCCCATGCATTCATCGAGAATGCTCTCCATGTCCGCTTCGACGTCTTCGTCGTCGTAGTCGGCTTCCGCACGATCGAAGAAATTGGTCGGAGGCAATTGCTTGGGATCTCCCACCATCACGACTTGACGGCCTCGCGCCATGGCTCCGATGGCATCCCAGACGGGGATCTGCGAGGCTTCGTCGAAGACGACGACATCGAAGTTCTCGGCATCCGCTGTCAAATATTGGGCGATCGAAAGAGGGCTCATCAACAAGCAAGGACTGAGTTTCGCCATCACATTGGGAATCGCCTTCATCATTTCCCGCAAGGGCATGTGGCGTTTCTTCTTGTTGATCTCGCGCCGCAGGATTCCCCATTCCGAATTCCTGCCAGCGTCTTCCGCCGATGGGATGTTGGCGCAAAGCCGGGCCCTGACCAAACTGCTGGTCAATTGGGTGAAGCGTGCGTCGAGCTCGCAAAAATCCTTGATGCGACGTTCGTGTTCGGCAGACACAAACTTCCTGATGACTTCCTCGGTGTCTACAACAGAATGGAGCCACCAGCGGGAGTAGTTCGCCTCGAACACTTTTTTCAGATCGTCCAAACGGACTCTCGCGGTCATGATTTCCGTCGGCAAGGCCCCAAGGCCGATCTCCTTCGCATCATTCCAGCAACTCTTCCAGGCGCACCAGGAGCGCAGGCCGCTCAAATTCTCGATCATCCCAAGGATGAATTTTTCGATTCCGGGCAAGCTCGCATCCTGGACCTGCGTGCTGTGCACGGAGCTGAACATCCCCACGACCGCCAAACGCTCGATGGACTGCAGGGGTTTCATGACCTCCACGAAGGATTCATTTTCTGACAGGACAGATTTCAAGCCAGACAAGGAAATGGGGGAGACCTCGACCAACCGCCCGAGGAATGTGGTAAAGGCAACGCGATCCGATTCTGCCGCCAAGCACTCAAGAATCCGCTCGACTGCAGCGCCGATCGCACATCCGTTTTCCAGGTCTTGCCAGGCGGTATCCAGTCCTTTCCACATGCCGGAGGTGGAATGCTCCAGAAAGGCGAGCGCGGAAATTTCGGTCTCGATGACAGACCTCTGGCTCAGCGCCTGGAATTCGTTTGCGAATGCAGCGCCATGAAGACCCTGCGACACCTGGACATGCTCGCGCTGCAAGGACCCACGCTCCGCAATGCGAAGGCGATCCTGCTCGAAATCCAGTACAATGCGAAGCGAATCCACGACCGTTTGCTTGCCCGCCCACGCGCCAGTTGTGAGGGTGCGCAGAGGTTCCAGCGCCTTGATCCGGGTGTCTATCTCGCGCAACTCCCGCAATTGCGAGAGTTGAAGAGCCATCGCCTCTCCGCACAGACCGCGCTCGATGGCTCCAAACCCGGAATCCTCCCAAGGCTGATCCGCCAAAGCGGCGCGCAATGCACCTTGGAACGCCAACGCACACTTGACCGCTTCCTCGCGAGTCTTGACGCCTTGCCAGACATCGGCGGCCGAGGGTCCAGGGTCGAGCTTGGTGATTTCCTTGGCCAGATCGCGAATGGCCACCAGACCGGGAAGATCCCGCGATGGGTCGGGAACTCCCGCGCCCTCCACCGCCGATTCCAGCATCTTGCGGATTTGCCGCTTCCCGATCCAGGAAAGGGGCCAAATCTGTGTGGATGCCGTTTTCCAGTTCGCCAGCATCTGGTAGGGATTCAACTGCTCGGCGCCACCACCATACGCCACCGAGAGAGCCTTCACGGTCGTGGAGGTTTGCTCCATCAACTGGACACCTCTCTCGACAATGGCCTGGGATTCGGGGTGCCACGGGCGCAAGCCCTGCACCAACAGTTTCCGCCGTTCAAGAAGCGCGAGGCCTTCAAGGGCCATCCGGATGGATTCCGCCGACCAACCCGCTGGAAGCGCCTCCTGGATGGCACGGTGACGTCGCAGCAAGTCCGCACCAGAACCCAATGATCCCAGCAACGCCTTTCTGTCTGCTCGCAGCAGGTAACGCCAATTTTTGCCTTCGGCTTTGGCGGCCAGCTGGGCAAACGCCAGGAAGACTTCGCGGTGTTTGCGGATCGAGGGGATTAGGGATAGCCCCATGGAATCCAACAGTCGGTTGAACCCGGCTTGGGCATTGGCCACAGCGGCGCGAGCGGCCTCGAGAGCCTCCGCAAAGTCGGTTTGGAAGCGAAGCGACCAATTGCCCTGACCGACCGCTTGCAGCGGATGGGCCCCTGCCTGTTGGCCCAACCCGAGTGCCAATGCATTGACCTCCAGCCGGTGAACCAGCTCTCGCATTCGTTCCAGATCGGACTTGGAGTGGGTGTCTGCGTTGGGCCAGGAAAACTCGATCCGGGGGAGGTCGATTCCGGCGACACACTTCCCGATGGCCTGATGGATGGACAGGCCGTTGGAGCGTTCCAAGTGCAGGCGCTCCACATACAGGTTCAATTCGCCGCGAAGCTTGGCCAGGCGATCCGCTTCCATGGCCCAAGCCAGGGGATCAAGCACCCCTTTCGATTCCCAGGATTTGTGGAGGTGGGAGATGATCTCGAGTTTTTTCGCCTTGTTGGAATGGATTTCCAGACAGAATTCGGCAAGCTTGACATCCCGCAGTCGTCGGTAGACCACCTCCAAGGCGGCGATCTTTTCCGCCACGAACAGGACTCGTTTCCCTTCGGCCAGGCACTGGGCGATGATGTTCGTGATGGTCTGGCTTTTCCCGGTTCCCGGTGGACCGATCAGAACAAAATCCTTCCCCTTGACGGCAGCCATGATGGCGGTCAGTTGGGAGGAATCCGCGGGAAGTGGGCAGAACACGTCTTTGGGGGAGAATTCCCGATCCAGCGCCGTAGGGCTGGGAAACGAGATCCCGGATGGAAAGTGTTCCCTTGGTGTCTCGAGGAGATGCTTGACGACCGGATTCTGGCAGAGCTGCTCCGTTCGTTCGGTAAGATCCTTCCACATCAGGTATTTGGAAAAGGAGAAGGTGGAAAGGAAAACGTCTTCCGACACTTCCCACCCTTTGATGTCCTTGATGTTGGCGCCGATCGACTTCCAGATCCCTGCGATGTCCAGTCCGGAGTCGTCCTTGGGCAGCTCTCCTTCAGCTACGGGCAGTCCGAGCTTGAAATCCTGACGAAGCATCTCCAGTAGCGTCGGATTGAACCTGGGCTCGTCCTCGTGGATCGACATGGAAAAGCCCGAACGCACACTCTTGCGATCGAGGGTCACGGGAATGAGGATCAGGGGAGCTCGATGCTTGACCGTGTCCGTTCCACCCTTTGTCCAGACAAGAAACCCTAAGGCCAGGTAAAGGGTATTCGCTCCACCCTCCTGGAGATTGGTCCGCGCGTTGCGGTACATCTCCAGAAGCCGGGATTCCAGTTCTTCCTTTTCCAGATCGATATAGACTTCGTTTCGCTTCAGGGCCCCAAGCGCGTGCTCCTTGAGCAGCTCAATGCGCTCGCGCCCCTCGAAGAGGGTCTTGTCGCGCGCATCGCTGCCGGTCAGCAAGGCAGGGCGGGGGAGGATCTTGATCGGTTGTGCGTCGGCAAGCAGGTCTTCCAAGGCTCCGGGATCCGGCGCATCGAGCTTGAGCGCCATCTTCCCCGCGCGGAAGTTCAGGAGCGAATTGCGCAACGATAGATCCAGCAATTTCCGCTGCCATCGGCTCAGTCGGTCTTTCGGAGCCAGATTGGCCGCATCGGTGGCGGATTGGATTTCGAATTCGGGAAGGTCTGGCGCGTCCTCGAATCGGTGCCCACCACTTTGGACGGATTCTGTCGGGACTGGAGCGATCGTGATGTCGTGGTTGGAGAGGGGCTTGATCCGGTGGCGTCGTGCCCGTTTCACGTCCACCGCCAGTTCGAATTCGTCGTCCTTATCCGGGGCCAAGCGGCCTTCTCCGCGCTCCACCGCATAGGAAAAATTCGGAACCGGCCGCCCTGTGGTCAGAGTGGTCTCAAACACAAGCAGCTCTTTGAGCTTCAAGCGCTTGCGCAGCGCTGTGATGTCGTCGACCGTGGTGGTGGAGAAATCCTCCTCCTTGAGCCATACACCAACAAACGCATGCCCCTTGGTGCAAACAATCAGCGGGTTGAGTCCAGCCTGCTCAAGCACCGCGGTGAACAGCAGCGACAGATCCAAGCATGTTCCCAGACGCGATTCCAGAATTTGTCCAGGGGTGCGGATCTTCTGGCCTTCGGTTTCGAAGCTGGCGGGCGGGAGTGCATAATCGAGCTCCAACCCCGCCACAGCCGTCCAGATGGCCGATGCGATCTCCCAAACCCGAGAGGCGCCCCCCTGGTATCCATCGATCGCGCCATTCTTTCCGTTTTGCCGTAGGGTCTGCGCCGCGCTTTTCAGGATCCGATCAACGGCGGATTCGTTGGGCTGCACAAACGAGGCCAACAGATCGGGAAGCTGCGAAAGACCGCCCCACTGGTTGCGTGGCAGAAGTTCCACCACCTTCTCCAACCGGGCCAGCTCTTGTCCTTCTTCCCCAACCGTCCGCAAGGAAAACACCGCAGTGGCCTTCTCCGCTTCCGCAAGACTGGCAAACAGGGGGCCATCCAACTTCAGATCCAGATCCTCGATCGTGCAGACGCCATGAGCGCGGAGTCCATCGATCCGCCAACTCCTCGTCTTGAGGAACGCAGGTTCTGTCTGGATGGATAACTCCAACCCACCCCACTCCTGCTCCGTTTCGTTGGTCAATCGCAGTTCCCGCAAGCAAGGAATCGAATTTTGAAAATTCGCGAGATTGACCTTCTCAGCCAATGAAGCATCAATCCTAGGGGCTTGCGGAGTCATAATTTCGATCCTTTGCGTGATCTCAGGCTCAAGAGGGGAAATTTAGACCTTTGGAGGAGGGGTTAGGTTGGAAATTGCGGTTGGGGTGATCATTGGATGGGGGGGGAAAGGGGGGGGTGAGGTTTGTGGGTTGAATTTGGGTTTGGGATTTGGGTTGTTTCATTTAGGACTGATGTTGGGTGGAATAGACTTAACGGCAACTCCATTTGGGGTTTGAACTTGGAGGTTATGGTTTTAGTACTGGTGGTGCCTGGCGGTACAATTCCATGTTGTGCGCAGTGCCCATCAACATGGAATTGGGGTGTTAGGTAGATTCTCCGGGGCACGTCGGCAGTCGCTTCATGCTTCAACTTAACGAATAAATATTTTGTTCTTTGTGCATGTTGCATTAAATGAATGCCACTCAATCGTAGGGATGAATTAATATGCATGCTGAAGATTATAATTTAGAGACGACATTTCCATCGGAGTCAAATTTTAAACTCCGAATCTCATCGTCAGTAATCATTCGAATAATCGCTCCGCTCGCATCTTTTAATGCGAATCGCGAAAGCCGATCATCTGTAATGGTCAGGTTGTAATCTATGTATGAAAACGGAATTGCGCATTCCAGGCCGGAAATTTCGATAAGCGCCCCATCGATTTTGACAAAATGATGCGGTAGGCGATATGAAAAGTGCGATATATTAGTGGTCGGATCTATATCTCCATAACCCTTTATGGTGATGTCTCGAAGAGTCGTAATTATTGAACCGCTAGAATCGTAAAGCTTTTCAAGCGTTGCGCTATATGAAATCGTTTCGCCAGGTTGCAAATTGAATTTGGCTCGGATAGAATTTTGCCCATTGTCCGAAATGATTGGTTTGATTTTTGCAGCTTGAGTCATTGGGCGTGCTAAATGAATTGACATCGAGATTGTTTTTATAAATCCAGCTTCATCCCCATCTCTTGGGATATTTAAGTGATATAGACGAATCCGTTTTCCATTTGTAATTTCCGCCGATGCTTCAGCATATTTGCGCGCAGGCCGAGTATAATCTGTAGCTGAGAAAAAACTGCCTTCCGTAACCATTTTCAGATCAGGTAATGCGCCTGCAAGTTTTTGTAAATCCCCTCGCCCAACCTTTTTCCCTTGCACCGTATAGTCTTTGGCTTCTGCCATTCCTTTTGATGTAGGACTGTCAGTAGAGTAAAGTGCATCAATTTGATATAAGGTTTGTGATAATTCGCCGCGAATTCTAGCATCATGCTGTACATCACCTTTTTCAAGAAGATATAAAGCAATTGCGGTGAATCGTTCGAAAGCCGTCCCAAGTTTGCTTGGCTTTTCGCCAAAAATAGTTTCATACATTTTGTCAAAGATTGAATTCATTGTAATGCAGGCTCCTCCGCGAAATTGATGATTTGCATTGTATCCGGTTGTGGTGTACATGAATGCTGCATCAATTCAGCCCGTTTGATGTTATGTTGTAAAACTCAACATTCAAAGAATCAAGAAGCATTTGAGTTTTCTGCCCTGGGTGCTTATGAATGCTTGAAGGTCCGGTTTGCGAATAGGCGCGGATCATGTTAGGGAATGGAGATATCTTGAAATATTCATCACCTCCATGGTGAGGCAACATTACATCTGTGATTAGGTGTTGTTGCTTTTCATAGTGATTTGCGATAGCGTCAGAAATTTTGGTATTTGAAATTTTGATATCGCCAGAGCACATGATTAAACATCTGCAATCAAAGAAACAGCAGCAATACAAGAGGTATTCAGGATCGAATTGTGGGTATAAAAATGCCATCATTGAAGATGAATTGAAATTTGATCCAGATATTCTGTTGTAAATATCGATCAGCTCATTTTTATGTTCTTGAACATCCTCAACTGTAGATGTCTGACCAATTAGCAATTTCTCCGCTTCTTTCAGATCTCTATATACAGCTTTATTTACATAAAACCTTATAGCCCATGATGGCATACGCGCCTCACTAAGTGCCATAAAATTTCGAGAATGCGAATACTCTCCACCGGACATTTCGCTTAATATGGGATTTTCGACTCCAGATTCGTCTGAATTTTCAATTCTAATTATCCGTGCCTCTGAAAAGTATCCCTCAGGGCGGAACACAAATCCTGCAATTTCTGGGTCATCTAATGTTGCAGCACATAATCTGATTTCTTCTTCAGACATATTCGGCAAAATCACCTTTGTGATATTGATTTTTTCCAGCTTCAAAATATCGATGCAGTTGATGTGGTCGTCGTGCAAATGGCTAATAATTAAAATGGTCTCAATAGACTTTTCAAGTCTCCGTATTTCAGTTTTAATTATTGATTTGTCGCTTTTTGTGCCGCAATCATAAATGATTCGCAAGGTTCGCCCAGAGAGTCCAATTTCTTGAATAATCATCCCGCCTTGGCCGATTCGCGGAATCCGCTTTGAGTACTTCATATTGGAAAGCATTTTCTCACTCCGGTAGAGTTGTGATTAGGTTTCTGTTTATTTGGTAGAATGTCGAAATCAGCATACAATCTGAATCAAATTCATTTTTGCAATAGAGATTAGGAGTTTTGTTCAAGCCCGAAGCGCGTTCTGTTGCTGATATTTTGATCACGAAGCAATTCCCCCGGCGGCGCCTTGTACCTGATGCCTAGTGTTCACCTTGATTGGCGAAGCCAAATCAAGGTGGAACGTGAGTGTTTAACAAAGTTATTTATGGAACCAACGGCATTATCAATTTTGTGATTTTGTTTACGATTTCTATTTGCACAATGGGATGAAATTCTTCATATACTGTATTCGACCTAACATTATTCTTTTCTGTCGGCCTTGGAATTGTGAATTTTTCAGTACTAAGCCAACGAACATTACGGCCGGCGGAAACTAAGTTGTCCGTATCCCCAGAGTAACGAATTACATTATCGCTGATAATCCCAATGCCTTTTACCGTTATATCAGGAGCGCCACCAAAAGCTGATTTTATATATACAATATCGCCCACCTTTAGCGATTTTAAATACTCTTGAAGTTCTGGCGCATCAATCGATGACCATCCAACGCCAACAATTTCTTGCTTTATAAAATCGGCGCTGACATCATGATCGAAATAAGCACCTATACCGAAAATGGACATGTTTTCCCCTTTGTTAGATTTTCTCAAGTGCTTCAATGATTACGGCCTGCCTTTTTAGCCGATCATTGGATAAATTATCAATCCCATGTATGATTTCAACGGCTTGTTTAATGATTTCAGTGCATTCCTTCCCATCTTTAGACATTGCCTTTACGATTTTTTCGGCCTGCTTTTCCGTTTTATTAGCAGAAAGATTGTAATGAATCTTTTCGTCTGCAATTATAGCTCGAATGATTGGCAGCAAATGCCATTTGTATTTTTTTATATTTGTCGGGATCCGCCCATTTGACACAAGAAGATGAATGCGGTAGAGCGTCAAGCAAGCCGAATAATAGACGATCTCCTTTATGTTTTCGCCAAATATACTGTCTCCATAATCGCTAAACATCCTTTTAGCGTATCTAAATGCAAGCTCCGGCCTCTGTAAATACATCGAGCAAACGGATTTACCTAGATTTTGCAAATTGAATATTCTGATAGCCGGAATATCTCTTCCGACGAATTGCTTGTCTCGACGTTCGAAATATAGCCGACCATCTTGTTCGTCATATGAGTCGAAATATTTTTCAACCCTCTTAATTACTGGGCGCAACGAATAGAACTGATTTTCCTCAACTTTGGTTTGACTGTTGGTTGCCCGTACTAGTTCAGCAAAAATGTCTTCATTGATAGTTTCAACCACCTTAATATTTACCATAATTTCATCACTAAGTTCTTTGCGATTTTCAAAGAGAACATGAGAAGTCTGGCATCCATTCACAATTTGGAAATTTTCCAAATGGATAATATTTCCTTGAACACGAACATCAGGACTAACGATTGTGATCCCATTATTCAACACTGGAAATCTATTCGCACCAGTTTTCCGACTCAACGTCTGTGCAATCGAGCTATTGACGCCATTTTCACTACCCAAAAACGCCCGAACATTTTCCTCAAATACCTGAGATCTTATTCCGCCATCCTCAGATTCTAGTAATTTATTAACAATTTCTTTCGCCTTGACAACACCAATATACGCTTCAGCAATTCCATCGATGGTCGGAAGGGCGGCAAGACTGAACATTTCAATGTTGGCACTTGTCCCTGAATAGGTGCGAATCCATAGTTTTGTCAATTCGTCGCGATCAATAAATTTGATGTCAATTTCTCCAAATAGACTAGTTCGTGAAAGCTCGATGCAAGCATCATTCTTTGCCCGTTCTAATTCTTTCGGGTTAGTGTAAAGTCCAGTTGCTACGAAGCGTGCAACAATATCAGGCTTTCCGCCACGGATTTTAGGGACATTCTTAAAGACAGTGTTTAATATTTCTTTTGCTTCTATTTCTACTTCATCCATTGGCTGAAATTCCTCGCTCTCAGATAGCCGTAGTACAGCTTCTTTGAACTTCAAAAATTCACCTAGATCGAAGGATTCCCCAGATTTTGATTGGATAAAGATGATTTCAACAGCATTATTCTTTTTTGCCGAACTAAAAACTGATTTAGCATCCTCGTTTGAGTTGACAATTTCTTCATTTATGACTATCGCAATTCCATCAACACCAGAATCACCATTACCTGTTGTTACATCATCAAGATCAAATGCTGTCGATGCCTTTCCTGATAAAATTGCATAATTTGCGAATTTTTCAAATTTCACAGATTCATCATCATTTTGAATCCCCTGGTTTATACAAAAGCTATCCAGATGCGACTTGATTATTCGGTGCATCATTTATCCTTGGTTGGGTGTCGCGGTGATCATTGCGCTAACAGAGGTTGTTTAATGGAAAATATTAATGCTGTCTCGCTCATGGCGATTAATTGAAGGCGCGTTCTGCCTAGATATTTGGTTATGCGAAATTTCGTGGATAATCCCATGATGACGACCTTGTTTTGATTTTTCGTTCCAATTAATGGAATGTTTGTAATTTAGGCGTTATAGCTCTTGATATTTTCATCAAGGCCATCTAAAACTCCAATCACTATGTCGCTAAACCAAGAACACGTATTTTCTAGCGTCGCGATTTCTTCATCCGTGATCATGAATTCCAGTTTTGATTTAGGGTGCATCACCCTATTCCGAATACTTTGCGATGCTTTGAAAGCTCTCCATTTGTTTGACCCTGTATTCAAATCGATTTTGATACCAAAATACCTGTCGATGCACTTTGCCACAAAAAGCAAGTTGCTTGGCAATGGCAAAAACTTGGTTATAGTTTTTGGCTCACCCTTTTCGTTCAATGAAAACGATTCTTCCGAAAGAATCGCCAGCTCCTGAATATTTATCTCAATTGCTTTTTCGTTATTTAGACCCAAAAGAACGCTTTTGAAAACCCAAATAGTTCCTTCAATCAATGCAAATAGGCTACGCGCATATGCTCTCCTTGCGCTTTGAGAATCGCTAGTTCGGAGAATTTCATCACACCAATGTGCATCTTCAATAAGAGCTAGCATTGGTTCTTTAATTGCGGCCATCTTCATTCTTTTTTCCTAGTGATGTTGTGGAAGAGTAAAGTGCGGTCTTATAGAAATTCTGTCAATGTTGAATTGTTTGCCATCAGAAAGTCTGACCCAATTCAAAGTTCGTTCAAGGCGTAAGGTTTTGAATTTTCCAAGACTTGTTGAAAAGATCCTTCATTTGTCACGGCGGTAGGCCGTTTTCATGGTGTTGCTCAGTTGCAGATCCCATTCGCCCGGAGGGTTTCCCAAACAGGTTTATTAAATGTGATCCCGTTCTCGGGAGAAACTTGCGTCCAAAAGACTCAATTCCGGCAATTTTTGCCGGGAAACAATAGACTGCTTTCCTATAATGCGCAGATACGCACCATATGCGAATCCCGTTCAAGCGAAGCCCCTTAGGCAACTGCCCCCCAGTTTTTCCCACCAATCCAGCCAAAGCGAATTGGGTTCGTTCCATTGGAGTCTCCATCCGACGACATTCTCTGCTCCGAGGGGATCGGAGAGCGGGGGAGTGCATCGGATTTCCAGATCGAGAAGCCATGGACGGGTACGCTCCACACACTGGCGGCTGGTGACGGTCCTCTGGAAACTAGAACCATCCCCACAAGTTCACAGACTCAATTCTCGATCTTTCCGTTGGCGATACCACATCACCCACCCACCTCTTTCCAGCTACCCCGATCCCGAACCAGAACTAGCCTACGGGTCGCCAACTCCTGTCTACTGGCTCCCGAGGCTTCTTAGCGCTCCTTAAATCGCCATGAATCCACGAGAGAATCGGCCAAAGACCCGGTGGGCACTTGGGCACTGTCCGTTTCCCTTTGCAAATCCGGCCCGGTGGGCACTTCGGTGTGAAGTGTTTCCCTTTCCATCGCTCGTTGAAGGCGGATCACCACCTTCGGAGAACTCTTCACGACCCGAAAGATGGCCCGGATCCCTTGTCTCTGGCGCAAAAGCGTTTCGATCGTCGTCTTCTTGTCCATCCTAAGGACTCTCACCATGCTCGCCCCCCAGTGAACCCTGGAGGTAGGCGCCCGGTTGGCCGTACGGAAGGGACCAAGTGTTTCCCTATCCGGCCCTGAAAGTGCCCACAAGTGTTTCCCTATAAGTGCCCGCTAACACCCTCCCCTCAGGCGCTCTGGTTCAGGCGAATCCGACCTGGCCAAAACCGGTCGCTTTGCGCCGGAACGAGCCGGTCGCTTTCAGCCGAATTTTGCAGCAGGGTAGTGTCTCATCTTTCCTTGGCGCATACCGTACCGCTGCGTCGCCGCACCGGCGGTCACGGGACCTGAAAAACAACGCCGGGAAGGAGTAAAGGGGAGAGAAGATGACCTAGGTTTGCGGCTGTTCGGGTGCTTCCCGAGAAGTGCCCACAAGTGTTTCCTTTTGAAATGCCCGCCGGTAGTCATGAGAGCGTCTCTCTACAAAATTTTGGCTCGGTGTTTTCTCATCTGTCTCTGGCCGCTGGCACATTCCGCCGTCACGTGGCGATGCTGGCAGTCGTACTCATTTTTTTTTAAGCTTAGGCTTCTTGACTCTCTTTTTTTTCAAAACAACACCATCTTCACATTCAACCTTTGACAGGTATACTTGATATCCCATTCCATCAAGACGTTGAAAATAATTTCGAAATGAAATTTTGCTAAAATACGGAATATTTGGCCTTTCGTCTTTAGAATTACTGATAATCGCATATACTACAGAGTATTCTGTTGGATTTGGGCGAACATTTGATGAGAACCCAAGATCATAACCTTTGGCGCTTTCATTTTCCAGAACGACTTTACGAAAATCGGGGTTTCGTTGGAATAATTCAGCTGACACATATCCTTGTGCGAATAGGTGACTTAATACAGCTGATTGCCCGTACCGCTTAAGGTGAATCAAGCGCTTTTCTTTCAAATCATAGGCATCACAAAATTCAATCGGATCTTCGCCTTTCACATAGGCCAACTTTTTGTCAAACACAACAAGGTTATCAGTACCCTTGAGACTTGAATTATAAAGAGTCTCACTTCCATGGTTATACTTTTTCAGCCCCAGATTCAGCCATTTCGCAAAAGCGTAGTAGCTATTTAATTCCGAGGAATATTCCGCATCTATCCTAAACCATTTCCCATCACTAAGTAGATATTGCTCATCGTTTATTTTCGTCTCGAAATATATGCATCGATACAGGATCCAAGAATACTCCTGAATTACATGCCCGTCAAACGAAACAGCTTGAGCCATTCGTTTCTTTAATTGACTCACACCCAACTCATTAACATTCCACGCCTCTTTAATGAACTGCAAATCAATATCATAAAACAAATCTTTCCTGCTATCTGATCCTGAAAAATAAAACCCATCAACTCTATCCCATTCAATAGCTTGCGGAATCGAAAACCAACCAAGAGAAACGCCGCTACCTATTCCCTTTAACCAATCATCAAGAGTGTTATCGAGGTTTGCAATAATCGCATCATCTTTTATAGCGGCAAACTTATCAATCCATGCATATCTATCTTTGTATTTCCCTGTTTTTGATTCAGCATCAATTATCTCAATCAATTTATCAAGTTCGGAATAATCAAATTTCGTTCGTATATTCAGGCCATCGGACCCGGAGACTCTTTGAAATTCCTTCTCGCGAGTAGGTTTGCCTGTAACTCCTTTTAAAATATCCTGAGATACATTTATACCAAACTCTCTTGCCGACCCTTCTTTAGAAAGCTGTTCTTTTGAGTGCTTCTGATTTGAATCAAAAGTCGTTTTATCAATTTGGCGGATTGGATTTTCTCCAATCATATTTAACGCAGTCAGCAAACCAAAACGTTCCTCAATAGCAGTAGAGGCAATAAGAAAGCGACCTTTGGCGCCGAATGTAACACAATATATCGTATCATTTATCTTGATTTCGAGGACCCCACCAGCGCTTTCAACATGCTTAGAAATTTTCTCCCCGCTAATCCTGCACATCTCTTTCAACCAATCCGGAATCCTTCCAAAACTATTAGAAACGATAAAACGACAATCAAGTGATCCTATTTTGATTGTTGAGTCAAATGCCGGCATATTGGACGGCTTGAGATTGTATACGCCCTGGTAATTTATACCGTCGCGAATCCTATATATCGTGAAGACGTTCTTCTTGTCAGACATTATGTGATCTTTCGATTTCGAGGTTCAATCCATGGCTGAGGACCTAAAAACTCTTGCTATTCAACTGGTTCCCGTGCCGGAGGCGTCTCATAAACGCCCCATACTCACCTAGTCGCGCACATCGGCATAACAAAAAGGCGCGATCTAGGTGGAATTGGCGTCCGGCACGGTCTGTGGTTCATTCTCGCGACTCCGTTAGGCATGAACTGACACGCATTAAAAAATGGATGTGCATTTCGTTGAGTACGAAAATCATTGAAATCCATGGCAAACATCACTTCTTTGTTTTTTTCTTTTTCGTCTTGGCCTTTTTGGTGCGTTGAGCTTTGATTTCTTTCCCTTTTTCCGGAATCTCAAATAGGTTATCAAAAGTGTGTTCGATAATATCGATTGCAAGACTTAGAACATCACGATTTGGATGAGTAAATTCATGAACAGCCTCGTTTCCTAGAAATCTATGTTCATGAAGGATCTCGGCATGCTCTGGAGATAAAAGTCCTTTCGAGGCAAGCCCATTTATTTTTGCCTGCAAATTAGTGCTTGTTTTGGGGGAGGGATTAGTTGATGACGGAATCTCAATTGGGCCTTCTGTTATATTCTTTTCAACACAAATTGCCTCAATGACTGCACGGATCCCAACAGAACATAGCAAATGCGACTTATCGTTGAAAGTATTAATCACTTCCTTGTATACTTTTTTTATCCTGTCCGGTATGTATATTGCTTTATCCCAACTTAATGGCTCACGGAAATAAATTCCACGCTTTTGCTCATGCGATTCAGGATATAATGCTACTCCATCCTGATCTGGAAGCATTTCTGAATCCCATAGTTCAGATATATACGAGACGCAATCGCACCCCATGCACTTTACGATTGAGTATTGGTTATGAAAATCAAAAGTATTGTTGACTTCATCTTCAAGTTTTCCGTCCTCTATATGCAGTTCTAATACCTTATGATTTGTCGAGCGTTTGCATTCGCGACATTGGCTTTTTAGAATTTCACCTTTTTTCATTTGTTTCTCCTTTTTGCAGTCGTTGAAACATGATAATTGAAGTTATTAATTTTTCGTCCGTGAGAGTCAGATGGTCGATAAAACATAATGGTAACGCCATTTGTTCTCGGCCGTTGGCCGTTCTTTATGATCTCAGCTGATAGAACATGCCGTTCACACCCATTCTGCAGCTCCCATCCCCATGGCGTGTGTACCTGACGCCCCATTTTCACCTAGTCGCGCAAATCGGCACAACAACGATGCGCGATCTAAGTGGAATTGGCGTTAAGTCCCGAGCGATTAGCGACTCGAAAATTTTCGCAAATAGATGTGCCGAAGGAGGGGCTCACATTCAATTTTCGCACATATTTATTTCGGATGAGGGCCAATATATCCGATTATCATCCTTTTGTGTTCTTCATTGAGCTTATAGTAGATTCGAACGCACATTTTCTCATCTGTGTGGTCATTCGGCTTAGTGTGGAATTCAAAATAGCTTCGGCCATCTATATCCTTGAATGTTCTTCGTTCGCGGAATACTGAGCTGTTTGAATCATCATCACTCTCTTTTGAATTCTTGATATTTCGTTCATTGAGCCATCGTTTTAGATCGAAGTTGTCACCATTTTCAAATGAATATCTTGTAGCATCCCGGAGCGCCTCCAGATGAGAAATGATCTTCGATGGCGGTCCAGCCTTTGGATTTAGTTCTTGAGCTGATGCATCTACATCACCTCCAAAAAAAAGGTAGTCAGAGTATTCCTTCCTAGCATAAATTATGGCATCTTCGACGGATTCGATCTCATCCCTGCTGATATCTTCATCTGCGTTTCCAGTTGAAACATTATTGAGGATTGAGGCAATCTTCGCGTTTAATCTATCAATCTCTTTTTTTAAGCGATGAACATTGTCCTTTAATTTTTCATTCTCTTCTGCCTGCATTTGGTATAGCGCATGATTGTAATGGCTTGTTTTTTCTGCCGATTTTCTAGCGGATTCTAGAGATAGAACTCGAGAATCCGCTATTAGATCATATTCAATAGGATAACGTATATTTTCTGTCGATGCTTTTTGAGTAAGGCGACGAAGCTTATTGCCAATTTCTTGTTCTCCGACTTCAGCTATCCTATGGTTAGTCCAAAGAGGGTGGCGAAATTTATTGTCGCTGCCATTGTAAGATGGTCTGTAAAAGCGAATTCCATAATAATAGCAGCCATGCTCAATGCTCATTTTCTCATTAAAGAGATCCTCTGCATCGGAAGAGCTTAAAAAGTACGCTTCTCCAATGAATCGAATATTGTTGCCAAGATGCTGCCTTAGAACTGAATATGACCTGTCGACATCAGCGACTACAATAACAGGAATTTCCCTGTTTTGATCGGTTATTCTATTTACAAGAGCAACAACCTCATCTCCGTTCACCACATCCTGCTTGTAATGAGGTTTGTATGATCCATATTTCCAATCGGTAGCCGATGAAATTATTTGATCTATGAATCTCGGAGTTCTAACATCAAAAGTGAACGGCGTTATCTCTTTGTTTGACGTGATTCCGTCAAAATCGATATTGATAATGCTGGTACTATCTGTATATATGAGTGTGATTTCGGTAAGGAGCGTGCCTTTGTTGCTTCGGTGTATCAACGAAACTTCATAAATCGAATCTTCTATTTCGTGAAATTCCTTCACATCAAATTCAATTGGTCCGTTTCGGCTAGATATGATTTTGTTGCCAGTCTTTGGGCCCAATGAATCTATCCATTTCGCAATAATTGATTTGCATTTGTCAAATTTAGCTTCTGTTGACCTGAGTTGAATTCTTGCAAGAAGTGCCATTTGTGAACCTTTCTGTGAGTTTGTTGTTATTAGATGCTATTGTTCTCAATAATTTTGTTTTGCTCCGAGTGATCAGAGAGTGTAATTTTCCTGCATCCATTTTTGAGTATTATGAATCTGGCGGTTGCTAAAATTTCTCTCCAAAAAGGCAATTTGATTTTGGAGAATCGCTCAGCTCAATGGATATGTATCGATTCTTAACAACTTCAGGGATTCCCTCGTTAATCATTGATATTATGTATTGAATTTTGTATTTCCTGCATGCATATGCGGTAGCCAGAAGATAACGACGTTTTATCGGTGCTTCGATTCCATCTAGAATGCCGTCATGAGCGACAAATTTCGGTTCATTAGGAGTGCATGCAGCAACAGACAAGTCAAATAACCCGCATGAAATCCTCCTGAATGCATCTCCTTTAAATGTTAACATGTCAATGTCTTCATTTTTAACTTCGATAGAAAAGTTGACGTTGGAGTTTGTGTTTTCTCTAACTGAAATCGTCGCTCGTATTCCCAATACAGATTTTGTAAGTGCTTTGTACACTTCGTTGATCTTTTCAAATTTTTTGTTCTGGCTATTTAATTCCGAGCGCAGTTCATTCGCATTGATTGCCCGTTGAATCTCAATGACATTCTTCCTTTCGACAAACTCCTCTTTGCTTTTCTTAAATACCGCGATAGTTAATACACTCAACTCTTTCTCTACTTCGATTAATCGGCTTTGTAGTCCTTCGTACTCCTCTTTATAGTCTCGCTTGGTGAGGATCTGATTATACTTGGATCGCAATTGCGATAGTCTTTGAAGTTCGGGAAGTAGTCTTTCGATTTCAAGTTGTAGCCTCGCTTGGATGCTTCCGAGCATCGACTTCCTAGATACGATTAGTTTTCGATTAAATTCAACCAGGTCAGCGAAATTTCTTTTGATATTTTCCGCAAACAATATACCGCACTCTGCATAGATTTTCTGAATCTCATCAATATCGAAACTGCTACTCTTTTGAAGAGCCAGTGACTCATTGACTTTTTGTAGATCGGACTCTCTTGAGGTTATTTTTATACGTGCCGATGAGATTCCAGAAGATAAGGCTGTGATTTTGGTTGAAAAGATGCTTTTCTCATATTGAAAAAAATCAAATTTGGCCAAACCAGCACGAATCTCTTCTGCCTCCAATTTTAACCTTTCAATAATCTCAGAGCGGTCAGAATCTTTTATGTCAGCACTTTCAATTGCTTTTATTACGGCATCCACAGCATTGTAATCGATTTCGCTTTGTAGCTTGTTTTCCAAGGCTTCCGCTGAAAAGCCAAGAATCCCAAATATGTACGGCTTCCAGTTAAGGTCTTTGCCCTTGCTTGATCCAGGCTTGCTAAATTCGTCGATATAATCAGTCTTGAATCTTATGAAATGGTTAAGCAGCTTGGTGTTGTTTTTTATTAATTCATGATCAGGGTTATTGACATAAATTCGCTTGGTTATTGGGGTTTCAACTGTTATGTTCTTTCCGCGAAATTCAAGTTGGATCGTAAAGTTATAGCCACTGTAGCGTAAAACCCATCCTGGCGCGTAATCATTGTGCCGCTTAGCAAATAAAGCGTATTCAATTATCCTCAAAACTGAGGGTTTTCCAACATTGTGTCCACTTGTTATGACATCTGAAACTTCTCTGCTTCGATTTCCGATTACAAGATTTAGGCCATCGGAAAAAGGCACTTCTCGGAAGCCTGGAATATCAGATGTGATTTTTCTCACTATCATTTTTTCAACTCCAACCGGTCATTAACTTGATCGTATTCGATTGCTCCAGAAAGAAACAAAATATTCAGAGCCCTTAAGCCTATCACCCAATAGTGATCTGGGAACTCTTTCCTAAATTTCTTAAAAATTCCATCCATCGACGTGTTGCCATTTTTTAATTCGAGGATAGCTATTGCCCCAGCTAAGATTGGGGACTGGTCTAGGTCTATATTTTTTGAGGGAAGTATCATTTTAAGCCAATGTCGCAACGGAGATACATAAAATAAACGAGCTGAATTCCCCAATTTCTCTCTTTTATTGAGGAACAGTGAGACACGAAAAACTCATACGCCTTGCGGAAAAAGCGTTCTATATTGCCGCACAGGTTTGATATTACATACTGTTGCTGCATAGATGCAACTAACGACTCGTACTCTTCACGAAGAGTTTCATTGTTCGGATTCTTTAGTAGAGCTTCAATTTGATCATACCCGACGATCGAAAGGTTACGTATATGCTCGAAGGCTTTTGGAGATAAATTATTGAGTTCATTTTTTTTGTCAATATCGATTATTGCGAAATCGTCGGATTTTGCGCTTGTTACTGAGTTGATGAATTTTTGTATTATGTTTCGAAATTCTGGCTCAGATATTTCATCATCAGGAATCGGCACTATCAAGTCCCTACCTGCTTGATAGTTGTTGGATCCCTCTTGGTGAAGTTTGACGCTACTCATGAAAATCACGACCAGCTTGCCTGTTATTAGATCCAGTCTGATGCATAATTGTCTGCTGCATTTTTTTGACGTCAGATTTTGCAGAAATCGCGATTCCGAGGGACAAAATCGAAGCAACTCCAGCGAACACATTGAATGCAGTAGCTATGTCCATTATTTTTTCCTTTGTTTGTAGTTCCAATTAAATTGTTGGTGAAGTTTGATGCATCACTTGTTTCTGTTATTTTTGCTATTCCATATCAGCTCTATTATGGTTTATTCTGTTGCCGGGCAAAACTTATGGATCCCCGGCTCACCCCCCCGGAAAATATCTGATTTTAGGAGGCATCCTTTCCCATAAGGCGCTGGATAGCGCTTTATGGGACTCCCGTTTGAGCGCTTCGACATTGGTCGAAAGTTGGACGAGTCTTGACTCATAGACCGAGGTGGTTCGGATGGAACCCTCATCGTTGCCCAACGCTCTTTCCCCTGACGGCGTGCGGAGAACGCGAAGGACCACACCTCAACCCATTCCCGAGCAGTTCGGGCGCGGAGCCAGTGGATCGGTTTTCCGGAGGAACAAGCCATGGACGGGCGACTCCGCACAGGGTGGTCGAGATCGGCTATACCGGAAACTAGAACACCTTCATCTCGTGTAACAGACAAAATCCTCCACTGCCCTTTGGTCAATCACCATCACCTCCCCACACAATCCGCGCACACCTTCGCATCCCTAACCAAAAACCGCCAAAACGGGCCGTGGGGGACCGGGGTGCTCGAACACTGAAGCCGCCAGTGCCATGAGGATGCCGATCGCGTCTCTGATGCCATGGCCCATTGCCTCGACCTCCATCCGCCTGAAACAACGCGATCAACCCGTTTCCACCGCATCCGCCTGCCCATCCTGCTCACCATCCGTTCGCATCCTCCTACTGACTTCCACCGCCCTCACTTGGCACTTAAGGTGCCCTGCCGAAGCCCCGGTTGCCACAGCAGTCGAGACGACGGCTGCGACTCCTCCTCAGCACGTACGGTGAAAGCCTCAGCCAACATTCTGTTCTTCCAGGCATCCTCGTTGCCAGCGGTTTCCGCTTTCCACCATCCCGAACCAGCCATCCCACCCATCCGTCAATACCCGGCCAGCGAAGCAGGTTCGGATCGGCGAACCTGGGTTGTCGGATGTGGCTGGGGTTGGCGGGAAGGGAGGGGTAGTGCCCTCACCCTCCCCCTCTCCCCAAAAGGGGAGAGGGTTTCGGTGTTTCGGGCTATCGACCACACTTCCGCACTGGCAATCAACCGGGCCGTGGGGGACCGGGGGGCTCGAAAATGGAACGGCCAATGGATCCGGCGATATCGATCGCGTCTCTGATGCCATCGCCTGTCGCCTAGACCTCCATTTCCCAGCCATCCCGGCCAGCCGGTTTGGCCGCTCCAACTAGAGCCCCCCGGCGCGCGGGTTCCAAGGGGACGCGCGTTCGTCCCCTTGGTCGCGGTCTGGGTGCCGACGCACCCAGGAAACGGCTACCGGGCCCGCGCCCGGAAAAGCGCGGCGCAGCCGAAACAGCCACCGGCGTCAGCCGGAAAATGCCTCGGCGCAGCCGAATAAAACCCATCGTCAGATCGTGAGAAAGCCCCCTCACCGCGTGAGAACCCTTCGCCAGAAAATTATCGAGCCCCGTCACCCGTTGAGAACGCCACCGCACTCCGTGAGGAACCACCGTAAGAAAATGACCACGCCTGGTCGGATCGTGAGGAAAGCCCAGCAAGTTTTGAGGATGCTCCGTCGGAGAAATATCCCCCTCCGTGAGAACGTCTCGACGCCCCGTCGAAAAAAAGTTCTTGCGTTTTCTGTCAACGCCCCTATAGATTGAAAATGTCGGCCTTTTCCTCCCCGGACGGGGCATCGACGATTCCCCCAAAAATCCCCAACTCCCATCAGGAGTGTGCAATATGCGTACGACAGAAACCGGCCACGCCCGTAACGTGACCAACTTTGTTGAACTCGTTTCCACGTGCGAATCGTTTGGCAGCGCCTACCAGCCCGCGCGCCCCAGCCTCAAGATCGAGGGCCTGCGTGCTTTGCGCGACGAGAGCATCGCGGCGGTGGACGCCTACCAGGTCGCCAATGCCGCTTGGTGCGCGGCGGTGGTCGACCGAGCCAATGCCTTCGAAGAGTTTGGCCCCAAGATCACCCGGATCAACAACGCCATAAAGGCCTCCGAATCCAGTGAACGGCTGGACGACCGCATCGCGCTGGTGGTCCGCCGTCTGCGCGGCGCCCGCTCCAGCGCCGCTGTCGCGCCTCAAGCAGAAATCGCCGTGGAACCAACGGATCCCGCCGTTCCCGCCAAGAAGTCGAATTCCGTTTCCCACACGGCCTTCGCCGACCGTCTGATCGACCTGGGGCAGCTCCTCAAGTTCATCGCCGAGATCCCCGCATACGCCCCGAATGAAGCCGACATGTCGTTGGCCTCCCTGGAAGCGTGGCGCCAAGACCTCACCGCCAAGACCAAGTCTGTCAGCGACCGCCAACTGGCCCTCACGGCAGCCCGCTCCGCCCGCGACAAGACCCTCTACCAACCCGCAAAGGGCCTGGTCGACACAGCCGCCGACACCAAGTCCTACATCCGTTCCGTCTACGGCAACGCCAGCTCGGAAGCCAAGCACCTAGCCACCCTAAACTTCCGCGCCTGCGCCTAATCCCCCCAACCGCCAGATTCCGTCCACCCCGATGAAGTAGACGGAATTTGGCAAACACATACTCACCCCGCAAATTCCCCACAGAACCGAATTCTCCTGAGTGATGCTCAATGGCTAAATCCCCATCGAATCGCAAGCGTCCACCGTCGGACATTTCCGTGGACCAGGCGATCAAGGATCTGATCTCCGATTTCCCGGTGGATGCATGGCGGTTCCTTCTGCCTGACCTGGCCGAGAAATACGGGGATCCTCTCACCTGGGAGATCCTTCGATCCGAGACCCGCAAGACCGATTTCCGCAGGAAGGGTTTTGTGATGGACGTGCCGATTTCCTACACCTTCCAGGGTGGCGAGGAGGTCACGATGGTGGTCCTGTTCGAGCATTGGTCCACCTCGAAGTCGGTCGACATCCTACGCACCGCCCGCTACGTCTTGGACCTGATGGTGCGCTTTCCAGACCACCACATCATCCCGGTAGCGGTGGTCACAGACACTGACCCTGGCCAAATCCAGGAGCGCATCCAACTCGACCACCCCCTAGGCGGCGACCCGATCCTCACCTTCCGCCACCAGGTCCACAAAACAGTCGACCAAGACCTAGGCCTGTGGCGCGGCAAAACCAACGTGATCGCCGGAGGCTTATTCACCCTCCTGCGCGGCGAAATCTCAAAAACACAAAAAGCAGCCCTAGGCATGGACTGCCTCGAAAAAGCGGGATTGAGCGTGGAAGACGAAGCAAAGATTTCCACGCTCCTCTTCCGAGTGGGTAAATTGACCGAGTCAGAAGAGAGGGAAGTCATGGCAACCAGAATCAAACTGCCAGAAGCGAAGATCTTCACGGAGCTGAGGGCGGAAGGCAGAGCTGAGGGAGTGCGAGAGAAAGCCCTAGCTGATGCCCGCAAGATGCTCGAACACGGCATTTCCTGGGCCATTATCACCGACGTCACGGGCATCCGTCCCGAAGACCTACAGAACCAGTAATTCGCCGATCACCGCGCAGCGAAGCGACCGCGGGCAAACCCGCCCAGTCCCGGCCAGCGAAGCGGCGCCGGGGAGTCGGCATTAAAAACTACCCCGCCGAACCAGACCACCCCGCCCCTCCGGGGCACCCCTCCAGAGGAGGGGAATAAGCTGCAGAACCGGGTCGGCGAACCTGGGTTGTCGGATGTGGCTGGGGTTGTCGGGAAGGGAGGGTGAGGGCCTTCGACCACACGAGTGGGTACATTGACCGAGTCAGAAGAGAGGGAAGTCATGGCAACCAGAATCAAACTCCCAGAAGCAAAGATTTTCACTGAACTAAGAGCGGAAGGCAGAGCCGAGGGAAAGGCCGAGGGAAAGGCCGAGGGCATCGCCGAGGGAATGCGAGAGAAAGCCCTAGCCAATACCCGCAAAATGCTCGAACACGGCATCGCCTGGGCCATCATCACCGACGTCACGGGTATCCGCCCGGAAGACCTACAGAAACAGTAACCCGCCAGCCCGACCCGGTCGGCGAACCTGGGTTGTCGGATGTGGCTAGGGTTGGCGGTAAGGGAAGGTTAGTGCCCTCACCCTCCCCCTCTCCCCTAAATGGGGAGAGGGTTTCGGTGTTTCGGGCTATCGACCATGCTCCCGCACTCACCCGGCCAGCAAACCGCGAGCGGGTCGGTGAACCTGGGTTGTCGGATGTGGCTAGGGTTGGCGGTAAGGGAAGGTTAGTGCCCTCACCCTCCCCCTCTCCCCAAAAGGGGAGAGGGTTTCGGTGTTTCGGGCTATCTACCATGCTATCGACCATGCTCCTGCACTCACCCGGCCACACCCGGCCACACCCGGCCAGCGAAGCGTCGCCGGGGAACCGGCAATTCAACTGGGCCGTGGGGGACCGGGGGGCTCGAACACTGGAACGGCCAATGGATCCGGCGATATCGATCGCGTCCCTGATTCCATCGCCATATCCGCCGACCATCATTTTCATCACCGACCCGGCCCAAGCGGCATGGCCGTTCCAACTAGAGCCCCCCGGCGCGCGGGTTCCCAGGGGCCGCGCGTTCGGCCCCTGGGTCGGGGCCTGGGTGCCGACGCACCCAGAAAACGGCACCGGGCCCGCGCCCGGAAAAGCCTCGGCGCAGCCGGAAAACCCTCCGGCGGAAGCCGGAAAAACGGCACCGGGCCCGCGCCCGGAAAAAGCCCGGCGCAGCCGAAAAAAGGCCACCGGCGCCAGCCGGAGAAAAGCCGCGGCGCAGCCGAAAACACACTCCGGCGCCAGCCGGAGAAAAAGATCTGGCAAAGCCATATCACCGAACGCGCCCCAGCGCACGACCCATTGTGTACTTTGCCCCCACCATGCCCACCATCGAACAGATTCTCGAGAGCCTTCGTTCGGTCCAGGATCCGGACCTCCACAAAGACATCGTGACCTTGGGGTTCGTGCAGAACCTCGAGATCGATTGCGGTGGGGGAGTCAGCTTTGATCTTGTCCTCACCACGCCTGCCTGTCCCATCAAGGACCAGCTCAAGGCCCAAGCCGAGGATGCCGTCAAGGTATTGGGCTTTGAAAAGGTGGAAGCGCGGCTCTCCGCCGTGACCACCTCGCGCCCTGGCATGGACAAGGCGCAGATGTTGCCGGGCGTCAAGAACGTGTTGGCGATTGCTTCCGGCAAGGGCGGCGTGGGCAAATCCACCGTGACGGTCAATCTCGCGGTGGCGCTGGCCATGCGCGGGGCCAAGGTCGGGATTTTGGATGCCGACATCTATGGGCCTTCGCAGGGCATGATGTTGGGCGTGACGGAAGATCCAGAGATGGACGCCGAACGGCGCGTGTATCCGCCGACCGCGCAGGGCGTGAAGGTGATCTCCATGTCCATGTTCAACGACGACGACGCTCCGGTGGTCTGGCGCGGGCCCATGGTCAGCCAGATGGTCCAGAACTTCGTGCGCCAGGTGCAGTGGGGCGAACTGGATTACCTGTTGATTGACATGCCTCCGGGAACCGGCGACATCCAGCTCACGCTCACCCAGCAGGCCCCCATCACCGGGGCCGTGATCGTGTCCACGCCGCAGGATGTGGCGTTGCTGGATGCCAAGAAGGGTTTGAAGATGTTCGAGAAGGTCTCCGTGCCGGTGCTGGGGATCATCGAGAACATGAGCGGGTTCGTGTGCGACGGCTGCGGCAAGGTGCATGACATTTTCCGTCGCGACGGCGCGCGCAAGGTGGCGGTGGGCTACGGGCTTCCGTTCTTGGGCAGCGTGCCGCTGGAACCGGGCGTAGCCCTTTCCGGCGACAGTGGCGCACCGGTGGTGGCTTCCGCCCCGGACAGCCTTTCCGCCAAGGCCTTCATGGAGATCGCCGGACGCGTGGCCTCCGAACTTTCGGTGCTGCACGCGCAGGCGGGCAAGGTGATGACAGAATTTGATATCGATTGGGGAGGCGCTTCCGAAGAAGCCCTGGAGGTGGCCAAGTGAGCCACGCGCCCGTGAAGATCCACCGCTACAAGGAAGGCCTCTTCGGCGTGGATTGGGAAGACGGCAATCGCACGGCGCTGCCGTACCGGTGGCTGCGCGGGCATTGCCCGTGCGCGCATTGCGTGGACGAATGGACGGGCGTGCGGCGCGTGGGCGAAGCAGAAGTCCCTTTCAATGTGGAACCCGTGCGGGTGGAATCGGTGGGGCGCTACGCCTTGCGCATCCACTGGAACGACAAACACGACGCCGGCCTGTACACCTACGACTACCTGCGCGATCTCACCGCCAAATGGGCCCAGGGCCCCCATGTGGAGCCCGGCGCCGCGCCTGCGTGCGGTTCCAAAGGCGGGTGCGTCTGAGCTCCAGACCTCTCTTCGTTCGCGCCCTGGCTTGGGTCCCAGCCGTCTGGTTGGTCCATGCGATCTTGCGGCTGGCCGTGCTCGCGCGGCCGGATGCGTTCGGGCATCCCTTCGTGGGCAAGCTCCATTGGTATCTGTTCCACGCCTGGAGCTTTGACGCGGTCTCGATTTTCCTCGGTTCCATTCCCTTTTTGGCGCACGTGTGGTTTTGGGAGACTCGCTCGCCGCGTTGGGCAAAAACTGGATATTGGGCGCTGGCGATCGGCCAGGCGGCCATGCTGCCTTTGGCGGTAGCCGATCACGAATTGCAGCGCTTCATGGGTTCGCGCCTGACGTTTTCGTTGGTGGGCACCTATGGCAACCCCGCCTCCATGAAGGAGGTCTTCCGCGCCATGCTGGATGATCGCGGCGGACCGGGCGTGCCTTTTGTGCTGCTCCTGGGCTGTGTGCCTTTGGCAATCTTCCTGGCCCGCCGGTTGGCGCGGCTTCCGACGCTCTCCACCAAACCGTTGCGCTGGGTGATCGGATGTTTCGCCTTCGCGCTCGTGGGCTGGATCTACACCCAATTTGTTTGGGGTGGATTCAACCGCGAACAGAAGTTGCGGCCCGTGATCCAGGTGTGGATCGATGAAATCACGGAAACCGTGCGTCCCGGCATGAGCCAAGCGGCTTGGAATGCCGGTGCGCGCCGTTGGCGCGAGACCTGGCTTTCCGAAGCGGGCGCAGATACCGCCTGGACCTTTCCAGATTCCACGCGCCCCTTCTGGAGGGTCCCGCGTACAGAATCTGTCGCCGCGCCGCCGGACCGTCGCAATGTGGTGTTGATTGTCATGGAATCCGGCCGTGGCCTCAACTGCGGATTTCTGAAGCCCTACGGCGCCGTGCGCGACGCCACCCCCTTCCTGGATTCGATGGCCCAAACGGGCAAGGTCTGGGCCCGGCACACCTGTCCGTCCATGCCCACCGTGCGCGCCTTGATGGCCATGCACCTGGGCGTTCCCGACCACCCGGACAAAAACATCGCCACGTCGTTTCCGGCGCTGCACCACAAGGCCTTCACGCAAATCTTGCGCGATGAAGGATGGCAGACCCGGTTCTTTTCCGGGGCAGATCCCGCTTGGGACAACGAGACCCCCTGGCTGGGCCGCTGGTACGATGGATTCGATTACAGCCAGAGCCGCGAACGGGACGAAGACCTCTTCGCGCACGTGGGCGAGTGGATGCACGAAAACGTATCCACCCAGAAGCCGTTTCTTGTCACCGTGATGACCAAGTCCAACCATTACCCCTTCGACCAGAAGCCCGAGTGGCAAACCGAACCCGATCTGCAAAAGCGCCACGAACGTTCGATGCGCTACATGGATTCGTGCATCGGGGTGTTCGTGCGGGGATTGCAGAAAGAACCCTGGTTTTCCAAGACGACCTTCGTGGTCACCGGCGACCACGGCTTCCCGCTGGGCGAGCACGGTCCGGGAAACATGGGCTTTGGACTGTTCGATGAATCCACCTGGGTGGCCATGCTCGCCTGGGGCGATTCGGCCCGGCTGGCCCCTGGCGTGGAGACCGGCCCCTCCTCCCACCTGGACATCCCTCCCACCATCCTTGCTCTGGCGGGACTGCGCAAGCCCAACCATTTTGCGGGGCATGATCTGACGCATGCCCTTCCCGCGTCGCGTCGCACCTGGGCCACGCACTACGACGAACTGTCCGTGCAAACCGCGACCTGGCGCGCGCATTCCACCATTTCGGGGCAGCCGCGTGAACACGGATCGCAGTTGTTCCGCTACGACATCGATGTGCGCGAACTGGCGGATTCCTTCGCGGGAAGGCAACCCCTGTTCGATTCGCTGGTGATCGACGCGCGGGCACGGGCTGTTCTCGCCGTGGAAGCCCTGCGCCGCGACGCCTTGGCTCCTGCTAGTCCACGCTGAAGGAGCCGCCGGAGTAGCTGGCGTGGACGTTCGCCCCGCCGGCCACCGGAACCAGGGTCACTTGGTTCCCGTTCACGGTGATGTTGGTGAATCCATCCGTACCGGGTAGGGGCACGGTGTGGTTGTTGAACAGCCGGCCGTTTTGGTTGCGCAACAACGCGAGCTTCCAGACCACCGGTTTGTTGCGGGCGTCCACGCGGATCACCACCACCACGTCGTCGGCGCCATCCATGTCCACGTCTCCCTGCGCGATTCCCCAGGGCGCACCTTTGGAATCCATCAGGCTCGCGACCTCGCCCGGGCGTCTGGCGATGCCGTTTTTGAAATCGAGGGAGCCGGCTCCGTCCTGGTAGCGGACCTCCTGGGCTTTGATCCAGGCCTGGGCGGCGGTCAGGTCGTTGCGGTGCGCAGGTGGCTGGATGGTGGTCTCGCGCATCACGGGGGGTGAGCCTGCGGGGCGAGCAGCGGAGGTCCGATTCGGCGCGGGCGCGGGCGTCGGCGCAGCGGGCTTTTTGTTGTCGGCAGCAGGCTTCTTGGCGTCCGCAGTTTTTTTGTCCTCCGCCTCCTTCTTGCCCTTGGCGGAAGTGTCGGGGGCGGCCTTGTAGGCATTGCCCGTGGGGTCGATGAATTTCTTGGCATCATCACAGGAAACCAAGGCGAGCACGCCGCAAGCAAACAGCAGTTGTCGAGTCATTCCATCAGTCTACATCCGCATTCACCCTCTCGCAGGGCCTACCGGCAGATGTCGGACGAAAAATGGTACGCTAGCCGCGATAGCGACCCTTCTTCAGGAGGTTCGGGAATGTCCGTCGCGCCCTCCATCCTGCTGGTCCGTTCCCCGCTTCTGGGGCTGGATCTGGAGATCGCGCTTCTGGAGCGATGCGCGGTGCGCACGATCCATCCGATCGAGCTCTCCCAAGCCTTCCTGGAGGCCGCCAAGCGTTCCGGCACGCGGGGAGTGGTCACGGTCAATCGCTCGCCCGAAGTGGCCTTGCTGTGCCGGGAGGCGGGCCTGCGGTACGTCTCCTGGTCGATCGATCCGCTCTCGCGCAATCGTTGGGAATTTGTGCCAGGTGCGGATGAGGTGTTGTTGGTCCATCGCAAGGTGCTGGTGGCACCACTGATCGCCATGGGGCATGCCCACGTGGAGTGGCTGCCGTTGGCGGCGCCCGAGCGTCGCTGGGAGTCCTTGGAGGGGCCCGTCCAGGTTTCCCCGCCATCGTTTGTGGGAAGTTCCCTGCAGGATGAACGCAGGCTCTTCCAGGCGGGCTTGGTGGCTTGGGGTGTCCAGGAGGCGGCCAGCGCCTTGGAGGCCCATTTTGTGGAGCTTTCCGCAATCGCGGAATCCGAATTCGGTTTCCACGGATTCCTGCGCGATCCCCGACTGGTGCCCGCCTCCCTGGCCACTCACTTGGCGGGTGTGGCCGCGGTGGAGGACATCGCCGAATGCCTGGACGCGGGGTTGGCCTGGGTCTATCGGCGCGAACAGGTCCGGTGGTGGGCGCGATCGGGCATCCAGGTGTTCGGCGACGGGGGTTGGCAGGAGGTGGTGGGAGAGGCCTGGCGGGGCCCGTTGCGCAACGGACAGGAAATGACGCGCGTCTACCGCGATGCCGCCCTGAACGTGGACGCGCCGCGCCTGCACCAGCGCGAGATCGCCACCTTGCGGGCGTTCGATGTGTTGGCATCCGGCGGCCTGTTGCTGGTGGAAGCTGGCACCGAACTGGAAGACCTCTTTTGTCCGGGCGAAGAATTCCTGGTGTGGAAAACCCCTGACCAGCGCGGCTCCATTCTGGAGGAATCCCTCCGGAATCCGGACTTCGCCAGGAAGATCGGCTCCCAGGGGAAGGAAGCGGCGTGGGGGCATCGGCTGGGATTGCGCGCCCTGAAAATTCTCGAGGCTCTACAGTAGGAGAATCCGTCGCAATTGCGTACGTTGAGGATCATGAAGCACTGCACACCCAAGGATCTGCTCGAGGGCCGCTCGCCCGCCAATGCCCAATACATCGATGTGCGTGAGCCGGAAGAGCTCGCGGAAGTCGCCTGGCCGCTCTTTGCGCCCATGCCCATGTCCGGGCTCCAGGGGGCCTTCCAGGAGTTGGACAAGAATCGTCCCGTCGTGATCCTCTGCCGCTCGGGCAAGAGATCGGAAAACTGCGGCAACTTCCTGGAATCCAAGGGATTCTCGGAAATCTGGAACGTCGATGGCGGGATCATCCAGGCGGAGGCCGAAGGCGCCCCCGTCGTGTTCAACCAGGAATAACGCCGGTCAATACAGCAGCTTGACGGTGTAGGTCCCGCGCGGGGTGGTGGCCACCACGCGGGTGTCGCCGTTGAACATCCGGTGGAATCCCACTCCGGTGGCACCGTAGGGCGTTCCTTCCGCTTGGCCGGGCCAGCCCATCGCCACGTGGTTCCAGGTGCTCGCCCAGCCCGGGGTGCGCCGCACGCCGCCGTAGCCGTTGGCGTCCCTGAAGGCCATGTACAGGCGCTTGCTGGGTCCCCAAGCGATCCCTTCGATCCCCGAAACATCCGATTGGACCACCGAACGCAAGATCATGGAGGAGGTGGTGGTGTTCCAGAGGTAGATGCCGGATTCCGTCGCGACGATCATGTCCTCGCGCAACGTGGGAACGGTGGTGGAGAACGAATCCGCGGCGAAGGCGCGGATGTTGGAAGCCTTGGTGCCCCAAGCCATCCAGTTGTAGCCTGGAATGCTCGCATCCCAGCCGTACTTCGCGAGCACATCGCCGGATCCCTGCCACAGATTGCTTCCATCCGACCACATCGGGCCGGTGCCGTCGGGCTTCTGGACTGTGGTCCATTGCCCCCAGATGCCTTCGACGCAGGTGTATGTGCCGAAATCCGTGGACGCCCACAGATTGCCGCCATGGCGAGTGACGCCGTAGATCCAGCAGGTGGCGAATTTACGGATGCGCCACACCTGGCCTTCCACGCCGGCCACCAGCTCGGAGTCGTTGATGTGCAGGGTTTGGGCGCCGGGAAGGTTCCAATTGGGCACGAGGTCCACCCAGCCGGTGTCCACCAGCCGCTTGGGACCGTTGCCGTCGCCACAGGCGAACACGCTGCCGTCGGGGCCCGCCGCCAGGCAGATCAGATCGCGATCGTCCAGCAAGGTCCAGCGAGGCAGATGGACCACCAGTTTGTTTTCGGTGGAAACCCGGGATCCGTCGTAGGCGATGGCGCGCACCACGATCGAATCCGATCCGGTGGGGATCTGCAGCGTCATGCCGCTGCTCCACGGTTGGGTGCTTCCCATACCCGGCGAAGGCGAGGTTCCATCCGTGGTGTAGTAGACAGAACCTGTCGTGGAACGGAGGTTGATCGTGAAGGAGGTTCCCGGAACCTCCAGGCTCGCTTCCAGGGGATTGTTCGAAAGATCGGTGAAGGAGGGCGGTGCCAGGGTGGATCCGGCCGGATCCAGGTAGAAGGTCTTCACCCTGCCGTACATCCAGCGTTGCTGGCTGTTGCTCCATGCCGCCACGTAGACCTTCACCTGCACAGGGGTTTGGATGGCAATGTTCTCGTTGGGCCGGGCGGGCAACCAGATGCCGGTGGAGCCCAATTGGTAGGCGACCTTGGCTTCCACCAGATCCGTGGGCATATTGGCGGGAACCCCGACTTGGAGATTGCCCGGAAGCCTGGTCGGCAGTGTCAAGGTCGGGACCTCGAGATCGAGTCCTCCCGGTGTCGTGTAATCCGGATCGCCGACGGGTTTGCCGCCACTGACCACGATGGTTTTCGATTGCCCGATCTTCCAGGTGCTGTTGCCGGGATCCCAGGCCACGATGCAGGCCTCCAGTTGCAGTTGCGAAGTGACAGGAACTGTCGAGGTCTCCGAGGTGTAGTTGAAGGGGCCGCTGGGCATGGTGCCGAGGGCGGCCGTGCGGTAGGCGATCTGGCGGTTCGTGAAGCCGGCGGGCAGGTCGGCGGGGACGCTGAACGACGCGTTGACCGGGAAGGTGCCGAAGGCGTTGATTCCCGGCGGGGAAAAATCGTACCCGGCCGCACTGATCGTCGGGGGATTGGGGGGAGTGAACGTGGATACGGTCGTGGTCAGCAGCGAGCCTTGCTTCCAGCGTTTTTCGGAGTTGGACCATCCGATCAGATACACATCGAACGTTGTGCCCGGATTGACGGGGAGGAGGTAGTTCATTTCTTTCCAATCCCACCCGCCCATGGAATTTTTCACCGCGAGCTTGAGGGGATAGAGATCCGCCGGGATCGTGGTCGGAGGCGCGAACGAGACGCTGCCGGAACCTGTCGGAGGCAGGGTCGCGATGGGCTGGGGGATTTCGTTGAATGGGCCCGAGACGACGGGGGTGGAAGACGACTGGCCGGAGATGACCAACGTCGATTCCCTTCCGTAGAACCATTCCTGGGAAGTGGGGTTCCATCCGATCGCATAGGCCTTGATGGTGACCTTGGCCGTGATGGGCAACGAGTACGAGAAATCCTGCAAGGTCCAGGTGGGATTGAGATCGGTCCAGATGGCCAGTTTGAGGTTCTGGAGGTTGCTGGTCCCGGTGGGAACGGTGAAGGTCGCGGATCCCCCCAGGGACGGGGGTTCCAGGATTCCCGGCGCGTTGAAGCTCAATGCGGCTCCTTTCAGTTCGGGAGTGCCGGCGATTCCTGTTTGCAGGGGTCCCTTGAACCATCGATGCGCCACGGCGCTCCATCCCAGCTGGTACACCTCGATTTTGGTCGCGGAAGAAACCTGGGTCGAATAGCCCATCGGGAAGCGCTGGAAGGATCCGGTTCCACCCAGGCGAAGGGCGATCTGCGGATTGGGGATGTCCATGCGCGTCGTGACGGCGGAAAATGTCACACTCCCCGCGGTCCCGACCGGGGGCGCGTTGATGGTGATCGCGCCAAGCTCGGTTCCCTGGCTGGTCAGATCGGGTTCGGGCGTCGTCGGATTGATTTCCCAGCTCCAGGTGTTGAGAGCGCCCCAGGTGGTGCCGTCCGTGCAGCGGGCGGTGATCTTGGAGTTGGCGGGCAGGTCCACTTCCGTGGTCTGCTTCATGTCGGACTGGTAGTTGGTTCCCGGCGCCGGACTGGTGTTGCCCAGGTGCCAGACCGGGTGGTGGTTGGAGCCGGACGTGCTGGGGCAGTACAGTTGCAAGCGATCGCCGTTGGCGGTGGCGGAGATGGAAAGCGCGGGAGCGGTGGTGATGGGGACTCCCGTGCTCCCTCCGATGTCCACGATGGACGGCCCCGAGGCGGTGGGAACGGTCCCGGAGGAACTCCAGGCCCGGGAACGATCGCTGTTGAGTCCGCTCACGCGAAACCACAACGAGCCTTCCGGCAGGTTGTCGATCCTGATGGAACCCTGGTTCCAATCGGCCTCCCGCTGTGTCAAAATTCCATTGCCGGAGGCTGTGCCGAAGGGTTGGGTGGAGATTTCCACCAACACGATGCTGGCGTTGGGAACCGCCAACAACCGGGGCGCGAACTGGCGAGGGGTGTCTGTGGAGGGCTCCGTGGCGAGCTCTTCACGGCAGGAGGCCAGCGCGAAGAGCGCAAGCAGGGTGCAAATTCTGGTGTTCATGGGGACCCCGTCCATTTGACCACCAAGGACCGATCTGTCGGTGGTGTCGAGGAAGTTTCCTGCTCCTTTTGGGTGACATACCAGGCGGCGGCACCTCCTGCTCCTACCAGCAGGATGCCGCCGGTCAGCCACACGCCCCAGTGGCTCTTCGGAGGCTCGATCCTCGAATGCCTCCGGACAGGCATGTCCGCTGTGCTGGACAGGCCCGTCGCGTCCTTGGCGGAAAGCCGCAGCACGTACGCACCGGTGTCGAGTTTGGCGGGAAAGATCAGGAGCATGTCACCGTTGGCCATGGTCCCCTTGACTTGCCGGGTCACCGTGGTGATGGCGGAATCGGGTCGATCCGGACGATGGATCTGGGCGCGTGCTTCCACCAGGCCGCGTCGGGAGGTGGCTTGCCAAGCGACCACGACAGAATCCGACCACAGGTCGGGGGAGACCGGCGAGGAGAACTTGACTTCCGGCGGAGGATAGCCTGATCCTGCCCTGCCCAGCAGATCGCCTCCCACTTGGGGGACCAGGGAAGTCAGAATTTCGTCGATCTCGCCGGGAGCCTGGCGGGTGGAGGAACGCAGGACCTCGCCGGAGGCGACATCCACCATGCGGGCCACCAGCACGAAGGTCTTTCCGAGCTTGCCCACGGAACCCACCACCATGCGGTCGATGCCCAGGAGTTGTCCCACTTCCACGGCACATTCCGTTCCCGAGCAGGCGCCGGATTTTTGGAAACCTTGTTCGGCCAGGATCTTGTCCATCTGCGAACGCTCCATCACACGGACCTCACCGGATCCCTGCAATTCGGCGGCCAGCGCCTCCGACAGGATGAGCGCTTCGTCCGGACTGACCTGACGCGCCTCCAGTGGCATCACGGCCACCAGTGGGGATTTCCCGCTGCTTTGGGGCAACGCGGGGGCGGCCATGAGCGTCATGACCGAGAGCAAGATGGATGGAATCACGCCGCAGCCTCCTTAGGCGACTGCCGAGATCCTACCACCTAAACGCACAAGGTGCGAGCCAAGCTTCTCACAGATGCTTGGAAAGCATCTTTCGCGAAGCGTAGAGGTATTCCAAGCCCGAGGCGGCTGTGACCGCCGCGACCACCCACATCAGCACCGGTGGAGTGATCTTGAAGAACAAGGTCCACCACGGCCAGTCCAAGTGAAGATCGCGCAGGATCCCATCGAAACACGCGAAGGTCAGGATCGCGATGATGACCCCGATTTGGATTCCGGTCTTCCATTTGCCGGAATTGCGGGCGGCGATCACCTCACCCTCGCCTGCGGCCAAGGTGCGAAGGGTCTCCACGGCGCTCTCGCGGTAGAAGATGATCGCCACGGCCGCCACCGAGGCCCATCCGGCTCCCAAAAAGCAAAGGAAGGTGGTGAAGGTGGCCATCTTGTCCGACCACGGATCCAGATACTTGCCCAGCGTGGTGACCTCGCCCCATTTGCGCGCCAAGTGGCCATCCAGCCAATCGGACACCGCCGACGAAATCGCGATGAGCAACGCCAACACCTGGAACACCAGATGGTTGTTGGTGAAATCGCTGTCGCCGTCGTAGAAGAACACCGCGATGAACACCGGCGCCAACACGATGCGCGAAAGGGTGATCTGGGTGGCCACGGTCATGTGGGAGCGGGCCTCGGGATGGCGGAAATGCTTGATCAGCCAAACCACCGAGCTGACGATGCACAGGATGATGCTCACCCCGCAGGCCACTGTGGCGTAGGGCTGGATTTCCAGGGTTTGCAGGAGCGTTGCCGCGTACACCGACCAATGCGCGAAGTATTGCCACACATCGCGTCGCACGGGTGGAAGCCGGGAGCGTTCGCGCGCCAGGATCAAAATGAATCCGACCAGATAGCGCAGGAACAAGCCACCGGCCATGAGGGTCAGAAGCGTGGGAAACGGCTCCCATTCGTCGCCCCAAAGCCGTTGGGCCAAAAACCAAACCGCCACCAAAAGAAAGATCCGCTCGAAGCTTCCCGCCCAGATCTGGAGCTTTTCTTCTTCGCGCCAGCGCCGATCGATCCAGCCCAGGATACCGCCACCCGTGAACAGGATCGCGAGCAATATGACCGCTTCGTAGTCGCCATGGAACGGAATGAGGATCAAGACGGGAATCCACAGCGCGAACAAGGCGGTCTGGACCCAGGCAAACCACTTGGGACGGGGCGAGATGGGTGCCGAGTGGGGCATCAGGAACCTCCCAGCAAAGATTGCGCATGTGCACGCACGGCCGGGTCGTCCGTCTTGCCCAGCATGCGGCAAAGTTCGTCCAAACGGTCCGATCGCGAAAGGTTGCGCACTTGCGAGTGGGTGCGTCCGTCCTGCACCGATTTGGCGATGGACAGATGTTGGTCGGCCAGGGCGGCCACCTGGTGCAGGTGCGTGATGGCCACGACCTGCCGATCGTGGGCGAGTTCCTGCAAGGATCTGCCAACCTGGTGGGCCACGGTGCCGGAGAGCCCCGCGTCCACTTCGTCGAACACCAACAACGGCACCGGATCCACCGCCGACAATCTGGATTCGATCGCCAGCATGATGCGCGAGGCCTCGCCGCCCGATGCGACCTCGGTGAGTTCCCGCCAGCCTTCGCCGGGGTTGGGGGAGAGCTCGAACACGGCCTTGAGCAATCCATCCGGACCTGGCTCGGGAAGCTCCTCCAGGCGCGTGCGAAACGCCGCCCCTTCCATCCCCAAGGCCTGCAACCGCTCGGTGATGTCGGTGTCCAGGGAGGTGGCGGCCGTGCGCTGGTGCGCAGACAATTCTTGTCCCAGCTGGCGGGCGCGTTCCAGCGCCGCATCCGCTTGGCGTTGCAGCGCGGCGATTTCGCTGGCGCTGTCGTCGGCCAGGCGCAACTGGGATTCCAACCGATCGCGCAGCTCGATCAGCCCTGGCAGATCGGTGCGATGGCGCAGTTTCAGTTTCTGGATGGCGGCGAGCTTCCCGTTGAGCCGATCCACCTCGGCGGGATCGGCGTTGTCGGGGACCTCGTAGGAATCCAACGAGAGGGCGATTTCCGACAAGTGGGAGCGCGCTTCGCGGAGACGATCCTCCAGGGAAGCCTGGGTTTCGTCGGCTTGGGCGATCTTGGAGAGTGCCTTGGAAAGAACCCCCAGCTGGCGATCCAAGGTGCCGCCGTCGGCCAGGCTGGAGCGCGATTGCTCGATCCATTGCGAGATCTGGCCGGCTTGGGAGAGGATCTTGATCTTCCGCTCCAGTTCCTCCTCCTGACCGGGGGTGAACTGGGCCTGGGCGAGCTCCTTGAACTGGAATTCCAGGAACTCCCGGTTGCGTTCGGCTTCCTGGGCCTGTTGGGTCAAGGTGCGGACTTCCTCGCGAAGACGCTTCCATTGAGCCACCGCCTGGCGGGTCTCTTGGGCCAAAGCCGCCTTGCGAGCCAGTTCGGACAACAGCGCTGCGTGGTCGGTCACCGACAAAAGCCGCTGCTGGGCGTGCTGGCCGTGCAAGTCAAACAGCCGCCTGGAGATGGCCACGAGGTCCTTGAGCGAGGCGGAAACCCCGCCGATACGGATGCGCGAACGGCCATTGGCTTGGATCTCGCGGCTCACCAACAGTTCACTCTCCTCGATTTCCCCCCCGACCTCCTCCAAAAGCCGCAAAAGCTCCGAGTCGGAATCGGGCAGTCGGAAGCGCGCTTGGATCAAGGCCCGTTCCGATCCGCGCCGGACCAGATCGGTTTCCGCCCGCGCGCCTTGCAACAGACGCAGTGCCGAAAGGAACACGGATTTCCCCGCGCCCGTCTCGCCGGTCAGACAAGTGAGACCCGGGCCGAATTCGGCCCGGGCGAGGGAGAAGATCGCGAGATCCCGGATTTCAAGCTCCAGAAGCATTGCTCAAATGTGCAAAAATCCTTCGCGGAAGCGGGGAAACTCCATGGAAAGCTTGTCAATCCCTTCGGGTCAGATTCCCCGAAGCTTGCTTCGTGACCCGAAATCGCTTGCCAAGAGAATACCCCGCAGCTTGCTGCGGGGTGGTTTATTGGTTGTTGTGGCTCCATTGAAAATGGGACAATCCGCCTCAAGCATGAGCACCGCGTACAGCAGCATGGCACCGTCGAGATCGTCCTACCCGGTCGTGTTGATCGTGGACGACGAGGTGGATATCGTTCTGGTGCTGCGAAGATGGCTGGAGCGGGAAGGCTACACGTGCCGTTCCTGCGCCAGCGGCGAAGAGGCCCTTTCCATTCTGGAACGTGAAGACATCGGCATCGTGGTGACCGATTGGCATATCCTCGGATTGGACGGGATCGAGCTCACGCGCAGCATCCGCGCGCGTCATCAGCGCGGGAAGCCCTACATCGTGCTGACCACCGGCGACACCTCCATGGCCGTGGTGCAGAAGGCCTTCGAGGCCGGGGTGGACGATTTCATCCGCAAGCCCATGGAAGGGGCCGAAATCATTTCCCGCTTCAACGCGGCCTGCCGGGTGCTGGACCTGGAAGAACGCCTGGCGCACGACGCCCGCGTGGAAGCCGAGCGAGGGCTGCACCGAGGCGTGGTGCGGGAGCTTTCCGAAGTGGTGGCCACCCTCGCCCACGATCTGCGCACCCCTTTGGGGACCATGCGCATGACCGCGCGCTCCATGCGCATTCGCGTGGACAAGATCTCTCCCGAACTGGAAACCCTGGCCGACCGCATGGAGCGGATCTCCGCGCAGATGTCGGAAACGCTGGATGATGTATTGGCGGCCTTCGTGCAGGACGATGGCTCCTCGGAGGCCTGGACGGATTTTGACCTGGCCCAGGAAGCGCGCCGCGCGGTGGAAATGCTCGCGGTGGCGATTCCCGAATCCGTCCGGGTGGAAGTGGAGCAGACCGAGTTTCCCATGCGCGGAAACCCCTTCGGGATGCGCCGCCTGATCTTGAACCTGATGAACAACGCGCTGCGCCACGCCAAACCGAGCCGGTTGGACGTGACCTTCCACGTGGAAGACCAGGGCGACTGGGGTTGGCTGGAAATCCAGGACAACGGCGAGGGGATCGATCCTGGATTGCTGCCGCACCTGGGGGAGCCTTTGCGACTGACCTCCTCTTCGGTGCGCAAGGAATTTTTCGTGCGCGGAAACGGCCTGGGGCTGACCATCTGCCGGCGCATCTGCGCCAGCCACGGCGGCCGGATGGTGATCGCCAGCGGCAAGGAACGCGGTACCCGGATCCGCGTCTGGTTTCGGCTCTTCGAGTCGGCACCCGTGCGCGATTCGGAATTCGCTCCTCTGGAGACGGAGGTGCTGGTGTGAAGCGGCAGACGATCCTGGTGGTGGACGACAACGCCGATTTCCTGGAGAGCGTGTCCACCGTGTTCTGGGATGCGGGGTACGCGGTGAGCACCGCGCAGAATTCGTCCCAGGCCCTGGAAATGGCCGCCCGGAATCGTCCGGATCTTTGCGTGGTGGACGTGGCCATGCCGGGCGCCGACGGGATTCAATTGATCAAGTTCTTCCGCAGCCGCCATATCTACCGGCAGATCCCCATGATCCTGCTGACCGCCGGGATGCGTCGCGACTCGCTGGCCGAGGCGTTGGATCTGGGCGTGAAGGACGTGTTCCTCAAGTCCAAATTCACGGCCGAAGACCTGGTGGAACGGGTGGCCTTGCGCCTGGCCGAACCGCGCGAGATCATCCGCAGCCCGGACCTGGTGGACAGACCCTCCGCGTTCCGGGAATTGGCCCCGAAGGAAACCAGCCAGGCTCCACCGATCCTGCCCAGCGAATTTCTGCCCAACGAGACCACCTCCATGATGGCGGTGGTCTCCGCGCCCACGTCCACCTTTCCGGCGGCGGTGCACACGGCGCCCCCACCGGGTAGGCCGCAGAGCGACAATCCGTCTTCCAAGCCGCCCACGAGCCAGATGCCCGTGGTTGGCCGTCAGGAGGTCGTGGGACGTAGATCCGTCTCCAGGGAACTGGCCGACGCGATCGTGAAGATGCAGGTGTTGCCGAAGGTCCGCACGGACATGCTCCAGACGGCTTCCCAGGCGCAATCGAGCCTGGCGGGAATCGAAGGCGTGGCGCGCAACGATCCGGTCATGGCGCTGCGGTTGATCAGCGCCACCAACGCCGCCGTGTACGCCCGGCCCACACCCTTGTTCGATCTCGGCGAGGCGATCCGCGTGTTGGGCCTGGAGCAGGTTTCCAGGATCGTGGCCTCGAGCGCGGCCTACAAGCCGGAAGACCGGGACGAACAGGTCACGGCCGATCTGTATTCCGTGTGGCGCCATTGCGTCGCCACGGCCTACTACGCCGAACGTCTGTCGCCGATCGGCGAGAAGGACATCGCCTTCCTGGCGGGCCTCCTCCACGACCTGCCCATCCTGTTCGCCCTCCAGTACCTGGGGGACGAATGGTTGCCGATCCGCGCGCATTGCCAGGTCAAGGGAATGTCCCTGCGCGAGGGGTTGTCCACCGCCACCGGCTACCAGATGAACGACATCGGGTCGCAGATTCTGTCCACCTTCCGGATCCCGCCGGAGCTCGGCGGTCCTCTGCTGCGCTACCAGGAGCACTTTTTGTCAGGCCGCCAGAGGGAGCCCGGCTCCTTCGCGCGGCGGTTGGACATCGCGCACAATCTGGCCGTGGCCCAGGGACGCCTGGGGACCATCCACGCCGAGGTGCGCTCTCTTTCCCGCGAGGAGCTCGCCTTCCCCGAGGCCCTGAACATCCTCGCGCCCTCCGATGGGGCGCGATTGAAATTCCTGGAAGACCAGGCGGGCTTGGGTAGCGACGGCACGACCGAGTACCCCAAACTTCGCCATCCGATCGCCTTGTGGCGCGACCCGAGGTGGTCGGAGCCGGACCCTGTGGAATCCGTGCTCTCCATGATGGGGGAATGTGTGGTGGTCTCCGACCCCTCGCAGCTGGTCATGAAAGGCGCGTGCCGCTTGGCTATCGCCGAACCCGGAACCGAGGCCTGGACGGAAATCATCCACCAGGCCCCCGTGGTGGTGCTCTACAGCACGCAACTTCCGGATGATCCTCTCCCGCAAGGGGTGGAAGCCTACCGGATGCCCGTGGCGGTGTCGCTTCTGGCCAAGCGGTTGCGGCCGGCCTGACTTCCAAGGTGTAGTTTTGGGCTCTCTCGATCCGTGCTCGACGGCAAACCGCCGATCGGGCGGCGTTGTCCGCCACCGGATCCCACCTGGAGTTCACATGATCGCTTCCATTCTCGGATCCGCCACCGCGATGCTGCTTTCCGCGACGGTTTCCGGACCGGCCACGCCCCCGAATGCGGACCAAGCCGTGCCGGAAATCCGCCTGGCCGTGCGCGACACGGTGTTCGCCAACGGTTTGCGGGTTCTGGTCCATGAAGACCATTCCCTGCCCATGGTCGCCTGCCAGATCTTCTACGCGACCGGATCCATCCACGAGCACGCCGGTGGCACGGGCATCGCCCACATGCTGGAACACATGCTCTTCAAGGGCACGCGCAAGGTGGGCATCACCGACTCCACCGCAGATGCCAAGTTCCTCCCGCAGATCGATGCGGCGGAAGAACTCCGCCGCGCGGCCCTTGCCAAGGGGGACAGCGCCACAGCGCACCACGCCAAGGCGAGGATGGATTCCCTCAACGCGCTGCACCGGGCCTACTTCGTGAAGGACGAACTCTGGCAGGCCTACCAGGAAGTGGGCGGCACGGACCTGAACGCCTACACGTCGGACCTGGCCACCGTCTACCACGTGACCTTGCCCTCCAACCGCTTGGAATTGTTCCTGTGGATGGAAAGCGACCGTATGACACGTTCCGTCATGCGCGACTTCTACGCCGAACGGGACGTGGTGCGCGAGGAGCGCCGCATGCGCATCGAGAACAAGCCCCAGGGCAGGTATTGGGAAAGCCTGGATCTGCTGTTCTGGGGAGCCCACCCCTACGGAAACCCCACCATCGGCTGGCCTTCCGACATCGAATCCTACCGCCGCTCGCAGGTGGAGGAACATTACGAGAAGTTCTACGGCCCCAAAAACGCCATCCTGGTGCTTTCCGGCGACGTCAAGGCGGAAGATGCCTTCGCGATGACCGCCCGCTATTTTGCGGGAATCACCAAGGGCGCCGATTTCCCGCAAGTGGTGACCCGCGACCCGGAACCTCCGGGGCAGAAGCGGCTTGTGTCCATCCAGGACAACGCCCGTCCGGTGATCGACATCCTGTTTCCCGTTCCAGACATCAACGATCCTCAGTCGCCCGCTTTCGAGATCGTGGAAGGGGTCTTGTCCGGCGCCTCGGGGCGGTTGGAACGGCTGCTGGTGGATTCGCTTCGCCTTTGCACCTCCGTCAGCGCCGGCCACCGTGCCCAGATCTACGCGAGCCAGTTCGGCATCTCCGCCACGCCCGTCCAGGGCGCGGATCCCCGCCGGATCGAAGACATCCTGTGGAACGAGATCGCCCGACTCCGTGAATCGCCGCTGAGCCCGCGCGAGATCCAACGGGTCAAAAATCGTCTCGCCGTGGCCCGGCTGGCGCGGCTGCGTTCGCGCGAGACCATCGCCGGAGACCTCGGCTACATGGAGCTGTTCGGCAGCTGGAAGCTGTTGGCCAAGTATCCGGCAAAGGTGCAGCTGCAGACCGATTCCACTGTGCGCGAGGCCGCCGCCAAGTGGTTGCGCCCCGAGCGCGCCACCATCGGGTGGCTCCTGCCGAAAAACCACTCGGAACACACCCGCACGGGAGTCTACCAATGAACCGCCGTCTGCTTGGATCGATCTCGGCGAGCCCCATCATCGCGGTGGGCCTTGTGCTCGCGGTGGGCCTGGTCTTCTCGGGTTGTCTCTCGCCTCTGCCACCCCCGGCGCAGGACCCCATGATCGGACGCTCCACCCCGGACGTGGGCACAGGCACCGTCGCGGGAGCGGACTCCTCGCCTGGTGGACGGAAATTGGCGGGATGGCGCGCGTTGGGCGTGAACCCGATCACCTGGACCCCGCCATTGATCTCGGACTTCGCCGACACCCTGCGCCCCGGCGTGGTGGTGTTCTGGGTGGAGGATTCCTCCTTGCCGTTCGCCTCCGTGCGCATGGCCTGGCCGGAAGGACGGCTGGCCCTGCCTTCCCAAGCCGATGCCGACGCCTCCCTGCTGGGCGAGCTTCTCCTGCGCGGCGGGACTTCCCGGTTCACCCCCGCCCAATTGGAAGACACCCTGGAATTTCTCGCCGCCGGCGTGTCGGTTTCAGTTGGCATGGTCCGCACCACGGCCAATGTTTCCGGACTGACCCGCGATCTGCCGTTTCTGCTGGACGTGCTGGGCGACGCGATCGTATCCCCGCGCTTGGACACGGCGCGTGTGACCATCGCCAAATCCGAACGGATCCAGGACATCGAACATCGGTTCGACACCCCGGCCCAGGCCTTGTCGCTTTCCTGGGATCGGGTGGCCAACGGACCCGGCCCCTGGACGGAGCTGGTGGATTCCCAGGAGGTTCGCAAGGTGAACGTCCATTCCCTCAAGTCCGCCCTGACCGGCAGATTCTCCACCCGCAAGATGTGGATCGCGGTCGCGGGAAGCTTCGATCGCAAACAGACTCGTCAACAATTGTCAGGCTTTCTGGATCGCCTGGATTCCAGCGCCTACCAGGGCAAGACTCCCGCCAAGCTCGATTCCCTGCCGCCCTTGCCCGCCATGATCGCTCCGGGCGTGGTGATCTGCGACAAGCCCGGGAACCAATCCCAGATCCGATTGGGCCTGCGGTTTTTGCGTCGGGACCACCCCGACTACTATCCACTCATGTTGGCCAGCGAAGTGCTGGGGCAAGGGGGATTCGGATCGCGATTGGTGGATCGCGTGCGTTCCGACGAAGGGCTGGCCTACCACGTCTCCAGTTTCGTGGGCTCCGACTACGACCGACCCGCCACGATCGGCGTGACCTTGCAGACCAAGGTCCAGAGCACCTCGCGGGCCTTGGTGCTGGTGCGCGAGGAAATCAAACGCCTGGCCGATTCCGGTTTTCGCGCGGGCGAACTCGGGAAGGCTCGCAAGGGGATGATCGCCTCGATCCCGAGTCTGTTCGACAGCCCGGAAGGAACCGCCGATCTTCTGTTGCAAAGCGCCGCCTGGGGTCGCTCCAACCAGCACTTCGTGCGTTACCTGCGTGCCTTGGACACCATTCCCGATTCCACCGTGCTGCGGGTGTTCCGCAAGTGGTTCGTGCCCGACAGCATGCGGGTGGTCATCAGCGGACCCGCCAAGGAATTGCAAGCTCCCTTCGCCGACGGTTCCCCGGCCCTGTCCAGCTGGGGCCCGGTGCGGGTGTGGACGGAAGATACGCTGCGTCGTCGCTGAGAACTCGAGCAAAATCCCATTAGGTATCTTAGATAGCCGATCTACATTCCATCGCTCACCCATCGAGACGCATCGCTCCTCCGGAGGAGCGGTGCATTTCGGAGTCCTGCCGGTCTTTGATCAAGGTCTGAGGTGTTCTCAGCTGTGATCAGGCCGTTCTCTACTTGGGTGTCTGGAGATTACGGCGGTCTCAAAAAAATGGGATCATGGAACGTCAGCCACTGGCTGGCTTGAGGGGAAAAGCATGGTAGGTGCCGAGTCGAAGATCCCAAATGGTTGGAGCGCCTGGGGTGGCTTTCTGGCCATCAACGGCGTGGCCACCGTCGGTTCCATCTTCCTGGCCCATCTGTTCGTCACGCCGTCGATCATGGTGGTCAACGCGATCCCGATCATCCTGTGCGGATGGCTGTACGGGCGATCCCGTTCCTTCTACGCGGCGCTGTTTCTGTTCGCGATCCCCAGCGTCTATTTCAAGTTCGCGGGCCTGGAAATGTATGTGGATCCCAAAGGCCTGTTTCTGGGAACGATCTCCTACGGGATCTTTTCGGGAGCGGGTTATGCGCTGCGGTCGGTCCGCGATCTCTACCTGAAAATCCACCGACTCAACGAGGAGATCAACACCAAAAATCGCGAACTGCGCGAGGCCTCGTTGCGCGATCCCCTCACGGAACTGCACAACCGCCGCTACGTGGACGAATTCATCGCGCATCTAGCCGCCACGTTCCTGCAGCAGATTTCCACGCCGGAGTTCGCGTTGCGCAAGCTCGACCTGGAAGACAAGGTGATGTTGATGATGATCGCCGACATCGATCATTTCAAGCTGATCAACGACAAGCACGGTCACAGCGGAGGCGACCAGGCCTTGGTCGAGGTGGCGCGGCGCATCCGGAGCGCGGTGCGCTTCGACGACACCGTCATCCGTTGGGGAGGGGAGGAGTTTCTGGTGGTGTGCCCGATGGTGGACCACACCAACGCCGAGCAGGTGATCCGGAAGATCCTGGAAGGGGTGCGAAGCGCTCCGGTGGTCCTTGCCGACGGATCCGAAGTCATGATCACCATTTCTGTGGGGGCCATCTGGCTTCCCGTGCTGCGCGGGCATCCGTACGCCGTGTCGTTCGATAAATCGATCATGCTGGCCGACAAAGCCCTCTACGACGCCAAGGAGCACGGACGCAACCATGGTCGGATGGTGGTGGCCTGGGAAGACGGTCGGGCGGCCACGGAAGGCGCGTTGATCGGCGCTCTGGAGGAATTCTACCGCGACCCCTCCGCCTGCATGGTGACCAAAGTCTACTGATCCGCTTTCCCGCGGGATGCTTCCCATCGGACCATCGGGACGGAATCATTTGCACCTTGTGCCATCACGCATTACCGAGACAAGGCAAATCCAAAGATGCTCAGCGCCCAAAACGTCGCCATTTCCAACCGCTCCGGGACCATCGCCTTCGCGGCCTCCGTCTCGATTTCCGACGATCTGTCCATCGAGATCACCACCGAAAACCAGCAGGATCTCCGGGAACGGTTCGCGGCGCTGAGAAACCAGTTCGTGAAGACGGGAGTCCTCACGGAAGACAGCTATTGTCAGGCAACCTTCGCCACCGACTCGATTCGCTGCCAGGCGCTGGACATTCTGATCGACAAGGACCCCGAGGTGGACGGGACCCGATTGGTCTTCCGCTCCCGGGTGGATTCGATCGTCCACCTGGACCAGCCGCCCAGCGATCTGCTGGAATTGGAGCTGGACGTGGGATTGGAGACCATGCTGGCGGGCCTGGGCATTCTGGGCGACTCCTTCGATACCGTGGAATTCGGCACGATCGAATTCCTGCCGGGAAAGACCGGCGACCGTTGCCGCTTGCGCAGTCGCTTGAAGGGCGGCATCGCCTTTCCGGAGCACAAGATCCTGGAGGCCGTCCGGTTCGTGTCGGGGATCGACGTGCATTGGACCGAGGCCGCCGTGGCGGGCAAGCGCACCGTCCGGTCGTCCCGGCCGGTGTCGTACGCGGACGGGGAGTTCACGCCCATGCCCCAAGGCGACCGCGCCTCGGCCATCAAGATGTTCGACGCGGTGGTGCGCTGGGTGGGAACCAACCCCCATGCCCACAGCTCCAGCGAGACCGACACCCTGGCGAACCTCCGGCAGGCGCGCGGCAACCTGGTCAATTTCCGTCTGATCCTGGGGGCGGCGGTGGAACACCTCCTCAAGCGCTTCCCGGGCGAGGTGGTGGTGGATCGTGAGACCTTGCAGCACATCGAAGAAAGCATCTTCATGCTTGATGGCACCGGATTCCACCGGACCATCAAGGAGAAGCTGAAGTCGGCGCTGGTCAACCAGCGCAACCTCCAACCCAAGCTGGTGCTGGCGGCCATGAAGGCGATGGGATTGGTCAGCTCCCTGCACATCAAGACCTACGAGAACATCCGCACGATGGGTTCGCAAGGTGGCTCCTCCTCGCTGAAGGAAGCCAACGACACCAAGCGCAAGGCCGCCGTGGTCCTGGATCTGGTCTACCGGATCCTGCTCAACGGCTTGTCCTACACCGGGAAATACCGTTCGCCCATCGATGGCACCGACACCTACTTCCGCGCCAACGTGGTCGCCTGAGCAAAGCGCGATAAAAGGATCCGGTGCTGATAAAATATTCCGCAAGCCGCTGACCCCTCCCGGAATCCGTCGGGAGGTTTAGCTTCCCTATCATGAATTCCATCCGAGCGCCGAAGCCTCCGATTCCGGGAGCGGTCATTCTCGTGTGCGGTGTCCTGTTCGGGACAATTTCCGTCCAAGCGGCCCTTTGGGCGCAGATGGGCGGAGGTTTCGCGGGAGATGGCCGTCTGGCCGCCGTGGTGGGGCAGTCTTCGCCTGCCGGCGGGGACTCCACCCTGGTCGCGGGATTCCTCGCGCATCCCTTGTGGAAGAATCTCCCGCCCCTGGCCGCGGACACCTCCATCGATGCGGTCGCGGGACGGATCGCGAAGGTGGCCGTTTCCGGGGACGACGTGGATGGACGGATCGTGTCGGCTCGGATCGTGCGCGCCGCCTCCCATGGATCCGTCTCGGTCGTCGCCAAAGTCCTGGATTATCTCGCCGTGTCCGGTTATGCCGGGCGGGATTCGGTCGGGTTCCAGCTGCTGGACGACCAAGGCGCGGCCTCGGACACGGCATGGGTGAGGTTTTCCGTGACCGGTGGCGTCTCCGCCTTGGCGGGAAGGCCCGCCGTCCGGAAGGTCGGTTCACCCCAGGTGCGGATGCACCGGCTCATGGCGCATGCCGCCGACGCCGGAATGCCCGGCGGATTGGCCCTCGGGGGCCGGCGCGACGACGGGACCGGGATTTCGGTTTCCCTTCTGCTCTCGGGTCCTTCGGCGGTCCATGTCCAGATCTACGACAACCTGGGCGCGCTGGTCACCTTCGCCGAAACCACGATGGACGACGGCCAATGGCTCGTTTTGCCCCCCACGGACGATGGCCGTCGAAATCTGTCCGTGCGCTGGGATCTGCGCGACCGGTCCGGTCGTGCGGTCGGGCCCGGAATCTACCTGTGGAAGATCTCGATCGTGTCCAAGGATGGACAGAAATTGGAAACCGTGCGCAAGACCGGAGTGAAGCAATGAAAACCTCAACCGTCGCCATGGCCGGCCTGTTGGCGCTGGCTCTCTCCACCTTCGCGGCCACATCGCCCTGGACGCTGCCTTTCCAGGGGGTGGCTACCGACTCCACCGGTCGACCGCTGCCGGACGGCCCACGGGGGGCCACCTTCGAATTGTTCGATGCCCAGCTGGGCGGGGCGTCGTACTGGAAGGAGCAGGTCCAGGTGGTGCTCCGCAAGGGAGTGTTCTCGCTGGAACTGGGAGCACAAGCGGAGCTACCCCTCGATCGGCTGGGGCGCCAACCCCTTTGGTTGTCGGTGGCCTTGGACGGCGAGTCCACCGCCCATCCGCGCTTGCCGCTGGGGAAGTCTGCCGAATCCTGGTTCGCGCACAAGTCCTCGGCGGCCCAACGGGCGACCGTGGCGGACACCGCCTTGGTGGCCGATTCCAGCCGCTTCTCCCGGCGCAGCGACACGGCTTCGTTCGCGGCCAAGGCTCCGTTCGGTTTGGCCCTGAGCGAACCCTTGGTGCTTTCCGCCACCAAGGACACCCTGAAACTCAAGCCCGCGACGACCTACGGGAACTTCCTGGTCTGGGACGGCACCCACTGGGTGGCCAAGGCGCCCGTGTTCCAGGCGGCCAGCGAGGGAGGGTTCCGGTCGCTTCGGATCCGCAATCCCGTGGTGGGAATCAACTTCATCATCGCCTTGGAAGGGATCTTCCCCTCGCGCAGCGGCGAAGCGCCGTTTTTGGGGGAAATCGAGATGGTGGGATTCAATTTCGCTCCCCGGGGTTGGGCCAAATGTGACGGACAGCTTCTGTCGATCGCGGAAAATTCCGCCCTGTTCGCGCTGCTGGGGACCACCTACGGCGGAAACGGGATGCAGACCTTCGCCCTCCCGGACCTGCGCGGCCGCTCCCCGGTCCACGTTGGAAGCGGGCCCGGACTGGACACCGTCCTCTGGGGGGAAAGCGGCGGTGCGGAGTACGTGAGGCTGGCTCCCGAAGAGATGCCCCTGCACACCCACACGATTTCCGTCCAGCCCTGACCTGGGTCGGGAGCGATGATCGCGGCGTGGTTCGCGCTTTCGGCCGCCTTGTGCCAAACCCGGCCTGTCGTGGTGGCCGTGATCGACGACGCGTTCGTGCTGGAATCCGCTCCGGCCCGGGGGTTTTGGGTGGATTCGAGTCTGGCCCGCACCCTGGGCAATCCGCACCTGGCCCCTTGGGACCTGGCTGATCGCGACCCCGACGTGGGCCCGGAGGCCTCGCGGGCCAAGGAGTTCTGGCACGGGACCGCCACGGCGAACCTGCTGGCCCAACGACTCCTTTCCTATCTGGGGCCCACCGCCCCCGACCTCGTCAGGTTCGTTCCGATCAAGGTCCTGGCCGACGGCATGACAAAACCCGACATGGCGGGAGGGTATCCGGGGATCCAGCGCGCCCACGCGGCCAAGGCCGATGTGGTGCTTTGTCCGTGGGCCGGGGGCAATCCCGGCGAGGAACAAAGGCGGATGGTGCGCGAGGCGATCGAGAGCGGTGCGCTCGTGGTCGCCGCCGCGGGCAACGAGGCCACGCGTCGCCCCCAGTTTCCCGCCAGTCTGCCGGGAGTTCTTTCGGTGGCGGCAGTGGATTCCGTCGGGAAGAAAACCTCCCTTTCCTGCCGCGGGGATTGGGTCTGGGTTTCCGGTCCGGGGGATCCGTGGCTGGTTCCCGACCTGCGCCTACCGTCCGCCGATGCGCCTCTCGCGCACACTTCCCGGGCCGCCACCGAAGCCGCCGCCTTGGCGGTCGCCTTGAAGGTGCGACACCGCGAATGGAGTGCAGACAAAATCCGACAAGTCTTGATGTCTTCCAGCCAGCCGCTGGAGGTCCGCCATCCCGGCCTCTCGGGTTCGCTCGGTGCGGGAAGGATCGATCCGGTCCACGCCTTTCTCGGAGATTGGGCCTCCGACCGACCGCCCTCCAAGGAAATCCACGCCGCTGGAATGCTGCCCCTGACCCGAGGGTCGTGGGACGTTTCCCTGCAGGGGCAGGGGAGTTATCGCGGAATCCAGCTGGGCTTGTCCCGAGCGGTGGATCCCCGCGCCCGGATCCGCGCCGTGGCTCCGGACGGCCGCAAATACGACTGGTCGGTTCAGGATTTGTCCGGTGGCACCGAGGTGCCCTATCCGTCGCTGGATTTGCGATGGGGAGGATCGAAACGGCCCGGCGGCTACCTGGAATTTCGCAAGCTTGAACTCGATTCTTCCACCTTGTACTGCCGTGGCACCAAGGAACTGTCCGGCGATTCGGGCGTTGGCCAGGATGGGTCCGGCCCGCAGGACTACGCCCACGATTGCGATTGTCGCTGGTCCATCCGGGTGCCCGAAGGGAGGCGGATCCATCTGGCATTCGACACCTTCCAGACAGAGGCCAAACGGGATCAGCTCCACGTGTTCCATGGCGCTTCCACGCGTCAGGAGCATCTGCTGGCCCTTTTCAGCGGATCAAGCCTCCCGCCAGCTCTTGTCAGCCCTGGCAACGAGCTTCTGCTGTGGTTTCCCAGCTCGGCAAAAGGGGTGGGGAAGGGGTTCTCGTTTCGATGGCGAGCGGTGCCGGAATCCACCACCGCCGGCGTGATCCTGCCTGCGACCCGATCCCATCCCTGAAAGGGGGACAGGCCGATTCTTCCCGTCTGCGTTACCAATTTGGTAACGGGTGACGGTGGGAACCTTCGCGAAGGCAACGCAAAGCGGTCCTCTTTGTCTGTAGCACTTCAGGTCTGGCCGTAGATTCTTCTCACGGGCGTGAGCCAGACACTGGATGGTCCGACACTCACCCAATGCCTTCTCGACAGGAGTTCGCATGAAGTCCCCATTTTTCCGATCCCTACCGATCGCCCTGGTCTGCGCTTCGGTTGCGCTCGCCCAGACCTGGACCTTGCAGGTTGGCGGTGTGGACCGCACCGCCCTCGTCTACGCCCCCAAGGATCTGGCGACCAACCGTCCCCTGTTCATCTCCATGCACGGCATGAGCGGCGACGGGGCCATGCAGAAGATGATGGCCAAGGTGGAGGCCATCGCCGACACCGCCAAATTCCTGCTGGTGTACCCCAACGGCCTGGAAAAGAAATGGGACATCAGCGGCACCACCGACATCGATTTCCTTCTGAAGATCATCGATTCGGCCGCCACGCGCTACGGGATCGACCGCACCCGCGTGTACACTTCCGGGTTCTCGATGGGCGGCATGATGAGCTACCACATGGCCTGCAAGCAGCCGGACAAGGTGGCGGCCATCGGGCCGGTGGCGGGCTATGCGCTGGGCGGTCAGTACAACTGCGCCAAGACCCGTCCGGTGCCCATCATCCACATCCACGGCGATCTGGACACCATCGTGGGATTCGCCGGGCTGAGACCGTTCTTGCTCAAGAAGGGCACCGAATACGGTTGTCCCACCGTCTCCGATACCACCAAGCCCTATCCCGTCTCCAAGCCCACCTCCAAGGTCACCAAGGAGCACTGGGGGCCTTGCGACAAGAGCGGCAAAAAAAGCGAAATCACCTTCATGACCGTCGCCGACATGTCGCACAACTACACCACAGGCCCGCACATCAACATGTCCGAAGAGATCTGGAACTTCGTGAAGCAATATTCCACCGGAGAGTCCGGCGTCTGGACGCGTCCTCGAGCGGATTTCAGGGCCGCATCCGCGCGTCTTGCCGGGGGAGCGCTCCAGGTGGAATCCGGGTCTCCCATCCAGCGGATCCGGGTGCTGGATTCCTGGGGACGGATTTTGACATCGTGGGATGCGGGCCAGGCTCCGACTTCCAGCATTTCCCTTTCGCTGGGTCGGGAGCGAAGGGGGATCCTGCTGGTGGAAGTGGCTACCCACACGACCAGGACCACCTGGACCTTGGCTGCGCCCTGAACGTCCGAGGCCTTGCCTCGGATCCTTGAACCTTCCAGCGAACGACCACCAGAGAGCGGAGCGCCGATGCCGCATCGTGTGCCTCGGCGAATTTTGTCAGCGCGAGGCCTTCGCGGCCCGACGCTGCAGGAACTTCAAGGCCAGGGATGCGATGGAAGCCAGGGCCCGTTTGGGTGGCCACCAACGCAAGGGAGCCTCGACGGGTTGAGCTGCGGTGGTGGTGTTGCCGCGGAGCGTGGTTGTCTGGGGGAACCCCAACGTGGCACGCAGATGTTCCGACGGCTGGAGGATCCCGTGATCGGCCAACCACGAACGCAATCGTTCGGAAACCTCGGCCATGGTGGGGCGGCGATCGGGATCGCGTTGATGCATGGCGCGCACGAGCTCGGAAAGGGCCCGGGGGCATTCGTGGGAGCGCATGCGCAGTTCGGGTGCATCGTGGCTGGTGATCCGGTACAGCAGGCCCATCACGTTTTCCGCCTCGAAAGGGGGCCGCCCGCAGACCATGAAGTGCAGCACTCCCGCCAGCGCGAACACATCCGTCTTGGGTGACGATTCTTGTCCTTCCGCCTGCTCGGGGGCCATGTAGTGCGGCGATCCGATCGCCACGCCGGGGGCGGTGCGGTGCACGTCGTTTTGGAGGCGCGCGATCCCGAAGTCGGCCACCTTCACCACGCCTTGACGCGAAATGAGGAGGTTGTCCGGCTTCACGTCGCGGTGGACCACGCCGGCGTCGTGGGCGGCCGTCAGGCCGTCGGCCGCCTGCAAGGCCACGCAAGCCGCGCAAAGCGGATCCAGGTGCCCGCCGTTGGAGGAAACGATCCTGCCGATGCTGCCTCGATCCAAAAATTCCATCACCAAAAATTCGCCATCGTCGCGTTCGCCCATGTCGTGGACCTGCACGATGTTCGAATGCCCCAGGCGGGAAACAGTGGTGGCTTCCAGATGGAATCGTTGCAGGACGGTGGCGTCCCGTGCTTCGCGGCGCAGCGTTTTCACGGCCACGCACCGGTGCAAAACGGAGTCTTCGGCCATGTGCACCACAGCCATGCCGCCTTCGCCCAGCTTTCCCAGGATGCGATAGCGCGAGGTTCCCGTGTCGGTCATGGTCCCATTGTCCCATTCTCCTGGACTCCGCAACCGGGCAAGTGGCCAAGGCGGAGTCGAGGATCTTTTGTGGAAAGCACAAAACCGCGCGGGGGGATCCCGCCTTGCGCAGGGTGGTTTCCGCCTAAGCTGTATCCCATGAGGACCCTCACCCGACTATTTGTTCTGTGTGCCGTCTTGGCCCTTCCCAGCGTTTCCTTCGCGGCCACAGGCGACGGATCGCCCACGGACCCCAACCTGGTCTATGTGGGCCGGTGGGACAAGTCCAACCCCAGCCAACCGCGCAGCCACTGGGGGGGAGCCTACATCCGCGCCGAGTTCACGGGATCTTCCCTTTCGGTGAAATTGGGCCAGCGGGTGGACCTTGCCGTGTTCATCGATTCCAAGCCGGTATCCATGAAGATGGGGGCCAATGGAGTGGTGTCGCTGGCCACCGGATTGGGGGTGGTAACCACACCGTCAAGATGGTCGCGCGTTTCCAATCCGATCAAATCCTTTTCCAAGGTTTCACGTTGGCATCGGGTGGGGCCACCGTGCCTGCCGCCAAAGCCAAAGCCCTGATCGAATTTGTGGGAAATTCCATCACCTCGGGCTCGGTCACCACCAACGGCAACATCAGCGCCTTTCCGTGGTTGGTGGGAGAGACCTTGGGTGCGGACCGGACGGCCATCTCCTATCCCGGAATCTGTCTGGTCGGCAACGGCCACTATTCCGGCAACGGCTTTCCCGGGATCGGTCAGGAAATCCAGTACTTCAAGATGGTCACCCCGCCCATCACGCCCACCACCACCCAACCCAACGCGCCGGATTGGGATTTTTCGAAGTACACGCCGGACATGGTGGTGATCAACCTCGGGACCAACGACGCCCTGGCGGGTGGGATTTCGGGGACCACCGTGCAGGCGTCTTACATCAACCTGATGAAGAAGATCCGCGCCAAACTCCCCAAGACCCGGATCTTCGCGGTCCGCACCTTTGGCGGTTACAATGAATCCCAAACCAAGGCGGCCGTGGATGCTCTTTGGAACGGTGGCGACAAGCGGGTCTACTACGTCAACACCACCGGCTGGTTGGCCACCAGCGACTACGCTTCCGACAAGCTCCATCCCACCGACGCGGGCCAGATCAAGGCGGCGGCCAAGCTGTCGGAAGTGCTCAAGCCCTACATGGACAGCCTTCTGGCGGATGTGGAAATCCGGAGCGCTCCCAAGGCTCCGTCTTCCCCCATGCGCTTCACGCCTCGCTTGAAGCTGCCTGTCAAGCCCAACGGACGGAATCTGACGTTCCGGGAATTCCATGCGATGTTGGGAAATCTTTCGTCCACGAGGTGACCCAAATCGTTTTGCGAAACGGGGTGAAGCGATTCGAGGTGGCCTATTCGAGGCTCAGCGCCAATTGCCCATTTGACAATCGTCGAGCTGGAAAAAGGGCGGCCGAAATCGAACGCTTCGGCCACGTTGCAGTAGAAGCAGGCGGGTCTTCCTCCTCAACGTAGGCCCAGCCGTTCATTCGGAGAATCATTTCCATGAGAACAAAAGCAAGATCTCTCCTTCTGTCCTTGGGATTGACGTTGTTCGCCGCGTCGTTTTCGCATGCGACCACCAACCAGTTCCGGGGCGTGAACTGGGCGGATCCACGCGACAACTTCCAAACGGGTGTCATCTACCTATCGGGACTCACGTCGTCGGACAACAACGCCTCGGCGAAGATCGTGGCCGAAAGGGTCGTGGGCCAGTTCGTTTCCAAGCTCGGGACAAATTCTGTTCGGTTGCCGATCAACGAAGCGACCGCCTCCACGGGATGGAACATGTACACGGGCGTGATCGATGTCGCGCTCACCAAGGGGCGGGTCATCCTGTGCTACTGGGGCCCAGCCCATGGCGCCGCACCCCCGAACATGACCTCGTGGTGGACCATGTGGAGCACGGTCGTGGCCAAGTACGGGACCAACAAGAACTTCTACATCGAGATCTACAACGAACCGAACATGTACAACAAGACGACCCTGTCGAACCTGTACGCCGAATGGCTCCAGAAGTTCCCGTCGTTTCCACAGGAACGGATCATCCTGGACGGCACCGGAATGGCCCAGAACGTTCCTGAAATCGGTAGTGACAGTCGGTTCAACAAGTGTCTCCTCGCCGTCCACGACTACTCGATGTGGTCGGCTGAAACGAACACCGAAGCCCAATGGAGCGCCCACCTGCGCAGCGAAGTCGGCAGCTACTCCGATCGAACGGTGGCCACCGAGTGGGGTGGGCCCATGAGCACCGGCTCCAAGAACGGCATCACCTACCAGCCGCAGGATTACGCCAACACCAGCGCAAGCGCGAGCTATTTCGTGAAGTACATCCGGGGGATGACCGAACAGCTGCGCACCTGGAAGATGGGCAGTTTCTACTGGGCCGGTCTCAAGGACAACGACTGGTACAGTCTGATGAAAAAAACCGGCACGGGCGCGAACATCGACCTGACCGTCGCCAATCCCTCCGGCCTGGCCCGCGTGCAGTACTCGTGGTTCGATACCCTTTCGGGGGTGGACCGGTCCGGCTCCCTCGTCAAACCTCCTCTCCTGGTCTACGATGGAGCACGGAAGGTCTTGCGGGTGGAATTCGATGGGGCGACCAACGCGCGAGCCTCCGTGCGTGTGTCCAGACCGGACGGCGAGCTTGTCCAATCAGGACTCGTCGCCGATCACGCGGGCTCCATCGATGTCTCCGATCTCCCTGCGGGCATGTACCTGGCCAATCTCGAGATCGATGGAAAATCCGCCGGAAGCGAAAAGATCCTGATCGGAAAGTGACAGAGCCCTAGCCTGAATTCGTCATGGGGAAAGCCCTGCTGATTTGTTGTAAGCCCCATACATTGGGGCTTGGGAAACAAAACCAACAAACCAGAGGGCCCATGTCAAAACGTAATCAAACGCTGGATCTTTTCCCGATGGTCCAAGGTCGCAAAGTCGAGGTGGATTTTGAGGGCGGCAATGTAACGTCAAACGGTGGTGCACTTCTTCTTGGTCTGGCCGATCGCGCCCTTGGAGGCCTTTCGCACCGCATCGCCCGCTGCATTCCGGACAAGCGTCGTCGATCTTCTTGCACCCATTCGCTTCCTTCCATGGTCCGCCAGGCTGTCTACAGCTTGTGTCTTGGCCACGAGGATCTGATTGATCAGCGAGACCTGCGCCACGACATTGCCTTGCAAACCGCTGTCGGGCAGGACAAGCCCCTGGCCAGCGATTCCACCCTTGGACGCATCGCCCGCCTGGCCACACCGCAGACCAACTGGAAGCTCAACGAGCTTCTGATCGACGCCTACATCGAATCGCACCGTGGCAAAGCTCCCCAGGAAATTGTGCTGGATTTCGACGCCACCGATGTGCAGCTGCACGGCACTCAGGAAGGCCGATTCTTCCACGGCCATTACAGTGGCTACTGCTACCTGCCTTTGTTCGTGTTCGCCGGAAAGCACCCCTTGTGCGCGATCCTGCGCCCCGCCGATCGTGGCCCCGCTCGAGGCGCTCTGGCCGTACTGGCGGGCTTGACCCATCGACTGCGCCGCGCTTGGCCGAATGTCCGCATCGTCTGGAGGGCCGATGCCGCCTACTGCCGCGACCACATCCTGCGCTGGTGCGAACAAAACAAGGTCGGATATGTCGTGGGCATGCAACCAAATTCTGTCTTGGAAAAGTCGAGCGTAGCGGTTCGCATGGAGGCTGAGGAAGTCTTTTTCCAGACCGCCCAATGGCAAAATTGTTCGACGAAGTGGATTATCGAGCGGGATCCTGGAAGAGCTCGCGGCGCGTGATCGTCAAGGCCGAACGCAACCCGTTGGGACCCAATACGCGCTATGTGGCGACGAACCTCTCGGGCGAACCGCGCCACATCTACGCCGAGATCTACTGCGCTCGCGGCGAAATGGAGAATCGATTCAAGGAGACGCAGACAGACTTGTTCGGATCGAGGCTGTCCCACGGAGGGTTCCAGGAAAATTGGATGCGCCTTTTGATGTCCACCCTGGCATATGTCCTGCAGCACACCTTGCGTGCGATCGGATTGAAGGGTGAGAAGGAGGAGCGATCGACCTGCTCCACCATCCGGATCAAGCTATTGAAGATCGGTGCGGTTGTGACCCGCAACACCCGACGCATCCGATTGCACCTGTCGTCAAACCATCCCGACGAGGGCTTGTTCCGCAAGGCCTTCGATAGGCTGGCGCTGGCAGCACGCCTGCGTGGATCACCGGCTCCTGCCCTCGGTTGAGGGCAAGGTCCCCGGGCACCCTGAGCCCGGGCAAGGGCGAGGTGCGCCCGGTGCAGAAGGAATAGGTGCGACAAACACGAATGAAGACCTCAAAGCGGCAGACAAGCGATGCCATATTCTGTCGTACAACAAAACCGAGATATTGAGAATTCGTCGCGACGAATTCAGGCTAGGGACGGGTGACCAGGGGTCGCAGCTTCCGATCGGTTTGGGGTTCCGTCTCCTCGCGTCCCAAGGGATCGAAGCGTGCGCCCTGAGTGTGCGCTTTCCTCGTTCCTTGGGCGGCAGTCCCGGACGAACCTGTCAGAAATTGGATCGAACCCAGCACCAGATCGCCGGAAACATTCGTGATCGTTAGGTCGTGGATGCCGGTGGCCGATTGCAGAGCGGAGGCCAAGTCGTAGGTCTTGCATCCTTTGGCCGCCACGTCCACTTCCTGCGAGAGGCTCGAGCCCAGCCCGATGCGCACACGTCCGGTTCCTGAGATCGCGCAGAGCTCCATGCTCTTGAATCCCCCGGCGTCGAATCCCACGTTCTCGTAGGTGGCCGATGCGCCCGAGCCCAGCACCACCCCATCGCTGGCCGAATCGTAGGAAGCGTTCGGGAAACGGTCGAAGGATCCCAGGCCGATCACCGTGCTGGCCTTGCGGACGATGTCGATGCGATCCAGTTCGGCAAATCCCACGTCCTTGGAAAACTTCAGGCTGTTGCGCCCGCGCTTGAGCTTGGCGTCCAACACCACCACCTGTTCGGCGGGAAAGGTTCCCCACGCGGAGGTCTTGGGGTAGCTGACTTTGATTCCCGCCGCTCCGTTGATGGACAAATATTGACTGGATGCCCCGTCGCCGGCCGCGTAGCGCACCACGATCCAATACTCGCCTTCCTGCAGAAGATTGGCGAGAAATTCCACGGAGCTGGTGGCGCCGTTGATGTACCCCACGTATTCGTTGTTGGATGCACCCGATCCGGAAGCGGTCATGATGGAGTCCCCGGAAAGAAGGGCGTGCTCGGCTTCCAGCGCCATGTGCCGTCCCAAGAACGGTTGTCCCAGACGCAGCCAGCCGTTGTCGTCGTAGAGGATCTCCCGCAGTTGCAGAAAGCTTGCGCCATTGCGCGCGCGATCGTAGTAGTGGAGCGCGAAATAGTCGCGCCGCCCGTCGTGGAAGGGCGAGCCTCCACCCAGGCCCACGTACCGGCCGTAGGAGGCGGTCACCTGCGTTCCGCCGCTGGAAGCCATGCTCTTGCCGGTCTCATCCACGAAAGGCCCTGTGGGGCTTTGCGAGCGCCCGTACATGGTTCTGTACGTGGAGTTGATCCCGTCGCAGCATTTGTCGAACGGCGCGAACAGGTAGGTCCAGGAGCCATGCTGGATGGTGGACGGCCCCTCGATGGCCCCACCGCCGCGACTGGCGATGGTGCGCACCGTCTTGTCGGAAGCCAGTTGCTTGCCGGTGGCCGGGTCGATGGCGATCATCCGCAGGCCCTGCCAGAACGAACCCATGCTCATCCAGGCTTTGCCATCACGGTCCACGAGGATTTCCGGATCGATCGCGTTGTAGTCGTTGGAGGTGGTGGAGCGCCAGACTTCACCCGCATCGGTCCACTTGTAGGCCGCGCTGGAAACATCCAAGGTGGGAGTGGACATCGCTCCGATCAGGGAGGTGTTCTTTCCAAACACGGATCCGCAGGAGTAGACCCAATACTTCCCGCCCATCTTGGCCAGATGCGGAGCCCAGATGTTCTCGATTCCGCTGTACACGGAAGACATCCAGGTGGGCACGCCGTTCAACAGCTTTCCCTTGGAACTCCAGTTGACCATGTCGGTGGATTGCCAGAGGGTCAGGAGGTTGTTGGTGGACATCAACGTGTACACACCGCGATCGTCCCGGATGACGGTGGGATCGTGGGCTCCAGGTTGTGTCTCTGTTTGGCGCCAGGGGATGTACGGCGCGAAGGAGACGTTCACGGCCATGGCGCACTGGGCTGAAAGCGCGAGGATTGCCAAACAACGAATGGTCATGGATCGAGTCTCCTTCGAGCACCGGACGGTGTCTGCGGAAAGATCCAACCGCGGTAGCGATTTACCATCACGATTGGAAGGATCCAAGAAAACTCCGTTGAATACCGCCTGAACGGTTTTCCGGAATTTCAGCGCGCGATGGCGACCGGCCAGGATCCCCAAGTCGCGCCGTTCAGCTGACCCACCAGGAAATAGCTGCCGTCGCGCAGACCGCTGGCGTTCAGGTCTGTCAGATGGTCGCCGGTTTCCTGGAAACGTTCGGACAAGCGCGCGACCACTTTGCCTCGGGCGTCGACCAGACGGAATCCGACCTTGCCGGATTGGGCCAAGGTGTAGCGCAGAGCGATACTGGAGCTTTGGCGATCCCAACGATAGGTGAGCAGTTGGCCGGGAGCGGTGGACCCGGACCGTGGAGCGATGGCGCTCAACTCGAGACCGTCCTTGTAGGTCGCTCCGATCTTGAACCAGTCGAAATCAGCTGTGCCGCCTGCGGTCTTGGTCGAGTAGGCGAACAGTCCGAATCTGTAACCCGTGAAATGGGTCAGCTCGTAGGACATCTGCAGGGTGTTGCCCAGGGCGGTCCAGTTCGTGCTGTCGATGCTGTAGAAGAACGTGGCCTTGTCGGTGCGGCTTTGGAAGTTCATGTCGATGCGCAGGAACACCTTGTTGCCTGAAAGCGGGGCGGTGGCCACTTCCACCGGGGAGGTCGTGGACGCGTTCACCATGACCAATGTGTTGGTGGTGCCGGTCTTCTTGACGCCGATGTAGCCGTACTTCCCCTGCAAGGCCACCAGGCCAGCCACGTCGCCGTCCTTCAAGCCGCTCACGTCCAGGGAAACCCGACCGGAGCTGGTGGGCCCGAAGCTGCGCTGGGTGAGGGTGTTCTTGGCGTTCACCACCTGTGCATCGGTCCGGCCGGTGGTGATCCTCATGAATCCAGGCTTGGCCGACAACGACCACTTGGTGTTGTCCGGATTGTGGTTCCACTGCCACTCCAGCTTCAGGTTCGTGCTGTTGAAATCGTCGTTTGTGACAAAACCTGTCCCAACCGCCGAATTGGTGGTGATCGTGAAGGTGGTGGGGGAGACCCCGCCGTTGAAGGAGGGCCAGTCGTTGGCCCAGGTCACGGGCATGATCCAGGTGCTGCGGCCCACGGATCCGTTGTCCTGGAACAGGTACCCCCACCACTTGCCGGCTGGATCCTGGAGCACGCTTCCCTGTGCCACGCCTTTGCTGGAGTGCACCACCTTGCCCTCGTAGGTGCCGTCGATGGTCTTGGATCGGAAGACAAGTTCCGTCCGGCCGTCGAATCCGCCGCCATTGGGCCAGCAGATGATGAAGACGTAGTACCAGCCGTTGATCTTCTCTATGTGCGAACCCTCGCCGACGAGAATCGGGCTGTTGCCGATGAGCGCTTTGAGGGCGGCCGATCCAATGATGGTCTTGTTGACACCACCGGATTGGGTGCCGGTCAGCGTGGAATTCAGCTGGATGATTTTGATGTCCGAGCCACCGTACACGACGAAGTTCCGGCCGTCTTCGTCCAGGTGCAGGGAGGGATCGTGGTAGAACCCGAACTGGGTCTCCTTCCAAGGCCCCTTCTCGATGTCGGTGGTGGAGTAGAGGTGGGTTTTGTTGGTGGTGTACGAAGGCACCAGCACATGGAAGGTGCCGTCCTTGTGGCGGATGCTGGCCGCCCACGAACCCTTGCCGTAGGCGTTCTTGCCGGCGTTGAGGTTCATGTTGTCGTTGTTGGTGAGCGTGGAATAGCAGTAGTTGATGGTTTTCCAGTTCACCAAGTCGGTGGACTTCATGATGGGCACGCCGGGTGCGAAGTGCATCGTGGTGTGGCTCATGTAGTAGTTGTTGCCCACGCGAATGATGGACGGATCCGGGATGTCCGCCCACATCACGGGATTGGAGGCGGCGTGGTTTGTGGTTGCGAGGCCCAGTGCCGAGAGGATCGCCCCTGCGAATGTTCCTTTGATCGATTGCCGCGTCATCGCTGTCTCCCGGTTCGTTTGGTCTGCCAACCACCGATTCCGTTCACGGTTCGATGACTCCGAGGAGGATCGCCTATTGAGGAAGATCGAGTTGGTATCCTCCAAAATGGCCGTTTCAGCTTCGTTTCGAGGCCGCTTGTCGAGCTCGTGGTTTGAAGAAACAACAAAACCACGTTCCGCTGGATCGCGCACCCTGAGCCTTGCCGGGATGGCGTAAATCCTTTTTGGCGAATCTTCAATAGCGGTCCGGCGAAGTACTCCTTGCCGCGCAGAAAGCGTTGCCATCTTCCCCATTGCGAACGCCAGAGAATCCAGCCAAGGTGGAAACCATGAGTACCAGAAGCGCTTTCCGATTCCGCCGTGGGATCGTCTGGGGGATCCCGTTGGTCCTGTGCGGGACATCCGCCCATGCCAAGACCCTCATCGACTACTTCCTGCCCACTCCCGTTATCAAGCAGACGACGTCCAACGCCTGGGGCTCGAGCGGAGTCCTTCCTCGCGACCAGGACAACGGCATCGAGGACAAGACCAACAAGAACTTCTCCTACTGGGACGGCAAGATCCTGCGCGCCGCCGACGGCAAATACCATATGTACGTGAGTCGCTGGAACCAGAGCGCGGGCCACAACGGCTGGTTCGGATCGGTCTGCGTCCACACGGTGAGCGACACGTCCCCCCTGGGACCCTACGTCGACAAGGGGCTCTGCTACAACGAGCTGAACGGCAAGGGCCACAACGTGATGGTCGAGCAGATGAACGACGGCACCTATTTCGTACTGGTCAGCGAAACCCGCCGTCCCGCCACGGTCTACACCTCCAAGTCCCTCGACGGCCCTTGGGTCGCGAAGGGAGCCATCAGCTTCGAGAAGAACGGGTTCAACATCGATGTCGCAAGCGGGGGCCAACTCCACTCCAACACGGTCATTCTTCCGCGTCCCGACGGCAGCTTCCTGTCCATCGCGCGAGAAGGGGTCATTTCCCTGAGCACCAACGGCATCCTGGGGCCGTACAAAGTCATGACCAAGAGCGTGTTCCCCATCGTCCAGGGTCTGAACAACGGCTTCGCTGAAGACCCCGTGATCTGGCGCAGCGGCAACAAGTACCACATCACCGTGAACTGGTGGGACGCCAAGCAGGCACGTCACATCATATCCAACGACGGCATCAACAACTGGAAGGACATGGGCGTGGCGTACATTCCGTCCCGTGACTTCATCAAGTACACCAACGGCACCGTGAACCACTGGACCAAGATCGAGCGTCCGCAGGTCTACCTGAAGGATGGCCACGTCACCCATTTCACCTTCTCCGTGATCGACGTGGAAAAGGACAAGGACGTGGGCAACGACAACCACAACAGCAAGGTGATCGTGGTGCCGTTCGACGGATTGCAGTTCGACAAGGACAACGGCTGGGTGTCCTCCGCCGAAGAGCCGACGTTGAAGGCTGCGCGTCCGGTCGCTCACGCCTCGATGGCCATGCGAAACATCGATGGACACTTGCGTTTGGGCTTCGAACGCGATGGTCAGTTCGTTCCGCTGAGCGCCATCGGTCGTCGCTGATCGAGCCGCTTGTGAATCGCGTCGGGGCGCATTCCCCGGTTTCGGATCCCGCCGAACCCCAAGGACCCAAAAACAGAACACCCCGCAGCGATGCTGCGGGGTGTTCTTTCAATCACTTCGGGTCTGATTCCCCGAAGCTTGCTTCGGAGACCCGAAATCGCTTGCCAAGAAAATACCCCGCAGCGATGCTGCGGGGTGGTTTATTTAGCCCTTCGGAGGAACCGATGGGGAGTGCCCTTGGAGGTTCAGGGAAGGAGGACGTAACCCGTCTGGTGGGTGGTGCCTTGTGCGACATCCAGGAGCATCATGCCGTGGCCGTCGGCCACGATCTCGAACCGATTTTCTCCCGCCATGACTTGGACGGTTTTTGACCAGACCGCTCTGCCTTGGAGGTCCAGCAGTCGGATGGTCGCCGATCCGGGTTGGGAGGCAAAGAAGCCCGCGCGGATCGCGCCGTTGGCGATGCTGGCTTGCAGGGAGTTCGATCCGGAACCGATTCTCTTGCCGATCGAGGCGGCGCCCCACTTGGTGGTCGTGGCAGTCTGCCATTCCAGGTCGGTAGGAACGTTGGAAGTGGGGTAGAGTCCGACGGACTCGACATTGTCCTTGCCTTCTTCAGGCGCCTTCTGGTTGAAGTTGTAGATGGTGTCGCTGGTGCCGTTTTTTGACTTGAAGACGATCCAATCCACGTAGAGGGCTCCGCGATACCCCTTCGAGTAGGCTTGCAGCGCGAAGAAGTCGATGTTGGCCGGATCCGCCGGAACCAGGGCGAGGGAATCCGCGGTGTTGGTGGAAAGGGGGATGCTGTAGGTCTTCCAGGCATCCATGGTGGTGGCGCCCAACGACTTCTCGCGCCAGGTCCAGTTCTTCGACATGGTGACCACGCTCATCGAGACGTATCCGTACTGCTTGACGCCGGCGGAATCGTAGTCGGTGGTGCCCTTCACGTAGGCGCGGACCAGCACCGAATCGTACGTGGTCATGTTGCCCTTGGTGACTCCCAGATTGACTTGGCCGCGCCCCGAGTCCTTGGCCGAATACAGGATGCGAAGGCTGTTGTCGCCGGAGGCCACCGTGTAGTCGCTGGTCGTGTCGCCGGGAAGCTTGGCCAGGCCTGCTCCGGCGCGCATGGCGTTGAGCAGTCCCAGGTCGTAGATGGCGCCTTCCTTGTTGCGGTCGAAAATCGTCATGGTGCCGTCGCCCTTGCCGCCGGCGTCCCAGGCGACCGGGATCATGCCGCGGCTCAAGGCGGCCTTGGTGACGTAGTTGTAGAAGTAGCGGCGCGAGAGGATGGCCAGACGCAAATTGTCACCCGTGGCGGTCAGGCGCTTGAGCGCCCCGAATTCGCCCACCACCACCGGGATGTTCTTGTCCAGGTATTTGGGCTTCACCAGGTTGAACTGGGAATCCACGTAGGATTCCTCGCCCCAGGTGGGGTTGTGGATCGCATCGGTGGAGGAGTGGTACTGCTTGCCCCAGTAGAAGAACGGATACGCCATGGTTCCCCAGTTGGCGGGCTGCGACATCAAGCAGAACTGGTAGGGGTAGAAGTGGGCCTCGGCCATGAGCCGGTCGGCGATCACGTCCCTGGGCATGGAGGTCATCCAGTCGGCCGTGTGCTCGAAGGATGTGCTGGGGCCTTGGATGACCAGCGTGCGGGAGGCGTTGTTGCCGCCCGTGGCGCGAACGGTGTCCACGAAGATCTGGTGGAGGCCGTTGAGCACGGACATGTTGGCCTGGTTGTCCACGGCCGGTTCGTTGGCGCTGGCGAAAATCAGGTGCCGGTCGTAGTTGCGGAAGGTGGTGGCGATCTGTTTCCAGAAGGCCCCTTGCTTGGCGTACATGGTGGCGAGCATCGCAGGACGCGTAGCGGCGGAATCGACCTTGCCCTCCACCCATCCGCCATCCCAGTGGATGTTCAGGATCACGAACAGGCTGTCCTTGATGGTGTAGTCCACCACGGTCTTGACCTGGGCCATCCAGGCGGCATCGATCACGTGGGTGTTTTTATCCGCATGCATGTCCCAGGCGGCGGGGATGCGCACGGTCTTGAAGCCGGCGGCCTTCACGGAATCGAACAGGACCTTGGTGGGAATCGGCTGGACTCCGATCAGTTCCATGGTGTTGCCAAGGTTCCAACCCATGCCCATCTCGGCGGCGAGGGATTTGGCGGTAGGCAGGTTCTGTCCGAACGACAGTCCCGCCAAGGTGGCGGCGACCAGCGCGACCCGGGGAATCCAGTGGCACGATTTTCTCAAATTCATCTCGACTCCTTCTAGAACCGGGTACGGCCTCCTGGAGGCCGTACCGCTTGAAACCTTGCGTTTGTTGGTCGAGAATAGCTAGGAGTCGATCGCTCATCGCCCCGATCGCAGAGCTTCCGCTGCAATCGATTTCAGCGATCGGTCGAAAGGATCGCTCGGCCCCGGGAATCGGCAAGGAACAGGCGGCCACCCTGCGCGCGGATCTGCAAGCCTGAGCTCGCGACCCCCTTGGGTGTCTTGGCCGCGGGGGTGATCCCCGAGGTGCCTTCGGGGACGAAGGTCGTGATGCTCTGCGCATCCAGGCTGGTGGTGAACGCGCCGTTGTTCACCGCGACGGTGCCGTCGTCGGCCAGACGTTTGGTGTTGGAGGTCGTGTACCGCTTGGGGGTGGCGAACGTTCCCTTTGTGATGCTGAAGGACTGGCTCTTGGTGGACGTGTTCTGGTTGATCGCGATGATGACGTTTTTTGTCCCGGCGAAGGCCATGACCGTCACGCCGGCTTGGGGGGAGTAGGTGGCCGTCGCCCGGTATGATCCCGGTCGGACGTACTTGGCGAACTGTCCCATCATGTAGCCCTTGCGGTTGAGGACCCCGTTGGAATCGATCAGGTTGCAGCTGGGAACGCGCAGATACCACCAGACGTAGGCGTTCATCCGGTTGTTCAGGCAATCCATGATCTCCTTGGCCCCGGTCAGAACGGTGCCGATGTCGTCCCCGTTGTAGAAGTGTTCGGTCATCCAGATCTTCTTGCCTTTGTTCACGGCGTTGGTGTAGGTCTTCATCTGGGCGCCGTACAGATGCACGCCGATGTGGGTGATGTTCTTGGCGGCCACAGGGTCATTGAGGACCGGATCGGAGTAGGCGACGTCGAAGTTGAAGGTCTCCGGCATCATCACGTCGCCACCGATGGCCGCCGCGTGGTTTTTCGTGAAGTTGTACAGCTGGGTGGGGGTCCAGTCGCACGAGATGTAATCCACCTTGACGTTGGGTTCGTTCTGGATGGAGATGATGTCCAGGGAGGGTCCCATGAATTCGCGGAAGGATTTCAGATAGGCCGCGTAATCGGCGTAGGAGCTTTCCTTGAGGGAGCCCTGCGCGACGTTGTTGTTGGTCTTCATCGAGGCAGGACCCGACCAGATGCTCGCGAAGACGTACTTGGCGCCGCGCGCCTTCGCACCCTGCGCGTTCTTGCGTTCCACTTCCCAGGACTCGGTGCCCCAGGCGGTGACCTCCACCCGATCGATGGAAAGCCCTATCTGGTTTTGGGTGTTGTTTAGAAACGCCGCATCCAGTTCCTTGGTGTTCATCAGACCGCCACCCACAGAGGCTGCTCCGAACCCGTCGATCTCCTGTTGGAGAGCGGTGAAGTCGATACTTGCTGTTTGGCCAAACGCCAAGCCGCCCGCCAGGAGGGGAATGGCGAAGAGGCGATCGAATCTTGCGGGGTTCATCCATCCAGGAAAGGAAAGGGTCATGCCTCAGATTAGGCTCGGATCCCCTTTCCCGGTGGGGCGTTCTCCGGGAATGTGCTGCAACTGGCTTCAGCGCTTGCGCGATTTCGCTCGAGTCTTCCGCATCCGTGCGATGCCGCGAAGACCGAGCGATCCTAAAACCCTACCAGACACCATTCATCACTTGGCCGCTGCCGCCACCTTGGACCAGGAGCCGGTCTGGCTCTTGAAACGCAGCACGCGCAAGCCGGCACCTGTCCGGGACAGGTCGCAGCGTCCGTCCACCACCTGGCTTGAAGACAGAATCCGTCCCGACAGGTCCAGGACCTCGACGGAGCGGGCCTGGAAGTTCGCGGGGATTTCCATCCACCCGAACCCGACCACTTCCACCAGGCTGCGGCCAGCCATGGCGGCCGGTGCGCGCGTGGCCAACGGCGCCTGGTAATCCACCACGCTGTCGGAGGTGGCGAGGTTCTTGAACCCTTGGCGGGCCATGAATTCCAGGTCCAGGTTGGCGGTCTTGATCGGCGAGAGGCGGAAGCTGTGCTTGTAGGTCTTGTTGGCGAAGTTCATGTAGGCGTCGAGGGGCTTGGCTCCCCAGCTGTTGACGCCGCCTACGCCCATCTGCCGGAAGTCGATGCGGAAGGTGATGTCGCTTTGTCGCGTGAGATCCCAGGGATAGCGCGTGGAGGTGAGCTGTGCCGGCGTGTGGTGCTGGGCGTTGATCTCCATGTTCGGCGACCCCACTGCCAGAAGGCCGAGGCCTGCCGCGTTGGTGAGGGAGGCCCAGCGGACGTCGGTGCGCTGCCCGGTCTCGCTGATTTCGGTGTAGAGAGTGATCGTGGAGTCGACCGGACGCGAATAGTGCCCGACGTAGCTGCCGCGATTGCGACCGATGTAGTTCTCGTGGGGCCCGCGACCGAACCAGCGCAAGGTCTCGAAGCCCCCGGGAATGGCCATCTGGGTGCCCACCGTCGGGATCGCACCCGCGGTGCCGTCCGGAGACAGGGTGTAGTCGACCACGATGTCGCCGGTGCCGTAGAAGGTCCAGGACATGACCATCGTGGAAGTGCCCGCGGGGACGTTCAGGTTGAGGTCGATGCGCGTCTCCGATTCGGAGACCGTGGTCACGGTGGATTTGCTCACGATGCGGTCGCGCCCGGCGTTCTGCCACTTGCCGCTCTGTCCGGCCATGTTGTAGCCGCGATCGTTGTCCGTGGGGGCCCGCCAGAAGTTGGGAATCGGGCCTTCCTTGATCACCTGGGTGGTTCCCAGCGTGTAGCCGGTGAGCGTTCCCTTCTTGGTGTCGAACACGGCGGTGAAGCCGTCGCCGGAAAGGTTGACCATGCCGTTGGCTTGGGTGACGGTGAGCTTGGGCAGCTTGGTCAGGTTGATCTTGGGAGGGCGTGGAGCTCCGAAGTTCACCTCGAATTGGCCGTGCGCGACGCTGTGGCCGGCCGTGGCCCACGAGGCGTCGCCCTTCAGGCGGAAGTCGAGGTCGAGGTGGTAGACGTGCCCGGCACGCAACGCCGGGGTCGTGAAGGGGATCGTGACGTTCTTGGTGGTCAGGGGGGCGATGTCCAGGGATGCCGAGGGAAGGATTCCGGACTGGATGGTCTTGCCTTCTTCCTTGAGTTCCCAGACGGCTTCGTATTCGTTCACGTTCGAGAAGTTGAAGCGGTTCTCGATGGAGACTGCGCCCTTGGCGACGTCGACACCGCGGACCACGATGCTCGCGAACTGGTGCTTGACCTCGTAGGCTTCGGGATCGGGAACGCGGTCGGCGTTGACGATGCCGTTGGCGCAGAAATTGTCATCGTTGGGGCGATCTCCCCAGAGGCCGCCGTAGTTGAAGAACTTGGTGTTCCCGCGGCGCAGGCCCTGGTCGATGAAGTCCCAGATGAAGCCGCCGAACGACCGGGGGTTGGCGTAGAAGGCGTCGATGTATTCCTGCATGTCGCCCACGCTGTTGCCCATCGCGTGCTCGAACTCGCAGAGCATGATGGGCTTGGCGTTGTTGTTGTAGGTGCGCACGGCGTCGTGGCCGTAGTACATCCAACTGTTGACGTCGGCATTGGCCCAATCGCCTTCGTAGTGGACTGGCTTGGTCGGGTCGGCCGTGTGGGCGTAGTCGCGCATGGAAGTGAAGACGTTGCCGTTGCCGGCCTCGTTGCCCAGCGACCACATCACCACGCAAGGGTGGTTCTTGTCGCGCTGGATCATGGAGGACATCCGTTCCACCGAGGCGGCGCGCCAGTCTTCGCTACTCTTGGGGACCTTGTCCCAGGCGCCGTGGGTCTCGAGGTTCGCCTCGTCGATCACGTAGATGCCGTATTTGTCGCACAGGTCGTACATGCGCGTGTCGTTGGGATAGTGCGACATCCGCAAGGCGTTGATGTTGAGGCGCTTCATGAGAAGCACGTCCTCTTCCATGCGCTTGTCGGTCATCACGTGTCCCAGGTCGGGATCGATCTCGTGGCGGTTGACGCCGCGGAACTTGATGGGCTGGTTGTTGATGTAGTAGCGGGTCATCCCCGCCGCATCCTTCTTGAGCTCCACCTTGCGGAAGCCGATCTTGTTGCTCTCGTACTGCACCACGGTACCGGCGGCGTCCTTGAGGGCCAGGACCAGGGTGTGCAGGTTGGGCTTTTCGCCCGACCACAGCGCCGGGGCGGTCACGGGCACCTGGAAGGAGACCTTCGACTCCCCTCCAGCGCCGGGTACAGAGGCGACGGGTTGGGAGGTGGTGGTGCCCACCTGCTTGCCGGCCGCGTCGAACAGCATCATGTCCAGCGTGTAGCCGGCGGCGGCGGAGGTGGCGGTGTTCTGCACCCACACGGAGGTCTTCAGATCGCCGTCCTTGTAGTTGGTGGCCAAGTCGGCGTTGATCTGGAAATCCTGGATGTGGGTCTTGGGGGTGGCGAACAGGAACACGTCGCGGTGGATGCCGGATAGGCGGATGAAGTCCTGATCTTCCATCCACGACCCATCGCACCAGCGGAACACCTGCACGGAGATGTTGTTGGCGCCGGGACGCAATTTGTCCGTCACGTCGAACTCGTGGCCGGTGAAGGAGTTTTCGCTGTAGCCCACGTATTTGCCGTTGACCCACACGTAGTAGGCGGATTCCACGCCCTCGAAGTGCAGGCGGATGCGGCGTCCGTCCCAGGTGGCGGGGACGGTGAACTCGCGGCGGTAATGGCCCACCGGATTGAAGTTCTTGGGGGCGGCGGGAGGCTGGATGTTGTCGCCTCCCGACCAGGGATAAGTCACGTTGGTGTAGATGGGACGATCGTATCCCTGTTGCTGCCAGGAACCGGGAACCGCGATGTCCTTCCATGCGCTCACGTCGTAGGCGTCCTGGAAGAAAGTGGTGTTGCGGCTGGCGGGCTTATCCACATGGAAGAACTTCCAAGTGCCGGCAAGGCTCTGGTACCAGGGGGACGTGCGGCGGCTGCCCGCCTTGGCCTGCTCGAGGGTGCTGTAGGGCATCGAGGTCGAGTGCGCCTTCAGGACGTTCACCCCGAAGACCTTCGGGGTGGCGTCCCATTCGGTGTATTGGGGGAACGCCTGTGTGGAGCACAGCAGGACTCCGACCGCCACGCAGGCGAACTTGCCGAGCCTCGTCTGCGACAGAAAATGTCTGTTTGTTTGATATTCAGAATGCATGGTACGATTCCCCCGTCGGATAGGTCGCAAATTTGGGAACAGGCCCGCAAGGCCCGAGTTGGTGGGCTGGCCCCGGATGGGGGTCAGCGGGAAGTGATGACGAACTTCTTGTTGTCCATCAGGTAGATGCCGGTCTTGAGTCCATCCAGCGCATGGTCTCTGGCGACCTGGGTGCGGACCTTGGCTCCGGTGGCGCTGTGGACGTCCACGAGATCGGAGATCCGGCGCCGGGAAAGCGGCGAGGAATTCACGGAGACCACAGCGGGTTCGAACTTCCACCAGTCCAGGGTGAACAGATCGCCGGACCCACCCTTGAAGACCAGGAACAGGTCGTTGACGCCCGTGGCTCCGGTGATGGATGTGGTCAAGCTTTTCCAACTGGTCATTCCACCGGTGGCGGTGATGGGCAGGGTGCCGATCAACTTTCCGGATTGCGATCCCAGATGCAGTTCGATGGACCCGCCGGCGTTGGTCGCACCCACGCTGGCCGTGAAGGTCTTCGCGCCGCCGTTGGTGTTGAAGTCCACCGAGCGGATCTTGATGTAGTCGTTGTTGGAGATGGAACTCACGTACACGCCCGACTGGTCGTTCCCTTGGGTCTTCAAGCCGCTGGAGAAGGCCATGGTTTCGCCTTCCTGCCGGATGTACGGATCCAGGTTCTTGATCGGGGAGGGGCCTTGGGTGGTCATGGCGATCTTGGGGATCGTGCCATCGGCGTTGAAGCTGAACTGTTCCACAGCGGTGGAACGCTTGTAGCCGCCGCCGCCCGGGAGCTTGCCGGTGTGGTAGAAGAAATACCCCTTGCCCTTGAACTCGACGATGCCGGAGTGGTTGGTGAAGCTACCCGTGTTCGCGCCCGACATGATCTCGCCGCGGTAGGTCCACGGGCCGGTGGGGGAGCTTGATGTGGAGTAGCCGATGGGCTCGGGCAGAGGTCCTGCCGCGTACACCATGTAATAGAGATTGCCACGACGGAAGAACCATGGGCCTTCCTCGTACGTGGTGGGGCGGTCGGTGCCGCCTGGCCGAGTGCCGAACTGGGCGGTGGTCATGTTGGTGACATTGATGGAGCCGGAGTAGCTTGTCATGTTCTCGTTGAGCTTCACCCAGTAGAGCTTGGGATTGCCCCAGAACAGATAGGCTTGGCCGTCGGTGTCGATGAACACAGTGGGGTCGATGTCGTCCCAGGACTTGGAGGCCAAAGGCTTGCCCAGGGGATCCTTGAAGGGGCCTGTGGGGTTGTCGGACACGGCCACGCCAATGGCTGGCTGGCTTCCGGTTCCGATTCCGGCGGTGACGTACCAGTAGAATTTTCCATTGCGCGGGATGCATTGTGCCGCCCAGGCCTTGCCGCCGGACCATGAAAAAGTCTTGTGGCTCAAGGGTGAACCACGATCTCGCCAATTGACCATGTCGGTGGTGGAATACACCCGCCAATCGTTCATGGTGAAGAAGTTGCTCACGGTCACGTCTTCGTCGTGGCCGGTGTACACGAACACGGTGTCCTTCCAGACCATGGGGGCTGGATCCGGCGTGAAGTAGGTCTGGACGATGGGATTGTCCGCCACCGCGAACGTCGAGGAGAGCAGTAGAATCGCCAATGTTTTCGTGTTGATCTTCATCTGGATCCACCTCTCGGGATGATTGGTATGTCCCCTCCGAGGGGGCAACGGCCATCGCTTTACGTTCTTACGAAGAATGGCCCACTGAGGAGCGTTTCATGGGTCGATATCGCAACAGGCGTTTGAACTTTTTACCAAATCCGCAAAAGCAGGGCCCCCATGGATCCGTCCCTGCTCACGTGCGATGCTCACAGCTTGGTGAAGGTCTTCACCTGTTCGCCCTGGGCGGTACGAATCTTCGCCAAGTAGGTGCCCGCCTGGAGGCTTCCGGTTTGGATCACACGTGAATCTCCAAGCCAGCGGACCTTCCCGGAAAGGTCGAGCACGGAAACGCCCAGGATCGAGGCATCGGTGGAGACCCGAAGTTCGGAAGGACCGTGCGGTTCCAGGCGCACCTCCCGGCTCCAGAAGGCTTGGAGGGTGGACGGGTCGGTGGCGGCGATCCCGCTGTTCACATTCACCCGGATGGCGTCAAAATCTGGCATGAAGGCGGTGGCGTTGGAAAAGCGGATGGTGTTCAAGCCCTTTTTGAGCACCACCGGGAAGGTCACCGAATCCCGTTTGGTGAACGATCCCGAATTCATGCCGTTGAGCAGGGAGTCCTTGCCATTGACGCTCACCGTGGCCGATCGCGCCTCGCCGCTGAGGTAGATGACCGTGACGCGGTAGGTTCCCGCTTGCGGCGCGTAGACCTTGTTGAACTCCAGGTAGTTGGCGGCGAGCTTGCCCAGGCTTCCCACCTTCGCGCCGCGCGAGCAGGCGGCGTCCGCGGTGGGCTTGGCCTGGTTGGCCTGGATCTGGAGGCTCTTGGTCCACTTGAAGTTGTTCATCCAGGCGTATTCGGCTTCGAAGGTTTCCTGGAGGCGCGAAGTTCCGCCCGAGATCTTCAAGGCCGCGGCTCCATGCGAGGGAACCGACACCGGATAAGACCCCTCGAAGGAGCCCAGGTCCTTGGCCGCCCACAGGTCGCGAACCGTCACGGAGCCTTCCAGATCGAGGTCCTTGAAATTGACGGTAATTGTCCTGGTGGCCGCCGAACGATTGAACACGACCACTCCGCGTTCGGTCCCCGCCCAGCCGCCCAGACGCTTGGCGAACACCTCGCCTCCCGCGCCGTCGTCATTGAGTCGATTGGCCTGGATCCCGAAGGTGTCCTGGTTCAAGGCCAGCACTTCCTTGTTGGTCAGGATGGACAACACGCTGGCTTTCATGTTGGACATGTCGTTGCCCAGCACCATGGGGGAGGAGTGGATGCTCCACAGCGCGAAATGGGCCTTGTACTCGTTGTCGCTCCATCCGCCGTTGCCGACCTCCAGCATGTCCATGTCGTTGTAGTGGCCCGGGTTCGAGAATCCAGACAGAAACCGGTTGGTGTCCAGGATGCGGGTCACGTGCGACCACGAAGGTCCGATGTCGTCGGCGATGCGCCAGGAATTGCCCAGGGTGGCGACCCAGCCGCCCGGGAACTGCCAGCGGCAGATGTTGTAGACGATGTCCGTGCGGCCGGTGGCCTTGATGGCGTTGGCGATGGAGGTGTAGCGGGTCTGCTCGTCCATGCCGGTCTGGCGGCCGCCGCAGTAGTCCACCTTGATGTAGTCGAAGCCCCAGGTCTTGAAGGCGATGTTCAAGTCCTGTTCCTCGTGCTGGTACAGCCCGGTTCCCTTGCCGCCGGTCTCGGTGCCGTACATCTGGGCGCACATGTTGGCGCCGGCATCCGAATAGAATCCCGCCTTCAGACCCTTCGAATGGATGTAGTCGACCACCGGCTTGAACCCGTTGGGGAAGCGCGTGGCGTTGATCCGAAGCGAGCCGTCGGCGTTGCGTCCATCGAAGAACCCGTCGTCGATGTTGATGTGGTCGTAGCCTGCCGCGGCCAGTCCCGAACTGACGATGGCGTCGGCCTGCTTCTTGATCTTCGCCTCGGTGATGTCCTCGTAGTAGAGGTTCCAGCTGGACCATCCCATCAAGGGCTTCTTGGGCGTCTGGGCGATGCCGGTGGCGGCGACCAAGCCGACCAGGGCGACCACCTTGCTACTTGCGGATCGAAGGAGATTCATGGGTGTGCTCCAGTGGGAGTGGCGAGGGAAATCCCGAGCGGCTCAACGAGAGGTGACGAAATTTGACGTTTCGATCCGGTCGCCCTGGACGACGCGGGCTTGGACGATCCCCGAAGCCTTCGTCTCGGGGACCTGGACTTCGGCGGTTCCTTCGGGGAACGACCGCGAGGCCAGAATGCGTCCGTCGAGCGAGAGCAATTGCACCACGCCCGCCGACCTGGAAGTCAATGCGAATCGGGTGCCTGAGCTTGTCCGGACGACGCGCAACGCGCCGTGGGTGCGGCCCGAAACGGAAGTGGTCGGATAGTCGAGCACCAGCGTCGTCACGCTTTTGGCGGGCAACGAGAAGTTGAACGCGCTGCCGGTCACGGGGGCCTTGTCGCCCGCCACGAGGTTGCGGGACGCATCGGTGACCCAGGGAGTCACACCGGTGGGATTGACTCCCGTCACCTTGAAGTCCTGCGAGACCGCGGAAGTGTTCGTGTTCGCGGCGACGATCACCAGCTTCCCGTCCTTTTCGCTGGAGTAGGCCGACATGCTGACCCCGGAAGCCTGTGTTCCGGTGGCCCCGATGCGGATGTATCCGGGGCGCACGAACCGGCTGAAATTGCCCATCACCCAGAGGCGCTTGCTGGCCTTGTTGGTGGCCTTGTCCCACAAGGCGCCGTTGTCTGTTGTGGAGGGGTACACCCACCAGAAATGCCAGGCGTTCATGTTGGCGAGGGTCATGCACTGGTGGATCAGTTTGTGCACGCGCAACGCGCTTCCAATACCCGGGTCGGCGGGCATGTCGGTGTCGTAGATCTCGGTTTCCCAGAACTCCTTGCCGGCTGCGGCGATTTCGGGATAGAGCTTGGGAAGGGTGGCGCTGTATTCGTGGGTGGCGAGGATGTCGGCGTACTTCATGAAATCGGCGTTGCCCTTCATGGCGGGCCAAAACCGCGCGAATCCATCCCAGTTTTGCGTCTCGGGGGCCATCACTTTCACACCGGTCCCAGCGAAGGCCGGTCCCATCGATTTGCCCACCCAGGTCGCCATGGTCGCGCCGTCGAACTTGCACGATTCGTAGTCGACATTGGCGTCGGGCTCGTTCTGCGCCGAGACCGCGTAGATGGGGACGCCATTGTCCTTCATCATTTTCGCGAAATTCACCAACTTGGCCGCGTAGCCCGAAGGATTCGAGAGGGTCCCTCCCACACCCGACTTGGTCTCGCCCGTCTTCATCGACGAGGGCGGCGTCCAAGGCGTGGCCCACACGGTGGCTCCTCGGGCGATGGCCATCTTGGCGATGTTCGTCTCGCTGGTCGTCTGGTCGGGGGCGATGCGGATGCGGTGGAGACTCAGCCCCGCGCCCGTGGTCGTGGACCAAAGCTGGTCGGCGTCGGCGGCGGGCATGGTCGAGCCCCATGCGGTGCTGGCCCCGAACCCGCTGATCTTCTGGAACTTCGTGGTCGCATCGATGGTGATCGTGGCGGCGCCTGCGAGCGCGCCCATCGAGCAAAGGAGTGCCCCGACATTCTTTGTCTGACGCTTGCCAAGGAATCGGATCATCGGAACACTCCTCTATCGAGTCAGGCTAAGGAACCATCACGCTCTGGACCGCGCGACCGGCGTCGCCCACGGACTCGAGCATGTACACGCCACGCTTCGTGGAAGCTAAGGCCAACTGGATCGCAGGGCATCCGGTTGTCGCGGCTGGCTATTGCCGTTCTGGCAAAAACACCTGAATCACTTCGGGTCACATTCCCCGAAAGCCTGTCCTGAGCTTGTCGAAGGGCTTGCTTCGGTGACCCGAAATCGCTGGCCAAGAAAATACCCCGCAGCTTGCTGCGGGGTGGTTTATTTGGAAGCGTCGATCAATCCCGGTAGAAGGTGGTGGCTTGATCCGAGGGGGCATCGCCCAGCCGGACCGTGTGGATGCCGCGCGCGAGCCCCTCCAAGGGGATTTCGACGTGCGATCCGCTGACGCGCCGGCTCAAGGCTTCCCGGCCCTGGAGATCGTGGATGCGGAGGGTTTCATCGAAGCTCGCGGTGCGATCCAAAACCAAACGGTCACCTTGGACGGAGGTGCGCCAAATTTTGGGTGCCTGGCTCAGGGGGGCCGCACCAGCGGTGGGGAGGGTCAATTTTGCGCCCGCCCAGTCGCCGTGGTCGTTGGTGTTGCCGTCGCCGGCATCGGTCACGACCAAGGACAAACTGTCGATTCCCGTCACCGGAACATCGATGGAAACGGGTGCTGCCCCGCCTTTCATCACCGGGCTTTCGTAGAGTTTCCTACCGTCGCCGAACACCTGGAACACCACGCTGCCGGCGGAGGTTTCGGCATCGATCCCAATGTCGGATTGGAACTTGTCGAACTTCTTGCGCAACGCCAGCACGGTGGTGGAGGGCGAGTTGGTCCCCAAGCCCTTCGTGTAGGTCTTGGTTCCGATCTTCAAGCCGTTTCCGGCCACGCTCTTGTCCACGCCCAGGAGCTTCCAGGCATTGGTGATGGAATGGATGTGGCGATCGGAAACCCAGGTGGTGGCGTTGGGATCGCGCGTGCCCGTGACCTTGAACAGCGCCAGTCCATGCGACGGAACGGACACCGTGTGGGCGTCCTTGATGTTGCCCAGGTCCTTTTTTGCCCAAGCATCGCGGACCGTGACGGAGGTCGGATCCAGTTGGAGGTCGCTCCACTTGATGGTCATGTTGGATGCGGATCCCGAGCGGTTGAACAAGCCCACCGCAAACGCGTTGTAGTCGGTGCCCAGGGGCTTGACCCAGGTCTCGAAATCGCCGTTTTTGATGATCCGCCGGCCTTGGATCCCCGCCGGGTCCTGGTCGATCGCGATGATGTCGGAATTTGTCAGGATGGCGAGGTTGGTCGCGTTGACGCTCCGCACGTCGTTGCCCGCGATCAAGGGGGCGGCCATCAGGGCCCACAGCCCGAAGTGGGCCTTGTTTTCGTCCGTGGTGAGTTTTCCGGTGCCCACCTCCAGCATGTCCGGATCGGAAAACGCGCCGGGTCTGGTGAAGATGAACTTGTCGGCGTTCCCGTCCAGGTTGGTCATGATCGCCCGGCCGTAGACGTTGTTCACGCCCAGCCATTCCGAGGTGATGTCGTCGGTGCTGCGCCACAGGTTGCCCACCGCGGCCATCCACTCCTGGGTCTGCCAGGCGCAGACGGAATACACCATCTGCCGGCCGGAGGCGGCGATCGCCTTGCCCATGGTGGTGTAGTCGCTTTGCATCTGGCCCACGGGATTGCAGTTGTCGTACTTGACGTAGTCGATTCCCCAGGAGGCGAAGGTCTTGGCGTCGGCCGCTTCCTTGCCGTAGCTTCCGCTCTGGGGCACGTTCATGCAGGTCATGGAGCCGCGGTCGCCGTAGATCCCCAGCTTCATGCCCTTGGAATGGGCGTAGTCGGAAAGGCTCTTGATCCCGTTGGGAAACCGGGTGGGGTCGGCGCGCAGATTGCCCGAGGCGTCGCGGGCCGGATTGGCCATCCAGTTGTCGTCGAGGTTCACGTAGATGTACCCCGCCGCGCGCATGCCGTTGGTGCCCATCACGTCGATGATCCCTTTGATCAGGGATTCGTTGATGTTGCCGTAGAACGTGTTCCAGCTGTTCCAGCCCATGGGCGGAGTCATGGAGACCTTCTGGGCCTGGACGGAAAGGGCGGCACACAATCCGATCGCCATCGTTTTAGCCACAGTGTTCATTTGGAACTTCTCCTTCGCCGCCCAACGCAGGCAGTCCGCGAATCGACGAAACAGCAAATGGGCCCGGACGATTCCGATCCGGAAAGGTTTCCGGGAAAAGATGGCCAGCGCAGGGAGAGTCCAAGGGTGCTTCGACCGGCCGGAATTGGTAGTTCCTACAAAATGGGAATGGTCGGTCCGGTGCGGCCGTAGACCAGCCTGGGCTCCCATTTGTAGGGTTCCGGGGCGGGATCGCCTTGTTCTAGGGGACGTTCAGGAGGCTGGTCTTGGAGCCCCATGGGCCAATTGAAGTGATCAGGAAAACCCCCTGGGAGGCATCCGGGAAACGAAAGCGCCCTTGGTCCACCGCGCATTGCAACACGATCGTTCCATCCAGGCGGGAAACCGTGGCGGAGCGGATCTCGCGTGCATCGCTCAGGTGGACTTCACCCGCATGGAAAGTGGCCTGGATGGACGAAGATCCGTTTGGGGTGCCGGGAGCCAGGCTGGCATTTCCGGAAAGCGTGAAGCGCTTGAAGAAGGCCCAAACCTCTTCGGTGGTGTTCACCTTCGTGTTGGTGTTCATGGGCCATTCGTGTCCGCCCGTGATCATCGAATCGTAGACCACCTCGCTGCCCTGCGCGCACAGGTAGGTGGTCTTGGCCACCATCGAACTTTTGTTCGTGGCCGGATAGGGCCGCTGGCTGGTCTTGGTGGCGGTGTTGCAGCCGTTGAGCTTGATCCAGTTGTTGATGTCCTTCATGAAGGAGGCGACATCGGAAACGTCGTTGGTGCCGAACATGGTGAGGATGGGCACCGGCCGCTTGATGGCGGCCGTGGTGGAAAAGGACGGAATATGTCCAGAGACCGGAGCCACCGCGGCGAAGGTTTCCGGGTGCTTGTAACCCAGGCCGTTGGAGATGAAACCACCCTGCGAGAACCCGGTGCAATACACCCGCTCGCGATCCACCTTGTAGCGGCGATCCACCGTGTCCAGCAGTGCCAGGAGGAAGGGGTAGTCGGCGGTGTCCTGCATGCTCCAGGATCCGCCGATGGCGCTGGGGTAGATGGCGATGAACTTTTCGCGTTCCGCGACCTGGTTTCCCTTGGTGTCGTTGGCGAAATTTGTGCCGCTACCGCCATAGCCATGCACGAAGTACACGACTGGGGGCTTGCTGATGCCGGCGGGAACATAGATCACGGCGTTTCTGGATTTTCCGGCAAAGGAAAAGTTCAGGGTGACCGTGCTCTGGGCCGTTGCCGGCCCCACCAGAGCCAAACCGACCGCGAGGGTGGAAAGTACCGTGGGCTTGTTCATGGGAGTCTTCGCTTGGCTGGAGGAGTCGGCGGGAGCGAACCCGCCCACGATTTCAGAAAGTGGCGGGTATCAGCCAGGCGCCGTGGCTGTTTCGGTTCTGGACCCGCACCAGGAGCAATCCATGGTGCACAGGGAGGCTGATCCTGCTGCCCGATCCTTGCGCGATCCATCGGCCATCCGGCGTTCCGACCTGGATGTACTCTTGCTCCGAGTCGAATTCGAGGGTCCTCCCGGCAGATCCGGAGACCAACGTCCAGGGGGGCGCAGGAGCGACGCGTGTCGCCAGCGACGATTTGGGCAGGGCCTTGATCATGGCCGCCGCATAGCGTTTGCCGAATTCGCGATTGCCCGGCGAGGTCAGGTGATAGGCGTCCGTGGAAGCCTCCAAGCCTTTGGAAGACACCACCCAGCCGTTGGGAACCGTTTTGGCGGCGGTGGCCACGTAGGAGTTGTGCGCACCGCAGCACGCGGTTGCATCCTGGCGCAGCTCACCGATCAGTACGGGCACATCGGCGAATTTCAGGTCGGCCTTCAGGTCGGTCACGATCTTCGCCACCCGGGTCGGCCAGATCTTTCGAGCGGTATCCGTCCAGTCGGCTTCGCCTTGGTGAAGGAGGATGCCGGAGATTTCGCCTTTTTCCTGGGCGAGTTTCAAGCGCTCCAGCATCCATGGGTAGGCACCGGTCCAGTGGTTGTCCGGCGGGATCGAAAAATCCTTGCGTCGGCTGGAAGTCACGCCTTTGCTGAAAAAGCTGATGTCCACTCCGGAGATGGCACAGGGGATGAGGGCGATGGTGTCCTGCGGAAGCGAATCGGCCAGGACCTTTCCGAACCAGTCGCCCAGCCCAACTCCATTGCCGCAGGAGTGGAGGGCGGGGGCGGCGATGGCCCATTGGTTGTACTTGCGGCCGTTGCTGGAGCAATCGTTGTATCCAAGCACCTTCACGCGGGGATTGGTCTTGCGATCCTCCGCGTCGGAGGTGGAACCGCCGTGCATGTTCGATTGTCCGAACAGGAGGAAGACCTTCCACGGACGTGGTGTCGCCGCCAGCGAGAGGCAGGGGACCAGAAGCAACGATGATCTCAGCAGAAAGGAGCCAAACACAAGATCCTCCGGGAGCCTGATGGAAACGTACGGACGGGTTCTACTTCCGGGTTGAGAACGATCCCATCGACCCGACTCCAATGGGTGTACAGGGAGAATAGGGCCATCCACCCAAGATCGGGGGGGGATCTTGAGTGCTGTTTTGTGGAAACATCAAAAGCCACATCTGGAACTCCCTGGTTCTCCAGCAGCATTTGTTCGATTTTTCTACCACGGAATATCCATCCGGTGCGTTCCTTGTGATAGGATGGTGTAAGCATGCGCTCGATCTTTGAATACCTGGATTATCGTGATTTGCTCAGGGACGCCTTCGAGGACCGGAAGGCGAAGTCACCGTTGTATGGATACCGCATGATGGCGGAAACGCTGGGTCAGGACACCAGCAATATTTTCCGGATCCTCCAGAAGGACGCCCATCTGCCCGCACGCTGCCAATCCCGTGCGATCGAGTTTTTGGGACTTACCGGGCGAGCGGCGGAATATTTCGTGCTTCTGATCGCCTACGCCCGAGAGAGGGATTCCAGAGCCAGGCACGACATCCTGGAAAAGGCGATGGCCCTGCGGGATGTGGCGAGCCGAGATCTGGTGGACAAGGAGTTGGCTTATTTCCGGGAATGGTGGATCGTCGCCGTGCGATCGATGGTGGAGGTCATGGAAGGGCGCGTGCAGCCTGCCGCCATCGCCTCCCGCCTGCATCCCCCCGTTCCGGAGGAAGACGTGGCGAAGGCCTTGGAGTTGTTGTTGGAGTTGAATCTCGTGAAAAAGGCCAGTTCAGGTCGACTGGTACTGTCCGAGTCCCATCTGAACGCGGGTGGACCGGAAAAAACGGAAGCGGTCCGTCATTTTCAGAGGCAGATTCTGGGCTTGGCGGCAGAGTCACTGGAAAGGTTCCCTCGGGAACAGCGGGATGTCTCGACCTTGACACTGGCGGTCGATCAGGCGGCGTTTGCTGAAATCCGGGAAATGTTGCGGGAATTCCGGCAACAGATCCAAAAGCGTGTCGAGGAATCCTTGCACCCCGATCGGGTCATGCAGCTTTCCATGGCCTTTTTTCCGTTGGCCTCGGCCTCGGAGGCATCGCAATGAGACAAACCAGGACACACCTCGCCTCGTTGATGGCTGGAATGGTCGTTTTCTCCTGCACCGGGGAGCGGGGCACCGCCGAAAGAATCACGGGGAACACCACCCAGACAGAGAACACCGCCTCCGCTCGGACAATTCTTGTTGACTCCATCCTTCCGGCGTGGAACCACCCGTACTGGTTCCCCACGGTGGCCACCCTGCGGCTGGATTCCAACAACTTCGATTTCAGCGCCACCGATTCCGCGGGACGGGATTTGTCCGTCTTGACGGAAAGCGGCGATTCCATCCCGTTTGACGTGGTTGAATGGGACAAACCCGCGCGTCAGGGGCGTTTGCATGTCCGCCTCGAAAGGCCGCTGTTGTTGCCGGGAGCGAAGTTCGTCCTCCATTGGACGCAGACCTTGAAAACCCGAAGCAACGCCAGCGCGGTCTGGCGGGAGATCCCGGACAGCCAGAGACTGTTCATCGGTTCCGTGCTGGTGGACGATTTCGAGGGGCCAACCCTCCGAACCAAGCTTCCGGACAGTGCGACCTGGTACAAGAGTTCGGCGGATACCACGGTCACCGTTTCCGATCCCGTCCACGTCGCGGCTGGGGGAATCCGCAAAGGCACGGCGCTTCGGCTTGCGTACAAAACACCAGCAAACACGTACAAGTGGGCTCTGGTTGGCGTGGCGTTGGGCACCAACAGCCAGTCGCGCAATCTGCGCAGCATGGATTCGATCGTGTTTTGGGCCAAAGGGTCCGGAACACTTTCCGTCGCGTTCGATCGCCTGTCTCCGTATAAGCCGGAGGGCAAAGCATGGATTCATCTGGAATTGGATACCGGTTGGACCCGGATCCGGATCCGGCCCTCGGATCTGCTGGCGCCGGACAAGGTTGGCGAAAACATCGGTTGGGATGCCGTGCGGGACCGGGTGACCAACCTGACCTTCCTGGTTTCCGGCGGAACCAACATGTATCTGGACGATATCCGGCTCTATGGCCTCGATGTCGAGGACCTGAAGTAGCTCCCGGGGGCGGCTGGGGAAGCACCGCCCTTGGCGCGACATTTTCCGATCGCGAGCTGCACTCCATCGGCGGCGTCGGACGCGGTTCGCCATCGTCGGTTTCTGGCCAGAAACGAGGTCGGGAATCGTCGCTGGATTCTTCGGATGGATCCATCGTTCGTGGACGGAGTCCGTCGTTGGTGTTCCTTTTGAAGTTTTGACAAGAGCTCTGTCCTGGCTTTCCCCATATTTCCGTTGCCTCGAGCCTATTCTCATGGACATGGATGACGAATGCAAGAGTTCGGTCGACTCCGATCTCCCGGCGGAGACGACTCCGCCCGAGACCGTCTTCTCGGATCGAACCTGTGCAGTTGTGGGGGAATGAGCATGCAATCTGTTTTCGAGTATCTCGACTATCGCGATTATCTGCGCGACTTCTACGAATTGCGGAAGTTCGAATCGTCGCTTTCCACCTACCGGATGCTCGCCGATTTCTTCGGGATGGACACCGCGAACATGTTTCGCATCCTGAAGGGGCAGGCGCATCTTCCGGTGCGGTCCCATTCGCGAGCCATCGAGTTCCTGGGGCTTTCCGGAAAGGAGGCGGAGTTCTTCCTCCTTCTGATCAGCCACTCCAGGGAGCGCAACGTGGGGATGCGCAAGGAGCTCCTGGAGAAGGCCATGGCGCTTCGCGAGGGTGGAAAGGCCGCGAAGTCCGGCACCTCCAACGAGACGGTCGGCTTCGATGCCGAGAACGCGGAGAAATCGCCCCGCATGCAACGCGAGGTGTCCACCTTGACCTTCGCGGGCGACCTCGAGACGCTCAACGACATCCAGGAGATCCTGCTGCGCTGCCGCAGCCAGATCCAGCGAAGAATCGAGACCACCGCACATCCTGACCGGATGCTGCAGCTGGAAATGTCGATCTTCCCCATTTCGCAGTTGTTGGACGTTCAATCCAACATGGACACCCCCGCGCTGAGGCTGCAGCGGGTGAGCGCGCAGGGGACCTGAAGCCGAGCAGGTCCCTGGTTGGATCCGGTGCTTGGACCCTCAGCCGAGCATGGTCAGGGTGCCACCAAAACTGCAGTCTGGGCTGCATGATCGTCGGCCACGAGCGACACCCAATAGATCCCCGCAGGAAGCGAAAACCCGCGCATCTCCTCGGCGTGGGGGCCGGCGGCACGGAAGTCCCGATGGATCTCGTGCAGCAGCCTTCCCTGGAGCGAACGCACGCGGATGTCCACCGATGATCCCGACTCGAGTTGGTAGGAAACCGACATGACGGAATTTGACAACCTCGCCGTGATCGCCGCCGATACCTGCCTCGACGGCGAAGAGATGGACGACACCGGGGTGGTGGTCATCACGTTCGTCCCTTGCCAATCCTTCTGGCTGTTGGAAACCACCCACGAGTACTTGGCGATCTTCGAACCCTCGCCGGGCCATGGATCCATGTAGTGGAGGCTGGAGTCGGTGAGGCCGTGCCCCACCACGAAGTGTCCGCCGGAGGTCTTGTACGCCCAGCGCACGATGAACGGTCGCTTCGCGTCCAATTCGGTGCGCGCCGCGGAGAGGGTCAGGGATCCTCCCCTGCCGGTGTTGTTGACGCCCCAATGCTTGAGGATTTCCTGGATGCTTCCGGGTTCCCCCCAGTTGTAGTTCCAGTAGTTGCACGCGCCCTTTGGCGAAGTGCAGCAGTCGGCCGTGCCGAAATCATGGAACGTGGCGGTGGTGCGCGTGTAGTTGGCGATTTCGCACTGCTTGAGGGGGGTCTTGTAGTAGCGCAGAACCGCATTGGTGGTTCCGGCCCAGCACCATTCGGTCTGCTCCTGGATCACCTCCGGGACATCCAGGACGACGGGAGTGGCGGAAAACGACAAGGGGCCGACCAGCAAGGAGAGGAACATCTTCCTGAAGGGCCGGCGAGTCATCGGTTCTCCTTGGGTTCGGCGTGGGATCCGGAAGGCTGCGAACGGTGGGAACGCAAGCTTTTGTGGATGGAACGGAACATGTCCCGGCGCGAACGCTTGTCCAGCGAATCCAGTGACAAGGATTGCCGCGACGATCGCAAGGCAACGTATTGGCCTTCGCTGAAATCGCCATCGGGTTGATCCACCATCAGCACGTCGCTGCGCAATCCGTCCAGTCGCAGAAGCCCTTTGCGTTTGCCCGGATGGGAGGATTCCAACGCGCCGATCTCCTGGGCGAGGGAAGCGCCGCCGATCTCCACCGCTTGCAACGTGCCGCCGACCGACTCCACCGTCAGGAAGGTCCTGGCCTTGCCGTCGAGGAGGATGGGGACGCGCCACACGCCGGTGGGCACGGGGCGATCCCAGACGGAATCTGTCTGATCGGGAAGGGAGTCGGCGATGGCCGGGGGTGCTCCATAGACCGGGATCGGGTCGCCCACGGTGGCCCGTGCGAAGGCGGAACGATCGGGAAAACCGTGGCGAGTCTCATGGCCGACGGGGACCATTTCCAGGAAGGCGCTCAGCGCGGATTTGGCCACGGAACGAACGGAATCCCGGGAGGCGGTTGGCGAGGGATGGATCGCCGCTTGACCGACCGACAACAATCCAAAGGTCAAAACAGCCAGTATTGTTCGCACTAGGTCTCCTCCTCGGATACAGAATAGATCGAGCCGCCTGGTTCCATCACGGCGATGGGGATGGAACGGTGGAGATTCCGCTGACAAATGGATGATCGATCGGATCAGCGGCGCTTGGCAAGGAACGAATCCACGGATTTGGCGATCGATTCGGCGATCTTCTTTTGGCGATCGGGATCACTCAGGATTTGCACATCGCTACTGCTGGACAGGTACCCCATCTCGATCAGCACCGAGGGCATCATGGATCCCACCAACACGAAGAACCCCGCCTGGCCCGCTCCGGTGCGCTCCTTGGCGACCACGCCATCCTTTTCCATCTGGCGCACGACTTCGCCGGCGAACCGTTCGCTCTCCTTGGTGTACTGGTTGAGCTGGTGCTCCAACAACATCCATTCCACGGGAGTGAGGGCGTCCTTCTTCTGGCGCTCGCCGGTTTCGAATTGGATCGCTTCGTTCTCTCGGCGTTCGATGGCCTTGTCGGCTTCGTCCTTGGCCTCGCGCAGCAGGAACACGATGAACCCGTTGACCTCTTCGCGGCGCTTGGAGGTCAGTGGCAGGCTGTTGCAGTGCAGGGAGATGAACAGCTCGCCCTTGGCGGCGTTGGCCTTCTGGGTGCGCTCGGAGAGCTTCAGGAACACATCCGTGTCGCGCGTCATCACCACCTTCACCCCCTTGCGCTTTTGGAGGGCGTCGCGGAGTTTCTTGGCCACCGCAAGGGTCGCGTCCTTTTCGTAGACGGCCTTCTCGCCGTTCTTGCCCATCGCACCGGGATCCTTGCCGCCATGACCCGCATCGATCACGATGGTGCAATCATGGCCATCCGACTTGGCGGGGGACAGGACGGGATCCGGATCTTCCGTCGGTGCGGCAGCCGCAACCGGTTGGGGTTGGACTTCCGAGGTGGGAGCGACAGCGGCGGGCGCGGCAGGGATGGCGGAGTCCGATTTCGGCGTGGTTGGGGCGACGGGAACGGAGTTGGCAGCCTGGGTGGCGGAATCCACACCAGGCGATACCTGGAGCCGTTTCAAGATGTCTTCGGCAGCCGCTTTGGGAAGCACCAATCTGGATTTGGTGACGCGGGGCGGAAACGTCAGGGGGCGTGTGCGGCCTGCCATCCTGGCGAAGGGATTGCGATCGAACACGACTAGGACAGAATCTGTCTTTCCTTCCAGGCTGGCGCGGAGCTGCCCGCGTTCGGTATCGATCTTGAGTTCGCCCTGGTGGGTGGTGCCGGCCATGATGCGCACCGAAGGGATCCCGAACACGACGGTGTCGCGAACCGTGACGCCAGCCCAAGCACCCGCCCAAAATCCGAGGATCGCAAGGAGGGTTTTCACGGGACGGTTACCGCAGCGCCTTTTTCATGGCCCGGTCGATCTCGCGTTTGTGATCCTGGGCGATCTTGGTCTGGCGCTTGTCGTGCTCGGCTTTGCCTTTGCAGATGGCGACCTTGACCTTGGCCCACGACCCCTTGAAATAGACCTCCAGCGGAATCACCGTAAGACCCTTGCGATCCACCGATCGACCGATGTGTTCGATCTCCTTGGTGTGCATCAAGAGCTTGCGTGCCCGGGAATGCAGGTGGTTCCAACGATTGCCTGGGGTGTATTCGTCGATGCGGACGTTACGCATCCAAGCCTCGCCCTTTTCGATGGCCACGTAGGCGTCCAGAAGCTGGCATTTGCCTTCGCGCAGGCTTTTGACTTCCGTGCCGGACAGCATCACGCCGGCTTCAAACGTCTCCAGGATGAAATACTCGTGCCTGGCACGCCGATTTTCGATATGGATCGCCATGGTGGCCTATCCGGCCGATTCGGCGGGGGAGATTTCCGTGGTGGCGTTTTCCAGGACGCGCTGGATGTCCTGGTAGTGGACCTCGCCTTCGTTCAACATCGCTTTGAGTTCGCGCGATGCTTCAAAGACGGGCTTGATGCCGCCCTCCACCTGGACCAGCTCGCCCGTGCGCGGGTTGCGTGCGGTACGCGCCTTGCGTGGGCGCACCTTGAACCGGCCGAAACCCCGGATCTCGATGTTGCGGCCATCGCGCAGGGTGGTGGAGATGGCGTCCAAGAGCCCCTCCAAGACGGACTTGGTTTCCGCTTGGGTCAGCCCGGTGCGCCGAGCGATTTCTTCGACGATGTCCTTTTTCGTGACGTTGGCCATAGGCGTGCCTAGACAGTATAACCAACGTCCATCGAGTTGTCCAAGTCCTTTGTGGAAGCGGACTTGCACAATCGCTGGGAAGCTTGGACCGGAAAACAAAAAAGGGGCAATTTTGCCCCTTTTCGAAAGATCCCCGAATGGTGGAGGAAGCTGCTTACTGGCAGGCCGGGAACTGGACGCCGGTGTTGTAATTCTCGTCGGCCTTGAGAGTGGTCGGCAAGGTCAGGCGCACGGTACGGTCGGAATAGTCCACGATGGTGATCGTGGCGCCTTCGGCACGACGCGAGATTTGCCATGCGCCATAGGTGAGGTGGGTCGCGGAGTTCGAACCGACCTTGACGTCCTTGATGGGAAGAATGGTGTTCTCGATGTAGATCTGGTCGGCGTTGTTCGGCTTCATACGCACGATCAGGCTCCCGGTGACAGGGCATTTCACGTACTTCCAGGTGGTGCCCGTAGGATTGCCCACGCTGAAGCCCAACTGGGAAAAGGCCGGGTAGCTGACGTCCAAGTGGCCCTTGGGGTTGGCCTTGCAAGGAGCATTGATGTCGTTGGGGCATTCGTCGGTGACGGTCCCGACGATCTTTTTGCCGTTGGCGCCGGTGACCTCGATACAGGCGCCACACATGTCCACCGTATTGAAATCGCTGGTCGAGTTTCCGGGGATGGCGAAGAAATACTGCGGGGTGGAGATGTTGTCGATCTTGTCGGAGCCCTGGCCGCTGGGCTCGTAGCCGTGGAAGCCGCACGCCAACGCGTAGTGGTCACCTTCCTTGTAGGAGCCCTGGCCGAACCAGTAGTTGGTGAACGAGCCCGACCCGGGGTTTGGGCTGGGGGGAAGGATGCAGGCGGTGGGACCCGCTGGGGTGGTATCGCGCATCGTGATGGTGATTCCCGTTTGGGTTTCCGCCGTCATCACGAAGGTGGTGTCCTGGAAGCCGGTCTTCTTGGCGATGATCGTGGGGTAGGCGGCGGATTGGCGCGAGGCTGGTTCAAGGCGCCCCGAGTTTTCCGCAGTGGGAACCCAATTGACGCTGCGCTGGTAGGTGCCTTCCTGGTGGGCGACCTGCAAAAAGCCCACATCGCTCCCGAAGCCGGTGGAGGGCAACGCCACCTTCGCCTTGCCTTGGCTGAGATCGGCGCTGGAGCTCCAAAGCTCCTTGCCGGAGGCGGTGAACAGGCGGATGGTGGCAGGACCGCTCACGGGAAGCTCCAATTCCAAGGTCCGACCGGACTGCCGGAAGGTCATTCCCCGGGACTCACCCCGGAGAACCCCAACCACCGATTGGATCGTGAAGGCACCGGAGGCGTCCGTGGTCGTGACCAGCTTGGCACTGTCCTTGACGGAGATCGCCACGCCCTGCAGGGCACTGCCGTCCTTGCCGCTTTTCACGGTCCCGGTGGCCTTCATGGCATTGGCGCCCGTTGCGACGAGGAGGATCGCCGCTGACAAGCCAAGCGCGGAATGGGTCCTGAGAATGCGATGGAAGGGCATGCAACGTCTCCTAAAGGGTCTGAATTCAAGGCAGCCAAGGTCTGCCGGCGAATTCGCAAAGTAGCCCGGATTGCCCCGCTACGCACTGGCTTTCCATAATTGCACGTTGACTGCAGTGGCCTCCAGAGTCCAGGTCGGAACCGTTCTTGCTCTGAGTACGGTTCTTTCCAGTGGTGCGGGAGACCCATCAGGATTTGCGCTTGTCGAAGGTAACGTTAGGGAGTGCCTCACCATCTCCAACCCGTGAGATCCGTATGAACGCTAAATTCCTCAAAAGTTTGCCCCTCCTTCTGGGGCTTGCGGTCGGGATGACCGGCTGCATCGATCGCACCCAAACCGCCGACCCCACCAGTTCCGCAACCCAGGAGGGAGGAAAAGTCTCCTTTCGGCTAAGCTCCGCGGATCTTCTCAAGATCGGGGTTGGAGTGGATTCGGTGCGCATCGAGGCGGTGCGGGAGGGCTATCCGCTGCAAGTGGCCATGGGCAGCCTCACCCAGGACGTGGTGCTCGCCAACCTGGCCTCCGGGGGCTGGACCCTTCGCGTGGCCTTGTTCGATCGCACCCAGGCCATCCACTATTATGGCGAAGCCTACGTGAACATCCTGCCTGGGCGGACGGTGGACGCCGAGGTGCGGCTGAGCAAGGCCACCGGGTCGGTCCGGGTGCGCATCGTCCTGGATCCGGATCCCAATGTCCGTCTCCTGGACACGCTGACGGTCCAGAATGGTAGCCAGTCGCCTTCCTGGACTCCCTTGAAAGCCTGGCGGACCCAGGCGGGCGTGTACATGATCAGCACCCTTTTGGCTCCTTGCGAATGGCCGGTACTGACTTTCGAAGAGAACCCCATGGTCCTGATCGTGAGGGCCGCTGGCGGGGCGCCCTTGGTCACGCCCATGCCCGTCGTCGACCGATCCCGTTGGGTTCTGGGCAAGGGAATCGACACCGGCAGGGCCTGTGTCGAGCTGTACCAGGAACACACCCACTTCGTCCCCTGGATCGCCTCCGGGCCCATCACATTGGTGACTTCCACCGGCGAGATCTTCCTGCCGGACACCTTCGAGCGCCCGAACCTGGATACCGCTCGTTTCACCGCCATCCCGACTACCGGTACAAAACCCACGTTCCTGCCCATTCTCTCCGCTTTCCGCAACGACACCGGAGTCCACATCCTGACCCAGTACTACTGCCAGTCTCCCGTGGTTCGCGACTTGCCGGATTCTGGCATCCGCTGGGTGTTCGGCAACAACCCGGACATCGCCATGGACTGCATGGTGGGAGCCCCGAAGCCGGTGTGGGTGTTCGTGCCCCAGTCACGGTGCGGTACCATCCAACTGGAAGACGCCAATGGCAAGGTCCTGTACCTTCCCGGAAAGGCTTGCGTCGATCCGAATCCGGTCACCTTGGATACCGTGCTGGTCAAGGCCGAGGACGGCATCATGCTCAGCCGAAGCTTCGGCGAGAAGGACGGATTGCCGGTGGAGAAGGTCTGGCGCGACGCCTCTTCCATCTGGGTGTACACCCGGTTCGATTGCAACATCCAGCCTCGCGCCCTCTACAACATCTACATGGTGCCCGGGGTGGTCGCCGATCCGAACGGCGATTCTTTGGTGGTCGCCAAGAGGCCTGCTCCCAGCGGCATCCCGATGACCTTGATTCGTCCGCAGAACCCCACTGAGATCGGATGTGCGGAACGTCCGCATGTTGTGCGCATCCCGTTCGGTCCGGAAAAGGATGTCATGTTCGGGAACCTTCTGAATGGAGCCGGGTTCTTCCTTCCGGGCAACAGCACCCCGGTGGTCCGGGATTCTTCTTTCCAGCAGTATTCCTCGACAAATTCCGGAGGATTCGGTGGTGGATTCGACTACATCCTCTATTCGAACGGCACGGTCCACCGCACTCCATCCCATGGAATGATCACGGTGGATACGCTGGTGGTTCCTGCGAAGGCGGACATCCCTCCCGATTCGTTGGCCATGATCGCCAACCTTCTCGAATCCTCTCGAATCCGGCATCCGGAAGGTGCATGCGTGGTTGCCGAACCTGCGATCACCTATCCGACCGTCGATACCCTGAAGATCGATCCGGCAATGGTCGCGCCACCGGTTTCCACGACCCAGACCCGTCTGGTGAATTACGCCAACGGAACGGTTTCCGCCCAGAAGTGGAACACTTCCCTCAATTGCGTCCCGCCGAAGTCCTGGAGCGCGTTGGATGTGGTGGACAGGATGCTGGCCTCGCTGTTTCCCGCTCGCTAGGGTCCTCTCTCGCTCGATCGTTCCCTGCAAGGCTCGCGCAAATCGCACGGGCCTTTTTTCATGCGCTTCGAAAACCCAGGAGCCGAGCCAGTTCCCAGGCGGAGTGCGGTAGCGTTTCGGGGTGCATCACCGGGCGGTTTCGCCATTCCAGACGGTTGGGGTATTCCTTGCGGAGCCGATCGAAATGCGCTCCGCGTTCGGTGTCGGAAAGTGTCAGGCCCGCGCGCAGGGCCGTGTCGTCCCGCGAGGGGTCGTGGGCGGCCGCGATCAGGCTGGCCAACGCATCCCAAGGCTCCGTGGCGGGGGAGGACTTTCGGGAATCCGAAAGCCGCAACGCGGACGCGTCCAAGGGGATCGGGTCCGGGTCGGGAGCCTGCCACGGGGGAAGGTTCAAAAATTGTCCCAGCGCTTCGCGGACCATGCGGGTACCCTCGATCTTCCCTTCCAGCGAGTAGCCCGCCACGTGGGGGCTGATCAGGTCGGCGCGCCGGGCGAGTTCCACCGGGAGGGACGGCTCGGGATCGAAGACATCCAGGGCGATGAAAAGGTCCGGCCGCTGTGCGGCAAGATGGGTCAAGGCGGGTGTGGAGACGGTCGCACCTCGGCCCGCATTGAGGAATGCGCCGCCCTGGGGGAGTTCGCGGAGATTGTCCGAAAGTAGGCCCGCGGTCGGCCAGGGACCGGCGGTTTCCAGTGGGAGGTGGGAAAGGACCACGGGCAGAGCCAACACGGACTCCAGGGAGTGGAAACCCGCCGATCCTTCCCGCGTGGCGCGAGGTGGGTCGTTGCGCAGAACCTCCCAGCCAAGATTTTCCAGCAGATTTTGCACCGCCTGTCCCACATTCCCAACCCCGATGATCCCGGATTGGCGGATGCTGCCCAGATCCAGTCTGCCTTCCAGATGTCCGTAGGCCAAGGCGGTAAGCGCCCATTCGGCCACCGATCTCGCGTTGCAGCCTGGTGCCGAAGCCCACTGGATGCCCTGGGACTGGAGCCAAGGGATGTCCAGATGGTCGGTGCCGATGGTGCAGGCTCCCACGAACCGCACGGGTGTGCCTTCCAGCAGGGCGGCTCCCACCTTGGTGATGGAGCGAACGATCAACACATGGGCGTCGAGCAGATCTTCCTTGGAGATGTTTCGCCCCGCAAGCCGCACCACTGGCCCCGCCGCCGCAAAGGCTTGCGCCCCGAACGGAACGTTTTCATCGACCACAACCTTCATCCATTCGCCTTTCGATCTGGCCTGGCCGCAGACAATTTGCACATTTGTCGACAAGATGACCCAAAAGATCGCCGTGCTCTGTTCCGGTGGAGGCTCGAACCTCCAGGCCCTCATCGACCGGCTCCAGTCCGGTGACCTGAAGGCAACCATCGAATGGGTGGTTTCCAACAACGGGGATGCTTTCGCGTTGGAACGAGCTCGCCAGGCGGGGATCGAGGCGATCCACCTCTCCGCCAAAACGAAGGGCTCGCCCCAAGCGGCCGATCGTCGCCTTCTGGACCTCATCCGGGACCGGAACATCTCCGTCCTGGTGCTGGCGGGCTACATGAAAATGCTCCCTCCGGGGGTTTTGGAGCTTTTGCCGGGTCGCGTGGTGAACATCCATCCCGCACTGCTTCCAGCCTTCGGGGGCAAGGGAATGTACGGCCATCACGTCCACGAAGCGGTTCTTGCTCGCGGAGTGCAGTGGACGGGTGTTACCATTCACCTCGTGTCCGAGCACTACGACGAAGGGCCAATCCTTCGGCAGCGGGTCGTGGCGGTTCAGCCTGGAGATACCCCCCAGACCTTGGGGAGCCGGGTGCTGGCCATTGAACACGATACCCTGTGGCGCGAGGTCCGCGATCTTCTCGAAAGGATCCGCTGAGTGTTCGATTTCTTCCTGCAAACCACGACGCGAAACGGCGATCCCTGTCTCCAACTGGCCGGCTCCTGCCGGGAATACAGTCTCGATCGCTTCAACTCGGCCATGAAGGACGCCGCCTTGCAGGCCAAAAAGGCCGTGTATCTGGATTTGTCGCAGACCAAGCTGTTGGATTCGGCGTCCTTGGGAACCATCGTTTCCCACTTCAACCTTCTGCGCAGCCAAGGCAAAAGCCTGATCCTGCTCAATCCTTCCGCCTCCTGCAAGCACTTGCTGGAGATCACCTCCTTGAACCGCGTGCTGGTCATCGAAAACGACACCCCGGCGCCATGAAAGAAGATCCTGTGGACATGCGCGAAACCCTTCTGGCCTCCCGTCACGTCGCGCTCGGTGCGCGGATGGTTCCTTTCTCCGGCTGGAACATGCCGGTCCAGTACAAGGGGATCGTGGAGGAGCATCGCGCCGTGCGCGAACAGGCCGGGTTGTTCGATGTCTCGCACATGGGGCGGTTCGTGTTTTCCGGCCCGGCGGCTCTCGCCCATCTGGAATCGTTGACTTCCAACCGGGTTTCCGCGCTGGCCATCGGGCAGTTCCAGTATTCGTCGCTGCCCAACGAGCAGGGTGGCCTGATCGACGACATCCTGGTGGGTCGCATCGACACGGACATCTACCATGTGGTGGTCAACGCGGGGAACCTCGCTCGCGACCGACAGGAACTGACCGCATCGCTTCCCGCCGGAGTGGCATTTTCCGACGAAAGCCTCACCCACGGCATCATCGCCCTGCAGGGCCGGCCTCGGCGAAGATCCTCAAGGCCTTGGCGCCGGACCTGGACGATTCCATCGGGACGTATCGCTGCACCCGCGCCACCTTGCCCGGAGGACGCGCCCTGGTTTCCCGCACCGGCTACACCGGCGAGGACGGATTCGAGCTCTACCCGCGCCTGGAAAACCTGGTGGAAGTCTGGGACGCGCTGCTGGCCGCGGGAGCCCCCCATGGCCTGGTGCCGGCCGGATTGGGCGCGCGCGATTCGCTGCGCCTGGAAGCAGGCTATTCGCTGTACGGACACGAATTGTCTGAAACTGCCTCTCCCCTCGAAACCGGCCTCGGCTGGATCTGCGACCTGACCAAGGAATTCCGCGGCGTCCAGGTGCTTCGTGGTCAAAAAGCGTCCGGAATCCCGCGTTCGATCGTCGGACTTTCCATGGAAGGCCGGGCCATTCCGCGCCAGGGTTATCCGGTCTGGAACGGCACCCGCAAGGTGGGGGAGATCACCTCCGGCACCCAAAGCCCGGTGCTGGGCCGCGGCATCGCCTTGGCGCTGGTGGAAACCGGAAGCATCGAGAAGGGCGGAAAAGCGTACGTGGAGATCCGCGGCAAGCAAGAGCCCGCCCAGGTCGTGGATCGTCGGTTCGTCCGCCGCGCCTGAGATGGCCAAGCCCAAACCCAAGGCGAAGTCGTCCGCCAGGACGGCCACTTCCACCAAGGCCACGCCGGCGTCGAATCATCCGCGGATGCGGTTGCAGATCGCCGGAACCATCCTGATCCTCGGGGCGATCTGGGTTTTCCTGGCGGTGGTCATGGGCGTCTTGCGCGAGGGGGATCATCCGCTTGGCCCTTACTTGGGCAAGTACGTGGCCGAACGCACCGTGTGGTTCCTGGGGATCATCCCCTCCCTGCTGGGTCCGGTGGCTCTTGCCTTGGCGGGTGCCCGTCTGGTGGTGGGAGCGCATCCGGTGGTCCGGCGCGTCCATTGGGGTGGGTGGTTGTTGTGGGCGCACCTGCTGTTGTTCCTGGCCGTTCCTGGATTGGGATCGGCCGATCTGACCTTCGCCTATCTCTCCCGGCATGGCGGAGCGCTTGGACAATTTTTGATGGAAAGCCTGTTCCAGCCGATCTTCGGCACCCACATGCTGGGGCCGGTGCTTGTGCTGGTGGCCACGCTGGGCGCCACCTTGTTTTTCCTCTTCCGGTACACTCCTCGCCAGGCGCTGGTGGCCGGTGCGGTGAAGTCCAAGTCCGTCTGGGAGCGTCTGGTGATCTGGGCCCGGGAGCGTCGTGCCGCCAATGCCGCCGTGGCGCCGGTGATGGCAGGATCTGTCGCCTCTTCGGATCGCCCCGTGCCTCGTGCCGTGGAACAGCGGGCGGAACGCGGGTTGGTGGCCGGTGGCGCCCTGGCCATGAGCGTGGAGCCCCGAGGACGCTTCATGGATCGCCAAGTGCGTCCGGAGCCGGACACGGGAGTCCTGCCCTTGGCGGATTCGGCCAAGAACGCTCCGCGGCCTCGCGCCGGCAGAACGCCGTTGGTCCCTGGTGCCGTGCTTTCGGGAGCCGCCACGGCCGGTGCGGAAGAAACCCCGGCCGCACTGGCGGGCAAGGCATTGGAAGTCTACAACGGTCTGTCCAAGTGGCGCCCGCTCCGGCCGGAAGACCTGGTCGGACTGGACCCGCTGGAAATCCGCGAACTGAAACGGCGCGACGAGGAAATCCGTCGCGCGTTCATGCTCAACGAGTGGGAAGACCGCGAAGTCCAGGCCCAGGTGAGCCGCCGGCCCCGCATCGCCCCCGAACCGTCTCCCGTCGTGCCCGAGAGATCTGAGACAATTTCTGCCCAATCGCCGGCCCAGGATCCCCTCCCGGAGGAGGATCACCCCCTTCCGGGGGAGAGCCCACGCTTGCGCGAGGAGGCATCCGCCGTCGCGCCTCCTCGCATCCGCATGCCGGCCCCGCCCCGCGAGCCCAAGGTCTCCGTGCGGCAAACCACCGAGCAGGCATCCAGCCGCTACCGCATCCCGGAAGTTTCCATCCTGCCCGACCCGCCTTCGCACGAGGCGGAATTCGACGAATCCGAACTCCAGGCCACCGCGGAACGGTTGGTGACCCAGCTTCGCAATTTCAACGTCCAGGGCAAAGTGCTGCAGATCGAGCCGGGACCCGTGATCACGCGGTTCAAGGTGGAGCTCGCACCGGGCACACCGGTGCGCAAGATTTCGAACCTTTCCGAAGACCTGGCCTTGGCGCTGCGTGCCAAGCGCATCCGCATCCAAGCGCCCATTCCCGGCGAGGCCCTGGTGGGAATCGAAATCCCGAACCTCCATCCGGAAACCGTCCATATCAAGGAATTGCTCCGCTCGCCGCAGTTTCGCGACCCCAAGATGAAACTTCCCGTGGTCCTGGGCAAGGATACGGCCGGGCACCCGGCCTTCACCGATCTGGCCCGTGCCCCGCACCTGTTGATCGCAGGGCAGACAGGTTCCGGCAAGTCGGTGTGCATCAACACCATCCTCAGTTCCTTCCTGTTCAGCCAGTCGCCGGAGCGCCTGCGCATGATCCTGATCGACCCCAAGGTGGTGGAACTTTCCACCTACGCCGAAATTCCCCACTTGATGTGCCCGGTGATCACCAAGCCGGAAGAGGCCGTGCAGGCGCTCAAGTGGACCGCCGTGGAGATGGACCGTCGCTACGATGTGCTGGCCGCCGCCGGTGTGCGCAACATCGCCGGCTTCAACGACAAGTTCGAGGCGGGATCGCTTCCGGCGGGCCTCGCCGAAGAAGACGCGGGACGCATGCCGTATCTCCTCCTGATTGTCGACGAGTTCGCCGATTTGATGATGGTCGCGGGCAAAGAGGTGGAGACCAACGTCGCGCGCATCGCCCAAAAGGCCCGTGCGGTGGGCATCCACATGATCCTGGCCACCCAGAGGCCTTCCACCAACGTGATCACCGGCGTGATCAAGGCCAACCTGCCCACCCGCATCGCCTTCCAGGTGGCCAGTCAGATCGATGCTCGGACCATCCTGGACAAGCAGGGAGCGGAAGATCTGTTGGGCCGTGGCGACATGCTGTTTCGCGGCATTGAGGCCCCCGAGCCGACTCGCATCCATGGTGCCTATGTGACCGACGGCGATGCCGAGGCAGCCGCTTTGGCGGCCAGCTCCCAAGGTGTGGTGTTCCCCATGATCGAGAAGTTCGATTTGGGCGAGGAAGATGGCGACGGCGAGGCTTCGGAAGCGCCGGTCAAGTTCGACGCGAAGTTCGGAGAGGCTGCCCGGATGGTGGCCCTCACACGGCAGGGGAGTGTCTCGATGCTCCAGAGGCGACTGGAGATCGGATTCGCCCGTGCGGGGCGCCTGATGGACCAACTGGAGCGGATGGGAATTGTCGGGCGCGACCGCGGGTCAAAGGCCCGTGAGGTGTTACTCGATGAACTCCAAGTCGAAGACCTGGTGAGGCGCTTGGAAGAAGGTCCGTAGGAGAGGACCTAGCGGTGGACCGTTCCGTCCGTGTTTCGGACTATCTTTCCAGGCTCATGAAATTGGATTCCCGTGGCACGACCACGTCCCAGGAACGTCCGGTCGCATATTTCGATTTTGACGATACATTGGTCTTTGCCGATTCGATGCTGCACTGGCAGCGTTGGTATGCGCGCCGTCGTCGTCTATGGGCGGTTGCGCTGTGGATCTGGGGTATTCTCCCGATTCGTCTGTTCAAAGGCCCGTTGTGGATGAAGCGCGCCTACATGGCCACTTGCAACCGGGAAACGGTGGAGTCCCGGGCCAATCTGGTCCGCCAGTTCAGCAGGGAGTTCCTGTCGCAGACAGGTCTTGCCGAGATGCTCGAGCGGATCTGGATGCACTTCAACCTGGGGCACCGCATCGTGGTGGTGACCGCATCGCCATCGTTTTATCTCGCCCATCTGGAAGACCTGTTGCCACCGCACGAACTGGTCGCCACCGAGCTGGATTTCCAGGGACGACACGTGTGGAACCTGCCCGAACTTGTCGGGCAGAACGTGAAGGGACACGGCAAACTCCAGGTGCTGGCCGAGCGCGGTTACGTACTTCCCTCCACCGGATCTTACGCCTACTCCGACCACATCTCGGACGCCCCGCTGCTGGAGGCCGTGGAATTCGCCTTCGCAGTACGGCCGGACGAAGAATTGGAATTTCTGGCCCGCCAAAAAGGCTGGCCTATCCTGAAGCCCGTGGAGCCTTGGAGCGAAGAAAAAACCCGCATTTCCAAGGCGCTTTGGCTCGTGTTCGGGCCATTGGGCCCATCGTGGCCCCACTCGAAAATTCCGCAGGGCAAGCAGCGCAAGCGGATGTGGCACAAGTGGTCGGAACTTGTCGTATCCGCCTGGAAGGAAGCCGCCAAGGAGAATCGCCAGGGCTTCAGTGAAATCTGTCGGGAATTGGAACGTGTTTCCACCCGATTGAAGGGCGTCGCGCCCCGCATGGCCCGAGCGCTCATCCAGAAGCCGCTCATCCAATTGGGGCATTCCGCGCAGCCGGGGCTGGATCGCGTATGGGCCACGGGCCAGAGCCTGGCCATGAGCCCGTCGGGACTGGATGCCCTCCAGAAAATGGTGTACCAGTCGCCGGGATGCGAGGCGGCCCGCCTGGTGTTGGCGCCGGTCGGAAGCGACGGCCTGTTCCAGACCTACCGCATCCGCCGCGGCGATCGTTCCGATCGCATCCTGAAGCTCCTGCTGCCGGGCATCCGCGAGGCGGTCGCCCACGACATCGAGACCGAAGGCAACCGCTCCGAGCTGGCCCACGATCCCAACTTGCGTCGGGCGTGGGAGGGATTGCTGGCCGAATTCCGTCCCAACGTGGAAAGCGAATGCGATCTGGAGCGCGAGGTGGCGATCGGCGCGCGTCTGCGCAAGCTTTTTCCGGATCCGAGCACCGGGATCTTCGTGCCGCGTGCGGACCAGGTTTCTTCCAACGGCTACGAAGGGCTGGTGCTGGAAACCGTCGATGGATTCCCGCTTTCCGCCTATCTGGCCTACTTGCGGGAAACGCGTCGTTTGCGCGACCCCAAGATGGAACCCACCGCGGATTACGATGCCTTCGCCGCCCTGATCGCCAACGCGCCTCCGCTCCCGCAAGGACGGGAATTGTCCGGTCGGATCTGGAAGCTCCTCTCGCGGACCTGGTTCGATTCGGGGTTGTGGCTCACGCTTTCCGGCACCGAGGATGTTTCCGTGGTGCTGCGCGAGGAAGGCTGGCTCCTGTCCATGTCCGACTTCGCGGGTTCCGTGCAGTTTCCCGAATGGTGCCCGCACGCGTTGCGGGACTGGAACGTGGTCTGCCCGGAAGGCTCTTCCGAGCTGGTGGACCTGTGCAAGGCCATGGGTTGGGGTGACCATCACCTGGAAGCCTTCCACGGCAAGCATCGCTCGTTGGTGGAAATGGTCTGGCACCCGGTGCTGGCCGGGACCGAGCAGGGTGGTTTCGCCTTCGACGACTGGAGGTTGGACGGGCGTCTGACCAGCCTGCTGGGTCCAGGGCACCAGTACGAGAACTGGCCCGTGCCCGAGCCTTGCCGCCGCGTGTTCCGCACGCTGTGGTGGTTGCGGCGCTGTTTGGCGGCCGTGGGGATGGCTGACTGAATTCCATCGGGTCGGATCCGACGACCCGATACGCTTGCCAAAAAAATCCCGCGGGTTGCCGCGGGAGGAACTTGCGCAGGGTTTGTACGTTGCCAGTCCAATGAAAAAGATCGTCCTGGCCGCCCCGCGCGGTTTTTGCGCAGGTGTCGAACGCGCTATCGAAATCGTCGAGAAGGCGCTCTCCAAGTACGGTGCGCCTGTCTATGTGCGCCACGAGATCGTGCACAATCGCCACGTGGTGCAGCAGCTGCGCGACCAAGGAGCCGTGTTCGTGGAGGAACTCGCCCAGGTGCCCGAAGGGGCGCCGGTGATTTTCTCCGCCCATGGCGTGTCCGACGGCGTGTTCCGCGAAGCCGAAGCGCGCTCGCTCACGGTGATCGATGCCGCCTGCCCCTTGGTGAAAAAAGTCCATACCTCGGTCAAGCGACATGCCGGCCAGGGTCACTGCGTGATCCTGATCGGGCATCGCGGTCACCCTGAAGTGGTGGGCACCATGGGGCAGCTCCCCGACGGCGGAGTGGTTTTGGTGGGATCGGTGGAGGACGTGCAGGCGCTTGCCATCCACGACGACATCGACCTCGCCTACACCACGCAGACCACGCTTTCGGTGGACGAAACCCGCGAGATCATCGACGAATTGCACAAACGCTTCCCCCGCATCAAGGGCCCTGCCCGCGGGGATCTTTGTTACGCGACCACCAACCGCCAGACGGCGGTGCGCCAGATGGCCGAACACGTGGATGTCCTGCTGGTGATCGGATCCCGTTCCAGCTCGAACACCAACCGGCTGCGCGAACTGGGCGAAAAGCTCGGCATCCCCAGCTACCTGTTGGATTCGGCTGACGAAGTCGATCCCGCCTGGGTTCGCGATGCGGTCACCATCGGGATCACCTCGGGAGCATCCGCGCCGGAATCCATCGTGCAGGGCGTGGTGGAGCGCATCCAGGAACTGCATCCGGGCACGTCGGTGGATACCTGGGCGGGAGTGGAGGAAAACGTCCATTTCCCCCTCCCCAAAGAGCTTGCCTGACCGCTTCCTCGAGCACGACAAAATATGTCGTGATGCGTCGTGGCGGATCCGTTGATCCTCCAACGAAACATCAAGACGCTTGCCACGTGGCCGTTTGCGACGGATCTTCCTTGTTATGGAAAATCAAAAGGGCTTGTTGGTTTTTGGCAGCACCACAGGGAGCACCCGGATCCTTGCCCTGTCCGTCAAGAACGGATTGGTCGATGCCGGAATCCCCACGGTGGTTCGCAACGCACGGCGGGCCAAAGTGGTGGAACTCCTCCATTTTCCGCTGATCTTCTTCGGGTGTTCCACCTGGGAAGATGGGTGCATCCAAAAAGACTTCCGCGAATTCATGCATCGTTGGGGCGGCTTGCGTCTGGATGGCATCAAGGTCGCCGTGTTCGGAGCCGGGTCTCGGGCCTACCCCCACTACTGCCAAGCGGTGGATGATTTGGAGCGCGAGCTGGTGGATCGCGGGGCCACCCTCCTGGGGCCGTCGTTTCGAGGCGACGGCTCGGTTTATGGGCTTCGCCCGGTTGTCCAGCAGTGGGCGACCGACTTGGCCAACGTTGCCTGAACTTGTCGGTTCCTTCCCAGGTGGGGTTGTTTCCTGGCCTGGTTGGTTTGTATCGTTCCCTGCCTATGCGTAGGAACCTGCTCGCGATCTGCCTCCTTCCGATTTCCGTCTTCGCTTTGGATGAAAGGCCGCTTTTGGCGGCCGGGTCCTTCGAAGGAGGGATGCGACTTCGGATGTCGGGTACGTACTACGTTGCCGACGACAACGGTGATTTCCAGGCTGCACGGGTCCCCACGCTCCCTACTTCCACGGGGATGGAGGCCACCTTCAAGTACGGGATGTCGGAATCTTCCGACCTGGAAGTGGTCTTGCCATGGGTCTATCGTGACAAGGATTGGTCGCTTCTGGAAGGCCGGGAAAAGGAATCCTACGCCGGCTTCGACCGGTTGAGCTTGTCGGCCAAGATCGGCATCTTGAAGTTCCCGTGCGGGCTGATTGCCGGGTTCGATTTTCCGGTGGGCCATGCCAAGGTGGTCGGATTCGATCCCGACTGGGGTTTCTTTGGAGGCATTTGGGGAGGATACCGCAAGGGTGCCTATTGGGCCGATGGCGTGGCCACATGGGGAGTCACTCCCGAGAATGCCAAGGGCTTCAAGCCGGGAGATCGCCAAGCCGTGGGAGTCAACGCTGGCTGGCAGCTGGAAGGTGGCGTGGCACCCCAACTGGGCTTTTCCTACGATCGCACCGGCTCCATGCAACAGGACGGCAAGTCCAAGGGCTCCGACCATGCTTCCTTGCAGGCGTTGCCGGGCGCGGTTTTGGAGCTGGACGAGGACTGGCGCTTGGACGTGAAGGTGCCCACCGTGCTGGCGGGCCGCAATTCCTTCGTCTCCACCGGTCTTTCTGTGCACGTGATCGGGAATTTCGAGCCCTGATCGGTTTGAATAACTAGATTGGCCTCCGTGACCCAACGACCTTGCATCGCGATCGTCGGCCGGGCCAACGTCGGAAAATCGTCCTTGTTCAATCGGCTTCTGGGCCATCGCGTTGCGGTGGTCCACGATCGTCCGGGTGTAACGCGGGACCGACACTTCCGTGAATGGGAGTTCGATGGGCGCCGGGTCGATCTGGTCGACACGGGTGGCTTCATCGACGAATCCCTGGATCCGTTGGCTGATCAGGTTCGAAAACAAATTGACTTGGCACTCGATGCCGCCGATGTCGTGCTGTTCATGATTGACGCACGCACCGGAATCACCTACGACGACATCCAGCTGGCCCGTGCGGTCCAGCGCAAGGGAAAGACCGTCCAGCTCATCGCCAACAAGGCAGAACGCCCCCAAGATCGCGAAGCGATCGGGGAGTGGATGAAGCTGGGCATGGGTCCGGCCGCTCCGGTTTCCGCGACCGCGGGCTACGGCCTGGATGGTCTGTGCGAGATCCTCCGCCGTCTGATTCCTGCTTCGCGCGGCAAGTACGTCCCGGATGAGAAGCTCCGCATCGCCATTTTGGGTCGCCCCAACGCCGGCAAGAGCACCTTGGTCAATCGCTTGTTGGGCGAAGACCGCATGATTGTTTCGCCGGTCCCGGGCACCACCCGCGATTCGATCGACGCCGAGTTCATCTGGCAGGGCCACCATTTCCAGGTGACCGACACCGCAGGTCTTCGCAAGAAGGCGCGCGTCAACGACGACGTGGAGTATTACAGCAACATGCGTTCGCTGGAATCCATCCGTCGCTCGGACGTGGTGATCTTGCTGGTGGACAGCCTTGAAGAAGGACTCCCCGAGCAGGACCTGCGCATTTTGCGCCAGGTCGAAGAAGCGGGCAAGGGCCTGGTCGTCGCGATCTCCAAGTGGGACGCCCTGGAAAAAGACCACAAGACCTTCGACATCCTGTGCAAGGGCATGCGCCAGCGCATCCCTGCCTTGGCGGAAACCCCGATGGTCGCGTTCTCCGGCTTGACCGGCCAGCGCGTGCCTCGGTTGTTGGAATCGGTCCTCGCGGTCCGCGAAGCCAGCATGAAAATCTTGGGTCGCGAAAACGTGATCGCGTACTTCAAGGAATGCTTGGACGCCCACTCGCCTCCCTACGCCCATGGTCGCCCCGTCATCCTGACGCGTTGCTGTCAGGTGCACGTGAACCCGCCCATGCTGGCCTTCGAAACCGACTCGCCAGATCTTGTCGCCGAATCCTACCGCCGGTTCCTGCGCTCCCGCGCGATCGACCGCTTCGGCTTGGCCGGCATCCCGCTGCGCATCAGCTTCCGCAAGAAGCTGGAACTGCGCACGGACGAAGACCTGGCCCGCTTCGGCGGCGATGTGCCGGAGAGTGCGCCGGAGGCGTAAAGCGCAATCGGTCCGGTTGTGCGATCCCTCAGGACGGCAATCTGGCCCAATTGGTTTTGTTGTAAGGACCGGGCATGCCCGATCCCTACGAATCAACCGCAGCCCCTGTCGCCACCGTACGATCCGCCACTGCCAATCCCGTTCCGAATGTCAGGACAATCCAAGGATTGTCCCTACGCCATTTTTGCGCAATCGACGGCGTTTGGTTCCCCGCCAGCCCTCTCACCGGGCCCATACCCGGCCAGCGAAGCGGCGCCGGAAAACCGGCATTCAGACGCATCTGCCGAACCAGACCACCCCGCCCCTCCGGGGCACCCCTCCAGAGGAGGGGAATGAGCTGCAGAACCGGCAATTAAACTGGGCCGTGGGGACCGGGGGCTCGAACACTGGAACGGCCAGTGCCATGAAGATGTCGATCGCGTCCCTGATGCCAAACGACCGTTGCCACGACGATCATTCACCCACAGCCCTGGCCAGCCGGTGTGGCCGTTCCAATGAGAGCCCCCCGGCGCGCGGGTTCCAAGGGGACGCGCGTTCGTCCCCTTGGCCGGGGTCACGGGTCCCGGCGGACCCGTGCAAAGCCGGACACGCAGTGTCGATAGCCCCACGCAGTGGACAAAGCCCGGCGCCAGCCGAAGAAAGCCCGGCGCAGCCGAAAGAAATCCCCGGCGGAGCCGTAAACCCCGGCAGGGGTTGGTATTTTTCCGCACCAACCACCGTTCCGAGGTTTCATGAACATCTGGCTCGCCCTTCCTTTCTGCTACTTGCTGGGCTCCATCCCCACCGCCGTTTGGGTATCGCGCCTGTTCGGCAAGATCGACATCCGCGAGCATGGCTCCAAGAATGCCGGCCTCACCAACGTCTACCGCGTGCTGGGCTGGAAGCCCGCCTTACCGGTGGCGCTGGTGGATTTTTCCAAGGGGCTGGCGGCAGTGCTTCTGGGCTACTTCCTGACTCGCCACTTCTGGGGCAAACCCAATGAAACTGTGGCCTTGGCGTTTGGCGTCGCGGCCATCATCGGGCATACGTTCACCGTGTTCGCTGGCTTTCGCGGCGGCAAGGGCGTTCTCACCGCCATGGGCGTGTTCGTGGGCATTTCGCCTATTCCCGCGCTGATCGCCTTCGGGGTGTGGATGTTGGTCTTGCGCAAGTCTGGATATGTGTCGTTGGCCTCCATCCTGGCCTCCATCGTGCTGGGCCTGGTCAATACGTTCGTCACGTTCGTGCATGCCTTCCAGTACGCGGCGTCTACCTCGGTGCAAAACAGGATCGAGTGGTTCCGTGTTGGACAGGAATTGGTCCAGCGCGGCGACACCAACCTCACGTTGCTTTCGTGGGCGGTGGCCGTGTTCGTGGTGTGGAAGCATCGCGCCAACATCCAGCGCCTCCGTGCCGGCACGGAATACCGCTTCGGCTCGCGCGCAACGGAAGATCCGGAAGCCGTGCGGGTGGAAGGCGTGGAGATCTTCCGGCAGAACGCCAAGACGGCCGGACTGGATCCGGACCGGGTGGTGGTGCTGGGAGCCGGCTCGTGGGGCATCGGGATCGCGCAGATCCTGGCCGCGAAGGGTTTGAAGGTGACCATGTGGGAATACTCCGCGCAAGTGGCGGAAACCCTCACCCGCACTCGCGAACTTCCGGACAAGCTCCCGGGCGTTCGCATCCAGGATTCCATCGAGATCACCTCCGACATGGCCAAGGCCCTGGAAGGGGCTTCGGTGGTGTGCATGATCGTGCCGTCGCACACATTGCGATCCGTCTGCAACACCATCAAGGGAATCCTTTCGGAGAAGGAAGTCGCCTCGCGCCAGTGGGTGAGCTTCATCAAGGGCATCGAGGAAAAAACCCTCAAGCGCATGACAGAAATTGTGATGGACGTTCTGCCCGGCGCCACCGAGGCCAACGTGTCCGTGCTGAGCGGTCCTTCGCATGCGGAGGAAGTCGCCCGCCAGGTGCCCACCACCGTGGTCTTGGCAAATTCCGACGAGACCGTGGCGGCCGCCTTGCAGGACATGTTCTTCCTGGCCCCGTTCTTCCGGACCTACCGCTCCACCGATGTGGTGGGTGTGGAGCTTTGCGGCGCGGTGAAAAACGTGATCGCGATCGCCTCCGGCATCTTGGATGGCTTGGGCTTGGGCGACAACACGCGCGGAGCCTTGATGACCCGCGGCATGGTGGAGATGTCGCGCCTGGGCGAGAAGATGGGCGGTTCCCGCGAGAGCTTCTTCGGGTTGGCGGGCATGGGGGATCTCATCACCACTTGCGTGTCCAAGCACAGCCGCAATCGCCACGTGGGCGAACAGGTGGGCATGGGCAAGCCCCTCTCGGAAGTGCTCCAGGGCATGACCATGGTCGCCGAAGGCGTGCGTACCGTGGCCGGCGTGCGCGAGCTCGCGAAGCTCCACAAGGTGGAAATGCCTCTGACCGAACAGGTCCACGGGGTGTTGTTCGAGGGCAAGTCCGCGCGCGAATCGGTGGACGCATTGATGGCTCGTGCAGCCCGGTCCGAGCGTGAGTGAAGAATCCAAATCCAGCTGGACCACCCAGGAGATCTGCCAGGCGGTAGGTCTGGAGGCGCACGTCCTGCGCTACTGGGAGAGCGAGTTCACCCAGTTGCGGCCCCGCAAGGGCCGATCGGGCGAACGATTGTATCGTGAACGGGAAGTCCACCTGGTCCGCCGGATCCGGGAGCTTCTGTACGAAGAGCATCTCACGATCCAAGCCGCACGACGAAAATTGGCAGAAGAAGCCAGGCGCACGGAAAATCCCGGGCAGCTGGGCATGCTCCTGACGGATCCGGAGCCCTCCGACGAAGCGGACGGACCGGAGGACTTCGATCGCCAGGCGGTGGTGGAAGGATTGCGCGAGGTGTTGGATCTGTTGCGCTACGGAAGGAGATCCTGGTGAACGCTCTGGAACGGTTGGGTTGGTGGAAATGGCCGTTGTGGGTGATGGGGATCGGGCAAGTGGTCCTGATTTGGGGAGTCTACCGGTTCATGACCACGGTGGGCACCATGGGCCCCGCGGCCAAACAGGCAATGTACCCCTGGCTTATGTCCGGTGCGACGTTGTACCTTGGAGGGCGCCTTCTGCAGGTTGCCGCCCGTTCTCGGGCGCGCCGCCTGGCCAAGGAGGCCAGATCGCGGGAGGAAGCGTGAACCTGATCGAGATCCGAGACTTTCGAAAAACCTACCGGTTGGGCATCGAACATGGATTGAAGGTGGTGGAAGCGGTCAAATCCATCAGCCTCTCCGTGCCGGAAGGAGCCTTGTACGGCTTCATCGGACCCAACGGGGCGGGCAAGACCACCACCATCAAGACCCTGATGGGGCTGCTGCGTCCCACCTCGGGCACGGTCAAGTTGATGGGCGGCGATCCGATGAGCCCAGCCACCCGCGCCCAGGTGGGGTTCCAGCCGGAACAGCCGTACTTCTACGACTACCTCACCGGCCGCGAGTTGTTGGTGTATTACGGCAAGCTCAGCGGGATTGCCAAGGCGGATTTGGCGCGGCGCATCGAGGAATCCTGCGCCATCTGCAAGGTGGAGAATGGGTGGTTGGATCGGCGTCTCCGCACCTATTCCAAGGGCATGTCCCAGCGGCTCGGTTTGGTGCAGGCGATCCTGAACAAGCCCAAACTGCTGGTGCTGGACGAGCCCATGAGCGGCCTGGACCCCATGGGCCGACGCGACGTGCGCTTGGCCATGCTGGATCTGCACCAGCAGGGGACCACGATCTTCTATTCCTCGCATGTCCTTTCCGACGTGGAAGAAATCTGTACCCACGCGGCGATGGTCGTGACCGGCACGCTGCGCAAGGAAGGCACGCTGGACGAGATTTTGGGCGATGCAAAAGAACCAGGCGGTCGTGCGCATCTGGAAGACATCCTGGCCGCGGAGGTGGCGCATGCGTGAGCTCGGTTTGATCGCGATGGCCAGTTTCTGGGAAACGGTCCGCGACAAGATCCTCTACACGTTGTTGTTTTTCGTGTTGCTTCTGCTGGCCTTCGCCAAGCTCCTGGGCGAATGGTCGGTGTTCGACCGCGAGAAGGTGGTCGCCAATTTCTCCTTGGGCGTGATGTCCCTCGGAGGCCTGGCCATCGCGATCTTCATCGGGATCGGCCTGATCCAAAAGGAGATCCAGCGCAAGACCATCCTCACGCTCTTGTCCAAGCCCATCCACCGATGGCAATTTTTGGTGGGCAAGTACCTGGGACTGCTGCTGGTGCTGGTCATCAACATCGCGGTGATGACCATCGCGCTGTTTCTGGTGCTCCATTTTTCCGGCAGTCCTGTCAACGCGCGATTGCTGCTGGCCTCGTATGAAACGTTTTGGGAAATGGCCGTGATCACCGCCGTGGCGCTGGTGTTCAGCTCGTTTTCCACGCCCGTGGCCAGCGCGCTGCTGACCTTTGGGGTGTTTCTGGCCAGCCACCTGTCCGGCGGCATCCTGCAGTACTTGGAAACCATGAAGAAGGCTTCGGAAAAAATCCCGGGTGCCACACCGGTGAGTCCGGTGATGGAGTACGCAGCCAAGACGGCACGGCTCATCCTGCCTGATCTGGAAGTCTTCAACATCCGTGCGGCCATCGTGCACGGCATACCACTTCCCGAGAACTATCTGCTGTGGAGCACCTTGCACGGGCTCGGCTGGACGGTGTTCCTGCTCACCATTTCCTCGATCTGGTTTTCCCGGAGGGACTTCGTCTGACGGATGCACCCAGACGATTGGTGGTGGGGGTCACCGGTGCCTCCGGCTCCATCTACGCTGGACGATTCCTGTCTCACCTGCGACGTCTGGACATGGACGTCCATCTGGTGGCCTCCGACACGGCCGAACAGGTCTGCGCCTTCGAAGGCCACCCCTTGCCCAAGACCTGGGAGCCCTCGTCGGAACATCCCGCGCGCTTGGTGCGCCACCGGCCTGCGGACCTGTTCGCGGCGCCATCCTCGGGATCGTTCCGCCATGATGGCATGGTTGTGATCCCGTGCTCGGCCGGCACGGTGGGGAGGCTCAGTGCTGGCACTTCCGATTCCCTTCTCCTGCGCGCCGCCGACGTGTGCCTGAAGGAGAGACGTAAACTGGTCCTGGTGGTGCGGGAATCCCCCCTGTCGCGCATCCATCTGCGCAATCTCCTGGAACTGTCGGATGCCGGTGCCGTGATCCTGCCGGCCAGTCCCGGTTTCTACCAAAAACCGTCATCCCTGGAAGAATTGGTGGATGGGCTTCTGGATCGGGTCTTCGACCAGCTCGGCCTGCCCATGGACCTCGCCCCCCGCTGGAAGGATAAGGCTTGAACCCGTTGGCCAAATGGTTTTCGCTGGTGCGTTTTTCCCACACGTTCTTCGCGTTGCCCTTCGCCCTGGCCGGTTGGATCGCGGCGAGCGCCACCGGGCCCAGTTGGCGCACGTTGGCCGGCGTATTGGTGTGCATGGTCACGGCCCGCAATGCCGCCATGGCGTTCAATCGGCTGATCGACCGAAAGTTCGACGCGGAAAACCCACGTACCCGGATGCGGGACATCCCTGCTGGCCGGATTTCCCCTCGGGCGGCGGGTTGGTTCGTCGCCCTGAACGCGATCGTGTTCGTTGGCGGCGCGTGGTTTCTCAATCCGTTGTGCTTCGCGCTTTCGCCGGTGGCCCTGGCGCTGGTGTTGGGATACAGCCTGGCCAAGCGCTTCACCTGGCTGTGCCATGCGTGGCTGGGGGCGGCCATCGGCATTTCGCCCATCGCCGCGGGCATCGCGGCATCCGGGGAATTTCGATCAGTTCCTGTCTGGTTGGGCGGAATCCTGCTGACCTGGTTGTTCGGGTTCGATATCGTCTACGCCACCCAGGACGAGCAGTACGATCGAACGCATGGCTTGCGGTCGGTGCCTGTCCTGCTCGGCCGCAAAGGCGCGCTGCGATTGGCCGCCGCGCTGCACCTGCTGACGTTGGCAGGCGTGGTCGGTCTGGGAGTGCACGCGCATTGGGGCATTGTCTGGTGGGGGATCACCGTGGCGATCGGAGCCATCCTGGCTTGGGTCCATTTTGGGCGCCAAGACGACGATCTGGCCATGCAAGGCGGATTCTTTCGCGCCAACGTGGCCCTGAGCTTTCTGGTGTTGGCCGGGGTCGCCTGGCAGACCCTGGTGGGTTGAGCTAACCTAGGTCCCGTGATAGAGAGGGATGCGATGCGTCCATGCCCTATTGCGGATCTAGGTTAAATTACTTGCCCAGGCCCTCGATGTTTTTCTCGAGGGCTTGAGTCGCCTTCTCCAAGGCGTTTTCGACGGTGATCTTCTCCGGGGCCGAGGCGCCGATGATGGTTCCCATCAGGAGAACTGCCAGAAAACGGTGCGACCACTGGATCCACCACCAACGACCCGTGATAGAGCTTGAAAAGGCGGAATCCGCCAACGAGTACATGGAGACGATGGCCGCAAGGACCAGTGAGCCCAGAAATCCGCGTCCGGTGGAATCGAAGCCGGAGAGTGAGAACAAAACAGCGAGCAGGAAACTCGCCGCGATGGATCCCAGCAGGCTGATCGGCATGGCGATTTGGGGCTTTCCCAGGCTCAATCCCGAGGCACGGACGCTATCGGCCCAGGTCTTGGAAAACAGCATGGGGGAGAACCACAGCCCTCCCAGAGCGAAGGCGGAAACACCAGCGGCGATGCATCCCCAAGGATTGATCTGAACCGATTCGAACATGCTTGATCTCCTCGTCTAGCGGGTGGCGTCGTAGGCGCGGCGCAGGATGAGCTTCACCCAGGCCTGCTCCCATTCCTTCGCTGCCTTGCGCGATCGATCGACGATGCTGGCCAGCGCGCGTTCGTCCTCGGACGCGGCGACGGTGTCACCGGAGGCGATCGACTCGAGCAACGCGCCCCAGGTTTCCAGAAATTCGGTTTCCCAGAATTTGAACGCCAGCGTGGAGCAGCCGAACTCGAAGGGCTTGCGCTCCCAATCGGCGTGTTCCGGGGCCGGGGCGAAATCCGTGATGAGCTTGCGGTCGGCGTTTCCGGAAGCAAGCGACACGGGCGGGCTGTCGGCCCGCACGGTGGCCCTGGAGTAGACGGTTTCCGTCCGGCGTGGTCGGTGTTCGATCGGACGACTGCCGTGGACCTTGGGGCGTTCCTCGGGTTCTTCCCGCCGGGACGAGCGTGGGCGCTCGTCTTCCACCGGGCGTCCCTGGCAGAGCGCCAATAGATCGTCGCCATACTGGTGGAACAGCGGAGCGGTCAGAAGCCGGAGGTTTTCCAGGGAGTAGATGTCCTTGGGGGCGCTGATCAGGATGCGACGGAACACCCATTCGTCCAGCAGCTGTTCTGGTCGGATAAGTCCGGCCTCCAGCGCGCGCCTTCGCCGCCATGCGAGGAAGGAGGTGATTCGATCGTCCGTGGAAGGGTTCAAAAGAGGGGCTCCTGCCGGTAGGGATCCCAAATCTAGGACCTGTGCATGAGAAAAGCACGGGATGGAGTGGGGTGTTGTCATTAACTTTGTCCGGTGCTTGTTGTCGACATCGGTAATACCCATACCGTCCTCGGACTGTTCCTCGACGGAAAAATCCTCCGCAAGTGGCGTCTCACCACGCGCCCCAACGCGACATCCGATGAAATCGAGATGCGCGTTCGTGGCCTGTTGGATCTGGCGGACCCTCCGGTGGGCGGGCTTCGCCAGGCCGCCATCGCCACGGTGGTCCCCTCGCTGGACAGATCTTGGCGCAAGGCTCTGGAGCGCATCCTGCCCGATGGCGAAGTGCGCAGCCTCAACGGCACCAACTGCGGTTTTCCCTTGGAGTACCTCAATCCCGCCCAGATCGGGCCGGACCGCCTGGCCAACGTGCTGGGTGTGGAACGATTGGGATTGCGCGAGGCGATCGTGATCGATCTGGGCACCGCCACCACCTTCGATGTGGTGCGCGAAGGCCGCTATCTGGGGGGCGTGATCGCTCCGGGCATCGAGACCGGCATGCTCGCCTTGGTCGGTCGCACCGCCCGCCTGCCGCAAGTGGCCATCGAAGTGCCGGATCTCGCCACGGGCCGCACCACCGAGCAAGCCCTGCATTCGGGATTGCTGTTGGGCCATGTGGGCATGATGGAGTACCTGGTTGCGCGCATCCGCAAGGAGGAGTGCTTGCCGAACGCGCGCGTGCTGGCCACGGGAGGCTGGTCTCAGGTGCTGCGTGGGCTGACCAAGGTGGTGGATGGATATCATCCGGATCTCACGCTGGAAGGTCTCGAGTGGTTCTTGCGCACACGCCCCACACTGTCAGGGAAGGCCTGAGACCATGCACCGCGTCTTGGTCACCGGCGGTTCCGGCTTCCTGGGTTCGCACCTTTGCGAGCGGCTTCTGGATCGGGGAGACGAGGTCATCTGCCTGGACAACTTCTTCACGGGCCGCCGCAAGAACGTGGAACATCTGATCGGCAATCGGCGCTTCGAGCTCGTGCGTCACGATGTGGTCGAGCCCATTTTGCTGGAAGTGGACCGCATCTACAATCTTGCCTGTCCCGCCTCGCCGGTTCATTACCAATACAACGCGGTGAAGACCGTGAAGACCAGCGTGATGGGCGCGATCAACATGCTGGGTCTGGCAAAGCGCGTCAAGGCGCGCATCCTGCAGGCGAGCACTTCGGAAGTCTACGGCGACCCCGAGCGGCATCCGCAGGCCGAATCCTATTGGGGGCACGTCAATCCGATCGGGCCGCGCAGCTGCTACGACGAAGGCAAACGCGTCGCGGAAACCCTGTTCATGGATTATCACCGCCAAAACGCGGTGGACATCCGCATCGCCCGCATCTTCAACACCTACGGCCCCCGCATGCATCCGTCCGATGGGCGGGTGGTCTCGAATTTCATCGTCCAGGCTCTGCGCGGCGAGGATCTCACCTTGCACGGCGACGGCGCGCAAACCCGCAGCTTCTGTTACGTGGACGACCTTGTGGACGGCTTGCTCGCTCTCATGGAAGTGGAAGGGGCGGACGCCCATTTGCCCGTCAATCTGGGGAATCCGGTGGAATCCACCATCCTCGAGATCGCCCGCGCGGTGTTGGCGTTGACGGATTCTGTCTCCCGGATCGTGTTCGAGCCCTTGCCGGTGGATGACCCGCATCGTCGGTGCCCGGACATGACCCGTGCGGTGGCCTTGCTCGGTTGGTCTGCGGGCATTTCGTTCGCGGACGGTTTGGAACGCACTGTCCAGTGGTTTCGCAGGGAGATGGACCTGGAATGATTTTTCCCCTGCTCGCGTTGTTCTCCGCTCTTCCCTCCACGATGCCGATCCGTTCCATCGATTCCGCCACCGCCCGGACGGCATTGGTTCGCGCGGGGGTATCCGTTTCGCCAGCTCCGGTCGACGATTGGCAGGTCCTGGGGCCGCTTCCCGGCGATTCCGCGGTGATCCTTCGGCAAGGCACCGAGGTCGCCCGCATCGCATGGGATCCTCGACTGGAAAGCTCCTCGCAGTCGACGTTGCCGCGGATGGACGATTCGGGTTGGTCCTCCCGGTTGCGGCGTTGGAGCGCACCACCCACCGGGATCCGCATTTCTGCGGGCGCACTCTCCGCGGTTGCGACCGGCAGCAATCCCATCGTGATGAATACCGTCGATGCCGACATGCGGGTGGGGTGGAGGAATTGGGTCTCCGTCGGCGCCGGGGCCCGGATCGAACGCCTGCTCAGCACGCCGCCCATCGCGGTTCCTCTGGGCGATTCGATCGTGGTCCCGGTGATGGATTGGACAATTTCCGCTTGCGGGCCCGGTGTATGCCTGGAAGGGCGCACCCGGACTCTGCCCGTAGGGGCGGAATCCTGGCTCCAGCCTCGCCTGAGCGACGATCTGGTCGCCCGCAGGAGAGGGGATTTCTGGCGCACCAGCGCCGACTCCGCCTTCGAAGGCTCGTGGGAGACCCGTGTGGTCGCCCATGCCGGTTACCTGCACTACTCCTGGAGTCGCTGTCCCGGACTGTGGAACGGTTCCTTGCAAACCCTGGGGTTGCGCGGATCCCAAACAAACGGTGTCTCGTGGGGCGCGGGCGCGATCTGGACGGTGGAGCGATTGGCTTCGTGGGTCGAGCTGGGTTTCCCCGACTTTGCCCTGCCCTTGCCCCGCATCCGCAAACGTCCCATCGCCTGGTGCCCCGTGAGCGCCCGTTTGGAATGGCGTAGTTTCCGCCAATTCTCGGCTTCCTTGCAGACCACATTGTCCTTTCCCGATCCATTCCCCTTTTCCCAACCGGGATCCATTTCGCCATGACCCACCGAGCCGACCAATCCCTCCAAAGCGGCATCAAGATCCTCGAACGTTTGCGGATCCGTGCGATGCTCGCCATCGCCTTGCCATTCCTGTTGCCTCTGGCCGCGTTTCTCGCCATCCGGTACTTCGATCCGCGGTTTCTGCACAACCCGGTGCTGGTCGCCTTGTTCGCGCTCTTCACCATCGGCCAGATCGTGCTGCTGGTCCAGCTGGTGAGCCTGATCCGGGAAGCCGCCCGCACCAGAGACGTTCTCAAGGCGTTGAAATCGACCGGCGAACGGATCGACCCCCGGAAATTGTCCTCCAATCTGGAGGCGCTCCCGCCCAGCGATTGCCGCGACCTGGTGCTGGCCTGGCTGGACATGGGCCTGTCCCACGAAGTCGAGGTGGGGCTGGAACTGTTGCGCAACAGCATCGGTCGGCGCGGGTTGGTGGAGCATCGCCGGCTGGGTCTGCACGCCCTGGTGAATCGCACCGTGATGAAGCTCGGGTTCCTGGGGACCCTCGTCGGACTCCTCCTCACCTTCCCTCCGATGAAGCGTGCGATCCTGGGGTTGTCGGATTCCGGCGGCGAGATGAGGTTCATCACCGATATCGCCCAGGCCATCGACGAGGACGCCTACGCGATCCAGGCGACCCTGGTGGCCACGGCGCTCTCCCTGGCCCTGGAGGCGTTGTCCGTGCAGGTGATGGAAAGCTTCTTCCGGGATTTCGAGCAGGTGGACACCCACCTGGCCGATTGGAACATCGGGGTCCTCCGGCCCGCCATCCAGGGCGCTCGCGCGCAACACGACGCGAATGTGACAGGAATTGACCAGGAGGCCGTGGCCCAGAGGATCGTGCAGGCGCAGAAAGCCTTGGATCTCCAGTTGGCCGCCTTGGTGGAATCCATCCACGGCTCGCACAGGCTGATCGAAGGCCTGACCAAATCCCAACAGGCACTGGCTGTGCGCATCGACGAGATCGCGGCTTGGGAACTGGACTACCGACGTTTCCTGGCCACCAAGCGCGAAGCCGCGCTGCCCCCGGGAGCGGGGCGGTCGTGAGCATGTTCGGCAGGAAGCCGCGCGTGGAACTGGGGGAGGCGGTGACCTTCGAATCGGTCCTGACCATCCTCACCGTCCTCTTGGTGCTGCGCGTGGTGTTTTTGGTTCCCATGGTGAACCTGGAAAAGGCCAAGACGGTGGAAGCCAAGAAGGACGGCATCTGGGACAAGACCGCCGCCCGCGCCATCGGCGTCCCGGAGGTCAACCCCTACGGAACGGCGTTCGGTCTGTCCAAGGCGCGCATGACGGTTTCCGTCACCACCGCGGAGGATTCCGCTTGGATCGAGGCGGCCATGCCGGACAGCTCGGTGGTGGTGGTGGTCCATGCCAAGAAGCTCGGCCGGTACGTGCGCCTGCACGCCCAGTCCCGTTCCGAGACACCCAGCTGCCAGTACGGACAGATCGGCTGGAGCCCGGACGAAAAGCAGTGGTTCACCTGGTCGGATTCCGTCGACTACGGCGACAAGGGCGTGATGGACGGAGCCATGGCCGGGTACCGGCAGTGGATCTCGCGGGTGTCTCCTTGAGGATGCGCGCCTGGATCGGCCTTGTCCTGGCCCTGGCCTGCGCGGTCGCGGCGCAATGGAATCCCGCCACGATGGGAATGTTCTCGGTGGCCACGCTTTCCGACGATGCGGTGGTCGCCAAGCTCCAGGCCCGGTTCCATGCCACGGGGCGTCCTTATTTTCTGCTGGGGAACCCTTCCGGAGGATTGCAGCAGGGGGACATCCTCCGCTTCGCCGACAAGGCCTTCCTGGTGGATGCGGACGTATGGCAGACCCTCTCGAGCGAAGGGGCCTTGCGCAATCTCCGCCAATCGCCGTTGGCGAAGGTCCAGGCAGGGGCCACGCCATCGGCGTGGACGGCGCGGGCCAAGGCGGTGGGCAACGCCAAGGAACGCAAGCTCTACGAGTTCGGCGCCTCGTTGCTCAAGAGCATGGAGCAGTCGATGGGCGGGGTCCCCGACGGACAGCGCCTGTTTCTGAGCACCGAAGGCGGGCGGTTGGTGATCACCGCTCCGGCTGGGTTCCTGGACAAGATCCGGGCGGTGGCGATCGAGCGGGAAAAACCGAAGGATGCCGTCGCGCTGCCGGGCAAGCCGCGATGGGTTTCCCCGGCACCGTCGGATACCGTCTGGATTGGACAGGAATTGACGTGGCAGGGTTGGGCGGTGGATGATTCCGGTGGCAGCGCCGCGAGCTTCCAGTACTCGATGGTCGGCGCCCTTCCGGAAGGCTTGCAATGGGACGCCGAGCTTCGCACCATCCGCGGGACTCCCACCTCGCCGGGGCCGTCGCGGGTTCGGTTGGTGGTCTCGGGGGCTCGGGGCTCGGACACGCTGGCCTGGAATCCCTCGGTGTTCGTCCGTTCGCCTCCGAAATTGGAAGGAGATCCACAGGAAGCATCCTGCCACGAGCCTTGGATCTTCCGGCCTTGGATTTCCAGCCCGGATTGGCATCTCTCGCGACTGCAGGTGCGCCTGGAGCAGACTCCTTCCGGGATGTCGTGGGATTCCGCGCGTGGAGAGGTCGTCTGGCCGGAGCCCGCCCGCCAGTGTGGCAAGGACTTTTCCGTGACCATGGTGGTCACCGATCCTGTCGGGGGTCAGGTCCGTCGCGGTTGGACGCTGCCGGTTCGCGAACGCGAGCATGTTCTGGCCACGGAAGGTCTGCGGGTGGATCTTCCCTTCGATACTCTCTTGCAGGGCAAGTGGTACACGTGGGAGCCCGGCGCCTTGATGGGAGAGTGGAAGCGACAGGGGATTCGCTTGGATTCCGTCACGGGCAATCTGGACCTCGACTGGAACGGCAAGCGATTGGTTTTCCGTTCGGCCCGGATGGGAACGGCGCGGATCACCTTTTGGTTCCGAGAGGGCGAGCGCTCCCGCAGCATCCAGCATACGCGGGTTGTGCGACCCTACGAGGTTCCGCGCTTTGCCGGTGATGTCGGGGGTTCCGATGTCCCGGAAGGAAGTGTGCGATCCTATCGGCCCGTCGTGAGCGATCCACAGGGTGGGCCCCTCGAACTGGGCGTCGAATTCCCCTCCGATGCTCCGATGCAGTGGACCGGCTCGGAGTTGCTGGTGGCTCCGAAAACCTCCGGAATTTGGGCTGCTCGCTTGGTGGCCAAGGATACTCTTGGGCAATCCGCCGAGCGCTGGGTGGCCTTCCAAGCCCACGGCCGTTCGCCAACCGGTTGGAGACTGGAGACGAGATGGGCCGACGAGGTGAATCCCTGGATCGTGCAGTACGACTTCGGCAGAGGCCGAGCCGGTTTTTTTTCTCCCCATCCTGCCCATTTCTTCACACGTTCCCAATGGGGTGCGGATTTCCCCTTCCTGACCCTCGGGGCGGACCTGTTGCCCGCTTCCTTGCGTTCTCAAGGTGCGTCGCTGGGCGGCGATGTGGGTTTGGGGTTGCGTGTTCCGGATCGGAAGCTCCTGACGGGCGGAATCATGACGCGTCTGGGAGGACGGTCGGTCCCCCGTGGCTGGGTTCCCCTGTCGGTGGAATGCGAAGTGTTCGGTTGGATCCGTCAAGCGATCATGCTGACCGATACCTCTGGAATGGTTTCGCTTCTGGACTCGGTGAACGGCGTCCAGGATTTGGAAAAACTCCAGGGACAATATGCCCCCTTGGTGGGCGGAGTCCTTCGGGACGCCTTCGACGACAACAACATTGTCATTCTGTCGCGCCTGGAAGCCTGGGTACGCGGTCCGTGGAGTCTTTCCGCCGGGGCAGGCATCCTGAGGGACGATCGACTCATTTCCGGAAAGTTCCACCAGCGATTTTCCGCTGGGCTCCGCGCACGCCCCCAAGCGAAGTGGCTGGGCACCCTGGAGTTGACCGGTCGGGGGGGGTGGGGTCCTGGAGAATCCGGTTGGGGGGCCCGACTGGATCTTGACTGGGCTTCTGGGATTCTACCTTGAGCGGACCATGAAGATCCTGGTTGTCGGTTCCGGAGGGCGTGAACACGCCATCGTTCGCAAATTGCTCGAGAGTGTCCATGCTCCCGAGGTCCACGCCGCGCCGGGCAATCCCGGCATCGCGCGGATGGTTCCCTGCCACGGCGTTGCTGTCGACGACATCGACGGTCTCGTGACGTTGGCCCAGGAACAAAAGTTCGATTGGGTCTTTGTTGGGCCTGAAATCCCGCTGGCCTTGGGGTTGGTGGACCGCTTGCAGGAGGCTTCCATCCCAGCGGTGGGCCCTTCCCAGGCTGCCGCCAGATTGGAATCCTCCAAGGCATTCTCCAAAGACCTGATGGCCCGCCACGGCATTCCCACGGCGGCCTTCCTTACCTTCACGGAGCTTGAGCCATTGCTCGCCCATCTGTGCGAGTGCCCGATCCCGGTGGTGGTGAAAGCCTCGGGGCTTGCCGCGGGCAAAGGGGCCGTGGTCTGCATGACCCGCGAGGAGGCCCTGGCCGCCGCCCGTCAGATGCTGGGCGACGACAAGGTTTTCGGGCAAGCCGGCGACGAAGTCGTGGTGGAGGAATTCATGCACGGGGAAGAACTTTCCGTGTTCGCCCTCTGCGATGGCTCCCGCTACATTCTGCTCCCGTCTGCCCAGGACCACAAGCGCCTGCGCGATGGCGATCAGGGACCCAACACCGGTGGAATGGGGGCTTATTCGCCTGCGCCCATCGCCACACCCGCCGTTTTGGCAGCCATTTGCCAAAACATCGTCGAGCCCACGCTCAAGGCGATGGAAGTCGAAGGTTGTCCGTACCACGGAATCCTGTATGTTGGTGTCATGCTGACCAAAGCAGGCCCGAAAGTCGTGGAGTTCAATTGCCGCTTGGGTGATCCGGAAACCCAATGTGTTTTGCCGATCCTCGAGGCCGATCTGGTGGACCTTTGCCAGGCCGCGTTGGCTCGCCGATTGGGCGATGTCCACGTCACCGCGCCGCGCCGTTGGTCCAGCATCGTGGTCCTGGCCGCGGAAGGCTACCCTGGCACCGTGCGCAAAGGGCGTGTGGTCGCGGGGCTGGAAGAGGCCGCACTTCTGGAAAACGTGCAGGTCCTCCATGCAGGAACCTCGATCGACGATCAGGATCGCGTGGTCACCTCCGGTGGGCGTGTCCTGGGAGTGGTCGGTTCCGGCGAATCTCTCGCGCAGGCGGTGGAAAACGCCTATCGCGGCGTGGATGCGATCTCGTTCGAGGGCATGCAGTACCGCAAGGACATCGCCTCCCGCGGGCTGGCCGCTTTGGCCTCGCGAGGCGCAACTTGAGCTCTGGGCTTCGCAGGCTGTTCGTCGCGTTGTGTCTTTTGGCCGGCGCGGCCTTCGCTGTCCATCCCCTCCAGGGCGAGAAGCTCCACTACGATGTGTCCTGGGCGGGCATGGTGGTCGGGCGAGCGTCCATCGAGTGCTTGCCCACCACCAATCCGGCGTTGGTGGTGGTGCGGACCACGGCCCGTGCCAACCAGACCATCCAGTCGATGTACCCCGTCTTGGATACCATCCAGTCGTTCGTGCATGTGTCCACTGGATTGCCCGTCCAGTTTCGCAAGTCCCAGAAGGAAGGCAATTACTCCGCCGAGATCCGGATCAACTTCCAGCGCTCGAAGGACCGGGCTGTCGTTTCCGGCCAGATCAAAGGGGTCTCCAAGCCCGACACCACGCTGACCTTGGAGGGCGGCGAATACGATCTTCTCTCCGCGCTGGTGAAGGTGCGGTTGGCCTCCTTGGTTCCGGGCACTTCGCAATTTCTGTCCATGGTGGACAATCGCAAGCGGTTCGCCTCGGTGGAGGTGCAATGCCTTCGCCGCGACACCATCGATGTGGAATCGGGGAAGGCCCCTGTTTTGGTGGTGGTTCCGAAAATCCATGGCGATGCGCTGTTCGCCTCCAAAGGAACCCTCACGATCTGGATGACCGACGATTCCTTGCATGTGCCGCTGCGCATGGAGTCCAAGATCGCGCTGGGCACCATCAAGGCGGAACTGACCAGCCGGTCGGCTCCCTAGCGGAAGTCCGGGCGATCGGAAGCCATCGGGTATCGGTGTGGCCATGAGATTTGTACATTGGATCCAGTTGCCCTTCTTCGAAGACCCTACCGCACCGTCTTCGCCCCTGGAGTTCTCGATGCACCCCACCTTTCGCATTCTCCTGCTTGCTGCCGGCTTCTCTTTCGGAGGGGCCTCCTCGTTGGTTTCCACTCCAGCGGATTCCACCACCACGCCTGTCTTGGCTGCCTCCGTGGGATCCGATCGCGTGAACCTCAGATGGTCTCTCTGTCCGACTTGCGACAGCTACGAGGTCTTTCGATCCACGGCCAGCTCCGGTCCGTGGAATTCCATCGCCAAGGTCCGCGGAACCGTGGTCCACTCCGATACGGGTCTGACTTCCCGGACACTGTATTTCTACCGGGTCTCCGGGTTCAAGGGATCCATCGAAGGGGATTTCTCCGATGTGCTCCAGGCCATCACCGCTGATACCCTCGCGGATAGCTCCCAAGCCAAAAAGCCCATTCCTCGCTGAACGGCGAGGGGGCAACTTCCTCGTTTTCCGTCACGCGGATGTCGAGCGCCGTTCCTTTTCGAAGGAAGCCTTTGGAAGGAGGATCGCGAGTGATCCCAACAGGAGGAGCAGCACGATCAGCTTTCCTCCGTAGACATTCCAAAACCCAAGATTCGCCGTTTGGGGGAGTTTGACGTTGATGGATGCGGCGAGGGAATCCAATTCGGCTTTGGATTTTTCCATGTAGGTGTGGTTGTTCCCCAGATAGACACACCATTGTCCGTCGTAATTCCAAAGCGGAATCCAAAATAGGCGGACCTGCTTGTATTTGTAGCCTGGGTCCAATAGGTCGCCATCCTCGAACTTGAAATCCCCGGTGTCTGGAAAATCCGCCACCTTGAGGATCGATTCCGCATCGAGGGTCACGAAATCAGGGAGGGCAAATCCGCGAGCCAGTACAGGGCGTGCAGCCGAGAAGAGGACGAGGAGGAGGAGGGTGAGAAACGCGGAGTAATGTTTCATGGGCCGACAGGATGAGATGAAGGAATGGCCCAAGCCACCGGAACCATTCGATGCCAGGCTCGGTATGTAAAAAACCCACGCATCACCGATGCGTGGGCAAAACTCCCACCTGTGAATTGCGCAGGTGGATCGATCAGACAGGAATCAGGTGTCGGACTTCAAGAAGAACCAGCCCGCACCGCCAACGACCACGAGACCGAGGAGCAGCTTGCCGCCGAAGGCGTTCCAGAATCCCAGGCTGGGGGACTCGGGAAGGGTCAGATTCACCGACTTGGCGATGGAGTCCAGCCTGGTCTTGGAAATTTCCATGTAGGTGTCGTCCTTGCCTACGTAGCCGCACCATTCGCCGCCGTAGTTCCACAGCGGAATCCAGAACAGCTGGACCTGCTTGAACTTGTAGCCGGGATCCAGGAGCTCTCCGTCGTCGCCCTTGAACATGCCGGTATCAGGGAAATCGGCAGCCTTGACGATCTTCTCGGAGCCCGAAGACCAGAAAATGGGGATTCCACCTCTGGCTTCAGCGGGGCGAGCGGAAGCGAAAATGAAGGTGGCGAGGAGGGCAAGGAAAGGGAGTGTTTTCTTCATAGGGACTAAAAAATGGAATGATTTATCCGTTGTGACAAGATCGTGACAATCACAAATCCACACTTTTTTTGGATCCTCTGCGTTCAGATTTGGGCTCTTCAGACGCGGGATCCAGGTTCGATAACAAAAAGGGCCGCCATCCTTTCGGATGCGGCCCTCGATCTTCGACAGATTCCGTCGAAGCTTAGTCGTCGCCGCCCAAGCGCTTGGCGCCGCCGTACTTCTTCTGGAGCTCTTCGCCCACGGACTTCGGAACAGCTTCGTATTTGGCGAATTCCATCGTGAACTCGGCCTTGCCCTGGCTCATGGAGCGCAGTTCGGTGGCGTAGCCGAACATTTCCGACAGAGGAACTTCCACGTCGATGCGGGTGTAGGCGAATTCTTCGGTGGTGCCCAAGATCACACCGCGACGGCCGTTCAGGTTGCCCATGATGGTGCCCTGGAACTCCGTGGGAGTGTCGATCTGGACCTTCATGATGGGTTCCAGGATCTGCGGCTTGGCCTTGGGGTAGGTCTCGCGGAAGGCCATACGAGCGGCGATCTGGAAGGCGTTGTCGGACGAGTCGACCTGGTGGGTCGCGCCGTCGTTGATGCCCACGCGGATGCGCACGATGGGGAAGCCGATGAGGCCGCCGCCGCCCAAGCAGGACTGGAAGCCCTTGTCGCAAGAGCCGACGAATTCCTTGGGGATCACGCCGCCGACGATGTCGTCGACGAACTCGTAATCCTTGGCTTCTTCGGGAGAGATGGGCTCGATCCAGCCGCCGACCTTCGCGAACTGGCCCGAACCACCGGTCTGCTTCTTGTGGGTGTAGGAGAATTCGGCCTTCTGGGTGATCGCTTCGCGGTAGGCCACCTGGGGCTTGCCGGTGGACACTTCCACGCCGTATTCGCGACGCATGCGTTCCACGTACACGTCCAGGTGGAGTTCACCCATGCCCGCGATGATGGTTTCGCCGGATTCTTCGTCCACGTGGCAGCGGAAGGTGGGGTCTTCCTTGGTGAAGCGGTTGATCGCCTTGGACATGTTGACCAAGTGGTCGCGATTCTTGGCTTCGATCTTCAGCGAGATCACGGCTTCCGGAACGAACATGGAGGTCATGTTCACGTTCACCTTGCCGTCGGTGAAGGTGGTGCCCGACGAGCAATCGATGCCGTAGAGCGCCACGATGTCACCCGAGGAGGACTCGGTGATTTCTTCCATCTTTTCCGAGTGCATGCGCACCAGGCGTCCGACGTTGACCTTCTTCTTGGTGGTCTGGTTGTAGATGGTCAGGCCCTTGGTGAGCTTGCCCTGGTACACGCGGACGTAGGTGAGCTGGCCGTACTTCGACTCCTGCAGCTTGAACGCGTAGGCGACCAGCGGCTTGGTGTCGTCGGTGAACATCTCGATCTTCTCTTCGCCCTTGTCCAAGTCCAACGCGTAGTTCTGCACGTCGTAGGGGTTGGGCAGGTAGAGGTTCACGCCGTCCAACAACTTCTGGACGCCGCGGTTCTTGTAGGCGGATCCGCACAGCACGGGCACGAGCTCGAGCTTGATGACACCCTTGCGGATGGCGGCGCGGATTTTGTCAACCGGGATCTCCTGCTCCATCAGGCGCAGCTCGTCGAGCTCTTCGTCGAAGGGAGACAATCCGTCCAGCATCTTTTCGCGATACACCTTGGCTTCTTCCAGGATGTTCGGGTAGATGAGGTGGTTGGTGGCGGGATGATCGGCGGGAATGTCGCGCTCGACCACGGTTTCGCCCGAGTCGCCTTCGTTGTAGTAGGCCTTCATGGTGACCAGGTCGATCACGCCCTGGATCTTGTCTTCCAGTCCCAGCGGGATCTGGATCATGACGGCGTTCAGGTTCAGCTTGTCCTTGAGCTGGCCGGCCACGCGGAACGGATCGGCGCCCGAGCGGTCGCACTTGTTCACGAAGGCCACGCGGGGCACGCCGTAGCGGCGCATCTGGCGGTCCACCGTGATGGACTGGGACTGCACACCGGCCACGCCGCAGAGCACCAGGATGGCGCCGTCGAGCACGCGCAGCGAACGTTCCACTTCGATGGTGAAGTCGACGTGTCCGGGAGTGTCGATGATGTTGTAGTTGCATTCGTTCCAGGCGCAGTAGGTGGCTGCCGACTGGATGGTGATGCCGCGTTCGCGTTCCAGTTCCATGGAGTCCATGGTGGCGCCGACGCCGTCCTTGCCGCGCACCTCGTGGATCTGGTGGATACGGCCCGTGTAGAACAAGATGCGCTCGGTGAGAGTCGTCTTGCCCGAGTCGATGTGGGCCGAGATGCCGAAGTTGCGGACATTGTCCAACGGACGCATGGAAGATCCTCGATGAGGGTGGTTGGTCGGAAAGGCTGGCAAAGTTAATTCCCCGTTGGATCTGCATCAAGCCGACGGGAAAATGATTGAAACAAATGAGGGGGGGGCGCCCCCCGGCAGGGGCCGGGGCGGGCCCTATGCGCCGATTTTCCCCATCCACCCCGAAAACAACGATCCGGAATATTCGTAGAGACGCCCCGGCGGGGCGTCTCTACGGTAACGGCGAACCATCGTGGTTTGTCCGAAACCGGGGAAAACCGACGCACGCCGCCACCGCCGCGCGTGATATGCCCCGTTGTCCCCCCCGTTGTAGGGACAACCCAAGGGTTGTCCCTACAACGGGGGCAACGCCGGGTACACGCGGTGGTGGCGGCGCCCTGGTGGGCGGTGCCCTGAGCCTGTCGAAGGGTGACGGTCCCTGGCGCATTGGGGGTATCAGCCCCACATCCCCGGAAAATCGTACGACAATTGCCTGTGGTGCCTGATGGACAAAAGGAAGACGATCTTCCCGTCGTCCAGGTAGAGGACCAGATAATCGTCCACTAGGTATTCCCGGATCTTGCGGGACCCGACCCGTTTTGCCAATCGCTTCTGCATGCGCAACGATTCGACCGATTCCGCCTTGCGATCCAGCAGGGACCGTCCCATTTCCGGGAAGGATTCCAGGTTGGGAATGACCTCGTCCTCCAATCGGTCCAGCAACGCATCGAATGCAGGAAGGGCGACGTTCTCGGTCAAAAATTGCCGGATCGTTTCCAGATTCTCCTCGAAACCGGCCGTGACCTTGATTTTGCGGGCGATCAACGCAATGGCTTGGGCTTGCGGAAGGAAGCCAGCGCCTTGCGGGCATCCCGTGTGCGACCCGCCTCCACGTCGTCCAATCCTTTGGATGCGTCGTCCAACACCAGCAGATGGATGCGCTCGCGCTCCAGTGCATGGAAATAATCCAGCCGCTTGGCATCCACCAAGGCGACGTAGCTCTCGCCGTTCTTGGTGAGGATCTTTTCCGCACCGGCGTTCACTTGGTCGGCCAGCTCTGACAAGTGCGCTCGCGCCTGCGACAACGAAACCACATCCTGCGCATGGATGGCCATGGAAACCTCCCTATTGTGCCTCTATAGTGTACAAAATCACGTACACGATTGTCGTGGCGTTCGCGATCACCCAACGTCTTTGGCCTACGCTTCACGGATGGTCGGATTCACCATAGGGGCAATCCGGAATCACGGTGGATTGGCGTATCTATTATTGCCGTTCATCGTTTCTCGTCTGAGCCGGTCGCACCCGATCTAGCTTCGATGAATTCCTCGAAAAGGACCAAAGTCCCGATGCGATTTCCTCTCCGATCTTCCCTGTGTCTGGTGGCCTGTGCCCTGTCCGGCGTTCCGTCTGTTGCTGCTGAAATCCGATTGTCCGGGACGGTAACCGACGCGTCGGGCAAAAGCCTTCCCGGAGTCCGGGTGATGCTGGTGGGGGAGGGAAACGCCACGAGCACCGATTCCACCGGCCTATGGAGCATTCCTGCCACCTCGACAGGAATTGTCGTCCACCGCGCGGCGAAGGCGGCGGCGGTCCACGGACTCCTTGTGCTGGATGGAAGCCGTTTCCGTCTTCTCTACGATGGCGCAGACGCGGTGGGTAGGCGATTTGCCGCGCCCCAGGTGGGCGAGGGAGCTTCGAAGGCTGCCGCCCGTTCGACGGCCACGTCCGTCGACACGCTATTGTTTTCCTGGAACGGCGAGGTTCGCGCCCGGGTGGGGGTTCCCTCGCTCCAGTCCGGCGACCTGGGGCGGCAATCGATCGACACATCGACAGGCACGGTCGGCTCGAGCGTTCCTTGGAACGGCTCGATCCAATACGGAAGATTGGTCGATTCTCGCGACGGCCAGGTGTACCGCACCGTCAAGATCGGAACTCAGAGGTGGATGGCCGAGAACCTGAACCACAAGGTGGACAGTTCCTGGTGCTTCGCCAACAGCGCCGACTCCTGCGCCCGTTACGGCAGATTGTATTCCTGGGCGGCGGCCATGAAGCTCGCGGATTCGTGCAACGCCAAGGCCTGCAGCACCCAAGTGGGAAATCCCCATCAGGGGATCTGTCCGAGTGGTTGGCACCTTCCGCGTGATCCACAATGGGATACGCTCGCGGCTCGCATCGGAGGCGCTTCCACCGCAGGCGCCAAGCTCAAATCCACCTCTGGCTGGCCTGCTTCGGGGGCCGGTACGGATGAAGTGGGCTTTCGCGGCATCCCGACGGGGACTCGAGCGGACATGGGCTATTTCTACGGCCTGCGCGATGGGAGTGGGTCCGTCTTCGTCAGGTACTGGAGCTCCTCGGAGTGCTCCGCGGACTTCGCTTGCCAGCACGGTCTGGTTTCGGGAGGAACCGGGAGCTATTTCCTCCGCACCAGTACCGCCAAGAGAATGGGCGAGGGGGTCCGTTGCGTCGAGGATTGATTTCAACCTAGATCCCGCAAAAGGCCCGGGCGCGAACCGGCCCCATAATGGAGCGCGGTCCCAAATACGAACGGTCCCAAAAACGAAAGAGACGCCCCGCCGGGGCGTCTCTACGATTTTTGGGACCGTTGGGGGTTGGCGGTTATTTGGTCCGCGCCTCTTCCATTTCCAGCCAGGCCCATTGCTTGTCCACTTCCGCTTGGAAGGCCGCGATCACTTCGGGGTGTTTTTTCAGGTGCTTGAAACGGCCCTGGCTGAACACCCAGTCGGTGACGGGCTTTTTGGCGGTGGGGCGGTAGTTGATGGTGAACTTGCCGTTTTCCACCTCAAACAGCGGCCAGAAATTGCACTCCACACCCTCGCGGGCGCTTTCCACGGCCATGTCGGCGTCGATCTTCCAACCAGGGATGCACGGGCTCAGCAGATTGATGAACGAAGGACCATCGTGGTCGATGGCCTTCTTCATCTTGCGGAACAGGTCGTGGATGTCGTGGATGGAAGCCTGGGCCACGTAGCCTAGGTTGTGGGCCAGCATGATCTTGGTCAGATCCTTGCGGTTGCCCTTGCGGCCCGAGCTTTCGCTCCCGACAGGAGTTGTCGTGGTGGCCGCGCCCAGCGGAGTGGCGGAAGACCGCTGTACGCCCGTGTTCATGTACGCGCCGTTGTCGTAGCAGATGTAGGTGAGGTCGTGTCCGCGCTCCATGGCGCCGGACAGCGATTGGAGGCCGATGTCGTACGTGCCGCCGTCGCCGCCCATCACCACGAACTTGAGCTTCTTGCGCATCTTGCCCTGGCGCACCAAGGAGCGGTAGCAGGCTTCCACGCCGCTCATCATGGCGCTGGCGTTTTCAAACGCCGTGTGGATCCAGGGGATCTGCCAGCTGGAATACGGGAAGATGGAGCTGGCCACTTCCAGGCAGCCCGTGGCGTTTCCGGCCACGATCTCGTATTCGTCGCTCACCCGCGTGAGCATCTTGGTGAAGAGCCCCGTGGGGCAGCCCGCGCACATGCGGTGTCCGCCGGAAAAGGTTCCGGGACGCTCGCACATGAGCTTGGTTTCGGGAGAGAGTTCGGCCAAAGCCGGAGTGGTCTCGATCATGACTTGTCTCCGCGGACGTTGAGCCACATCCCTTGACGGTTGCCCACTTCGCCTTTGTCCAGGCAGATGCGGCTTTCCGAGATCACGTGTTCAATATGGCGCAAGGTCAGTTCGCGTCCACCCAACCCGAAGGTGTGGCCCATCAACAGAGGCCTGTTGGATGCGTAGTTGTACACGGCGGTGCTGATTTCCGTGAACAACGGCCCGTGGGCGCCAAAGCTTGCGGAACGATCCAACACAGTGATGATCTTGGCGTTGGACAGGGCCTGCCCGATCTGTTCGTACGGGAACGGGCGGAAGGAGCGGATCTTGAGCAGTCCCACCTTCTCACCCTTGGTGCGCAATTCGTCGATCACCTCCTTGATCTCGCCGGCCACCGAATTGATGGCCACCAGCACGATCTCGGCATCGTCCAGTCGGTAGTCTTCGAAGAGGTTGTACTGGCGCCCGAAAGTTTTGGCGAAATCGTCCGAAACTTCCTGGATCACCCGCAAGGCGTTGCGCATGCCTTGTTCCTGGCCGCGCTTGTGTTCGATGTAATAGTCCTGCAGGTCCAGCGCGCCCCAGGTGACAGGTTTTGCCGTGTCCAGGATGGAGTGGTAGGGCAGGTGGGGACCCACGAAGGCCTTCACGGCCTTGTCGTCTTCCAGCTGCATGGTCTGGATGGAGTGGGAAATGATGAACCCGTCCTGGCAGACCATCAGGGGCAATCGCACGTCCGGGTGTTCGGCGATGCGCGCGGCCATCACGAGGTTGTCGTAGGCTTCTTGGTTGGTTTCGCTGTAGAGCTGGATCCATCCGGCGTCGCGGGCGCCCATCGAATCCGAATGGTCGCAGTGGATGTTGATGGGACCGGTCAGCGCGCGGTTGACCAGGCTCATCAGCACGGGTTGGCGCATGGAGGCGGCCACGTACAAAAGCTCCCACATGTAGGCCATGCCGGCGGAGCTGGTGGCGGTCATCACACGTCCACCGGCGGCCGAGGCCCCGATGCAGGCGCTCATGGCGGAGTGTTCGGACTCCACCGTGACAAATTCCGTATCCACCTGGCCGTTGGCCACGAAGGCGGAGAAGTCTTCCACGATCTGGGTGGACGGCGTGATAGGGAAGGCCGCCACCACGTCGGGGTTGATCTGGCGCATGGCCTGCGCGCAGGCTCCTGCACCGGTGATGGGAACGATCTTGGGTTTCCCGGCGGTCAAATTGGACATGTCAGACCTCGTCCCGCACGAATCCGAGGGCTTGGACCTTGCCCTCCTTGTTCACTGGGCATTCGCGCACGCAAAGGCCGCAGCCCTTGCAGTGGAAGTAGTTCACTTCCTTCACGAACTTGCGCGTTCCACCTGACGGATCCTGTCCGTCTTCCAGCACGATGGCGTCTTCCGGGCAGTATTCCCAGCAGGCCAGGCAGTGGATGCAGTGTTCGCGATGGGTGATGGGCTTCCAGGTGCGCCAGGAGCCGGTCTCATACTTGGCCGCGCTGCCGGCTTCCAGGATCACGCCGCCATGGGGCAGCTCCTGCCAGGTCTTGAGTGTTGACATGATCGGTTCCTCAGCCCACGTGGCAGAGGTCGTGCCCCTGCTGGATGGCGGTCAGGTTCTTTTCCACAAGGTCAGGGCCCAGAAGTTCCGAGAAGACGTGGTCGGCTTCCTTCTTGAGTTGCTCCAGTCCGATGATGTGCGGAGCGATCTTGGCGAAGGCCCCCAGCATGGTGGAGTTTGGGATTTCCCGGCGAAACAATTTGTGGGAAATTTCGTTGGCAGCCACCGTCACCACGCGGTTTTCCAGCCCGAGGATCTCCCGGACCTGGTCGGAGGTCTTCTCGATGTTCACCAAGAAGATGGTGTGTTCCATGACCCCTTCCCGGATGGCGGGAAGTTGGAGCAGGCTCGCGTCGACCACGATCACCACGTCCGGTGTGGTGACCGGGGTGTGGATCCGGATCACCTGATCGGAAAAGCGGTTGAACGCCTTCACGGGCGCACCGCGCCGCTCGGGCCCGTATTCGGGGAATGCGACGACATTGCGTCCGGTGCCTTGGACGCACTCGGCCAGGGATTTTGCACCCGTGACGGCACCTTGGCCGCCGCGGCCATGCCAGCGGATTTCGAAGTATTTGGACATAGGGTAACGTGGAAAGTTAGCCAAAAATCAACAAACAACAGAACAGGAGATCCGAAACTCTTTTTGTGGGGGAAGGGGAGATTTGGATACTTTTACGGCGCCATCCGGTTTCGCCCTGCTCGCGTGAATTCCCCGTCTGAGCGGTGGTGATGGTGGGGGAGTCGACATGAGGGCAATCCAGGCATGGGCGATCGCCCTGGGGGTGGTGGGAGTCCTGGCTTCCTGCGATGGCGGTCGGGATGAGGAACCGTATTGCCGGACCACATGCACCTCCGACCAAGAGTATCCCTTGTCCGGGAGTTTCCGTTCCGCTGTCGGGGTGAAGGGAGTGTACCAGACCTTCACGTTCGGGCCGGACAGCGCGGCGGTCTATGTGCGCGAGAACGGCTGCGTGGAAGAACGGGATTCCGGAAGGGCCTTGCTCAAAGCCATTTCCGGTAGTGCGGTCCTGCAGGTTCGTCTGGACCGGGGATGGGGAATGGATGCAACCTACCGGGGTCGCGCGTGCGCCCCGTTGGTCCCTCTCGCCAAAGGGGAAATGACGGCCATGGAGGATCCGTTTCCCTTCCGTTGGCTGGATGGAGCCGAAGCTTTCGAGATCCAGGTCTCGCCCGTCAGCTGGATGAGGTTCGACAAGATCTGACGTCCATCGCCGTGAAGACGGATGTGGCGTACATTGAGTCTCCATGGACACCACCCAGATGCCGGATACGTTGGTCGTTTTTGCCCACCCCGCTTTCGAGAAATCCCGGGTCCACCGAACCTGGTTGCCTGAGGTGCAGGCTCTGCCGTTCGTGGAGGTGCGCGACCTGTGCCAGCTCTATCCCGGTGGGGTGGTCGATGTGAAAGCAGAACAAGCAGCCTTGGAAGCTGCTCGTACCGTGGTGCTGCAATTTCCGCTCTACTGGTATGCCTGCCCGGGCATTCTCAAGGAGTGGATCGATCAGGTCTTTGAACATGGCTGGGCGTATGGCCAGGCGGGAACCGCCTTGCGTGGCAAGCGCCTGGTGGTGGCGACCTCCGCGGGTGGAGCACGCGAGGCCTACCAGGCGGAAGGCAGAAACCGACATCCCATCAAGGAATACCTGCTTCCCCACGAAGGCTTGGCACGATTGTGTGGCATGGATTGGCTGGGCGTGTTCGCCTTGCATGGCGCTTTGGCGGTCCGGCAGAAGCAGGATGCCCAACCCTCCGCCGCCGCCTACGTGCGCCTGTTGCAAGGCCTGCACGACAACACGTTGGATCTGGCTCGCCTCCGTGTTTGCGAAAACATCCTTGAAGCGATCGAGGCCGCCTGATGACCTTGGTCGCGATCGTTTTCCTTCTGCTGGCCACCGTGGCTCTGGTGCCGTTGGCGACCCGATTGGGAATCGGATCCGCCATGGCCTACTTGGTGGCAGGTATCCTCGCGGGTCCGCACATTGTGGGAGTGATGTCCGATCCCGCCTCGCTTTCCCACGCGGCGGAGTTCGGCGTGGTGATCATGCTGTTTCTGGTGGGATTGGAGCTGCGGCCTCGGGAGCTGTGGCGCCTGCGCGGGCCATTGGTCGCCTTGGGCGGAGCCCAGGTGGTCGGAACCGCGCTCTTGGTCGCGCTGGTGGGCTGGTTCGCGGGGCTGTCCTGGCAGGCGAGCCTTGCCGTGGGGGCGGCGATGGCAATGTCGTCCACTGCCTTGGCCTTGCCCGCGTTGCGGGATCGTGGGCTGGGCAGTGGCCCGACCGGCCACGGAGCGTTGGCGATCCTGCTGTTCCAAGACATCGCGGTGATTCCGCTTCTGGCGCTGCTGCCACTGTTGGCGACAAAAACCGTCTCCGATTTCCACGATGCCGGAGCCCTCGGATTCCTTCCGGGATTCGCTCGCACGCCGGCGGCGATCGTGGTCTTGGCCCTGGTCCTGGTGGCCACGCAATGGGCAGCCAAGCATGTGTTCCGTTGGTTGGCGCTCTCCCGCCAGCGCGAGGCGCTCACCGCCATGGGATTGCTGCTGGTTTCCGGGATCGCCCTGGTGGCGGGATCGGTGGGATTGTCCGCCGCGTTGGGTGCGTTTTTGGGCGGGGTGCTGCTGGCGGATTCCGAATACCGCCACGAGATCGAAGCGGACCTGGAGCCCTTCCGGGGCCTTTTCCTGGGGTTCTTCTTCGCGACGGTCGGTGCGGGGCTGAATCTCCCCTTGATCGTGTCCAAGCCAATTCTTGTCATTTCCCTGGCCCTGGGAGTGTTCGCGCTCAAGACCGGAGCGCTCTGGTTGTTGGCCCGGACCGCCCGCATGCACGCGCCCGATCGGCTTCCCTTGGCGCTGGGATTGGCGCAGGTGGGGGAGTTCGCCTTCGTGCTTTTGGCGATGTCGAAAGGCTCGGGAATCCTTCCGGGGGATCTCGCGGAAATTCTCGGGGGCGCCGTGGCGGTCTCGATGCCGCTCACCCCGCTGGCGCTGGTGGTGTGGGCCGCCTTCCAACGACGGAAATTGGCAAACTCGACGGACGACCTGGCGGGCGCTGAATCAGAGCCCATTGCGCCCAGCGAATCTCCGGTGCTGTTGGCCGGGTTCGGGCGGATGGGCTCCATGGTAGGCAGGGTGCTCAAGGCCCAAGGAATCGCGGTCACCGTATTGGACTTGGACCCCAATCAGGTCGCGCACATGAGGCGCCTGGGATTGGAACCCCATTTTGGCGATGCCCGTCGGGAGGAGTTGCTGCAAGCGGCAGGACTCGCCAAGGCATGTTTGCTGGTGGTGATGGTGGACGACCAGGACGATGGCCTGGACATCGTGAAGACCGCACGGCAACTGCGCCCGACCCTTCCGGTTCTATTGCGTGTGCATGACCATCAAGGTGCTTACCAGGCCTTGGCCATGGAGGCAGTGGAGCCGATCCGGGAAACCTTCGGGGCGGCCATGGAAGCCTCCCGACTGGCTTTGGAGCGGCTTGGGTGGCGATCGACGCGGGCGCTACGTGCGGTGGAACTGTTTGTTCGGCACAACGACGCTTCCATGCGCGAACTGGCGAAGGTGGATCGAGCATCGGAGGACTGGCTGCGCCTGTTGCGTGCGCGCATCGACGAGGCCTCCACGTTGGTGCGCGAGGACGCCGACCCGCGCCACCTGGTGGATCGCGCCTGGGACAACGAAAGCCTGCGGGCGGAGGTGGTGAAAAGGGAGTGAGCTTCGCCCCTCAGGCCTGCTCCAAGGCGGGCAATTCCAGGTCTGTTCCCCGGCGGCGCAGGCGCAAGGCCTTGCCCAGAAGCTCCACGCCCATCTCGGGACAATTGGAAGACCTACTGGCAAGTGTCGCTTCCGAGGGAGTCCACTTGTGAGCTAGATCCCACCAGGTGCCTTCGTGCTGGGCGTCGCAGGCATCCAGCCCCAGCACCTTGCGGGGGGCGGTGGACAGCCACTTGACCCAATCGGCGAGATCCACTTTCTGGATGGTTCCCGCCTGGGAAGCCGCCAGGAGCGCAGGGAAGCAGGTTTCCAGTCCGATGGCGCCATAGGGGGACTTGTCGAATTCCGCGCTCTTGACTTCCGCCGCCACCGGACGGTGCAGCGAGCAGATGGCATCGATCGAACCGTCGCGCAATCCGGCCCACAGGGCGGTACGGTCGGTGGCCCCGCGTAGCGGCGGGAAGACTTTCCAGTCTTCCGGGAAGCCTTCCAGGATCGACTCGTCCGCCAGCAGGTGGCGAAACGACACGTCTGCCGTGACCGGCAAGCCTTCCAGCTTCGCCTCGCGCACCAGCGATACGCCCACGGCGCTGGAGATCCGCGAGAGGTGGACGCGCGCCTTGGTGCGGCGCACCAGCGGCAAAAGTGTGCCAAGGCCGATTTCCTCGGCCAGGGAGGGAATCCCGCGCAAACCCAGTCGTTCCGCCACGGGCCCTTCGTGCACGATGCCTTCCGCAGCGAGATCGGGATCGCACGGATGCACAAAAACCGTCAGATCGTTCTGGGCGGCGTATTCCAGCACCGACCGCAACAGCGAGGTGGAGCGGGGAAGGGTGTCTCCCAGGGAAACCCCCGCGGCACCGGCCTGGGCCAGGAGGGCCATTTCGGAGAGCGTGCCCTTGTCGCGAGTGGCGGCGGCCAGCGGCAACAGATCGCAGTGCAATCCGGCGGCGCGGTGGCGCACCAGATGCACCTGGGCGTCGGAATCGATGGCCGGTTCGGTGAATGGCTCCATGGCCACCACGGAGAATCCGCCACGGGTCGCGGCGGCGAGGCCGGAGGCGATGGTTTCGGCTTGTTCCGAGCCGGGTTCGCCGAAGGCGCAACCGAGATCGCAGAATCCGGGAAGAAGGATCTCAGACATTGGTTTTCCTTCCAGCCAGAAGATGCAAGACCGCCATGCGGACGGCCACACCGTTGGTCACTTGTTCCAAGATCACCGATTGCGGACCGTCGGCAATTTCCGACACGATCTCCACACCGCGGTTGATGGGGCCGGGATGCAGCACCAAGGCGCCTGGTTTGGCGAGTCGCAGTCGATCGCGGTCCAATCCGAAGCTGTGGCGGTATTCGCGAAGCGAAGGCAACAGTCCGCTGGACTGGCGTTCGTGCTGGATGCGCAAGAGCATGACGGCGTCCGAGCCCTCCAGTGCATCGTCCAGGCTCTTGGCGACCCGCACCTGGGCCCCGAAAGCCTCCGGATGGCGGGGCAGGAGGGTGGCGGGCCCCCACACGCGTACGGTCGCGCCCAGCGTGGACAGTGCCCAAAGGTTGGATCGTGCCACCCGGGAATGGCGGATGTCGCCGATGATGGCGACTTTTTTGCCTTCCAGCGACCCTAGGTGTTGGCGCATGGTCAGCGCGTCCAGAAGGCCTTGGGTGGGGTGTTCGCAGGCGCCGTCGCCGGCGTTGACCACGACAGTATTTGTCTGGGAAGCGAGGAAAGCCGGAACACCCGCGCTGGAGTGGCGCACCACGAACACATCCGCTCCCAGCGACTCGATGTTGCGGGCGGTGTCGCGCAGGGATTCCCCTTTGGCGGCGCTGGATCCCGACGACGTGAAGTTCATGGGCGAGGCGCCCAAACGCTTCTGGGCGGTTTCAAAGGAGAGCCGGGTGCGGGTGCTGTTTTCGAAAAACAGGTTCACCACGGACACGCCGGTGAGGGTTTTGGGGACCGCGACGCCCTCGTCCAGGGCTTCGCGGAAGGATTGGGCTGTGTCCAGGATGGCTTCGAGATCCGATTTGGGCACGTCCCGCAAGCCGGGCAAGTGGCGGATCGATAGACTTCCCGGAATTCCAGGGGCTGACTTTGTCATTGCGATAGAGTAAAATAGCTTCGAACCGATCATCGTCTTCGCTTTAACGTTGGAGGAAATGGCCTTTGGAAGTCCAGTACCGCAAGTCGGCGCGCCGCTCCTTGGATCTGGAGCAGCTTCAGGACATCCGGGTTCCCGTCCGGTTGCACTTGGGCGGCTGCAAAATGGCCATGGAAGAGCTCCTCAATCTGGAGATCGACCAGGTCATCCAACTGGACCGCCTGGCGGGCGAAGCGGTGGACGTGGTGGTCAACCACCGCCACATGGCCAAAGGCGAAGTCGTGGTGGTCAACAACCACCTCGCGGTGCGCCTGATCTCGCTGCTGTCGCCGGAGGAGAGGCTGAAGTTGGTTTGAGGAACAGATCCGGGCGAGGGGAGACGAAAACTGGTCAGGTTGGATCGGCGGGGAAAAAATGAGCCTGTCGCATTCCAGGTACGGAGATACCTTCCTAGAATGTGCAACGTGAGGCAATTCCCTGTCTGGTTGGTTGAGGCCGTTTCCGAACGTCACGAGATCGCGCCTGTCCGTGGATCTGGTTTGTGATCCAGATTTTGTTTTTGGTGGTCCTGGTGATCTTGTGGAATCTGAGCTTTTGTCATCAGCGGCAGCAGGGTGTTTATGGGAACGCCTTTTTTGAGCAGTTGGATACGGCGCTGCCGCTTCGCTGGTGCTCGCAAAGCTCTCCGGGTGGGGATTACAGCGCTTGGGCCAGACTGAAACGAGACCCGCGCATCCGAGACTCCCTGATCAAATCCTGGAAACTTGAACCGCAACATGGCGAGGCACGGTATCAGTTCGAGCAGTTAGTCAGCAGCGCACCTGACACAACGATTCATTGGTATGCGCGACCTAGGGTTCCGGAGGAATGCCTGAGTGTATCTAGAATTTTATTCCCAGATGACTGCAAGATCAAGGAGTGGGCACCTCATCTCCAAATGTGGCGAGGGCGAATCACCAATTGTGATTGGACATTCATGGTGGACGACGGAAACGGACTGTACCTCTATGGCGATGTCAGCCAGGGATGCGCCCAGTAGTGGTGCTGGGGCGAAAAAGTTTATTTTGCTGCCCTGGTGCTTGGGGGCAAGGGCTAGCTGGGCGATATTGGTCTTAAGCAAGGACCTTTTCTGTTCCTGTGGGAGTGAGAGATGGTGCTGGTTTTTAAGGGGCTGAAGGATTATCGGGAGTATTTATCCAAAAACCAAATTCACATCTTGGTTTTGGATTGTTCGATGGTCACCAACGATGATCTGCTTGCTTTATATGATTCTTTGATTTTTCCGATGGGAGGGGCTTATTGCTCGGGTGATCAGACCGTATATATTTCGGATTGTATTGGAGAACTGGTCGCCATAAAGTCCTTCCCCACGGGTGAGTTCTCGGGATTTGATTTGCGGTGGTCGCCTGAGGAGGGTGGAATGATGAGAAACCTATGGGATGCGAAATTCAGCTCCTTTCTGACTGGGGAGTATGATGTGGTGGTGATGACCACAGACGACCGGTTTCGCGATGAGCATTGGGTTGCTGAGGAGTTGAAGCGAATCGAGGAAACCGATTGCTCGTGAGTCTTTTGAATAGGGCGTATTCGTGGACAAGGAGAGGTGGGTCAGATCACTGTTGATTCATTCGAGCAGTCGGCTACAAAAAGCGCGAAGGGCATCTGTACTATTCTGTTTCAAAGGAAAAGAATAAACTGTCAGTTCGGATGCATCAAGGAAGACTATGAATTATAAGACGTGTCACGAGAATATGAATGCTACGACATTTTGTAAAATTTGTAGATAAGATCAAAGGATTGGCGGGTGGCTGCATAAGCTGTGACGAGTGGAAATTGAAATCGTTTGCGGCAACGCTTGGAGTCTCCGCTAAATAATTGATGGAGCCGTTGTATAAAAAGAATGACGACGTTTTCAAATCTTGTTCCTTTGTACGGCGTCATGAATGCAAAGACAAAGATTAATGCTGCTGCAAAATTGGGCGTCCGTTTTCAAAATTCTCATTTTTCATGGTTTGCCCTCAAATCCTTTTAGGATCGAGTTTATGTACGCTGACCTGGAGTTGTCCCAATAGCACAAGGTGCATCGACCTTGACTAAAGATGTGTTCGCATTTTGTTTTTCCATATAAAATGCTTGAACACTCGGGGCATAAATCAGTCATTTCTGAGATGATTTTAAAGTAATCGCTTCCACATTCGTTGCATCTGCTGGTTGTTTTATTTTTCATTGCAACTCATACATCCGGAGGATTTCCTTTATCCCGCTCCTTATGTTGTAGAGCAGGGTAATTTTTTCTTTGTTGATACCTTTCATGCTTTGATAAGGCGAGTTTCTATTGCTGCCGTTTTGAATGCCAGTCATCAATATTGATTAATGTTTCGATGCCATTCTCAATTCGGAAGAATTGGTTTGGATGCGGGGGGATATCTGGGAATGATAAGCCTGGATCGCATAAAACCTTGCAGCCTATTTTTTTTGAGCAATATCTTGCAAATTCAACATCTGAACTCCATTTTGTTCTACCCTTAATCCAGCATGACGAAAGAGAAAACTCAGATTCCGCCAAAGAAACGAACAGCGATTCGCTTGACATATGAACAGTGCCATCGGAATTGTCGATGCAAAAATCACAATCATCGAATTCATTTTTGATAAAATCTATCAGTAGCGCAGATATCGGCTGGCCAAGATATATTTCTATTTCGTCATCATTGATCATTTGTAGAACTTTCTGCCTCGATGGTTGTTTTTTTTGTTTTTATTTGTCATTGCATCAAAAATCCCCACGGAGTGTGTGCCGGGCCTGTTCACCGCTTCACGGCTGGGCAGGCAATTCAAAGCAGAAAAGCCGCGATAGCGGTGGAACGGCGTTAGGGACCGTCTGTGGTCAAGTTGGCAGTCGTTCAATTTCATTATATTAAATTTCATGAGTTCTTGTTATTTGTTCCATATGGGTTCAAATATTATCAAAACAACTTGTTAATTAAGGTGTAGAGAAATTCATTGCCTATGATAATCTTGGGAAATCATCATTTCCCAAGATACAACATCGGTATTGACGTGTTCTCATCGCCAATACGACGAAAAATCATTCTATATGAATATTCGCCATCGGAATTACTCCCGCCTCCTCCGATATTTGACGAAAGCAATGTGTCCGTAAATACTGGAAACATAGATTTTATGACATAACTATACGAGCGAAGCGGTGTCCAATTGTCAACATAATAATCCGATGAAAGTTTGGCGTCTCTCGCATTCATGTTGAAAAATTGGATAGAATCAGGCCATTCCTTGAAGTTGCCCTTAAGATCTGAGTACATAAAATACTTTATAGAGGTATCAATTGGTTTCTTATACGTATTAGCAAATGGCTGAAACAGTTGCAGTTCAACCCAGTAAAATGTGCTATCACTTTTGAATCGATAGTACTGAATCACATCGTTTTGTCGATATCCTGTTCCTTGATAAACAGCAGTTCCCTCATATAAACCCAATAGCTTTGGCGAAAACGTAACTGTCTCCCCAGCCGAAACACTCGAATCGTAACATCCAAGCGTAATTAGTGATAACAAAAAACTCAATATTAACATTCGGAAATTGGAGTTGGATTTCATATTCATTTCGTTCCCTGTTTTATGATGGTAGAGTGAGGTTTTGTGAATGATTCATTGTGCTGGGTAAGGATATTAAACGGACAAATGAAATTGCGTTCATTTGTTTGCAGCTATTTCAACGGCACAAAATTGTTGGCCGCGCCGCAGGCGTCTCCCTAACAGTGTGTCCTGAATAGAAAGGTGAGGTCGAAACATGCGATAGAGGAATTGCCTTTCGAGCTGTGCTGAAGATGGTGGTTTGGCCCACCGATGAGGACTCGACCAGTGAGACTCATCAAACCGCCCTCCGGTGCTTGAATCTAACGCTTCAGGTGCTGAACGGAAGAGGGGAAAAGCGGCAGAAGATGTCGCAGGTGACCTTGAAGGAGCTGAACGAAAGTGAACCGCCGATGAGGTGTCGTAAGAAGGTTGAGATCCGAAAACCCGTGTTGCTGTTAGATCGCGGGGACAAGTGCGATAAATGCATGACTGGCCGAGCTGTTCGCGCCTGATCCGGCATAAAGGCGGCAGGACCTTCGAGGAGGCTTTGGCACGGAACAGGAGAAGCCACCAATCCCGGTTTGACCGGAAGGCGCAAGTGGAGCACCCACGAGGCCGAGAGAAGGGACGGGGTAGGTGGTGGCAGATGGATCCGTAGTAGTGAAGAAGGTTCTGTAATGGGACTGGAGCGAAGGGGTCCACGGAGCGGCGAGCGGAGGCGAGACAACTTTTGTCGGCCAAAGGCGGCGAAAGGATGACCGACCTGATGCAAGCGAAGAGCCAGCCGATCGGAAAGCGGCAGGTATGGGAAGCCTGGAAACATGTGCGAGGTGGCGGCAAAGCCACCGGCGTCGATGGCCTGTCCATGGACGAGATCGCCTCGGATCCGGGCCGATACCTGTACCCCTTGTGGAACCGCCTGGCCAGTGGGAGCTACATGCCCCCGCCGGTGCGCGAGAAGCGGATTCCCAAGGGAGACGGCAAGGAACGGAAACTGGGAATCCCGACGATTCTGGACCGTGTGGCGCAGCAGACGATCCGCGCGGAGCTGGAAGCGGAGGTGGAACCGATGTTCCATCCCGACTCGTACGGCTACCGTCCGCACTGCAGTGCCCACGATGCTCTTCGGCAGTGCAATGCGCGTTGCCGGGGGCAATGGTATGTGATCGATCTGGACATCCGGGCGTTCTTTGACACGATCGACCATGAGAGGATGCTGTCGATCCTTCGGCAGTACACGGACAAGAAGCACATCCTGCTTTACTGCAAGCGATGGCTGGAAGCGCCGACGATGAAGGAAGATGGGGGCATGGAGGAACGCGATCGCGGTACGCCTCAAGGCGGCGTGATCAGCCCACTCCTGGCCAACCTGTACCTGCATGAAGCCTTTGATCTCTGGCTTTGGGAAACCGAACCGGGGGTGGAGTTCGAGCGGTACGCCGACGACATTGTGGTGCATGTATCCAGTCGTGAGCAAGCGGAGAATTTGCTTGGTCGGATTCGGGAACGGCTCGGGGCCTATGGTCTCGAGCTGAGCGAGGAGAAGACAAAGATTGTCTACTGCTGGAAAGGGACCCGTCCGCCCTCGGCGAATTCGGGCTGTGACCGGTCGTTTGACTTTCTGGGCTTTCAATTTCGCCCCCGGTACATGGCCAAGATTGAGGGGAGGAAGGGCGGCGGCCTGTGGATTTTCAGTCCCGGGATCAGCCCAAAGAGCGAGAAGCGGATATCCGCGACGTTGCGCGAGCTTCGGATCTTCCGATGGCAAAATGTGACGTTGGAGGAAGTCTCCAAACGACTGGCTCCGATGATCCGGGGTTGGTTGGGGTATTACTCGCTCTACAGCCCATCGGAGATGATCGGATTATGGTGGCGACTGAACATGTGCCTGATCAAATGGGCGCGTCGGAAGTTCTCACTGCCGACCTTCGGGGCGGCGTTCGTTCGACTTCAGCTCATCTGCAGGAGACAACCGTGCTTGTTCCCTCACTGGTCGAGAGGCTTCACGATCTGACGTCTGTTCCGAAGAGCCGTGTGACGGGAGACTGTCACGCACGGTTCCGTGAGGGGCTGGGGGTGCAATTCCCCCGGCCTACTCGATTCTTTATTATGGGTGATGTCGGAAAGGGGGAGAAGGTCATGGTGGTAGGGGTACTTGAAGTGTTTGGAAGGGATGGATGTGGCCTGGCAACGGAAAAATTTGGTGGTTTGGCCCTTGCAAGGTGTCGATAATACGGAAATTTCCGTATTATGGGGAATTCCTGTTTCTGCGTTGGCGCATTGATTGCTTTGGGCCAAGAAGCTGGACTCTGGGTTGAAGCCTTGAAGGGGGTAGCGATGATCTTCTTGGCATGAATGCTCAAGATGGATGAGCTAATTCCGTTTTGGTGATCCATCTTGCGGTTGTTTCGGGGGACAGTATAACAACACTTGCTAGTTTCTGATGGCCTTTCTGAGCCTTCTCCGCGTTTTGGTTTTGAATTGATTTGAGGAGAATTTCTCATCCGGGATACTCCGCTTCGATTTGAGAAAACTCAGGGATTTTTTTGAGATCCGATCGTTGGTTTCGTTTTCGGGATTTTGGAGCTTTCTTGTCGGATGGGGCGCCAAAATTCTCGAGTGGCAACCACTTTGTCCACCGCGCAAACCATGATGGATTCCATGTGCCTTGGAGGTCTGGAGGTGAGGGGCCACATGTGCTTGGCGATGATGTCTTTTTCCAGGGGCGTCAGCGTGAAGTGTTTTTGGGCGTTGCGAAGTGCGATGTACGGGTGCTCGAAGCCGTGGAATTTTTCCCGGGCCAGTTCAGGGAGGTCGTGGTTTCGCCAATCGTACAGGAAAAAGTCGTGGAGGAGTCCGCCCCGTGCCATGGCCCGCGCATCCAGGTGCAGGAATTTGCCGATACGGTAGGAGATCACAGAAACTCGCAAAGCGTGTCGGAAAATCGAGCTGTCGTGGTGCCGAAATAGTTTGGTGCGGGAAAATTCGGGATGGATGGCGATGTCTCGCACGAAGCGACGGAATTCGTCCTCCTGGGGCATGCGGGATTCGAGGAAGGTCAGGAAGCGAAGCTGCAACGCGGACAGTCGGTTGTCGATGCGGATACGCAGGTCAGAAGCGGCTTCCAGGTACTTGCCGAGATTGGGGAACGCGGTCAACAGGCGCTGGAAGGACTGGGCGATTCGTCCTGTTTCGGAGCGACTGATGGCTGTGTGCCGACGGTAGAGCCTGGAGAGTTGATCGACCAGGTTGTACAGGATGTTGACCGAAACGACGAAGTCCAGGGTGAAGTAGGCCAACATCACCGGAGCGGCGATTTCCAGAACTCCTGGGCGGATTGCCACCACGAACCCTTGGACATGGGGATGGATCGCATGGACGAATAGGACAGCCAACAGCGCCCACATCACGGAAAACGGAAGGCACACCCGACCTTGGATGTTCAGGGGGTCTTCCGAGTAGTCCCACATGCGCACACCAAATGACTTTTCGCAGAGAGTTCCGATGGCGTATTCGACCGCGGTGAGGGAGATTCCAAAAGCGATGAACTCGATGATCGGGCCAAAGTCCTTGAGCCATGGCGCGAGGAGAAGGACACAACTGGCGCCGACTCCGTAGATGGGCAGAAACGGGCCGCGCAGGAAACCGGCGTTGACAAAGGCCCGTTGACGGGAGGATCGGTAGATCACCTCGATGATCCATCCGGCCGCCGAATAGATCGAGAAGTAGACAATCATCTGGTAGGCCAGGTGTCTGGACTCGAGCAAGAGGTGCAAGGCGCTCAGACGGGCTCCGTTCGTGGGATGAATGCGGTTGGTCCAGCCTCTTGTGCTGGCTGCGGTCGAAGGAATCCGATACCGATAGGGGATCAATAGACCCGGCCATCGAGTTACGTGGCTTTAAATTTAGCAACCCTGGGAACGAGCACACACACCAGGACAGTCTAAAGGCGAAGCTCCCGACTGTAGATGGCCTCGATCAGAGCGGGGATGCGTGCCAACGGGACCACGTGATCCACCCCGCCCAGCTTGATGGCCTCCTTGGGCATGCCAAAAACCACGCAAGTGGCCTCGTCCTGGGCGTATGTCGTGGCGCCGGTTTCGTGCATTTCCCACAGGCCTTTCGCTCCGTCGTCTCCCATCCCGGTCATGATGAATCCTGTCGCATTCGGCCCGGCGGCCTTGGCCACGGACCGGAACAGAACATCCACCGAGGGCTTGTGGCGGCTGACCAATGGCCCGTCCTTGACCTCCACGCGGTACTGGGCACCGCTTCGTTCCACCAGCAGATGCTTGCCGCCTTGGGCGATCAGCGCCCGTCCAGGGAGGATGCGGTCGCCGGTCTGGGCCTCTTTGACCTCGATTTGCGAGTGCTTGTCCAGCCGTTGCGCGAAGCTCTTGGTGAATTGCTCGGGCATGTGCTGGACAATCACGATTCCTGGCGATGTCCGGGGGAGCGCGGTCAGGACGGTTTCCAGGGCTTGCGTTCCGCCGGTGGAACAACCGATCGCCACGAACTTTTCGGTCATCGGCGCCGTATGTCCCCAGGTCGGAGCGGAAAGGATCTCGTCTGCGGACAGTTTCTTGCGGACCTGGATTTCCGTGGGGGCAGGACCGGAAGCGGCCAACGGGATGCGGTCGATGCGCGCGGTGGCGGCTGCGCGGATGGTGGCAACCAGTTCCCTCGCCGATTCGCTCAAGAAGTCGCGCACTCCGATCTTGGGTTTTTCGACGATCGCGAAGGCTCCTGCGGAGAGGGCGCGCAGTGCCGATTCCGTGCCCGCCCCGACGAGAGATGAACAGATGATCACGGCCGTGGGGCGGGTGGTCATGATCTGGTTCAGAAAGGAGATCCCGTCCATGCGTGGCATTTCCACGTCCAACACGATCACATCCGGCCAACGCGACTTCATCTTTTCCAAGGCGAAGAGCGGGTCGGGAGCGACGGCCATCACCTCGATCCCTGATTGCTGGGAGAGGATTCCGCTCAAGACCTGGCGGACGACGGCGGAGTCATCGACGATCAGGACGGAAATCGTCATGGGTGGGATCCTTTTGGCCTTTGGTAGACGGAAGGCTTCAGTTGGTGCAGAGGGGGGAGTTGGAGTCCCACCAGCGATTCGGAATGGCCGAGCACCAACCAGCCCCCCGGTTTGATCCTGGCGATCACGCGGGTAAGCAATTCTTGTCTGATGCTCGAATCGAAGTAGATGAGGACATTGCGCAAAAAGACGATGTCCAGATCCACGAGGTTGGTGGGAATCTCCATGAGATTGAGCTTGCGAAATTCGATCCTGCTGCGCAGTTGGGCCTCGATCAGGAACGTGCCGTCGTATTCGCCGATTCCCTTCCGGCAGTATTTCTTGAGGAGGTCGGTGGGGATTTTTTCGGAGCGGGCGATCGGATAGATTCCTCGGCGGGCGATCTCGAGGACTTCGCTGTTGACGTCGCTGGCCACGAGCTTCCAGCTGAGATGTCCCTTGAATTCCTGGAGAGTCATCGCAAGACTGTACGGCTCCTCGCCCGTGGAGCTGGCGCCGCACCAGACGTTCAAAAAATGTCCGACAGGAAACGACGGCAGGATGGTGGTTTCCAGGATTTCGAAATGGTCGGGTTCCCGGAAGAAGTAGGTCTCGTTGGTGGTGATCAGATCGACCGCGTGTTGGATCTCCTGGCGTCCTTCCGGGGACGTGAGCAGACGGTGGTACTCTCCGAATCCCTTGAGGCCCAGCGTGGCGATCCGCCGCCCCAGACGCGAGGCGACCAGCATCTGCTTGGTTTCGGGAAGATGCAGTCCGATCAGTTCCACGAAAAAGTTCCGGAAGAGTTCGAATTCCGCCTTCGAGAGGCGGCTGGACCACCCCGTTTGGGAATCGGGAACGAACGGACCTTCGTTCATTTCCCTGGAGTCTCGACCGCGTCTGGAGGCATGGAGGTTCCCTTGGCGTCCGGTTGGAATCCTAGGCGCGGTGGCGCTTCGGCGGGCGAGCGGAGGTGGATTCGGGAATCCGCGACACGGGAAGCTGGAACCACCGCACGGCCTCCTGCATTCCTTGGGCCTGCGCGCTCATTTCTTCGGCGGTGGATGAAAGCTGTTCGGATGCGGAGGCCGCCCCTTGGGTGGTCTGGGCCAGCTGGGTGAGGGAGGTGTTGATCTGCCCCAGTCCGGTCGACTGTTCCCGCGAGGCGGCGGTGATCTCCTGGACAAGATCTGCCGTCCGTCGGATGGAAGGAACCAGCTCGTCCAGAAGGCGTCCCGCCTGTTCGGACATGGCGACCGAATCGGAAGCCACGGTGCTGATCTCCTGGGCCGCGACTTGGCTGCGTTCGGCGAGGCGGCGGACTTCGGCGGCCACCACCGCGAAGCCTCTGCCGTGTTCGCCTGCGCGGGCGGCTTCGATGGCGGCGTTGAGGGCCAGGAGGTTGGTCTGGTAGGCGATGTCGTCGATGATCCCGATACGCGCGGCGATCTGGCGCATCGCGTCCACGGTCCCTTTGACCGCCTCGCCCGATTCCTTTGCCTGCTGGGCGGATTTCGAGGCGATGTCGTCGGTGACCTTGGCGTTGTGCGCGTTCTGGGACACCGTGGCGGAAATTTCCTCCACGGACGACGATGTCTCTTCCACGCTCGCGGCTTGTTCGGTGGCTCCTTGCGAGAGGGCTTGGGAGGCGCTGGATATTTCCTCGGAAGTGGAGGCCACCGCGTCGGCGGAAATGCGGATGCGCGAGGCGACGCTACGGAGCATGGACACCATTTCGGACATGTGGTGCAAGAGGCTGGTCGTGTCGCCCTTGCGGCAATCCACCTGCTGGGAAAGGTCGCCGGAGGCGATCTTGCGCACGATCTCCACGGCCTCGGCGGGCTCGCCACCGATCTGTCGGACCACCTGCGCGGCCACCAGGAGGGAAAGGATCACACCCAGCGCGACTCCGATGGCCAGGCTCCAAAGGCTCGTCGAGATGGTGGTTTCGAGCGATCGCGTCATTTGCAGGCGATTTCTTTCCATCTGCCGCCCGACAGTGGTGTCCAGCGCGCGGAAACGTTCTTCTGCCGTTCCCAGATACATGCTGGCGAATCCCATGTCGCCGGTGGCGATCTCCTGGATCTCCGCGACCACCTTGCGATACTCCTGCACGAGCGAGTCGGCTTTCTTCGCGGCCGCCCTCTGGTCCGAATCGCCCTGGGTGGATTGTTGCGCGAGGGCCTTTGGAGGCTGTCCAGGTCGGTCAGGTTGCTGGTGAACAGGCTGTCGATTCGTTTGGCGGGAAATCCGGCGTTGGCCCACGACAGCCCTTTGTAGGTGGCCGCGCTGCTGGATTGGGCCAGGTGGTCCATCCCGGACAGCCGGGAGTAGTGTTGGACGGATTCTGTCACAGTTCCCAGGTGCCGCACCACCACCAGCACGCTGGCGGAAAACAGCACGAGCACGCCGATGGGGGCGAGGAGGATCCTGGGGGCGAGCTTGATGCGTTTGAACCAGTTCATGGAGGAGACCGTCCGATCGGCGAAGGTGGGATCAAAAACGGGTGAAGGAGGATTCGTCCGACTCGTCGGGCTCCCGGGAGGGAGCCCTGGAGACGGGGCGCGATGTCTGGAACTTTGTCGGGACGCGTTTGGAGACTCGAGCGCGGCCACTGGGGACGGGGACGTCTTCGACGGAGTCGCCGACCCGGAACCACCGTGCGGCTTCCTGGAGTTTCATGGCTTGCGCGCTCATTTCCTCGGAGGTGGAAGAAAGCTCTTCCGAGGCCGATGCGGTGCTTTGCGTGGTCTGGGACAACTGGCTGATCGAGGTGTTGATCTGCTCCAATCCGGAGGCCTGCTCGCGGGAGGCGGCGCTGATCTCCTGGACAAGATCTGCCGTGCGGCGGATGGAGGGGACCAATTCGTCCAGTTGCCGTCCGGCTTGTTCGGCCAGGGCCACCGAATTGCTGGCCACCGTGCCGATCTCCTGGGCGGCCACCTGGCTTCGTTCGGCGAGTTTGCGAACCTCGGCGGCCACCACCGCGAACCCTCTGCCGTGTTCACCTGCGCGCGCGGCTTCGATGGCGGCGTTCAGGGCCAGCAGGTTGGTCTGGTAGGCGATGTCGTCGATGATGCCGATGCGCGAGGCGATCTGGCGCATGGCTTCCACGGTCCCTTTCACCGCCGCTCCGGAATCGCGGGCGTGCTGGGCGGACTTGGAGGCGATGTCGTCGGTGATCTTGGCGTTTTCGGCGTTCTGGGCCACGGTGGAGGAGATCTCTTCCACGGACGAGGAGGTTTCTTCCACGTTGGCGGCCTGCTCGGTGGCGCCTTGGGAAAGGGATTGGGAGGCGCTGGAGATCTGCTCGGAAGCCGAGGCGATCGAATCGGACGAATTGCGGATCTTGGCGGCCACGTCGCGCAATCGTTCCACCATCTGGCGCAGGGAATGGAGCAGGCTGGACTGGTCGCCGGGCTTCACGGTGACTTCGATGGAGAGGTCTCCGGTGGCGACGCTTCGCACCAGATCGGCCGCCTCGCTGGGTTCCCCGCCGAGCTGGCGGGTGATCGAACGGGTGACCAGGAGCCCCATCCCGAAGGCGACGAGGATGGCGACCGCGATGGCGCCAGAAAGTGTCGTCGATGCCTTTTCCGAAGATTCCAGCGCCTGTCGGTTGGTGCTCGCGGCGGCGCTGTCGTTGATGGTGATCAACGTGTCGAGGAGGTTGGACATGGCGGTGGTGGCCAGGCGCATGCTGCCGTTGGAGGTGGCGGCGGCCGCTTCGAATTTTCCTTCGTTGGATTGGCTGGCGATGGAATCGCAGGTTTCCAGGTAGCGGGGGAGCGCGATGTCCACCTTGGACCCGATCCGGGTCTCTTCGGGGGTCGTGGCGATTTTGCGGTAATCGGCGAAGGCCGATTTCAGGATGTCCATGTGCTTGTCGGCGCGCTTGATGGCGTCGCGTCGTTCGATGGAATCCTTGAGCGCCGGGACTCGCGAAAACACTCGGCTGTGCGAGGCGGCCCGCAGCTGGACCTCGCCGAGCTTTCGGATGGACGTGAGGTTGTTCTTGTAGGTGGATTCGAGTTGTCCGTGCATCTTGCGGATTTCACCCAGGGCGTAGAGGCCCACGATCGCTGTCAGCACCGTGCAGGAAAAGAACGCGAAGAACAGTCGATGCGCCAGTTTGAGTTTTCCCAACGAGTTCATGGGGATTCCCCTGTTTGTGGTTTTTGATTCCTGTTTGGAAGTCTGGAGTTCCGGAAGGGCCTGGTGGCTTGGATCATGGGGAGGACTCGCGGTCCACCCACCTGGAGGCCAGTTCGGACATTTCGGTGATGGAAAGGCTTTGTTGGACGTCCAGGGCGATCACGAAGCGGTCGCCGAGGTTCAGAAGGGCCTCGACAAAATCTGCGCGGATCTTGGTTCCGAAGGCCGGGCGGGTTTCGATCTTGGACGGATCCACCGGGACCACTTCGTTCACCGCGTTCACGATCACGCCCAACGGGAAGGTTTCCTCGCCGGTGCCCACCTCCACGATCACGATGCAGGTCCGCCGTCCGATTTCCGTCATGCCGTTTCCGAATCTGGACTGGAGATCCACCACCGGGATGACGGCTCCGCGGAGGTTGGTCACGCCGCGCAGGAAGGAGGGCATCAGCGGGATCAGCGTGAGGGTGTGGAACTCCACGATCTCGCGGATCTTGCCGATGGCGATGGCGTAGGTGTCGCCGCCCAGCATGAAGGTCAGATATTGCTTGGCTTCCGCCTCGGGGGTCCGTTCCCGGCGGGCGGAGTTCATCATGGAGCGGGAGTTCGACTTGGTGGACATCGTCATGGGGTTCTCCTCGGGAAGCCTTCGAAGCTCCCTAAGTGGTTCTGGCGATCAGGTCGCATGGGAGAGTGCCTTGGTTTCGCTCGCGCTGGGCAGCGAGGCCGAGGTCGGGGCCCAACGCGTCGTTTCCACGCGTTCGATGCGTTGGACCAGCGCAGGCACGTCCAGGATGAGCGCGATTTCGCCGGTCCCCAGGATGGTGGATCCTCCCACACCGGGAACCTTGGAAAACAGCCTGGACAGCGGCTTGATGACGGCTTGAAATTCGCCGAGGAGTCCTTCCACCACCAATCCGAGGCGTTTGCCTCCGTACTCCACCACCACGATGTTTTCGCGTGCGGGAGCCTGGCCTGGAATGTGGAACAGTTCCCGCAGGCGCACCAAGGGGAGAGGTTCTCCTCGGAGGTTGGCGATCCCGCGACCCTGTTCCCGGATGGCCACTTCCCTGGGGAGGTCGGCGCATTCGATGACCAGATCCAGCGGCACCACGAACGATCGGTCTTCGACGGCCACCATGAAGCCATCGATGATGGCCAAGGTCAGCGGCATGCGCAATCGGATTTCCGTACCCACGCCTTCTTCGCTTTCGATCTCGATTTCGCCGCGGAGCGATTCGATGCTGCGCTTGACCACGTCCATTCCCACCCCGCGCCCGGACAGGTTGGTCACGGTTTGGGAGGTGCTGAATCCGGGCTCGAAAATCAGGTTCAAGATTTCCCGATCGGACAGATTGTGGTTGTGCGGCACGATTCCCCGTTCGATCGCGCGCTCCAGAACCCGTTGGCGATGGATGCCGGCTCCGTCGTCGGCGACCTCGATCACGATGCTTCCCGTGTCGTGGTAGGCGTTGAACCGGATCGTCCCTTGGGCGGGTTTCCCCGCGGCCAGCCGGGTGGATTCCAGTTCCATGCCGTGGTCCAGGGAATTGCGGACCATGTGGGTCAGGGGTTCGGCCAGGCGTTCGACCATGGATTTGTCCAGTTCGGTTTCCGCGCCCTGGATGTCCAGCTCCACCCGCTTTCCCAGCTCCATGGAAAGGTCGCGCACCAGACGCGGGAAGCGCTGGAACACCTCGCCGATGGGCACCATCCGCACGCCCAAGGCGGCATCGCGGATTTCTTCCACGAGCTTGGACACCATTCCCACGGCTTCCTCGACGGGTGCCGACTTCTCGCGATCAGCCGCGATCTTGGCGCCTGCGGCGGCGATGACGAGCTCACCCACCAGATCGATCAGATGATCGAGCTTCGCCACGTCCACCTTCACCGACCGGCTTTCCTGGATGGTTTTTTCGCGGGACACTTTCTGTTTTTGCAAGGCGGCGGCCACCACCACTGGCGGCACGAAATGTTCCTTGACGAGCATTTCTCCGAGGGGAGGTTTGCCGGTTGCCGTGTTCACTTGCATCCGCAGAACGCGTGCGAGTTCGGCTTCCGTCAGGGCTCCGCAGGAGAGCAGGATTTCTCCCAGGCGGTTGGGGCTTTCCGGCAGCGAGCGGATCAGTTCCAGATAGGTTTCGATCTTGCTGTGGGGCGGGAGGATGCGGATCGTGGATCCTTCCGCGACGAATTCGAAGACCCCTTCGATGTCCTTGCGGGTCGCTTCGGAGATGAATTGGATCTCGAAACCCAGATAGAGGTTTTCCGGATCCATCTTGGCTGGCGGTGGGAGAAGATCGTCGATGACGTCAATCTGCACGATCCGGCCCAGTGTGGCCATGTACCGGAAGAACGACAACGGGTCCATTCCGGACTTCAGCACATCGGTGGCCAGCCGCAGGGAAATGTGCCAGGCATCGTTGGCCACTCCGTCCACTGGACGGGTGATTTCCTCCACCGGCGATTCGGGAGGGGTGGGCACCACCAGAGAACGTTCGGCGTGGCGTCTGGCCCCTTGGAGCTTGTGGACGAGCGAGGATCCATCCTGGGCCTGTTCGGCAGACAGCGACAGATTCTGCTCAAAGTTCCCCACCAGGGATCCCAGGTGGTCGCCGCATTCCAGGAACAAGGAGATGGTGGAGCTGTCCGGCACGAACTTTCCCGATCGAATCTCGTCCAGGATCGTTTCCAGCACATGGGTGAAGGAGACGATCTCGTCCTGGCCGAACAATCCCGAAGAGCCCTTGATGGTGTGGGCGGCGCGAAAGACGGCGTGGATGGATTCGTCGTCGAGTCCGTCCGATTCCATGCGCAACAGGGCATTTTCCATTTCGCCCAGAAGCTCGCGGGCTTCCTGGACGAAGGCGATTTTGGCGGATTCCATGTCCATGGTGTCTCTGCTTGCCTTGGATCAGGTGGTGGCGATGGATTGGTCGAACAATCCATCCAGTCGCAGGAGGCGAAAGGGCTCCATGACTTCCGGGACCGGATGGACAAACCGACAAATTTTGCCTTGGCGGAGCGAATCCGCATGGACGGCCAAAACCATCTGGATTCCGGCCGTGTCGATTTCCGTGAGGCCGGCGAAATCCAAGGTGATGTCCTTTCCGGATTCCAGGATCTGGACGAAGCGTTCCCGCGCCAGGCCGACGTTGGAAATCTCCAGGGGGCCTCGCAGGCGCGCCACCACGTGGTCGTGCGATTTCGTGACGTTGATCTCCATGACGTCCCCCCTTATGCCAGAATGAGCTTGGAAACGGCATCCAGCAGCACCGGCGGCTGGAAGGGCTTGACCACCCAGGCGCGCACGCCCGCGGCCTTGCCTTCGGCTTTCTTGTCGTCTCCGGAAACCGTGGTGAGCATGATGACCGGGGTGAACTTGTAGGCGGGAATCTCCTTGGCCGCCTTCACGAACCCGATTCCGTCCAGGTTGGGCATGTTCACGTCGGAGATGATCAGGTGGAACTTGCGGCCGTCCAGTTTGGACAGCGCGTCCTTGCCGTCGCTGGCTTCCACGACGTCGTATCCGGCGCCTTTCAGCGCCATGGCCACGACCTGGCGGAAGCTGGCGGAATCGTCGATGATCAGGATCGTCTTTGCCATGGTTGCTCGAATTTCCGTCAAAAGAAGGTGATTCCGGAGCTGGCGGCGGAGCTTTGGGGAGATCCGGTCAGGAGATGCTGTTCCTGCGTGGTGTAGGTTCCTTGGAGGGTGGAAAGCCACGGGCCCGGTGCGGGGATTTCTCCGGAGAGCAGGACCGAGGGAAGCCGCTGGGTGTCGTCGCGGATAGATGTCAGAATCTGACTGGTCCGGTCCTGGAACTGCAGGTCCACCAGCACCACGCGCACGGTGGTTTCCAAGCCTTTGTTCAGGACGGATAGATCGCGGATCCGTGTTTCCAGATGGCCGGCCTGGTCGGCCAAATCCTCCAGGGAGGTGTTCACGGAGTGTTCCGCGACGCGCATGGCCTCGTGTTCCTGCTGGGTGATCCGGCCTGCATTTTCCACGATGCGTTGGATTTCCGAGCCGATCGAATCGACTCTGCGTCGGATTTCGGTGGCGGTGCCTGCGGACAACTTCGAAAGGTCCTTGACCTCGTTGGCCACCACGGAGAAACCTCGTCCCGCCTGTCCAGCGCGTGCGGCTTCGATGCTGGCGTTGAGGGCCAGCAAAGTGGTTTGGGAGGCGATCTTCGAGACCCCTTCGGAGAGCCGTGACAACTCCGACACGGTCGATGTCAGGGTGCGGATCTCCTGGAGGAACACGTCCCGTTCCCGGCTGGCCTCCGAAAGCGAGGCAAGTGCCTGGGGGAGCGTGGTCTGGGCTCGTCTCAGGGCTTCCAGGAGTTTGCGGTTGGTGCCGCCGGAATCCTCCTGCATGGCCTGGCCGATCTCGGAGAGCATCCTGGAAAAGCGTTCGGCGAGATCCGTGACGGCAGATTCTGTCTGGGAACGCGCCAGCTCGATGTTCGCGCTCCAGACGGGTGCCACCTGGACCAGGAAGTCCTGGAGTTCGGACTTTGGGTCGGCTTCATTGGGCGTCGGCTCGGCCGGGGTCGGCTCCGGATGCGCCAGGTTCGCGGAGCTTGCATGGAGAGCATCTTGCCGCGTTTTCCACCAAAGCAGCCATCCCGATCCCGCCAAGATCACGGCGATCGCCACCGGCGCGAGAAGCGCTTGCCCCGCAACCCACGGCAGCGCGCAGCATCCGGCCAGGTGGATGGAAAGCCACAGGTGGGAATTGCGCAATGGGGGCTCCCCTCAGGCTTGGACGATCTTGGAAACGGCCTCCAGAAGGATCGCGGGCTGGAACGGCTTGTTCACCCAGGCGCGGATTCCTTCCGACATCGCTTCGTCTTTTTTCTCTTCGTTGGTGACGGTGGTCATCATGATGATCGGGGTGTGGCTGTAGCCTTCCACGCCGCGTGCGCATCGCACGAACGCGAGTCCATCCAGGATCGGCATGTTCAGGTCGGACACGATCAGGTGGATTTTGCGGCCATCCAGCAGGATCAGTCCGTCTCTGCCGTTGGCGGCCTCCAAAACATCGAACCCGGCTTCCGTGAGGGCTGCCGCGATCACTTGGCGAAAGATCGGAGAATCGTCGACAACCAGGATGGTCTTTGGCATGGGAGTGCGCTCTCCGCTGATGAAGGAAACGGAATCAAGAGTCAGGGTATCATCGCGCTGCTCCACGAGTCAATCCACAAAGCGGATTCCGCGATCCACCACAAAACCGGATCTCACAGGGTATCTTTCCCCAGCTTATGCCACCAACCGAAGGCCGACTGGCGAAGATGAAGCAGATCGCTTCGCTTCGCACACGCAAGTACACGTTCGTTCTGGAAGACTTTTTCGATCCCCACAACATCTCGGCGGTGTTGCGCACCTGCGAATGTTTTGGAATCCAGGAGGTCCATGTGATCGAGGAATTGCGGCCTTTCCGCATTTCCGGGGCGATCGTGAAGGGCGCCGACCAATGGCTGGACGTGGTGCGCTGGAAATCCCGCCACGAATGCCTGGAGCACTTGCGGGGACGCGGCTTCCGGATCGCGGTGGCCTCCAGTCGCGCGGAGAAATCCTTCCACGAGTCCCCTCTGGAAGGGCCCTTGGCGATCTACCTGGGAACCGAATTTTCAGGCAATTCCCAGCATATCTATGGGGCGGCGGATCTGGTGTTCCGGCTTCCGCAGCACGGGTTCACGGAAAGCCTCAATGTGTCGGTGTGTGCAGGCATGATGGTGGCCCATCTGGACCGTCACATGGATGTGGCCGGGCGCGAAAACTTCGTGATGACGCCTGCCGAAGTGGACGAGCTCGTGGCCAAGTGGTCCCTCGCCCACGATCTGAGAGACTGACCTTTCAGAGTAAGGCGCCGCCCAGTTCCAGGGAGGCGAACCAGTCGAAGAATCGCGTGACCTGGGCTCCCTCCAGGATGCATCCGTGTTGGGGGCACATGTAGCGGATGTCCAATTGACGCACGCGTTCCAGCCAATGGTCGCGGGCTTTGTTGGAGGCCATCCAGCGTCGATGGAATCCTTCCATGAACGGGATGTGCGCATCGAAGTCCTTCACGAACAGATCCGTGTGGCCGTCTGGCAGTAGCGCGGCTCCCACGTCGCCCGTGAACAGGATCTTGAGTTCCGCATCGTAGAGGTGGAAATTGCCCGAAGAATGCAGGTAGTGGGCCGGCACCAGTTGGAATTCCTTGCGCTCCATCACCACCCGCATTCCGGTGTCTGGCACCTTCACGAATTGTTCCACGTATTCATGTCCGTAGTGGGCCACGAACCCAGACCATATCCACGACAGATAGATCTTGGCCTTCGGGCACAGTCCCATCCACAAGGGCAGGGAGGAAAAGATGTCCGGATCCTGGTGGGAACACAGGAAATGGCGGATGCGCTCCACGGGCACGATGCGCGAAACGGTAGACACCACCTGGGGGAAGATCTCGGTGCCGCCCGGGTCCAGCAGGAAGGCTTCTTCCTTGCCGCAGATCACGTACTCGTTGGTGTCGATGACAGAATCTGACTTATCCGGGTCGCGGCCCAGCACGTACCAGGTGTGGTCGGGACCTTCGGCGAGTTTGGAGATCTTCATCGGGTGCCTTGGGTGGAAAGTTCCTCGATCAGCCGCGAGCCGTCGCGGCGGATGCCGGACATTGTCTCGATCTTGGTGTCGAGGAGGAGATGGAAGGTTTTCAGGTCGTCGATGGTGCCCGTGAGTTCTTCCGAGCGCAGGCGGATTTCGGTGACCACGATGCGGATCATGGTCACCACGGGCGGGATCTTCACGGCGATCCGCGCCAAGTCCGAAATCTGCGAAGAGACTTCGTCGAGACGCAGGCCGAGATCGGCCAAGTGGCGATGTCGTTTGGTGCGGACCTCTTCCAGTCGCGCATCGTAAAGCTTGAGGCTGGAGGGATCGATGCCGATCTTTGCGCCCTGTTCCAGGGAACTGGCCAGGTGGGAGAGGTGCAACAGCCCAATCGATGCATCGGAGAGGATCCTGGACGCATCGGAAAGGCCACCCAGGCATTCCCGGATCCCGCGAGACAATCGCCCGATTTCCGCGACGATCACTTCCAAAGCGCTGCCTTCCGTGCCGGTTTGGGCGGCCAGGATCTGGGCATTGAGGCCCAGGCGCTTCATGCCTTCGTTTTGGATTCCCAAGGAACGGGCTTCTTCGGACAGACCCATGCAGGCGCGGTAGAGTGCCGTGGTTTTTTGGGTGGATTCGAGGCGGTTCGAACCCTGTTCTGCCTTCATGTACCGGAGGGTATCATTGTGCCACCCCCGTGTCCAGTTTCCCTCAAGCCTCCTTCAGTCGCTCCCACCAAGGTGCCAAACCAAACGCAGGATCGTCGTCGAAGCGGAGGGGCTCGCCGGTCATGGGATGGGGGAACCCAGGCGGTGCGCCCAGAGCATCAGGCGCCACCAACCGAACCGATCCTGCAGGAAGTGGTTCACATGGCGATCGCCGTGAGTGGTGTCCCCTGCGAGTGGGTGCTGCATGCGGGAAAAATGGCGACGCAGTTGGTGATAGCGCCCGGTCAGTGGTTCGAGTTCCACCAAGCAAAATCGAGAAGTGGGGTGTTTGGAGTGGGGGAGAGGGAAGGGAACCTCGCAGCGGTCCAATTCACGCCAGGCGGATTGGGCTTCGTGGAGGATTCCGGAATCGGGATCATCCAAGGCTTCGTCGCGGATTCCTGAAGTTTCCGGCATCCAGCCGCGCGCGATGGCTTGGTAGGTCTTGCGCACCGAGCCCGCCTTCCAGCTTTCCTGCAAGATGCGCGAGGCGTCGGAGTTGCGCGCGAACACCACCAAGCCGGATGTGGGGCGATCCAGCCGATGGACGGGATAGATCCGTTCCTCGAACATGTCGCGCACGACCTGCAGAAGGAACGTTTCTTCGCGTGAGGCGCCCATTCCGCGATGCACCAGCATGCCTTCGGGTTTGCGGACCACCACGATCGAATCATCGCGGTGGACCAGACGCACTCCCGAGGAGGCTGTGTCAGTTTCTGACAAACGCGTCGTAGATGGCTTGGATGCCGCGGGAAAGATCCGGGGAGGCCACGCCCACGATGATCGAGATTTCCGAAGCGCCCTGGTCGATGATCCGCACGTTCACCTTGGCGCCCGCCAGCGCGCCGAACAGCCGCGAGGCCACGCCGGTGCGGTGACTCATGCCGTGGCCCACGGTGGCGATCAAAGCAATATCGCGTTCCACCTCGATGGCATCGGGCTCGCAGGAGCGGCGGATCTCTTCCAACACCACACCTTCCACCGGAGCGAAGTCTTCGGCGTCGATCACCACGCACATGGAATCGATGCCGGAGGGGGAAAGTTCGTAGCTCACCCCGTTGGTTTCCAGGATGCCCAACACGCGCCGTCCAAAACCGCGCTCCTTGTTCATCAGGATCTTTTCGATCTGGAGCAGACAAAATCCGGAACGCCCGGCCACGCCCGCGATGGGGCGATCCGCCGCGCGCTCTTCCGGCACGATCAGGGTGCCTGGGTCCGCGGGACGGTTGGTGTTGGCGATGCGGATGGGGATGGAGGCTTGCTTGCAGGGCAGGATGGCTTCTTCGTGGAACACGTTGGCTCCGGAATAGGCCAGTTCGCGAAGCTCGCGGTAGGTAACCACCTCCATGGGGGAGGCGTCGGTCACGATGCGGGGATCGGCCATCAACAGGCCCGACACGTCGGTCCAGTTTTCGTAGAGCTCCACGCCCGCGGCACGGGCGAGGATGGATCCGGAAATGTCCGATCCACCGCGCGAGAAGGTCTTGACCTTGTCTTGCGGGCCGGTTCCGTAGAATCCGGGCATGACATAGATCCCGTCTGCGGGAAGGCGCTTGGGCAGCTCCGTCCAGGTGCGCTCGTCCACCAGGCCCAGGGCGTTGATGAACACGGCGCCTTCCGGCTCCACGAAGGTGCCGCCCAAGAACGCCGCCATGATGCGGGCGGAAAAATGCTCGCCGCGAGAAGCGATCCAGTCGCGGTCGGCCCCGGCCAGCACCGAGATCTGGAAGGACTTGAGCAATCCGGCCATGCCGGCATCTACGCCCAGTTCCTTCTCGATCTCCAGGAAGCGTTCGCGCAGCAGGGCAAACGACGGATCAGGCGAAAGTTCGCGCGAGACCATGTCGTGGATGGACAACAGGATATCCGTGATCTTGGGGTCCTGCTTGTGGCGCTTGCCGGGAGCGGAAACAACCACGGCGCGGCGCTTTGGGTTGGCGCGGACGATTTCGGCCACCTTCCGGAACTGGGCGGCGTCGGCGAGAGAGGTTCCTCCGAATTTGCAGGCGATGGTCATCTGGGCCCTCAGGTCGTGTAGTCGGCGTTGATGGAGACGTATTCGGCGGAGAAGTCGCAGGTCCAGAAGGTGGTTTCTTCCGGGCCCTGGCCCAGATCCAGACGGATTTTGACTTCTTCGCCGCGCATGGATTCGCTGAGCGCGGGAGCATCGAAGGAAAGAGGTGTCCCGCGTTTGAGAACAGTCACTTCCTGGATGGACAGATCCACCGATTGGGGGGTCACCCCGGCGCCGGCATAGCCTGCCGCGCACAGGATGCGTCCCCAGTTGGGGTCGCGCCCGTGGATGGCGCATTTCACGAGCGGGCTGTTGCACACCGACCGTGCCACACGCTCGGCTTGGTCGGCATCGCGGGCGCCCACCACGTCCAGGCGGACCACGGTGGTGGCCCCTTCGCCGTCGCGGACGATCTCGCGGGCCAGGTGCGCGGTGAGGAGTTTGAGGGCTTGTTCGAAATCCTTGGCCTCGGGGGTGCCGGGGAGGATATCGGGCAGGCCCGCGGCTCCGTTGGCCATCAGCACGCAGGTGTCGTTGGTGCTGGTGTCGCCGTCCACCGAGATGCGGTTGAAGGAGGCATCCACGGCCCGTCGGAACGCGCCGCGCAAAACCTCCGGATGGACCGAGGCATCCGTGGTGAGGTAGGAGAGCATGGTGGCCATGCGGGGGTGGATCATGCCCGCCCCTTTGGCGCAGCCGCCCAACCGGATTTCGCCGCCGGCATAGGCAAAGGAAACCGAGGCATGCTTGGGACGGGTGTCGGTGGTCATGATGCCGCGGGCGAACAGCGCGCCGCCATCGGCAACCGGCAACGGCGCGATGGCGGGAAGGCCTTCGCGAATCTTCTGCATGGGCAGGGGCACGCCGATCACGCCGGTGGAACTGACCAATGCGGTCCCTGAGGCCAGACCCAAGGCGGATTCCAGCAGCTTGGCGGTTTCGCGGGAATCCAAAAGTCCCTGATCGCCCGTGACGGCGTTGGCGTTGCCGGAATTCACCAGCACGGCGCGCAACGGGCGCTTGGAGGCCAAAAGCTCGCGGCCCAGCAACACCGGTGCGGCGGCGACGGCGTTGGTGGTGAACACGGCCTCCCAGCGGCAGTCGGTGTCGGAAACCAACAGGGCAAGGTCGGGCGAACCGGAGACCTTGATGCCGCAGGTGTGGAGCGCGGCCGCAAAGCCGCGAGGAGTGGTCGGATGTCCAGTGGGATCCAGGTGCATGGGGGCGGAAAAATACTCCCTGATCTGGCTTGTCTGGCTTCAAGTTTGCCGCGAAGGGCTAGTTTTGCCTCCCTATGTTCGCCTTGCCCACGACTCTCGTTGCCTTCGACCTCGAAACCACTGGTCTTTCCGCCCAAAACGATGAAATCATCGAAATCGGCGCGGTGAAGTTCTGCTTCCAGAAGGTGGCAGGCAAAATGGACATCGTGGAGAAGGCCACGTTCCAGAGCTTGGTGAAGCCGGATCGCCACATCCCGGAAGCCGCCTCGCGGGTCAACCACATCACAGACGACATGGTGGAAAACGCACCGCCCGCCCGCGAAGTGATCCCACAGTTCATTCGCTTTTGCGGGCAATCCAGCGTGTTGGTGGCCCACAACGGGCACTCCTTCGATGCGCCGTTTCTGCGCGAGGCCTGCAAGCGCGCGGGCTTGGCCGTGCCGCGATTGCCGGTGTTGGATTCGCTCAAGATTTCCCGCAACGTGATGCGCGAAAGCCCATCGCACAAGCTTTCCGAGATCGCCAACCGCCTTTGTGCATCGGGCGAGATCAAGCTGAAGGTGGAGCAAGGCGAGCTGCATAGAGCGCTCTACGACTGCCAAGTACTGGCCCAGGTGGTGGCCAGACTTTTGATCAAGGCGCTGCCGGAAAAGGATCTGGCGATCGACAAGTTCCAGAAGGCCTGCGAGAAGCTCGCCCCCATCTCCATGCTGGATAATTGAACCTGGGGTCTTGACAATTCATTCGTGAGGGTGGGAGAGTGGCGCTAAGGCCAATCTCCCAAATGAACCAACCCTCCCAACAGATCGAAAAAGTCCTCGCGGATTTGCGAACCTCGCAAAGGGGACTCCCTCATGGAGAGGAGCTCGCCTTGGCGGGACTTCTTTCCGCGTTCGACGACGTATGCCAGATCAGCTCCGCGCCGGCGGCGATGAAAACGTTGGCGCGCAGGCTCTCCAGCTCCGTGTTCGCGCTGGTTCGCGGCGATACCCAATCGGCTGCGGAGTTGCCCAAGCTGGTCCAAGGCGTTGAAAAACTGGCGAAAGCCTTGGAGCAGATCCTCACACAGGATGCCCCGAAGGTGCCTGTGCCACTGCCTCCCGAACCCTCGATGCCTGATTCCCTGAAGGAACCACCGAGCTCCATCGATCGCGCTGACCTGGTCCAGGATCTGGAACTTCTCAAGCGCTTCGTGGAACGCCTCGGCCAAGACCTGGAAGGATTCGAAGTCGCGGTGTTGGAACGCGAAAAGGGTGTTGCCGAGGGGTCAGAAATTGTCAACCGATACCTCCACACCCTCAAGGGGGAGTTCGGGGTTCTGGATCTGTTGGAGTGGTCGGCTCTGATCCACGAGGTGGAAACAGCGCTGGCGGCAAGGAAGATCGGGACGGAAGGCTTGTTGCGGGTGAAGGACCTGCTGGAAGAAAAGGCAGGCATTCTCCACACTTCGTCGGGCCGGAGAGTCAGCGACGAGATGCGCGCGAGGATCTTCGCGGCGTCGGTGTCGTCGGAAAGCCAGGCGAGCGTGGGACAGGACACGCCAGGCGAATCCACCTTCACCGGCGACACGACCTTCCTGGTGGATTTCATCGCCGAGGGTGGCGATCATATCCGCAACATCGAAAAATCCCTTCTCCGCCTGGAGACGGCGCCTACGGATGAAGAGTCCTTGAACCTGGTGTTCCGTTCCTGCCATACCCTCAAGGGGTTGGCGGGATTCTTGGAACTCAAGGAGATCCAGGCACTCGCGCATGCCGCCGAAAGCCTGATGGATCGGGCCCGCAACCACAAGATTGTGTTGCAGCCCCAGCACGTGGATGTGCTGCTGGAAACCACCGATGCCTTCCGGGTGTTGGTGGATGGCTTGGAAGGAATCCAGGAAGGTGGCACGTACAAGGCTCCGGCGAACCTGACGGTGCTGATCGAACGGCTCCGGGAAGCGGATACGCTCCCTCCCATGGAAGGCATCCTGCACGACCAACCTCCTCGCCGCATGGGCGAATTGTTGGTGGACCAAGGCGTGGATCCGGCCGCGGTGGAGCGCGCTCTGGGGATCCAACGGGCCGGCGATTCCAGGCCGCTTGGCGAAATTCTCCTGGACCAAGGAGACGTCGAGGCCCGCAAGGTGGGGCAGGCCTTGGGGCAGCAAGTGGAAAACAAACGCGCCCAAGCGCCGCAAGCGGCGATGGGCGTGGAAGAAAGTGTTCGCGTGCCCGTGCAACGGCTGGATTTGCTGATCGATGCCATTGGAGAGGCCGTGATCGCCCAATCCATGGTGTGGGCGGATCCGCGCTTGATGGCCAATCTGGATTTGGCCGTGGAAAAGAAGATCGCCCAGGCCAGTCTGATGATGCGGCAGATCCAGGAATTGTCGATGTCCCTGCGGATGGTGGGGATCCGTTCCACCTTCCAGAAAATGTCGCGATTGGTGCGCGATCTTGCGCGCAAACTGGAGAAACAGATCGATCTCTCCATGGAAGGCGAAGACACCGAGCTGGACAAGACCGTGGTGGAAAACATCGGCGATCCATTGATCCACATGGTGCGAAACTCGGTGGACCACGGCGTGGAGACCCCTGCCGAGCGTGTGGCGGCCGGCAAGAACCCGCACGGCACCGTTCATTTACGCGCCTTCCACAAAGCTGGCAGCGTCTACATCGAGATCGAGGACGACGGCAAGGGGTTGGACCGCGACGCGATCCTGCGCAAAGCGATCGCTTCCGGCAAGGCCCGCGCGGAACAGAACTACTCCGACGCCGAAGTCTACCAGATGGTGTTCCTCCCGGGGCTTTCTACGGCAAAATCTGTCACGGATGTGTCCGGCCGCGGCGTGGGCATGGACGTGGTCAAGCGCAACATCGAGGCCTTGCGGGGCACGGTGGAAATCCGTTCCGAAAAAGGCAAGGGAACCTGCTTTTCCATCCGCTTGCCGCTGACCTTGGCGATCATCCAAGGCATGGTGGTGCAGGTGGGCGAAGAGAAATACATCGTGCCCACGCTGTCCATCCTGAGCACGCAGTTGCTGAACACCAGCAACCTCCATACGGTGGTTGCCAAAGGTGAAATGATCGATCACCACGGCGAGTTGGTGCGGCTCCTGCGTTTGGAGGACGTGTTCAATTCGCCCACGAGCGCGGATCCTACACAATGCGTGGTGCTGGTGGTGGAAGATTCGGTGGGCCACAAGGTGGGCTTGGTGGCCGATCGGATCTTGGAACAGCAGCAAGTGGTGATCAAGAATTTGGGAGCCATGGGACATGTGCCCGGGGTTTCCGGAGGCGCCATCATGAGCGATGGGTCTGTGAGTCTGATCTTGGACGTCGGGGGCGTGGTCAAGCTCGCTTCCGGCGATCGCTAGCAGCGAGTTTCCCAACGTTGAAGTTCAGCAAAGAACAAACATCCACAACCACGAAACGGAGGGCCAGATGGCAGAGGCAATGAACAAGGAAGTGTCTCAGACCGGGGCGAGCCGGGCGGGGAAATACCTCACCTTCAAGCTCGCCGACGAGGAATTCGGTCTGGAAATCCTGAAGGTGCAGGAGATCATCCAGCTCCAGGCTATCACCAGGGTGCCACGCACGCCGGAATATGTCCGAGGGGTGATCAACCTGCGCGGCAAAGTGATCCCGGTGGTGGATCTGCGATTGAAGTTTGGCATGAACCACACCACCGACACCGAACGGACGTGCATCGTGGTGGTGCAGATCCGCCACGGCGACGGGATCGTGGTGACGGGCACCATCATCGACGAGGTGCGCGAGGTGCTGGACATTCCGGCCGCGAGCATCGAGGACACGCCAAGTTTTGGAACGTCCATCGATACGGAGTTCATCCTGGGAATGGGGAAGATCGGCCAAAGCGTCAAGATCCTCCTGGACATCGACAAGGTCCTTTCCAGTCAAGATCTGACATCACTTAAAACGGCCGCAGGCGCCTGAAATTCCCAAAAAGGAGAACTGAACATGTTCAAGAACATGAAACTCGCATTGCGGCTCGGACTGGGGTTCGGGTTGCTGGTGGTATTGATGATCGTCGTCGGGGGCATCGCCCTGGACCGGATCGGCAAAATCAACGATGGCATCATTCTGGTGGTCAAGGACCGCATGCCCAAAATGGAAGCGGCCAACAACTGGATCAATGGAGTGAACGCCGTGGCGCGGATCCTGCGAAACGGGGTAATCTCCGATGATCCGGCTTTCATTGCCAAGGAATTCGATCGAATCGCGGAAGAACGCCATAAGATCGACAAGGCCTACAAGTCTTTGGAGGAGGGGATCACCTCCAAAGAGGGCAAGGCTAAACTGGAGGCCGCATCCAAGCTGATTCCGGCCATCCGGGATGGACAGGAAAAGATCATTGGGTTTGCCAAGGCTGGGAAAGATTCCGCAGCCGCAGCAGAGCTTTTCGGCGACTATCGAAAAGTGCAAAGCGAGTACTTGGCTGCGATTGCTGATTTGATCAAATTCCAATCCGAACTGGCAGACCAGGATGGCGACGCTGCCGCCAAGATGGCCAGCATGGCCAACACGTTGATCATCGGATTGATCATTCTGGCAGGCATATTGGCGGTCCTGGTGGCGTGGCTTGTCACGCGCAGCATCACCAGGCCCATCGGCAATTGCATCGAGATCGCCGAAAAGGTCGCCAAGGGCGACACCACCACGGAGATCAAGGTGGAGAGCACCGACGAAACGGGAATGCTCATGGAAGCCATGGCTCGCATGGTTCGGGCCATCCAACTGATGAGCGGCGATGCCTCCACGCTGGCCATGGCCGCAGTGGAAGGCAAGCTCGCCACGCGCGCCGACGCCACCAAACACCAGGGTGATTTCCGCAAGATCGTGCAAGGCGTCAACGACACGTTGGACGCGGTGATCGGACCGCTCAACGTGACCGCCAAATACGTGGATGATATCTCGAAGGGTGTGATTCCTCCGACCATCACCGACAACTACAACGGCGACTTCAACGTCATCAAGGGGAACCTCAACGCAGTGGTCAAGATGATGGGCGACCTTCTGAAGGAGACCGACGGTGTCATCAAGGCCGCTGCGGATGGCGAATTGGACAAGCGTGCTAACGCGAGCCTGTTCTTGGGCGGCTGGAACCAACTGGTTTGCGGTGTGAACGACACCATCACCAACATCGTCAACCCGCTGATGGTGACCGCCGATTACGTGGAGAAGGTCTCCAAGGGTGTGATTCCTCCAACCATCACCGATGTGTACAAGGGCCAATACAACCTCATCAAGAACAACCTCAATGCGGTTGTGAAGATGATGAGCGATCTGTTGACGGAAACCGACGGATTGGTGAAGGCCGCCTTGGGTGGCTCCCTTTCCACCCGTGCCAACGCAAACTTGTTCGTGGGTGGCTGGAACCAGCTGGTGGCGGGCGTGAACAAGACCCTCGATTCCGTGCTGGAACCCATCAACGAGGCGGCGGGAGTCCTGGACAAGGTGGCCGCACGCGATCTCACCGCCCGCGTAATGGGCAATTACCAAGGCGACCACGCCAAGATCAAGGATTCCTTGAACCTGGCGGTGGACAACTTGGAGAAGGCCCTTTCGCAGGTGGCGGATGCCACAGGCCAGGTGTCCAACGCCAGCCAGCAGATCGCGGGAGGGAGTCAGAATTTGGCACAAGGGGCCAACGAACAGGCGAGCTCCTTGGAACAAGTGTCTGCCAGCCTGGAAGAAATGTCCAGCATGACCCGCCAGAGCGCCGACAATGCGCTTGCCGCCAAGAACCTTTCCGGCGAGGCCGACACCAACACCAAGCAGGGCTCGGAAGCCATGGTGCGGATGAGTTCGGCGATCAACAAGATCAAGGAAAGCTCCGACCAGACGGCGAAGATTGTGAAAACCATCGACGAGATCGCCATGCAGACCAACCTGCTTGCCTTGAACGCCGCCGTGGAAGCGGCTCGTGCGGGCGAGGCCGGTCGAGGCTTTGCCGTGGTGGCGGAAGAAGTGCGAAACCTCGCGCAACGCTCGGCACAGGCCGCCAAAAGCACCGCCGACATGATTTCCGAATCCGTGCGCAACGCGGATGATGGCGTGAAGATCGTGGTGGACGTGGCGGGATCGCTGGACAAGATCGCCATCAGCACTCGAAAGGTGAACGATCTGATCGCGGAGATCGCTTCCAGTGCCAAGGAGCAATCCCAAGGCATAAGGGAAGTGAGCGAGGCGGTCAGCCAGATGGACAAGGTGACCCAGCAGAACGCCGCCAACGCGGAGGAATCCGCCAGTGCCTCGGAAGAGCTTTCCAGCCAAGCCGAGGAGTTGTCTGGAATGGTGGCGCAGTTCAAGCTTCGAACCTCCGGCAACAGCACGGCACCTGTGCAGACCTTGCGGTTGGCGCACAGTGCGCCATCGGCCGCCAGGACGCAGGCACCCCCAAAGGCCAAGGCGCACAAGCCGGGCATGAAGACCATCAGCGCGGAACAATCCATTCCGATGGACGACGACGCGCTGCGGGAATTCTGAGACGGCTGGCCGCCGTTCCCTGAGTGATCAGCCGCCCTTCGATACAGCGCCTTCGGCGCCACTCAGGGAGCGGCTGATTGTATCGAAGGGCGGCGGCGATCGGGGCTTCGGAAGATCGAACAGTAACCAATGCGATGAAGGATATTTGAATGACCGTTGAACGTCGGAAAGGTGGCGCGGAACTGGACGGGGCCCTGGTGGGTCCCGGCGAGATCGCGTTGGTGGAGGATGGCTCGCGCATGGTGGCCATCCTCGCTTCCGGCGTAGCGGTATGCCTGTGGGCTCCCCAGGAGAAGGTCGCGGCCATGGCGCACTTTGTGGAGCCGCGAACCACGGACAAGCATTCTTGCTTCGCGCGATTTGGCAATGTGGCCGTGCCGGAAGTCGTTCGCTTGGTGCGAGCGGAAGTTCCGCAAGGCAAGCTGGAAGCCCAACTGTTTGGTGGAGCCCAGGAATATCCCGGGGATCCGCGCGGACCGGACAACGTCGCGATGGCGGAAAAAGTCCTGGCGGCCCGGCAAATAGAAATCAGCTCCCGGGATGTGGGAGGAACCAAAGGACGCAAGGTGTTGTTCGATGGCAAAAGCGGCCAGGTCGCGATTCTGAAGGTCCATCACCTTCGTCAAGAGGATTGGATATGATTCAGTCCGACGGAATCCGTCCTGACCAGTACGAAGCGATCCGTGCCCTGGTCTATCGCAAGGCGGGGATCGCCTTGGGTGGCTCCAAGCAGGCCCTGGTGCAAGCGCGATTGGCCAAGCGGCTGCGCCATCTGGAAATGTCCACCTACGACGAATACCTGGAGTATCTGGGTGGGCCGGACTCGGACGAAGAAATCGTGCAGTTGCTGGATGCGATCTCCACCAATTTCACGTCCTTTTTCCGGGAAGAAAAGCACTTTGATTTGCTTGCCCAGCTTGTCCGGGAAGCCGCGCAGAAGCATGTGCACAAATTCCGGCTGTGGTGCGCGGCGGCGTCCACCGGCGAAGAGCCCTACACGTTGTCCATGGTGTTGCAGGAGGCTGGCCCATCCATCACGGACCTGCGGATTTTGGCCACCGATATTTCCACTCGCGTGCTCAAGTCCTGCCAGGCGGGCAGCTACGAGGCCCAAAAGTTCAAGAACGTCCCGGAGCCGTTGCAACGCCGCTGGTGGGTGCGCGAAGGTGGGAGGCTTGTGGCGGGGGAGATGCTGCGCAAACCCCTTACGTTCGCCCGCATGAACCTAGCCGAGGCACCTTACGCGATGAAAGGACCCTTCGATGTCATATTCTGTCGGAATGTCATGATCTACTTCGACACCGATGGCCGCAAGAAATTCGTCAACGAAGCCAGGCGCCTTCTCGCGCCGGGGGGGTACCTGTTCGTGGGAAGTTCCGAAAGTTTGGCGGGCATCGCCGATGGGTTCACTTCGGTGATGCCCTCGGTCTACCGAAAGGGCGCCCCATGACCGAGCGGAAGATCATCGGAATTTCGGAACGTTTTCTGACCAAAAGCGCGAACGACTTGTTGGTTACGCATGCCTTGGGATCCTGCGTGGGGGTGGCCATCCACGATCCGGTGGCCATGGTGGGAGGAATCCTGCACTACATGCTTCCCACCGGGACGCTGGATCCTGTCAAGGCGGCGGACAATCCGTTCATGTTCGGCGACACCGGCATCCCCGCCTTCTTCAAGGAGGCCTACGGCATGGGCGCCACCAAGGAGCGCCTGCGGGTGGTGATCGCCGGTGGGGCACGGGTGATCGAAAGCGTCCAGAGCCTGGACATCGGGGCGCGCAACGTGGTGATCGCGCGCAAACTGTTTTGGAAGAACGGCGTTTTGATCGCCGCCGAGAACGTGGAAGGGAACCGGCCTCGCACCCTCTTTTTGGAGGTGGCGACCGGACGAACCTGGTTCACCAGCCGCGGCGAGGTCACCGAACTATGAGAAAGGAGCAATAGATGGGATACACGGTCCTATTGGTGGACGACAGCGAAACCATCCGAGGAGCCCTTCTCAAGGCGTTCCAGATGGCCAAACTTCCGATGGAGGAAGTGTTCCAGGCCGCGGATGGTCGGGAAGCGTTGGATAAACTCAAATCGGTGTGGGTGGACATGGTGCTCACCGACATCAACATGCCCAACATGGGGGGCGTGGAGCTCTTGGCGGCCATGAAAGCAGATCCGAGCCTCAAGGATATCCCGGTGGCGGTGATCTCCACGGAAGGCAGCAGCACACGCATCCAAAGCCTGCAGGAAGCGGGGATCGCTGGCTACTTGCGCAAACCGTGCCGGCCGGAAGAAATCCGCGACCTTCTCCACAAGGTGCTGGGGGATTGGAAATGAGCGACGAAATGCGCGAGGCGCTGGAGCTCGTGGCTCCGCGGATCCTGGAAGAGGCCGCTTTTTTCTTTTCCGATCCTCTGACAAATTCCGATCAACGTCCGAAGGATGATTGGGATCCAGTGGGCATCGAGATGTCGTGGGAGGGGGATGCTTCGTCGGGAACGATCCGGGTGTGGTCTGATCCGGATTTATTGGTGGTGCTGGCCGCCAACATGCTAGGGGTGGAAGAAGACAACCCCAAGGCCGAAGCGCAGAGGCGCGACGCCCTGGGCGAGGTCTTGAACATGGTCTTGGGCAACAGCCTCACCGAGGCTTGGGGCCCGGGGCCGGTTTTCCAGCTTGGCATTCCTCATGCCGCCGACCAGGTCAATTTGAGTGACGATTTCGAATCCGGTTTTTGGCTGGTGGCGGAAGGAAAGCCCATGCTCTTTTGGGTGGGCGCCACGCAATGAGCAGCGCCGGGAAAAAGGTGAAGGTCTTGGTGGTGGACGATTCCGCCGTGGTGCGCGAAGTGCTGGTGCGCGAGCTTTCCAAGCATCCTCGCATCGAGGTGGTGGGCGTGGCTCCGGATCCGTATGTCGCCCGCGACAAGATTCTCCGGCTTTCCCCCGATGTGATGACGCTTGACTTGGAAATGCCGCGCATGGACGGCCTTACGTTTTTGCGCAAGATCATGGAGCATCATCCGGTGGCCACCATCGTGGTCAGCTCCATCACTCCTGAAGGAAGCCGGATGGCCCTGGAAGCCCTGGACATCGGGGCCTTGGACGTGCTGTGCAAGCCGGGTGCGGCCTATACCGTTTCCGAGGTGGTCCCTATCCTCATGGAAATGATCCTGGCCGCATCGGAAGTGACCATGCGCAGGCCTTCCAAGGATCCCGCCCCGACACCCACGATCCTGAAATCCACCGTTCTTCGCACCACCACCAAGATCATCGCGGTGGGAGCGTCCACCGGAGGGACCGCGGCCATCGAGGCCTTCCTGCGGCCATTTCCAGCGCTGTGCCCTCCGATTGTTCTAGTCCAGCACATGCCCCCGGGTTTCACCAAGTCGTTCGCGGAGCGGCTTGACAGAGATTGTCAAATGGAGGTGCGCGAAGCCAAGCATGGGGATCTGGTCAACCCGGGGATCGCGCTTTTGGCGCCCGGCAACTACCACATGGTGTTGCGTCGCAGCGGCGCCCAGTACCGGGTGGAGTTGCACCAAGGGGAGCGACGCCACTACCAGAGGCCAGCCGTGGACGAACTGTTCGAGTCGATGGCCGAATACGCGGGGGCCAACGCGGTGGGCGTGATCCTGACCGGGATGGGGGCCGATGGCGCCACCGGGTTGCTTGCCATGAAGGAAAAGGGCGCGCGCACCATCGCGCAGGACCAGGCCACTTCCGTGGTCTGGGGCATGCCGGGGGAGGCTGTTGCCCTGGGGGCGGCACAACACGTGCTTCCCTTGCAAGAAATCCCAGCCAAGGTGCTGCGGCTGGTCGCGGAGGAAACCCCATGAAAAAGATCCTGCTGGCAGAAGACGATCGGATCTCGCGGGTCATGCTTCAGGCGGTGCTCCTCAAATGGGGCTTCCAGGTGGAATCCGCCCAAAACGGCGAAGAAGCCTTGCTCAAGCTCTCCGATCCCAATGGTCCCTCGCTGGCCATTTTGGACTGGATGATGCCGGTCGTGGATGGTCTCGAAGTGTGCCGGCGGATCCGTGAGACTCCAGGGATCCGACATCTCCACCTGATTCTGCTCACCTCGAAATCGAAGGGTTCCGATGCCGCGGCCGCTCTGAGCGTGGGTGCGGACGACCACATCGCCAAGCCCTATGATCTGATCGAGCTGCAAGCCCGCATCGAATTGGGATTCCGGCGGATCCGGTGGGCGCGCGATTGCTCGATGGGACATCTCCGACCCCAGCAGATCCAGGGCCTTATGGAAGTCAATCGCTTGGCGATGTTGCACGCGATGCGACCAAAAACCGAGAGCAAGCCGATGGAATCGCCCTCCTCCTTGCGCGAAACGCTGGAAGCGGTCGATCGCTGCATGGCCGACGGCTTGCATACGAGCATCGGCTTGAACGAACTCTCGACAGGGTGCTTCATCCCTCTGGCTCGGGAAGTGTTGGAACAGCTGTTCGCGAACCTCTATTCCCACTGGCGGGCCGCAATGCCCTCCGGAGGCAACGTGGAAATCTCGTGGACGGTCGATTCCCAGCGGGTCAGGATCACCTGCCGGGACGACGGACCACGGGTTTCGGATGTACAGATCTTGTCCGGAGCGCCTCCGGTCACGGAAAACGGACGATTGTCGACAGGAATTGGCCTCCTGTTTTCCAAGGCGGTGGCGGAATCCTGCGGAGGATCTCTTTCCTGGAGCCATCCCCTGGAGGGAAGCGGCCTGTGCCTGGAGATCGAGCTTCCGATCGTGGCTCGGTCAGCCGAGCCGACCTAAGGCCCAGAAGCCCGCCGCCGTCGCTCGCAAGCGCGAATTCCCCAGCGAAACCAACGCCAGGTTTCGTCCTTCGAACAGTCCGAATTCGCGAGTGGAAAAGCCGCCTTCGGGCCCTACGACCAGGCTCGCATTCCCATCGAGTCGGGTAGGGGATCCCGTGGCGTCGCACACGGCGATCGTTTCTCCGCTGGGAAGCGTGGCCAACCATGCGTCCAGGGTAAGGGGCGAGGGGATTTCGCAGAGCCAGGCTTGCTTGGATTGCTGCAAGGCGGCGATGGCCTTGGCTTGCAGCCGTTGGATCTGGTGGTCTATATCTCGGTTTCTGGCCACTTGGACATGATCGGTCCATAGCGGCTGGAGTTTCCGCAGCGGTGTCTGGCAACACAAATCGACCACGTCTTCCAATCCCCGGTTCTTCAGGATGGCCTGTGCCAAAGCCAATTTGGGTTCGGGCAGGATCGCCTGGACGTCCAGGCATTGGAGCCGGGCATGGCGGGGATGGGCATCTTCCAGGACGGCATTCAGGACTTGTCCACGCCCGTCGGTGACCGTACAAAGGGTTTGGGGAGCCAGCCGCAGCACGCGGATCAGGTGCCCGGATTCCGAATCGTCCAGCTCCAGAAGGGTTCCGGCGGCAGCGGAGGGGTGGTAAATCCAGGTTTCGTCATACGTTCGGGACATGTCTCAGAAATGTAAAGGGTGCGGGCTCTGGATTGGAGTCTGGAGAACCCTTGCTAGATTGTCCTGTCTTTCGTTTCCGGAGGTCTGAATATGCGAAGCATCGATGGGTCGTTCGTCGCGCCGTCCAAGCCGGTGGCTCTGGTCGCTTCGCGTTTCAATTCGCTGGTCGTGGAGCCGCTCGTGGAAGGCGCCCGCGATGGCCTGGTGCGCCACGGGGTGGCGGATGACCAGATCGTGGTCATCCGGGTTCCCGGAGCCTGGGAGATCGGCGCGGTTGCGCGACGTTGCGTGGATTCCATGAAATACTCCGCCGTGATCGCCCTTGGTTGCGTGATCCGCGGTGAAACCCCGCATTTTGACCAAGTCGTGTCCGGAACCACCCGCGCCTTGGGACAGCTTGCCTACGAAGCCAATGTTCCCGTGGTCTTCGCGGTGCTCACCACCGAAGACCTGGAACAGGCCCAGCAACGCGCCGGTGGCAAGGTCGGCAACAAGGGCTGGGAGGCGGCTCTTTCCGCGCTCGAGCTCTGCGATCTCTACCGGAAGATCGGCGAGGCATGAGCGGACGCGGAGGCAGAGAGCTCGCTCTCCATCTGCTCTACCAGATGGAAGTCCGCGGCGAAAGCATCGATCAGGTCCTGCCGGAAGCGTTGGTCTTCTTCCAGCCCACTCCAGAGGATCGCGCCTTCGCGGTCCGGCTGGTGGAATACGCCCTGGAGACCATGAACTTCACCTCCGACCTGTTGGAAAAGAACGCCCGCAACTGGGATCCCAACCGGTTCGCCCTCATCGATTCGTGCATCTTGCGGCTTGCCATCGCGGAATTGGCCAAGGTGCCCGAATCTCCCATGAAGCTCGTCATCAACGAGGCTATCGAGCTGGCCAAAAGTTATTCGACCGTCAAATCCGGCGGTTTCGTCAACGGTGTCCTTGATCCCATCGCCCGCATCGTCCGGGGTGAATCCCACCCCAGCAAAGGAGAAGCAACGTGACAGAGCGCAAGTTGAAGTGGTTTGGTGCCCTGGGAGCGACGTTATTCGCTCTGGTGGTCTACACCTTGACCATGTCGCCCAGCGTGAGCTTCTGGGATTGCGGCGAGTACATCTCTGCCGGCAACATGCTGGCCGTGCCGCATCCTCCCGGAATGCCGTTGCACCACTTGATCGCCCGCGTCGGCATCCTCACGTTCACCTGGTGGGAAGACATCGGTGCCCGCGTCAACTGGATTTCGGCTCTGGCCTCCGCGCTGATCGCCGGAACCGCCTATCTGACGGCGTTTCGCGGCATCCGCATGTTCCAGTCCCGCAAGGAACAGGAAACCGGCGTCTGGGTGGCGGTTCTCGGTGGCATGCTGGCCGGACTGCTTTCCACCTTCTGCGACACCCTGTGGTTCTCCTCGGTGGAAGCCGAGATGTACACCCCTGCGATGTTCTTCACCTTGCTTTCGGTGTATTTGATGCTCGAATGGACGGATCTGCGCTCCACACCTTGGGGAGACCGGATCCTGGTGTTCGTGATCTACATGAGTTACCTGGGCGTGAACTTCACGATGTTCACCGTTATGTTCACACCGATCCTCGTGATCTACGTGGTATTCGTGGATGAATCCAAGCGCCGCATGTATCCGTTGTACATCGCGGGAACGCTCTTGCTTTCCGTGATCTACATGCCGGGACTTTTCCCCCTGATCGCATTGGTTTTGTTCCTGGTGAGCGTGATGATGACCTTCATCCTTGGATACGCCAAGGATGGCTCCAGCCTTGCGAAGGTTCCGGCGATGATCGTCGGCGGCGTGGGCATCATTGTTGTCGCAAGATTGCTCAGTCAGGTGATGGAATCCGCCACCGGAATGAAAATCGGTGTCAGCACCTGGATCGACGTCGTGGCTTTCGCGATCGGCTTCCTCGGATCCAAACAAATCGGCCTGTTTTCGAAAATGGACCACAACGAGCACAAGCAAGGCTGGAAACTGTCCTCCATTCTTTCCTTGGCCGCGGTCCTGGGCTGGTCCATGTACTTGTACATCCCCATCCGCTCCAGCCTGGATCCCATTGTCGACGAAGGCGATCCGGAAGTGCGCAAACCCCTGGTGCTTGAAGACAAGGCATCTTGGGACAATCTGAAGAATCGCCCCACCCTCGCCGATGCTTTCGATATCGACAACTGGGGCGAGTTCCGCGAGTACATCGAGCGCAAGCAGTACGGTTCGGAAAACATGATCGTGCGCTCCATGACCCGCCGTTCCAATCCGATGAACCAATTTTTGGTCCACGAGAACATGGGGTACGGCGGCTATCTGGCCCAGCAGTTCATTCCGTTCAAGAACCAGCGGGTCACCGAATTGTTCGGCGTCAACATCCCGAGCCAGGTTTCGGTGATCGGTGTCAATTCCGTCAGGGACGAGGCTTCCGGCAAGTTTGTGCAGGAAAATGGCTGGGGCCGCAAGCGCTTCGCCCAGTTGGCCCTCTTCTTGTTGGCTCACCTCCCGCTTTGGTGGCTGGTCCGGTTCGGATGGTCCCGCCAGAAGCAGCTGGCCGTGTTGCTGGCCGGACTGTACGTGTTCTCCAGTTTCGGGATGCTCTGGTATGTGAACTTCGCCGATGGCAGCCGCCCCGAGGTGGCTTATTTGCGCCATTGGGAAAAGCAGGCCGCGGAAGCAAGACTCCAGGGCGCCCAGGAGCCGCCTTACCCGGGTCCGGTCCACATGGAAGTGCGCGAGCGCGACTACTTCTTCACGCCCGCCTTCGTGCTGGTGGCGATCCTGTACGGCATGGCCGCGGCGCTCTACGTTCAGCGCCTGCGCGACCAGTCCAAGCGCTGGCAAGCTCAGCCGAAATTTGTCGGCTACATGGCCATGGTCGCCATGATGCCCGTGGTGGCAGGCGCCTCCAATTGGCACCAGAACGATCGCCACAACAACTGGATTCCCTACGACTACGCCTACAACCTGCTGAACTCCTGCGAGCCCAACGGCATCCTGTTCACCAACGGCGACAACGACACGTTCCCGCTGTGGGCGCTGCAGTACGCCTACGGGATCCGTCCGGACGTGCGCTTGGTCAACCTGTCCTTGATCAACACCGACTGGTACATCCGCCAGATGCGCGACATCGAACCCAAGGTCCCGGTGTCGTTCACGGATGTGAAGATCAAGGCGATTTCCGAGCGCGGCGGCCAGGAAAACCCGTATGCGCCCAACTCGATGATCCCCATCGGCAAGCGCATGGTGGCCGTGCCGTCCATGCAGGAGAAATCCTGGTTGGCGACGCAGGACATCATGGTGATCAACATCGCCATGGCCAACGAGAAGGCCGCCAAGCGCAAGCCCATCCACTTCGCCGCCACCGTCGGCGAAGAGAACATGATGGGTCTGGCTCCGTTCTGCCGCATGCAGGGCATGGTGTACACCCTCACCGATTCCCTGCAGACCGATCCGGTGGACATCGATCGGACCCTGGAACTGTTCTCGAAGACCTACAAGTTCCGCGGCATGGCCGGTGACCAGTATTCGGTTGGCTTCCTGGACGAGGATTCGCGCCGCCTGGAATCCAACTACTCCTCGATCGCCATCCAAGCAGCCATGGCCTCGGCCGATCAGGCCAAGCGCTGGGATGCCGAAGCGTCGACTTCGAAGGATACGGCCCGGGTGCTGGAGCTTCGTCGCAAGATCGACGAGCGCGTTGGAAAGATCCTCACCCTCATCCGTTCTTCCGAGCGTCTGATGCCCAAGGAATGGCGTACGCCTTACTCCGGCGCCATCCTGTTCGGCAGCCTGGGCAAGGTCGCTTCGGCGGACTCCCTGCTGGATGCGGCTCGCAAGCGCATGCCGGAAGAAGTGATGATCGAACGCGCCGCTGCGGAAGTCGCCAGCCGTGCCAACGACATCGACAAGGCGATCAAGGTGCTGTTGGCCGCCACGAAGCGCTTCCCCAACGACTACCAATTGGAAGCGGATCTGGCATCGCTGTACGCCTCGAAGGGGGACTTCAAGGAAGGCCTCGCCCACATCGAGCGTGCCACCAAGATCAATCCCAACGACAGCCGTCTCGCCGATGCGCGCGAACAGTTCAGGGCGCAAGTGGAACGGATGCAGCAGGTCATGCCCCAGGCGATCCCCGCGATGCCGAAGCTGCCAGCGCCCCCGGCTCCCAAGGAAGCCCCGAAAGCGGACTCGGTCAAGAAATGACCGCACGCCGCGTCCTTTGGATCAATTGGCGTGACCTCGACAACCCCCAGGGAGGGGGTGCCGAGGTCCATGCCCATGAAGTCCTGGCGCGGCTTTCCGCACGCGGATGGAAAACCACCCTGGTCTGTCATGCCTACCCAGGTGCGGCAGCCAGGGAGACCCATCCGGCCGGCTACGACATCCGCAGGGTGGGCGGAGCCAACACGTTCAATTTCACCGTCTATGCGAACCTTCGCAAATGGGTGCGCGAGGAACGGTCAGATCTTGTCGTCGACGATTCCAACAAGATCGCCTTCGCCGCGCCTTGGTTGTCGCCGGTGCCGGTGGTGGGCCTGATCCACCATCTGTTCGGGAGCGCGATCCACCGCGAGGCGAGCTTGCCTGCCGCCTTGTACGTGCGACTGTCGGAAGCGCTGGTGCCGCGGATCTACCGCAACGTAACGGTCATGACGGGCAGTCCTTCGGCGCGCGCGGAGCTGTCCGGGCTCGGCATCAAGGACGTGGTGGATGTCGGCGAGGGCGTGGACCTCGCTGGTTATGGCCCTCCGTCGGAAGGCCAGAGGGATCCGAACCTCCTGTTGTATTTGGGGCGTGTCAAGAAGTACAAGGGACTGGATGTCCTGATCCGCGCCCTCCATCTGCTCAAGGACCGTTTCCCGGCCGCGCGTCTGGAAGTGGCAGGATCCGGCGACGACTCGCCCAGACTCCGAACGGTCGCCGAGCAGATGGGGATTGGCGATCGGGTCAAGTTCCTGGGACGCGTTTCGGAAGAAGAAAAGATCGCCCTGTATCGGCGCGCCTCGGTCGCATTGAACTCCTCGCTGAAGGAAGGCTGGGGACTGACATCCATCGAAGCCAATGGTTGCGGAACCCCCGTGGTGGCCTCCGATGTTCCTGGATTGTGCGATTCCGTGCGCGACGGGATCACGGGTTACCTGGTGCCGTTCGGAGACGCGGAAGCGATGGCGGACCGGATCGGGCGCATCCTTGGGGATGCCCAGCTTGCGGCGACGCTCCAACAGCAGAGTTTGGACTGGGCGCGATCCCACACCTGGGACAAGGTCGCCGACCGGACGGAGGAAGTTCTGTTGCGGTCGCTGGCATCGGGATGAGGCAGTTACGCCGGATTCTCTGGCCCATCGTGCAGGCGTTGGTGACGGTCGCACTGATCGCATGGATCGTGCGCAGGAACAATCCGGGGGCGGTCGCCCATCATCTCCAAGTGATGAATCCCTGGTGGATGGCCTTGGCCATCGGCGTCATGTTCGCTTCCATTCTGCTGGGCACGTGGCAGTGGGCTTGCCTTTTGTCCGCACAAGGAATCCACCTGACGCGACTTCGGCTGTTGCGGGCGTATTGCCTGGGGATGTTCCTGAATTTCGTATTGCCTTCCGGAGTCGGTGGCGACGTGGTGCGGGCGGTGCAGATTCACAAGCACGCGCAGGCGGGAACGCGCGGGGTGGCCGCGACTCTCCTGGATCGCTTCGCCGGATTGTTCACGCTGGCCTTGTTCGCCTCGGTGGCTTCGTGGCTTCTGGTGGCCAAGCAGTCGGACCCCCTGTTTTCCAAGCTCGCGTGGGGGTCGGGATTCGTCTCGCTGGCGTTTTGCGTGGCCTCTCTCGTGTTGTTCTCGCGGCGCGTGGTGGGGTGGATCTCACCCATGGCACGCATCCTGGGCGAGGGGAAGCTCCTGGACAAGGCGCGCGATCTGCGATCCTCCTTCCTGCTCTATCGGGACGAGCCGGGCGTTGTGGTGCGCGTGGTGGCTCTGTCCGTGGCGACCCAGTTCCTGCGCCTGATCGTCCATTGGTGCGCCGCCCGTGCGCTGGGCCTTCCGTTGGACTTCGCCTGGATCCTGTTGTTCATCCCGGTGGTTTCGCTGATCGCGATCGTGCCGGTTTCTGTCGGTGGTTGGGGGTTGCGAGAGGGGGCGCAGAAGACGTTCTTCTCCTATCCCGGCGTGATGCCCGGATTGGCAACGGATGCGGCCATCTCCGGCAGCCTCGCGTTGGCATTGGTCACTAGTTTCCTGGGGATGCTGACGCCTGCGCTGGCCGGACTCGTCCTGGGGATCGTACTGTCATGGCGAAACACGAACGTGAAATCGCAAGAGGTGGAAACGTGAACTTGAGCATCGTGGTTCCGGCTTGGAACGAGGCGGAAAGCCTTCCCGAACTGTTCCGTCAGATCCGCGAGGCCCTCGCCGATTGGGATGGGACCTGGGAGATCCTCGTGATCGACGACGGCTCCCGCGACGAGACCTTCGAACAGGTCCGCAAGGAGCACCGCAAGGATGCGCGCATCCGCGGTGTCCGCTTCCGGCGCAACGCCGGCAAGGCCGCCGCGCTGGCCGTCGGCTTCCAGGAAAGCCAGGGCGACTACGTGATCACCATGGACGCCGATCTGCAGGACGATCCAGCCGAAATCCGACCGCTGATGGAAATGCTCGACTCCGGCTGGGACATGGTCTCGGGCTGGAAGCAGGTGCGCAACGATCCTGTGGACAAGACCCTCCCCAGCCGCGTGTTCAATGCCCTGGTGCAGCGCGTGTCCGGCTTGAAGCTCCACGACTTCAATTGCGGCTTGAAAGCCTACAAGCGCAACGTGCTGGCCAGTCTGCGCCTTTATGGCCAGATGCACCGCCTTCTGCCGGTCATGGCTCACTGGGACGGGTTCAAGGTCTGCGAAAAGATCGTCAACCACCGTCCTCGCCAGTTCGGGGTGAGCAAGTACGGCATTTGGCGCGGGTTCCATGGCGTCTTCGACCTGCTGACCTTGTGGTTTCTCAACCGCTACCTCCGCCGCCCTCTCCACCTGTTCGGGGCGATCGGTGTCGTGGCGATCCTTTTGGGATTCGCCCCGCTTCCTTGGTTCGCCTACACTTGGATCGTCGATGGGGGATTGCGGGTTCGCCCCTTGCTCCTGGCCTCCCTGGGAGGGGTGATCCTTGGAGTCCAATTTCTGTCCCTGGGCCTGATCGCGGAGCTGGTGCAGAGCCGCGACCGAAACGCGGAAGCTCCCGTGGCGGAGAAGATCCTCTGAGCGACCTTCCCTTGGCCATGGTCCTGGTTTTGGCCTGGGCCGTCGGATCCTGCCTGGGATCGTTCTTCAACGTGGCCGTCTGGCGCATTCCCCGCAAGCAGTCGGTGGTCTCCCCGGGATCGCGATGTCCCGGCTGTGGCCATGCCATTCCATGGTATCGGAACCTTCCCGTCCTGACGTGGGTCCTGCAGAGGGGGAAGTGCGCGTGGTGCGGGTTCAGGATCCCTGTTTTCTACGTGCTGGTCGAGGCTCTCTGCGGAGGTCTGGCCGTTGTGACCGTTTGGCTCACCACCTCTGGCGGATGGCCGGTCGATCTTGCCTTGGGGTGGGGTGTTTTCGCCCTGTTCGCGGTGCCCATCGCCCTGATCGATTGGGAACACTTCGAGATCCCCGATGGATTGGTCGCCTCGGCTTTCGCGATGGGGTTGTTTGTCCGAACCTTTTTCGCGGAAGTCCCTGCCGAAGGGTTTGTCGAGTCAATCCGTTCCGCGATGCTTGCCGCCGGCGGGTTGTATGCCCTTCATTTTTTCGCCCGGGTGATCCTTGGAGGCTGGGGAAACCTGGTGCGGTCCATTCGCCCCAAAGGAATCCGTTGGCATTGGCGTCGAGGTTGGCGAGGGCAATGCCTGCAATTGGTCGCCAGATGGTCGGCCTTTGACGGAGACATGGAAGCGTTGGGTTTGGGGGATGTGACCTTGGGGCTGGCGGCTGGCGCCTGCCTCGGAGCTCCGGCGGTGCTCCTGGGGCTGGCTCCCGCCGCATTTTTCGGTGTCGGAGGGTATTTCTGGCGTCAGCGACACCCACGCTCGGCACAAATGGCGTTGGCAGCTGGGGTCGACCCCTTGGCGATCCCCTTCGGTCCTTTCCTTGCCGCGGGGTTTTTATTGTCCGCATGGCTGCTTCACGGTGGTTCTTTGGGGTTCTGAACGCAGCTTGAGATCGATTTCCTTGTCTTTGTACCCCGTCCGAGAACAATTCATTTCAATTCTCCGACCAATCGGTACCCAAATTTGGACAATCGCCCATATTTTGGGGAGTCGGGCCGGAGGCCAACCTATCCACCGGTGAGGGAGAGAGATCATGCATCGAGCATTCGAACGGATCGGGATCACGCAGCTGTTGAAGGCCGTCGCCTTGATCGGCTTGTTTTCCGTCCCCGCCAGCGCCCAGAAAACGCTGATGATCATGGTGGACTACTTCGGTCAGCGCACCCAGACCGATACCATCATCAATCTGCAGGTGTTTCAGCCCACAGCAGAAATCAAGTACAAGGGTGGGAACCCTCCCTCTCCCGTACTCACGAACGCCTATGACACGGAAAAGCTCGGCTGGTGGTACGCCCTGCCCAATTTCAATCCGGACGACTACGCCATGGGTCGAGTCCGCTTCAATACTCGTTACTCGCGTGGTTGGTACCAAAACGACTCCACCTATCGCGCTTCGGCAGGTGATACCCTCTTCTTCCCGGACACGCAGAAGACGTTCACCTACCAGCCTCAGGGAGGTAACCAGCTAACGGTGACGCTCCCTCTGATCGCTCCGAAATTTTTCGTTTTCCCCAGCGCCTCCACCTACCGTGGCCCCAAGCTCTACCAAGCCGCTGGAAACAGCGAAACCCAGTTGTTGAACATGCGGGCAACGGTCACCGTGGGCACCAAATCCGTGGTTCAGCCAGGCGCTTTGGACAAATGCTTGGAATCCGTGCCGGGCGATACCGTATGGATCCGTTGGGGAACACCGACCAATCCGCCAGGCCAGAGCCCGATGGAGGCGGATATGCAGTGCTTCGGCTACAACCCGTTCAGCACGCGGTTTGGCATCGTGAACATCCGCAACCCCTGGCCAGGTGCTGACCTGCCCGTGGTTGAATTCAACGGCCAAAACATCCCCATGTATCCCAACGCGACCAATCCGGACTGGCTCACGGCCGACCTTCGGTTCATTGCGGTCAACGGGACTCCCTCCGGCGTGATCCGTTTCAAGAAGGGAGCGGGTAGCAGCAATTACTTCGATTCGGCAGGTATCGATCAAGGCGTGGTGATGCCCTTCACGATCACTTCGGGTGGTGCCAACTGGTACTTCATTCCCTCCGAGGCCGGAGTGGGGATCCTTTCCGGTAAAGGTGCCTTGCCCAAGCCCACCCACACCATCTACGTCCAAAACCCTTGGAAGCCGGGCAGTCCTCGCCTGATGTGGCAGGAAGACAACAACCTCCATGTGATGCGCCCCACCCAGTCTTGCGGATGGTACTCCTACCCCCTCTTTGGCGCACCCAAGAGCATTTTGATCGGCCATTCGTTCGAAGACTCCACCTATGGTGCCACTGGCGTGCAGTTCCGCCAGCGCGCCAACTGGGTGACGATTCCTGCCTCGGCCATCACTGCCAAAAACGAGACCTGGATCCAAACCATGAATGCGGCCAACGCCCGCGTTCCAGCGGTGGCCACGGGCTCACCGGTTCTCAAGGATTGCTCCTACGACACACTGAAGCTGGTGATGGAAGCCTTCGACTTCAAGGGTCGTGGCGAAACCGGTGGGAATCCCTCCTTCCAGGTGGGTGGGGCCACCGAAGGAAAGGGAGAGGCCAGTTCCGGCTTGGTGAAGGGAATGGTGCTCAGCACCCTGGATACGAACGGTCTTCCCATCTATTCGGGCAAGGACTCCGGCGATTGGCAATCCGGTGGCATCAACAACAAAGGCCCGGCGCTGGCTTTGCCCTTGGCCCAGAACCTCTGGAAAAAATCCACTCCCTCCAACTGGTTCGATACCACAGCTCTGCGGGCGGCGGTCCCTGGCATTGCCATCGGTCACACCTGTCTGGAGCTGCCGTTGGCCAAGGGAGGCCCCAAGGACAGTGGCTACTACAAGTTTGCAGACACTTCCTTCTTCCCGCTGGACACCATCTCCGATCGTCGGGGCTACTCGCCTTTGCTCGCCACCGACAACCAGCAACACAACTTCCTGTTTTGCTTGCACGGTCACGCGGCGTTCGAATACACCCCGGGGTTGAAGTTCGAATTCCGCGGTGACGACGACGTCTGGGTGTTCATCAACAACAAGCTGGCGGTGGATCTGGGTGGCAGCCACGCACCGGAATCCACGTTCGTGAATCTGGACAAGCTCCGCCTGCGTGAAGGCAGCGTCTATCCATTCGACATCTTCTACTGCGAGCGGCAGCGAAGCGGGTCCTCCATCCTGATTCGCACCATCATGGACCTCCAGCCCTCCTGGAAATACAAGGCCCAGGTGGCTCGGTCCGGAACCGGCCTGAAGATCGACATCCTGGGCAACCAGAAGAACAACTTCGTTCCATCCTGCGCGGATCTGATGAAGCCCCAGGCGGAGTCCTGGGTGACCACCAACGGTCGCATGGTGGTGGTGGGGCCGGAGAATTCCGGACTCAACGACATCCACACTTCCGACGTCAGCCTGTACGGAGGCAACCTGACCTACTCAGGCGGCTCCATCATTTTGGACACCAACAAGCTGAAGGACGATCCGGCCCTGAGTTGGCCGGGCACCTACCAGATCCGGATCGAATCCCGTCTCGGAGATTCCCTGTACACCGTGAAGTTCACCAAGGCGTTCGGTGTGGTTGTGGTGGATGGAACCGTTCTGGACGGTGATGGCGACGGCGTTGCGGATTCCGTCTTGCTGGTGGCTCCGGCTCCACTCTTCAAGGACTCCCCAGCCTATACGCTGGTCTGGTTCAATGCGATGGGGGTTCGCGATTCGGTGAAGCCTGCCGCCACCAGCGGCCGACTGATCAGTGATTCGATCATCGTCATGCCCTTGGCCGGAAAGAACTGGGGACGTCGCACCACACTGCCTGCCGGGATCAAGCCAGACAGCTTGGGATGGGTGAACACCCGGCCCAACGGCGGCACCAAGGTGGTTTCCAATCCGATCAAACTGCGTGATGGAATGGGGCCCTTCGCCGATTCGGCCCGGATCCTGTTCAGCTCCGTTGCCGGTGCTCCGGACACCCTGCGCATTTGGGTGAATGAGCCCAGTCTGGTCAATGGAGCCGCTTTGCCCGGTGATTTCTACTCCATGCTGGGGAATCGAATTGCCCCCAGAGGCTTGGTATCGGCTTTGGTACCCACCATGGTGGACGCGCGAACTTTCGAATTCCTGCTGCCAGGCACTCATGGGATTTCCCCTGCCGATTCATTGCGATTGGCGGGGCGGATTGCCGATATTCTTGGCAATTCGGCCGCCAAATCCAGCGTTTGGGTCCCCATTCGCTCCAATGCGCAAGGAACAGCGGCCATCAGGGACGTGAACGGCGATGGCATGGCCGACCTCATCTCCGTGAACGTTCGCGGAAGTCTGGTGGGGGTCAAGTACGCCAAAATTGTTTGGGCTGGCTTGACCAAGACCTGGGAGCTTGCGATCGTCGCCAACGGCTCGTTCACCCTCCCGGCGCCTGCCGGAGATGCCTTCCCCAAGGGATTGACCGCTTGCCTGGCGGGAGGCTGCACCGTTCAGTTCCAGGACGCGGCCAAGCAGCCGCTTCAAACCTGGGCTCTGATGGACAGCGTGCCTCCCGTGGTCTTGTACGGATCGTATCGCTTCGGGGTCACCGAGGATCAATTGCAGGTCAAATTCAGCGAACCTGTCACACTCAGCGCCCTTCCCCAGGACCAAGCCAAACCGTGGATCGAAGTCGGTCCCTTGGCTGGACGTCGGGCGATCGCCCACAGCGCGGCTGCACTGGTTGGAAACGATTCGGCGGTCTTGACCGTGCCCATCGTCCTTGGCTTGGCAGGTGGAGAAGATTCCGCCAGCTTGGTGGTTGGTAGCGCCGCCGGCGCGTTGCTCGATGCGCTCGGGAACAAGGTGGGCAGCCACAGCGCCTGGGGTCCCATCCGCTTCGGGGTTCCTCCACTACTGGCGGCGATGTCTGATCCTAACGGCGTCGGGACGGCGACCCATGTCAAGCTCACCGCAGGGAGGTCTGTTCCTGCAGCGGCCTTGCTGGCTGTCTCCTCGGTGGCTTTGAGCTGGGGAAGCGCATCCGATGCGCGAACCATCCCTGTGAGCGCCCTGACCGGAGCGCCCGGTGTTTGGACCGGCACCTTCCCCGTGCCGTTTCCTTTCGGTGCGACAAGCTGCCCTGGTTGCCAAGGCATCGTCTCGGGCGTGGATGGCTCCTCCAACGTGATCCTTGAACTGGACTCGGTTCCTCCTGTGATCGTGAAGGGTAAGGTTCGGTACACCGGTACCGCCGGTCATCCCGACACTCTGATCATCAGCCTCTCGGAGCCCTGGAATAGCGCGGCCCCCAATACGGCTTTGCAGCAAGCGATCGCCCATGTGGGACGCACCGGACGCGATTTGCCAGTGGCACCGATGCTCGGATGGATGAAGCTTTCGCCAACGGAATTCGCCCTCTTCGTCGACAGCTCGCTCACCGCGACGTGGCTGCTTGGTGATTCTGTGCGACTGGCTCCCGCACCGAATGGACCCGTGAACGACGAGTTCAAGAATTTCCCTGGTTTGGTCACGCCCTGGGCCCCGCTGGAATTCGGTCTGCGCCCACCCTTGGTTGAATTCACCGTGATTCACCCGATTCTGACGCACAATCCAGCGGTTGATGTGGGCAGCCTAGCCGGAAAGCCCCGGCTGAGCTTGCTCGTGGTCGATCAATCCGGGAAGAATCTGTACGTCGTGGACGACTACCTTCAGAAGTCCACGAAAGGGTTCATCGAAGGCGGAAACCCTCCTGTCCACGACAGCGCTTCAGTGATCATGATCCGTGCCAAACTCAACCGCCCGATCCAGAGCGGCACCTTGCTGATCTACGACAACCTGGGCATCAGCGTCCTGCGCCAAGACATCGGGGACCTCTCGAAGCTGTGGGATCCGGAGAGCAAAGACCAGATGCGAGAGATCTTCATGCAGTGGGACGGTCGCGGACAGGAAAAGGCGTTCGTTGCCACAGGCGTCTACCTGATCCGATTGGTCGCCAAGGTCGACAACGGGGCGGGTGGATCCGATCTGGTGAACCACCTTTGGAAGGTCGGATTCAAGAACGCCCCCAAGTAATTTTCCTGAACGGGTTCAGGTAGGACTCTTCGGAGTCCTTATGGTGGTTTTACAATGGAAGGTCCCAACCTGTTATAAATCAACAGGTTGGGACCTTTTCCGTTTTCTGGCTGAGTACAAGTCAGGGGCCTGACATGGTGAAATTCGCTCCAAAATCGTCGATCGTTCGGTATGTTGGAAGGGTTCCAGGCATTATCACCCTCTTTGCAGGTTCCAAAAATGGCATCGGTATCGCGCTTCCTTCGCCTTCTTTCCGTCGGCCTTGCCTTGGCCCTGGCCTTGCCGGGCGGCGCTCAGGCGGAAAAGACATTGATGTGGCTGGTCGACTGGTACGAGTTGGGCAATGTCGACACCATCACCAAGATCAACTCCGTGACCATTCCCCACTATGACGGGACGGCAGGGTACTATTTCTCCACCACCGACCAAGCTTTGGCCCTGACCAACGCCTATGCCGCCCCGATTCCCGTGAATACCGGGTATCGCAACGACACCTTGCCGGACTCCCTGAAAATCCCATTGGAGATACCACGGAGTTGGTACTCGATTTCCAACTTCAACACGGCCAATTACCAGTCCAACCGAATCCGGATCTATCTGAGCTATGCCGGGCAAAAGCACATGCCCATGCTCCAGCGCCAAGATCCTAAGGTCCAGGTGGACGTGTACCCGTTGGGTGCTGGCCAGACCGATCAGCTGGAGGGAAAATTCGTCAACGGCTGTATCGATAGCACCTACGGCGACACGGTTTGGTTCTGGACCGGGGCCCTGACGGCTGCCGGGATTTCCAGCAACGCCTCCGCTTCTTCCATCAAATGCCTGGACCACAATCCGTTCTTCGAAAAGATCGGAACCGTGCACGTTCTGAATCCATGGCCGGGCAAAACGGTCTACGCCCAGGTGGGCAGCAAGTGGTACCCGCTTTACCAGGAGGCCGGGCGTCCGGGCTGGGTGTCCACCACCTTGTGGGCCGATCCCCGCACGCCGCAGGATTTCAAGATCCGGCTGGCCAACGCCGATCCCACCGTGGCGACCACCGTCCAATATTGGGACGCGGGCGGCATCGGAACGAATGCCAATGGAGTCTTTCTCGATTACTCCGTGGCCCCTGGCAAAGGCAAGGAAGTCTGGATCCTGCCGCCGTTCGGTGGGGCCACCAAACCGGCCGTGACCAAGGCGCCCCCGGTTGCCCTGACCTTGTACGTCAAGCGCCCGTCGTGGTCGGCCAGCGCCGTGCGCGTGGTGCAGCAGGGCTTGGATGCCCGGTTCATCGCGGCCTCCACCAAGTACTGCGACTGGTTCGAAATCAATTTCTACCAAGGCGCGGTGCCCACCAACATTGTTCTGACCAATCCGGTGGGCGATACCATCTACGGCAACAAGGGCAAGGTCCGAGCGCCCACGATCTTTTCCACCTTCACCGATTGGATCGATCTGACCAAGGCCTCCGGCCCGGTGTTTTCGTTGAACACGGATGCCAACACCCCGCTGTTCCTTCCTGGTGTTCCGAGCACCGGCGGACTTTGCGACACCAAGGTTCTCGCGTTCAGCGCCTACGATTTCGCTTGGACCATGCCAGCCACCCATTTCTATGAACCCTTCAGCGAGACCGGACCTGACAACAACTGTCCAGGATCTGGGAACACCGCCACCAAGGGGTTGGTGCTGAACACCCTCGATCCGGTCACGGGCTTTCCCGTGATGAATTCCGCCCACAAGGCGGCATGCGGCATCAACACCAAGGTGCCGAGCAACAGTCCCGGCCTTTGGTTCGACACCCTTTGGCGCACCTCGGCGGGCGTGATTTCCAATGCCAACAGCGCCGGAGCCACGGCGCTCAACCAATTCCACTGCGTGCGGGTTCCGCTGCGCCTGGATGCCGCCGGACAGTACTACACATACACCAACAGCACGTTCTTCCCGCTCGACACCGCCACGAGGATCCCGGCTCCATATCGCCCAGCGAACGGGACCGATTTCAAGTTCGCCATGCATGCCAAGGCCGCTTTCGAGTACGTGCCTGGCCTGAAATTCGATTTCACCGGCGACGACGACGTCTGGATTTTCATCAACAAGAAGCTTGCCCTGGATTTGGGTGGGCAGCACGGCCCCCAGTCCGGATCGATCAACGTGGACAATCTCGGGTTGGTGGAAGGAAAGTCCTACCAGTTCGACATGTTCTACACGGAACGGCAGGGCCTTGGTTCCAGCATCAGCATCAAGACCACCATGAACCTGGTCCCCGTGATCGAGGTTTCCTTCGACACCAGCCTCTCCAGCGGCAAGACCACGGTGATCGACTCGCGCATCACGGAAACCACCGCCGATGCCAGCAAATGTGCGGAGGAAGGCACAGCCAGCACGGTCAGAACCCGTCAAGGAAATCCGGTCTACACCCTGATCTTCCCGGACGGCACCGAGCTGCAGATCGATTCCACGTACCTTGCCGCGACCATGCCTGGCGCTTCCATTTCGCAAAACGGCAGCCGGCTCACGGTAGATACCTCCGCGGTGCAAAAGTCGGGTCGTTTGACCATGAGCGGTCTGTACCAGATCCGCGTGGACCTGGGTTCGGATTCCCGACTGGTCAAATGGTCGAACGTATCCAAGGCCGTGGAGGTTGTGGGCGACCTGTTCGACGCCAACGGCGATGGTCGCCCGGACAGCGTGGTGCTGCATGTCGTGGGATCCGCTCCCGCGTTCATGAAGCCCATCAACGCCGTGTTGCGCTGGGCCGATCGGGCCGGAAAGACCGACTCCACCACGGTGACCGCGTTGGTTCGCCAGCCTGGAGACTCCGTGTTGGTCGGAACCTTCCTTCTGCCGGACCGCACGCAATGTCCTCCCGCGGGCTGCAAGGCCAACATGGGCGATGTCTATACCCAGTTGTTCCAGGACACCGTGCGAAACCCCATCGTGGAGCTCGTCGATCGAATCGCTCCGGTGGCGGACAGCGCTTGGCTGATCTACGACACCACCGGGATCTCGGGTGCCAAAGACACCCTCTACGTGCGGGTGAGCGAACCTCTGCTCCAGTTCTCGGGCGCGCTTCCGGTGGGGGACTCCGCTTGGGTCCTGACGGGTAGAACCGCCATCAAGCGGCCTGTGGCCGGGCAGGCGACGCTGGCCGACGGCGGGCTTCTCCTGAAGCTCGCGATCGACCCCAAGTCAAATCCTGTCCAACCTGGAGACTCTGTTCGCCTGGGTGGATTTTCCGGAGACGCCCTGGGCAACGCTCCCTGGGAGCTGTCCAAGTGGGTGTTCCTGAAGGCGGATCCTGTCGCCACTTCCTGGATGTTGGACCGCAACGGCGACGGTGCCCCGGACCAGGTTCGCTTCGATTCCCGCGGGGATCTCTCCAAGGCCACCAATCTGGTGGTGCACTGGAAGACGGTCTCCGGAGCGGACACGGCTCTGAACCTCGCGACGCCCACCGGCGTGACCACCTTCGTTGACCTTCCGTCCAACCTTTGGAAGAACTCCACTTCCTGTGCCGGTTGCCACGTGGAAGTGGTGATCGGAACCCAGACGAGTCGTTTCCGCCTGCTGGATTCCGTTCCTGCGGTCGCCCTGAAAGCGGACTTCCGGTTCGGACAGCTCAAGGACACCTTGATCGTGGTCGCTTCCGAACCCGTTGTGGAAGGAAATCTTCCCAACGAAGGATGGTTTGGATTGAAGAACGTCGGTGATCCCGGAGCTCTCGGAACTCGTGTTTCCGTGACCGGAGCCGGCCCTGGCACGGTGCTCAAGCTGATTTTGGATGCGGGTGCCGTTTCGGGTGATTCGCTTCGTCTGCGCGGCTGGGCGGTGGACGCCAACAATGTGGTGCCTGGAGCGGTTTCGCCCTTCGTGCCCGTGATGTACGGCCCCCAACTCATCCGGGTGATCCTGCGCGACCTAAACGGCGACGGCCAAGCCGACGACATCGAGTACCGACTGACCCGCACGGCCACCGGTGCCCCGGTCCCGACAGGATTCGGCGCCACCTGGAACGGTCTCCCGGGCGCGGCGGCCACCCTGGCTCGCAGTGCGGACCTGCTGTCCTGGCGTGGTGCCATCGGTCCCTTCGGCCTTGCCACCAGCGGACAGGCGGGTGACAAGGGTTGGATCTCCGTTGGAACCGACATCACCTCCTACGCGGCGGGCATCGAGGATTCCATCGCCCCCGTGGCCACCGCGGCGAAGCTGATCTTCGGTTTCGACCCCGGTTCGGCCGACACCTTGGAAATCACCGGCTCCGAATTGCTGAACTTCACCGGCGCGGATCTGGCCTGGCTCGGAGCGGACTCCGGATCCACCACTCCGACCATCGTTCCCATCGCCACGACTCCGACCGCCCGGACGCCTTCCTTGAAGATCGCCGTTCCCGCCGGTTCGATCCCCTCCAACATGGCGTGGGCTCGTTTCGGTACCGGCGTGTCCGACGGAGCGAATTTCGTGGGCGCGTCCTCGCGCTGGGTGCCTCTGAAGGTCACGCCGTCCGGTCGGGCGGCCCTGTACGACACCGATGGCGACGGCAAGGCAAATTTTGTCTCGGTGCGCATGCGCGGCACCATGCAGGCCACGGAAGCCATCTTGACCTGGGCTGGCCAAACCCAGACCTGGCGGATCGGCGGGTCCCGGACGGGCAACTACACGCTCTCGCCGACGGATTCCGGCCTTTGGTTCGCCAAGGGGGCCACGGCTTGCGGAACCGCCCCCTGCACGATCCGGTTCCTGGACAACGGAGCCGAAGTGACCACCTGGACCCTGATCGACAGCGTCGCTCCGATGGTGGTCGCTGCCCATTATTCCTACGGCGATACGACTTCGGACACTCTGCGCGTGCGGTTTTCCGAACCGATGAAGGTGGTTTCCAACCTTTCGTCCTGGGTGGAGTGGGGAAGTGCTTCGTCCGTCGGCGCCGTCACCCATGACGCTCCCGTGGCCACTCTCGCCGCCGATGGCGTCAATGCCATCCTGGTTTTGAGCGGAGCGAACATCGCCGGCACGGATTGGGACAAGATCCGCATCGCCACCGGGGCTTTGGCGGGCAAGATCCAGGATGAAGCCGGTGTGAGTGCCGGCACGGCAAGTCCCTTCGCGCCCTTGACCTTCGGACTGCCGCCCATGAAGTCCGCGGTCTCGGATCCGGACGGACAAGGCCGTGCGACCCACGTTTCCATTTCCACGCTTCGCGACGTGTCCCCGCTTTCGCTGGCCGCGATCAAATCCTGGACCATCGAGTGGAGCGGTGCCAAGCTGGTGGTGGATGTCGCCGCACTGCCCCAGACCAGCCCAGGCCACTGGAGTGGTGCCCTCTCTTCGCCATTCGCCTTGGGGATCACCTCCTGCGAGGGCCCCTGCAGCGCGATCGCAACCGGTGCCACCGATCAGAGAAGCCTGGTCAAGCTGATCGACAGTGTTCCTCCATCGCTGATTTCCGCCAAATTCCGTTACAGCAGGCCGGAAGTCATCAAGGACACCCTGATCTTCGAGCTTTCCGAGCCCTGGCCCGCCCAGCAGCCGGGCGATCTGGTCACGGCATTGGTGATGCTGGGAAGACTTTCGGATTCTGCCCGGGAGGTCACTCCCATGCTGCATTGGTACCAGACCGGCGAGCGCACTTTTGTGATCGTCGTGGACACGAGCTGGCAACGTCGATTGCATCGGGGGGACTCTGCGCGTCTTTCCTACAACGGGGGTCTTTCCCGGGTGCTGGACTTGCTCGGCAACCGGGTGGGCAAACTGTCGCGTTGGGTTCCATTGGAATTCGGCGAGCGTCCTTTGGAGCTGATCATCCGCCAGGAACATGCGATTCTCGTCAACGGTCGCGACAAGGCGGAGCCCTGGACGGAACCCGCGGCGGATGTTCCGGGTCTGGAGATGCTGGTGCGCGACGATTTGACCAGAAGCTACGTGCAGGTGGACGGGACCATCAAGGTCGGTCCCGACGGCACCGTGACCGGCGCCACCCCGGCAAAGAACAACCCGGCGCGCACGATGGATGTCTACATCAAGCTCAATCGTCCGTTGGACGGCACGATCTTCGTCTACGACAACATGGGTGTCGGAGTGCGGCAGTTGGATCTGTCGGAACTCAAGAAGCTCTGGCCGGCCGGCAGCGAGGACGTGCAGCGGGAGATCAAGATTTCCTGGAACGGCACCGATCCCCGCAACAAGTTCGTGGCCGGAGGGGTTTACTTGATGCGCGCTTTCGTGAAGTACCGCAGCAAGGACGGAAAGGAAGATTTCAAGAACCTCCTGTGGAAGTACGGATGGATCCGGGAGGGTGCCACCAAGTAGGGTGGGACCGGAAATCGCGAGGATTTCACAAGGCGACTCCCGACAGGGGGTCGTCTTTTGTTTTCTCGCCAAGTCGTTGATTGGCAAGGAGTTGGCGAAAAGTTGGATCCCGTCGGAGTACAATGGGGCATCCTACCGAGTCAAAACGTCGACAAAAACCTCTGGTGGATCGGTATGTTGGCAAGGTTCGTCTCGTTATCACCGTATCCGACAGGTACATCCATGGCATCGGCATCGCGCGTTCTCCGTTTTATCCTATTCGGGCTGCTGGTGGTCCTTTCCTTTCCCAAGGGAGCCCACGCTGAAAAAACCTTGATGTGGCTCCTGGACTGGTATTCCACCAACATGGACAGCGTGATCCGGTTCGATTCCGCCTACATCCCCCATTACAACGGCACCACCGGCAATTATTTCGGAAACGACGACAAGCTCCTGGTGCAGACCAACGCCTACGCCCCGGGAATGCCCATTCCGGTCGCCAAGCAGGTCACAGGTGGCCCCACCACCATCGAGCGCTGGTGGTTTTCCCTGCCGTCCTGGAACAGCGCCCAATACAACGGCGGTCTGATCGACGTGCGGGCCAAGATCAAGATCGCCCAGCACACCAACTACGGAACATTGGCGATCGACACGTCAAGGTTCGAGCGACTCGCCACCGGCGAGCTCAACCGCGCCCAGACCAGCTTGGGTGTGCCTGGCTCCATCGACAGTTGCGTGAACACGTTGAAGGGCGACACGGTTTGGATCCGCTCGAATCCAAACCCGATCTGGCAGAATTACACAGGTCCCGACAAGCTCGCTTGCTTCGACCACAACCCCTTCCTGGAGCTTGTGGGGACGGTCCACGTGCTCAATCCCTGGCCTGGAAAACCGGTGTTCATCCTGATGGGGGGCAAGTACTATCCCACCTTCCCGGATCCGGATCGTCCTGGCTGGTTGTCCACCACTCTCTACGCCATTCCCGCTTCCGGCCAGACCTTCACCGTGCGGGTCACCAACTCCAATGCAGGGACGGGACAATTTCTGGATGCAGGGGGCCTCAACGGCAACGCCACCGGCGTCCCCTTCGATCTGACCGCGGCGGGCGGCACCAAGAAGGAAGTCTGGATCGTGCCGCCGCTGGTGGCCGCAACATCCACCGTCACCGGGGCAGCCCCAGCCGTGGCGATGAACCTGTATGTCCAAAATCCCAAGTGGAGCTCCACCACGTTGCGGGTGCAGATGCAAGGCCAGGACGCCAGATTCGTCCCTTCCATCACCAAATACTGCGAGTGGTACCAGCTCACGTTCTATGCAGGGGCGGTTCCCAGCAAGGTCGTCATCCGTCAGCCCTTCGCTGACACGCTCTACGGCTCCAAGGGGATGGAGACCGCGCCGGTTTCCATGGCTTCGTACACCAACTGGATCGCGATCCCGCCCGGGAGCACGAGCCTATGGTTGTCCACGCCGTTCAACGGCTTCCCGCTGACCAACGCCGGCCCCACGCCTCCCCCCGGCACCGGAACCTGCGACAAGAAAGTCCTTGCCTTCAGCGGCTACGACTACACCTCGGGCGATGCTCCAACCTCGCCCACCTTCTATCCTCCGTTCGCCGAGACAAATTCTGGCGTAAACTATCCTGGCACCACCACGACCACCGACAACTGCACCCACTCCGGTGGCGGAGTGACCACGGGCCTGGTGAAACCGGTCTTGAACGCCCGCGGTCGGCCGGAGTGGTCGGGCAAGGTCGATTGCGACATCGGCAAGACCACGGATGGTCCGCAGTACTGGTTCGATTCGCTCTGGAAGAGCTCGACGGGTGTCATTTCGAACACCAAAAGCGCCGGCGCGACCCAGATGAACGCGTTCCATTGCATCCGGGATACGTTGACCCTCGACGCGACCGGCTACTACCGGACTTCCCAGAAGGATTCGCTCAACTACTTCCCGTTCGATACGGCCACCTCCGTTCCCGCTCCGTTCCGGCAGGGAAATCCGGACTACCATTTCGCGATGCACGCGAAGGCCGCGTTCGAGTACACGCCAGGCCTCAAGTTCACCTTCGCGGGCGACGACGATTTGTGGATCTTCATCGACAAGAAGCTCGCCCTCGATCTGGGTGGCCAGCATGGCCGCCAGAAGGGAGTCATCGATCTCGATGGTCTCGGACTGATCGAAGGCAAATCGTACCAGTTCGACATGTTCTACACCGAGCGCCACACCACCGGTTCGGAGATGTTCATGTCCACCACCATGAACCTGGTTCCCACCATCAACGTGAATTTTGACACCTCCAACGCGACGGCGGGTGCGCAGGACTACGTGATGAGCACGGCCACCACCACCAACCGGCCGGACGTCTGCCCCGAAGAGGGAGCCGCCACCGCCACCGTGTTCAGTCCCGCGCGCGCGTCCATCGTTCTCTACTTCCCCGACGGCAGCATGCAGAACCTGGACTCGACCTTCAATGCGGCCTATCCGGGAATCGTCATCTCCGGAAACAACAGCCACTTGAACGTGGATACCCTGAAGATCCAACGGTCGGGCCGGCTTTCGCTGAGCGGCGCCTACCAGATCGTCGCCTCGGTGGGGACCGAGTCCAGGAGCATCTCGTTCTCGGTGGTCTCCAATTCCGTGGATGTGGTGGGAACGCTCTTCGATCGCGACGGCAACGGCCGCGCCGACAGCGTGGCTCTTCACGTGGATGGATCGGGCCCCGCGTTCAAGGTGGTCGCCTCGGCGGTCGTGCGCTGGGCGGACTCCACCGGATTGCCGGATTCTGTCGCGATTGCCGGAACGAGCTTCGTGCATTTCCCCGGCGACAGCGTGATCGGCGCACCCATCAACCTCCCGTTTCGCACCAGCTGCCCTCCCGCCGGTTGCTCCGGTCCGATGGGGCTGGTGATCACTTCGCAGGGAGGAAGCACTCTCCTCAATCGCGTCAAGATTTTGGCCGACGGGATCCCGCCGGTGGCCTTGGCCGCCTGGCTGGTCTACGACACCACCGGTGCCCCCAATGCGATGGACAGCCTGTTCGTCCGGACCTCCGAGGTCGTGGTCGGGGGAGCGGTTCCTCCCTGGGTGATCGTGGGTCAGTCCGCCGCTGGGCGACCGGTCACCACGACCGGAGACGTGGCCGGCGGCACCTTGGTGAAGATCGCCTTCGATCCGGGATCGAACCCGATCGTACCCGGAGATTCCCTCCGCCTGGGCGCCGGACTGCCCGACGCCCTCGGGAACGCTCCGGGAGCGCGGTCCCGTTGGGTCCCGATCACCTCCAATCCGGTGGCCAAGGCCTGGATCCTCGACACCACCGGCGACGGAACCGCCGACGTGATCCACATCGGAAGCAAGGGGAGCCTTTCCGGGGCCACCTCCGCCCTCGTCCACTGGCGTACCGCGAGTGGATCGGACACTTCGTTCACCATCGCCACGCCGGGCGGGCTGGGCGCCTCCCTGGCGATCCCCGTCGGGGCACTCCTCCATTCCACCTACGGGGTTGGATACACCCTCGACGTGACCGTGGGTGCCCAGTTGAAGCGCTTCCCCCTCCTCGATTCCATGGCCCCGGTGGCCACCAAGGCGGCCCTCCGATACGGGATCCAATACGACACCCTCATTGTGACCGCATCGGAGACCGTGATGCGGGGTTCCGGTGCGTCGGCGGGATGGTTCGCGCAGAAGTCCGTTCCCAGTCAGGGAGCCAACGGACCTCAGGTGAATGGCACCATCCTCTCGAACAACGGAGGGATCCTGGTGATGCTCGTGACGCCGGGCAGCGTCGATGGTGATTCCCTGCGGCTTCGCGGCTGGTCCGGCGACGAATTCGGGAACGTTCCCGGCGATGTTTCGATGTGGGTTCCCATCGATTACGGGCCGCAGCCCATTCGAGTCCAGGTCTACGATGTCAGCGGCGATGGTCACGCCGACAAGGTGGTCTTCCGCCTCCTCCGTTCGGCCATCAAGCGTTTCGCCCCCACGAGGTTCGGATTGGTCTGGGGCGGGAATTTCCTCTCCATTCCGGGGCTGACCGCCTCCTCCGACGGGATGTCGTGGAGTGGGGCGGTGGGGCCGTTTCCGTTCGGCACCCAGCCTTCGCCCGGTGACTCCGGATGGATCGTGGTGGGCAACGATTCGACCTCCTTCCGTGCGGCCGTCGATGATTCCGTTCCCCCCGTGGCGGTCCGGGGAAGCCTGGTGTTCGGCTTCGACGAAGGATCTCCCGACACCCTCGTGGTGAACGGGTCCGAGGGGCTCGCGCTGTCCGGCTCGGCCTTCGTCCTCTTGAATTCCGACTCCTCCGAGACGGGAGCCACCTCGCCCTTGGCTGCGCAGATCCTGTCCTCGAGCGTGGCCACCGGCCCCTTGCGTCTGGTCGTCTCCTCCGGATCGATTCCCAATACCGCGACCTGGATCCGGTTCGGAACCTCCGTCTCCGACGGACACGCGGCGGTCGGCAGCCATTCGAAATGGGTGCGACTGGTCGTGATCCCCTCCGGCCGCGCGGCCCTGTACGACAACGATGGCGACGGCAAGGCAAATTTTGTCTCGGTGCGCATGCGCGGCACCATGCAGGCCACGGAAGCCATCTTGACCTGGGCTGGCCAAACCCAGACCTGGCGGATCGGCGGGTCCCGGACGGGCAACTACACGCTTTCGCCATCGGATTCCGGCCTTTGGTTCGCCAAGGGGGCGACCGCCTGCGGCACCAGCCCGTGCATCATCCGGTTCATGGCCGACCAGACGGAAATCACCACCTGGACCCTGATCGACAGCGTCGCTCCGATGGTGGTCGCTGCCCATTATTCCTACGGCGATACGACTTCGGACACTCTGCGCGTGCGGTTTTCCGAACCGATGAAGGTGGTTTCCAGCCTTTCGTCCTGGGTGGAGTGGGGGAGCACAGCCTCGGTCGGCGCCGTCACCCATGACGCTCCCGTGGCCACTCTCGCCGCCGATGGCGTCAATGCCATCCTGGTGTTGAGCGGTGCGAACATCGCCGGTACGGATTGGGACAAAATCCGCATCGCCACCGGGGCTTTGGCGGGCAAGATCCAGGACGCAGCCGGCGTGAGTGCCGGCACGGCAAGTCCCTTCGCGCCCTTGACCTTCGGATTGCCGCCCATGATCTCGGCGGTCTCGGATCCGGACGGACAAGGGCGTGCGACCCACGTTTCCATTTCCACGCTTCGCGACGTGTCCCCGCTTTCGCTGGCCGCGATCAAATCCTGGACCATCGAGTGGAGCGGTGCCAAGCTGGTGGTGGATGTCGCCGCACTGCCCCAGACCAGCCCAGGCCACTGGAGTGGTGCCCTCTCTTCGCCATTCGCCTTGGGGGTCACCTCCTGCGAGGGCCCCTGCAGCGCCACCGCAACCGGTGCCACCGATCAGAGAAGCCTGGTCAAGCTGATCGACAGTGTTCCTCCATCGCTGATTTCCGCCAAATTCCGTTACAGCAGGCCGGAAGTCATCAAGGACACCCTGATCTTCGAGCTTTCCGAGCCCTGGCCCGCCCAGCAGCCGGGCGATCTGGTCACGGCATTGGTGATGCTGGGAAGACTTTCGGATTCTGCCCGGGAGGTCACTCCCATGCTGCATTGGTACCAGACCGGCGAGCGCACTTTTGTGATCGTCGTGGACACGACCTGGCAGCGTCGATTGCATCGAGGGGACTCTGCGCGGCTCTCGTACAACGGGGGGCTTTCCCTGGTGCTGGACAAGTTCGGCAACCGTGTCGGCAAGCTGTCGCGTTGGGTTCCATTGGAATTCGGCGAACGTCCTTTGGAGCTGATCATCCGCCAAGAACATGCGATTCTTGTCAACGGTCGCGACAAGGCGGAGCCCTGGACGGAACCCGCGGCGGATGTTCCGGGTCTGGAGATGCTGGTGCGCGACGATTTGAGCGGGGACTACGTGCAGGTGGACGGGACCATCAAGATCGGTCCCGACGGCACCGTGACCGGCACCACGCCGCCCAAGAACAATCCGGCCCGAACGATGGATGTCTACATCAAGCTCAACCGTCCGTTGGACGGCACGATCTTCGTCTACGACAACCTGGGTGTCGGGGTGCGGCAGTTGGATCTGTCGGATCTGATCAAGCTTTGGCCGGCCGGTAGCGAGGACGTGCAGCGGGAGATCAAGATTTCCTGGAACGGAACGGATTACCGCAACAAGTTCGTGGCCGGAGGGGTTTATCTGATGCGGGCCTTCGTGAAGTATCGCAACAGGAGCGGCAAGCAGGATTTCAAGAATCTGCTGTGGAAGTACGGATGGATCCGGGAGAGCGTCGCCAAGTAGCTGGCACCGGAAACTCGAGAAAGTGACAAAGGCGACCCCTGTTTCGGGGTCGCCTTTACTATTTGGAGGACACTCGGTGGCGATGCGCGATCAGGCGTCGCGGAATTTTTGGTCGAAATCGAATTTTCTGTGGCGTGAGGAAGCGAGATTCGATCCGGCAAGGGAGAGGCCTATGTCCAGCTTCGTTCAGATGTTCCGAATCCGCCTGGTGGTTTGGCTCGTGTTGGGGGCCTGGGGCGCTTCCTCCGGCAAGACCATCATGTGGTTGGGAAATTTCTTCCAGCAGGGTGCTTTCCAGAACGGCACCGTGTACGCGGTGGATTCCATGTGGGTCCAGCGTTCCGACAGCGCCGGAACCCAAGGCTACTACTTCGGAGCCCGCAACCAGCAACTCGTCAAGTCGACAGCATTTGTCGATCAAGCGATCGCCAAATCGCCTTTGATCTCGTGGTGGTCCATCCCGACCTGGGGCGGGAACCTCTACCGCAACGGCAACCTGCGTCTGACGCTTTCCTACCGGCAAGCCTACGGAACGGCCCCCAACCAGAACATCCAGGCCGCCCGCAACGAAACCCAAGAGATGAACGGGCGCTATTCCGCCATGCCCAATGTCATCGACAGCTGCCTGGACAACATTCCCGGCGACACCGCCTGGATGTACTTCGGAACCGGCCAGGAGAGCAGTGCCCAGACGCGCCCCGTGTGCTCGGACCACAATCCCTATCTGCAGCTCAAAGGCACGATCCATCTTTTGAATCCCTGGCCCGGACGCATGGCGTACGTGCGCTGGAATGGAATTTGGCAACCGCTCTACGGTGAGCCGGGACGGCCAGGGTGGGTCGTCGCGAGGTTCTACGCACTGGCGAGCGCCACGGTCGATCAGCAGATCCTGTTCGCGAGCGCGGACCCCGCCGATGGTGCGGCGGGAGTCCAGTACATGGACATGACAGGAATCGGCGTCGCCAACAATCTGGCGCCGTGGAATTTCACCGCCTTGGCCACGCCGTGGGAGCGTTGGATCGCTCCGCCCCTGGATGGCACGAACATCCCGAAGATGCTCGCGGCCAAGCCCGCCTTGACGACGACCTTGATGATCCGACTTCCCTCCTGGAACGCGAGCGCGATGCGCGTGACCTGGAAAGGAGTGCCGGGAAAGTTCATCGCCCAGTCCACTTCGTACTGCAACTGGTATGCGATTTCCTTCTATGCGGGGCTCATTCCCGCATCCATCGCCCTGAACCACCCCTACCAGGATACCGTCTACGGATCCAAGGGGCTGGAGAAGGCACCGGCCGATTTCGCCACCTACGCCAATTGGATCGCGATGCCAGCCGCCCCGGCCGCGGACACTTTGTGGCTCAACACCAACGGCGCAGGGGCCGTGCCGGACGTAAAGGCGAAAGCCACCGACCTCGGCATCTGCAACGAGAAGATCCTGGCCTTCAAGGTCTACGACTACAAATTGCCCGGAACCTATTTCCCGTTTTCCGAGAAGACAAATTCTGATTTGATCAAGGGCATGGTGGGCGCCACGCTGGGAGCCGACGGTCTTCCCACGTACACCGGGAAATCGATGTGCGGCAACGGCGACCCCAGGAGCGCCGAATGCACCAATCCCGCCAACGGCCCGAACAACTGGTTCAAGCCCAACGCCTACAACACCACCGGATGCCTTCTGCAGCCGCTGACGCTGAACAGGACCTCCGGCCAGTACGAATTCGCCAGCAGCGAGTATTTCCCGATCGACGATTCCATCAAGAATCCGGCTTTCAACGAGAAGCTTCCGCCCACCCAGACCCAATCGCACGATTTCGGGTTCTGCATGCACGCAAAGTCCACCTTCGAATACGTCCCGGGCCTGTCGTTTTCCTTCCGAGGCGACGACGATGTCTGGGTGTTCATCGACAAGCGGCTGGCGCTGGACATCGGCGGGCAGCACGGGCCGATCGGCGGCGACATCAATCTCGACAAGATGAACCTGCTGGAGGGTCACGCCTACCAGTTCGACATGTTCTACTGCGAGCGACACACGCCGGGTTCGAACATCCGCATCCAGACCACCATGAACCTGGTGCCCAGCTACGACTACCGGTTCGATTCCACGGCCCTGGCGGGAAACGGCATGCGGATCGATCTTCGCTACATCAAGACGGAAATCGACGGTTCCAAATGCCAGGACCAGTCCGCCCAGACTCCCGTTCCCGGCAAGGGCTACTTCTTCCTGCAATACCCGGACGGACATTCCGTGCCCATTCCCGAACCACCGCAGCCCTCCGGCCTGGACGGCGTCACGCTTTCCGCCGACCTCACGAGCATCGATCTGAATCTGGCCCAGCTCAAGAAGGACACCGACCTGGATCAACGCGGACAATACAAGATCGTGATCCGGTTCCAGAACGATCCGTCGCAGGCCAACGTCAAGGAGATCCCTTTCGAGATCACGCAAGGGCCCGTCGACCTGGCGGGAGACCTGTTCGATCGCGATGGCGATGGCCGGGCGGACTCCCTCGTGTTGCGTTCGCCCGCCGACTCCGCCTTCAAGTCTCCCGCCTTCAAGAACGTGCTGGCGGTGTGGGCGAAATCCACGGGGGCAAGGGACTCGGTGGTCGTCGGTGCCGGCAACGTTCGTGTCGCCCCAGGCGATTCCGTGGCGGTGGTGGTCTGGTCTTCGGCCACCACCCCTTTCCAGAAACGCTCGGCTTGTCCCACGGGCGGCTGCGTGAACATGGGCATGGCCACCACCTACCCGTTGGCGCCGGATTCCGTCCGCAACAAGGTCAAGGTGTTCCGCGAACACATCGCGCCGTTCGCCGATTCGGCGAGCGTTTCCTTCGGCTCGGGCACCTCCCACGACACGTTGAGGGTCTGGATCAGCGAAGGCGCCATCGCCAGTCCCGACTTTCCGACGTCTCCCTGGGCGATGGTCGGAAACCGACTCGCGCAGCGGAACCTGCCCGCCACGGACGCCATCAATCCCGCGCCCATCCAGTCCTCCGGGCGGTTGCTGGTCTTTCTGCTCGCCCCGGGAGCCGGCCTCCAGGGAGGGGATTCGTTGCGCCTGGCGGCCAGGACGTCCGACGCGTTGGGCAATTCGTCCGGATCCTCCACCGTGTGGGTGCCCATCCGGTTCGGCCTCCAGCCCATCCGGGTGATCGCCCGCGACGCCGATGGCGACGGACAAGTGGACGATATCGAAATCCGTCTCGCCAGATCCGCGGCGGGAGTTCCCGCTCCGACAGGATTTGGCATGATCTGGAACGGCGCCCCACTGGTCGCCGCCAACCTCCCGCGCAGCGTGGATCTGCTCTCCTGGCGCGGACCCATCGGGCCTTTCCCGCTGGGGACCGCCAAAGCGGCAGGCGATGCGGGATGGCTCGCTTCCGGCACTGACGCGAATTCCTTCCGCGCCGCGGTGGAGGATTCCGTGGCTCCCGTGGCCTTGTCGGCACGATTGATCTACGGCTTCGGGCCGGGATCCTGGGATACCCTCGAACTCACCGGCTCCGAACCCCTGGCGATCCTGCCCTTCGCCCAGGCGATGGTCGCCCGGACACCAGGAGTTTCCCCTACGACGATTTCCTCCCCGAATGCCCTTGTTCTGCGAGGCTCCGTCCTTCGGATCGCGGTTCCCGCCGGTACCGTTCCGGACGACGCGGCCTGGGCTCGCTTGGGCACGGGCGTATCGGACGGTGCGACGGCCGTGGGACTGAATTCCCGCTGGGTGCCGCTGGTGGTGGTGCCCTCCGGGCGGGCGGCCCTGTTCGATTCCGATGGCGACGGACGGGCGGATTCCGTCCATGTCGCGATGCGTGGCAGCATGACCCCGTTCCAACTCGACGTGGCATGGTGCGACGCCGCCGGCCAGCCCAGCGTTCTGCCTTGGACGAGTCCTGGCCAATCCGGGTCCTTTGGATTGCACCCTCCCAGCGGCATGCTTTGGTTTCCGAAGGGCGCGACGAGCTGTGCGCAAAACCCGAGCATCACGTTCCGCGACCCAGCGACCAACGCGGTGCTGGCTTCCTGGCCGCTGGTGGACAGCGTCGCTCCGATCGTGACCTCGGCCCACTACGGTTTCGGCGATCTCGCCGATACGCTGGTGGTGCGCTTCAGCGAACCGGTGGGCGCCGCGTATGTCACGCCGGCCTGGGTCGAATGGAAGGGGGCCGCTTCGGTTCCCGTGATGCACGATGGAGCCTCCTGGATCTCCCCGGACGGCCTTTGGGCGCGACTGGTGCTGCGTCCGGGCGCACAGGCCACCGAGGCGACAGATTCCGTTCAAATGGCGGTCGGAGCCTTCGCGGGGCACCTGGTGGACGCGGGAGGCGTCGCGGCGGGGCAGGCCAGTCCGTTCGTCCCCATCGACTGGTCTCTTCCTCCGTTGTCGCTTGCGGTCTCCGATCCGCTCGGGCAGGGGCAAGGCACGACGCTATCCGCCAAGCTTCTTCGGGAAGTTCCGCTCTCGGCGATCGGATCGATCCAAAAATTGTCCATCCGCTGGAACGGCCAAGCGCAGGAGCTCCCCTTCGGTTCGCTTGCCGCGGACGGTTCGGGGGGATGGAAAGGCCCCCTCCCCTGGTCGTTCGCGCTCGGGATCACCGATTGCGGCGTGGATTGCCAGGCTTGGTCCGTTTCCGCATCCGGCGACCTCGGTCCGGCGGTCCTGCTGGACAGCGTTCCGCCAAGTCTTGTCGCGGCGAGCTTCCGCTACAGCAAACGCGATGTCGGTCGGGACACCCTGTTTCTCCAGGTCTCGGAGCCTTGGGTGAACCTTCTTCCGACAAGCAACCTGTTCCCGTTGGTCACTGCCGGTCTGCGGCTCGCCCCGCTGGAAGTCGATTCCTTCCTGTCCTGGTTCCCTGTGGGGACGCAAGGCTTCGCGTTGGTCCTGGATACGACCTGGGAAGCGAAATTGCATCGTGGCGACTCGACCAGGTTTTCCTGGAACGGGGGCAATCCGTTGGCGATGGATGCCCTGGGAAATCGCGTGGGCGCGTTTTCGCGCTGGGTTCCGATCGACTTCGGGATGCGGCCGTTGGAACTGGTCATTCGTCAGGACCATCCAATTCTTGTCAACGGATTCCGCGGCACCACCCCGTGGGTGGAGCCACCCCCAGGCGTGCCCGGACTGGAGATGCTGGTGCGCAACGAACGAGGATACGTGCGCGTGGACGACGACTTGAAGCGGGACCCGGTCACCGGGATCGTCACGGGAGGAAATCCGCCCCTCAACGACCCGGAGCGCACCATGGGCGTGTACATCAAGCTGAATCGGCCGCTGGACGGGACGTTGTTCATCTACGACAACATCGGCACCTCCGTCCACCAGATGGATCTGTCCAAGTTGAAGGAGCTCTGGCCGGAAAACGGCGAGGATGTCCAACAGGAGATCAAGCTCACCTGGAACGGGACGAGGAAGAACGGGAGATTCGTGGCGGGAGGCGTGTATCTGATGCGCGCCTTCGTGATGTTCAAGGACAAAACCGGTCGAAAGGAATTCCACAATCTGCTGTGGAAATACGCCTGGATGCGACCGAACAAGTAGTCGAACGGAAACACATCGCCATTTTTTGCGAGGCTTGTCGGCGTGGTCGTTGTGGAATTCGGAAACCGCTTGTCTCCCGGGAGTTTGGCGCGTACTGTCCGTGACGTACCTATCGATCAGGAGGCATCGGTGAAGCTGGATCAACAGGTCGTGGAGGACACGCAGTTCGGTGGAAGGATTCGCGTGACGGAATCCAGAGTGGAAGTCTTCTCCATTCCTGGTGGGCATGTCCAGTTGCGAGACGGCTCGGGCAAGACTCTTGCCCAGTTCGGTGTATCGCCTTACCAAACCCGGGTTCTGTCCCTCAAGGGAATGGAACGGGGCACCTACACCGTGGATCTTTCCAGCGTCACGGGAGCGATTTCCGCCCAGGTGACCGCCTAGCCGAATTGCAGCCCCTCGATTTCAGCGCTTGCTTGTGGCGACCAGCTCGCCGCAGGCTTGCAGGGTATCGATGGAGACCAGCTGCTTGCCGGAGGCGAAGGCTCCTTCGAAGCGACAAATTTTGGCCTTGCTGGTCCCTTGCTTGCATTTGGCTTGCAGGCTGACCGACGACAGCGCGGTCATGCGCATGTCCCAACGCATGTTCTTGTCGAATCCGAACCGCACTCCCCAGGCAGGGGGAGTCCAGGACGTGTCCATTCCAGCCAGGCAACGGGGAAGCGGGATCACCACGGCTTCCGGCCTTTCCTTGATGTTCCGGAACGCCTTGGAAAAAGGCGACCACAGGCCTTGCCGGAGGATCTTGGCCGTCCATGAACCTTGGGGCAATCGCGCACGGATGGAATCCCGGATGGCCCGGTCGACTTCGTCCTTCCAGCGCCTTTGATCTTGTTCGACCGCAAATTGGCTGGAATCCTGGTGGCAGGCGGGGGACAGGGGATTCGGGTTCAACGGAAGGCACCCGAGATTGGACGCATAGGCGAACTCGCCCAGGCTGGAATCCAGGAGAGGCAACTCTTGGGCTTTCGCCCAGTCCATGATGATTCCCGTGGGCGAGGAGCGATCCAGGATCCCGGCCACTTTCCATGCGGAATCCTGCGGACACCATCGCAACACCGGGGCTCCGGAATTTCCCTTCCAGGCCGGGCAATCCACCAGGGGAACCCGTCGCGACTTGGGATCGATGAAGCTCGCCTTTGACTCCTTGTCGTGGAACACCGATGTCCTGCGGCTGACCAGGCATTCGTGCAGACGGATCTGGGCGGAGGCGTTCTTCTGCACCAGCACGGACCCCCAATCGGGCGCAGCCACCCAGATCTGGACGCGATCCAGATCGCTGATGCCCTCGAAATCCAGGGGAAGGGGTTTGCGCTGGATGGGGCGCGCCAGGCGAACCAGGGCCCAGTCCGGCTCGTCGATGCGGTCTTCGTGAGGCGACAGAGCCTCGATCGATTGACAATCGACGGAATCCGCAGCGATTCCCGGGAGGGCGGGGAAGTAGAGCCGGACTTTGTCCCGGCAGCTGGCATTGGGAGATTTCATGCCTTTGGGCAGACAGTGATGGTTGGTCAGGGCCTTGTCTGGACCGATCAGGAAGGCGGTGCATTGCGACGGAACGCCGCTCTTTTCGCGGGCGACCCAAAGCCCGACACCTTCCGGGCATCCAAAGTTGAGGCAGTGGACCGGAAAAGGATTGCGCAAGGGGCTCTTGGCACAGGAAACGGTCAGAAAAAACAAGGTGGCAAGGGCTGTCCTGAAGGGCATCGAGGAAGCCTACACGGTTGGCGCCGGTTTCGCCGCCGGATTTTGGGCTGGCGTTCACCAACTTGGCAGGGCACCTCGGGGGGGGCTTGTCGAATTCCCGGCGGGAATCTAGATCCGTGTCTGTTTCCGTCTTCGGTCGTCGGGGGCGGAGTCACAAGGAGAATCATCCCGTGAAGCGCTTCGCTCTACTGGCTCTCGCAGGATCCGCCATCGCGCAGGTTCCTGCCCCCGCACCCGTTTCCGCACCCGTGGCCGCTCCAGTGGCTTCGATGGCCGCAGAACCCCCCGCCGGCGGCAACACCGCTCCCGTAGCTCCGATCCACGATGATCTGATCTACGGCAATCCCGCTATCGATCGATCGATCGGTGGAGTGATGCTCACGCCAAACCTGTACTACGGCGAACGCGCCGCCGCCTTCCAGTGGAATGGAAGCAGCGCTTCTTCGTTCGCTGGTTCGGGTGTGGCCATCGTGAACCAGGTTTTCGCCGGATTCACCGCCTTGCCAACAGCGGGCATTCCGAGCAACGGTCAGCTGGGAGAGCTCGCCTTGGGCTACCTGCGCAAGGATTGGGGATTGGGTCTTCGCTACAGCCGCTTCAACCGCGCATTCGCGGCAGGAACGGATTCCGCTGACCTCAAGACTCGTGTGGAGGTCTACCCGCCCACCACCATGGGTCTGTTCGGATCGTTCGGGCTCCAGAACAAGCTGACCGGATTCGCTCGGATCGACTACAGCACCCCGAGCTTGGAATACACCCAGGAAACCGCGCGCACTCCTGCGGTCGGAAGCATCACCACCAAGAGCCGCTCCGACAGTCTGGGCGTCCAGGTCGGCGTGATTTCCGAAGCCAAGGGCAACCGTGGCATCTCGTATGTCGGATCTCTTGGATTTGGACAGAAGGTCACTCGGGCCAGCGGCCAAGACGACAAGGAACAGCTCGAAGCCGTCTACTTTGAAGAGAAGATCGGCATCGGACGTTCCTTCTCCGCCGAAGGGGTCGTCTTCGGCGCCGGGCTGAACCAGCGGCTGGTCATGGCCAATGCGAAAGGAGTTCCGCAGGGAACCGCGCTGACGGGCTTCAACAATTACGATCCCGCTTTCTACAGCCTTCCCGGCGACTCCACCGACTGGTCGATCCTTTCGGAAATTTCCCCCAACATGTGCATCATCATTCCCGTGTTCGAAAATTGGACTCTCAAGGGCGGCACTTCGCTGACTTCCCGCGTGGTCATGCTCGACGCGCTTGCAGGTGACGATGCCATGGTCTACAGCCGGGGTGGGTACTACTCCGCCGATGGCCAATTGGGAATCCGCTATGCCAAGGTGGGCGCTCGTTGGGCTGCCGAAGCCCAGGTCCAGAACGCGTTCCTGACCCGTGGTCCGAACTTCGTTTCCGGTGCCGCCGGAAACTTGTTCGCCTCCCTGGCCGTTACCGCCAACTTCAAGTAAGGCTCGATTCCAGCCGATCCCCGGGACTTGTGCTCGCGGGATCGGTCGATCGAATCCATCGTTCGCCCGTCGGGTCACCACCCGACGGGCTTTTTCGTGCGGGTTTCTACATTGCCTCTCTCCCGATCGGTGTGATCGGCGTTGGTGGAGGAGCTCTTCAAGATGAGTCGTCGCATTCCTGCTGATCTGCGTGGCGTGGATCTTCTGCGCAATCCCCTCTGGAACAAGGGAACCGCCTTCACCGAACGGGAAAGAGATCAGCTTGGCCTGCGGGGGTTGTTGCCCGCACCCGTGCGCTCCATGGAGCAGCAAGCCTTGCGCGTGCTGTCCAACATCCGCAGCAAGGCCGACGATCTCGAGCGGTACCTGTACCTGATCGGATTGCAGGATCGCAACGAGACTCTCTTCTACCGCGTGCTGGTGGACAACCTCGAAGAGCTCATGCCGTTCGTGTACACGCCCACCGTCGGCAAGGGTTGTCAGGTGTTCGGTCGCGTGTTCCGCCGTCCGCGCGGACTGTACATCTCCGCCGACGATCGGGGTCGTGTTCGGGAAGTGATGGGCAACTGGCCGCAAAAGGACGTCCAGGTGATCCTGCCCACCGATGGCGAACGCATTCTTGGCCTGGGTGATCTCGGTGCCAGCGGCATGGGAATCCCCATCGGCAAGCTTTCCCTGTACACCGCCTGCGCGGGCATCGATCCGGCCGCCTGCATGCCCGTGATGATCGATGTGGGCACGGAAAACGAAGAGTTCCTGAACGATCCGCTGTACCTGGGCCTGAAGCGCCATCGCCTCAAGGGACAGGAATACGACGACCTGATCCACGAGTTCATGGAAGTCTGCAAGGAGCTGCATCCGCACGCGCTGGTGCAGTTCGAGGACTTCGCCAACCACAACGCGTTCCGCCTGCTGGAAAAGTACCGGCACACGCACTGCACGTTCAACGACGACATCCAGGGGACAGGATCTGTCGCCTTGGCCGGTCTGCTCAGCTCGCTGCGCGCCACCGGTCGCAAGATCACCGAAGAACGCGTGTTGTTCCTGGGCGCCGGCGAGGCGGCGACAGGAATTGGTGAAATGATCGCGGCCACCATGGTGGACGAAGGCCTCTCGGAAGCCGATGCCCGCGCGCGTTGCTGGTTCGTGGACTCCAAGGGGCTGGTGGTGGCTTCCCGCAAGGACCTGACCCACCACAAGCTTCCCTGGGCCCACGAGGCGGAATACCTGCCCACGTTGGCCGATGCCATCGAGCGGATCCGGCCCACCACGCTCATCGGCGCCTCCGGCATGCCCGGCACCTTCACCCCGGAAATCCTCCAGGCCATGGCCCGCCACAACGAGCGGCCGGTCATCTTCGCCCTTTCCAACCCCACCTCCAAGGCCGAATGCACGGCCGAGGCGGCCTATGTCCACACCGATGGCCGCGCCTTGTTCGCTTCGGGAAGTCCGTTCCCCAGCGTTCACCACAAGGGAGTCACGCATGTGCCCGGCCAGGGCAACAACGTGTACATCTTCCCTGGTGTGGGCCTGGGGGCGATCGCCACCCAATCCAGCGAGGTGACCGACCGCATGTTCCTGATCGCGGCCCGGACCTTGGCCTCTCTGGTCCGTCCGGAAGAGCTCGCGACCGGAAACCTGTATCCGTCGCTTTCGCGCATCCGCGAAGTCAGCGGGATCATCGCGCTGGAAGTGGCGCGCGAGGTGTTCCGGACCGGTCTTGCCGGGATCCAGGAGCCCACCGATCTGCAGGCTCTGATCGATTCCTGTCGATTCACCCCCGACTACGCGGACTACGTCTGATCTTCGGTCGCCCAGCAGGATCGGCGGCGTAGAGGCCATGTACGATCTGGAGGGGAAGCTCGTGGTGGCGGTGGCGTCGTCCGCCCTGTTCGACTTGACGGAATCCGACAAGGTGTTCCGCGAGGCGGGGGAGGAAGCCTACCGGACCCACCAGCGCGAGCGCGAGGAGATCCAGCTTCCGGAGGGAGCCGCCTTCGCCTTCATCCGCAGGCTGCTTTCTCTGAACGTGTCCGATTCCGACCACCCGGTGGAGGTGGTTCTCCTTTCGCGCAACGATCCCGACACCGGCGCGAGGGTCTTCCGTTCCATCGCCAGCCGGGGCTTGGGGATCGAACGCGCCGTGTTCACCAAGGGCCGTCCGCCCTGGCGCTACGTGGAGTCCTTCGGGGCCAGCCTGTTCTTGTCCGCCCATCCTCGCGACGTGCGCGAGGCGGTGGATCTGGGCGTGCCTGCTGGACAAGTTCTGACAGGAAGCGGATACCTGGACGATCCCGACGACCGCGGCTTGCGGGTGGCCTTCGACTTCGACGGGGTGCTGGCGGACGATTCCGCCGAAAAGGTCTACAAGGAAGGTGGACTGGAAGCCTTCCGCAGGTCGGAACTCGCCATGGAAGGCACGCCGCTGCACCCAGGGCCGCTTTTGCGCCTGTTCCGGGAGCTGGGCAGGATCCAGGCCATCGAAACCGCCCGACGCAAGCTGGACCCCTCCTACGAGCCCATGCTGCGCATCGCCATCGCCACGGCGCGAGGAGCTCCGGCCCACCAGCGCGTGGTGGAATCCCTACGCTCGTGGGGTCTGGGTGTGGACGAGGCATTCTTCCTGGGCGGAGTGGACAAGGCCAAGGTGCTGGGCACCTTCCGTCCCCATCTGTTCTTCGACGACCAGCTGGCCCATGCCGAGCCGACCTCCCACCTGCTGCCTTCCGTGCACGTGCCGTTCGGGATCGCCAACCGGATCTGATTTCCCTGCCTGGATCAGAGCGGGGGCTTGCGGATATTGGCGCGCGCCACTTCGTGCGGGTCCGGCCAAGATGTGTCGGAGTGCACGAAGATGGGGAAGGGGAGCTGTTCACCCGGAATTTCCGTGGAGGCGTTCGCGCGGGCCCGCAGCAGCCGTTCCACGTCGGGAAAGTACTCCGCCGGCATCGGACGAGGCAGGCGGGTGAGATCGAACTCGTGGGGAAGCATGCAGCTGATCCCGATGTTTCCTTGCGCCGTGCGCGGACCGTCAGGGAAGGGCAGGAGGATTTCTTCCAGCCGTTGGGCCAGGAGCTCCGCAAAACGGGTCGCTCCGCCCAGGTCCGTTCGCGAAAGGAAGATCACGATCTCGTCGTGGTCGCCGCGCCCGCACAGATCCGTGCCGCGGACCGAGTTTCGGATCAGCTTTCCCAGCGCTCCCAGCATGGCATCGGCTTGCCGGGGGCGGATCATCCGCACGCGATCCAGCCCCTCCAGCGAAACCACCACCACGCAGGCGGGGTCGCCGTACCGGAAGGCCTGGCGGAGATCCCGCCAGACCACCTGGGTCCAGAATCGTTTGGATTGCAGCCCGGTGATGGGATCGATGGTGGCCCCTTGGCGGACCAGGCAACGGTTGGCGATCTGCACGGAGAAGAAGTTCAGGATCTCCCACTGGGGGGATTCCACCTGCGGCGAGGTTTCCACCCACATCGCACCCAGCCAGCGACCATCGGCCCGCAGCGGCAGCACGGCCGAACCGTTGGAAAGCCGATCGCTTTCCAGACGCGGTGCCCGGATGATGGCCCGCGTGAGTTCGGGCCCCAATTGGCTGTCGATGGTTTCGCCCAGTTGACACGGTCCGAGTCCCGCCATGACGCGAAGTTCGGGTTCCCTCTCCGAATCGGCGAACGAGCTTTCCTCCAGCAGCGACGGCGGGAGGTAGTCGGGTTCCGGCGGGGCCAGCGCGATGATCGCGCGCTGGATGTCGAGGACTTCGGACGCCTCCTCGAGGATCGAGTCGATCTCCGCCTGGAAGGTCAACCGTTCCTCCTGGCGCAGGCAGCTTGACAAAACCTGTCGCAACCCGCGGCTCGAGGCCTCCAGCTGGCGCACCACCGCCGAGTGGCGCAACGCGAGCTCCACCCAAAGGAGCAGTTCGTCGGGGCCGCGGCTCTTGTCGCAGTACCCCTGGATGTCCAGGCGCTGCATCATCTCCCGAGGCGGTTTTTCCGTGGAGTAACCCGTCAGAAGGACCACCTGCAAGGTGGGATCGCGCACTTCCACCAGCACGTCTTCCGCGCCCATTTCGGGCATGAAATAGTCCAGCAACAGCACATCCACCCGTTCCTGTTCCAGGATGGCGACGGCGTCCTTGCCGGAGGTGGTCGTCAGGATGCGGTGGCCTTCGCGTTCCAGCACGAGCCGGGTGGCGTCGAGGAATTCCTCCTGGTCGTCCACGCAAAGGATGGTCCTGCCGGAGTTGGATTTGGTGCCTTGCGAGGCGCGTCGTGCCATCAGGGATCCTCCTGGACCAGGATGCTGGATTGGAAGCCGGCTTCCGGGATGTTTTCGGGGATGCGCGGGTCCGGCCAGGTGGTTTCCTCGTCGATGAAGAAACGTTGGCCACCGGCTTTCTTGGAGATGTACACCTGCCGATCGGCTCGACAGAAAGCGACTTTCAGGACGTTCTGGAAAAACCCGTTGGGGATCGGACGGGGAATCGTGTTCATCTCGAAGTCGTGCGGCAGCAGCGTGGAGATTCCGATGCTGGAGCGCAGCTTGAACGCGCCCGACGCATCCACAAGCTCCTGCGCTTCCAGTTCGCGCAACACGCGGCTGGCGAAGACGCTGGCCCCTTCCTGGGAGGTGCGGGGCAGGATGGCGACGAATTCGTCGCCTCCGAATCGACCGATCGCATCGGAGGAGCGGGACGAGGATCGCAGCACCCGCCCCATCATTTCCAAGGCTTTGTCTCCCATCAGGTGGCCGTGTTCGTCGTTGATGTTCTTGAATCGATCGAGGTCGAAGACCACCACCGTGACGGGATGGCGGAATCGGAAACAAGTCCGCACTTCCCGCACGGCCATCTGCTCCCAGAATTTGCGCGCGTAGACACCCGTCAGCGGATCCAAGGTGGCCATCTGGTACAACTGGGCGTTCTGCACCGCCACGGCCGCCTGGTTGGCGAACACGTTGAGCATCTCGAGGTTTTCCGGTGGAATCGACGGCGCGTTGTCCAGGAAGATCACCCCGATGGTGGCCGCCCCGATCCGCAGGGGGACCGTGGTCGTGCGGTTTCCGCGCATGACCCCGCCCTGGCGCATCGACTCGCGCACGTCCTGGGCCTGGTTGGCGCTGAGCACGTTGTCCACCCGGGTTTCGTTCTCGAAACGCCCGATGCCGGCATGGATGACCAGATCCCGCTCTTCCTCCACCATCGCCAAGAAGGCGTCGGATTCCGTCTTGCCCATGGCCCCGGGCTTGACCGCCACGAAGGAATTGACGGCGCCCACCAATCCTGCGATCTGCAGCAGGATTCCCTGGAGGAGTTCCTCCAGCGGCTGGATCCGGTGGAGGTCCGGGGTCACGTCGAGGATGTACCGGAGTCCCTGGCGGCTCAGTTCCAGCGTGCGGACCTGCTTGGCGAACTTGAGCCCCACGTCCACCCACAGCAGCAGATGTTCGGGCCCCTCGCTCTTGTCGCAGTAACCTTGGATATCCAATCGGGCGAGCATCTCGCGAGGCGGGCGCTCGCTGGAATAGCCGGTCTGCAGCACGACCTGGACCTGGTGGTTGAAGTTGCGCAGTTCCTTGACCACGTCTTCACCGGTCATTCCCGGCATGAAATAGTCCAGCAGCAGCAACTCGATATCCTGGCGGCGGAGGATCTCCAACGCCGCCATACCGTTGTCGGCGGTCAGCACCGTGTGCCCTTCGAACTCCAGGAGGGATCGTGTGGAGTCCAGGATCTCCTGGGAGTCGTCGACCAGCAGGATGACCCTTCCCGTTCCTTCCTTGTGGGCGTTCTTGCGTGCCACCTCTATGCCTCCTTCACCGCTGGCAGACGGATGCGGAACGTCGTTCCGACCCCGACCTGGCTTTCCACCTCGATCAGTCCGCCGAAATCCCCGCGCACGATGTCGTGGATGATGGTCAGACCGAGTCCGGTCCCCTTGCCGACAGGTTTTGTCGTGAAGAGGGGATCGAAGATCTTCACCAGGTTCGCCTCCGGAATCCCGGAGCCCTGGTCCGAAACGGAGATGACGATTTCGGCGCCCACGCCCTCGAGCCGAAGAACGACGGTACCGCCCGCGGGTTCCATCGCATCCATGGCGTTGGTCGCCAAGTTCGTGAACACCTGCGCGAGTCGGTCGGGAATTCCCATCACCAGGGCGGGGCGAAGCTGCAGATCCAGCTTCAGTTCGCACCGGGCCGCCCGGAACGCGTGCGAAAGCAGGAGAGCGGTTTCTTCGACCACATGGACGATATCGAATACCTGTTTGTCCCTTGCGCCCATGTCGCGGGTCTGGCTCTTGATGGACCGCACGAACTTGGACGCCTTGTCGCCGGCTCTCGTGGCGATCTCGATGGCTTTTTGCATGTCCTTGGCGATGGCCTGGTGGTCCTCGTCGTTGACGTCCTTGTCGCCGATCGAATCGTGGTATTCCGTCACCAGTTTGCCCAGCTCGTCCAAGGAGCTTCGCATGGCGGAAAGAGGCGTGTTCATCTCGTGGGCGATGCCCGCGGTCAGTTTGCCCAGGCTCGCCATCTTCTCGGAAGTGACCAGCTGCTGCTGGTTGTTCTGCAGGGTGGTCAGAGCCCGTTCCAACTCTTCGGTCCTTGCGCGGACCTCCACCGCCAGCCGCGCGCCCATCAGGGCCGCGGAGATCTGGGTACGCAGCGCGTCCAGCAGCATTCCACGGCGCGGGGCCAGCTCCAGGAGGGCGAACCCCAGATGGGTTGATTCGAAGAACAAAGGTTCGATCGCGATCGCGCTGGTCTGGTCTTCCGCCGACACCAACCGTCGGATCAGTCCTCTCGTTTCCACGAGAATGCCTTCGGATGGACATGGTTTCCGCTGGCCCTTGGCGTAGGAGAGGATCAATCGAAGCTGTTCCTCGGTTCCATCGGGTTCACGCAGTAGCAGGTGGCAGGAGGAAAGCTGGAGGCTGTCCAGATCCGCTGCCAGAGATTCCACCAGGTTGTGGACATCGAAGGTGGTGATGAGCTGGCTTCCGGTGAGATGCAGCTGTCGGGTCCAGCGTTCGATCTTGGTGGACTTGTAGGACGATTTTTGGACCGCTCGTTCGTGGGCCAGGATCCGCATCTGGTGGAAGGCCGTTTCCATGGCCAGGACCGAGGCGGGGTCCTGGGTGGCCAAGGGAAGGATGTTGCGGCGCAGCCGCGAGATGTGCGCTTGCCAGCGATCGGAATCGTCGTCTGGCTTGGAGAGCAGGCTCAGGCAGGCTTCGAAGGCGAGGATCGCATCTTCCACCGTGTTGGAAGCCGTGTTTGCGTGCAGCGCCGATGCCAGGCGGGTCACGGCGATGGATTCCGCCGGCTGATCGAGGATCTTGGCGATGCGGCGGGCGAATTCCATCGGCCCCGCTCCGGAGGCCACATCCCGGATGGCGGATCCGAAGCCTTCGGAAAGGGAAGCGGAGTGGCACCCGCAGGAACCTCTGGCCACCAGGCTTGCGGGTTCCAGCACGCGATCGGGGAGGTTAGCTCCCTCGCGCAGATGACTCAAAAGCAACCGCATGCTCGTCAGGCCCTGGTCGGAAACCGGCTGGCGCACCGAGGTCAAGGCGGGCGTGGCGAAGCTCGCCTCTTCGATGTCGTCGAATCCTGTCACCACGACATCGTCGGGGATCCGCAGCCCCCGTTCCCTCAGGGCTTCCATGGCGCCCAGAGCCATCTCGTCGTTGGCCGCCACCACCGCATCGAAGGGGATTCCCTGGTCCAGGACCTCCAGGATGCGTCGTCTCCCGAGCCCGAAATCGAATTCCCCCACCAGGTCCAGGCGTGGATCGAACGGGATTCCATATCGATCCAGCACCGACAGGAACATGTTCCGGCGCGTGACCGCCTCCGGATTGAGCAAAGGACCACCCAAGTACAGAGGCAGTTTCCGTTTGTGGAAACCCACCACATGTTCCACCACGGCTTCCATTCCCGCGTCGTTGTCCACCATCACGCACGGCACGGAAGGGTCGTCCATCCCGACCACGATGAATGGCAGCGGCTTGAAGGATCGGATGTACTCGAGCGCCTCTTCATGGGTCATCGCGTTGGCGATGGAGGGCGCGACCACGATCAACGCGTCCACATCGGCCGCGGAAGCGAGTTTGAATGTTTCGTTGCGAATCGACTTGTTGAGCATGGCGGAATTGAGTTCCCCGCCGTTGAAGCTCACGACATCGCAACCCGCTTCCTTCGCGCCTTTCTCCACGCCGGACCATACCCCGTACTGGTAGGAGCCGACAAGGTCGTTGACAAGAAGGCCGATGACGGGGCGGTTGTCCATTGTGGCTTATTTCTCCCTGGCGGTGTGGCTGCCGTCCCAGAATTCCGAGGGTGGCGAGGTGGTGTATTCCTCGCATCGCTGCACGAACACCTGGCTGGGTGTGGTCTTTCCGACGCCGCGGAAGGGCTCCAGCGCCTCGCATTCCAGGAACAGATCCCGGGCGTCGGGAAAGCTTCCCGCCATGTACAGGCTCCGCGCGCGATTCCATGTTTCCACGCACCGCGTCCAACTCTCGGGACAGCGGTCGCGTTCGCCCAGGACTTCCCACGTGGTGACGGCCTCGGATTTCCCCACCACGCGGACACGATCGATCTCGCGCGCCAGGAACGCGTCACCGGCAAGCGCCATGGTGGCGTCCGTGGTGAGGATCCACGTGCCGTAGTGCTTGCAGGCGCTTTCGAGCCGTGCCGCGAGATTGACGTCGTCTCCCATCATCGTGTAGTTCATCCTCAGGTCGGACCCCATGTTGCCGGTGACGATGCGTCCCGAATGGATCCCGATGCGCATGCGCATGCCATGGACCAGGTCGGGCCACCTCGATCCTTCATTCTTCCACTTCGCACGCAATTCGGCCAGCGCATCTTGCATGGCGATCGCGGTCAGCAGGGCGGAGCCGGCGTGGTCGTCCAATTCCACCGGCGCACCGAACATCGCGACGATCGCGTCTCCGATGTATTTGTCCAGGGTCCCCCCCCGGTCCAGCAGGATGCGGGTCGTCACGGACAGATATTCGTTGATCAGCTCCACCAGATCGGTGGGGGAGAGAGCCTCCGAGATCGAGGAGAAGCCCTGGATGTCGGAGAAGAAGGCGGTGAGGGACCTCTCCTCCCCGCCCAGACTGGGGAGCCGTCCGCTTTCCACCATCCGTTCGATCAGGTGGGGGCTGATGTAGGTTCCGAACGATGCGTGGAGGAACCGCTTCTGCCGTTCCTCCAGCAGGTAGCGAATGGCGAGAATTGCGACAAATCCTGTTACGATGGTGGTGGCCGGAAGGAATAGTCCGGTCCATACGCCGTGGTCGAACAGCGCGACCGACCCTGCGAACAGGGCGGCGACCACTCCGAGGCAGGCGGCCAAGGCTCCCCATGGGGACAGTCGCGAGCTCGCCGCGGCGTAGAGGGTCGCGATCAGGAAGGCGACAAGAAGCTCCACGAGGCGGTTCGACGCCACCAAGGTGTCCGACCAGACCAGAGAGAGCGCTGTGGCGGCCTGGACGCACACGCCGGGGTGTCGCCTCTGGATGGGGATGTCCACGAAATCGGAGAGAGCGGTGGCGGCCGATCCGATCACGAACAGCCGACCCGGCACAAGGGCCGGATCCATCCTGCCTTCCAGGACGTCCACGAAGGAAATCCGCCGGATCCAGGCGCGATCCGGCGAAAGCCCCTCCCAGACCGAAGGCGCCTGGAAAGGCACCAGGGCCGAACCGCGGTCGTCCACGGAAATCGAGATGGGAACGCCCAATGACACGGTGTCTCCGGCGTTCAGTTTGGATGTGGCGTCGTTTCCGAGATTCGCGAGGTCGTGGAGGGCGCTTGCGTGCAAGGCGGGCAGCGAGCTTTCCAGGCGGCCTTTCCATGGATTCCACCAGGTCTCGATCCAGGAGGAGACTCTCAGGTCTTCTCCTGGAGCCGGACGATTCCAACCGCCCGCGGCCAGCGGTCGGATTCCGTCCAAGAGGAAGCCGAGGTCTTCGCGGCCGATGACCGTGGCTTGGGGTGGTTGGGAATCGGAAACCAGTCGCAGCAGTTCCACCGATCCTCCGGAGCGGACCAAGGCGACGGAATCCGTCAGAAGAAGCGTATCCCTTCCCGAGGAGGGAGCGCCGGCCAAGACGGAATCCGTCGTGGCCGCCAAGGCGAGAACGGTGGCTTCGTCCAAGGTGTCGGGGTACGCGAGACGCACGGAGAGCGCGCCGGATGGATCCCTGCGGATCCAGATCTGGGAGGTCGGTTCGATCCTGCCCTGGCGGCGACGGACGATCGAATCGAAATCGGATCGGTGTCGCGCGATGGCCTGGCACATCGGCCAGGTCAATTCCGGAATGGACGTGCGGATTCCCGAGGAATCCTTCCAGATGCGCAGCGGTGCTCCGAGCTCCAATCGCCCCTTCGCCAGGGAGAATTCGTCTTCGCGCCTTCCCAGCAGCACCAGCGCCGAGCGCAGGGCCAAACCCGGATACGCGCGGGGTTCGGCCGATCCGGAAGGCCCCAACAGCGGATCGATCAGGACGGTATCCGGATAACGCCAGAGCATGGCCAGGCGCCTGACCGTGCCGTCGGGATCCGGTTCGATGTTGGCCAACCCCAGCACCCCGCTGGCGCGCGCGAGCCCCGGGGCGATGTTGTCCATGGCCGCCCTACCGGACAAGGCATGGAGAGCCTCGGAAGGCAGCCGGACTCCCGGCCAGACGGAATCCTGCCAGGACCTGTTCGCGCGCGGGATCCAGTCCGACGGATTGGCGTACTCCTGGGGATGGGAAAGTTGGGCGGCCAGCACGATCCTGTTCGATTTCGCCAAAACAGCGGCGATGGCTCCACTTCCATCCATCCGCTCGCGCAAGCGTTGCATGAAATGCGAATCCGTGGGCGGCTCCCAACCGCTGGCGCGAAGGTCCGTCATCGTCGCGTCCAGGCGGGTGCCGACATCGTCCTGGGTCTTGAAAAGGACGTCCAACGCCACCGCGCCGGCACCATGGCGCGCCAGGAAGGCCAGCACCTTGGCTTGGTGGGGCCGGTAGGATTCGCCGTAGGCGCCGAGGGATCGCAGCGTCCGTTCGTCGATGTCGATCACGATGGCAGGCGAAACGGGGGAGTCCGCTCCGGGTCCGAACAGGATGCGCCAGACATCATGACGGAAATCGGTCAGGATCCCCTCCAGCCTGGCCACGGGCCCGGGCAGGACGACTTCGACGGCCGTGCAGGCGAGCAGGGCCGCCCAACAGGCGGCGATCGAGAACAGAAACCGACGGGAGCGGGTGGTCAGGCGCAGAGGTAGGCGACGCATCCATGGAAATATGGCACCGGTCCGCCCTGGCGAAGAACGGAATGATGGCATCCGGGTACCAGCCACGGATCTACCTGTATTCCCCGATCCGCCGGAACAGGAAATGGGGCTCGCGCAGGACCAGGGTCTTGGTGGAACCGGAGGTCAGCGGAGTTCCATAGGCCGTGGTGGGAGCGATCAGCACGCCGGGAAACGCCTTCTGGATTTCGTCCAGCACCGTCTGGCTGCCCACCACCTTCAGCATGTTCCCGCCGTTGCCCGTGAAGCTGGAAGCGGCTCCCCGGATGTGGATGGCTCCGGTGAGAGTGGTCGCGGCGGTGCCGTTGCCCCACAGCATCTGCCCCGTGAAGGGGCTTTCATAGTGGACGTATCCCGTCATGTTGCCGGGAGTTCCGAAGGCGCCGACAAATCCCGCGCCCCTCACGTAGATCATCTGGATGTCGGAAGTGGAGGCGGACGATGGCCAGTTGCCATTCACATTGATCGATTTTTCGACGATCCAGATCGCCTTGCCGGAAAATGTCCCGCCGGGCGGATTCATGTTGGAAAACGAACAGGAGCTGTTCAGTCGCATCACCAGCCAGCCGTTGGCGCGCTTGTGCGTGTTGTAGACCTTCTGGAGATCCGCTGCGGTCCAGTTGTTGGTGCTTGCCGACGCGGTGGTCACCATGGCGTCGGTCAGGGTGCTCCAGACGGTTTTCAGCACGGTGGTGTCCACGCGCGGGCATTGGTTCCAGGTCTGGCTGGTGGCGAGATCCAGGTCCTGGGCGCTCAGTGGATGGGAGGGGAAGGCAGTCGCAGCCGTCGGCACCGGGGTCGCGATGAGGTTCGCGGGAGTGGCGATGGATCCCAACACACCCTTGTAGGCGCTGGCGTTGGTGTTCGTGGATCCCGATACCCGTGGATTGTTCCCGGTGGAGATCGCCGATGCGTTTTCGTAGCTCCACGCCTTGGAGCTTGCTGCGGGAAGGAAGCTCCACCGGCTGGCCGCAGCGGCGGAATTGGAGAAGTTCGCGTCCAGGGTCCCTTTGGTGGTGAGGCTGCCACCCAGGGTCACGCCACCGTTGAAATCGCCCTTCTGGGCGGTTCCCTGCAGGAACATCGCCCCTCCGGTCGTGATGGCGGTCGCCGACGAGTTGGCGATGTTGGAGATGCCACCCCAGAATTGGCTGGCACCTGTAACGGAAAGAGCGGTTCCCGAGTGCGAGAGCGGACCTTTGAGCATGAGATTTCCGGACACGTTGACCGTGCTCCCGCTTTGGGTCTCCATCCCACCGGTGACGTTCCAGCTTCCCAAGGCGCCGGGGATGCTCAGAGTTCCCGATTTGACCGTCAGTTTGCCTCCGCCTCCGCCGCGTGCGACGTAGAGGTTGTTCATCGTCGAAGTGACGGCGCCGGAATTGAGGGTCAGGCAATTGTCGAAAAAGGCGCTTCCCGTCACGGTGACCTTCGCCCCGATCTCCCTGCAGGAGCCCTTGTCCCAAAGTTGGCCACCCACCGTGAGAGTCGCCGAGCTGTTCCATGGGTTGGCGGTGGCGGGAGCGCCCATCTCCAGGTTCTCCAGAACGCTGACCGGGGCGTTCATGGTGCTGAATCCGCCTTTGACCACCATGTTCTGGTTGGCGGTGATCGGAGCGGATCCGTTGGTGCTCATGTCGCCGCCGATCACGACGTTGCCCTTGGAAACCACCGCCGCGTTGCTGGCGAAGCCACCTCCCACACGCAGATTTCCGTCGACGGTCACCGAGGCGGCGGAGTTGGTGCTCACATCCCCGCTGACATAGACGTTGCCGGTGATGTCGTTTCCGAAGTTCGTGCTGGAAAGGGTGCCGTTCAGATAGATGGCGAAGTTCATGGGAGGCGCGGTGGTGGCGGTGGCGGGAACGTCCACCCCCGTGACGTGGTAGGAGGTGATGGCGGACGCGTTGTCGCCGTTGCGACCTCTGCCGGTGGATCGCAGGACGATGCGCACGCCGTCTCCGGCGGGGCTGCCCGCGGTGTTCGAGCCGATGTCCACCGAAACCACCTGGACCTTGGCGCCGGTCTGGTCGGAGCCAGTGCCGAGCGCGAAGAATCCCGGATCCGCCACTTGCAGGGAGCAGCTGGATTGCGCCAGGTTCATGTACTGGCGAGCCGAGGCGAGCGGCTTGCTGGAATCGGCGACGAACGCCTGCAATTGCGCCACGGTGCGGGCGGGGTTGGCCTGCAATCTGGCCAAAGCCAGTTGCAAGGCGGACTTCACCGCCTGGTCGCGCGAGTTGATGTCCAGGTAGGTGCCGGACACCAGGGTGTCTCGGCCCGCCATTTCCATTCCCATGTATCCGAGCATGGTCAGCAGCACCACCATGGACAGCACGACCAACATCGCCACGCCGCGACGGGCGGAGCGGACATTTTCTGGCAAAGGTTCAGATTCCATTGTTCACCACCGGTACGATGCGTTTGAAAAGCACGAAGCTTCGGTTGAGATCGGCGCCAGAAGGCGTGTAGGCGAGGCCCCGTTGGCCAAGGGATGTGCTGTCGAAAGTCCCGGTGAAGGATTCCCGGGTACCGTTCTGGGCTTTCACGAGCAGATTGAGTTCCACCGCGCGCGTCTTGTTCTTTTCCGCCACGGTGGGGGATTCCGTCCAACGCAGGATGCCCCGGTTGACGCGCTCCATGCGGATGTTGGAGAGCGTCAGGGTCCAGCCGCTTTGGGTGGTGGACTTGAGCTTTCCCTCGATCCCCAGCACCCGGCCGTTGACCGCCGATGTTCCAGGGGCGATCCGTACCACCACCTGCCTGCTGGATGCGCTGGAGGTTCCGGCGAGGAATGTCGTGGTGTCGGAGATGTTGGAGACCGAACCGTCCGTTTTGAAAAATCCCACGCGCAGGGACAGCGAATCGTGGTTGGCCAAAAACGCGTCGTCCACCTGTGCGGTAAAGGAAATTTCCCAGGTTTGCAACGGGTTGAGCGTATCCACCGCCACGGAGAACAGCGCCCTCTGGGTGGCTGTGGTCCACCCCTTGAGGATCACGTTGGGGGCGGTGCCGGATTTTGTCAACGTGCCTCCCGTCCAGGAGGCCGGGTTGGAGAGGCTCGCGCGGGTGAAGCCGGAAGACGTGTCCGGCATCCTCGATGCGATCCCGTAGCGGACCTGGAAACTGACCACGCTGTCCAACAGGGGGATCCAGGCTTCGGAAGTGCAGTTTCCATTGCACCAGCGGCGCTGGAGCTGGGATCCCTTCTGGCGGTATCCGATGGTGCGGAGGTTCACGCAGGACGCGAGCGATCCGCTCTGGAGTTCATGCAATTGGAAACTGATGGAATCCCCGGCGAGAGTGGCGGAATTCCTGTAGGAAAAGGAGGACGAATCGCCCGAAGCCGCGTTGGCGAACACGTCGGTGCAGGTGTCGATGGCGCTTTGGATGCGGGATCCGGTCGCCACGGCGGTTCGAAATCCCATGTTCTGGATTTCTTCCTGGACAAGCCGAACCGCCTCGCGGGCATCGGACTGCAGGCGGACTTTTTCCCGTGTCCTGGTGTAGGCGGTGTTCTCGTTGGCGAACAGGCTCAGGGTGGCCCAGCACACCAGTCCGGTGAGGATCACCGCGACCACCAGTTCGATCAGGGAGAGTCCGCGACGGTTCTTCATCGGAGCACCGCCGGCAGGGATACCGAATGCTGCAGGCTTCCCTGGATCCACGTGATGGTCACGGGAAAGATCCAGGGGGCCACACCGGCGGGACGGGTCCAGGAAGCCGTGTACACGACCCCTGCGATGACGCGTTGCGACGAGCCCGTGGCCCAGGCGCCGGAGGGCAGGCTCGCCAAGGAATCGATCGTCGTTTCCGCAAGCGACGAGGCTTGTTCCATCCGGAAGCCGCTCACCTGGGCCTTGCGGGATCCCGATACCAGTGTGGAAATGGCCGGGTAAATGGCCACGAGGATCACCATGGCGATCAGCACCTCGATGAGGGTGTATCCACCGCCACGGAGGTGGCGAATTCCATTCAGGGAGCGCCTCATCCTAGATCCCGCAATAGGGCCGGGTGCATCGCATCCCAGCCCGCACCGCATCTTGGCTCGTACGGTCTCGTCTCCGCACCTGACAAGGGTGCGCCTCCTCGCCCGCCAAGCCAATCTGCAGCGCGTTCCGGGCGCGCTGCAGCCCTCTCTATCGCGGGATCTAGGCTCATTGCTTCCAGACTCCACCGATCCAACGGTACCTGCGCACGGCGTAGCTCTCCTGGCCGGCGGTGACATGGTTGTAGACGATCGCGCAAGCCTTGGAATCGGAACGGGTGGTGGTGAGGTACACGGCGCCCTGGGAAAGGTCGGCGGTGGCGCCGCCGCAACCCAGGATGCGTCCGGCGTTGGCGCCGGTGGCCCAGGTGGCGATGGCTCCCGTCGCGGCGGGGTGCGCCTGCCCGGCGACGCAATCTTCCGCCGTGGCGACAGCGGAGATCTGTCCGAACCCGTTGGCAGGTACCGACGATCCCATGACCGCCAGGGGGCCTGGAGGCGTGAACGCGAACCCGAACCGAACCGTCGCCCCCAGGGTGTCCCGCTTGACGAGGCTGTCCTTGGTGGCATCCAGCGAAAGCGACGAATCCTTGTCCAGCCAGATCGACCAGGTCCTTGTCGCGCCATCGAAGTCGACGAACGATCGCTTGCCGGTTTTTGACGCCAGCATGCGCGCCCACTGCAACTGTCCTGCGAGTCGTCCGCAATCCCCATCCAACCTGGATTCGCCGATGCTGCGACGGAAATTGGGCACGGCCAGACCGGTGAGGATCCCGATGATCACCACGACGACCACCACCTCGCCCAGGGTCATTCCCAGCGAACGGCGTGTGCCCATCCGGCCAAGCCCGATGGAAGATCCAGATTCCATGCTTCCTTCCCTGCAGGTGTGGATGCTGCAGCATGAGCATACCACCCCGGAAAGGCCTGGTGCAATCAGGGCTTCGGGGAGATCGGATTCCTCGACTCGAGCGAACGGGCCCACAGTTCGATCTCGCGATGCAGTGCGCGTCGGATCGCCGGCTCCCTCCAGTCGCGCAGCAGATACCAGAGACCCGTGCGAAGGAGAGAGGCCAAGCGAGGGCGCCAAGAGGCGGAAAAGTGGGCGTTGCCCCTGGCGAAGGCCGCGACTTCCCCGTAGAGATGCCGCCATCGGATCGACCCGATGCCGGATCCGAAAAGGATGCTTTCCCGGCGCATGAGCCAGCCTTCGTCTCCGGGCATTCGTTTGAGCCCGGCCAACTGGAAAATCCTCTCCCGGCCCTCCAGATGGTCCAGGCGCAGTTCGCGGGTTCCTGTCCCCAGGAAATGCCGGATCACCTGTTCCCACAAACCAAGGAATGCGTCGGGGACCAGCCAATCCGGATGAAGGAAGAATGTGGCCAATCGAGTCGCGTCCAGACCTGGATCGACCAGCAGGTCGGCCCCTCCGACCAGACGTGGACCTTCCCAGCATCCGATCCTCACCAGATCCACCGAGTTCTCGCGTTCGCCGATGACGGAACTCAACTCCCGAAGCTCCTCGGCCGCTTCCACCTTGCGAAAACGAAATTGGCCGGGAGGAAGGCTCTTGCGAAACCCCAGTCGTTGCAGGGCCATGGGGGAGCGCGCGCGGTGCAGCTCCAACCACTGTCCGAGGGCATCCCGAAGGACAGAATCCAATTCCAACAGGCGCAAGCCCATGAGGGTTCCCTGTCCGGACGCCGGCCGACACCACAAAACCTGGCATTCCCAGGAAAGCTGTCCGGCGAAGGCAAGATCCAGATGGATTCGGGCGACATGGCCCGGCAACAGATAGCCCGGGCCGCCGACGGTCTGGACCATCATTCCGAGGTCGGAATTGACATCCAACACCTGCAATCGGCTCCAGACTCGATGGGCGTGGGGGACGGGAATACGCCCCCACAGAGGACGTTCATCCAAGCGGAGGCGCTCGTGGTTGCGTCTTTCCACCCCGCCCCAGGGCGCCGGTGCGGCTGGCCACTCCAAGCCCAATTCCCGACCTTTGTTGGAATGGCGCAGGATCCCTTCCCGCACCACCTTCTCCTGGTTTCCGAAGCGGATTTCCAATCGAAGCGCTTGCCCGACCTGGAAATCAACCGGGGGATCCACAACCAGCCCGATCCCACCTGGCGACAGGTCCATCAGGGATGCGTGGGAAGGATGGGGGTATCCGAGAATCCGAATCCGGGTTCCCGTGAGAATCTCCGGACGCAGGCGGCTCCAACGACGTTGTTCTCGGTCCGACAGGCTCACGAGGGGAAAATAGCTTCGGGGAGGATTTCCCACGCGATGTCGATGCTCAACTCGCTCAGGGGGCGCCCCGTTCCCAAAAACCACTGGAGCTTGACGACCAGGGATGTCGCCTCCATGGAGGGCGCGAGCAGGATTCCGGCGCGCTCCAATCGGCTCGCGCTTTCGTAGGCGGCATGATCCCGGCGACAGGGACCGAGAATCAACGGGACTCCCGTGACCGCACAACGCGAAGCCAGGTCCTGGAGGGATCCATGGCCCGGCTGACTGGGGGCCGTCGAGGAGTGGTAGGCGATCTGGAGAATGGCATTCCACGTCGATGGATCCACCGACGAATGGTCGGCGCCCGGCCTGGCAGGCAGGACAAGAACGCGGGAATCGAAGGCGGTTCCCGCCGTCGCCTCGCTTCGGGATCGTTTCCAGGCCTGTTCCATGGCCGATCGGGCGATGCGGCTTCTGGTCGGATTCGCATCCTCCGTCCCGCGCTGGAACACGCCCTTTTCCACCACCCCGAAGCGAAGCCCCCTGGCGGAACGGAAACCGTCATCGTATGGATCGCAGGGCAGGATGCGGCCGGCAAGATGGATGGAGGTCGGTTCCTGGCGGTTTTTCCAGGCGACGTAGACTCCCGGCAATTTCTCGCCCAGGGCGAATGCGACCGCATCCCGGAAATTGTCGCATCCGTTGGAAGATGGGTCGGCCAGCGGCCGGTCCGATCCAACCAGCACGATCGGGACAGGCGCTCCCGCCAACGCGAAGGCCAGCGCCTTGGCGGTCCAGGCCATCGTGTCCGAGCCGTGCGTCACCACGATCGCGTCGAGGTTGGCGTAATCCAGACCGGCCAGGTGGGCGGCAAGGCGCGTCCAGTGCTCCGTGCCGGCGTCTTCGGAAAGGATCCGGAAAGGTTCGCTTTCGCGGAATTCCACACCTTCCATCCCGCACATGGACAATAATTGTCTTGGCGGGTTCGATGAGGTGTCCAGGGTGTCGCCGATGGCCACGCTTCCGATCGTTCCACCCGTGAACACGACCTCGACGATGCGTTTCAAGCGGGGTCTCCGTTGCCTTCCAGCCTGCGAAGGGTCTGGGATTTGAAGCTCTGCCAGCGACCCTCGGCCAAGGCGTTTCTGGAAGCATCCATCAGCTCTTGGTAGAAATGGATGTTGTGCAGGGTCGCAAGCCGCAACGGAAGGATTTCCGAAGCCTTGAACAGGTGGCGCAGATAGCCTCTCGAGTAGCCGAGTTTGCAAGCCGCGCATCCGCAGGAGGGATCGAACGGGCGTGGGTCGGCAGCCACTCGGGCAGCCTTGTAGTGGAAGGATCCGTTCCAGGTGAAGACCATGCCGTTGCGGGCGTTGCGGGTCGGCATGACGCAGTCGAACATGTCCGCGCCGCGATCGATCAACTCCAGCAGGTTGCGGGGTGTCCCGACTCCCATCACGTAGCGCGGCTTGTTCGCGGGGAGGATCTCGCAGCAGAGCTTGGCGATGCGGTACATGTCCTCTTCCGGTTCGCCCACGGAAAGGCCTCCGATGGCGTTTCCGGGCAGATCCAAGGCGGCGACTTCCCGGGCGGATCGTTCGCGCAGGCCGTCGTGCAGGGCGCCTTGCACGATCGGGAACAACATCTGGCGATGACCGTGGGCCGTCGGATCCTGCCTCCACAGGTCGGCCATCGTGCGTGTCCAGGAAAGGGTGCGCTCCCAGGAGCGTTCTGCGGTCTTGAAGTCGGCATCGTGGGGAGTGCATTCGTCCAGGGCCATGATCACGTCCGCCCCGATGTCGCGTTGGGCGTCCAGCACCGATTGGGGAGTGAAACGAAGCTTGGAACCGTCCAGGTGGGACGCGAACGTGATGCCTTCGTCGTCGATCTTGCGGATCTTGGCCAGCGACCAGGCCTGGAATCCGCCGGAATCTGTCAACAGTGCCTTGGGCCAGCGGTTGAATTTCCGCAATCCACCCCAGTCCCGCAGGAACGCCGTTCCAGGACGCAGCCACAGGTGGTAGGTATTGCCCAGGATGACATCCGCTCCGGTGTCCACGACCTCCTCGGTGGAAAGGGATTTCACGGAACCGGCGGTGCCCACCGGCATGAAAGCCGGAGTCCGGATGGGGCCATGATCGGTTTGGAGCTCACCGGTTCGGGCGGCGCCGTCGGTGGCGATGATCCGGAAGGTGCCGGCCTGAGATGGATGGGTCAAAGCGTCGAAATCCTTCTGCCATGGATGCGTTGTGCGATTGGTGTGAATGGCCAACGTACTCAACAATTTCCAGCCCCGTCTCCCCCTTAGGGACCTGTGGCCGGACAGAGCCTGAACTTTGGTTCTTGCGGACCTGGCAGTAAAAGGTGTACATTATGTACATGAGCGAAAATTTTCCTCTCACCCCAGACCAAAGCCATGAGTCGGACTCCATGTCGGTGGCACAGGCCCGGGAACATTTCCCCTCCCTCCTGGAGGCCGCCGAAGGGGGGATGGAGACGGTCATTGCGCGTCGTGGAAAACCGATCGCGTTGCTCGGCCCCCTCTCGTTGCGTCGACCTCGGCGCCAGGTTTCCCTGGATTCCTTGATCGGATCCGGCACCGGGCTTTGGGGGGAACGAGCGGGTCGGTGGGTGGCTGTGCAGCGCGAAGAATGGGACTGACCAATGGAGTCATCCTCGCTTTTGGCGAATCTCCCGCTGCATTCCCTGTTGGTGTTGGATACCGCCCCGGTGATCTACTTGCTGGAAGGAAACCCCAATCACCTTCCCACCTTCCTTCCGCTGTTTCGTGCCGCCGAACGGGGTGAAGTCCGGATTCTGGTGACCCCGATCACGGTGGCGGAAGTCCTGGCCGGTCCGCTCAAGGCTGGCAAAGATGCCCTGGCCGAGCGATACGAGGCGGCGCTTCGAGAGGGACTAGGGTGGAAGGTCGTCGATTTGACGGCGGATACCGCCGCCCGTGCCGCCCGTTTGCGCATCCGGTACAAGCTCAAACTGCCGGACGCCCTCCAGTTGGCCTCCACCCTCGCGCACAATGCCACGGCGCTGGTCACCCACGATCGCGATTTCGGTCAAGCCACCCAGGAGGTGAACATCCTGGGGTTGGGGGCGGCTAGGGCCTGTTGAGACGCATCGACTTCCTGCAAGCGGCAAGAGCATCGAGCCCGAGCGCAGAATCGGGACAGGATTTGGCAAGGAAAGGTTTGGCGGAATCCAACTTCCCATCCAAGACCAAAGCCATCCCTTCCAGGGTCGCGATCGACGCATCCTCGGGCCACCTGGTCCTGGCCATTCGCGCCCACGACCTGGTGGAGAACGTGTCGCGCATTCCCTCGAGGGCATCGAAGCCCAGGTACCAGCACGACTGCTGAGCTGAATCCGCCTTGACACATTCCGACGCCATCCGGAAGGCGCTCGCGTAGACCTTCCAGCGATCGTTGGTGTCCAGTCGCGCGTGGGCGGCGATGCGCAGATGCCCCAGCGCCGCGAATTCCATGGTGGAATCGGCCGGGTACCAGCAGGATTTCTTGAGCGTGTCCAGGGCCCGGAAGATGGCCGTGTCGGAACGCGTGTCGTGCTTGGCCAAAAACAGGGTGGCCTGCTGCCGTTGGCATTCGTCGAGGTTCGTTCCGGCGGAACGCTTGAGGCTCCAGGCGGAATCGAACTTGGCAGCCGAAACGAGATCGGCGATGTCCGACTGGGTGGAATCGGCTCGCCAGCAACCGCGCACGTACATGCCCAGGCCGACGACCAGGAGAACGAGGATCGGAATCCGCAGTTTTCGGATCAAGTCGATGAGGAAGGTCAATAGCATGGGTGGGGATCTGATTTCAGGAAAATGGAAGCTGCCCTGCTGGGACGGAAAATGTCACAGCAGGGCGATGTGCCCGTTGCCGGGCTTCGATCAGTGGCGGAAGTGGCGCATTCCCGTGAAGGCCATGGCGATGCCGAGCTCGTCGCACTTGGCGACCGAGTCCGCGTCGCGCAAGGATCCGCCCGGTTGCACGATGTACTTGAGGCCGAATTCGTGGGCGGCTTCGACGTTGTCCGGGAACGGGAAGAACGCATCCGAGCAGAGCACCATTTCGGAGATGGTGGCCGGAACATCCGCACCGGGCATTTCGCGGGAGAGCCAGTCCTTCACGCGAGGCTGGGCGAGCTTCTGGTTGGAGTCGATGCGGTTGGGTTGGCCCATGCCCGCTCCCACCAGCGTGAACTGGCCCGGAGCGTATTCGCAGCCGATCGCGATGGAGTTGGACTTGAGGTGCTTGCAGGCCTTCCAGGTGAATTCGGCGAGCGCCTTCTTGGCGGCCGGAAAGGCCACCTTGGTCGCGCTTTCGAATTTCTCCATCAAGGACGCGTCGCGATCCTGTTCCAGCAGGCCGCCGATCACATGCTTGTAGACCTTGCGATCCTGGGCCTTTCCAAAAGCGGCGATCTCCAGGATGCGGATGTCCTTGCTCTTGGCCTTCAGGAATTCCAAGGCGTCCGGATCGAATCCGGGTGCCAGGAGGATTTCCACGAAGCGTCCCTTCAGGACTTCCGCCGTGGCCAGGTCCACCTTGCGGGTCAGGGCGATCACCGATCCGAACGCGGACACGGGATCTCCCGCCCAGCCCGCCACCAAGGCGTCCTTGAGCGTGGCGCCGGTGGAGTATCCGCACGGGTTCAGGTGCTTGATCACCACGGCGGCGGGGGAGTCGGCCAGCTCGCGCGCGGCTTCCAGGGCGGCGTCGGCGTCGACAATGTTGTTGTAGGAGAGTTCCTTGCCGTGGAGCTGGCGCGCATTGCCCAAGGATGGCTCGCCGGCCTGGACGGTGGCGCTTTCCAGGAAGAACGTGGCCTTCTGGTGGTTGTTCTCGCCGTAGCGCAGAATCTGTCCGGATCCGAACCGCAGGTCGATCCGTTCCTCCGAAAGCACCTTGCTGGCCAGATGGCGTTCGATCGCGCTGTCGTAGCGGCTGGTGGTGGCGTAGACCTTGATCGCCAATTTCTGGCGAGTGGTCAGGCTCGTGTCGCCGGATGCCTGGAATTCGGCGAGCACCGCGGCGTAATCGGCCGGGTCGCAGACCACCGTCACGCGCTCGTGGTTCTTCGCCGCCGAACGGAGCATGGAGGGGCCGCCGATGTCGATGTTCTCGATGGCTTCTTCCAGGCCGGCGCCGCGCGCCACGGTCGCCTCGAACGGGTAGAGGTTCACCACCACCAGGTCGATGGGTGCGATCCCGTGCAGGTCCATCTGGGCCTTGTGGTCGGCAAGTTGCGGACGCCCCAGGAGTCCACCGTGCACCTTCGGATGCAAGGTCTTGACCCGTCCTTCCAGGATTTCGGGATGGCCCGTGAGTTCGTCGATGGCCGTGGCGGACAACCCCGCCTCCTTCAAGGCCTTCAGGGTCCCGCCGGTGGAAACGAGCTTCCAGCCCAGGCTGGAAAGTCCCTTGGCGAATTCGACCAGGCCGGTCTTGTCGGATACGGAAAGCAGTGCGATGCGGCTCATGCGAGTCCTCTTGGAGGTGATGCGTTGTGGTTTTGCAGAGTCGGAAAGATAGTTGGATCGGTTTCAGGCGATCCAGCCACCCCACGTGCTTCTACCACGTCTCCGAAGAATGCGATAATCCCGGGGATGACAGTCTGGAAGACGATGAAGGAGTTTTGTTCGCGTCGACGAGGTCTTGCGATCGTGTCGATCGGCGTGGGTTACGGGGTGTTGCTCGGCTTGGCCTTCTGGGTGGGTTGGCGGCTGTGCCAAGCCCGTCCGGCGATCGCGCCCTGGGTTTCCCTGTTCTTGGCGGCAGGCTCGGCTCTGGGCGTGACCATCGCGTTCCGATCGATCTTCGGACATCGCCTGGAGTTGGAGCGGGTGCTGGAAAGCCAACGGGAGGTTCTTCGCGAAAAGGAACAGCGGTTGGAGTGGGCGCTGGCCGCGACAGGCGATGGCGTGTGGGATTGGAAAATCCAATCCGGAAGCATCCACCACAACCATCAATGGTGCAGGATCCTGGGACTGGACGATCGCTTCCTGGAGCATGCACTCGATACCTTCGAACAGCAGATCCACCCGGAAGACAAGCCATCGGTGATGGAACGGATTCGCAGGAGCCTGGAAACCGGCGAGCCCTACGCCAGTGAACACCGGATGCTGCGGGCGGACGGGAACGCCATCCATGTGGTCGATCGCGGCAACATCGTGGAACGAAACGAGCGAGGGGAGCCCACACGGATGGTGGGCTCGATGGTGGACGTCACCGAGCGGAAGTTGGCGGAGGAGGAGCTTCGCGAGACGAACATCATCCTCGAGGAGCAGACCGCCCGCGCCAGCACCCTGGCCGCCGAAGCCGAGTTCGCCTCCGTGTCAAAAAGCGATTTTCTGGCCAACATGAGCCACGAGATCCGCACTCCCATGAACGGGGTCATCGGGATGGCCGGATTGCTCCTGGACACCCAGCTGGATCCCCTCCAGCGCAAGTACGCGGAAATCGTACGCCAAAGCGGGGAATCCCTCCTGGGGCTGCTCAATGACATCCTCGATCTATCCAAGATCGAAGCTGGAAAATTGGAATTGGAGAGCATTCCTTTCCAACTGGCCGAGCTGCTGGAGGAAACCGCGGCGCTCCTTTCCGTCCGGGCTGCGCAGAAAGGCCTGGAATTCGTCTGGGCGGTGGACAGCGCCGTCCCGCGGACCATTTCCGCCGATCCCGGACGAATCCGTCAAATTTTGACCAATCTGGCCGGAAACGCCATCAAGTTCACGGAAAAAGGTCGGGTCTCCGTGATGGTCAGGCTGGAAAGCCGAACCGAAACCCAAGTGATCCTCCGATTTTCCGTCCAGGACACGGGAATCGGGATTCCCCCGGAAAAGATCAAGGGGTTGTGCCAGAAGTTCGTGCAAGTGGATGCCAGCACCACGCGAAAGTACGGTGGCACCGGATTGGGTCTTGCCATTTCCCGTCAACTGGCCGAACTGATGGGCAGCAGGCTCGAGATCGAAAGCGTGCTGGGATCCGGGTCCGTGTTCTCCTTTTGCGCCAGTTGCGGTCTGGGTCCTGCGGAAGGCATCCCCGATCGCAAGGTTTCCCGGAAATTTACGCTTGGCGGGAACGGGGGGAAGTTCAGGATCCTGGTCGCGGAGGACAACCAGGTCAACCAGTTGGTCGCCGTGGGGATCCTCGAAAAATTCGGTCTGCGAGTGGATGTGGTGGCCAATGGACTGGAAGCGCTCCGTTCCCTGGAATCGCTTCCCTACGATCTGGTCTTCATGGATGTGCTGATGCCGGAAATGGACGGTTTCGAGGCCACCACCCGGATCCGCGATCCCGACAGCCCGGTGCTCGACCACCGGATCCCGATTGTCGCGATGACCGCCAACGCGATGCGTGGAGATCGGGAAATGTGCATCGCCGCGGGCATGGACGATTATGTCTCCAAGCCGGTGAATCCACGGGAGGTTTCCACCGTCCTGGAGCGCTGGCTTCGCCGGGGGGGCGCGAAGGCTCAAGCTCCGTCGAGGAGCGCCCACCACGAATCCCTGCCTCCCGTCTACGACCGGACGGCGCTGTTGGAACGGCTGATGGGCAACGAGACCATCCTGGCGAAGGTCGTGAAGAGCTTCGCCGACACCATGGCTGGTCAGTTGACTGGATTGGAGGAAGCCCTCGCGACGGGCGATGCGATCCGCTCCGCCCAGTTGGCCCACAGCATCAAGGGGGCATCGGCGAACGCATCTGCGAAAGCCGCTTCCGTACTGGCCGCCCAGCTGGAGGACGCGTGCGCGGCGTCACGACTGCAGGAAGCCATCGAGGTCCGCCCCCGTCTGGTCGAGGCCTTCGAACAATGGAAGGAAGCCGCGCAAGGAAGCTAGGCAGGGGCTGCGGCAATTCCTGTCAAGCGGCGGTAGGCTTCCCTGTACTTCTCCAAGGTCTTCTCCACCACATCGGAAGGCAGCGGGGGAGCGGGAGGGTTCTTGTCCCAGGCTAGCGCCTCGTAGTGGTCGCGCACGAACTGCTTGTCGAAGCTCGGCTGGGCTTGGCCGGGCGCGTAGGTGTCGGCGGGCCAGAATCGGGAACTGTCCGGGGTGAGGACCTCGTCGATCAGGCTGACACGTCCGTCGATCAAGCCGAACTCGAACTTGGTGTCGGCGAGGATGATCCCCGCCGATTGGGCATGTGCGGCGGCCTTGGAATAGAGCGCCAAGGTGGATTCTTCCAGGTACTGGGCCACCTGGGGTCCGCAGATGCGTCCCGCCGTTTCGCGATCCACGTTTTCATCATGCCCGATGTCGTTTTTTGCCGCCGGCGTGAAGATGGGGTGGGGGAGGCGAGATCCGTCCTGCAGGCCCGCGGGCAGATCGTGGCCGCAGACCTTGCCGGTCCTCTGGTAATCCTTCCAGCCTGATCCCACCAGATAGCCCCGCGCGACGCATTCCACATCGAACCTCAGCGCTTTGCGCACCAGCATGGATCGGCCCCGAAGAGTGTCGGCGAAGGGCCGCAGGGCAGTGGGGAAGTCCTCCACGTGGGAAGACAACAAATGATGGGGGTATCCCAGGTATTCAAACCAGAACAGGCTCATCTGGGTGAGCAGGATTCCCTTGCCCGGGATGGAGGTGGGGGACACGGCGTCAAAGGCAGAGATGCGATCCGTGGCGACCAGAAGGAGGGTGTCCCCCAGGTCGTAGATGTCGCGGACCTTGCCGCGCGCCTTCAAAGGGATGCCGGGGAGAACGTCGATCGACTGTGCTTGGGCGCTCATGGTGGGGGCCAAGATAATTCCCTGGCTACCAACCGATGGAAAGCGAAACGTTGCCTCCCCAACTGTCTTCCGGTGGGGTGAATTCGGTCTGGGTGGTTTTGACCACGTTCGCACGCTTTGGCTGCACCGAGGGGTCTGACTGTTTGGTGTAGAGATTGGCCTGGCCGATCGACCGGAATCCCGATAAATCCATGCTCCAGCCACGCAACGGGGTCCAGCCAAGATTCCAGGAAATCACCTGCGTGAGAGAAACGCCATCGGCGGGAACGAGGGATGTGACTGAATTGGATCCCGTTCCTCCAGGATTTCCCGAGCCCTGCTGACCTCTGTTCCGACTTCTGGGGGCGGTGGCGACAGGAGTGACGGTCGTGGTGTTCTGGGCAAGGACCTTCGCCTTCCAGTACTCGACGGAATAGGAGGGCCCTGTCGACCAATTCCCCCACAAGAAGCGTGTTCCGGCTTCCGCGGACCAGACGTTTTGGTAATCCACGCTGGAAACTCCGGTCACTGCTGCAAAATCGATTTTCCGGTAATCCCATCCGCCGGCCAAATCCAGCAAAAGATGCTCCCCTTCAGCATACAAGCTGGCTCCGACGTGGCCGTCGAAATCCGCGCTTTGGGACCAGCCACCGGAACCATCGACTCCCACGCTCACCAATTCGCCCAGCGGGAGGTCCCACCAAGTCCCCAAGGTGGCGGAAGGCTCATCCGGTCCATCCTGGGTGGTCCACGCACCCTGGAGATAGAACGCGCCAGGTTCGAATGGTGCCCAATTCAATCCTGCCGTGAACGTTCCCGCATTGGATCCGATTTCGCCAAAATCAGAATTGGACCAGCTCGCCTTGAGGCTGGGGGTCAAGGTGGGAAAATACCAGGACTTGGCGACCGATGTGGTCCAGAGCCCGGTATAGACATCCGCGTTGGCGCCGTCCGAACCGGAGTACCCGGTGAACAGTTTCCAGCCAGCCTTCTGGGGGGCGCCGGGATTTTCCACGTTCTCGTAAGGCGCATCATCCAGAATGGCCACGCCACCGAGGTCGCCGTCGGCCAAGGCGGAGTCTGACGGCTGAGCCTTCGCCGCGAAGGCGGTGAACGGAACCAAAAGAGCGAGGAAAGGCGAGAAGAACGTCGCGTTGCGCATTCCAGGAAAGGTATCAACTCGGCGAAAATTCCTTCTATCGCAAAAACAGGGCATCCAGGAGGCCCTGGACATGCTGGAGGATGGGTGGTGACACTTGTCAGCAAGGTCGAATCAAACACTAGGGCGGCAGCAGCTTAAAGACGCATAAGTAATATTATGTTAACTAAGAGACCGGCATGGAGTTGTCTTTGTCTTGATCGACCGAGCCTATGTGCTTGGAGGGATTTCCAAACACTGTCGAGCCTCCCCCACCAAGCTCATCAAGCCAAGACAGTTCCTCGAGGTGTACGGATCTTGCATGAGATCGACGGATGACGGAATCCGTGAAGGAACTAGGTTTTCCAGGCTACATGAGGCCGTTCATTGCGTTCTTAGCGTTGGTCGTCGGGTCCATGGCCCGGGCGGATGTGACCACTGGTTTCCTGGGCGCGGGGGATTCCACCCGCAAGGACACGGTTTCCCGGCAACTCGATACGGTGAAATACGCCTCCGATTCGTTGGAATACGACGCCGAAACCCGTCGGATCGTGCTCCTGGGAAATGCCCGTCTGGAGTACCGGACCACCAAACTCAACGCCGATACCATCGACTTCGACCAAACGACCCAACTGTTGGATGCCCAGGGGCACCCTGACATCCAAGACCCCCAGATCGCTCCTTTGCTGGGTCGGCGTTTGAAGTACAACATGAAATCCAAGATCGGCGCGGTCTACCAGGCCAGATCGTACAAGGCGGGGGAATACTACCGAGGAGCCGAAGTCCGTCGGTTGGGGGACAAGACTCTCCAGGTGATAGACGGAGACTACTGCAAGTGCCAGAATGTGGAAGTCCCCGACTACTACTTCGCTACGGCCAAGATGGAAATCGAGCCGGAGCGCCAAGCCACGGCCTCGCCGGTGGTGCTGAACATCGAAGAGGTGCCAGTTCTGGTGGCCCCGTTCGTGATGTTCCCGCTTGGCAAGGGGAGGCGATCCGGCCTGCTCACCCCCAAACTCGGTGGCGACCAAAAACAGGGCTTCTTCGCCCGAAATCTCGGTGCCTACTGGGGGATCTCCGACTACATGGACCTCACGACCGTCACGGATGTCGTGGAAGGCTCTGCCGGAAGATTCGATCAGCTCAATGGCGACGGCACGTTCCGCTACGCCAGACGGTACTGGCTCACAGGACAGGTGCAAGGCAAGAAGTACTTGCGGGAACTCGGTGACGCGGGATCCGGCTGGGAAGTCCGCTACGATCACAGCCAGGAGTTGCTCCCCCAGCCCGACAAATTCACGCTCAAAGGCAGCGGCTCGTTCGTGTCCAGCGCCACGGTCCGCTCCACCAACGCCCTGACCGCCGCGGAAATCCTGGATCAGACCGCCAATGCGAATCTCGCCACCACCTACAAGTGGGAAAAGGATCGCGCCACCTTGATCGCTTCGGCCAGTCAACAGGAAAACCTCCGGACCGGAATCCGGGATCGCGAGCTCCCCGCCATTTCGTTGAGTGCGTCGGGTGAATTGATTCCTCGGGAGGATGCCGACGACACGGCTTGGTACAAAAGCCTCAACTATTCGTACTCCAATCGAATGAGCGCCTACACTTACAGAAGCGCGGATTCGATCAGCCGAGCCCAATGGGACCGGTACGGCCAGCGCCCCGATTCGCTCCCCCGCCCCGCCCCGCACGACCAGGAGTACCTGGGTGGAACACAGAATCTGAATCTGGGAATCAGCAAGCCGTTGGGCTATCTCAATTTGAACACCTCGGGGAATTTCCAACACGACTGGTCCGGCAGAAGCTATACCGAACCGGCCAATACCTCCGGCGCTTGGCGCGGGTGGTCCGAAAACATGGAACCGGACAATGTGCTGACCTGGAACGCTCGGACGGACGCATCCACCAAGCTGTATGGAACGTGGCTCCCCTACTGGGGGAGGTTCATGGGATTGCGGCATTCCCTGACTCCCTCGGCAGGCTATCAGTACGTCCCCCAGATCGATTCGCACAAGTTCTTCGTCCCCCACCCCAAGCTCGGTCAGCGGACAGGACAAGAAAAGGCGCAGCTTCTGAATCTTTCCTTGGGCCAACAGCTGGATACCAAGATCATGGATGCCACCAGCGACACGGCCAAGGGACGCGCGAAAAAAGGACTTCCCTACTCCCTGATGTCCCTGAACACAGGCGCCAGCTACGATTTCGAAAAGGACGTGCGTCCTTGGAGCAATATCGCCACCAGCTATTCCACCGGCATTCCCCAGATGCAATTCACGGGAACCTTGGTGCACACCCTCTATGATCCATGGGGAGACAGCCTGACAGAAGGTGTCCCCACCTTGTTGAGCTGGTCGATGTCGTTTTCCAAAGGCACTCGCGTGGGTGGTTCCTTTTCGGACGGCTGGAGGATCACGGACGACAGCACGACATTCCAGCCTTGGAGTTTGTCGGCCGACTATTCCTATTCGATCCAGGCGACCCGCGTCTCCCCGGAAACCTTCCGCGAAGTGCGAACCCAATCGGCGGGTTTCGGCGCCGAACTCAAGCCATCCCGAAATTGGGCCGCCACATGGCGCTCCAGCTACGATTTCGAGCTGGGAAGTTTCGTGTCGCACAGTTTGAACTTCAAGCGGACCCTGGGGTGCTGGGACATGAATTTCGGCTGGACTCCCGTGGGTCCCGCCCGTGGATGGACTTTCCTGATCCAGATCCGCGACCTGCCGGATGTGAAGATGCAGGCCCAGAGCTCCACCTTGCGCAAGAGCGCGGCCTCCGCCACGCCAGGCTCCACCTCGAGCACGGTCAAATGACCGGCCCCTGGTTGCTCCCGCTTTCACGGCCCCTGGTGTTGGCCAGCGCCTCGCCGCGCAGAACCTGGATCCTTTCCCAATTGGGGATCCCCCACCATGTGGATCCCGCGCACATCGACGAAACCTGCGACTTGACGGATCCTCGCGAGACCGTCTTGGTGCTCGCCCGGCAAAAGGCCGTCGAAGTCTCTTCCCGAAGACCAGGAGATCTGGTCTTGGGCTCGGACACGGTCGTTTATCTTTCGGGAAGGATCCTGGGCAAACCAGGCGATCCGGAGGAGGCACGGCAAATGCTTTCCGATTTGTCGGGAAAAGAGCATGTGGTCTGGACCGGCGTCCATCTGGCGATGGATGGTCGGGCCTTGGATGGGCGAGCCGTCCCGGCGACCGTTCGCTTCCGGAATTTGTCCTTTCGCGAAATCGACGCCTACGTCGCCACCGGGGATCCCCTGGACAAGGCGGGGGCCTACGGAATCCAAGGAGTTGGAATGGGACTCGTGGATTCCATCGATGGTGATTTCTACTCGGTGGCGGGTCTTCCCGTCACCGCCACGCTCGATCTAATCGGCACTTGGTCCGCCACCTTGATCCCACAAAAGGATCTTACATGAGCGACGAAAAGCCCTCCGCGGCGCAGATGCTGCGCCAGGCGCGTTTGGAGCACGACTGGACCTTGGAGCAGGTCAGCAACCAAACCCGCATCCCCAAGGAACAGATCCAAGCACTTGAGGAATGCGCCTGGGATGTGCTGCCGGGAGCGCCCTACGCGAGGGCGTTCTGCAAAACCCTCGCCCAGGCCTACGAACTGGATGCGGATATGGTCCTTGTCGGCCTCCGCAACGACATGGGCCTGGCGCCCGCCACCGAAGGCAAGTCCGGAAAGAGCCAACTTCCGATCGGCGTGGCCACCGCATCGGAAGAGGGGGCGCGCAATCGGGCCCCGTTGATCATGGCAGGCCTGATTTTGCTCGCGTTCCTCCTCGTGTTGGCGGCGACCCGTCTGGGCGGCGTGGATTCCTTCCTCCACAGCCCCGCCGACACACTCAAGCCTCCTGTGGATTCCATGCTGGACACGTCGCTTCCCGACAGCATCGGCATGCCACGCCCCTCCCCCGTGCGCAAACCCGCGGCGGCCAGCGTCACGGCGCCCGATGCCCCGAAGTCCCCGATCGCCCACCTTTCGGCAGTGGATACCGGCAATGCCGTGTTCGTGCTCTACATCCGCCAGGGGATCAACAAGGTCCGCAAGAAGACCCTCGGGTTGGGAGATACGCTGTCCTTCAATCCCGACACGGCGCTGTTCGTGCACAGCGTCTCGCACCGGCCCCTGACCTTGCGCGGTTCCATCCGCAAGGATTCCATCGACGTTTCGTGCTTCCGGGTGGATCGCCAATCCGATTCCGTGCGATTCTCGATGGTTTCCGAGGATGAGTGGCAGAAAATGGCAGGCTCGATCAAGCGCTTGAAGCGCAAGACCAGCGAGGAGTAGGTGGTCGACAGCCACTGTCACCTGCAGGCCCGTTCGGTCCGACCGCGAGCCTCGGAGATGGTCGCCCAAGCCCGCGCGGCCGGCGTGCGGGAGATCCTGATCGCCGGGATCGTCCCGACGGATGCGTGGGAGACCGCCGAGCTCGCCGCCGAACTCGGCGTCTGGAGCTCCGCTGGCTGCCATCCCTGCCACGCCGACGAATGGAATCCGGAACTTGTCGCGGCCGCTTGCGATCACCCTTCGGTCGTCGCGGTGGGCGAATGCGGATTCGATTTCTTCCACGAACCATTCGACGCGACCGTCCAGGAGCGCGTGCTCCGGGAGCAAATCGAGATCGCCCGGCAGAAGGATCTGCCCATCATCCTGCACAACCGCAAATCCAGCGACGACCTCTTGCGGGTCTTGCGCGACGCCGGATACGGACGCGGGGTGTTCCATTGCTTTTCGGCCAGCCGACAGACGCTGGAAAAAGCCCTCGCGTTGGGGTTCCACATCAGCCTTTCCGGCACGGTGACATTTTCTGGCGCCTCGGTTCGCGAACTGGTCCCCGACATCCCTTCCGATCGCCTGCTGATCGAAACCGATGCGCCCTGGCTCGCGCCTGTGCCCCACCGCGGCAAGGAAAACCGCCCCGCACTGGTGGTCCATGTCCGCGACACGGTGGCCAAGCTCAGGGAGATGGATGTGGCCCAGCTGGATGACCTGTTGGTCGCCAACTTCCGCGGACTGTTCCCCAAATCCGGGAAGGGCAAGCCATGACATGGCTGTTCGCCCTTCTTGTTCTCGGTGGGATCGCCGCGATGGCTTGGTCGTTTCTGGCTGCCGCGAGACTTGAGGCATCCGTCTCGGACCTGGAAGAACGTCTGGCGGCCAAGACCACGAAGACGGAAGACAAGAAGTAGGAGACCAGATATGCGCCGATCGGAAATTGAGCGAAACACCAAGGAAACCAAGGTCCGGGTGCTGTGGGATCTGGATCATGCGGGATCGCCCGTGGTGCGCACGGGATCCGGATTTTTGGACCACATGCTGGAACAGCTCGGCCACCACTCGGGAACCACGCTGGAAGTCCGTTGCGAAGGCGATGTGCATATCGATCTGCACCACTCGGTGGAGGACGTGGCCATCTGCATCGGCAAGGCATTGCGTGAGGCGGTCGGGGACAAGGCGGGAATCGAGCGCTACGGATCCTACGAGGTGGCCATGGACGAGGCCCTGGCGCGCTGTGTCCTGGACTTGTCCGGACGCGCCCACCTGGAATACCACGCCCCCATCGCCCGCGACCGCGTTGGCGACCTGGACCTGGAATTGGTGGAACATTTCTTCCGCAGCCTCTCCGAACATGGCGGCGTGACGTTGCATCTGGATCTTCTGCGCGGAACCAACGCTCACCACTGTGTCGAGGGTCTCTTCAAGGCGTTCGCGCGCGCCTTGGCCATGGCGATCGGTCCGGCCCGAAACGGCTCCAAATCGATCCCCAGCACCAAGGGAACCCTGTAAGGATCGTAAGGATCGGGCCCGAGGGATCAGGCATGCCCGATCCCTACTTCCGAAACGACAGCATGCAATCTCCGTAGCTGAACAACCGATAACGCCGTTTCAGCGCGACTTCGTAGACCTCCCTCCAGCGCTCGGGTGAACCGAGCCAGGCGGCGGCCAGAAGCACCAGGGTGGTCCGGGGCCAGTGGAAGTTCGTGAGCAATCCTTGGGCGGAACGCGGCGGGTCCATCGGGTGGACAAAAAGTTTCGTCCTGCCCTGCCCTGCGCGATGGCGATCTCCGTTTTGCCGATACGAGGTTTCCACGGTGCGCAGAGCCGTGGTTCCCACGCAGACGATCCTGCCACCTTTTTCGCGGGTCCTGGCGAGGATTTCCGCGGTGGTCTCCGGCAGGATCCAGGACTCCTCGTGCATGGGATGTTCCAGCGCGTTATCCGTCGATATGGGCAGGAAGGTGCCGGCACCGACGTGAAGGGTCACATAGGCCAGGGAAACCCCTCGGCGTTCCAGCTGCGAGAGTTGGTCGTCGCCCAGGTGGAGGCCTGCCGTGGGGGCCGCCACGGCTCCGGGATTGCGGGCCCAACGGGTCTGGTAGTCCGATTCGTCGGCTTCGCCCGCCGCTCGGCGCACGTACGGAGGAAGAGGAATCTGGCCGTTCGATTCCAGCCATTCCAAAAACGATGGGCGGTCTTGGTTGAATTCGATGGTTCTGGATCCTTCCGGCAGGATGGAACGCACCACTCCCTCCACCCCACCGGGGAACCCGACCCTCCGGCCTTCGGTCAATTTCCGTCCCGGCTTCGCCATCGCCTCCCAAGTGCAGGAGATTTCCGTGGCGGAAGACTCCTCCAGCAGGAGCACTTCCACCCCTCCCCCGGTTTTGAGGGTTCCCCGCAGACGGGCGTGGAGCACCCGGGTATCGTTGAGGACCAGGCAGTCCCCTTCCCGGAAATGGGAGGGGAAATCCGCCACATGCTGATCCAGCAGTCCGGAGCCAGGCGGTCCGGCTGGCGCCACGAGCATCCGGGAGGTCCCCCTGGGCGCTGGCTCCTGGGCGATCAACTCCGGTGGTACCTCGAAATCGTAGTCGGAAAGCCGAAGGCTTGGTGCGTTCCCTGTCATTTGGAGGCGAGAATCTAGTTCCCTGGTAAACCCCGCCACGAGGCCGTCCAGGGTTGCTAACTTCCATGCATCTCCAAATGATTCTGATTCGTCACATCCTCCGCGAGCATATTGCTCCGTTCTTCTACTCCTTGATCATCATCACGGGGCTTTTCCTGGTGGATTTCGTTGTCCAGATCCTGGACTCGATCCTGACCAAGGGACTCCCCTGGCGCGTGGTCTTGGAGCTGTTTTTCCTCAATGCGGCCTGGATGCTTGCGCTGTCGGTCCCGATGTCGGTGCTGGTGGCCTCGCTGATGGCCTTCGGACGCATGAGCGCCGATGGTGAAATCGACGCCATGCGTTCCAGCGGACTGCATCCCGCGAAAATGTTGTTGCCAGGACTGTTCATGGGGGCCGTCCTCGCGGTCTTCCTGGTCTGGTTCAACGATCAGATCCTGCCGAAGGCGAATTTCCGCGCCGCGAGCTTGCGCGAGGACATTTCTCGCAAACGTCCAGCTGTCCTGTTGCAGCCCAAGACCATGATCCAGGACTTCGACGGATTCCGGATCTGGATCGGCAGATCGGACGAAAAGACGGATTCGCTGTTCGATCTTTCGATCGTGCAGCTGGATCGCATGGTCGGCAATCCTCCCACCTTGATCCAAGCCGACCAAGGCACCGTCCGTATGGACTCGGCGCTGGACGCGTGGGTGTTTTCCCTGCGCAACGGCCAGACCCACACGCCCGACCGCGACAAGCCGCAAAACTACCTGGCCATCCGGTTTCTGGAGCTGGAGGTCGTGGTCCCGAACATCGACTCGCGCCTGCACCGCACGGAAAAGAGCTATCGCGGCGACCGCGAGATGGCCATCGTCGAGATGCTCGAGAGCCGTTGGGAAGCACGGCAAAGGGAAATGAGCCTGATCACGGACCATTCCAACCGGATCTTTTCCGATGTGCAGTGGGTCCAGGGGTTGCTCGAGTTGGATTCAACCACCGCCGCAGGCGGCGCCATCGCCAAGCCGGATTCTGTCAAACAGGGTTCCGACACGGGCAAGACCCCGGCCAAGGCGGGGAAGGGTTGGTTGAAAAAGCCGGCCAACCAGATTACCGACAGCGCCGTGCGCGCGAACGACCCCAACGCCCAACGCGCCTACCGTCGGCGCCGGGACACGGCTCACAGATCCGTGGAAGCGGTGATGTCCTCCGCCGGTCCAGGCCGGTTCCTGGGGCCGGATACGGCGCACCCACAAGCCGCGGCGCACACGGTCAAGTCGCTCGCCTCCGCCCGGAAGGCGGAAACCCAAAGCGCCCAGGAACAGATCCGCTGGGAACGCAACGAGCAGAACCGCTACAAGGTGGAGATCCACAAGAAGTTCTCCATCCCCGTCGCGTGCATCCTGTTCGTGTTGATCGGCGCGCCTTTGGGAATCTTGGCCCGCTCCGGCGGTGTCGGCACGGGTGCGGCCTACTCGATCACGTTTTTTGTCCTGTACTGGGCCGGCTTGATCGGGGGCGAAGCTCTCGCGGACAGAGGCAAGGTGGATGGAGGCGTGGCCATGTGGGCTCCCGATGCATTCCTTTTGATCGTCGGGAGCATTTTGGTCTCCCGCATGGGTCGCCAGAGCGATTTCTTCGCACGGATACAGCGTCTGTTCCAGAAGGGGGGCCGCGCATGATCACGCGGCTGGACCGTTACGTTCTGGGACGATTCCTGGCGTTGTTCCTGGGGGGCATCCTCGCCATCTTCGTGATCTTCGTCGCCGTGGATTACGTGGGTGCGATCAAGACCTGGAACGACAAGCCCATCAAGATGATCCGCGACTACTACATCGCGGCCATCCCCTACATCCTGTTTTTGGTGAGTCCCATCGCGGTGCTTCTGGCCGCCATGTTCACCGTGGCGGGCTTTTCGCGCCGCCTGGAGCTGATGGCCATGCATGCGGCCGGACGCCCCTTGTGGCGGATTCTCCTGCCGATCTGGCTCGTGGCGATCGCCTATTCCGGCGCTTGGGTGTGGATTTCGGATTCCATCCTGCCCAAGTCGAACATGGAGCGCGTGAGAATCCGTGCCCCGAAAAAACGCACCGCTCTCCAGGATGCTCCCTACCGATTGGATTACGCCTACAAGGCGGGCAAGGATGGGATGCTGTTTTTCCGCGATTTCTCCCAGACCAACCTGACCGGCACCCGGACCATCTATTCTCGCGGGAAGGACGCCACCCTCCTGGAGCGGCTCGACGCGCGGCAATCCCGTTGGAATGGCGATGCGTGGGTGTTCATCGACGGCCACCAACGAACCTTCGATTCCAGCGGGATCCTGGCGAGCTTCAAGACCTTCGATACGTTGGTGGTCAAGATCGACGATGCCAAACCGGAAGACCTGGTTTCCAAGAAGACCCTTCCCGAAACCATGACCTCCAAGGAACTGAAGGAACGCATCAAATCCTTGCGCCGCGCGGGAGAACCGGTGATCGCCTGGGAAGCGGAAATCGAGTTCAAGAAAAGCGCCCCGTGGGTCATCGCCGTGGTCGCCTTGATCGGAACGGCGCTGGCCGCCTTGGTGGGCAGACGCGGACAGGCGCTGTCCTTCGGTGTGGGAATCTTCGTGGCCTTCTGCTACTACGTGGCGATCCGTACCGGGCTCGCGCTGGGCCATGCGGGCGAACTCACCGCTTTCCAAGCGGCTTGGCTTCCGCACGTGTTCTTCGTCGTTCTCGGGCTCGGGTTTCTTTGGCGCGCCGCTCGGACCTGAGTCCACTGGCCATGGGCGGTTGGGTCGGAGCCGCCTCCGCCCTTTCCGTTGGCCTTTGCTTGTGGCATCCGTTGGCAGGATTTGTCAGCGTGGCGCTGGGTGTGTCGTGGTCGATCTGGCGTCAATCGAGGCTCCTGCGCCATCACCGCAAACGAAGAGCCCCCACGAACAGCTCGAACTCCTCGACACCGGCGTCCGAACCCCCGGTTTCGCCGCAGCGTCGGTTCGATGCGCCGGTCAGCATGCCGGCCGCATCCGCGAGGGTCCCGGTCCTGCTGGGAGATCTGGAGCCCATCGATTGGAAGGAGCTCCGCAAGACCCAGGAGCGGGAAACGGGCGCGGTCCTCGGATCCACCATGGAATTCGTGCGCAAATCGGTGGGGTGTCGCACCGTTGGCCTGTTCCTGCCGGCCACGGATGGGCAGGTGGTGCTCCGCGCCGCTTCCACCGACCGCGCGGGGCTCGAGGTGGGCACCAAGCTCGCCATGGGCGACGGCCTTCTGGGAACCCTTCTGAAGGCGGAGTCGACCGGTGTCCTGTTGGAGCGGGAGCTGCCTTCGGCCACGGCGGATCTGGGGATCTATTCCGGATCCGACCAACCCAAGGCTCTCGCGGCGATTCGCGTGTCGATCATGGGAAAGCCCTGCATCGCCTTCGCCGACGGCGATGGCGAGTTCGCCGACTCCATCCTGGACGACCTGACAGAACTTGCCCGCACGGCGGACCTGCTTCTGGTGCGCACGCGCGACCTGCGCACGGAAATGAAAGGTCGCGAAATCTGGCAGCGGCTGGGACGGTTCGAACGCACGATGGGAGCGGTCACCCGCGAGGCGGCGGCCCACGAGGAATTGCGTCATTTCCTGCTGCAGTCGATGTCCGCCGAGGCTGTCTTCTTTCTCCTCCCGGAGCCTGGCACCGCACCCTCGGTGAGGTCTTCGGAACGCTGGTTCACCCGGGTGGCCTGGACGCTCGGCTCCGATTGCGACCAAGCGCGCGAATTGCGCATCGAGGTGCCCGGTCGCGGGATCGCCTCGGCCGCCTTGGCTCGTGGGGAGTTGATCCAGCGTAAGCTCGCTCCGCGGGAACTGGTGCCGCTCCTGGCCCCAGGTGAGCCTGTGCTTCCGGTGGAAGATGGTGGCGAAATTCTCGGTCTGCCCATCTCGTTGGGGATCGAGGGGCGGCCGGCGCTTCTGCTCCTGTACCGTCGCGCGGAGGCATTCCACCCATCGGAGAAGGAAGTCCTCCAGACCGCTCTGTCTTCGTTCGGACAAGCATTGACACGTCTTCGCGCCGCCATCGAGCTGGAAAAACTCGCGACCCGCGATGGCTTGACCGGGCTTTTGAACCACCGCACCTTCCAGTCTTCGTTTCGCCGCGAGCTTCTGAAAGCACGTCGCACCAATTCCAAGGTCGCCCTCCTCTTGACCGACGTCGACTTCTTCAAGAAGGTCAACGATGCCCACGGTCATCCAGCCGGAGATGCGGTTCTCCGATCCGTGGCGACCACGCTGAGCGCGCAGTTGCGCGAAGAAGTGGACATCGTGGCGCGATATGGTGGCGAAGAGTTCGTGTGCGTGTTGGTGGGGACCACGGAAGCCGGCGCGTTGGAGACGGCCGAGCGCATCCGCAAGGCCGTGGAGGAGTCCGGCACGGACATCGGAGAGCCCCAGCCCAAGAAGGTCACCATTTCGTTGGGTGTGGCCATCTTCCCGGACGATGGCGGAACGGCGGAAGAACTGATCGAACGGACCGACCAGGCGCTTTATCGCGCCAAACACGGCGGCCGAAACCGCGTGGAGCGGGCGCTGGGACCCAATTCGCGGATCGAGGCAGGGTGAGTCCCTCCGACCAGACGTGGATGGAGCTCGCTCTTGGATTGGCTGCCGAGGCGGGCCAAGCCGGAGAAGTTCCCATCGGTGCGGTTGTCGTCGGTCCCCAGGGAGTTCTCGGCCAAGGGCGCAACCGGATGGAAGAGCTTCGCGATGCGACCGCCCACGCGGAGATCTTCGCCCTGCGCACAGCCTCCGCTGCCTTGGGGGATTGGCGCCTGGACGGACTCACGCTCTACGCCACCTTGGAGCCCTGCCCGATGTGCGCTGGAGCCATTTTGAACGCGCGGATCGCCAGGGTCGTGTACGCCGCTGGGGACCACCGTCTGGGAGCCTGCAAGACCCACTGGGCGATTCTGTCGCAAAACCCCATCGGCCGTTCCATCGAAATCGTGGACGGCCTCCTGGAAGATCGCTCGGCCGCTCTGCTCAAGGGTTTCTTCCGTGCCCTGCGCACTGGGGAACGACTTCCCTCGTCGGCCCGACCAAGCCGGGCAAAAGACGATCAAAAATCATAAACTCCGATTCATGCTGGAGGACTTCCTATGCCCGTGAACCTCGTTCTTTCCGGTGTCGAAGTGGGAAACTTCCCGAAATTGGAAGCGCGCGTCCTTTCCGGTGGCGGTCAGATATTGTCATGGGACGGCACGGCGAACCTGTTCCTCCTCCTTGATCAGGCGTCATTGCCGGTGGACGAAACCCTCGCGTTGGTCGGAAATTTCGCCGATGTGGCCTTGTTGCAAGCCGCCCGGTTGGCCACGGCAAGCATCGGTTCGGGAAGCATCGCGGGGCTCGATCACCGGTGGGAAACCGAAACCGAGGCGTGTCGGTGGCTGGATGCCCAGCTCCAGTTGGACACCTGCGCCTGGCCGATCGCCACGGTGGGAGGGCTCGTGTTCCGCCCCGATGGCCGTGCGCTGTTCATCCGGACCGCCAAGTGGTCGGGCACCTGGGGTGTTCCAGGGGGCAAGATCGATCGCGGCGAGAAGCATCTGGATGCCTTCCGGAGGGAAATCCGCGAAGAAACCGGACTGGAGGTGGAGGATGTTCGCTTCTGTCTGGTGCAGGATGCCATCAGCGAGCCCCAATTCCATCGCGATCGCCATTTTTTGTTGTTGAACTACGTGGCGCAGGCGGTGCTTCCGGTGGTTGTGAAGCTCAACCACGAATCGCTGGAGTCCGGGTGGTTCAGCCTCGATGAGGCCTGGGTGCTGGATTTGAACCGTCCCACCCGGCACCTGGTGGAACAGTTGCGCCAGGAGTCCACGATGGAAACCCAAGTACGGAGCTAACTTTCCCGGGTGGCCGATCTTCGACCTTCCGTGAGCCTTGACGTTTTTTCGGGTCCCCTGGACCTGCTTTTGTACTTGGTCCACAACCACGAGTTGGACCCTCGGACCATCCCGATCAGCCAGATCGCCGAGCAATACCTGGCCTTCCTGGACGAGGCGCATGAAAACCAGTTGGGCATCGCTGGCGAATACCTGGTGATGGCCGCCAAGCTCCTGGCGCTCAAGGCGCGTGAGCTTCTGCCCCGCGAGGAGCAAGGCGAGCTGGAGCCGGAGGAATTCGACGGCTTCGATCGCGAGGAACTGGTTCGCCAGCTTCTGGAATACCGACGATTCAAGCAGGCCGCGGAGAAGTTGCGGGGCTTGGAGTCGCGCGTGTGGGGCACCTTCCCCAGAGGCCAGACCGATTCCCAAGGCGATCGCCCCCAGGAAGACGACGACGACAGCCTGGAGGCGGGGCTGGTGGGCCTGTTCGATCTCCTCAAGGCCTTCCGACAGGTTCTGGCGGTTCGCCCCCGGACGGCCATTCATGAGATCGAGATCGACGACATCCCCATCCAGGAGCGCATGAACCGCATCCGTGCGCATCTGTTGCGCGAGGGCCGTGCGCACTTCGACGAGCTGTATCCGCACGATGGACGCAAACTCCTGCCGGTGGTCACGTTCATGGCCATTCTGGAGTTGGTGAAAACGGAAGAAGTCGCGTTCCGCCAAGCGGGCACCTGGCAGCCTCTGATGGTCTACAGGCCAAGTGATGAGCGCTACGCCGACGAAATGGCGCGGATGGACCAGGTCTTCACCCCGGATCCCGAATTCAATCCGGATGTGCTTGGGTTGTTGGCAGAAAAAGAGCGCCGCCGTCTGGAAGCCATGGCGCGCGAAGAAGCCATGTGGGGCGGATCCGGAATCGATCCCGAAACCGGAGAATTGCTCCCCGGACCCGTGCCCGCAGGCGAAGCCGTGGCACCAGGCATGGACTCCTCCGCCGCAGGGGAGGCCCAGCCCCAACAAGAGTCCCAACCGGCGCAGGACGGATCCCAGAACGCTGCGCAAGGGCCTGAGATCGCACCGGAGAGCCCATCGGAAGGCATGGATCCCCTCGAACCTGGCTCGCCGGAACCCTCGGATCCTGCTCCCGAGGCTGCCGGGGAGGAGCAAGATTTGTCTATCGATGGACAGGCCGAAGACGAACAAAAAACGTCCGAAGAAGCCTCTGCTCCTTCGGACGAGGCGCTATCCGACTCTCCGATCGAGGAGTCTTCCCCGGAGCCAAGCCCCGAGGAAGACAAGACCGAAGGCTAAGCCTTCTTCTTGACCACCATGCTGTAGCGCTCGGCGTTCTCGATCGGCTCGAGATTGGTGATCTCGTGGCCGTCCAGACGCAGCGATGCCGGAACCATGCGGTAGGGCTCGCCGGCGTCCAGGATGACTTCCAGCTCTTCGCCGGCGGACATCAGTTCCAGCTTGAGCTTGACCTTCACGTAGTTCATGGGGCAGCCCACGCCCTTGAGGTCCAGCAACGGCAAAGCGCGGTCGCCAGTGGAGGTGTCAGCGAGAGCCTCGGGGGCGAACTGCTGGGGCTTCCAGCGGTAGAGCTCCACCACGGCTTCCACGAAGGCTCCGGCTTCGGCGACGTATTCGCGGGCGGCGGCCTCGTCCAGTTTCGCGGGCAAGGCCGCGCTCAGGAGATCGGCGACCTCCGGCAGGGACTTGTTGCTTCCGTAGAACTTCCGCCACACGGCAAAATCCGTCTGCCAGTCCACCGAGACCTCTCCCGCGTTGGACAATCCGGCGCGGAACACGTGGCCCACGGCCTCGCGTGCGTTCTTGGCCGCATCCGTCCAGAAGCCGCCCTCGATCAGCTGGCGCGCCATTTTCTGGGTGTTCAACGCGTCTTGCAGCGCCTCGTTGATCAGATCCAGCACGCCACCGGCGCATTCGCCCTGGCCCATGGCTGGATTGTAATCTTCGTCCGATTCCCAATCGCGGAACGCCTCGGGCTCCTCTTCGTAGGAGGGCAACTTGGAGAACGGCGCCATCAATTCCTTCAAACGATCGTCCGGGAAGGCCAGGAGGAAGTCGTCCAACGTCTTGCCCGCGCCTTCGGCCTTCCAGGTCTCCACGATTTTGGCCACCGCCTGCGGGGCCTTCTTGGTGGAGATGCGGATGGAGCGCCTGCCGATGCGACGAATTCCCTCATCCGCGCCACCTCCAAGCATCATCTGCGCGTAGGGCGCCGACTTTCCGCCGCCGGCCCTCAATGCGAGGCCGTGGAATCCGATGGTGGCGATGTGATGGTGGCCGCAGGAGTTGGGGCATCCGGAAATCTTGATGGTGCTTCCCTTCACGTCCAGTTCCGGTTGCTTTTCCAGCAGGTCGGAAATCGCCTTGGCCAATCCCTTGGAGGAGGTCATGGAAAGGTTGCAGGTGCTGCGTCCCGGGCAGGCCAGGACGTTGGAAAGCGCACGGAACCGCGGGTTGGCCAGGTCCAAGGCGGAAAGACCCGCGTGGACGGCCGACAAATTGGCACGAGCGATGGAGGGGATCACCACGTTCTGGTCCGGGGTCAGGCGGATCTCGCCCGAGCCGAGCTGGTCGGCCAGGTCGCAGAGCTTGTCGACCACGTCCGCGTGCAGATCCCCCAGCGGGACGCGCACCTTCACGGAAAACAGATCCTGTCCACGCTGGGCTTCGACGGATTCCGACACCCATTGCGCGCTGGCGCCCGCGACCGACAATCCATCCTTGCTGGAGACCGTCTGCTCCACGTCCAAGGCGAGGGTGGCCGGATCCAGCAGCAGGGACTTTCCGTATTCGGAGGCGGCCAGTTCGTCGAACAGCCCGCGGTAGACCTCGCGGAACTTCACGATCCCCCACTTCTCCTTCACGTACTTCATGCGGGCCTTCATGCGCTGGGCCCGGTTGCCGTGCGCGTTGAACAGCCGCATCAGCGCCGTGGTGGCGATCAGCACTTCCGAAATGGAGAGGAATTCCTCGACGGTTTCCGCACTGATGGGTTGGGCTCCCAGGCCCCCTCCGGCGACCACGCGGAATCCGCGCACGCCGTCGCGTTCGGTGGCGATGAAGCCGATGTCGTGGATGCTCGTCAAGCCCCGATCCGAGTCGCTTCCGGAAAAGGCGATCTTGAACTTGCGAGGGAAGTTCTGCGAATAGGGGTTGCGCAGGCAGTGCAGGAACACGCGGTCGGCAACTTGGCGGAAATCGAACACCTGGTCGATCCCGATTCCGGCGAAGTAGTCGCCGGAAAGCGCGCGGACCGTGTTCCCGCAGGCCTCGCGCGAGGTCAACCCGTCGGTGGCCAAGTCATCAATGAGGTCCCCCGTCTCGCCACGAGGGATGTGGTGGATCTGGATGGCTTGGCGCGTGGTGATGTGCAGGATGCCATTGGACCGCAAGCGCGCCTGCTGGCCCATGGAGCGCATCATGGCGGTGTCCGCGACGCCGTAGGGCACCTTGATGCGGATCATCTGGACGCCCATCTGGCGCTGTCCGTAGATGCCCTGCCACAGACGCCGCTTCTGGAAGGCGGATTCCGGCAACTGGCCGCTCTGGAAACCTTCCAGGATGGTCCGGAAGTCGGCGATCTCGTCTACCACGACTTGGTCTTTTGGGAACTTCAGAGCCATGCACGCCTCCATTGCCTATTAAACATATATGAATAATATAACAATAATTGAGCGACTTAGGAATGCGTCTCAACGTAAAAAGGCAAAGAGGCCAGGAGCGACAGGATTTAAGGGCTGGGTTTGAAATCCGGGTAGGAGGCGGGTCCGCCCTCCTGGATCCAGGCTTTGCAGGAATCCCCCATCGGAGAAAGAACCCAGGGGCCTCCGCCGGATCCGGTGCGTAGCAAGGCTGACTTTTCCGGTTTGTCCACCCACGACCACTGGCACCAGGAAACCATCTGGTGGGGGTTGTCGTGCAGATACCTCACGAAATCGTGGCCGCGTTCCCAATCGATGCGTCCATCCCCGGACGACTCCGAAGCGCTCCACTCGGTGGCGAACACGGGAACCTTGTCCAAAACCCCTTTGAGGTCGTCGTGCATGCCGTGCGTGGCGGCGTAGCCGTGGTAGGTGTACATCAAGTTCCTCAAGGTGTCGCCACCCGGCTCGAGGATCACCAGAGGATCGGCGGCGGCATATTTTGTCATCCGGGACCATTCCGGGGTTCCCACGACGATCACCACGGTCGAATCCGCCTTGCGGATGATGGGAATGATCTCGCGGGCGTAGGATTTGATGTCGTCCCATCCCACTCCGGTCGGTTCGTTGGAAATCTCGAAGATCACGTGGGGATCGCCGGCGAAATACCGAGCGGTTCGGTCCCAGAAAAGCTTGGCCTGGTCCAGGTAGGCGTTCGGATCGCCCACGACATGCCAGTCGACGACCGCATAGACGCCTTCCGCACGCGCCCACGAGACGATGTTTCGCATCGTCGCGTCCCAGGTCGCCGCCGATTTGCCGTATTCCTGGGCGGGCACGGGGATGCGCACCACGGTGGCCCCCATCTTCCGGACCATGTGCTGCAAGCCGGAACGCTGGATGTTCTCCTCGTGCCACTGGAGCCAGAAGAAGGAGATTCCCCGCAGTTGGATGGGGAGGCCAGCGGAATCGGAGAGCTGTCGACCGACCACCTTGAGCCGGCCATGGCGCGAAACCAGGCCGTCGTCCACCGGGGTCGGGTTGGAGTGGAAGATCCCCCCGCAACCGGTCAAGCCCAGGGAGAGGGCGATCCAGCCCGCAAGCCGGATCTTCAGAATTTGTCCTTCCACTTTTTCCAAACCTTCCATCCCACGAAGAACAAGCCTGCATCCAGCACCCAAAACGGGAGCGAAAGGATCCAAGCCGCTTTTTCGATACCTTCAGAGATTCCACCGAACATAGGTGATCCATCATAGCTGAATCGTTGCAGATCGGTCAACTTGCGGCGGCGAGCAATTTCGCGAGGGCCGCGAACAGCTCTTCCCTGCGAACCGGCTTGGCCAAGATGGCTTCCGCAGGAAATTCGTCGGGGTCCCCGATTCCCAGCGAAGGGATGGGGCAACCCTTCAAGCAATCCTGCCACTTCGAATCCTCCCGGTCGACCACCACGGCCCGCACGATGCCGTATTGGGAGATCTTGGAGAATTCTTCCGGCGAGTCGACCGTGAGAGTCCGATACCCTCCACCTTCCAACAGCCCTACCAGCACTCCCCCGAGGATCCGACCCGAGGCGAGGATGGCGATGGTCGCCTCCGCTCGCTCGCACCGGATCACGGCCTGGGCGATTTCGCGAACGTCGAACGGACAGACGACGATCTCGCTGCGCCCGTCGTCCATGATCGCCTTCGTGCGGCGCAGATCCGTGGCTTTGCAAAGCACCACGCTCCGCTGGGGAATGGAGAATGCCTTTTCCAAGGAATCCGTCACGAGAATTCCCCGATCGCTTCCTTCGGACGCAATGGCCGACTTCAGGAACGATCCGAGCTCGGGACGGGAAATATCCCATTGGATCGCGCCTTGGGGACGTGCGAAGCTCTGGGCAGACGCGCAGACGGGAAACCGCAGCGCCAGCCAGAATTCGCTCCCGACCCCGAGAGTGCTGCGTGCCCGGATCTCGCTTCCCATGGCCTTGGCCAACGCTTGGGCGACGGACAAGCCCAGGCCGGTTCCGCCGAAGCGGATCGCAGATTCCTCGTCGGCCTGCACGAAGGGCTGGAAAACGGCTTCGATGCGATTGGCTGCGATCCCGATCCCGGTGTCGCGAATCGAAATCCCAACCGTTTCCGAGGCCTCTTCGAACGTCACGGTCACCACGACTTTTCCAGCGGAGGTGTATTTCACGGCGTTTCCCGCGAGGTTCACGAAGATCCGACGCAATCGGGCACCGTCGGCCATCACGCGCGAGGGCAGCGTCGGCGAGGCCAAAAACAGGAAATCCACCCCTTTGCGTTCGGCTTCGAATCCCAAGACGCGGCTCGCATCCAGAAGCAGCTGCGTGAGGTCGGTTTCCTCGAGGACCAGGTCGACCTCGCCCTTTTCCAATCGGCTGAATTCGAGAACTCCGTTGATCGTCTCCAAAAGCCCCAACGCCGCGGCGCGGGAAAGCTCCAGCGCTTCCTGCACCTGGGGTTCCAGATCGCCTTTGAGCGCCATTTCGGTCAAGCCGATCACGCCGTTGAGCGGGGTGCGCAATTCGTGCGTCATCGACTGCAGGAAGCTCATCCGGGCCCGGCTGGAGGTTTCGGCCAGATCGAGCGCGACTTCCAATTTCTGTCTAGAAAGACGCGAGGCCACGACCATCTCGTGGATCCGGCGCGAGAGGTTCCCCAATTCGTCGTCCCTCGGATCGATCAGATCGAAGGCCTCTCCGGAATCGCGTCGGATATTGTCGACCGAATCGGCCAGGCGCGCGATCCTCGCCAGCACGAACCGCTCCAGGATGGCCAGCGAGAGGATGACCACCACCCCCAGCCCCAGGAGCAGCTGCAGCATGAATTGTCGCGACGCGGCCCGACCCATCGCCATCATGGGCCGATCCAGCCGGATCTCCATGGTCGCCGGATCGCCTTCCAGGATGGGGACCTTCCAGGCCAGGACCCCGCTGTCCCCGTCCTTCCAGGAGGAGATCCCCACGGAGTCCGCCCTGGACAGCAATCTCGTGGGAATCTGCATCTGCAAGGACATCGACGAATCGATCGATCGATCGACCTTTTGGAGCATGGCCAGCCACCCTCTCGGAGATCCGGAGGCGTCGGACGGCAGCACGGGCTGGACCGTGCAGAAATACAACGACGCGCCCTCTCTGACAATTCCTGTCCAGCCCTCGCCGCGACCTCCGATTTTCCGGGCGATGGCATCCGCTCGGGTCTCCAATTCCCCGCCCTGGGGAGTCAGCAATCCCGCCAGGCGGACGAACGAAGTGTCCCAGTAGAAAAGGCCGTCGAGTTGCAGGGTGGCCAGCGAACTCGGATTGAGGTTGGAGGCCGGGAAATCCGGAGCATCCCCATCGATCCAGGCGACCACGTCGTCCCATTGGGACCAATCCTGCCCGTGGATGCGGAGGTTTTCCAGACGCCGATCCAGCGAATACTCCGCCTGGGCCTGTGTGCGTGCGACCTGGACTCGCTCCAGATGGTGGAAGTGCTCCATCAGGCGATTCGTGCCCACCCAACCGGTCAGCATCACCAAAAAGGCGATGGCGACCAGCGAGGGGCCCAGCGTATGCCATCGGAGTCGAAGGATACGTTTCATCGGCGGATTCCCCGTCAGGGCTCCCCGGATTGGCGCGACAGCTTTTCCCGCATTCTTTCGCGCCGTTCGATCGCCGTTTCCATCGCCTTGGCGAGAGTTCCCAAGGTTTCACGCAGCAGATCCCAATCGCAGGACCCTCTGGCCTTCAGGCCGTCCAACAAGGCTTGCAGGCGCCCTCCGGCCAGGAGCGCCGCACCTTCCCGCATGCGCAGGAAGGCCGCGATGGAGGGGTCGCCGGGGGGCGGGACGCCGACGGAAAGGAAGCCCACCGCCTCGCGGACCTCCAGATTGAATGCGTCGAAGAGATCCTCGTATTGCTTGGGCTCGAGTCCACTCTCCTCCAGGACCTTGAACTTGGGCCGCAGTGGAGTTTCGGTCGTGGCGGGAACGTCCGCGAGCACTTGTCGGACCTTGGGAAGCAAGGCCTCCTCGCGAACGGGCTTGATCAGGTAGTGCTTGCAGCCACGCGAGACCACCTTCTTGACAGTTTCCGCATCCGAGATGCTGGTCATGATCACCACCGGGATCTTGCTCCAGGCGGGGTGCTTGCCCAGGACCTCCAGCAGCTGGAAGCCGTCCATTTCCGGCATCATGAGATCGGAGAGAATCACCTGGATGTCCTCGCGAACGGCCAGGACATCGACGGCTTGCTTGCCGGTCTTGGCCGACACGGTTTCCAATCCGTGGGAATGGAGGATCATTTCCACGGCCCGAAGGCTGATTGTGTTGTCTTCGACGATCAAGATGCTCATCGAGCCTCCGTCTGGTGGACTGACTCGATGCTACCACTTCCCCAGCCGGGATTGGCGGTTATCCTTCCTGTCGGTGCTTCCTGGCTTCGGCGGCTTCCTCGTAGAGCTCCGCCTCCACCTGGCTCACGGGCTGCAGACGGGGAACCAAGGTCGGGCGATGCTCCTGGTCGAGGGCGACATAGACCATGTGCGCGGTATGCACGAGCTCCATGGTGGTGTGGATGGGGTCCTCATGGAAAACCTCCACCATGACATCCATCGAGGTCCGCCCCACGAAGACCACGGAGGCCACCAGTTGCAACACCGATCCGGTGAACACCGGTCGGTGGAACACCATGCCATCCACCGCGACCGTGACCACGGGCCGCCGCGCATGGCGCGTGGCGGCGAGGCCGCCGGTCTCGTCGACCAGCTTCATGATCCATCCGCCATGGACGTGCCCGAGGTGGTTGGCGTGTTCGGCGACCATCAGCGCATGGGTGACGACGCGGGATTCTGCGGGAGTTCTGGTTTCCATGGACGATATGGCCTTTCAGGAAAGACGAGCGATTCTCGCGATGACCCGGTCCGCGCCGAGATTCGCGCAACCAGTCCGCACCAGTACACGCCCCAGGGCGTGGTCGGAAATGGGTCGGATCTCGCGGATCTCGATGCGTTCACGCCGGCAATATTCCTCGAAGTCCTCCAGGGTGAACGGATGGAGGTTCGGTGTTTCGTACCACTCGAACGGCAGATCCGCGGTCTTGGGCATCCGCCCGTGCAGGAGCACCGCCATCCGGCATCGCCACACCGCGAAATTGGGGAAGCCGACGATGGCTTCCTTGCCCACGCGCAGGATCTCCCGCAAGACTTCCGGCGGGTTGGCGACCGCTTGCAAGGTCTGGTTGAGCACCACGTGGTCCCAGGCACCATCGGGCATCTGGCGCAGAGCCTGCACGGCATCGCCGTGGAGAGCGGACAACCCTTTGCCCATGGCCCGGATGACCGCATCCAGATCCAGGTCCAGCCCCTTGCCTTGGCATCCTCGTTCCACGATGAGACGCTCCAGCAAGGATCCATCGCCGCAGCCGATGTCCAACACCCGCGATCCGCTGTGGATCATGGAAAGGATCACGTCCTGGTCGCTGGAGCGCGTGGCGAGTCCGCTGACGACGGAATTTGCCGCCGGCGGGGTGTCCGGTCGACGGTGATCCACGCCAAGAAACGAGGTCAGGACCTGGTCGAGCTGGTCGACCTCCAGCAGGAAGCCATCGTGGCCGTGCGGGCTGGTCAGTTGGCAGTAGGAGACTTCCTTGCCGGCTTCCACCAGAGCCTCGGCGACACGCCAGGATTCCGCCGCCGGGAAAAGCCAATCGGAAGACAGAGCCACGACCAGAAAACGGCAACGAGCCCTGGAAAACGCGCTCACAAGACGCGGGAGGGACCCTTCCGCGTCGGAGTCGGTGTCGCCGTAGGCGGAAGCGAGATCGAACCGATCCATCGCGTGGGTGATGTAGAGGTAGGCGTTGGCGTCGAAGCGATCGACGAATTTGCTGCCCTGGTGTTCCAGGTATTTTTCCACCTCGAAGGCGGTACGGAATCTGTCAGGGAGATCGTTCTCCCGAAGCCTTCGCCCGAACTTCCCGGCCATCCCCTCGGCGGAGAGGTAGGTGATGTGGGCGATCTTGCGCGCCAACGACAAGCCGCGGGCCGGAGGAGCGTCGATCCGGTACCGTCCGTGGCTCCAAACGGGGTCGTCCAGGATGGCCTGGCGCCCAACGATGTCGAAGGCCAACGCCTGGGCGGAAAGGGAGGGGGCCGCGGCCACGCAGGCGCAACGTTCCACGAACTCGGGATGGCGCAGGCTCCATTCCAAAGCCTGCATTCCACCCATGGAGCCTCCCACGACCGCGAACAATTTCCGCACGCCCAAGGCATCCAGCAGAAGTTTCTGCACCTGGACCATGTCGCCGATCCCGATGCTGGGAAACGAGCTTCCGTAGGGCGCCTGGGTGCGAGGATCGATCGAACGCGGACCCGATGTTCCTGCGGATCCGCCCAGCATGCTGGCGCAGACCACGAAGAATCGTCGCGTATCGATCGCCTTGCCCGGGCCCACCATTTCGTCCCACCAACCTTTTGTCTTCATGGCGGAGCGATCGCCGTGGAATCCAGCGACGTGGCAGTCCGCCGTGAGCGGCGTGGTCACCAGCACGGCATTGGAGCCGGTCGCATCCAACGCTCCGTAGGTCTCGAAGGCGACCTCCAGTTCGGACAGGGCGGCGCCATCCTGGCACACGAACCCATCCGGCCCGAGGTCCAATTTGATCGTCCGGGTTTCGACGACTCCGACCGAACGCGCCCAGTCGTAGGTTTTTTCGGAAATCCAGCTCGAATCGGCAATGCCCATGTATGATCAGATCTCCCGAGCCAAGTTCGACTCCTGGCCCATCCCGGTTTCCAGGAACCAGACGGGTTTTGCACCCTGGAATGCACCTGGCGTGTTCCAGAAGACAGCGACAATTTCCGACACCTTGCCCGGCACCACCGTCGCGTACAGCCGGTCCGCGTGGATGCGCGACAGATGGAGTCCGCGGCCGCGCGGATCCATCAAGCCTTCACCGCGCAAGTGCCGATCCAAGAGCCGCATGGCTTCGAGCGCATCGAGCGAGCCGGATTCGTCCTTGACCACGAAGATGTGCTTCTGATGATCCATTCCCCATTCCAAACGCGCGACCGAACGGGAGGAGTGGTGCAAAGCGTTGGAGATCAGCTCGTCCAAGACCAGCCGCAAACGGCGGCTGGTGGCGAGCGGGCCTTCCAAGCCCGACTGCACATGACGACACAGTTTGCCCACTTGGTTGAGCGCCGTCAGCTCCTCGTGCCCAAGGCAGGTGGAGCCTCCCCCCAGGTATTTGGAAATCCCAGGCACATACCCCCGCAACCGAAGCTGGATCGCCAAGCCGATCTCATCCAGAAGCAACGGCGAAGTTTTGGTCAGGAGCATCGAGAGGTTTCCCGCACGGCACTCGGTGAGGTACGGGTCCACCTCGTGGGAGGTCCAGATGAAAGCGGGAATTCCCTGTTTGCGGATCTCCGAAAGACTCGCGAGAGTATCGCCAGCTTCCAGGAATTCCGTTTCGCCGATCACCAGATCCGGTGCGTCGAGCAATTTTCCAGGCAACTCTTCAGGAAGCCTGCATGCGTTCACCGTGCACTCGAAGCTGGACGCAAGCAGATGCGGGAGAGCCGGATCCGGGTCCAGAAGGAGGATCTTCCGGTGCTTCACGAGCACCCCGGTGCGATGTTTCGGATGATTCTGCAGTTCACTGGTAAATCCGGTGGGCCAGCCAAGAAAGGAGGGGCGAACCCAGAAGGTACTTGAAGACCTCCACTCCTGCCAGAGACAGAAGTACCACGACCAGCTCGCAGACGAGAACGAAGCATACCAGACTGGTGAGCCCGGAAATGGCGATCACGACGACCGGACGGATCTCCCCTCGATCCGAGAGGAGTCGCCGCAGTCGGAACCGTTCAGCCGCGGGCGGCGCGGCGGATACGCCAGGCTCTGTCACCGGGAAGAATCGGCTTGGGATTTGTGCCGACCAAAAGCACGGTGGAGGTGGTGGGAGTGACACGCACGACCATGCCATAGCCACGCATGGCGGCCATGCCTCTGGGGACGGTCACGTCCATGAATTCCATGATGTCTCCCAATGCCACGCCTTGAGCTTCACCCCGATCCACGAACACGTAACTTCCCGGCAATTGGCTACGCCCGGTGGCCGTGTTGGCCATGACCTTTCCAGCGGTCTCCTCGTTCACCAGTAAAAAATCGGTCACCATCGGAGGCTGGGTCAGCTCGAAGGGACGAACCACCACAGTGCGTGTGACGGCACCGAACACATTTTGAATCCGGACCAAGCAGGATTTGGTTCGAACCTCCGCGACCACCATGACGGCGCGCGCCTGCTCCAAACGTCCCCGCATACCGTGAACGATGAGCCGACTGACTTGGTCGCCACTTTCGATGGCCATCAAGCGATCGCCAAGCTTGACCTTGTTCGAGCCAAGATTCACCTGGATGAGGTTGCCCGGAAAAATCTGCTGGTAGCCGGCGCCGGCATCCCACTCGAAGTGGCCTTCGAAGGCTGCCTTTCCGAATTGACCAGGGGGAACCAGGACCGGCGCGAGGAAAATGACTTCCTCGTTCAGATAATTGTGGTTGGGAGGCACCACCAGATCCGATACGCTGGACGTATCGCCAGGCTGTTGGTACAGCGACGGACTGGATTGGAAACTGGCCAAAGGATCGCTCGAAGGCCGTGCGGCGAGCTCGGGGCTGGCCGTGTCCGCCAACTTCTGGGACCCGCCCTCCAGATGCACGGTATCACCAGGATAGATCCAGTGCGCGTTTTTGATCTGCGGGTTGTATTTCCAAACCATCGGCCACTGGAAGGGGTTTCCCAGGTAGTGGCCGGTGATATCCCACATGGTGTCGCCTTTGACCACTGTATGGGTGGTTGCGGCCGCAGCCAAACCAGCCAAAGCGGCTAGAGCCCAACGATTCCACTTCGTGCCGATCATGCAGCCTCCTTGCCATCCGTCAGCGCAACTCCTTGGACGATGGCGACTTGCGCTGAAATGAAGTGTAAGATTTTCCTGGAGAATCCGCCAGCTTATCCCAATTTGTCCTTCAGTTTTTGGACAAAAACCAGCGCTTCCATCGGAGTCATCCGCACTGGCTCGGCCTGACGGAGCTGCTCGGCCACCTCCTCCAGGGACGGATCCGCGGAAAAAAGCGAAAGCTGCATCTTCGGTTCGGGCCTCGGGGGGGCGTTCCGTTTCCCGATCTGAAGCTCCTGGGCTTCCAATTGGAGGAGCGTGGCCTTGGCCCGATCCAACACGGCCTCAGGCACTCCCGCCATTCGCGCCACGTGGAGTCCGTACGACCCGTCGCAAGCTCCGGGAACCACCCGATGAAGAAACACGATCCGTCCTTCGTGTTCGCGAACGAGCACCTGGAGATTCTCCAGACGTGGCAGCCGTTCTGCCAGGACGGTCAGTTCGTGGTAATGGGTGGCGAACATGGTTTTGGCGGCGATGGCGGGGTTTTCGTGTAGGGATTCCGCGATCGCCCAGGCCAGCGAAAGTCCATCGAAGGTGGAAGTCCCCCGCCCGACCTCGTCCAGAAGCACGAGGCTGCGGGGCGTGGCGTTGTGCAGAATGTTGGCGGTTTCAATCATCTCCACCAGGAAGGTGGATTGTCCCCTGGAAAGCCGATCCCCTGCCCCGACCCGTGTGAACACGCGATCCACCAGCGGGATGGACGCCCGATCGCATGGCACCGGACAACCGGCATGGGCCATGACCACGGCCAAGCCGGTCATGCGCAGATAGGTGCTCTTACCGCCCATGTTGGGGCCGGTCACCAATTGGATTTGCGGGCCTTCGGTGTCCAACAGCACATCGTTGGCCACGAAAGGCGTATCCGGATGGAGGTTTTCCAGCACGGGATGGCGAAGCCCGCGCAGATCCAGGCGTGTCCCTTCGTGGAATTCGGGACGCACCCACCGGGATTCGTCGGCCAAGTGCGCGAAGGCGGCCAGCGTGTCGATTTCCGCCAATGCCTGGGAAAGCGCTTGGATCCGAGGCAATTCGCGGCCCAGATCATCCCGAAGCTGGCAGAAGATCTGGTATTCGCGCTCGCGGATTTTTTCGTCCGCACCCAAGACCTGTTCTTCCCAACGCTTCATGTCCGGTGTGGTGTAGCGTTCCGCACCGGTCAACGTCTGGATCCGCTGGTACTCCGGAGGAATCCGGTCCGCGTGGGTCTTGGTGATTTCCAGGTAGTAGCCGAACACACGGTTGTACCCCACCTTGAGGGTGGAAATTCCCGTACGGTCCCGCTCTGCCTGTTGGAGAGCGGCCAGGGCGGTTCGGCCTTCCGCGGCACCGGATTCCAGTTCCACGATCATTGCGTCGGTGCCGGGGCGGACCAGCCCTCCTTCGCGCAGCGAGAGCGGCGGAGCCTCCACCAAGGTCTCCAGAATGGGATTCGCCAATCGGGTCAATCCCTGGAGCAACGGGCGCCGCTGGGCAAGGAAGGGATCTGTCAGCAGGGCGAGTTCGGCTTCCACGACCGATGCCGCGAGCAATCCGCGAGCGGCGGCGACCAGGTCCCGCGCGTGGGCGCGTTGGGTCGCGATCTTGCCGCACAACCGCTCCAGATCGGGAATGGCTGCCAATTCTTGTCGGATCTTTTGAAGCGCCGATGAGGATGCGCGGAAGGTTTCCACCGCTTGCTGGCGTTGCCCGATCAGCGACAGGTCAAGCAAGGGGCGGGCGAGCCACCGCCGGAGATTGCGCGAACCCATCGAGGTCCGGCAGCGATCCAGAAGTCCGGCCAGACTGGCTCCGCGGTCGTCGTCGTGCATCGGTCGGAGGATTTCGAGGTTGCGCAAGGTCGCGCCGTCCATCTGCAGATGCCCTCCGGCACCTGCGGGCCACAGGCCCCGCACATGGGAAAGCGCGCGTCGTCCTTCGTCGCCTCCATAGCGCAGGGCCGCCGCCGCCGCACGGAGAGCGGGCTCCTCGGAGGTCCATCCGAACCCCTCCAGGCTGACTGTGCCGAAGTGTTCGTTCAGACCCCGATGCGCGGCGGGCAACCCCGGAAAGAAGCCCGGCGAAACCGACCAGGAGCCCTCCAATGCGGAGAGCTCTTCGGGGACACGCTCCAGGTGCTCCGGCCAGACCACCTCCACGGGTTGGGAGGTTTCCAGCTGTCCCAGGATGGTCTCCTTGGGGCCTTCCTGGGATTCGAACCTGCCAGTCGTCAGATCCAGGAACGCAAGACCCCACGGCTCGCCTTTTTCCGCAGGCAGCAGGGCGGCCAGGAGATTGTCGGATCTTTCGTCCAGGCATGCGTCCGACAGAGTCGTTCCTCTGCTGACAATTTCCGTGATGTCCCGACGCACGATGCCCTTGGCCTGGGAGGGATCCTCCGTCTGTTCGCAGATGGCCACTTTGCGGCCCGCGTTGACGATCTTGGGCAGGTACCGCTCCAGCTGGTGGTGCGGAAACCCCGCCAAGGGAACTTTTTCCGCCGCCCCGTTTCCGCGCTGGGTCAGGGTGATCCCGAGGATCCGCGACGCATCCACCGCGTCTTGACCGAAGGTTTCGTAGAAGTCGCCCATGCGATACAGGAGCAGCGCGTCCCCCACCCGGTTCTTGATCGCCAGAAATTGGCGCATGAGAGGTGTCTCTTCGGTCTGTCCGGGCTTGGCCAAAATCGCGAACCTCCTTCGACGGCACAGCGCGTGGATTGCGCGTTGTCGGTGCCGTCGTTTGCCACCGCAAATTTAGCTCGCACAAACCAGACAGGGGCGATCGGACAGCGTTCAAGTTTCCCGCAGAGGGTGCCAAATCGTCCTGGAATGATTAATTTTGCAACCCTTCGGCCACCTTAGCTCAGTTGGTAGAGCAACGCATTCGTAATGCGTGGGTCGGCGGTTCAAATCCGCCAGGTGGCTCTTTGGCCAATCAGAGCCTCATTCGTCCCAATTCGCGCATGGTCGGCTATGTAACCGTGTTCGTGGTGGGTGTGTTGGTGCTGGTCTTCAGCTGGCGCATCTACGTGCATACACAATTGCAGATGGATCACGTCTGGGTGAAGTTTCGTGGCGCTTCCGATCTGATCGGAAGCCTCCAGCTGGATGATCCCGTCGCCATCCGCGGCGTTCGCATCGGGCAGGTGGAAGAGATCGTTTCCGCGAAAGATGGTGTGCGGGTGGGATTGAGGTTCTGGTCGCCCCAGCGCCTGTATCGCGATGCATCCGCCGCCAATGGCGGAAATGGCTTGATGGGCATGCGGTTCGTGCTGCTGGATCCGGGAGTCGATTCCCTGCATCTTCTGGATCGCGACTCGGAGATCCCCGGGCAGTTCAATCCCGGTGTCGCCGAGGTGATGAGCAAGATCGAGGATGTCGTCCAATCCGTGAAGTCGCTCCAGGATCGTGTCAAGCTTCTGGCGCATGGCGATGCCTCCACGCCTGCGCTTTCCAAGAAGGTGGACGTCCAGTTGGCCAGGCTGGATTCTCTCCTCGCCGGGATGGATCGGCTCGAAGCCCAGGCCCGGCGCGCCGGGCCTCAGTTGGCCCACCTCGGCTCCTCCACCCGCAACATCGCCAGTTCCCTGGACACGCTGACCCCGATCCTGCTCTCGAGCCTTCGCAGCACGGACACCGTTCTCCAGGATGCCCGTTCGATGCTGCTTTCCATGAGGGACGTCGCCCAGCGCACCGACAGCCTGATCGTGGGCGTTTCCAGCACGTTGGAGCCGTTTTCCAGAAACGACAGCCTTCTGCAGAAAATCGAGGCGAGCCTGAAGGTGGTCGACAAGGTCGAGGCCTTCCTCGACGGCGACCGGAACGTGAAGTTCAACTTCCGCATCCTGGGCTCCAATCCCTCCAAGCGCGGGGAATGATCGCCTCCTAGCGGCGCACTCCGGGGCGGTGGCATTGGACAGGATGTGTCAGGAACCATTTCTGGTGGTAGTCCTCCGCTTTCCAGAACCTGCCCGCCGCCGCGAATTCCGTGACCACGGGAGAGCTCCAGTTTTTGTCCGCCACCAGACGGTCGCGCACCTTGCGGGCGATCGCTTCCTGGTCGGCGTCCCGATGGAAGATCGCCGACCGGTACTGGGTCCCGTGGTCGGGACCTTGGCGATTGGGAGTCGTGGGATCGTGGGAAAGGAAGAACAGTTCCACCAGCTTCTCGTAGCCGATCCGGCCCGGATCGAACACCACTTCGACCGCCTCGGCGTGCCCCGTGGTCCCCGTGCAGACCTGCTTGTAGGTCGGCGATTGGGTGTTGCCTCCCGTGTACCCCACCGCGGTGGAGACCACTCCCGGGGTTTCGGCGAACAACTTTTCCACTCCCCAGAAACAGCCGGCGGCGAAGACGGCGGTGTCGGTTTTCGAGGGCACCTTGGCAAGTCCCGGAGCGAAATCCATGGAGAGGGAGTTCACGCAATAACGAAGTCCCGTCGGGGCCGGCCCGTCGTCGAAAAGATGCCCCAGATGGCTTCCGCAACGGGCGCAGAGGATCTCGGTACGGTGCATGCCCAGGCTGTTGTCGGAACGCGTTTTGATGTTCTCGAAGGCCGCGGGGGTATGGAAACTCGGCCACCCGCAACCTGAATTGAATTTTCCGTCGGATTTGAACAGAGGCAGACCACAGGCGTGGCATTTGTACCAGCCCTCACGAGTTTCCTTCAGCAATTCGCCGGTGAAGGGCTTTTCCGTGTGGGCCTGGCGGAGGATGGCGTGGCGTTGCGGCGAGAGGGTGGCCAGCCAATCGGAATCGTTGCGATCATCGGTCGAATCGAGGACGGGTGGAGTGAGTTCGCCATCGTTGGTGAGATCTCGCACTTGCACTTCTCCGGAGGGGTGGGTATAACGGGCACTCCATTGGGATGCGACGCGGTCGGCCCCGAACAGGCCGGTGAGCGCGACGAGCGCAAGAAGAAAGATTCCCGTTCTCATTGCTGACAAGCTACAAGGTTTCGAGGCGACTTGACCAGCTCGCAATGGGCATGTTCGACCCAACCGGAGAGGAGGCGACCGAGGCCGACCGGCAAACGAGCGCTCAGGACTCCTGTGTCGGGAACCGGAAGGCGGCCAGAACGGCCTGCAATGCGTCCGGAACGGAAATTTCGCCGGAAGCCAGCAGGGCCTTGGTGGATTCCCAAGAGTTTTCCACCTGCGGGGAACGACAAAAAGCGTCCAGAAGGCATTCCTGCGCCATGCTCCAGACCCATTCGCGGGTCTGGTCGTGCCTGCGCTGTTCGAACACGCCGGTGGAACGGGTGTGGTCCCGGAACAGCTCGATCTCGTTCCAGATGGAGTCCAGACCGTCTCCATTGACGGAGCTGCAGGTCAATACCGGTGGCTTCCAACCCTTCGTGTAAGGTTGCAATCCGAGAACAGCCGAATGCAAGGTCGCCCGCGCCAAACCCGCTCGTTGGCGATTGTCGCCGTCCGCCTTGGTGATGGCGATCAAATCGGCGATTTCCATGATCCCTTTTTTGATCCCCTGGAGATCGTCGCCGCTTCCCGCCAGTTGCAGGAGCAGGAACAGATCGGTCATGGAACGGACCGCGGTTTCCGACTGCCCCACCCCCACGGTTTCCACCAACACGATGTCGAACCCCGCCGCCTCGCAAAGCAGCATGGTTTCGCGGGTTTTCCGTGCGACGCCTCCCAAGGCGCCGCTGGATGGGCTCGGGCGGATGAAGGCGTTCTCCAGGCGCACCAACGCTTCCATCCGGGTTTTGTCTCCCAGGATGGATCCTCGATTGAGAGACGAACTGGGATCCACGGCCAAGACGGCGACCTTGTGGCCGCGTTCCACCAACCTGCAGCCCCATGCGTCGATGAACGTGGACTTGCCGACTCCAGGAGGGCCGGAAATGCCGATGCGTATGGAGCCGCCCGTGTGGGCCATCACCAGCTTCAACAGTTCGTCGGCTTGGGCGCGGTGCTTGGGCGCGTTGGATTCCACGAGGGTGATCGCGCGGGCCAGCAGGCCACGGTTTCCCTGGAGAATTCCCTGGGCAAGCTCCTGCGGCCCAGGAGGGCGATGCACGACAACGGGGTTGGAGGAAACGGAAGCGGCACCGGAAACGCCGGCCGAGACGAACGAAGCGAACTCCGCCCCAGCTCCTTCGGGGATCCACTCCGGACGGTTGGCGGGACGATCGGCAGGATCCATCAGTGGCCCTCGTTCGCTCCGACGACCGTGAGGATCTCCACTCCACGATCGGTGATGGCGATGGTGTGTTCGAACTGGGCGGAGAGCTTGCCATCGGCCGTCAGAGCGGTCCAACCATCTTCCCCCAGCCGGGTCCGGTGCACACCCTGGTTGATCATGGGCTCGATCGTGAACACCATTCCCTTGCGCAGCACGGGGCCCTGGCGATCCCGGTAATGGAGGACCTGAGGCTCCTCGTGGAATCTTCGGCCAATGCCGTGGCCGCAATAGTCGCGGACCACGGAATACCCTTCGGATTCGGCCAGGTCCTGGATGGCGGCGCCGATGTCGCCGAGAAAAGCTCCTTCGCGGACCACCGCGATGCCCGCGTCCAGGCAGCGCTTGGTGATTTCCACCAGATGGGCCGCTTCCGGCGAGATGGTCCCCACCCCGTAGGTGGCCGAACAGTCCCCGTGGTATCCCTGCAGGGTCACGGTGATGTCGAGGTTGACGATGTCCCCTTCGGCCAGAAATTGGCGAGAAGAAGGCACCCCGTGCGTCACCACGTCGTTGATCGAGGTGCAGATGCTGGCGGGGAAACAACCCTTCTCGATCCTCGGTTTGCGCGGATCCGTGGGTTTGCCGGGATAATTCATCGGACTGGGGTAGGCGCCGTGGTCCAGGATGAATTCGCGGACCTTTTCGTCGATTTCCCCGGTGCTGACCCCCGGTGCGACGAGGCTCCCCGAGTATTCGAGGGTCCTTGCGGCAAGGTCTCCGGCAGCGCGCATCAGCCGAAGTTCCTCGGCGGTTTTCAAGCGGATCATGGATCAGGCAATATACACCGTGGTTGCAGTTTTTAGATTCCGTCTCCTTGGAGGAGGTATCCCAATGAGTTCCGAATTCCGCTCCGCCGATCTGGCGGGTGTCCATGTCGCCTTGCTGACCCCGCTGAAGGACGACTGCCCGAAGCGGCTGCGCAACAGCATCGATCTGGAAAAAGCGGGTCGGATGATCGACGATTTGATCGAAGCGGGGGTCCAGGGGCTGGCTCCGATCGGGACCACCGGGCAGAGCCCCACGGTCACGCCCAAGCAGCACCTCGAATTCGTGCGGTTCGTGATCGAGCGGGTGGCGGGTCGGGTCAAGGTGATCGCCGGGGCCGGCTCCAACTGCACCCGGGAATCCGTCGACATGATCGGCGAAATCCAGAAGATCGCCCCCGGCACTCCGTGCCTGTGCCTCACTGGCTACTACAACAACCCCCCTCAAGCCGGCATCCGCGCCCACTTCGAGACGATCGTCGCGGAGACCGATGCGCCGGTGGTGTTGTACAACATCCCCAGCCGAACGGCCAACTACATGGAGCCGGAAACCATCATCGCCCTGGCCGCCAATCCGCGGATCATCGGCATCAAGCAAGGTGTCAATTTCCGTGATCCAGGCAAGCATCGCGACGACACCATCGAAATCGTCCGGCAGACGGCGGATCTCGATTTCGCCGTACTTTCCGGAGAGGACGGATACGTTGCCGACCTCCTCGAGATCGGCGGCAAAGGAGTGATTTCGGCGGCAGGCAACATTCCTGAAGCAGCCCGATTGTTCCTGGAAATCCACCGCGCCCATCTGGCTGGGAACTCGGCTGGCGCACGCGACGCGCAAGAGCGACTTGCCCCCTTCGTCCGCTGGGTCTTCGCTCGCAAAAGTCCGATTCCGCTCTCCACCCTCTTCGCCTCGCCGGTATTTCTGCCTCTCGTGGACATGGCCGCCACCGAGAACGGTGCGTCGGATGTGGAAGCGATGCGTCAATGGGCGCGCCTCGATGCGCCCAGTCTGGCGCGTTGGTGGTCCGAGTGAAGAAAGTCCTGGTGACCGGTGCGGGCGGATTCGCCGGCACCTGGATGGCGCGTCTGTTGGTGGAGCGAGGATACGACGCGGTTGGCGGCGTAAGGCGCCTGGGCATGTCGCAACTGCCTTGCCCGGAAATCCTCCTGGATCTGGAAGACCCGTCGTCGGTCTTTGCCGCCATCAAGGAAGCAGAACCGGACGCGATCATCCACTTGGCGGGAATGGCCTCGCCGCATCTTTCCAACGATCGCCCTGAAGCGGCCTACCAAGTCAATTTCCTGGGCACCCATCGTGTCCTGGAAGCTTGCCGGGTGCTGGGCTTGTCGCCCAAGGTGGTCCTGGCGGGCTCGGCAACGGTGTACGGGAAGGTGGACCCCATCAACCTTCCGCTGCGGGAAGATTGCCCGGTCCGACCGACCGATGCCTATTCCCTTGCCAAGGCGTCCGCTGAGATGCTTTGCGGAGTGTTCGCCAGCAGCTTGCCTGTGGTCGTGGCTCGGCCGTTCAATCACACGGGCCCAGGGCAGGTGACGGATTTCGTGCTCCCCGCCGCCGCTTCCCAGATCGCCCAGATCGAGGCCGGCCAGAGGAATTCCGCGCTCCAATTGGGAGACTTGTCGACGGAGCGCGACTTCCTGGATGTGCGGGACGTGGTGGAGGGGTATCTGCTTTTGCTGGAAAAGGGCGTTGCGGGCGAGTTCTACAACATCTGCTCCGGTGTCTGCAAGCCCGTGCACCAATGGGTTTCCGGACTCGTGGCGCTTTCGACGAGCAAAATGGAAATCCATGTGACCCCATCTCGGGTGTTCGCCCAGCACAACCCGCGTCTGGTTGGTGACAATTCCCGACTCCGTGCGCTGGGGTGGAGCAGGAAGATCGACGAAACGAAGATGCTCACCGATCTTCTCGACCATTGGCGGGGGAAGACCATCCGTCCATGAGCCAAGCCCTGGCTGGCACCGCGAAGGAACCCGTTCCGTCGGGACGATCGGCCGTCGGAACCCTTCGTCGCATCATCTCGCGCCTGGTTCTGGTGCTGCTGCTGGGAGTGTTGGGCCTGCTGGTCTGGCGGTCGATCTCGAATGGAACGCGATCCTGGCTGGACGCGCCCCACACGATGGCGGGATGGACATGGCAGCTGTTCGGTGCCGACTGGACCGAGACGCACTCGCTCAAGGTGGATTCGGCGACCATCGTGGGCGCACCCGTGAAGATCTCACTGAAAAGGATGATGGCTCGCTGGGGCCTTTCCGACGGGGGCTTCCTCTCGCCTGCCGGAGCGGACGTTTCGATCGGCAGGGTGGAGGTGGGCCTGCGACCGGGATCGGCGGCCCCGAAGGATACCTCGCCAAAAACCTTCCCCCTTGGGGATCTGCCGCTGGGCGCAAGGCTGGGAATCGACAGCCTGTTCGTGCGCAAGGGCGACGCGGCGAATTCGCCGCTGCTTGTCGCCGCGTTCGGGACGAAGGCATCGATCGAAGGTCCCCGCACCCTCTCCCTGTCCGTGCGTCGCGTCGAGTCCCCCCTGGTATCCGCCCAGGCCTCCATCGTGTTGCGGGCCGATTGGACCGATCCGGACACGCTGCTTCTGCGTCTGGGAACCGATATCGGTTCCGGGTGCTGCGCCCAGGACACCCTCACCGGGGACGCCGCGCTATCGAAATCGGACCTGGGCTTTGGTCGATTGAGATTGTCCGTGCGCATCGATGGCTCCAGATCCTGGCAGGAAGCTCTGCCCGCGTTGGCGAAGGCGCCGGCGTTGCGGCAACTCTCGCTGGAAGTGGATGCATCGAGGAGCGACTCCGCGATCGTGGGAGCGCTGCAGCTTGGCATGTCCACCGATTCCATCCTGTTCATTCCACCGCTGGACGTGTCGGTTTCCGTCCGCGCGGGCGAAAAGGCCGCCGCCGCCTCCGTGAGGGCGTGGCGTCGGACGGGTGCAGGGGATTCCGCGAATCTCGAGATCGACCTTTCGACGGAATTTGCCAAGGGTGGCCCCGTGGCGTCCCGCGCCAAGGGCTGGGTCACGATCCGCGACCTGGGGATGCCGTTGCGGAAGTTCCAGCACCCGTTCGACGGGCGGATCGAAGTTCGATCGCTGGATCGATCCGGCGCCGTCGCGACCTACACCACCCGCGCCGGATCCGTGTTCGACGCCCAGGCGACCTGGAAGCCCATGCACTGGACCGTCGTGGCCGACATCGTCCCCGAGGAGCCGTGGGCGGTGGCCTGGGTGGATTCGCTGCACATGGACGGCCGGGGCACCATCCACGGCAAGGATTCGGCGGGCGGAGCCTTGTTCCACGTGCTGGCCAGGCATCCGCGCATCCGGCCGCTGCGATTGGACAGCCTCCAAACCCGACTGTGGATCGGAGGTGGCCCGCTCCTGGTGTTCAAGAACATCCAAGCCGACGCCGGTGCGTACCGTTGGCATGGCGCAGGTCGCATCGCGATCAAGGATTCCACGGTCCATTTCGAGCTCGCCCCGGCCTTGGATACCTCGGCATTCGCCAGACTGGACGCCCGGTTCGCCGGTAACGTGGAGATCGTGGGCCGGAACTTCCCGTCCGACGGACTGCCGTTGGATCTGCCCATCTCTCCGACATTTCCTGTTCGCGCCGATGCCGACCTCACGTTCACCCCGACGTTCGACCACAAGATGATCGCCGCGATCAAGGCCTCGCTGCGAGGCAGTCCTTCCGGGAATCCCCAGGCCGGAGACTCCCTGCTGGCCAGCGTCGACCTCCATCTGACGGATTCCGTCTTGCTCGTTCCCCGACTCTCCGTGAAGCTCGGGACCTCGGCGCTGGAAGGGAAGCTCGCCCTTTCCAGGTCCCTCGGAAACTGGATCCTGGATACCCTGGAAATTTCCACTCCTGGTCTGGACCTATCCCGACTCGCCAGCCTCTCTCCGAAGGTCCCCGCGCTGGTGGGCGCCGTGGATGGCCATCTGGGATCCATCCGGGGCCAGGGCGTGAGCGCGAATCTGCGGGCCATACGCCCGGGAATCCAGCAGCCCGCCGGCCTGGTCCAGCTCCCCGATCTGTTTCTCTGGGGGGAACGCGACACGTTGCATCTCGGAGGATGGCTTCCTGTCGTGGGTGGACGCGTGCCGTTTCGCTTGACAGCGACCGATCTGTGGGAGCCGACACCCAACCTGAACCTTGTCGCCTTCTGGGGCGACGTGCTGAGGCTGAAGGCCAACGGGACCTTCCACAACAAGCGCAACCTCCGGATCGCCTGGGAGCTCGACGGAAACGCGCAGGTGCCCGCCACGGATGTGCGCATGAGGGATCTTTCCGTCCGCGGAGATTTCTCGGGCGACATGGGGCCGAAGGGCTTCCAGTGGAAAGCGCAGGCCCACGGCGAGCGGGGCACGCTCCAGCCTTTGGCGGGGATCCCCTTGGATCTGCGCTTCGAAGCGGTCGCCGATCCGCAGAGGATCGTGGTTTCCCGAGCCACCCTCTCCGGTGCCCAGAACGGAACCTTGGAAGCCAAGGCGAGCTACGACCTGGCCTCCAAGGCCTACTCGTTGGATGCCCACGCCCGCGATCTCCGTTTGGATCTCTCCGCCGATCGCGCCATCCGCATCGGAAGCCTCGACATCTCGAAGACAGATAATTCCCGTCTCAACCTGCTGGCCCAATCGGCATCGTACCGCCAGGGATTCGCCGAAGGCCAGGTCATGGAAGTCCATCTGGCCAAGGCCGACCTCTCCTTCGACCAGGCCAAGGATTGGAAAAAGCTCGCCGGCCGGGTGGATATCGATCGTGCCTTGTTCACGAGGGAATTCGCGAGTCCCAAGTCGCTTTGGATGGCCAGCATGGACGCAGTGCGTGGCAAGCGCAAGGCCGAGGCGGCGGGCAACACCGTTCCGTTGATCCTGGATCTGCGGCTGGCCTCGATCGGCGACTCGATCATCGTCCGCAACAACCTCGGATCGGGACGACTGAAATTCGATCTGGGTGTGGCCGGTCCGAGCACCGCCCCGATCCTGAACGGCTACTTCGCCGCGGATTCCGAAGGGGGCCGATTCGGCTACCTGGGACGGAACTTCAACATCGACACGCTGCGCGTGGACTGGCTCAATGCCGACCTCCACCAGGGGAAATTTTCCCTGGCGGGATTCCGGACCATCCGCAGATCCTGCTCGGAGCCCACCGAGCCTTCCACGTCGTTTCTGGTGGAAACCTGCCAGCTGCGTCTTTCCGCCGCCGGAAACCTGGAAGATCCGCGGCTGCGGCGCCTGGTGTCCGATTGCGCTCCGGCGCGCTCCGGCGACGATGGCACCGTGGGGGCGGCCGTCGCCTTGGCCACCGGATGCTACCCCCAGCAGGACAAGACCTTGACCATGGGCGCCATCGTCAAGGGACAAGCCCAATCGGTTCTCGGTGAATCGGGCAAGAACTTCGTCAACGATCTCCTCCAGAAACAACTCGAGCGCTCCAAGGGGGACGCCACCTGGCTGCCGGATTCCGTCCTGCTCACCGAAGTCCCCACCGGAACCACCCGCGACCAGCTCGGCTTGATGGCCCTCTACCACATCACCTCCGACCTGGACGCCGCGGGGACCTACCAGCACACGTTCGGGCAATCCACTCCCCTCTCGAAAGCCAAACCGCAGCTGTACGACAACTACGGCCTGAGCCTGCGGTACAATATTCCCTTCTCCTGGATCGAGGAGGCCGCGTTCCGCGACCGCCTGGTCCGCCGGGTGTTCCTGCAGACCGACGTGGGCCAGTCGCTGGACGACAACAGCCGGCGCCAGACCACCATCCAACCGTCCTTGCGCTACCGTTGGGAGTTCTGGTGAAACTCGCCAATACCATCCTCCTGCTCGCCGCCTGCTGCTTTTCCGGGACGGAATTCGTCATCGCCCAACCCGGGCAGATGGGGAAAAGCCGCATCGTCGAGTTGATGGAGTCTCCGGACCACCTCGCGCGCCTTCCGCGCGAAGACCGCGAGGTCTGGCTGGAACAGTCCTGCTCGAAGGTCTCCCAGACTGCCCAGTCGGAGGGGTTTCTGGACGCGTCCTGCCAAGGGACCTTCAGCAAGGTCGATTCCCTCGAAGACCGGGTCGTCGTGAGGGTCGATTATTCCCAAGGTGGCCTGTACAGGATCGGCGGGATCGCCATCACCTTCGCGGACCGTCCCACCGAATCGGTCCCTTTTCCCGCGAGCCTCCCGGTTCGGCCCGGCGAACGTTTCGAGCAGTCCCAGATCCTCTACGTGCTGCAGGATGTGCAGCAGTTCTATCGCAAGGCGGGATGGCTGGATGCGAGCGTGGTTCAAAATCTGTCCATCACCAAGGACTCCCTGCTGGTGGATCTCCGGCTCGAGGTCACGCTCGGAAGACTCGCCCTCTTTTCGGGAATGGAGATCCGTTTCTACGGACGTCACCTCACCCCGACGTCCCGGATCATCGATCTGTGGCCCCTGAAGAGGGGCGATACCATCAGAAACCAGGATCTGGCCTGGTTCCAACGCAAGATCGCGCAAACCCGCCTGTTCAACCAGGTGAGACTGGATCGCGTGCCAGCCCGCGCCGACACGAACCTGACCGATCTGCGGTTGGACCTGACCGAGCGCATTCCCGGCAGCTTGGAGTTTTCGCTATCGTGGGAACCGACTTTCGGATGGGGGTTGGGCGGAACCGTCCGCCACCAGAACGTGGAGGGAACGTTCAATGCGCTTTCCTTGGACGCGCGCATGGCGGAATACCAGCAACGAAGCCGCCTGGGCGCGGGTACTCCGCTGTTTTGGGGAACGCCTATTTCGCTGGACCTGGGCCTTGGAATCGTCCAGCAGGAAGCCCAATTGCCGGATTCCACTGTGGCACGCCAGATCACCTTGTCCACCGACGGGACATTTTCCTACCAGCCCACCGACTGGTCCACCATCTCGCTGGGGTTGGAGACGGAGCGTTTGTCCAAGTATCCGTTCGGCGGGGGAAACAAGGTGGAATACATGTTCCAAACGCAATTGGGAGGTGCGCTGGACTTCCGCGACGAACCGTTCGATCCCCTGCAAGGATGGATCCTGCGCCCCACACTGGGTTGGGGTGTGCAGTTTGGAAACGACACGTCCTATGTCTGGACCCAGGCGGAAGGCAGATTCTACCTGCCGCTGTTTTGGCGGCTCAGCTCTGCCTTCGCGATGGAAGGCGGGTATTTCTTCAACAACACAACGCTGGACGGTTCCACAGTGTTGTGGACCGGGGGCCCGGGCACGGTGCGTTCCTACGAATACCAGGAACTGCGCTTCTGGCCGCCCGAAGGCTACGGTTACCGGCCACGTCTACTGCGGTCCAGCGGGGAATTGCGCTTGAACCTGCCATGGAGCTCGCAGGTCGTGGGTTTCCTGGATGTCGCCAGACTCTGGAACGAAGGGGAACACCCGGACTTCCTGGATGAATCCACCGCGAAAATCGGCTATGGCATAGGCTTGCGCAAACGAATCAGTTTGCTGTCTCTGCGATTGGATTTCTGTTTCGGCCGAGGTTCGAACATTTTCGCCTTCGACCTCGCCCAAGCCATCTGAGGGCATTCCATGCGTCCACCCATCCTGCTCACCATGGGCGATCCCAACGGAGTCGGCCCCCGCATCGCGGCCTCCATCTTCAAGCGCCCCGATCTGGTGGCCAAGGGTCTGGTCGTCGTCGGCGACCCCGGAACCCTCCGCCGTGCGCTCGCAGAGGAAGGCGTGGACTCGCCCATCCGGGAATGGTCTCCGGGTGCGCCATCCTCTGATGCCATTTTCTGTCTGACCCCGGCCGGCCTCCCGGAGGGACGGATCGAACCGGGCAAGCCCACTCGCTGGAGCGGCGCCGTGTCGCTTTCCTGCGTGGATCTGGCCACGGACATGTGCATCGCGGGCCACGCCCGCGCGATGGTCACCGCCCCGTTGGCCAAGGAAGCCGTGGACCTGGTCCACAGCGGTTTTTCCGGCCACACCGGACACATCGCGCGGCGCACAGGGGCCGCGGAGCACTGCCTGACCCTGGTCCACGGAAAGATGTGGGCGGCCTTCGTGACGACGCACATCGCCTTGCGGGATGTCGCATCGACAATATCCGTCCACAGCATCCACTCCACGGCCAGGCTCCTGGATCGCGCCCTGCGGGACGCGGGAGTCGCATCGCCGCGGATCGGAGTGGCTGGATTGAATCCGCATGCGGGCGAGCACGGGCTCTTCGGGGACGAGGAAGCGAGGATCGTGGAGCCCGCCATCGCCGCTTCGCGAAACGACGGAATCGACGCGAGCGGCCCCTGGCCCGCCGACGTGGTCTTCCCGATGCTCAAGGCAGGCCAACTGGACGGCGTGGTGAGCCTCTACCACGACCAGGGGCACCCGGTCATGAAGACTCTCGCCTTCGATTTCCGCAAGGGTCGGGTGCGGGGAGTGAACGTGACGCTGGGCCTTCCCATCGTGCGCACCAGTCCCGACCACGGCACGGGATTCGACATCGCCTGGCGCTCCCACGCCGACGACGGCAGCATGGTGGACGCCATCCGCCTGGCCCACCGCATGTCGGCTCTTCGTCGCAAGGCATGACAGATTCCGCTCAGTCGGTGGTGGCCAGGATCCTCGCCGAACAAGGGGTGGAGGGTGCCATCGCCCCGTTGGCGCGGGAGGCTTTCCTGGCCAGGGAAGCCTCGGTGCGCGCGTGGATCGCATCGGGCGCGCACGGCACCATGGAATGGCTGGCCAATACCGTGGAGCCGCGCGTCGCCCCCTGGACCGCATGGCCTTGGGCCCAGTCCTTCCTGGTGGTCAAGCTCCCCTATGGCTTGCCCCTTCCCGGGGTACGAGGGAGCCACCCGGAAATCGCCGGGTACGCCCGGGGGCGGGACTACCACTACCGCATGGAAGGGATCCTCAAACGGATCCAAGCGGAGCTTGAAAAGGCCTTCGAGGGCCTGCAAAGCTTCCGCTTCTGCGACGACCAGCATCTGCCCGAAGTCGAACTGGCCGTGCAAGCCGGACTGGGATGGCGAGGCCGCAACACGCTGCTTTTGACACGCGGAGGATCCGCCTTCCACCTGGGAGGACTTCTCCTTTCGCTTCGGGTGCCATCCGCTCCCCCGGCGCATCGCGACCACTGCGGAACCTGCACGGCTTGCGTGGATGCCTGCCCCACCCAGGCATTGACTCCGGATGGCCGCATCGATGCCAGATTGTGTCTCTCCCACTGGAACATCGAGGATCGCGCCACGTCGCCTGGCGAGGCGGCGAGGGCCTCCAAAGGGGAAGTCTACGGGTGCGACCTCTGCCAGCAGGCCTGCCCCTGGAACCGCCGGGCGATGGTGGAAAACACCCTGCCTGCGACCTGGCCGGTTTCGTGGGAGCAATGGGTGGACCTGTGCCGGCCAGGTGCTGGATTCCAATCCCTGTTCACCAAGACCCCACTGCGCCGGTCCGGACGCCACAAGACCTTGAAGGTGCTGTTGCGGAATCTGTGGAACGTCGATCACGGGAAGGCGCAGGAACTGTCCAGACAGGTTTTGGAAACGGAGACGCACGCCCCGTTGCGGGATTGGATCGAAGCAACGCTGGCCTGGCATGGGCAGGCCGCCCCACTCGAGACGGACCGTCCCTAGGTCAGCGGGACGGGCAGGTGGTGTCTCCCGGCGCGGAGAGGTTCCCGGGTTTTCGCAATCGTTCTTCGAGAAGTCGCGCACCTTCGTCGGTGGGATAGATCGCGAGGTATTCGCGGATGCTGTGCGATGCCCTGCAAGACCAACCCATCCTCCACTGGCTCACCGCGATCCCCCACCGGGCGCGATCCTTCAGCTCCCCCTTGGCTTTGCGTTGCACATGCTGGAACAATCGCATGGCCAGCACCGCCGAATCCGGATTGCCCGCGACCAACCGCGTCTGCGCGAGTTGGAAGGCGCTGTGGAACTGGTTGGAGTCCAGCGCAAGGGATCTGGAATACGCGGCGGTGGCTTGTTGGAAGCCCTGCTCCTGCCAGAGCACCGCGCGGACGCGATGGAAGCTGCCCAGCCTGCGGAAGTGGTCGGCCGTGGGCGCCTCCCGGCCAAGGGAGTCCTCCAGGAGGGACAACGCCTTGCGGACGTTGAATTCCGTCAGTCGGTCGGCCCAGTTGGGGTGCTTCCAGCCCACATTCCGTTCGGCGTATTGGATCAATTCCTCCACGCCCATGCGCAGGCACACGGCGGTGTCCGTCGCGACGACCTTGGCGAAGAGGGAAGGCAGGTGCACGGACAGGTCCGATGGCGCCGATTCCATGATGGATCGATGGGTTCCGGCGAAGGCCACCTGCCTGCGTGGAAGGGCGTAGATGACAAAATACGGCATCACGCGGGTGGAGGAGGCGCCGCCCAAAGCGCCTGCGGGGACGTAATGGTCCAGCACCAGGTTGTACTTGTGGATGGCGACGGCGGTCTTCTTCTCGTTCCATTCGTACCGGCCGACGATCGAATTCTTCCCCAGGATGGAGTCCACCTGGGTCTGCGCCATGCCTGGTGCGATCTTCCGGGTCTGGGGTTCGATCAGGAAGATCGGGCTCGCGAAGGTGGACGCGACCACCATCACGACCACACCGCAAGTTCGGGAAAGCCACTTGGCGGAATGGGACTTGCTGCTTGGTGGGATGCGCCCGGAGTCTTGCATGGACTTCAAACTAAAACCCCTCCTTGGCGGTTTGGGATCCTTTCCCTAATGCCCAAGTCGCTCCCTTCGCTGCCGAGCATCGCGAATACCGTGGCGAGGAGGGTTAACTTTTGATCCATGCCGTCCCCGGCTGGCGTTTGCTGCTCGGGACATAGGCGAATTCAGGCCATCCATACCGATCAAGGGGCATTTCCATGAACATCAACAAAGCCGTCGACAAAGCCTGGGAAACCAAGTCTCTCAAGGAAATCCTCGCGGCCCCGTTGGATGCGCTGGAAGGCGTGAGCGAAGCGGATGCCGCCAAGCTCCAGGAAGCCTTCGGAATCAAGACCGTGTCGGACCTCGCCGACTGCAAATACTTCCATTGGGCCGTGGCCATCAAGACCCTCGCCGCGCGCGAAGAATAGCCGTCGATGATCCGTCCGATCCAGTGGGAAGGCTCGCTTCCCTCCGGCCAGGCCGGATCCCGTTTATCCGTTCCTGAAGATTCCGGGAACGCCGCGCATGCGCGATCCTGACCAGACGCCGATCGAGGTGCGGGGGCTTGTCGCCGGATATGCCCAGGCACCGGTGCTCGACGGTGTGGATTTCGTGTTGGAGCGGGGCCGCAAGATCCTGCTGCTGGGACCCAACGGCGCCGGGAAAACCACCTTGCTGCGGTGCATCCTGGGCTTGTTGCCGGCCCGATCCGGTTCGGTGCGTCTGTGGGGAGGCGATCCATCGGATTCGCACGCACGCACGGCTCTGATCGCCCGCTGCGGGGTCAGTTTGGAGGCGCCCCGGTCCACGATGAAAGTCTCCGCATTGGAATGGACTTGCTACCATGCGGCTCTTTCCGGGGCCATCGATCCTTCCCGCACCGCCCACCAGGCGCTGGAGCTTTGGTCCGTCCCGCCCGCCCGGTTGGTGGAGGAACTGAGCATGGGCGAACGGCAGCGCCTGGAAACCTCGCGTTCGCTGCTGCACGAGCCGGATCTGCTGCTGCTGGACGAGCCCACCGCGCACCTGGATCCCGGTGCTCGCGACAAATTCTGGGTCAGCCTGGACCAGTGGTGCGAACGTCGCGCGGCGAGCGTCCTGGTTTCCACCCACCAGCTGGAGGAAGCCGCCGACCGGGGCGACGAATGGGTGGTGCTGGGAGCGGGAAAAATCCTGCATCGGGGGGCATCGGACGCCTTCCTGGAAGCGTTTCCCTGCTCCCGGAAACTGATCCTGCGCGAACCCCTGCCGCTGGCGCGACTGGCGGAGAAGATCTCCCAGGCGGTGCCCGGCGCGACGGTGTCCGCCCAAGGTCAGACGGAAAACGTCTACCGGATTTCGACCCCCCGAGGCAGGCAGGATCTGTCCATGATCGTTTCCCGGCTGGTTTCCGACGGGGTCGGGATCCTGGGATTGGGAGAGGACTCCACGTCCTTTCGCGAATCCTACGCACGCTGCCTGGGCACGCCCCCCGTGCCACCGCCATCCGATCCGACTCCCTCGTCGCGCAGACTGCCCTCCAACCGAAACACGGTCACGGCTTCGGCCCTGTTCCACTTGCGGGGACTGTCGCGGGAAAAGCGCCTGCTGCTCCCTTTCGGGATCATGTTGGGAGTCCTGGCCCTCGCCTCCGCGTGGATGCCGGAAAACTCCTTTTCCGTGCCGCTTCTGGCCTTGGGCGCCGTGCTGCCGGGAGGCCTCGCTGCCGGCCTGGCGGCGGACCTGGTGGCCGGTGAGCGCGATCGCCGCTATCTGGACACATCCCTTTCGCTTCCCGTGCCGTTTTCGGCGATGCTGGTGGGACGGGCCGTCGCGATCTTGGTCGCCGCGATCGTTCTCTCGTGGATCTCGCTGGTCGCGCTGGTGGTCGCCACCCAGGCTCCGCACCTGGATGCCCTGATGATCGCGATCCTCCTCTCGCCCAGCTCCATGTCGTTTTGTGTCGCGTTGGGCGCCTGGGTATCGGCGCGCAGCCGCAACGTGCGCACCGCCGCCCAGCTTTCCACGTTGGCCACGCTTCCCTTGATCGCTCTGGCCCAGGCGCTCCCCTTGCTTGTCACGGGCAGGCTGTTTCCCTGGATCCTCGGCGCGACGGGGCTCTGGGGAGCCGCAGCCGCCATCGCGACCATCCTCCACAGACAACTCCAACCGAAACGATTGTCCGCATGATTTCCCTGAACCGAGGCGTGAACCTGAGCCATTGGCTCTCCCAATCCGAGCGACGGGGCCCTGAACGCGCAGCTTGGACCACTCGCATCGATTTCGCTCGCATCCGCGAAATGGGATTCGACCATGTGCGGCTTCCGGTGGACGAGGAACAGCTGTGGAAGCCCGATGGCACCCGGGAAACGGAAGCCTGGGATCTCCTGGAAAGCGGCCTGGACTGGGCCGAGGCGGTTGGGCTGTCGGTGGTCTGCGACCTGCATGTGCTGCGCAGCCACCACTTCAACCAGACCTCGGTCCCGGCCTTGTACGCGGACCCCTCCGAGTTGAACAGATTCTGTCAGCTATGGCGGGACTTGGCGGGAGTGCTGGGGAAGCGCTCGCAGGACCGCGTCGCCCTGGAAATCCTCAACGAGGCCGTCGCCCGCGACGACGAGGATTGGAACCGCGTTTCGAGCGCCGCCTGGAGGGCGATGCGCGAAGCCGCACCGCAGCATACCATCGTGCTTGGCTCCAACTGGTACTGCATGTGCAAGACCTTTCCCCAGCTGGTGGTCCCGGACGACCCCAATCTGATCCTGACCTTCCACTTCTACAACCCCATGTTCGTGACCCACCATCGCGCCGAGTGGACACCTCAAGGAGCCTGGACCGGCGGGATTTCCTACCCCGGCAAGCACTGGCCCGAGGGCGTGCCGGAGGGGCTGGATGCCGCTCTGGCCGAACGCATGCATGCCGCCAACCAGACCAGATGGGGCGTCGAAGCCATGCGGGAAGAAATCCAATCTCCGCTGGCCAAGGCTTCCGAGACCGGACACAAATTGTATTGCGGCGAGTTCGGCGTGATCCGCCACGCCCCGCTCGCGATCCGCAAGGCGTGGCTTACCGACGCGGTCGGGCTCTTCGAGGAAAACCGGATCGGATGGGCGATGTGGGATTGGAAAGGAGCGTTCGGCGTGGTGGATGCGGAAGGAATCCCCGCCGGGATCCACGAGGCGATCCTTCCCTGAGTCACCAGCGCGAGGAATGTTCCTCGAGGATCCCGTGCATTTCGCCCGTCTTGTGCCAGATTCCGTCGATCCGTACCGAGCCCACGGCGCGGACCAGGGCGGTGGACTTCGACGAGCGTTCCAGCACCGGAGCGAACGGAGGAACGCCCTCCCGGTGGGTGGCCACCTGGAGGATCTCCATGTTCAGCTCCATTTCGCTGGACTCGAGCCGCCAAGGAGTGTCCCACTCGTAGCCGGGGCTGTTGCGGAATCGAACCTGGGGATCCAGGAGCATCCAGCGATGCTCATCCCCATCCAGGTGCAACGCGCCGACGCAACGGTTCGCGAAGGGGCCGGCGTCCACCGAAGCGTGCAAGCAGAATCTGTCATTCTGAAGGACCACCCGGTGGTTGCGGGTCCGTCGAGGGAGGACTCCCCACGAGTGCTCCGAATAGCCTGGAGCATGGACCAGGTCGAGATTCCCCTCGGGCGAACTGATGGTGCCGGTGGCCAACAGGCCGGATCTTTGATGGAGGTCGTAGCTGGCCTCGAACTGCCTGTCGCCGGTTCGGAAAGGAATCCGCGTGGAGCGGATCTCCAGATCGATTTCCCACCCCTGCGTCGAAAGTTCGAATCGGCTAAGGCCTTCGTCGTGCCGCTGATGGCGGGCGCAGAAACCCGGACGCACGGCTTCCAGTCGAAGCTGGTCGTCCACTTCCGGTCTGCCGAATCGCCCATCCCATCGCACGTATTGCGTTCTGCGGGCGCTGGGCTGCAGGAACGACAACCGGAAACCGTCCGCTCGTGGCGACCTGTCGAAGGAAAACTCCAGCCACGAATTCGTTTCGGGATCGTGGAAGCCGGAGTTCCATCTTTCCTTGGCGACGAAGGCGCGGAACGGATTGGAGAACAGGTCTTTCGGGACGCGGGAAAGGTCCGGGTTCATCTGGTAAACTCGCCGCACGGGAAATTCAACATTGCCTTCTAACCCTCTCTGGCCTTTTCCGCTTCCATCAGCAGGTAGGCGTTGATGAACTGGTCGATGTCGCCGTCCAACACGCCTTCGGTATCGGAGGTTTCCACGTTGGTCCGCAGATCCTTCACTCGCCGGTCGTCCAGCACATAGGAACGGATCTGGCTGCCCCACTCGATCTTGAGTTTCTTGGCTTTCTTGTCTTCGCGCTTTTTGGCTTCTTCCTCGCGATAGTGCTGGTAGAGCTTGGAGCGAAGCATCTTGAGACAGTTCTCGCGGTTTTGGACCTGCGAACGTTCGGTTTGGCAACTGACCACGATCCCGGTGGGATTGTGGGTCATGCGTACGGCAGATTCCGTTTTGTTGACGTGCTGGCCGCCGGCGCCTTGGGCGCGGTAGGTGTCCACGCGGACATCTTCCATCTTGAGGCCCGGGATTTCCACATCTTCCACCAGCGGATAGGCGTAGACCGAGGCGAAACTCGTGTGTCGGCGGGCGTTGGAGTCGTACGGGCTGATGCGCACCAGGCGATGGACGCCGATTTCCGGCCGCAGGAATCCGTAGGCGTATTCGCCCTTGACTTCGAACGTCACGCCCTTGATGCCGGCCTCGTCGCCATCTTGGAGATCCATGATGGCGCGCTGGAAACCGCGTCGTTCGATCCAGCGGCTGTATTGGCGCATGAGCATTTCCGCCCAGTCCTGCGCTTCGGTCCCTCCTGCACCCGGTGTGATGGACAAGATGGCGTCGCGACCGTCGTCTTCGCCATCGAGCATCTTCTTGAGCTCGAATTTGCGAAGGTCCGTCTCCAAGGCGTCGCCATCGGCCGTCAGCGAGGCCACCAAGGACTCGTCGTTTTCCAAAGCGGCAAGCTCGAGGAGCTCCACCAGATCCTTCTGCCGGGTGGAGAGCGATTCCCAGGCATCGATCCAGCTCTTGAGCAGGTTCATTTTTTTGAGCGAGGCCTGGGCGGCTTCCGCCTTGTCCCAGAAGCCTGGCTGTGAGGAAACGAATTCCAGCTCCTCGCGCTCACGCGCCTTGGCGTCGAGATCGAGGTAACCGTAGAGGGCGTCAAGTCTGGTGCGAACGTCTAGAAGATCCATGGAAGTTGAGGAAATCTAGTTCGAACGCGTTGCGCCGACATCCATTCACAGATCACCCGAGGGCACCCCGAACGATCCCGGTACCACCACCCCAAACCCGGTCTCCATGGTCAATCCCACCCCAACACCTTGTTGACCACCGAAAGCGATCCATCCTCCCAGGGGAATCTTGTTGACCACTCCGGGATAAACGCTCACCGTCATGCGCTCCCTGGACTGGCTGTTCCAGAACATCGAGGCCATCAGCGACCCCTCGCGATCCCAGAACACGCCGAGTTTGGGAGCCAACACCACGGACGACTGCCCTCCACCGGAAGGCACCAAGTGCAGAGCGTAGTAGCCCGCGCCCACCGAAACGTGATGGTCTTGGCCGACCCGACGGCTCAAACCGCCGATGTTCCCCAGACCGACGTGGTAGAACAAGTTCCAATCCTGGCTCCACGGATTCTTCACACGGAATGCGTGGTATTGGCCCGCCTGCCGAACCCGCAGATCCGCGGCCCAAATGCTGGGTTGCAGCGGCCAGTTCATCCACACCACCTGGGAGTGGAAAAATTCACGGACCGCTTTCGATTGGAAGATCGCGATGCCCGCGAGGTCGAACAGGTACAGGTCAGCCACCGGATCGGTGTTGTAGTCGTCTGGATACCCTTCGATTTCCTGGGCCTCGTTGAGGTAGGCGGCACTCATCGAAGTCAGGAAAGCAGCCAGCTTTGGGTTGGAGTAACCATGGGCGATGTACCACTCCTCCGCACGTGCGTTGAGCAGGCCGCCACCGATCAGGTGGAGCTGGTAATTGGGCACCCACTGGGCCCTGCCCTGGTCCAGGGAAGTGGGAAGGATCTCGGTTTTGAGGAATTGATCAAAGCCGATGGATCGTTCGATGGAGGTGAACGGATGGGAGATCGTGGCGTTGAGACGCCGGATATTCTGGTCCGAAGGAATCAGCCGGATGGAGCCGCCGTGCGACCGCAGTTGGCCGATGTCGAGGCCTTCGTTGACGATCATGGAGGCTGGATTGAATTGGGACTCGCTACCCCAAGGCAATCCGTGGTAGAACAACCCTGCATTCTGTGCGGTTTCGCCTGCGGCACTCGAAAGTGCCAAGGCGAGGATGCCGAATGGAAAGAAGGGAGGTTTTTGCATGGTAGAGCCGGAAGAGACCCAATGGATGGAATCAGCTCAGTCTGCCATGCATGGGCCGGGTGAGGCCAGCCCAACTTTAGAAAAAACTCAATGCTTGAAGCTGCGTACCCGTACGGAGTCGATTTTATCGCCAGCCTCGATCAGGCAAGCGATGTCCCAGCCGGAACGGATCATGCCGAAAATGGAATGCTTCCCGTCCAAGTGGGTTTGGGGAAGTTGCACCACGAAAAACTGCGATCCGGAGGTGCCAGGACCGGCATTGGCCATGGAAAGCGCGCCGGGAACGTGATGGAGGCTGGTATCGAACTCGTCTTTGATGACCCAGCCCGGACCGCCGGTGCCGTCGCCGGTCGGATCGCCACCCTGGGCCATGAAGCCTTGAATGACGCGATGGAACTTCAGGCCGTCGTAGAACTTCTTACCGGCCAACTCGGTGAAATTGGCCACGGTCTGGGGGGTCTTGTTCTGCCAGAGGCGGAAGACCATGGGGCCGTAGGATGTGTAGATGGTCGCCTGGACAGAATCCACCCCGGTGTAGTTGGCAGGGTAGGACTTCGGGGCCGAACCGATCTGAGCCAGCGTGAGGGATGCCGAAACGGCGATCAAGGAAAGGATACGACGCATGTTGAAGGTCTCCATAGGAACAGAAAACCTATCAACTTCAAAGGAGTCCGACAATGCTCTCCCACAACGATCACGGACGAATTTCGGTCACTTTCGCGGCGCCATCCTGCACCGTGGCCACGACATCGAACGACAAGATTCGCATGTACCAGCTTCCGTCGGCACCGCGCAGGTGGGCGGGACGCGGATCCAGCGAAACCAATTGTTCCACCAGTCCGATCGCCTCCTCCAGCTCGTAGGCCGGGAAGCCCCGCGAAACGGCTTTTGGCAAGAGCTTGGCCAGCGCGTCCTTGGCCGGATCCTGCCAACCGACCTGCAAACGCTTGGTGTGGGCCCGCTCCAGCCAACCATCTTGGACCGTTCCTGTAGGGACGTCATTTTCCGGATGAAAGGGCCTGAGGTCCAGGATGGGAGTTCCATCCAGGATATCCACCCCGGAAACCCTCACCGAAGGGGTTTGGAGATCCACGTGTTCCAAGCGGCACAGGCTCAGGCCCAGGAAATTCGGGCGGTGCGGAGAGCGGGTCGCGAACACCCCGATCTTTTCGCGACCATCCAAGCGAGGGGGGCGGATGCGCGGCTTCCAGCCCTGTTCGGCGGCCTTGTGGAAGGAGAAGGTCAGCCACACATGGGAGAACCCGCTGAGCCCATCCAAAGCGTGTCGCCAGACTTCCGGAGGCTGGGAAGAGGAAAACTCGAGGACGCCTCGCGCCAAGGGAGCAAGCCCGGGTTGCCGCGGGATCCCGAGTTTCTCGGGAAAACAGGTTCGCAGGATGCCGATGGGCTCGAGACTCACGTTCACGGGCCAAAGCTAGAACCTCGGGGTGGCGGGTCGCCAGGTGGCCCGAGGAACGGCACCTGGCGACCACGCCTCGTTGCGGGTTATCCATATCCTTAAGGGAAAACCGTGCCAACTAGCTGAGGTCTATAAAACCCCGAAAACCGAGGCAAAGAAGGAGGCAGGTGCAGAGAACTCCCTGCATTCCGGGACTTCGCCTGTCGCCATTGCACTGCACCGACCTCTCCCAAGATTGCGACTGGAGCGCATGGAATCAGCGTGGTAGGATTACCGCATGATCGAATCCTCCCGCGTCATGTATCTGAAAGACATACCCAGCGCCTCGGGTATCCAGGATGTCGTCGGCCGGGAGCTGGATCGCCAAGCGTCGTTGATTCCGCCGATCCCGGAGATCCTCTTCAAGCTGGATGCCGAACTCGGGAACGAATGGGTGAACATTTCCCGGCTGGCCAACCTGGTCCGCACCGACCCCACCTTGTCAGCTTCTGTCTTACGGGTGGTCAACTCCGTGGCGCTGAGGGGCTCCCGGGAGATCGTGGATCTGGAAGAGGCCATCCAACGGATGGGCAAGGACCACCTCCGGACCGTAACCGCATTCTACGCCTTGCACGGCGGCCACTTCCCCACCGAAGGTTTGTTCGGCGAAGACATCCGGACCTTTTGGCGCCATTCCTTGCTGGTCGCCGCCGGGGCGGTGCTGATCGCTCGCAAGCAGAGCACGGATCGTTTGCTGCTGCAGGAGATCTGGACGGCGGGACTGTTCCACGACATCGGAGCGCTTTTGGCCCCCAGCGTGTTTCCCGATTCCTGGGAAGAATTCGATCGCGCCATCCAGGTGTTCCCGGAAGACCAGGGAGCCGAACTCCTTGGACTTGAGCGGACCATCCTGGGTTGCGACCATGCGCGCATCAGTGCGGGCTTCGCCTCGCGCTATTGGAAGACCTCGCAGACCGTCTCCATCCTGGCGGGATCGTGGTCGGATCCGGAATCCTTGGAGCCAAGCTGGGCGGCCTGGGCGATCCGACGCGCCGACGAAGCCGCACAGGTGCTGGGAGTGTGCTGGCAGCCCGCCGTGACACGCCTCCAGCTCATGGACGTGATTTCCGAGGACCTCGGAGCCGGAGCCGCGGCGGATCCCGAGTTCTGCGTGGCCTCGGTGCGCAGCCTCCTGCCGTTGGTGGATGCGCTCTTGACGACAGGCTAGCTCAAGGCCCCAAGTTCGCTCAGAATCGTTTCCAGGGACTGGCGCCTTGCGAGCGGATCTTTCCGTGCAACATCGCCGCGTAGACAATATCTGCCAACAGGGTCCCCACGAACAGGAAGAGCAGCAGCGAGGAATGCGGGTACTTGAGGTAGAACAGGATCGAAGGCAGGATGGTCCCGACCATCTTCGCCATGGCGATCCACATGCTCTGTCCCCGCATTTCGTTCCGGTTCAGCAGCATGGCGCAAAACAGGATGGACATCATCAAATTCTGTCCGAAGGCCGCGTACATCCCGTCGAAGTCGTTGAATTCCCTGGTGATCCCGTTGACCGCCAAAAAGCCCCCCACGACCGCGCAAGCCAGCAGCGGGTAGAAGTTCTTGCGAAGCCAGGGATGGCGCTGCTCCGCGCTGCCGTAGCGGATCGCCTGCCATAGGATGACCAAGTCGAACATAAGCCAGATGCGGTTCACTTCCAGCTGCGGCGACTTGTGCGGCAGGATCCACGAAAACAAAAATTCCCAGGCGAGGTTGGCTCCCAAGGCCACCACGGGCATGCCGTAACTCTTGTCCTTCCAGCCTCGGCGAATGATCAGGATGTACGCCAGGGTCCAGCAGAAGCCGGAGCCCAGCTTCAAGGCCAGTTCGAGGGTCGGATCGACGAGTTCGGCGGTCATGGGAACACACAGTAGCATCCCGGCGGGGACATGGGGGGCTGAGCTGGGCCTTACTTCACTGCGTGAGGCATTTTTCTTTTTGCAGGACTTCGTCCTGCACCGGTTTACAGGAGGGTCCCTCCTGTACCTCCCTGGTTGCCTGCGGCAGGCTGTTTTTTCACTGCGTGAGGCTTTTTCTTTTTGCAGGGCTGGCGCCCTGCACCGTGATTACAGGGCTCCGCCCTGTGCCGGTTTACAGGAGGACGCTTCCCGCTCCTCCTGTACCTCCTCGGGGCAAAGGACCGCAATCTCGACCTCCCATCCGGCTAGCAAGCCGGATGGGAACCCTGTGCGGCCCTTTGGCCAGGGTTCCCATTTTCCTTGCAGCAAGGAAAATGGGAGGAGCGAGCATGCGCGCCAGGGAGGGGCTTTTGCTGGAACGGCCAATGCCGGTTCGCTGGGGAGGCGGGACAGTATTTGTCAGAGGCGATGGGCGATGGCATCAGCGTCGCGATCGATATCCTCATGGCACTTGGCCGTTCCATTAAAAAAGCCCCCCTGGACCCCCGAGCCGGTTCGGCTGAGTTGCCGGTTTGGCCAGCGGCATTTGGTTGCCGGTGGCCCGGCGCCGCTTCGCTGGCCGGGTGGGGAGGCGAATGGGTGTTGGTGGGGTGGCCGGCTGGGCTGGCGCGTTGGGGTGGCGGGATGGGCTGGCGCGTTGGGGTGGCGGGATGGGCTGGCGCGTTGGGGTGGCGGGATGGGCTACAGGGTTTGGTGGGCGAGGAAAGGCCGCCGTTTCCGAAAGGATGGCGTAGGGGCGATCTCATTCGGAATTATTTTTCAAGGCGCTTTCCTTGAAACATGAATCCGATAAGTAAAATACGCCACAGCAATGGGCGCCGAATACGATAACGCGATCGAACCCCAGATTGCTCGTCATCGACTTCACTCTGTTTAGGATTTTGTTTGCCTTATCCCCTCCACTCCACATGACTGATTTGTCCAGCTGAACAACAAGCAGGTTTTTATCCTTCGCATTCCGGATTTGCGTGATTGCTTTTTCCTTCGAAAGGAATATTGGTCTTAAAACCGTATCTCCATCCTCCGTCAAAGTATCGTATGAACGGGGGAAATGGAATTTGAAGCCTGAATTTATTTCCACTTCTTGAGTGGCTGTGCGGCCGAGTTGCGCAAGGTCGTTAAGCTCTTTGGATTCCATACCATACCAGTCCAATTTGATTTTTTGCTCACAGGCACTGGTATCTGCTCCAGGAAATGCCAGCGTCATAAAAATCCGAAAGAGGACAGAAAAATTCATCATCATTGGCTCCCCTTTTGGTGGTAGGCTGATGAATTAGCAATTGATATTTTATTCTCGTTTTCTATCACCGCCAGTGCTTCCCTCCATTATTTCGGTCACGAGTCAGCTTTTCCTGCATCGAGAAGCCTCTGCCGGATGAAAATGCATATCGGGTCGGGGTTCAAGCAGGCTCCGTTGTTCTTGATTTTCGAAGATATAGAGGTCGGCAACATCAGGCTCAACTGCGATTTCGTCCTCATCAACGAATCCAGCAACATCTATCCATGACTCAATTCGAATATTTTTCAGCTTGGACTTGCCAGTATCCCGATTTTCGCTTGGATCTTGCAAATCTTGCAGAAAATCTCTGCAAATTTCGCCATTTTTGATTTCTAAAAACTGTCCATACGGAACCGAGTCATTGTATCCCGCGAATATCAGATCAGCACCTTTAGACAGGATTCGCCAATCTTCAGGACTTTTTGTCGCTAAAAACCCTGTTAAATCTTGGATCAGAGTCCATGCCCCATTTTCAAAAATTAGAACCGAAACTCCAATCCAATTTTCATCATCATCAATCGACAAATCAATGCTTTCCGAGGTTTCGATATCGGGGAGGTGTGATATTTTCTTCAATTTTATCCATTCCAGAAAGCGCGGAACGAACTCATCCTTGTTTTGCTTAATTCTAGCGTAGCTCGGATTCATTTTTCACCTTGGTCGGTATTCTTAACGGTAGCGGAGTCCCCATGGATCATCGGACCATTGGAAAGTGTAAGAAATCGGCTCGCGCGGTGGACTCGGCAGCAGCCAGGTCGTCAGACAGAATTCGGCCGACAAACGACAAGTCAGGAACGATCATGGGCTCTTCCGCCTCGGCATGGCAAGCGGGGCTTTGTACTTAGAGGCTTTTTCAGTCAAGCATTTTCGTAGCTCTATAATGAATTTGTCTATTGGCTGACGGTATACGTATTCTACAGAGTTCTCATAAATCAGGAAGTCCGTTGTTTCTCCAAAATCCTTCGAAATATGTAAATCGGAAATGATCTCGCTGTTCATTTGAGTGAATCTTGCCGATTCTTTTATGCGATCAATATTTGGATAGAATTGCAAGATGATCTCTGGGTGATATTTTTTAACAAATTTTCCGGTTTCGTTTTCCACGGTGTCATCCACTTCATAAGTTGCTAGGAAATGTAAATCGAAAATTCCTTTGCCAATATGTGCAAGATGCAGTTTTTCTGTTTTAGCGTAAACCTCCCAGACTGTCCAATTTTCGGAGGCACATTTAGCTAAATCTTTGGACATTTCATTATTTATAGCTGGTATATGCGCTGAATCTATTTTTGCATTTTGACTACTTGACTCTAAGTTCGATTGGCCGAAACAGCAGGCCAAGCCAAGTGTGGATATCAGAGTGATGAGTATTTTCATAAAATCACCAATTTCCTATAAAACAGGATGAAAATCCCACTTCACGCCCTGAGAGGGAGACGATGTGATCACTCGCAGGGGCGAATGAAATTGCGCGCATTAACCAAAGGACGTTGTTATTACATCGAAGAGTTGTGTTCAAGATCACATTTAACATGATACGATCATTCGTTCACGCCCGAAGGACGTTTATTACACTGGAATAACATTGTTGGCCGCGCCACGGGCGTCTGCTTGACCTTAGGTGCAACTTGATAACTGGAACAGTTGCAATGAATGCCTAGCTAATGATGATGAAAATATTAGCAGCACTCATTTGCGCTCCTGTTTTGCATTTTGCTTCGAAATTTATTGCTTGGCTTGCCACATTCAGCAGCTGAATATATACTAACTTAATATGAGCCAAATAACACTTGTGCCGATTGAGAGAGTGACCAATATTACAATAGCACACCCTGACTTAGCCTGTTTGTGCGACCTTGTTTCTTGAATAGGCTTTGTCTTTATCCACTCCCTATGGCAATCACGACAGAAGAATTTTGCTTTGCCTATTCTCCATGCCTCAATAGTCCTATCATCATGTTTCGCCATTTTGCCACACTTAGAACAGCGAAAGCTATCGTTCTTTGGCTTTTTGTTTTTCTGAAAAAAATTAATTGCAGTGGCGGCGATTACTAGTGCTGCAAGTATGTAGAATCCAGCTTCAGGCAACTTGGTCTCCTCAGGTTCTATTATGATTGTTGCTTCAATGCAAATTATGGCTTTACCTTAACCCCGCTCCTTAATTGTCGGCGGGCACTTCAAAAGGAAACACTTGTGGGCACTTATAGGGAAACACCCGAACAGCCGCAAACCTAGGTCATTTGCTCTCCTTTTTGCTCCTCCCCGGCGTTGTTTTTCAGGTTCCGCGTCCGGTGGGACCTGGCTCCTTTGAGGTTCACCATCTGCGCCGACTCTAAGATGCGATCGAGGATGGCTCCGGCCGCCGCCGTATCGCCCAAGAAGGCGGTCCAGTCGACCATGGGACGGTTTGTAGCGATGATGGTCGATGCCTTTCCGTGACGGCGGTGGATGACCTCCAGGAGGTCTTCGCTTTCCGTTCCTTGGTGCGACTTCATGCCGAGTTCATCGAGGATCAAAAGTTCCGGCGCGACAAGCTGGCGAATCACAGCACGACGGGCGTCGAAGCCTTTGGCGCGGGCGAGATCGTCGGCAAGATCGAAGGCGTTCTTCCATAGGACCTTGTATCCCGCCGCCACCGCCTTCAACGCCAAGGCGTTGCACAAGTGGGTTTTGCCCACCCCAGGCGGGCCGACAAACAAAACATCGCGACACTCCCGCACGAACTCCGTGCTCGATAGCTCCTGGATCAATCGGCGCGGAACCGACGGATTGAACAGCCAGTCGAATTCTTCCAGGGTCTTCATGGTCGGGATGCGCGAAACCGACAGGCGCTTCTTCAGGAGCCGATTCGATCGGACATTCATCTCGTCTTCTATCAGCTCGGACAGAAATTGCAAGTGATCAATTTCCCGCTGGCGAGCCTGATGGAGTCGCATTTCCAGGCATTCGGCCATTCCTCCAAGCCGCAAGCTGCGCAAGATCGGCTGGAGGACTTCGATTTGGGGCATCATCCGACCACCTCCGACATGCTGGCCATTCCTTCGATCAGGTCATCATATTCCGTCAAAGGCCGGATGACCGGATCCGAGTGTCGGGGTGAGGTGCGGGAAGCCGGTGGAACGTCGTCTCCCGCGTTTTCCCGACACTTGTTGACGTCTTGTTGAGCACGGATCATTTCGCACAATTCCTGCAGTCGGTGCCAGCTCGCTTCTGGGTTCGGAGTGGTCCGAGCACAAGCCTGTTCCAGCACGATCGCACCGAATTTCCTGGCCAGATTTCGGATTCCCTGAACGGTCCGGTGCGTGCGAGGATGTCGGCCTCGATCATTGGACAAAACCGATCAAACCAAGGCCTCGCAGTGAGGACCGACCTGTTCGGAAGCCGCGCGAATGAAGTACACCTCGCGATCGACTCGAGGCCGATCCATCCAAGTTGGATGCGCTCCAGCAGCGCCAACCAGAGTGCCTTTCTTCCAGCATCGAACGTGTCGGACCAACAGCTTGGATTCGTGCCCTTCCGAGTTCCCGTACACGCGGATTTCCCTGGAATCGTAACGGACTTCAACGATTGTTCCGATCAAGCGATGGCTCACTTCGTAATGGCAACCATCGATCTCCACCGCGCCATGCACGCTCACTTTGCGCATGCCCAATTCGAAAATCAGGAATGCACGCTCAGGCAATGCTCGCAAGGCCGGTTTTTCCTCGGTTTGGAACACCTCCTGCACTTGGCGTTTGTGGCGTCCGTGTATGCGCTGGTTGGCGACGCTGCGACTCCATTCCTGGAGCTTCTGGTTGAGCACTTCCATGGTGACAGTTTCTGGTACGGTCTTGAAGAAGGAGTCGCGTGTGAAGCGGCAGTCGCGCTCGACACGCCCTTTCTGATTGGGTTTCCCCGGATCGCACGGCGACAAGACGATTCCGTAGTGCGAAGCCCAGGCCTGAAACAACGGACTCAGGACGGGATCGAAGCGATGAGCTTGGGTCACGGCAGCCTTGAAGTTGTCGATCTTGAGCCATTCGGGGACCCCGCCGAACTTCTCGAAACCGCGCATCAACGCTTCCAACACGGGTTGAGCGGATTGGCTGGCGATCACCTCGCGATAGCTCATGCCGCTGTGCGAAAGAGTCAACACCATGATCCAAGTGCGCTTCTTGTCTTTTTCGGTCCGACCTTCTCCCTTCCAGGCCTTCGGACCTTCCATGAAATCCATCTGGGCCTCCTGCCCAGGCAAAACAGGTAGCATCTGAAACCACTTCGGGCTCCGTGCGCGGGCCTTGCGGACCAAACGCTTCACCGAATCCTCAGCGCCGGAAAATCCGTGGGCTTCCACCAATTCGCGCCAAATCAAGCGAGCTTCCAATCCTCGCTCCATCAGGGATTGGACTACATCCAGGTAGGGTCGCAACTGGGTGCTGCGGGTCGCCAATTTCTGTCTACTGGCGCTCGAAGATTCTTCGCGCTGCTCCTCAAATCCCCATGAATCAACGAGAGAATCGTCCAAAGACCCGGTGGGCACTTGGGCGCTTACCGTTTCCCTTTGCAAATCCGGCCCGGTGGGCACTTCGGAATGAAGTGTTTCCCTTTCCATGGCTCGCTGAAGGCGGATCACCACCTTCGGAGAACTCTTCACGACCCGACAGATGGCCCGGATCCCTTGTCCCTGGCGCAAAAGGGTCTCGATCGTCGTCTTCTTGTCCATCCTAAGGACTCTCCCCATGCTCGCCCCCCAGTGAACCCTGGAGGTAGGCGCCCGGGTGGCCGTACGGAAGGGACCAAGTGTATCCCTATCCGGCCCTGAAAGTGCCCACAGGTGTTTCCCTATAAGTGCCCGCTAACAAGCGAAGCGAAATCCCGGTGGAACGGCATTGTTAGCTCGCTCCCCGCTATTAGCGGGGATGCGATATTTGTGGTTTGTTGTAATTCCGCTGCAATAGTTTTCGGCATATTCTATGGATTTTCCAAAGGCCTAAAAAGAAGCCAGCAAAAGCGATAAAGTCCTCTAAAGATCATGTCAGCGAGTGCCGGTTGGTATTATTTCATTTTTGCAAGATCTATGACCAAATATTCTCCTGTTTCAATATCTGGAATCGCCGATGTTAAAGTAATGCTTGAATCAGAATTTATCGTGACGCTGAATTTAACACTAGTGGCTTGGTAAGCTGGATCAGGCTCGCCGTAGGAGCGATCGCTCAGTGTCAACGTTGAACCAGAAACACTCCAAGCACCTATAGTTGCACAATTTTGCCATATTGAATCGATTGGGTAGTCTCGACACTTATTTGATGCTGTAAATCTTCCTGTTGACAGGAAGATCCAATCAATGTCACTTGATCTCAATTGATCTGAAGAATTTTCAACGTATTCTCCTGGAAATGCCTTGCTGATACCAGAGACGCTTCCAACAGGTTGAAAAGTTGCAACTAACTTTATCGCAGAATCAATTGAAATATTTATTGTTTGGCTGTTTCCCGAAAAATCACCACTCCACTTACTAAAAGCGTAACCACTCGATGGTAACGCCGTTAATCTAACACTTTCACCATATTCATATTTCGCTTTTTTGGGGTTTATATCAATCGATCCATTGACTGCCTGCACAAATATTTCAAAGCTATCTGGAACAAATCTATAGATCTCGTAATCACTTCCCCACCACCCTCTATGTTTTATCGGATCATATGTAATAGCCTGAGCGAATAAAACTGCACGTACACCGCGATTAGTCCCCCAGTTTGTTTGTTGTTCCGAATCAGATGCGGGCTTTGAGAGTCCATGTGAATTTAACAGAAATCCCTTATTATACAAGCCAATGTGAGACTTCCACTTCACAATATCGCCATTTTTAAGAAATTCAGGCTTCGTGTATCCAATCTTTAGGAACCGCACCCCTTTGGGTTTTTCTTCTCTCATATAGGACTCAATAGAGTGTTCAAAAACCTCTGTTGTAAGCTTCTGATATCGATCTCCAGTAAACGAAGGCAAGCCAGCCTGAATAATATTCGCCATAAATCCAGAACAATCATAACCAAATACCTTGTACTTCAAATGAATTTGGTTAGCGTCCTTTTTTACTGGAGGAGGAAGTCGTTCCAAGCCATTTTTCTGTCCCCATGAGTATGCCAAACCAATTTGTTCTGGTTCGTGATATGGATCGGCTTTGCCGGCTGGATAAATTTTATAATCTTTTTTTGAAGAAGTATCCTTTTTATTCACCGCTATTGCTGCAAAGTCGATCATTTTTTTTATTCTCTGGCTAGCTGTTAGTTCAATTTCATTATTTTGCAATGCACGAGCAGCTGGTATTGTGCTGACTGAGTCAAGAGGCACTTCCATACTAGGCAGCGAAGCCAGATATTCTTCTATTTCACGTGGCAAAGTATCAGCCTGGGCAACTAGATTGTCGCCATTTGGTTTCACATCTTCTGTCATCGAATCTGTGCTTTTATCAGAAGCACATCCGAGAAAGAAACCAATCGACACGCATGCAATGAAGATTCTAGCTTTCATATTCCACCTTATTCTCCCGATTGTGAAATTCTAAATGGTGAGGGCCTCAAATAGTAGTTTTTTGATGCAAGTGAAGAGCAATTTACGGTCTTGTCATTCATTTTACTCCTTCGCTAACCCCGCTCCTTAATGTTGCCGAGCGGGGAAACAGATCAAAAAACCGAGTAAGCGAGGTCAACATTGAAGAGCACCGTTAGGCATGATGTTCCGAAGTGTTAGTTTGACCATCGGCGGTTAGAATCATCAAAATCCTCGAGGGTTGTGTTGCTTTATTAATTTAAAGCCAAAAACCAGATAAAATCAAAATTTTTCGCTACGCGACCATTGAAAGTGTATTCTAAGAGTTGTACCACCACTTCGCAAGAGACATGGTTCTCCAGGAAAAAAATACAGGTTTGGGTTCGTAAACGCAATCAACAGCATCTAGTAATGCGATAGAATCATTTGTTTCCGTAATTATTGATACGGAGAATTGATCGTTGCATCTAGTAGAAATATTCTTTGAAAACGCACTATCCGCAGTAACTGTAGCAAGGACTTTTTTATTCGTCCATTTTAGCTCATAAGAATCCGCGATCCCGCTAATGTAATGCACTTTAGGGTTTGTCCTGCTTGTAGAATCAAATTTCATTCGAATACTCAAGTATAGTGACGTTTTAAATGTTGGATATATCGAAATCGAGTATTCAAAGAATCGATCAACATCAACAACAGTGATGGAGTCTCCAACTTTAAACGTGGAGACTGGAGACTCAATATGAATATAAACTGGCGAGATTATCGATTTTGCAATTGAATCCGAAATTGAGGAGTCGTGAATAGCAAATGACACCAATTCACTGCCATGTAAAAGTTGAAATGTTTCTACTTCCGGAGCTTCATTTTCTTCTTTAAACCCTAAATCACCAATCATCCCGCAGGCATGCAGAGAAATTGTTAATGAGGCCAACATTAGTCGGCGGCTTTGTAAAATATTAAAATTCATTCTGACCTCTGCAAGCTTTGATTAACTGATTTGGTGTTGTGTTGAATTAATCGAAATTCTTGTGCATTTTGGAATTTTGATTGCTGCGTAAAATACTGGAATTTGCAGACACCTTTGGTTGAAGCGCTCATATATCACGGCCAAAGGCCGTTTTCGTGGTGTTGCTCATCTGCAGCTATCCCCCCGGGAGGTGTGCCTAACGAACATTCTTAACCGCCTTGCGGCTTTGCCGCAATGGCGGTTGAAGATGGTTGTTAGCTAACATTTTTTGCTGGCTTTAAGAGGCTTGTTTGAGTTTTGTTGTTTTTGTTCAACGCCCCCCCTCCTTGTTACTTTTATGCTATTGCATTACTACGGAAATGCTCCGATCGCAACAATCTATTCGGCGCCAATTACAAAATAATTTGAAATTCGATCTATTCTTTTAGCGTCACTTGGAATGAATCCCTTAACTTCAAGGGAGTCACGGTTGTTATATTTTAGGCTCCAAAATCCAAATTGTTCTTTTGAGTAGTTTCCACCAGCCACATAAAATCCCTTATCATTGAAGTACCAAGTTCCAGGATACATTCTGTATTTATCGAAAAAATTTCGTGAAAAATCAAGTAGCTTTCCAAATATATCAAAGTACAAAGTATCAGTCTTCATTGGGCTTGATAGCATCGCATAAGAATAATAGCCTGGTTTCAATTTGAGTATTGATCCATTCGAGATATTGAAACAGCTGACGCTTTCTCTGTCACCATCGATGCAATAGCCTTGATCGCCAATGATCACTTTTATGTTTGACATAGGGTGCGATGCGAATCTTGCTTTTCCGACAGAAACGACAACGCTATCTGTTCCAAATGCATCTTGTTTTACTGAAAAAGTAAGATCTTTGTACTTGTTAAAAATTGCTCCAAAATTCGACCGGATTTTCATTCCTGTGCTGTCGAATACAGACTCTTTGGAAAGCGGACTTGGATATTCTATCGACTCACAGCGTATTATGCTGCTGCCATCAAGGAATGCGCCTTCCTTGCAGTTTCTTACACTATCGGCAATCAATTTTCCATTTCTATACATGAATCCAATATTGTCTCCGCTAAATACTCCATTGTTGATTCCAATGCCAAATAGGGATGACGAGAAATGCTTTGGAATTATGCTTTCCTTGCTTGTTGAGATATCATAGCACAGAGTGTGAAATGAAAAGTTTTTAGGGTCCATTGATTGCGCCATAAGGGAATAAATATTCTGTTTCTTTTTTGTGGAAGCTGATGTTTTTTGCTTCAACTTATGGACTATGGTCGTGTCCTTACAGATTTTTGAATCATCAAGGAAAAACTTGGAATTGCGGAATTTTTCTGGAATTCCAACTAGTTTTCCTTGGAAAAAATACTTTGATATTCCGTTTGACTCGGTCTTAAATAAATCTTGGCCGGGGAACACCCTTGAAACATTTAGTGAGGCAGGCAAACCAGTAATGCCTGTTTGAGTGCCATCTATATTAAGTATATCGCAAACGCCATTATTACATCCACGCAAAAATTGTTGGCCATACGAGCCTTCAATTGCCAGTTTATCATACTGTAACACCCGAAATGAGTCTGTTGCAACATTGTATACTCCTTTCGAAGAAAAGAAAACCCCAGATATTAGCGTGAACAGGGCAGCGGACATAGGTTCCTCAGAGAATTTGTGATTGAGTGAGTCATGAAATTATAAACACCATTGGCAAGTAAAATATCCTGTGACATTTTGGCGTATAGCTAGTTGAGTACTTATTCAGACATAGTCAACCACCTTTCAAGTTATTTAATGGAATTGATGTGTGAGTGACATGCTAACGGCAAATCGGAGGTAGTTTTTCAACACCGGATATCTATTGAAATTTCAGGAATGAGTGAGCTGCTTTGAAATCGCCAATCTGTTGAGAAATTCTAGAACGTGTCGGTGAAAAACTGAGTCATAGTTGGTCAGATATCCATATTATTTTTGGGATGGCAGAACTGTGATTTTTGACCAAAGATTTCCGCCTCGTTTTGTGCGAGCATTAAGAGTGATTTGCTTCGGTTTTCGTTCACCTTGACCGACGACGCAAATATAACTGCCTTGAATTTTGGTCGACTCGATTAATTCATCTGTATGGAATTCAATAATTGACTTATCTAATGTCGTAAAATGATCGATCAAATTAATGCATTCTCCTTGCTTTATTGCAATAGGTTTTCCTATCTGAAAGGGCGGAAGATAATCCCCCCACCATTCTGACTCTTGGAGTGCTGGCAGCCTATATGGTTTGTTTTCTTGAAAACCATAGTTTCGATCGGAACAGCAGGTTGTTCGTAGGACTTCAAGGTTAAGATGATTTTTAACTTTTCTAATATCGTTTGAGCCGATGGAACGGAAATACTTCCCGTTCCATGCAAACACTCCATCTGGAAAGATGCCCTTGCATCTATTGGGATTGGAGTCATTTGATGGGCATCTATTCAGTGATGCTGATTCCGTTATAAGCTGTTCGTTGGCGTTTGTATTGGATGAAATTATTAATGCATCATTCAATATGCCGTCCGAAACCCCGAAAAGAGGCATAGCTGAAATCTCATTGACCAATCCCGAGATAATCACTTCTCGTGCTCCAGATTGAGAATAATATTTTCCCGCTATTGCTCCGACTTTCGAAGACCCAAAAACTCGCCCCGAATGGATTGCACCTTTAATTCCGGTCGGGAAAAATTCAGAACGTCCAATGATGCCCCCACAAAATGAATCGCAACGAATGTTTCCACTTGAAACGACATTAGATAAGGATGATTCGCGATACATTTGCATGAAATTGGTTGAGTTCGACCATTTCCCAGAGTCTGATTCGGAAAAAATATCACTCTCGATAATTATGGACCTGGAATCCTCCGTCATAAACAGATATGATGGTTTTTGAAATTTTTGAATCGAACTATTGTCTGGAATTGCACATGACGATTTTTGGGACAAAAAACTCAATATCCATGATTGATTTGCCGAAGGCGTGGATATTCGTCTTTCTCCAATATTTGTTCCGAGGAATAATCCAAAAATTCCACCAGCGCTTATTTTTGATCGAATTTCGGCTTCAGATGTTAATTCATTGCCGATTGTGGCTTCTGCTCTACCAACGCAGCCTCCAATATTTTGGTAGCCGGTTAGACTTCCTTTGCAAGAACTGTTCTTTAAATCGACCCAATAAGCACTTCCAACTAATCCTCCAATATTCATATTTCCCATAGCAACGATATCGGCAGAAGAATTTTTGATTGTTACAAATGGTCCTGCTTGACCGAAGATTCCGCCTACATCTATATTGCCACTTACAAACCCGTCGACATGAACGTTACTTATCATTGCATTTCGTGCAATTCCAGCAAGTAACCCTGAGCTTCCTTTTGCTGTGATTTTTGACCCAGAAATTCTAAGGTTTTTTATAGAAGAATATGTGGTCGAACTGCAAGTATCCTTAGTTATCTTTGCAGAATCATCCTGTAAAAGATTCGGACAGCTAGTTGAGGAAATTGAAGAAAATAGGCCAATATATTTCGATGAGGTATCAGAGACATACAGGCCAAGAATAGCATGGCCAGCGCCGTCTAGTGATCCGCCAAATTGAAAAGGAATCCAGCTTGAAATTCCATCGCCATCAAATGGAATCTGGATGTCGTCCGTTAAAACAAAATTCCCATTAGGATTTGAGCGAATATCATTGAATTCCTTAAAGTTTGATATTTCAATCTGGGCGCCAATAATCGCGCTAATTGCGAAATTAAACGCGATATTGTTCGCTAGCATACATCAAGAACCAGTTCTGGATTAATCATCGCAGGAAATATTTTCAAATCAAGAACGCAAGGATCGCGAATCCAGTCAATCTTTGCAAGATCCTCATCTTGAAGCATGCGACCATCAGGGAGTTTTATTTTTCCATCGATTTCAGTACCCCGCAGAACATGATATACCAAATCAGATGGGTTGTCGAATTCATTGGCCTGCCCGGTAGGGTGATTGCCTAAGGCTTGCTTTTTTAAGTATTCTAGAGCTTTTGGAGGAACGAGAGAAGAATAGTACATCTGTCGCAATCCTCTGTAATTTTGACACGCATTACATCACCATCTTGCCCAAAAGGAAACTGAACTAATGCTTTCGTAACAGGTAGGCCAAGCCGTGGAACAAAAACACTTGAAATTTCCAGGGGGCACTCCCAGTCAGGCCTGACAACACAGAATTTATACACAAAAACATCATTAGCACGCAATTGATCAATTTTTGTTTTACCAATTGCAAGAGTATTTCGCAAAACCAAAATGGTCTCGCCGCTATTCCCCGTGGCTAAACTGTGAGCGGTGCTGCAAGCTGTATTATTCTTTTCGAAGTCATTTATCTCTTCAATTATTAGCGCTTCGGTTGAAGTTTTTTCTGAATAGAACATATATGATATATACGGTAAAGGCTCGATAGGCTGAATGATGGGCTGAAACATTGAACAATACACCAAATCAGAGCCAGAAAATTGTGCGTCTTTCTCTAAATCCGCAGCAACAGCGGCTATTGCACTTTTCCTGAAGACAGCAGCCCACGGAAAGGAACTAATAGGTAGTTTCGGGTCATGGTACTTGTCATTCGCTGCCTTCCATGCTTCCAGGATTGTAATTCCTGATTCCAATAGATTTACAAATTCTTCCATCACTTTGCCTGATTTTGACCCGCCAGAATACGTGTAGCAATAACCGAGGATGCAAACTACTGTATTTGAATTAAATAAGGATGCCAAAAGGGTGGCTCTAGAATAGTTCAACTGAGAGCAAGCCGCTATAATCAAAATTTTTAAGCCTTCATAGGGGACAATTTTGAATAAATGAAAGCCTTGTCTTGTTCTGCCTTCTCCATAAATTTTTCCTCCTGCTCCATGACCGCTGAGGATATAAATATTTGGCGATATTTCCTTTTTGTTGACGCGGATTTTTGGATATCCAAAAAAATTTAAATCAACGGTAGCCCGCCTGGTGTCGTATAGACTTGCATATCCTATTGTACCCTGGAAAGAGCCGTACCCGGTTTGGAACGCTGTGAAATTTTCGATTTTCTTCCACTGATTAACAACGAAAGAACCTGATGATGCTAGCGGCAGCCTTGATGGAGAGGATGACCATTTTCCATCTGAACAAGCCAGTAAATCTTTCCAGTGTAATTTTGATTTTGTACTTTTTGATGAAAATACTATTCCATCTTGGGGCATTAGAAATTCAATCCACATAAAAGTGACTCCACTGCCTGCATCACTGCATACAGTGGTTTTTGCATCCGTCATGGCAATTCCTCAGAGCAAAGTTGTTTTAGTTTCTCGAGAATTTTGTCTGGCTGACTAACTGATATTTCATGATGTTCAGAGAATATTTTTAGAGTATTAGAAATATACTCCTCTGTGTAGGTTTCGCCCCATTGGCCGGGAGTAATATAGCCAAGATTCACAAGGCGTTGCGATTGACCGAAGGATGTTTCTATCGGATCGAAGACGACATAGAAATCATCCAAAACGAGGCTATTATCTGACCGTAAATACTGTGCCTGAATCAAACCTTCCTGCAAATCCAATATTACGTATCCGTTGGAATCAACTGGCAATTCCGTTGTGATTCCATTTGAAAAGCGAAAATTGGCGATTCTGCAATTCTTGGCCATAGATCGAAACTTTAGCCTTACCTGACCTCCCAGGACCCTATTCGGTAACGGCACCACCTCCCTACTCCAACCTAGCGGGTCACCTTCGCCCAAAGTCGTACGGACCTCTACCTCGTAATCCTCGCCCGTTTCACCATCAACGGTGATTGTGCCGCGCCAGTCCAGCGTTTCATCCTCGTCGGCCAGCGCTTCCAATCCGTCCTTGACCTTCTTGTCGAAGGAGAACACCCCTGTTTTGCGGACCACCTTGTCCAAGTCCGAACGGTCGCCACGGAGGGAAATCGTGCCGATCTTGGTGCCGTTGAAGCAGCCAACCACCAATCCCAACAGCTCGGAAAGTTTCTGGCAGGAAGTCTTACCCTCTGATTCAATAATCCGGTGAGCTTCGCCAAAAATTCGATCGGGGACTAAGATGCCTTCTACCTGAGCTTGATGCACAGCACCGAAGAACCGCCCCTCACCATTTGAATGACGAACTTTCGCGCCGCGTGTCCAGACTGGCTCCTTGCTACCCTCCAAGGCGATCAGGTGCCAGGCAACCAAGAACGCATCAGGGCGCATCCATGGGACGGTTGGCGAAAGACGTACTTGGCTGGGCTCTGACGTGGTGAATAGTCTGGACCATGCAACCGCGCTCACGGGTTCTTCTTCCAGACCTGCTTGGATCTGGCCAATCTGGAATGCCAAAGCAAGTTGATCGGCGTCTGACAGTTTTTGGAAAGGATCTTGAACGCAGACATCCAGGGACTGGCACAAGTTGGTCAGCGTATTCCACTCGGCTTGCTCTTGCACTTTGCGCCTGGAGTCCACAGGGAATTCTTCTGACAGATGATGGACAATGTCCCGGTAACGAAGCATCGCCCCAAGACTCCACGCTGGATCTTCCAGCTTGCCTGGGCGCAACGGGAGTTGGAGCGTCGGGTCGATGCCATCGACAATCCGCAGATCAAGGAAGTAGCCCTCTTGGGTGGATGAATGCTTCCACATTATTCGGACCAGACCCGGTCCTTCTGGGTGGAAGTCTTTCCATTCCATCCCTGACGGCCCTTCGATGAGCCGGGAAGACCGGGGATTTGTGCGAGGTATGTAGAGGGCGCTCCACTTTCCCGGAAGAGAGATTGGCTCAAGGCTTCGGCCAGACGCCGGTTGCAACTTGAGTGGAATGGCATCGCTGGATCGGAAAGCTGCTTCTGGGCGATGTGCCACGATCACGAATTTGGAGGGAATCACCACTGGTGCGGGCCGACTTCCAAAGGGGTAGAAGCTCGCTGGAGTTCCCAACTCCGAAGTCCACAAGCCAAGGGTCACGAAGTCGGCGAGTTTCGATCCCACAATGGCCGCATCCATCGAGGTCTTGGTCTGCTTGAGGGCTTTCAATAGCGAGGGACCACCTACTGTTGCCCACGCCGCCAGATGGACGACGTCCTTCGACTGGAGTGCGGCTTCCAGATCTACCGCCCAGGCGCGAGACTGCAGGTCCTGCAAATCCGCGAACTCCAGATGGAAATCCCCACCGTTGATCCTGAGGTTGGCTTTGCCTTCCGCGTCCAGTTTGCCAGGATAGGTTTGGTCGTCATCATCTTCGAGCTTGTATGCAACCGCCGGAACGCCTTTCCCCTCGATGGTGACGCTGACCACGATGTCGGTCATATCGTCTACTTCGAAATAATCACTGACAGGCGACGGACCGTCGAAGACAGGAAAATCGAAATCGGGAATGGGCGACGGGATGTTGATGTCGCAAAGCGACAAGTCTGGAGTCGGGAATTTGAACTCCGGAATGTTGGTGAACCGGAAGCCCGGCATCCCTGGTGTGCCAATGCTCGGAAACGCTGGGTATTCTGGAAAGCCAGCAAAATTCGGAAGTGTTGGGCCAGACAGACTTGCAAGCGGTCTGCCAAGGCTTGGCATGGACAGCCCAGAAAGAGGGTTCCCTATATCAGGAAGTCCAAATCCACCCCCAGATCCAACATCCGATAAACCACCGCCCATCGAAGGAATGTTGAAGTCCGGAGCCTTCGTGGGGATCTTGACATCGCGATCCACCTTGAGGTCGCCGCCAATTCCTGTCGGGTTATGGATCGTACCTTCGACATGGACGGAAGGATTATTCGGGTCGAAGTTCTGCGGAACTCCCACACCAACCGCACCGCTCAATGGACCGCTGGACAGGCTCGTTTGCGCGCTAGTCGGGACCGCCGGAACCGCAGGCACTTCCGGAATCTTGGGAGGTTTCGGAGGGTCGGGGAGAGATCCGAAATTCATGCGTTCTCTCCTTGGCTCGGTTTGGCGGGCTTGATAGGCTTGTTCACCTTGGCTGCTTTTGGGACTTCAAATGTCAGTGTGGACGGGCGCTTGGGATCTGTCAGGATCGCCAATTTATAGGATCCCTTGGGGAGGCCCTTGAATTGAATCCGACCACGGGCATCGCTTTGGCAAGATTTCCGGACGGGGCCAGTTAGGGTAACAGAAGTGTTTGGCAGTGCCCGTTGTTTCTTGTCAGCCAGTTGCAAGCTGTAGGAATGAACTTCGAAGTCTTCCGTTTCTTTCAGGCATGACAACCAGGCGACATAAGCCTTGTCGTTTGCGGCAAGCTGTTCACCCGATGGCTCCGGATCCAATCGTCGCTGAAAGAACAGGACTTCCAGTCGTTCATCAGGGGCCTTCGAACCGTCAGGCATGGTGACAGAATCTGGATTTCCACGACTCCCCGCCACCTTTGGGGTTGCACATTTGGTGACGGTAGAACCGCCATCTTGGCAGTACGCCCAGAGCAAGGCTTGGCAGGTTGAGGCATCCAGCTTTCCGGATTCCTCAAGCTGGGTCTTTCCCTTCTCATTGACGGATTTTTGGAACTGGGTGATCGCCTGGGCAGTTGCTGAATCGAGAATACCAGCTGCTTCGCCCTTGTAGATACCCAAGTGTTCAAGAATGAGTTGGGCTTCTCTCGTACCCCATTTTCCGTTCCCGTCCGCTTTGAAATGACCCACCAAATCTTCCCACTTGTTTGTGAGGATCGCGGCGACGGTTTTGGCGCGATCCAAGCCAGTGCTGGACTTCTGGTCTTGTGTGACGTGACCCACGATCACTAAGGAGTCAGTAGGGCGCTTGGCGTGAAGCGACGCGACTTGACGGATTCCGGCAAGTGCTTCTGGGAGCAAAAAGCACTTGTCAATGTCGAACAGGTTTCCCGAAAGTCGAACTCTACGCACAACAGTAGGCCCACCCACAACCGGAATCGGATTTGCGGTAGATGACAATTTCCGGTCTGATCTGTACGCTTCGGCGATCAGGAAAAGTTCTGCACCATTCTCCAGGTCATCCAGTTCCACAGGAAGGATGATCTTTGCAGAAAGCTCCGGGCTTTGCTTGGCGGCAGCGGTCAGGTCAGCACGAGCGGTTTCATGCAGAGATTCTTCGGTATCCAACGAATTCTTACGATGGATGATCCGAAATCGAAATTCCACGAACCTGTCAGGTTTCGGTAAGTCTGCCGAGCCGGACACATCGCACGCTACGCGAATAGGGCGCGCCAAGTCCAGCGGTGCCGGATCTAAGAACCGGCAATTGGACAGTGAGAGCGTGACGGAGGCCGTGGACTGGGCTTCTTCCGGCCATGGGTCTTCCTCGCGGGTTTGAGCGAGGTACTGCGTGGTGTCGTAGACCTTTTTGGTCTGGTCCACTTTGCCGCGCTGGGTTTTGGCGATAATAGCATCCCAGTTGACCTCGCCGCCGGGCTTGGCCGTGGAGATGTCCATCAGCATCGGCTCTTTCTTGCCGTGCTGATGGTTGCGATCAAATGGCGGAGCCATGGGAATTCCTTGGGGGAGTTGGAATCGAGTGCCGGGAATCAGATCAAGGGGCGGGGATGCGAGCTTCGAGGGCGTTTATTCGTTCTTGTTGTGCGATGGCGTGGAGCGTCAGCTCCTCGACCTTCTGTAGAAGGACCTGATTCATTTGGACCAAATCCATGCCGGTCTTCTCGACGTCCTTTGCGCTGGGAACATTGGGAAGGTGACCGTTTTGAGAGATGAAAGCTTTGGTTTCAGAGAGGGGCTGGAGCTTATAGGTAGGGGAGAAGACAAAATCTGGGAACGATTTGGTTGGGGCAATTAGCGTGCCTGTAAGTTTGATGTTTCCTAAGACTTGAATGCCTTGATCAACTCCAGGATTCAGAGTAGAAGAATTTATGGTGAGGATATCTTCTCTCTCGTTCGTTGAATAGTTCGTAATCATAGAGAAGGCAAACATTCCATTTCTGTTGAATGAAAGTGAGTTGCCATAAATCCGGGATAACGAGTTATAGAAGTTCAAGCCGCCAGCAGTCATTTCAAGGTGGCCTATTGCAAAATCATTCAAATGAATGCGATCAAAGGAATATTCGGCGCCTTTCCTTTGTCCTGCATCTTCGATTCTAAGAAGACTTTTGCCGCCATTCTGAACAAACTTTGTAAGACCCGAGGTATCTACCTTAGCAGAAATAGCAGAATCGAATTCCTTCTTTCCAACCTTTTCCAGAATCGAGGAGTCAAAAACTGATTTATTCAGCTTCGCGGTCATTGCGAGCTTGAGAATATCAATATCTGTTCTATCAGCTTTTGCGCTATCAATATATCTGAAGTTTTTATTAACAAGATCCGCTTTCGCAGGATCTCCAGTTTTAAATTGTTCCAATCCGGACGCAGCGGACGCGTCCATCAAAGGCAGTGCAACCAAGCCAAGCAGGACGACGGGTAATTTGAAGTGGGTGCGCATGGAGGTAAGACAACACTTTTCCTCTCGCCTTGTCAAGGTCGGAAACTCGACAGAGTCCATGTTCTTCGTACCGGCCTCGCGGCCCCTCCAGAGCGTGTCTGAACCACTCTGGAATGCCCAAAACACACTTCGGAGTATGTCGCAGACACTCAGGAGTGTATCCATCGATACTTCCGAGCGTCTGTGACACACTCTGGAGAGCAAAATCGACACTCCGGAGTACCGCCCGGACACTGTGGAGTATCCCAAAGGCACTCTTGAGTGTATCCCCCAACTCTACGGAGTGCGGTTTTGATACTCAGGAGTGTCCAAATCACACGATGGAGTGTTCTGGTGACACTCTTTGTTGTCACAAAGGCATTCCGGAGTGTCTCCAGGGCACTTCAGAGGGCAGAAACTAAAAACGCCCTGGTCGGTGATGCCGTCCAGGGCGAGCGAATGCTACTCAGAAAGGCATTAGACCTTCTCAGGAATGGCCTTTTTCCGCGTCTTTTGGAAGAAAACACTCATTTCGTCTTCGACGACCGGCAAGCCGGGAACCTTGTCGGAGTGCTGCTTGACGGCGGCGTAGACTTCCAGCGATTGGTTCATGGCATCACTGGAGGCTGCAACCAAGGTATCCCGCAAGCGATTGGCAAGTTCGTTCACCTGATTGTAGATCGGGGTCAAGGCACGAACCAAGAGGACATCCTTTTCATATTCAGTGGCCGAGAGAACACGGGGAAGGATGTCTGGATGTGTTGTTGCGGCTGCGAAGGCTTTTTCGATGAAAGGGGAATATCCATTGGATGCTTTGAAAAGCGTTCGCATCTGATCGGAATCTAGCGTGATGAGGAAATCAAGTTTGGATCGGATATCCGTTAGCTTTTGAAGGATATCGAGCTTTGTTTCTTCGGGGAGGGAAGCCGAGATCAAGTTTTGAGCAGTCATGGTGAACTCTCCTACATTGGGGATATTGTTGTTGCCGCGATTGCGGCTGGGGAAGTTCCTACCAGCGTTGTACACCGCTGACAGTTGAACGGAACATACAAGGCTTCTTGCGTCCGCGCTGTCAAAATTTGGTCACACTAAGTGAAACGGGGCACTGTTCATGCGAGTTTGGTCGCATCTGACGGGTTTTGTCAGAACAACAAGGAGGGCAACCGCCGTCAGGCGGTGCCCTCCTTGTTGTTGTTTGGTCTTATTGCGGTTTTGTTGCTTTTGCAGCTTATTGCAGCTATTGCGGTTATTGTTGTTTATTCGTTTGTTGCTTCGCTATTTGTGCTATTTGCTTTTGCTGCTATTGTTGGGGGGGCGTTTTGCAGCTATTTGTTCTGTAGCTATTGCAGCTTGCCGCTATTTGCCGCTATCTGTAGCTATCCACGGCCAAAGGCCGTTTGTGCTCCTGTTGCTCATCTGCAGCTCCGGCCGCCGGAGGCGTGTGGCTAACCTACACTGTTCACCGCGTTTCGCGAAGCGAAATCGTGGTGGAACGTGATTGTTAGGAAAAATGGTTGCTTCATTCAAACAACACCGTCAGCCAACATGAATCGGAGTGCTCGCTAAGGTATCTGCGGTTAGGATCAAAAAAATCTTGGGAGAATTGTGTTTTCAGTAAACTTCAGTCGTAAAAATCGAAAGAGAAGAAATTGTTACTTCAACAGAACAAATGAAAACGCCGCCAAAGAAGCAAATCTTTGACGGCGTTTGTTGCTAAGAAATAGATTAAAAGTTAAAGATCACTTTTTTCCAAGATTGAGTTGGCTTTTTCGATAATCTCTTCAGAAGAACTACAAAGCTTTATGCATTCAAAATATTTCAGATTCCTATTAATTATTTCAAATGCATTTCGGAGAGGTCTTATGTAAATTTCAAAAATATAATCATCGGGGATTTCGACTTTGCAGTCAGAAATATGAAACTCTGTTAGAAGATCAACATCACCCTTTGACGCATGCCATAATCTTGCAATTTCTAGGTTATTCATTACTGATTCCTTTATAAATTTTTATACGTAGAGCACGAAGTGACTATGTAGCCGCATAGTAAACGCTCCTACTTAACACTTCAGTCCGCCTCCTGGACATCGCCAGAACGCCAGTTTGCGGACATGTTATTTAATATAGTCAATCATCCGGGTTTTGTCAAGGGTGAGATTTGGGTCTGAGTCTGACTGGAGCTAAGACGGAATTAAAATTCAGACCGGAAAAATTTCGCTTGGGAGCTTTTAAAATCACTTATGCAAGATTGGTTTTGCAGAATTAATTAAGGTAGATGGCATTCTACTTATATTGAAACTCACATAACTGCCGGCGCAAGGCCATTTTAATGCTGGTGCCGACCTTGTTGCTCCGTTTCGCTTGAGGTGAGTGCTTATCCCTGCTCCTTGACGTTGGCGAGCAGGATAAAAGATTTAAAAAAACCAGAGCAGGCACCGTAAGCCTGGAAAAGCATTGATATTTTGTTGCAATCCAAGAGCTATCATGGCTTGTTCCATTAAGGGCGTACTCTTAAATTCTTCTAAACCCTTGACACTGCGGCAGGCAAATCTTGCCCATGGATCATCGTGGTGATTGTACTTGATTTATCAATTTAAAGGTGGTACACTTTGGAAGTAAGAGAGAGCTGATAAGGAGGGCTGGTACATCTCTTGTTTGTTTGAATTCATTCTCAAATAAATTGATTGTTTTTGAGCGGCTGAATTGTGGTTTATATAAATATTATAAAGAGGAGGTGATTTTGTGATAAATGAATACATTATGCTACTAGTTGTGTTGATAGTTGTGCTTAAGTAATCGTTGAGAAATTAGCGCCATTTCTTTGGCGCTAATTTCGCTTCAGGAAAATTCCACCTATTGCTAGCCGCCTTTTAAAAATGATTAAGACGCAAACGCCTTAATTGAATTGCATTTTTAATGAGGGATAAATGTGGTTGCCTTTATTATTTAGCTCTGTTAATCTCCGGAAAGAATTAATTCAGCTTTTTGCGTCTAGATTACGTATTGAAAAGTGGAATTAATCAGTTAATAGGTTGCGAAAAAATCGGCATAAGCAATGTTTATGCCGCCTGTCAATAGCACCTGAGAAAGGTGTGCGCTAGTACTCGTCAGCGTTTTTTCTCTTTAATTCAATAATGCCTTTTTCAATACTGTCCCTTGATTCTTTTTTCCACTTATTTGTGAATTCCCTCAATTGCTTCTCGCTTTCTATTGCAAAATCAAGTTGGGTGTATGTGAGTTGGATCGGCTCCATTTTCGAAAACAGCGCTTTGGTCTGATTAATAAATTGCGCTTCTAATTCTGCAACTCCGGAATCTATATACGCTTGTCCAGGATCCTTCTGGTTAGATTTTGATCGAAAATCACTCGGTCCAGATCGGTTAAGCAATTCGATTTTTGTAGATGTGCCAAGTAATCTAACTCTGCCTCCAATGGCATCGAATGTGAATGAGGTTAATGTTGAATTTGTTCCTATTACAGGTGCTGTTTTAAAGAAAATGTTGGATATTTTCGGCTTCCCATATTTAGCTGTTAAGACTTCAAATATATCGCCATCTGGTTTTCGTTCTGTTAAATCGAGGCGTATTTGGCGCAATGAATCATTGATTAAATATAGCTGAATCCCCTCCTTTGGAAAATTAATGACTGACACCTTTCCTGCATGTGAATACCTGTCAGAAATAGCAGCTTCAACAAATATTGAACTAATTGCGCTATCAAGGTACGCAGAAACTGATCCATATGATAACACCTTTTTCATAAGCGCATTTGGCGAGGGCGAGTCCAGAAAAAATCTTGACGTAACCGGGGCAAATCTGGCTTGAATAAATAAGCCGGACTCTAGCTCTTTCAGCTCGGAATTTGATGTGAACTGAGCAAGTGTTTGAGCTGATGACATTCCAAATTTGAAATTCTTGTATCCAGAAACCTGAATATCTTTTGGCGATTGACAAATTGAATCACATGCTATGCATGCAATGATAATAGCGCAGACAGAGGGCTTAGTGATTTGTTTCGAAAACTTGCAATTCATCTTACACCTTTGGTCGTTTTTGTGCGATCTGAAAGATTTGATTTTAACTTTTGCCTCACTGGCAAAGTGATTAGTTTTTTTTGGTTGCTATGCCTTTGTTTCGTTGTTTGTTATTACAGCAGAAACCCACTGAATGATGTGTATTTGATTTAATTCTTGATGGGCTTGCATTTTTGTAACTCATTTTGGAAGAGTATTATATTATAAAGTCCCCTTCTTCTTGTGGCTGTAAAAATTCTGTTAAAACGCTCATATATCACGGCCGCAGGCCGTTTGCAGCTATTGCAGCTCATTTTGCAGCTCCGGCCGCTGGAAGCGTGTGCCTAACGCCCCATATTCACCGCGTCGCGGGGAATCGGCAAAACAACAGGCCCGCGATCGTGGTGGAATTGGCGTGTTAGGGACGATCAGTGGTAACATCGGCAGTCGTTCCATTAGATCAAATTAAGCTTGAAGTGATTTTTGGTGTTGTTGATCATTCAGGATTAGATTCAAACTTTTTCAAAGCAGTTAGGAATGATCGGATGATCAATTTGGCAGTCGCTTCTTTTAAATTGGAATTAAATCCATTTTTCAAGTTGTTTCACACCATTTCGTTACGAAGAATTTCAGGTTTTCTTCAGGGCCATTATCCAAATATTTCGATACCTTCGAAAACGGGAACGAAGCAGTATTACTTGAACAATCCAAAATATATTGATATTCAAAACTATATGGCATTATGCTCATGTTATTTACACCATATTTTTCAATAAACTCACGATAGCCAATCCATCGGAATTGTTTGGATGAGTTTCGTCGAATAACTTCTCCAATGTATGATCCGGCCCACAAAAGTGTTTCTCCGAGCAGATTGGAATTCAAGTTCGATTTAGATTGCCATATTGAATTCATCCAAAGATCAATTTCATCAATGCTAGAAATTGAAAAATCTAGCTTTGAAATGTTGATTTGATTAAATTTCAAAATCATTTTTTGATTTTCTTGAGTCATAAATGAGCAAGAAGTATTCATCATTTCCTTGGTTAAATCTTCAGATGAAACACTTGGAATATCATTAGGCGAAGCGTGTTGTGCATGGCCGCTAATTATTTGATTATCGATCACATCTTGATCACGTTTATCAAGGCGATGTTTTATCCATGAATACAACATTTTCAACACAACAACAGTCAGAACAATTATCACGACTTTAAACAGACTATCCATATTAAACTCCGTATTGGTAAGAGTGATTTAAGAAAGATTAAAACAATTTCCCGCGCCGGAGGCGTCTCCCTAACGCCGCCTGTTCACCGGGTTGAGCGAAGCGAAATCCCGGTGGAACGGCATTGTTAGGCAACATCTCGTTCTGCTGCTATTATTTGCGGTTTCATTTTCATGATTTTTTGTTCTTTTTTGAAACAGTTAACCTGCCCCATTTTTGGGTGCGGGTTGAACGAACTGTTAGGCAACCTTGCTTGCGGCAATAAATCTCTTCGCAGATTGGGGTTTCTGCGAAGATTGTCTCTTTGTTCAGCCCACCCCGATTTTGTTTCTTTGTTTCGCCCTTGTTGGCCCCTTGTCTGTCATTTGATTTGGGATTTCAATCTATCGAATAGTTTTCCGATGTATTGGTCCTTATCATCTGTCATGAACAAGATATGCTGCTTTTCGAGGTCTTCGCGACTTGGTCCCCAGCGCAGTTGGGGGTACGGGGTCCAGGACATGATGAAGCTATTCAGAACGACATTTGGGTCGTTCAAGCGCCGTTCGATCTCCTTGATCCGTTCGCGGAACAAGATCTTGTCGCTTGCTTGCCCTTCGTGAAGAAGACCATGTGGCTCGATGAAGGTCACGAACTGCTTGTTCCCAACAACCATCCAAAGAATGAAGTCAGGATGGAAGCCGCCTGCCTCGAAGAATCCTACGCCCTTGCCCCGGCTCATGTTGCGCAGCAAATACAGCTCAATACCTTCGGATTCTAGGCTCTTCTGGTTCTTCTCGCTCCAAGTCTTCAGATCCTTGACGAATTCGAACTCGCTCTCGTTGAGTGCCACGGGCAGGATGGTGATCTTGCCACCCTTGCGAAGGTGAAACAACGGCTGGAAGAGGTGCATCCCGAACAGGCAAGCGTTCAGATCGCCCACCGAAAGGAGATCGTCTTTTTTCTCCTCGATCTGCTGCTTGATCTTCTCGATGCCGGTGATGACTTGCTCTTCGCTGCCATCCACGATGAGCTGGTAGAACTCGTCTTGCGGGATGTTGTCGTCGTCGGCTTTGAGTTCACGAACTTCAAGTCGCGGTTCCAAAAACTCTCTGCGCCTGTAGTTGTAATAGGCCTCGCAGTAGCGGGTGACCAAGTCACAGGCGACCAACTGGATCAATCGTACATCACCATAATTGCTGGGAGTCAGTCGCGCATGGGGCAGGTAGAGCGTGTACCAAGTGTTGTCGGCCAGCAGTGACCGAATGCCCGCCACGTCGATATTGAAGTTGTGCCAGGATCTCTCTCGCTTGTAGCTCTCCACCTCGAAGTAGAGCGCGTCGTAGTCCAGTAGGCAGAGATGTTCTGGACGCAAGACTACTGCTTCGCGCTCTGCGGCCTCTCCTACCTTGCGTGACTGGATTGACTGGATGCGCGGATACCAGTCTGCCACCACAGGATGCTGCTGGATATACTTGGGGACCTCATGAAGTCCTGGAACAGGGCCGTCTTTCTTGAAGTCGTACTCCTTGCCGTCGGAGGCCTTCTTCTTGGGTCGGACGATCTTGAGCTTCTTCCCGAAGTCGTAGGTGATGTTCAGCGGAATGGTGAACACACGACGGCGTTCATTGCCGGGCAGGCCTTCGTCTTCCAGGAACTTCTTGAAGCGCTCCATGAAGTCGGCCTCAATGCCGAACACATTGAGTGTCTCCAGCTCCTCGATGAATGGGGGCCGCTGCGGTGCGCGGGTATGCCCGCTGCGCTTAAGGCTCCATTGCCATCCCTTAAGGCGCACACCTCGCCCGAAAAGCTGGATGATCTGCGCTCCTTCACTCTTGCCCACATGCATGAGGCCAAGGGTGCTCACGCGCCAGCAGTCCCAGCCTTCGACGAATTTCTTGGAACCGATCAACAGGTTGATGGGAGATGACGACTCCTTCACGGAGGCGAATTGCGCCTCGGAAAAGTCGCTCTCATCCACGGTCACCGGTAGTCTTTCCTGCTTGGCCAATCCTTCGAGGTGGTCGGCCAGAGACTTGGCATCGCCCACATTGATCAGGCCAAACGGTGTCTCCGAGGTGCCCACGCGCAGGACGATCTCTCCTGAGTCGCCCTTCACTCTCTCCAAAGCTAGGTGCCCGCCATTTTCGGCGTTGAAGAGGCGCTTGAGGATGTCTTTGAACAGCTCGGCAGCCGTCTTCTTGAGGCTTGCGAGGTAGGTGAACGCTCCGTCGAAGATGTCCACGCCATTCTTGTCCAGAAGGCCGGTGTCCTGCCCGCGGCCTTCCAAGATCTCCTGAATGCGATGACAGGAATTGTCATTTTCGGATAGGAAGCGCGCGAAGAACTCCAAGATCTGGGCAACATCGGTGGCGACGATCTGTTCGTCTTTGGTCAGCTTGGCCGAGGCCACGGTGCTTCCAACGAACACCCACAGCGGCTTTTCGAGGTTGAACGGAACCAGCGCCGATGCGCGATCCTCGTAGATGCACTGCTGCTGGAAGAACTTGAGGAGACACGCGGTCAGGTAGTTGTCACGGGTAGTCTGGTACGAGTCGGGAAGGTTCAGGATCTGGTAGTCCTTGCCGAATCCGTCTTCGTAGAACCAGCGGTACGAGTAGTCGAACACGATGGTCTTCGCGTAGCTGTTCACGAAGTCAGCGTTGCCCGAGGCCTGTACTGCCTGCTCAAAAGTCGCCGAATATTCGAAGGTAAAGCCCTTCGCACACAGGTCGGAGCGGCGCGTGAACCAGACGCCTTCATCCTTGCCACTCATGCCGCGATGGCCTTCGTCCACCATCAACAGGTTCTGGTCGCCCAAGCTGCGCGTGGCGATGGTGTTCGGGCCTTCCTTGTCGCCGAGCTTGGTGATTTCCAGAACATCCACACGGGCAAGGCCCTTTTCCTGCGTGAAAAGCGAATGCCCTTCTTTCGCGAAATTCGAGGCGTCGATGCCGCTTTCGCGGAACTCGTCGATGTGCTGGATCGAGAGCGATTCGTTTGGCGTGATGAGAATCGCACGCGACAAATCCTTGGCGCGACCATAGCGGTTCGCGTAGTGCCGGTACTGGAGCAGGTTGACATGCATCAGGAGCGTCTTGCCTGAACCCGTGGCGTTCTGGAGCGACAGCTTGTTCAACTCGTCCAGGACAAATTCTGGCATATCCTCGAACTCGGACCACTTGGCGTTGAACCGCGCCACATATGCGTTCAAGTCCTTCAGCAGAATTTCTGGATCGGCAAACCAGCGATCCAGGTACATCTCCACGAATATGAGCGAAAGCCACTGGTAGTACTTCCAGACCACGGGCCGCGCCCTGCGTTCGTTGATCGCCTTGGTGTGCCGCCCGATGTTCTCTTCATAGGTCTGGAGCCGCCTTGGGGATGGCGCTGAACTCGTCGTAAAAGAGTTCGCTTTCCGTGAGGGCATGGAAGAACTTGTGGAGTCCGTCGTGATCCAGACCTTTCCAGCCTCGCGTCCCGGATGGGGCCGGCCAGCTTGTGGAAGGGCCTTACCTTGGACGAGAACACACCATCGAGGGGATCGACCCCTAACTGGCTGATGAGCCATTGGTTTAAGAGCAACTTGTTGCGGAAGTCGTGCGGAGGCAATCCAGGCGCACGGCGAACTCTAGGCGGCATCGGAGTTGCCTCTCAAATTTTCAAGCGTCGTGACCCATGCATCGAAGAGCGGGCAGGCGGCACGCATCTTCGAGAGGCCGACGGCCCGTGCGATGGCAATTCCCGTCGAGGTCTTCTTGAAGCGAACATTCAAGGCTTCCAGGCGTTTGGAGGGTGCGGTCTCGCTGGAGTTGTTGATCTTCTCAGGCTCACCGCATTCCGTGAGGATGGCTTCCACCATTTCGGGCCTGACTCCCAATTCCGCCGCAAGGATACCGGCGTCACTGAAGAGCAAAGTCTCGAACTCGTGCACCGCCACGAAGGGAATGAATCTACGGACAGGATCTGTCTCCATGAAAAGAGACTGGACAGCATCCATGGTCGCCTTGTTCACGACATCAGCGATTTGAGCCGGGAGCTTTTTCTCACGAGCCGCATCAATGCCGGGCCAGTCGTTGCGAATGCCGTAGTAGTCCACAAACAGCGTGACGAAGGTGTCGTGTCGCTGCTTGAGATGCAACTCAAGGTCGCGCTTCACCCTTGCGAAGCGGATGTCACCGCCCTTTTGGCCCGGCTTACTCACCTCGATCGGAGTGACATAAATGCCCTTCTGCGCGAGATATGGCGTGATCATGTCCTTGATGAAGATCTTCTCGGTGAGACCTTCCACGATGACGACGACTTCACTCATACACCGGCCCTCCGGCGATGACATTTTTTGTCCACAGCTCACCGACCGAGTAGCTCTCCAACCATGAGTTGAAGTCCTCCTCCTTGAGCCGTTCGAAGGTCGATGCACCGTCCTTTCGGTTCACGACCACGACATCCTCGACAGCGAAGTGGTCGATCAGCGCTGGCGATTGCGTTGCCACAAGCAATTGCGTGCGCTTGGCTGCATCCTGGATCAATTCGGCAAGTACGCTGATGGCTGTTGGATGCAAGCCTAGTTCCGGCTCGTCAATGATGATCGTCGAAGGGGGATCTGGCTGCAGAAGAGCCGTTGCTGCAGACGAATCGGATGGAACCATCCGAAAAGTGATACGGTTGCATCGGGTAGTCTGAACCCTTTTGCTTCCAACTCAAGCCGACCTTTTTCTTCTCCCCAAACTCTTCCACATCGAAGAGAAAATCGTCGAAGTAGGGCATGACCATCACAAGTGCATTGCGGATCTCTGCGTAGGCTGCAGGCTCACTCTTTTTCAAGCGCATGAGGTATGGCGCGATGTTGGTGCCATCAGCGCGTAAGAATTTGCTGTCCTGGATGATCTCCAAGCCCCTCATGCCCGAATTTTTGCTCGTGTCATGGAAGTGGTAGATCTGCCACGAGGAGATCGCATCGTACACTGGCTTGCTGTACTGGCTGTCCGACGAATTGCCCTTGGCTTCCTGCACGAGGAGCGACTGGTCGTCGTCGCTGTTTCCAAGGAACCACCAGCCTGTGCGACCACGCTCAAAGAAGCGATGCTCCCGGCGAAGCGAAAAGGACTCCTTGGGACCAGGTGCAATCTCGAAGGAGTAACCACGCACACCGAAGCGCATGGAAAACTCCAGCTTCTCCGTCACTTTCCGTCCATTGTACAGGAAGTCGTTGATGCCCCCGCCTTCGCGGATGTACTGCTTCAAGTTCCCATCGATTAGGCCTCGAAGCATACGGAAAAACTCGATCAGATTGCTTTTACCCGCGCCGTTGCCACCGATCAGCACATTCAACTTGCGAAGCTCGAAGTCTTCCAGCGAACGGATCGATTTGAAGCCTTTGATGGTCAACTTGTCCAAGGAACTTGGCATCACGCGCCTCCTTCGGCGGCCCACATCCGCTTGTGGAACTCTTCTTCGATCAGGCGGACCTTCCAGGATTCGTCGTCGCGTTTGAGGTTGGGCAGGTTGTTGGAGCCGTTCACATAGATGGTGTCATACTCGAAGTCGCGGGGATTGATGCGCAGCTTCTCGAAGAGGGCATCCAGCACGGCGTTGTCTTGCTCCAGATCACCGGTGAGGTTGCGCCACACGATGAGCACGCGCTCCTGCTGGCCGTTGTTGGGATGCGCCGGACTGGCAGGCACCCAGCCCTTGACCAGTCGGAAGGTCCACGCGCCGGAGGAGTCATGCTTGAGCGCACCGTCAAGGACCAGCTTGGTATGCTGGTCGGTGGGCAGTTCAGGATCGGGGATGCGCTTGAACTTGGCCCCAAAGATCTGCGGAGCCATCAGATGCTCAAGCCGTAGGCCGATCAGGTAGTTGAATGTTTCGAGCAAGTCCACGGCACGGGGTGACGATTCGTCGGTGCCGGGCTTCTTGACCGTGAGGGTGTAGCCGGTGGGATTGGCGAATTGCTCGATGTTGAGGAGCGAGGCCGACCCACGGGTTTCGACATCCAACTGGTAGTGGAGCATGTAATCTTCGCGTAAGGACGGATTCTGTGCCATAACATGGTCACGCGTGGAGTCGACTACAAACCGAAGATTGTTCAGCGTGTCTTCATACGACTCTAAACGAATGTACTTGAAGCAGTGAGAAATACCGGTGTTTCGTGTTGTCGGCTTTCCGTCTTTCCAGTCTGCGGAATAAATAGCCTTAGCGATTCGTGGCTTAGTAACCGAATCGAAATAATCACCCATTTCTACAAGAATGAAACGGCGACGACCGTCATCTGCCCGATTCATTGAGATGACACCATGTGCAGTTGTACCAGATCCTCCATAATAATCAAGTACAAAATTTGAATCAGGACCTTTAAGACCGCCAATCAGGATAGAATCTTGTACAGCAAATGGTGATTTCGCGAAGGAAAATGATTGATTGTCACCAAACATTTTCGTTAGAGTCGAACTGCCATATTCGCGAGCCGCATATTCTTTCTTGTCCCACCAAGTACGAGGCAATACGCCATCTTCCGGGATATGCTTGCGATATACGACAAATGAACCGTCTTTTGCGTTACGCACTTCTAAGTCACACATATTCTCTTTTGCAGATATATGATTAAGACTCCATACGCGATCTCTTCCTTTTTCGTCGATCGGGAGTAATGTGATCTCATTTGATTTGGGATGCTCAAGGATAATCCATGAGCGATTAGTGTCGTCCCATTTCATTTCCGGTATTCGAATTTCCCTTCTATCTGGGCAGATATATAATGGATAACACTGCTTCGGGCGTTCAGAGCGATGAGTGACTGCTCCGCCATCTTTACGGAAATTTCTCCAGTCAACATGGACGCCATCTTCAACTGAAAATCGATCTAATTGTTTCTCATTGCGTGGAAGTCTTTCTAAATCACATTCCGAACGCACGCCATAGAAAAATCCGTATTCATGGCATATCGAGAAACCTCGAACAGTTGATCTACCTGATGGATTATTTCTGATGAGCGCTGTTCCTAATATATTGGCTCTGCCAAATATTCCATCAAGCACAAATGCCAGTTCATGCACTTGATAATCATCAATGGTTGCGCAAAGCACGCCATCATTGTTCATTAATGCTTTTGCGATAGAAAGTCGATCAGATATGAATGTCATCCATGAAGAACTGCGATATTCATTTTTGTATATGATTGGACCGGCATCGGTATTATAAGGCGGGTCGATGTACACGCATTTCACCTGCTGGCGGAACCGTTCCTGCAATAGGTTCAATGCCCGAAAGTTCTCGGAATGGATCAATAGACCGTCGCACTGATCGTCGAAGTCTTCAATGCTGTTCAGCAGCGCCCCTTGAAGGACTCGTCAAAGAAACGGGTGTCCAGCACCAGCTTGTCGTTGGCCTTTAGGAACACCAGCGTGAGGGGCACCGAGTAGCCAACCACCGAGCCACCGCCCAAGTCGCCTTTCGGAAGCCATGATCTCGTCGATGGCAAAGAGCTTGACCCATTCTTCGCGTTGAGCCTCGTTGGCTGCGATCTGCGGGTACAACGAATCGGGCACGCGGTCGAGCGTGATGCAGTAGTTCGTTTCGGTCACGAACTTCTTCTTGAGCCAGAGCTTCTTCTGGAAGTCCTCCAGCTGGGCTAGGGAATTCGATCAGCTTGGAGGCGATCTTGCGGGATCACCTTGATTTTGGCGAGATACCCTTCAACGGCGGGCGCTTCGGCGTTCTCGATGTCGTCGAGCCGCATGACTTCGTTCTTGATGTAGAAGTCCAACTCGCGCTTGAGGAATCCGCCCAGATCCTCGTGGATGAAGTAGTCGCAGGTGTTGCGGGCGGTGTATTGCCCGATGTACTTGGCAAGCAGTGGCTGCTCGGGAACAGCATCGGTGGGCACCTTGAGGGCCAATGCCTTGGCGTAGGCCTGGAAACCGGCATTAATCTTGCCCAGATCGTGCAGGGCGGACATGACAGAAAATGTCGTGGCGAGGTTGGGCAGATCGCCCTTGTTCTTCGCCCCATAAATCGTCTTGAGCTGGTCAGCGATATCCGCTTCAACTTCGTTCTTACCACCCGGCAGGTTCTTGTATTCGAAGCGGATTTCCAGCTCGCCCGCCTGGTTGAGGCCCACGGGATCGGCCTCGAACAGCACAAAGAAGCGCTTGCTGTTGTCGGAGGCCTTGATGTTGCCGTGCTCGCCTTCGAGGCATCCACGATCTTGAAGTGGACCTGAGCGACTCGCCCGTGATGCCCACGGCTTCCTGATTGATCACATCGAGCGCGGATCTCGGCAGATTGGGTGAGGCCGAAGGCGAAGTTCGTGAAGTACTCGGCGGTCTTGAGTAGTACTGGTCGGCATTGGCCCAATGGAGCTTGACTTCCTCCTCGTTGTAGGGAATGGCGAACGGCGGCCTTGTCGGCGGTTTCGCGGGCGCAGTAGCGGCGCGAGATGAAGTCGCCGTCGTAGTAGTAGCGCTGGAAGAAACGGTACAGGTGGTCGTTGACATCGGACTCACTGGAACCGGCCTCCTTGAGCGCATCCAGGGCGGTCTTGGCCTTTTGACAGGTTCTGTCGCATACGGATCGGGTGCCCCAAAGTCGGTGGCGGTCAGTACGGCCTTATCGAGTGCGCATTGAGCTTCTGCCTGCCGAATCCCGTCCACCTGCCCACAAGGCACTTGTGATGATCGAGAGCAAGTCACGATCCACGAACTTCTTCGATCTGTTTGGCCTTGGCGTGCATGATGCGGTAGAAGCCGAAGTCGAGGTCGGGCTGATCGAGCTGGAAGAGTTCCTTCAGCTTGTTCAGGAGCTTCTTGCGGAGCCGTTCGGTGGTGGGCATGTGCGTCCTTAAATCACTTTCCAACGGATGGTGAAGAGGGCCTTGGCCGTCGTCTTCTGTTCCATCCGTTTCGTCAACTGTTGACCAAGCTGTCACGCTTGGCCTGATTTCATCTTCCACAGCAAAATGCGCTGTTGCTGGTTGCGGCGGATCTTTCCAGGCGCTGGAGTTCGGTCTGCAAGACGCTCTGCTCCTGCATGGTGGGTGCCTGGCGCACCTGCCTGCGCACATCGCCAATCAGACGCTTGGCGTCGTCCATCTCCTGGCGGCAGCCTTCTCCATGTCCTCGGCCCACTTGTCGAGCGGCACGCACGCCTCCGAAAGGCGGCGGTTGTTCTCTTCAAGGTTGCGGGCCAAGGTCGCCTGTACATGGCGCGTGCAATCTGCATTCGGGCGTGACTCTACGGCTACGGTGGCCTGTACTGCTTGGCCTACGCGGGCAAAGCAGTGAAAGAGCTTTCGCAGGACTCTCGGTCGATGTTGTCGCCTTCGTCCGTGAATCCGAGAACAGAAGATATTCCTGGGCTTCGAAAGATTTGACTTCGAGATGCTGGAGTCGCAGCCAGCCAGACCGACCGCGAAGCTGTTCGACAAGAGCGATGCGAGTCGGGTTGGTCGTGATGTCAAAGACAATGATTCGGTCACTGGCGTCTGAGCTTGCTTGGCGAGGTCCATCACCTTCTCGCCCAGCGGTGACCATGCCGATACAGGAAATCGCTAAGGACGCTCTCTCGTGACTTCGGAGATCAGGTAGGTGCCGGTGCGGATCGACGAGCCGAGTGAGTGCAGCAGATCGAATGACAATTCCCGGTCATGGAACTGCGCCTCCTGACCGAGAACTCCGCCGGGTGAGCGCCCAGAACAGCTTGCTGATGCGGTCGAGCTGGTCCTGTGCCCCTGCAGGTTCACCTTGAGGCGTTCGTGCACATCCTCGTCGAAGTGGTCCAGAAGCATTTTCTGTGTCCTTCATCCGGGCTTGAATCGAAGCTTCCAGTTCCTTCTGTAGTTCCGAGAACTCTTGCGAATCTCCTTGTCGGTGCGGCATTGCTGGTAGATGTCCAGCACGCGACGCTCGAAATCCACGCCTGCTTCGATGGTTCCCAGAACTTCGTCGGATGCACCAAAGACACCGGAGAACAGGCTGAATTTCTGCTCCAAAAGCTGGTACACGCGCTTGTCGGCTTCGTTCTTCTCGTTCAGAGTTGATGACGACCACATCAAAGGGCTGGTTGTAGCGGTGGCAACAATGACCGATGCGCTGCTCGATGCGCGGTGGGTTCCACGGCAGATCGAAGTTGATCACCAAGGAACAGAACTGCATGTTCAGGCCCTCAGCACCGGCTTCCGTAAGGACTGTGATCGAGGCCTCGTTCTTGAAGTGATCTAAGATCGCGGCTCGCGCATGTCCACTTGACGCGAGCCCGTGACGCGCCCTGCCGCCTTGTTGGCTTCGACCCAGCGAGCGTAGATCTGGTGCGTCGATTCATCCTTGTTCGTGCCGTTGAAGGTCAGCGACCTTGCCTGCATATAGCCGTGGTTTCCAAGAATTGGCATAGCCAGTCCTGGGTACGGCGACTCTGTGAAGATGACAGCCTTCTGTGCAGGCTTGCGGGCATCGACTCGCCCATGGAACGCATCTTCTTGAAGCCCACTTCCAAAGCCGTCAGGAGCGCCTTGGACTTGGTGTCCACCCCGATGCTTCGAGCCCATCGGATATAGTCGTGGATCTCCACCAATTCTTCGGAGAGCTGCTTCAAGTCAATCTTTGGCTCTTCTGCCATTATGACAGATTCTGTCTTATCCGGCGAATCCAGAGACTCGCGATCTTCTTCATCTTCCAGAATCTCGTCGAGAAGATCGTCGTCGATCGACTCTTCGGCGATCAGCAAGTCCAAGGCGCTTGCGCCCTCCTTCGCCCTTGTCGTAGAGGCGTTGCAGGCGGTCACGAATGATCTCCAGGGTACCGGCAAGTGCAATGGGAGAAGATGCCAAAACCTTGCGGATCAAGAGGATCAGCAGGTGCTTCTGCCGTGCCGGGAACGCGTAGGTGTCTTCACGCATGAGGTATGCCGAGACGGCCTCGTAGAGCTTGTGCTCCTGTTCGGTCGGCGTGAAAGGGCGCGTGATCAGCTTGCGCTCGGTGTACGGGACATATTCCGTCACTTGGCTGCGCAGAGTGCGGGAGCAAAAGGCTTGCAGGCGGTCCCGTAGGCCTGAGGCATCGCCACCATAGTTGATGTACTGTGCCCGGAATGAGGACAGATCCCCGAACAGGTTCTCGTCGATCAAAGTCGAGAGGCCGTACAGCTCCAAGAGCGAGTTCTGGAGGGGCGTTGCCGTGAGCAGGAGCTTCTTGCGGTCCAAAGTCGCTTGCTTGACGGCTTGACCGATCTGGTTGCTCTCGCGGTAGGCATTGCGAAGCTTATGGGCTTCATCAATGACGACCAGATGCCATGGAATGGCGCGAACATCCAGCGCCTTCGATGCCACGAAGTGCATGGAGCAGATGATGACTGCCGATGCCTCGAATGGGTTCGGGTGCCCAGCCTTGAGCTGGTCCTTGTAGGTCTTTGCGTCCAAGATCAAGCTTGGGAGGTTGAACTTCTCTTCCAGCTCCATGGCCCACTGCTTGCGAAGCGAAGCGGGACACACGACAAGGATCTTGCGTTTCTTCTCCGCCCAGTACTGGCACAGGACCAAGCCAGCCTCGATGGTCTTGCCCAAGCCCACTTCGTCGGCCAGCAACACACCTTTGGAGAGCGGCGAACGAAGAGCGAAGAGCGCCGCCTCGATCTGGTGCGGGTTCAGGTCCACGCAGGCATCAAAGAGGGCGCGGCCCAAGCGTTCGATGCCAACACCACCGACACGGTTGAGTTCGTAGGCGTGTACTTCGAGTGGTAGGGCGTCATGACCGGGTCACACCGAGCCCTTTGAAGTGTCCTTCCACGGCTTTGCAGACGGGGCGTGTGGATCAAGGGGTTACCTGGCTGGTGATGGTGGACTGTTTTATTCGTATAAGTGCTGGAAATATCACAAATTTGATTGCTTTCGTAATTAATTCGGAATAGGAATGGCGGCGAAGCCGCCATTCCTATTCCTGCTGCGGAAAAGCGTAGGTTAAATCGCTACCATTTGAATGCGAATTCGAATATTGTTTTCAAACCCGTATTTGTGACAATTGTTTGGTCAATAATCTGTTTTGAAATTTCTTTTCCAGGACCGGAAAGGCTTATCCTTTGAACTTACAGATACCGCTGCTGATGCCCTTGCCCAAAGAATATCTTCAAATGTATCGTCAACAATATGAATTGTAACTCCAGGGGCGGATGCTGCAATTTTGGCATTTGCTTTATAAGGATCGATACCACTAGTGATTGCGTTCAATTCTGCTGGCGTGTCGTCCTTTTTATCATCATCATGGATGATTCGAAATGGAACACTGAATTTATGCAAAAGTGACGCGACTGGAGGAATTGTCCATTTGCCGCCACAAGAAACAATTGTCGTTTCGCTGAATTGTTGATCAGTGATGCCTAAATGCGAATAAGCCTCATTCTGTGCGTTAGCACAGACATCTCGGTATCACCTTCTACCAGAACGACTTTACCAGCAAAGAATGCTTCATTAACAGTCGGATGGAAGTCAAGAGTTGCGCGGAGTGCTTCTTTGCTTTCTGGATCAAATGGATCTGCATTCAATTGAGTTGCACTGATTTGGTTTGTAGTTTTGGGTTTTCTTAGAATGATAAGAGATTGCGGATTTTCAACAATATCGATCATTACAGGAGAATGAGTAGATACAATGACCTGCCAAGCTGCCTGAGCAGAAATTGAGGCCAGGGCAGACTTGGAGTCGTCGAATAAGGTGAGGATGAAGAAATAGTTCTGGTTCTTCAAATAGAAGGATTGTTGACTTCGTTTGTCCTTGTGGTTGACCGCCATTAGAATTGTGTTTAGCAACAGCTTCGATTAGAGCGAAGATTAGGGATCGTTGAGCGCCGTGTCCTTGGTAGGAAATGTCAGTTTCAATTCCATCATCAAGCCTTAGTACAGCATTTGATCCGAGGAATTTTCTGTGTCTGGTTCAGCGATATCAGTATTGCTTAACATTGATGATATCTGCAATGCGATTTGAAATGGCATCAGCGAGAAGCTTTATCTGCTCAGGCTGGGCAACTCCATTTGCGCCTTTAATCTTCTTTGAAAGATTTTCAACAGATTCTCGCAGTGCGGTATATTCATCTGTATCTTGAATCGCAGGAAGAATCACAGAATTCCAAAATGCGACCAAATGTTGTTCTTGGCCTGCGGCTTGGTATCGTCAGAAGCGTCCTTTACAGCAGGAATTAGCTCCAGCTTGAGGAATAGCTTGTTTTAATGCCGCATCAATGCTGATATTTTCGCCTGTCCAATCTGCTGCTGCGATTGTCACTTTATCCGGTGCAGCAATGCGTAGGGCTTGCTTTAGCGTTTCAATCTTTGTGTAATTTTCAAATCAGCGGCAGTTGTGATTTCTGCAGCCGCGAGATGATCTCAAACCAATTTTTCTTTAAATCTCCAATTTTATCGCTCCACTCGCTGATAATTTCTTGTTTTTGAATGCTTCATAAACGCCTTTTGCGCCAGGCTTTTCATATCTGACTCTCAGTAAGATTTTATCATCCTGAATAATCCCGGATATTCCAGGAATTTCTCGCTCCATTGCTGTAATTCGATAAATTCTGCCGTGAGAATAATCTCTTCAGATTCAATCCTTTGGGCCAATCAGAAGAAGTTGGCTTTTCTGGATTCAGAAAGCAAACTAATGCTTGAAGAATCGATGATTTCCGCAATTATTTGGACCAATTAAAGATGTATAATCAAATAAATTGATGCTGATTTCATTAATGCCACGGAAGTTTTTTATTTCAAAGCGATTGAGTTTCACGGGATTCCTTTTGATTGCGGGTTTTCATTAGGGGCCAACAAGGATTCTTTTTGTTGCTGGTTTTGTTGTTATTTTTCGGGGTGGGCTGCTTTTATTGCCGCTTTTCACCGTGCGGAGCATCTGCCTAACGGCCCGTGTTCCCCCAGGTTTCGTAGCGAAATCTGGGTGGAACCGAGTTGTTAGCTCGCGATTCGGGGCGTGGGAAAATCTTGCTTTTGTTGCTTGGATTGGCGTCGCAAGCATCATTTTTCCTTGGCTTCGTAAACCAAATCTAAGAAAAGCATTTTGAATGCCCATGATTGTTTTTGTTGTTATTGATCAAAAAGGCGCCACCTTCTACAAAGATTTTCTCAACCACATCTCTTGTGTTTCGCCCTGTTGTGCTTTTGTTACGTATCAAACAAGCAAAAGCGTACTGTCCATTTTTTCCGGCAACATACCCTACATACCATCCAATATCATTATCTTGAATGTCATCAACATTTTGTCCTGATCCAGTTTTACCGTACATTGAACCGATTGCGGTTGTTTTTGTGGTGCATCACGGCTTCCAATATATTTAAAGACTTTTCGCCAAACCCTAATTGTCTTTTAGCAGCTTTTTTATCAGATTTGCCTGCTCCAATGGGGCGAATTTTATTGATTTTTTACCCTTTCTAGGGAGCCCAGAAATCATCAAGTCCAGATGAAACATCCTTGTCACCATAATTGATTTTTCGACCCATTCGCGCATTGCTTTTTCGCCTATTTTGATTGCCAAGCCCTGATAAGCTGGAACGCAGGAAAATTGAAAGGCATCCTTCAATGATAAGTCCATGTTCCACTCTGGAATAAATCGTTCGTTTCCATCCCATTTATAGAATTGATCGCTTTCAGATTGTATAAATCCATTCTCAATTCCGAAAAGCGTGTTCCATATTTTAAATGACGAGCACGGCGTATTTCTTGAATTCGCCATGCTCGAGTCATAAATAATAGCGTTGTCTGATAAAACATCAAGGATAACAATAGTGCCATCCATATTTTTCATGACTGTATTCGCTGCGTTCTCGAGTTGCAGCATAATCTTTTCTCGCCCTGATGGTATATCTTTAATCGATTGCTTTGTTGCTCCCGAAATTTTCGAAACTTTTGCTTTGGTTGCATTTATGTTATTCGCTGTAAGCAGTACCATCGCAATACAGTACGCAGCCATTTTTATGTGATTTTTTCGCATATGAAGCTCCTTTGCTATGGATTGTGGCCCTTTGAAAAACTCATCCGTTATTTTCGCCGCGCTTCTGCTCTTTGTATCTACTTGTGCTCTCGATTTTGGCACGCCGAGTAGTGTTTGTATTTGTGCTCAATTTTGCCGTTCTGCCGCTTTTTCCGTCCCCCCTAACGCCTCTATAGGCGCAATTTAGGGTAAGGGGTGTTCTTTCCCCTTTGCTTCTCATCGCCCTGCACCTTCTGTTGTATAGGCTAGGTCCGTTCCTCACAAGTCTTGTGGCTCCTTCCTCTTGGAGGAACAATTATTGGCGACGAATTAGGATAAATTTCCGTTTTTGGGCACAACTTGTGCGCTCTCGCGTCTGGATTGGTGCTCAAGAATGTATGAACCATTTCCTGGCTGAGCAATGGATTTACAGCTCTTGTTCTTCTTTTGTTCAGGATGTGGTGGAGGGCGTCATCTCTGGGCACCATATCTTGTTGTTGGCTGCACCTTTTCTGCGCACCTTACTCACGTCCAGAGTCAAGAGAGGGGCTTTGGATTGCTTTAACATAAGCGTACATTCTGCGTGTTATGCAAAATTCCCCCTATGCTTCCAAATTGGATATTTCCACGTCTAGAACCGTGTGGACTCGGTTTCAAGCGGTTCTGGAGCACGCGCAGGTTCCCGAGCGGCTGTGCGTTTTCCACCATAGGTGGGTAGAGCGGTGGCTGGAAGGGCTGAGGGGCCAGGCCCCCTCTCGAGACGCGCCCTTGCGGTTTTCGGAACAATTGGCGATCAAAGGGGTCCCTGACTGGCAATGCCGACAGGCCATGAGATCCGTGGAGTGCTGGCTGGAGGCTCGCGCCCAAGTGCTGGAATCGCTGGACGTACCTGCTTGTTCAAGCCAGCCTCCAAAGACTTGGCTGGTGGTGATCCAAGAGATGCAGGACGCTCTACGGATCCAACGCTATAGCCCTAGGACCATGGAGAGCTATGGAATGTGGGTGGACAGGTTCGCGAAGCGATGTCCAGAGGTTCCCAAGGACGACCTCGAAGCATCGCGGGAAGCTGACATATTCCTCGCCGAGTTGGCCTTGAAGCACAATCTGGCCTCGGCGAGCATCGACCAAGCGCGCAACAGCCTGGCTTGGTTGTTTCGCCGACAAATGGGTTTTGATTTTGTGCTTCCCGACAAAGGCACTGCCCACCGCGGTCGCCGAATCCCGCAGGTCATTTCCTCCGCAAAGGTGCGCGATCTCCTGACGCATTGCGAGGATCCATGGGATCTATTCTTCGGCTTGCAGTACGGTTGCGGCTTGCGTCTGATGGAATTGCTCGAGATGCGTATTCAGGAAGTCGACCTGGATCGGCGGGTGTTGACCGTCCGGCATGGCAAAGGGGATGTCGATCGCCAGTGCTTGCTTCCACAAGCATTGCACCAGCGCCTTGGGTTGCATCTGGCGCGACGACAAGAGGTTTGGAACGCGGATCTGGCAAAGGGGCATGCGACAGTGGATCTTCCGGGAGCCGCTGCGCGGACCTCCACCGACTGGAGATGGCAACATCTGTTCGGGGCGAGTCGACCTCTCCGTCATCCTGTATCCGGAGACCGCCGTAGGTGGCGTCCTCTCGAGACCAAGGTGCGCGAGGTTCTGCGCGAGGCGGCATCGAGGGCGGGAATCATAGGCCATGTACACCCACATCTGTTACGTCATTGCTTCGCGACCCATCTGCTCGAAGCCGGTGTTCCCATCCAAACGATCCAAAGTCAGTTGGGGCATGCAAAGTTGCAGACCACTTTGATCTACCTCCACGTAAAATCACCCGCCCCCGAAACCACCTCCCCCTGGACCTGATGCCCACCCCACCATTCAAGTCCTAAATCTGCCCAGGCGCCGCACCATTCAGCGCCGCCACCCCAGCACTCCAGAATAATCGGCATTCAAACGGGCCGTGGGTCCCGGCCTGTCCTGAGCCTTTCGAAGGGAAGCGTCCGATAATGCCAAGGCGCAGCCGATAAAAACCCATCGTCCGTTCTTGGGCACCCCTCCGCACGGAAAGAGGGCCCGTCGTCAGAAAAACACCACGCCCCGTCAGCCCTTGAGAACGCCCCCGCACGGAAAGAAGGCCCGCCGTCAGAAAAAGTTCGCCCTCCGTCAGTCCGTGAGGCACCCTCCGCACCCCGTGAGGAACCACCGTCAAAAAATTTTCCCCCTCCGTCCAAACACCGGCTACGCCCGTCGGAAAAAGTTTTTGCGTTTTCTGTCAACGCCCCTATAGATTGAAAATGTCGGCCTTTTCCTCCCCGGACGGGGCATCGACGATTCCTCCAAAAATCCCCAAACCCCCATCAGGAGTGTCCAATAGGCCTAAACGATCGGCTCCCCCGCTGACGACGCACTGACACAGTTCGTCGGACAGACCCGACAGGCCCCGGGCCCGAAACTCTCCAGAGTGTCCGCCGGATACTCCGGAGTACCTCCCATCCACTTCCGAGTAACCTCATCGCACTCTGGAGTGCGGCAGCCCCACTCCGGAGTATCCCAACCACACTCCATCCCTCGTTTGGCCTCCACCTCATGCTACCTCTTCCAGCCATGCCCCTCACCACCCTCCAAGCCGACATCACCAAGATCCGCGTCGACGCGACCGTCAACGCCGCCAACACCTCCCTGCTGGGCGGAAGCGGTGTGGACGGCGCCATCCACAAGGCGGCGGGCCCCGCGCTGTTGGACGAGTGCCGCGCCATCCGTGCCCGGCAAGGTGGATGCAAGGTCGGCGAGGCGGTGATCACGGGAGCCGGAAACCTCCCGTCAAAATATGTCATCCACACCGTGGGCCCGGTCTGGGGCAACAACCCCTACGAAGCCAAACAGCTCTTGGCGCGCGCCTACCAATCCTGTCTGGAACTGGCCTCAAGCCACAACCTGGCTTCCATCGCCTTCCCCAACATCTCCACCGGCATCTACCGCTTCCCCAAGGACCTCGCCGCCGAAATCGCCATCGCCACCTGCACCGATTGGCTCACGACCCGGCCCTCCCCCACCGACATCCGCTTTGTCTGCTTCGACGCGGAGAATTTGGCGATCTACCAGCGATTGCTGAGCGCCGAATGAATACCTTGGTCGCTGGATGCTCCCTTTCTCCCCAAATCCCCCAGTCAAAAACTGACCCTCCTCAGGAGTCCTGATGTTCTTCCCCACCTTGATCGCGGCGTGCCTGAACTTCTTTTCTGCGACCGGCATCACCGAGGATCCCGACCACAACGCCCTTTACGTCCAGCCATTGGGGCCTCTCGCCACCTGGGGAGCAAGGATGCCCATCCAGTGGTCGGTTACCTACGAGCGGATCTTTTCCGGGAACATGTCGTGGAACCTCCAGCCCTCGATCATCCGCGGCCAATCCAGCGACGACCACATGGGCGAGGATGCCACCCAGCGAGGCGGAGGATTGGCGATCTCGTTCAAGAAGTACCCCTTGCGCGATTCGGCCGAGGCCATCTACATCGGCCCCAAACTCGAGGTGCTCCATGCCTCCTACGATTCTCCTTCGTGGGTCGAGCGCCAAGAATACACCACACCGTATGGGCCGAAACCCCGGACCTTTCCTGCAAGATCAGCCACGGTCACAGATACCCGTTTGATGCTGATGCTGGGCTATCGCTCCAAATGGGAATATTTCTGCGCCTACCTGGACGCGGGAGTGGGCGTGGGCAAAGCCTCTCTCACGGGCGACCCCTCCGTCTTCCCTGACTCCTACCGCGATTACACATCCCAATCGTTCCGCTACGACTTCGACTTCGGAATGGGTATTCCCTTCTAGTCGATCCTTGTCCAGATTCTGTCTGGAACCTCGCAGCCCCCAACAAAGCCATTCCCCTCTGCTGGGGGCGTTTCATGAAACGCCCCTACTTTAACCGGCCTGCCCTGCCGCCGGTCTTTGATACAACCAGCTTACGCCGCCGCCATTGTTGCGTTCCTTCCAATTCTGATGGATGGGCAATCCGAGGATTGCCCCTACGCCGTCCTTTCGGAAACGGCGGCGTCTCCTCGCCACGAACCCATAGCCCATTCGCCTTCCCACCCGGCCAGCGAAGCGATGCCGGAAATTGGCAATCAAATGCCGTTGACCTAAACGGCAACTCAGCCGAACCGGTTGGGGGTCCAGGGGGGCTTTTTTAATGGAACGGCCAAGTGCCATGAGGCTATCGATCGCGACGCTGATGCCATCGCCCATTGCCTCTGACAATCTTTGTCCCGCCTCCCCAGCGAACCGGCATTGGCCGTTCCAGCAAAAGACCCCCTGGCGCGCGGGATCGTCAAGGGCCGCCGCGCAGCGGTCCTTGACCCCGAGGAGGTACAGGAGGAGCGGGAAGCGTCCTCCTGTAAACCGGTGCAGGACGTCAGTCCTGCAAACCAAACAGGCCCCACGCAGTGGAACCGCCCGACGCCAGTCGAAACAGCCCAACGCAGTTGAAAAAAGCCACTGGGCAGCGGAAACCAACCCCATAAAGACATTGAGACTAGTTCTTGCTAGCTTCTTCCCCCATGAAGCACACCATCCACTACACGTTGACCGACGAATCCCCCATGCTCGCGACCCAGTCGCTCCTGCCGATCGTGAAGGCCTTCACGGCGCCGGTGGGGATTGATGTGGAACTGCGCGACATTTCCCTTTCCGGCCGCATCCTCGCCGTCTTTCCCGAGTTCCTTGCCCAAGACCAGCGCCAGGGCGACGATCTCGCCTTCCTGGGTAAGTTGACCCAGGACCCGAAGGCCAACATCATCAAGCTGCCCAACATCTCGGCTTCCGTCCCGCAGCTCAAGGCCGCGATAAAAGAGCTTCAGGCCCAAGGCTATGCCGTCCCTGATTATCCTGACGCCCCCTCCGACGAGGCGACCAAGGGCATCAAGGCCCGCTACGACAAGATCAAGGGATCTGCCGTGAATCCGGTGCTGCGCGAAGGCAACTCGGATCGCCGCGCACCGCGAGCTGTCAAGAACTTCGCCAAGAAGAACCCCCACAGCATGGGCGCCTGGAGCGCCGATTCGCTGACGCATGTGGCCTCCATGGCCTCCGGGGACTTCTACGGCTCCGAAAAGTCCATCACCTTGCCCGAGGCCACCACCTTCGCCATCGAGTTCGTGGGCCAAAACGGCGAGGTCACCCTATTGCGCAAGGCCGCGCCGCTGGAGGCCGGCGAGATCCTCGACGCCTCGGTCCTTTCGTTGTCGGCCCTGGAGAGCTTCCTGGCCAAAGAGGTGCAGGACGCCAAGGCCAAAGGCGTGCTCTTTTCGGTGCATCTGAAGGCCACCATGATGAAGGTCTCGGACCCCATCCTCTTTGGTGCCGTGGTCCGCGTGTTCTTCCGCGAGGTCTTCACCAAGTACAGCGACCTTTTCCAGGAGCTGGGGTTCGATGCCAACAACGGCTTGGGCGATCTGTACGCCCGCTTGGCAGGACACGCCAAGGAATCCGAAGTCAAGGCGGCGCTGGACAAGGCCATCGCCGATGGACCTGCACTTGCCATGGTCAATTCCGACAAGGGCATCACCAACCTCCACGTGTCGTCGGACGTGATTGTGGATGCCTCCATGCCCGCCATGATCCGCACTTCGGGGCGCATGTGGAACAAGGAAGGCAAGGCGCAAGACGCCAAATGCGTGATCCCCGACCGCAGCTACGCGGGGGTCTATGAGGCCACCATCGATTTCTGCAAGAAGCACGGCGCCTTTGATCCGCGCACCATGGGAAGCGTCCCCAACGTGGGCCTGATGGCCCGCAGCGCCGAGGAATACGGCTCCCATGACAAGACCTTCCAGGCCACCGCCAAGGGAACCATCCGCGCCGTGGACTCTTCCGGCAAGGTGCTTCTGGAACAGACCGTGGACGCCGGTGACATTTTCCGGATGTGCCAGGCCAAGGACGCGCCGGTGCGCGACTGGGTGAAACTCGCCGTGAATCGTGCCAGGCTCTCCGGCCTGCCTTCGGTCTTCTGGCTGGATCCGGCGCGCGCCCACGACCTCGAGATCATCAAGAAGGTGGGAGCGTACCTGAAGGAGCACGACACCAACGGGCTGGACATCAAGATTCTGGATCCAGTGGCGGCGTGCACCTTGACCTTGCAGCGGGCCAAGGAAGGTCTGGACACCATCTCGGTGACAGGAAATGTCCTGCGCGACTACCTCACCGACCTCTTCCCCATCCTGGAGCTGGGGACTTCGGCCAAGATGCTTTCCATCGTGCCCTTGATGGCCGGCGGAGGCCTGTTCGAAACCGGCGCGGGCGGATCGGCCCCCAAGCAGGTGGAACAGCTCATCGAGGAGAACTGCCTGCGTTGGGATTCGTTGGGCGAATTCCTGGCCCTGGCCGTGTCCTTCGAACACCTCTCGCAGGTGACAGGTGACACCAAGGCCAAGGTCCTGGCCGACACCCTCGACGAAGCCAACGGCAAAGTCTTGGAGTTCAACCGCTCCCCCGCCCGCAAGGTGGGCGAACTCGACAACCGCGGCTCGCACTTCTACCTGGCCTTGTACTGGGCCCAAGCCCTGGCCGCCCAAACAGCGGACAAGGAACTCGCCTTGTGCTTCGCGCCCCTAGCCGCCGAACTCACCTCCAAAGAGTCCACGATCGTCTCCGAACTGAACGGCGCCCAAGGCGTGAAGGTAGACGTAGGCGGCTACTACCGCCCCAACCCCACCAAGCTCGAAAAGGTCATGCGCCCCAGCAAAACCTTCAACGAAGCGCTGAAGTTAGTGAAGGCCTGATTCACGGAGACGTAGGAACAGCCAGCCTACGCCGCCGCCATTGTTGCGTTCCATCCAATTCTGATTGATGGGCAATCCCAGGATTGCCCCTACGCCGTCATTGCGGAATCGGCGGCGTTTACTCGCCCACTACCCTATAGCCCCTTCGCCTTCCCACCCGGCGAGCGAAGCAATGCCGGAAACTGGCAATCCACCCAAATTAAGGGGGACCGGGGGGCTCGAAAAATGGAACGGCCAATGGATCCGGCGATATCGATCGCGACCCTGATACCCTCCTAGGGACGCAAAATGTTGCGTCCCTACGTTTACCTGGCCGAATTGGCATGGCCGTTCCAATTAGAGCCCCCCGGCGCGCGGGTTCCAAGGGGACGCGCGTTCGTCCCCTTGGCCGGGGTCACGGGGCAAGGCTGCCCCGTGAATATGGCAACCGGGCCCACGCCCGGAAAATGCCCGACGCAGTCGAAAAGAGTGCCCGGCGCCAGCCGAAAAACGGCACCCAGGCCCGCGCCTGGAAAAGCCCGACGCAGTCGAAACCCGCGCAGCGCAATCAGCTCCGCGTGAAAACCACCTTCCAAAGCCCAAACCACAACCGGATGAACCGGGCCGTGTCGCGCCACGGATGGATGTGGCTGCCTTCATCCTCATACACGGTGGAAATCCCCACCCGCTCGATTTTCCAACCGCGCCGGGCGATGCGCACCAAGGCCGACGACTCCCACTCGAATCGGCCTTGCTCGGGGAGTTTGGATTCCATCACCGCTTGGATCCGGTACATCCGGTAACCGCATTGGCTGTCCCATAGGCGACATCCCGCCTGGAGTTCCAGGAGGGCGGTGGTGAGGCGATTGGAACACACCCGGGGCCATGGCATGGAGCGCGGCCGCAGCTCGCGCGCGCCCACCACCAGTCCGCACTTGTCGGAGTTTATCAGAGGCAGAAAGCGTGAGATTTCCTCAGGGAGGTGCTGGCCGTCGGCATCCACCGTGACCACCCAGTCCAGGCCCATCTCTCGGCATTTGGCCATGCCCTGCCACAGCGCGGTGCCTTTGCCGCCATTTTGCGCCAGGGTGACCACGGTGGCGCCCGCGGATGCGGCAATTTCTGACGTACCGTCCCCCGAGCCATCGTCCACCACCACCACGGGAAGGTCGACCGTGGTGCGAATCTGCGAAACAACCCGAGCGATGGTGCGTTCGGCACGGTAGGCGGGAACCAGCACGCCAACGCGCGAATCAGGCACCGGTGACCTGTCGGACCAAAGGCACGGCCACACGTGCCCGCATGCGTTCGAGTCCATCCACGAACTCTTCCCGCGGGCCCTTGGCGCGCGAAAGCAGAGAGGCGTCGTCGGTGCGCAGATGGGCTTCCATCGCGGCTTTGGCGATCTGGGGATCCACCCAGCCCAACCGGGCACCCAGCGAGATCCAGCGCACGCGAGCGGAAAGTTCGCGTCGGCTCAACAAACGGGCGGAAGAAAGGACCGCCACGCTTCGGGAGACCGCGTCCTCGAGTTCCTCGGCGCGTTCGTCCAACAGGGCTTGGCGCGCCTGGGTTTCGTGGGATTCCAGGATGGAGGCGGTACGCACCAGAGCCAGAATCGCCTCGGCCTCGGAACGTCCGAATCCGCGCATGTGGGTGACCAGGACCAGTCCGGCATCGTCGCCAGAAATTGTCCCTCCCCAAGGGCTGCGCAAGGGGTGGTCCAGGGCTTCCATGGCGTCCGGCACACCGGTCATGCGGCTGGCGGCCCACAACGCCGGCAGGTGCAGCAACAGCGTGGCGCGCATGCCGGTTCCGGCGTCCACCGGGGAGGCGGTCAGCCAGCCGCGATCGGGATCCTTGCAAAAGGGAAGAATTTCGCTGGCAACGGTTTCCAGGCTACCGGCTTCTTCCAGTGCTTCCGCCAAAGCCAATCCGGGACGCACCGACCAAAACCGCAAATGGTCGCCATCCAGCACCAACGCTCCCCGACCGGAATCTTCCAAAGCCAACCAAGGTCCAGGGTCGTCGCCGGAAACGAAGTTCGAGGGCACCCGCAGGAGGCCCGCGAGTTCGGCCGCTTCTTCGGATGTTTCATCCGCCAAGGGGGCGAAGGCAGGGTGCCGCCCTTTGAGGGCTTCCAGCACGCGCTCGCAGAATCGACGCCCTTCTTGCGGGGCCACGGTGCCGCGAAACGCCGTGCCCAGCACGTTGCGGGCGATGCGCACGCGGGAACCCACCACGGTCTCGCGCCCAATCCGATCGAGCCAGCCGGGAGCGTTCATTCTGGCAGATCCTTCAATAGATCGCGCAGGCGTCCGGCTTCCAGGTAATCCTCGCGCGCGATGGCTGTTTCCAGATCGGCTTCCACCGTGGACTTGCGCAGTTGACGCGCTTGGTCGGTGGGGGCGGGAAGATCGGGATGGACCTTGGCGCCATGGACTTCCGACAGAATCTGGTCCAGCTCGGTGCGGAAGGAATCCCAACAGGATGGACATCCCAGGCGCCCGGTTCGCCGAGCGTCTTCCCACGACCGCCCGCATTCGGGACAACGAGCATTCAAGCGACTTCCTCCAGCCGTCCATCGACGATGCGCAGGCGGCGGTCGGCGCCGGAGGCGAGATTGGGGTCGTGGGTGGCCAGCAGGAACGCCTGCTGGTGGGCATGGGCCAGATCCAGGAGCATGTCCAGAAGGACTCGGCAATTGTGCGGATCGAGATTTCCCGTGGGTTCGTCGGCCAGCACCAAGGAGGGCCGATTGGCCAAGGCGCGCGCCAAGGCCACACGCTGGCGTTCGCCGCCGGAAAGCTGCCCCGGGCGATGCGTTTCGCGCTGGGAGAGCCCCACCTGCGCCAAAAGATCCTTGGCGCGTTCGGCGGCTTCGGCGAACCCCACCCCAGCGATGCGCGCCGCCAACTGCACATTTTCCAGCGCGGAAAGATCCGGCAGCAAATGGTGGAACTGGAACATGAAGCCCAGCTCGTTGGCCCGCAACCTGGACAATTCCCGGTCGGAAAGCTTGAAGGGATCGCGTCCACCCAAAAGCATCGTGCCGGAGTCGGGCCGATCGAGAGTGCCCAGGATGGACAGCAATGTGCTCTTGCCGGAACCGGACACGCCGAGGATCGCGACGATCTCGCCCTTGCGCACGTCCAGGTCCAGTCCGTCCAGGATGCGCAGAATCTGTCCGTTTTCGCGGAATTCCCGGACGATGCCTTTGGCGGAAAGGGCCAGGTCATTCATGGCGAACCGCCTCGACAGGATCCAATTTCGCGGCTTTCCATGCAGGAAACCAAGCGGCGATCGCGCAGATGGCGATGGCCGTCGTGAAGATCAACGCCATGTCCGTCAGGTGGATGGAAACCGGCAGGTACTCGATGAAATACACGTCGCCGGGAAGCTTCACCACCTGGTAGCGATTCTGGATCCAGCAAAGGATCAACCCGAACAACATTCCACCGATCGCTCCACCGAGCCCGGCCATCAGACCCTGCAGCAGGAAAACCTTGCGGACCGCACCGGTGCTGGCACCCATGGCCCGCAGGATCCCGATTTCGCGGGTCCTCTCCAGCACGCCCATGATCAGGGAGCTGGCGATGTTGAAGGCCGCGACGATCACGATCAGGCACAGCACCAGGAAGACCACGACCTTCTCCAGCTTCATCCACTTCATCAAGGTCTCGTTCTTCTGGAACCAGTCGCGCGGCGTGAGAGACCCCCCCAGCTTTGCTGACACGTTTTGTCCAACATCCTTGGCTTGCCAGAGGTCCTTCACGCGCACCTGGATGCCGGAAACGCGCCCCCGCGACCGATAGATCCTCTGCGCGGTGGAGAGCGAGACGTAGGCCAGGTTGGCATCGAACTCGTACATGCCGGAATGGAAGATGCCCGTCACCCGTGCGCGATCGAACCTCGGCGCGGAGTTTCCGGAAAATTCCGCGGTGGAAAGCGAGATGAGCGTGACCCTGTCGCCGGTATCCACACCCAGTCGATCCGCCAAGGTGGAGCCCATGACGATGCCGCTTTCCATGCGGCCGGAATCCAACGGGAACGACCCCAGATTCAGGGAGCCGACGGTCATGAAGTTGCCGATGTCGATCACCTTCGCGGCGCGGACAGGATCGATCCCCATGACCACGATGCCATCGGCTTGGTTGCCATGGGAGATTCCGGCCTTGCCCGCCACGAACGGCGAAGCGGCGACGATCCGCGAGTCGGTCGCTTCGATCAGGTTCGGGAGCGAATCGCCATCGGGAAGGCCCGTGGGGCCCCACCCGAAGAAGTCCAGATGGGAATCCCGACCGATCAAACGATCGCGAACCTGCTCCTCGAAGCCGTTCATGAGGGATGTCGCCACGACCAACGAGGAGGTCCCGATGAACACGCCCATCAACGAAAAGATGCCAATCAGAGATGAAAACCGGCTTTTTCGCTGCGCACCCAGATACCGGCGCGCGAGATCAGCCTCCCAGGAACCCGCCATCTCAGTACAGACGCGGCATCACTGTGGCGCCGATGGCCTTCAGCGCGTTGCGTTCGAGCTCCTTGCGATCTGCCGGCGAAGCGGAGAGCACCTTGACCGAAAACCCTCCGAGGTTCACCGCGCCGCGACCCACGTCAAAACTTGTCCCGAGCTTCTGGGGGGTGAGTCCCTCCGCGTAGTCGCAGGTCATCTCGCCCTTGTGTTCGCCCTTGGCGGGGACGGGAGTCTTGAGCGTGGTGGTGCCCGCGACCTTGCCACGCATGGAAACCTGGAACACGATGGGTTTCAGGTCGATGTCGCCCGTGTTGACCACGGTACCCGTGACATGGAAAAAGGCCTGGAAGTTGTTTTCCGCCACACCGGATTTCAGCGTCACCTTCACCTTGGACACGAGGCTTTCGCGGATCTCCTGCTTGGCCTTCTCGAAGGCGATGATGTCTTTCAGGCCGATCCGGAAGCGAGGACCGTTGCCGGTGGTGACCAGAGTGACCACCCGGTTCGTGTCCTTGACGCGGGGAATGTTGGCGCCGAGGTTGGTGAGGTAGTCCTTGGTGGACTTGCCCTTCTTGGCCGCCTTGTCGATATAGCTCCAGTCGGGGATCCGCCGAATGGCGCGGAGTTTGGTCTCCTGGCCGGTGGTGCCCATGTCATGCCACTCGTCGGTCGAATCGAAGCCGGGGGCTCGAGCCGAATCGGACGTGAACAGGGTCACGAATTCGCCGACGGAAAGCAGGGCTTTCTCCTCGTCCACGAGGGCCGCGTACACCTTGTCGTACTTGGCCGAATCGACGTTGGCGTAGAACTCCTCGGTGAGCCGGACGGATTCCGGCACATTCTTGCAGGAGACGAAAAACGCAAGTGGCAGCAGGGCAAGCAGTCGGCGCATGGGTCTTCCTCGAAGGTTCAGTGGTGGTGGTGACCAGGTGTGTGGGCGTGGCCGTGTTCGAGCTCCTCGGCGGAGGCGTCGCGGATCGCGAGAACCTCGACTTCGAAGTGCAGGTCTTTGCCGGCCAGTTCGTGGTTGCCATCGATGGTGATGTGGCCTGGCTCCACCTTCGAAACGCTCCAGACGCGCACGGCGTCGTCTTCCTCGATCTGGAACATCTCCCCGATTTCGGGATTGCGCAGCTTGGCAGGGAACTGTTTTTTCTCGATGCGCCGTACCAGGGCGGGATCGTAATCGCCGTAGCCTTGATCGGGTGTCAGGGCGACCTTGACCTTTTTGCCGACGGTGGCGCCATCCAAGGCGTTTTCCAGTCCAGGCACGATGTTCTGATGACCGTGCAGGTAAAGGAATCCATCGTCCGCTCCGGCTTCGTCCAGGATTTCGCCTTGAGCGTCCCGCAGGACGTAGGAAAGCTGAACGACCGCGTCTTTACGCACTTGGGACACTTGGTTCCTTTCGATCCGGTGTAGTCGCCAAACTTAGTTATTGGACGATTCCGGCACATCCGCGCCTTCCGGCGCTTCTTCTGGCTCCTTGGGAACGGCCTTGGTTTCCGGGGGCTCCGAGCCGCCATCGACAACGGGTTTCCCGGGGAGAGAAGGTTCGGTGGAGGTTTTCCCCGCGGATTCTTCGAGTTTCGATTCATCGGGCTTCGTGGCAGGTGTTTGACTTTTTCCGCCGAACACGATTCCGAGGCTGATCCGCTGTGTGCTGCCAAGATCCGGATGACCCACAAGGGCGTAGTCCACCCGCACGCGCTGGCTCCACAGATAACCAGCACCGATGGAAAAGCTCCCCCGGGATTCGCCGTAGAGCCCTTGCTCGTCCTCGCCTTGGAGAAAATCGGTGACGCGCACCAGCGACTGGATCTCCGAGCCCGCTCGCAACGAAAGACCGAAATCGGTCCGCAGCTCCACCGCCAAGCGAGATGCCCGCAGGGCAAGCCATGGATCCGTCCAGGGCCGGACATCGGCTTCCGTGAAGCTGCTGGAAGATTGTTCCTGCAGAAGTCCGGCCGATTCCCAGGCCATGGCCAGGGTGCCGTACAGGTAGGAGCTTTTCTTCTCCCAGCCGAATCCGGCTTGGACATCCGGTGCGGTGTACTCGGAATGCCCGCTTCGATAGACCCCCACACCGCCGATGCCCCGATCCATTCGCAGGCCGCCTCGCCAGCCATTTTGAACCCACACGAACGAGGCGTCCATCTGGGCTCCGAGGCCGGTTTGATCGAAATCATGCCCCAGCAAGCGCAAGGCGGTTCCTCCACGCAACCGACCTTCCATCCACGATTTGGCGAAGGCCACGTTCAGGATCCAGTCGGTGACAGAGAACGTCTCCATGGCGGTGAAATCCGGTGTCACGCCACGTTCGGTGCGTGGGATCCCATCGGCGCCAACCCGCGTGATGCCCAGCCCCAAGGTGCCCATGGAAAGAGGGGCTGCGAGGAACACCTCGTCCTGATTGAGGGCGAGGTCCTCGTAGAGGCTTCCATGGTGGATCACCACTTCCGGATACTGCACATCCATCAGGCCTGATGGGGTGCGCCCCAGGAAGGATGGATCTCCGGCAAGACCCAACGCCACTTCGCTCGCTCCCGCCAACCGCGCCCCGATCGGCAGGAGCGCGGTTTCGTTGGCGAAACGGACGTTTTGGATCTCGCAGTGAGCTCCGAGGGCAATCGACAGGATCAGGACAACCGGTGCGCGCAATGACATCGGGTCAAAATACTACCCTGGAGCCCGACGCTCCAGTCGAATCGCGAACCTCCGCGACCAATTCCCGCAGCGCCCGTTCCGTGCGACGCAGAGAAGTCGGCTTGAACAACACGCGATCGGCACCGGCGGCCCGGCATTTCTCGCCGTCTTCCGGGAAGGCTTGTCCGGTCAAAGCCAGGATCGCCGGCTTTCCGGCCTTTCGTGCGGACGCCATGGCCCGGATCAGCTCCAAGCCGTCCATGTCCGGCAACCCCAGGTCCACCACCACCACATCGGGTTGGTCCCAGGGCACGGCCTCCTTGGCAGGATGGCCCATCGAATAGGCAAACACCTTCCAACCGTTTTCTTCGAGGTGATCGCAGAGAATTTCGCGCAAATCCTGTTCGTCTTCCACGATCATGACCCGACCCGGCTCCAAAGGCTGGAATTCCGGCTCCTTGGGATCGGTCGTGGACAATCCCGTCCGTGGGGCCTGGGGCAGATCCAGCCAGAACACCGCTCCACCTCCCTCGCGGGGATGGAATCCGACTTCCCCACCCATGGCCTGGGCGAGTTGCCTGGAAAGGGCCAACCCAAGCCCGGTGCCGCCCGCTCGTCTGGGCGAGGGCGAAAGCTGGACAAAGGGTTGGAACAGCTGGTCGGCCAGGTGGGGCGGCACGCCCGGCCCCCGGTCCAGGACTTCCAGCCGCAACATGGGCCCCTCGACCAACGCACGGATCTCCACCACGCCCTTGCCACCATGACGGATCGCGTTGACCAGGAGATTGGTCAGAATCTGTCTCAGGCGAAGCGGGTCGGCGAGCATCGCCGGAAGATCGCTTCCCATGTGGTTGACGATGCGCGAGCCGTTTTTCAGCGCCTGCAATTCCAAGGATTGCGCCACCCCCTGGACCATTTCGCCGGGGTCGACCGTCTTGGGGTCCACGGACAGCGCACCGGCGCGGCCACGCGCGAAATCCAGGACATCTTCGATCAGGGCCAGAAGTTGTCTGCCGTTTCGCTCGGCGACATCCAGCAGATGGGCGGTTCGCTCCGGATCCTTGCCTTCGCGCAGCGTTTCCAACACTCCCAGGACGACCGCCAACGGCGTGCGCAACTCGTGGCTCATGGAGGCGAGGAAATCTTCGCGCGCCCGCAAGGCGCGCCCCAACTCCGCATTGGCTTCCTCGAGTTCGGCGGTCCGCTCCCGGACCCGGTCTTCCAGGTCGCGAGCCAGTTCGCGCAAGGCCGATTCCGCTTCGTGTCGACGCGTGATGTCGGTGCACATCGCGAAAAATCCCGTGGTGGCCCCGGATTCGGATCGAATGGGGCTGGCCGAAACGATGGCCCAGGCGATCTTTCCATCGGCGCGAGGAAGCCTGCCCTCGAACACCACGGAATGGCCTTCCAGGAGGGTCTGCAGGACTTCCAGGCGTTTCTCCGCGGCGGCGGGAAGGATTTCCAGGAAGGACCGGGATTCCAGATCGTGGCCGCTCGCCCCGATCAGTTCGGCCATGCGCTCGTTGGCGAAGGTGGTGCGTCCGGCGATGTCGGAGGTCCAGATGCCTTCCTGCGAGGTTTCCAGAATTTGTCTGAATCGGCTCTCGCTCTGCTGCAAGGCCTGGAGGGCTTCGCGGAACTCGGTGCGATCGGCAAGCGACGCCACCCGCAGGTCCGTTCCCAGGATGGCCTCCACGGTGACGTCCACCCAGTGCTCCCGGCCCGTGGTGTCGAATACCCGGCATTCGACGCGGCCCTGGTCCTTCGAAGGATCCTCCTGGCGCAAGCGGTGGCGCTCCTGGAGGACGCCGAGATCCTCCGGATGGACAAATTCCGTCCACTTGCGACGTCCCTCCACCGACGCCCTGGCGATTCCCACCATGCGTTCGGTGGCGCCGTTGACCATGTGGATCAGGTGGTCGCCGCCGTAGAGGATCAGCGCCGTTCCGGAGGCCTCGAAAACGGCCCTGTAGCGTCCTTCGGATTCGGCCAAGGTGCGCGCCGTGGCGCTCAGGTCGCGTTCGCGGTCCCGTCTTTGGCGATCCAGCCAATCGAGGTCCCGCTTGACCGAAACCCAGGCATCCACGACATCGTGGAATGGATGGGACAGCGCCAGAGGGTTGGCGGTTTCCTGATCGCTGTCCCAGGGCATTTCCGAAACGACATGCCGCAGCTCCTCCGCGTAACCGCGCAGCAGAAACGCCGGAATCGGGATCCGGTACGGTCGCTTGACTTCCGCCTGCTCGATGCTGGAGTGAGGATCGATCTTGCCTTCCAGAAGCGAAGTCGCGTACTCCAGGGCCCCTTCCCAATCCGGCGTGCTGAGCATCGGAAAGGGGATGTTGTGCAGCCGTCGACCCATGCGCACGAACAGGCGGAACATCGGGCGCAAACCCACGAAGACGACCCCGAGAATACGATCCTGCCGGGCGATCAGCGCATTCTCGTAGCAACGCCGGGCGTGGCCTTCGGCGGTGACCAACCCGGAGAAATCCTGGACAAGCACGATCTGTCCCGGCAACGTTTTCAGGAGGCGATCGATGTTGGAAAAGCACGACTCCACATCCTCCAGCGTGGCCACACCTTTCGCACGATCGAACAGGATGGACTCCCCGAACAGATGCAGCCGGCTTTGGAACCGTACCCGATCGATGCGAAGGCTCGGCGCCGAGAGGAAAGGGCGTCCGGTCACCGGACAGGATTCTCCTGTTTCGACCAAGGGCTCGATACCCCTCTCGAGTCCTTCCGGGGGGAGATCCAGTGTGTTGCGCGTGTCCATGGAGATCCAAACGATACCTATTCGCGCCTCGCTGGCGGGTCCTACATTTGCTGACTCGATGGATCCGATCCAACACGCCAGATCCCTCCTGAGAGAGGGGCGCCTCGTGGCCTTTCCCACGGAGACGGTCTACGGCCTCGGCGCTCGCGCCGACCGGCCCGAGGCCGTGGCGAAAATTTTCGATGCCAAGCGACGCCCCACCTTCGATCCGCTGATCACACACTTCTGCGATGCACAAGCGGCAGGAGAGTGGGCTCGGATGGACCTTCGCGCCCAAAGGCTCGCCCAACGCTTCTGGCCCGGTCCGCTCACCTTGGTTCTCCCACGCATCCATCGCGATGGCACCCCGCTCATCCCCGATCTGGTCACTTCCGGCTTGGATAGCGTGGGTGTTCGGGTTCCAGACCAACCCATGGCGTTGGCCTTGTTGACCGGGCTGGATTTTCCCGTCGCGGCGCCATCGGCCAACCCCTTTGGCTATGTCTCCCCCACCACCGCCCAACATGTGCTCGATGGGCTTGGCTCGAAGGTGGATCTGATCCTGGATGGCGGACCTTGCCGAGTGGGCCTGGAATCCACGATCGTGGACCTGACCTCGAAGGTGGCGCGGCTCCTGCGGCCAGGCGGATTGGCTCGGGAAGAGCTGGAAGAAGAGCTTGGGCAGAGCTTGCCTTGGGACGGATTCAAGGCTCCGGTCGCCACGGAAGCACCAGGGATGCTGGAAAGCCACTACAGCCCGAACGTGGGCGTGGAAGTCTTCGAATCGGAGGCAGATCTGATCCGCCGCGCCGAGGCCCTGCTGGGACGCTGTTCCATTCTCTCCGCGGCGGGGATTGAGGCGCCTTGTCGGGAATCCGTGGTGTTGGGTCAAGGCCCTGCCATGGCCGTTGAACTGTTCGCCACGTTGCGTCGCTTGGATCGGACGAGCACGGGTGTGATCCTGGCTCTACTGCCCCAAAGCGAAGGCCTTGGATTGGCGGTCCGCGATCGCCTATTCCGAGCCGCGCGCTCCAGGTTGGGAGCCGCGTAGACCCTAGCGAGGTCCGCGTCCGTGCGTGGCCTTGCGACCAGGCTTCGGGGGCAACCTGCGGCCCTGAGGAACCACGCGCTCGGTGAACTTGAACGCCTTGCGTACCCATGAGGCGTAATGCTGGGTCTTGTCCAGCAGGGATTCCGGCAGGATCACCCAAACATTGGATCGGGCGGGATCTCCCTCGATTTCATACCGGAACGCACCGGGCATGCGCAGCAGATGTTCCTGTTCTTCCGGTGGGAGTTTCAGGGCTGTTCCTTGTGCCAGCAAGAGAGCGAAAAGAGATCCTTTGACGGAGATCCCGATCCCCCCCAGCATCTTCTGCTGCAAGGTCTCCCGGGAAAGCGAGGCCTCCACGAGTGCATCCTGCAAAAGCTGCTCTTGGACCTTGACTGGGATCATCGACTGTACTCCTGGGATTTCACTGTGGTTGCAAGTGTACTCCCTCCGAGCGCTCGACCACTGGAGGATCCTTCGCGAACCGGAGAGGAGTTTCTAGAATTGCGGCTGAGATCCTTGATTCGTTCGCCGATCTTTCGGTGGTCGAACCTTGAAGTTCCCTCCTACGAATTCAACTCGAAAGTTCCCGACCATGAACGAAACTCCTCCTGTCGATCCGCAGCCCTGGATGGCCGAACCCGTTTCCAACGCCAGTGCCGCCGGCGCCCAGGTCGCGCAAACAGTGACTACCACCGCCACCCAGGCCACCCAAGCGGTCGGAACCGCCGTGGCGGACACCATGTCCCAGGCCAATCAAGCGATCGCGCAGGCAAACCAGGCGGCCCAGAGCGCCCAGTTGGACGCCCAAGCCCAGATCGATGCGGCCATGAAGGCCGCCCAGTACACGCAGGATTCCATCATGCAGGCCAGCCAAGCCAGCATGGCGATGGCCCAAGGCGGAGGCGCCGCTGCCGGGATCATCGGACTGGTTTTCATGGCTTTCTACCTGCTTGTCATGCTCGCGATGATCGCCGGCATGTGGAAGGTCTTCGAGAAGGCAGGAAAGCCCGGTTGGGCCGCGCTCGTGCCCTTCTACAACATCATCGTCATGTTCGAGATCTCCGGAACCGGCATGCCCTGGTGGTACGCGCTCATCCCCTTGCTGAACATCTACGCGGCCTTCATGGTTTCCATGGGTATCGCCAAGAAGTTCGGCAAGAGCGATGCGTTCGGCATCGGACTGTTCCTGGCAAGCCCCATCTTCTACCCCATGCTGGGATTCGGCAGCGCCGTCTACAACAAGGACGCGTAAACCGTTTTTCGTCCGCCAAGGACTCGAGCCCTGTTCCGGAAGCCCTCCAGGACAGGGCTTTTTCGTTTGGCGGGTTACCTTTGGATAAACACCAAAGAGGACGAATTCGATGCAACGCATGGATCTCAGGATCGGGGGAATGGAAGGCAAGGACGACGTCAGGCTCCTGCGGGGAGTGATGGAAGTCCTGCCCGGGATCGAGGCGTACGATGTCCTTCCCAACAAGATCCGCCTGACGTACGACCCGACAAAAACCGGCGTGGCGGCCATTTTCGCGGCGATTGCCGAAGCGGGCGAAGGCTACGACGTCGAATTAGACTGATTCGGCTGCGGGAGCGCATACTCCCCTTACCGGACGACTCGCCTCCGGTCGACGTCCCGGCGCGGACGCCTCCCATCGGCTCCCGTCCGGTAGCGGGTCGTCTGCATCTCCCTCGCTCGAATCAGCTCTAGCTTGCGGGAGCGCATACTCCCCTTGCCGGACGACTCGCCTCCGGTCGACGTCCCGGCGCGGACGCCTCCCATCGGCTCCCGTCCGGTAGCGGGTCGTCTGCATCTCCCTCGCTCGAATCAGCTCTAGCTTGCGGGAGCGCATACTCCCCTTACCGGACGACTCGCCTCCGGTCGACGTCCCGGCGCGGACGCATCCCATCGGCTCCCGTCCGGTAGCGGGTCGTCTGCATCTCCCTCGCTCGAATCAGCTCTAGCTTGCGGGAGCGCATACTCCCCTTACCGGACGACTCGCCTCCTGTCGACGTCCCGGCGCGGACGCCTCCCATCGGCTCCCGTCCGGTAGCGGGTCGTCTGCATCTCCCTCGCTCGAATCAGCTCTAGCTTGCGGGAGCGCATACTCCCCTAACCGGACGACTCGCCTCCGGTCGACGTCCCGGCGCGGACGCCTCCCATCGGCTCCCGTCCGGTAGCGGGTCGTCTGCATCTCCCTCGCTCGAATCAGCTTTAGCTAGCGGGAGCGCATACTCCCCTTGACGGACGACTCGCCTCCGGTCGACGTCCCGGCGCGGACGCCTCCCATCGGCTCCCGTCCGGTAGCGGGTCGTCTGCATCTCCCTCGCTCGAATCAGCTTTAGCTAGCGGGAGCGCATACTCCCCTTGCCGGACGACTCGCCTCCTCTATGCTTCCTCCCCCGACGCCTGCCAACGCAGGCGGAGGTTGGGAAGCGAGGGCTTCAGCCCGATGCCCATCGGTGGAACGAGCTTGCGGGAGCGCATGCTCCCGTAGCCCGCTACCCTGCTTAGCTGGCCAGATCCGCCAACGTTTCGCGGATCAGCTTGGCGCGGTGCTCCTGGTTGGCGAGCTTTTCGCGTTCGGCTTCCACCACCTCGGGCTTGGCGCGGGACACGAAGGACTCGTTGGAAAGCTTTCCGCTGATCGCCACGGCGAACTTCTCCGCTTCGGCCAGCTCCTTGGAAAGGCGCGCGACTTCCACCGTTTTGTCCAGGATGCCTTCCAGCGCCACGTGCACCTGCATGCCTTTGATGATCTCGGTTCCGGAAAAGGCCGGCTTTTCGCCACCCACTTGCAAGGTCACCTCGGAGCCAGCCAATCGCGAAAGCGCGGCACGGTTGCCTTCCAGGTCGGAAAGCACGCCTGCGTCGTCGCAGCGCACGCTCACGGACAGAATCCGGCTGGGGGCGATCTGGTAACGGCCACGCAGGGAACGCACACCTTCCACCGCCGCGATCAGCCGCGCGAACGAACGTTCCGCCGATTCGTCCACGGCCGCATCGGCGAAGACCGGCCAGCTGGAGAGGATGGCTTGCCCCAGGCCCAGGTGCTCGCGCAATTCTTCCGACAAAGCGGGCATGAAGGGCTGCAACAGGCGGGTGAGGTTGTCCAGCACCATGCGGCAAGACGCCACGGCCGAGCGCTTGGCGGGAGAATCCTCGCCGTGGATCTCGTTTTTCCGAAGCTCCAGGTACCAGCTGCAGAAATCGCCCCACGCGAAGTGGTAGAGCTCCATGGCGGCTTCGGCGAACTTGCAGGCTTCCAGCGACTTCGTGACGTTTTTTGTCACGGTGGCCAGGCGCGAGCGGATCCAGCGGTCGGCCGGATCGGAGGCTTCCACGGAGTCGTCGGCGCCTTCCAGGTGCGGCAGCACGAACCGGGTGGCGTTCCAGAGCTTGTTGGCGAAGTTGCGGCCCATCTCAAACTTGGTGGGGCTGAGCTTGATGTCCTGCCCTTCGCTGGACAGGATCAGAAGCGAGAACCGCACCGCGTCGGCGCCGTACTGGTCGGCCATCTCCAGAGGATCGATGCCGTTGCCCAGCGACTTGGACATTTTCCGTCCCTTGTCGTCCAGGATGGTGCCGTGGATGTACACGGTGTGGAACGGGTCCATGCCGGTGAGCTCGTTGGCCATCATGACCATGCGGGCGACCCAGAAGAAGATGATGCCGCGATCGGTCACCAGTACGTCCGTGGGGAAATGACCCTTCACATCCGGCTGGATCCAGCTGTCCACCGGCATTCCGGCCTTGGCGGCTTCGCCCGGCCAACCCAGCGTGGAAAACGGCCACAGACCGGAGCTGAACCAGGTATCCAGGACGTCGTCGTCCTGCCGGACAATTTTCTTCCCCGTCTTTGGGTGGACCTTGGGTTCTTCCAAGGCCGCCACGGGCACGCCGTCTTCGTCATACCACACCGGAATGCGGTGTCCCCACCAGAGCTGGCGGCTGATGCACCAGGGGCGCACGTTCTCCAGCCACTTGCAGTAGTAGTCGTTCCAGCGATCCGGCACGAACTTCACACGACCTTCGCGGGTGGAGGCCAAGGCCTTTTCCGCCAGGGGCTTCATGTCCACGAACCATTGATCGCTGAGGCGGTACTCGATGGGCTCGCCGGAACGGTAGCTGCGACCGATCGGCGTCATGCGGTCTTCGATCTTTTCCAGCAGGCCCAGCTCTTCGAATTCCGCCACCACGCGCTTTCGCACCTCGAACCGGTCCAAGCCGCGGAAACGTTGGGGCACCTGGTCGTTGAAGCTCGCGTCGTCGTTCATCACATCGATACATCCGATGTGCGGATGGCGCTGGAACACGCCGAAATCGTTGAGGTCGTGGGCCGGGGTGACCTTCACGCAGCCGGTGCCAAAGTCCATTTCCACGAAATCGTCGGCGATCACCGGGATCTCGCGATCGGTGAGGGGCAGCTTGATCTTTTTGCCCACCAGGTGGGTGTAGCGCTCGTCCTTGGGGTTGACCGCCACGGCGGTGTCGCCCAGCATGGTTTCCGGACGGGTGGTGGCCACGGTCAGGAAGGTGCCGTCGGCCAGCGGGTAGCGCAGGTGCCAGAGGTGGCCGGGCTCGCCGCCGTCCTTGGTTTCCACTTCGTCGTCGGAAAGCGCCGTGCGGTCCTTGGGGCACCAGTTGACAATGTATTTGCCGCGATAGATCAGGCCCTTTTCATACAGATGCACGAAGGCCGCACGCACGGCGCGGGACAATCCCTCATCCATCGTGAAGCGCAGACGGTCCCAGTCGCAGGAATTGCCCATGCGCTGGACTTGGCTCACGATGCGGGCTTCGTACTGGTTCTTCCAGGCCCAGACCTGCTCCAAAAAGGCTTCGCGGCCCATCTCGCGACGTTTTTTGCCTTCCTTGGCCAAGGCTCGTTCCACCACGTTCTGGGTGGCGATGCCCGCGTGGTCGGTGCCCGGCTGCCACAGGGCGCGGCGCCCGCGCAGGCGCTCGAAGCGCACCAGCACATCCTGGATGGTGTGGTTCAAGGCATGGCCCATGTGCAAGGCGCCCGTGACATTGGGCGGTGGGATCACCACCGTGAAGGGTTGCCCTTCGCCTTTGGGATGGAAGGAGCCATTCCCGCGATGGAGGGCTTCCCACTTCTTTTCGACGTCGATCGGCGAGTACTTGCTGTCCATGGTCATAAGGACTGCCAATTTAGCCAATCTGCGGCCCGACTCTGGAAAAGACATCCAAGGAGCTGGAAACCGACAAGAATGGTACCATCGCCCGCAATGTCCACTTCCATGTCCGAACCCTTCGATTGCGCCTCCATCGGGCCAGGCGATCTCCATCAAGCCTTGGCGGAATCCCTGTCCGTCGGAGTGACCGTCCTGGACAAGGCTGGAACGATCGTCTCGTGCAATCCGGCTGCCGAGCGGATCCTCGGCTTGAGCCGGGACCAACTGACCGGCCGGGCCCTGGCTGACTCCCGCTGGCGCTCGGTCCACGAAGATGGATCCGACTTTCCCAGTGCGCAGATGCCCGCCATGCGCACGCTGGAAACCGGAAGCTCCTACCAAGGGGTGGTCATGGGGGTGGACGATCCTCTCAAGCACCGCCGGACCTGGATTTCCATCGATTCCCAGCCATTGAAGGACCCGTCCGGCCTGGAACTCATCGGTGTGGCCACCACGTTCACGGACATCACCTCCTTGCGGGAGCGGAGTTTGGCTGTCGACTTGGAGCGCGAACGTTTGCTGACCATCCTGGAGGCCACTCGGGCGGGAACTTGGGAATGGAACGTGCAAACCGGTGAGGTCACTTGCAACGAACGTTGGGCGCAGATCATCGGACGCACGCTGGAAGAATTGGGGCCGATCAACATCGAGACGTGGTCGAATTGGACCCATCCGGAGGATCTACGCGTCGCTTGGGACCTGCTCCAGCGGCATTTCGAAGGAAGCGCTCCTTTCTACGACACCGAACTTCGCATGCGCCACAAGAACGGCCAGTGGATCTGGATCCATGATCGGGGAAAGCTGGTTTCCAGATCCGAGGATGGCCGCCCTTTGATGGTGATGGGAACGCACACCGACATCACCGAGCGCAAACAAGCGGAGGAGTCTCTCCAACGGAGCCTCCAGGAACTTGAACAATTCCACAGGCGCGCCGAGGAACTGGCCAGGGATGCGGAAAAAGCCAATCGGGCGAAGAGCCAATTTCTGGCCAACATGAGCCACGAAATCCGCACGCCCATGAACGGTGTGGTCGGAATGACGGACCTGATCCTGGACACGGACCTGTCCGCGACCCAACGGGAATACGCGACGTTGGTGCGTGCCAGCGCGGACTCGCTGATGGAAATCGTCAACGACATCCTGGACATTTCCAAGATCGAAGCCGGCAAATTCTCGCTGGATCCGGTCGATTTCAGCCTGCACACCTTGCTGGAGGCCTTTGCGCAGGAATTCAAGCTTCGAGCCCGGGCCCGATCGCTCACGTTCCAACTCGAGATCCACCCGGACGTTTCCGATCGCATCTGGGGCGACGCGGGACGACTCAGACAAATCCTGACCAACCTCGTGGGCAATGCCCTGAAATTCACCTCCGCAGGGGGGGCTCATGTCGAGGTTGGGCTGCGCAGGCGCTTGGCGGAGGCGCCGATGCTGGAATTCAAGGTTTGGGACACGGGAATCGGGATCCCACCAGACAAGATCCCGCAGCTGTTTCAGGTGTTTTCGCAACTGGATGCCTCCATCACCCGTTCCTACGGGGGGACCGGACTGGGGTTGGCCATTTCCAAGCAACTGGTCTCCTTGATGGGTGGAAGCATCTCGGTCACGAGCAAAGAAGGTCACGGCTCCGAGTTCCGTTTCGAGATTCCGTATCTGGAATCGAAAACGCCCAGGGGATTGGCCGCCTCGGCGTCGCCCTGGAAAAGCGATCGCTACCCGCACGCGAAAGTCCTGCTGGCCGAGGACAACGCGGTCAACCAAATGGTCGCCAAGGGGATTCTGGGCAAATTCGACATTGTCCCTGATGTCGTCCGGGACGGACAGATGGCGCTCGAGTCCTTGGGCACGAAGGCTTACGACATGGTCTTGTTGGACATCCAGATGCCCCTGCTGGACGGCTACCATGTGGTCCAGAAATTGCGCTTGACGCCGGGGCCGAACCAAGATGCATGCGTGGTTGCGCTCACCGCGCATGCCGGTGGCCAAGACCGCGAGAAATGTCTGGAAGCGGGAATGAGCGATTTCCTCTCCAAGCCGATCGATCCGAAAGCGCTGGTGGGAATCCTCGAACGTTGGCTCCCCTCCCACAAAACCGTTTCGGCGCATTGAAGCCCACAAACTGACCCCTCTCAACGGGGTTATTTTGGGAGCCATGCCAGAACTCCAGCTGACCAACTCCGCCGCCTCCCGCCTCCATGAGCTCGCCGCCCGGCTAGAGGCTCTGGATATCGCCTACTACCGCGACGCCGCGCCTCAGGCCACAGACGCAGAATATGACCTTCTGCGGGCCGAATACGACCGCCTGTGCGATGCGGCAGGCATTCCCGAAGCCCAGCGCTATACCCGCTCGGTGGGCGACGACCACGTCACGGGCTTTGAAACCGTGGTCCACGCGCAGAAGATGCTCTCGCTGGAGAAGGCCGCCACCCGGCCCGAGTTCTTGCCGCCTTCGGGAATCGACGAAGCGGTGGCGTTGGTGCAAGCGGAGCCCGGTTGGGAAAACGGTTCCGCTTGGGGGCGCCTGCGCGCCTGGGCCGAGAGGATTTCCGAATCGATCTCGGTGGCCGCCGACGATCTGGACCTGGTGGTGGAGCCCAAGATCGATGGCATGTCGGTATCGCTGGTGTACGAGAATGGCCGCCTGGTCCGGGCGGTCACGCGCGGCGATGGCACGCGCGGCGACGTGGTCACCGCCCAGGTGGTGGCCTCGGGCGCGGCACCGGCGCAAGTCTCGGAAACACGTCGGTTCGAGGTGCGCGGCGAACTGTATCTGCCTCTGGAGGCGTTTCGCGAACTGAACCAAAAATTGTCCGCCTCCGGCGAAAAGGAACTGGCCAATCCGCGCAACGCCTGTGCCGGGCTCATGAAGCTGAATGATGCATCGAGCCTGGCGGGCACCGGGATCCGGTCTTTCCTGTATTTCATTCCTTCCGGCGAGCACCAGATGGAATTGCCCGCCTCCCAAGCCGCTCGCCTGAAATGGCTCTCGGCTCTGGGGTTCCAGATCCATCCTGATCTGGCGACCCTCAAGGGCATCGGTGCGGCCTACGAACGGTGCCGCACCTTCTTGGAGCGCCGCGAGGGGCTGGACCACGAGATCGATGGCATGGTGGTGAAACTGGACGACACTTCCCTGCACGCGGAACTCGGCTCCACCGAGCACCACCCGCGCTGGGGCATCGCCTACAAGTTCCCGCCGGAGCGCAAACCCACGCGGTTGCGCGACATCTCCATCCAGGTGGGGCGCACCGGCGCACTGACTCCCGTCGCGGAACTGATCCCCGTGCAATTGGCCGGCACCACCGTGTCGCGCGCCAGCCTGCACAACCGCACCCACCTGGAAAAGCTCGACGCCCGGGTTGGAGACACCGTGCTGGTGCAGAAGGCCGGCGACATCATCCCCCAGGTGGTGGGTGTGGATCTTTCCATGCGACCTGCGGGCCTTGCTCCCTTCGCCTTTCCCATCGCGTGCCCGGAATGCGGCAGCGCCATCGAAAACCGTGGCCGCGGCCAGGACGAACACGGCCGGGAGATCGAACTCTGGGCCTGCATCAATGCCGATTCCTGTCCCCCGCAGGTGGAAGGACGCCTTGAGCATTTCGGCTGCCGCAAGGCCCTGGACATCGAGGAAATGGGCGCGATCGTAGCCTCCGCCCTGGTGCGCAAGGGCTTGGTGCGCGAAGTCACGGACGTTTTCTCGCTGGAGCTGGCCACGTTGGGTCAACTCAACCTGGGCACCGAAACCGAGCCCCGCACCTTCGGAGAGAAAAATGCCACGCGCTTGTTGGAAGCCGCGCGCAAGGCCCGCACGGCGCCGTTTTCCCGATGGATCTACTCCTTGGGAATCCATGAAGTGGGAGATTCCGTGTCCAAGGCGCTCGCCACCTGCCACGAGAGCTTCGAGGAATTGGCCGTGTCCCCCTTGCTGACAAAAATCGTGGAACGCGCGGATCTGGAAGCGCGGCGCAAGGCGCTGGGCGCCCGCACGGAAGAAAATAAACTGCGCGACGACGTGGCCAAGGCGGCCGGAAAGGCGGAGCAGGCCCAGTTGAAAGAGCAGATCCAGACGCTGGACCGCGAGCTTTCCCAGGTTCCATCGGAGGTCGGGCCTTCGGTGGCACGGAGCCTGTTGGAGTTTTTCCGGGCCCCTCGCGGAGCGATGCTCCTGACCAAGCTTTCCGAAATCGGGATCTCCCCCGCCACCGAACAACGCCGCCCCACCGAAGGTCCGCTGTCTGGATGGGTGGTGGTCATCACGGGAACGCTCTCCAAGCCGCGCGAGGTGTTCAAGGCTATGCTGGAGGAGGCCGGCGCAAAGGTGACGGATTCCGTCAGCAAGAAGACCACCGCGCTGCTGGCAGGCTCCGAAGCCGGCTCCAAGCTGGAAAAGGCGAAGACCCTGGGCGTGCGGGTCCTGGAGGAGTCGGAGTTGGCCGTCCTGCTGGGAGGATAAAGGGGAGGATCAGTCCGCTTTGCGGTTTTCCTTCCACTGCACGTGCCGGGCGACTTGCTCCTCCGGGGGAAGCAGGCAGCCCGATTTGCAAGGCGCACCGCAGGCGCCGTCACAGGCGTCCACGTGGATATTGATCGTGCAGTGTTCCCAATTATCCAAAAGCCTTCGTTTGAAGCTCTTGCCCCGGTTGTGACCTTCCAGCACGGAGAGGTCCCAATCCACGGCCACATGCGCATCGATGATCCGCCCGGACCGGCTTTGCGGGTCTTGAGGTCGTGCAGGCTGCGGATGTCGCCGCGGTCCAGGGCTGCTTTGTGGATGAAGGCGATTTCTTCTTCCGGGAGCGCCTCGTCCAGAAGGCCGCGGGTGGCGTTGGTGGTGAGCTCCCAGGCGGCGTGGATGATCAGCAACGCCACGGCGATGGCGCAGACGGGATCCACCCACGAAAGATTCACCGAGGGGAAAACGATTTTTCCGATCCAGATGATCACGAGGCCCGCAAACACGCCCACCGACGTCCAGACATCGGTGCGCAGGTGCATGGCGTCGGCGATCAGAGCCAGGGAATCATGCTTTTTCCCCACGCGCATGAGGTTGGTGGAAACGATCAGGTTGGCGGTCGCGGAAATGGCCATGATCAACATGCCCCATCCCGGCGCCTCCACACCGCCGCCCACGCGCAGCTTGTGAACCGCCTCGTAGATGATCCAGATGGCCGCGACAAAGATCAGCGCCCCTTCCACCGCACCGGACAGGTTCTCGTATTTGCCATGGCCGTAGGGGTGTTCTTTGTCGGCCGGCTGTCCGGAAGCGCGCACGGCAAACCAGGCGATGATCGCGGCCAACAGATCCACCGCGCTGTGGATGGCCTCGGAGATGACAGAAACCGACCCGATGGCGATTCCCGCCACCATCTTTCCCACCACCAGAATCGCGTTGGAGCCGACGGAAATGGCGGCGGCCGTGGACTTTTCTCGATTCTTCTCTTGGTTCACCTGCGAACACCCTTCCCCGAAAACGCCACAAATGGTAGTTTCCCGACGTGTTCAACCTGCCATCCGATCCGCCATCGCATCCTGGTGAACCCGGTCACCGAAAATGGATCTGCATGATCTGCGGATGGATCCTCGGCGAGGCTTTGGGAGATCCGACTTGTGGCATCGCTCCCCATACCCCGTTCGAGCAGTATCCATCGGACTGGAAGTGCCCCGAATGCCGTGTGGGAAAGGGCGAATTCGCGCCATTCCTCGACGGCTGAGAGCTTAATGGAGAATGCGTCGCGATCCGATGCGCAGACTGGTGGAATCCAAGGTTCCGCCGTTGGCCCCCGGAATTTGGTAGAGCACCCGCAGGCGTGAGGAATCCTTCGCCGTGTCGGCCCAACTCCACTCCACCGCCACGGCATTGGAATCGGCGAAGGTGCGCACCCAGGCGGTGATCAAGCCTTGGCGATCCACCTGTTCACCGCGCAGGGTCGCGTTCCAATCGATGCAACCGGACATGGACTCGATCGCCTCATCTGCGGTTCGCAGGGAATCGCGGTAGCGCGCGACGGAGGAATCCAGGCTATGGGCGGAGCGCTCCACACGCGCTCGCACGAGCGAATCCGCCTGGGCGGAATCGAGCTTGCCGGAAATCCGCAGCCACTGGACCTCCAACCGGTCGTCCTCGGCCGAACGTCCGACAGAATCCGTCATCGGATGGGGGGTGCAGGTGGCATCCGGGGTCTTGCAGGAAGCCAAGAGGCAGAGGGACGCGAGGGCGCAAAGAGGGGAAAGCGGCGATGGACGCATGCTAGAACACTCCTTATCGGACCCGGAACCTCTGGGCCTGGGTCTTTTCGAACAAACCGAACGCGAAGGCGAACCCGGCACCACTCGCCGGGCTCCATGTCAGATGGGTGCGAACGCGTTCCACGAAGGGAACGATCCCGTCCAGTCCCGCGAACAAGCCGTACTCGCCGGCCAGGGGGGATGCGCCCCATACGGTGGCGAAATCGACTCCGCCCGCCGCCTGGAGGCCACCATACAGATTTTGTCCGACCACTCGCACCGGCCTGACCGGGAGCAAGGTCCACCGGGCCTCGAGGGTGGCGAGATCCTCCGAGGGCGCCACCGCCCACGCCCCGGGCAAGCCACGGGCGGAGTTCACGCCTCCGACCACGAAGGTGCGCCATCCGCCGGTCTTTCCGACCTGGTGTTCCAGCAGATTGGAGGCCAGCAGGGAAAAGCGCCCAGCGACAGGAATCCACATCCGATTGTCGGAAAGGAATTGCCAGGCGTCCACGGGCCCGTGGAGGGGGCGCCCGGCCTTTTCCACAGACCACTCGGTGTACCATCCCCTCGAGGTGAGGGAACGGCGGTCGCGGGTGTCGCGCAGGATCCCGGCGCGAATCGAGGGAATCACGTCCATGCGATCCCTGGAGAGACAGATTCCGTCGCGATCGGATTCCACCTCGACCAGTCGCATCTCGCCCAAAAGCTGCCAAGCGCCGTCCGTGGGGCCCCACAACCGCGCGAACCCCTGGTGGGAAACCTCCTGGTAACCCCGGCCCTCGTCCATCCGTTCCGTGCGCCCCGCCATCGTTTCCCACCCCAGGGGAAGGGTGCCGATACGGGAGGCTTGGAAGCTCGCCTGGAATTCCAACGAGCTCCCGGCCAAGAACAACAGCTCCGCCGCGATCGCCCGGCCCAACAGGTTGGGCGCCTTGAAACCCGCACCCAGCGAAACTCCCTCTTCGTCCGAAATGCGTCCATTGGGCACCGGGAGGATCCAGGGCAGCTCGTTGACCGTGTAGACGAGGGTATCCCCACGCCATGCGCTTTCGATGGAGGCGAAGATCCCCAAGCGATCCATTCTGTCCAGATCGGACTGGACGCACTCTTGCGGACAGGGCTCACCGGCTTTGGCGGTCAAGTAGGGCACCACCACATGGGGCCGCGTGACCTGCAGCCCCACCAACTCCACCTCGCGGGGCACCCTGGAGCTGTCCGGTGCTTGGCCTCCCAGTAGAGCGCCAAGCCACAAAAGGAGCAATTCTCGCATTTCCCTATTGTTCCTGTATGCTGTATAGGATTATATTGTTCTCACGATGAAGGTGACCACCAAAACGATCTACGCCATGCAGATTCTGCTGGCCCTGGCCGAGCGAGCAAAATCGTCTCGATCCCCCATCCAATTGCGGGAGATTGCGGAAACCTACAACCTTCCTTTCAAATTCTTGGAACAGATCGCCATTGTTTTGAAGGGCGCCGGCTGGATCCACGGCCAGCGTGGCAAGGAAGGCGGATATGTTCTGGCCGTCCCTGCCGAGCAGATCACGCTTTCCGACCTTCTCCGCCAGTTGGAAGGAGATGCCCAAAAGCGCACGTCCTTTGGGAAGCCGGACGAGGAAGCGATCTACGCGCTGTTGGATCGATGTACCCTGGCGGTCGAGGAGATTCTCACCAAAACCAGCCTAGCGGACCTGTTGGCCGACACCACCAGTCGCCGCCCGGATTCCTTGGAATACCAGATCTGAGCCACTGAGGCACATCATGGACTTGACCGAACAGAGCCAAAAGCTCGAGGGCCTGCATCCTCGGGAAATCTTGAAGTGGACTTTCGAAAACCTCCAGAACGTGGTGTTAACCACCGCTTGGCAGCCAAGCGGGATCGTGATCCTGGATTTTCTGCATGATCTGGGTTTGCGTCCACCCGTGATCTTCGTGGATACGCTGTTCCAGTTCCAGGAAACCTTGGACTTGGCCGAGACGCTGCGGGCCCGCTACGATCTGGATCTGCGAGTGTTCAAGCCGGCCGGACTGCAGACAGAATCCGACTTCATCTTCACCCACGGCCCGGACCTTTGGGATCGCGACCTGGATGCGTATCAGGAAATCACCAAGGTGGAGCCCATGCGCCGGGCCATGCGGGAAACCGGGGCCCAGGCCTGGATTTCCGGTCGCCGCCGGGACCAGGGCGGGGACCGCACGGATCTGCCCATTTTGGAAGCCTCCGGCGACCGGATCAAGGTGAACCCCTTGGCGACCTGGACCCGAAAGGAAGTGTGGGGACATATTTTGTCCAAAGGGATCCCCTACAACCCCTTGCACGACCAGGGCTACCCTTCCATCGGGGATCGGCCTCTCACCGAGAAGGCGGACGCCGCCGAAGGCGAACGCTCCGGCCGCTGGAAGGGCCGCGGCAAGACCGAGTGCGGCATCCACAACAGCCTCTGAGCGCTCGAGCAACTAAGTTGCCCATTCGCCAGGTATGGTCGGGAGGCGTTCCCGGCTGGCGAACGGACACGAACCGTTTTTCCATCCAACCGAGACCGAAATGACGACCAAGCCCATCATCGAATCGCTCGACGACCACCTCGAACACCTCGAAGCGTTGGAGGCCGAGAGCATCCATATCTTCCGCGAGGTCGCGGGAGAGTTCGAGCGTCCCGCATTTTTGTTCTCCGGCGGCAAGGACAGCATCGTGATGTTGCGCCTGGCGGAGAAAGCCTTCCGCCCCGGCAAGTTTCCCTTTCCCCTGGTGCATGTGGACACCGGCCACAACTTCCCCGAGGTGATCGATTTCCGCGACCGCCGCGCGGCCCAGTTGGGCGAGCGGCTGATCGTGCGCAGCGTGCAGGATTGGATCGACGACGGTCGCATCTCCGAGAAGGCCGGCGAGAACGATTCCCGCAACCGCATGCAGATCCCGGTGCTGCTGGGGGCCATCGCGGAATTCAAATTCGACGCTCTCTTCGGTGGCGCCCGGCGGGACGAAGAAAAGGCCCGCGCCAAGGAGCGCATCCTTTCCTTTCGCGATACCCATGGACAATGGGATCCGAAAAACCAGCGTCCGGAGCTGTGGAACCTCTACAACGCCCGCGTGCACCTGGGCGAGCACATCCGGGCCTTTCCGATCTCCAACTGGACAGAACTTGACATCTGGATGTACCTGGCCAAGGAGAACCTGGAGATCCCCAGCATCTACTACGCGCACGAACGCGAAGTGGTCTGGCGGGGCCAGTGGATCCCCATTTCGCATCTGTTGGAGCCCAAGCCCGGCGAGAAGGTGGAAAAACGCGTGGTGCGCTTCCGTACCGTGGGCGACATGACCTGCACGGGATGCGTGGAAAGCCCATGCGCCAACGCATGGGACATCGTGGCGGAAACCGCCTCCAGCCGCGTGACCGAGCGAGGCTCGCGCGTGGACGACAAGGCTTCGGAAGCGGCCATGGAAGACCGCAAGAAGGAAGGATATTTCTAATGGACCTCCTACGCTTTTCCACCGCAGGGTCTGTGGACGATGGCAAATCCACCCTGATCGGTCGCTTGCTGTACGATTCCAAGGGCATCTTCGAAGACCAGCTGGAAGCCGTGCAGAACGCCTCCAAGCAGCGCTTGGCCACCGGCATCGATCTGTCCCTGCTGACCGACGGCCTGCGCGCCGAGCGCGAACAGGGCATCACCATCGACGTGGCCTACCGCTACTTCGCCACGCCCAAGCGCAAGTTCATCATCGCCGACACTCCCGGACACGAGCAGTACACCCGCAACATGGCCACGGGCGCGAGCACCGCGGACTTGGCCATCGTGTTGATCGATGCCCGCAAGGGCGTGCTGGAGCAGAGCCGTCGCCACAGCGCCATTTCCGCCATGTTGGGCATCCCCCGCGTGTGCGTGGCCGTCAACAAGATGGACTTGGTGGATTGGTCCAAGGACGTCTTCGACAAGATCCGTCAGGATTTCCTGGACCTGGCCGCCAAGTTGGGACTGTCCAACATCGAGTTCATCCCCTTGTCCGCCCTGTTGGGCGACAACGTGGTGGGACGCTCCGAGAACACTCCCTGGTACCAGGGGCCCACCCTGATCGAGCACCTGGAGACGGTGGACATCCCCAAGGAGCTCTCGTTTGACAAATTCCGGTTTCCGGTCCAGTACGTGATCCGTCCGGATCTGACCTTCCGCGGCTTCGCGGGCCAGATCGCCTCGGGTTCCGTGAAGCCCGGCGACGAGATCGAGGTGCTTCCCTCCGGCAAGCGCGCGATCGTCAAGCAACTGCACTTCTTCGATCGCGAACTTCCCACCGCGAGCTTCCCCAAGTCGCTGACCATCACGCTGGACCGCGAGGTGGACGTTTCGCGCGGCGACGTGATCGTGAAGGCCGGTGCGGGTCCCAAGATCGGACGCGACCTGGACGCCCAGGTGGTGTGGATGGACGAGCGCCCCTTGGCCCTCACGCGCCCCTACTTTCTGAAGCAGGGCTCGCGCACCGTGCGCGCTCGCATCACACGCGTGCTGCACCGCACCGAGATCAAGACCCTATCGGAGATCCCGGCGGCCAACCTGGGACTCAACGATATCGGCCGGGTGCGCATTTCCGCTGCCCATCCCATCTTGCTGGATCCGTACCTGGAGTTTCGCCGCACGGGCGCGTTCATCCTGATCGACCCGGAAACCAACGCCACCGTGGCCGCCGGCATGGTGGCCGCCGACCAACCCCAGTCCAGCACGGACGTGGTGTGGTCGGAGTCGGAAGTGTCGCGCGTCTCCCGCGAGGTCCGCAACGGGCACCGCGGCGGCGTGGTGTGGTTCACGGGTCTTTCCGGCAGCGGCAAGAGCACCATCGCCAAGGCCCTGGAAAAGCGCCTGTTCCACGATCACCGCCAGGTGTATCTGCTGGACGGCGACAATTTGCGTCATGGCCTGAACAAGGATCTGGACTTCACCCCGGCCGCCCGCAGCGAGAACCTGCGCCGCGCCGCCGAGACCGCCAAGATCCTGGTGGATGCGGGCTTTCTGGTGCTGGCCACGTTCATCTCCCCCACCGCAGCCGATCGCGACATGGTCCGCGAGGTCATTGGCGATCGCGATTTCGCGGAAGTCCACGTGTCCACGCCGTTGGCCGCTTGCGAATCGCGCGACCCCAAGGGGCTTTACGCGAGGGCTCGTTCGGGCGAGATCCGCGAATTCACAGGGATCAGCGCGCCTTGGGAGCCACCGGTTTCTCCAGCTTTGGAGCTTGCGGCACACGAGATCTCGGTGACGGAATCCGTGGAGCGCGTGGTGGCCTTGCTGGAGGCGCGGGGGTTGTTTGCGGATGTGCAGGAGCCGGGCGCCGGAATCTGACGATTCCTGGGTGATTCGGCTGCGCCGGGCTTGCTTTCAACTGCGTTGGGCTTTTTACCGGGGCGGCCCGGGTGCCGTTTTCACGGGGCGGCCGCGCCCCGTGTCCCGCGGCCCAAGGGGCTCCGGCGCCCCTTGGGGATCCGGCCGCCGGGGACTCGCCCTGGAACGGCCATGCCACAGGTTGCCAGGTTGTGGTGTGAATGACCGGGTGCTCTCGTGGCTGGATCATCAGGGTCGCGATCGGTATCGCCAGCCCTTTTGGCCGTTCCATTCCGCTCGTCCCCGGACCCCTGCCTATCCATGGGAGTGCGATCGTTGCGGGTTCCATGTTTCGAGCCCCCCGGTCCCCCTTAATTCGGCTGAATTGCCGGATTTGCAGCTCATTCCCCTCCTTCGGAGGGGTGCCCCGCAGGGGCGGGGTGGTCTGATTCGGCTGTGGCGGGGAGGCTAGGTTGACAGATTTTGTTTGGATTGAAAGCATTGTGGGGGGTGGGAAGATGGAGAACCAATCGAAAAAGGGAACCTGGATGGCTCCCCTTTCTGTGCGCAGGTCGGAGTCAAACCGTCAGTAGCGAACAGGAACTTCCGTTTTCTTGACCCAGGCTCCCAATGGGTCTCCATCTGAGACACCCGACAGGATTCGACCGAGGTAAACTCCGGAATCCGAGACGGACACGACCTTCCCGCCGAACATTCGTTCGAAATGGCCGCCACCTCCGGGCCACGCCATCGCATGGACGCTGGAGACGGAGTCATCCGCCGAACAAGTGCCGCCTCCACCGAAGATGGCGATTTTTCCTGGCACCATGCGCACAACCCGGGCGTCATCGAAGAAATCGTCATTGGACATGGAACACCGAATTTCTTTCCCGTTGAGGCGTCCATCGCCGATAAGGCTCCACCACCCGTCGTCCCACCTCGATGCGTACCAGGGGCTCGCATATTCTCCCTGAACAGGCATGCCAAATTGATACGTGTGGACGCTCCAGGTTGAGCCAGATAAATGTCGGAAACTGACATCGCCAACGCCCCATCCTCGATAGATCGCGGTGTACCTACGGGAACCAACCACCCAGATTCCGTCGTCATCCGTCTCCATCCGGAATCCATTCAGGGGATCGGATTCATGCCACGTCGTCACGGAGTCCCACCGGATCCCGTCCAGGCTCGACATGACAATCGGATCGCTAGCGTACCGGGAAAGGTCCGCCGGCCTCAATGAATTGCTGGCCGCAAATGAATCGGAGTAGGTGGGCACCAGGCTTGCCTGCGGAGTACGAATACTCCACCACTTACCCTGGAATCTCACGGGAAACGCCGAGATGGGCATCGATTCCGCAACCTTGATCCAGGTGACACCGGTATCCGCTGACGTCCATTTTTCGATGGCACCGGAAGACAAGATCTTACGGGGCGCACTTTCGCCATGCAAGGTCGATTCCGTCCCGTATTCACCGGATCTCCATGCCACCAGGCTTCCATTGGCGGTGTCTAGCTGAAAAATTCCACCCGACCAAGGGAGGCTTCCTTGTCTGCGCCAATCCAACTTTACTTCCTGGTAGAGGAAGGCGCTCACGATCTGCAACGTGATGGCCTCCCACTTTGGGCCTGCGGTGTCGGCATTGGCGACCACTACCTGGTAGGTGGATCTGCCATGCGAAGGAGTATTGCCGGGGTATTTGCCGGTAACATCGTCGATCCATCGCGGACCAGCGGTTTCTCCCAAAAAAGCATCATCCCTGTAGATCCGGTATCGCCAGGTCTCGCGCAGCGGGATGGAGTCCCAGCGAAGATACACGAGCCCCGCCAGCGTATCGAAGCGGGCTTCCACGTTGCGCACCACCGGCAAACCTGTGAACACCATCGAGATGTCGCCCGCGTCCACCGTGCTGTCGGAAATTGTCCTGATTCCTGCGAAGGTGGGCGTGTATCCTTCCACCAGCGTGTAGGCCGCCACCGTGTACTTCCCTGCCGGCACTCCCTCCAGCTTGAATCGGCCGGAATCGTCCACGTTGGACCAGATCCCGGTGCCCAGCACATGGATCCAGGCGATGCGCGGCGAATGCTGGGGTTGCACGCGGATGCGGCCCGTCAGGACTCCGGTACGCATCAGGGTGTCGGATGCGATGGAGAAGACCGTTCCGTTGGAATACAGCGAGTCCTGGAAGAGGGCGTCGCCGTCGCGTCCGCGCACCACCAGGTTGTAATAGCCTCTTCCCGGCGCAGGCAAGTCCACACCTCCCTGCGCATCGGCGATCAGCTGCACGCGAGGCTCAACACCCGTGTCCGCGGATCCGTAGAGTTGCACCCTGGCACCTGCCGCTGGCGACCCGTCCTTGCGATGGAAGGAAAGCGTGGAAGTCTCGTCCATCGAACCGCCGGATTGGACGGGCTTGTCCTGGCAACCGAACAAGGCAAACGCTGCAGCGACCATGCTTGTCCAGAGCATTCGTTGACGTTTTCTGACCATCTTGTGGAAGTTCATCGGGAGGCCTTTTTCAGGAGGGGGATCAGGGAAAGGGAAATCTGCAGGACCCGCTCCTGGGGGGCGGGGTCTTGCTGGACAATGGAACGGAGTGCGCGGCGGAAATTTTCCACGCGTTCCAAGATCAGGTCGGCGCCTTCCGCGGAGATGGCCACAGTGTTGGTGAACACGCGCCGGTCCGGGTCGTCGCCAGACATCAAGGCGGCTTGCACCACCTGCATCTGCTGGATCTGCAACTGCTTCACCAGCTCCTCTCGGCTCTGTTCAGGAGTGGCGAGCATTTTGGTGGTCTGGCGCAAAAAGCCTATGGCGTCGCGTTCGACCAAACCCAGCTCCAAGAGCGTGGTGATCGCCTCCTTCACCTGGCCAGGGGTGACCGCAGGCCGCAGAATTTGCGCGATGGGTTTTGGGTCGTCCGTGAAGTCACCCGTGGCCAGCATGGCACGGACCGCTCCGGTCCACCAATGGCGGTAGTAGCGGTACGATGCCTGCTCCAGCTCGGTGCGTTGCACACGGCTCATGCCGGTCAGCTGATCGAAGGCCAGTTCGCGGTCTTCGGGGGTGTCGGCTTGGTTGTAGCGCACCAGGATCCGGAAGTACCGGGCCTCGTCGCGGTCGATCCCCAACAAGCCCACCATGCGGTCCACGAAGGTGGGCGTGAGCTTGCGACCGGCCAAGACGTCCGTGAAGAAGCTGCGGGTGCGGGGAAGTCCCAATTGACGGGACACCTCGCTCTTGTTGAGGTCGGGGTTTTGTTCCTGAGCCCAGGCATGCCAGTCCGACAGGTAGCGCCGGAAGTTGCTGTAAGAGTACACGATGGGTTGTTCCATGCCCTTAATCTAGGCCATTATTGGCGCAATGAGAAGGAGTACGGTGGGCATGATTTAGAGTACACATGGTTGGCCTCGCTGGGGCGAGGTGTTTCGGCTGCGCCGAGGCTTTTTCCGGGGCGGCCCGGTGCCGTTTTCTGGGTGCGTCGGCACCCAGACCGCGACCCAGGGCATCCAATATCTCCCATCCGGCGAACACGCCGGATGGGAACCCTGCGCGTCCCCTGACCAGGGTTCCCATCCGCATCGCCTCGATGCGGATGGGAGGGCGATGCAACGCGGCGCGCCGGGGGGCTCTCGTTGGAACGGCCATGCCGCTTGGGCCGGGTTGGTGATGGAAATGGTGGGCGGCGGATATGGCGATGGAATCAGGGACGCGATCGATATCGCCGGATCCATTGGCCGTTCCAGTTTTCGAGCCCCCCGGTCCCCCATGATTCGGCTGAATTGCCAGTTCGGCAGCGGCATTTGATTGCCGGTTCCCCGGCGACGCTTCGCTGGCCGGGTTGGGGTGGGGTGGTTTGGTTCGGAGGCGACATGGATTGCCAGTCTGTCGGCTTCGCTTCGCTGGCCGGGTTGGAGCGGGCTGTTGGCCCCGACAGCTGTCGGGGCTTACAATGATGGAAACCGGGCTTGTGTTGGCCAGGTATGGGCTGGTGAGGCTGAGGAAGACTGCCGTACCGTGTGGGGTGGCAGAGGTGGAGGGATTCGCCACCGATCCCTGTGGGCCGCGACCCGCTCTGGATGTATCGTTGCTTTCAGCACTGTCCGTCCACCTGATCGGGAAATGTCCATTTCATGCCTCTTCGCGAAGAACAGATCGAGCGGTACCTGCGTCACCTAATCTTGGATGGGTTCGGGGGGACCGGGCAGGAAAAGCTTCTCAAGTCGTCCGTACTGGTGATCGGAACTGGTGGGCTGGGCTCTCCGGCTTGCTTGTATTTGGCGGCAGCGGGGGTGGGGCGCATTGGCATCGTGGATGGCGACGTGGTGGAGATTTCCAATCTCCAACGTCAGGTGATCCACCACACCTCCGACCTCGCGCGGGCCAAGGTGAAATCGGCCGCCGAGAAGATGCAGGCCATCAATCCGGACGTCACTGTGGTAGAACACCCGTTTTTCCTGGACCACACCAATATTCTGGATGTGGTGGCCGGGTATGACTTCGTGCTGGATTGCACCGACGGCTTCCCCATCAAGTTTTTGATCAACGATGCCTGCGTGCTGGCCAACAAGCCGTTCAACCATGCCGGTGTGTTGCGCTGGGAAGGCCAGACCATGACCTGCCTTCCTTGGCGTTCCGCCTCCTATCGTTGCGTGTTCCGGAAGGCTCCGGATCCTGGGATCGTGCCGTCTTGCGCCCAAGCCGGCGTGCTGGGTGCCATGGCGGGAACCCTGGGAACCCTCCAGGCCACCGAGGCGGTCAAATACCTGTTGGGAACAGGGGAATTGCTCGAGAACCGTTTGTTGGTGTACGATTCCCTCCGCATGCGCATGAGAACCGTCACGGTCAAGCGAGATCCACGCTGGGAGGCAGGCGCCGCCCATCCGGACATCGTCTCGCTCGAACCCATTTCTGTTGCCAAAAATTGCACCATCGAATCTTCGGAGATCCACGGATGAACGAGACCAAAGCCCCCAAATCCTCCCAACTCGGCTGGGACATGGATCACGTCTGGTTGTTGCGCGACGGCAATTGGATCCTCGAGGGCGAATGGAGATCCGCCAAGACCGGATGGCGGACCATCAACGGCCGCGTGGAGATCTTCGACGACACCGCCCGTTACATCCTGGGCGACGAGGAAGGCCCTCAGCGCCTGCTGCGCCTTTCCCCCTCCCGCGCCAACCGCCAGGCTTTCAAGGTGGAAGTCCATACGGAATCGGTCACCATGGTGGGAAGCGTCCGTTCCTTCGGGATGCGGCAAGATCTGACCGTGGCGGCGGGGAATTGGAACATGGCGGAAACCGCCCTGCAACGCTCCGACGCCTCGGTGGAGGTGGACGGGATCTTCACTCGCCTGGGCGATGTCCATGACGCTTGGCGTTGGATCCTGCGCCCACAGCCGCTCGACGAGGTCTGGACCATCCCGCCATCCGTGGTCGCCGACATCCGCACCCAGGCCCGGGCCGGAGCGCCGTTGGAACAATGCGGATTGCTTGTGGGGAAGGCGGCCGATCGGGCCGTGCTGGGAGCCGTGCCGATGGTGAACGTCGCCGCTTCGGAAGACAGCCACGAAATGGATCCCCAGGCCGTGGGGAAAGCCGCCGAGGAAGCACGCTCCCGAGGGATGGAAATCTTGGGGCACTGGCACAGCCATCCCTTCTCGCCTGCACGTCAGTCCGACGAAGACATCCGGCTGGCCCAACCGCACGAAACCGTGTTCGGTGTGGTCTCCCTGATGGAAGACGCCGCAACCCCGTTTGGACTGTTTCGCATCAAGTCGGGGATATCCCTTCCCGTGAAGCTCGTCCTGCAGAGCTGATCGATAGATCGGATAAGGGAAAAAGAGCAATCCCAAACCGTACGAGCCAAGATGCTGTGCGGGCTGGGATGCGATGCACCATAGCCCTATTGCGGGATCTAGGTTCTATCTTTCCGCCCCTCGTTGTGACCAACCATCCATTCCAGGAGTCCTCTCCATGAGCATCCTCCAGTCCCAAGATCCCGAAATCCACCTGGCGACCCTCCACGAGGAGCTTCGGCAGATCCACGGCCTCGAGCTGATCGCTTCGGAGAACTACGTCTCCCCCGCCGTGCTGGACGCCATGTCTTCCGTGTTCACCAACAAGTACTCGGAAGGCTACCCCGGCAAGCGCTACTACGGCGGCCAGGAATTCGTGGACGTGGTGGAGACCTTGGCCATCGAACGCGCCAAGTCGCTCTTCGGTGCCAAGTACGCCAACGTGCAGCCGCTCTCGGGTTCTCCAGCCAACCTCGCGGTCTATTTCGCGCTCTTGAACCCCGGCGACACCGTGTTGGGACTGGCCTTGGACCACGGCGGCCACCTGTCCCACGGCCACCCGGTCAACGCCTCGGGCATCCTCTACAAGTTCACGCAGTACACCGTGGACAAGACCACTGGTCGCATCGACATGAACCAGGTGCGCGAGATCGCCCGTCGCGAAAAGCCGAAGCTGATCCTGGCAGGCTTCAGCGCGTATTCCCGTGGCCTGGACTGGAAGGAATTCAAGTCCATCGCCGACGAAGTCGGCGCCTACACCATGGCCGACATCGCCCACATCGCGGGCCTCGTGGCCGGCAAGGCGATCGAGTCTCCCGTGGGAATCTTCGACGTGGTCACCACCACCACCCACAAGACGCTCCGCGGTCCTCGCGGCGCCTTGATCCTCACCAACTCCGAAGAGCTTTCCAAGAAGTTCGACCGGGCCATTTTCCCCGGCATGCAGGGCGGCCCCCACATTCCGCAGATCGCCGCCAAGGCCGTGGCCTTTGGCGAGGCTTTGCGCCCGTCTTTCCAGGACTACGCCAAGAACGTGATCCTCAACGCCCAGCGCCTGGCCACCAAGCTCCAGGACAAGGGTTTCGCGGTGATCTCCGGCGGCACCGACAACCACCTGATGGTGGTCGACATGACCTCCAAGGGATTGTCGGGCAAGGAAGCGGAAAGGCTTTTCGACGAAGTCGGCATTTCCAGCTCGCGCTCCACAATCCCCTACGACCCCCGCAAGCCGCTGGACCCCTCCGGTGTGCGTCTGGGCTCGGCCGCGGTCACCACGCGCGGCTTCGGATTGGAACAGATGGACTTCATCGCCGACATCCTCGACCGCGCCGTGGCCAACCGCTCCGACGCCGCCAAGTTGGCCGCGCTGAAAGCCGAAGTGTCCGTCCTGGCCAGCCGCTACCCGCTGTTCAAGATGGCCTGAGGAGTCTAGAACTCCACACCGGTGAATCGCTGGATGGCTCCTGCCAAATCCTGTCGCGAGGCGGGTTTGGCGACGAAGGCATCCATGCCGGCACCCAGACAGGCTTCCCGATCCTCGGGAAGCACCGATGCGGAAAGAGCCACCAGGGGAACCCGGTGGCTCTTTTGCGTGCGCTCGATTTCACGCACCCGCGAGGCCACCACGTGCCCGTCCAGATCCGGCATCTGCATATCGAGGAAGGCGATGTCGAAATGGTTGTCGGTCAGGCATCTGAAGGCCGCCTCGCCGCCATCCACCACGACCGGATTCAGTCCCATGCTCTGCAGCTGGCGCTGGATCACCTTGCGGTTGACGGGATTGTCGTCGGCCACAAGGACCTCCAACATCTCCGAAAAGTGTGACGGATCTTGTCGGAGCGAGGAATCCGCGGCCGAATCGCCATCCAGTTCCAAGTGCCGGCAAAGCGAGGAGAGCCGCACCGGCAGGGGCAGTTGGTGTTTGCCGCTGGATCCCGGCGCACCCCGGACGATTCCCACGATCCTGGCGCGAGGCCAGGTCGCCACGATCTTTTCCAGTTCCATCCGGCATTCCAGATCGATCAGCGCGAAATCCACGCGAAGATCCATCGGAACCGCACGACTGAAAGGCACAGCCTCCACCCCCAGGCACGCGCAGGCGTCGATCAAGGACCGCGCCACCTCCCGCGACGGCGAGTGCACGATCACGGTCTTGCCCATCGGCCTCACCGGCGATTCCGCTTCCAATCCCAGTTCGAGCTCGATCCGGAACACCGATCCCTTGCCCACGATGCTTCGCACCTGGATGTCGCCGTTCATCGCCTGGGCGAGGCGGCGGGAGATCGTCAATCCAAGCCCGGTTCCACCCGTGCGGGCGGTCCGGCCGCCGATCTGCATGAATGGATGGAAGAGTCGGGTCACGCCCTCCGCGGAAATCCCTGGACCGGTATCGGTAACCTCCAGGGAAAAGATCGCCCTCCCTGCCTTTCTGGTCCGACGGGAATGCACACGGACGCATACCGTGCCCCGCTCGGTGAACTTCGATGCGTTCCCGACAATGTTTGACAGAATTTGACGAATACGGCCTTCGTCGCCGTGGACCATCCGGGGAGTGCCGGGATCCCATCTCCACAGGAGATCGACTCCCCGCGCATGTCCCACCGCGGCGAACAAGCCCACCACCTTCTCCACCAGCTCGCGCAGATCGAACGGCGCCTCGCGCAGTTCAAGCCTTCCCGCTTCGATCTTGGCCATGTCCAGGATCTCGTCGAGAATGGACAAAAGCGCCGAGCCCGCGTCGTGGGCTGTCTCCACCATCTCGGTTTGGTCGTCGGAAAGCTCCGTCTGGCGCAGCAATTCCGTCATGCCCAAAATGGCGTTCATGGGGGTGCGGATCTCATGGCTCATGCTGGCCAGGAAATCCCCTTTGGCCCGGCTGGCCAGAGTGGCCTCCTGCAGGGCGGCTTCCAGTTCAAGGCCCATCTTGACCCGGTCGGTGATTTCCATGCACACGCCGGTCACACTGAACCCGTCCTGCATGTTCCCCCGCAGATCCACATCTTCGGTGAACCATTTCCAGTTGCCCTCCACGTCGCGGCACCGGAATTCCTGCCGGTAGTGGGAGATTCCCCGGCGCATGGCCTCCTCGGAACGCCGGTCGCAAACGATGATTTCCTCCGGATCCCGACTTCGATGCCAAGCCTGATGGAATCGCTCTCCAGGCAGGATTTCCAAGGGCAAAAGCTGTTTGGCGACCTCCTCGTTGACCAAGTGGAGGTCCCAGGCGAATCGATCTTGCGAAGCGCAGACCCTGGCATGCCAAAGGATGCATCCGGCCTGGCTCAGCACGGTGTGGAGGGCTTCCACCTCTTCCACCACCGCCGTGACCGGCGAGGCCACGATGACCTTCAACTCGGGATGCCCTGCCAAAACGCTGGAACACAGGCGCCACCGCGAGACTTCCGAAGTCGGCGAGAGGAAAGCCACTTCCGCGCATCCCGCGTGTTCGCAGGAGAGAAATTCCTCGAGGACCGCTCTGCGGTTGGGACAGGCGATTTCCAGGAGATTCCTTCCCTGGAGGGCCCCCATGTTCATCAAGTCCGTTGCCTGGTTGTGGAATTCCACGATGGATCCACGCACCACCAGGACCGGATCCGGCAGTCCCTGGAAAATGCTTTCCATCAATGATTGTGGATTGATGTCCATTCTGCGAACATTGTATCAGATCTATGGCCAAAGCTCCATAAATGGCCTAGATTTTTCTCCACCATGGAAGCGTCCATCACCCTCACTTCGGCGCTGAAATCCCAGAAATTGGATCGGCTCCTCCGGGCCCGACGAATTCTGATCGCCACCGATTTCGATGGGACACTTACATCCCTGGACCAGGATGGTCCGCTAGGCATCCACCCGCTTGCCTGCGAGGCTTTGCATCGGCTCTCGGGCAAGACTTCCGTGCAAATCGCGTTGGTTTCCGGTCGCCGCGGCCTGGACCTGGAAAGCCTGAGCTCGGATCTTCCCGCTTGCTGGAAAATTTCCGACCACGGCAGATGCTGTCGCGACCCTCAAGGCAAACTTCTGGGGGACTGGCCCAGCCATGCCGGAACCGGCCCTTTGGAAAAAGCCTGGCTCCAAGCGGAAATGCACCTTGGGCAGCACCACGATTTCCAAGTGGATCGCAAGCGGTTTTCCGTTGTGGTCCATCTGCCCAGCCGCCTTTCCCATAGCGGTCTTGAGTGCCTTGAGCGCTGGATGGCCATCTCCCGCAGCTTCGGTCTGGAAGTCGTGCGTGGCAGGCGCTTCGTGGAAGCCCTGGTTCCCGGGTTCGACAAACGCCGCGCCCTCTTGCGGCTTTCCGCGCACTTGCGCTGCGATTTCCGGATTTTTGGCGGCGACGACATTTCCGACCTCTCCACGCTCTCGGAATTATCCAGCAGACCGGACGGCATGGCCATATTCCTCTGTTCGCCCGAGAGAGCCACCCCCGGCATCCTGGTGGACGCCACCGTGGATGGTCCTGAAGGCTGGGCCGGCTTTCTGTGGGAGCTCTCCGAGCGCATTTCGGACTGACGGGCAAACCTCGCTCCACGTTCCGATCCAAGCCCCAGGTTCCTATCTTGCTGCCTCCATGAACGGAGCTCAAGGAAGATGGATCTAGGATGAATCGAGCCGATGTTTGCAGCCCTTGCACCGAGGGATACTCTCCGTTGGTGATTCCGGGGGCATCCTCCTGGACACCCACCGAGCAAGGCCCGCTGGCCGAAGGCCTTCCTTACGCCAGGGAGTTTTCCTACCAGGGATTGCGCGTTTGGCCCAACGTCTACCTGGCCCCCATGGAGGGGGTGACAGATCCTGCCTTTCGCAGATTGTGCAAGCGCTTGGCCGGTGGCCGGATGGGCATGCTCGTTTCCGAATTCGTGAGCATCGAAGGATTGACCCGATTCAACCCCAAAACCGAAGAGAAGGCGCGGTTCTTCCCGGAGGAGCTTCCGTTCACCGTGCAGATTTTCGGGGCCGAACCCGAGCGCATGGCCTGGGCGGCCAAGCGCGTGGAGGAATCCGGGGCCTCCGCGGTGGAAATCAATTGTGGTTGCCCGGTGCCCAAGGTGGTGAAAAAGGGCGGCGGATCCGGACTGCTGCGGGATCTTCCGCTTCTGGCCAAGATCTGCACCGAGGTGCGCAGCGCGGTCAGCATCCCCTGCTCGATCAAGGTGCGCATCGGTTGGGCCGACGACTTCATCACGGCCTTCGAGACCCTCAAGATCGCCGAAGACACCGGCATGGGACTGTTGGTGGTGCATGGCCGCACTCGCTCGCAGGGTTACAAGGGCTGGGCGAACTGGGACGTGATCGGCGAGGTGAAAAGCCGCGCGAAGATCCCGGTGGTCGGAAACGGCGACATCACCACCTGGCAGGGCGCGGTGGACCGGCTTTCCCGCTACGGCGTGGATGGAGTCCTGTGCGGTCGAGGCGCGATGCACAATCCTTGGATCTTCGGCCAGATCGCCGATCTCTACGAAGGACGCGTTCCCCGGTCCCCCACCTTGCAGGAACACCAAGCGGTCTTCCGGATGTACCTGGACCTTCTGCGCGAAGAAATGGACCACGACGGCCGCGTGTTGGGCAAGCTCAAACAGTTCGCCGCCCGGTGCATGAAGAGCCTGCGAGGAGTGTCCACCGCCCGCACGGAAATGTTGCGGTCGGAATCCGTCCAACACTACCTGGACATCTCCGACGCCTTCTTCGAGCGGCTGGAACAAGAAGGAGGCGCCTCGTGGGATCCAGGCGCCGTGCGGGAGCTCAACGGAAAGAATGCGGAAGAACCGGAAGCCGGCGCCTCACACTGGTGATTGCCTCGCGAACAGCGAGGCCCACCGGACGATTCCTACCATACACGGCCTCGAAAGAATTCCTGAGTGAAGGTCGTGCTCCGAAGCTCTTCGATCTGCAAGGCCTTATCTTGGTAATACGCCAGCTGACTTCTTATTGAACCGTTTCGACAATCAGGACAGCAATCATTGATCACCTGAACCCAAGACGGAGTTTTTTTGAAAGCGGAATATCTTAGGGAGGCTTGTTTGAGAAGTTCCTCAAAATCCCCCGCATGCCCCCCCGCGATAGCATCGTGCAATTTCGTTTGTAGGCTCATTCCTACTGAGAAGGCCTCCTTGTTCCGCCGCTCAAAATCATAGGTATCCAAGCCTTCTTTCTTTGCTATGGCAGGATCCAAGCAAAGGGGGATTTTTGCTATCACATTGGATTTCATGTATTTTTCACAATTCAGACAATATGGTTTTTTTGCCAGAAGCCCACATCCAATGATCCCTCCAGCAGAAAACCCAACGATCTCGATTGCATTGAAAAAATACCCTAGATACCCAAGCTCGAACCCATTGGATCCATGCCCAATTTTCATAACACCGCTACGCACGACGATGTCGTAATACGTCCAAAATGGCACAGGCTCCCCTGAGGTATACCTGATCCCCTGGGAAGAAAACTGGATGTACTCCGCTAGGAAATACACGAAAACTTGGATTCCCGCGATGACCCAGAATACTCTTTTTGAATTGCGAACGCCTAAAATCCAAGAGGATATTCCATACCCGCTACCGGACACCAATCCAACAAGCAAGGCTCCTACTGGAAACACAAGAAAAGCATACCAGCCCATGATATTGAAATCATCCACATTGGCAGACAGCAAAAAAAGCAAAACCATAGTGGCAGCTGAAGTGATAATGCCAGAGCCGATGACCCGAAAGCCAGTTCTTTTTGTTTCCCTGAGCGGAATGGTATCTACCATTTTTTCCCCTAAATGATTTCGTTGCTTCGGTTTACAATGAAAGTGCTCTTATCGCCCTCGACTAACGAGAAAAGGTGAGCCTCTGTGCCCGCAAGACGATCTTCTGGATGTAGCGTAGGTCGTTGTCCAACCAGATCCCACCTACCTGAGACTGGATCACTCCGTCCATGCCCAGCCCCAAGGAGATGGTGGCCGCCTTGGGTTGAGACAAGTCCGACTGGGGCACCACGTAGACAGTGGATTGGTTGATCACCATGCGTTTTTGCACGACGTCGTCGGGGAGCGGAAGAATGACCTTGGGCGCGTCGAGGGAGGACTGAACCCTCACGAATCGACACATTTCTCCTCCGAAAGGCGCGATGCTGTCCAGTCGGGCATTCCCTTGAATAGTTGCTTTCATGCCTTGAGGGAGGAGATCGCTCGAACTGGCTCGGAGTCGCGCCTGGGTCAGATCCCAGCGAAGAGTGTCCTTCGCGCCCTGGGGAGGAAGCCACTCCTTCCCATTCGATGTGTCCCTGCCATTCTCCACTTGGCAAACGGTCAATGCCAGCAGGTGGAACCGTCCAGACAACGGCGAACCCTCCATGACCATGGAAGTGGTCTCAGCACGCCTTTCCATCAGCAGGTTTCCCTTCCGATACCCAGAGCCCTGGGTGGAGCCCTGGACTGTTTCCCAGAGGCTGTCGATGCGCAGTCTTGCCAAGGAAGGTGTCTGAGTGCCCACCTGCATTGGCTGGAAGCAGGTCGCCGTTAGCCAGATCCGGCTTTTCCAGGTGAAGCTGGTGTCTGGTCGCGTGGCCCTCTTGATGGTGAAAATTTCCTCCTGGTCCATGGAGCCCACCATGACCGAGGAGTCGCCCCATTGGACGGCATTTCCGGCCCCTGGAGCAGGGTTCGATGCCTTCGGGGCGACCTCGGAACCGCGGACCAAAGTGATCCTGGAACGACCGGACCAAGCCATCCCCACAAGGACGGATACCACAATAAACCCAAGACGGAAACCCATCGCTCATCCCCTTATGCGAGGTGCCAAAAATTGCGCAGAAAACAGGAGAGCCTGAAAAGGTAGAGAAATTCACAGTTCAGGAAAGGCTTCCCCGCCCCACCGATCCATCCAGGGACAATTGGCGTCAGGCCTTGGATCCCTGCCTGGTCCCTCGTGCGCGCAATTCCGATTCGATCCCGTTGATCACGTCCCATTTCTTCTCGCACCACAAGGGCGAAAGCAGGAGCTCGGCCTCGCAGGTGCCGGTCAGACGGTGGAACACCACCTCGGGAGGGGTCCGCTCCACCAGGTCGCAGGTCCAGCTGACATATTCCGACATCGAAAGCGGAATGTATTCCGAACGCCGCCATTGCGAGGCCAGAAGGCTTCCTTTGACCACGTGCAACGGATGGATCTTCAATCCATCCACACCCGCCTCGACGACCTGCCGGTGGGTTTCCAACGCGTGCTCGCGTCGTTCACCCGGAAGCCCGAGAATCAGGTGCGCGCAGACGGGAATCCCCAACGCGCGGGCGCGAGCGCATTCCGTGAAATAGACAGCCGCGTCGTGGCCTCGGTTGACTTGCCGCAGGGTTTCATCGAAGGCCGATTGCAGGCCAAGTTCCAGCCAGACCATGGCGCCACCGTCCTGCAGCCGGGCGAGCTCTTCCAACACTCCCGGCGCCAAACAATCCGGGCGCGTGCCCACGGAAATTCCGACACAACCTGGAAAGGAGAGAGCTTCCTCCCAAAGGGATTTCATGCGGGAAAGGTCGCCGTAGGTGTTTGTGTAGGCCTGGAAGTACGCCAGGTACCTCTGTGCTCCGGTGCGCTTTCCGACAACCAATGCGCCTTCCGACATTTGGACGGCCAGGGTTGGCTTGCGTCGCGCGGTGGGCGCGAAGGTGTCGTTGTTGCAGAACGTGCATCCGCCCCGACCCGCCGTGCCGTCGCGATTGGGGCACGTGAAGCCGGTATCCAGGGCCAGCTTGTGGACCCGTTGTCCGAAGCGCCGCTGGAGATCCTGCCCGAGCGTCAAGACCAGGTCGGCGATCGACCGCGAAGATCCCACCAGGCTAGTGGACACCGGAGAACAGCCGCTCGGCTTCGGGCGGGACACGCAGGTTCTGATGGAGGAACCGATTGACTTCGCCGGAGGTCGCGAGCTTGCGAGCACCACCGGCGATTTCCTTCAGCTCCGTCATGGTGTAGCCTCTCAGAAGCACTTTGGTGCGAGGGATGTAGCGGGAATCCATCGAAAGGGTGTCCACCTGGATGCCTGCCAAGAACAGGGCGCAGGCGGGATCGGCAGCCATTTCGCCACAGACGGAAACCGGCACCCCCGCGCGGGTCGCTTCCCACGAAAGCCTGGACAGCAGACTCAGAAGTGCCGGATGGTAGTTGCTGGCGAGCTCGGCCACCTTGCGGTTGCCGCGATCGGCCGCCACGGTGTACTGCAGCAGATCGTTGGTGCCCACGGAAAGGAAATCCACCAATCGCGTGAGGTGGCTGGCGATTTCCACCGCGGCCGGAACCTCGATCATGGCGCCGACCTGGACTTCTTCCTGGAAGGCCAATCCCCGGGAGCGCAGTTCCGCCCGGGCCAAATCCACTTGGCGAAGGACTTCCTTCATCTCGTCGACGGCGGAGATCATGGGGAACAAAATCCGTCCACGCCGCGAATCGCAGGCCCGCAGGAGGGCGCGCAACTGGGTGCGGAACAATTCCGGATGGGCCAAGGACAATCGGATCGAGCGCTGGCCCAAAAAGGGATTGTCTTCCAGTTCCTGGTTTTCCGGATTCTGCAGGAATGGCGCGATCTTGTCGCCCCCAAGATCCAAGGTCCGGAAAGTGATGGTGCGATCCGGAAATTCCTCGAAGGCCTTCTGGTAGACCGCCAACTGCTGGGCTTCCGTCGGGGCGTCCCGGCGCATCAGGTACGGGAACTCCGTGCGGTACAGTCCCACGCAATCGGCGCCGCGTGCGCGGGCGACGGAAAACTCACGCAACAAGCCCACGTTTGCGGCCACCTGGATGATTTCACCCGAAGCGAGCTTGCAGGGTCCCAGCAACTCGCGGTCGGCGCCGACCTCCACCCGAGCTTCCTCGATCTCGGAAACCCGCTGGTACTCTTCCAGAACCGAGCGGGTGGGCCGCACGAACACGTTGCCCACCACCGCATCCACCAGGATCTGGTCGCCGTCCTCCACTTCCGTGGCAGGCGCTCCCACCCCGGTGATGGCGGGGAGATTCAGGGCTCTGGACATCAGGCTGACGTGGCTGGTCACTCCGCCTTCGGCGGTCACGAACGCCTTCGCACCCCGGGTCGCCAACACCACCAGATCGCCCGGCGACAACGCCTGGGCGAACACGACCGCACCATTGGGGTCGCGTTCGGAAAGGGTCCTCCCAACGAGTTTTCCCACGAGCATGCGTCCGATGTCGGCGAAATCCGCCGCCCGTTCCCGCAGGTAGTCGCTCTTGGCCTGGAGCATGACCTGGACCATCTGGTCCACCGCATCGAACACGGCCAGGGCCGCGGAATTCCCGCCGGCGATCCGTGTGACCACCGAAGCGTGGAACACGGGATCGTTGAGCAACAGCGCCTGTGCGCCGAAAACGAATGCCAATTCTTGTCCAACCAGTTCCACCGCGGCGGCTTCGCAGCGATGGATCTCTTCGAGGCTCGCATGGATGGCCGCATCGAGCGCCAGCTTCTCGCTGGCCTCTCCGTCGGAGGCCAGAAGTTCCAGGGCGCTTCTGTGGATCTGCTCCCCATGGCGGTAGGACGTGCCCAGCACCATGCCGGGCGCGGCGGCGAAGCCACGCAACAGCTGCATCTCGCCTTTTTTGGCGAAGGCGGTTGTGCCCGATTTCCTTCCGGAGGAATCGTCGAGGATCTGCAGCTGGCGTTCCCGGTCTCCGGTTCCCCTCTCGAGTGCTAGGAGCAGACGGGCGCTTTCCACCACACCGGACAGATGGGACGCGAGAGCCACCACCAGATGCTCCACATCCGCCGGCTGAACCTCTTCGCGAACCGACCGGACCACCACCACGCCGTTGCAGCGGCCACGCGTGACCATGGGTACACCCAGGTAGGAGACCTGGGTGTCTTCGGTCAGCTGGACAAACCGCCGGAATCCGGGGGTGCGCGGCCCATTGGCCACATTCAGACTCTCACGGGTCTGGGCGATCATGCCTGTCAGACCCTCTCCGATTTCCAGCTTCACGGGCGTGGAAGGAGTCCCGGAGGAAGCTGCCTCCAGCGTGAGCGTCATGGTTTCGGGATCAGCCAGGTAGAGGTTGCAAAGGTCGCCGCCCAGATGTTCCGACAGCAGACGTACCACTTGCGTGGCGATCTCCCGCAATCCGCTCGCTCGCGAGACGATCCTCGCGAAATCGGACAAAAGCGACAAGGATCTGGACGGATTTTCCTCCATCAGACGGCCTTTCGGATCCTCTCCCAGCCTTCTGACGGAATTTGGGCTCCGAGGACTTGGATCACTTCGGCGGCGGTCACGGCCGCCAAGTGCGCCGCATGGGCGAGATCCAGACCGCGATCGAGACCATGGATCAAGCCGGAGGCCCACAGATCGCCGGCCCCGGTGGTATCCAGTACCTTCGAGACGTTCGCGACGGGCGCGATCACCTGCTTGCCGCCCTGGGCGAGCAACGCCCCGCGGGATCCCAGTTTGACCACGGCCAGGTCGACATGCTGGGCGATCCATTCCAGCGAATGTTCGGGGTCAGTTTCTGTCAAGGCGCGGGATTCGTCCTCGTTGGCCAAAAGCCCGGCCAAACGTCCCTGTCCGAGGATCTCGCGGAGGTTGTCGCGGAAGATCTGCACCACATCGAAGGATCCGCAATCCAGGATCACGGGAATTCCCGCGGCGTTGGCCTTGGCCAGGACCGCGTCGAAAAAGGGCGTATTGAACAGGAGGTACCCTTCCAGGTACACCAGCCCGACACCCTTCCACGAGTAGGCATCGAGATCGGATGGCGCGAACTGCGCGGACGAGCCCAACGACGTGAACATGGTGCGCTGGGCATCCGGCGTCACGAGAGAAAGCACCGTGCCGGTGTCCGTGGTGCCGTGAGGAAAATCAAGAACCAGGCCGGCATCGCGCAACGAGCCTTCCAGGCGATCCCCCACCGCATCCGGGCCGCGTTTGCCCAAAAAACGCGCGGAAGAACCCAACCGAGCCAGCCCCACCAAGGTGTTGCAAGCGGACCCCCCAGGAGCCTCCGCCCAGCCTGCACCGAGGGATGCCAACATGGCCTGCTGATCGGGTGGATCCACAAGAGTCATTCCGCCCTTTGGGCGTTGGGTGGCCGCGACGAATTCGTCCGGAACGTGCGCGAGAAGATCGAGGAGCGCCGCGCCAACGCCCAATATTTGCTGATATCGGCTCACCCCAGTCAAACTAGAAAACACCGCTTGCGCAGTGGCGCTTTTCAGGCCATCACCGAGACGGCATCCGCAGGGCTGTTCGAGCGCCCCACAGACAAAGTCCCGCGAGGCTCGACCCGACATCCCAGGTCAACTCCGCATACGGCGGACGCGGACTGAAATCGGATTCCCAGCGGACTTTCCGGACACCCCACCCGGCCAGCACGCCTCCGAGCGCTCCTTGGCAAACTCCCATCATGGCCGGATCCCAGCCGGCCACCCGAAACGTCAATCGCCGCGTGAGGTAGGCCACCAGCGCCAGCGCGCGCCCCGCCATCCACAGGATGAATTTCCAAGGCAGGCGACGCCAGGATCTTTTCGGCTTCGGCTTGGACGGGGATGTTTGCGGGGCTTTCGGTTTGGGGGAAAGGAGCCGGTGGACAAGAGATTCCAGCTGCCTGGAGATCCAAGACAAAAGCCTGCCGCCTCCGATCGACAGGCCCCAAGGCATCAACAAGAATTGGATCTTTCCCGCATCCAACACCACCCGCACCCGAATCCAAACGGGCACGAACAGCACTACGCCCACCAGGGCGAGGGTCGCGAGAAGAGCGAAAATCATCCTAAAGACCGCATTAGGGAGGGATGCAGCCCGGACAGAACGTGCTGCAGATTGGTTTGGCGGTCGACGAGGCGCACCCTTGTCCGGTGCGGTGAGGAGACCGTACGAACCAAGATGCGGTGCGGTCTGGCATGGGATGCGCCCGGTTCTAGTGCGGTTTTTAGGATCAATCCTTGGCCTTGGCGCGCAACTTGGAAAGCACCGCTGGAAAACCCTTGTCGGCGATGATGGTCTTGAATTGGTCGCGATAGTTGTTGAGGCTGGAGGATTGATCGATCACCAGGTCCCAAGCGATCCACTTCCCGTTTTCCTGGAACATCTTGTAAACCACGTTCGAGGTGTCCGTACCCTGGAAAACCACCGCCTTCACGACGGTTTTTTCACCTGCTCCACTGACGGAATAGCGGGTGGAGTCGGCCTTGTACCGCTCGAGGCGGCGGATGGAGGTGTTTTCCACCGCTTTGTGGAAAAGAACTTGGAAAGAGTCTTGGTCTGCCTTGGAAAGGGTCGCCCAGGTCTTGCCAAGCGAACGCTTTCCCATCTCCTTGAACGAAAACATGGTGTTGACCAGCAAGCGAAGCGAATCCTTCTGGGCTTTCACCTCTGGCTTGTAGGACTTCAGGACGGAAAGAAGCGCCTTGTCGTTTCCTTTGATCAGCTCGACTGGATCCTTCTCTGTCTGGGCGAAAGCGGAGAGCGCCACCAGGGCGACAAGCGATGAAAGTTTGGCGATGGACATGCGGTGCCTCGAATTTTGTGACGGTTGCCGAAAACGAACGGGTCGGAGAAGAAATTACTGGATCGGTGTGGTCCCGACAAGCGCAGGCTGCTCCAGAAGGGTTCCGGTGGCCAGCAAGACCTCCAGCGCGAGTTTGTTGCGTTCGTGGACACTGTCCCAATATTTGTTCTGAAAATCCAGCCAAGTCTTGTACGGCGCGATCAGATCTTTGCCCCGCGAGGGGTCCAGATCCACCTGCTGGCCGACAGATTTCAGCCAGCCATCGGCGGCATCCAAAGCCACCTTGGCCGACTTTTGTCGCTGCCCCATGGCGTTGTACCGAAGCCACGCGTCCTTGGCCAACGCCAACAATCCTCGGCGGGCGTAGACTTCCTTGCGTCGCAATTGCTGCCAATCCAGTTCGGCGCGTTTGACTTCGGCGAGCTGGCTCCAGAAGTTCAGGTGCCAGCGAAATCCCAGGCCCAGCATCCCCCCGATGTCGTTGAGGGGATCGGTGATCAGGACGTCCTTGTTCTGCTCATCGCGATTGGCCACCCAGGCCTTGGTATAGGAAAATTTGCCAAACACAAAAATGTCCGGCCCCATGTTGGCGCGCTCCACGTCCACCAGGGAGGATTTGGCGGCCAATCCAGCTTTCAGGCGAACCATATCCGGATGGGCGAATCGGGTTTCGATGTCGGTGTAGGGTCCGATCTCCGGCAGGGGCTCCAAGAGGCTGTCGGCGATCACCATCGAATCCGCCGATGGATATCCCAGCACGAACGCCAAGCCTTCACGAGCGCGGTCGCGTCCCAACCGGGCTTCCTGCAAGCTCTTTTCCAGTTCGAAGCGCCCGATTTTCAGTTGGAACAGCTCCGTCTGGGAAGCGTCTTCATCGCCATCGTCGAGCTTGGTTTGCAGAGCATTCTGGACGCTGTCCAATCGCTGGTTGGCTTCCTTCAGCATGGCCAGCATCCGGTTGGCATACTGGAAGCCAAAGAGATATTCCAAGGATTGCTTCACATAGGTTTGCCGACGCCCGTTGAGTTCCGCCTCGGCCACTCGAACCCCTGCACGAGCCGCCTTCATGCCCGCCCGCAACTTGCCGACGTTCAAAGGCTGAGCGACGGAAATTTCCGTTCCGAATGTAGGGCCCAAAGGCCACCAGGCGTACTTTCGGGTGGAATCGACCACCCTCGCCGAATCCTGGCCGACTCCTTTTTCGTATTCGTAGCGAAATCCAGGCGCTGGCGCAAACCCCACGGACACCTCGAACACGGGGAGCACAACCTTGCGCTTGAGCCGTTCGATCTGGGTCTGGGATTGCTGGAGGCTGATGGAATCTTCGGCAAGCTGGGGCTGGCGCTCCAGGGTGCGGTGAACCACGTCAGAAATTTTCAGGCCGCCCGCCTGGGCGCCAACCGAGAAAAAAATGGCAGGGATGACCCAATTCATGGACGGAAAGGTAGCCTCCACACGAAGGACGGCAACCGATCCATCCATCCTTTGAGCTACCTTGGAGCCGTGCGCTTCCTTCCAGCCCTCCTCTGTCTGGCTACCACCATCGTCGCGGCGGATCCGTTCGATCCCAAGGGAACCACCTCGACCGTGGCCGGCTTGGTTGATTCGACCCCCAAGCCCGATTCCGCCGCCACGAAACCTGTGGCAAAGTCGCCCACTCCCAAGGTGCCGTACCGGGCGCCGGAGTGGTCATGGGAGGTCTCGCCGCGCGCGGGAGCTTTGGCAGCGAACTTTCCGGAACGGTCAAATTTCGCCAACGACATCGCTCGATCCGCCCAAGCCGAGACTCTCTCCGTGCAACAGCCCTATCCCGGGTCGGACATCGCTGTGCGCGTGGGGGCGGATTTTTCAGTGCGCAAATCCAACGCGTTTCGCTTCCTGATCGGCACCGATTGGACCCATTGGGGGGCCGAGGCGATCGCTCGGCGCGATTCCACAGGCCGCATGGTGAATCGCGCCTACTCCAGCGACCTCTACATGGGTTCGGTCGGACTTGATTTGCTCATCTCCCCCTCCATCCTTTCCGTTGATGCGGCTCGCGATGCGTTCCTCGGTTTTCGCTACCGCGCTGGGGCTGGCCGGCTGATCGGGCGCCAAACCGCCTGGGGATTCAGCTCGGGCACAGCGTTTCTTCTCGGTGCGGACTTCGCTGCCTGGCAAAAACTGGCCCTGTCCGGAATGCTCGGCTGGAACAGCCAAACCACCCAAACCGACCAAGCCTGGAGCGAAATCCTTTGGAATTCGCCCACCAAGTCCACCACCTCGTGGTCGGCGGGCGGCTTGTCCGTCGAATTCGTGTTGCGGTGGGGTCCCTCGCGGGACACCAATTCCGTTCAGAAGAAGTAGCAGATCCCACCGATCCCGCCCAAGGCGGGGTTCCATGTGGCCAACTCCAGATCATGTTCGATGGCCGTGGCAGCAATCAGGCGATCGACCGTATCCAGTTCCGTCCCAGGAATGCGCGCAGATCTTGCCACGATCGCGGGCGAGAGCGGGATCACCACTGCCTGGGAAGCTTCCAAGGCTTTTTCCAGCCACAATTGGGCGGGAAGGGGAAACCGCAGACGCCCCTCTTGGAGCTCTTGGGCGATCTCGTACCAACTGGCCTGACTCAGCGCGATCCGACCCTTGGCCTTTGACAACAACGAAGAGCGCTCCGGCCCCACCCGGGAATCTCGCGCCATCCAGGCCACGAAGAGCGGGGTATCCACCAGAACCAGACTCATCGCCAGTCCGGACGCATCTGCACCCCCTCCAACGGCTTGTTTTCTTCCGCATCCTCCATCACAGGAGAAATGCACGCGATGGCACGCCCCCTTTTGGTCAGATACACTTGACCACCATTCTGGTGAAGCTCTTCCAAGATGGCCAAACATCGAGCTTTGAACTCGCCAACGCCGATTTGCATCCCCATAAGATCATCTATTTGTGACCAGTCAACAAGTGATGACCTCTTTTTACGCGTCGGCGAAGATTTTTTCTTTCCCAATCGCGCCAGAGCGTCCAGTGCTCGTACTTGCGTTCCGCCTCGCGAAATTCCCGGTGATGGATCACGCGCTTCTCACCGGTTCCCGCACGAGGAGGACATGCGATGTGGCACATTTCATGGTACAGAACCCCTTCGACCGCAAATTTCGGGACATCGGTCGCATCGTAGGCTCTGGCAATGGTGATCAGATGCACATGACCATGCTGGGTGCGCAGCGACTGATGGGTGGAAAGCCCTCCCCATTTGGGAGACCATCGCAAGACCGCCTCCAGGCGTCCCTCGAAGTAGGCCTGGTTCAAGCCGTCAAAAAGCACCTGCAAGTCCCATGCGTGTCCCTCCGGCCGGGCAACAGGAACCTTCTCCAAGGTCCTTGGCTCCATCCAGGCAAAAATGACCTTTTGGCTTTGTTGTTTGCGCGCACGCGAACCTGGCGAAGGATGGAGGACGGCACGGATCCATTCATCCAGCTGCTGCTGGATATCTGGAGGAGCACCCATCAGGGCGGAAGGAACCAAACAAACCCAGCGTCCCTCTTTGCGGACCAGGCTCCACCCGCGCTTTCGGCGGGAGGAGAGCTCCCGAGCGACCGATTGGCCGACGGGCGGGGCGGATCTTGGGGCAGTCGCCCGTGGCAGGATGACCCTAGGTTGCGGATCCGAGCCAAACAAATCCAGCACTCCCTGGATCACCCGGCCCAAGGCGTTCACTGCGGCCCCAACTCCAGATGGGTTTCTTCCAGCAAGCGGCGCACTGGGGCAAAGCTACGCCGGTGTTCGGGACAAGGCCCCCACTTGGCCAAAGCGGAAAGATGGGCGGGAACGGGGTAGCCCTTGTGGATCCGAAAGCCGTACTCGGGGTATTTCTGGTCCAGCTCCACCAGATGGGCATCGCGGACGGTTTTGGCCAGAATGCTCGCGGCGGCGATGGAAACGATCAGCCCGTCCCCCTCGATCACAGCCTCCTGAGGTCTGCTCCATCCCGGGAGTTTCCGGTTTCCATCCACCACGATCGATCCGGGCAGGTCTGCGAGAGACTCCAAAGCGCGGCGCATGGCCAGGAACGTGGCCTGCAGGATGTTCACGGAATCGATTTCCGCAGCGCTTGCCCACCCCAGCGCCCACCGCAACCGGGGATCGCTTCGAATTTCCTCGGCGAGGGCTTCTCTGCGCTTTTCGGTGAGTTTTTTGGAGTCGTTCAAGCCGGGTAACTGGAAACCGGCCGGGGCTACCACCACCGCGGCGACCACCGGTCCGGCCAAAGGACCTCGGCCCGCCTCATCCAAGCCGCCGACCGGACCCGGCAAATGTGCGGGCGGATCGCCCAATCCAATCTCCCGGTGCCCTAGAATACGCGCCACGGCCAATGCGTTCCTTGCGTTGAATCGGTTCGGATCAGCGACTTCGAGTCTTGCTTGGTTGACCCGAAATCGTCGGCCAAGAAAATACCCCGCTGCTTGCCTCGTGGGGATGGCTTAATTATTTCCCAAAGATGCCCTCCGGTTTGGAATTCATCCGAACGGAGGGCATATCTTTCCCCGTGATGGTTTCACTGGAGCAGGCCAAGGAGGAAGTTCGGTCGAGGGCCGATCTGGTCTCCATCGTCGGTAGGCGCGTCGCCCTCAAGCGCAAGGGCGCCTATTTCGTGGGGCGTTGCCCGTTCCACGACGACCACGATCCCTCCATGCACGTGAACACCCAACTGGGCATCTACAAGTGCTTTGTGTGTGGAGCCGGCGGCGACGTTTTCAAGTTCGTCATGGAAATCGAACACATGGGGTTTCGGGAAGCCTTGGAGTTGTTGGCTCGCGAGACCGGAGTGACGCTGCCCGACCGATCGGCCGAAGACCCTCAGGTGGCCATCCGCCATGGCGCCGCCCGATCGGCCCTGGATTTCGCCCAAGACTGGTTCCATAAAAAGCTCCTGGACTCCCCGGATGTCCTCACCTACGCGCGACGCCGTGGATTGACCGATGGGGAAATCACCGATTTCCATCTGGGCTTCGCCCCCGAAGGTGGCTTGCTGGAGGCCGCACGGCAGAATGGGCACTCCATGGAAAGCCTGGAAGGAGCCGGATTGGCCGTGCGTGGCGATCGAGGCCAGTGGCGTGAACGCTTCCGGCTTCGCCTGATCTTCCCCCTCCAGGATATGTCCAAACGCGTGGTGGGCTTTGCAGGCCGAAATCTGCGCAAAGGCCGCAAGGACATTCCCAAGTATTTGAACTCGCCGGAAACGGATTTCTACCGCAAAAGCCAGTTCCTGTTCGGTCTGGGTCACGCCCGCTCGGAAATCGCCAAATTGGGTGAGGCGGTGGTGGTGGAAGGCTACATGGACTGGATGGCCCTTTGGCGCCACGGCATCCACAACGTGGTGGCAGTTTCCGGCACGGCTTTCACTCGCGAGCAGGCAAGGCTTTTGGCGCGCCACGGCAAGCGCGTGGTGTGCTTTTTCGACGGCGACAAAGCGGGACTTGCCGCTGCCGAACGCTCGTTGCCGGTACTTCTGGCGGAAGGCCTGGAAGCCAAGATCGCGGATCTGGCCCAAAAAGCGAAAGACCCGGACGAGCTACTGAAAGCCGAGGGGCCGGAGGGCCTTCGGGAGTGCATCACCCGATCGCGCCATTGGGTGCACTTTCTGATGTCCGGTTTCCGCACGAACACACCCTACCCCTCGCCGGAAGACAAATCGGAATTTCTCCGGCGTGTGCGCAGCCTACTGGCCACCATCCCCGATGACGATCTACGCGAACAGTGCATCCGGGAGGCCCACCCGCACCTGGAAATTCTCGGTGTGGGCGACCAGGATCTGCGCAAACCCGTTGGAAAGCCGGAACCCATCCGCAATGCCCCCGCTAGAAACGCTTCCTCCTCTTTCGCGACTTTCCCCGTGCAACCTGTCGCACAAAAGGAGATACTGTCCGGAATCCGTCGAGTGGAGGCGCAGTTTTTGCACGTGATCCTTTCCCACCCAACTCTGGCCCTGGATGTGCGCGACACCGTGCACCCCTCCGACCTCGCTTCCGAGCGTTGCCAGGAATTGTGGGATTTGATCCTGGCATCTTGCGAACTTGCCGACGGTCCCCTGGAACCCCGTTCTTTCGTCGCAAATCTCGAATCCTCCCTTGCCGGATTCGTCGCCGAACTGTTTCAATTGTTTGAAGTGCGACAAGACGAACTCGAAGCCAGGGCTTGGTTGGACGATTTTCAGCGCGATCTGGAAGCGCGGCGCATGCGCAAGCAACGTCGCCTCCTGACCGCGCAGGCACGGATCTCCACCGAAACCGATCGCCCCTTGTCAGAATTTTCCGAGCTGCTCGCTCGGGAACAGCACCTTCTCTCCCCCAGGATGGAACCGTGAATACTCCCGACCCCAAGATCGTCCGGCGCCTCGAGAAGACCGCTCGCGTCCAGGGCTTTTTGGCGCATAACCAAATCGCCGCCGTCTGTCCGGAAGAAGGACAGTCCCAGCTTCTGGCCGAACTCTTCCGTCGTCGTGGGGTCAACATCACCCAAGGCTCCGTGGGCGTTCGCCACAGCCTGGAATCCCGCCGCCAAGGTGGCGGCGGCCAGGGGCGTTTCTGGGACCCCACCTGGGTCTACCTCAACTCGGTCGGACGGGTGGCGCTCTTGTCGCGCGAAGAGGAAGTGGACATCGCCCGGCGCATCGACCAGGTCCAGCAGCGGATCCTGCGGATCCTGTTCAACGACATGCGCATCGTGCGGGAAGTCGTGAACCTTTGCGAACAGGTGGAGCGCGAAGAAATCCGCATCGAAGAAATCTGCCAGATCGACAACGACGCCTGGACGGAAACCCGCACCTACGACAAGGAAAAGGTCCGGATCCTGTCCCAGCTGGAACAACTCCGCCAGGCCATCTCCGCCTCGCCACGCAAGGCCTCCGAGCCTGCCCGGGAAGTCGCCTTGGCCGTGGGGCTCTCCGCCCGCCAGATCGACCGCCTCACCCGACTGTGGAAAACCCTGGTGGAAGACGATGAACGGGCCCGCGAAGACCTTCTGACCGTCCGCCAATGGGAAAGCGTCCGCGACAGCGCCAAGGAAGATCTGGTGGAAGCCAACGTGCGGTTGGTGGTCTCCATCGCCAAGCGTTACAACCAAAAGGGCATGGAGCTGATCGACCTGATCCAGGAAGGAAACCAAGGCCTGATCCGCGCCGTGGAGAACTTCGATTACACCAAAGGCTACAAGTTCAGCACCTACGCCACTTGGTGGATCAAGCAGAGCATCACCCGGGCCATTGCGGACAAGGGCAAGATCATCCGCATCCCCGCCAACATGCTCGACAGTATCCGTCGGATCCTGCGCGTGGCCCGCGAACTCCAGTCCAAGACCGGCCTTCAGCCCACCGCGGAGGAAATCAGCGTGGCCGCGGGTGTGGATATCGAGAAGGTCAACATCGCCCTGGAATCCTCCCAGGATCCGGTGAGCCTGGATTCCTGGACCAGCGCCGACCAATCCAGCCGCATCGGCGACTTCATCGAAGACAAGACGGTGGAAGCCCCTTGGCAGGCGGTCCAGACCCGCCTCTTGCGCGAACAGATCGACACCGTCCTGGATGGGCTGGAAGAAAAGGAACGGCAGATCATCCGCCTGCGGTTCGGGCTCGACGACGGCCAAGCCAGCACGCTCAAGGAGATCGGCGAACGGTTCGGGATCAGCCGCGAGCGAGTCCGCCAGATCGAATCCAAGGCGCTCCAGAAGCTCCAGCATCCGTCCCGCTCGCGCATGCTCGAAGGCTGGGAGGAAGTGTTCGACGGGGAAGTCGCGCCTCTGTGACGGAAGAGGCCGGATTGGTGGATTGGATCCGGGAGAATCGGCGCGATCTCGACGCCGATGCGATCGCTGTCGCTTTGGATTACGCCGCCACCGCCCACGAGGGACAACGCCGCAAATCCGGTGTGCCCTACGCCGATCATCCCTTCGAGGTGGCCAGGATCCTGGCGGAAAACGAAATGGACGCCCCGACGGTGATCGCGGGCGTTCTGCACGATGTGGTGGAGGACACGGAAATCCCCATTTCGCAGATCGAAGCGAAATTCGGCCGCGAGGTCGCCTTCCTGGTGGAAGGCGTCACGAAAATGGCCTTGCTCCCCTCGCAGACCCGCGAACAGCGCCAGGCGGAAACCTACCGCAAGATGCTCGTGTCCATGGCGCGCGACCCTCGCGTGATCCTGATCAAATTCGCCGACCGTCTGCACAACCTGCGCACGTTGCGCTACATGGCCGCCGACAAGCGCAAATCCATCGCCTCGGAAACCATCGAGGTCTATGCGCCGCTGGCCCATCGGTTCGGGCTGGCGCGGGTGAAGTGGGAACTGGAAGATCTTTCGTTCAAACACCTCCATCCGGACGAATACCAGAAGTTGGTGGAGAAGATCTCCGACAAGCGCGCCGAACGCGAGCAGTACATCCGCTCGGTCGTGGAGCCGCTGGAAAAACGGTTCGCCCAAGCGGAGCTGGTGGCGGACGTGAGCGGCCGCCCCAAGCATCTCTACAGCATCTGGCGCAAGATGCGCGAGAAGGGCGTGACAGAACTTGACAACATCCACGACCTGAACGCGGTGCGGGTCCTGGTGCGCGACATCGCCCAATGCTACGAGGCCCTGGGATATGTGCACGGCCTGTGGGCCCCGATCGCGGGCCGCTTCAAGGACTACATCGCGGTTCCCAAATCGAACCTCTACCAATCCCTGCACACGACCGTGATGGGACCCGAAGGCAAGGGCGTGGAGGTCCAGATCCGCACCGAAGAGATGGACCGCATCGCCAACGACGGCATCGCGGCCCACTGGGCCTACAAGCAGAAGGTGGGCAAAGGGGAAAAGGTCCTTTCGGAGAACCGCTGGCTGGAACAGATCCTCCAGCTCCAGCACGAGACCCGCGACGCCCCCGAGTTCATGGAGATGGTCCGCGGAGATCTCTCCACCCAGGAGATCTTCGTGTACACGCCGCGCGGCGACGTGGTCCAGCTGCCCAAAGGGGCCACGGCAGTGGACTACGCCTTCGAGATCCACACGGGCGTGGGCCTCCATTGCGCAGGCGCCAAGGTGGACGGCTCCATGACCCAGCTCCACCTGCCTTTGCAGTCGGGCCAGACGGTGGAGATCATCCGGACGGAATCCGCCCATCCCACCCGCGACTGGTTGCGGTTCGTCAAGACCTCCAAGGCGCGCACCGGCATCCGGCGCTACCTCAAACAGACCGAGGTGGAAGCCGACCGCATCCTGGGCCGCGAGATCCTGACCCGGGAACTGGCGCGCCGACAGATCCAGACCCTCAGCCCGGAGCTTTTGTCCCTCCTGTTGGACAGATCGGCCAGCGACGACCTCGTGGATTTCCACGCCCGTCTGGGACGAGGCGATTTCACGACCCAACAGCTGGCCGGCGTCCTTCCGGCCATTCCGGCCGCGCCAGCCAAATCGGGCATGTTCGCGCGCGTTTTGCGCCGCAAAGCCGCCGCTCCCGCCCGCATCCACGCCATCCTGGTGGGTGGGCAGAACGGAATCCTCCACCATCGGGCGGGCTGCTGCCAACCCGTTCCCGGAGAGGAAGTCCGTGGCTACATCACCCAAGGCCGAGGGATCAGCCTGCACACCTCCCACTGCCCCCAGGGCAAGCGCATGATCGCCCGCGAAGGCCGCGAGGTGGAAGTCTGCTGGGACGACGAGGCCGAAAAATTCGACTGGGAAGTCTCGCTGGAAGTGACCGCCCGCGACAGACAGAATCTGCTGCGCGATCTCACCGGCGCGCTTTCCACCACCAAAGCCAACGTCCTGCGGGCGGACATTTCCACCGTGGGCGATTCCGTCCGCGACCGTTTCCGCGTGGCGGTCCACAACCTGTCCCAACTGGAGAGCTGCATGGCCTCGCTTCGCGGCGTCAACGGAGTCCTGCATGTGATGCGCACGGGGACCGGATCATGAACGCGACCGTCCTCGCCATTTCGATCGGGATCGCGTTGGTGCTCGTGGTGGGGATTCCCGCTCTTGCGCTCATGCGCTGGCCCAAGAAGACCCCGCCGAACCAGCCACGACAAACACCCCGCAAAACGGTGGTTCCGGAGACGTCCAAGACCGATCTCGACGGCGCCTTGCAGCACATGGCCCTGGCGGATCTCCTGCAGTTTCTCGCACAGGGAGGCCAATCGGGGATCCTCACGATCTCTTCGGGAAGGCGCGCTGGAACCATCCGCCTGGTGCAGGGATTGGTCACCGACGCCGAATTCCGTCGGGAACGGGATCTGTCCGCCTTGTTCAAGCTGCTCTCGCTGGAAATCGGCGATTTCCATTTCCGGTTCGAGCCTCCGCCACCGGAACACGTCCGCGGTCGCGAGGTCGTGGACATCCTCATGCTCTGGCTTTCCGCAAAGGACGATCCAAGATGAACGCCTCGGGATCCTCGCCATTGCCCTACCATCGCACTCGCCGCGACCACCAGTTGCGGCTGTTCTTTTCCGCCGTGCAAAGGCCAGGCGCCGGGAAGCCGGGCTGGCTTCGCAACAACCACCCCCAAAGACCGGAGATCCTCAAGCTCCTGGCCGAGGCACTTCATCATGCGGGCGAGGTGCTGAGACATCGGACACTGGAATGGCCCGACTCCACCCCCGACGATGTGGATCGGCGCATGTTCGAGTTCTTGCAGGAATCGCAAGCCTGGTTCTCCCTGCTGGAAAGCCTTCTGAACGAAGGCGACGATCCCCGCAACGCACTCCAGCCTCTGATCGAATCCCGACTGCGGCTGGGTCTGCAGATTTTCCATTCCAGCCGCCACATCCCCTCCCAAATGCAGTCGACCTGATCCAGGGTCCCTCCCGGCGGACTTTCCGGCGGGCACCCCGGATCCTGGAGCGAGCTTCAGGGAATCTGACTCGAAGAGATTGGATCCGCTCCCTGCAGGGTGCATTTTTGCTCTGACGAGGGAGACCAGATGATTCCGACCACAAAGCAGCTCGATGCGCTGTCCAAACAGGGTTTCAATATGATCCCTGTCTGGACCGAACGCCTCGCGGACACGGAAACCCCCGTCTCCGCCTACCTCAAACTCACCGCCGAGTCCGCTCCGGAACACTCTTTCCTGTTGGAATCCGTGGAAGGCGGCGAGACGGTCGCCCGGTACTCCTTCCTGGGACGCGACCCATCGCTCGTGTTCAAAAGCCGCGGCGAAGACTGGAACGTTGTTTCCGACACCACGCGCCAGGGAGTCGGCGAGCCCCTGACGGAGCTGCGTCGCCTCATGGCCGCCTGCAAGGTCCACCAGCCGGAAGGCCTTCCCTCTCTGGCCGCCGCCGTCGGGTTCGCCGCCTACGACAGCATCCGCCTGGTGGAGCGACTCCCCGACTCCTGCACAAACGATCTGGGCATGGACGATCTCCATTTCGGCTTCTACGACGCCGGCGTGGTGTTCGACAACCGCCGTCACCGTATTTTGGTGTGGAGCTTCGCCGACATGCGGGTGGATTCCGCAGACCTGGCCCTGGAAAAGGCCATGCAACGCATCTCCCAGTTGGAAGCCCAATTGGATGCGCCGCTTCGTTCCACACGGTTGGACGTGGTCTCCGAGCCATCGTCGGTCACCTCCAACTTCACGCGCGAAGATTTCTTGGCCGCCGTGGGGCGCTGCAAGGAATACATCCGCTCCGGCGACGCTTTCCAGATCGTTCTCTCCCAACGGCTCACCTGCAAACCGGGCTGCTCCGCGCTGGACATCTACCGAATGCTGCGCGGCATCAACCCCAGTCCGTACATGTTCTACCTCAAGTTCGGCGACACGGAAGTGGCCGGCGCGAGCCCGGAGCTTCTGGTGCGGGTCAACGACGGGGAGGTCAAAGTCCGCCCGATCGCCGGCACGCGGCCTCGCGGCAAGACTCCGCAACGCGATCTGGAGCTGGAAAAGGAACTGTTGGCCGATCCCAAGGAGCTGGCAGAACACCTCATGCTGGTGGATCTGGGCAGAAACGACGTGGGACGAGTCAGCGAGTACGGGACCGTCTCCCCCAAGGACCTGTTCGTGGTGGAGCGTTACAGCCACGTGATGCACATCGTGAGCTCGGTCACCGGAAAACTCAAGGCGGGTTGCGACGCGCTGGACGCCCTGATTTCCGGCTTCCCCGCCGGAACCCTTTCCGGGGCACCCAAGATCCGCGCCATGGAGATCATCGACGAGCTGGAACCCACCCGCCGCGGCCTCTACGGGGGTGCCGTGTGCTACCTGGACCTGGCCGGGAATCTGGAAAGCTGCATCGTGATCCGCACCGTGGTGGTGCGCGACGGCTTGGCCCATGTCCAGGCGGGAGCCGGGATCGTGCACGATTCCGACCCGGCGGCGGAATTCGACGAAACTCTCCACAAGGCCTCGGCGGTGGTGCAGGCCATCCGCGCCGCCCACCGCGCCCACGGCGAACTCGGCGCCATCGGCGGCTCGATCGCGGAGGAACTGTGATCCTAAAAACCTCACTTGAACCGGGCGCATCGCATCCCAGCCCACACCGCATCTTGGCTCGTACGCCCTCCTCACCGCACCGAACAGGGGTGCGCCTCGTCGGTCTCCAAGCCAATCTGCAGCGTGTTCCGGGCGCGCTACATCCCTCTCAAATGAGGTCTTTAGGATGATTCTGGTCCTCGACAACTACGACAGCTTCACGTTCAACCTGGTCCAGTACCTGGGCGAACTTCTGGCCGGCAAGGACAGCATCGAGGTGGTGCGAAACGACGCCCACAGCGTGGAGCAGATTTTGTCCATGGCTCCTTCCCACATCGTGGTGAGCCCGGGACCTTGCAGCCCGTCCGACGCCGGGATCTCGGTGGATCTGATCACGCGCTGCCCCGCTTCCATCCCGCTTCTGGGCGTCTGCCTGGGTCACCAGTCGATCGGGCAGGCCATGGGCGGCATCGTGGAACGCGCGCCGGTTCCGATGCATGGGAAGGTTTCCGAAATCAACCACGACCAATCGCTTCTGTTCGCTGGACTTCCCGATCCCTTCGAGGCCACGCGCTACCATTCCTTGATCGTGCGCCGCGACAAGCTTCCGGAAACGCTGCGGGTCACCGCTTGGACCTCCGACGGTCTGATCATGGGCCTGGAACACGTCTCACGCCCCATGTACGGCGTACAGTTCCATCCGGAGAGCATCCGCACTTCGCACGGAAAACAGATTTTGACCAATTTCCTCTCCGCCAAGGGAGTCGCCAAGTGACCATCCAGGAAGCTCTGAATCTGGTCATCGAAAACCGCGACCTCACGGAAGCCCAGGCGATGGAGATCGCCGGGGTGATCATGCGCGGCGAGGCCACCCAGGCCCAGATCGGCGGATTTCTGGTGGCGTTGCGCATGAAGGGCGAAACGGTGGAGGAAATCGCCGGGTTCGTCCAGGCCATGCGCGCCAACGCGGTCCGATGCCCCGTGACCATTCCTGTCGTGGATGTGGTGGGAACCGGCGGCGACCACTCCGGCACCTTCAACATCTCCACCACCACCGCCTTCGTGGTGGCGGGTGCGGGAGGCGCGGTGGCCAAGCACGGCAACCGCGGCATCTCCAGCCGATCGGGCGCGGCGGATGTGCTCTCGCATCTGGGGGTTTCGCTGGAGCTTTCGCCCGAACAGGTCGCTCGCTGCGTGGAACACGTCGGAGTGGGATTTTTGTTCGCCCAATCGTTCCATCCGGCCATGCGCCATGTGGGACCGGCCCGGCGCGAAATGGCCGTGCGCACCATCTTCAATCTGCTGGGCCCCATGACCAACCCCGCCGGCACCAAACGACTGGTGATCGGCGTGTTCGCCAAGCGCTGGTGCAGACCCCTGGCCGAGGCACTGGCCAAGCTGGGCACGGAAAAAGCCTGGGTGGTCCACGGATCCGACGGCCTGGACGAGATCACCACCACCGGACCCACGTGGGTGGCCGAATGGGACGGGACCACCGTGCGCGAATTCGAGATCGAACCCGCCATGGTCGGCTTGGCACGCTCGACAGATTCCGACCTCAAGGGAGGCGATCCCGCCGAGAACGCGGCGATCCTGCGCAACATCCTGGAAGGCGCCAAGGGCCCCAAGCGCGACATCGTGGTGCTCAACGCCGCCGCCGCTTTGCTGGTGATGGGGCTTGCTCCCGACCTGGCGCAAGGGGCTCGCATGGCGGAAACCTCCATCGATTCCGGCGCCGCCTTGACCCGGTTGGACAAACTCGTCGCTCTCAGCAAGGAAATGCGTTCATGAGCATCCTCCAGCGCATCGCGGCCTCCAAGCTCGCCCAGATCCAGAAACGGCGCCAGACCCTTCCCGAAGACGAATTGGAGAAGATGGCGCTTCTGAGCCCGCTCTCCGGACACGCCCTTCGCGAGAACCTCAAACGCGCCAGCGGCGCCCCCATCAACGTCCTGGCAGAATGCAAGAAGGCTTCGCCCTCCAAGGGCGTGATGATCGAGGACTACGACCCGCTGAAGCTTGCCCGCAAGTATCTGGCCGGTGGAGCAGCAGGTATTTCCGTCCTCACGGAAACCGAGTTCTTCCTGGGTGACGACGCGCATCTGCGGTCGGTCACCGGCTCCATCCCCTTGCCGATCCTCCGCAAGGACTTCACCTTGGAGCGCTACCAGATCTTGGAAGCGCGCTGTTTGGGAGCTTCCGCGATTTTGCTGATCGCCGCGCTGCTTCCCGACGCCAAGCTCAAGGAATTGGCTGCAGATGCAGCCTACATGGGCTTGGACGTGATCATCGAGATCCATTCCTGGACGGAGCTGGAGCCCGCGCTGGCGGCCAATCCGCCCATCTTGGGAATCAACAACCGAAACCTCGACACCTTCGAGGTTTCCCTGGACACCACCTTCGATCTCTTGGCGGACATCCCCAAAGGGACGGTGGTCATTTCAGAGAGCGGCATCAGCCATCGCGAGCAATGTCAGAAATTGGAAGAGGCCGGTGTGGACGCCATCCTGATCGGTGAAGGTGTGGGCACCACCGCCGATCCCGCCGCGAAGATCCGGGAGCTTCGGGGACTGGCCTGATGTGGCGTGGGGCGGCCTTGCTTTTGGCGATGGCTGTCGGTGCGTTCCTACCCACGCTTGCGCCGTTTTCCTTCCTGATCCGTTGGATCCTGGTGTTCATGCTCTGGGCGGGCTTCTTGGGTATGCCGCTTTCCAGGCTCGCTCCTGAACGGAGCCATTTGCGGCTTCTGATGGCATGGTGCCTGTTTCCCGTGCTGGGCTGGCTGTTGCTGCGTCCGCTCGGGCCCGAGGCGGCGATCGCCGGATTTTTGGTGGGAGCCACCCCCACCGCGACCGCGGCCCCCACGATCACACGCCTGCTCGGTGGGGATGCAGGGTATGTGTCGGTTTCGTTTCTGGGATCCAATCTGCTGGCCATGATCCTGATTCCCGCGATCCTCGCCCTGATGGGCTCTCCCCTACCCCACGGCGCGGTGAGATTCTTCCTGGAAAACATCGCGATCGTGGCTTGCCCGTTGGCGCTCGCCGCCATTTTGCATCGAGCCCGGGTCGCCTCCAGGATCGCACCCCATCTGGCCAGGGTGATTTTTCCGCTTTGGCTGGTGGCCCTGGTGCTCGCCTCCGCCAAGACCTCCGCGTTCTTGCGCCATTCCACCCAACCCCTGAGCACCATCCTGGGGATCGCGTCCGTTTCCGGAATCCTCTGTGCTGGACAATTTCTGCTAGGTCGGCGCATCGGCGGCGCGGAACACGCCCTGGAAGCGGGCCAAAGCCTGGGGCAGAAAAACACCATGCTCACCTTGTGGCTGGGATTGGCCACTTTCGGGCCGCTCGCCGCGCTGGGTCCGGCCACCTACGTTCTGTGGCACAACCTCTGGAACGCCGCGCAGATGGCCAGATCGCGGTCCACTGTCAAGAAGTGACAAACGCCCGCGCGGCTTCGATGCGCAACGGCGCCTCGTGGAGGATGCCGCGCAACCGATCGTCATGGTGGAGACCCATCAATTCCCAGGCGGCCGTCGTTGGTGCTGTCAGGACAGGCTTCGGCACGGAAGCCGCCCCCAGGCTGGTGCAGAGAACGTTGGCGCAATGGACCGCCGAAGCCAAAGGGGCCATCGCTCCGGCCCGATCGGGCATGGTTCGCCACCGGATGCTTTCGCGAAGGGTATTGGGGAACTTCCACTTTTCGGCCAACACGGCGGCCAGTTCGCTGTCATCGAAACCCACCACCTGGCGTTCCACTTCCAAAAGCGGGATCCGCTTGTTGGCCGAGGCCTGGAGGCAGCCCGCGAACAGACGCGGCTCCGAAATCCACAAGAGCACCTTGCCGATGTCGTGCAGCAACCCGGAAACGAACGCCTCCTCCGGATCCGCTGTTCCCGAACGTTCCGCCAGAAGCTTGGCGATCCCGGCCACCGCTGCCGAGTGGACCCACAAGGTGTCCATCCGAAAGGCCTCGCTGGAGGCGGTTCCCTTGAAGGCTTCCAGCACGCTGGTGGAAAGCACCAGGTTCTTGATGGCGTTGAAGCCCAGGATGACGATTCCCTGGTTGATGGTGTGGATGCGCCCGGAATACCCGTAGAAAGGGCTGTTCACAAGCTTCAGCACCTTGCTGGAGATCGCTTGGTCTTGCTGGATGATCTGGGCGAGGTCGTCGGAAGATGTCTTGGGGTCTTCCATGCGCCGCGAAAGCTCGGTAAGCACCGTGGGCAGTGTGGGAATGCTCTTGACCTGCTGGGCCAGCGAATTTGCGGAAAGGGATTCAAGCGGCATCGGTTCGCTCCATCAAAAGCCGGCGCAACTGCTCCAGCTCCGCCGTGGCGCCCTTTTCCCCGAACATTTCCAGGATGCGGTCCTTTTCCAGCCCTTGCCTAGCCGTACGTTCTTCTTCCGTTTCGTTGCTTTCCACGGAAACCGCAGAGACTCCGCGCTGGAGAAATTGCTGGATATGCGAGTCTGTCAGCGGAACGCCTCCGGGAAGGAGCACCATTCCCTTGGCGTCGCGGACGGGATCCTGGGTCACCATGCCAGGTCGCAGAGCTTTGGTGGAAAACATCATGGAGCGAGTATACCATCATAGCGGCGGCGGAATGTAGATTTGCCCGGACCATGATTCCGGCCAACGTCGATCGGGTCCATCCCACCGAGGCGCAACCGGTTTCGTCGCGACCATTCCGATTCCGCGAACTTTCCCGTTCGAGGGGGGAAATGGTCTCATTCACGCCTGGGAACAGAACATGACCGACATCACCGAAGCACTCACCTTCGACGACGTGCTCCTCGTCCCCTCGTACAGCGAAGTCCTACCGGCCTATACCTCAGTGGCCACGGAGTTGTTCCCGGGTTTTTCCCTGAACATCCCCATCCTCAGCGCCCCCATGGATACCGTGACTCGCGCCGAGCTGGCCATCGCATTGGCCTGCCAAGGTGGCTTGGGTGTGATCCACAAGAACCTCAAACCCGCAGAGCAAGCCGCGGATGTGGTGCGGGTGAAGCGCTGGCAGTCGGGCGTGGTGGATCACCCCGTCACGCTCTCGCCGGAAGACCCCATCCAAAAGGCCTTCGAGATCATGGCCACCCGCAAGATCTCCGGGTTCCCGGTCTGCGACGCCTCCGGCAAGCTGGTGGGGATCCTGACCAATCGCGACCTGCGCCTGTCCAAGCGGCAGGGTGGGAATGTCCGCGAGTTGATGACTTCCCAGAACCTGGTGACGGCCTCCCCCGGCGTCACCCTGGAAAAGGCCCGCGAGCTGTTGCACAGCCATCGCATCGAAAAACTGCCGTTGGTGGACAAGAAGGGCGTTCTGAAGGGACTGATCACCTTCACGGACATCAACAAGCGCGTGGACTTCCCGCAATCCCTTCTGGACGACAAGGGACGCTTGCGGGTAGGAGCGGCGATCGGGGTCGGCCCCGATTCCGTGGAGCGCGCCGAGGCCTTGGCTGAGGCCGGGGTGGATCTGCTCACGGTGGACACCGCCCATGGCCATTCCAAGGGCGTGATCGACATGGTCAAGGTTCTGAAAAAGCGCTGGCCCTCCATCGCTGTGGTGGCCGGCAACGTGGTCACCCCGGAAGCCGTCACGGCCCTGGCCAAGGCCGGCGCCGATGTGGTCAAGGTGGGCATCGGCCCGGGTTCGATCTGCACCACACGGGTGGTAGCCGGGGTGGGATACCCTCAACTTTCTGCCGTGCTGGCTTGCTCTCCGGCCGCGAAAAAGGCGGGCGTGGGGCTGATCGCCGACGGCGGCATCAAGTACTCCGGCGACGTGGCCAAGGCACTGGCGGCCGGCGCCAACGCCGTCATGATGGGCTCCATCTTCGCGGGAACGGATGAATCCCCCGGCGAAATCGTCCTGCTGGAAGGCCGCTCCTACAAGAGCTACCGCGGCATGGGGTCGCTGGGCGCCATGCAGGAAGGCTCCAAGGACAGGTACTTCCAATCGGACGTCACCGATGCCCGCAAGTTCGTGCCGGAAGGCATCGAAGGCCAAGTGGCCTACCGCGGACCTTTGCGGGACACCGTGCACCAATTGGTGGGAGGTTTGCGCACGTCGTTGCACTATTGCGGGGCATCCTCCATTGCGGAACTGCACAAGAAGGCGAAGTTCGTGCGCATCACCGGCGCGGGGTTGCGCGAAAGCCACCCCCACGACGTGCAGATCACCAAGGAAGCCCCGAACTACCATCCAGGAACCTGATGGAGGCCTGGGCACCGTCCTGGATCCCTCCTCTGATGGGAAACCCCGTCCCGCTGGGACGGACGCTTTTCCTTTCCGACCTCCATCTGGGCATGGGACGGGACGAACCGTCGCGGAGAGCGGACCTGGCCACTCTCCTGGAGAAGGCACCGGGAAACGTCGACGATCTCGTGCTGGGCGGGGACGTGTTCGAATTCTGGTGGGAGTGGCGCCACGCCCTTCCCCGAGGCTTCGACGACATGCTTGACAGATTCCGTGCATTGTCGGATTCCGGCGTTGGGCTGCACCTGATCGCCGGAAACCACGATTTCGCCATCGGACAGGGCCTCGCCTCGCGGTGCGGGGCCACCGTCCATCCCGACGGCCTGCTCGGATGCTCCGACGGCGCCGACTGGCTTCTCCTGCACGGCGACGCGTCGACTCCCGCCGAACGCGCCGATCGGATCCTGCGGAGGGTCCTTCGTTCCAAAATCTGTCAATCCTTGTGGAACCTCCTGCCCTGCGACGTTTCCTTCCCCCTGGCTCTGGGCGTGGGAAAAGGAACGCGCTCGCTCGACAAGGGCATTTCGGCCCATACCCTGGCGATGGAGCCGACCATGCGGGGATGGATGCGAAGGTGGGGACTCGCGGGCGTGGTCCATGGCCACAGCCACCGACCACTGCTGACCAACGGCCCCGAAGGGATCTACATCAACAACGGCGACTGGGTGCGCGGACGCTGGGCTGCGTGGTTTTGCGGCAAAAAGGCCGGACTGGTCGACTGCACCCAAAAGGAACTTCCATGGCCATCGAGCACCTGATCTTCCCTTCCGGACCTTTGGGGACCAACTCGGCCCTGATCTGGTGCGACCGCACGCACGAAGGAATTCTGGTGGACCCGGGAGGCGAGCCCGAAGAAATCCTCGATCTGGCCTTGGCGCGGGGTGTTTGCATCCGCAACATCCTGGTGACCCATGCCCACCCGGACAATGTGGCCGCCCTTCCCATGGTGCGCGACGAGACCGCCAGCGGAGTTTCGCTGCACCGGGCGGATCTTCCCTTGTGGGAGGCGATGGGCGAGCTCTGCGGCGAGTTGGGCATGCTCGTGCCCGAGCTTCCGGAGGTGGACGAATATCTCTTCGATGGCCATATCGTGGCTTTCGGCAAGGAAAAGGTGGAGATCATCCATCTTCCGGGACATTCCCCCGGCCACTCGGGGATCATCGTGCGTTCGGCGGGATTTTGCATGATCGGCGACTGCTGCTTTGCCACGGCCACCGGTCGCACCGATCTTTGGGGCGGGGACGAGCACGAGCAGGAACGGACATTGGCCAAATTGGAGACCTTCGACCCCGACTGGAGCCTGATTGGAGGCCACGGCCCCGCCTTTTCCGTCGGCGATCTTGCCAGGGCCCGCCGCATGAAAAGCACCAACATCTGATGGGGATCGCCACCACGATGGAACGTGGGACAACTGCCCCATGGTCCAGGCCCCTCGGATGCAGTACTATTTGGACAGATGACCAACCGGCCTACAGAGGCTGTCCAGTGGAAACGCAAGATCGCCGTGGCGCTGCGCTACCGTCGGGAACAGGACACGGCTCCCGTCGTGGTGGCCGGAGGCTCTGGGCTCGTGGCGGAGAAAATACTGGACACGGCTCGCGAGCATTCCATTCCCGTCCATGAAGACGCCGCCCTGGCCTATTCCCTTGGTCGTGTGGGAGTGGAACAACCGGTCCCTCCGGAGCTGTACCAGGCGGTCGCGGAAGTGATCGCCTTCGTCTACCGACTCCATCCAGCCGGAGCCAAGCCTTGAGCGGCGCCGTCGATCCCACCTTCGATCTGGTCGAGACGTTCAATATCGTCCTTTGGTTTCTGCCCTTGCCCTTCTTGGGGTTGGCGCTGTCCGATCGAGGCCGCCGCTGGTGGCCAGGCTGGACCATGGTGGCCACCATGTTCCTGCTGGTTTCCCTGGAGGTGAGCTCGCAGATCGCGGGCAGATGGCTTGGCGACCTGGATCGGTTCCATCCGATCTGGAGGTTCCTCGGCGGTGCGATCCTGCTGGTGGTGCTGTCGGAAGGATCCAGTCGAACCGGATGGGGTACCCGTGGCTCCCGGGTGCAGATCCGGCGATTCCTGGGAATGTCCTTGTTGCCTGCCGGCGTCCTGAGCGCACTTCTGCTGGGAAGGGTTTCTCCGGCCATGTCCACCTTGCCTGCATGGGTCTGCTTGGCGGCCTTCGAAACCTTCGCCATCATGACCGCTCCGGTGCGTTGGGTCCGATGGATGCGCATCGTCGCGGCGAGCCTGCTGGCCGTCTCGCTCCTTCGCGAACCATTCTGGCTGCCATTTTCTGTCCTGATCACCCTCTTGACGGCCACCCAGGCGCTTTCGCACATCCGCCAGGACAATCGCCTCCGGCTTTTGCGGGCCAGAGAAGCCTTGCAACCAAAAGCCATCCAGGACCTGTTGGCGCAAACGACCGGCCCCAGGCTCTCCCGCGACGACGAATCCCTCCCGGTCGATCGATTGGACGCCCTGTTGGGCTTTGCCATGCAAAGCACGGGCTCGGTGGGTGGGGCGATCTTCCTGTACATCGAAACGCCCGTTTCCGGCGTGGGGACGCTCTCCAGACGACTCGAATGCGTGGTCGCCAAAGGAAGCCTGCGCGATTGCCTCCACTCCAACGACGCCTCCTTGGGCGCACAAGCCCTGGTTTCGTTTCTGCCCTCCACCATGACCTCCAAGGTCCTGCGCGCTTCCGAACCGACCATCGCCTACGCCCTTTCCGCCCTCAAGGCCCCGAAGCTCGCCGCGGCGCCGCTGCGCAGCCAAGGCCGTCCGTTGGGGCTGGTGGTGCTTTCTCCGCCCACCTCCCGCGACGATTTCAGCCCCAGCGACTTGCACATCCTGGACTTCCTGTCCCAGCAGGCGGTGTTCAGCCTCAATTACGAGGCTGTCTACCACAAGCTCATGGAAGACTCCCGTCTGGCCCGCGAATTCGAAATCGCCGCCCGGATCCAGACGAGCCTGCTCCCCCGGGAAATGCCCAAGGTGCCAGGGCTTGCGCTGAGCGCCAAGGTGATCCCCGCCCGCGAAGTCGGGGGGGACTACTACGATCTTCTGCCGCTGCCCGACGACAAACTCGCCGTTGTGATCGGCGATGTGTCCGGAAAAGGTCTGCCGGCCGGCATGATCATGCTGATCGTGCGAACCACCATCCACTTGTTGGTGGATGCCGATCCCCAGGGCAACCCGGCTCAACTCCTGCGTTCCTTGGAGGAGAAACTCGCGCCCCAGCTGGATGCGCTGACCTTCATGACCTTCCTCGCCCTGCGTTGGAGCGCTCGCGATCGGATTCTCACCTGGTCCGGCGCCGGACACGAACACATCCTTTGGCGGTCGGCTTTGGACGGGAAAATCCACCGGATCAAGACCGGCGGCTTGGCTTTGGGGCTGCAGAGAGACCACTTCCTGCCTCGCGAGGAGCGCAAACTGATGCTCTCCGAAGGGGATGTCATCTTGCTGTACACCGACGGCGTGATCGAGTGTCGCGGACCCGATGGAACCGCCTGGGGCCTGGCCAGGCTGGAAGAATCCATGGAGCGCCACCACAGCCAAACACCGGAAGAACTCCTGGAAGGCATCCTCTCCGACCTGGATCGATTCCGCCAAAACATCCTTCCTTCTGACGACAGAACGCTGCTTGTCATGAAGGCAAGCTGAAAAACCGGACCAACCGCTTTACCTTTACACCATGCAACAAGCACTCGAACTCAAGATCCTTGCCGTCGCAGGCCATCCCGACGCCAGGATTCTTCGTCTAACCGGCGAATTCGACGCCTCTGCCGTGGAGCAGGCCTTGGAAGAGGTCACGGCTCTTCTAGACGCCGGAGTTCGGCATCTGATCTGCGATTGCAAGGATCTGCGCTACGTCAACAGCACGGGTCTGGGAGTCATCCTCCACTTCAGCCGGGTCACGCGCGAGCGTGGCGGCTCCTTCCGGTTGTGTCAAGTTTCGGAGCCGGTCTACGAGATCATCGAGATCATCGGGGCCACCACCTTGCTGGAATTGCACGACTCGGTCGAAGACGCTCTGGTCACGTTGACCTGATATCCCGACCTGGATGGGGAGACGAGAATTGCACCGCTTTTCTCCCAACCATGTCTTTGCTAACTTGGACGATCTCCGTCAAGGAACCAAACCTCTTTCCAGTCGATTTCTCTGGGAGAACTGAATGCGCCTTCATCGAATCCTACCCATCGCCGGTCTCGCGTTCCTGGCTTCCTGCGCCGGGAACACACCAGAACCACCTCAGGCCTTGGCCACGTGGAAGGGTGGACTGCTCACACCAGAACGCTGGTCGGCATGGAAGGCCAATTCCGCCCCGCCAGGCACGCCACAGGACGAAGTCCGCGTGTTCCAGGATTACCTCCGGACGGAACTTGACGCCAAGGCCGCCGAGGAGCTCGGATTGATGTCCGACAGCCTGAAGGCCAAACGGTGGGCCAGCATCGAAAAGCGCATCATGATGGACATGATCAACCGCGAGTACCTGCGCAAGCAGTACGGTATCCCGGATTCCGCCATCACGGCTTGGGTCTCCAAGCAAAAAGATTCGGTCAAGGCACTGCCCAGCGACACGCTTCGCGCCCGGGCGGCACACGCCATCCTGCTGGAAGGTGCGAACCTCGACAGCGTCTACAAGGCCAATCTCGCCAGTTTCCGCAAGGATTCCACACACACCCTGCCCAAGGACAGCGTCAAATCCCAGCTGGAAGAAATGGTCGTGCAGGCACGGGGCCAGGAACGCATGAGCGCGTTCGTTCCCAACCTCCGCACCCGTTACAACGTCCAGCTGATCAAGGCCCAGCGTCCCGCGGTTCCCAGGGACACGTTGCTCGCCTACTGGAAGTCCAATCCGGAAGCTTGGATGACCAATACCATCTACAAGCTCGCCGCCTTGGGATCCCGCGACAGCGCCAAGCTCGCCAAAGCTCGTGCACAGGTGAAGGACCAAGCGGGCTTCCAAGCCCTCGCAGGCCAATTCCCGGTCGGCAATCCTGTCGCCCCCGCCGGTCTTCTGGGTCGGGTCAAGAGCCAGTTCGCCCTCCCCTACGGCGTCGGCATGATTCCTGAATTGTTTCCGCTCCTGGAAACCATCAAGGTCGGCTCTGCCACCCCGGTCTTCCGCTACAACGACACGATATACATGACCGCCTGGCTGGAATCGAAGGACACCGGGTCCCTCAAGCCGTTTGAAAAGGTGGAATCCGAAGTGGCGAAAAGCTACGAGGCCAACCGTCCCTGGACCCCGTCGGCCAAGACAGCTCTTGTCACTTGGGACAAGGGAGCGATGTTCACTCGCGGCGATGTGGATTTCATCTCCGAAGAAATCCCCGCCAACATCAAGCGTCAGTTCCCCGCCGAGCGCGTGCTCGACTTCATGATCAATTGGGAAGTCAACAATCGCTTCGCCGTCGAGTCCGGCTTGGCCAATCGCGAGTCCTTCAAGTCCGCCGCTCAGGACAACCGCAAGGTCTTCTGGGCTCAGGAATTCCGCTCCTCGCGCGACGCCCAGATGTACTACTTCACCAGCGCGGAAGCCAATTTCGCGCTGAGTTCCTGGAAGACTCGCCTGGGCAACATGCCCGTCGACTCCTCCAACGGCGTCAACCGCGACGGCGCCAAGCTGGCGTTGCTGGGCGCCAACGATCTGGACGAAGCTTACAAGGTCGGCATCGATCGTTTCTATGTGGACTCCGTCTTGACTCCCGTGGATTCCGCGCGCAAGACCCTGTTCGCCGATCTGCGCCCCGACCTCGAAGCCCGCGGCCGCAAGCGCATCGACTCCATCCACAAGGCGAAGTTCGAACTTCGCCTGTTCCCGGCAGCCCCCCAGGCCGTCCAGTACCCCGCCGCCATCGCCTACGATTCGGCCAGAGCCAACCACGACCGCCGCGCTTTGGGCAAGGCGGAGGAACTCTATCGCGAAGTGGAAACCAACGCGTCGGCTCCTGACTCCCTGCGGGCCCAGGCTCTGTTCCAGATCGGGCAATTGTTCGGCGAACAGCAGTACTACAACAAGAGCTTGGAAGCCTATCGTTCCGTTCTGCAGCGCTTCCCCAAGTCCGGCGAAGCCTACAAAGCCCAGTTCATGATCGCCTTCACCTTGAGCGAATACCTCAAGACGGAGAAGCGTGCGTTGGTGGAATACCGCACCATGCTCGCCAAGTACCCCAAGAGCGACTTGGCCGACGACGCCGATTGGATGATCCGCAACATCGAGTCGGGCGGCGCCCTGATGCCCAAGTTCGACGACTCCGCCTTCGTCGCGGATTCTGTCCGTCGCGCGGATTCCGCCGCCAAGGCAACCAAGGCTTCGGCCCCGAAGGTGGAAGCAGCCAAGGTCGCGCCAGCCAAGAAGGACTCGGTCAAGGTTGTAGCCCCGAAGAAGGACACAGCAAAGGCAGTGGCTCCGAAGGCCGCCGCGGCGAAGAAGGATTCCGTCAAGGTCGTGCCAGCCAAGAAGGACTCGGTCAAGGTTGTAGCCCCGAAGAAGGACACAGCAAAGGCAGTGGCTCCGAAGGCCGCCGTCGTGAAGAAAGATTCCGTCAAGGTCGCACCGGCCAAGAAGGACACCATCAAGGCCACCGCTCCTAAGGCGGTCCGTTGAAGTCCACGCTTCCCAGCTCCAGGAGAATCGGGAGGACGATCGTTTTCGTCCTCCTCGGTTTGGTCGTCGGAGGATTCGTCGGCGAAATTCTGGCCATCAGCACTGCGTATCTGGGCGAATGGCTCGGACTGGGAAGCGAAAACGTGGTGTATTTGCTGTTGCGGAAATTCGGGGCGATCGATGCCGGGTTCGGCTTGCCGCCCTCCTCGGAATTCGTCCTGGATTTGTTCATCGTCAAGATCAAACTCGGCTTGGCTCTGAAGCTCAATATCGGCTGCATTCCGGGATTGGTCTTTTCCCTTTATCTGGAAAAATGGTCCCGTTAGGGGTCATTGGAGATTCGTGATGCCCACCCTCACGCTGCACGGAGCCCGAGAACGCCTTTCGCAGGGCGAAACGAGCGAATCCCTGGTTTCCAAGGCGCTTGACGCCGCGAAATCCTCCACCAACGGGGCATTCAATACCTTGGACGAATCCCGATCGCTGGAGCGCGCCCGGGAAGCGGACCTGGCCCGCAAGGCAGGCAAGGCATCGGGACCTCTGGCGGGAATCCCCATCGCCGTGAAGGACAATATCTGCACCGAGGGAATGCGGACCACCTGCGGCTCCAAGATCCTCGATCGCTTCAAGCCCCCCTACTCCGCCACCGCGGTGGAACGTCTGGAATCCGCCGGCGCCATCATCATTGGCAAGACGGCCATGGACGAGTTCGGAATGGGCTCGACCAGCGAATCCAACGCCTTCGGTGTGGTTCGCAATCCAGCGGATCCAACACGCACCCCTGGCGGGTCGTCTGGTGGGTCGGCCGTGGCGGTTGCGGAAGGCACCGTGGCGGTTGCGCTCGGCTCCGATACCGGCGGCTCCATCCGTCTACCAGCCAGCTTCTGCGGCGTGGTCGGTCTCAAGCCCACCTATGGCCGCGTCTCGCGTTATGGATTGATCGCCTACGCATCTTCGCTGGATCAAATCGGTCCTTTCGCGACCAACGTTTCGGATGCTGCGGAAATCCTTTCGCTGATTGCCGGAGCCGATGATCGCGACAATACTTCCGCGCGTTTGGATGTCCCCGATTTCACGGGCGTTCTGAACCAGGGCGTTGCTGGACTTCGCGTGGGAATCCCTGCCGAATATTGGGGCGAAGGATTGGACCCGCAGGTGAAGGCCTCGCTGGAAGACGGCGTTCGTCGGCTGACCGATGCCGGTGCGATCGTGGTTCCGGTCAATTTGCCGTCCACCAAGTATGCGGTCTCGGCCTATTACATCATCGCCATGGCGGAGGCCAGTTCCAATCTGAGCCGATTCGATGGCGTCCGGTATACCGGTCGCACCGAAGGCGCGAAATCCCTTCTGGACATGTATTCGCGCACACGTTCCGAATTGTTCGGTCAAGAAGTGCAGCGTCGTATCCTTTTGGGAACATTCGTCTTGTCATCCGGGTACTACGACGCGTATTATGCTAAAGCACAGAGGATCCGCGAACTGATTCGTCGCGAATTCCAGGACGCTTTCCGGCATTGCGATCTTCTGGCAGCTCCCACGGCCCCCACCACGGCCTGGAAGCTTGGCGAAAAACTCGAGGACCCACTGGCCATGTACCTCTCCGACATCGACACCATCGCCGTCAATCTCGCCGGACTCCCCGGCTTGGTGGTCCCGGTATCGCCTGTCGCAGGGCTTCCTGTCGGGCTCCAGCTGATCGCCCCCGCCTTCCAAGAGGCCTCTCTGATCCGCGCCGGCCGCGCGCTCGAAAAAGCGGGCGATTGATGCGTCTGGGCTTCGCACTGCTCCTTTTGGCATTCGTCGCGACGGATGCCGAAGCACGGAAGACCAGAGCGAAGAAGCCTAAGTACTCCCGGGACCAGGTCCGCACGGAATCCCTCGCCGCCTGGCCGGGCCGGGCCGAAGCCGATTCCCGTCCCCAGCCTGTCGGGGTGCCGGAAATTGACCGCCTGCTCGCCGACCGCCCCTGCATCGGGGTGTCCGTCAACGAGCCGGAAATCGAACTGGTGGAGCGCTCCCTCTCCAAGGAAGACCGTCCCAAAGGCATTTCCTCCGCCTTCCTGGGCACTTTGGATCCGGTCCAGAAGATCCGCGCCGTGGCGGAGCCTTTGCTTGGCTCGCCGTACCGCAGTGGCGGGGACAACACCAGCGGCATCGACTGCTCCGGGTTCGTTCTCACCGTTCTGAAGGGGCTCGGACAGGACATCCAAGGCAGATCCTCGGGCGAGTTCTGGAAACAGGGCAGCCCTGTGGACAAAAATCGTCTCCAAACCGGCGACCTGTTGTTCTTCTCCGACCACACCCGTTCGATCGGACACGTCGCCATCTATCTGGCGGATGGGAAATTCGTCCACGCCACCACAGGCAAGGGCGTGATCGTCTCCCACCTGGGCGAGAAGTACTACGTGGCCCACTACAAGGGCGCCAAGCGCCTCCAGGGCTTCCTGGAACGACTCTCGGACGAACCCGGCCCGCTCGCCTCCCGCTAGTCGCCTAGCTGCGTGGAAAGTGTTTGAGCGTGGTACCTACTCGCTCCCCCACTCGGACGGTCGGCACGGTCTTTAGGGGATCTAGGATGATTCCGGATTGAAGCATCCGGAATCATTGCTAACTTTAGGAAGCTTCGGCAGCGACGCCGACCTACCACATCCCTCATTGATTGGACCAGGAATACATGGCTATCAAGATTGGCATCAACGGATTCGGACGCATTGGCCGCATGGTTTTCCGCGCCGCCGTCAAGAATTTCTCCGACGTTGAAATCGTTGGCATCAACGACCTGCTCGAGCCCGCGTACCTCGCGTACATGCTCAAGTACGACTCCGTCCACGGTCAGTTCCAGGGCGACGTCTCCGTCGACGGCAACTACCTCGTGGTCAATGGCAAGAAGATCCGTCTCACCGCCGAGAAGGACCCTGCCAACCTGAAGTGGAACGAAGTCGGCGCCGACGTCGTCGTCGAGTCCACCGGCTTCTTCCTGGACAAGGAAGGCGCCTCCAAGCACATCACCGCCGGCGCCAAGAAGGTCATCATCTCGGCTCCCTCCAAGGACGACACTCCGATGTTCGTCTTCGGCGTGAACCACGAGACCTACGCCGGCCAGGCCATCATCTCGAACGCTTCCTGCACCACCAACTGCTTGGCGCCGATCACCAAGGTGATCAACGACAAGTGGGGCCTCAAGCGCGGCCTGATGACCACCGTCCACGCTGCCACCGCCACCCAGAAGACCGTCGACGGTCCTTCCGCCAAGGACTGGCGCGGCGGCCGCGGCATCCTCGAGAACATCATCCCCTCCAGCACCGGCGCCGCCAAGGCCGTCGGCGTGGTCATCCCTGCCGTCAAGGGCAAGCTGACCGGCATGGCGTTCCGCGTTCCCACCTCCGACGTCTCCGTGGTCGACCTCACCGTCGAACTCGAGAAGCCAGCCTCCTACAAGGAAATCTGCGCCGAGATGAAGCTCGCCTCCGAGACCTACCTCAAGGGCGTGCTGGGCTACACCGAAGAAGACGTGGTCTCCACCGACTTCCGCGGCCAGGCCAAGACCTCCGTGTTCGACGCCAAGGCCGGCATCCAGCTCGACGAAACCTTCGTCAAGCTCGTCTCCTGGTACGACAACGAGTGGGGCTATTCCAACAAGGTCGTGGAAATGGCCCGCGTGGTCTGCAAGTAAGTTTCGCGCTTCCGGCCTCGTGCCGGAAATCGTCGAGCCTTCGGAACCCTCGTCCAGCAATGGACGGGGGTTCTTTTTTGGGTAGGACGTCGCTCATCTCCATGATACGACAACGACTGGGGCGCATTCCAACAAGGTCGTGGAAATGGCCCGCGTGGTCTGCAAGTAAGTTTCGCGTTTCCGGCCTCGTGCCGGAAATCGTCGAGCCTTCGGAACCCTCGTCCAGCAATGGACGGGGGTTCTTTTTTATCTTTTCGGCTCCGTCGATACTCCGCTCGGCGCGAATCCTTTCCCTGACCCTTCCTTTCCCGTCGGATCCAATGCGCTCCGGCACGACAGCGACTCTGGAGGTTTCCTGTGACCATTCCCCGCTTTTTGATTGCACTGCTCGCTGTTGCCGGATCCACATCCGCTGGAAGTCCAAGCGCTGTTTTGACAGATTCTGCCCAGATTCGGAATACCTCCGCTGGTTCCGCTGTCGGCGTGTCCGCAAAACACACCAAACGACTGGATACCTTGGATAGAAGGATTCCTTTGTTGGAGAATGCAGTTGGCCAAGGCACTTGTTCCGCCCTCGCCGCCACGGAAATCGCGGAGTTTTTTGGAGAGCTCGCCGATCGGGAAATCCGGTTGGACACTTCCCTCCGAGCCCAGGGTCTCTTTCAGCGAACCATCGAAGCATCCAGGAAGTGCCAGGTCAACGACCGGCAATCCATGAATCTATTTGCCCAAATCTTGATCAAGGAGTGCCAGGCATGGCATGCGAAGGGCGATCTGCCAGGGGAGGAGGATTGTGTCGTTGGATTGAGGTTGCAGGTGGATGCGATGTCCCGCCAAAAAGGACTCGTCACCGACCAACTCCGTGCCGACCTGGCGGAACGGTGGATCGATTATTTGCGCAAACTGGCCAAGACCCCGGTGCTGAATGGCAAGATATTTCCCATCGCCTACGAGGATATGGACGATCTGAATTCGTTGGTGGTAGGCCTTCCCGCGAGCGAGCAACGGAGAGATCAACTTCTCTTGGGGCTGGCGGAACTCTTCGAGACCCGAAGGATCCTCACGGTCCAGTACGCATCGGGGATGATGCCAGGGAAGGATCCCTCGGAAGAAATGGAATGGTGCGCCAGGGGAGCGGATGTGCTGTCCCAGGTTTCCGACCAGGGATACAATCCATCGAATCGCGATGAGGAGATCTGGGGGCTACTGGTCAGGTGGATGGCTCTGTCACTGGCTTACGGAGAATTGGATTCCGCGAAGACCGCGATCCACAAGTTCGAAAACATCGCCCGTCGCACCTCGAAATCCCACGCGGATTTCGAGATGCGAACGGAAAGCGTCACGGATGGATTGGGTTTTCTCGCCAAGGCGTACCAGGATTCAGGTCGGCTTGCCGACGCGGAAGCCTGCATTCTTCGACAGGAACCCTACTTGTCGGCACTGGAAAAAACACCCGCCCAAGTCGATCGCTTCGTGAAATGGATAATCTCGATCAACGATCTCGGACAAAAATATCTCGACCGCCGCGAGGCATCGCAGGGAATTCGACTTCTCGAAAAGGCGATGCGTGCGAGCCAAGCGCGACTGGCGAAGGATTCGACGGACGCGCAGGTTTGGGAGAACCACTTGACTCTGGAGAACAACCTCGGACTCGCGTACTTGGAGTCCCGGGATACGACGCATGCCCTCGAGACTTTCCGGAATTTGGAAACAGGCTCCGCTGGCTTCGCCAAGCTACACCCCGAAAACATGGAAGTCTCCTCGATATTGGCTTTCGCATGCGAACAGATCGGCGACCTCGTGATGTCGAAAAATGACCGCTCCACGGCCCGGATCGAATATGCCAAAGGACTGGCGGCGATCGAACTCGTGGTCCGCGCGGACCACTCGGACAAGGAGGCTCGCGCCCAGGCGAAGCGACTCAAATCGAAAATCGCTTCGGTGAAGAATTGATGCCCCATCGCATCGCGATCGGCGTGTCGCGGGCCACCTCGGTTGATGGTGCGTGGGATTGATTTGGCTATCGTTCATCCCCAAATGCCCGACCTCCGATCCCTCCTTCGCCTCCTGACCCTGTGCCTCGCCCCGCTCCACGCCGGCGATTGGACTCTCGTCGAGATCCGAGGGCATTGGGGCCTTCGCCTGGACGGTAGCCGACTCTTGTCCCTCGACGGTCGATTGCTCGATGCGGTCGGGAAAGCCTCCGACTCCTTGGAGATCCAGGTCTGTTCGGACTCGTTGGAGATCGTATCCACCTCGCCGGACTCGCTGCCACCCTACGAGCAGGAAGCCAGACCGTTCGTGGGGCCGGCGCGCATGGGCGGCTGGACCCGCTACACCTCCCATACCAGCCATCTGGACCTCATGGCCGGAACGGGAAGCGAGTCGCCCTGGCGAAAGGTCAACGGGCCTGAAGACAGCGGATATGTCCAGGTGGGCACCCTTACCTTTTGTGGCGGGCCGGAACTGACCGCTCGCTTGAAGCAACCGACCCTGGTTCGCAGTCCCTTCCTGGGTTTGGCATCTCGCCTGCTTGCCTCCTCCACAGGCCCGGCTCGCTGGCGACGGGTATCCCCAGGACACGAACGCCTTCTCCCCTGGCCCGGCGACACGTCGTTCGGGAACCCGGCCTCGGACACCACCCAGGAAGACGATTTCCGTCATGCGCAATGGGTTGTCGTGTGGCCGGGTGCGGCGGGCGATCGCTGGATCGCGGGGAAGGCCAACCTCGTGCAGATCCGGGTCCCAGGGGCACCTGCCCGATTCATCCACTACCAGGATGGAAACCGTCGGATCGCCCAACGGGTGGAACCGCTGGGCGCGAGCGAACTCGTGATGGAATGGACCGCCATCTACGGCGATGGCAACTGGGATGAAATCGCACGGATCGGTCCCGACAGATTCCGATTCACAGTCAACGGAGGGATGTCCGGAGGCGAAGGCCACGAGATTTCTCCGGAAGAGGCAAAGCGCGCCGCGTCCGGAACCTGGCGGATCGACCGGAAGACGCGAAAGATCTTCCTGAAGAAATGGCGCCAGAGAGAGAAAGTCATTCTGGAGCGTTGAACCGTTGCCAGAGGTGGCCAAAACCATAGGCCACTTTCTAGTTTCCGGGGAATCATGAATTCGATTCTCATCCTCAGTTCACTCCTGATCCATCAACAATCCGCACCTGTCGCAGCGGCAACGCCTCCAGCCCCCGCAGCGATCGTGTCCGCCACGGCCGTGGACACCGCAAAGCCCGTGGTTTCTCCGTGGAAGAACGAGGCCCAGGCAAGCTTGAACTTCGCCTCGGCAACCTTCGACCAATGGGCGAGCGGGGGTGAAGACAACGTGGCTTGGAACTTCAAACTCGCCGGACGCGCGGAACGTGACGGGTCCGACTGGAATTGGCTTTCCAAAGGTTCGGCGGAATTCGGGCAGATCAAGCTGGGCGACCGTGCGTTGCGCAAGACCACCGACGAGCTCAAAGCCGAAACGATGCTCAGCCGGAAATTGTCCAAATATCTCAATCCGTTCGTGGCGGCCGGATTCCAGACCCAGTTCTACCGTGGCTACAAGTATCCGTCGGACACAGTGGCCCGAGTGCCCGTTTCCGATCCTTTGGACCCTCTGTACCTCAGCCAAAGCGCCGGTGTGGGCAGCAAACCCGTCGAGTGGTTCCAGACCCGCCTGGGTGCGGCCCTGCGGGAAGTCCGGACGGACTACTTCACCAGTTATTCCGACGATCCCAAGACCACCGAAATCGAAGATTGGAAAGTGGAGCCCGGTATGGAATGGGTGAGCGAATACAAGCAGACCATCGCCAAAAACCTTCTGCTCCAGTCCACGTTGACCACCTTCACCAACTTCAAGGGCGCCGACGAGATCGTGATTGGCTGGACCAACGGAGCTACTTTCCAATTCACCAGATACGTCAATGTGAACGCCTCCACTGAACTCCATCGCGACATCCAGCAGGTGGACGCCTGGCAGTGGAAACATGTCCTGGCCGTCGGCCTCACCTACAACTTCCTCTGACCGGAGACTCCATGTCCATTGCTTCCGAATTCAAAGCCTTCATCTCCCGTGGCAATGTCATCGACATGGCGGTGGGCGTGATCATCGGCGCCTCTTTCGGGAAGATCGTCGAATCCTTCGTGAAGGACCTGGTCACCCCGCCGTTGGGCTTCTTGATCGGTCGCGTGGATTTCACGGACCTGAAGATCTCCTTGGGAATCGGCTCCACCCCGGTCACGGTCAACTACGGCGTGTTCCTGCAAGCTTGTTTCAACTTCCTGATCATCGCCGCGGCGGTATTCTTGCTGGTAAAGCTGGTGGCCCGTCTCACCCGCAAGCAGGCGGCAGCGCTGGCCGCCGCCCCCCCTCCGGCGGATGTGGTCTTGTTGACGGAGATCCGCGACGAGTTGCGCAAACGCCCCTAATCAAGGCCGGTTTCTCCACTGGACAATCCACGCGGGGAGCGGGTATGATGGGGGCATGATCCTAGATCCCGCGAAAGAGAGGGATGCAGCGCGCCCAGAACGCGCTGCAGATTGGCTCGGCGGGCGAGGAGGCGCACCCCTGTTAGGTGCGGTGACGAGATCGTTCGAGCCAAGATGCTGTGCGGGCTGGGATGCGATGCGCCCGGTCCTATTGCGGGATCTAGGATGACTGCCCGTGCGATGCTCCCATGCCTTTGTGGCCTCGCGCTGGTTTTGTCGGCGTGCCGGGACAAGCCCCCCGTCGGGTTTGTCGGTCACCTGAGCGGGCCCACCTCGGAATTGAGCATCGCCGGCAGGGATGGGGCGAAATTGTTCGTGGAGCAGGAGGGTTTTCGACTGGTCTCGTGCGATTCGCGCGGCTCTCCCGCCGGTGCGGCGGCCTGCGTGCGCGCACTGGCCGACAGTGGCGCAAGGGTCGTCATCGGACCGATGATCTCGGGCGTGGTGGATTCCGCCATCGCCGCAGCCAAATCCACCGGCGTCCTGCTTGTTTCGCCCACGGTCAGCTCCCATCTGCTGATCGGGCTGGACGATCCGTTCCTGCGGCTGATCGGATCGAACTTGGACCAGGCGGACACCCTCGCCGCCCTGCTGAGACAAGGCGGATTCCGTCATCCCCTGGTTTTGTGGGAGCGCAAGAACGCGGTCTACACCGAGGCCGTGGCACGCAGGGTGCTTCTCAAGACGGGCGTTCCTTCGGATTCCTTTCCCGCATATTCCTGGGGTTACACCACAGGACTGGACCTTTCGTTCGATTCGCTGGTCGCCTCCCAACCGCAGGTGGACGCCTTCTTGCTTTCCGGATCGGCCATGGACGCGGGATTGCTGTGCCGAGCCGTCGCAAGGGCTGGATCCAAAGCGAAATTGTTCGGAAGCCAGTTCGCCATGGGCTCGGATCTGTTGCGCGTGGGGGGCGCGACGGCGGAGGGAATGGTCATCGCGGCGGCGGCCCCCCTGGCCGACTCCACCCCCCAGCGCCGAGCCTTCTTGACGCTTTTTGAACAACGATTCCGGCATCCCCCGGCGTTCAGCGCGTACTTCGGGTGGGAAGCCGCGGTCGCCTCCAGACCGGGTTGGACCGCGCCGGACGCAGCAGTGGCCAAAGGAGCGATTCTCGCCCAAGCCCGGTTGGCCCCGCTGGGTGACACGCTCGAGTTGGATCGCTTCGGAGACACGCGCAGACGGGTGGTTCCCCATGTGGTGAAGGCGGGCCGATTCGAGGTGCTTCGATGAGGAAGCTTCCGGATATGGTGCTGCGCAAAACCCTTTTTGTCGGGGTGGTGCCTGTTCTGATCGTCAGCCTCGCCACCTTGGTGATGCTGGTGCGCCACGGTGTTCGGGATGCCGTGCGCGAAGCCGATTTCGAGGCGGCGCGCTCCAAGTCCAACCTGGACCACTCCATCGAAATCCTGGAGTCCAAATGGGTGGGGGCGCTCCGTGCCGATTTCCGCCCCCAATCCGACCTGTCAGACCACAGCCTTTTGCGCCGCTGGATCGACCAGGATTCCGGGGTGTGTCTGGTTTCTGTGTGGCAACAGGATTCGTTGGCTTTCAGTCATCCCCGCCGCGACGAGATCCCGCCGGGAGAACTGACCCGAGGAGGGTGGTCGGATGTGGAAACCAACCCCCGCTGTGCCGGGCCGGTGGTGCGTTTCGCGTTCGATCTGGGATTTCGCCAGACCGCTTTGATCGCGTTTCGGCTCAACCCACTTTGGACATCACTCAGCACCCCGTTGCAGTATCCTGGTTCACGCACTTCCCTGCTGGATCGAAGGGGGCTGGTGGTTGGAGACCAGAGCCCCAGCCTTGCCGAGGTTGTGGAGAGCGACCCGATCATCGCTCGCGTCAGCAAAGACTCGGTGCAATCGTCGGGCTGGCGACTGGAGCAAAGCGGCTTGTTCTCGTTTGGGTCCCGCAAGCTTTCCGGCCCCCCGTGGTGGGTCGTGGTCCGGCAGGATGTGTTCTCCACGCTGGCACCTCTGGCGCCTCTGGGGGTTGTGGTGCTGGCGATGTTGGGATTGGCGGCTTGGCTCGCGCTGATGCTGGCGCGCAGCTCCACGGTGCTGATCCTGGAGCCCTTGGTGCAATTGCGCAATTCCCTCTCCGCCTTGGAGGAAGGCGAGTTCGAGGGCGAGCTCGAACCCGGCGACATTTTTGAAATCAACCAGTTGGCCAACACCTACAATCGAATGGCCTTGGCGATCCACCAGCGGGAATCCATTCGGATGCGCGAATTGGAAACGATGGTATCGGAATTGGAATCCTTTTCCTACTCCGTCTCGCACGATCTGCGCACGCCCTTGCGTTCCATCCAAGGCTTCGCCAGGATCCTCCTGGAGGACGAACTGGAACGCCTTTCTCCCGAAGGTGCCCAATCCCTCCAAAGAATCCAGGTCGCCTCCAGCCGGATGGGACTTCTCATCGATGATCTGCTCCGTTTGGCACACGCCGCCCGGACCCCGCTACGCTGGGAACTCATCGAAATGGACCATCTGGTTGCCGACGTGTTGCAGGAATTGCGGCCACTGATCGGGAATCGGACAATCCGATGGTTCGTCGAGCCACTGGGAACGTGTCAAGGCGATCTGGGATTGATTCGCCAGGTCTGGTCGAACTTGCTTTCCAACGCCATCAAATACAGCCAGAAAATTCCTGTCGCTGAAATCCGCATTTCACAGATCCGGTCGGAATCCGGAGAGCCGTGGTGGTGGGTCCAGGACAACGGCATCGGGTTCGATCCACAATTGACCCCGAAACTCTTCGGGGTGTTCCAAAGGCTCCATGCCGCTTCCGATTTCGAAGGGACGGGTGTCGGACTCGCACTGGTCAGGCGAATCGTGGAGCGCCACGGCGGGCAGGTACGCGCCCAAGGCGAACCCGACATGGGGGCCAAGATCGGCTTTTCGATGCCACAGCTCTAAGGTTTTGGAACAAAACAAAAAGGGCAGCCGAACCGGCCGCCCCCAAAATTCCTTCGCGCGAAGCGAAAGATCAGTCTTCGTAGCCGCCGGAGGAACGTCCGCCGCCGAAGCCGCCGCGACCACCGCCGCCCGCGCCACGACCGCCGCCGAAGCCGCCGCCGCCCGCACCGCGTCCGCCGCCAAAGCCGCCGGAACGTCCGCCGCCGCCGAAGCCGCCTTCGCGACCACCGCCGCCAGCGCCACGACCGCCGCCGAAGCCGCCGCCGCCTGCACCGCGTCCGCCGCCGAATCCACCGCCGCCGCCACCGAAGCCGCCGCCAGCGCCGCCGCCGAAGCCACCACGGCTTCCGCCGCCAAATCCACCGCCGCCGCCGCCGCCAAAGCCGCCTTCACGGCGAGGACGACGCTCGGAAGGATCGCGCTGGACCGCTTCGCTCACGCGGATGTTGCGTCCGTCCAAAACGGCGCCTTCCATGGACTCGAGAGCCTTGCGGCCATCGGTGTCATTCTCGAACGCGATGAAACCGAATCCGCGGCTACGGCCGGTTTCGCGATCGGTCACAACCGTGGCTTCCGTCACGGTGCCGAAGGCTTCGAACGCTTGCTTGAGGGTCTCGGCGGTCGTGGCCCAAGCCAGGCCGCCCACGAACAGTTTCATACTTTCCTTTCACGAGACCCTTCTCTACTGACTTGCTTCGAACGATCTCAAACACGCATTATACGTGCGTAGGTGCGGGAAAGGAATAATCCCTTTCGCACCTGTCAATCCCCTTTTTCTTGGGCTATGCGTCCGGTGTGACCACGATCAATTGTTCGTGGTAATGGACGTGCTGACCAGGCTTGACCTTGACTTCCGTCACCACGCCGGCGCGAGCCACCCGGATGGGGTTGCGCATCTTCATGGCTTCCAGCAAGCAGACCACCTGGCCGTAGGCGACACGGTCCCCGACCTTGATGTCCACGCGCACGATCACGCCCGGAATAGGGGCGATCACGGCGTTTTCCGTTCCCGGAAGGACATCGGTCTTGCGCGGCTTCCAGACCGGGACCGGCACATGCGAGGCGCGTGGTGCGGCGGTGGGCGCGACCGGCGACGGAGGCATCACAGGAGCCTCTTCTTCCGGCCACACCTCGATGCGCTCGCCTTCCACCAGCACCACGACAGGATTGGCGGTGAGGTCGCCGACCTGGACTTCGAACGGACGTCCCTCGACGGACAACTTCATCTTCATCTTACACTCCTGCCTTTGATGGTCCGACCGCGCATCACGGCCTGCCATGCGGTGACGGACGAGCCCGCGTCGGACTGGGCCAACAGGGACGCTTCCGAAAGACTTTTCGAACGGGCCACGGCGACCGCGGCGATCGCGACCTTGCGGCGAAGTTCCTTCTCGCGACGGTACTGCTCCCCCGTTTCCCCGGCCAGCTTGCGCAGCACGGGGCGAACGAGCTTGCCGCCCAGGAAGGACAATGGATTGAATGCCATTTCGGTTCCTTCCCCTTAGACCGGCATGTTGCCGTGCTTGCGCGGCGGCGTGGGTGAGGATTTGTCGCGCAGGGCCTTGAACGCTTCGATGACCTTCATGCGGGTCTCGCGAGGCTCGATGATGTCGTCGATGTAACCGGAAGCCGCCGCGAAATACGGATTGTTGAACCGCTTGCGGTAATCTTCCGCCAAGCGCTTGGCTTCGGCGATCTTGTCGGCCGCCGCTTCGATCTGCTTCTTGAACAGGATGTTGACGGCGCCTTCGGCACCCATCACGGCGATCTCCGCGGAGGGCCACGCGTAGGTGACGTCGGTGCCCAGGTACTTGGAGCTCATCACCACGTAGGCGCCGCCGTAGGCCTTGCGGGTCACGATCGACACCTTGGGCACGGAGGCTTCGGCGTAGGCGTAGAGCACCTTCGCGCCATGGCGGATGATGCCGCGGTGTTCCTGGTCCACGCCGGGCAAAAATCCCGGGCTGTCGATCAAGGTCAGAATGGGGATGTTGAAGCAGTCGCAGGTGCGTACGAACCGACAGATCTTGTCTGCCGCGTCGATGTCCACCACGCCGGCCATCACGGACGGTTCCTGTCCCACGATGCCCACGGTCTGGCCGCCCATGCGGGCCAGGCCGGTGAGCGCGTTGCAGGCCCAGGTGGGCTGGAATTCGCGCCACGAACCTTCGTCCACGATGCGTTCCACCACTTCGTGCATGACGTAGGGTTCCATGCCGTCCAGCGGCACGATGGAATTGAGCTCCTCGTCCATGCGGTCGGATGGATCCGAGCAGGACACGGTGGGAGGATTCTCCACGTTGTTGGCCGGGAAGAAGCTCAGGAGGTCGCGGGTCATGTCCAGCGCGTGTTCGTCGGATTCGGCCGCGAAGTGGCTGGTGCCCGAGATGCTCATGTGGGTTTCGCAGCCACCGAGGGTCTCGGCGTCCACGACCTCGCCCGTGACCGCCTTGATGACGTCGGGGCCGGTCAGGAACATGTAGGAGTGGTTTTTCACCATGATGATCACGTCGGTGATGGCCGGGCTGTAGGCCGCGCCACCGGCGCAGGGCCCGAGCATGACGGAAATCTGGGGGATGCAGCCGGAGTACCGGGCGTTGCGCCGGAAGATCTCCGCGTAGCCGCCCAGCGACTTCACGCCCTCCTGGATGCGCGCGCCGCCGGAGTCGATCAGGCCCACCAAAGGGGCACCGTTGCGCAAGGCCAGGTCCATCAATCGGCAGATCTTGCGCGAGACCATGTCCGACATCGTGCCGCCGTAGACGGTGAAGTCCTGGGCGTACAGGTAGACAGGTCGGCCGTCGATCTTGCCGTAGCCGGTGACCACGCCGTCGCCGGGGATGTGGTCCTTGGCGAAGCCGAGCTCGTCGCCCTGGTGGGTCACGTAGGGTTCCAGCTCGTGGAACGTGCCCTTGTCGATCAGAAGATCGATCCGCTCGCGGGCCGTCAGCTTGCCTTTGGCATGCTGCGCGTCCACGCGGGCTTTGCCGCCTCCCTGGCGCACCTTGTCGCGCATCGCGCGAAGTTCGAGAATCCTGGGATCTTCCTGGGACATGGGTCCTCCTTCTCTGAGACGGTGAGGTTTGGAGAATGGGAGACTCCGGGTGAACCCGGCGTCTACACAATCCCGGTGGTCGTGGCGGTGGTTTTACTCACCTGTCCTCCGGGGGGCCTCTCGCGTCGAAGGGGCGGAAACGTAGCCTCTCCAGTCCCCTCCGGTCAAGCGATCATCGACTCGCTCACGGCGAAAGGGGAGCGGAGCCTCCAGAAGTGGAGTCCGCGAACAAAAAGGTCGCCAAATCCTTGGAGACCAACGCGCTGAGCGAATCGGCAGCCCACAGGTTTTCCGTGGAAGAGGTTGGGAAGCGATCCGCCGGCGCGGTTCCCACAAACCCTAAGGATTGGACGAAATTGGCGGAAAAACGCTTCGATCGCCGCGCATCCTTGGTGGCCAGCGTAGCCTCGCCGACAAGGCTCCAGGTTCGTCGCCCCCACAAGGGAAACCAAACGATCCGGGAAAACGTGCTCTGTACCGGTCCGGCTTGGACCCAGGCCATTTTCTCCAACTTCGCCTTTTGCAGGCATTTGGCGACCGCCGCCTCGGAGCGGTCAGACGTGCATTCGCCCCGTTGGCGCAGCTTCAGGAGGGTGTCCGGCGACATCACCGACCCGCGCGCCGCGAGGGAATCGGAAAGAACGCGCTCCAAAGCTCCGGCAGACCCCGCCGAGCCGGCCACGCCATCGAAGAATACCGCAGGCGGCGCCGAGGCGAGAATCCCGGAAAGCCAAACCCACTGGATCAGGAGATCGTCTCCGCCAACTCCCAACGAGCCTCTGGGGATTCTCCCAGGCGCAGTTCCGTGCTGAACTTGAACAGCGGAACACGACGCTCACCCAACGGAACGACTTCGCCCGTACGGGGGTTGCGTGCGGGGCGAGGCTGCCGGTTGCGCGTCAGAAAGGTTCCAAAGCCCCGGATCTCGATGGTGTGCCCGGTCTGAAGCTCATCGCCGATCACACGCAAAAATTCGTCCATGACCTGACGAGTCTTCGCCTGGGAGACTCCAGACTGGAACGATGCGCGCTGTACGAGGTCTTGCTTTGTCACATTTGCCAAGGTGCCCTCCCACAAACAGTTGTGGAACAGCCCCTAGAATAAAGAGGATGTAGTGGTTTTGGCAAGTTATCCATGGGATAAAGTTTGTAATTCCCGCAAATACCCGGTGAATTGGATTCCCTCGGGCCTTGGGCTACCTTTGATCGTCCCATGATCAATCCGCGACTCATCCGTGAAAATCCTGAATTGCTCCGACATGCTTGGCACCGCCGAGGCCTGGAAGCCCCTGTCGATCGTTTGGTGGAACTGGACGAACTGCGTCGTTCCCTGATTTCCGTGGTCGAATCCGCCAAGGCGGCCAAAAACGCGGCCTCCGCGGAAGTGGGCAAGCTCAAGCGCGAAGGCAAGGATGCCTCCGAAGCGATCGCCGCCATCAAATCCAAGGGCGACGAACAGGCCGAAGCGGAAGGGAAACTGGCCGGTGCGGAAAAGGAATTGGAGGAGATCCTGATGGGTCTGCCCAATCTGCCGCATGAATCGGTCCCCGATGGCCGCTCCAGCGAAGACAACGTGGTGGCTCGCACCTGGGGAGAGATCAAGGATGCTCCCGCCTGGGCCAAGGACCACCTCCAAGTGGGCGAAGCGCTCAAGTTGTTCGACTTCAAACGCGGCGCGAAGATTTCCGGCGCGGGCTTTCCCGTGTACACCGGATGGGGTGCGCGTTTGGAACGCGCGCTGATCGCCTGGTTCTTGGATGAACACCGCCAGGCCGGCTTCCTGGAAGTCCAGCCTCCCCTGATGGTCAATCGCGCCGCCATGACAGGAACCGGCAACCTGCCCAAATTCGCCGACCAGCTCTACACATGTACGGAAGACGAACTCTTCCTGATCCCCACGGCGGAAGTGCCGGTCACAAACCTGCACGCCGACGAAATCCTGGATCCCAAGGAAATGCCGGTCAAGTATTGCGCGTACACGCCGTGCTTCCGGCGCGAAGCGGGCAGCTACGGCAAGGACACCAAAGGGTTCCTGCGGTTGCACCAGTTCGACAAGGTGGAGATGGTTTGGTTCTCGCAACCGGAATCCAGCCAGGAAGCCCACGAGACGCTGACCGCCCAAGCGGAAAGCCTCGTCAAGAAGCTCGGTCTCCCCTACCGCACCCTGCTTCTGTGCTCGGGCGACATGGGGTTTGGAGCCTCCAAGTGCTACGACATCGAGGTCTGGGCCCCGGTGGAAAAGAAATGGCTCGAGGTCAGTTCTTGTTCGAACTTCGAGGATTTCCAGGCGCGCCGCGCCTCCATCCGCACCCGTGGAGCGGATGGCAAGCCGGTTCTGGCCCACACCCTCAACGGGTCGGGCTTGGCCACGCCGCGTATTCTGGTGGCCTTGTTGGAGACCTACCAGCAAGAAGACGGCAGTTTGGTCGTGCCGGAAGTCCTCCGCCCCTATCTGGGCGGAATCGACATCCTGCGCGCCTGAGGCGGTTTGTTCCACCTATCGGCGATGCGGATCCTGAGATTGGCGCGACGGCTTGGAGAAGTCGTTCGCACCAAGCTCAGCTACACCTACCAGCGCGCCCCCTACAGGGCGCGTGCGGCAGGTTACTTGGTGGCCATGTTCGTGGTCAGCGGCCTCATGGCCCTGTACGTGGCTCTGGTTCTTGATCTGGGCGAGCGCAGCCGCCGCACCGCCGAGCGCGAGGCGGAACTGTACGCCTACGCCCTGACCGAACAGCTGCTGGCCCGCCAAAGCAGCGAGTTCATCACCGATGTCATGCACGGCTCGGATGTGCCGCTTCTGTACACGCATCCTGACGGCAAACCCATCCACTGGCGGAACATCCCGTGGATCGACGATAAAAAGGTGACCGAAGCCCTGCCCTGGGAGTCCCTGGAAGGCTCGGAACGCGAGCGGATCCTTCAGTTCCAAGTCGACTGCGAGAAAAACCATCTCGTGCGGGACATCGTGGTGGGCGGCACACCGGCGGGCAAGCTCTATCATGGCGATTATCGGGTGCGAAACCAGGTTCGCGGCATCCTGGCGGGCGGAATCCTGGCCATTTCCCTGCTGGCCATCCTTTCCTGGTTCGGCCTGAAGATCATGCAAGGAACCGAGCGAAGCCTGCTTTGGGTGGGCCTGGCCCGCGAAACCGCCCACCAATTGGGAACGCCCATTTCCAGTCTGGTGGGATGGATCGAATACATGCGGTTCAAGGCGCCGGAAAACCCCGCCATGGGCCGCATGGCCGATGAAATGGACCTGGATCTGGCGCGATTGAAGCAGGTGACTTCTCGCTTTTCCCAGATCGGCAGTTTGCCGGAGCTCCACCTGCAAGACGTCAACACCGTGATCCGTTCGGTGGTGGATTACTTCACGCCACGGCTTCCCAAGGAAGACCGCAAGGTGGTGATCGATCTGGACCTGGCCCTGATCGCCGACATCCCCTTCAACCGGGAACTTCTGGGCTGGGTGCTGGAAAACCTGATCAAAAACGCGCTGGATGCGATCGATCGCCCGGATGGGAAGATCTGGATCAGCACCTCGCCGGCCGGCAGATTGCAACAGGATGTCCGCATCGACGTCCAGGACAACGGAAAGGGAATCCCTCCCCAGCATCTGCGCGACGTCTTTTTGCCCGGCTGGAGCACCAAACAGCGCGGCTGGGGGCTGGGGCTTGCCTTGGCGCGGCGCATCGTGGAGCAGTACCACGGCGGCCGCATCTGGGTGGAAACCTCCCGGTTGGGAGAAGGCTCCTTGTTTTCTATTCTCCTTCGCGATCCGTCCGTTCCGCTGAAAACCAGACCCGGAGCCAAATGAGCCAGACAGAAGAAACCAGACGCATCCTGTGGGTTGACGACGAAATCGAATTCCTGCGGGCGCACATTTTCTTCCTGCAAGATCACGGTTGGCAGGTGGACAAAGCCACCAACGGCCACGACGCGCTCTCCATGGCCGCACGTGAAAACTACGACGTCGTGCTCCTGGACGAACAAATGGCCGGCATCGACGGTCTGACCACGCTGCAGCGCCTCAAAAAGTCCAATCCGCAATTGTTCGTGGTCATGGTGACCAAGTCCGAAGAAGAGCGGGTGATGGAAGAGGCCATCGGCCGGAACATCGACGGCTACCTGACAAAACCTGTCAACCCGGCCCAGATCGTCAGTCTCTGCAAGAGCCTGTTCAACGCACGCAGCCTGCGGACCAACCACCTCACCAGCCGGTATGTCCGCCAGTACGCGGAAAACAAGGCCCGGATCATGGGGCCCATCCAGCCGGCCGATTGGGAACAGATCCAAGTCCGCTTGTGCCAGTGGGACATCGATCTGGCCCTGGGCGGCAACGAAGGCCTGCGCGAGACCCATGCCGGTCAGCGCGAAGAAACCGAAAGCACCTTCCTCAACTACCTGGAAACCCGGTGGTACGGATGGATGGGCCGTGAACGGCTCAAGCCGAACTTCACCTGGGATCTGGTGGGACGTCGTTTCCGGCCCAAGACCCGCGAGGAAAAACTCCCGATCCTGCTGGTGCTTTCCGGCATGCGAACGGATCATTGGCTTTCCATGCAACCGTTTCTGGACGGCCTGTTCGAGACCAAATTGGAACACCTTTGGGCGCCCTTGCCTGGCGTTCCGGAAGTCGCGCGGCTCGCCCTGTTGGGTGGAGCCAACCAAAAGACCCTCGCGGCGGAAAACCCCAAGTGGAAGTGGCCCGCCCCGGAAACCATGTCCGATCCCGCCATCTTGTCGGAAATTTTCGCACGCGGCTCGGGCCTGCCGGAATCCGACATCGATGTGCGCGTGGCCACCACGCTGGAAGCCGGGCGCGATCTGGCTCGCCGCGCCGACGGCCTGGGCACCGCGCGCGCCACCGTGGTCGTCTTCGAATACGCCAAGATGATCTACGAGGCCCGCAAGCTCACCGACAAGGACGGCACTCCTCTGACTCTGGAAGAAGGCCGTGCGTTGGCGCGGATGCTTCTTGCCCAAGCAGGCCTTTACCACCTGTTGCGCCGGTTCCAGTCGATGGGGCGCGAGGTGGTGGTGGTCGCGGATGCCGGTTCCACCACGGTCAACGAGGCCATCGAGGTGTTCTGCTCGGACGCGCAACCGCACATGTTCCGGGTCCAGTTCGGTCGCGACATTTCCTGCGACGAGCGCCACGCGTTCTTCATGGAAAACCCGGCATCGTCGGCGTTGGACAGCGCGCGGGGCCCCATGGCCCTGGCCAAGGGCCCACGATTCTTCACGCAACCCAACAAGTACCAATACTACGGCACCACCCATGTGGGACGGCTGGTGTCGGGCGGGCTTTCCATGTCCGAAGTGTTGGCTCCGTACTGCACCCTGACGCCTCGGTGAACGTTTCGGCGTCCGTCCTCCTTCCCGATGAAGCAGCGACGCGCGTTCTGGGCTCGTTGCTGGCCAAGCATGTTTCTCCCGGGAGCCTCGTGTTCCTGGAAGGCGAGTTGGGGGCGGGCAAGACCACCTTGGTGCGCGAGGCGATCCAATCGCTGGGTTGGACAAAACCTGTACGCAGCCCCAGCTACGCCCTGATCCATTCCTATGCCTTGGAGCGCTGCACCGTCCATCACCTCGATCTGTACAGGCTGGGTTCCGTGGACGAGGCCGTGGGGCTGGACCTCGATACCCTCCTCGGCACCGGAGGCACGAGTTGGATCGAGTGGCCCGACCGATTGGGCGGGACCCTGACCCCCGATTGGACCATTCGGCTGGAAATCGCCGACGAAGGTCGGGTCGCCCACCTGGAAGGACCAATCGAACCGATGGAGGCTATATTGGCCGCCACACCGACCTGGAGAACACCATGACCGAGATCACCCCCGAACCATTCGACGACGACCTGACCCCGGAGCCGGAAGTCAAGAAGGAACCCATCGCGACCACCACGGACATCATCGTGGTGGTGCTTCTGATCCTGGCCGGCCTCGGGTTCTGGTTCTGGTACAGTGGTGAGGGCGACAAGTCCCATGTCCACTTCCGCACCGCCGACAGCCTCTTCGCGGCAGGCCGCTACCCCCAGGCGCTGACGGAATACCGCAAGCTGCGAGATTCGGTCAAGATCGCCACCAAATCCGAAGACAGCCTCCTGTACCGCCGTATCGACACCCTGGTCGACCTGGAGGAACACGCACGCGTTCTGTCCAACGGTGCGAAGCTTGCGATCACCTCCGGCGACACCGCACTGATGCACCGCGCCCAGTCCAAATTGCTGGCCGACAAATCCGGCTTCATCGCCGATTCCACGTTCGCCGCCCTCCGCAAGGCCCTCGGGCAGCCTTGACAAGAATCGTCGGAAACGTGCTACGTCTGGCGAGCGTCCTGGCCTTGCCGTTTCTGTTCGTGGTCTTCGATGTGCTTTTGGACAAAGGGGACGTGTTCCTCTCGTGGTCGGGCGCCAGTTGGGGCATCTGGCTGACCGGGTTCGCCTGGGACCTCTCGGCATGGCTCACCTTCCTGTGGCTTGCCTCCCGGTTGATCGGCCATCCCCGGCGCTGGGTCCGCAACCTGGGTTGGTTCCTGGTGGTCCTGGACTCCGTGGGACTGGCCAGTGCGAGCCTGGTGAGCGCCGCCTACCATGCCGAATACCATAATCTGCCCAACGTGCAGGCGCTCTACTTCGCCTTCGCCAATTGGCGCAACACACTGACATTGAGCGCGGAATACGTCGATCCCCGCGGCATCCTGGCCATGATCGTGGCGGCTCCGATCCTGTTTTGGATGCACAAAGCGGCCTTGTCGGCGCGCGAGGCCCTCTCCCGTGGACTGACCTCCCGCCTTTGGCTTCTGGCCGGAACGCTCCCGCTGCTTCTGACCTTGTGGGTGGCGCCGTTGGCTTTGGGTTGGCATCGCTTCCAGGAGCCCTTGCCGCTTTTGGCCAACTGGTCGCGCATCTTCTTCCAGGCCGGTCTCGGGTTGTTCGGCAACAAGACCAACCTGCAGACCCCGGCGCGATTGGTCCTGCCTCGCGGCAAACCCACTTGGAACATCGTGCTGATCCTGAACGAATCCCTTCGTGCCGATGCTCTCCACCCCGGACTGGGCCTGCTCGACTCCCTGGACCCGCGGACACTTTCCCCTCGCATGAGCGCCTGGGTCGGGTCGGAGGACATGCTGGTCTTTCCGATGGCTCGCGCCAACGCCACGGCCACCTCCGTGAGCGTCCCGAGCTTGATCACCGGCGTGGCCGCCAGCGGTACCACCTACCAGTTCCACCGAAGCCCCACCTTCTTCACGGCCGCCAAATCCGCAGGCCTGCGGACCTTCCTGCTGTCTTCGCAGGATTGGCGGTGGGAACACTTCGACGAGTTCGCCTTCGGCGGGATCGATCGGATCGTGCACCGGAGCTCCTTTGCCGCCGAGCGCAACAACGATCTGGGCGTAGACGATTCGTTGCTGCTGGACAGCCTCGACGCGATGCTCGCTCCCGAGGGCAAGTTTTTCGGTCTGATCCAACTCAATTCCAACCACGGTCCCTTCTGGCCCGGCCCCACCCGAACCCACTTGGCCAACTCGTCGCGGGAGCGCTACCAGGCCTCGGTGGAATACGTGGACGGCATTCTCCACCGGATCGTCACCAGGCTCGCGCGCGACCCGCGCTGGGATTCCACGTTCGTGTTCCTGGTCTCCGATCACGCCGAGAACATCGGAGCCCGCAAGATCGGTCGCATCAATTCCTTCTACGAAGAGACCGTGCGCATCCCGTTCGTGGTGCGCTTGCCGCCGGCTTTGCGCCCGGACGGCCCCGAACGTGCGGCCTTGCAGGCATGGACCACCCAGCCCGTGCAGCTGGTGGACCTGATGCCCAGCTTTCTGGACCTGTGGCACATCCCCGTTTCCGCCCTCGATGGCTTGGCCTCCGGAGCCAGCCTCCTGGCCCCTCCTCCCGCGTCGCGTGTGCAGGGTGGACAGAACACCGGCGACATCCGCTCGTGGGATGTCGAGGGGTTGTATCTGGCGAGAGGCCACTGGAAACTGGTTCTGAGCCAAGGTCGACCGCCGGGTCTTTTCGATCTTTCGATCGATCCGCGCGAAGAACGTTCGTTGTGGGATACCGTGCGCGTGCGGGAAAGCCAGATCGGCTGGATCCGCGAGGCCATGCGCGACCCCATCCGCCAAGGTGTCTGCAACCGAGCGGGCGAATCCTGTCCAGCGGAACTTCGTTCGCCCCAGTGACGGCCCTCCGCGTCGAGCGCGGGCAGGGAACCGGGGCGATTCGAGCGCTCGTCGATGGCAAAAGGGTTCCGCGAGTCCTAGATTTGCCCGGATGGACTCCTTTCTGATCGCAATGGGGATGGTTTTCCTCGCCGAAATGGGCGACAAGACCCAGCTGGTCGCCCTCTCCCTGGCGGGTCGGTACAAGGCCAAGGTCACCCTCCTCGGGATCTTCGCGGCCACCGCGGCGGTCCATGTGCTCTCCGTGCTGCTGGGCGCCGTGCTGGGACACAATCTGTCCAGTTCCTGGACCACCTTCCTGGCCGGCATCTGCTTTCTGATTTTCGGGGTCTGGACGTTGCGAGGCGACGACGACGGTGCCGGCGAGCGCCGTGGCATCTCGCCTTTCTGGATCATCTTCTGGACCTTCCTGATCGCCGAACTCGGCGACAAGACCATGTTCACCACCGCCACCGTCGCCGCCCAGCATTCGCGCTCGTGGCTTCCCGTGTGGTTGGGATCCACCATCGGCATGGTCCTGGCTGATGCATTGGCCATCGGCCTGGGCGTGGTGGTCGGGATGCGCTTGCCGGAGCTATTGATCCGCCGCATCGCCGCCGGGATCTTCCTGGTCTTCGGTGTTTGGAGCGTATGGATGGGCGGGCGCGAACTGGCCTGGCACGCCTGGGTGGGAGGCGGGGCTGTGCTCGCCGGCGGCCTTCTGATCCTGTTCCGCGACGGCTTCTCCAAACTGGCCAAGCGAGATCTCACCGCACGCTGAGGTCTTTTGCGACAAAGTCTCGCCACAGTCCCGTTCGACGCGTAGATTGCCTCCAAACCAATCAGGAGATCTCATGTCCGACAGCGTCCTTTTCCTCCACAACCTCTTGCGCTGGGTCGTCTTGGCCATGGGGCTGTTTTCGCTGTTCCGCTCCGTCACTGGCTTGGCCGCCAACGGTGGATGGCTGAAAAACGACGAACGCGCGCGCAAGTTCTTCCCGATGTCCTTGGAGATCGCCTTTCTCGTCGGCCTGTTGCTTTGGGCTTTTTTCTCTCCGATCACCCAACAAGGGTTCCAGGCTCCCGGCGCGGCGATGAAAGACCCGACCATCCGGTTTTTCTTTGTGGAGCACGGGTTGGCCGCACTGTTGGCGGTCGGGTTGGCCCGGGTCGGGTCGGTGCGCGTCAAGCGCCAGAAAAACGTCCGCGCCAAGTTCCAGTCCATGCTGGTGTTCCATGGCTTGGCATTGGTGGTCCTGGCGGCCCGCATCCCCTGGAACCGCCCGTTCATCCACCTGCCCTGATCGACTACCGCCCCAGCCTCCAGGCCAGGGCGGCCATCAGGAGCGCTCCGGCGGCCCCCGCGATCGCGGCCTTCCTCAATCCTCGACGGAAACTGTCGCCATCGGTCGTGGAGCCCTCCGGATTCAGCAGGTAGGTGCCCGGTTTGCCCAGTCGCACCTCCAGGGCCAGCGCCATCGCACCCATCGTCCAGCCGCCGTTGGGGCTTTGGGTCTTGGCCGCTTCCGTCGGCAACCTCCGCAGATCGAAACTTCCCATCCAGATCAGCAGACAGGTGATCCGAGCCGGGATCCAGTTGAGGACATCGTCGGCTCGAGCCGCCCACTTGCCCTTCCATTCCATGTCGCCGCGATACCCCCACATGGCGTCGGCCGTGTTGGCGAACCGGTAGATCGCCGCCCCGGGAAGCCCCAGCAGCGCGAACCAGAAAAGCGGTGCGACAACGGAATCCGTCAGATTTTCCGCCAAAGTCTCCAACGCCGCCTCCCGCACATCCACCTCGGAAAGCACCGAAACGTCGCGCGAGACCAGCATGGACAATTTCCGACGTCCTTCGGCGAGACTTGCCTGGAGGGCGGATTCCACACCGGCGACCTCGGTGTGCAGGAACCGGTACGAAAACAGCGGAAACAGGAGGAGGCCCCAGGCGAAATGCGCGACAGCCCCCAGGGGCCGGAACAACTCCTGCAATCCGTAATACAGTCCCCCCACGGCTCCGGCGCCCAGGCACCAGAACCCCGCACCCGCCAGGAACCCGGATCGCTCCCCCTGGGGCATCCAGGTTCGGAACCGTTTCAGCAGCCTGCCCATCCACACCACCGGATGCCCGGCGGCAGGTGGCTCGGCGAAAAGGAGGTCCATTGCGAAGGCGATCAGGATGACCATCGCGGGAAATTACCTTTGCCCGTACTTGAGCAGGTCAAAATCACTTCTTCGGATCCGGATCGCATGGCGCCGCGCGCGCACCGCGCCCCGTATGCGGAAGCTCCTGGGCATTCTGCTGCTGCTCTGGTGGCGGACTCCCGCCGGGAAGGGCCCTCGGGTCCAAGCCTTCCGAGCGGGCATCTGGCTCGCCCGCTGCTTGGCGATGGTCTTTCTGTTGTTCGGAGCGGTGGATTTCAACGCGCTGTGGTTGTTCGGGCCCTCGCCAGGAATGAGGGAGTTGGAAGATCCCCAGATGGCGACCGCGACGGAAATCCGTTTCGCGGATGGGCCGCTCCTGGGGCGCATGTGGCTGGAAGACCGCACCCAGATCGAACGCAAGGATCTACCGGAACACCTGGTGCAAGCTCTGGTGGCCACCGAAGATGCACGCTTCTACGACCATTCCGGCATCGACTTCCTGGCGGTCCCCAGCGCGCTGATCCAAAGTCTGACGGGCAGCAAGCGGGGCGGATCCACCCTGGCCCAGCAACTGGCCAAGAACCTGTACCAGACCCGCACCAACACCGGGATCCTGGGCAAGATCCGTCCGTTGAGCGCACCGATCGCAAAGATCAAGGAATGGATCCTGGCGACCAAGTTGGAATTCCTTCACAGCAAGGACCAGATCCTGGTTCTGTACCTGAACACGGTGAGTTTTGGGAACAACAGCTACGGCATCCATTCCGCCGCCTGGCGGTATTTCGGAAAAAAGCCCGCCGAGCTGGATCTGGCCGAGTCCGCCCTGCTCGTGGCCATGCTGAAGGGAACCGCCTTCTACAATCCATTCAACCACGCGGCCAGGGCCCTGGAGCGTCGCAACACGGTGCTCCAACGGATGGTCGCCGTCGAGGCGCTCCCGGCGCGCGCGCTGGATTCGCTTTCCAAGCTGCCATTGGGATTGCATCCCCAACCGGCCAACCAATCCTCCGGCCCCGCTCCGCACCTGCGCGACTGGATCTCCTCGTTCGTGCGCAATTTTTGTCGCGAGCACGACTGCGATCCCGAGACCGACGGCCTTGTGGTGCGGACCACCATCGATTCGCGTCTCCAGTCCCACGCCATGTCCGCCTCCCGAGAATGGATGCCCATTCTACAGGCGCGTTTCAAGCAGGATTGGGGATCCTCCGCGCCTTGGAGGTACTCCGACGGACGCGAGATCCCGGGATACCTGGATTCGTTGTGCCGTCTCTCGCCGCGCTGGAAACCCACCCTGGACTCGCTCGATGGCGACACCGCCGCGACCTACGCCGCCTTCGCGCGTAGACAGAAATTGCGCATCTTCAACGGTGCATCCTACCGCGACACCACGCTCTCGCCCCGCGATTCCCTCGCCCTGGAACGCAGTCTCCTGCAAGGGTCGCTCGTGGCCATCGATCCGCGCGATGGCAAGATCCTCGCCTGGGTGGGAGGCATCGATCATCGGTTTTCCCAACTGGACCACGTGGCCGGCACGCGCCGTTCCACCGGCTCCACGGCCAAACCCTTCGTTTATTGCGCGGCTCTGGAAAAAGGCATGAGCCCCTGCGAACGCCTGGTGGATTCCGTGCGGACGTTCTCCTACATGGAGGAGGAAAAAGAAATACTGGACTCCCCACAACGCCGACTGGCTGGAAGGCAAGGACTCCATCACCATCCGCGCCGGCATGGCCCGGTCTCTGAACACCATCACTTCCCAGCTGACCATGCGGGTGGGCCCGGATTCCGTCGCCTCGATCATGCGTCGACTGGGTGTGAAGTCCCCCCTGAAGACGGTTCCCAGCATCGGACTGGGTTCCAATCCGATGAACCTCCTGGAGCTGGCCGGAGCGTACCAAGCGTTCGTCAACGGCGGCTCCACCACCGAGCCTTGGGCCGTCTCACGCATTGAAACCCACGACGGCAAGGTGCTGGCCGAATTCCACACCACCCCGCGCAAGGTGCTCGCCGACGATGTCTCGTGGCTCATGACCTGGATGCTGCGCGGAGGACTCCAGGAACCCCAAGGAACATCGCTCGCGCTGTTGCCCTACGATCTCCTCAAGGGTGGACGTCAACTGGGTGGAAAGACCGGCACCAGCTCCGACCACTCCGACGGCTGGTACGTGGCCGCCTCTCCGCAGATCATCGCCGCCGCCTGGACCGGAAACGACGATCCATCGCTGCACTTCCGCTCCGGCGAGACCGGCGAAGGATCCCGAACCGGGCTCCCCCTGGTTGGACGTTTCCTGTCCAGGGTGTTCAAGGATTCCGCCTTGGATTTCCCGCCGGTCCCGTTTCCGGATCCACCGGCTTCCGTCAAGCGTCGCTGGAACTGCCCCACCCCCTGGCCTCCCAAGGTGGACACCCTCTCCGATTCGGCGCGCCCCAAACCGTTCACCCTGTGGGGGCTTCTGGAATGATCCTGGGACTTGGCATCGACTCCGTGCTCATCGAGCGCATCCGCGCGGTGAGCCCGCGGCTGTTCGAACGCATCTGCACGCCGGCCGAGCGCGAATACTGCGAGAGCTTCGGCGAAGGGCGTTTCGAGCGCTATGCCGGGCGCTTTGCCGCCAAGGAAGCCATTTCCAAGGCTCTGGGCACGGGAATCGCGCAGGGCGTGCAGTGGACCGACCTGGAAATTCTCCCCTCCCCCTCCGGCGCCCCGGTGGCCACCCTGCATCGACAAGCCCTGGAGCGCTCCCGGCGCATGGGCGCCACCACGGTGCTGGTTTCCATCACCCACGACAAATCCACTGCCGCCGCCGTCTGTGTTTTGGAGGGAAATCCCCCCTCCGAGAAGATTGCTTAAAAAAGCACTTGCACTCTTGAGCACTATCCAGTAGCTTTTTGTTCATGATCGGCAGGCGTCGGGCATCGACCGACCTTGCCACCTAGATCACCAACCAGACAAATACGTACCAGGAGACCGTCCATGAGCGCCACCAGCACCCGCAAGTCCTCCGCCGCAGCCGCCGCCAAAGAAGGCATCACTGTCAACGCCAGCTCGTTGGACAAGGACAAGGACAAGGACCGGGCGCTCCAGACGGCGCTTTCGCAGATCGAGAAAAACCACGGCAAGGGCTCCATCATGACCCTCGGCCAGGGCAGCACCAAGCCGGAAATGGGCGTGATTCCCACCGGGTGCATCCAGCTGGATGCCGTGCTGGGAATCAGTGGCTGGCCTCGCGGTCGTATTGTGGAGATCTTTGGACCGGAAAGCTCCGGCAAGACCACCCTGGCCCTGCACGCCATCGCCGAGGCCCAGAAAGCAGGCGGCGTGGCCGCGTTCATCGACGCTGAACACGCGTTCGATGCCATCTACGCCAAGAAGCTCGGCGTGGACATCGACAACCTCCTGGTGTCGCAGCCAGACACCGGCGAGCAGGCCTTGGACATCTCCGAGACTCTGGTGCGCTCCGGCGCCATCGACATCCTGGTGATCGACTCCGTGGCTGCCTTGGTTCCCCAAGCGGAAATCAATGGCGACATGGGCGACAACCACGTGGGACTCCAGGCCCGTCTCATGAGCCAGGCCCTGCGCAAGCTCACCGGCATCCTGAGCAAGTCCAACACCTGCATGATCTTCATCAACCAATTGCGCATGAAGATCGGCGTGATGTTCGGCAATCCGGAAACCACCACCGGCGGCAACGCGCTCAAGTTCTACGCCTCGGTGCGCGCCGACATCCGTCGCATCAGCTCCATCAAGTCCGGCGAAGAGGTGGTGGGCAACCGCACCCGTGTCAAGATCGTGAAGAACAAACTCGCCGCTCCGTTCAAGCAGTGCGAATTCGACATCATGTACGGCGAAGGTGTCTCCAAACCCTCTTCCTTGCTGGATCTGGGTGTGGAGCTGGAAATTGTCACCAAGTCCGGATCCTGGTTCTCCTACGGCTCCGAGCGCATCGGACAAGGACGCGATTCCGCCCTGGAATACATCCGCAACAATCCGGTCATGGCCGCGGACATCGAGTCTAAGATCCGCGAAGCTCTCCGTGGAGACGACTTCGTGGGCCTGCCCACCAACATCGAGGGCGAGGACGCCGCGGAAGAGGAATAACTCTTCCCCTCCGGTCTTTCCGGGCCGGTCTGCTTTCCAACCTCAGGCGAAGGTGCGCTCCGGCAACCTTTGCCGTTTTCTGACACGTCCGCCGAGATTGGATCCTGTCGTGCCGGGACTAAGCCGACGACGCCTTTCGCCAAGGTGTCGTGAATGCGGCTATCCTGTCATTCCCCGTGGATCCACCTTGTCGCCCGTTCGGGGATTTTCCTGGACGGGGGGCGAGGGTTCGGCAACGCTTTCCGCTTGATTCCGCTGAGCGGGGAGTTCGACTGCGCCTGGCATTCTTTTCGACTGCGTCGGGCTTTCTACCGGGGCGGCCCGGTGGCCGTTTTCACGGCTTCCGCCGCGGGACCAGGGGCGGGCCTGGAGCCCGTTCCTGGGTGCGTCGGCACCCAGACCCCGACCAAGGGCATTCACATGGCCTCCCATCCGGTGTTCACCGGATGGGAACCCTGCGCGGCCCCTGCCCAGGGTTCCCATTTGCATCGCATCGATGCAAATGGGAGGGCAGTGCAACGCAGCGCGCCGGGGGGCTCTAGTTGGAACGGCCACACCGGCTCGCCAGGGCTGTGGGCGAATGGATGTTGTGGCATTGGTCGATGGCATCAGGGTCGCGATCGAACTCTTCATGGCACTGGCCGTTCCAGTGTTCGAGCCCCCCGGTCCCCCACGGTTCGGCTGGAATGCCAGTTCGGGAGCAAATCTGGTTGCCGGCTCTCCGGCGCCGCTTCGCTGGCCGGGTGGGCTGTCGGCGGTGACAGAATTCGGGGAATGGTTGCGCTGTTGATCACGGAACGCGACCGATCTGGATGGAGATGGGTGTGCTGATTTTTGTGTTACCGATTGACTTCGGAAGGCGCTGAGCGTACGTTAATGCGTACGATGGAGGCGAGATGACCACGATCACGGCTACGGAAGCTCGGAAGAACCTGTACAAGTTGGTGGAAAGCGTTTCCCAGAGCCACGTGCCGATCCAGATCACCGGCAAATTGAACAATGCCGTCTTGGTCTCGGAAGAGGATTGGAACTCCATCCAGGAAACGCTCTTTCTCACCTCCATCCCAGGGATGAGGGAGTCCATCAAGGCGGGATTGGAAGCCAAGATCGAAGACTGCTCGACTTCCCTGAAATGGTAGAAGACTGGTCCCTGGTTTTCTGCAAGCAAGCGCAGAAGGACGCACAGAAGCTCGCATCAGCAGGATTGAAGGCCAAAGCGCAGCTCCTGCTTTCCGTCCTCTCGAAGGATCCATTCACGAATCCTCCTCCCTACGAGAAGCTTGTCGGCGACCTTGCCGGAGCCTATTCGAGGCGGATCAATATCCAACATCGGCTGGTTTATCAGGTGCTCGAGGCGGAGCGGTTGGTGAAGGTGATTCGGATGTGGACGCATTACGAGTGACCCTCTCGGGTTGATTCTTTCGACTGCGTCGGGCTTTTTCCAGGCGCGGGCCTGGAGGCCGTTTCACGGCTTCCGCCGTGTGGGACCGGACGCGGGTCCGGTTGCCGATTCACGGGTCCGCCGGGACCCGTGACCCCGGCCAAGGGGACGAACGCGCGTCCCCTTGGAACCCGCGCGCCGGGGGGCTCTAATTGGAACGGCCAAACCGGCTCGCCAGGGCTGTGGGCGAATGGATCTTGTGGCGTTGGGCGATTTCATCAGGGGCGCGATCGATATCTTCATGGTACTGGCCGTTCCAGTGTTCGAGCCCCCCGGTCCCCCACGGTTCGGCTGGATTGCCAGTTCGGCAGCAAATTTGGTTGCCGGATTTTGGATTCCCCCTAGGGATCCCGTTCCATGGCGACGGAATACCGCGCCATGAACAGGGGATCTTAGGGGGATTTACGGCCCGTTAATTGGATTACGACAATCCTCTCCGAATTCTTTATCGTATAAAGCAAACCCCTTCCGATCAAGCACAGTTAAATACGCAAGGCACTCTTGTTTCCCACTGTAGTGTCGACTAACAATAAAATAGACATTCCGCTTCACCGCACTTTTATAGCATTGGGTAGTATTTTTCTGCCCAATACTCTTTGCTGCACTTTCATATTCGGCATAAAACGGACACCGGCCAGCAGCAACTGAATCCAATTTCCAATCGCGATAAATTGAATCAAACGCCTTTTCAAATCTAAGAATCGACTCTGCCGAAAATACAGAATTAACGCTTTGAGAAAGCGCTTGATTCTCTGCATCAGCCCGTTGACTTGAACAGCCGAACAACCAGAATGCTATAATTAACAATCCGCACTTTACCATGAGTTACCAAATTCGCTAGGAGGACCAAGTCTATCCCACTGCCCCCCAGCGCCATTGCCAGGCCAGTCAAATCGTTCGGAGTATGCATTCATCTTTTTGATATACCTCGGAAATTTCCCTGGAATTCGGCTTGCCCTTGCTGCACACTCGCTCTGAGTTTCATACTTAACGCTCTCTTCGTCAGAGAGGCGATTAATAAACCATCTAACCAACCAGCCCATATCATGAAAATGATCAGCCTCATGGCCCAATACATCCTTAACTCGAGACATTACGGAATGCGTACTATTATCATAGCGAGAGTCCCATTGCCCGTTTAGCCAAACCGGATCATTTAAATCAGCGAGCTTCGTTCTGATTTTCGCATTTAGTGAACAATCCATAGAAAAACCATCTTTACAACTCCCTTGGCAATTGCAGCTCCCACTGGCGTTCATTACCGTTATCCCTCTCCCGGAAGCATTAGGATTCCCGCCTGTTATTTGATTGATTGGTATAAATTCAACTGCGTTTCCAGGATTGATATCAAGGCTTGTTGCAACAAGTCCATATGGATCTTTTAAAGAAATAGGACTCCCAGATTCAAGCCGAAGAACATTCAAATCGCCTGCATTGTAGCGCATCGGATCCATACTCACAAATCGCCCCAATGCAGGCTGGTAATACCGCTTCCTGAAGTACATCGCCCCAGTCTCCGCATCCATTTCGCGGCCCTGAAAGGTCAGCGCATTTCCCTTTGCCGAGACAGAAGCTGTCACGTCATCCGTGGTAAACCACTTGCCGTCGGTTCCGGCTGCTGTGTAGACGGTGGGTTCTCCGTAGGGGGTGTAGGCGTAGCATTCTACGATGGCGCCAGTGCGGTTGGTGAGGGCTTCGACGTTGTAGTTGTTGCCCTGGAGGTACCAGACCGTGTCCGAGGTGGTTCCCCAGGAGCGGACCATGGCGATGGGTTCGTCGATGTAGTTGCCGTAGACGAAGGACTTGGTGGTGTCGGTGCCAGATCCTGTCACCTTTTGGTAGACACATTGCCAGCCGTCGTAGAAGCTGATGGTCTTGATGGATCCCACCTGCTTCATGGCCCGGCGCCCGAGGGAGTCGTACGTGGAGAAGCCCCTGACGATGTCCTCAGCGAGGTTCGGGCTGGCCCGTGCTGATTCGGGCCACAATCGTGGCCGAACTCGACGCGGTGTTTCCTTCCGTCGCGGGAATGAACCTGGCGCAGGTTGGCGGAGGGTAGCACGGCGCATGGACCGAAGATAGCCTAGGCGCAGGACAGCGGAGGCCCCGATCCGGGCTGTTTCTCTTTCGACCGCTTCAGCCCCGCTGAGGTTTCGGCTTTTCTCTCCAAAGTCGGAGCTGCATGCCCGTTCACAGCACTTGGGCGGGTGCTTGCGGCCGTTCTCGGGCTTGGCCTGCGCAAACCTCCGCACGAGTCACCAGCAGCCTGCCAGCCGGCACCCAAGACCGCAGACTCGCTGACGGCATTGCGCACCAAGGAGATCCATGATTCCCTGGAACAGCTGCACCGAAAGCGGATCGCCGGTTCCAGCGCCGCGGTCGAGGCCGCCCATGCCAAATCCTGCGCGGAGGGAAACACCCAGGGACCCCAGCCGACGGAAATCGTCACCTTTGCGCGCAAATGCATCGCCGAAAGCACCCGCGCGGGAACCTCTCGCCGAGGCTTCATCCGTACGGATGTTTCAAGACAGAATCTGCAAATCCGGGCGATGCAACGGTCGATCCGCACCCCCGATCGATCGTTCAATTTTTGTCTTGCATTTCTGAAAACGCCGCTGTAGTTTCCTGTCCGCACAATCCGATCGCAAGAATTTCCTCGCTGGGAGGATCGTGCGTTTCTATCCCAAACACAACAGGAAAGCCCCAAAAATGAAACTGTCCAGAAACGGACGGATCCTGACCGGATCCGTGTTCGCCGCCATTGCCCTTCAGTCCTGCCAGGATTCGGCGAGCATCGACGCCCCCACCGCAGCGGAAGCCCCCAAGGCCGCCGCCCGCGCCAGCATCCCCAACAACCTCGCGTCCGTCACTCCCTGGGTGCTCAGCGACTACGAAACCATCACCTACTACCTGGAAGGAAGCTATTCCACTAGCCCCACCAACCGGGCCTCGGCCGTGGAAGCGTTCAAGGAATGGTCCCTGGTGCTCCAGGACGGATACAGCCGGATCCGCTTCCAGGAAACCACCGATCGCGACTTCGCCAATATCCGCGTGGCCAGCGTCAGCGGATCGGCCATTTCGGGCGGCTGCGTGGAAGGAACCCGCGTGCGCTACTGCGACCTCCTCCTGCCCAACATCAACTACCTGCTCAAGGGCATCGGGATGGTGATGGGCATCCCCGTCAGCTCCAGCAGCGGTGACGTGATGTACTCGTCGAACACCGGTTCGATCTTCTCGGAGGCGGATCTTTCCATGATCGCCTCCAAGTACAACCTGGCCAAGGGCGCGCTGACACCGGTGTTCGAGATTCCCTACTTCAACGCCACCGGAACGGAAGTCGTCATCGGATGGAACACCCTGCGCTCCCGCACCGTCGCAGGTCCCGTGTACGTGAAAAAGAGCCTCGCCGACCGCAAGCTTCACGCGGGAGCCATGGGGGCGGGATTGGCGGGATACTGGAGCTACTCGGCCACCTACTCGATCCTGAGCTACGTAAAGACGCACACCTATGGAGCGTACGCGTACTACTCCGCCTGGAACTACGCCGACCAGAACTACTCCACCGTTCACCCTGCAGGAATGACGGGTGGCGATCCAGCCCCTGGCGTGCTGGGATATGCGGGCTGCGTGGACAACTCCCAGACGCGTCTCAACAGCTTCGGTACCGCCCCGGAATTGTTCGCCTTCAATCCCGCAACGATCTGGATCGGCGGATACTATTCCAGGTCGGCGGCTCCGGCGAAGTACGCTCCCGGCACCACCGTTCCGGTGTACTTCTACAAGGACGTCACCACCGCCCGCTTCCGCGTGAGCACCACCTTGCCCACCACCAACGCGACCTGCGCGCGCCTGGGCGGCTACGGCTTCGCGGTGAACTGAACAAGACTCGCATTCCCTCCCCCATCGGAGGGCATTGCTCCAGGCTCCGCCTTATTGGCGGGGCCTTTTCGCCTTTTCCTCCCGACACCCGTGGATGGCCAGGTCGAGCGGACGTCGTTTTCTGTCTGCACCTCTATGTCAACAGTGCCCCGCGCGAACTCACTCCACGCCGGTCCACCACGGCTCGACGATCGAAGTATCGGTAAGCTTGGCCACTTCCCCGATCCGCGGCGTCAAGAGTCCATACCCGCCCGAATCCGCTCCAGCCTGCAATCGGCGCAGCGGCTCGCTCCAAGGGTGGCGCGAGATGGAGAACTTGGAATTGTGCACCGGCATCAGCCGAGCGGCGCGCAGACCGCGCATGGCAGCGGGGAGGCGCTCGGGAAGCAGGTGGATGTATCGCCAGGCGGAATCGTACTGGCCCTGCTCGAGGATGGCCAGATCGAAGGGCCCGTGCTCGTTGCCGATGGCCGCGAAATGCCGGCCTTCTCCCCCGTCGCCGCCCAGATACACGTTCCTGCCCGGACTCTTCACGGAAAAGGAACACCACAGACTGCGCGAGCGGGTGAGACCTCGTCCGGAAAAGTGCCTGGCCGAGTGGGCCCGTACCACCACGCTGTCGGAAACCGTCAACGAGTCGTTCCAGTCCAGCTCCACGATCTTGCCGGGATCGTAGCCCCAGCGCTCCAGATGCGCGCCCACCCCCAGGCCGCACACCACCTTGCCCACCTTCTCCCGAAGGAGCTTGGCGGTTTCCCAGTCCAGGTGGTCCCAGTGGTCGTGGGTGATCACCAGAACATCGATGACAGGCATGTCGGAGGTCTTGTACAGGTCGCTTCCGGCGAAGGCCTTGGTGCCAAAAGGCATGGGCGTAGCCTTCCCGGAAAAGACCGGGTCCACCAGAAAGCGCACCCCTCCCACCTGCAGCAAGTACGAGGAATGCCCAAACCACACCACCAGATCTTGGGAGCGTTCCAGAGTGGAAAGGTCCGAGCGCACCGCGGGAATCGAGTCGCGAGGAATCTTGCCGGGGTGGTCGCCAAAGAGGAAATCGGCCATCAGCCCCACCGACCCACCTTCGCCGGTCATGGTCTCGGTGGGCTCGGGATTCTGGAACACGCCCTCCTTCTGGTGGGGCGACTTCAAGATCCGTTCCAGACGCGCCCCTTGCGGCAAAGCCCCGAATTTCTCCGTTCGCAAGAACAGGAACCCCGATACGGTGGGAACCGCCACCACCCCCGCCAAAATCCATCCAATCATACACGATGCCTTCATTGGAGATTCGCAAACTCTCTCCTTGCGGGCGAAGGCTCTCCCCATCGCCGAACAGGAGGTTTTCCATATACAAGGATCCGGCGCTTGCTCCAAAGCGACGGCCCTCAAGCAACAACGCCCCCGGGGGTGACCCCGGAGGCGTTCGAGCGATGCACCCTATCTCGGCACCCATCGCGAAGGACGCAATGGCTCACCAGCGCAGGAGCCGGTCAGTTGGCCAAGCAGCGCAAGGTGGTGCTGCGCCGTTTGTTGTTCCACCCTGTGGTCTTGAAATCGGCGGACTGGGAGTAGGTTGAAGGACCGAAGGCTCCGTCGTAATCCCTCTCGGTGGCCGACCAGAAATAGTTGGCGGTCTCTTGGGCATAATAACCGCTACCAGCGACGTATCCTCCCGCTGGCACGCTTCGGAATCCGAAATCATCGGTTCCCGCGTCGATGCTCCAACCGGCAGTGGACTTCAACCGGTTCCCGGAATTGGCTTTGGTTAGGTCCACGTAGGCCTCCAGGGTCGACCATTCGGCGATGGAAGGGATATGGTAACCCGCCGGACAGATTCCGGTCACCCCAAGGTCGGAGCCGCCATACAGAGTGGTGTCGTAGCCCTTGGAAATGCCCCGAGTTTCCGACCAGGTGTAGAGACGGCCCGATCTGTCGCAACCAGCCTGGGTGCCGCCCGGGCAGAGCCCCAGGGTTCCGCCCGCGGAATAGTTCAGCGCCTGCGCCATCCAGGTCTGGGTCCCGATCTTCACCGTGCGGTAGGTCTGGCCATCGCGGGAATCCGTCAGGGATCCGTAGGCGATCCCGGTCTGCCAGGGGATGCTGAAGTTGGTGATGGTGTAGGCACGCGACACGGTGGCGCTGGTGGTGTAGTTGGCTCGGAAACCTGCGGCCATGATCGTCTGCGTGGCAGACACGGCGATGGGAGCCGAGTACAGCGTGGACGCCGCGGTGGGAACCGTGCCATCCGTGGTGTAACGGATCTGCGCACTGGCCGTGGCACAGGTGATGGTCACGCTCTGCGGAACGGCGTAGCTGCCCGCGGCCAACTTGATCACCGGAGTGGCCACGGTGCCCAGGGAGATGGTGATCGTGGAGGTGGCCCCGGCGCTGTTGGCCCAACCCGTCTTGACCGCGATCGCCCGCACCGTGGTGCTGGCGGCCACGCTGAACGCTCCTTCATAAGGCGTGGAGGCCGTCGTGGGTGCGGTGCCATCGGTGGTGTAGTAGATGGTCGCACCCGCCGTGGTGCTGGTGATGGTCACCGACTGCGCGGCGGAAAAGGTGCCTGTGGCGGGGGTGATCACCGGCGTGGCCACGGTACCGGTGATGGTCAGCGTCGACGTCGCGCCGGCGCTGTTGGCCCAGCCCGTCTTGACCGCGATCGCCCGCACCGTGGTGCTGGCGGCCACACTGATGGCACCGGCATACAGTGTGGAGGCGGTGGTGGGTGCCGTGCCGTCGGTGGTGTAGTAGATGGACGCGCCTGCGGTGGCGCTGGTGATGGTCACCGACTGCGCCACGGTGTAGGTGCCCGTGACCGGGGTGATCACCGGTGTGGCCACCGTGCCCGTGATAGTGAGGTTGGATGTGGCCCCGGCGCTGTTGGCCCATCCGGTCTTGACCGCGATCGCCCGCACGGTGGTGCTGGCGGCCACGCTGATGGCACCGGCGTACAGCGTGGAGGCGGTGGTGGGTGCTGTGCCATCTGTGGTGTAGTAGATGGACGCGCCTGCGGTGGCGCTGGTGATGGTCACCGACTGCGCCACGGTGTAGGTGCCCGTGGCCGGGGTGATCACCGGTGTGGCCACCGTGCCCGTGATGGTGTAGGCGAAGGTGGACGGCGTGCTGGCAGTCCATCCCGACTTGAAGGCCACCGCCCGGAAGGTCCGGGTCGACGCCACTTGGACGGAATCCACGAACAAATCGTAGGCGGCGGTGTCGGTGGGAACCGATCCATCCAAGCTGTAGCGAATGTGCGCACCAGCCGTGGCGGTGGAAAGCTTCACCCAGATCGGTGCGGTGTAGGTGCCGGCGGCCACCGACGAGGTGGGCTGAGCCACCGTGCCCGTGATGGTGTAGGCGATCGCAGCGACCGAGCTGGGAGCCCATCCCGACTTGAAGGCGACGGCCCGCAGGGTCTGGGACGAAGCCACCTGGACGGAATCCACGAACAAATCGTAGGCGACGGTGTCCTTGGGAACCGATCCATCCAAGCTGTAGCGAATGTGCGCCCCAGCTGTGGCCGTGGAAAGCTTCACCCAGATCGGTGCGGTGAAGGTGCCGGACGCCACGGATGCGGTGGGCTGCGCCACGGTTCCCGTGATGGTGTAGGCGATCGAAGCGACCGTGCTGGTCGCCCAGCCGGACTTGAAGGCGGCAGCCTTCAAGGTCTTGGTGGAAGAAACTTGGACAGAATCTGCGAACAAGGTCGAGCTATCGGTCGGAGCCGAACCATCCAGGGTGTAGCGGATCTGGGCGCCGGAAGTGGCGGTGGAAAGTTTCACCCAGATCGGGGCGGTGTAGGTGCCGGACGCCACGGATGCGGTGGGCTGGGCCACCGACCCCGTGATGGTGTAGGAAACGGAGGCAACCGTGCTGGGAGCCCAACCGGATTTCAAGGCGATCGCCTTGATGGTCTGGGAGCTCGACACCGTGATGGAGTCCGTATACGGCGTGGAGGTGGCACTCGGTTCGGTTCCATCCGTGGTGTAGTGGATGGCAGCACCGGGAGTGGTGGTGGCGATGCCCACCTTGATCGCCGAAGCGAAGGTTCCCGATGCCTTCGAGAAGGTGGGTTCGGCCACGCCCCCGGTGATGGTGTAGGTGGCGGTGGCGACGGAACTTGTCTTCCATCCCGTGCGCAAGGCCACGGCCTTCAGGGTTGCGGTGGCGGCCACCAGAACGGAATCGGAATACAAGGCGGAGCTGGCCGTGGGATCGATGCCGTCCAGGGTGTAGCGAATTTCAGCGCCCGCGGAGGCCTTGATCCCGACCTTGCGACTGGAGGTAAAAGTGCCACTGGCCAAGCTCAGCTCGGGTGCGGCGAGGGTCAAGGAGAAGTCGACGCTCGCCACCTTGCTGGGTTCCATGCCCGGAGCGGTCGCACGCGCCCAAAGCCGGCCGGAGCGATCGACGGTGACCGCGGAGCTGTACTCGGTCCAGGTGGAGGAATCGCTGGACACCTGGATGACGGCTCCTGGTGTGGAATCCGTCACGACCACCTTCTGGACATCCTGGAAGGATCCACCATTGGGCAGGAAACGGGGAGTGGCGGTCAGGATGCGGTACTGCGCCGAAACCACACGGCTACGTGCCATGCCCTGCACCGAATCCCATGCCCACACCTTGGAGTTGGAGGCGATTTGAAGCGTCTTGTCGAAGGCCGTCCACTTGGAACTGTCGGTGGAGACGAACACCATCGCACCCGTACGGGCACCAACGAGGTTGACGGAAACCGGCCTGTCGAACGTTCCGGATTCCGGTTCGAACTTGGGCGGGGCCAGCGCGATGGCGTAATCGGCCCAAGTGACTGCCGTCCCAGCCGATGCGGTGGAGCGCGCGAACAAGCGCATCGAGCGATCCACCTTGACGGCGGCGGTGTAGGGCGTCCACACCGAACTGTCGGTGGACCAATCCAACTGGCATCCGGAGACCGCGCAGGAGATGGAAACCGATTGGTCGCCGTCGTAGAGACCGGAAACCAGCGACATCACCGGAGCGCCTGCGGCCTGGACATCGATCTGGTAGGCGGCGCTGTCCTGGGCGGAGGTCATGCCTTCGCGATTGGTGCGCACGCGCAGCATGCCGCTCTGCTGGATGGTGAAGCGACCGGAACATCCGCTCCAGGCGCCTCCCTGGAAGGAACATTCGTAGCTCGCTCCGGGCGTGGCCGACCGGAAATTGACTGTCTGGGCGACCGCGAACCGACCCGGCTTGGGATCGAACTGGACCGGCTCCACGTTCTTGATCACGTAGACGGCCGTCACGGTGGCGGGGTCGCGCCCCTGCACGAGGGAGCGGACCTGGAGCGTATCGGGGAAGGCAACAAGGAGGGAATCCTTGTAGAGATTCCAGGTCGTGCCGTCGAGGGTCCATTCCAGGGTCGCACCGGTAGTCGTGTCCGAGATTTTCACCCACTGGGCGCGATCGAAGGATCCGGGCGCAGGCGACAGGATCGGCTCGTTCGCTTTCCCTTTGCGGGTGACGGTGAAGGATTCCGAGGCGCGTTTGCCATTTTTTGCCAGCACGGAAACCTTGATGGAATTTCCGCCCACGCCGAGATCCACCCACACGCTGCACTTGGAGGAGGCGAAACGTTGGTTGTTCACCTGGATGGAATCGATGTTTTCAGCGGGAGTGGCCGAGGCCTGCACCAGCCACGAGGCCGAGGAATTGGGCACCGTGGCGTCTCCGGCATTCTTGACAGTCAAGACCGGTGCCTGCGGATCGACCGGAGGGGTGACCTTGCCAGGTTGCTGAAGCACCCCAAGGTCCGCCTGCTGGAGCTGGCCGGCCTTGATCAAATCCTGGGCGAGCGAAACCACTTTGGCCGAATCGAGGCCAGCCCCGACGGAAGCCACGGTGGACCAATTTTTCCCGGAGCGGACGGCGGCTTGAACCAATGCGGCATTCACGATGTCGGTCGTCAGGCCAACGGGAACACTCGCGGGGAAGCCTGCCAGGGAGGTATCACCCGCCAGAAGTCGGTTCGCGTAGAAGGCGATCAGACGCGCCCGTGGATTCGGGCCCAACTTGGCGACAGAATCTGGATGCGCCTGTCCGAACGCGGCGAACAGTTTGTTGGCCAGATCATCCTTCGAAAGCTGCGAGCCCACGACGAGGGTGGAGCCATCCGAGTTGAAATGGACTTGCAGGACTCCAAGTCGGATGCCGTACTTCCAAAGCGAAAGCTGGGCGGTGTCCTTGCCGAGAGGAGCGGCGAAGGAGAACCGGACCGTGCAGTTGGTGCCTGTGCACCCCAACCCGCCACGACCGGAATCCTTCGGTGCCTTCCACGAAATGCTGTCTGGCACTTGCGCGACGGATGCTCGTGAGAAGGAGACGGAGGGGAGACTTGGAGGAGGCGGGGCTTCCTCTTCCACCACGGTCACGCCGTCGCAGGAGAACAATCCAACGAATGCAGCCAGGGAGAGTCCGACCAGCCGACTCCAAGAAAATCCGGTGACGCTGGATTTCACGGGCCCAGCCCAAGACTTGGAAACGATTTCTGTCATGCTGTCCACCCTTTGGGCTTTCGTTGAATTGCACATCCCACCCGAGGCGCAGCCTTGGCTCGACAATGGGATCGGAATCGTGCCTCGAAAAGTAATGACTTCCTGCAGCGAAGCGGGAGGATTGTAACCGCTTGGCATTCAGAGTCAAGGCAAAAACCGTGGCCACCCCCATTGTCCAGCTCACCCTAGATTCCATGCGGGTCCCACGGGCACTCCAGCCGGGAAGCTGGATCCTCAATTCGTGTTTTCCCCCACTGGCCAGTGAGGCGATCATGCGAAAACGGCCGTTCACAAATCGACACCCGATCCCCAATTCCCGAATGCAAACGAAGTGAAAAAGGCCATTCTGGACATTCCGATGGCGCAAACAAAAAACTCCCATCGAAGATGCCTTCGATGGGAGCCTGCTGTAACTCGAGATGCTGGCGACCTTCCCAGAACGGGAAGATCACAGCCCTACCTTTTAATCCATTCTTTATGGATCTCTGGAATGTCTTCTAGCAACTGCACGGTCACCTGGCTGGTGGGCTTGGTGATCACGTCGTCGGGCTTGCCCTGGTCCACGATCTTGCCATCGTGCATGATGAACAGGCGATCCGACACGTAATAGGCCAGACCGATGTCATGCGTCACGAAGATGATCGTCATCTGGAGCTCTTCCTTGAGCTTCATCAGATAATCCAGGATGTTGGCGCGCACGCAGGCGTCCACCATGGAGGTGGGCTCGTCGGCGATCAGCACCTTGGGCCGCAACGCGAAAATGCGGGCCAGGAGCATGCGCTGCATCTGTCCACCGGACAACTCGAACGGATACTTTCCTTCGATGTCCTTGGTAGCCACGTTGACGGCGATCAAGCCGGCATCCACGCGATCGGAGATCTCCTGCGGAGTCAGCTTGACCTTCTTGATCTTGAAGGCGGCTTCCAACTGGGAGCGGATCGTGAAGAACTGGTTGAAGCAGCTGAACGGGTCCTGGAAGATGAACTGGACTTCGTCCCAGTGCGCCTTCTGATTCGTGATCTTGTGGCCTTCGTACTCGAAGGTGCCCGTGGTGGGCGTGTAGAGGCCGAGCATGATCTTGGCGAGCACGCTCTTGCCGCAACCCGAGCCACCCACGATGGAGACGATCTCGCCGTCGGCGATGTCAAAGGAGACACCATCGACCGCAGTGACCGCCTTCTTGCCGGAGCCGAAGATGCGGACAATATTTTTCGCCGAAAAGATGGGCGTGTTACTCGGCATAGTCGCACCTCACGAGACGGTCGGCGAACATACGGATTTCCTGCTTGTTCTGGCGGCACTCGGGGCGCACCACGGGGCAGCGCTCGGCGAACCGGCAGCCCACGATTTCCTTGGCCAACGACGGCGGAGCGCCTTCGATGGCCACAGGTTTGCGATCCTTCTGGCCGGCTTCGGCGGAAAGCATCGCTCCCATCAGAGCCTTGGTGTACGGGTGCTTGGGCGAGAACACGATCTGCTCTGCCGTACCCTTTTCCACGAATTCGCCCGCGTACATGATGGCGATGTTGTTGGCCACGTGGCGCAACAACGGAAGCTCGTGGGTGATGAAGATCATCGACTTGAAGATGCCCGCATCCAACAAGTCGAAGATCATCTTGATCACGACTTTCTGGGTGGACACGTCCAGCGCGGAGGTCGGCTCGTCGGCGATCACCATCTGCGGATTGAGCAGGGTGGAGATGCCGATCACCGAACGCTGGCGTTCACCGGCGGTCAGCTGGATCGGATAGCTGTTGAGGATGCGCGCCGTGTCCTTGCCGAAGAACAGCTGGAAGCGTTCCATCAAGCGCGCATTGGTCGCCGTCGAGTCGGTCCCACCCTCGTGGGCGGCGATCACGTCGGCCGCGATGTCCTTCACCTTGCGGGTGGGGTTCAAGGCGTTGAAGGCGCCCTGCGGGATCATGCTGACCTTGCGCGAAAGAACGTTCTTGCGAACTTCTTCCGGCGTGCGGTTCATCAACGATTCCCCGGCCACACGCACATCGCCAGCGGATGGATACAGCGGCGGGATGAACAGACCCATGAGCCCGTTGACCAGGGTGGACTTGCCACAACCCGATTCGCCGGCGATCCCGAGGATCTCGCCTTCCTGCATGGTGAAGGAAACGTCCGTCACCGCACGGATTTTGTCACCAAAGCGCGTGAGGTAGTGGAGGCTGAGGTTTTCGACTTCGAAAGTCTGCTTGGACATCGTCGTCTCCTACTTCCGCAGGCGGGGGTTGAAGACCCCTTCCATGGAGGTGTTGATCAGATACAGAGCGAACACGATCAGGGTGATGAGGATCGTGGACGGGAAGAAGGCGAACCAGTAGCCACCGTTCAAGGCTCCGTTGGCCTTGGCGTCGTTGAGGATCACGCCCAACGACTGGGTGTCCGCAGGTCCGAGTCCGATCATGGAGATCGCGGATTCGGACAAGATTCCGGAGGCGATCTGCAGGATGAACACCATGAACACGTAGGAAAGCAGGTACGGCAGGATGTGCTTCATGATGATGGCCAAGGTGCCGTCGCCATTGATGCGTGCCAAGGCGATGTGGTCGCGGCTCTTGAGGGAGGCGGCCTGCGCACGGACCGCACGCGCGCTCCAGGTCCAGGTGGTGCATCCGATGATCAAGCCGATCAAGGTCAGCGAACGGCCTTCCGGGAAGGTCGCCGAGATCAGGATCAACACGATGATGGAAGGGATCACGATGAACAGGTTGGTGAGCATGTTGAGGATGTCATCCACCAATCCGCCCTTGAACCCGCCGTAGATGCCGATCAACGTTCCGACCGTGGTGGCGATGGTGCCGGCCAGGAAGCCCACGTACAGGCTGGAACGGAGCCCCTTGATCAGAAGCGAGATGTAATCGCGCCCCAGGTTGTCGGCGCCCAGGAGCAGGCCTTCGCCGGGAGGGGCGTAACGGGCGTGATCCGTGGCGAGATTGACCGTGTAGAACCACGGCGCCACCAAGGCGAACAGCATGGTGCCGAAGAAGATGGTCGCGCCGATCACGAACATGGGCGACTTCAGGAGGTTGCGTAGAAGCTTCATTTCAGTTCCCTCCCATCTGGAGTCCGGCCTTGACGCGCGGATCGAGGAATCCGATGAGGATGTCCACGGTGAAGTTGGCGACCAAGACGCAGACCGTGACCAACAGGGTGCAACCCTGGATCAGCGGGTAGTCGTTGTTCTGGATGGCGGTCAGGATGGCCAAGCCGAGTCCTGGATACGAGAAGATCATCTCCGTGATCAAGGCGCCACCGATCATGGTTCCCAAGCTGAGGGCCAAGCCCGTGAGCTGGGGAAGCATGGCGTTGCGGAACAGGTACATCAGGACGCGGCCTTCCTTGAGGCCCAACCACTTGGCGTACTTGATGTAGTCGGTTCCCAGTTCGTAGATCCCCATGGAGCGCATGCCGATGGCCTGGCCACCCGCGAGGATCAGGAAGATGGAGAAGAAGGGCAGCACGTAGTAGTACGCCGCCGAGGCGAAGAATTCGAAGGTGAATTCCCGCACCATACCCGGATCGAATCCACCCGTGGGCGGGAAGATCGGGAACTGGATGGCGAACACGTAGACCAGCAGCATGCCGAAGACAAAAAACGGCACGGCGCTGACGAAAAGCGCCACGGGGAAGAAGATCCTGTCGAAGTTGCCGCGACGGTACGCCGCGAGAGCTCCGAGCAGGTTGCCGACGATCCAGCCGAACACGATGGTGGGCAGCTGGAGGGCCAGTGTCCAGGGGATCGCGTCCAGGATCAGTTCACTGACCTTCTTGTTCTTGATGTAGGACGTCCCCAGGTCGCCCTGGAGACACCGTTTGACATACGCCCCGAACTGTTCGAGAGAGCTCGTCCGGACGGCCTCCGAGGTGTAGACGTCGACCATGATGTCGGACTTCGTGACCGTGTCCCACACCTTGCGCTGCGACTTCACCTTCTGCTCAATGACATTACCCTGGTCATCGACTTTCGCCATCCCGAAATCCTTCAGGAGTGCGTTCTTCTTGGCGTGAGCCGCCTCTTCCGAGAGACCACCGGCGCTTTGGCCCATGATGATCTCGACGGGATCCGAAGTTCCCATCCGAGGCAGGAAGAAGTTGATGGTCACCGCCACCAGGAAGGTGATGAAGTACCAACCTCCCCGCTGGAGGATGAAACGAGCCGTTGGGTATTGCTTGAGCATGGAGATCCTTTATCCGGTTCAGTGCCCTTACTTGGCGAGCTTGAGCTTCCAGAGCGTGTTGATGCCGGCACTGACCCAAGGCAGCTGGGCGGGACCGTACGCGTTCTTCTCGGTGGGCCAGTTGGTCCAGGTCTTTTCGCTGAACTGGTAGAACTGCTCGGGCAGATAGACCAGCGGAACGGCGGGCTGGTCGTCCAGGAAGATGTTGTTGAGCTGGACATAGGCATTGCGCAGGGCGACAGAATCCGTCGTCAGGGGAATGATGTTCAGGAGGCTGTCGACCTTGGCGTTGTAGCTGGGAACGCCGGGCTGGTTGTACCGGCCCTGGTTCTGGTTCATGCTGCCGGTCTCGGAGGGCTGCCAGTTGCGGCTGGACATCACCGCGTCGAAACGGCTCCAAGGAAGGGAGGGGGTGATGACGGCGGCGGGCTTGTCCATCAGCAGGTCGAACTTGCCGGAGGACTTGGCAGGCCAGTACTGGCTGGCGTCCACGAAACCTTCGCGCACGTCGATGCCGGCTTCACGCAGGCTGGCGACGGCCAGACGGACCATGGCTTCCCAGTCGGACCAACCGGTGGGCGAAGTGATGAACAGGGTCTTGAGCTTCTTGCCAGCCTTGTCGGTGGTGTAGTCCAGGGTGCCGTCCGGCTTGCGCACGGCCTTGTAACCGGCCTCGGCAAGGATCTTCTTGGCCGATTCGATGCCGGGAGCCACGGAGTGCTTGGCGGCTTCGGCGGAGTCGAAGAACTTGCCTTCCAGCACGGTGGGCATGACCAATCCGGGGCGCATGTCCACGGAGTAGCCGGAAACGGCGAGCTTGCGGATCTTGTCGTGGTCGATCGCGGCGGCGAAGGCACGACGGAAGTTCTTGTCGTTCATCGGTTCGCGCGTGACGTTGAAGATCATCATGGGGATCGCGCCGGGGAGGTAGTAAGGCTCCTTCTCCAGCCAGGTTCCCACCTTGAACTGCTTCTGGTCGCCGATGAGCGGGATGAAGGTCATCGATGCGTCGATGGTGCCCTGCTGCAGGCCGATCGCGAAGGCGTCGTTGCTCTTGAAGATCGGGTGGATGATGTACTTGGGGGCAGGCATTTCGCCGTTGTGCAAGGCCTTGTTGCCCCAGTAGTCGTCGCGGCGTTCGAGAACGATCTTCTCGGAGGAGTAGCTCTTGAGGTTGTACGGACCCGAAACCACGGGAGCGCTGTCGATCTTCATCTTCTTGACGGAGTCCAGCTTGTTGCCGGCCGAAGCGATGAGAGGTTCGAAGACGTGGGAGGGGGCGATGCGGATGGCCTGGAGGAGGTCCAGGATGGCCAGCGGATTGTTGCGCTGCTTCTTGTCGACAATAAATGTCAGACGCTCGGTCTTGATGCCGCCGTTGTCCACGGAAGCGACCTTGATTTCGGCGATGAATTCAACCGCGTAGCCGGAGGCGGCTTCCTTGAAGCGGCGACCGAGATCGAACACGAACTTGACGTCGGTGCTGGTGACGGGCTTGCCGTCGCTCCACTTGGCGGCGGGGTTGAGGTCCACCACGACGCTGTCGTTGCTGCGGCTGACGAGCGTTCCCAGGCCGGGCTCGACCTTGCCGGTGAGCGAGTTGTAGGAGACCATGGTCTCGTACATCAGGTTGAAACGGTCGTTGACCGGCCAGGCGGGCTGCCAGGATTCGGCGAGAGGATTGAACGTGGAAGGATCACCCCATTGGGAACCTGCCAAGTAGAGAGCTTCGGTGCGCGCGATCTTGCCGGTGGGAGGCTTGCAACCGGAGAAGAAGGCGGCTGCCGCCACCGCGGCAAGGCCCAGAGAAATCTTGCTAGCTCTCATGAAAACCCTCATTTCTGCGTAGACTGGCGAGTCGACAGGTACTGGACCCTCAGGTCCGGGAGTGCGCAAATATAAATCAGACCAGCGAGTAGAGAATGCCTCAACCGAGAAACTTCTGAGGCTGGCGCCTTCCACCAATTCCTGGCGGCAGCGCGAAGCCTCGAAATTCCCTGAAGTGCTTCAGGATTGGGAAGCGGGCGATGCCAACCACCAGCTGGCGCGAAACAGCGCTGCCACGGTCAAAGCATCGGTGATTCGGCCATCCAAGGCCATGGCAACCGCCTCGGCAAAGGGCACACGCATCAGTTTCATGTCACCTTCGGTCGATTCCCGGTCCAGGCTCCCCTCGGTCAGACCGCGGGCCAGCCACAGATGGGCAGTCTCGTCGCAGACGGAGTTCGAGGTATGGATCAATCCGAGATGGATCCATTCGGAGGCGGAAAGCCCGGCCTCTTCCATCAACTCGCGCTTCATCTCGTCCAGCGGATCGGCGTCAGGTCGGCCTCCCCCTTCGGGGATTTCCCAGGTCCACAGATCCAACGGGTAGCGGTGCTGCCCCACCAGCGTGACGGTCCCGTCCTCGTGGAGCGGGACGCACGCCAAGGCGCGATTCTTGAAATGCACCACACCGTAAACGCCCTGCCGACCGCTCGGGTCCTGGACTTCGTGGTGTTCCACGCGGATCCAGGGGTTGTTGTAGGTCACCGCGCGCGAGATTTGGGTCCAGGGCCCGATCTTGATGCGATTTTCCCAAACAGGAGAATCATCCTCGGGATCGCGTCGGCGACCGTTTTCATGACTGCTGGTCATCGTACGTGGCCTTTACAGGAAGTCCCGATAATCAACGTCGGAGAAGATGTTGTCACGGCTTTCCAAGGCAACCAGTTCATCCAGCGGCACCGGCTGTCCATCGCGCAGAATCTCGTACAGTCGCGTGAAGGCCACCAAGTGTTCCTTCGTTCGCGCCACGGCGTATTCCACAGAAGTCCCCGTGCGCATGATGAACGCCCAGTCGGAGCTCTGCGCGAGATACAGTTCACGCGCCATCTGGTTGAGCGCCCGTTTGTAATCACCCCAAGCGTCCGGATAGCGCTTGGCCATCTCTTCCATGCGATCGGCGGCCGCGTGCAGGTGCGGATAGATCCAGTCGTTGGTGGGATTCACCCACACATCGGAATACCCCAGATGGCCCCAAGTGCTGAAGGCCGGCTGCTGGCGCTGGTTGACCGGATGGGCTTCCAGGTAGTCGGAAGGCCGGATGGGTTGGAGATCGTCCTGGTCGAAGTGCAGCTTCTTGAACACGTGGTAGAGGAATTCCGGTCCTTCGTACCACCAGTGTCCGTAGAGCTCCGCGTCGTAGGGCGCCACGATCAGCGGGGGCCTGTCCATGAAGCGCGAAAGCCAATCCACCTGCTTGCGGCGGTTGGCGACAAAATCCGCCGCATGGACGGCGGTCTTCGCGAAGGCCTTGGCGGGATCGTACGGTTCCTGCGCCACACCTTTGCCCGTGATGCGGTAGTACTTGAAGCCCGTGTTGGTGCGAAGGCCCGGGATGTGCTGGAAATCGTGGAGGTATTCCTCGTCCAGATCGAATCCGATGTCGCGGTAGAACTCGCGGTAGTCTGGATCGCCGGGGTAGCCGGTTTCGGCAGACCAAACGGCGCGGCTGGTTTCCGGATCGCGCGCGAAGCACGCCGGCCCCGCACCGGTGATGGTGGGCGCATAGACGCCAAAGCGCGGAGGCGGTTGGCCGAACAGGATGCCATGCGTGTCGGTGAAGAAGAATCCGATCCCGGCCGCGGACAATTCCTGCTCCAAACCTTCGTAGTAGCCGCATTCGGCCAGCCAGATGCCGTTGGGGTTGCGTCCGAAGTGGCGCTTGTGGGAGCGCACGCCTTGGCGGATCTGGGCGCGGATGGCTGCCGGATTCTGTCGCAACGCGGGCAGAAAGCCGTGGGTGGCGTTGCAGGTGACGATCTCCAGGTTGCCGCGATCCTGCCAGTGTCGGAATCCGGCAAGCAGATCGCCGCCGTACCATTCCCCGAAGAACCGCTTGCACCAGCTGAACTTGTCGTGGTACATGCGCGCCAAGGACTGGAAACGCGGAACGAACTGCGTGCGGCGCAGCTCCTTTTCCGACAGCTCGATCAGATGGTCCAGATGCTCCAGGTAGCGCTGGCGCAACAAGGGATCCGCCAGCATCTCCGCCAATGGCGGCGTGATGGACATGGCCAGACGGAACTGGACACCTTCGGCATCCAGGCGGTTGAACACGTCCAGAAGCGGGATGTAGGTCTCCGTGATGGCTTCGAACAGCCAGTCTTCTTCCAGGTGCCTTGCGTTTTCAGGGTGGCGGACAAACGGCAGATGGGCGTGCAGAAACAGCCCAAGATATCCCTTCGCCACGCGTCAGTCTGTCCAACGACGGGCGGCGGGCTTGGCCTCGCGAACCTGTTCGCCGGTGCGATCCACCGCGCGGACGTCCATCTTGAGCTCCGTCCCGTGCGGGAAGGGGAACTTGACGCGGAACGTGCCGTCCGGATTGAGCTGCAGGGGCCTGCCCATCAGGGTCACCTGGGCGTCCGGCTCCGTGGCGCCGTAGAGAACAAGTTCTGTCTCCACCCAAAGCCAGAAATCCTTCTGACGATTCTTGGGCGGTTGGAATTCACCGGAAGAAAGACCCGACCAATGGACTTGCGAGCCCACCGAGGAATTGCTCCAGCTGGAAGGCAATTGCAGGAATTCCGCGGAATTGGGTGCCCAGGAGCTGGGGGCGAGTTCCATGCGGCCCATTCCGGAACCCCAGGAGGTGAGCCAGGCGGCCCCGCCCATCAGGTGGGAGCCTTCGCTGCGTTCGCGCAGTTTGCGGATGAGGTCCTGGATGCCTTCGCCGTCGCCAAGGCCCGCCGCAGCGCGGAAGAGTTCGTCGGAAGCGATCGAGATCCATTCTTCCTGGCTTCCGACATTGGCCATGCCGGGCTCGAACCCGACCGGCTGGGAGCGTGCGACGCCCTTCCATTCACCCTGGGGGGTGATCCATCCGTATTCGAAGGTGTACACACGTCCCTGGTAGGGAAGCTTGGCGTACCACGACCTGGCGAACGGAGCGACTTCGATGTCCAGCGCCACCGGAGCGTTGGTGCCATCGAAATAAAGGCCTGTCGTGTCGAACCCGCGCAGGCGCAGGACGCCTTCCGCATTGGGCATGGCTTCGCGCGTTTGCGGAGAAAGCTCCCAATACAGGTGGGTCCACTCAGGATCCTTGGGGATCGCCACCAGGCGGTCCACTCCGTATTCGTGCGGAAGTTCACCGGAGAGCAACTTGGATTTGGTCTGCCCGGACTTCTGCACCCGGCCGCCCTTCGGCTTGCGCTGGCCCAGGGGCGCCACCGCGGGGACCTTGCTGGAGGCCTTGGTGCGCGCCACCCGAGAAGCCTTCACTTCGGCCGACCCGACAGATTTCGGCATCACCGGTTTGGGCGCCGGGGATTTCTTCGCCGCCACGGGCGGGGCGACAGCCTTTGACACGGGCTTCTTCGGCTCCGGTGCACGAGCGGCGGCTGGCTTGGAAGCCGGCTTGGGAACGGGCTTGGCCGCTTTTTTGGCGGGCGCCGAGGATGCTTTCGGTTCGGACTTCTTGGAGGTCTGAACCGAAGGCTTCTTCGTTGGTTTAGCAGTCGCGGCGAGCTTCTGCTGCGTCGGCCTGTTTTCCCCGGTCACCTTCTTGGTGGCCTGGGCGCGGTTTGGTTTGGCAGGGCTCGGCGCCATCGACGTCTCCTCGATAAGGGATCACCTGCGGGTTCGGAAAGACTTCCCCCAGGAACTGGCTCCAGTAACGGTAACATACAACCGAACGAAGGTTTCCTTCAACGAAGGGCCTCCATTATCGACATCATTCTGCCCTACTTGGAGAGAAAGATCAAGGGTTCCCGCATTTCCAAGCGGCATTCCCAGTCCGGTGGTGCCAGCGATTGTCACCACTTCGCCCGGTCCACCGAACCCGCCCATGGCTCCAGCGCGGTAGCTCAGCCGGCGCCAATATTCGTCAAAACGGTCGGGCGATCCCTCGCGTTGCCATCCCAGACCGCCCTCGAATTCCCGCGAAGAACCTGGCACCACGCCGTCCCAGGAGGTGGTCTGAAACGATCCGACCAGGGCGTGACGATCCTGGAACCGCCATCCGATCGCGGTTCCCATCGACTGCGGAGGTGTCACACTCCGGGTCACCTCGCCTGGAAATTGCTGGAAGGTCGCTCCCCGAGCGGAGGTGACTTCCACATCACCCGCGAAATCCATCCAAACACCGACATCGAAGGTTGCTTTGGTGAAGTAGACGGAACTCGTCCAGGAATCGCCCCAATATTTGTGACGGGTGGTGTCGCGCAACTTGAGGGTGGTCGCCTCGTCGGCGGCACGGAAGTCTTCGTTGCGCAAGATCCGGTCGGACCCCAACACGCGATGGTAGGTGGCGCCCAGCGCCAAACCACGAGCCCAGGGAATGGCGTACGAATAGCCAAGGTCCGCCTGGAAAGCTCCGCCTTCGCCGGAAATGCCGACCGAAGAGTCCGCGGACATGAAGTCCAGGCTCCGCTGGAAGCGCTGCCAGTAGCCAAGCCCCAAATGGCCGAACCGGCCCATGGGAATCGAAAGGCTCACGCGCGGAAGGGCGGCGGTTCCCACTGTATTTTGGGTTTTGTCGTCCTCGATGGTGACCAATCCAGGGGCGACTTGGACCTCGAAGGCGGTGAGGCTGGCAAAGGCAGAGCGGGCTTCCAACTGGGGATCCCACGAACGATCGGTGCGCAGGGCCGCACCCGCCTCCCCCATGGCCCGGGAGGGGCCGTCAGCGGAGGATGTCTCCAATCCCCAGCCCATGACAGCCCGGGGGCTCTGCGCCACGGCAAGGGCACTGGCGGCCAAAACGAACGGAAGGGTGTTGCGCATCAGAAATTCCTTCCGTCGCTCGGACGGAGCAAGACATGGACGGAATCGATCAATCGGTTGGGGGAGGTCGGCTGCGCGGTCCAGAGATCAAGACCAGACGAGTTCCCACCGACTGGCATCAGATCCAGAACGACCTTGCGCTTTTTTTGCAAAATGACCTGCGACAGCGCGGAACGCAGCTCCAACTCGATCCTGTCAGTGCCGGTCGCCAGCTTGGACTTTGCTCGAACGCCTGCGGAGTCGCTCTGGGAGTCCGGAGATTGCCAGGAATGGATCCTGATCCATTTCACCCAGATGTGCGCCGCGCCATGACCGGTGTTTTCCGTTCGGATCGAGACCCGCAGATTGTTCAGGACAGCGAATTCCGCTTGGTCGGCCACGTCGGTCCGGAGCCAGAAGTGGTTTTGCTTATAGTCCAGGAAGTTCATGTTCGCCTCAGCCATCCTCGTGTAGATGTACTGGTCGACTCCGCCGAATCGCACGGAGCAGTTGACCAGCGTGGCGGCTACGAGCTCGGTGCACTTGAGATCGACCGCTCCATCGGTACCCGCGTCCTCGGTGGTCAACACCGATGACGGTAGTTGGAGAGCCGTGCCAAGAACCAACTGGGCTGAATCTTCCCGCTCGATGACCCGTGAGGTCACCAGCATCCGGGGATTCGGGACATACGAACTGGCGGCAACCGATTGCATCCCGAGACTTGCCCGGGCTTGGAGCACATGGTACGAATTGTCCGTCTCTTCGGTGATGTCGTTGGCAGGAACCTGTCGATGCAGGGAAGCGCGAATCGCCTCACCATTCAGCGCCAAACGTGCTCGGCGTCCAGAGCCAGCCCACCAGCCGATCACTTCGGACGAAGCGTCGGAAGGACGCATTTGGATCGAACGGCTGGCCGGCATGTCTTCCAAGGTTCCCGCTTCCTTCACCACCATCTCAGGAGTGGAATCGCGCAGCAAATACGGCCGGATATGGAATCGAACGAGCGTGGGACTGGAGGTTCCGGATCCGACCACGGGATCCAACAGCACGGTCAGCCAGCCTCGATTGGCAACGGTGCTGGAAACGATTCTCTCGGAAACCGCGGGGCTGATGGCGATCGAGTAATCCCCGATCGAATCCGCCGCGACCGTCACGACAGTATCCATCAAAGACTGCAGATCTGGGAGCTTCGAAGGCTCCACGCCCATGAACAAAGCGGGAAGAGGTTTGGCCACCGTATCCGTCAAAACCATCCGTACCCGCAATTTGGACTTCCAACTGGAGTCTGTCACACGAAAGGCAAGGGCCTTGAAGGGACGCTTTCGGAGAGAATCCGCCCCACCCCAGGTGCTGGCGACACGCAGATCGAACCCCACCACGGTCCGGATCGAGTCCTTGCCGACAGAGCCGATCACCAACAAGCCGAAACCGGGCAAGGCTGGACAGCCCTCAGGGGGTAGATACTCCACGGAGCGGGTGGCGGCATCAAGCGAGGCTTCTGCACGCGGGGAGACGGATTCTCCTTGCGCGTCGAGGAATGCACCGCCTGCATAGTTGCTGGAATCTGAGAATCCGCACCCGGCAAGCATCGTCGCCGAGAGAAGCGCGACCAAAATCCTAGGATTCACTGGAACCTTTCCGTTCGATGGGAAGAAGGCCCAAGATACCTTGGACGACAGGGAATGACTACTCCGAGACTCCCCTTCTTGCATAAATCTGTCCCCAAACGCGAGTCTGTGGTATGTTTCCGTTCCCTTCTCGCCCATTTCGGAGTCACGCTTTTGAGCAAGAAACTGGTCATCGCCGAAAAACCTTCCGTCGCTCGCGACATCGCTCGCGCTCTGGGTGGATTCACCGCCCGAGGCAAAGTCTTCGAGCGGGAAGACCTGATCATCTGCTCCGCGGCAGGCCATTTGGTCGAGCTGTGCATGCCGGAAGATCTGGACAAGAAGAAGTACGGATTCTGGAGGCTGGACGCCCTTCCGATCGTCCCTCCGACCTTTCCTCTCAAGGCTTCCAAGGACGACGCGAAGTTCCGCGCCCGCCGCAAGAAGACCAAGGAAGAAGAGGAAGACGAGGGCGGCTCGGAGCTTCTGGACATCATCGAGAAGGAAGCCAAACGCAAGGACGTGACGGCTCTGATCAACGCCTGTGACGCGGGTCGCGAAGGCGAATTGATCTTCACGTACATCGTGAAATTCCTGGGAGTGGACAAGCCTTACCAGAGACTTTGGCTCCAATCCATGACCCAGTCGGCGATCAAGGAAGGCTTTTCCAACCTCCTTCCTTCCACGCAAAAGGCGGGATTGGCCGACGCGGCCATGTGCCGTTCTGAATCCGATTGGCTGGTCGGAATCAATGCCACCCGCGCCTTCACGGTGCGGCTATTTGGCCGTGCCGGCAAGGAAACCGCCAATCTGGGCCGCGTGCAAACCCCTACCTTGGCCATTTTGGTGGGCCGGGAACGCGAGATCGGCAATTTCAAGCCGCGTCCCTACTGGACCGCCAAGGGAATCTTCGAGACCAGCGGCGAAACCTACGAGGGCATGTGGATCCGCGAGGACTTCCGGAAGGGAGAGGATCCGGACGACCGCGCCGACCGCATTTGGGAAAAGGCCCTGGCCGACCAGATCCGCGAACGCTGCAAGGGCAAACCTGCCAAGGCCACCGACAAGACCCGGGAAAGCCGCGAGGCCCCTCCCACCCTGTTCGACTTGACCACGCTCCAGCGCGAGGCCAACAAGCGCTTCGGCTTTTCCGCCCGCACCACCCTGCAGGCCGCACAGGCGCTGTATGAACGCCACAAGGTACTGACCTACCCGCGTACCGATTCCAAGTGCCTGCCGGAAGATTATCCTCCCGAAGTGCAGCGGATTTTGGGCCAGCTGGTGAGCCCCTACAAGGCCCTGGCCGCCAAGATCACGGATCCCACCAAGGCGGTCAACGCCAAGAAGATCTTCGACAACGCCAAGATCTCCGACCACTTTGCGATCGTTCCCACCGGCGAAGCCCCTTCCAGTGCGCTTTCCGCCGTGGAATCCAAGATCTACGACCTGGTGGTGAGGCGCTTTCTGGCCGCCTTTTTGGACACCGCCATCTGGAAGATCGTGGAACGCACCACCCGCGTGGGTGAAGACGCCTTCCGGACCACCGCCAAGGTTCTTTCCACGGCCGGTTGGCGCGAAGCCTTCGGCAAGGAAGAAGAAGAAGACGTCGAGATCGGCATGGCCTCGCGCCTGCCCGGCTTGGGGGGATCGCTCGATCGCGTCCTTGCCGAGACGGTGCTCTTGGAAGCCTTCGAGACCAAACCTCCGGCCCGCTACAACGACGCGTCGTTGCTGGGTGCGATGGAAAACGCAGGCAAGTTGCTGGAAGACGAGGAATTGGCCGAAGCCATGAAGGAACGGGGCCTGGGAACTCCCGCCACGCGCGCCGAAACCATCGAAAAACTGGTCAGCGCCCGCTACGTGACCCGTGAGCGCAAGGACCTTTTGCCCACCGCCAAGGCCATGCAATTGGTGCATCTGCTGGATGCGATCCCGGTTCCCGAACTTGTCTCCCCCACTTTGACCGGCGACTGGGAGCACAAGCTGCTGGAAATGGAAAAGGGCCGGATCCGCCGCGACGCCTTCATGAAGGAAATCGGCACGTTCACAGAATCGATCGTGCAAAAGGCCAAGGCCTTCGACCACGAGACCGGATTCGAGGAAAGCGAGCCCTTCGGGAAGTGCCCGACCTGCGGCAAACCCGTCAAGGAAAAGCTGAAGGCCTACGAGTGCACGGGCTGCGACTTCAAGCTCTACAAGACGCTCAGCCAGCGCCTGATCACGCGCCCGGAGGCAGAGCAGCTCCTGGAAACCCGCGAAATCGGGCCTCTGGACGGCTTCTTCAGCTTCAAGACCCGCAAGTCGTTCTCCGCCCGCGTGAAGCTCACCGACGAACTGAAGACAGAATTTGTCTTCGAGGATCGCGCCGCCGGACCGGATGCGGCTCCCAGCCAGGGTGGCCCCACGGACTTGTCCATCGGATCCTTGCATCCCGAGTTTCCCTGCCCCAAGTGCCTCGGGCCCACCAAGCTGCGCAAAGGCCGGTTCGGGCCGTTCCTGTCCTGCCCGCGCTATCCGGAATGCGACGGTATCGTGAACTTCCGCATCGTGGAAGGAGCGATCGTCCCCCGGGTTCCCCGCAAGAAAAAAGAGGAGTAACCATGGACACGGTCGCCTGGCAAGGACGTTGGCTGGAAGTGGTGAACCGTGATGGCTGGGAGTTCGTACGCAGGCGACGCGCCACCGGCGTGGTGGGCGTGATCGCCGCGACCCCCGCAGGCGAACTTTTGCTGGTTCGCCAGCACCGGCGCCCGGTGGGAGTGGAAACCATCGAGCTTCCCGCGGGGCTGGTGGGCGACGAAGGCGAAGCGGAAGACCCCTTGGTGGCTGCCGGACGCGAACTGGAAGAGGAAACTGGCTGGAAGGCGGGGAAACTCACCTTCCTCTGCCACGCGCCTTCTTCCGCTGGTTTGACCAGCGAAACCCTGCAGTTGGTGCTGGCGGAAGACCTTGTCCGCACCGGAGAGGGCGGCGGGATCCCCGGCGAAGAATCCATCCAGGTGGAATCCATTCCGCTTTCCAAAGTGTCCCAGTGGCTTTCCGATCGGATCGCGGCAGGCTCGCTGGTGGACGCGAAGATCTGGGCTGCCCTTTGGTTTTTGGGGGTCCCCCGGTTCTGAACCGGTTTGGCGCCCTCAAGCGCACTTCCAACGAGGAAACCGGTTGATTTCCGCTCCGCGGTGGTGGGATCATGTCGCACATAGGAGAGTCCATGAGCGCTATCGCACCCTTCGCAGGTCTCAGATACGATTCGTCGCGAACCGGACAAGATCTGGTGGGGTTGGTGTGTCCGCCGCTTTTCACCTTGGGGCCCAGCAGGCGCAAGGCGTTGTTCCAGCGACACCCTTGGAACTGGATCCGCGTGGAATCGGGCTCGGATGATCCGGAAATCGAACCGGGACCCACCGTTTCCGACCATTCCATCGAGATCCTGAACCGATGGCGGGAAGAAGGGGTCATGGCGACAGATCCTGTCTCCCTCTACCCGTGCTCGGAAAAATTCACGGCCACCGTCGGAGGAATCGACGATCGCTTCGACCGCAAGGGGTTTTTCGCCTCCGTCGATCCGGGCAAGGTATCGGGCCTCTCCACGAACGCGACCGCAGGCGTGCGGCGTCCCGAGGTCGTTCTCCACGAAATCCCGACATCGGTGCTCGAAGATTTGGGAATCTGGTCGGCCCCCATCGTTTCGCGCTTCCTCGACGACGAGTCGGTGGAACGGACGGTCCATCGGCTGGACGATCCGAAGCAGATCCACGAGATCCAGCGCGTCCTCTCCGAGTCCCGTCTGGTGCATCTCGAGGGTTCCTCCAGCGGTAGCGGCCCCCTGCTTTGCTACTTGGTTTCGGTGGACGATCCCGGTCTCATTCTTCCACCCATCCACCGGATCTACCGCGAGCTGGCGATCCAACCTGGCGCCTTCCTCAAATCGCTCTCGGAAATTTTCGAGGTCGAGGAGCTCCCCTATCTGGGCGCCGACGGGGCCGAATCGTTGCTGTCCACGGTGCGGGACACCCACCACGGATTTGTTTTCCGCTGGCGCAACAGCGACACCATGATCTTCGCGCGCGCTCCCTTGGGTTCGTTCGGGCCATTCCCGGGCATGGGCAAGCAACACTCGGAACTCGACGCCACCATCCTGGAAATGGTCGTGGAAGGCCGCGTTCTGGGCCTCCCGGCGCCATCCAAGCGCATGGTCGCCTCCATCGCCGAATCCACGGAAGGACACTTGGCGATGGACTTTTTGGATTCCGATCCGCACAGTTCGCTCGCGGTGCTGGCCAATCCACCCAGCGCCCGCGCTTGGTTCGAACTGGCCAGCGCCCCGGAAGCCCCTCGCGTGCGGCCCATGCTGTTTCCCGCCATCTGCTCGGGCCTGGTAGCCCTTCCGCCCGAGCCCTAGCGCTCAGACGGAATTTGTCTCGACCAGACCCACGGCTACCAGCCGTGGTGCTCTACGGAACTCCGCTGAGCGAAGCGATTTGCGGCGTGACCCACGGCTACCAGCCGTGGTGCTCTAGGTAATGTTGGGCGTCCAACGCCGCCACACAGCCGGATCCCGCGCTGGTGATGGCCTGCTTGTAGGTGGTGTCCTGCAGGTCGCCCGCCGCGAACACGCCCGCTGCGGACGTTTTCTGACTGCGTCCCTGGCACTTGACGTAGCCCTTTTCGTCCAGTTCCACCTGGTCGGCGAACAGCTCGGTGTTGGGCTTGTGGCCGATGGCCACGAACGCGCCGTCCACCTCCAGCGAGCGCAGCTCGCCGGTCTGGGCGTGCTTGACGCGGATCGAGCGCAACAGCTTGCCGTCGCCCACGAACTCGTCGATCGTGTACGGGGTGACCAGTTCGATCTTCGGATTGGCCTTGGCGCGCTCCACCATGATCTTGGAGGCGCGGAACTCGTCCCGGCGGTGGATCAGGTACACCTTGCTGGCGAAGTTCGTGAGGAAGTTGGCCTCCTCCATGGCGCTGTCGCCGCCACCGATCACGGCCACGGTGAGCTTCTTGTAGAAGGCGCCGTCGCAGGTGGCACAGGTGCTGATTCCCTTGCCGTAGAGGTATTCCTCTTCCGAGGGGATGCCCACCTTCACGGAGCTGGCACCCGTGGCCAAGATGACAGTCCGGGATTCGTAAAGGGTTTCGCCTACCCAGACTTTTTTGATTTCACCTGTCAAATCCAGCTTGGAAGCGTTCTCTGTGATGAAGCGAGTGCCGAATTTTTCGGCCTGCTCGCGCATTTTCATCATGAGCTCCGGTCCCATCACACCTTCCGGGAAGCCTGGGAAATTTTCCACCTCGGTGGTGGTCATCAGAAGTCCCAGGGGCTGCCAACCCTCGATGCACAAAGGTTTCAGGTCCGCTCGGGCGGCGTACAGGGAGGCGGTGAGTCCGGCAGGTCCGGATCCGACGACGATGACACGTTCCATGGTTTCTCCTTCGATGCGAGATAGGTCGAGCATGCTAAAATAGGCCTTCCATGCGAGTTGAGGATGCCTACGTTTTCCTCGACGCCTCCCTAATCGTTCGCATCCGTTCGCAATCCAAGGACACCATCCGTGGAAGACCAGACCGCCACCATCCCCACCACCCCCAAGCCGCTCCCACCGGGGATCGACAAAACCGCCTTGGTTTTGATCACCTTGTTCCTGGGTGGCGTCGGTGGGCACAAGTTCTACTTGCGCAAATACGGGCAAGGCGTTCTCTACGCGCTGTTTTCCTGGACGCTGATTCCCAGCCTGATCGCTTTCATCGAGCTGATCGTCTATCTCTCCAAGTCCCAATCCGAACTCGACGAGCGCTATCCCGGCGTCAAGGGCAACGCCGCCGCGGTCGCCGTGGCCATCGGCGGAGGATTTTTCCTGGTGGTGATCATAGGGATCTTGGCCGCGTTGGCGATTCCCCGGTTCCTGGGTGCCACGGACAAGGCCCGGGCAGCGGAGTGCAAGCCGATCCTCAAACAGATCGCCACATTGGAACAGGCCCATCAACAGCTGACGGGCAACCTGTCCACCAATCTCGACTCGCTCGGGGCAACCATTCCCAGCAATGCGAGTTTTGAATACCGGGTCGAGCTGGTCGATGCGGACCGGTTCGTGGTGAAGGCCATCCTTTTGCGGCCTTTGGGGAAGGCGCAGATCGGCGAGGAAGTCACCTATAGCATTGACGATGGACTTTCCGCCTCGGGAGAGCTCGGCGCCCTCCTGTCCGAACCCACCAGGACTTACCACCACGACGACGATTGAAGTCAACGCCCGCCGATCGGCGGGCACGCGAACGGAAAAAGCGCCATGGTTGGATTCTGACAGGGGAAGAGCCGCACAACCTTCGCGCAAGTATTTGTAAATACCCTATCCATGTCCATTCCGGATTCCCAGAATTACAATGCCACGGTCGTCGCACGGATCGATTACACTCCGAGCCTGCGCACCTATTACATCCAACCGGACCAGGCTTTCGAGCCTTACCAGGCTGGTCAATACGTCACTCTCGGCCTGGAAAGTTCGGTGCCGCGCTCCGGCGATGTCGTGCCGGAAGCCCGTCCTCCCCAAGAGGGGAAGATGGTCCTGCGCGCGTATTCCATCGCCTCCGCAGGCTTTGAAAACGAGGTTCTGCAGTTCTATGTGGCCCACGTTCCGGAAGGCACGCTCACGCCACGCCTCTGGACCTTGGAGCCCGGCGACCGCATCCAATTGGGTCGGCGCATCACCGGCAACTTCACATTGGAAAACGCCCAGACCAAAACCATCGTGATGGTCGGCACGGGTACGGGCATCGCTCCCTTCCTGGCCATGGTGCGCCAGCATGCGGCCGTGCGGCCCGACATCCGGTTCGTTCTCCTGCACGGAGCCACGCGCCGCGCCGAACTGGGACACCACGGCGAGTTCCGCGCCCTGGCCTACGCTTTGCCAAATTTTGTCTACCTGCCCGCGATCTCGCGACCGCATCTCGATCCCCTTTGGAAGGGCCAGATCGGCCGGTTGACGGTGTTTTTCCAGGAACAAGGCCGTTTGCTGGCCGAGAAGGCCCGCGTCCACCTGGATCCCGCCAAAACCGACGTGTATCTTTGTGGAAGTCCGGGAATGGTTCGGGACATCTCCGCGATTCTCGAACCGGCCGGTTACCAGAAGTGGACCCGGGCCAATCCGGCGGCTTTGCACGTGGAGGAATACTGGAAAGACAAGGAATAACGCCTCGCGAGCGTTGGTGGACTCCCGAGCGGATGTCCACCCGATTGCGCCTGGACGATACGGCATGGACTCCGGACGGTCACCCCGTCTGGCTGGAGGGCCGTTCCGATCGTAGCGCCGTGCTTTGCCGAGAACCTTCCGGCGAGATCGTGGATCTGGCTGGGGATGCCTCCGTTCGCGCAGGGGTGGGCTACGGCGGAGGCGATTTCACCCTGCATGGCGGCGACTTGTTCTACGTCCCTCGGGGCGGAATCCTGTCCCGCATCCGCCCAGGCTCCCCCGCCAGACCCATCCTGCCAAGATTTGGCGCCGTTGCTTCTCCAGCGATCAGTCCGGATGGAGCCTGGGTGATCTGCGTGCACAGTCTGGACGACCTCGACGTGATCGCCTTGGCGCCCACCGACGGCTCTCGCTGGCCGGTGGACCTGGTGCGTGGCAGCGACTTCTACATGCAACCCACTTGGCACCCGGATGGCAAGCGGATCAGTTGGGTCGAATGGGACCATCCCTGCATGCCTTGGGATGGCTCCAGGCTCATGGTGGCCGAGTTGGATCTCGATGCCGGGAGGATCCTTTCGCGTCGACAACTCGCCGGCGCGAAGGATCGCCCCGTCTTGCAGCCGACCTGGTCGCCGGATGGAGCGCATCTGGCCTGGATCGAAAGCGACGGGACCAGCTACCAACTCCGCTTGCTGTGCCATGCGGACCACACGGTGCGCACCCTGCACAGCTCCGACGGCTTGCTGCCTCCGGCCTGGATCCAGGGGATCCGAGTGCTCGCCTGGAACGGTTCCCAGCGCCTCTGGGCGTTGGATTCGCACCTGGGCGAAGGAAAAGTGTTGGACATCGCGTTGGATGGAACGGTCCACGAGATCGATCCGGGGCCCTACCGGGCCTTCGGACAGATCTCCGCCCATCCCGCTGGCGGACAATTCTTGGCCATCGCTTCGGCACCCGATCTCCCCGATCGCGTGGTGCGCTGGGACGGCGCGTGGCACGAGATCGCGAAGTCCTTCCCGACCACTGGCGGCACCCTCCCCGAGGGAAAACCGGTGACCTGGAAGGATGGCGAAACGGACATCCACGGCATGCTGTTCGTTCCCAAGGGGGGCCCGCGCCCCGATGCGGGTTGGCCGCTTCTCGTGAACGTCCACGGCGGCCCCACCTCCGCCCGCACCGCCTCCTTCTCGCCGGATACGTGTTTTTTCACGGATCTGGGCTGGGCGGTGCTGGAAGTCAACTATCGGGGATCCACCGGATACGGCGAGCGCTACCGACAGGCGCTGGCCGGACGATGGGGCGAGCTGGACACGTTCGATTGTGCGGAAGGGGCCCGCGCCATGGTGCGCCAAGGCGTGGCGGATCCTTCCCGCATGGCCATCAAGGGTGGATCCTCCGGAGGATTCACCGTACTGAACGTGCTGATCGAACACCCCGGCCTGTTCCGGGCCGGGATCTCCAACTACGGCGTGACGGATCTTGTCCAATTGGAACTGACCACGCACAAGTTCGAATCGCGCTACCTCCATTCCCTGGTCGCTCCCTACCCCAAGGAGATCGACCTCTACCGTTCGCGCAGCCCCGTCCATCGCGGCGCGTCCATTCGCGATCCCCTGGCCGTCTTCCAAGGCGCGGACGACAAGGTCGTCCCTCCCGACCAGGCCGAACGCATCGTCGAAGCCCTCTGCCATGCGGGAATTCCCCACCACTACCGCGTGTTCGAAGGCGAAGGCCACGGCTGGCGAAGGTCCGAGACCATCCAGGCCTATTACCAAGATCTCGACGCGTTCCTCACCGAACACGTCTCCTGAAACCAACGGCCACCGATTCCAAAAAACGGAACGGCAGACGGCCACCAGAAAGTATCCATGCGTTTTACCGATCTCCATCTCAGTGCCCCCCTCCTCCGTTCGTTGGAGCAGGAAGGTTACGAGCGCCCGACTCCCATCCAGTCGCGCGCCATCCCTCCCGTCCTGGAAGGCCGCGACGTCCTGGGCATCGCCCAGACCGGCACCGGCAAGACCGCCGCCTTCGCCCTGCCCATCCTGCACCGCCTGGAAAGCAACCCCGTCCCCAACGGCTCGCGGCGCATCCCGCGCGTGCTGGTGGTGGCTCCCACCCGCGAACTGGCCGCGCAAATCGGTGACAGTTTCCGTACCTACGGACGGAATCTGCACTTTCGCACCTCGGTCGTCTTTGGCGGCGTGGGTCAGCGCCCGCAGGAAGACGAACTGCGCCGCGGCGTGGACATCCTGGTGGCCTGCCCGGGCCGTCTGCTGGACCTGATGGGCCAGCGCGTGGTGGATCTTTCCGGCGTGGAAGTGCTGGTGCTGGACGAAGCCGATCGCATGATGGACATGGGCTTTCTGCCCGACATCAAGCGCATCATCAAGCAAGTGCCCGGCAAGCGCCAGACCCTGTTCTTCTCGGCCACCATGCCCGAAGAAATCCGCGACCTGGCCGCCGGCATCCTGCATGATCCCATCACCGTCGCCGTGGCCCCCGCCGCCACCGCCGCCGAAACGGTGGACCAATCCATGGCCAGCGTGGAAAAGGACGGGAAGCCCGATCTGCTGGAATCGCTTCTGTCCGATCTGGACGGCCGCGCCTTGATCTTCACGCGCACCAAGCACGGTGCCGACCGCGTCTGCAAGCGGCTGGACAAGGCGGGCATCCGCGCCATGGCCATCCACGGCGACAAGAGCCAAGGCGCGCGCACCAAGGCGCTGGAAGGTTTCCGCGACGGCTCCATGCCGGTGCTGGTGGCTTCCGACATCGCCGCGCGCGGACTTGATATTGACGAAATCCGTCTGGTGGTGAACTACGACATCCCCGCCGACCCCGACACCTACGTGCACCGCATCGGACGCACGGGACGTGCGGGAGCATCCGGCAAGGCCATCACGTTCGTGACCTCCGACGACTCCGAGGCCCTGCGCGACATCGAAAAGCGCATCGGTCGCTCCATCCCGTGGCTGGCCGGCCACGAGGGTTCCGTGCGTCGTTCGGGCGAGTCCAAGCCAAAGCCCCAGCAACAGCAGCGCCGCGACGGCCGTTCGAGCCAAGGCTCCTCGGAAGGCAGACGCTCCCCCGCCCCATCGCAACGCGGCGGAGGCAACGGACGCTCCGCAGAGCGTGGTTCGGAGCGCGGCGGATCGGGACGCACCTCCGATCGCGGGTCCAGCCAGTCTTCGGAACGCGGCTCTTCGCAAGAGGGCAATGCCTCGGGCAATCGCCGCCGTCGCAACCGGGGCGGTCGCGATCGGGATCAAGGGGGTTCTTCGAGTTCCGGGTCTAGCCGTTCTGGAAGCCCTGCCAAGAGCGGCTCGGCCCCCAGAGGTGGTGCCCCTGCCAAGGGCGGCAAGAGCGGAGAATCCGGCAAGTCCGGTCTGATCGGACGCATCTGGGGCCGCATCACCGGAGGCAGCAAATGATTTTGGCGCTCTTCCTTTCCCTGGTCGTTTCGAAGTCCATCGCTCGACCGGCCGCCACGGCCGCGATCGTTCAGGCCAGGACCCAGAACACGACCTTGGAGCTGGGAGGAGCGAAGCTGGCCTTGGAGGTCGTGGACAACGACTCCTTGCGCACGCTGGGACTCTCGCGCCGGACTTCGCTGGATTGGGACCGGGGCATGCTCTTCGTGTTTCCGGAAGAGGCCCCGCGGTCTTTTTGGATGATCGATTGCCGTTTCGATCTGGACATCGCCTACATCGATTCCTCCGGCACCATCGTCGACATCCAGACGATGGTGATCGAGCCCGGTGTGCCTCCCCAGCGACTTCGACAATATCCGTCCTCAAGCCCCCGGGTCAAGTACGCCCTGGAGGTCAACCGCGGATGGTTCGGTTCCCACGGGATCAAGGTGGGCCAGCGCGTTCCCGCGATCGCCAAGCACACCACCCGCAGGTAGTTCCATGGTGTTTCCCGGGGCCAGGCTGCGCCCGATGAGGCTACCTTGAAATCCGTGCGCCAGACCCTCAAGAACACGGTCCTGTGGTTGGCCAAGATCGCCATTGGTTTGGGGCTCTGCTGGCTTTTGTGGGACCGGGGCCTCTTGCGCCCGGGCCGCTTGGCCGCACGATTCCAGGCGCACTCGCACCTTGCCCTGGCCGCCGTCTTGTTGCACGGGGCCGTCTTTTGGGTGATGGGCCAGAGGTGGCGGATCGTGGCCCGGACCGCGGGTTTGCACTTGGGCCGCTTCGAAGCCTTCCGGCTCACCTTGATTTCGCTGGGAATCTCCACGTGTCTTCCCGGAAATGGCGCAGGCGACCTCGCCAAGGGCTGGGTGGTCACCGATCGCGACCATCCCTTTTCCAAGGTGCTGGGCACCATGGCCATCGATCGGTGGTCGGGCATTTCCGGCATGTTCTTGTCCTGGACCCTATGGAGCGCGATCTCGGTGGTGCGCGGCGGGCCCTTGTCGCAGATCGGCAGATGGACGCTTCTGGCCGGCGGCCTGTGTTCCACAGCCTGCATCCTAGCCGGCTTTTGGAGCCATCAGGCGGAGCGTTGGCTGCCCCACAGCGAACATCGCTGGCTGGCACGCCCCTTGGCCTTCCTGAGGGCAACGCTGGCCACCGTGGCCAGATCCGCCACGGATCGGAAAGTCCTGGTGAAGATCCTGGCCATTTCGCTGGTGGCCCAAGTCATGATCGTCGGGGTTGGATTGCTGTGCGTGGGCGTGCTGGACGTGGCCGTGGGACCGGATGCCTTGGGCGTGCTGCTTCCCACCACCATGATCGGAAACAGCCTCCCCCTCTCGCCCGGCGGCGTGGGAGTAGGAGAATCCGTCGGCGCCTTCGGCTTCTCGCAGCTGGGCTTGCCCGGCTGGACCGGCTCGGAAACGATCCTGGTCCTGCGGTTCGCCTCCGCCGCCTGGGCCATCCCCGGACTGCTGTTCTGGATGGCCTGGAAGAAGCGCGGCCCCAAGAGGGATTCCGCCTAACTCGACTGGCTACACTGGCGCCCAGATCCCTCGGGATGAATCCCTCGCAGAGTTCCCGCCTACCGGCGAATCGCCCAAAAATCTCACCCCAGTAAACCTGCCGCCCGTAGGCGGCGGAACTCGGCGAGCACTTCAGTGCGAAGCCCTGCCTCGCCTACCTGCTCGTTCTCAAATCACCGCGTCGCGCAGTTCCTGGGCGCGGAAGAATTGGCCGCCGGGCGCGTCGTCGGGAAGCATCACGGGAACCATGGCACCGGGAAGGACAGATTCCGGCGCATTGTCGGCGTTGGGACCGCCCAGGTCGGTGCGCAACCAGCCCGGATCGATGCGGGAGACGATCACGCCCGTGCCTTTGAGCTCGGCGGCGTTGTCGTCGGTGAACTTGTCCACGGCCCACTTGGAGGCACCGTAGGCGGCCAGTTGCCAGGTTTTGTCGATGCCGGAGGTGACATGGACCACGCGTCCCCAGCCCCGTTCCACCATCTGGGGCACGATGCGGGCCGTGAGGCGCACCAGGGCGAACACATTGACCTGGAACACGGAGGTCCAGTCGGACAATTCCTGTTTGACGATCCCCTCGGGGCGCCAAACGGTCTGGATCGCGGCGTTGTTGTAGAGGATGTCGATCTTGCCGAACGCTTCCAGCGCCTCGGTGGCGATCCGCTCGACCTGGCCGGGATCGGAAAGCTCACCGGAGACGATGATGCCCTGCGACCCGGCTTTGCGGACCAGATCCAGGGTGGACTCGCAGGCCTTGGTGGTGCGGCCGTGGATCACCACGTTGGCGCCTTGCTTGGCGAGAGCCTCGGCGACGAGCCTTCCGACTCCACGGCTGGAGCCAGTGACGAATGCGACTTTACCTGCGAGCTTGGACATCTTTCCTCCCGAATTGGCGTTTGGCGATCCGCTTCGGATCGATGCATGGGTCGGAAATATATCTGAAGCGGTTCATTCCGTCCCTCCCAAGTCAACGGAATCCCTTCGCGACCCCTGAAATCTACCAGTCAGCTTCCACGACTCCACCGGTTCGCTGAAGGCTTTTTTCCGTGTACTGGTGCACTTCGAACGCGTTGCCATCGGGATCGGAGAGCCAAATCTGGTAGGTGTGGTCGCATCCAAGCTTCTTGGGTGTGTAGGAAATCCCCAAAGCCTCCAAGCGAGCCATCTCGGCATCCAGATCCGTCGCCTCCAGGCAGAAGTGGACCAGTCCCGTGTTCACAGGCTTTTCCAAGGCGGGATCTTCGAACATCTCGATGTACTGGTTGGACCCGATCTCCAGGTAGGCCCCGAAGGGTTTGCCTTCGCGGGTGAACCGGAAAACGGGCGAAAAGCCGATTCTGGTGTAATAGGCGACCGACCGCTCCAGGCTCTTCACGTTCAGGCAGACATGGGCGAGACGAACGAACATGGGGACTCCCGTTGTCGATGAGGTGACGCGGTGGGAAAACAAAAACACCCTCCATGACCGTTCTTGTCTGGAGGGCGTTTCGAAAGAGCGGAAAATGGGACTCGAACCCACGACCACCTGCTTGGGAAGCAGGAGCTCTACCAACTGAGCTACTTCCGCATCGCGAGGAACAAACCTAGGCAGAGCGACCTCGTTTGGCAAGGCGACAACGGCCCTAGCGCAGGCCCACGCGCAGGACTTCTTCCAGGGTGGTCCTGCCCTCGGCGACCTTCTCCAAGCCGTCCAACAGCAGAGGCTGCATCCCGGAAAGCTTGCGGATGGCCGTCTCCGGTTCGCCGCGCACGATCGCTTCCCTGAGCGGATCGTCCACCACCAGGATCTCGAAGATGCCCGTGCGCCCCTTGTAGCCCGTGCCATCGCAAGCGGGGCATCCCACCGCACGCGGCACGGAGACCGGAAGTCGGGTCTCCGCGGGGAACGCCGCGCGTTCTTCCGCGGTCGGCTCCGACCACACCATGCAATGCGGACAGATTTTGCGCACCAACCGCTGCGCCACCACGCCCAGCACGGCGGAGGCGACCATGAACCGGGGCACGCCCAGGTCGGAAAGGCGCGTGACGGCGCCGGCCGCATCGTTGGTATGCAAGGTGGAGAACACCAAGTGCCCGGTCTGCGCGGCCTGCACGGCGATTCCCGCCGTTTCCGCATCGCGGATTTCGCCCACCAGGATCACATCCGGATCCTGGCGCAGAATGGACCTCAACGCCTCGGCGAAGGTCAGTCCCGCCTTTTCCAGGATCTGCACCTGGTTGGCGCCTTTGAGCCGGTACTCGATGGGGTCTTCGATGGTGGTGATGTTGATGTCGCGCGGCAAGATCCGTCGCAAGGCGGCGTACAGCGTGGAGGACTTTCCGGACCCGGTGGGACCGGTCACAAAAACCATTCCCTGCGGCCGATCGCACAGCGACTCGAACACCGTGCGCACGCGCGGCCCCATTCCCACCTGCACCAGATCCACCACGGAGGCGTCCTGTCGCAGCAAGCGCAGCACCACCTTCTCGCCGGTGCGCGTGGGAAGGGTGGAAACACGTACGTCCAACGATTCACCCTGCCACAACCGCTGGATGCGGCCGTCCTGAGGCAGACGTTTTTCGGCGATGTCCAGCTCGGCCAGGATCTTGACGCGGCTGGTGAGGCTGGCCTGCACCCAGCGTGGCAACACGAGGAATTCGCGCAGGAGGCCGTCGCGGCGCAAGCGCACCGTGACTCCGGAATCATCCGGCTCCAGATGGATGTCCGTGGCCGACAACCGCAAGGCTTCCTCGAAGATGTGGTCGGCGAGCTTCACCACGGGCTCGGCTTGCGACTTGCGACGGATTTCGTCCAGCGTGGAGCCTTCCCCCACGGACAGGTCGTCCTCGGAAAGCCCGGCGAGAAGGCCGGATTCCCCCTCCGCCGCGCGGCGCCCGCGCAACACGGCAAGATGTCGCTCGATGTGGGTGCTGTTGGGGGCCACTTCCAGGTCGGTTTGCGGCACTCCCAGCAGATAGGATGCCCACTCCAGGGCTTCCGGATCCGCCTCGCCCGCGAAATGGAGCACGATCCCTGCCGGGACGCGCTCCGGGACCATTTCGTGGCGCAAGCAGAAATCGATGCCCAATGCCAACGGAAGGGACTCTGCTGCCGCGGTGTTCGAGGGAAGCGATGATGTCATATTCTGTCTCTAGCGGGAAGGACTGGTTTCAGATGGTGGCAAGGTACATTTCGATCTCCTTCTGCACATCGGCGCGCGGCGCGCGGATGGCGAGATCCTTGAGCTCGGCCCGGCTCACGAAGCGGATATGGATGAACCGGCGCAACAGGCTCATGGGAATCTTCGAACGGCTGCGCAGGAGCGCGGCGGGCACGCCCTTGTTCTGGTGGCCGGTGTACAAGTCGCGCTTGGTGGCGATCAATGACAGAATCTGCAAGGACCGGGAATTGACCACCACACATTCCACCAGGCCGGGCACGCGCACGCACTTGTGGTTGGCCAGGAAGCTGGTGATGAGGGTGTCGCGGGTGATGTTGGAAAGCACCAGCCCCTTCCAGTCCGGCGGTGGCGGCTTGCGCCCGGAGGACAGATCCACGCTGGCCGTATGGGCATCCAAAAGGGCGGGCAGGACCAGATCGCCGGCGGAAAAGGAAAGCGTGGCGCCTTCGATCCTCACTCCGCCGCGATCCAGCAACTTGGCCATGTACGGAGGGACCGTGCAACGGAGCGTCCAATGGGGACTGGACGGATCCACGGCGCGAAACCAGAACGACAACATCTCCAACCACGGCGCATCCGGCCTGGGCAGTCGAAGGGATCTCGCCAAGGTGAACAGGGCGGAAAGGATCGGGGGATCCAACTGGAGGCGCCGTTGGATCGAGAACAGCTCCGACAATTCCCGACCGGAAGGCATCTCGGCCAGGACCTTTCCGAGGGCGCCGTATTCCTTTTCGCCCAGGAACTTGATCAAGCCGAGATCCGGTGCCTGCGATATGCCGTTGGTCACTTCCCGATTGAGGACCTCCAGGCGGTCGGCGAGTTCGTCGTGGATGCGAAGCAACGGCAGCAATCGCGCGATGATCTTCATGTTGTACGGATCGGCCGTATCCGCCAGATTCCGCGTGCGTTCGCGCAGACACGCGGCCTCCAACGGCAGGATCGAAATCACGGCCGGATCCGGGAAGATGCCCGTCTGGACCGCATGGTCGATGGCCTGGGCGTAGGCTTCCAGATCCACCCCCAGAACCGAATCGACCACCGCGTCCACTTCCGGCCCGAAGGTCTCGCCGCGTTCCCGTCGGAAGCGCAATTTGCGGAGGTTCCGCAAGTGCCTCACCCGCAGGAGGAAGTTCCGCCAGGTGGTGCCCACGTGGAACAGCGTGCGGATGACGGCTTCACCTGTCGGCTCGAGCGTCGAGAGTGTCCCTACCGCAGGGGTCAGGAACGACTTTCGACGCTCGGGAAGTTCGATGTTGCGGATGATCTCGGAAAGCTTCTCACAGCGATCCGGTTCCGGAACGGTGCTATCGGCAGCCAGAAGGGAAAGCTCGAAACTCATCCGTCCCTGTCTCGTCTCCAGGCGCGGAGATCCACCGTGTTGTCCGAACGCTTCATGGAGCTTGCGCGCTGGAGGATGTCCCGCTCCAACGGGGTCAGACTCTCCAAGCCGTTGCGGGAGATCTTGCGCAGGATGGGATCCACGCGGGAATCGAAGAATTCTTCGCGGGACTGGAGTTCTTCCACCGCCTTGCGGGCCTTGTTGGTTTCATGGGCGGTGGCCGCACGCTCGATCACCTGCACCACCGGCTCGGAAAACCGCAGGTAGGCCCATCCTCCCAGGATTCCGAACAGATGGGTGAGATGCGCCACGTTGCTCTCGCCCGTCACACCCAGCAAGAGCGAAATGGCCCCGGTTCCCCAAACCATGTATTTGGCCGGCACGGGAAAGATGCCCAGCACAAGGATGGGGGCATCGGGAAAGAACTTGGCGAAGGCGAACATCACCCCCAAAAGCGCACCGGAGGCTCCGACGATGTAGACGTGGCTGCCACCGGCCAGCCCTGCGAAATAAAACAAGGCGGAAAGCAGACCGGCGAGAATCCCACTGGTGAAATAAAGCCCCGCGAACCGGCGCTGACCGATCTGCGAAACGACTGCCCCGCCGAACATCCACAGGGTGAGCATGTTGAAGAACAGATGCATGAAGCTGCCATGCAGGAAAATGTAGGTGACCAAGCGCCAGGCCTGTCCGTGTCCCCAGACAGTGGCGGGGATCAGGCTGCCCCATTGCGCGATCACACCTGGAGGCACCAGCCCGAAGGCTTCCCCGAAGCTTTGCAGAACGAACACCACCACGCAAGCGATGATCAGGTTCTTCACGACGGGTGGGGTCGGCATTCCGAACATCTATGCATCTCCCTGAAAACGTTGACGAAGAGCCTGGACCACCACCGGAGGCACAAACGGTGAGGTATCAGCCTGGTACCGGGAGAGCTCCCGCACCAAGGTGGAAGACAACACCAGATGTTCCTCCCGGGCCGGAAGGAAGATCGTGTCCACCTCAGGATACAATCTGTGGTTGAGCAAGGCGATGGACTGTTCCGAATCGAAGTCCCCGCTCTGGCGCAGGCCGCGAACCATCACCTTGGCGCCGTGTGCCCGACAAAAATCCACCGTCAGGCCCTCCCAGGCATGGACCTCCACGCCCTGGATTCCACGCTCGGCCAGAGCTTGGCTGAACAGCGATACGCGCTCTTGCGAGGTGAAAATGGGGGTTTTCCGGGAGTTCTGGGCGACCACCACCAGGACTTTGGGGAAAATCCGGGTGGCACGTTCCACCAGATCGAGGTGTCCGTGGGTGGGCGGATCGAAGGTACCCGGGTAGACGGCGGTCGGCATGGAAACAGGAAACTTAGATCCTGGAGCCGGTCTGGGCGCGAATGCTTTGGTAGACTTCGTTTCCATGGAAACCCAACCAACTCCTGACATCGTCCCTCAGGCGACCCGAAGCCGCACGGAACGGACCCGTGGAAAGTTCGCGGAAGATTTTTCTTGGCTTTTGGGCAGCTTCCACACCGTCCTGCAGGAGCTCGGCGAATCCGACCTCGCGGCCCAGCTTCCCTGGATCGGAAAATGCGAGCCCAACGACTCCCCCGCTCCGGAACGCCTCGCCCAGGCCTACTCGATCTGCTTTCAGCTTCTGAACATGGCCGAAGAAAACGGGGCCGCGCAAATGCGCCGCGCCGAAGAGGAAGACCACGGATTGTCGCGCGAGAACGGCCTCTGGGGGCATTGTCTTTCCGAACTGGTGCGCACCCAGGCGGGAGCCGATCGCATCGCCGAGCGGGTGGCGGAAATCAGCGTGGAACCGGTGCTGACCGCCCATCCCACCGAGGCCAAGCGGGCCACCGTGCTGGAGCAGCACCGCGAGCTGTACTTGCTTTTGGTGAAGCTGGAAAACCGCATGTGGACCCCGTCGGAACGCGCCCGCATCCACGAGGAAGTCCAGGACGTGCTGGAGCGACTTTGGCGCACGGGTGAAATCCTGGTGCAGAAGCCGGATGTCCGAGCGGAGCTTCTGAACATCCTCCACTACCTGCGCCATGTGTTTCCGGAAGCATTGATCCAACTGGACGACCGGCTGCGATCCGCCTGGGCGGATGCGGGTCTCGACCCCAAGTTGCTCACCGAGCCCTCCAAATTTCCACTTCTGCGGATCGGGTCGTGGGTGGGCGGGGACCGCGACGGACACCCCTTGGTGGGCGCGGACACCACGCGCATGGCGCTGGGAGAGCTGCGCCGATCCGCCCTGGAAATCCTGCGCGAGCGCATGGTGAGGTTGGGATCGCGCCTTTCCCTTTCGCGGCGGCTCCAGGAACCACCCCAGTGGTTTGAAAAGGAAGTCGAGCGCATGGCCGCCCTCCTTCCCCAGGACATCGCCGCACCCGCCCTGTCGAGAAACCGCGAAGAGCCCTGGCGCCAGTTCGTCAACCTGATCACCGCGCGTTTGCCCGATGCGGTACAGCCTCCCGAATCGCCTGCCTGGAAATACCGCGAAGCCTCCGAATTGGCGCTGGACTTGTCGGTTCTCGACAAGTCCCTGCGCGACGCCGGCGCCCAGCGCCTGGCCGACCTGGAGGTGTTCCGGCTGCGGCGCCATGTGGAAGTGTTCGGGTTCCACCTGGCCCAACTGGATGTCAGACAAAATTCGACCTTCCACGACCGTGCCATAGAGGAGCTCCTGGTGGCTTCCGGAGCGGCCAAGACGGATTTCGGATCGTGGCCGGAGGAAGAACGGCTGGAATTCCTCGGACGGGAATTGTCCACCCTGCGCCCGTTCTCGCTTCCCTGCAACCGTTCGGGCGACGCGGCGCTGGCCGTGGCCGACAGCCACCGCGTGGTCGCCGACCACATCGATCGCCACGGCATGGCGGGAGTGGGCACGTTCATCGTCTCCATGACCCGCAGTCTGTCCGACCTTTTGGCCGTGTACCTGCTCCAACGCGAAGCAGGGCTCCTGGTGCAGACCCCGGAGGGAATCGCTTCGCTTGTGCCGGTCACACCGCTGTTCGAAACCATCGACGACCTCGAAGCGGCCGACACCATTTTGGATCGTTTCCTGGACCACCCCATCACCCGGACCACCTTGAGCTTTCTGGGACCACAGCGCGAAAAGCGTTCGGCCAAACCGGTGCAGCAGGTGATGATCGGGTACTCCGATTCCAACAAGGACGGCGGCATCCTGGCCAGCCAATGGCATCTGCTGTCCGCTCAACGCCGACTCACGGCCTTGGGGCGCACACGCGGCGTGCGCATCCGGTTTTTCCATGGCCGAGGCGGAACCATCTCGCGGGGCGCCGGACCCACCCACCACTTTCTGGAAGCCCTGCCGCCCGCCTCGCTGGCCTCGGGGCTGCGCATGACCGAACAAGGCGAGACCATCGCCCAGAAGTACGCGAACCTCATTTCCGCCGTGTACAACCTGGAGCTTCTCTTCGCGGGCGCGGCCGATCGCTCCTTGCGCTCCAGCCGCGACGACGACCCCCGCCAGGACGCCATCCTGGAGTCTCTTTCCAACTGGAGCCGCACGGCCTACCAGAATCTGGTGGAGGAAGACGGGTTTTTGTCGTTCTTCGCGCAAGCGACACCCATCGACGTGATCGAATCCAGCCGCATCGGTTCACGCCCCGCGCGTCGCACGGGCAAACGGACACTTTCCGACTTGCGGGCCATCCCCTGGGTGTTCTCGTGGGGACAGTCGCGGTTCCACCTGACCGGATGGTACGGCGTGGGCACCGCGCTGGAAACGTTGCGCAAGGAACGTCCCGCCGATTGGCGCCACCTCGCCGAAAGCCTGGAGGGAATGCCGCTTCTGCGCTACGTGGTGGCCAACGTGGAAACCACCCTGGCCACCACCGACGAATCGGTCTGGAGCCTTTACGCGGGTATGGTGGAAGATCCCGCCTTGCGCGAACGCTTCCTGGAGAAGATCCGCGCCGAATTCCGCAAATCGCAGGAGATGATCGCGCTGTTGTACCGGCTTCCGTTCGCCGAACGCCGCCCTCGCCTGGCACGCAGCCTGGATCTGCGCTCCCAGGCCCTGCGTCGTCTCCATGGGCTGCAGGTGGACCTGATCACCAAGTGGCGCAAGATCCCCGCCCAGACTCCCGAATGGGAACAAGCATTGCTGCAATTGCTGGTGACCGTCAACGCCATCGCCTCCGGCCTGCGTACCACCGGCTGACCCACCTGCACACCACCACCGGAGAATCCCATAAATGTTGATCGTCCACGTGAACGTCCATGTCAAGCCCGGCTCGGAAAACGCCTTCCTGAACGCCACCGTCGAAAACGCCCGAGAGAGCCTCAAGGAGCCGGGCATCGCGCGGTTCGATGTCGTGCGCGGCGTGGAAGACCCGTCGTTTTTTGTCCTCGTGGAAGCCTACCGCGACGACCAGGCCCCGGCCGCCCACAAGGAAACCGCCCACTACAAGACCTGGCGCGACCGGGTGGAGCCGATGATGGCCGTCGCCCGCAGCTCGGTCAAGTTCCGCGAAGTCCACCCCGAGGCGGGCGCCTGGTGAGCTGGGAAATCGCCATTCCGCGCCGCGTCGTGTTCGGGGTGGGAAAGGCCTTGGTCTGCGTGCCCGAGATCCTGGCCATGGGCGGCCGCATCGCGCTGGTGACCGGAAGCGACCCGCGCCGCGCCCGCTGGATTTCGCAGGCTCTGGAAGACCTGGGCGGACAAGTTCTGACATTGACATGCCCCGGCGAACCGTCGCTGGACGTATTGCGCGAACGTCTCGCAGAGGCCCGCAAAGCCCGCGTGGACGTCGTGGTGGGTATCGGCGGCGGAAGCGCCCTGGACCTGGCCAAGGCCATCGCCGCCCTCGTGCCGGGTGTCGAAGACCCTATGGAACACCTGGAGGTCGTGGGAGGCGGGCGAACCATCGCGCATGCCGGACTTCCCTGCGTGACCATCCCCACCACTTCGGGGACCGGCGCGGAGGCCACCCGCAACGCGGTGATCTCCGCCGCAGGCGTGAAGGCGAGCCTGCGCGGGCCGCAGCTGATGCCGGTGTTGGCCGTCGTGGATCCCACGCTCACGCTTGGGCTTCCCAGCCAAACCACCGCGTTCACGGGACTGGACGCGCTCACCCAGCTGATCGAACCTTTGGTGTCGCGGTTTGCCACGACATTTTCCGACTCGTTGTGCCGGGAGGGCATCCCCCGCTCCGTTCGGTCCCTGCCAAAAGCCATCCAGGATGGATCGGACCTGCAAGCACGCACCGACCTCGCCGAGGCGAGCCTGTTTTCCGGCATGGCCCTGGCCAATTCCAAGCTCGGCGCCGTGCACGGACTTGCGGCCCCGTTGGGCGGAAGGCTGGGGGCACCACACGGCGAGCTTTGCGCCCGCTTGCTGGTTCCCGTCTGGAAAGCCAATACCAAGGCGCTCTCCGATCGCCCCGAGGGATTGGCCCGCTACCGCGAGGTCGCGAAGCTCCTGTGCGGCCATGCGGAAGCCAGCCTGGAGGATGGGCTGGCCGTACTGAAATCGCTTTCCGCCCTGGCGGGAAATCGCGGCCTCTCGCACTGGGGCATGACCCGCGCCGACATCCCCGCCATGCGCGAGGCGGGATTGCGCGCCAGCTCCATGAAGGGGAATCCGGTGGACCTACTCCCGGCAGAAATTGACGCCATCCTGGAAGAGGCGATGTAGGCGATAAAGGATCTCCGATCAATCGTCGTCTTCGTGCTCGTCGTGCTCGTCATCACCTTCCGTCGCTGCGGGAAGGACCAGGGACAGAACTTCGGAGGTGGACCGTTTGTTGCGCCGCGCCAACTCCTCGATGGTGAGGTTTTCAGATTCCACCACCAGTCCCTTGGCCCGCAATTCCGTCACGGCAACCGACGGACTCTTGCGTGCCAGGATCGCGACACCCTTCAGGTCGGCGCGAGTCGCCACTTCCATCAGTTGGCGGCTTGCCGTTCCTTTGCCTTCTGAAGATTTCCCTCCCAAGGGGAGCAATGCAATGATCAGGACAACGAGGGAAAGAATCGCCAGCGCCGCCCCGACCTTGGATTGCACATGCTTGAGGAGCATCGCCTTGTTCACCCACAGATGCAGCACGGAGGCGGTGAGCATGAGGATCCCGGAGAGCTCGTGGAGATTTTCCACGAAACCTCCCTTGTAATCGAGCAACATGCAGATGCCGGTGATTCCAACGCTCAGGAATGCGGCGATGGTGAGAGGAGTGGCGAAGGAACGGACATTCATGGATGGCTCCGGATTGGATTGGGAACAGCCAGTCGGCGATGTCCTAGCAAGATAGACCGTTCCACTCCCACCCCTACCTCCTCTAGCGCAACGGCTGGCGCGGTGGTAGCATCCCTTGGATGCGCAAAACAATTTCCTCCGTCCTGGCGCTGGCTTGTTGCGGGATGGCCAAGCCTTTGGCCACCATGCGGGAGGCGGTCGCGCAAGCTCTGCGAAATGCCCCCGAGGTCCAGGAATACCATGCCACCTACGACGCCGCGAAGGCTCGCAGGTCTTCGGCTTGGGGCGCCGCACTGCCTTCCGCGGAACTGTTCGGCTCCCACACGGAACAGTTCCATGGATCCGGCATCACGCCCGGCACACCTCTTTCCCGAACCAACCAGGCAGGCTTGACCGCATCCATTCCATTGGTCCAGCCAGAGGGGTGGCTTCGTGCGAGGGCAGCCTCACAAACCCTGGAGGCAGCCTCGATCGAACGCCGAAGTCGTCTAGCCAATCTGGCCTACAACACGTCGGTCGCCTGGATCGAGTTCGTGGGCATCCAACATCGCCTAGCCCTCGCCCAGGCCAGGACCGCCTCATCGCTGCGGAGCTTCGAGGGAGTCCGCATGAGGACCGCAGCGGGCGATCTGACCCAGATCGACTTGAGACAAGCGCAATCCTCCGTCCTTTCCTCGAAGGCGGCGGAAACCTCGTTGCGCGGGGATTCCTTGAAGGCATCCGAAGCGATCTACCTCCTGTGCGGGGAATACCCGCAATCCCAGGTAGAGTTTCCCGACTCCCTGTTGTCGTTGTCGGTTGGATCGCAAAATCTCCTCGAAACCGCCTCGATCAAGACCGCGCGTCTGTTGAGCGAAAGTGCCGCCAGCGGCGAATTCGCCGCACGGCTGGGAGTCCTCCCGACCCTCCACTTCCTTTGGTCGACCTCCTATGCGCTGGACAATTCGACCTCCGAACGGCCCTGGGATCACCGCGGAGAACTGCGGCTTTCCGTTGGGATCCCTCCCTCGCCGGGCGCGATCGGATCCGCCCGCGCAGCCATGCGAATCGCCGACAGCCGCTACCGGGCAGCCTTGCGAATCGGCGCCTCCCGCCTGCGGATGGCCCTGCATGTCTACGAGCAGAGCAAGACGGCCTTGGCGCTGCATCTGGCTGATTCCGCGGCGGTCTCGGATGTGGCGACCGGCCGTGAAACGGCCTTCGCGGCGGGATCGAACACCATCTCCGAATTCCTTTCCGCCCAGAAGGAACTCTACGCCACCTGCGACAATTTGTGGCAGGCACGAACAAGCCTTTCGGTCGCGGGGCTCACCCTCCTGAAGGAGAACGAGGAGTTGGATCGATTCCTGGGGATCGGAGATCACCCGTGAAGAATCGACTCTCGCTGATCGCCACGCTGAGGGCCCTCCCCTACTTCACCCAGAACATGGTCGAGCTGTCCCTCGCTTCGATCGGCATCAATCTGTTGGCATTGGCGCTCCCGCTGACCTTGCTGCAGGTGTACGACCGCATCATTCCCAACCACGCCCACGCGACGCTGTTGTGGATCTCCGCGGGATGCGCCGTGGCCATGGTCCTGGAATCATTGCTGCGCATCGCGCGGGCCTTCACGGGCAGCTGGCTGGCCGCCCGGCTGGAACACACCGTGGGCACCGGAAGCGTTGCGCATTTTCTGTCCGCACGGCTGGAGCTCGTCGAAGGAACCCCGGCGGGAGAACTGCTGGAGCGCTTGAACGCATCCGGAATCCTTCGCCACTTCTATTCCGGCCAGCTCTTCCAGATCCTGCTGGACATTCCTTTCGTGATCCTCTACCTCCTGGCGGTCTTCCTGATCGCCGGGCCCCTGGTCCTCTGGGCTGTCTTCGTGATCGCGGCTTTCCTTGCCGTGACTCTTTGGATGCGCAAGAAGTTCGAACTGGTCAGCGAAGGAGCCCAAAAAGCGAAGGAAAACCGCCAAAGCTTCCTCATCGAGGTGCTGGGCGGCATGCATACGGTGAGAGCCCAGACCTTCGAAGAAAAACTCTTGCGACACTACGAAGCATACCAACAAGACGTTTCCATCGCGGGGTACCGTTCGGATCGTTGGGCGAACTTCCCCCGACTGGCCGGAACCATCGCGTCCCAATCGATGATGTTCGGAACGATGGTGATCGGCGGATTCGCCGTCATCCATCAGGATCTGACCATGGGCGGGCTGGTCGCCTGCACGATGCTCGCGGGAAGGGCCATGGGGCCCATCCAGAGTTCGGCTGGATTTTTCATCCACTTCGCCGAGGCGCGATCGGCTCGGGACCATCTGGAAAAGATCGAAGCGCTCGAGAAGGAAGCCCCGCCGGAAGCTCCGTCGTTTCCCACCGAGATCGAAGGCCAGCTGGAACTTCGCGATGTGCGGTTTTCCTTTCCGGGGGGACCGGAGATCTTCCAGGGGATCAGCTACCGTTTCCCCGCGAATTCGCTCACCGTGATTTCCGCATCGACCGGAACGGGAGCATCCTCCCTGCTTTGCTGCATGATGGGATTGCTCACTCCCAAGGGCGGCAACGTGTTTGTGGATGGCTACGACATCCATCTTTGGGAACGTACCCGGCTTTGGGGGCGCATCGAATACCTCCCCGCCCAAGCAGCCCTCTTTTCAGGGACAATTCTCGACAACATCGCCCGCTTCGATCCCACCCTGCGCCAGATCGCGCAGGATGCGGCCAGCATGGTGGGCCTGGACGCCTTGGTGGCGGCCTTGCCACGTGGATACGACACGCCCTTGGACCGACTCTCCAGCGATCGGATGTCCAGCGGATTCGTACAGAGATTGGCCTTGGCACGGGCTCTGGTCGTGCGACCTCGAATCCTCCTGTGCGACCGGGTGGATGCGGCCATGGACGAGGAAACCCGCTCGATGTTCTCCGAGATCGTTTCCCAACTCCACGGTGGCTGCACCATCGTGATGGTGACAGAAAACGAATACTTCCAGCGCATGGCCGACCAGCGGGCCATGCTCCTGGACGGCCGATTGGTGACCGCGAACCCGGCGAGGGAAAACCGATGAACATGCGGGAATGGGGACGATGGGTCATGCAGACGGCGTGCAGCTGGAACGATCTGTCGCCGGTCATCCGGGCTTGCGGCCTGGATGCGGTGGACACCGACCATCGCCGGATGATCGAATACGCGTTGGAAGTCAATTCGCTGATCGAGACGATGAAGAAGCCCCAGCTGTCCATGGAGACCATCCAGCGGGAAGGACGGTTTCTGACGGAGTTCTTCGACTACACCGCCGGGCACTTCCGACGCGAGGAGTCCATCCTGGCCCAGTACCGACTGCCCAGGATCGAGATCCACCGCGCCCAGCACGCCGAGATCCTGGACATGATGGAGGGCGTCATCCACCAGTTCGAAGCAGGACAGATCAACGTCGCCAAGTCGTTGAAGGTCTCGATCATGGAATGGGTGGTCAGCCACGTCAACGAAGTGGACTACGAGACCTTCAAGGTGGAGAACTGGTCCTGGCTGCTGGCCTCGGCCAAATCGTGGGACGATCTTTCCGTGTTCATCCGGCAGATGGGAATCGACGATATCGATCAGCAGCACAAGCACCTGACGGTGAACTCCCTGGAGGTCTGCCACATCCTGGAGAACATGAGCGGACAATCCGCCCCACCGGAGGTGATATTGCCGTTTTTCGCCGACCTGAAGGAGCAGATCGCCACCCACTTCGCCTACGAGGAAACCTTCATGCACCGCCAAGGGATCCAGGGCCTGGCCGACCATCGCGGAAAGCACAGGGGGTTCATCGATCAATTCGACAGTTTCGAGTCCGAACTGCGCCAATCCGGATGTGTGGACCCCACGAAGTTCGCTCGAGCCATCCTCTCCTGGTGGGTCAACCACATCAACGAAATCGACTACGCCACCTTCTGCAAGAACTCCTGGCAGTTTTCGTCGTTGGAGCGCGCCCAGACCGCCGAACAGGTGGCGGGAATCATCCGCAGCACCGGGGTTCCCCAGTTCGACGAGGAGCATCGGGAGCTGGTGGAATTGACGATCTCGCTTGGTGCCACGCGCGAATCCCACAAGGATTCCTCCGATATCCTGACCCTGCTTCTCGCCGCCGCGCAACGACACTTCCACCACGAAGAGGCGTTCCTGGAAAGTTTGGGACATCCCGGCCTGACCAACCACCGCATCGAACACGGCCGTCTCCTCGCCGCGCTCGGCAACCATGCGGCCCACTTCAAGGTCGGTCGCATCGGAGCCATCGACGATCTGCGTGTGCGAATGCTCGACTGGATCGTCACCCACACCAACGGCTACGACTACGAGACGTTCGTGCGATCCGGGCTCGTGAACACGGAGGCCAGACCGTGAAACCAACCAAGGAATTCCGGATAGGACAATTCCTGCCCCGCAGCGCCGCGGCCAGATGCCTGGCTCCCCTGCTGGATGCCATGGGATGGAATGGCGATTCCCATCGCCTGGCGGAATCCTTTCCGCAAGACGCCGGGGACCTTTCGATCGACCAGCTCCAAAACACCCTGGCGATTCTCGGATACGAAAGCGCCAACACCGAAACCAACCTCCGCCACCTCGATGCACGTCTTTTTCCATGCCTCTTCCACCACTCCCAGGAGGAAGTGTTCGTATTGGTCAAGGAATCCGGAGACGGCAGCATCCTGGCCTACGATGGCGCCACCGGCCAATATCGACAGATTCCGCGCGATTCCCGGAAGGGAACCGCACTGTTGGTGCGGGTCTCCCGCAACACGGCTTCCCTGCAAAACCCCGCCAAGGGATGGTTCACCACTCTGTTTCTGCGCTTCCGACCCTTGCTGGTCTCCGCGTTGGCGGTCTCGCTCATCCTTTCCTTGCTGTCTCTGGTCTCGCCCGTGTTCGTCCAGACGGTCTACAATCTGGTTCTGGGCACTCCGGACACCAGGACACTCGTGCTGCTGGGATTGGGAATCTTCCTGTACATCGGCATCGATGCCGGTTTCCGTCAGGTCCGGGCCCACATGCAGACCTATCTCTCGGCCCGGCTGGGAAACATCGTCGGAAACGAAGTTCTGCGCCGACTCCTCTACCTTCCCTCCCAGTACACGGAAAGCGCTCCCCTTGGCGGGCAATTGGCCAGGATCCGCGATTTCGAATCGGTGCGGGAATTCTTCGGCGGACCCGCCACCGCGGCTTTGTTGGACCTTCCCTTCACGCTGGTGTTGATCGTCGGGATGGCCTTCATTTCAGGTCCGCTGGTCGTCGTGCCGCTGGTCGCGCTCGTCCTGCTTGTGCTATTTGGGCTGGCGATGGCCCCCTTGGTGCGTCGTGCCAATGTCGATGGAGCGTTGATCGCCGCGAAAAAGCAGGAGTTGGTCTTGGAGCTGCTCACCGGTCTGCGCGGCATCAAATACGCCGGACTCTCCAAGGTCTGGACAACACGATTCGAATCCGCCTCGGCGGATGTCGCGGTGAATTCGTACAAGTCGGCGCAACTTCTGGCGATCATCGACGCGACCTCCAGCACGGTGGTTTCCCTGGCCGGATTGATCGTGATGGTCTGGGGCGTGTTGAGAGTCGAATCGGGAAGCCTGACCGCCGGAGCGCTGATGTCGTCGATGATGTTGGTCTGGCGCGTGATGGCGCCGTTGCGGAGCGGGTTCGCGGTCCTGACCCAGGTCAACCGCGTCTTCAAGAGCGTAGGTCAACTCAACCGCCTGATGGAAATGCCCATCGAGGTCGGGTCCCACACATCCGAACTTGTTCGCCCCCTGAAGGGAGAAATCTCCTTCTCCCAGGTTTCCATGCGCTATTCCCCTGACCTTGCCCCGGCGCTCGTTTCGCTCTCGATGGACATTCCCGCAGGATCGTTGTGCGCGATCTGCGGTCACGGTGGGAGCGGAAAAACCACGCTCCTGAAGCTAATCCTCGGGTTGTACCAACCCCTGGCTGGAAGAATCTCCATCGACAATTTCAACGTCAGGCAGCTGGATCCCGTGGCCCTCCGGCGCGGCATCTCGTACCTCCCCCAGTACGACCGCCTCTTCACCGGAACCATCGCCTCCAATGTCGCCCTGGCCGATCCGACCGCTACCGTCGAGGAGATCACCCAAGCCCTGACGGATTCCGGAATCATGTCGGTGGTATCGAACCTCCCGGCGGGAATCGACACGTCCCTCACGGGTGCAGGGGCCCTCTCGTTGCCCGCTTCGATCACTCGCGGCATTTGCCTGGCCAGGTTCCATCTGCGACGGATGCCGATCATGCTGATCGACAGCCCTGAAACCGGGCTTGCCAGCCACCAGCTTTCGAGTCTCCTGGAAACCATCCGCAATCGCGGATCGGGCAGGACCGTGGTCGTGGTGACGAACGATCGAAACATCCTTTCCGCCGCCGACCAGATCCTATGGATCGATCAAGGGCGATTGCGAGCCTGCGGAGCGCCCGGAAAGATTCTGTCCAGCTATTTCGGAGACTCCAAACCATGATCACGACGAAATGGAAGAAGAACTCCTTGCGTTCGACCGAGGAAGAATTCATTTCCCGATCGATCCTCCTGGAGGAAACCGGAAGCCCCCGACTGGCTCGGCTTTTGATCGGCTTCACCTTCCTGAGCATCCTTTCGTTCGTGGGGTGGAGCGCCATCGCCCACGTGGACGAAGTCGCCATCGCAACCGGAAAAATCATCCCCGTCGGAGACGTGTTCATCCTCCAGCATCGCGAAGGCGGACGCATCACCAGCTTGTCGGTCCAAGAAGGACAGTATGTCAAACACGGAGAAGTTCTCCTCCATTTCGATCCATCGTACGCCTCCTCCAAGGCGGCGGAAACCCAAGTCAGGGTCGCGTCCCTACGGGCTCGCTTGGAGCGCGTGCGTGCGCTCAGCGAATCACGCGCATGCAATTTCGCCGCAGCCGGGGTTACGGATTCCACCCAGATCCAGGAACAACAGCGGTACTACAGCGAATACCTGAAATCGATCTCCTTGGAAAAGACCGTCATCACCAGCCAGTTGGCGCAGCTTTCCGGAAATCTTTCCGAACTTTCCACTCGACAAAAAACGCTCCAATCCCAGCGCGCCTTGCTCGCCGAGGAAATGAGCGTCCGGGAAGGTCTGGTCAAGGAAGGATTGAATTCCAAGCTCCAGTACCTGACCCTCAAGCGCCAGCTGTCGGAACTCGATGGCGCCTTGGCCGGCATGCCCTCGCAGATGGCTCGGATCGCCGCCTCCGTGGATGAATCCAAAGCTCGACTCGCTCAACTCGTCAGTGCCCGCGAAAAGGATTTGCTGGCCGAGCGGGAGCAGTTGACGTCGGAACTCAAACAGATCATGGAAGCCTCCCGGCGGGAAAACCAAACGGTCGACGATCTCGAGCTTCGCGCACCGGTGGCTGGCATCGTGACCGGAATGAAGATCCATTCTTCTGGAGAGGTCATCATGCCCGGAGCGACGATCCTCCAAATCGTCCCTGAAGGGAAGCAATTGATCGCAGATGTCCAAATCAGTCCCAGGGATATCGGGCACATCCAGATCGGCCAGAATTGTCTGGTCAAGTTCAGCGCATTCGATTACGCCCGCTATGGTGGGATTCCCGGAACGGTGCAAGGGATCTCCGCCAATTCCTTTTCCAATGCGGATGGCTCCCTGTACTATCGCGGAACCATCCATCTGGCTCGAGGACACCTCGGCAAAACGCCCAGCGACGGCTCCGTTCTGCCCGGCATGAGCGTCCAGACCGAGATCCGTACCGGAGGACGCACCATCTTCCAATACCTGTTGAAGCCTGTGTTCGCCTCCTCCAGCGAGGCGATGAGAGAACGCTGAAGATCAACGCCGATTCCTGTCTGATCGCAAATTCTTTCCGCGCAATGAGAATCGCCCCCATCGAAGGGAATGGACATGCAAAACAAACCAGATCCCGGTGATGACAAACTTCTGAGGCTGGCCGAACTCACCGGCAACCTGCACCCCGAAAAAGCTGACCAAGCCCTCGAATACGGCCAGGTGGCCAAGGTGGCACCTGCCGAAGGTCCCGCGGGAATCCTTGCATCCGGCCCTTCCGCTCCATCCATCGAGGATAATAGACAGCTTCCGTCTTCAAGTGAACCATCCAACGTAGATCGGATCCAGGAGGAGTTTCCCCAGAGCCCGCGCGCCGGATCGCCCGTAGTTTCATTCTCGATCGATGGACTCCCCCCGCAAGGAACATTTTCCGCTTCCATCGATTCGTTTTCCTCGGGAGAGATCCATCCAGCAGACGAAACCACGCCCCAGGACTCCACCTCACCCGGGAACTTTGGAGATGCCGGAACACATCCAAAAGCCAATCCTGGAGCGGAGCTTCGGATCGAGACGCAAGCTGCACCTGTGGGAGCCGTGGATCGCCCCCACACCATCGATCGATCGACGATTCCACCCCTCGATTCTCTGAAGGATGAGCCGACTCCACAGACCAAGCAGGAAGTCGAGCCGGTACTGAAGGATGTGCCACCTCCGCAGCCGAAGCAGGAGACCGAGCCGGCACCGAAGGATGAGCCGCCTCCACAACCGAAGCAAGAGGTAGAGCCAGCGCCGAAAGTCGAGCCACCTCCGCAGCCAAAACAGGAAACAGAGCCAGCGCCGAAGGATGAGCCACCTCCACAACCAAAGCAGGAGACGGAACCGGCGCCGAAGGACGAGCCTACCCCACAACCGAAGCAAGAGGTAGAGCCAGCGCCGAAAGTCGAGCCACCTCCGCAGCCAAAACAGGAAACAGAGCCAGCGCCGAAGGATGAGCCACCTCCACAACCAAAGCAGGAGACGGAACCGGCGCCGAAGGACGAGCCCGCTCCGCAACCAAAGCAGGAGACAGAGCCGGCGCCGAAGGATGAGCCTACTCCGCAGCCAAAGCAAGAGGTAGAGCCAGCTCCGAAGGATGAGCCTACTCCTCAGCGTAAGCAGGAAACAGATCCTGTACCGAAGGATGAGCCTACTCCACAGCCTAAGCAGGAGACAGAACCGGCGCCGAAGGATGAGCCTGCTCCTCAACCTAAGCAGGAGACAGAGCCCGCGCCGAAAGACGAGCCACCTCCGCAACCAAAGCAGGAGACGGAACCGGCGCCGAAGGATGAGCCTACTCCACAGCCTAAGCAGGAGACGGAACCGGCGCCGAAGGACGAGCCGCCTCCACAACCTAAGCAAGAAGTAGAGCCAGCGCCGAAGGATGAGCCTGCCCCGCAGCCAAAGCAGGAAACAGAGCCGACGCCGAAGGACGAACCTCCTCCACAGCCTAAGCAGGAGACAGAGCCAGCGCCGAAGGACGAGCCTGCTCCTCAACCTAAGCAGGAGACAGAGCCAGCGCCGAAAGACGAGCCACCTCCGCAACCAAAGCAGGAGACGGAACCGACGCCGAATGTCGAGCCACCTCCGCAGCCAAAGCAGGAGACGGAACCGGCGCCGAAGGATGAGCCACCTCCGCAACCTAAGCAGGAGACAGAACCGGCGCCAAAGGACGAGCCGACTCCTCAACCAAAGCAAGAGGTAGAGCCGGCGCCGAAGGATGAGCCTGCTCCACAGCCCAAGCAGGAAGTCGAGCCCGCACCGAAGGATGAGCTTGCTCCGCAGCCCAAGCAGGAGACGGAACCTGCGCCGAAAGACGAGACACCTCCGCAGCCCAAGCAGGAGGCAGAGCCAGCGCCGAAGGATGAGCCTGCTCCACAACCTAAGCAGGAGACAGAACCGGCGCCAAAAGATGAGCCTACCCCGCAACCGAAGCAAGAGGTAGAGCCGGCGCCAAAGGACGAGCCTACCCCACAGCCAAGGCAGGAGACGGAACCGGCGCCGAAGGATGAGCCTGCTCCACAACCTAAGCAGGAGACGGAACCTGCACCGAAGGACGAGCCTCCTCCTCAACCAAAGCAAGAGGTAGAGCCGGCGCCAAAGGATGAGCCGACCCCACAACCGAAGCAAGAGGTAGAGCCAGCACCGGAAGACGAGCCACCTCCGCAGCCTAAGCAGGAGGCAGAGCCAGCGCCGAAGGACGAGCCTACTCCGCAGCCAAAGCAGGAGGCAGAGCCAGCGCCGAAAGACGAGCCTGCTCCACAACCGAAGCAAGAGGTAGAACCGGCGCCAAAGGACGAGCCTACCCCACAGCCAAGGCAGGAGGCAGAGCCAGCGCCGAAGGATGAGCCTGCTCCACAACCTAAGCAGGAGACAGAACCGGCGCCAAAAGATGAGCCTACCCCGCAACCGAAGCAAGAGGTAGAGCCGGCGCCAAAGGACGAGCCTACCCCACAGCCAAAGCAGGAGACAGAGCCTGCGCCGAAGGACGAGCCTGCTCCACAACCGAAGCAAGAGGTAGAGCCGGCGCCGAAGGATGAACCTACTCCACAGCCGAAGCAGGAGGTAGAGCCTGCGCCGAAGGATGAGCCTACTCCGCAGCCAAAGCAGGAAACAGAGCCAGCGCCGAAGGACGAGCCTACTCCACTGCCTAAGCAGGAGGTAGAGCCAGCGCCGAAGGACGAGCCTACTCCGCAACCAAAGCAAGAGATAGAGCCAGCGCCGAAAGACGAGCCTGCTCCACAGCCTAAGCAGGAGGCAGAGCCAGCGCCGAAGGACGAGCCTACCCCGCAACCGAAGCAAGAGATAGAGCCAGCGCCGAAAGACGAGCCTACCCCGCAGCCGAAGCAAGAGATAGAGCCAGCGCCGAAAGACGAGCCTGCTCCACAGCCGAAGCAGGAGGCAGAGCCAGCGCCGAAAGACGAGCCTGCTCCACAGCCTAAGCAGGAAACAGAGCCAGCGCCGAAGGACGAGCCTACTCCACAGCCTAAGCAGGAGGTAGAGTCGGCGCCGAAGGATGAGCCTACTCCGCAGCCTAAGCAGGAAACAGAGCCAGCGCCGAAGGACGAGCCTACTCCACAGCCTAAGCAGGAGGTAGAGTCGGCGCCGAAGGACGAGCCTACTCCGCAACCAAAGCAAGAGGTAGAGCCGGCGCCGAAGGATGAGCCGACTCCGCAACCAAAGCAAGAGATCGAGCCAGCGCCAAAGGATGAGCCTGTACCGCAACTTAAGCAGGAGGTAGAGTCGGCGCCGAAGGATGAGCCGACTCCGCAACCAAAGCAGGAGACAGAGCCAGCGCCGAAGGATGAGCCTACCCCGCAACCGAAGCAAGAGGTAGAGCCGGCGCCGAAGGACGAGCCTACCCCACAGCCAAAGCAGGAGACGGAACCGGCGCCGAAGGATGAGCCTGCTCCACAACCTAAGCAGGAGACGGAACCTGCACCGAAGGACGAGCCGACTCCTCAACCAAAGCAAGAGGTAGAGCCTGCGCCGAAGGACGAGCCCACCCCACAACCGAAGCAAGAGGTAGAGCCAGCACCGAAAGACGAGTCTGCTCCACTGCCTAAGCAAGAGGTAGAGCCTGCGCCAAAGGATGAGCCGACTCCGCAACCAAAGCAGGAGACAGAGCCAGCGCCGAAAGACGAGCCACCTCAGCAGCCAAAGCAGGAGACAGAGCCAGCGCCAAAGGATGAGCCGACCCCACAACCGAAGCAAGAGGTAGAGCCTGCGCCGAAGGATGAGCCTACTCCGCAGCCAAAGCAGGAAACAGAGCCAGCGCCGAAGGATGAACCTACTCCGCAACCAAAGCAAGAGGTAGAGCCGGCGCCGAAGGATGAGCCGACTCCGCAACCAAAGCAAGAGATCGAGCCAGCGCCAAAGGATGAGCCTGTACCGCAACTTAAGCAGGAGACGGAACCTGCACCGAAGGACGAGCCGACTCCGCAACCAAAGCAGGAGACAGAGCCAGCGCCGAAGGATGAGCCTACCCCGCAACCGAAGCAAGAGGTAGAGCCGGCGCCGAAGGACGAGCCTACCCCACAGCCAAAGCAGGAGACGGAACCGGCGCCGAAGGATGAGCCTGCTCCACAACCTAAGCAGGAGACGGAACCTGCACCGAAGGACGAGCCTACTCCTCAACCAAAGCAAGAGGTAGAGCCGGCGCCAAAGGATGAGCCGACCCCACAACCGAAGCAAGAGGTAGAGCCAGCGCCGAAGGACGAGCCACCTCCGCAGCCTAAGCAGGAGGTAGAGCCAGCGCCAAAGGACGAGCCTACCCTACAACCAAAGCAAGAGGTAGAGCCGGCGCCGAAGGAGCAGGATGTCGAGCCGGCTCCGAAGGATGAGCCGACTCCTCAGCCTAAGCAAGAATCGGAACCTGAGCCCAAAATCGACAAACCTGATAAACCGGCACACGATAACGAATCCACAACCAACACCAAAGACGGTGATGTCGACGTCAAGCAAGACGATCATCCCAACGAGTCTTCGGAAAAAGATGAGCCTGCTCCGCAACCCAAGCAAGAACCAGAACCTGAGCCAAAAAACGACACGCCTGATAAACCGGCGCACGATAATGAATCAGCAACCAATACCAAAGACGGTGATGTCGACGTCAAGCAAGACGATCATCCCAACGAGTCTTCGGCAAAAGATGAGCCTACTCCACAGCCTATGCAGGAGACCGAGCCAACGCCGAAGGATGAGCCGGCTCCTCAGCCTAAGCAAGAATCTGAACCTGAGCCAAAAAACGACAAACCTGATAAACCGGGTCACGATAACGAATCAGCAACCAATACCAAAGACGGAGATGTCGACGTCAAGCAAGACGACCATCCCAACGAGTCTTCGGTAAAGGACGAGCCACCTCCACCGCCTGAGCAGGAGACGGAACCGACGCCAAAGGATGAGCCTGCTCCACAACCTAAGCAGGAAACAGAGCCATCGCCGAAGGATGAGTCCGCTCCACAGCCCAAGCAGGATGTCGAGCCGGCTCCGAAGGACGAGCCACCTCCGCAGCCTAAGCAAGAATCGGAACCTGAGCCAAAAATCGACAAACCTGATAAACCGGCTCACGATAATGAATCCACAACCAACACCAAAGACGGAGATATCGACGTCAAGCAAGACGATCACCCCAACGATTCATCTTCCTCAGGACCCACACGACCGGATCCCCAAGTTTCCCTGGTTGACGGCAAACCACACGGCGACACAGCATCATCCCCTACTCATGATGTTCCTGTGCCCTCCCCTGCTCCTGCACCTGTCGATGTCCAAATCAACGATGCCGTGGATGCCACGAATTTTTCTCCGGATACGGAGATCACTGGCATCCAGGCAGAGTATGCCTCCGCAGGCACGCGTTCCGGCGACACCCTTTCCGGGGGCGCAGGAAATGACGTGGTGATTGGCGGTTCCGGCGACGACACGCTCGCAGGGGGCGCAGGAAACGACGTTCTGGCAGGAGGTTCCGGAAACGACCTGATCTCGGGCGGGTCGGGAAATGATACGCTTTCCGGTGGGACAGGAAATGACATCCTGAGTGGGGGCGCGGGCAACGACACGCTAATCGGAGGATCCGGGAAAAACGTCCTCGACGGAGGTGCCGGAAACGATACGGCGATTTTCCATGGCAAGCAGTCCGATTATTCGGTTTCCGTCGCCAAAGACGGGACGATCACGGTCACCGACACCAACACAGGCCGCGACGGCGTGACCACGGTGAGGAATGTCGAGAACTTTTCCTTCTCCGACAAAACCATCGATTCGTCCCACATGGGTGACGCGAAGCTCAAGGGAGGAACCGCTTCCGACCACGGAAACAGCGGAGCCTCCCACGAATCGAACGCGTCCTTGGGAGCCTCGGGAACCGATGTCGGACACCGGGCCTACTCCACCCACGACGATTCGATCTCCGGTAGCGCCAAGGACGATGCACTGTACGGTGGGGCAGGAAATGACACGCTCGCCGGAAACGCAGGTAACGACACCATTGCAGGAGGAACCGGCGCCGACAGAATTTCCGGTGGCTCCGGCGACGACCTATTGGTGGGAGGATCGGGTGCAGACACGCTGCGGGGAGACGCAGGAGACGACATCTTGGTGGGTGATTCGCTCTCCCCCGACCTCGGCGCGAACATCCATGAGCTGGCCATGTTGGGACATTCCCAAGGTGGCAACTCGGACTGGTCCAGCGCCGTCGATCAACTCGATGCCATCGAATCGAGCACGGAAGGCTCCAGCGACTGGATGCTACAAGTCGATGCTCCACCTCCACAAGCTGAATCTGCGGAGAATCCGGCAGCCATCCCGGAAAACCAACCTCCACATGATCCAACCGGCGGCATGGGAAACAATGAACATCTTCTGATGTAGATGTATCCAATTTCTGTCATGGCTTGCACAGGCTTGTTCCCTGGAAACCTGTTTGGGCCCACTACCTGAGGATCATTGAACACACCGGACGGAATACTTCATGCTCGAGGTATAGTATTGGAGCTCCTGCAACAAGGGATATGCATAGGTGATCAAGCTGTAATACGCCGCCCCAGGCGCAAAAGCCGTGGAGGAAAAGAAAAAGGCCTGCCCTCGTCCTAAACCTTCCGGCGCGTCGAAGCTGCCCGCGGGCAAGGCCCTGAACCCGAATCGATCCGTCACCAGCTCGGTCTCTTCCTGAGGCCAGCCACGAGAAGCGATCAAGGCGTGCCCAGCTTTTCCCTTTCCAACGCCTGGAGAAGCCTCGACAGTGGCTCGGAGATCCTGCCACTCCTGGTTGGACGGAATATGCCATCCCTCCGGACAGATTCCCCGCCGGGGAAGGGAGTAAGAACATGCAGAATCCGTGCACGAAACAGGAAGATCCATGGCGCCCACCCAGGTATAGTACCTCCCGTAGCGGGAGCCGTTGGTCTTGTTCTCGTCTACCCGGATCCAGCTGGTGGCATGAAATGACCAGTCGTAACTATTCGCCAGCCAAGAACTGTCAATTTTGAAGTTCAGGTTCTCGGCCATCCATCGGTTGCGACCGATGAGCGTGGTCCGATAGATCTGGCCATCTCGTTTGTCGTAGAGCGTCCCCACCGCGCCGTTCCAGGGAAAGGAATCGCTCTTGGATGTGTCCAATTTGACGAGGAAATGCGAAGTATCGAGAATTTCCAGGGAAATGGTCGCCACATTTTTTTCCTTACGGAAGAACTTCACCTTTCCAACCATTGAAAATTGAGATCTTTGGGAAACCGCGCTGGCAACGCCAACCACCGCAGGTGAACCACCGAGGCTGTGCCCCACACCACCCACCCGCAAGATTTGCGAGTGGCCGTTTCCCGTCACCCGAATCCAGAACAGGCTCTTCACGGAAATGTGTGGGTAGATCCATCGCACCTGCTCCCCTGCAGTGCCGATGAGGAGTGGCTTCCCGGTCGTCGACGTGAATGCGAAACTTGGCACGATGACAGATCCACCGGACACTCCCGAGATTCAGCATATCAAGGACGCCTTCCGTTACCCCGGATTTAGTCCGCTGGCGCGAGTCCGTAGCCACCCCAGCATTCCTGACGGCCGGGTCGTGACCCTGGTCCGGCGGGGGAAAAAAGACGGCTTGCGGATGCTGTGGCAGAGTGTGTCGAACGTGGTACGACAGTCGGCGTCGACTTGTTCGCGACCTGGACTGCGGGTCCTGGAGGATCTGGCTTGATGTCGAGATCCGCCGCGTCGATTGCCCGGTGTGCGGCATGGTGAAAACGGAGACGTTGGCATGGCTTGCCAAGACAGGTCACCAATCGGAACGATTTGTCCAGCGTGTCGGTCGCCGCTGTCGTGAGGCGAGCCTTTCCTCGGTGGCCGAGGAGTTCGGGCTGCACTGGGAGACAGTGAAGAATCTGGACATCCAGTATATGCAACGGCAGTTAGCCGACAATCCAATCGAGCCGCCGCGTGCCATCGGCATCGACGAAATCTCGGTCCGCAAGGGACACGAGTACCGGATCGTGGTGCACGACTTGGGGCGTCGGCGTCCGATCTGGTTCGGAGGTGATGACCGCTCGACCCAGAGCATGGATCGGTTCTACGAAGGCCTTGGAATCGAGGTTTGCGGGGAGATCGAGATCGGCGTGATGGATATGTGGAAAGCCTTCGAGAGATCATTCCAGGCGCACTGCCCCAATGGCAAGATCGCCTACGACCACTTCCATATCTCCCAGCACCTGGGGCGAGCCATCGATGCGATCAGACGTGCCGAATACAAGCGCGTCGACAGTGACAAGCGCAGGTTCATCAAGGGACAGCGGTACAACCTCCTGTCCAATCGGGAGAATCTCGACCGGGAGGGGCGCCTGGAACTGGAGCAACTGCTGAAGGCAAATGCCCGGCTGAACAAGGCGTACCTGCTGAAGGAGTCGTTCGATCAGTTGTGGACCTATCGGTCGGCAACGTGGGCGCGGAAGTTCTTCGAGGGATGGAAGCGAAGCCTGCGATGGCAAAGGTTGAAACCGCTGGAGGACTTCGCAGCGATGATCGATCGCCACTGGGATGGAGTCGTCGCCATGGCGGGCTTCGACGAGAAGATCCCGATGGGCTTCGTCGAAGGCATGAACAACAAGATCCGCACCATCCAGAGGAGAGCCTACGGGATCCGAGACGAGGAGTACTTGAGGCTCAAGATCCTGACGATAGGCCTCCCTGTATGGTAGCAGTCAGACAGTTACCGTCAAGAATTCGCCCACACGTTTCCGTGAAGAGCCCCAGAACAGACCCGTTCCCAGATCCAACGGGATCCTGTGTACACCTGATTCCAGAAACATCTCCTTGCGCCCGCCCACTGATACTCCGCGTAGATCGTAGACATCCCACGCAAAGCCCCCCCTGCCGGATACGGAGATTTCCAACGCCCCGTTGTTCCACGCGATCCGGTCGGCCGGTGGAATCCGGTTCGAAACGGTCGACTTCGGCTGGATGCGCCAATTCCCGTCGACATCCGTCGTTGCAAAGTGATTGCCGTAGTTTTCCTGTTCGTAGCTCACCTCCACGCCCCCAAGGCCGAGCCCTTTGAGGTCAGTCACTTTTCCTGAAATCAGACTGGTCTCGGAAAAGGTGGTGGAAGCGGTGAACAGAACAAGGCAAGCAGAAAGAATCGATCGCATTCCCATCAAAGTAGCGCCGTCCTCGAGTCAATCCAGGAGCGGTTTTCTTACCCAATCAATCTCTGTGGCCCAATGGTGTCCACCTGAACCTTCGTCGAAACGCTGGGGTCACCTTCCCCGAGGTTCCCGTTGCGATCCTGGGGATCTCCGTCAGACCTGCGAAAATTGTCTTTCCGCATTCTCCAGACCGGCACGGATGCGGGTCAAAAACGTTTCGAACTGATCGATCTCCACTGAACTCAGACCGGCGTAGAACAAGCTGGACATCTCAGAGGATGCCTTCGCGTAGGCTTCGTGCAAAGCGAGGTTCTTTGCCGTCAACGACACAATTCGTCGTCGACCATCCGCGGGATCGGCTTTTCGCACCACCTGGCCATCCGCCTCCAGTCGATCCAGCATCAGAGCCAAGGTGGATTTGTCCAACCGCGTCCGTTCGCAAAGCGCGGTTTGCGACTGGCTCCCGTGCTTCCAGAGAGCATAGACGATGCGCCCTTGGGCCGGATTGAGTTCTTCCAAACCATGTCGCTTCAAAACCCGGGCGAACACCCGCCCGGAGAGCTGATGGACTTGGGCCAGCAGCACTCCCCCTTCGCGCGATTTGGCAACCACTCAGGCCAGCTCGGGAAGGACTTGCGGGTCGAAAGCGGTCACTGCCAGCCCATGGTAATACCGCGCCCGTAGAGGCTGGAACCGGAACACGGAGAAGTCGCCACCCTCCAAGCCACCCGGGTAGAACATCTGCCAGCCGTCGGTCCAGATGCCCGCGCGAATGGCCGGGTCCAGGATCTCCGTAAACTCACCCTGCACGGTGAGCCCCTCGAAATTGGCCGCATCCGCGTAGTAGAGACTCGCGCGACGATCCGCCCGCAGTTGCCTGACCTTGGCGCTGGAGGTGTTGGTCGCGATCCAGGTGGAAAAACCATGTGGCAAGGCCGATGCCCCACTGGAAAAGCACTGTGGACGCGCCACACGGAGATTGAACAGGATGCGGGCATCAGGGAATCCATTGCGTTCGTCCAGGGTGGACAGGAACAGATTCGGGACGCGCTTGACCAGGCTCCACGACGCAAGGATGGCTGTTTGCAGCATCGAGACACTCCTTTTTTGGTTTTATATAAAACTATAATCTTCTTGCCGATTCGTCCAGGAGCACCCCCGAAAGATCGACAGATTCCGTCTCCGCCTGAGTCTCGTCGTATGGTTCTACCTTCCCAGACCTTGGAACCTCAACGACGCATCGGATTGGCACGCGCCATCAACAAGAGCGGATTCGCCTCGCGAAGCCAAGCGGAAAAGCTCGTGGCCTCCGGGGTGGTGAAGCTCAACGGAAGAGTTGTACGGGATCCCGAATCTCCCACGCTTCCGTCCGATCGCATCGAGATCGATGGAAAGCCTCTGGTGGCCCAATCCAAGGTCTACCTGATGCTCAACAAGCCGCGCGGCTTAGTGACCACGGCCTCCGACGAAAAGGACCGTCGCACCGTCTTCGAATGCCTGGAGGGCTTGAACCTTCCACATGTTGGGCCGGTGGGCCGATTGGACATGGCCAGCGAAGGCCTCTTGTTGTTCACCAACGACACCGCCTGGGCGGACTCGCTGCTTGATCCAGCGCGAGGCATCCCCAAGACCTACCACGTCCAGGTGAATCGATTGGTGACCGCTCAGGAGCTGGAATCCCTCCAGGTGGGGATGGTGGACCGCGGCGAAACGCTGCGAGCTGCCTCGGCGCGCATTCTCCGCCAAGGCGAAAAATCCTGCTGGCTGGAGATCGTGCTGTGCGAGGGCAAGAACCGCGAAATCCGACGGATGCTGGAGACCCTGGGGATCGAAACAGATCGGCTGGTACGGGTGTCCATGGCTTGCCTGGCATTGGGAGACCTCGCCAAAGGAGCGGCGAGGATGCTGACATCCGCGGAGTTGCGGGAACTGGATCGTTTCCTCAAGCGTTGAGCAATCCGCACCTTTGGGTGCATCCGCCGACCTTGCCCGTGTGACCGTTGTGGATGGGGCTGGATTTCTAGGATTTTGCCAAACCCGATAAAGCAGCACCTGACAAAAGGTTGTCCGTTGATCTTCCCTACAATCCTCTCCATTCTGATCCTTTCCTCCCTTCCCCAGGTGGATCGCATGTCGTCAACCGACGAAACCGCTCTTTCCGCGAAGAAACCGCGCACAGAACCGACTGCGGCGGATCGACCACAACCCAGGGCAATGCCTCCGATGGAGCCATTCATCGGCCCCGGCAAGGCGACGGTTCTAAAACAACTCCGACGACACGATGGCTCGGATCTCGAGATCACCCTCGGAATGTACCAGCCACAATTCATCGTGCGGATCCAGGGAGCCCGATGGCAATTGCTCCCTCTGTTCCTGGACCAAAAACTGGAAGCTGAAGCCCGTAAAACGGATCGCGGCGACTATTACATGCCCGAGATGACTTGGCGATCCCTGCGCCCGGGAGCGCCGCTGATCGAGGAAGGGACCCAAAAGGAGTTCGTGCGGAAGCTGGGTAAGTGGGAGGGATGGAAGGGACTGTCAAAATGACCGCTTCCCCTCCGAAGCGTTGGAGCTTCGGAGCCCTGGAACTACTCCTTGATGGCCTTGGCGGAATCCGACTTCGCCGGCATCGTCTCTTCCACGGTCTCTGGCTTTGCCGTCACGGTGGAATCCGGCTTGACCACGTCGGGTATTTCCGCCGGCTCCGGCAATTCCTCTTCGTCGTCGTCGGCGGGCTCGGGCTTGGCGGCGGGCTGGCCGAGCCCCTTGAACTGCCGCATGTTCTGGAGGATCGCGGCTTTGCGGAAGTTCATGAACTTGGAATCCCGGTCCGGCCTGACCTTCAGCGGCTTGGGCAAGACCGCCGCCAAGCGGGCCGCCTGATCCAGATCCAACTGTGACGCGTGGACGCCGAAGTAATACTTGGAAGCGGCCTCGGCTCCGTAGATCCCAGGCCCCCACTCGATCACGTTCAGATAGACTTCCATGATCCGCTCCTTGGTCAGGAAATGCTCCAAGGCCACGGTGTAGAGGGCTTCCTTGGCTTTGCGAACCAAGGATCGCTTGGGGGATAGGTACAGGTTCTTGGCCAACTGCTGGGTGATGGTGCTGCCCCCGCGCTTCCAGGCACCCTTGGTTTTGGCCTCCCAAAAAGCCCGCTCCATGGCGTCCAGATCAAACCCGTTGTGCTGGTAGAACCGGTCGTCCTCGCCGGTCAGCACAGCATTCTGCAGATTTTTGGAAATCGAACCGATGGCCACCGGCTCCCAACGCACCTGGACCTTCTTGCCCGAGTCTTCCCACTGATCTTCGCGGTACTCCATGAAGCTCGTTTTCTCCGGCAGTCGCGTCTCCAACCCGGCGACCGAGTCGTACAGCTTCCAGGCTTTCCAGGCGGCAAAGCCCAACAGAAGCGTCCCCACCACGGAAAATGCCACGGCATACGCCAGAAAAAGGGCCTTCAAGAACCTCCACAGCCAGCGTGCCCAACCCCATGCTTTTTGCAAGGAAGACTTCAGGAAAGGAGAGCGACCGAAGAGGGAGAAAGCCATAGGGGGGAGAAAAGTACCTCCCCCACCCCAGCTTTGGCTCGCAGGTTTAGTATCATTTACCGTTCTGTCGAGAGCTCCTCTCCTGTCTGAAACCGAAAGGCCATCAGTGGTTTCCAACCAGCTGCACTACGATCCCGACGAAGTCTACCAGAAGGGCATGTCGCCTTTCGAATCGGTGGTCGTCGCCGCCCAGGAAGCACGCTTCATCAACGAGCAGGCTCGTCTTGGGTTCTTGGATCTCAAGGGCGTGAAGCCCACCACCGTCGCTCTCGACCGACTGCGCGAAGGCAAGGTCAAGATCTCCGTAGAGGAGTGAGTCGTTGTCCTCCGTGTCCGGTCGGCGCATCCTGCTGGGCATCTCCGGAGGCATCGCAGCTTACAAAACGCCAGAACTCGTGCGCCTCCTGCAAAAGCGGGGGGCGCTCGTTCGTTGTGTGGCAACAGAAAATGCCCTGCGTCTGGTGGCCCAGGACACCCTCGCCACCCTGACACAAGGGTCGGTGGACCACGACGTCTGGAAAACCGGCGGCCCCGCCCACACCCATCACATCGACTGGGCCCAGTGGGCAGACTTGCTGGTGGTGGCCCCCATGACCGCCAATTCCGCCGCCAAGTTCGCCTACGGCTTGGCCGACGACGCATTGAGTCTCGCGTGGCTTTCGTGCACCTGTCCCAAGCTCGTGTGCCCGGCGATGAACACGCGCATGCTCCACGCCGCCGCCACCCAGCGTAATCTTTCCCTTTTGGCCGACGACGGTGTCCACGTGATGGCCCCTGATTCCGGCGAGCTCGCCTGTGGCGAAACCGGCGAAGGACGCATGCCGGATCCTTTGGTGATCGCCGACGAAATCGAACGCCTGCTCACGCGCAAGGCATCTCATCCGTTGCGGATCCTGCTGACCATGGGTCGCACGGAAGAGGCGATCGACGACGTGCGCGTGATCACCAACAGAAGTTCCGGCCGCACCGGCGCGAACATCGCCCGCGAGGCCTTGTTCCGTGGCCACGCGGTGACCGTGGTCGCCGGCCCTTGCGACACACCCATTTCCCCGTTGGCGAAGGTCGTGCGTGTCCGATCCGCGCTGGAAATGCACCAGGCGGCCTTGGAAGCATGGCCCGAGCACGACGTCGCCATCTGCGCGGCCGCCGTTGCCGATTTCCGTCCCGCCTCCGCGGCTTCGGGCAAGATCCCCGCCTCGCGCGGCATGGACCATCTGGACCTGGTCGCCAATCCCGACATCCTCCGCGAGCTCTGCCGATCCAAGGGATCCCGCAAAGTGGTCGGGTTCGCCCTGGAAAGCGGGGATCTGGCGCGCGGCTCCCAAAAATTGTCCGCCAAGGGCGCGGACCTGGCCGTTTGCAACGACCCTCTGCTGGATCCCGCCAAGGGCGGATTCGGCGCGGGCACCGTCTGGGGATGGATCGGTCCGACCGGCGAATCCCCGGCCCCCACCTGGATGGCCAAAAGCGACCTCGCAGCCATCCTTTTGGACAAACTGGAGGCACTGTGAGCCTTGCCGAACCGATCGCACGCTGGGTTCGCTACCAGCAGGAACTCGGAATGGACGAGGTGATCTTCGACGCGCCTCTGGTGCTGCCCGCTGCGAACACGAACGCGCCGAGCTCACGCCGGGAGAACGCACCGCCACCCTCCCCCATCAGGCCCACCGCCCCTGTCCGGCCCGTTGGGCCTCCGGTCGCCCCCACCCCCGCCCCCGTCCAGCGCGCGGCGCCACCTGCGACAAAAACCGTCACCCCTCCTCCGCCGCCGCGCGCAGTCCCCGCTCCACCGCCCGCCCGCACGGCGATCCCGGTGTTTTCCAACCTGGCGGAACTGACCACCCACGCCAAGAGCTGCACCCGTTGCGTGCTTTCGCGCCGTCGCCGCAGCGTGCTGGCCTCGGGTGGTCCGGAAACCTCCACGTGGGCGATCCTGACCCTCTACGCCTGGGGCGAGGACGCCGAACGCGGCGAGGTCCTGGCCGGGGAATACGGCAAGGCCCTGCTCCAGCTCGCCGCCGAGGCGGGTCTGCCCAAGCCCGCCGTGGCCGCCATCTTCGCCTGCACTCCCGACGATCCCGCCGACACCACCATCCAAGGCTTCACGGAGGCGGTGCGCTGCCGCGGGCATTGGCTGCAGCGACTGAAATTGTCCAACGCGAAGGCCGTATTGGTTCTGGACCACAAGGCCACCCAGCTGGCGCGCGGACCGCAAGGCTCCGTGTCCTGGCCGGCGTTTCGCGGCGAGCGCTGGGAGCTGGATGGCATTCCGGCGATCTCCACCCACCACCCGAGCCGACTTGCCCGCCAAGCCGCCTTGGAGCCCGAAGTCAAGGCGGACCTCGCCATCATTCGACAAATTCTGGAAGGAAGGTCCTGATGGACCCCCGCATGGGACTCCCCCGTTCCGACGAGGCGGAACGCTCCGTCCTGGGCGGAATCCTGCGCGACTGGCGCGTGCTGGATGATTTGATCTCGGAAGTGGACCCGTCCGACTTCTACGCCGAGCGCAACCGCGTGGTGTTCGAGGCGATGCGCCAACTCGCCCAGGAACAGACGCCTGTAGATCTCGTGACGTTGTCGGAACGACTGCGCCGCGAAAAGAAGCTGGAGATGGTCGGCGGCGAGCCGTACCTCATGGATCTGGCGGATTCCGTCGTGTCGGCCGCGGGCATCTCCGCCCACGCCAAGATCGTGCGTGAAAAGAGTCTTTTGCGATCGCTGATCGAAAGCACGCGCAAGATCAACGAGATGGCCTTCGAGGACGGCGAGGACACGGCCGTGGTGCTGGACCGCGCGGCCACCGAGATCATGCAGGTGGCCAACCGGCGCGCCGCCCACAAGCTCCTGCCCATCAAGGACCTCATCCACAGCACGCTCCAGAACATCGCCACCTACGGCGAAGGACTGCTGGGAACTCCGTCCGGCTTCCGCGACATCGACGAAACCCTGCGCGGCCTGCGCAAGCAGGCGATGATCGTCCTGGCCGCGCGTCCCGGTGTGGGCAAGACCGCCCTTGCGCTGAACATCGCGCTCAACGCCGCCTGCGGCATCGGCGATCCGGAAGGCAAACGCCACCCCGTGGCCATCTTCAGCCTGGAAATGGGCTACATGGAGCTGGTGGAACGTCTGATCTGCTCGGCGGCAGAAATTGACAGCCGCGAACTGCACAAGGGCAACTACCTGCCCCAGAAACTCCAGCGCGACATCGAACCGATCTACCACGCGCCCATCTACATCGACGACACCTCGGGCATGAACATCCTGGAGCTGCGCGCCCGTTGCAAGCGGCTTTCCAGCCAATTGCGCCAGCAGGGCGAAACCCTGGACCTCATCGTCATCGACTACCTCCAGCTGATGGAAGCCCCCACCGGCAAAGGCGGCGGCGGAGGAGGCGACAACCGACAAGCCGAAGTCGCGCAGATCTCGCGCGGACTCAAACAATTGGCCAAGGAGATCGACTGCCCCGTATTGGCGCTGTCCCAGCTCTCGCGCGAACCGGCCAAGGGCGATTCCAAACCCAAGCTGCACCACCTGCGCGAATCGGGAGCCATCGAACAGGACGCCGACGTCGTGGCGTTCCTCCATCCGGATCCGGAACAGCCCTCCAAGGTGGAGTTCCTGATCCAAAAGCATCGTGCGGGCCCACAGCGCGATATTCCTTTGCTCTTCCGGAAGGAATTCACGCGCTACTACGACTATACCGATCGCGAGGAGCCCGCCTATGGGTACGAGTAGGCTCCCGGATCCTCTTCTGATCCTGGATTCGCTGGGTGAGATCACCATCCGGTTCGTCCGCAAACTCTTTTCCGCGATCCTGGACGGACTGGCTTCCGTCGGTGGCGTGCTTGTGATGTGCGGCCAGATCATGGCACTGTTCCCCAAGGCCCTCAAGCGCCCGGATTCGGTGGTCAAGGAAGCCATGCGCCTGGGTGTGGCCTCCATTCCGCTGGTGTTCGTGACTTCGTTGTTCGTGGGCATGGTGGCGGCCTTTTCCGCCAAGTACCAGTTCCGCGACATGGTGCCGCTCAAGTACCTGGGCACATCCGTCGCCAAGCTCGTGCTCCTCGAGCTGGGCCCCGTCTTGACAGGACTTGTCATGTCGGGGCGCATCGGCTCTTCCATCGCCGCGCAGATCGCCACCATGAAGGAAAAGGAGGAAGTCGACGCCATGACGGTGCTGGACCTCCAACCCTTGCGGTATCTGGCCGCGCCGCGCGTGCTGGTGGGGATGGCTGCCATGCCGGTGCTCACCACCATTTCCTGCTTTCTGGCCATCGTGGGCGCCTGGGGCGTTTGCGTGATCGGCCTGGGAGTGACCAGCTACACGTTCCTCTCCGGAACGCGCCTGTTTTTCTCCCCCTACGACGTGTTCGTCTGCGAGATCAAGGCGCTGGTGTTCGGACTCCTGATCTCGCTGATGGGATACTACCACGGAAGCCAAGCGGCAGGCGGCGCCAAGGGCGTGGGCGAAGCCACCATGAAGTCGGTGGTTTCGTCGTCGGTCATGATCCTGCTGTTCGACTTTCTGATCGCCTTCCTCCTCCTGCGCCAATCGCCCACCTAGGAATCTTCCATGCCCGGCGTGCAGATCGATCCCAACGACGAAATCATCAAGCTCAACCATCTGCGCAAGAGCTTCTGGACCACGGAAGGCGAGCAACAGGTCCTGCAGGACGTGAGTCTTTCCATCCGGCGCGGCGAGACCATGGTGATCATCGGCGGTTCCGGCGGCGGCAAATCCGTGATCCTCAAGCACATGATCGGGCTTCTGCAGCCCGACGGCGGCGAAGTGGTGGTGGACGGCAAGGTGATCTCCACACCGGACTATTTCGATGCGGCCACCATCCGGCGCAAGATGGGCATGCTCTTCCAGATGGGAGCCCTGTTCGACTCGATGAGCGTGGGTGAGAACATCGCCTTCGCGCTGCGCGAGCACAATCCGGGTATCCCCGAAGAATCCGTCGACGAAATCATCGCCAGACTTCTGGGCTTGATCAACCTCAACCCCGCCTTCGCCAGCAAGATGCCCTCGGAACTTTCCGGAGGCATGAAAAAGCGCGTGTCGCTGGCCCGCACGTTGGCCGTGGAACCGGAAATCGTCCTGTACGACGAGCCCACAACGGGTCTGGATCCCATCACATCCGACGTGATCAACGACCTGATCATCGACACCCAGCACCAGTTCAACGTGACGTCGGTGGTGGTGACCCACGACATGGTGTCCGCCTTCAAGGTGGCCGACCGCATCGCCATGCTCTACCAGGGACACATCATCTTCGTGGGCACACCCGAAGACGTTCGCACCACCCACAACCCCTACGTGCAGCAGTTCGTCCGCGGCCAGCGCAAGCTGGAAGCCGTGGCGAACTGAAGCGGGCGTGGCCAAGGCCAAATCCACCTGGGTCTGCTCCGAGTGCGGAACCAGGCTTCCCAAGGCTGCCGGATTCTGTCCAGGGTGTCGCAAGTACAACACGCTGGTGGAAGAGGTCGAGCGCGCCCCGAGCTTCAAGAGAGGCCCGGAAGCCATCCCCGGCCAGGTCTCGCGCCGCTTGGGCGACGTTCCGTTGGAAAACGTCCGACGCCTGACCACGGGCGTTCCCGAACTGGATCGCGTGCTGGGAGGCGGCATCGTGCCCGGCTCCATGGTGCTGGTGGGCGGAGATCCTGGCATCGGCAAATCCACGCTGCTGTTGCAGATGTGCGGGCGGCTGGAAAAACAAGCCAGCGTCCTTTACGTATCGGGTGAAGAATCCAGCTCGCAGGTGGCCTTGCGGGCGGAACGATTGGGCGGCCAGGCCGCACACGTGTGGCTGTTGCCGGAAACGCGGGTGGAAGCCATCCTCGCCGAGCTCCAACGGCTTTCCCCGAAGGTGGTGGTGGTGGACTCCATCCAGACCATCTACCGGGAAGACCTGGAAAGCGCCCCGGGCACCGTCAGCCAATTGCGCGAAAGCGCGGCGGCCCTGCTTTCGTGGGTGAAGTCCTCCGACAGCGCCGTGTTCCTGGTGGGCCACGTCACCAAGGACGGCCAGTTGGCCGGTCCGCGCGTGCTGGAACACATGGTGGATACGGTCCTCTACTTCGAGGGCGACCGCCACCATGTCTACCGCCTGTTGCGCGCCACCAAGAACCGTTTCGGGGCCACCGGCGAAGTGGGCGTGTTCGAAATGCGCGGTTCGGGCCTGGAGGGCGTACAGAATCCGTCATCTCTCTTTTTGGGCAACCGGCCGCCCCTGCCCGGCGTATGCGCCACCTCCACCATGGAGGGCAGCCGCCCCTTGCTGGTGGAAGTCCAGGCCTTGGCCGGCCCCACCCATTTTTCCATGCCCCAGCGTGTGACCACCGGACTGGACGGAAAACGCACCACCATCCTGCTGGCCCTGCTGGAGCGCCACGGAGGCGCCCATCTAGGCGGCTACGACGTGTTTTTATCGGTGGCGGGAGGCCTGAAGATGGACGATCCCGGGGGCGAGCTGGCCGCGGTGCTGGCGGTGGCCTCCAGCCTGCGCGACCGCCCGCTTCCCCCTGGCACCATCGCCATCGGCGAGCTGGGGTTGGGCGGCGAAATCCGGCCAGTCCCCCACCTGGAAGCGCGCCTGAAGGAAGCCCGCCAATTGGGCTTCGTGCGCGCCCTGATTCCCAAACCGCCAAAGCCCATCGCCATCGAAGGGCTCCAGATCGCGATCTGCGAAGACCTCTCGCGCGCCCTGGACATCGCGCTGGGCTGAAACTTCTTTTCCTGGTTCGGAGGAACGCATGGGCATCGACGACATTCTGACAAATCCTGGCGCGCACGATCTCTCCGTGAAGACCGTCGGACGGCCCACGGTTCCCAACGTACTGACCGGCCAACGCTTCGTGGAAGACCACCAGCGCGTGGCCCTGACCGCCGATGCCCAACGGATCCAGGAACTCTGCGCGGCCGGCCACAAGATCCCTTCGCTGGAACAAGCCGGACCGCGAAGCCAGATCTTCCACGACCCATCCTGGACGCGGGCAGCCATCGTGACCTGCGGCGGCCTGGCTCCGGGTCTGAACGCCGTCATCAAGGGCCTGGTCCAGGTCCTTTGGTTCGATTACGGAGTCCGCCACGTGTTCGGGATTCCCTACGGCTACCGCGGACTCAATCCGTCCTACCGGCACTCCCCCATCCAACTGACGCCGGAACTCGTGGACACCATCCACGAAGAAGGTGGAACCTTGCTCGGTTCCAGCCGCGGCGAACAGGACCCCAAGGTGATGGTGGACACCCTCCAGCGGCTGAACATCAACATCCTTTTTTGTGTGGGCGGCGACGGCACCTTGCGCGGCGCGCACGCGATCGCCGAGGAGGTGGCCTTCCGCAAGCTGCCGATTTCCGTCGTGGGCATCCCCAAGACCATCGACAACGACCTCAGCCTGGTGGACCACACCTTCGGTTTCGAGACCGCCGTTTACAAGGCCGCCGAGATCATCACCAACGCCCACATGGAGGCGCGCGGCGCGCACAACGGCCTTGCCATCGTGAAGCTGATGGGCCGCGACTCCGGCTTCATCGCCGCCTACGCGACACTCGCCAACACAGTGGTGAATCTCTGCCTGGTGCCCGAGGTCCCCTTCCAACTGGACGGTGCCGGCGGGCTGTTCGAGGCTCTCCGACGTCGCTTCGAGCGCGGCAAGACCCACGCCGTGCTGGTGGTGGCCGAGGGCGCGGGACAGCACCTGTTCGAGGGCCTTCCCGAGGTGCGCGACGCCTCCGGCAACGTGCTCAAGAACGACATCGGCGACTTCCTGGTAGACAGGATCCGTCACCACTTCGACCAGCTCGGGATGGACATCGCCATCCGGTACTTCGATCCGAGCTATTCCATCCGTTCCGTGCCCGCCCGCGGCACCGACGCGATCTTCTGCACCCAGCTGGCCGAAAACGCCGTCCACGCGGCCATGTCCGGCCGCACCGACATGGTGGTGGGATCCACCGGGGGCTGTTCACGCACGTGCCCATCCCCTACGCCACCTCGGAACGGAAAAAGCTCGACATCGACGGCCCCCTCTGGCACGCCGTGCTCTCCAGCACACGCCAGGTGGACTACTTCCGCCCCAACGGCCGCGCGTGATGGAGGCTCTCCCGCTCCCCTGCCCCGGCGGGGAACGCGTGCGGATGGCAGGCCTCACCACCTTCCAGTTGGGAGGCGAGGCCCGTTTCCTCCTGGAACCTCGCGACGAACCGGAGCTGGCTGCCGCCCTGGCCTGGTCCCGTGCGGCAGGCCTTGCCGTGTTCGCGATGGGCAGAGGCTCCAACCTCGTGGTGTCGGATTCCGGATTCGACGGAGCGATCATCCGGCTGGGCCAGGGGTTTTCCGGGACGGAATGGACAGATTCTGCCGTATCCGTCAAGGCGGGAACGCGGTTGACCGAGCTGGTTTTGCAAGCGGTGGGCAAAGGCCTTGGCGGCATGGAAAAACTCGCTGGCATCCCCGGGAGCGTGGGGGGTGCGGTCTTCCTGAACGCCGGCGCCTACGGACAGGAATTTTCCGACCACCTGGTGGGTGTGAAAAGCCTTTCGCCAACGGGCGAGATCCGCTCGTGGACTCGCGAGCAATGCGGCTTCGGGTACCGCCACTCCGTTTTCCGGGAAAACCATCACGTGGTGGTGAGCGCCACGCTTCGATTGGTTCCGGGCGATCTCGACGCCTTGCGCCAGAGTGTCCGGGAAACCCAGAAGGCGCGATTGGACAAACAGCCGCTGGACCTGCCCAATGCGGGATCCCTGTTCAAACGCCCTCCGAACGGATTCGCCTCGAAGATGGTGGAAGAGGCCGGCCTGAAGGGATTTCGCGTGGGTGCGGCGGCCATCAGCGAGAAGCACGCGGGATTCGCGGTGAATCTGGGCGGGGCCACCGCCACCGATGTATGGAACCTGTCCTGCGAGGTCATCCGTCGCGTGCGCGATTTCAATGGCGTCACGCTGGAACGCGAGGTCGTGTTTCTAGGGGATTTCACGGCCGGGTGATTGACGTTCGTGGTTGGCGGTTGATCTAGAGACGCCCCGGCGGGGCGTCTCTAGATCAACCGCCAACCCGCGATATTGCGGGATTAGATCATCCATCAATGCGCCAATTTCTGTCATAATTGTGTTTCAGGAAGCTTCCACAGGATCGTTTGGGCGGGCGAACCCGTACATTCAATGGGAAACAACATCCCAAGGAAAACCATGCACGACACCGTCCGCACCGGAAACGCCCTATCCATCCATTCCGCCCCCAGGACCGTCCAGACCTCCGCCAGCGGCTACGAGGTGGACATCCACCACCTGCTTTCGCAGGTCATCCCCACCCCCATGTCGGCCGCACCGCGGATGGACCCCGAAACCGCCAAGATGGAGATCGCGCGCCGCCACCGCGAGATCATGGAAATTCTCGGATTGGATCTCTCCGACGATTCCCTTTCCGAGACTCCCGAACGCGTGGCCAAGATGTACGTGGATGAAATCTTCCATGGCTTGCGCGAAGAATCCTTCCCGAAGATCACCGTCGTGGAAAACAAGATGAGCTACGACGAGATGCTCGTGGAGGTGAACATCACCTTCAACAGCACCTGCGAGCACCACTTCCTGCCCATCCTCGGCAAGGCCCATGTCGCCTACATCTGCAAGGGCTGGGTGTTGGGTCTCTCCAAGTTCAATCGCGTAGTGGACTTCTTCGCGCGCCGTCCGCAGGTGCAGGAACGGGCCACCGTTCAAATCCAGCAGGCCCTTTCCAAGATCTTGCACACCGACGACGTGGCCGTGGTGATCGACGCCATGCACTGCTGTGTCAAGACTCGTGGGATCGGCGACGATGGCTGCGTGACCCGCACCTCCAAGCTTTCCGGGGCCTTCCAGAGCAATCCCTCGCTGCGCGCCGAATTCTACGCGAGCGTGCCCGCGACCGATCGCCTGCGCGTGGCCTGAGCCTTCTCCGGTGCTTCCGGGTCGAAGGTTTATTTACCTTCGCTTTCCATGAGGATCCATTTTTTCGAGCATACCGACATCGAAGGCATCGGAACCTTCGACGACCTTCTGTTCGAGCGCACCTGGAGCGCTTCCCATACGCGATGGGATCTGGACCAAACCCCACCGGATCCCTCGCAGTGGGACCTTCTGGTGGTCATGGGTGGCCCCATGAACGTCTACGAGGACCTCAACCACCCGTGGTTGGTCCGCGAAAAAGCCTACCTGGACGATGTGTTGGCCAAGAACCTTCCTGTGCTGGGGGTTTGCCTGGGAGCGCAACTTCTGGCCGAACGACTTGGCGGGAAGGTCACGCGCAACGAGTACACCGAGATCGGCTGGAGCGAGCTGAAGCTGGAACCCGCCATGCGCACCCCTGGGGCTCTGTTCGAGCACATGCCCGCGCTTTCGAGCGTCTTCCAGTGGCACGGCGACACCTTCGAGATTCCAGCCGGTGCCGAGTCGATCGGATCCACCGAGGCCTGCAAGAACCAAGGCTTCGTCAAAGGAAACGCTGTCGCGCTCCAATTCCATCTGGAGCTGGAGCCGGAAGCTCTGCGCAGCCTGATCCGCGCGCAACCGCATTTCCGAGGACCCTACATCCAAAAGCCCGATGCGTTCTTGAGGAACGCCGCCGGTTTTCGGACCAACCGCGATTGGTTGGGTGGACTTCTGGACCGGATGACCAAGCAGATCCAAAAGCCAGCCTGAGGGATCTAGCCTGCCTTGGCGGGGATTTCCTCGGCCAACGGCACGCTTTCCAAATCCACTTCCAGCCGGATTCCCACGGGCTCCTGGAAGGGCTTTCCAAAAAACAGGTGTTTGGCGATCCGACCCACCGACCGTGTGGCAAGTCCATCGATTCCGGCACCGATCAAGCCGCCCGCCAACGGCGCGAGCTTGACCAGATTCTTCGCGCCCGTCTGGGCCCAGCTCACCGCCAGTCGCTTGCCGATCGCCTTCTCCACGCCCCAAATGAGTTTGGAGGTCAGCCCTTGAACCACCGAACGCGTGAGCTGCGTTCCCAGTTTCACGCCAAAATTCTTCAGCACGCCTTTGGCGGCGTTGCCGCACAGGCAGGCCATCACCAACACGCGCACTTGCGGCTCGCGCGGATCATGCCCTGCCATGCGGGCGATGGCCAGGATCAATCGGGTCTGCACCAGCAATCCACTCGTCAAGCTCGCGGGCAAGGTCACGGGAAGCGCCACCCACCCACCCAGCCCGGTCAAAAACCCCGTGGTGCCGCTCAGGATGGCTTGCGAACGGATCAATCCATCCACTTTTTCTTCCAAGGAACCCTTTTTGGCCAGGTGCACGCGAGCGAGCTGATCGGCCGAAGCCATGGTGCCAAGGCCGGATAGGGCCCGCTCGTAGACCCAGTCGAAGATTCCCTTGACCCTGGCTTCGGTGAGGATTTGCATGCCTTGAAACTACACGCCGCGAACACTCCTCGCAGCGTTCTGTTACCAGGAGGGGGCTTGAGCTTGTAGATTTGCCACCTCCATGTCCACATCTGCAGTACTTCCCGACGTCCAGTCGGAATCCAGCCGTCCCGCCCGAACCGAAGTGGTCGCGGGCATCGATCGCGTCCGCCTTCTTCTGAGCTTGCCTTCCGGGGAACGGACCGTCGCCACATTGGAACTGGTCGCCCGCGTGCCGTCAGGCCAACGCGGCGTCCACATGAGCCGCTTGTACCGGACCTTCGCTCCCGATGGTCGGATCGAGCTCGTGGATTTCGAGAACCGCATCCACGCGACCGCCGGAACCCAGGAATCGGTTCAACTGACCGCCACCCTTTCCTGGGAACAGCTGGTGGAACGCGCCGCGCCCGCCACGGGCTCCTTGGGGTTCCATCCCATCAAGCTCCAATTGCGCGCCGGATGGACTCCGCACGAGATCGTGGTCTCCACCCGTTTGGAATCCGCTGCAATGCTGGCTTGCCCGTGCTCGAAGGCGCTCTCGGAAGAATTGGGATTCCACAACCAACGCGGCATCCTCCAAGCGGAGGTTTCCGGAAACCAGTACGGACGCGCCACCGAACTGCTCGCCTGTCTGGACGAAGCCGCGTCCAACCGCGTGCATCCGGTGCTGCGGCGCGAAGACGAGAAGGAAGTCATCGACGTCCTTTCCCGCCGCAATTCGTTCAGGTTCGTGGAAGACGCGGCCAGCCTGCTTCTGGATGGCCTGGAAGCCAAGGGCTTCGCAGGCATCTCGCTGCACGTGCGTTCCATGGAAAGCATCCACGCGCACGACGCGATCGCCTGGGCAGGGCCTCGTGGACAAGAACTGTCCGACGGGATCCATATCGGATGAGCTTTCGCAAGGTCCTCCCCGCTTGCGCCCTGGCGATGCTGTTCTCCTGCGCTTCTTCGCCCAAGCAGACCGCCCAACCAGCCGTTCCTGTCGCGCCACCCAAGGCGATCACCGCCGACCAAGCCCTCGGACCCGCCACCCCATGGGTGGATTCGCGGGCCGTGGGACTGCCCGCCGGAGCGGACACGGCCTTGTGGGTGGCCATGGACTCCCTCCTCCAAGCCGATTTCACCCCCACCGGCGGGGTTGTCGGTGCCTATGTCGCGCGTCTGGGTGACACGTCGTCGCTTTGGCAACACAATCCGGACACGCGCCTGCTTCCCGCCAGCACCCAGAAGGTCTATGCGGCCGTCGCGGGAATGTCGATCTTGGGCAGCCAGTTCCGCTGGCGCACCACGCTCTGGCGGACAGGATCTGTCCAAGGGTCGGAATTGAAGGGCGACCTGATCCTGGAGGGCGGAGGCGACCCCACCCTGGGATCGGAGAGCGGCGCCACCTCCATCTACGTGGCCGCCCTGAAGAAACTTGGAGTGGAAACCGTCCACGGAAACCTCGTGGCGCTGGATACCATCGCCGGTCGCGGTCTGGACGCATGGCCCGGCGGGTGGACCCTGGCCAGCGCCAAGGATGGGTACGGCGCTCCCGTGGTGGGCCTCAACTGGAACCAGAACAGATCGGGCGACCGCGCCATTCTGGAGCCACGCCCGGAGGCTCTGAAGGCCCTGCGGAAGGCTCTGCTGGCCAAAGGCATCACCGTCAAGGGAACCGACACCACCGTGCGCGTGCGCGGCGATTCCCTGATCGCGCGACGGAACCTGACCAGAGTCGCCACGGTCGCGAGCCCTGGACTGGAGCTGGTCATGCGGACGTGTCTGCGCGAATCGGTCAATCCGTTCGCCGAAGGGGTCATTCTGGGATTGGGCCTTGGGCGACGCGGCCCGGTTCGGGATGCCGGTCTGAGGCGCTTGCGCGACTGGCTGGAAAAACAGGGCATGGACGCCAGCAAGATGGTGGTGGACGACGGCTCCGGACTGTCCCGGTACGACCTGACCACCGCTCGGCAGATGTCCCAATTTTTGGCACGGGACGCCCGCAACGACCAGATCCTCTTTGGGCTGTTGGCCAAGGGGGGCGAAGGCACGCTGCGCAAACGATTTTCGTTGTTTCCTGATCCCTCCCAGATCCTGGCGAAAACCGGGACCTTGGACGGCGTCTCCAACCTCACGGGTTATCTGATCCGCCCCCGCGATACACTCGCCTTCACGTTCTTCTGCAGCGGCTACTGGGGCCCCACGCGTCCGGTGCGCGAACTGCAAGACCGATGGCTCGCCCGGCTCCAAGGTCTGCCCCTGGTGCGCCCCGACAGCCTGATGCGGGCTGATAGTCTACTGCGCGCCGACAGCCTCATGCGCGTCGATTCCGCCAAAACGGACACGGCCAAATCGGCTGGTTCCAAATTCGAATGGGTGGATTCCGCCAAAACCCGACCCCGGTTCCCTCCTGGGTCGGATGCGCCTGTGGCCGCGAAAGTCGGCCCCAAGGTGTCCGTCAAGGACTCGATCGCGCCCCCTCGGGATACCACCACCCCTCAGCCAGTGGAGCCCTCTCCGGTGGTGCCCCCGGCGGTGCCACCACCGGATTCCGCCTCCAGCATTCCCCCGGAACCGGGCCTGGCGCCGACTCTGCCAGCGCCCACCCCCGTGCCGCCCAAAGATACCCAGGCCGCAACGCCAGCGCGCGACACGACAACCAACAAGCCACGAGTCGCTCCGCTGGTACCCACAGATTCCATTCCGCCTCGCGAACGCCCCCAAGTCGAACGCGACCCGTTGGATTCCTTCGCCCGCCCCTTCGATCCGGACAAGGTCGCGGAATAACGGTAAAGGTGACAGCCAAGAAAACAAAAAGCCCGTCCAGTGGACGGGCTTTCCTTGTCGAGGTTACGACAAAAACCGCTTAGTGCGCCTTGGTGGAGGTCGCGCGCTTGACAACGCCCGGGGCAACAGCGGCAGGGGACACCGCATCAGGGACGACCTGGAGGCTGTTGGCTGTCATGCTGTAGTGCAAAACAACTTTGCTACCTGGAACAGCTTGGGCCATGTTGGGGCCAGGCTGGAACATCCAAATCTCGTTGCCCTTTTGGATCTTCACCGTATCCTTGCTGATGTAAAGGAGCTTGCCCGTCACCTGGTAGTTCGGTACAGCGAAGGTGGCGGATGCGGCGAGGATGAGAGCCAGTGCGATGCGCTTCATTGTTTGATCTCCTGAAGGAATTTGAGGATCCCTGACTTGGGGCTGGACTGAAAATAGCACGTCAAAGCCGACTGATCAACGAGTAGATCCCCATTTCACATTCTCGAGCTCCATGAAACATGGCTGCCTCCCTTCCCGGAGCCCCGGGAGAAAGGTCCACCTCCATGGGGTCCAGCACGAAGCGGACAACCGCATGACCAATTTCCAGCTCCTTGCAAGGCCGGCACAAAACGGCGGAGTCCTGGTCCACCGCGATCGCCCCATACCCATGGCCGGACTCCTGCTTGTGGCTGGGAGTCACGCAGGGAACTTCCGTGGTCAGAAATTTGCCGGAACGGACTTCCGCACCCAGCGCCTTCTGGACGGCCTTCAGGGAAAGCGCCCTCGTGGGCTGGGGCAGATGCGGACCCAACTGGGGATCCAAGATTTCGTTGGCGTACAGGGCCAGTGCGCAGGGGAAATTCGGCTCCAATGCACCGCACCCACCCGTGATCAGGATCTCCGTTGGGGGGACATCTTCCAGCAGGAAACTGCGCAACTGGTTTTCTCCATCCAGCTCGGCATCCACCCATAGAAGGTCCCACGAGCCCAGGCCCTTGGGGGTTTTCTGGTTGGGAGACATCCAGATGGAGCCATCCGGACGGGCGATGGCAGTGTGGGTCCCCACTCGACCACGACGACTCTCGATGCGAGGACCAGGACAGACGCACAGACGCATGCCCCCAATAGTAGCGACATCCTCGCCTCAATGGGGCTATCTTAACACACGATGGACTCCATGCCGGAAGCATCCGCTTCCCTCTCCAAACCGATGGGACCCTGGGTCCTGCAAGCAGTGAACCTGACCGACTGCCCCTTGCACCGGGTCGGCGATCGGCTCCTGGTTCGGCCTCCCGCCTTGCACCATGCGGACACCGGATGTTGCTTGGTGCCCTTTCTGAAGTTGCGCAAGCTCTTGCGCGAGGGCCACGACGGCGATGTCCAGTGCTCCTGGAACGATTGCCACGGCGTGTGGGCCGCCACTCGCGAAGACGAGGACGCCCACCAGGGCTGGGACACCGCCTCGCTGGAAACCGAGCTGGAGGGACGTCCCTTCCTCTTGCAGTTGCCACAAGCGGTCGCGATGGCCCTGCTGAATTCCGGCACGCGGATGACATCCCCGGCAGGAACCGTGGTTCTCACCGATGGCCAGGTGAACAACGAGCTTTACGTGGTGGTCCAAGGCAGCCTGGAAGTGATGGAAGGCGACCTGCGGGTCTCCTCCATCCGCCGCGGCGAATGCTTCGGCGAACTTTCCGTGCTGACTCGCCAGCCGGTTTCCAACACGGTGCGGACCGCCAGCGATTGCACCATGGTTTCCATCCCGCGCGAGCGCTTCCTGGAGCTCCTGACACGTTTTGGCGCACTCGGATCTCTCCTGAACCGCCTGTTGGCCCGCCGCCTGCGCGCCTCCAACCAGCAGCTGGAAAACATCTTGCGCCCGGGTATCTGGGGCAACCTTGAAGTCTTCCCGTTCTTGTCGGTGGTGCAGAGCATCCAGGCGGGCACCATGACCGGCCTCCTGACCATCACCCGCCCACGCGGACGGGCCGTGTTCGGGTTCGACAAGGGGCGACTGCGCCATGGCGTGGTCGGAACCGTGACCGGCGAGGATTCCCTGTTGGAAATCTTCCGCTGGACCTCCGGGATCTTCCGGTTCCAGGACGAACCCATGCAGCTGGAAATCAACATCCAGGGCGAGACCATGGCCGTGCTGCTGGATGCCTTGCGTCGGTTCGACGAGATCCAACAATCCGAAAGCGCGAGCCTCGCGTCCACCAAAGGTTACACGGCGGACTCCTCGCTTTCCGACACCCGCTGGGATCCGCAACCCGCGGAAGACGACGACATCGGATCCACCCAAGTGGACCCTGACGGCACCAGCGAATTCGAAATCGGCGATACCGGCATCGTTCCACCTCGACGCTCCTGAGACCCATAGTCTAGCTTAGACTCCGATGAGTTCAAAAACGCCCAAATCCGCCTCCCTCAAACCGAAGGGGCCGCACCCTTCGGAGCTGAACCCTCCGCAGCCGATCGGCGCCTGGAACGACGCGCGTCTGGCCGCCAGCTGGGAGTGGGATTTCCCGGCAAGACTCCTGCCCACCCGCCGCGATGAAACCTCGGAAGGCCATTCCACGCGGATGGATTCCCTGTTGGTGGAAGCGATCCGCGAAAGCTACGCCCAGGCCACACCCGGCTCGCCCACGGCCAAGATGCGCGAGGCGGTGGAAGCGTTCCACGACGCGTATGGACAATTTCTGCACCACAACATCGAGGCCAACTCCATCCACGTTTCCTGTGGACGCGGATGCTCGCGGTGCTGCCACCATTTCGTGACATCGGTGCACGCCATCGAGGTCTTGTGCTTCTACGAGGCGATCCGCGAACGGCCGGACATCGAATCCCTGATCGAGGCCTGCAAAAAGCGCACGGAAGACTTCGAGGGATGGAAGGATTTCTGCGAAGAGACCTATCCCGACCAGACCCCCTCCAAGCGCGAGGACCTCGCCTTGGAGCACTACTACGACGAGCGCAATCCTTGTCCGTTCCTGGCCGGTGACGGCGCTTGCGGCGTCTACAAGGCGCGCCCTCTGACCTGCCGCATGTATCTGGCCAGCTCCACGCCCGATTTCTGCGAAGCGGAGAACATCACGGACTTCGCGGCCGATGTGTTCACCATCCCGCCGGATGAAAGCATCGCCGAGCGCATGGCGCGGGTGGATCGCGCAGTGGATTTCTGGGGCCACTCGCCGGACCTGTACAGATCCCTGGCGCGTCTGCACGATTGGCGCAAGCGCTGGCTCGATCCATCCAAGACAGCCTGAGCGCGCCTACTTGACCTGCTTGCGACGGCGGAATCGTTCGCGAAACCAGCTGATCAGGGGCACGGACGCCACCCACCACACCAGACGGTTCCCCCAGCCGGGTACGCAGACTTCGCGGGAGCGGTGCTTCCAACTGGCGCAGGCCACCTCCTCGGAGGTGGTCCATAGCCACGCGGGCACGGAATCGCGGTTCCAATGGGTGTATTCGGGCGTGTCGTGGAATTCGCTGCGGGTATAGCCAGGACAGAGCGCCTGCACGGTCACGCCGCGCCAACCCAGTTCCCGGTGGAGCGATCGCGTGTAGGAAATCTGGAAGGCCTTGGTGGCGCAGTAGGTTGCACTCCCCGAGCCCATCAATCTGCCTGCGATGGAAGCCACCACCACGATGGCGCCTTGAGCGCGTTCGCGCATCCCCGGCGTGGCGGCGGAGGTCAGAGCGATGGTGGCGTCCACATGCACCGCGGCCATGGACAGCAACTTGACAGAATCCGCCTCCCCCACTTCGCCCCGCACCCCGAATCCGGCGTTGTGGATCAGCACGTCCAACCGAGGCTCGCGGCGGATCGAATCCGCCAGTTCAAACAACTGGACCGGATCGGAAAGGTCGCGGACATCCACGCGGGTCTTGGCGCCCGACGCGAGAAATTCCTTCGCCAGAGCCTCCATGCGATCGCCCCGACGCGCGACCAGCCAAAGATCGTGGCCTTCGCGGGCCAACAGCCTCGCGTAGGCTTCGCCGATTCCAGAAGAAGCGCCCGTGACCAGGGCGAGAGGACGATATGACATTTTCCGTCTTTCCTTTTCTTTCGAACATCGCTCTTGTCGCAACAGGCACCGAACCGAAGTCCCGCCACCGCCCTTGGCGCTTGAGGCGCCCAACCGAAGCCCTGATTGCCGCAGTTGTCGATACGATCAGCCGTTCCCCTTACCCTCCCTTCGAGGGTATTCGCCAAGCTTGAGATTTACAGGATGTCGCCGATCAGCACCTTCAGGGCGTTGATGGAAATGTGGATCTCGCGCAGCGAAAACCCCAAGGAAGCCACCAGGAACACCAGTGAAATGCCAAACAGCACTTCCCCCACGAGCTGGAGTCCCACATACAGAAGGAACATGGTGATGGTCCCCAAAATGAAGGACACCATCGCCAGCCACTGCATCCACCGGATCAATTGCAGGCGGATCTTGAAGTTGCGCATTTGCGCCAAGATCCGTTCATCTGGCGCCTTGTGGTATTCCGCGTGCATGCCCCGGATCAGGTTTGACAATGTCAAAAACCGACCATTGTAGGAGAGAAACAACAGCGAGATCGCCGGAAAAAGCAGGGCCGGCGTGGTGATGGGAAGATTCATGGCTACAGTACTCCGCTGGATCGATCCGAATGGGATCGGCTCACACCCAGAAAGTACCTCTTGTGGACGTTATCTTTTTTCCATGAACGCATTCAAATCCAAGTTGACCGCCGCCTTCGCGGTCCTGGCCCTCGCGGGTTGCCAGAAGAAGGCAGACACCATCAAGATCGGCTTGGCCGGCGTCCAGACCGGACCCGACGGCGAGATCGGCGCAGCCCCCATCCGGGGCTCCCAGATCGCCATCGACGAATGGAACGCCAAGGGCGGCGTGCTGGGCAAGCAGATCGAAACGGTCAATCGCGACGACGAAGGCAAGCCCGACCAAGCCGTGGCCGTGGCCAACGAACTGGTTTCGGCGCAGGTTTGCGCCGTGCTGGGACACTTCAATTCCGGTTGCTCATTGCCGGCCTCCAACATTTATGACCAGGCCAAGATCCTGCAAATGACCCCGGCCTCCACCAACCCCACCATCACCGAGCGCGGACTCCCTCACCTGTTTCGCGCCTGCGGTCGCGACGACCAACAAGGTGTGGTTTCCGCTGACTTCGCGTTCGACACCCTGAAGGTCACGCAAGTGGCGATCCTGCACGACAAGACCGCCTACGGACAAGGATTGGCGGAAGCCTTCAAGAAGAGCTTCGAGGCCAAGACCGGCAAAGCCGTGATCTTCGAGGGCGTGGGTGGCGATGAATTGGACTTCCGCGCTTCCATCGCGGCCCTCACCAAGGCCGGAGCCCAGGCCGTGTTCTGGGGCGGCATGTACAAGCAGGGCGGACCTCTGTACAACCAGATGCGCCAAGCCGGATTCAAGGGAGCCATCCTGGGCGGCGACGGCATCTACGAGGCCGAGCTGATCAAGACCGTGGGCCCCAAGGCAGATTCTGTCTACATCACCTTCGGACCCGATTTCAATGGCCTGCCGGTGGCCCAGCCCTTCCTGGCCGCCTACAAGGCCAAGTACAATCAGGATGCGGGCGGCTACGCCATCTACGGCTACGACGCGGCCAACGTGTTGCTTTCCGCCATCAAGAAGGCCGGAACCACCAACGCCGATTCCGTCTCCAAGGTGCTGCGCTCCCAGGAGTGGCCCACGCTGGCGGGGTCCATCGCCTTCGATGCCAAGGGCGACCTCAAGAAGGCCAACTACGTGATCTGGACCATCCGCGAAGGCAAGTTCGTGGTGCGCTGAGTTGCCTGGACCTTCCGTGGACCGGCCATTGTCCGATCCATGGAAGGTTGTCTACCTTCTGGGCCATGCTGACTCCCGCCTTGCTCCTGCAGTCCGTCCTTTTGTCCCTGAGCCAGATGACCGGGTTGGTTCGGTCTCCCTTGGATTCCCTGTCCGAACTCGCTTTCCCCTTCAGTGGCTTCCCGACGGGAACGCAGATCGTTTGGAAAGGCCAGGGATACGATTCCGTCGGGATCCAGACGGATTCCATGGTGTGTAATATCCAGATTCTGTCCGACAATAGGATGAACTTGGAAATGTCCCGACATAAATGGGACGACGAACCATCCAAGTTCAAGGAGCAATACTGGGGGTTTTCCCGCCTCGCGATTCCCGATTCCATGACCCAATCCTCCTGGGCCGATTCCACCGGTTGGCAGGAACACTTCCGGACCCGCAAACAAGTTGCGGGTCCGGTCACCCGTTGGGTCACGTTTCCAGGCCCGGCCTGGGAAAAATCGGCCCCCTTCGATACCACCGAGCAAATTGGCAACCCGTCATCCCCCCTACAGGTGCGCCGGGAACTCGAGGTTAGCGGCCTGGTGCGCGTGGACTCCATTTGGCGAGACCCGAAGGGGGACACCGGTACGCGCCTCAGAAACCCTCCATCCCATCGCGAGCAACACCTATTACTCCTTGATGGGCCAGACCCACGCCTACCTGTTCCAAAACGGACACATGGTCGCGGACACCATTCGGGCACATGGCTACGTGGGAGGAATCAACGACACCTCCTGGACAGATACCTTGCGTTACACTTGGGAAAACGGACGGATGGTTCGGTACACCAGCGCGATCGATACCGTCTGGATGGAGTGGTCGGCTGCCGGACTTCCGATTCGCGAGCTGCACCATACCTGGTCACCCGGATTTCCGAAAGACTCCCCTCGATCCCTGAGTGTGGTCGAGACCCGGTTCGATGCCCAAGGCAGGGAGACATCCTTCCTGGATAACTACTCCCAATCCGACTATTTCTACCTCGATACCAATGATTTCCAAGGCTCATTGCCCCTTCCCTCCAAGAGCGTGTCCCTGTCGTGCCGCAAATCGAGCAAGGCGAGCATGGACTTCAGCCGTGCGAATTGCCGCATCCAGGATGTGGATGTTTTCGAATGGGAGATCTCCGGTGTCCCCATCCGGTTCCCAGCCAAGGGAGTCCGACAAGCCACCATCCGCATGGATGGCAAGAAGGCGATTTTCCAGAATTTGTCCATCACAGCCGGAGTGCTGGAGCTGGTCTCGCTGGATGGAAAAACCCTGGGGCAAACATCTGTGACGGATGGCCAGGCCACATTGGTCCACCCGCCGCGCGGCGTGTGCCTGTGGCGCGTGCGCTCCCCCACAGGCGCGGTATCCGAAGCATCGCGCCTAATCCTTCCCTGAGCCTCTTCCCGCCAGTCGCTCTCTCTCCCAGGGGTTCCCGACTTGGAGAATCCGGGACAGGTTGGCTACATTCAAGGGCATGCTGACTCCCGCGCTACTCCTGCATGCCTCGATGTTTTTTCTCACCCAAGCCACCGGCCTGATCCTGTCGCCGCTGGATACCCTTCCACTGGACCGCGAAGCTTGGGAAGACCTCCCTCCCGGATCACTGGTCGTCCAGAAAACGCGAAGGCTCGATGGGACCGGCGAAGACCTCGATTCCACGTTGTTCCAAATCCGCGTGCAACCAGGCAAAACCTACGACATGGTGAGGACGGGCTTCGAATCCAGCGTGCGGCGCGATCGTTCGTGGGGGATTTCCAGACGGCACCCTGGCGATAGCGCGGATTCCTACAAAAAAACCAACGCCACCGATTGGGAATTCCGTTGGTCCTACCGCAAGCAGACTGGTACGGAATGGAACCGTTGGATCTCCACGGCTTCTCCCAACCAGGACATCTATGTCCAATTCGATTCATTGGAAGAGACGTCTAACAAATCCAATCCCCTTCAAGTTCGTCGAGAGGTTCAGAACGACGGCTTCATTCGGATCGACTCGATGTGGACACTCCTGGATGGACGTCCTTCGCGGGGATCGGAAACCACTCGAGCGACGGCTCCAAATCGATTTCCATCGATCTCCCGCGTCGAACATTCCTGGAGCTGGTCCGATGGCCGGATCCTCGCGGATACGATCCGCACGCGTGGGATCGAGGGGCAAGTGAACGGCGATACAACCTGGACGGACACGCTTCGCTACAGCTGGGAACAAGGCCGTCTGGTGAAGTACACCGGCTCCGTCGATTCCGCATGGATGGAGTGGTCTCCTACAGGAACACCCGTCCACTACCTGTACAGATCCTGGTCCCCTCGGTTTCCTTCCGCGAACACCACCAGATATCTGAATACGGAGGAGACCTGGTGGGATGCGCAGGGCCGGCAAATCTCCAGCCACTCCAGCAGCAATTTCAGCATGGACATCGATTCCCTGGAATACCAAGGGTCGTCCGCCTTCCCCTCCCGGAACCTGCGGATTTCCTGCACGTTTTCCACGTCTGCCAATGCGACGCGTTCCGAACCGGATTGCCGCACCGACCATATCGAGCTCATCGAAACCACCGTTTCCAACGTTTCCCTCCACGAACCCGCTCGCGGATCGCCCCGGTCCACCGTGCGCATCGCCGGCCACGAGGTGCTTTTTCAAAATCTGTCCGTTGTGAACGGCCAGTTGGAACACCTCACCTTGGACGGAAAGCTCCTCGCCAAAATCCCGGTGGTGGATGGGCAAGCCATGCTCGCCACCCCCCGGCGCGGAGTCACGCTTTGGCGCGTGCGCTCCCCCACAGGCGCAGTATCCGAAGCATCGCGCCTGATCCTTCCCTGAACGGAGCCATTCCCGCTCGAGACCTCTCTTCGCTCCTCCGCTCGCTCTCCGGAAAAACGAGTCTGGGGGATCCGGGAGGGGTTGGCTACATTCCGGGCCATGCCCACTCCCGCTTTGCTCCTGCATTCCGTCCTTTTGTCCTTGAGCCAGATGACCGGGTTGATCCCCACCCCCGGCAATTATCGTGAGTTCGAATTGCCTCCATGGGAAGGGTATCCCGCGGGAACGAAAATCTTCCAGAAAAGCCAAGGCTTCGATTCCACGGGACGCCAGACCGATTCGTCGCGACTTGAACTGTTCATTCTGCCGGATCTCCGTTTGGATTTGGCCTATTCGCAATACCGGCTAGCTCCGAAAAAATCCGGCTACAGTGAATCCTATCGAGGGTTTGCTTTCTACACGCCTGCGGATTCCATGAAGCAATCTTCCTGGACCGATTCCACAGGTCCGCAGGAAGATTTTCGCATTCGCAAGGAGGTGGTCGGCTCCGTGACGCGCTGGATCACCCTCCCGGGCCCGGGCTTTCAGGATTGGGCGCCCTTCGATACCTGCGAACAAACGGGAGACTCCCTTTCCGCGCTCCAGGTGCGCCGAGAAGTGGACCTTGACGGGGATGTCCGGATGGATTCCGTCTGGAGAACCTCTGACAGAAAATGGATCAAGGCGACGGAAACCTTGCTGGCCTCCACCGGAAGAGCCTATTCGGTCAATCGCCGCACCCACCGGTACGGATACCAGAATGGAGTCCTCGTTGCGGACACCATTTCCTCTCGCGGAGCCAACAGCTTCCAGGGTCTCGACACGACCTGGCAAGACACCCTGCGTTACGGCTGGGAGAAGGGGAAGATCACCCGTTACACTCTCGCCGCGGACACCGTTTGGATGGAATGGTCCTCCACCGGCAAGCCGGTTCGACTCCTCGACCGCAGTTGGTACCAAACCACTCCCGAACAAAGAAGCCTGAGTCTGACCCTGAAGCAATGGGATGCTCAGGGAAGGATCACCTCCCACCTTCGTTCCGATGACTCGATCTTCTGGATCGATTCCAGCGAGTACACCGGAAACATCTTGTTTCCTTCCCGTGACCTGTACTTGAGGTGCACCAACGGCTCCACGGAAAGCCAGGTCTTTCCTCGCGGAAATTGCCGCGTGGTGAATTACGAGATGTACCAGACGGAAATTTCCGGTGTGCCCCTCCGCTCGCCCGCCAAGGGAATCCGCCAAGCCACCGTTCGCATGGATGGCAAGAAGGCCATTTTCCAGAATTTGTCCATCGCCGCGGGTGTGCTGGAGATGGTCTCGCTGGATGGGAAAACCTTGGGGCAAACACTGGTGACAGATGGCCAGGCCACCTTGGTCCATCCACCGCGCGGCGTGTGCCTGTGGCGCGTGCGCTCCCCCACAGGCATCGTGTCCGAGGCTTCTCGCCTGATCCTTCCCTGACGGCGCCGCGATGGCTACCTTAGGCGCCCATGGCCCAAGAACCCAGCCGTCGCCAGAGCGCCCAACGCGTAGGCCGATTCACCGAATCGGTGATCCGCGAACAAAGCCGCATCGCCTTGGAACACGGGGCCATCAACCTGGCCCAAGGCTTCCCGGATTTCGATCCACCCGCCTTCCTCACGGAAGCATTGCAGGCGGTGCTGGCCAAGGGTGGACACCACCAGTACGCCAACACCTGGGGCGCTCCGGAATTCCGATTGGCACTCTCGCGCAAGATCTCCAGGGAAGTCGGGCGCATGGTGGACCCCGATCGCGAGCTCACCGTGACCTGCGGCAGCACCGAGGCCATGATCGCCTCCATGATGGCCATCCTGGATCCGGGCGATCGCGTGGCCGTGTTCAGCCCCTACTACGAAAACTACGCCGCCGACGGCGTCCTCGCCGGAGCCGAGGCCGTTCACGTTCGGCTCCATGCCCCCCACTGGCGATTCGATCCGGAAGAATTGCGATCGGCCTTCCGCGACCAAGGTTGCAAGGCCCTGGTGCTGTGCAATCCCTCCAACCCCTGTGGCAAGGTGTTCACGCGCGAAGAACTGGAAACCATCGCGTCAATCCTGCTGGAATACGACGCCCTGGCCGTGACCGACGAGGTGTACCAGCACATCACCTACCACGGGCGCACCCACATCCCCCTGGCCACGTTGCCGGACATGGCCGATCGCGTGATCACCTGCTCCAGCCTTTCCAAGACCTACTCCATCACCGGCTGGCGCCTGGGCTATGTCTGGGCATCGCCCCGCTGGACCGACGCGGTACGCAAGGTCCACGACTTCCTGACGGTGGGGGCCGCCCACCCTCTACAGATGGCCGCCATCGCGGGATTGGAACAGCCGGAGTCCTATTACCAGGAATTGTCCAAGGAATACTCCCAGCGCCTGGAGATCCTGCTTCCGGCGCTTTCCGACGCCGGAATCCCCGCGCTGCGCCCCCAAGGGGCCTATTTCCTGCTGGCCGATATCTCCTCCACCGGCATGGGAGATGTCGAATTCTGTCAGTTCATGGCCCGCGAACTGGGCGTGTCCCCCGTGCCAGGCTGCTCGTTTTTCGAGTACCCGGTGGGGAACCTCGCGCGGTTCCATTTTTCCCGCAAGGACGAAACCCTCCACGAGGCCGCCCGCCGTTTGCGCAAACTCCCCAGGATGCTCTAGGATGCCATCGCTTCCGGCAACGGAGGCGCTGGCCATTTGCGCCAGGCCAGAGCGGCGATGGCCAGCGTGGTGGAAATTTCCACGGCGCTGAAGAACAGGTAGTGGAGGGTGGGAGCGGTGGTGCCCATCCAGAAGGACCCCACCTGGACCAGGACCATGAACATCCCGGCCACCACGCAGGCCCAGCGGGCGACCCCTCCCGGCGCCCAGCGGGACACCAGGATCATGGCCATGGGGATCTCCATCAAAAACGACGCGTACAACAGAAAGGCTTGGTTGATCGGAAGTCCCGGCGGGCCTCCCTGGATCAAGTGGCGTGCGAAGACGGGATCCATCAGCGAAAACACGTCGCAGTACAAGTAGTTGGCGGTCAGGAAGATCCAGAGACCGGACAGGATTTGTCGGATCTTGTCTTGCTGGTGGTCGGTCATGGGAACGGCCTTTCGGAAGAAGTGACGGAACTGCGGCGCAGGAGGATCCCCATCCAGACAAACCAGATGGAGCTGGAAATCACGTAAAGGCCCACGGCGGGCATGAACAGCAGGGGCACCACACTGGCAATCCCGCAGGCCCCCACCACCGTTCCGGTGATGACCAAGCCGCGCGGAAATCCGGAGATCTTGCCTCCATGGAAGCTGGTCAGCAAGATCCACAGGCCCCCGGGAATCTCCACCACGCACCCCAGGCCCTGATGGATCACGTCCACCAGGCGCCAGAGCGCAACGGCCCCGGTGGGATCATGGACAATCAAATCCGCCGCCGCCTGCAATCCCGCCAGGTACACCAGTCCACTGCCCATCAGGAGCGTGGCCCAGACCACCGCGAAGACCATGGCCACTGCCGACAAGTCGATGCGTCTCGATCCGAAGCGCGCATGGATGGCCAACGCACCCACCACCAACCAGCATCCGAAGGTCACGTACGCCCCCAGGATGAATCCTCCGAAGGCCCATCGATGCTCCACCAGAAACCGCAGGCGGTCCAAGGGATCGGCCAGGGAGGAGGTGTCCAGCACCGTGAAGTTCAGGGCGATTCCCGCGACATAGGTGAGCGCAAGCAACCACACGGCGAGTCCGCCGGTTTTCTGGAGGTTCATGGAGGGGGTCTCGCAAGGGTGAAAGGAGGGCTATTCCTCTGGGGGCAAGGTCGGATCGAATTCCAGGAGGTCGCCGGGCTGGCAGTTGAGCTCCCGGCAGATGGCATCCAAGGTCGTGATGCGCACCGCCTTGGCTTTGCCGGTCTTGAAGATGGACAAGTTGGCGTCGGTGATGCCCACGCGACGGGCCAGTTCGTTCAGCGGCATTTTGCGGTCGGCCATCATGCGGTCCAACCGAAACACGATCCCCATCTACGTGGCCGCCCCTACACGGTGAGGTCGTGCTCTGTCTGGAGAGCCGTACCGTTTTTGAAGATTTCGCACACCAAAAGCAGGATGAGGCTCACCAGCAGGGTGCTGAAGTTGAAGGTCACCACCGAAAATCCGATCAGATACCGGCTGAGCCTGGAAAGGCTCGCCACGTTCTGGGTGGTGAAGATGCTGTTTTGACGGAAATTGGAAAACAGGTTCCGGGATTGCGAGACCACCTGCAAAAGCAGGAAGGCGACCAGCATCAGGTACGGAAACACCATGGCCTTGACATAGGCCGGCAGCCGCACGAACTCCACCCATTCGGGATCGGATTTGCCGGCTTCGCAGATCGCCGCGGAGGCTTTGCCGCCCACCTCGGGAAAGGCCGCGACCGCCAGGAACCCGGTGAAGACCACGAATCCGACCATCACCAATACCCACGACACCTGGAGGATGCGATGGATCCACGAAGAAAGCGACGATTCGCCGAAGTAACGCATGGAGGGTTCCTTGAAGTGGTTCTTCTCCAAGAATACGACCACAAACATCGCTAAACAAGCATTATTTATCGTTTTACGATGATTATTTTCGATCTCATAGAAGAGAGACGGAGATCTCCCTCCCTCGATCGCCCCATCACCAGCGCTTGCAGACCTCGAAGTTGAAGGCCGAATACAGCCGGCCGTACGCGGTACGCAAGCCCGTTCCACCGGCGCGCAGGCCCACCGGCCCCACATCCCAGCCCACGTCCATCGCCTTGTAGAGAGCGCCTTCCAGCGGGCTGTAGGCCATGGAGAATCTGACCTCGCCGTGGTCCATGCCCACCAGGGGCAAAATTGTCTGGAAGCCCACCGTGGGACCCAGCCGGTCGCGGTTGCCTTGGACTTCCGCTTCGATCGCGGAAGACGACCACACGCCGGCGGTGAACCAGAGATCCGGGAGATTCCGCATCCGGACCGGAAGCCAACCGGCTTGCACGATCGTCGATGCCCCCACGGGGGAAGTCTCGTCGTCTGTCAAAATCTGTACATCGGCCTGTGCCAGCCAGCGATCCTTCCGCAAGGACAGATCCACCCGCCCGATCCAGCCGCCCTCCACACCCGGATCGTAGCCGTAATACGGAAATCCGCCGATGGCCACCCAGCCGTGGAAGCCGGACAATTCAGGGGACATCTTCGAAGGCTTGGCGATCGAATCCACCGAAACGGAAGGGAGTGTGTCGGAGGCTGCTGTGGACAACCCCAAAGCGAGAAGCAAGGCGATCATAGCCGGAACTCCAATCCCGCGAAGGTCCCGGATTGCTTCCCGGAAGCTCCTTCCCCCAGGATCCAGAAATTGTCACCATGGATCTGCAGCCCCACGTGCCGACTGAAGAACCATCGCATGCCGCACGAGAACCGCCCGATGCGGTAACCCGCCAAGGAGCGCCCCCCTCGCAGTTCCACGAAGCCTTCGTCCAGACCCCAAACGGCCCAGCGAGCGGCTCCACCATACAACAACGCGGTGCGGCTACCGTCCTTGCCGGCCAACCAATCGCGCGAGAAATGGATGAAGCCCAAGCTGGGACCTCCGGACATCCACCAACCGGTGGGTGGCCCGATCTCCAGCTGCAGACGCGATTCCCCCGCCCAATCCAGCTGGGAACCATCCTTGTTCAGGTACACGCCGGTGGGGGCCTGGAACTGCACGTACCCTCCCGACGGGCCACCCCACAATCGCGTGTGCAGCACAGGCTGGACATCGACCATGGCGGCGTACACGTCACGGGCCGGGTATCCGGACTCGCGACGGGCGATCTTGGTGGCCAACCACGACGAAGGCGCGGGATAGATCCCGGCGAATTCATGGACGGCGGTGGTGTCAGGCGCGGCGAGGCTCAAGCTGGCGCAAAGGCAGGTCAGGCCTAGGATTCTTGGGGGCATGGAGGGAAGTGTAGCAACCGAGGGGAAGCGGCTGGCGCCTTGGTTTGTTTTCGGCTGCGCCGGGCTGGTTTCGACTGCGTCGGGCTTCGACACTGCGTGTCCGGCTTTGCACGGGTCCGCCGGGACCCGTGACCCCGGCCAGAGGGACGGGCGCTGTCCCTCTGGACTCCCGCGCCGGGGGGCCGCGCCCTGGAACGGCCAATGCCACATGCGCCAGGGCTGTGGTTTAGGTGGAGGTCTGATCTCTTGGCGATGGCTTCAGGGTCGCGATCGATATCTCGGGTTCATTTGGCCCTTCCACTAAGCTTGCCCCCGGTCCCCCCTGCCGGTTTTTGTCTGCTACGCTCTCTTCAACTTGATCCCAACCTCCCTCTAATGGCGCGTTCGACCGCGGTTCGAACGGTTGCTTTGGGTGCCGCCCCTAGAACGCCGGCCTTACGGGTTTTTCGGCGGCGCCTCCACGCAGCGCGGGGCGCCTTTTTCGTGCCAGGCCTTGAAGACCGATGCCTCCTCGGTGGGCAGGCGCTTGGCCATGCGCATGTTGCCGGCCATCGCGTCGCGGTAGATGGCGTACGACTGCGACTTGGCGCGATCGTAGGTGTGAAGGAGGGTTTCGGCGTTGTAGGTGTGGCACTCGCCACAGCGCATGGCGATCAAGGGCTGGCATGTCGCGCTCGTAGCACGGGTAGTTGGCGGGAGCTGCGCCGGGCTGATTTCGACTGCGTCGGGCTTTCCCGGGCGTCCGGGTGCCGTATTCACGGGTCCGCCGGGACCCGTGACCCCGGCCAGAGGGACGGGCGCTGTCCCTCTGGACTCCCGCGCCGGGGGGCCGCGCCCTGGAACGGCCAATGCCACATGCGCCAAGGCTGTGGTTTAGATGGAGGTCTGATCTCTCGGCGATGGCTTCAGGGAGGTGATCGATATCCCGGGTTCATTTGGCCGTTCCACTAAGCTTGCCCCCGGTGAGGTAGGACCCCACCCTTTCGGGCGGGGCCCCCTCGCAGAACCGGACGTGCCCAATTAAGGCATCCGGCTCCCAGGAGTCTCCGTCGTCGAGATCAGCTCAAGCGCGGCTCGGGTAGACTCGTAAACCATCGGGTATTCTTCACGCGCCACCAATAAAGGTGGTGCCGGTCGCTACGGCGGCGCAGAACGCTGATCCAAATGCGCTCGACGTGCCACTTCACCTGCTTCAGACTGGAGAGGCAATGCCGACGGCCGAAATACTGATACCACCCTCTTAGACGTACCGACAGCCGCTTCGACTGCCACCGCAATGAGGTGTCTCGCTCCTCCGTCAGAAACTCCTTCACCTTCAGCAGAAAGCGGTTGCGCCGTTTCCCGCTGGGCTTCACCTCGCACTTCAGCTTCCCCGTCTTGGGACGGCGTCGCATGTAATGCGTGAATCCCAGAAAGTCGAATGTCCGTGGCTTGTCCGACGGCCCTGGACCTTCCCCGTTGCGGGGAGATCTGGGGCCAAAGTCCACAAGCTTCGTCTTCGCTTCAGACAATTTCAGGCCGAAGTCCGAGAGTCGCTGGCTCAGCTCCACCAGAAAGCTCTCGGCATCGCCTCGATGGGCGAACCCGGCCACGAAATCGTCAGCGTAGCGCACCAGAAAGCACTCGTCTTCACAAGCCTTCCGGACTCTACGATCAAACCATAGATCCAGCACGTAGTGCAGATAGATGTTGGCCAACAGCGGAGACAATGGACCGCCTTGCGGCACTCCGTCTTCCGTCGCCACATGGACCCCGTTATCCATCACACCGGCATTCAGAAACTTCCCCACAAGGCGCAGGATCGTCCGATCGGTCACCCGATCTTCCAGAAATTTCCGAAGCCATTCGTGGTTGACCGCATCGAAGAAACCTTCAATGTCCGCATCCACGATCATGCACGTGCCGCTTCGATTCACCAACTTCCCCAAACGATCCAAGGCGTCGTGGGCCGATAAGCCTGGACGGTATCCGTAGGATACTTCCAGGAAGCACGGTTCGAACACCATCGACAGGATCGTATGCAACGCCTTCTGCACCACCCGATCGCGAACGCTCGGAATCCCAAGGGGACGGAGCTTGCCTCCATCTTTGGGTATCCAGGCACGGCGAACACTCATCGCTCGATACTTCCCGCTCCGTAGCTCCAGCCACAGCGCTTCGATGTTCTCGTCCAAATTTTGTCTAAACTCCTCCATCGTCACACCGTCGACGCCGGGTGCTCCTTTGCGGTTCAATTGCTCGTACGAGCTCCGCAACATCTGCGGGGTCAGGTAGTGCGCCAGCGACGTGAATCGCATGCGCGGATCTTGTCTCGACATCTCAGCGATCTGCTCAAGGTTCGTGGACATGTAGCCTCCATCTCTGTGTATGGTTCATGATCTCCTCTTGCATCTTGACTCCTGCCGACCCTTCCCTCCACGGGAATTACCCCGCTTCCCCGGTACTACGATCGGCTCCGACTTCTCGCGCTTCGTCTCCCATGTACCGGACCTTTCGGCCTTTCCTCGGATACCGCCACCCTTACCAGGCACGGAAAACGCGAGATCTCCCAGGTTGCGTCGAACATCCATTTGATCACATGCCGTCCTCTCGGACTCCGGCGGGTCTCCATGCGACTGGCGTGGCAGATTGAATCCATTCGTCGCACAGGCCAGGGTCTTCCCGGGGACTGATCCGGTCGACACCCGCGTGGTTTCTCGAAGCTCTATCGGTTCACATCCTTTCGCGTTACGGCCTATGATCTCCCTGTCTTACGCTTCACCCTGCCGTCACCGGCGCGATCGGGCGCAAAGACTCGGTTGTGGACAGGGTGCCAACCCGCCCGCGTCGGATTTCCACCGACTGGATATTCGCGCCTTGGCCTGGCGCACCCGTGACCCCGGCCAGAGGGACGGGCGCTGTCCCTCTGGACTCCCGCGCCGGGGGGCCGCGCCCTGGAACGGCCAATGCCACATGCGCCAGGGCTGTGGTTTAGGTGGAGGTCTGATCTCTTGGCGATGGCTTCAGGGTCGCGATCGATATCTCGGGTTCATTTGGCCCTTCCACTAAGCTTGCCCCCCGGTCCCCCCTGCCGGTTTTTGTCTGCTACGCTCTCTTCAACTTGATCCCAACCTCCCTCTAATGGCGCGTTCGACCGCGGTTCGAACGGTTGCTTTGGGTGCCGCCCCTAGAACGCCGGCCTTACGGGTTTTCGGCGGCGCCTCCACGCAGCGCGGGGCGCCTTTTCGTGCCAGGCCTTGAAGACCGATGCCTCCTCGGTGGGCAGGCGCTTGGCCATGCGCATGTTGCCGGCCATCGCGTCGCGGTAGATGGCGTACGACTGCGACTTGGCGCGATCGTAGGTGTGAAGGAGGGTTTCGGCGTTGTAGGTGTGGCACTCGCCACAGCGCATGGCGATCAAGGGCTGGCATGTCGCGCTCGTAGCACGGGTAGTTGGCGGGAGCTGCGCCGGGCTGATTTCGACTGCGTCGGGCTTTCCCGGGCGTCCGGGTGCCGTATTCACGGGTCCGCCGGGACCCGTGACCCCGGCCAGAGGGACGGGCGCTGTCCCTCTGGACTCCCGCGCCGGGGGGCCGCGCCCTGGAACGGCCAATGCCACATGCGCCAAGGCTGTGGTTTAGATGGAGGTCTGATCTCTCGGCGATGGCTTCAGGGAGGTGATCGATATCCCGGGTTCATTTGGCCGTTCCACTAAGCTTGCCCCCCGGTCCCCCCCTGCCAGTTTTTGTCTACTACTCTCCCTTCAGTTTGATCCCATCCTCCCCCTAATAGTCGCCTTCGACCGTGACCGCGAAGCACGCGGCACGGTCGAAGCCGGGCATTAGGGGTCGGATTCAGAGCAATCAGAATGTCATCTAGGCATCAACGATATACCCGTCGATCAAGGAATTTACGGACACCACTCCGGCGCTTACCAAAAACAGAAGAGACCGCAATAAAGGCCTCTATAACCCCAACAAAAACCCATATACCAAACAACGAAGAGGCAAGAGCAAATAGAATGGGTTTGTCTTCGTCGGGAAGACTCACACCAAGGACCAACAAAACAGAAAAAGCTAAAACTGAGATCTTGATTAACATAGCGTGCTCCTGCTGAACCAAATCAAAGATCGAATCCAGTCCAGCCAAAATTCCCGGACTCGTTTGCGGACAACTTTCGAAATTTGCTTTCTCAGCCGCGTTCCTTTCTGATCATACCATCATCGAATCTCGATAAATAGTCTGGTGAGGTAGTCTTGCGCAGTCCATTTCCGCATTTCTTCGAGAACTTGCCTTATGGGGGCTTGATCAAAGTGAGGCGACTGGCAATACACCAAAAGATCTTGCAATTCCTCACAAGTGAGCCAAGTGTAATCGCACCCTCCACCGACAAGGTGTCCTCTCAACTCTTTGTACTTCCCATTTTTCAGCTCCAAATCAGCATCTTGTCGAGACACAGACACACAGACTCCTTCTGGAAAGGAGTATTGAGTCTTATCGGAGATCTTGAAAAAATGACGGCTTAACACCTCAAGGCTCAAATCCTCTGGAATTCCTCTCGGAGCAATAAATCCAGCAATCGCATCCAGCGCATAAATCTTCCCTAAAAAACAACTAAACGCATAATAGTCTCTAGGAAACACCAATTCAGAATCACCAACCATGATCCATAAGTCTTCACCGATCTTTCTGCGCTCCAAAAACATCCAAATATCCGCCGACAACAGGTCCTCGCTTTCCACGACCTACGATTATCTGTAAACAACTACTGTCAAAGGGCGATGCACATCAAACCGACTCCAGCCTACTTTCCGGCCAAGATGCTGTCACATGCTCGTAAAATTCTCTCGGGAGGTCTTGACTTGCAAAGAACTGCAGCCAATCCGAAGAATCTTCGCACCAGAGCATCCATCGAAAGGTCTCCAAGTACCTTCGCGGGGAATGCCACATTTCTCCAGTAAGGCGTGGAGATTCCATGGAGATTTCAGGAAATCCAGATGGATGGAATCGGGTCGGCATCGCATAAATACTCCAATACTAACCCGGTATCGTAAATTTGGCATCATGCAGCATACTTGACTTGGCTGTAAGAGAAAAATGATTGGACCAATTCTTTTTCCTTTTCCAGGTAATCCATGTAGCCTAATACCCTGCTCTCTAGGACCTCTGCGCTTGATGTCATCGGCTTGTTCGAAAGCCTAGATTTCATATCCCGGTTCAAATACTCATCTGGGTTCATTTCAGGCGAATAAGCCGGAAGAAATCTCAATTCAATGAGATGCTTATTCTCTAGGAGCCAAGGCTGCAGATCTTTTGCATGATGAACGCGCAGGTTATCGAGGATAAGAATAATTTTGCGCCCCTTGGCGTCCGCTATCATTTTCATCAAGAAATCCTTGAATCGCTCGACGTTAATTGCCTCGGAATACAATTTGAAACGTATCGCGCCTTGGTTGCTAACCGCCGATACCATGTGAATATGGACGCGCTTGCGCGGACCTGTAACAGAAGGAGTCTTGCCACGAGGTGAGTAGCCGCGAAGTTGGTTCGGAGAGTTCTGGACAGCAGTCTCGTCCCCACCAAATCCCCGCGTCCTCCTGCATGGCTTGGGCTTGGATCTCCGGGTATTCCTTCTCAAGCCATGCCTTGACTTCGGGTGGCCGCTGGCCTGGTTTCTTGATGGTGGGGACTTGAACGGTGAAGCCCCACTTTTTCAGATATTTGCCAACAGCTGTGATGACTAGAGAAATTCCATATCGAGAGTAGATCAATTCTTGAACGGCTTGACGGTTCCAAAGTGCAAACGGCATTTTCATCTGGTCTGGGGTGCTATCAGTAATTAGCTTACGAACCTCAGATTCACGCTCATCCGAAAGGAATTTGCCATCCCCTTTTTTCCGGCCTTTGATCTTGGGCACCAAGCATTTATCGCCATTTTTTAGCCAGGCTGAATAACGGAGCCTTACAAGACTGGAGCCGAGGTCGTAAATTTGGCCAATTTCTTCATAAATTTCCATGCGAGATCGTTTAGGTTCAGTTACAATAGCTCGATGAACCATCCGGATCATCGCCTTGACTTTCAGAAAGCCTTCGGATTGCTCTTCTGTTTGATTGTTCATATCAGGAAATATAGCATTTAATGCGAATATATCAATACCTAGTTAGTACTCTGCTTCCTGATCATATTTTTCCACAAAGGATCTTGGCCAACCGCAGAACCCAACTCCCTCCCCGAGAATTTGAGATTCCATCACCAGGTTTTCTTCCGAGTCCCAATCTTGATCGAACAATCGAACGATGGTTGGGCAAGAGTCAAACCAATAGACATCCACCTTTGCCAGTTCAGGGGGCAACAGCGCTTCGAAGGAGCGGATTTTGAATTCAGATCTTGGCACAAAAAGCCGTGGATTCAACTCTACCCCACCTTGAACTCAGACGTATCCTGAAAATTGCCACTTGATTCAATTTCTAAGTCTAGCTGGATTTATGCGTCAAAACATTTTTCCTCATCGCTCGGGAAGAAAATCTAATTCACGTCCAAACCATCGCTCAAGAGCTCGAACATACTAACCCGGTATCGTAAATTTGGCATCATGCAGCATACTTGACTTGGCTGTAAGAGAAAAATGATTGGACCAATTCTTTTTCCTTTTCCAGGTAATCCATGTAGCCTAATACCCTGCTCTCTAGGACCTCTGCGCTTGATGTCATCGGCTTGTTCGAAAGCCTAGATTTCATATCCCGGTTCAAATACTCATCTGGGTTCATTTCAGGCGAATAAGCCGGAAGAAATCTCAATTCAATGAGATGCTTATTCTCTAGGAGCCAAGGCTGCAGATCTTTTGCATGATGAACGCGCAGGTTATCGAGGATAAGAATAATTTTGCGCCCCTTGGCGTCCGCTATCATTTTCATCAAGAAATCCTTGAATCGCTCGACGTTAATTGCCTCGGAATACAATTTGAAACGTATCGCGCCTTGGTTGCTAACCGCCGATACCATGTGAATATGGACGCGCTTGCGCGGACCTGTAACAGAAGGAGTCTTGCCACGAGGTGAGTAGCCGCGAAGTTGGTTCGGAGAGTTCTGGACAGCAGTCTCGTCCCCCACCAAATCCCCGCGTCCTCCTGCATGGCTTGGGCTTGGATCTCCGGGTATTCCTTCTCAAGCCATGCCTTGACTTCGGGTGGCCGCTGGCCTGGTTTCTTGATGGTGGGGACTTGAACGGTGAAGCCCACTTTTTCAGATATTTGCCAACAGCTGTGATGACTAGAGAAATTCCATATCGAGAGTAGATCAATTCTTGAACGGCTTGACGGTTCCAAAGTGCAAACGGCATTTTCATCTGGTCTGGGGTGCTATCAGTAATTAGCTTACGAACCTCAGATTCACGCTCATCCGAAAGGAATTTGCCATCCCCTTTTTCCGGCCTTTGATCTTGGGCACCAAGCATTTATCGCCATTTTTTAGCCAGGCTGAATAACGGAGCCTTACAAGACTGGAGCCGAGGTCGTAAATTTGGCCAATTTCTTCATAAATTTCCATGCGAGATCGTTTAGGTTCAGTTACAATAGCTCGATGAACCATCCGGATCATCGCCTTGACTTTCAGAAAGCCTTCGGATTGCTCTTCTGTTTGATTGTTCATATCAGGAAATATAGCATTTAATGCGAATATATCAATACCTAGTTAGTACACGCCTCCCCTACGATATCCTTCACAGTCATTCTTGAAAACGTCAAACATTTTCTCCATCGTATCATATTGACGAAACCACCAAAAATTCTTAATGACGTCTTGAATCGCATCGACATAGGATTCTTTGAACAGAAAATTCAGCATGCCCACGCGACTTCGATACACACCTCGATTCCCTGCGACCTCTGAAAGCGAGACTGCAAAAAGAGCCTGCGGCAATTTTTGTCCATACTTTGCCATTTGCTGCATGTATTCATCATCCAGATTTGGAGCAACCATAAAGCGAACTTTCACGCCCCCACCGTACAACCCATGCAATTCGATAATTTTCATAGCATTGACTGAAGAGTAATTCTGGGTCAAACCCAAAAAAACCGCCCCATTCCCTTCCCTAAAATGAGACTCCCAAACCCCCTCCAATTGATTTTTAAGGGAGGCCGCCAATTTCGCTACATCATCCATTCATCCTCCTCATTCCCGAAACACTAGCATGGCTTCCACTCTGAGCTGCAATACCTGCATAAACAAATCAACTCAAGAATCCACAAGAGCAAAACAACTTTTCGAGAGATCGCATCAAAGCTTAAGGACTGTCAAGTGTGTGGATTCGCGATCAGAGCTTCCGCCTTCCATCAGACAATACGGCGCCGGGCGTAGAACCGGCAATCAATTGCCGATCGTAAGGATCGGGCTACAACTACGCAACAACAAAAACTGGCAACCCAACCAAACCAAGGGGGACCGGGGGGCTCGAAAAATGGAACGGCCAATGGATTCGGCGATATCGATCGCGTCCCTGACGCCCTTTGCTGGGACGCAAAATGTTGCGTCCCTACGTTGACCTGGCCGAATTGGGATGGCCGTTCCAACTAGAGCCCCCCGGCGCGCGGGTTCCAAGGGGACGCGCGCTCGTCCCCTTGGTCGCGGTCTGGGTGCCGACGCACCCAGGAAACGGCCCCCGGGCCGCCCCGGGGATAGCCCGGCGCAGCCGACCAAAGCTCCGGCGCCAGCCGGAAGAAACGGCACCCGGGCCGCCCCGGGGATATGCCCGGCGCAGCCGATAAAAAGGGTGACCACCCTACGGGTGAGGCGTCACCTGCAGAATACTTGTGGGGCTGGAATACCCAGCACCCGTTAGCGACTGGTCGATATCGATCAGGAAGTACCGGTACACTTGACCATTCACCACCGTCGCATCCGTGAAACTGCTCGCCATGCCGGAGACGGACCCGACCTTGGATGGCCAGACGTCGCTTCCGGAATAGCGATAGATCTCGTACCCCGTGCGACCGCCCGAGTAGAACCAAGTCCAGCGCAGTTCCACCTGGTTGTTGCCAGGAATTGCCGTGAATCCCGTTGGAGCGGAACGCAAGCCGCTGGACACTATACCCTGGGCTGTATTGGTGGGCTCGCTGGAAACCTGCCCAGAGATCTCGGAGCGAACCTGGTAGAAGTAGGTGGCACCGGCCGGTAGATTGAGGTCGGCGAACTCCACCGCTCCCACCGAATTGCCGATCTTGACAAAGGGCCCAGAGCTGGATTCGGAGCGATAGATGGCGTAGTCGACTCCGGCGGTCGATACCGGCAACCAATTCAGGTAGACCTTGTTGTTGCCTCCCAGCGCAACAAGAGCTGTCGGGGAAGCGATCGAAGCAACCACCTCGATGGAGAACTGCTTCACCACGTACTCACCAGAAGGATCGGTGACGCGAATGCGAACGTCGTGCCGCCCCACCTGCGCCGGACTGGGAGTTCACCAGATCAGAGAACGAGCTGGGTCGTACTGCATGCCCTGCGGCGCCATTTCCAGGACGGCATGGACCGGTTCTCCATCCGGATCCGAAACTTCCACGGTAGCCTCGTAGTTATTTCCCACCGTTGCGGAGGCTGGCGCAAGGACCGAAACCACCGGTGGAAGGTTGAAATTCATCACCTGCAAAGTCCACCGCTGTTCGACAGGCGGATTGATTCCGTCGTGGACCATCACGCACACCGGATAGGTTCCAGCCTGAAGGAAGCCCGGCGTCCAAACCAGGGAATGGGTGGCTGCGTCGAAGGTCATGCCCGGAGCCAGCTCCACCCAACCATACGTCAATGCATCGCCCTCCGGATCGGAGGCGAGGACCTGGTGCTGGAAAGGAACCCCTTCTTGGATCGCGGCGGGAGCCTCGGAGACAAAGACCGGCGGGAGGTTCGGAGAAACCGTGATGGTCCACTCGTGAACCACAGAATGGATCCCATCGGTGACCGTGACAGAAATTGGATACACACCGAAAGGAGGGACCTGCCAAGGAATCCAGTCGAATCGACGCGCAGCGTCATCGAACACCATGCCCGGAGCCAGATTCATGCTGTAGAAATGGATCGGGTCGCCATCGGCGTCGAACACATCCATGGTGTAGCTGTACGGCGCGCCCTGTTTGGCGGTCAGTGCTGGCTGGGAGCGGATCTCGGGCGCGCGATTGGAATCGAGCACCATGAGCATCCAGGATTGTTCAACCGGAGCGTGGTACCCGTCGTTGACCAAGACGCTCACAGGATAGATTCCGGCTTGGGTGAAATCAGGCTGCCAAATCAAAGCCTTGGAGGTCGCATCAAAGGTCATCCCTGGGGCCATCTGACCAGCGGAGAACACCAAGGCGTCGCCATCGGGATCAACCGCGGACAGTTCGTACCGGAAGGCCACCCCTTCCTTGGTTTCGGTCGGAGCATTGGATTGGAATTGGGGCGGGAGATTCGGCGAGACCGTCACCGTCCATGCCTGGCTCACGACGTTCATTCCATCCGTGATGGAAATGAACACCGGGTAGGTTCCTGCCTGCCCCACCACCGGCTCCCAATCCAGTCTCCGCGTGGCGGGATCGAACATCATCCCTGGGGCCAGGGAATAACCGGCGATCTGGATTGGGGTGCCATCCGGGTCCTCGGCAACCATCGTGTAGGAATAGGCAATCCCCTCCTTGGCAGTCGTGGGTGCGCTCGAGGAAATCACCGGTGCTCGATTGGAGTCGAGAACCCCGATCGTCCAGGTCTGGCTCACCGAAGCCATGCCATCGTTGACTTCCACGGAAGCATTCACGATTCCGGCTTGCGCGAAGGATGGTGTCCAAGTGAACGTCCGCGTCACGACGTCGAAGACCATTCCGGAGGGCATTTCTCCAACCTGGAACGTCAACGCGTCGTTGTCAGGATCCGTCACCACCAGCGCATAGCTGTAGGGCACGCCCTCCTTCGCCGATGCGGACGCCTGCGAGGAAATCACGGGAAGCTGATTCTGATTGGCGATCGCCAGGTTGATCGTCTGGATGGCGCTATCCGTTCCGGCTTTCACCTTCAGGTTGACGCTGTAGCTTCCCGCCTGCGTGAAGGTGGGTGTCCAGCTCAACGCATGCGTATTCGCATTGAAGGACATCCCAGCGGGAAGCGTCCCCACCACCGACCAGACCAGCGGATCCCCATCCGGGTCGGAGGCCACCGAGGCATAGCTCCAGGCTTCGCCTTCTGTGCCAGAAAGTGTCACCGTGGCGGGTGTGAACACGGGCGCGCTGTTGGCCTTGGTGGTCCGCACCAGCCACAACAGTTCCGTACAAGCGGCGGATGCGTCGCAAACCTTCAGCTCGAAGGGGGCGATCCGCACCGAATCGGCGACCCACGAAATGGCACCGGTTGCGGGATTGATGACGGCTCCCGTCGGTGCCTTCGCCAAGCTCCAGGTCAAGGCCTCGCCTTCGGAATCCACCGCCGTCGGTGCGAACTGCCAGGTTTTGCCCACCGTGACTGTATCCTTTGGTGTGCCGCCTATGCTGGGAGCGGAATTGGCGATTCCCTTGAGGACCCCATGGCAATCCGGATCCATCTGCACATTCGACGCGTGGACACCGCCCAAGACCTTCGATCGGCTGCCCAACTGGATCGATCCAACCCTTGCGCGGAGCCAGCCAAAATGCGTCACACCATTTCCGACGCGCAGGGTGCCCGTCCCGGTATAGGACCACCGAACCATTTCCGGTTCCGCGCTGGCGGCAGGTCGGACGACCATCCCGTCTCCGAACCCCATCTGGGCCGAGGCCCGTACGTCGATCGGGGTGGATGCTGGATTCAAGGTCACGATGGCGTTGGCCTGGAACGTGACCGAATTGAATTGATACAGGCCACCCGACAAGACCAGTTCGGCTCCGGCGTTGACAGTGAGGTTCCGGTAGGCACCCGGGGCAAGCGAGAGCCTCCCTGTATTGAGGGTCACATCGTTGGCGCCGGGCGTGCAGGTCACCGCCGCGATGGACGGCAATACCGGGCTGACATGATCCGTGCCCGCCAAGATTTTCGCCGTGGAGCTGATCGTGATCGAGCCGCCGTAGGTCAGATGCCCTCGCACGAGCGCATTGTCGCGCAGGGTGACATTGCTCTTGACCAGCAGATCTCCGATGGTGTCGTTGGATCCGGATTCGAAGGAAGCTCCGGCCCCGATCGGTCCAGCCCCGATCTGCACCCGATCCCCCAGTTTGACATGATTTGTCGCAAGAACGGAAAAGTCGCGGGCGGCAGTGGAAGCGAGCGTTGTGCTGGAACCCAGATAGGCGATCCAACCACCGGAGGTCGAGCGAATGCTGTCGATCTTCAGGATTCCGGAAGGAATCGACCATTGCAGATCCAGGGTGTCGTTCGGAACCGTCCCTACCGGCAGATCCCTTTGGCAGACCCAGGAATTGACGCCGGAATTGCAGGTCCAGCGTCCCGGCTTGGCGCTCAGAAAGGGTGCCGCGGCTGGTCTTGCCGCCCCAGCCAGCACGATGACCGGGTAGGTTGGGCTTCCGGTCAGCTGACGTGCCTCCACATGGAGTTTTGCGAGCCCCGAAAGGGAGCCAGTGGTGTTCACCACCGGATTCCATCCAAAAGAACACGAGATCAATCCAAACAGAATCGATTGCACAGTCCGACGAAGCCTGTTCACAGGAAACCTCAATGCGGTAGCGGATTGGAACGAAAGGGCAGTGTGCGGGTAACGCAGTGCCAAAAGATACTGTGGATTTTCCAATCGCCTTTTGGTCGCCCACCTAAGTCCCGCAAATACGGCGACTTATGATTCTTGACAGGTTTTTCTGTAGAACCACCCCCTGGAAATCCAGCAGGCCCTATAGACCCTGCAAAAGGAAATCGTCCCGACGGCAGAAAACTGTAACCTTTAAGCTTTGACGGCCGTCCAGCCATCCAACCCTCCCATCTTCACCGCCCAGGAGCCCAAACCGCATGAGCGACATCCAGGTTGCCCCACTCTCCACCCAAGCTCTCGACCAGATCGCCCAGCGGTACTCCGGTTTGGCAGAAAGCGCATGCTGCCTTTCCTGCGGCGGAGCCTCCGAGAAAGCCAATGCGAGGCTTGGCGAAACCTGCGTGGACCTGGGATCTGGCCGGGGCACCGACGCCATCCGGCTTGCGGAGGCGGTCGGAGCGAAGGGATTCGTCTGGGGAATCGATATTTCCGACGGCATGCTCGAAAAGGCCCGCTCTACCGCCAAGAAGCTTGGCGTGGCCAACGTCCAGTTCGAGCAAGCCGAACTCGAGTCCCTCCCCATTCCCTCCAGCAGCGTCGATCTGGTGATCTCCAACTGCGTCTTGAACCATGCCGCCAACAAGGCGAAGGTCTGGAGCGAGATTTTCCGGATCCTCAAGCCCGGTGGCCGGTTCGTGGTTTCCGACATCTACTCCAGCGAACCTGTTCCCGACGAATTCCGTCACGACCCCGAGGCGGTAGCCGAATGCTGGGCGGGCGCCGATACCCGCATGACCTATCTTGGCACCGTGGCGAGAGCAGGCTTCGAGGACGTGAAGGTCCTGGAAGAATCGGCTCCCTACGCGAAGGGCCAGATCGAAGTCTCGAGCTTCACCCTGCAAGGGTGGAAACGCGACGTCCGCCTCTGCTGCGGCCGTTGATCCATCTCCCACCAACCAAACCCACAAGGAGGATGAATGAAGACCCTGATCCGTAAGAAAGACTGTTGCGCACCCGTGGCACAATGCTGCGCGAAGGTGTCAACCATTGTCGCTGGCTGCCACGATTGAATAGATCGCCCCGCGGCTAGCGCCGCGGTCGGACGCTCGTCAATTCGGCTTCGGCCGGAACATCGTCCAGGGGCGATTCTTGAATCGCCCCTTCTTGTTTTCCTACGATCCATCGCGATCCCAAATGGGAATCAACGCTGTTTATGTCATCGGGAGAGAATCCATGCAATGGTCCAAGCACAACATCGTGGGGCGCACCAAACCGGCAGGCACACCGTTTGTCATCAATTTGCTGTCCGGGAATGCCGACCTCCTCGATGAGGCATCCGCTGCGCCCTTGTTCTCCGAGATCCCACCGGAAGATCCCGCCGAATGGGCGATCAAGGGCTATTGGGTGGAGCCCGCCGAGGAAGAACGTCGCTGGAAGGCCGCCTACCTGGACTTTTTGGATGCGCGTGAAAATGACGAAGTCCAGATCTTCTTCGTGCCTTGGTACGGTTGCAATTTCCGTTGCGACTACTGCTTCCAGGACGACTACAACGCCAAGCCCGCCGCCCTGACCGACGAAATCCTGGACACGTTCTTCGCCCACATCGCCAAGGAATTCGCGGGCCGCCGCAAATACCTCACCCTGTTCGGCGGGGAACCGTTGCTGCCTGGCGAGGCCGCCAGGGAAAAAATCGCATCGCTGCTGACGCGGGCCGCCCTTGCGAACCTCGAGGTGGCGGTGGTTTCCAACGGCCACACCCTGCTGGATTACCTGGACATCCTGAAGCTGGCGAAGATCCGCGAGATCCAGATCACCTTGGACGGCCCACCCGAGAGCCACGACGTCCGCCGATTCCTGGCAGGCGGCAAACCCACCTTCCAGCGCATCGCAGAGGGCATCGACGCCGCCCTGGCGGCGGGGTTCACCGTGAACCTGCGGTCGGTGGTGGATCGCCAGAATTTGTCTCTACTTCCGGAATTGGCCCGGATCGCCAAGGAGCGCGCCTGGACAGCGAACCCGCGTTTCAAGACCCAACTGGGTCGCAACTACGAGCTGCATTCCTGCCATGCTGCGGGAGGCAAGGGCGCCCTCTACTCACGGGTGGAGTTGGCGGAAGACCTGCAGCGGCTCGCCTTGGAACACCCGCAATTCCTGGAATACCACCGCCCGGCATTTTCCGTCTCCAAGTTCCTCTGGGAGCACGGCGAACTTCCCAAGCCGTTGTTCGATGCCTGCACGGGAACCAAGACGGAATGGGCTTTCGATTACCAAGGCCGAATCTTCGCATGCACCGCCACGGTGGGCAAGCCCGGCGAGGAGCTCGGCACCTTCTGGCCTCAGGCCCGGTTGGATCGCGAGGTGGTGGGGGCATGGCAGGAGCGGGACACCGCCTCCATGAGCGAGTGCCGCAGCTGCCCTCAAGCCTTGGCATGCGGCGGCGGCTGCACTTCGGTGGCCAAAAATCGCACCGGTGACATCCTGTCCACCGATTGCCGGCCCAGCCGGGAACTGCTGGAACTGGGGATCGGCGCCTACCTGGAAGACCGGACCACAACCGCCTAACCGGGCCTGGACGGCCTCAGGCTCCTTCGGAGATCATGTCGACGGGATCGAAGCCCCGTTCGCCCAGCCATTTCCTGGCCTTTGGCGTGAGGCGACCATTTTCCGCCTCGAGGATTTTCAGCCACTCCCTCACCAGGGAACGCGAGGCGCCGTCCGGACCGGCCGCCAAGCGGTTCCATGCCCTCACGAACTCCTCCCCCGGCACTCCGTTGTCGAAGGCGCTGGTGTTGGTCGCTCCGCAAAGGAGGCTGTACAAATACCCTTTCCGGACGGATTCCGCCCAAGCGGCCGAGGGTGTCCCGGGAAATTTGCGCGCGAAGGCCTCCCATCCTTGGATGCGACCCACCAAGGTGTCCAGGGGAACGATGATCCCCGCATCGTTGTAGACTCCGGTCTTCGATTCTTCATGCTCCCTTCGAAGTCGCTCGGACAGCGAGGGCGAGGCGACGGAATCCACCAGGTCGGGACGCGCTCCCAAATCGGCTTCGGTTGTGAAACCTTCGTTGTATTCCAGATATTTCCCACCGCTGCACAAAATTTGCCGGACTTTGCGCTTGAAGGCCGTATCGGAGCTCTTCAGAGAGTCGATCCACATGCGGGAGGTGAACGCCGATTGGTCCAGCAGGTTTTGCAGTTGGCTTTGCTGGATCCGCCCCCAGCGATCTTTCAACTCCAGGATCGCCGAATCGCGCTGCGCGACATTCGGCAACCGCCTGATCCGGGCGAATTCCAGGACGAGGGTGTCCCGCACCGGAACCATCGCTTCTTCGAGACTTTTCAAAAATGCCCTACCATCGCCAGGAGACTCATGCACCGCCGCCGAGTCCCGCCTGGGTTCCGATTCCATCGAATCGACCACGGATTCCACCATGACGGAATCCGCCACAGCTTTCCGGGATCCGCCGGATTCGATGCGATCGCACCCCACCGACAGACCCAGGAGGCAAACGATTGCAAAGCGTTTCATGGACTCCCCCCGGGTACCCGATGGACAAAGACATCCTCGAGCCTGGATGCTTTGCCGAGGGATGCATCCAATCTAGGAAAGCCTCCCGGTCCATCAGATCGCTTTTAGGGCAACCTGGCCAGCACGTGACGGTATTCCAACAGCAGGGACCTTTCCACGAACGGTTTGTCGAAGTCGCCGAAGGAGGCCCTGACGAGACGTCAAATACCCTCGTCCTCTTCGATTTCTGGCGAATATCCCCGCTGTTCCAGCCACGCCTTCGCCCTTGGCGTCAGCCTTCCCTTTTCCGATTTGAGGACCGCGAGCCAGTTGCGCATCAGCCGCCGCGAAGGCCCGTCCGGCCCGGCAGCAAGATGACGCCAAGCCGCGAGGAAATCCCTATCTGGCTTGTCATTGATAAACGCCCTCGTGTTTTGTTCTCCACAGATCAGGCTGTGCAGATAGAAGCTCTGCAGCGTATCCGCCTGCTCGGCATGATCTGTTCCGGGAAAGGCTCGCGCAAACGCTTCCAAACCTTGGATGCGGCCCACAAGCGTATCCAACGGAGCCACGATTCCCGCGTCGTTGTGCACCAACGTGGAGTTGCCCTGGTGAACCAGTCGCAAGAATTCCGCGAAAGCGGTGGATGCAACCGGAGCGATCAGATCGCCGCGAGCACCCAGATCGACATCGAAATAGAAGCCTTCGCTGTAAGCCAGGAACAATCCTCCACTTGCCAAAATTTGACGCACCCGGCGAAGGAAGGCGGTGTCGGCGGATTTGATGGAATCGACCCACATGCGGGAAGTGAATGCGGATTCCGTCAAAAAGCCGCTCAAATCCGCCCCCTCCGATTCCCGCCATCGCTCCTCCAGCTGGGCGATCGCCGAATCGCGCTGGACAACATTTGCCAAGCCATGGATGCGATCGAATTCCATCCGCAAGCTGTCCCGCATGGGGCGCATGACGGCTCCCAGCCTGCGGAGGTACTCTTCCGCGGACGAATCGAGTTGCGAATCGACGGATTCCGCTGGCAGCGGGGATTCCACCAGTTTCCTGGCGGCTTCCACGGCCACGGTATCGGCAGGTTGCGCAGGCTCCGCGTTGGCGGCTTCCAATTTCACCGTGTCGGCTGGATCCAACGTCGGTTGCCTGGACCGCTTGGACTCGCAACCGACCAGCGATACGATCAGTACGGAAAGGCCAAGGAGGAATGCTGTTATTCTTGGCGGATTGGGCATTCGGGAGTTCAGAGCAGGAAGAAAGCCACGACGGAAATTGTCAACTGCAATCCACCCACCACCCAAGGATTCCCGGGATCGGGCTCACCCAAGAGCTTCTTCAGGGCATCGCGAGGGCTGGGAGCCTTGGTCCACAGATCCCAGTAGGTCAGGACCGGATCCAGCTTGCCGGAGAGGAGACGCCAGATCCAACGCAACGGCAACGGAAGGCCAGGAGGCGCTTGGACGGCAACTCGGAAAAGTTCCGGGGCGTGGGGAATGGTGGGCAAGCGATCCACCGGCAGTCGGTCGATGATCACATTGGCCAAGCGCGAGATCAGAACGGACATGGCCACCCCGCGCAAGTTCCACACATGGATGGCGAACAGGCCTGCCTGGATCAGCACCGCGCCAAGCACTAGCGCCCACCACCATGTGCTGTTTCTGGAAACCAATCCGAACAGCGCCTCGCCAGTGAGCTGAGAGCGGACTCCCCAGCCCGCCATCAGCACGGCCCAGGCGAAGCCGGAGAGCAGAACAGAGACGACGGCGGCAGCAACAACCCCAACCAAAACCTGTTGGATGGTGTCGAAGATCCCGCGAGTCAGGCCCTTTTTCCAATCTCCCGCTTCGGCGTCGGGCCGGAACCTTTGAAGTTTCTGCCAACCAGAAGAAATGGCCAGCAACCAGAGGGAGAGCAGCCCAACCGGTAACATCCAGATCAAAACAAACAGCCAAGCCCCGAAGCCGCCGTCCGAGCCCAGAATTTTCGCCGCGACGAAAGCGATGGCCCAAATCCCGGCACCTCCCAACGCGAGCGTGGCGAGGTTCGCTTGCAGAAGCCTTCCCAGTTCCAAAGCGGGATCGGCGTCAGCCAGCACGCGGCGGGAGCGCACCAACGCAGCCAGCCCCGTGCCCACAACGCCCCCCACCAACGCGCCTTCCACCACCCAGAGGGCCAAGATTCCCAGGTAGAGCACTGCGCCCACCGCGGAACGCGCCGCGGGTGAACCACCGCCCACCAACAGATCGATCCAAAAGCCCACAAAACCCAATCCGCCGCCCACAAGGAGCCCTGCGACAAGGGATAGCCAAAGCCAACGAAAACCGGAGGAAGCGGGTTTGCTCATAAGGTCCCAAAGCCTAGAATCCGGCATCTTGCCGGACAAGGCCCTCCTGTAAAATCAGACGTTTGGCAAAGGCAAGACCAATTGCTCCCAGATGCCGGGAGTTCGCCCCGCGTCCAACCCGAATTGCGACACCTGGATACCCAACAGTCGCACCGGACTCTCTCCGGCTTGTGTATCGGATAGCAAATCCAAGGCGATTTGTTCGATGGATTCGGCGTCATCCAAGGGAGATAACACGGTGCGCGATCGCGTGACTTGGTGGAAGTCCCCGAACTTGACTTTCACGGTGATCGTGCGTCCCTGCAGGCCCGCCCTGACCAACCGCTCGGAGACCTTGGCGGCAAGGCCGTGCAGAAATTCCTGCAGCGCCCGGAAGTTGGTCTCGTCGCGTGCGAAGGTGTCTTCGGCACCCACCGATTTCCGTTCGCGATCCGATTCCACCTCGCGATCGTCCCGGCCATCCGACAATTTCCACAAGAACGATCCCATCCGGCCCAGGATCTTGGAAAGCCCATCCTCGCCAAAGGCGTGCAGATCCGCTCCGGTGGCGATTCCCACCTCCCTCAAGCGTTTTTCCGTGACCGGCCCCACCCCGAAGAAACTTCCCACGGGAAGTCCATCGATCACCGCTCTGGCCTGATCGGGACGGATCACCGTCATTCCATCCGGTTTGCGCAAGTCGGAAGCCACCTTGGCGAGGAACTTGCAGTAACTGACCCCGGCAGATCCTGTCAAGTGGAGTTCGGACCGGATCCGGGTGCGGATCTCCTGGGCGATCGGGGTCGCGTGCTCCATCGCTCGCTTGTTTTCCGTGACATCCAGATACGCCTCATCCAACGACAACGGCTCGATGCGGTCCGTGTAGTCGGAAAAGATCCCGTGCAACGAACGGGATACTTCCTTGTAGGCATCGAACCGCGGAGCCACGAACACGGCTTGAGGGCAAAGTCGCGCCGCCTGCGAGCACGGCATAGCGCTTCTGACCCCGAACTTTCGTGCCTCGTAGCTGGCCGTGCAGACCACACCCCTGGAATTGGGCGGGCCACCCACCACCACGGGCCTTCCGCGCAAACTCGGGTTGTCGCGCTGCTCCACGGCCGCATAGAAGGCGTCCATGTCCAAGTGCACGATCTTTCGGTGGGCGCTATCCATGGTCCTCCCCACCAAAATAGCGAGATTCGCCGCTGTAACCTTTCCCCGGTGCTATGCGTCCTTGGTGGGGTAACCACCACTCATCGAAGGATTGTCCATGTCGACCACACAGACCAATACCGCCAACTTCCCCCGCGAAGTCCTGCTGTCCACCACCCCCGTGGCGGTGGACTTTTTCGCACCGTGGTGCGGCCCTTGCAAGATGCTCGGCCCTGTCCTTGAAAAGTTCTCCGATTCCTACCAGGGCAAGGTCAAGGTCGTGAAAGTGGACGTGGACCAGGAGCCCGAGTTGGCCAGCCGTTTCGGGATCCGCGGCGTCCCCACCATGATCTTTTTCAAGGATGGGAAGGTGATGGACCAGGTCGTTGGACTGCTTCCCCCCGCCCAACTGGCTGAAAAGTTCGACAAGCTCGCCACCTAGGATCGAGGAAGATCCACCTTCACGCCTCGACAAGAGGCGTCCACCTGCTAGTTTTGCATACATGACGCTAGCGAAGGTGACCGACGAACAACTCTTGGATCGCGCCGAAGAAAGCGCATTGGTGCTCCGAGCCAAGTCTGGGGACTTCGATGCGTTCGACCTATTGGTGAAACGATGCGAAAAGCGGGTTTGGACCGTCGCGTGGCGTCTGTTGGGAACGCGGGAAGATACCGAAAACGTGGTCCAGTCCGCATTCATCAAAGCCCTGGAGTCGCTGGAAACCTTCCGAGGGGAGTCCAGCTTCTGCACCTGGGTCGGCAGAATCGCCAACCGCAAGGCCCTGGATGTCCTGCGCAAGCGCAAACGGGAAAAGACTTCGTCTCTGGATGAACTCACCACCGACGACGATTTCACCCCGATCGCCCACCCTGAGCTTCTCGTGGATTGGCGGGAAGACCCGGCACGCGGAGTGGAGCGCGAGGAGTTGCGCCAAATCCTGGACAAAGCCCTGGCGAAACTCCCCGTGAACCTGCGTGCGATCTTTGTCCTGCGCGATGTGGACGGAATGGATACCGCCCAGGCCGCTGAAGAACTGGGCATCAGCGTTGGAAATGCCAAGGTCCGACTTCTGCGCGCCCGATTGCGCCTGCGGGAAGAACTCACGCGCGCCTTCGGGGGAGAAGCTCTGGTCCACCACCACCTGGAACCCGCCGGCTTGGGCGGTTTGGCCGCTGCCATGGAGCACCACTCATGAAACCATGCAAGGATCTGCTCTCGGGAATCTCCGATTTTGTCGACGGTTCGGCTTCCGACGAACTCTGCGAGGAAATCCGTCGGCACATGGAGGGCTGTGAAAATTGTCGCGTGGTTGTGGACACGACACGTCGAACGGTGCAATTATTCAAGGGCGACGAGCTCCTGGAGGAGCTCCCGGCTGATTTCAAGGAGCGGCTGCATGGATCCTTGCGCGACGCTTGGATCAGGAAGAACGCGCATTGACCGCATTGCCAATGTTCCCATACGATCGATCAACAACCAATGGGGATTTCGGGTCCCCGCAAAACGAGGGAAGCGCGCACATGAGTTCAAGAAGATCGGCAGCCCTGATAGCGACTCTCTTCGCATCAGCCACCTTTGCCTCCACTCCGACATTGGAGAACAGCGTGGGGATGGGAGCTGGACTCGGCGTACAGCACTACATGGGCTCCTTCGGCGATCACAGCAGCCTTTACGGCCGAGGGCTTGTGGCCTACCATCCGCTGGAATGGCTCGGAACCCGCGCAACGGCAGGTTTTGGCAACATCCAAAGCGATTCCAAGAGCACTCCGACGTTCCATACGGAATGGTTCTTCAATGTCGGCGCGGACCTGGTGCTCCAGCCGACTCTGTGGCAGGCTCCCGTCAGGCCCTACCTCGCCTCTGGCCTTTCCACCACCTTCGGATCGGCCGGCCGCAAGGACAGCAAATCGCTGGATGACCTGGACTGGAACCTTTACACGCCGGTCGAACTTGGATTGGAAGTGTTGATCGGTGAGTCCTGGTCCGTATGGGCCTTCGGCGAATCGTATCTGTACATGACCAAGTACAGCCGCCTGGATGGCAAAACCACAGGGACCGGGTACAGCCAGCAGCGCGACGACTGGGAGAAGGCAGGGATCGGCATCACCTACCGGTTTGGCGGTCATCGCGACCGCGACGAAGACGGCGTGGACGACAAGATCGATCGCTGCCCGAGCACTCCCGTGATCGCCAATGTGGACTCCGTGGGCTGCCCGATCGACACCGACAAGGATGGTGTGGCGGATTTCAAGGACAGGTGCACTGCAACGCCCTCCATCGCCAAAGTGGACACCATCGGGTGTCCGAGGGACACGGACAAGGACAAGGTCCCCGACTTCAAGGACAAGTGCCCCAATTCCCAAACCGACGAGCGGGTGGACCTGAACGGTTGCCCGCCAGATTCTGACAAAGACGGTCTGCCCGATGCCACGGACAAATGCCCCGGCACCCCGGATGGCGTGAAGGTGGATGACTTCGGATGTGCCGTAGATACAGACAAAGACGGCGTTGTGGATGCCCTGGACAAGTGCCCCGCCACAGTCGCGGGAACCAAGGTGGATGCCCGTGGCTGCACGGTGGATTCCGACAAAGATGGCGTGTCCGACGACAAGGACATTTGCCCTTCCACGATTGCCGGCGCCAAGGTGGATGGTTCCGGATGCCCCTACGACGCCGACCGCGACGGGGTGGCCGACGACAAGGACAAGTGCCCCAACACCAAGCTCGGCGAACGCGTCGACACTGCCGGCTGCCAGATCATCGTGATCGAGAAAGGCACCAAGCTGACCTTGGATGGCATCGTGTTCAAGGTCGGATCGGCCCAGATCGACGCGGTCAGCGCCCCGGCTCTGAAGGGCGCCGCCGCCGCCATCATGCTGGCTCCTACCGCCATCATCGAGATCGCCGGCTTCACCGACAACAAGGGCAAGGAGCCCGCCAACAAGAGCCTGAGCCAAAAGCGCGCCGACGCCGTGAAGGCCTACCTGCTCAAGCTGAAGGTTCCCGCCAGCCAGCTGACCTCCAAGGGGTACGGCTCCCTGGAGCCCGTGGCGGACAACGCGACCGAACCGGGACGCGCCAAGAACCGAAGGATCGAATTCCGCGTGAAGTGACAATTTTTGCACCTTGATCTCGAAGGCCGGGCACCGCCCCGGCCTTTTTCGTTTGGTGTAACCTTTCCCTACCGGCTGGCATCTAGTCTGGGAAACCAAGTCCTCCACACAACTTGCCACTGGAGCGATCGCCCATGCATCCGTCCATCCATGAAATCGACACCGACTCTTTCGAGTCCACCGTCCTGAACGCTCCCCTGGCCGTGGTGGACTTCTATTCGGACGAGTGCCCGCCCTGCGAAGCGTTGGCCCCCAAGTTCGAATCGCTCGCCACGCTGTACGGCAAGGATGTCGTGTTCACCAAGGTGTTTCGCCAGAAGAACCGGGCCCTGGCCGAATCCCTCGGTGTGAAGGGATCGCCTTCGGTTCTGTTGTTTCAAAACGGCAAACAAGTCGGCCAAACCTTGAGCGGCGGGATCCGTAAGTCCGTTCTGCAAGCGGGATTGGACGGTCTGGTGGGGGCCCAACGCGCCCAGGAAATCCGAGCCCTGGAAACCCCCACCCAATCCCACTTCGACGTGCTGGTGGTCGGGGCGGGCCCTGCCGGCATGACCGCCGCGCTCTACGCCGCCCAAGCCCAAAAGAGCGTGGTGGTGATCGACTCCCTCCTGGCCGGGGGTGCGATGGGAGCCACCCACCAGATCGCCAACTATCCCGGATTCCCTAAACCGGTGCCGGGATGGCAACTAGCCGAACACTTCCGGGAACAAGCAACGCTTGCCGGCGTGCAATGGCGCTTGGCCTCGGAAATCACCCGGCTGGACCTGACCGACCGCATCGCGGTGGTAGACCGCCTGGAGACCATCCACGCCAAGAAGATCATCCTGGCCATGGGCACCACCCCACGTCCGTTGGGGATCACAGGCGAGCGCGAGCTGTTGGGCAAAGGCCTGAGCACCTGTGCCACGTGCGATGCCAAGTACATGGTGGACAAGGACGTGGTGGTGATTGGGGGCGGAGATTCCGCCTTGGAGGAAAGCCAACTGATCGCCCAGTTCGCCCGCTCCGTGACCATCGTGCACCGCCGCGACGAGTTTCGGGCGAAGCCTCAGCATGTGGACGCCGCCAAGGCCAATCCCAAGATCTCGTTTTTGCTGGATACCAAGCCCACCGCCTTCCGAAAGGTGGGAAATGACCTCGAGCTGGATCTCGAATCGGTCAAGACGGGTGAGGCCACGCGGAGAACCGTGGGCGGCGTGTTCCTGTTCGTGGGCATGCTCCCCAACCTGGACCTGACCAAAAACGCGCTGGAATTGGAAGAAGATGGCTCGGTCAAAGTGGATGAATGGCGCCGCACCAACATCCCCCACGTCTATGCGGTTGGTGACCTGGTCAAAAAACCAGTCAAGCAAGTGACCATGGCAGTGGCAGATGGAACGGTGGCCGGAATCGACGCAGCGAGGAGCATCGGCGGGTAATACCACGACCTTTTTGTCCAGCATCCCATTGTGGCAACTTCGGGATGCGGATGGCAAAATGGTTTGCGATGGCGCGCCAATCGATCCTCAGGAACCTGAGATTGTCCATGTTGGGCTTCGGGTTCGCGATGGGAGTGATCTTCCCGATCTACGCCCATTTCTTCGTGATCTGGAAACCCGGCATGTTCCTGTGGTTCGTGGCGGGAGCGGTGGCCGCGGGAATCATCGTAGGGGTGGCCAACCAATGGATGGTCAAGGTCATCCTGCTCAAACCCTTGGGCCGCATTCGCGATCTCTCCCAAGCCATGGGCGAAGGCGACCTGGAACAACGCCTTGAATTGGAAAGCGAAGACCAGGTGGGAGAGATCGCCATCTCCCTGGATGGAGCCTTGCGCGACATCGGCACCTCCATTGCGGCGGTGAAGGCCCGTTCCATGGAAGGCGCAGCGTGGATCGAACGGCTCCATGCGGCCCACGACACGTGGGAGGAGGCGTTCCTGGCGATCGACCGGACCGTCAACGGCGCCAGCGATCGGATCCGTTCCGTGACGGATGGATTGGAAGGATTGCGCACGGCATCCGACCAAGGGACCCAGAACGCCCGTTTGCTGGAGGAGCGACTGATCCAACAGACATCGGCGATGGCGTCCCTGGGCGACCGTAGCCTTTCCCAGGTGGAAGCGATGCAACTGGTCGACACCTGTCTGGGAGAACTGCGCTCCCGCATGGACGACCTGGCCTCCCACGCGAAGGGGGCATGCGAGCTCCAGGACGAGATGACAAAAATCGCCAGACAGACCCGGTTGATCTCCCTGAACGCCTCCATCGAGGCTGTGCGCGCGGGCGAAGCCGGTCACGGATTCGGCGTGGTCGCCGCGGAAGTGCGCCAACTGGCCTTCGCTTCCATGCAGGCGGGAACCAGCATCGCCGCCAATCTCGCCGGCATCCAGGCCGGCGTGGACGGAGTCCTGAACACCATGCGCGCGCTCCAGACCCAGGTGGAACACGCCCGGGAGTTCGGGTTGGAGGTCAAGGACCGCATGACGGAAAACGCCCAAGCTCTGGATTCCGTCGCCGAAATCGGCCGACAGCTCCAGTCCTTGGTGGGGTTTTCCAGGAGCGCACGCTCCACACCAACGGCGAACTCCAAGAAGCCACGCTCGGACTGGACGACGCCCGTCAAGGAATCCAGGTCTCGATGGACGACATGAAGGCCATCGGGGAAACCATGAACATCCTGCGCGAAAACGCCGCGGAAACCCTGCGCGAATTCGGACAATTCCGGATCGGCGAACCCGCCCCCAAGAACCTCGGCAAAAGGACCCTCACTTGAAGTTGAAATGGCTGCTTCCCACCGCCTCCGCCGCCTCCTTGGCCGGAACCATCCTCGCCGCCATCGGCGCCGGCATCTTCGGAGGCTCCGCATCCACTGGCCTAGCTTGGACAGGGATTGTCTTCGCGACCGCGGGATTCATCGCCATCTCCATCTTGGGAAGAGCCTTGCTCTCCCACCTGAGTTCATCCCATCGACTCCTGGTGGATTTTTCGGAAGGCGATCTATCCGGCCGCATGCCGATCGATTCGAAGATCGCCGAACTTTCCGCGATCGCGCGCTCCATCAATTCGGCGGGTGAAGCCCAATGCGCGATGGTCAACGAACTGCGCGAGGCCACCGCGGCCCTCGACCGCGAAGCAGACTCGTTCCGATCGGCCTTCCAGGACATCCAGACCCAATCCAAGCAGAGCCTGGAAGCCTCGGGAACGGTGGCGGCCGCCGTGGAAGAACTGACCGCCGGCATGTCCAGCATGACCAAAGAGGGGAACCATGTGGACGCCGTCGCCGCCGACACATTGCAAAGATCCCGGAAAGTACAGGAATTGTCCTCCGACACTTCCCAGCTGATCGTCCAACAGCAATCCACCCTCCAGGATACATCCAAGTCGCTGGACCATGCCATCCAGGCGACCGAAGCCCTGTTGGTCTCGGGGCGTGAAATCGCTGGCATGGCAGCCTCCATCCAGGATGTGGCCAAGCGCACGCGCCTGCTGGCCCTGAACGCCTCCATCGAGGCCGTGCGGGCCGGTCGGGCCGGAGCGGGATTTTCCGTGGTGGCCCAGGAAGTCAAGGAATTGGCCCGTCAATCCGGTGAACTCGCCCAAAATATCCAAGCACAGGTCAACGCCGTGGCCACCGGCACGGAGGAAGTCGCCTTGCGGATCCAGACCACCAAAGGATCGCTTGGGATCCTGGTGGAGGAATCCGCCTCCGCGCAGGAATCCGCACAGGAACAAACCCGACTTTCACAGCAGTCTCAACAGAGCCTGGAAACCACCACCCAAAGCATCTCGCAGGTGGCTCGGACCATCGGCGAATCGAAGTTCGCGTTGGATGAAATCGCCCGCAGCAGCGTGGAAGTCGAGTCCAGAGCCCGGGCGGTGGAAACATCCCTGGGCAAAGCGTCCACCGGGGTCACGGATCTGCAGCGGTTGGCGAAATCCTTCCAAGGGACCGTGCGCGAAATCAAGGTCCGCGCTCCGTTCTTCCCTTGGACGGAAGACCTGAAACTCGGGATCCATCGAATGGACGACCAGCACAAGGTGCTGCTGCGCCTGATCAACCGGGTGGCGGATCTATCCGATTCCGGCGGGGGCGGCGCGGCCATCCGGATCATCCTGGGACAACTTCTGGACTACACCAAGTTCCATTTCGGGGACGAAGAAGCCTTGATGCGCACCGAGGGCTTTGGGGGAATCGATGGCCACCACAAGCTACACGTGGTGTTCATCGCGGAAGTGGAACGGATCGTCGGCCTGGCCGGCAATGGCGAAACGGTGGATGCCGCGGCCATCCTGGAAATGCTGAAGGACTGGCTGATCAAGCACATCCAGGGCACCGACAAGCAATATGCCCGTCACATCCTGGGCGGCTCGAAGCGGTAGCCCGCGCCGTGGACGGTGCGGATGATCTTCGGATCGGCCGCATCGAGCTCGATCTTGCGCCGCAATTGGCTGAGATGCTGGTCGACCGACCGCGTGGAACCTGGGAAACTCGCTCCCCAGCAGGTCTCGAACAATTCCTGTCTATCCACCACCTTGCCGGATTTCTTCCAAAGCAGCCGCAGCACGGCCAGGTCGCGAGGCCCGAGGTCGATGGTCTGGTCGCCGCGACGCGCCCGCAGCTGGGAGGGAAGGATTTCCAGGTCGCCCATGGAAAACGTTTCCTCCGATTCCGCCGCGACAGGGATCGCCCTGCGGGAACGGCGCAGGATCGCGTTCATCCTGGCCAGGAGCTCGCGGGTGCCGAAAGGTTTCACCAAGTAGTCGTCTGCCCCCAGCTCCAGGCCCACCACCCGGTCCACTTCCTCGCCCCGGGCCGACAGAAACAGGATGGGCACGTCCGGGTCGCGCTTGCGAAGTTCCCTGCACACGTCGTAGCCGCCCATGCGGGGCATCATCACGTCCAGGATGACAAATTCCGGCTCAACTCGCAACGCGAGCTCCAGGGCAGCCACCCCGTCGCAGGCGCCATGCGGCTGGAACCCTTCGCGGGCGAGGAAAGTCTCCAGACCTTCGCGGATGTTCGGGTCGTCTTCGGCGATGAGGATGTTCATGAATGCCTCGCAACGGTCCAGAGGAAAGTGCACCCGCCCGTACCCGATTCCAGCACCAGGTCGCCACCTTGGGCGCGGGCCAGTTCGCGCGCGATGGAAAGACCGATCCCGGTTCCCGCCACGCCGTCGGTGATCTGGTTGGACAGGCGATGGAACGGCTTGAAGATCCGCTCGCGCTCGCGCGGCGGCACCCCGGGTCCGCGATCCCGCACGCGGATGCGCCACAATCCGGGAGCGGCCTCCACGGAAATGCCCACCCACTTGCCGGTCTGCGCGTACTTGAGCGCGTTGCCCAACAGGTTCTGCAGGATCTGGGAAGTCGCGTCCCGATCGAGTCGGGCGGGCAACTCGCCGGAAGGAACGGACCATTCCAACAAGGTCTCCACGCGATCCAGCATCGGCCGGAACGGCTCGGCGGCTTCCCGCAATTCGGCGGCCAGGTCCGTGTCGCGGATGGAAAGCTCCAGGTTCCCGCGTTCGGAACGGGCGAAGGTCAGGATGTTTCCCACCAACCGCGAAAGCCGTTCCGTTTCCTGCCCCACCACTTCCAGGTGACGGAATGTGTCATCCTCCAGGGTTCCCTCGCGGGCGAGTTCGGCGTGCAGGCGGATGTTGGTCAGCGGGGTGCGCAATTCGTGGCTCACCTGCTGCACGAATCCGGTCTTGGATCTGGCCTCGCGCAGGGCCCGCGTCCATTCCCTGCCCACCAAAAATCCCAACGCGACCCAAACCAGCGATGCCAATCCCCACCGCAGGAGGATCGACCGCAGCGAATCCCGGCGGGCGTCCTCGGCCCATACCGCTTGCGGACCGGACAATTCCAGGCTCCAGGTCTCGAAGGGAGTGGTCAACGAGATCCTGCCCATCGCCGATTCCGAGCTATCCTGCCGACTCCCCCAAGCATGCAGCAGCCGACCGGAACCGTCCACCATCGCGATGGAGCCGCCGTTCTGGTCTCCCATGTCCAGCTCGCCGGCCATGCGGGACAACAGCGCGATGCGATCCAATTCCACCCCGATCGCCCGACGCTCATCCAACGGGCGCTGGAACAGGATGTGCAGCCCGTCCTCCCAATGCCAAGGGATCCATTGCGGGCCTTCCGCGCCTTGCCGCTCGGAACCCGAGCGCAGGGAGGAGGCCACCACCGCCCTGCCGCTGAACAGGCGATCCACGCGCTGGCGAAAGGCGGCCTGCTCGGCGGAAAGCCCTCCGAAAGGCGGCTCGTCCAAGCGGCCATCGGTGGTCTGGTAGACGGACAAGATCAAGGGATGCGTTTGCCCCAGCCGGAACATCTCAGAATTCGACGGATCCAAGAGCCGGGACATGGTGTCGGCGATGCCCTCGCTGAACCGATGCAAGCGCTCGCGGGCCTCTTCCAACTGGATCCGCGAGCGTCGGGCCAGATCGCGATCCAATCGTTCGGAGGTCTCCGAGGCTTCCCGGATGCCCAGACCGACAAACAGGATGGGCCCGATCAACGCAGCGGCCACAGGGATCCAACGTTCGCGAGCGATCATCGCAAGGCTCCTACTTCATCTGCCGTGATTTTTTGGCCTGGTTGGCCGTCATGCCTTTTCGCTGGGCGCCCCATGACTTTTCATCCTCCAGCCCTTCCGCGGACATGCTGGATTGGACAGCTTCGGCCTTGAGCGACTCGTCCTGCAGTTCCTTGGCGGCCTCGTTGAGGACCACGGCGTTGGAGCGCAGGATCGCCTGAGCTGCCGGAGCGTTGCCCGCATCGCGGAATTGCACGGCTTTGCGTTCGTTTTCGTTGGCCAGACCGCGGATCATGGCCGCCTTCGCCTTCTTATCTACCGAAGCGAGAACCACTTCGCGATTGCGCGTGTAACCCACCTCGGCCGCGCCGGACAATTCGCTGGAAACACCCGTGCTGCGATCCTTCAGGCTCGCCTTGGCCGATCCCAGATTGAACCGGGCGCCCTCCGTGCCCGCCGGCAACTCCACTTCCACCAGGATGTAGCGTTTCTGACCACCGGCCAGCTGGTTCCACCGCATGGTCATATTCTGTCCACTGATCTCGGCGTCCTGGTCGATCACGCGGATCAGACGGACATTGTCCGGGCAGCGGAACTTCACCACGATGTCGTTGGCGACCACATCCTGGGCATCGCCGAATTCCCGATCGAAGATGCGCACAAGGTCTGTAGGTTCGGCGGCGAAGTCGTGGTTGCCATCGGAGGCCTGCGCCAGCTGCTGCATCAGGTCCTCGTTGTAGCCCAACCCAAGCCCCACCGTGGTCACCGGGATTCCTTCCTTGGCGGCAGACCGCCCCAAAGCGGCCAGCTCCGAGGGACTGGAAGGCCCGATATTGGCTTGGCCGTCGGACAGGAGCACCAACCGAGTGGCACGGCCCCCTCCGCGATAGATTCGGGCCTGCGCCAAGCCCTTGCTCACACCGGCGAACAGCGCGGTGGATCCATCCGCAACGATGCTGCGGATCTTGCGACGCAGGGTTTCCTTGTCGCGCACCGGCATGGCCGGGATCAACACTTCCTCGCGGGTGTCGTAGGCCACCACCGAAATCACATCCCGGGAGCTCATGCGATCCACCACCGACAGTGCCGCACGCTTGAGATTCTCGATCTTGTCGCCCTGCATGGATCCCGACCGATCCAACACCAAAACCATGTTCACAGGTCCTCGATCCGCATTGGTGGGGACGGCGATCCCCTCCAGGCTGATTTTGAGGGTGGTGCGCTGAGGCCTGTCGGAGGCCTCCAACATCGGTTGCACGGCACGGACATCCAGAACCACGGATGCCTGGGCGACGGGAGCCGCGAGCGTGAGGGCACTCAGCGCGGCGAAGATGGATTGGACGATGTTGCGGACTTTCATGATGGCCTCCCTTGGGGAGCGACCGCCCCCTGTGGAGAGAATACCCGCCCGGCCGAATCCCATGGTCAGGGCGCGGAAAGGAAGATGTCAGGAAATTGTAGACGACAAAGCTCCAGGAACTTCGAAAAAAATGATCCAAATCGGTGTAACCTGCGCATAAACACGGACGTCCAGCCTGATAAAACCTGTTATCTCTCCATCGCACACTTCAGCAAGGAAGATCCATGACACGCACCGTGATCGTCGGCGGCGTCGCTGGCGGAGCCTCCGCAGCCGCCAGACTCCGTCGCAGGGATGAATCCGCCGAAATCATCCTGCTGGAGCGCGGTGAACACGTCAGTTTCGCCAACTGCGGGCTTCCCTACTACGCGGGAGGGACCATTTCCGAACGCGACCGCTTGTTTTTGATGACCCCGGCCAAATTCCGCGAGTCCCTGAATGTGGACGTTCGCGTGCGCCACGAAGTCCGGGCCATCCACGCCGCGGACAAAACGGTGGAAGTGGCCGATCTCGCCAAAGGGGAGGTGTACACCCTCCCGTACGATCACCTTTTGCTCTCGCCGGGATCCTCCCCCGTTCGCCCTGCATTGCCAGGAATCGACGATCCTCGCATCCTCACCGTGCGCAACGTCCCCGACATCGACCGCGTGAAGGCCTTGCTGGACAAAGGCACTGCCAAGCGCGCGGTGGTGGTGGGGGGCGGGTTCATCGGGCTGGAAATGGCCGAGAACCTGCGGGAACGGGGCTTGGACGTGGTGGTGGTGGAGGCGTTGGACCAGGTATTGGCGCCGTTGGACTTCGAGTTGGCGGCCTTCGTGCACCAGCATCTGCGCGACAAGGGCGTATCGCTGCACCTGGCGGACGGCCTTTCCGGGTTCGAGTCGACAGAAAACGGCATCGTGGTCCGATTGGCTTCCCAAACCCGTTTGGAGGCGGACCTGGTGATCCTGTCGATCGGGGTGCGTCCGGACACGGCCATGGCTCGCGAGGCGGGAATCGCGCTGGACGAGCGGGGCCACATCCTGGTGGACGACCACCTGCGTACCAACCAGGACGGGATCTGGGCGGTGGGGGACGCCACCAGCTCGCATTCGTTCCTGCTGGGCAAGAATTGGCCGGTTCCGCTGGCCGGCCCCGCCAACAAGCAGGCGCGCATCGCCGCCGACAACATCGCCGGTGACGACAAAAAATGGAAGGGCTCCATCGCCACCGCCATCGCCAAGGTGTTCGACCTCGCCGCGGGAAGCACCGGGCTTTCCGAAAAGTTCTGCCGCCGGGAGAACATCCCCTGCCGCAGCGTGCAGGTTCACCCGCAAAGCCACGCGAGCTACTATCCGGGCGCCACGCCCTACAGCCTGAAACTGGTCTGGGACCCGCGCAACGGCAAGATCCTGGGGGCCCAGGCCGTGGGCGTGGACGGCGTGGACAAGCGGTTGGACGTGGTGGCGGCCGTGATAGGGATGGGCGGAACCATCGACGACCTGGCCGAATTCGAGCACACCTACGCTCCCCCGTTTTCCGGGGCCAAGGACGGGACCAACTACGCGGCCTTCGCCGCGCAGAACATCCGCGATGGGCTGACGGATTCCGTCACCTGGAGCGAATTCGAGACCCGCCGGGCAGCGGGGGCACTCGTGCTGGACGTGCGAACCCCACAGGAGCACGAGTTGGGTCGCATCGAGGGATCGCGGAACATCTCGCACACCGAACTGCGGCAGCACTTGGAGGAACTCCCCCGCGATCGCGAGATCCTGGTGCATTGCGCGGTGGGCATCCGTGGCTACTTGGCCGAACGTGTGCTGCGTTCCCACGGCTACACGTTGGTATCCAACCTCAGCGGCGGTTTCCGAACCTGGTCGGTCGCCACCGAAAGCCGACGCGACCCGGGGGCCTTTCGACGGAAATCGGGGGCCTTGGCCGCCTCGGCTCCGATGGCGGAGCGTTCGGAAGATGGCTCGCCCCAATCCCCCATTCCCGACGGCCCTGCGGTGATCGTCGACGCCTGCGGACTCCAATGCCCCGGCCCCATCATCCGGATGAAGGAAGCTTGCGACCAAGCCACGGCTGGTCAATTGCTGTCCGTGCGCTCCACCGACCCTGGATTCCAACGGGATGTTGGATCCTGGTGCAAGATGACCGGCCACCAATTGGAAGGCGTATCGGAAGCCGGCGGGATCTGGACCGCCAATGTGCGAAAAGCCTCCGCAGGAATCCCCGTGAAGGCGACCTCCTCGGACGCCTCCGAAAAGGATCTCAGCATCGTCGTATTTTCCAATGAATTGGATCGGGCACTGGCGAGTTTTGTGATCGCCAATGGCGCGGTGGCCTCCGGCAAGAAGGCCACGCTGTTCTTCACCTTCTGGGGCCTTTCCGTGATCCGGCGCAAACCGCTGGACAAACCTTCGAAAGACCTCGTCTCACGGGCTTTCGACCTCATGCTCCCCAAAGGCGCACGCAAGCTCGCGCTCTCCCGCATGAATTTTGGTGGACTGGGAAGCCGCCTGATGCGCTGGCGCATGGCCGACAAGGAAGTGTCCCACCTGGAGGACATGATCGAAGTCGCCCGGCGCACGGGAGTGCGGATGGTGGCCTGCCAGATGTCGATGGACCTCATGGGCATCCAGCCCATGGAATTGCTGGACGGCGTGGAGATCGGCGGCGTGGCGGCCTATCTGGAAGCGGCCGGAGACAGCCGGGTCAACCTGTTCATCTAGCCGAAGGCCTTGTCGGATTCTGTCGGAAGCATCTCCACCCGTCGGCGCGGGAGCCACTGGGGGTGCTCCCGGCGCAGGAAATCCAGCAAACGCTCGCGCATATGGCACCGAAGATCCCAGCACATGCCGCTGTCTGTGGCGCTCACGAGGATCCGGACATCCATGGCTTCCGCTCTGCAATCCACCACCTGCACCACGCACACCTTGCCATCCCACTGGGGAGTCAGGGCCGCGATCCGCGAGGCTTCCGCCCGGATCAGGTCCACATCGGCGGCTTGGTCGCAGGGAATCACCACCGTGCCCATGATCTCCGAAGCCGATCGGGTCCAGTTTTGGATGGGACGCTCGATGAAATAGGAGATGGGTAGGATCAGTCGTCGCAAATCCCAGATTTTGACCACCACGTAGGTCAGGGTGATTTCTTCGATCCAGCCCCATTCGTTCTCCACGATCACCACGTCGTCGATGCGAATGGGTTGGGTCAAGGCCAACTGGATTCCGGCCAGCAGATTCCCGATGGTCTTCTGCGCCGCGATTCCAAGGATCACTCCCGCGATTCCCGCCGAGGCCAGAAGGCTCACTCCGATCCGCCGCACTCCGGGGAATGTCATCAGCACCATCGCGGAGGCCACCACCACCACAACTGCCACCGCCACATTGTGCAGAATTCGCACTTGAGTGTGGACCTTGCGCGACTCGAGATTGTTCGACCGACCCATTTCGAATCTCGATAGCAGGATTTCTTCCAAGACCAAAATGGCTCGCAAGCTGATCCAAGCGATCGCCACGACAGAGAGGATGTCCAAGCCGTGCGAAGTGAAAATGGCCGAGGCTCCGGTCAGGTCGAGGCCCGGCACGGTGAACTGCAAGGCAAGGAGCATCGCACCGAGCCTGGCAGGCCCTCTCAGGTGCCGGGCGATGGCGGCATCCCATTCGATCTCCGTGCGCTTGGTGATCCGTTCGATCACCCAGAAAACAACCCAATGAGCAATCCAGATCACAGCCAGCACCACGGCCACACGCCACAAGTCCGGCCAGATTCCCTCGATCGCGGAGGCGATCACGCTTTTCTCGGACACTTGGCATCCTCCTTCGGAACGTACTGGACCTGATCGCCGTTCAAACGGAACAACACATTCTGCTCTGCCCCAGGTTTCCCACTGGGCAAACCTACTATGTTCCTTGGATGGCCTTCAACTTTCCGCAATGGACCCCCTCCGCTCGAATTCTGGTCGCGACAGATTTCGACGGCACTCTGGCACCAATCGTGTCCGATCCTGCCACCGCGCAAGCGCTCCCTCAATCCAAAACCGCGCTGTCCCAATTGGTCAAGATAGAGGGAATCCAGGTCGCCGTGGTTTCGGGGCGTCCCATTTCCAGCATGCGTGGTTTCTGTCGGGGCATCGAAGGCATCTGGATGGTAGGCGACCATGGGCGCTCGGCCATCTCCCCGGATGGACGGGAAATCGCCGATTGGGATCGGGGATCCGTTCCGGAACAACTGGATCGCATGGAGCAGGATGCCCGTGAAATCGCCCTGTGCCACCCCGGCGCAGCCGTGGAACGGAAGACCTTCGGAGTGAGCTTGCACGTGCGCAACGTGCCAACCGATTTGCGCAAGGCAGCGTTGGTGGCGGTGTCGGAATGGAAATCCGATGCGCTGTCCTTCGGACTGGAAGCGCTGGACGGACGCGAGGTGGTGGAAGTCCAATCCCCCGGAGGCGGAAAACTCGTGGCATTGGAAAAGCTCCAAGCCTTGACCGGATCGGATTTCGTCATCTTTGGCGGCGACGACACCACGGATCTGATCGCCATCGAATCGCTGACTTCCAGGATCGATGGAATGGGAGTCTGGGTTCGCTCCAGCGAACGTTCCACACCGGAGCAAGAACCCAGCCTGATCGTGGACGGTCCGGTGGGTTGGGCGGAATTCTTGGAGGAACTTGCACGTCAACTGAAGGAGTCCCGTTGAATCTCTTCAAAGCCTTCGTCCGCTCCTTGGCAACACGCTTGGCCATGGACCCCGAGCAACCCACCGATGCGCCGAGCACACTCCCCCCATTGGATGAACTGGTCGGCGACCGCAAACTGATCGTGGTCTCCAATCGCGGCCCCCTCCAGCACGAGCACAACGCAGATGGATCAATCGTCGCGAAGTCTGGCGCCGGAGGGCTGGCAACCGCCATGGAGCCTGTCTTGCGCGCTTGTGGCGGCACTTGGGTCTGCTATGGAGGAGGTTCCGCCGATTTCGAAGTGGCGGATTCTTTCGGCAAGGTGGAGCTTGGCCCCTACTGGCTTCGCTTCGTTCGCATCGAAGAAAAAACCTATTCGCATTACTACAACGGGTACGCCAACGGAGCGCTCTGGCCGCTGTTTCACAACGCCTTTTCGGAGCCTGTGTTCCAGGCAGAAGATTGGCAGGCCTACGTCGATGCCAACAGGGCGTTCGCGGATGCGATCCTCGCCGAAGCCGGCGATGATCCTTCTCTGGTGATCGTCAACGACTACCACCTCATGCTCGTCCCCAAGCTTCTGAAGGACTCAGGCAAGGATCTGGCGGTCGCGATGTTCTGGCACATTCCCTGGCCGGGGCGTCGAGTGTTGCGCATCTGCCCCAATCAGGAGGAACTGTACGCGGGGATCCTGGGCTCCGATCTGGTGGGCTTCCACGCGCGCGAACACGTGGTCAGTTTCCTGGAAACCATGGATCGAAGCATCGAAGCCTGCATCAACGTGGAACAGCAAACCGTGACCAGAGGTGGTCGGAAAACCTACGCAAAGGACTTTCCCATCAGCATCGATGTCCAGGAAGTCGCGGATGGCTCCATCGCGGGTACCTGGGAGGACTCCTTCCCGGAACTGGCGCAGGTGATCGACGACCACCTGCTCTTTTTGGGTGTGGATCGACTGGATTACACCAAGGGCATCCCGCATCGAATCTCTGCCTTCCAGAAATTGCTGAGGCTTCGGCCAGATCTGATCGGCAAGGTGGTGTTGGTCCAGATCGCCTCGCCAAGCCGATTCCAGATCGACAGTTACCAAAAACTGGCTGCGGATGTACGTGCACGATGCGAGGCAGTGAACAAGGAATTTGGCACCGCGGATTGGTCTCCTGTGCTGTTGGTGGAAAAAAACCACGATCGCAGCAGTCTGTTTCGCCTCTACCGACGTGCGGATGTGATGCTCGTCACCTCCCTGCACGACGGCATGAACCTCGTGTGCAAGGAATTCATCGCCGCCAAAGCGGGTCTTCCGGGAATTCTCGTCTTGAGTACGTTCACCGGAGCCGCCGATGAATTCCCTGAAGCATGCCTGGTCAATCCCTTCGACATCGACGGCGTGGCAAGGCAACTCAGCGCCGCCATCGATCGCGGCCCCGAAGCCAGCAAGGAAGACTTGATTCGGATGGGCGCCCACCTGCGCAACGCCGATGTGTACCACTGGGTGCGCTCGCTGCTTTTGGGAATGAGAAACGTCTTGGCCAGAAAGCGTGCCGACTCCAGCATCACCTGAAGTCGCATCCCAAGAGCCTTTCTTCCACCACAGGAAGCACGAATTGACCATTTCCCAAAACCCAACCTGGTACAAGGACTGTGTGATCTACGAACTCCATGTCCGTGCGTTCTGCGATGGCATCGGAGATGGCAATGGCGACTTCACCGGCCTTTTGAGAAAGCTCCCCTACCTTCGCGACTTGGGCGTCGATTGCCTTTGGCTCCTTCCCTTCTACCCATCGCCCCTGAAGGACGACGGGTACGACATCGCCAACTACACGGACATCCATCCCGACTACGGCACGATGAAGAGCTTCCGGAAATTCCTGAAGGAAGCGCATCGTCTGGGGATGAAGGTGGTATCGGAACTGGTGGTCAACCACACCTCCGACCAACACCCCTGGTTCCAACGGGCACGGCGCGCTCCGAAGGGAAGTGCCGACAGAAATTGGTATGTATGGTCGGACACCCCGGACCGCTGGCCGGACGTGCGCATCATCTTCACGGACACCGAACCCTCGAACTGGTCGTGGGATCCGGTTGCCGGACAGTACTACTGGCACCGGTTCTTCTCCCACCAACCCGATCTCAATTTCGACCACCCGCCGGTGCAGAAAGCGATCGAACGGGTGTTGAAATTCTGGCTGGACGAGGGCATCGACGGCCTTCGGCTGGACGCCATCCCCTATCTGTTCGAACGAGACGGAACCAACGGCGAAAACCTTCCGGAAACCCACGAATACATCCGTCGGCTCCGGAAAACGTTGGACAAGTACGAGCCCAAACGAGTTTTCCTTGCGGAGGCCAACCAGTGGCCGGAAGACGTGCGGGCGTATTTCGGGGAGGGTGACGAGTGCCACATGGCCTTCCATTTCCCTTTGATGCCCCGACTGTTCATGGCGCTTTCCCAAGAGGACCGCCATCCGGTGGTGGAAATCATGCGACGCACGCCGGAAATTCCGGAAAACTGCCAGTGGGCGCTGTTCTTGCGAAACCACGACGAGCTGACGTTGGAGATGGTAACCCACAAGGAACGCGACTACATGCTGCGATCGTACGCGGCCCATCCCCGCATGCGGATCAATGTCGGAATCCGTCGGAGGTTGGCGCCGCTTCTGGAGAACAGTCGCCAGCGGATCGAGCTTCTGACCTCCATCCTGCTTTCGATGCCGGGCACACCGGTCTTGTACTACGGCGACGAGATCGGGATGGGCGACAACATCTATCTGGGCGATCGCAACGGCGTACGCACCCCGATGCAATGGAGCCCCGACCGCAACGCCGGATTCAGTCCGGCCGACCCTTCTCGGTTGTACGCTCCCCCCATCCAGGATCCCGTCTACCACTTCGCCGCGGTCAATGTGGAGGCCCAGGAGCGCGACCCATCGTCCCTCCTGGCCTGGAACCGCAGGATGCTTCGCCTGCGCAAGACCTCCGCCGCCTTCGGGCGAGGGTCCATCGAGTTCCTCGAGCCCGCCAATCGACGGATTCTGGCCTATCTTCGCCGATACGAAGGCGATGTGATCCTGGTGGTCGCGAATCTGTCCCGCTATCCCCAGCCGTTCGCGTTGGAATTGGCGCAGTTCCATGGCATGGTGCCTGTGGAGATGCAAGGCGGAGTGCCGTTTCCCCAGATCGGGAAGTCCCCATGGCCACTGGCGCTGGCCCCGTGGGGTTGGCTCTGGTTCAAACTCCGTCCTTCCCAGGTCCCCAATTCCAGGACCCTGGTCGATCTCCCTCTGATCGAGCAGGAGGACCTCGAGTCCTGGTGGAACGACCGGGGGTCTCGCGTTCAATTTTTGTCATCCATCCTTCCCGGATGGTTGCCTGGGTGCGCGTGGATCCAGTCGGGCACCCATGGTGCGATCGGATCGCCAGGTGTGGTCCGTCTCGAAGAATGCTCGGGCCAGACGGTTCTCGCCACCTTGGAAGTCAGTTTTTCCGAAGGCGGATCCACGGTGTTTCGCATCCCCTTCACGGCCGTCTCCGAAGAAGAAGCGGAATCCATCCTGGCGCGCACTTCGCAGTCGGCTCTGTGCCGCGTGCGAAGACCCGACGGGAAATTGCAGGTCATCGTGGAATCGCTCGCCTCGCTGACCGGACCCACCGATCTCCAACAGAGCCTCGAGTCGAAAGCCTCCACCGCATTGGAATGGGAGTTGGCGACGCAGCTTCCGCAAGACGGCCAGGGCGCCTTGGTTTCGGTGGTGGGCAAACATCACATCTCAGGCCTTCCCTGCGGTGCGATCCTCAAGTGGTACCACGAGGGAGGATCCTCCGCCGAGCGTTCGAAACGGATTCTGGGGTATCTCGGTGATCGCGGATTCAGACGGTCTCCCAAGCTTCTTGGTACCGCAAGATCGAGACGCGATGGCGAGCTTTGCGGACTTCTTCTGGAGCGGATCGAAAACCAGGGGCGACTCGATTCACGACTGGAACACGAACTGGTGAAATTCCTGGAAGGCGTCCAATCTGGCGATTACAAAGCCAAGGAAGATTCCATCCAGCCCAGCCAAGTGCTGTTCCATGAACTCGCCGGTGCCATCCAGGAACTCCACACCCATCTCGAGATCGCCGCGACATGGGAAGACCACCAACGCGGCCTCTTCGCAGGGACCACGCGCGAGATGCTCACCAGGGCATCCAGGATTCTCCAGCCCAGGGCACGGGATGCGCAACGCAGATTGAGGGACCAGCTGTGGGGTCGGGCCAGCGATCTGCTCCGCCGGATTCCCGACGAGGCATGGACGGGATCCGCTCACGGGGATCTCCATTTGGGACAGATGCTCCTTCGCAACGACGAGATCGTATTCCTCGATTTCGATGGCGGGATCACGGATACCGGCGCACCTCAACCTTCCATGTGGGACATCGCCTGCCTTGCCTGGTCGGGCTGGAAACTCGCTGGAGTCGGCGATCAACCAGATTCTGTCGGTCGGAAATTCTGGCTGGATGGGTTTTTGAACGCGATTTGCACGGCTCCGGAAGGAACGAACGGACAATTGCTGGAGCTTTGTCTGTTGCGGCGATGGGCGGAAGAACTCTGCTCCAAGGGAGCCCAATCGGCCCCGGACGCTTCCAAATTCCTGTTGGGCACCCTGGCTTGGCCCAGCAAGGTGGGTTGATCCGCAAGGATCGACAGATTCCTTACAGCAGGAATACCCCGATGGCGATCGCGGTCGGGACGATCGCCGCCAAGAGCAATTTCGAGGGGGCCAGGATACCATCGGGCAGGCGGTCGCGCAGAATGCTCGCTCCGGCTGGATTCGGGGCATTGGCGATCACCGTCAGCCCCCCACCCGCTACCGCTCCGGCCACGAGGAAATACTGAAACGATGAAGAAGGATCCTTCACCAGAGACCCCAGATACGTCAGGGCGGCGTTGTCCACGATCGCGGTGAGGGCAGTGGTTCCAAAGAACAACGTACGATCGCCCATGCTCTCGACGATGGGGCCAAGCCACCAACCCTGAGGGGAACCCAACACAACCAACCCGGCCAGGAAAAACGCCACCAGGAGCGACTGCTTCAACAAAAGCTCGGAGTGGTGCTGGCGATAGGCTTGGACAAATCCCAAAAACAGCATGAAGACCGCGATGAACAGGATCCGGTGGTGCGAGGACGCGACGATGGCGGCCAGAAAAGCCAGGTGCGCGACGACCAGCGCCGTGGGAACCATGCCATCGCGTGGAAATTTCAGCGGCTTCATCTCCGACAATTCCCGTCGAAAAACGGCGATGAACAGGATCGCGTTGATCAACACCACCAGGACCGCCCTCCATCCGAAAGTGGTGGCCATGAAGGTCGTGTTCCAACCCCACTTGGCCGCGACCATCAGGACCGGCGGAGCGGCGTAGCTCGTGAGGACGCCTCCGATGGAAATGTTCACGAACAGCACCGCCAAGGCGGCATAACGCATTCTGGCGGAGGATCCGTCCGGCATCAGGCGTTCGCGCATGAGCAAGGCCGCCACGGTCATCGCGGCGGGCTCGGTGATGAACGAACCCAGAAGTGGCGCCACGCCGAGGATGGCGAAGGCGGCAGGTATGGAGCCAGGCAGCGGCAAGATCGAGGAAACTCCCTGGACCAACGAACGAGCCGCCTGCACGACGGGGCGGCTTCCCGCCACCACCATGGCGACGAACACGAAAAGAGGCTCGGTGAAATCCAACGACTCGACGCGTCGGACGGCCTCGGACCCGCCCTCCAACACGGAATGGATGCAAAACAGGACCATGGCCCAGAATCCGAAGACCACCTCGACCTCCCCCAAGAGATGGAGGAGTCCGGCCTGCGACGGAAAACGGTGCGCCAGGACTTCCAGGCGCGATGCGGAAAACACGTGCACCAGCGCGATTGCGAAGACAACCAGGCTTGCGATCTGAAAGCCACTCACATTCTCCAAGGAACCTCCTGTCGGGACATCGGCCAAGACGACGACCCAATATCGAGGTTACAAAGATCCCCGTTGGAGTTCAATCCAAACCCACCAGTTGGGATCCGATCGTTCGGACAAGCTCGAGGAATCCCTGCACGACATTCCAATCTTTTCCCGCATTGCTGTTCAGCTTGGACCTCGACGGATCGCATCGATGCCTCCGGGCGTCCCTGGATGGGGCCTCGATAACAATTCGCGTCAAACGCTGCCGGTCCAGGCCACCGCCGGGAATCCACGATGTGCGTTCATTGGTTCGCCTTTCCGTTCACGAGATGTCTCTGCCACAAGAGGAAGATGGCCGGATACACCAGAAGCTCCATGGCCACCGAAGTGATCACGCCGCCCACCATCGGGGCCGCGATGCGTTTCATGACGTCCGATCCGGCGCCGTCGCTCCACAGGATCGGGAACAATCCGGCCAGGATGACAGATGCTGTCATGATCTTCGGCCTCACCCTGCGCACGGCCCCTTCATCGATGGCGTGGACAAGATCCGACAAAGTGGGATGGGCGACCTTCTCGCGCACCTTCTTCCATGCCTGGTCCAGATAGAGCAGCATCACCACGCCGGTTTCCGCATCCAGGCCCGCAAGCGCGATGAGACCCACCCACACGGCCACCGACATCTGGAATCCCGCCAGGTGCAGAAACCAGAACGCCCCCACCAGGGAGAACGGTACCGCCAGCATCACGATGGCCGTGCGCATGAACGATTTGGTGTTCAGGTACAGGATCAGCACGATCAACAGCAGGGTGAAAGGGACCACCACCATCATGCGGTTTTTCACCCGCTCCATGCCTTCCCACTGGCCGCTCCAGGCTAATCCGTATCCGGTGGGAATGGGAACCGAGGCGGCCAGCCGCGGAGACAATTTCCGTACGAACCCGCCCAGATCGGTTTCGCGGGTGTCCAGGAATACGAACACGTTGGGGCTTCCGGATTCGCTGCGCACCATCATGGGGCCCAAGGTCCAGCGGGTGGCGGCCACATCGGCCAGCCGCACCGGACCCCAGGCGCCGTCCACCGGAAGGTCCTCGATGGCCTCGCGGTTGTCGCGGGTCTCGCGGGAGTACCGCAAGGTGATGGGGATCCGTTCCAGACCATCGTAGGCGGTGGCCACCGGCATGCCAGCCAGGCCAGTGCGCACCACATCGTTGATGCGAGCCACCGACACTCCCCGCGAGGCGGCCTTGGCGCGATCGATCTCGATGTCCAGATAATACCCGCCCACCGCCCGTTCCGCGAAGGCCGACGACACCCCGTGCTGCTGGGCCAGGAAAGCCTCCACCCGGGTGGCGATGGCCTGGAGGGAGTCGGGATCGCTTCCGCTGATCTTGATCCCGATGGGTGTGCGAATGCCGGTGGAGAGCATGTCGATGCGCGACTTGATGGGCAAGGTCCAGGCGTTGGTGAGGCCCGGCACCTTCACGGCTGCGTCCAGTTCGCGGACGATGTCCTCCACCTGGACCCCGGGACGCCACTGCGACTTGTCCTTCAGACGGATGACGGTCTCGAACATGTCGAATCCAGCCGGATCGGTGGCGGTTTCGGCGCGCCCCGATTTCCCGAACACCTGCTCCACCTCGGGGACCGTGCGGATCATGCGGTCGGTCTGCTGCAGAAGCTCGCGGGATTTGGTGACCGAAATCCCGGGCAGCACCGTGGGCATGTAGAGGAGGTCTCCCTCGAACAAGGGGGGCATGAATTCGCTCCCCAGACGACTCAGCGGATAGACGGTGGAGGCCAACACCACCAAGGCCGCGGCCAGGACCTTCCGCGGATGGGCCAGCACCCCCGCCACCAGCGGATGGTAGATCCTCACCAGGAGGCGGTTGACCGGGTTGGCGCTTTCCGACGGAATCCGTCCCGTCAGGAACATCCCCATCAGCACCGGCACCAGGGTCACGGAAAGAGCCGCGGCGGCGGCCATGGCGTAGGTCTTGGTGTAGGCCAGCGGGTGGAAAAGCCGTCCTTCCTGGGCCTGGAGGGCGAACACCGGCAGAAACGACACGGTGATCAGCAACAACGACCAGAACAGGGACGGCCCCACTTCCAGGGCGCTTCTCAGGATCACGCTCCAGTGTTCGCTTCGTTGGTCGGGCGGTTTTTCCTGCTCGTGCTCCAGATGCTTGTGGGCGTTCTCCACCAGGATGATGGCCGCGTCCACCATCGCTCCGATGGCGATGGCCATTCCCCCCAAGCTCATGAGGTCGGCGCCGATCCCCTGCAGACGCATGACAAGAAACGCCGCCAGAAGGGCCACCGGGAGCGTGAACACGGCGATCAGGGCGGATCTTGCATGGAACAGGAACAACCCGCACACCAACGCGACGATCAGCATCTCTTCCAGAAGCTTCCAGCCCAGGTGGCCCACCGCCGCCTGGATCAGGTGGGAACGGTCGTACAAGGGAACGATCCGGGTTCCCGGCGGCAGGCCGGGCTGGAGTTCCTCGAACTTCGCCTTGACCGCCTCGATGGTGGCCAGGGCGTTCTTTCCGTAGCGCATCACCACGATCCCGGCCACCACGTCGCCTTGGCCATCCAGATCCGTGAGTCCGCGGCGCATGGCCGGTCCTTCGGTCAATGTGGCCACTTCCGACAGACGCAGCATCCGCGAAGCGGGCTTGGCCTGGGCTGTCGGGGCCCCAGCCATGCTCCCTCCCATCGCCCCGGCCGTTGCCTCCCCGGCTCCGGCACCCGCTTGGAGGGGGATGTCGCGGAGGTCGTTCAGGGTTCGCACCGATCCGCGGGTGCGCACCATCCATTCTGTTTCAGCTACCTCGATGGCCTCGCCGCCGGCATCGGCGCTGGCCTGCCGCAGGGCGGATTCGACGTCCGACAATTTCAGTCCCGCCCCGCGCAGGAGCACGGGATCCACCGTGACCTGGAACTGCCGCACCAGTCCGCCCACGGAGGCCACCTCGGAAACCCCCGGAAGCGTTTGCAAGGCGGGCTTCACGATCCAATCCTGCGCCTGCCGCAGCCGCTTGTTGTCGACAGAATCCGACACCAGGCCGTATTCGTACACCCAACCCACCCCGGACGCATCCGGCCCCAGCGAAGGCACCACGCCGGCCGGAAGCGTCCCACCCATGCCGGAGAGCATCTCCTGCACCCGCGAACGCGCCCAGTAGAGGTCGGTGCCGTCCTCGAAGATCACATACACCAGCGATTGACCAAAGAAAGAATACCCACGGACGACCTGCGCACCGGGTGTGGAGGTGAGGCGCCGCGACAGCGGCTGGGTCACCTGGTCTTCCACCACCTGCGGGGAAGTCCCCTCCCAGGTGGTCTGCACGATCACCTGGGGATCGGACAGGTCCGGAATGGCATCCAGGGGGATGGTCCGCAACGCCCACACGCCGCCCAAGGCCAGAAACACCGTGAGCATGAGCACCAAGAAGCGATTTTCCAGCGACCACGAGATCACCGAGGCGAGCCCCCCCTCTTTCCCGGCATTCACGGTTGTGCTCCCGATGTCAGCTGGTCCAGCGCGCTCTGGAGGCGGCTTTCGCCATCCAACAGAAATTGCGCCGACACCACCACCTCGTCGCCGGCTTCCAGTCCCGCGCGCACCACCACCTTGCCCTCGGCCGACGCCCCCAATTCCACCTCCACCGGACGGAATTTGCCATCGCCCAGAGCCAGGAACACCACGTCCCTCCGGCCCGAATGCAGCACGGCGTCGGCGGGGATGACCAGTCCGGTTTCGCGGGAGCCGGTGAAGGTGGCGCGATACTGTCCACCCAACTGGATCCGCTCCCCCTTGACGGCCGCGAGCCGCACCACCACCGAGCGCGACGAACGGTCCAGTTCGGGAACCACCGACACCACCTTGGAGGCGGCCTTCCCGATTCCGGGACCCGAGATCTCCACCGGGTCGCCCACGGCGACCTGGATGGCGCCCTGGGGGATCCGGGCCTCCAGGATGGCCCCCGAGCCTTCCACGATGCGGAACAATTCCTGACCAGCCATCACCGACTGGCCCTGGATGGCCGCGCGGCTGCGGATCCATCCCGTTGCCGGGGCCAGGATGGGCACCGTGCGCCGCACGCGGGCCTCCCGACCGATCTCCTCCAGGACCTTGGGAGCCAGTCCCAGGGAAACCAACCGCTCGCGGGCCACCGTGACCGCCACCGAATCGCCCGCACCCCGCGAGGCCAGCCAATCGCCCTGGGCGGTCACCAGCTCCGGCCCGTAGAACATCGCCAGAATCTGACCCACACCCACCTTGTCCCCTTCGCGCAGGGGTTTGACCGATTCCAGATACCCCATGGTCCGCACCGTCACGGACTGCTCGGATGCCTTGTCCAGCACGCCCTCGGCATCGGCCACCAGCGTCCGCCCCACCACCCCGTTGTCGGCCATGTCGGTGCGCACGCCGATCTTCTGGAGCACCGAAGGGCTCACGGAAACTTCCCTTCCGGCGCCGCGGTACACGGAGTCGAGGTCATTTTCCGTCTTCTTGGCGGATTCGCCATCGGAGACGAATTCCACCAGGTCCATCCCGCAGATGGGGCAATCCGCCGGCTTGTCGCGGATCACCTGCGGATGCATGGGACAATGCCAGGCCCGTTTGGCGTTGGCGGCGCCCGATGCTCCCCCGTGGTCGTGTCCGTTCGAAGCCTCCTTGCATCCGGCCAGGAAGGCGATCCCCAGAAGGGCGATGAAAAAAATCCTGTTCATTTTGCACCTCGGTTGGGCTGCGCATCCGTCCAGGCCGCGGCCTGCAGACGGACCCGTTCCAGTTCGTATTCGCCGCGCGACATGATCCGCTGCATCCGGGCCATCCGGACCATGTCCTCCATGGAAAGCAGCATGGGAAGCATTTCCCGTCCTTGCGCGTAGCGCGACCGCACGTCCGCCACGGCGCGCTCCAATCCTGGAATCACCAGGCTGTCGGTCTCGCGAAACGCCTCCCAGGCGGCCTGGGCCTTGCGCGCATGTCCTTGGAGATCGGAAAGCGCCATCCGACGCATCTCCTGGGCCTTGGCTTGAGCCTCCCGAGAAGCGGCCTGCGCCCCACGCGCATCGCCCTGGGCCATGGATCGGGACCAGGGCGCGAAGGGAAGCGTCATGCCCGCCATCACTCCCCATCCCGGCATCCCATCGGTCATGCGCATGGCCATCGCACCCACCATGAAATCGGGCCGCAGCGAGGTGCGCATCGCGTGGGACATGGCTTGCATCATGGACGCTTCGGCTTCCATGGAAGAGATGTCCGGGCGGGAGGAAATCTCCCGGGCGAGCTTGGCGGTGTCCCAATCCGGGGCCACGGGATCGCGCGGGTGCCAGGATTGCGAATCGGTTCCCGTCCAGCTCTCGCGCATGGCGGTGGCCGCCTGGGCCTGGGCTTTGGCCATGGCCAGGTCGGTCCGCCCCTGGCTTTCCTTGGCCCTCAGAATCCAACTTTCCCAGGCCCCACCCATGGCCTGCGCCTGCGTGCGCAGCTGGGCTTGTGACAATTTCCGCCAAGCGCTGTCCTGTTCGGCCAGAACGGCCACTTTTTGCCAAGCCATCCATTCCATCCAGGCGGCCTCCCGCACCGAAAGGACGATCCCCCGGGCCCGCTCGGCCGAGTCCAACCGTTTCATGCGGGTGCGTTCGGCGCGCACAACGGCCTCGGAGGCGGTTTTCCCCCACCCCGGCACCATCTGCGACACGGAAAGATCCACCCTTCCGTCGGAAAGCACGGCCAATTGGGTGGAAGGAGGCATCCAAGCGCCGGCACCTTGCTCGGCGACTCGCGCTCCCTCCACCGCGTAGGCCCCCGCCTGGGCGCCGGGGTGCGATGCCAAGGCACGGTCCACCCAGCGATCCAACACCCCATCCCCCTTCCCGGAGTCAGGGGCCCCGCCAAGCGAGCCACAAGCCATCGCGCCCACAAAGACCAGAGCCGAACCAAGGCTGGTCATCGCATCACCTCTTTCGAAATCGGTACACGCACCAACACCGGACACTCTCCCGGTGTTCAGGATCCACTACTCGAAAGAATCGCTCAACAGCGTATGACCTGATGTTGCAGCCACAACCGTATTGGGGGTCCGGATTTCCGAACCGCCACCCCTGCACCGCCTTGGGTATGCACGGAGGGGAGCTGCACGGCGGAAGGAAGTGCCACGGCATAGGACGGTGCCACCTGTCCAGTGCTTGCCGATTGCCGGGTCGGATCGGTGACCACCAGATCCCAGGAGATCTTGGGGCAATCGCAGCTTTGCGACCAGAGGGGATCTCCCGCCTGCCGGGAGGCATCCAGGGCCGCTTGGACGCAGCAACTGGGTGCCGATTCGGAAGAGGCCTTGGCCATGGGGCACACGTAGGTTTGGGCCACCACGGGGGCCGCCACCGACACCAGCAGCAACACCAGCGAAAGGAGAGCTTTCGCGAATGTGAGAGGGTGTCGGCATCGGTCCATGGACTTGGAAAGTACACGCCCAAGCCACCGAACACAACAACCTGACCTGTTTTCCCCTCTCCTGGGAGCTCAGGTTGTGCGAAGTAGGCTCCCCGACGGGATCATGGCTACCAACTGAAACTCGCCGATGCCCCGGCATAATCCACCGTGGCATCGGAAAGAGTTGTGCCGGATTTGACCACCGGCTTTCCCTGGGAGTTCATGCGGGGCGCGGCGTCGATCGAGGACTGGCCGTCCGTCCACCGACGTCCTCCCGAGGCTTGGACCATCAGCCAGTCGGCAGCCTGCCATTTGAGGTGGGAGCCGAAGTACCACTCGGAGTGGCTTCCCGCGATGCTGGAGCTGTTGCCACTGCCCGATTTCCTTCTGGTCTTGTCGTAGGAATAACCGTACCAGGAGCCGTCCGGCCCAACCACCACCGCCCCCAGCAAGACATCCAGATGGGCTTGCGCCGAGGTTTGGATCGTATACAACGACTTGGTCGATTTGCCTCCCATGGAAACCGGCACGGTCGCATAGGTGACCTCCACGGAACACCCTGGGCGGAACTGGCTGAACGTGGCACCGGCGCTGGCCCCGACACTCCCGAACCATTGGGCCGCCTGACTCCAGCCACCGCTGAGTCCGCCTCCCAGACTCAAGCCTTCCATCGGATCGAATTCCGCCGAAACTGCCAGCGAGCCACCCTCGTCCAAGGGGTCTTCCAATGCGGAAACCCACCATCCCGCGCTCACCGAATACACGTCCGACCCCGACCAGGTGACGGAAATCGACGGCACCAACGCATGGGACAGGGTGTCCGCATCGAAGGCGCTCGAAGTGCTCCAAGCCAAGGTCGGATCGATCGACCAATCCGCCCCGAGCGAAAAGCTCGGCGTGACGGAGGTGTTGGCCGATGCCAACAGGCTCGAATCCGCGGATTCGATGGAAGTCCCGACTTCCGCCAACCAATCCGGCCCGCCGGCCCAGACGGCCGCCGCCGCGATGTTCGCGATCGCGGTCGCGCTGGAAATGACCTTCATGGCTCGCACCCCTTCTTTTCCTCGTTTCGACGCTTTCCGTGGCCCATTCCCCCGCGTCCCCCCGGCCCGAATCGATCGATCCTTGTTGCCAGAAATTGACTATCCTCGGACATCCTGCCTTCCAGACGGATTTCCATCTCGTCCTCCAGCCAGCCCGGGATCGGCACCGCCACCTTCCAAAGCTTCCCTTGCGGGTCGCGCAACTCCAGGCCCACCGAGTCCATGCCAACCACGATTCCCGCCAACCGGCCTTCGTCGGGTTCGCTCCATTCCACGCTGCGCCGCCCTTGGAAGAACTCCCGGTAGACAGGAGAGGCCATCGCCATGGTGCGATGGAAGGAGAAGAGCCCTCCGGAAACGTGGAGGACAAATCCTGTCCCAAAGGAGATCGCGAGAAACGCCATCACCACCACCCAAGCCCGCCGCCGATACCCGGTGCCGGTGCGACGGAACAGTTTCCAGCCGATCCAGCTCAGAAACAGCGCCGAGGCCAGGCTGAGCCAGGGCAGAAGTCCGATCATGACCCACCGGAATCCCTTGTGTGGTCCTTGATCGCCGCCCTCGAACAACCATAGGAAGAACACCGATGCGGCCAGGGTGGAGAACACCAGCGCCACCAGCACCGAAAGGGTCGAGGCGACGCGCACCGTCCAACCGATCCATCGCGGATAGGGCCGGATGTTCTCTTCTTCGATCCGCTGCAAGAGCCGCGCTTCGAGATCCATCGACATGTCAGCGCCCTCCCTTGGACGATTCGCTCGATGGCTCGACGAGCCCGCGAGCCTTGGCGTGCTCCATGAACCACTCCCGTGCGCGTCGGATCCGTGTCGCGACGGTGTTGACGTTTTCCTGGAGGATATCGCCGATCTCGGCGTAGTCCTTTTCTTCCAGAAAGCGCAGGATGAACACGTCGCGGAATTTGTCCGGCATCGCGTTGACCACTTCCCCGATCATGCGCGCGTCCTCCTTGCTGGAAAGATGCGCGTCGGGAAGATCCACCACGGTCCCCCAGATCGATTCGGCAACTTCATCCGGAATTTCGCCCGCTTCCAGGGACCCGGTCTTCAGGCGCATGCGGCTGGCCATTTCGTTGCGGCAGATGCGGTAGATCCAGGCGGAAAACGGCAGGGCCGGGTCGTAGAGATTGGCGTGGCGGTACACCTTGAGGAACACCTCCTGGAGGATCTCGTCCTTGTCTCCCTTGCAACCGCCGCACAGACGGGTCAGGTACCGCTCCAGCGGGGCCTGCCACGATTTGACGATTTCCGTCAGCGCTTTGGTGTCGCCGGAGGAAAGGCGCTTGGCCAACAGACGGTCGGTGGCGGATCTTTCCGCCCCCACCCCCTTGACCTCGATCGCCTCTCCGTCCATGCGTCGTCTCCTCGATTGGCTGTGATCAGTTCGAACCGGTCTTGGCGCCACCCTGGCACTGGCCGCCATGACCACCCTTGCCACCCTTACCACCCTTGCCGCCATGGCCGCCATGGCCACCCTTGGCCTGGCCGTTCATGCCGCCTTGGCCCATCCCCTTGCCCTGGTGCTTGGCCTGCATCTGCGCGCGGTGCTCGGCGCGGATCGCGTTGACGGTGGCCGTGTCGCCGGCTGCCAACGCGGCGGTCACCTTGGCGTGACGATCGGGATCGAAGTTCGGTCCACGAACGACCGTGGTATCGGCGGCGCCGGCAAAGGATGCGGAACCGATGGTGGCCAGCAGGAGGAAGGTCTTGATGTTCATGATGTGTCTCCGTTTTTTTGTTTCAAGGACCGTCCGCAGAACCTTTCCGCGGTCGAGTTCATCCTTGACTACGCGAGGACCCCATCGAGTTCTTTCAAACTTTTTTGGAAAAGTGCAAGATTCCCCATCTTCCCATTTTGGTCGGGATGCACGTTGAGATGTAGTTTCAATCAGGCAAAACACCCTATGGTGGCCCCTCACACTCACCACAACACTGGAGATCCCACTTGAAAACCACCCTCATCGCTCTCGCCCTTGCCTTTTCCGCCGCCTTCGCCGCCAAGGCAGACACCAGCCTGGTGCTGAAGCCCGACGCCAAGCGCATCGCGGCCTCCCTGCCGGTGAACAACAAGCTCTGCCCCGTCACGGGCGAGGCCATCGGATCCATGGGCGAATCCCCGGTGGTGGTCTACAAGGGCAAGGTCGTCACGCTGTGCTGCAAGGGTTGCATCAAGACCTTCGCGAAGGATCCGGCCAAATATCTGGCCATCGCCGAAGCTCCCGACACCGCCAAGGCCAAGCCCGTCGACGAGCACGCCGGACACGGCCACTGATCCGAACGGATCAGAAGACCACGTCTTCGTCGGAGCGGAACACGCGCAGGTTGGTGGGAGTGACCCACACGGGATCTCCCGCCACCAATCCAAGATTGCGATAGCGGTCGCGGGTCAGTTCCGCCTCCATGGGCGTTCCATTGTCCTTGCGCCGCAGCTCCAACCTCACCTTGGGCCCCAGGGCATAGGCGTGGGTGAGCACCGCGGCCACGGAATTGTCCGAACTGGCGAAGCGTTCCACCTCCAACTCGTGGGGTCGCACGAAGGCCAAGGCCGCATCGGTTCCCGTGGTGGCTTGGGCGTGGTGGAGGAACCCCCCATCGGCCACCCGGCCATGGAACAGGTTCACGTTGCCCAGGAATTGGAAGACTTCGGGTGTGGCGGGGCGGTCGTAGACCTCATCCGGTGTTCCCACCTGGGCCACGCGACCTTCCATCATCACCACCACGCGATCGGCAAGTTCCAAGGCTTCGTCCTGGTCGTGGGTGACAAAAAGCGACGTCATCCCGAGTTCGTCGTGCAATTCGCGTAGCCAGCGGCGTAGCTCCTTGCGGACCTTGGTGTCCAAGGCGCCGAACGGCTCGTCCAACAGCAGAAACCGGGGCTTGGGGGCCAAGGCGCGGGCGAGGGCGACACGTTGACGCTGGCCGCCGGACAATTGGTCCGGGAAGCGGTCGCTGATCCAATCGAGTTGGATGAGCTTGAGGAGCTCCCCCACTTTGGATTGGATCTCTTCCTCGGAGGGACGTTCGTGCTTGGGCTTCACGCGCAAGCCAAAAGCGATGTTCTCGAACACGCTCATGTGCCGAAACAAGGCATAGTGCTGGAACACGAACCCCACACCGCGTTCCTGCGGCTTCTGCAGGGCGGCATCGCGCCCCTCGAACAGAATCTGTCCGCTATCGGGGGATTCCAGACCCGCGATGGTGCGAAGCAACGTGGTTTTGCCGCCGCCGGAAGGGCCCAGCAGCGCCACCAGTTCGCCATCGGGAATGGCCAGGTCCACATCGCGCAGCGCGTGGTAGCGTCCGAAATGCTTGTTGAGACCTTTGATGGAGATGCTCATCGATGCGCCCTCCGCTCCAGAATGCCTTTGATGGTCACCGCCACCACGGACAGGAAAACCAAGACGGTGGCCGCCGCGAAAGCGGCTTGGAACCGGTATTCGTTGTAAAGGATTTCCACATGCAGGGGCAAGGTGTTGGTCTCGCCGCGCACATGCCCGGACACCACCGACACCGCCCCGAATTCCCCGATCGCGCGGGTGGCCGACAGGACCACGCCGTACAGAAGTGCCCATTTGATGTTGGGCAAGGTCACCCGCCAAAACATGGTCCAGCCATTGGCTCCCAGCAGGATCGCGGCTTCTTCCTCCGAGCTTCCCTGCTCCTGCAACACCGGCACCAGTTCGCGCACCACCAGCGGGAAGGTCACGAAGACCGTGGCCAGCACCACGGCGGGCCAGGCGAACACGACATGGATGCCATGACGGGAAAGCCAAGGACCCCACCAGCCCTGCTGGCCCCACACCAGCACCAACAGAAGTCCCGCCACCACCGGGGAGACGGAAAATGGCAAATCCACCAGCGTGGCCAGCAGGTTGCGCCCCCGGAACTGGAAGCGCGACAAGAGCCAGGCCGCCGCCAGACCGAACACCGTATTCAAAGGCACCGCGCACAAGGCGGCCAACAGGGTGAGCTTGAGGGCGGAGAGCGTGTCCGGGTGGAACACCGCCGCGAAGAAGGCCGATCCCCCACGCCCCAACGCGCCGGAAAACACCGCGGCGATCGGCATGACCACCAGCAGAGCGATCCATCCGATGCCCGCGCCCAACAGCGCGCGACGCAGCCAGGCCGGATCTTCGCGGCGTTTGGTTTCGCGACTCATCTTCCCCTCCGCAACCGCGTTTGCAGCCAGTTGGCGGGAAGCAGAAACAAGAAGGACAACACCAGCATCCCCACGCCCAGGACGGCAGCTTCCGGCGCCTTGAATTCCTCCAGCTTTTGCATCACCAACAACGGGACGATTTCCGTCCGGCCGGGGAGGTTGCCGGAAATGAACACCACGCTTCCGTATTCGCCCAGGCCGCGCGCGAACGACAGCGCGAACCCGGCCAGGATGGCGGGCCGCAAGGCGGGCAGGATCACGCGAAGGATGGTCTGCAACCGATCCGCTCCGAGCAGCCCCGCGGCTTCTTCCACTTCGGCCGGGAGTTCCTCCAGCACCGGCTGGACGGTCCGGACAGAAAACGGCAACCCCACGAAGGCCAGGGCCAGCACGATTCCCAGCGGCGTGTAGGCGACCCGGATGCCCAGTTCGGCCAGCGGCGCGCCCAACCAGCCGTGGGGAGACCACAAGGACGTGAGCGTGATCCCGGCCACGGCGGTGGGCAGCGCGAACGGCATGTCCACCAGGGCGTCCACCACCCGCTTTCCTGGAAACGGATAGCGCACCAGGATCCAGGCCACCACGGTGCCCATCACGGCGTTCAAGGCGGCGGCCCCCAACGAGCACAATAGGGATACGCGGAAGGCGGACAATGTTCGTGGGTCCAGCAGGATGCGTGTCCAGCCCTCCCAGGGAAGCGCGAACGATTCACCCACCAAGGCGGAAAGCGGAACCACCACGATGGCGGACAACCAAAACAGCACGATCCCCAGGGAAAGCCCGAATCCAGGCAGCTTCCGGCTCATGAGCCGCCCTCCATCACCAAGCGCTTGAAGAGACCGGAATCCCCGAAATGGGTTTTCTGGGCTTGCTTCCAGCCTCCGAACATGGAATCCACCGTGAACAATCGGATGGACGGGAATTGTCCCAGGGATTTCGCCGCCACGGCGGAATCGGTCGGTCGGAAATGGTTTTTCGCGGCGATCTCCTGGGCGCGCACCGACCACAGATTGGCCAGCCAGGCTCTGGCCACCTCGCAGGTGCCGCGCCTTTGGCAAACGGAATCGACCACCGCCACGGGAGGTTCGGCTCGGACGGAAATTGCAGGATGGACCACCTCGAACTTCCGCTCGGGCATCTCCTCCGAGGCCAGGAAGGCCTCGTTTTCCCAGGTGATCAACACATCGCCCATTTCCCGCAGGGCGAAGGTGGTGGTGGCCGCCCGGGCGCCGGCATCCTGCACGGGCACGTTGCGCCAGATCTTCTGGCAGCGCAGGGCCGCAGCGGCGGAATCCAAGCCTTCCAGACGCGCCGCACCCCAAGCGGCGAGCCAGTTCCAACGGGCCCCGCCCGAGGTTTGCGGATTGGGCGTGACCACCTGGATGCCGGGCCTGGCCAGATCCGCCCAGTCACGGATGCCCTTGGGGTTTCCCTCGCGCACCAAAAACACGATCGTGCTCGTGAAGGGCACGGAACCACCAGGGGCGCGCTGGGCCCAGGCCGGATCCAGGAGCTTGCCCTTGGCGGCGATCTGGTCGATGTCGTAGGAAAGGGCCAGGGAGACCACATCCGCTTCCAGGCCATCGATCACGGCCCGCGCCTGCTTGCCGGACCCGCCGTGGCTTTGCATCACCTTGACCTCCAGGCCGGTGGAATCCTGCCAGTGCTTCGCAAACGGCTCGTTGATGGACTCGTAGAGCTCGCGGGTGGGATCAAAACTGGCGTTGAGGATGCGCACGGTGGTGCCTTTTTGGCAACCCGACATGCTTCCCAGCGCGGCGGCGAGAAGAAGCACAGCGATGGCTTGGATTAATACCCTCATTCTGATATGTAATGTAGGATTATCGAAGGTGAGTTCCAAGGGGTCTCGGATGGTGGCATGAGGGAAAGGTGCAACCGTTACGGCCGTGGCCGGGAGGGATGGCGGCTGCGCCGGGCTTATCTCGGCACCCGCCGAGTAGGGCCGGACGCGGGTCCGGTTGCCGTTTTCGGCTCCCGCCGTGGGGCCAGGTGCGGGCCTGGAGCCCGTTCTTGGGTGCATCGGCACCCAAACCCCGACCCAGGGGACGAACGCGCGTCCCCTGGGAACCCGCGCGCCGGGGGGCTCTAGTTGGAACGGCCACACTAGCTCGCCGGAACTGCGGGTGGGACGGATGTCGTGGCATTGATGGATGGCATCAGGGACGCGATCGGTATCTTCATGACACTGGCCGTTCCATGTTTCGAGCCCCCCGGTCCCCCTTGGTCCGTTCGATTGCCGGTTCCCCGGCGCCGCTTCGCTGGCCGGCTGAGTGCGGGAGTGCGGTCGATGGCCCGAAACACCGAAACCCTCTCCCCTTTTGGGGAGAGGGGGAGGGGGGTGAGGGAACCCCAGGCCACTTCCGACAACCGCGGCGATTGTGGATTTGGTCAGTTTTTGTCCAAACAGATTTGCGCTCTCACTCCCCCATCTTCACGGAACGCGTCCAACCAGTGGCGGGGGCGGCATTTGGTTCTTTCGAAGAGGCGCTGGCCATTGCGGCCAAGACCAACATCCCGATGAAGGTTAAACGAATTGCCATGATCTTCCTCGCTTGGAGCCGAAACTAGGCGAAATAAAACCCTACCCCCCACCTCACCAACGCCACCACGGTGACGAATAGTCAATATCGTAATGATCTTTTTCTAGAGCTTTGATCCTTGGCCTATTTTCATATTCCTGAACTCGTTTTTCCCTTCCCAGAGAATCATAAGTCCATTTGAGATGAAATACCCAACCGATCAAGGAGTCCTTGGTGATATACCCAACGGTTTGGCGATCCAGCCTCCCCAGAGAATCGTACCTTATGCTTGTGAGAGCAATTAATCGTTTGCTGATCGGATATCGATGCAGCCGCAAATGATTCCGTCCAATTGAATCATAAAAATATTCCATGTCAGGCACAGAAGCATATTGATCATCCAGATCCAGATCTGGGAACGGACCTATCGCTTTTCGCTGCCAACGGATTCGGCCCAAAGAGTCGTAGCGAATCCAGCGATAATAATCGTCATCCGTTTCCCACTTGTTTTTTCGATACCGAGATTCTCGTTTAACAACCAACGTATCATTTCCCATTCCGTTTTTGTAGCGAAGATATTCATCTTTCTGCACAATTGAATCTCTTTGTACGTGATAGATTGCAGAAGCCAATGATCCGCCGAGGGTGTCGTAAGAAAAGTTTATAACAATTTCATCTTGTCGCCACTGCAAATAATTTTTCCTGTATTTCCCTATATCATCATCTTTCACCCATCTCGAGTCAAACTCTTTCAGCGAAAATGGATTTGGCATAATTCTCAATGTGGTATCATCACAGTCTGCACTACACTCACAAGAATCAGGATTAAAGATTTTCTTGGATGGGAGGTAGCAGAATTTCTCTTGGTAAGCGAATGGCGCTTGATGCGAAATCCTTTCGCAACGGGAGGCATAGACCGGAGAAAATAAATAAATGAATTTTGGGACCTGTGTGCTATCGTCATAAACAGCCTCTCGCGAAAAATAATCAAGGCCTCCAACCGGCGACAACACCTGTGCCGGAAAAGACGGAACTTGACTTTCCATCGCTCGGGCCCATTTCCCCAAAGTCGCCAGATTTGGTTCCTTGGAAGCTCCGTAGGACATTGCGGCCAAGACCAACATGCCGATAAGGCTTGAATTATTTCCCATGAATCGCCTCGATTGCTTCCAGAGCTTTTATTTCAAAATTAGAGTATACACAGTAGACACGCGGCACCCAAATGGATGGGTCCCGCGGATCAACCTTTTTCTCATCCACTTCCAGCGCACTGTACCAGGATTGAAGATTATGTGACACTGGCACCTGATCGCCATAGATGAATTTCAAAGGTTCGTTCACTTGCTGCATGAAGGTCTCCATCGCCAGATCCAAAGGATGAACAACGGACTTCAAACCCATGGAACCATACGCTTGCCTATAATTTTCTTGTTTCACTTCCATCTGATGTTTGCTCAACCATCCAACAAGCATTCCTTCCAATTTCTTCCAGAGATCTAGAATCTTCGCCAAGTCCGCTCTCATTTTTTCTGGTGAGTTGAATTCCATAGGTTTGAAATTTTTTCTCCTCTCTTCGTTTTTCAAACGTTCCAACTCATCGACCCAAGCAGCGTGTGCGGCTTCCCAATTTTCGAAGATCCCCTGTCCCGCAATAAACCATCCTGAATCCGCTTTTTCTATCTCTTGGATCACATCCACCTCCCAAAGCCCCATCTCCGCCGGGGGTAGAAGGTTCTTGATGTCATTCAATGCTGCTACCACTCTATTCTGGGTTTCTTTGGCCTTGATTTTCTTGCTCTCCATTGGCAATGCGTCCAATGCCTTGACGGCGGCTTCCCCACCTTGACACGCGATGGCGATGGCGCGAATACCACCAAACACCATCATCGTATTGTTAAACGTTTGCATGTTCTTGTAAAACTTGGCTTGCGTCACCGCAGAAGAAGGGAGGTCTCGAATGGCATCCTTAATCACCTTCCGATTGTCCCAAAGAACTCTTACATCTCTTACCTGCCCAAGCAATTGCAAAAGACTGGCCGCCATGCCAAACGCTGGAGATGCCAATTTTGGCAAATTTGCCTCGGCGAGCTTTGAACCCAATTTCAATACATTGATACCCCCTTCTTCCAAGTTTTTCAGAATGGCGAAGTATCGCCACTGGAACACACTGGAGACGGCTTCCCGATTCAGGGCGGAAACACCCTGGTAAAGCCCCGGGAGATTGGCGATTTTCCCCAAACCTCCATAGGTCAGGACATCGAATCCCGCCGCCAGGATTCCCTTGGCATAATTTCCCTGCAAAATCAGCAATCCCCCCTCAACCAACCCTCCCAGAGGCAGACAACAAATTAGTTTCGTCAGTGGATGGTCCAGCGTATTTTGGAGCATTTGGATTTCCTCTCGACGAGCAATCCCCTTTTTCGCTTTTTTCCTATACTCTTCAGGAATTCCGTGATCGATATCCAAAAAATTCCACGCTTCCTGCTTGAATTCTTCCGCTTCTTTGACCAGACGCTTGCGTTTGAGCCATAGCCACGAATACTCAGGAGCAAAAATTGCAGATTGTACAGTGGAAGAATCTAATTCCCTGAATCTTTTGTTGATTTCTTCCAACTCGCGAATATTCTTTCGGTACTGACGAACTTGTGACAAGTGAACCAAGAAAGCTGTGTTGGGATTTTCCGACATTTCATCCATTTGTTCGGAGAGCTTTTTAAGCGCCTTTTCGTACGCTTCAAATTCCTCGAGCTCCTTTTTTGCATTTTCGATATCCCGCAATTGCGGCGATGGGATTTTATCGAACAAAACGTCCCTTGCACCTTTCGAAGCCCTCGGATGAGCCAATTCATCCCCCAGTTGCAGAAATCTGGACAACTTCTCGTATTCGTAACGCCGAGGAATGATTCGTTGTGTGGCGTAGACATCGACAGGTGTATCGCCGGCATGCACCTTCAGATACAACATCCCTGGATCCAAGGTGGGTGTGGGCTTCAGGATGGAGGTGAACGCTCCATCGATTCCGGGAAGGACGAAGTTCACATGGTCGGTGAACACATGCTTCCCTGTTTTCACCGGGTGATCTGCAGGGCGCGGATCTTCGAGGTTCGAGAAAAACCAGTGGTCTCCCCGGCGAGCGATCCTCGCTTTGAAAACATCAATCATCTGGGGGTTCGCTGGGTCCGAGCCATCGACCAGGGTCCACGTAAGTTTTTGATCCACCTTCAAATTCTGGATGGCCGTGACATGGAGCTTGAAGGTCGGCATCGCGATCCCCCCGTCCTTGCTTTCCCAGATCGCATGTATGGCCGGTTTGGCCGGACCTTTCCAAGCGAGGGATGTGTTGTCTGTGGTCTCGATAGCGGGCTGCGCGGTGCTCACAGTAGGGTCTCCTGAAGTGGGTTGATGCTCGACTTTGGAGAAGATGGTCGATTGCGCGGAAAAAATCTGTGATCTAGATCACACTCAAAACCCAAGTAGATTTAAAAACCAAATCCCTCCCTTGTGGGATCGTATGGCCATACGATCCCACAAGGGACTCATCCCGGATCCCACAATCTGCCTCAGGTCTTGCCCTGCGGCGATCTACCTTTGTACTGCTCGAGCGAAAGGACAAATCGTGTCATTGGCTCACCCGGCCCTCCCTAGCAGACTCCCTGCCTTGATTGGCTGTGCTTGCACCTTTGCCCAGGCGCAGACTCGGTCCATCGAATGGGGCACCACCTTGGAGCCCCGATCCGCCCTCGCCTCGGCCAAGGCTTTGGCCAAGAGCGTGGTGGATCCCACCGCCTCGAATTGGCGGGCCAAGGGCGACCAGAAGCGAACCTACCGCTTCGCTCAGGCCGGTGTTACGTCTCCTTACAGACTGTGCGTGCCCAGCTCGTGGGATGGACGCTCGCCGATGGCGCTGGTGATGTTCCTGCACGGAGCCGGCAACGACGAAAGCTCCTACCTGGATGCCAACAACAAGCAGATGGTGACCCTGGCCAATCAGCATGGCGTGGTCCTGGTGTCGCCCAAAGGGGTGGAAAGTGCCTACGGATCCTTCCTTCGTCTGCCTGCCGTCTTTGGAAAGCCCGCGGAAGTCGCACCGATGTTGGCCAAGCGCACCGACGCCACCGAAACCGCCAACCAGCTCAGCGAACTGGATGTGCTGAACGTGCTGGAGCTGGTGAAGGCCGAATACCCCATCGACACGACCAACATGTTCCTCACCGGGCACTCCATGGGAAGCGGAGGAACCTGGTACCTGGGAGGGAAATACTCCGAGCTTTGGCGGGGACTGGCGCCGCTATCCGGCCCGTTCGTCACCGAAACAGGATATCCCTGGGATCGAGTGTTGACAATTCCCGTCTTCGTGACCGAAGGGACCAACGCCGCCTCGCTCGAGGGAAGCCGAACCTTGAAGGCCTGGATGGAAAATCGCCGCGGCCTCCTCAAGTACAAGGAGGTGTCCGCCGACCACGCCGGAATGGTCCCCCTGGTCCTTCCCGCCATCTACGACTACATCGACAGCCTTCGCCTCCACCCTTCCGACATCCTCAACAACGCCCGCTCCCACGAGACACATGGCCGGATCCTTTGGGTCCACCAAGGAAACGGACCACTGCGCATTCCCTCTGCCAGCCTTTCCTCCGGAGACCTCAACTGGTCGGTGGTCGATCTCCACGGACGCCAGTGGCTCTCTCCCCTCACCTCCCCCTCGACCGCCTCTCAGCCAATGGCAACCACACGGCTTCCCGCCGGCGTGTACATGGTCCGTTGGGAATCCCCATAATCCCTGGCCATCCGGCCAGCCAAGCGACACCGGAAATCGGCAATCAAAACCGTCCGGACAACCTGTAAGCCCCGACAGCTGTCGGGGCCAACAAAGGCCAGCATCAGACAAAATCTGGCACTCCAACCAAACCAACGGGGGTCCGGGGGACACGCATATTGGAACGGCCAATGGAAGGGCGATATCGATCGCGTCCCTGAAGCCTTGGTCAATGGATCAGCCCTTCATACCCATCACCCACCCGGCCAGTGCGGCATGGCCGTTCCAGCTCGTGTCCCCCGGCGCTGGGGTCCCCAGGGGACGAGCGGTCGTCCCCTGGGTCGAACGGGCCCGGGTGCCAACGCACCCGGAAAACGGCAACCGGACCCGCGTCCGGTCCCCCCACGGCGGAAGCCGAAAACGGCACCCGGGCCGCCCCGGGAAAAAGCCCCGCGCAGCGGAACATCCCCGACTCCCGAGCGCCAATGATAAAAGCGGACCCGCCTCCCGGCGAATCCGCTTCATCTCGACAATATTCGTCACCCCAGGATCAGCCCTCGGCGAGGGCCAAGGATTACTTGCTGATGTTGACGATCTCGCTGACGTTCTTGCCCTTCACCACGTAGAGTCCGCGGTCGAGGCTGGAGGAGTGCATCTGCGAGCGCAGGTCGGAGAGATCGTTGGCGTGGAAGGAGCTCATCCGCGTGCCCTTGAGGTTGAACACCTCGAAGTCCTGAGGGCCTTCGGCCACCGCGAGCTTGGGCTGCGAAACGCCCGAGGGTCCGAGAATGCCCGTGGTGTTCTTGCCCTTGTTCGTTGCCATGTACTGCTTGAGCCAGGTCATCGCCGGACGGTCCGTTCCATTCTTGATGATGCCGGAGTTGCCGTTGGTGGTCCAGGTGGAACCGTAGATGTAACCCCAGAGGGTGATGCCATAGACATACTCTGCATTCCAGAATTCCGGAATCTGCTCCTCGTAGCGCTGCTTCTGGAGGGCGTCGTTGTCGGTGCCGATGTCGTATTCCGTGATGACCAACGGCATCTGGACGCCGTCGTGGATCTTCTTGAGGGCAGCCTTGAAGTTGGTGACGTTCATGTCGGTCAGATCATGACCCTGCTGTCCGTAGGCATCCACGGGGGCGCCAGCGGCCTTGATCTTCTTGACGAGGTCGATGCCTTCGTTGATCTGCCACTGGAAGGTGTTGTAGTCGTTGTAGATGAGCACCGCATTTGGCCAGCGTTCGCGAGCCATCTTGAACGCGGTGGTCACGAACTTGTAATCGCCGTTGTTGTCGCCGCCCAAAGCCTGGATGATCTTGGTCTTGGGGTAGTTGGAATGATATTGGTTGGTGCCCGTGCGGATGGCCTCGTTCACGACGTCGATCTGTTCCAGGTCCGGGAATTCCTTCTTGACCGCGTCGAACCACTTGGTGATGGCCGAGAGCGTCCCCGCCTGATCCTTCGATTCCAACCAGCTCGGATATTGGGAGCCCCACACCAAGGCGTGGAACTTGAAACGGCCGCCGTTGTTCTTGGCCCAATTGTAGGCGTTCCGGCAACCAGTGAAGTTGTAGGTCCCTTCACGGCCTTCGATGGAGCCCCACTTGCACTCGTTTTCGGCAGTGATCTGGTTCCAGTAGGTACCGAAGTCGGAGCGAACGGCACCATTGGTGGTGATATTGCCCAAGAACTTCGAAGCACCGTTCGCCAAGGGCGCAGCCCCGACGGTTCCGGAGAGGAGGGCTCCGGCGAGCAGAAGAAATTTCAGATTGTTCGTTCGCATACAAAGTCCTTGGTTTTAACCGGGAGGTGACTTGCTGGGTTCGAAGTTATCCCAGGAAAACCGAGTGAACGGTTAGTTTGGGGGGAGGCCCTTTGTAGTTTTCTCAAAAGACTGGACATACGGCCTTGCCCGGTGGAATCTCGCGCGGCCACTGCACTCCCCCTGGAAAACGGTGACGGTTTTTGGCAGCGTGCCCCCCGCCCCCTCCGCCCGCCCCCCTGGGGGCTCCAAGCCATCCGAATGTGACCGGGAATGAGCAACGACCAAAAGAAACACCAAAAGCAAAGCCTCGAAAATAGCAGGAACAAAATGATCGATATCGAAAATCTGAGATACGGGACGGTAAACGAGGATCTCGCCAAACAACTTGTTATGGAGTATGAAGCAACAAAAAATTTGCCTATTCGTTATAGAATCCTTCGCCTGCTATGCCTGCATGACTACCCGGTTCTGGAAACATTTTTCAAATCCGCGATTAGCAGAGAACGCTACCTGGACATGAAGATCCTCGCAATCAAAGGCTATGCCCAATTCGCTTCGGAAAAGTCATTGACGAAGGTGATGGAGAATTTCTGCGATATCTTGGCGAAGAGGGAGTTATCAACCCCATATAATTATGGCGAATACGAATTTCTACGCGGAAAACACGCATTACCCTTTTTGGCAGAAAAATATGGCTACGCTTCCTTTCTGAAGGCTCTCCAACAAACGAATGAGCAATACGAGAGAATGCCTGATGCATTCAAAGGGATTTTCACCACAAACGAGTTCGGCGAGCAAGTGAGGCTCCTGACCCCCGAAGAGTCCTCAGCAAGAATCAATGCGTTCCGTGCCGCCGCCCGAGCAGCCCTCCCCACCGCGTCCAAGGCAACCCTCGCCTAGCCACCCCACCGGAGCGCGAACCACCCCACCCCTGATCTTGCCAGCCCATCGCATGGGCTCTGTTGCGGTTTCATTCCCTGCGCTGACCACCACCCTTGGAAGTGGTAGAATCGCTCACCGCGACGAAGCGGGCCCTTCCATGCAAGACATCTTCGAATACACCAACTACCGCAAGTACTTGAGCGAGCTGTACGCAGCCCGCAAAGCCGCCAACCCTGCCTTTTCCTATCGCTACATCGCGCAGAAGGCCGGCTTCGCCTCGCCCAGCTTCATTGGGAAGATCCTCTCCGGCGAAACCAACATTTCCCACCAGACCTTGCTGCGCCTGGTGGACGTGTTCCACCTGGCCGGACCGGAAGCGGAGTATTTCGAGCTGATGGTCTACTACGACCTGGCCAAAACGGAACTGGACAAGAAGCACTACTTCCAGCGGATGAACGCGTTGCGGTTTCGCCAAGGCGGACTCTCGGAGGACGCCTCGGATCCCCTCCATTCCGCCTGGTACATCCCTCCCCTCCTGACCTTGATCGAGCTGGGGCTGTTCCACGGCAACTACGCCGACCTCGGCCGGATGGTCACTCCACCGATCCAAGCCCAGGAGGCACGCCTTGGCGTGGAAATCCTGATGATCGGTGGCTACGTCCAAAAGGACGGAAACGAGACCTACACCGCGCGCGTGCGACCCAAACCTCCCCGCACGCCCTCCAGCCATGACTTCGTCGCCACCACAGACTCTACAGACTCTACCGACGAAGCGAGCGTCACCCGTTTGATGGCCACCCTTCCCAAAGAAACCCCACAGGACATCGCTGGACGCATCCACCAGCTGCGCGACGAACTTCTGGGCTTGTTGCGCCGCGCTCACCGCTCCGGCAATCGCCACCCCTAGCGACAAATCGCTCCTCTCGTGCAAAGTCCCCGTCTTTACAGAGGAACGGATCCGCCATTGATTCATACCAGGAAACGCAATTTCCAGCGGCTGTTTGGAAACCTCCTTCTGGGTTGAGCGCCCTTTAAGTTCTAAAGGACCCGGAGAGCCATGCCTTTTCGGACACCAGAGGGACACAGACCATGAAGACTTCGTATCACTCCGGCATCGTCGCATCGCTAATGATCGCCTTCCTCGCGGGTTGCGAAGTGGTGGAGACGCCCACGGAAGCCGCCAAGGAGGATACGGTTGCTTTGGCCAGGATCAAGGCGGACTCCATCCGCCGAGCGGACTCCCTGGTGAAGGTCAAGAGCGAACGCCGAAAGGATTCGTTGAACAAGGTCAAGGCCCACGAAGACTCCGTGGAGATGAAAAAGATCAAGGACAAGTCAAAATCTGACTCCATTTCCGACATCAAGGCTTGCAAGGAATCGAGCAAGAACGAAAACACCAAGGCCAAGAGCAGCGCCAGCGCCAGCAAGAAGGAAAACGATTGCTTGGATTCCCTCCGGCAGATCCGGGACAAACGCGAAAAGGAGGCGCTGGACGACTTGGCGATCTGCGACGGCCTCTACAAGAAGTCGCGCAACGCCTCCGAGAACAACATTCTGCACTGGAACACGGAGCATTGCACCGACTCCCTCCAGGATGCCCGTGAGAATCGCGCCGAAGACTCGGCTCGCCTGGTGCGCGAACAGCGCATCGCCGACTCCCTGCAGCGGGTGCGCGAGGCGTTTGTCGCCGACTCTCTGCGGATCGCCAAGCTGCGCGAAGACTCGCTCCGGAAGGTTCGGGAACAGGCGATACTCGACTCGCTGGCCAAATTGCAGCGGATCAAGGATTCCCTGACTCGTGCAGCCCAAACCCTGGACTCGCTGAAAAAAGTCGAGATGGAACGCCAACTGGCCGAGCGGAAAACAGCAGACTCCTTGACCGCTCTGCGCAACAAGCACGTGTACGATTCGCTGCTGACTCTGCGGCTCAAGCAAGACTCGCTCAAAGCGGCGGACCTGGCTCGTCTCAAGGCATTGCAAAAGACCGCCGATTCTCTCCAAGCCTTCCGCAACAAGCAGATCAGCGACTCCATCGCCATCGTCAAGCGCACGCAGGATTCGGTCAACTACGTCCTGAATCTGCGCATCTCCATCGAGCGCAAGACCGCCGATTCGCTCCTGCAAATCCGCAACAAGAAGGTTGCCGACTCCATCGCCATCGTCAAGCGCACCCAGGACTCCATCGCCTACGTCCTGAACCTGCGCATCTCCATCGAGCGCAAGACCGCCGATTCGATCCTGCAGATCCGCAACAAAAAGGTTGCCGACTCCATCGCCATCGTCAAGCGCACCCAGGACTCGATCGCTTTCATCCTGAACCTGCGCATCTCCATCGAGCGCAAGACCGCCGATTCGATCCTGCAAATCCGCAACAAGAAGGTGGCTGACTCCATCGCCATCGCCAAGCGCACCCAGGACTCGATCAACTATGTCCTGAACCTGCGCATCTCCATCGAACGCAAGACCGCCGACTCGCTCCTGCAAATCCGCACGAAGAAAATCGCCGACTCGATGGCCATCATCAAGCGCTACCAGGATTCCATCCAGGCCATCGAGCAGGCCCGGCTGACCATTCTGAAAAAGACCGCAGATTCCGTCAAGGCCATCGAACAGGCGAAGTTGGCCGCACTGAAAAAGACTGCCGATTCTCTCAAGGCCATCGAGCTGGCCAAGTTGGCCGCGCTCCAAAAAACCGCCGACTCGCTCAAGTACCTCGCCGACAAGAAGACAACAGACTCGCTGGCCGTGATCAAGCGCACCCAGGATTCGCTGCGGCAGATCGAACTGGCTCGCGTGGCCGCACAGAAGAAGACCGCGGACTCGTTGGCCGCCCTCCAGGCCAAGAAGACCTCCGACTCCCTAGCCTCGATCCGGCGCACCCAGGATTCGCTGCGGCAGGTCGAACTCGCCCGCTTGGCCGCCCAGAAGAAGACCACCGATTCGTTGGCCGCCCTGCGTGCCAAGAAGGTGGAAGACTCCCTCTTGGCCATCCAGCACGCCAAGGATGCCGAGTACATGGCCCGGTACCTCAAGACCCAAGACTCCCTGGCGCGCATCAAGCGCATCCAGGACTCGCTCGAGCAGGTTCGGCTCCAACGGATCGCCGACTCCATCGCCGCCGCCGAAGCGGCACACGCCAAGGCCTGCGCGGATGTGAACACCTTGATGAGCAAGTACGTCGCGGAAGGATCGCTTCTCATCAAGCGCTACAACGACACCACCAGCCTGATCCTGGTGGACCGCAAGAAGATGGGCACCACCATCTGCACGGAATACCGCTCGCTGTTCGATCGGTCCATCACGGACTCCATCCTGTTCATCCGCCGCTCCAACAACATGGTCAACGTGATGATCCTCAACGGCCAAACCTCCAGCAAGCCCACCGAGGATCTCTTCGCCACCCTCGGCTCCCACTCGACGGAAATCGTCGCCTTCCTCCGCAAGTACATCGCGACGGCGACCACCGCCGGGACCTACCGGTAGGATGTTTGATCGGCTGCGCCTCGGCGTTTTGCCAGGCGCGGGCCTGGTAGCCGTTTCTTCCGGCTGGCGCCGGGCTTTCTCGGCTCCGCCGTGGTTTCTTTTCGGCTGCGCCCGGCCTTCCCGGGGCGGCCCGGAGGCCGTTTCTTGGGTGCGTCGGCACCGGTGAGGTAGGACCCCACCCTTTCGGGCGGGGCCCCCTCGCAGAACCGGACGTGCCCAATTAAGGCATCCGGCTCCCAGGAGTCTCCGTCGTCGAGATCAGCTCAAGCGCGGCTCGGGTAGACTCGTAAACCATCGGGTATTCTTCACGCGCCACCAATAAAGGTGGTGCCGGTCGCTACGGCGGCGCAGAACGCTGATCCAAATGCGCTCGACGTGCCACTTCACCTGCTTCAGACTGGAGAGGCAATGCCGACGGCCGAAATACTGATACCACCCTCTTAGACGTACCGACAGCCGCTTCGACTGCCACCGCAATGAGGTGTCTCGCTCCTCCGTCAGAAACTCCTTCACCTTCAGCAGAAAGCGGTTGCGCCGTTTCCCGCTGGGCTTCACCTCGCACTTCAGCTTCCCCGTCTTGGGACGGCGTCGCATGTAATGCGTGAATCCCAGAAAGTCGAATGTCCGTGGCTTGTCCGACGGCCCTGGACCTTCCCCGTTGCGGGGAGATCTGGGGCCAAAGTCCACAAGCTTCGTCTTCGCTTCAGACAATTTCAGGCCGAAGTCCGAGAGTCGCTGGCTCAGCTCCACCAGAAAGCTCTCGGCATCGCCTCGATGGGCGAACCCGGCCACGAAATCGTCAGCGTAGCGCACCAGAAAGCACTCGTCTTCACAAGCCTTCCGGACTCTACGATCAAACCATAGATCCAGCACGTAGTGCAGATAGATGTTGGCCAACAGCGGAGACAATGGACCGCCTTGCGGCACTCCGTCTTCCGTCGCCACATGGACCCCGTTATCCATCACACCGGCATTCAGAAACTTCCCCACAAGGCGCAGGATCGTCCGATCGGTCACCCGATCTTCCAGAAATTTCCGAAGCCATTCGTGGTTGACCGCATCGAAGAAAGCTTCAATGTCCGCATCCACGATCATGCACGTGCCGCTTCGATTCACCAACTTCCCCAAACGATCCAAGGCGTCGTGGGCCGATAAGCCTGGACGGTATCCGTAGGATACTTCCAGGAAGCACGGTTCGAACACCATCGACAGGATCGTATGCAACGCCTTCTGCACCACCCGATCGCGAACGCTCGGAATCCCAAGGGGACGGAGCTTGCCTCCATCTTTGGGTATCCAGGCACGGCGAACACTCATCGCTCGATACTTCCCGCTCCGTAGCTCCAGCCACAGCGCTTCGATGTTCTCGTCCAAATTTTGTCTAAACTCCTCCATCGTCACACCGTCGACGCCGGGTGCTCCTTTGCGGTTCAATTGCTCGTACGAGCTCCGCAACATCTGCGGGGTCAGGTAGTGCGCCAGCGACGTGAATCGCATGCGCGGATCTTGTCTCGACATCTCAGCGATCTGCTCAAGGTTCGTGGACATGTAGCCTCCATCTCTGTGTATGGTTCATGATCTCCTCTTGCATCTTGACTCCTGCCGACCCTTCCCTCCACGGGAATTACCCCGCTTCCCCGGTACTACGATCGGCTCCGACTTCTCGCGCTTCGTCTCCCATGTACCGGACCTTTCGGCCTTTCCTCGGATACCGCCACCCTTACCAGGCACGGAAAACGCGAGATCTCCCAGGTTGCGTCGAACATCCATTTGATCACATGCCGTCCTCTCGGACTCCGGCGGGTCTCCATGCGACTGGCGTGGCAGATTGAATCCATTCGTCGCACAGGCCAGGGTCTTCCCGGGGACTGATCCGGTCGACACCCGCGTGGTTTCTCGAAGCTCTATCGGTTCACATCCTTTCGCGTTACGGCCTATGATCTCCCTGTCTTACGCTTCACCCTGCCGTCACCGGCGCGATCGGGCGCAAAGACTCGGTTGTGGACAGGGTGCCAACCCGCCCGCGTCGGATTTCCACCGACTGGATATTCGCGCCTTAGCCTGGCGCACCAAACCCCGACCAAAGGGCCACTGGCGGCCCTTTGGAATCCGCCACCGGGGGGCCGCGCCCTGGAACGGCCAATGCCACACTCGCCAGGGCTGTGATGGGGATGATTGCTGATCTCTTGGCGATGGCTTCAGGGTCGCGATCGATATCCCGGGTTCGTTTGGCCGTTCCACTAAGCTTGCCCCCCGGTCCCCCCTGCCGGTTTTTGTCTGGTGCCTGCCTTTCGGTATGACCCCGCCCTTTCCGTAATCGCCGCCTTCGACCGTGACCGCGAAGCACGCGGCACGGTCAAGAGGGGGCATTAGGGGGAGGATCAAGAAGATGGGGAGGCAAAGGGGTCAGCACATTCAAGCCTTCGCGCCAATTGGGTCCGAAGGCTTTGTCATTCATCTCTTCATTGGTCAGATAGTCATCGCCATTAATTCCGGGAAACTCGATCCGACCCCATTTCCCAGTCGCAAACAATCCATCGTGAATTTCTTGTAAATCAGAAAAGGCCTCAAGATACCATCCATCAAACGCATGAACCGCAAGATCCAACTCATTAGGCAACCCATTTCGAAAATACTCCCCAAGATCAAATTGGCATTCAAAAGGACGTCGCGTGATAAACAGCACGCAAGCGAAAGGGTTTGTATCATCAAATAAAAAATTTTGAAAATCACTCCAGCCAACCCAACCTCTATCTAGAGGTTCATGGAACTCCCTCCGAATTTGAGCTTCCAGGGTTAGACTATCGGACCAATTCACATCAATTCTACCGTCCATTAATCTGAAGTAAATATGCTCCCCTAAGATCGAAACTACATCCCGACAAATTGAAGGGAAGGCTTTCCTACCTTCAGAATGTACTCCTGCAAACAGTATCATGGCTCTGGCCTCATTTGCTCCAACGCTTCTCCAACATGGTCATCGATTGCGTAATGGATACCATAATCTTGACCAGTATGCAAATGATACATGACTTTATTTACGTCATCCCAATCTCTCACCTTATGCCTATCAAATCTCAGCACCTGCAAGCGGCGCCCTTTTTCAACGTTGAGTTTACCCCAAATACTAACTAGGTATTGATATATTCGCATTAAATGCTATATTTCCTGATATGAACAATCAAACAGAAGAACAATCCGAAGGCTTTCTGAAAGTCAAGGCGATGATCCGGATGGTTCATCGAGCTATTGTAACTGAACCTAAACGATCTCGCATGGAAATTTATGAAGAAATTGGCCAAATTTACGACCTCGGCTCCAGTCTTGTAAGGCTCCGTTATTCAGCCTGGCTAAAAAATGGCGATAAATGCTTGGTGCCCAAGATCAAAGGCCGGAAAAAGGGGATGGCAAATTCCTTTCGGATGAGCGTGAATCTGAGGTTCGTAAGCTAATTACTGATAGCACCCCAGACCAGATGAAAATGCCGTTTGCACTTTGGAACCGTCAAGCCGTTCAAGAATTGATCTACTCTCGATATGGAATTTCTCTAGTCATCACAGCTGTTGGCAAATATCTGAAAAAGTGGGGCTTCACCGTTCAAGTCCCCACCATCAAGAAACCAGGCCAGCGGCCACCCGGAAGTCAAGGCATGGCTTGAGAAGGAATACCCGGAGATCCAAGCCCAAGCCATGCAGGAGGACGCGGGGATTTGGTGGGGGACGAGACTGCTGTCCAGAACTCTCCGAACCAACTTCGCGGCTACTCACCTCGTGGCAAGACTCCTTCTGTTACAGGTCCGCGCAAGCGCGTCCATATTCACATGGTATCGGCGGTTAGCAACCAAGGCGCGATACGTTTCAAATTGTATTCCGAGGCAATTAACGTCGAGCGATTCAAGGATTTCTTGATGAAAATGATAGCGGACGCCAAGGGGCGCAAAATTATTCTTATCCTCGATAACCTGCGCGTTCATCATGCAAAAGATCTGCAGTCTTGGCTCCTAGAGAATAAGCATCTCATTGAATTGAGATTTCTTCCGGCTTATTCGCCTGAAATGAACCCAGATGAGTATTTGAACCGGGATATGAAATCTAGGCTTTCGAACAAGCCGATGACATCAAGCGCAGAGGTCCTAGAGAGCAGGGTATTAGGCTACATGGATTACCTGGAAAAGGAAAAAGAATTGGTCCAATCATTTTTCTCTTACAGCCAAGTCAAGTATGCTGCATGATGCCAAATTTACGATACCGGGTTAGTAGCATACGCCCAAATCCCCCCTTTATGTGCACCGCACATGATAATAATGGCATCATAGGCATCAACCACGATTCCAACGCGGGAATCCAGGGTGGAATCCATTTGTCCGAGGGCGTTGTAGTGGTAGCGACACCCCTCCGTGAACGACGACTCCAAGGCCAATTCGCTATTGCGCAGGTCGGAAGGTACCAGGGGGACTTCGCTCACTTAATCCGATTGATGTCCTTCGAAACCAAGTCTAAGGAAAACACACGACCATTTTCATCCTTAACAAGAAGCAACTTTGCATCAGAAAAGACGCACAGAGAAACAATAAAGACGTCGCTCCCATCCTCTTCCATCAGTGGGAAATAGAATGTTTTATAAATTCTAATTCTCCAAAGCAGCTCTTTTGTTGCCTCCTTCCTCGCTTCAATAACTCCGCCACGGACACTTTTTTGATCAATCAAATTAAAGTGAGGGGATGAATACTGGACGCCATCAAGCACAACAGGCGTGACGGGCTTTGGGGGGGACCTAAAACCATTGACCGCTGAGAGCGGCAACAAAATGAAAACCATAAGAAATATGGCGAAGCGAATTGGGTACTTATTCACAATCCCCCCTGCAACGGAAAATACTGCAATTGTCGGCATCACCGCCATTCAGGAGGCAGAGACCATCACTACGCACAGTAGCAAAACCTCCCTGAGGCTGGATTCGAGGCTCGCCAGGAGCCGCTATGCGGTGGAGCTTAACTCGATCACATCCAAAGGCAACCCAAAGTCTTGACAGTCATTGGCACGCACCTGGCCTATAGAAACTGGTCTCCCTGGTCGTTCTGCCCCGTCCCGTGGAAACGCAGGGAGTCAGATTCAACATGCCGAGAGGCATCCCCACCCATCAGGACCACAGGAGAAAACGGACCTGAAAAATTAAACGCCGTTCTAGCCGCACCTACCTGAGGTGACCATTCAACAAGAATCAGTTCACCCACTTCGATTCGGCCAAAATACTGAAAATTGACCCATGGTCGCCCATCGTGCGTGCAACGCTGGATCAGCTCGAGCGCATCACCCTGCCTAAACGCCTCAGGGTGGAGGATCCGAATTCTCGCCCCCTCCAGAAAGGAGAACATATCCGGAGTTGCAACAAGAACTGTCCGCGAAACATCGAGCCCGAAACAGCGAAGGCCATCGCAGATCCTATCGAGCAATGGGGAGGCGTCCGCCATGATCACCTCGATTCCAATGGGAACATGAGAAATCTCCATCAGGGTTCGTCGCGCACTGGCTTGCAAGCGCTTCCATGAGGTCGATTCAAGGAACCGATCGATCGGAGGTAGATGCTGTGGTATATCTGCCGCGACTTCGCCAAGAACCTGAGCGAAACAATTCAATGACGCCAATTCTTGCTCGGAAAATTCGCGATCGAACTCGTTCCACCCTACGTGGAAGCAATCATCCCACTGGTTGAAAATTTCTGCCGAGACATCGACCGCCGGAACAGCTGCCTGGTAGTCGAGCAGATCCATTTCCGAAGACACCAATAAGAGGTGATACAATATCCTCTGTCTGTACATGCCTCTCCCCTCCCCCAATGCGTCCACTCACGACACATTTTCTGCCCCATCCATCAGTCGATCGAGAGGATGGACATTTTGCTCAACCACAGGACCGCGTCATCAGGGCGTTTTCCGATCAACACCTTGATCTTCGAGGCGGCTTCAGTCATCGTCAGAGGAAGTGACCTCGCAGCGAGCGCTCCTCGCCTATCGCGCACAACGATCTCGAACTGATCCAAATTGGTTTTTGGCTGCTCGTCGAACTTGGAAACGAAGGTGAGCGACCGGATCGTCAGTTCCGCAACATCGATGGGAATTTCCTGTTGGTCGGTGACGGCCTCGTGGCCTTCGGGACACACCAATCTTCCGCTTTGTTCCGGCACCGATTCCTCGCGAAGTTCCGCCCAGTGATGGCCGTGGTCACACATGTAGACATGGCGAATCAGCATCATTCACCCCAATTCCGTACGAAGATTTGCGGAAAACCCGAAGCCGAAGTCGCCTTCCATGGAAAAGCTCATACACCACTTCCCGAACCGGTCCACGAGGTAGTGGTGCTGGGGGACCTCCAACATTACTGGCAGGACAACCTCCATCACCCGGAGTTCCGCTGCAATGGAAAAATCCGTGAGGGAATCTCCAACATGAACAACGCACCCAACCAAAGAATTCTCCTGGACGACAGTGCGAAATTTGTTCATGAAAAATTCAACTTCCCCTTCCCCATCGCCAAGGTGCGCCACCACCGAATTCGGGACTCGGTCCCAAGCAATCCTCGAACCCGTGAAGGGAAACCGCTCCGAAACCAAGCGAACCCACTTCGATGCATCAACCTCGATGTCAATGTCCTTGCCAAGGTTCTGCAACTCAATGAAGTCGAGTATTTCCGTTTCATAGAAGTTCATCGCATTGCCTTTCGAATCCACATCGTTACCGCATCAGTTCCACGCTTAATCAGGCATATTCAGCCGCGACACCGAAATACTGTCCAGTTTCTGTCATTTCATCCTCATTGGAGGGTTTATCCTGCGAAGCATCTCGGGGATGACTCTATGTCATCGGCTTGGGAATCGGGATCTTGATCATCTTGGCGGCCGAGAAGTACTCCACCTTAGAGCCAGGTAGCTCGGCCAATATCTGTCTTCCCATCGCAACCCCTTCCTCATCGAGCCTCGCAACCTCGTCGGCGTTGGAAAAGCTGGTGAAATGCAGCGCTTGGTACTCGCTCAACCAGGTGGAAATTCGTTCTTGAAGGTTCGCGGAGATCCCGAGAGAAGAAAGGCTGAGGTATCCTCCCTCGAAGGCGTCCCTGACTCCAGTACCTGATACCATCCCATCGAGAACCAAGTAAAGCACGCACGCCCCCAAAGCTGCATCACCTAGGTGAAATGGAGATTCGCCAATGCCTCAGGGAATTCCGAGACGACCCACTCAAGATAAGCGTTGAGCACTTCATCCAAGTACCCAGGCGCCAACACTGCGCTGTAAAGTTCCCGCGCTACATAGCTCCTGGGACAGGGTTCCCGACGTTCGGAAGGAGCCGGCGACCACCAAACCACCCAGGCCAACCGAAGCATCCAGTTCGAGCACCCAAAGACCTTGCTGGAGGCCCTGCGAGGCGACACCTGCTACCGCAGAACTCAAGTGCTGGGGAATCTCCTCGATCGGATACAGGTTCGCCTCGAAAAGGACGTTCTGCTCGCAGAAGGGACTCAATTCGAATCCAGCCACGGACTCGCATTCCAGCTGGATCCGCACTCCATCGGATTGCACCAGTCCAATGGTCAGCTTCCGGGGACCAGGTGAAAACCCAACGACTTCGATGTTCGCATCATGGAATTTGGGCAGACTCTCCAAAACTTTCCTCCTCCGGTGTTCCGGCGTCAAATAACAGCAAATATCGTCTTCTCGACCAGTGCCGTTTTTATTCGGAAACCCACCAATTGAGTGGCGTCACACCATCCAACGCATCATAGACGTTTCCGTAATACCACTCCAAACCAGGAACCATTTGAGCCAACTCGTTGAACACCCTTTGCACGGTGGAAAATCCAACAGAAACCTGTATGGTGAAAACCAAAAGCTGCGGCGCTTCTCCATCCAGGGCACATCCGATCTCTCTAGCCGCTTCGATGATTTCAAATACTCCCGAGGTGTCCTCGGGGAAAAAGACCTGGATGCACAGATTCTGACCTCTGTGCAACACACGAAATCTCCCCTCGGACTCAACCATGATCAGGTCTCCTGCTGCGATCCCCTGCACAAGACCTGGGGACCTCAGGATGAGGAATCTCCCTTCAGGCTCGGATTGAGCGAGTACTTCCTCGAAGACGGGAGATTGATCCAGCCGCCTGCCAGCGAACAACGAGAGACCTACGGCTCCCTTGCTTCGCAGATGATCACAGACCATGAACCACGCATTCCCTTCTGAAGAGACTTGCTCTTAGGTAGCCACCCTAGTGGTTTTCGCCAACCGATCGCATCAGGTACGCGGAGTCGGATTCCGACAGACTCATTCGACGGAAGCCGTTCCAGCGAAGACATATGGCTTGCGCCTCTGCCCATCGATCCAGGAAAAATTGCGGATCGAGGCCCCATTGCTCCCGTGGCACTCCTCGGTGGATGAATCCACGAACAATGAGGAGATCGGATAGCACTTCACGACCTTCGTTGCTGATGCGTTCAGGACATTCATCCGGCCAAACAAGACATGCTTTCAGCGCCTCGAACGATGGCTCCGCTTTCGGATCGAAAACCTGGGCTTCGATGAGACGGCGATCAACCTCCGAAAACAGCATAAAAACCCCTCCGTTCTGACAAGATCCGGCTTGGCTTCACAACCCAAACGCCCCTGCCGCCTCGCCGCTGCCCAGGAATGCGCGGGTGGAGTCGTTGTCGCGCAGGTGCACGTCGCCTCGGAAGGCGTCGGCGAACAGCCAGGAAAGCCTCTGGAAGGCGCGCTTGCCGATCACCACGTTTCCGGAATCTGTCATGTCGGATCCCTCGACCCCGACGCTGGACATCGCGAGGTTGTGGGTCACGACCACGTTTTGGGCCGCCTGGCCACCTTTGTGGGAGCGCACCAGGATCCAAGGGCCGACGTCGTCGCCAGGGACCTGATCGATCACAGTGTTGTGCGAAACGCGCGAGTGGCGCATGCCGTAGAAGGCGATGCCGTGGTAGGTGTTGGAGACGATCACGTTGCGCTCGACCACCCAGCTTTCGAACATCCCGTCGAAAGCGCCGATCCCCTGCGGAGACCCTCGCAGCGGGTCGGTCGAATCGATGATGCCGATGATCACGTTGTCACGGAGGATGTTCCCGCGCACCACGCCGGTTCCCACGGATCCGTCGGCGCCGCGTGTCCAGGATTGGATCCCGTCGTCGTGGTTGTCGTCGACTTTCATGCATCCTTCGATGCGGTTTCGCTCCAGACGACACCAATCCGAAATCAGACGAAATCCGTCACCCGAGAATCGCCTCACCAGGTTGTCGAAGGCCCAAGCGCTGTCGGAGGCGTCGTCGATCGAGATCCCGAATCGCGTGTTCTCCACCTTGCACCCTTGGATGGTGACCCGCCGCGCCCAGCGCAAGGCGATGCCCGATGCCGCTCGCTCCACCCAGTCGGCGGCCGTCCAACGCGAGACGTCGCGGGCCGAACTCAAGATCAGATCCTGCAACACCACCTCGCGCGAAGGTTTCCCCCCGGAGCCCTGCAACTGCACCAGAGCGCCGGAATTGCGATTGAGGGCCTGCGCTTTCCACCACAGTTTGTGGTCTCCCGTGGCGGTGTCCGAGGGAATCCAGTCCTCCTTGCGGATGCGCAGGCCCTTGAGATGGATCTTCTCGAAGGCGCCCACGATCTGGAACTGGGCGAGCACCGGGGAATCGTTGGGAGCCGCCTCGATGTGGAGCCACTGGCGAAAGCAGAATTGACTTCGCCGGACATATCCGTGATAGCCCGACTTCAGGTAGAGACGGTCGCCTCCCTTCACGGGAGCGTCGGAGTCATGCAGCACCCAAGCAGGATTCGAGGAACTCGCAGGCGCGTAGTAGGCCACCAAGCCGCTGTCCAGGACTTCCTGGAGCGTGCGCCAAGGGTTCGCTTCGGATCCATCCCCCTTCGGACTTCCCCGCACGGGATCGATCCAAAACGTCCGTCCCGTCACAGGCGGCTCGACAAACCCGACAGATGTGGTATCCGGCAAAGGCGCAGGCGGCTCTGAAACAGGTTCAGCACTTGTGGAACCATCCCCGCACCCGGTGAAAGCGACCAACACCCACAACAGACCAGCAAGCGCAAAGGTCTTCCGTATCGGCATGGTCGACTCCTTCATGGGCAACAGTGGCAACCGGATGACACCACTACTTAGCCTCCATCCCATTGTACCAAATCCGCGCTTATGTAGCAGTACTAGGACCTGCTAGGGGATGAATGCCGTTATTTGTCAAAATTGAAGAACAGTCCAGGTTGAGAAAAGCCATGTGTTACTGCCGAATCAAGGGGTTCCAAGGGGGCTTTGTGAATTGGAACGGCCAGAGACCATGAGGATTTCGATCGCGTCCCTGATGCCCTGACTCAATGCCACGATTCCCATTCTCCCCACAAACCCGGCGAAAGGGCATTGGCCGTTCCAGTCAAAGCCCCCTTGGTGCCCGGGATTGCAAAGGGCCGTGGCAATACGGTCCTTTGCCCCGAGGAGGTACAGGAGGAGCGCAGGGCCCCTTATCGGCAGAGCCGATGGGGATCTTTCGAACGACCCTCCTGTAAACCGGTGCAGGGCGACAGCCCTGCAAACAAAAAAAAGGCCGGACGCAAGTCCAACCGATAAGCGAAGCGCAAATCCCGGTGACACTTTGCCCCACCACCGGTGTCAAAGTCTCCGAAGCACCTAAGACCGGAGAGATCCATGTCCCCCACCGCCACATACGCCAGCCCCACCCAAACCGCCCGAAATAGCCCATATCACCTTGATCCTGCCGTTGGTGAACCAAGGAATTTCCAGGATACCCTGGAGCGCTTCACCGATCGATTCTTGGAACAAGCGGAGCAGGAGTTGGGCGAGTTCATCGATGCCCGCTTGGCGCTGGGTGCAGCTGGTGGGCTGGATCCGGAGCGCTCGCGCGGCGAGTACGCGGTGGAGCTTCTGACCTTTGGGATCCTGCGGGAAGAATACGCGATCTTGGCGGGTCAGACACCCCCATCCATTCGACAACAGATGAAGGATCTATGGGACCTCCGCAGCAACGATCCCGAAGCCAAGCACGAGGCCGATGCCCGACGTGCCCAACTGTTCTGGAACCTCCTCCACGGCCCGCATCTGGAATTCCTCCAACCTTGCGAGGACCCGATCCTGATCGACTGGCTGGAATCCACCGGCGAATTCGTGCAGGAATCGATCCGCATGCGCCTTTGGCTGGAAGGGGTCGGGGTATTTTGGAGCGCCGAAGAATTCCGTCAGGCCACGCGCGATCTGGCCCAGTGGTTCGAGGACAATGCCAGACAGGAATTGGCAGAGTGGACCCGCGGGGTGGACGCGTACCGCGCCCGTGCGCTCGCGGAACCAACCCCGCGCGAGGACCTGTTCCTGATCACCCGTCGGGAGCGGCTCTACCACTTGAACATGGTGGGAGCCGAGGCGATGAACCGTGGCTTCCGCCCCGGCTTCACCAAGCGTCCCAAGAAGGTGGTCCTGGTGCCCGGATGCATGCGTTCGCGCGACGATCGCGCCTGCATGGCCCTGCGACGCGGCACCGACATTTCCTGCGCCCACTGCGACCGCTCCTGCAACGTCTCGCGCCTGACGGAGCTTGGCGAACAAAACGACTTCAAGGTCTACGTGGTCCCCCACGCCTCCACCTTCACCGCCTGGCTCAAACGCTGGCAGGAAGACGGCCAGACCGCCCTGGTGGCCGCCGCCTGCCCACTGCACCTGGTGCCGGGAGGCTACGAAATGCGCGCCCTGGGCTTGCAGGCCCAATGCGTCTTCCTGCGCTACAGCGGCTGCAAACGCCACTGGGACCCAACCGGAACCCCAACAGAAATCGACGCCGACCGCCTCCTGGACCTCCTATCCCAAACCTGACCGATTCGACCCCGCCAGCCCATTCCCCCACCGCCCAATACCCACCATTCCCGGAACGGTCACGACCGTTCCCTACGGCAACAACGCAACGATTCCAACCTGCCAGCCCGCCGCCGTCCCAGTTTTCGTTTTCCGGGCGATCCGAGGACCGCCCCTACATCGCCCAACCGGGAACTGTGGCAGCCATCCTCTACCCTTCCATTCCCGCCTGCCCACATCCGGCCAGCGAAGCGGCGCCGGAAATTGGCAATCAAACAGGCATGCCCACCCAGACCACCCCGCCCCTCCGGGGCACCCCTCCAATGGAGGGGAATGAGCTGCAGAACCGGTTATCCAGCCGAATCGGCTGGGGGTCCGGGGGACTTGGTTATTGGAGCGGCCAGTGCCATGAGGATTTCGATCGCGTCCCTGATGCCCTTTGACCAATGCAGCGGTGTTCATTGTTTTCACATACCTAGCTAGCCGGTATGGCCGCGTAAGCCCAAGTCCCCCGGCGCGGGTGTCCAGAGGGACGGCGCCAGTCCCTCTGGCCGCGGGTCACGGGGCTCGGCAGCCCCGTGAAAAGCCGGACACGCAGTGTCAAAGCCCCACGCAGTGGAAACAGCCCGACGCCAGTCGTCAAAGCCCACGCAGTGGAAACGGCCCGACGCAAGTCGATAAAGCCCACGCAGTGGATCAGCCCGACGCCAGTCGTTAATGCCCACGCAGTGGAGAAGACCGCTCCGGCAAGTACCGCCAATATTTGCGCGGCAGGTTGCGCGCCAACAACTTGGGGTTCGCCCGTTCCACAATGTTGATGGACTGGTAATAGGTCTGCCAAAGTTCCTGGAAGCCCTTGTCCGTCATGGAGGCGAGCGATTCCACCGCCTTCGATTCCTTGGGAAGGCTCGCGGTATCCACCGAAAGGATTTCCAATTCGCCTTTGGCATGGCGTAGGCAACGCCCGCGTTTGGCGTCGGCGATCATCCAAGTCTCGTTGGGAAAGCGTGCGGCGAAGTGCGAGGCCAACAACTCCAGGATGTCGTGATCCGGAGCGATGACAGAAAACAGCGAGCCGTCCGGTGCCTTGGAAAATCGCACGAACCCTCGGAAACGGTGGGCCTCGTGGCGGGTCTTTTCCGCCGCAGCCAAGGTGGCGTGGGTGTCCGCATCCAGGATATTCCGCCCGCGCCCGGCATTTCCATCGCGTAGCAGGCCACGGAGGACACGCCACACCACGCTTTGGATGCCGGGCAACTCGGACAGAAAAGCCGCGCGGATCATGGACAGGATGTCCTCACCGCAAAGCCAGAGAATTCTCGCCGCCGCCCGCTGGGCCAGATCGGTGTCGGTGTCCACGCTCCGGGTGGTCTCGAACAAGCCGGGCTCGTACGCATCCAGCGATTCGATCCGATCCACGGGCAGGTTCAGGCGGAGCGCCTCGCAGACGGCCGTGAGGAATCCGTCGAATCCGCCCGGATGCACCACCACCAGAGGCGTGCGCTGATCGACAATTTCCGGCATCACGGCGTTCATGCGGTCAGCAACAAGGGTTGATGGAACAGGGAGAGTTGGGTGGATTCGCTGGGCGAGGCCAAGAGGGGCCGGATGCGCTCGGGCCGGAAGTCGCGGTAGGTCCCGATGGCGAAGGGGTCGTACAGGAAGGGCCGCGCACGCTTGAGCACCACACCAAAACGCTTGAGATGCTCCATGCGCACCGCCCCGTGGCGACGCCCCTCCACGATGAGCTTGGCCGACCGCACCCCGACGCCGGGCACGCGGAGGATGGTTTCCAGATCCGCCCGGTTCACATCCACCGGAAACCGTTCCGGGTGGCGCAAGGCCCAGGCGGCTTTGGGATCCAGGTCCGGATCCAGATCCGGATGGAGATCGTCCACGAGTTCGTCGAACTGGAACTTGTAAAAGCGCATGAGCCAATCGGCCTGGTAGAGTCGGTTCTCCCGCCGCAACGGTGGGCGCAATAGAGTAGGAAGCCGGGCATCGCGATTGACCGGGATGTAACCCGAGTAGTACACCCTCTTGAGCTGCTGCTTGCCGTACAAGCCGGAAGCCAAGGACAAAATTTGCAAGTCAGATTCCGGCGAGGCTCCCACGATCAGCTGGGTGCTCTGACCGGCCGGAGAAAAGCGGGGAGCGAACCGGGAAATCTTGGATTCCGCCTTGTGTTCCAAGATGCCCTGGTGGATGGAATTCATGGGCGTGAAGACCGAGGCGTAGTCCTTTTCTGGCGCCAGGTTCTTGAGGCCCGCCTCCGAGGGGATCTCGATGTTCACGCTCAACCGATCCGCATACAATCCCGCTTGGGCCACCAGCTCCGGACTGGCGCCGGGGATGGTCTTGAGGTGGATGTACCCTCCAAAGCGATGTTCCGTGCGCAGGGTGCGCGCCACGGCCACCAGGGCCTCCATGGTGGTGTCCACGCTACCGAAGATCCCGGAGCTCAAGAACAAGCCTTCGATCAGGTTCCGGCGATAGAACTCCAACACCAGATTCACGACCTCGGAGGGACGGAAGGTGGCTCGGGGGATGTCGTTGGAGCGGCGATTGGAACAGTACGCGCAATCGAACAAGCATACGTTGGACAGCAGGATTTTCAGAAGCGAAACACAGCGCCCGTCATCCGTGAAAGAGTGACAGATGCCGGATGCCTCGCCGTTTCCCATTCCTCCTTTTGGAGTGGAACGGGAACTGCCGCTGGACGAGCACGAGACATCGTACTTGGCCGCCGCCGAAAGGATTTTGAGTTTATCCTGCACAGATAAACAATATACGTATGTGCAGCATCCGAAGCAAGCAGATTCTTGGGGCGCTGGCCTTCGCTAGAACTCGTGCACCAGAAACGGCCGCAAGGGGGACGGGGTCTCTTCCATGTCGCGCAAAAGGATCATTTCGGTGCGGTCGCCCGGTCGGATGTTGACCACCACCCGGTCCAGGGACCTTCGGGTGATGTGCAAGCCGCGCCCGTGGTTGAGGTCGTTGAGCAGGATTCCCTGGGCGCCCCGCGCCCGGTTGGCTTCCAGCCAGGTCAGAATCTGCTGCTTGGTGAGCCGCCCGCCGCGATCCACCACCGAACACCCCCACGCGGTGGCGCTCTTGCCGAAAAACACGTACACCGCCTGGTCGCGGCCCAGCTTGGCGTCCAGGTCCCACTCGGACTTCATCTCGCCTTCCTGGTCCAGCGAGCCGTAGAAGACCGCGTTGCTGACCATTTCCGCCAGCGACCGGCGGAACACCCGGCGGATATCGCCTTCCGGGTACCAGCTGGCGACCTCGGCCACCACCGAATCGATGTCGGTGGCGCTGCCCACCTGCCGGGCATGGACCTCCGCGCCTGGCCCCAGCCAGCGCTCCAAGCCGAAGACATTTTCTGTCAAAAGCGATTGGGCCGTCTCGACCAGGTCGCGCAACGGATGCGCGCCCTGCCGAGGGAGAAGGGTGCCAACGTCGTATTCCAACGCCAGCCGGAAATGCTCCTCCACCGGCGTGGAGGAAAGGATCGCGTAGCGGGTTTCGGGTCGCAATTCGCGCAGGAACTGCACCAGATCGAACCAGGCGATTCCCGTCAAGGCCGTATCTGCTACCAGAAGCCGGTAGGATCTGTTCTGGAGCAGGTCCAGGGCGCGGTTGCCGTCTTCCACGGTTTCCACCGAAAGACCCAGTTCGTCTTCCAGGCTTCGCGCGGCACGGCGGCGGAAGGACGCGTCCGGGCACGCCAACAGGACGCGTTGTCCCCCGAGGTCCCGGAACTTTGCCATGCTACTTGAACAGACTCCAGCGCTGGATGTCGAAATATGTCACATACAACGCCAGCATCAGGAACAGGCCCACCACCACCATGGAAATCTTTTCCATGATCACCCTGTCCGCTTTGCGTCCGCGGAACTTCTCGATGGCCAGCTCCACCAGGCGACCGCCGTCGGTGATCACCAGCGGAAGGAAGTTCAGGATGCCCAGGTTGATGGACAACAGCACCATCCAGTCGATCAGTTTCTCCCAGCCCAGACGCGCGATCGCGCCGGAGGCCCGGATGATGCCCACCGGACCGGACAGATTCTGCGCATCCACCTTGCGTGCGAGGAGCTTGCCCAGGATCCGGAACACCGCGGTGCTCTTGTCCAAGGCTCCGCTGAAAGCGATTCCCACGGCTTCCACGGGGCCGGCGCGATGGAAATAGGTGGGCACCACGTCCATGGGGGCCACGCCGATGCGCCAACGACCATCCTTCTCGGATTTGAGCGCGGCGATCTCCAGCATGGTCCGGCCTTCCTTGCGGGCGATGGCGAAGCGCATCTTGCGACCTTCGCTTCCCTGCACGGTCTGGATGAAATCCTCCGCACCCGCGGGCTGGCGACCATCCACCGAAAGGAGGGTGTCGTCTTGACGGATTCCGGCACGCGAGGCTGGCGTGGAGTCAAGCACGCGGGCCAACAACAAGCGTCCGCCGAACTCCATCCCCGCCCAACCGATGCGGGTGGCCTTGATGGGTGCTTGGGTGGGACGGAACGTGAACACGCTGTCCTTGCCTCCCCTCAGGACCGCGATGCGCACGTCCTGATCGAGGCTGGTGGCGACATCTTCCGCGAACCGGGAAGCTCCGCTCAAGGCTCTGCCATTGAAGGAAACCACCGTATCGCCCGGACGGATACCGGCTTTGAAGGCCGGTCCGGTGGAATCCACATGGGACAGCACCATGCTGCCCTTGACTTCGACATTCATCCCCACCATGGCCACTACCCAAAGCGCCAGGAGCGCGAAGGCGATGTTGACCGTGGGACCCGCCGCCGCGATGGCCGCGCGCCACCCGATGGACACATCCTCATAACCCTTCAATGGCGCCGTTTCCTGGTTCCAACGACGATCCAGCTCATTGGCGGCCTCGCCAGCGTCCTTGGGCTTTCCCTCCAGTGCGGAGGAGGCGTCACCGCGCATGGCCACGTAGCCGCCAAACAGGACCGCGCAGACGCGGTACTCGGTTTCACCGACCTTCAATCCGAACAGGCGCGGACCGAAGCCGATCGAAAACACTTCCACATGCACACCCGCGCGGCGAGCCACCACGAAGTGGCCCAATTCGTGGATGAGCACCAGAAAGGACAAGACGCCGAGCCCGATCAACACCCCGAGAACATCGGAGGTGAAAAACGAGACCAAGGCGGGAGGGAGAAAACCTGCACTCATGAGTTCAAACCAGCTTCCGAGTGGGCGAGTTCGAGGACCCGACGCCGGGCCCACGAGTCCGCCGCGAGAAGTTCTTCCAAGTCAGGGTGCCGTCCGAACGATTGTTCGGACAAGCAGCGTTCCACCAGGCGGACGATCCCCATGTACGGAATCTGTCGATCCAGGAAGAGCGCCACGGCGGCTTCGTTGGCCGCATTCAGCACGGCAGGCGCCGCGCCGCCCCGCCGCCCCGCCTCGAAGGCCAGCCCCAGCGCGGGGAACCGTTCGTGATCGGGCGATTGGAACCGGAGTGTTCCGAGTTTGGCCAGATCCAGCCGATCACCGGAAAGCGCCACGCGCTCGGGAGCCACCAGCGAATACAGGATGGGAAGCCGCATATCGGGCGTGCCCAGCTGCGCCACCAGCGCGCCGTCCTGGAACTGCACCAGGGAATGCACGTGGCTGCCCGGATGCACCAGCACCTGGATGCGGTCGTAGCCCACGCGGAACAGATGGTGGGCCTCGATCACTTCCAACCCCTTGTTGAACAAGGTGGAACTGTCGATGGTGATCTTGGGGCCCATGGTCCAGGTGGGGTGCTTGAGCGCCTGTTCCACGGTGATGTTGGCAAATTCTGACGCGGGAAGATCCCGGAAGGGCCCGCCGGAGGCGGTGAGGATCAAGCTTTCCACTTCCGTGGTGGGAGTACCACCCAGGCACTGGTGGAGCGCGGAATGCTCCGAATCGATGGGGACCAAGCAGGAGTTGGGATGCTCGTCCAGTAGCCGGTTGATGAGCTCGCCAGCCATCACCAGGGTTTCCTTGTTGGCCAGGCAGACCCTCAAACCGCGGCGGATGGCCTCCATGGTGGGCAGGCATCCGATGGAGCCCACCAGGCCGTTGACCAGCGTGGTGGCTTCCAAATCCGCGACCAGATCCAGCAATCCGTCCATTCCGCAGGCCACGGCACGTCCCAGTTCCTGGGTGGCGCGCTTGGCGGCGGGCTCATCGAACAAGGCCAATCTGGCCCTGGGAAACTCCCTGGCGATCGCGCAGAATTCCTCCACCTTGGAGTGGGCGGCCAGTCCGACCACGCGGAAACGGTCAGGGTGTTCGCGGACAACGGACAGGGTGCTGGCGCCGATCGAGCCGGTCGCTCCCAGCAGCACGAGATTCTGGACAGACATGCCCTGGGAATGTACCAAACCAGTCCCCTCAGATCCCGGAATTCAGTCGCGCCAGGATCTCCTGGTGAAGTTGGCCGTTGCTGGACAAACCATTGCCAGCCTCTTGGAGCCCTTTGCCATCCACGGAAGAGAACTTCCCGCCCGCCTCCTGCAAAATCACTCCCATGGGCGCCACATCCCAGATATTGACCACCGGGTCCAACATCGCCTCGGCCCGGCCGCAGGCCACCAACAGGTGCCCGTAGCAGTCGCCCCATCCGCGCGCGACTCCCGCCTCGCCGCGAAGGGTCATCCATTGCTGGGCCCAAGGACTGCGCGAAACCGTGATCGCCGATCCATCCACCAGCAAGGCGTCTGCGATCTCCGTGACACCGGAAACCCGCGCTCGGGAATCGTTGATCCAAGCACCCATGCCTTCGGCAGCCCACAGGCTCTCGCCCAAGGCGGGCATGTGTATGACCCCCACCACGGGACGATCGCCGTCCAGCAAGGCCAACAGGGTGCCGAACAGTGGCACGCCATGGATGAATGCCTTGGTGCCGTCGATGGGATCCACCACCCACTTGTAGCGCGCCTGCGGCAAATGGACCCCGAACTCCTCCCCGATCACCCCGTGGTCCGGACGCAATGCGGCCAGGCGCTCGCGGATCAAGATTTCCGCCTCGCGATCGGCTTCCGTCACCGGGGAATTGTCGCGCTTTTTCACGATGTCCATCTTGCGCTGGAATCGTGAGAGGATGGGAGATTCAGCCTGTTTCACGAGATCTCTCGCCAAGGCGAGCTCTTCTTCCAGGTCCAATTCGGAATTGCTCATGACCAGGAAAGGTACGAGGGTCCCCTCCAAAAGCGAAGCGAGCGGGGAGGAATTCCGAGGATCGTTGCCCTCGAGTTGACCAGCCCTACCTCGAAAGCGTATCCTGTAGGAATGAAGTCGATCGATGTGGATTGCCCCCATTGCGGTTGCTCCTGCGACCTGCGACTGGACGAGGATACCCAGGTCGTTCTGCTTGTCTGCCCCTCGTGTGGAGCCTCCTTGGTGTCCTACTACGGACAGACCTTCCAGGTGGAACCCTCCGAATTCCGCTATCTGCGCCAGCGTGGAGGCATGAAGGAAGCCCAAGGTGCCCTTCGTGTCAAGCAGCGGAGTTCGCGCCTGCCCGTGGCGGTCCATTCCGCAGGTGAGCCCGTGATGGACCATGCGGTGGGAGCGGATGAAATCCTGGAATTGCACACGACACTCCACCAGTGCCAGAGCATCGACGAGTTCCTGAAAGCGTTGGAATAGGCAGAATTCTCTAGTTTCCCTTTCCAGCCATGCTCGGGTACGCCGAAACCCATTTCAAGTTCAAGTTGCCCTGGTCGCCGCTGTCCCGAGCCTTGCCTGAAATGATCGTGGATGCCCCCTCGTTGGCCCTGCCCGACCAACCCATCCCACTGACCCTGGCCGTCCACGATGCGCATCGTTTTGGAGTGCGGCTGGACGAAGTCCGGATCGTGGCCCGCTCCAAAGGCCAGATCCACGAAGTGACGTGGACCCCCGCCCTGACCTTGGACCAACCCTTCCATTGGATCCGGCTGCCTTGCCCCGGTCCGCTCCTGGAAGGAGCGCAATGGGTGGATGCGGCCTTTCGCATCACCGATCGCAAGGGGAAGTGCTGGACCTTCCTCAACCACAATCTGCCAGGGCTTTCCGTACGGAGTCTGCGGGTCCTCCGCTTGGCCACAGTCTTTCCCGCTCCCGCCGGCTGGGTGAGCGGAGACCTCCACTGCCACACCCACTGGAGCGAAGACCCGGTGGAGTGGGGAGGCGACCCCACCATGATGCACGAAGCGGCGCGGTGCATGGGCATGGGCTTTTACGCGGCCACCGACCACTCCTACGACTTCGCCTGGGAACACCCGGACTATCTGCGACCTGCGGATCCCCACGAACGGTTCCAGGCCTTCCGATCCAGTCTACCCCCGGACCAGGCAGGCGAGCCCGTGGTGCTGCCCGCGGAGGAAATCTCCTGCGGAAATTCCCGCGGCGAAAACATCCACCTCTTGGCCATCGACCATCCCGACTACATCCCGGGACAAGGCGATGGTGGACGACGCGGACTGGACAACCGCCCCGACTTGTCGATTCCCCAGGTGCTCGAACATCTGACAAAATCTGGCGCACCGGCCTTCGCGGCCCATCCTCGCCCCGGAATCGGCTGGCTGCAACGCAAGATCTTCCGGCGCGGGCAATGGGACGATGTGGATCTCCACGCGGGGATCCACGGACTGCAGATCTGCAACGGTTCCTGGGGGCGTGACTTCATGGAGGGGCGCGGACTGTGGGTCCAGGATCTGGTGGCCGGAAACCGGCGCCTGCCCATCGCCGGCAACGATGCCCATGGCGACCTGAACCGCGCCACCCAAGTGGCCTTTCCCCTGGTGAGCCTGCGACAGACGGACCACCATCGGTTCGGGAACATGCGCACCTGGATCCTGCCGGAAGGCGCGCCGAATCGCCAGAGCCTGCGCACCGCGCTGACGGGCGCACCCTGCGTGATCTCCGACGGACCGTGGCTGGAGCTGCGTGTTCCGGAGGCGGCGCATCCCGCGGAACGTTCAGAAGGCCTCGGATCGGTGCAGGCCAGGAGCCTTCCCGAGTTCGGCAACATCCAGCGGGTGCTGGTGTTCCGCCACGAACCAGGCCAGGAGCGGGAAACCCTGGTGTTGGACGTGTCCCCCGCCGCCCTGGAATCCCACCACGCCTTCGAGGTTCCCGCCGACACCCGCTATGTGCGGGCCGAGATCCTTACGGAATCCGGCAACAGGGCCCTCACCCGGGCGGTGGAGCCCTCGGCCTAGAACATGTCGGAGGGCGACGCCACCTGCACGCCCACCTTCACCAGCTGGTTGGTCATCACCGGCATGGGGCTGCCGTCCTGCTTGACGTAGGCCACGATCCGCCACAGGTACACCCCGGAAGCCACCGCTTTTCCGGTGTATGCACGATGGTTCCATTCCAGCTGGATGGAAATGCGATCGATCTGGTCGCGCTCCATGCCATCCAGATCCGCCTGGCTGATGGTGATGTCGCGGGAGGTCACGAAGGTCCCCACATTGTCGTAGATGTACAGGATCATCCGCGCCGGGCGATTGATGTACAGGGTGGGCCCGTTGCAATAATCGTCCTGCGGGCAGGCGTCGCGCACGGTCTGCGAGTTGGTGACATATCCTGTCCCCGGCTCCCACCAATCCATGCCCTTGGCGGATCCATCCGTACTGCGCCGACCGCGGGTGGCCTTGATGAGAATCTCGCTTTTCGCGACCCGGTTGGCCTCGGTCTGGGGGATCTGCGGGATCCGGGAAGGCGCGGTGGTCTGCACCAAAAACGGCCGCGGCGCCCCCACGACAGGAGTGGACCAGTGCTGGCTGGCGGTATCCACCCTATTGCCGCGATCATCGACGATCCCGGTCTTGAAGCGCACCCGCAGGTCCGGGCGGACGCTTCCGGTGTCGCCCGGCGGGACCAGGAACCAGAAGCTTCCGTCTTCGAGCTTGTGCAACGAATCCGCCGGCACCTTCACCCAGACGCGACGGGAAGTGTCGCAGGAGGCCTGGGTTCCCGGGCACTGCAGGATTTCCAGCCAATACTTCTGGGCGGAGAAATCGGTCTTCTCCGAGGGCTTGATCACCAACGTGTCCCAGTCCTTGTAGTTCTCCACCCGGTGGACCACCGCGGAAACGATCACCGGCGGCACCCGTTCCCCGATCTTGAACGTGTCCAGGAACGTGCGCAGGGAATCCCCGGTGCCCACCTTCCATTGCGAGCGCATCACACCCAGCTGCAGCGAGTCGAAACCCGTCATGCCGAAGGCGAAGGGAGGCTTGATCGGGACCAGGAATCGCGTGCTGTCGAGTTTGCCCGGACGCGCCACCTGGAACAGCAACCGTCCCAGCGAATCGCGCAGAGGCCTGCCGTCGGTTCCCATCACGGAATCCCCCAGCACGTTGGTCAGAGGATACCCGGAAAGATCCTTCAGGGGGCGTCCGGCAGAATCCGTCAAGAAGGCTCCCGCGACCACCCAGAAGGTGTCCCGCCCAACCACCGTGAGCTTGCCCCGCGACGGACCGGCGTAGTAGGGATTGGCCGAATCCGGCTTCTGCGAAGTCCGGGAGGAATCGCCGAAGGCCATGTCGAAACGCGGCAGATCGGTGCCCCAGGGCGAATCCAACTCCACCACCAGGCCATCCACCTTGCCATCGCCGTTGCGGTCCACGTAGTACGACTGCACGACCTGCACAGGTTGGACGTTGACCCTGTGGACATCGCATCCGACGTTTCCGACATCGTCCTCGTAACAGCGGCGGATCGTGTCGGATCCAGGCCGGGGGATGTTCTTGGTGGAACCGACCACCCAGGACTTGCCCGCATCGGAGATCTGGTGGGTGACGGGAATCCTGCCCGTCACCACGTTGGCGCCATTGGGAGGATTGAGGATTTCCACCACCGGAATCGACTGTTTGAGATCGATCCAGCCCGTGTCGTAGCCGTAGTTGCCCAGGTCGTCGTGGGCTTCCACCGGCACCGCGAACAGGCCATCGCCCTTGAAGTTCGTGACCTTGAAGAGGGTGTCCACCTTGACGGTCCAACGCTTGCCGTCGGACGAAAGGCTTGAATCGCGGACCCAGTACCAGACCGTGTCCTCGCCGAACCGCGTGCGCGCCCGGTCGCCCCACCAGGTGGTGTCCTTGGACGGCGCGTGGGGATTCTTGCCGGTGATCTTGAACACGTGCACCACCGGCGCCACCAGGTCCGCCCAGACGGTGTGCGTATCGCACCCGGTGTTCCCCGCGGTATCCGTGAAGCAGCGAGGAATGCGGTTCCAGCCGTTCACCAACAGGGTATCGGTCGGTTTCTGAGCCTTTCCGTCCACGGTCCATTCCACCCGCTGGATGGCTTGGTTGGTGCGTGCGGAATCCACCGGGATCACGATCTTCACGTTCGGCGGCACGTTGGTGTTGCGGATGATCAAGGTCAAGACGGAATCCGCCCCGAGATCCGCTCCCAGCGGATGGCGAAGGACGAGGTGGACCACCCGATCGGGGCCGACCTTGCCATCGTTTTGCAGGAGCACGCGGAAGGTGGCGGAGGTGCGGCCGGTGTCGATGCGCACTCCGTAGGCGCTGTCGGGAACCATCAGGACGCCCTTGGCGAGCCCGCGCTTGGAATCCAGGACCAGATCCGCCAAGGCAACGGAATCCGACACGGGGTCCAGCACGATGGGAAGGTCGGCGCCACCGGACACGTCCTGCACGATCAACGTGTCGCGGGCGAAGGCCATGCGCGGACGGGCATCGCCCTGGCGGATCAATATGCGTTCGCGGTCGCGGGCGTTGTCGGTGGAAACCACGCGGGTATCCCGGAAGCTGCCCCAGGAAAGGACCACGTCCTGGTCCGGGCCGTAGCGGCCATCGTGGAGGATGGTGACCTCCACGGCCGTGGTACGGCTCATCGCGGGAAAGGTGAAGTCTCCCTGCAACCGGTAGTGCTTGCCCAGGATCGCCGAGCCGCCGATGGTCTTCACGGTGCCCACGATGTCGATCATGGAAAGGCGATCCAGGTCCAGCATCACGCGGATCAAGGTGTCCTTCTCGCGAACGACCACCAGGCTGTCGCGGAAGCGCACCACGGGGGGCGGATCCACGTTCACGATGCGAATCGTGAGCTTGGATGGATCGATCAGCTGGATGTTGTGGGTGTCGTTGGGCAGAAGCTTCAGCCGCACCTGGAGGGTATCGGAAAAGATGCTGTCGCGCATGGGCGTCAGCCAAAGCGTATCGAGAGTATCCAAGGCCGCGAAGCGGGCGAGGGAATCGGACATTCGGAACGTCCTACCCAGCAGGGCCGTGGTCAGGGAGGAATCCACCCGCACCGCGATGGTGGTCGGCACGGACGAGCTCCTGGTCAGACGCACCACCACGGGCACCGGAGTCCCCAAGTCTTCCCGAACCACCGTGTCGCGACTGGCAAAGCTCGTGTAGATCTCGTTTTCGTCGGTGATCAAACCCGTGGTTTTCCAGCCACTGGCGTCGGATCGGAGCCATGTGGTGTCCAGTGGTTGGATCCTCACCCCCGCGCGCCTGGGAGGGGCGTAGGCAGCGATGCCCAAGGTGGAAACGGCCAAAGAATCGACCTTGGACCCGGCGGGCAGGGTATCGGATGCGGAATCCACCCCGATGAAATCCCGACCGGCCCGGGCGGAACTGTCGAACGTGTTCCAGCGGAAAAGGACCGGTACGCGTGAAGCCATCCGCTGGCCCGTGACGGGATCCGCCAAATAGAACTGGAAGGGCAGTGGCCGGATCTCGCCTACGACCTGGGAACGCTTCACGGTCCCGCCGCTGACCACCAGTCGAGGCTTGCGCGTTCCGGAAAGGATGGTGCCCAATCCCACGGTATCCCCGCCTCGAGCGCCGCGGAGGCTGTCCAGGGTCACCCGGAAGGTGAGCGGGACCACGTAGCGATCGTCGCCGATCGACATGACCGGGAAGGAGTCGCGCGCCACGCCGGCACGCAACACCAGCGTGGCGACATCCGAGACGTAATCGATTCCGCCCTTGGCGGTCACATCGGAGGTTTTCCAACGGAAGGAGATGGGCAGACCGCTGGTGGTGGATTTGCCCGTCCGCGGATCGATCAAGCGGACATGGAAGTACATCGGCTTGCGGGAACCGCTCACCGAATCGCGCGCGGCCACCACGCTGTCCACCGAGAGCAGCGGCTCCGGGTCGTCGTCGAGGATCGTTCCCAAGGCGGCGGAAAGACCCGTTTGCGCGTTGGGGTCGGAGGTCTGCAAGGCGACCTTGATCAGGCGATCGGGCTGCCGTTGCAGGTTCCCGATGACAGAATCCGCCACGAATTCCCACGTCTTGTTCCCGGCGGGAACGGATCCGGAGGCGGACGCCGCCACGTAGTCCACGCCCGCACGGGCGGTGGAATCGGAAAGCGTCCAGGTAAAGCCCGTGGCCACGCGGCTGGCGATGGGGTTTCCGCTGGCGGAATCCCGCAAGGCGGCGGTCATGGGAAAGGCTCTCCGCGAACTGTCGCCTTCCTGGACGGAATCCGGCAGAAGCACCACGCGAGGACGTCCGAATTGGCTCAGAATGGTCCCGGTGGCCGCCAAACGACTGACTCCGGTGGCGATCGAAGCGGTCTTGGAGAGCTGGACCGTGAAGGCCAGCGGCGGGCTGTAGCGGGAATCGGGCTTCACGGACACCACGAGGGTGTCGGTGGCTCTGCCGGCAGGGATCGAGCGCGAGCCGGAAGCCACCACGAAATCCGTGTCGGCCTGGGCCGTGCCGCTGACGGTGGTCCAATCGTACGTGGTGGCCACGCCGCTGGGCTTTTGGACGGTGCCGCTGGCGGAATCCAGGAGGGTGACCACGAATTTCATGCTCACCGTGGCGCTGGAGGAGCGGACCACGGAAGTGTCGCGAACCACCAGGCGCGGATGTGGATTGGTATTGACGATGGAGCCCACGGCCACCAAGTCGTTTCCTGTGGAGGCGACTCCCGTTTTGGTGGTCACGCGCACCACGAAATTTTCGGTGGGCTCGAAGATGGAATCGCGCAGGGTGCGCACGAACACACGGGTGGAAAGAGCCCCGGCGCCGATGCAGACGTTGAGCCCCGAATCGCGGGCAAAGTCCGTGCCCCGGAGAGCGGTGCTGTCGAAGGAGTTCCAGTCGAAGCACGTGGGAAGGGCGCTTCGCTTGGAAAGCGCCACGGTGAACCATGCCGAATCGCCTTCCGGCGCGGCCGGAGCGTCGGAAATTGTCAAGGTTGGCGCAGGGTCTTCGTCGAGGATGGTCCCGACGGCCGTGTCGCGCACCCGGGAACTGGCCTTCTGGAGGCGGACCATGGAATCCACCCGCACCAGGAAAGTCTCGTTGCCTTCGTAGAGGCTGTCCATCCGGACCTGCACGGTGATGGTATCGATCGACTTCAGGTGAAACGGAATCCGGGCCTTTTTCACCGACACGTAATCGGTGGAATCGGCGGTACGGGCCACGGTGGACCAGAACAATTCCGCGTTGCGCACGTCCTGGGCGCGCAGAGGAGCCCCTGTGGTGGAGTCCACGACCTGCACCACGAATTTCATCAGGGTGTACCCTGGGCCGGTCCCTTCGGATACCGATGTATCGCGGATCCGGAAGGTGGGCAGCGGGTCGTCATCCAGGATCCCGGCGAACATCGCCACCTTGCCGTTCCACATCCGGGAGGAATCGAGTGTGCCTCCGCGCACGGAATCCACCACCAACATGGCGTAGCGGTTGGGCTGATCGAAGTTGTTGCCGCGCACGATGGCCGTGAACGGATCGCTGGAGAGAGCACCGGGCTGCACGTCGGACCTGCCGACCAACTGGCCTGCGATGAAGTTGACGATGTCGCCCTGGGCTCCCGTGTCGATCGGGGTGTAGCGCACCCCCAGCACCGTGGTGTCCCGCGTGGGCAGGACCAGCCTCCACCAGATGCGGATGACCTCGCCGGCGATGTGGTCCAGATCGAAGGCGAGGTTCATCCGGGTGGACTGGCCTTCGTTGCCTTCCTGGGTGGGTGCTCCGAGGTTGAACACCCGGATGACGGGCTTGTTCGGGTAGTACGGGATGAAGACGCCGTCGGTGCCCTTGAAATCGTTCTTGATGTGGATGGAGTCCGCCAGAATCTGTCCAAAAAGGTGGACCCGGTCGTGGACCTCCACATACGTCGAAGGCTTGGGGACCACCACCGATGCCCACACCTCCGTGTTCACATCCAGCACCACGCTCTTTTCCGAGTAGATCATCATGGTGCCGCCGGCGAAGTGCAGCGAATCCGTTCCGTAACCCAGCTGGTACTTCTCCGGAGCAATGATGTTGCGTGCGCCCGAGGGTGCGGCATCCAGCCCATTGCGGGTCATGATGACCGTTCGCAGTCCCCTGGGTTGGACGGCAAGAAGCCGGGTCGGGTTGGTCGGGGTGGATGAATTTCGAAGAATGATCCGATCGAAGGAGTACGCGCCTTCGGTGAGGTAGATGGTGGTTCCGTACCAGATGTCGAGCGTGCCGTACCGCCCCGGAGGAAGAATGGTGTCCGCTGCGTTGCAAAACCCCGCAAGATCCGACCCTCCGGCCGCCTGATTGGAGCCACAGGTCCATCGACCCACACCGCCGCTGGGAGGGGTGCTGAAATTCGTGACCACGTTGCGAGGTTGGGCCGAGACATCCGAAGCGGTCAGGAACGCGGTGTCGGGCAAAGCGATCCCGGTGGTCACCATCGCTTTGGGAGGCATATTCCATACGATCCGATCACTCATGATGGGGATCGTCGTCGGTGTGACATCGGCGACCCCAAGATTCGGACTCAACGTACCGGGAGCTGGCCCGAAGTAATAGACGCCCCAGGATGGCTGTCGAAAATGACCACCACCGATGTACAAGGAATCCTCGAACCGGTTGTCCTTGTTGGTGGTCCGGACTTCTCCGCCCACGTAGACGGAACCGCGAAGCCGATTGCCGTCGGGCAAAAACAGGTTTCCATTGGTACGGACCCGGTCCCAAATCTCGGAGTTGTTGTTTTCGAACACGACACGGTTCCCGGCCGTCACCACCGACCGAATCGTGTCGTAACCATCGACCGTGACCACAACATCGCTTCCCACCCAGCCCCCCGCGGCGGTGGTGGCGCGATAATCGATGTCCACGCCCCGGCGACCGAACAGGAAGTACCTGTTCAAGGAGTCGTGGACATTGAGCGCGGCGGAAACCTCCGAAGACAAACACCCGACCCACACCACCGCGGCGAGCGCACGCGAAAGGATCCTTGGAATCGAGCGTTTCATCATTTGGTGGTTCTCTAGAGGAAGGAGGCGGGTTGCTTGGACAGGCTCCGCCGGATCAAGACGGCAGACCCCTCCCGGGTGGAACAGGGTCGTCGTCTTGAAATATGGTCTTCTCTGGGACAATTGCCACCCCCCCCTTCGAATCCGGGGCCACAATGCCGGTTTCGGCACCGTTTCCCGGCGACGCTCCCCGGTGAACCCCGGGGGCAGAAGGACGTCACGTCAATTTTCGTCGTTCAACGAGAAAAAAGGTCGGCTCCCATCACCACGGCGGCTCTACCATGATCTTGACGCCGACCTTGTAGAGGTAGTTGGTCATCATGGGCATCGCCGTTCCGGGCATGTTCACCCAGCTGACGATGCGCCAGACATAGACACCGCTGGCCACGAGCTCACCCGCGTCCGTGTGGTGGTTCCAATTGAGTTCCACCTGAACTCGATCCAGTTGATCGGGATTCATGCCGTCCAGATCCGCCTGGCTGATCGTGATGTCCCGCGAAGTCACATAGTTGCCCAGCTGGTCGTAGATGTAGAAGATCATCCGCGCGGGCCGGTTCAGGTACAGGGTTGGACCGTTGCAGTACTCCACATTCGGGCAGGCTTCGTTGGCTTTCGTGCGATCCACGTTGTAGCCGGAGCCCGGCTCCCACCAGTCTTGCTTGGTACGGCTGCCGTTGGTCACCTTCAGCAAAATGGTGCCGGGACGATTCTTCCCGATCTCGCTTTCCGGAATCAGAGCGATGCGCCCGGGAGGCTTGACCTTGACGAGATTGGGTCGTGGAACACCTGTCACCGGAGTGGCCCAGTGGATGTTCTTGAGGTCGACTCCGTTGCCCTTGGCGTCGGAAACATCGCTGCGGAAGCGAACCCGATAATCCGGACGGATGCTACCCGTGTCGCCGGGTGGAACCAAAAACCAGTACCGACCATCACCGATCGCGTGGACGGAATCGGCAGGAACCTTCACCCAGACCTTGCTGGCGGAGTCGCACTTGCGCACACCGACAGGGCAAGACCACACCTCCAGCCAATCCTTGCCCGATCCGATCTTGACCTTCTCCGAAGGTGTGATGATCAATGTATCCGGATCGTCGTAATCTTCGGTTCTGGCGATGACGGCCTTCACGATCACTGGCGGGACCTTTTCGTCCACCTTGAACGAATCGATGAAGCTTCCCGTGACCTTCTTCCCCAGCGAATCGACCGTGGTCCAGGTGGCGTTCATGGTGGCGCCCTGGAGAGAATCGAAGCCGGTCATGCCGAAGGCGAACGGCGGAACCAGCGAGACGCGAAGTCGCGTGCTGTCCGCCACACCCGTCTTGGCCACCTTGAAGTACACGCGTCCCACACTGTCGCGCAACGGTTGGCCGTCGGAGCCCCTGGCGGTATCGCCCAGGACGTTGGTGAGCGGAAGTCCGTCCGGCCCTTTCAAAACATTGCCCGCCGCATCCCGAAGGTAGCTGCCCGAGGCCACCCAGAGAGTGTCCTTGCCGACCACGATGGGCTTTCCACGCGTGGTGCCCGCGTAGAACGGCTTGTCCTTGTCCGGCTTCTGGTTGGTGCGTGTGCTGTCGTTGAGCCAGAAATCGAAGGTGGGAAGGTCCGCACCGATCCACTTGGCGTCCAGCTCCACCACCACCGCGTCGATCCGGCCATCACCATCGGTGTCGTAATAGGTGGAGCTCACCACGTGGATGGGCTCCACATCCACGAAGTGCTCGTGGCAACCCACGTTGCCGACATCGTCCTCGTAGCAGCGCTTGAGAGGGGTCTTTCCGGGCGAGCGGATGATTTCGACCGACTGGACATCCCAGGTCTTGCCCGCATCCTTCACCCGGTGGAGCACGGGGATGGACCCAACCACAATCTTGGCGCCATCCGGCGGAGTAACGATGTCGACCACGGGGATCGATTGCTTCAGATCGATCCAACCCGTGTCGCGCCCGCAATTGCCCACGCTGTCGCAGAAGGAAACCGGCACGGGAAACAGGCTGTCGCCCTTGAAGTTCGTGGTGGTGAAGTGGGTGTCCACCTTCACGCGCCAAGCACCATCGGCCTTGAGGATGGAATCGCGACTCCAGTACCAGACGGTGTCCTCGCCGAAGCGGGTACGGGCCCGATCGCCCCACCAGGTGGTGTCCTTGGAAGGATTGTGCGGGTTCTTGCCGGTGATCTTGAAAACCTGCACCGAAGGCGGAGTGAAATCCGCCCAGACATGCACGGAGTCGCAGCCCTTGTTGTTGGCGGAGTCCGTGAAACAGCGCTTGAGGAGGTTCCATCCCTGTCGAAGTGAATCGGAAGTGGTCGGCTGGGGCTTGCCATCCACGGTCCATTCCACCGGCTGCAGATGATCCGCGGTGTGGAGGCTGTCCCTGGGCTTGGTGATGTCCACCACCGGATTGTGGTCGTTGTCCAGGATGGTGAAGACCATTCCCTGGCCCGGACGCCCGGTGGTGTCCACGGCCTTCAGGTTCAGATTGATCTTCTCCGCGGGCTCCACGCGTCCGTCGTCGATCACCGACACATCGAAGGCGATGCGGGTGGTCATGGGCGGAAACACCAATGTGTAGGTGACGGTGGAATCGAGCACGGCGTCGGAACCGTTCTTCAGGGAATCCAAGGTCGCCGTGCCGTTGGCCCGGATGGCGATGGAGACAGGGAAGGCGGACGGATGGTCCAGAACCAGTTCCAACCGCACCTTGCCCGCGTCTTCGCGCACGGTGGTGTCGGCGCGATCGAAGGAGGCCACGGGAGCGGAATCATTGTCCAGGATCCGCACGATCTGGCGGGTCTGCCCAACCACCAAGGACGCATTGATGGCGGAATCCAACACGAGGTCGACGGTTTCCGTCGGCTCCGTGATGCGGTCGTCGATCACGTTGAACGTGATGGAACCGGTGTCCGAACCAGGCTGGAAGGAGAATCCGATCAGCTGGCTCGCGGCGATGTCGTGGTCCACTCCGGGAGTGGCGCTGCCTTGGACGTGGTAGCTCGCGCTCACCGGCTTGGCGGAAACCCTGGAGAGCCGCGCGATCACCCGGACCTGACCCACATTCTCCACCACCGTCATGGTGTCCATCTTGAACACGAGCGAAGGTGCCGCGTCGTCGTCCAGGATCGTCAGGCGATGCGAGAGCAACGAACCCGAGCCGGCCGGCGAAAGCGGCCGCATGACCAAGTTCACCGTCTCGTCGAATTCGTCGGTGCTGTCGGGAACCACCCGCACGGTCATTCTGGCCGAGGTGGCGCCGGCGGGAATTTTCAGGGTATCCAGAACCAGGTCGCGCAGGCTGTAATCGGCGCCTTGCGACGCGGAAGAACTGGAGGCAACGGCGATCACCACCGCCAGGTCGATCGAAGCGGGCCTATCCAGGGTGATGCGCACCGGCACGTCGCCGGCAACGTCTTCCACCACGGAGGTATCCGCCTTCGCGAAACCGATCCGCGGCGAATTCCCGTCGTCCTTGACCCACGCCACCCCTTGTCGGTTGCGTGCGGACAACAATCCTTGGCGAACCGAGTCCAGGACCACACTGAAGGTCTCGATGGGTTCCCAGACGGAATCCGTCAGGACAGGAACCTCCACGTTCAACAGCCTCTGCCCCGGCAGGAACACGAGGGTGCCGGAATTGGCGGTGTAATCCTTGGTGAGGGCCTTGGCGGTGGAGTCCTGGGTCCGCCAGTAGACCCACACGGTGTCCTTGGTCAGACTGGTCAGGCGCACCGGGAACCGGGCGACACTCCCTTCGGTCACCGTATCGGCGTTTCCGATCTCGACGGGCGGTTCGTCGCCGTCGTCGAGAATCGTCGCGGTGCCGATCGGATCCAGGATGTTGGCGGTCTTGGCGGAATCCAGGATCATGCGGAAGGTTTCCGGCACACGCTCGGAGATCTTGTCGTTGAGGATCCGCACACCGAAGGAATCCACCCGCGACATGGCGGGAAACAGGATGGAACCGGCTGTGTCCACGTAACGCAGTCCAGGAGTGGCACTGCCTGCCTGGGTGTGCAGCCAGACCCGCACCGGATAGGCCGGGTAGTAGTTGAGGCGCACCACGAAATGGACGGTGGTGTCTTTTTCCTCCACGGGAGCCAACGAGTAGATGGACACACCGGGCAGACCCTGCAGGTCCACGATCGTGCCAGTGGCCACTGTATCGGAAGGCAAGGCATTCACAAGGGAAGAGAGGGAGACCTGGTAGTTCTCGTCGCCTTCGCCGGCGATCGAATCCGCGCGCACGGAAACACGCACAAGGGAATCGACATGACCGATCGGCAGGGTCACGTTGCCCGAACCCGCGTCGTAGTCCGAACCCGCCTTGGCGGTGCCGTCTCGGGAAGCCCACTGGAAACCGATGGCCTTGCCGGAAGGACGATCCAACCGGACCCGGAAAACCGCAGAGGTGGTGCCGGTGACGGGCTCGGTGGTCCGCACGCCGTACACATGGATTCCGGGTGCCGTATCGTTGTCGGTGATGGTCCCCACACCGATGGAATCGGCGAGGCTCGCATCCAATGGCGAGGACAACCGCACGTCCAGGGTTTCGTCCGGTTCGTCCAGGCTGTCCCCCACGACGGGCACGGACACCACGAGCACGGAATCGCCGGAGGGGAACAGGAGAGTTCCCTGGGAAGGCAGGTAATCGAGGTTGGACAGAGCGGAGCCGTCCTTGGTGCGCCACTCCACCGAGGCCGGAACGTGCGAGATCGCGGACAGGACCACCTTCATGCGCAGCGAGTCCACCGCGCCGTATGCTGCCGGCTCCACGATCGATCCATCGAGGACGGAAACCGTCGGAGGGAGGTCGTCGTCCAGCAAGACGGATAGGCCGACGGAATCCTGGATGTTGGCGGAATCCGCTTCCACCAGCTGCACCGTGAAGAACTCGGTGTCGGGCTCGTTGAAGCGGTCGTCCAGGATCTTGAGATCCAGGTCGTAGCTGGTGAGGCCGGGGCGGATGGCGATGGTGGCCGTGCTGTCGCGGTAATCTTCGCCGGGGGTGGCCGTTCCCGAAACGGTGCGGAATTTGACATGGATGGTGTCAGAACGCGGGAACTGCAGGCGCAGATGGAACCGGATGGTGGAATCGGCTTCCACGACGGGTGCCACCGAATCGATGTACAAGGCGGGCCAGCCGTTGTCGTCCAGGATCGTCGCTACGCCGATGGTGTCGCTGCGGGTCAGGTCCAGATTGGTGGTGGGCGACAAGACCAGGCTGAAGTATTCGGTGGGTTCGCCGAAGTTGTCGGATTTGACCGTCACGGGTATCGCCACGGACCGCGAGCCGGCGGGAATCGTGACATCGCCGGATCTGGACAGGAAGTCGTAGGTGTCGCTTCCCGCGGCGCCGGTGGATTTGGCGGTGCTGTCGCGGGTGGCCCAATGCAAGGTGATGGTCTTGCCGCTGGGCCGATCCAGGGTCGCGGTGAAATTCGCACGCACGTCGATCAGGTGGCCCTCGCGCAGGGTCGGATCGTTCAAACGCACCGCGGGCGCGGTGTCGTTGTCCTGGATGGTCCCGACACCGATGGAGTCGGAGAGGATGCCGTTGCTGGGGGCGGAGAGCAGCACCTTGAAGGACTCGTCGTATTCGTCCAAGGTGTCGCCCAAAACGCTAACAGAAATTGTCTTGACCGTGTCGCCGGGCGCGAAGGTCAGCGACCCGTTTCCGGTCGCATAGTCCTTGTCGGCGATCTTGGCTGTGCTGTTCTGGGTGCGCCAGGCGACTCCCACCGTCTTGCCGGAGGGCACGTTCAAGCGGACCTTGAAACTCACCAGCGCGCTGGCACCGGAGGCGACCGGCTCCAGGATGGTCGCGTCGGAGATGGAAATCGACGGAGGCGGATCGTTGTCCAGGATTCCCGCCAACCCGACGGAATCATCGATATCCGCCAAGGTCGGATCCACCACGCCGCGCAACCGCACCTGGAAGGTTTCCAGTGAATCTTCGTCCAGAAGGTCGGCGAGGATCCGGGAAGGCAGCCTGACCCACGAGGTCATGGCGGGAATGGTCAGGGTCGCGGCAGTGTCCTTGAAATCCTTGTCAGCCGTCGCGGTGGCACCCACGGAGGCGAATCGCACCTGGACCGGAACCGCGCTCACCTGGGAGATGCGGACCTTGAAATGAATGGTGGTGTCGGCTTCGTTGACCGGTGCGATGGAGTCGATGGACAGGACGGGCTTTGGATTCTTGTCGGTGATGGATCCGTTGGCGGAGGTATCCAGAGGTGTGGCGTCCTGGATGGACAGCAAAACGGCGCGGTAGGTTTCGGTGCCCTCGTTGGCCACGGTGTCCAGGTAGGTCGGGATCCGGATGGACTTGCTTCCCTCGTTGGGCACGAACACCATGTTGGAGTCCAATGCGTGGAAATCGACCGAACCCTGGGCGGACCCATCGCGGGTGACCATCCGGAAGCGGACCGGGATTTCGGAGGGTCTGTCCAGTCGCACGGTGAAAGCGGCGAACGAGCCCTCGATGACCGAGGTCGCGTCGTCGATGCGGATCCCGGGAGCGGCGTCGCCATCCAGGATGGTGCCTGTCGCACGGTCGCGGTCGATCACGGCGTCGGTCACCTGACCCAACTGCAGGTAGAAGTCCTCCGTTCGTTCGTATGTGGTATCTCCATACACCGGGATCAGAAGAATCTTGGAAACCTCGTCGGGTGCGAACACCACCACCGAACCAGAATCGAAATTCCGGAAGTCGCCGCGGGCCAAGGCGAAGGAATCGGTGCCGCGTGCCGTGTGGGCCAAGGTTTGCCACTCCAGGCGGACCGGCAATCCGGAAGCCGTGTTCAAGGACACGGCAAACGCCATCTGAGCGACAGCACCGTAGACGGAGGACTCCTGCACGATGGTGTCGCGGATGTTCACGCGCGGCTGGCCGTCGTCGTTGAGGATCCCCGCATCGGATTGCAAGGTGTTGCCGTTGGAGGCGACGTTGCGAAGGGTATCCAGGCGGATGCGGAAGGACTCGTCGCGCTCGAAGCGGGTATCCCCCCGAACCTGGACAGAAAGTGTTCTCGCGATCGTTCCCGCGGGCAGGGTGTCCCACTTGCCGGAATTGCCGATGTAGTCGTTGTCTCCCGTGGTGGCGGTAATGCCTTCCGTGCGCCACCAGAAGGAAACCGGCATGTCCGGAGAGTTCGCGGCGGACAATGGGGTTCCGGTGGCGGAATCCAGGAGCGACACCTTGAAGGTCAACGCATGGGTGCCGGAATTGCCCTCCCTCACGGCCGAATCCACCACGAGCTGGATGCTCGGACGGGAATCGTCATTGAGGATGGTTCCATTGGCGTTGACCACCGTATTCGATCTGGAACCGGCACTGGGAGCGAAGGACACTCCGAAGGTTTCGTCCGGCTCCAAGCGAAGGTCGCCCACCACCTGCACGTAGACCGTGTCCGCCGTCTGGCCGGCGACGATGGTCCGTGTGGTCGCACCGACGGCGGTGTAATCCGTGCCCGCCGCGGCGGTGCCTGTTCCCGTGGTCCTCCATGAATACGTGAATGGCAGACCCGAGGGGCGATCGAGATTCACCACGAACCGGAACGCCTTGGTGCCCACGTTGCCTTCGGTCGCCTGCGGCGCGTCCACGCCCAGGATCAACGGAGCGATATCGGAATCAAGGATCCCGCCCAAGGCACGGGTCTGGCTCCTGGCTTTGTCGTAGCCTACCGCACGCGAATCGCCGTTCTCGATGACGCCCTTGAGGAAACGCGGGCTCGGCTGGTACAGGTCGTTGCCGATCACGGTGACGCTGTCCACCAGGCTGGAACTTCCGGCGGGGATGGTCAGGGCTTTTTGGACCACCTGCACGTAATGGCCCGCTGCGACCGTGGCAGTGGAATCCTGGGTGCTCCAGACGAATGTGACCGGATCGCGGCTGGTGGTGATCGCATCCAGGCTATCCACCAAAGTGACCCGCATGTGGATATACGTGGCGACTCCCTGGGCTCCTTCGTTGACCGTGTCCGCTTGCCAGCGCAAGCGTGGCGCGCCCACGGCGGTCAGGATGGTTCCTGTCCCTTCCGGCCTCTTGGCGGTGGCGGCGGCGCTCATGTCCAGTCCGGAAATGGCGGTGGTGGACACCTTGAACTGGAGGGGATTGGCGTGGTATTGGGCGGATCCCCGCACCGTAACGGACAAGAACATCACGGAATCTGTCAACGCGCGGAAACTCACCGTGCTCGGCCCGATGGAGTCGTAGTCCAAACCGGGCAAGGCGGTGCCGCGGAGGGTCTTCCAGGAAAAGATCGCATCGGCACCGGAAATGGTGGGCTTGGCCGTCACCCGATCCACCAGACGGACCTTGAAACGATAGGTGACCGTTCCGGAAGTGGGACGTTTCTGGGTGACATCCTCCACGATCAGGGTGGGCGCGGCATCCGTGTTGGTGACGGTCACCGTTCCAGTGGCAGGACCCGTGGCTCCGAACGTGGGCGTGAGCCGGACCTGGAAACGCTCCGGATTTTCGAAGATCGTGTCGTCCAGAACGGTGATGGACTGCAGGGTCACACTGGTACTCCCCGCAGGGATGCAAGCATGGCCGGAGGCGGGTGTGTAATCACGGCCGGCAGTGGCGCTGTCGGCGGTGGCGACCGGCACGGTGGTCCAGTTGAAACAGGCGGAATCACCGCTGCGCCCCACTCCGTTCAGGGTGGCGCGCAACGAAGCCCGGCCGCCTTCGGCGACCGTGGTGTCGTTGATCAGAAGGGCGGGCATCGGGTCGTTGCTCAGGATGGAGACCGTGTCGGAAGCCTTGGCGGGATTCACGGTCACGTCCACAGGATTGGGCGCGCCGAGCTTGACCGCGAAGCGTTCGGTGGGCTCCCAAAGACCGTCGGCGGTGGCATTGACCAGAATGGAGGCCGTGTCCCTGTTGGGCAGGAAGGTCACGGTCTTCGGCGACGGGGTCAGGACATAGTCGTTGGCCTCCACCGCAACGAACGCCGCGGAGCCGACAACCGTGTACGGGACGGTCAGATTGATTCCGATCGTCGAGGTCAATCGCAGCAGCAGCCTGACCGAGGCACCTTCGGTGACCGAAGCGGTGGTCTGATCGAAGGAAACCTCCGGCGGCGGATCGTTGTCCAGAATGGAAACGTCGGTGTTCAGGACCTTCAAGGTGGTGTCGGGCTTCCCATCGGAGCCCGCGAAGCTCGCCCCTTGGAGATTGCGCAAGACGATCTGGAATTTTTCCACCCCTTCATACACGATGTCGTCGTAGATGGTCAGGCGGAAGGTGGTGGAGAGTTGCCGGACAGGAATCGTCAGCCGTCCGGAAGCGAGTTTGACGAAATCCGCATCTTCCGTGGCGGGATTGGTCACCGCTCCGGTGGGATAGGCGATGATGTCGTAATCGAAGGTGACCGGGTACGGACTCTCGTGGTCGATTTTCACGGAGATCATGGTGTCGCGGCAAGCCGAACCTTGGCGCGATTGGCAAGCCGCTTCCGTGGCCTCGCGAATGGAAAACGAATTCATTGCCGCGATCTTCACCACAGGATCGATCGGATTGAAGGGGATGTATTTGCCCTTGGTGAATTCCCAACCCTGGTCGCCCAGCAGGGTATCTGCGAACACTTGACCAAAAAGCTGGAACTGCTGACTCAATCGAGCGCTGTTTCTGGGCACGGAAACGGTGGCCCAGATCGGTGAGTCTCGTGGGAACACCAAAGGTCCTTGACTGACCAGCATCACCGTTCCGCCAAACGAGCAGGTCGCCGTTTCCACGGTATCGCAGACTTCCGTCTTGCCCTTGTTCAGCGCGAAATCGAACGCACTCGCGGGCCCCACGAACACTCTTCCGGACTGGATTGGATTGAATCCCTTTTCCAGATAGACAACAGTCCGCTTCTTGTTGGGCTGAGCAGCCACCAGGAAGGGCTGGTTTCCCCGGAAATCCCGGAAGTAGAAGACGCCCTCCCCCACCAGCACGTGGGCTTGATTCATGCCCACGATGTCGCCATAGTAGTTGGGCTGCCCTGCCAGATTGGTCGCTCTCAAGGTGTCGCCATTGCAGTAATCGGCTGGATTGAATCCTTGGCTTGTCATGGCCTGCACGCAGCGGAATTGATTGTTCAGGACGAACATGCTGTTGCCAATCTGCATGTCGACGGTCGGCACACTGGCAGGAGGCGCATATCCTGGTGGAGGTGCGTATCCGGGAAGTTGGTAATCCTCCAATTCCAGAACTTTCCCGGTGGGCGCAGGATAGGAATTGGTGTAACCCTGGATCGCATTGTTGAACAGGTTATACCAGGGAGCGCTGTTCTTCACAGGCAGCCCGGAAAAAGTTCCTCCAACATATGCAACATCGGTGATATGTCCCGTGATCGCTTGGGCGTTGGCAAAATTCGCGTCCGTTTTCACGAGCAGAGCTAAGTGGTCGTGCTCTCCATTGAATTGGGTCTTTCCCGCATTGTAGAGGGTGCCTGTTCTCAAGCCATTTTTGAAGAGGATTCCATCCGCACCCGGTAGGATTTCCGTTTTCTTTCCCGTTCCAAACAGACCGATTCCATCCGAAATGCCATTGGGCTGGTCGATCTTGATATAGTCGGACGCATATCCGGAGTAATAGTTCAAAGAAGAGTCGACGACGAAGTACTCCACTCCCACCGCAGCCCGCACCGAGGACACCGCACCCATAGCCAAAACCAGCCCCATGAGCTTCGAGACAAGACTTGGCGTGTGGGTGGGACTGGAACGGTTGATCATGCGAATGCGTCTCCTGGGGTATAGCCCAGACCAATGAATTCGAAATATTCCCTCTCCATCCGCACCTTGGGGGCGGTGGGTGGAGGGATCATTCGTTTTCCGTTCCACCCTGGAGTACATCGGACCTTGCAACGACAAAGGCTGGCCGAAACCAACCCCTCTATTCTAGTGTACTAGCGACTTCCCAGTGTTGCCATGAATTCGTGTCGCAAATCGCTCTGAACGCTAGTCTAGCACGGAATAATCCGTGCCGGTGGAATGCAAACGGAGCCTGCAGGCTCCACCACGGAAGCGTTCGAGCCAAGCGGCGAGCCCACGAGCGTGTGGGCAAGGCTAGAAGATGCCGTCGTGGCCCTCCACCCGAACACCCACCTTGTACAGGCTGTTCTCGATGGCGGGCTGGGCCTTGTTCGGCAGCTTCACGTAGGACACGATCCGCCAGATGTAGACGCCGGTCCCCACCACCTTGCCATCCATCGTCCGGTGGTTCCACTGCAGCGAGATCTTCAAGCGGTCGAGCTTGTCGCCGGACAGAGCATCCAGATCCGCCTGGGTGATGTCCACCGTCCGCGAAAGCACGTAGGTCCCACCGTTGTCGTACAGGTAGATGATCATCCGAACAGGCCGGTTGATGTTGATCGTCGGGCCATTGCAGTATTCATCCAGTCGGCACACCCGACGCACCTCGGGGTCGTTGTCGTCCAGATAGCTCCGCTGGGGATCCCAATACTTGAGTTTGTCGCCGTTTCCACTGGTGGCCTTGAACAGGATGCCCCCTGGAGCCACCCGGTCGCGCTCCGCAGCGTCGATCAGCGGGATGAAGGGCGGCGGCTTGACGGTCACGAATGGAGGCCTTGGTCCGCCTTGCACGATGGTCTTCCAGATCACGGCGGAGGGAACCCCGTGGTTGTCGAGCGTATCGGTGACTCCCGCCAGGAAGCGAATCGGATCGGTGGGACGGATGGAGCCCGTCGTTCCAGGCGGGACCAGCATCACATACCTGCCATCGGGCAATACCGTCACGAAATCTGCGGGTACCGTCTCCCAAACGCGCACCGAATCCGAGCAAGTGGCCTTGCCGTTCGGGCACATGGCCACTTGCAGCCAGTCCTCTCCTGGCAACAAACGAATGGGCTCGGAAGGGGTGAAGTACAGGGTGTCCTTCTGGTTGTACAGCTCGGTGCGATGGATGGCGGCATCCATGATCACCGGGGCGACACTATCCACGATCGGGAAGGAATCTGCATAGACCGTGTCCTTCCAATCTTCCCACAAGATGCCCTTGAGGTTGGAAAAGCCGGTGGCACCGTACCGGAAGGGCTCCTTGATCTGGATCACGAAGCGAGTTTGATCCTCGAACCCTTGCACCACCGAATAGGGCTTGATCGAATCCGGCCTCTGGTTCAGTCGCGTTTCGGGCGGCAGACCGAAGTCGAAAGAAGGCAGGATGTCGGAGTTCCAGTCGTCGGAAAGCTGGACCACCAAGGTCTCGATACGGCCATCGCCGTCGCGATCATAGTAGACGCCGCGAATCGGCTTGGGCATCCGCAGGATCAGATCGATCCAGCCGGTGTCCACCACGCAGTGCCCCACCGAATCGCAGAAGCTCACCTGTGTGGCATGCAGGCCTTCGGTGCGGAAGTCCGTGAGCGTGAAATGGGTATCCACCTCCACTCGCCAAGCCTTGCCGTCCGAATTGAGGATGGAATCCCGGGTCCAGTACCAGATGGTGTCCTTGCCATAGCGGGTCTTGGCCAGATCGCCCCACCAGGTGGTGTCGATCTTGCGATCGTGCGGGTTCTTTCCGGTGATCTTGAAGACCTGGATGCTCGGCGGGGTGAGATCCACCCAAATGCAACTCGTGTCTCCGAACACACGCTTGAAACGATCCACCACGAAGCGTTCCACGCAATGCCAGCCGTCCCACCGGAATGTCGTGTCCTTTTTGGGTTGTTTCTCGCCGTTGATCGTCCAGATGATGGTATGGGTGGAGTCCTTTGTGTGCAGACCCGGCGGCGGGGTGAGGATCTTCACCACCGGAATCGAATCGTCGTCCCAGATGGTGAGTTTCCAGGTATTGCGGGCTCCAGCCACTCCCCAGACCTGCGGCACCAGTCCAAAAACCGCGACTTCATCCTTTTCCACCATGGTGTCGGGAACCACCGTCACAGGCCAATTCCAGGTGCGATTTCCAGCCGGTACGGTGAACGTTCCTGTGTTGGCGGTGAAATCCACGCCTTCGGTGGCCGTCGAGCCCGTTTGCAGGGGGAACCGGATGGTGATGGGCATCGAAGCGGGCTGCGAGAAGCTGATCTTGATCTGGATGGTGCCGGCGGAGTCTTCGCGGACGACGCTGTCCGGAGTGGCGAATTGGATCACGAGATCGTTTGGTTCGCGGATCCAGGCTCGGGCATTGGAGTCCACTTCCACCGTTCCGTAAAGGGCCACCGCGGAATCCAGGTGGGCGGTGAAGTATTCCGGCGGTTCCCAAAGAGTGTCTTTGGTCATGCGGACAGGAAGTGTCAGCAAACGCGAACCGGCCGGCAGGGTGGGCGAGGCGGAGGTATCCGCGAAGCGCCAGCCGGATTTCGCGGTGCCATCCACGGTCTGCCAACCGAGGCGGATCGGATGCGCGGGGATCCAGTCGGTGCGCAGCTGGAAACCGAGCATGGAATCGGCTTCGGCCACGGTCGCGATGGAATCGACCCAGACCCGGATGCGATCCTGGGCGTCGTCGATGGACACGGTGCCTTGGAAAGTGCCGGCTGATGCATCCACCACGTTCGACAACTTGATCAGGAAGGTCTCGCGGCCTTCGCCCGCCAGCGAATCGGAAAGAACCTTGAAGGCGATGGTGGTGTCGCGCAGACCGGCGCGGAACACGAAGTGCGCGGGCACCGCTGTGAAGTCCAGCCCCGCTTGGGCCGTGCCATCCTGGGTGGTCCAGTCAAATTCCGCATTCAAACCGCTGGGACGCGAAAGACGCAGGCGGGAGGCCGCGAGCAGTTGGCCGGTCAGAGGTTCCTTGAAGAGAGTGTCCACAACGGAGAGGGTCGGCGCGGAGTCGCCATCGAGGATGGAGGCGGTGCCGAGCGAATCGGTGAGCAAGGCCTCCAGGAGCGAATCGATCTTCAGGGAGAAGTACTCGGTGCGTTCGTAGAGGGTGTCGCCGAAAACCGGAATCCGCACCAGCACCTGGGTGGTGTCGGCGGGAATGGAAAGGTTCGCCGAGCCGATCAGGTAATCGCCTCGGGTGGTCGCGAAGTTCGTGGTGGCCCGGGCGGTGGAATCGCGACTGCTCCAACGCAACGGGGTGGCCACTCCGGAAGGGGCGGACATCTTGAGGGTGAAGATCGCCCAGGCGGTGTCGCCGTACACGGAAGGCTCCTGCACCGTCGGCGAGGATACCTGCAAAGTGGGGATGGCGTCGTCGTTTCGGATCACGCCGGTGTCGCGCGTCGCTCCGCCGGGGATGGTGGAGTTGGTGGACTGGTCGATGCGCGCCCAGAAGGCGTCGTCGTGTTCGTAGCGGAGATCGCCCACCACTTGGACGGAAACCGTCTTGGAAACCGTCCCGGCCTTGATCGTATCCCAGGTCGCTGTTTTCGCGAGGTAGTCATTGTCCGCCACGGTGGCGGAGAGGTCGGCCGTGGACCAGCGAAAGGCCACCGGCAGTTGCGGAGCGTCGCGAAGCGTCAGGGTATCGGAGGAGTGGTACGGGTTGAGCAGCCGCACCTTGAAGGTGGACGTTTTTTGTCCAGCGTTTCCTTCCAAAATGGCCGAATCCGAAACGATCTGGAGTATGGGGGCCTTGTCGTCGTCCAGGATGGTCCCGATGGCTTCGCAGGACTTGATGGATGTATCAGCCTCGCCCTGGGCATCCGGGCAGGCGGCGGACTTGATGCTGTCGAACACGATCCGGAACGTCTGAGGGCCTTCGTAGGCGGAATCGTCGAAGATGCGGATGGAGATGGTCGCATCGAGGCTCTTGCGAGGGATGGAAATCTTGCCGTATGCCACCTCGAAATCTTCCCCGCCGACGGCGCTGGCCGGGACACGTTCCACAACGCGCCAGTTTGCGGAAACGTCATAGGCGGTGGTGTTCGACAACCGGACCGTGATCACGGTGTCGCGACATTTTTTGCCCAATGGATCCACGCAGGCGGGGTCGAAGGTCTCCCACACCTTGAACGCATCCGCCAACAGCGCAGGCGGCGTGCCTCGGAAGGGAATGTAGGCACCTTTGCCAAAGTCGACGTTGTTGGTGCCGGTCCCCAACGAACGCTGACCGAACGCTTGGCCGAACAGCATGATCTGGCTGGCGAACCGCAGATCCCCAAAGGGAGCGCTCAAGGTGGCCCAAACACGCTGATCGCTGGAAGTTTGCAGGTCTCCCCCGCTGACCAACATCAGAGTTCCCCCCAGGAATTGGGCGGAGTCTTTCCCAAATCCGCTCGCTTGAAGAGCGTTGATGGGGCCCACGAAGGAATTCCCACCGGCCGAACCGATCCCATTGCGCGTATGGATCACCGTCCGTCCACCCTTGGGCTGGGCAACGATGATTCCATCTTGGGAACCCAGGAAGATCGAATCGAAGGTGTAGAAGCCTTCCGTGAGCAACACGGCCCACTGGTTTCCGATGAAATTCATGAATTTGTAGTTGCCCGGCTGGAGAGTGTCTCCTTTGCAGGCGGTCGCGGCGATACTTGCGGGAAGCACGGCGGAACAGTGCCAGTATTCCACTGCCTGCAGAGCTGGAGAAATCGTCCCCACCAAGAATGCGGTGTCCCGCCGAGTCCGACCGCCTGAGATGATGATATCGGTGGAACCGACCAAAGCATTCACGCTGGCCTGGAATGTCGCGCCTGGAAGGCTGTCTCCAGTGATCGCCGGAGAAGCCATGGGCATTCCCTGGGGCAGTCCACCGGGAAATGTTTGGCTGGAGAGCATTGATCCGCTAGGCCCCAGCGTACCGCCGGATGCGGTTCCACCTGCGCGAACCACGGAATTGATTCTGTTGCGAGCACCCGTGAAGGCCGCGTTTCCAGAAAAAAACGCAGGTCCATTCACCGTCAGATCCATCGAAGCGTTGGAAAACGCTGAGTGGACGCTTACAGTATCTGCAAGCGTGATGTTGTTCCCAAGTTTGAGGTTGCCCCCCACATTGAGCTTGCGAATGGTCCCGCTGTTGTCGCCGACCGTGAGATTTCCTGCAACGCTAAGGTAAGGGGAACGAAGAGCCGCTCCTGGCTCGAAGAACGCTGCGCCACCGGTTCCGGTCCAACCGGAATCGGAAAGCCCGGAAGACCCCGGCGGCAGATAGATGGAATCTATCGTGTACAACGAATACGGCATGAGCGCATCGGACGGCGTGTACCGATCCAGATTGACTTGAGCGGAAACGACCGAAGGCAACCCGGCCAGAAGGAGAAACGCGAGACAACGGTAATAGAAACAACGAGAAATCATGGGACTGCTCCTGAATCGACGCGTATCGAACATACCATGCATTTTGCGGAAATAACGTCTGTATGAGATCGGTCGGGAAAACCCGTACCCCTATGGAGTACTCGGAAAGCGCATAAACCCAGGGCAGCTCCCCTGGAACCGGATGAGTGATCCGGTGGAAACCTAACTCTGAAACGCGTCAGAAACGAGGAGCAATAGCACGGAAAGATCTCCCTGGCGGACCCCGGGGAGTTTCGCGGCATCCGCGACCGTAAGCGGCCTGGAGCGCGCCAAGGCTTCGCGCGCCTCGATCGAAATCCCGGCGGCGGACATCCAATCGATGCCCTCGGGGAACCGCCGGGTGGCCAACTTCTCGACCCGCTCCAAGTCCCGTTGTTCGCGCTGGAAATAGCCTTCGTAGCGAAGAGAACTTTCCACCGCGAGGATTCCCAACCGATCCAGCCCATGGGCGAGCGATTCGGGGAAGGCATTGAGAAGGTCGGCCAAATCCACTTGGGAACGACGCGCCACCTCGATCGCGCGGATCGACTGGGTGGGAATGGATTCGCCTCGTTCATAGAGGAACTGTCGCAAAGTCTCTGGAGAAAGTTTCACACTTTCCAATTGGGAAGTCAATCGACTTCGTTCCCGTTTCGATTCGTCAAATCGCGACCAATGTGATTCTGAAACCAAGCCGAGTTTCCAGCCAGCCTCGGTCAGTCGTTCTTCGGCGTTGTCGTGGCGCAGGTGAAGCCGGAATTCCGCCCGGGAAGTGAACAGCCGATAGGGCTCCACCAGATCCATTCCGGTCAGGTCGTCCACCAGCACCCCGATGTAGCTCGTGGCGCGATTGGCCAAAAACGGCTCGCGACCCTTGACCGCCAAAGCCGCGTTGGCCCCTGCCACCAACCCTTGGGCGGCGGCTTCCTCGTAGCCCGAAGTTCCGCAGGTCTGCCCGGCGATGTAAAGCCCGGCCACCCCCCGCGATTCCAGGGTGGGATGGAGCGATCGGCCCTCGATGGCGTCGTACTCCACCGCATAACCGTAGCGGATCACTTCACACCTGGCCAGGGCGGGGATGGACCGCAAAGCAGCATCCTGGATATCGTCCGGAAGCGAGCTGGAGAAACCGTTCACATAGACGCGGTCGTTGCCCAAACCTTCCGGCTCCAGGAACAGTTGATGACTGTCCCGCGAGGCGAACCGTGCGACCTTGTCCTCGATGGAAGGGCAGTAGCGGGGGCCGGTTCCTTGGATCACTCCAGTGAACAAAGGGCTTCTGGAAAATCCGGCGCGGAGCTTTTCATGGGCCTCCTCGTTGGTTCGCACGATGTGGCAGACGGCCTTGTTTTCCACGCGGCTGGTGAGGGAAGAAAAAGGCCAAGGCCGTTCATCTCCGGGCTGGGCTTCCGAAAGATTCCAGTCGATGGAGTCTCGTCGCAACCGCGGCGGAGTGCCTGTTTTCAGGCGTCGCAACCTGTGACCCAAGCCTTTCAGGGTCGCGGAGATTCCCACGGAAGGAGCCTCGTCGATCCGCCCCCCATCCCATGCTTGGTCACCCCGGAACAAACGCCCCTGCGCGAAGGTCCCGGTGGTCACCACGACTTTGGATGCCTTCAGTTGGCGTCCGTCCCGCAACCCCACCTCGAAACCGCCCGCCACAGGCACGATCCGCTCCACCTCCCCTTCCAGCAAGGAAAGGTTCGCGTGGTTTTCCAGGGCGCGGCGCATCCACAGGGAGTATTCGTCCATGTCTTGCTGGGCGCGAGGCCCCCACACGGCGGCTCCCCGGCTGGAATTGAGCATGCGGAAGTGGATGCCGCAAGCGTCCGCCGCCTGGCCCATCAAGCCGCCCAATGCGTCGATTTCCCGCACCAGCTGGCCTTTGGCCACTCCTCCGATGGCGGGATTGCAGCTCATCCGACCGACGGCGTCCAACGATTGCGTCACCAGAAGGGTAAGGCATCCGATCCGAGCGCTGGCCGAAGCCGCCTCGATCGCGGCGTGTCCGCCGCCAACCACGAGTACGTCGAGTTCCATCAAAGTGCGGGGAAAGGTACAAGACCCACGCACCCCCTGACGCGCCACAATGCGCCAATACGTCTATCTTATTGCTCAGATGATCCACGCCATCGTTCTATCGAGCCTCCTTACCCTGGCCAGCACCGACTCCTTGGCCAAACGGGACTCCTCCCAATCCACTCCTGCGGACACCGCCAAGGCCCCTGCGGCCAAGACCGTGGTGGTCATTCCCATCCACGGAGAGGTGGATGAAGGCCTCCAACATTTCACCCAGCGGGCGATCGACGAGGCTTTGGCCCAGACTCCCAAGCCGGACGTATTGGTGTTCGACATCGACACCTGGGGTGGTCGGTTGGATGCGGCGTTCGAGATTTCGGATGCGATCGGGGCGGTGCAGCAGTGTTCCACCTCCGCCTTCATCGCCCGCAAGGCGATTTCCGCCGGAGCCCTGATCGCCCTTTCCACCCAGAAGATCTACATGGCCCCCGGCGCCACCATCGGCGACTGCGCGCCCATCATGCAGACCCAAGAGGGTCCAAAGTTCCTGGGTGAAAAGATCGAAAGCCCTCTGCGCGCCCGTTTCCGCGCCCTGGCCAAGCGTTCCGGCGTTCCGGCGGCGCTGGCGGAGAAGATGGTCTCCAAGGACCTTTCGGTGAAGACCGCCAAGGACACGGCCGGGGTCCTGCATTGGTTTTCCAACCAGACCTGGGAAGAGCTCTCCGACACCGCGCAGACCCGCTACCACGACGTGCGCACCGTCGCGGAAGAAGGACAACTTCTGACACTGGACGATCAGGAAGCCCTGCGCTGGCAGTTCTCCGGCGGCACCTACGAGAACATCGATTCCCTGTTGGCCGCTCGCAAGTGGCAGGAAGCGTCGCGGCTGGATCCCACCTGGGCGGAAACCGCCCTGCGTTGGATTTCCCAGTACGTGTCCATCCTGTTCGTGCTGGGCCTGGCCGCGCTGTACCTGGAATACAAGATGCCGGGAACCGGGTTCTTCGGAATCCTGGGGGTGATCTTCCTGGGCATCGCGCTGGGATCGCAATTTTTGCTGGGCATGGCGTCCTACACCGCGCTGGCCCTGGCGGCTTTGGGGGTGCTGCTCATCGCCATCGAGGTGGCGTTCATGCCGGGCATGATCTTCCCCGCCTTCGCGGGACTCCTGTGCCTTTTGGCCGCCCTTGTCCTGTCCCTGCAGGGGTTCACGGTACCCGACCCGAACATGCCATGGCAAGCCGTGCAGATGAAACGGGGGATCCTGCAGGTGCTCGGAGCCGCCGTGGGCGCCGCGGTGGTCAGCATCCTCGCCTTCCGGTTCCTGGTTCCGTTGCTGCCTTTCCGCGAAGGACCCGTCCTGACCGCCACTTTGGCCGGCGCTCCAGGCCAGGTTCGCGACACCCAGCCGGACCTGGTCGGCAAGGACGGAATTTGTCTGACACCCTTGCGCCCCGTGGGCCGGGTCGAAGTGGATGGCGTGGAATACGACGCGCTCAGCCGCGGCGGCATGCTGGACAAAGGCACACCGATCCGGGTGGTGGAACTCTCCGGCGCGCAGTGGGTGGTGGAACGGATGGAGAAGCCATGAACGACCTCGGTTGGGCCCTGGCGCTGCAGGTGGTGGCCTTCGCGTTGCTGTTCGCGGAGATCTTCCTGCCTTCCGGCGGCATTCTCGCGGTGGCCACCGTGGCGGTCACGGCGCTTTCCCTCTGGAGCGGATTCCAGCATTCCCAGGTGGCCGGCTGGTGCATCCTGGCGGCGGATCTGGTGGCGTTCCCCATCTGCCTGAAGTGGGGCTTCGGCAGGCTCTCCAAAAGCGGATGGGTTCTCCAGACCCGGATCAGCGGGGCCTTCGAGGACGCCGAAGAAATCCCCTCCCGCGGATCCAAAGGCACGGTGGTTTCCGACCTTCGTCCAGTGGGCAAGATTCGCATCGGCCAAAGGGAATTCGACGCCCGATCGGCAGCAGGATTTTTGACCGCAGGCCAAAGCGTGGAGGTCTGCGGGGCGGAGTTCGGACAACTGCTGGTGAAGCCTGTTGGCCACGACGCGCATTAACTATCTCGAACCCGACCCTTCCTCTCGCATCCTACTCAAGGAGACAACTTCATGGAAATGGAAATCCCCAACTGGCTGATCATCTCGCTGGTCGTGGTTGGACTGGTGTTTTTGGTCATCATCTTCAACATGCTCGGGCTCTGGATCCAAGCCCTGTTCTCCGGTGCCAAGATCAGCCTGTTCTCCATGATCGGCATGCGCATCCGGAAGGTCAATCCGCGCTTGATCGTGACCTCCAAGATCATGGCCGTCAAGGCGGGCCTGGAAGTGACCACCAACGACCTGGAAGCCCACTTCCTGGCCGGTGGCAACGTGGCTCGGGTGGTCCAAGCCTTGATCACCGCTGACAAAGCCGGCATCCCCCTGAACTTCAAGCAGGCCACCGCCATCGACTTGGCCGGTCGCAACGTGCTGGAAGCCGTCCAGATGTCTGTGAATCCCAAGGTCATCGAAACCCCGATGGTCGCCGCCATGGCAAAAAACGGCATCCAGGTGAAGGCCATCGCCCGCGTCACGGTGCGCACGAACATCCACCGTCTGGTGGGTGGCGCCGGCGAGCAGACCATCCTGGCCCGCGTCGGCGAAGGCATCGTCAGCACCATCGGTTCGGCCGACAGCCACAAGTCGGTGCTGGAAAACCCCGACAACATCTCCAAGACGGTTCTTGCCAAGGGACTGGATTCAGGCACCGCCTTCGAGATCCTGTCCATCGACATCGCCGACGTGGACATCGGTGAGAACATCGGCGCCAAGCTCCAGATGGACCAGGCCAACGCGGACAAGAACATCGCCCAGGCCAAGGCAGAAGAGCGTCGCGCCATGGCCATCGCCCAGGAGCAGGAAAACATCGCCCGCACCCAGGAAATGCGCGCCAAGGTGGTGGAAGCGGAATCCCAAGTGCCCATGGCCATCGCCGAAGCTTTCCGTTCGGGGCGGTTGGGCGTGATGGACTACTACCAGCTCAAGAACGTCCAGGCCGACACCGACATGCGCCAGTCGCTTTCCGGTAGCAACCCGCAGACCCCTCCCACCAAGGTCTGATCGAAGTGGAATCGAATCATTTCCAAATTCTGTTGGTTCTCCTGGTCGTGGCTTACAAGGCCTGGGAGTTCCTGCGCAACGCCGCCCGGAAAAAGTCCGAGGCGGCGCGGAATGTGCCGGTTCCCACCGACCTGGAAGAAATGCCCTGGGAGGAACCCCAAGCCCCTCCTCGGCAGGAACAGGATCGCCCCGTTCCCAGGACATTCACTCCGCAGGAAAGCCCTGAGGAGGTGGTGCGGGTCACCGCAGTTTCCGCACCCAGACCAAGGCCAGCGGACATCGTCCCCGTCCAGTTCCAACACTCCACCCGGACGGCACCGATGGTGTCGGCAGGCAACAAAGCCAAGACCATCCCTACGCTGCGGGATATGATGCTGGGTCAGGTGATCCTCGGGAAGCCGGTTTCGCTGTCCCGAGGAGGAGTGCAAAGCCAGATCAGGCGATGATGTCCACGTTCTCCCCCACTCCCTTCGGGGAGGGCGGGAGGATGGTTTGCACCTCCATTTTTTCCAGTTCCATTGATTTCTTCAAAAGTTGGGTCTGGACCGCCGCTTGGAGCGGATCCGCTTGGCCGGAGCCTTCGAGAGCCGATATGTTAATAGACATGGATAGGACATCGGCGATTTTTTCGCAGGACTGGAGCTCTTCTTGCTGAGCATCCCCGTCGCCTCCAGCAAGCCGGGTTTCTGGTTGGGTCTGACCCGCCTCGAATCGGACATTCCCCGGATCGTGGCCGAGGCGGTTCGGATCGCCGAGATCCCCTCGCCCACCGGTGATGAATCCGCCCGTGCCAAACTCCTCCAGGAGCTGCTCCAGGACGCCCTCGGGCAGGCCAAGATCGATGCGGCCGGGAATGTGGTCTCGGTGCTGGTGGGAACTCCGAATCAGCCGGGGACGGTGATCCTCGCCCCTCTGGATTCGTGGTACCCGCCGGAAGAGCACACCGTGGTGGACGTCCGCCCGGATCGCTTGACCGGGCCCGGCATCGCAAGCCATGCCATCGCCCTGGCCACGTTGGTGGCCCTGGCGCGCACGCTCGCCCAGCAGAAAGTCCAAGGACTGGGCGACATCTGGTTTGTCGCCACGGTGGGCTCGGAGATGTCCGGCGACCTGCGAGGGGTTTGCGCCTTGTTCCCGTGGCTTCCCTCGGTGGCCAGTCGCGTGATCTGCCTCCAAGGCCCCGGGATCGGACGATTGGACCATTGGTCGGTGGGCACTTACCGCGGCGAGCTCACCGTGTGGACGCCGGGTGGACATTGTTGGCGAGACAGCCAGCGTCCCAGCGCACTGCGCTTGGCCATGCAGTTTTCCCAAGAGATGGAAGCCCTGCCCAAGCCGAGCGCTCCCCGAACGCTCTACAATCCCAGCAAGCTGGAATCCGGCGACGCCTGGAACATGCTGCCCTCCAAGGCCATCCTGCGCTTCGAACTGCGTTCCGATGGCGAAACGGAGTTGCAGGGTCTGATTCGCCAGACGCAAATCCGCGCCGCGCAACTGTGCAAGGGACTCGTGGGATGCCGCGCGGAGCTGCGCCAACGCGGGTTTCGCCATGCCACGGGATTGTTTCCGGACAACGCCCTGGTGACCGGCACGAAGGAAGCCCAGATGTGGGCGGGGCTGTCCCCTCGCCTTGGCGCCTCCAGTTCGGATGCCTCGGTGTGTTTGCATTACGGAGTTGCCGCCGTGACCATCGGGCTCACCCAGACCGTGGGACTGGAAACCCATCAGGAAAGCCTGGAACTGGACAGCCTCCAAACCGGACTGCGCCAAGCCTTCGCCGTACTCGTCCAAGTATCGGGGAGAACCTCGGAATGACCCCCGAAGCCTGGTTGTTTCGCAACTCCATCCTGCCCACCCGCGACGCTCCCGCGAGACTCGCCTCCCACCAGCAAGTCCGCATCGACCTTTGCCTGTTGGCACGGGACTCATCTTCCACACTGCAAAGACATCTCCTGCTGTTGCGCCACGGATGGCCAGGCGGGAAATCTCCCTGGCGACGGATCCTGGTGGCGGATCTGGGTTCCTCCGACAATACTTGTCAGATCGCCGAGGAAGCCGGCGCGACTCTTCTGGCTCCCGAAAATCCGCGTGCCGCCGAGAGCGAACCTTCCGCCGACGGAGACGGATTGCAGCGGGCCTTGGAACATTCCGACGCGGATATCCTGCTGGTGGCTCCGGCCAACGTGCTGCGATTGGAAATGGACAGTCTGGCCACCCTCGCCCTTTCGCTGGTGGAACGCCCGGAGCTGGCGCTTTGCCAAGGTGCCTCGTCGGTGGCGGGAAGCGAGCTTTCACTCCTGGGCTTGCGACCCTTGCTGGCCGCCCTTTGCCCGCCCCTGGCGGTCTTCTCCGATCCCGCCTCTCCCCTCCTGGCGGTGCGACCGGACAAAATCCGCGACCTGCCGCTGGCCAAAACCGGCGGATACGAGGCCGCATTGGTGGTGGACTGCTGGTTCAAATTCGGCCTCTCCTCGCTTTCCCAGGTTCTCACCGGATCCTTGGAATGGCACGACCGCGATCCGCGGTCTGCACCAAGCCACAGTTTCCGAAGCCAACTCGCGCTCCTGGAAGCATTGCGACGGGCGGGCCGCCTGCACACGAACCAGGAATTCGGCCACCTTCTGCCCGTCCCCCAGGAATGGTCGGCCAAGGGCCCGCGAATCCTGACCCAGATGGAAGTGTTTCCGTGGTTGCGGGCCCCCGGAAACTAAGCAAGATCCACATTCGCAGCCGAAGCTCAACGATCCTACCTTTTTCCCTCTGACAAGCCATGCGATCAGGGACGACGATTCGTCCCCGTTTTGCGTCTACCTCCCATTCCTCCCTATCGGCGACCTCCGCATGCATCTGCTCCGATCCTTCGTTTTCGCCACCGGTTCGCTCCCGGCACTCTGCGTGGCTTCCCCAATGCAAACGCTGGAAGGCCGACTCGGTGGCGGTGCAGGTCTGGGATTGCAACGATACTCCGGCAGCTTCGGCTCCCAGGGATCTGCCTATGCACGGTTCCTCGCCGACTACCATCCCACGGAGTGGCTTGGAGCAAAGGTGGTCTGCGGATTGGGCAACATCGACAACGGAGACCAGAAACCGAACTTCACCACGGAAACCTTCAGTCACCTCGGACTGGATTTGGCCCTGCAACCGGATCTCGGGCTGGGGGCATGGCGCCCCTTCGTATCCGGCGGAGTCGCCAGCATCTTCGGAACCGCGCTGGTGGACAACCGGTCACCGTACGACCTCGACTGGAAGTTCTACGTCCCGATCGGAGTCGGCACGGAATTCCTTGTTTCCAGGCAGTGGTCGGTCTGGGCGAGCATCGAATCGTATCTGGTGATGACCGAAGGGGACCGCCTCGACGGGATTCGCCGAGGCGAAGGGTATTTCGAGACTCGCGACGAATTGCAAAGGCTCGTGATCGGGGCGACCTACAGATTCGGGTCCTTTCCGTTGGGATCCACCGTGCACCAGGAGGAGGCGATTCGGGCGTTGCCGGGAGACCGCGACGGAGATGGCATTCCCGACCCCTCCGATCGCTGCCCGAACACTTCCGGCTCCATGTTCGTGGACTCACACGGCTGCCCCAGCGATTCCGACCGCGATGGCATCGCGGATCTTCTGGACGATTGCCCCAGCACGCCGATCGGGAACAAGGTGGATGAAACCGGCTGCACGATTTCCAACGACAGGGACCACGACGGCGTCCTCGACGTGACCGATCGCTGCCCGAACACCTCGCGCGGTGCCAGCGTCGATGCCATGGGATGCCCCATCGCGGTTGCCGCGGCCAAGATCGCCAAGCCGACAGATTCCGACCAGGACGGAATCCCGGACTCCCGAGACCGCTGCGACGGCACGCCCAGGGGATCCGTGGTCGATTCCACCGGCTGCGTTCCGCAGCCCGCACTCCCTCCGACGCCACCAGCCCCACCGGCCGAACCGGTCGCGGTACTCCCCGCGGCGCCTCCGCCGAATGCCACGACCCCGCCGGTACCGCCCGGTCCACCGGCGGCCATCGCCGACGGATCGGCAGCCGCCGTGGACGAAGCCGTGGTCAAACCCAAAAAAGACACCGTGCCCGCCGCCAAACCCAAGGCCATGGCCGCCGCCAAGCCGGAGAAGGACTCCGACCGCGATGGTGTCCCGGACTCGCGCGACCTCTGCCGTTCCAGCCCGGTCGGGACCCGCGTGGACTCGGTGGGATGTTCCGCCCCGGCCGACCCCGAAGCCGACACCGACCAGGACGGCGTGCGCGACATCGGCGACCAGTGCCCCCGTTCCAAGTACGGCATGAAGGTGGATGCCACGGGATGTCAGATTCTGACCATGATGAAGGGGTCCGAAACCATCCTGGAGGGAGTCCTGTTCCAACAAGGGACCGCCAGACTCCTGGAAGAATCCCTCCCCATCCTCGAGCATGTCGCCCGGGTCCTGAAACGCACCACCGTGCGCGTGGAGATCGCCGGCTTCACCGAACGACGGGGCCCGGAGGGGGAAAACATCTCCTTGAGCCAACGCCGCGCCGAGGCGGTCAAGGAGCACCTCGTGACCCTGGGCGCGGATGGCGGCAGGCTTTCCGTGCGAGGTTACGGCTCGGCGGACCCCATCGCCGACAACACTGTGGAAGCTGGCCGCACGCGCAACCGGAGAATCGAACTTCGGGTGCGCTGAGTTCGTGGCTCCAGCGCGGGCCCCCGGGGCGATCCTAACGCGGAAAGGCCGCCTCGAAATCGGCTTCCAGGTCGGAGGGATTTTCCAATCCCACGGACAACCGGAGCAATCCATCGCCGATCCCGCGCCGCTGACGTTCGGAGGCGGGCATCGAGGCATGGCTCATGCGGCAGGGCCAGGAGAGAATCGTCTCGATTCCTCCCAGGCTGACGGCGGTCAGAGGCAGCTCCACGGCGCGCAAGAACGCTTCCGCGCGCGTGGCGTCCCCCAGATCGAACGACATGACCGCGCCGGGCCCGGAGGTTTGACGGTCGTGGATGTCCTTGAGCGGATGATTCGGCAGGCCTGGATAATGGACCGCCAGGACTTCCGGGCGCTTGTCCAACCAAGACGCGATGCGCATCGCGTGTTCCTGCTGCATGCGAAGCCGTGCGGCCAAGGTCCGGATGCCGCGAAGGACCATCCAGGAATCGTCGGGCCCCAGGATCGCACCGAAGCCGTTTTGGATCTTGTAAAGTTCCTTGGCCGTGGCGGCGTCGGAAACGACCGCCACTCCCGCGACCACATCGGAATGCCCACCCAGGAATTTGGTGGCCGAGTGGATGCTGACATGGAAACCTAGGTCCAGCGGCCTCTGCAGCAGAGGCGTCTGGAAGGTGTTGTCCGTCCAGGCTTGGATCCCGCGCTCTCGCGCCAGGTCCGCGATCGCGCGGAGGTCGCAAATACGCAGGAGAGGATTGGACGGAGATTCCACCAGGATCGCCCGCGTCTTGTCCGTGATGGCCGATCGCACCGCGTCGAGATCAGCGGCGTCCACCCAAGTGGTGCTCAAGCCCCAGCGCGAAAACAGAAGGCTCAAGGTCCGATAGGTGCCTCCGTAGATGTCTTCGCCCACCACCACGTGATCGCCGGTGGAAAGCATCATGAGAACACTGTTGACCGCGGCGATCCCCGAGGAGAACGCGTAGGCGGAATGCCCACCTTCCAGCTTGGCCATGGCCTCTTCCAGGGCGGCTCGCGTGGGATTCCCGCTGCGACCGTAATCCCAACGCGGATGCCCTTGCGGGTCCTGCGAGAAGGTGGAGCCTCGGAACAGGGGCACCGACGATGTCCCCGTGGGATCCTCGTCCCACATGCCCGCGTGAACAATTTCTGTCAAGATATCCATCAACGTTCCTCTTGTCCACCCCGTGGCGGAGCAAGCCAGCGGACGAGCGCGGCTTCCAGCACCTTGGGGCGCAACGGCTTGGTCAGCACCTCGTCCATGCCGGATTCCAGGCACAATTCCTTGTCCGACTGCATGGCCCAGGCGGTGACCGCGAGAATGGGGACCCGGGCCGTACCAAGCCGCGCTTCCAGCTGGCGGATCGCGCGTGAGGCCTGGTATCCATCCATCCGAGGCATCTGGCAGTCCATCAGGACCACATCGATCCCTCCGCGCTCGAACTCGTCCAACGCATACTGGCCATCTGCGGCGATGATCGGGATGCACCCCAGGTTCTCCAGTTGCCGCCGGATCACCACCTGGTTGGTGCGATCGTCTTCGGCGACCAGCACCATCGGCTTCATGCCTTCCGGAAACCCCGTCGTCGCAGTGGAAGAATCGGACGAAGGATGCTTGGATGGAATCCCCTGGGATCTCTGCATGGGCAGTTCCACCCGGACCACCAGTCCCCCGCCCGGGCGAGGGAAAGCTTCCACCACGCCACCGAGGACTTCCACCAATCCGCGCACGATCGAGAGTCCGAGCCCCGAACCGCGCGAAGTGGCGCCTTTCTTCCACATCTGGAACATCTGGGCGGCATCCTGCACGCTCAGACCGGGACCGCGATCCCTGACCTCCCAGACGCACCGCTGCATGCCGTCGCACTCCTGGGTTCCCTTGTAGGAGACCTCCACCGGCACTCCGGGAGCGTGGCGGACGGCGTTGCCCACCAGGTTTGCCAGAATTTGTCGAATACGGGCGGCGTCCCCCAGCAGATGGTCCGTTCCCCCTTCGCAGACGGAGGTGACGCTTCCTCCCGAGTCCTTGGCGGGGACATCGAACAGCCCCGCAACCTCGGAGACCACGTCCATCGGATCGAACGATTCCGAGCGCACCGGGATCACGCGGGCTTCTTCGCGGGAAAGATCCAGCAGATCGTCCAGGATCTGCAGGAGCGACTTGGCCGAGCGGGACGACAGCACCCGCAGCTCGAGGGCCTCGGCCGGCTCGAGGTGATCGGTCTCCAAGGAACGGAAGGCCGTTTCCATGGCTTGCAGGGGCGTGCGGATCTCGTGGGCCAGTACCGCCAGGAATTGCGCCTTTTCCGAGGCCATGCGGTCGGCGAAGTCCTTCGCCTCCTGAAGGGTTTCGCGCGCCTTCACCCGTTCGGTGATCTCGCGGGCGGTGAGTACCACCGATCGGATGGAGGGGACGTCCAAGCGGTTCTGGGTGGCGGTCTCCACGAACACCGGGCCGCGATCTTTGCTGATCGCTCGAAACTCGGACACGCACTCCAGGCCTGGCGTAAGAAGAACCTCCTGGAAGATGGGTTGGATCCGAGGAAGATCATCCGGGTGGACCAGTTCCAGACCCTGATGACCCCGGATGGCCTCCAGGTTCCAACCCAACATGGATTGGAGCGAACGGCTGACCCATTGGACGCGACCTTCCCGATCCAGCAGCATGACCGCATCCGGTAGCGATTCCAAAACTTCCTGGAGCGCTTGGGGATCGAAGGTGTGCTCCGTGCGCCGCCGCTGGACTTGCGAAAATTTGCGGAAGATCCACCAAACAGCAAGGGCCAGGACAAGACCGAGCCCAAGGCCGAAACAGGAATTCACCCCATCGCCAGAAGGACCTGCGGCGAAGGCTGGTGCCGCGCAAAGCAACAAGTGCTGGATGCGAGGAGGGGCGAGAAACATGCTCTTTCCAGTGTAGGAACTGCAGGCCGACTCCGGCAATGGATCGCGAGAGGTTCGTAGACAAATCCGTTCCCCAAAACGAGGGGAATCAGGCCCAATCCCCGTGCACTCAGGCACGGGGGTGCGCCTGGCCGTAGGCCTTCTTGAGACGCTCCACGGAAACGTGCGTGTAGACCTGGGTGGCAGCGAGGTTGGCATGCCCCAGAAGCTCCTTGACCGACACCAGATCCGCCCCACCGTCCAGCAGGTGGGTGGCGAAGGAATGGCGCAACGCGTGGGGCCAATCGGCGCCGCTGTGACCTGCCGCCCTCAAGGCCCCCGCCACATCCCGTTCCACCGTGCGCCGCCCCAGCCGGCCATTGCGACCCGTGAAGACCGGTCCGGATCGCACACCCGAGGCAAGCGACTCGTTCAGCAGCTCCCGCGCCGGATCCGTGAGGGGCACCATGCGGGTCTTGCGTCCTTTTCCCGTCACCCGCATCCGGCCGCTTTCCAGGTCCACATCGGCCCAATCGAGCGAGAGCAGTTCGGCCAGACGCAGCCCGGATCCCCACAGGACCTCCAGGATCCGCCGCGAGCGCAAGGCTCTTTCCCGAGCTGGCCCCTCCAACGCGTCCGATCGTTCGCGCAAAAGCGCGATGGCTCGCTCCAGATCGGCTTGAGGGATGACGTCGACCAGTTTTCGGCTGCGCTTGGGCGCCGAGATCGATTCCATCGGGTCGATCTCCAGCCAACCTTGGCGACGGGCGAAGGCGGAAAACGACCGCAACGCGGCCACTTCGCGAGCCACGGTGGAAGCTTCCCGGCCCTCGCGCAGGCGCGAGGCCAGCACCGAGCGGATCGCACGCGGCTTGAACGCCTCCCACCCCCCGTCCAGATCAGACAGAATTTGTCTCAGATCGGAGTGGTACGCCTGCGCGGTCAGGATCGAATGCCCCAGCCCATGGACATGGTGGTCGGCGAACCGCTCCAGCGCCGCGGCGATTTCGGGCCGTTGGCTCACTCCACCACCACCGCCTCGAGGTCGTATTCCGTGGCGCCCACGATCTTCACCTTCACGAAGGTCCCCGGCTCGGCTTCGCCGTCCAGGATCTGGACCGAATTGTCCACCTCGGGCGCATCGTGCTCGGTGCGCGCGTCGTAGCGGTGCGAATGCCCTTCGGCCACTTCGTCCACCAGAACCCGCAACACCTGACCCAACTTCGCTTCGTTGAGTTCCAGACTGATTTCCGATTGGCGGGCCATCAGCCTGGACAGCCGGTCTTGCGCCACCTCGGGATCCACCGGGTCGGGAAGGGTGAAGCCGTGCGTGCCCTCCTCCGGCGAATAGGTGAAACCACCCAACCGCTCGAACCGGGATTCTTCCAGGAGCTCCATCAGCTCGCGGAAGTCCTCTTCCGTTTCGCCGGGAAAGCCCACCAGGAAGGTGGTCCGCAAGGCGATGCCGGGCACCGCCACGCGGATGCGCGCCAACAGTTCACGCAAGCCTTCCCGCGTGTGGCCGCGCCGCATGGCCTTGAGCATGCGCTCGGAACCGTGCTGCAGCGGCATGTCCAGGTAGGAGCAGATGCGGCTTTCCGTGGCCATCAGTTCCAGCAGGGAATCGTCGATGTACTGCGGATAGGCGTAGGTCAGGCGCAACCACTCGATGTCGGTTTCCGACAAGATGCGCTTGAGCAATCCGGAGAGCGAATGCCCTTTGCCCAGATCCTTGCCCCAGTAGGTGAGATCCTGGGCGATGAGGATGGCCTCCTTGACCCCGGCCGCGGAGAGATCCCGGATTTCAGCCACCACTTCGTCGGCGGTGTGCGAGATGTGCTTGCCGCGGATTCCGGGGATGGCGCAGAACGAACACACGCGGTCGCAACCCTCCGAGATCTTGGCGTAGGCGAAGTGGCTGGCGGTGGTCAGCACGCGCGGGATCCGCTCGACGGCCGAGCACTCCGGCAGCATCTTCCAACCGGCTTCCTTCACCATGGCCACCAGTTCACCCGGCTTGTAGGTTCCGGCCCACAGATCCACCTCGGGGATTTCCTTGGCCAGGTCCTCGCGGTAGCGCTGCGAGAGGCATCCGGCGACGACCACTTTTTGTCCCCGCTTGCGATGGGCGATCCGCTCCAGCACCTCGTTGACGGATTCCTCCTTGGCGGCCTCGATGAACCCGCAGGTGTTCACCACCACGAGGTTGGCGAGATCCGGGTGTTCGGCCATGCGAAACCCCGCCGTGAGGAAGTCGCCGTAGATCCGTTCGGTGTCCACGAGGTTCTTGGAACAGCCGAGATTGACGATGTGGATGTATGGTGCTCGCATCAGGGATTCCCGGCTGAACGGTTTTCGTTCGATTTCTTGTCCACCCAAAATTTGAGGCCGCGCGAAACGATGTTCGCCTCGCCCCAGGCTTGGGCCTTCGCACGCTCCTTGAACCGACCCACGCGCACCCGCCAATAGTCGCCGGAGAGCTTGGTCTCGCCCGTGGGAACCGGGATGGCGTAGGCGGTGATGCCCTGTTCGGCCAGTTTCTGCACCTGCGCGCGCGCCTCCGCTTCCGATTTGTGGATGTTGATCTGGAGGACCCATTCGCCCTCCGCACCTGGTGCTTCCCCTCCGGCCACGGGCGCGGAAGTCGCCGGCGCGGGCTTGGGAGCGACCACCGGAGGCTTGGGCGGCTCGGCAGGCTTGGCGGCAGGAGGTTTTTCCGCGACGACAGGCGTTTCCACGGTCGGGGCTGGCTTTTCCGCCGGCTTGGCAGCGACAACAGAATCCGTCTTCTGTGTGGGCTCCGCGACGGGTGTCGAATCCAAGCTCCTGGAGCCCGAGCGACGGATTTCGGCAGGTGAAAAACCCGTATCCGACGACGACTTGCCGGAGCGCCGTTCGACGTCGGTCTTCGCCGAGGTTCCAGCAGGCTCGGGCGCCTTCTCCTTGCAAGACCAAAGCAGCACCAGAGCCATGGCACAGGCCAAGCGTTGGATGCCTCCTGGGATTTTCCGCATGTCGTTCCTCCACGATGCCGGTGGCGACCGGAACCGATCGGCCCGATCTCCCGTCCTGCACAAAGGTACGAAGCCCATGCCGATCAGCCGGAGGCGGCCAGAAGTTGGTCGGACTTCTCCAGGGCGACATCCACTTCCGCGGCCATCTCTTCGGCGTCCTTTTCGGAAAACCCCATCTTCTTCCATGCCTCTCCCAGGTGGGAGCTCCTGCGGGCGCGCAACGGCACCCAGGTTTCGCCTCTTTCCTCGCATAGCGTATTGGCCACGTGGATGGGAAGGATGCTCTTGATCGCGTCCGGCTCCTCCAGCGCCCACCCCAGTTCCAGATGGTATCGCACGCACCAGATGATGGGATCGGGCAATTTCCAATACTTTTGCAGAAAGACGGATCCGAGACTCGCATGATCGGAGCCGAGCCATTCGCGCTCCAAGGCGAGCAGATCCACCCCCACCATTTCGGCATCGGGTTCGGCGAAGGGGTCCTCCTGGCAAAGCTTCAGGATCCTCCGGAAATTTTCCTTGGATAGCAGATCAAACACCAACACGCCGATATCGTGCAACAATCCCGCCGTCCAGAGGACTTCCATCTCCTTGCGATCGAGATGAAGCCGTTTGCCGATCGCCTGGGCGAACAAGGCAACGGCGAAGGAATGGCGCCAGAACTTGGTCAAATCGATCGCCGAACCACCCTTGGGAAACAATGCGGGGATGACCAGGGCGTGGACCAGCTCGCGCGTGGTGGGAATCCCCAGTCGCACCAGCGCGCGGGATAGATCCTGGATGGGTTTGCCGCCAGGATTGTACCAGGTGGAATTGGCCAGCCGGAGGATCTGTCCGGACAAGACCGGGTCCATCCCCACCAGCTTGGCGATCTTCTGCAGATCGGCATCCTCGGATGCAAGTTCCCGATCCAACTTGAGCAACACCTCGGGCAGACTCGGAAGTTGGGCACCTTCCTTCAGGATGAGCTCGACCGGATCCGTTTTCGCTGGGGTGGTGGACATGGCGGCGATCATACCATCCTCCTCACCGCCTGAACACGCTCAAGAATCCAAAAAACCTTCGGCGCGCAGAAATGGCCTGGCGCAATGGAAGGCCAGCAGGGTCTTGGCGTCGGAAAACCCACCGGATCGGACCAGGCTCTCGTAGGAGGCCAGATCCATGTATTCCACCTCCAGGCGTTCGTCGGCATCCGGCCTCGCCACGCCTCGGGACGCGCCGACGAGCAAGTACACATCCAGCCAGGCGGTGGAATACCCCTCCGCGTGGGCGTAGCGCAACAGGTGCCGCAAGGTGCCTCCGGTCACGCCGGTCTCTTCTGACAATTCCCGTCTCGCCGCCGCGGCGGGATCCTCCGAAGGCTCCACCACGCCCGCCGGCAGTTCCAAAAGGACCTTGTCGATCGCCTGGCGGAATTGCCGCACCATGGGCACGCTGCCGTCGGCCAGGACCGCCAGCACGCACACCCCGCTGCCCACCTGGACCACCTCCCGAATCTCCGGTTGGGAAGGCGATCCGTATTCGCAGCGATCCACGGCCAGGTAGCCGCCCTGGAAGACCCGGGTTCGGGAAAGCAATGGAGTCCGCAAGGCCTCGCGGCCTTCCTCGATCATCTGCCGGGCCCCAGCTCCCGGTCGAGGATTTCGCGGATGAAGCGATCCACCGAAACGGGATAGAAACGGGGAGACGGACAGGAGATCAATCCGGTGCGGGTATCCTCCGCACGCTGGAGATCTTCATGGACCCTCTCCAGAAGGGAATCGAAGGATTCGTCCGATCGTTCGATGCGCAGGGCCTCGTTGCGGATCGATTTGGAAGCGTCGCGCGCCACGGCGAACTGGAAGGATCGGCCCACCAGCTCCTGGTCCATGAATCCGTCGTCTCCATCGAAGAATTTCCCGAACTGTTCCTGGAGCTGGCGGAAGGTCAGCACCATGCGAGGGGAAACACGGATGGTGCCGGAAATGCGCACCGAACCGCCCTCCAGCGGGCCCACGATCCGGTAGGGAAGTTCGTGATAGCCGGAAACGATCCCGTTGACGGGACGTCGGAGGATCTCGGTCTGGTCGAAGACCTCCCGGAGAGTCGTTTCAAGATCCATGGATCGTGCAAAGATACCTCCCGATCCCTAATGCCCTCGCCAAATGCTCGTGGTTTCCGGCACGACGTCGTGGACGCCATGTCCATCCATTCGGAAGATGGCCGATCCGCGCGGCAGATGCATCGCTTCGCAACCGACAGATTCCAGCCGTTCCATCACCTGCGGGTTGGGATGGCCGTAACGGTTTTTGACACCGTAGGCGAGCACCACCCGATCGGGCTGGATCACCTTCAACCAATCGAGGCTGGTGGAGTGTTTCGAGCCGTGGTGGCCCGCCAGCAACACCTGGGCGGACACGGACATGTCGGAACGCAGGATTTCCGCTTCCGCCACCGAATCGGCGTCTCCCGCCAGGATCACCGCCGACGAATCGAAAACCAACCGCAGCACCAGGCTCGCGCGGTTGCGGGGCATGGGGTCGGCAAGGCCTGGTCCCAGCACCTCGCAGCGCGCACCGTCTCCGTAAGTCAGTTTTTGTCCTTGCCCGATCCTTTCCACGCTCCAGCCTTTTTCCACCAAGGTCCCCACGGTGGAATCGAAACCGGGAGATCCAGGGGTTCCGCTGTCGACGGACACCAACAGACGCGTCGGGGCGATCCTGCCGGCGAGCCCTTGCAATCCGCCCCAATGGTCCAGATCGGCGTGGCTGACCACCACGGCGTCCAATCGGTCGATCCCCTTCCGATGCAGGTAGGGAAGGATTTTTTCCGTGCCCGCGTTGCGGCGGGGGTCCTTCCAGGAAGCCGGACCTGCATCGACCAGCCAGACCCTTCCGGACGGCCAGGTCACCAGCGTGGCACTCCCCTGCCCCACATCGAGGAACGCCACTTCCATCGATCTTTTCTCCCGACCGCCGGTTCCAAAGGCCCATGCTCCCCAGGCGATCAGAAGGATCGCCGCGATTTTCCAACGCAGCACCGGTCGCTGCGCGAAGGCGATGGCCACCAACGTGGCCAGCGCCAGCACCATCGTGATGGTCTCTGGACGCCCGGGATGGAACGTCCCGGCGGGCCATTGTCCGGCGCGCAGGGTCAGCTCCCAGACCAATCGGGCGGCACCGTCGGCCGCACCCGCGAAGCCGCACGACACCCAAGGCGGCAGGAAGGAAAGCGCCACCGTGCCCAGCGCGGCCAGAAACCCCACGGAAAAGACCACTCCTCCGGCCAGTCCCGCGGGAATCCCGATCCAGGGAACCAGACCGGTGTTCCAGGCCAGGAGGGGCGCCGTCGCCAGGGTGGCGGAAACAGACAACATCAGAGGCTGCAGGAGCCAGGCATGGCACCGGCCCTGGCGCCATCGGACAGGAATCGTCAAACTTTCCAGGACCGGCGACAACCAAAGGAGGGCCGCGGTGGCCGCGAAGGTCAGCTGCGCCCCGAGTTGGAAGGGAACCTGCGGGTCCAGGGCCACCAAAGCGCCCAGCGCCAGGAAAAACGTGTTCCCCGGATGCACGGGCCGTCCCGAGACCCAAGCCACGGACGCCAACGCGAAGGCGATCGCGGACCGTGCGATGGGCGCGGAGCCACCCAGCAAGGCCGCATACCCGATCACCACTCCCGCCGCCACCAGCCAGGCGATCTGGCGGGGAACGCGGACCAGGCAGAGCAGGAGCAGGGTGCCTCCTCCCAGCACGGCCATGTGGAATCCGCTCACGGAAAGCATGTGGAACAGCCCGCTTTGACGGAAAGCGTCCAATGCCTGCGGAGGGACACGGTCGTTTTCCGCCAGGAGCGTGGCGGTCCAGAGGGCGGCGGAGGACGGCTCCAGGCGCATCGCCAGCGACTTTCGAACGAACTGCCGGATTTTGTCGGATACGGAAACTCGACGGGGAGTCGTCGCCGGCCTGGTCACGAGGGAATCCCCCCAGGAAACCCGTCCGTCCAGCCCTTCGGAGGCCATCCAGCCGCGCTCGTCGAAGGTGCCAGGAACGGTCGGAGCGCGCGGAGGCCGCAAGTACCCCACACCCTGGAGGGTGTCGCCGATCCGGCCTCCACGTAGGCGGACACGGGCCCCGATCCAATGCGGGTCCTCGCTGTCCAGAATCCTGCCGGTCCCCGATCCCGTGGGAAAGACCTGTTCCACCACCACCGCGAGCCGTTGTTGCGATTCTTCCCTGACCACCACCGGGGAGGTGGTCAGGGATATCCCCCATTGGCACAAAAGCCCGAAGGCCAGCGCGATACGGGAAGGCCAGGTCTTGGCCACGAGCGCGCCCAGCGCCATCCCGGCGACCAAACCGATCCAGCCATACGGGGAGACCATCGCCATGCACGCCCATCCCGACATCACGCCCAGACAAAACCACACGCCGCGCAAGGGTTGCAGCAGTTCCAGAAAGGCCGGAGGCGAATGCTCCTGTGGCGTGGGGAGAGTATTCATGCGGGGGAAACAGACTTTGCGGGGGAAACAAAAAGGGCCGTCGGATTCCGACGGCCCCAAAAACTTAACACACTTCGCGTGATCGCGCGATTAGGCCCAGTCGACACCCTGCATGGTGCCGGTTTCCTCGAACTTCACGTGCATGCGAAACGCCTTGGAGAGCGTATGGGGAGTGTGGGCTCCACCGGTCAGCTTCAAGTAGTCGCGCAACTGGTCGCGGTAGCTGGGATGCACGCAATTGTCGATGACCGCGTTGGCACGCTGGAGAGGTCCCTTGCCGCGCAGATCCGCCACGCCACACTCGGTGATGATGACACCCACCGAGTGTTCCGAGTGGTCGATGTGCGAGCAGAGAGGAACGATCGCGCTGATCTTGCCGCCCTTGGCGGTGGAAGGGCAGGCGAAGATGGACAAGTACGCGTTGCGGGTGAAGTCGCCCGATCCGCCGATGCCGTTCATCATCGAACGTCCCAGCACGTGCGTGGAGTTGATGTTGCCGAAAATATCCGCTTCCAACGCCGTATTCATGGTGATCAGGCCCAGGCGCCGAACGATCTCGGGATTGTTCGAGATCTCCTGCGGACGCAGGATCAGGTGCTGGCGGTAGCGCTTGAGATCGTCGTACAGGCGCTTTTGGATGGGAGGCGAGATCGTGAAGGAGCAGCCGGAGGCGAACTTCACCTTGCCCGAATCGATCAGATCGAAGACCGCGTCCTGGATCACCTCGGTGTACATCTCGAAGGCCGGGATGTCCTTGGCGTCGTTCAAGGCAGCCATCACCGCGTTGGCGATGTTGCCCACACCCGACTGGATGGGCAGAAATTGACTGGGGATGCGACCGGCACGCAGCTCGCCGGCCAGGAAGGCGGCGGCGTTGGCGCCGATCTGGCGGGTGACGTCGGTCAGTTCGTCGAAACCCTTCACGTCGTCGGGCTGGTTGTTTTCCACGATGCCGACGATCTTCTTGGGATCGATCTTCAGGCGCGGCGTGCCGATGCGGTCGCGCGGGCTGGTGATGGGGATCGGCTGGCGAAACGGTGGGTCATTCGGCTCGAAGATGTCATGGATGCCATGAAGATCTTTGGAGTGCGCGGTGTTCACCTCGATGATGACCTTGTCGGCCATGCGCGCGGTGGTGGGGATGGAGCCCACGCCGGAGGTCAGCAGGATCTCGCCGTCGTCGGTGACATCCGCGGCTTCCACCACGGCCACATCGATCTTGCCCAGCGCGCCGGAGCGCAGAGTCTGCTGCAGCTGCGAGAGGTGCATGTCGAAGAATTCCGCGCGGCCGTCGTTGAGGGCTTTGCGCAGATCGTTGTTGGACTGGTAGGGCGTGCGAAATTTGATCGCATCGGCCCGCGCCAAGGCGCCGTCCAGGGAATCGCCGGTGGAAGCACCGGTGATCACACCGATCTTGAAAGGACGCCCGGCGTCGTGTTCGGCCTTGGCCTGTTCGGCCAGCGACAACGACACAACCTTGGGCGAACCGGCAGGGGTGAATCCAGAAAACCCGACATTCATGTCGTGCTGGATCAGGGCGGCGGCTTCTTTGGGATCGAGTTTCGCGAACGACATCGCTCTTCCTCTCTCTTTTCCTTGGAAAACAACAGGTGAATAGGTTCTGTGAAGGTTTTCTGGGTGGAAAATCTATATAAGGATCTAACCGTCCGGTAATCGTTTTCCACGAAAAACCGCATCGGCTGCAGCTTCAGGAGGCGCTCTTTCCGAGCGGCCACGAAGGGAAACTTCCCGAGGGTCTCCTGTATCCAATCCGAACGACCGGGGATAGCCAAAACCCGATCGAGCCCGCAGATTCATCTGTAGAGATGAAAGCACCCAAGACCAACCCGGCGATCTCGGACACCTGGACGGACGCCAGCGAACGCTGGATGGACCATCTCGCGCTGGAGCGAGGCTTATCGGCGCGAACCCAGGAAGGCTATGCCCGCGACTTGCTCAAGTTGGCCCAGAAAGCCTCGCCATGTGGGTTGGACCCCGCCAAACTCACCCCAGTGGAGGTGGGTCAATACCTGGAGGATCTTTCTCGCGAAGGGCTATCCCAACGATCGATCGCCCGGGCGAGATCCGCCTGGAAAGCCTTCTTTCGGTTTTTGCAGATCGAATCCGAGGTTGCAGAAAACCCGCTGGCGGACCTTCCTTCCCCCAAGTCGGTGCCCAGCCTTCCCCGTGTGCTCTCCATTCCCGATACCCTCAAGCTGTTGGATGGCCCCGGCCGGTCCAAGCCGTTGGAAGCCCGTGATGGTGCGCTGTTGGAGCTTCTGTACGCCACCGGGATGCGCGTCTCCGAGGCGGTGGGCCTGCCGTTGGCGGGATGGCTGTCGGAAGAAGGCCTGGTGCGGGTTTGGGGCAAGGGCAGCAAGGAGCGGATCGTACCTGTGGGGAAGATCGCCATCGAGCGGATCGAGGATTGGATCCACCACCACCGGCCACAACTGAACCCGCGCACGGATCGGCTCTTTGTGAATTTTCGCGGGGGATCGCTCTCGCGCATCTCCGCTTGGGAAATCCTGGACCATTGGGCACGCATGACGGGATTGCAGACGGATGACCGATCCGGCAAGAAGGGCAGCCACCGCATCCATCCGCACCTCTTGCGCCACAGCTTCGCCACCCACCTCCTGCAAGGCGGCGCCGACCTTCGCGCTGTGCAGGAGATGCTGGGGCACAGCTCCGTGACCACCACCGAGATGTACACCCACCTGGATCTGGGCACCTTGCAGGAAGTCCATGCCACCTGCCACCCACGGGCACGCAGCCGGAAATAGGGTGCGAATGATCCACCCCGCAGCAAGCTGCGGGGTATTTTCTTGGCCAGCGATTTCGGGTCTCCGAAGCAAGCTTCGGGGAGTCAGACCCGAAGTGATTGACCCTTCTATAAATCATGCACACCAGATCGCTTGGGAATCTGATAAACCCCAGGTATTATAGGTTTCATGAGCCAGACAAGCATCTATGAATACAATGACTTCCGGAGGTTCCTAGCGGACTGGATGACCTCCCGACGCGAGGCGGATCCGCGCTTCAACAACGCCGAGGTCCATCGCCGGATCGGGCTTCCCAACACGCGGAGCTTCTTTCCCGACGTGGTGGGCGGAAAGAATCTGACCACGAACTTCGTGGAACGCTTCGTGGTGTTGCTGGAACTGGATCGCGACGAAGCCCGGTATTTCCGAGCCTTGGTGCGTTTCGCCCAGGCCGAGACCGCGGATGAACGGGAACTGGCCTTTGACCAACTGGTGGCCACCAACCGCACCCCCAGAACCGTCCTGGAAACCCGCCAGATGGAGTTCTACAAGCACTGGCGCCACGGCGCCATCCGGGCGTTGTTGGACACCGGAAGTTACGGCGACGAACCGGACCGCATCGCCAAGGAGATCGTCCCGCGCCTGACCCCCGGCCAAGTCCGCGAATCGATGGCGCTGTTGGCGGAACTTGGGCTGATCGCCCAGAACCCGGACGGATTCTGGAAGCCCACAGAAGCCTCCGTGACCGCTCCCGAAGGCACGCGCGATGCGGTGATCGTGCAGCTGCAACTCCAACACCTGGAGCTCGCCCAAAAGAGCCTGCTGGTACCAGACAGCCCTGAGCGACTGGTCGCGACCAACGTGATCTCTGTTTCCAAGCAGGTGGCCACCCAGATCGAACGGAAGATCGAAAAGTTCCGCTCCGAAATCCGCTCGATGGTCCACCAGGATACTCTTGCACCCACCGATGTTTGCCTTTTCCAAATCTCCCTGATCCCCTTGAAGAAATCCCCGAAGGAGCCCACTCCATGAGTCGCCTCACCAGACTCCTCACCACAGCCGCAGCACTCGGCTTGCTGCAGGCTTGCGATTCCGACCGGATCGCCGGCACCAACAACGAAACCCAAACCAAGGGAACGTTCTTCCGGCCCGATGGAAAGCCCGCCGTAGGTGCTCGGGTCCGCGTGTATGCAGCCACGCAGAAAGAAACGGATTCCACCACCACACAGGTCACCCAAGCCTACGTGGATGCGAATGGCAACGTGGCGCTGAAGCTCAAACCTGGCCATTACAGCCTGATCGCGGACGACCAGTCAACGGGCAGAGCTCTGTTCATCGACTCGGCCTTTTCCGATGGCGACAAGGTCGAGCTTCCGATCGACACGTTGCGCCCCACGGGCACCATCACCGGCCATATCCGCGTCCAGCCCATGCACTCGCCCTCCATCGCCTGGGTGCACCTGATGCGCACCAACCTGTACGCCAACGTGGATTCCACCGGATTCTTCCGGATCACCGGAGTGCCTGCGGGCAACCTGGATCTGGTGGCGGTCACGCACCTCTCGCAATACACGCCCACGCACAAGCTGGTGCGCGCGCGGCCGGACAGCGTCATCGATGCCGACACGATCGACCTGGTCTACAACGGCCTGCCGCTGGTGACAGGAATCGTCGCGACCTACGATACCCTGTCAGGAGTTGTCACCGTGGGCTGGAAGGACACGGCCTATGCGCGCAAGTCCGGATACGTGATCTATCGGCAGGATGGACCGGCATCGTGGGGCGCTCCTTCCGAACGAGGTGTTTCCGAATCGGCGCAATTCCGCGACACCGTCTTCGGTGGATTCGGCGCCACGCCAAGCCGCTACGATTCCGCCGAATTCGATCTCACCTACTGGGTGGGCGCCAAGGCGACGGATCTCGTCACGCCGCCACCACTGTGGAACAAGGCGACCTTGCATGTAAAGAGTCCAGCCTTGGCCCAACGATGGAAGCTCGACTGGACCACGATCCCTTTGCCTGGCAAATCCTCTCCCCTCGACCATATCGACACTCTCCCAGCAGGTATTGGCTTGCTGAGCGTGGACGAATCGATCGCGACCTTGCGAATCGCGACTCCTGCCGGCATCGGGAACGCGGTTCGATTCCCCGTCCCCGCTGAGCTAACCTTTGGACCTGTATTCTGGAAGGGGCGCATCTGGATGGCCAGAGGCTGCGCACCGACGTGGGTTGAACACGATATCTGGCAGTCGAACGGAGTGTCCGACACCATTGCCAGCTGGAGTGTGTTCGATAGCGTCAGGATCCTATCCAGCGAAAACGGAGTTGAATGGGATTCCACCACCATCGCGGTTCCCACGGACAGCGCGGACGGTTTCGCGTTCCACAAGAGCCAAGCCGGACTCGTGCTCTCAGCCTGGTATGTGAAGGATTTCATGGGAGTAGGTCGGCAATTCAAGTTTCGGGAGGCGAAGGAATCCTTCGACGGCAAGACTTGGCATGTTCTTGACGGGAACCGCACTTTCATCGCAGGGATCGAGGCTCCAGACGACTTTTGGCTTCGCTGGTTCCGGAAGGTGGAGATCAGCAGCGCTGGAGATGGAAGCAGCTGGACGATCTACTCGACATCGGGTAGTTTCGACGGTCCAGCCGCACCCGTCTCCTGGATCATTCCCGGCGAATCCATCGATACAGCCAAATCCGTCTTGAAAGTGCCGTCAGATCTATCCATGTGGGCGTCTCCGAATCTGTTGGCGATCGGCGTGGATGGCAATCTTCACCTAGCCACCCGGGAACGCCCCAAGCTCTGGCAGAGGGTATTCCTGCCTGCCCCGGTACGCTCTTTTTGCACTTGGCGCGGTCAGTTGGTAGCCCTGGGTGGATCCAGCCTGAGCTTCGGCGCCATCACCGAAGCCCCATAAACCAACCACACGATGCCGTCCTCTGCGCCCCGTCCCAATCGGAACGGGGCGCTTTCGTTTGCCAGCTTTTCTACCTTGACCGACAACCATGGAACTGACCGAAGACACCGTCCGCAAGCTCGCCCTGCTCTCCCGTTTGCACGTGGAGGAATCCGATCTTCCCCGTGTGGCCGGTCAGCTCGCCCACGTCCTGGAACACATGGAAGAGATCTCCAAGTTGGATCTCTCCGATGTGCCTCCCATGATGCATCCGGACAGCGGCGAGAGGCCTTTGCGTGCGGACATCCCCCACCAGAGCCTGGACCGCGACGTGGCCCTCTCGAACGCTCCCAAGTCGTACGAGGGCTTCTTCGCGATCCCCAAGGTCATTGGGGCGGCGTAGTCGCGCTCTGGCTGCGCCGGGCCATACTCGCTCAGTGTCACTTTCGGCTCCGGTCAACGTACCCTCGTACGCCTCCCGTCGCCGCAAACGCCACTTCGCTTCGTCTGACTCCGGCTCGCTCACCCCGCGAGCGCCTCGACTGATTTCTTGCAACGAATGGATTCCACCCAAATGAGTTCTATCCATCCCGTGACTTGCATTGTTCCGGCGCGCATGGGGTCTTCTCGGTTTCCGGGCAAACCGCTTTTTGACGTCGGCGGACAGCCCCTGGTGGTGCGCTCCGCCCGGCGCGCCTTGGCCGCAAAGTGCTTCGATCGCGTGGTGGTGGCCACGGAAGACGCCGTGATCGTGGATGCCTGCACCCACTTCGGCCTCGAGTGCATCCTCACACCGAGCTTCCCCACCGGCACGGATCGCGTTGCGTGGGCCGCCCAGGAGCTCCAGGCGCCCTGGGTCCTGAACCTCCAGGGCGACGAGCCGGTCTTCCCGCTGGACCTGTTGCGCGACCTCTGCGCACTGCTTCCGACCGACCCCGACGCCCTTTGGACGGCGGCTGATCTTGCCTTGTCCGCCCAAGGCATGATGGATGAGGATGTCGTGAAAATCCAATTGGAACCGGGCAACCAGACCGTTTCCCGGGCTGTCGACTTCTATCGGGCCCTGCCCGAAGGGTCAAAACCGGAGCAGTTCGCGGTTCATGTGGGCGTTTATGGAGGTTCGCTGGCGGCCCTCCAGCGCTTCGCCCACCTCCCGATTCCGCCCCAAGAGACCCTCCGGCGCATCGAACCGCTGCGCGCTTTGGCCCATGGAATGGCGGTTTGCGCGAGAAAAGGAACTTGGGCCCGTGCCGCCGTGGATCGGAGGGAGCATATTTCCGAGGTTTTGGACCTGCTCAGGCAGGAAGGAGAACTCTGATGTCCGGCGCGAACAAGAACAAGACGAAATACATCGTCGTCACCGGTGGGGTTCTTTCAGGGCTGGGCAAGGGCGTCGCGGCGGCATCGATCGGACGCCTCCTGTGCTCGCGGCTCAAGATCGTCCCCATCAAGCTCGACGGCTACCTGAACACCGACCCCGGCACCATGAACCCCGTGGAACACGGCGAAGTGTTCGTGCTGGACGACGGTGGCGAAGTGGACATGGATTTTGGCCACTACGAACGGTTTTTGAACATCCAAGGCAAGTTCGGCTGGAACCTGACCATGGGCAAAGTCTTCCAGGAGATCCTGGAGCGCGAGCGGCGCGGCGACTTTTTGGGCAAGACCGTCCAGTTCATTCCGCACGCCACCAACGTGATCAAGGAGCGCATCTACGGCATCGCCCGTGAAGAAAACGCGGACATTCTGTTGATCGAAGTCGGCGGCACCGTGGGCGATTTGGAAAACCTCTTCTACATCGAAGCCGTCCGGCAGATGCGCCATGAAGTGGGCCCGGAAAACATGCTGTTCGTGCATCTGACCTACGTGCCGGTGCCGTCCGGCGTGCGCGAACAGAAATCCAAGCCCACCCAGCAAGGCGTGAAGCTTCTGAACGAATTCGGGATCTACCCAGATGTGGTGATCGGCCGCTGCCAGGAGTACCTGGACGACCACATCAAGGAAAAGATCGCCCTCTTCGGCAACCTCCAGAAGGAATGCGTCATTTCCGGACCGGACGTGGAATCCGTCTACGAAATCCCGCTGGTGTACGAGAAGGAAGGGCTTTCGGCCCTGATCCACAAGAAGCTCGGCATCTATTCTCCCCCCGCCCTGGGCGAGTGGTCGCAGTGGGTGGCCGCCGTCAAGCGCAACAACACCAATCCAGACAAAATCGTGGAAATCGCCCTGGGCGGCAAATACACGGCACTGGAAGACAGCTACGCGAGCTTGGTGGAATCGCTGGAGCACGCTGGAGCGCATTTGGGAGTCAAAGTCCAGCTCCGTTGGATCGAGACGTCTGAGATCGAAAAGGGCACGCAGACCGTGGCCGAAGCTCTGGCCGGCGTGGATGGACTGATCATTCCCGGCGGATTCGGCGCCCGCGGCATCGAAGGCAAGATCCAGCTCATCAAGTACGCCCGCGAGAACAACCTCCCCTTCTTGGGCATCTGCTACGGCATGCAATTGGCCGTGGTGGAATACGCCCGGCACGTTTGCGGCCTCGAAGGCGCCCAGACCGAAGAGGTGGAAAATCCCGAGCACCCCATCGCCCACAAGGTGATCTGCTACCTGCCCGGCCAGAAGAACCTCACCAAAAAGGGCGGCACCATGCGCCTGGGTGGCCACGACGTGGAGATCAAGAAGGACAGTCGCGCCTTCAAGATCTACGGCAATTCCGTGCGCATCCGCGAGCGGTTCCGCCATCGCTACGAAGTCAATCCGGAATATGTGGCTCGTTTGGAGAAATCCGGACTGGTCTTTTCCGGCAAGGCCCCCGGCACCCCCATCATGCAGGTGGTGGAGCTTCCGGACCATGCCTATTTCATGGCCTGCCAGTTCCATCCGGAGCTGAAGTCGAACCTGTTGGAGCCGGCTCCGCTCTTCCACGGACTGGTTCAAGCTGCTCTTTCGCGAAGAAATGTTGCGTAAGTCCAGAAAAGTTCTAGAATTACGACAAATGCGGAGCTCCGTCTGAACTCGCTCAGCCGGGGAGAAATACGTCTCCTCGGGCTGGCCTCAGCCCTCTTCCTTGCCGGAGTGGCGTGGAAGGCTGCCCAAGCGCGCCTATCCTTGCCCCCTCTGGAGACCCAAGGAGTGGTGTTGGAATGGGATGCGGAGCCCGTGCGCCCATCGGACACGACCATTGAATCCTCCCTCGGCGCTGTATCAGTTTCCAGAACTCAACCAAAGAAGATCCTAGGTGAGCTCAACCCGAACGAAGCAACTCTCGCCCAACTCCAGGGTCTCCCTGGAATCGGGCCTACCATTGCTCAACGGATCGTGGATGAACGCACCGATGGCCCCTTTCAGGGCCCGGACGATCTCCTTCGGGTCAAGGGCATCGGTCCCTCGAGACTTGAAAAACTTCGCCCCCACCTAAAATTCTGAGCGGATCCGGTATCACTATGGCAAAAAAGAAGCTTGTCGTTGGTCTAGACCTGGGTGAGGATTACTGCACCTTGGTTGCGCTCAACCCGCAGAAGAACCAGATCGAGCAGGTCGCCACCTGGAACGAGTCCCACAGCCGCAAAAGCGCAGTGGAACTCGGCGAGGGATTGGCCAAGTGGCTGGCCGAGCGCAAGCTCGACAAGTCGATCAAGTCGATGGCCATCGGTTTGTCCGGAGCGAGCGCATTCCTGCGCCTGGCGGAAACCGACCAGGAGATTTCCATCGAGGATGCCGCCCGCTTCGAGGCCAGAACGTGGTTCGGATGCTCGGACGAGGATCTGTGGATCAACGCGATGCCACATGGAGTGGGGCCGCACAACGAACCCGGCATCCTGATCGGCGCCGTTCGCCGGGCGATGGCAAACCGGGTATCGTCGGTGGCTGATTCCGCGGGAATGCCGCTGTCCGAATCGAACCTCGACATCGTCGCTGCCGCCAATGCCTTCGAGGCCAACTATCCGTCCTGGGCGGATCGCATGGTGGCTATCGTGTTGGCCGGCGGACGTTCGTTGCAGATTTTCTGGACCCAAGACCGCAAATTCCTCGGGCACGCGGTGATCGTGGCGCAAGGTCAGAATCCGTCCGACGAGCTTTCCCTGGCAGGCGGCAAAGCCTTGCTGGAAGGCACAGGGCTGTTGCGCGGCATGGCCGACCAGCTCGGAGGCGTGTTCCTTTGCGGCCCCCTTTCCGTGGAAACCGGATTCGCCGCCCGGCTGGGTAGCGGGATCCGCGTGGACGTGCGGCTCTTGGACAGCTTCGCCGCCCTGCCGTTCCCTTCGGCCGAATCCATGGCCGAACAGATTTCCGAATTGTCTCCCAAGTGCGCCGCCGCACTGGGCTTGGCTTTGGCTCTCTCCCAGGGGGATCGCCCGTGATCCGTTTCAATCTGCTTCGCAACCGGTTCCAGTCGTCGTCGCTCGCCGCCGAGCCGGAGACCCTCGGTTCCCTGACCACCATCTCGATGCGGACCGCAGGGAGCTCCACTGGCAAGAAGCTCGCCATCGCCGCGGGCGTGGTGCTGTTCCTCGGAGCTGTTGGTGGAGGAACCTGGTGGTTTCTCAACCAAAACCCCGCCGACGACATCGCTCCTCCCACCCAGACCGCCAAACCGGTGCAGCCACCGGCGCAACCTGCCCAGCCGGCACAACCTGCCCAGCCTGCGCAGCCTAAGACCGATACGGTCAAAAAGAGCCCGGCCGAGTTGGCCAAGCTCGCCAAGGATTCCGCTCGCAAGGCGGATTCTGTCAAGGTCGCCGACGCTGCCGTCCGCAAGGCGGATTCCATCAAGGTCGCCAAGGAAGCCGCTCGCAAGGCGGATTCCCTCAAGATGGCCGCCGCGAAGAAGCCCGAGCCCAAACAGCCGGAACCGAAAAAGCCCGAACCCAAGGTCGTGGAAACCCTGCCACCTCCCCCACCACCCTCCGTGACCCCTCGCGTGGTCGCCCCCGCCCTGGCTGGCGGAGTCGTGGCCCAGGTGATCGCCGAAAGCCAATCGAAGGGCGCCGCCGCCCCCGCTCCCACACGTTTTGAGGATCTGTCGCCGTTGGCAAGGCTCTCCTACCAGCGCTTCGCCTTCGAACGCATCCTGGCCGTGATCCGCCAGGTCGCGCCGGCCGGAGTCAAGTTCACCCGCATCCGCCTCTACTCGCCTGGCTTGGTGGTCATCCAAGGCACCGCTGCCGAAGCGGAGGGCGTGAACACCCTGATCCGCGGCCTACTGGCGCAAAGCCTCGTGGACACGGCACTGAAGACCGGAACGGGTGGCCAGTTCGCACTTGCCGCGCGCCTGCCCTTCAGTTCGAGCTCCGTGTCCAACGGCAAGCCGGGGAAGGATTTCGCTTCCACCCTGACCCAAGCCCGCGATCTGGCCCAAACCGGCGGCCTGACCCTGGCTTCTCCCAAGGCTCCTGCCGTCCAGACCTTCGGCACCCTCAAGCGGGCCAGCTGGAAACTTTCCGGCGCCGGCCCCTGGGAATCGATCGGCAAGTGGTTTGCCGCCCTGCAATCGATGGACCTGCCTGTTGGTTTCACTTCCGCCAGCCTCTCGGCAGGTGTCGATGGTACGCTGAAGCTCGAGGCCGACGCCATCTCCTACGCACCGTGAGCCTCCACGTCTCCTCCGGCAAGTACAAAGGCCGGATCGTCCATGCCCCAGCCGGCATCGAACCCACCCGTCCCACGCCTGGCGTGGTGCGGGCGGCCTTGTTTTCCATCCTCGGCCCGGAGGTCACCCTGGGGCCGTTCTGCGACCTCTATGCCGGCACAGGCTCGGTGGCCATCGAGGCGCTCTCCAGAGGGGCGCCGCACGCCACGGCGGTGGAAACCCACGCCAAGGCCCTGGCCTGCATGCGCCGCACTTCCGACGAGCTCGGCTTGGACGGCCAATTGGAGATCATCCGCACCGATGTGACGCGGTTTCGCAGGGCCGCCAGCTTCCACGTGGTGTTTTCGGATCCGCCTTTCGCCTCCATCACCGAAGACATGCTCGACCGCTGCTTGGCGCTGTGCCGCCCGGGAGGACATGCCATTTTGCAGTGGCCCTCCGACCGTCCCAGGGAATGGCCAGAACACATCGAGGTCCGTCGCTACGGCTCCTCCCAGCTGGTGATGGCCCGCCGCCCTTGAATCCAGTCCGATCCGCCCGAGGGCGGATCGGTTAGTTCAGAGGCTGGAAAAGACCGGCAGGTGCCAAAAGCCCGTGCCGACCGCGAATCCCAGCAACGCGCCCACCAGGACGTCGGTGGGATAGTGCACGCGCAGATACACCCGCGAAAAGGCGATCAGGACAGAAAGTGGCAGAAGCACCGGCAGCAACTGGGGCAGGAAGTGCGTCACGTACAGGGTGATGGCCAAATTGTTCATGGCATGGCCAGATGGGAAGGAAAACCGGTCCGGCGGGGCTTGCAAGGGAACAAGGTCGTTGGGCTCGAAAGGCCGGGCTCGATTGAAGCGCCCCTTGAGAGCCTTGTAGATCAGGACCGACACAAGCCCCACGGCTGTACCGCGCCAAGCCAGTGCACCGCCTTTGGCCCACCCTTGGCTCCAGATCACCCAGGGTGCCACCAGGGCCCAGACCCAGCCATCTCCCAGCCGGGTGGCCAGCCGCATCAGGAAGGCATTGAATCCATGCGCGGGCTGACGCCACCAGGGAAGGATCTTGCCGGTTTCAAAGGCGGTCAGCCGGGTTTTCCATTGTTTCTTCTTCGAGCGCATTGGCAATGCACGCAAGCTACATCCACAAACAGCGATTCGGCAGGCAGACCCCCTGGCGAGTGAAAGACCGAAGTCGAACGGCTGAATTCTTACCTTTCACTCCCCAAATCAACTCTTGTGGAGCGAGGGCACCGATGTCAGATACTTTGATCCCACAAAACCTGAAGTACACCACCTCCCACGAATGGATCCAATCGGAGGGTGACGTGGTGACCCTCGGGATCACGGATCACGCCCAGCACGAGTTGGGCGACATCGTATTCGTGGAACTCCCGGAAGTCGGGCAAGCGGTTGAAGCCGGCAAGGGTGTGGCGGTGATCGAAGCCGTCAAGACCGTGGCCGACGTGTACGCTCCCGCCGCCGGCGAAGTGGTGGAAGTCAACACCGTGTTGGCCGACGACGCGGGCTCCATCAACCGCGACGCGTACGGATCCTGGATCGTCAAGATCCGTCTGACCGGATCTCTCCCAGGCGATCTTCTGGACGCCGACGGATACAAGGCCCAGCTGTGAGCCATCGGTTCATCCCGCGCTCCGCCGCGGAAGAACAAGAAATGCTCGCGGTATCCGGCGTGGCCCATGCCGACGAGCTCCTCGGAGCCATTCCTGCCCACCTGCGCCTGAAAAAGCCGCTGGAACTTCCCAAGGCCCTCTCCGAGATGGCCCTGGCGCGCGAAGTGCGTCGGATGGCCGGCAAGAACCGCGGACTGACCGAGCTCACCACGTTTTTGGGGATGGGCTGGACCAAGCACTTCATCCCTGCCGCCGTGGATAGCATCGTCTCGCGCAGCGAGTTCACCACCGCCTACACTCCCTACCAGGCGGAAGCCTCGCAGGGAAGCCTCCAGCAGATCTTCGAATACCAGACCATGGTGACCGAGCTGACGGGGATGGAAGTCTCCAACGCATCGCTCTACGACGGCGCCACATCCCTGGTGGAAGGCTTGGTGATGGCCTCCGCGTCCACCAAGGGCCGCAAGCGATTCGCCATCGCCCGGAGCATCAATCCGCGTTGGCGAGAGGTCGCCCAGACCTACGCCCCGTCCAACAACTGGACCTTCCAGGAGATCGCCTGGGACAAGACCACCGGTCAGCTGGACCGCTCTTCCGTCCAATCCGCCCTGGCCTCCGGCCAGATCGCGGCCTTGGTGGTCCAGAGCCCCAACGCCTTCGGCATGGTGGAAGACCTGAGCGGTTTGTCCGAACTGGCCAAGGCCGCCGGCGCGCTCCTGCTGGTCGCCGCCGACCCGCTGTCGCTTTCTGTCATCCAGCCGCCTTCCGAATTCGGTGCCGACATCGTGGTGGGCGACATGCTCGGACTGGGCATCCCCACCAGCCTCGGTGGCCCCGGACTGGGCATCTTGGCCACGCGCAAGGCTCTGTTGCGCCAGATGCCGGGCCGCGTGGTGGGTCGCACCGTGGACGCCGAAGGCAAGCGCGCCTACTGCCTGACCGCCCAAACGCGCGAGCAGCACATCCGCCGCGAAAAGGCCACATCCAACATCTGCTCCAACCAGGGCCTGATGGTGGTGTGCGCTTCGGTGTACCTGGCCTTGCAGGGACCCGCCGGTTTGGCGGAAGTGGCCGAACAATGCGCAACGCGTCTGGCCTACCTGCGCGACGAACTCGCCAAAGCCAAAATCCGTCCGTTGTTTTCCGGGGCGGCCATCCAGGAGCAGGCCTTCACGCTGGCCGCCGGTTCCCGCGCCCGTGTGGAATCGGCCTGCCACACCGCAGGCCTGTTGCCTGGCGTGTGGCTGTCCGACCTGATGAGCGGGGTTCCCTCGGAAACCCTCCTGGTGTGCGTCAACGAGACCCACACCCGCGCCGACCTCGATCTGCTGGTCGCCACCCTTTCCACGGCCGGAGGAATCTGATGCTCACCGACGACACGGGCCGCACCTTGTTCGAACGCTCCCGTCCCGGCCAACGCGGCACGGGCTCCCTGGAATGGGATGTCCCCCGTCCTGGGCTGGACGCGCTGATCCCCGCCAACTTGCGTCGCAAGAGCGCCCCTCGCCTGCCGGAATTGTCCGAAGGCGAAGTCGTGCGCCACTTCGTGAACCTCTCGACGAAGAACCACCACATCGACAAGGGGTTCTATCCGCTGGGTTCGTGCACCATGAAGTACAACCCCAAGGTGAACGAAAGCCTGTCGCGCTTGTCAGGATTTGCCACCTTGCATCCATTGCAGCCTTCGGAAACCATCCAAGGCGCCCTGGAACTGATCTGGCGTCTGGAGCGCGACCTTGCGGAAATTTCCGGCATGGATGCAGTTTCGCTGCAGCCGGCCGCCGGAGCCCATGGCGAGCTCACCGCCTTGCTGGTGGTGCGCGCCTACCATCTCTCGCGCGGCGAAACCCGCAAGAAGATCCTGATTCCGGACTCCGCCCACGGCACCAACCCCGCATCCGCAGCCATCGCGGGCTTCGAGTGCGTCACGGTGAAATCCGCGGCCGATGGCCGGGTCGACGTGGAAGACCTCAAGTCCAAGTTGAGCTCCGATGTCGCCGCGTTCATGATCACCAACCCCAACACCGTGGGCCTCTTCGAGACCCGGGTGGAAGAGATCTGCGCGGCTTGCCACGCGGTGGGCGCCCAGGTGTACATGGACGGTGCGAACCTCAACGCCCTGGTGGGCATCGCGCGGCCCGGCGATCTGGGTTTCGACGTGATGCACTTCAATCTGCACAAGACCTTCTCCACGCCCCACGGCGGAGGCGGCCCCGGCTGCGGCCCGGTGGGTGTCAAGAGCCATCTGGCCCCTTTCCTGCCGTCTCCACGGGTGGAAAAGCGCGGCGACGTGTACACGCAGGAAAAACCCTCCACGTCCATCGGGCCGGTCCACGGCGCGTTCGGCAATTTCCTGGTGATGGTGCGCGCCTACGCCTACATCCTGGCCATGGGTTCGGAAGGCATGGCCGAGATCGGTCGCACGGCGGTGCTCAACGCCAACTACCTGTACGCCAAAATCCGTCATACCTTGGCCTGCAAGTACGACGGCCCCTACATGCACGAGTTCGTGCTGGATGGATCGGCGCTCAAGAAGACCGGGCTGCACACCTCCGACTTCGCCAAGCGCCTGATGGATTTCGGGGTCTACGCTCCCACCATCTACTTCCCGCTGATCGTGCCCGAGGCGATGATGATCGAGCCCACGGAAACGGAATCGCGCGAAACCCTCGATCGCTTCGCCGAGATCTTCCTGGAGGTCTGGCGCGAGGCGAACGAAACTCCCGATGTGGTCCATTCGGCGCCGCACAATCTGCCCCTCAAGCGGGTGGACGACGTGCGCGCGGCCAAGGAGCTGGTGCTCACGCACCCGTTCTGATCCCACCGGCCATTTGACTCGGCCCGTTGCTCCCCGACCGGGAGCAACGGGCTTTTTTCATTCCCGGCGCCGCAACATCCACTGCGTGAAGTGCAGCGCCTGCGACACCCTGGCCACGACCTCGAACCCGGCATCCGCGCACAGGTGACGGAATTCGTCTTCGGTGAGCATGGTGACCTCGCGCTCCCGGGCCAGCCTCTGTTGCTCCACCGACTCGGCGTCCACCCCGGAGCGGATCAGGAAGTCGCGCCAAAAGTCGGCCATCCACGCGTTTTCCGATTCCCGGGCGAACTTCACCAGATGCGCCATCACCACGGGCGCACCCGGCTTCAATCGCCGATGCAATTCACTCAGCAAGGCCGCCTGGCCCTCGCGGGGCAGAAAATGCATTACCAGCAGGCAGGTGGCCGCATCGTGGATGCGCCCCTGCGGGAGGTCGGACAGATAGCCTTCCACCACCTCGCATCGCTCCATGATCCCGATCGAGGCCGCCCGCCCCCGCGCACCTTGGCACATCGGTACCGACGGATCCACCACCAACATGCGCCAATTCTTGTCCAGACCGATCGTGCAAAGCTCCTCGCCTCCCCCTCCCCCCACCACCAGCACATCGGCGGCTTCGGGAAGCTCCCGGCACAGGAGGCAGTCGGCGAGGCGGAATAGGGTTTCATATCCGGGGATCTTTGTGCGGGCGGATTCCTGGTACTGCAACGCCCAATCCTCGCGGAAGTCGTAGAGGCGTTCGGGTTGGGTGTGTTCCATGGTCGGTCTCTTTCGGGTGCGGTTGGGAAGCGTTCAGCCGGCGGGATGGATCAGTGGGATTCTTCGGCCGCGTCCACGAAGCTCTGCAGGAGGCGTACACGGCTACGCACCACCTCCAGCTTGGCCTGGGCGATGTAGAGCGAATAGATCGAGCCCTCCATCTTGCCGTAGGCGGTCCGGGTCCACTTGAACTCGCCATCCCGGAACTTGAGCCAGTCGCGCTGGGCCGCCTGGAGGTCCTTCTTGCCTTCCGGGTCCAGATGACCGCGCACGCGCTGGTAGACCTTGTTCAAACGCGCATCCCAGGCCTCGTAGGCCTTGCTCTGGCACTCCAGCATGCCCATGGTGGTCGGATTGGCCACCTGGCACTCCGAACAGGCCAAGTCGATGGGATCTGCCTTCTCCTCTGCCAGCGCCAGGGAAGACGCCAACAGAAGACCCACACTCGCCACAGAGAAAGAATTCATGGTCGGAAACCTACTTCTGCACGCCACGCTCGCTAACGGGATCGGAATTTATGACATTGATTTTCAGTCTCACCGAAGACGGACCGATCCTCCTCCATCAAAGGCTCCTCCATGTCCGACACCCACTTCACCAATTCCCCGTTGGCCACCGAGCTCGACGCGGGCTCCCACTACGTTTGCACCTGCGGCAAGAGCAGCAAATTCCCGTTCTGCGACGGGGCGCACAAAGGCTCGGGAATGGCCCCGTACAAACTGGAACTGACGGCCAAGAAGGCCCTCCACGTCTGCCGGTGCGGCAAGACGGGTGGCATGCCGATGTGCGACGGTTCGCACAAGAAGTAGAGGTCTACCCAAGCTGATCTTGGGGATGAATGGCCACACGGCTGCAAAAATCTCATTGGTCCGAGGGGAGGACCCGATCTAGCGCGGGGATTGGTGAATTGCAAAAACTGCCTGTTCCCTCCGGGACAGTTTTTCGCATTGGGTGAACAGGAAGTTAAGATTGTAGGACCGCCGACATTCCTCCCTCAAATGGACCTGCGCATGAGCTCCCCTACTGATCCCAAGCCCCAAGTCCCGAGCAACGGCGCCCAACAATTCGGTCTCGGAATCCCTGCCGTGATCCTGTACCCCTCCCTGGGCGCTCCTACATTCGTCAGCGATACCGATAAAGTCCACTTTCTGGTGCTTTCCAAAAAGGATCTCAAACCCGCCGAGGTGAACGAGCGGCTGGTGTTCGTGGACGGCTTCGAAGCATTGAAGACGCTCAAGCACGGACTGAACACGCCCACCGGATTGGCACCCCTCTTCGAGGATCCATCCAGCATCGTGGTTCAACTTCTCGAGGAAAAGAAAGATGAACCGGTGTTCATCGACGACATCGGATTGCACGGCATTCTCAACCATGAAATCCTCCAGCTCTGGCGGAAGGAGCGCAAGGACGATCCGATCGCTCCTCCGTTGGAGAATCTGCATCAAGTCACCATCGATCTTTCCAAACTGACGGGTGGTGCGAAGAACACGTCGCAGAAGAAAAAATTCTTCATGCACTGGCTGGACCACGGAATCAAAGGCAATGCAGGTTCGGCCGATGCTGGCACGGCGGATGCCCAACCAAACAAAATCCCATCGGCCAGCTACCAGGAAGACCGGCTCTTCCGGATCCTGTCCGAGACCCGGAAGGATTCCGACACCAGCCCAAACATCTTCGTGGGCGATCGGCTTTGGAAATTCCTCACCGAGGCCAGACCTGGCGACACCAATCTCCAACCCTCCCTGAACCCTACCGGGCTCGTGGCCGACCCCCAACTCCCCCTCACGGACTGGCATCCTGTCCATCGCAAACCCAAGAAGGCCCCTCCAGGCACCCCCGAGGAGGAGGCCAAGCCAGCGGCAGCCCTCGATCTGGGTGTGATCTCCGACCTCCACCTGGTGACCAAGCTCCAGATTCTCAAGAACTCCGAGATGGTGACCATCCCGGATGTCCCGGAAGAATTGATCGGCACGGAGGAGACAAGTTTTGTCCGCCCCATCGGGACTCGGATTTCCGAAACGGTGACCGTGCTCAAGGATCTGTTCGGCAAATTGAAAGACGGCCCGGATGCACCGGACGCGGTGCTCGTGGTGGGCGATCTGGTCGATTTCAGTCGTGACAACTTCCCTGCCGACCGAACCGTTCTCGCCCCCCGGGACCCGGCTGGCGCGTCGACTCGCAACCAGCACGGCACCTTGCTCTGGGATGCATTCAACCTCCTCCATTTTTCCAAGACGCAAACGAGCGCGGAGGAATTCTTCGAACCCCGGCTCCAGATGGGAACGAGTTACCTGGGGATCTACCATCTGATCGCCGATTTCCAGGCCACATGCACCAAACCGATCTTTTTGCTCGCGGGCAACCACGATGGGTACATCGACCCGTTCGGAATCTCACCGCGAGCGGATTTCGGCGACGACCAGGACGCCACCGAACACCAGAAGGCGAACGAGGGCATCGCCTGCGACACCAACCTCACTTTCCTGGAAGCCACCACGGCATTCGGCCCCGGCTACAACAAGTTCACCCACGCTCTGGACTTCGACGAAAAGGTCTATCTGCTGTTCTTCCTGCTCTTCTCGCCGTTCAAGAGTTGGTCGATTTCCGGCGGTGCCAAGCAGCAGCTTCTGCTGATGGATTGGGGGCCCAGCGAGATGATGTTCCTCCGTTCCAACGGCCCCGATGGCATGGACATCGGCCATCTTCCCCACGCGGACAAGGCGATCCCGGAATGCGATCTGCAATTGATCGAATCCGTCGCCCAGAAATACGGATCCGTCAGGCGAGTTGTTTAGGTCTCCCACTTCACCTACGCCTGTTACAGTCCCCACATTCCCCTTGTGGAAAACTTCCAATTCGCCCCTCAACAACCGGGAGTCGACACGGATGCAGTCTCCGCCACCCTGACCACCGGCGAAGCCAACATCAAGAGCTTCCCCAAGGCGGATATCGGAACCATCGGCGACGGCGCGCTCAAAGGCGCTTTGATCGGGGCCGGAGTCGGGGCCGCCGCCGGGGCCACCGTCGGAGTCCTCTACGGCCTCCACAACGGCCAGAGCGCGGGCGATGTGGCCAAGGATGCGGCGATTGGAGGGGGAATCGGGCTGGTTGGAGGAGCTCTTCTCGGCGCCGGGGCGGGAGCTATTCTCAGTGCCGGCTCAGATAAAAAGAAGTCGAATTGGCACAACTATGGGACGTTCAACTACGGTCGTGAGAGGGTTTTCCAACTGATCCAAAAGGGCGCCAAGGGCGGAATCGCCTACACCCTTTCCGGTCACGCCCACCGAGCGGCGTTCTACACACCCGTGAATCTCGTGGACACGACCATCCCCGACGACATCAAGGTGCGCGGGTGGCATCTGGATGAATTCAGGATCCTCGCGAAGAACCCCGCCTTCGACCCCAATCAATGCCTCATGATCGTTTCCGATTCCGCCGGGCCCATCCCTCGCAAGAATCTAAAGGGGGAATTGAACGGTTGGGGGAGCCAGCTTCCGTCCTGGACCCTTTGCGGATTCAATGAGAATGGAGAATTGAGCGTTCTGAGGAGCGTCCCGACTTCCAACAGGAATTCCGTTCCCCGACTGGCCGTTTCGATGGACTATCTCGAAAGCACCATCGGGCGCCTTGCCTGGACAACCGGGCTGGGTTTGGGCTCGCTTGCAGGCGAAGGTATCTTCGTGCTCATCAAAAAAGCCGTGGCCGGTCTGTACAACCTCTTTCCTGGCCACAAGCCGTGGGACCCCGAGCCAGCCGCCATGCCACGGCACATCTTCGATGTCGAGGACCTGCCCTTCGTCTGGGCCCCCCTGCTCCCGGATGAAATCGATCCCGAATCGCGCGACCAGCCGCCTTCCAAGGAAGAGACGACAGGAATCGTCCTCGATCTGGGTACGGGTCGTCGCGAGGAATGGCTGATCTCCGGAATCATCAACCTCTATGCGGGGCCTGTGTTCACCGTTCCCAAGGGCGACAACCTTCCCGCGATCACCTTGGAAAGCTCCCTTTGGCCTCTGGATCTACCCACCGGGATTCATTGGGAATATCTGGATGTCCTTTGCCAATGGGACAACAAATGGTACTCCTTCCGCCTCACCCCCACCAAGCGCAAGGCGGGTACCACAGCCATCCAGGGCGACTACAAGAAAAACGCAAAGCAAGACGCCGTGCAGGAATGGACGATCTCGTCCGGATCCCTTCCCAAAACCGAGGATTTTGTGGAAACCCTTGCCGAATTCTGTTCAGGCAAGGTGAAAAAACCCGCGCAAATGACCTGCTGGATCTCCCATCGATTCAATGGGAGATCCGATTACGACACCTCGCCGTGGCTGATCGAAAGCAAACTCTGCATCGCCTACTACCAAGACAAGTGGACGATCCTGATGTACCGGAAGATCTGGGAAAACGAACGCCCCAACCACGCCGATTTCACTGCCTGAGAACATCAGACATATTTTGACATCCGGGAGAAGGCAATGGCATCGAGAAAATACGAAGACATCCGAAAGCTTCTGACCACTCCGTTGGAGTTCCAGGAAACCTACGGCAACTCCCCACAGACCATCTCCAACCAGGAAATCAAGCTGGACCATTGGCGGGGATTGACCTTCCGAGGCTGGACCTTCGAATCCGTGCTGTTCGAGCAGGCGGGTTTCCAGCATTGCCGATTCGAAGGAGTCACCTTCAAGGATTGCGGGTTCGTGCTGGTCGGTTCCAAAAAATCCAACTTCGAGAACTGCACTTTCGAGGGATGCGCGTTCATCGGAGGCGACTGGATCCAAAACCAATGGCGAAAGGGATCCATGACCCACTGTCACTGGCTGCGCGACCCCTTGGAACGTGGCGTTCCGTCCTGGCTTGAAAACGAATTCAATGATTTTCGGTTCACGAGCATCTCCGTGGAGAAGGGCGCCACCCATTGGACCTCCTGCCGGTTCCAGGGCGTCCAGATCCACGAGTACCAGTTTTCCCACTTGGGCATGGATCGATGCCAGTTCGACACCTGCGAGTTCTTCCATGGGGATTGGAGCCAAACCGGAACCGGACGCACGAAGGAATGCACCTTCAAGAAGGTCCGTTTCCATGAAAACCAGATCCTAGAAACCTTCCTTGGTGGCGATTTCGAAGATACGGAATTCAAGGAACCCAGAGGCGCCTCGCTTTGGGGAACTTTCCGGAAAATCATCGTGCACCCAGGAGCGAATGCCGATTTCGAGAACCTGGAATCGGGGCGGATGCAAGGCCGGCAGGGAAATGTGGCCCTGCAAACATCCAAGGACGTGGAGATCGACGAGATCGGCCCCCAAGGGCGCTTCCTGTTGGGCACCGGGGGAGCGGAAAATGTCATCGTCCATCGCGCCGATCTGGAAAGGGTCTACTTCCGGAACGGGACCTACAGAAATTGTCGTTTCGAGAACTGGGTGGTGAAGGAATTCTGGATGAGCGAAAACGCCACCTTTGTGGGATGCATCTTCGAGAACATCCTCATCACGCACGAAATCGTGGTTTCCGGGCCAGTCCACTTCGAGGATTGCCAGTTCACGAACATGCGCCGCGAACGGGGCGCCAAATCCTTCTTCAACGACGATCCAGGAGACTTCCTCTTCCCCTTCGAAGTCGCCGGGGGATCCGTCTGAAATGAGCAGTCCCCTTCGCTCCAGGCTGTCCGCTCTCTGGATCCGCAGGCATCTGTGCGCGATGCCTGTTTTCTTGATCGGCTCGATCCTAGCTGTGGGTGCATCCGCGGGAGGGAAATCCAAATCCATGGAGGTCGATGTGCTGGATACGCCCGGAGCGTTCTCCCAGAAGTATGGTTCCCGTTGGAAGTTCACGTTGTTGGGAACCATCCAGAAGGAGACCTGGAAACACCAACGGATCGAAGACTGGAGCTTCCTTTCCGTGACCTTCAAGGAAACCTGGATGGACTCCAACACCTTCGAGCGAGTCACGTTCCGAGGCTGCACCTTCGACGAATCGAAGATGAACCACTCGGTGTTCCGCAATTGCAGGTTCATCGGGTGCACATTCAAAGGCCAGCGTTGGATCGAAAACTCCTTTTCAGGAGGCGAGTTCCAGAATTGCACATGGAGATCCAATCCCATCAGCCCCGACCTCCCCGCATGGGAACACAATACGTTCGATTCCCTCGAGATGGACCAGTTGACGGTCATCAAGCGCGCCAGCTATTGGAACCACAATGAGTTCCGAAAGGTCAAGCTTTCCAATTTCGATTTCTCCCAGCATGGAATGGTCGGAGACGAATTCCATGACTGCGAGTTCCGCAACGGCACCTGGGTGCGGACCATCAACACGACAGTGAGAGGACTGAAATTCCACGATTGCGTCTTTTTCGAAAATCCCGCGGAAGGCAGCCAATTCGGCGGGGACTTCGAAAACGTGGTGTTCAAGGGCACCAACGACCTCTCCGCATGGGGGTCGTTTCGGTCGCTGCAGGTCGCATCGGGAGGTGCGTTGGATCTCGATCGCGTCGAATCCAGCCGATTTCCGGGTGTCCACCCCTACGTCGCCTTCGACACCGTCATCGATGTGGTTGTGGACGATGTATCCAAAGGCGGGCGGTTTTTCATCGGAAAGGGCGGTGCCAAGAATCTGACCGTTCACAAGGCGAATCTGGAACGCGCCTACTTGCGCGGGGCGGTGTACGAAAATTGTCTTTTCGAGAACTGGGAAGTCCAGGAATTCTGGTTCGGGAAGGACGCGACCTTCCGCAATTGCACCTTCCGGAACATCCACATCACCAAGGAGGTGGTGGTGTCCGGTCCGGTCCATTTCGAAGGTTGCACGTTCGAGAACATGCGCCGCGAACCTGGAGTCCCCTCCTTCTTCAACGATGATCCCGGCGATTACCTCTTCCCCTTCGAATCGGCTCCCGGGGTGAACAAGCCCTGAGTGCGGCTTGGCGCAACGGGAGATCCGATGGCAACGTTTCGCCGTGGTTGATCGGAAGCAGCCTGCCTCGCCTCTTCCCAAGCAAAGTGGACGATCCTGATGCACCGGAAGAACTGGAAAACGAATACCCCCAACCAAAATGATTTCACGGCCTGATATGAAGTCTGAAATGAACAATCCCCTTCGCTCCAGGCTTTCCGCTCTCTGGATCCGCAGGCGTCTGTGCGCGATGCCTGTTTTCTTGATCGGCTCGATCTTGGCCGTAGGGGCATCTGCGGGAGGGAAATCCAAATCCATGGAGGTCGACGTGCTGGATACGCCGGGAGCGTTCTCCCAAAAGTATGGATCGCGTTGGAAGTTCACGTTGTTGGGAACCATCCAGAACGAGACCTGGAAACACCAACGAATCGAAGACTGGAGTTTCCTTTCCGTGACCTTCAAGGAAACCTGGATGGACTCCAATACCTTCGAGCGCGTCACCTTCCGAGGCTGCACCTTCGACGAATCGAAGATGAACCACTCGGTGTTCCGCAATTGCAGGTTCATCGGGTGCACATTCAAAGGCCAGCGTTGGATCGAAAATTCCTTTTCAGGCGGCAAGTTCCAGAATTGCACATGGAGATCAAACCCCATCAGCCCCGACATCCCCGCATGGGAACACAATACGTTCGATTCCCTCGAGATGGACCAGTTGACGGTTATCAGGCGCGCCAGCTATTGGAACCACAATGAGTTCCGAAAGGTCAAGCTTTCCAATTTCGATTTTTCCCAGCATGGGATGGTCGGAGACGAATTCCATGGCTGCGAGTTCCGCAACGGCACCTGGGTTCGAACCATCAATACATTGGTGTGCGAGCTTAAATTCCACGATTGCGTCTTTTTCGAAAACCCCGCGGAAGGCAGCCAATTCGGCGGGGACTTCGAAAACGTGGTGTTCAAGGGCACCAACGACCTCTCCGCATGGGGGTCGTTTCGGTCGTTGCAGGTCGCATCGGGCGGGGCGCTGGATCTCGATCGCGTCGAATCCAGCCGGTTTCCGGGCATTCACCCCTACGTCGCCTTCGACACCGCCATCGATGTGGTTGTGGACGATGTGTCCAAAGGCGGGCGGTTATTCATCGGCGATGGCGGTGCCAAGAATCTGACCGTTCACAAGGCGAATCTGGAACGCGCATTCCTGCGCGGGGCGGTGTACGAAAATTGTCTTTTCGAGAACTGGGAAGTCCAGGAACTCTGGATTGGGAAAGACGCGACCTTCCGCAATTGCACCTTCCGGAACATCCACATCACCAAGGAAGTAGCGGTGTCCGGTCCGGTCCATTTCGAAGGTTGCACGTTCGAGAACATGCGCCGCGACCCTGGAGTCAAATCCTTCTTCAACGACGATCCCGGCGATTACCTCTTCCCCTTCGAATCGGCTCCCGGTGTGAACAAGCCCTGAGGCGGATCGCGGCGATTCCGGAAGCGGCGCCCAACAGGAGGATCAGCAGGAAGCCCCAGATCCATCGCATGTGGGTATTGACAGAATGTGCCCTCTGGATGATCTTGCACAGGTTGCCCCAAACGCCGGCCCAACCCACGCATTTTGCGCAGATGGCCAATTCCCAGGAAGATGTTTCAGATGGCTACGGAATTGCAGAGCATCCTCTCCTCTTCGATCTCGGACGTTGGCAATTGGCGATGGTGGACTTCGGACACGGATCTCTTCCAGTTGGAATTCGGTGGCGTCCAATTGTTCGATGAGTCCCAGCCGGAAACAAAACCTCGATCCAGCATTCTCGCCTTGCAGTTCTCAGGTCAAGCCTCGCTCGTTTTCCTGGACGACCTCAAGCGACCCGGCATTAAAAATCCGTGGTACCAAAAGCTGCATGCCGACCAGATCGAGCCGTTTTCGGTGGAACACGATGAATTCATCTTCGATGACATCAAGTATGCGAAAAAGGTCTTTAAGAGCTATCCCCACAAGAATTTCCAAGGTGTAGGCACCACTCTGACTCAAGTACTTCAAGCGAAGAACCTTCTGTGCTTCAAATGCGGTGCTGTGGGTGTGATCGTCAGTGGCGAGGTATTCAAGGTTCGTGGCTATCAAGGCTGGCTCTCCGAGAAGGATATTCTAAAAAAACACTCCAAATGGTGGAAATACTGGAAGGAATACTGGAAATTCAAGGACACCGAAAAAGCCTATCCAAATGATTTCGTCTGCGAAGTAACCATTCCCATCAATGGATAATGCACCTTAACCTGAGCAATACTCGAAATCCTGTATATTCAGACAGACCCCTTTCATGTCAAATTCAGCTGCCGCATCGAAAATTCTCGCAGATCCCCGACCAAGTCGCGATTTGATCGAAACTCTGGAGGCTCTTCCATCCGATAGCCTCTGGGCTCAGCTTTGTGACCATCCAAGCGAAATGGTGCGGTTGAAATTATGCAATATCCTAATGAAGAACGAGCTCTACGAGTCCTTGCAACCCTTTTGCTCAGACCCCAATGGGCACGTCAGAAAGCTCGCCATCAAATTCCATTTCGGAATATTTGTTGATCAACAATCAAAAAGCAAAATCATTTTCCACATTTATCCTACCGACGAACAGATCCATCTCCGCAAATACATTCTCCAAGAGGAATTTGACATCTTTTTGAAGGACATTTTTAACCAAGCACTTACCGAGCCGCTCGATTACACCTCGGACAACGAAATCACCATGACCCAAGGAGAATTAATCGCTCGCTCCTTGCTAGATAGAATCATGGATCCGTTGCCCGAACCAACCAGAAAATTCTACGCTCGCATCCACCAACACATTACCAATATCCTGTCCCATCCATCAGGCTTCATCCTCGAAGGAAATCTTTAAGCCGTCGTTCCAGGCAGCTACGGATCATCGCCACCCCACTCCATCCGCTACTCGCCTTCGTTCGGCGCGCAGTATTGCTCGGCGGAGACACCGGATTTGTCACGCAGCTTGAGTTTCGCGCCGTTTTCCTCCAGGAGTTCGCGAATCTCCCTGCTGCCGGAATAGGCGCAGTTGATCATCAACGGCGTCCGGCCATCGTAGTCGCGGGCGTTCACGTCGGCTTTCTTCTCGATCAGAAAGCGAACCAAGTCCGCGTTGTCGTTCGAGACAGCCTTCAGGAGAGCCTTGCCCAGGTCAACCCCGGACATTTTCCGGACCACGAAGCGGACGATCTCCTCGGAACCTCCCTCCCCGAACACCTTCTCGTAGACATCGCCCGCCAGAACGGCGGGTGCACCCTTGGCCAGAAGCCACTTCGCCATGACGGTATCCTGACGGGCAACCGCCAAGGACACCAAGGACTGGCCTTCCGGGTAGACATCTTTCACAGACGATCCCTTTTCCAGCAAAACCTTGGCGCATTCGAAGCAGCCGCTTTCGATCGCGTCGTGGAGAGCGGTGCGTCCACGCCCGTCGCGGAGGGTCGGATCGGCCTTGGACTTCAAGAGCACCTTCACGTTCATTTCCTGTTTCGCGCTGGCGGCGATCATCAGCGGAGTCCGACCGGACCGATCGCGGTCATCGACGTTGGCCCCGCTCTTGAGGAGTACCGAGATCGCGTTCAGGGAATCGTCGGAGGCAACGAGCCACCGCAAATATCCTCCTGCCAAACTGCTGTCCACCTTGGCTCCGCGCTTGAGAAGCATCTGGAAGGCTCCATATCTGTGGTTTTCCATGGCGCACTGGAGGGCCGTCAGGTGTTTGCCGTTGGTCAGGGCGGGATTGGCTCCTTTGGCCATGGCCTGATCGATGACATCGTTCCATCCCTGGCTGGCGGCGAGGGTCAGAATCCGTTCGTAGCGATCTTCCCCGCAATGATTGTACGGGTAGACCATCGTGTTCACGTCCGCGCCCGCAGCGATCACCAACTTCACAAGCCGCGAGCTCTTGTCCGGCACCAAAATGTTGGGATCGTTCCTGTACGTGGAGGAGACCACTGGGTTAGCTCCCTTGTCCTTCAACAATAGGGCGATCTCCTCCTCTCCCGACGTCAAGGCCCTCATCATCGGCGTGTTCCCCAATCGATCCGGGAAATCGACATCGATCTTCCCGCGCAGAAGCACACGCACGTTGGCGACATTCTTCGAGAGCACCGCCAAATGGAGCGGGGTCTCCAGACTCGCGTTCTTCGCATCGGGATCCGCCCCGTTGAGCAGCAACTGCTCCAGAATCCCCGTGTCGGCACCTGCCTGGCACGCATGGTGCAATGCGGTGTTCCCTTCCTGATCGCGCGCGGAATCATCGGCATTCATTGACAGAAACCGCCTAACCAACCGCAATGAATTGGCCTTCGCCGCGGCCATCAGCAGGGTTTGCCCGTCGGAAAGGCGCAGGTTCGGATCGGGACGCGCGGAGAACAGCATTTCGAAGCTGGCCGTGTCCCGCGCGATCCGACCGACAAGAATAGGGCGTTGCTCGTCCTGGGAAAGCCCCCGTTGGGAGGCTGGAACAACGGGTCCGCGTTCTTCTTCAGCAGGAAGTCCACCACCGTATCGCGACCCCGGACCACCGCGATCATCAGCGGAGTCTGGAAGGATTCGGAGAACGCATCCAAGGAGGCTCCTCGTCCAACCAGGAATTCGGTCATCGCCAGATCGCCTCGGAAAGCCGCGTGCATCAGCGGAGTGTACCTCTGGCGATCGCGATCGTCCGGATCCGACCCTTGGGCGACCAGGAATTTCACCGCCGCCAGGTTGCCGGCCCTCGCGGCCAGATGGATGGCGCTGGAACCTTCTTCCTTGGAATCGACGTAGAAGTTCCTGCCCAGCAACACCTTGGCGCGGTCGAACTGGTTGGCCTGGAGAAGATCCCAAAGCTCGTGGGATGCCGCGGGGAAGGCGACCATCAAAATCAGCAGGAGGCTCCGCATCACTTGCCATCCTTCGCGGTGAAGAGTTCAGCCATCTGGAGGTATGGATACCTCGCGAGGTACTGCTGGTAGCCATTCTGCTTGGGGTCCCGGATGGCAATGTCCGCCTTGTTTTCCAGGAGCAGCTTGACCACGTCGAGTTCGTACAAGCTGATGGCCAAAAGCAACGCCGGAACCCGGTTGCGATCCACCACGTCGGGCTTGGCGCCGTGGCGCAAGAGCATGGCCACGCCCTTGGTCCGGTGGTTGCGAATGGCCTGGATCAGCGCAGGCTCCTTGGTGTAGACCACATCCCGCGAATAGGAATCGAAGCGCATGGCGATGGTCGTGTCGGGCGCATCCAGGTTGCATCCCCTGTTCACCAGGATCGTCGCGAGGGAGTCGTCTCCAAGCTCCTGGGCCGCGGCGACAAGTTTTGCCGCGTAGGGTTTGATGTCGTCCGTCGCGCCGTACCGCACGAGCAAGGCGAGCCGATTCCAATCGGCCATCTTCGCGGCCAGTTCCACCGGCGTGCGCCTTGACGCATCAGGAAGAGACGGGTCGGCGCCGTGACGCAACAGCCATCCGAATTCATTGGGATCGTTCCGATACCCGGAGGAGGCCATGGCTGTCTGCAGGATCGTGGAGCCCTTGAGCCCAACCTCGTTGAGATTCCCCCCGCGCTCCAGGATCATCTGGGCCACATCGAATCGATACCCGCCGATGGCACGGGACAGGGCTGTTTCCCCCTCCGAAGACATCGGACGGACATCGGCACCCGCCTCCACCAGCATCCTGGCCACGCTCCATCGCGAGTGTTTGCAGGCGTTCAACAACGGCGAGACGCGTTTCTTGTCGAGGACGTCGAGCTTGATCTTGCGCGAAACAAGCATGGGAATGTTTTCCGCGGAGGCGTCGTACAAGGCGTTCTGTCCGTCTGCATTTGTCACATCGAAATCCGCTCCCTTGTCCAGCAGTCGTTTGAGCCAGGTCGAATCGGACTTCTTGGCCGCCAACAGCACCGCCGACACCCCATCCTTGCTCTGCGCGTTGACGTTGCAGCCCTTGTCCAGCAACAGATCGAACAGACGCCGGGAATCCTCGTCGATGGCCCGCAACAGAGGGGTGTAGTAGGTGGGATTCTTCGGGTCCAGCGGAGTGCCGTGATCCAGGAAGGCCAACGCCTTTGCGGTATCGCGCCCCTTGATCGCCAAGGCCAACCCTTTGCACAGGCTGTCCGGATTTGACGGAATCCGTCTGGCTTTCAGTTCGTCGAGCACCGAAAAGGCGCCGTGGAGCGAAGCGTAGGCGGCTACCTGTTTGTACTCGGGGATCGTCATTCCACCAAGGGAATCGACGATCGCACGGAACACGGCCAAGTTGTCGAATCTCGCCGCCACGAAGGCCGCGTTGATCCCGTGGGAGACGACTTTCGGATCGGCACCGCGCTCCAGAAGCGTCCTGGCAAAGACAGGGTTGGGTTGGCTCGCGGCCTCGAACAGCAGTGGAATCGAATCCCCGTACAGGTTTCCGAATTCATGGAAGTAACTCGAGAACAATTTCCAGTCCCTGACCTTGACTCGGGGATTGGCGCCTGCACCCAGGAGCTTGCGGAAAATCGCGGTATCACCGCGGAAAATCGCCGTCTGCAAGGGCGCATCGAGATCACCGACCGCATCGGGGCTCGCCCCCTTCTTCAGCAGAAAGGACACGCGCTTGGATTGGTGGTCCCAGATGGCACGGTACAACTTGCCACCCAGATCCAACAGAGCTTCGTTCGAAAGCTTCGAGACCTTCTGGCCTGGCACGGGGGCGCCGTGAACAAGAGCAAGGAGGAGCAAGGGGATGGCGACCAGGGAACGCACGCGAGGAGCTCGAATCATCAGTTCTCCCGACTTCGGGTGACTAGGGAATGCTCAAAGGTAGTTTGGAAGTCGACTGATTCCATCGAAAGAACGCCACGTTGCGATCCACTACAATCCGTCACAAAATTGACGAATCAATCGAAAGTACTTGACGACCAAGCCAATCCAGACGACATAGGATGAAATCATAAGACAATATTGAATCAACCCGCATGGCCGCAATAGATACCCTGCGGAGTCAGCCCCTAGCAAAGCATTGAAAGCCAGGAACAAGGCATAGGATGCGGTCAGTGAAATGACGTTCACCCAGACATAAAGAACGCCGCCTATCAGGAAAAATCTCTGAATAAAGTCTTTGCCGTCGTTTGCGCCATTTTCTTGATAAGCAAACCAAGCCGTAGCGAATGAAAGCATGGCCTGAACAAGAATAAAAAAGCGCATTTCATCACTCGTTGACGAATTAAATAGCGGCGGCCGCCCAGCGCCGACATGAAACGCGAAAATCGAGAAATACAATAAAATCTGAAATTTTTGCGGAACAGAATTTTCCGCAATATTCTTGACTAGCATTTTTGGAAAAAAATTCTCGATCATTTGCGACTTCTTCTTCCTGCGTGGAGTTCATCACAAGGAGTGGCTTTCTCAAGCATTTTTCACTCGCCCCAAGGAAATATCCGGCAAGGCCTGGCATCTAACCCGATTGGCTCTCAACATGATGATCGACCCCAGACAAACGGCCAAAATGATGGAGGCAACGACACACTTCTGCCCTAGCGACTGAATATTGGCAGATCTCTCGTCCGTGAATGGATTGGGTCCGATCCGCAGCAAAAATAGATACGCTACGATCACGACGGCGACAGAAGCCTTAATGTAACGCATCCCTGAGGAGAGGCTTTGGTCAAAAAACAGCACGACGCCAAAGCCAAAGTTCGCAACGAATAGAGAAATAAATGTGATATCCACCGCGATGGTGTGCAGGATAAACAATACATCCCAAGGGGTCGCCGCGACACAAAGTAACCCCATGGATGCGGATCCAGAAAACATGTAGGAAATTTTTGAAACCACCGACAATCTTGGGGGGCAGAAATGAATCAGCCATTCATGCAGGACTTTGTGGTGGATGAATTGTCCAACGGATGCCGCGACCAAAGATGCCGCAAATAAGGCCATGGGAATGCCGTTAACGTTCCCCGCAAAATCCCTATAGCGACCCAGGTCGCTATAGAAATTTCCAATGAAAAAATAATGCGCCTCGGCGGGATGAAAAAGAGAACCGCCCGTGTAGGCGATCATGGCTATGCTCGTTAAAACAAAAAATGCAATGGACAGAAATATGGAAAGCTTCAGAGCCATGGCATCTCTGTGTATTCTAGCGCAAACCACACCTCCACGGGAAGTCGGTCAGACGGATTCCTGGCAGTGGGTTCACGGGCGAAATCGCAATTCCAAGAAGGGTTCCCGGAGACCATTTCTTCCATCCAGCGGGGCGCTCGCATAGAGGGAGCGTCACTTCCCGTTGGGGTCGGGCGCCAAGCCCTCGAAAACCCAGCGCAGGCCGCGGCTGTAGCTTTCGGCTTTGGTGCCGGCGTGGCGTTCGCCGTCCACGATGCGCCACTTCAGGGCGAGCCCTTTGTAATGGCGGCTTTCCAGGGTGTCGTGGAAGCGACGGATGCCCTGCGAAAAGTCGGGCCATTCTTCGCCTGCGGTGCTCAGGAACATCCGCACAGGCAGGGACTTCGATTTGCGGGAATAGGCGGCCTCGTAGGGGAGGAACCATGGCTCGAAAGGTTTGATGGCGGGACTGGCGGCGATGATCCCTTGGAAGAGCCCTGGAGCCTCGTAGGCGGCGTACAGGGCGAAGATCCCGCCCAACGAGCTTCCGCCCAGGACGCGGAAGGTGGTGTCCACCCGGTACTCCTTCTGCACGAAGGGAATGATCTGCTTGCGCAGCACGTCCAGGAAATCGGCACCGTGCCCGGTGGTCAACGCTTTGGGATCGCGGGAAGGATCGGCGACGGGTTGGTAGTCGTAATTGCGCAACGAGTCGAACTTGGGATTCTCACCCGGATAGGAATGCCCCACGATGATGAACTCGGGGACGGCTTTGTCGTACAACAGGTTTCCGTACATCCCGTTGACCAACGTGAAGTCCCAAAATCCGTCGAGGATGTAGAGCACGGGATAGCGTTTGGTCGGTTGGGACCCGTACGAATAAGGCAACCCCACCAGAAGCCGGTACTCCCGTCCGTTCGCGGACTTGGGAAGGTCCCTGATCTGCGAATTGCCCAACGAGTGAACCGGATAGACGGGATCGGCGGCCCAGCAAGCACAAGCCAACCCGACCAGGACGGACATCAACCGAGAATTGGAATTCATTTCCAAATGATAATCCTCATGATCTGGTCCGTGTGCCGCCCCTAGCGAAGAGGCTCCAACTCCTGCGGATCACCGCCACACACCACAGAGGCCCCCTCATCCCGAGTGGACAACAACAGACCGGGCATTGGGGTTGATGCACCGAAGCTCATCCCTCAAACGAGCGACATGGAGAATGGCATCTCCGGGCTTGGTGGCTCTGGCGGGTTTCGAGCAGTGTAGGCGGGCGATGCGCGGGAGGTCGCCCTTGCCCGCCCCCCCAGGGAGAGCGGGAGGGGAGGGGCACCTAGTCAATTCCTGTCAGAATGGAGTCCGTGACGTTCCTGGCAGAGGCGGCGAAGCTCCCGAAGGGACGACAAGTTCGGGGCGATCTGGAGCACCTCCTGGATGGCCGATCTGGCCTTGTCCAGCGCGCCTTTCTCGAGATCCTTCTGAAAGCCGGAAGCCACGAACGGCTCCCACGATTCCCACGCCGTGTGCAGGCGAATCGGCCATTCGAGCAGGACCACTTTCACATAGTAGGGATCTTTCCCCACCGGAGCCCGACCACAGCCGAGGATCCAGTCGGGAGTCTCGTGCAGAAGAGTCCCTCGCGCGGCGAAGTTCGTCCGGTACAGATCGAAATACCCCTTGGCGAACTCCAGGCGATGCTCCCACCGTTCCAGGCAATCCAGGTGCAGGCCGGTATCGCAATACTCGTACAGAAAATGTCCCGGAGGAAACGCCACATCGGACGTCGCGGCATAGGCCCGCCCATCGGTGAAACCTTGCCCGCACAGCGGACATTGGATCTGGATACTCATTGGGTCGATTCCTTCTGTGAGACGGAAAGAGATGCTGTCCAGCGACAAGTCAGGGGCACCCAGGATAAATATGTGCTCTCGAGCGGAACTGGCCGATCCTGGGCGAACATTCCCTGTCCGGATGGCCAGCTCCGGAAATCGTTGTTTCTATCGTTTTGACGATGCAAACACCCCGACTTCTTCGATTCTTCGCAATTCTTGTCGCTTCGGTCTGCCTGTGGTCCTCGGACTCCATTTCCGGATCCTGGCAAGCCACCGGCAAACCCCCAGGGTGGATCGTCGGGGGAGGGATGAACAACCCATACGTCAACGACATCGTGGTCAGTGGATCCAGCCTCCTGGCGAGCGCCTACAACAAGATATACCGCTCTCGGGACTCAGGCGCCACTTGGACCTTGCTGAACACGCGATTCGATACGACTTCGTACAAAGTGAACGACCTATTTGTCTGGCAGGGGATGGTCTACGCAGCCACCCCCAGAGGAATCTATCGGTCTCTCGATTCGGGAACCACCTGGAGCAAGTCCGGATTGGGCCTCCAGACGCGGTACATCTCCACTCTCACCAGCGGACAAGACTACCTGTTCGCCACCGGCGATACCGCCTGGGTGTCGAGCGATTCCGGCAAGACCTGGCGCTATTTGCAGACAGATCCTGACGTGATGCTGCGCGGCATCCATCTGATCGACGGAGTTCTCTATGCCGCCACAGCCGATGAATTCTATCGGAGCACGGACGGAGGGACGCACTGGGAATTCTCCAACTACCCCTCCAACTCGAGAAGCCCCCTCGAGTACGTTCCGTTCGGCGGATCCGTTTTCGCCACCACCCTGCACACCCCTGTCTACAGTCGAGACAAAGGCGACACATGGAACGCCATCGAGGTGGATGCCGCCACCTCGCCCTGGGTCCTGACGCTCCAACCGACCAACACAGTCCTGTATGCGGGAACGTACGAGGACGGGGTCTACGAATCCAACGCCTCCGGTCTTTCCTGGAGCTTCTCGGGGATCCCGAACGGCAAGATCTCCACGATGGCCATCCTGGGCGACCGACTGTTCGCCGCCGAGGATGCGGACTGGATGTTTTGGACGCGCCTTCCCCCCGGAACATCGCTGAAGCCACGCGCAGGGTCACCCCAGCGAAACGCCTTCGTTCACCGCGACGCTGCGGGGAATTGGATGCTGGAACTGCATCAGGAACGCCCCTGTGCGATCCACATCACGCAGGTGGAGTTGTCCGGCCAAGTTCGCACGCTCTGGTCCGGCCAGATGGAATCCGGCGAGCACTCGATCCCGCTGGAGACCCCATCGAGCCAGCGTGGCGTGAGCCTCCTTCAGATCCGGTTCGAAGACGGCCGGAACCTCTCGATCCCGGCGGTCTCGTTTCCGCGGTAGCCCTCAAGATCGGTCACTTCCTGTCCGACTCCTGCTGCCCGAACACGTCCTCCACGGGTTTGCGGAGCAGGGATTTTTCGGGGGCGGTGAGAAGAGGGTCGGGAGCGTAGGACATGGCCGCGTGCAACAGCGCGTCGCAGGCTTGTCTCCATTTGGGAAGAAGGGAAACCCCATCATCCTCCTCGTCGTCGTCGTCCTCGTCCCTCTCGTCGATTTCAAAAGCCGCATCACCGGCAAGCTCCTTGGCCCGAGCATGGAACAGCGCATACACCACACTCAATCCTTCCCCGATGGGCGAACTGTATTTGCCATCGGTGAAGGCACTCTTCAAAACCGTTCCACAGGCAACGACTTCCGGTATTCCCCCGTAGATCTGAGGGGCGCTGCACTTGCGCCAAACCTGGTCGTAGATTTGGTCTGACGCGGACAAGTCGTATCCCGAGAGCTGATCGACCTGTTCTTCGGTGAGGCGGCGGGTGTATTCCAAAATCTGACAGATCCCGTCTCCGTTCTCGCCAAAGAGGTTCGCGACCGGTAGCTCTTCCAAAATGCGCACGCCGCAGGTCCTGGTGTACCCCGCGTCTTTTCTGATGCCATCCATCAGATGGGTTTCAGCGGTGGGATTCAGCACCTGCACCCAAAACAGCCTGCCCGGCCATCTCGTCACCAGCACATCCTGGACGCGATGCACCACCGCGATCCACGGTGGAGCCTGGGTTGGATGGATGATCTCCTCCCCCACCTTGGCGCCCGAGAACATGCCCCCGTCCTCATGTGAGCGGTACACATACCCCTGGATGACGACGGAGGGATGGCTCGGCGGAGTGGATTCGGACCCAAGATCCGGCATATTCCCCCGTTCGCGACTCTCGGCAACAAGACGAAGAAAGGCCAGCCTTCGGTTGCAGTCAGGGCAGAACATGTCCTTACCAATGGTTCCGGGCACAGCTCGAACGAATTCCATGGTCTCTAAACCGATTTGTGTTCCCTGTGGAAGTCCGAAGTAGGTGGGATCCGTGGAGCCAAAATCGACCATGCAGAAATTGCAAAGAAGGACCTCGAAGCTGCCTCCAAGAATTCTCATGATCTGATACGTATGCCTCCCCTCGCGAAGATGCTCCAACTCCTGCGGATCACCGCCGCACTCCACACAAGGCCCCACCTCCCGCAATTCGAGTGGACCGTAACAGACTGGACACTGGGGTTGATGCACTGAGGCTCCTTCGTCCGACTGGCGGCTTAGCAATGATGGATGGCTTTTCCATCCATCAAAGGATACTGATAATAATATGGCAATGTTTACGTAGCGCCGATTTGTAAAACTTAAGGATATCGGCAACAGCCTCTTTGAACTCGCCCACCAATTGTTCTTTACTGTCGTTTTCGATTCCTCCCGGATAAATTTTAAGTTTCTTCATGCGTTTTGGCACAAAATCAGCCGCCAGCCGTTCAAAATCAATATTCTTCATTGCAGTAATAATCTCCGACAGCTCTTCATTTTCAATGCAAGTAATGAAGTCTGCGTCCTCATCGTCGTCGTTAAAGACATGAACACCGACAACGGCTTCGCTTAATTTATTCCCTTCTATCGGCTCAGCTGCGGAAACACCTGTTAAAAAATAGTGGAGCGCATCCCAAATCTTATCAATAGTGATAGATTTGAAAACATTGCTCTCCTCAAGCTCCATCAGCCGATCCGTCAAATCATCGCTATTTAGCTCCATCAGAGAATTCAGTGTATCCTCATCAATCATCATGTATTCGGCAATCATTCCCATTGGCATCTTCTCCGATATTTTGAGTTGTATTGCGCCAATCTTGTACCCGAGGCAATCCTTATCAAGAGTCAAAGGGGAAGTTCTCGTGATTGCGCAGGGATCAAACGTAGTCCGGGAAGCGAGTGGTGGCTCTGGCCTTGGCGGCTATTGCGGGGCGGAGTCGGTCAGGGAGACGATGCTGCCTGCGCTCCAGGAGCAAAGGGCCAGGTAAGATCCGTTTGGAGAATACTCCACGTCTGCAGGGAAGGCGATGGCGTAATCTCTCACCCTGCTCCCCGTGGCTGCATCAAGGACGGCGGCACCGGACGCTTGGGTGACGGCCAGATGCCTGCCATCACCAGACCATGCGATTCCCAACCCCGAGCCCGCGAAGCTGCTCCAACTGCTGGGGCTCACCGCAGCATGGAACGGATTCTGGCGAGACTGGAATCGTGGATGGGTCTCAACGTCCTGTACGACAAGACGCGCACGGAATCGGAATCCTGGTTCGAACGGCTCGGGAATTTCACCACGGTCAGCAGGTGGAGATCCAGCTCCATCGCGTTGCGCTTCGCGTAGTGGTAGCGCAGAAGGTCGATGCCGGAAACAGGAAAATTCCAAGTGGTGTCGCGAGCCACTTTCACCGGCCCGAAAAGGGATTGGACGTTCCCTTTCCGATCCTGCAGGGTGCATTGAACCAGCTCTTCGGGATCTTCGCTGCGGACGGATATTGTCAGAATCGAATCCGACGCGACGGAATCCGTGAGGTCGGAAAAAACGCTGGTATCCACCGGCGATTTGATTTTCCAGCCTCGTACGGCTTCCCCCGATTTTTCGATGGTGATCTCCAGGCTGTCCGAGGAGATCGCTCCTTCATAGAAAACGTACGGGGAGTAGCTCCATTGATCGCACTCCCCGACATGGTGACCACCTGCGTTCAGCGGCGGGGTGGGAGTATATCCCAATGCCTTTCCGTTCACCCTGACCAAAAGCCCGTTGGCCGAAAAGTGGGGAAGCAAATTTGTGTGCGGGTCCCCCTTCGGGGCAAACCCAATGGCGACCTCCGCCGACGAAGTCTCGATCCCTCGATCCCGCAGAAGAGAAAAGGACGCCCCTTTGTATTGGATTTCCATTTGATCCGGCGAGATCGCGATCGGGGTGATTTCCCCATCGTCCGGACACGACCCACACCCGGACAAAAACACGCAAAGAGCCACCAGACAGAGGACCACATCCAGCCCCGCGGATCTGTGCCTCTTGGCTTTCCCAGTGAAAAGCCATCCGGCATCCGCCTTTGGAGCGTCTTGGAATCGGTGAAGATCGCCTTGGATGTTCATACCGCCCTTTGGGGATGCTTGCGTTGTCGGAGGCTTGGTCATGCACCAGTTGAGTGGGAAGAAGCGAAGAAAAGGTTCGCAACGCCGCCGGGGGGTGCGGGAGGAGGAAAAGAGCGGAGACTATCGGTCGATGAAAAAGGAGACGGCCTTCCCCCGGGCCACGACCCAGTGCACCCCCCTGCCGGAGGCGGGAGCCCACCGCGCAACCCCACCGGCATCGGGGACGATGTCGGCGATCCGACGTCCGTGCACATCGCGGATGGTCGCCGATGCCCCAAGACCTTCGATCCGCCAGGTTCCGGATTCCCGGACCACCCGCAACGGAGCATCCGATCGCCGACGGAATCCGGCATCGACCGACGATCCACCGTCGAAGGCGAACAACACGGCCGCCGCCTTCGGAGCCAGGTCGAGCGAGGAAACCCGGTTGCCCGCAGGGTCGATCCATACACCCTGCAGATCCACGTGCGACCCGGTGGCCCCTGGGTTGCTGAACAGTCGGCTGCCCGCGAGGTTCGCCAGGGTGGACTCGGGAATTTCCCGCAACGAAACATCGTCCAGCCAAAAGGCCGAGTCTCCCGGTCCGACATGGAAATCGAGCCTGGACCGTTCCTCGGTGGTCTGCACGCGCAACCATTGGGTTTGCGCCCCCCACGCCGTGTCGATCCGCACTTCCTCGGGGTCGATCAAGTTGGCGTAGTCGGTGTGGGAGCGACGCAGGACGGGCGCCAGGGTCTGTCCGGGATGGGCACCCTTCGAACGGAAGCTCAAGCGCAGATTCTGTCCACTCTTGACCGGGATCGGGATTCCCGAATTGACCAGGGGCCCTTTGGCCAGTTCCGCGGGACCGTACCGCACCTGCAGGCATTTGCCGCTGCCGCATGGGCTTCCCGATTCGATCGACAGGGCCGCGTCGTTGGGCCATGAAACCCATGTCCGCGAGGCCGAATCGAATCCGTAGTTGCTCAACAATTCCGGACCCAGCAAGGGGTGGTTGCGTCCGATGCGTTCCAGATCCGTTACCAGTCGTCCGTCCTTGTGGCACAGGACCCTCAAGCCCCGGTCGGAGCAGACCGTGTTTCCCCTCCAGTCGGCTGGACTGGTGGTCTGGGCGCCGAGGGAAATCTGCGACTCGAGTTGGCCGTTTCGAGACACGATGGTGTTGCCTTCGATCCGGTTGGCTTTCATGTCCTCCGTCCCCGCGTTCCCGTCCCGCTGCATCAGGATCTGGGCGGCCCGGTTTCCGTACAGCACGTTGCCGACGATGGCATTGCGCTGGTTGTTGTGCAGAAAGACACCGCTCTTGCTTCCGGACACCACGTTGCTGTCCACGAGGATATCGTGCGAACCGTCGTCGAGGTAGATCCCCTGGGCCGCGTCGTAGTGTTTCGCCCATCCGGACGGCGCTCCGATCGCATCGCTCAGGATGTTCCTGCGCACCACGCTGCCGGCGGATCCCGCATTGGCGTAGTTGCCCGTGATGGTGTAGATGCCCCCGCAATCGTCGATGGTCATGCACGACTTGGAAATGACGTTTTCCCGGATGGAATCGAGCCTTCCGAAAAACGAGATCCCGCAATACCCGGAGGAATCCACCGTGTTGTTGGCGATCACCGACGAGTCGCCGTTCAGGACGATCCCATGCCCCGTGCAGCAACCCGGCCCCATGCCATCGGGACCGAAATTTTCCTTCTGAGCTGTCTTCCTGACCGTATTGCCCTCGATGCGGTGTCCCGATCCATGGCCCACCACCGCGTTTTCGGAGGCGCCGACCACCGTGTTGCGTAGGATTTTGTCTCCATGCCCGGAGTAATCGATCGCGAATTGCCCGGGGTAGGCGATCTCGCAATTTTCGATGCGCACGTTGGAGCCCGATGTCAGGATGGCCGTCTTGGTGGTCGCGAAGACCTTGATCCCCTCCACCACCAGGTTCGAATACCCGCCGAGATGGATGCCGAACTCCCGGATGGCGGCTTCCAAGCCGGCATCGGAGGGCGAGCCGGGCAAGGACCAGTGGAGAATGCTGTCTTGGAGGGAAAACCACCAGGCCCTTTTGCTTCCGGACAGGAGCGCCGGATGGTTACCCATGTAGAACCGGACGCTGTCGGGAAGCTCCATGGCACCGGCGAAGGAGATCCGTCCCCCTTGGCTCGTGCGCACGCGAAGAGTCCCCAATCCCCACATCGACGCGCGGACATGGACGGAGGCGCCGACCCAATCCTTGCCCGCCAAGGAGGCGGAGGTCAGCGCGCTGTCGCCTTCGAAGGAAGACGCCACGAGCCATCCCGTATCGGGGAAGCGGGACAACGGGACGGGCTGCCCCTGGACGTACAAACCTTTCACGATTCCCAGCACCTTGGCCTGGTGCTCCACGGCTCCGCCACCGACCACGGGTTGCGAACCCCGGATCTCCGGACGACGAGATCCCGCCCCGTAGGAGCCGACAACGATCTGCTGGGACTCGGATCCGGAGGCGCCCAGACGAAGAGTTTCACGCCAAATTCCGTCCCGTTCCAGCAGGATGGAATCTCCCGGCTTGAGGGACACGGATCCGAGTTTCGAAAGGGACTTCCAGGGAGTGGTTTCCGAGGCCGCCTCCAGAGCGGAACGGGAATCGTCGCCTGCGGGAGAAAATCGATAGGTGGAAGCGCTCGCAACCAACACGAGCGGGAAGAAAACCATCGCCATGGTTCGACGGAAGGTGGGGCTGTTGGATTCCATGGATATCTCCGGAGAAACCGGTGGGAACGGTTGCGAATGGTTTCCCAAGAATACTCTTCCGGCACCCTTCACCCAATCAAGACTTCAGGACAATGCGGAACCTACCGAACACGCCCGCTCGCGGGATTGTTCCAGACTGCCGCAGCCTGGGCATCGGCCACACCTCGCCTTTGGTCGTGAGCGCTTGGTTTCCGCCAGCTCCTACACACCAATGACCGAAGTCTTCCCGACCAACGCCAGAATCCCCTCTCCAGGCCTGGAAATGCTCCCACCAGGCGACCGGCGCGCTCAGGGCGAGGACTTGATGGTCAATTGGGTGGCGAAGGTGTCGGTGCGGCCCTCGCACTGGGTTCCAAATTCCCCGGCCACCCAGCGAAAGGTCACGTTGGCCGCGGCCTTGGTCGGGGTTCCCGTCAGGATCTGTCCATCGAACCGGAATCCGTATTCGGAACCCTTCGCGGTATCCACCAGGGTGACCCATTGCTCCGGATCGAGCCTCATCGCCTGGGAATACGCCACGCCCACCACCGCATCGGGAAGGACGCGATCATCGGCCCCGAAGGTCCCCCGGTCGTCGCATCCGTACGGGTCTTCGATGGGATTGGTGCAACCGGCCAGAAAGCCTGCCACCAAGCAACACAAGAGGGCAGGTCCGTGCATCGCGTCGCGTCTGTTCATCCTGTTTTCCTTTCGAGATCATCCCAGCGCCGTGTGCAGAGAAGGCACCAGGGCGAGTGGGCCGAGATCCGACGAGAGGTGTTGGGAATCATGGTGGGTCTCCACTCGAAATGGCGATCTTCCCTTTGTGATCAACGATCCAGCAGCAGATGAGGAACACAGCGCCCGGATCCGCACCCATCCCGGCTGGAACAACCGAATGATGGCGAGGAAGGAGAAATCATGCCACGGCCTCGTCCACTCTCGACCAGCCCCAGAACTGGTAATGTCCGTACCGCTCGGAGATCCTGAATTTCTGGGAGCAACGCGTGCAGGTGGCGCAATAATAGTCCACCCAAGGGTCTTCGAGAAACACGGTCTGGTCGATACGAAGCACGCCCTCCTCCACGAAATCCATGGGATTCATGCAATTATGAAGTCCGAGCAACCTGCAAGGACAAGCGGAGCCACGAGCATGGAAATCAAGGGTGTCGAGGGCTGCGCTGAGAAACCTGGAATTGGGAGCGAAACCACCTCCCAGGTCGATCCCCCTGGTGAGCTCCTGAATACGTCCCCGGTGCGCCAGGAGGGGAAGGATTTCCTCCCTGTGTTGGCCACGGGCAACGATCTCGCAAGCCGCCTCCCAGATCTGAAAGGCATCGAAGGATCCCATTCGACGAAAAATGTCCGTGCAAGCCCGATTGTGGTGGGCCTCCATGATCTCCAAGAACTTGGCGCGACTCTTCTCCCTGCCTTCCAACGGATGGTGGGAGAAGAATGTGACTTGGGAAACCTGCAGCCTCGGCAGCATTTCCTTCCGGACCAGGCTCATGGCCTGTTGGATCAGGTCCTCCGCCCCAACCTGGTAGATTCTCCCGGACCTTCCGTGATTGCCCAAAGTCATGTTCCAGACAAAGCCATCCGAGGACGGCTCCGGGCTGTATCCGAAAACCGCCCCTGCATCATCGGCATCGGGATAGCAGCCATCGAAAAAGCCGATGCGACGACCGGCCAATCCGAGGATGGACAGCAATTGCCGAAATTCGGAGATCTTCACCCATTTGCTGATGCCAACGAATTCGACACCAGACTCCTCGATCCAGGAAAAATGCGAATAGCCCGAGAGGTATTCTCTCATGGCCGACTCCGGCGAGTCACTCGATGGATGTGGATGGCTCATTTCGTGGATGGTCCTCGGATTCGGTGGCCCCACCTCGAAAGGGGGCGACGAAGGTTCGCTTCTGTTTGCCTTACGTACCAAGGTCCGAGATAGGGATCGTAGGGAAGGCAAGGTCGGGACATTCCATCCCCAGGCTTCCCCAAAAATTTACCTCAAATCGCCCCCGATCCAAAGGCGACTCCCGCGCACCTCTGGCGAGGGGATCAGATCGGCTGCCCTCCGATCTGGCCAAGATATCCCCCCACCGGGCGATCGAACCTAACGCACGTCGTCACCTGAGCTTGGTGGTCAAAAACGTGCGGCCAGATCCGAGGTGTTCCACCACGAGGATCGTTTCCTTGGTGGCGAGGCGAGAGACTTCGGAAAGGCTTTCGATTCGACCACTCCAAAGCAGTCGCCCGGAGACATTGCGCACCTGAACATCGCCAGGCCAAAAGACATCCTTGTTTTGCAACGAGAGAGGATTGCGGTCCACCGAGGCTGTTGGTTCGGGGATCCCCCGCAAAGCCCAGGTCTGGTTTCCACCCGCGAAGATCTCCTTGGCCTTGAAACCCAAGGGAATGACTTGCTGGACGTTTCTTCCCCAGACGACCACCGTGCCATCCTTCCTCAGAGCAGCCGAGTGGAACGGTCCAGCTACAATGCTCACTACATCCTTAAGCCCGACGGGAACATCGCACTGACCGACCGTATTGTAACCCCAAGTCACCACCGTTCCATCCTTTTTCAGGACCACGCTGTGGTAGTACCCCGCGGCAACGGCAATGGCATCCGCAAGCGTCAGCCGAACTCTCGGAAGGTCCTCCTCCTTGCTCCCCCAGGCCGCAACGGTTCCGTCTGATTTCACGGCCAGCGCATGTCTGGATCCAGCCGCGATCGCGGTCACGTTCTTCAGGCCAGCTGGAACCTCCGTTTCGCCATAAGAATTGTCTCCCCAGGCCACCACCGTGCCATCCGCCTGGAGCGCCAAGGCGAAATTGTTGCCCACGGAAAGCTCTACCACTGTGGACAATCCGCTGGGCACCGCGGCCGCTAAGTCGGGAAGAATTCCCAGAGCCACAACCGTACCGTCCTGTCTTAGCGCGTAGGAACGATTGTGCCCGCCCACAACCGCTTTTACCCGAGGTTGCGCCGCAGGAAGAAAGTTGAACTCACCCGCCAACCAAGTCGCGACGGATCCGTCTTTTTTCAGGACAGCTCCACGGCTGTCCGTGACGGTTATCGCGATCGCATCGACAAGAATTCCCGCTGGCAACGTCGGGTTTTGTCCCCAGGCGACAACGGTGCCGTCTCCCTGCAAAGCGACCGATCCGTAGTCGCCTGCTGCGATGGAAACGACCTTTTCCAATCCTTTGGGCACGTTCGCCTGCCCGTATGTATTTCCACCCCAGGCCACCACCGTACCGTCCGCTTTCAAAGCGAGCCCGTGAGCCGATCCTGCGGAGATCGCCACCACACCCCGTAAATTCGTTGGGGCTTTCACTATGTTCCCCCACGAGGCCACGGTACTGTCCGCTTTGAGCGCAAGAGTGAGATTGCCACCTGCCGCGATGGCTGTGATTGGTGGGAGATCGCGTGGCACCGCGCACTGGGCTTGGCTATTCTCGCCCCAGGCCACCACCGTGCCATCCACCCTAAGAGCCACGCTATGAAACCATCCAGCGGTGATGGCAATGACTTTCGAGACGTCGGGTACAGCCGACTGCTTCCTATAGTTATCGCCCCATGCGACGACTGTGCTATCCCGCAAGAGCGCAACGGAGTGATTGCCCCCTGCGGCCACGGCAACGGCCTGTGTGATCCGTGGCTCACTTATTGTTGAACCGCCTGAGATGGGATTTTCTCCCCAAGAGAACACGGTGCCATCCTTCCTGAGGGCCACCGTATGGTCCCCACCGGAGGCGAAGGCAATCACGTCCGTGAGTTCGCTGGGAACCACAGTTGCCCCCAGGCGATTGCCTCCCCAAGCGACCAGTGAACCGTCTGTTTTTTGCGCAACGATGAAGTCACTCCCGGCGGAGATCTTCTGCACGGGCGTATCCTGGATCCATTGGCCACCGATGGCCACGAGATCGGAAGGAGGTGGCGGCGTGAAGGCAAGGAGGGTACCGGTACAGAGCAATCCGATCACCCCCGGCACAATCGCACGAGAGGAAGGACCTACCGCGGCATTCGGCTGGAGAACCACGGACTTTCCTGACGGCGATGCTCCGGACCTGCCGAAGGACAGGTCGAACAAACGTGCGAAGTTGCGCACCATCAAAGAACTCCATTCCATTGCACACACTGATCGGAGAGCTCAGGAGAATCCTTTGATCAGGATCGCCCCTCCAAAGCTGGGATAATCCTTGAATTTAAAATCGCGGCAAACATCCAGCGCAGGAAACCTTGAGGAACGGGTTGTCGAGGGGGGAAGACATCCCGCACACCGGTTCAGATCCGCTCGCAGTGGCAGTTATCGATCCATACCCGGTGTCCAGAGCCGGCCCATTCCATGATCCGATCCTTCAATGCCGAAATAGGCCCCACCACTTCCTCGCCAAGCGAGGACTCCACAGTTTTCCGAGCCTTCAGATGGAGGATGGACAGTAATTGACGATGAGCTTGCCTGGAAAGTGGAATCCAAGCGAGCGCACGACTCGTCTCGCCAGGATCAGGCGTTCGCGTAGCTCTTTTGCCCACCGCCGAACAATCTTCCCAGGAGACCGCGTCCCTCCTTGAAAACGGGAACACCATCGAAGCTGACCGCCAGAAGGCCCCCTTTCCGAACGATCCACGGGGTGTTCTCGCTTTCGGGAGGCGAAGTGAGACCGGACAGCCGGACCGTAATTGCCGCGTCGTCGATGTCGACGGTCCCGATCACGTACGTGTAGACACCCTCCGCGTCCTGGCCATCCGGGAATTCGTACTTGCATTCCACCACCGTCCCATCATGCTCGATGGACATGGCAGGATGGAGCGAGGCGATGGAGACATCTCCGTTGGAAATCGCACTGTAGACGGAGAACACAAATCCGACCGGCCCACCAAGGCGCTTGGATATTTCGGGGTTGAGCTCGATGATCTCCGTCCCAGGCGCATTCCTGGACACGTTTTGGACGTCCCCGAGATGCCGCGCGAAGGGAGCCTTGTCCAACGCGCCTGGATGCGAAGAAGCCAGCCAGTGCATCTTGCCGTTGGGCATCAGAATCCCGGCGCGCAGATCGAGGTCATCGTTGTCCGATCGCCCATCCCCGTTGTCGATCCAGGTCGCCTTGACGCGGATCGGGTCACTCCCCCCTTTCTTCAACGGGATCTTCGAACTTTCTCCTTGTTTGGTGAGGCAGATGTGCTTCAGATTGATCGGGACCAACTCCGGTTGTTTTCCCACCTCAGGAACGGGGGCTTTGGTTGGAGTCGGAGAGGCTTGTGCCGGTGAAGCGATGTCCACTCCAAAGTGCGTAGCGATGGCCGACAAGCCATTCTCGAAGCCCTGCCCCACCACCCTCAGCTTCCAATCTTCCCCACGGCGATAGATCTCCGCCAGGATGAGAGCAGTTTCTGTCATCCCCGTACAGGAAATCTCGCCGCGAAGCCCTCCGCATTCGGGAACGTCGATCGCGATTTCGGAAAGCTTGCCCATGACCGCCCGGTTCTCGTGAATGGTCATCACCAGCACGATCTTCTCGATGGATCGGTCCACTTTGGCTAGGTCCATCGAAAACTCCGTCTTCGTTTTTGAGCCGGAGGCGGGATTCAAGATGACGGCACCCGACCCGACCTGGGGCTGTCCGTAGAAACACATGTCTCCATCGCCACGAACCTTCCCTTTTTCGGTGAGAAGGAAGGCGGAGACATCGATATCCACATCGGGAATGGATCCGTAGGAGATGGAGAGCGCGAACTTCCACGGCGAAAGATTGGCGTTGGCACCAGGTTTCAGGACCGACATTTTCCTACTCCTCGAATGCTTCGGTGGGGATGGGTGGCTTCAGGGAACGCGGGCGTAGCCAGCGTGAAGACTGGGAAGGATCCTGGTGGAGAATCCCAGATGAGGGAAAATTCCAGGACAAGCGGAATGCAAAACGTACTCACCCCTTTGGGCGTTTCCAACCATGGCGGGGGCGGGGCGGGAATGACAATTTCTGGGGTGGGAGGGAAGGAGGGGTGGTGGGAACGATAGCCCTGGGGTGGCGGAGGTGGCGGGGTTCGGCTGTGGAGGCGAGGGCGGCGCGGAGCTCGCCCTCACCCTCTCCCTCTCCCCCCAGGGAGAGGGGCTCGGGGATTCAGGCGGGTGGGCTGGGTGGGTGACAATTTCTGGGGTGAGAGGAGAGGGAAGGCTGGTGGGAGCGGTGGCCCTGGAATGGGACTACCTCGCGTTCCAGGCGTCCTGGAGGATGCGTCCGATCGTGGGATCCTCGACGGTACAACTTGGCCAGGTGGGCGCCCCCTTCCAGCAGGCATCGTTGAACCAACCCAAAGGCCAGGTCGACTCGACCGATCCCGAAACATCGACGATTTCGCGGTAGTGGTAGAAGGTCCAACTGACCGATCCCCTCGCCAGGAGATCGATCATGTCCCGAAGATAGGTGGTATCGGATTCTGTCGGTCCCAATCGAGATGGCGCGAATTCCCCCACCAGGACGGGTGCGCGAAAGCGATTGCGTTTGGACAGGACCGCCGTCGCCAGATCCTTGGCGAGACTGTCCCTGTCATAGGTTCTTGCCAGATCCTTGGCGAAGCGGACTCCGCTGGAAACCCTCGGCTGTCTGGCCAATCCCTTGGCGATGCTTGGACGGATCCTGGCAAGGTACGACACCCGCAAGGTATCCCATCCCGACACCCGAATGGCCGACCGCGTCGCGGGGGCATCGCCGTCTCCTGCCAGGATCCTGCCGATCTTGGGACCCGTCTTTTTTGCCAGACGCACCACCTGGTTTTTTCCGCTTTCCGATTCCCCTTCCCGGAAAGCCCCTCCCTCGACGCTCCAACCCGCAGGCACCAGCGGGAGCCCACCGATGGAAACGCCTTGGAATCCGCCGTTCCAGACGGGAACCCAACCCTGGTAGTGGAAGCGAGGGGGCCTCCGGAACATTACCGAATCCACCTGGAGTTCCACACTCGTGTTGGGATTTCCCATCCAGGGAAAGGCCCAATCCACCCCGGGGGGAATGGGGATCGCCATGGTTTTCCGGGACCACGAACCGGTGACGGCGAAGGCCGTATCATACCGCCCCACCGTGGGCGCCCAGTAGGTGAGACTGGTGTTGGGATAAGGGATCTTGGTCGGATATCCGCCATTGGAAATCCAGCCGAACCCCTGCGCCGTGAAGGGCAGCGGCTGGTAGAAATGGGAGATGTAGGCGACCGGTCCGGGCAGGCTGGACTTCAACTGGCCCGCATCGGACCACATCTGGGGCTCCAGGAAAAGGATCCGGGAGGAATCCTGTTTCCGGACCGCCCGGCCGACCAGGCTTTCGATGGAATCGACCAGTGTGTCGAGCCGAAGGGAATCGTTCCAATCATCCGTGGGTCGAGGTTCGTTCAGGATGTCGAATCCGGCGATTTCCGCTCGCCCCTGGAATCTGCGGGCCAAGCGCGACCAGAACCCCACTGTCCTGGCGATCGCTGCCTGGTCGGAGAAGAACCCCGGTCCGCCTCGCGGGACTCCGTTGGGGTAGACCACCAGACTGGGGATCCAACGCATTCCGTGGCGCGATGCCCAGGTGCAGAGACTGTCCATCCGCGCCCAGGCCATGGAGGAATCCGCATCGCGACCGAACCAGTTCCAGTCCAGGTAGAAGGTGAAGACGTTCGCCCCGCGTTCCGACAATTTCCGTACATCGTTCGAATCGAAGAGGGCCAGCATGTTGCGCACGGTGGATGATGTTCCGGTCCAGACGTTGGTCACCACCGCGATTCCCTTGAGCGTTGCGGGAAACCGCGCCACGGCGCCAAGGGGCATGGTCCACTCCTCGACGAAGTCCGTGTCGTGGATCCGCAGCGCCCTGGGAGGGGTGGAGCCGCGTCGCAGGCGGATTTCCCGTCGCGAACCGGCGGACACCAGGGTATCGCGGTGGCCCGGGGCGCCCACCCGGAGGGCGGCATGCCCAAAGGCCGTATCCAGGAGATACTCCCCTTGGTCGTCGGTCGTCGCCCGGCGCACCGGCGTCCCGTCCAGGGAGAGGAAGTCCACCCTGGCCCGCGGCACGGGAGCTCCATTCTCGGACAAGATCCGTCCCGCAAGGGAAGTGGGGGTTTCCCATCGCATCAGCTGGGCGATGGCCTCTTCCAGCTCGTAGGCGTTGCGACGGGACTGGACCGTGTTCGAGTGCCAACCCGCACCCCAACCGGTCGGTTGGATTTCGGAAAGCTCCACGTAGCGGGCGTGGGAGAACCCGTGCGAACCGGCCCAGGCCACGACCCTCTGCAGGACGTTCCTCAGGATGGTGCGCGTCGCGATCGGCGTTTTGTTGGGACGCACCGGATAATGGTCGTTGGCGTTGGGCCCGTTCACCAGCAACACGGCGACATCCCCGTAGGCCTGGTGGATTCCGTCCAGAAGATCGATCCAGCGGGCCTTCCAGGCCACCGTGTCGATTTCCACGGTGTTGCTCGCCCCGAAATCGTTCGAACCCAGCTCCACCACGACCAGGTCCGGTCGCCATCGGGTGAAATCCCAGTTCGTGGAGGGTAGGCGCAGGGTGTTGAACCGGTAGGTCTGGGCCATGTTCTCGGTTCCGCACCCCGGCACGTTCCGCCAGAGCCCGCGACCGCCCACGGCCACCACGTGGACTTCGGCACCGAAGAACTCGGCGACAAGTCCCGACGAAGCGTCCTGGAAATCATCGTTGTGGATGGTCAGAGGGACGTCCTTGGTGGTGGAAAGACTCGCGCTGTCCCGCACTCCCACTCCGGCGGTGGCGGAATTCCCAAGAAACTCGATGCGACGGGGCCTGCGCGGCGGCAATGACCCGGCAGTCCCGATGATCTCGCGGACGGTCGCGAGCCCGGCGGGGTCGGTGGCATTGTTTCGGAACGCCGCCGATCGCTTGGTCAGCCGCAGAAGATGGTTGGAGGAGGGAGATCCCGCGACAGAAAACGTCACCGATGTATCCAGAAGCTGGTTCCACCAATATCCGTTGCGAACCAGCACCAGATCCCGGAGGGGAACGCCGTCCAGGCTGGCCTGGAAGATGGCGCGATCATACCCGAAGCGGATCCGGACCTGGTTTCCCGTAAATCCCACTTCCAACGCCGTTCCCGACCAATTCAGCACCTGTCCATCCGGCGTGGATTCGGTGCGCCCGATGATGCGGGCACCATGGGTTTCGGAGAAGGGAATGGTCTGCGCGCTCGCCAGGGCGGCAGCGAAAAGGCATCTGGCCAATCCCCGGCGAAAACCTCCGGCGATGCGAAAGAAAGACCGTGCGCTCAAGGCGGAGGGACATGCGAAGGCCATCTTGGTTCCATTGGACTATAGGGGAGAGACGTCGAACGAAGAGCTCTCACTGGAAACTTAGTCCAGCAGGCTCCGTATCCGGCCACCTCACACCCCACCTATGCTCCACGGATTCCCGTATGCCGATGAGGCCAACCAAAGTGAACCAATCACGAGCAACAGCTCCACAAGAGCGGCGCCAGGATCAGGCGTTTTCGTAGCGCTTTTGTCCACCGCCGAACCATCTTGCCAGGATGGTGCGCCCCTCCTTGAAAACGGGAACGCCATCGAAGCTGACCGCCAGAAGGCCCCCTTTCCGAACGATCCACGGGGTGTTCTCGCTTTCGGGAGGCGAAGTGAGACCGGACAGCCGGACCGTAATGGCCGCGTCGTCGATGTCGACGGTCCCGATCACGTATGTGTAGACACCCTCCGCGTCCTGGCCATCCGGGAATTCGTACTTGCATTCCACCACCGTCCCATCATGCTCGATGGACATGGCAGGATGGAGCGAGGCGATGGAGACCGGTCCGTTGGAAATCGCACTGTAGACGGAGAACACCAACCCCACCGGCCCACCAAGGCGCTTGGATATTTCGGGGTTGAGCTCGATGATCTCCGTCCCCGGCGCATTCCTGGACACGTTTTGGACGTCCCCGAGGTGACGAGCGAAGGGAGCTTTGTCCAACGCCCCTGGATGGGTCGAGGCCAGCCAGTGCATCTTGCCGTTGGGCATCAGAATCCCGGCGCGCAGATCGAGGTCATCGTTGTCCGACTGCCCATCCCCGTTGTCGATCCAGGTCGCCTTGACACGGATCGGGTCACGCCCCCCTTTCTTCAACGGGATCTTCGAGCTTTCTCCTTGTTTGGTGAGGCAGATGCTCTTCAAATCGATCGGCGCCACACCCGCCGGTTTTTCGCCAACAGGAACGGGGGCTTTGGTTGGAGTCGGAGAGGCTTGTGCCGGTGAAGCGATGTCCACTCCAAAGTGCGTAGCGATGGCCGACAAGCCATTCTCGAAGCCCTGCCCCACCACCCTCAGCTTCCAATCTTCCCCACGGCGATAGATCTCCGCCAGGATGAGAGCAGTTTCTGTCATCCCCGTACAGGAAATCTCGCCGCGAAGCCCTCCGCATTCGGGAACGTCGATCGCGATTTCGGAAAGCTTGCCCATGACCGCCCGGTTCTCGTGAATGGTCATCACCAGCACGATCTTCTCGATGGATCGGTCCACTTTGGCCAGGTCCATCGAAAACTCCGTCTTCGTTTTTAAGCCGGAGGCGGGATTCAAGCTGACTGCACCCGACCCGACCTGGGGCTGTCCGTAGAAACACATGTCTCCATCGCCACGAACCTTCCCTTTTTCGGTGAGAAGGAATGCGGAGACATCGATATCCACATCGGGAATGGATCCGTAGGAGATGGAGAGCGCGAACTTCCACGGCGAAAGATTGGCGTTGGCACCAGGTTTCAGGACCGACATTTTCCTACTCCTCGAATGCTTCGGTGGGGACGGGTGGCTTCAGGGAACGCGGGCGTAGCCAGCGTGAAGACTGGGAAGGATCCTGGTGGAGAATCCCAGATGAGGGAAAATTCCAGGACAAGCGGAATGCAAAACGTACTCACCCCTTTGGGCGTTTCCAACCATGGCGGGGGCGGGGCGGGAATGACAATTTCTGGGGTGGGAGGGAAGGAGGGGTGGTGGGAACGATAGCCCTGGGGTGGCGGAGGTGGCGGATGTTGGCGGAGAGGAAGGGGTGGCGCAGGGAGCTCGCCCTCACCCTCTCCCTCTCCCCCCAGGGAGAGGGGATCGGGGTTTCGGGCGGTTGGGCGAGAGTGACAATTTCTGGGGTCGGAGGGAAAAGAACAGGGGCTCTACTTGCCCTTGTCCCGTGAGGATCGGCAATGGTCGGCGGAGGTCTTTCCCGAATGGTCGCGCAGTTTGGGATTGGCACCCTTGCGCAACAGAAACTCGCGTACCTCCCTACTTCCGGAACGGTTGCAGCTGATGATCAACGGGGTCTGGCCGATTTCGTCACGGGCATTTGGGTTGGCGCCCTTGCTGATCAAAAAGCGAACCATGCCAATGTTGGTGAATGTGGCGGCATTCAACAACGCCTTGTCCAGATCGATTTTGGGGATTCTCCGGACCACGTACCTGGCGTACGTCTCCGTGCCAAACCAACCGAACACAGTCTCGTAGTCGCCGTTTTCGAGGACCACAGGTGCTCCCTTGGCCTGTAGCCAATCGACCATCAGAGTGTCGCTGACCCTCACCGCCGAGGAAACCAACGATTGACCTTCTGAAAAGGGATCGCGCACGGACGCGCCGTTTTCCACCAGCAGCTTGGCACATTCGAAGCATCTGCTTGCGATCGCATCGTGAAGAGCGGATCTTCCGTCCGCATCGCGAAGAGTCGGGTCGGCATTCGATTGCAGGAGAACATCCATGCTCCCCACTTGGCTGCCCATTGCGGCGTACATCAGTGCAGTCCGACCGTACAGGTCCCGGTAATTGACATCGACACCACTACCCAGCAGGATTCTGAATCCACCTGAAAACAATCCGAATTCCACCGCATTATGCAGATGTCCCCCCATCAGTCCGGTGTCCGGCTTGGCTCCACGCTGTAGAAGCAGCTGGAATGCGTCGAGCTTGCGATTGTTCAACGCGCACTGGATTGGACTCTTGCGCTCGCTGTTGGTCAGGTTGGGATCCGCACCCTTTTCCAAGGCCAATTCGATGACGTCGTTCCAGCCCTGGCTGGCGGCAATGGTCAGGATCCGCTCGTAGGGGTACTTCTCACTGTCGAGTTTCGGGTATACCTTCCCATTCACATCCGCCCCGGAGGCGATCGCCAGTTTGGCGAACAGCGGGCTCGTGGCGGGAACCACCAGACTGGGATCGTCGGGGCCCATGGTGGGAAAAACCGGTTTGGCGCCCTTGTCCATCAGCAAAAGAGCGATCTCTCCGAGGCCCCTTTCCACTGCCCGTCTGAAAGGGGTGTCTCCGGAAGGGTACGGGCGGTCGACATCGATCTTCCCGCGCAGCAGGACCCGCACGTTGGCGGCATTCCCCGAGTCCACTGCCAAATGTAGCGGTGTCGTCAGGCTTGCATTTTTTCCATCCGGGTCGGCACCGTTGCGCAACAGCAGATCCAAGACGCTCGAGTCCGCTCCGGCCTTGCAAGCATGGTGCAACGCGGAATTTCCCTCCCTGTCGAGTGCGGAAATGTCGGCTTGCATCGACAAGAGCCGCTGGACGAACCAGAAGGATTTTGCCTCGGCAGCAGCCATCAGCAAGGTCTTTCCATCACGGAGTCGAAGGTTCGGATCGGGATGCAGAGTGTAGAGCCTTCGGAAATTTGCGGTGTCCCGAACGAGCACCGTCAGGAACAGGGCGTTGCCGATCCTTGGATCTTCCCCGTTCTCTTCCGGCTCGAACAGAGGGTCGGCTTGTTTTTTCAGCATCAGATCCACCACCGCGTCGTGATGATTCAGCATCGCGTACATCAGAGGTGTGAGGTAGGTCCCAGAGATCGCCTCCATCGAAGCACCCTGGTCGACCAGAAGTTCGACCATCGCCAAGTCGCCTCGGGTGGCGGCGATCATCAGCGGAGTGATTCTCCCGAAATTGAAATCATCCACATCCGAGCCATGATCGATCAGGAACTTCACCGCCTCCAGGTCACCGGCATCCGCCGCCAAATGGATCGCGCTCAAGCCATCCCGCTTGGAGTCGATGTAGACACCCCTATCCAGGAGCGTTCCGGCGAGTTCGAACTCCCTGGCCTGGAGGAGATCCCAAAGTTCTTGGGATGACGCCGGGAAGGCCATCATCAGAATCAACAGGAAGCTCCGCATCATTTGCCCACCTTGCCTGAGAAAAGTTTGGCCATCTGGGGATAGGGGTGGAGTTTCGTGAGGTATTGCTCGATTCCGTTGCGGTCGGGATCTTTCCTGGACACATCCACCCCGGCTGCCAGCAGCAACCGGACGATCTCGGGTTGGTAGAACTTTACAGCCAAAAGCAACGCCGGGACGCCCGAGAGATCCTTCGCATTGGGATCGGCGCCATGTCGCAGAAGCTTGGCCACATGCACGGCGCGGTGTTTCCAGATCGCCTGGATCAAGGCGGGCTCATCGGAGTAGATGGTCGACGTTTGAACCGGTTCGAGGCTCTCGGGGTTCATGGTATCGGGCGCATCGAAATCGCAACCCTTGTTGGCCAAAATCGCCAGGAGCGAGTCGTCGTCCTGCTGCAAGGCGACGGCGACAAGTTTTGCCGAATAGGGCTTGATCTTCGCGTTGGCGCCATGGCGGACCAGCAAGGCAAGCGCATCCCACTTGCCTTGCTCGGCGGCAAGCTCCGCCGGCGTGCGACGGGAAGCATCCGGAAGCGACGGATCCGCACCAAGATCCAGGAGCCTTTTGATTTGTTGGAGGTCAGCGACGTTTCCTCTGGCGATGGCCTCCTGCAGGATGGTGGTGCCCTTGGGTGGGACCGCGTTCAAGCTCCCTCCGCGGTCCAGGATCTGCCGGATCACATCCCGACGTTGGCTCGCGACGGCATAGGACAGAGCCGATTCACCCCTGGACGAAATCTTTCCGACATCCGCTCCCGCTTGGATCATCCATTCGGCCTCGCGCCAGCGCCCACGCTTGCAAGCATGCATCAACGGAGAAACGCCTAGACTGTCGACGTGATCAAGGTTGGTCTTGCGCGAGAGAAGGATCGGCAAATTCTCCAACGAGGCTTCGTACATGGCGTTGCGCCCGTCGAAATTTGTCGCATGGGGATCCGCTCCCTTGTCCAACAACCGCTTGAGCCAGGTGGAATCGGACTTCTTGGCCGCCAATAGGATCGGTGAATCGCCATCGCCATCCTTCGCATGGACATCGGCTCCCTGGTCCAACAGCCGATCAAACAGTTTCCGGGAACCCGCACCGATGGCCTGCAGCAGTGGCGAATCGCCGAGGGGATCCTTCGGATGCACAGGAGCACCTCGATCCAGGAAGGCCAAAGCATTGGTTGTGTCGCGCTTGCGGATGGCGTCGAACAGTCCCCTGCACAAATTGTCGGGATTCGAAGGGACACCCCGCCTATTGAGGTCGTCAAGCACCGAGAAGGCGCCATGAAGAGAGGCGTCGTCGGCGATCCTCCGGAACTCGGCGCTCTGCATATCCCCGAGAGAATCGACGATCGCACGGAACACGGCCAAGTTGTCGAATTTCGCCGCCACGAACGCCGGGCTCCATCCATTCCTGACCATTTTCGGGTCGGCGCCGCGCTCCAAAAGGATTTTGGTGAATGTCGGGTTCGGTTGGCGCGCGGCCTCGAACAGAAGCGGAATCGAATCCCCGTACTGGTTTTCGAATTCGGGGAAAATAACCGAGAAGTACCCCATGTCCCGAACCAGGATCCGAGGGGAGGCACCCGCCTCCAGAAGCTGACGGAAAATGGCCGTGTCCCCGCGGGAAACCGCCATCTGCAAGGGCGCATGGAAATCGCCGACCGCATCGGGGCTTGCCCCCTTCTTCAGCAGGTACGCGACCCGTTTGGGCTGGTGCTTCCGGATGGCTTCGTTCAACTTTTTACCCAGATCCAACAACGCTTCGGAAGAGAGCTTCGAGGCTGTCGGGCCTGGCACGGGAGCGCCATGGACAAGCGACGAAAGGAACAAGGCGAGGGCGAAGTAAGACAGGCGAGGGATTCGGTTCATCGGCTCTCCCGAATTCGGGGGTGGGGCTTTGGGGATGACAAAAGATAAATCGCCGTCGCTCCTGAAATCCACCACAGGGAAATTTGGCCCTGGGTTGGGAGGTTCGGGCGGATGGGCTGGGTGGGTGATGATGGCGAGGGTGGGAGGAGAAAGCGGGCGAGGGGGAATCGGTGGACCTGGGTTGGCGGATGTGGCGGGGTTCGGGCACGGAGGCGAGGGCGGCGCGGGAGCTCGCCCTCACCCTCCCCCTCTCCCCCCAGGGAGAGGGACTCGGAGTTCGGGCGCAGATGCTGGGTGGGAGTCAATTGCTGGTGCGGGAGGAGGGTCGGGAATCCTGTAGTGGCGCGGCTCCTTGTGGACCCTATACGGCAAGGGAATTGTCGAGACGTACCGGACTTCTTGCTGACAGGACCGACAGCGTTCCGTGACCAACTGATCGACGACCTCCACTGAAATCGATCCTCCGCATCGATCGCAGGCGCAGGAATCAATCCACACCCGATGCCCGGCGCCGGCCCGTTCCATGATCCATTCCTGGTAGGCCGCGACCGGTCCCACCACCTCGTCGCCAGGCGATTGATCCACGCTGATCTTCGCCTTGGAATGGTCCCGGGGAAGGATCGACATCAAGCTCGTGACGGGACCTTGCGCCCCACACGATGTGCACAGGGATCCATACGATCCATATTGGCCGTAGGTTCGGAAGGACCCTCCGTTTTCGCAAACACAGGCAATGTCGTTGATGAACGGACCAGCCATTTTTTGTCCTCAGATTTCCGAACCGGGAAGGGAGGCGAAGGCAGGCTTCCGCCCCTGGCTGTAGGCGTCGAAGAAACATTGATAGAATGGCTGGGTTTGGTGACATTTTCTGGCATTGGAGGGGAGGAGGGCTGCCGGGATGGGTAGGCAGTGGCCTTCTCAGGGAAGTGGGAGAGGGTGGGAGCGACGGGATCGGAAAAGTCGATCAATGGCCAGGAGCAAGACGGCAAATAGGATGGCTCCCACAACGATGCAGGAAACCTTGAATGTCAAATATTTCTCGAAACGCAACGCGGACCTTTCCAGCAAATCATTCAAACCACCAAATCCTAACCGGATCAGTCGCATCCCCATGATGCCCAAGCCGATGGACACCACCCGGGGAAGGGGAACCCGCCATAGCCCGAAGACCAGAGCCAGGAAAAAGATCATCCCCACGAACGCCCCACTGGTGAACAAAAAGCCGGGAACGGTCCAGGTATGATTGAACGTGGCAAACAAAACACTCTCTCCTGAGGCAAACAGGAGAGAACTCAAGCCTGCAGCGCTCCAGCGCCCCATGGTTTTCGAAAGCACCCTGCCTGCGGCCAGCGATGCGAGGAGACAGAGTCCTGTTGCAAGCGACCAGATCCAAAGTTGAGGAACCCAATTGACATGCCTAGTCGGGTTCGGAGACAGGCCCGCAAGGATTCCCGCGACCAAAACGCCGTCCTTGGCCAGTGCCCAGCAGAACACGACCCCCAGGACACGAAGCCAGGCAGGCCGACCGGGACCCGCTTCAAACCATGTCGAAAGTTCCACCCATGCGGGATCTGATTGTTTGAGGTTCGGGGGCATCGTGGGTTTTCCTCTTTGCAGGATTCAGGGAAAGGACAAAACGGTGGAGACGGTAAAGCTAGGCATCCTGTGCCGTGGTCAGGGGCCGGGTTGAGGAGGAACTGGGCTGGGCGACGATGACGGGAACTTTATCCGAACGGGGGTGAACGACATCCCAGATGGCTGCGATCACGGCTTCCGTTTCTTGCAAGACTTCCTGGTTGGTGAAACGGACCACGCGGATCCAACGCTCTTCCAGGTAGGCGGTCCTGATCGCGTCCCGCATGCGGCCTTCCAGGGTGTAGTGCTGGCTTCCGTCGGCTTCGATGCAGATCAGGCTTTCCACGCAGTAGAAGTCCAGGATGTACGGAGGGAACGGATGCTGCCGACGGAATTTGACACCAAGTTGGCGGTTGCGCAAGAGGTTCCAGAGCAAGGATTCGGGATCCGTGGACTTTGCGCGAAGGGCACGGGCGCGTTGCTTCAGGAGCTCGGGGGTGGGAGGCTCGAAGGCCATGAGAACTTCGCACTCCTCACGCGCTGGCGGGAAAGACGTGGGCGGTTGGGGCGTTGTCAGGGTTTTGGGGAAGGCTGCCTGGTTGCGCACGAGTCAAACGTAATCTGGGAGGGTGAGGTTGGCGGCAATGGAACGGTGGCCCTGGGGATGGCGGAGGTGGCGGGCGTGGGAGGACGAGGGCGAGGGCGGCGCGGAGCTCGCCCTCACCCTCTCCCTCTCCCCCCAGGGAGAGGGGTTCGGTGGTTCGGGCGGGTGGGCGGGGGTGAGTGACAGAAATTGGTGCGGGAGGAGAGACGGGGTGGTTGGAGCGGTGGGGCTGGGTGGGCGTGGTGATCGATTAGTCTTGGAGGCAGCGCACGCTCATGGCGGCGTTCTTTGAGTGGGCGAAGCGGAGGTTGGCGGGGGTGTTGGTGCCTAGGTGTCGGGACCAGGCTTGGGGGCCGGTGTCGGAGGCGGTCCAGAAGTAGGCGCTCGTGTTCAGGTTCGCGAAGTTCCCGTTGGCCTGGCGGAACCCTGCGGCCATGGCACGGAAATTCACCTCGTCGAGTCCGCCCCACGAGGTGGCTTTCAGGCATTTTCCCTTGTCCGGTTCTGAAGAGTCTCCCAAGCTGTTTTCCAGGATGGACCACTCTTGGTCAGAAGGGAGGTGCCATCCGGAGGGGCACGCGTTCCGGGCGGCCTCCCAGGTGTAGAGACGTCCAAACCGTGCGCACATGGATGAGGAGCCTCCGTAGCACCACGAGCCTTTGGTGGAGACGACCAGGTTCTTCGCCATCCAGGTTTGTTGCTGGACCTTCACCGTGGGGTAGACCACACTGTCGCGATCGTCCTGGAAGAAACTCATCCCCTTGGGCGGATGGGTTGTGCGCGCCTTCATCTTGGCCTGGGCTTGGTGCGTTGCCAGAGCGAGACCCGCGACAAAAACCAAGAGCGCTCTTCGCAGGGAATTTTTGGAATCTGGATGGTTCATGAGGTTCGTTGGCTTTCGCGACGCAGGTCCTGGCAGATTCGCGCCAGCTCGCCGAAAAGGACACCAAGCCGAGTCGCGCAGAGGAAGGGTCAGTGGCAGCGATGGTGGAGTCGTGAAGGAGGGCATTTCCGGAAAAAGGTAAACGGAGCGGGGTGGTTGCGAGTCAGTGCGGTGGCAGGCCCATCCAGAGGTTTTCGAGGGGAAAGGGGATCCGGGTCACCAGGAAGCAGGAGCGTCCGCTGATCCGGAATTTGAGTCCATCCGGGCGCGTCGCTTCCGCAGCCTGGTAGGCCTGGTATTGGTCTTTGGTCAGGAACAGACTCGCGATGGTCTCGTCCATCTTCTTGGTGGTGGGGCTCTTCAGATCGGGCAGGTTCTTCGGCCAGGGAGCAGTTTTCCCTTTGGCCTCGTTGCACTGGGCGATCAGTTCATACTGGTCCGGAATCCACTCCTGCAGTCCGCGCAAGGGGGCGTATTGGGCCAGACGATCGAACAACTGGATCAGTCGTTGGGGAGCCCGCTTCCTGGCCGGACTTCCTGTGGAGCGGAGGTCGCCGTAGTACCGGTAGAACCAGACGTTCTTGGAGGAGAACCGATAGACGTAGTTGTCCGGTTGATCGGTGTCTTCCGAGAACGACTTGTTCTCTCCGCTCTCGTCCAGGATCGTGTCAAATTCCGTCTTGCGAATGAAATCGAAGAATTCCTCTTTCTGGAGCTTTTCGTGGAAGTACTTGATGCCGTGACCCTGCGGATCCTTGCGGGTGAAGATGACCTCGCCATTGTCGTACAGCGCGAAGGCGGGTGATTCGGAAAAGGGATAGAACGTGAGCGCGTTCGTTTCGTAGAGCACCAGGACGGGGCGCGCTTCCTCGACGGGAGTCGATGGCTTGGCTCCCAGCAGGAGGTTGAGGGTCAGTATCGCGGAAACGATCACGGGATGGTCCTGTTGTGCAGCGTGTGGGTCACAGCCATTGAGGAGGAGTCCGAAGTCTACGTAATTCCGGGTCGCAACAAGAGGAGGAGGAGGAGGGGTTTCGGGTGGGTGGGCTGGGTGGGCGGAGGTGGCGGCCGTGGGAGGAGAGGATGGGCGAGGCGGTATCGGTGGCCTTGGGGTGGCGGAGGTGGCTGGGTTCGGGCGTGGAGGCGAGGGCGGCGCGGAGCTCGCCCTCACCCTCTCCCTCTCCCCCCAGGGAGAGGGGCTCGGAGTTTCGGGCGGGTGGGCTGGGTTGGCAACAGAAACTGACGTGGAGGGATAGGAAGGCTGGTGAGAGTGGTGGCCTTGGGGTGGCGGAGGTGGCTGGGTTCGAGCGTGGAGGCGAGGGCGGCGCGGAGCTCGCCCTCACCCTCTCCCTCTCCCCCCAGGGAGAGGGGCTCGGAGTTTCGGGCGGGTGGGCTGGGTGGGCGGAGGTGGCAGCCGTGGGAGGAGAGGATGGGCGAGGCGGTATCGGTGGCCCTGGGGTGGCGGAGGTGGCTGGGTTCGGGCGTGGAGGCGAGGGCGGCGCGGAGCTCGCCCTCACCCTCTCCCTCTCCCCCCAGGGAGAGGGGCTCGGGGTTTCGGGCGGTTGGGCTGTGTTGGCGACAGAAACTGGTGCGGGAGGACGGATTAGAACTCGTTTTGGCTACACTACAACCTTGCTCGGTAACCAGGTGCCGCTGTCCGCAATGTGGAGTCCCAGCGCATGGCGTCCATCACCTCGAGGTCTGGCCGGGTCTGGTCTTTTGCTGCGCGGAAGTAGCCTCTCAGATTCTGCTCCTGGGATAGATCGATGTATCCAGTCTCCCTGAAAACACTCGGATACTTTTCGTGGATTTCCCGTTCCAGTTCCTCCAGGAAGTCCGCCATTTTTCCATCGATCTCCTCGGAGGTAGTTCCCTCCTCCGATTGCTTTGGCGACGGAGCCGCGGGGCGCGCGGCCCATTGGGATTTGACGGTTTCCGTCGCGTCGATGGCTGCCTTCGTGGCAGCATGCTTGCGGATCGAATCGTTCAGGTCGTTCACAGCGCTCTCGAGCGTCTCCCGTGACGGCGAATCCAGACTGCCCATGTCCTGTTCACCGACGAATTTCGCCAGATCCTTGAAGGCCTGGGAATCAGAGGCCTGACTCGCTGTTGCCATGGCATTCCCCGACACGTTCAGTGCCGTCGCGAAGGCTGTGTTCATGCTGGAGAATTCGGCGAGATCCTCACCAAACTCCTCCCGGTAGCGGGTTTGCATGTAAAGAAGAATGCTCGACAGGCGGGAAACCTCCGTGGAGGCTTCGTAAATGTCGGGAATCTCCTCCGATGGCGCATCTTGAGAATCATTCATCTCCGTGGAAAGCATGGACATCGCAAGGAGCGAATTGGAACCACCTCCTGGCCCCGCCGGCTTGCCATTGGATACGTTCTCCATCGGGATCTTCAAGAACGCCTTAAGAGTCTCGGAAAGGTGTTCGATCAGGCCATCCTTCAAAATATTCAGATCGACCTTTGTAACGAAGCTGTACTCCTGGCCCAGCGCCACAAAATTGATGGTTGCTCTGAATTCCTTCGATTGGGCCGAGATGTCGGCGGAAATCTCGGCACTTCGCAGGAACAGGAGGGACGTGGCGGCTCGGATGGTGGCATTGACCAGTTGCAACAGCCCCACGCTCAAGTTGCCGAAGGCGGCCACCGCGAGCTTTGCCACCTGCAGGGCGGCGGTCGCGATTCCGATGGCGGTCCAGATTCCGGCTTTGGTGGCCTCGTAGAGTCCGATCTCCGCACCCTTGGCGATGGCCACGAAGGCCTTCTTCCACCAGTGGGCGTCACCGATCGCCTTGCGACAGGACCGGATCAGATCGTCCATGTGGGTGATCTGCCCACGCAACTGGTCGACATTGCGCTGCGCGGAATCCAACGAGCCCTGGGCGCTCGACATGGTGGTCTTGAGTTTCTGGATGGCCTCGTCGAGAGCCTTGGTCACCGCGTCGAGTTTGCTCGTAAGCTCCGCGGTGTCGAGCTGCAGCTTCACCGTCAAGGAGGCGTCTTTCGAAATCAGATTCGAATAATCTGCGTCCAGGAGAACGAACACCCGGATCCCCCAGTACTCAATTACCGCATGCACGGAAATTTTCCTGGAGCAGTAGACGATCCTCGCATCGAACTTGAAAAGGGTCAGGAATTCCAGATGGCCGTCGAAATAGAAGGTGACATCCTTCTTGGATGCCGACAGGTAGAACACAAGGCCCGTGGCGTCTTTGGGGACGAACTGCGAAATCGGATTTTTTTCCGGAAGCGCAATGGGATTCTTCGTGGAATCCTTCATGGGATCCTTCGAAGCACACACTTGGAAAACCGTGAAGGTCCCGATCTTGAACTCGATCGGATCAAGTCTGGCGTAGGCGAGGATCCCCGAATCCTCCGACATGGAGAACACCACTTCGAAGCTCTTGCCCAGGACGGTGATCTTGCCAGCGAGGAAAACCCCGGGCTTCACCGAGTAGCCACCGATCTTGGTTTCGATTTCGGACACGTAGAACTGGGTCTGCAGGAAAATCTGTCCGTTGCCGTCGATGAAATAGTGGCGCATCCGCTTCTGGTCGACGAGTCCGTAACCCTCTTTCCGGGGACGGATCTGCAACGCATTGGCATCCAGCGGGCACGATGCCAGGGCTACGTTTCCGTTGAACGATTCGGCGACCTTCGTGCCATCCCGTTTCTTCAGGTCTTCTTGACGGAATTTGTTCTGAAGTTTGATGTCGTCGAAGCGATCGATCGATAGGATGTCGAAGGCGTCCAGCCCGTCGATGTGGCTTCCCGTGGCATTCGCGAAGAGGGTCGGCAGCGAGATGGGATCGATGGCGCCGCTCACCAGACGTGGCACAGGGATCTCCCCCTCCAAAGTCAGGATCGCGGCTCCAAACACCATCTGCTGACACACCGTGATCGAGGCGAACACTCCGAAGGTGAGGCCTGCATCGTACCCGATCAGGACTCCAATGTTCTCCACCGTGAACAGATCGAAGATCGAGCGCTTGTCAGGTCTTCGGGTGAAATACGCCTTGGTCTCGATTTGCATCTCCGCGGACAGGGAGAAGGCGGTAGTGGTGAAGGAGGAGTCCACCGTGAACGTGACGCCGTCCAGGAAGGCGAATTCCAGGCTTCCATGGAGCTCGAAGCTGGGGCTCCCCCCTTCCAGGGAAAACAGGATGTACAGGTTGTTCGCCGTCAGGATCTTGTTGTGGATTGCCGGGATCGAAAGCGAAGCCGCGAAACGCGTTGTGCCGGAATCCGTCTTCCCCATCCCCAGGCAGAAATCGAGCTCTTCGATTCCCAGAAGGCTCTTCATCGCCGATGCCGAGATGGAATCCTTCCCGAAGATGAATTGCGAACAAAGGAGCCACCCGTTTTCCGGGAACGAAGGCGGGAGGGAAGCTCCAACCGCAGTTCCCGTCAGGTCCGACAGCGGAACCCCCTGCCTTCTTCGGTAGGCCAGGATCAGACTGTTCAGGGAGATCGCCTGCTGGAACTCCCGGAACTTGGTGAGCAATGAATCCAGTTCGTTCGAAGACGTCTGGGCACCCTCCGCCAGACGCATCACCACCGCCGACCCCGTGGACCGCCGGACGAATCTGAAATCCACCCAGCGTGTCGCCAGCCCGAACGACCGATGTTCGCCCATCCAGAGCACGTCGACATCCATCGACAGGGGGCCGACCAGTTTGTCGACGACCTCCAGCAATTCGGACTCGAAATCGAGCCCCACCCCGGCGCCCGGAGAGGCGTCGAAGGTTTTCAGGAGATCGTGAATTTCCAGGCTCCGGACGCTCAAGGTTCCTTGGAAGCAGGGGGTTCCGGTCTCGCTCGTCCATGCATAGGCCTGGACTGGGCAATTGCGGGAACCAATCGTCCAGGAACCCTTCACGCCGATCAGAGCCTGGGTGTTCATTTTGCGATATCCAGCTTTTCGGAGAGGTCCGGAATCGCGAGTCTCTTGCGGATTGCGTCGTTCTTGGTGTCCAAGTGCCAGATCGCCAGCGAGAGCGAATGGACCTTGATCGACTGGACATCCTTGGGCAGAAAAGCCCCGAGGTTCAACTCGACCCGGAAGGCGTACTGGTACGTGGCCTTGCCCACTTTCGGGACAAAAATGTTCAAGTAGACCGTCTGCATTTTGATCTTGATCGACTTGACATCGAAGGGGACTGCTTTATTGGGATCTGCAGGGTCCTTGCCAGGATCGATGGATTTTGAAAGCACCTCTGAAATCTTATCCGACTCCAGGCCTTCGACTTCATCTCCTTCCTTCGCATTCATGAGGGATCGGACGTCGCTGATCAGTTGGGAGATTTCGATTTCCGAGACTGGGAGATCCGCATCCTGCAGGATGTAGAACCGGGTCCCATCGTCGCCGTGCAGTACTCCCGCATTGAGTTCCGTTCCCAGTAGAGAGAGCTTCATGTTGATCATCTGCCCCGTTGTGTAATCGGTCATGTCCATCTCCAGATATTTGTTGGCCTCCCCGCCAGAGGCGTAGCGCACCCTTGGCAAGTCCGGAGATGTGCATGTGCAGGAATTGTCTTCAAGCCTAAATCGCGAGACAATCTCTGGCAAGTCGGAAAGCGGGAAAATGGTGGGAACGGTAGCCCTGGGGTGGCGGAGGTGGCTGGGTTCGGGCGTGGAGGCGAGGCGCCCTCACCCCCCGCCCCCCTCTCCCTCTCCCCCCAGGGAGAGGGGATCGGGGGTTCGGACGGGTGGGCTGGGTTGGCGACAGAAACTGGCGTTGGAGGAGAGGCGGGCTGTCTGAGGTGGCAGGCGTGGCCCCTACTGCGGAAATCCAAAGTCCCGGATCCCCAAGTCTGCCGGAGGAGAACAAGAAACACCGCATCCTTGCCCAACATCCCCGACCTCAACTAGATTCTCGCGATCCCCCCCACCCAGCCATTGATGAAGGATGCCCCTTGCCTAACTCCCGCAGTCCCCGCCATGCGATCCGCGCTTCGCACCCTCCCTTTTCCCCCGAACCGGATTATCCCCAATGAATATGGATTCCCGTTCCCACCGCTGGTTTTTTTGGCTGGTGTTGTTCCCCTGTCTGGGTATGTGGTCGTACCTCGGATTTCGCCTCTGGTCCCAGATCACCGCATCCACCTGGCGTCAATTCGCCCTACCGTATTTGCTGGCCCTATGGACAACCACGGTCCTGGTCCAGGCTGGCGTCTGGTTTCTGACGCGCCGGAAGTCCCGAAAATTGTCACGTCCCGATATCCTGGGCGTACTGGCCCTCTGGCTGGTTCAAGGCGCTGGCGTCCTATGCCTGGGAGGATCTGCGGCCAAGATGCTCATCCCCGCGAACATGGAGGACCGGAGCGACCTCCTCCTCGGCTTCTTTACCCTCTCCCAACCTGGTTTGCTCTGGTGCATGCACGTGTTGTCGCGCGTGCGCTACGAGGAAGGCACCGCCAAATCCGGTCCTCCGAAATTCTGGCGATCGCTGGGGATGCTGGCGGGAATACAAATCGCCTGGATATTTGGCGCCTACCTCCTGCTCACGGTTGGTCCTCAGGCGTTCCGTGAACAAGATTTTCCCGTCATTCTGGCGCTTCTGGCGATCGGGGCCGTGGGCTTCCTGGTGGTTCTGTACCTTCTGGTCCGGCTGATCCACATCGTGGTCCTCCGGCTATGGCGACTGGATCGCCGGAACCAATTCCATCTGCGGTGGATCGTCTTCTTGGCCCTGCCGGCATTTGGATTTCTCCTCAACTTGATGTTCCACCAGAGGATCGGCGACTTCCATGCCTGGCCGTGGTGGGCTCTGCTCTTTCTGGGCGGCATGGCCCACCTCCAGCGAGGCACTCGTTGGGGCCGGTTCTGGCCGCTCCTGGTCTTCCTCCGGGCCTCGACGTTTCCCTTCTACGCGTACTTCGCCCTGGTGATGGCGCCACTCCTGCCAGTGGGGATGCTTCTGGTCTGGGCACTTGGAGCAGGCCTGCCCATTTTCGCCTTCCTGATTTCGTTTGGGATCAGCTTGAAGTGGCTTTGGCGCGATGTCCGGATCCTGGGGCGAATCGGGCCTCGGAAGTTCGCGGGCTGGCTGGTGGTCGGAGCGGGGCTTATGGTACTGCCAGCCGTTTTGGTGGGAGCGCTCCTGCATGAAAGGATCCAGATCAGCGACGCTCTCGAGTATGGGGCAAAAGGAAACGGCAAGGATTTGGATGCCCAGTTCAGCGAAGCGACGGTACGCCGAGCCGTCAAAATCGTCGGGCTTTCCGACAACACCCCTGAGAAGCAACACGCCAACGGGAACATCCCATACCTGACCTGGCTCTACGACCTGATGGTGTTCAAGAAAAACCCCCGAGTGGGGTCACGTCGGAATCCCAAGCAGATCATTTTGGAATTGTCGCGGCAGCTGGATCTCCTAGGAGGACAGGCCCCCTCGAACACGGCGCTCTCGAGCCAGGCGATGCCTCGAGTCGACAACCCCAGGCGCCCCCTTCGCAAGACGGCGATCCAATTCGGTGATTCCGGTCGGACCTGGGTGGATTTCCGGACCGAAAGCCAGAAAAACACCAGCCTTGGCGAGATGGTGTTCGAATATCAACTGGATCTGCCGGAGGACGTCTTCGTAGATGGCTTCCGCTTGGAGGACGTCAAAAAGGAACGGAGTGGGATCCTGTCGGCTCCCCATGACCTCGCCGGGTATGAGCTTTTCGAGTACGCAAGCAGAAGTGCGCGGTGGAGATTGGAATACCAGCCCCGAACCCGGGGAATTCGGTTCACCATGGACCGTTTCTGGACGTTTGATTCGCAACGCGTGTCCATCCGGTTTCTGCACCAGGGGCGCAGCGTGGTGAGGTGGGAAGCGGATTCCGCGGTGCTGGAGGGGCGGCCAGTCATGCCCCGCGAATTCCCCTCGCTGGGCATAGTGGTTCCCGCCGATGGTGTGGATACCCTTCCCCAGGCCGCACCCCAGTACCACCTTGCCTTTGTCCTGGATGCCTCGGTCTCGTCTGGTGCGAACCGACAAATTTTGGCCGATCGCCTGGAACGCGCCCTGGGCTCACTCCCCTCCGGGGCGGGAAATGTGGAGATCTACGCCATGGGCTCCAACGGGAAACGATTGGACCCCGAGGATTGGAGGCGACAGTATCTGCAGGGAAGTTGGAATGGCTCCTTTGATTTGGCACGTGCGGCGAAGAAGATCCTGCTGGACCAGTGGAAATCAATTCCCAGGAAGTGGTCGGGATCGTGGCGGTCACCGATCGGGTCGACGCCAGGCCTCTCGCGGACGATCTATTCCAGTTCCGGGCAATTTCGCCAGCCTTCCCGGAACTCTGGGTTCTTGGGCAGGAAGAGAGGTGGGGATGCTGGTCGCTGGATTCGGAGTCCCATGATCTGCAATGGCGGAACCATCCACCCAAGCCAAACGTCGTTGGACAAATCCGCGATGCAAAGCAGAAGATCCACTATGTGGCCTTGGGCCGTGGAGCCCAATTGATTCCGTTCGTCCCGGATTCCGGGGCCAAGCCTGAACTGCCGGAAGACCCCTGGGGACGTGCCGCCGCGATGGCCTTGAGCCATCTGCAGGAGGATCTCATCGGCGTGCGGAACCAAGACCATCGGAAATTTCTTCTTGCCAAGGCCTTGGAGTCGGGAGTGATGGCGAGATCCCTCGAATACTGGGCTTTTTCGGAACCGCGTGACCAAGTGTTTCTCAAGGATCTCCTCAAGGCCTTGGGGTATGGCATCCAGCCAATTCCATCGAAATGACCCCGGTGCCGGAATTCCCCCCTTTCCAAGGAAACACGCACTGCCCTTGATCCGCAACTGATTCTGTCAAGCGAACCTAGGTTGATATTCTTTTCGGCTGGACCTCCTTTGCACTCCAATCCACCGCTGTGTTAACAGATTTTGTCGGTTCGAAGCCATGGATCTCCGCCACGACAAAGCAGAACAGGCCCCACCACACACAGATCGCCAGCACACCACCGGAAAGCTTGGGAACTCACTTCCCTACCTCATGGCCATCGAACACGCCGAAGAATGCCCCGACCACCAAGGCAATGGCCACGGCGACTTGCACCCTGCCGTAGAGGCGCTTGTGGAGTTTGAAAAGGAAGCGGTTCATTGGGGTCCGGCCCTCCGAAGGGTGAAAAGTTGGAGTCCTAAGAACCGGTCAGGCGGGGAGGAAAGCCTGGCCGGCTCGAAGGTGGGCAAGACGCTTCACTTAGAGGCTTGCTTGCGTCGATCTACTTGCCTTTTTCTTGCTGACTTTGCGTCTGGACTTGAAACAGGGAATCAAGGATTCGTTTTCCTGCTCCAAGGCGGAAATCCTTGTCGATCTTCTCGATTTTTTCCACCATCCGATTGACCGCTTCCGCAGTTTCCGGGCTGCATTCGTTGTTCAAGATCCCATGGTCGAAACGGATCGTGTCTCGGTTCGATGAAAATTGAAAGCTGCTACCGTCGCTCATGTTTTCGATCATGGAAACATGCCTCCCCTTATACAGCTCCCAATCCATCTTGATTTGCTTCGAAAGCCTAAGGGTGTCAGAAATTGCAAACAAGGAATCCCCTTTGTACATGGGAATGACGAGCTTTCCTCGGAACAGGTAATCGAAATGGATCTCTTTCCACCGATAACTGACTGGGGTGCGATGGAAGACAATATCCCCTTTCTTCTGGACCATCCCGGAATAGGCGGCGGAGCCAAGGCTCAGCGATGCGAACAGAACCGCCTGCCAGCGACGGAATGGACGGCTTGCTCTCTGGATGCTTCTCATGGTTTTCTTTCCTAGGGATGGGATTGGGGATTCCTTCGGAAAGGTAGCCCTGGGGTGGCGGAGGTGGTGGGTGTTGGTGGAGAGGATGGGGTGGCGCAGGGAGGTCGCCATGGGGTGACGGATCTGGCTGGGTTCGGGCGTGGAGGCGAGGGCGGCGCGGGAGGTCGCCCTCACCCTCTCCCTCTCCCCCCAGGGAGAGGGGATCGGGGTTTCAGGCGATTGGACTGGGTGGGCGACAGAAACTGGTGCGGGAGGAGAGGCGGGCTGGTGGGAGCGGTGGGCTTGGGGTGGCGGATGTGGTGGGGTTCGGACGCGGTGGCGAGGGTGGTAGCGGGGATCAGTCGTTGCTTGGTGCTGACTGCGGTTGGCCGAAGTAGTTCACGCGGACGGCTCTGAAGTGGCGAGACAGGCTCCATTGAAGGACTCGCTCGACATCCACTTGAAGAGGGCCATGCTGGGACAAGATCGAGATCCTGGGACGGAGTCGGATCAGGAGACCTGGAGCGACAGGATGGGACTCATTCGGAAATGTCTTGCCGATGACAAGAAGTCGGTTCAGAGAGCGTACGACGATCCCACCATAATAGGTGCCCTCAAAAATCTGCGAGACGATATCGAATCCATCATGGGTTCCGGTGATGCGAAGGACTGACCCGTCCCCCTCCTGACGGACGCAACGATCAGGTAGGTTTGAGTCATGGAAGTTAAGGCCAAAACGAAGCGCCGTGCATACGATCCTGGATTCAAGGAGCGGGCGGTCAAAATGGCAGCTGAAAGCCGGAACATCGCTGAGACAGCACGTCAACTGGGGGTTGGCTACAGTCTCCTCAACGGCTGGATCAACGCCGCAGAACTTGCCCGGAGCAAGGGCCAGGGGTTGGCGATGGCCCTGGAGGAAAAAGCCCGGTTGGCAGCCCTGGAGCGGGAAGTGGCCAATCTTCGAGAGGAGAACGAGATCCTAAAAAAAGCCACGGCGTACTTCGCGAGGGATCGAGTCCCGCCGAGAAGTACGCCTGGATCCAAGGGATGAGGGGTTCCCACAAGGTTGGATTGATGTGCAAGGCGTTGGGAGTCAGCCGGTCTGGTTTGGATGACTGGAGCAAACGTGACAAGACTCCCGATCATCAGGAACTCAGAGGCATGATCCACACGACCTTCAAACGGTTTCGTTGCACTTATGGACATCGTTCCATTCGACGCGAACTGTCCAAGGAAGGGGCATCATCATGGGCGTAAGTTGATTCTACGCTTGATGTCCGAGGACGGCTTGAGGCCCACGGCAAGCCTTCCCAAGCCATACGGCAAGGAAAAAGGCGTTGAACATCGAGTTGCCAAAAACCGTCTGGATCGGCATTTCATGGTGAGACGGGTGAATCGAGTCTGGACGTCGGACATCACCTACATATGGACTGCCTTGGGTTGGGTTTACCTTGCGGTGATTCTTGATCTATTCTCGCGACGGATCGTCGGTTGGTCAGTCAGCGACAAGCCTGATACGGCGCTGGTCAAGAGCGCGTTATCCAAGGCGATTCGGTTGAGGCGACCGAGACGCTGGCGGATCATGTTCCACTCCGACCAAGGCTGCCAATACACGTCCATTGAGCTTCAGGAGTACCTCAGGGATTCAGGGATCCTGCAGTCAATGAGCCGGCGAGGCCAGTGCTGGGACAACGCTCCAACGGAAAGCTTCTTCGGAACCATGAAGCAGGAAACGGGCATCGCAAGGTTCATTCTGGAGGACTGCCGCGCCGTGGAGATCGCAATGCTAGATTGGATCGACGGCTGGTACAATCAGACCCGAAGGCACACCACTCTCGATGGATGCAGCCCCATCGAATTCGAATCCAAAAAGGCTGCGTAACTTGTCCGCTCAGAGGGGGACTGGTCAGACATCCAAGGCGGAAGGGATTGTCGGCGTGTAGGAAAGCTTGGGGAAGTCCAATGTGTTGGGGATGCGCGACCAGTCGAAGGTGCGCCCGTTCACCATACAGCGGCCATGCATGGCGATCATTGAGGTCTTGCGGATCATGGGAAGTCAGACATTAAAGGGTCTGCGTTGGGAGAGAGGGCGTAGGCGGCATGGGGGAAGACCATCGAGGGGCTTTGCGGGAGGCACGAGGGGAACTCATTGTCGGTCCCCCCATACGATTTCAATGTCTCTTGAGTACGAGCCCGGAATGGGCCACCGTTTACCTGCATGTTGTGCCATGGCTGCTAGCCATTCTTCAGAGGTATGGAAGGTCGCCTGGATGAAAAATTCAGGGGTGAGGCTTGCAACGGATTGTTCAACCTGATCGTAAAGTGATTTGCATGTCGGTTTTACGCCGAGCTGAAAAGGGTGAGTTGCAAGGTCAACAAATCCACCATGATAATCAAGCTCCCACTGATGCCATATCTTCTGGATCTCTACGACCTGTTCGAGGATTTCTTGAGAGATCTCCGACATTCCGTAGATCAGACGGAGAGGAAACTCAGACCTTTCCTGGTTGAACGCCATGAAATACGGGCGCCCTTCGAAGTCTGCGAAACCTCGTTCGGGGAGGTCGTCATAATCATCCTCCGACTGGAAGATTTCCAGGCTGTAGATGAGTTTTGATCGCGCTTGGATCATTTTCCCCTCCCTGTCTTCTATTGACATTTTCTGTTCACTCATTCTAATTCTCGCGAAACAGACCCGCCACGTATACCGCGCACATCAAGAGACTCAATGTGATCGCGAGCCTGCGGCTGAACGTCGACCAACTCATTGTGTTTCCGCTTTTGGGGAAGGCACTGGCCAACAGGAAGTGGATGGTGGAAATTCCGATGGAAATCGCACCGCCAATCAGCATGCCGAAGAGGACCCCAGGCGGGCCAAGCTTGTAGGTCGCGGCGATCGAGAACGGCACCGAAAGAATCAGGCCGTTTCTGGCTCCGCTCAAGAGCAGCGAGTCTTCTATGTTCCGGGAGAATTGCATGGCTTACATCAACGCTCTTCTTGACGGATTTTGGTGACCGCTGAATCCTTGGACGGCTTGAGCCCTTGGGCAAGAAGCTGTTCGCGGAAAAGCAAGCCGGAAGGTAATTGCGGGATTTGAGACGAAATACCGGAAAGACGTGCGACGCTCTGGCCTCTACGTGTGAGCAGGATTTCCACACCTGCCACGGCCAAGTCGACCAGTTCCGGAAGGCGACGTCGTGCTTCGCTGAGTGTTGTGGATCTCATGGCTACCCCTTCAGTGTACAGCTTGCAGTGTACATCCAATGGGTACCCCTGATCGGCTTTGACGTCGATTGTGAACGGGAGCCTTTGGCTTGGCGGAGGTGGCTGGGTTCGGGAGTGGGGGCGAGGGCGGTGCGGAGCTCGCCCTCACCCTCCCCCTCTCCCCCCAGGGAGAGGGATTCGGGATTTCGGGCTTGCGGGCTGGGTGGGCGACAATTGCTGATGCGGGAGGAGAGGCGGGCTTGGGGTGGCGGATGTGGCTGGATGGAGGCGGAGAGGATGGGTTGGAGGAAGGACGTTTTGGGAATCGCCAGAATTTTCTCCCTAGTTTTCTCCCTAGGTTTCACCGAAGTTTTCACCGAATCTTTTGCCACGGTTGGATCTATCTAAGCGGCTTTCAGGCGCTCCGGACTTGCCTGGAATTAGGAAGCCTGATTGCGTCATTCGTCGGTGAAGAAGTCGTTGTCGATGCGTTTAATTTCGTAGCGGGAGACCAGCGAGACGCCGATGTCGTAGTCGATGAGGAGCTCGGCAAGGCGTTTGCCGTCGATCAGGACCACCTTGGTTTCGTTGCGGGGAGAGTAATCCCAGGCCTCGCGCGTGAAACGGGAGGTGGTGATGAAGATCCCCTTCTTGGCGCCCTGCCCGGCCAGGGCTCCCACGAACTTCTGGATTTCGGGGCGGCCCACCACATGGTCGGCATTCCATCGCTTGGCCTGGATGTAGATGATGTCCAAGCCGAGCTTGTCTTCCTTGATCACCCCATCGATGCCTTCGTCACCTGAGCGCTTGGTGACTTCTCCCGCTTCCTTCATGCTGCCGCCATAGCCCATCTTTACCAAGAGCTGGATCACCAGGCGCTCGAAGAATTCCGGGCTTTGGGCGTACACCATGTCCAGCATGTCCGCTTCCAATTTCTGGCGAATCCCCTGGTAGGCGGATTCCAGCACCTCTTCCGGCGTGCGCTCCACCGCTTGGCTAGCGGGAGTTTCGATGGCTGGGGAATCGTCGGAGGAATCGTTGCGCCGTGCGCGGAACTCCTGGAATTCCGGGAAGCGGGAGAGGTAATCGATCCCGATGGACGACACTCCCTCACGGAGGGTTTCTTGGCCACGGGGGGTGATGTGGTAGACGCCTCGGCGGGGAGCCAAGAGCAGACCCGCCTTTTTCATGTAGCTGAGCGCCCACATGCAGCGATTGGCCATGACGCGCCCGCTCCCACTGGGAAGCAACTGCTTGCGCTCGTCGGCGGTCAGTCCAAAGACATCGGACACTTTCTGGACAAGCTCCTTGGCTCCCACTTCCCCTCCCCCGGCAAGGGTCTGGAGGATGGGGAGCATGGTTTCCTGGAACGGCGGGATGGGCATTCGCGGAGCCTTGGAGGAGTGGGTCGGACTTTGAAGGAGTATAAGTATCCGGTAGGCAGGGAAAGGCAAGGTCATACGCCAATTCGGATGGATTGGAGAGCTTGAATAGCGGTGAGGACGACCTGATCCGTGAAAGCGCCGATCTCCTTTTTAGGAACCGACAAGACTTCCCTGTGGGTTGCCTTTGGATCCCATGCGCCCTGAATTATGCTCAATTGCGCAGTGAGAGGTGTCCCGCGTTTGGAGAGGTGGGTTGCTTTCGATTGGAGGTAGAGTGAGCTTTGGAATCCGGAAGGAAATCTGCTTTGAAAAGCACCACAAAGACAGATAGACTGGAAACCATGATCATCGTCATTCAATGTGCAGGTTCGAAAGCGAGCAACGCAGGCACGATCAAGCACGATGGGCAATCCGTGAGTTTCGTTGCCCGTCCGCACCTCGCCACGCCAGTTTATGGGACCTTGTTTGCCCGGCCTGATGATGTCATCCCTGGTGAGTCCCGCACCTGGCGAGATTTGATACTAGAGACCAATGCGAACAAGGCATCGCAGAACGGACTCCTTCAAGCCGCCGACTTGTACAGACACCCCGCCTACGCAAGGCTCAAGGCCTCTATACCTCTAACAAACATTTTCATCCTTTCTGCGGGATGGGGACTTGTCCGCGGGGACTTCAGACTTCCGGACTACGACATCACATTCTCTTCGAGTGCAGATTCCGTCAACAGGCGACTTGAATCAGATTCTGGTTTTCTTGATTTCAACCAACTCCCCAATGCAACTTTCGAACCTGGCGAGGAAATCCATTTCTTTGGAGGGAGTTCCTATCTCCCGCTGTTCATTCAGATGGCTGGCAGCCTCCAGTGTCGGAAGGTGATCCACTTCAAATCAGAAAAGACCCGATTGCCAGAGGGTTTCGACGGCACCCAACACTTTGGAACCATCACGACAAATTGGCATTACAGCGCACTCACTGAGTTCTTGAGCCGTAAGGGGACGTGATGCACAGTTCAACTTCCACCATCCAGGAAGATCTAGACCGGTTTTATCATGAACTTGACCGCCTACGTGCAGATCCCCGTCAGGGATCCCGTCTACAAGATCTGTCGGGTCGCTCAGGGCTCCCTCTGCAAGGGGTCTACTTCTTTTGTGAACCCGGTGAATTCCGGACCGCAAATCATTCAGCTCCTAGAATCGTTCGGGTTGGCACGCACGGGATCAGCGATGATTCGCGTACTCGATTGTGGGGCCGCTTAAGCAACCACTTGGGAACGAGGAAGGGGTCCGGGAACCACCGAGGATCCATCTTCCGCCTTCTTGTTGGAAAGGCCCTCCAAAACAGGGAAGACAAAGAGGTGCCCACCTGGGGGCTCCATTCATCACGCCCAGAGCAGGTTAAGTCTGACCCGAAATTGCTCGCCGAAGAGTTGGACTGGGAACGGAAGGTTTCCGCTACGATCGGAATGATGAATGTGTTTTGGGTGGAAGTCCCCGGTGAACCGAGCAAGGAAAGTCCTCGCCAGTACTTGGAGCGCAATGCCATCGCCCTGCTATCCAATCAACTCCAGCCAGTGGATACTCCCAGTGCCGGGTGGCTTGGTCGACACAGTGACCATGATTCGATCTGCAGGAGTGGTCTTTGGAACCGAAACCATGTTAACGATTTATACACCCCGGAATTTCTCCAGGAGTTCGTCGCAGCAGTTGATCGAACGCTCTCAAATTCTTAGACAGATTTTGTACATCATTCATCATTCGCCTCCATTTCCATCGGAGCTGCCGTGAACCTTTTTCCTTTCACTCCCACCAAACCGGGACCTGGCTCGGTGGAGCTGATGACTCACCTCTCTGCGCTTGAACCTCCGTTTGTTTTGCCCGCAAATCCAACGACCAGTAATTTCCCAACTGCTGACACGCCATCGATCCAGAAGTGCACACATGAGGCAGTGGAGCTTTTCGGACTATTCTGGGGTTCCCCATCTCAGAGCAGCGAGATGGCCTATCAAACCCTAAATGACAACCCTCAAACTCGACTGCGCTTTCTTCTTGGCATTTCTCCATCTGTGCCAGTTTTGGAAGAAGACCTTGCCTCCCTCATCAGGCAAAGTGCCACCGGATTTCCAGCTCCATTTCCAATACGGATCTATCCGACCGATTCTACTCAGAGCACGACAAGTCTCCTTGCCTGGAAACACCGGGATGGATCGACCTTCCTTGTTGTTGGCTCAGATCCTTTCTTGGAACAGCAAAACCGGAAGCCTTCCTGCTTGGACCTTGTGACACCAGTTTCGGCTGCCACTTTCGAGGTTTGCCGAAAATGGTTTGATGATCTGTGGAAGGATGGGTGCCCAGTGGACCCCTCCCTGATAGACACCCTTCCCAAAGAAACACTCACTGTTGGACCGACAGGATCAAGCCCTGCCTGGCAAGCATTTGTCAGTCACTGCAGGAACCTGGCTCGAACAAGTCAAGAACCCGCCCACGGCGATTCCACTCAGGACCAAGAACTCATTCCGGCAATTCTTGACGCGGCCCAGACAACTGTTCGACCTGCTTCCACACCTCCCCAACAGCTTGAAGTCGACGGAGAGTTGATCGAGTGGATCTCTAGGCTGTACTCCAAAGGGTACCTCGTTACGCTCTCGAAGGTGGGGCGGAGCATACCGTTTGAGGCTACCATCGATCCCAAATGGTTTGGTTTGAAATCCTTCCAACAGGAAGGAGCCATCAAGTCCAAGACCAGCTTCCGTGTATCGCCCTTTCCTGAAAAAACCTTGCGGGAACTGGAACGAGCTCGGAGCGCGTCGGGAGTCATCCTTGCGACGTATTCATTTCCGCTTGCAGATGGCGTCCGCTGGATTCCACGCCCTGCGATCCCCCTGTTACAAGAAGCCTTGGAAAAAGGGAACGTCAAAGTTCAAGACCTCCTAGGAAAGGCAGTCGGTGGAGACCTCTATGAGTTCTTGAAAAGTCATCGATCACAGATTCAAGCAGACGCCCAACGGATGTATTCCAGGTTCCATCCTGCTCAAGAACTCCCGGTAAAGGTGGTGGACAGCATCATGGAAGAGCTGAAAATCCGCTTGGGAATCCGACCCGGCGAAAAACTTCTGCCAATCGTCTCTTACTCCCCCATATCGTTCCAAGCGGGATCCTCGGAGTACGAATGGAATTCCCCGTGGGACCAAGCCTTCCTACTGCTAAAAATGATCGCCGAATTTCCTCGAAAGATTCTTGTCGATGAATCATTCTGGCGTAGCAAATCCCACGTCATCGACCGATATGGCTATGAAAGGGCAATGACGTTAGAGCCCATTTTCAGCGTCCCCGCCTATGATCCACACCGACCCTACAACGCTCGCCTGGATTTGGAGCTCATCGAGCAGGTCACCCATTCTAAGATGGAAAATTGGAGGAAATGTCAGGCCCTGAAGGAACTCATGGGGTCTGGCGATCGCGAGAAGATACGTAAGCGATACTCTCTACCAGGCAAGATGGATCCCAAATTCTCACTCAATGGCTTATGAATCAATCGTGTGACTCAAGACTCATAACGGTTTCCAGACAATTAAAAATCCTCTTTGAACCGCCCAGAATCTTACAGCTCCGTGTTGATATGGGAGATCACTACCTGCCCCCCCTGCTGGCTTACGGTGGCGTTTGGGCTACGGGACAACACGTAACTGAGGTCTTCTTCGAGATCAAAGGGGAAGAGAGTTGGGAGCAGCGGCACGTAGGATGCTGGAACTCCACGATTGATCTGCCGTAAGGCGGACTCAACAAGCCATGCCGTCATAGGGCTCGGTACGGCCAGAGCTGGCTTGCGAACGATGCGTGTGATCAATTCTGATCGATCAAGGATTCCCCAATCGACTAGGCTCTGAAAAACGGCTCGGCGGCCATTTGTACAGACACCCCGGGCACCGTAAATCTCGCTCAGACGGCGATGAACCTCATGAGCGGAACACTCTCCGTGGAGTGCTGTCAAACGGCCCGTGATCTCTACGACTTTGGCGAAAAAGGGGTAAGTCACCAAACTCATTCCCCAACTATAGATTGGGGCACAAGCATCAAGATCTTGCTGCGCTAGTTCAAGTCCTTGGGAGGCAAATTGGGCAAGATCTTCTTGAGGCTGAAGGACGAGGGCCCTGAGCTTGGTCAGGGTTTTGGCCTTCGCTTCAATGCCAAGTCCACCTTGATTCAGGATCTCCGAGACAGCGGTCGACTCGAGTTTTTCCATGCGCACGAGCATGGCACACCGGAGCCATTCCAGCTTAATGGGCCTGTCGAAGCCAACCTGGTTCGTTGCAGTTTCTGAGTTCAATCCTGCCAATCTACTCTAACGAAGGGAACGATCAACTCCTCGACGGAGATCCCCCCGTGGACGACCAAAGGTTCACCCTCCAAAGCAAAGGCGTTTCGATCTTGAGCGAAGAGGGGAACGTAATCCACAGGGAGTCCGGGGAACTCCATGCGATAGGTTTCTGGGTGGGATACTTGGGTCTCACTTGCCACCAAGGGAGTGGAGTATGTCCGCACCCGCTCTCCTGAGGTATCCACAGAAAGACCCTGGTTTAGCCGTCCATTCCCGATCGCGTCGACGTTCCCGTGATCCGAGGTCAGGAAGGTTTGGAACCCTCTCGACTGCAAGGTTCTAAAAAGTTGATTAACAAAATCTGTCTGGCACCAGTGTGAGATTTGTCGGGCGACTCCGCGTTTGCCCAACGTAGCGCCGTGAACGATTTCGTCAACCATGTCGACAACCAACCCAACAACCTTCAACGCCGGTGTAGATACCGCCGATTCAAGGGCATCCAACTGGTCCAGACGCCGAAGCGACTTTTGGTAGTAGACCTCATTTGCCCGTAGACCTTGGTCTTGCCAGAACTGGTTCCACAAGAACGGTTCACGCGATGTTGTCTCGATGCTGGAAGCAAACTCTCTCGGTCTCTGACCAGAGAACAGCGCTTGGCGTGAAACCGATGTCAGGGTCGGAATCCAAGCGAAGGCTGCATCTTCCACAAACTGGCACTGAGTGCTCTTCCTCAAGTGGTCTCGAACCAGAGTCCACTGATCAATGGACAATCCATCAAAGACAACCAAGGCGACTTTGGGTGTGCCTGGTCCCCTTTGTAAGGACAGATAGCGGGGAACATGATGGAGCATGACTGGAGCCTTCGCCACGGGAAGGGACGAGAGGTTTGCGTAGTTGCCTCGAACCCATTCTTGCAAAGCGCTATCGGCACTGGACTGGACATCGCGAAGTGCAAGATCAAGTTCTTGCGAAGCGTCTGAGTCTACCTGGTGAACTCTCGAAATGAGTTCGCCCATGCGTCTGGCAAAATGAATCCATTCTCGGTGAGGTGAGTCTTGCCCTGGGATCTCGGTCTTCAGTCGGCGTAGTCCATCCTTCAACTGATCCAGGATTACAGCCGCGTTCTGTACAACACCAACGCGCATTGTAGGAGGCAGACACTCGGGGATCTCGCGAAGAAGGATCGGTTGGAGCGCTCCTTCCAGCAGGAGTGAATCCATCAGTGACCATACGTCGGGATGGGCAAACGGAACCTCTCCGGATTTCTGTTTGGGAAGCGATCCTTGCGATGCCGACTCTAAAAATGCTGCCCATGCTGTTTGAAGCCATCTCAGCATGGCTGGACGTGATGCACTCAGCTCGTCGACGGGGACGCCAACCAGAAAGGAATGCTCCTTGGCTATGGAGCCAAAGTGCTTTGCCAAACCAAGAGGAAGTTCCACCCCTCGGTAAAGCAACCGAAGCATTTCGCGCCAGAATTCTTCGGGCCGCGACAGCAAATGGGCATTGACGCGATAGATGTGGGTGAGGACAAAGTCGCGTGAGGCAAGCTCGCCCAATGGTTGGGATGCGAAGCGTTCATGAGCATTGAAAAGCGAATCGAGGTGCTCGGAACCAACAGAGCGTACAACGCCCGCATGCAGCTTCGGAAATAGATCGGCTAGGCTCAGGTTGGTCTTTCGCGACTGCTGCAAATAGTCCCATGGCAATCGGGTGGCGGCATCGTCATCGCCACGCAAGTGCAAGATCAAACCACGTGCTGCACCTTCTTCGCCTCGTTCCCATGCTCCTCTAAACAAGGTCTCGTATTCCGCACGATAGGCCAACGAGTCTTCAAAGGGAAGCGTGGCGAAACCGCGATCTTTCAACGCTCCAAGTAACCGTTCTTCGAGGAGCACGCCATCGGGATCGGTAACGATCCACAGGCGTGAAACGTCCGTCGTAAAATCGGCAAGAAGCCGATCTGTCCATGCGCTCATGCGGCACCTACTTGCAAGAACAGGATGGGATGGAGTCCTGGCAGAGCGATCGAGGCATCCTCCAGCAACTGCATCCTCTTTCCTTTCCCCTGTTCCAATCGTTTTTTGCGATGTTCACGAACTGCAGGGAGTCCCAGTCGTCCCACCATTTGGATCCGAGCTGCGAAGGCGTATTCCGTACGCGCTCGCTCGGCTTCAACCCAAAGCCGATGCTCGTGGGACAGATCGGAGAAGATCCTCTCGCCTTGGGATTGTGCTGCATTAAAGCTGAGGTTGTACCAATCGGATGGTACGTCACCACGAACATAATCCGAAACATTCTCTGTCAGGATTAGATCCCATATCCGACGCGCGGTCGGTTGGAAGGATCTGCCTTCCTGACTGATGAACACCGGAAGGAATCGCTTCCGGCCAAACCCATCACAGACCAGTGAAACGTCCCAGAGAGACCATACGCCCCGCACAGTCTCGGGAAGGCCGTCGATGTGCACCGATGGCAACATCTGACCTTGAGCCCATCGGGAGATGCCCTGGACAAGGTTACGGGCACGAGGGTCTTCAAGCGTACACCACTCCCTCTCGGGATATTGTGCTGCAGTTCGAGCATCGAAGCATAGGCGTTGACTTGTTGATCCGTCTGGCCATTGCACCTTCCAGCCATCCTCCAGCAATGTGGCTTTGCCACCTGCTGCGGTCAGACCTGAGGTGATTGCCCGCTCGAGCCAGAATTGCGCCGGATGATCTCGCCAGCCACGTGCAGCGGTTGGCTCCAGGTTAGGTGTGTCTGAAAGAAGGTCGTTGTGACTGCGCGTGTCCTGAACCTTCTCTCGCACCTGTTGGGCCACAACCTCGCATTGGGTATCCAGCGACTCGGGCTGTTGGATAGCTTTGAGGAACAGCTCATCGAACAGAGGCTCGACATCGGAAGAATCCATGACATCGGCAGCCTTGTCTACCCCGAACTCCTGTGCGATCAGAGCCAGCTTCTGTTCCAGCACCTCGCGAATCCGGTGCTCCACCGTGTCTTGGAGAACGAAGTTGATGGCGCGTACAACATGGGGCTGACCAATGCGATCTACGCGACCAATGCGTTGTTCGATGCGCATGGGGTTCCACGGCATATCGAAGTTCACGATCACATGACAGAACTGGAGGTTCAAGCCTTCGCCACCGGCATCCGTGGAAATCAGAATCCGAACATCCTTGGCGAACGCTGCCTGTACCTGGCTGCGTGCATCGAGATCAAGGCTACCGTTGAGTTGCACGACCGTGAAACCTCGGCCTTCCAGGAACTCCGACAGCATGGCCTGGGTCGGAACGAACTCTGTGAACACAAGCACCTTAAGGGCCGGATCAGCTTCTTCTTGCTGCAGCTTGTAGATCAGCTCGAGGAGTGCTTCTGCCTTGGCATCTGTGCCCTGTGCTTCCGTCGCTTGAGCAAGCTCCAACAGGGTCTTGACTTCGGTCTTTTCCTGCACCCAGCCGTTGGCCTGCAGTGCTAGTTCAACCTGAGCTTGGCCATCCAGTTCTTCCCAATCGTCAGGATCAATCGCGTCGAAGAATGACGTCTGGGCGGAGGGAGCTTCTAACTGAGCCAGGCGTCGTTCAAGTGTGGTGCGGATGGCAGCGGTGCTCGATGTCACGAGCCGCTGCATCAAGATCATCAAGAAGCCAATGTGTCTTTGCTTGCTGGCCAGCGCCTGGTTGTATCCCGTGCGGACATATTCTGTCACCGCATCGTACAAGCTCTGCTGATGGCCATGGTGCTCCAGCCACGCGACAGGATACAACCTGGTCGCACGCGGCTTGAACAGTGGATTGCCTTCGGCATCGACAGCTTGGCGCTTTTCTGTGCGAATCACGAAGGGGTGGACACGTTCGCGACTGACGCTCGATTCGTCGGGGAACGAGTCCTTGTCGAGCAATTGGATCAACCGCAAGAACTGGTCGCTCTTGCCCTGGTGTGGAGTGGCCGACAGCAGGAGGAGGTAGGGGGAGGATTCGGATAGGGCCGATCCCAACTTGTACCGGGCTACTTGATCGGTGCTCCCACCAAGGCGGTGCGACTCGTCGATGATGACCAGGTCCCAACCTGCCGCAACCAATTCCTCGAACCGTTCACGGTTGTAGGCCATGAGCTGGGTCGGGCTCCAGCCTTTGCGTACATCCATGGGCTTCACCGAGTCCAGCGAGCAGATCACCTGGTCGTGCTGTTGCCAAAGGCTTTCGTTCTCACCGCGCTGCGACCGGTAAGCGCCTAGATCAGCCCCTTCAATGAAGTGCAACGTCTCGCCGAAGTGCGTGCGCATCTCGGCCTGCCACTGGCGGACCAGGCCCTTAGGAGCGACAACCAGGGCACGTTTGACCCGACCGCGCAGCTTGAGTTCGCGCCATATGAGCCCGGCTTCGATGGTCTTGCCAAGGCCCACTTCGTCAGCGAGTAGGTAACGCACCTTGTCGCGGCTCATGGCCTTGTTCAAGGCGTGGAGCTGGTGGGGAAGTGGGACCACACTGGATTGCATGGGTGCCAACAGAAGGTTCTCTTCGATGGCATCTTGCAGCCGAGCCGATGCGACCACATGAAGGATCTGATCACGCGCAACGGTTCGATCTTCCAGTAGAGAAAGATCCTTGGAACTCGCTCGAATGATGGCATCGCGAGCCGGGACCCATACACGTAGAGCAACCTCACCCCAAAGGTGTTGGGCTTCTACAATCTGGCAAGCCGCCTTGAATCGATCATGCCAAACCCAGCATCCAACCTGGGGATCAAGCGCCATGGGGGGCCACAACGCTTGAGGAAATCATCCTTCAGCCTCCGACCGGGTGAGAGCCTGGTCGTACCACATCAGAAGCTTCTCGTCTTCCTGCAAGGCGTCTTCGGGCAACTTGTTTGCGATGGCCAGGATGGTGGTGTAGTCCTTGGCTTCGTAGGCGTTCTTGAAGCCTGCTCGCACCACTTCTAGGCGAAAGGTCTTGAGCTTGCGACCCGGAAAGCCACGGTACTCCTCAAACTCCTTCAGAAGCGCCTTCTCCCGCAGCTTCTCCAAGTCCTTGGCCTTGTTCGGGTCTGGCACAAACCAGCGGTGCTCGGCCTTTTCCTTGAGGCGAGGGTCGCTCTTTTCCAGGTTCCGGTATTCGGCCCAGTTGCTGGATAGGTAGCTGTGGATCTGCGGCGGCACTTCCTGGCCATCGCGGTCGGCTGTATCGTAGCGTAGGAAGTTGCCTTCCAGAAGCGCAAGCAACTCAGGCTTGGCTTCATGCTTCTTCCAACCTGCACCTAATTGAGGTAGGAACTCGGGGAGAATCTCTTGATACGTGGTGGGTTTCTTGCGAAGGAAATCTGTAAGCCAATCAATAGCGGATCGTTCATCCGAGATGAACATCTCAGATTGTGGTGCTTGCGAGGACTGGGCTCTCTTGCGATCGTATTCCGTTACCTGCTCAGGCAGGAAGACCATGCCGTCGCGCTCGGTGAATCGTTGCGAAAGTCCTGATTGGAACTCCTGACTTGAGACCGGTACCTGTACAGAGTGGCGCACATACCAGGAAATCATGCGGTCAAAGATGATGCGTGGGTCCCGTTCTGCTATAAACTCGACCTGTCCATTCTTGACTTTGGCGACTGTCAAATACTTTAGATGCGTGCGTACAAAATCCCAGACTCCATCTTCGGAATGAGACTCCTGCGTAAATCGTTCCTCAAACCCACCATTGGGTTTGTAGGCTGAGATAACTAGGTCTTGTTTGACCGAAGTGGGATTGGTAACAGCGTTGAAGCTTCCTGCTTTTTATCTAGCGCGGCAACATTCGCCACGATAAAGCCAGCTTCAGCCAAAGCCGTTTGGATACTATTCCATACATTCGCGCTCGTATTTGAAAACTCAATAGTTATCCAGCGTCCAGGCTTCAGTTTTGCATAAGCCAAGCAGAAGCAATCACTCATTAATTTGCGATATTCTTTGGGTCCTTTTTTCTGATAGTCACTCTCAATTGCCTCAACGAGATTATTTGTCCATATCTTGAGCCAAGCTTCCCATATAAAATTCAGTTCTGAATAGAAAAGGTTGGCGCCAAATGGCGGATCAATAAATATATAATCAACAGATTTATCTGGAAAGCTTTGCCAAGCCATGCTTCCTGTAGAAACTATTCCGCGCTGGGATAGATTCATCTCTTTGTATGCATTTTTAACCGACGATGATCTATCAGTCCATTGTTCAAAAATTGAAGTTTCAATCGGAATCGATGGAAGGTAAATCACGCCCTTCATATATCCTGCATTCCATCCACCGCCACCAAAGAAAAACTTCTTTAAGTGAATTCGATTCATTTTGCTTGATCGATTCAATATTCCAGTAAAAAGAAACAGCAACGACCCAGATTTTGCTCGGCTGCGAACGGATGAGAGTGCTAACAAATTTCTTCGAGTAAAGATCTCATGTACATGCTCGAATGATGCTGTACCTGCCCTCCACCTATCGCCCCACTTTTTTGTCCCAGGTGAAGAATGCATCATCCTGTCAACTGGATACCAATTATTCACAACTGTGTCGTTGATTTTGTTGATAAGATCTAAGTCACTTTTATCTGGTGGCTTTTGAAACCTCTTGCCATCAACCTCGTAAACAATCAGCACTGGGACTTGCTTAGATTGGGATGTAGAATTTTTAAGTACAGAATCGTAGGTGATAACAGTTGCCTTTTCAGCGTCGTCCTTCGAGAGAATTTTATCGCAACTTGGGCAGTTAAATTTATCTGCTGCTATTCCTTCGCTCTTATCAATCGCAGCATCCCAATAGACAACATGGTGACCACAATTTGTACATACAAACACATCTGACCAAACGACACAGCTAATTGATCCCAGTCTGCCATCTGTGTGTTTTGTTTGGTACATCCAGTCACATTCAGCTTCCACCTCAGCAAGAATTCGCTTAGCTTCCTTTTCGAATTCAATAACATTGACAGGAGTGTTGTAATTTGAAGCAATAAAGGTTGCGACGGGCGACAAGTCATTCAAAACGGCGTGGCGTGGCCCCATCTTGGAGAACGGCACCCACACGTCCTTGCCGGTAGCATCAGGCTCCTTCTGCAAGATGGCGCCATCGGATAACACCTTGTATCCCAGGCTTTCCACCGTCTTGCGGTCGCCACACAAATGTGCAGCTACTCCGGTCATGCCTGTTCCGCAAAAGCCATCGAACACCGTATCGCCCGGCTCGGTGTAGTGGAGTATATAGCGCATGATTGCCTTGTGCGGAACCTTGGTGTGGTAAGAGTGCGCGTTGTAGATCGGGTCGTTCTTTCCTTCGCTCACATCGGCAGCAAAAGGCTCGCGCTGGTAATGCCAACCTTCGGGTTTGGCTGGCTTTTGTGCTTCCCACTCGTGCACAAAGTCGGCCAGCCACGGATTGGGGCACGCGGTGTAGTAGGGAGCGTCGCTCAGCTCCAGGATGGCTTCATCTGTGCCGATCGGGAATCCCTCGATCTTGCGAAAATCCGGGTCTTTGAGCTTCTCGGCGAGCAGTGCACGGAAGTGCGCGCGACGGGCGGCATCATTCGGGAAGGTGATCCCAAGGCAGGTGACGGGTCCGGAGTCGCGAGGGGCGTTGTCGCCAAGATCAAGGGAGGATTGGGCGGTCATGGAGTGCTTTCGTGAGGCGATTCGTTTCGAGCCAACTTCAGCTTGAGACCGTATCCGGTGATCAAATATTGCTGACGCGACGAAGTGGGTTTGTCTGGCTGGGTCATGCGAAGCAGACCTGCTTCGATCAACGGACTCACCTGTTTGGCTTTAAAGAATGCTCGCTGCCTGTAGTTGGTCAACGCAAGAAGCTCGCTCAGAGTGCGTGGCGTGTCGGAGTGCTCAAGAATCATCCATTGGGCAGGGGTCAACTGTACAAGTGCAGGAGGTATGGAATGAACTTGTGCAGTGACTTGTACAGTCGCTCCAGACTCAGGTGTTTGCGCCATACCCTCGGGATTTGTTGGCGTTTCCAGCGGGATCTGGGGGGTCAGGATCGACATCAAGTGAGAGGCAAGACCGAACGTCTTGGCTTCGGGACTGAGGGGCTGGATCAGGACTTGTACAGTTAGGCGCTGCACAAGTTGCTGGACCGAAGGGCCGTTCAGTCCGGTCAAACCCTTGATCTCCACCAGATTGACGCTTCCCTTGCGCATCAGGTAGGAGAAGACGGCAGCCTCTGGTTCAGATAAGCTGACACCAAGTCGCGCTTGTGCGAGGATCTGTTCTTGGGTTTGGAGCTTCTCTTTCCAGAGCTGCAGGCGGAACGTTTTGTCGGCCTTGTTGTTGTCCAAAACAGGGGGCAAGTTCCCCAACTTTCGCCAGCTAGAGAAGATGGCTCCCACTCCTGATCCGGCCTGGTCCGATAGTCCAATGCGCCGGAAGGCTCCCACGATGCCTGGATTACGAACTTCCTTGTCGCCAGGGTCGAGCAATTGCTCGGTGCTGGCGAGGGCGTCGCCAGGGTTAAAGAACTCCGAAACGTCCGTAAAAAACCGGATCATGGGAGTGCGACGATGGTCCCCGTAGTCCTGATGGATCAGAAGATTGATCGCCGCCTCGCGAAACGAGATGTAGTCGGGTGGAGCATCCAACCGTCGCATCGAGGTGGCATCCACACCGAACGGCCGTTCGGCTTCACGGAAGTAAAATGCGGTCAAGGATTGCCACGACTTGACCAGGTTCTCTTCAGACTGAAGGCGATCGCTCCATCGAAACTCAGGTGAGTACTCCGCGAACTTTCCTGTATACCGCTGGACGTCGACTACCATACGAGGAAGCACTTGCCGGACATAGGCATCCGCACCCAGGACAAGGATGCCCATCCGTGTGGGAAGCAGTTTGCTTTGGTGCTCCGCTAAAAATCCACCATGATGCAGGAATGCATGGTCATCCAGTATCTCTGTTCTGCCGGGATTGGTCCGATTGTACTGCTCCCTGTACCACCGGAGAGATGGCTCGTCGAAGCATTTCGCAGGGTCAAGCTCCAGCGGCTCGGCCTCGAAGCGCACTCCGGAAGCATCACGGAGCAAGCGTTCAATTTCTGTCAGAGTACACTTCTCATCGCCGGCTCCACGGCGGATGAATGACTGCCGAATGTCGTTACTTATGTAGATGGGCTTGTCTGTACGCGGTGACTCTGGAACAAAAAAGGCCAGAACGGTTGCGCCTTCGTGATGGATCGCCGACTCGGTTACAGCGATTTCATGGTTGAATTTCTGACGTCCTCTCAATGCGCTCAAAAAATCATTTTGGACCTTATCGACTTCGATGACACCTTCAATTACAAACCCACCGCCATGCTCCTTGACTCCAAATACCAGCCAGCCACCAGAGGTGTTGGCGAACGCAGAAACGGATTTGAATGCGTCATTTGGGACATCGCGAGCTGCAAGCTTGAACTCGATGTCCTTCCATTCATAGCCTTTGAGCCGTTCCAGAAGTTCGTCGCGTGTCATGGTCAGTCCACCACAAAGCGCAGCTTGGTGTTGTCCTGCCCCTTGCTGCGGTCTGCAATAAGCTGCTCAAAGCGACGGCGAAGTTCTTCGGGGGTAGCCGGTGATCCTCCCTGCACCAATGCCGTCTTGATGTCGTCTTTTGTAAGAACGACCTTCACAAGCCCGGACAAGGCATCTTGGGCCGCCTGGACAAATTCCGGCGTTATCGGAGCTGACAGCTTCCGATCTCCGATGAACGCTTGTACCAGATCCCGGGCGCTTGGCTTGAGGATCCCGAACGCATCCTGAACCGTTGGATCTTGCAGGTTTTCCAGCAGCGTGGTTTGCCAGCTCGCCAGAAGCTGATCCAAATCTCCGTCCAGCGATCGCAAAATGGCTGATGGCGGAAGATCAAGCTGTTCCTGTGTCGGTCGGAACTGGCAGTGGGGGCAGATCGTGCTTACTGCCAGTTCAGATTCAATGAGGGATGCGCAACTCTTCAGCTTACTCAGGCGATTTTCAAACTGGTTAAGCTGGCTGGTGGGCATCAACGAGATACCCGTCAGAATACGAAGCGATCCGAGGCGTGGATCTTTGCGCAAAGAGCCAACGGACTTGTCTTCGCTTACTCCCAAGCGAGCCTTGGTGTGAAGGCTTGTGTAGGCGAGCACGTAATCGCGCTTGAGCAGGCTCAACTGCTGTTTTAGCTCTTGGGTTCGCTTGAACTCCGTGTCTTGGACCAGAGCATCCAGAACGGAGGTTCGCATGCTTTGCGCCTTGCCGACCCACTCGTGGGTTGGATCGAGTACCATCTCGGCCTGTGCGAGGTAGGATGCCAAACCACTCAGATCTTGGACCACTCCAACGAGATACTCCGTGCGAATCAGGACATCCAAGTTCCGCTTCTGTAGTTCAAGGTCGTCTTGGGTGGTCCGCAGGTTTTTCAGCTTACCTAGGGTGTTGTATGCGTTTAACCCTTCCGTGAACGACTTCAAGACGTCCAATCGGGTCTTGGAATCGCGCAGTTGCTCGTCGCTGAGGAGAGCCTTGCCCCAGAGGGATAGTCGCCCTTGAAGATCGGAGTTCACTCCGAGAATGCGATGGACCAGTTTGTTCACAGCGGCTTGGAGTTCCTTGACCGCTTCCTCTTTTCCTTGGGTAGCAAGTTGTGCTAGTCCTGGTGCGAGTTCCAGGAACTCGAACAGTCCACGAAGCACTGCGACATTGATTTCCTTGGGAGGCTCCAGATGCTTGAACTGCTTCAGGTCTTCCAGGGAACGTTCGGCCAACAGGTTCAGTTTGGTCGAGTCGATCTTGTCTCCTGCAATGGAGAGCACCAGATCACCGGAATGAACCAAGGCACCGAGGACGACCATCAAAAGATCTGGTTCCAATCGTGCACGTAAGGGGTGGAAGTACTCGATCTCACCTCCACCACTTACCAGTTCAGAACGGTTGAGGACCTGTCCGTGTCCCTTGGCTTGAAGGCGGGAGAGCACTTCCTTGGCATAGCGAGAATTTTTGGAATCAATGCGGTCCCCATCCAACAGCTCAAGAGCATCAAGAATGGCCGTAGCTTCCTTGGTGCGGTTGCCGCCCGCCAACGCTCTGAGGGCGTTGGAGATCATTAGCTTGCGATTGCCTTCCGACACAAGCTGAGTGAACCTTGGGTAATCCGGAGCATTCTCCTCAAATTGTTGACCCAAGGCGATACCGGCAACGACCTGGATGATGTCGCGGAAGTTCGCGCGATCATCAGGACCCAACCGGAGTTTTTCACGAAGGGAGACGCCTTTGATCCACTCTTGCAGGGGCTTCTTCTTCCCCTGATGCGTCACCTCGATCGCGGTGAGTTGTTTGTCCTGGAGCCACTTGCTGATTTGCCGCAGCGCATCCTTACTACGCTCCAAGTAAATGGTCTTGGCTCCGCCACTCGCCATGGCCGCAAGGTCTTGTGCCGCCGCGAAGGTGGCAACATGGCGATCGAATACGGAGTCTCGATCTTTCAACCGGAAGAACACTTCGTCGGACCGGCTCTCGTCCTTGAAACGGCTGGGGTCGTAGGGCTGGATGAAGTAGAGGTAGAAGTCACGTTCTGGTTGTGCTGTAGGTCTGTCGTTGGGAGATCCAAAGAACAAGTACCCGTTGCGTTCCGCGCGTCGATCCAACCATTCGATCTGAACCTGCCAGATCTGATGCCCCGTAACGTACGCCGCCTCATCTGTCCTCTCCATCAACTGCTTGATGGCGTTGTAGTAGGAGCGATCGAGCGCATCGTCGGACAGTGCATCAGCCCGTTTTTCAATCTGGGCATCGTAGTCGATGTCCTTCTTGAGATCCAGGTAGTACTGCTCGGTGTCTGGTGCCTTCGAGATGAACTGACCGTTGACGGTCTTGAGGATTTCACGCAGAACGGTTTGGACCTGGGTTAGGAGGTCTGCAGCAGGCTCGCCACCCATGTCTTCGATACCTGGTTGGAACAGGCAAAGGGTATCACGAAGCTCTTCCGCTGTTGGCCCAACCGCCACATAAATGTCGCCACCGGTAGTGAGGCGGTGCACAGACAAACCCTGAACGACACGCAGAGCCATCGCCTTATAGGCCGGACGAGTAAATGCCTTCTGGATTCTTTCCTGCAAGACTTCAGACACCTTGAGCACAGGATTGATGTTGGTGTCTGCGCGTAGAGCGGAGTTGCGAGTAATCGTTCCCCAAAATTTGTCGTAGCTGAGGATGCCAAGGCGATCGGTCGGAACCTCTTCCTCGAGGATCGCTTGGATCTGGTCGCGCAGAGTAGCCAACGCACCTCGCTTCTCGGAGAAGACCAGGCGTTCAAAGGTTCCGATGTACTCGGGATGAACAGGGAACAGTCGAACGTAGTCGTCCATCCGCTCATTCATGGAGCCGTAGAAGGGGGCAAAGTGCGCCAGGTATTCGCGGATCTTGGTTTGTTGGTCCACGGTCTTTTTCAGCAAACGCTCCGAGACCACAAAGCTCACGTCTTGACGAGCGAGAAAGATCTGGGTGAAGCGCTCGTTCACCCGACGCAGACTATCCGACACGTGCTGGAAGCGAGAGCTGTCGAAAATGGCTTCTTGGACACCGGCAACGAATCGGAACCGTAGGTGCTTGGTCACCTCGCCGAGTTCGCGCAGGAACGACAGATCAAGGACAAGGTCGTGGTCTTTACGGGACCGCAGATACTCCAAGAATTCGTCTACCACGAGCAGGAGTCCCTGGTCAGGGTAAACCTCGGCAAAGGCCGACATCATCTTCTCGAAATCACCCTTGTTGTTCACAACGGTTTCGACAGGAGGGAACGTGAAGTTCACTCCGAGCCGCTCAAGGAAAGACTCGAGCTGCTGCGTCACGATTTCTCGCAACGTCATCTTGCTGGAGACCTCGATGCGGTGAACCTTGAACTTACCGGCGATCGACTTCGCGGCCTCGATGACCTTCGTGTTCCGAATCAGAGACAGGTAGCCTGCGTCCTCTGCCAACAAGGAAACAACGGACATCAGGTGCGACTTACCCGTTCCGTAATTGCCTACGACCAGGATGCCTTTGTGGTCCACCCCTTCATCGAAGGACAGTTGCGGGATGAAACTCGAGGCAATGCGATCTGCCATATCATCCGAGATCACGTAAGTTGACACCAGGCGCTTGGCTTCTTCTGGTCGATTGGCGTCCAGCAACTGAACGATTTCTTCAATCTGTTCAAACTGGATGAGGTCAGCGTATTTCATTGCATGTCCTGTAGGGGAGAACGAGGATAAAGGAGAACGCCTTCTGGAGCGCAATCCCGAAATTCTGGATGGCCGACCTTTGCATAGGTTAGCCGACCACGCAAATAGTCGCCTGGCCAAACGGCAAATACCAAACGTCTGAGGGAGAGACGTTTGAGCGTATCGAACGGATCAATCTTCAGGCTGTCATCGAAGAGCACCTCGAGTCCATCAAGGAAGAGGAGTTCGTCGGTTGTGACCTCCTTGGCTAACTCTTCAAGTGCTCCGCTCACCTCCAGCGGCCGGGACCTCACGCTTAGCTCTGCCAGTCGGGGGCTCAGGGCTCTTCCCAGCTGGGTTACCGAAGTCAAGCAGTCGTTGGCCCACTGAGCAAGTAAACTCGAACGTTCCTGCGGGTTTATGCCCACAAGGAGAACCAGTTTGAAATGCCGTTCCTTGAGTTCGGAGAGAATTTGAGCCAGGTCGCTATGCATAGGTTTTCGAACCGATGGGATCAGGTGGCATCGACTTCTCAAGGTTAGAAACCTACGGGTTCTTGCCGTGCCGTAACCACAGAAACAGAAGCCCAAAGGGCCCGAAACAAGCTTACCCTTGCTTACCGGCAAGACTTTTTAGTGCTCAAATTTGCACATAGAAAAAACACAAGAACCTGTTTGCCCCGTGGCTCTGTGCAAAGTTCGAAGCACTGCTTTCGCCCTTGTGCCTGCAAGTGCTGTACAAGATCCGTTGGCCCTATGATGCGCTGAAGGTTTTGAGTCAACTGCAGCCTGCTGAGTGTTACAACGCATCGATGTCTTGTTGAACACATGCGGTGAACAGAATCGCGTCGACAACTTCACTTACAACAGCATGGGCAAGAGGACAGCTTAGTCCACCCAGACAGATTTTGTGTTAGACGCCTTCGTGGGTGGGCGGAACCGTATGCTGCCACGACGTATTTTGACTGAAGCTGAACAGCTACAAGACGTTTTTGAAACCGCTCAAGCTTGTGGTCAATTTTGCGGTATTCCCGCCAGTGTCGTTCACATCAGCACAAAGGGTGGATTTGAGGCGGAAGGAAAACGCCGAAAGATCAACATGAGTAAAATCATGAACAAGCTATTGCGACAAAAATTGGCTCTTGCAACGAAACACAAAAAACACCGCCCCAAAACGACATGAGATCCATATTGCTCCGTTCGGCACATTGTACCGTTTTTAGGTTAGCGAGATCTTCTAATTCGGATAATCATGAGAACAAATTCGCTATACGATTTCGAAGCAAGGCCTTCCTGCTCTCGTAAAAATTTTCAAAATCAATTATTGAATACGAGCAATTCGGAATAGCGTGAAACATTTTCCAGCTATCGACATTCGTCCCAAGGCCAACAATATATTTCTCTAGAACTTTGTCATTTTTACTCTGATTCACACCACCTTCCAATAAGGTCAAATTGGGAAGCTGATTTGCCATACTTTGAAATCTTGATATTTTTTCTTCAGGAACCCCCAATCCGCGCAACTTGCTCTGATAAAAGGCTGAATATGGATTGAGATGATCTTGATGAAACTTCGAATGAGCGAAATTTACACCTTCGACAATCAGGGCCAAGACAAGATTAGAGTCTGGACCTTTTTCATATTCCAACATTTCTTCAATGTCTTCCGACGTCAATCGTACACTTTTTTCACGTGGCAGCTTTGATGCAGCCCATTCGAATGAAAACACATTTGAAGACAGTATATAATGAGACAACTTATCACCTTCGAAAACCGATGTCCTCATGCCTACTTGCATCGCAGACAATAAGGTATCTCCATGAGCACCATAGACATTTTTCAGCAAAGAGCAAATAAGAAATTTCTTCATCTCTTTCTTCGTTTCTACGTTGAGAATTCCGCCTTTCATTACATAATAAATCAGTGGTATTATTGCATTTTTCGACCTTAAGGTTTGATCAATGACTCCAAATTCATGAACCAATTCAACTGTTTTGACAACTGACTCCTCAAGCAGGCTCCACTGTGTTTTAATTTTTTCGACATTCTCTGCTTTAAAGCTTGAAACCTTATATCGTATTGGAAGATCGAGCAGCATTAATGCACAACGCATTAGAAAATCGTTAGAGAAAGAGTAACCGTCACCAATTCTATTTATAGATTGCTGTAGCTCCTCGATTTTTTCGCGGCCACTCTCCCACGATGCAACGATTGTCGAGAACAAAAGGTCACTTTTTGACAGAATTGTTCCGGCTTGGTTGACCCGAATGAAAATCTTGAGGACATTTTCAATATCCGGATCATCAAGCAAGAAATAATTAATAAGCTCCTTCTCATATACGTTTCTATGGAATAAATGAAGAACCTCTATGACTGAATATTTGTTATCACCCTCAGTCAAGAGGGGACAAATATTCTTATGCTTCAAAATCTCAACATCAAAGTACTTGTCAAATTTTGGCACTTTTTCTTTAATTAGATCCTTTACATTCACCCAAATCGATTTTGAATCTGGTGCAGCCTCCTCTGAAGTCAAGAACTTAAACTGGTATTTATTATCTCGTTCCTCATCTTCCTGCAAATGAGAAACCACATTCAAGTAGAGTTCTTTCTTAGGGTATGATCGATCTAAGTGCGAATGCTTACCCTTTGATCTACTTGAATGCGTCCCTTGCAATGCAATATAGAGCGACGAAAGCCTTTGTTGGCCATCGAGAACTCCTAGAATTTCGTCTCTAATTTCAGGCGCTGGCGCTTTTTCATTAAACCACTTATCTCGCTCATGATAATTTTGCAAAAATTTGTAGAATACGTAATTATCAAGCTCAGGACGTTCAACTTTCCAAAACAAGAAAGTTCCAATTGGAAAATTCCTCATAAGAGAATCAAATAGAGTTTCAATTTTATCAGTTTCCCAAACAAATTTCCTTTGGATGGCAGGCAAATACATGGAATTTGACCTGATTTTCTCCAAAACATCTATGATTTTCATTTTGTTGTAACTCATTATTCGACTCCGTATTTGTGATGTAAAATCAAATCAATAGGCGCGAGGCCAAGAAATTCTTCAGTAAACGTAGCGTGCGAAACGATATTTGGCTCCATGGAGAGTTGCTACGTCTTTTCCCGTCTATTTAAATTTTCTCCTACTGCAATTTTTAGCCAGAAATTCAGTTCGGCGTGACCGTCGGCGCATTGGATCATAAAAATACTAGAAGATTCTATTGCCGCGCCGATGTCGAGTTATAGTTATCAGCTTTTAAACAGAATTGATTTCACCGCATTTAAGACAGCAATTTCATCTTCCTTCTTAATGGGATATGAAGGATGTTTGATTTTCGCAACATTTGCTTTTATTGAGCTGCTCCCCAAAAGCGAAACCATCCCATCGTACGCTTCATTGCCAAGACATAATATTCTTTTTGCTCCCAGAATTTCTATTTCTTTTGCAAGCCAAGTATTGCCGCACTTCATTACAGTATTCATCTTAAGGCGATCCTGTTCACCGAGGGTTGAACATTTTACCAGATTGGTCATAGCGCATCTATCCCAAATACCACTTTGTTTGCAGCTCAGGATATATTCGATATATCGATAAAGACGAATGTGAAAACTAGTGAAGTTGGCGTTCTCAGAAATAACATTTGTCAGGATAAATTTTTCATAATTTTGAAGCCATTTGGATTGATCTTTATACAGCCCTGTTTCGCAAAAGGCTGGGTGTCCAGGATTCTTTCCAATAACAAGCAACTCACATTCTCTTAAATTTCCATAATACCACATCCCACGCGGCATGAATCCCCGTTGAGGATCTCGCACAATCCCTTGACAGCCCAGATTACATGCCAACACTTCTCCATAGAATAGGCGAATATTTGTTGCCATTTCTTGCGCTTCCAATTTTCACTCCTTGCAGTTTTCTTTTGCTACTGTAAGCGAAGGCTTATCAAGATAAATTATGCGCACTAGGAGTACCAGAAATCGCAAAATGCACTCTTTCAGGCTATGTTCCGTGTGCAGGTTCCGACTTTTTCAGCGACCTGTTAGGAAACGGAAAATCGGCAATATTCGCGTAGCTTTCATGATCCTTAAAATTCCTTTTTATTCGATGACGCATTGAATATGCAACCAATCCATGGCTATTGATATGCATTCGCATTTTATCTGTCTGATTGAGTTTCCTCAAGAATCTTCGCTTTTTTATTCATCATCATCCGATTCATCGGTTGCATTTTTTTGCTTAGCCGCACTTCTTGATTCGCTTGCAACTTTCTTATCTTCGATCATTTTAAGAAGCTTATCAATAATAGACGAGGAAATATCCAAACCCGGGTGACCCGGGATAGGGCTATCTACTTTTTTGACTTTTTTGGTTCATTCTTTGTCAGCTTAAAGGCATCTTCCGTCAACGCAGTTCTAACTTCTGACCCCCACCCTTTTTGGTAATTCCTGCCTGCAACACGAATTCTGAGGAAGGCGATTCTGTAATCATCCATTTTTGCAGCTTCATTAACATGAAATCTATAGTGAGCGATAAAGATGCCTATCAGGGAAATTGCGGCAAGTATAAGACAAATAATTACTTTGGCATCAGCGGTGGCTGACACCCCTCTGCCAACTTCCGTAAAAAAAGCAAACATTGCGCTATAGATGGCAATCGCTAAAACGAAATATGCTGAAATTAGAAATGAGGTTGCTCTTCTATTATGATGTGACGCTTTGCTTTCACAAAACTCTCGCGCGTCATCCATTGTACGCAATTCCTTATCTTCTTTTTTTACTCCGTCGATTTCGCTTGTATCGGTGTTCATAGGGTTCCTTTATGCATTAGGATTTTCACAAAGCTTCGCTTCCAAAGAGAAACGTAATATATTGTCGTAGAATGTACTAACTAGGTATTGATATATTCGCATTAAATGCTATATTTCCTGATATGAACAATCAAACAGAAGAGCAATCCGAAGGCTTTCTGAAAGTCAAGGCGATGATCCGGATGGTTCATCGAGCTATTGTAACTGAACCTAAACGATCTCGCATGGAAATTTATGAAGAAATTGGCCAAATTTACGACCTCGGCTCCAGTCTTGTAAGGCTCCGTTATTCAGCCTGGCTAAAAAATGGCGATAAATGCTTGGTGCCCAAGATCAAAGGCCGGAAAAAGGGGATGGCAAATTCCTTTCGGATGAGCGTGAATCTGAGGTTCGTAAGCTAATTACTGATAGCACCCCCAGACCAGATGAAAATGCCGTTTGCACTTTGGAACCGTCAAGCCGTTCAAGAATTGATCTACTCTCGATATGGAATTTCTCTAGTCATCACAGCTGTTGGCAAATATCTGAAAAAGTGGGGCTTCACCGTTCAAGTCCCCACCATCAAGAAACCAGGCCAGCGGCCACCCGAAGTCAAGGCATGGCTTGAGAAGGAATACCCGGAGATCCAAGCCCAAGCCATGCAGGAGGACGCGGGGATTTGGTGGGGGGACGAGACTGCTGTCCAGAACTCTCCGAACCAACTTCGCGGCTACTCACCTCGTGGCAAGACTCCTTCTGTTACAGGTCCGCGCAAGCGCGTCCATATTCACATGGTATCGGCGGTTAGCAACCAAGGCGCGATACGTTTCAAATTGTATTCCGAGGCAATTAACGTCGAGCGATTCAAGGATTTCTTGATGAAAATGATAGCGGACGCCAAGGGGCGCAAAATTATTCTTATCCTCGATAACCTGCGCGTTCATCATGCAAAAGATCTGCAGCCTTGGCTCCTAGAGAATAAGCATCTCATTGAATTGAGATTTCTTCCGGCTTATTCGCCTGAAATGAACCCAGATGAGTATTTGAACCGGGATATGAAATCTAGGCTTTCGAACAAGCCGATGACATCAAGCGCAGAGGTCCTAGAGAGCAGGGTATTAGGCTACATGGATTACCTGGAAAAGGAAAAAGAATTGGTCCAATCATTTTTCTCTTACAGCCAAGTCAAGTATGCTGCATGATGCCAAATTTACGATACCGGGTTAGTATTATTATGGTTGCATCAAAATTCTACCCGGAGGGCTTCCCTTCCCCCTGTTCACCTAGTCGCGCAAATCGGCATAACAACGAGGTGCGATCTAGGTGGAACTGGCGTGTTTGGTAGGATCCCGTGGTCACCTTGGCAGTCGTTTCATATTTATCAAATTTTCAACTTCAGATAATCTGAGCGTCCTTGTGTTTGGATTGAATCATCGGGATTATTTTGTTGAATGCTGACAAATCACAATTCGATCCTTTTTCAACCTTGATAAGCTTGAATTTTGCATATTCACTTTCAAAAGGAAGAGTGATGTATGAAATATCATTGCCCAAAAGCGTTGGCTTTAATTTTCGTGCATTATAATTATCAGCCGAATACTTAATTAAGAACCTAAATTCTTGTTCATTGGCAAAGTTTCCTTTTATATAAAAGGCGCCAATTTTTGATATGTATGAGAATCGCAGCGGCAAATTGAATTCGCTTTGAATCTCGCCGAATAAGTCTTTCAGGATTTTAATCGGCTCGGGCTTTGTGATATTCGAATAGTAAACTTCTCGAAAGTCAGGTATTTTACTTTCAACTTCGAATGTCAGCTTCAGTCCAGTTCCATTATTTCCAAAATACTCCCAAAGTGTTGGTGAAGAATTTTCTTCTGTAGTCAGGCATAGAGCGAAAATTTCGGACATTAGTGCTCGATAGCCTATTGTTGTACCAAACACTTCTGTATCTTGTTCGTATCCATCAATTCCATGCTCTCGATAAAACAATACAAATTCATCAGCGCTAAAATTTTGCAGCAAATTAAAAAGCCAAAATTCACTATTTTCGATTATCGAGACGCCTTTGTCGAATTTCGTATAGTGAGAGAATATTTTTCGTGTTGGTGCTGGGTAAATTTTTTCAAAAATTAAATCTGACAACCTCTTGTCACTCACTTGAGTGATATTGCCAATGTAGTTTGCATTGAACTTTATTTGACTTCCGTCAATCGCATCTAAAATGCCATTTTTTGCCAATATAGCATTTGTAATCCGCACAAGATCATCAATTTCGCTCAATTGCCTTTGATTTGCAAGCTTCAACCTTTTTCGATATTCCTCTATTTTTTCTGATTTTTCAAAGTATTGTTTCAAATTTTCGGATTCTGTTGACATTTTATCATCCTTTTGCATTGAGTGTTGTGCGAAAAACGAAGATTGATTCAATGCTAAGTGGTTTTTGTAGCTGATCGCAGCTCATTTTTTGTGGTCACAATAAAATCACCCGGCGGAGCCGTGTACCTAACAGAATATTAAGGATGATTCCCTTTATGTGACCAGTCCCCCTCTGAGCGGACAAGTTACGCAGCCTTTTCGGATTCGAATTCGATGGGGCTGCATCCATCGAGAGTGGTGTGCCTTCGGGTCTGATTGTACCAGCCGTCGATCCAATCTAGCATTGCGATCTCCACGGCGCGGCAGTCCTCCAGAATGAACCTTGCGATGCCCGTTTCCTGCTTCATGGTTCCGAAGAAGCTTTCCGTTGGAGCGTTGTCCCAGCACTGGCCTCGCCGGCTCATTGACTGCAGGATCCCTGAATCCCTGAGGTACTCCTGAAGCTCAATGGACGTGTATTGGCAGCCTTGGTCGGAGTGGAACATGATCCGCCAGCGTCTCGGTCGCCTCAACCGAATCGCCTTGGATAACGCGCTCTTGACCAGCGCCGTATCAGGCTTGTCGCTGACTGACCAACCGACGATCCGTCGCGAGAATAGATCAAGAATCACCGCAAGGTAAACCCAACCCAAGGCAGTCCATATGTAGGTGATGTCCGACGTCCAGACTCGATTCACCCGTCTCACCATGAAATGCCGATCCAGACGGTTTTTGGCAACTCGATGTTCAACGCCTTTTTCCTTGCCGTATGGCTTGGGAAGGCTTGCCGTGGGCCTCAAGCCGTCCTCGGACATCAAGCGTAGAATCAACTTACGCCCATGATGATGCCCTTCCTTGGACAGTTCGCGTCGAATGGAACGATGTCCATAAGTGCAACGAAACCGTTTGAAGGTCGTGTGGATCATGCCTCTGAGTTCCTGATGATCGGGAGTCTTGTCACGTTTGCTCCAGTCATCCAAACCAGACCGGCTGACTCCCAACGCCTTGCACATCAATCCAACCTTGTGGGAACCCCTCATCCCTTGGATCCAGGCGTACTTCTCGGCGGGACTCGATCCCTCGCGAAGTACGCCGTGGCTTTCCTTAGGATCTCGTTCTCCTCTCGAAGATTGGCCACTTCCCGCTCCAGGGCTGCCAACCGGGCTTTTTCCTCCAGGGCCATCGCCAACCCCTGGCCCTTGCTCCGGGCAAGTTCTGCGGCGTTGATCCAGCCGTTGAGGAGACTGTAGCCAACCCCCAGTTGACGTGCTGTCTCAGCGATGTTCCGGCTTTCAGCTGCCATTTTGACCGCCCGCTCCTTGAATCCAGGATCGTATGCACGGCGCTTCGTTTTGGCCTTAACTTCCATGACTCAAACCTACCTGATCGTTGCGTCCGTCAGGAGGGGGACGGGTCAATGCGCAATACCCCAGGCTGACGGTCTATTTCGAAAAAACATGCCAAGTTCCGGGGCAATATGCTTTTGCTTAAAGGGAAAATGTGCGCATTCTGTGTGATACCACTACTACGCTTCGTTATTCGTAGAAATGGAACGAAAGCAATCCGCCAGATTCCGACTGAAACGAGTCTGCCTCGCAGCACAAAGTCTGCACCTTGTCCATTCCTTCCCGCCAAGAAATCTTCCGTCCGTGCCCCGCCCTGCCCCCGGAGAGGTCGGGCGCAATTCCAGTGGATCGGTTTTCCAGAGGGACAAGCCATGGTGGGGCGACTCCGCACAGGGTGGTCGAGATCGGCTGTACAGGAAACTAGAACACCTTCACCCGGTGTACCAGACAAGAACCTCCACTTTCCTTTGTTCAAACACCACCGACCTTCATCTCAATCCCCGCACAATAGCGCAGCCATCGCTCCCCCCCCCTTCCCATCGGCATCTGCATCCTCCTCCATCCCCTGGAACGCCAACCATCGTTCCCGACGCACCACCACAGCCAGCCTTTCCCGCAACGGCCCATCCCCTCCTCCGCCCCACCCCGTCCATCCAAACCGCGTCACCATCAGGACCGGGCATGCCTGATCCCTACGGCAACGATGGCGTCCCCCACTGCCCTTTTCATTTCCTCCTCGTCCACGCACGCCGCCGCCGTTGTCGCCGCCTGCCCGTTGCCGTTTTCCGTGCGAACCCAGAATCGCCCCTAAATCGCCCACCGGGCTACGGCAACCATTCCCACCGACCCATCCTTCCCACCCGCCACCCCACCCGGCCACCGAAGCGGCGCCGGAATCCAAACTGACCCACAGATCGTGGATGCAGACGAAGTGAAATGAGTCGTCCCGATCCCGAAGGCGTACGCTCCGGTACGTCGAGGGATTGAGACGGCTCATTGAACGAGTATGCGCCGCGAGATGTGGGTCAGTCCCGGAGACATAACATTATGTCTGGGACACCGACCCTTATCTCTCCGACACATAACACTATGCCTCAGACCCATAATGGAATGTCTCCGAGGCATTCCATTATGTCCTGGACACATCACATTATGCCTCCGAGGCCCGTGATTATGTCTCCGAGGCATAATCACGGGCCTCGGACACTCTCCATTATGTGTCGGAGACATAATGGAGGGCCAGCCCTCCACACCTGGATCTGTCCGGCGTTCTGTGTAAGTGCAGCCCACCGCGCGCTTTTGGAGCCCCGGCTGGCCACGATCCCCGTGGGCAGGGTGCCGCCGACCTCACGGATGGAACCAAGGAAAACAGACCCCTCAGAGGAACGGGTCGGATCGCTCGCCATCCGCGCCCCTCCACCCATCCAGCGACTGCCTCCAGACCTGTGGAGGGTTCCAGCCTCCCCCTTGCGACTTCTGCGTCCCAGGCCACACTCAAGGGGCCGGACGTGCTCCCGCCGCTGGCGAGATCATCCTGAAAATATTTTGTGCTCAACCTATTGCGCAAACGAAAAGTCGCCCATAATTTAGATGACAGCGGTTGTCATCGCGCATGTGGTGACGATCGTTCCTTCCCCGCCACTGCCATTTGGGTGGTCATTTCAACCCCGCAAAAAAGGATACTCCCCATGTCCATCCAGAACCTTGTTTCCGCGACCCTCGCCGCTGAGACAAAAAACGACATTCTCAAGAAGCTCGCCGAAGTCCGTTCCGAACTGAATTTCCTGGTGACTCTCGATCCTGATCAGATGAAGAGCCTCTTCAAGGCGAGCAACGGCTACACCCCGTTCATCGAGAAGGCCTACTCCATCAGCGTGGCCCACCCCGAGATCCTCCCCGGATTCCTGTCTGCGGAAGAGCTTGGCAAGGACGTGGCGCTGATCGAGGCGCTCCGCCCCATCCAGAGCATGGTCAACGAACTGGCCAAGGCCCTCCAAGACACCATGGTCGCCGCCAACAGCGACGCCCTGGGCCAGTGCCTGGAGATCTACACAGCGGTCAAGCAGTACTCCGACAAGGTCCCGGGATTGGCCAGCTCCCAAGAAGAACTCTCCGTCTTCTTCCAGCGCTCGCCCCGCAAGACTGCAGCGCCCACCGCCTAACACGACACCAAATCACCACCACCCAAGAGGCTCCGAGGCAACCCGGAGCCTTTCCATTTTCTGTCATATCGACCCGACCAGCGAAGCGAAGTCGGGGAACTGGTAGACCCCAAAGGGAAACCTGACCCACAGATCGTGGATGCAGACGAAGTGAAATGGGTCGTCCCGATCCCGAAGGCGTACGCGCCGGTACGGCGAGGGATCGGGACGGCTCATTGAACGAGTATGCGCCGCGAGATGGGGGTCAGGGGCCAGCCGAACCGGCGGGGGTCCGGGGACTCGGTTATTGGAACGGCCAGTGTCATGAAGATACCGATCGCGTCCCTGATGCCGTCAGCCCGTTTGCCTCAGCGTCCATTTCTCCCACAATCCCGGCGAGCCGGTTTGGCCGTTCCAGCTAGAGTCCCCCGGCGCGCAGGATCCAAGGGGCCGCGCGCTCGGCCCCTTGGTCGCGGTCTGGGTGCCGACGCACCCAGGAACGGCGTCCAGGCCCGCGCCTGGAAAAGCCCAACGCCGTTGAAAAGAACCAAAGGCGCCAGCCGCCCGCGTTACTTCTTCGCCGTCCGCCTTGCCACACCGGTCTTCTTGAGATCCTCAGGCTTCACGCCGGTCGAACTCGTGATGATCTCCCACGAGACACCGTGTTCGAGAAGTTTGCGAGCGGATTCGAGCTTACCCTCGACCTTGCCCTTAGCTTCACCTCGAGCCTCGCCTCGAGCCTCGAAGTGGGCCTCCAGCCATTCCACCGCCTCAGATCTCAGTTGTGACTTCTTCATGTACTCCTCGACTTCCTTGGGGTTCAATTTACCGACTTCTGCGGCCAAAGTGAAGAGGTTGCGGTATTCCTCTGGTGAAACGATCGCCTTCAGGGCATCCGCGCCCCTGAACACCTTCTCCGCCCGGCTCTGCGGCCCGGCCATCGCGCCCCGCAACGCCTGGGCGATCGCGTTCCCCGCCTTCTCCCAGGCGGAGAATTCTTCCCGCGACACCTCGCGCACGAACGTCTCGAAGTGCAGCCAGACCCGGCCACGGCTAGCCGAGTGGATACTGTTGGGGATCCGGGCTGGCTTGAGATCCGTCACCAAGGCCACCGGCACCACCTCGTCGCCCGGGAACCGCTCCAGGAGGTCCAGGTAGTAGTGCGCCGTACGGTGCAGATTCACCGACTGGGCTGTTGCCCAATGTTCGATCAGAACCACCAGCACCATCGACCGTTGGGCGAAGGTGTACCGGACGTTCAGATCCATCACATAGCCCTTGCGGGCAAAGTCATGTTTGCGCGTGGTGGTGTTCAGAAACTCCCACGAAAGGGGGATTCCCCATTCCTTGATGGCATCCGGCAGCAGAAACTCCAGAGTGTCGACGGGGTGGTTTTTGAGGAGCTGTTTGATCGACTGATCCAGATCGGTCAGACGCTCCCGTTTTGGGTGCTGTTTGAGGGATGCGGGGGGCATGCACGGTAATCTAAACGCCCGATCCAAAAACTGTCAGCCCAAAGGCGGCGAACCTGGGTTGACGGAGGCGGCTAAGGTTGGCGGGGAGGAAGGGGAAGTGCCCTCACCCTCTCCCTCTCCCCACCGGGGGAGAGGGGATCGGTGTTCGGCGCATCGACCACTCAGCCGGCCAGCGAAGCGTCCGCGGGCAAATCCACCCAAACAACCTGTAAGCCCCGACAGCTGTCGGGGCCAACAATAGCCCGCATCAGACAAAATATGGCAATCCAACCAAACCGGCGGGGGTCCGGGGGACTCGGGTATTGGAACGGCCAGTGTCATGAGGCTACCGATCGCGTCCCTGATGCCTTCAGCCCGTATGCCTCAGCGTCCATTTCTACCACAATCCCGGCGAGCCGGTGTGGCCGTTCCAGCTAGAGTCCCCCGGCGCGCGGGATCCAAGGGGCCGCGCGCTCGGCCCCTTGGTCGGGGGCCGGGTGCCGACGCACCCGGAAAACGGCTCCGGGCCCGCGCCCGGAGAAAGCCCGGCGCAGCCGAAAAGAAAGCCCGGCGCCAGCCGGAATACCGGCACCGGACCCGCGTCCGAAAGAGGCCCAACGCAGTTGAAAAGAATCGAAGGCGCCAGCCGCCCCCGTTACTTCTTCCCCGTCCGCCCCGCCCCAACAGCCTTCTTGAGATCCTCAGGCTTCACGCCCGTGACATCCGTGATGACGGCCCACGAAATGCCATGGTCCAGCATCTTGCGGGCATCTTCGAGTTTGGCTTCTGCCTTGCCTCGAGCCTCGAGCCATTCAACGACTTCAGATCGGAGTTCCGTCTTTTTCATGTACTCCTCGACTTCCTTGGGGTTCAATTTACCGACTTCTGCGGCCAAAGTGAAGAGGTTGCGGTATTCCTCTGGTGAAACAATCGCCTTCAGGGCATCCGCGCCCCTGAACACCTTCTCCGCCCGGCTCTGCGGCCCGGCCATCGCGCCTCGCAACGCCTGGGCGATCGCGTTCCCCGCCTTCTCCCAGGCCGAGAATTCTTCCCGCGACACCTCGCGCACCAACGTCTCGAAGTGCAGCCACACCCGGCCCCGACTGGCCGAGTGGACGCTGTTGGGGATCCGGGCAGGCTTGAGATCCGTCACCAAAGCCACTGGCACCACTTCGTCGTCCGGGAACCGCTCCAGGAGGTCCAGGTAGTAGTGCGCCGTGCGGTGCAGATTCACCGACTGCGCCGTTGCCCAATGCTCGATCAGAACCACCAGGACCATCGACCGCTTCGCGAAGGTGTACCGGACGTTCAGGTCCATCACGTAGCCCTTGCGGGCAAAGTCATGTTTGCGCGTGGTGGTGTTCAGAAACTCCCACGAAAGGGGCGTTCCCCATTCCTTGATGGCATCCGGAAGCAGAAACTCCAGCGTGTCGACAGGGTGATTTTTGAGGAGCTGTTTGATCGACTGGTCCAGATCGGTCAGACGCTCCCGTTTCGGGTGCTGTTTGGGGAATGCGGGGGGCAAGCAGGTCAATCTAAACGTCCGATCCAGAAACTGTCAGCCCATTTTCGCCAATCAATCACCAACAGCCAACGCCCCATTGGCGGAGGTGGCGGAGGTTGGCAGGGAGGAAGGGGTAGTGCCCTCACCCTCTCCCTCTCCCCACCGGGGGAGAGGGGATCGGTGTTCGGCGCATCGACCACTCAGCCGGCCAGCGAAGCGTCCGCGGGCAAATCCGCCCAAACAACCTGTAAGCCCCGACAGCTGTCGGGGCCAACAATAGCCCGCATCAGTCAAAAACTGGCAATCCAACCAAATCAAGGGGGTCCGGGGGACTCGGGTATTGGAACGGCCAGAGCCATGAAGATACCGATCGCGACCCTGATGCCTTCAGCCCGTATGCCTCAACAGCCGTTGCACCCACATCCCTGGCGAGCCAGTGTGGCCGTTCCAGCTAGAGTCCCCCGGCGCGCCGCGTTGCATTCCCCTCCCATCCGCATCGAGGCGATGCGGATGGGAACCCTGGCCAGGGGCCGCGCAGGGTTCCCATCCGGCCTGTTCGCCGGATGGGAGGCTATGCGAATGCCCTTGGTCGGGGGCCGGGTGCCGACGCACCCGGAAAACGGCATCCAGGCCGCCCTGGTCCCACACGGCGGAAGCCGTGAAAACGGCTCCGGGCCCACGCCCGGAAAAGCCCAACGCAGTTTAAAAAAAGCCCGGCGCCAGCCGGAAAAACGGTACCGGACCCGCGTCCGCAAGAGGCCCAACACAGTTGAAAAGAATCGAAGGCGCCAGCCGCCCGCGTTACTTCTTCGTCGCCCGCCTTGCCACACCGGTCTTCTTGAGATCCTCAGGCTTCACGCCGGTCGAACTCGTGATGATCTCCCACGAGACACCATGTTCGAGGAGTTTGCGAGCCGTTTCGAGCTTACCCTCGACCTTGCCCTTAGCTTCGCCTCGAGCTTCACCTCGAGCTTCGCCTCGAGCCTCGCCTCGAGCCTCGAGCCATTCAACGACTTCAGATCGGAGTTCCGTCTTTTTCATATACGCCTCGACTTCATTTAGGGTCAATTTACCGACTTCTGCGGCCAAAGTGAAGAGGTTGCGGTATTCCTCTGGTGAAACGATCGCCTTCAGGGCATCCGCGCCCCTGAACACCTTCTCCGCCCGGCTCTGCGGCCCGGCCATCGCGCCCCGCAACACCTGGGCGATCGCGTTCCCCGCCTTTTCCCAGGCAGAGAATTCTTCCCGCGACACCTCGCGCACCAACGTCTCGAAGTGCAGCCACACCCGGCCCCGGCTTTCCGAGTGGACGCTGTTGGGAATCCGGGCAGGCTTGAGATCCGTCACCAAGGCCACCGGCACCACTTCGTCGTCCGGGAACCGCTCCAAAAGGTCCAGGTAGTAGTGCGCCGTACGGTGCAGATTCACCGACTGCGCCGTTGCCCAATGCTCGATCAGAACCACTAGCACCATCGACCGTTGGGCGAAGGTGTACCGGACGTTCAGGTCCATCACGTATCCCTTGCGGGCAAAGTCATGTTTGCGCGTGGTGGTGTTCAGAAACTCCCACGAAAGGGGCGTTCCCCATTCCTTGATGGCATCGGGCAGCAGAAACTCCAGCGTGTCGACGGGGTGGTTCTTGAGGAGCTGTTTGATCGACTGGTCCAGATCGGTCAGACGCTCCCGTTTCGGGTGCTGTTTGGGGGATGCGGGGGGCATGCACGGGAATCTAAACGTCCGATCCAGAATCTGTCAGCCAAAAATTTCCGGTGGGGCATTCCGCGGAACGGTCACGACCGTTCCCTACGGCATCAATGCAGCCATCCTACCAGCCTACGCCGCCGCGCAGCGAAGCGGGTTCGGGACGGCGAACCTGGGTTGGCGGAAGTGGCGGAGGTTGGCGGGGAGGAAAGGGGACTGCCCTCACCCTCTCCCTCTCCCCACCGGGGGAGAGGGGCTCGGTGTTCGGGGCATCGACCACTCAGCCGGCCAGCGAAGCGGCGCCGGGCAAATCCGCCGCCCAAACAACCTGTAAGCCCCGACAGCTGTCGGGGCCAACAATAGCCCGCATCAGTCAAAAACTGGCAATCCAACCAAGCCAAGGGGGACCGGGGGGCTCGAAAAATGGAACGGCCAGTGTCATGAAGATACCGATCGCGACCCTGATGCCTTCAGCCCGTATGCCTCAGTGTCCATTTCTCCCACAATCCCGGCGAGCCGGTTTGGCCGTTCCAGTTCGAGTCCCCCGGCGGCGGTATCCAAAGGGACGCCGGAGTCCCTTTGGTCGGGGTCTGGGTGCCGACGCACCCAGGAACGGCGTCCAGGCCCGCGCCTGGAATACGCCCAACGCAGTTGAAACAAATACCCGGCGCCAGCCGGAAAAGCGGCACCGGACCCGCGCCCGGAAAAGCTCAACGCAGTTGAAAAGAAAAGCCCGGCGCAGCCGAACCGGCCACCGGCCCCCGATTCTAGATTCTAGCAATGCGCCCCCTCCACCCCACCCTGCTTTGCGCGTTCGCGATGACCTTCCCCTTGGCCCACGGAGGCAACGGCCCCTTCCTTCAAGTCGGAGAACATGCTCGATCGGCACGCGGCTTCGTCCCTGGGGGGTGGAATCTGGACACAGTGGTTCGCGGCGACCTGGACGGCAACGGCAAACCCGATTTGGCGATGGTCTTTTGGGATCATTCCCCAGAGGCGGATGACCCTCGGGACGAGGAGGAGAAGCAGAAGTTCCCCGAACCCCCAGGCAGCCACGACAAGGTGAGGATCCTGGCGGTGGCCTTGGCCGACTCCAAAGGCTACCGCCTGGTCGCCGAAAACGACACCATCATTCCGGAATGGAGCTACTGGAACCAGGCCGACCCGTTCGAGGGGATCTCCATCAAAGACGGGAAATTGTCGCTGGACCTGTGGAATTTCATGACCTTCGGATCCTGGGGGATGCAATCAGCCCACTTCGAATTCGGATGGACGGAAAGAGCCCTGCGGCTATCCGGTTTTCGCGGAATGAATTTCGACCGCTACACCCACGGAGGAACCCTCCAAACCTTCGACGCGAAGCGCGGGCTGATGGTCGTCTGCCAAACAGACAACGAGGTCGATACCGCCAGGACGATGGACGATCTCTGCAACCCGCCGGCCAAACAGGACACGACGCACTTCCCGCCAGGTGCCAAAATCCGTCTGCAAGACATCCTCACCAATGGCCTGGACTACGATCCCGCTGGGGGAATCACCCCCTGATTGCTCCCATTCCGAGTGGCTTGCCGAACCCATTGATCCGGCACAAGATGGATCAATATCGGTCTCGCGTGGTATTTTGAAGCCTATGCCGTCCGACGCATCCAGCCTTTGGCAACCCCGCCTCCAGGGCGAGTCCCTGTTGGTTCGACCGCTGGATCCCCTCGATTTCCATTCGCTGTTCACGGCGGCCTCCGACCCTGCGATCTGGGCGGGACATCCTTCCCCGACCCGATATCGACAAACGGAATTCCAACAATGGTTCGATGCGGCCCTGGATTCCGGTGGCGCCCTGATCGTGGAAGATCTCGCGACCCAAACGGCGATCGGAAGCTCGCGCTACTACGAGTGGGATCATTCCCGCTCGGAGGTCTCCATCGGGTTCACGTTCCTGGCCACTTCCCATTGGGGAGGCAAAGCCAATCGCGAACTCAAGGATCTGATGATGCGACACGCGTTCTCGCAGGTGCGAACCATCTGGTTCCATGTGGACGTTCGCAATGTCCGCTCCCAGAGGGCGATGCAAAAGATCGGCGGAATCGTTTCCCATGTCGCCGAGAAGGAGATCGCCGGGAAGATTTCCCGGTATGTGCATTACAAGATCGAGCGTTTGATCGACTGATCCAGATCGGTCAGACGCTCCCGTTTCGGGTTCGATTTGGGCGATGCGGGGGGCATGCACGGCAATCGAAACCGACCTACCGGAATCTGTCAGGGCATTTTCACCAATCAATCACCAAAGCCAACGCCCAACATTCCGCGGAACGGTCGCGAGCGTTCCCTACGGCATCCATGCAACCATACCGCCAGCCTACGCCGCCGCGCTTGTTGCGTTCCATCCTTTTTCTGATGGATGGACAATCCAAGGATTGTCCCTACGCCGACCTTTCGGGAACGGCGGCGCTTCCTCCCCTACTGCCCTCACCCGGAAAGATTCCGCACGGCTTCACAAACAAGGGGTCCTCTATCGGAGGAACGACTCAACCTACCCCGCGATTGCGGATCAGATCGGCGGCAACGCGACGGTTTCCGTCTGCTGGCGATACCGGACCCGGGCGTACCAGATGCCCGCGCGACGCGGCAGCGCGATGGCGTGTTCGCCCTGGGCGAGCGTCTGGAGGCCCAATATCTCCTCGCGTCTTCCCGAGGGAGCCACCAGGTCCACCTGGACGGCGGTAGGCTCCGACAACCGGAATTTCAGGAGATGTCCGTGGACCCTGGCCAACGCGGGGAGGGTTTTCGCGGCGATCCCGACATCCTCGGGCAGATTGCGCGCCCACAATTGGTCCAGGCTATCCAGACGGAAATTGGCGGAATCGATCTCGGGCAGAGTGTCTTTCGATTCCTGGCTGATTTTCCAATGCGCCCCCTGGTCCTTGGACTGGTAGACGAACACGAGCTTTTCCCCACCCGCATTGTTGTTGTAGGAATGGAATTTCAGCTGGAGGCCACCGTCTTTCGACACGGTGATCCGATCGATGAACGGCCTTTCGCTGACTCGATAGAGACTGTCGTGTCGCGTGAAGACACTGTCCCAGTCAAAGAGGTTTTCCGAACCCACAACGCGACGCTGGAAAGCATACACCAGGGAATCCTCGGGAATTGGATTTCGGATGGATCCCTCTCGGCCAAGCAGGACCAGGACCTTCGTGCCAACCACTTCGAAGTCCTGGATGTTCCTGCGCACGATCGTCCATTGGCCTTTGCGCAAACGGAGCAGTTTGCTCTGCACGACGTTCTCTCCTTGGAGCACGAAGATCTCCGAGCCGCGAAGGCGCACCTTCCGGACGGATCGTTGGCGAAACGAAAGCCCGACATCCTCCCCGTACGGCAAGCGGGAGCGGGTGGTCTTGAACGCCGATCCATCGTTCCTGACCACGACGATGGCATCGTCATTGGCAAACACCGCAGTGGATATGTCCTCCTCCCAAACGCCCAGATTTTCCACAAGCCAATTGCGTCCGAAATCACGACTCGACCGAATCGAATAGGAGTTCGCCAACAGCCGATGGTTCAGAAGTTCGCCGTTTCGGAACACGTACTGGCCATCCACCGCATCAGGCAGTCGATTCCAATCCGCCCCACGGTCGCGTGTCAAGGCAACGGCCCTCCCCAAAACTCCGGCGGAATCGCAGGTTTGTTCCACCACCACCAAGGTGCTGTCCTTTTGGCCGTTGTCGGCCTGATCGATGACAATGGACCTCTCCCAGGTGGCGCCATAGTCGCGGCTCCTCCATCCGCGGGGGCAAGAACCCTCCCGAGTCTCCACCGCGTAGACGGCACCGTGGAGGATCCGATCGAGCTGAAAACGACTCGCGTGGCTCAACCCACAGGCAGAATCAAGTCCCGGAGCGGTCTGGATGCACAAACTGCCGGCATATTTCCAGATCCGCGAGGTGTCGCCCGAGCCTTGATCGACCTTGCGCGTCCTGAAGACCAGGATCTTTCCGGGAAAGGGAAGAGCAAGAACGGCAACGCCTGCCTCGCTCATCACGGCTTGCAGCGGTGGATACGCCTCGCTGGTTGGTCCCGGCTCGTCCCCCTTTGCGAAAACCGCCATCGGCTCGGATGCGAGTCGGTTCTCCCGCTTTCCCGAATCGATCGCCTCCGCCAAACCCGCGATCGATCGTTTCCGGCCCCGTTCGCCTGCATCGAGGTACCAGAACTCTTCCATTTTCTGTCGAATGCCGTTTTCCGACATCACCCTGCCGCAAATGGTGTATCTCCCCGCGAACCTGCAACCGGAAAAATCGCCCTCGGCCACCAACTCCAGATCCTGCACCGAGCGGATCTGGAAGGAAGTGGTATCCGCCTCCGCATCCGGTCTCGTCAGGAGATAGCCCCCCTGGGCCTGGAGCGAAACGGTTGCCCCGAAGGGACGCTTGGGAAGAAGACTCCAATGGTCGGACGAAGGTTGCGCCGACGTCCATTGCGCCAGGATGGCAAGGCAGAGCGTGAACACGGGACTCCTTTTGCGAAGATCGACGATCGATGACCTGGAACAGACCGGTACGGATCCTTCCGTCAATTCTTGACGCATCGGATCGTTGCCGCTCCGGCCGTGTACAGGCCGGGCTGGATCTTCACCTGGCCCAGATCGGGATAGTCGGTATCCTGGAAATCCCCGACCCGCAATTGCCCGACCCTTTCCGGTTCCTCCAGTCCGGTCCCCACCATCCAGAATGCGCCGGAGCGCCCCTGGAAGACGAGATCGCGACGATCGAGGAGCTCGTTGCCTTCTTCGTCCTGGAAGGAAAACGTGTGATCCCCGGAAGGGAGCAGCCTGAATCCGTAATCGTCCGTCCCTCTTCCTCCGTCGGGCCATCCGGCGCGGGCCCGCAGGACCTTCCCCAAGTACCGGTATTGCGAATCGAAATCGTCGCCCACGTTGCTGGAACCCGGCGCACTCCGATAGACGTTCGCATTCAATGCCGCGAAATCACGGAAGGTGGGCAGTCGCCAGCCATCTGGGCAGATGCCAGTTTCTGTCGGTCTGGATGCATACTTGTAGAAATAGAGCACCCCCCAGCGATCGTCTGGCCTGAGGGTGGGAATCGCATCCCGCAGCCGCTGGAAGCTTCCCCCTGCCGGATCGCCTTCCCGCACCACGTACCGGAGTCCCTCCGCCATCCAGGTCTGGCCTCCGATTTCCACCGTTCGGTAGGTGGCACCATCCCGGGCATCGCGCAGGGAACCATAGTTCACGCGCGGATTCCACGGAAATCCCCGGTCGTCGCTCCAGGCGGTGTCGATCCGGAGGGCGACTCCGGTGGTATCCTGGGTCGGGATCGACATCACCAGAATGCGGCTCCCCTTCCAATACACCACGAGGGTATCGAATTCCTCCGCCCCTAGGCTCCTCGCCGCCCGACTTCCGCCGGAGCGGGCCACGACCTCCGACGAAAGCCTGCCCATGGGACCGTGTCCATCCCACGACACCTGGATCCTTCCCCCTTGGACAAACAGGTTCCTCGATACCACGACTTGGCTTTGCATCGCTCTTGCAATCCCGGCACTGCGCCCCAGGCTCCAGGATCCATCCTCCGTGGAAACGACCGCCTCACGGGAATTGACCAATTGCGCCCCTTGGAGGGGGCCTCCGGAAAGATTCTGGAGGGTTCCCGAAATCTGACCAGCGGGGGCCAGGGCGGCAAGCCAGGCGAGGAACGCGAGAGGTTTCATGGCGAGGCTCCAATCGGTCGGGAAGGTGAGTCCACTGCCGAAAAAATGGACAAGACCGCACCAATTCACAACTCGAATCTTCCACAAGGCTCTGACATTTTGTCAGCCCCCCCAAGCGCCGTGTTTTGTACGCGATGTGGGCGGAATCCATCCGGTACCGCCCACCATGATCATTCACAAGGCCGGCAATGCGACAGTTTCTGTCCGATTCAGGAGGCGAACCCGTGCGTACCAAACGCCCCGTGCCGAGGGAAGGGAGAACACGTGCTCGCCCGCCGGCAGGGTGTGCTGGCGCGCCACCGACAAGTGGCTTCCGGAGGGCGATACGAGGTCGATCTGGAGCGGGCCACTCTGTGCCAGCTGGACCCGCAGAGTGCGCCCATGAAGCGTGACTACCCGAGAAGACTCCGAGCGCCGAAGGCCGACCCCTTCCTCCGAACGGCGGATGTAGAGGTTGTTGAGGGAGTCCAGGCGAAACAGGCTCGTATCGATGGACGGGAGGGTGTCACCTTGATCGATGCTCGTTTCCCAATGCGAGCCTTGGTCGGCGGAGCGATACACGGAGGTGACCCGCATGGCGCCGTTGTTGTCGTCATAGGAATGGAGTTTTGCTTGGAGCGAACCATCCCGACGCAGGGTGATGCGGTCGATGAACTGCTTTTGGTTGACCCGGTAGAAACTATCCAACCGGACAAAGGAGGTGTCCCATTCGAGAAAATTGGTCGTCCTCAGGATCAGACGTTCGGAAACCTCACCATGCCCATCCTCTCCAGCCGAGGCCTCACCTACCAGCCTGTAGCCTCCAAGCACCAGGGTTTGGGAAGAGGTCAACTCGAAATCTTGGATGTTCTTGGCAATCAAATGCCATTGACCATTACGGTAGCGCAACAGTTTGCTTTCCGAAATGTTTTTTCCCTGGAGGACGTAAATCTCATCCCCCCGCGTCCTTACTTTGCGAATCTTTCTCTGCAAGAATGGCAAATCCAGCTCTTTTTGCTTCGGGATATCACCCTTCCAGTTCGTAAAGGCCGTTCCATCCTCTTTGACTCCATATATCACCTGTTGACGGGAAACCGCCACATAAGACAAATATTCATCCCACTCATCGCTCCTTTCTGTCCACCAATACCCTCCCGACTCCAGGTAGCGACGCAAAGAAAAGGAGATAGTATTTACATTATATTGCCATAAAGAATTATCGAAAAAGAGATAATCACCCCACGGCTCGGTATTTGGAACAATACTCCAAGTCATGCCGTTATTGCGAGAAACAAACAACTTCTCTTGCATTCCTGCAGAATCATCACAGGTATTTCCAGCCACCGCAATGCTCGCACCCGATTGACCAGGATACACCTTTTCCACAAGGATGGTTCGCTGCCAGGTTGCACCAAAATCACGGCTTTGCCAACCGGCAGGGCAGTCATATCCACTTATTTCTTCCGCGTAGGCCACTCCATTGATCATGTATTTAAGAAAAAACTCTTTTTCAAAGATTTCAGATGGCGAGCCGCGTTGCAAAATTCCGGGCAGGCTAAACTTCCCTGTGTACTGCCAGATCAGACTTGACTCTCCTTGAGAGGTCGTATTTTTTCTGGCTTTGAAGAAAAGGATTGTCCCGGGGTACGGGAGGCCTATCATGATTTCGCCACTATCACTGACCAGGTATCCCACCATTGATCCAACAATCCCGCCCAAATCGCGAGCCGCCAGTGGGTTGATCATGGAATCCCCCACGCCGATCAAACCATTGCGTTTTTTGGCGGAATCGATCGCCTCCACCAGCCCATCAATCCGCTCCTGCGCTCCAGAGCCTAGCAAGTCCACAGTGGAGAAGGACTGGTGTCCACCAAGGATAGCGCTTTCCGAAAAAGCATGTCCGCAGAAGAAAAATCTCCCATTCCAATCACAGCCACGCAACGGATATTCCCCCACAACTTCCATGCCCGGAAGTTTGCGAACCTGGAACTGACCTACACCTTTGGCAGGGTCTCCCACCCAATTGGCCACTCCCAGGTAATCTCCTTGGATTTCAATTCTTCCCGGCTCACCAAATGGGCGATAATGGATACGTTCCCATCTTGAGTCCTGTGCAGCCGCATCGGATGCCCAGAAAACCCCTCCATGGAGGAGGAGGATCATCCACCATTTCATGCGCGACCCCTTTGTTGATCGAGTTAAAACTTTTTCGGCCTCAAAAACCAACTCATCTCAATGGTTGTGACTCTAAATCTTCACACACCGAATGGCGGCCGCAGCATCATTGAAGCGAGTCCTGAAGAACCCTGGTCCATCAGGAGACAATCCATTGGATGGAATCTTTCCACCTGTTCGGAATTGATACCCCCCTGCAGTCATCGCCACCCAGTAATCAGACACCCAAAACGCCCCAGACGTTCCCTGAAGCATAAAATATCTCAATCCGATCAACTCATTCCCTTCCTCGTCATATGCTGAGGTGAATAAATTTCCAGAGGGCAGCAAACGAAAACCGAATGGATCCTGCTCCACATATTCATCGGGCCAATCCGTTATGCTTCTCAACGCTCTGCCCATCGATGGAAGGAAAGCGGAATCATAGGAAGGAGGATCCGGAAGTGGTGGGTTTAGCTTGTTGATCGCCATGGCCAGATTGTATGCATCCGCTTTTGTGGGAACTTTCCAACCTTCCGGACAGATCGCTCGATCCAATCTGGAGCCTGTACCGGTATGGACATACAGAACTCCCCACCGGGGGTTGGTCCGAAAATTGGGAAACTCCTCTTGGAGTCGAAACCAGGAGGAACTGGAATCGTCGTCCGGCTTCATCACAAACCGCAACCCCTCCGCCATCCAAGTCTGGTCGCCGATCTGGACTGTGCGGTAGACGTTGCCGTCGCGAGAATCCTGCAACGTGCCGTACTGGACATCGGGGTTCCACGGGATGCCAGCATCATCGTTCCAGGAGGTGTCGATCCGAATGGAAATGCCGGTGGTATCCTCGCTCTCCACGGGACGCTGGGCCAAGCGCTTGCCTTTCCAATACACCCACAGGGTTTCTGCCTGGGCAGCCCGAAGACTGCGTGGGGCGCTGATCTGAGCCAGGTCCTGACGGACGGTCTGGGGCAAGCGGCCATCCGCACCCCGCCCCGACCAGGACACCCTCATGCGACCGTTTTGAACCACCAGGTTCGAGGAAACCCGCCGCGAAATCGCCGCGGTTGGTTCTCGATGGGCCTGCCCCCCCAGGATCCAAGATCCGCTGGGCTTGGTGATGTCCGATTTCTGCTTGCTCTCCACCACCACTCCAGCCAGGGGGTTGTCCGAGAGGTCGATCACCTTCCCCGAGATCTGTCCAGCGACGACGAATCCAGGGATGGCCAACAGAACGAACAGGATTTTCATGCGAGCTTTCTCCTTCTCGAACCGGGTGATCGGTGCGCTGCTGGGGAAGATGTCTAACCACGCGATCTCTCGCAAGTCGATGGGAGGAATTTTGTCTGTCATTTTGTCCGAGCTTTTTAACTGCGGGCACCCCGACCTTGGGGCAGAACGAACGCAGATTTATTCCGTGACCGGCAACTCCAACGACCACCTGCTCTGGACCGCCAAGGACTATCGCGAGTTCCTGTCGTTGTGGCTGGAACAGGAAAAGACCAAAAAGCCGCATGTTTCGCTCAGCAGCGTCGCCCGGAAGCTCGCCATGGATTCCAGCCTGCTGGGCCGGATCCTCCAGGGAGAGCGCCACCTGGCCACCTCGCGGATCCAGCCGGTGTGCGACCTGACCGGACTGGTGGGAAACCAAGCAGAATATTTCCGGCACCTGGTCTTGCACGGGAAGTCCAAGTCCGCCCGCGAAGCACAGGCCTGTTTTGAACGGATGCAGGAACTGCGTCGCATCGCACCGGTGCCGCTGGACGATGCGCAGGAATCGTATTGGGACAAATGGATCCATGTTGCGCTGCGGTCGCTTTTGGTGTGCGGTAATTTCCAGGATGAGTGGGCGGCGCTGGGCAACCTGCTGCACCCTCCCCAAAATCCCACCGCCGTCAAATCCGCCATGAAGAGCCTGGAAAGAATGGGGATGATCGCGAAGGATTCCGACGGATTTTGGCGACCGGTGGAACCCTACGTGCGCGACAAGCAGGGCTCGCAGACCAGGGCGTTGCGGAATTTCCATCGCCAATCGATCCTGCTGGCCTTGGACGCCCTGGAAAAGGTCCCGACTTCGCGTCGCAACATCTCGTCGGTTTCCGTCACCCTGGACGAGTTCGGATACCAGGAACTGGTCCGCATGATCGAAGACCTGCGCGGCCGTGCCCTGACCCGTTCCTCCAAGATCCTCCGCCCCGACAGGGTGGTCCAACTCAGCCTTCTTCTGGTACCGCTCGCCGGGCGTTACCTGAAGACTGCCCCAGAGTAGATTTCCTTCCCATGCGACTCCTCTCCCGGATCCTGTCTTGCCTGGTCTCCGCCTGGTTCCTGGCCTCCTGCAGCGAGTCCGCCGTGGCCGGAGGCTCGGGAACGGAAGCCGGCAACGGGCTCAAGGTGGCGGCGTTGGGTCCGGATGGCACCCCGGTGGTGGGCGCTCGCATAGAAGTGCGCGCAGCCCGTTCGGAATCGGCACAGCCCCTGGTGCTGGACTCCACCGGAGCCGATGGAGTGGCCTCCCTGCAGGTACCGGAAGGCGCATGGGCGGTCTTGGTTCGCAAGGGCGATCTCGCCTTCTGGACGCTCTCCAACGGAACCGGACGGATCACCGACACTCTCCGCCCAACCGCACAGTTGTCGGGAATCGTGGAAGGCGGCGAGGGCACCAAGGTCTCGGCACTGGGCTTGGGCGATACCACCCGGTGCGACGCGGAAGGGTATTTCCAACTGGAAAATCTTCCTTCCGGACAAATTCCGTTGGGCTTCCAGGCCGTGGGGAATCTCGTGACCTCCTCCCTGGATCTGGAGCCGGGATCCCGCTCGATCGCCCTGGCCAAGGCGGATTCCATCCCCCGGCACATCGCGAGCCTGGCCTCGGATTCCTTGATCCCGTGGTCGCTCCGGAGCGCACCCGCCACCTTGCCACGCGAAGCACTGGGCGACTCCGGACACTTTTCGGTCGCGGTGCGCCTGCACCGCCAGTCCCTCGCCACGCCGGTCTGGGCCATCTCGTGGATGGCCAGCCGCAACCAAGGCATCCGCGTGGGCTGGAGGGGCGCGGACACCTTCATCCTGGGCGTGGACGGAAGGCAAGACTCCGTGGTCGGCATTCCCTTGGACACCGGTGCCCAACAGCTGGGCCTTTCTTGGGACGGCCACCGGATGATAATCCGCCTGGGAAGCGATACGGTGGTCACCCGCACCTACAGCAACTTCGATCGGCGCACCGGCTGGCCCGCCCCCCTGTTTGGATCGGAGGGAGTTTCCCGAGTGGATTGGGTCGCCTTCAAACGCGGAAAACTCATGGAAGAATGGCTCGTTCGGCTTTCGCAGATGTAACCCACCCAGCCCGCACCCGGCCACCGCGCAGCGAAGCGTCCGCGGAAAAAACCGCATCAGACAAAAACCGGTATTCGAACCCACCGCCGCCCTCGTTACGCTCCATCTTCGACTGATTCAGGGGCAATCCGAGGATTGCCCCTACGCCAATCTTCGGGGTGCGGCGGCGTTTCCATCCGCCCTACCCAACTGTCCATTCGCCTTTCCACCCGGCGAGCGAAGCGATGCCGGAAACTGGCAATCAAATGCCGCTCGTAAGGATCGGGCATGCCCGATCCTTACAACGCCGCACTGACAACTACTGGCAATCCAACCAAACCAAGGGGGACCGGGGGGCTCGAAAAATGGAACGGCCAATGGACCCGGCGATATTGATCGCGTCCCTGATGCCTTCCTACGGACGCAAAATTTTGCGTCCGTACGTTGACCTGGCCGAATTGGTGTGGCCGTTCCAGCTAGAGCCCCCCGGCGGCGGTTTCCAAAGGGGCGCCGGAGCCCCTTTGGCCGCGGGCACGGGGCGCGGCAGCCCCGTGAAAATGGCAACCGGGCCCGCGCCCGGAAAAGCCCGACGCAGTCGAAAGGAAAGCCAGGCGCCAGCCGGAAACCGGCTACCGGGCCCAATGCCCGGAAAGGCCTCGGCGCAGCCGAAAAACCAGAAGCGAAAGCGAATACGTAGATTCCCGCCAGGATCCGTCCACTCGCCGAAGGCACACCATGAACGTCTCGGAACTTCCAACCCTCCTGGGCCTGCGCAAATCTCTGACCATCCGCCTTTCCTGCGACCACGCCATGTTCGGCCGTCGCTTCGAACTCAACGTGACCGCTGACGAGCGCTCGTGGCTGGGCAAGCGCTTGGAGGTCCTCCGCAAAAACCGGGATCCCTATCTGGGCCAGATCGAGTCCTCCGCCTTCCAGTTGGAGTGCCGCCCCAGCCCGCTGGGCAGCCTGCTGGGAAGGATCTCCGTGCAGGGAACCATCCGCCAGGTGGGAGGACTCACCATCCTGGAAGGGATCATCGACGGATTCCGCACCTGGAAAACGTGGATGATCGCCAATGCGGTCTTCGTGGCGATCCTGTGCATCGGTCTGGCCGCCACCGCCGCCGAATGGCCCAACAAGGGATTGGTGCTGATGGCGTTCTTCCCGGGGGTGGCCACCTACCTGGCCATCTCGGCGGGGATCCTGTTCTTCCTGACCTCCCGCGAGACCGAACGCCTGCTGACGGAACTGGAAAAGGACCTCAAGGAGTGGGTGCGCTGAATCGATCGATGGCATCCACCTGATCCGAGGTGTATGCTGGATCATATGATCCGTTTTGATCCGCCCGCGCCGATCCACAAGAAGTTGTCTGTCATCGGGATCGCGCTGGCCCTGATGGCGCTCCTGACCGGCTGCCCGTCCGATACGGCAGGAAACAATCCAGTCGACGCCTCGCCGAATCCCACACCCGCTTCGCGCCTGGACACCTCCATCTTCGAACGGCTCAACGATACCGCCTTCGTGGATTCGGCCGAGTTCGGCGCTGGCAAAGGGGGCGTGCACGATGCAGCCGCCTACCGGGTGAAGGCCGGAAAGACCGCCACGGTCTACCGGGTCTTCGACAAATACGCTTTTGGACGTTGGTGGGCGCTGTCGCGTCCCTCCGGCTCCAAGCAAAATTACCGCGATGCCTTCGCCATCTGCCCGGAATGGAACGCGCTGGACTCCCTGATGACCTGCACCCTCCCCGAAGGCGCGCGTCTGGTGGTGGGACCCGGCGAAAGCGCGGGCTGCACCGCAGGCGGATTCCCCCGATCCGATTCCCTCCAGGCCTTCATCAATTCCTCCGCCACCGTCACCAGAAATTGTCAATCCACTCCGCTTGCCTGGCCGTGAGCCACGGAGATCCTTTTCCAAGCTCCACGCTTCGCACCCGCCATCCACTCGCTTTATCCTGCCACGAAAGAAGCCCCGCCATGGGAACTCTGCGCAAACTGGCCCTTGTCGCCGTTCTCTCTCTATTGTCCAGCTGCTCCGAAACCATCGTTTCCGATGCGCCCGCCACGGAGCCCGCCAAGCTGGACCCCTTCGCCAACCCCAACGCCAGCGGCCGCACCCAGATCGTGGTGGTGAGCGACGTGCATCTGGGAGCGGATCTTTCCTATGCCGAATGCAACGCGAACCTCGCGCGGCTGGAGCAGTTTTTGGAGCAGGTGCGCACATCCCCCAACGTGAAGGAACTGGTGATCGCGGGCGATCTGCTGGACGAATGGTTCGTGCCGGCCACCGTGAACACCTACCAGGGCAAGGACCAAGCCGACTTCGTGAAGCGGATCACCGCCCAGAACAAGGGTGTCATCGACGCATTCAACCGGATCATCCAGGCCGGACAGATTTTGGTCACCTACGTGCCGGGAAACCACGACCTGACGATCACGGAAGCTTCCGTGCGGAGCGTCTTCCCCGGAATCCACCAGGCCCGCGACAGCGGATTGCAGGGGTTGGGATCCTACAGCCCGGCAGGCCACGGCGAGATGATCATCGAACACGGCCACCGCTACAACTTCTTCTGTGCGCCGGATCCGTACTCCAACCAGGACATCGCCCCGGGTTCGATCCTGCCCCCGGGGTATTTCTTCACCCGCATCGCCGCGCTGCACGTGCAGCAGGATTGCGACACCGCCGGCGACACGTTGCCCATGATTTCGCCCAACAAGGCGGCGGACTCGGGGCAGCGAAACACCTACGTCTACTGGAAGGTCTGGAAAACCCTGATGCGGGAACTTCCCATCAAAAACAAAGTGCTGGACAAGGTGGTGGTCACCAACATCGATGGATACACGGCCAACTACTCGATCGCCGACCTCGCCCCGTTTCAGACCACCGACAGCGGGTTCATCGATGTGAACCTCTACAAGGGTCTGGCAAATCGTTGGAACGACATCCAGACCCGCAACCAGGTGGCCGTGAAGATTCCCACCACGAGGGCCATCGCCATGGCGGCTGTCGGAGCGGAAACGGACACCAATGCGATGAACCAATACTTCAAGAATCCCGCCTCGGACAGGAAGATCGTGGTGTTCGGGCACTCGCATCAGGCCAAGGTTCTTTCCTGCGTTCGCCACGATGGCACGAAGGGCATCTACGCCAACTCGGGCACCTGGATCGATCGGAACGCACCCACCACCATGAACTTCGTGGTGGTCACCCCTCAAGTCACCTCAACGCCCACCTCCAAGACCCACGTGAAGGTCTTCACGTACCAATCCCAAACCGTCACCCAGATGGCCTCCGATTCCCTGCGGATCTGAGGCCAACCCTCGATCGGGACCGGCGCAAGCCGCCCCCCCCCCGATCTTTCCCTCCTTTTGAGACCATTCATGAACTTCTCGTTTTCTTGGGGGCGGTGTGGATTCCACCCCAAATTCCTCCGCTCCCCCTCCAGGCTCCATCGCTAGAAAACCAAGGAACCAAGCGCTCTGCGCGAGCAAACCGCGAACTTGGCAGCCACGATCAGCCAGTGCGATTCGCCCGGAGTTTTCCCTCCCGTTTGCGCACGGCCAGGCCAAGTTCCCGATCCGCGCTAGGTTGGCATCATCGGAAACCCCATCTTTGCGGAGACATTCGATGTATCGACCTATCAAGAAGAGCCTGCGGATCGGCACCCTCCTTTTGGCGAGCGCCTTGTCGTTGGCCTCCACTTCACAGGCGGCGGCCACGGATTTCCACTGGGGCAACGTCGCCATCGGTGGCGGCGGGTTCGTTTCGGCCGTGGTGCCCTCGCTTCTGGAAAAGAACGTGTTCTATGCGCGCACCGACGTGGGTGGGGCCTACCGCTGGGATGAAGCGGGCAAGAAGTGGATCCCCCTCACCGACTGGATCTCGCCCAATGAGCTGGGCCTGTGGGGCATCGACGCCATCGCGATCGATCCCAAGACTCCCGGCAAGGTCTACGCCATGGCCGGTACGGTGTACTGGAACATGATCAACGGACGCGGACGCACGGCCTTCCTGCGCTCCAGCGACTACGGCAAGACCTGGGAGAAGATTTTTGTCTGGGACAGCCTGAACCAGCAGTTCAGCGCCCACGGCAACGGCATGGGACGCGGCAACGGCGAACGCCTGGTGGTGGATCCCAACGACGGCAAGGTGATGTTCTACGGCTCGCGCAACAAGGGTCTCTGGAAGTCCACCGACAACGGCTCCACCTGGAGCCACGTGGATGGCTTCACCACGGCCGCCGGATCCGACACCACCTGGAACGGCGCGGGATTCTCGTTTGTGCAATTCGCTCCGGGCAGTTCCAGCACGCTGTACGCGGGCTTTTTGCGGGAATCCGCCAACGTGTTCCAATCCACCGACGCGGGCAAGACCTGGAAGTCCCTCCCGGTTCCGGCGAGCCTGGCCACCACCGCCGGTGGCGCCAAGGTCCGCCTGATGCCCCAGCGCGTGGCGATCCCTTCCGACAACAAGTCCCTGTTCGTGACATTTTCCGACGGCGCCGGACCGCACACCATGGCCTGGGACGAAGGCTGGGGACCCATCTGGGACGGCTTCGGGCGCGGTGCGCTCCTGAAGTACGACCTGGATTCGGCCAAGTGGTCGGACAATTCCCCGGAGGACTTCATCGACGACGGCGCCACGGCGGCGTCAAAATACGACAACCTCGACGTGAAGGCGGGAACCTACGAATACGCCGCTCCGTACGGAGGCATCTTCGCCAATCCCAACAACCCGCTGGAAATGGTCGCCACCAACATGGGCTACCGCGGCGCCCAGTTCTGGAAGCTCGACGCCACCGGCAAGAAGTGGAAAGACGTGTGGGGATCGAACATCTACCACACCTCCAACGGCGGCAAGACCTGGGCCAAGTCGTTCCAGTACTACTGGATGGACGGCGGCGTGTTCCCCGCGGTGGAACAGATGGACGCCAACGGGATCGGCTGGTTCTTCCAGAGCACCATCCACTGGTCGGGAAGCATCATGATGGACCCGTTCAACCCCAAGCGCGTGTTCGTCAGCTCCGGCAACGGCATCTACATGACCGAAGACATCACCGACTACACGATTGTCCCGCCGGCCAACAGCTGGGACAAGGAAGTCCTGACACAGAAACAGGTCTGGAAGGTCGCTTCGCACGGCATCGAGGAAACCGTTCCGCTGGACGTGGTGAGCGTCCCCGGCGGCCCGTTGGTTTCCGTGATCGGCGACTATGACGGATTCCGTCACGACGATGTGACCGCCTACCCGGCCTTCCGCCACCTCACCAACGTCAGCGGCACCATGGCCGCCATGGGCACCACGCGCGCCCTGGCCTTCGCTCCCAAGTCCGGCAAGCTCGTCAAGGTTTCCGACAAGCGCCTGGTGGAACCCGATGCCTATTCCAAAGTGCCGGTCTCTCCGCTGCAATTTTCCAGCGACACCGGCCGCACCTGGACCACCAACGCCTACGAAGCCTTGGACACCTCGCTCAGCGGCGGTCGCAGCGTGGCCCTTTCCACCGACGGAACCGTCACGCTTTGGACCCCAGCCTACAAGAGCGGCAAGGACGCGGATCTTCCCGTGCTGCGCTACTACAACGCCGCCTGGACTCCGGTGACAGGAATCGACGGATCCTGGATCGCGGCCGATCCGGTGGACGCGAACGTCTTCTACGCCTACCTGCGGGCGGATGGCTCGATGTTCAAGAGCACCGACAAGGGCGTGACCTTCGCGAAGGTGGGTTCCACCGGCGCCAACGACTTCAAGAAGTTCCGCCCCGTGCCGGGTCGCGTGGGCGACCTCTGGATGCCTGTTTCTTCCGGCGGCAAGGGCGGTCTGATGCGTTCCACCGATGGTGGCGCCACCTGGAAGACCCTTCCAGGCCTCTCCGACTGCCATGCCGTGGGATTCGGCAAGGGACTGCCCGGCTCCACCTTCCCCTCGCTGTTCGCCTTTGGCAAGCTCGAAGGCGTGGTCGGCGTGTTCCAGTCCGACGACACCGGCGCCACCTGGACGCGCGTCAACGACGACGCCCACAGCTACGGTGCCGTGGCCAACGGAGAATTCGTGGTCGGCGACATGAACACCTACGGGGTGGTCTACATGAGCACGGCCGGACGCGGGATCGTGGCGCGCCTGCCCGGCGCGGGTCCGGTCAGCGCCATCGGCGCCTCCAAGGCCGCACCTTCGGCCCTTGAATCGGCGATCCTGCGTCGGTCAAATTCCGCCCTGGTGGTGTCCGGCTTGCCCGTCGGCACCTCGGTGGAAGTGCGCAGCCTGTTGGGCCAGGTTGTCAGTGCGCACACGGCATCGCTCGGTGCCCAGCGCATCGCTCTGCCTTCGCGATCGCTCTACGTGGTGCGCCTCTCTCACGCTGGCCAGACCCGCACGGTGATCCGCTAAGACAGGCCCTGTCGCTTCAAGAAGGCCACCAGCTCCAGGCCGATGCGGCGCTGGTGGGCCTCCGATGGATGGTAGTCGGCGCCCAGGTCCAGGGGGCCGCCCACTGTGGTGAGCGAGAGCCGATGGAATCCTGCGGCTGCACCACCCATGGTTTCTGCCACCTGGTCCAGCAGCGTTCGCACCAAGGTCAAAGTGCCGGGCAACGGGTGGTCGTCCTTCAGGAGGGGCCCATCCACCACGACCACCGGGGCGTTCGGGCGATGGACCCGCACTTCGCGCATCCACCGCACGTAGCCTTCCACGAATTCGTGGTCCGGCAGAAACGGCGGCACACCGTAATCGTTGGAACACAGATTGACCACGACAAGATCTGGCATCCATCGATCCAAATCCCAGACCGCCTCGCGGGTAGGCACCGCACGCGTCCAAAACGACGGCAACGGAGGCATCTCCACGCCCGGCCAATTGCGGACCACGCCAATTCCTGACCAAGCCTGGGCATGGAGATCGGCCTCCAAGGCGGAAGCGGCCACGGTGGCCCACGACTTCCCGAAATCTTCGGTGGAGGGATCGAACCCCTTGGTAGGATCCGGCTCCAGGCAGCCGTAAGCGCAGGTGATCGAGTCCCCCAGGAATTCCATGCGGAGTCGGTCAGACCTTGAGGGGATCGGATCCAGCCAAGCTCCGTCCACCACATCCAGGTCACGGATCACCAGCTCGCCCACGCTGCCTTCGGTGCGTTTGCGAACGGAGACCGTCCAGTCTTGGATCGTGTCGGAAGGAACCAGATCCACCACGTTGTTTGTTGGCCTCAGCTCCAAGACGTGTGTGGTTCCGTTGGCGGTCACATCGATCCAGGCGTTGCTACCGGAAAAATCGGCGCGTAGGCCTTTCCCGCGAAAACGCAGGTCCAATCCGGTTCCCGGCCACCCGAACACCCACGCATTTCCCTCGCGCAGATGGCGCCCTACGGGGATCCCCTCAGCCGTCATTCGAACCGAAAGCCGACCACGCCCAGCAAGAACACTTGGCCGGGCCGCAAGATCGCGTAGGGAACACGTTCATCGCCGCAAAACAGGCCGTTGATCGAGCCGTCGTCAGCTACGTACAGCGAACCATCGGGCAAGACTTTGACGATCGCGTGGGTTCGCGAAATGTGCGGATCCGGGACCGAGATTTCGTTCTTCGAATCCCGTCCCAGCCGGAGCACCTTGCCTTCCGGCAGGATCACGCGTGTATTGAGAAACGCCAAGCTCGCCATGTCCGTACAAGATAACCCTATCTCAACGCTGACACCGCTCGCACCACACGGTCCCCCGGGTGGCCACCACCCCTTTGGCCAGCTCCCGGCCGCACCGCAGGCAGGCCAGGCCACCGCGCGCGTACACCTTGAGCCTTTCCGCATTGCCGCCCTGGGCACCGTCCAGATCCACAAAATCGCGGAAAGTGGTCCCCGACAACCGGATTCCCTGCTCCAACACCGCCAAGACCGCACGCGCCAGGGCGTTCCGGGACTTGGCATCCAACGTTTCCATCGAACGATCCGGCCGGATCCGCGCCTTGAAACAGGCTTCATCCGCGTAGATGTTCCCCACTCCCGCCACCACGGATTGATCCAACAACACGGTTTTCACGTCGCGATGGCCGCCTTGGGCCAACCGAGCGGACAATTCACGCGCGGAAAGGGAGATCGCGTCAGGGCCCAATCGCTCCAAACGCGGGTGCCGGGCCGTTTCCCAGCCGTCCAACAACAGGATGCGGCCAAACCGGCGCGGGTCGCGGAACAGAAATTCCCCGCCTCCCCGGCAATGCAAGGCCAGGTGGACATGTTTGTCCGACACCGGAGGACCGAGGGTCTTGACGTAACCGGAGGGCATCCGCACCGTGCCTTCCACGGTGGATTCGTCCGACCGGCGGAAGGTCAGCTGTCCGCTCATGCCCAGATGCACCACCAAGGTGAGCGGGGATTTGCCCGCCATCCGCAACAGCAGGTATTTCCCGTGCCGGTCGCACCGTTCCAAACGGTACCCCGCCAGACTGGACAAATCCTGCGCGGTGCAGTCCTCCAGGATCCCGGGATGCCCCACCACGGCCTTGGCGATCACCTGCCCCACGCCGCGCTCGGCGAGCCCGCGTCGGACGGTTTCCACTTCCGGCAGTTCAGGCACCGGAGGCTCCGCCGTGGCACTTCTTCCACTTGCGCCCACTGCCGCACACGCAAGGGCCGTTGCGGTCCAAGGCCAATTCCGGCAGGTGGCGGCCATCCACGTATTGCCAATTCCCGTCCTCGCGAACGAATCGCGAACGTTCGTGGATCTGTCCATACTCCGGTGCGCCTTGGAAGGCCACGAACTCCACCCAGCCGCGATCCTCGCGAGCTGGCTCCAAGCCGGAGCCCACCACCCGGAGTCCGATCCAGTGGGCCGTGCGGAAGGTTTCCTGCAAGCCGGCGGCCAGTTGGGGCGATCGGGTGCTGGCGTGATGGGTATTCAAGAGGTACGGAGCATCACGCCGCACGAAGGCGGCGTAGCGCGAACGCATCAGTTCCTCGGGGCTTTGCGCCACGGAAATCCCTGCGTGCAATCGTCCGCAGCAGAGATCGTATCCGCGCGCGCTCCCGCAGGGACAGATTTCGTCAGCCATCGCTCTCGACAGCGGATTTGCCGCGCGGGTAGCCCGGGAACAGCACATGGACACGAATGGTTTCTTCGGGCTTCAGCAACGCGTTGAGCGCGCGGGAAATGGTCCGGGCCACCTGGTCGGTGACCGGCCGGACTCCCTTGCGCGCCTTCTGGACGTTCTTGTGCGAAAGTTGGTCGGGGGAAGCGGCCACGAGGTCGTGGTTGGAGTATCCCGCTTCGGTCAGAAGGCGGTCGAGCATAGTCTGTGCATTTTCCATGGTGGGGACAACGATAGGTCAATGGACCCGGCGGCGTCATGCGGGAAATCCACCATCACCGTTGCGACCCATTGCCCTGGACATGCCCAAACCATGGGAAAGCGACGGGAAAGCCGACTATCCCGCTCGGATCGCCTCCAGGAACTTCTCGCCGTAGCGCCTGGCCTTGGTGCCGCCCACGCCGTGGACCTGCGAAAACTCCAGTTCGTCCGTGGGACGGATGCGGACCATGTCCAGAAGCGACTTGTCGGAAAAGACCACAAAGGGAGGCACGCCCTGCTCCAAGGCCAGCTCCCTGCGCAAAGCCCGCAAGGATTGGAACAATCCCGGATCGGCGGGTCGGTCGCCCGTGAGGACCTTGGCCACCTTCTTGCGCACCTTGGGCTCCATGCGCCGCAGGGCCACCGTACGTTTGCCCCGCAGCACTTCCCACGAGGCCGGGGTGAGCACCACCTGTCCGTGGTCGGCCAAGTTCACGCCCACCAGGTCCAGAGAGGCAAGTTGACGGAAAATGGCCATCCACTCGGTTTTGGGGATGTCCTTGCCCACCCCAAAGGTGGGGAGCTTGTCGTGGGTGAACTTGACCACTTTTTCGGTGGCCTCGCCCAGCAGGATGTCCACCAGGTGGGAGGCCCCGAAGCGTTCTCCCGTGCGGGCCACGGCCGATAGTGCCTTTTGCGCGGCCTGCGTGCCATCCCACGTGACAGGAGGTTCGGCGCAGTTGTCGCAGCGCCCGCAAGGGACCGCACCGGTTTCGCCAAAGTAGGAGAGCACGGCTTGCTCGCGGCACTGCGCGGTCTCGCACAGACCCAACAGTTGATTCAGCTTGGCCAGCTCCACGCGTTTGCGCTCTTCCGGCGCTTCCGAGTTCTGGATCATGGAGCGCGCCACGGCGATGTCTTGGAATCCGTAGACCATCCAGCCGTCGGACGGCAGCCCATCGCGGCCCGCGCGGCCGGTTTCCTGGACATAGGCCTCGATCGAACGGGGCAGGTCCAGATGGGCCACGAAGCGCACATCGGGTTTGTCGATGCCCATGCCAAAGGCGATGGTCGCCACCACCACCACGCCTTCGTCGCGCAGAAACGATGCCTGGGCTTCGCGGCGGACATTGGGCGTGAGCCCCGCATGGTACGGGATCGCCTTCACGCCTTGGGCTTTCAAGAATTCCGCCGTCTTTTCCACTTCGGCGCGGCTTTGCCGGTACACGATGCCGGATTCGCCGTTGTGCTCGCGGCGGATGAATTCCAACAACTGCTTGCGCGGTTCGTTCTTGGAGCCGATCCGCAGGTTCAGGTTGGGCCGCGCGAACGATCGCACGAAGACCTTGGCTTGGCGCAACCCCAGCTTGTCCAAGATCTCTTCGCGGGTGGGAATATCCGCCGTGGCGGTCAGTGCCATGCGTGGCACGCCGGGAAACAGTTTCCCGATCTCGCCCAACTGGAGGTATTCGGGCCGGAAATCGTGGCCCCACTGGCTCACGCAGTGGGCTTCGTCGATGGCCACCACCGACAATTTCAGTCGCGGGGCCAGCTCGCGAAACCGGTCGGAGAACAACCGCTCCGGCGACACGTACACGATCTCGATCTTGCCCTCTTCCAGCTCGCGTTCCAGGCGGTAGGCATCCTTGGCCGAAAGCCCCGAGTGCCAGGCCGATGCCCGCACGCCGTGCTGGCGCAGAGCCCCCACCTGGTCGTCCATCAAGGCGATCAGCGGCGAGACCACCAGTCCCACCCCCTCGCGGACAATCGACGGAATCTGGTAGCACAGCGATTTGCCGCCACCGGTGGGCAAGAGCACGAAGGCGTCCCCGCCTCCCAGCACATGCTCCACCACCTGGGCCTGGGGATCGCGGAAGTCGGGAAACCCGAACGTATCCCGCAATGTCCGACGTGCGGCTTCGATCAATCTGCTCCTACCTTTTCTGCTGGAATGCCACCTTTGCCGGATCGAGCCGGGCCAGAGGAACTGGCAAATGAAGAAATTTCAACGATCCAGCCCGTTTGGGCACCCTTCCTTGGGAGTTGACCTTTGATCCTCGCCTCCAGCTTCGCCCTCCTGTTGTCCTGCGCCAAACTCCACACCGCCAGCGCCCCCGAGATCACCTACAACGGGCGGATCGACCTCTCCCAGCGGGGGCGTGCGATCCTTTCCTGGTCGGGGTCCTCGTTTGCTTTCCGCTTTCGCGGCACGGCCTGCCAAGCGCGCATCCGAGGAACCAAGAGTCTCTACAACATCGAAGTGGACGGGAAACCAGCGGGCATCCTGGACCTCGGGCATGTGGGAGGAGAACAGCTCCTTCCCGTGGTCACGGGCCTTCCCGAGGGCGTCCACGAAGTGGTGGCCACCAAGCGCACCGAGCCGCTGGTGGGAATCGATACCCTCACCGGCATCGAATTGTCCGGGACCTTCGAGAAACCCTCGGCGCGGCCACCTCGCAAGATCGAGTTCATCGGAAATTCCATCACCTGCGGGTACGGGAATTTGGACTCCTTGAAGGAACACGTGTTTTCCCATCACACGGAGGATTACACGAAAACCTATGCGGCGCTCTCCGCCAGGGAATTGGGCGCCCAAGCCCACGCGATCTGCTGGTCGGGCAAGGGTGTCTACCGCAACATGGCCGAAGACACCACGCTCACCATGCCTGTCCTGTGGGAGCGCACCGAGGCCACCTCCACAAGACCATGGGACCACTCCTGGCATCCGGACGTGGTGGTGATCGATCTGGGGACCAACGACTACGCCAGATCCGCTCCACCTCAGGACAAGTTCGAAGCCTCCTTCATCAAGTTCCTGCGACGCATCCACAAGGTCCATCCCAAGGCCTCCCTGGTGCTGTTGGATGGCCCGATGCTCAATGATTTCTGGCCGATCGCCAAAGACGGAAAGCCCATCCCATCGCTTTCGCTGATGCGTCGACATCTTGCCCGGATTTCCGACACCCTGCGACAGGGCGGAGCAAAGATCTCCTCCTTGTCCCTGACTTCCAATTCCCCCCAAGTTGGATACGGCGCCGATTGGCACCCCAGCCAAAAACAGCACCAGATCAATGCCAAGGAATTGACCGAGCATCTGCGCAAAACCATGGGCTGGTGAACACGGACTCCTTCGATCCTTTCGCGTTGGCTCGGTGGGAAACCGAGCCTCCGGGAGGCCTTTGCATCGTAGATTCCCTGTGTGCCGGGAAGTCCGATGGAATATGGGTTTGGACCACCCCCAGCGTTGTTTTTTCGACAAGACCGGAACCGCCATGCTCCTAGACACGCCCTTCCTTGGAACCTTGCCTCGCACCTGTGCCAACAGGATCAAAGGCTCCCTCTCGGCGATGGTCTTGGCGACCCTGGCTCTGTCTGAAACCAGCTTCGCCCTGACGCGCCAGAAGTTCGATTTCGTGGTCGGCGTCAACGGCGATTTCAAGGCGGCGGTCGCCGCGGCCAAGGCGGCGGGTGGCAAGCGTTTCCTGATGTTTTTCCCGGATGGCGAATACAACATCGGAAGCCTCACCGGCGACTCCAACCAGATGACCACCTTCACCACTTCCAACGTGTCGTTCATCGGCCAAAGCGCCGACAAGACCGTGATCTACAACAAGTCGGTCAACGAAGGCATCTCCATCACCGCCACGCTGTTCTTCAGCAAGGCCAACAACCTCTACCTGCAAGACCTCACCCTCTTCAACAAGGCGGTCTACGGGAACACGGCCCAATACAACGTCACGGGTCGGCACGCCGCCGTCATGGAACAAGGCGACAAGATCATCTACAAGAACGTGAAGCTCAAAAGCACCCAGGACACCTATTACACCAAGAGCGGACGCACCTACTGGGAAGGCGGCGAAATCCACGGCACCACCGATTTCATCTGCGGCGGCGGCGACGTCTACTTCAACAAGGTCCTGCTGTGGGAAATGAAAGTGAGTGCCATCACGGCCTCGCAAACATCGTCGTCGTGGGGATACGTCTTCAACGAGTGCACCGTGGACGGCACCGTGAGCGGCACCACCTTGGGACGCTCGTGGGGTGATGCCCGGGTGGTGTTTTTGCGCACGATCATGAACAAGCTCCCCAGCGCGGCGGGATGGGGCGACCCCATGAATTCGGTCCCCAAGGTGTTCGCCGAATACAAGAGCGTGACTTCCACCGGTGCGGCCGTGGACTTGAGCAAGCGCCGCACGAGCTACACCAAGGACGCCGTCACGGTCACGCTGAACCCGGTGTTGACCGATGCCGAAGCCGCCAAGTACACCGTGTCGGCGGTGCTGGGAGGCAGCGATGGCTGGCAACCCCAGGCGGCCGTGGCCCAGGTGACAGCTCCTGTCGTCACCCAGGTCGGCACCACCCTCCAGTGGAACGACGACACCAAGGCGCTCTGCTGGGCGATCTTCAAGGGCGACAAATACCTGGCCAACGTCACCACCAACAGCTACGACGCCTCTTCGCTGGCCAAGGGCGATGTGGTCACCGTGCGCGCCGCCAACGAGATGGGCGGCCTGGGGCCCAGCTCCGCACCTCTGACCATCGGCACCGCAAGCGCGGCTCCCCGCAACCCCGCTTTCGCGCTGCACCATGCGTACAACCACCCAGGCAAGATGCTTCGGCTCCAAGGCGAGCAGCTCGGTGCTCTCAAGGTCGAGCTGTTCACGCTCGATGGCTCGTTCGTGATGTCCCAGGAATTCCAGCCCAACGGCTCGCCGCTGGGCGCCGAGATCTCCCTGAACCACCTGAAGACGGGCGTCTATTTCCTGCGTTATGCGGACAGCAAAACTACTTGGGCAGGTCCTGTCGATTTGTGGTGAGCAGCTCGTAGCGAAGCGGCTTTACAGCCCGCGCACAGTTGGATTCCCAGATACGAAAAACCCCGGATGGGCCAATTAGAGCCCTCCGGGGTTTTCGATTTGCTCGACCGCGCTTCACCCACCACTGGCGGGATCACGTCAATTGTTGTTGCAGATCAGCTTCTGGAAGGTTCCGCGATCCGTGTGGACGCGGGCCAGATAGATCCCCGAGCGCAGTCCCGCGAAGTTCGCTTCGGTGGTTGCGTTCCATTCCATCACGTGCGTGCCATCCAGCCCCAGGATCTGGGCGGATCGCATGGTCAGGCCGTCTGCCACGGAAAGCTTGTGCGAGCGCAGATCCACGCGGATCGGGTCGGATCCTGAGGCAGACAATTTCTGCACGGAGGAGGGCTGGAATTTGCCTTCGCCCTGGATGTAGGTCAGTGCGCCCTTGTACCCCACCAACGCGGATTTCAACGGCGCGTTGACCGTGGAGGAGGAATCGTCGGCCGCGCTCTTGAAGGTCCATTTGAAGTCGCCACCGCCCATGCGTCCCGCGTACGCCATCACCTTGGTCTTGGCATCGACCGGGGCATCGGCCGTGTAGGTGTACATCACGGAGTTGTCCGTGTCGAAGTTGTTGTAGACATTGGCGCCATAGGCGGACTTCACCGTGGCCGGAACTTTTTCCGTGCGGCTGGATGCCACGTAGGCGTCGAAGTCCACTGTGGAATTGACAAAATCCTTCGAACCGTACGGAACAAACCGGCCTTGGCCTTCCATGAAATTGTTCCAGGCCTTGATGGTGCCTCCATCCTCGCTGGAGAACGTGCCCATGTTCTTGTAGTCGTTGGCCTTGGTGGTTTCATTCCAAACGTCGGTGCCCTGCATGGAAGTCATCATGGGGTGCTTGCAGTTTCGGAAATAGTTGCCTTCCATGAAGATGGACGATCCCATGGTGGAACCGGCACCGTACTTGGCCACCCCGTCGTAGTAGTTGTTGTAGACGTGGGCGGAATAGAACCGCACGCGGGGGTGGCGCGAGTCGGAATGATCGAACCAGTTGTGGTGGTAATCGATGTAGAGCCCGGTGGTGGTCCCCTCGCTCAAACCCAGCAAGCTCGCCTTGCCGTTGTCCCAAAAGTGGTTGTAGGAGATGGTCACGTAGGTGGACTTCTTCACGTCCATCGCGCCGTCGCCTTTCACTTGGTCGGCGTCCGATCCGGCATCTCCGTAGAAGAAGTCGACATGGTGGATCCAGACATGGTCGTTGTCCTGTTGGAGTCCGACATCGTCTCCTGCCGTGCTGTTGACGTTCATCACGCCCAGATTGCGGACCTCGATGTTGGAGGCGCTCTTCAGGCGAATCCCCCATCCATCAGCCACGGCGTCTTCCCCCACGCCTTCCAGCGTGATGTGGCCCGCGGCGAGGTTGGCGTTTTCGATCACGATGTCGCCGCCGTCCATCACGGCGGGATCCTTCACCTGCCCCAGAATCCTCACGATGAGCGGACGCGTGTCCTTGCCCTTCTTGAAGCCGTAGAGGATGTTCTGGAGCCCTACGCAGGGATTGGTGCTGGCGCCCGTGACATTGAGCGAAACGGTGTCTTTGCTCTTATCGGACACATACACGATCACCGCCCCGGACATGGGCGTGCCATCGAGGTTGTAGGCGCCCGGAATCCGCCCTCCGGAGAACGCGAAACCCGCACGGTTGTGGGCGGTCACCGTCAAGGCGCTGGTGGTGACCTTCGCGCCTTCCTTGCCGGAAGTCACCGGAGCCACGGTCAAGGTGTAGCTGCCGGCCTTGAGGCCGATCGCATCGGCGCGCCAATAGCCCCCGTAGTTGCGGATCAGTTTCGCATCCAACTGCTGATTGGACAATCCTTGTCCACTCACGTACACGTTGTAGCTGTCGGGATTCCCGGAGGTCTGCCACTTCACCTGGGCGGATTCGATCCAGCCGGATGCCTCCTTGATGGTCACGGTCTGCGCTTGCAGGACCATGGCTCCCGCCAGCAGGCTCGCGATGGAAAGTCGTGTGTTCATGGCATCATCCGTCCTGATGAGCGTGGTCGATGGCTCGTTGCACCGAATGGGATGGAAGTCCATGGTGCACAGGATCAAGGTATGGCCAAGTTCAACCGCCCAGCGGGTGGCGGATCGATGCAACCGTTGAATTCAGGTCAGTCGCGCCCGATCTGCCGTGTGGGCTTACTCGAGGGTGACCGTGACCCGACGCGACAGCTCGCCGCCAACGGATTTCACCACGTACAGGCCCGTTTGCCCGACAATTTGGCCAAGCTCGGCCTCCAGCACTTTGCCTTCGGTGTGGCTCACGGTGGCGACCCGCGCACCGGCGAGATCGAACACGAGGTAATCGCCCGTTGGCAGGGATTGATCGGCCAGATCCGTGTCCGGGGCAACGGTGCCGGGTCGGGCGGAAGAAACAGCCGTGTACACCAGGGTGTTGATGCTCTGGGCCTCCAAGGGGACGGAAAAGGCGTTGTTGGTGACGGTGATGGTTCCATCCTCCGCCGCGGTCTTGCTGGCGGAGGTGGTGTACTTCTTGAACGACGCGATGGTTCCGGTTGGGTTGGTCAAGGTGAACGATGCCGTGGCCGTGGAATTCTGGGTGTTGATGAGCACCACCACCACGTCCGAGCCCTTCTTGTAGGCGGTGGCCTGCACCCCGTTGGAGGGACTGGCTGGAACATCCACCCGGACAAATCCTGGCCTCACGAAGCGCGCGAACTGGGAGAATGCCGCACCCCGCTTGGTGATCTTGCCGTCGTCTGAGATCAGGCCGTAGTTGCGGCGGATGTACCACCAGACGTAGGCGTTGTAGTGGATGGTCATGAAGGTGTGCACCTCCTTGCCCGCCTCCAAGGCGTCCGGCCACAGGTTCGCCTGTTGCGGATTGGTGCCGCTGGTCGTGGTGTAGTGTTCGGTCATCCACAACGCCTTGCCCTTCTCCGCGGCTTTGGGATAGGCCATGACGGAAGCGATGTTGGAGATCCCGTAAGGGTGGGCACCGACGATGTCCAGGTTGGCCGCGGCCGTGGCGTCGGCGAGGATCATGTCCGCGTAGGATTTGTTGAACTGGAAGGTCTCGGCGGCCAAGATCTTGGCCTTCACAGTGGCCCCGTGGTTTTTCACCCAAGCGGTCACCTCCGAAGCGCTCCATTCCGTGGTCTCGTACATCACGGGGCAGTCGGGCTCGTTGGTGGGCGACATCGCGTAGATCTCCACACCTGCAGCCTTCATGTAATCGATGAAGGTGTTCATGTAGGCTGCGTAGGCACCGTAGGACTCCGTCTTGAGCCGGCCCCCGATCAGCTTTCCGGTGGTCTTCATGGACAGCGGCACGGACCATTGCGAAGCGAAGATCTTCACTCCATGGGCCTGCGCGGCTTTGGTGACCGCCAGGCTCCGCTTCCAGTCCACCGAATCGGGATCCATGTTGATGCGCAGGATGGAAAGCCCCACCTGGCCGGACCCGGTGCCGAAGGCGGTTTCCGTCATGTCGGCGCCACTGTCGGTGAGCCCAGGTTGCCAGCGGGGAAAGTTCATTCCTCCAAAACCATCGATGGTCTGGTAGGTCTTGGAAAGGTTGATCGCCGTCTGGGCGTGGGCACTCGGAATGACGGAAAATGCCAGGGCGAGAGCCCAATTGCGGAGGGAAAATGGGTACTTCATGAAACCGACCTCGATCGCCTGGGTCGCCTATCCAACCGGTTTAAGGCAAATCCCGGGCACTGGGTCCTAATGTGGTTCGCCCCGTGATGTCATTGGCGGGAACACATCGCCGAACCGTTGTAGGACAAACAACAACCGCAACAACAGCGCAATCTGGCGTCGTCGGCGGGGGGGGGAATTCGCCCCTTGCACGGACCCGGCTTGGGCTAAGGCACCCAACCCCATGCGTAGAGGTCGTCCAGCCAAAACTCCGTGTTGGCCGATTCCCGCAAGATCCATTCGATCTTTACCAGCGAACCGAGGATTTCCTGGCGCGTGGCGCCATATTCGGTCAACCGATCCGTGCGAACGGTCATGGGCCCCCAGGTCCAGGGCATTTGATAGACTCCAACCAGGGTTCCGCGCGTCCCGACCAGATTGATCTGGAAACGGCCATTGCCACGCATCTGGAAGGTCAGGGAATCCAAAGTGGAGGCATCGACGCCGGCTGGCGAAAGTTCGAGCGTCACGCCCCCCTGATCGGCGCTATCGGCGAGTTCGTTTTCCACCCGGACTTTCCAGGCTTTGCCACGTCCGTCGTCGCCGGCCATGCGAGTGACATCGAACCACTTGGGCTCCAGGCTCCCTGGCTCCACGCGGCTGGTGTCGCCCTCGGGCGCCTTGAAATTCCATGTGCCTTGCGCCACCCGTCCAACCAGCCGAGATCCTGTGCCAGGGCTTTCGAAGTCGTCGACCAGGAACGCTGAGATCGCATGGCCTGCGCTGTCCAATTCCATGCGCGCCCCCGGCTGGACTTCCACGGACGCCAAGATCGCCCGCGGGGATCGGCCATCGGAGGGACCTTCCACCACGGCACGGTGCCCCCAGGGAACGCGCGGCAAGAAGTAGGATCCATCCGCTTGCAATTTGGCACGCACCGGCAACCTGGCCAGCCCGATCCATCCCGGACGGGCTCCACGGCCTTTCCAGACACCACGCAGCGACCCCCAACGCGCCACGGAAAGCTGACCTGCCGCCTCGGAGATCCCGTAGCCCTCGAGACTCGCGCCCTCGAGGGAATCCGTCACCACCATGACCCAAGGCACACCGGGCTTGCCCGTGAACCGGACCCAGCCTTGTTCGTCCGCCTTCGATTCGCCCAGAAGACGGAAAGTGTCCAAATGGTTGGTGTCGTCGGCGATTTCCCAGAGCTGGACCGGCATGCCTTGCCGCGCCAAGCCGGACGCACCCACCACACGGGCCGCCAGCACGGGGTTCCCGCCTTCCACCGGCAGGGTCACCTTGGTGGGATTGCCACCTTCCACGGGCGCGGCCACCTTGTCGGCTTCGCAACCGCACAGCACAAGGCAGCACAGGAGGAGTCTGGATTTCATACCACCTCCTCCAACGTGCGCGTGACCGGAAACAGATGGAAGTTCAGCTGGAACACCCGATCCGCCCGCGTTTCTTCCAAGGCGATGGCCACCAGACGACGTCGGAAATGGGCGATCTCCGAACGGATGCGACGGAATCCGTCATCCGACAACCCCAGCGTGAGCACCGAAAGATCTCGCTCGGGCTGCGGGGTTTGGGAGAGCGACCGGCGGGCCAAGGCCATGGTGCGGCGATGGAAGTTCGCCAAATCCTGGGAGCTGGGGCTCGGTCCTGAACTCACGGCCGTGCTGCAGACGCGGAGTCGATCCTTTTCATCCCGTTCCACGAGTCCAGACGATTCCAGGACCGCCAGGGCTTCGCGGATGCGATCGCCGGAAACGGGCGGATCGAACGCCGCCCCCAGCCGATCGAAATCGCCATCGAACTCGGAAATGGTGAGGTACTCGTAGAGGAACACGGCCTCCGAGTGGGAAAACATGCTCATGCCCTTGGGGGCGAGGGTTTCCAGGGCCACGGTCCTCAGTTGACTCAGTCGTTCCAGCCACTCCTGGCGTTGGGATTGGTCCTTGGATTGCCCGAAATGAACCAAGGCATCAAAGTACAGGGCGTCGGATTCGGAAAACTCGAGGATTTCCGCGAACCGGCGGATCTGGGTGGGCGTGAGATTCTTGCGACCCGCCACCAGATTGGAGATGAAGCCCGTGGAGGCCACGCCCAAGCGCTTGAGGAGTTCCCTCTGCAGAAACGATTCATCCCCTCGCCGACGGTGCCAAGCGAGGACATCACGCAGATAAATGCGGAAATCGGTGTAATCGTGAAGCTCTGGTCGAACCATGGGTGGTGAGGAATCTAGGCTTCCGAAGACATTGACGCAACCGACTCCCGGGATGATTCGCACAAATCCTAGCGCAGGCGGAGTACATCCGAGTGGATGCAGGACGCATCAGGATCGGGGAGGTTGCTCCGCCAGGTCCATCAGGAATCCTTCCAGAAGCCTCTTGCCCTCCGGCCAATCGCCCAGACCGGCGGCATCGCCGATATGGTGGCGAAGCCCCACATCCACGTACCGTGAGCCGAACACCTCCGCCCATTTCGCCAGCTGGGGCGAGCCGATGTACGGGTCGTCCTGGCTTCCGATCACCACGCTGGGAAAGGGCAGTACGGTCCGCGGCAATGGGGAAAACCCGGTGATTTCACTTGGGAAACCCTCTCGTTCCACATCCGGCATCGCCACCAAAAACGCGCCGACCACCCCATCCAACCGGGCTTGGGCTGCCGCATGGACGATGGTGGCCACACCCAGACTATGCCCGATCAACACCACCGGCCGGGGAAGCCGCCCCAGCACGTCCAAAAAGCGCGCCACCCATACCTCGCGGTCGGGACGGAGCCAATCGACTTGTTCCACCCTTTGCAGCCCTGGAAGCTCGGCTTCCCAGAGGCTTTGCCAGTGCGAGGGACTGGAGCCACCCCAGCCGGGCACATTCAACAAGCTCCAAGGACCATTGGCGATGGCAGCGAACACGAAGACTCCTGGGATGGCTGGCTTGGATCAAAAACCGAATCAGGCCGGAAAATTACGTTTCGCCGCAAACCATGAACACATTATCGGAACTCCGCTCCGGTGCCCTCCAGGGCGCGACCCACATCCATCTGAACGAACATCTGGAGACGTTCCCACCCGAGCTGCTGGAACTTTCAGACACCCTGCGTGTGCTGGATCTCTCCGGAAACCGCCTCTCCAGCCTGCCTGCGGACTTTTCCCGGTTTCGGAACCTGGAAATCCTGTTTTGCTCCCAAAACCAATTCGAAGTCCTCCCGGGAGTCCTGGGCGAATGTCCCAAGCTGGAAATGGTGGGGTTCAAATCCAACCAGATCCATTCGGTTTCCCATGGTTCCCTGCCGGATCGGCTTCGTTGGCTCATCCTCACCGACAACCGCTTGGATGCCCTGCCCGAATCCCTGGGAGAGCGTCCCCGTCTCCAGAAATTGATGTTGGCGGGAAACCGCTTGCGCTCCCTTCCAGACAGTTTATGTCACAGCTCGAACTTGGAACTGCTGCGGATCTCCGCCAACCGCCTGGAAGCCCTCCCCGATTGGCTGTTTTCGCTCCCCCAGCTGGCGTGGCTGGCCACTTCGGGCAATCCGTGTTCCTGGCAGACCTCCCCCCCCGCCGGCCAATCCATCCCGTGGTCGCGGCTTGCGATCGGGCCCGCCCTGGGCCGAGGGGCCTCCGGCGAAACCTTCCGCGCCTCGTGGGAGAACAAGCCCCTGGCCGTGAAGGTCTTCAAGGGCAAGACCACCTCCGATGGCACGCCGGAGGATGAAATGGCCACCTGCCTGGCCGCCGGGACGCACCCCCATCTGGCCGGGGTGCTGGGCGAGGTCGTGGATCACCCGGAAGGCCGGCACGCCCTGGGGATGGAGCTGTTGCCGACAGGATCCGTCACCATCGGGAATCCTCCCGATTTCCAAAGCTGCACCCGCGACACGTTTCCGTCCGATCGGAAATTCCCCCTCGAATCCATCGAAAGGATCGTTGCCGCGGTGGCATCGGTCAGCGCGCACCTCCTGGATCGCGGGATCGCGCACGGCGACCTCTACGCGCACAACATCCTCCTGGCCGGGGATGGCACTCCGTATCTGACGGATTTTGGCGCCGCCAACCGCTGGGACCCCCGAAGCGGCGCCGAGAGAAGGCGCTGGGAAACCCTGGAAGCGCGCGCGTTCGGGTGCCTGGTGGACGACCTTCTCACCCATGCCGATGTGCCTGTGCCCACCGGACACCCGCTGGCGACCCTGCGCGATGCGTGTCTGGATCCGGACCCGAGGCTTCGGCCCCGGGTGGAATCCTGGAAGATCGGATGACACTGGATTTTTCGATCCCCTGCACTGTATTTTGCATGCACCCATGAGATCCCGTTCCATCGCCCTCGCGCGGACCCTTTCTCTGCTGGCTTCCTTCGCCTGGAGCCAGACCACCCCATCCCACACCGGATCCGGAGAGATTTCGGTTCCTGCAAAGGATTCCACCGCCAACCATGCGGCCATGCCGGCGGTCACCACGAGCATCGGAGTGCACACGGATCCCCACCAGGATTCGCTCCGAAGCGAAATGGACAAAATCCGTGCGCAAAATCCGAGCACCGCCGGGGCGGATACGGCCATCGAACGGAATCGATCCGGAGGTCATTTCCGCGCGGGACTGCACGCCAGCTCCAAGGACATCGGAATCCTGATCGGGGGGTCGGTCCGCGCACGATCGGTCTCCCTGGGCATGGATGGCTGGATCCGACCCGGGACGTTCACCCAGGAGGTCCGGATCACCCCCACCCGACGAGCCCAATACAAGGAAGTCATCTACGGTTTCCACCCTTGGATCCAGTTGGAAATCGGTTCCCAAACCCGATTGGCCGTCGCCGCTTCGTTGGATGTCGGTGCGGGCATGTGGTATGGAACCAGCCAATCCCCGAAAACCGATGTCCAACCCGCCTTGGGTTTGAAGATCCTGTTCCCAGCCTTGGTCCAGATCGGCATCCGAAGGGCTTGGAACGACGGGTTGCTCGGTCACTGGAGAGGAGAGGTCGCATGCGAATTCTGAATCGGTCGACTCCGTGGCTCTGGCTGAGCGTGCTGGCATTGGCCGGTTGCGAAAAGGACGGGTGCGAAGACAAAATCTGCACCAACGAACCGGTACGTCCCGACGAGCTGCTTTCGGCCAATTTCCAGACATCCAATTCTTCCGCTTGGGACAGCGTCGTGGTGGAGATCCATTCCGGAGACCGCGTGGAAACCGGAGCCCTGCTCCACAAGGAAACGCTGAAAAGCGGAAAATCCCGATCCGGAATCTCGGTCGGACAAGGCTACTACAGCGCGAAAGCAACCTACATGAAGACCGGTGACACATTGGAGGTCTACGACGCCGATGACGCCTCCTGGGATTCCAGGACGGACGACTGCGATTGCGTCACGGGGTGGTCGCGCAATTCGGCCGTATTGGATTTGCAGGCCAACTGACGGTTTCCGGCTGCGCCGTTGATGCTTTTCAACTGCGTTGGGCTTTTTCCAGGCGCGGGCCTGGAAGCCGTTTTCACGGCTTCCGCCGTGAAGGACCGGGCGCGGGCCCGGTTGCCGTTCCTGGGTGCGTCGGCACCGGTGAGGTAGGACCCCACCCTTTCGGGCGGGGCCCCCTCGCAGAACCGGACGTGCCCAATTAAGGCATCCGGCTCCCAGGAGTCTCCGTCGTCGAGATCAGCTCAAGCGCGGCTCGGGTAGACTCGTAAACCATCGGGTATTCTTCACGCGCCACCAATAAAGGTGGTGCCGGTCGCTACGGCGGCGCAGAACGCTGATCCAAATGCGCTCGACGTGCCACTTCACCTGCTTCAGACTGGAGAGGCATGCCGACGGCCGAAATACTGATACCACCCTCTTAGACGTACCGACAGCCGCTTCGACTGCCACCGCAATGAGGTGTCTCGCTCCTCCGTCAGAAACTCCTTCACCTTCAGCAGAAAGCGGTTGCGCCGTTTCCCGCTGGGCTTCACCTCGCACTTCAGCTTCCCCGTCTTGGGACGGCGTCGCATGTAATGCGTGAATCCCAGAAAGTCGAATGTCCGTGGCTTGTCCGACGGCCCTGGACCTTCCCCGTTGCGGGGAGATCTGGGGCCAAAGTCCACAAGCTTCGTCTTCGCTTCAGACAATTTCAGGCCGAAGTCCGAGAGTCGCTGGCTCAGCTCCACCAGAAAGCTCTCCGGCATCGCCTCGATGGGCGAACCCGGCCACGAAATCGTCAGCGTAGCGCACCAGAAAGCACTCGTCTTCACAAGCCTTCCGGACTCTACGATCAAACCATAGATCCAGCACGTAGTGCAGATAGATGTTGGCCAACAGCGGAGACAATGGACCGCCTTGCGGCACTCCGTCTTCCGTCGCCACATGGACCCCGTTATCCATCACACCGGCATTCAGAAACTTCCCCACAAGGCGCAGGATCGTCCGATCGGTCACCCGATCTTCCAGAAATTTCGAAGCCATTCGTGGTTGACCGCATCGAAGAAACCTTCAATGTCCGCATCCACGATCATGCACGTGCCGCTTCGATTCACCAACTTCCCCAAACGATCCAAGGCGTCGTGGGCCGATAAGCCTGGACGGTATCCGTAGGATACTTCCAGGAAGCACGGTTCGAACACCATCGACAGGATCGTATGCAACGCCTTCTGCACCACCCGATCGCGAACGCTCGGAATCCCAAGGGGACGGAGCTTGCCTCCATCTTTGGGTATCCAGGCACGGCGAACACTCATCGCTCGATACTTCCCGCTCCGTAGCTCCAGCCACAGCGCTTCGATGTTCTCGTCCAAATTTTGTCTAAACTCCTCCATCGTCACACCGTCGACGCCGGGTGCTCCTTTGCGGTTCAATTGCTCGTACGAGCTCCGCAACATCTGCGGGGTCAGGTAGTGCGCCAGCGACGTGAATCGCATGCGCGGATCTTGTCTCGACATCTCAGCGATCTGCTCAAGGTTCGTGGACATGTAGCCTCCATCTCTGTGTATGGTTCATGATCTCCTCTTGCATCTTGACTCCTGCCGACCCTTCCCTCCACGGGAATTACCCCGCTTCCCCGGTACTACGATCGGCTCCGACTTCTCGCGCTTCGTCTCCCATGTACCGGACCTTTCGGCCTTTCCTCGGATACCGCCACCCTTACCAGGCACGGAAAACGCGAGATCTCCCAGGTTGCGTCGAACATCCATTTGATCACATGCCGTCCTCTCGGACTCCGGCGGGTCTCCATGCGGCTGGCGTGGCAGATTGAATCCATTCGCCGCACAGGCTAGGGTCTTCCCGGGTACGGATCCGGTCGACACCCGCGTGGTTTCTCGAAGCTCTATCGGTTCACATCCTTTCGCGTTACGGCCTATGATCTCCCTGTCTTACGCTTCACCCTGCCGTCACCGGCGCGATCGGGCGCAAAGACTCGGTTGTGGACAGGGTGCCAACCCGCCCGCGTCGGATTTCCACCGACTGGATATTCGCGCCTTAGCCTGGCGCACCAGACCCCGACCCAGGGGACGAACGCGCGTCCCCTGGGAACCCGCGCGCCGGGGGACTCGAACTGGAACGGCCACACCGGCTGGCCGGAACTTCGGGTGCAATGTCGGTCGAGGCATTGGTCTATGACATCAGGGACGCGATCGGCATTCTCATGACACTGGCCGTTCCAATACCCGACTCCCCCGGACCCCCGCCGGCTTGGTTGTTTGGGTGCCCGCCTGGTTTGATTGCCAGTTTCCGGCATCGCTTCGCTGGCCGGCTGAGTGGTCGATGCCCTGAACACCGAGCCCCTCTCCCCCGGTGGGGAGAGGGAGAGGGTGAGGGCATTACCCTTTCCTCCCCGCCAACCTCAGCCACCTCCGTCAACCCAGGTTCGCCGCCCCGAACCCGCTTCGCTGCGCGGCGGCGCAGGCTGGGGCGAAGGTTGGCGCCTACTTGGCACCTGGATGGCAGGCCAAGGTGGTATGCCGCTGGATGAGTCTGGAGGGAGCGCCTTGGGCGGGGGTGAAGGTGAGTTCGGAGAGGAAGATTCGGTTGCCGAAGTCTACCATCGCGAAGCGCTCGGACTGGATTCCTTGGGCGACAAGTCGGGAATCCTGGGACAGAATCCGTCCATTCAGGTCCAGCAACTTCACCTGGAGGAGGCCCTCCGATTCGGCCTGGAAATCGACCGTCCACCCGTGGTGGTCCAGGGTCACGCTGGCTCCCAGGATTCCTTTCGCCAGACGGCTCCTGCGTTGGGGGATCCGGTAGGTGCCGTTTTCCTCGCCGATGCGGGTGAGGGTGAAGGAGTACCGTTTGTCGGTGGTGGATGTGTAACCGGTATTGGCCACGGTGCCTTCGCCGTTTTTCACGTTCTTTTCGAAGGTGCGGGACTCGATCCGGAAGACCCCGTCGGCATATCCGACCGTGTTGGAAAAGCGCTCCAGCACCTGGATGCCCGCCATGTCCACGTAGGATGTGTCTCTTATTTGCTCGGAGAGGCTTTCTGGAACAGGAATCCACACGCTGAGCTCGTCGGTGGCCACGTCGTTTTGGGAAATGTCCTTGCAGCCGTCTTCGCTGTTGCAATCGGTTCCAGTTGTGATGGCCGGACCTTCGATGGCGATACCCGACAAGGAAAAGGAGCCGGAGGCTTTTCGGGAGGCACCTGGTTCGTAGAAATAATGGAAGTCCATTCCTGGGGTGAAGTCGGCGGAGGGAACCGGAACGCAGTGTACTGTCTGGTAGGACTGGCGCTTGGACCAGCTCGGAGGCGCCTGAAAATAGCCGCGCGAGATCTCGTCTTCCGTGTGGGTCCCTACCACGCTGAGCTTCACCGGCGCCGTATCGCTCTTGAACAGGGTCAGCGAATCCTTCGTGACATTGCGCAAAACCCCGCTGACCGCGAATTGTTCCGCGACGACCGAACTGGAAAACCCACCCTCGGAAATCTTGTCGTAATTGGATCTCTTCGTTTCTTCGTAGGTGTGCTTCAGGACCATGGATCCTTGGAGCTTCCACAGCGTGGCGGGAATCTCGTGGATGCGCAGCGCCGCATAACCAGGGTTGCTCACCGACTCGTGTTCGCTGGCCAATTTGAAGGGATACAGGGCGGTCAGCAGGGCTTCGGAGGGCTTGCTTCCCGCCGTGAAGGTGAATTTCGCCTTGCCGTCATTTCCTGTCGTGACCGTGGCCTCTGAGACAGCCCCGTTGGTCACGGAAATCTGAACCGGACGGTTCGCCAGTGGCGAGGTCGCGATGGTCCCGTCGCAATCGTAGAGCCAGACCTCCACCTCGACGGACTCGCCTTCCTTCAGTTCGGTTTTCGCCGGATGGAGTTCGGCGGTCGGCCAAAGCGCGTATGGATCGCCGGTGGCGCGCTTGGTCTTTTCGAAGGCGCGGATTTTGTCAACGATCGGCCCCAGGGCGGAGGCGGCCACCTTGCCGACGGTCATGGGCTCGTCCGAGGCGCTGAACGCCTTGGTGGATTTCGCCACCGTTTCGCGGGTTTTGGAAACCTGCAACTGCGCTTCCAGCGTGTAGGCTCCATTGGCGCCATCGACGGACCCGGTGACCAGGTAATCCCCACCGGCCTTCCCGGCCGATGGCGGAAGATTGCTCCATTCATCGCCGAACTTGAGCGAATGCGACGCGGTGTCCCCGCCGGTCCAGAACGACCCATCCAATCGGGTGAAGCATTCCCGGGTGGGATCCTCGCTGGACAGATACCCTTTGACCCCCGCTGATGCCCAGAAGAGGTTCCTCCACTCCAGGATCTTGGCCACCAACTGGGGATCCGTGGAATCGGATGGTCTTGCGGGAATCACCCGGGCATCGAATTGGATCACCTGAGGCCGCATGCAGTTGTCGCAGGCAGCGAACGACTTCACCCCGCAGAGCAAGGCCAGAACCCACAGGAACATCATCGAACTCGATCTTGTATGCACGGGAAATCTCCAGTCGATACGAAGTTGCGGACCCTTGCGGCGAACGCTGAATCTAATTTCGCCGCTGCGATCTCTATCTTTTCAGGCACGATGTCCCCGTTCCTGATTTGCCTGTTCGGCCTCCATGCGTTCGATTCCGCTCCGAGCGTTTCCGCCCGACGTCCCACGCTGGCCGTGCTTTCCTTCAAGGGTCTCGCGGTCAGCTCGAGGGAGGCGGAAAAGCTTTCCGACACGCTTTCCAACAAGCTTGCCCAAACCAAGACCTTTCAGGTGATCGAGCGATCCAGACTGAAAGTTTCAGCTGGCCCCGGCCAAGGCCGGCTGGACCAATGCAACTTGGAAACGTGCGCCCTTTCGGTGGGAAACCAGACAGAAATCGACGTGATCGTCGTCGGTACCGTGGAAGAGGACACCATCGGGTTGCGCCTGTCCGTGCGAATGTTCGATGTAGGCGCCAAGAGGATGTTGCTTCAATCCACAGCGCGGTCGGGAGGAAATGATCCCGCGGGGCTATTCACCCAACTGGATTCGATGGCGAAGGATCTCGCAAGGGATCCATGGAGGCCGAGACCGGATTCCCCCATCGAACGGGCGAGCAAGCTGGAAAAGCTGAAAAACCTCAAGCAAGCGCGAGAATTCTCTCGGGACGCTGTGGTCATCTCCAGCTCACTCGCCTTGGCAACCCTTGGTATCGCGTTGGCGGTGGAATCGTACCATGTGTACGATTGCAGCATTTTCTCCGGCAGGGACCTGTTCGACTCCGATCCTAAATGCAGAGAAGCAAGCCCTCCCGCCCAAGCACTCCTGGCTGGAGGCGTGGGACTGGCATTGTTCGGGCTCTACCAGACGGTGAAATTCCACCGGCTAGGAGCGGATATCGGGACCATCCAAACGGAAATTGACTCGCATGTGAGTTTGATCCCCCTCGTCGCCCCTCGGGCAGGCCGCTTCGGGATCGTCGCGCGAGCCGAACTCTGAAGGGCAACACCTCGATTGCCACAGACTCGATCCGGCCGGTAGGCTTCGGCAGGAAGAGCCTGTGACCCGAGGATCACCCTTCGACCGATCAGGGCATGCTGATCGAGGCCACTTCTTGCTCAGCCCCTTGCTTCACCCGCACGATCGACAACCCACGTGGGGCGGCGGGCAGCGGAAGCTGGTTGAGTCCTGGCATGACCTGGAATGAGCCTGACCACAGCGTACGGCCATTGAGATCGGTCATCATCACGGAAGCCTTCCCGGCGGAGGTCGCCGTGTAGGTAGCGGCCAAGTCTCCCCCTCCGGTAGCGACCGTCAAGCGCCCCGAACGAGCGGCCGACTTGGACTCCACCCCCGACACACCCCAGCCCGATTTCATGGCGTCCATCAGGGACTGGTCGTACACCTTGGCATTGCCGCGGTCGATGATGGTGAAGTTCATGTCGCCGGTGTAGTAAGTGTCCCAGGCGAAGGGAATCACTCCATGAGCGCGTGCCGACTTGGCCACGTACTTGTAGTAGGCGACGCGCCCTTTCTTGTGGAGATCCAGGTTCGCGCCGGACAACGTGGTACGCAGACCGGCTCCCCATTCCCCGATGATCGCGGGAATCCCCTTGTCGACGAACTTGCGCTTCAGGACGAAGAACTGGGAATCGACGAAGGCCTCCTCGCCCCAGGTGGGGTTGTGGGCTGCATCGGCGGTGGAATGGTTGCCCTGACCCCAATAGAAGAACTGGTTGCCCCAGGATTCGTCCTTGGTCATGAGGGTGTATTGGTAGGGATAGAAGTGCGCCTCGAACATGAGACGGCCAGCCACCTTGTCGGTGGGATAGACGCTGTAGTTCGTGCGGATCAGCTCGATGTCCGTGCGTGGGCCCTGGAAGATCAGCGTGCGGGTGGCGTTGTTGCCGCCCGTGGCGCGCACGGCGTCGATCATGGTCTGGTGGTAGGAGTTCAATACCCCCACGCGATCGGAACCGAAGGCGGTCCCATAGGCGTCCTGCACGGCGGGTTCGTTGGCGCTGGCGAACAGGAGGTGGTGGTCGTAGCCCTTGAAAAAAGTGGCGATCTGGGTCCAGTAGGCCTTTTGCTTCACGTTCACGGAGGCCTGCGATCCCACATCGATGTGTTCTTCCAGCCACCCCTTGTCCCAGTGGCTATTGAGCACCACGTACAGACCGTCCTTGATGCAGTAGTCCACCACGGTCTTCACTTCCTGGAGCCAGGCATCGCTGATCACGTTGTTGCTGGCATGGGTGTCCCAACCGCAGGGAATGCGGATGGAGCGGAACCCGGCGGCCTTGGCGGCATCGATCATCGCCTGGGTGGGGACGTGGTTGGACCAGTAGGGCTTGCCTCCCGGGGTCTCCATGGTGTTGCCGATGTTCCAGCCCAGGCCCATCTCGTTGGCGATGGTCGCGGCGGTGGGCAGGTCGGCGGCCATCGAGATACCAGCCAGGGCACCCACCAGGGTAGCGAATCGTGCCGCTACGGAAGGGCGAAGGTGGGTCGTATCCATCGATTTCTCCTTGATTTCGAATTCCAATAAAGGCGGCACGGAAGGATTGGCCTCCCTGACCTCCGCAACGGCGTTCGGACGTCCCTATAAGATGAGCCCAAAGGCGAAGCTACGCAGGCCGAAGGTTTTCCGGTCGCCCTCCCGGATTCGGGGAGGATCGAGAACGCAAACGATAGGCTCCAGGCGCGTATAACCCGCACGGGAAGAGGCTTTTCCCGACATCGGACCCGCGGCACTCCCTCAGATCCCCTTTCTCCCCCTGGCGGAAAGTTTTCTTCAGGATTTTGCTAGGGCAGCTTACAGTTTGCGCCCATCTTCGCCATCGCATCGGCGTAGTTTGGAAATTTCGTGTCGTCGGGCGCCGCGTAGCGGACGCTCACGTTCGAATGCCTCGCGCTGTCGTCCTTCACGAACAGGAGGGTCAGTCGGCTACGGTTGCCCAATTCCAGTTCCAGGTAGTCGTCCTCCCGCGCATTGCGTGGATGCCCCGGCAGGAAACCCTCCGCGATGATGGTCTGGATGGAGGTGGCGTTCACCAAGCCAAAGGGTTTGAATTCCATCGTGCTGGTTCCGTGGGCCGTATGTCGGTGTTTTCGAGGGAATCGGACAACGGGTTCGCGAAAGTTGATTTCCACGCCCCCGAACAGATCAGGATGGGCATCCGAGCGCATCCGGGTGCGCAGCCCCAGCTTGTCCCAGAAGTACGTCTTGACGGGACCGTGCCCTTGCCATGGCGTGATCAGCGAATCCGAAGGTGGCCCGAAGAGCTTGGTGAACTCGGGAAGCCCCATTCCCAGCGGCACAGGGGTTCCCTTGTAGGTGAACTGGCAGCGATCCAGCACCCAGTCGGCCCCAAGCGCGAACTTCGCCGAAGACAGGGCGAGCAAGATGCACAGGACAACGCAACGATTTGTCATTTTTTGGCACCTGTGGATGGACGGAACCTGCTGCTCCTCGAGCGTTTTCCAGGAAACCTTGGTGTCTGCGGGCATTCGTTCGCTTCCCAGGGAAAGGGATGGAAGGAGGGATGAGTGTTCTGCGTTGCTGGAAAAGGTAAGGGACAAACCTGGTCTGCGGCAGTTCCAGGCCCAAGAATCGATCGGATAAAAAAAAGCCGGCCAGGAGATTCCTGGTCGGCTGATCGCACTGGGATAGGACAGAATAGCTGTCGTCTAGAACTGCGTGAAGAACTTCCAGACTTCCGCCTTCGTCCAGGTCTTTTCGCCGCCGCCATAGCCGTTGGTTTGCCCGTCCACCGGAGCCGGGCCGTGGCCGCCGCCATCGAAGGCGCACCATTCGGTGGGATACCCGGTCTTGCAGCCTTGGTAGATCGTGCAGACGTGGTTGTTGTTCACGGGTCTGGCGGTGGTCGCGGGCGTGCAACCGTTGTTCCTCACGAAGCGGTCGCGAATGGCCTCACCTGACGAGTAGGCGTTCGTGCCATCGTTCACGCTGTGCAGCCCTATGTAGGCGATGGGGGCGGTGGATGAAGCGTCGCAGCCGCCGCTCAGGAAGTCGGCACCGGCGTAGACCGCCAGGGCGCGGAAGACCTTGGGGCGTTGGCAGCCGAGCGCCTTGGTCATTCCGCCACCGTAACTGAATCCCATGGCGAACAGGCGTTGGGTGTCGACGCACAGATCCGCTTCGATGACCTTGATCATGTCGTCCGTGAGGATGACATCCGAATTGCCGCCGTTCCCCCAGCCGTTTCCGTTCCCTTGTGCCGCGACGAAGATCATCTTGTGGTCGGTGCTGAGGTCGGCCTTTTCCCGAAGCCCGTAGTACGACCAGGTGTACCCGCTGGTGCCGCCGCCGTCGACATCCTCTTTGGTACCGCCCAACCAATGGTAGGCGAAGACCAACGGATAGGGGTGGTTGTTGTCGTAGCTGGGAGGGATCCGCAGGATGTAGCTGCGGTTGGAGCCGCCGCTGGAGATCGTGCGGGCACCGCTGGTCAGGGTCGGTGACTTGCCGCAACCGGCGCTGCGTCCAGTGGTGGTGGTGCTGAGGGTATCGAGAATCACGTCGAGGGTCGCATCCAGATTCGGGACGGCGACGGTTTTTGTCACGTGCCCGGTCGCACTCACGCGAAGCGAATCGGCAACGGCGGCCACCCGCGCAAGGGACCCTCCAACCTCGACGAGACGGTTCGCGGAAGTCGCTTCGCCATTGCCCACCTGCGCATGCAGGAAAGTGGTGGCGCTGCGCCCCACGGACACCTTGATCGCGAGCATCTTGGCACCGGAGGCTCCGCCGATGTCCCATTTGTAGAGGCCCGGGGATGGATTCCGAAGGCTCTGGGACCGGAGACGAGTGCCTCGCGTATCGAAGACATCCACCTGGACAGGCAGCGCATCGGTCAGGACCAACTCGAGAATCCCGTTCTGGAACGAGACCCCCCGAAGGCCCGAGCCGGCCGTGGGAGCGATCGAACTGTTCCCGGAGATCTGGTAGGCCCCATCCGCACCGGTGGTGTCCGCCAGCCCCTTTGGCGTAAGGGTGACGATGGCGTTGGCCACCGCCTTGCCTGCCTTGTTCGAGATCTTTCCGCGCAGATTCTGTGCCTGGGCTCCCAGGCTCAAGGTCAGCGTTGCTCCGAGCAACAGGGCGATCCGTCTGTTCATAGTCCACATCCTTTTTGGAACTCCAGGCTCCAGAGCATCCTAGACATTATTTGTCCACCAGCTGATCCGCAAATCCTGCCCTACCAGAATTTTCTGGAAGGACTCACGACTTGAAAAAGGTTCCGTCTTCCATGCGTGCGGTACCGGCTTTCGCCCGCACCACGTAGATCCCTCTGGGCAGCGAGGAAAGCTCGCTCCACTCGAAGGATCCCGACGATTCGGAAACCACAACGCTCCGGCGTGCCATCCGAACGCCGCCGGTGGAATACACCTCGAACTCGATGTTCCCCGGTGCGCACCCGGAGTACTCCATGTCGTAGGATCCCCCGTGGGACACGATGGATTGACGGGCCTTCGGCAAGCGCGCTCCATTCAGGACTTCCGTGCTCGACAGTCCGTAGTCCTTGTTGAACGCGACGCCATCGAAAGGGATCACGATCAACTTGCTGCCGTGGTTGGAGCCCGCCGGAATCTGGTTGTCCTTGTTCACGTCGCTCACGGCGAAGGACACATGCGTGATGACCCCGTTCTGGACCAGAACGTTCGATCGCTCCATCTTGTACCAGTGGTTGACGGTGCCGTTGGTGTAGCTGAACAGTTTCTGGGCACTGCGCGGATTGTACGCGACACCTCGGTCGGTCCAATCGTGGATGCCGTCGACCGAAGTCAGATGGTAGCCAACACGATCACCCGGATAGCCGTACAGGACATGGTAGAGGCCGGCGCTGTACCAGATGAACGGATCTTCCGCGATGGCATAAGTGCTTTCGACCCGCGAGGGAGCGGTGGGATCGAGGTGCTTCTGCCGATTGGGAAAAATGCTCGCTTTGCTGGCAGCGGGAACCGCGTCGGACGATGCGTACTTGTTCGTGGGCTGCTGGGCCTTGTAGGGACCGCACACGCCGGTGGTGCTCAAAGCGATGAGGCCGTGCCGCTGGATCGATTGGAAATTGCCGTCGGGGCGCACCACGATGCTGACGTTGGAGGCGTAGCTGTTGTTCCCGCCGAACCCGGTGGAGGGAACGCTCAAGCCGGGACCGGGAGCACTCGGGCAGGGTTTCCATGGGCCGTCGACAGAAGTTGACGTGAAGATCGTCCAGGGCACGACTTCGCTGACCACCATGGCGTAGGTGCCGTCCAGGAGAGTGAGGATTTGCAAGTTGTGGCCCTTGTGCGGATCGCTTCCAAAGCTGGAATGCGTGTACGCAAACCCCTTGTCGACGTAGGGGCCAAGTGGATTGGTTCCACCCACGGCATGGATAGGGTCCGAGCTCAGCCAGCCGGGATTGAACCCGATCGAGCCGGGCCATCGCGTCGCGAACAGATGGTAGTTGCCATTGGCTTTGACGATGGTCCCATCCCAGTAGTAGTTCGCGGGTGGATTCTTGGGACTTTCGATTCCGTTGCAGGTGTCCCGTGGGAGCACCCCCGAACCCGCGGTGCAATTGGCCGGCGTGGAACCCGATGCCGTGCATCCCCACGCGTTGCTGACCAGCGGACAGGTGATGGGCGTGGGGAGGAAATAGTCGATGAACGACTTGGCCGCGGCGCTCGAGGCAGCCCCCGCGAAGAGCGCCATAGAGACTGCGGTCGCCTTTGTTTTGTTCCCTTGCATGATTCCCTCCGAGCTCATACGATCACCGATACTCGAGACAGATATTGTCTTATCGTCAACTCCCGGGCGAATCTCCCCGGGAAAACGAGCGTGGCCCGATGATTCAGGGCACAACGACCATCTTCGTGATGGATGTCTGTCCCGCCCTCAGCCGAACGAAGTAGGCATGCTCCCCCGAAACCGCGTTCCAAGACCAGGAGTGGGAACCTGTGTTCTTGATCCCTTCGTCGAAATCGGCCACGGTACGGCCATCGGGAAGGTGAACGGAGATCCGAACCGGTGCCTTTCTCTGCAGCTGGTAGTCCATTTTCAGGGAGTGCAGACCGGACTTCAAGGCGAATGTTGCAGGTACGCTCGGCGCCGAAAGACTTGACGTAACTGGCTCTGGTTGCGCCACCGTGGTCAGGGTGAGCGTCCCCGCGGTCAGGCCGTTCGAGCTCACTGTCACGGTGATCGTGCCCGGTTTGGTCGTCGACTGGACCGGGATGAACGCGCGGCCTTCCCAGGCGGGGCGGCTGGAGGCGACGATGGGGGACGGCTGGTTCATGTAGCCGGTGCCGATGCCGAAACTGCGGCCGGCGCCAGTGACCGTGTAACTGAGAGTGTTCTTTGCGCTCCAGACGTGACGGCCCGCGGCGTCGGTGATGTACGCCTCGACGTTGGACAAGTCGTCCCCGTCGGCGTAGAGGGTCGTGCGATCGGTCTTGAGGACGATCTTTGTGGCTGCGCCCGTGGTGACCAGACTGTCCACCGCCACCTGCGTCCCGTTGTTGGATCCGACCACCTTCAAGGTCCCGGAAGCCCAGTTCACGGTGAATTGGCTGGTCAAGCCGGGGTTGGCCTTCGAGCCCACCTTGGTCCCGTTCAGGTAGAGGTCCACGTTCTGGCAGTTCGTATAGACGACCACGTTCTTGCTCCCCGATTCGTTCCAGCTTTCGGAGAGGTCCGGCGTCGTCCAGGCGTAGCCGGACGGGTTTCCGACGCCGAGTTTGACCACGGGACTGGTGCCCATGAGGGACTTCTGCCAGTAGAACCAGGTCTTGCGGAAGGCGCAAGCGTCGATGAACCCGGACTTGAATCCAAAGGGTGTTTGCTCTCCGAGGTAGTCCATGCCGGTCCAGATGTGCTCGCCGTATACCTGGTTGCGGTTCTTGCAGTCGTTCCAGCTGTTGCCGTAGGGGAACTGCTCGGTCCCGATGAGGAGGACCTTGGAATTGACGTTGATGATGTTCCCGTAACTGCCGTTGGTGTAGTTGACTCCGACGACGTCCTGGTAGTTCTGGAGCTTGGCGTAGCCCGGCGGGTCGGCCTTGAGGCCGTTGGCCACCGCATGGGTGTAGGGGCGGGAATTGTCAATCGACTTGGCGAAGGGCACGATCATGGCCGAAAAGTCGTACTCGTACTGCGACACCACGCCGCCCGCGTCGGCCTCCGAGACCTCGTTGCCGTAGCTCCACATGTAGATGGAAGGGTGGTTTCGGTCGCGTTCCAGGAAAGATTGGAGGTCGTTCTTCCAGACCTTGTCCCAATCCTGGTAGAAGCTTCGCACCATCAAGTTCTTCCACTTGTCGCACCACTCGTCCATGACGAGCATTCCCATCTTGTCGCAGAGGTCGTAGAACTCGGGTGCCATGGGGGCGTGGGCGGTGCGGATGGAATTGCTTCCGCTCGCCTGGATCTCCTTGATCACGCGCGCCCAGTACTGTTCGGGAGCCACGGCGCCGCCGGGGACCATCGTGTGGTGGATGCACACGCCCTTCATTTTCGTGAAGACCCCGTTGATGAAAAAGCCTGATGTGTTGTAGGTGATGTTCCGGATGCCGAACGGAGAGACGTAGTCGTCGACCAAGGCGGTGCCGTCCAGGATCTTGGTGTAGGCGTTGTAGACGTAGGGATTGTTGGGCGCCCAGAGTTTGGGGCTGGCAACATCGATGGCTTGGGCGAATTTTGTCGTGGCGCCGGCGGCGACCGTGATGGGCGTGGAGATCGAGTCGATCCTACGCCCCGTGCTGTCGCAGAGCACGGTGACCAAGGTGCGGGACACCGGGGCGGAGGTCTCGTTGGTGACTTCGGTGTTGATATTGACGGTCGACTTGGAAGCGGTGGCACCAGGGGTGGTGATGGCCGTCCCCCAGTTCTTCACGTGGACGGGGTCGGTGGTGATCATCCAGACATGCCGGAAAATGCCCGTTCCCGAGTACCACCGGGATCTCCGGACGGTGAGGTTGTCCACCCAAACGGCAAGCACGTTGTCACCCGTATGGTTCAAGTACTTGGTGATGTCGGCATTGAAGCTCACGTAACCGTATCGCTGGCTCGCGACCTGGGTGCCGTTGATGTAGACCACGGCGTCGTGGTACACGCCGTCGAACTGGATGATCACCTTCTTGCCCGAAGATCCGGCCGGTACGGTGAAATGTTTGCGGTACCAACCCTTCTGGCCAGGATCGATCCCATTGTTGCCCACCCCCATCAGGACAGCGCTCATGTCGTGGGGGACGTTGATGTTGGTCCACGAGGCGTCGTCGAAGTTGGTGTTCTGCGCACCGGAAGGGTTGGAACCCACGAGCACCTTCCAGCCTTCGTCGATGCGGACCTTCGTGCGAGCGACCAGGTACTGGTTTTCGCGCCGCTCCGTGATGTTGGCCGAGGCGAGCCCGGCCAGGAGGAAGACCCCCAGCGCACACAATGCCGGGAGCCTGGAGGAATTGCCGCGCTGGCCACGCGGGCCGCCGAGGTTCAATTTCTTGGAGTTCATGGGTCGATTCCTTTCGTACACGTCGAACCGATGGAGAGCGAGCCTGGCCTATCGATTCAGGAGAACCTTCGAACGGCCTGATGGGCGCCCATCGATCTCCAGATCCGCCACGAACAATCCGTTCGAAAGACCGGAGAGATCGAAGCTTCGCGAGTAGTTCTCGTGTGCCGTCGCCTGAAGGCGGAATGACTTCGCCATCCTCCCATCGGTGCCGAAGAGTTTCACCGTCCCCGATCCGGTGGATTGAGGTGTGAATTCCAATCGCAACCGGCTTCCTTCGCTGGTCAGCTTCGGATGGGCCGACAACGCAGCATTTGGCCCCGACGCCTGGACCGACACGAAGGCCGTATCCACCCAGGAATACTGCATGCGCGCCAAACCGGATTTGTTGCTGACGGTCAATACGATGTTCGCACCACTTCCGCTCCTGGTGGTCATGCTGTACCAGTCGCCGTCCCGGAGTCCCGGCCAGTAGAAGCTGCCCATCTTCCAGTCGCGCAGCTGCTGGCTGATCCCGCGGATGTAGGCTTCGAAGAAGTTGGTCGCGGGCTTGCTGTAGTCCATGGGCTGGTAGGTGATTCCGTTCTTGGATCCCGTGCTCATGGGGCCTCCCCACTCCGTGGCGATGGTTCGGTCCGAATAGGCCCCCACGTACCCCTTGATGTGGTTGGCCCACTTCGTTTCCGTCGTCATGTCGCTGCCCGCGAAGAACGTGTAGTCGTGCACCGCCAAAAAGCAACTGTCGAAGCGTTTGTCGGAACCCACGTCGGACACGCCCCAGGCCAGCCCCGAGCCATCGAGGATGATGCGTTTGCGCGGGAACTCGGGGAATTTCTTCAGCCATTGGTCGTAGAGGTTCAAAAGGTCGGTCTTGCTGTAGCCGCTCGGTTCGTTGAAGACCTCGACGTAGAAGTTCGGGTTCTTCCCGTACTTGGCCATGACGGTGCTCCACATGCTCCACCAGGCGTTCATGTCGGGGGGATTGGCGCCCGATGCCTTGCCCCAGTAGCAGAGAACCACGCGCCCCTTGGTCAGGGCCATGTCGATGGCTCCCGTGTAGGTTCCCCAGTAGGACTTGGCCGTGGCCTCGTTGATGGGCATCCGCACCGAATTGGATCCCAATTTGGACATGAATTGTCCCACGATCTTGTCCGCGACGACGGAGGCGGAGGCGTAGGTGTCGGTCGACGACAATCCGGAGATGTAGACGACCCCCGACTGGAAGTTGTCACGCTCATCGGCCCAGTTCACACCACGGAACTGGTTGGTCGCTCCGGAGGCGATGGCCGATCCAAGGAGAATCATTCCGGCCATGACAGCCGAGGTTGAGCGTCCGGTTTCCTTGTTCTTGATGTTCGACATGTTGTTCCTCCTCATAGATCGATCTTGAGATGCCGCTTGCCCGGAATTTGTCTTCCCGTCGGCTTCAAAGCCGTTTCGGGCGAATCCATCACAGCTTGAAGAATGTCGTGGCATGCTTCGCATCGCCCGACCGAAGCACGACGAGGTATCGGCCCGCTTTTTCCCCGGACAGATCGAAGCTGTAGGCTGTCGAAGAGGCGTCCAGGGAGGCGCGGGCCACCAATCGACCCTGCTGTCCGTAGACGAACAACGTGCCGCTGCCGAGCTCGGTGGCATGGGCTACCCGCACCACCAACTGTCCGTCGCGCATCGAGGTCGACAATCGCATCGCTCTTCCCAACCCCTCGCCCTTTCGACCTACCACGGAGTTGGACGTCGAAAAATCGGGTAGGGGGATGGTCAGCTTGTTCTTCATGTCCGCGTACTCGGGTTCGATGCCGGCATTGGCGATCGTGGAGGCGAGACTGCCCGTGTTGTCCGACTGCGTGTAGGAACCGCAGACGTTGCAGGCGATGTTGGACGGCGAGTTCTTGGACACGTTGTGGCTGATGTCGAAGCCGCTCGAACCCTCGTCCAGGTAGATCCCGAGGATCCAGTAATCGGCCCATGAGGAGGCCGTGTTGTCGTGCATGTAGTTGTACTGGATCTGGCCGCCCGTTCCCTGGTTGGACAGGGTGTAGATGTTCCCGCCGTCGGCCAGGATCTGGTTCACGTGGTGGATCTTGTTCCAGTTGATGTGGTTGTTGGTCATCGCGTTGGCCGTCTTGGTCCATCCGAAGCCCACCGTGATCGCCGTGTAGCCCATGTACGAGACCTCGTTGTGCTCGATCACGACGTACCGGGGATACCCCGCCCCGATTCCGACTCCTCCTTGGGACTCCGTCGTCACGTTGGTGACGAGGTTGCTGCGGATGGTGTCGTTGGTGCTGATCTCGAGCTTGTCGGAGGGGTTGTAGGGCACGTGGAACTCGGTCGCGGAGTCTGCCGTGAACTTGCCGAGGGAGATGCCGTTGATGCCGATGTTCGTGAGAACGTTGCCGACGATCGCGTTGTTGTTGGTGCCGGAGACGAAGTCAAGTCCCGACGCCGCCATCTGCGAGAGGATGTTACGTTCGAAACGGACATGGTGGGCATTGGAGACCATGACCCCGGCGGGTGGACGGCCAACGTACTGCTTGTTGGACAGGGTCGAGGAAATGCTGTATTGTCCGGCCTGGGAATTCAGGAAGCCCATCGTGCTGGGGCGCATGTAGGTCGTGTGCGCGAAGGTGATCCCCTGGATGGCGAAATACCCAATCATGTTCGACGTGCTCGTGCCGGCCACTTTGAGGAGAGTCTCGACCTGCGGGGCCACCACCATCGCCTTGGTCATGTCCTCGCCGGAACGGGCCATGTAGTAGAGCGTGTTGGCCGTCTCGTCGAGGTACCACTCGCCGGCCACGTCCAGGAACTCCATGGCGTTTTCGAGATAGTACGCCTGCTGCTTGGGGGGATTGCTGGAGAAGGCAATGCCCAGCATGGGGTAGGGGCGGTTGAAGAGGATGTTCTCTTCGGTGGGCTGGATTTTCACTTTCGTGTAGCTGCCCATGTTCGTCATGGAGGCAAGTCGCAGGGTCGCGTCGGCCCAAGCGATCATGAGGTGCATCTCCACCTTGTTCAGGTTCTTCCAGTTCGAACCCACCGAGGTCGCGATGTTCAGAGCCTTGCCGGCGGTATCGACTTTTGTCAGGCGGTAGAAGTTCGGGGAGTTGTTCGCCCCCAGGTTGGGAAGCCGCGCCCGGATCGCCTTGGTGTTGTTCACGTAGATCTGGCGAAAGCGCGAGGTCACGCCCTCGACTTTCCAGATGTTCTTGGCCTGGTCGTGGATCGTCCAACCCGTGATGGGTTTTCCTCCGGTGACCAGAGGCGTCTCGCCGCTTGCAGCCACGTACCGGACGTAGTTGCCGTTTTTGCCACCATCGGCGGGACCGAAGGTGATGGTGCTGTCCAGGGGGTAGGTGCCGCCCCGGAGAGTGACCACGATGTCTCCACTCATGGTGGTGTTCACCGTCCGCACCACATCGCGGGCTTTGGTGATGGTGCGAAACGGTGCGGCCATCGTTCCCGGGTTGGTATCGCTCCCGGTGGGCGAGACATAGTAGGTGGCTTGGGTTGCGGCAGCGGCGCCTGCAGGCAGGACCAGGCACCCCGCCAAAGCGAGGAGGAACCCAATCTTCGCGGTCATCATCATGCGCTTCATATGCACCCCATCGGTTCGACTCTCACCTGTTCGATGGAAGCTAGGAGCGCGATCGAGATGGCGTCGTGCGATGCGAGGCGTTTTGTTTGTAGAAAGTGCAAAAGTTCGACGCTTCGGCCCTTATGCAGACCTGATAGGTCACTTTCTGTCTATCAACCGCAAACCATTTGCCCATGCGGATTTTCCACCATCATAAAAACCCAAGGCGGCGAAGCGCGACCGCTCGGAAACCTCGTCATGTCAGAATATGACATATAGGGGAGCCCACGGAGGCACCTTCGATTTCGTCTTGGTGGTATTGCCATTTTGGCAATCGCGCCCAAGTTTGCGGACCGGGATCGGCGCCATGGCAGGCGACCGTCATCCGATGGTCCGGGATGTGTTGGAAATCTCCCTCCGACCACTCGAAATCTCGAACATTTAAATCACGAAATCATGATTATTGTTTCCCTTGTGCCGAAATATCACGATCTAGCCTCGCTCCTTGCCAAGCAATTGACCGCCTTTCCGGAAGGTCGGCTTCCGACGGTTCGCGAGCTCGCCGATGCGCACGCCACCAGCACGAAAACCATCGCGAAGGCGTTGGATCTGCTTCGTCGGGATGGGCTCATCGAGTCGCGCCCAGGATCCGGCCTGTGGCGGGCGGGCCGGGTTCCGGCATCCACATCCGCGAAGGCCAAGATCAACGCCTTCGATTTCGCCGACCGGCTTTGCGAGGAGATTCGCCAAGGGCTGCACCCTTGGAGCGCGAACCTACCCTCCATCAAGGAGTTCGCCACTCGTTGGAAGTGCCATCCCCAGACCGCCAGCAAAGCGCTGGATACCGCCGTTCGCACCGGACTCGTTGAACGGTATGGTCGCCGTCATCGCCCCGTGCGCCCGCGCACGCAACGCAAGGTCACCTCCCCCACTCTGTTGTGCATCGGCGCTGCCGATCCCGCAGGCCTGTTTCGAATGGATACCGACAGGGAGTCTGATTTCTGGAGGGATCTGGGGTCCCAAGCCGCCCATGCAGGGTTGTCGCTTGTGCGCAGACCGTGGAACGGGGAGCGAATCCTTTTGGATCCATCCAACGTGGGGGTCGTGGCATCCACTTGGCACTGCCAAGAACCAGTGGAGTTGCGGCAGGAATTGGAACGGTTGCGGCTGCCTGTTTGCCTTTGGATGGAGGAGTACACGCTTCAGGACACCGCGCCGCGAAAATCCCGGATCCAGTTTCATGAGCAGGGCTACCACAAGGACGTCGGGGCGCTCTCTGCCCGCCATTTGCTGGACCTGGGGCATTCGCGATTCGCCTACATCTCCCCCTGGCATACCAGTCGGTGGTCGAAAAATCGATTCCAAGGCATCGAAGAGGAAGTTCAGCGGCAAGGAGGGCGAGTGGACGCGTTCTGCTTGGAGGGAATCTCCGTATGGGATCGGCTGGCACCAGCCTATTGTGATCGGCGCATCGGCTCTTCCTTTCCCCATGCGCTTCTGGGGAGACTGGTCGAAGGATCGAGCACCCCCATCCGCGAAGCCACGATCCACGAGTTGGGGATGAACCGGACCCGCAAGGACATGATTCCTCTGCTGGAAAGGGCATTGGAAAGCGGGGCCACGGCTTGGATCGCGGCCAACGACGTCTGCGCTCTCCAGGCTTTGTCCTGGCTCCACGACAAGGGAGTGAAGGTTCCGTGTGATGTTTCCCTCGCAGGCTTCGACGACACGTCGGAAGCCCTTCGCGCCGACCTCACCAGCTACCGATTCGCCTCGGACTCCATGGCCCGCGCGATGATCCGCCAAATTTTGTCATCGTCGCGCAAGCCGTCCGTGATGCGCCACGAAGGCGTCGTCGTCGCTCGGGGATCCACCGCTATTCTTCGATGAATCTTAGACCCCCTGCCCCGCTGTTTTTGGCGCAGCGCCTCAGCGGTCGTTCAGGACCTGGACCGTTCCCTCGTGGGAGCGAAGCCAGTAGAGCCCCAAAGGCAGACCCGCGCGCGCGCGATCCCAACCGGCCTGCAGCGATGTCCCGAACGGGAATCGGGCCAGGAGCGCTCCATGGACATCGTAGACGGTGACGCTTTGGTTCGTGCTGGCCTGCTGGAGGCGGGAAGAAGGAGCCACGGACGAGAGCTGCTTGCGCAGGAGAGGCATCATGGTTTGGGCGTAGCGCTTGCCCAGGGTGCGATACGATGGCGCATCGAAGTGGACGTTCTGGCCGTCGGCGGTGGTGGTGGTGAGCCCCTGCGCCGACACGACCTTGGCGGTGGGAATGGTGTTGGGCAGGGCATCGATCAGAGTGTTGGCGCCCTTCGAACTCCCTGTGGGAGCGACCTCGCCCGCCAGGAGAGGCGTGTTCGCCGCCGTCAGCCCCAAATCGCTCAACATCTTTTCGTAGATCTTTTTCACCTGACTCGCCCACGTGTTGTCGCCGGTGTTGGACTCGCCCTGGTGGAGCAGGATGCCGCGAATGACTCCGCGTTCCTGGGCCTTCTTGGCGACCGTCACCAATCGTCCGTACGGATTGCCATCGTAGTTGGCCGCGTACTGTTGCATCCAACTGGCTTGGCTGGCGTAGTAGGCCTTGTACTTGTCCAGATCGAATCCTTCGATCTTGGTGCCGCCCACCGCCACCACCACCAATCCAACGGTGTCGGTGGAGGCGAGGCTGTCGGCCATGGTCCGGCCGAACCAGTCCACCACCGATATTTTGGTGTCGCAGCGGACGATCGGAGCGATCGCCGGGGTCCATGTTCCCTGCGTCAGGGAGCGACCGCTGCCGTTGCAGGTCACGGCGGCCAGCTCCAAAAAGCGCGGATTCACCACCTTGTCCTGCGCCTCCGGATTGTTGACCGCACCCTCCATGTTCGACTGGCCGAAGGCGACGAAGACATGGAATTTCGGATTCGGGGCGGCGAAAGCGCCTCCGGCGGCCAACAAAACCAAAGTGGAAAGGCTGCCCGAGAAAGATCGATTGATGCTCATGTGATCATCCATTCAGAGCGAAGGAATCGGCCGTGGCTGTATTCTATCCTCAATAGCCTCGGATGCGCCCCCACGCTGGCTGTTCGCAGGGAAAAGGGGGACATGTTGACACCGGGGCAAAGGTCGGATCGATCGTGCCACTTCGATGCGGGTTTCGCTGCGAAATGATTGCCGAATATTGTCAAATTTACAACGACACGAGACAACAATCCTGTCCCGCAATTCCATTGAAGAGTAACGGATCATCTCTTCCTGTTTGTAGCGAGAGCGCTTAGTTTTCGAGAAACCAACCGGTGAGAATTCCCAACGAAGAGGTGCTCGATGCGTCGTCTCGGTTTCCGTGAAGCATTGTCGATTCTGGCGCTGATCGCCGCGGCAATTCCCTCTCGCGCAGCACAGCAGGCCCCCGCCCTGATCATCGCCCCTGTCGTAGATTCCAGTCAATTTCTGACATGGACCTACCAGGAAGCCCCGATGGGACTGTTCTTGCCCAAGCGGACCGATCACCCCGTGCCGGTGGTCATGTTTCTCCATGGCTGCAACAACGATCCGGTCTACGCCCAACACTGGATCATCTCGGCACTCAACGCGATCGAACCCGTCGCCGTCTTTTTGCCCACGGCACCGGTCACTCCCAACACCCCCTACCCATGCGCCGACTGGGGTGGAACCTACGATTCGAAGATCCGATATCAATTGAAGAACGCCCTGCACGAATTGGATAGCCTGGTTGCCACGCATGGGCTGGATGCCAATCGCCAGTATGCGTATGGAGAATCGATGGGAGGCGAAGGGGTCTACCGCTTGCTCATGGACTTCCCCGCGAAATTCGCGGGCGCCGTCGATGTCGCGGGCTACACGGTCAACAAGGGGGCTGCGCAAATGGCCAAGACCCCGCTGTGGATCGTGATCGGAAGCGACGACGACATAAGCTCGGTCGACAGCAGCCGCGCCATCTACGCAGCCATCCAACAAGCGGGGGGAACCCTGGTCAAATACACCGAGTACCCGGACCTAGGGCATGTTCCCGCGATCGAGAAAGCCCGCACCGATGCAGCCTATCTGGAATGGCTCCTGGGGCAAAAACTGTCTTCCGGTGTCATCCCCAGACCCGATGTATCCAAACAGGTCGAGTCCAAGGAGATCTTCACGGTGACCAACGGTACCTTGCGGTTCACCACGGCACTTCCCGCCGGATCCCGATTGACGTTTTCCGACGTGAGCGGAAAAACGCTCTTCGAGACCGACATCCGCAGCGCCAGCATCCAACTCCCGAGCGCCCTGAAGGGCCGCGTGGTGTTTTGGCGGGTATCCGCCCGCGCAGCGGTAAAATCAGGCAAGACGACCCTTCTGCCTTGACTCGGCCTGGATCCCTCGCATCGCTGGGATCCAAGCTCAAAGACTCTTCGCCAATTCCCTGGCTTCCGCGTCCGCCCGCTTGATCAGAAACGGGATCCGGTGCGGACCCGACATGGCGAGGATCCTCGATTTGGCCTGCTCCAGGGAACATCCCACCGCCGTGACGAACAACTGTTTTTGGCTGTCGCCGCGCAAGACTTCGTGTTCCGGGGGGATCCCGTGGAACCGGGTTTTGGCCACGCCGATCACCGCCGATCTGCCTCCGATCGCTTCGTGCAGGTGCATGCCCAAGCCCGGCCGATCCTCCTCACCCAAAGTCACGTATCCATCGATGACAATGGTGGAAAAAACCCGTGGAATCCGGGCCAACAGAGCCTGGATGCACGGGAGCTCACGCTTGTAGAAGGCGCCAGGTTCGTACTCTCCGAACACCGACTCCACGGCGGTCACCACCTCGAAGGGACGCTGGGAATTCCATTCTTCGAACAGGATTCCGGCCACGGCCGCGGCCCCGTTTCCATACTGGACATCCACCACCAGGTTCATGTGCGGTTTGTCCTGCTACGACGAGGCGAGTTCGGAGCGTGCATTCTTATCTCCCGAGCTCACAAGGGACGGCAGCGGGAGGGTCACTTGAGGACGAATGTGTTCATGATGCCCTCACCCACCCCTCTGCACTGCTCGAAATTCGTTTGTTCGCAAGTCAGCGTCAGGATGAACGCCTTTCCGTGGGCGAGAGCGTAAAATTGCTCGAACTGGAGGTGGTACACCCCTTGATCTCCCGTGTACATCATCCTCTGGTATTCACCCTTCACGCCCTTCTTCCTCGAATTCTCGATCACTACCGAGTTCGAAATCAACCGGTTCACCTGATCAAGGGAGATTTCCGCGTATTGATCCAGGCTCACCTGCTGTCCTCCCAGGTCTTGGATCAGGAGATTCAGGTTGGCGCCGAAATGGTTGGGCACAGGCGGGTTTTTCAGAAAGATCACGAGTTCGGTTCCCATCACGCCCGACCGATCCACGAGCAAGCCTTTGGGGTGCTTCAGGACATACCCCTTCGTCGCGATTTCCTCCCAAGCCGGATGCTTCTCGGCGGATACCTGAAGCCCTTCCGCCCTGAGGCATCCGACCAGTCCAAAGACCGCCACGCACAACAGCCAGAACAATTTGCGACTCATCGATGACTCCATTCCATTTGTCAAAAAAGCCGAGGGACACTTTCCAACAGCCACCCGCCATCGTCCGTCTGTCCGACTGGACATTCCACCGGCGGGCAAAACCTACGGAAGCATGAGCACGACACCCACTCCACCCACGCTTGCATAGCACAACCCTCGAAAGGGTACATCCGTCCAACTGCGCGTCCCGGTTCCCTGTGCGCTCCAGACCAGACGCCCGCGCAGATCCCTCAGGGAGACCGTCCACGCGGCGCCTTCCGGCGCATCCAGCACCAAGGTCCGTCCCACGGAGCGAAGCGAGGTGCCGCCGACGACACGAGGCGGAGGCGGGCGACAAATTCCGGTCGGACACCATTTGTAGACGTTCACCTTGCCCGCATAATCCTCCTCGGCCATCAGGAGCTTTTCGCCGGAGGGCATGGTGTAGGAATTGAGGGCATGCCAGAGATCGAACCAGCCAGACGTGAAATTCGTTTCCGGGCCCGGAGCGATCCAACCCACCCCTTTGCCGGTATGCGCATCGTACACGGTGATCTCGCCGTTTCGCCAGGCGTGCGGGCCCTTGTCGACATAGCCCACGTAGACGTATTGGGAATCTGCGGTGAGGTTGTTGGGAAACAGGCAGGTGTCCATCACGCGGCCATCCAGCGACTTGCTCCAGTCCTCTGGGAACTTGTACGGAACTTCAATCTTCCAGGTGTGCACCAGGGTATCTTCGGAATTGGCCGTCGGACCCCATCCCAGGAATGGCAAGGCGTCGCGGCTCCAGTGGTCGTAGCGGTAGAGGTTGGCGATCAGTCCTTCGTGGCGGCCGGTGGCGACGATCATCGCGTCCTGGTCGCGCAAGTACCGCAGATACATCACGTAGTTGTTGTTCTCTTCCGAACGAACCTTGAAAGGGACCTTCCACCGACGGATTTTGTCTACCGGATACCGGGGTACGCCATTTTCGTCCAAACCGCCGGTCGGAAACTGGACCATGTAGGATCCCCCGCCCCACCAGATGTCGCCTGCATCGTCGATGTCGATCCCCCGCGTGTACGGAAACGCCAGTTCGTATTCGTGGAATTCCCCTTTCTGCACCTGGCCGTCGGCGTTGTCGTCGCGCCAGATCCAACGGCGGTCGTCGCCTTCGACCGCCGGCCAGTGGGGGCGTTTGTCCACGGCCCAGCGATCCCAGGCGCCCGTGTCGCGCAAGGCGCTCCCGATGGGCAGGAAGGCGGTTGGAATCTTGATCTTGGAGTTTTCCTCAAACCGGGTCACGGCCAAAAAGTTTCCGTACATGTCGTCCAGAAACAGGAACCGCTTGCCCTCGATGCGCCGAAACCAGACCGACTCCAGCGAGTGCACCAAGCGGGGATCGTCCGGGTACTTGAACGGATCGGTGGTGGCCGCCGCGAAGCTCCAGCTCTGGCCGGGTGGTTTGCTCCAATCCATGTGGAACCGCGTGGAGTTCTTGTGCAACGACGTTCCCCCGCTGTCGGGGTCGGCATCCACCGTGTTCACAAAGGCCAACCCCAACACGCGCCACACCAGGGTATCGCGAGGTCCCGCCCCGGAAAAGCAGCGGATGTCGGTGCCGCCGCCCACCTGCATGGGCATGCCGGTGTTTCCCACGTAAAGCCTACCCAAGCTGTCCATCCCCACGCCGCGCAGCCCCCAGAAGCGTTTGTCGCCGGTCGCGCCGCGCACGGGCCCGGCGAACACACCACCCAAGTCCCCGAAGGTGGCGACAATTTTTGGCTCCGAGGAGACATCGAAGAACTTGATGTTCTGGTCGGGACCGTTGTCGGCCACCATGAGCCGCCCGAGGTTGTCGAAGGCGATGGCGGTGGGATCCACGAGATCCTTGATGGATCGGCCATCGGAGGATTCGATCCACGGAAGGCTGTCCTTGGGAGGCGGGAACACCTTTCCCAGGAAAGCGCGACCCCAGAAGTTGCGGATGTTCCAGGTGACACCTTTTGACACGGCGCGCCTGGACGGATGGGGATTGGTGGAATCCTTCTCCCAGTTGAACCCCACGGAGCGCCCGTCCTTGTACTTGGCGTCGGGGTGTTGGGCCTCGTCCCAAAACGATTGGGTGAGCACGGTACCATCTGGCTTGACGGTCATTTCTTCGATGAAGTTCTGGATATGGTCCCAGGGGTTGCCGCCGGAGTTGGCAACCCAATGGTTTTGCACGCCAGGGATGGGAGGCAGGGCATGCAGGGAAATGCCGCAGAAAACCAAACAGAGAGGGAAGACTTTTCGCATGGGTCTTGAGGAAGGTATTCTTAGCACGATGCTCCGTAAGCCCATCCTCGTCATTTTCCTCCTTTTGGCCACCGCTTGCCAGAAGGAATCGCCCACCACCGCCGTGGAAGCACCCGCCGCGACGCCCATGAACGTCCTGGAAGCGGATCCCGTGGTGGATGCTCGCGACCGTCGCACCTACAGCGCCGTCCAAATCGGCCAACAGGTGTGGATGGCGGAGAATCTCGAGTTCGATCCGAAGGATTCCGTTTGGAGCAGGGCCAACCCGGGCTTGATCGCCTCCCACCGCTACTACAGCTGGCCCTCGGCCATGGGCGGCGACACCCTCCTCCCCAATTGGTGCGACGTGAACAAGCCTCCGCGCGGAGTCTGCCCTGCGGGATGGCATCTGCCGGACACCTCCGAATGGCTCGTCCTGGCCCGTTCCTTGGGCGGCACGGAAGCGGCAGGACAGTTTTTAAAAGGAACCGTGGGCTGGGATCCCCCCCTCGACGGCTCGGCACCCGACACGGGCCTCCACCTGTTCAACGCCCGCCCCTTCGGCTACTGGACCCGTGGCGACCAGGGCTTTGGCCTGTCCGGCCACACCCCGCCGGACAGCGCCTTCCTGGAGGAAGGCTCCCGAGCCGCCTTCTGGACCCGCTCCAACCGCGTGGACTTCTCCTGCACCAGCGCCTGGGCAGTCTTCCTGGCCGCCCAGGACAGAGGAATGCGCCTGCTGGTGGTCCCGCGCGTCACAGCCCTGAACGTGCGGTGCTTGCGCGACCGCGACACCACCCTTCCTCTATCGGCAAAATGAGCATGGAACCCGATGTCCAGCCCTCTGAGTTGAAGATCGCCTGGAGCGCCTACCAATCCAATCGATGGGGGCTGAAGGAGGTGGCATTTCCCTTTTTGGTCTTCCTTGCTCCGCTGGCCATAGGACTTGGCCCTATCACCTGCATCGGCTTTGCCATCGCGGTCGCTATGCTGTTCCGTAAACACCTGCATCACCGAAAACGAATACGTACAGAATTTGACGCTCTCTCGTGGAAAATGAACGATGGAAATGCCCGATTTCATTGGCGATTTTGCGAAAGATTTGGGAATCGAGCTCTTTTCCTGCACTTGAACGATTGTCCATGTGTCTACCCAGAAACATGGAAAGGGCGATTCGCACAAATGGGCGGAAACGGCCATTTCAAATGGCTCGAATCGACGGGAGAGGAAGGCCCATTTGGCGTGATTTTAGACTCCGACCAAAAAAAGAGCTCGCGAAGCCCTATTCAAAGCTTTTGGTCACCTGGCTACTCGATCATCATTCCCGCACTATTCTCGATAATGACCTTAATCCTTTTCCAAATGACTCATCTCATTTTTTTTCGATCGAGTGGCTATTTGTGGGAGGCGGTTCTCCGCGATGGAATTTCCGTGACCGATGTCTTGGAGGTCCCGAACATTCGTTCTATCCAACCGGAAAACCAAATAGGGCGGACGATTTCCATCACTGGTCCAGCAATCCAATGGGAACCGACGGAAAATCTGGTGATTGTTCAAGGCGGTGGCAGGCGTAGTAGAGGAAGGGGAAGGAGTTCAGGAGTATCGATTCCCGTACGAATTTTCCATGACATTCCAGATTCTGCTGCACACACAAATGCATTTCCTATCCTGGACGTGCTGCGACCACAGAAAAAATATTCCCGCGAATGGTTGATAGAAGAGCTCACCACTTCAGCAAGGGACAAAAGCAGAAAGCAAGGTTTCGTGTTTAACGCATGGGTGGCCGCATTGAGGCAGCACACACCAGCAGGCTTGGCGGTAACAAGGTTCGAATCACCCGAGGTCATCGCAGGAAAGCACCCAAGCACCTACGACTCACTCCTGGGCGAGCAATACCCGAACTGGTGGCAAAACAGAATGAAAATCGGTTTTCACGGAATCCTGAAAAGAAGCAATTATGGGGCCTATTATCTGGACCAAGGGAAGAGAATCGATGGCTACTGGATGGCCGCTCTAGTCTACATCAATTTGGTCAGTCTCTGGCTTGGCCTCCGACTTGTCTATCTCCTTTTCCGGGCAGTACGCATCTATTGATTCTTTGAATCGCTCCGAGCAGTTCCGTCGGTGGTTGATGACAACTCATAAAGGCTGATCCGGTGGCGTTGCCAGCTTCTTTTCCATCCATGGGAGCCAGTGGTTTTCCAGATCAAACAGCACCTCCCGCATGCTGGCATCCATCTTTTCGGGATCGACATGGACCTTCCAGAGCTTGATCCCGGGTAGGAAATATTCCTTCCACCAAGGATTCCTGCCCCCCAACCATCGCAGAACCACACGGGACACCGGATTCAACCGAAGCTCGGTCAGAGCGTGCGTCTTGTTGTCGATGATCAGGTAGACCATGAAGTTTCCGTGGTACCGATTCTCCGTCAGTCGAAACCGGATCGCGGTGCAGGATCCGATCTGGCCAAGCCAGAGCATCCGTTTCTTGTCGAACACGAAGCCCTTCTTCGCCAGGGCTGGCTTGACTACCGCCCGCAGGGACCGCTCGAAGCTCTTCATGGGAGGTTTCTTCATCTGCATCTCCCCTACCGCTCCATTGGAAGCGTCTTAGCCTAGAGCCACCTGACCACCACATCCTGGTGCTGCTCGCGGCGCAAACGTTCTTCCCATGGCATGGCCCTACCGGCGGGAGTGCGGTCGAAGATCACCAACGTTTTCGTGGAGTCGCGCCCCACCTTGTCTGCGTATTGGGCAATCTGTTTCAAGCCCTTCTTCAGGGTTGCTTCCCGGCCATGGCGAGGGTGCACCAGCTTGATTTCGATGATGTGCTTGTGACCTTTCCATTCGATCAGCATGTCCATCCGTTCACGCCCCACTGCCGCCTCGCGCGTGAGCCGAGCTCCGCCGTTCAAGACCCGCTGGAAAAAGGCCATCAACAAGAGATGGGGGAATACCTCGGTGTAGTCGGCCTTCTGCTCCCATAGATCGCCGTTCTCCCGCCAAAAATCGGCAAATTCATCGAACAGGGATTCCAGGTCCAGATCGCCGTCGTCCTTGGTCCATCGGAACTCGGGGGCGGGAATGGCCAATTGCTGTCCATAGTTGAGCGTGCGGATCAGCACTTCCCGGTAGATGGGATTGGCGATGCTCGGAACGCCGTTGTCCAACGCCACCAGCCCCAGATCCAGGCACAGACGGAAATCGTCACCGTCGGCCAGGGATGGGTCGGAATCCCCCACCAGGATGGGCTGCACGATGCGCTTCACCTTCGGGTCGCGCAGACGCTCGGCAAGGCTGTCGATATGCACCGCGCGGCTCTTGATCAACTCTTCCTTGGCGGCCTCGATGTGGTCGGCGGTGATGGGAGAGCCGTCCATCACCAACCGGGTAACGCAGAGATCCGCCAGGGTATTCACCAGCCAAGGCTGACCACCCGTGAGGCGAAACACCTCGGAGATCGACTCGTCCGTGAAGACTTGGCCCGTTGCCGCCGTGTGTTGGGAAAGCAACTCCCGGACCTCGCCTTCCGTGAAGTTCCGCAAGGTGTAGGAATCCTTCTTGATGTTGAAGGGACTTCCCGGGTTCACCGCCACCCCGTCCTTGCTGTGGATCAGGTAGTCTTTGAGGTCGCGCATCCCCACCAGCGCCACCGAAGTGGGAAAACGGCCCACGCCACGGCTCGCGAAACCACCGCGCAACTGTCGCAGGAAACTGACGAGCGTCGCGCCGGAAAGGGTATCCACTTCATCGAAGAGGATCACCAATGGCTTGGGTGCGCACAATGCGGCCCATTCCGAAAACTGTGCGGCCAGGGCACTGGCGGCGGGAACATCCTTCGGGATGGCGGGGACATACGCCGAATCCAGCATTTTCCCAGCATAGTCGACCACAGCATGACAGATGGAGGGCAGAGCTTCCTCGACCTCTTCTATCCCCTGGCAGCGCTCCACGCTCACGTAGCAAGCCACAACCTGTTCGGAGGCGTTCAGGGACCGCATCCACGACATCAGGAAGCTGGTTTTCCCGGTCTGGCGTGGCGCATGGAGCACCCAGTACAACTCTTCGTCGATCAGGCGCTGAAGGTCGCGACTGGGTAGCCGCGCCTCGGGAGCCAGCATGTAATGCATCCCGGGACGGCAAGGGCCAGTGGTATTGAACGACATCGAACGAGCTGCCATGTTCCCAATCTAGGTTCTGGAAAAACAAAAACTCACCGAGGAGAGGGGCGTGGGGGTTCCCGAACAACCTGACCGCCGCGATCTGCCAACACCGCCGCCGTTGTCGCCGTCCGCCCGTTTCCGTTTTCCGGGCGATCCGAGGATCGCCCCTACATCGCCCATCGGGCAACGGTGGCCATACCCACCGACCCAGCCTGCCCACCTACCTCCTCCCGGCCAGCGAAGCGGGTTGGGTCGGCGAACCTGGGGCTCCCTCACCCCCCGCCCCCCTCTCCCCACCGGGGGAGAGGGGATCGGTGTTCGGAGCATCGACCATTCAGTCGGCCAGCGAAGCGGCGCCGGAAATTGGCATTCAAATCGTCCCGCCACCGCGCAGCGTAGCGTCCGCGGGAGAATCCGCATCAGACAAAATCTGGCTATCCAACCGAATCGGCGGGGGTCCGGGGGACTCGGATATTGGAACGGCTAGCGCCATGAGGATATCGATCGCGACCCTGATGCCGTTTGCCCCAATGCCTCGACGGAAATTGTCCAGACGCCCCAGCGAACCCGGCATTGCCGTTCCAGCTAGAGTCCCCCGGCGCCGCGTTGCATTGCTTTCCCATTTGCATCGAGGCGATGCAAATGGGAACCCTGCAGAGGCACGGCCAGGGTTCCCATCTGGCGGGCACGCCGGATGGGAGGCACTTGGATCACCTCTGGCCGCGGGTCACGGGGCGCGGCAGCCCCGTGGAAACGGCAACCGGACCCGCGTCCGGAAAAACGACCTCCGGGCCGCCCCGGAAAACGGCCCGACGCAGTCGAAAAAGGCCCCGCGCAGCGGAAAAACTTACCGCTTGGCGGCCGCTTCAGCTTGCACGAACTCCACGAACTCCGCCACCGTCTTGGCTCCCAGATCCCCCGCCCCGCGCTGGCGGACAGATACTGTCCCGGAGGCGGCTTCCTTTTCGCCCACCACCAGGATGAACGGCAGGCGCTGGCCTTCCGCTTCGCGGATCTTGTAGCCGAGCTTCTGGTTCTGTTCATCCACCGTCACACGCAGACCCGCCTTGCGAAGGGCGGATGCGGTCGCGCGGGCGGCGTCCAGGAACTTTTCGGAAACAGGCAGGATGGTGGCTTGCACCGGCGAAAGCCACACGGGGAAGGCTCCCGCGTAGTTCTCGATCAGGATGCCAATGAACCGCTCCAGCGAGCCAAGGATGGCGCGGTGCAGCATGATGGGCGTGTGGCGGGCTCCGTCTTCGCCCACGTACTGGGCACCCAGGCGCTCGGGCAAGTTGGGATCCACCTGGATGGTTCCGCACTGCCAGTGGCGACCCAAGCAATCCTTGAGGGTGAATTCCAGCTTGGGGCCGTAGAACGCGCCTTCGCCGGGGTTCAGCTCGGTGACCAACCCCGCGAACTCACAGGCGTCGGCCAAGGCCTTCTCCACGCGATCCCAGGATTCATCCGTGCCCACGCGTTTTTCGGGCCGCGTGGAGAACTTCACGATGACTTCGTTGAATCCGAAGTCGGCGTACATCTCCTTGAGCAGCTTGCAGAAATCGGCGACTTCCTGCCCGATCTGTTCGGGGGTGCAAAAGATGTGGGCGTCGTCTTGCACGAAGGCCCGCACACGCATGATCCCGTGCAACGTACCGGAGGGCTCGTTGCGCACGCAGGAACCGAACTCGGCCATGCGAAGAGGAAGCTCGCGGTAGCTGCGCAATCCCTGGTTGAAGATCTGGATGTGGCCCGGGCAGTTCATCGGCTTGATCGCGTAGATGCGCTTTTCCGATTCGGTCACGAACATGTTGTCCTGGTACTTGTCCCAGTGTCCGGACTTCTCCCACAGGACCTTGGAAGCCACGCTGGGGGTGTTCACCTCCACATAGCCGGCGGCTTCGATCTTTTCGCGCACGTAGGTCTGCAAGGCGCGGTAGAGCGCCCAGCCCTGCGGGTGCCAGAACACCATACCGGGCATGTCGTCCTGCAGGTGGAACAGCTCCAGCTTGCGCCCGATCACGCGGTGGTCGCGCTTCTTGGCTTCTTCCAAGGCGGTCACGTGGGCCTCGAGCGCCTTCTTGTCGTGGAAGGCGGTCGCGTAGATGCGCTGGAGCATCGGACGCTTTTCGTCACCGCGCCAGTAGGCGCCGGCCACGGACAACAGTTTCACGAACTTCAAGAAGCCGGTGTGCGGGACGTGGGGCCCACGACAGAGATCGAAAAAATCGCCCTGCGTGTAATAGCTGACCGTCTCGTCGGTCCACTCCTGCATCATCTCGACCTTGTAGGGCTCGGCTTGCGCGCCCCACTTCTCGATGGCTTCCAGGCGCTTGATGTCGGTGCGATCGATGGACAATTTTTGCCCAGCAAGTTCGGTCATCTTCGCTTCGATGGCGGCGAAGTCGTCGGGCGTGAACTTGTGGGGGGAGTCGATGTCGTAGTAGAAGCCGTTTTCGATCACCGGCCCGATCGCGAGCTTGGTGCCGGGAAACAACTGCACGATGGCCTGGGCCATCAGGTGGGCGCTGGAGTGACGCACGATTTCCAGGGATTCGGCGTCCTTGGCGGTAAGAATCCGGAACGCACCCGAACCCGGAAGGGCACGCTTGAGGTCCCATTGCTGGCCATCGATCACCACGGCCACGGCGGCATCGGCCAACCGAGGGGAGATGGACATCGCGATGTCCAGGCCGGTGGTGCCCGCGGTCACCTGCTTTTCCGATCCGTCGGGCAGTGTGAGCTTGAGCGTATCCATGGCCAGTTCTCCGTGTTGAATGGGTAGAGCGCCTCCACGAGCATTGTGGACGGCAAGGAGCGAAAACTAGCAAGACCCGGAAGCAATCAGCTCGCTTGCGCGGGACTTCCCATGTGGCGGAGCCAGCGGTAGTGGGATGCGATTCCCTTCCAGAAGCCGCCATGATCGTGGTAGGCAACTCCGTGGCGAAGGCACACCGCTTCCACCAAGGGCGCCAGCGCCGGGTAGTGGACATGGCTGATGCGCGGGAAGAGATGGTGCTCGATCTGGTAGTTCAGTCCTCCCAGGCACCAGGTCACAAAGGCGTTCCCACGGCTGAAATCCACGGTGGTCCGCACTTGGTGTCGGGCCCAGGCGGAATCCAGCTTGCCGGTCACGGGATCGGGACTCGGAAATTGCGCCTCCCCCACGGCGTGCGCCAACTGGAACACCACGCTCAGCACGATCCCCAGCACCACACTCCCCAGCACGTAGCAGGCGATCACGGAGCCGACCGGGTGGAACAGGGAGGGAATCCCGATGGTCCAACCGAAGAACGCGATGCGCCCAAGTAGAAACAAGGCCAGATCCCAGCCCTTGGGCCGGGGCATGCGCCGCGTGCCCAATCTCCCCACGAGCACGTCCCGGAAATCATCGAACCACTGCCACTTCAAGGCCAGGATCCCGTAGAGCGGCCAGATGTACAGATGCTGGAAGCGGTGTAGCGTCCGACGCGGATGATCCGGGCTCACCCTGCCGAACGGCCCCAGATCGATGTCGGTGTCGTGACCGGCGATGTTCACGAACATGTGGTGGAGAACGTCGTGTTTCCAGCGCCACACGTAGGAACTCGCGCCGATCAGATCCAGCGAGGCGGCCGCGAGTCGATTGATCCAGGGGTGCCGGGAATAGGCATGATGGCCACCATCGTGCTGGACATTGAACCCGATCCCCGCCACCACCAAGGCCAAGAACACCACCATGGCCACGACAGCCCAGGTGGGAAGCGCGACGAAGAGGAGCGTCCAGTAGGACACCCCCGCCAAGCCCAGCAGCACGATGGTCTTGAAGAACATGGACAAGCGATCGCGGGTGGAGATTCCGGATTCTTGGAAATAGCCGTCGACGACCTTGCGCAGATCGGCTTCGAACTCGTCCGACCGCTCGAAACGTGGAGACACCTGGTGCCCGATCACGGGGACTTCCGCCGGTTCGATCGATTCGGGATTCGAGGCGCTGTTCATCGTCGGCATCTTCCCTGGTGAATGGTGTCCGTTCGCCGACAAAAAGGTCCCTGATACGAAAAAAGGCCGGGAATCGCTCGGTTCGGAGCAATCCCGGCCATTTTTTGTCATCGAGAATGGGCTGTACTGGAATCGAACCAGTGACCCCTACCATGTCAAGGTAGTACTCTAACCAGCTGAGCTAACAGCCCGATGAGGGGAGAAAAGATAACCCGGGTTCTTCGGATGGCAAGGGGCTAGCAAGATTACGGGACGATCTCGACCTTGGTGCCCACCTTGACCTGCCCCCAGAGCGAATCCATCCCCTCGTTTCCCACCGCGACACATCCCCAAGTCCAATCGGCCTCCGTATAGCCACCATGGATGCAAATGTCGCCACCCAGCGCGGTGCGTTGCGGCGGCAGCTTTCCATCCCGATGTGCCTGGAGAATCGAAAGATACTCCGACTTCTTGATCACCCCTCCCTCCAAGCCGCGCTTGGCATCTGTGACCGATGGATAATCGATCAGAAACGATTTGTAGAAGGAGCTGTTGGGATTGCGGGAACGAATGATGTAAACGCCTTCCGGGGTTTTATGGTCGCCACGAATCAACTTGGTTCCGGCATCGGCCGCGCCGGAACCCAACGCAACCTGATAGACCTTCAACGTGTCTCGACCTTCCATCACCAACATCCGACGCGCCTCTTTTTCCACGCGCAGATGAAATCCAGAAAGGTTGTTGGAGCCGGGCAATGCGAGCACGCACGACAAAAAGGCAGAAAGCATGGGGACGCCTCCGTTCAGGGAAAACGAGGCTGCCTCCGAAGCAATCAAAAGGGAAAGGAAGCAACCTCCCCCAAACGTTACGGCCCAATCGTCGAAAACGCACGGCAATCGATGTCAGGAAATTGTCAGGCCTCTCTCAGCGCAGACTCAGGAATGAATGCGCCACAAAAGCACCCAGACCACACCCAGAATGATCCACAACTTCAGTTCGCTCGCGCGACGCCCCCAGGCCGCCGAGCCATGCGTGCGCAAGCTGTGGAAGGCCGTCCACGCCAAGCCTGTGGTCAGAGCGATACCGGCGATGTAGGCCCCCGTCCAGTCGGGCGTGGAGCTGAAAATCCGGTAGAGCACGTAGTAGACCGTGAAGGCCAGCGGAATCAGCGCCAGCTGTGCGGAAAGTCTTTCGCCATACAGGATGGGAAAGGTGCGTGCGCCCATGGCACGATCCCCTTCGACATCCTGGATGTCCTTGTAAAGTTCGCGCACCAACGTGAGCGAAAAAGCGCAAACCATGAGCACGGAGACCTGACGATTCCATTCGGGTCCACACAAGGCACCATAGGCCACCGTGGCCGCACAAACCGCCGCGACCGATGCGTTGCCCACCAATGGCTTGGATTTCAGGTCGCGATCGTACACGAACAGGACGGAGGCCACCGTCACCGCGATGATCAGTGCATCGACATACGCGTAGGCGGCGATCATCAACCCCAATGCCAGACACCACCCGGCAAGACGCAACGCTGTGGTCATGTCCAAAGCGCCCGTGACCAACACCCGATCGGGCCGATTCACCTTGTCGGCAGGAAGATCGCAGATGTCGTTGTAGATGTTTCCGAACGCCGCGATCAGGAACGCGGAAACGGCCAGCAACCAGGGCTTGTCCCGGGCCAGCGAGGAACCGGCTGCCCAGGATCCGGCAAGGCTCGTCGCGGAGGCGACCAGACAATTCCCGATCCGGATCAGACGAAAACCGGAATGAAGTGTGCGAGCGTCGATCAAGCCTGGAAAAGGTAGCCAATCGAGTCCCATCGGAGGATTTCATGAACCTCCCGGCGCCATTGACCAACCAATTTCAAATCCACCAGAAAATATTCACAAACCCTCTAGCCAATCCATTCTGCTGGTGATAACTTCTTCTACAGAGGAGGGACGTGCAGGGGTTTACCCAGGTCCGTCATCGGTCGAATAGGCTCTGGCAGCGGGGATAGAAAGCAATCGGGGAATGCAACCGCCATCCTGTTCGACCCTCCTCGACCCCGGTCTCCTGAAAAGGCGACCGAGGTCGAGGTTCCTCAGAAGCGAGACCCAGGCGATGGCCTGGGTCTTTTGTTTTGCGCGAACGCCGGGCCTGCCACGCTGCGGACTGGTATCTTGGTGTCCATGCTAGGCACCATCGAGCTCGAGTCATTGGCCATTCCTTGTATCGTGGGGATCTTCCCTTTCGAACGCACCCAGGAGCAGCCCGTCTTCGTCAGTTTGGGGATGGATCTGGATTTCGCCCCGGCCGCCGCGTCCGAATCCATCCACGACACGGTCGATTATGCGGCTCTCGCCGAGTCGATCCACGATCTGGTTCGCGAAGCGAAATTCCAGCTGATCGAGACGATGGCGGAGGAAATCGCCAAGCACATCCTCTCCGCGCACCCGCAGGTGGAAACCGTGCGAGTGGCCGTGCACAAACCCCAGGCCGTGCCACAAGCCAAGGATACGCGCGTTCGCGTGACGAGGTCGCGTTGATCGCTGGCCCCAAGACCGCCCTCGTGACCGGCTCGAGCGTTCGCACGGGACGTCGCATCGCCCAACGCCTGGCCCAGGACGGGTACCACGTGATCGTCCACGGCAAGGAAGGCGCCCAGGATCTGGCCGAGGAGACCGTGCGGCTCTGCCGGGAAGCGGGCTCCACGGCCCAGATCTCCCTGGCCGATCTGGGCAACGAGCAAGGATGTCGGAAATTGTCTGAATCGTTCTCCGGGCCCTTGCACTTGTTGGTGCACAACGTCGGGATCTATCGCACCGGTGGATTGCTGGAGATCAACACCTCCGACTGGCACGACACCCTGCGCACCAACCTGGACGCGCCTTTCCACCTCACGCGACTCCTGGTGGACCGCATGCCTCCCGGCAGCTCCATCATCGCCCTCGGGTATGTCGGGACCGGCAAACTCGCCGGAACCACCCGTACCGGGGCCTATTCCGTCTCCAAGACCGGATTGCTGGTCCTGGTGAGATCGCTCGCCATGGAGCTGGGACGGCGAGGGATCCGCGTCAACATGGTTTCTCCCGGCCAGCTCGAAAACTCCGTGGACCTGCCCGCCGACATCGCCGAGCGCGTTCCTTTGGGGAGATCGGGACGGGAGGAGGAAGTCGCGGAAGCCGTTTCCTGGCTCGCTTCGGAAAAGGCATCCTACATCACTGGACAGGAATTGGAAATCGCCGGCGGGCTCATGCTGGGATTGAAGGGACAATGATCACACTTCTCCATTTGATCGCTTCCTTGGCTGTCGGGGGACCGGAAATCGTGCGCTGCGACGGGGTTTGCACCTCGACCAAAAAGGGGATGGACATCGTCGTTCCCGCCGGGGACACCGTGCTGCTCGTCTGGCAGGGCCAGCGTGCGCATCGCGGCCCCGAGGCCGGTATCCGGATGGACAACCAGTCCATGTTGATCTCGCCGACCTCTCCGGGAAGCTCCGTCCATCGGCTGACTTCCTCCTCCGGTCGCGACCCGTGGGAAATCACCATCGAGGGAGTTCCCCGTCGCCACCTGGATCTGGAGATCCGCGCGGTGGGAACCGACCCGCGCGTGCTGCACTGGAAAATGCTGGCGGTGGCCAAGGAAACCGATCGCCTGTTCCGCAAATCGGGTTTGTCCATCGGACTCACACAGGGCCAACCCATCTACCTGGATCGCAAGGAGTGGGATCTCAACCGCAACGAGAGGCTGGATCTGTGGCGAAACGGCACCATCGCCCGACCCGCCCCGGAGCAGGCCAAACTGGTGGGCCAACTTCTGCGACGAGGCCTGGAATTTCCAAAAATCGTCCTGCTCCAGGAAAAGTCCCGCCTGGGCTGGTGCCCGAAGGAGGACGTCCGCGCGGGAGACACGGTTTTGCACTTGGCCGCCAACGACCCTCTGGTATGGCGGGACAAGAACGGATCGCCGATGCGCTACGTGTTGGAGAGCCCGGACCGGGATCGAGCGGATTCGTTCCAGGTCCAGGGTTATCTTCCCGGCGGGGCGTTGCGGCTCCGCACGCCCGTGGGCGGATGGAAGTGGGACCACCCGACCACGGATCTCGTGTTGCGTCCTGATCTGGACTCCCCCGCCTTCGGGTTCGTCGACAACGAGCAGGAGAAGGCGCCGCCCATCCTGCTCATTCCCGCCAGCGACACCAGCTCCCTTCGGCATGCCAGGATCCTGGCGCACGAAGTGGGACACGTCCTGGGCTTGGAGGACACCGCCGCCGGGAACAACCTGATGTCGGCGGTGTTGCGTGTCGAAATCGCCGATCCCATCCTGGGCGCCGAACAGGTCAGGGATTTGGCCCGACGGATGACGGAGATGGGCATCCCGGAGAACAAATCGCGGCGCTGAGATCGGGGGAAGCGACCGGCCTACCGGAGGGCCCCAGCAGGGCGCCTTCCATCCGGGCTTCCAGGATCAGGGTTCCGTCCTCCTTCACCACCCGCTGCAGGAACACCAACCTCACTCGCCCGTCCATTTCGGCGCGGGTCTCCACGCGGAACCGATCCTTGGGCCGCAGCGATCGCCGGTACTCCAGAGCGGCCTTCACCAGCACGAGTTGCCGGCCGGCGCGCGACATCTCCACGAAATCCACGCCTTTCGACAGCAGGAACCGGTGGCGGGCATGCTCCAGGTAGTTCTGGTAGACCGCGTTGTTGACCACCCCCTGGAGATCGCACTCGTAGTCGCGGACCTCGAAATCCACGCGGTGAACAAATTCCGTCAACTCAGGCACGCTGTCCCTCCTGGATCCGCATCAACAGTTCGTCGTGGATATGGCCGTTGGTGGCCACGGTCTGCAACCCGAAAATATCATGGGGGGCTCCTTCGTAATCGCTGACCTTCCCGCCTGCCTCTTCCACCAACAGGACCCCCGCCGCGCAATCCCACGGCTGCAGGAAGGATTCCCAATAGCCGTCCAGCCTCCCGCAGGCCACGTAGGCCAAGTCGATGCCCGCCGTTCCCATGCGGCGGATGCCGCGTGCATGGGGAACAACGGCGCTGAAGGTCTCCAGCGTGCGACGCGGATTCTCGCGGATGGAATACGGAAAGCCCGTGGCCAGCAGGGAACGTTGCAGTTCGGTGGCTTGGGTCACGTGGATCGCCTTGCCGTTCAGAAAGGCGCCTTGACCGCGGACCGCCGAGAACATTTCGTCGCGGATCGGTTCGTAGATCACGCCGGCCACGGTGGTGTCCCGATGGCGCAGCGCGATGCAGACGGCGAAAAACGGGATCCCGTAGGCGAAGCTGACGGTTCCGTCCAACGGATCGAAAATCCAGGTCCACTCCGCGTCCGGGCGATGGAGGTTCTCCTCTTCCTCCCCGATCTGGGCATGATCCGGGAACCGCGCCTGGATCCATTCCCGCAGGAAACGCTCCGAGGCTTTGTCGTATTCGGTGACCAGGTCCGTGACCCGGCCCTTTTCCTGGAGGTCGCGGACCTGCCCGAAACCCTGTCGGAGGATCTCGCCGGAAGCCCGTGCGGCTTCGATCAAGTGTTCGATCATGGTTGCAAGCGTAGAAAGCTTCCCGCCCTGAAGGTACCTTGTCCCCCCGATGGCCTACCCAACGATCCACACCGACTTCTCCCGTGTCCCCTCCCCCTGCTACGTGCTGGACCAGGCGCGCCTGCGCGCGAACCTGGAGCTGCTCGGACGGGTCCAACGGGATTCCGGCGCCAAGGTCATCTGCGCCCTGAAGGGTTACTCCTTCTGGCGTTCCTTCCCGCTGGTGCGACAATATCTGTCTGGAGCGACCGCCAGCTCCCTCAACGAGGCGATCCTGGCCAGCTCCGAGATGGGCGGCGAACTCCACGTGTACGCTCCCGGCTACGCCGATGATGAAATCGACCGGATCCTGGATCTGGCCGGGCACATCACGTTCAACAGCTTTTCGCAATGGCGGAAATTCCGGGAAAAGACCCTGGCGCATCCCAAGCGACCCTCGCCCGGCATCCGCGTCAATCCCGAATACAGCCAGGTGGAGACAGACCTCTACAACCCCTGCGCGCCCTTCTCCCGGCTGGGGGTGGTGCTGGACGAATTTTGCCCCGACGAACTCGACGGGATCGAGGGCCTGCACGTGCACGCCCTGTGCGAACAGAACGCCGACGCGTTCGAGGGGTTGCTCGGGGCGTTCGAAGAAAGATTCGGCAAGTTCCTGGGTCGGATGAAATGGGTGAATTTCGGGGGTGGCCACCACATCACCCGCGAAGACTACGAAGTGGAGCGGCTGATCTCGCTGTTGGTGGATTTCCGGACACGTTATCCGCATCTGGAAGTGGTCCTGGAGCCCGGCGAGGCCGTGGGGTGGCGAACGGGCGAACTGGTCGCGTCGGTGCTGGACGTCGTGAAAAACGGGATGGACCTCGCCATCCTGGACGTGTCCGTGAGCGCGCACATGCCCGACTGCCTGGAAATGCCGTACCGCCCCGCCATCCTGGACGCGGGCGAGCCCGGCGAAAGGCCGCACACCTACCGCCTGGGAGGCGGAACGTGCCTGGCCGGTGACGTCCTGGGGGACTATTCCTTCGACCAACCTCTCAAGCCCGGCGACAAGATCGTCCTTCTGGACATGATCCATTACACGATGGTCAAGACGACCTTCTTCAACGGCGTTCGCCACCCCTCCATCGCCACCTGGACGGAAAATGGCGCATTGGAGATCCATCGGACCTTCGGATTCGAGGCCTTCAAGGAAAAGCTGGGGTAGTAGATCGCTCGGAGCTTTCCCCAAAGCGCACGGATCCCAGCAACGAAAAACGGCCCATCGAAACCGATGGACCGTTGTCGCTCAAGCCCAGAGCCCGAAGCGTGGCTCAGCGCGACAGGGTCGCCATGGGCACGGTGGATTCCCAGCCTTCACCACGCATGCGCAAGAACTGCAAGCCGGTGGCGCTACCTCCGAGGCCGAAGATCTGCTCCTGTCCCAGCATTTCGATGGTTCCCAAGGAACGGATCTCCTTGCCGTCCAGCGAGACGATGCTGAAAACCACCAGGCCGCGCTTGTCCAGGGAAACCCGCAGTTGGTCACCGACGAGCTCCACCTTGGATCCGTGCGCGGCGCGACCGAGGATTCCGTTGGTCTTGGTGAAGACGGCCGAAACCTGCTTGTCGCCGTTCATGATCAAGGTCGATGTGTCCTTGTTGCCGGAGACCGAGCTGGTCCAGTTGGTGAACTCGTACCCGGTTTGCACCGTGGCCTTCAGCTTCACCACGGTTCCCGAATCGAAGGAGGTTCCGGAGGGAGTGGCCGTGATGGTACCGCCCGTTGCGTTGTTGATCTGCAGGTTGTACTTCTTGATCTGGCTGAAATTGGCGGTGATGTTCATGGCCGCGTTCATGACCACCGTCAGGGTGTCCTTGGAGCCGGTCGCTCCTCCGCTCCAGCCCGTGAAGACAAATCCTGTCTGCGGAGTGGCCTTCAGCTTGACCGCCGTTCCGGAGGCGAAGCTCGTTCCCGTGGGATTGACCGAGACGCTGCCGCCGTTGGTGGCCGTCACGCTCAGGGTGTAGTTGGTGGGTGTCGGATCGCTCGAGCAGGAGGTGCTGGTGGCCTGCTCGTGGATGGTGGTGATGATGCTGGTCCAGGAGGAACCCGGAGAGGCTTCCATCAGGGCGACCACACCGTCGGCCATGCGCGACTTGATGGTGCTGACGTTGCCCCAGTTGGAATTGGGGCTGGTCAGGGTGCCACCGGTGCCGTAGCCGTCGTCGGCGATGATCGGCAGCTTGGTCAAGCTTTTGACCTTGGCCCAGGTCATGGGGTTCCCGTTGGCCACCGTGTTTCCGGGCTGCGAGATGCCGCCGGAGGTGTTCATGTACTTGAACTTGGAGAGCGGAAGCGAGGTGAACCAGTTGTCCGGAGCCCAGGGCGAGATGTCCATGGAAATCTGGGCGGATGGCATCGCGGCGGTGATGGTGCTGGCGATCTCACCGATGAACGTGGCCGCATCGGCAAACGACATCGGGCTGGAATTCCCGTTTTGGCTGGAGGCGTACTGGTAAAAGTCGGGCTCGAGCGCCCAGATCATGGGCTTGGATCCGTAATTGGTATTGGCGTACTGGGCATAGGCCTTGTACTGATCCAGGATCTTCGCCTTGTTGTCGCGGATGTACTTGGTCCCTTCGGAGCACAACGTCTTCCCGCCGCCCATGTTGCAGTCGGTGAGATTCAGAGCCAGTTTGGCGCCTTCAGCGATGATGTACGTGTACCAGACCGGCGTGGCATTGAGGGTTTTGGCCATGGCCAGGAAGGTTCCTTCCGAGGTTCCCATCGGCTTCGGGGCTACCTTCCCGCCGTCGTAGGCGTATCCCACGAACATCGCCACGAAATCCAGCCCCTTGGGAATGTCCAGGTCGTTCACGTTGGTCGTGCACCCCATGTAGCTGCACTTCTTGGTGGAGGCCTGCTTGAGGTCCACGCCAACATTGAAGCCGCACGGCTTGAATTCCGCCGAGGCCACCGTGGCAGCCAACAGCACGCTCATCGCGGTCTTGAGATAGACATTCCGCTTCATCGAGTGGGTTCTCCGTGTGGAAATGAAACCGGGATAAGATCGATAAGAGCGGAATGTATGAGGCTGGCATTGCCATCGCACCTCGTTTCCAAACCCAGCGATGACTTTCCGAGAGCGCCTTTTTCTCCAGAGTCCAAACTCGAGCATCGCCGTTGCATTTACCCGAGCCAGCTCACCAGTCGGGGGGATTGAAAAAACCGATCCTCCCATCTTGCGTTTCCAAAGGCAGGAAGCGATATTAATGAATACTGATTCATTTTTCAAAGGATGCGGAGAATGCGCAAGAAGGAAGGGGACAAGTCCAGCGAGATCCTGAATGCGGCAGCCCAGGTTTTCGCCCGTGATGGATTCGACAAGGCCCAGGTCTCGGCGATCGCCACCGCCGCGGGGGTGGGAACCGGCTCCATCTACCTGTATTTCAGCGGGAAGTCCGACATCATTCGAGCCCTTTTCCAACGGTTTTGGGACCGCCTTGCAGAGGAGTTGGCCCAGAGGGATCTCGCCGACCCCTTGTTTCGCTTGAACGACCAATTGGGAATTTTCTTCGACCGCCTCGCGGCCAATCGCGATTTCGCACGAACCTATCTGCGGGACCACCACCGGTTTTTGGAGGCGGCGGATTCCCAAAGCAGACAAGGCTACGTGGCTTGCGTCGAACTTGGCCGCAAGGCCTTCCTCGAGATCGTGGAGCAGACCAACGGGAAGGAAAACCTCCCGAACCCCTCCTCCACCGATCTATCCCAGGCGATCCTGTTCGGCGCCGTCCGCGCCTCGTTGGAATTCCTGCTCACCAGCGAGGCACCGGCCTCGGTAGTGAAAAGCCGGATGCTGACCATGGCCATGGCGGGAATCCTGGCAGCCACTCAGGAGACCGGATCGTGAAAAATCCGACGCTTCTCGCAGGGATCCTCCTCTGGTTCGCCACCTGCCGTCAAGCCGAGGCGACAAGCCTCGCCGAGGCGATGGCCAGGATGGAAGAAGGCAACCTGACCCTCCGTTCCAGCAGCCGGAGAGTGGAGAACGCCACCGAGCAAAAGCTCGCGACGCGAGGAAATTTCCTGCCTGTGATCCGGTTGGATGTGGGGCTGACCCACCTGGACCGGGACATCCTTTTGGACATGGACCCGATCCGTGAGGCGATGGTCCAGTTGCAGACGGGGAACGCGGTGTCGTTGGCGAAGCTCGATTACGCCATGAAAAACCCAGCCTCCCCCTCGATGCCCGCTGCCAATCAGCTTGCCGTGAAAAACGCAGCCGGCACGCAGCTGAATGCCGCCCTGCCCCATTTCGTGAAGACCTCCAAGGAACAGGACGACTGGGAAGCCACCCTGGTCGCCTACCAGCCGATCTTCCACGGTGGACGGATTTTGGCAGCCTCCCGCGTCGCGGCCTCCCGCGAAACGGCGGCCAAGGCGGAGATGGCCAGGCAACGAAACGACTTGCGTCGCGATTTCACCAAACTCTACCTGCAGGGCTGTCTGCTGCGCGAAAGCATCGCGCTGCGCAACGAGGCCATCGGTGCGATCGAGCACCACCGTGCCCGCGCGAAGACCATGGTCGAGCAGGGAATAACGGATAGAGCCGCCCTTCTGCGCGCGGAAATGACCCTCGCCGAAGCCAGGACATCCCTTTCCGACGACAGTTCCAAGCTGGAGTCGATCGCACTCACCCTGGCCCAGATGGCCGGGGGGAACGACCTCCTCATCCCCTCCGACCGTCTACCCCCTCCTGGGGATCCAGCAACTTTGACAGGAATCGACAAGGAAATCGCCGGGTCCAACCCCCTATTGCTGGCCTTGTCAGCCCAAGCGGAAGTCGCCCATCGCGCCGTGGAGGTGAAGAACGCGGATTTCCTTCCGGAAATCGGCGCCTTCGGCAAGTACGAGCTCAACCAGGACGCGGCAAAGGCGGCGCTCGCTCCCTGCTGGGTGGTCGGGATCAAGGGTACCGTGAACCTGTTCCGGGGCGGAGCCGACTGGCATTCGCGGCAAGCCGCGCGATCTGCCGAACTGGAGATCGCCACGCTGCGCCTGGAGGCGCGAAACTCGCTCGAGGCCCAGTCGAAGCGTCAATTTCTGGCATTCAGGCAGGCGGTGAACAGACACGGAAACCTCCTGGCGCAGGCCGAGCTCGCCCGCGAGAACCACCGCGTGGTCTCGATGCGCTTCGAGCAAGGCCTGGCCACCTCGCTGGAAGTGGTGGACGCCTGGATTTCGATGCAGAAAGCGGACCTGGACCGGGTCGCCGCCGCGGGGGACGCGTGGATTTCCACGCAGGAGATCCTCTGGGCGAGCGGCCGCACCGACGAATTCGTCAAACTCTGGAACGGAGCCGGGAAATGAACCGATTGGCACAACACCTCCTTCGATCGACAATTTTCGTCGCGGTCGCGATGCTGGCCGGCTGCGGGACCGACGCTCCCGACCTGATCGGCATGGCGGACGGACGCGAGATCCTGGTGTCCGCGAAGATCGCCGGCCGCCTCGCCTCGGTGCGGGTGTCGGAGGGCGACCAGGTCAAGGCGGGAGACACCTTGGCCGTCCTGGGAAGCCCGGAGGTTTCCGCGAAGGTGGAACAAGCCGCAGGCGCCGCCAAGAGCGCATCAGCCAGGCTTCGCATGGCCCGCAAGGGTGCGCGCGACGAAGAGGTCAGGATGGCCACCACCCAACTGGTGCAAGCCACCGAAGCCCGCAAGCTCGCCGAGGCCACATGGAAGCGCGTGGCCAAACTCCTGGCCGACAGTGCCGTCCCACGCCAACAGGCGGAGGAAGCGGAATTCAGATGGCGCACCGCGCAGGAAACGGAATCCGCCGCGGCCGCCAGGCTGGACATGGTGAAAAACGGCGCGCGTCCCGAAGAATTGGAAGCGGCCGAGGGTCTGTTGCAAAGCGCCTCGAACGCCCTGAGCGAGGCTCGCTCCTGGCAGAAGGAAACCGTGGTGCTAGCCCCGTGCGACGGGATCGTGCAGAAACGCTATCTGGGCGCGGGCGAGATCATGGGCGCGGGATCGCCCATCCTGGTGTTGATCCGGCCGCAGGACACCTGGGTGGCCCTTCCCGTGCGGGAGGACCAACTGGCCGCCATCCAGGTGGGATCCACCCTGATCGGACGGATTCCGGCATTGGGGATGGACAGCGTGGAGTTCAAGGTGACCTGGATGACCTCGATGGGCGACTTCGCCACCTGGCGCTCCACCAACCGCAAGGGCGATGCGGACCTTCGCTCCTTCGAAGTGCGCCTGATGCCGAAAACCCAGGCGGCAGGGTTGCTGCCCGGCATGACCGTCCGTTTCGCGGGGAAGTGAGGCCATGGGCCGATCCTCCTGGGCACGGGAAGAGCTCTCCCGCTGGCGCCGGACACCCACCCGCCTGCTTTTGGCGCTTGCTCCGCTGGTGGCGACCGGATTTTGTCTCTCCGTCTACGCCGGGCGCGTGGTGCGCGATCTGCCCGTGGCTGTGGTGGACATGGACCGCTCCAACCTTTCCAGGACCCTGATCCGCGACCTGGACGCCGCCCCCCAGATCCGCGCCGTGCGAGTTTCCGGCACGCAGGAAGCATTGGACGGATTCCGTCGCGGAGCGTGGCGGGCGGTGGCGATCCTTCCGGAGGGAATGGACCGGCAGGTGCGCTGGGGAGGCACCGCCAAATTGGTCGTCTGGAGGGACGCGACCAATCCGATGGCGGCCAACCAGTTGTATTCGGCCATGGCCTCCATCGTGGCGACCGAAAGCAGTCGCTTGGTGGCAGGCAGGCTGATGATGGCGGGAATGCCCATGTCGCAGGCCAAGGAGATGGCCATGCCGCTTCGCGCCGATGCCCGCGCCATCACCAATCCCTCCTTCGACTATCTCTCCAATTTCGCACCGGGGCTTTTTCCCGTCTTTCTCCAGATGGCTCTGATGCTGGCGGCCGGCACCATGCTCCCCGCCGGCTGGAAGAAATCGGCCAGCCCGTTGCGCGAACTTGCCGGCCGGTCCGTGCCGTGGCTTTCCTTGTACGCCCTCGCGGCCTTCTGCTATTTCCTGTGGATCGCTCCGTCGCTGGGCGCGCCTCCCGCACCCCTGCTTCCCATCCTTGCCCTGGTGCTGCTGCTTTCCGTCGCGAGTTTGGCGATCGGCGCTGTTTTCGGAAGAGTCGTGCAGAGCCCCGTGAAGGCCGCCCAATACCTGTTGGCGTTCAATACGCCGGCGTTTCCGCTGTCCGGCTACACCTTTCCCGAATGGGCCATGCCGGACCTCCTGCGCAGGCTCGCGAGCCCGTTGCCGTTTTCCCTATACATCGACGCCTACCGAGGATTGGCGGGGTGGTCCACGAGTCGCCCGGTTCTCGCCTGGCTGGGATTGATCGTCTGGTCGGGCCTCTCCTTGGGCATCCTGGCACTTCCCGGAAAGGGAGGCGGCGAGGAGACGGAAATCGTCACGAGGCCCGATCCGGTGACCGGCGGTTTGAGCCATGCCTTGTTGCGCGAGTTCCGCCGTCTCACCCGCACACCGGGATTGGCGACCATTTTCCTGGCCGCACCGCTCCTCTACCTTTGCCTGTACGGAGCGATGTACATGGACAAGGAGGAAAGCCGCATCCCGCTGGCCATCGTGGATCCCGGGCACTCGAGCCTCTCCCGGCGACTGCACACGAACCTCGCGGCCCACCCGCAGATCCGTGTTCTGCCCATGTCCGGCTCGGATGCCCGGCTCGCACTGGCCGACAACGAGGTTCGCGGCGTCCTGGAGATCCCTTCCGATCTGGATGAACGCCTGCGCCGACGAGAAGCCACCGCGATCCCGTTGTTGTTCGTCGCCGATCGGTTCCTCCCCGCCAACGATCTCCAAAGGTCCGTCGGAGAGGTTCTTTCCGCGATGGGTGCGCAAGAACGCCTGCTGTTCTTGGAATCGAAGGGGATACCTCCCGGTCTCGCGAAGGCCCGGGCCACCGCCGTGGTCCTCGATGATCGACCGGTAGGAAATCCCCGCGAAACCTACGGCGATTTCATGCTTCCCCTCCTGGGAATCCTGATCCTGCACCAACTGTGCCTGGTGGGATCGGCATTCGCCAGCGCGGCCAGCGCAGGGGCGCATCGCGCCAAGGACTTCGCGGCCCGCATTCTTCTGTTCACCGGATGGTACGGGTTGTGGCTGGGGTTGTGGGTGGGCGTGGCCATGCCCCTGCTTTCCGTGCCCCTCTCCACGGAAACCATCGCCTTTGTGTTTCTGGCGCTTCTTGGACTCGTCGCGACTTCGTTGATGGGCAGCCTGGTGGGAATGATCGTGGGCGAACCTGGCGGGGCTGCACAATTGTTGGCCTTCACCAGCTATCCGTTCTTCTTCGCCTCCGGATCCAGTTGGCCGCGCGAAATGTTTCCCGGATGGATCCGCGCATTCGGAGAGATCGTGCCTCTCTCGCCGTGGAACACGGCAGGCAATCGCGCCATGCGGTTTGGAGCCGGCGTTCCCGAGATCTCGGGGGAACTTGTCCACCTGGGAATCCTGGTGGCGGGATGGTCCCTGGTGCTTTGGATCGCATGTTGTTTTCTGCCAAAAAGACGATCCGCCAATCCACACAGATTCGGCTGAATTGCCAGATGGATTTCGGGATCCGTATCGCTTCGTCAAACACCGGGGCAGGAGGATTCATCCTTCCCTCGATGACCCCTATTTCCTTCCAGACACCCTGGTCGACGGCCTGCTTAGATACCGGCCAATCCTTCGGCACGCCACTGCGATGGCCATTTTCTCTCGCTTCCAAAATGGCAGCCAAAATCGAATCCACATTCCCTTCGAAAACCGATCATCCCCATTCCAATCCGTGCATTGATCCCCGATCCTTCATTCCTCTCTCGATTTGACACTGGCCGTGGGCTCCCCATCTTTCGGAGCCCATTCGTTGACCCTCCCGCGAACCGATTGGAAATCCTTGCTGCCTTCCCTCTAGATCAAAATCCAGAAGTGTCCTGGATTGGCGGCAATTCGATGGAGTCGTGGTCAAGGTCAGAGAGGGATATGACCGAACCCACCGATCCAACGGATCGGGCTTTCCCCTCCGCATCGAACTGCGCTATCTAAGGATCGTCGAATTCACGACGGATGGCCAAACCGTTGTGGGCCATGAAGAAACCCGATCCACATTCAAGCCGACAATCGGAGAGAACCAAAATAATGCCAAACCAACCAGCGCAGCCACCTAGCTTCTGGGCGAGACTCCGAGCGCTTCTCACGCAATGGTGCCAAGAAGAATCGACCTCCGACGCTCCACTCCACTGCGTCATGTTGGTCATATGCTTCTGACTGCTTTGCCCTTTGTCCTCATAAAATCGTTGATTTTAGGTTGATTTCTACATAGTAGACATCTCCGAATGACCACTGACGAACCACTCCAAAGAACAAGTCATATTGATCCGACCACTACCCTCGGCCTACGATCAACGATCCCCCACCCACCGAAGAAACCAGGGCCATTCCCCCTTTGCAATTTGCCAGCGCCCTCCCATCTAATTCGACAGATTTGTACGCCGCTGGCAACGTCTTCACAATCCAGCTTTCCGCACATCCATGTTGATCACCTGCAACTCCATTCGTTCCACTCGAGGAATGGCATTCTGGTTAGACAGTAAAGGTATCGATCCAAGTGGCGTGATGCTTGTACATTTCGGCGTTTAGCGCAAGAACGGGATTTGTGGTTTCTTGAGCGTAGCGGCGGGTCCATGCGGCGATCGCATTCAATCGCAGAATGATCATCTGCAGCAGGTCTTGTCGGGAATAGCGCCATCCGGATTGTCCGTGTGCGTAGGTATCCAGGAACAAATCCAGCCGTCGACAGATTTCCTCTGGAGGATAAGGCGAGCATTCGTGGAATCTGGGATCCTGGACCTGGGGCATCACCGGAATATAGCGGTAGGCCGTGTAGGCCATATCCCAGAGCCGGCTGCCAGGCGCACAGAGGTCGAAGTCAATCAGACCAACCATCTGCCGATCCACAAAGACACAATTGTAGGGAGCGAAATCATTGTGGCAGATGACGGCAGAATCGGTATTTGTTTCCAATGCCCAAACAGCATCCGTTGAATCGAAATCCAACGTCGCGTCGTGCCATTCCCGCATCCGGGAAGCCACCTGACAAAGCACCGCTTCCTCCCAAATCCAATCGGGCATATCGTGAGGCACGGCTCCCTGTAGATAAGAAACCACCTCGTGGGAATCGGTCAATTCCAATGGCTGGCTCACCCAATCGATCCCCTTGGACCGCACGTGGCGCAATAGGCGATGGATGGTTTCCGTGGAGGGCGTCCGGACCCGATGCACCACCTCCCCAACCCTGCGGGGAGCGTTCATGAGACCGCCGGTGAGGATTTCAGATTCGATGGTGGGTGCCTTTGGTGGAGCAAAAAGGATTACGCACGGAAACAATTCCCGTCAACCGCCGCCAGGCCTCATCGTGGGCTCCATTTCGCCCGGATAGAACACGTCGCCCCGGCGATCGTGAATGCTCGATCCCCACAGGTCAACGCGTTCGCACCAGGCCAGCCTACGTACCACCGCGCAGCGAAGCGTCCGCGGACAAATCCGCAGCAGACAAAATCCGGCAATCAAATGCCGCTGCCGAACCAGACCACCCCGCCCCTACGGGGCACCCCTCCGAAGGAGGGGAATGAGCTGCAAATCTGGCAATTCAGCCGAACCAAGGGGGTCCGGGGGACTCGGGTATTGGAACGGCCAGTGCCATGAAGATACCGATCGCGTCCCTGATGCCATACGACCAATGCCTCAGCATTGATCCCGCCCACAATCCTGGCGAGCCGGTTTGGCCGTTCCAGTTAGAGTCCCCCGGCACGCTGCGTTGCATTGCACTCCCATTTGCATCGATGCGATGCAAATGGGAACCCTGGCCAGGGGACGCGCAAGGGTTCCCATCCGGCGTGTTCGCCGGATGGGAGGATATGTGAATGCCCTGGGTCGGGGTCTGGGTGCCGACGCACCCAGGAACGGCGTCCAGGCCCGCGCCTGGTCCCACACGGCGGAAGCCGTGAAAATGGCAACCGGGCCCACGCCCGGTGAAAGCCCGACGCAGTCGAATTACAGTTCGGCGTCAGCCGAAAAACCGGTCTAGGACCGCCCCGCCCTCGGCCCCTTCACCCGCGTCCGGTCTTCCAACAGGATCTTCTCCACACGATCAAAAAAGGCCGTGTGCCGAGACTCCTTGTCCTGCTCGCGCGAACGCGCCACCTCCGCCAGAAACTCCACCGAGGTCTCCCCTTCCGCATAGATCACGCGACGCGGCCAGGCATGGACGGCGTACTCCATGCTCTCGACCTTGGCGTCCACCAGCGCCATCCGGACCTGGTCGTTCGACGGATCCTTGGCGAGGCATTCCTCGTACAACTGCACCTGTGTGACACCTTCGAAGTGGCGACTCGTTGCATCGGAATCGACGATGCTCCCGAACGTCCGGGCCAACCAGATTCCCGCCCACACCGACCCGGCGCGATACTGCGCGAGCAAGGCGGGAAAAACGATCCCTTCATACAGCTCATGGCGGATCTTCTGGCGCCCATCGACGGTCTCCAGGAAACCCTTCGCCCAACCCAACCGCTCGTCGTCGTCGCGAAACGATTGGACAAATTCCGCCGCAAATCGCTTCTCATCAGCCTTCACCTTGTTCTTGCAGGCGATCTTGAATTTCTCGTACAGTGCTAGGTCCATGATCCACTTTCGTTATCGCACACAGCGTTCCCCAAGCAAGGTAACCCACTGAACAGAGCTATTCGCCCTGCCACCCCTGCCACCGCGCTCCCTCACCCCCCGCCCCCCTCTCCCCAGCGGGGGAGAGGGTCTCGGGATTCGGCCTCAACCACTCACCCGGCGAGCGAAGCAATGCCGGAAATTGGCAATCCAGCCGAACTGGCGGGGGTCCGGGGGACTCGGATATTGGAACGGCCAGTGCCATGATGATACCGATCGCGTCCCTGATGCCATCACCCCGTATGCCTCGAGATCCGTTTTGCACACGACCCTGGCGAGCTGGTTTGGCCGTTCCAGTTCGAGTCCCCCGGCGCCGGAGTCCAGAGGTACGGCGTTAGTACCTCTGGCCGCGGGCACGGGGCGCGGCAGCCCCGTGAAAAGCCGGACACGCAGTGTCGAAAGCCCCGCGCAGCGGAAACGCACGGCGCAGCCGAAAGAACCGGCAACCGGACCCGCGTCCGGAGAAAAGCCCGACGCAGTCGAAGGCTAGAACCCCGGCATCCCCGGGAATCCGCCCATGCCGCCGCCTTTTCCGCGGGCGCCCATGAGCTTTTGCATCTGCTTCATCTTGCCGCCCATCTTGGAGAACTGCTGCATCATCTGCTTCATCTGGTCGTACTGCTTGAGCACCTGGTTGACCTGCTGCAGATCCGTTCCCGAACCCTTGGCGATGCGCGCACGACGTTTTCCGTCAATGATCTTAGGGCTCTTGCGCTCCTGCTTGGTCATGGAGGAGATGACCGCCTCCACGCGCACGATGGCCTTCTCGTCGATCTCGCCAGCTTTTTCCTTGAGCTTGCCCGCGCCGGGCAGCATGCCCACGATGTCCATCACGGATCCCAGTTTGCGAACCTGGCGGATCTGCGCGAGCATGTCCTCCAGGTCGAACTGGTTCTTGAACATGCGCTTGCCCAGGCGTTCCACTTCGCCCTGGTCCAGGCGCTCCTGGGCGCGCTCCACCAGGCCCACGACATCGCCCATGCCCAGGATGCGGCCGGCCATGCGTTGGGGATCGAACACCTCGAAGGCGGCGATGCCTTCGCCGGTGCCCACGTACAGCAACCGCGCCTGCGTGGCTTCGCGAAGCGAAAGCGCCGCGCCACCGCGGGCGTCGCCGTCGGTTTTTGTCAGGATGGCGCCGGAAATGGAGAGCTTCTCGTGGAAGGTCTTGGCGACCCGGACAGCTTCCTGGCCGGTCATGGCGTCGGCCACGAACACGATTTCCTGCGGCTGGAGCTCCTTCTTGAGCTTCAACAGTTCGTCCATCAGGAGTTCGTCGATCTGCAACCGACCGGCGGTATCGAAGATCACCAGGTCGCAGGCCGCGTCGCGGGCCGCTTGGCGTCCGCGCTTGGCGATGCCCAACACGTCCTTCTCGCCGGGCTCGGCGTGGACGGGAACCCCGATCTTCTGGCCCAACACCTGGAGCTGGTTCACCGCCGCAGGGCGGTAGACGTCGCAAGCCACCAGCATGGGGCGGCGCGCGCGCTTTTCCTTGAGGTGGTTGGCGAGCTTGGCGGCGGACGTGGTCTTGCCGGATCCTTGGAGCCCGACCATCATCACCAGGGTGGGATTGCCGGGGAAATTTGGTTCGGCGGCTTCGCCTCCCAAGGTTTCCACCAAGGCGTCGTGGAGCACGTTGATCATGTGCTCGCCGGGCGTCACGGACAGGGTCACGGACTGGCCCAGCGCGCGCTCCTTGACCTTGGCCACGAAGGATTTGGCCACGTCGAGCTCGACGTCGGCCTCCAACAAGGCACGGCGGACGTCACGGAGCGAATCCGCGACGTTTTCATCGGTGAGCCGCGCTTCGCCGCGCAGCTTCTTCATGGCCTCTTCGAGGCGTCTACTGAGTTGCTCGAACATCGGAGGGGAAAGGTAATCCCCGCCACAGCTCCACCGGTGCACCTCCCGCGATTTCCCTAGTGCCGAGCGCGCCGTCAAGAGCTATGATGAACCGGTGATGGCCCTCGCCTTCCTCAAGCGCCCTGGATCTTCCGCGATCCTGTCGTACCCGCCCTCGGCGGCGACGCGTTGAGCACGCGCATGGACCGTCTGTGGCAGGCCGCGGAAGCCAAGTTGCTCGGGCAACTGCCGGCCAACCTCCACTACCACGGCCCACACCACACCCTCGCGGACGTGATCCCGGCCATCCAGCGCCTGGCCCAAGGAGAAGGGGTCGTGCCTTCCGACCTCGAACTTCTGCTGGTGGCGGCGTTGTACCACGACATGGGGTTCATCGAGGCCTACAACGGCAACGAACAGATCGGAGCCCGCATGGCCGCCGAGGCCATGCCGGAATTCGGTTACGGCCCTTCGGAGATCAGCCGGGTCATCAACCTCATCCTCTCCACCGAGCTCAAGGAGATCGACGGCGTGTGGCGCCAGGATCCGGGCTCGGACCTGCTCAAGCAGATCCTCTGCGACGCCGACCTGGACAACCTGGGACGCGAGGACTTCTTCGACGTCTCCGACACGCTCAGACAGGAATTGTTGGAGCAGGGAAAGCAATTCGAGGAGCTCGAATGGCTGACCCGACAGATTCTGTTCATTTCCCAGCAGGAATGGTTCACGCGCACCCAACGGCGCGACCGCCAGCGGGAGAAGTCGCGCAACGTGGCCAAGCTGCGCCGCAGCCTGGCCGCGCTGCTCTAGTTCCTACTCCGGGCGCTGCAGCGGGAACAACAAGACGTCGCGGATGGACGATTGGTCGGTCAGGAGCATCGCCATGCGGTCGATGCCGATTCCCACGCCTCCCATGGGCGGCATGCCGTATTCCATGGCGCGCAGGAAGTCCTCGTCCAGCGGGTGGGTCTCGTCTTCCCCGCCCCGCCCGCGCTCCACCTGCTCTTCCAGCAGTCGACGTTGCACGATCGGGTCGTTGAGCTCGGAATAGGAATTGCCCACTTCCATGCCCGCGATGGCCGGCTCGAAGCGCTCCACCAAGGTGGGGTCGGCGCGGTGGACCTTGCACAAAGGCGTGGATTCCAGCGGGTGGTCCATGACGAACGCCGGCTCCCAGAGATCCGGCTCGCAGAGCTCCTCGAAGGCGAGCATCATGGCGCGACCGCGCGTGAAGGTGCCGTCCAACTCCCAGTGGTTGCGCTTGATCAGGTCCTGCAGTTCGTCGTCGGCCAGCGCGTCGATGTCGACGCCCTTGCGCTTGAGGGCGGTCTTCACCGGCAGGCGCTCCCACTGACCGAAGAACGTGGTCAATTCCCGTCCCTGGTACACCAGCGGAACGTCACCGGCCTGGATGGCCTGGCATTCCCTTTCCAAGGCTTCCGGGGTGATCCCGCGGCCCAGGGCGGAACGGCGCGCCTTGAGCTTCAGGACCGTTTTCGCGGCCCGCTGCCAGATGGCCTGGAAATGGACCATCATGTCGTTGTAGTCGGCGTAGGCCTGGTAGAACTCCACCTGGGTGAACTCCGGATTGTGCGTGCGATCGATTCCCTCGTTGCGGAAATCCTTCACGAATTCGAACACGCGATCGAACCCGCCCGCGATCAGGCGCTTCAGGTAAAGCTCGTTGGATACGCGCAGGTAGAGCGGAATGTCCAAGGCATTGTGATGTGTCACGAAGGGGCGCGCGGAGGCCCCGCCGTAGATCGCCTGCAACGTGGGTGTTTCGACTTCCAAGAATTGCTGTTCCAGCAGGTAGGAGCGCACTTCCTGGACCATCGCGGTGCGCAGGCGAAACACGTTGGCGACTTCCGGATTGACCGCAAGATCCGCGTACCGCTGCCGATAGCGGGCTTCGATATCCGTGAACAGGCTGGATTGGAACGATTTGCGCCCGATCACCTTGCCGGATTCGTCCTTGGTCTCTTCCACCTTTGGAAACGGCAAGGGCTTGATGGACTTGGACAAAAGCTCGAATCCGTTCGTGCCCACCGCCTGCAAGGTCAGTTCACCGGACTTGGTGCGCATCAGGATGCCACGCACCCCGATGAAGTCGCCCAAATCCAAACTGCGCACCACCGGCCAAATCGCTTCGCCTTGGCCCGCGACCATACCCGCTTCCTGGGCGTCGTCGTCTTTTCGCAGATACACCTGGATCCGCTCGTGGTCGTCTTGGATGTTCAGGAATGCCGTTTTCCCGGATCCGCGAAAGGCCACCACCCGACCGGCCAGCGAATAGGTCCCCAAAACGCGCAGCTCGGCGCTCTCCTTGCCCTCTCCCATCAACCGCAGGTCCGCAGCCCGATGACTGAATTCAAACCGATAAGGATATGGCTCCACCCCCAGCTCACGGATTCGGCGAAGGTTTTCACGGCGAGCAAGTTCTTGATCGGTCAGGGCCTGGGCCCCTCCGGTGGAGATCTGTTCAGACATAGTGGCAGGGAAAAATAACTCAACGAGGAATCATTCATCCTAAATCCCGCACTAGAATCGAGCGCATCCCATCCCGTCTAGCTTCGGGTCTTGGATTCCGTGGCTTCGTCACCGCACCGGACCAGGGTGCGCCTCCTCAGCCCCGAAACCAATTCCCATCGCCATCCAGGCGGGCTGCATCTCGCTCTAATGCGGGAATTAGGATCATTCCGCAATTGCGCGGAAACGAAAAAAGGCCCTCCCGGATCGAATCCGGAAGGGCCTTTGAGAGCGGGATAAGAGACTCGAACCCTCGACCTTCTCCATGGCAAGGAGACGCTCTACCAACTGAGCTAATCCCGCGTCGTTGGGAGGAAAAATATAGGCCGACCCTCGACTCACGTCAAGGGGACGGCCTTAAAAAAATCAGGTCAAGGAATAACGGGTTCCACGAGCCTTGCCGGTGCGGCCGATCTTGCGCTCGGCAACCAACTCGTCGAGAGTCTTCTTGAGGGACAGGCCATCGAAGCCGACCTTGGCAGCCACTTCGGTGATGGTCAAAGTCGCGCCTTCGAGGGCGGTCAGAACGCGCTCTGCACGTTCGCCAGCCGGCAGGCTGGAACTGGAGGCGGCACGTCCACGGCGAACAGGAGCGACCTCGCCGTCACGAGCGCGGATCTTGTCTTCCAGATCGCGAATCGCCTTCTTGTGCTCGTCGATCTGGCGGCGGATTTCGCCGACTTCGGCGCTCTTACGACGTGCGATTTCCTTAACGAGATCTTCTGTGGAAAGGTCCTGCAACGACATGTAATATCTCCTGATTTCGGCATTCAATCATGCCTTGGTTTTCTAAGGAAAGGGGCGATAAACCACAACGCTCCCCTATCTGGGATTGAATAATACTGGGGGCGGGGGAGATGTCAATACCAATGCCGATCTTTTACCGAAAAAAGATCGGCATTGGCGTCATTCCAAGATCAGAGACGATTGCGCGTGATTTCGTACAATGCGATTGCTGCTGCAACCGAAGCATTGTAGCTCTGCAGGTTCTCGTTCATGGGCAATCGAATCAGGCGAGCGCAGGGGCGGCGCAAATGAGGAGGAATCCCACGATCTTCGCCTCCAGCCACCAAAACAACCGGCCCCGGAAACGAAACGGTGCGAATTTCTTCGCCTCGCGCATCCAATCCCACCACCAGAAAACCCAATTCGGAAAGGTCTTCCAAAACACTTTCCAAGTCGTTGGGCCTGGCCACAGGCAAATGGGTCAGGGTTCCCGCCGAGGTTTCTTCCACGATGGGAGTCAATCCACAACCTCCTTTGCGAGGCAAGATCAGCCCCTCAACACCCATTCCCACGCACGTGCGGACCACGGCACCGAGGTTGCGGGGGTCTTCCATGGCCGCTGCCACGACCACGATGGGACTGCCGCCATCCTTGATCCTCTGGACGAGTTTCTCGCGAAGTTCGGTCCATTCGGCGAATTCACGAACATTGCAAACCGCCACCACGCCTTGGTGTCTACGTCCGAACGCGCGAACCGAAAGCTCTTTGGCCATCAATTGCTGGTAGGGAACACCGTTCTCCTCGGCCAGTTTTTGCAATTCGTAAAGCCGTGGCTCACCAGCGCCTCGCTCCAAGAGCAATCGCTGGATCCGCCGAGGCTCGCTTTCCAACAGGGCTTGCACCGCGTGTTGGCCGCAAACGATTTCGGCCGCATTCTCGCGCTCCACAATCGGCGGCTCTTCGCGGGCAGGCCGTGCGAACGCGCGTCGGTCTCCTCCCTGGAACCTTCCCTCGCGGGGAGCAAACGAACCCCCTCGAGCTTCGCGGGGGAATTCTTGCTGGGAACGCCCCTGGTAAGGTCGCGGACCACGCGAGTCTCCGAAACCTTCGCTTCTGACCTCGCGGATCGGATCCTGGTTGGGACGATTGGGGAACGCTCTTGGCTGGGTACGACGATCCCCGAAGGACTCCGATCGCGCATCGCGCCCGGGCTCTTGACCGGATCGCGGCTGGAAAGGGCGCGGCTGTTTGGGACGATGTTCGCCGTTGCCGTCTTGCCGCCCCTGGTTGGGCCGCCCGTTCAAGGCCGGGCCTTCACGGCGTGGCGACCGCGAACGGCCTCCACGAACTGCGCGAAGAGATATTCCGAATCGTGCGGCCCGGGGGAAGCTTCCGGATGGTATTGGACGGAGAACACGGGAAGCGTTTTATGGCGCATCCCCGAGACCGTATTGTCGTTGAGATTCATGTGCGAAACTTCCAAGTCCGCAGGCAGACTTTTGGCGTCCACCGCAAAGCCATGGTTCTGGGAGCTGACTTCCACCTTGCCGGAAGGCATTTCCTGAACCGGATGATTGGCTCCGCGATGGCCAAATTTCAATTTGTACGTGCGCGCCCCGAGAGCGAGCCCAAGAATCTGATGCCCCAGGCAAATGCCAAAGAGCGGGAACTTCGCTGCCAATTGCCGTGCGGCGGCAATTGCGTAGGGAACCGCGTCCGGGTCGCCGGGTCCATTGGAGAGGAAAACGCCCGAGGGCGAAAGGGCTTCGACTTCCGAAGCGGGAGTGGAGGCAGGAACCACCCGCACGCGAAATCCATTCGAGACCAGAAGCCGCAGGATATTGCGCTTGATTCCAAAATCGTAAGCCACCACCAGCGGCGCATCGGCAGGGGGCAAAACAGCCTTTCCTTCAAATTGGAAAACCGGCTCGGCCCAATCGTACGCCTCTTTGGAAGTCACCCGCTGGACCATGTCGATCCCCACGATGCTGGGAACCTGGCAGGCTGCCGCGACCGCTTCCTTGGCATCTGGACTGCCATCGAGAATCACGCCGCGTTGCGCGCCTTTTGTACGCAACAGCCGGACCAACTGGCGGGTATCGATCCCGGAAATCCCGGGAATGCCGTTTTCCGCGAGAAAATCTTCCAGGCGCTTGCTGCCGCCACGCCAAGAGCTGGCCACAGGTGAGAGATTTCGCACCACGAAACCTTCCACTTGGATCTTTCCGGATTCCATGTCCTCCGGCGCGATGCCGTAGTTTCCGACTTCCGGATAGGTCATGGTCACGATCTGGCCACAATACGATGGATCGGTCAGGACTTCCTGGTAACCGGTCATGGCGGTATTGAAAACCACTTCACCAAGAGCACCAGAGCGGGCACCAAAGCCCTTCCCACGAAAGACCGTCCCGTCCTCCAAGGCCAGGGTCGCGTCACGCATGATCATCCTCCAAAGGTTGCACAATCACCACCGGACCGGATGGAAATCCCGGTCCTCGACTCATTGAAACTTTGGGCCAAAGGTAGAAAGCCTACCTACACAACATGGATGAATCGTTCCGGGGTCAGCAGGTGGCCCATGGATTGGTCGTGTTCCTGCTGGGGAAGCGTGCCTGGATGCACCTGGGCTTCCCAGGCCACGCCCACGCGGATGGTCTTGGGGTTCAAGGCCAGCCAACGGTCGTAATAGCCCGCCCCCTTGCCGATCCGACCACCCGTCAAATCGAAAACCTCGCCGGGCACCAGCACGATCCCTCCTGCCGGAAACCATCCGCCGCGCCTTGCCGGTGCGGGCTCGCGGGTCCCCCACGGACCGGGTACCAGATCCGTCCCGGGATCCTGCACGAGGGCCAGATCCATGATCCCTGGCTCCGCATCCATCCAAGGAAGCCATATCCTTTTGCCGTCGGCGATCAGGCCTTCCATCACCGCTTCCATGGGGATTTCCCGTCCGATCGACCAGAAAAGCGCCACATCGTCCGCACAGCGATAGACATCCCAGTGCCGCAGTTGGCTCAAAAGCCGCTCCCCCACCTGGGCGACATCCATCGGCTCCATGGTCGCCACCCGCTCGCGCGCCCAGGAGCGAAGCCTGGACTGGGAGGTTTCCTCCTCGGGGATCGAGGGAGGGGCGTCGATGTTTTCCCGGATCTCCTTCTCCAGGCCGTCCTTGTAGGCCATGAGCCTGGCCTGGAAGTGACGGAATTTGCCCCACCAGCGCCCCGCCTGCCGCGGATCCAGGGCCAGGAGCGTGACCAGGGCGATCACCAGGATTTCGCCAGCTCCGATCGAATCCATCCTACTTGCCCCTCCAGGCCAGGCGCGAGGTGAGGATTCCCGTCAGGTACAGGCCCAGCATGGGCACGGCCATGATGCATTGGCTGACAGGATCCGGCGGGGTCAGCACGGCGGCCAAAACGAAGATCACCACGATCGCCAATCGCGAGTACCGCCAAAGGTGGCCCGGCCCCACCACGCCCATCCGCGCCAGGACCCAGGTCAGGAGGGGAAATTCGAACATCGCGCCGAACCCTCCCATCAGCTGCAGACTCATCGAAGTGAACGCGTCGACGGTCCACAGCTGGTCGAACATGCCTTCACCGTAGGTCATGAGCCAGCGCAAGGTCAGTGGCAGGATGGAGAAATAGGCGACCACCATGCCCGCGAAGAACAGCAGAGTGGACCAACCGAGAGCCGCCAAGGCGATGGAGCGTTCGCGATCATGGAGGGCGGGGCGAACGAACCGCCACAGCTGCCAGAACACCCAGGGCGCGGCCAGGACGGAGCCCGCGACCAATCCCACTTGGAACGACATGGACACCGTGCCCATGGGGCTGGTCACGATGATGCGCGGCACCGGTTTCAGCGAGGCCAGCGGTCGCGATAGCACCGCCCAGAGCACTGTCTAGTACTGCCACGCCACCAAGGTGGCGACCAGCCATCCCACCACGCTCCAAAGCAGAGCCTTGCGCAGGTCGCCCACATGGCGCCAAAAATCCAGCGCCCCCTCGGTGGAGCGATACCCGCGCTCGGGAGTGCGACTCAAGCTTCCTTCGAGCCTTCTGGCTTGGTTTCGGTGGTTTTTTCCTTGTCCGGTTCAACCGCATTCTTTTTCGATGCGTCCCGGAATTCCTTCACGGATTGCCCCAATCCTTTGGCCAACTGGGGCAGCTTGGAAGGCCCGAACAGCAAGAGGACGATCACCAGGATGATCACCCATTCGAATCCGCCGATCATGCCCATGTCCGTTCCTTCCGCGAAACCAAAAAGCGACTGAGTCCTGTGGCGAGCAATCTACATCGCCTCATCCCGGAGCACACACGATACCACCTTCGCCAAAGTCAGGTTCAAGACCCTGTTCTCCAGCATTGGGCCCCCGCCCCGATTCCCTCCACCATCCTGGCCTCCCAGGAAATCGACCCCGATTCGAGATCGAACACCCCCCGGATTGGTAGACTGGTCCACATGACATCCAAGACCATCGCCGTCGCCGGCGCCAGCGGGCTGATCGCCAGCGCCGCCATCCCGCAGCTGGAAGCCTCCGGCTGGAGCGTGGTGCGACTGGTGCGCCGAAGCGCCCGACACGCAGGCGAACGAAAGTGGGACCCACGCGAGAAAGCCCCGCACGACCTGTTGGATGGATGCCAGGCGGTCTTGAACCTGTGCGGGCATTCCATCGCCGATTGGCCCTGGACCAAATCCACCCGCAGATCCATCCTGGAAAGCCGTGTCCTGGCCACATCCAGCTTGGCCAAAGCCGCCGTCGGCGCCGGTATCGAGACCTTCGTGAACGGCTCCGCCATGGGGTATTACGGAAGCCAAGGCGACAGGCCCCTGTCCGAATTCTCCCCGACCGGAGCCGGATTCCTGGCCGAAGTCTGCCGGAGCTGGGAAAGGGCGCTCTCGCCCCTGGATGGCAAGTCGACGCGAACAGCGGAATTGCGGACAGGAATCGTCTTGTCGTCGCGCGGCGGAAGCCTCCCTCCCCAGTGGAGGGCCTGGAAACGTGGCCTGGGAGCCATTCTGGGCGACGGCTCCCAATGGACCCCCTGGATCCAGTTGGAAGACGCGGCCAGAGCGATCGTCCACATCCTGGAGCAGCCCGGACTTCATGGGCCGATCAACCTCTGTTCGCCCCATCCCGCCATACAGCGCGACTTTTCCCATGCGCTTGCCACGGCTGTCGGCTCGACCACCCGCCTGCGGGCGCCCGGCTGGCTCCTGCGCGGCCTTTTGGGAGATTTCGCGACCGAACTCCTTTTGTCCAGCCAGAGAGGCGACCCGAAGGTTTTGACGGAATCTGGCTTCACATGGAACTTCCCCCGCCTGGAGGAGGCGCTGGCAAAGATCCGATCAGAATTTGCGAAGTAGCGCGAGAAGCTCGCGGTCGGTCCGCTCGGGATTGTCGTACTGGGGACTGTTCTGGAACAGGCTCTCCCCGATGCTCACGATCCCGAAATCGAGGTTCTTGTAGTTCCAGTAGGTCCAGCCCACGTCGTGCTCGCGGAACAGGTCCAACACGTCTGTCATCCAGTTCAGGCGGCTTCGCGCGTCGGCTCCGCCCATGTAGACCCCGAACTCGTTGCAGGCCACGGGCACGGAATGCTTGCGGCGGAATTCGAAGACGCTCTCCAGATGCTCGTTCATCCGGTCCTTGTTCCACAAACCTCGGTCGGCGGGCAACCGACCCTTTTCACCCTCGGGAAGGTCGTAGGTCCCCGGATAGGTGCGAGGCACCTGGAACACGGGATCGTCCAGCCAAGGCGCCTTCTGGTGTGTGAAGAAGATGGGGTTGTAGAGATGGACGCTGTAGAGGATGTTGTCGTCGTCCACCGGGGTGAGGTGGGCGAATTCCGACGCGTTGTTCCAAAGATTGGACCCCACCACCAATGTGGCCTTGGGGGCCAGTGACCGGACGCTACGGACCAGGTCGTCCTTGACTTCGTTCCACACCGCGGCGCTGGGCGCCACGGGTTCGTTCAGAAGTTCCAGCATCACGCCTTGCCGGTGTCCGAACCGCTCGGCGAGCTGGGACCAGACCCGCAGACAATCCCTGCGGTGGGCGGGATCGGTGAAAAAAGCCTGGTCGCGGCGGGTGCCATCGTGGAAATCGTGGCCGGGGCACTTGTGCAAGTCAAGGATCACGCCCAGCCCTTCGGCCAGCAATCCTTCGATCGCCCGATCGAGGGCCGCGAGAATTCCCTCCTTGGGACGGATATTTTCGTCGAAGACGTACTGCCAATCCACCGGCAGCCGCACATGATCGAATCCCCATCGGCGCACCTGACGGAAATCGTCAGGTCCCAGGAATGTGCGCACGTGTTCTTCGATGCCCGGGAAACCTTTCGGATCCTTCTCCTCGATCGCATCGATCTGGCTGAACCAGCCGCCGAAATTCACGCCCTTCATGTGCCTTGAGCTCCCGACCTCCACAACGCGCGGCGGTTTGCCCCGGCAATCTACATAGAAATCCGACCCTGAACTACTTCAGATCAATCTTGCTGAACGCGGCGCGAGAACGGCGGCGTGGGCGGATCGACAGAAATCGGCGGGAGTTCCGCGGGCCTCTCCGCAAGCGTTTCGCGAATCAGGGCCACCCGCTCGCGCGCGCCGAGCCAAGCGCGGTATTCCAGTTCCCGCTCCATCATGTCCAGCCGGACTCTCACTTCGGAAGCCGCCACGTCCTGGGACCGCGACAAGGCCACTCCCGCACAGAGGCCGTCGGCGAAGCGGGAACCGCGCATCTCGGCATTCCAGATGCCGAACAGTCCCCGGTCCCACGGGTGACGCTGCGACCACCAGAACAAGGCCCGCGCCACCAGTTCTTCGTCGGCAGCCGGTCCCGGACCGCCTTGCTCCCAGAACACGCCAGCGTCCGGTTTGGAGACCACTTCCAAGCATGCCGTGAGCCACTGCAGCGGCGTGGTTCGATCGCGCCTGCGCTTGAATCCCTTCTGGCGCCCCACAGGGAAGGCTTCCACACGGCGAAGCACTTCCTGGAACCAATCGACGAGTCGCGCTTTTTCCACATCCGTGCGCGCTTCCCAGGATTCCAGGAGATCGCCTCGGCAATCTAGGCTCCACCGAAGGAACTCCTCCAGATCCGCACGCTCCTCGCGGCTGGATTCCTGGCCCGGAAAGATCCTGTGCCAAATCCGTCCGGCGGCCAGGCTGCACCCCCACGCCTTGGCCTCTTCCATTTCCTGGGCCCGGATCTGGAGAGGTGCCCAAACAGGATCCTGGGACAGTTCCAGGGCAGGCCGTTCGGGACGTTTGGTGGCCACGCCCGAGGTGAGATTTCGCATGGAACGGCGATTTCTCTCATGCAAAGCACGCTCGAAGACCCTACGCAGCAAAAGCGCCAGATGGTGTTTGCGACTCTCCTGGCGCCGGATGCGCCGGTGCAAGGTCCGCTCCAACGCGACAAAACTTTCATCCAGCGACACCACCCGCACGGTGCGTTCCAGCCTTCCGGCCACGGAAACCACCAGGTCGAGTGCGCGCATACGCCGCCCCTCCACCAGAAAGTCCGGCTTCTCCTCGCCAGCAGGGAGCTGGAAGGTCGCATCGCGACCGTGCTCCACCTCGGAAAGCCACTCCCCGAGCCGCGGCCACAGGGCAAGCTCCGGCGAAAGCACTTCGTCCAATAGAGCACCCATTCGCAGGTGCAAAATCCTTGCATTGGCCAACACGCCACGGGCCGCCAAGCAAACATCGAGCGGGACCAGTCCCAGCGGAGCCGCCCCGCCTCGTACCAATTCGGAAAGGGAATGGCGCAGGGTCAGCAGGAGCTGGATGGAACCGAGGCTCGCCTGATCCGGCCGTCCCAGGAACGGATGGCCCGTCACTTCTTCCAGGTAGCGTGAAAGATCGCACAGCCCCCGCAATTTCCAAGGATCTCCGCTGGCCAGATCCGAGAGCAATCCCGCCACGTGCTCGGGGGACCCTGGCCGTTCCGTGCGCTGCATCCCGCACAGCCGGCGCTCCAACAGGTGCAGGGAGCGCATTTCCAGCACCGTGAGCCCCGTATGTTCCGTCTGGGCGATGTCCAGAGCCAACCGCAGCAGGCTCAGCAGATGCCCGGGCCGGTAGGATTCGGACCGCCCTTGGAACAGCCGCTCCAACCGGGCGATCCGCTCCCACTCGAGCATCTCGCCGGATTCGCGACGCAACGACTCCCCTCGGGACAGACAAAGCCGCCGCGCGTCTTCGTCGAAATCCCGGTTGGCGCCACCTCGGGAGGCCCGAAACAAGGGCAAACGTCTGCCATCGGGGACGGAAGCGAGGCCGTCTTGATGGCGCTCGATGCCCGAATGGGCGACGGTTTCGAGCAGCCGAGAAACGAAGGAGGGTGTCAATTCCACGGGCTCCATGGTACAATTCTCGTCGACACCACCACTGAAACACTTCAGGAAACGATCCAAGGAAAATTTCTCGATGCCTCACGCACAAGTCAGAACCAGCGATCCCAGAACCGAATCGTTCCCCGAGGGCTTTCTATGGGGCTCGGCCACCTCCAGCTTCCAGATCGAAGGCGCTTGGGACGAGGATGGCAAGGGAGAGTCGAATTGGGACCGTTTCTGTCACACACCGGAAAAAATCTTCGGCGGACACACGGGCGACGTCGCCTGCGACCACTACCACCTTTGGCGGAATGACCTCGATTTGATGGCCCGCCTGGGCATGAAATCCTACCGGTTTTCCGTTTCCTGGCCGCGGATCCAGCCCAAGGGCACTGGACCGACCCTCACCAAGGGCCTCGATTTCTACGAACGGATCGTGGATGGTTGCCTGGAGAGAGGGATCGAGCCCTGCTGCACCCTGTTCCACTGGGACCTGCCCCAGGCCCTGGAAGACAAGGGCGGATGGGTCAATCGCGACACGGCCAAGGCCATGGGCGATCTTGCCTACCACCTGGCCAACCGCTTTGGCGATCGCGTCAAGCGCTGGATGCCCATCAACGAAGGCCCGTGCATCGCCGACAACGCCTACGGACGCGGCGCGTTCGCGCCAGGCATCAAGGGTGGAGTCCAATTGGTCCGCCAGACACGCCACACCGTGTTGTTGGCCCACGCCTACGCATCCCAAGCACTGCGCCAAACACTGGGACGCGATCGGATCTCGGTGGGCTTCGTCCACAATCCCACTCCATTCCTTCCCGCCACCACCGACCCGGCAGACATCGCCGGAGCCCGTGCGAAATTCCTGGAAGGAGCCGCCTGGTGGCTGGATCCGCTCTGGAAAGGCTGTTATCCTGCCCTCGAATGGGATCAGCTCGGTGCGGATGTCCCGGAAGTCCTGGACGGAGAGCTGGCGTTGATCGGCGACAAACCCGATTTCCTCGGTTTGAACCTCTACTACGCCGAACGCTTCTCCGCCCAGGAGCCCTCCACCTGGAAGCGACCGGAAGCATTGCGGACGGATTTTGACTGGGTGGTGGAACCGGACATCCTCTACTGGGTGCCACTGTGGTGCCAGGAGGAATGGAACCCGGACTACATGATGATCACGGAAAACGGCTGCGCCTGGGAAGCAGGCGGCCTGCAAGACGACCACCGCCTGGCTTTCTACCGGGAACACCTGCGCTCCCTGGCCCAATCCGTCGCCGAGGGCGCCCGCGTGACCGGTTACTTCGCCTGGAGCTTGCTGGACAATTTCGAGTGGACCAGCGGGTACTCCAAGCGATTTGGGCTGGTACATGTGGATTTCCAGACCCAGGAGCGCACCCCAAAGGCATCGGCGCTGTGGTATTCCAAGGTGGCCCAGGAAAACCGGATCGTCGCCGGGGCGCACCACATCGAGCTTCCGTAGAGCGTTTAACTTTCGGATCCGCGCTCACCCATACCAGAGTGCGGATCCGTTCCTGAACCCGAAATCCCTACACGGCGGTTTCTCCTATGCTCGTCCCGATTGGTAGCGACACCCACGATGGCTCGATCGGTTGGTTCTCCCTCTCCGTGATCATCGCCTGCGTGGCCGTGTTCGTGGGAACCTGGCCCAAGCAGACCGACTTCGAGGTGGGACTCCAATCGGATTCGCTCTCCGTGTGGACCGGCACGGAACTACGGAAAATGGCGGATTCCCTGTATCTGCTGCAATATCCAGATGCGAAGGATCTGCCACGCACGCACTTGACAGGATTTGGCGCATCCTCCTATCCCGCCGAATTCCAGGAGGACGAGCCAAGTCCGGGCGTATCGCCTCTGACCGAAGACGGCTCGCTCCCTTCTCTGGACAGCCTCGTGGAATCGGCTCGCGCCCAGGGAGCAGGTGGCGTTCGCTACGAGGACACGGCCAACCCGATGGGCCGAAGCGATGCGGAAATCGCCTTGGAAATGGTGACCCTCAACGCCAAGATGCACAGCGACCGAGCCTTGAAAAACGATTTGGAGGCTCGCCTCAAATCCAAGGTCGGCAAGATCCGCGGCTCCTCTCCGCTCTTGGACTGGGGCTTCATTCCCGCCGAGCGCTGGCTTCCAGGCATCCTGACGTCCATGTTCCTCCACGCCGGTTGGGGCCATCTGGTGGGGAACATGCTGTTTTTCTTCGCCTTCGGGATCACCCTGGAACGGTGGTTCGGGATGGGCAAGTTCATCGGCTTCTACCTGGTCGGCGGGATCTTCGCCTCGATCTGCTGGGCGGTCAGCGGATATCTTTCGCAAGGTCATTGGAGCGCAATCCCCGCCGTGGGAGCATCTGGCGCGATCGCCGCGACCATGGGCGCCTACATGCGATTGATGCCCAAATCCAAGATCAAAGTCGCCTACTGGGTGATGCGCGCCGGCACGGGGCATCTTCCCGCTTGGGTCTTCCTGGGGCTGTGGGCGATCGGGCAGGTGGTGGAATCCCACCTGATGCGCCACCAGGAGGGAGGCGTGGCCTACTCCGCCCACATCGGTGGATTCATTTTCGGGATCGTGGCTGCCAGCATCCTGCCGCGCGATCCGGCCGACACCCCCATGCCGGAGTTGAGGCCCAGCGTCGACCGTGAAGGAATCGTGGAACAAGTGGTACCCCGGACTCCCATCGAAGAAGCTTGGTCGCACCTGCAATCGGGTGACGAAGACCTCGCCCGCACCCAGTTCACGCGCCAATTCCACGAATGGATTCGCCAAGGCGAGGCAGGTATCGACGACATTTCCCGCAACATGCACGCGATCCTCAAAAAGTCGCCGTTGTTTCGATTCGACCCGCTTCCCGCCTTGGAATGGGGCATCGCGATCGCCAAGACCCGTCACATCGAAGTGGCCCTGGAATTTTTGCACATGGCCAGCCACCCGGACCACCCGCTACCCGCGGGCCTGGCCTCGCGTCGCGACGACCTGATCACGGACTTGGAATCCCGGCAAGCTCTGGCTTCACCGCCCAAGGCCGCTCCGCACATTCCACCAGCGCCTACAGCCAACCCGCATGCCCCACCCCAAGCCTCGCGTCCAGCCCCGGACAACCGCGATTGGCTGATCCATTGAGCATTGCCACCCGCCGGAAGCTTTTCTAAGATTCCACGCCTTCGCACCCTGGTCCCAATTTCGGGAAAGGAAACAGCGGGCTTCGCTTTATCGGGCGGAGAACGATCGTGCGGGATACAACGAAGGACGAATCAATGGCCCAGCTGCTGTACGGGACCGAAGAAGACTTGCTCGAAATCGAAGGCAAGATCTCCACGCGTTCCGCCGAAGAGAACGAAGCCCTCCTGAACGCCTACTCCGCCACTCTCGAAGGCGTGGAAGAAGGCAAGATCGTCGCCGGAACCATTCTGGAATACGACGACACCAACGTGATCGTGGACATCTCCTTCAAGTCCGAAGGCGTGATCCCCCGCGGTGAATTCAAGAATCCCGAGGAGCTCCAGATCGGCGCCCACGTGGACGTCTACATCGAGCAGATCGAAGGCGACGACGGCCAGATCGTGCTCTCCAAGCAGCGCGCCGACTTCATGAAGGTCTGGGAACGCATCCGCGACGCCTACGAGACCGGCGAAGTTGTGGAAGGAACTCTGCTTCGTCGCATCAAGGGCGGCATCGTGGTCGACCTGTTCGGCATCGAAGCCTTCTTGCCCGGCTCGCAGATCGACCTGCGCCAGATCCCGGACATGGACGCCCTCATCGGCCAGACCATGGGCTTCCGCGTCATCAAGGTGCACAAGAGCCGCCGCAACATCGTGGTCTCTCGTCGTATCGTGCTGGAAGAAGAACGCGGCCGCCTCCGCGACCAGATCATCGACACCCTGGAACGCGGACAGGTTCGCGACGGCGTGGTCAAGAACATCACCGACTTCGGTGCGTTCATCGACCTCGGCGGCGTCGACGGCCTATTGCACATCACCGACATGACCTGGGGTCGCATCAGCCACCCCTCCGAGCTCGTCCACATCGGACAGAAGCTCACCGTCAAGGTCCTGGATTTCAACGATCGCAAGGAGCGCATCTCCCTGGGCCTCAAGCAGCTGCAAGAGCACCCTTGGAAGACCGTCGCCACCAAGTACCCGGAAGGCGCTCGCGTCAACGGCAAGATCGTCTCGATCACCGACTACGGCGCGTTCATGGAGCTGGAGCAGGGCGTCGAAGGCCTGATCCACATCTCCGAGATGAGCTGGACCCAGCACGTCAAGCACCCGTCGCAGGTGGTCAAGGTCGGAGACATGGTGGAAGCCGTGGTTCTGCGCATCGACACCGAAAACGAGAAGATCTCGCTGGGCATCAAGCAGATCGAGCCGGATCCTTGGTCCACCATCGAAGCCGACCTCCCGCTCAACACGGTCATCACCGGTCAGGTCCGCAACTTGGCTCCGTTCGGCGCCTTCGTGGAAATCAAGGAAGGCATCGACGGCCTGATCCACGTGTCCGACATGAGCTGGACCAAGAAGGTGAATCATCCTTCCGAAGTTCTGCAAAAGGGCGACACCGTCACCTGCATGGTTCTTTCCGTGGACAAGGAAAAGCGTCGCATTTCGCTTTCCCTCAAGGCCATGGGCGAAGACCCCTGGAAGGTCGTCCCCAACAAGTACCCGCTCGGCAAGCAAGTGGAAGCACCCATCGTGCGCCTCTTGGACCGCGGCGTCGTGCTGGAACTGGAAGAAGGCATCGAAGGATTCGTGCCCCTCTCCAAGCTGACCGAAGAGCCCATCAAGGTGCCCGCCGAAGCGTTCCGCGTCGGCCAGACCGTGAAGGTCACCGTGGTCGAACACGACGTGGAGAGCCGCAAGCTCACCCTGTCGGCGATCGACACCTCGACCGACTGGCGCTCCTACGTGCAGGGCTCCCGCGCCGACGACAGTCGCACCACCTTGGGCGACATCTTCCGCGCCGCCCAGCAGGCCCAGCAGCAGTAAGATCCACGCGGGGCGCAAGCCTCGCGACGGATTCTGACCCAGGCCCCCATCGGCTTTCCGCCGGTGGGAGCTTTTTCATGGCCTCCCCTTTGTGGAGGCCCCACTTGGAAAACCTGTGGAGAGAAACCATGAGCGAAGTGATCGACCGCGACAACGCCGAGCATTACGTCTGGGGCGGTTCCTGCGACGGGTGGCATCACCTGTCCAGACAAGACCTGTCTGCCATCCAGGAGCGGATCCCGCCGGGACTTTCCGAGGTCCGCCACTACCACCAACGCGCCCGGCAGCTGTTCTTCTGCCTTTCCGGCACCCTTTCCATCGAGCTCGACGGCACGCCCCACCGCCTGGCTGCCGAACAATCCCTCGAGGTCCCTCCGGGACTCCCCCACAGCGTTTCCAACCAGGGCGATGTCGATGCCTGGTTTCTCGTGATCTCGAGTCCTGCCACCAAAGGCGACCGGATCGAGACGCCATGAATAGCTAGTCCATCGGCTCCGTGCACTGGGTTTCGGGAGGATCATCGAGGTTGATCGTGTTTCGCGCCACCGTGGACTTGCCCTTCTTGGTTCCGCCCGGAACGTGCATCTCTTCCCAGATGGCCGTCCAAGGATGGGCGCCTTGGCGATCCGGGGTACCGTAGCGCAAACGCAGGATGCCGTTCCAGCTCTCCTGACAATTTCCGGAGGTCTTGTATTCCTTCTCGGAAAAGCAGGCGCGGATGGACTTGCTACAACCGAAGGGAATCGCTTGGTGCAACAGTTCCAGAGCGCCCTCCGTGGCTTTGGCGGACGCAGAAAGGTCCATGAGTTCGTGGAAGGTGGCCCAGGTCCATGAAGCCCCACCTCCGGAATACATGGTGGAATGGCTGGTCAGTACCGCCATCGCCCAACGATCGCGGCCCACCGGGTACAAGACCGGATGCAAGATGCGGGTGACGCGATCGTCGACGGATTCCGGCGGCGCGACCGCACTGAAATCCCAGAACCGGATTCTTTGGAGGGACGCGCCGCTCAGGCGCACACGCGCCACGATCATCGCCTCCGGATCGATCAGCCATCCGAGGTCTTTGGGATCGGCCGGCGAACGGTAGAACTGGAAGCGCGGTGTCATGACTGGCCACTCGAGGTCCGGCAGACTGGCAACCAGCCGACGGGCCGTGGCCGAACCATCCAAGGCGAGGACCTGCTCCTTGGGCGCCGCAGCGGGACCCTTGGCGTTCACGCAGAGGGATGCCGCCAACAGAGCCAGCAGGCCAAGACTAGCGCGCGACACGGACACGCCCCGTCGAAATCCCGGTGCCCTGCGGGCAGGCCATCGGCTCGAAGGCCGTGCTGTAGCAGATGCGCAGTTCTTCCAAACGACCGTCGCGCGTGGAAGCCATCACCGCACCCGCGGAGATCCCCTTCGCCTTGTTGCGCAAAGCGACGGAGTCGCGCAGTGCCTTGACAGATATCGTCCCACCAGCTCCCGCCATTTTCCGTGGATCCGGAAGGCTCAGGTCGTCCCACAGGGAATCGATGACGGCAAACCAATCCCGCTGGGAAAGCCCCGAACAGGTCCCGTGCTTTTGCCACTCTCCCTGGATGAGCTGCACTCCCGGCATCATGCATAGATGGGTCTTCACCAAACTGTCCGAAACCAGGCTGATGGCGCAGTTGCGGGGCTGGTCGCACTTGTCGCGAGCCCCCTTGGCCTGGGCCCACAATCCATGGACAGCGAAACCGAAACGGTTGGTCTTGCATTGGAAGCGCGTGTCGGCATCGGCTCCGATGGCGGTGGCGCAGAACTCGGGCGACCAAGTCAGCGCCAGGACAAAGTGCGTTGGGGCCACTTTGTTCACGCAATCCTGGCGAACCACTCTTGGGCGCTCGATGGCGGCAGGAAGCACGCAGGAAGAAGGACTCTGGCCACCGCACAGGGATGCCACGAACAGCACGGCGATGATCGACCGAAGACGCATTTGACAATCCTCCTCGCGACTTGTCAAATATTGACAGACATTGATCCAGACAAAGAAATATCGGATCCTCGAGAAAGCAAAGGCTCCCGACGCGACTTCTTGCAATCACTCGCGAAACCTTATTCCGATATCTGGATCTTCTACGTATATTAATAACCGACAGTCGTCGTCCAGAGGTCTCTTGACGACCCTGCCAGAAGGGACGCGTTCCGATGGAAACCGCAAATACCTTCCAGGCCATGATCGCCGTTGCATTGATCACGGTGACTCTGGTCCTTCTCGTCCGCCTCCTTGCCAAGATCGCGGAATCGGGCCATCCCGAGATGCCCCATTTTCAGCCTCCCCAGGCTGTTCGGTCCGGTGGGATGGATCCGGTGCTCCTGTTGACCATTCTCACCGCGGCTGTCTACGAAGAACTCGGTTCCGACCAGTTTTCCGTGACATCGTTTGTGGAAGCTCCAGCGATCAAGGAGCACCACTGGCCCTACAAGGGCATTCCCAAACATTTCCGCACGGATTCCTCACCCAGACCCTGAACCTGAACGAAAGCCATATCCGATGACGACCTGGCAGCAAACCTTGGTCCCCAGCCTCATCTTCTACGCCTTGGCAGGCGTCATCGCCATGGGAGTGGCGGCCATGATCGCCGGACTTGCCTCTTTGCTCGGCTGGCTGGAATCCCGCCAGAAGGACGGCAACCCATGAACGTGCTGGAAATCTTCTCGGCGATTCCCAGCATGTTCCAGGGTGTGGTCACCCTGTTCGAAGGCAACCCCACCATCGCCTTCGCGCGCGTTTTTCTGATCCTTCTCGGTTTCTTGCTGGTGTATTTGGGACGCAAGGGAACCTTGGAGCCCTTGCTGATGATCCCGATGGGCCTGGCGATGGCCACGGTCAACGCCGGTGTCATGTTGTTGGACCCCATGACCACTTCGGCCGTGCTCGACCATGCCACCTCGCCGATCGTGCGCGCCTCCCACACGGGTGTGGCCCCGGTGACCGCCGTTGCGGATTCCCTCGCCCGCACCCAGGGGACACTCCACGTCGCTCCATTGGTGCAGCAGTCCGACAACCTCCTCTACATGCTCCAGGTGGATTGGCTCCAGCCCATATACAGCTTCACCTTCTCCAACGGTCTGATCGCCTGCTTCGTGTTCATGGGAATCGGCGTACTGCTGGACGTGGGCTACTTGATTGCGCGCCCGTTCCAGTCCATGATCCTGGCCTTGTTCGCAGAGCTCGGGACCGTCATGGTCCTCCCCATCGGCGTCGCGCTGGGCCTCAAACCCGGTGAAGCCGCGGCCATCGCCATGGTAGGGGGGTGCGGACGGCCCCATGGTGCTGTTCACCTCGCTGATGCTGGCCAAGGACCTTTTCGTTCCCATCTGTGTGGTGGCGTACCTGTACTTGGGGCTGACCTACGGCGGATATCCCTATCTCGTTCGATTCCTCGTGCCCGCCAAGCTGCGCGCCATCCCCACCCAACCCTCCAAGCGCAAGAACATCAGCTCCGCGCAGAAGCTTGCCTTCGCGGTGATCGGATGCACGGTGCTGAGCCTGTTGTTCCCCGTCGCCGCACCGTTGTTCCTGTCGCTCTTCCTGGGCGTGGCCGTGCGCGAAGCCGGCTTGAAGGAATTCCAGAACGTGATCGAAAACGTTTTCCTGTACGGCGCCACGCTGTTCCTCGGATTGGTCCTGGGCATCCTGTGTGAAGCCAACACCATCCTGAACCCCAAGGTTCTGCTCCTGTTGGTGCTGGGAATCCTGGCTCTCCTCTTGTCAGGAATTGGCGGGATCATGGGCGGGTACTTCATGTACTTCGTGTCGGGGCGCAAGGTGAATCCCGCCATCGGAATCGCCGCCGTGAGCTGCGTGCCCACCACGGCCAAGGTCGCCCAGAAGGAAGTCACCAAGGTGGCGCCTGGCGTGATCGTACTGCCGGAAGCGCTCGGAGCGAACATTTCGGGAGTGATCACCTCGGCGATCTTCGCGGCGATCTATGTGTCGCTGATTCCGAAGTTGTTTCCGCTCGTGGCGGCTATCGCTCCCTGAGCACTGCGGTCGCGCATTCTCGCTCACCCTGAGCGGCTGCGGTCGCGCATTCTCGTTCAAAGGCCCTGGAATCCTCCTCGACGTCCCGGCGCGGACGCCTTCGGAGGATTCCAGGGCCTTTTCACTTCGACTGCATCGACCTCGCTCGCTCAGGGAGCTGATTCCCTGGACTGTTTTTGCCTGATTCTGCTTTGCTCGCGGGCGCTTCGCTGCGCGAGAAGTGGATGGCAAGGTTGGCACAAGGAGGGGAGCCTGGGTACGGGGAGCGGGCGAATGAGACGCGGACGCCTTCGGAGTTCCGGAGGGCCTTTTCACTTCGACTGCATCGACCTCGCTCGCTCAGGGAGCTGATTCCCTGGACTGTTTTTGCCTGATTCTGCTTTGCTCGCGGGCGCTTCGCTGCGCGAGAAGTGGATGGCAAGGTTGGCACAAGGAGGGGAGCCTGGGTACGGGGAGCGGGCGAATGAGACGCGGACGCCTTCGGAGTTCCAGAGGGCCTTTTCACTTCGACTGCATCGACCTCGCTCGCTCAGGGAGCTGATTCCCTGACTGTTTTTGCCTGATTCTGCTTTGCTCGCGGGCGCTTCGCTGCGCGAGAAGTGGATGGCAAGGTTGGCACAAGGAGGGGAGCCTGGGTACGGGGAGCGGGCGAATGAGACGCGGACGCCTTCGGAGTTCCGGAGGGCCTTTTCACTTCGACTGCATCGACCTCGCTCGCTCAGGGAGCTGATTCCCTGACTGTTTTTGCCTGATTCTGCTTTGCTCGCGGGCGCTTCGCTGCGCGAGAAGTGGATGGCAAGGTTGGCACAAGGAGGGGAGCCTGGGTACGGGGAGCGGGCGAATGAGGGTGGCTGAGGACAAGGGGGCAGGCTTGCACAACGGAGCAATGCCTTCCTGTCGGTTTTTGTCTAATTCGGGTTTGCCCGCGGGCGCTTCGCTGCGCGGGAGTGGCAGGCGGCTGGAGCGGAGGGTGGGCTGACAAGGTTAGGGATGGATGGGGCGTGAGGAGGTGAGCTGAGTACATTGGGAGCATGAAGCAGGGATTTGAGGGGACATTCGGGGGCAGGTTGCCATTGGGATGCCCGTGGACGCGAACTTGACTCCAACCGCCCTCCAGATCGTCGCGCTGTGCCTGTTCTGCCTTGCCTTGGTGCACGTGTTCCTGGCAGCCAAGATCGAGTCGCTGGCCCACCGGTTCCACGCGCATTCGGGAACATTGCACCTGCTGGGCGAGGTCGAGGTGGTGTTCGGGTTCTGGGCGCTGGTGCTGTTCGGGTTCCATTCCTTCCTGGTGGGATACCCCCAGGCGGTCGCGCACCTGGAAAGCCTCAATTTCCATGAACCCATCTTCGTGTTCGTGATCATGGTGGTGGCGGGCTGCCGACCCGTGATCCAAGCCGCCTCCCAGTTGGTCCAAATCCTGTCGCGGATGATCCCGCTTCCTGGCGCCATCGGGTTCGCCTTCGTGACTTTGGGGGTCGCACCGCTGCTAGGATCGTTCATCACCGAACCCGCCGCAATGACCGTGGCGGCCCTGCTACTTCGCGATCGGATCCTCCCGAAGGGGATCTCCGACCGGATGCGGTACGCCGCTCTCGGGACACTTTTCGTCAACATCTCCATCGGGGGAACCCTCACCACCTTCGCGGCGCCGCCCGTGTTGATGGTGGCGGGAGCCTGGGGATGGGACGGGGCCTACATGCTTTCGCATTTCGGGGTCCGGGCCATTCCGGTGGTGCTGCTCAACGCCGCCGCCTTCGCGTTCCTGTTTCGCAAGGAACTCGCCGGACTTCCCAAGGATCCGCCTCGCCGCACCGACGCCGTGCCCGCGGCACTGATCGCGTTGCACTTGGTCCTACTGGCCCTGGTGGTGGTGGTTTCGCACCACACCGTGCTCCTGGTGGGGCTCTTGCTGTTTTTCCTGGGAATCGTCCAGGCCTACCGGCGGCACCACTCCCCGCTCTTGTTGCGCGAAGCCTTGCTGGTCGGGTTCTTCCTGGGTGGCCTGGTGGTCTTGGGATCCCAGCAAGCCTGGTGGCTTTCGCCGCTGGTGGAGGGATTGTCGGACAAGGTGCTCCTGGTGGGCGCCACCGGCCTGACCGCGGTTGTGGACAACGCCGCCCTCACCTACCTGGGATCGCTGATCCCCTCCACGACCGAATCCTTCCGCTACCACCTGGTGGCCGGTGCGGTGGCCGGAGGTGGACTCACTCTGATCGCCAACGCTCCCAATCCGGCAGGTGCCAGCATCCTGCGGGAGCGCTTTCCCGAAGGAATCATCGCGCCAGCCAGACTGTTCCTGTGGGCCCTCCCCCCGACCCTGGTGGCCCTCCTGGCCTTCGGAATCTGATCCGCGAGAGCCCTTCCGATCGACTTTTCCGTAGCGACCGGAAACATGGGGCGCGCAATTGTGGTAGGATCGTCGGCAATGGATCCCGTCGGACCCAGCAAAGGCGGAGCGACCAGGCAGATGACGTTGGACAAACGAAAATGGCTTTGGGCTGCCTGTATTGTCGTGGTCGCCATGGCAATCGGCTGGCTCGCGTTCGGCAGAAGCGCCGAAAGGACGCCGCTGCGGATCGGAATCAATCCGTGGCCCGGTTACGAACACCTGTACTTGGCCAAGGTCTTGGGCTTGTACAAGGAAGCCGGGGTCGATGTCGAGATCGTCGAGTTCAACTCGCTTTTGGATGCACGTCGCGCCTTCGAGCGCGGACAGATACACGGGCTTGGAACCACCGCCACGGACATCGCCTTGTCCTTGGGACAATCGTCGAGCGCGCCTCGGATCGTGCAGGTGGTGGATTTTTCCAATGGCGGCGATCTGCTCCTGGCTGATTCGGCGATCAAATCCTTCCAGGATCTTCGCGGAAAACGGATCGGCTTGGAATCCGGCTCGGTCAGTTCCTACGTGCTCGCCCGGGCCTTGGTCCTGAACGGAATGAACGGTTCCGACATCACCACGATCGCTTCCGACCAGACCAGCCTGTTGGAGGAGTTCGCCAAAGGGAACATCGACGCCATCGTGACCTACCCGCCATTTTCCGTCAAAATTCTCTCCACCGGCCGCGCTCGCAGCCTCTTCACGTCGGCCGCCATTCCACACGAAGTCCTGGATGTCATCGCTTTCGATGCCGGGATCCTCGAACGGAGGCCCGACGACGTGCGAGGCATCCTCGGCGCCTACTGGAAAGCCCGGAAGGCGGCGGAAGACGCCCCTCGGACCAACGTGGCCATCATGGCGCGCCGGGAGGGAATCTCCGATTCCGAGTTCGCCGCCAGCCTTCGAAACGACATCCAACTCGTCCACGAACGCGATCAGCCGTCGTACCTTGGGCCCGAAGGAAAATTGAAGGCGGTCCTACTCCGTGCGGATTCCGTCCTGCGGCGCGAAGGTTTCGTGAAAGGCCCCCCGAGGCTCGATAGCGCGGTCTTCACCGACCCGAGGCTCCAGAAGGACGGTAGGTCCCCCAAATGAGACTGCTCCCGGGAGCGTCGATCCGGACCCGATTGCTGGTTCCTCTGGCCATCCTGGGAGCGGCACTTGCGGTGGCCTTGTTCGTCTTCGTGTTCTATTTCGCCTACCGGTCCGGCCACCGCCTGTTGGACCAGCAGGCGAGAATGACCTCGAACATCGCGGCCTACGCAAGCGAATCCTTCACCAAACGGGGTGAACTTCAACGCTTGGCTTCCGCGCTGGGAGCCGACCCCGAGATCCGTCTCGTTCTGGTCGCGGCAGGCGAACCTCTCCGAGTGGTGGCGAGCTCCCGCCCCGGTTGGATCGGATCCCGTGTCGATTCCCTGCCCACGGACTCCGCCACTCGGGAATCCATCCGCCGATGCCTGGCCAACCGATCTTCCGACCAGATCATCGACCATGTCGGAGGCGTTCACCTGACCAGCACTCGATTGACCTTCCATGCCTCCGGACCCCATGGCCCCGGCTACGTGTCGGGAATTCTTCTGATCCAATTGGACGCATCCTCGGTTCTGGACGCTTCCTGGAAAAGCTCGATCTGGATGGCCACTGGATCGGCACTCCTTCTGCTGCTTGTGCTGGTCGGCGTCTACTTCCTGCTTTCCGCACACGTATTGCAGCCCCTCTCCCGTCTGGTAGGCCTCATCCGCGGCGAACGAACCGACGATTCCTCGGTCGAACCTTCTTCGGAGCTGCGTAGCCTGGAAACGGCTTGGCGGGAATCGAAGGCATCTTCCGAAGCCGCTCTGCGCGACTTGGAAAACCAGAAAAGCGCGCTGGACCACCACGCCATCGTGAGCGTGACGGACACCCAGGGAAACATCCTGTACGTGAATGACAAATTCTGCGCAATCAGTGGTTACACCCGCGAGGAACTCCTGGGCAAGTCGCACAACATCGTCAACTCGGGAACCCACACGAAATCGTTTTTCGCGGAGTTCTGGAAAACCATCCAGTCGGGTCGCGTATGGACGGGCCAGCTCTGCAACCGAGCCAAGGATGGCGCACTGTACTGGGTCTGGGCCACGGTCGTCCCTCTTCTCGATCTGGAGGGGAAACCCGAAAAATTCATCGCGATCCGCACCGACATCACCGACCAGATCGCCAAGGAGGAGCGCCTCCAGGAACTCAACCGAAGCTTGGAATCGCAGAAAAAGCTCGCCCTGGAATTGGCCAGCAAAGCGGAAGCCGCCAGCATCGCCAAGGGAGAATTCCTGGCCAACATGAGCCACGAGATCCGCACGCCCATGAACGGGGTGATCGGGATGACCAACCTCCTCTTGCGGGAAGATCTGACCCCCCGTCAAATCGACCGGGCAAAAATTGTCCTAGAGAGCGCCCAGACGCTCCTCGCGCTCATCAACGACATCCTGGATTTCTCCAAGATCGAAGCGGGAAAGCTCGAGCTGGTGGAGGAAGACTTCCAACTCCCCGAACTGCTCCGATCGCTCGGATCGTTCTTCGCACCGAAGATGAAGGAGAAGGAAATCTCCTTCCGCCACCAATTGCCCGGCAATGTACCGCACCATCTTCGCGCGGATGCCGGAAGACTGCGCCAGATCCTCATGAACCTGGTGGGGAACGCCCTCAAGTTCACCGATCGAGGGGAAATATCCGTTCGGATCGAAGCCCTCGAGGAGAACGACCAGGGTGTCTTGTTGCAATTTTCTGTCACGGATACGGGAATCGGGATCGAGCCGTCCAGACTGGAACTGCTGTTTTCCAGCTTCAGCCAGGTCGACACCTCCATCACCCGCAAGTATGGCGGCACAGGGCTGGGCTTGGCCATCACCAAGCAATTGGCCCAACTCATGGGGGGGAACGTCGGGGTCATCAGCACGCCTGGCAAGGGCTCCACCTTCTGGTTCACCGCCCGGTTCCGCCTCGCGAATCCTGTCGAAGCGGCGGCGTCCAATCAAGCTTCCGAGGTTCCGGGACCCGTTTTCGCGGGTTTGCCGAAGGCGCGGATTTTGGTGGCCGACGACAACGAAGTGAATCGGATGGTTTGCGCGGGAATCCTGGAACTTTCCGGATGGGAATCCGAATCCGTCGAAAATGGCGAAGAAGCCTTGGAAGCCTTGCGCAAACGCCCGTTCGACTTGGTGCTGCTGGACATGCAGATGCCTATCCTGGATGGATTGGCAACCGCTCGTAGGATCCGCGCACCGAATTCCGATGTTTTGGACCCGACCATCCCGATCCTTGCGCTGACCGCCAATGCCATGGCACGCGACGCACAGGCTTGCCTGGATGCCGGAATGAACGGGGTGGTCACCAAACCGATCGACGCCAAGCTCCTGATCTCGACCATCCGCTCGCTCCTGTTGCCCGGTCCGGACGAGGCCTCGACACATCCACCCTCAGCCGATGGAAGCCGCCTTACAGGGCCTTGACAAGGCCCCATCGGCGAAACCGATCAGAGGGATCGAAAGGTCCGATTTCCTTTCGGGGACGTTGGGAACCATCTTATCTCTGTCACCCAAGGTGATCCACAAACACTCGATTCCAGGAGAAGTCACAAATGACCATCATCAACAGCCAAGCCCCCAGCTTCAAGGCCGAGGTCTACCACAACGACGCCTTCCGCACCGTCACGGAAAAGGACATCGCCGGCAAGTGGACCATCTTCTTCTTCTACCCCGCCGACTTCACCTTCGTCTGCCCCACCGAACTGGGCGACCTGGCCGACAAGTACGAAGAACTCCAGAAAATGGGAGTGGAAGTCTACTCCGTGAGCACCGACACCCACTTCGTGCACAAGGCCTGGCACGACGCATCCGACACCATCAAGAAGATCAAGTACCCGATGCTGGCCGATCCCACCGGATCCTTGACCCGCGCCTTCGGTGTGCACATCGAAGAAGCCGGCCTGGCCTACCGCGGCACCTTCCTGATCAGCCCCGAAGGCAAGATCAAGCTCGCCGAAATCCAGGACAACGGCATCGGCCGCAACGCCGAAGAACTGGTCCGCAAGGTGCAGGCCGCGCAGTTCGTCGCCAGCCATCCTGGCGAAGTGTGCCCCGCCAAGTGGAAGCCGGGCGCGGCCACCCTGAAGCCCGGCCTCAACCTCGTCGGCAAAATCTGACCTGTCGTTCCTGGAGCGCATTCTCGCTCCACTCCCCTCTCGGCGTCCCACTCGCGGACGCCGTCGGGGTCGTGTCGCTTCGACTGCATCTCCAGGAACGCCAGGTCAATCCAGCCCTGGAGCGCATTCTCGCTCCACTCCCCTCTCGGCGTCCCAGGGTTCCCGCGATGCGAATGCATCGTGGGAGGCTCCAGGAACGGACGCCGTCGGGGTCGTGTCGCTTCGACTGCATCTCCAGGAACGCCAGGTCAATCCAGCCCTGGAGCGCATTGGCACCCCGTCGGGGTGCCCGTGCCTGCTTTGTAATGCCGCAGCGGTCTCGCTCCACTCCCCTCTCGCCGTCCCAACCGCGGACGGCTTCGGGGTCGTGTCGCTTCGACTGCATCCTCCGCAATCAATGGTCTTTCCGGCTGGAGCGCATTGGCGCCCCTTTGGGGTGTCCCGCCTGTTTTGTAGTGCCGCAGCGGTCTCGCTGTGCGCCCCTCTCGGTGTCCCAGGGTTCCCGCGATGCGAATGCATCGTGGGAGGCTCCAGGAACGGACGCCGTCGGGGTCGTGTCGCTTCGACTGCATCCTCCGCAATCAATGGTCTTTCCGGCTGGAGCGCATTGGCACCCCGTCGGGGTGCCCGTGCCTGCTTTGTAATGCCACAGCGGTCTCGCTCCGCGCCCCTCTCGCCGTCCCAGGGTTCCCGCGATGCGAATGCATCGTGGGAGGCTCCAGGAACGGACGCCGTCGGGGTCGTGTCGCTTCGACTGCATCCTCCGCAATCAATGGTCTTTCCGGCTGGAGCGCATTGGCACCCCGTCGGGGTGCCCGTGCCTGCTTTGTAATGCCACAGCGGTCTCGCTCCGCGCCCCTCTCGCCGTCCCAGGGTTCCCGCGATGCGAATGCATCGTGGGAGGCTCCAGGAACGGACGCCGTCGGGGTCGTGTCGCTTCGACTGCATCCTCCGCAATCAATGGTCTTTCCGGCTGGAGCGCATTGGCACCCCGTCGGGGTGCCCGTGCCTGCTTTGTAATGCCACAGCGGTCTCGCTCCGCGCCCCTCTCGCCGTCCCAGGGTTCCCGCGATGCGAATGCATCGTGGGAGGCTCCAGGAACGGACGCCGTCGGAATCGGTTCACTGCAAAAGCATCCCCTGGAATGCCAGGTCAATGGAAAGCGTGGGGCGCGTTGGCACCCCGTTTGGGTGGCCCGCCTGCCTTGCACCAGGATTGGGTGGCGATTCCTCCTCGGATCAGTCCGCCAAGCACCTGACCGCGCTTCGCGTTTGGGGGGGAGAGTCGGGATTCTGCACGGGCATCCCAGGCGCCCTGGTGAATTCGAACGCGTCGCCATGGATGTAGAGAAACGGAACTCCGGGAGTCGATGTCAGGTACTGTCCGAACTCCTCGCCGTTGTAGATCTCACCGATGCTTTCCAAGGCGACATGGGAAGAATTCAAGCCAAATCCGATCGCGTTGTCCCCGCTCCATTTCCCCAGGAGATTCCCGTATCCGTTCCACCCGTAGTGGTTCTTGAGACGGTACAGTCCCTCTTTGTCTGAACCACCTCCGGCAACCGCCCGGAACAGCCGCAACCACTCGGACGTGTCCGGCACATGCCACCCGACTGGACAAAGCGTATCCATCTTCTCGTATGGGTAGATCCTGCCTTTGGTTAGGCAGGAATCGCAGTCACCGAGGTTCGCCATCATCCAACGCTGACGCCCGATCCAGCGCACCTTGTACTGGAACCCATCGCGAGGATCCGTGATTCTCCCTGTGGCCGTATCCACATAGGAAACCACGAACGCGACCGTCCCCGGCACTCCGAGCTGCACACGGAGCGCGGCCTGCCCATCCGGCGGGGCTGAGGGTCCCACCCACCGCAGAAGGAGGGGAACCAGCGGATCACTACCGGAAATCGCCACGACCGAGGTGTCCAATGCATACAGGACCGTGTCCAAGCCCCACGCAGAACCGCGAACCTTTAGGGAAAGCGTATGGGAAATTCCCTGTCGGGAGGCGGACACCCGGACGCAGAAGGGAATAGACTGTCGCAGCAGGGATTGTTTGGTGAAGCTGGTATCCCGTTTCACCACCCCATCGACGGAAACGATGATCCGATTGATGGAATCCACAACCGGAAAATTAAGGTGGATGTCGGAAACGCGAGCATCCAATGTCCATTGTTCCAGCGAGGTTTCCCACGATATGACCTGGACGAACATCGAATCCTCGTATACGCGCAATTCCCCATCTCCCACGCTTTGGATCTTGGCCTTCCAGGGCCCGGGGTGCAGGGAAAAGTCTTCCGTCCAGGCTCCTCCGGAATGCGAACTACGCACGGTATCCGAACCCGACGTCAAGACCAGTTCGAGTTGCAAGGGGAGGGATGAGGCAGCGGGCGACTCCTGCGAACTCCCTGTCGCTTCGATGCGGAAACTCACCGTACCGTTTTGTTCGGTGGGCGGGACCTCGACGGGAGTGGAGTTGCAGCTCAACAATCCCACCGCGAAAACCCCAGTGATCAGTTGGAAACGCATCGCACTGCTCCTTGGGAAATGGTCCATTGCAAGGATTGGTTGGCCATGAAAACCCTTCCAAGGACAAGGTCATCGAAAGTGAAGATCGCCCCAAGATTTTCTCCGGTGGAATCCACCGTGGAAGTCCACATTTCCGACACGCTTCTTCCCGTGGAAAGATTCACGTGAAGGGGGTGTCCTGAGGATCCCATGTTCCAGATGTATACCTGGAGGGGAACCAGGTGGAACCCCCAGGCATCGAGCCCATTGGCATATTGCGTAGGTTCGATCTCCCACCACTGGTACCAGCCCGACTTATTCTTCAACCAGCCGATGCCGACGGAATCCGATGCGCCTCGGGCGGCGAATCGGACCAGGTCGTGCCACTCCCCCGTATCCGGAAGCCGCCAACCCGCAGGACACGCCTGCGAAAGCCGGGCAGCAGAAAACCGCGTCCCGCCGGAATCGCAACCCGCACAGGTGGAGCCGAGATTATCCAGCATCCAGACCTTTCCACCAAAATCCCTTGTCCGGTAACTTGCACCGTCACGCGGATCGATCATCGTTTGCACGTCCCCGCTCCATCCAGCATACCCCGCCAGAACCTGCAGGCTCCCCACCGCTCCCAAGCCAACCACGAAGTAGAGCCTTCCATCCACAGGTGCGAGCGGTGCCACCCACCATACGGAAAATGCGGCGGACAGATCCCGTCCTGAAATCGCCACGATGGTGGTGTCCCCCTCGTACAGCGAGGTTTCCGCACCACGCAACGGCCCCAGCAACCGCAACCCGATCCGATGCGAGATTCCCTGCACGGAAGCGGCAAGGTAATCCGATTCGAGCTGAACGGTGTCTCCATCCACGGCTTGCGACAGGGTGGTATCCTTCCAACTCGCGCCATCCACCGAAAGCTGGATTCGACGAGTCCCGCTGCGCAGCGGGACTCGCAAGCGGAGAGTCGAATGCCGGGGATCCAACGAAAGCTTCAGGGAAACGGTACCACCCGGAACGACCCGGAATTTGGCGCTTCCCTGATACAACATGCTGTCGCGTTGATCGAAGCCTTGCGCCGACAACGTCCATTCCTTGCCAGAAACCAGGGTGTAGGCCTTGTTCAATACAAGCAGACCTCCGACGATGACCAGCGTGTCCGACCGCGTCGGTTCTCCCGGTGCGGACAAACCAAGGACCACCTTCTGCGGGATCATCACGGCAGTTCTGGCAAGGACTCCTGGTCGACCAAGTTCGACAGAAACCGCTACGCCACCCGTCTCCGCGGGCAAGGCTTGGGTAGGAGTCTCGTTTTGGCGACAGCCCAACAACACGAGAAAAAGGAGAGCTCCCAGAGCTTTGGCAATTCGGATCATAAATCCTCGACTTCGATGGGAATTCTAGCACTGGACGATGATTTGACAAAGCTAGTCAAACAGATTCCAGGAAAGGACCGGACGATGCGTTGTGGCAACGCTCCCCGAGGAAGCCGCCGATTTCGTGTTCACGTAACGATGGTCGCTGGGGCTGGATCGCATCGATGCCAGGGAGCCGTTTTCCGTCTCAGAGGGCGGATTTTCCGACGTAGCCGATGCAGTAGCTACGCCTGTTGTACATCGCTCCGTCTGCATCCAGGATCTCCAGGAAGACCAGGTAGTGGCCGGTGGGGAGGCTGTTGCCCGCCGCATCCTTGCCATTGAAGATCAGGTACCTGGAGGCCATCGCCGGATCCTGGATCTGCTGCCTCCCACCTACCAAAAAACGTCCGGTGGTATCGAAGAATCCGTAATCCACGGTGAATGCAGCCGAAGTTTGCCCCACCGGAACGCCCGTGGTGGTCCCGATGTCTCCGGACAATCGAGCGGCCGGCATCTCCGGACACGAAGCCAGCATGGCCTTGGTAATGTCCCGACGCCCACCCGAAGACGGGGAGGTGCTGGCACTGGCTGGACCGATCGAAGAATCCTCATCGCCGCATCCGATTAGAATCGTTATCGCCGCAAGCAAGGGCATCCAGAGCATTCTAGACATCGGAGTTTCCGCCTTTCCTTCAAATGGAATCCTGAGACGATGAATCCGGTTTGGGCGAAAAAACAAGATGCCCCATTCCGTTTCCGTCACCGGATTTTTCAATCTGACAATAGTTTGATTCCAGGTGAGATCCAACCCACGCAGGAGACCATCCATGCTCGCCATCTTCACTTCCCTTCTCTTCGCGGCATTTCCCATTCGCGGGAGCACATGGCAATCGCTGGATTCCAGTATCATCATCGATGGCGACACCATTTCCGCTCGATGGGAAGGGTGTTCCTACCTTTGCCCAGGCTACAGGTACACACTGAACACAAATGGGGTGGATCCCAGCGCTGCCATCCAACCCTTCTCCGGAAGAGCAGGACAGATCGTGATCGCCCAGGTCACCTCCCAACAACTTGGGACGGACGCATCGGGAGTCATGGTCAGATGCTCGAGTCCCACCGTCACTCTTCCCTCGCCCGATTCTCGGATGGTCCGGCTTCATTTGAAAAACCACGATTGGGCGCTTTGGGCAGACTCCATCGTGGTCGATCCCAAGGCTCCCGTGAATGCCGACCACGGACGCTTCGAAGTCCGCTGGCGCTGGAGCCGCATCGACACAGCGCTCCAATGGGTCCGGTGGGTGGACACCGTCTATCTCAACGGCAGGGAATCCCCGATCGGCTTACCGGTCCTGACCACCTTGCGCCCCACCAAGTTCGATCCACTCTATCCAGAATCAGCGATGGCCGATCTGGGGCTCGTTCTTCAAACGAAACTGGACTCGACAACGAAGGTGGACTGGGGGTATTCCTATCGGCCCCTTGGTCCAACTGAGGAAATCCCCGCCTCGCAGACCTTTCGGGTTGCTGATGCCTATGACCGGGCAGATGCGGTCATACGCTGGATGCTCATGGCCGAGCGGAAGTCTCGCGATTCGCTTTATCTCAAGGGCAAGGCTTCCTCCCCGGTCCGGTCCTGGACACAGGCTCCACGGATTCCCGTATCCTCCCATGCCTACGAACCTTCAACAGGCAGACCATACCCCATCGGGTCTGGGCTTCTTCCTGGACTCCACGCGATTCCCACTCCTTCGGGCCTGCGACTCGTGGTGGTGAAGTAAGCCTCTTCCCCGCTCCCCCGACGTGTCTGGGACATCTTTGAGCCGCCCCTGCCAGATGCTACAATCGGCGTCATGGGTTCAAATGCGTCACTGGCTGGTCTTCTGATCCGATCGTTCTCCAAGACCACTTGCAGGTCCCACGCACCGGGTGTTTCCATCCTCATGCTCTTCGCGACGTCCCTCTGGGCCCGGCAGATCCCCGTGCAATCCGCCGCCACCCTGATGACGGCCATGCGCGACGCCGTCGCCGGTGACACGATCCTCGTCGCTGCGGGAACCTACACCGGCGACTTGACAAAAAGCGGCGACCCGGGGAATCTCCCGACGGGCAGAGGATATTTCTGGATCGGAAACGACGGCACGGCGGAACACCCCATCGTGGTGGTGGCAGCCGACGCATCGAACCCGCCCACGCTCCGGGGAGATACCACCTCCACCGGATACACCGTGCACGTGACTGGTGACCACGTGATCCTCAAGAACCTGATCCTCCAGACCGGCGACAAGGCCCTGGTGTTCGATCATGCTTCCTGGGGACTGGTGGAAGATTGCCAGTTGCGAAACTCTGGTGCCGAGCTCCTCCATGTCCGGGACAGCAGCGGCCATCTCACGATCAACCGCACGGACTTCCAGAATTCAGGGAACGAAACACCCAACTACGGCGAGGGACTCTACATCGGCACCGACCAGGCGCGCTGGGGCGCGGCGGATGTGCCACAAACCTCCACAACCGCTCCCTTCTGGGGCGAAAAGGCCATCTCCGAAGGCTTTGGCGGCTTCGATTGGCGGGTGGAGCACACCACGGTGACCTGCAACTACTTCCGGGACATCGCGGCCGAGCCCATCGACATCAAGGAAGGTACCCGATACACAAACGTGACAGGAAATGTCTTCCTGGGGGATTCCACCGGCAGGAAGGGCGGCACATCGTACTTCAGCTACGTGGGATCGTTCGTGGACCAGAAAGGCGTGCACGGGACGTTTCGCGGCAACACGTTCTGGCGCGGCACCAACGACAGCCTGACCGAGTACATCGCCGAGGTGAAACGCACATTCCCCCACGTTCCCACCGACCTCACCCCGGCAGCCCATTCCAAGCCGTGGTGCGACACCAAGATGGACGTGGATTCCAATATCTGCATTGCATCGGAAAACACGGTGGCCGCAAGCCTTCCCGCCGACCCGCGGCCGGCTTGCGACCTTGTGCATTTCGATTTCCACTCCACTCCCAAGTCTTCGGGTGTTCGCGCGAAAGCGGTTCGGTCCACCCCTCCAACGCGACTGGTCCTGAACCGGCGTTTCAGTGGGCTGGAAGCAGTGACCGACAAAGGTCGACACCTGGACCTGGACGGAGGCAGTCCGTCGCCTTGATCGACCCGTCTGGATCGACCTAGATTTCCCGACCGTGTCCAAGACCAACGCCTGCCGCATCCTGGAAGCCATGGGAATCCCTTTTTCGCTTCGCGAATACGAGGTGGATCCGGAAGACCTCTCCGCCGAGACCGTGGCCGCGAAGGTGGGATATCCACCCGAACAGGTCTACAAGACCCTAGTGGTCCATGGCGATCGTCACGGCCACGCGGTGGCGGTGGTGCCGGGAAACTGGGAGCTGGACCCCAAGGCCATGGCCAAAGCCACGGGCGATCGCAAGGTGGAAATGATCGCCCTGAAGGACGTGCAACCGTTGACAGGATATGTCCGCGGTGGGGTCACGGCACTGGGCCTGAAAAAAGCCTTCCCGGTGTGGGTGGACGAGACCTTCGAGCTGTGGGACAAAGTTTGCGTTTCCGCCGGCATGAGGGGCTTGCAGATCGAGATCGCACCTGCGGACTACTTGCGCGCCACGGGAGCGCGCATCGCGGAAATTGCCCGCCCGAAGGGCTGAGCCGAGTTACCGCCGCACTGCCCGCGGCGTGACCAGTCGCGCTCCCAGCTTGAACACCGTGGCCACCAGGGAAAGCACCACTCCCCAGAACACCAATGGTCGGTGCAGCTCCACCTGCTGCGATACTTTGAGAAACTCCACCAGAATCAGGACGCTCGCGCCCATCAGGGCCAGCGAGGAGATTCCCTGGATCCAACCGCGGACCCCTCTCGACAAGTCGTCGCCGCTCCCGGCCAGCGCCAAGTTCAACAGGGCGGAAAACAGGATGTAGATGTGCGCCGAACGGTAGAGCATCCGGACGGTGTCATCGCCGTGGTAGAGCTCCGGGAATCCAGCCTTCATGTGGGTGCCGGACCACAAAAACACACCCACGAACAGAAGGCCCCAGGCGAGATGGATCTTGTCGAGTTTCGTCATTTGCGCGTGCCTCCTCCACCCCCAACCTAGACGAAATTTGACCATCCTGTCCAGTCCGGAAAAGGGAAGGGTGGATACAGATCATCGGATCCTCAAATTCGAGGCGTTCCACCTGGGTATGGTCGAAATTTCACTCCCGAGTTGTCACACCTCGCTACGCACCTGGTATCAGGGAAGAATCCACCCCGATCGGGGAATCGCGGATTCCAACCTATTCAATCTACCTGGAGCCACCCATGTCGCCGCACAACAACTTCATCGCCGCCAGCCGACCCCACCCCGTCGCGGTCCAGTCCGATCGCGACAGCTCCACCCCTGCCCGCCCGAACCTTCAGGGGATCCAGCCCGGATCCACTTGGGGCCTGCAAAGCGCACCCACCACGATCGACGAACACCGCTCGCGTCTTTCCTGGTTCGGCTCCGCCCAGGAACGCATCGCCTATCTCGATCTGGGGCCCCGCGACGGAGAGCCGATCGTGCTCCTGCACGGGATGCCCACTTCCTCCTGGCTGTATCGGAACATCGCGCCTGTCCTCGCCCGGGAAGGCCTGCGCGTGGTGGTCCCCGACATGCTCGGATTCGGAGCCAGCGCCAAGCCGAGCGACCCATCGGCCTACGCGTTCTCCTCGCAAGCCGATCGCCTCCTGGCCCTGATGACCCATCTGGGCATCCCCCGTTGGACCCAGGTCGTGCACGATCTGGGCGGCCCTTGGACCTGGGAGATCGCCGACCGTTCCCCCCAGGTCCTGCGCGGTCTGGTGATCATGAACACGACCGCCTACGTGGACGGATTCCGTCCCCCCGCCATGATGAGGATCGCCCGTGGGCCGATGGGGCCCGTGATGGCCTTCCTGATGCGAAACAGCCTCACCGGCCCTTCCCAAGTGCGCTCCCTGCTGCGCCAGATGACCCGCTGCCGGGAGCCCCTCACCCCCGAGGTGGTGGAAGGACATTGGAGACCCTTGTCAGAAGGAACCACCCACGCCTTCCTCGCCTTCGCTCGCGCCTTCCCCTGGTGGTACCAGCAATTCGAGCGCTACCAGGCCGCCTTGAAGCGGCTCTCCATTCCGGCCGCGACAATCTGGGGTCGCCACGACAAGGTGCTCGATGCCGCGAAGATCTCCGACCAGTTCGCGCACGACCTGGGAATTCCCCCATCCAGGCGTTTCCAGCTGGATGCCGGACACTTCCTGCAGGAAGATCGCCCCAGGGAAGTCGCGGAGATTTTGACATCTTTCGCGCGAAGCATTTGAATCCACCTCCCGGGAGCCGGCTCCCGGGGGTACCCCGAACACGAGGAGGTCCCGATGGACGACGACACGCGTTTGATCGCCCGGTCCCTGGAAGGGGACCGAAAGGCCCTGGAGGCTCTGCTGGAACGGCACAGGACCTTCATCTACAACGTGGCCTTGAAGTTCTTCAACAACATCGAGGAGGCCCAGGACGCCACGCAGGAAGTCCTGCTGAAGACCCTTTCCCGGCTGTCGACCTACGACGAATCGAAAGCGGCCTTCCGCACCTGGCTCTACCGGATCACTTTCCACCATTTCCTCAACGCCAAGCAAAACGCCTACGAAAAGAACATCACCGGGTTTCCGGTTTTCTACGACCTCATCGAGAGCGTCCCTTCGCAGGACCTGGATGAACACGAGGAGAAGGCCTTGGCCCTCGATGTCCAGGAATCGTTGGTTTCCTGCACCGCCGGGATGATCATGTGCCTGGATCGAGAGCAGAGGTTGGTCTACATCGTGGGGGATGTGTTCGAGATCGGTCATGTCCTGGCGGCCGAGGCTCTGGAAATCACACCAGACAATTTCCGTCAAAGGCTGTCCAGAGCACGCCGGGATCTCCACGAATGGATGCACCGAAGGTGCGGCTTGGTGAACCTGGACAATCCTTGTCGATGCCCTAAGAAGACCAAGGGATTCATCGCCAAAGGCTGGGTGAATCCCGACAACCGCAAGTGGCACTCCGGAAAGTACAGCAAGATCCACGGCGTCGTGCAATCGCGCATGGAGGAAGTCCTGCTGGCCAGGGACCGCCTCTACAACCAGATCTACAAGGAGCACCCCTACAAGGAGCCTGCTGTCGGCGCCGACGCGTTGATGGCAGGGATCCTGGACGACCCCACCTTCCGCGGACTCTTTGACCTGACGAAATCCTGAGCGAATCAGGGACTGGGCGTGAAGGAAAGAACGCGAGGCAAACCAACCATCGCCAAACTCCGCGCCTTCCCGCCCAACCCCGGGACCGACGTGGGCCGGATTCGATCACCCGATCCGACCTCGGCGTTGCCTTTCACCGCTTCAGCGGAATGCTCAACGTCAAGCGGCCAGCACCACTGGGAGCCTTCGCTTGGCTATTCGCGGATGCACCGCACGGAGTACCTGTAATCCCTGTCTTTGGACCGGATGACATAGGCTTCCGGTCTAGTCATCGAAGCCAGATCCACGACCTCGCTTTGCGAGTCGCCGCTTTGATCGGCTGTCCAGTACAAGGACTTGTAGACCGGACCTACCTGGAGTCCGGCCAGACCCACATAGCCGATCCGCGGCTGCACATGGAAGCCCCAGAGATCGATCCCGTTCCGCCCGTCGGGCCAGCCGGAAGCCTGCCTGAGCTCGGCTCCCGCTTGGGCGGGATCCAACTTCTCGGCGACCTTCAGCCAATCGAGGCTTTCGGGAAGGATCCATCCCTCTGGGCAGACACCCTGCATGAATCGGTACGCCGGTTCCCACGCCTTGGTGGTGAAGCGGGGATCCAGGCCCATGGCGGAGGACCAAGTGTACTCCAGGCCGTACCGTCGCGCCGAATCCGGATGGTAATAGACGTTGGGGCCCGGATGGTAGACGCCTCCGTACCAGGAACTGTCCACCAGGAAGTCGAGGTTTTCCGCCATCCATTCCTGCATCCCGAACCGGATGGTCCGGTAGATCCTGCCATCGCGCTTGTCGTGGAGGTACCCGTGGAAGATGTTGGGATTCACGGTGGAATCGAATCTCCGGACCATCGGCTCGGTTCTTTCGACCCCATGGATGGTGTCCCGCAGGAAGATCTTCCCCTTCCAGGAATATTCGACGGTGTCCACCCAGGAGGTCACCTCGCGCGAGGCCATCGCCTTCCGATCGAAGGTCGCCGGAATCGGATGCGTTGCCGGGCTCGAGCGCTTGCGACCCAACGCATCGGTTCCTCCGAAGACCATGCCAAGTCGTCCGCGATCGAAGACCAAGCCGGAGGACCTGGGGGTGGAAGCTCCGGCACGAGGGCGCACAGCCATGGGCGCAGCCATCGACCAGCGCCCATCGGAGCCCGTGGTGGCGGAGAGATTGCGCCCCCGGATCGAGACGACAACTCCCTGGCGAGGGCTGCCGTCCATGTTGAGCACCGTTCCTTCCAGCGCCATGGGCTCTCCGGGAGTCGAGGGCACGGTGGAGGTGTCGATCCGGCCAAGCCGTTCATCGACTCCCTCAGATGTCGACCAGATGGAATCGTGGTGGAAGTGGAAGATCCTGGAACCCGCCTTGGTCCAGGGGAAAGGCCAGATGCCCTCCGAAAGGACATTGCTGCCGAATCTGCGCAGGATCCGGGCGGATCCGAAGTCGTCGTAGGTCCGGATGTCGTTGGCCGTCAACACCTTCATCGATCCGTTGGTCCAAGCCACACCGAGGATCGGCATCATGGCGACCAGGGTGTCGATCACCAGCGGGTCTCCGTGCGCCGACGTCGAAATCCCCAACATCGATTTTCCGATGGCGGGATCTTCTCGCCAGTTTTTGCCATCCACTGAATAGGCCAGGAGCCCATCGTCACCTGCCACGTAGTACCGGCTTCCATCCCAATCGACATCGTACGCCTTCGCCCTAAACGGCACCCATTCCCAGGTGTTTCCATCCACGGAACGGTAGACGCTGTCGGTCGTGCGGAGGAGCACACCGGAGTCGCCCGGGACAAGCTCCATGAGGCTCGTCTCGAACAATCTGTTCATCGGTTGCGGAACCCAGATCCTGCCGTCCTTCGAGTGCAGGCTCCAGCCCTCATCGAAACCCGCATCGTATCCGACCGCCAGGAATTCCTTCCCGGTCCAGGTCACCAGCTGCATGACCAGTCCCGCCGAATCGATCGAGAACGCCGGGACCACTGCATCCCCCTGGATGTATGCCGCCGTGTAAGGCCCGATCCCCACGGTCCTGGATCCATTGGACGCCAGCTCGCGCAGATCGAATCCTCCGAAGGCCAACTCCGGTCGCGGGCGATGGATGCGATCCCAGGTGTTCGCATCCGTGGAGGCGAAGAGCCCCACGCTGGAGGTGAGGAGGAATCGCGAACCATCCCAGACCACGCTTCCGTAGCTGACCGGGTTGTTTCGCCAGTCCTCCGAACCGGACCAAAGGAGGCTCGCGAGCGATAGGCAAGCGATCGCCAAGCGGGAAATTATGGGTTTCATGGACATCTCCTGTACCGAGGGGGGCTTTTCCGGAGATCTCCTCCGGCTGGATCAAGGATGCCGCCCGAACCTGGAAATAGAAACCCGCTCGGAGCAAAGCCTGTCGACAAAATGTCGGCGCGCATGCGAAGGCGACCCGCGATGCGAAGGACCAGAGAGATGCACATTGGAGATATGCGGGAAGCAGGCTCGGGAAAGCCCATTTTTTGGTACATGGATTACCGCCTCTGGTTGCGGGATTGGCTGGCGCGGGCGCGCATCGCTCGCCCACTCGTGGTGTCGTCCCGGTGGATGGCCATGCAATTGAACATGGACCAGACCCTCGTTTCCAAGATTCTCGTGGGCGAACGGCACCTTTCCCATTCCCGGATCCAAGCCATGTGCGATCTGGTGGGACTTTCCGGCGACGAGGCGGAATACTTCCGACAGATGGTCCACTACGCGAAATCGAAGGATCACAAGGAAGCCCAGGTCTGCTTCCAGAAAATGGTCGCCTTGCGGGGCGTCTGCCCCTCTCCGCTGGAATCTCATCAATCGCGGTACTGGGAGCGCTGGGAGACCATCGCCTTGCGAGAACTCGTCGCATGCGGAAACTTCCGAGACGAATGGGAGCGAATGGGCGAACTGCTGCGACCCAAGGTTTCGGCCAAGCGCGTGCGGGAATCGATGTCGCTTCTGGCGGAGCTCGGTTTGGCCGCCAAGGACCCCGCGGGGATCTGGCGCCAGTGCGAACCGTTCGTCCGGGATGGACAATCGGTGGATCCTTCCGTACTCCGTCATTTCCACCGGCAATCCCTGCTTTTGTCCGCCGACGCGATCGAGGCCGTCCCGGGTCGCCAGCGGGACATCTCGGCGGTGACGGTTTCCGTCCCCCTGGATGGCTACCCCGCCCTGGTGGAGGCGGTTCGCGAATTCCGAACCAAGCTCCTGTCTCTCGTTTCCGGAATGAGAGAACCTGAAATCGTGTGTCATGTCGGCATCCAAGTGGTCCCTAGATCGTTCCCCGCCAATCCAGAGGAAGGGCGATGAACCGCGCATCCTTGGTCTTGATTCCCCTGTTGATGGGTCTGTGTTGCTGCGACGACGACCGAAGCGCCGGAGGCACCGGGACCGAAACCGGAAGCGCCGTCACCGCCCGCTTCGTGTCGGCGGAGGGAAAGCCAGAAACCGACGCCCTGGTCGAAGCACGCCTTTCCGGCTCCAACGGCAGAGAATTCCGCCATGCGCGCACGGATGATTCCGGGCGGGTGGTCTTCCGCCTGGAGAACGGAGAATGGACACTGGTCGCCTTTGGCACGGGAACGGGGGCCAAATTCGATTTCAAACTCCAGGGTTCAGACATGACCCTTCCCGTCACGACCCTCCGCAGGACATCTTTTGTCACCATCTGCCCCGAGCCGGGAGCATCCGGCACGATCGTCTCCCTGAAGGGCACCGGGTGGAGTGGCCGGGTCGGAGGGGATGCTTGTGCGCGATTTGACTCCCTCCCTTACGGGGGCTATTCGGTGGAAGATGGCACGGGCTCGAATTGGCGGTTCGAATTGGAGTCAGGAATGCGCGACAGCCTGTTCCAGGTTCCCGGGAGGCAAAGCGCCTGGTTCCGCAACGGAAGGAACGCACGTTGGGATGGCACCTTGGGCATGCCGCTATTGGTCGATCTCCCGGGAGGTTCATTGGACACGTTCCCCGAAGAGTGGTTCGGAGCGGATGGATCTGCCATTCCAGAGATGGTCGCGTGGGAGCGCGGCGACGGCTCCAGGCGATCCTGGATCCAGTCCGGGACCAAGGGAACCTGGGTCTCGCGCCGTCGAGTCTGGGGAAGCGCGCCGGTGGCCGAATTCCTCGGCAAGTCCGGTGCGACCGGAGCTTGGTCGGTATCGAGGGACGTGCAAGAAGGCAAACTGCGCGCCCTCCCCGACCTGATGGGTGGGCCAGCACTCACGTTGACAACACCTGACAGCGTGGGGTTTGATGGTGCACAGGGATGGTACATGTCCACGTTCGGGTCCGCCGCGAGACTCGCTCTTGACTCATCGAAACTGCCTCGGCAGGGAGAGTTCGGACTGTTCCTCCATGTCGCGGCGCCCGGTCGGACAGGGAAGGCGTTTCGGTGGACCGGCCCCGACGGCAAGCCAGGAATCGAACTCGAATCCGTCCCGTTGGGTTATCGATTCTCCGCTCCGGGAGTGGACACCATCATCGATCTCATGAATGGCTCGAGCTTCCACGCTTTCGCTGTGTCATTTCGCAACGATACGCTTCAACTCGGAGTGGACGGAATCCGTCGCCTTTCGGTCGCTCTTTCCATTCCCGATCGAAGGGATTGGGCAACCGCCGAAATCGGAGTCGGCGCTGGACTCCGGATTACCCAGATCGCCACTTTCCGATCGGGGGTGGATGTGGCGCCCCTCTCCAATCCGCCCGGGAAACTTTCCATCGAGTGAACGGAGCAGGCCCCGGGGTCTAGGACGAGCCGGAGCCCAGGGGCGATGCTCCTCAGCGCTTCAGTGTCTTGTACTTGATGGGCTTTGGGTTGTCTGCGTCGATTCCGGCACGCTTTCGGTAATCGGCTTCATAATCTGTCCAGTTGCCCTCGAACCAAACCACCTTGGAATCACCCTCGAAGGCCAGGATGTGGGTGGCGATGCGGTCCAGGAACCAACGGTCGTGGGAGATCACCACCGCGCAGCCGGCGAAGCCCAGGATGGCCTGTTCCAAGGCCTGGAGCGTCTCGATGTCCAGGTCGTTGGTGGGTTCGTCCAGAAGCAGGAGATTGCCCGCGTGCTGGAGGTTTTTGGCCATCAGCACGCGATTTCGCATGCCGCCGGACAGCTGGCTCAGGAGTTTTTGCTGGTCGGGCCCCATGAAGTTGAACAGTCCGCAGTAGGCGCGCGCGTTCATCTTGCGATCACCCACCTTGATCTCTTCGTTGCCACCCGTGATGGCTTCGAACACGGACTTGGAATCGTCCAGCGATTCGCGTCCCTGCTCCATGGAGATGATCTCCACCGTCTCGCCCATCTTGAAGCTTCCCGCGTCCGGTGTCTCCTGGCCCAGGATCATGCGGAACAAGGTGGTCTTGCCCGCGCCGTTGGGCCCGATGACCCCGACAATTCCCGACCGAGGCAGCTGGAAGGAGAGGTTCTCGTACAGGCACTTCTCTCCGTAGGATTTGCCGATCCCGTTGGCGTCGATCACCACGTCGCCCAGTCGCTTGCCGTTGGCGATCTGGATCTGGGCCGACTTCATCGTGTCTTTCTTTTCCTGGGCCAACAGTTCGTCGTAGGCCTTCAGACGCGCCTTGCTCTTGGCCTGGCGGGCCTTGGGGGAGGCCTTGACCCACTCCTGTTCGCGAGCCAAGCGTTTCTGGCGATCGGTCTCGCCCTTCTCCTCGTTCTTCATCTTGTCGAGCTTCTGGTCCAGCCACTCGGCGTAGTTGCCCTGCCAGGGGATGCCCTTGCCGTGGTCCAGTTCCAGGATCCATCCGGTCACGTTGTCCAGGAAGTAGCGATCGTGGGTGACCAGGATCACGGAGCCCTTGTACTCCTTGAGGTGGCGCTCCAGCCAGGCGACAGATTCCGCATCCAGGTGGTTGGTGGGTTCGTCCAGCAACAACAGGTCCGGCTGCTCCAAAAGCAGACGGCAGAGGGCCACGCGACGTTTTTCGCCACCGGACAAATTGGTGACGGGCCAATCGCCGGGCGGGCACCGCAGCGCGTCCATGGCGATTTCCACGTGGCGATCCAGGCTCCACAGGTCCTGGGCGTCGATCACGTCCTGCAAGCGGGCCTGTTCTTCCAGGAGCTTGTTCATCTTGTCGTCGTCCATGGGCTCTGCGAAAGCCATGGAGATCTCGTTGTACCGGTCCATGATGGCTTGGCCTTTGGCCACGGCCTTCATGATGTTTTCCTTGACCGTGAGGTCCGCCTCCAACACCGGCTCCTGCGGGAGATACCCCGCCGTGCGACCCGGCTCGATCCAAGCCTCTCCGGTATAGTTCTTGTCGATGCCCGCCATGATGCGCAGCAGGGTGGACTTGCCCGAGCCGTTGGAGCCGATGATCCCGATCTTCGCGCCGTAGTAGAACGAAAGCGAAATGTCGCGCAGCACCGTCTTGTTGGAGGTGTACTCCTTGCTCATGCGGTGCATGTAGAACACGAACTTTTCGGGAGTCTTGTCGGCGGCCATGTGGGTTCCTCGGAAAGGCTTCGAGCCAAGCGAAACGCCTGGCTTCGGACTGGTAGGGAGGAAGTCTAGAATCTGGCCGCGCGCTTCGTCTTCGGTCCCTACGGATCGATCATCGGGAACCCGGACGAAGACGCCTTTCCATCAAAGGGCGACGCTGTTCTTGCAGACTCCCGTCAACAGGAATTCCCGGATATTTTCCAGGGTGGTCTGGGCGATGTTTTCCACCGCCTCCTTCGTGAAGAACGCCTGGTGGGCGGTGATCAGGACGTTGGGGAAGGTCTGCAAGCGCACGAACACGTCGTCTTGGATCACTTGTTCCGACAGATCCTCGAAGAACAGCCCCTGTTCCTCCTCGTACACGTCCAATCCCAAAAAGCCGATCTTCCCGGACTTGAGCGCACCGATCACCGCACCCGTGTCGATCAGAGGACCCCGGCTGGTATTGATGATCATCACCCCCTTCTTCATTCCCTCGAGCGCCTTCCCATCGATCATGTGGCGGGTCTGCGGAGTGAGCGGACAATGCAGGCTGATGATGTCGCTCAGCCCGTAGAGGGTCGCAAGGTCCACATACTGCACCCCGGAGGCCGCCAGAGCTTCGTTGGGAACCGTGTCGTAGGCCAGGATCCGGCATCCGAACCCAGCCAGAATCTTGCACAGAATCTGTCCAATCTTTCCGGTGCCCACCACTCCCACGGTCTTCCCGTGCATGTCGAAACCCAACAGGCCATCCAGGGCGAAGTTTCCTTCCAGCACCCGCGCCCAAGATCGGTGAAAACGTCGATTCAAGCACATCATCATGCCCAAGGCGTGTTCGGCGACGGAATACGGCGAATAGGCGGGCACGCGCACCACACCCATTCCCGCGCCCGATGCCGCCTTGAGATCCACGTTGTTGAAACCCGCGCAGCGAAGCGCGATGAGGCGCACTCCGATTTCCTTCAATCGTTGGATCACCGCAGCGTCCATCTGGTCGTTGACGAAGGCACATACGGCCTCGTGCCCGGCAGCTAGGGACGCCGTGGCCGGCTCCAGTCGCGGATCCAGCCAGGTGATTTCAGCTTGGAACGAGGAAGACAAAGGCTCGAAGGCCTGGTGGACCCATGGCTTCGCGCTGAACATGGCGATCTTCATCGGGAATTCACTTCCTGCGCCGTGTTGCTACTTGGGCGCGAAACGAGATCGCTTCAAGCTACAATGCTGGAACCCTTCCGCAGAGGGAGTTTGGAGATCGCCCGCGGATCAGCCCTTGGCCATGCAGTTGAACATCCACTGGACCCCGAACTTGTCCTTGGCGCTGCCGTAGTAGGCGCCCCAGAACGTGTCCTGCAGGGGTTGCTCCACCTTGCCGCCTTCGGAGAGGGCGGTGAACAACGCCAAGGTCTGTTCGCGCGTGTCCGGTTCCAGCATGATGTAGACGTTGTTGCCCTGGACCACCTGGAATCCCATCGCCTCGGGCGCATCCGTTCCCATCAACACATGCCCAGCCAGGATCGCGACGTCGGCGTGCATCACGAGATCGCCCACCCCAGGAGGAATGGGCGGCGAATCCGGACCTGCCGGAATGTCCTTGAAGCGGCTGAGGTGGCCCAGCTCGGTCCCGAAGACCTTTGCGTAGTAGCGGAAGGCTTCTTCCGTCTGGTTCTTGAAATTCAGATAGGTGCTGACTTTGGCCATTCTCGACTCTCCGGTGGTGATCGTGTGTTCAGCGAGGTCCAGGAACGTTCTTGGCTTGCAGAACGCCGGCGAATACGCCTCGGTAGGCCCATGCCAGGGAAAGCAACAAAGCGCTGAACACCGCGGCCGGCGCGATACCGGTGTGCTCAAGCACGACGTGGAAGAGGACGCTGTTGACAAAAAACGGCGCCAACAGGAGAAGCGCGACCGGCACGAAGCGGTTGATCACCAGGAGGAATCCTCCCACCAGGAGCACGACTCCGATCATGGGCATCATGTAGCCGGTCTGGGCGAGCGCCAGACTGAATGCCTTGGCCTGGGGCGCCAGATCCGGCGGTGGTGCCATGGGATGGAACAAGCCCATCGCCCCGAACACGACCAGGGGCAAGCCCAGGAGCCATCGGCCGATGGCGGGAAGAAAGCGAAGGAAAGAGGCGTTGGGTGTGGCGGTCATGGGTGGGACTCCTTTGGCCAGGAATATACAGAGTCTCATTCTCTACGCGTACCAGGTGGTCCATCGATTGTATCGATCGGTGGAATCGGACGATGCGATTGGGGTTTCCCTGGTGGCGAAGCCATCTTCTTCAGGCACCAATCACGGGGTCCTGCCGGACCCTCATCGCCTCCAGAAGGAACAACGCCATGCTCGACCAAGACCTCCTCGAACAACTCCGCACTCTCTTCCAACCCATCCAGTCGCGACTCACCCTGGTCCAGGCACCGGGCGAGCACGCCCAACAAGAGGAGTTGCGTGAAATGTTGCAGGGCGTGGCCTCCGCGTCCGACCAGATCGATTGGGTGGAATCCGGCCATCCGTCCCCCACGCCTCGCTTTGCCATCCACCGCGACGGCTCCCCCACCGGCATCGTGTTCCGGGCCATTCCCGGCGGCCACGAGTTCACTTCCTTGGTGCTGGCGATCCTCAACGCCGACGGCAAGGGAAAGATCCCGGACGATGGCATCCAGGCCCGCATCAAGGCTTTGCGGGGACCCGTTCGCCTGCGGACCTTCGTGAGCCTGGAATGCACCAACTGCCCGGACGTGGTCCAGGCACTGAATTTGATGGCGCTCGTGCACGACGACTTCCAGCACGAGACCTGGGATGGAGCTTTGTTCGAGAGCGAAGTGGAACGGCTGAAGATCCAAGGCGTCCCCGCGGTCTTTTCCGGCGACACCCTCCTGCACGTTGGCAAAAGCGATCTGTCCGGACTTCTGGATACCCTCGAGGAAAAACTGGGCAAGTCAGAATCTGTCGGAAACGCGCCCGGGACGCGCCACGAATTCGACCTCGTGGTGGTGGGCGGCGGACCGGCGGGTGCGGCCGCGGCCATCTACAGCGTCCGCAAGGGACTGAAGGTGGGGCTCGTGGCGGGAAGGATCGGCGGTCAGGTCCAGGACACGCTGGGCATCGAAAACCTGATTTCCGTCCCGTACACCGAAGGCCCCAAGCTCGCCTCCGACCTGCGCTCCCATCTGGATGCGGCGGGAGTGGTGGTGCTGGAAAACCGCACCGTGGAATCCATCCTGGACGAGGAATCCACCAAGACACTCCGCCTCAAGGGCGGAGAAACGGCCGTGGCGGGCCAAGTGATCCTGGCCACCGGTGCGAAATGGCGCGAACTCGGCGTGCCCGGCGAGAAGGAACACATCGGACGCGGCGTGGCCTTCTGCCCGCACTGCGACGGGCCGTTCTACAAGGGCCGGCGCGTGGCGGTGATCGGCGGGGGCAATTCCGGCGTGGAGGCGGCCATCGATCTGGCCGGCATCTGCTCGGAAGTCACGCTCCTGGAATTCGGCGACACCTTGCGGGCCGATGCCGTGCTGCAGCGCAAGCTCGCGAGCCTGCCCAACACCAGCGTGGTGGTGTCTGCACGCACCACGGAGGTGGTGGGTGACGGACAGAAAGTGACATCCATCAAGTGGGAAGACCGTGTCTCCAAGGAGATCAAGGAGAAGGAACTGGACGGGGTCTTCGTGCAAATCGGTCTGGCCCCCAACTCCGGCGCCTTCAAGGACCTGCTGGAGACCAACCGTGCCGGCGAGATCGTGGTGGACGACCGCGGCCGCACCTCGCGCGCCGGGATCTACGCGGCTGGCGACGTGACCACGGCGCCCTTCAAGCAGATCATCATCGGGATGGGAGACGGCGCGAAGGTGGCTCTGGCCGCCTTCGACGATCGGATTCGTGGGCGCTGATTTGTTTTAGCATGATAAAATATCGCACCTAAATATGAAAAAGGTTTTAGTATACTTTTTCAAATGATCCGCCGACCGCAATACCTCGAGCAGATCGCCCCCTTTGTGGGGGCTCCCATGATCAAGGTCCTCACCGGCATTCGTCGTTGTGGAAAGAGCTGTCTTCTCCAGCAGGTGCGCGAGCTTTTGGCAGAACAAGATCCTGAGCCAAGCGTCCACTGGATCGACATGGAGCTCTCGAAAAACTCCGGTTTCCGACAGGCTGGGGTGTTTGAAACGTATTTGGATGGCCTACGAGCCTCGCCTCAAGGCCCTCGGGCCATCCTGATCGATGAGGTCCAGGAGATTCCAGAGTGGGAGCGTTCCGTGAACAGCCTCCTCAAGGAGGGGGTGGGACATCTACTTGACGGGGTCGAATTCCCGCCTGCTGTCCGGCGAACTGGCCACGCTGCTGGCAGGTAGGTACGTCGAAATCCATGTCCTTCCTTTGGGCTACCAGGAACACCTGCAATTTTGCGGTAGACCGGACTCCCCCGAGGAGTTTCAGTCCTTCCTGCGCTTTGGTGGACTGCCAGGCCTCCGGGAATTGCCGGAGATGGAGCGACCACGCTTACAATACCTGCAAGCCGTGCAGGACTCCGTGCTCCTGCGCGATGTCATCGAACGCAACGCGATCCGGGATCCCAAAACGCTGGAATCCGTGCTCGACTTCGTTTACGACAACGTGGGTGCGTTCACCAGCGCGAAATCCATGAGCGAATTCCTGAAATCGCAACGCGTGAACATCTCGATCGTGACTCTTCAAAACTACCTCCGGGCGTTGGAGTCGGGATACGCGATCTACCAGGCGAAACGCTACGACATCAAGGGCCGCAAGCACCTGGAGCTGATTTCCAAATATTTCCTTGCGGACCTCGGTCTTCGGTTTGCGCGCATCGGAAGCCGGGACCGCGACATTTCCGGTCTCCTGGAGAACACGGTGTTCCTGGAGCTCTTGCGTCGCGGCTTTTCCGTGAGCATCGGCCGTATCGGGGAATTCGAAGTGGATTTCGTCGCCGAGAAAGACGGAAAACGGCTGTACGTACAGGTGGCCACAACGCTGCTGGATCCGAAGACCCGCGACCGCGAATTCAGGTCCTTGGAGGCGATCGACGACAATTTCCCCAAGTTCGTGCTTTCGTTGGACGCCCATGAATCACACCAGGACGGGATTCTGCAGGTTCCCCTGAGGCGGTTTTTGCTCGACCCGCACTGGTCGAAGGGCTGAACATCCAGGCTCTTTTCATTCCCGGGAAGCTGGAAAAATCGACCTATTTCTCGCACAGACACTGCGAGTAGGAATAGCTTTCCAAGCCTAAGCCACTGGATGGCATTTGCACCCATTTTCCACAGAGGAACAGCCCATGTCAGAGCTCAAGGGATCCCGTACCGAAAAACACCTTTTGATGTCGTTTGCCGGCGAATCGCAAGCCCGCAACCGCTACAACATGTTCGCAAGCAAGGCCCGCAAGGAAGGCTTGGAACAGATCGCGGCAATTTTTGACGAAACCGCCGCCCAGGAACAGGAACACGCCAAACGCTTCTTCTCCTTTTTGAAGGGTGGAGACCTGGAAATCACCGCCACATTCCCCGCCGGCAAGGTGGGCACCACGCTGGAGAACCTGGAAGCCTCGGCGATGGGCGAAGAGCACGAATGGCAGATCGACTACCCCGAGTTCGCGCGCATCGCCCGCGAGGAAGGCTTCGAAGCCATCGCCAAGCTCTGGGACGCGGTCTCCGTGGCGGAAAAGCAGCACGGCAAGCGCTACCGCGACTTGTTCAAGAACCTCTCCGAAGGCAAGGTCTTCAAGAAGGACGGCAAGGTGGTCTGGCGCTGCATCAACTGCGGCTACCTCCACGAAGCCGACGAAGCTCCCAAGGTCTGCCCCGCCTGCGCGCATACGCAGGGATACTTCGAGCTGTTGGGCGAGAACTGGTAGCCACCGAACAACTCCGACCCTAGCGGTCCCTGCCTAGCAGCAGGGCCGGTCAGCCGCTGTTCGACTCCAAGTGAACCAAGGCGCTGTAGACTCCTTACAAAAAAGTCTACAGCGCGTAGCAAGCTGAAGATCTCCTCCCAAAATTCAATCTGGAATGCAAGAATCGTCCTCAGCATCTGAAACGATTCCAGGGCAAAAAATCCACCTCGCAACCCGTGCACGGCCCACAAACCAAGCGCGGCGCCGGACCTCGCGTCGAACCGGCCCAGCCCGCACCCGGGCGACCCAGGACGCAATCGGGCTCGGATCGAACCGAGTCCGACGGATTTTGTCGCATACGTCGGAAGGAAAAGAAGATGAGCGAACACGGAAAATGCCCATTCACAGGGCACACCGGCAGCAACACGACCGGCCAAGGCACCACCAACCGCGACTGGTGGCCCGAACAATTGAACCTGGCGATCCTGCACCAGGAAGCTCCCGCCTCGAACCCGCTCGGCGAGGGTTTTGATTATGCGAAGGAGTTCGCGAAGCTCGACTACCAGGCGCTGAAGGGCGACTTGCAGGCGTTGATGACCGATTCGCAGGACTGGTGGCCCGCCGACTGGGGGCACTACGGAGGGCTGTTCGTCCGCATGACCTGGCACAGCGCCGGCACTTATCGGACCTTCGATGGTCGCGGTGGAGGCGGACGTGGTAACCAGCGCTTCGCACCGCTCAACAGCTGGCCCGACAACGGGAATCTGGACAAGGCTCGGCGATTGTTGTGGCCGATCAAACGTAAATACGGCAACCAGATCTCGTGGGCCGACCTCCTGATCCTGGCCGGGAACGTGGCGCTGGAGTCGATGGGCTTCAAGACCTTGGGCTTTGGCGGCGGTCGTGAGGATATTTGGCAACCCGAAGAAGACGTCTACTGGGGACGCGAGAAAATGTGGCTTGCCAGCAGCGACAAAGCCGACAGCCGCTACTCCGGAAAGCGCGACTTGGAAAATCCACTGGCCGCCGTGCAGATGGGCCTGATCTATGTGAATCCAGAAGGCCCCGATGGCAAACCCGATCCAGTTGCATCGGGCCGCGACGTGCGCGAAACCTTCGCGCGCATGGCCATGGACGACGAGGAGACGGTCGCGCTTGTAGCGGGCGGTCATACCTTCGGCAAAGCCCACGGAGCGGGAGATCCGGCGCTTGTTGGCCCGGAGCCAGAGGCCGCTCCTATCGAAGAACAGGGGTTGGGCTGGAAGAACTCGTTCGGGACCGGCAAAGGTGTGCACACCACCACCAGCGGCATCGAGGGTGCCTGGAAGCCCAACCCCACCAAGTGGGACAACGGCTACCTGGAAACCCTGTTCGGGTACGAATGGGAGTTGGTGAAGAGTCCCGCCGGTGCCAAGCAGTGGGTAGCCAAGGATGTCAAACCCGAGCACATGATCCCCGACGCCCACGACCCATCGAAAAAACACGCTCCAATGATGACCACGGCCGACCTCGCGCTGCGATACGATCCGGTCTACGAACCCATCGCCCGGCGGTTCTTGGCAAACCCCGCCGCGTTCGCCGATGCGTTCGCCCACGCCTGGTTCAAGCTCACCCACCGCGACATGGGCCCGAAGTCTCGCCTTCTGGGCCCGGAAGTCCCTGCCGAAGAACTGATCTGGCAGGATCCGGTCCCCCAAGCGAACCACCCGCTGATGGACAACTCCGACATCGCCACCCTCAAGTCGAAGATCCTGGCGACGGGGCTTTCCGTGTCGGATCTTGTCTTTGTCGCGTGGGCGTCGGCGAGCACCTTCCGTGGATCCGACAAGCGCGGCGGAGCAAACGGCGCCAGGATCCGGCTTGCCCCACAAAAGGACTGGGAAACCAACGAGCCCGCTCGACTCGCGAAGGTCCTGGCGGTTCTGGAAAAACTGAAGACAGATTTTGACTCCACGGCTTCCAGCGGGAAGAAAGTTTCGCTTGCCGACATGATCGTGCTGGGCGGTTCGGCCGCCATCGAGGCTGCGGCGAAGTCGGCGGGACACGACATCACGGTTCCGTTCCGCCCGGGCCGCACCGATGCGAGCATGGAGCAGACCGACGCCGCGTCGTTTTCCGTCCTGGAGCCCTGCTACGACGGATTCCGCAATTTCGCCAAGACCGACGGAATCCCCTTGGAACGGCCCCTGCTCGACAAGGCGCAACTACTGACCTTGAGCGCACCCGAAATGACAGTCCTTGTGGGTGGACTTCGGGTTCTGGGCGCCAATTCGGGTGGTTCGGCCAAGGGTGTGCTCACCCAACGCGCCGGAACGCTGTCCAACGATTTCTTCGCGAACCTGCTCGACATGGGCACGGTCTGGAAGCCGATCGCGGGAAGCTCCGACTACGAGGGACGTGATCGCGCCACGGGCTTGTCCAAATGGACGGGGTCGCGAGTGGACCTGCTGTTCGGTTCCAACTCGCAGTTGCGAGCGATCGCCGAGGTCTACGCCCAGGACGACGCCAAGGAGAAGTTCGTGCGCGACTTCGTGGCCGCATGGACCAAAGTGATGGAACTCGACCGGTTCGATCTGAAGTGATCCGAGGCGCCGCCCCTCGCCCAAGGGGGGTGGCGCTTCTTCTTGGATTTTTCTCCATCCACGCAGCTTCCCCGGCTTGATTCTTCAGCGAAAGCAAGTCGCTCCTTGGGACTTGCCCGCCATTGGCTGCCTGGCGCAGGCTTATCGTTGAGATTTTTTCTCATTTGTCGCTTGCACGACCAATCGATCCGATGTACTTTCTTGCTATGTAGTCTCATTCTCATTCTCATTCTCGATTTAAATCCGCCGTCACAGCCACCTTTTTCCTTGCCGCATCTCTGTGTGCGCAGGTAGACAGCATACCCCGAGCGACCCTGGGAATGTTGGTGAACCTGGATGCTGGCGGCCTTTCGCCAACGGACTTGTCCATCGATCAGGTTCCGATGGCAATCGCCGACGCCGAAATTTCAGCTGGCATTCAGTTCAAACCCGACCTTTCAGCGAACGCCACACTGATCCACGACGAGGGAGCCGTGTTGGCTGACCAAGCCTACGCCACTTGGAATTCGCCGTGGCTGGACGTTTCTGCAGGCAAGCAGACCCTTCCGTCGGGACTGTACCCCAGCCATCTGATCCACGATCCGCTGCTGATCGATGATCTGGAGACCATCGCTCCCTCCATCCTGGTGCGCAAGGAATGGGGCTTCGCAACAGGCCATTTCGCCGCGGCGAACTTGGCGCAGCGGACGACCACGACCTCGGATGACGGGATCGAATCGGACATTTCCATCGCGTATCCGGCGATCATCACAGCCCTCGACCTCAAGTGGAGAGAGGATGGGCTGCTTCGATTGTCCAGCCAGTTTGCGCATCACAGTCGGATCCTGTCCCTGGGCGCGCAAATACCGGTGGGCTTCTTCGCGTTGGACCTGGAGGGATCGGCAACGGACGGTGCTTGGGTCGAATCCGATCTGGCGGCACTCGCCGGCTTGGCTTGGAAGCCTTTCGAATCCATGGAGTTGGCCACCCGCTTCGATGCCAGCAAAGCGCATTCCACCGGATCTTGGACAAAATCCGTCGCTGTTGGAGGCACCTTGAGTCTTGCCGAAATCGCCTACACCTCAGTGGAGTGGATGCACGATCTCGATGGCGACGGAAACTTGACCCTTCGACTCGGCCTGGAGGGAGATCTTCGGATCCCTTGACTCCCCTCCTCACTCCAATTGAGATCAACTACCACACCGTGTTTTCATCGTATGAGGCCGCACCGTGATCAATCGTCTTTCCCAAATGCTCACCAACCAAGAGGCTTCCATCCGTAGTGTTGGAGGCCACGCCACCCTGAGCCAACGCATCCAAGAGCTCGGATTCACTCCCGGTGCCAAGGTGCGCCTTGTCGCCAAGGCGGCCTTCGGCGGTGCCATGGCCTTCCAGGTCCGAGGATCCACCATCGCATTGCGCCGCGCCGATGCGGCCTGTGTCGAGATCTGAGACATGTCGAACTCTGAAGCACCAAAAATTGTCGTCCTGCTCGGCGCCCCCAATTCCGGCAAGACCAGCCTCTACAACCATCTCACCGGATCGCGCTATAAAACGGTCAATTATCCGGGCGCCACGGTGGAATACTCGATGGGCAAGCTTCGAGCACCGGGTGAACCCACCCGAGCGCACAGCCACGACGCCGACTGCCACCCCCCCGCACATGGCTTGTCCATCGAACAAGGGACGGTCCAGATCATGGACACGCCAGGCATCGTTTCGATCGTGGCACGCTCGCAGGACGAACAGGTCGCCTTGTCCGCGCTCTCCTCGCTGGACACTGTCATCGGGACTTCCTACAGATCGCCGCATCTGCTTGTGGTGCTCCTCGATGCGACACAGCCCGCACGCCATCTTCCGCTGGTTCGCGAGGTGATCAAGGCGGGATTTCCCACCGTGGTCGCTCTGACAATGAACGATCTGGCGCGCAAAAAAGGCTGGGATCTGGATCCCAACAAGCTCTCCGAATCGATTGGTGCACCCGTTGTGGAAGTGGACGGGCGTACCGGAGTCGGAATTTCTGATCTGGTCTCGAGCCTCGAAGCCCTGCTCCCCGAACAACCCGCCAAGGTCACGCTGCCCAGTTCCGTCTCCGAAGCGCTAATCCAGGACAATTTCCGCTGGGCCGACCATGTCGCCGCACGCGCCATCCGCAACGGCTCCACTCCTCCAGCCTCCGTGAACCCGGGACTGGGTCGTATCGACCGCATTGTCATGCATCCGGTGCTAGGTCTGCTGGTGTTCATCGCGGTGATGACCGGCTTGTTCTGGTCGGTCTTTTCAGCGTCCGCTCCGTTCATGGATTTCGCCGAAGGACTGTTCGGATCGTTGGGAGAATGGGTGGGCTCGATGCTCGGAGAAGGTTGGCTCAAAGGCCTGCTCGTCGATGGCATCATCGCTGGAGGAGGAGCCGTCTTCGTGTTCGTTCCACAAATCGCCATCCTCTTCCTGGCCCTGGGAATCCTGGAGGATTCCGGGTATCTGGCGCGGGGAGCCATGATCGTCGATCGCTTCCTGGTGCTCATCGGGTTGAACGGGAAATCGTTCGTTCCGTTGCTTTCCGGGGCCGCGTGCGCGATTCCCGCCGCGATGGCCGCCCGCACCATTCCCGGTCGCCGCGAACGATATCTGACACTTCTTGTCATCCCTCTCATGAGCTGTTCGGCACGACTTCCCGTGTGGGGCCTGTTGCTTGCATTCCTGGCACCGCCCGATCGCCCGTTGTGGGGAGGGCTTGCGTTGACGGGCATCTATCTGCTCAGCTTGGTATTCGCCTCGGCGGTGGCCGTAGTGGGCGGAAAGATCCTGCGCATCGAGCCGTCACACACGGGATTCCAAGTTGAACTTCCCATGTGGCGCCCTCCCACGTTCCGGACCGTGGTTGTTTCCGCCTGGGACCGCACGGTGAGCTACGTGAAGCGCGCAGGACTCACCATTCTGGCCGTGTCGGTGGCGTTTTGGGTGTTCATGACCTTCCCTTCGCCGGAAAACTCCGCGATGATGATCCTCGGCAAGCTGTTGGACCCGGTGTTCACCCCGATGGGATTGGATTGGAAAGTCGGCGTGGCGCTCATCGCGGCCTTCGCGGCCCGCGAAGTGTTCGTGAGTGCGTTGGCGGTTGTGTATTCCGTCCAGGGGACTGAAGATTCCACGGACGGCTTGTTGGAAGTCATGCGCCAGGCCACTTTCGAGGGCACAAGCCAGATGGTTTTCACCCCCTCCAGTGTGGCGGGACTGATCGTGTTCTTCCTGATCGCCCTCCAATGCTTGACCACCGTGGCCGTCATGCGCAAGGAAGTCTCCAACCGCTTCGCTCTTGGCCAGCTGTGTGGATTCGTGCTTCTGGCCTGGATCCTGGCGGTTGCGACCGTCCAGGGACTCAGGCTGGTTGGGGTGCACTGAGGATTCCCCAAAGGCGGGATAAGCCCGCTCAGCCAAAGATGAGCGAATACCCTTCGACCGTTCCCCGAATTCTCATCCGATGAACCGATGCGCCGCTTCCCCTTTTGGGTGGGCGGCGCATTTTCCATTTCCCGAACGCGCTCGACACGCCCTTTTCCCCTGGAAGGTCCCCTCAGATCGGCCACTCGCCCCGAACCGGTATGAGAACAATGGTCCTTCGTGGCATCTGTCCGGATGAAACACTCCGCAGGCTAGGTCCGTTGACGTTTTTTACAAAAACCCCTTTGCCGACTTGATCATCCTTCTTTATATTAAGTCTCATTCTCATTCTCATTCTCGTTTTGCAATGGAGTCGAACATGGATAGGTCGGACATTTCACTGGTTGAATCGCCAAATGGCCTGTCTTGCCGGATGGGTTGCGGTGAACGTGTGCTGCTGGGCTTCTGTGGCGCTTGGATGGCCTTGACACGCCCACAGCTTGTCGGGATCGGGAACACTCTCGCGGAAATTCTGTGCTGTCCCTTCAAAGAACATCATTTGTCCGAAGGCATGATACTGGTCAGCAAGGAGGGCCGTCAACGCCTGCCTCTGACGGAATTCACAGCGCGCGAACTCCATGGCCTGGTGAACGACACCCTCCTGGTCCTGGAGGCGGAGGCCGTCGTCTCCTCCGCGCGAAATGCCAAGGAAGCGGGTCGCGGAAATCCAGGCTGAGCCTTTCCGGAGAACGTCCCCGGAGTTTCCAGGGGCAGTTCAGCACAGGACCGGAGGGCTGAATTCCAACTCCCCGAACAGCTTTCTGTACTGCTGCGGGGTGTATCCCGTGGCCTGTTGGAAGGAGCGAGCGAGGCCTGCCTGGCTTTGGTAACCCAGTTCCTTGGAGATTTCCCGCAGCGGGGTGTCGGTGGTGGCCAGAAGGCGTCCTACCTGGCGCAGCTTGATGCGCCGCAGCCACTCTCCGGGAGTCATGTTGGTCTTGTCGGCCACGAAGCGGAAAAACGAACGGGAGCTCATGTCCAGGAGGCCACAGGCCCAGGCCAGATCGATGCGATCCGCGGGGGTGCCTTTCGCGGCCTCCAGGAGTCGGCGCAACCTGGGATCGCAGACCACTGTCTCGTCCACTGGTCGGAAGGCTCCGGATTCGCGGGAAGGGATGGGCAGGAATTGTCCAGCCTCCAGAGTCCGCAGCACGTCCAGACCCATGGTCTGAGCGATCCATTCCGAAAGAATCCGGAAGTAGCCATGCAACCCAGCGGCCGAAGAAAACTCGCCATCGTGGGCGATCCCCGACTCGGCATCCCATTTCACCGAAGGGAACAATCGTCCGGCCAGGAGAACAAGCCAACGCTCGGTGGCCATCCGTCGTCCATCGATCCTTCCCGACTGTGCCAGGATCAGGGAACCAGAACAATAGGTCCAGAACCTCCCCTGGCGTGTCGCCAACTCCTCCGAAACGGGAAGGGCTTCGCTCAACACGGATTTGAGCTGGTCCACATCGGTGGCCCAGAGAGGTGGCACCACCCACAACCCGCAATCCACGGTCTCCAGAGGCACCGCGTCACGAAGAAGCTGGTTATGCCAAGACACAGCCACGGGTCCACCGTGGGTCACCCACACCGGTCGAAACAACTCCCGACCTGCCTTGTGGTTCAGCAGAGCCAGGAGATCTGCGATCGCAAAAAGCCCGGCGGGCTGGCAGCGGGGAAATACCACCAGTCCGATGGAAAGAGGAATGGAGCCGGGCGAGGGCGCAGTGTTCATAGACGAAATATGTCCAGCAGGAAAAGGAATTCGGCAAACCGGATGGAACACCGGTTTATTGGATAACCGGATCTTCCTGTTTACCGTGCGGAAACGAGGGACGCCAGGAGGAGAAGCCTCCAGGCGCTCCTCGACGTCCCTAGGGGATGGAGACGTTGTCGAAGGTGGCGGTGGTCACGCTGGACGCGTTGTGGCTCGTGACGGCCAAGCCCACCAGGGCGGAATTCGCGAAGGTCCCGAAGGTGACGGGCGATCCGATCTGGGTCCATGTGGAGCCGTCGGCCGACCAATACCCGGTGAAGGTGTTGCCCGACCGGGTGAGCTTCAGCCACTGGGGTGCCGACTTGCCCGACACGATGGTATTGGAGCTGGATTCACCGGGATTGATCCGCTTCTGCAGGAGCACGCCGTTGGAGGCAGTGAGGTTCACCATCACGTTGCGGCTGTTCCCCGCGGTGCTCTCCCGGAACATCAACCCCGCCTTGGCCCAGGGATCGGTGGCCCCCAGGGAGGAGACCCGCGCCACCAGGGTTCCGTTGCCGGAAAGTGTCCTGGAACTGAAGTGGAACTGGTCGCTGGTGCCCCAGATGTCCGTGCCGCTTCCCTTCACGGTGTGGACCGATCCGGAAACCGTGTGCGAACCTCCCCAGGTGGCGATGTCGGTTTCCGTCCAGGCCTGCGAGGCCGCCGGAGTGGCCGCCACAGCCGCCGAGAGCGCGTTGCCCCCGGTGGTGTTGCTGGCCATCACCTGGTAGCGATAGGTGGTCCCGTTGGTCAGGCCCGTGTTGGAAAACGACGGGGTGGATCCGGTGTACACCGGCACGCGCACGTTGGAATCGGTGGTCCAGCGATGCAGCGTGTAGGCCGTCGCGCCGGAAACCGCATTCCACGAGAGCGACACCTGACCGTTGCCCGCCACCGCGGCCAGTCCCGTGGGGGTGCCGGGCAGCTGGACGCCGACGACCGCCGACACGGGAACCGAGGGAGTCCCGGTGCCGTTGGCGTTGGTGGTGGCCACGTCGTAGTTGTAGAGCACCCCGTTTGTGAGACCGGTGTTCACGAAGGAGGGAGAGGAACCGTTGTACACCGTGATTTTCTGGATCGGATCGCTGCCCCAGCGGCGCACCAGGTAGGAAGTCGCGCCGGCAACCGCGCTCCAGGAAAGCGAGATCTGTCCGGAGCCCGCGACGGCGACGAGGTTGGTCGGAGCGGGAGGCAGGACCACCGGCGGCGGGGTGAGGTCGAAGGTCCCCTGCACCACGGATCCGTTGTTGGTGTGGGCGGTCACGGCCATCCCCGCGAACAGCTGGGTGGGCAGGCCCGGAAGCACCACGCGCGAACCCGCGATCTGGGACCAGGTGCTGCCGTCGGGGCTCAGAAAGCCCGTCAGGGTGTCCTTGACACGGACGATGCGCACCCAGTAGGGGGCCTTGAGGCCCGACTGGATGGTGTTTCCGCATCCGCCGTTTTCCGTCTGGCGGTACTGGAACAGGGCGCCGTTGGCGGCGGTGACCTCCATCATCGCGTGGCGAGAACCGCCGTTGAGCTTCTCACGGATCATCACGCCCGCCTTTGCCCACGGATCCAGCGAACCTGAGACCAGCGAGAGGGACGTGACCTTGGCGGTGAAGCTGCCGTCGCCGGAAAGCGTCTGGTAGGCGAAGTGGAACTGGTCGGTCAAATTCCAGATGTCGTTGCCGGCCGAGCGGATGGTGTGGACGTTTCCTGTCTGGACGCGACTGCCGCCGGTGATCCCGATGTCGAGATCGATGAATCCAGCCGGAGCTCCCGTGGCGATGTCGGTCACCAGCGAGAAATCCTGGTTGGTTCCAGCCAGGGAAGGGTTCTGGTCCATCACCAGGGAGCGCGGACGGACGGTGATCGTCCAGGTTCCCGCCTCGGGAGAGGTCAGATCCACCACCTCCACGTTGTTCAGGCTGTCGATGCCCGCTCGGGCGGGATTGTTCTGCACCTTCTCCAAGGTGACCTTGCTGTCGATTCCGCCATCCGTGGAGCTGCTGGGGAGACTGTCGTTGAGAATCGATGCATCCAACACCCAAGGCCGGAACACCGCACCGCTGGGCGAGGTGAGGAACAGGTCCAGATCGTTGAGCAACGCCTTCTGCCAGATTCCGGAATACGTTTCCGAGCCCGGATCATCCCATGCCAGGGTTGCACGGAATTTGGCGGTTCCGGCGGGAATGACCACTTGGAACGTGCGGTTGGTACCCTGTGTAGCCACCTGCTCGAGCACCCGGTTGGAGCCGGTGAATTCGATCGCCCGGGCCGCATCGACGCTTCCGTAACCGGTGGCCCAATCGGGACCGATTCCGTAGACGGTGGAGAGCGGCACGGACTTGTCGATGGCGGTGGCATGGAAGTCCGGATTGTTCGCACCGGATACCGGATTCTGTCGAACCATGTCCCGAGCGGTATGGATCAGGATCGCCCTGGCGGTGGAATTCCACATGTGGTCGGCATGGCCCTTCCCGTGGACGCGCCCCCATTGTTCAACCATCAGCGCCAGCAATCCCGTGACGTGGGGCGTGGCCATCGATGTACCCGACATGAACTTGTAGATCGCGGTATCTCCATCGGGGAGAGGAGTCTTCACGATTCCCGAGGGAGCCGCGAACCCATTGGGAACTCCGGGATCGCCAATGACCGGAGCGGAAATGATGCTGGTCGAGTAGACATTGACTCCGTGGGCCACAACATCGGGTCCGATCCTTCCATCGCGGGTAGGTCCGAGACTGGAAAAGGAGGCCAACTGGCCGGTCCTACCATCGTAGGCTCCCACCTTGATCCCGTTCTTGGGATGCGTGAGGATGGAGAAATATCCACGTTCCCAGCCGTAGCCCAAGGAAGATTGAGGCGCTTCCCCGTTGTTCCCCGCCGCGAAGGCGTAGATCGGGCGGGCACCCAGTGCGTGGTTGGCCATCAGATTGTCGAATCGGCCTCCTTCCGGGGTGTACTCACCGGTGGTGCCCATGACCACCCAGGAAAAATTCCCAACGTCCACCTGGCGGGGTGTGGCGTCGGGCCGGAAGGAATACAGTTGGGCAAGTGGGGCAACACCACGCCATTGGTAGGGGCGACCGCCATCGAGTTGACTCATTTGGCCATTGCCCAGAATGGTGCCCGCGACATGTGTCCCGTGATCCGGACTCGCATAGGTCGTGACGAACGGATCGGCGAGAGGGGCTCTCCGATCGATCGCTGGGGAAATCCGGAGGTCGGGATGAAGGTCCCGGACGCCCCCGTCGAACACGCCCACAACGACCCCTTGCCCCGTGTGCCTTGCCCCCAGATTCCACGAGGAGGTGAATGGTGTGAGGGTATCCAAAAATCCCGCCGAGGAGGATCCGAACTGGAGTGGCGCCATGTTCATCGATGCGCGACCGATATCGTTGAGCGGACCCCCCTTGTGCTTGCGGTGGATGCGGCGCACCATCGGATCGGCGGCCAGCGCCTCGATTCGGTCCCAAGGCAGAGAGCATTCCAGTGCAAGTTTCCCGCCCATCGAGCATTCGAACAAGCCCTTGCTGGCGGCCCAGGCCATCACGTCCGCGTCCGCGGGCAGGGAATGCGAGACCACAACTCTGACGGTGTCGCGCATCGGATCGATCGGCTGACGGGCATCGCCGCGATTTCGGCGTCCCTTCCTCTCCTGGTGATCGGCCTGGAGTTCGCCGTTCCATTTTTCGGTTTCGAACATCGGCTCGAAGGCGAAGAACTCCGGGAATTTGCGGAGCTTGGCCAACGCCGACGCGGGAGCACCCGACAATTCCACCTGATAGACCGTCATTTCCCGGTCTCGATGCGCTCCGATCACCTTCAACCCGGCGGAATCCGCCATTTCCGAAATCCGAACACCCTCGCCGGTCCTGGCGACCAACCAATAGCGCCCATGGGATGCCTGGGAAATTCCCGCTTTCTGTCCACCTTTCACCATCCGTTTGTGGCGACCGAAATCCATCTGGAAGTCCTGGGCCATCGCGACGGATCCCGTCGCGGCCAGGAGCAATCCTCCCATCGCGGCTCTGGCCGCTCTCGTGCGTCTCTGCAAGGAATTCATCTGCACCTCCGGGTTGGGACGCGACATCGCACCGGCCCCGACGGGGCCCCCGATGTCGCGGAATTCGGTCCGAGCCGCCACAGTCGGCGACACGGACAGATTCCAATTTCCTGCAAGGCGACAGATATGACAATGGTTGTCGATGCTTGGGATGCAAATTTTGGCAGGATCCACTCAGGAGACGCAAAATCGGCCAAAAAGGAGGGCGCGCCCCTTCAGTCGGCCGGATCCATGGATCCTGAAATCCATCTGGAAGCCATCTTCGCTACGAAGGATTCTGAGGGAAAGCCATCCTCTCCCTGCCGCCTTTGATTCCGTCGATCCGCCGTTCCTCCAAAAGCGAATGAGGCGGCGGATCACCTCCCTTGCCGCGGAATCTCATCGGAAATCCATTCGTCGGCTCATCTCTTCAGCTTGACCCATTCTTGCTATTATCCCTGAATTCGAAGTTTCACAGACTGATCAACGATGCGTCGCTCGTGCTGAAATCGCACACGATGTAATCGACGGATACTGTCATCATGAAATGACACGCTGCAGGATCCCTAACGTTACTCAATGCCGATCGCGTCTCCGATCTACGCTACGCCGATAGCCCCGCCAGAACGGTTCCATCTGATCTCCGTGTGTCACAGCCATCTACGCACTTTCGAGCGATAGGCTTCGTATTGGTCGCCATGCCGTCCCTGGAGAAATGATTCTTCAAGCCTCACCTGCACCTGCATGCAAATCTCCCCCAAGGCCCACAGTAGTATGCTTGCCACTCCCGGTAGGACGATTGCGAGCCCAAGCAGCTGCAGTCGCATCGAGAGGAACACCGGATTTCGGGAGAAGGCGAACACCCCGTCTGTCCGCAGGGCGGTGGCATGACGATGATCCAACCCGATCCGCCAGGAGTCCCCCATCTGCCATTGAGCGGACAGCATCAGCGCAAGAGACGCCACCAGCACCCCAAGACCAATCGCACGCGACCAGATCCATCCGGAACCGATCCCGAATTCCGACATATGACCGGGGAAAGTCCACGGCAGTACGCACAATCCCCCCGCAAGGAAAAGGACGATCCGGAACCAGAGGGCGACGACACCTCCAGCTCCATCGTCTCTGGCGAGGACGTAAGGATTGATACCGGTCCGCTTCCAGACCTTGATGCTGGGCCAGACGAATCCAGAAAGAACCTGGAAAAAATAGATGAACAGCAAATATTTCTGCATCATTCCCTCCACCTCGCGGTCAGCCTCACCAGGGCGGGCAATACGAACAGCGTCAAGATCGTGGAACTGAGCACGCCGCCGATCACCACCGTGGCCAGAGGCTTCTGCACTTCTGCTCCGGCTCCTGTCGCGACGGCCATGGGCACAAACCCCAGCGATGCGACAAGAGCTGTCATGAGCACCGGACGCAGGCGCGTGCGGCAGCCTTGGCGGATCGCGTCTTCCAGGGGCATGTGCCGACCGTTCTGGCGGATGCTGGTGAGCAAGACCAGGCCGTTGAGCACAGCGATCCCGGAAAGGGCGATGAACCCGACCCCCGCGGAGATGGAAAGAGGGATCCCGCGCAGCCAAAGGGCCGCCACGCCGCCGGTGAGGGCAAGGGGAATGCCGGTGAAGACCAGGGCGCTGTCGCGCACCGAACCCACCGCCATGTACAGCAGGCCCAGCACCATGAGAAGCGCCAGCGGCACCACGATCCGCAGGCGGCGCGAAGCCGATTCGAGGTTTTCGAACGTACCGCCCCAATCCAGCCAGTAGCCCGCCGGAACCCTCGCCCCGTCGCGCACGCTGGCTTGGGCCGTTGTCACGAAGGAGCCGATGTCGGCGCCGCGCACATTGGCCGTGACCACGATGCGACGTTTTCCGTTCTCGCGGCTGATCTGGGCCGCGCCGTCGGCCACATCAAAACGCACTAGCTCACCCAGCGGCACGAAGGCGTCGTCTCCACCGTGGGGATCGGGGACCGGCAGCATCGCCAGTGCCTCGAAATCTGTGCGCGAGCGATCGTCGAGCCGCACCACGATAGGGAATCGCCGATCTCCCTGGAAGAAGCTCGCGGCCTCGGTTCCTCCAATCGCGGTCCGAACGACATCCTGTACATTTTCCATGTTCAAACCATGCCGCGACAGCTCTTCGCGGTTGGGCTGCACAGTCAAAAGTGGCAGGCCGGTCACCTGCTCCACCTTCACGTCGGCGGCTCCAGGAATTTTACGCAACAGCGCGGCGATCCCTTCGGCCGCTTCCAACAGGCTGTCCATGTCGTCGCCAAACACCTTCACCGCCACGTCCGAACGAACGCCCGAGATCAACTCGTTGAATCGCATCTGGATGGGCTGGGTGAATTCGTAGTTGTTACCTGGAAAACGGGACAGACGCTTCTGCATCTCAGCGACAAGTTCTGACTTGGGGCGCTTCGGATCCGGCCAATCCTTGCGATCCTTGAGAATCACGTACTCGTCGGCTACGTTGGGAGGCATCGGATCGGTCGCCACGTCGGAGGTCCCGATGCGCGAGAACACATTGTCCACCTCGGGCATGCGCATCAATTCCTTCTCGATGGGCAACTCCATGGCCACGCTCTGGCTCACCGAGGTGCCGGGAATGCGCATCGCATGCAATGCCACGTCGCCTTCGTCCAGATTCGGGATGAACTCGGTGCCCATCTTCGATGCGATGATTCCAGAAAAGCCGAGCACGGCGAGAGCCGCTGCCGCAACGATCACCGGACGGCGCATGGCCCACTCCAGACTTGGCACGTAGGCGCGTGCGAAGGGCGCAAGAAGCCAACTGTCCTTTTCCTGCACCCGCCCTTTCACCAGCAACGGCAACAACGCGGGGATCACGGTCAGGGAAAGCAGCAAGGCCGAGAGCAAGGCCAGGATGACTGTCCAGGCCATGGGGTGAAACATCTTGCCTTCCACGCCTTCCAGAGCCAGGATGGGGATGTAGACCGCCGTGATGATCCCCACGCCGAAGAGTGTGGAACGCCGTACCTCGCGAGAGCTTTCGCGAACCAGATCCTGTCGCTGTTGCAGGTCCAACAAAGCGCCACCCGAGCCTTGCCGGTGGGCCAACATCCGCACGTAGTTTTCCACCAGGATCACGGCGCCATCCACGATCAGCCCGAAATCCAGGGCACCGAGGCTCATGAGATTGGCCGAGATCCCGAAGCGCTGCATCCCCAGCAACGTCGCTGCCATGGACAATGGAATCACGAAGGCCGTGAGCAGGGCGGCCCGGAAGTTGCCCAGAAGCAGGAACAGGACAACCACCACCAGGAGCGCACCTTCCATCAGGCTTGTTTGCACCGTCCCAATGGTACGATTGACAAGACTTGTCCTATCGTAGACAGTCGTGAGTGTCACACCTTGCGGCAGCGATGGACGGATATTGTCAATCGCAATTGCCGACGCCTGGGCCACTTCGCGGGAATTGGCTCCCTTGAGCATCACCACCGTACCCAGCACGACCTCCTTGCCTTGGGCGGTCGCAGCGCCCGTGGGCAACTGCGCGCCCCACACCACGCTAGCCACCTCGGAAAGTCGAACAGCAATGCCGTCCTTGTGGGTGACCACCACGCCGGACAGTTCGCTGGGTTCGGCGGGTTGACCCGGAAAACGCACCAGCACCTGCTCGCCGCCTCGTTCGACATAACCTGCTCCGACATTTTCCACGTTCTTGCGGATCGCCTGGAGAAGGTGTTCAAAGGTCACGCTACGAGCGGCCATGCGCAATGGATCCGGCACCACCTGGATCACCTGGTCGCGACCACCGGTCGAGTTCACCTCGGCCACCCCTGGCAATCGACGCAGTTGAGGCTTGACGACCCAGTCGTGGATGGTCTTGAGTTCGCCCGGATCCGTGATCGGTTTGGGAGCCGATGTGTCCGGCTCCAAGGTGTAGAAGAAGACCTCGCCCAACCCCGTGCTGATGGGCCCCATCGAGGTCCCTACACCTTCGGGCAAGGCTTCGCGCGCCTCCACCAATCGCTCCCCGATCTGGGCGCGGGCGAAGTAGATGTCGGTGCCTTCATCGAAAACCGCCGTGATCTGCGAAAGTCCGTAGCGACTCAGCGAGCGTGTCGATTGCAGTCCCGGAATCCCCGCGAGCTGGGTTTCCAGCGGCAACGTCACACGTTTTTCCACCTCCTGTGGAGTGAACCCGGGGGCTTCGGCGTTGATCTGGACCTGCACGTTGGTGATGTCGGGAACCGCGTCGATGGGCAGATGCAAGAAGCTAAATGCACCCGCCCCGAGCAACACCACCGACGCGGCCAATACCATGCCCCAGTGCCGTACACAGGCCGACAGCAATGCCCCGAAAAATCCGGCTTTGGGCTCAGTGTGCATGTTCGGCCTCGCTCTTGCCAAGGTCGGCCTTGACCACAAAGCTGCCGATCGCGGCCACGCGTTCCCCTCGCTTCAATCCGGACAACACCTCGATGCGCTCCACGTCCTTCTTGCCCGTGGTCACAAGCCGTTCTTCGAAACGCTCGCCCTCGCGCACATAGACCACCGTTTTCCCTTTGGAAGTCTGCACGCTGGCCAGCGGAACGGTGAGCGCGGCCGCGAAACGCCCGGTCTCCACCAACCCCTGCACGAACAGGCCATCGCCGTACACACCACGGGAATTGTCGAGTTTCGCCTGTGCGGTGCGCATCTGCGTGGCCGGATCCACCTGCGGGAGGAGCGCTGTCACGGTCGAACGCTTGCCTGCTTCATCTCCGTGCATCGTCACCGTCACCGGTTGACCGACGCGCAACCTCGCGTAATCCCCGCTGCCGACCTTGAGTTCGGCAAGCACCGATCCCAGATCCGCGATCTCGGCCAAAATCTGTCCAGACGCAACAACCTGCCCTTCGGTCGCTTCCGTGTGCAGGACCGTTCCAGCGCGCGGCGCGCGGATCTCGTAGGGCTCCAGGGTCGCATCGCTTTCGATGCGAGCCACCAGATCGCCGGTTTTCACCTTGGCACCCGCCTTCAGTCCGAAGCTCCTGAGAACTCCCGGAAAGCGGGCGGTCGCGACGAAAACGCGCGAGGGGTCGTTGCGGATCCTTCCAGGCAGGGCCACCACCTGCGCGAGCGTGGCTGGCCGGACGGAGTCGAGGGCGATGCCCGCTGGAGCCAGCATGGAATCGGCGATGACACCCGGTTCGGCGCTCTCCCCGCCGTGTTCGTCGTCGTGACCGGCATCCCCATGCTCGTCGTGGCCCGCAGGCTCCTCGTCTTCGTGTTTTTCGCCTTCGCGGGCTTCATCCTTGTGGTCGTCGTGGCCATTTTCCGGGCCCGCGATCTTTTCCTTGCCGTGTTCTTCGGCGTGTTCCTCATGCTCGGCACCGATGAGCCTCGAGCCGGTCCAGCCCAAAAGGCCGCCACCGACCAAACACGAAATCGCGACGATCGTCAACCTGTTCATGGTTCGGTCCCTTCCAAAATTTTCAGTTCCCGTTGAATTTCCTGCACGCGGATCGACCTCTCCAATCGTTCGATCCGGGCCTCCCACAATTCCTTGCGCACCGCCCAAACGGCGGAGGCATCCACCGCGCCGGCGGCATGCGACACCTCCACCAGATTCAACCCGGACTCCCGCGCAGGGATCACCTGGCTTTCCCACGATCGCAAACCGGCCAACGCGGCCATCCATTCGCCTTGCAGCCCAATACGTCTGTTCTCTCGTTCCCGGACCGCAAGCCCGATGCTCCGCTCCAGTGCCGCCGCTTGATGCCGGGCCCTGGCCGTTTCGATGCCCGTGCGCTTCCACGGCCCAAGGGGCAGGGAAACCCGCACACCAAGTCCCACATCCCCGTTCGATTGATCGCGCAGCACCCCCACCGCACCCGAAACCACCGGAAGATCCTGCGCTTGCAGCAACGCGGCCTGCACCCGGGCACGGGTGCGTTCCGCTTCCAGGACCATGGAGTCCAGGGCCGGATTTCCGACAATATTTGTCGAATCGATCGCGGGAGCCGGAGCCCACCCGGGCTCCTCGACTCCGGCACCCCATGCGGCCAACCGCCTCCATTGCACGGTCGCGTTGTGGCGATGCGCCTGGGCGTTCATGCGCCAACGGGCGCTTTCCGCCCGCGCCACGGAAACTTCCCACGGCGCGATGCGCCCCACCTTGCGCCCTTTCTCCAATTGATCCGCCAAGGCATCGGCTTGCGACCCCAAGGAATCCAGCAAGCCCGCCCTCCAGCGCTCCTGGCGCCATCGATCCCATACACCGCGGGCCGCCACGAGCAGCTCGCGCCGAGCGCGGAGCGTATCCAACGCCTGGATCGCCACTTCCGCCGCGGCAAGCTCCTTCTCGCGCTCCCGGACGTCGCCAAGCCGGTAGTCGCTACCCGCCCAGAGCCCGAAACTGGAACCACCCAAGCCAGCGGCACTGCCGCTACCCGCGAAGTTTTCCAATTCCAGTTCCACGCGAGGAGCCGGAAGTCGGCCCGCCCACTGTCCTTCCGACTTCCGTTCTTCCAACATCTTGCGGGCATGCTCCAGTCCCGGATGTGCCAGCACTCCCTTCCGAATTTGTTCCCAAGAATTGTCCTGGGCATGTGCCAGGGTAGCCAACAGGCCGCCCATCGCCAACGCGATCGGTCGCATTTTCGTTCCTTCCCGTTTCTTTGCCGTCAACGTGGCTTCCGCATGGACATCACGCGATGCGTAAGCCTCGTTGCGACGGTCCATTGCCGCAACCGCCGCCAACCACAAGCGGCCAACGACGGAATCACTCTCTACGCGAACCGCCTACCGGCGACTCAAGCGTAGAGCTGGAGTCCGACCTTTTCCCGGAAAAACCCTTGGCAAGGTGGAAAAGGACTCGACCGACCGGCGACAACTGGAACAAATGGCTCGCGATGTTGCGGAACAGCCCCAGGCGTGCCGGGAACAGACGGCAAAGGGGATTGCGCTTCCCGCGCTTGGGCGCCTGAACCGCACAGGATCGATGGTTCGGCGTGGCAATCGGGATGGGAGTGGTCGTCCAGTTCCCGAGCTTGTTCGAAAAGCTCCCCGCATTCCATGGCGGCGACGGTACAGGAACCCAACCAACGCTCCAACACGCCGTGCATCGGACCCAGCAAGGCCAACAGCAGGAACAAACCCGCCCGAAGTCTCCAATGTCCGATCCGGGATGCCATAGAACCGTTAATATACACTCTGGCTGGCGATGCAATACAGGAGCCTGGATTTGGCACGATCCCTAACCGCAAAACAGCTCCGGGGTCAAATCAGGACAAGACGGCCTTGGTAATCGAATTCCGCCCTGCGAGGTCCGATTCCCTCCGCGGCGCGCACGACCAGCGCCGTGCTCCAGGCATCGGCTTGGGTGGCGGTGGGGGCCACAACGGTCGCCTGGGCAAGACGCTTGGCGACCGAACCATCGCGCGGATCGAGGATCGATCGCCGCTCGACCGTCGAGGAAGTCGCCAAACCCGCCCTAGCCAGGTCGAACCCGGCCTGCGAAGGCGCACCCGTCCAGGGATCGGAGGCGACCATCGGCCAACCCATCCAACCTTGTGGCGGATCCAGGGCCAGGAAATCTCCGGACAGTTCCAGCAAAGCCCTGTCCATGCCTCTCCGACGCAGTTCCCGACCGGCTTCATCCAAGGCGATCCCGCACCCGATCCCGCCGAAATCGAGGCTGGCCTCCCTGCTTGGCAGGATCGGTCCACCCTCCGCTCGAAGGAAGTCTCCAGGGCCGTTCGAGGGTCGTCCAGGCATCGCGCAAGGATCGAACGCCCCTTCTGTATGTCGCCACTCCCTCGCGGAATTTTCCAACGATCGGTGAAGCACTGGCGATGCCCGGAATACCCGTCCGGGTTTTCCATCCAGAAACGCCCGCAGCTCGGAGGACGGATCGAAGAGGGACAGGGTCGACTCGACCTTCCGCATCGCCTGGAAGGCCGCGCTGACGGCCTCCCCGGCCTGGTCGGGACGGTCGGTCTGGATCCAGATGTTGGCGATCTGCCCCATGATCCACGAAGCGTGGTGCACGAGTTCCCCGGAATCGGGTTCTTCGCGGCGAACCCACCGGGGTGCGAGGGCCACCGCCCCGGCGGCGCCGGCCAGGGTGATCAGAAATTGTCTCCTGTTCACGGCTCCTCCCTGGCGACGGGGGCGAAGCAAGATCGCAGAACCACCGCCAGCTGGCCGTAGAACGCGAGCGCCGCCAGGCCCGAGGATGCCGAAACAAGCCAGGAGAATCCCGGATGCACGCCCCAGGCCAGCCAGAGTCCGCCGAACGAGATCGGCAAGGCCACCAGAGGTTCCATCGCGAGGAACGCCTTCCATCGAGGCCCGGGACGGCGTGCAGAAAGAGTGAGCGCACCCAGAAGGAACAGGAACACCACCATCGCCAGGATATGGGAATGGCTGAGGCCCAGCATTTCCTGGAACGACTTCGCGAAGGCGATCTCGATCGCCTCGGGGTCGCCTTCGTTGCCACGATAGCGGTCGTTGATGCCCTGCGGCGCCATGCGGGTGGTGCTCCACACGTACGCCAAGGCTGTCGTGTACCCCAAGGCGAGGTTGGCCGCGAAGAGGGCGACGAGCGTGCGCCAGGGCTGGGAAAGATCGTCGAGGTGTTTCATGGAACTCCCACCAATCCGGAAAGCACGGGAAGGCAGCGAGCCACGCCCGCGCTGACGGAATTTGTTGATATGGTGGCGCCGCTGATGTTGCGGATCTGGCGACCGACCTTCAGTGGATCGCCGGGTTTCTTGCCGCGAAACTGCGCACGCCAGGCATCCTGGGCCACTTCGCCCCCGTACGACTCCCGATAGGCGAGGACTTCGAGGTCCATCAGGCGTCCGTCGGGACCGGACGCCACCAGGATGGTGATCCGCTCGCTCTTGCCCGGAACCTCGTCCACCATCGCGGCACCGGCGATCCCACCCCCCTGCGCACGGATCCTCCAGGCGGGACGTTTGCCGTATTTTGTCTCGAGAAGATCCGGCGTCGCCTGCGAAGCCGCGCCGAAGATCCGGTGCAGCGCGAGCCGCGCCTTCTCGGCCGTGCGTGCATCCAAGGCGACGTCCGCCATCAGAAGCTGCAGCCCACGCCGAGCTTGACCAGATCGACGCCGTTGATGTCGGATTGGTTGCGCTGCCATGAGTAGTCCGCCTTGAAGGACACCTGCGTGTGGGGCTTCCAGGTCAGACCAGCGACAATTTGCGTCTGGGCGTTCGCCTCATTGGCAGCGACGTTCACGGGAACCTCCGCATGGGTGTCGATCTTCTCATAGCGGACGAACGGAAGCAAGGCTTGCTCTGTTTGGGGAAAGACCAGAGGCAGGACATCGTAGGCGATCTCCAGATACCCCCCAACCATGCGTTCGCCTGGGTTCTTCTTGTAGAGCCTCTGGAGCTTTTCCGCGTCCGGAAGCTCGATCACCCCGGCTTCGGCGCGCACGAAAAATCCCTGGTACTCGGCGCGCAGGTCACCAGCGACCACCAGAACGGATGCATCGAAGTTGCCGTCGCCCACGGCGGTGTCGCCTCCCGAAGTTCCCCCGAACCACGAGCTGAGCCCCAGCTTGGCGTAGGGCAGGGTGTATTCGGCGCGGGCCACCAGACTCAGGTTTTCGGCGTTGGACTTTCCGCCCTTCTGCCGACCGGAACGCAGTCCGGAAGCCCCGCCGATGTTGGACCCGAGCAGTCCGGCCATCACGCCGCCCTTGAGGTGCAAGCCTTCGATGGGGTTGCCGTAGGCGATCACGCCCAGATCGCGCCAGGTGGTGGGGATGAACGAATTGGCATACAGCGGCCGATGCACACCGTGGTATGTGTTGGGTTCGTGGGTTTCGTTGACGATGCCCACCGGCACCAGGAGCAGACCCGTTCGGAATCCCGCGGTGGTGCCCAGTCGGTAGTCGACGAAAGCCTGCTCGACGGCCAGGTAGCCTGGCGACGAGACGTCGGTCAAGACGGATCCGGATTTTGTCTTCACGGAATCGCCATTGGCCGAAACCTTGTCGATGGTCGTGAGGGTGGTGGTCTTCTTCGACAGTTCGGTCAGGACGTGCTCGATTTCCAATTCGCTGTGGAAGCTGAGCCGGTCGTTGAATCCATGCGCGACGAACAGCACCAGCCGATGGACGTCCGCGTGCGATTTGGTGAACGGGCCGGCCACGGGATTGACATATTCGGCCTCCGCGTACCCGCCCAGGGTGGTCTTGGAATCCTCGTTGGCAAAGGACACCGTGCCGAGCGAAAGGAGGGCAGCGAAAAGGAATCCTTGTCGATTCAACATTGATTGGCTCGCTTTCAAAATGGATGGGAGGCTGGCTGAAATAGCCCTGAGTGCTCAAATAAGATAGAGACTGAGTCTCAGTCTTGTCAATAGCGATCGCTGGATTTTCCTGTCTTTTTTCCTGCCACGTTCAGAGGGTTCGATCGATACCGGAGGCCAAACCGCCTCCAGCCCAGCGGTCGTCCGGTACAAACAAGGCGCCGGACTCCCCCGGAAGCCACTGCCATCGCGGCCTGACCTGCCCATCCGAACAACTCACCGGCGTGCAATGGTCTGGACACCTGCTTGTGACAGGATGTCGATGGCTTTGGCGGTTGGTCGGGGCGAAAGCCTCAACGAGAGGCTAGGGAATCTCCCTGGACCAGCCAATCGAGCACACGGCGATGCTGGAGAGTATCGAGGCCCGCCTTGGGGCCCATTCGACGCATCACCGATTCCCATTGCCCGGGGGAACGGCTGTCACGACCATACGTCACGTGGCAGGCCCCGCACTTTTGGCTATGGATGCGCTGTCCCTCGGATAGGTCCGTGGCCGAGGCTTTGGGACGCTCGGGTTCGGAGGTCGGCATCGACGTCGTCGTCGGGGTGCTCGAAACGCTTTTCGGAGCATCGGAACGGCACCCCAGCGTGGCCACGATACCCATAGCCAGCAATGCGCCAAAAATGCGACCAAATCGGACTTCATGGTTCATTGCGACCTCCAGAACACGACCGTGAAGGCGCCGCCTTCCCGCTGACGCGCACCGTATCACATATATAATCATCGTCTTTTGTGCATTCTGTCCGCCACCTTCATGGGAAGTTCGGCCATCCCAGAGGATTCAGGCGCCCTCCGCGAGGTTGGCCGATTGCGGACGGTGCCCGACCAGGCCGTAGTGCCAGGGCGCCCAAGGGGAAAGATCCACCTGATGCACCTCGGTGAATCCGGCTTCGATCATCCAGCGACTGCACTGGTCCGGCGAGGGTCGGATGTCCAGCGACGGACCTCGGGGAGTCTCGATGTCGCGACGCCAATGGATGACGGAAACCGTCGCACCAGGCCGCAATATCCGCCACGATTCGGCGAGTAGCGCGACCGGGTCTTCGATGTGCAGGATGTTGTAGAGCAGGGCGTGGTCGGCCGAAGCATCGGCCTCGCCGGTGCCGTCGGCGACGAAATCGCGAAGGCGAGCTTCCACTCCCGGATGCTCGCCAAGCGCCTGGACCAAGTCGGGCTCGATGTCCAGGGCGACGACGACAGTACCCGTCCTCTTCGCCAGCGGGAAGGTGAAGGTGCCGTATCCAGAACCAAATTCCACGACCCTGCAGGCTCCGCCTTCCGGTACCAGCGCATCCAGGACTCCCTGGGCATCGAAGAAGGTGTTCCACCATTGGGCGGCAGGCATTCCGCTGTCACGTGCCTTCATGGGTCCAACGTACTTCATCGCGTATCCGAAATCGTGCATCGCTTCGGGTCGCGTTCCGAGTGATCCGCCAAAGGGGGAGCTTGGAGCAACGCAGCCTCCATGCAACCCGGAACACCACCCACCGACAAGCGCTTACCTTGGCTCCTGGGAGGCAGTGATGGTACGATGCCAATGCCGAGCGCGAACGGATCTCACCTCCCTCGCTTACCGGAACTCCCACCTGGATCGACTTTGCCAGAACAACCACTCTTGTACTCCGTTCCTCGCCATGGCAAGTGTTCGACACACCTTCGGACCGAGGTATGCCTACCATGAAATTCACCGGAACCTCCACCCTCGCCATCGCCCTCCTGGCGGCACACTGCGCCGCCGCCGCCGTGTCCCCTTGGATCGATTCCTCCTTCGTGCTGTTCTGGCGCGCCCCGGTGCGGGCCCATCCGGGGGTGCCGTTGGATTTCCAGTTCAGCGTGTACGAAGCCGACAACCGAGCCCTCTCGTGGTCGCTCCTGGACGCGCCGCCGGGAATGACGATTTCCGTCGAAGGCGAGGTCGACTGGACCCCCTCGCCGTCGGACACCGGCACCCGCGAAATGGGGGTGCGCGTGACGCGCGACGATGGAGCCGTGCGCGAGCACAGATTCCGTCTGACCACGGGCACCAAGGATTTCCTGTTCGTCTCGCCCCTTGGCGACGACGCCGCCACCGGAACCATCGACAAGCCCCTGCGCACCCTGGAAAAAGCCATGCGGTCCATCAAGGGAGCCGACGGGAAGACCGTCTACGCCAGGGATGGTATCTACCATGAGACTTTCCAGTGGGAGTACGACGGCAGGAAGGCCCCCTTCGGCTTCGTGAAATTTCCGGAAAACGACTACGTCGAAATCCGCAGCTTCCCGGACGAACGCGCCATCCTCGACTGTGGTCCAGGCGGTGGAGGTCTGTGGGCCTTCGGCCCCAGCCATGTCGTCTTCTCGAACATGGTCGTCCGAAACGCATCGCGCGGCGAGAACGCGGGGGTCCTCCTGGGTGGCGACAGTTGCATGGCCTTTCGGATGGAAGTCCACGACTCGCATTGGGCCACCGCCGACAACTGCACCGGATTCAAGATCCAGGGCGGCACCGGCAACGTGATCGATCGATGTGTTGCCCACGACAATCGCGACACGGCCAACGACCACTGGAACAACACCAATTACCTGATCTACAACGATGGCGACTCGGGGGTGATCCACGTCCTCAACAGTGTTTCGTGGGGAACCAACACGGGCTTCAAGATCAAGCACGCCGGCCCCAAACGACTGATCCTCCACAACAACCGCTCCATCGGCGACGGCATCGGATTCGGCGTGGGAAGCCGGCATTCCAGCATCCGCCATTGCGTGTCCCAAAACAACGGCGGAGGAATCGTCCTGGGCCTCGCCGACCCCAACGAGTACACCAACGATTCGATCCTGGCCGAACACAACACGGTGATCGACCCCACCGGCTGGGGCATCCAGATCCAGCACACCTATTTCACCAAGGGTGTGATCCTCAAACGCAATCTCGTGGCTGGCCGGAAAGTCGCGCCCGGATCCGGAGAGGACGAACATCGCCTGTTCGGTGCCTGGATCTACGACAAGAACGCATTGACCTACCCCATGGTCCTCGATTCGAATCTCTACTTCGCTCCGGCTCAGGCCAACATGGCAAGATTGGGCAACACCGATCCCAACTACAGCTGGACACGCTGGAGAGCGGCCACTTCCCACGATGCCCATTCGGTGTTCGCCGACCCCGCCTTCGTGGACACTTCGGAGGGTCGCTGGATCCCCGGTGCCACCTCTCCGGCGCGATTTTCCGACGGCACCTACGCCGGTGCGTTCGCTCCCGCCACGGGTGTCGGGCTGAGGCCACGCGCCGACCAGCGCATCGCCGACTGGCGAACCCTTCCCGCGCAGGCTCCGCTGAGGATCCTGGACATCCATGGTGTCGGAATCTGGTCGGGAACGGTGGAGGACTTCCTTGCGAGGAAAACCAGAGCCTCCAATCCAGCGATCGGGATCGTGGTCTGGCCCTGCCCAAATTCCGTCCAATGCGCCACCGCTCTGTGGCTGTGACCGCCCCTCTCCGCAGACAAAACTCCTAAAGGGCATTCCGGAAAACATCCCCCCGGACTCCCTTGCCAAATTCTGTAAATCCTTGCTAGCCTTGAGAGCACGACGGGTCGATGAGCCTTCGAGCGATCCGCCCACGCCAGTTTCCCAAGCAACATCGCTCGCACGGAACCACACCTGCGGAGTCCTGAAAATGGCAGAAGAGTCCTTGTCCGGCAACCGCCCTGAATCCAATCTGCAAGTCTGGGGCCAACTGCTCCAATCGCTGCGCCAGATCGGGTTCGCCCAGGCCGGGCCGGAGTACCTCAAGCTCGCGCGGTTGGTGTTCGAATCCCGCAAGCACCAACTGTTGACCTCCAAGTCGCTGGGAAATCCCGAGGACTGGTCCAGGCTTTCTTCCGTGGCAGCCGAGGTTCGCGAACTTCTGAGGCCCCTGTTCGACGCTTCGGGAATTCTCGCGGATCTTCCTTCCCGAATCGATCCGCTGCCACCCGCCCCCGCGATCACCTCGCCAATTCCTACGGATTCTGTCGTCGAACAACCGGCAAAGCGTCCCCGCGCCACCAAGTCTGGCGCCACCCCGAAGGTTGCGACGCCTCATTCCGCCAAGGTGCGGAAAGCGTCGAAGCCCGTCGCCAAAACCCAGAACAAGGAGAAGTAGATGTCATTCATCGGTAGAGAAATGGCGCTCCCCATGGAGCAGATCATCGGCGGTCCTCTGCAGGCGATCATCAAGGCGCAGTCGATGGCCGCCCACACCACCGCCGAATTCATCACCAACGTCGGACTGGAAACCGTCGGTGGCGCCACCAAGGCGCGCACGGTGGCCTTTTCGTTCGATCGCAAGAAGGTTACCGATACGGGAACCGAGTCAACAGAAACCGTCAGTCTCAACGTACCCCTGCTGACGATCCTTCCGATTCCCTTCATCCGCGTGGAACAAGCCACGATCGATTTCTCCTGCACCGTGGCCAGCTCGAACATCGATACATCCAAGACCAATTTCGGCCTCAGTGCGAGCGCCTCCGGAGGGTTCTTCGGAGTCAAGGCCTCCCTGAACACGTCGTTCAGCACCGAGAGCACCCACAAGAGCGAGGTCACCCGCACCGCCACCCTCAAGGTGCAGGTCAAGGCCGTCCAGGACAAGATGCCCGCCGGTTTGGAAAAGATCCTGGAAATCCTCCAGACCGCCATCACCGACGGCAGCACCGCTGCGGCCACCACCTGATCCGAGGGTGCCCTGTCCCATCACACACCTGATGGACAGGGCACCTTCTTGCGGTCCGATCCCATTCAACCCGTGAGGCATTTCCATGGCCGACCCCATCGATCTCGACAAACTCTCCGTCTCGCTAGCGGCCTCCATGATCAGCGCCCAGAGGTATCTGCTGCAAGCCAACCAGGAGCTCGACGACCTCCACCAGGACTCCACTCTCCTGTCCGAAATGCCTCGATCGCGATTCACGCTTGGTTCGGTCTCCTTCGAGGTCCCCTACGTGGTGGACAGCATCGTGGCCCCCGACCCCCCTACCCCCGCCGAGGTCCGTGTCACCAAAGACGTTGAGCTGACCGCCTCGGACCTGGCCTCGTTGCGCCGAGGAGCCTCCGAAACGAGCCTCCAGCAATTCGACGCGTTGGTATCGGACTACGCCCAGGTCAAGGCTGGATTGCGCCAAGCCGTCCAAACACGCGAGGCCGCGAAATCCTCGGCCCCGACTTCCCTGAAGCGTCTGGCTCCCACGGTGGAAATCGGAAAGGAGGCGGGTACGGAACTCGCGAACGGCGCCAACAAGGTCGCCGTGACCAAGCTCGCGCGCCTTCTGGAAGATTACCAGTCCGCCCGTACATCGTATCAGCGCATCAAGGAAACACTGGCCGGCGGGAGCCTGCCCCGGCTGGCCGTGCGGATCGATCCCGAATCCATCGCCGGCGCCACCGGAAGCGTCCACCGGATGAACCTCCAGTTCAATTCCGAAGACCAGCCGTCCATCCGAGCCAACGGTCAAAATTTGCCTTAACCAGGGAGCTATCCAATGGGAACCGTATCCAGCGAAATGAACGCGCTGCAACTCGACGAGATCATCGGGTCCACCCTTTCTTCCGTGGTGAGAGCCCAGGGCATGATGTCCTCGCAGTTGGCCGAATTCATCGAAAAGGTCGGATTCGAGCCTGCGGAAGCAGGCAAGGCCCCCAAGGTCCGCACCTTCAGTTTCTCGTTCAATCGATCGGAGCTGAACCAGACCACAGGTGCGATGGATAACAAGGTTGTGACGGCGGAGCTTCCTCTGCTTTCCATCCTGTCGCTGCCGAGCATGGCTGTCGACGAAGCCACCATCGATTTCGAGCTCAAGGTGGTGGCCCACGACGAACCGGCCGTCGCCGCCGCCCCGAAAGCCATCGGAAAACTGGGCCAGCGGGAGGAACCTCGCAAGCTGTACACCGTCCAGGCGCGAAAGACGCCTGTCCGTCAGGCCGACGGGTCAAAAACCGTCGAGAGCACTGGCTCCCTCAAGGTGAAGGTCGTGGTCCGACGTCAGGAAACCATGGGCCTCCAGAAAATCCAGGCCTTGCTGGACTCGGCCACGAAGGAATCCTGAACGCGGGCTCCTTGCGCCTCTCAGTGCGCCCGCGGATATCCGATCCGTTCGATCGAAAGGGATCGGCCGGGGGAGACCTGGCAGGCCAGGAGTTCGCCTCCTCCCAGCCAACCGGCCGGTGCCAGCAGGCGGTATCCGCCCTGCACGCAGCGGACACGGCAACGACCACACCTGCCCGACAAACAACGGCCTCCGGGATCGATGCCATTTTCCGTCATGGCATCGTGGAGCGTCCTCCCTTGGAATCTCACTTGTCGGCCGTCGACCACGCAGACTCGGGATGGCCGGACTTTCGCCCACCATCGACGGATCCAGGCTTCGATTCCCGTTCTCATTGCAACCGGAAATCGTCGGGCAGGCGGAAGGCCACCGCCTGCAGGGAACGCACCACCAGGATGACGCGCACCTGGCTGGGCTCACGTGCGCGATTGCTTTCCCGTCCGCCCCTTGCCCATTCGCTCGACAGACAAGGTTCTGCCTGGCGAAATCTGGCAGGCCAGCACCTCGCCTCCACCCGCCCACCCAAGGGGACCTAGCAGGCGGTATCCTCCCTCCACGTAGCGGACCCGGCAGCGACCACACCGGCCCGAAAGGCAATGCCCTCCGGGATCGATGCCATTTTCCGTCATGGCGTCGTGGAGAGTGCGCCCGCGGAACGCCACCAAGCGCCCATCGACCACGCAGCTTCGGGCAGGTCGGACTCTCCCCCACCATCGAAGGAACCGATCTGCGATCTGGAAAAGCGCTCTCATTGCGACCAGAATTCGTAGGGCAAGCGGAAGGCGGCACGACTCCAGAGGGTGTTCATCATCTGCCTTTCCGATCAAGAACTCTTTCTTGCGTTTGCGTCTCATTCTTAATCTACGCATTGCCCGTTCGCTTGTCGACTCCTCTGGCGCGGGAATTTCCGAAGCAGCCAGAGGAAGGGAGCGATCAACACCATGCGCCATGCCCCCGAGACCTGGACCCAGGTAGCCGAAAATGTCCAGTCATCCTGGGTGTCTGATGGTTGTAAAAACGAACGCAACGGGTAAAAATCAACTGCGAGATTTTCTCAACCTCAGGGCTTGCGAGATTAGTGGATCCTCTGTAACTTTGTGATATAAAGTCTCATTCTTACTCACAAGCATTCCTGAAAACCCGAATTCTTCAAAAACCGAGCACCTGATCTTGCATTTTTGTTTGAGAATTGGTATCATTCTCTAACAGCATCCACCAAAGGACCCTCCCATGAGCCGGAACCTTTCAGACCTTCGCAATGGACAGGAAGCCGCCATCCGCACGGTGGGCGGCCACTTCACACTGAGCCAACGATTGCAGGAATTGGGGTTCACGCCCGGGGCTTCGGTGCGGCTGGTGGCCAAGGCCGCTTTCGGGGGAGCCATGGCCTTCCAGGTCCGAGGCTCCACCATCGCCCTGCGCCGCGCCGATGCGGCCTGCGTCGAAATCTGACCCATGTCCGACTCCGCCGATGCCAAGGTCGTTGTCTTGCTGGGGGCTCCCAATTGCGGGAAGACCAGCTTGTACAACCACCTGACCGGATCTCGATTCAAGACGGTCAACTACCCCGGTGCCACGGTGGAATACTCGGTGGGAAAATTGCGCTCGGTGGGCGATGCGCCCCAAGGCTCCGCCAAGTCTGCCGACTGCCACACCCCCGGAACCAAGCCTCAACTGGAGGCCGGATCTGTCCAGATCATGGACACTCCCGGAATCATTTCGATCGTACCTCGCTCCCAAGACGAAGAAGTCGCGCTGTCGGCACTCACCGCCTTGGATTCTGTGGTTGGCGGACCCCACAAATCGCCTCACCTGTTGGTGGTGCTCCTGGACGCCACCCAGCCCGCTCGGCACCTGCCCTTGGTGCGCGAGGTGATCAAGGCGGGTTTTCCCACCGTGGTGGCGCTCACCATGAACGATCTGGCCCGTCGCAAGGGGTGGGATCTTGATCCGAACCAACTGTCGCGTCTGCTCGGGATCCCTGTGGTGGAAATCGATGGCAGGGCCGGGATCGGTTTGCCGGATCTGATCTCGAGCATCGAGGTGATGCTTCCTGAAACTCCGGCCACGGCCCGGATCCCCACCGACCTCTCCGACGAACAGATCCAGGACAATTTCCGTTGGGCAGACGACATCGCCGCCCGCTCGATCCGCAACGGTTCGGCCGATCCGGCCAAAGTCAATCCGGGCCTGGGACGCATCGATCAGGTGGTGCTGCACCCCGTGCTCGGATTGGTGATCTTCGCGGCGGTGATGACGGGCCTTTTCTGGTCGGTTTTTTCGGCCGCCGGTCCTTTCATGGACCTCACCGAAACGGTTTTTGGGTGGCTGGGCGCTCAACTCGGGTCGGTGCTGCCGGACGGCTGGCTCAAGGGACTCCTGGTGGATGGAATCATCGCCGGACTGGGTGCGGTCTTCGTGTTCGTGCCGCAGATCGCGATCCTGTTTCTAGCACTGGGATTGCTGGAAGACTCCGGTTACCTCGCCCGCGGCGCGATGATCGTGGACCGCCTGCTTTCGGCGATCGGACTCAACGGAAAATCCTTCGTGCCGCTGCTTTCCGGGGCCGCCTGCGCGATCCCCGCCGCGATGGCCGCCCGCACGATTCCGGGACGTCGCGAACGCTATCTGACACTTCTTGTCATACCCCTCATGAGCTGTTCGGCGCGGCTTCCGGTGTGGGGTCTGCTCCTGGGATTTCTCGTGCCGCCGGATCGTCCGTTGGTGGGCGGCTTGGCCTTGACGGGCATCTACCTGGCCAGCCTGGTCTTCGCCTCGGCCGTGGCCGTGGTGGGCGGCAAGATCCTGCGCATCGAACCCTCTCACACGGGGTTCCAGGTGGAGCTTCCCCTTTGGCGCCCCCCCACCTTCCGGACCGTGGTGGTCTCCTCCTGGGACCGCACGGTGAGCTACGTGAAGCGCGCGGGACTCACCATCCTGGCCGTGTCGGTGGCTTTCTGGGTATTCATGACCTTCCCCTCGCCGGAAAACTCGGCCATGATGATGCTGGGCAAGCTCCTGGACCCGTTGTTCGCGCCGATGGGACTGGACTGGAAGGTCGGCGTGGCGCTCATCGCCGCCTTCGCCGCTCGCGAAGTGTTCGTGTCGGCCCTGGCCGTTGTGTATTCGGTGCAAGGCGCCGAAGAATCCACCGACGGCCTGTTGTCGGCCATGCGCAACGCCACCTTCGACGGAACCGCCACGCCGGTCTTCACGGTCTCCAGCGTGATGGGCTTGATCGTGTTCTTCCTGATCGCGCTCCAGTGCCTGACCACCGTGGCGGTCATGCGCAAGGAAGTCTCCAACCGCTTCGCCTTTGGACAGATGGCGGGTTTCGTTCTGTTGGCCTGGATCCTGGCAACCGCGACCGTGCAGGGACTCAGGCTGGTCGGGGTGCCCTGAGACCGGAAACGAGGCGCTGGAATCCCTCGATGTGCTCGCCCAGGGCATCGAGGTAGCGTCCGCGCAGTTCGCACACCGCGATTCCCGAAAAATTCTCCAGGATCGGACCGACCACGGCGGCGAAATCGATGTCGCCCAGCCCGGGAGGCATGTGGAGGTCTCCCCTGCCCAGCGGCACCTGCCCGGTCTGGTTTTTCTCCGACCAATAGCCGGTGCGCCCGAAATTGTCATGGATGTGCAGATGCACCAGGCGCGGCGCGAGCAGGGCGGCTCCGTGCGATTCGGAAAAACCGTGCAGGCGCGAGGCCAGGTGCAGGTGTCCGGTATCCAGACAGATTCCGACATGGGGAAGATCGATCCGTTCAACCTGGGCGAGCAGCAATTCCGGGAATTCGGCGTAGGTGTGGGGCGAATACGGCAGGAATGTGCGTGCGTTCTCCAGGGACACCACCACATCCGGAAACTGTCCGGCGATGGAGCGGATGGTCCGGGCTTCCGTTTCCATGGCCTCCCGGGCGGCGGTGGGATCCGGTGTCCACGGGGAAGCGATCCCGAAATCGGTTTCCGGAACCCATCGTCCGGGATGCACCACCAGAGTCTTCGCCCCGGCCAGCGAGCAGAATTCCAGGCAACTGGAAAAAACCTGGAGATGCACGTCGTGGTCGCGGCGGGCCATCAGGTCCAACGTGTCGGGGGCGTGGAAGGAAAGGGCCAGGTCATATTCTGACCATATTGCTTTGAACGCTTCCACCCGCGAGCGATCCAAACGCCCGCAACGAATGGCATCCAGACCGTGGATCCCGATCTCCACTCCGCCCAGACCCAGCGCGGCGATGCGTGCGAGATCGCCGGGAAGTTTTGCCATGGAGCCATCCAGGCGTCCGTCGTGGATGTTCGTGGACAAGGTCAGCATGACCGATACACCTCGCGGCCCCGCGACCAGGTGCGAACGATGTCGGGGTGTCCGTGGAGCTTGCGCACCAAAAGAAGATCGGCTCTCTTGAACGGTTCGATGGAACCGGTCAGATCCCCCAAACCCGTGGCCTGCGCCGGGGCGAGGGTCGCCATGGCCACCGCCTGGGGAAGAGCGAGGGTCCCCTTCGATTCCAGGAGAAACACCGCGTGCAACAGGGACTGTGGCAAGTAATCGGAACAGAGGATATCGGCGCAACCGTCTTCCACCGCGGTGAGCGCCTTCAGGTTCCCCGCCTGCGAACCGCCGCGCACGAGATTGGGAGCCCCCAGGCAGGTGCGGATCCCCGCCGTCTTGGCCGCGCGTGCGGTTTCCAAATTGGTGGGGAATTCGCTCATGGCCAAGCCTTCGCGCAGGCACCACTGGATGCGTTCCGGAGAATCGTCGTCGTGGGAGGCCATCGCCACCCCATGCTCGCGACAAACCGCGACGAGCCCTTCGATCGCTCCCGTCACCCCCTCGAGTTTGGCCGCGGATTTGCGTTCCAGCACCCGGTCGAGGTCGGCATCGGACATCGCGTAGGTCTTGCCGTAGAAGGCCTTGTAGGCGGCCACGTCCCGGTATTGTCCTTGGCCGGGAGAATGGTCCATGAACGATAAAAGGGCGATCTTCCCCTCCCGCACGAGGCGTTCGAGGTGCTCCACGGCGCCAAGGTCGGTGACCTCGAAACGCGCGTGGACGCGGGTGTCCACGCGCAGGCTCCGCGAAAGCTCCACGACCTCCTCGATCAGGCCGGCGGCCATGCCGTTGGAGCGCAATCCGATTTCCATCTCGGCGAACGACAGCGAATGGAAGATGGTGGTCACGCCCCAACCGGCCAGGCACCGGTCCAGCTCGCGCAAGGCCACTTCCGTGGGGAAACGCGTGTTGGGCCGTGGTTCCACGGCTTTTTCCACCGCATCGGAATGCATGTCGACAAATCCCGGCAACAACCAGCATCCCTCGGCATCGATCCCGCCGCCGACCGGATCTTCCTGCGAGATCCCGACGATGACTCCGTTTTCCACCCGCACCACCGCGTCTTCCAACACCTGGTCGGGAAGGACGGCTCGACAGTTGTTGACAACGAACGAACTCATGGCGCGCCTCCGATCCGGACGATCCGGTCCGTGATCCGTTCGAGGAGTTCGGGATCGTGGAACACACCCACCATGGTGGCGCCGTTTCGCCGAAGCTGCGCAAAGAGATCCACCACCGCTTCCACCGATCGTTTGTCCAGGGAGGCCGTGGGTTCGTCCAGCAACAACAGCCGTGGCTCCCAGGCCACGGCGCGCGCGATGTTCACGCGCTGCTGCTCTCCGCCGCTGAAGGTGGCGGGGTAGGCGGAAAACAGTTTGCGCGGGATTCCCAACCGGTCCAGGAGTGAGGCGGCGCGAAGCCTCGCCGTTTCCAGGTCCACACCCAGGCGCAGGCGGATCGGCTCGGCCACTAGGTCTTGGGCCCCCACTCGCGGGATCACGCGCAGAAACTGCGAAACGAATCCGATTTCTGTCCGACGGAACTCGAGGATCTCGCCTTCCGCCACGGAGACCAGATTCACCTTCCGGCCATCGGCGGAGGTGTAGAGGATCTCGCCCGAGGTGGCGAGGTAGGTGCGGTGGATGCATTTGAGCACGGTGCTCTTGCCGGCTCCCGATGGGCCTGCAAGTCCCACGAATTCGCCGGGGCGGACCTCGAAGGAAACCTCCGAGATGGCGGGAAGCTCCACGCCTCCCAGCATGTGGAGTCGGAAAGTCTTGGACAGATTCCGGATGGACAGCATGGAACCTCTCGAGCTGCCTTCGGCGGCGCGAGGCGACACCGGATCGGCCATGGGTTGGGTGCGGGTTTGGGCGGTGGTGGCGGTGGTCATTGGAGTTGGGACGCCACCAGGAGTTGGGTGTAGCCGTGTTGCGGATCCTGGAGGATCTGGTCGGTGAGACCCGATTCCACCACCTGGCCGTTTTTCATGACCATGGTGCGCTGGCACAGGAGATGGATCACCCCCAGATCGTGCGACACCACCACCATGGAAAGCCGCAGTTCTTCGCGCAGGGTGCGGATCATGTCCAGCACCCGCGCCTGAACGGAAAGATCCAGTCCCGTGGAGACTTCGTCCAGAAGCAGGATGGGGGGATCGCCGGAAAGCGCCTTGGCGATCTGGACGCGCTGCTGCATGCCGCCCGAGAAATTGCGGGGCGGCTCGTCCATGCGCGAAAGCGGGATCTCGGTGCGTTCCAGCAGATGCGAGGCCCGCTGGCGCATGGCGCCGATCGAACGCCATCCGGCGGAAAGGAGTCGTTCCGCCACGTTGCCGCCCGAACTGACTCCCATCCGTAAGCCTAGATGGGGATGCTGGTAGACGATTCCCATCGAGGCGTCGCGCACGCGCCGTTGACGATATCTGTCCATCGAGAACAGATCGCGGCTCCAATCGCAACCATCGCCGTAGATTCCCCCGATTCCCTCCAATTGCCGTAGCCTGGAAAGCTCCAGGTACCCGCTGGTGGCCGGATCGTCGAAATGCAGGAGCTTCACCAGGGTGCTCTTGCCCGATCCGCTTTCGCCTACGATGCCCAAGGCCTCTTCCGCCCGAAGCTCCAGGCTCACGTCGCGACAGGCCCAGACGCTACCGCAGGTGGGACAGCGATTGGTGCCGGCATCGGCTCCGGTCGAATCCAGGCACAACGCGCAACCAGGACCGTACCTGCGCGTGATTCCATGCGCCCTCAACAAGGCTTCCATCCGGCCCTCCTCTTGTCGCAATGCCCGGAGTCCGAGCAGTAATGGGTTTGGGATCCGTCCGGCATGAGGATCTCGTCCAGAAAGGTGTCGGTCGCCCCGCACCGCGCGCAGGACTTCCCGGAGAAATCCTCCACCCGGAAACGGTGGTCCTCGAATTCCAGCGGCTCCACCCTGGTGTGGGGTGGAATGGCGTAGATGCGCCGCTCGCGGCCCGCCCCGAACAGGAACAAGGCGTCGGCCATGTGCAGCTTGGGAACGTCCCAGCGGGGAATGGGGCTGGGGTCCATCACGTGACGTCCGTTGACCGTGCACGGATAGCGGTAGGAAATGCGGATTTCGCCGAACCGCACGATGTCCTCGTACAGGTGCAGCCACATCCGGGCGTAGTCGGCCTCGGCATGCATCCGCCGCGTCTGCGCCTCGGAGGGCTCCACCTCGCGCAGCGCTTCCGGATAGGGAACCTGCAGGACCAGAATTTGTCGATCCGTGAGAGGTTCTTCCGGGATCCGGTGACGGGTCTGGACCACGGTCGCCAAGGCGGTGTCGGTAGTGATCTCCACGCCCGCGGTGCGCTCGTAGAACTTCTTGATGTTGACCGCGTTGACCGAGCCGTCGCAGCCTTGGTCGATCACCTTCACGATGTCGTCGGGCTTCAGCAGGGAAAGGGTGATCTGGATGCCCCCTGTTCCCCAACCGCGAGCCAAGGGCATTTCGCGGGACCCGTAGGGGACCTGGTATCCGGGAATCGCGACAGCCTTCAACAAGGCCCTTCGCACGTCTTTTTTCGCACCATCGTCCAGAAACGCGAACGTGCCTCGGGGCGCCGCTTCGCGATCCATCCATTCACGCACGCGCATGGGCGACCTCCCTGGCCTTGCGAAGCCGATCGAGATCAGAGAGGAAGTCCACGTAATGCGGAAGCTTCCAGTGGTTGGCGAAGCCCATGCTTTCGATTCCGTCGGCATGGTAGAGCACGAACTCCTGGTCTTCGGCGGGGCACGACGGTGCCGTGGAGCGCAGGCAGCGGTCCAGCACCCCCATCGAGATCGCCTTGAGTTCGTTGTGCCCGAAGCACATCCCGCACCCCAGGTGGAACCGAGGCTCTCCCCCCGGCTCGGAGAACCGGGAAACGACTTCCGCTTCCGTGACGAGCACCTCGCCGGCCACGAAGGTCCGGCCCGTGACAGGATTCGTCACCGTTAGCGGAACATACCCCACGCGCAGTTCGGCCAGGGTGGGATGGATGTCGCCATAGCCGCGCATGCTCGAGTAGGCCAGAAACAGCAAGGCTCCGGTCTCGGCTCGCGCCATCGACTGCAACCTCGCGCTTCGCGGAGCAGGATAGAGCATGGATCTGCGGGTGATGTCGAAGGGTTCTTCGGAGGTGGTGGACACTGCCTGGACCAGACCTTCGCGACGCAAGAGCTCCACCACCCGTGGGAATTCGTCGGGAATGCCGCCTTCGGGCTCCTTGCCGGAAAACAACCGCTCGCGCAAGTGGTTGCGGCGCTCCACGGGATCTTCGAGGGGATCCAGCTCCAGGAGCCGCAAGATGTAGTCGCTGGTGGGTCCCAGAATTTGTCCGCCAGGGACTTCCTTGAACGCCGAGGAGATCCTGCGGATCACCCGCATGGGGCCTGTGCTGCAGACTTCCGATTGGGCGATCCGGGGCAAGGTCGCCCGGTGGGCACGCAGCAGGAAGGCCGCCTCGAAGGTGTCCCCTGCCGCCTGGCGAAACGCGAGGCTCGCGTGTTCGGGGGCGTACAGTCCGCCCTCCCCCATCACCCGGTCCACCGCCAGATGCAATTGCTCGCGGATCTGGTCCAGTTCCAGGGGCGCCGAAGTCCGCCCGGATCTGCGGTGTTCGTAGGATTCGCAGGCGCGCTCGATCGCATCGCGACCTCCCTGCACGGCGACATAGCTCATCGATTCCCTCCGTCCAAGCGCGTCGAACGCGGCATTGCCATGATTTGTCCATGCCCGTCCAGGAAAAAACAATCGACTCCCAGGGGGTATGTCGAATTGGCCTCGCCCAGCAGATCCCACTCGCGTGGATCCAGACCCTCCGTCTTCGGAAAGCGTGCGCCGGGAATTCCCGGTCCGCTCCAGGAGCGATCGCCGCCCTCTTCGTGGAGCGCTTCCACGAGGTAGACAACCGTCGCGGAGGCATCGGGCCAATCGGGTGTCCCACGGCGAATCCGGTCCAGCGCGCCATCCGTGCCCGGCTTGGCGACGAAAACGAAGTCCGCCTTTTCCAGGTCCACCAACCGGCATCCGCTGGTCCGCTCGATTCGGGACGCGAGGTCCGATCGCACGGATGAGGCCACCGCGAATCCCGTTTCGGGATCCAGGAGGGTGCGGGAAAAGAGCAGCGCGGCCCCGTCGAGGTCGGAAATCTTGTCTGACAATTTCTGGACGCGCCCGGGATGTGCGATGGCGTCGAGAATCCTCCGGAAGGCTCCGTGTTCTTCGATGGTCAGGTTCCGGTTCATCTCAAGCTCCCGGCAGGAGGTCGAATTCGACCCGGGTGGAGGCGGCCGCCCGGGCATCTTCCCCGCGGCGGTGCAGAAGGGATTCGGCCGCGTCGGCAACAAGAGCCTCCAGGTCGGACGGAGCCGCCTGGGCCTGCCGCATGGCATCGATGGCCGCGGCCACCAGGGACCGTCGCGGATCGTCGCCCACCACCACCGCGTAGCCTTCCACGCCGCGCCAGCGCACCATGGATTCGCTCACGAGGACTTCGCCCAGATGGAACGTTTCGTTCAGGCCTTCGCGGCAAGTCATCAGGATCACTCCATCGCGCGGCGCACGAGGGAGATCCATGTCTTCGGGAACGAACTCCAACATGCGGACGACGACGGCCTCGTCGCATTCGGAAAGGATTTCGCACAACGATGGTTCACGCACGGAACCCCTCCTTGGGAACGAAGAAACTGACCCCGTGGCGCTCGAACCCAAGCCCCTCGTAGAATCGGTGGGCGTCCAGACGACGCTGGTTGGAATTGAGCACGAGCTTGTAGCAGCCTTTTTCGTGGGCGATGCCCATGGCGTCTTGCATCATGGCCTTGCCGATCCCCTTGCCCCGGAAAGCGGCATCCACCACCACGTCTTCGACGATGGCGCTGGGCGAGCCCAGGTGGGCGAGATTGTCCATCACCAACAGCGCGTAGCTTCCGACCACCACCCCCTCCAGCTCGGCCACGCGGATCCCGTAGTTCGGATACCGGGCCATGCGACGGAAAATGTCCAACGCTTGGTTCTGGTCGAGGACGGTGCCGTCGTCCTGGCCCAATTGGGCCTGGAGGGACAGGATGGCGGGCAGATCGGATGCCAGTGCCTGCCTCAAGGAAAGATCGTGGGACATCAGGATGCCTTGCTGCGGATGAACGCGCTGATGCGGTCGATCGCGGCCACCGTGGCCACGATGAGGATCAGGATGGTGGTGACGTCGCCGTTCTCGTAGCTCTTGAGCTTGTCGAACAACAACATGCCGATCCCGCCCGCACCGGTGAAACCGAGGATGGTGGCCGAGCGCAGATCCGATTCCAGCCGGTACAGCGACATGGAAACCAGGTACGGGGTGATCTGCGGGATCACGGCGTAGCGGATGATCTTGGGCGAGGCTGCGCCGGTGGCGGCGAGCGCCTCGATGGGATCGCGAGACACCCCTTCGATCCCTTCGGAAAACAGCTTGATCAAAACGCCGGAGGTGTGCAAACCCAGGGCGAGGATCCCGGGCATGGGTCCCAGCCCCACGGCGGAGACGAACAACAGCGCCCAGATCACCTCGTTGATGGATCGAGTGAAGTTGGCGAAGAATCGCACGGAAGTGTAGACCACCGTGCGCAGTCCCACCCAGAACGGAGAGCGACCGGGAAAGATGATTTCCAGCGTGTTGCGCGAGGCGAAAAACGAAAGCGGGAAGGCGACCAGCACCGAGATCACCAGCGCCAACACGGCCATCTGGACGGTTTCCACCATGGCCAGGAGGTATCGCCCCAACATCTTCCCGGAAAGATTCGGCGGGAAGAACCCGCTGTCGGGAAGCTCCGGATTCCCACGCAGGTACTCCCACATGTTCCCGGATCCGGACACGAGCTCCACCACGCCCATTCCGGTCTGGTGCCAGCAGATTCCCACCACGAGGAGCCCTCCCCCCAGGATCCCCAGGTTGACGGGTCGCAAGGGGTGGGTCCGCCTCCGCAGTTCATCGAGTTCCATCTATGCTCCCTCCGACCAGGCCCAGACCGCCCGGTTACCCGGGCGACGGATGGTCATTTTTTGTCTAGAGACTTCTTGAATTCGATCTGTTCGCGGGTGGGAGCATAGGTGGAATCGTAGGCCTCCACGTATCCGGCGATCTTGAGCTTGGCCAATCCGTCCTTGTCCTTGTATCCCAGGAAGGCTTCGCGCAGAGACTTCTTGAGGCTCTCCGGAAGATCCTTGCGCCAGGCCATCGGGGAACCCGGGATCAACGGCGAGGTCCAGAGGATCTGGAAATCCTTCTCGCGGTTCCACATCTTGCCCTCGCCGCGCAGCATGTCGAGGTCGTTGGTGGAGGCGATGTCGATCTTGCCGGTCTTGATGGACAGCATGGAAGCCTCGTGCGTTCCCGAGTACAGGACCTTCGAGAAGTAGGTGGCCGGATCGATCTTGCGCTCCTTCACCAGGTAGATGGTGGGCACCAGGGTGCCGGAGGTGGAATTGGGATCCACGAACGCCCAGACCTTGCCCTTGGCGTCTTCCAGCGACTTGATGCTCGATCCCTTCTTGGAGATGATCAGTCCGTGGTAGCCGGGAGTTCCCTCGGGCCCCAGCTCCACCACGAAGCATTCCGCGTTGGCCCGCGCCGAGGCCTCCACGTAGGACTTCGGACCGAAGTAGGCGAGATCCACGTGCTTGAACTGCATGGCGGTGATGACACCGGCGTAGTCGCTGGCGATCTGGAGCTCCACCGGGATCCCGAGTTTGGAAGCCAGATAATCCTTCAAGCCGTCCCAGCGCTCGGTCTGATGGGTCGAGGATTCGGTGGGCACGATGCCCATCACCAGCTTCTTGGGCCATTCGGCCGGTGCTGCACTGGCGGAAATCGCCAACGTGGCGGCGATCGTCAAAATCTTCTTCACGGTTGTCATTGTCGATTCCTGTCGTTAAGTGGGTGCGACATCCAGTTGATTCATCGGAACATCCGATAAGCCACTCCGCAGCAAGCCGCGGGGTGATTTCTTGGCAAGCGCTTTCGGGTCGCCGAAGCAAGCTTCGATGAATGTGACCCGAAGTGATTCACGCCGCGTTCGGCGGGAAGGACGCCTCCTCCTCGAGAAACGAACCCGGCGCGTCCTCCAGGTCCGAATCCCCCTTGTAGATGGTCTTGACGGCCGACAGGGTCAACGCGTCGGGAGGGCCGTCGAACACGACCTTCCCCTCGTTGAGGCCGAGGATCCGGTCGGCGTACTTGCGGGCCGTGTCCAGATGGTGCAGGTTGCACACCACCGTGATGCCAAATTCCGTCGAGGCGCGGCGCAGGGTTTCCATCACCCGGTCGGCGGAGCGCGGATCCAGGGCCGAGATCGGCTCGTCGGCGAGGATCAGGTCCGGTTCCTGGGCGATCGCCCTGGCGATGGCCACGCGTTGTTTCTGGCCCCCGGAAAGCTGGTCGCATCGATCCAGCACCCGGTCTTCCAGTCCGACGACCCTCAGGGCATCGAGGATCTTCTGGTACTGGGCGCGGGTGTACAGGCGCAGGATCGCCTGGGGAATGGGAATCCGCGAAAGCATCCCGCTGGCCACGTTGTGCAGCACCGGAAGCCGCCCCACCAGGTGGAAGGATTGGAAAATGAACCCGATCCGCTGCCGGAATTTCTCCAGGGCGGTTCCGTGCAGCACGGTGGGATCCACTCCCAGGACGGACAACCGCCCCGACCGAACGGGAACGCTGCCGTTGAGGGAAAGCAGAAGGGTGGTCTTCCCCGATCCGGACGGACCGACAACCACCAGAAATTGTCCTTTGGGAATTTCCAGATCCAAGCTGCGGACGACTTCGCGCTGGCCGTAGGCGAGCACCAACGATTCCGCACGGACCACCATGCCTGTTTTGCGGTGGAGCTCTCCGCCTGGCTCGGTCGTCGAACACATTTCAGGCGCCGAGATCTGCTGATGCTGTTTGGATCATGGTGGCAAAAGGTCTGCAAGCGCTGTTGCAAATGGATTGACGGATTGTCTCGTCTTGTTTTCAGTCTCCAGATGGAATTGTCGCGATCCGTCTTCGGACCCCAACGAGATTGAAAGCCATTCGCAACACCCTTCTCGCAGATTCTGTTCCGGATTCGACGACCGCGCCGGTGTCGGTGCATCGTGAACGGAGGATTCTCCATGAAACAAGCCCCAAGACGCCGCAGCATCACCTTCGCCCTTCTGGCCTTGGCCTGCGCGGGCCACGCATGGGAGACGGGCCGTCTCTACGACTTTCCCCAGATGCCGCTGATCGGGGAATCGGGACGCACGGACACGGCTTGGTATTTCGATTCGACAAAAAACGCCGACAGCGTCTACGCGCGTCTGGCGATTCCCGTTCGGGAAGGCGGATGGTCGGGATTGGAGCGGGATACCACCGATCCCACCGGGCATACGTTCTGGACCATCAACGACCGTGGCCTGAACGTGGCCCACGAACGGGGTGGCCGCGCCGACAAGATGTTTCCCTTCCCCGGCTACCACCACAAGCTCCTGCGCGTGAAGATCGAAAACGGGGCGGTCTCGATCCTCTCCACCGATTCGATCCGATCGCTGGAAAGCGAGTCCGTGTTCACGACAGGTCTTGTCAGCACCAAGGCCTCCACCGGCGAAACCGCCCTGCGCATGCGCCTGGACAGCGCAAAGGTGGACACCACCCCTGGCAACGCCCTGGCGGCAGCGCCCCACGGCTACGATTTCGAGAGCGTGCGCCGCTTCGGAAACTCGCTGTTCCTTTCGGACGAATACGGGCCATTCGTGGTGGAAGTGGACATTCCCTCGCTTCGGATCAAGCGTGAATGGTACCCGGGTCACGGACTTCCGGAAGTCCTGAAGAAACGACGCGCCAATCGCGGCATGGAGGCCATGGCCGTCACGCCCTCGGGCAAGGTGGTGGGCATCTTGCAGTCGCCCATGTACAACCAGGCCGGTGGCGGCAACGCCAACACCACCCGCGACGGCGAGATGGTTCGGATCGTCTGGCTGGACCCGGTTTCCGGGAACACGAAGGAGTTCTTGTATCCGCTGGATCTGGAAAAGGGCTATCGCCGCGGACGCGACACCAAGATCAGCGAAATGGTCGCCTTGTCCGAAACGCGTTTTCTGGTGCTGGAGCAGGGGCTGGAAAATGCCGGTCCCAAGCTCTACCGCATCGACATCCATGAAATCGACATCTCGCAGGCCACCGATGTCTCCGCTTCGGGTCCCGACGGCATGCTGATCAACGGACGCACACTGGAAGAGCTCGCCTCGATTCCCGGTGCTCTGTCCAACACGCTGTTGCGCATGGCCGCAAAGCGGCCCTTGGTGGAAGACCTCCTGCGTACCAGCGCCTGGAAATCGGAAAAGCCGGAAGGCCTTTCCGTGGTGGACGATTCCACCCTCGCGATCGGAAACGACAACGACTACGGCATGACCGACTACTCCGGCGACGGCATCCCGCACATCCTGCGCGCCGACCAGATGGTCCCGAGCATCCTGTATCTTCGCGTGCCCAGTATGGCAGCGCGATTGGCGGACAGCTCGTTCATCCACCCTGTTCAGGCCGCATTCCGGCTCACCGTGTTCCACAACAACGATGGTGAATCGCAGCTTCTGGATGCGGGCAACAACTCCCCCGACCGCGGCGGGATCCACCGGTTCAAGGCCCTGATGGACACGGCCCGTGCCCAGGCCACCGCCAAAGGACGTCAAATATTGACATTGACCGCCGGCGACAACTTCCTGGCCGGCAAGGAATGGCAAGCCTCCCTGGACCGCCCGGGAACCGAGCCCATGTACGACGGGCTCGGGCTGGACAAGATCGGCTACGACGCCCTGTGCCTGGGAAACCACGACTTCGATTTCGGACCGGACACCCTGGCCCGGTTCATCAAGTCGTTTCCTGTCACCAATGCCCCGTTCCTTTCCGCGAACCTTTCTTTTTCCGATGAACCCGCCCTGAAGGCGTTGGCCGAAACCGGCCGCATCCGCGCCTCCATCGTGGTGGAACGCTCGGGGCAGAAGATCGGCATTGTGGGAGCGACCACCCCCACCATCGCCTACATCTCTTCGCCTCGTCGCACCAGCATCGACACCAACGTCGCCGCGGCCATCCAAAAACAGATCGATTCCCTGCGTGCCACGGGCGTCAACAAGATCGTGGTGGTCAGCCATCTCCAGGCGGTGGCCAACGACACCCTTCTGGCCAAGCAGCTGCGCCATGTGGACATCATGCTGGCCGGTGGCGGCGACGAACTGCTGGGCTCGCCCAACACCGCCATCCAGCCGGGCGACGCGGCCCCCAAGGCGCCGTATCCGCTTCGGGTGAAGGACGCCGATGGACGCACGGTGTACGTGGCCACGGCCCCGGGCGACTACCTGTACCTGGGTCAGCTGGAGGCAGATTTTGACAGCCTTGGGGAAATCATCCGCATCGGTGCGGCTTCGGGACCACGCCGTGTGATGGGCTCCACCTACGTGGACGGCGTGGAAGGCGACGCCCAGATGAAAACCCTGGTGGTGGATCCGGTGACGGCCTACGTCGCCACCCTGGCCACCACCAAGGTGGGTGCCACCCGAGCCGTGCTCAACGGGATCCGCGACAGCGTCCGGTCCCGCCAGACCAATCTTGGCGCCCTCAGCACGGACGCCATGCTCTGGCAGGCCAGACGTGTGCATCCGGCAGCCGGCGGTGCGGACTCCGTGCGCATGGCCATCCAAAACGGCGGCGGGATCCGCAACAACGGCGAAATCGCCGCAGGCGATCTTTCCATGGCGACGGTTTTCGACATCCACCCTTTCGGGAACTTGCTGAGCATCCTGCCGCGATTGCAGGTCACCACGCTCAAGGACGCCCTGGAAAACGCATTCCGGCTGCTTCCCGCGCCGTCAGGCGGTTTCGCGCAGATCGCCGGCGCCTCGGTGGTGGTGGATACCTCGCTTCCAGGAGCCAAGATTGACGCGCAAGGGAAGATCACCGTGCGCGGCTCCCGCGTCCGGCAGGTGATCCTGGACGGTGGCGACACCCTGGTGCGCGACGGTGCAGTGGTGGACAGTTCCCGGCGCCTGCCCGTCGCGACCCTCAACTTCCTGGCGCTGGGAGGCGACGGCTATCCGTTCCAGGGAGACTCCGTGATCCATACCACGCTTGCCCAGCACGTGTTCCTTCGCGACTACATCGCCACCGGACTTTCCGGAATCGTGGATACCGTGCTCTATCCACGAAAGTGGACCGGTCGGGTGATTCTGGTCGGCTCGGGCCACAGCTCCGTATCCAGACGTCCCAGTCCCTCTGCCTCGTTGAGAAACGGTGGCGGTCGGTTGGTGGCCACCCTGGAAACCGTGGATGCCGGCATCGCCACCATGGACCTCATCGATCTGAAGGGGCGGCTGGTCCGACGCGCCGGAGGCTTCCCCCTCGCCGCAGGCACCCATCGGTTGTCCCTCGAGACCTCCCACCTGGGACGCGGACTGTACGTGGCGCGCTTGGTCGCCCCCGGGGTCTCCCGGGTCATGGCTGTGCACCTCCTGGACTGAGCCGAGCAATCCCCGCTCGCCATCCCCCCCCGCGCACAGGGCCGTCCTTCCCGCGAAGGACGGCTTTTGTGCGCTTTGGAGATCAAGGCCGATCGTAATCAACCACCCCGCAGCCAGCTGCGGGGTGGTTGATGCCCGACAACGGACGGTGGGGATGCGCAACGATGTTTCCAAGCGCTTTGGCCGTGAGTCCGACCCACCCTTGCACTTCTTGACGGACCAATTTTCGGTGACACGCAAGCAATCCGATTGACAACCTCTCGGAAATAGGTTTTCCTTAGAGCCACCAATGCGGTGGCCGAGGATCCCCTCCACTCCATCGCGGTGGTTCCAATCCATCCCATATTTCCCCAATCGCGTATTGGAGGGAGAGTTTCATGAAGAAGCACTTCGCCCTGGCAATTCTCGCTGCCGCGTCTTTCGCGTCTGCGGCCAAGTACGGCACCGCAGGCTGCGGTGTCGGTTCGCTCGTGTTCGGCGACCAGAAGGGCATGATCCAGATCCTGGCGGTCACCACCAACCAGTATCTGGGACAGACATCCTCGATCACCACAGGAACATCCAACTGCACCGAAGACGGTGTGGCGATGGCCGATCGCGAAAAGGCCCTCTTCGCCGAGGCGAACTTCAACGTGATCAAGGAAGAAATGGCCACCGGCAAGGGTGAAAACCTCTCCGTGCTCGCCAGCCTCTACGGCTGCTCGGGCGCCTCGGTGGGCAGCTTCGGCTCCGCCGCCCAGGCCAACTACGCGTCCATCGGTGGCACGCCCAGCGCGCTGGAAATGCTCGACGCGATCGACGGCATGGTCCGCTCCGACGCCAACCTCTCCTCCTGCCACTCCAACTGAGCCAGCGAAAGGCCTTTGAAATGAAAAAGTCTCTGATTTTGCTTGTCGCCGGTCTCGCCCTCTCCGCCAGCGCCGCCAACTACGGCATGGCCGGTTGCGGCCTCGGTTCCATCGCCATGGGCCCCAAGGGAAGCCAGGTTTCGGCAGCTACGACCAATAGCTCCTCCGGAACTCAGCTTTTCGGTATCACCACCGGCACCTCCAACTGCGCCGAAGACGGCGTGGCGCTGAAGCAGTCGGAAGTCAACTCGTTCGCCGAAGCCAATTTCGAGACCCTCAAGTCCGAGATGGCCCAGGGCAAGGGCGAGAACCTGACCGTGCTCGCTTCCCTGATGGGATGCGATGCCGCCAAGCTGGGCTCCACCGTGCGCGCCGACTACGGCTCGATCTTCGATCGTTCCGATGTCACCCCGGTGCAGATGCTTGATCGCGTGGGAGCTTCGGCCTCCTGCGCGACCCGTTGATCCAAGGCACAAAGCGCCAGATCACGACCGGAGCGAGGGTAGCCCTCTCGCTCCGGTTTCTTTTGTTGGTGGCCATGTCGGTGCATGCCCGACCCGATTCCACCGCGGTCAACGCGTTCATCCAGACGGCATTGGAACGGAAGCTGGACACCGCCACCACCTGGCTCGCCCTTGGACGTTGGCAGAAGACAATTCTTGGCTGGTCGGGAGGTGTCGACGGAGGGTATTTCTACCTCGACCCCGAGGGGAAAAACAGCCCGCGCAAGGAGTTGGTCGCCACCATCCGCGCCCTGGCCAACGACTCCGACCTTTCGCCGTTCGCCCACGACACCACGGCGACCAACATGCACCCGCGCGTGAAGTACCGCGCACGCACCAGATTCCTGCGCGAATCGGGAATGCCCGATTCGCTCTTCGCATCCGTAGACACCGGTCGTTGGCTGCGATGGAACAACGGAGTCCGTCCCAAGCGCGCGACGCTGGTCTACGCCTCCAGCTACTTGGGCAATCCCGCCTCCATGTTCGGCCATGTCCTGCTTCGCTTCGACGCCGGGGATCGCGAAGGACTGCGCGATCGGCTGAACTACGGCATCACCTACGGCGCGGCCATGCCTCCGGGAGATCCGCTCTACGCATTCAAGGGAATCTTCGGACTCTACCCTGGTTTCCACACCATTCTCCCCTACTACATGTCGCTCCAGAAGTACAAGTATCTGGAAAGCCGCGACCTGTGGGAATACCCACTGGCCCTGGACAGCACCGAAGTGCAGCGTTTGCTGGAAATCGTCTGGGAGGGAGGTGCCGCGTGGAACCGGTACTATTTCTTCACCGAAAACTGCGCGACAGGATTGGCCCGACTCATGGACATCCTGCAACCGGACAGCGGCTGGTCCAAGTCGTTTCCATCCCCTTCGATGCCTCCGGAACTGGTCCGGCTCCTGCGTGACCGGAATTTGGCCGGTCCGGCGGTCTTGCGGCCGAGCCAACTTTCCAGCTTTTTGGGAAAGCGCGACGGCCTGGACAGGCGCGAACTGGAGATTCTCGAGGATGCGGTCAACGAGCGCCGGTGGGACAGCCTTCCGACGGATTCGCAATCGATGGCCAAGATCATGGATGTGGCTATCGATTACGCGGGATGGCGACGACGCGAGGCACCCAAGGATCCCCGTTGGAAAATTCGACTGGATACCCTCCTGATGCAACGGTCGCACCTGCCGCCATCTCCGCCGGAAATGCCGCTGCAGCCCACCTCCGCTCCGGCACCAGAAAACGCCCATCGACCGCGACTTTTGGGAGCCTGGGGGCGTTGGAACAACCACTCTGAGTCAGAAATCGGCATGACCGCACGGCTTTCCTTCCATGGTCTGGAGGAAAACCCCACGGGTTTCCAGGACGGCTCCGAGCTTGAAGCGGGGGTCCTCGACGCCTCGGTCACAACCTCCGACGACCCCCGACTCCACCTGGACCGCTTCGAGTTCATGCGCATCCGGTCGTTGCCGCTTTGGGATCCGTGGCTGCGGTCTTGGACCTGGAATTTCCGGATCTCACTGCGGCCCTTCGAAATGGAGCGTACCCCTTGGTTTGGGGTGGATATCGGAAAAGGCATGGCGTTCGGCAACCGCCATGCCAGAATCTGGGCGATGGCCTGCGGACGCGTGGGCATCGCTCCCTGGGAAGAATGGTCGGCAGCCACGATCGGCCCCCAGGCGATCGGGGGAATCCTCCTAAGTGCCTCAAGGGCGTCCTTGGGCCTGGATGCGACCTGGTTCGAGGGCTGGCCCACGCGCAAGCGCGAAACCTTCGGCAACGCCACCGCGAGAGTGTCCGTGACCAACGCGTTGGATCTGGATATTCGCGGCCAATCCGATCTGGACGGAAACCTGCGCGCACGGGCTGGATCGGCATGGCACTTCTGAGAACATGGGGAGCGCTCGGCGCCGCCCTGGTCTTGTCCGGATGCGGAGCCTTGTTCTACCAACCCACCGCGAATCGGTACACCATCCCCGAACGATTCGACGTGAGTTGGCTGGACCATTCCATTCCACGTCCCGGTGGAGGCGTCTTGCAGGCCGCCCTGATCCGGAAGAAGGACGCGGATGGATCGAGGGGATTGATCATCCAATTCCACGGCAATGCACAAAATCTGACCGCTCATTGGCTTTCCATGCGCTGGGCGGTCCAGCGCAATTGGACCTTGCTGGCCTGGGACTACTCCGGTTATGGCGCTTCCGACGGCTCTCCGGACCGCGACCAGATCGCAAGAGATGCCGATGCATTCCTCTCCTGGGTGTCGGATTCCATTCTCCCGCTCCGGCAAGGACCCGTGGTACTTGTCGGTCAGTCGCTGGGATCGGCCATCCTACTTGACGCTTTCCCGAAGTGGAAAGACCGTGGCAAAACCACCTTGGTGGTCTCCGAAGGTGGCTTCGCGCGCTACCGCGACATGGGTTTCGATGTCGCCACCCGGCATTGGCTGCTCTATCCTCTCTACCCACTGGCACCATTGCTCCTCTCCAACGCCCATTCCCCGGACGTTGCGATCCCGAACATCCAGCCCACCCCCCTGCTTGTGGTTTCCTGCATGCAAGACAAAGCCGTTCCGCCCCGACACCAGCAATGGATCCACGAACTGGCCAAGGGGTCCCTGTATTGGAGGGTCGATGGATGCCCCCACATCAGTGCGTTCCGCGCCGATTCCATCCGGACACGTTTTGCGAACCTCGTGGATTCGCTAGCTTTGCACCAACCATGAGACGACTCCTCCTCACCCTTGCACCCCTGCTGGTCTTCGGATGCTATGGAAGCATCCCCCCCGAACCACCATGTTTTGAAAAGCCGTTTTCCGACTCCGTGCAGGTCGAGACCCGGATCAAGCGCGACCTGAGCCGTCGACCAAAATCCGTCTGGCAAGTCCGACAGGATTCCACCGCCTCGTGGATTCGCCATGGTCGCACCATCCACTACTTCCTGACCGGACAGACCTCGGCAGTCGAGTGGTACCGGGATGGCAAGCTGGACGGCAAGGCATCCTACTGGCACGAAAACGGCGCCAAGCAAGGCGAGATCACCTATGTCAGGGGAATGGCTGATGGAATCGCCAGGACCTGGTACGACGACGGCACCATCGAATCAGAAAAGACATGGAAGATGGGGCGACTGGAATCTCTTCACCAGTTCGATCGGAGAGGTAGACCGTTGGAGAGCTCGTTGCATCCTCTGAAATCTCCTGATTCCACCCAGCCAGGAAAGTAGATCCGATGAATCTTCCCACATTGGCATTGGCCTTCGAATTGTTCAGCGCACCTTCGACCGTTCCTCCTGATTCGGCGAAGCCATCGGCGACACTTCAGCGCATCGCCACGCCCTGGATCGGCTTGCGTTACCAAGCACCAGGTCCTCCGGGGATGCAATTCATCAGAATGCTAAACAGCGAAGTGGATACCGCCGTCGCCATCTCGGAGGTGGTGCCCAAAGGCCCGGCGGATCTGGCCGGCTTGAAGAAACACGACCTGCTGGTCGGTTTCCAGGGCGCACGGGTTTTCGGGGTTGTGGGATTTCGCAACCTGTTGGCCAAGTTGAATCCCGGAGACTCCGCTTCCTTCGAGGTCAACCGGGACGGAACGCGTTTCAGAGGAACGCTGGTCGTGGGAACGTTGCCTGAAAAGTAACGCCCCCAGCGTCACCGACTAAAACCGAACGGCAGCCTGCAATTGCAGGCTGACATCCCAGTTTTTCAGGGTATTTGGGTAGGTTGGTACCCAGCCGATCAATGGGTCGTTGGAAGCCAGATCCAGCTTGCGACGATCTACAACAATCCCTCCACCGACAAGAAACGATGGAGTGATCCGAACATTCATCACCGCACCCAGTTCGACGACCGTCCCATTGACGGACAATGCCTGGTTGGCTTTGCGCAAATAGGTGTTGAACCTGTCCAGCGTCGCGGGATCCGCGTTCGGATCCTGCATTTTCACATCTTGCTCCAGCTGGTAACGGTTGAGCGTTCCCCACGTCCATCCCCAACCGATCTGCGGACCGACTTGGAAATTCAAGCGCCGAAACACCCAATAGCGCCCTCGCAACAAGGCCTCGTGGGCGTTCAACACGGTTTCTGACTTCCCTGGCAATTGAGTCCGGACAGACTCCATGTGGTACCGGTATCCCAAACCAAGGTCGGCTTCGGAGGAGAATCGATTCCACAATCCGATTCCCAGACCAGTCGTCATGATACTGATCCTGGCGTTTTCCGCGTCGGACATCGAACTCGACCGACTGACCACGAATCCGACATTCTTGGCGAATTCCTGTTCCTCGTCCAGAAGACTCCCGAATGCGGCTCCCGAATACAAGGAGGCTTCCACGTAAAATTGCCGATCCGTCCAAACGGAATCGGCGATGCGGACTTGCTCGGACCGGATATGCTCGAGGGCCGAATCGCTCGGCGCGCCTGCAAAGGAAAAAACCAAGCCCATCAGGTTTGCTGAAATCATCATCCGTTCCACTGTTTCTCAGATTCGACCCTGGATCGTTTGACAATCCCGATGGCACAGGGCGCAGGCGAACCGGGAAGTAGGAAAAGTGCAAAATAGTTCCGACCAAGGGATGACGACTACCTTTCCGAAAGTCGTGACCAATTATCCACTTCCTCGTCAACTCGACCGCTCCTGGGCCTTGGACCAAGGTGGAAGACTTGCGGAGCTCGCAAGCCGGGGGGATCTCGTGCTCCAGGGCGGCGAGGTCGAGGAGGTGGATCTGCTTTCCGTGGGGGCCCTCCACCACGCCCGCCGACAGGCAGCCAACCATGGTCGGAAATTGTCACTTTCCTCGCCCTCGAAGGTTCTGCTGGATCGGTTGGCCGCGCTCGATCCCGGACCCTTGTCCGAGAACGCCCCTCCTCCCGTCCCCGCACCATTCCTGGAACGCGTCGGGAGCGCCACTTGGAACGTTTTCCACCGATGGGCCACGGCGGGAAAATTCGCCGCCGCCATGATCCACGGGATCCTGCAGCTGCTGACCGGAAAGCAGCGCACCTGGCCTCGCGCCACTTGGCGCCAACTTCATGAGCTGGGGACGTCGGGCCTGCCTGTCGTGCTTTTGCTGACCGGACTGATCGGCCTCACGCTGGCTTTGTTGATGGGCCAGCAACTGGCCCAGTACGGCGCATCCATCCACTTGGCCACATTGATGGGGGTGGCGTTCATCCGCGAAGTCGGGCCGCTGCTCACCGCCGTGATCCTTGCCGGCCGCTCCGGTAGCGCCATCACCGCCGAGCTCGCCTCCATGAAGGTGCAGGAAGAGGTGGACGCCCTGCGCACCATGGGAGCCGACGAAGCCTCCTTCCTGGTGGCTCCGCGACTTCTCGCCCTGGTGCTGTCCATGCCCATTCTCGCGCTGTTCGCCAGCATCTGCGGCATCCTGGCGGGCCTTGTGATCGCGGTGTTCCAATTGGGGCTTTCTTCCGACATCTACTTCCAAGTCCTGCTGGAGGCCGTGGAAGCCAAGGACATCTTCTTCCTCTGGCTGAAAAGCGCCGTCTTCGCGGTCATCATCGGTTTCCTCGCCTGCAGAATCGGACTGGCCACGCATGGCGGCTCGGATGCGGTGGGGCGCGCGACCACCAAGACCGTGGTGGCGGGCATTTTCTGGACCGTCATCGCCGATTGCGTCTTCGCGCTGGTGCTCTACCTATGAGCACCGCGAACACAAAACCCGACCCGGTCCTGTCCGTGCGCGACCTGCACGCCGGATACGGCGGACGCGCCATCCTCAAAGGGGTTTCGCTCGAAGTGCAACCCGGAGAAATCCGTGTGCTTCTGGGCGGGTCCGGTTGCGGCAAGTCCACCATGCTCCGCAACATCCTCGGCTTGGAAACACCATGGTCCGGCACCATCCGGGTTCTGGGCTCCGAAGGCCCCATCGTCCACTCCCGCATCGGCGTTCTGTTCCAGAATGGAGCCTTGGTCACCAGCCTCACCGTGGGACAGAACGTGATGCTTCCCCTGGTGCTCGATGGCATCGCCCCCAAGGGCGCAGCGGAAGAAGTCGCCCGGGCAAGGCTCGCCCAGGTTCGCATGGGACACGCCTGGGGCCTGTTTCCCGGCGAACTGTCCGGCGGGATGCGCAAGCGCGCGGCCCTGGCACGCGCATTGGTGCGCGAACCGCAAATCCTGTTTTGCGACGAACCTTCCGCGGGCCTGGATCCGCTCACCTCGCGCGAATTGGATGAACTCCTCCTGGAACTGCGCGAAAGCCTCGGGTTGTCGATCGTGCTCGTCACCCATGAACTCGACTCCATCCGCACCCTGGCCCAGCGGATCCTCTATCTCCATCAGGGTGTCGCCCTGTTCGACGGCACCCTGGACGAAGCGCTCGACCACGGACCGGACCGCGTGAAGGATTTCTTCGCACGACGGACCGATCCAGCCAACGCCATCCCCACCACCAGCTGGGAGATCCTCCCTTGACGCCATCACCTTCCCAACTGCGGTGGACAGGACTCTTCCTCGTCGCCGGAATCCTCCTGACCGTGGGAGCGGTCGTCCTGCTCATGGGCGCCCGGCTGGGCAAAGCCGAGCTCCCGCTGGATTGCGAGGTTCGCGGCGAATCCGTGTCCGGACTCTCCACCGGCGGCAAGGTCCTGCTGCGCGGCATCGAGATCGGAACCGTCACCAAGCTCGGCTTCGATCCGAAGGATCCGGAGCGCATCCTGGTTTCGATCTCGGTGGATCCGGATGCGCCCATCTACCAGGACGCCACGGCAACCATGGAGATCTTCGGCATCACGGGACTGAAATACGTGGAGCTGGCACCGGGAACCCCTTCCAAGGGCAAGGCCAAACCGGGATCCGTCCTGCAGACGCGCGAGAGCCTCACCTCGGGGATCCTGAAAGCCCTGGACACCGTCGCCCACTCCAGCACCAGGGTGCTGGCCAACCTGGAAACCCTGACGCGCCAGACCAGGCAGGAGCAGGTGGATTCCATTCTTGACGATTTCCGTCGCACCTCCGGCGACCTCGCCGCCATCGCCCGCGACCTGCGCGCGGCCCGCCTGGACACCCAGGTCACGGCCATTTCCCGCAGGGTGGACCAGACGGTCCGCAACGTGGACAGCGCGCTGAACGCCAGCCGTCCGGCGCAGGCCATGGCCCGCATCGACACCGCTGCACAGAATCTGTCCAACGTCGCCAAGCGCGCCGACCTGATGCTGGGCCGTTCGCAGGGCGACCTGTACCGGACCCTGGAAGACATGCGCAACACGATGAAGAACCTTTCGGACTTCAGCCAGACCATCCGCAACAACCCCGCCGCCCTCATCCGCTCCGGAGAAAGGGACAAATGATGTCCATGCGTCGACTCTTCGCCCTCGCGCTTTCCTTCCTGGCCGTTTCCGGCTGCTTTTCCGGCCCCTCGCAGGACTACCGCTACTACGTGCTGGACTACGTCCCCTCCGCCTCCAAGGCGCGGCTGGCCCGCGGGCCGTGGCCCACGAGCATCCTGGTTCGCAACTTCACCATGGGCGAGGCCTACCTGCGGCCGGAACTCGTCTACCGCACGTCCGCCCACGAGATGCTCTACCATTGGCAACACCGCTGGGCGGTCCGGCCGGAGCAGGTGGTCAGCGACATGTCGCGCAAGCACCTGACCGAAGCGAAGGTGTTCCGGACCATCCAGGACCAGTACGACGAGAACCAGCCCGCCTACGAACTGCGCGGAAGGGTCGGGTCCCTGGAAGAATACGTCACGGAAGCGCACCGCTACGCGCACCTGGACCTCCGCCTCACGTTCGTGCGCCTGGCCGACGGGAAGGTGCTGTGGAGCCAGATCTTCGATGTGCGACGCGAGGTGCAGGGAGCGGAACCCGTCTTCGTGGTGCGGGCCCTCTCCACCCTGCTGGAGGCCAGCATGGATCGGACGATCGGCGCCATCGATTCGGTCATGGCTGGGGAAACCCTTCCGTGAGGATCGCGATTGCCGCCCTGCTGGCCGCGGGTATCCTTCGGGCCGAGCCCTCGCCGGATCTGCCGGGAGTCGACATCAGCGAACTGGGAAGACCTTGGGGCGACACCGTGACCGAGGTCCATCGGCCCAATCCCGAACGCTCTTCCAGCCACGCGACCGGAGCCTGGCAATCACGCACGACCAGGGAACAGCTCGATGCGGACGAAGTTCTCCTGGGACTGGGCGAAGGAGCGATCTTCGTCCCTTCCATGACCAGCGGGCGCATGGAGCCGAAGGTGACCGTGCGCGATTCGTCAAAAAACGTCATCGCCATCGCCTCCACCGGCCGGCGCATCCGGTTGCCTCCGGGATCCTACGAGGTCCTGGTCGGATCGGGGTCGGAAGACCAGAGGTTCGTGATCCCGATGCAGGTCGTCGACGGCCAGACGGCGGTGACACCCGTCCCCTGGTCGGGGCTGACCATCTACACGATCTCGCCGGAGCGCCAGAACATCCGCGGCGAATACACCCTGGTCCGCCAGGACCGCTTCCAGGCCTTCGGCGAGGGTTTCGGCCAGACGGACGAGCGGCTTTCCGATCTCCAGACCTGGATCGTGCCCCCTGGAGTGTACAAGCTCACCGGACTGGCGTCGGGCGCGGACGATCTGACGAATTTCGTCACAGTGAGATTGCTTCCCGGCGAATGGATCGAGTACACCATCGTCATGGACGGCGACAAGATCGTCGGCGGCGGGATGCTGCCTCCGGTCCCGTTGAAGGCTCGCCGCCAAGGCTGGAGATTCGGCCTGGACGTGGGCGGAAGCCTGGCCTGGACCCGCGAAAAACTCGCCCGGATCACCGACCTTCGCACGACCACCAACCTCACGGGCTACACCCAGCTGCGCGCGACCCAGGAAGCCGGGGCGTGGCTCACTTCCGCCCGCCTGCAGTTCGTCGGAGGGGGCGATCGCCAAGACGACCACTGGCGCGTGACCCCCGACGAGATCTCCGCGCAGATCTTCACGGTGCGTCGCATCACGCCTCGCGTGGGGCCGTACGGCCGGGTCACGGCTTCCAGCCACGTGTTCCCCACCGACATCGATCTCACCACCGATCGCGACCCGCTGCGATTGTACCTGCGCAGTTCCAACTCCGATGTCCTCATCCGGAAGGAAGTCGGGACTCCCCGCTGGGAGGCCGCCGGTCCGTTCGCCCCCATGGAGCTTCGGCAGGGTACGGGACTGAACATCGACGCGGTGCAACACCCCGCTTTCGAGCTGTCCATGCAGGCCGGCCTCGCAGCGCGTCAATTCCTGCCGTTCGATGCCTGGGAACAGCAATCGATGGACAACCCCGTGCTGCAGGTGGAGCTGCACTCCACGGATTCCACCTCCGATCGCTACAACAGCGTTGTCGTCGAGCAGACCGTCTTCAAGCACAGCGTGGGCTGGGAAGCCACAGGCGATCTCCGTGCGCGTCTGGGCAGCTCCGCGAGCCTGGCCATCTCGCCCGGGATCTTCTGGGGACTGTGGCCCTCCGAGGAGATGGAGTTCACCATGACCTCCATCCTATCCCTCCATCTGACCCGTTTCCTGTCCGCCGATTACAGGTACACCATCAAGCGCAGCCCGGACAAGGACGTGGTCAACCGCTACCCTTACAACCACCAGGTGCTGCTGCGGTTCTCGTTCGGAGCCTGAATCACTTCGGGTCGCATTCCCCGAAAGCCTGTCCTGGGCTTAGCCGAAGGGCTTGCTTCGGTGACCCGAAATCGCTGGCCAAGAAAATACCCCGCAGCTTGCTGCGGGGTGGTTCATGACGCGCCGCCGAGGAGGATTCAGGGCGAAGCGGGCTTGTTCGGAGAGGAGTGGTTGCCGTCGGCAGGATCCGCGTGCTTGCGATGCAGATGGGGCAGGTGCGGAAGGTGAGGCAGGTGGATGTGGGTGCGCATTCGCTCCATGAGCTTGGCCTTGCGCAATCCGACGGCACCCTTGACCGCCCAGAAGACGGTCACGTAGGCGACCAGGCCACCGATCAGCGAAACCACCGTGATTCCCAGCAGGAACGCCCAACCCTGGTAGAAGAAGAACGACAAGCTCTCCCTCCAACCCAGATCGGGAGGAGGCAGCATCGCCTTGAAACCCGCGATGTGGCCGGTTGTCAGAAATTGACCCATCATGCCGGCCGCGGCCAGGATGAACGGGGCCGTGATCCAGTTGCTGAAGAAGGTGCCGATCACCGCGGGGATGGTTCGCATGCCCAGACGCCGAGGCACGAAAAGGGCGAGCATGGTGGCGAAGATGGAGATCGGCATCAAGCCGAGGAAGATCCCCAGAGCGAAGCTGAACGCTGCCGTTTGGGGGTCGCGGGACCGGTGTACCACGTTCAATTTGTGGTACCGGTACATCCGGCGGATTCCCTGCCACGTCGGGATCTGAAAAGGTATCTGCACTGAGCCGGACAATGTAACCATAACATGCCGGGTCAATAACGGATAAACCGTACCGCAACTCGATCTTCGAGGGAAACGAACGAGGAGATCTGCATGCCTATCGGTGGAAGCCAGCGTATTCTTCCTCCCATGCCCTGCTCTCCCACCTTGCCGTCTCTAAGCGTTTTGGCGAGCACGCTCGCTTCGCTCGCCGTGGTCCAGGCGGATGCGGCGAAGCCACAGACCATTTTCTCCCCCCACTACCGCATGTGGACCAGCGCTCCCGCACCGCGCGCCAAGCTCGCCTTGGAGGCGACCGAAGCACTCCACGAACGCTGGCATTCCTGGGTGGGCGACATCGGCAGGATCGACACGACGCACCACAAACTGCGGATGTACGCATCGCGCAGGGAAATGCGCCAGGACATCCCGGGAATGGGTTGGGCGGAAGCGTTCTACAACGGCGAAGAATGCCTGCAGTACGACGACCCCACGGCCGAGCACCCGTTCCAATGGCTGCTCCACGAAGCGACCCACCAGTTGGCCGCGGAAGACACCCATTTGAAATTGCCACGTTGGGCGAACGAAGGATTGGCCGAACTGTTCGGCGTTGCGAGAATCCTCCCCGACTCCCGCAAACGCATGGAGCTTCGGCTCGGATCGATGTATCCAGATACCTATCCGCTCTGGTGGCTCCCCCGATTCCAACTCTCCGGAAACATGGCCTCCGACCTGCGCGAGGGAAAGATCGTGCTTCCAACCACGATCCTCCAGGAACCTGAAACCGTCGACATCTCCAATTCCCTGAACCAGCACTATCTCGCGTGGCTGTGCATGGCACATTTGTTCCATTCCACCGATTCCAGCGCGTGGAAAATGTGGGTTCTGACCGATGGCACGGACGAGGGCCTGATGAAGGCGTTCGGCCCCCGCTCGACCCTGGATGCGCGCTGGTACGCGCATATGATGAAACTCTCGGACTCCGCCAACGCGAAAAAATGAGGCCTTTTTCGGCTGTGTCCGAAGGGGAGTGGGCGGAAGAATCGAAATGAGTACCTTTTCGGTACGATATGAAGATCCAACGAAACGATCCGACTCCGAACCCAGATGCCATCAAGTTCGTCCTCGACGGCCAGATCGTCTCGGCGGGCTCCCGTTCCTTCCGCGACCGCACGCTGTGCGAAGATCCGGTCGCCAAACGGTTGTTTGAAATCGAAGAAGTCGTATCGATCTTCTTCGTTTCGAACGTGGTCACCGTCACCAAAGACCCCTTTGCCGACTGGGGAATCCTGATCCCCCGGATCAACCAGGTGCTGGAAGAAGCCACCGAAGGGATCGAAACCCCTGAAATCGTGCGGCCCGCCTCACCCTATGCTCCTGCCTACGAAGGTGGAGCACCCGCGGACGAAAACTTTTTCGAACGCTCGTTGAATGAAAAGCTGGAGCGGATCAACACGGTCTTCGACGAGTCCGTTCGCCCCGGCCTCGCCTCCGATGGCGGTGGGCTCCTGGTGGTAGAAATCGTGGACAAGACCGTCCGGGTCCAGTACGAAGGCGCCTGCGGGTCGTGCCCCAGCTCCACTTCCGGCACATTGTTCTTCATCGAGAACGTGCTGCGTTCCAGGGTCCATCCTGACCTATTGGTCGAGTTGGTCTGACCCCCGACGGCGGTCCGCCCTTCGACGTTCCTCCGTTGGAATCCTGAGGAATGGACAGCATTCAGTTGACATACCGGGAATCGATTCTTTAGATTTCCGCCACTTCCGTTTTTCACAAACATCGAGGTCCCTACAGTGCCCAACAAGAAGTCCGCAGAAAAGCGTCTCCGCCAGTCCGACAAGGCCCGCATCGTCAACCGCGCCGTCCGTTCGGAGATCCGCACCTCCTTGAAGAAGGTTCGCGGAGCGGAGACCAAGGACGAGGCCCTCAAGGAACTGCCCAACCTGTTCTCGCTCCTCGACAGAGCCGCTCGCAAGAGCCAGGGCAACATCAAGGACAACACGGCCTCCAACTACAAGCGCAAGGCGCAGCTGGCCGCAGCCAAGCTTCCCTAAGGCGCGGCCGCCCGGCGGTCGTCCGATCTCTCGAAAGCCTTCGCCCTGTGCGAAGGCTTTCTGCTTTCTTGGCCTCCTCGATCGATTGACCTTTCCAGGCGGGTTTCCAAGGGCTAAGATACAGGAATGAGTACGCGACGGATCTTGGTCGTCGATGACGAAAAAAGTCTCTGCGACTACCTCGCCATCCTTCTGCGCCGCGAAGGATTCCAGGTGGACCTGGCGACTTCGGTGGAACAAGCGTTCGAGAAACTGCCTCGCAACCGCTACGACGTGGTGCTTTCCGACCTGATGATCGGAACGCGAAGCGGTCTGGAAATTGTCAACGCCCTCAAGGGTGCGCCCAGCCCGGTGGTCTTGATGACCGCCTACGGCACCGTGGAAAAGGCTGTGGAAGCTCTCCGCCTCGGCGCGACAGATTTCATCCTCAAGCCTTTCCAGAACGAAACCCTGATCCAATCGCTGCGAAAAGCGCTGGATTCGACACAGTCCAAATCTGATAGCTCGGCCTCGACCGACGGCGCGAAAACCCAGCTGATCGAGAAGCTGGACCAGGACATCGCGGGGCGTTCCACGGTCGCGCAGGATCTGCGAACCCTGGTCTCGAAGGTCGCCCCCTCGGAAAGCACCGTCCTGATCACCGGCGAATCCGGCACGGGCAAGGAAGTGGTCGCCCGGAGCCTCCACCGGCTCTCCGGTCGCGCCGCACGCCCGATGCTTCCCATCCACTGCGCGGCGTTGAGCGAAGGACTGCTGGAAAGCGAACTCTTCGGACATGTCAAGGGCTCGTTCACCGGGGCCGTGAACGATTCCGTTGGATTGTTCGTGGCAGCCAAGGGCGGGACGGTCTTCCTCGACGAGGTTGGCGAAATCCCCTTGTCCACCCAAGTCAAGCTCCTGCGGGTCCTCCAGGAGCGAGAGGTCACCCCTGTCGGTGGCGTCCAATCGACGCCCATCGATGTGCGCATCATCGCAGCGACCAACGCGAATCTGGAAGATCTCGTGGGACGGGGGCAGTTCCGCGAGGACCTCTTCTACCGCCTCAACGTGATCCGGGTGAAAACTCCGTCCTTGCGCGAACGATTGGAAGACCTTCCTCTTCTGACCTTGGCCCTCATGGATCGGATCGCCAGACGCCTGGGACGCACTCCTCCCACACTTTCCGCAGCGGCGGCCACCAAGCTCGCCACCCACCGCTGGCCGGGCAATATCCGCGAATTGGAAAACACCCTGGAGCGATCCATGGTGCTTTGTTCGGGGGAAACGCTGGAAGAAGTGGACATCGTTCTGGGCCACTCCCCGAACCCCTCCGCTCCTTCCGGTTTCGGCCAACACTTCGTTCCGAATCTAGAAGAAGTGCACAAGGCCTATATTTTTTGGATACTTGCAAAAACACAGTGGCAGATTTCTCAGGCCGCGTCGCTCCTGGGAATCGAGACAGATCGACTCCAGCGGATGATCCAGAACTATGGAATCAATGAACTCAGGACTCCTCATGCGTAGGTTCCGACCAATCTTCGGTCTGATCGGCTTCCTCGCAAGCCTTTGCGGAGCGGCGACGCTGGCTCCAACCAGCCTCCAATCGGGGTTGGCACAGGCACAGGAACAATTCGAACAGTTTCGAATCCAATCCCCCAATTTGGCCGCGGTGCTCACCGGCAAGCCCAGCCAAGCCGAGAAACTCCAGTTGGAGCTGTTCCAGGTTCCGGTCTCCGACTCCGTTTCCCTCGCGATGGCCAACGCCGCGCAGGGGCTGCTCAACGAGAAGACCGCGGTCGGATCGGGTGCGTCGTACATCCACCTGTCCGTGCAGAATGCACGGAATCTACTTGGATTGCAGTGGCTTCTGGCGCTTTTGCAGCTCCAAAACGGCACCACCTCCAGCTTCCAAGCCCAAGCCCAGGGCTTGGAGGCGTCGATGCTGGAACAAGGATGGACGCGGCTGCCGGAAGCATCTTCATGGCTTTTGGCGACCGCCAGAGACATGCAGTCGCAAGGACAAACCGAGCGCGCCAAAGCCGCTCGGGAAATCGCCTCGAAGCTGGATCCAGTCTCCCCGGTTCCAGAAATCACCTTGTTTTTCCAGTCGTTGCGCGATCAGGAATGGGGCAAAGGTTATTCCCACCTGGAAAGCGCCGCTCTGAGGGTCGCCACCTACTCGATCAACCAGGAAGTCATCGCCTTCAATACGCTACGGCTGATTCGGTACGCCCTGGCGCTCACTTGCTTGCTCCTTTTGCTTTCATGGGTCGTCCGCTACTGGCCCTTCGTGGTGCATGGCTATGCCGAGCTTCTCCCGCGCGACACCAATCTCTATCTCAGATATGGGATTCTCGCCTTGATTCCGGTCGCCCTCCTTGTCGCAGGCGTCGGATTGCTCGCCATGTGTTTCCTTACGGCGTTTGTTCTGTGGCGCCGAGCGAAGCCCTACGAGCGCACCATGATCGCGGCGATCCTCATCTTCGTGGGTTCGCAACAATGGCTCGCAGGCTTGGAAACCACCATCTCTTCCCGGTTCGATCAAAGCGGACCGGAAGCGATCTTCCAGCGATCGATCGAAGAAGGCTGGAGCGAAGAGCTGGGCGAGCGGCTGGACCATTCGTTGTCGCGCGCCACCTCGTCGGAGAAACCCATCCTGCTGGCCGCCCAATCCATTTTGCAGCGCAAGAAGGGCTTGTACCAGGATGCGATCCTTTCCGCACGCCAAGCCAAACTGCTGGATCCAGGTGACCCGCGCATCGTACAGAATCTTGGCAATGCGTTCTTCCTGGTGGAGCGCTACGACAGCGCAAGCCTGATCTACCACTCCTTGCTTGGCCAATCCTGGAACAACGGTCCGCTGCTGTACAATCTGGGGCAGGCCATCGCTCGCAAGGGCAGGACCGACTCCATGGGAGCGTTGATCGGGAAAGCAACCACCACAGCCAGATACCACATCGACGTGGTCGCCGACCAGAACACGCGCTCCTTCCGCAGCCTCCCCCCCAATCGGAACGTGATCGATCCGGAACCTCCGGCGGAATTCACCTGGGCTCGCATCCTGGACGACTATAAATCCCAACGCTGGACGGTCGACCGTTGGGATCTGCAGACAGGCATGCTCGACATCCCGCCATCCATGCTTTCCCTCTCCGTGATCGGCCTGCTGCTGTTCCTGATCTGGTGGGGTTCTCGCCAGGAAAAGCGCAAAGTGTTGTTCGAATGCCGCACCTGCGGTCGCATCATGTGCCGCCATTGCCGCAAGGGCATCCACTGCTCCAACTGTTTCCGACGCCTTTCCGGAATCGAGGAAGTGGACCTTCGCAACCAGCTGTTGGATCGAATCGACCATGAATCCAACGGCCGTCGACGGATTCTGCGCCTGACCATGGATCTGGCGTTGCCAGGGACCGGTCGCCTGATGGCGGAGCCTTCTTTCCGGGCGTTCATCCAAGTGTTCGTGTTGGGAGCATGCTTGGCCTACAGCCTGAATCTCTCCAATGTCCTGACCCTCTATCCAACGGCCGACACGCTGGTTGGACAGAGCGTGGCGGCAGGAATCCTGGTGTTCCTCTACGCCTTGGGTGGATACCAACTCATCCGTGGACTGGGTGGAGATGCATCTCACGCCCTGAAGGAGGCCTGAGATGGCACAGGCCCTGAATGGACAGCTGCGCGACTTCTCGCTGCCGGACGTCCTCCAGTTCATCTTGCAGCAGCGCAAAAGCGGCCGCCTCACACTGACGTTCCACCACCAACGGGCGGAAGTGGGCATCTCGCGCGGCAACATCTCCCACATCGATGTCGATGGCCGGAACGTGGAGACCGTGATCCGCGACTGGCTGCTCTCCTGCGGACGGATGAATTCGGAAGAACTCTCCGGAGTCGAATCCGTCTCCAGATCCATGGACAGAAGCATCCTGGAAACGCTGGTCGCCAAGAAATTCATCAACGCGGAAGAACGCGCGGAATGGATCGGCATCGTCGCGGAGGACCTCGTCTGCGACCTGTTCCAGTGGCAGGAAGGCGCGTACGAATTCAATACGGACCTGCCCGCGACCACGGTCCGCGGCGTGGGCATCAACCTCTCCACGGAGATGATCTCCATGGAAGGCATGCGGCGTCTGGATGAATGGCCGCGCCTGCGCGATCGGCTGGGCAGTCCGAACGTCCAGATCAGTCTTTCGCAGATGCCCGCCTCGCTCTCCGAGCTGGGACCGGAGTCCATCGTCCTGCGCCAGCTGGAGTTGGCCTCCTCCCCGTTGAACCTCGACGAGCTGGAAAGGCGTGTGCCGTTCGGCAAGTTCCGTCTGTACGACACGGTCGTTTCCTACGCCGATGCCGGTTACATCACGCTGCGCCAGGACGGAAAATCGTTCGATTCCGGCGTCCATATGCCGGACGAAACGGAATCCTCCCGAACATCCTCCACCGCGTTCTTGCTGGTCGGTGGTGCGCTGCTTCTGGTGGTCGCCCTGTTGTTCAACTGGTCGGCGGGCGCCGCGATCGGTCACCTGGCCGCCGTTCCCGAACGCGGATTCATCGGAGCGGAATCCCGCTTCGAATCCACCAAACTCCACACCTCCCTGCTCAGACACCGGTTTTTGACAGGCAGCTGGCCAACCTCGCTTTCCAAGTCCACCAGTGGATTGGATCTGTCCCGCGGCGAACGGAGCTCCACCCTGGGAGTCGAATACGGTTACAAGGCGACGCCCGAAGGGTACTCGCTGTGGCTTCGGGACCCTTCCCCTGATCGCATGAAGACCAAACCATGACAAGTTCGGCCGCAAACATCCAGCCCCTGGCGGACCTGCTCGACTCCAGGCAGGATCTTCGCGAAATCCTCGCGAAGAACCTCAACTTGGCGCACGCCTGTCTGCTTTTGCGTCGCGGAGAATCCGAGTCCGTCACGCGTGCCTTGGAATTGGCGCTGCGGCAGACGGATTCCGACACCAACGTGATCGCCGAGTGCATCCAAGCCGAACTCCTTCGGCTCGCCGGCGAAAACTCCCAGGCGATCGCGCGCGCCGAAACGTTGGCGCTCAAGGAACGCTTCCATCCGGCCGCCGCCTTGTATCTGCGCAACCTGTTCCCGTTGGTGGATCCCAGCCACCGACTGCCGACCATGGCCGTGGAATCCGCTCCCGAACCCGTGGTAGATCCCGAAGAACCGGCATCCGTCGGCGATTCTCGCGATTCCTTGGCCATGGATGTCCGGGCTTCCACCTCCGCGAACCACACGGAGGTTCCCGTGGCCTGGGCCGCGGTGGCCAATGCGGCCGGTTTGAGCTTGCTGCGACTCCATGGCGCCGATGGGCTTCAAGAGGTCCGTCATGGGGAAATGGCGATCGGAGCGATGGAAGAGGCCGCCTTCGCGCGGTCGCAACGCATCCTTGCCAATCTCGGTTTCGGCGACCTCCGGCACGCGAGCTTTGAAGGGGATCGCAGGGTGGTGCACGCTTGGCGCGACGGAGAACGCTCCGCGCTTGCCGTGTTCGAGAACGACGGCTCCGCCTCCCTTTTGGCGGCTCGGTGCACCAAAGTCTTCCAGGAGGCCGGATGAACGCGCCACTGATGGGCGGACAAATGCCCTGGTCGAACGACCTTGATGTCATCTGCTCCTATTTGACCTCGGTCCGCTCTGGATCCGACCTGTCCAATGGCTCCGGAAAAGGCATACAAGGCGCGGGAATCTACGACCAATGCGGGCTGCCGTGGGGGGTCGGCAGTCGATCCTCCAGCTCGTTTCTGGACGAGGCGCCACGGATGATCTACCAGCTGCAGGAAGGTGCGCTGCGCGCGGGAGTGGACAATCGCCCTGCGCCGGATTTCCTGCTCATGCAGGACCCCGAGGAGTTCCTGTTCTGCAGGCGATTCCTCAACGACTACTACGTTGTCGTTTCCGGAACCCGCGGGAGCTTCGAGCTCTTCCAGGGCAGAATCGACCGATGCGTACAGATGGCTGAATCGGCACTCAAGGAACGGAGAACGGAATCCCCATGATGCACAAGGCTCTTGAAACGATCAATCGCACCCGTGGCGTCCTGGGAAGCGCCCTCGTCGGAACCGACGGGATCCTCATCGCCGCCGAAATGACCGACCCACAGCTCGCGGATCTCGTCTCCGCCCTGGCCGCCTCGCTGGCCGACATGGGTGCCAAACTCGCCGAGGCCAGTGGAGCCGGCGCCATCGGACAAATTCTGCTCGAAGGCGACACGGGAAAGGTCCTTGTTCTGGGAGTTCCACTGGGTTGGCTCGTCGTGTTCACTTCCGCCACGGTCAATGTCGGCCTGGTGAGGGTGGAAATGCGTCAAGCCACCAAGGCAATCGGATAAGGAGTCGAAATGGCTTCCATCAACTACGCCACTCGCGAGATCTCCTGCAAGATCGTCTATTACGGTCCAGGACTCTCCGGCAAGACGACCAATCTCCAGGTGATCCACCGGAAGATCCCGCAGGAAACGAAGTCCGAGATGGTCAGTCTCGCGACCGAAACCGACCGCACCTTGTTCTTCGACTTCCTGCCACTCGACCTCGGCTCCATCAAGGGCTTCGCGACCAAGTTCCAGCTCTACACGGTGCCCGGCCAGGTGTATTACAACGCCACCCGCAAGCTGGTCCTGCGCGGAGTCGACGGAGTGGTCTTCGTCGCCGACAGCCAGCGCGACAAGATGCAGGAAAACATCGACAGCCTGAAGAATCTCCAAGAGAACCTGAAGGAATACGGGATCGACCTGGGCACGGTACCGTTCGTGCTGCAGTACAACAAGCGGGACCTTCCCGGCATCGCCACGATCATGGAACTCGACCAGTACCTGAACTGGCACAAGGTCCCGACCTTCGAGGCGCAGGCCCACCAGGGCGTGGGCGTGTTCACCACGCTCAAGGCCATCGGCAAGATCGTGATCGACACATTCAACGCCAAGTACACCGCACGCCAAAGCTCCCGTCGGCCCAGCGCGGGCAGCGACGTTCCGGCGACCCCTCCACCGGCCCCAGCTCCCCAGGCTCGGCCCGTCGCTCCGATGCCACCGCAAATGGCTGCGCCGGGAGCACATCCTCCGCCCCGCCCCACCACGGGAATGCCCTCCATGCCGCCGCCACCACGACCGGCTCCGGTGTACCAGGCCCCACCACCGGTGGCTCCGCTTCCTCCGCTGAACGCGGTCCCGAACTTCCAGCAAGCGCAGCATCCGCCGATGCCGCCGCCTGTGCCCCCTCCCGTGGCACCCCAGCCCGTTCGCGCCTCCAATTTCCCGCCTCCGCCTTCCGCGGGCGGATCCTTTCCGCAACCCTTCCCGAGCGCCCCTCAAGGCGCTCCGCAAATCACCGGTTTCGCCCCGCCAGTGCCGCCCTCCCAGCCCCAGGTTGTTCCAGGAATGCAGCAGGGGTACAACACCGGCCATCAGCCGCCACCTCCAGTTCCACCTGTGCCAGGTTTGATGGACACGCGTGGCCCTTACGCAGCGCCACCGGTGGCTCCAACAGTGTCGGGAATGACTGACATGCGCAGTCCTTTCCCCCCACCGCCGGTTTCGCAAGTCCCTGGCTTGCAGAACTTCCAGCCCACGCCGACTCCCTACGCCCCTCCGCCGACCACACCAGGGTCGCAATCCCCATCGCCTTCCCACGGCTCCTCCGACGGCGTCAAGAAGAAGAGCCGCTTGGACGGCTCCATCGATCCTTCGGACCTGGACGCGGAAATCGCCCGCTACGAGCGCGAGTTGGCCGAACAAAAGCGTCCGGAAGCCCCTCGTTCCTCGCAGGTGGTCACCACCCCGAACGTCAATCCCAACCTCGAAGGCGGGGATCCGATGAATTCCGCATTCCTAACACCGGACGAGCTCACGCGACTGCAAGGACCGGACAGCTATCCGACCCGACGCATGCCGCTCGGGCCGAAGTGAGGCGCAAATGGCGAACTTCATTCTCTACAAGGAAGACATCGACCGGTTGAACAAGGTGCTCGGACACCTTTTGTCATCCGCCAGCGCCACCTTCGTGCTTCTGGTGCACAAGGACGGGAACCTCCTGGCCAACCAAGGGTACACCAAGGCATTCGACACCACGGCCTTGGCGGCGCTGGCCGCCGGCTCCTACGCGGCGACCCGAGCCATCGCCCAGATGATCGGCGAGAACGAATTCACCGTGCTTTTCCACAAGGGAAAGACCGACAACATCCACATCAGCCTGGTGGACGAAGACTGCATCCTGGTGCTGGTGTTCGACGACCGAACAAATCCTGGTTTGGTGCGGTTGGAAAGCGAACGGGCCATCAAGGGGGTCAATCTGATCCTCGACGACGTGCGCAACAACGAATTCACCGACCTCGACGCCGCCCCACCGAAGGCCGACTCGGTGGCCAACCAGATGGACAAGCTCTTCTCCTGAGCGGCCCGTCGCGCAGGGCGATCCTTCCATGAGCCGATTCGTCGACGTGGTCCTGGCTTCCGGCCAGGCTCCCGCGTTCACCTACGCCCAATCCGACCCGCCCGTCCGTCCGGGCGATCTGGTCAAGGTTCCCTTCGGACGCGCGTCGTTGTGGGCGATCGCGATCGCCTGCCACGACAACGAGCCGTCGTTTCCTGTCAAACCGATCCTGGAACGACCCCTGGAAAAACCGTTCGTTCCCGCCCACCTGGTCGAGCTCGTCCAGTGGATCGCCGACTATTACCTGTGCCCTCCCGGAGTCGCTGCCGGGCCGCTCTGGAGCGCCGCCGGACCTTCCACGCTGGTACGACTGGGTCTGGGCGCACGCAAGCGCAAAGCGTCACCTCCCGGGTGGAACCTGGAATCCATGGTGTCGCCGAGGGAGAGCTTCGACCTTTCGCCCAACGCCGACCAATCCGCGGCTTCCGACGCGATCATCCAGGCGATTGGCGAGGGCGGCTTCGCCCCGATGCTCCTGGCCGGCGTGACAGGTTCCGGCAAGACCGCCACCTACCTGCTGGCGGCTCGCGAAGCGATCCGACTGGGCAAGGACGTGCTGATCCTGGTGCCGGAAATCGGCTTGACCCCGCAGACGGTGCGGCGCACGGCGGACTTCCTGGGCCAGAACGTGGCGGTGCTGCACTCCCAATTGTCCGACCTCGATCGCGCCCGCGCCTGGACGGCGCTTCGCGAAGGCAGCGCGCGCGTCGCGTTGGGCCCCCGTTCGGCGCTGTTCGCCCCTTTGGCCAATCCCGGCCTGATCGTGGTGGACGAAGAACACGACGGGTCCTACAAACAGTCGGGTGATGCCCCGCGCTACCACGGGCGCGACGCGGCCGTCTGGCTCGCCCACCGCCTGGGCATCCCCGTGGTGTTGGGGTCCGCCACCCCTTCGCTGGAAAGCTGGCACAACGCCGCCACCTCCCGCTACCGCCTGCTGGATCTGCCTCATCGCGCCACCGGAGCGCCCATGCCCAGGGTCCGGACGGTGGATCTGGGATCCGAACGCAAGCGCACCGGCGGAGCGATTTCCACCGCCTTGCGAACCGAACTGGAGAAGACCCTGGCCGCCGGAAAATCGGCGGTGGTGCTGCACAATCGTCGGGGATGGTCTCCGCAGGCGATCTGCCTGGATTGCCAGACCGCCCTGGAATGTCCCTCCTGCCCTGGGTTGCGTCTGACCTGGCACAAGGACAGGTCCCGTCTGGCCTGCCACCACTGCGGCCACGAAAGCCCGCCGCCCCGCACCTGTCCATCGTGCGGATCGGACGAACTGGAAGCCAAGGGGTACGCCATCCAGAGGGTGGAAGACGAATTGCGCCGCTTGTTTCCTGACGCTCCGCTGGAGCGGCTGGATCGCGACAGCGCGTCCAAGGCGACCGTGCTGGAGAAAATCATTGACGATTTCCGTCAAAACGGCGGCATCCTGCTGGGCACCCAGATGGTCGCCAAGGGCCACGACATCCCTTCCGTGACCCTGGTGGGCGTCACCGACGCCGACATCGGAAGCCAGACCCCGGACTTCCGCGCCGGCGAACGCACGTTCCAGCTTCTGAGCCAGGTCGCGGGCCGCTCGGGACGGGCGGCCGATCCAGGCGAAGTGCTGCTCCAGACCCGCTCGCCGGGAAATCCGCTTTTCGCGGAAGTCGCCGCCCACGATTTCCGGAGCTTCGCCGAACGCGAACTGGAAACCCGCCGGATCCTGCTCTTGCCGCCGTTCTCCCGGCTGGTTCTGGTGGAAGCGTCGGGCACCGACTACGCCCTGGTGGAAGCCTGGATGGAGCGTTTGACCAAGATCCTGCGCCCCGTCCTGGAGAAGTCGGGACATTTTTTGGCAGGCCCGATGGAAGCCCCCATCCCCGTGGTGGGGGGCCGCCACCGGATGCATCTTCTGGCCAAGGCCCGCGCCGAATCTTCCGGGACTCTTCGCCGCGCCGTGCGCGAAGCCATGGCCTCCTGCACCATCCCCGCCGGGATCCGCGCCTTCGCCGATGTCGATCCCGTGGATCTGCTGTGATCGGCCTCTGCCTGGCGATCCTCGCGGCGTTCGCGGGAACCGACCCGGCATCGTCGATCGATTCCGTCCGCCTGGGCGCGGAGGCTCCCGCCTGGATGGCGCGTCCCCTCGATTCGCTGCGCGGCTCCCCGCTGACGGAATCCGTCGTACGGAGCGCGCTGGAGGAGGCCGTGGTCCGGGCCGAATCCCGCGGGTTCCTGCTGGCCCGCGCCAGCGCGGATTCCCTGGATTCCGCGGGGATCCTCCATTTGGGCGCGCAAGCCGGCAGGCGCTTCGTCTGGGGCGGGGTGCGGGATCGCGGGACCAGCCGCTTGCGCCCCGATGTCCTCACGCGACTTTCACGGATCGGATCCGGCGTCGATGCCGACCCGCGCCGGATGGAATCCGCCAGGAGTCGGATTTTGTCTTCCGGTTACGTGGAGGAGGCCTCCGAGCCGACCATCGCCCAGATTCCCCGCACCTCGGCGGTGCGCATGGTGGTGGATCTGCGCGACCTCCCTTCCAGCTACGTCGAAGGGGCGGGAGGATGGAGCCAGGGCGAGGATGCCAGTGGAGCGGTGGACATCCATCTGGCCGACATCGCGGGCACGGCACGCGATCTGTCCTTCGGGATCAGCCAGGGAGGCGCGTCGCTTCGCGCGAACGGGACCTGGAAGGAGCCGTGGATCGGACCGTTCGATGTCGCCGCGATCGCTCACGGCGAGCTGGACCAGGACAGTCTTTCCCGTCGATGGTCTCTCTCCTGCGATCTGGAATGGAGCCTCGCCGACGGCCTCGCCGAGTTGCGCACGGGCATGGCGACCTCGCGTAGCGCGGAAGTCACGCCAGGAGACAGCTTGTTCGGGCCGGAGGTGGTCGAATGGTCGAGCCGACTGGGAGGCGGATGGAGAAGCGCTCCCCCGGTTCCCTGGCCGACTCACGAAGCCAAGGTGGTCCTTGGGCTGGAAGCGGCCCTCCTGAGCTCCGACACCGGCCGGTCCGGGCGCCTGCGGGCTTCGGGTGAGGCCGACATGCGGCGCAGTCTCGGCCCCGCCGTGCTGCGCTTGGGAGGCCGCGGGCGGACTGTCTGGCCCTTGGATAAATCGGTGGGGAGCGCCGAGTCGCGCGCCATCGGAGGGATCCAACTCTGGCGAGGCTGGCCGGAGGGATCTCCCCGCACGCCCTCCTGGGCCCAAGGCATCACGGAAGTCGGGATCGGAAACCACAGATCCGGGGGCGTGGGGGCGTTCTTCGAGCCCGGAACGATGGCCCGACGGAATCTGGACCTCACATGGTCAGCTGTTCAAGCCTGGAGCGCAGGCACCTTCGCCACGCTCCTTCTTCCCCGTTGGCAGGTGGACCTGGTGATCTCCGTGCGCGACGACACGCCGCGCTGGAACGAGGCCCTCCTCTCGGTGCGTGCGATCAACAGATTCTAGGAGGTATTTCGCCTGTACGGATCGCTCGAGGAGGGCTATCCTGTAAGGAGGAGGAACCCTTATGCCCGACGCTCGCAAGATCTTCGTCCTCGACACCTCCGTGGTCATCCACGATCCGCAGTGCATCCAGACCTTCGGCGACAACGATGTCGTCGTCCCCTTGGCCTTGATCTCGGAGATCGACGGCTTCAAGACCGGCGACGACCAGAAGGGATTCAACGCGCGCGAATTCTCGCGCATCCTGGATCGCCTCAAGGAGGAGCACGCGACCCTCCTGCAGTTCGTGCCCCTCCCTCCTCCGGCCACGGGCGGAATCTGCCTTTCCGGCGCCGGTCAGTACGTGCAGAAGGTCCCGGCGGAATTCGACCAGGCCCGCAAGGACCGGGAGATCATCGCCACGGCCCTGCGCTGGGCCACCGAGCACCCGGAACGGACCATCGTGCTGGTGTCCAAGGACACCAACGTGCGGCTGATGGGCCACGCCTGCGGCCTGATCACGGAAGACTACAAGCGCGGTCGGATCAAGAACGTCGACGAGCTCACCCACGCCGCCACGGTATTGGGAGTTCCCGACCACCTGGTGGACAAGCTCACCAAGGACGGACTCCTGCTGCTGTCCGAGCTGGGAGCGGAGGCCGAAGGCGTGCGGGAAAACCAGTGCCTGACACTTCTCGGCACCGGCGACACCCACTCCCGATCCGTGCTGGTCACGGTGGAACGCCATCCGGAAGGACTCATGCTCCGGCGCCTCATCAAGGACGAATGCCGCCTGTGGACGCTGGTGCCCAGAAACCGCGAACAAATCTTCGCCGCGGCGTTGTTGCGCAATCCTTCGGTGCGCCTGATCACGCTGGTGGGCAAGGCGGGGACGGGAAAGACGCTCCTGGCCATGGCCGCCGGATTGGAGCAGGTGCTGGATCCCAAGCGACGCCTCTACAAGAAGATCGTGGTGATGCGTCCGTTGGTGTCGGTGGGCAAGGAGATGGGTTGGCTGCCGGGCGACGTCAGCGAGAAGATCCACCCCTGGATGAAGCCTATCTTCGACAACGTCCAGTTTTTGCTGGGCGACGAGAAGAAGGAAAAAACGGAAAACGGCCACGGCCACCACGCCCTCAAGCTCCAGCAACTGCTGGAGCAGGGCGTGATCGAACTGGAGGCGCTTTCGTTCGTGCGCGGACGCTCCATCAACGACGCGTTCATCGTCATCGACGAGGCGCAGAATCTGACACCGCACGAGATCAAGACCCTCATGACGCGCGCGGCGGGCAAGTCGAAGGTGATCCTCACCGGCGATCTCCAGCAGATCGACACCCCCTACCTGGACGCCCATTCTTCCGGCCTGACCCACGTGGTCAAGAAGTTCGGCGAACACCCCATCGCGGGCCACGTCACGCTGGTGAAGGGCGAACGTTCGGAACTGGCGGAACTGGCCGCGGACCTCCTGTGAACCAGGATGTCGTGATCGTGGCGGTGGCCGACGAGATCCTGCAGTCGCGTCGCACCGAGACCAACGCCGCCTGGCTCTCCAGGCGGCTGTTCGAGGCGGGAGTCCCCCTTTCCGAGGTCCGGGTGGTCTCCGATACGCCCGGCGCCTTGGCCGACACGCTGCAGTCGCTTCGCAAAAAGGGCCGGACCGTGGTCTCCACCGGCGGAATGGGACCCACGCGCGACGACCGCACCCGATCGGAAAGCGCCGCCGCCTTTGGACGGAATCTGACACGCTCCGACGAAGCCCTCGCCCAGGTGCGGGCCCGTTACGAGAAGCTCGGTCGTCCCATGGATGAATCCGCCTTCGTGCAAGCCGACATCCCCGAGGGCTCCCGGGTGGTCTTCAATCCCCAGGGGACCGCGCCCTGCTTCCTGGTGGAGGAAGACGGATTCCGTCACATCGCGCTCCCCGGCGTGCCGCGCGAGGTCCGCGCGGTGTGGGACCACTCCCTGGGCGCCCTGCTTTCGCAGGCCTCCGACCAGCCAGGCATCCGCCGCCTGTTCACGCACGGTCTGGGGGAATCCGAGCAGGAAACCCGCATGTCCGATCTCGCCTTGGATGACATCGAATTCTGCTCGTTGCCGGGGTTTTTCGGAGTGGAAATCCAATGCCTGGCCCGGGGCGAGGGCGATCGCGACGCACGCGCGGCCGCCGCATTGGAGCTGGTGGCCCAACGGCTGGGAAGCGCCGTGGTCCGTCCCTTGGGAAGCAATCTCGTCGAGTCCCTCCAGGCCAATTTGCGAGGACGCGGCTGGAAGGTGTTTTTCGCGGAGTCCTGCACCGCTGGTTTGGCCGCCGCCGAGATGGCCTCGCTGCCGGGCATCTCGGATGTTCTGACCGGTGGAGTGGTGGCCTACGCCAACGAGGTCAAGATGTCGTTGCTGGGAGTCTCTCCGGAAACCCTTCGAGACCATGGCGCAGTCAGCCGCGAAACCGCCTTGGAAATGGCTCGTGGCGCCTCCCGACTTTGCGGTGGAGGCCTGGGGCTATCGGTGACCGGCGTGGCTGGACCGGACGGCGGAACGGCGGAAAAACCGGTGGGGCTGGTGTGGATCGCCCAGAGCAGTCCGGAGGGGGAATCCGCCGTCGAGTTGCGCCTTTTGGGCGAGCGTGACGAAATCCGTCGACGTGCGGCCTGGCGGCTCATCGGGCTGGGCTGGTCGGTCACCCGCGAGATCTGAGGGCGCGCTCCAGGGCACTGGCCACCACGGGCATCGCGATGGGCTCGTGGGGACCCAGGAAGCTTCGGCGCGGGATCGCTTTCATGTGCAGCACCAAGGTGCGGCGCGGGAATTCCATCAGTCTCTCCCAGGCGGGGGTTTCCGGCTCCACCCAGGCGACCCGGACCACGTCTTCGCGCTTGGCGAGTTCTTCCACGGAACCCACCACCTCGACCGTCCCCCACTGCGCGAGCTGGGATTCGATCGGGTCTGGCAAAACCGCCTGGACTTGTCTCAAGTACAGGAACCGCCGGTCGTTTCCTTCCACCTGCATGGCGCGGGTTGGATCGATGGGGCCTGCCTCCGGAAAGGCCCCCGAGGCCAACATCGCCCGGAACTCCTCCGATGCCTTTTCCAAGGCTTTGGTCATCGAACTCTTCTTCTGGATCCAACCTGCTTCCGTGGCGGGGATTCCCCGCACCGAAACGCATGGATGCCACGGCGGCTCCAGGATGCTCACCATCGCCGAGGCCACGGAGAGGCACCTGCCTCCGGGAGCGCTTTCCCAGATGGCGTTGCCATCGCCGGCCCCGTGCAGATCCACCACCGCCTTCCAAACCTGATCGGGAAGCTCCATGCCGTGGAGTGTTTCCAGGGCCATCGTGGCTTCGTTGGTCCCGAAGGCTCCGGCCAGATGGGCCTCGATGGAATGGCCTTCCTCCCAAGCTTCCGCCCGCACCTCCGGATAATCCATCTCCAATGCCTGGACGCCGAAGATCCAGGGAACCTCCACGCACAGACCCGCCAAAAAGGCTTGGAAGCCCGTGGAAAACGCCGTGATCGGAGATATGTGCTCGCAGATCAGCCCCAAGGCCAACGCACGCCTCCAAAGCCGCCGCAAATCCGCTGTCGCCTGCACGGACAGCATGGCACCATGGATGACGGAATGAAACAGAAGGCGCCGGAACGCGCCTTCCGGATCGGTCTTGATCAGGTCTTCTCCAAAGGACTTGGTGAGCCAACGCGCCCCTTGCGGATCCACCGAAAGCAGGTATTCCAGCCTGGAGGTGGTGATTTCTCCCTGGGTGGCGGCAAACAGCTCGCGTACCTGTGGACGATCGGGATGTGGACGCCAGCGTCGAAGTGCGGGTTGGAGGTGGCGCCTGGCGATGACGGCATTCTCCATGCGGGAACCTTGGGAGGAATTCCCCAAACTCTCCGTGGCGCTGGAAACCACGGTCCGCTCGATCCGCTCGAGCAGATCACGAAGGGAAATGTCCGACTTCACCAAAAAATCCCCCACACCCAGCTTGGACGCTTCTTCCAACACATCTGGACGGGGAAAGGCGGTCAGAAAGAAGGCAGGTATGTGACGCAGGGCGTGCCGCGCCCGCAGAGAACGCAGCAGTTCCACACCGGACATGCCGGGAAGGGCGACGTCCAGGAGCAGCAGATCCACCGTCTTGCCCTCCAGCGACCGTACGGCTTCGTTGGCGTCTCCCGCCTGAAGCACGACGTATCCGTGGTCCTCCAGCGCTTCGGCCAGATTCTCACGGAACACAACCTGATCCTCAACCAAAAGCAGGGTGGGCATGCTTCTCCTCGCAGACTGTCTGGGTGACCGGGAGGGTACCATCCCCGAAGGGGGGGCGGCAATCTTCGTTTGCGCCATGCGAGCTAGATTTGGCCCACGATGATGAAAAAGATCGTGATTTTGGACTTTGGCGGGCAGTACGCCCACCTGATCGCCACGCGGATCCGCCACTTGGGGGTGTATTCGGAAATTCGGTTCCCGGCCGATGCGCCCAAGGACCTCTCCGGCGTGGCCGGGGTGATCCTTTCCGGCGGACCAAGCTCGGTCTACGCCGAAGACCGTCCCCAGTTCGACAAGGCATGGCTGGATGTGGATGTGCCTGTGCTGGGGCTCTGCTACGGCCACCAGACCATCGCCATGGAAACCGGCGGACGGGTCCATCGCGGGGAGGTCCACGAATTCGGTGCGGCCGACCTTCGCCACGACGGCCAGAGCGCCATCCTGAAGGGAATCCCCTCGCCCACCCGCGTGTGGATGAGCCATGGCGACGAAGTCGACGCGGTGGGTGATGGATTCGCGGTGGTGGGAAGCACCGACAACTGCCGGTTCGCCGCGGTGGAGAACCTTTCCACGCGCCGGTTCGGCGTGCAGTTCCATCCGGAAGTCACCCACTCCGCCCATGGACAGATTCTGCTCTCCAACTTCCTCGACATCTGCGGATGCGAACGGAACTGGGACATGGGCGGCCAGGTGGAACGCCTCTCGGCGAAGCTGCGCGAACAGGCCCAGGGACGCAAGGTGTTTTTGCTGGTGTCCGGTGGCGTCGACAGCACCGTGGCCTTCGAGCTTCTGAACAAGGCGCTGGGCGCCGATCGCGTGCTGGGCCTGCACATCGACAACGGTCTGATGCGCGAGAACGAATCCACCGCCGTCATGGATTTCATGAAGGAACAGGGTTTTGACAACCTCCGCATCGCCGACGCCTCGGAGCTCTTCCTGAGTCGACTGGCGGGAGTGTGGGAACCCGAGCGCAAGCGCAAGATCATCGGCGACACGTTTTTGGACGTGCAGGCGGAGGAAACCGCCAAGCTGGGACTGGATCCGGAAGAATGGCTCCTCGCGCAGGGCACCATCTATCCGGACACGATCGAATCCGGTGGCACCAAGAACGCCGCCACCATCAAGACCCACCACAACCGCGTCCCCGCGATCCTCAAACTGATCGAGGCGGGAAAGATCGTGGAACCGCTCGCGGAGCTCTACAAGGACGAGGTCCGCGCGTTGGGAGAGGCCCTGGGAATCCCCCACGACCTGGTGTGGCGCCACCCCTTCCCCGGCCCCGGCCTGGGCGTGCGTCTGTTGTGCCAAGGCGCCCAGAGCCCGACCGCTTCGACGGAATCCGTCCAAGCCGCCGCCGCTGTCGCATCCGCGCGCGGCTACGCGCTCCACCCGCTTCCGGTGCGTTCCGTGGGCGTTCAAGGCGACGGTCGCACCTACGCGCAGCCGGCCGCCCTCACCGGGCCCTGCGACTGGAAGGCGTTGGAGACCGTGGCCACCGAACTCACCAATCGCGTGCGGGCCTTCAACCGGGTGGTGTACCACGTCGCCGGCGCGACGGATTTTGTCGCGATCGAGGCCTACTCCACGCGCGATCGCCTGAAGCTCCTGCGCACCCTGGATGCGGAGGTCACCTCCTGGCTCAAGCGCGAAGGGTTCTACGAGACCATCTGGCAGATGCCGGTGGCGCTTTTGCCCATCCTGGCCGGCGGACACGAAGTGGTGGTGCTGCGGCCCGTCATCAGCCGCGAAGCCATGACCGCGAGCTTCTGGGAAGCGCCGTCGGACAAACTCGGCGAACTCGCCAGCCGCCTTTTGGAATTGGGCGCGGGAGCGGTCCTCTACGACTGCACGCACAAGCCTCCCGGGACCATCGAGTGGGAGTAGCGATCGCCCAGACCGACGCCGCGCGAGGCCGCTACGACACCTCGCGCGAACGCGTGGTGACCGTGGGCGTGAGCACCCGCGAACAGGATCCGAAGACCACCGCCCAGCATCTGGAGGAACTGGCCCGCCTGGTCGACTCCGCCGGCGCCGTGGTGGCCGGCACCCTGGTGCAGAACCGCGACAAGTTCGACCCCGCCACGTTGCTGGGCCAGGGCAAGGTCAAGGAGTTGGCCCTGTTGTGCCAGGAATGCGGCGCATCAAAAATCGTCTTCGACGACGATCTCTCGCCCGGCCAGGCCAAGCGCCTGGAAGAACTGACCGAATGCTTCATCCTGGATCGGTCCGGACTGATCCTGGACATCTTCGCCCGCCAGGCCCGCACCCGCGAAGCCAAGCTGCAGGTGGAGATCGCGCAGCTGGAATACCTGATTCCCCGCCTGACCCGCATGTGGACGCACCTGGAGCGCCAGGGCGGCGGCGTGGGCACGCTGGGGCCTGGCGAAACGCAGTTGGAGACAGACCGGCGCATGGCGCGCACCCGTCTGGCCAAGCTGCGACGGGAATTGGACAACCTGGACACCAGCCGCACCGAACAAGGCAAGCGCCGTCGCGGCGACGTGTTCTGCGTGGCGCTGGCCGGCTACACCAACGCGGGCAAGAGCACGCTACTGAACTCGCTGACCAAGGCGAAGGTCCTGGCGCAGGATCGTTTGTTTTCCACTCTGGACGCCACCACCCGGCGCCTGTGGGTGGGAGACAACGTGGGCGAATGCACCTTGTCCGACACGGTCGGTTTCATCCGCAAGCTCCCCCACCACCTGGTGGCCTCCTTCCGGAGCACGTTGCGGGTGGTCGCGGAAGCGGACCTGGTGCTCCACCTGGTGGACGCATCCGACAGTTTCCGTGACGAGGAAATGCGCGTCGCCAGCGACCTGCTGGAAGAATTGGTGGGATCCACCGCCGCGCGATTGGTGGTCTTCAACAAGCTCGATCGGTTGGACACGCCCTCGCGAGAGGCCTTGCAGGCGCATTTCCCCCACGCCCACGCGGTATCGGCCACCAGTCGCGAAGGCTTCGACGAACTCCGTGCGGCGATCCGCGCCCAGGCCGAAGTCTGGCGCGAAAAGCGCAAGTCGAAGGCCGACCGCGAACTGGACCTGGCGGTGGAGGAACTGGAGCTGCGCGAATGAAACGGCTCCATCTGTTGGGTCATCCCGTGAGCCAGAGCAAGTCGCCGACCATGCAGAACGCCGCCTTGCGTTCGTTGGGATTGGATTGGGAATACTCCGCGCTGGATGTGGAGAGCCAGGACCTGGTGTCCACCCTGGAGAGACTCCAGGCGGATCCCCAGATCGCCGGCTGCAACGTGACCGTGCCGCACAAGCTTGCGGTGTACGATTGGCTGGGTGGCCAGGCCGGTGGCCGGCTGGAAGCGGGGGCCGCGCAGGCCCATGCGGTGAACACGCTGTTCCGCGGTCCAGACAACCGCTTTCGCGGCGATTCCACCGACGCCCTGGGCGGCTTGATGGCGGTGGGGGCGGCCACGTCGCGTTTCGCACCCGGCCAGGGCTCGCTGCTGGATCTGTCCGGATTCGACATCGCCATCCTGGGCAATGGTGGATCGGCCAGTTCGTTCGCCTACCTGCTGGCTTGGAGCCCCATGGGCGCCCGCTCCATGACAATTTTTGGGAGATCTGGAGCCAAAGCCTCGGCGCTGGCCTCGGAGGTCTCCGGATGGGTCGGCGGCATGGAGCCAATTCCTGTCAACGGCATGGAATTGCGCGATTTCGCTCGCTGGAACGAGGGCAGGAGATCCCTCGTGATCCAGACCACCACCGTCGGCATGGAAAGCGGCGAAGCCGCCGGACGGAGCCCTGTGGCCGCCGGCTCGGTCGGCGCGGGCCAGATCGCCTTCGATCTGGTCTACAAGCCCCATGAAACGCCCTTCCTCCGGGAGGCACGGACAAACGGCGCCACCATCGTCCACGGGATCGGAATGTTGATCGGCCAGGGTGCCCTCTCGCTCGAGCGATGGTCCCTTGGTCGAACCGCGAATTTTCACCTGGAATCCGTGATGAAAACCATGCGAGAGGCGCTGGGGGACGTCGGCCTGTGATCCTCGCGGCCATCCTGGGAGCCACGGTCCCGCTCGCGGAGCTCTCGCCGCTCGCCGACACTGCGGGAGCCCTGCGTCTGCTGGACACCGCATCCGTGTCGGCCGGGTTCCATTGGGGGATTCCCTGCGGGAGGCTTTCCTTCCTGCCCGCCGTCCCGGCGATCCGCTTGGGAGCGTCCAGTTCGTACGCGGACGGAATCCGCGCGACCGCCTTCCTGCAATACGCACAGCTTCCCGACTCGATCGATATCCGCTACGCCAGCACTGGCGCGGGATTGGAGCTGCTGTTGCCGATGAAATTCTCCCTGGCTGGCATGCTGGTGCTCCATTACGCCAGATCGACCACCCCCCACGATCCTCCCCTCCTTCTGGACGGCGGCGAATCGGAGTTCGGCACCGATCTGCGCTTGGCCTGGACCACGACCTCGGGTCGTTGGTCCTTCCGGCCGGGAGCCCAGGCCAGCGTGGCGTTCACACGCCCGTCGCCCTCTTGGTGGATCTGGTCCGGCCTCGACGCATCCTGGAGCCTTTGGTGATCGCCGCAGCGATTCTGGTCACCCTTTGGGGGTTCGACGATGCTCCATTGGCGAGCTGGGCGGAATCCCAGACTCTCGGCGCCTGTTCCCGGAACGCAGGTGCGTGCCTGGTGCGCTCCTCGTGGGAAATCGTGAGGTTGGACCTCGCGACGCATGGCACCGACCCCGCGGTGGCTGGTGTGACAGGTCTCGACCGGAGCCTGGTCGGGCGCGACTTCCCCCTCCTCCGGACATGGGATTCCTTGCGTGGCATGGAAATCCTCCTTGGCAACGAGACCGGCGACCAGGTTCTACAGGAATTGTCAACCGGAGGATCGTCGGAGAACAGCAACCCCGCCACGTGCGCGCGGCTGGAAGGTTCCATCGGCTCGTGGCGAGGCTTCGCCCGCTTGGAACAGGTGGACCACTATTCCGACGCCACCCTTTCCGAACACTCCGGCCTTCTGGGACAACCACGCCTATCCCGCCCATCTCCCTGGAAGCGATACGCCTGGTTCGGCGAAAACCTCCCGCCTTACTCGCTGGCGGGGGCTGGTGCGAGGTGGCAGCATGGCAAGGACTGGACCGGTGTTTCTTTCCTGGATGGTTGGATTTGGCAGCACCTTCCCTTGTCCGATCGACTGGTCGCCTGGGAGATCCAGCAGGTGGACCTCGATGTGCGCCGATCGGGCTTTCGATGGGAGCAGTCTGCGCGTTCGCTCGACCGGATGGACCAGCCCGGAAAGGATCGGATCATGTCTGGTCTTGCGGGATGGCAGATCTGGGAAGATCGCCTGGAGGGGGGGCTGACCTGGCGGCTGGAGGAGTCCTGGGGGCCGGGAGGCGTCTCCCATCCTGCGGAGCTCGCCGCAAGGGCCCGCCACAGCCTCGCGCGCGGACGGATGTCGTGGACCGGTTGCCACCTAGCGGGCAACGATCGGTTTCTTCTGCAAGACACTTTGATCCTCTCGGACACCGCCGACGGCGCGCCTTGGAAGATCGGCGCGAACGCGGAGTGGACGGACCAGCCTGACAATTTCCGATCCCAGACGGAAGGGAATCTCGTGGGAAGAGCGTTTCCCCTTCCCAGCACGCCACGGCAGACATACGAACTCACCGGAAAATTCGAGTATCCGTTCGGACGGTTGGACCTCATGGTCGAGACCAGTCCATGGATGGTTCTCGCCCCACGCGCATTCGCCCTGGACTCCGCGACGACCGAGGGTCGTTTCGGATCCGTCCGCGTCCTTCGAGGAGTTTTGTACGGCTGGACCCATGGAGCGAGCCTCGGGGCGCGGGGATCCCGCTGGGAAAGCCACGCCGGGCTCCGACATGCCTTCCAAAGTGGCGCCCCCGCCCCTCTGATGGATTTCCAGCCTCCCGAATGGCAGGCATACCTCCATGCCCAAGCCGGAACCCCTTTCGGACTGTCGGGTAGCTCCAGATTGTCCTGGCAGTCGCGCTCCCTGGTCAGAAACCTCGTGCAGGGCGAGTGGTCTGCCCCACCCCGCTGGACCCTCGACCTCTGGCTGCGTCAGGAGCTTGGAAGAAGCGGACTTTCTTGCAAAGCAGCCCTTCTCGACTTGGCTGCGTCGGACCAGCCGGACCTGCCGGCGGGTGGGCAGCGTCGTCCTCGGCTGCTGGCCGCGTTGGATTGGAATCCCTGATCGGAAACGACCTTCCTTCCGGTTCGGTGGCCCTAAATCGGGAGATTCCTGCCAACAACGAATCGGCCTCTCCTCGGGAAGCCTGCCAATTGGCATCTTTCCGTAAATGTCCTGCCAAATCAGTCCGACCAAAGCGTGCCCCCCCCCGTTGCGCAAGCACGTCTGGTTCACCGGCTTCATGGCCACCGGCAAAAGCCGGATCGGAGCGTTGGTCGCTGAACGGCTTGGAGTTCCTTTCGAAGACATCGACCATTGGATCGAGGCCCGCCACCGCAAGAGCGTCTCCGAAATCTTCGCCGAGCAGGGGGAAGCCGCATTTCGCGAGATCGAAATCGAAGCGCTCCGGCATCTTTCCGCGGAACCACCTCGGGTGATCGCACTGGGGGAGGAAGCCTTCTCCATCCGGACTCACTGCCTTTGGTACGCGCCACTGGAACCCTGGTGGGACTATGGGCCAAACCGGAGACCATTTCCCATCGCGTGGGCAAGAAAGAAACCCGCCCGCTGTTGGCCGGCCTGGACCCCCACACGCGCCTGGAAAAAATCCGCGCCATGATGGCTTCCCGCGCCCACCTGTACTCCCAGGCGGATTTCCATCTGGAATCCTCCGACGAGGTCACCCGCGAGGAAATCGCCAACCAGGTCGTCTCGATCTTGGATGCCTGGGGGTCCAAAGTGCTGACGGTTCCGTTGGGCCAGCGAAGCTATCCAATCTTTGCCGGCGAGGACATCGCCCATCATCTGCCGGAACTGGCTCGCAGCATCGGACTGACGGGACGGCCTGTCGTGGTGACCGATCGCAACGTCCTGACCGCCAGACCCGCTGAACTGGCCGCATGGCGCAAAGCCTGGGGCGACGATCTTTTGGTGTACGTGTTCGAGCCCGGCGAATCCCACAAGACCCTCTCCGATCTGGACGGACTGTTCACGTTCCTCCTGGAGCACAAGATCGACCGCAAGGCCTTTCTGGTGGCCTTTTCGGGTGGGGTCGGCGGCGACATGACAGGATTCGGCGCCGCCTGCTACCAGCGAGGCATCGACTTCGTCCAGGTACCCACCACGCTGTTGGCCATGGTCGACAGTTCCGTGGGCGGAAAAACCGCGGTGGACCATCCACTGGGCAAGAACATGATCGGCGCCTTCCACCAGCCCCGGTTGGTGTTGGCGGATTCTCGGTGCCTGGAAAGCTTGCCGCGCCGTGAATACATCTCCGGACTGTCCGAGGTGGTCAAGTACGGGGTCATTCTGGACTCCGACTTCTTCGCCTGGCTGGAAGCCAACGTCCAAGCGATCCTGGATCGCTCCCCCGAGGCCGTGAGACACCTGGTGGCCGTGTCGTGCGCATGCAAAGCCGCCGTGGTGGGCCAGGACGAACGGGAAGACGGAATCCGCGCACTGCTGAACTTGGGCCACACCTTCGGTCACGCCTTGGAGAGCCTGACGGGCTACGAAGCTCTCCTCCACGGCGAGGCGGTCGCTTTGGGCATGGTCTGCGCCGGCCGGCTGGCGCGCTTGCGCGGATTGTGGTCGGAAACCGACGAAATCCGTCAGAAGAGCCTATTGGAAGCCTTGCAACTTCCCGTCACGTTGCCACCTGGACTCCAGCTCGCCAAATCCGCCGCCTGGGAAGCCATGGCGCGCGACAAGAAGGCACGCGGCGGACTGGCGCGGTTCGTGTTGCCCACGGGAATCGGCAAGGCCAAGGTGATCGCAGGCGTCCCCTCCGAACAAGCGGATCTCGCTTGGGAAGCGATCGGGGCCTGAATGTCGATTCTGGTGGCAGGTACGACCGGAGCGATCGCGCAGCATCTGATCGAGAGCCTTCCACGGGAACTCGGCCCGCTCGTCGCCGCCGGTCTCCAGCCACCGCCGACGCACCTGGCTCGCAAGGATGTGCAATACGTGCGCACGGACCTGCGCGACCAGGAAGAAGCGCAACGCCTGTTCGAGTACCACCAACCCACCCAGGTGTTCCATCTGGCCGTGCAAGGCTCCGTTCGCACAGGCGAGCAGGAGCCGGAAGAAGCGCTCCTGGGAAACGTTTCCATCGCTCGCAACGTGCTGGAAGCTTGCAGACGCCACTGCCCCGGAGCGCGCATCCTCTTGCAGAGCTCCGCGGAAGTCTACGGCAGAGGCCCCACCGGCCGAGGTGCGGAAGTCCAGCGCAGCGAAACGGACCCGTTGGCCCCGCTTTCCACGACGGGAGCAAGCTTGGCTTGCGCGGAAATCCTCGCAGGCCAATACGCCCAAGGACACGGGCTGCGGATCCTGGTGGTTCGGCCTTTCAATGTGGTCGGCCCAGGACTCTCGACGCGGCAGTTGGCAGGCGAAATCGCCTCCCAGTTGGCCAGGATCCGTCTCGACAAGGGAGAGCCCGTCGTGTATACGGGCGACCTGGAAGTCAAGCGTGATTACCTCGACGTGCGGGATCTGGCTCGGGCCTATTTGCTGTTGATGGAAAAGGGCGAGATCGGCCACACCTACAACGTCTGCTCCGGAAAAGCCGTTTCCGCAAGGCAAGTCGCCGAACTCCTTGTCCAGTTCCACGGTGGGAACGTCGAACTTCGGTTCGACCCTCGCCGTGAACGCTCCACGGAAATCCCCATCATGGTCGGATCCGCGGTAAAAGCATCCCTCGCGACAGGATGGCTTCCCGCCATCACCTTGCGAGAATCCCTCCGGGATCTTTGGAATGACATGCTCCATCGCCATGCGATGGAAAAGAAAGGAACCCCATGCTGAGCCTCTGGCTCCACGATCTCACCCGCATGGCCCTGTTCGAGGGCCGTTTGTTCAGGGCCGGTGCGGCCGCCATCGTCGCCTCGGCGTTGGTTTTGGGTTTGCTGCCCTTCTGGATCAACTTCCTGCGCAAGATGGACGCCACTTCCGACCTTTCCGGACATGCCCACCAGAGCCCCCCCCCCATCATGGGCGGGCTTTTGTTGGTGGTGGTGGTGCTTGTCGTTTCCATGATGTTCGCCAAACCGAACATCCAGGTCTTCGCCATCTTGGCGATTCTGGCCAGTTACGCGGCAGTGGGTGCATTGGACGATCTGGCCAAGATCCGTTCCAAGCGCCTCATCCGCCAAGGCAAGCTCACGCGGGAACAGTGGATGAACAAGGCGGACGGCATCTCGGCTCGATTGCGGCTCGTCCTGTATTTCGTCTTCTCCCTGATGGTCTCCTGGGCCGCGTTCCATTTCGTGCCGCACCTGCAATCGGCATCGGTGGCGATCCCGTTCATCAAGCCGAGCCTTTTCCAGTTGCACCTTCCCGGATGGGCCTTCGTCTTGTTCATGTCCTTTGTGGTGACCGCCACGGCAAACGGCGCCAACTTCACGGATGGACTGGACTCCCTCGTGACGGTTCCCCTGGTCACATCGGCCATCTTCACCGGCGTGGTCGCCTACATCAGCGGCAACTACATCTGGTCGCACCATCTGCTGCTTCCGCATCTTCCGGGTGTGGATGAACTCCTCGTGGTCGCGGGCGCGATGTCGGGAGCTCTCATGGCCTACCTCTGGTACAACAGCCCTCCCGCCGAGATCTACATGGGCGATTCCGGTTCGATCGGTTTCGGTGGAGCCATCGGGATGATGTACGTGTTCGTGAAGGCGGAACTGTTCCTGCTGGTGGTCGGCTTCGTGTTTCTGGCCGAGGCCATGTCGGTGGCCCTCCAGATCGGGTGGTTCAAATGGAGCGGTGGCAAGCGGCTCTTCCGGATGGCCCCCCTGCACCACCATTTCCAGAAGCTCATGGAAGACAAATATCGTCGCAAAACGGACGCGAATTCCAAGATCATCTGGCGATTCCATCTCGTGTCCCTGTTCATGCTGCTGCTGGGGCTCGTCCTCTTCTTCAAGGTGCGTTGATGACCTTCCGCGACGACTTGACAAATTTCGGCCAGACCCATCTCCTGGAGCACATGGCCACGCTCGGACCATCCCTGGCACGATCGTTTGCCGAGGAGCTCGACTCCGTCGATTGGCGTCGAGCGAAGGGAATGCACGAGAATGCCGGTCCCGGCGCCGCCCCCCCATTGCCATCCACTCTCGCTCCGTTGCATGCGGCGACACTTTCCGCGCAGGAACGCCAGCAGGCCTGGAAGGCCGGCCACGAATTGCTCGCCAATGGCCGGGCGGGATTTGTCCTGATGGCCGGCGGACAAGGTTCCCGGCTGGGGTTCGAAGGCCCAAAGGGCGCTTGTCCATTGGGTTTGCCGGAGGATCTAGTGCTGTTCGAGGTCCAGGTCCGCCGTCTGATGCGCCTGGCCGAAATCTGCGGCAAGTTGCCCCCCTTCGCGGTCATGACAGGCCCCGACAACGACGAGGCCACGCGGGAATGGTTCGCCCGCCGCATCGGCGAGGCCCTTCCCGAAGGTTGGCCGGAATTCTTCCTCCAATCCAGCGCTCCCGCGCTGGACGAAACCGGAAAAGCGCTTCTCTCCGCTCCCGGGCGCCTTGCCCTGGTCCCGGATGGCAATGGCGGGATCTGGCAGAGGCTGTCGGAATCGGGCATCCTCGGGCGCTGGGAAGCCGCCGGGGTGGAATGGATCCACGTGGCCGGCGTGGACAATCTGCTCTCGCCGCCTTGCGATCCCGTATTCCTCGGCTTCGCCCACCTGCAAGGGCAGTCGCTGTCCGTGAAGTCCGTCCTTCGCACCGATCCCGCCGAAAAGGTCGGGGTCTACGTCTTGGACGGCAATTCTCGCCCTCGCGTGGCGGAATACACGGAGCTACCGGTGGATTCGGCCTCCAAGCTGGATTCCGATGGTCTTCCCGTGTTCCGCGAAGCCAATATCGCCAGCCACTTGGTGCGTGTCGATGCGCTGCGAACCTTCGCGCAGATGGACATGCCCTGGCATTTGGCCCGCAAGCAAATTCCCTCCGTGGATCCGCTCACAGGGCGACGCCAGGAAACAGGCCTTGCCTGCAAGTACGAACGATTCCTGTTCGATGCCTTCCCCGCCGCGCAGGGCATTTCCTGCTTGCGGGTGGATCGAGCGCTCGAATTCGCCCCCGTGAAAAACGCTTCCGGAACGGATTCGCCCGAAACCGCGCGGCAAGCCCTCCAAGCCATCCATCGGGGTTGGCGCCGATCCTGGGGTGAACCTGAACCTTCGCCATGGGTGGATCCCAGGTCCAGTTACGGCGGCGAACGTCCCGGAACCCGCGGCCAGGAAGCTAGCTTCTAGGTATGCAGAAGGATCTGGCCCAACGTCTCGGCGAGCTTCCCCTCTTTTCCTCCCTGGCGATCGCGCCCAGGGAAGCGATCTCGCAGGTTTGCCAAGTTTTGGAAGCCTCGCGTGGGGAAATCATCATCCGCGAGGAAGAAATCGCCACGCGCGGATTCTACGTGCTCCTGGAGGGAACCGCGAAAGTCGCCGTGACCAATCCGGAAGGGCGCGAGGCGGTGCTTGCCTTCCTGGAAGAAGGAGACTTCTTCGGAGAGATGTCCCTCCTGGATGGAGATCCCCGTTCCGCCACGGTCCGCGCCGCCACCGATCTGCGCCTTCTTCTGGTCCGCCGGCAGGAATTCCTGGATCTTCTGCGGCTTTTCCCGGAAATCGCCATCGGAATCCTGACGGAACTTTCCACGCGTCTTCGCCAAGCCAACCGGAAAATTTCCGCCCTGGCCCTTTCACCTGTCGTGGCCCGCATCACCGGCGCCATCCTCCAAATCGCCGAGCTGCGAGGCATGCGTCAAAAGGGCATCATCGTGATCTCGGAACGGCCAACGCAACAGGAAATCGCCGACATGGCCAACACCACCCGGGAGACGGTTTCCAGGGTGCTTTCCCAAATGCAAAAAGAGGGACTGATCGGGTTGGACGGTCGCCAGATGATGATCCTCGACGAAGCCGCACTGCGAGGCGAACAATGACAATGAAGGAGCAGGTCCAGCGCGTTGCGCTCCATTTGGTCCTTGCCGCCGCGACCATCGCCAGTGTCGGTGCCATTGGATGGATCGTCGCGGACTCGATCGTCATGCCCTGGGTGTCCCACACCGGCTGGGAAGTGGTCGCCATTCCCGATCTTTCCGGATTGACCGCTGCGCAAGCCGCAGAGAAACTCGCGGACGCCGGCCTGGATCCAGTGATCGATCCGGAACGGCGCAAGGCCGATCGGATCGGCCCCGATCTGGTGGCATTGCAACGACCAGCCCCTGGAGATTCCGTCAAAAAAGGCCACGTCGTTCGGCTTTGGCTCTCTGCAGGACAGTCCACCGTACCGGTACCGGATCTTTCCGGCCAGGACTCCAGCGAAGCCTTCACGCATCTCCAGGAAGCCGGCCTGACCATCGAATCGATAGAGTTCATCGCATCCAGTCGAGTCCCCTCGGGCCAAGTGGCCCGCACGGATCCGGCAAGTGGAACCTTGCTGGTACGTGGCAGCTCTGTGAAGATCTTTTTCAGCTCTGGTTCAGATGCCGACTCGGCCGCCGCCGACACCGGAAAACCCGCTCCCCTCAAGGTCTTCTGATTCATGCTTCGCCCCGCCCTCGCCACGTTGGCCGTTCTTGTTTTGGCCTCCTGCGCCGCCCGCCAAGACTCTGAAACAGAGCTTGGTCGCTTTTCCGCCGAGGAAATGCGCAATTCCATTCCCCTGGAGCAACGGATCAGTTTCGCTCGCGAAACCTGGGTCCAAGCGGTCTCCCTGGACCTGCAAGGGCAGCCGCAAATGGCGTTGGAAGCCATGCAGATGGCGGCCTTCTACGACCCTTCCGACCGATGGCTCCAGATCTCCATGGCACGTCGATTGCGAGATTTCCGCCGCTCCGCCGAGGCGCTGGCGGTCATGCGCAAAGCCTTGCGGATGCCAGGTCAAGAGGAATCGACCGATTGGGAATTGGTCGCTGGTCTCTACCTGGAAATGGGCTCCAAGGATTCCGCAGAGATTGCATGGAATCATGTGTTGGAGTTGGACGCCCATTCTCGCGAGGCCCTACTGGGTATGGCGAGCCTCGCCGAAGCACGATCCGAGTGGGGCAAAGCAGCCTCCTATTTCGGGCGACTGAGTCTCGAATACGGCCCGAGAGGCAAAAGTCTTGTCGAGAGAGCTGCGGGGTTGTGGCTGCGCCACGGCTCGCCGGACAGCGCTCAGGTTTTGCTGAGAAGCCGGTGGGACGCCGACCACGAACCGGGATTTGGAGAGGCTCTTGCCCGGTTCCTATTGACCACCGGACAACCCCAGGAGGCCGTAGGAATTCTCGACACTCTGCTGGAATCCGTTCCGGAAGACGCACCTCGCTTGGAGCTGATGGCTGCACGCGCCTTGCTGGCCAGTGGCCAACGCGACCAGGCTCTTGCGCGCTTGCGTACAATGGATGCCGTCAATCCCAACGACCCGAGAACCTTGGCCACCATCGGCGCCATTCTGCTGGACATGGATTCCACCCAAGCCGCAAAGGAAGTGTTCCAGAGGCTTGCCGTCCATGATCCGAAAAACGCGCTTTCGTCCTACTTCTTGGGGTTGCTCGCGCTGCAACGCAAGAGTTACGACACCGCCCGCACGCATCTGGAACACTCCCTGGCGCTGGACTCCACCGCGATCGATACCTGGATTCGCCGGGGCATGCTGGAGTTGGAACAGGACTCCGTGAACGCGGCGGTCCGTGTGTTCCAACGGTTTTCCCGGAACTGGCCAAGGTTGCCCCAGGCCCGGTTCCTCCACGGCTACGCTCTGAGCCGCAAGGCCAATCGCTCCCTGCGTTTCCCCCACCGGGAATGGTCTCCACCGGATTCCGAGCCCGTCGCTACCGACTTGCGCCGGCGGGCCGCTTTGGAGTTCGACACCACACTGGCCATCGACACCAACCTGCATCGGGCGCGGTTCGAACGAGGCTCCGTGCGGGAACGGTTGGGCCAATGGGACCTGGCCATCGAGGACTTGCGGCAAGCGGTCCGGGAGAACCCGCTGGACGCAAACATCTCCAATTACCTCGCCTATTTGTTTGCCGATCGCGGTATCCATCTGGACGAAGCCGATACCCTCATTCGTCGGGCGTTGCAGGCGGATCCCGACAACCCAGCCTATCTGGACACCCGAGGCTGGTTGCGAATGCGCCAGGGCAGGTTCGCGGAGGCTCTGGAGGATGTGGAGCGCTCGATTTCGCTGGGCGAAGACGAACTCACCATTCTGGTTCACAAAGCGACCATCCTGGAACGCCTGAAGCGAAAATCGCAAGCGCGGGAATTGTGGAAGAAGGTGTTGGATCGTGATCCTGGGCATCCCGCCGCACGGCAGGGTTGGGAACAGACGAAATGAGGCCCAGCCACCGGCTGTTCGCTCCGATCGCCCTCACTTTGGCTGGCTGCGGATCCACACTCCAGTCCCCGGCTGGATTGGAAATGCTGCGGGGGATCACACCCACCGTCCCCACGGTCAAGGCTGTCCGCGTCCATCATCAGGCTGTTCTTGTCCACGGTGGGAAAACCCTCCGTTTCCAACTCTGGACGGTCACCGACTCTTCCTCGGGGCGCCTGGAGGCATCTGGACCTCTGGGGATCGGCTTGGCCACAGTCCTTTGGAACGACACCTCCTGGCAAGCGTCCCTACCTGGCCAAGCCACCCTCCTGCGGGGCAGAGAGCGCTCTCTCAACCTTCCCGTATTGAATCTCCGGGACATTTCTCCATCCCGAATCTTTTCCCCGTTCTTGGGCCGCTCTTGGTTACCTGACGGCCCTTATCGGACCATTTCAGCCCCCGACAACCAAACCATCATTCTCCCGCTGGGCCCATCCCCCACATGGACCTTGCTTTTGGACAATCGCACGGGCCTTCCGATACGCCGCCAAACACTCTGGCAGGGCACGGAAGTGGAAGCGATTTCCTTCATGAAGTGGCAGCAGCACCAAAAGATCCTGATCCCCGGGCGGTTGGTACGCACCACGGCCGATGGCCAGCGCCTGGAATTGGAATTGAAAGACTGGGACCCGTTGGATCAGCTTCCAGCGGGATGTCTACAGCTGAAAATCCCCCCCGGAACGGATACCATCACCGTAGGCACCGGGGAAAATGGCCGCAAATATTTCCAGATCAACCAGCAAGGCGCTGAACCTGAATCGCATCTGACGCCGCCAACGGACGCGCCTGATGCCGAATCAGAGGGCGAATGGGATGATGAATCCGGCGCTGACACTCTCGCACCGGTGCAAGAAGATACGCTGCGCGCAAAGCGGAAAAACCCTTGAAGGAACGATTTGCCGGATCCGCGAACCGGACATACCTTCAAGAGGAGGAGAGACATGCTTGACCTGACCAAAATCGAAGAGGGTGCCCGGATCCTGATCACCCTCCAGGGTGTCGCGAACCTGCGCTCGACTTCTGAACTCAAACGGATGTTGGCCGACGCCACCGAAGACACCGGCATTCGCCAGGTCGTTTTGGACATGAGCGGTGTGGAAATGCTCGACAGCGCCGTGTTGGGGATCCTGTTGGCTCACCACCAGAAGCTTCAGCGTCGCGGCGGCGAACTTGTGCTACTCTCCCCCAGCGATGAAATGACCGATCTGTTGGTCATGACCGATCTCGAGCAACTGATCCCGGTCTACGCCACCCGGGAATTGCTTCCCGCCGCCGTCGCCTGAGAGCCCGCGCGCTTGGCGCGCCAGCAGACTCCCCGATCAAGCCGCCTGATCGACCGCTTCGTTGGCCAAGTGGGTGGAAAGCGTTTCGATCCGCTGGAAGTCCTCGTCCGTATCCAAATGCAGCGCCTGAATCCGTCGGACTTCGTCCATGTTCTGCAGGAAACAGTCCACCAGGTCTGGATCGAAATGCTTGCCTTTCTGCTCGACCAGATATTCCAGCACTTTGTCTTCGGGCCAGGCTTCCTTGTAGCAACGCCGACTGGCGAGGGCATCGAACACATCCGCGACAGCGGCGATGCGTCCTTCCAGCGGAATGCGGCGCCCCGATAATTTCTGGGGATAGCCCGTTCCATCCCATTTTTCATGGTGAGTCAAAGCCAAAACAGACGCCTGGTGCACCACCGGCACGTCGGAGCCTTCGAGAATCCGCGCTCCGATCAGGCAGTGACTCTCCATGATCGTGCGTTCTTCCGGGGTCAGAGGTCCTGGCTTGTGGAGGATCCGGTCGGGAATCCCGAGTTTGCCCACATCGTGCATCGGGGCGGAGTGATGGATATTGGCCACTTCCAGTCGCGACAGCCCCATTCCGGTGGCGATGATACGCGCATAATGGCTCATGCGCCGGATGTGATTGGAGGTTTCCTTGTCCCGGTATTCGGCCGCTCCGGAGAGCCGAAACAGCGTTTCCTGATGGGATCGACGAAGTTTTTCATCCAATTGGGCATTTTGGATGGAAACACCGGCTTGCGCCGCGAAAGCGGATAGGAGCATTTCATCATCCGGGGCGAACGGAACGGGTTTACCCTCCGCGTCCAGCGAATTGAGGATCTGGAGCACGCCCACGCAACCACCGGTCCGACCATGCATGGGCACCGTGAGTTGGGAGACCGATTTGTATCCGGTACGGCGGTCGAGCTCTGGATTGTGTCGGAAAGGAAAGTCCGAAGGCAAGGAGTAGAGGTCCGGGATGTTCATGGCCTTGCCGGTCAGGGCGCAGGTTCCCGCCATGGAAGACGTCGAGATCGGAATGACGAGCCTCTCGAAAAAATCCAACATCCGCTCCCTTCCGATCTCCTTTTCCAGGCTGCGGTTTCTGGTGATGTGGAATTCCAGCATGGAATCGCGCACCAGGTAGAGCGTGCCGCCATCCGCACCGCAGATATCCATCGCCTCCTCGACGATCATTTCGAGAAGTTCGTCCAGCTCGCGGACGGAATACAGAGCGATGCCGATGCGCACGAGACCGGCGAGCTTTTCGTGAAGTGGGAGTCCTCGCATGGAAGTAAGATCGTACCATTCCAATGCCACACATGGGTAGCCATGTCGGGAAGGCATGGGAATCATGCGCACGCTCGCATTGCCCGCACCCTCCTTCGGGGGCTAAGTTCCCTTCTGTGCCGGGCATGTGCGCGGCGGTGCGATGGAGGATCCTAGTGGACAATGCAGGCAAGACTCTCTACGACAAGGTGTTCGACGCCCATGTCGTGCGACGTTTGAGCTCCGGTCAATACCAGTTGTTCATCGGACTGCACATGATCCACGAGGTGACCAGCCCCCAGGCGTTCGAGATGCTCCGCGACCGGAATCTGTCCGTTCCGTTCCCGGGACGCACCGTCGCGACGGTCGACCACATCGTTCCCACCGAAGACCAGAGCCGCCCCTACAAGGACGACCTGGCCGAGCAGATGATGAAGGCGATCGAGACCAACTGCAAGCAGTTCGGGATCCGCCTGTACCAGCCCGGATCGGGCAAGCAGGGTGTGGTGCACATCGTGGCGCCCGAACAGGGGCTCACGCAGCCAGGCATGACCGTGGCCTGCGGAGACAGCCACACGGCCACCCACGGCGCCTTCGGAGCCATCGCGTTCGGCATCGGAACCAGCCAGGTCCGCGACGTGCTGGCCACCCAGACCCTCTCGATGGGCCGCCTGAAGGTCCGTCGCATCGAGGTGGATGGAAAATTGAATCCGGGCGTGTACGCCAAGGACGTCATCCTGTACATCCTGCGCAAGCTCACCGCCAAGGGTGGCGTCGGGTACGCGTACGAATTCGCCGGAAGCGTCATCGAGGCGATGAGCATGGAAGAGCGCATGACCGTCTGCAACATGGCGATCGAAGGCGGCGCGCGCTGCGGATACATCAATCCCGACCAGACAACTTTTGACTACTTGAAGGGCCGTCCGGAAGCTCCCTCGGGAGCCGCCTGGGACAAGGCTGTGGAATGGTGGAAATCCGTCGCGTCCGACAAGGACGCCGCCTATGCGGACGTGGTGCGCTACCAGGCCGCCGACATCGAGCCCACCGTGACCTGGGGCATCTCCCCGGACCAAGCCGTGGGCGTCAGCGAGGGCATCCCGACCGCCGAGAGCTTCGATGCGGCGGAACGTCCCAACATCCTGGAAGCCTACGAGTACATGGGCGTGCAGCCCGGGCAACCGATCGCGGGCACCAAGGTGGATGTGGTGTTCATCGGTTCGTGCACCAACGGTCGCATTTCCGACCTGCGCGAGGCGGCACGCGTGGCCGAACTGCACGGCGGAAAGGTCCCGGCGGGCATCAAGGCCTTCGTGGTTCCCGGGTCGGAAATCGTCAAGAAGATGGCCGAAGCGGAGGGGCTGGACAAGGTCTTCCTGGCGCACGGCTTCGAATGGCGCCAGGCGGGATGTTCCATGTGCCTGGCCATGAACCCCGACAAGCTCGTGGGAAGACAGATTTCGGCAAGCACGTCCAATCGCAACTTCAAGGGACGACAGGGGTCGCCATCCGGCCGCACCCTGCTGTTGAGCCCGGCCATGGCCGCCGTGGCCGCCTTGGAAGGCAAGATCACCGACGTTCGCGCCGTTTTGGCGAAGAAGGGAGCCTGAGATGAGCGAGATCAAATCGATCAAGGGCACGGCGGTGCCCGTGCACGGCAACGACATCGACACCGACCGCATCATCCCGGCGCGTTTCCTGCGCTGCGTGAGCTTCGACGGACTCGGCGAGCACGCGTTCGAAGACGATCGTCTGCAGGACAAGGCCAAGGGCAAGGTCCACCCGTTCGACGACGCCAGATTCCAAGGCGCGAACGTGCTGGTCGCCAACTCCAACTTCGGCTGCGGCTCGTCGCGCGAACACGCCCCCCAGGCGATCTACCGCTGGGGAGTGCGCGCCATCGTCGCGGTGAGCTACTCGGAGATCTTCTACGGAAACACCGTGGCCATGGGACTCCCCTGCGTGCACGTGAGCCCTGCGGACGCCGAAGCGATCCAGTCGATCGTGGAAGCGAACCCCAAGGCGGAGGTTGTGGTGGATCTTGAATCCTCGACGGTCACCGCGGGCGGGAAGTCCTTTCCGGCCACCGTGCCCGACGGTCCGCGCAAGCAGTTCCTGACCGGCGGATGGGACGCGACCTCGGAATTGTTGCGCGACTTCGGCGACATCGAGGCGGTCGCCAAGAAGCTCCCCTACGTGAACGCGTTCGTTTGATCCCTGGCCTGGCCCGGGCTTCGCGCCCGGACCAGGCTCTTCGTCCGCCACGGATTTATCATTCCCCTCGTGGCCCAGAATCCAATCCTGTACTCCCCGGGCAGTCCGTTCGCCCAGCTGCTCCAGCACCTGCGTTCGGTGGCGCGACTGGATTCCACCGTGCTTTTGCTGGGTGAATCCGGCACCGGCAAGGAAGTGTGCGCACGGCACCTCCATGACTCCAGCCAACGCAGGTCGGGCCCTTTTGTCGCGCTCAATTGCGCCGCCATTCCGCCGTCCCTTTTGGAAAGCGAGCTGTTCGGCCACGAGAAAGGCGCGTTCACAGGAGCCCACATCCAACGCCTAGGTCGGTTCGAGCAAGCCAGCGGAGGCACTCTGTTCCTCGACGAGGTCGGCGAACTGTCCATGACAGCGCAGGCATCGATCCTCCGTGTGCTCCAAGAGCGCAAGATCTGTCGCGTGGGCAGCGGCGAAGAAATTCCCGTGGACTTCCGACTGGTGGCGGCGACCAACCGCGACTTGTGGGCCATGTCCCAGGACGGCACCTTCCGTCAGGATCTGTATTTCCGACTTCACGTGGTTTCTCTACGGGTTCCACCGCTGCGGGAACGTCTGGACGACATTCCCTACCTGGCCAAGGGGTTGCTGACCTTGGTGTGTTCGCGGCTGCGAGAGCCATCCCCAAGGCTGGATCCGGCTGGCCTCCAGGAGATGCTCCGCTACGATTGGCCTGGCAATGTCCGCGAGCTGGAGAACATGATCGAACGGTTCGTGGCGCTCCACCCCATGGGCATCGGGTTGAAGGATCTCGTGGAAGAGGGACGGCACCGCCGATCCCGACCTCTATCCGACCCGCTGGCCCGGGAGAAACAGGAATTGTCGGAGCTTTTGCAACGCCACGGCGGCCACCGGTCGCGGGCAGCCGATGAACTGGGAATCTCGCGACGCGCCCTCACCTACCGATTGCAGCGGGTTGGGTTGACGCGCCTCCGCAACAAGTAGGCTCTTCTCCCCCCGTTGCTCCCGAGAGAGGCACCGGTCTCCCCTCCATCCCGAGCCTTCAGCTCGCGATGGAGGAGGCTAGATCACTCCGAGAGAGGACGAACGCCCACCTTCACCAAGGTGTTGCTGATCGAGCCTTTGATCACACCAGCATCCTTTTCTTTCTGACTGGGATTGCGATAGGCGATCAAACGCGTGGGATAGATCCCGTGCCCGACAACGCGCAGGTTCACATCCTCGCCGAACCACTGGATCCCGGCGTCCACCAGACCGATGGAACTCTTGGGCGCCGCATCCAGCATTTCCTGCGTGATATCGAGCTCCTTGGTGTTCACGAAGGTTCCGACCAGATCGTAGATGTAGATGGTCAATTTGGTCGGAACGTTGGTGGTGACGAAGAAGACCGTCGCCGCACTGCCGCCCTTGGTATAGTCACCGATGTCCTTCGGGGTGTTCGAATGTCCCGTTGGCTCGACCTTCCCGGTGACCGGATTATAGCGAAGCCACTCGCCTGTACCCCTTGGTTCCGTGGGCCGGAACACGCTCGTGTTTTCAGGGACTTCGATCTTGGTTCCCGACTTCACCTGGGGCTGGACCAAGGTGTTGGTCAGCGTCGGCTTGGGAAGGAACTCACGAGTATTGCCGGTCACCTTGACCCACTTGGCCACGTCTCCGGGAGAGTTCCCGTTCAGATCGGTCACCGCGTTGGTCAAGCGCAACCAGTCACCGTCCTTCGGGTTGACTTGCAACGTATCGCGCGGAACCGGGCGCAGGAGGTAGGTGATGGTTTTGTTCACGGAATCGACGATGACAAACAGGGAGAAGACCGGCTTTCCAGCCCCAGTGGAATCGCCAGCCGATCGGATCAGGAAGATCGGCTTGGACTGATCGACACGAACCAACTCGGAATATTTGACGATCAGAGTGTCGAAGGATGCGGTGTCGCTGGTCAGCCGAAGCTTCGCTTCGACCGCAACCGGTTCGACCCGATCGGAGATCTGGAACGCCCGGCCGTGGATGGCCGTATCGGAACCGGCAGGGGCGACCATGAGTCCCAGATCGGTCGCGGTCCAAGCCGTGAGATCCTGGGCCCAGGGACGATCGGCGAAGGAGATATCGAACTGGGTGCGAGCCGAATCCGCCGCCACCACCTTGTACTCCCGGAAATCGGCTTTGTTGCCGTCTGGATTGGTCACGCGAATGACGACACCCACGGGAACGGGTGCGGCGAATTCCACGACCGCCGTCTCGATGCGACCGTCCTTCGAGCGGTCGTAGTACGCTGCCGCATAGGGGACGCGGAGGTCACCCACCAAAGGCACCCAAGGATGGGCAGGATGCGGAACGTTGCCGGATCCGATCTGGTCTCTGGCCGAGCCGCTAGTGGAAAGGCGAACCTCATCGCCGGGATTGGGGCGGAAGCGACTGTCCGCCGCCAGGACCACCATCCACGATCCGTCAAGCCTTGGCGTGGCCGAGATGAACCCGACCTGGTCGGCGGCGATCGCTACACCGTTTCGGCGGAATTCCACCAGACGAGCGAGAGTGGCGGGAGCCATCGGCTCGGAAGGCCTGACGATCACGGTATCGGATCCAGGCGAACCCGCTGATGGCTTCAGCACCGCAGGCGGCAGCAGCACAGGTCCCACGCTGTCCAACACGGGGAACTTGAACATGCTGTTGGTGATCTGTGTTCCGAGGTTGCGAAGCGCGGCGGGTCCGTACGAAGTGGCACCGAATTCACCCGGTAGATTGAGCACCGCCATCCAGTGGAGCGAATCCACTTGGTAGGCGGAATCCGACCGCAGCGTGACCGGCGAACCTGCCAAGGTTCCCCATTCAAAGGTGAAGGAGGGCAGAAGGATTCCCGGAAGCGGCTTGCGGGCAGGCGAATACTCGAGATAGACGCCGTCGACTTTACCGTCACCGTTGCGATCCATCATCCATCCCTTGTTGGGAGGAGGAACATCCATCAGGATCTTGATCCAAGACGCGTTGTCGCCTGCCGAGTTCCTGCCCGCATCCGTGAGCAATCCGCCCTTGGAGCTGGGAGTTCCACGAACATCCGTGTTGGGATTGATCGGATTCCCGTCCTGCGGAAGCAGAATGGTCCACCGAGCGCCGTTGGAATAAGTCACGGTATCGCTGATGTAGGCACCCTTGGGGAAGACAAATTCCGCTTTGGTCGCACGGTCGCGCAAACTCAGGCAGGAATCCGGGTTTTGACCGATCGTACAGCCATAGGCGGTTTCCGAGAAATAAACCTGGAGGGTATCCATGCGACTCTTGACGTCGCGATTGGAAACGTCCTGGCTGACATAGGAGTAGATCACGACCGGCGGTACGCGGTCACGCAACCAGGAACGGAGGGTGGTTCCCAGGTAGTAGGCAGTATCCGCAGGTCCCTTGGTGCGAGGTGCATTCACGACCGTGATTCCGTCGATCACGATGGTCTGACCAATCCAACCCTTGGTGGGCATGGTGAAGGAGGAATCCGAAGTCTTCACGCCTGCGGCGATCAGATCGGCCTTGAGAATGGTCAAGGTTTCGGCAGGAGTTCCCCATCGCACGAAGATCCGATCCGGGTAACTTCCCAAACTGTCACGGAAAGCCAAGTGGACGGAATCCGCGTTTCCGTCTCCGGTCACATCCAACACATATCCATCCAACGGACGGAAAGGAGAATTGACCAGAAGCGCCCGGGTGGTATGGCAATCCGATGCCTGGTTGCCGACAAGATCGCGCAGCAAAGCAGGATTGATGCGCAGCGAATCCCCGTTCATGCCAAGGATCGAGGAAGAAGACACAACGAACGCGTATAAGCCGCTGTCCACTGCCTTCACAGCACTCACCAGACGAGCAGTCGTCAGAGGAATTTCCACACCATTGCGAACCAAGGTGAAGGGAACCGCCGTGCCGAGCGCGAAGCTGGATACATCCATGGTTTCCGAGAAGCGAACCAAGAAGGAATCCGTCGCGCCCGAAGCGCTCCAGGATTGGTTGTCGCTGGCCTCCAGGAAAACCGGCTTGGCCAAATCCGCCGGTGCGGTCAAGGTGTAGACCTGTCGGGTTTTGGACAAGGGGTTACCGACGGAAAGGAGATTGGCACGAAGGTCGGCAGGTATCACGGCACCTGGATTCCAACCGAAGGTCAGCAGGGAATCCCGGACATGGGCGCCTTGTGGAACGCCCTTCGCGGAAGGCGAAGAGAAGTGATGCGGGAAGCGAACATCCAGGCTGTCGCCTGCCACGACCCCGTTGGAATCGCGGTAGGACAACGGCCCGTTGAACCAAACAGCCAGGCTATCGACACGACCATCACAATCGCGATCGTAGAAGGCCGAGCGGGTGACCGATGGGTAGGTGAATCGCAACGGAAACACGCGATCGGCAGCGGAATCCGCCGTAGCCTGCAAGTAGCCGGTTTGAGTGGAATCGCTGGCTCGCACCCAAAAGATCTGGCTCAAGGAGTCACCGGCAAACTGCGCCGAAGTGACGGGAACGGCATCGCCCTTGGCCGCATAGAAGGCGATGGGCGCGACCGTGCTCACGCCGATCTTTCCCGTGAAGGTCGTGCCCTGGCGATCCTTGATCATTTTCAGACGCACGGGAATCCAGTCTCCCACCCAAGCGTCGAAGGGATTCAAACGGGCACCCGCTGGCGTAACCCACTGAACCGTCATGGGGGTACCGGACGAGCGAATCCAGGCAGTGTCCGGCACGCCTGCGTTGCGCGCCGCCCCAACCGTTCCGAGTTCCTTGCCCAACGAATCGAGAATCGAGGCGCGCAACGCCCCGATCGCACCAGGAGTGGCCAGAGAGCTGATGGCGATGGTCGCCACCACTCGGCCCTTTTTGTCGAAAGCGAACCTCGCGGATGACTGCGAGACGCCTGCAGAGTCAACGGTGAGCAACTGGGGATCCAAGCTGACCGCCGGGTAGCGACCGTTGGCGATCACGTAGGCGAGCCGTACGTAGAGTCCTTTGTCCTGGCTGGACGAATCCAACACGGGATTGCCCCAGCGATCGCGTACCTGAAGGACCAATCTCAATTGTTCACTGCGATCCCCATAGCCGAGGTTGTCGCTGGTTTTCTTTCCATCGGTCAACAAGGTGTCGCGTCGACCAGCCGCACTGTCGTTGAGATAGGTCTTGATCTCCACGCTCGGCGCGAACAAAAGCGTGCTGTCCCGATAGACGGAATCGATGGTGACCTGGTAGATGGAACCGGAAACCACCTTCAAGGGAGCGGACCGCCCTTCCAAGAAGTACGGCAGAAGGCTGTCGTTCTCGCCCCAAAACACGGCGCGATAGATGAGGGTACCGTTCACCGCGGCCCCCAAGTAGGTGGAGGCTTCCACCCGCATGGTGTCCACCACGGAATCGTTCTTGAGCATGCGCGCTTGGACGATGTCGTTGGGGTGGAGAGGGTTGAACACACCCAGATCCTGCTTTTGGAGATTGTCTCCGGCTCCATGCAGCAGCCCGGCATCGCCCAGCTGCAGGTTCGCATATCCCTTGTAATCGACGGGCAGCTTCGCGATGTTCTTGGCACGGATGGTCACTCGCACGGGTTGCCGGGCGGTGACCAGCCGCGAAATGCCATCAGCGTCCAAGGGGAGATCGTTGCCGGCCAGATCGGTGATCTTCACGTCGAACTGGAAACGAGGGCGTGAGAACATGAACACGCCAGGATTGGAGTAGATCACCGATCCGTCTGCCATGGTTGCCTTCAAGACCACCTCCGCGCGGGCGTACAGCGAATCCTGATGCAGTCGCCAGCCCGGAGCGATCTGTCCCAGGAAGATGTTGTCGGCACGCAGTTTGTACTTGGTCAGGGAGTCATCGACCACGTGACCACCCACGCGGTTGTAGTCAGTGGCGGCGAACTGGTAGGGAAGCGGCCACGGCTTGCTGGAAAGGATGGAATTCAAGCGCGTGGTGGTGTATCCAGTGGTTCCAGTGGGCCCTTGGTTGTACAAGGTGTCCGAAACCGGGACGTCGTTGTAGAACTTGGCGCTGGAGACTTCCAGCTTGACGATGTCCGCGTCGGTGATTCCCTGGCCACTGACGTTCAGTCGGAAACGGACCATCGAATCGTTCACCGTCTCGATGAGGGTGTCCTTCAGGACCAGTCGGCGGGCGGTGGCGGCCCATCCGCCAGCAGGATCATAGGCTCCGATGGCGAATGGCTTGGTGGCCGTTCCCTCGTAGGTGGCCCACCCCTGAAGCCCCAGATTGGACGCTGTGGGACGCAGCCAGTTGGCCGAGGTGGCAGCGGAAATTGTATCCAAGGGAAGCCCCAGGGCCCAGCGCAAATCGAAGCTTCCCGTGTTGCGGAAGATTTTAGGGTCCCCGAGTGAATTGCGGATCTGGATCGGAATCCAGGGTGGGCACCAATTGCCGTTGTAGGGATCCGACGGATCCTTCCGAGATCCTACCCACATGTTGTGGCGAACCCAGCGAACGATGCCCCCGGTATCCGCCTGCTGGGCGATGGTTCCCAAGGCAGCGGTATCAGGGACCCAGGTCATGCCCAGGGAATCCCGGTTGCTGTCGTCGTTGCTCCAGGAACGGCCTCCGGCGCCGAGCCAGTTCCCCGCGGTTCCCTGGGAAGTGCGGATCATGCGCATGTTGTACAACCGGAAATTGCCTCCGGCCGCACCCCAGTAGTTGGGAGCGACATTGGTGGTCCGGGGAACGCTGTCTTGAGCTACCACACGGTTGGAGCGCTGGTGCTCCGACATGTACTGGAGCATCTCGGAGTTCCGCTCGGTCTGCGTATAGCCATTGCCGAAAGAGGTCCCCGCCGCATCGGCCTGGACTTCGAGATCGGGCGCTGTCCGGAAGAACTGGTACGGGCGCCCCACGAGATTGTTGTAAAACAGGTGTTGGGTGCCGGTCTTGTAGTACCCGGAGAAGATGGTCGCATTGTTGTGGAAGGTGTTGTTGTGGATGCGGTAGGGCGTCAGCGCCACGTCCGTCATCAGGAATGCACCTCCCACGGTGGTGTAGGCCAGGGAGCGCGAGGAGCCATCCGCGCGTTTGGCCTTGTCGAGATTTTCCAGGCCCGCCACGTAGTTGGTCAATCCCGCCGCGACCAGCTTGGGATCATCCCAATGGCGCATGTAGTTTCCCCAGAACAAATTGTTCCGAATCACCGAACTGAGGTCCCAATCGCGCTGGAACAACATTCCGAAGATGTTGTCGTGGATGCGGCAGCGTTCGACGAGGTGGTTGCCATACAATCCCGCCCGACTTGTAGGAAGAGTGGAGACTCTTTCCTCGTACGGGTCGTTGGGGTCCGGGAAAGCGAAAGCACCACCCAGGTTCGGAGAAATGACCGAAATGCCATTCCAAGTATTCGTGACGGACAGATACCGCAACTGGACATTGCGGCTCAACAAGATGTTCACGCCCACGTTTCCGCGAATTTCCACCGGAGCGGTCTTGCCCAACGTGGCCCCATAGGCGAAGATGCGACCGGTGGTGGCAGTGAGCGTGGTGCTTCCGTCGATCACCAAGCCCATCAGGCGGATGTTGTCCGATTGATAGATCCAGACTGTTCCGTTGTTCTGCCCGTAGGTACCCGCAGCGGAAGTGTCGGCTCGCTTGATGGGATCAAGATCCGTGTACACATGCTGGCGATCCTGGTAGAGGATCCGCGGCTGGGTGGCCTCGTCGGCAGTGGTGTCGCCGATGATCCACAAATTCTTGCGCGTGTTGATCCGGATCTGGGCCCCGGAGTACAAACCTGGTGCGACGCTCACCAAAACAGTATCCGTGGAAACCGCTCCCAGCGAAGGCGCCCGGTTGATGCACGCCTGCAACGTGGCCACACTGTTGGCGGAACAGGGAACAATCGCAGCTTGCGATGGCAGCGCCAAAAGCATGGTCGCCAGCCCGATGACGGACAGTCCCCCGCTTTTGATCACCTTACCGCTGAGTTTGATTCTCATTCTTGCTCCTGGACTCCGTAGTTTCCGACAATGCCAAACTTATCCGTAAATAAGGCGATTCCGCAGGACGATTCCTCGTCCTGGCGTTTTCAAGAACGCCCAAGTTCTTTCGATCTTTCGGTTGCAGCCCAAACCGCGTTCATGATCGAGGCAGTGAAACCCTTGTCTTCCAACGCTTTAAGGCCATGGATCGTGGTCCCACCGGGAGAGGTCACTTGACCTCGCAGAACATCCCACTCGGCACCCGATTCCTGCGCCAACTGAACCGTGCCTGCCACGGTCGCCATCGCCAAACGATGCGCGACCGGACGAGGCAGTCCAGCCAACACGCCTCCATCTTCCAAGGACATCAGGAATTTGAGCACATAGGCAGGACCGCTTCCAGAAAGACCGGTCACCGCGTCCATTTGGGATTCAAGCACTTCCACCACTTCACCGGTCGGCGCCAGCAAACTCCGAATTTTGACCAAAACCTGCTCGGACAATCCGTCCGTAGCGATTGCGGTCGCCCCTGCCCCGACCGTCAGGGCGAGATTGGGCATGGTGCGCACCACCTGTTGAGCACCAAAGGCCGCACGCAAACGAGTCAAAGGCACCCCAGCGAGAATGCTCAGCACCATGGAGGCCTTCCCTAGCCGTTCTTGGAGCCCCTTGGCGACCGAATCCAGGATCTGAGGCTTGACCGACAACACCACAACACCATCTTCCAGACGCCAATCCGGCTTGGCCGCCACGAGCACGCCCTCCGCTTCCAAGGCCGCGATCTTCGTTTGGTCGGCATCCACACCCCAAATCACAGCGCTTGGGTGCGCTTTGCGCAAGCAACGAGCGATGGCCGCCCCCATGTTGCCGACACCGAAGATCACGACTGGAAAATCAATGGACATCCTTTACCTCTTCACCGGAAAAACAGATGGCTTATGATGAGACACGAGGCTCTGCAGGCCCACCGCGAAATGCTCGCTAGGGCAAATAACGGCCGACCTGCCTGATAAAGTTGCATTCAAGCTCCGAGCTCTGCACGTCGTGTCACCAACCCAAAGACAATCCGTACCCTGAAGGAGTCCAGTTGCCCGTTCTTTTGCCGAGTACGCATTCCTGAAAAGGTCGTCTCACGACGGGGTTTCGCGGGATCGTTGGCGCTAACTTGGTTTGTAGGATGAACAAGAACACGCCACGACCTTCCCAGGAACCATCCTCCGGTCTTCCGGAGGTGTTCGCTTTCCTGGACCATCGCGACTTCCTTCGCGAATGGTTCGAGGTCAAACGGACTCTATCCAAAGCATTTTCCTACCGGACCTTCGCCCGCAAAGCGGGATTCGCCTCCCATGCGTTCCTCTCCGAAGTCATCCAAGGGCGTAGAAATCTCTCGGAAGATTCTTCCGACAAGTGCGTCGGTGCCCTCGGGATCGCAGGAGACGCCGCCCTCTATTTCAAGATCCTGGTCCGCTACGGCCAGGAAACCCACCTGGACAAGCGTCGCGATCTCCTGTCGGATCTATTGCGGCTCCAAGCGGCCCGCTCCGTGGAACGGGTGGGGGGTCGTCAAGCGGAGTATTTCGCGCACTGGATCCACATGGCCATCCGCGAAGCCGCCGTGGTCACCGGGTACACAGACCCTGCCCAGATCGGCGGGTTCCTGCGACCTGCCGTCAAAACCGAGGAGGTCGCCGCCTCGCTTTCTCTGCTGGAGCGTCTGGATCTTCTGCGCATGGTCGACGGAAAATGGCAGTACGCCTTTCCCCGGCTGACCCCAGGCGATGTCGATCCGCAAGTCATCAAGACCCTCAAGCGCCAGATGATCCTCCTGGCCCAAGACCGCTTGTCGGACCCCGAGAGTCCCGATACCCACATCGCCGCCGTCACCTTGTCGGTCAGCCGCAAGCACCTTTCCAGGATCAGGGAGATCTTGGACCGGACCCGACGTGAACTTTTGGCAGAAACTGCCACCGACGACGCCCCGGCCGATCAGGTGGTGCAGGTCAATTTCCAGCTCTTCCCCCTCAGCGAGAGCTTCGAAAGGTATCGTTCCCACCATGCCTGATCTGAGGTGGCTACTCCCACTCGCATTCCTGGTTGGCTGCGCCAACCCCCAATCCGGGGGCGGGACGGACCTGCCCAGCCCCATTCGCATTTTTGTGCAAGCACCTCCCACCAGTTCGGGCGACCCAGCAGCACGGCAACCCGCCATCCGCCAAGGGCACCTCTGGAGCGTGGAAGAATCCACCGCCGACTCCGCGACTCTTCTTTCCCAAGGAATCCTGTTCGATTCCGCCGGAGTCCTTTTTCTGCCTCCGGACGCCGGCACCTATCTGGTCGAGGCCTGGGAAAAACCCGTTTCCATCCAAAACCTGCCACTGCGTCAACGCGTTTCTTGGCGCTCGATCTCTCTGGACACCGCACAATACCCCATCAATACGTTCGGATCCACCAGCGGCGGCGCCATCAACAAGGTGATGTTCTCGGAGTCCCGCAACCTCAAGCTCAACAACATGGACACAGGCCTTGCCCTCGCCGACTTCCGCAGCATCCTGCGTATTTCCGGGACTCCACGCCACTCCACCCGCATCATCCGGGGTGCCGACACGATGGTGCAGGCGGAAGCCTTCCTGTGGTCCTTGGAAGGCGACAGCCTCACCTTCCGCGGCGCCATGGGGGCTCCTTCCGGAAGCTTCGGGTGGCTTCCCACCCCAATCCCGGGCGTTCGCTACGTGCTGGAAGGTTGGTCGCGTTCGAATCTCGCCCCTTCCACCGTCGTGTTGCGTCGCCATGCCCCCGACCTCACCTCCGCCTGGAACAATGGCTGCGCAATCCACATCAGTAGACTGGGCACATTCCTCGCCACTCTCTACGCATGCGAGACCATGCCCGAATCCCTCCAGAAGGACAGCGCGTCTTTCTGGGTCCCTTTCGATTACGACCCCTGAGGCTCCCTCACACCGCAAGCGCGACCAGGGCATTTTCCACCGCGAAAAATCCCTGACGCTGCCGGACCCTGTCAAGAGCCGCACCCAAATCACGCTGACGCTGGGCGTCTGGAGTGGAGAATAGATCCACCTGCCCCGTGCAGGCGTGGGTGCGGGTGGCGGAAAGCTTCAGCGACCTCACGGAAACCCGGCGCACATCCAACTGGTCCAGAAGCTTCCAGGCGATCTCCCGCAGGGAAAGGAAATCTTCCACAGCGCCCACGGGCCGCGAGAAGGAAGACATTTCTTGACCATCCGACCAGCCAAGACGCAACGAGATCTCGCGTCCGCCCAACGACCTCTCGCGCAAGGTGAAGGCGAGACGATCCGCCAGCTGGTGCACGGCGGCACGGATCAATTCGCGATCGTTCTCGTCGCGCGGCAAAACCATCTCCGCAGAGGGTGCCTTGGTCCGGTGCGAAGGCTCGGGGTCGATTCCCATGGCCAAGGCGGAAAGGCGCTCGCCATCGGCTCCCAGATGCAGCCGCAGGAAGGAACGCGCCTGGCGGCGCACGTCGTCCAATGTCTGGATCCCGTATTTGGAAAGACGCTCGCGGGTGACGCGCGAAACCCAAGGCACCGCATCCAGAGGAACTGCACCCAAGCGCGCTCCCTCCGTTCCCGATTCCACCATCGCGATCCCCTGCCGGCCTTCTCCGGCACGGGCGAGGATTTCCGCGACCATGCGATGCTGCGAAACCACCAGGTGGACCTCGCGGATCCCGCAAGCGGTCTCCAGATCCGAGCGCAGGCGGGCGGCCCAAAGATCCCAATCCCCCCCGAACAGATGCTCCGTCCCGGTCAGATCCAGCAAGGCACCATCGGCCGACAATTCCCAGACCGGCGTGCGCGCCTCGCACAGGGAAGACAAAATCCGACGAAACGAACCGATCCCGCGAGCCTGTGGAGGATGCACCGGCAGAGTGGGAAAACGCCGGCGCAGTTCGGCCAGACGCATTCCCGGAACCACACCCAGTTCGCGGGCGCGCGCCGAGGCGTCGTCCAATCTCGCCTGCGCACCTCCCGTTTGCGAAGCCAGGGCCCAGGCCCTTCCGCGAAGCTCCGGCCTTTCCGCTTCCAGAAGCTGGAGCGAAAGGCCAGGCACCCAAAGCGCCACATGGCGCGTGTTTCCGTTGCGATTCATGCTCTCACCTCTTCCACATGGTCCGCGTCCAACGCGAATGTTTCGTCTTCAGCCATCACTTTTCCACGCACGGCCAGCACTCCCCCGCCGATCGCCACGGAGTGGAACTTCCTGTAGGCGTTGGGCCACAGGATCGCGTCGGCGATCCCGCTTTGGTCGGAAAGCGTCAGAAACAGCATGGGCTCCCCCGTCTGGCGCACCCGATGCACGCGACTGGCCACCGGGACACCCACAATCTTGACGGATTTTCCGGCGAACTCGCCCAACCGGGCGTTGGCCACCGCGCCGAGCTTGCCAGCCAAGCGCCCCAAGGATTCCAGAGGATCCGCCGACACGGAAAATCCCGCCAGGCGAAGCTCATCCAGCGCCCTCATGGCGGGGGTCTCGCGAGGCAAGGACAGCAGATGCGACGGCAGCCCCTCCTGCGCGAACAGGTCCAGGGCGTCCGGACGCCGCGCCCCCGCGCCGAGTTCGGCGATCCAAGCCAGGGCGTGCGAACGGGCCAAACCAAAGGAGTCGAAGGCACCCACGCGCGCCAAGGCGTCGAGTTCGGCGCGACCCGCTGGGACACGCCGACAGAAATCGGGAAGATCCCGGAAAGGACCGCCCTGGGACCGCTCCGATTCCAACTGGTCGACCATCGCACGACGCACGCCCCGCACATGCTGGAACCCGGGGCGGATCCAGCCGTCGCCGCCCTGGTGGCGCCAGCGGGAGACATTGATGTCCCAAGCCAGTATACGGATATTGGCACGACGGATTTCGTCCACATAGGCCGCGGTGGGATAGAATCCGTGATCGTTTCCCACCACCGCCGCCCAGAAGCGGGCCGGATGGTGGCGCTTGAGCCAGGCGCACCGGAAGGACAACTGCGCGTACGAGAGCGAATGGCTCTTGCAGAAGGAAAAACCCCGGAAACTGTCCACCCGCTTCCAGAGCTCCTGGGCTTGGGCCACGTCCAGCCCGCGATGCGCCATGCATCCTTCCACGAAACGCCGTGCGGTGCGTTCATAATGGGCAGGCGCGCCATCGTGGAGGCTGTTCATCATCTTGCGGACTTGGTCGGCTTCGGCGAAGGAGAAGCCCGCGACTTCCACGCAGATGCGGGTGACATCCTCCTGGAACACGCACACGTCGTGGGTTTCCGAAAGGATGCCTTCCAGGCTCGCGTGGAGCCAATCCCAGTCCGCACGCCCTTCCTTGGCGGCGCGGTGGCGTTCCACGAAAAGCTTCGCGTAGGCGGTGCCCGCCGGGCGCACCAGGCTGGAGGTGATGCCAATCTCCTCGAAAGTGGAGGCCTTGGCCTTCTGGTTGAGCCGAAGCTGCGCCGGGGATTCGATGTAGAAGACCCCGCGCGTGTCGCCTTCTTCCATCATGCGGCGGACTTCCGGATCCGATTCCACCTTGGCCAGATCCCACAGTTCGGGATCTTCCCCACCCTGCTCGCGCAGCATTTCCAGGGCGTCGCGCAGCACAGAAAGACTGCCGTTGCCCAGGATGTCGAACTTGACCAGCCCCAGGAAGTCGATCCCGCCGTGCATGTCCACTTGGCTCACGATGCGGTTGGTGGCCCCACCGCTGCGCTGGCAGGACACATGCCGCCAGATGGGATCATTGGTGACCAAAACCCCGCCCGGATGCTGTCCCAGAAAATGCGGCCGCCCCTGCACACGAGAAGCCATGCGAGCCACTTCCGCCAGGCTGGAATCCACCTCTTGGACCCTTTCCAGCCAATGGACTCCGGGCCGCAGCGGTGCACGACGCAACCTCTGGAAAGCCTCCGTGACCTGTTCCTGGGAAAAGCCCAAAACTTTGGCCGTTTCGCGAAACGCCGCCCGGCGCCGGAAGTGGTGGGTGGCGGAAAGAATGCACACGCGGTCTTCGCCGTAGGTCTCGAAAAACCACTCCAACACGCGTGGACGCTCATCCCATCCGAAATCGAGATCGGCATCCGGCGGACTCGAGCGGTCTTCGTTCAAGAAACGTTCGAAATAGAGCCCGTAGCGCAGCGGGTCCAGATCCGACGCGTCCAGGTTGTAGAGCGTGAGGCTGTTGGCCGCCGAACCGCGCAGGATGGAGCATTCGCGCCCGCGCCGGAAGCCACCACCGAACCGGTTGGCCGCGGCCTGGCGGATCTCGCGGACCATCAGGAAATATCCCGCGTAGCCCGTGCGGCGGATCACTTCCAGTTCCTTGGCCTGCAGTTCCAGCGCCTTGGTCCAACCGGGACGCCCGCCGTAGTTGCGCTGCAGACCTTCTCCCGCGATCTTGGCCAACCAAGAATTGTCATCGTGGCCAGCAGGAACATCCACATGGGGAAGGATCCAACCGCAGGAAGAAAGATCGTCGCGACAGGAATCGACAATGCGTTCCGTGGTGCGCAGGGCCTGTGGATGCCTGGCGTAGAGCTCTTGCAGACGCTCCGGGGGCAAAAGCCAGGAAGCGGGAGCGGCAACTTGGCCGGCAGCCAGACGGGAAAGATCCGTGTTGGCGTCGATGGCCCGCAAAAGCCGGTGCAAGGCGTGGTCTGACGGCTCCAGAAACCAGGTGTCGTGGGCCACCGCGCAGTCCAAGCCTTCGCGCAGGCAAACTTCTTCCACCGAACGCGAGCGCGAAGCGGAGACGGCATCCGCCAGGCAGATCGCCCCGAATAGGCTTTGACGCAAGGGAGTGCGAGAAAGGCGCTGGAGTAGTCCCGGATCCGGGCACAACGCGAATACGTCTGGAAACGGGCGAGCGAAGAGGTCTTCGATGTCCTCGCCGCGGCGACCCAGGTTGCGGAAGGTGGCCAGCTCGCAGAGATCGCCATACCCTGCGGCGTTGCGGGCCAGAAGCACCAGGCGCATGGAAGGATCGCGGGTATCCGCAAGCTCCAACCCCAGGATGGGCTGGATTCCCTGGCGGCGGCACTCCTGCAGAAACAGGATGCTCCCGGCCATGGTCTGCACATCCGTCAGGGCCAGCGCCCGATAGCCCCGCGCCTTGGCGCAAGCGACCAGCTCCGCGACGGAGGGGATCCCCCGGAGCAGACTGTGCGAGCTGTGGACATGGAGTGGTGCAAGAGCCATCTCCCCTAATGTACACAATTATGCTCGCTTGAGCACTACTCTTTTGGGCATGACGCCTAAGTGGTTGTCAAACAAGGAAATGACCGGGACATCGTCTACATGAACTCCTGAAGTCTTGCCATCCAAGCAAAGAACTCCGGCGTTTTCCCCTGGCTCGGCTCCACCCGGTATCCAGACCTATGGAAATTCGCAAGCGTCCGCAGCCAGTGCTTTGTCAGGTAGCCCTCGGCCCACATGTGGGAGGCGAACACCGTCTTGTGGTCGCGATCTTCGATGATCATCCACTGCAGAACTCCGGCCGATCGATTCCATGCATCGACTCCTTCGCACAGATGCGATATGTCCAAGCCCGAAGCGCCTCTCAGCAGCACACCGAATCCGAACCCTCTCCACCACGACGGCCTGTATGCCTCCTTGGCCACCTGGCGTAGATTCACCTCGCTCCAATCCAGGCCCTCCCACGACCCGACGGAACCTTCCAGGATGCCCCGATGCAGGTTCAACGTCTTGCGTTCCCAAAAGACGAAACCGAGCTTCGCCACGTCCTTCTTTTCCTGCAGACCTTCCGTGAACAGCTCCATGCCTAGCTCTCCTGATCGGGGTTTCTCAAAACTGTAACTTCCCCGCGGCTCCCGACGTCCTTGTCCGTATCGCACCGTCTTCTTCACCAAACCAAGGAGCTTTCCAATGTTCAATCTCGGAAACATCGATCGCTGGGCGCGCATCGCCATCGCCATCATTCTTTTGGGCCTCGGCTGGGGAGGCGTGGTGACCGGCACCCCCGGCACCGTCCTCAAATTTCTCGGCTTCGTGCCGCTTCTCACCGCCGCCATCGGATCTTGCCCGCTCTACCTGCCCCTGGGGCTTTCCACCCGAGCGAAGGCATGAGCACCGTGCTTCTGGAAGGCCGCCAGGGACCCGTGGTGGTGCAGTTCCACGCACCCTGGTGCGGTCCGTGCAAAGCCGTGAGCCCCTTGGTGGACGAACTGGAAAAGGAGTTCCAGGGCCAAGTAGAGGTAGTGCGGGTGGATGTGGATTCTTCCGGCGACCTCGCACGCGAAGCCGGCGTGCGGGGGGTGCCCACGCTGGTCGCCTACCGCGACGGCAAGGAGATCCGACGCCACGGCGGAACACTCGACCGCAATGGTCTGCGCACCTTGTTCCAATCGGCGATGGGGAACACCCAGGCCGTCGCGGCGCCTCTGGGAACCCCAGCTTGGCATCGCTTCGCCAAGATCGGCGCGGCGTTGGCTCTGCTTTTGGCCGCCAACCAATTTCCGTCCATGGACTGGTTGCGCTGGGTGGGATTCGGCGTGATGTTATGGGCCATGCGCGACCTCTGCCCAAGTTGCCGTAGCGCTTGACGATGCATTTTTCCACAAAGCCCGTTTCCAGGAGTCGCCACATGATCCTTCGCCTTGCCGCCCTTTCCATCGTTCTGGCCACCGCCTCCTGCACCGCAGCCGGTGCGCGGGGAGAAAACCTTCCGCCCGTCGTGGCCGACAGCCTGATCCGCGCCGACAGCGCGAAGAAGACCTTCCACTTGGTGGACGTGCGCACCCCCGGCGAATTCGCCACCGGCCACATCGCCGGAGCCACCCTGATCGATTTCCATGGGCCGGACTTCCAGGAGAAGATCTCCAAGCTCCCGCGCCAGGAAAAGATCCTGCTGGTGTGCCGCTCGGGCAACCGCAGCGGCCAGGCCCTGGGCATCCTCAAAGGCATGGGCTTTTCCGACATCCAGCACGTGGCGGGAGGCATGAACGCTTGGCGATCGCAGAGCTTGCCCGTGGCGCCCTGAAGGATCTAAGCTTCCATGGGTCGCGGCGACAAGCCCGCGGCGCGACCCTCTTCCCTGGAGAGATCCCATGCGCACCTTCCTCGCCCTGTTGGCCAGCCTCGCTTTCACTGCCCAAGCCGGCATCACCAGCAGCTACACGAACATGGAGACCGACTGCCAGGACGCCTTCCCCGAGTCCGAACTCCATGAAGGCAGCGACATGCCCAAGCTCTGCAAAGGACCCAAGGGGTACTATGTCCACGAGTGGTACGCCGCCGTCGGAAGCTTCCGCAACATCAGCCAGGGAAAGAAGGGGGAAACCCTGCTGAAGTCCGCCATCGCCCCGGACAACTGCCCGGAACCCGTCTACGGAAAGATGCTGGAATGGCGCCAGCGCGACGGCGCACCCTTCGCCGTCATCCAACGGGTGACCTGCTACGAAATGCCCAGCGGAAGCCAATCCCACGGCAAGCGGATCAGCGAAACCCTGCAGGTGCGCGAACTCCACGGAGCCCAGCGCCAAGGAGAAGTGGAAGCCCTGCGCACCCCCAACGCCAACGTGCGGGCCCGCGAGTTGGCAGACAAATATTGACAACAATTCCGTTCTCCGAACCGCCGCGATGCCGGAGAGATGGATAGAATGACCGGTTCCACCCTGCCAGCCGCCTCCGCCCTGGACCAGTCGTCAACAAATTTCGACTACGTCGACAGTTTCCAGGCGGAGTTCACGGACAAGCGCGATTCGATCGACATCTGAATTTCCGCGTCTCCCTGCTTCTGAGCAAAGATTCAACCGATCCGACACGGAAGCTCTACACGGTATCCACCGCCGTGGAGTTCAACAACCGGCTCGGCAGATGGTATTTCGCGATCGTCAAGCCGTTCCACCGTCTGATCGTCCCGCTGATGATCAGGCGAGGACTTGCCAAAATCCGTCGCGAGCACCGGAATTCCCCATCGTTCCCGCCCGGATAAGGATCTAAGATTTTGGGGTCTTGGCGATTCGTCCGCGGCACGACCTTCCACCCTGGAGAGCCCCTCATGCGCACCTTCCTCGCCCTGTTGGCCGGCCTCGCACTCACCGCCCAAGCCGGCATCACCAGCAGTTACACCAACACCGAGAAGGATTGCCGGTTCGAGGAAAACGATTCCCCCGAAGCCGAGGGAAAGGACCTTCCCAAGGATTGCCCCGGGCCGGGGGAATACCACCTGGGTGAGAGCTATTCCGCCCTCGGCAGTTCCCGGTACATCACCCAAGGGGTCGATGGGGCCATGACCCCCTTGAGCCTCGATCCGGGCGACTGCCCTATCGCGGTCTTCGGGAAGATGCTCGAATGGCGAATGCGCGACGGCTCCCCCTTCGCCGTCATCCAGCGCGCCACCTGCATGGAGCCGAACGAGACAAGCAGCGGACGCGGCAGGACACTGGGCGAATGGATCGTGGTGCGGGAGCTTCACGGTTCCCAGCGCAAAGTCGAGATCGACGCATTGCGCACGCCCAAGGCCAACGCCAAGGCCCGCGACATCGCGGACAAATTCTGATCCGTTCTGACCCCGATGGGAGCACCCATGAACCCTGCATCCTCCGTTCGTTTCTGGATATCCATCGCCCTCTGCCTGTTCTTCACGACGACATCCGTCGCCGCGACTCCCAAGGCAAGGTCCGGCAAGAACTCGACCGTCCCGAAGAACCTACCGACCACCTTCGAAGGCGCGGTCGACCATCTCATCAAGAATCTGAAGAAGGACGATGTCCGCTATCTGAAGAGCTATCCCAAGTGCGACCTGATTTCCTTCCACTTCGGCTGGGGCATGGGCATCCGCAACGACCTGGGCCTGTGGCGGGACGGATCTCCGCTCCTGCAATCGTGCGCCCTCCGGGCGGGAAAGCCATCCATCCACCCGGACGAGGCATCCGGACTCCTGATCCACGGCGTCTGGGACAAGCTCCATGAAGACATCCTTCCGACGGATTTCGACACCGTTTCCCCGGCGAACTACTTCCGCGAGATCGACAAGACGCTTCGACTGGCCAAGAGCACGGGGAACGTCGGATACCTGGCCTCCCTGCCCCTATGGATGTACCAGGTTTCCCGGCTTTCCCTCTTCTCCGGCGGCGACACCGCGCGCTCCCGCAGGCTTTCGCAGGAGGCCCACGAACTGGCCCGTCGAAACGACAGCCTCTCCCCGCTGGCCATCCTGTACATGACCTTCCACGGCGGCCAAGGGGTCTTGGAACTCCTGGACAGCCAGTTCGTCTCCAAGGAGCCTCCGATCGAGCTCCCCTCCTTCACGAAGGAAGGAGACTTGAAGGAGAACTTCCTGCTCCAGCCGGATTCCCAGCTCGCGATCCCTCCCAAGACGATCGTCTACTTCTGGCGGACCCTCTCCCGCCGCGAATTCGCCGCCAAGTGCTTCGGGAGCTTCTACAACAAGACCTTCCAAAACGCCGACGAATACGAGAGATGGTCCCGTCTGCGCCGCACCAACCCGCTCGTTCGCTGGGCCTGGAAAGACGATGTTTCCCAAGAGGACCTCCTGGAATTGTCTTCGGATCCGCGGAGGTTCCTGGAAGTCGTCCTCCTGACCAACCGGTTCTTCTACGAACCCGGGCCGGACCAGTTCCCGCTCGATGCCCGCCCCAACGATGCGATGGCCGCTCTGGTCCGCTTCATGGGCCTGGAGGATTCCGTCTTCCAAGACCTCCCCTACGACAAGAGGCTGCGGGCCTCCATTTTCCGACTCGACAGCGCAGCAATGGCACGGGAAGCCAAAGCGGTCCATGCGATGGTGGCCGTGGCGAACCGGTTGAGCGTGGAGGAACTCCTTCGGATGCTGGACTGGAAGGCGGCTGCGGAATACAACCGCACCTCGCGCACCGAAGACCTCCAGCCCTACAAGATCCTGGGGCACACCCTGCTGGCCGCACAGACCGCACGCATCGTGGGCCATCCGGACAAGAAACGCACCTTCGATCTGTGCCTTCGCTACTGGAAGGAGGAGTTCCTCACCTGGCGCCAGCAGGACTTCCTGACCGAGCTCCTGTTCCAGATCGACCCCCAAAGAGCACGCGAGGTTTTCCTTCCCGAATTCCGACCGCCTCCCGTGGAAGGCTCCTTCTCCCGCAACGCCATCCTCGCGGCGATGATCCGCCAGGACTTCGCGGCCAACCGCCAATTTCTGAAGACGTGGTTCTGGAAGACCTACAACAGGAACACCGACTACCACCCCAACGAGACCCAAGCCATGCTCCGGGCGCTGGAAAGCCAGGAGGGCGAGGCGAAGGAATTGCTGAAGGAGATCACCTCCGATCGGCGCTACCGCAGGCACTCCCCCAAGCTGGATTGAGGCAGTCCGGCACCAGACCCTTGCCGGAGCGGACACGCCCGGTTCCCAGGCAGGGAAGGTTGATACCTTTCCTCCCACCTCCGCCCATCGCGGACGACCTTCCACTCCTTCGATCGGAGACGTTCGGTGATCACTGCCGCCGCCCTCCTGCTGGCCCTGCCCGGCCAGCTGCTCAACAGCTCCACATCCAACGCGCTCTTCCGCTTCCACCAGATCTGGGAAGTGAACCCCGAAGTCGCCGCCCGCCCCACCACTCCCAGCGTGTACCAAGGCTGGGACCGGGAGATGGAGCCCTCCTTCGTCTACGCGAAATGGGATGTGGGAAGCTTCGGCGACACGATCTTCCGCGACACCGTGGTGGCCACCTGGGATCCCGTCAAACGCTTCTATTCCGAAGAGCACCACAGCCAATCCAAGAGCACCGGATTCCTTTCCTCGCCCCCATACTTCCGGATCCACATCCACGGCATCGACACCTCCCGCGGCCGCTGGGGACGCGCCATCGCCGACTCCATCTTCAACTGGCAGAAGGATTCCGCCACCCAACCCTGGAAGCCGGTGGCCTCCCTGGTGTCGCGCGATACCACCGGTGGACGCGTCTTCCACCAATGGACCCTGGGCGGACTTCTCGCCGATCCCGACGACACGTCCCGCATCCGCATCCTGGAACGCTACGACGCCTCCGGTTTCCTCACGTTCCGGCAGTTGGACCAATGGAGCACCGACCACTGGTGGATGGACACCCAGGATTCGGTCCAACGCGGCACCGACGGCATGCCCCAACGAGCTCTGTCGTGGTCGGGCTACGATGGCGGACGGAAGGATCTGGTCAAGGACGGAAAGCTCGTCTGGAACGGACACGCTCTGTCCTCCCTGGCAGCGACCGCCACCATGCAAAACGCCCTGGGCAACGACACGTCCATCACCTACACCCAGAAATACCTGTGGAGCCAAGGACGCCTGGAGTCGATGGAGAACAGCATCTACACGGACGGCGCCTATCTGACCTTGACCTACGACGCCCAAGGGAGGGTGGTCACCTACTCCCGCTCCGGGCAGACCGAACGCTACCTCTGGAACGCCCAGGGGAAAGTCGCGTCACTGCGCACCTTCTACCAGTTCGGCCTGGACCCCGCCGACCTCATGTTGGTTTCCACCGACAGCTTCGAATACGACGCCAAGGGGCGGATGACGCGCAAGCTCCAATTCCCCACCGTGGACGACACGCTACCGGATCTGACGCGTCCCACCACCTCCACCTACGACTATTCCATCTCCGTGCCCGTCCGCGCACCGGCTCGCGCCGTGCGGGGTTCGGTGAGCGTCCAAGGCAGGACCCTCCTGGCCTCCGATCTCCCGACAGGAATCGTCCAGTTGCGGATCGTGCGCCCCGACGGCCAGACCGTGCGCCAGGCGGAAGGATCCGGCACCCTCCGGATGGACCTGTCCGGACTGGGAGGCACCGTGCTCCTGTGGTCGCTGGAACAGGATGGACGATCGCTGGCCGGCGGCAAGTTCCTCCCCGCTCCCTGAACCGCCCCCTCCCCGCCTCGCCGGAGCGATCGTCCGGCGAGGGACTCCGCGCCCTTGCGACCTCACGCCATGTGATGAAGATCACACCCACCCCCGGAGTGTGATCTTCGTCACAGATTTTTCCCCCTCCCCTTCGGTAAGTTAGGGGAGTCGACGGCGCTTGGGCGCCCGAGACCTGCGGCCGGGAACGATCGGCCCTTCGCCATGCCGGGTTTACCGCGGCTTTTCGCACCCGTCCTCGAGGTGCGGAACGGAGGGGTTCCCGGCTGCTTGAGGAATCCCTGGCGCGGGAACCCGGAAAACGAAAAGGCCCTCGGCGATTGCCGAAGGCCTTTTCTTATCGGATGGAGCTGAGGGGATTCGAACCCCTGACCCCCACAATGCCATTGTGGTGCTCTACCAAAACTGAGCTACAACCCCGATATTTCCTCGATTCCAACTCCCCGCCGAGGCGGTTCGTTTTGTCGAGGAGAGAAAATATACGGCGACCCCTTTCGCATGTAAAGGGTCTTTGTGTCCTCCGAAAGCCCTATCTTTGCCTCCGCACGTGTCTACTCCAGAAATCATTCCATCTCCATGCCGGCACTTCCCTCTCTGCGGAGGATGCTCCTTCCTGCACCGTCCCTACTATGAGGAATTGTCGGAAAAGGAACGCCACGTCCGCGAACTGCTGGGACCGCTGGGCATTCGGGTCTCGCCCATCGCGGGCTCCCCGGTGTCGATTGGATGACACCACAAGGTGCAGCTGCCCTTCGCGTTTCGTGTAGAAGGCAAGCGCCAGATCGCCACGCTGGGCTGCTTCGCGCGCGAATCGCACCAGGTGGTGGACCAGATGGAATGCCACATCCAGGACCCCGCCCTCACGCGGCTGGGAATGGCGGTGCGCGACTGGGCCAACCGCGAGCGGATCCCGGTCTACGACGAGCGCTCCGGCGAAGGTTTTCTGCGCCATGTGTTGATGCGCAAGGCCCATGGCACCGGCGAAATCCTTTTGGGCCTGGTGACCAACGGACCGCGTCCCACCCACTACCGCGCCTTGTTGAAGACCCTGCTCAAAGCCACCGCCAAGGCGCTGCCTGGCGAGGACGGCACTTTGGTGGGTGTGGTGCAAAACATCAACGAGCGCTCCACCAACGTCGTGCTCGGCGAGCAGGAACAATCCTGGTGGGGCCGCGATTGGATCAAGGAAAAGCTGGGTAAGCACACCTACCATATCGAACTCTCCACCTTCTTCCAGATCAACCCCTACCAGACCCCGCGTCTGTACGACGAGGTCCGCAAAGGCATCCGCGAAGGTTCGCGCGTGCTGGACGCGTACTGCGGCTTGGGCACCATCGGGATGTGGGTGGCCGACCGTTGCAGTGAGGTGCTGGGCCTGGAAGAGAACCCGCGCTCCGTACAGGCGGGACGTGCGGCCGCCAAGGCCAACGGGGTGACCAACATGCACTTCGTGCGCGCCGACGCCTCCGAGCGCTTGGCCGGCTTGGTGCGCGAAGGTTGGGATTGTTTGATCGTGGATCCGCCGCGCAAGGGCCTGGAAGAAGCCGGAGCCGACGCGATCGAATCCTCCGGAATCCCGCGCTTGGTGTATGTGTCCTGCGACCCACGATCGCTGGCCCGCGACATCGAGCGGCTTTCCAAGAGCTACCGCACCCTTTCTGCGGTACCGGTGGACATGTTCCCGCGCACCACCCATGTGGAGACCGTGGCGACCCTCGAGAGGATCGTCTAAGGCTCCTTTTTTCCGCCATCGATCCGGAACATGCTCCAAGCCATTCCCGGGTTTTGACGAAATGGCAAAAGTCCCCAGCGGAATTCGTCGGGAAACCGTTGCCAAGGCGGCGATCTTTCCGGAGACCTTCGCTTCCTACGCGGGTCGGTGCGGACGTTTCCGTGCCCACCGTGCCGTGATGCAAAGCAAGGGAGCCGCGTTTCGGCGAAAGGAACCTTGCATGCCCATCCCTGGATCCCTCTTCCGGCCTCGTTTGACCCTCCTTCTGTCCGGCGCCCTGCTCTCCTCCGCGCTCGCCACCGCGGCAGACTTCTACGTGTCGCCTTCCGGAGACGACACCAATCCGGGAACGCTCGCAGCCCCCTTCAAGACCCTCACCAAGGCCAGGGATGCCGTGCGCGGGATCAACGCGAACCAATCCGAAGACATCCATGTCTATCTGCGCGGCGGAACCTATCCCATCGCCAAGCCCATCGAATTCACGCCCGCCGACGGCGGAACGGGCGGCCATCGCATCGTGTACGAGGCCTACGGCAAGGAGATCCCCGTCCTCAACGGAGGGACGCTGGTCACCGGCTGGACATTGTCCAGCGGCAACGTCTACAAGGCCACCTTGGACCGCGCCACCAAGCTGCGCAGCCTGATCGTGAACGACAAACGCGCTTACATGACCAAGAAGTCGGTGGGTTCCAAAGGCGGCTGGGGCACCTACAGCATCACCTCCGGACAGGCGTCGTGGGCCTGGAAGAGCGGCTCGCAGTTCGACGGGATCCAGTACCTCGCCGCGGACGTTCCCGAACTGACAAATCCCGACGACGTCGAGCTCGTCAACGGCACCACCTGGAACGTGAACATCGTTTGCGTACGCGACCAGGCGATCAGCGGTTCGAACCGGATCCTGAAACTTCAACAGCCGTTCGGCGCGATCTCCCTCAATCAGGGCTGGAATTCAGGGTTCTCGGCAACCGGCTCCCATACCATCCAGAACGCCTACGAATTCTTGAATGCCGCAGGCAACTTCTACTTCAACAAGGCCACGAAAACGCTCTATTACTACAAGCGAAGCGGCGAGGACATGTCCACGGCCGTGGTCTACGCTCCTGCCACCGAAACTCTCCTCAAGATCCAAGGCACGTCCAAGACCAGCAGGGTGCAGAACCTCACCTTCAAGGGGATCACCTTCGCCAATACCGAGGCGGTACTGCCAGCGATCGCTGGATCCTCCGGTAAAACCACCGTCCAAGGATCGAACTGGTGCATCGCCTACGCGAACTCCGATTGGCATGCCGACGAATACCGCGCCTACGAGGTCATGTCGAGCGCGATCAACGTCTCCAACGCCTCGTCCATCTCGTTGGAAGACAACGTCCTGGCGCACATCGGCAACGAAGGCATCGGATTCATCAACGACGTGGTGAACTCCAAGATCATCGGGAACGCGATCTACGACGTGGGCGGATCGGCCATCCAGGTGGGACACCCCCAGCACATCTACGAAACCAGCACAAACACCCGCGAGAAGTACAACGCCTCGACCAAGGGCATCTGCCGCAACACCCTGATCAAGAACAACCTGCTCTACGACATGACCACGATGTACACCGGGCACACGGCGATCCAGGCCTACTTCGTGGACAGCCTGGCCGTCGTGCAGAACCACATCGAAAAGCTCAACTACGTGGGCGTGAGCATCGGATGGGGCTGGTGCAACTTCGACTCCATCGCCAAGCCGGGCAACCCCACGCGCACCAGCAAGCGCAACTCATTCAGCAACAACCGCGTGTTCGATTGCATGAAAACGCTCAACGACGGCGGCGCCCTGTACACCTTGGGAAGCCAGCCCGGATCGTCCACCTGGGGCAACTACGTCAAGGCCTCGACCACGCATTTCCAGGGGGTGATCCACCCCGACGAAGGCACGGCCTGGTACAACGGCGGCAACATGGTCTTCGAGATCACGCCGGGACAGGACAACGCAGAGATCAACGACTGGGGCCGCAAGCACGACAACCACTACGACAACATCTACACGACCTCCTCGGCCATCACGACCGGAGGCCCGCGCTGCACCATGACCAACATCAAGGTCTACCCGAACGCGAATTGGCCAGCGGAAGCTCAAGACATCATCAAGAAGTCCGGCTTGGAGAGCACCTACCTGGGCTTGTGGGACAAGATGAATGCAGGCCTTCCCCTCTCCGGGGTCCAAGCGCGCCCCCCTCCAGGCCCCTCGCTCCAGTCGACTTTCGCTGGTGAAGAACGCTACCGACAACAGCATCACCCTGTTGAATCCCGACCAGCGGACGATCGTTCCCGAGGTGTACGCCACCAACGGACAGCGCCTCCATTCTGGTGAGCCCACCAATGCCTCGCGGCTGGAGCTTCCTGCCGGCGCCTCCCATGGCATCCGGCTCGTGCGGCTGAAGGTGGACGGAGCCGCAGAGACCCTCCTCCTGCCGGCGTACTGAGGCCGCGGCCGGCTTTCTTTTGGGACTTGCGTCCCGTGCTCCCTCGCCGCTTCGGGCGGCTCACGCCGCGGGTCGGCACAGGACCAAGCTTTCGACGCGCTTCGCTTGCTCAGGGACCATCCTTGAGGCAGCGGACGCTAAAACCGTACTCCTTGAAGTAGTAGTGGCGGTACAGGTCGTCGCCGCCCGCGTCCAGGCGGCGGCCCCAGGCGTAGTCCGCGTCGATCTCCGACGAGCTCCAGAAGTAGGCGCGGCTGCCCACGTAGTTGACGCTGCCGTCGTAGTAGCGGAGGCCCGCCGGGAGGGCGCGGAAGCCGTAGGTATCCGTGCTATTGTCGTAGCCGCCCCAACCACTCGTGGACTTGAGCTTTTTGCCCGCCGTCGCTGCACCTCCGACATGGGTTGCAAGCGTGTCCCACTCTGCATCGCTCGGCACGTGCCAGCCGCTCGGACAGATCCCCTGCTGATGGGTCTTCGCCACTTGTGTGCTGCAGATCTTTAAATTGCATGAATCCACCAGTTTCAAGGCCGCCGCCCACTGGTACAATCTCCCATACTTCGCGCCGCTGTCCGCACTGTTCTTGTACCACCACGAACTGTCCACCTTGACGTTCAAGTTCTCCGCCATCCAGGTCTGCGTCCCAATCTGGACGGTCTTGTAGGCCTGGCCATCGCGCGCATCGGTCAGGCTGCCGTAGGTGATGGAGCCATTCCAAGGAATGATCGAGCCAACCGCGCCGGTCGAGGTGTCGATCAACTGTGCCCCCAGCTCGCCAGCGGTGAGCGAAGAAATCCCCACGCGGGCGCGAATTCGGCCATTCCAGGAGTACAAGAGCGTGTCGACGAACGTGGCCGCCGAACGAGCGGCAACAACGACCTTAGAAGCCTCCTCTGGCACCTTTGCCCCAGAGGATCTCCGACCCACCGCGTCAGCACCGTCGAAACGAAGGCGGATGCGGCTCCCATCCACCACAAGATGCCCATGGACCAATGCCGCCGTCGATTTGGGCGAGGCGACGATTCCTGCCGTTGCGACGGGAATGCTCCACGCGCCGGTGGCGTTCGTACTGGTGAAGGTGCCCGTTCCCACCAACGCGACACCGGCTCCAGGAAGGGCTTTGCCAGACAGGTCGGTGACCGTCCCGGACAGTTTGATGTCGACGGCAAGCGAGGGAATACAAAGCAGAGCTGTAGCGAGGGTAAACAGGGACAGGGAGCGTTTCATCGGACAATCCTTTGCTGGATGAAAAATGATAACTCACCAAATCAAGGAATCCTGAATCGAATCCCTTGTATTGGAACGGGGTTTCCGCCATCGCCAACGATGCTTCCTGCAATAGACTCCAGCAGTTTCCGTTGGGATCGGACCTCAAATCCCGTCGATCACCCACCGCCCGAGATTTCGCGTCGCGCGGTCGAACTCCACGCCCACCTTCACCACCTGCCGAGCGTCGGCCTGCCACGCCACGGCGTAGCCGCGATCGTCGATCTGGGCCAACGCCTGCTCGGCGGTGCCGTTGAGCTTGAACTCGAACACGAACACATGCGTGTCGGTGCGGACCACCGCGTCGGCGCGGCCGTTGGCCGACTTCAGCTCGGTTTGCAGAAATTGTCCCAGCAGGGTGAACACCAGGTAGAAGACCACCTGGTAGTGCCGTTCCGTCTGGTCGTTCAGGTCGTAGGGGATCTTCTCGAAAAAGCACCGCAATCGCGTCAAGAAGGCGTCCACGTCGCCCGATTCCAGTTCCTCGCTGAACTTGCTGATGTGGAAGCCGCCACGCCCTTTGTCGGCACCGGTGAACATCGGCAGCAGGAACGTCAGGAAACCGTTGCGGACTTCCGCGTTGGGGTAGCCAAGCGTGTAGAGCTTCCGACGCGGGCTGTAGCTCTGGATGGTCAGGTACCCGCTCTGGTAGATCACGGGCAGTGGGCGGTCGGCGTCCAACCGGTAATCGGAAAATTCCGATGCGGCCACCTCGATCCCGTCCAATTCCCGCACATCGCTATCGGCCTGCTTGAGCAACTCCACCAGGAAGGTGGGAGTGCCGGTCTGGAACCAGAAATCGCGGAACTCGCAGGTGCGTAGGAGATTGAGCGTGCTGAACGGATTGAATACGCTTGGTCCCGATGGATGGAAGCGATAGCCGTTGTACATCCGGCGCACTTCGTCCAAGGTGGCATCCAAGGGGAGCTTCTGTACAGTCGCGAGCTTGTCCAGTTCGGGGCGGAACGCCTCTACCAGTTCGTCTTCGGTGATGCCGCACACGTCCGCAAACGCGGCTTCGGTGGAGAGGTCCGTCAATTGATTCAGGTCGCTGAATACACTCACCTGACCAAATTTTGTCACTCCAGTCAGAAGCACGAACTTCAAATGCGCGTCGGCGCTCTTCAAAACACCGTAGAAGGCCTTGAGGACGTTCTTGTACTCCTCGTGAAGTTCCTTTTTGCCAATGGTCTGAAGCAAGGGCTTGTCATATTCATCCACGAGTACGACAACTCGCTTGCCCGTCTGCTCGTGGGCGCGTTCGATCACACCCAGAAAGCGTTCCGCTGCCGATCGATCCGATGGTCCACCGGGATAGCGGCGCTCCCAGCTCTCAAGATGCCGATTCAAGATCGATCGCAACGCTTCGACGCTGTCGTACTTCTCGGCGTTCAAATCCAGCCGCAGCACCGGATATTCGATCCAGTCCTGTTCCATCCGTTCGATGGCCAGTCCCGTGAACAGATCCTTGCGCCCTTCGAAATACGCCCCGATCGTGGAAAGCAACAGGCTCTTCCCGAACCGACGCGGACGCGAGAGGAAGTAGACGCTTCCCTCCGTCGCCAACTTGTGGACGAACGCGGTCTTGTCCACATACAGGTACCCTTCCTGCCGGAGGCGGGGGAAGTCCTGGATCCCGATGGGCAGCTTGCGAAGGGCCATGCGAGGAAAGATACCTCCGTGCGAAGAGCACGCTGCATCAGATGGGCGCCTGCCCGCGTCTGCGCGCGACCACCGGGTGCTGTTCGGCCTTCGGCCTCATCGGGCCGCCTGCGGCGTCCCGCCCCGTTCGGGCTGCGCCCCCTGGCGCGATCCCATCCACGTATGGGCGATTCATGAATCGCCCATACGACAAACCAGCCGACTCCGTGCGCCCCAGCCGACCCCGCTACGCGGGGATCGGTTTCCCGCCGCAGGGGTGTTGGGCTGGCGCCCTACGCCCAGTCGCACGGGCCCTGGGCTACCGCCCTGGCCCCGGCTCCGAGTCCTTGAGGCAGCGGACGCTAAAACCGTACTCCTTGAAGTAGTAGTGGCGGTACAGGTCGTCGCCGCCCGCGTCCAGGCGGCGGCCCCAGGCGTAGTCCGCGTCGATCTCCGACGAGCTCCAGAAGTAGGCGCGGCTGCCCACGTAGTTGACGCTGCCGTCGTAGTAGCGGAGGCCCGCCGGGAGGGCGCGGAAGCCGTAGGTATCCGTGCTATTGTCGTAGCCGCCCCAACCACTCGTGGACTTGAGCTTTTTGCCTGCGGTCGAACCTCCGGCGTGGCTTGCGAGCGTGTCCCACTCTGCATCGCTCGGCACGTGCCAGCCGCTCGGACAGATCCCCTGCTGATGGGTCTTCGCCACTTGTGTGCTGCAGATCTTTAAATTGCATGAATCCACCAGTTTCAAGGCCGCCGCCCACTGGTACAATCTCCCATACTTCGCGCCGCTGTCCGCACTGTTCTTGTACCACCACGAACTGTCCACCTTGTAGTTCAGGTTCTCGGCCATCCACGTCTGCGTACCAATCGTCACGGTCTTGTAGGCCTGGCCATCGCGCGCATCGGTCAGGCTGCCGTAGGTGATGGAGCCATTCCAAGGAATGATCGCGCCAACCGCGCCGGTCGAGGTGTCGATCAACTGTGCCCCCAGCTCGCCAGCGGTGAGCGAGGAAATCCCCACGCGGGCGCGAATCCGGCCATTCCAGGAGTACAAGAGCGTGTCGACGAACGTGGCCGCCGAACGAGCGGCAACAACGACCTTAGAAGCCTCCTCTGGCACCTTTGCCCCAGAGGATCTCCGACCCACCGCGTCAGCACCGTCGAAACGAAGGCGGATGCGGCTCCCATCCACCACAAGATGCCCATGGACCAATGCCGCCGTCGATTTGGGCGAGGCGACGATTCCTGCCGTTGCGACGGGAATGCTCCACGCGCCGGTGGCGTTCGTACTGGTGAAGGTGCCCGTTCCCACCAACGCGACACCGGCTCCAGGAAGGGCTTTGCCAGACAGGTCGGTGACCGTCCCGGACAGTTTGATGTCGACGGCAAGCGAGGGAACACTGAGCAGTGCTGTAGCCAGAGCAAACAGGAACAGGGAACGTTTCATCGGACAATCCTTTGCTGGATAGAAATACGGAGGATCTAGGTGTCGCTCTTCGGGAATCGTCGTTTCAATTGAAAGGGTAGTAATAAGGAATCCAGAAATCTGGAGTCAATACAGCGTGGATTCGGCACTGAATGGATGCCGCCCTACATCGTGGGAGGCATGGACAATCCGTCGGATGCGCCGATGTGGGAGCCCCTCGAGCAAGCCGCGTCCGCCGCTCGGGGCGGATCTCGAGGCGGTCGCGTGGGAGATCACAGGGAAATTGCCCGCACCCACCCAACCGGCGAAACCTCGACGAGGCTACCTTTCCCGCTCTTCACATGATCGACCTTTCCAACATTCGGCTTTCTTTCGGTTCGCGCGACATCTTCCAGGACGTTTCCCTGCGTGTGGAAGACAACGAACGCGTCGCGCTGTTCGGCATCAACGGCGCGGGCAAGTCCACTCTCCTCAAAATCATCTCCGGCCAGGTAAAGCCCGACGCGGGCGAGATCGCGCTGGGACGCGGCGAGATCGTGGGCTACCTCGCCCAGGAGGCGGCCGAGGCCACCGCCGACAGCGGCGGTACCGTGTTCGAATACGCTTGCAGCGCCTTCGATGAACTCAAGCGCGCCCACGAGCGTTGCGAGGAGATCGAGCACCGCATGACGGATGGCTCGGCCACCGACGAAGACTACGAGGAATACGGCCACCTGCATGATCGCCTGGCGGTGGGCGGCGGCTGGAGCTTCGAGAGCGAAGCCCGCACGGTGCTGGCGGGATTGGGCTTCCAGCAAAGCGAACAAGACCGGCCGCTCAGTTCGTTCTCCGGCGGCTGGCGCATGCGCGCCGCGTTGGCGCAGGTGCTGTTGCGCCGTCCTTCCATATTGCTTCTGGACGAGCCCACCAACCACTTGGACCTGGAAAGCATCATGTGGTTGGAAAACCACATCAAGGCCATGCCCGCAAGCGTCCTGTTCATCACCCACGATCGCTCGTTCGTGGACAACCTCGCCCACCGGATCGTGGAACTGGAATTGGGCCGAGCACGCACCTGGCCGGTTCCCTACACCAAGTTCCGCGCCGACAAGGCCCTGTGGCTGGAGACCCTCAAGAACTCCTACGATCGCCAGCAGACAGATATTGCCCAAACCGAACGGTTCATCCAGCGGTTCAAGGCGACCTCCACCAAGTCTTCCGCGGCCATGAGCCGCCAAAAGCAGCTGGACAAGATCGAACGCATCGAGCTTCCCCCCGAAGTGAGCCGGGTGGCCTTGCGCTTCCCCACCCCGCCGGAGAGCGGCGCCTACCCGTACATCCTGCGCGACGTGGGAAAAAGCTACGGCGACAAGGTGGTGCTCCAAGGACTGGAGTTTTCCATCTCACGCGGCGAGAAGGTCGCGCTGGTGGGCATCAACGGCGCGGGCAAGTCCACGCTGCTGCACCTGTTCTCGCAGAAGTTCCCTCCCACCTCGGGCGAGCTGGGGATCGGGGCGAAGACGGAAATTGGCCTGTTCGCGCAGTACGACGACCTCCCCGACGACGAGCTGGACCGCCATATCGGGGACATCCTCTACGACGCGGCCCCCAAGGGCACGCTGCGCACCAAGGTGCGCACCCTTCTGGGTAACCTGCTGTTTTCCGGTGACGACGCCGACAAGCCCTACCGCGTCCTTTCCGGTGGCGAAAAGGCGCGCGTGCGTCTGGGCCTTCTGTTGTTGCAGCCCAACAACGTGCTGTTGCTGGACGAGCCCACCAACCACTTGGATCTGGCCACCCGCGAAGCCATGGTGGACGCCCTCAAGGCCTGGCCCGGCACGCTGGTGTTCGTGAGCCACGACCGTCTGTTCACCCGTGAACTGGCCGGACGGATTTTGGCGGTCGGTGGAGGCCGCGTGGTGGACTGGCCCGGCACCTACGAGGAATATCTCGCGGTGGCCGGCGACGGCGACGCCCCCGGGCTTTCGCACCTGGCCGACTTCGACGCGCGCCGACGCCAAGCCAACGCGGCGCCGGCACAGAAGAAGCCCGAAGCCACGAAGGCCAAAGAGCCCGCCGCCTCGCCCAAGAGCCCCCCTGCGAGCACGGAGCCCCAAGCCTCGTCGCAGAACAAGCCGATCGACCGCGATGCCCAGAAGGAAGAGCGCCGCAAGAAAAAGCGCCTGGAAGAGCTGGAAGCGCGCATCGGAAAGCTCGACCAGGATCTTTCGAAGCTGGATGAAACCATGGCCCAGCCAGGATTTTTCGACGACTACGACAAATCGGCCAAGGCTCTGTCCGAACGCGATCGGATCGTGAAGGAACAGGAAGCAGCCTGGGCGGAAGTGGCTGCTCTCGACAGCTGATCTAGGCCCTCCCGAAAACCGGGAGGTTGTGTTATCTTTTCGCACCTCGTTGGAGAGATGACCGAGTGGTCGAAGGTGCACGTCTGGAAAGCGTGTGTGGGGCAACCCACCGAGAGTTCGAATCTCTCTCTCTCCGTTTCAAAGCCCCTCCGGGATTCCGGAGGGGCTTTTTGCTGTTGAAAAACCACTCCCGCCCGATAAGCCTAGCCCAACAAAAAAGCGCCCCGGCAGGCTTTGCCGAGGCGCTTCCATAGTCTGCGGCGCGCTCCCCTTGCGGGGTGGTGCCTAGCGGATGTTCGGCAGCACCTTCTGGTCGCGGCGTCCCATGCTCTCCAGCACCGCGTAGAACACACCAGCGCCCTTGGGGCGGTAGCTCACGGTGCGCACGGAAGCTTCAGGAGCGAAGGTCGCCAGGCGGCGCCCATCGAGCCCGACCACCGAGACCTTGGCACCGGCGGGGATCTGGATCTGCCAAGCGCCCTTGCCGCGCACCACGCTCCAGTTCGCCAGGCGGCTGGAAGGAGCCAAGCGGACGGCGGAGTCGCCGGAAGTGCCCAACAGCACGATGTTGTCCACCATCAAGATCGCCTTGCCGGGCCCCTGGATGCGGAAGCTCAGCTGATTGATCTGGTAGGGCCGCAGGGGACCGCACTGGACGGCCCAGCTGGGCTGGGTGAAATCGGCCCACAGCACACGCTTGGTGACCCAGGTGGAGTCGGCGCGGGTCAGGTTGATGGAATAGTCTTGGTAATCCTTCACGGTGTCGGTGGGAATCCCCAAGCCGAAGCTCCCCGCGTTCGCGTGCTTGGCCAGGTAATCGAACTGCAGACCGATCGAATTGGAGACCAGCAGGCTGTCCAACGCCACGCCCGTGAATCCGACCACGGTGTAGTTGATGGAAGTGGGCTGCACCAGATTGGCCGAGGTCAGCAGCGCGTTGGAAAAGCCCTCGCGCGCCACGAAGCTCATTTCCCAAACGGCCGAATCCTCCGCTTCGTCGGCATGCCAGTTGAACCACTTGGCATTGGAGGGCTGCTCGGAGGCGAAAGCCGCGTCGTTGAAGCGATCAACCCAGACCGTGGGACGGATCTTGCCTGTGATCTCGATCTTGACGGAATCCGTCTCGCCGACCTTGACCCACCAGACGCCTTCGCCGATCAGCTCGGTGGGGAGCTTGGCGGCGAAGCCTTCCATGTCGCCGTCCCAGGCACCATCGATGGCCGTCAGCGCCACCGTGGTATCCCCGATGAGAGCGGTCGGAACAGGTGCGGCCGGGTCGCGGACGAAGGTTCCCGAAATCTGGACGGTATCGCCCAGCTGCAGCTGCTTGTTCTTCACCGAAAGGTTCACCACGTGGGCGGAACCCGCAGGAACGGTCTTGATCGCCGGCGTGTTGCGCACCACGACCATGCCGAACGCGGGAACTTCCACCACACGCTTCCAGTTGGCCGGAATCGGCATTGCCGAAGGCCCCGCGTTGGGGAAGGCGAAGGCCTGGTCGTCGGAGCGGTTCCACGCGTAGTTCTTCCCGGAGAAGCTGTAGATCCAGCCTTTCGAGACATTCGACACTTGGGTGGAGCAGGGCGTGGAAGCGATGTTCAAGAGCAGGTACGAAGTGTCCGCTCCGTTCACGAGCGCATGGGCCTCCAGGCTCATGCTTCCGTTCACCGTGGTCGGAAGTGGCTTGGCACCTTCCATCGCCCACAGCTTCGAGACCATCCAGTTCCCCCAATAAGGGGAGTTCGGGACGTAGCGATCGGAGGAAGCGGATCCCGATTTGGGATCGGAAAACAGGGAGAGCGCACCGAAGGTGGCACCAGTGCTCGCGGGGCCCACGGCACCGGCGTCGAACGACTCCCATTCGATGGTCATCGCGTTGCCGCCGAACTTTTCGATGAGCTGCGACAGCATGATGGCGTTGCCCAATGCGTTTTCAGGACGCATGAGCAGATCCATGCTCACCACCGACATGTTGAACTCCGACATGCAGATCAGACGCGAACCTGGATCCTTCAGATGGCGCTTCATCATCTCGGAGAGGGTGTCCAGGTTTTCCTTCAGTCCCTGCATGGCCTTGAGGGCATCGCGCACCACCGGCTTCGTGTCGGTCCAGTAGGGGTAGGCATGGAAATCGAATCCATCCATGTACCGGACGCCATCCTTGGTCTCGGCTTCACCGACGATCCGCAAGACTTCTTCGGTCCAACTCGTGCCGTCCAGATGGCCCGATGCGGATGTGGAGAAGGTCATTCCCGCCTGGACCGGCCCCAGGATGACGATGGAGGGATCCACCGCGCGCATGGCACGGGCGTAGGCGAGGAACTTCACCGCATACTGGCGGGCGTCCACCGGACCGCCTTCTTCCCAGTTGCCGTCCATCTCGTTGCCCACCTGCCAGTACTTGATCCCGAGCTTCTGGTCGATGTTGGCGTACTTCACCCAGGCGGCGGCTTCTTCCGGAGTGCCCGTGCCGTAGTTCACGCACATCATACCTTCCGCCTTCGGGAAGGCCTTGATGTAGTCCATGAACATCGCGAAGGTCCATGGCGGAGTTCCGTTGGCCCATCCGGTGCCGCGATTGCTGCCGGGGTGCGCGCCCATCGCCCGGACCGGAGTCTGGGTCGCCTGCGAAGGCGCGTTCTTGGTGACCTTGGCGCCCTTGTTCCACACCGAGACCTCGGCGATCTGGACGCCTTCCGGCTTCACGCCCAGCGGTTTGATCACCAGGAATCTGGCCGCCTTGGCGGCGAAGGAAACCGTCGTGACATTTTCCGTCACGGCTATTCGCGCCAGCGGCTCGAGGACACCGTCGATCCCGCGATACCCGCTCCAATCGGTCTTGGCGATATAGCCCACCACCACGCTGTCGGCGCGCAAAGAGCCCCAGGCGATGCGGACGGAATCCACCGTGGAATCGGCACCGAAATCGAGCATCACCCAGGGTTGGTTCCCGCCCAGCGGATCGCTCCACCAGAACGTGGAATCCGCGCCATCGGTGATGCGCGAATGGAAGATCGCCCCGTAGTTGCTCTTGGTGGTGCCGCGGTAGCGCGTGTCGCTCATGAATCCAGGCAACACCTTGGCCGAATCCGCATGCCAGATCCCCACGGAGTCGTAGGCGCCGGCGCCGTTCCAGTGGTAGTTGTTCGAGGCGCTCCCGTTGGGGAACCGAAACAGCTTGTACTCCTGCTCCATGAGGCCGCGTTTGAGGCCCTCGTAGGTGGTGGCCGGATTCCAGATGGGAAGCACGGTGCCCGTCACATGCCCGATATTGAGTCCGGGGACATCCGCCGTCGCCGTCCCGGGAGTCACGGTCGTGACCGCCGCGCCGGCGATGCCGGCTAGGACCATGAGCCCAACCAAGGACCTGGAGCAATTCATCATCGTGGTACCTCTGCAAGAATGCTTTGGATCGGAAGATCACCCCCCGATCCGAACGCTATGTCGCTCGAACCTAAGCGCCGGTTCTCCCCGCGCAAGCGACTTTATCCTACGCAACCAGTGTGCCAACCCGGTATTCCAGCCAGATGTGCGAAAATCCGTGTAGAATTCTCTACACACTTTCGTCACCAGATTCATTCGTTGTTTACTGGCTTTAGGATGTATCATACCAGTTCGGATGGCCGATGACATTGACTTTTTTTCTACACAGAAAAGCATCCTGGATGCCGAGCATGTACGCGTGTTCGACTACCTCGATTATCGCACGTTCCTGCGCGACCTGTACGAGTCGCGCCGCGCGGTCGACCCGCGATTTTCCTGCCGCTACATCGCCCAGAAAGTAGGGTTCCGCTCGGCGAGCTACTTCACGCAGGTCCTCAACGGCAAGGCGGGAATGACCACCGACATGGCCTTGCGGTTCGCGGCGTTCCTGCGGCTGGACCCCAAGGAGTCCGACTACCTGGAACTGCTCGTGCTCCACCAGAGGTCAAAAACCGTCAAGGAGAGGCGTCGCTACCTCGAACGGCTTTCCTCATTCCGCGGGACCACGGCACAAGTCGTTCCGCAGGAAAACTTCAAGTTCTTCGAGAAATGGCACCACACGGCCATCCTGGAACTCCTGTACATCAAGCCCTTCGATGGCGACTACAAGGCGCTCGCCAAACGCCTGCGCCCCTCCATCCCCACCGCCAAGGCGCAGGAATCCATCGAACTTCTCCTGAAACTCGGCATGATCCGCAAGCAGGGGGGAGTGCTGGTGCGCACCGACACGCGCAACACCACCACGGGCGAAGCGGTGCAAGCCGTGCAGGTGGATCAATTCCACTCGTCCACCCTTCAATTGGCCGCCCGCTCCATCGAAGGAATCCCCCGTGAACAACGATCCTTGTCCAGCCTGACCATGTCGCTATCCCCCGAAGGACGCAAAAAAGTGGAAGCGGAAATCCTGCACTTTCGCAGAAAGATCCAAGCCATCGCCTCTTCCGATTCCGGAGAAAACGCCATCCACCACCTGGGAATCCAGCTGTTCCCGATGTCTCGGGAGATCTGAGCCATGAGTCGCCTCCTGTCCTTCGCGATCCTGTTGTCCACCGCTCTTTTGGGCTGCGCAGACACACCCTCCTCGCAAGGACCCAGCACGGAAACCTCCGGAATCTCGGCACGGATCCTCGACTCCAACGGCACGGCCCTCGCGGGGATCGGCGTGCGCGTGGTGGCCCAGGAGGCGTTCTGGCGCAGGTTGTTGGCCTCCGGCGCAACCCCGCAACTGGCCCGGGGCACGACGGACGCCGAGGGAAGGATCCGCTTCGAGATCACCAGTCGGGATCGGGTGATGCTGGAGCTCGACGACACCCTGCACGCGGCGCGACTGGAAGCGATGCCAGGTTCCGACACCGTGCGGGAGCTTCACGCCACCCGAGGAAGCCAGCTGAAGATCCACGCCAGCGCCCCGTCGGAAACCATCTCCCAGCTTTGGCTCGCGGGCACCGGGTACCGCGGCGCACCGCAAGGCGATGGTTCCTGGCTGTTGCGCGGCGTGTTGCGCGGGACCTACTCCGTGGCGGCATTGACAGATTCTGGCATAACATTGCTGGGCCAGGTCCGTGTGGACGCCCCTAGCCTGGACACCACACTGGTGGCGGAAACCGACTCGGTCCTGCTGGAGGACTTTTCCCAGCCACCCACACGCAACCGCTACGGACCCATGCTGGGCGGTGGATGGTGGTACACGGTCACCGACGCGGATGCCGGAGGGAAATCCGCCACAGACCCCGCCCGGCCCAGCGACGCGTGGAGCCCCTGTGCGGACGGATACTGCCTGGACATGGGGTTTTCCCTGGATGCGACGCGTCCGATCCGCTACGCGTTGGTCGGAATGGATCTGGATGCGAGCCTGCAGGTGCTCGACACGGCCCGACACGCCGATCTCTCGAAGATCACCAGCATCCGGTTCCGCGCGGCGGGGGGCGGAAACATGCTCTTCCAACTGGCCGTGCGCATCCCCTCGGGAGGGTACACCGCCTGCCACACGCCGCTTTCCCTCTCCTCCACCCTTTCCACCATCGATATTCCGATCGCGTCGCTCACCTGCGATTCGGCCGACGCCGATTTCCGGCACGTCTTCGGGATGACCTGGACGGCCACCAGCAACGGACGCTTGTTGTTGGGGCGCGTCTCCCTGATCGGCGCGGGTCCGCGCTCGGTGTTCCGCGGACTCTCCGCCCCCTGAGCCCCGGTCAGCGCCCCGCCGCGAACCCCGCGGGATCGGCCTTGTAGGCCAGCACGCAGGCGCGGCAGATGCAGGCCTTCATGACCAGAGGCGCGGGCACCAGATCGCGCAAGCCCTGCGGGACGGATTCGCCATTGCACCAGCAGGCGGGATCCCCCGCCTGGCAGCCGTTCGAGCGCCCACAGATGGGGCATTTTTTGTCATCGATTGCAGCATCCATCCGATGGCTACCCTCGGGTCTGCAACGAAAGCATCTTCTGCTTGAGCTCACCCTCGATCTTGACCAGCTCGCCTTCGGCATCCTGTCGCTTGCGACGACCTTCGTCCTGGATGCGCAAGGTGTCTTCCAGGATGGAGATCAGGTCCGCATTGACCTTCTTGAGGGTTTCCAGATCCACGATCCCCCGCTCGCCTTCGCGGGCGACTTCCAAGGTCTGCTGCCTGAGCATCTCGGAATTGCGGCGCAGCAGATCGTTGGTGGCGTCGGTCACCTCGGATTGGAGCTTGAGCGATTTCTTCTGGCGCAACAAACTGATGGCCAGCACCATCTGGCTCTTCCACAAGGGCAACGTCTGCAGGATGCTGGACTGGATCTTCTCCACCAGCACCTGGTTTCCGGCCTGGACCAGTCGGATCTGCGGGGCGGTCTGGATGGCGATGGTGCGCGAGAGGCGAAGATCGTGGAGCTTCTTCTCGAAACGATCGGCGAACTGGCGGGCATCCTGGACCTTCTGGGCGTCCAACCCGTCCTGCGAGCGAGCGGCCTGGGCCTCCAGGTCGGGGATGCGCACCTGGCGGATCTCGTCCAGAATCTGTCCGCCGGCCACGATGTGGAGATCGAGATCCCTGACCTGCTCGACGTTCTTCTGGAAGAGGTTGTCCAAAAGCGCGATGTCCTTCATGAGCCCCATGCGGGCCTTGTCCAGCTCCGCGCCGATGCGGTCGATCTGCACCGACACTTTTTCGTAGCGTTGCAGGAAGCGCTTGACCTGCGAGAAGATGCCGCCGATCAGCGGGATCGAAGCCAAGCCGCCATCCTCCGACAGGGACCCGACGTCCAGCTCGCGGACATTGCTCAAAAGCCCGGACAAAGCCTGTCCGGCTTCGCCCGCGTCCTTGTTGCGCACCTGCGAGAGGATCGAATCCGCGTAGCCCGCGATCTTCGATTGGGTGCCCACGGCGAACTGGAGGATGGATCCGGAATCGGAGATCTGGATGGAACCCTTGAGCGCCTGCACGCGTGCGGCTTCTTCGGGGGTCAGCGGCTCGAGCGTGGTGGTCGTGGCGGTGGTGAGCGAGGTCTGCATGGCGACTCCGGACGGAAACGGGTTCAGGGTGCGGAAATGGCGGAGAGGATTCGATCCATCGTCCGTGCGGACGGCATGGGCACGACTTGCTGGATCTGCGAAGGCAGGCCGTCGACTGGAATGGCCGCGGGATCGTTGACGATCCCCGCGACGCCGGAGCGGAATCCATGCCGCTCCCAAGCGATCTTCTGGATCTCGGGATCGAGCATCGCGGTCACGAGCTGCTTGCCGGTCGGCGAGAGCGCGACCAGCGGGTGGGCCGACCAGACGGTGGGTTCGGGATAGAAGATCCGGACCCTTTTGCGCAAGCCCACCCAGGCCTGGGCGTTCAGGGCGGCGAACTCGAGCATTTGGCTTTCATAGCCGGCCACCAGGGGTTTGGCGCCGATCCCCGTGTTCATGTACTGCTGGAAGAGATCGCTCGAAGAGCGTTCCATGTAGCCCAGGGAGCGGAAGAGGCGCCGCACGCGAGGCAGGACGGTATCCACCTCCGCATCCTCCATCACATCCCCGTGGAGCACGTTGGCGACCAGGCCCGCGAACATGTAGCCGGAATTGGACAAGACAGGATCTGTCGTGACGATGTTCACCTTCCCGAACAGGCCGGAAACCCCGACGTCCTTCCACTTCTTGCCGGCCACGACCTGATCGGCGAGCTTGGGGAAATCCTTCACGAACCACACGCCTTCCTTGCCGCGCAGAATCCCCTGCTTTTCCAGCGCCGTGGCGATGGAATCCCAACTGTACAGGACCAGCGGCGAATTGAAGATCACTTCCGACCGGAGGATGGCCGTCGCGTTGCGTTCACGGAAGATCTCCAGAGCAGTCTGGCTGGAAGGCCAGAGGAAATCGACCCCCTGGATCGGCCCTCTGGCCATCTCGATGGATCCGGCCTTGGTGTACTGGATGACGATTCCGTACCGCTGGACCAGGATCTCCTTGACCAACGTGTCTTCCAGGAAACTCGTCTTTTCGCCACCCACGATCCCCTGGATGGTGCGCACAGGGCCGCTCGCCAGCGATCCCGTATTGCCACGGGCGAACTTGTACCACACCGCTCCGGCGATCATCGCCACCAGAAGCAAGACTCCCACGATTCTCGATTTCACACGAAACCTCCGTCCGTTTTCATGGTACTGCGCAACAATTGCATTTCGACATCCAGATCCAACAATTCTTCCGCCGCCAAACCGGCTCGGTGCGCCTCGAATCCCTTGCGCACCTCGCCAAGCAGATTCCCCACCTTCTCCAGTCCTTCGCGAGCCTCACGCGTGGCGAGATTGCGCTCGGAAAGATCCACGTAGCGCTCGAGAACCTTGCGCGTGGATTCCAGATAATAGTCCAAGAACCGGCGAGCCTTGGGGAGATCCTCCTGATCCTTCCCCAGATCCCCGAGGATCCCGCGTCCGATCTCGCCGATCGCCAAGGCCTCGGCGCGCACGGATTCGTTGGGGATCCGACCGGCCAGTTCCAGGATCTGGACGACCTGCCGTCGGCCGTTTTCCAAGGCTTCCGCAACTTCCGGGCGCATTCCATCAAAATCCACGTGGACCGGCTTGGGAGCGGTGGCCAGCCAGGCCGCTCCGCAACCGACCGCAGTTCCTGTCAACGCGATGGCCAGATGGAGATCCAGCCAGAGGAACAAGGCGCAGAACGCCATTCCCCCGACGAATCCGGCCAGGGCATGCCTCATCAGTTGTAGCCCCTGACCTGTCGGAAGGATCTCGCCAAGTCCTTGGTGCCGTCGAACACCCGGGAACTGGTGGCCGAGGAGATCGAATCCAGCTGATTTTGCGACGCGTCCCCGAAGCGGATGGAAAAGACGGGGATGTCCCGGCGGGATTCCTGGTAGGAGGACTTGAATTCCGTCCAGGTCGCACCGGTATTGGACTCACCATCCGTCAGCAGCACCACGGCTTGCACATGGGTTTCCTTCCCGCGTGCGGGAAGCAGCTCCAGAGCCTGGCGCGCCACGGAATGGATGGCGGTCCCTCCGACGGGCTCCAATCGATCCAGACTGTCGGCGATCGCCAACAGCGAAGCCGTGTCCCGTCCCAGCGCCCGCCCCTTCCAGAGGATCCGATCGGAAAAGGCGAGGAAATCCAACGTGTCGCCCGACGCCGGCTGCAGCAGGTTCCGGCGAGCTTCGGAAGGGGTCAGCAGCATGCGCATCGCACGGCGCAATTCGGTGATGCGGTCCCCCGACATCGATCCCGAGAAATCCAGGCAGAAGACCGTATGCGACGGCTTTCGCAGCTCCGTCTGGTAGAGATTCAGCGCCTGTCGAATGACTTCGGCGGAAGGAAACGGAAATGGAGACAAAATCCGTCCAGGCTGGACACCCCACGATGTATCCCAAACGGCGGGATCGGGGGTGAAAGCCGCACCGGCGACACCGGGCCTGCGACCGGCCGCACCCAGCTTGAGCTGAACCTCCGGCGATCGCAGCCAGGCCTGGAACTCCAGGAACAGATTCTGCTTGGCGGAGTCGCCCGATGGCAGGAATCCCAACGGACTGTCGGAAAGCGACAGACCATCGACCGGATACAGGATCCGCAACGGTTTGCGGCCCGTGGCCACCAGCTGGCGGTTGGTTTCCAGCAGGACGGATTCGTAGTTGACCATCGCGTCGTAGTCGGACTTCAAAAACAGATCCTTGAGCCAGCCGGAGCTTCCGGAGGTTCGGTTGACTCCCTTGAGAATTTCCCGAACCTGGTCGCGGATCTGTTTGTTTTCCAGATCCTGTGACTGCAGCGGGTCGTCGCCGCCCTTGAAGGCCTGCAAAAATCCGAGGAATGCCGCCGCCCCGCTGTTGGATTGGGTCGCGGAAGTCATGGCGAAGCGCAGCTTGCCGGCTCGCACCGCATCGGCGATCTGCGCGGTTTTCAGCTCGCCGCCCACCCATCCGAGCTTGCGGGCCAGCGAATCGCGCACGCCCAACACCACCGGGGTGATGGCCACGGGCTGGAGGAACTTGACGCGATTGGAGCGATCTCCCAGGGAGATCCAGATCGAGTTGGCCGGCCAGACCGCATCGAACCCGGTGGAGTCGTCTTCCAGGTACCGCATGATCTCCACCGATCCACGACTCACCAACTTGACCTGGGCGTCGTGGGTGGAATTGAATTCGTCCAGCAAGGGCTGGAGCGATTCGTTTTCCGAACCAGACAGAATCTGGAGCGAACGTTCGCCGCTTCGGGAAGCGGGCTCGTTGCAGGAAACCAGCAACAAGGCGAGGGCACTGAAAAGAAGCGCGAGAGCAGGCTGGGATCGAGCGCGGTTCATCGATCTCTCCTTGGTTTGAGGAATGTCCATGGCACGGCCCAAATAGAATCCAACGAACAGCCAACCGAACCTTTTGCAAACCCGATGCAACACGAATGAAACACGCGGCAACCGATTCGTGCCAGCAAAGCACCGAAATGGAGGGGGATCCGGGAAACGGAAAAGGCCACCCTTGCGGATGGCCTTTTGAGTAGAGCGTAGGGGACTCGAACCCCTGCCACCGCCGTGAGAGGGCAGCGTCCTAACCACTAGACGAACGCTCCGTAAGTGGAGTGGCAAAGATACGCGAGCCCCCCTGGAATGTCAAGACCGCGAGTCCACGGCATTCCAGCAGCAAGTGATCAGGGAATCACGATGGCTTCGGTTGCCCGACCGACCGTCACCAGCCGCAACCCCGGAGTTGGCGCAGTCCATCGCACCGAGCCGGATCCCGATTGGAATTGGGCCTCCAAGCGACCATCGGCGCGCTGGATGCGAATCTCCGTTCCGCCGGCCATCGGCGTGATTTCCAAGGTGCGGCCGACTCTCCTCAAGGAGGAGGCCTGCATGGCGGGCGCAGGGGCTAGAGAACTGATCGATTCCTTGACGTCGAAAGAAACGATGTCCCTCCCGACCTGGAGCCAGAGCACATCCTTGTCGAGATCCATCCGCCCGACGGCGGCATCGAAGTTGAGCTTGGAATATTGCTCAAGTCCCAAATCCACCCATCGCCCGAACACAAGCATGCTATCAAAGCCGACAACCGCCAAGGACTTGCTCCCCAGGTTGCTTGTGGCCAAATACGCGGCTTTGTTCGGACTGGGCTGGTAGCCTTCGATCGGTCGGACATTGTCGGTTGCGGGCGAATACCACGGACCGATCCTGCCCAGACTGTCCATCACCAACGTATTGGCTCCATTTGGGGAAAAACGGTTGCGCGTATAGAATCTGCTGGTCGGAACGCTCACCGAAGGCACGTCGCTGCATAGGGACAGGCTTGGGCAGCGATAGAAGTTCATCACGTCCGTGCCGCGGCGGATCTCGATCATCTCGATCGCGTCGGGACTCTGGACTTCGCACGTTTTTCGGTCGGTGCCACCCAGGGAATCGACCAGGACAGGCCGCGACGAACTCAGATCGAACTCGTATGCGCCGGATCCTCCACACACGTTGAGTTTGCCCATCGTGACCCCGCCGGTGTAATCCCCCCAGCCAAGACTCACTCCGCCCGTGCACATCATGCGGTCGTCCTTGACGAAATCCCAATTCACCGAGCAAACGGAGTCCTTGAACACCAGGAATCCGGTCTTGGTGCCGCGCGGAATGTACAACGCCGCTTCCGACTGGTTGCCTTCGTATCCGATGGAATCCAGCTTCTGCACGCCATCTTCGGTGCGCTGCAGCCGATAGATCACGCCTCCCCGATCCACATAGGCGTACGGGCCATCGGAAGCGATGGTGCGCACGCTGATCCCGGAAATCCTGCGGGGCTCCGAGAGCGTGGGGACGGCGAACACCATGGTGGCGAGTCCGAGCAAAAGGGCGATCTGTCGCATCGAGTTCTCCTTTCGAGAGAGTGTCTGACACCCTGCAACATCGCACCGGGATGGCTCCGGACGGTCCGTGGAGACCCAAAAGATATGGACAACCTGTCCATGGACAAGTTGTCCCAAGTTCCTTCCGACGCAAGCTTCTCTTCCAGTGGCTTTCAAAGCCATCTTTGGGAGTGGAGGCACTCTTGGATCCCATCTGGTCGCACACGGACTACCGCAAATGGATGCGCGCCTGGCTGGAAGCCCAGCGCTTGGCCCGTCCCTCCGTGGTCTCCAGCCGCTGGATGGCCTTGCGACTGTCCATCGACCCCAGCTTGTTTTCGAAGATCCTCGCCGCCGAGCGCCACATCGCCACATCGCAGGTGGAACCGATCTGCGAACTGACGGGCCTGGCAGGCGACGAGGCCGAATATTTCAGGATCCTGGTGCAGTACGGGAAGGCGAAAGGACACAAGGAGGCCCAGTCCTGCTTTCGCCGGATGGCGCAATTGCGCAAAGTCTCGCCGGTTCCGTTGGAAGGCGTCCAGTCCGCCTACTGGCAGAACTGGGAAAACCTCGCGATCCGCGAACTGATGTCCTGCGGCGATGTGAAGGACGATCCCGAGACGATCGCCCGCAGGATACGGCCAACCCTGTCGGCTCGCCGTGTACGACAATCTTTGTCAATCCTGTCCGAACTGGGCCTGGCCACGCTGGACGAACGCGGAATCTGGCGCCGTTCGGAGCCCTTTTTGCGCGACGGCCCGAACGTGGATCCCGCCGTCTTGCGCCACTTCCACAAGGAGAGCCTGCTCTTGGCCGCCGAGGCCATCGAGTCCGTCCCGAAGGAGCTGCGCGACCTTTCCAGCCTGACCTTGGCGATCCCGGAAAACGGCTATCCGCAGTTGGTGGAACTTTTGAAGGAGTTCCGCCAGCGAATTCTGGCTACCATTTCGGGAATGGACAAACCGGATCGCGTCTACCAGTTGGGATTGCACCTCATCCCGCGGGCCTTGCCCGACTCGGACCGACCGGATGCGTAGCCTGGCACCTGCCTGCGAACGATGGCTCGCCATCGGCCTGGCCGTCTTCTCCCTGTGCGGATGCGGAGACAGCCGCGTGGTGTCGGGTCCGTCGGCGACAGAAACCGGCAATGCACTCCAGACGAGGCTGATCCGCGAGGATGGCTCGGCAGCCGCTGGCGCGCGAGTGGCCGTGCGCAGATCCAGCGCGATGGACCAGACCGGCGCCATCCTTTTGACCGCGGACGCATCGGGGCTGGTCTCGACAAGGCTGGAAACGGGCGATTGGACCTTGGAAGCCCGCGAAGCCGGCGCAGGCTTGCGCATCGATGTGCGGCTGGGCTCCGATACCGCACTGGACACCGCACGGCTTCTGCGACTGGGCACGGTGGTCGGAAGGCTCCAATCCACCCAGCAATCCCCTTCCTTGGCTGTTTCCGGACTGGGACGGCGAATCGATGTCGCCGCGGATGGTTCCTTCCGAATCGACTCCATCCCCTGGGGAAGCCAGCCCTTGGTGCTGGTGGGGACTTCCGCCAGCTGGAACCTGAAGATCGCTCCGGGAAAAACGGATTCCGTCCTCTTGGACGAAAATCGTCCGGGGGAACTGTTCCAGACCTCCTCGATCCGCACCATCGTGGAAGGGGGGCTTCTCCCCCGCCGATCCATCCTCTCCGGCATCGAAACGGGATGGCCTCTGGCCCAAACCGAATGGACGGATTCCAACGGCACCGTGGTCCCGGTCTTCCCGCTTTCGGATTCGCTCGGCCCAGCCTTCGCGTGGACCTTCGCCCGCAACCGGGCCACCCTGCAGCCGCGGCGCATCCTCTCCGGACGCGCCATCGCATCCCAGGTTTTCCGTCCTGCCGACGGATTCCGTCTGGCCCTGGCCTTCCCGCGCCTTCGCCCCGACCAGAATACCGACGACACGGCCGGAAATCTCGCCGCCTCCGACGCGGTACCGCTGGATCCCGAAGGCGATTTCCTGTCGGATCCTTCCGAGGGCGAGGTCCGCCGCGCCCCGATCGGCGCGTCCCTCCTTCGCCTGGACGCATCGACCATGCCCCCCGCCGAAGGCACGGTCTCCATCCGGGTGCGCATGGAACAACCGGACGTGGGACGGATCTGGCTCCTGGATTGGACAGATTCCGCCACCTCCGGCCTCAGGGTGGGGATCGGAGCGGGAGCTCTGTACGTTCGCATGGCGGACACGTCGGAGATCGAGATCCCGGCCGAGAACCTCGGGGCCTACTCCACCTGGAACATTTCCTGGAACGCCACCTCGATGCGCATCGGCAGGGATGGGAAGTCCCTCTTCGAGCGCAAACTGGCATTTCCCCAAACGCCTCGCACCCGGTGTGTCATTGGAACGGGCGGTGGCTTGCGGATGTCCCATCTTCTGATCCTGGACCGATCGATCCCCCTCGACTCGATTTCCTGGTAACAAAAACGCCCCCGGGGACGGATCCCCGGAGGCGTCAGACAATCTCTGTCAGCGATCCGATCAGATGCTGCCGAGCATTTCCTTCACGACGGAGATCTCTTCGTTCAGTTCCTTGACGGAAAGCGCGATGCGCTCCTTGGCCAAGCCGTTGAGATCGTAGCCCTTGACCACTTCCCACTCGCCGTGGCCGGTGGTGCGCACGGGGAAGGAGGCCATGATGTCCTTGTCGATGCCGTAGTCGCCGTTGGACCACACGGCCACCGAGTGGACGGTGGAACCGGGGGTGACCAGGCTGCGGACGTGGTCGATCAGGCCGTTGGCGGCGCTGAAACGGCTGGAGGCGCCCGCGACGTCGATGATCGCCGCACCGCGCTTTTGCACGGTGGGGATGAACACGTCCTTGGCCCAGGCTTCGTCGCCGATCACTTCGGAAGCGAGCTTGCCGTTGATCTTGGCGTTGAAGTAATCCGGGTACTGGGTGGCCGAGTGGTTGCCCCAGATGATGGCCTCGGTCACGGCGCTGGAATGCACTCCGGCCTTGGCGGCCAACTGGCTCATGGCGCGATTCTGGTCCAGGCGGGTCATGGCGCTGAAATTCTTCTTGGCCACGCGGGGAGCGCTCATGGCGCAGATCCAGGCGTTGGTGTTGCAGGGGTTGCCCACCACGGCCACGTGCACGTTTTCCGCGGCGACGGCATCGATGGCCTTGCCCTGGCCAACGAAGATCTTGCCGTTGTCCAGCAACAGATCCTTGCGCTCCATGCCGGGGCCGCGGGGCTTGGAGCCCACCAGCAAGCACCAGTCGGCATCCTTGAAGGCCACCATCGGGTCGTCGGCCAGCACGATGCCCTGCAACAGCGGGAACGCGCAGTCGTCCAGTTCCATCGCCACGCCCTTGAGGGCCTGCTGGGGCTTCTCGAAGGGGACTTCGAGAAGTTGGAGGATCACGGGCTGGTCGGCGCCGAACATTTCGCCGGAGGCGATGCGGGGGATCAGGCTGTAGCAGATCTGGCCGGCGGCACCGGTGACAGCAACGCGCAAGGGCTTCTTCATGAATGTCTCCAAAGGAATGGTGATGGATGGACTGGTGGAGCGTGCAAAAGGTAGACTCCCGGCTCCAGACCGGGGAGAGGTTCGCGCACGAGCCTACGACGGCGCTCCCTGTTTCGCAACTCCCGCTGGCAAGAATCGCGACGGTCAGCTCGGTGCGAGCGGCTCGATTTGGAAATGGAAGGTCGCTCCGTGGCCTTCCTTGCTTTCGGCGCTGACCACACCGCCGTGGCGCTCCACGATGCGGCGCACCATCGCCAAGCCGATGCCGTCGCCGGGAATGCTCTGGTCGGCGTGCAGGCGCGAGAAGACTCCGAACAGTTGATCCGCCCATTCCATGTCGAACCCTTTTCCGTTGTCCTCCACGAAGAATCCTCGCTGGTCGTGACCGGCACGGATCCAACCGAGATCACGCCCTACCGTGTACTTGGCCGCATTGGACAACAAATTCTGCCAGACCTGTCGCAACAGATCCGGATCCGCATGGCAAGCGGGCAAGGGATCGAGCAGGAAGGTGAAGGATCGCTCCGGATGCCCTTGGCGGATCTCCGACCAGACCTCCAAAATCATGCGCTCGTGGTCCTTCCCGTCGACGAGCTCCACCTGGAGACTGCCCGCGCCCAATCGGCAAAAGCGCAGGAACGACGCATGGATCCGCTGCATGCGCTCGGCGCTGGCACGGATCCGATCGGCCATCCATGCCTCCTCGCCGGAATCCGGCAAGTTGGCGACCAGGGATCTGGTGATGTCCTGGAGCTTCGCGATCGGCTCCTGGAACCGATGCGCGACCACATCGACCGCCTCGCTCAGACGCTCTCGCGCCTTGACCAATTCCGACCGGCGATCTTCCACCGCTTGCTCCAATTCCTTCGTCAGATCCTCCAGTCTCTGCTCGTTGCGACGCCTGGCGACCAGATCCGTGCCCGCGATCGTGAGCAACCTCCTGACCACAGCCAATGGGGAACCCACGAAGAAGGCGACGTGGACGACCGTGAGGGTCACGCACATCAGCATGGTGATGGCCGGGGCGGGTTCGGGATGAATCCATCCACGAGCACCACCCACGCCGAGCAACAGGATGTTCAGCAAGGAAACCGCCACGATGACCAGGGCCACCCGATTGTTGACCAAAAACGCCGCAGCCTGGATCCAGGCCATGATCAGGAACAACACGGGATGGTAGATCCCTTGGCCGGTCCAAGGCACTCCGAGGCAGACCAGCCCAAACGAGATCAGAAACGCCCATCGCCCGAGCGCTTGCCTGTGCCCCGTGAACAGCCGCACCAGGAGGGCGGGAACGGCCATGGCCACGGCCGAATCGGCCCATACCGATCCGATCCATCCCATCATGGAGGTCAAAGCCAAAGCCGCGGCCAAGATCAGGATTTGGATCGACGAGATGCGGAGATAGCGTTCCCGGGCCAGATCCAACGAAAGCTTCCCGATCATCCACGTCCACCAGGTCGGCTTTGACGCAAGGTCTCGCCCAGAAGCCGATCCAACTGCGCGGATTGTTCCAGGAGCATCTCGAGATCCTGCTTGCGCTGGACATCCAAACTTCCCTCCGAAAGGATCTGCGCGTATCCATGGATGGCGCGCATGGGGGTCTGGAGATCATGGGAAAGGGAATGCGAGAAGGATTCCAGGTCCAAGTTGGCGCGTGCCAGTTCGGCGGTGCGATCATGGATTTCCGAGTGCAGGGTTTCCTGACGTTTCCGCAGGCGCTCCATCGCGTTGTCCAGCGAAGCCCGTTCGGTCTCCATCAGTTGGATGGCCGAAAAATATCCGCGCAGAGGAATGATCAATCCCATCGCGCTGACGCACAGGAAGACAACGAAAATCTTCACCCAAATCTGCGGTGGAGCCATGATTCGAGAGGCGTGGGCGACGGTCTCGTAGTAGGCGCCTCCCCAGATCGCCGCCAGCGAGAGCGCCGCGTAGATCCAGGCGGCGCGATTGCCCAACAGGTATCCGGCCATGACGGTGATCAGGATGGGTTGGGCAATTCCCGGACTTCCGGTTCCGTTGATGAAGGCCAATGCCCAGCCCCCCAGGGTGAGCGTGACCAGCCAGATATGGGACGCGGCGATGTCGCGGTTGTGCTTCCAGAACACCCGCTGCACCAGCAGTCCACAACCGAGCACGACAGGCATCACCAATGTGCGCGGCCCGCCGCCGACCTTCAGGAGGATCGGAATCACGGTGACCCCGATCAACACGAACAACGTGCTGATTTGCAACCAGCCGATCAGCCGGTGTCGCAACTCGCCGTCGTGATCCACCATTCCCGCGGAAGGAGACCCGCCGCGGACCTGGGAATTCTGGGACTCTGCCATCGGAGTCAATCTAACCACCACTTGTGGGCCACCGTCCACAAACGATCCGACCTAAGGCGAGTCCGAACGCAATCGGCGATAGGTACCCATCACCACCTGCACATACCGCTCGGGCAGGGCCTCGTTGCCACGCAACCGGTTCTCCAGGGCCACAGGCCCCATGTTGTAGGCGAGGACCCCCATGCGCAGGTCTCCATAGCGGTGGATCATCTTGAGCAAGAACGCCACGCCCATGCGCACGTTGTACGAAGGGTCCAGCAGGTCCTCGGCGACCGGAGCTTCCAATCCCAGCTCCTGCGACATGGCTCTTGCCGTGATGGGCTGGACCTGCATGACTCCGACCGCGCCCGAAAGCTTGCCACCGGGATGATGCCCCAGAGCCTCGAACTGACCTCCGCTCTCCGTGAGAACCACGGCGAGGATCAGCAACGGATCGAAATCGTACAGCCGCGCGTTCCAATCGATTTCCCGGGCCAACACCGTCGCGGACTGGGGATCGATCCTCCCGGAACAGGCTCGGATCACCAGACCGCGCAGACGATCCACTCTCTGGAGAGAGTCCATGGTTCGCTGGAGGGAATCGAGACGCGTGTTCACGCGCGCCTGCTCGCGTCGGGTCCAGGCGATTTTCGCCCCGAAGCCGATCGAAAGGATCGTGTCGCCAAGGAACAGGACCGCCAGGGCCACGGCGCCCACCAAGGTGGGAGTCAACGAAAGGCTCCAGGTGCGCCTCATCGCGGATCCCGCGGCTGGGAGGAAACCGGGCTCATGGCATGGAGTCTGTGGCGGTTTTTGTCTGAGGTGGCTGGGGCCCGGAAGCGGGTCCATCCCCCGGCGAGGTGGAATCCACCGTAGGCACCGCCGCGCGTCTGCGGTTCCAGCCTTTTCCCGGCGCATCCAACAATCCGAGGTCTTCCAGGGGCTTCAGCCTGGTTTCATACTCCTTGATCTCCCTCTCGACGCGCACCTGCTCGCCACGCAGCCTTTCCAGCTCGGCACCATCGCGCTGGAGCGTGCGGAACTGCCAGATGACGAGGACCATCAAGGTCCCCATCCATCCGGCCAGCAGCAACCCGAGCCCGACCGCCACCGGGGCCGCCAATCGGAATCCGGTGCGCCGCGACCACTTGAAGCCGCGCTCCTGGAAGCCCGTGGCCAAAAGGCTCGCCAGGCTGGGATGGACGCTGAACAGATTCCGCCAAGGCGACAAGCGCTGGAGGATCTCCTCGGAGGTGCACAGGATGGCCATTTCCGCGCCGGCACCGCGAAGATCGGACTCCAAGGACAAAATCTGCAGCACCGCTTCGTCCGTCACGGCCGCCACCCGCAGGAGGTCCAGAACCACCGAACGCCGATTGGGGGACAAGGTCTGGACCTTCTCCCGCAAGGCCAGACCCATCGCCCCATCCAGCCTGCCGGAAGGAGCGATGACCAGCAATCCGGAGGTTTCGTACAGGGAAAAATCCAGCAGTTCGGGGGTCATCGGCGACGCTCCGTGGCCAGGTCGATCCTGGAAATCAAGGACCACGACTCCCCTGGCGGCAATTGCACCTCCCAGAACGCCTGCGCGGCCATCCCATCCAGGCGGCCGGGCTCGTTCTGCCCGGGTCTTCTGGCCATGATCGCGCGGGCATCCATCCTGGCGGCCTTGGCCACTTCCCACGTCAGACTCTGGCCCGCCGAACGATCCGAGATCTCCCAACCCTTGGCGGATTCCGCCTGGGTGCTGGAGACAAGATCCGTCCAGCCTTGGGACTCGAGCCGATGTCGCTGCTCCCCCGCTTCGCCATCGGACGGCGCGACGCCCAGAACGCACTGGAAGCCGAACAACAACAGATGCGACCCGGTGTTGGTCAGTTTGTAGGTCACGGCGACCTGCGCCTTGCCGGAGCGGACCGTGAAGGTCTTTTCCATCTGCAAGGGGTGCTCCACCCCGGCAAGGTTCAAGGTCGCCGAACGGTTGAGCATCACCTGAAGATCCTGCCCCACCCGCTTGTATTGGACATCGAAGGCCCGGCCCGCGAAGTCTCCGATCTCCGCGCGAGCCCCTTCCTCGCCGACCCCTTGGATCTCGTGGAAGCTTTCCGAGAGCACGGGCAGGCCCTGCGCGCAACCCCAGGCGTGCAAGCGCGGCTTGAAATCGAGCGAGCTCAGTTGCCCGCCGCGGCGAGGCTCCACCAGAAGCGAAACGCGCGAATTGCGCACGAGCACCTGCTGCGCGCCTTCGCACAGCAGGTCCAAGGCATCCACCTGCACGGAGTCGTCCGGAAAGGTCTGGTCCAGAACGGTTTCCGCATCCAAGATCAGCGAGCCCAATCGGACCCGGTCTCGCAGATACCGAATCCCTCCCGCTTCGTCGGCGTCGCGGAAGAAGCTCGCGTTCTGCGCTTGCAGCAAGGAGTCGGCCACCAACGCCCGTACCTTGGGTCCAGGGACTTGCTCGGATCTTGTCAGCAGGTGGAGCATCCGCTTGTGGCAGAGATTGGCCCAGCTTTGGCGCCGCAAGAGATCGCGCACGCCCCCACCCGGCCCCGGTTCGCAGTAGGCCCGCGATGCCGAGGGAGGCGGATAGACGATCCCCAGCGGCTCGCCCTTGCGGATGGCCTCGCCGGGCAGGACCAGCTCGAAACCGCTGTCTTGGGTGCTGACCAGGGCCGCCAAGGCGGACAAACGCTCCAGGTGGATGGGCTCGAACCCCTCCCGGGAGGACGCCAAGAGAGGGACATCGATGAGCCCCCCGGCAGGCTCTTTCCCCTCGCCGATGGGAACCGATGCCAGCCGCAACATTTCTTCCACCGCTCCAGCCCGGAACAAGGCGCCCAGCGATTCGCGGGAGGCCAACAGCCGAAAGGGAACACCAAGTTCCTCAGTGAGATACCACCCCAACCGGGCGGCCTCCTCGGCCGTGGGGATCTGGTGGTCTTTCAAAACCGTGTAGGAAAATCCCGATTGCAGAAATCCCGACACCAAGCTGGGATCCCACACGAACCCCGGAAGCCAGGCGCCACGCGGCTCGCCGCCCACGTGCTGACGCAAGGCCCCCGCATGCATCTGGATTTGGGAGCGCCGGGAGGAATCTGGAATTTGGGAAAACAGCGGGTCATGGAAGCCTCCACCCAGCCACTCGATCCTGCCCGAATTGCCGGCCTGACGCAGCACGTCCAGGATCTTGGGGGCCGATCGCGCGGCGCTTTCCAGCACACGGCCCGGCAGATAGAGGGCGAACCGGACATCCAGATGCCTCTGGAGGATCCCGACCAGGGTTTCCAAAGGGGCGAGCGACAGCCGACGAATTTCGTCGTCGGCCAGAAATCCGGGATCGTGCAGATGCACGACCACGGATAGGCGGGTGCGTTGTTCGGTGGGAACGTCGGTCATCGTCCTACAGAGTAGCATCCTCCGGGGCATTCCCGGAGGGCGATGAACCCTCCCACCAACCCGACCAAGGCGGCGTTCCAGTTGATGGCCACCTCGTTGGTCGCGTAGGAGCATTGTTGGTCGGTCCAGGAAAGGGCCGGAGCACCTCCCACCCGGTAGTCCTTGCACTGCCAGGGATTGGCCCCGGCGTCCTGCCCGCCCAGATGTCCTCCCCCCACAAGGAACCCTGGTACGGGCTCCAACACGGTGTCCGCAGCAGATGGCCGGTGGTGGGGATGGCGCGCAGGCCTGAGGCCTACGCCCGTCACGAAGCTCGAGTCGAACGGATTGGCGCCCAAGAGGTACCCCAGATCGCGCCGCGCCGCGGCCAGGAAGCCGGAATCTCCGCTGCGTCGGAAGGCCTGGAGCAGATGGATGCCCTGGTTGGCCAGCACCGCGTTGGAACCCCAGACGAATTCCGAGGAATCGATGGAAACACCGTAGGCTGTGGTTGCCGACCGGTCGCGCAGCACGCGGGCACGCTCCAGCAGGCGAGCGGAGGCGATGGCGGTGTCCTTCGCGAAGATCCGGGGATGCGCCAGGATGGCATAAAGCGCCAGCGCCCCGACATCCTGCCAGGAAGCCTCGTTGCGGGACTGGTCCAACAGACCTCGAAATGGCATCCAGAAATTGTCATCTCCGCCTTGGATGCGCCGTTCCACCGCGGCCAGAAGGCGCTCGTCGGTCAGGACCGTGTCTTCGTATTTGCCGGTCTTGACATCCGGCGGCTGGTGGTAGACCGTGGCCGGATGCGCCACCGACCACGCCCAGGCCCGCTCGGCCGCGCTCGCGCAACGCGCGGCGTAGGCGGAATCCCGTTTGGCGAACACCCTGGAAGCCTTGAAGAACACCGATGCGAAATCCAAGGTGGCGGCGGTGGTCTTCATCACCACGTAGCGATCGGCAAGATCCTGGTGGGGTTGTTCGGTCATCGCGTCGAATTTGAGCGTGGTCAGTTTGTGGTAGACCCCTCCATCCGCATCCTGCATCGAGAGCATCCAATCGAGATTCCATCGCGCTTCGCAAAGCAACGGAGGCTCGCTCCCGGCAGGGATCGGCCAGGAAAGGGTATCGAAGACTGCCGGATGGGATTCGGCCAGATCCAGGAGGGTCCAGCAGGTGATCCCGGAATTGACGATGTACTTGCCGTAGTCACCCGCATCGTACCAGCCTTTGGGGCTGGAAAGCGTTCCATTCTGACCCGTGGAGGAATGCCGCTTCACCAAGGTGTCCGGATGCCCGGCAGGTCGTGCCCAGCTTCCTGCAAATTCAAAGCTCGTGCCGGACCCTGAGCGGTTGTGGTAGAAAGCCTTCATCGTCGTTCGGAACAATTGGCGGTCGGTCGTCGCGGAGACCCGGAAATTGCCCAATCTCGTCTTGCCCGATTCCAGTCCGTAGGTGCCACCAGGCAGGCTCGAGGGAAGACTCACCACCACGGCCGAATCGTGGAGCGCGTTCCAACCGTGCGCAGCGGCGAACACTCCCGTGGCCACCACCTTGCCCCGATCGGCCTCCTTGAGGGTCCAGGCCCCGGTGGGAAACGACCCCTTGGGTGTCCGGCCAACGACCAGATCGATGGGCAAGCCCGCTTGGTAATCGGCTTGATTGGCGCGAAAGGCGGGCAATGATGCGATCGGCGCGCAAGGTGCCGTGGAAATCGCGAAGACAAGCAGCATTGGACCGATCATGGCAGATTCCCTGGATTGGCGGATTCGAGCTGAAACCTAGCATCTGAAGGCGTTCAGTCGATGAACAACGAGCCATGTGTCGCCATCGTCGCAACGGAAGTTCAATACGCGGCGGAAAATGCACTCGACATTGGCAGAGATGCGAATCCCAGAGATATATTTGCCCCGCTGTCGCTACAGGCCATCCGACGACGAAATCAATCGCGCCGTCGGGAATCGAGGCCGTGGCCCACATCGATCCCACAACGAGGAACGCATGGCTAACAAGTACGTCTATTTCTTCGGAGCGAACGCCTCCGAAGGCAACGGCACCCAGAAGAACCTTCTGGGCGGCAAGGGCGCGAATCTGGCCGAAATGGCCCGTCGCGGCTTCAACGTCCCCCCCGGCTTCACCATCTCCACCGAAGTGTGCGTGGAGTACTACGAAAACGGCAAGAAGTTCCCCAAGGAAGTCCAGCCGCAGATCGACGCCGCCGTCACCAAGCTGGAAAAAGCTTTGGGCAAGAAGTTCGGCGACAAGAAGTTCCCCTTGCTGGTGGCCGTGCGCTCGGGCGCCCGCGAATCCATGCCCGGCATGATGGACACCATCTTGAACCTCGGCCTCAACGACGAGACCGTGGAAGCTCTCAAGGCCGCCACCGGCAACGGTCGCTTCGCCTACGACTGCTACCGCCGCTTCGTGCAGATGTACGGCGACGTGGTGATGGGCGTGCAGAAGAAGCACGAGAACGAAGAAGATCCTTTCGAAGCGATCTTGCACGCTGCCAAGCACGCCGCTCATGTCGAGTTCGACAACGAGATGACCGAAGAGCAGATCAAGGGCGTGATCGCCAGCTACAAGGCCATGGTCAAGAAGGCCACCGGCAAGAACTTCCCGACCGACCCCCGCGAGCAGATGCAGGGCGCGATCGAAGCCGTGTTCAAGTCCTGGATGAACGAACGCGCGATCATCTACCGCAACAAGTACAACATCCCCGCCGCCTGGGGCACCGCTGTCAACGTGCAGGCCATGGTGTTCGGCAACATGGGCGAGAACTCCGCCACCGGCGTCGCGTTCACCCGCGACCCAGCCACCGGCGAGAACATCTTCTACGGCGAATACCTCGTCAACGCCCAGGGCGAAGACGTCGTGGCCGGCGTGCGCACTCCGCTGAAGATCGCCGACATGGCGAAGGACCCCAACTGGGCTCCTTCCTACAAGGAATTGGAAGCCGTCCGCAAGAAGCTCGAGAAGGAATTCGGCGATGTCCAGGACATCGAATTCACCATCGAGAACAAGCGCTTGTTCATGCTGCAGACCCGTAACGCCAAGCGCACCGCCCTGGCCTACGTGAAGATCGCGCACGACATGGTCAAGGAAGGCTTGATGAGCCCCGAGCGCGCCGTGGAATCCGGCGATCCGGAAGCCCTCAACCAGCTCCTCCAGCCAATTTTTGACACCGCCGCCTTCAAGGCCGCCCAGACCAACGGCGCCCTCATGACCGTCGGCCTGCCCGCTGGTCCTGGCGCCGCTTCCGGCGTGCTCGTCTTCTCGGCTGTCAAGGCCGAAGAAGTCGCCGCCACCGGCAAGAACGTGGTGCTGGCTCGCATCGAGACCTCTCCGGAAGACCTCCGCGGCATGATCGCCTCGCAGGGCATTCTCACCGCTCGCGGCGGCGTGTCCTCCCACGCGGCCCTCGTGGCTCGCCAGATGGGCAAGGTTTGCGTGGCTGGCGCCGGCGAAGTCGAAATCGACTACGAGAAGGGCACCCTCACGGTTGGCTCCAAGACCCTGAAGGAAGGCGAATCCATCTCGATCAACGGATCGACTGGTGAAGTGTTCTCAGGTCTCATCAAGACCTCGCCCTCCGAGCTCTTGCAGGTCCTGGTCACCAAGACCTTGGATCCCAAGAACTCCAAGCTGTTCCAGTACTACGACTTCGTCATGAAGCTGTCCGACAAGTACCGCAAGCTCGGCATCCGCACCAACGCCGACCAGCCCGACCAGGCCACCGTCGCCGTGTCGTTCGGCGCCGAGGGCGTGGGCCTTTGCCGCACCGAACACATGTTCTTCGACGGAGACCGCATCGACTCGGTCCGCGAAATGATCCTGTTCGCCGAAGAGCACGCCAAGTACAAGGAACTGGTTTCCGAAGCCACCGACGAAGACCGCATCAAGGCCTTGGCCGTGGAATACAAGGACGCCATCGCGCACTTCACCGGCGCGTTGGAGAAGCTTCTGCCCATCCAGCAGAAGGACTTCGAAGGCCTGTTCGAAGCCATGGCCGGCAAGCCGGTCACGGTGCGCTACCTCGATCCGCCCCTGCACGAATTCCTCCCGGCCTCCAAGGAGCAGAAGCTCGACCTCGCCAAGAAGCTGGGCGTGTCGCTGGAACGCATCGAAGCTCTGGGCCACTCGTTGCACGAATCCAACCCCATGCTCGGCCATCGCGGCTGCCGCCTGGGAATCGTGTACCCCGAGATCTCCGAGATGCAGTCCCGCGCCATCTTCCGCGCAGCCCTGGCTGTCGCGAAGAAGACCGGCAAGAAGGTCGTTCCGGAAATCATGATTCCTCTGGTCGGTTTCGACAAGGAACTGGAGCTCCAGTTGGCCATCGTGCATCGCGTGGCTGCCGAAGAGTTCAAGGCCGCAAAGACCAAGCTCAGCTACATGGTCGGCACCATGATCGAAATCCCGCGCGCCGCTCTGACCGCGTCGGAAATCGCCAAGCACGCGCAGTTCTTCTCGTTCGGTACCAACGACCTCACCCAGACCACTCTGGGCATGAGCCGTGACGACTCGGGCAAGTTCCTGCCGTTCTACAACAAGATCGAAATCACGAAGGCCAACCCCTTCGCGACCATCGACCAGGCTGGCGTTGGCCGTCTGATGAAGCTGGCCATCGAGGGCGGTCGCGAGACCCGTCCCGAGATCAAGCTGGGCATCTGCGGCGAACACGGCGGCGAGCCCTCCTCTGTCAAATTCTGCCACGACATCGGCTTGGCCTACGTGTCCTGCTCGCCTTACCGCGTGCCGGTCGCTCGCCTCGCCGCTGGCCAGGCTGGACTGGCCGAGCAGAAGAAGGCCAAGGCCGCCGCTGCCGCCGTGAAGGCGCCGGTTGCGAAGAAGGCTCCTGCGAAGGCTGCCAAGCCTGCTGCCAAGAAGGTCGCCGCCAAGGCTCCTGCCAAGGCCGTCAAGGTCGTTGCGAAGCCCGCTGCCAAGAAGGTTGCCGCCAAGGCACCCGTCAAGGCCGCCCCGGCGAAGAAGGCAGCCCCCAAGGCCAAGCCCGTCGCCAAGAAGGCCGTGAAGAAGGCTGGCAAGAAGAAATAAACCCGAAGGGACGCAAAATTTTGCGTCCCTATCTGTGGTTGATTCGATGGGCCCCGTCCGGCATCTGCCGGGCGGGGCTTTTTGATTCCCATTGGTGGATGGGCAACCGGATGTAATTTTCGGGACAGATCATTCCCCACCCACCAACACCCCGGAAAAAATCCGACCATGTTCAAGCAGAAATTGACATCGCGTGCGCTCTTGCTTGCTTCCTGTTTCATAGCTGGTCTCGGCGCGACGTCCTGCCAGCTGTCCCGGACGATCACATCCCCCACCCCGGAGGATCCCGCGACCCCGCCAGTGTTCGGTTCCATCAACAGCCCCGGCATGGTAACCACCTACGGCACATACCAGACTCAAGCAAATCGCCTGATTACCCAATCGTCGCCCCGGGACTCCGTGAGCAAATCCAGCTACTGCCAGTACTCGCAATCTGGCAAAGCGGATAGCCTAGTCACGTACGAGTATCCGATCCGCGCAAACGACACACTCGTGTGGTCGTTCCGAAGCGACAGCCTGATCCTGAGCTGGTGGGGCGACACATCCTATACCGCTGGGGATTCCGTTCCATATATCAGGGAACAGATCTATTTGAGAACATCGGGAACAAGCCAGACCTTGAACGGAACCTACAGGGAAGTTCGACTGCGCCAACGACTGCTCCAGCCTCTTCCTCCTGGATCTGCCGATAGCGCTATGCTCGCACGCATGGACACCTTGTTTACCAAAACGTACCAGAAACTCCAGGAGAATTTACTGTCGTTTCAGGATGGGAAACTGACCGCAACCGCTCGTGCTCTCGCTACCTGGGCTGATTTTGAAGTCATGAAATGGAACGGCGATTTTCCTTTGAGTTATCAGGTCGACTCCACCCGCTACGATATCACCATCAAGAAGATCGACGGCAACACCGTGACGGAAACTGGCCGCAAAACCGGCGAAGTGGTGACACGTCGGTTGGTCCGTGTCGAACCAGGCGCCCTGATCTGGGGAGACGAGAGCTTTTCCAGCTCGGACACGTCCCACCACAGTGGAACAAAGCACACCGCCCCGACCTCTTGCCCAGATGGGGTGGATTGGTTCTGGAAATTCCGAGACGAGAACCGGAAGTCCCCCCTCAATGCTCGGCAATCCAGCGCGTCATCCCGTAAGGATTCCCGGATGGAATCGTCGTGGGATCCACGTGCACTCTTCGGCACGATGCAGATTCCTACCCCACGGTAGGAATCTGCTCCTGGCAAGACGGATCCCAGCCCCGTCCGGCAGATGCCGGGCGGGGCTTTTTCATTTGCCGTTTCCACATGGCAACGCCTTGGTTGCTACGCTTTGGCAGGGTCGCCCGATCCATCGATCCTTGCCGTTTCGTCAAAGGAGGCCCGAAGATGCTCGCTGGGAAACACGGATTGAAGATCCTGTCGGTCGCGTGCACGGCAATCGCCCTGTGGGGCGCATCGTCCTGCCAGCTTTCCCGGACCATCACCTCCTCGGAACCCCAGGATTCCACAGATAAGGGAGATTCGCTCAAGGGACCGATTTTCCAACGGGTAGTGGACAAGCAGAAGGAAACCATCCACGGCACCTACGAGGTTACGGGGAATCGGCTGGTCGCCCAATTTCTGCCCCGCGACTCCGTGGTGGAAAGTCGCTATTGCCTGTATTCCTCCACGGGAAAGCGCGACAGCCTGTTCACCAGCCACGACACCCTCATCGCCTTCGACAGCCTCGCCTGGTCCTTCCGCCAAGACAGCTTGGTGCTGAGTCTCTGGCAGGACACGTCGTACACAAACCTCGATTCGATCCCCTACCTCACCGAGTGGATCTATTCACGGGTTTCCGGCATCAACCAATCCACTCTCGATGGCACCTTCCGGATGGTGGGAATGCGAGATCGGCCGCTTCGCCCATTGCCGGCGGGATCAGGAGACAGCCTCTCCATCTTGCAGGTATGGAATCAAACCAAGCTCCAATTTTCCCAACTCCAGGAGATCCTGGTGACCTTCCAGGACGGCCGGATCTCCTCCTCCAATCGATCGATCCCTTCGTGGGCCGATCTGATCCTTCTGCAGTGGACCGGTGGACTGCCGGGTGCGACGGCGGAATCGACCTGGTACGAAATCGACATGCGAAAGCTCGACGACACCACGGTGACAGAAACCGGCCGCAAGACCAGGGAAATCGTGACCCGCAAGCAGGTTCGGCCCGAGCCCAGCTTGCTCTATCTGAGCGACGTGAGCTTTTCCAGCTCCGACACCTCCCACCACGGCGGGGTGAGCCATTTCAATCCCGCCACCTGCCCGGATGGCGTGGAGTGGTTCTCCGATTTCCGCAGAGCCAACCGGAAGTCGTACACCCTGGCACGAGAATCCCGGATGGCCAATCCCGCCGTCCTCCCATCCTCGATCCGGATGCCCGCACTGGGTCGGCTGACCATGCCCCGTCCCCTATTGTAGAGCCCCTATTGTAGAGACGCCCCGGCGGGGCGTCTCTACAATAGGTGCTCTACAAGGGCAGGGCGTCCCTTCAAAGGGGGCATTGCCATGAGAACCGAATTTGGTTAGAATTCGGTCATGATCCTCCACGCCAGCGAAGACATCGCGCCGATCTCCCAGGTGAAAGCCCAGTTCGCCGAAATGTTGGATCGGTCGCGGGAAAACCATCGGCCCACCATCGTGACACAAAATGGCAGGGCCACCGGTGTCCTCATGTCCATCGAGGATTGGGAATCCCAACAGCGCAAGATCCAATTGCTCAAGCTGTTGGCGGAAGGCGAGGAGTCCATCCGCACGGGTGGCATCCTCTCGCTGGCCGAGATCCGCAATCGTCTGGGAAACAAGGCCGATGCCCCATAGGGTGGTGTTTTCGCCCAAGGCATGGGAAGACCTTTCGGCGATTCTGGAATATCTGCAAACCCAGAGTCCTGCCGCCGCATCGCGCTTTGCCCGGGAGATACCGGTCGCATTGGAGCGCCTGGAATCCTTCCCGGAATCAGGCCGGATCATCCCGGAATTCCTGGACGAAGGCATCCGTAGATGGCGCGAGATCCTCTTTGAGAACCTGCGCATTCTGTATCGCATCGATGGATCCGAAATCGTCGTCGTGCGGGTGGTGGATGCCCGGATGCTGTTGAATTTCCAGATCGATTGACCACTAGTTAGGACATTCCATGCCGACCGTCTTCGTGTTCTTCGCCGTTTCAGGCCTGGCGGGCCTCATCTACGAATCCATCTGGGCGAGCTACCTCAAGCTCCTGGTGGGCCACGCCACTTATGGACAAGTTCTGTCCATGTGCGTGTTCATGGGTGGCCTGGCCCTGGGCAGCCACATCTCCGGCAAGATGGTGGACCGGCTGCGCCGCCCCTGGCTCGCCTACGGGATCGTCGAACTTTGCGTCGGGCTCGGCGCCTTGCTGTACCATCCGATCTTCGAGCTGGCCTCCGGTTGGCTCTGGGGTTCCGGGGTGCTGGAAGGCCAAGGCGAAACCTTGGCGCGCACGATCGTGGCCTCGGTGGGAATCCTGCTGACCATGCCGCTGGCCGTGCTTTTGGGGGCCACCTTCCCCCTGGTGGCGGCAGGACTGCTGCGCCGCATCCCCGACCAAGGACACCAAGGCCTGGGCGGACTGTACTTCGCCAACTCCCTGGGTGGAGCCATGGGCTGCCTCTTGAATTCCTTCGTGCTCGTGCCGCGCCTGGGCCTGCAGGGCGGCCTGCAATTTGCCGCCGTTCTGAATTTCACCATCGCCGCGTATTTCCTGCTGCTCTCCCCCCGCGATCCTGGTCCCGTCTCGATCGAACCCGCTCCCACCACCAAGCGGGAAACCGGCCCTGGACTTGGGATCGTCGCCACCGTGGCCTTCTTCACGGGGTTCTCGTCTTTCCTCTACGAAATCGGCTGGATCCGCATGCTCGCCCTCCAACTGGGTTCGAGCACGCACAGCTTCGATATCATGTTGGCGGCCTTCCTGTCCGGACTGGCTTTGGGTGGTTGGTGGATCCGCAAGCGTTTGGACCGCCCCGAGCCCCGCCGACGCCTGGCCGTGATGCAGTTGGCCATGGCCGCCTGCGCGGCCTCTTCGCTCTTGGGCTACCAGGTGTTCTTCCTGGCGCGCAACGAGATGAACCTGGTTCTACGCGCCACGGAGGAGGCATTCCCGTTCGCGCAATTGTTCAAGTTCGCCAGCGCCTTTCTGATGATGGGCCCTGCGGCGTTCTTCGCCGGAACCACCCTGCCGCTTTTGACGTCCTGGCACATCCGGGAGACTGGACGCGAAGAAGGGCTGGGGAAGGTCTGGGCCTGGAACACCTTGGGAAGCCTGCTGGGGGCCTTGGGCGGAAGCCTGGTCTTGATGCCGCTGGTGGGCCTGAAATGGGTGTTGGTGATCGGGGCGGTGTTGGATGCGGGACTCGGGCTCTGGCTCCTGCGAGGGTCCCAACGAAGGATCAAGGAGGCCGTGGCGGTGTTCGCGGCGGCGGCGATTCTTTTGGGCGCCGCATGGATTCCGCTCAAATCGGACGTGATGACCCGCGGAAGCTTCCGCGCCCACATCGGGCAGCGACGCATCCTGGAGCCGCAGGTCGTGCACCGGATGGATGGATCGGCCATGACGGTTTCTGTCCACCTTCGCCCCAACGGCTACGCCATCCTGCGCAACAACGGCAAACCCGACGCCTCGCTTTCGCTGGTGGGCAAACCCGGAGCGGGCGACAACCTCACGCAGGGCACCCTGGCCTGGACCCCCATGTCCACCCGAAAGCGTCCTTACCGCGCCGTGCTGATCGGCCTGGGTTCCGGCATGACCGCCCATTATCTGCTGGGAGATCCGTATCTGGTGAGTCTGGATGTCGTGGAGATCGAGCCCGCCGTGTTCACGATGTCGCGGTATTTCGAGGCCCGCAACGGGCGGATCTTCACCGATCCGCGCATGCGTTTTTGGGCGGAGGATGCCCGCACGTTCTTCGCGACCCACGGCGGCACCTGGGACCTGGTGGTGTCGGAACCCTCCAACCCCTGGGTGTCCGGCGTCTCCAGCTTGTTCACCAAGGAATTCTACCGCGACCTCAAACGCCATCTCGCCCCGGACGGAGCGCTCGCCCAGTGGCTGCAGAGCTACGAATTCCGGGACGAACTGTTCCTGTCCATCCTTTCGGCGATGCGCACGAGTTTCCCCAAGGTCGCCCTCCACCCGATTCCGGGCACCTCCGCCGACATCCTGCTTCTGGCCGGCGACCACCTCCCCGTCCCCGATTCGACCCGGCTTTCGGTGGGCACGCCGTTTTCCGACCTCTCGGCCGAAAACCTCACTCCAGGCGAGGTCGCGAGCGCTCCCGCGGTCACGCCCCGCATGATCGATCTGCTGGTGAAGGACGTGGTGGCAAATTCCGACTACCAACCCATCGTGGACGCCCAAGCCGAGGACGCCTTCTACCAGAAGAGCCGCGTGACGCTCCCTGGATTGCTGGCTCCACGTCGCGCCGGCTGGTTCCTGGCCATGGATCCGGTCGGCTGGGATACGCTCAACGGATGGTGGGACGAACGATGGTACCGTATGACGGATTCCGTCAACCGGGGGGTCTTCCGCGCCGTGGCCCGTGCCCACGCCCAGAGCGGAGAACCGGTGACCTCCCGAGAGCTGCGGATGCTGGATTCGCTGGTGCCCTTTCCCGCCTGGGCCGCATGGTCGCTGCGCGAAACCGCCATCTCCGACCTGGAAGCCGCCGTGTGGAACTCGCTCGACCTGCCGGAAAACGACCGCCTGCGCATGTCGTTGCGATTCTCCCTGCTCGCGGGCAACCATGATTCGGCCGAGGCCATCGCGCGCCGGATGATCCCCGCCGTGAGAGCCGACACGCGACTCTTCCCGGAAGTCTTTTCCGTGCTGTGGCGCGCCGGCGACCGTCCCGCCTTTTCCGCGATGCTCGCCGACACCGCCTGCTGGGCACCGCTTTCCTGGCCGGAGAAACTCGTCGCCCTCCAGCTCAAGACCACCTGGAGCGACTAGCTCACAGGCGCGCGCGGATCCCTTCCAGGAGCTCGCGCATCCGGGGCAGGCTCGCTCCTGCGGCTTCTCCCCGGCGCAACGGTTCGGCGACGATCGCCTCCCATTCGATGGGTCGGCCCGCCAGGAAATCCACCAGCATGGAGGGTCGGTAGGCCCCCATGCCTTCGGTCTGCTTCAGGTTGCGGCCCGGTGCGCGCGGATCCAGCTCCACCCCGCAGGCCCCTGCCGCCAGCAGCACTTCCTGCATCAGATCCTGCGCGAAGGCGCGAAGCGACGGATCGGAGACGATCCGATCGGTGGTGATCCCTCCCGCCCAGACGGACAATCCCGAAAAGGGCACGTTCCAGACGAGCTTTCCCCACTTGATGCCGGGTCCGTCGGAAAGCGCCTTGCAGGGAACCTCGGCCCCCTCGAACAACCCGGACATTTTCTGACAAAAGTCCATCGCCGCGTCGCGGCCTTCCTCGAAATACGGCCCCATCGAAAGCCCGCCCACCGCGTAATGGTGGACCACCCCCGGTTCGCCCCGCTCGGCGCAGATGAAGGCCGCTCCGGCGACGACCCGCGAATGCCCCACCACCCGGGCCAGCATTTCCTCGTGCCCCAGGCCGTTCATGAGGCAGACCACGAAGCCGTCCGGTGCCAGCACGGCGGGAAGAATGCGGGGGAACAGCTCGGCCTGGGCGGATTTGAACGCCACCACCACGGCGTCGCACGGTCCGATTTCCTCGGCCTTGCCGAATGCCTGCACCGGGCCTTGCCAAGATCCGTCAACGCTTTCGATGCGAAGACCGTTGGCGCGGACCGCCTCGAGTTCGGAATGGTACAGGAACCGCACATTGTGCCCGGCCTGGGCGAGCCTTCCGCCATAATACCCGCCCACCGCGCCCGCACCCAGGATGGCCACTTTCATTTGATGTTCTTCGCCTTGCTCGACCAGATGCCGAAACTGAGAAAGGCCGCCACGGTCAAGACCAACAGCGGAATGGGCTTCTGATCGCTGAGGAACTGGCGCAGGAGCTTCTCGCTCCAGAAGCTGAGGCTGGCGTAACCCACCGTGAACACCAGCACGTACAGCGTGGTGCGAAAGACGAAATGCCAGCTGCCGGCGATCTTGGCCAAAAAAGCGTTGACTGGTTTGGAGAGGATCACCACCAGGCTGGTGGCCATGGCGAACGAGATCGTGCCCACGTGCTGTCGGGCAAGATGGGCGACCGTGTCGATCCGCAACGCATGAATCCAGTCCATCATCGATCCTCGGTGGGGGGAGTGATGGATCGCCGGGAAGTCCGACGAAGTCCTGATGCACCGATCAAACCCACTTCGACGGGAAAAATAACCGCCGATCGATCGTTCCAAACCCGAGGTTGTTGCGAAATCGCCTGTCGCGGACCTACCTTAAACACCAGCGATGTCTGGAAATTCCTCCGAATCACGACTGAGCGCTTCGGGATCGTTGCGCATCGACCTCTCGCCGGATGCGGAACCATCCTCGAAATGGCTCCTGTCACGGATGACCGAGATCGCCCTGGTGGCGATGGTTCTCTTCACCGCCCAAGCCATCTATGCCGGCTCGGGAGTATGGTCTCGACTGCTCAATGCCATGGTCCTGGTGTTCTTCGGAATTCTCCGCTACTGTGTTGGGCGAAATTGGAAACACATCGAACATTGGTTCCTGGGCGCTTTTCTGATGGCCTTCGCCTTGTTCGACGACGGTTTCCAAGGCGTGGACAACACCTGGGTGCTCCACATCCCGTTTGCGCTCGCCATCCGCATGTTGATCTCCTCCCGCAAGATGCAGGCGGTCTGGTACTGTCTTGAGCTGATCGTGCTGGTCCTGGTCAACAATACGGATCTGACGCCTCACTTGGATCGGCAATCGGTCACTGCTGCCTTTCCGTGGCACTACCAAGTCAATCTCCTCACGGGAATCCTGGCCAGCTTGTTCATGCTCGGGTACTACCAGAAGGCCAACGCGCGCGCCTTGGCCCAAGCCTTGGCGGACCGCAAAGCAGCAGAGGCCGCCGCCCGCTCACGCGGGGAATTCCTCTCGCACATGAGCCACGAACTGCGCACACCGCTCAATGCCATGCAAGGGTTCGCGGAATTGGCCTTGCAAGATTCCCGGCTCCCGGAAGAATTGCGCGAAAACATGAGCGCCATCCGGCTGTCGGCGGATCACCTCACCCATCTGGTCAACGATATCCTCGACTTGGCCAAACTGGAAAGCGGTTCGCTGTCCTTGCAACGGGAAGGCTTCAATCCGCTGGCCTGCCTGGAAGAAGTCCACGCCTTGCTGCTCCCCCAAGCGACCGCCAAGGGTCTGCGACTGGTGCTCGATGCTCCCTCCTTCCCCCGCATCCTGGGAGACCGCACGCGCTGCAAACAAATCCTGATCAACCTGGTCAGCAACGCCATCAAGTACACGGATACCGGGGTGGTGGACATCCAGGCGGCTTGGTCCAAGTCGGAAAACAACGTGGATTTGACCGTTTCCGTGCGCGATACCGGCCCTGGCATCAGCCAGCAGGAGCAAACGATGGTGTTCGAGCGTTTCCATCGCTCCAGTCCGAACCATGGATCCTCCGGAACCGGCCTCGGGCTGACCATCTCCCGGCAGCTCGCCAGGGCGATGGGCGGCAACCTCACCTTGGAAAGCAAACCCGGCGAAGGATCGACTTTCACGCTTCGTCTCAGCAGCCTCCTTGCGGGGCCGGACTCGGGAGACCAGACGCGTGTCATGAAAACGTCCGCGCTCTCGCTGGCAGGTCTGCGCATCCTGTTGGCCGAAGACAACCGCACCAACATCCGGTTGGCCAGCCAAGTCCTCCAGAAGCTGGACGCGACCTTCGACGTGGCGATCGATGGCGGCCAAGCGCTGGATCTGCTGGGTCGATTCCGATACGACCTGGTCCTGCTGGACATCCACATGCCCGTGATGGACGGATTCGAGGTGGCCCGCGCCATCCGAAACCCCAATAGCGCGGTGATCCGACACGACACCCCCATCCTCGCCCTGACGGCCGATGCTTTCGAAGAAACGCGCCGGAAGACCATGGATTCCGGCATGGACGACATCCTGACCAAGCCGTTTCGCATTTCCGAACTGTCGGATCGCATCCTCCGACTCGTCGGCCGCATGGCCGGCACGCCTCTCGCCCCTTGACCCGCGCGCATCCGAGTCGTTTCGCGATCCTGGCGGCGGGAGCTTTGCTGGCTTGCTGCGGGAGCGAACGCGGCGATAGACAAATACCGTCACACACAGATTCCGTCCACACGGATCTCGCCCGTCTGGGGCGCATCCTTCGTTGGGATTCCCTGTCTCCGCGATCGGCCAGCTACCGGATCGTCGTTTTCGGCTCGGGATCCGACCGCGTGCCCGGCCCCACGGATTGGAGCCTCGAAGCGATCCTCCGCTACGATTCCGCCGCCTTCGTGAAAGTGGAGCGTTTCCTGAAAAGGGACTCTCTGTCGGATTCTGTCAAGACCGCCGCGGTTGTCTGGGACTGGCTGGATCCCTCCGATCGGAAACCTCTCGCAAAAGCCCCCAGCCTGCACACGCTGGAAAACAGGCTCTTCCCCATCGAGGGATGCCCCTTCGGCAAGATGCAGATCGCCCCGTCCAACACCCTGCTGTTGTGGTGCCACACCCGCTAGGCGTCATCCGAAAACGGGAAACCCCTTGGCCGCGAGAGCCGAACAGACGGGACACGCCTGGGGCTCATGCCCACGAGCGGGACAGTCCCTGCGGGCGAAATGGATGATCTGCAGGTGGAGCCGATTCCAACGCCGCGAGGGAAACAGCGCCTTGAGATCGGCCTCGGTCTTTTCCACGGTAGAACCGTCTGAAAGCCCCCACCGCCGGGCACAGCGATGGATGTGCGTGTCCACCGCCAAGGCGGGTTTGCCGAACACCTGGGACATCACCACCGAAGCGGTCTTGTGTCCCACCCCGGGTAGGGCTTCGAGCTCGGGAAAGGTGGACGGAACCTGTCCCCCGTGCCGATCCACCAAAAGCCGCGAGAGTCCCTGGATGGCCTGGCTTTTGGCCGGCGAAAGGCCGCAAGGACGGATGATCTCGCGGATATCCTCCACCGACGCCTGCGCCAAGAGTTCCGGCGTGTCGCCCAGATGCGAAAACAAGACCGGCGTCACCTGGTTGACCCGCACATCGGTGCATTGGGCGGACAGCACCACCGCCACCAACAGGGTGAAGCCATCGGTGTGGTCGAGCGGAACCGGAGGATCCGGAAACTCCCGATCCAACACGCGCCCCACCAACTTCGCAGCGCGTTTCCGGTGATCGGTCGAATGAATTTCCATCGGAAAAGAAAAATGCGATTGCCATCGCAGATCCCAGAGCCTATTTCCTTTTCATGGGGATTGACGCGCCGAATCTTCAAGGAGCGAATCTGCGCCAAGTCGTGGTGCAGGCGGATCACGCCGCCCAGATCCTGAACCAATCCCGGCGCGATGGCGGGGAATTCCAGCAACGTCTCGGGGCCGCGGTCGTGGAGAAGGCGCTGCGCGTGCGCGACCAGACCGAATCCCCCGACATGGTGGTGCGTCGGCAGGAAGACAATTCCCAATTCGCCTCCGGCGATGCCTTGCTGGGGGGAGGAGGAGGTGGAGGCGGAGGTGACAATTCCCCGCACAATCCCTCTTCGAAAACCGACGAATACGACCACCACGCGAGCGATTCCGCTTCTGGCTTGCATCTGCTGGAAGATCCATTCCAACATTGCGAACGCATTTGCGAGTCTCTTTCCAAGACGGGAAGAGCCGGATTGGAATCCCAGTTCCAAGGCATCGATCGCCGCCTGCTGGTGGGATTGTTGGACCCATCGTGAGCCTGGGAGCCGATGCCTACCGGCGAGGCGCGGTCCTGACGGCAGGACCGATCGATCTGGTGCGCAAATGCCTGGAGGCGGCGCTGCGGGAGGCGATCACCCTGTGCACCAAAACAACCGGCGATCTGGATCGGTTGCGCAAGCTGCTTTCGCTGGCCAGGCAATGCTGCCGCACCGAGGAGCCCGGCATCGGGAAGGATCTGTCGGAGCTGTGCGCCCACATCCTCGTGAAGGTCTCCTCCCAAGACCCCGGTGCGATGCACGAGGCGATCGGCTTGCTGTCGTCGGTGGTGGGTGGGTTCCGGGACTGGCACACGACGAATTCTGGTGGTACACTCCGCCCATGGAGCATCGGATCGAGCAACTGAACTACCAGCGGGAGGACGTGATCACGTTCGCCCAAGGCATGCCCGGTTTCGAGGCCACCAAGGAATACGTGATCTTCACCAAGCCCGAACACGAGCCTTTCCACTGGATGGCGTCGGTGGTCGGGCCTCCGGTCCAGTTCGTCCTGATCAACCCGTTGATCTTCCGGCCCGACTACGACCCTGTGATCGCCAGCTCCGAAATCCGCGGCTTGGATGTGCAGGACCCCAAGGAGCTCCTGCTCTACAGCATCGTCACCGTCCAGCCCGACATGCGCCTTTCCACGGCCAACCTCGCCGGACCGTTGTTCATCAACATCCGCACCCGCCTGGGCAAGCAGATCCTGGTGGACGACCCTCGCTGGACCACCTCCGTCGGAATCCTTTCCTGATGCTCGTCCTCACGCGCAAACCCGGGGAAGCGATCCACATCGGCGATGGGATCGTGATCACCATCGTGGAGGTGGACGCCAAAACCTGTCGCATCGGCATCCAGGCGCCCGCCTCGGTGCCGGTCTACCGCGAAGAGGTCTACAAGCGCATCCAGGAAGAGAACCTCCGCGCCGCCGCCGCCGCCAGACCGGATCTGGAAGCGATGGCCGATCTGTTCCGCAAAAAGGACTAGGCCGCGGGCGGACGGGCGCACCATCGCGCCGCCAGGGCCAGCGCCAGGAACACCCAAGAGGCCGGATTGGACCACATCAGGGCTCCTGCAAGCACGCCCCCTGCCACCAGGAAATTGGCGATCCCCCGTGCGAAGGCGGAAGACCAAGTTTCCCCGTTGCGCGCGGCTTCCGCCAGAAATCCAAGGATCAGCCCTGATCCGAAAATCCAGATCATGGTGGTCAGGTAGAAGTACAAGGCGGGCAATGCGCGTTGGATGGGCTGGTCTCCCCAGGTCGCACGAAAGACCGGAATGGAGCTCAGAAGCCCGAACACGCCCAGGAGAACCATTCCCATGGCGATCCTGCGCAACCACTTGGGCGAGCGCACCGTCGCCAGGGCGGGTTCGAGCTCGGCGGAAAGTCCCGAGGATTCCGGCTTGCGCTTGGCCATCAAACGACTCCCGCACCACCGGCGAGCTTGGCTTCGAACGCATCCAAGTCAGCCGAGGAAATGCTGAAGTAGCGGCCTTGCGGATGGTGGAACACCAGCGCCGACACCGAGGCCTCCGGCTCCATCATGAAGCCTTCGGTGAGATCCACTCCGATCGTCGAAGGATCCAGCAGCTTGAACAGGATCCGCTGGTCTTCCAGGCGTGGGCAGGCCGGGTAGCCGAAGCTCACCCGGATGCCGCGGTATTTGGCCTTGAAGATGTCGGACACGGAAAGATCCGCCGCATCCGCGAAGCCCCACGACAGCCGCAGATGCCGATGGCAGAGTTCCGCGAGCGCCTCGGCGGTTTCCAGAGCCAGCGCCGCCAGGGCGTGGGCCTTGAGGAATTCCCCCTTGGCCTTCAGTTCCTCCACCGCCGGCGAGACCGCTCGGCCTGCCGTGACGCAAAACAGCGCCACATGGTCGGGCTTGGAAGGGTGGACAAAATCCGACAAGCACAGGTTCCAGCCATCCGATTGGCGCGGGAACGTGAAGGATCCCGCCTCTGCGCCAGCCTGGAGCAGACGGATCGTGTCGCCTTCCGATCGCGCCTGGAAGAAGCGGTAGACTCCCTTGGGCACGATCCATCCCTTCTCGATGGCCTCCAGCTTGAGGGCTTCCACGAACTCGCGCAGCTCCAGAGCCTTGGCGTCCTTCTCCGCCCAGAGCCTTTCCACCTGGCCCTTCAATCCCAGATGCTTTCCGTAGAGCATGGCCGGATTGAGGTATTTCCAGATCTCGGGCAGCTGGCGCGTCCATTCCACCCGATCCAGAGTGGGTGGCGCGAACAGGTCGTTGTCGCGCTCCAACACGAGCTTTTCCTTGGGGGCTGCCTCGGGGGCATCCACCACCTTGACGTCATTTCCCGACAACAGATCCTGTTCCATCCGGCGATGCGCGTCCAGGAATCCACGAGCGAGCAGCTTGTCGGTCAGATGGTTGGCCACGTCCAGTCCCGTCATGGCGTCCTTGCAGTACAACACGGCGCCATCGTACTGGCTGGCGATGTTCTTGACGGTGAAGTTGTTGGACAGCGCGGCGCCACCCACCAGGATGGGAGCGTTCACGCCCGCATCGCGCAGATCCCGCGCGGCCGTGACCATTTCATGGGCACTCTTCACGAGCAATCCGGAAAGTCCGATCAAGTCCGGATTGTGTTCCTTGGCGGCGGCAACGAGGCGATCCGGCGGCACCTTGATGCCCAGGTTCACCACCTTGAATCCGTTGTTGCCCAGGATGATTTCCACCAGGTTCTTGCCGATGTCGTGGACGTCTCCCTTCACGGTGGCCAGCAACAGGACTCCGCGCGTGGAGACGTCGCCCTTGGCCATCTTGGGCTCCAGGTGCGCCACGGCGGACTTCATCGCCTCGGCGCTTTGCAGCACTTCCGCCACGATGAGTTCGTTGCGATTGAACAGGCGGCCCACCTCGGCCATTCCCTCCATGAGGGGGCCATTGACCAGATCCAACGGGTTCGCACCCGCCTCCAACAGCTTGTCCAACGCAGCCACCAGTCCATCCTTGGAGCCGGTCAGGATGCAGTTGGCCACGTACTTGTCCGGCGGGAGGGTCTCCGTCGCGACGGCGGCGACCACCTTCTTTTCGCGAAAGTGCGCGGCGAACGCGGCGACAGGATCCGTCCCGCGGTTCCAGATCACGTCGTCGCAGAGATCCTTTTCTTCTTGGGGGATCTGGGCGAAGCGCACCAGTTTTTCCGCGTTGACGATCGCGCTGGTCAGGCCCGCGCGGGTGTTGTGGTACAGGAACACGGAGTTCAGCACCTCGCGACCCGCAGGCGGCAATCCAAAGCTCACATTGGACACGCCCAGGGTGCTTTGGCACCGGGGGAAGCGCTCCATCACCAGGCGTGTTCCTTCGATGGTCTTGGCGGCCGATCCCACGTAGTTCTCGTCGCCGGTGCCAGCCGGGAACACCAGGGTGTCGAACATGATGTCTTCTTCGGCGATGCCCCAGTCCTTGGTGAGGATGGAGTGCAGGCGTTCGGCCACGGCGAGCTTGCGTGCGGGCTCCACGGCCATCCCTTCCTCGTCGATGCAGCCGGCCACCACCATGGCGCCAAAGCGCTTGACCAGCTTCAAAAGGCCGGTGAAGCGCTCAGAGTCCGGGCCATCTTCCAGGTTCACGGAATTGAGGATGCATTTGCCCTGCACCAGCTGGAAGGCGGCTTCCACCACGGCCGGGTCTTGCGAGTCGATCATGAAGGGCGCCTTCACGGCCTTGGCGGCGCGCGAAAGGAACTCGATCATGTCGGATTTCTCGTCGCGGTCGGGATTGGCCAGGCAAACGTCGATGATGTGGGCGCCTGCGCGGCCCTGCTTGCGGGCGATCTCGGCGGCTTCCTCGAATTTGCCGTCGTTGATCAGGTTCTTGAAAGCGCGCGATCCGATCGAGTTGGTGCGCTCCCCCACGATGTAGGGACGTCCCGATTCTTCCATCTCCAGGATGTCGATTCCTGTCACCCAGCGGCGACGATCCTTGGCCAGCGCGCGCGGCTTCAGGCCGGACACGGCCTTGGCCACGGCCGCGATGTGGTCGGGCGTGGTGCCACAGCAGCCACCCACCACGTTGAGCCATCCCGCCTCGCCGAAGCGCGCCAGGGCGCGGGCGAGCATTTCAGGAGATTCGTCGTAGCCGCCGAACTCGTTGGGCAGTCCCGCGTTGGGAGCGCAGGCCACGTGCGTGCGTGCCGAGCGCGCCAAGGACCTGACATGATCTGTCATGAACTCCGGACCGGTGGCGCAGTTGAGGCCCACGTAAAGCGGATCCACGTGCTCCAGCGATGCGTAGAAGGCCTCGGCGGAGTGCCCCGCCAGCATCACGCCCTGCATCTCGATGGTTCCGGAGATCGCCACCGGGATCACGATGCCGCGCTCGCGGGCTGCCGCTTCCACGCCCACCAATCCCGCTTTGGTGTTGAGCGTGTCGATCTGCGTTTCCAGCAGGATGAAATCCGCGCCGCCGTCCCACAGCCCGCCCACCTGCACGCGGAACGATTCCACCAGTTCCTGGAAGGTCGCGCCGCCGGTCAGCGAGAGCGACTTGGTGGTGGGTCCCACCGATCCCGCCACGAAGCGGGGCTTGCCATCGATCGCTTGGGCCTTCTGCGCCTCGGCACGCGCCACGAGCGATCCAGCCTTGGAGACTTCGTAGGCCTTCTCCCCGATACCGTATTCGTCCAGCACCAGCGGTGTGGACCCGAACGTGCAGGTCTCCACGATGTCCGCACCGGCGGCATAGTAGGCCCTGTGCACGCTGGCGATCGCTTCCGGCTTGGTCAACAGCAGGATCTCGTTGCAACCTTCGTATGCCGCGCCCCCGAAATCCTCCGCCGTCAGTTTTTGTCGCTGAAGCATGGTGCCCATGCCTCCGTCCAAAACGGCGATGCGGGTGGCGAGAAGTTCCTTGAGATCGGCGATTCTAGACATGCCTACAATATATCAATAAATCTTGATGGGATGATATGTTGCGAGAGAAACCTTGTCTCTGGCCATCCCCCACCTTCCAACTTCAAGGAGCGCCCTCTGTCGGTCGAACCCCTCAGGCACCCTGACGATTCAACCATCCCACCCCACTGGGATCCCATTTTTCTCCCGGAGGAAGAGAGAAATACCTAACGACGGTCCACGTACGAGTAGGTGGGCGTTGTGGCCAAAAACGGAGTGGCGGGGGGCATGTTCGCCAGATCCCGGAAACGGTCGTCGAAGCTCCACTTGCGCACCGGGGCCGTGTAGTAGCCCATCTTGGACGCATCGTCGATGGGACGAATCACCCTGGCTGCACCCGTGTTCAGGCCTGGAGTGATGGCGCTCCACATGCAGACGAAACTACCCTTGAATACGACGGTGACCGGCGGAGTCGGTCCTCCGCTGAGCTGCTCCAGAAAGCGGATGGTGTTGTGCCAGCCGCCTTCGTAATTGTTCTCGAAAACCCCGTTGTTGGTGTTGAGAGGCGGCAGCGCGGCCGGATTTGAAGGCTTGTTGCCGGTCATGATGGCGGCGTTGACTCGGATGGTGCGGGTCGCCACCCGGGGAGTGGAGCCCCAGGTGGGTTCCTTCTTGAGGATGGTATCCATTCTGTTTCGAAACGGATTCCACTTGATGGATTCGATTCCGGTCCAATAGGAGTCGGCGAAATCCCGCTCGAGGCTACCAGCCATCCCGTCGACGGCGAAAGAGTGCAGGAGCCATTCCGGACTGAGAAGTGTGAACGCATCCGAGGCGATCATCGCGTTGCAGTATTTGACGGAATCCGGAGGGTTGCTGATGCCCGCCGGAGCGCACGACCCTGACGGGTTGGGAAGGTTGAAATCCCCCACCAGATAGATGGGATTGGCGCTGGTGATGGCCATGTTGCGCGGAAGGACGGAGGCGTTGACGATCCGGAACGCGTTGATGACGGTTTTTCCCAAGGCTCCCCTGTCCGTGGATCTGACCGGGTCGGCGAGGTAGAAGACGGAATCGTCCGTGTTGATGTCCTTGACGCTGAAATCCCAGATCTTGACCCATGCCTGCTCCCGCCGGTCGAAAAACACCCGCGGCCCGGTGATCCAGGCGGGCAAAGGGTTTTCGCCGTTCACCCACCGCCCCTTGGGGCAGGTGGGATTGCAAGCCAGCTGGGAGGCGAACTTCTGGCGGGCCAGGCCGTCGGACTCCGTGCCATCGTTGGGAGTGATGAGAGCTCTCGGGCTGGCACCCTCGATGGGGAGTTTCAACCGATCGGCCCCCGAACGCAGGCCCACCGAGCCGCTGAACTCCTGGAAGGTGGATACCAGCGTCATGAAATTGAAGAGATCCGTTCCGGGCTTGAAGATCTGCAGGTTGACCGCATCGTCCGGATGCCTGCGGTAGACGATGCTGCCCTGCCCCGAGAAGGCGGAGTAGGCAGGCATCGCCCACTGGTAGATGGACCCCACGGCGGTCACCGGCCCTTGGAATCCGAGGTAATTTGTAGCCGCACCGGGGCTGCGGAAGAACGCCGACGAATTGGTGTGCACGGGCCCACCCACATCCATGCTCAAGCCCGGGCAGATTTCCAAGTTGTCCTCGTAGAACACCCCGAACTGGAACACCGGAACCTGGTACATCCGGATCTCGCCATCGAGCACACTCTTGGCCCCACCGGAAGCGATTCCCGTCGTGTGGATCCGATAGGCCATCTTCAAGCCCATCATTCCCGCGAAGGCGCCGGATTGGATCTTCTCCTGGGGCAGGACGCCCCCGTTGGCCCCGATCTGCTCGATGATGGCCCCCGCCTTGGTGCTGTCCCCGGTGGGCAGGAGCCCCATGGGCACGTTCGGAAGACGTGCGTTCTTGCCAAAGAGGGTGGAGGCACGCTCCACGAGGGCAGCCATCTGCATGTTGGTCAAGGATCGGGCGGCCATGCGCGATTTGATCCGCTGCTTGGAATCGACGCTGGCCGACAGGAGTCCTCCCGAGACGGTGATCATGGCGATCCCCACCACGAGGATGGCCACTCCCAGAAGCAGGACCAGCCCCAGGGCCAAACCCCGCCTGGCGCGAGGGACAGCGATGACAGAATCTGTATCCATGGAAACCTCAGCGGTTGGTGAGCGCGGTGGCCCGAAGCGCCACCTCCATCTCCAGGCGCGAGAACCGGTATCCCCGCGTGGCAGGCGAATCCTCCAGGAGCTTGAAGTCGGGTTTGGGGGACCTCATCACCAGACGGATCCTGACCTTGGAGACCACATTGGCCGGCACCGAGCCGGAGAGGGAATCCCTCCAGCCATCGGCGGGATGGAAATAGGAAAGTCGGAGGGTATCCACCCCGATCGCAAACACCGATTCTCCCAGCCTGTTGCGGCGCAGGTAGAGGGTGTCGCCGGATTGGCGGTAGGTGGTGGAATCGAGCTTCTGGACAAGCCCCAGGGTCACCGGCCGGATGTTCCCGGGACTGTTCCAGAAATTGGGCGTCCCCTCCAGCGAAGTGACATCCAGGATGATCGAATCCCCGCACCCTCCCCCGGCGGAGGTCGTCCGGTCCACCACGGGCAGCACGAAAGGACGGACCGTGGTCGCTGCGGTGGCGGAAACGCCAGGCCCCGCCACCAGGGGCACGTTCAGCTCCACCCATACATAGCCGAGCTCTGAAAAGCGTCGTGAATCCGTCACGGCAAGGCTCAGACGTCCGGCTCCCGGAGTCCACTCGAAACCCCGGACGGTATCGGCGGCACCGTCTTCGTTGGACACGAAAGTCGCTCGCTCCGGACCGCCACCGAACACCTCGATGCCTCCCATCCCCTCCGGCAGACCGCTGCCCGTGAGGCGGGCCGCGCGGGAGAGTTCGTCCAGAGTCCCCTTGGCCATCATCTGGACGGCGACCTTGTCCGATTCCATCTTCCAGCCGCGGTTTTGCGCGGTGAATACATAGACGCCCATGGAGGCCACGACCACGAAGAGCACCACGGCGACCAGAATCTCGATGAGGGTGAATCCGCGGGTTTTCATTTCAGGGAACCCACATCACCGTTTTGACCACCACCGAGTCCTTGTAGGTGGCCCTTCGTGCGGAAATGGTCATCAGCGCCAAGTTGCTCGTGGGGACTTTCCCGAAGGCGGCCGAATCGGGCTTGGCGCCTTTGGCCGTGACCTGGATCGGGAACTGCCCTGAAATGTCCGTCCAGGAACTGTCGAAGCCGCGCAGTCTGGCCAAGGTATGCCCCACCTGCAGGTTTTCCACCGTCTTTTCGATGACCGTGCCTTCCTGGACCCAATCGACCGAACGCCCCGTGGTGCGCTGAGCGATGGTGCTCGACTGGGCGAAGAACGCCGCGATGATTCCCAAAACCACCAGGGCGATCAGAACCTCCAACAGGGAGAGACCGGTGCGGAGTTTCATGTCAATTTTCCATCTGCACGAAGCCGGTGGGAGGGAACACGATCAGCCGAAAGGTGTCGCGAGGAAAGGATTGGACCCCCAAACGTGTTTCGAAGGTTGCCCAGGAGCTCCCATCGGGCCGGAACACGACCGGAAAGAGCGGACCGGACCGAACGGTGGTGGAAGCCCCCGAGGCGCTACCGCAGGTGCGCGGCTGACGCAACGGGGTGTACGACGAGGCTAGCCCGTAGACGACGATTTGGGAGGGTAGGTCGACCCAATCCTGGAGCACGGAATCCTCGGAGGCGGTGAAGGTGCCATCGGACATGGCCGTCAACTTGGAAGAATCCACGAAGCGAAGGAACCGCTTTCCTGCGGTGTCGATCAGGATTCCGCTGTGACGCCGCCGGGTCATGGCGTCGGACCGGGCCAGCTGGATGGCGTTTCGCAATTCGTTGACGGCACCCAGAACCCGAATTTTGTAGGTGACCCGCTTCCAGGAAACAGAAGCCAGGCCTGTAAGGACCCCAATCAAGACCAGCACCACCAAAACTTCCAGCAATGTATACCCAAGGCGCGTTTCAGGGCCAGACCTCGGATCGTGATGGAGCATACCCTAAAGTATGGCTAGAGGGCAAGAAAATTCCCAGCCAATTTAGGGTGCGGGCAAGAAACTCTGGCGCTCAGAAACTCCAAGCGCTCATTTCGTTTCGTAGTCGTTTTGACAATATGCAAAACAAAAAACGCGGGGTCAAGACAACACAACGGAGCTAATGAAGCCCAATTCTTTGCGATCAGGTTACCGGTCAATCCATGCGATGAGCCAGCGCCCCGGCGAAGCCAGGAGAGATCGTACGATGCGACCTGCGCAGATCACACCCGCGCGGAGACCCCCAACGCGGACAACCGATCGTGGCTGGGGTCCGAGCCTGCCATCAGATGGCGCACTTCGGAAAACCCGCAGTCTTGGAGCATCTGCCCCAACTGATCCATCGAGAACCCCAGCCAGAAATCTCCCTGTTCGGAACGCATCCATTCCTCGGAGTGGGCGGAAAGATCCAGGATCCAAAGCATCCCACCAGGCGCGAGCAGGCGACGAGCCTCGCGCAAAAGCGCAGCCGGTTCACCCGCATGGTGCAGCACATGGGAAAGCACGACACGGTCGAATCCACCGCTTGGCAACCCCGTTGCGGTGAAATCCGCCTTCACGGTGGCGATCTGGTCCAAACCTTCGCGGCGGGCACGCGACCGCGCGCGATCCAATTGGGCTTGGGACCAATCCACCAACGTGACGCTGTGCCCTGCGGAGGCGGCCAGACATCCCACGATCCCGTCCCCCGCTCCCAAGTCCAGCAGACGCAGAGGGGGCATCATCAAAAACAGAGCGCGAGCAACGATCTCCCAGGTGCGCGCCGGAACGCCCACTTCGCCCAAGTAGGAGCTGTCGTCTTGGAACCGGCGACGACCATCCAACTCGCGCGTTTCCAAAACTTGACGCAGTCTCAAGCGATCCGCAGCGCCTTCTCTGCGCTCCTGGTCGTTGAGAATCTCCTGCAGAAGCCGACCTTCCGTCCGCGAGGCATCCGGAGAGACCAGCGCATAGAAGGACCACTTTCCCTCGCGCCGCAACTGGACCAAGCCTTCCAGCTTGAGTTGCCCCAACTGCGTGGAGAGCCGACTTTGGCCCCATCCGAGGATGGATTGGAGCTCGTGTACGGCAAGTTCCGACTGCGCCAACAGCCATAGGATGCGCACCCGGCCGGAGTCGGACAGCATCTTGAGGAGGCTGGAAAGGTCTGGTTCCTGCTTCATGGAACCCGGAAATCAACAATGCCAAGCATTCGTCCACAAGCCTGGAACGTTCAGGATCCTAACTTTGCTTGCACGCATGCGGCCGACCGTCCTTCTCCTACTCTGCGCCACACTCGCCCGCCAAGGCCTCGGGAGCGATACGCGCCCGGACTCGACCTTGCCCGGCCCCACCCCACTCACGGCAAGTCTTCAGTCCCTGGTCCTTCCCGGCTTGGGCCAATACACCACAGGCCATCCCATACAGGGCACCGTCCTGGTGGTGGGCGATCTGTGGCTGTACGGCGATGTGATCAGTCGCACCTGGAATTCGATTCCAGATTTGCGCGACAAGGCCAAGGATCTGACCTCCCGCACACACCTACTGGCCGACACGCTGCAAGCCCGCTCGGACACCACGCCCTCCAGTCGCGCCGCTTTGAGATCGCTTCAAGACAGCGCCTTCAAAGCCAGATCCCAAGCCAAGGTCTCCGCAGACTACCGCAACTCGGAACTGGCCTGGGCTGCTGGATTGCACCTCTACTCAGTGGTCACTGCAGCCGAAGACGCGTGGCTACGCCGTGGCGGCAAGCGCCCCGTTACGAGCATGGCCAAAGCGAGCATCGCTTCGGCGCTGGTGCCAGGGTTGGGCCAGATCTACAATCAGCACTACTCGAAGGCGGCCCTTCTTTATCTGGGTGTTTTGGGCGCCACGGTTTCGTACAACTCTCGCCAGGAGGTGGTGCAGTACTTCCTGGACGAGCGACGATTGGCCATCGCCGAAGGTCGCGGGACAACCGACACCGACCAGCAGTTGGAGTTTTTCCGCAAGCGCCGCAACCAATATGTCTGGGGACTTGGGCTGGTCTACGTGTATCAGATCCTGGATGCCGCGGTGGATGCGAGACTCTCGCGGGTCAGCGAAACGTTCCCCATCGCCGTGACGCCACGACTGGATCATCCAGGTCTCACGTTCGCCTGGAACTTCTGAGCTCAGGTCAAATGTCCCGCGCGAAACTTTCCGACGTGGCCGCACGTGCCGGCGTCAGCGCCGGAGCGGCAAGCCTCGCGCTCAATGGCAAGCCCGGAGTTTCGGCCAAAACCCGCGAAGAAATCCGTCGCATCGCGCGCGAGATGGGGTATTTCGCCAGCCCGACAGCCAAGGCGCTCGCGGGCGGGAGCACCGGCTTGTGGGGAGCCTTCACCGAATCGGAGCCCGACATCTGGCCCACCTGGCTGCAAGGCGTGATGACCCATGCCCAGGCGGCTGGCGCGAGACTGGTGGTCCAGAAGCTCCCCACGCGGGAGCGGCGCACGGATTTTTTCCGGACCCTCGCCTCCGAAGGCAACCTGGACGGCATGATCCTGCTGGATCTTTCCGGGGACGACAATTCCTTGCGTCCTCTGTGGGAGCTGGGCATCCCCACCGTGATCGCGGGACGGCGCAGCCACTGGTTCGACTGCGTGGAAATCCACGAACGACTCGCCCAAGAGCACTTGCACCAACTCCTGACCCTGGACGGAAAACGTCCCGTCGTGGCGGTGGCGACGCGCGCCCAAGTCAACCAGGATGCCCAACGGCTCTCGCTATGGTCTAGTCTCTCGCCGGAAAACAAGGACACCGTGGTGGTTGGCGAGGACGCACCGGAATCCGGCGTGCAAGCCCTGAACCAGATCCGCAAGCAGCATCCGGATGCCCAAGCCGTTTTCTGCCTGGCGGGCGACCGAACGGCCTGGGGAATGCTGCGTGAAGCACGCCTTCACTCCCTCTCGGTTCCTGGAGAACTGGCGATCGCCGGCTGGGGCGACCTCCCGCATTCCGGCTGGACCGACCCTGAACTCACGACCATCCACATCCCCTGGGAGGAAATGGGGATCCGGTCGGCCTGGTTACTGCAGAAAAGACTGGCGCACCCCGACGAGGCGCGCCTTCACCGCAGTCTGGATGCGAAGATGATCAGTCGGCGATCTGGGTAGCTTCCGGGGCGACACCGCCGCAGCAGCCCTTGGACCGGCGACGGCGCAACCACAGGAACAGACCGACACTCGCCGCGATCACCAACGCTCCAATGGCGACGCCCAACACGATCTGCTGGGAACGCGCACGACTGGAATGCCGGCGAAAATACGGCAGGTAGATGTTTTCCTTGATGAAGTCGGAGACGTGCATTCCTAGACCTCGGACACGCGGCCACGCAGACGGCCGTAGAGGCCGCCAAGCGTGTCGCGTGTTCCGGAAACACCACGATTGACTTTGCCGAGGAGGTTTTCAGTGATGGCCTGGACGTCTTCGTCTTCACGATTGAGGTACCAGAAAAGAGCCAAGACACCGACGATCGCCACGATGACGCCGAAAATGAACCACTTGCGCATTGGAGAAGCCTGTTGGTTGGGAGAAGTGGAAGGAGTCGTATCGACTCCGTTCAAGATACCACAGACAAACTTCTCCAGCAACATTCCCGTTCACCAAAAAATGTCCAGCCTCTTCAGCTTCCGGAGCGCGCCTCCGAAGCCTGGGCATGCACCTTCCGGTAGAACCCGAGGTGTTCATCCCGCGAAACCACCGGTGAAAAGCGCCTGGAGCGCAGCTCTCCGCCCTTGCCCAGTCGCATGCGCAAGTCGGTGTGATCCAAGAGTCGCAGGATCGCTTCGGCCAAAGCCTGGGCGTCTTCTCCAGGCACCACCAATCCGGAAAGGTCGTGTTCGACGATCTCTTTCGGCCCACCTTGGTCGGTGACCACGGTCGCGACTCCGCAAGCCAAAGCCTCCAAGACGGCGTTGCCGAAGGTGTCGGTCGTGGAGGGAAAGGCAAAGACATCCGAGGAGGCCAGCACGCGCGGAAGGGAATCGCCCCCCAGTTCTCCGGTGAAGACAGCCCTGCCGTTGGGAGCCATGCGGGAGCGGAAGGCTTCCTTCCAAGGACCATCGCCGATCACGCAAAGCACCGCATCCGGACGGCTGACCAGCACCTTCTCGAAAGCCTCCGCCAATACCTCAAGCCCCTTTTCACGCGAAACACGCCCGAGGTAGGAGATCACGGGACCTTCCGGCGCGGCCAGTTCACGCCAAACCTCTCCGTCGCGTTTCTCCGGGGAGAACCTGTCCAGATCCACGCCACGCACCAGGAAATGGATCTTGTGGCGGGCCACGCCCATTTTCTGGACCTGTTCCACGAAATCCTGGGAAGGAACGATCACGTTGGCGCCACCAAAGCGGAGAAACCCGCAGATCCACCAGCGCAAAAGCGAGATGAACACGTCGTTGTCCAGAAGCAGCCGGGTGTAGGCCAACAGATCGGTGCGATAGTTCTGGATGATGGGCACCCGGATCCATCTGGCGGTCAAAAGCGACAAAATTCCCATGAACCCCGGCGTTTCGATTTCCAACAGATCGATGCGATTGGTTTCCAGGAACTCGAGATAGGCGTCCATATCCGGCAAGGCGAGTTCCTTGCCCTCGTAGCCGAACATGTCCTGCACGCAATGTGGGCGCAGCATGCGCACCCAGCCCTCCTGGTCGCGATTGCCGGCTGGATTCTCCGAATGGGAAACCCCCAGCACCCAGGCTTCGATGCCCACCGCGCGCAACTGGCGAACGAGCCGTTCCGCGCTGACCGAGATGCCATGGGTGCCATCCATGTTGTCGCCGACCATCAAAACTCGTGGGAACTGCGGATCGCCTGTTCGGTTTTTGTAGAGCTTCCGCAGCTTCCAAAGCCGCCTGCCACGCGACAAGACGTGGGCCACCATCGTGAGCACCACCGCGACCGAACCGAAAAAATCCGCTCGGAATCGTTTGATCTTTGCCGTTTCCATGTGCAAGTCCGCTGGAAAAGATAGGTTGCTCGGCTCGATGGTCTTCCTGGACGTCAATTCATTTCTCTCTCCGAGAGGCGGAGGTGCACGCACCTACCACCTCCACAAGGCCGAATGGTTCGCCAACCAGCCACGGCACAAGTACGTCATTTTGGGCCCCGGCACGGGCCCCGGCGAGATGGAGCTCGGAGAGGGCCGCCGATTCCACACCGGCTGGGGAATCCCCTACGGCAAGGAAAAGAACTACCGGTTCCTCCTGGGCTTGGAAGAAGCCGATAAACTGATCGAGCGCGAGCGGCCCGAGGTCCTGGAAATCGGCGACCCTTGGTTTTCCGCGCGATGGTCCCGGCGTCGGACAGATGTTGTCCGAACTTGCCTTTGGCATTCCGATCCCCATACCGCCTACCTGGAGCCTTGGGCCGCGCTGGGCCGCCCTTGGCGCAAATGGGTCAGCCGGATGGTGCTGGGCAAGGTGGATCAGTGGCATCGGCACTTCGATCTGATCTGGTGCGCCTCCGAGTGGGTTGCCGATCTCCTGCGCAAACGCGGCTACCCCAATGTGCGACGTCTGCAATTTGGCATCGACAAGAATCGGTTCCGTCCAGGCGCCGCCACTCCGGAAATCTTCTCGCGTTTCGGTCTGGATCCGTCGCGCCCCGTGCTTTTGTATGCGGGTCGACTGGACTTCGAGAAAGGCGTGGAAACGCTCTATCGCGCCGTGCCCATGCTGACCCGTCTGCAAGGCCGGCCCCAAGTGCTGGTGACCGGACGCGGCGAATGGGCGGAACGGTTTTCCAGCATGGACCTGCCCGGCTTCGCCTACGGGGGATTTCTTGGACGCGAAGATCTCGCCGCCGTGGTTGCATCCTCCACTCTGATGGTGTCCACCTGCTCGGTGGAAACGTTCGGACTGGGAGTCTTGGAGTCGATCTGCTCCGGCCTGCCTGTGGTCTCCTGCCAAGGAGGCGGTGCGGGTGAACAGATCCGCGAAAGCAAGGCGGGCACACTGTACCCGGACCAGGATGTGGTTGGATTGCTCGGCGCGGTGGAGTCGGCGATGGAACGCCGCGAAGAATTGTCAAAGAATGCGATGGCCTGGCGCGCGACCTGGCCCACCTGGGACGACATGTTCGCCTTCCAAACTCGAACTTGCGAGGAGCTTGCCCATGCACGCTGGTAGATTCCTGGTCTCATTGCATGATGTCACCCCGCGACACGAAAAGGCCGTGGAGAACATCCTCGCGTTCCTGGATTCCCTCGGAATCCCCCCCGTTCCGCTCCTGGTGGTGCCGGATTTCCATGGCGCCTGGCCCCTGCACGAGCACCCTGGTTTCGTGGAGCGGTTGTTGGCCTGGAAGGCCAAGGGGCACGAACTGGTCTTGCACGGTTACGGGCACCTGGAACGCGCAGAAGACGCCGCCCTGCCCTCCACCCTGGCAGGCCGCCTGCGCAGACGATTTCTGACTGCCGGGGAAGGCGAATTCCTGAATCTGGAGCCAGAAGCCGCTTCGCATAGAATCCGCCAAGGCTTGGAAATGTGGGAGAAATGCGGTCTGGGCAAGGCGGAAGGCTTCGTGGCTCCCGCCTGGCTCTTCCGCAAACACCTGCCCCACACCCTCTGGACGGAGGGCTTTTCCTGGACGGAGGACCACCAAGGCCTCTATTTCGCCATGGATCCCTTCGTGCGCGCTCCCGTGATCACCTGGGCATCGCGGGACCCGGCCCGTCGCATCGGCTCACGCCTCTACGCGCAGGCGGCCCTCTCCCACTGGAGCCGGGAAAGCGTGGTCCGCATCGCGATCCATCCCCACGATCTGGACCACCCCACCCTGGTGCGATCCATCGAATCCACCCTGCGCACGGCGCTGCGGCAACGGGAAGTGGTGGCCTCGCCGTTGGCGCTTTGACCGCATCCAGCGTCAAAATTCCTGTTCGACCGATCTTGGAGCCTCGATTCCGGCGCTCTAAGATCTGTTTGGGCGAAAATCAATGGATTGTGCGTTGAAAAATCATCGCAAAGTCCGTAATTTGCGTCATCGACTTCCGGCTCCCACGAGACGGATTTGAACTCTTGCGATCCCATCGGCAGAGCCGATTCCACGGCCGGCGCGACCGGTTCCTTCAGCCCAGCAGAGACCAGACCCATGAGCGACAACAGCCAGACGATCTTGGCCCCGGACGGACGGAAAGATTCTGTCATCGAACTGGAGCGGGTCACCATCCGTTTCGCCGGCGATTCGGGCGACGGCATGCAGCTGACCGGAAACCAATTCACCGACGCTGCGGCCCACATCGGAAACGATCTGGCCACGTTGCCGGACTACCCCTCCGAAATCCGCGCCCCGGCGGGCACCATCGCGGGTGTTTCCGCCTTCCAGCTGCAGTTCGCCTCCGTGGACATCAAGACTCCCGGCGACGACGTGGACGTGTTGGTGGCCATGAACGCCGCCGCGCTCAAGGTCAATTTGATGGACCTGCACGCCGGTGGCATCATCTTGGTGGACGAAGACGGCTTCTCCGAAAAGGACCTGGAAAAAGCCGGGTACAAGGAAAACCCGCTCACAGACGGCAGCCTCAAGAACTTCCGCCTGATCAAGGCCGACATCACGGCCAGCACCGTTCGCGCCGTGGAAGCGGTGGGCGTCAAGGGCAAGAACGCCGCCCGTTGCAAGAACTTTTTCACGCTGGGCATGATGTACTGGCTGTACGATCGCAGCCCCAAGCCCACCGAAGATTGGATCCAGCAGAAGTTCGGCAAGAAGCCGGACATCGCTGCGGCAAACCTTTCCGCTCTGCGCGCCGGATACAACTACTGCGAAACGGTGGAACTGTTCCCCGTCACCTATCGCGTGGCTCAGGCCCCTCAGCTTCCCGGCACCTACAAGCGCGTATCCGGAAACGAAGCCACCGCTCTGGGCTTTGTGGCCGCCGCCTCCCAGGCCAAGAAGAATCTGTTCTTGGGCTCCTACCCCATCACCCCGGCCACCGACATCTTGTCGGAGCTGGCGGACCTCAAACACTTCGGAATCCGCACCTTGCAAGCGGAAGACGAAATCGCCGGCATCTGCTCGGCCATCGGCGCCTCGTTCGCGGGTGACCTTGCCATCACCACCACCTCCGGCCCAGGGCTTTGCCTGAAGTCGGAAGCCCTGAACCTCGCGGTCATGGCCGAACTTCCTTTGGTGGTTGTGGATGTGCAACGCGGTGGGCCTTCCACCGGGCTTCCCACCAAAGTGGAACAATCCGACCTGTTGCAGGCCTTGTACGGTCGCAACGGCGATTCGCCAGTTCCTGTCATCGCGGCCAAAACCCCAGGTGATTGCTTCTGGGCGGCCATGGAAGCTTCCCGCACCGCGATCCGCTACATGACCCCGGTCATCTTGCTGACCGACGGCTATCTGGGCAACGGCGCCGAACCCTTCCGCATTCCCGAGATTTCGGAACTGCCCACGATCGAAGTATCGCACCCCACCGATCCGCTCTCTTTCAATCCATACCTGCGCAACGATCGCGGCGCTCGCCCCTGGGCTCTGCCCGGCACTCCCGGCATGGAGCATCGGATCGGCGGCTTGGAGAAGTCCAGCCCGACCGGCACCATGAGCCATGATCCGAACGTCCACCACCGCATGACCATGGAGCGCCAAGCCAAAGTCGCCGCCGTGGCCTCCGACATCGGCCCGACCCCGCTGGAAGGCGCGCCAGAAGGCGAACTGTTGGTAATCTCGTGGGGTGGCACCTACGGTGCGGTCAGTTCCGCGGTCGCCACGGTCAATTCCCGCGGCACCCACAAGGTGGGCCACGTTCACTTGCGTTGGATCAATCCGCTGCCCACCGACCTCGCACAGATGGTTGGGAAGTACAAGAAGATCCTCGTACCGGAACTCAATGTGGGCCAGCTCAAGGGCTACCTGCAAAGCAAGCTGCTGCGCCCCATGGAAGGCCTGAGCAAGGTCGCCGGCAAGCCCTTCAAGATTTCCGAACTCGTCACTGCCATCGAAAAGTCCCTGGGAGCCTGACCATGATCGAAACCACTTCGGCCCCTGTGCCCCTGACCAAAAAGGATTTCGTCTCCGACGTGCAGGTCAAATGGTGCCCTGGATGCGGTGACTATTCCATTCTTGCCGCCCTCCAATCCGTGATGCCCAAGCTCGGCATCCCCAAGGAGAATTTCGCGATCATCTCGGGCATCGGATGCAGCTCGCGGTTCCCCTACTACATGAACACGTACGGCTTCCACACCATCCATGGCCGTGCGATGGCCGTGGCGACGGGCGTGAAGGCCGCCAACCCGGATCTCCAGGTCTGGGTGATCACCGGCGACGGCGATGGATTGTCCATCGGCGGGAACCACTTGTTGCACACGTTGCGCCGCAACGTGGACCTCAAGGTGATCTTGTTCAACAACGAGATCTACGGCTTGACCAAAGGCCAGTACTCGCCCACCTCCAACTTGGGACTCAAGACCAAGACCAGCCCAATGGGCTCCGTCGAGCGTCCGCTTTCGCCGGTTTCCATCGCGTTGGCAGCCGGTGCAGGATTTGTCGCCCGTACGGTGGACAACGACATCAAGCACCTGTCCGCCACACTGGAAGCCGCCGCGAAGTTCAAGGGAACCGCCTTTGTGGAAGTCCTCCAGAACTGCGTGATCTTCAACGACGCAACCCATGCCGGTTTCGCCGCGCCGGATGTCCGCAAAGAAAAGGTGCTGTATCTGGAAGACGGCAAGCCCCTCACCTACGCGGAAGGCCGCAAAGGATTGTTCGCCAAGGGCTATGCCATCGACGCGCGCGACATCGGTGAATCCGAGGCCGAGCAGGTGCTGATGCACAGCGTGACCGAAGAAACGGGTACGCTGGCCTGGACTCTGTCCCAGTTTGACTTCCCGGAAAAGCCCGTTCCATTGGGTGTTTTCCGCGCCGTGGAGCGCCCCACCTTCAACGAGCTCATGGATTCGCAGATGGCGGAAGCCCGCGCCAAGAAGGGCAATGGCGACCTGAACAAGCTGCTCCATTCCGGCTTCACCTGGAAGATCGACTGATCTTCCTTTATTGGTGAGATCCCTAAAGGCCTTTCGCGGAACCCCTGCGGAAGGCCTTCTTTTTTGGTTTTTGCCAGCAAAATCCCACCGGGAAGACGGGGTTTCCCCCAAACGCCTAAATTTGGGTGGTATATATGGAGGATGACTCCGATCACGCTCCTGGGGCTCCTCTTTGCGAGCCAGGTTCCCCCTGATTTCATTCCGGTCGATTGGCGCAATCTTCCGGTCCGCAAAACCCAAGGCCCCGTGGCCGCACGCGCAGCCGCGCCGGTCACCAAGGTGCTCAACATCCTGGTGGTGCCCATGCGCTACGCAGATCAGGACAGCACCTATTCCAGCGACACGCTCTCGCGCGTGTTCAGCGGCCCCTATCCATATGTCACGGTGAACCAGTACTTCGCCGAACAGTCCGGTGGGCAATTCCAGGTGGATGCCAAGGTCATTGGCTGGCAGAAGTTGAGTTTGACGAAGGCGCAAGCATTGGCGTTGCCAGAGCGAACCCGCCAAATTCGTTTCCGAAACGAGGCGGTCGCCGCCCTCCTCCGGGCTGGCGTGAATTTAGCTGATTACGATTACAACGGCGACAAATTGGTCGACGGCTTGATGATCATGTATGCGGGGAAATCCAGCCAAGAAGCAAATGAAACTGGCACCATGGGGAATGTCCTAGTCACGCACTCCTCCCTCAACGATACGCTCATCGGCGAGCTCAGAGTCCGCCAAAATATCTTCATCTCCGAGGTAAGAAACGACCGTCCCTCCACTCCAGGGCCAATCGCCCATGAGCTCTCCCACATGATTGGAGCATCGGATTCGTATGACACGGACCCCACTTTGTATGGGAAGTCCGGAGGGCTGGGCTTTTGGGACCTGATGTCCAGCGGAAGCCACGGACTCATGTACGATCGAGCGCTTGGAGATCGGAAAGGCTCTTTCAAGCCCACGGGAATGAGTACCTGGGTGAAGGATGACCTCGGATTCATTTCACCTCCCTGGGTCGATTCCGTGCAAGAGATCCGTTTGAAGCCAGGTCAGGCAGCCAAGGTCTGGACCGACCCGTATCGCTCTCGACAATTTTTGTACCTGGAAAACCGCAACCGCTCCGGGGTAGATTCCATCCTTCCCGGGCCAGGACTTTTCGTTACCCGCGTCAGAACTTCGCATACCTTGGAATCGTCTTCCGGGATCGCCTATGCCATCAATGACGACCCCACCGATATGGGCATGGAGATCTTGGAGGCTTCCGGGGAACAGCGCATCGGGCGGCAAGGTTACTCCAACCCCTTACAGGCAGATTTGTTCGCTGGCTCCGTCGATAGCCTGACCGATCTCGGGCCTGTTTCCCTGGCTCTTCCAGATGGCACCCCCAGTGAGGCGTCACTTAGACGGATCCGCATGGATGGCTCCGACATTCTCGTGGACGTCACCCCTTCACCCAAGCATGGATATGCGTTGAGTTCGCGGGTTGGAAAGATTCAATCCGCGCAGGCCGTTTATTCAAACTCGCAACTCGTCTACGGCTTCCGTTGCCCCACCTCGGGCGCAGTGGTCGCGGCAAGGCTGGCACTCCCCCAAGATGCAGGCCCATCGAACCTCCAAATCTGGAAAACATTCGCCAGCGTCCAAAACGCAGGTACCCCTTTGTTTTCGAAATCATTGACAGCTGGCCATTCCAGCGGTTCCCAGTACTACTGGGCGGATCTCCCCTCGCCAATCTCGGTGAACGCAGGCGATACCATCTTCGTTTCGCAAAGGCTCGGCGCCGATTCACTCTCTCGGTTATTGGTCAAGAACTCCGACGCGCTTCCCGCCAACAGCCCTTGTTGGATGCTTTCCCCAACGCAACCAACAACGAAGGGACCGAACAACTGTCCGATCGTGGATTTGGTGATCCAGCACGAAGGAGGCAGCTCCGTTCTTCGATCCGTTGCTTCTGCACAAGGATTCCGGGCGATGATGAACGGCCACAACCTGTCGATTTCCGGCGCGGGCGCAGGCGAAATCATCCAAGCGCAAATGCGCGACCTCCGCGGAAGCCTAACCTGGCTTGGATCAATCGTTTGCGACCCAAGCGGAAACGGCCAATTGCGACTCGATCGCACCACGAAGGGTTTGCGGATCCTGGAAGTTCGGGGCGTGTCGGGAAGCCAGGTTTTGACGGAGATGGTGCCGTAGGCGAGAATCTCTGCCCCTCTGAGGGAGGGTCCTAAGAAATATTCTGAAGTGTGATGGCCGTCACAGACAAGGGGATGGCTCTTTCCGTACATTCCGCTGATGAGTGCATCTTTACGGCCTGTCACCTTGCTTCAGGAGAACCCATGATCCCCCGCATTCTCCGTCCCCAACTCACGGGTTGGCCTCGCCAACTGATAGTGGTCATTGCCTTGGCGGCTTTCTACTCCTGCCAACGCACCACCATCATTGAGGATGATCTCTCCGCCGCACCTGGCGATCACTATGTTCATTTCCGCGTGCTGGACAGCGCCGGAATCCCCGATAGCATCTGGTACCGCTCACCCTTGGATTCCGGCACGGAATCCTTTGCCGTGTCCGCGGATCCTGTCTCCGGCGTTCGCATCCAGCTATTCCCGTTCCTGAACCAAATCGGCGATCGGGATTCCATGTCCATCACATTGTTTCGGATGGGTGTTCGAACAGGCACTTCGGTGACCAGGCGCGTCGATTACATGGAGTTGGCAACCAATCGGTTGGTCATGACGGGCTCCGACTCACTGGCCGTGAAACTGTTTCGCGTCTTCGATTCCTTGCGCAAAGCCCGACCGAATCTCTTTCCGAGCAAGTCTGCCCCCGCTGACTCACAACGGCTCGCCTTGCAACGGACCATCGCCGAAGCCGTATTCACGGGCCATCCCGCCAGTCTCCACTATCGCCGGGTCGCGCCGCTAGGTCTGGATACCGCCAAGATCCGGCTTCGGGTCCTGAACCTGGCCGCCAGCTCCGGCCTGACATTGGGAGAAGTGGTGCAGCGTTGGAACCTGCGTATGGATTACACTACGGCCCGCAGCTCCCTCGCCAGTCTGAAGCTTGATTCGCTCACCGTCAATCCCTTCCGCCAGCTTTCCCCGTTGCGTCTGGATACCCTCCACTTGGGGGAACCAGCGCGAGGATTGACCGGAAAGATCCAAGGCACCAAGGGCATCGCAAAACTGACATTTTCCGTCTCGAATGATTCCGGCGACCGCTCCGATCGCTTTGTTCTTGCCGATGCGCCGGATCTGAAGTCCAAACCCATCCAATTGGACCTCGCCAATCACCCCACTTTCGCACCCCGGAACAACACCTCCCTCGGAGCCTATTCCCTGTTGGTTCATATGGAAGACAGTCTTGGAAACCTGGAAACGTACCGTGTCCCCTTCCAGGTCGCAGGCTACTTGGACCATACCGGCCCGATCATCCGTTGGATCAACCCTTCCCAAAGCAAGGTCTTTGAGAACAAGGATTCTGTCCTTAGCATCCAGGTTGAGGCGAACGACCCCTCCGGAGTGGACTCCGTGTGGATCGATAGCCAAAGCGCCGTGAGGAACGCCCAAACGTGGACTCTCAGCAACTGGCATGTCCCGGTGTCGGATCTTGGGGTTCGGTTGCGTGTCCTTGCCCAAGATCATTTTGGAAACCGTTCCGATTCCTTCCTGGTCGTTTCCCGTCGGCCCGCTCCTGTCTTCGCCTCGCCAACCCTCTCTTTGGTATCGCCTGCTACGGGAACGCTGGTGAGAGCGGAGGAAGATTCAACGGAAGTTGTCTGGAAAGCCACAACATCAGACCACATGGTGGATTCCGTTTGGATCGATGGGAGGCCCGCACGTGCTGATTCCGGTCAGTTGTGGCGCTTGCGAGTATCCCTACCTCCCTCGGGAGTGTTGGTGGTGATTCCGGTCCGTGCGCACAGCAGCGCGGGTACGGAATCCCGAAACTTCGCGCAATTTGGCCGACACCGCGACACTCTTGGCCCCCTTCTGCAGTGGGAACGACCTCACCCTGGCGACACCCTTCCCTACTCCACAGCCCTTGCCGACATCGAGCTGCGCGCCGTCGATCATTTCGGAACCGACGCCGTATGGATCGGCGGATCACCAGCCAAACTCAGCAATGGAGCTTGGAAAGGCTCGGCATTGCTAGGAGCACCAGGTTCGCGAAACCAAGTCCCTGTCCGTGGCCAAGATCGTTTTGGGAATTTCACAGATTCTGTCTTCACCTTGTATCGAGCGGATCTTCCGAACGACCTGGTCCCGACCTTCCGGCCCTTGAAACCAACCCAACGATCAGGAGTACACGTTCCCTACGATTCGACCTCCATCTGGGTTCGCTGGGTGATCTCGGATCTTTCCGGAATCGACAGCGCCTCGGTCCAGATCGATCACCAACCTGCCATTAAGGAGAATGATTCCACCTGGGGAGCCAGAGTCGCGCTCCCACCGGTGAGCCGCAAGTTCATCAACATCATCGCAACGAACAAAAAGGGAAATGTCCAGGCGGATGTGATGGAGATCACCCGTGATCCCGAATCTTCGATTCCCAAATTCGAACGGGCAGGTGGTTTGCGAGACACGATTCTCTTTGGCGACTCCACCTTCAAGGTCCAATGGAAGGTCACCGACAATGCTCTGTCGAGCGTCAAAATCGGAGGGAATTCCCCCCAACCCTCCGGAGATATTTTCTCCCAATCCGTACCATTGAAACGAGGCGTCCAGTGGATCCATTTGGATGCAGAAGACTCTTCGCGCAACATTAGCCGGGATTCGATTCGAGTCCTGTATCTGCCAGGGATGAAGAAAATTGATAGCCAAACCATTCAAGCAGAAATGATCTCAAAAAGCAATGACAACCTTCCCCCGCCGATAGAAATCGAGTATTTTGACCCTCCGTTAATCCAGGATACAATCGCAACCAACGAAGCTCCAGCAGTATCTCAATGGTTAGTTCCAGCATTCATTTCCGACACCTCAATTACGACTGAAGCCGACTTCGAGAGCATCATGAGTCTTCCGAATTCACTCACAACTGAGGTGCGGCCTAAAGACCAAATATCTTGGTACCAAGCGATCCTTTTCTGCAACAGAAAATCAAAACTTTTCGGCCTTGACGAGGCTTATAGCACAACCAGTCCAGATAGCACCCAGTGGAGCCTTAGAGAAAATTCACAAGGCTTCCGACTCCCCGGTATTTCAGAAGCAAAACGATTTAATATCTCTCAATCAACCATCATCAATCAATTCAACTTTGGCATCTGGAACGAATGGACAAACCATTGGCAGCTTGATGGTGTATACAATAAATCTGGACCCAAGACCGGAGTAAAAAAGGCAATCCTTGACAATGAAACTCGAGACCTTTGCACTGGCATGCCACCAGAGGCTCGTCGACTCAAACTCGGCTTCCGCACGGTCCTCCCACTGAAGGCTGCCCAAGTCATCCCATGAACCGCCCCCTCACTGAAAAATTCGTGAAGTACATCGCCGAAATGGCCAACCGGTTGGAGCGGAAGTCGCTGATCGACGTCGACGAAGTCGACGCGATCAACCGCGAACTGGAACTGTTCAAGCAGAAGCTCCGCGACGAGAACGGCCCGCATTCCAGACAATTTTTGGATCTGTCGCCCATCCGACTGCAGCTGGATCCGCGCCACCTGGAAGGCTCCGCCCGAAACGGCCTGGCCAGCCTCTTGGGTGCCCTCGGGTCGTTCGGGCCGTTGGGTCTTCTCAAGAAGGCGGACACAATGGGCGACAACCGCCAACGGATCCAGGACTTCAAGAGCCAGCTGCGTACTTTCGTCTACAAGTTCGACGACTACCACTGGTGAGGCTCCATCGAAGGGCGGCCCTTCGATCCTGCCCAGGACCAAAAAAAAGGCGCGGCCCCTCTTCAGGAGCCACGCCATAAACTGTCAGCACCGGCCTTGTCGGAAACCGACTAGGGCAGCGTGTACTTCTTGAGGATGGGCCAGCCCACCGAGGCATTGCCCTGGTCGTGTCCGCCGCCCTGTTTGGTGCAGAGAGTCACCTGGACGCCACCTTCGCAGTTGGAGTAGGTGGAGCATCCGTTGGAATCTTCCGCCGACGGGGATCCGGTGCACTTGTTGAGCTCGGCCCACTTCTGGTGGGTCTTCTTGGCACCCAGGAAGTCGATCGCCATGCCGCTGACCACCGCGGAATGTCCGCCGTTGTAGGCCACCACGTTGTCGGAGGTGCCGCGGAACATCACCATGGTGATGGGGCGCGAAGGCTTGCAGATCGTGACGTTCTGCTCGATGAGATCGAACGCCGCGGGAGCGCCGGCCGCGAAGATGTCGGCCAGGTGGCAAGCGGCGAAGTGGGTCATGCCGCCACCCATGGAGAAGCCCGCCGCGTAGACACGCTTGGGATCGATGCAAGCCAAGGTCTTCACTTCGGCCACCAGGGCGCGGGCGAAGGCGGTGTCGTCGGCGGTGCTGCAGCAGCCCTTCACGTTCCAGGCCTGACCCATCGGGCCGGTGAGGCCGTCAGGATAGACGGAGATCACGCCTTCCGGATCGGTCTTGGCCTTGTACTGGGTGCCGCCGGACTGACCCTGGGCCGAGCCGCCGATCGGGTGGAAGTCCACCACCAGCGGAACGGGGGTGTCGCCCTTGTAGGCGGAAGGAACGTGGAGGATGTACTTGCGGGAGGTTCCCTTGACGGAAATCGTCTTATTCTGATCCCCTGCGGCGAGCTTGGTGGTCGGGCAGGTGGTGGTCGCCACCGCGGTCATCTTCACTTCGATTCCGGTGGCGGTCTCGTTGGTGAGCGTGTAGGTGGTGTCTCGGTAACCGGCCTTCTTGAACTGGAGGACGGGAAGGGTCGCCAGCGAGCGTGCGGCCACCGAAGGGGACGCCACTTCCAAGCCCTCGGGACCGAACCCGACGGCTTGGTGGACCACGGCGCCTTCCTGGCGCACGCGAAGGAAGGCCGCGCCGGTGCGGCGAAAGGAAGGCATGGAGAGGCGGGTTTCCGCGCCGGTCGGTGCCGCAGAGGCATGCCACAGGGACTTTCCGGCGGCGTCCACCAGCCAGGCTTCCACGAGGCCGGTTCCAGCGGTGGGAATCACAAGGTCCGTTCCTTCGATCCGGGCGCCGAGCAGGATTCCAGGACGCTGGAAGGTGCCGGATACCGCAAGCGAAAACGCACCGGAGGCATCCGAGGCGGTCTTGAGGGTGGCGTCATCCTTCACCGTCACGTCCACACCGGCCAGGGCTGCGCCGGCCGAGGTCTTCACGGTTCCGGAAGCGGACCAACCAAAGGCCGTCATCGCGACAGCCAGAGGGAGCCCCATCCACATCGCTCGGGTCAACCTCCCCGAGAAAAAGTTTCCTTTGGAATCTTTCATTGTCTCATCTCCCGTTCATCCAACGTTCATGAGGTGCATTCCGGCCACAACGCGAAAACCGGAAAGGAGCACATCCTTCACGCTTCCAGCTGGCGGCACGCAGACCTCGTCTTCTGCATTGGGAGAATAGCCCCGAGGCATACGATTCGCCGAGGATACATCATCGCTGTTGTTAGCGAAACGGTAACGGAAAAAAGAACGCCCGGCCGAACCGACCAGGCGTTCATCCATGCGAACCAAGACGGGTCCGGGTTGCTCCGGATCCAGCGGCGGTCAGGTTTTGTCGGCGCCCCGGGCCATCAGGATCTTGCCCGTGCGGACCAGGTCCACGATCCCGAACGGCTGCAAAAGTCCCAGGACGTGGTCGATCTTGTCCGAACCGCCCGCCATCTGCAGGATCAGGGATTCGTGTCCGAAATCCACCGTGGTGCCCTTGAAGTGCTCGGCGATCTGCAATAGCCCGGTTCGATTTTCCGGAGGGCACTTGACCTTGATCAGGGCCATCTCCTTTTCGATCACGGATTCCCCCGTGTGGTCGATCGCGCGCACCACATCGATGAGCTTGAACAACTGCTTGATGATCTGGTCCAGCGTGGCCGGATCTCCCGAGCAGGTGATGGTCATGCGGCTGAACTCGGAGTCCAGCACGTGGCTCACCACCAGGCTGTCGATGTTGTAACCGCGACGGGCGAACACCAACGCGACACGCACCAGCACGCCGGGCTTGTTGCGGACCAAAACGGAAATGGTATGGGACGGCATGTTCATCTCAGGTGCTCCCCGTGGGCTTGGCCATCTTCTGCTTGGGCCGTTCGATCAGCATGTCCTTGAATCCGGCGCCCGCGGGCACCATGGGGAAGACGTTGTCCTCCTTGACCACCTCGGCCTCGATCAGGCAGGGGCCGTCGTTGTATTCCGCGGCCTGCTTGAGGACGCGCCGCACGTCGCCGGGGCGACGGATGCGGAACGCCTTCACGCCATAAGCCTCCGCCAGCTTGACAAAATCTGGATTGCCCACCATGTCTACACCAGAATACCGGTTATCGAAGAACAACTCCTGCCACTGGCGGACCATGCCCAGGTAGTTGTTGTTGATGATCAAGATCTTGACCGGGGTCTTCTGGAGCGCAGCGGTGGCCAGCTCGCAGAGGGTCATCTGGAACCCGCCGTCGCCCACCACGGCCCACACGGGCTTGTCGGGGCAACCCAGCTGCGCGCCGATGGCGGCCGGAAAACCGAATCCCATGGTGCCCGCGCCGCCGGAGCTGATCCAGGAGCGATTGAACGTGCTGCGGCAGAACTGGGCCGCCCACATCTGGTGCTGGCCCACGTCGGTCGTCACGATCGCCTTGCCACGTGTGAGGCGGTCCATCTCTTCCAGCACATGCTGGGCCTTCAGGCCGCCCTGCTTGCCGTAGCGCAGGGGGTACTGCTTGCGCCAGGCGGCGCACTGCTTCACCCACTCGGCGGTGTCCAGTTTCTCCACCTGCGGAAGGAGCGCTTCGATCCCGCGGCGCGCGTCGCCGGACATGCACACGTCGGGCTGGATGATCTTGCCGAACTCGGCCGGATCGATGTCCAGATGCAGGCGGGTGGCGGTCGGACAGAATTCGGCAAGCTTGCCCACGATGCGATCATCCCAGCGGGAACCGATCGCGAAGATCAGATCGCAGTGCATGACCGCCTTGTTGGCGTAGGCGGTGCCGTGCATGCCCACCATGCCCAGGTGCAACACGTGGTCTTCGCTGACCGCGCCCTTGCCCAGCAGAGTGGTCACCAGCGGAGCCTGCAGCTTTTCCGCCAGTTGCGTGATGGCCTTGCCCGCACCGGCGATCACGGCGCCTTGGCCCACCATCAGGACGGGACGGCGGGCACGCGACAAAAGCTCCGCCGCCTTGGCGAGGCTGGCTTGATCCGGCACACCGGGGATTTCGTAGCCAGGCAGATCGATGGTGTCCACGAACGGCGCGGTGCACGGCGCGGAGGTCACGTCCTTGGGAAGATCCAGCAACACCGGCCCAGGACGACCCGTGGTGGCGATGTGGAAGGTTTCTTTCATGATCCGCGGAAGGTCATTGGCGTTTTTGACCAGGTACGAGTGCTTCACCACCGGGTAGGTGATGCCGGTCACGTCGGCTTCCTGGAAGGCGTCCTTGCCCAACATGGGAGAAATGGTCTGACCGCACAGCACGATGATCGGAGACGAATCCATCTGGGCAGTGAGAATGCCGGTCACCGTATTGGTGGCACCGGGACCGGAAGTCACCAACACCACACCAGGCTTTCCGGTGGCACGGGCGTACCCATCGGCCATGTGGGTGGCGCCTTGTTCGTGGCGAACCAACACCAGCTTGATCTGAGGATGATCCACCAAAGCATCGAACAACGGGATGGCCGCGCCTCCGGGATACCCGAAGACGTACTCCACCCCTTCGCGGATGAGGCTTCTGATGATCACCTCTGCACCGTTGGGGATCTTCTTGTCCATTGTCTACGTTCCTTCCAGATCATCATCCCAGGCCATGACCGCCACGGCTCCATTGGCCCAGCGACACCCGGTCGTTTGCGAACTTCTCTGAATATCCTCTGATTTTCGCAAAAAAGCAAGACTTAACCAAACCAAATCCGCAAAAACAGCAACTTCTGGAGACAAAATGAGCACTGACGACAACGAGACCACCAAAAAGACAGGAAATTCATCCGGATTTTGGGAGTTCTTGGACAACGGCCCTAGAACTTCCTCCATTATTACCGCACTTTCCGCTCTTCTTCTGGTCTTCATTCTGCGAAGCGTGTTGATCCCCTTTATCATCGCCTGCATTTTGGCCGCTTTGACTTGGCCCTTTCGGAACAAAGTCTTGGCTTTGACCAGAAATAGACCGACTTTGACCTCCGGGATCTTGATCTTTGGCTTGATCTTGGTGGTTGCCACCCCACTTTCTCTCATTTCTTTCCTAGCGACCCTGCAAGCGAAGGAAATGATGACCAAGTTCAGCCCTCAAACGGTCATGCTTGAGCTCGGAGGCTTTGGAGAAAAGCTCAAACACTGGGAAATCACTCGACAATTGGGATTGTCGGAGGAAGAGCTTGCCCCAAAAATCCAAGAAACCCTATCAAGCCTGGGAGCCTGGGGAATGGACCAGGCACTCGGATTGGGAGGAACCTTCCTCCACGCCTTGGTCCTCACAGGAATCATGCTGATGAGCCTGTTTTACCTCTACCAGTCCGGCGATCAGTTCGTCGAGCGGCTCCAGTTGCACCTTCCACTCTCCAAGTCGGAAACCAATGCTTTGCTGGAGACGTTTCGCAAAACCTCTCGAGCCATCTTCAAAGGGAATTTCGTGATCGGCGGAATCCAGGGGCTCATGACTGGACTGCTGTTCTGGGGAGCCGGGCTTCCCTCCCCCGCTTTTTTTGGCGTGGCTGCCGCACTTTGCAGCCTGATCCCCGCCGTCGGGACCGGATTGATCTGGGCACCCGGAGCCATCGTGCTCTTGGTCACGGGTCACACCACAGCCGGCTTGGTGGTCATCGGAATCGGTGTCGGCGTCATTTCCATGATCGACAGCATCTTGCGACCCATTTTGGTGGGACGGGATGCGGGCATGCACGACCTGATGGTGTTTTTGACCACCTTGGGCGGGCTATCGTTCTTTGGGCCGGTGGGAATCCTGTTTGGGCCCTTGGTCGGCGCAGGCGTCATGGCCCTCCTACGCCTCAAAGAAGTATCCGTCAGCTCCGAGAGCTAACGGAGAGGATCTCGCGACTTTGTTCAAGTCGCGAGATCCATGTCCTTACTTGCCAGCAGGCTTCGCAGGGGCTGCGGCCGGAGGAGGCAGCATGCCAGCCGGCGGAGGAGCCATCTCAGGCTTGGGCTCTTCGAAGATGTCGTCCTTGTACGAGGCATCGATGAACTCGACCTTGTAGGTCTTGGCGAGCTTGCGATAGTACGCAGGCACCACGCGGCTAGCCACTTCCTGCTTGAGCATGCCCTCGATGGTCGGCTTCACCGAGTCCAGCGGAGGAGCCGATCCGGCCTTGCGGTCCTGGATCTGGATGATGTGCCAGCCGTACTGGGTACGGACGGGAGCGGAGATCTTGCCCGGCTCGAGGGTTTCCACCGCGGCGGCGAATTCAGGAACCATTTCCTTGGGGTTGAACCAACCCAGATCGCCACCGTTGGCCTTGGAGCCCGGATCATCCGATTCAGCCTTGGCGATGGCGCCGAATTGCTTGTCGTCGGTGGCGAGCTTCTTGGAGATGGCCAGGATGGCGGCGTGGGCCTTGGCGCTGTCTTCCGGAGTCTTGCTCAGCTTCAGGATGTGACGACCACGGACCTTGGCGGCTCCGCCGAAGCGATCCTTGTTGGCCTGGTAGAAGCTATCGATGCGCGCCGGGGAGATCTTGAGGGAATCGGCCAACACGGTTTCCAGCAACTGGTTGTGCAATAGCTGCTTGGAGATCTTCTCGCGCACCGAAGCGGGGGTATCGCCGGCCTGGGCCAAAGCGGTCAGAAGCTGGGCGGAATCCTTGAACTGGGCGGTCACGGCCTTGTACACGCTGTCCACTTTGCGCTCGTCGACCACGATCTTGTTGGCCTTGACTTCACGCTCGAAGATGGACTGCATCAGAACCTGCGCGGCCGCTTGGCGACGCAGCGGAGTGGCGGCTTGATCGAAGCTGATGCCTGAGGAATTCGCCTGCTGGGCGATCTGCATGAGCATGGGCTGGAGGAGTTTGTCGATCTGGCCCTTGGTCACGCCGACCGTATCGAAACCGGCGACGATGGCGGTGGAGTCACCGGCTGGCGCCTTGAACTTGTTGGCGCTGGAAGCCGAAGACTTCGCGCCGGTGCGGCAAGCACCAAGGAGGAGGAGCATGGAGAGGATGTACAGCGGTTTGCGCACGGATGTGCCCTTTCGTTTGGGAGGGAGGCATCGTAAAGTACTCATATGGAGCACGAGTTCCACTGTCCATTGACAGTCCTTGTAAGCCGATGCATTGGAATCGAGGTATATTCCAACCAGGATCACTGTAGCGGTTCTGGAAGGATTCTCCCAATGTGGCTCCGGCGATTGGTCATCTTGACACTGGTTTTCGCGTTCAGCTCCGCTTTCGCGGACGAGCGCCCGCTGTTCATCTCCAAAGCGGGGAAGATTCCCCTCTGGCTGTCTGCCGAGCACAAATCGGACGAAGCGCCTCTACAGATGGTGGAAGAAGGGGATCTCCTGCACAAGGAAGACGCCAAGGGTGACTTCTTTCTGGTGGTCACGAAGAACAACATCAAGGGTTGGGTGGAAGCCTCGAAGGTACGGGTCTACGAAAAGGCCACCGGTGCCGTGGTGAACCTCAACGACATCAAAGTCAATGGCGCGTTGGACAATCCCGGAGACGTGTACATCCTGACGGACGACTCCAAGATCCCGCCGGAGGGCTTTTACATCCTTCGCGACATGACCGCCCTGATTCTGTCCGACCCCATCGACCGAGAGACCTTGGAGCGCAAGAACAAGGAAAACTTCTAAGGCGAAACGCCCTGGGCCCGCTCAGGGGGCGGGCGTGATCCCCAGTTGTTTTTGAATCGCCGCCACATCCAGCTCACCCAAGGTCACCGGGAGCTTGGGGTAGAATCGCTTGTGGTACCCGAATCCACCGAGTTTGAACTCTTCCACGGCATCGGCGACCGTCCATCCCTGGAAGATCATCCGGTAGCCCGCCACGGTGAAACCCGTGCGGTCCGAGCCGTGCCAGCAATGGACCAGCACAGGCTTCTTCGCGTCGCGGATCCGTCCCAGGATCCTGGTCATGTCCGAGCTGGTCAGGGATCCCGCCGCGACCGGATCGTGGACCAGCACGAAGCCGGCCTGGGCCAATTTGGCATCGTCCTCGTGGTACTCGCGCAGATTGAGGATGGTGCGGATCCCCAAGGCCTTGAGGTCGTTGATGTCGGAAACTGTCGGCTGCTCGGAGCGGTAGAGGTCCGCCGACACCTTGAAGCAATTCCCGATGGAGGTCCCCACGATCGATTGCGCCCAAGTCAACGGGCGCTCCTTCGGGGCGTCGGCCACGCCGAAGGAAGCGGCACCCAAAAGCACGATCCCCACGCGGCTGGAGCGGATGCGCTGGGTTTTGGATGGCTTGGGTGACGTCATGATCTTCCTCCCGGATCCTGGATGGATCCACTTTCGATGCCTCCGTGAACCTCCACGAAAAGGCCTAGTTCGTTTCGGATCTGGTCGGCCACCTGCTGCAACCACTCCACGGGCAACGGATGGCAACCGCTCCTCGCCGTGGCCCGCGCCACGGTGTGCAGCTGCAGCCCCGCCAAGGGCCGACGATCCAAAATAAACCGGAGCCTGTCCATCCAGGCTTGGATTTCCGCCGGATCGAGGATCAGATCGTGGTAACGAAAAAACAAGGTCTGGATCCGTAGCGGAAATTCCGAGGGACAATCCGCCAACTGCGCGACCACCCGGTCCAGGGAAACGCGCGAGGCGTTGACCACCTGGTGGAATTCCTGCGTGCCGGCGTCGAGCTTTCCCCAGATCTCGCCGGCGCCATCGGCACACAACGCGCCAAGTCCTTCGCGGACGTGCGCTCGCTCCAGCAATGTGGCGTTGGTGATCACCACCAGCCGGAACGGATCGCCTCCCTCCTGGATCCAGCGGCGACGTGCGGAAGCGACCAAACGGCAAACTTCCGGAAATTCGCGCCTGGAAGTGGGTTCGCCGTCGCCGGAAAGGGCGATGTCGGCCAGTTTTCGTCGGGAGGCATCCACGCCCGGGAACACGTCGGCCAACCCATCGAAGCGGACCTGGACGAGAAGGGAATCCAGTTCCGCTTGCACACCCGCAGGATCCACCTCAGAGGAGGGCGCAGGGCCACGGCGGTCCACCTGGCAATAGGGGCAGTCGTAGTTGCAGACCTTGTCCGGATTGAGATTCACCCCGATGGAAATTCCCCCCGAACGCCGGGACAAGACCGGATAGACCCACCGGGAAGCCGCATGGACGCGAGGGTGGTGCGCATGTGCTTGGGCGATCGCCTCCGGCACCACCTCGCGCTGATCCTGTGGATTCCCCAATCGACTCCGCCTTTCGATGTTCAACGGACCCACGGCTGGCCTGTCCGTGAGTGGAATGTACCTATGCGAAATGGATCCGAACCTGACTCGCTGGATGGAAGAAACCTTCGCCCTCGCCTTGGCTTCGCGCGGCACCACTCTGCCCAATCCCTCCGTGGGGTGCATCGTGCTGGACCGTACGGGCAAACCTCTGTCCAAGGCATCCACCCATCCCGGCGGCCGACCCCACGCTGAACGTGCTGCGCTGGAAAAAGCCGGAGCGCGCGCACGAGGCGGCTACCTGTTCGCCACCCTGGAGCCTTGCGTGGCCTTTCCCGGAAAGAAGAGCCCCCCCTGCGCGGCGGCCATCATCCTATCCGGCGTGGAAACCGTGGTGGTGGGCGCCCGCGACCCCAATCCCCTGGTGAGCGGAAAAGGGATCCACGCCATGCGCAAAGCCGGGATCAAGGTGATCGAACAGACCCTGGACGAGCGCATCCCCGATTTCTACGCGGGCTTCGGACATTTTCTGACAACACATCGTCCGCGCGTCACGCTCAAGATCGCGATGTCCGCCGACGGCATGGCCACGGCGCAACCCGGCACCCGCACGGCCATCACCGGCGACGAGGCCCGGAAGTTCACGCACGGATTGCGTGCGGCATCCGACCTGGTGCTGGTAGGCGGATCCACCGCGGCCATCGATGATCCCGAATTGACAGTCCGCGATGCCGTTGGACGGTCTCCGCGCCGAGCGCTGCTCTGGCCCCGAACCGGCCTCGATGCCGGACTGAAGCTGTTCCAAGGGGCATCGACGATGGGCATCGGATGCGGTCCGCGCCCCGGTACCCTACCCGCCTCCGCCCAATGGCTGGAAGTACCTGCCGATGGCGAGCACCCCTCGCTACCGGCACTGCTGGACAAGCTGGGTGAACAGGGTCTCCACGACGTCCTGGTGGAGCCGGGGCCCCGTCTGGCCAAGGCATTCCTGGATGCGAGGCTTTGGGACAGAATCTGGCTGATCCGCTCCCCCACCGCGCTGGGCGGAGGGGTGGCGTTCCAGCTCGAAGGAATTCCGGACAGCGTCCGCTCCTCGGTGGCCCTCGGAGCGGACAAGGCGGATCTGTTCGAAAGAACTTAGTCCCCGAACCCGATCCCCAGCGCCTTGGCGGACAACACCAGTTCGCCGTCCGGGCTCACGCGACGACGCCTGCCGATCGCGCGCTGGATGGACACATCGGTGATTTCGCTGCCGTGGAGCGCCACCATGCGTCCGTACTGTCCCGCCCGCACCATGCGCACGGCCGCCTCGCCGTAGCGGGTGCACAGAAGTCTGTCAAAACTTGTCGGGGCACCGCCGCGCTGGAGATGCCCCAGCACCACCACGCGGGTCTCCTTGCCCGTGCGCTTGGCCAATTCATCCGCCACCTGCTGGCCGATGCCGCCCATGCGCACTTCGCGATCGATCTCTTCGCCCTTGATGGACTGCTTGCCGCCGCGAGGGGCGGCACCTTCGGCGACCACCAACAGCGTGAACTTCTTACCCGCCCGCTCGCGGGCCAGCACTTTTTCCGTGATGGATTCGTAGGTGAAGGGGATCTCGGGGATCAAGATCACGTCGCCGCCGCCCGCGACCCCCGCGTGCAAAGCGATGAACCCGGTGTGGCGCCCCATCACTTCCAGGATGATCACCCGACCGTGGCTTTCCGCCGTGGTGTGGAGCCGGTCCAATGCGTCCGTGGCGCTGTCCACCGCGGTGTCGAACCCGAAGGTCTGGTCGGTGGCGTCCAGGTCGTTGTCGATGGTCTTGGGAACACCCACCACGTTGATGCCATTTTCCGCCAACTGTCGAGCGATCACCAGCGAACCATCGCCGCCCACCACGATCAGCGCCCGCAGGCCCAGAGCGTCGTAATTGGCCTTGGCCTCGCGGAGGATCTCGGGATCCAGATCGCGTTCCTGGCCATGTCCCACCTTGCCGGCGAACCGCCCCTTGTTGGCGGCCCCCAGGATGGTGCCGCCACGGATCAGCATGCCGTCCATGCGGTTGTAATCCAGCTCCACCGGCTCGCAGGGGCTCAGGAGTCCCTCGAAGCCGCCTTTGAAGCCCAAGGTCTGGAACCCCGCGTATTGTCCGGCCTTCACGACCGCTCGGATCACCGCGTTCAGTCCGGGGCAATCGCCGCCGGCAGTCAGGATTCCAATCTTCTCGGTCATGTCGTCACTCCCGCTATGGATTCATTGATTGGGTTCGCATAAAGCTTTCCCCTTGGATTGGATAATAGAGTATTTCCCTTTGGACCACATGCGCAAGCTTCTCTTGTTGTCGATTCCGTTCTTTTTTGCCGGCTGCGGCTCCATCCGCGAACTTCTCAGGCCCGTCACGCCGCGGATGTTCCAGGACAGCCTCCCTCCGGTGGTCGCCCCATCCTTTTCCCTGACGGGGAAGGCCGCGCAGGCCCAGGACAGCCTGCGCGAGCGTCTGCTGTGGATTTCCCGTCAAAAAGCTCCATCCGACTTCAAGCTGGATCGGATCGCCTTCCTTGTGCGTCCGGACTCCACGCTGACCCTGGCTTTGACCTTCCAAGACGACTTTCGAGTGAACTCCCATGGTCTGGGCAAGGACCAAGTGCGTCAGCGAATGCAGGAACGATTGCGTGCGGCTCGCCCCCTGGCGAGCAGGGTGCGGGAAGCCGGGATCGATGCCCCCATCCTCCTGAGGTCGTCCTTCCGCAGCCGGGATTTCCTGTTCCAGAACGCCCGGTGGGTTGACGACACCGCGAGCTGGCCGCTGGAAGATTCCACCTCGACCAAGTAGACAATTTCTGCTTGGTCGGTGGGAAACGAAAAAGCCCTCCGATCACCAGGGAACGAAGGGCTTCGAAGACACGTCGGCGAGAACCAAGCCGCAGCCGAAAAGTCTGATTACTTCTTGCCCTTGGGGGCCTTGGCGGCAGGGGCGGCTTTCACCTCCACCGAGCTGGTGGCCATGGTGTACTCGATGGTCACCTTGTCGCCGACCTTGACCGAAGGGCCCTGCGAAGCGTCGCGGGCGATCTCCCACTTCTCCTTGCCCTTCTGGACCACGAAGGCGTCCGGGCGGACTTCCAGGACCGGGCCGGTGACCTGGTAGGTCTTGGTCGCCGCGAGGGCGGAGGTGGAGAGAACGGAAACAAGGAGAGCCAAGGATGCGAAGGACTTCATTGGGAGATTTCCTCGAAAGACAATTTTCGTTCGGGACCCGGGTCGCCCCGGGGTTGGAAGCCCAAAAATAGAACACCGGAGGATTCGAAGCCGAGCCGAATCCTCCAAAGCGGTCATTCCAAGTTGGCCAGCGGGAGCGTCGCCGTGGTGCGCGAAGCCACATCCAGGAGCCGGACCGTCAGAAGCCCCTTGGGAAGCCCTTCCAAAGAGACAAGGGTGGACGCGGACATGCTCCCGAACGCACGCAGTCTGACCCCGCGAATATCCAGGATCTCCCCAGTATGGAAGTCACCGGAAACCTCGAAGGTTTTGCCATGGACCCGCAGATCCACAGCTTGCGTCCTTCCCACAGGCCAAAGCGAGGAGACCGGTGGATTGGTCTGTCCCAACAGGTTGGTGTTCCCGAACTGGACCTGGTAGGGCCATTGTTCGTCGTTGGCGTTGTTGTCGTCCCAAGCATGTGGCCAATGTTCCTGCGGAGCACCCGAAACGACCAACCAGAGCTTCGAGCAATTGGCGGGGACCGCGAACTCGAGTCGCCCCTTGGGGTTGGTCGTGCCCGACATCGTGGCGGTCGCGGCAGGGCTGTAGACGCGCGTGCCGTCTTTCAGGAGGGCGACGAATCCGTATCTCCATCCACCTTTCGCGACATTGAGAGACCGGAATCCACTTGCACCTGTCTTGCCCTCGAAATCGACCGTCACGGTCGTGGCATTGGCGGGCGCGTTGAGCTTGATGCTGTTGTATCCGTAATTCTCGATCGTGACGGACGGGTCGATCAGCCATGCCCCACTGGCCTGCTTGCTCATCTTGACCTGGGCGCGGCGGTCGATGTAATTGGCTCCGTAGGATTTGATCGCCGGGAGATCCCATGTGGTGAGCCGCGAGGCATGTTCATACATCTCGTCGTTGAATTGCTCCTGGGTGACCACGTTCATCCGCTTGTAGGTCTGGACCGGATCTTCCGGGCGTTTGGTGGCGCGCCAAAGTTTGCCCATGAAATCCTTGCCACGCTTGTAGGTCCAGTAATCGCCGATGAAGTAGTTGGCGTACCGAGGGGTTTCGTGCAGGATGTGCAAGTGGTTGCTGGTGATGTACTCCCCAAAATCCCCCGCAGTGAATTGCTGCGCTGGATACACCTTGAATGCCTCCCAGTTGGCGATCTGCTCCCAGAACCCGTTGCCCCCGTCTCCGTTGGCGCCAAACCCCCAACGCCAACCACTTCCGGGAACATCGGCGCCGATCATGTACTCGAAGCAATGACCGATCTCGTGGGCCAACACGGTGTTGATGTTCGCCGCGGCAGGATCGACGTGCAAGGTGCCCACCTTCTCGTCCTGACCCGACCCGAAGGCCGCCCAGTCGGTCTGGTACAGCAGGAAGATCATCATCTTGTACTTGTCGGTGAGTGAAGATCCTTTGAGAACCATCTTGAGGGAGTCCACGTAGGTCGCGTAACTCTTCTCGGCCACTTCCTTCAGGGCGGTCATGTTCACTTTGTAGCTACCGGTGGCCGTCGAGGGATCCTTGCCAAAACCCGCCTGCCATAGAATGATCCAGTTGTCCGTCTGGACGCTCCGATCGTAACAGTACGGGGTACTGCAATCCTTCAGGTTGATGCCTTCGCGGGCCAGGAAGCTGGGCTCATAGACCAGCTTTTGGGCGAAGGAAAAGGCCGCCAGGAGCAACACCAGGACAAACGCCCTGCCCCAGTGGCCATTCGTGCCTGCAATCCGATTGGTTTTCATGGGTTGTTTCCTTAGGCTGGAGAAGAAGTTCATCTAGAGGTGCCGCTCGTTGGCGAATGGAAGGATCCCGCTCCCGGCATGGTGCCCGACGGTGCGGGAAGCTGGATCGTCCGGAATCTTGCCTGCTCAGCGCAGGACGGTGATGCTGCGCGTCTCCTTGGAGCCCGAAGCATCGAGCGTGACAAGAAACGTCCCTCTCTCGATGCCCCACTTCTCGAGCTGGATCGTTTCGGAATGGTTGCCCGCGGCCCTGCTGCCGCGCACGACGTGGGCGATCAAGGCGCCATAGGCCGTGTACAAGCTAACCTTCACGTTCGCGTCCTTGGCCAGGTCGTAACCGACCACGATGGCCTCGCGATCGCTGCTCAAATTGAGCCCCATGGAGGCCCTGGGCTTGGTGGATTCCGGCTTCCCTAGGCGGCTGACCGAGGCGTAGTCGAGTTTGACGTCGTACCACTTCTTGTTGGTTTCCGCAGCCGCGGTCACGCCGGCTTCGGGAACCAGGCGGTAGTCGAACTTGGCCTTGCGGGTCGCGTCGCCCAGGTACTTGTAGTCGGTGTTCGCGACCACGGCGATCACCACGCCGTTGACAGGAGCCTTGTCCAGGCGAAGCACGGCGCTTCCGGAAGCCACCGGCACGCCGTAGACAGGAACGCCGTCGGCACCGCGGTAGCACAACTGCAGAGACATGTTCTGTCCGATCGGCTTGAAGCCCACCTTCACGGTGCTGCCTGTCACCTTGAGAGGGATGTAGTTCGCTCCCGACCATCCCGGAAGCGTACGCGCTTCGGGCACCAGGACACCGCTGCTGTCGGTGGTCTTCGTGTACATGGAGGCGGTCCATGCCTCGACCTGGGCCACCGCGGGGGTGTTTTCGGTCTTGATGGTCGATCCGAAATTGTCGTTGGCAAGCCGCCTGGCCTCGTTGCTCCATTTCTTCAAATCCATCAAAGCCATGCGCGCGCGGTATTCCTGGATGAATCGGCGGGTTTGGGCATCTCCGAGCGTGTCGGCCATGCCCTGGAGCACACGCCCCTTGGCGTAGTTCCAGATCCAAGGGACGGTGCCCACTCCCATCCATTCCCCCAAAAACGTCGGGAACATGTTGCCATACTGGTAGCCCCCCAGAAGATTGCGCCAATTGCACAGCTGTTTGCCATCGGAGCCGTAGACGTTCACACCTTCGGCCGAGGGGCCACCGAAGGAGCCATCCAGGAGCCAACCGCTATAGCACTCGATCGGGATGAACGGTGCGATGACCGCGGCGCCATTCAAGAATCCCATCGGGCCAGGGGCCTTCCCCACGTTTCGCCGGGTTTCCGCTTCCTGCTGCAACCAAGTGTTGCCGCCCTCCTGGAACCACGCCGCCTGCTTGGCGCCCGGAAGACTTGCCAACAGCGAGTGGATTCCTTCGTGGACCATGGCGCCTTGCTGGCTCACCCTGTCGTTGTAGGTACAGGACGGATCAAAACTGTAGATCGGGTAGTACGAAGCGAGGATGATCGGGTGGCCACCGACCGCGCTTTGCCAGCCACCAAGCGCCGTGCTGTCTTCGCCATCGGTGCACATGCCCGAGCCATAGAGGTAGACGGCGCTGCGACCGCCGGCGCGAATGCGGCTATCGGGAGCCCAGCCCATGGAATCGCGGAAATACGCGAAGTCCTTGTTCAGTCGCGCAAGCAATGGGGTGATGGCTTTCTCGGTGACCACGGAACGCTTGTTCTTGCCCCATTTGAACGTCCACCAATCGGAACTCTGGGTGCCCACCACACCGGCGCATTTGTCGTCCAAATCCTTGGTGGGCATCGGGAAAGTCCCCATGCGCTCCTTGTAGTTGTAATTCAGGGAAGGCGAATACGCTGGCCAGGTGTACGGGTCGCCCTCGGCGGCGATCGCCGGAAGCGCGAGGCTTGCGACAAGCAGGACACTGGAGATCGTGCGGCAGGAGATCGGTTTCATCCCGTGGATCCTTTTCGAAGGCATTTTGGAACGAGTGGAGCCTTGGGCCCGGTATGGAGGGAAAGATGAGCGTTCCTGCCGGTTTCGCCGCGAGGATTCCCGCCGCGCCGCTCACAAGCGAAGTCGTTTTCGGAGAGCGGATCCCAGCCATCCCCAGCGACACCCCACTGGGTGCGCTCCCTGGATCGGGCGCCAGATGTGAGCGCTCCACGATGCAGACACCAGCCAAATCGCCGTTTGATGCGCATCCTCGGTAGACGTCAAACGCGCTGAAAGGATGGTTTCCATGGAAAAACGGACGATCGCAGGTTTGGCGATTTTGTGCCAAGCCGCCGGTGTACTGGCCGCAACGGGGGTTGTGAAGCTTTCGGGAACCGTGACGCGTACCGGTGGAGGCGCGCTCAAGGACGTCTCCGTATCCCTGAAAAGCTCAGCCAACCTTTCCGCCAAGACCGGGACGGACGGCAAGTTCCTGATCTCGTCGGGCGCATCGGCCCTCCAAAGGGCAACAGAATCTGTCGCATGGGCTCCCCGGGTGGAGATCCAAGGCACCAACTTGAGGGTGGCGATCGATCCGACGAGCCAGGGCGCGACGATGGAGGTCGTTTCAGGCGACGGAAGACGGATCCTGACCGAACACTTCGACGATGGCGGATACCCCTCGAAATCCATCCCTGCGACCTCGCTGGCGAGCGGTCTGAACCTTCTGCGCTGGCGCAACGGCGCTCGAACAATGATCCAGCCGATCGTGCGAGTGGACCGCAACCTCTATCCGATGGGCATCCAACCTAGCTCGACGGTTTCCGACAACACCTCGCTCGAGCGGGCCGCGGCCGCCGCGGTCGATACTCTCGTGGCCTCGAAAGCAGGCTACCAGGACAAGCTCCTTCCGATCTCATCCTACCTCGACTCGAACCTGGTCATCGCGATGGACAGCCTCACGACCTGCCCCGCGCCCAAGGCCGGTACCAGCAAATCCAACCCGATCTTCACCGATCTGTACAGCGCCGACCCCGGAGTGATGGTCGACAACTGCACGTTCTACATCCAAGCCGGTCACGACGAAGGCTCCGGCGGCTTCGTGATGAACGAGTGGTTCCTGTACAAGAGCACCGACATGGTGACTTGGACGCGCACCACGGCCATGAACCTCAAGATCTTCTCCTGGACCAACGCCAATGCGTGGGCGGGACAGATGATCAAAGCGCGCAACGGCAAGTACTACTGGTACGTCCCCATCAACGACATCAAGTTCAGCAAGGACCGCATGGCCATCGGAGTCGCCGTGGCCGACAAACCGGAGGGCCCCTGGAAGGACGCCTTGGGGAAACCCATCGTCAACGACAGCGTCGAGATGGCCACTTTCGGTGGGACGAATATTGACCAGACCCCGCACACCATCGACCCCACCGTGTTCATCGACGACGACGGCCAGGCCTACCTTCAGTACGGCGGCTTCTGGACCATGGTCTCGGTGAAGCTCAATCCCGACATGATCTCGCTGGGCGGCAAACTCGTGAAGTCGACGCCTTTGGACTACTTCGAATCTCCATACCTGATCAAGCGCAACGGTCTCTACTACCAGATCTACGCCCGCGGTTCGGCCAATCCCACCACCATCGACTACGCGACTTCCACGAATCCCCAGGGGCCCTGGACCTGGCGCGGACAGATCCTGGGCAAGATGCCGAAAGTGGCGGGCCAGGACGAGCCCACCAACCACGCAGCCGTAGCGGAGTTCGCAGGACAGTGGTACATCGTCTACCACGTGAGCAACGGCCCCAACGGCGGCGGCACCTACAAGCGCATGGTGGCCATCGACAAGATGTTTTTCAATGCCGACGGCACCATCAAGCCAGTGACACCGAGCCCCGCCCTGACCTTCTAGCAGGGGAACGCGGGAGCGCTCGCGTCCTGTGTCCTCTCCAGATACGGAAAACGCCTCGTCGTCCACAGGATGGGACCGGTTTCGGAGAGTGCCCTATTGAGAATCCACGAAACAGAATCCAGATTTGTTCCATGCATCTCTCCCGCACCGCCTTGGTCATTGCCTCGATCATTTTCATGTCAAACTGCGGAATGGTGGAGGAGCCTCCTTCGGAGTATTCCTTCCTCCTCAGATGCCCCACCTGCCGTGCGAGCGGTGTGGACACCATCGATGTCCACAATCCTTCCGTGGTCCTGCGTTTGGCGGTGGACGCCTTGGGCATGACACATCGCTTCGTGCTCGACGGCGCGACGGTTTCCAATGGCCGAGTCTGGTTTGGATCCCACGGACTCCCCTTGTTGGTCTCGGGAACTCAGGAGCCGAACGATAGCAGCTACGACGTCCGATTGGAGCCCTTCGATTGGGGGCCATCCGCCCAGCAGGACTCGAACTTCACCGCCCACGTGCGTGATCCCCATCCGCAAGACATCAGTTGGCACACCCAATTCATCGCTGACAATTCCCTGTTCTCCTATCGGTTCCAACTCGATACCACCATCCCGGTCTCCCCCGACGGATCCTACTCGCTGAATCTGCCGAAACTTCTTTTCGCACATCGGCCTCCGCAAGCCTATTTCTGGAACAACACCATCTACAGGGGCATGTACATCTCGCAAAGCAATCGAATCGACAGCCTTTCCACCCTGCATGTGTGGCCGCCAAGGAGTGATTCGGGGTGGATGCCCTCCTCTGAAATCACCTGCTGGAAAAGCGACTGGTCGGAGAAGATCCAACATCAAATCTGTGTGACCGGCAAGGGCGCACTCTTGGAATTCCACAGGTCCTGGGCAAAAGGATGGGACGTGGTCGGAGAAGATTCCGGAAGCTGGGATCCAATCTCTCGCAAGGCTGTGTTCGTCCACCGCGAACCCTCCGGCGAGCCCCGTTCGGATTCGACGATTTTTGACCCGCGTCCTGTTCCGGGTACCGCGAACTGGTGGTACACCAACGAGCCGGCATTGGAATCGGTCGCCAGATCGGGAGAACTCTTCGCCTGGACCTTGTTCAAAGCGCCGTAGGCTTCCTTGCGGGCTTCTTTGGATCGGAGCCCCACGAACGAAAACGCCCCAGCCCTCCCGAAAGGAAGGCCGGGGCGGATTGTGCCACCGGAATCGACCGGGGAAGAGGTCTCCCCCAGTCCTCTGCTTACTTGTACTCTTCGACCAGGATGTCCTTGCGCACGCCATCCACCGTCAAGGCCACGCGGCGGGTCTTGGCGATGTCCGTGGAGGTGGACACCTTGGGAGCGGCGGTCTTGACCTCGGGCTTGGCCGAGCCATTGTAGACAGCTTCCGTCTGCTGCGGGAACATGGCGTAGAGCACCGCGGCCTCGTCGGTGGCAGGCAGGTTCTTTCCGGCCAGCTCCTTCTTGAGTTCGTCCATCTTGGGTGCCAAGAGGTCCGCGCCGCGGCCTTCGATGGGCTTCTGGCCGGTCTGGTCGCACACCAGCTTGAGCACGTCCGGATCGATGGGGCCGGGAGTGCGACCGTACTTGCCCAGGACGATGTCCTTGGTGTTCTGGGCGATGATCTTCCAGCGACCCATCTTCACGTTCATCATGGCCTGCGTGCCGACGATCTGCGAGGTGGGAGTGACCAGCGGGATCCAGCCCAGGCACTTGCGCACGTAGGTCATTTCGTCCATGACCTCCGCGACCTTGTCGCCCATGCCCTGTTCCTTCAGCTGGTTCAGGAAGTTGGACATCATGCCGCCGGGAACCTGGTAGCGCAGGATGCCCACGTCGGTGCGCTCGTTGTCCGGGCTGGTGTAGGCGGACAATTCCTGGTAGATGCCTTCGAAGTACTTGGTGAGCTCGAACAAGAGCTCCTTGCTGTACTTGGTCTCGCGACCCGAGCCCTGGAGCATTTCCTGCATCAACAAGGTGTCCGGCTGGCCCGTGCCGTTGGCGAACGGAGCGATGGAGCAATCCAGGATATCCACGCCAGCGGTGACGGCGGCGTAGTAGGCGGTGTTGGCCAAGCCCGCCGTGTTGTGGCTGTGCAAGGAGAGGGGGATCTTGATCTTGGCCTTGATGGCCTTCACGAGGTCATAGGCGACGGGAGCGATCAGAAGGCCTGCCATATCCTTGATGCAGACGGAATCTGCGCCCATCTGTTCGAGTTCCACGGCCATCTGCACGAAGGCTTCCACGGTGTGGACCGGAGAGACGGTGTAGGACAACGCGCCCTGGGCGTGTCCACCGAATTCCTTGGTGGCCGCGATGGCGGTCTTGAGGTTGCGGGTGTCGTTGAGGGCGTCGAAAATGCGCAGGTTGGTCATGCCCGCATCGATCGAACACTTCACGAAGGCGCGCACCACGTCATCCGGAAACGCGGTGTACTGCACGATGTTCTGGCCACGCAAGAGCATCTGGTGCGGGGTCTTCGGGGAAAGCTTCTTGAGCGCGCGCAGGCGATCGAAGGGGTTTTCCGCCAGGTAGCGAAGGCAGGAGTCGATGATGGCTCCACCCCAGGTTTCCAGGGCGTTGAAGCCCATGGAATCAAGCTTTTCCACCACGGGCAGCATCTGTGCGGTCTTCATGCGGGTGGCGGCAAGGGACTGGTGGCCGTCGCGCAGAACGGTCTGGTTGAAAACGACGGGCTTGGACATGAGAATCTCCTGGAAACGACCGGTCTTGGGCCGTGAGTTCAAAGAACGTTTGGGTCGGATTCTGGACCCTTGAAAGTACCAAAATCGGAGTTGTTTGTCTAGATCTCAAGCAGCCCTCCCAGGGCGCAAACAAAAAGGCCACCCCGAGGGGCGGCCTTGGAAACGAATCCAAAGATTTCGGTTTTCAGATCAGACGAATCGATCGTCCAGCGAGGTCAGCGCCCGCATGTATTGGGCGCGTTCGAACGCGGCCGGATCCGCGACCTTCTTCTGGCTCATGGAGCCGCGAAGCTGATCCACCGACTCGTATTCCTGTTCGTCCATCCATTCGCCCAGCTCGGTGAGCATCCGGCCCACCACGTCGGATCCCTGCGAGAGGATCGCGCTGGCGACCTGGCCCACCTGCGCTCCGGCCAGCAAGGCCTTGAGCAGGTCGCGCCCGGTGGCCACACCACCCGAGAGGGCGATCTGGGGCGCCACACGACCGGAGAGGATGGCCGTCCAGCGAAGCGGAAGGCTGAGATCGCTGGAATCGGAAAGCTTCGCGGCACTCATCACCGAGAGGTTTTCCGGATCCAAATCGGGCTGCAGGAACCGGTTGAACAGCACGACACCCTTGGCGCCGGCCGATCCGATCCTGGCGACCAGATTGGGAATCGAGGAGTAGAACGGCGAGAGCTTCACGGAAACGGGAATGCCGACCTTGCCCACCACTTCGGCCACAAGGTCCACCACCTGGTTTTCCACCGAGACGCCATCCACGACAGGATCTGTCGGGATGGAGTACACGTTGAGCTCCAGCGCGTTCACGCCGGTCTCTTCGATGCGTCGGGCCCATTCGGTCCAGCCGCCGCGGGTCACCCCGTTGAGGCTGCCGATCACGGGGATCTTGACCGATTTGCGGATGGCGGACAGGTGCGCGAGGTAACGGTCCGGCTCGAGGTTGTAGCTTCCCAGGTCGGGAAAGTACGCCTGCGCTTCCGGATGGGCGTTGGAACCCCTGGACAGAAAATGGTCGCGATCGGCCTGTTCGTGGATGATCTGCTCTTCGAAGAGCGAGTACACCACCAGAGCGCCGATCCCGGCATCCTCCAGCTTCACCACGTTTTCCAGTTTCTTGGAAAGCGGCGAAGCGGAAGCCACCAGAGGAGATTTGAGCGATAGTCCGAGGTAGGAAGTGGAGATGTTGGCCATCAGACGCCTTCCTTCTGTCCGGCCAGGTGCTTGAGCTGCGACCACTTGACGGTGATCGCGGCCTTGGCCTGCGCGAGGAGCATCTCGGCGCGGGCCTTGTCCTGGGCGATCAGCATCTTGTAGCGGGTTTCGTTGTAGATGTACTTCTCCAGCTCCACCGAGGGCTCCTTGGAGTCCAGCTGGAACCCGTTCTCGCCGGCCAAGGCCAGCTCCGGATTGTAGCGGTACAAGGGCCAGTGACCGGTCTGGACCGCGAGCTTCTGCTGCTCGAGGCCCTTCTCGATCGGGAAACCGTGGGCGATGCAATGGCTGTAGGCCAGGATCAGCGAAGGACCGTCGAAGGCCTCCGCTTCTTGGAGCACCTTCACCGTGTGGGCGTCGTTGGCACCCATGGCGATGCGCGCCACGTACACGTAGCCGTAGGCCATGGCGATCAGGCCCATGTCCTTCTTGGGAAAGCCCTTGCCGTTGGCCGCGAACTTCGCCACCGCACCCGTGGGAGTGGACTTGGAGGCCTGCCCGCCGGTGTTGGAATACACCTCGGTGTCCAGCACCAGCACGTTCACGTTGCGACCGGTGGAAAGGACGTGGTCCAAGCCGCCGTAGCCGATGTCGTAGGCCCAGCCGTCGCCACCGAAGATCCACACGCTGCGACGGACCAAATTGTCCGCCAGCTCCTTGAGATCCTTGGCCGCAGGCGAGTTGTCGCCGGCGATCTTGGACTTCAGGATTTCCACGCGCTTGCGCTGTTCGGAAAGGCCAAGTTCCGTCTTTTGATCGGCGGTCAGAAGCGCCGTCACGAGCTCGTCGCCCAGGACGTCCGCGAACTTCTTGACCAGCTCCTTGGCGTACTCTTCCTGCTTGTCCAGCGAAAGGCGCATGCCCAGGCCGAACTCCGCGTTGTCTTCGAACAAGGAGTTGGACCAGGAGGGGCCGCGGCCTTCCTTGTTCTTGGTGTACGGGGTGGTGGGCAGGTTGCCACCGTAGATCGAGCTGCAGCCGGTGGCGTTGGCGATGTGCATGCGATCGCCGAACATCTGCGTCACGAGCTTGATGTAGGGGGTTTCGCCGCAACCCGCGCAAGCGCCGGAGAATTCGAACAAGGGCTGCAGGATCTGGCTGTTCTTGACGTTGTTGGGATTGACCAGGGTGCGATCCATTTCCGGGATGGAAAGGAAGTAGTCCCAGTTGATCTTTTCCTTCTCAAGAATCGGATGCACCGGCACCATGTTGATGGCGCGCTTGGAGCTGTCGGACTTGTTGCGGGCCGGGCAGGCTTCCACGCACAGGCTGCAACCGGTGCAATCCTCGGGGCTCACCTGGAGGGCGAAGTCGTGTCCCGGGAATTCCTTGAAGAACTTGGCGGGCACCTTCTTGAAGTCGGCAGGCGCCTTCTCCAGGACTTCCGGCTTGGCGAGCTTCACGCGGATCACCGCATGCGGACACACCAAGGCGCACTTGGCGCACTGGATGCAGATGCTGGGATCCCACTCGGGGATTTCCAGGGCGAAGTTGCGCTTCTCGTAGGCGGTGGTGCCCAGCGGGTAGGTACCGTCCATGGGAATCGAGCTGACGGGAAGTTCATCGCCGTTGAAGGCGATCATGGGCCCGAGCACGTTCTGGACAAATTCCGGCGCGCTCTTGGGCACGGCGGCGGGACGGGAGTGGTCGGCGGTGACCGTTCCGGGGACTTGGACCTGGAAGAGGTTCTCCACCGATTTGTCGACCGCGTTGAAGTTCTGCTGCACCACGGCCTCGCCGCGCTTGCCGTAGGTCTTCTTGATCGCCTTCTTGATCTGCGCGATCGCCTCGTCCTTCTCCAGCACACCGGAGATGGCGAAGAAGCAGGTCTGCATCACGGTGTTCGTGCGATTGCCCATGCCCGTGTCCTTGGCCACCTGGTAGGCGTCGATCACGTAGAACTTGAGCTGCTTGGCGATGATCTGCGACTGGACTTCGGTGGGCAACTTGGCCCAGATCTCGTCCTTGCTCCAGGTGGTGTTCAGCAGGAACACGGCGCCGGGAGAGGCGTTCTTCAGCATGTCCACCTTCTCGAGGAAGCTCTCGGCGTGGCAGGCCACGAAGGAAGCATGCTCGATGAGGTAGGGCGCGCGGATCGGGTTGGGCCCGAAGCGCAGGTGCGAAACGGTGAGACCGCCGGACTTCTTGGAGTCGTAGAAGAAGTAACCCTGGGCGTGGTTGTCGGTTTCTTCGCCGATGATCTTGATCGAGTTCTTGTTGGCGCCCACGGTGCCGTCGGAACCCACGCCGTAGAACAAGCAACGGACAGATTTTGGATCTTCCGTGTTGAAAGCGGGATCGTAGGAGAGCGAAAGATGGGTCACGTCGTCGTTGATGCCGACGGTGAATTCCTTCTTGGGGGAAGCCGAGGCCAAGTTGTCGAAAATTGCCTTGGTCATGGCCGGCGTGAACTCCTTGGAGCTCAAGCCGTAGCGGCCACCCGAGATGAAATCGAACTTGCGGCCGAGTTCGGCGGCGGCGGAAACCACGTCCAGGAACAAGGGCTCGCCCTGGGAGCCCGGCTCCTTGGTGCGATCCAGCACGGCGACCTTCTTGACGGAGGCCGGGATGGCGCCCACGAAGGCGGTGGCGTCGAATGGACGGTACAGGCGAACGGCCAGCACGCCGGTCTTCTCGCCCTTGGCATTCAATGCCTTCACGGTCTCTTGGACGGTTTCAACTGCCGAACCCATGACCACGATCACGCGGTCGGCGTCCGGGGCTCCGAAGTATTCGTAGAGCTTGTAGGCGCGGCCGGTCAGCTTCGCGAATTCGTCCATCGACTTCTGCACGGCACCAGCGACGGTGTTGTAGAGGGCGTTGGTGCTCTCGCGACCCTGGAAGTAGACGTCCGGGTTCTGCGCGGTGCCGCGAATGAAGGGGCGCTCGGGATTGAGGCCACGGCGGCGGTGTTCGGCCACCAGCTCCTGCGACATCATGGAGCGCATCTGCTCCTCGGTGAGGGGCAGGATCTTGTTGACTTCGTGCGAGGTACGGAAGCCATCGAAGAAATGCACGAACGGAATGCGGGTTGCGAGCGTCGCGGCCTGCGAAATCAGGGCGAAGTCGTGGGCTTCCTGGACGCTGTTGGAGCACAACATGGCCCAGCCGGTCTGGCGCACGGCCATCACGTCCTGGTGATCGCCGTAGATGGACAGACCCTGGGCGGCCAGCGCGCGGGCGGAAACGTGGAAGACCGTCGAGGTGAGCTCGCCGGCGATTTTGTACATGTTCGGGATCATCAACAACAGACCCTGCGAACACGTGAAGGTGGTGGTCAGCGATCCAGTCTGGAGCGCGCCGTGCACGGTACCAGCCGCGCCACCTTCGGACTGCATTTCCACCACCAGGGGCACGGTGCCCCAGATGTTGGGCTTGTTCTGCGCCGACCATTGGTCGGAGAATTCACCCATCGGGGTCGACGGGGTGATCGGGTAGATGGCGATGACCTCGTTGGTCTTGTGCGCCACCATCGCCACCGCTTCGGTGGCATCCACGGTCAACATCTGCTTCGAACCGGCTTCGGATGACATTCCTGTGTTCCTTTCCAATGGTCTTGTAGACGAGAGATGAGCAAATCTAAGATGTCGGAGTCTAAAATACACCTAAATCAGACAAACAGATCCCTTAGGCGCGATTAGCTCCCCTCTCCCGCTCGATGACATCTCGCTGTAAGTGACTGATCTGTCTTGAATTGTCAGAGGTTGTCGCAACAATCACGATTCTTCGTGTGCAATGCACTCCGGCATGTTGCTTGCCTCTGATTCCAGAAACGGTCGAGGATCCTGATGCCAACCGGTCGCTCTCCCACCGGAGAAGCCATTGGCGGGGAATTGAAGAAGGAGGCGCACATGTTGATCGACACCACCCTGCGAGAGGGACTTCAGGCGTTCGACGTCTATCTGGACCCGCAAGAACGCGCCGAATTGGCCAGTCGCATCGCCTCCGCCGGAATCACAGAGCTGGAAATTGGTTGGTCCGGGCGAGGAAGCGACCTGAAGGAAGTGGTCGCGGCAGTCGAGCGAGCCCGGGCGCGCCCCATTGTCTGGAGCATGGCGCGGAGGGTTTCCCTGGAGGAGGCAGCAAACTCTGGAGCCTCGGCGGTCTCCGTTTGCATCCCTGCCTCCCGGCGCCACCAATCCGAGCGATTCGGCTTGGATCTCACCGCCGTGGAAGAATGGATCCAGGAAACCGTGGCCCAGGCGAAGAGTCTGTTCGATTTCGTGCAAGTGGGATTCGAGGACGCCTCGCGGGCCGACCGCACCGTGCTGGCAGAGCTGCTCAAGACCGCCGAACTTGCGGGTGCCAACCGAGTCCGTGTGGCCGATACGGTAGGGCTTCTTTCGCCGCTGGAGGTCGCCCGGATGGTTTCCCGCGTCCACAGTGCCACCAAGCTGCCCATCGGCGTGCATCTGCACGACGACCTTGGGATGGCCACAGCGGGGGCCATCACGGCGATCGAATCCGGCGCGGCCACCGCCGACACCACGCTTTTGGGCATCGGCGAGAGGGCGGGCATCTCCGCCACGGAAGAAATCGCTGCCTGGGGAGTGCTGCGACGCGGGATGGACATCGACTTGCGCGCCCTGCGGGACGCCTGCGAATGGCTCGCACGCAAGACGGGAATTGTCATCCCGGGATCCAAGGCTGTGGCGGGCGGGAACATCTTCTCCACCGGTACAGGGATCCACGTGGACGCCATTGGACGAAATCCGTCCTTGTACGAACCATGGGACCCGGTGCGGACGGGCCACGAACGCGCCAGCGTGCTGGGGGCCAATTCCGGCAAGGGGGCCGTGAGGCTCAAGCTCCAGGAACTGGGGCTTCCCGAGCCGTCCGATCTGGAAGACCTGGTGGACGAAATCCGTCACGAGGGAGCGCGCCTGCGCAGACCCCTGCGCGACGAGGAATTGCCGCGGTTCTTCGAGCGGCCGGTGGGGTGAGGGGTAGCTCCCATCTGCTGTGAGCGGATGGTGGAAGATTTTTAGCGGGAGGCAACGACCGGATCGGCGATGCGATCAGCGGGTGGCTGAATTCGTTTCGATGTCCTCGGGTTTCACGCCGGTAACGTCCGTCACGATCTCCCAGGAGATGCCGTGTTCGCGCATCTTGAGGGCGGCTTCGAGCTTGGAAGCCCGCGCGCCTTCTGCTTTGCCTTTTTCCATCCCAATTTTTGTAAAGTGTTCGATGAGCATTCCTGCCTCCCGGTACTCTGCTTGATTCATCGCGGACAGCGCACGCTGCAAGGCTCCCGGCTCCGTCTCTTCAAGATACGCATCCACGTAGCGAAGCGCTTGTTCGATCTGCATTTCGGTCAACGTAAGTCGGGACATCTGGCGTAAGAGGTCGAGCTTGATACGAACCATATCCTCTTCGCCCAAGTCCATGCGGGATGCCAATGCCAATTGCGCCGGATTGTGCGAATTCAGGTACTCCCGCACCGGCAGACTTGAGGGATGCACGGCCAAGAATCGGAAATCAAGAAAACGGTGGCCCGCGAACTCGAGTCCGTAGTGCGTCCAGCGCTCGGAGAGCGGCTGGCGACTGTTGTCGCCGTAGACCACAATGGGAATGACCACGGTTCCGTACTTGATGTGCAGGAGCGCGAAGTAGCGAAAAACTCGGGCCAGGAATTCAGGGCGGCGCTTGCCCTGGGCCTCGATGAACACGATGAGGAACGCGTCTCCCGCCTTGCCTTTGGCCCGAACACGAGCCACCACATCCAAGTGGTGAGGTCGCCCTTCCAACTCCGGGAAGAGTTCCTGCGTGAGGAAGTTTTCGGGTCCGAAATCGGTGAAGTCCAGTTCGGCGGCCACTTCGGGAAAGAAGCCTTCAAGGAACTGCTGGAGAAAATGCGTGAAGAGTTGTTTGTGCAAACCATCGTGGTCGATGTTGCTCCGGGGACGGCGCTGGAACATGGAGGAAATTTACACCAACGCAAACACTTGTGCAGTGCTTTTTTGAGCTCTTTCTCCATCAGGCTCTCATGTTGCGGCGAACATCCCTCTTCAATGCTCACCAACCGCCACAAGCTGGGCGTTGAGTGACGCCCCACCCTTCTGGGCACACCATGAATTTCCCGGACCTTCTCCCCGAATTTCATGCTCTATTGGCAGGGGCGATCCGCCGCATTCCATCCCATTAATCCATTCGTGAGGCTATGGGGCGCGCCTGCGCAGCCCCCTGCGCGACGAGGAATTGCCGAGGTTCTTCGAGCGGCCGGTGGGGTGAGAGGCGGTATCGGCGCGATCGGAGGGACGAAGGAGACGCTTTTTGACCACGCGCCTCCATACACCTGCAATCGGAAATCAGGGAGAATCCTTGAGACAACGGACGCTGTAGGCGAGATACTTTTGGAGGGAACGCGCGACCATGTTGGTATTCCCAGAATTCACGTTGTACCTAGTTGCGCTGGCCGCATCACTCTCCGATGAGCTCCACAAATAGGCGTCGCTGACGATGTCTTCGTAGGTTCCGTTGTAGTATCTGAATCCTCCCGGAAGGAGGCGGAAGCCATACGTATCCGTGCCATAACCAGGCCGATCGAAATCCCACCAACCGTTCGTGGACTTGAACTTGGTTCCCGCGTAGGATTCGCCACCGACAGTTGCCAGGAGAGTGCTCCATTCCGAATTCCCGGGGACATGCCACCCTGCGGGACAGACCCCCTGGTGCCTTGGTTGGACGAGGTTCGCGCATACCTTCCGATCGCAGGAATCCGGAAGGTTCATCGCGGCTGTCCATGTGTACAACCGACCATACCTGGCCCCGCTGTCCGCATTCCCATTGTAATGCCAAGAACTGTCCACGCGGAAATTCAAGTTCTCCGCCATCCAGGTTTGCGTGCCGATCGTCACCGTCTTGTAGGTCTGGCCACCATGGGTGAGGCTGCCGTAGGAGATCGCGGCGTTCCAGGGAATTTCCTTCTCGAGCATCGCGGAGGAGATCTTGTACGTTTCCGAAATGACAACACTTGATCTAGAGCCGGACTTCACGGCGATCGCCTTCAAGGTCTGGCCCGCACCGACCTGTACAGGGGTCGTGTATCTGGTGGAGGATGCCGTGGGGATGGTCCCGTCCGTCGTGTAGAAGATGTCCGCACCGCTGGTGGCCGTGGTGAGGGTCACGCGCGGAATCGCGAGAAAGGCTCCGCCAATCGGACTGAACACCGGCGCATCGACGGTGCCCATCGAGGCCGAGGGAAGGGTATCGCGAGACCCCTGTGTTTGCGGGTTGGTGGATGCGCTGTCGCTGTCGCACGAGGCGAACAGACTCAAGGCGGCAAGCAGAAACAGTCGAGGGAACCGAGTCAAGGAAAAGTGCACGGGAAGAATCTCCTTTGGTTGGCTCCAAGAAGCTTAACAAACCACCAACTTCGATTGTTCGATCAAAGAGTGATTTGACAACACAAGATCGGAGCCGGAAAAAGTTCTCCGAGCCAGACTCTGTCCACGACTCAAATCGGCGGGAGCCCCTCAGGACTCCCGCCGATCCTCCCCCGCTACCCGCAGCCCGTTCCCGGCTCGCGCACCTTGCCGCATCCACAGGCGCTGCCCAGTCCGTTGCGACGCGCCCGCAGCTTGGCCACGTCCTGGCCACCGTACACGGTTTCCAGCGCGTCGTCGATCAGGCCTTCCATCTCGCAGACCGCCACGCCCTTGGCTTCCAAGGCCTTGCGCGGGGCTTCGCCCGCCGCCGCCACCAAGATGGCGCGGCAGTCGGCCACCACATCCGCCAGTTCGTCCCAGCGAGAGCCGCCGGATCCCGGCGATGGGCACGGGCGATCTTCGATCAGACGGAATCCGTCCTCGGAGCGCTCCCAGATCTGGACGCGATCGGCCACGCCCAGGTGTTGGTTCACCAGCACACCTTCCTGCGTGGCCACCGCCACGTAGGGCCGGTCCCGCGCCACTTCGTCTCGCGCCTCGTCCATGAGCGCGGCGAATTCGCGGGAGCGGTCCTCCTCCAGAAGACCCACGGCATCGGCACGGCAGCGCTGGCAGTGCATCATCTGCTTGAGGTACTTGCCGGATCCGCGGCGTGCGCGGTGCATCATGTTGGCATCGGGCTCGGAAAGGTCCTCGAACAGCGCTCCGGGAGCCGGAGTCATGGGGATCAGGTTGTGGACATCCGCGCCAAGCTCGGACACCACGCGAGCGATGTCTTCCACATGATGGTCGTTGATGCCCGGAACGATCACGGTGTTGATCTTCACTTCGATGCCGTGGCTTTTGAACATCGGGATGGCAGCCAACTGGCGCTCCATCAAAAGCTTGGCGCCTTCGATGCCCCGATAGGTCTTCTTGCCATCGCGCACCCAGGCGTAGACCTTCGCACCCACTTCCGGATCCACCGCATTGATGGTGATGGTCATGTGCGAGACGCGCACTTCCGCCAGGCCGTTGACGACCTCTTCCGTGAGGCCCAAGCCGTTGGAAGAAACGCACAAAAGCATTTCCGGAGCCGTGTCGCGGATCAGACGCAAGGTTTCCATGGTCACGTCGGTGTTCGCGAACGGATCGCCCGGACCCGCGATACCGCAAACCGCGATGCGAGGTTCGGCGGCGATGGCCCGGTGCAGGTAGGCGGCGGCCTCCTTGGGGGCCAGCACGCGACTGGAAACACCCGGACGGCTCTCGTTGGGACAATCCGTTTTGCGCGAGCAATAGGCGCACTGGATGTTGCACTTGGGCGCCACCGGCAGGTGGATGCGTCCGAATTCGTGCTTCTTGCCTTCGCTGAAGCAGGGATGCCGTTCGACTGGAAGCCTTGTCTCGACCATGACCGTTCTCCTTGTTTGCGTTTGCTGTCGGAAATTGGCGGCCTTGGCCGTCACAAGTACGAGTAGCCCACCGGCGAGTCGTCCTGGCGTTTTTCCAGGATCGCGTTGACGATGGTGTCCAGAAGGTTCAATGCGCCGCGCCAGCCCACGTGCAGCATCCGCTGCCCGCCGAAACGGTCGTGCAGGGGGAACCCCACCCGCACCAACGGAACGTCGCGACGCCGCGACAACTTGTAGCCCTTGGCGTGGCCGATGAACAAATCGGCCTGCTGGCTTTCCACGCAGTCTTCCACGTCGCGGAAGTCGGAATCCGACAACACGCGAGGCGGTTCCTCCAGGAAGGAACGAGTCACGCGCTCGATTTCGGAGGCGAGCCTTCCGCTCTTCCCGCCGGATGCCACCAGGGTGGTCTTGACGCCGATTTCCGTCAAGAAGGCCACCAGACCGACCACCATGTCCTCGTCGCCGAACACCACGGCGGTCCGCCCGGACAGGTATTTGTGGGCATCCACGCAGGCATCGATCAAGCGCCCGCGCTCCAGCTGCCAGTCGGCGGGAGTCTCCTTGCAGGAGGCCTCCTCCAAAACAGCGAAGAACGCATCGGTCTCGCGGATCCCGATGGGCAAGCCCAGACCACGGACCGGCACGTTCCATTTGTCGCGCAGCACGGCGTTGGCGGAAAGCTTGTCCGGGATCGTGCGACCGAACTCCACCGCCATGCGGCTTCCCGGCAAAGCGCGCATGGCATCCATGGTCGTTCCACCATCGGTCATCGTGGGCATCTCCGCCAAGGCGGGTCCGTCCAATCGTTCGGAATAGTCCGGCACCAAGGTCGCGCCCATCCCGAAGGCGGCGATCATTTCACGCAGGTGCCGCAGATCCGCCGGCGAGACGAAGTTCGGAAACAGCGTCATGCCGCCATGAGGCGCGGTCTTCTCCGCGAAGTGTTCCACCAAGGCCCGTGTGGCGCCGTGGAAACCATCCATGTGGGTGCCGTCGTAGCTAGGGCAGTTCACCTTGACAACTTCTGGATTGCCCGCCTCGAGCGGATTCTCCAGGACTTCCTTGTCCCACTCGTGGACCAGCATTCCCAAATCCTCGCCGGTGGTTTCCGTCAGGCAGGTGGTGGCCAGTCCCACCACCTTGGCGCCATATTTTTCCGCCACGTTGCGAAGTCCCTTGCGCAGCGACGGCCCACCGCCCAACACGGCTTCCTTTTCGGAGACGCTCGAGGAGGCGATATCCACAGGTTCGCGGAAGTGGCTGATCAAATAGCGTCGCATGTAGGTGGCGCAGCCCTGGGATCCGTGCAAAAACGGCACGCAACCTTCCACGCCCTGGAAAGCGACCATGGCGCCCAAGGGGCGGCACTGGTGGCAAGGGTTGGCGGTGGAAACCCACGGTTCGCGCTTTTTGGCGTCTTCGGTCTTGACCATCTCAGGACTCCTTCCCGACAGTTTCCGTCGTAAGCGACGTTCCGGCCGTCGTGCGCCCGATGCGGCGCGGCACGAGCTTCCAGATCGGACTTTCCACGGTCGCCGCCACTTCCTTGGCGAAATTCCGCATTCCCAGAAAACCCTCGAGCGCCAGTTTGCGCTCGTGGTTGTGGTCGCAAAAGCCCAAACCGAGCTTGTAGGCGATGGGCCGCTCTTTCACGCCGCCCACCAGGATGTCCACGTCGTTGTCCCGCAAAAACGCGCCCAGCTCCAGCGGGTTGGCGTCGTCCACGATGACGGTGCCCGGATCGCAGACCTGCTGGATCTCGCGATAATCCTCTTCCGTGCCGGTTTGCGATCCCACCAGGGTCACTTTCATGCCCAGGTGCCGGAAGGCCTTGATCAAGGAAAACGCCTTGAAGGCGCCGCCCACGTAGATCGCCGCGGTCTTGCCTTGGAGGCGCTTCTTCAGCTCCTTCATTTCAGGCACCAGGGTCTTGAGCTCATCGGCGACGATCTTGCGCGCCCGCTCCATGACCTGCCAGTCCACATCCTGGAAATGGCGGGCCACGGCGTAGAGGGATTCGGCCATGTCCTCGATGCCGAAATACGACACGCGCAGGAAAGGCACATCGTGCTTTTCCTTCATGTACTTGGCCAGCTCCATGGTGGCGCCTGAGCACTGCACCACGTTGAGCTTGGCGCCATGGCTGCGACGGATATCGTCGATGCGTCCGTCGCCGGTGACATTGGCCACCACCTGCAGACCCATCTTCTCGTAGTACTGGCGGATCAGCCAGATTTCACCCGCGAGATTGAAGTCCCCGAGGATGTTGATCGAAAGCGGCCCGATGCCGGTCGTGTCGCCCGTGCCCACCAGGCGATCGATGGCCTTGCAAGCGGCGCTGTACCCGGCGCGCTTGTTTCCCTTGAAGCCTTCCGATTGCACGGCGATCACGGGAATCCCTACATCTGCTTCCACCCGCTTGCAGACAGCCTCGATGTCGTCGCCGATCACACCCGCCACGCAGGTGGAATACACGAAGGCGCCTCTGGGCTGGTACTTCGCGATCAGTTCGCGCAGCGATTGTTCCAGCTTCTTTTCCGCGCCGAAGATGACCTCGCGCTCGCGCATGTCGGTGGAAAACGACATGCGGTGCAGTTCCGGTCCGCTGGACAGCGCCCCGCGGATGTCCCACGTGTAGGCGGCGCATCCGATGGGGCCGTGCACCAGGTGCAAGGCGTCGGCGATCGGATACAGCACCACGCGCGCACCGCAGAACACGCACGCGCGCTGCGAGACGGCCCCGGAAAGGCTCTGCTTGTCGCAGGAGATGGATTCCTGGCCGCTTCCAGCCACGAGGATCTGTCCTTTGCGTTCGGCGAAGACCGAAATCGAATCGGTGCCCATCGCTTGTCCCTCCCCGGTGCCGTGCCGCGACATCGCGTCACGCAGGAAACCAAGATCAAGGACCATGCCAAAGAAGCAGATCTCGAATTCCGCCAATGGAGACCCCGGTATCCATTGACAGAGCCCCCAGTGTCACTCGCGCCCATTGCCAATGTCTCTTCCATTCGAGGTTGACATTTCCCGTCGTGTCAGCAACGGGTACGGGAAAGCCACGGCGCACGGAAACAAGAAACGACGCCGGGTGGCGTCGTTGATCGGGCCCGACCGACAGCCGCTCCCATCGAAGCGGTGCTGTCGGGCCTGCTTTCCCTCTGGGCGTCGGTCGCCCTTCAGGCGGCCAATCCGAATTCCATCAGGAGCGCCTCCAATTCCTCGATGGGAATCGGCGTGGGAATCACCAGCATGCGGTTCTCGTCGATCTTGCGGGCCAGAGCGCGATACTGGTCGGCCTGCGAACATTCCGGGTTCCACTCGATGCAGGTCTTCTTGTTGATTTCGGCGCGCTGCACGTCGTTGTGGCGGGGCACGAAATGGATCATCTGGGTCCCCAGCTTCCTGGCCAACTCGATGATGAGTTCGTCCTCCCGGTCGGTGTTGCGGCTGTTGCAGATGAGCCCGCCCAACCGCACACCACCGGCCTCGGCGAATTTCACGATCCCCTTGCAGATGTTGTTGGCCGCGTACATGGCCATCATCTCGCCGGAGCACACGATGTAGATCTCCTGGGCCTTGCCTTCGCGGATGGGCATGGCGAACCCGCCGCACACCACGTCGCCGAGCACGTCGTAGAAGGTGTAGTCCAACTCCTGGGTGGGAGCGTAGGCACCCAGTTGTTCCAGCAGATTGATGCTCGTGATGATGCCCCGACCGGCGCATCCCACTCCGGGCTCGGGTCCACCCGACTCGGTGCACAGCGTCCCGAGGAACCCTGGCTTCAAGACATCCCCGAGTTCGACATCCTCCCCTTCCTCGCGAAGCGTGTCCAGCACGGTCTTCTGGGCCAGTCCGCCCAGCAGAAGTCGCGTGGAGTCCGCCTTGGGGTCGCACCCGACCACCATGACCTTCTTCCCCATTTCCGCCAATGCCGCCACGGTGTTCTGGGTGGTGGTGCTCTTGCCGATGCCACCTTTGCCGTAGACTGCGATCTTGCGCATGAGTTCTCCTTCCGCCCGAAGGACGGAATTTGACACCTGCGAAATCGCAGGATCCTTTTCGACATGGCTTACAGGGTCAATCGCCGTGCCATGTGCCCAGGAGGACCTGAATCCATGATGGATCTGACAATCTGACAATGGATTGTCGCTTGCAGGCCCGGATGTCGCTGCGAACTGCCAATCCATGGCGGATCGCTCCGGCTCCACGCAAAAAGGGCACCCTCCGAAGAAGGTGCCCCTAAGGTCGCCCATGGCTGTCACTCGATCGCCAGCCACGAAAAAAGCGTCACCGGAGGGAGGATGAAAGGTCGAGGGCGGGGAATATCCGGCCCGATGTCTCATGTCCATCCCCCTTAAATTCCTCCCTCCGGGACTTCTCGGCGGGTCAGGTCAACTCGTATTCCTTGCAGGTTTCGCCTTCCTGCATGGCGTCGAGGATGGCGTCGATCGCTTCCTCGTTGACCTTTCCGTACCACACGTTGTCGGGGTGCACGATCATGACCGGCCCCCGATCGCAAGCCTTGAGACAAGCCGTGCTGGAGACGGTGACCCCGTCCATCCCGCGATCGGCCAGTTCACCTTCCAGATATCCCAACAAATCGTTGGCGCCCTTCTTCTTGCAGGCCCCCTGCGCTTCGCCCGTGACACGGAAGCTCGCGCACACGAAGATCTGCTTTTCCGGCTTTTGCATAGGTCCCTCCGTTGAAACACGTCACCATTTTCAGAATCTTGGATAATCCTCCGGCATCGGACCTTTCGGTCCGATGCCGGAGGAGATGATGCCGCCTCTCTCGGGCGGATCGGGGCGAAAAAGGCGCCCCATTCGACATTCACGACATTTTCTGAATCAATCCGACTTTCTTCCCGACTGAGAATGGCGAGATGGGAGATGCAGTCGCCGCGACGAGCCCCTTCGACGGCGACCAAAGCGTTTCCTTCGAGCCTCCCACTCGCCATCGCGAGCGGGACCCCTGCGGTACGCCGCGATCACCATTGAGGGGTCGGAGCAAGAATGCGCTCCCAGATCGCCGTTCTCACATCTGCAACTCCATCTTGTGCTCTTCCACGTCCCGATCGATGCGATCCATCAGCAGGTTGAGGATCTGCTCCACCAGGCGGATGCCGCCCATGTAGCCCACTGTGGGGAAGTGCTGGTGTCCCTGGCGATCCAGGATCGGGAACCCGAACCGCAGGAAGGGCACGTCCTCGTCGCGGGCCATGTACTTGCCGTAGGTGTTGCCGATCAACAGGTCCACCGGCTCGTTCTTCATCCACTGGTGCAGAAGGAACATGTCGCCGCCCACCTTGAGATTGGCGGTGGGGTTGATTTCCGTGAGGCGGTCGCGGATGTAGTTGCCTTCCGTTCCGGTCACGATGTGGCGCACGTCCATGCCCATGGTCTTCAGGAACTCGGTCAGCGGGATGAGCTGGTCGGGATCGCCGAAGATCGCGACCTTCTTGCCCCACAGGTACTGTTCCATGTCGGACAACAGGTCCACGAGCTTGCCGCGTTCGTCGTTGATCGATTCGGCGACCGTCAGACCGTAGGTCTTGATCAGCGATTCGATCATGCGGTCGGTGGCGGCCAACCCGATGGGCAGATCCACCACATCGCCTTCGACGCCGAAGGTCTTGCTCAGCTCTTCGGAGCCCAACAAGGTGGCCACGCGTCCCAACGAGAGGCTCGCCTTGGCGGCACCGGCGGTGGCGATGTCTTCCACCTTGGCTCCACCCTTGGGGTAGAACACGTGCTTGCCGGTCATGGGCGCATCGAAGACGCCGTCGGTGTCGGGGAACATCACGAAGGGGACGCCCAACACGTTCAGGTAGCGCTTGATCTCGCGCATGTCGCAAGGCTCGACCCAGCCGGGAATCACGGCGAGGTGTTCACCCTTGGTCTCGCTGGCCTTGACCAGGTCCCGCACGATGCCCTTGACCATGTTGGCGTAGCCCGTCACGTGGGTTCCCACGTAGCTGGGGGTGTTGCCGTAGATGATCAACTTTCCGTCCGGAACCTTGCCGTCGTCGAAGGCCTTCTTGCGGATCTGCACCATGTCGTCGCCGATGGTCTCGGAGAGGCAGGTGGTGTGGATCGCGATCACCTTCGGGTCGTAGACCGAGAAGATGGTCTGGATGGCCGTGAGCAGGTTGGCCTGTCCGCCGAACACCGCCGAGCCTTCCGTGAAGGAGCTCGTGGAGGCCATGACCGGATCCTTGTAGTGGCGGGTCAGGGTGGAGCGGTGGTACGAGCAGCAACCCTGCGAGCCGTGGCTGTGGGGAAGCGCGCCGTGGATGCCCAGCGAAGCGTACATGGCGCCGATGGGCTGACAGGTTTTGGCAGGATTGATGACCAGGGCTTCGCGTTCCTTGATCTCGCCCGCCGGAGTGTGTCTGAGCAGAGTCATGGTAGATCTCCTTGTGACAGTTCTTGTTGAATTCGGATCAGGCGAGGGCAGGCTCGAGGACCGGCGATGCCGATTCCACGGACTCTTCCTGCCAGGACGCGAGAGTGAGCTTCCAGACCGGGCTGTTGGCCATGCGGTCGATGTCGCGGTAGAAGTTCACCGCGCCACGGAAGGCGTTGTACGGTCCGCCGACGTCGTAGTTGTGGAGCTGCTTGCAGGGGATGCCCATCTTCTGGATGACGAACTTCTCCTTGATGCCGGCGCAGAACACGTCGGGCTTCCACAGCTCGATGAGCTTCTCGGTCTCGTAGGACGAGATGTCGTCGATGACCAGGGAGTCGGTGTCCATCTCGGGCATCATGCCCGCGTAGTCGCTGAACGTGTAGCCTTCGGCCTCCAGGCGCTCCTTGCGTTCGGAGAGGTACGCCCGGTACAACGCTTCGTCCTTCTCCACGTGGAGCTCTTCGATGTTGCGCGAGTCGGCGTCCACCTTGATGGTCGGAAGCACCTTGCGGCCTTCGTAGTCGTCGCGGTGGGCGAATTCGTAGCCCGCCGCCAGCACCTTCATCTCCAGTTCCTTGAACAGCTCCTGGTAGTGGTGGGCGCGGCTGCCGCCGACGAACAGGACCACGGACTTTCCGTGGGTGCGCGCGGCGTACTTCTTGCGCATCACCTCGACCTTGGCCAGTTCCTCTTCGCAGATGGCCTTGGTCCGGGCCAGCAATTCGGCGTCCTCGAAGTATTCGGCCATCTTGATCAAGGACTTGGCGGTGGCGTTGGCCGACACGAAGTTCACCTTGATCCAGGGGATGCCGTACTTCTTCTCCATCATCTCGGCCACGTAGTTGATCGAGCGGTGGCACATGACCATGTTGAGGTCGGCGGTCTGGGCGTTGGCGAACTGACCATAGGTCGAGTTGCCGGAAAACGTCGCGACCAGCTCGAAACCGCAGCGCTTGAAGAGCTCTTCGATCTCGAAGGCGTCGCCGCCGATGTTGTATTCGCCCAGCAGGTTGACACGGAACTTCTTCTGTCCGCGAACCTGGTCGTCCAGGCCGACGATGTGCTTGAACACCTGGTTGTTGGCGATGTGGTGACCAGCCGACTGCGAAACGCCTTTGTAGCCTTCGCAGGAGAAGCCGAACACGTTGATGCCCAGCTCTTCCTTCATCTTGCGGGCCACGGCGTGCACGTCGTCGCCGATCAATCCCACCGGGCAGGTGGAAAAGATGGAGATCGCCTTGGGGTGGAACAGTTCGTTGGCCTCGCGGACCGCGGCTTCGAGCTTCTTTTCGCCGCCGAACACGATTTCATTCTCGTGCAGGTCGGAGGAGAAGCTGTACAGCATGTAGTTCTCGCCGTCCGGTCCCGGATCGGTCATGTTGCGGCGCGTGAGCCACGAATAGAATCCGCAGCCGATGGGCCCGTGGGTGATGTTGACGATGTCGCGGGTGGGCCCGAGAATCACACCCTTGCAGCCGGCGTACGTGCAGCCGCGCTGGGTGATGATGCCGGGTGCGGTGCGCGAGTTGGCGAGGACTTCGGGAACGACGTTCCCATCCTCGACCTTGTTCGCCACCATCTGTTGGCCGCGTTTCTTCGCGAGCTTGCTCGGATACTTGGCCGTGAGTTCCTGTTTCGCCGTCGCGGCGTCTGGTCTGTGCTCGATCATGTCTCGCCTCCCTCGGTGCGATCGACGGCGTCCGCCGTGCGATGGCAATGGTTTCATTCGTTCTCGCCGTACTCCCGTCGGCGGAACCACCGTTCTCGTCCTTGTCGTCGTGGGCGATCCGGGAAGGATCGCGTGCCGCCCTTCCGTCTCGACAGTTTTTGCCGAGAGGAAGGAGGCGCGTGAAATTGGTCGCTTACGCGGCCAGACCGAACTCCATCAGAAGGGCTTCCAGCTCTTCGATGGCGATCGGTGTCGGAATCACGAACATCTGGTTGGCGTCGATCTTGCGAGCCAACGCGCGATATTCGTCAGCCTGTTCGGCCTGGGGGTTCCACTCGATCACGGTCTTCTTGTTGATTTCGGCGCGCTGCACGTCGTTGTGGCGCGGCACGAAGTGGATCATCTGGGTGCCGAGCTTGCGCGCCAGCTCCATGATGAGCTCGTCTTCGCGATCGGTCTTGCGGCTGTTGCAGATCAGGCCGCCAAGACGCACGCCACCGGCTTCGGCGAACTTCACGATGCCCTTGCAGATGTTGTTGGCCGCGTACATGGCCATCATCTCGCCGGAGCACACGATGTAGATCTCCTGGGCCTTGCCTTCGCGGATGGGCATGGCGAATCCGCCACACACCACGTCGCCGAGAACGTCGTAGAAGGTGTAGTCGAGCTGCTGGGTTTCGGCGTAGGCACCCAGCTGTTCCAGCAGGTTGATGCTGGTGATGATGCCGCGACCGGCGCAGCCCACGCCCGGCTCCGGACCACCCGATTCGGTGCAGAGAGTGTTTTTGTAGCCGGGCTTCAGGACGTCGTCGAGCTCGACGTCTTCGCCTTCTTCGCGAAGGGTGTCCAGCACGGTCTTCTGGGCCAGTCCGCCCAGCAGAAGACGCGTGGAGTCGGCCTTGGGGTCGCATCCGACCACCATGACCTTCTTGCCCATCTCCGCCAAAGCCGCCACCGTGTTCTGCGTGGTGGTGCTCTTGCCGATGCCGCCTTTTCCGTAGATTGCGATCTTGCGCATGTGTGCTCCTCCCCGCCCATCGGACGGATTCTGTCGCCCACGAACACCGTGGACCGTTCCATGTCCGACCACTACATCAATCATCGTGCCAGATCTTTTTATCCGGAATGCGGACGAATTCCGTCTTCAAAGATCCGCCATTCTGACAAACGACAGACCATATTGTCGGTTTTGTCCGTCATTGGACACTGCCAATCGGCATTTCGGGGGTTTTGCCCCCCGGACCGGTTTGCCACTGGATTGGCATTGGGATTGCGAATTGTTGCCATTTGTACAGTCAACCCAACCGAGGGCCACCACCGATGCCGTCCCTGACCTGCCTGATCCACGATCGATCGTCCGCGCGGCTCGCGAGCCCCGCATGACCTCCACAAGTCATGTCTCGAGCCGATGCAGCATCCCTCCCTGGGCTTTGGCTTCCCAAGACTACCAGGAAGACCCCTGGCCTTTGGAGATCGTGGGGACGCGCGAGGCGGAGTCGCGGCTCTTCAAATTGTTGGAACGGTTGGAAGAGCCCTCCGCGCGCGGGGCGACCTTCCACGAATACCTGATGGCCCGGTTCCATCTGGACCAACTGTCCGGAGGCGCCCCCTCCCCGGACACGGCCACCTTGCAGCACAGCTACCTGCGATTCCTGCGCGGATGGGGAGCCGACAGCAACGGCTACTCCGGAGCAGTACTGAAAACCTGGGCGGAAAGCCGGTTCGGGCTTCGCCCCACCTACCACGCCGGGATCCTCGCCTCCAACGAGGAGGCCCAGGCCAAGTACCTGCGCGACCGCATGCGCGGCGAAGCCGAGACCATGGGTCTGGGCATGCAACTGGATCTGCTCTATACATACTGCCAGTACGAGCTGGGGCGGCGCTTCCCCGGCGAACGCTGGCTCACACTGTATAGAGGAACGCACGACCCGGAAGAATACGCGGTGGATGTGCCCAAGGGGCACGTGGTGCTCAACAACCTCAGCTCGTTCACGTCCGACCGCGAAATCGCCTGGGAATTCGGATCCTCCGTATGGAAGGTGCGCATCCCCATCCCCAAAGTGGTGTTCTTCAGCGGCCTTCTGCCGCGCAGCATCCTGGAGGGAGAAAAGGAATACCTGGTGCTGGGCGGACGTTACAAGGTGGAGGCGCTCAAATGGTGATCGTGCGCCCACCTTCGCGTCCGGAACGCATCGCGGGAGGCCTGTGGGGACTCCTGGTGGGCGATGCCGTGGGCGTGCCCTACGAGTTCGCCCCGCGCCAGCGCATCCCGGCCTTGCCGAAAATTGACATGGATCCTCCGGTGGAATTCATGCGTTCCCACGTGGGCATCAAGCCTGGAACCTGGAGCGACGACGGGTCGCAGTCGCTGTGCCTGGCCGCGTCCCTCCTGGAGCGGCGCGGTCTGGACATCCACGATCTCATGGACCGCATGGCGCGGTGGTTCCGGGACGGATACCTCGCCGTGGACCGCGACGTGTTCGACGTGGGCCTCCAGACCCGCCAGGCGATCGGTCGTTTCTTGTCGGGGAAGACGGCGGACAAGAGCGCGGCCAGTGGCGAATGGAGCAACGGAAACGGGTCCTTGATGCGCTCCCTGCCCCTGGCGTTGTGGCATCGTGGCTCGCCCGAAGAACTGGTCCGCGACGCGTTCCTCCAATCCTCCATCACGCATGGCCACCTGCGCAGCGGGATCTGCTGCGCCCTGTATTGCCTTTGGGCGCGCTCCGTCCTGGAGGGGGGGCTCCACCCCTGGCACGCCGCCATCGAACGGTTCGAAACCCTTTATCCCGCCGGCACGCCGGAACGGACCGAATACGAGGCGAACATCCACCCGCGCAACCCCGACCCTCCCAAGGGAAGCGGGTATGTGGTGGATTCGCTTCTCTCCGCCGTCTGGGCCTGCCAGGCGGGCGGATACGAGGCGGTGATCAAAGCGGCGATCTCGCTGGGCCAGGACACCGACACCACCGCTTGCATCGCCGGTGGGATCGCCGGGGTCCGCGAGGGCCTGCACGCCATCCCGCACCGCTGGATGAAGCGCATGCGCGGCAAGGAGCTCGCCCTGCCCATCCTGGAGGCGTTTCTCGCCTACGACCAGGATCCATCGAGTGTTCCACGAAACCTTTCCAGAGGATAGAACCGTATGCCCATCCAACACGCCATCCATTTTTTGCGCGACCTCGAGGAACTGGAGCCATTGCGCCAGAAGCTCTACCTCTGCGAAGGCCGCGAGGCCTTGTTCGCGGCTTTGGAAAACGCCGGTTACAGTTTCACTGGCGGCGAGTTCGAAGAGGCGGTGGACCATCTCCACGTGGCTTGCCAATCCCACGAGCAGGCCGACACCCTGATGACCAGGGCCAATTGGTTTCGGATGGTCAGCGCCAACGCCTAAGCCAGCGGCTCAAAGTTTTTTCTGGAGAAACAGCGCGTGGCCCGTCGCGGGGTCCAGCTCGTAACCGGCGAATCCCGCACGCTGGTACACGGAAAGTGCGCGCTGGTTTCCGGAAAGGACCTCCAGCGTGACCTTGCAGCAGCCCCGTCGGCGCGCCTCCTCGAACAGTCGCTCCAGAAGGGCTCTCGCCACTCCCCTGCCCCGGAAGGTGGGTGCCACGGCGAAATCGTGCAGGTTCAGCAAAGGAGCACCAGCGAAGGTGGAGTAGCCTTCGAAAGACACCGCCACGCCGGCGGCTTGGCCGTCGATGCGCGCGATCAGGACCATGCAGGTGGGCCGGACCGCCAAGTCGCGTGGAAGCCTCTGCTTCACCTGCGGATCGAGCGCAACGCCACCGCCCATGGGGTCGCGGGCGTACCCGTCCAGCAGTTCGACAAGAGCTGTCGCGTCGCGTCGGTCGGAAAGGTTGGCGATGTGGATGTCCATGGACACAAACCTAAACGCCTGGAGACTCTCCGGGAGCCATCACCAAGTCAGACCGAACCCGAACGGATACAAAGGGTCGTAGGACGCATCCCCCACGTTGATGGGGATCTGGGCCATCGAGCGGGGCCAGGAGCAGGGCAGCTTGCCGGTGGGCGCGACGGTCCCGAACAACACGTCGGCGACGCCAGCGCCCTCGGAGCCGGGTAGCCAGGCCATCACGATGGCGTCGGCCAGCGAGGCGAGCTCGCCCAAGATTTGTGGCCGACCGGCGATCATCACCAACACGACCTTCGCCCCGGCGGCCTTGGCGGCCTTGGCATTGGACAAAACGGAAGGATCCACCGCCAGGTCCATGGTATCGCCCCCCACTTCGGCGTACGGGAGCTCGTGCGCGAAGACCAGGGCGATGTCGCCATTGGCTGCCGTTCCTTTTTTGACCACGGCGCCCGCCGCAGCCTGCAGCCCCTGGTAGATGGTCGTGGATCCCGGCACCGCACCGGCCTTGCCCATCCAACCCAGAGTCCATCCACCGCACTGGATGCCGGCATCGTCCGCGCCGATTCCACTGACCACGATATTCTTCCCCGACTTGGGAAGCGGCAGGATCCCTCCCTCGTTTTTCAGGACCACCAGCGATTTCTGGACGGCCTCGCGAGCGATCGCCCGGTGCGCGGCGCCGCCCAACTGCGCATCCCAAGCCTTGCGACGGACGGGAGCGTCCATCCGCCCGGAACGGAACTTCACCCGCAGAATCCGTCGCACCGCGTCGTCGATTCGCGACTGGGGAATCTTCCCCGATCCGACCAGCGACTTGAGCGCGGCGGGAAAGACCTTTTCGTTGCGGGGCTCCATGCCCATGTCCACGCCGGCGTTGATCGATGCAGCGACTTGTTCTTCGTAGGTTCCGTCCAACTGTTCGATCGCCAGCCAATCGGAGACCACGAACCCGTCGAACCCGAGATTGGTCTTCAATGTGTCTGTCAGAAGCGCCTTGTGGGCGTGCATGCGCGTGCCGTGGAACAGGCTGTAGGAGGCCATCACGGTCTGCACGCCGGCATCCACCGCCGCGACATATCCTGGCAGATGGACGGAATCCAGCTCCGCCTGGGAGACCGTGACGTTGCCTTGGTCCAGGATGGCTCCCTTCTGGGTGCTGGAGTTGAGGGCCGTGCCGCCGTCTCCCAGGAAATGTTTGGCGCAGGCGATCACCGCGAAGGCCGAATCGAACCGGCCCCCCTGCAAACCGCGGATGTAGGCGGACCCGAAGGCGGAGGCCAATTGCGGTGTCTCGCCGTAGCCTTCGTAGGTGCGGCCCCAACGCTCGTCGCGAGGCACCGCAATGCATGGTGCGAACGCCCAATCGCACTGGCCCGCCCACATCTCGCGGGCGGTCATCTCGCCCAGACGCCGCACCAGGGCGGTGTCGCCGGTCGCCCCCAAGCCGATGTTGTGCGGATGGACCACCGCGCCTTGCATCTTCGCATGGCCATGGACGGCGTCGATCCCGTAGAGCACAGGGATCTTGGCGCTCGCACGAAGGGCGTCCGCCTGGAGATCGTCGAAGGTGGAGATCGCCTCTCCGCCGCCGCCCAGCACCGATCCCAACCGATTGGCGGAGATGAGCGTCGACTTGTAAGGCCCGTTCACCAGGCCCTGGGTCATTTGTCCGACCTTGTCGTCCAGGGTGAGCCCCGTCATCACCGAATCGATGCGCCGCTCCACGGGATCCGGCTCCAAGACCACCGTCACGTTGGAATCGGCCACAGCCAAGGCCAGGGTCTGGGAGATGTATCCGGTCTTGCGCACGCGAACCTGACAAGAATTGGCAGACATCTGACGCATCGCCGGAAAGGCCGCCCCCGGGAGCAACCGCACCGCGCTTTGAGGCAGACCGTTGGCCAACGCCAAGGTCCGCAGGGATCCCGACCTCCCGGAAAGCTCGACCACCCACACCCCGGAGCTCAAGCCGGTCACGGCGGAGGAGGGATTGTCCAATGTCCAGGTGCCGTGCCCAGCGGAAAGCAGCTCGGTCCGCCAGACCCGACCTTGCAGATCCAGGACCCGAAGCCTCAATTGTTCAGAACCTGTCACCACCAGTCCTGTCCGGAACCCGCCTGGTCTGGCACCGACCGACGAGATCAGATCCGATTCCAGACGGAAACGACCTTGGTTGTCGGAGAGCGTGCGAGGTGCTCCAACGACGCTTTCGCCATAGGCGACCATGGCGTTGGAGACGGGAGATCCGCCTGGGTCCACCACGGTTCCCTGGAGAACGCCGGCCTGCGCCCCGTGGAACAGACCCCATCCGATCACACACATCTTGGCTACGCGCATTCCCCGTCCCTCCAGCCTTGCTCACCCAAAATGTCAGAACTGAATCGATTCAAGTCACCCAGAATCGATAGAATTGTCCCATTTCGCTCCGCGATCAGCCCAGCGGAGGCGCGAACCGGATTCCACAGGCCCCAATTCTCCCCTCCAACCTACCCCCGGGTTCGTTGCCTGGAAGGCCATCTTCAGAACAATTCAAGATCGTGAGGTCTTTGAATCCTGCATTCTTGACCACTTTATCCGATTGCCCGATCGGTGATTTCGGCCTAGTTTTGTGCTCGGGGCTGTGTGAAACCAAGAAAACCGGAGGATCCATGCCTGTCGCAACCCATCAGCAATACTGTCGGATGTTCGACGAAGCCAAGAAGGGCAAGTACGCCTTTCCTGCGTTCAACGTCACCAGCACAGAAACCGCCAACGCCGTGCTCCAGGGTCTGGCCGCTTCCAAGTCGGACGGCATCATCCAGGTGAGCACCGGAGGAGGCGAATTCGCCTCCGGATCCACCATCAAGGACATGGCGCTCGGCGCGGTGTCCCTTGCGCTGCACGTGCACAACGTGGCCAGCCGCTACAACATCCTGGTGGGCCTGCACACCGACCACTGCCACCCGTCAAAACTTGACAAGTTCGTGAAGCCTCTGATCGCCGAGACCGAAAAGCGTCGCGCCCAGGGTCTGCCCAACCTGTTCAACTCGCACATGTTCGATGGCTCCGAGCTTTCGATGGACAAGAACATCGAGATCTCCGAGGAGCTCCTGAAGCTCTGCGCGAAAAACGACATCATCCTGGAGATCGAAACCGGCGTGGTGGGTGGCGAAGAAGACGGACACGACACGTCCGGCGTGGCCAACGACAAGCTCTACACCACTCCCGAAGACATGCAGATGGCCCACGAGCGTCTGTCCAAGATCGGCCGGTTCTTGCTGGCCGCCACCTTCGGCAACGTCCACGGCGTGTACAAGCCGGGAAATGTCAAGCTCACCCCGAAGATCCTGCGCGACGGCCAGGCCGCCGTGCAGAAGAAGTTCTCCACCGCGGGCAATCCGCTGGATCTCGTGTTCCACGGCGGTTCGGGCTCCGAACTCCATGAAATCCACGAGACCCTGGAATACGGCGTGGTGAAGATGAACATCGACACCGACACGCAGTACGCGTTCACCCGGCCCATCGCCGACTGGATGCTGAAGAACTACGACGGCGTGTTGAAGATCGACGGCGAAGTCGGAAACAAGAAGTTCTACGATCCGCGCGCCTACCTGAAGGCTGCCGAACTTGGAATGTCCAAGCGCGTGAGCCAGGCCGCCGATGACTTGAAATCCACTGGAAAATCACTCCTGTCCTAAACCAAGAGAAAGGGATCGCCCCGTGAAACTGTTGGAACACGAAGCAAAAGCCGTCCTGCGCAAGAGCGGGATGGCCGTACCGGTCGGCAAGGTCGTCCGATCGCCCGAGGAAGTCGGGCCGGCCTTGACCGAATTGGGCCTCACCGAAGCCGTCCTGAAGGCGCAAGTCTTCACGGGTGGCCGCGGCAAGGCTGGTGGCGTGAAGCTTTTCGCCGGTGCCGCCGAAGGCGCGGAAATCGTCAAGAAGCTGATCGGCGCCACTCTCGTGACCCATCAGACGGGCCCTGCGGGCGAGAAGGTCGGAAGCCTCCTTCTGGAGTCCAAGACCGCCATCGCCCGCGAGATCTACTGTTCCATCCTGCTGGACCGCGAAGCGAACAACCCGGTTCTGGTGTTGTCCGCCGAAGGCGGCATGGAGATCGAAGAGATCGCCGAGACGCACCCTGAGAAGATCCTCAAGATGCACCCCACGGTCGGTCACGACCTGTGGAGTTTCCAGACCCTGCGGGCCTGTCAATTCCTGTCCATCACCGGCGAGACCGCGAAGGAATTCGCCCTGGTCCTGAACCAGCTGTGGAAGATCTACCAGCAGTACGACGCCTCTTTGCTGGAAATCAATCCGTTGGTGATCGACAAGGACGGACACGTGGTCCTGCTGGACTGCAAGTTCATCGTCGACGACAACGCCGAATACCGTCAGAAGGGCATCGGCGACGCCGACGCCGACAAGACCTCCGCCGAGATCGAATCGGCCAAGTACGGTCTTTCGTACGTGTCCCTGGACGGCACCGTGGGCTGCATGGTCAACGGCGCGGGCCTGGCCATGGCCACGCTCGACCTGATCGCCTCGGTGGGCCTCATGCCCGCCAACTTCCTGGACGTCGGTGGATCCGCCAACGAAGAAGCCGTCACCAAGGCGTTCGAGATCGTCCTGACCGACGACAAGGTCAAGGTGATCCTGGTGAACATCTTCGGCGGCATCATGAAGTGCGACATCATCGCCCAAGGTGTGATCAACGCCGCGCGCAAGCTCGGCGTGAAGGTGCCCATCGTGGTGCGCCTGCAGGGAACGAACGTGGAAGAAGGCAGGAAATTGCTGGCCGAATCCGGCTTGGCTCTGATTTCCGCAGACGGTCTGGACGACGCGGCGAAGAAGGTTGCCGAAGCCGCCAAAGGGGTGAAAGCATGAGCATCTTCGTCGACAAGAACACCAAGGTCGTGGTCATCGGTCTCACGGGCAAGGCGGGATCCTTCCACGCCGCCCAGTGCAAGGCCTACGGGACACAAATTGTCGCAGGCGTCACGCCGGGCAAGGGTGGAATCCTCCACGACGGCATCCCCGTCTTCAACACCGTGCACGAGGCCGTCAAGGAAACCGGCGCCGACTGCGCATTGATCTTCGTGCCGCCCCCGGGCGCGGCCGACGCCATCGTGGGCTCCGCCGACGCGGGCATCCCCTTCATCGTGGCCATCACCGAAGGCATCCCGGTGCTGGACATGGTGTGGGCGCGCAAGGAAGTGGACCGTTTGGGCGCCACCCTGCTCGGGCCCAACTGCCCCGGCATCGTGACTCCCGGCGAGTGCAAGATCGGAATCGCTCCCGGATTCATCCACAAGCGCGGCAAGGTGGGCATCGTGTCCCGCTCCGGCACGCTCACCTACGAGGCGGTCTACCAGACCACCAAGCTGGGTCTGGGCCAGTCCACCGCCGTGGGTATTGGCGGCGACCCGGTGCACGGCCTGAACCATGTCGACGTGCTCAAGCGTTTCAACGCCGACCCCGAAACCGAAGGGATCATCCTCATCGGTGAAATCGGCGGACCGGACGAACAGAACGCCGCCAAGTACATCAAGGAACACGTGAAGAAGCCCGTCGTGGCCTTCATCGCCGGTGCGGCCGCCCCCAAGGGCAAGCGCATGGGCCATGCCGGCGCGATCGTGGAAGGCAAGAGCGGAACCGCCCAGGCGAAGAAGGAGGCCCTCCAGGCCGCCGGCGCCTTGGTGGCCGAGACCGCAGCGGATATCGGGCCCCTCATGGCAAAGGCCCTGGCGTAAGGGGCTGCGCGGGCGCATTCTCCCCTTGCACCCCCCTCAGCGTACCGACGCGTACGCCTTCGGGGGGTTGCAGCGGGTCGTCTGCATCCCGCTCGCTCCCTTACGCAATTCTGGCTCTGTCTAGACGCCCTGAAAAATCACTGCACGATTTTTAGAACGGGTTTGTGATTGGCCGCCTCTCCGGAATGGAGGGGCGGCTTTTTTGTTTGGAAGCGGCATCTTTTGCTTTGCGTTTTTGGCCACGCTCATGCGATGCACCTCCCTTCTATTAATGGAGTAGGAATTGCAGTTTGGGCATCGGTCAATGGAGTGATCGAGGATCGTCCGGCCGACGAAAGTCTCTTCGATGCCATGCTCCCGACAAAGGGAACATGGCTTTTTCCGGGTATACCCGGGTGAAGGATTCGTTCCTCCACAATCCGAAGTCCGATCCAGAACAGCGCAAGAGGGAACAGATCCGATGATCAAAAAGCGTGGGCTCCTGCAACTGATGTGGATGCTTCTCCTTTCGTGGTTCGCACCGGAAAGCTCCGCGGCCACGGAGGGGCGATACACGGGAACCACCAGCGCTGGAGATCCGTTCTGGCTTCACGTCAACAGCGCATCGGCCATCGACACGTTCTCGATCAAATACACTGTTTACGACTTTTACGGCGATCCTGTCGTCACCTCGACGGTGACCCAGTACTTCATGCCTGGGTATACGATCCCGATCACCGTGAACAGCTTCTCCTACGAGAAGAAGAATTCCACCGACACCACGATGTTCGCTGGGACAATTTCTGGCACCACCGCATCGGGAACATTCTACTACAGCAAAAGTGTCTTCACGAAATACGACCGCGAAGCCTCCGAGAAGTTGACCTGGACGGCTGTCTTCGGGACGCCTACCGGATATTCCGTCAAGTACAATGGCAACCTCAACAACAACGGCTCCGCCCCGATCGACGCAACCATCTACGCAACGGGGGCGAAGGCCACCGTTCTCACCAGCGGCTCGCTGAGCAGAACGGGGTACACTTTTTCCAGTTGGAACACAGCTGCCAACGGCTCCGGCACCTCGTATGCACCCGCCTCGACGATCACCATCGGGTCGGCCAATGTCGTTTTGTACGCCAGGTGGACGGCGTTGCCTTCCTATTCCGTCACCTATAACGCGAATGGCGCCACCAGCGGCACCGCTGCCTTCGATGCTTCGATCTACAACTCCGGAGCATCGGTCACTGTTCTCGGAAACACGGGATCCCTCGCCAAGACCGGATACACCTTCGTGGGATGGAACACCGCCGCCGACGGATCCGGCGCTTCCTTCGCGCCCGCTGCCTCCTTCGCCATGGGATCCGCAAACGTCACCCTCTACGCCAAGTGGAGGGCCCTCCCGACGTATTCCGTCAACTACGACGCCAATGGCGCCACCAGCGGAACCGCTCCAACCGATCCCGCCACCTACCTCGCCGCCGCATCGGTCACCGTCCTGGGCAATACCGGATCCCTCGCCAAGACCGGATACACCTTCGTGGGATGGAACACCGCCGCCGATGGATCCGGCGCTTCCTTCGCGCCCGCTGCCTCCTTCGCCATGGGATCCGCAAACGTCACCCTCTACGCCAAGTGGAGGGCCCTCCCGACGTATTCCGTCAACTACGACGCCAATGGCGCCACCAGCGGAACCGCTCCAACCGATCCCCCCACCTACCTCGCCGCCGCATCGGTCACCGTCCTGGGCAATACCGGATCCCTCGCCAAGACCGGATACACCTTCGTGGGATGGAACACCGCCGCCGATGGATCCGGTGCTTCCTTCGCGCCCGCGGCCTCCTTCGCCATGGGATCCGCAAACGTCACCCTCTACGCCAAGTGGAGGGCCCTCCCGACGTATTCCGTCAACTACGACGGAAACGGAAACACCAGCGGAACCGCTCCAACCGATCCCGCCACCTACCTCGCCGCCGCATCGGTCACCGTCCTGGGCAATACCGGATCCCTCGCCAAGACTGGATACACCTTCGTGGGGTGGAACACCGCCGCCGATGGATCCGGTGCTTCCTTCGCGCCTGCGGCCTCCTTCGCCATGGGATCCGCCAACGTCACCCTCTACGCCAAGTGGAGGGCCCTCCCGACGTATTCCGTCACCTACGACGCCAATGGCGCCACCAGCGGAACCGCTCCGACCGATCCCGCCACCTACCTCGCCGCCGCATCGGTCACCGTCCTTGGCAATACCGGATCCCTCGCCAAGACCGGATACACCTTCGTGGGATGGAACACCGCCGCCGATGGATCCGGTGCTTCCTTCGCGCCTGCGGCCTCCTTCTCCATGGGATCCGCCAACGTCACCCTCCACGCCAAGTGGAGGGCCCTCCCCTATCGGGTGATCGCGATCACGGACGGGCATGGAGCCGTCACCCCGAGTGATACCCAAACGGTGGCTTTTGGGAACACGATCCGCCTTCGCTCCACTCCGGAAGCCGGATACCACTTCGCCAATTGGTCCGTGGTGCGCGGGAATCCCAAGATCACCTCCGCGAACGTGGATTCCACCGATCTGATCGCTGGCGGAGACAGCCTGGTCATTTCCGTGCGGGCCACCTTCCAGAAGAACTCCTACGCGCTGAAGATCTCCCACCAAGTCGGAACGGATCCCGCCGTGCTCGACAAAGACACCACGGCATCCTTCGGAGACACCATCGCACTCAATGCCCCCGCGCTTTCTGGCAAGACCTTCCTGCATTGGACGGTCGGTGGTTCAACCGCGAAGCTGGTGGATTCCGCCAAAGCAGACGCCAAAGTGGTTCTGAACGCGGGTGATGCCACGGTTGTCGCCGTCTACAAGGAATCGGGGATTTCCGTCTTGCGCAAGGGCATGCCCACCTCGTTGGATCTCGTCTACGATGGCCGGATGTCCATGCTGATCGTCGCCGTCCCCGAAAGACGTGATGAATCCGCGACCCATGTCCAGATCGACCTCATCGATCACCAAGGTCGTTCCGTCGCCAGGCTCGTCAACAGCCGCCTGACTCCCGGCTACCACCGATTCGACCTCAAGACCAGCGGCATCTCCTCTGGACGTCTGATCAGTCGGATGCGTGCCGACGGCTTCGACAAAGCGATCAGCACGCCCGTTCTGCGCTAAATCAAATCACGAGGCGAGGCCTGGCGCCATCGCGCGGCGAACCAACGTCGCGTATATGCCCCACCGTTGTAGAGACGCCCCGGCGGGGCGTCTCTACGGCGGGGCGTCTCTACAACGGCGGGGCATACAAACAATCAAACCGCCGCACGATATCCAAAACGGGTTTGTGATTGGCCGCCTCTCCGTTCCGGAGAGGCGGCTTTTTTCTGTGTTGACCGATCACAATCCATGAAAATGGATAGGTCGTCTTTCGATTTTCATGGATTGTGCTGAAATGATCGCCCTACGTCTGGATGCTATGCTTGTTCAACGCGACCCCAGTCGCACCCGATCCCTCAAGGCGGAGTCCTTCATGAAGATTTTGCGCTTCCCCATCCTGCTGCTCTCCTCCCTGATTGTCTCTGGCTGCTTCGATTCCGATGAGGGCGGCGACGCCCCTCCCGACCCGTACGCCGATCTGCGCAAATTGCCCCCCGACAAGGACGGCACCCACCTCGCGCACGAGCTGGAGGCTGGCAAGAGCCCGTACGAATACGGGTTCTACCTGTACCTTCCCGGGGGCATGGCCGATACCAGCGCGAAGGCGGCGGTCAAGTACCCGATGGTGGTGTACCTGCACGGCGACGGCTCCAACGACAACAATCCCCTCACAGCTGTGCTCAACGAAGGCGTGCCGTACACCATCGCGAACAAAAAATGGCATCCGCCCTTCCCCATGATCGCCGTGGCGCCCCAGAACCACAAACCGGTGGGGACATCCTGGGATCCCAAGAAGGTCCACGGATTCATCCAATATCTGTCCCAGACCTACGCCGTCGATTCCACCCGCATCTACCTCACCGGCATGAGCCAGGGTGGGGGCGGCACCTTCAACTACCTGGCTACCCTCAAATCGGATGGCCTGGTGGCCGCCGCCGTGCCGGTGGCGGGCTGGACCTCGCCCGGTGCCGCCAAGACCTTCACCATTCCCGTTTGGGCCTTTCATGGCTCCGACGACAAGACCTTGAGCGCGGCCAAGGTGGTGGAGGCCATGGCCGCCTTCAAGACCGCCCGCCCCGACCTCGATTCCCGGGTCACCTTGTTCCCTGGCCTCGATCACGAGTTCAAGGAGTGGTACTACACCTACGTCTTTGGCGAGCACGGCCCGGTGGACACTGCCCACCAGGCCTTCGATCAGGACATCTATTCGTGGATGCTGCGGTATCGCAAATAAGGCGGTTTTAGTAGGATTCCAGGCTCGACTTGACCTTGTTCCCCAACTGGAGCCCACATGTACGCTCACAGATCCCGGATCGCCGCCCTTGCCTGCCTGCTCGCCTCCTGCTCGTCCGATCCCGTCTCCCCTGGAACGGAACCAACTCCAGCGGCACCCACCGGGACCCGGTGGCGGACCACGCCGAGTTCGCAACAAGCGGAGCTCTACGAGCTCTGGATTTCCACAGCCGACAGTCTGCGCCTCACCGAATTTGAACAAGATTCAACCAAGAAGTGGAAGCTCACCAATGTGATGCTTGCTGGGAAAATCCTGGAGCACGCCGGAAGCCGCCTGCGGCTGGGCTCCCTGGAAGGGAAGCTCGCGGGAACCAGCCGTGGCAAATGGATCCGACTCGACACCTCCCATGGACGTCGCATCCTGATGTTGGCTTCGTATCGACTCGAAGCCCTCGAGGCGAATCCGCAAACGATGATCGGGCAGTGGTTTATCGAGGACCATCACAAGGTGGGAACCGGAACGGTGGAGATACGCTCCGACAAAAACTGGCTCTTCACCAGCCAGACAAAATTCGAGAGCGGGACCTGGTCCAGCGTCTTCCCGACCAAGGGACGGTTGGATTCCAGCGGAATTGACCCGTCCCTGTCCGAATACCTCGCCTTGAAACCTTCGCTCCAACTGTTCAACAGCATCTACCTGGTGGAGGAAACCACCACAGGCATCTGGATGGACCAGTGGGGAGATCAGGCCGCTCTCGCGCTTTCGCTCGTTCGATAGGATCTGGTTTCAGCGAAAAAGGCCATGGTGGACTCCGCCCACCAGGCCTTCAACGAGGACATCTCTTCATGGATGTTGCGCTATAAGAAATAAAGGGCTCCTCCTTCGTTAAGCTTGTGGAGAATGCCCCGATTCGTTTCTGAATTCTTTCGCTATCGACTCGAGGGAAAATTGAGCTTAGCCTTCCAAAATCCATCGCAGACCTGATCGCTACAAAACTCCCCATAAATCACACCGTCTTTCACGAGAATGCGATTATACCTGCCGGATTTCGTGTACTGTGATTTTGGCAACACATACCCATCTCCATTCCAATTTTGATATACAAATCTCGGAAAATACCCACCATCCTTCGAGAGATGCCAGATGAATACATTATAATCCACGCCTTGAGTAAATTCTGCCGTCCATTCCGGTTGTTGAAACTCCCAGACTTTCTGCTCGGCAGGCTGACCTTTCAGGTAACGAGTAACATCCAGCGCTTGCCATATATGACCAGAAGTTGGATCTGTCCCTACGAAAAGGAGACTATCTGAAATAGGCGACCAATTCAAAATATCCATTGATATTCTGTCTTTTTGATCATAAGGCAACGCAACTTCTTCCGAATAATCAAACTGCCCATTTCTAAATACGCCATACATAGTGGTGCCATTATTTCTCTGAGCTCCCGCCACAGGAACGCCATCTCGAACTGAAAGCACAAAATAACGAAGGATCCTTTCTTTTGAAACAAAGTCCGATTCAACCCATTTCCCCGCGGAAACACGAGAATATAATCGCACGCGAGTCGAATCCAGCTGACGAAGTACCCAAGCCGAATCACCCCACCCAAAAAAGCAATCAACCTCTAGGGGAGGGAACTCCCAATCCCCTCCAACTTTCTGCACCCTAAAACGATTCGCATTCGGATCCCAGCCTGTTTTCCACCCCCCAACATAAGGCTCTTCAGCACGCTCCCATTCCACCCACGGAATGACCTTCGTTTGTTTGCCCGCAGAAAACAGAGCGTCTTCCTGCCCATTTCGATTTTGAACAAGCAACTTGTAGGTCAAGAGAGGTTGCCTCTGCTCAAAAATTCGACTTTTTCCCGGTGACCCAGGCACGGTGGAATCGATTACCACCACAGTGGCGGATTTGCACCCGGAATCCGACCAGGCTCCACCCACCGGAATACCCGAGCAATCCTCCACTCCATCAGCCAGGCGCACCATCCGCCATCCTTTCACGCTCGGATGCAGGAAAGGCTTCCAGCGGAACCGGGAAATCTCGGCGGTGGTGTCGGTGGTCATCACCATGCCAACCGAATCCACCCGATGCGTCCACTCCGGCGCCTTGGCCACAAAGCTCTGCGCCACCGACCGCGTATCCCCCGCTCCGTTCAGGGCGCGCGTACGCACTCGGTAAACGGCCTCACGAGAAGGCCAAGGCCCCAGCAAAGGCAAGCCCTCCCAATGGTCTTTCAGCGAATCCTTCCAGACCGTGTCGGTCAGGAATTGACTCATGGTGACCGCGCCGTTCTCCACCTTCTCCAGCACGTAGCCCATGCGGTTGGGGTGGTCCACCTGGTTCCAGCGCACGCGCACGTCGCCGGTGCCCGTGTCCGATTCCACCCAGAGGTTGGCAGGGGCCAGCAAGCCCGTGACCGGAAGGGACAACGTGTCGGGGATCACCAAATCCTGTCCGTCGCGCAGTTGCAGGCGGCGCAGCAAGGTGCCGTAGCCGTCCAGCGAGGTGGAGCCCATCAGGGTGAACAGGCCACCCGGAACCAGATCGATCTCGAAGGTGCCGTCCTTGCGGACATTGGCCGCGATGTCGGTGCCGTACAGCGACATGATCACGGTGGCGGGGGTCTCGCCGCCCACCAATCGCACCACGCCGCGGATTTTGCCCAAGGCAAGCAACGTGTCGCGACCCACCTTGGCCTTGCCGCCGGTGATCTGGAGGGTATCCAGGAACTTGCCCAAACTGTCTTGCGCATCGCGCACGGTGGCGGAGTACGGGCCGTCCGGGACATTGAAGGACGGATATTGTCCGTTGGATCCGGTGGAGCTCAAGGCGGCGAGCTTGCCGGTGGAATCCCCCACGCTCACCAAGGCGATGCGCGCCCCGGCCAACGGGCGTCCCTTGGCATCGATGGCCATGCGGGTGTCGATTTCATCGGAGCCTCCCGCTTCGCGATCGGGATCGATCACGCGTTGTTGGCACCCCAACAGGGCGGTGCAGGCGGCCAAGGCGGGTAGCCAGGCACTGGTTTTGATGAATGGGTTCATGGTTGCTCCTCGCGGGTACGGGTAAGGGGGACGGCGGCGATGGCCACCAGGTAAACTCGATCGGCCGGGCTCGGGTCGCGGTGCGCGATGGCCCGGATTTCGGAACGGAGTCGATCCATCCGCACCAGGATCCGCTCCAAGCCGGAGCCGGAAACGGACACCAAGGTGGTGGTGACCTTGCGGGGTGGACGGCCATCGGAATCGTGCAGCAAGTCGTCGCGGATGTGCTCCAACTGCACCATTTGCGCCTGACGGAGAATTTTTTCCGAAAGGCCCGTGCCGGTGGAGAGCGATGGCTGGGCGGGCTTCCAAACACCATCGGCTTTGGAGACCATTCCCAACCGTTCCAGCACCGCGATGGTCTTCTTGACCTCCACGGCGGAAATCGGGAGAAGGCTCTTTTTAGCCAACGCTTCCCAATCGCCGGTGCACTCGCCCACCAACAGGAGGGCGCGCACCAACTGGTTTCGCCAATCCTTGTAATACTCCCAACTGTCCCCCGCCGCTTTCGCCCAGGGGACCCGGTTCAGAGCGACCACATCGTCGAAGGCCTCTTCACGCTCGCGAGGATCCGTTGCCTGTCCGAACCGCACCAACGCCCGGAAGTACTTGGCTTCCGTGCGGTTGAGCTCGGTGAGTTCCACGAACCGTTCCACGAACACGGGGCTGACGATCTTGCCGCGCAAGACATCCGTGAAGTAGCTGCGGGTGCGCGGCAAACCCAAGCGGCGACTGACTTCACTTTTGGAGAGTTCTGGCTCCACCTCCGAGGACTGGTAGGCGAACCAAGCCGCCAGCCAAGCCCGGAAGTCATGGAATTCATAGACAATGGGATCGTTCATGTCCTAGAACATAAGCCAGAATCGCTGAGAGCGCTACCTCGGAACGGGCATATCTGGTAGTACACTCTCGCAGTGCTGGCTCTGGCAGGCAGAGCCTCCCACCCGAACCATCAAACTCGCGCGTTGATGGACTGGAGCACTTCCTGGGTCACATCCTTGCCTCCGGAAATGTTCGTGATCAAGGCCCCGATGCTGTAGATGGGGCCCCACGGGAATCCCCACCACCCGAACACCAAGGTGACCAACGTGTAGAGGATGCTGGAACCCGCCGTGGAATCGCCCGACTTGATGAAGTGGACATCGCTGCCGCGCTTGAAGGTCATGATCAGGATCGACACGCAATACTCGAACATGACAAATTTCGCACCTCTCTCCAGCTCGCGATTGATCTCCTCCACCGACATGCCTTCGATGTTCTTGATGTTGGCCATGGGAACCCTCGTTTCTGTTGGGAACGCCACCTTGTGGCGGGTGTGATGGGCTCAAAAAAGAGGCGGGACCTTGCGGCCCCGCCTCCATGTCATCGAATCAATTCGATCTACGCGCGCTCACTTCTTCTCGTAGATCCAACCGTACTTCCAGAGCAGGTTGCGGAAGTCGCTCTTGCCTTCCTTGTCCTTGTACTTGACCACGGCGCGAAGCAGATAGACGCCCGATGCGACGAACTTGCCGTTCTCTCCGGTGCCATTCCAGGCGATGGTCACATCGCGCTCGATGTCTTCCGAGCCTTCAGGCCAGAGACTCTTGAGGACCGACAAATCGACCTGTCGGACGGACGTTCCGATGTTGTCGTAGACGAACAGCATGCCATCCAAGGGTCGGTTCAGCTTGATGTGCACCCGCATGGTCCGCTCGATCGGATTCTTGGGGGTCAATCCGCCGATGATCTGGCCATCCGGCCCGACCTTCAGCCCGTCACCGATCAGCACGTAGTCCTTGTCGTACTTCTTGTCCAAGGGCAAGACCATGATTTCGATGCCAGGAGTACCAGCAGGCGGCTCGGCCCAGCTGGGCGATTTGTCCCGACCGTTGGTGATCATGATCCCCTTCTGCTCGATGATGAATTCCACCGGACGCATGCCGAATTCGATGGGTACCCAGCGGGACTTCTCGCCCACCAAGTTGCCGATCGTGTCCTTGATCACCGGCTTGCCGGAATTCCAGGAAAGACGAGTGGAATCTCCGCGGGAGAATCGGTCCTGCCAGGTCGTGTCCAGAATGAACTGGACCATGTTCCCGGACTTGGGGTACCAATTCAGAACCGTGTCAAGCTCCGTGGCGTCGCTTGGACGGCCAACCATCACGAGTGGGGTGAACAAATCGCCCGCGGTTCCGCCTGTCCAGGGCTCGGAGAGTTCCACGGTCAAGGTGTCCCGGGCGATGGCCCGGGTGCTGTAGCGGAAGGTCGCCTTGATCGCCGAGGGCGGCACGCTGTCCTTCACGGAGATCGCCCGGCTGGCAGAAAGAGTGTTCACCGTACCGACGCAATTCACGCAGGAAGTGACACCCAAGGCAAACGGCGTGGTCAGCGTCTGCTTCCAGACGCCCGTGGAATTGGTATCGAGGATGACATCACGGGTTTCGGCGCCCCAGGTCACGGAGACCTTTTTGATCATCTTGAAGGCAGCCACAGGTACCGGGTGCGAGAGCCAGACGCCAACCTGGGTTCCGCGACCCTGGCCATCCGGATCGTAGACCGCGGCGGTCATGGGCGGAATGCCCCAATCGAGCTCCGTGAAGGGACTGGTCATTCCAGCCACGGTCCCACCAAGGTCCGCCAAATTCCCTGCGAGCGCTCCGGAGGCGATGCGCACGGAGTCCCATGTATCCGTAGCGATGTTGGCACCCTGCAGGTACAGGGTCGCCATCAATCCGTTGGCGGACAGGACGGGAACCGGGCTGTGATTCACAGAACCTGTCACCGCCTTGCCACCCCACTCGACCCAGCTGGGGTTGGCGGAAAGCGACTTGACGGGCTCGCTGAAGTTGACGACCAACGTGTCCGGCGAGCCAACGCCCCCGAAGGTGTAGGTGCCGGAAACCACCATCGGAGCCACCTTGTCGAGCAGGGTCCATGTGGCCACTTCGACTCCGTTGTCCAAGAACTGGATCGTGCAGCCAGAGGGGCAGGAAGTGACACCCTTCGCGAATCCTCCATCTTGCGCACGGACCCCGAAGGTTCCGGAGCGGATGTTGGTGATCTGCCAAGTCTTGGCCTCGATGGCTCCGGTCGCTCCAGGCCACCTGACAACCACATCCGTGGCCACCAGCGCGCCCCTCAGTTCCACCGAGATCGAGTCGGCTTGGCCGTCCCCGTTGGAGTCGAACATCGATCCACGGCCGGATGGCGTGACTTTCAGCGGCACCCAGCGAGACGAATCCCCCACGGCGTTGCGTCCATCGTTGATGGATTTGTCGAAGCGCGCCCAAGCCACATCGCTGGTGATCGAACCTTGCGGGACGACCACCCGCAAAACCTTGCCTGAAATCTCCGGTGTCGCGGACATGATCCTGATGGGTGCGCCCGTCGCGGGATCCGCAGCGAGCAACGCCAAGGCGGCTCCGCTATTGAAGATCGGCTCGGATCCAATGATTTCCAAGGTGTCAGCCGAGCCAGGCTCGAACCCGAAGATCAGCTTGGCGGAAGTCGCCACGGGAGCGATGGAATCTTCCACCACGGCCCGATACGAATCCACATCGGTTCCCACGGTGATCCAACCCATGTCTGTCGGCAAGCCGACGGTCGCCAGTGCGGCAGGCCCGATGGGTCCACGCCAGGACATCAGATCGGCGCTGCGGGTGAGGCTGGCCGCCTTGAGCACCACGCCGTTCCAAGTCAGGCCGAACTCGGTGGGTACCGGAGCGCCGGAGGCCGAGCGGGTCAGTCGGTATTCGACATCGTCGGCCTGGCCGTCGCCATTGGCGTCCCGCAAGATCACCTTGATCTTCTGCGGCCCATAGACCAAGGGTACGAACGGAGAGATCTTTCCGGGAACCACCCAATTCACATCGCGGGCCCAGCCGCGCAGACGGAGAGAATCGCCGTCTGCCGTTCCCGGCGCCACCATCAGGACGATTTGGGTGGTCGCCTGCCCCAAGGCGTTCGTGGCTACGACGATCCGTCCCGCCACATCCGCACTACCGGCGTTCTTGAGTCCGAACCAGCCTTCTCCTGGCAGATTGCCTTCCGTGACCGGCTCGGAGGTGGTCACCACCAAGGAATCCACTCCGATTCCGTAGCGATAGGCGGCCTTGAGAGCCACTGCCGGAACGGAATCGTCCACCGTAGCTCGCCAGGTCGCGACATCCGTTCCCACCTGGATCCAACCCGCACTGCCCGCAGGCGTGGAGGTCACCCCCGCGGCGAAGGGACCGATGGGCCCCGACCAGGATTTGCCATCTGCGGATTTCGTCAGACTGGTGGCCGACTTTTCGACTCCGCCCCACTGGACGGTGAATCCATCCGGGGTCGGACCACCGGATGCGCCTCGGGTCAACTGGAAGACCACGCTGTCGGCCGCGCCGTCGCCATTGGCATCGTAGACCGCCACGGCGATGGGCTGGGAACCGAAGATCACCTTCACGAAGGGACTGACCGCACCAGGCGCACTCCCGAACTTGTCTTTCGCCGATCCGCGCAGCCGGACGGAATCACCGGTGAAGGCGCCTGGGACCACGATCAACTTGATGGTATCGCCGAAGGTTTGCCCGGCGCCCGCGATCAGAGTCCCCAGTGTGCCCACGTCACCCACCAGCTTCTGGGCAAGCCATCCTTCTCCAGGAATGGCGCCCGGGAAGATGGCCTCGGTGGCCTTCACCACCAGGGTGTCGAATCCCTTTCCATAGATGTACTTGGCGGAAATCGCCGCCGCAGGAACGGAGTCGGCAAGCGGGAAACGACGCGAATCCGCTCCCGAAAACACGGTGAGCTTGCAGCCCTGGCAGTAGGTGGCATTCTGGAGGATGCCGGCCGGAAGGCGCAATCCCAGTCCGATTCCACCCGGGGTCGGGATGGTGACGACGGTGTCAATGCCCGCGTAGGTCTTCCACTGGACCTTGGCCGAATCCACACTGGCAAGACTTCCCTTGGCGGAAACCACCACGGAATCGGGTGCGCCATCCCCGTTGGAATCCAGCATCCAGGAAGTGGCGATGGGGTCGATCTTGATCTTCACCCAAACCGAGTTCAATCCTGGAGAATTGCCCACCAAGTCGGCCAGCAACCCACCCAACCGGAGGGAGTCCCCGGACTGGATCGGATTGAGGGCAGGATCGAAGGTGAGAACAAAGCCACTGGCATTTCCGATCATGGTGGGCGCGAGACTGACCAGACGCGGGAGCGTCCGGTTGCCGACCACCACCGTACCGGCCAGGGAGGGAATCGCGGAAAGCGCGATGGCCTTGAGCGGCTCCGTGGCCAGAACGTAGAGGGAATCGCGTCCCGTGCCGGAAGTGTCGTAGACCATCCATGCGCTGTCGGCCACCGGAGCGATTCCATCCGCCAGCTTGATGGGATTGTTCAACGGAACGAGAAGACCACTGGGGTAGGTGAGAACCACGCCCAGCGAATCAGGCCGAATGGCCGGAAGTTGGGTTCGGACGCCCCAAACCTTGGATTCGATGGAAATCGTCTGGGCGGTGTCCCCTTCCTGGCGGATCATGGTGGCGATGGCGATGATCGAATCACGCTTGCCCGCCGCGTCGAACCAGACCACATGGGAGGAGGGGTTGTCGGTGGCCTTGAACAGGGCCGAAGGAGCCACGAGACGGATGGAATCAGCGATGCCATCGCCATTTCCGTCCAGAACGGTTCCCTTGACCACCACGGCTCCGAACTTCTTCGTGAAGGAAATGGTGTATAAGGAGTCGCCCAACCTGGACTCCACCCGGATCGTGTACTTGCCCGGCCACATCAGACCGGGATCGGCGATCAACTTGTTGGTATCCAGGGTGATCAATCCGCCTTGGTAGATCAGATTGCCATTGTAGAGGGATGTGTCGGACGCATAGTTGTCCGAAAGGCCCGAACCAGGAGGCCCGACCACGACCATCCGACCGTTGGTGGTCACCCAGCTTTCGGCCTGGGGCTTCATCAAGTCCGCACAGGTGGGTACGAAGTTGTTTTTCTGGTTCCCCTGGATCTCGATGCGCATGCCCGTGCCCACCGGAGTGGCCAGAGCCTTGTATTTCCAGGTGGGTTGGAGATCCATGGTGGTGCGAATCAGAATGGAGGAGCCGCTCAGCTGGCGCTCGCAGTAGAAAATGTCGAAGGGATAGATGTTGCCTTCGCGCAGACGCATCTTATCGAGGTTCACACTGGCGGATTCTGGAGCATGGCTGCCACCGAGGTCCACGGCCAGCTTGTTGTTGATGAACACCCAGACGTCGTCGTCGCCACGGAACTCGAACTTCAAGCCAGGAGTGTATTCGAACGCCGCGTGACCGTGCATGCAAAACAGGAAGTTGTGCAGTTTGTTGTCGGTCGCCGTCAGGGGCGAATAACCTCGGCGATCCGAAATGGTATCGAGAGGGAAGAAGGACGTGTCCGAGAACTTGTAGTAGCCGCTGTCCTTGGCTCCATTCTTGACCAAGGGCAACTCCACGCATCCGTGTCCGATGGCGATACCCGGGACGGCAGCCTTCAAGGCGACCGTGTCGAACCAATTGGTCGGGGTGGATTTCTTCCAGAGGGACTGGGCAAGCGGGAGAGCCTTGGCAGGACCTTGGTTGTTGATGCCACCCGACTGCCAATCGCCGGAGTCACGTCCGGTGTACACGGGAAGTCCATTGGCTCCCAGAGTTCCCTGGACCATTCCCTTCACCAGGCCGGAGCTGGCGTCACCCTTGGTTTCGGTGGGACCACCGACCTGGAACGGAGGGTTGCCCCCCACTTCGCCACGTCCCTTGAAGTCGAAGGCCTCCATCACGAGCTTCAGAGTGTCGGTCGAGCAGTCCTTGGCGGAGGTGCTGGCGACCGCCACTGCCGGAGTGCGGACATTCGCCGCATTCTTCGTCTGGATCCAGGTCTGGTTAGTGGCACTGATGGCCGTCGCGGGAATGTCGATCCAGTTGGCACGCTTGCGGAACTGGACCCCCAGGGAACCATAGCTGGAATCCTCGAAGGAGTGCCCGATCAAGACCCGCTTGGGTGCCGCGTAGAGCGGATAGGAAAACCAACCGCAATATTGGGTGGGACGCAACACGTGTAGGTTCGCGTCTTCTTCCCACATCAAGCGAGGGCTGCCCGGGAACCAGGGATTCTGGACAAAGATGGTGTGAGTGGGCTTGGGAAGCGCACCCTTGCCAGAGACAATTCCTCCCCCAGCCTCGGAAGGAATGAAGTACCAGTTGGCACCGCCGGAAGTGATCACGAAAGGCTTGATGTCCGCTTGGTCCACGCCAGCGGAATCGAAGGTATTGGGGCTACCAGCCCCTTTTTTGAAACGGATGGTTCCCACCGGCACCCCCAGCGGGGCCAAAAAGCGAAGATCGGCCGTCAGCCAGTCTGGATTGGTGGCATGCGGGTACAACGGGACGTCCTGCCCGTTGAATTCGACCACGGGAAGATCCGCGCCTGGCCAGGGATTGCGAAGGTTCACGATGCCAAAACGCGTGCTGAACGGATTGAATCCCGTGCATTGCATATCTGCTTCTTTGGGGCTCTGGCCTGGAGGCGCAGCGGGAGTTCCCCAACGAATCCAAATGGTGTCGCCCGGCACGGATTCCATGCATTTGTCCAAGGCACCCGGCTGGATTACGGATTTGGTCCCCACCGTGACCGTTTGACGCACGTTCAAAAGCTCGGTTTCGCTGTTGCCGGCGGCCCGATAAAGCTTGGGGCCGCGATAGTTGGCGGTATCGGGAAACACGAAGAATTTGGGCGTGGTGATCGGAAGCACCACCGGCGTTTGGACACCGGTACTCATGTTCTGGTAGGTGAAGGTGGTCTGGGTGTCGGGAAACCAAAGGGTATCACCTGCCGAAGCGCGATAGGTGGAGTCGTTTTGGTACCAGCCGCGACTGTACGTGGTGTTGAAGCGCACCCGACCCATGGCGTAGTCGTCCGGACTGAAATTGGGCAGAGCGTACCACCAGCCGAAGCGCTCGGTTTCGTAGGCGTTGGTGAGCACCGGGCTGGGCGGCGCGCTTCCATTGACCATCTTCACTTCGGTGGTGGGCTGGTAGACCCGTAGATTGATGACGGTATCCATCTGGGTTCGCTGGCCGAAATAATCGACCATGATCATCAAGGTCTTGGCCGCTTGGACGGGGGCCACGAAAGCAAGGAACATGACGCCGACCATGGGCAACAAGCGGAACGGCGAATTTTGGTGAGCAAAACGAGACATGGACAGGACCCTTCGATCGAGGTACCGATGAACGTGGGTATAATACGCAAGGATGTCGGCCGTCACAGATCGATTCCACCGGATGGACCGAGATTTGCGGAAACAAGCGAAACTTACCCTGAAAACGGGCAGAATCCAGGCAATTAATAGCATATATCATGCCAGAAAACCAAGCCTCCCTGTCGGATTTCTGAAGCCAAGATTCGACTTGTACTGGTCTTCCCAGGACTCAGACAGAATTCGCACCATCCCAATTTTCGACCACCCACCCGTTGCCAACCCACACGTTGATTCCTTAGCTTGGTCCCAAGTGCGGTGACTCACCCCCACCATCTTCCATCTTCGCTTGCGCACTGTCTCCGAAAGCCCCTGGACCCGCCATGCCAACGCTTTTTTCCACTCTTCGATATTCTCTGATTCCTTCCGCAACGGAGGGGACACGATGAGATCTCTTGTCTGGTGCTGCCTTGCGATCGGCCTCGCCAATCAAGCGTTCGCCTCGGAAGGCGATCTTCTGATCGAGGGCGGACCGATGTTGAGCGGCAGAAGCGTATCGCGCCTGGATAATCCGGGGGTCGGGCTCTCCGCGGCTGTGCTGTCGAGTTTCAGCGATCGCGCGGATATCGGTCTTGTCGGGGCCTACGAGCACCAAAATGGCTCCGTCAGCGGATTCGACATGGGGACCATCGCCATCCAGAGTTGGTTCACCGGCTTCCGGGGGGATATCCGTCCCCAGTTCGGTGGAACCGTAGGGATCGCCATGGACGATGCCTACAACGCAAGCCTCCACCTTGGCGCCCAAGCACGGGCACTGGTCGAATTGAAAAATCTCTTCCGCCTCTATCTCGGGGCCGCGTTTGGTGGAGACATCGGCGACCATGGAAGCAGGTACGGCCGGGGTGTGTTCGGTACGCAATTTCGCGTGGACTGACCCGGAAGATCGACATCGCGGCGCATTCCCTTCCCCAGCTCCGCACGAGGTTCCCTATCTTTGGAACCGATGCCTGCTGTGTTGAAGCGGGTACGTCCAATGCAATCGAGGGTCCTGTGAGCGAGTCCTACATCCAGAAGCTGTTCGCCGAGCGCATCGGCGGTGAAAACTACGGCAAGTCCACCGCCATCTACAAGTTCGAAAAGATCAAGCGTGCCAAGCGCCAGGCGATCGCCGATTTTCCCGACCGTCCTCTGGTCGATTTCGGGATTGGCGAAAACGACGAAATGGCCCCCTTTCCCGTGCGCGAAGCCCTCAAGCGAGAGGTCGATGTTCCCTCGAACCGGGGGTACGCGGACAACGGCATCCTGCCCTACCAGGAAGCCGCAGCCCGGTACATGGATCGCAATTTCGGCGTCAAGCTGGATCCAGCCACCCAGATTCTGCACACCATCGGATCCAAGCCGGCCTACGCGCTCTTGCCTGCCGTGTTCATCAATCCTGGCGATGTGACGCTCTTCACGGTTCCGGGCTACCCCGTGGCGGGCACTTGGACCAAGTACCTCGGCGGCATCGTCCACAACCTTCCGCTTCTGCCAGAAAATGACTTCTTCCCCGATCTTGACGGAATTCCCGAGGCGGTTCTCGCCAAGGCGAAGATCCTGGTGATCAACTATCCCAACAGCCCGTCGGGCAAGACCGCCACTGTCGCCTTCTACGAGAAAGTGGTCGCCTTCGCGAAAAAGCACGGCATTGTGGTGATCCAGGATGCGGCCCACCTTCCGTTCACACATGGTGCCAAACCCCTTTCCTTCCTCGAGGTGCCTGGCGCGATCGACGTGGGCGTGGAGGTCCACTCGATGAGCAAGGGTTGGCACATGATCGGATGGAGACTGGGCTTCGTCGCCGGCAATGCGCTGGTGGTCAAGGCATTGGGCGACGTGAAGGACAACTCGGACTCCGGCCAATTCAAGGCGATCCAGATGGCGGCCGCCGCCGCGCTGGATGACGACTCCCTCTGGCAAAACGCCCAGCAGAAGTACCAGCGCCGCCAGGAGATGCTGGTGGAACGCCTGCGTCGCTTGGGTTTCGACGCGAGCATGCCCCAGGGTACCTACTTCCTCTATGCCAAGGCTCCCAAGGGAATCGTGAACGGACCGGTGTTCGAACATGCCGAGGCCGCCAGCCAATGGTTCATCCGGGAAAAGAGCATCGTGACCGTGCCGTTCGACGACATCGGACCCCACCTGCGCTTTTCCGTCACCTACGAGGCTGCCACCTTGGCGGACGAGAAAGCCTACATGGATGCATTCTCCGACCGCCTTGCCGGAGTCCAGTTCCAGTTCTGATGGCACAAGCCATGCCATACCTCGCCGCCGCAGCCCTCAAACGATTGGTTCGCGGCTCACCACTGCTCGCCTCGGCCGGGTTTCTCCGCGACGGCGCGGCGGCCTTCCGCACCCGTTCGCTCTCCGCACCCGAAACCCTCCAGCTGGAGCGCCAGGGGTGTGTTTGCGGCGACTGGACCCGCGTGCGCGTGCAGGAAGGGTTCGACCCCATCCACGTGCGCGAGGCGACCTTCGAGGGGGATGTGGCGCTGCCGCGTTTTTCCGGAACCGTGATGCTTCCCGGCCATGTGAGCCTCCCGACCGGAATCCGTCGTGCCCACATCCGCGATGCGGTGATCGGGAATTGTTGCATCCACGACGTGGGCCTGCTCGCCCGACAAGTCGTTCAGGATGCCGCCGTGGTTTTCCGCGTGGGGTCCCTGGTCGCCTCGGGGACTTCCGCGTTCGCCACCGGTTCCAAGATCCAGGTGGGGCTGGAGACAGGTGGACGACAGATTCCGTTGTTCGCCGAAATGGACATGGAACTGGCGACATGGCTCGCCTACCACCCCGAGCCCAACCCGGAACGGATCGCCTTCGAGGAAGCGCTGGCCAGTCACGCGGAGAACATCCGCCATGGCGCCGGATGGGTGGGGGAAGGCGCGCAGCTTTGCAACACGGTTTCCGTTCGCAACGCCTGGATCGGACCGCACGCGCGAGTGGACGGAGCGCAGCTCGTGCGCGACACGGCCGTTCTGTCCAGCATCGAATCCCCCACACAGATTCGCGACGGGGCCGTGGTGGAACACTCCGTTCTCCAGTGCGGCGTGCGGATCCGCACCATGGCCATCGTGCGCAAGGCGCTGTTTTGCGAAGCATCGGGAGCCAGCCGCCACGCCAAGGTGCTGGACGCGATCGTCGGTGCGAACACCGAGATCCAGGAAGGCGAACTGACCAGCTCGATCCTCGGGCCGCTGGTGGGATTCCACCACCAATCCTTGGTGATCGCCTGCCTTTGGCCCGAAGGGCGCGGCAACGTGGGACATGGCGCCGCGCTGGGATCCAACCACACGGGTCGGCGCGCCGACCAGGAATTGCGCCCCGGAGAAGGACAGTTCTTCGGCCTGTGCAGCCAGGTCCAATTTCCGTCCGATTTCTCCCAGGCGCCATGGAGCCTGGTCGCGATGGGGACCAAGGTCCCTTCCGGCTCGATCAAGCTTCCGTTCTCCCTGGTGGTCTCCGAACCGAACCACCCGCTCGTGCGCGTGCGGCCAGGTTGGATGTGGCTGCAAAACGCCTACGCGCTGGAGCGCGCGGAGTCCAAGCTCGGAAGTCGCGATCGGACTCATAACAAAATTTGTCAGCAACCGCTCTTCCACCGGGGCATCCTCGAAAAGGTCAAGGCCGCGCGCGATCGCCTGTCCGCCGTGCAAGGGACGCAGGAGTGGTGGACCGGTTCCACGCTCGAAGCGGTCGGGCCGGGGCGTTTGTCCGAAGTCGATCGGAAAGCCGGAATCGATGCCTACACGGAATGCCTGACCCTGATCACCCTGCGCGCCGTGATGGCCAATTCCGATCCGGATCTGCTGGCTTGGTCGAAAACCTTCCTGTCCGCCGAATTCCCCAAGCTCACCATGGAGGAACTGCTCCAGCGGCTGCCTGGATTGGAACGTCTCTGGCTCCGACGAGTCCGGCGCAGCCGGGAACGCGACGACCTGAAAGGCTCGGAGGTCTTCGAGGATTACGCATTGGTCCACCCGGCCGCCAAGGAAGACGAGATCGTCCGGCTGGCAGGTGCGCGAGCGCGGGAAACCGCACGCTTGATCCGGTCCCGGCCTCGTGGCTGAGGGGTTCCGCGGAGGCCCTCTCCTTCGGTTCGAAAGCGTCGATTCCACCATGGATGTGGCACGCGACCTGCCTGTTTCCGAAGACATCGTGACCGTGGTCGCCCAAACCCAGACTCGCGGTCGCGGCCGATTCGATCGCGTTTGGATCTCCCCCCCGCAGGGAGGGCTCTACCTCACCGTTCGGATGCCGTGGAGGAACCGTCCCCTGGTGCAGGCTCCCCTGGTTTCGTTGGGATGCGCCCTGGCCCTTGGACGGCTGTGCCGGGAGCTTGGGATCGAAGGAACCACCCTCAAATGGCCCAACGATCTGCTGCTTTCCGGAAAGAAAGCCGCTGGAATCCTCGCTGAGATGATCCATCCCCAAGGGACGACCACCTTGCTGGTGGGGGTGGGAATCGACGTTTCCTTGCCGGAATCAAGCCTTCTTGCCGTGGGACAGCCCACGACAACCCTATCGGTTGCCGCAGGCATCCCACTCGAGTGCGAACCGATCCTCCATCGCTTCCTGGCCATCTGGAGCGAAGTCGACAAAATCCTGGAAGCGAAAGGGTTTCCGGCTTTGGTCGACGAGTTTCGAACCTTCTCCGATGCCCAAGGGAGGACCTTCCGATTGGCCGGTACCGGGCCCATCCAACGCATCAGAGTCCGATGCATCCTGGAGGATGGTGCCCTGGAAGTGGAACTCCTCTCCACCGGCGAAATTCGCCAATTGCATGGAGGAGAGCTTCTCGCCGATGCGCCCTGATGCGAACACAAGCATGCGTTCCGTGAACGTGGTATCTTTGACCTCGATGGTTTCCTTGTCGCGAGCATGCGCCCTCGCTGCCTGGCTCAGTGGGTCGGCATTGGCTCTTCCAACAGATGGCTTGTTGGATAGCCTGCAGTTGGCCGCTCTCCAACAGGAGAAAGCGGGAGATTTCGCCGAACGGGATCGAACCGAATCCCTGCTGGAAAACCTCTCCCGGCAAAGGATCGTGGCGGATTCCTCCCCGGAACTTCCGCGTGCGCGCCTGGAAGGACTTGAACAACTGCGGATGGAACGAGCCCGTCGCGACGCCGAAGAAATTTCAAGCAGACGGGCTCCACCCGCTGCGGTGGATTCCTTGGAGCCGCAGCCGACTCCCGCAGACGCCGTCGCCGACCCCGTTTCGAATTCCGCCGCTCCCCAACCACCACCGGATGTTCGCTCTCCCGATTCGACACGACTCGATTCGGCGCCAGTTTCGGCCAGTACGCGTTGCACCTCCGGTGTGGCGCGATTCCGTTGGATCTCGCCAGGCCCTCCGTCCCTTGCCTCCAGAAGCCAGGAGGCGGTGGAAGTCAAAGCCCAAATCGACGCGCCTTGCGGCCTCGCGCGCGTCGAGCTTTTCCTGGACGACGAGCATTTCCGTTCACTGCTTCCCGGGACCTCCAACAAAGGCACCTTCGAATTCACCGACAAGGTTCCGGCAACGCCCGGCCTCCATCGCCTTGAAATCCTCGCCTGCGACAGCTTCGACCTTTGCACCCGCAGTTCGATCGCCGAATTTCGAATCGCCGGACCGATCCCCAGCTGGATTCCGCGCGCGGTCGGATCCCTGGTCCTGCTGTGCGGCCTGCTCGGACTCGGTTTGGCGCTCCGGCGAAGACCCCACTCCAAGTCGCCTCATCGGCCCCCGGGCTCTTCCATCGCACTTCCCATTCCCGATTCCGCCGGGATCTCCGGAACCCTGCGTCGCCGATTGCAGCAAGTGGCCCAGGAAATCGGCCCCGGCTTTCCGGCGGTTTCGCTTCGGATTCCGGACAATCCTCCGGCATTGAACATCGACCCTGAATCCCTGGGCGATGCGATGACCTCCCTGTTGCGATTCCACGCCAAGCGATCCATCAGCGGCGGCCAGGTGTTGATCGCGATGGGTCACGGTCCGCTCTCCGCGGAAGTGGTTTTCGAGGATACGGCGGCGACGCTCGACGACGGCATCCTCACAGCCCTGTTCGACGGCAGCCGCCCGTTTTTGAAGGACCGCTTGGGGATGGATCAGGAATTGATCGCCGCCAAAGAGGCGTTCAACCGGCCAGGCTGCTCGCTTTTCGCGGAAGCCCGCATCGATGGCGGACTCCGCTGTCGCATGAAGATTCCCCTCTCGCAAGGATCGACGTGAAGGATTGGAACCCCGAAGGGCTCCCCGGCTTCTTCGAGAGATTGCGCAACCTGAGCGCGATCCGCCGCTTCGGCACCCTGCCCTCCGCCCATCCCGACAGCGTGGCCAACCACAGTTTCGACGTGGCTGTGCTCGCCATGATGATCGCCGACCGCGAAGGGGATCCGACACTTTCCGTCGAGCGGATCCTTCGCAAGGCGCTTTGGCACGACTTCGAGGAGACCATCGTCTCCGACATCCCCCACCCCATCAAACACCGCTACCAGGGCGGGAGATTGGGGCTGCTGCTGGAAGAGATCGTGGCCACCGTCCTGGAGAACGAAGCGTTCCACGAGCTTCCCGACGACCTCTCCCGCCGCTACGCGTCGGACGCCAAGGACGCCAAGCGCGGGCGCGAAGGCGAAGTGGTGGCCGCCGCCGACGCCATGGATCTGGTGATCGTGGCGACCCGCGAGATCAAGATGGGAAACCGGTACTTCGAGCACATCTTCGACGTGGGCATGAAGCTCTGCGAAAAGCACCGGCAATTCCGACTGGTTGACGAATTCTGTCGAGTCGCGCGCGACTACCTGGAAAAGGGACAGTTCGTCGACGGCGTGTTCCACGAGAACCGCACCACCCAGACGGATCTTTTCTCACCGGGAGCCTGATGGCCGTCCCGCTGGAACATTCCATCCTTCCCGCCGAAGGGGAGAGGCGCCTCACCCTTGTGTTCCTGCACGGGATGGGGGGCCGTCTGCGGGACTGGTCGTTCCTGCAGCTGGCCTTCGACCTGCCCTGGCTCGAGGTCGTCACGCTCCAGGGCCCGATCCCGCATGGCAACGGGTGGGCCTGGTTCGAGCTGGACGACAAACTCGCTCGCACCGCCCGGACGGCCTTCGACATCGCCGACAGCCGCAGACGAACGATGGAAACCCTTCGCTGGCTGGACCGACCGTTCGAAAACCTCGTGCTGGGCGGATTCAGCCAGGGCAGCGTCGTCGCCCTCGAGACCGGATTGCGGGAGGACGTTCCCCTGGCGGGCATCCTCGGAATTTCGGGCTGCATCCCGAACCTCGAAGATTATCCCGAGTCCTTCGGGCCGTTGGCTACCCGACGACGGATATTGTCAACCCACGGCCAGTGGGACAAGACCATCCCGATCGGCGAAGCCAGGGACCAAACCACCGCGCTGGCCGGCAAAGGCGTGCCGATGGAGCTGGAGATCTTCGACAAGGGCCACACGCTGGATCTGGAGGACGAAGTCCCCCGGATCCGGCGGTGGCTGGAAGGCTGCCTGCCGACCTGATTCGCCCTTCTACGGCTCCGAGCGCATGACCAGCGGGGCCATGTTGTTGCTGGCCGCCCTGCGGATCAAGGCGAGGTAGGCCTTGGCGCTGGCTTCGATGATGTCGGTGCTGCGTCCCTGGCCCGTCATGGTCCGACCTCCCAGCCGGGCGCTCACCGCCACCTCGCCTTGCGCGTCGGTGCCGCCGGTGATGGCCTTGAGCTGATAGGTATCGATGTCGATGGTCCTGCCCGTCAATTCGCGGATGGCCTTGAGCACCGCGTCCACCGGTCCGTCGCCCGTGGCCTTGGCCGACACGGGTGCTCCACCTTCGCGGCGCAGCTCCACGGTGGCCTCGGGCGCCACGCCCCCGGACAGCACCGAGTAGCTCACCAATGTCCAATCGTCCCCTGCCTCGACAGAATCCGTCTCTTCGGCCATCAAGGCCACCAGATCCTCGTCGAAGACTTCCTTCTTCTTGTCGGCCAGGATCTTGAACTGGTCGAACACCGCGTTCAACTCCGACTCGGTCGGGTCGAAGCCCAGCGATTTCAATCGATCCTGCAAGGCGTGCTTGCCGGAGTGCTTGCCCAGGACCATCTTGTGCGAGCTGCGTCCGACGGATTCCGGCGTCATGATCTCGTAGGTGGCGCGGGCTTTCAGCACGCCGTCCTGGTGGATGCCGGATTCGTGGGCGAACGCGTTGGCGCCCACGATGGCCTTGTTGGGCTGCACGGGAACGCCGGTGATGGAGGTGAGCAGACGACTGGTGTTGTAGATCTCGGTGGAAACGATGCCGCTGTCGATTCCCGTCGTCTTGGCATGCACTCGCAGGGCCATGGCGACTTCTTCCAGGCTGCAGTTGCCCGCGCGCTCGCCGATGCCGTTGATGGTGCATTCGATCTGGCGGGCACCTGCGCGCACCGCCGCCAGCGAATTGGCCACGGCCAAGCCCAGGTCGTTGTGGCAGTGCACGGAAAAGATCACGCCCGGAACCTTCACTCGCTCCACGATGTAGCGGATCAGTTCCTCGTACTCGTGGGGCATGGTGTAGCCCACCGTATCCGGGATGTTCAAGGTCAGGGCGCCGGCCTCCGCCACGGCGGTGTACAGGTCCACCAAGTAGTCGCGATCGGCGCGGGTGGTGTCCTGGGCGGAGTATTCGACATCCTCCACCCGGGAGCGGGCGTGCTTGACCGCCTTCACGGAGCGACGGATGTTTTCCTCGCGGGAGATGCGCAACATGTGCTCGAGATGGATGTCGGAGCCGGAACTGAAGGTGTGGATGCGGCGGCGCTCGGCGGGCTGCACGGCGTCGGCCGCCCGATCGATGTCCTTTTCCGTGATGCGCGCCAATCCGGCAATGATGGGTCCGCGCACCTCGGTGGCGATGCGACGCACGGCCTCGAAGTCGCCAGGGCTCGCGATGGGGAAACCCGCCTCGATCACATCGACGCCCAAGCGGGCCAGCTGCTGGCCCATGCGGATCTTCTCGTCGATGTTCATCGAGAATCCGGGAGACTGCTCGCCATCGCGCAAGGTGGTGTCGAAGATGCGTACGTGGTCGGTCATGGCGGCATTCCCGTTGTGGAGGTTTGTGTCTGACATTGCAATGTAGAACGGCGCCTGGGCGGGCTTGGTTCTGGCTTCGGTTTCGATCGACATGGACTCTTTCCTTTCCTGGCGCGCTGCCCTCGCAGGGAAGTGGAAAAGATCTGTCGAACCGGTCCGCCACCGCCCTGAGGCAGTGCGGCCGTTTCATGAACGCGACCTGGACTCCTCTTTACCGCTTATGGCAAAGAAGTAGAAGCAGGCCTTGGACGTTCACGGTGTGCATGGATAGACGATACGAGCAATTGGCCGGAATGTCAAGCGGGGGACAGACCGACCACCTCAGTCGTCGATGGTGTTTTCGGAAGGGTCCGCCGGATTGTATGCGACGCCCACGGTTGCCGGAACCTCGAGATTCCCCCACCAACGACGCCCCTCCGATTCGTAGGTCACGCCTTGCACTGTGAACCTCGCCACCAGGTACCAGGGATTGTTTCCATTGATCTCGATGCTTTTGTCGTAACCGACATCCACCTGATCGGCCGTGACTCGTGTCCCGACGGAAAGCAGGCGTTCCCGAAGCTTCAGCTTTTGCGACGCTTTCGCTCGAAGAACGACGCCGGCTCCCGCGAAGCAAGTTCCCAGTCCCAAGCAGAACAACCCGGCAACCAATCCATCCGTAGCGCCAAGCGCGACACCAGATCCGATGGCGAGCAGAACGATTCCGATGCCGATGGAAATATTGGGCAGGAGCAGAGAGCTGACCGGCTTTTTGGCCATGAGGGAGAATCCTTGAGGGAGGGTAAGCACAGGAGTTTGCTTGGATAAAATTAGCTACAGAAGGGCCATAGCCAAGATCTGCCATTCTCGCTCGAACGGAAGGCATCGGTCAAGACGCCTGGATCATTCCCACGGAATCCGGCAACAGCCTTATTGGAGCACTAACGCGGATCCCTCGCGGCGGCAAGCTCCTGGATTTCCGCGCGCGCGAAGAATCCCATGTTGCGGTCCAGGAATTTGGGTCGAGTGAACACGTGGCCATCGGGCAGGCCATCGCGACCACCAGGAACCATCGGAATTTCACCCGTGAAAGTCCGGCACGCGAGCCCGGCCTCCAACGCCACCAGCATCGGCGCGGCAAGGTCCCACGGATGCAAGGTGCCGGGGACCGCGAAATAGGTGTCCCCTTCGCCGGAGAGGAGCGCATGGACCTTGTAGCCCACACCCCCCAGCAGGATGGGATCGTTGCCGGGATGGAGATCCACGAGCTTCTGGAGGGATTTGCGGCGCGGCAAGGAACGCGTGACCACCAGGCGCTCGCGACGAAGCGGCTGGAAGGCGGAAAGCGGCAGCAAGTCCTTGCCGGACAGGCTCCCCCAGACCGCACCGCGGCCTACTTCGGCGTAGTAGATGCGATCCACCGACGGCAGCGCGAGCACGGCCGCGACAGGACGATTTTTGTCCACCAAGGCCAACTGGAACGCCCATTCGCCCAGATGTTCCACGAACTCGCTGGTGCCATCCACGGGATCCAGGCTCCAGAACCTTTCCGCTTCCGTGACGCCTTCGCCTTCTTCCGAGATCAGCGGCACGCCGGGCAACACGAAGGGAAGCTCCCCCACGCACAAACGATGCACTGCCCGATCCGCTTCCGTGACCGGATCGTTCGCGCCCTTCCACTGAAGGCCCATGCCCGCATCGTCGGATTGACAAAAATCGGCAAGGATCTCAGAAGCCCGTCGCGCCAGCGGGAGGATGGAATGCGCATGTTCGAATCGTTCCATGGGACCAAAGGTACCATCTCGCCCAGGTCGCCTTTCCCCATCGGCGACCGGGGGCCGACCCCTACTTGGTCTTGACCGGGACCTGCTCGAACCGAAGTCCCACGACCCTCCCGGAAACCGGTATCGCCAATTGGATATCCCTCGCCTTTCGCTGGAGAGGGAACACCACGATTCCTTCGGCGGTCCGCCCTTGTGCCAGGGTGTTCCGACGCAATGCCTCCTCGGTCCAGAATTTGTTCCCCTCGACGGCGTTCGAGAGGCTCATCTCGAGGTCCGTCTGGTCCTCGACGGTCTTCGCGCCAGACTGCCGAAGCCGTTGCTCCCACTCCCGCACCTTCCGAAGCTCCTCGGCCGGATCCGACGCGGTATCGGTCCATTCCTCCACTCCCGCCTGGTCCCGGATGCCGGAAATGCAGAGGAATTTCGCCGGGTTCACATCGAAGGTCGGCGAGGAATCGTTGACCAGCCGAACCCGAACCAGCAGGCGATCCGATCGTTGCTCCTCGAAGGCGGCTTCCACCCGGAGGCCGAGCGAATCGAAGGCCACGAACTGCGATCCGTTGCGCCAGGTCGTCCCTCGCTCCTGCGCGGGGATCCAACGCATCGCGGGTGGAGGCGGACGATCCAGCCCCAGCCCCAGCACGAGTTGGGTGCAGCCCGACATCGAGACAAGTACAACAAGCGTCAGCGCGTTCTTGGCAAAAAGGGAAAGCCGCATTCGGGAATCTCCAGGGATGGATCGATCCTCGGAAAATACCATTCCCCGTGCCGGGAGAGCCAATCGCACAAGCAAACGGATCCCATGTCGCCCTGGACGAAGCCGGAATCAGGGCTCGTGGACCTGCGATTGCTTGATCCGTTCATCCAAGGCGGTGAGCCAGCCTTGGGCGCGCAGTTGGCGGGGGATGTCCTCGGCGCGTTCCATCGAGGTCACCACGTTGCGAAGGACGCGTGCGCAGATTTCGTCCACCTGCGCCGGGGAAAGGATCTTGTCGCGCGAGGAGTCGCTCACCTGGCCCAGCGCCTGGGCGAGTTCGCCCCTGGGGATCAGGCGCCCGCCATCGAACGCGTCGATCCAGACGCGCCGGCCATGGAGGATGGCGCTTGCCAGAAAATGTCCAGGAAAGGCCACGCCGTCCACATCCACGCCCACACGCTTCCCCACCAGGATGAGAGCGCTGCAAAGCGTGATCGGAAGGCCGGTTCCGTGCTCCAGGACCCAGGAGAGGCTGGAATTGCGGGGCGCGAAGTAGTCGTCCATGTCTCCGTGCAGGCCGTCCTCGGAAAACAGGAAGCCCACCAGGGATTCCAGTTCCGGAACCGGGTGGCGCGCCAGATAGCGCCGCGCCCATTCGTCCAACAGACGCCGCGGGTCGCTGGTGCCCCCGTACACCGAAAGCAAGGTGGCGACCAGGCAGAGGAAGGATTCCAGTTCCGGCCCCCGCGTGATCCACCGCTCCCAACCGGCCTCAAGCCATTCGCCTTCCAGCTCCAACCGGCAGGCCCCCAAACGCGAGCGCTGATGCGGATTCAGCTCGATTCCTTCCGAATCGAAATAGGCGAACGGATCGGTTCCCAGCTCGCGCAACTTCCGCAACACCGCCGCGTGCACGATCGGCGAGTCGTCCTCCATGAGAGCGAGGAGGTGCGTCCAGGGATTGGAGCCTTCCATACCTTCAAGCTACCATTCCCGACCCATGCCTGTCTGGTCAAAAACGGTGCTCCTCTTGGTTGCCTCCAATATTTTCATGACCTTCGCCTGGTACGCGCACCTGCGGAACCTGAGCCACAGGCCCTGGTGGATCGCCGCATTGGCCAGTTGGGGGATCGCCCTGTTCGAATACCTGATCCAGGTGCCCGCCAATCGCATCGGCTACCAGAAGATGGACCTCGCGCAACTGAAGATCCTGCAGGAGGTGATCACCCTCTCGGTCTTCGTGCCGTTCGCGGTCTTCTACATGCACGAGCCGCTGCGGCTCAATCACCTCTGGGCGGGGTTGTGCTTGGTGGGCGCGGTCTTTTTCGCCTTCAGGTAGCCGCGTCCAAGGATCGGAGCCTCCGACGCATCAGCGCCACCCCCACGGCCAACAGCAAAAGAACGACACCAGCGGCGACCCACGGATGAGCCTGGCCGAGCTTTCCCACCACTTGCACCAAGCCCAGAAGAGAGGCCATCCAGACAGCCGTGCCCACGGCCAAGGTGAGACCGAACACCCAACCGTTCATGCCCAGGATCCCGGCCAACAGGAACACCCCCACCCGCGTCCCTGGAATCAGCCGGGCCGCGAAAACGGCCAGCCAACCCTTGGTCCTTACCTGATGGCGAATCATTTCCAGGCGATGGTGTCCGATCCCTGCGATCCACTTCCACCGCAAAGCTCTTTCACCGGCTAGCCGCCCCAGCCACCACATCAGCATGTTCCCAATCAATGTGCCCCACCACAAGGCAAACAAGGCCATCCACCAACCCAGATGACCCGATCTCGCCATCGCGACCACCGCCACCACGGCGATCTCCTCCGTGAAGCCTGCGGCGGTCGAAATCCCCAGGAACTGCAAAAACCAAGGCAGCCCAGCCAGACTCGCAATCAGTTGGTCCAGCCAGACCCCCATGGATTTACAGGTGCTCGCGAACCTGGTCGGCGAGGTTGGCGAACAAGGCATCCGCCAATGCGGAAGTGCCGAGCTTGTCCCAGATCCGATACTGGTGGAACAACAGCCGTCCCTTGCCATGCGGCACGGATTGGATGTCCGCTCGGAACTGCCACTGGCCGCTGGACGGGGCGAACTGGGCGAAGCCCGCGTCGATTTTCGCATCCGGCAAGCGCGTGAACGACCAGGCCGGAAGCAGATCCGCATAGACCTCGCCCGCCACGATGCCGGAAGGCAGGCGGGTGAACTGCGGAGATGGGGCCAGATAGTGGTAGCCCTCGCCGCCGGCGGAAGCGGACGGAACCAGCTCCAACGGATAGGTCAGGCCACCGTGCTTTTGCAGGAAGCGAACATCTTCCGGCTCCAAAGCGGCGAAAACCACCACAAGGCCGGTCACGGCGTCGTCCAGGAGGTCTTGCAGGCGCTTGGGATCGAAGGTGCGCACTTGATTGACAAGAACTGCACGGGCGTCCGAGGCGCTCTTGCGGACCACGTCTTCGGGGAACTCTCCCAAAAACCGGAAGGCATGGGCAGCCGCTTCCAAGTTGACCGCCGGCGGAACGTAGAAGGTTTCTTCCGTACGGAACACGTCGCGCCCCTGGCGGGAGAGCTGCATGTCGAACGTGAAGTGGCCGCGCTCGTCCCCGACGGGGAACTCGAACTTGCCGACCATGGAAATCCCGCCCTCGGAATGGGCCGGAAGGGATTCCTGGTGCCAGATGCGGTTGTTGTTGCCCTTCACCCGCAAAAGCAGGCTGTATTCGCCAGGCACGTTGTCGTTGGACATATGGATGCGAATCGCTGCCGACTGCATCGTGTACGGCGTACGGACCGCCGCCTCGGCGATGACGCGCACGGGACGGTTGTACTTGCGGAACAGCTCGAAACCCGGCTTGGGCTCCCCAGCGAAGCCCACCAAACCGGAGGAATGCGAGGGAGTGTCCGACCACTGGTTGACCAACACGCCGCAGCAGCGAGGATTGATCGCCAGTGCATCCGCTTGGCGCAAGACCGCTTGGGCACCGACCTGTTGGCAGGCCGTAGCGAATCCGGAAGGAGTCCAAACTTCCTTGAGCCCCACCAAGGTGAGCTCGCCTTGCAATTGCTTGCAGATTTTCTGGATGGAATCGACCCGATTGCTCTTTTCAGCGCCCAGAGCTTCCAGGGTCCGTTCCGGATCCATCAAAGAGGGGCAACCGACGCGAGCCGCGAAGAATTTGCCCGTACCCGTGCGGCTCTTGTGGACCTTTTTCCAGAACAGCTGGTCGCCCAGGCCTTCGTCCACCAGATCCGATGGATCCCGAGGATGCAGATGCTTGGTCAGGAAGCTCTGACGACGGATGGAAACGGGAGCCGGCAGACGGAAACGATGAATTTCCAATTCGGTTGGAACCTTCGCGCCCGCCACGCAACCGTGGACCGGATCTTGGGAAGGGGGGTGCCCGATTTCCAGACGGGTTCCGGCAAAGTGCGCGATGACCGTCCGCTGGGGTTCCTTGCGACCGCCTTTGGGAATTCCCTCTTGGCGTGCGGCGATGACGGCCTTCAGCCACTCGCCCTCGCGCGCTTGCAACAAAGTCCCGGGAAGATCGCCGCCAACAAAGGCCAGGACGTTGCCCATGCCTTCCTGACGAAGGATCATGGCCGCCGCCGAAGCAACGGAGGCGGAGGTCGCCTCGGGGGTGTCGGCCAATCCACCCGCCCCCAGATTCTGGATGACCAGCAATCCGGACTGCAAGGCGATGGCGATGAGCGATTCCGGCATCGGGGCCGAGGACGGGAAGACGGTATTGAAACCGGCTTCGCGCATGCGGTGGAATTCGGCCTTCGGGTTGGCGTTGCTCAGGAATCCGGCTTGGCCGGAGGCGTCCCAGCGCACGCCGCGGACAAAAAACGGCGCATCATTGAGGGTGATGCCTTTTTCCGTCCAGACCGGAGTGGAAAACCCGAAAGGGATCTTGACAGGAGGTGCCCCGTCGAGCGAAAACTCGAGGTTGTACAGGCTGGAAGAATCCGGCGCCCAGGATTTGGAATCGGCGACGTCGAATTCGAATTCGTGTTCGTGGGCCCCGCCTGGCAGGGACACTTCACGACGGAATTCCCCCTTTTGGCCATCAGGAGCAAGAAACTTGACACCGATTTGCGCCTTCATGGCCTGCGCCGAACGAAGCCGCAGGGTGGCCCGCACGCGGTCGGTGGAGAAATCCGCTCGCACCAGGGCGTCTTCCAGCACGGCACCAGCGGCGACAAAGATTCGCGGCGCATCGTAAAGGACCGGTCCCAGGTGCAAACCTTCGCCTTCGCCAGCCACCCAGGCTCCGGTGCTGGGAGAGGCGATCTCCAAGCAAATCAGGAGAGGCTTGTCGGAGGCATGGGAGGTCAGATCCACCACGTGGGGCAACCAAGGCTGCAGCGGCTCTCCCACCCGTTCGCCATTGGCCCAAACCTGGACCGGACCGTTGGATCCGGAGACCTTCAGAAGAACCTGGCCACCGGGATTGGGCTTGGAAGCCGCCACCGTGGCGAACCAACGACAGGCCTCGGGCACCATGTCCGCAGTCGCCCCGACACTGGGGAAACTGACCCCGACCACCTTGCCGATCTTGGTCGGCGCAGCGACAAATTCGGACCTGGATGCCCCACGTTGGAGACTCCAGCCACCCTCGATCTCCTGCCACTGCTTCATTGCCACGCTCGTTCCTCCATCGGCCCCTACAACTGGGCGATTGGGGAAAGATAACGCACGTCAGGCTCGGACAGCGAGCAGGCGCTCCACGTACTTGGCCAGAAGATCCACTTCGACGTTCACCGTCTTCCCTGCCTTCCACGAGCCGATGGTGGTCACCTTGGCCGTGTGGGGGATGATGTTGACCTCCACCAGGTTTCCGTCCACCGACCCCAGCGTGAGGGAAATGCCGTCCAGCGCGATGGAGCCTTTGGAGATGCAGTAGCGGACGAGTTCCTTGGGCAATCGCAACACCCATTGCGTGCTGCCCTGTCGAGCGACAGACCGCACCACGGTCGCCAGGCCATCCACATGCCCCTGAACCCAGTGGCCTCCCATGCGGGTGGTGGGAAGCAGAGCCCGCTCGAGATTGACCGAATCGCCAGGGCGAATCTTGCCCAGATTGGAAACCGAAAGGGTTTGGGCCACGGCAACGACTGCATACCCCTTGGGATGCAAGGCCTCCACCGTGAGGCAAACTCCATTGTGGGCGACGGAATCCCCGATGGCCAATCCTTCGCGAAGCGTTGGCGCAAGGATTCGCAAGCGCCTGTTGGCACCCTCTGCATCCACCCGCTCCACCTCGCCCAGGCATTCCACCAAGCCCGTGAACATGCTAGCCTCCGAAGCTCCAGGTGATGCCCCAACCAGCGCGAATTCCCAACGGATTCCAGCCGGGAGCGGGAGCCTGCAGCTCGTCGAAGATGTTCTCCAAACGCCACTGGATGGTGAAGGTCTTGATGGTCACCAAGGTTTCCAAATCGGTTTGGGAGGATGCTCTGAGTTCGGTCCCGCGTGCCAGGGAGTCGGAAACCGGTACCCAGGCAAGACGGCTGCCCCAAATCCGCAGATCCGCATTCACCGACAGCAAGACCCTTCCCTCCAGCAGGGCCCCTTCCCAGCCGGCATTGGAACGAGAATGCAACTGGGCCCAGCGGGGGTCCTGAACGGCAGGGGACTCGCCTGGAAGTGACCTTTGGGAATAGGTCCACTCCGTTCGTCCATGCCATCCAGCCTTGGCCAGACCCATCCCTCCCTGCGCCGACCAACCGAGAACCGATCCCGAATTGGCGTTGGTCATGGCGGAACGTCGAGTGGTCAATCGCCCATCCACCGGCACCGTCAGCGGTTGCCAGGCATCCATGATGGAAAGGAATGCTCCTCCTGCGTCGAGGGTCAGAAATGACACCGGACGCCATCTCAGATTCGATTGGGCCAGATCGGTGGCCTCGGCGGAAACATCGGGGCGGAAAATGACTTGCAACAGAGGATCCGCGCGAAGATTGGCCTCGGAAGGAAGGCGGTTCTGACGAGCCCAGCCGAGATCCCAATCCAGCACGGACGCGGAATCCCCCCACCTCAACCTGGTTTGGCCGTCCCAGGCGCCCGACAGACGGTTGTCCGAAGAGGAAAGCCGGGTCCAACCGCCCTCACCGGTCGTGGCGAAGCTGCCCGCCTTCCAAGTCGCCGCGAGAGCCCCGCGTTGTTCGTCTTCATCCACTCTGGGCAACGCACCCGGCGCATTCTGGCTGCCCTGGTGGGTGGCGACCTGGACTTTCGGCCCGACTTCGAGACCACCGATCCGGCGGGCCATCGATCCTTCGACCTCCAGATGATCAAGCTTTCCTTCCGACATCCGAGGAAGTCCGTTGACCGGGAGGACCGCCCACATCCAATCTTCCGAGACATCGCGTGCGACCCAGCCGAACTTCCAATCCGGATTCTGCCAATTCCAGCGACCAAAAAAACCCGAGCGCCCTTGGGAGGCATCGAACACGGGACGATCCTCGTCGTTCCATTCCTTTTGAGGATCCGGCTGGCCACGTCGCAGATCCGTCCAAGTCAACCCGAAATCGAACCGGGAGCTTTCCGTGCCTCGACTGATCACCCCTTGCCATTGCACGTCATCCTGCCCGGCACTGCGCCCGTGGGAAGGCAGCTCGCCACGACCTCGACCAAAGGATCCTTGGAACATGTCCTGGATCTGGTCGCGATATAGCCAATTGCGCGATTGGGCGGAGCGCGTCTCCATCGCGACGGAAACACCCCACGGCCCACTCACGGCGCGGTTGAATTCCATCCCGAACCGGTAGGAGGCCAGCGCACCTCGGTAGAATTCCAATGCGGTGGACGGGGTATCGGTGGCCACAGGCAAGGGAACGATCCAATGACTTGGACGTCCTTCCAATCCTGTCCGTGTGGACTTCTCGAGACCGCGTCCGGAAAAGGGTCCGCCATCCCCTGCCCCTGCCAAACTCGGGCCGGCCCAACTTTGCCGGACAGGAGCCGGATCGGTCATGAGGCCCGGCCAACGTGCCCAGGTTTCCCACATTCCGTCGAATTCGGCGATGGAGCGCCAAGGCACTCCCGCTTCGCCATCTCGGAACGCTTGATCCAGAGCCGTTCCCGGAGCGGTCGAACGGATCGGGATTTTCCAGGCCGGGGCGGAATCCGCCATGGGATGAATGCGAGTCGTGTCGGTTCGCTTTCCGACCACGATAGAATCGGGCTTCGAAGACATCGCTGGTGGGATGGAATCCACCGTTGCCTGGAATAGCCCTGCGAGAAGGAGGTTTCCGATCAAGATTCCAACACCCACTGGTTGAGGCGACGCTGGAATTCCACCATGGTGGCTGGCCGCTCATCGAGGTTTCGCGAAAGGCAATCCAACAAAAGCCCCCGCAGCCGATCGCCGTTGCGATAGGGGATTTTCGGGATCTGGGGCTCGATGTCCGCCAAGGCGGCCAAGCCGCGATCATCCCGGTCGATGTTCACGGAGGCCCGTGCTTCGAACGGATTGTGTCCGGTGAAGGCCGTGCAGGCGAGCACCGCCAAGGAAAACACGTCGGTGCGCTGGTCGAGCCGGTAGTAACTGCCCAAAAGCTGTTCGTAGCTCATGAAAGACTGGGTCCCCGGAACCTGCATGTGCATGTCCCCCACCACATCCTCCACATGGGTCCAGCGGGCCGAACCGAAATCCGTGAGGTAGGCTTCGTCGCCGCGCATCAGGATGTTGGTGGGCTTGAGGTCGCAGTGGATGATTCCGCGGAAGTGGAGCTCCCCCACGATTCCCGCGATCTGCACCACCTGGATCACCCGTTTGACAAGTTCCTTCTCGTCGCTGGGGCGACGCCGCCAGCGCAAGGAAATGTCCTCGCCATCCACATGTTCCATGATCATGTAGAGGTGGCGCGGTTCGCCGGCCTTGCGCCCGAAGAACCCGAAGTCCAGCATCTTCACGACATGCGGGGCGTTCTGGGACGACAAATACAGGTTGTAGCCCATTTCCGTGAGGAACAACCGAACGGTGGAATTGTTCAGCACTGGATCGGGCGTGCGGTAGATCGTGGGCCGGAGCACCCTGAGAACAGCTTTCCGGACACCCTTGCCGGGGATGTTGACCTCGGGAAGCAGGAATACATCGCAAAAACCGCCCGAACCAAGCCATTTCTCGATGCGGATGTTGGGGTCGTAGGCCCGGAAATCCCGTTCCAAAGTGCGTACGTAGACTTCGAATTCTTCCCCGCGTTCCGGGCAACGGAAGGCGGAAGGCGTCAGGAGGGTGGTGGTTTCGTCGCGAGTCGGCGCATCGGAGGGAATCGGCAAAGGCGCGGTCGCCTGGGCATCCCCTTCCATCCCCAAAAGGGATCGGATCGGTTTGATCATGAAGTCCATACCAGATGCAAAGAATAAATCCCGATCAGGCGACACCACCTGTTCCTCGAGTCGATCGTGGAAACTAGCGGCTGTCCATGGCGCCACTTTGCAGGCTCCAAAGTGGAAAAAGGGAGAATTCTCCACTGGCGCGACGGAAACCGGAAAGGGTATGCTCAGTGCGTGAACGGAGAGCAACTGGAAACATTCCGACACCTTCTGGAAGCGGAAGCCGATCTGGTCGAGGGCATGGCCGATTCCCAAACCGAGGGATTGGAGGCCTTGCGCGAGCGATTCGTGCACGAGGAATTCTTGCGTATGGTGCAAGCCAAGCGCGAAGGCATGGAGCAGTTGGCCAAAAGTCGCGAAGCGATGCGCCCACTGACCGCGGCGTGGATCCAGGCAAGGAACAACGCGAGCTTTTCCGATCCCGAGGTGGAATCCTCGCTGGAGCGTCTGCGATCGGCATTCGATCGTGTACGGTCCGCCGAAGACGAGATCGAAGCGATGGCCACCGCGTACCTGGCCCGGGTCGCCGGCGAAACAGGATCTGTCGAGGAGCGCATCCGCCTCCACCGAAGCTGGACGTGATCGAAGACGTCCGCTTTCCCGAGCAGGTCCCGGAGGCGCTCAAGCCGGTCTTCGCCTGGTTCGAGTCCCATGTCGAGCGGCTCTCCCACGCCTATTCCACTCTCGAGTCGCGCGTGGTGGAGCTGGACAGCCAGCTGGAAAAACGAAACGCCGAGCTGGAAAGCCTGTTGGACAGCTTGCACGATGGCGTTCTGATGGTGGACACCCAGGAGCGGGTCACGATGGTCAACGGCCGCGCCGCCCAGATTCTGGGCTTGGACCCGTTGGAAGCGGTGGACAAGGCCCTGTGCGACATCTTCCCCACCCAGAAGGATTTCACGGACCCGCTTTTGCACAGCTTGCAGGAGGGTGTACCCTTGCGGTGGGTGGAAGTCGTGTGGATGCGATCGGCGGAAACGCCCGTTCCCATCGGACTTTCCACCGCTCCGGTGCGGGATCCTTCCGGTCGCCGCCTGGGCGCCGTGGCGAGCTTCCAAAATCTGACCCACCTCAAACAGATGGAGCGGGAGCTGTCCCAGACCCGCACGCTGGCAGCGCTTGGCCAGATGGCGGCCACGGTAGCGCACGAGATCAGAAATCCGCTGGGCGGCATCGGTGGATTCGCGCGGTTGCTGCAGAGAGATCTATCCTTGGAAGACCCGCGACGTCGGCTTTCCGACCGGATCATCGAAGGCGTGGGCCAGCTCAACAAGATCGTGACCAATCTCCTTGCGTACACAAAGCCGATGGGAACACAGCTCATCGATGTGGAAATCGAACCTTGGCTGGGCGAACTGGCCGAGTGGATCCGCATCGAGGCCTCCGACCACGAAGTCAGGGCGGTTTCCGTCGAGATCCAGATCGAGCCACGGGTGCGAACCGGGCGATTCGATCCGGAGAAGCTCCGGCAGGTGGTCTTGAACCTCGCGTTGAACGCTCTCCAAGCCCTTCCCGGCGAAGGAACGATCCAACTTTCCGCCCGCCGTGCCCCCGGACTTTTGATACTCGGCGTACAAGATGATGGAATTGGTATCGCTCCGGAGACGATCACGGAGATTTTTAATCCATTTTTCACAACCAAGGAAAATGGAACCGGACTCGGCCTGGCCATCGTGCGCAAGATCGTCGAGCTCCATGGAGGTAACCTTTTCGTGGAAAGCCAACCAGGCTCCGGTACCCGCTTCGACATCCACCTACCGCAACCGATCCAGGACTGAATGGCACGCATTCTCATCGTTGACGACGAAGCGCTGATGCGCGACATGGCTGCCGAGAGCCTTCGACGGCGCGGTCACGAGACCGTGCTCGCCCGAAATGTTCCGGAAGGCCTGGAAAAATTCGACGCCTCGATCGAACTGGTCTTGTCCGATTACAAGATGCCCGGCATGACGGGCATGGATCTGTTGAAGAAGATCCGGGAGAAAGACCCCAACGTCCCCTTCGTGATCATGACCGCCCACGGCACGGTCCAGGTGGCGGTGGAAGCCATGCGCCATTCCGCTTGGGACTTCCTGGAAAAGCCGTTCGACCCGGACGTTTTGGAAATCACGGTGGATCGCGCGCTGGAGGTTCGCCGCCTGCGCCGGGAGAACCTGCGCCTGCGGGAGGCCTTGGACGAACGCTTCCGGATCGTCGGTGCCAGCGGCGTGCTGAAATCCGTCCAGACCTTGATCGCCCAAGTCGCCCCCACCCGCACCACGGTACTCATCCAAGGGGAATCCGGCACCGGCAAGGAACTGGTCGCCCGGGCCATCCACGATTCCTCCCCACGCGCGGATCGTCCGTTCGTGAAGGTCAATTGCGCAGCCCTACCGGAATCGCTCTTCGAAAGCGAACTGTTCGGCCACGAAAAGGGCGCCTTCACCGGAGCGCTGAAAAGCCAGCGAGGCAAGTTCGAGATCGCCGACACCGGCACGCTGCTTTTGGACGAGATCTCGGAAATGCCGCTTCCCATGCAAGCCAAGCTCCTGCGGGTCCTGCAAGAACGCGAGATCCCCAAGATCGGCTCCGAATCCGAAATCCCCGTGGATGTCCGCATCATCTGTTCCACCAACCGGGATCTCGCCCACGAGGTGGAAACCGGCAAGTTCCGGGCGGACCTCTTCTACCGCCTCAACGTGATCGCGATCCATGTGGCGCCCTTGCGCGAACGCAAGGACGACATCCCCGAACTCGCCCGCTGGTTCTTGCAGCGGTACAACCGCGAGAACGGTTTTTCCGTGGTGGGGTTTTCCGAATCCGCCATGGAGCGGCTGCGGAACAACGCCTGGCCAGGAAATGTCCGCGAACTGGAAAACGCCGTGCAACGGGCGGTGGTCCTCACCCAGACGGGCTCCATCCAGGTGGCTGCGCTAGGCCTGGATTCCTCCGCCCCGCGCCTGCCAGCCGCGTCCACCGCCGGCTCTTCGAGCCTTGCGCCGCTCGCACCGGAGCTCGACCCTGGTCAATCGATCTCCATCGGCGAGATGGAGCGCCGGATGATCTTCGCGAGCCTGGAACGATTGGGTGGCAACCGCACCCGGGCGGCCGAACAGCTGGGGATCTCCATCCGCACCTTGCGGAACAAATTGCGCGAATACCGCGGCGAACCGCTTGGGGAGGACGATGACGAATCCTGACCCACGCGACGCGCGGATCGCCGAGCTCGAGGCGCGTCTGATCGATGCCGAAGTGCGGCTCCAACGGCAGGAGGAATTCTTCCAGATGGCCGTCCACGACCTGCGTTCCCCGCTTTCGGCGATCGTGGTGTACGCGGAGCTCCTGATGAACCGCGTGATGGGCGACCTGGACAACCGCCAGCTGGAACCCATCCGGACCATCCACCGCAATTGCAACAACCTCATCCGCATGGCCGAAGATGTCCTGGCCTCCGCGCGGGTGCGAGCCGGAGCGGTTTCCCCACGCTTCACGCCGGTGGAAATCACCGACTGCGTCCGCGAGGCGATCCGCAGCCTGCAGGGCCTGGCCGACGCCAAACAAGTCAAAATCCGTCTGACCCCTCCGCCCGACCCCATCCAGCGCAAGGCCGACCAGGATTTCCTGACCAGGGCGTTCAGCAACGTGCTGGGCAACGCCATCAAGTTCAGTCCGCACGGCGGCGAGATCCGCATCGACCTTTCCACAGACGAACAGCAGATCCGCATCGCCTTCACCGACCAAGGCCCGGGAATCTCTCCGGAAAAGCGCGAAGAGGTCTTCCAGAAATTCCGTCGCGGCGATGCCGGCAACGTGGCCGGACACGGCTTGGGCCTTTCCATCGCCCAATACTTCATCGATCTGCACGGCGGCCGCATCCTCATCGAAGGCGTCCGCGGAAGAGGCTCCACCTTCCTGGTGGGCCTCCCCATGGATCCCGCGTAGGGCCTCCGCGGACATTCCTCTCTAGCCTCGCAGACTCATCACCGCGCAGGAAGCCAACACCACGGACAATCCCGCGATCTGGTGGATGGGCATCGATTCCTGCAACACGGCTGCGGCCAGGAACGGGAGCACCGCCGGACCCACCAGCGAAAGCACCGAAGCCCGCTCCGGCCCCACCCGCGACAACCCTGCTTGGGACAGGAAGGACGGCACCACGGTTCCGATCAGCACCAGGCCCACAAGCGGCCAAACCAGGCTCATCTGCGGATGCAGAACGCGCCCCGGGTCTCCGACAAAAATTGCCTCCATCATTGCGGGAAGCGCGGCCGCCGCCATGCCCACCGACGTGCACAATCCCGATCCCAACCTCTTCTGGAGACGCCCCACGCCCACCACAAACAGCGCCCAGGCCACCGCCCCGCCGAGGATCAATCCCACCCCGCCCAGGTCGGCGAAAGCACGTCCCTCGTCACGCCCGGCCATGGCGATCACCAGCCCGAGATAGCACACCACCACGGAGGCGATGACCGTCTTCGATGGTCTCTTTCGCAACGAAATCGCCACGAAGAGGATCACGAAAGCGGTGCTCGCTTGCACCAGGATCCGCTCCAAGCCCGCGCTGGTGTGACCCAATCCCGCGAAGTTGAGTCGAGGCGCCAACCAGAAACCCCACAAACCCAGGACGAACATCTGGGCAAGGTCCTTCCACTGCGCCTTGTGCCGCAAAAGGACCCAGGCGATCACGCCCAGGTAGATCGGCGCCGACCAGACCAGGCGCAGCGCCAGGATCTCGCCGGCATCGACCGAGGCGAACATCATCTGCTTGACGAACAAGCTCTTGGTGGAATAGAGGATGGATCCGACGATGACAAATATCGTCGCGATCGTCTCTCCCTTGGCAGGGAGAGCGCTGTGCTGCGTCTCCATGTGTGCGCTCCTTCTTCTCTTCTCTCGATTTCCCGTTGCTAGCGAGGCACGGTTTTGACCAAAAACGAAAAGACCCGCTTCCCTGTGCTGGGAGCGGGCCTTCGCCTTGAGTCGACCGTGTGACCGGTGTTTACCGGACTCGATGGACAATGGCTTCGCCGCCCCCGTGGAATCGAATCCAACGGTGGGATCGCTTGGTCGCGAATTTCGGCGAAACAGACATCGTCATGTCACTGAACATACAGCATCCACGTGCAGGATGCAATACCGGGCGAAAATTCTAGACGGGTTTCTTCGCGTTGGTGAGATCCAACAAGCCCGCCATGGGGATGCCCACCCAGTCGGGACGATGCGAGAGTTCATATCGCAATTCGTAGAACGCCTTCTCCAATTCGAACAACGCGACCAGCTGCTCGGAGAGCGCGGGATCGCTGGGAAGAAACGGTTCGCCCCCGATTTCACGCTCGTAGGCCGTGCGGAACGCGGCACGAGAACGATTGCGCCATTGGTTGGCGATCGCTTCTCCTTTGGCTCCGGCGCCTTCCGGAAGGCCTGCGCGCGCGGCGTAGTCGAACGACCGCAACACACCCGCCACATCCTTGGCGACGGAATACTTGCGGCGCCGTTCTTCCACGGGTCGGGCAGGTTCGCCTTCGAAATCGATGATGAAGAAATCTTCACCGTTCCAAAGAACCTGGCCCAAATGGATGTCGCCATGGATCCGCTGGCGATGGCAGACTCCAGAGGGGATCAGGGGTGCCTTGATCCGACGCAACAAATTGGAAGTGCGAAAACGCAGGAGTTGAGCCAGCCCCGATGCGGCAGGATCGAGTTTCGCTCCCTCGAGTTCGCTGAGGACATTGCGCGCCAAGGCGAGCGCCAATTGCGCCCACGCCTTGAGATCCGGTGTGTTCAGCGGGGAGGTGCCGGGTCCATTCGGCGAGGCAAGGATTGTATGAAGCTTGGCCAGCGAAGTGCCCAACCGCTCCCACGGAGTGGTATCCACCTCCTGGCCGTCGACAACCGCGGCCACCTGCTGGCGGGCCAGATCCCATCCCGTCCCTTGATTGACAACCAAGTCCTGGACGGAGAGCAGTGTCGCATCGCCGAACGCACCGCGTGCGGTGATGGCACCACGCAACACGGGGGTGAGGGGAAATTCCGCTTCGGTCAAGAAGCGGCACACCTCGACATCGAGATTCTCGCCGTGTTGCAAGCGGCGGTAGACCTTCACGAACATCCCGCCGACAATCGCCCAGGAATTGGTCTGGTCGGTGGAGCCCATGACGAACTCGCCCTTGCGGAAGGAAAAGTTCGATTCCAATTCGATGCGCAACTCAAGGTCGCCAGGATGATGGCTACGTCCGAACGCACCCAGAAGGCGACGCCAACCTTCTTCGACCGAAAGCGCATCGACGACGGGGCGCCCTTCGATCTGGCCGATGGCCTCTCCAGGGCAATCCACGCACAACAGAAGCGGCAGGAGATAGTCCTCGTCCTCGCCCACTTCGTAGATGACCCGCAAAACGGCGACGACCAAGGCGGAATCGACCGCGCAGGTCGCGGTCACCCGGACGGAAGCGATCGAGCGCCCCTTGCCGGAAAACCAACGTTGCCGGACCAAAAACTGGATCCAGGCCTGCGCATTGATGGATTGCGCAACGGTGCGAGTATCCAGCCTGGCCTCGAAAGAATTCACTTTGCGGCGGCCGACTTGGATTTGGACTTCGGTTTGGCTTCCTTGGCGCCCTCCGCAGCCGTCTTTGCGGCGGGCTTGGTGAGCGCGGCCCGCTGCTTGCGCATTTCTTCCACAAGCTTTTGACGCAACCAGTTGCGACGACGGAATTCGTTCCGGTGCTCTTCGCAAAAGCGCGGATAGACGAATTGCTTGGGAAAGATCTTGACGGTGTAGTTCACGGAACAACCGTCCAGCTCACAGGCCCAGGACTCTTCCACCACTTCGATGAACTCGTGCTGGTAGGTCTTGTTGTTGGAATCGCCCGGCTCGGGAGACTTTTTGGTCTTCTCGCGCTGTTTGACATCCCTGTGCAGCTCGCAGTATTTGGCGATTGGGTGGCCCCAGAACTCCTTCCCGCAGTACTGGCAGATCTTGAGCTTGATTCGTTTCTTTTTTTTGTACTTAGGAAGTTGCACCAAACACTCCTTGCGGGCTTGCGGGGCCCCCGGGGGGTGCAGGACGCACTTTCCCCAGCATGCACTTCAATGAATCCAAATAATGCGGGCTCGCCGCCCTCCCGTCAAGGGGCCTTACAAGAACTAGACCAAACACTTCGGATTGCCACCGGAGCGGTTGGTCGTTGGGTCCGTCGCACGGAAAAGGCCTTGTCACAGCTCGTGCCACCGACAGACCTTGCCCTTCGCGCCGCCCTTTGGGAAGCAAGGGCTCGGGCGCTGACAACGGCCGGAACGCTTCCCCGAGGGGCAAAGAAGGTGGAGCTGACGCTTTGGATGGAGGATGGGCCTGTCCAGGAAAGCCTGGAGCTGGACCCTGCCCTCCCTCACAGAACCCAGGCGGAATCGTGGTTTGCCCAAGCCAAAAAGTGGCGCAGAGCGATCCTCCATCAGGCCTCGCGCCAGTCGATTTTGGAGCAGGAGCTCGCCATCGCCCAACAGTGGCAGGCGAAATTCCAGCTTTGGATGGACCCCGAGCTGGATCGAAAGGACGCCAGGCAGGCGCTGCGAGAATTGGAGTCGCTCCAAAAACGGTTGATTCCTCGCGGTCTTTGGCCCCAAGCACCCGGCAAGCGCGAGGAGCCTCGTCCGCTGGGGCCCGTCCGCTGGGATCTGGAAGAGGGTTGGTTCGTGTTGGCCGGGAAGTCCGGGACGGAAAATGATTTTCTGACCACCCGTTTGGCCCTGCCCCACGATCTTTGGTTTCACGTCGCGAACATCCCCGGCGCGCACGTGATCCTACGCTCCCCCGATGGCAAACCGAAGCCCGTGCCCCCCTCCTGCTTGGAGAAGGCCGCAGGATTGGCTGCCTGGCTCTCGCGCTACCGCGCCCAGGAGAAGGTGGAGGTCCGCTACACGGAGCGCAAGCACGTGCGCAAACCTCGCAAGGTTCCCGCCGGGACGGTGGTCATGGAACAATCCCGTTCGATCCTGGTTCGCCCCCAAGGACCTCCGCGCACGGAGCTCTAAGCCGCTCCCAGCCCCAGGAGGCCATCGATCAAACGCAAGCTGCGCTCCCGCTCCAGAAAGTCATCCACCCAAAGGGGATCCACTTTCGCCGCGGCGGACAAGGCTTCGGCGACCGACGACTGGCGATTGTAAGGTCCCCAAGCCAGGCCGCGAAACTCCGGATGCCCTTCTCCACGAAACGGCTGGCGATGGGCACGCAACAGCCGAACCCTCCGCCACAGCGCTTCCTGCCGAGATCGCGCGGGATTCGGCGCAAGCCCATCGGGGTTCCAACCGGACGTCAGTTCGATCTTGTCTCGGGCGGTGCTTGGTTGGGCCAGGATCGCTTCCAGTCGAACCCGTGCCTTGTCCGCCAGATGGTCCGCCTGGGCCGTCAATCCACAAGCCTGGGAAACCATGGCCGCGTCGAGAAGCCTCTGGGCCCAGGACAAAAACCGTCGGGCCGCGGGACGCGTCGAGGCGGCCTCCTGCCAGCGCCGCGACAATTCGGTTGGATCCTGATCCACGGCTTCAGGCCTGGGGCGACGGAAGGCGGGTCGTGAGTTCGGTGAGAGTCTCCCGCATGCGCAGATCGGATTCGGACAAGTGCGCCTTCAGGGAATCGGCGAAGCCACCGAGCAGGCGCTCCAATGCCTCCAGAAGAGCCTTTTGGGCCGCACGAGGATCCTCCGCACCTTCCTTTTCTCCTTCGCGGGCGAACAGGGCCAAGCCTGTCTGCAGTTCCTGGGCACCCTGCGTGAACAATTCCACCGATGCGGAAAATTCCACCTGGTTGGCCCGAAGCGAGGTGGACGCCTCTTCCAGGCGATCCTTGGCCGCACCCAGCGCGGAAGCCAACGGCGCCACCAACTGGCCGTGGCCCGTGAGTGCCTCGGACAGCGGCGAGAGCGAAACACGCAGGTCGGCGGCCAATTCCTGCAGGCTCCCCAGCGCCTGGTCCAGAGCCACTCCGGCCCGCTCGCGGCTTTCCTCCGCACGCGAACCGGACTCCGACAATTGTTGTCCAACCCTACCGACCGCCTCGGCCACCTGCCTGCCGACATCGCCGCGCAAGTGGCCGGACTCGCGCACGGCCATGGCGAGCTCTTCCAGCTCCGGATGCGGAGCGGGACGCTGTGCGGACTCCTGCGCGATGCGCACTGGCAATTCACGCCCCAAGGCTTCCAGGCCCGCCACCACCAGCGCCACCGACTCTGAAAGCTCCGTGCGCTCGCCGGAGGCCTGCTGGGCCAGTTCTGCGGCTTGCGCCTGCAGATCCACCTGTGCGCCGCGCGACTGATCGAGCATGGCTTGCAACTTGGCATCCAAGGTCCTCACCGCCGAGTCCACCGATCCCGAAAGCGGCGCCAAAAGGGACAGCCCCCCCAACTCGGACCGCAGCGACTCCAGAGCCTGGAGCTGCGCCGCGGCATCCCGCTCCCTGGCCTGCGCCAAGGCTTGGGCATCCTGCCGCGTCTGGCTCTGGACCTCGGCGACCTGCAGGATTCCCGCCACGGCGGCATCCAGCCGGGCAACCACGATCTCCTGCGAGGAGTCATCGGTTCCCGGAGCCGCTTCGGCCAAGGCCTTGGCGACAAGATCTGCCGTGTGCTGGGCGCCTTTGGCAACCGCCTGGGCGACCTCTGAGGATGCCTGGGAGATCCCGGCGGGGATCTTCGCCACATCGCCGGACACCTTCGCCGCAGCGGCATCGATCGCGCCCGAAAGTCCTTGCACGGCTGAGACAACCGACTTGACGCCGGACTCGACGCCGCTGGCGACAACCTGCTGGCTCTCGGACACGCGCGTCAAGCTTTGTTCCATGGCCGAATGCCAGGCGGACTGGGCCTGGGTCTGCTGCTCCAGGTGCTCTCCCAAGGACTCTCCCAGGCGATGCACGCTCTCGCGCACGCCCTCGACAGCTTCGCGCAACGGGGAGGCCGAGGTTTCGTCGGCGATGCGCCCCGGCAAGGATTCCAGCGTCGCGCGCAGGTCCTGGAAAGCCTGCAAGATCGCCATGTCCTTGTTTTCCTTGCGAGGATCGCTCGACCACGTGCGCCAGAAGGCGGCGGCGGCCAGCAGCATGGCGGCGGCGGCCAGGAACAATTCGATCCCGTTCATTCGTTAGCTCCGTTGGATGAGGGCACGAGGGCCCGAAGGTGGATCTCCCAACGACTCTGGGAGAGCCAGACCATGGCGTCCGCCAAGGCCTGGGCGTGGTCGATCAATGCGAGCGCGAAGCCCTGGAAGCCATCGCGGCGAGGTCCGCTCCAGGGGCGCGCGGCCAGTTGGTGCAACGCAGACCGATTGGGCGCGGAGAGCTTTTCCCAGCACCCGGCCATGGCTTGACAAAATCCGTCCTCACCGTTCTTGCCCAGGCTGGATCTCCAGGCTTTCAGCCGTTCCGATTCCGTCGTGCGCAGGCCTTCGGCCAAGCACGCACCGATGCGCTGGCTGTTGGAGGCGGGCCGTTCCAGCCACTGGCGGGAGGCGAGGTCGTCGAGATGGTCGGAGCGACTTTGGCACTGGACCAGGACCCGTTCGATGTCGGCGATCAATTCGCGAAAGCAAAGCAGGAAGATGGCCCGCAGATCCTTGCGCCCCCCTTTGCCGCTGGTCATCCACAGGGCATCGTGGCGATAGAATCCGGCTTCCTCCAGACGTTTGCCCAGCACTTGTTCGCTCAGCCGGTCGGGAATCTCGGCGCGCAACACGTCCAATCGATCCGCCGATTCCCGCCGCAAGGCGGCGAACCGGGTGGAAAGGGCGGTCAAAAGTTCGGGATGTCCCTCGGATCCGGGAGCGTCTCCCGTATCCAGCAGACCCCGCAACACCACGGCATGGCCGGGATCCATCCGACGCGACAATCCGTCGAACACATCCTCGTCCGCCAGGACGAGAACAGGTGGACGCGCCGTGCTCAGGGCCACCAGACTGTCGCGCAAGCGTCCGACGATGGGATCGATGGTTCGTCTCCTTGAGGTGGTCCCTGTGCAGGGTGGTGCCGGTCGGCGGCTCCCGCCGATGAAACCCAAAAGGTAACGAAGGAGCGCTCCGGCGCTGGAATGGAGTAGATTTCCCATCCTCGTCGTTTCACCGTAACCCGTCATCTCGTGGAGACTTCCGATGTCCGGTCATAGCAAATGGGCCACGACCAAGCGCAAAAAGGCCAAGATCGATGGCGCGCGCGCCAAGGTCTGGAACCGCATCAACAAGGAAATCACCGTCGCCTCGCGCATGGGCGGCGAAGACGCGGAAGCCAATCCCCGCCTGCGTTTGGCCATCACCAAGGCCAAGGCGGCGAACATGCCGGCCAAGAACATCGAGACCGCCATCCTGAAGGGCGCGGGCAAGCTCGAAGGCCAGACCTACGAAGAAATCGTGTACGAAGGATACGGCCCCAGCGGCATCGCGATCATCCTCGAGTGCATGACCGACAACAAGAACCGCACCGTGGGTGAACTTCGCAACCTGTTCGCCAAAAACGGCGGTAACCTGGCGCAGGACGGTGCCGTTGCCTGGATGTTCGACCAGAAAGGCAAGGTCTCCGTGCAGGCCCCCAATCTGACCGAAGACGAGGCGACCGAACTGGCCATCGATTGCGGTGGCGAGGATGTCCAACTGGGCGACGAGTGCTGGGAAATCCTCACTGCCCCGGAAGACCTCGCCCAAGTGGCCAAGGCCGTGGAAGCCAAAAAACTGGTGGTTTCGGAAGCCGAGTTCGTGCGGATCCCCAAGACTCCCACCATGGTTTCCGACGACGACGCGCCTCGTGTGCAGAAGCTTCTGGACATCCTGGACGACCACGACGACGTGCAGAGCCTGTACAGCAACGTGGAATTTTCCGAAGCGGCCATGGCCGCGATGGAATAGCGCTTCGTGCGCATCCTGGGCATCGACCCGGGAAGCCTGCATTGCGGATACGCGCTCCTCGAGGACCTCGGGGGGCGCTTTCCTTTGGTGCGCGAAGCGGGCGTGTGGCATCTGGGCGACAAGACCGCCCTGCCCAAGCGGCTCGCGGACTTGCAGCAGCGCCTGGAAAACCTGCTGACCAGCCACTGCCCCACCCAACTTGCCCTGGAAGAGAGCTTCGTGCACAAGAACATCCACAGCGCCATGGTGCTGGGCCATGCGCGCGGGGTGATCCTGGCCACCTGCGCCCGTCGCGAGATGGAAATCTTCGAGTACGCTCCCAGCTCCATCAAGCAGACCGTGGCGGGCTCCGGACGCGCCTCCAAGGAAGGGGTGGCCGACATGGTCCGCCGCCAGCTCGCCTTGCAGGAATTGCCCGCCTCCGCCGACGCCACCGATGCGCTGGCGATCGCCCTGACCCACCATCTGCGCGCCAAGTCCCCCCTGACCGCCCAAGCGCCGGGGCCCTCGCGCAAGAAGACAGGATTTGACCTGGAAGGCTACCTGGCGCGGATCGGCCGCAAGGTTTAGCGTTTTCCTTCGAACAAAACCTGACGGATCGTGTCCACCACCCCGCCCTCGTCGTGGTCCAGACGCGTCGTGTATCGCGCGGCTTCCAGGATCCGGGGATGGGCGTTCTTCATGGCGAAGCTCCAATCGGCTTGCTCCATCAGCTCCAAGTCGTTCAGGTAATCCCCGAACACCATCGTCTGCTCGCGCGATACCCCGAGGCGCTCCTGGATCTTCGCCAACGCCACGCCCTTGTTGGCCTGTTCATGCGTGATGTCCAGCCAGGGGATCCCGGCGATGGCGATCTTGAAGGGGCCATCCCACTGGCGCACACTCGGGTAGGTGTGTTCTTCGGCGCCTCGGAAATCGCAGTAGGTGACCTTGAGGATGTCGTCCTCGACCTCCAAAAGATCCGGCACCACCTCGACGCGCCGATAGTACGAACGCACCGAGTCCATGAACCGCGCGTCGGGCGCATCCACGTAGGCCGCGTTCTTCCCGCACAAAAGCACGTGGGTGTCCGGCAAGGTGCGCCCCAACTCCACGAATCGACGAGCATCGTTCCCATCCAGGAACCGGGTGTGCAATTCTTGTCCGCCGCGCATCACCAGGGTCCCGTTTTCGGCGAGGATCAGGATCCGGCTCGCGATGGGCTCGAACACGTCCAGGAGATTCCAGTATTGCCGACCGCTGGCGACCGCGAAGACGATCCCGCGCTCGTGCAACGCCCGCTCCACTTCCCAGAATCCAGCGGGCAACCGATGGTGCCTGTCCAGGAGCGTCCCGTCCATGTCGGTCACCACAAGGCGGATGGTGGTTTCGATTCCAGGCGACGGCTCCATGGCATGCATCAATTGCCATCCATCTTCATGGTGGTGCGCAGGAGTTTCATTTCCACGTCCAGATCGATCAGATCGCTCTCGGCGAGGTCGGCTCTCTGCCTTTCGAAACCCTGACGGACTTCCGACAGGAGATTTCCGATTCCCGCCAGCGACGCCTTCGCCTCCGGGGTGGACAAATTCCGACCAGACAGCTCCACGTACTTGGCGAGGATCTTCCGCGTCGATTCCAGGTAGTAGTCCAGAAAACGCCTGGCCCGCGACGAGTCCTTCGGATGGGCCCGCAAGTCGGACAGGATCCCGGATGCCACCACTCCGATCGTCTCGGCCTCCCGGCGGAGTTTCGGATCGGCGATCAGCGTGGCGAGACGTTTGATCTCGCTGGATTGCCGGGCACCGTTTTCCAGCGCCAGATCGGCCATGAACCGATCGGGCTCCATGGAGAGGCTGTTGCGGTTCGCCCCCATGGCCAACAGGTAGACGCTGCAAGCCGCGACCGCGCATCCACCAAGCGACGGCAACAGGGCCATGTTCGCCCAAAGGAACAGAGCGCAGAAGCCTGCTCCTCCGACGACTCCCGCCCAGACATGACGCATCCGTTCCAGCCCTCCGCGCGTACTTGCCTGCCTTCCATCCAGGAACCCGGGATGCGATCGCGCCATCGCATCGGGAAGACCAACTCCTCGTCCCAAGGTAGGATCCGTGCTCAGGATCATGGCGAGGATGTTGGGCGTACCAACGAAAAAGCGGCGACCCTTTCGGATCGCCGCTTTCCTTGCAGAGGTGCCACCCGGATTCGAACCGGGGTTGACGGTTTTGCAGACCGCTCCCTAGCCACTTGGGTATGGCACCAATAGGGATGCAAAGATAATCTAGGGAGCAGGCTTCTGGGAGGGGGGAATCCACTGGTCCAGCCAGGCCTTGCAAGCGTCTTCGCACATGTCCAAGACTCGCTCGAAGCCCATGGGTCCGCCGTAATATGGATCAGGGACCTCTTGACCGTGTTTTGGTTCCACTGGGGCCAGGAACAATTCCACCCGGGCACGCTGCCCGGGGTAGGACATCCGCCGGAGTGCATCCAAATGAGTCTGATCCATGGCCAGGATCCAATCGAAGGCCTCGAAATCCGCCAGCACCACCCGACGAGCCTGGTGCTGCGAGAAGTCCAGTCCGCGCCGACGTCCGCATTCCACCGATCGCGGATCCGCCCCTTCGCCGGCATGGTAGGCTTGGGTGCCGGCGGAATCGACCTCCAACTCCGATTGGAGGTCACGATTTTGGATCATTTGGCGCAACACGACCTCGGCCGTCGGTGAACGGCAGATGTTTCCGGTGCAGACCATGAGAACTCTGATGGATTCCTTGGACATATGCGCCCTAAAGGATACTGGCTAAAGTCCACCTTGGCACCGCCCGCGTAAAAAGGGGTAGACTCAACCGAACACATCGTCCACCGGTCGGGCTTTCCACCGGCGACGTTCCAATCGCGGAGCATGACTTGACACCACCGCTGCTGAAAACCTTCCATCCCAACCAGCTGATCTTCCGTGAAGGACTTCCCGGAAGCTCCACCTATGTGGTTCGATCGGGTACGGTCGAGATCAGCGTGTTGCGAGCCGGGAAGAAGCACGTGTTGGCCTTTTTGGGCGAAGGGGAGATCTTCGGCGAGATGGCACCCTTCGATGGTGGCCTGCGCAGTGCCACCGCCTGCGCTTCCACGGCCTGCGAGATCTGGTGCGTGCGTACGGAAGGCCTCCAGCAGATGGTGGAGCAGAGTCCGCAATTCGTCCAAGCCATTTTCCAGGCTCTCGTGCGCCGGGTCCGCGCCTTGGACCGGATCATCGCACCGGCTCCCGAAGCCGATGGATGGATCGGCATCGCTCACATCCTGGAGCTCTTGGCGGGGGCCGACGCGGAAGATTGCCCTGATACGGTCAACATTCCGCTTCCCAAGATCCTTCGGCGACTTCCCGATGTGGTGGGAAGGGACGAAGGGATGACCAAGCAGATTTTGACCAACATGGCCCAGGCGGGCCTGTTTCGGATCGTCGGATTCCTCGACTCGGAAACCTTGGTGCTGGAGCGGCCCGCATCGCTGGTGGAACGTACCCGCCTTCGCGTAGCGGAATCCAAGCGTCGCGCGCACGAGGAGGCGGCATGAGTCCCGCGATCGCACAGGAGCAACCTCCATCGCCGATGGACGAATGGGTCCGTCGACTTTGCGAAGAGGAAATGCCCGTCTTCGCCCAGACCATCGGCGAGATCAACAAGATCCTGGGCAAGGAGGAGTACTCCAGCCTCGCGTTGGCCCGAGTGGTCCTCCAGGACCCCTCGATGACAGCGAAGGTCCTGAAGCTCGCCAATTCCGCCTTCTACAACCCTGGCGGCACGTCCATCAGTACGATCAGCCGTGCCGTCGTGGTGTTGGGGTTCAACGCCGTCCAGGCCATCTGCGTGACGATCGCGGTGATCGAATCCCTCGTCAAGGGCAAAGCCAAGGATCGCGTGATGCGCGAGCTCGCTCGCTCCATCCATGCCGCCTCCCAGGCGCGAAACATCGCCAACATCCAACGCGACCAATCCAGCGAGGAGATCTTCATCGCCGCGCTGTTGATGAACCTGGGTCAGATGGCCTTCTGGTGCTTTGCCGGGGTCGAGGGCGAGCGGCTTGACAAGGCATTGACGAACTCACCCCAGCGCGACCCCCACGAAGTGGAGCGCGAGGTCTTGGGATTCCGACTGTCCAGCCTCACCACCGCGCTCGCCGAGGAGTGGAAACTCACGGGTCTGGTTCAGGAAGGATTGAAAGGCGCCGCATCCAAGGATGCACGCGGCAAATTGATCAACCTCGGGCACCAGATCGCGATCGAATCCGAGGGTGGCTGGGCAAGTCCGAACATGAAAAAGCTCGCGGCCGAGGTGGGAAAGATCACGGGCAAAGCGACCGGCGAGGTGGGCCCCATGATGGAGTCCTGCGCTTGCGAAGCCGTCACCACCGCGCGCACGATGGGTGCGGGCACCGCCGCACGATTGATCCCGGTGCCCAGCAAGAATGCCGACGTGGAATCGAGTTGGGAAGTCGGGGAGGTCACCAGTTGGGCCAATCCCGACCCGATGCTGCAGCTGAAGATCCTGCGCGACATCACCACCACGATGATGAGCAAGCCGGACCTCGGCATGATCCTGGAAATGGTCCTGGAAGGGATCCACCGCGGCGCCGGCATGGATCGGACGGTGCTCGCGCTGGTGACCCCGGGTCGAGCCATGGTCAAGGCCAAGCACGTCCTGGCGCCCGACCGGCTCCGGCTTCTGGACAGATTCTGGTTCGAACTGGGCAAGCCGCCCAAGACGCTGTTCACCAACATCATGGAAGGCGCCGAGGCGATGTGGGTTTCCGATTACCAGGATCCGCTCCTCGCACCGCTTTTGATCGGGTCCATCCCAGATGTGATCGAGCGCGCCAAGTTCTTCGTCGGACCGGTCTGCTATTCGGGCCAGACGATCGGCCTGTTCTACGCCGATCGCCATGCCAGCGGACGCGAGCTGGACATCGACGCCTTCGAGACCTTCAAGCTGTTCGTGCACCAGGCCAATCTGGGGCTGGACCACGTGGCGAGACTCCGCGTAGCGGCGGTTGCCGCCGCGGCGGCCGCACCGAAGCCGCGCTGAATCAGGTCGGAACCAGGCTCGCGACCACTTCCATGTGGGGCGTGTGGGGATAGAGATCCACCAGCACGAGCTTCTCCAGCCGCCATCCGCCGCTGGACATGATCTGTCCCAGATCGCGTGCCAGGGTGTCGTGGCCGCAACTGACGTAGCGAAGTTTGCGCGGGGCGACTTCCAGCAAGGCGCCAAGCGCGCGCGGAGTCAATCCCTGTCGCGGAGGATCCACGACGACCAGATCGGGACGATCGGAGCCTTCGTAGAGCCGTTGTTCAAGCCAGGATTCGACATCCCAGCGGTGATGCATCGCCCGACCGATGTTGGCTTGGGCGTACAGCGCCGCCAGCGGATCGCTTTCCACGGCGTGCACCTTGGCGAAGCGATCCTGCAGGTGGCAGGCGAACAGTCCCACGCCGGAATACAGGTCCCATGCTTCCTCGCCACGGTCGTCGGCAAGCACCTCTTGGACCATGCGAGGCACCAGCCCCAGATGGCTCTGGAAGAATCCCTCCGGCGAAAAGCGCAGGGTCTTGCCGAGCACATCCACCTGGGCGGGAGCGGAAGCCCTGCCACCGGGAACATGGACCCAGCGTTTCCCTTGCGCACCGTAGGCGAAGACCGAACGCTGGCGTCGATCCGCCCAAGGGTTGCCATCGACATCGGCCAGTTCGTTCCACAGCCCCTGCAGTTCGCTCACCAGCACGGGACATTCCGCGAGAGCCACCGTACGGCGCGATCCCGCCGCGAAAAAGCCCCAGGGCGTGCCCTTGGCTCCGGAAGGCTGCAGTTGGGCGCGGTTGCGGGTCCCCCAAGGGCTTTCCGAACCGACCACTTCGATTTCCGGAAATCCGGGAAGCTTCCCGATCCGGCGCAGGGCGTCTTCCAGGATCCGTTGTTTGGCCCGCAACTGGGCAGGATACGACAGAAATTGCCAAGAGCACCCGCCGCAATCGCCGAAGTGCCGGCAGACCGGGGTGGTGCGATCGACGGAAGGCTCGAGCACCCGATCCAAGCTCGCCTCCAGGAAGCGGCCCTTGTCCACCTCCAGCGTCGCTTCCACCAGCTCGCCCGGACAGGCGCCGCCGACGAACACGACACGGCCATCCTGCATGCGCGCGACCGCCCGGCCACCGGATGCCAAATCCTGACAACGGAGGGTAAGGCTCACTTTTCCCGGCAACCGTTGACGAAGGCGCCCTTCTCCACGCGGAGAACTCCCACATTGACGTTGTTGCGACCCGCCGGATCGAACTTGATGTCGGCTTGGGCGCCCGCGAAGAAGCGCGGAACGGTCGGCTGGATGGCGAGCTGCGTGGCGTCCCAGCCAAGAGCGGCCAATCGATCCGGCGCATCGCCTTCCGATGCCCGCCATTTGCGGGAAAAGTCCTTCCATGGCTGACGGGATTCGTCGGGCACGTTGTCGGAAACCAGCAAGGCTCCGTCCATCCTGCCCGAGGTCTCCAGGAGGAATTGCCGGGAATGCCAGCCCGAAGCGCCGATCCAACGCACCTTCATGCCCAACAGGGACGCTTGCGCGGCCAGGGCCAAAGCCTCCGAAGGACTCTCGCCGGGAACGAAGACGACCGGGGTGAGGCTGGACGTGTCCTCGCCGCGTCGGCGGGCCAGGTCGAGTGCGGTCTTTCGCATCGTCTCGAGGATCGCCCGGAAATCCGTGGCGCCCGCGGCATAGGTGCGCTGCCACGCGATCCGCCCGCCCAGGCGAACGAATTCCGTCTGGAAGCTTTCGCCCAGGGATTCTCCGAACTCGCTCTTGGGGGCGAGCAGGTAGGCTTCCGACGTCTTGACGCACTCGATCGCGACCTGTGCCGCCTTGCGTCCCTGCTCCCCGGTGGTGATGTTCAGCTGCCAAGCCGTGGTGGCCAAGCTGGAAACACCTGGACTCGTCGCGGCGGGAAGGATCAACGGGGTGTTGGTCGACGATCGGGCGATCTCAAGCGCCGCCGCCGCGGATGTGTTGGAAAGGAGGGGCCCGATGATCGCACGGGGCTTGGCTACGGCCAAGATGCCGCGCACCAGCAAGGCAGTCTCGATGGGGTCCGTGGGCTCGTCGACAAGGACGACCGTGCTCTTGGTCTCCGCGGCGGCCAGCTGGGCTCCGCGATAGACGCGGCGTCCGATCAGCGAAAAGCCTCCCGAGGCAGGCAGGATCGCCACCAGAGGACGAGGGGGAACCGATAGCGAGATCGCTCTCAGGAGAGTGTCTTCGCCGGGTGGCAGGAGGGAGGGGAGGAACAGAAGCTCCGAAGCGGGGAGATGGCCGGACCGGATCCATTCCGAAAGTCCGTCGCGCGCCATTCGCGAGGCCAGTCGATCGGGCGAGCCGACGAGCTTGGCGAGGATCTGGCAGGCTTTCTTCGATTCGCCTGTGAGCAGCAGCCCCCATGCCTCCAGCGACCTGACCGGACCGATCAGCGTGGAAGACGGAAATTGAACCTGGAAGGCCTGTGCCGATTGGATCGCGTCGGCTGGCCGGCCGGCGCGCAGATAGGCTTCCGCCCGCAGGAAACCTGCGGCTTCGGAGCTGTCGCCGACGACCTTGCCCAAAAGATCGGACGCCGGCAACGAACGCAACTCGCGGATCCCTCCGGCACAGGAAAGCGCGAAGGCGAGCAACCATGCGATCACGTGGACGCCGCCTTTTCGAAGGCCTCGGCGAATTCCACGCCCGTGAGGTACCGGTCTTCCGCACGAACGGAAAACGCCTTATGGACGACCTGCTCCACCGGCCCGGCGAGATCCGGACGGTGCGTGGAAAGCCTGGTGCACTGCCCTTTGAGGATCGCGCTGCACAGTGCGGTCAGCCCTTCCCCGTGGAAGGGCATGCGCTGGGTCAGGATCTGGTAGAGAACCACGCCGAACGAATAGAGGTCGGAGGCCGGCCCCACCTTCGATCCCTGGAGCTGTTCGGGCGACATGTAGTTGGGAGTCCCGACGGTGGTCCCCGCCTGGGTCAGAGTGACATCCGGGGTACGAGCCACGCCGAAATCCATGAGCTTGATGGCCCCGGTGGAGCGCACGATCATGAAATTGGACGGTTTCACGTCGCGATGCACGACCTGCGCCGAATGGGCCGCGTCCAACGCCTCGCCGATCTGCCGCACCCACGACACGACCGCTTTCGGTCGGACTCCGTTGTGCTCCTTGATCCACTGGCTCAAGGTTTCCCCGTCCACGTACTCCAGCACAAGGTAGAGGAGATCGTCGGCTTGGCCGAAATCGAAAACGGTGTTGATGTTCGGATGGTGGAGCGAACCGGCGATCCGCGCTTCCCGGAGGAATCGCTGCTCGGTGGTTTGCCCTTTGGCTTTGTCGGTGCGAAGGATCTTGATCGCCACCGCTCGATCCATCACCGGATCGTGGCCCACATACACCTTGCACATGCCGCCGGCACCGATGGGTCGAAGCTCCGCGTACCGCCCCAGCCGGATCAATTCCCCATCAGGTCCGCGCTGGACCGAACCTTCCGGAACGGACGCCTCGGAAGGGATGTCCAGGGAGCTGATCGAAGAAGACAGCGCCGAGGCCGGCTGACGCGTGGCGGAGTCGGTGAACATCCGCTGTGTTGGACGAGGCGCGAGCGGCGTGGGAGCGAGGGGCCGTGGAAGGTTCTTCGCTGGGCGCGGCCAAAGCAACACCAGAAGGAACGTCCCCGCGACGGGAATCACGAACGACAAAGGAGTGATCCACTGGTCCAGACGGACCAGCATCCACCAGACGATCACCAGCGCCACTCCAAGAATCGCCTGCGCGAGGAGGGTCCAACGACGACGAGCTTGTCGGAGCCCGAACCAAGCCAGCGCCGCAGCCAAGATCGACACCAACCACGGTACCACCCATGCCCAGAACGGAAGGTGGAACGACGAGCGTTCGAGAAGATTCAAAAGTACCGTGGCGGTCACTTCCGCACGAGGCATGCGACGACCGGCCATGGCCGCCGAGAAAGGGACCTCGAGAGTCGGAACAAGTCCGGTGGCGGTCACCCCCACCACCACGATCCGGCCTCGGAAAAGATTGTCCCCGCCATTGGAAGAAAGGACCGTGGCGGCATTCACTCGGGGGATTCCCTGCCCCGGTGCGCCGAGCGGTCGGAGCAGGATGTCCCCACGGGAGTCGACCAGGGATCCTCCTTGGGAGGACTCCACTTGCAAACCGGTGGGATCCCACCAATTTCCGGTCATGGCGGAATTTGGCGCCGACACCAGAAGCGCTGAAACGGCCGTGGACGGAATCAGGTTCCGGCCATCGTTCCAAAGCAGGGAATAGGTCAGTCCGCCTTGACCTTCCACCAAGGAGTCCAATCCTCCGACGAACCGTTCATCGCAAGGAACTCCAGCAGGAAGTCCTGTGGAGCCGACACGGCGGAATCCCTTTTCAGCACCCGTGACAAGGACCTTCCAGATCGGACAGGCCTTGGGATTGCCTCCATGGGTCTGGACAGGCAGGACAAAGGGCACGCCACCCGGAAGAGCGCTCCAAAGGGATGCGGAAGGACGATGCACGGGATCGGCGAAGAAGGATGCGTCCACCACCACCGCGCGCGCACCGGCCCTTGCGACCATGAGCAGCAAAGAATCCATGCGTTCGGCAGGCCAGGGCCAAGCGCCTCGCGCATCTTGTGCGGCGTTGTCGATCTCCACCAGGAGCACTGGCGAGGCACCCTCTCGTTCCGTGCGCTGGCTTGGCCCCATCAGTTGGAGCACAGACTCGTACAGCAACTCCGTTGGGAGCAACCCGGTGCCGAGAGCCAGTCCGCCCAGCAGCGGAATAGCAATCCCCAATGCGATGGCCATGGATTTACGGATCATGAAAGTCCAAATCTAGTGCGGACCTTGCGTACAAGGGGCTCCATTCCTGGCCAAGTCCTTGTACATCCCACACAAAAGATCATCAAGGCAGCAAGACCTCCCCCAATCAGCGGCGTCCACAGGCCTCCCGAGGAGGTCAACCAACGAGCCATCCCCCCGAAGAAAAGGGAGATAGCGAGGGTCTCCAGCAGATGGGGCAGCAGATTCCGGAAGGCATCTCTTCCCGACGGGCTCTTCCACCAGGCAATCGAAAAGACCACCGCTTGGAGTACCACCAGCAGCACAAGGCCTGGCCCTACGCCTGCTGAGCCGTACTTCTGGACCAGTTGCGCCCAAAGAGGCCAGGAAACCAGAACACATCCCGTACCCAGCGCTGCCCCGAACCAGAACTTGCCGCGGGCGTACAAGCCTCTGGCCAAGACGATCTGCACACACCAAGGAAAGATGGCCCATGCCATCGTGCGCAGATGGAAGGCCACCGACTGGGTCGCCGCAGCATCGAACGCTCCGCGCTGAAACGCCAGCCGAACCAGCTCCGGAGCGAACAGGCTGGCCAGGACAGTGGCGGGAATCAGCATCGTCGCCAATCGTCGGAGGGTGTCCCCCACCAAGCCTTGAAACCGGTCCCACTGGCCGGATCCTGCCAATTCCACCAGGTAGGGGTATGAGGCCACTCCAGCGGATTGGCCAAAAAGCGCGACCATGACCATGATCAATCGGAAGGCATAGCTGGCCTGGGCGATGGCACCAGACCCCAGGTAGCCAGAAAATCTCTTCAGAAGAAGCTCGCTGGAGAACCCCAGCGTGAGCCCCAGCATCAACGGGGCCGACCGCCAAAAGAACGCGCGAAGATCCTGCAGCGTTTCCTTGGTCGGAAGCGAAATCCCGACGCTGGCCATCCGCAATCCGACGGCCTGCATCAGGAAATGGCCCACGAAGGCCCCGCCAAGCGCCCCCCACACGAATCCCTCCGCACCGAGGGTTTTGGCCAGGAACCAGCCGCCAGCGATGATGCCGGTATTGTAGACCAAAGGAGCGAGGGCGGGAAACAGGAACTTTTTGCGGAAGTTCTGGGCTCCTGTCCACGTTCCGGCCAACAGGAAAAAGATCTGCGCCGGCAGGAGGATCCGCGTCAGATGGATGGCCTTGGCCATCGACTCCGTCCCGACCTGTCCGGGCTGCAGGAGTGCAAGTGCCGGCCCCGCCCACCAGGACATTGCCAGCACGGTGACCACTCCTGCCGCCAAAAGAGCAAGCGTCACTCCCCCCAAGAATCTCCGGGAAGCATCCTCGCCTCTCTCCCGTTGGATCCGCGAGTACAAAGGCATGAAGGACAAGGACAGAAATCCCCCCGCCAAGATCGTGTTCACAAGATCCGGCAACGAAAACGCGGTGGCATAGGCATCCGCCTCGATCCCGGTTCCCAGTCGCGCGGCCAACAGCGCATCGCGGACAAGCCCCAAAACACGGCTACCTAGAGTGGAGGCCATGAGAATCAGGGTCGCGACGGTCATTCCCTTTCGCGCATCAATGGTCATAAGTCGCCAAATCTACCCTGTCGCCGACATGTAAATCCGTGATTCCTGATAAAAGGTTCCCGTGAACCCTTGAGGGGACCGCCGAGCATTCGTACATTAACCCCCTCGATTTTCAATCTGGCAAAGGATAACGCATGGCCACGATCTTCCGCCTCCAACGGGGCGGCCGCAAGAACAGGAGCTACTTCCGCATCATGGTTGCCGACTCGGCCCAGAAGCGTGATGGACGATTCCTGGAAGAGGTCGGCACCTACGACCCCCTCTCCACTCCCGCCAAAATCCAGCTCAAGGAAGCGGCGATTCTGGAATGGCTGTCGAAGGGCGCTCAGCCTTCTGATACTGTCAAGTCGATCTTCCGTCGCCACGGCCTGATCGTCAAGCACAAAGCTGTCCTCGAAGGCAAGGATCCTGCCGCCGTGGGCACTTCCGTGATTCCGGAAAAGGCCAAGAAGCCCATGCCTTCGAAGAAGGCCCAGGCTAAGGCCGCCGCCGGAGCAGGCTGATCCAACGCCAAGAGATCCCCGACGGCTTCATCGCCGTCGGAAGGTTGCACGCTCCGCATGGTCTGACTGGTCAGATGAAAGCGGAGAACATCAGCTGGGATCCTCGTCGTTTGGCAACTCTTCGCGACGTGTATTTGACCGGTCCGTCCGGCGCAAAACAAGTTCGCATCGCAAAAGCCATCTCGTCCGGTACGGGGTGGCGTTTGTTGTTCGAGGGAATCAACTCCCCTGAAGAAGCTCGGCTTTTCTCCGGCCTATGGATTTGTGTCCCGGAGTCCGAGGCGACCCGCCCAGTCGGCGGCTGGATCGAAGCAGATCTTGTCAACCTTCCCGTGGTGGATGAAACCGGCAAGGCTTGCGGCACGGCCCTGGGCCTGGCCGACCTTCCCACCCTTTCCTTGCGTGTGCGCGGACCAGGCAACACGGAGCTTCTCCTTCCCATGGAAGGGCCGCTCGCCTGCCGCGTCCAGAGGGAGCAAGGCCGCATCGAGGTGGACCGCGAGGTCTGGGACGCCATGTCGTGAGAGTCGACGTCTTGACGCTGTTTCCGCAGATGTTCGACGCCTTGCAACATTCGATTCCCGCGAAGGCAGCCAAGGCGGGGGTCTTCGACCTGCGCCTGCACAACCTCCGTGATTTCCCGCTCAATCGCTATGGCGCCGTGGACGACTATCCCTATGGCGGCGAACCGGGCATGGTGCTCCACGCGCAGCCTCTCGAACAGTCGTTGGAGCGCGCCTTGGAAGGGCGAAGCGACATCCCTGTCGTCTATCCGCATCCACACGGCAAGACCCTCACCCAGTCCGACGTGCGGGAGTGGGCCCAGGTGCCGGAAATCGTCCTGGTCTGCGGGCACTACAAGGGCATCGACGAGCGTTTCCGGTATCTGCACGTGACCCACGAATTTTCCGTGGGCGATTACGTGCTGTCGGGCGGGGAAATGGCCAGCGTCGTGTTCCTGGATGCGGTGACTCGCTTGCTTCCCGGCGTTCTCGGAGACGAGGGGTCGGCCCGCACCGACAGCTTCGAAGAGCCACTGCTGGGCTGGCCGGTCTATACCAGGCCGGAGGTTTGGAACGGGATGAAGGTCCCGGAAGCCTTGCTTTCCGGAAACCACGACCGCATCCGCAAATGGCAGCGCAAACAACAGATGCTCTGGACCATGGAGCGGCGCCCGGATCTTTGGGCATCGCACGTTCTGACCAAGGAAGACCGCAAGCTCCTCGAAGACGAAAGCCTCTCGTAGCCGCCTTCCGTCTGATTTGCGAAATACCCGGTAAAAAAGTATCATACTCAGTATGAAGACAGCGATCTCCCTTCCGGACAGCGTTTTCGAGGCCGCAGAAACCATGGTCCTAGCCCGTGGCTGGACTCGCTCCCGGCTGTACGCGGAGGCCTTGCGCCAGTATCTTCGCCACCAGGATCCTTCCGACATCACCGATCGTCTCAACGCGGTGCACCCACAGGAAACATCGGAACAGACCTTGCGCAAGCAGGCCAATTGCGCTCGACTGAAAGCTAGCGAGTGGTGATCAGACGCGGCGAAATCCGCTGGGTGGATCTGGGAGAGCCTCGTGGATCGGAACCTGGATACCGGCGACCAGCGATCGTCGTGCAATCCGACCCTTTCAACAAAAGCCGGATCACGACCGTGGTGGTGGTGATCCTGACCTCCAACCTCGCGCTCTCACGCGCCCCCGGAAATGTCCTTCTACCCAAGTCGGCGACCGGATTGCCCAAGGATTCGGTGGCGAACATCTCGCAGATCCTCACCGTGGACAAAGCGGATCTCGACGAAGAGGTCGTGTCCAAACTCCCGAAGGACTACCTGGAAGACCTGGATGACGGACTCTCCCTGGTGCTTGGCCTGCACGAGCGGTGAACCCACCGCCCGGCGCCGACAGCTCCCAAGCCGTCAGTCGCGGGTGCCTCTGGAACGGTCGGGCAAAAGCAGCAATTCCCGCGCGGCGCTCTCGAACTTGGAAAATCCCGAGCGAACCAATCCGAATTGACGGATCATGTCGAGCATCCACAACGGCACCTGTTGACGCGCGCATTTGACCTCGAGCACGGCGTTGCAGCCGGGATCGAACCTCTCCGGCAGATCGCTGGGCCGCATTTCCCGTTCGGCTGCGGAAAAATCGAAGCCACGTTCCTCGCGCCAACGCATCCCCACGTCGAGGGTGACTCGGGCATAGACGTCGGCGGTCCCGAACCAGGCCTTGCGACGGTACTGCGTCAGCACCAAGGGGCTCAGATTGTAGGACAAAATCCGGTGGAGAAACTTGCGGAGATTTTCCGCATCCTCGCCGTTGGCTCCACGCAAGGCGAGATCGGGATCGTCCCACATGGATTCCGGCGGCAGCCCCTTCAGCACTCCCCTGTATTTGGTGACTTGGTCGTTGGCCTTTTCCTTGATCTCGAAATGCCAATCTTTCGAACGTTCCGGATGATCGCCGTAGGCGCGGATGCGCGTGTTGAAGCGTCCATCCGGCTTGATGCACCCGGTGCGCAGCAAAGTGTAGGTGGGTGAATCCAGGTAAAGGCTGGAGATCGGATAGAATCCGTCCGGAGACTTCTCGGAGTGCGGATCCAGCACGCACCAATGGCGCAGGTACTGGTCCAGGGCCGGCGCCATCGTGATGGGCACATGATATTTGAGCTCGTAGCGCTCCAGCCGGGTGAACGAAGTCTGGATCATGACTTCCCTCCTGGAACGCCTCCAACCGACACCGGGGGCTTGCGTGTCAAGAGATGGTTCACTTCCGGCTCCTGCACCAACTTGCCGGACAAGTGGAGGATTTCCAGGTACTGCACCAGGATTTCGAAGTGGAGGTAGTCGATGTTCCAACTGTTCTGGATCGCCGTTTCGCGCGCCTTCAGCAAGAGAACAGGATCGGATCCTGATTTGATCGCGAAATCCGTGAACAGTTTTCCCGCGTCCACGCGGGTGGCGAACGAATCGAGCACCGCGATCTGGCGAAGCATCGATCCGATCGACAATCGCAACTCGGCGACTTTCCGTTCCACATCCTGGCGCTCGTCGATGAAATTCATCCGCACTTCGGCAAGTTCCGCCTTGCGGCGGGCGACCTCCTGGGAACTGCCGTCCATGATAGGAATCTTGAAGCCGCAACCGAAAGCGATGTTGTCGCGATGGGTCAACACTTCCAGCTTGTTCTCGTCCACATCGAACGTGTAACTCGCCTCCAGATAACCCAGCCAACGCCGCGAGGAAGCGACCTCCTGGTTGGTTTTGGCCTGCTCCAAGGAGAGCTCCCCCGCCGCGACCTTCACGTCCGGAAACGAGTCCGCGCGCGACGGATCGATTCCGTCCAGGATCAGCGCGATTTCAGAAGGAGAAAGCATGGGTCCGTCCAACCGCACCGCACCCGATCCGGGAATGTACTGGCGCATCTTGCGCTCGGCCTGGGCCATCTTGTATACGTCCCCTTCGGCCTTGGACATGTACTCGGTGCGGTGGAGCTGGGCCTCCACCAGATCCTCGGGATCGAAATCCTCCGTCGCGGACATCTTCGCGAGAACCTGGATCCGGTTTTCGCTGAGATTCTTCATGTCCAGGTGGTAGCGCATCTGGCGTTGCTGGTATCTCCAGGCCAAGGCCAAACTGTAGCGTTCGAAAAGCGCCTCGGACAATTTCTGCTTGACTTTGGTTTCCCCCAGCTTGCGCCGGGCATTCCAAAGGGACTGGTTGGCGCCGATCTCCCCGAACCCGGAGGGAGAGATCCTCAAGCCCACTTCCTGCTTGCGCAGATCCGCGCGCTTGGCCGCGTAGCGAAGTTCCATGTCTTCCCAAAGCTGGCGTCCCTGGCCCTGTCCCAGCTCCAGGGAGTGCTGGCGGGCCGCGACCAGGGAATGCGTGGCGCGATGGCTGGAAATGAGTTCGTCCCAGCCGATGTCCTGGCAGGCGGCCACCGACGGCAACAGCAACGACGCCAGGATGCCGAGCGAGCGAGCGCTGTTCATGATCCCCCCAGCAAAAGCTTGTCGGCTCCCCTGCGGACATCCACCATCTCGCCCAGGAGCAATGGATTGTCGCTGGAAAGCTGGACGATCACCTCGCGCCCCCACAGCGGGAAGTCCGGGACCTTCCACAGCCGCACGGGAATCTCCATGATCCGGGACCCCACTCCCACCACGACTCCGTTGACCTTCGCCGTGCGCATGCCGACCGCGCTGACCACGACGGAATCCCCCACCGCGATGTCCGAACGGACCCTCTCGTTGATGTACCCGCGAACCCGCGAGGGCTTCATGCCGGAAATCGTCAAGACCGGCGAAAACGGCGAAACCTTCTCGCCCGGCCTGTACTTCACGCTGTCGATCACGCCGCCCGCCGGAGCGAGGATCACGAGCTTTCGTTCCTCGTCGTGCAACAGCGCGAGTTCCTTGCGCAACGCGTCGTTCTTGGCCAGGGCCAACCGATCGATGTTCCCCTTGGAACCTTCCAACAGGGCGATCTGGCTGCGCACGCCATCCTCTTCCACCCGGATCTGCTCCCGCAGCGTCCGGATCCTCTCCTCGATTCCCGCCGTGTCCGGCTCGGTGGTACGGATTCCCATGCCCTGGAAGCCGGAAACGAGGCTTCGGTTGCGGGATGCCTGTTCGGACAGAAGCTGGATTTCGGATTGGAGCTCGGCTTTCCGCGAACCCAACGAGGATTTCAGTTCAGCCACCCGCCGCATGCTTTCGGAGCGGTCGATGTTGGCCTCGCCGGAGGCGTCCTGGATTTCCCGCAGGATTTCGGCGATGCGCATCGACAGATCCCGGTTGCGCAACCGGGCGAGGGTGTCGCCCGGTTGGACGAACTGTCCGGGCTGGACGGCGATGGAAAGAAGCTCGACGGCCATCTCGCTGGAAACGCTGAGTTTCACGTCCTCGGCGATGCCGCGGAAATCACGCCGGGCCCCGCGAAAGTGCCAGGTGATCACCCCCACGGCAACCAAGGTCGCCAGCCACACGAATCCGGAAAGCTTGCTCGGTACGAGTTTGCGGTGCATCTCAAAGCTCCAATGTGGATTCTTGCATCATGAAATGGGCCCCGGTGAGGCTGGGAACCTCCGAAAGTCCTTTCATGAGCACGGCAGCGTCGCGCCCGCGACGGAATTTGACCTGGTAGGCGCAGTCGAGCCTTGTGCCTCCGGCCACCTCCCGCATGGACACCAGGGCGAAGTGCTTGAGGTCCCGCCGAAGCAAGGTGGCGATCGGCTCCCGCGAGGCCTCGGCGTCGCCGATGGAAAACCGCACCAGCCCGTCGTAGGCGAGATGGTCGCCGATATCGGCGCGATAGAGGACCCACGCCGCGACGCAGAAGGCGATGGTTCCGACAACAGAAACCGTCCATGCGTAGATGCCGCAACCCAGACCCGCCGCGAGGGCGGCGAACAGGAACACCAGGTCCTTGGGATCGGTGAAGGCCGTGCGGAACCGGACCACGGCCAAGGCGCCCATGATTCCCAACCCCCGGGCGATGCTGTCGCCCACGGCCTGCATGATCGTGGCGGCCACCAGCGAGACCAGGATCAGCGATTGTACGTAGCTCTTGGAAAACGACAACCCGTGGAACGTGGCACTGTAGGTCCAGGCCACCAGTCCGGACAAGACCGCCGAAAGAAGGCTCGCGTAGATCACCGCGAGCATGGTGGAATCCTGGGAAGCGGCCTGCACGGAACTCAGATCGAACACGGCTCACTCCTTCCGCGGGCAGGGGTGGCTGGTCAGGGAGGAATCCACCACGACCGCGCGCGGGGCGGCGAACTCGAACAGAGGAGCCAGCTTCGGGTCCACGGTGGGATTGGAGGACAGCACGAAACGCCGTATGTGTCCACCCAGTTTTTCCGCGGAGGCGTCGCCAGAAGTTGTCAACGTCCGGAGCTGCTTGACGTAATCCTCGCACAGAGTCGAATCCGCCAGAACCTTTTCCACCAGCGGCCAGGATCCCGCAGTTCCCGGATACCATACGCTCCGCGTCCGGGATGGACCGGCGGGAAAGGTCTTGTCCAGGTCCAACGCCATCCAGTGGAGTTTGCCTGAAATGCCGTAAAGGCCGTAGTTTTCGGCTTCCCGCCCATAGGATCCATTGTCTCCAAGCGCCTGGGAGACCGCCATCCAACGCACGAATCCGTCGACATCGAACACCTTGCGCAGCGAAGCGCGCCAGGCGGTGGGATTGGTGGTGCGGTCGGCGGAGTTGAGAGCGGCGAAAAACGCCACCACTTCGGTGTGGGCGCCGTCGTTCTCCCCCTCGGAAAACTCGCTTTTCACGTATGCACCCAATTTGGAACTGGGCTCGTATTGGTTCCCCGATCCGTCGACGAACCACCGCGACAAAATCGGGCCATCCGGAACTTCCCGCAACGCGTACGGCCCGAGGTCGAGCGTATCCGTTCCCCGGGCAAGACGGAGACTGACCACCGCACCCTGCAGGGCCGGAACTCCTTGAGCACGATAGACCGCCGAAGCGATCTGGTGGCGCAGCAGGGTGGAATCGCCGGCCAGGCTCGTGAGAGAAAGCTTCTTGAAGCCGTAGAAACGTTGATTTTTGACTGTGGGAACCTCATCCTCCCATTTGTCCATGGTCAAACGGAAGGGGAAGCGAAGATTCCCCTTGGTCCAAGCATCGGCCAGGTCGGAATTGGACCGAAACCGAAATCCGATGGAAGCCCACGTTTGCCCCTCCATGGCCAGGGTTCCCTTGTGCCAGGCGCTCACGCTGGGGGCCGCATCGACCTGTGCTCCGGTACAAGGGGCGCCTCCGCCCAACGAACCACAGACCGAGCGCAAGGTTCCTTGCATGTTCGCCCAGGTGGATTCCGGCATGGCGATGACCAAGGTGCGAGTGGAGATCGGGAAGGCGGCGAGAGTGTCCGATGGCCGTTCGCCATGGGATGATTCCACCCATTCCGGCCCGCGAACCACGGAGGGAGTCGTTTTCTTCTGCTCCTCCTCCACCGCGGTGGAGCTTCCACATCCAAGGGAGAAAAGAGAAAACGCGAGAAGGGCACACCTTCCGCAATGGATTGGGCTCATCACAATTCCTCCGTGACCACCAAAGTGGTCGTCTCCGCATCGAATTGGGTTCAACTCCGACCTTGAAGGGGGCCGGGGGTTACAAAATCATATCAATCATCCCGGATCGCCGGATGTTTTCCTATCGCCCGTTGTCTCTCGGATCAACGGAAGTCTCCGAAAGGCTTCAGAGACTGTCTTGGCGGCTACGCGTACTTTGGACTAGGGCACCACGCTGCGCACGGTGCGGAATCCCTCGTTGTAGGAGAAGTAAACCCTCGCCTCGAACGTGCGGTTGGAGGCCCTCAGGTAGTTGGGCGAATTGGCCCAGTGGCCTCCTCGCTTGGCCAGGCTCTGATGTTCGGCGGTCGCCATTTCCGGATCCGGCGCCGTGTACGGATCGATCGCCTGTCCGGCCTTGTAGCCTTCGAATTTGTGATCGTCCCAGCACCATTCGGACTGGCTGCCCAACATGTCGTACAGACCGTAGGCGTTGGGAAGCTTGCTGGCCACCGTGTGGGTGCCGTAGTCCGGGGAGGCATCACCCACATCGTAGGCGTTGCCCTGCCAGATGGTGTTCGCGTTCATCTGATCGGCGATGGTCGCGACTTGCAGGGACATCGGGCCCCAGGGAAATTCCGTGGTGGTGCCTGCACGCGCGGCATATTCCCATTCCGCTTCCGTGGGAAGTCGGTATCCGGACTTGGAAATATCCACCACCGCCCCTGCCAAGGAAGTATGGGACGATTCCCCATCGCGAGCGGTGTAGATATAGGCGGTATCCAAACCTTCCATCTTGCTGAGAGCGTTGCAGTAGAGGATCGCTCCACCCGCGGTGACGCCGTAGGCCGGAAAGTTCGCGCCGATTCCGAAGAGGGATTTCCAGTCGATGCTTCCCGTGTAACCCGGATAGCTCGCGCGCATGACGCTTTCGTATTGGCCCTGGGTGACTTCCGTCGTGTCCATCCAGAAGTCGCGGGTGAACTGGACCGAATGCCGAGGCGATTCGGGATTGTCGAATTCGTCCCAGACCGCATTGTCGCCCATGGCGAAGGTTTTTCCGGCCGCCACGATCTTGACCATCTTCCCTGATTTTGTCAGCACGGTCGGGATCCACGGATCGGAGGCGACAAGCATCTTGACGATTCCCGTCTTGGTCAAGGCGTCGACGGAAAGCGTATCGGAAAGGAATCCGGCCTTTTTCAAGTGCAGGATTCCGACCGAAGCGAGCTGGCGCAACGCTCCCGTGCCCGCGCCCTGCAGATCGGCGACCACCGCCCCGTTTCGCTTCACACGCAGGATCAATGCCATCCCCGCATGCGCCGGAAGAGTCGCCCGTCCCGCGACAAAGGGGATGTTCCGTCCCACCACCGTCCCGTTGGTCCGGAAAACGTCCAGCGTGGATTCCGATCCCGCATCGGCCCATTCCACCGTGTTGGAGAACACCGACATCCGCAATCCGGAAAGACGGGCGGCGGGTCTCACCGAAACGCTGTTGCCTTCCCCGGCCAGCACAAACTCCCCTTGGCTTCCCGAGGTGACGGATCCCGTCACCCCGTGCATGGAGACCTCCACACCGCCCAGTGGCATACCTGATTCGTCCACAACCATTCCAGTGAAGGAGAAGGGCGCTGCCGAAACGGCCGTGCAAAGAGCGAGAGCAAGGAGAGTGGTTTTCATGGAGTGGGGCCTCAGCGAGTCAGAGCGATGGTTTGCGAAGACGATTTGCCGTTTTGGAGCACCTGCAGAACGTACGCTCCGTTGGCCCAGTTCACCGCAGGAATCGAGGCTTGTTCGGAAGTGGCGATCGATTCGTAACGGATCACGCCTTGGGCGTCCAACACGCGCAACCGTGAACCTGCCACGAGTCCGGTGGCCAGAATCTGTCCCCAGGAGGCTCGGATCCCGACTCCGTTGGACATGGTCCGCTCCACACCGGAACTTCCCAAGCCCAGCGAAACGATGGCGGGATGGTTCGGCGGATAGTGGAAGGCGCGGATGGTGTTGCCGGTCAGGACGTTCACCACCGCCTTGGCAGGGGTGACTTCCACGAGCTTCTGGGAGCCGCTGTATGTGATGAGGGTGTTGCCATTAGCCAAGCGCTGGCCGTAGCCGTAATGGCCGGTGGATTGGTAGGAGCTGTTGTAGAAATCGAACACCAACGAGGCCACGAACTCGCCGTTGGACCCGATCACCCATCCGGTGTCGCTTTCCTGGCCTTTGACTTCGTACCATCGGGACTGTTTCACGGTATTGTCGGAATTTCCGAACAGCGAGAAGTTCCCCGCACCGGGCAATCCAGCCTGGATCACGCCGCCGCCATGCACCACGTCTGATACCGCCGCACCGGTTCCGCCATAATTCTTGGTGCAGCCCCACCGGAACAGAAGATCGCCGCCTTTCCCGTACTTGCCTCCCGATGAGGTCGCGGCTTGCGCGGTGGTGGTGGAATGGTCGATCACCAACACTTCGTATAGATAGTGCGAGCTCATCACCACCAGATCGCGTGCGGAGTCGTAGACCACCGAGTTGATGTGGAGAGGATCCTGGCTCTTGAACAGGTTGTTGTTGAACTTGCGCGGGTGGTTGGTGGGCGAGGTGTGGTCGCTGGCCTTCCATTCCCAAACGATCTTCTTGGCGACCGGATCCCATTCCTGGATCCGCTCGTCCCAGATGGACGTAAGCGATCCGGTAAATCCGGGAAGCACATTCTTTGGGTTGATCTTCACCGTGTAGGTCCCCAACCAGTGCCCGTTGGGCATCACCCAATGGGCATGATGGAAGCTTCCACCGCTCGCGGTCCAGGTGTTGATCGCCGTGGCGGAACCGGCTGCTTGTTCCACCAGGGACGCGAATCCCATCGCCGCCGCCGACCCGTTACCGGTTTGGCCCAGAATGTGGCCGTTGGGCAGCAAATAAGAATTGTATCCAGCCACACTGAAGGACTTGACCGTCGTTCCTTTGGGATCCACCAGGGTGGAGCCCGCACCGCCGCCACCCATCATTCCGCCTTGGGCCGGGATGAGGATGAACCCTGGCGTGCCTTCGGCGAATACCTGGCTGGTCGCCAAAAGCAATAGAGCGGTCAACGGTGCATGTTTCATGGGGATCACTTCCTGGTGTTGTGGATCATGACGGTGTGGGATCCCCGAGCGGACCGGACCGAGACGGCCACGAGTCCATGAGGAAGGGGGATCGTGAAATCGTTGTCGCCTGGCTGGAAGACCATCGAGCCGGACCTTCGGCCATCGATCGAAGTCCAGGAGACGGTTCCTGCACCGATCGCCTCGAGACCCCGCAATCGCCAGTCGTCACCGGACCGCACCAGGCCCCAGGAGCGATCCACCTTGCGAATGGCGACATCGATGAACGATTCCAGCGCGGTGGAGATCGAGGTGTTTCTGGATTTGGAAAAGGAAACCAATCCAGGAATCAATCCTTCCGAAGCACGGAAATTCGCGCGCAGGTTGGTTTTCCAAGCGGCGGCGGTGTAGAACTTGTTGGAGTCGGCGGCCACGAAAGCGGCGATGAGCGCGGAGTCCCTGACCATCGCGGCCTCGACGGAATCCGTGCTGGCCTGGGAGGTCACCATGTCCCGCATCCAGCGGAAATAGGCATTGCGGGTGGCCGGGCAAGCCAAGGCGCGCTTGAAGAGAGGCCGATCCGCCAGTGGAGCCTGCACCGTGTCGATGGCGATCCCCAGCGCGCTGGAGGCCCCTCCGTAAGCGCCGAAGGAGAGGTTCAGGTCCCAAGGAATCATCCGCATGGCGGTTGTTGTAGTGTCCTGCTGGTACATGTACCAGTTGCGTCCCGACCCGTTGTAGGAGTCGAAATTCGACAACACGGTGTTGAACGCCAGGAACTTGCCGAGATTGTCGTCATCCACATACGCCGAGCGTCCGGCACAGAACTCCTCGTCCGTGGAGCGGTTCAGAAAGTCCACAAAGCCCACGAATCCCCTCCAGTTGGCGGCATCCTCGTTGGTCTTGAGTTCGTAATCTCCGGAAGTCGCATAGGAGGAGGCGTTGGCGTCGATCCACCCCAGGGTCGCTCCGTCGTCGCCGGCCTTGAACAGGTTTCCCTTGGAAGAATCCGGGAACCAGCGCTTCAGGAAGGTTTTGTCGGCCTGTTCCACCTGCGTATACAGTCCGACCGCCTGTCCCTCGATGGCGATGTGCACGAAATTGGACCGCGGGGCCGGCAGGTATTTCCTGGCGATCGCGTAGCTGATGTGCTCGCGCATCAGGGTGGGATCGCCGATGCCGTTGGAAAAATTCAGGACCTTGATCCCGAAGTAGCTGGTGTCCTTGAATTCGTTGAACTTGATCTTCAGCGGTTTCTTGGGGTTGTTTCCTGCAAGCGTGTAGGAAGAATTGCCCTTGTAGCGCACCCCCACACTGTCCAAGGTGACGGTGCCATCGGAAAACCGGGCCGGAACGTAGCCGGAATCCACCACCCAATTGGCTTCCATGCGGGCTTTCCAGTCCGGTGCGTAGAAGCTGATGGCGTACGAGCGCACCGAAGCGTCGGAAAACACGATGTCGGTGGAATCCGTCTTGGCATGGACCGCGGCAACCAGGACGAACGCCAATTGAAACATGGGCAACACCCGCTGGAAACCGGTCTGAAATGGAAGTAAGGGGTTCACATCCTGGAAATTGGCTAGGATCGGGCTATTTCGCAGGCAACCCCAAGGCGCTTTCGCTCCCGATCGGAGAGCAACCCGGACGGAGCCACCCCCGTCTTCTTCCCGGAAGGTTCCGGAGGTTTTCGTACCTTGGAACCCACCATGATTTTGCCCAGAGACAAGGCCTTCAGCGCCAACCAGCTCTCCGAAGTCGAAGCGATCCTCGCCGACTACGGCTGCAGCCTCACCGTGATCGCGGGGACCACCCGGACCATCTACGCCATTTCCGGCGACGAACGCGACGAGGAAATGGTCGGTCGCATCGAAGGTTTGGAGTTCGTGGAACGGTTCGACCGGATCCAAGCGCCCTACCGTTTGATGCACCACGCCTCGGACCTCAGCTCCCACAAGGTGAGGATCGGGGGCGTGGTTTTAGGGGACGGATTCCATGTGGTTGCCGGCCAGTGCACGATCGACCCACGCAATCCCCAATACTTCTTGGAAACGGCCCACGCCGTGAAAGAAGCCGGGGCTGCCGCCATCCGCGGCGGCGTCTGGAAGCCCCGCACCAGCCCCAACGCCTACCAAGGTGACGACAAGGCTCTGGAAATCCTCATCCGCGCCCGCGCCGAAACCGGATTGCCCGTCAGCACCGAAGTGATGGAAGACCGCCATCTGCAGGTCGTGATGGACGCGGGGGTGGATATCATCCAAATCGGGACCCGCAATGCCCTCAATTACGGGCTACTGAAGCAGGTTGGCCGTGGCACCGCAGGAAGCAAGACCGTGGTCCTTCTGAAGCGTGGCATGCACATGGGACCTGTGGACGAATTCCTGTGCGCGGCGGAATACATCGTGGCAGGGGGCAATCCCAATGTCGTGCTCTGCCCTCGAGGAACCAAGCCCGAACTCGATGGCTACCGGAACTTCCCCGACGAGTCCATCACCCCCTTGTTGAAGGGGCGCTCCTGGGCACCCGTGGTGGTGGATCCCTCCCATTCCGTCGGCAAAGCTTCCCTGGTTCCGTTCGCGTCGCTTGCCGCCGCCGCCTATGGCGCCGACGGACTGAACGTGGAAACCCACGTCTGTGGCTCGAAAGGGATCGGCGATGACCCCAAGCAATCGATCACTCCCGCGGTGCTGGCCCAACTGATCCGGGACGCCAAGGAAATCCATTCCCGCACATTGGGGTACAAGATCCCGCTTTCGAAGGCTTGAGGTGGGAACCTTATTGCAAATCCATCCGGTCACGCCCCAGCCAAGATTGTTGGACCAGGCAGTGCAGTGCCTGGAACGCGATGGTCTCGTGGTCTGGCCCACCGAATCCGGCTATGGAATGGGATGTTCAGCCGGTAGTCCCAAGGGGCTCGCCAAGCTCTACCGCCTGACCAATCCTGTCAAAGCCAAGGTCCTGGCGCTGCTTTTCCACGACTTTTCCCAGATCTCGCAATACGCGGATGTCTCGAACTTCGCCTTTCGCACCATGAAACACCTGATGCCCGGGCCTTACACCTTCATCCTGCCCGCCCGTCACCGGACCGCCAAGATGCTGGAAGTCAAGCGACTGGAGGTGGGGGTGCGGATGCCCACCCACCCCGTGATGCGCGGGATCCTGGAGCGCATGGAGCACCCCCTGGTCAATGCCGCCGCCCGTTTTTCCGAGCGCGAGACGGAGGTTTTTTCCACCGGCACCGAGGTGCAGGACCAATACGGCAAGTCGGTGGATCTGGTGCTGGATGCCCAAGACATTTCGCCTGTTGGAACTACCATTGTGAGCCTGATCGGTGACGAGATCCGTCTGATCCGATCCGGGATCGGCCCCCTGGAACCGCTGGGCCTGGAGGAATAGATGGACGCGCTGAACGACCTGGAGATCCGGATCTTGGGAACGCTCGTCGAAAAATCGATGGCAACGCCCGAATACTACCCGTTGACCCTCAAGTCCCTGCGCGCAGGTTGCAACCAGGCCACCAACCGCAATCCCGTAACGGAATTTGACGAGTTGGAAGTGGAGCTCGGCGTCAAGTCGCTGAAGCTCAAGGGCTTGGTGTACTTCACGGAACCCAAAGGCGGACACGAAGTCCGCAAATACGAACACACGTTGTTCGAGGAACACCGCTGGGGTTTGAATCGCGGACAAGTCGCGTTGTTCGGCTTGCTGCTTCTCCGCGGCGAACAGACCGCCTCGGAGCTGCGCACGCGTGCCCGCGAGAAGATGATCGACCTTTCCCCCGCCCAAACCGAAGAATCCCTGGAAGCACTGGCCCTGATCGATGATTCCCCGGTTTCCCGCGTGCCCCGCCAACCCGGTCAGCGGGAGCCGCGCTGGCGCCACCGCGTCGGATTGGCGGAACGACTGGATCCGTCCTTGGTCCCGGCCCTTCCCGATGCAGATTCCGACGAGATGCACGTTTTCACCGCCCCCCAACCCGGTTCCGAAATGGACTGGATGCGGCAAAAATTGGCGGAATTGGAAGATCGAGTCCGTTTTCTGGAAAGCAAGTCGCTTCGCTGATTAGTGATTGCGATCCTTTATCAGGATTGAAACATCGGCGAAAGAAGCCTATTCTAGCCAAAGCAGTTCCGTGGTGGCTCGCCGCGGAACCTTCGGTAGTTCCCAGATAGAAAGGATCGCCATGCGTATTCGCTTCTCACACGTTGTGTTGGCCGCTCTTGTCGCCGCTCCCGCCTGGAGCATTCAGGTGTCCCTCCCGGACACCACCGCCAAGCTGGACATCGGCGTTCTCATGCAGAACCGCGCAGACATCAACTCGGCGGAAAATGCCGCCGGAGCGGAATTCGACGTCAATCGCGGCAAGACCGCCGCCGCCGATCCGGTCGACCTGTACGGTCGCCGCGCCCGCCTGAGCGTGAAACTCGAGCGCGGCAGCTGGACCGGATTCATCATGTTCTCGGCCGACAACACCGATTCCACCAGCACCGGCCTGAATCGCACTCCGGCCCTCCTCTATCTGTGGGCCCAGAACCAGATCGTCTCCCAGGGCATCACCCACACCTTCACCGTGGGTCTGGACAAAGCGCACGCCCAGCCTGCCTTCGACGATCCCTCGTCGCAGCTCCTGTTCCCCACGTCCCGCGCCACCTCGCTCTACCCGGCCCCCAAGTCCGCCTACGGCGTGCGCTACCAGATGGGCATGAAGAACGTCGAGGTCTCCGCCGACGTCCAGAACACCCACAACACCGAACGCGCCACTGTCAAGGAATCCGAAGGGCTGTTCTACGCGGGACGCCTGGTGATCTCCCCCATGGGCGTGCTGCCCAAGCGCACGGAATCGTACGTGGGCGACGCCGGCAAGTCGCTGGCCGTCGGATTGGACTTCACCTTCGATCCCGAAGAGATCATGGTCGACAAGAACGGAAACGGCACCCCGCAAACTTCGGACGACACCGTCTCGGCCGCCCACGTCAGCTTCGGCGGCGACATCCTGGCCCATTTCGATCGCGTCACCGCGATCGTGGACGCCCGCTTCCAGAACTTCGTCCGCCCCACCAACACCGTCCAGAGCCAGGTGATCACCGCGCAGGTCGGCTACGCCATCCCCGCCGGCAAGCTGGTGGTGGAACCCGCCGCCCGTTTCGCGATCATCGACAAGGACGTCGACAACACCGACGCAGACAAGAAGGTCCTGAACTACTCGTCCTCGCCCAACGCCGAGCACGGCAATTCCGGCTACGAGGGCGACATCGGCGTGAACCTGTACTTCCGCAAGCACGCCAACAAACTGCAGATCGCCTTCTCGCGCTGGGAATCGGAGAACTCCGACGCCTTCGCGAACATCCTGCGCGTGCAGCACCAGTTCAACTTCTAAGACAGACTGCCCGCTGGTCCCCGGCTTCGCGCCGGGGTATCTTTACAGGCATGACCGAAATCCACGGGAGGCGCGAGCCTCCCTTTTCGTTGACCGCCGAGTTCCTTCGCAAGTACGACGTGCCTGGCCCCCGCTACACATCGTACCCTCCGGCTCCGCACTTTCGCACCGGGTGGAGCCAAGAAGATCTCCAACAGCTGATCGTCCGTTCCAACCAAACCGGCGACCGGAATTTGTCGTTCTACGTGCACATTCCCTTCTGCCCCAAGCAATGCCTGTTCTGCGGTTGTACGACGGAAATCGGCAAACCTGGATCCGCCGTGCTGGATTACTTCCAGGTCCTGGATCGGGAGATGGATCGCATCCTGCCTCTGTTGGATCGCTCCAGACCCGTCTCGCAGATCCACTTCGGCGGAGGTACACCGAACGCGGCTCCGGTCAAGTTCCTGGCCAAAGTGATCCAGCGCCTCCTGGAAGGTCGCATCCTCTCGCCCCACGCCGAGATCGCCATCGAATGCGACCCCAACCTCATCACCCTTCCCAAGCTCGCGGATTTGCGCCAAGCGGGCTTCAACCGGATCTCCTTCGGGCTCCAGGACTTCAACCTGGACGTGCTGTCGCGGGTCAATCGCCCCTTCCCCCGCATCGCCCCGGCCGACCTGATCTCCCATTCCCACGGTCTGGGCTTTACAGGCGTGAATCTGGACCTGATCTACGGCCTGCCTGGCCAAACCAGGGAATCCTTCCTGGAAACGGTCCAACGCACCTTGGAGGCCTCGCCAGACCGCGTGGCCACGTTCAGCTACGCCCATGTCCCTTGGGCCAAGGACCACCAGAAAACCCTGGAATCCAAAGGACTGCCCGACGCCGAGACCAAGATCGGTATCGCGGTAGACACCTTCGCAGGGTTCGTGGCCGGCGGCTACCACCCGATTGGAATGGATCACTACGCCAAGCCCGACGACGAGCTCTCCAGAGCCCAAGACACGGGTGAATTGCACCGCAACTTCCAAGGCTACTGCTCCAAGCGCACCACCGGCCAGGTGGTGGGATTCGGGGCATCGGCCATCTCGCAGCTCCACGAGGGGTACATCCAAAACGTCAAGGAAAGCGCCACCTACGGCCAGGAAGTGGTGGCTGGAAAGTTGCCGGTGGAACGCGCCTACATCCTCTCGCGAGAGGAAAGGTTCGATCGCGATGCCATCAATTCCGTGATGTGCCGCGGGGAACTGGATCTCGCCAGCATCGGCGCTGCGGAAGGATTTTCCGCCGTCCAGGCGCGTGAACGCCTGGCACCCGGGTTGGAACGGCTCGAGCCGTTTGTCGCCGACGGCCTCTGCACCTTCGATGGCACCGTGGTCCGCGCCACCAGCCAGGGACGCTTTGCCGTGCGCAACATCGCGTTTCTGTTCGACCCGCTTCTGGGAGTTGGCGAAGGCCGGTACAGCCGCACCGTGTGACCGCATTCGCCAAGTGGCGAACTTGTCGATCCGATACGGTCGATCCGGTGATCCGTTGCTAGTTTGAGACGAAAGCGCAAGAATCACGTTCGGAGGAGTTCTGCCATGTCAACCGCTCGCCTGGAATACAACGGACAATCCTGGGATTTCCCTGTCGTCGAGGGAACCGAGAAAGAACTCGGAGTGGACATCTCCGATCTGCGCGCGAAATCCGGCCTCATCACGCTGGACGAAGGCTACGGCAACACCGGTTCGTGCAAGTCCGCCATCACCTACATCGATGGCGACAAAGGGATCCTGCGCTATCGAGGCTACCCCATCGAGCAGATCGCGGAACAATCCTCCTTCGTGGAAAGCGCGTGGCTGGTCATCTACGGCGAGCTCCCAAACGAAAAGCAGCGTGAGCGGTTTTCCGCGCTTTTGACCAAGCATGCCATGATCCACGAAAGCATGCGAAACCACTTCCAGGGCTTTCCCAACAACGCGCCCCCGATGGCCATTTTGTCTGCGATGATCAACGCGATCGGATGCTTCTCGCCCGAAGTGCTGGGAAGCGACACGGAAGTGAATTTCGAGGAAAACGCGGCGCGTTTGCTCTCGCAGGTGCGGTCCATCGCAGCGGCCACCTACAAGATGAGCATGGGCCAGCCCATGATGTACCCGCGCCCGGACTTCAAGTACTGCGAAAACTTCCTGCACATGATGTTTTCGGTGCCCAACGGCCGCATCACGCCGGACCCCGACGCCGCCCGCGCCTTGAACCAATTTCTGACCCTGCACGCCGACCACGAACAGAACTGCTCCACTTCCACCGTGCGCATGGTGGCCAGCTCCGGCGCGAACATGTACGCCTCGGTTTCCGCAGGCGTATCCGCTCTGTGGGGCCCGCTGCACGGCGGCGCCAACGTGGCCGTGGTCAACATGCTGGAAGAGATCCGCGCCTCCGGAATGGATCCCCATGTGTACATGGAGAAGATCAAGGACAAGAATTCCAAGCTCAAGCTCATGGGATTCGGTCATCGCGTCTATCGCAACTTCGATCCCCGCTCGCGCATCCTGCAGAAGGCCGCCGAGGTCATCCTCTCCAAGCTCAAGATCCAGGATCCGTTGCTGGAAATCGCCCGGCGCCTGGAGGAAGTCGCCTTGCGGGACAGCTACTTCGTCGACCGCAAGCTGTATCCCAACGTGGACTTCTATTCCGGCATCATCCTGCGGGCCATCGGGATTCCCCTGGACATGTTCACCGTGATGTTCGCCATCGGACGCATGCCCGGCTGGATCGCCAACTACAAGGAAATCCACGACGCCGAGCGCCTGAAGATCAACCGCCCTCGCCAAATCTACACCGGTGCGGCCATCCGGGATTTCGTGCCGCGCGAGGCGCGGGCGCAATAACCGCCCCCTCCGCCCTTGAGACGCCCCTTATTGTAGAGACGCCCCGGCGGGGCGTCTCTACAATAAGGGGCATCTCTACAAGGCGGGGCTACCTTTCCGTCCCGGCATGAAACCGAAATCGATCCAATCGTTGCAAGCGGATCCCGCCAGCGGACCAAAATTCTGCGAGCGCCACGGCCATCCGGGCTGCGCTTGCGGGATGGGCAACGTCTTCCGGTTCGTGGAACCCCTTCTGTTGCTGGAAATCCGCAACTCCCCTGGCGCAAGCGGTTACGACATTCTCCAGCGGCTGGATGGCCACTCCCTCACCGGCACCACCATCGACAAGGCCGCGGTTTACCGATCTCTGGGCGTGCTGGAACGAAACGGGATGACCGAAGCGGAGTGGACGGAATCCGTCCGAGGTGCCGGTCGCAAGGCCTACAAGCTGACACCCAAGGGTGAAGAGCACCTTCGGGAATGGGCCGATCTTCTGGAAGGACTCGCGAAGGGTCTTCGCGCTTTCGTCCGCGACGCTCGCAAACCAGGGTAATCCCGCTTCGATTTCGCCGACGAACCGAAGGCGTCGGGTCGGCCCATTTAGTTGTATATTACACCCTTCTGATTCCGTTCCACTTCTGGAGACTCCACGATGCGCATCGCCCTACCCATTTCCGAAGGCAAATTCAGCTCCCACTACGGCCGCGCCGAAGCCATTTCCATGTACGACGTGGACCTCTCCGCAGGAACGGCGGCCAACCTCGGCATGCGCCTTTTCCCGGCCGAAGGCACCTGCGGGGCGGGCACCTGGGTCGCCGCCCAGGGAGTCGAGATCCTGCTGGCGGGCGGCCTTGGATCCGGTGCGGCGCAAGGTCTGGGCAAGGCGGGAGTGAAGGTGTTCGCGGGCATCTCGGAAACCGATCCCGCCAAGGTCGTGGAACAATTCCTGGCAGGTATCGCGCAGGCGCGGGAACTGGCTCCCGGCGAATCGATGTGCCAGGGCCACGAGGACGGCGAGGAACACGGCCACGGCCACCACCACGGCGCCGGCCACGTCTGCACCTGCAAGCACTGAGCGGCGCATGGCCAGCCTGACGATTCTTGTCGACAATTCCGCGCGATCGCGGGGACTTTTGGCCCAGCATGGCTTCTCGCTGTGGTGCGAAGCCGGATCCAACCGGATCCTGTTCGACACCGGCGCCGATGGCGACGTGCTGCAGGCCAACGCCGCGGCTCTGGGCGTGGACCTTTCCAAGGCCACCGACATCGTCTTGAGCCACGGCCACTGGGATCACGGTGGAGGTCTTGCCCGTGCGATGGACCTGTGCTCCGCCGCGCGGATCTGGATTCCGTCCGGCGCACTGCTGCCTCGCTGGCACCGTTCCAAAGCGGAAAACCGGGACATCGCCCTCCAGGAGAGCGTCCGTTCCAGACTCGTGCTGGACCGCAAGCGCTGGCAGGAGACCACGGAACTCGCCACACTTGGTGACAAAATCTGGATCACAGGTCCGATTCCCGGCGAGCGTCCCGCCTGGACCCATCGCGACCTGTGGCGCAACGAGCTTCTGGACGTCCCCGACGACGTGCCGGAGGAACAGGCGCTGGTGGTGGAAACCCCCGAAGGACTCGTGGTCGTGGTGGGATGCGCCCACTTCGGCATCGACAACCTGCTGGATCGACTCGATGTCCTGTTTCCCGGCAAGCCCCTGGCCACCCTGGTGGGCGGCCTGCACCTGGAATCGGCACCGGAACAGGAATTGTCACGACTCTCCGGCCGCTTGCTCGAGGCCGGTGCCCGGTGCGTGGTTCCCTGCCACTGCAGCGGTCCCTACGCATCCTACCAGCTCGCCGGATCCGATGGTTTCGCCTGCGAGCATGGAGTGGTGGGGAAAAAGCTGTCATTTCCCGTGTGAGGGGCGTCGCCGCCCCCCACACCCTGGATTCACTCTCGCTTGGAGCGCTTCAACGCCATGGATGAACACGTTCACTCGGAATTTTCCGCCATCGCCATCGACCATGCCCGGTCCCCTCGCAATCGGGGCATCCTGCCCGTGTTCGATGGACACGCCAGCATCTCCGGCTCCTGCGGAGACAGCATGGACATGTGGATCCGGGTGGAGGATGGAGAAATCGCCGACCTCCGCTTTTCCACCGATGGCTGCGGATCGTCCATCGCCTGCGGAAGCATGGCCACCGAGCTTGCGAAGGGGCGCTCGTTGGCTGGAATCGCGATCATGCGCCCACGGGATGTCCTGGACAGGTTCCAGGGATTTCCCCACGAGTCCGCCCATTGCGCGGAACTGGCCATCGATTCCCTCAAAGCCGCCTGCCAGGATTATTTCCGGTCGCTCCCGATGGGGTCGATCGCCCGCAAGATCCTGGTCCTTTCGGGAAAAGGCGGTGTGGGAAAAAGCACCGTGGCTCTCCATCTGGCGAAGCGATTGAGGGCTGCCGGCTCCAAGGTCGGGATCCTCGATGCCGACATCCACAGTCCGACGCTCCCGAGTTTGATGAAGATCGGGCCGGTTTCCCTCCAAAGATCCGGCGATCGCCTCGTGGCCCACGACCACGAAGGCCTTCGGCTCATGTCGATGGCCTTCCTTTCTCCCAGCCCTGACCAGGCGGTGATCCTGCGCGGCCCCCGCAAGACCATGCTGGTGCGACAGTTCCTGCGCGAAGTCGACTGGGGCGAACTCGATGCGATGGTCATCGACACTCCCTCCGGGACGGGCGACGAGCTCCTGACCGTGGTCAAATCGGCCGGCGCCTTGGAAGGCGCGGTGGTGGTCTGCACGCCACAGGAAGTGGCGATATCGGGAGCACGGCGCTCCATCGCCTTCTGCAGGGAGATGGGAGTTCCCCTGCTTGGGCTTGTGGAGAACATGTCCGGCACGAGGTGCCCCCGATGCGGCCATGTCGCCGGCGGAGCGAGCGTTGGACAGGAATTGGCTCGCGAATTGGATCTCCCTTTCCTGGGAAGCGTTCCGACCGAGCCGGAGATTTCCGCTCCGTCGCCCACCTTCGAAGCCGACCTCGCGGCCATCCTGGATCCGGTGGCCAAACACAAGACGCCCATAGAGTTGTGAAGGCGATCCACTCACAGCCTCCGGCAACCACACTCTTCCATCAGCTCCCGGATGGACTCGGCAGGAATCTGGGCAGGAACTTCACCGACCAGGCGGCGGCCTGGACCTGGATCACATAGGCGGCCGAAATGATCAAGGCAATCTCGGGTCCATGCGTCCCGAAAGCGGACATCGCGATGGCCAGGGCGATGGAAAGATTGCGCATCACCGAGCCATAGACCAGCGCGATGGCATCCGGTCTCGGAAAGAACCACCTGCCGACGGCGATGCTCAGGGCGAAGTTCGCCAAGTACAATACCACCAGGGGGATGACAAGAATTGCCAACTCGGCGGGATGCTCCGCGATCCCCTTGGCCTTGAGCGCCATGGCCACGAAGACGATCCCCAACACTCCCAGCGTGGAAAACGGCCCGATACGCCCTTGGACGCGCTTCTGGAAGCCTTCGCGTCCCAGCCTCGCCACCAGGATCCTCTGCAACGCGAGGCCGGATGCCAGGGGCAGCAAGACCGTCAGGGCGATCTGCGAAAACACCTTGGCCAGCGAGATCTCCACGGTGGCTCCCAACAACACCTTGAGGTAGAGCGGTGCCAGGATCGAACCCAGGAGAAGCCCGATCAAGGTCATTCTGACCGCGGCGGGAACGTTGCCCTTGGCAAGGCCGGTCCAACTGATGGTCATTCCCGAGGTGGGAAGGAGCGAAGTCAGCAAAAGTCCCAACGCCAAGAGCGGTCGGTCCCCGAAGAACACCATCCCCAGAAGCCAACCCAACAGCGGAATGGCCAGGAAATTCACGGTCTGCGTGGTCAGCTGGAGCTTCCAATCCTCCACTTTGGCCAATTCGCCCATCCGGAGCGCAACCATCATGGGAAAAACCATCAGGAAGGTCAGCGGTAGGATCGCCAAAGCCAGCGGCGATGCATCGAACGCCAATCCGTAGACCAATCCGAGGACCAGCGAGGCCGGCACAGCCACTCCGAGATGCCCTTGCAGGAAAATAAGCGACTTCCACATGGACGCGACCTTTCTGAGGTGGTGATGTCCACTAGATGTGCTTTGCACCTAAAAGGTTACAAGGTCTCGTCAGGTTTCCCAAGGCGGCCCAGGCACATCGACGGCCACATGACATGGAAATGGGTGGTGGGACCTTCCAGTTCCATGGACATGCGCAGGATCAACAGGAGGACGGGCCAACTTCGATTTGCTTTGCACGGAAGTTTGTTGTAACCTAATGGATGTCTAATGCATCTATATGACAGGAACCGGATCGGAATCGATCGTGACGGTTCTTGTCTGGGTTCATCCGGACCAACCTCGCCCGACCAAGAATCGACAGGAGAACCAAAACAATGGAATCCACGAACGCCACACCCGTCTCGCTTCCCCGCATCGGCGACAAGGCACCCGCCTTCAAGGCGGTCACCACCCAGGGAGAGATCAATTTCCCGGAACAGTATGCGGGAGGATGGGTGATCCTCTTCTCGCACCCGGCCGACTTCACGCCGGTGTGCACATCGGAATTCATGACCTTCGCCACCTTGATGCCCGAGTTCGAGAAGTACAACTGCAAGCTCGTTGGCTTGTCCGTCGACGGCCTGTACAGCCACATCGCATGGCTGCGCACGATCAAGGAAAAGATCGAGTACAAGGGCATGAAGGATGTCGAGGTCACGTTCCCTCTGATCGAGGACATCACCATGGAGGTGGCCAAGAAGTACGGGATGATGCAGCCCGGCGAAAGCAGCACCAAGGCCGTGCGCGCCGTGTTCGTGATCGACCCCAAGGGGATCGTGCGCACGGTTCTGTACTACCCCCTCAGCCTGGGCCGCAACTTCGACGAGATCCTGCGCATCGTGATCGGTCTCCAGACCGCCGACGCGTTCTCCATCGCCACTCCCGCCGATTGGCGTCCGGGCGATGACGTGATCGTGCCGACAGCCGGCTCTTGCGGCGTGGCCAAGGAACGCATGGAGACCAAGGACATCACCTGCCACGACTGGTTCTTCTGCACCAAGAAGCTCGACAAGGAAACCGTTCTCAAGACCATCACCAAAAAATGACGCGTGCATCCCGCCGCGACCCGCTTGGGAGCGTCGGGATGCGTCCGGAGGATTGGCTATCGGTCCCGAATCAAAAGCTCGGGTGCGCTCATCCGCAGCAACCCGCGTCCGGATACCAGGAGGCGGGATCTTCTTGTTCGAGCGCAATCGGTTTGGGCGCCGTGATCTCCGCCGCCTCGGCATCGCCGCTTGCCGAGGTTTCGCCAAGCGATGCGAGTCCATGAACAACGGAAGGTCCGCATGCCCTGCTTGGACTGGGCACAGACCTGGACTGCCTTGAAGAGTACGCCATTTGCCCCCCTAAGAACGCTATTTTAGACTGTATTTTACATCTATTTTGACATCGTGAAAAGCGCCATGCGTACCGCGCCAGCGGAACCCGAAGGAATTTCAGTGAAGTCGTTGAATCTCAAAATTTTGCTGATCGTGGTCGGAGCCTCCGCTGTGCTTGCGATCCTCAACAATATCCGCGTCCCCCAGCAGAACCGGGTGTCCTGGTTCGGGGGCCAACCGGTGTTCGCCGCACCGGCGAAGGACCAACCATGAACAGGCGATCCGTACTCGCTTCGGTCTGGATGGCATCCTCGCTGAGCCTGATGGTGCTGGCGATCCTGGAAATTTCCTTCCCGAGCACGTTCTCGTTGGCCTTTCGCCTCGAGTCCCTCCTGCCCTACCGCATGCAGATCGGAATCGGAGAAGTTTTCCTGTCGGCTCTCTTCCTGTGGCCGGCATGGCGAATGGATCCGGATCTATCCGGAAGAATCCTGGAAACGGCTTCCCGCCTGGGAATCGGGGGGATGTTCATCCTCGCCTCCTGGTTCAAGATCCAGAATCCCCAAGGCTTCGCCTTGCTGGTGGCCCAATACCAGTTTTTGCCACAGGGCGCGGTGAACCTGTTCGCGCTGTTCATGCCGCAACTGGAGCTGTGGACGGGATTGGCGATCATCCTCACCCGTTGGAATCGCGAAATGGCCTTGTTGCTTTCCGCCATGTTCATCGCCTTCATCGTGGCGCTGGCGCAAGCGGTTTGGCGCGACCTCGGCATCACCTGCGGTTGTTTCGAGATCGAAGGCGCCCTCAGCAAGAGAGACGCCTGGATCTCGCTGGTCCGCGACCTGATCCTGGTCTGGCCCACCCTCTGGCTGGCAACCAGACCGAATCGCTCCTTGATCGGCATCTGGACGAAGCGTCCCGCACCTTGAACCGGCACTGAATCGGCAAGTTCGGGAGAATGCGCCGGTTGGTTGCCGGATTTTTAGGTGTTTTTTACATCTATTTACCGATGCGATCCGATGCCGGAGTACGCACATCGAACGGAGAACGGACAATGGCTTCGCAGGGAATCCGCGAGATCGCGATCTTCGGGATCGGAGCCCCCTCCCAAAGACGGAAAGTGGCCGAAGCGATCTGGAGTCGGACCGACCACGCCTTGTTCCTGGACCCGGACATGAAACCCATGGACCAGGAACAAGACCGCAACGGCAGTCCGATCCACACGACCCAGATCGACGGGCGTCGGACCGCGGTTGTGCGGCCCGAAACCTGCACCAACTGCGGTCGATGCATTCGCTCCTGTCCGTCGGGGGCGATCCGCAAAGTGCAAGGGCGCGTGCAGGTCGACTCGCGACTTTGCACCGCTTGCGGAGCCTGCGTGGATACCTGTCCACGCCAGGGCATCGGTTTGGACGGATCCCCTCTCGCTTGGCTCCAGATATCGGCCACCACCAACGGAAGGCTGGTGCATGGCCGGCTCGCGGAAGGCGTGCAGGCGAGTCCGGAATTTGTCAAACGTCTCCTCGAGAGATCGCGCGTCGAAGTCCGACTCTATGGCATGGAAACGCTCGTGATCGACGTGCCCTGGAACGAAGGACCGCTCTTCGAATTTCTCTCCGGTTCCACCGGACAACGGATCGTGGTGGTGGATCCGCACTCCACCGAAGCGATGGAGACCGCCATGCGAAACCTCACCTTCTCCAGCGAGGCTCCGACCAGGCTGGCGATCCCGACCGACGACGAGGTGGGGTTCCGATTTTTGACAAACGATGAATCCCACGGGCGGTCCCACTCCAGGATCTGACTCCGCTCCGCGCCTCGCCCGTTTCCGGGCGAGGCCGTCGCGTCCGGTTACGCCGAAAGCAGCGCCGTCATCCGGTCGTGGAACGCGCGGTAGTCGTCGCGCTCGGAACCCTTTCGCACATCCAACGCATCTTGAGGATGCATCCCGAGCTGTCCCGCGATCATGTGGGGAAGGATGTAACCCCACTCGTGCTGTTTGCGCAGTTCGAGAAAATCGTTGGCGATCAAATCCAGGACATGGCGCACGTCGTACCTGGGGTTTTTCAGGAATCCCAGCAGCAATTCCAGGGTGCAGTTTCCCGCGGCACGCCCCATGCCGTACACGGTGGCGTCCAGGAAATTCACACCACCCATGATCGACTCGATGGTGTTGGAAAACGCCAGTTGCTGGTTGTTGTGGCCATGGAAACCCAATTCCTTGGTCCGGATCCATTGCCGCGCGCGACGCACCAGCTTTTCGATGTCTTCCTGGTAGAGGGATCCGAACGAATCGACCAGATAGATCGCCAGGGAACGCGATTCCCGTTCGCACTGGTCCATGGCTTCGTCCAGTTGGGGACCCGCGTCCCGGGAGATGGCCATGATGTTGATGGTGGTTTCGTAGCCCAGATCGGAAAATCGGTTTTCCATCGCGATGGCCTTGTCGATGCCCTTCACGTAGCTGGCCACGCGGACCATGTGGTAGGGGCTTTCCGAAGCAGGACGGATACTGTTCATATCCACGCGCCCCACGTCCACCATGACGGACACTTTCGCGCCGTTGTCCACCCCTTCCGTGGCCAACCGGATATCCTGGTCGGTGCAGCATTTCCATGGCCCGAACTTGGCGCCAGGGAAGAATTCCGGGCTGTTCTTGTAGCCGATCTCGAAATAATCCACACCGGCCGCGGAAACGCCCTGGTACACGCGCCGCACGAAATCGACGCTGAAATCGTGCGCGTTGACCAGACCTCCATCGCGGATGGTGCAATCGAGGACTTTGATCTGTTCCCTGTACATGGCGAAGCTTTCCGAATGGTGGGTGTTGGAGCGGGTGCGTCAGTTTTCGGCGCGAAGGGCCATGCCGAACGATTCGATCATGGCCTTGTCTTCGTTTCCGGATGGATTTTCGGCGGTCAACAGCTGGTCTCCCAGGAAGATCCCGTTGGCCCCCGCCAGGAAGCACAGAAGCTGCAGGGCGTGCGACATGCCCGATCTCCCTGCCGAAAGCCGGATCTGGGTGGCGGGAAGCAGGATGCGGGTCACGGCGATGGCCCGCACGATCTCCATGTCGTCCAAGGGGGCCGCGTCGAAAAGCGGCGTACCGGCCATGGGCATGAGCTTGTTGATGGGCACCGATTCCGGAGCGATGGGGAGATTGGCCAATTCGTGCAACAGTCCGGCGCGGTCTTCGCGCGATTCTCCCATCCCCAGGATACCGCCCGAGCACACGCGGATCCCCGCCTCTTGCACCCGCCGGATCGTGTCCAGCCGATCCTGGTAGGTGCGCGTGGTGATGATTTTCGCGTAGTACTCGGGCGACGTGTCCAGGTTGTGGTTGTAGAAATCCAACCCCGCATCCTTGAGCTGTCGAGCCTGGTGGTCATCCAACATTCCCAATGTCATGCACGCTTCCAGCCCCAACGCCTTGACGCCGCGCACCATGTCCAGCACCGCATCGAATTGGGCGCCCGTGCGTGGACTGCGCCAAGCGGCGCCCATGCAAAGGCGCGTGGCGCCGGCTGCCTTGGCTTTCCGGCCGGCCTCGAGAACTTCTTCCAAGCCCATCAATGGCTGGTAGGGCACCGGCTCCTGGTGGTGGCTGCTCTGGGCGCAGTAGGCGCAGTCCTCGGTGCAGGCACCGGTCTTGATCGAAACCAAGGTGGAAGCGCGGATTTCGCACGCATCGAAATGCTCGCGGTGCGCCTTCTGCGCCCAAACCAGAAGATCCGGGAGAGGAAGATCGAACAGATCGAGAACCCGCCTCTTCGTGACAGACTCTGTCTTCTCGATCCGTTTGGGATGGGTGCCGAAGCACGCGGTGGCTGTATCCATGAGGTCCGGGAAAATAGAATTTAGTTGTTTGTTACACCCTTGTTGGAAAACCCTTGCCTTGGATCATCTGCAGATTGCCCTGGGTGGTTCCCGATTTCCTGGCGATCGGCGCGCATTTTGTCCGGAACACGAAGAACACGCGTTCATCGGCATCCGTCATCAGAGCGGAAAGGTTCCCCTGCCCCTTGCTCAGGATCAGGTCCGCCGATTGGAAGCGGACCCGGAATTCCTCCGAACATTCGTCGAGCACGCAACCTGCCAGCCGACAGCCACTGGAAACCACATCCGCGTAGGCATCGATCCCCACGGACAAGGCATCTTCCACGGTGGCGTCGTTGAGGATGGGCGCCCCCCGGAATGCCGCCTGGATGGAAAGCCCGGGCCGCGTGGCCAAAAGGACTTCCATCAGCAGTGCGTCGAACACGATCTCGCCCGCGTTGTCGCAGATGTACAGCAGGACATCGGCGCTGGCCAACCGTTCGCGGAACGCTTCGATGTCGAAGCGCTCGAAGGTCTGGCTGGTCACGCGGCTCAACTCGCCTTCGATGTCCATTGTGGCGTGGTCTTTGGCCCCGAAATCGATCACATTCCCGGCCGCCGCCACCCGAACCGCCATCGCCAACGGGTCCGCGGACCGCGTGATGGCTTGGCGCAGCCGCTGCACATGCATCTGGGCCAAGCGATTGGACATGGCTTTCGGTTCCCGATAGATGTCGAAATCGGGGGGAAGCTGGCTGATCGAAAGGACTTCGTCCGTGATCTGTCTGCCCAGATGCTGGGTGGAGCGGGGGTGCGAGGGATAGGACATCCATTGGGCCGTCTGTTGGACCAGGCGCGACTGTCCCGAATCCGGGAAGCCGGCTTCCCGAGCGGTTCGCAAGGCTTGTCCCAGAATGCACGAGCGGCATTCCAATGGCATTTCCTCGACCACTTCGTCGGTGGTGTTCAGCGTTCGATCCATGTTTTTGTCTCCTTCCAGATCAGCCGGATTCGTTCGGTGATCTCCGCGTCGGGGAATGCCAACGGGATCGGCTTTCCTTCCACCTGCGCTTGCGTGAACAACGGGGAATACGGAAGGGTCCCGACCCATCCGAGTCCGCGCCCGGAAACCAGATCCCGGATCCTCTGCGTCTTTTCAAGATTGATGTCGAACTTGTTGATCACGACCCGTGTGTCGACTCCGAAGTGACGTGTCAAATCCAGGATGCGTTCCATGTCGTGGATTCCCGAAGGGGTGGGCTCGGTGACGATCAACGCCGCGTCGGCACCGGTCAGGGAAGCGATGACGGGGCACCCGATTCCCGGGGGGCCATCGACCAGGACAAGATCGGACCCCGTCTCGGTCGCTTGCTCTTTGGCGAGCTTGCGCACGAAGGCGGCGAGCTTGCCGGAATTCTCGGCACCGGGTCGCAGGTGCGCATGGGCCATCCGACCCGTGGGACAATCGGAGACCATCCAAGTTCCGGTCATGGCGGGGACCCAGTCGATCGCGTGTTGGGGACAGAATTCGACACACACGCCGCAGCCCTCGCAATGCGAGATCGCGAACTTCCCTTCGGATTCCCGCACGGAACCGAACCGGCACAACGTAGCGCACAGCCCGCACGCGGTGCAGTCCCGGGTGCGAATGATCGCTTCCTTCCCCCCCTGGAACTCCCCGGTCTCGCGCAGGATGGGGGCCAGCAGAAGATGGAGATTGGCGGCATCGACATCGCAATCGGCCACGACCACCCTGCCTGCCAAGGTCGCGAACGCCGCCGTGAGCGAGGTTTTTCCGGTTCCACCTTTGCCGCTGAGAACCACCAATTCCTTCATCCCGACACCTCCGTCGCACGGGTTTCCAGGATCGCGTCCAGAAGATCGCGCAGATCCTGTCCGATGCCCGGAATCGCGTCGAGAAGGGTCTTGCCCTGCGAACAGGCCTGGGCGATTTCCCGACTTTCCGCAATGCGCATCGCCACCGCATATCCTTGGTCGCGGCAGAACACGGAGGCCAGGTCGTCGGGGCCGAGCGACCGATTGATCACCACGGAAAACGGCTTGGACATTTCCCGAATCGCCTCGATGGCCAGGGCCAGATCGTGCAACCCGAACGGCGTGGGGTCGGTCACCAGGAGGCAATGGTCGGCCGCCAGCATGCAGGCGGCGAACGAGCAAGCGGTTCCCGGTGGCGCATCGAGAATCGTGGTTTCGCGCTCCAGCGAAGGAGCGCGAGCGATGGCCGCGCGGATGACGGCAGGCGCCGACGGACTCCCTACCTCCAAACGTCCCGTGACCAGCTCCAGATCCCCTCCGATGATTTTGGTCTCGATGGTTCCACGGGAGACGGGCCCCTCGGTCAAGGCGTTGTTCGGGCAGATTCGGATGCATCCACCGCAGTCGTGGCAAAGTTCGGGAAAGACCAACAGACCTCCTGAACCGGCCAGGGCAAGCGCATTGTACTGGCAAAAGTCCACGCAAGCTCCGCAAGCCGTGCATAGATCGCCGTCCACCACGGAGATCGAGGCCCGCACGGTCTCCACCACCGGTTCGGGACCGCCCAGAAAAAGATGGGCGTTGGGTTCTTCCACGTCGCAATCCACGATACGGGCCCGATCGCGATTGGCCAGCACCAAGGCCACGGAAAAGGTCGTTTTTCCTGTTCCGCCTTTCCCTGAAGCGACCGCGATCTTCATCCCATGTGCCCGGCGTTGTCGGGTCCGGTCATCGCCTCAAGCTCCCCCGCCTTGAACTTCGCGAGCAAATCCGCGATGGACGCGACGGGAGCCTGCAGGACAGCGATTCCGGCCACTTGGAAGACCTTGAACGCTTTGGGACCGCAGTGGCTGGATACCACAACCTTGGCGCCCGACGCGATCACCGACTGGGCCGACTGGATCCCCGCCCCCTGGGAAGCATCGACGTTCGATCCGTTCTCGAGAAGTTCGTACGTGTCGTTGTCGGAATCGACGATCAGAAACTTTTGGGCGCGACCAAACCGGGCATCCAACACAGCGGAAAGGTCCGAGCCGGCAACAGGAAAGGCGATTTTCATCTTTGGTGCATCCTTGGGACGAGCGAGCGGAAACCCCTCCGCTCTATTGGATGCAATCTACACCCTTTAGAGCAAAAACGGCACAGATTGGCATCTCGGATCGGAAAAGTGATAAGATGTACTCTCCACCCAATTCCAGGGGACCGCGCCATGTCCGAATGTCCGAGCCTGCCCAAGTGCCCGTTTTTCAACGACAAGATGGCCAACAAGCCCGCGACGGCGAACTTGATGAAGACCAAGTACTGCCAGAACGACAATTCCCAATGCGCTCGCTGGAAGGTCTCCCAGGCGAAACTTCCCACCGGGGTCCCTCCCGACCTGTTCCCCAACGAGATGGAAAAGGCATTGTTGCTCGTTCGGTAACCAAGCCCCTGGCAACCCGCAGGAGAATGTAACCTTGCGCGATTCCAGTCGTCTCTACCCGTAGAAGAACATCCACCGCTTCGGTTCAAAACCGAAGCCCGGTGGACCACCGTCCGCACCGCGCCCTGCGCGGAGCGAAAGACCATTGCCAACAAACCGGAGCCAGCCATGCAAAACATCCTGATCATCGGCGGAGTCGCCGCCGGAGCCACCGCCGCCGCGAAGGCGCGTCGCTTGTCACCCGATGCGAAAATCACCATCCTCGAATCCGGCCCGGACATCTCGTTTGCCAATTGCGGGCTTCCGTATTTCATCGGTGGCGACATCCCCAACCGGTCCTCCCTGATCCTGCAAAGTCCGGAGAGCTTCAAGCAGCAGTACGACGTCGATGTCCATGTGAACACCGTGGCCCAATCCATCGACCGGGCGGCGAAGATCGTCCGCACCCGCGATGCGATCAGTGGTCAAGAGCGGGAGTTTTCCTACACCAGTCTGATCCTGGCCCAGGGAGGAAGACCCATCGCACCGGACCTTCCCGGCGCCAAGAACGCCCACGTGTTCACCTTGTGGACTCTGGCCGACATGGATGCAATCGATGGTTTCCTCAAGCGAGCCCACGCCAAGACCGCCCTGATCGCGGGTGGTGGGTTCATCGGATTGGAAATGGCCGAAGCCCTGGCCAAGCGGGGGTTGAAGGTCCATGTGGTGGAAAAGCTCCCCCATGTGATGGCCGTGATGGATCCCGAAATCTCCGGATTCGTGGAAGAAGAAATGACTGCCCACGGAGTGGAAATCCACAAGAACCTTGGCGTGTCGGAAATTGGCGAGCGCTGGGTGAAGCTGGAAGATGGATCGAAGATCGACGCGGACTTGGTGTTGCTCTCGATTGGGGTGCGCCCCACCCTGCAACTGGCCAAGGATGCCGGTCTGGAGCTGGGACCCGCGGGAGGCCTTCTGGTGGATGCCACGCTGCGCACCAGCGATCCCGCCATCTGGGCCGCCGGCGACATGGTGGAGATCGAACACCGCGTCCACCACGCGAAGGTGCGGATCCCGCTGGCGGGTCCCGCCAATCGCCAGGGGCGCATCGCGGCTGAAAATGCCTTGGGCGGAAGCCATCCATACCAGGGTGCTCTGGGCACCTCGATCGTGAGGGTATTCGACGCCGTGGCCGGAATGACGGGCCTTTCGCTGAAGGCCGCCAAGAGCGCGGGAATCGACGCCCAGTCCGTGACCGTCCACAAGGAACACCACACCGCCTACTACCCGGGCGCCAAGCAGGTGACCGTTCGATTGGTCTACGAAAAACCCACCGGAAGAATCCTCGGTGGACAGACTGCGGGCTACGCGGGCGCCGACCGCCGCCTGGACGTGATCGCGATGGCGGCCTCTTCCGGCATGACCGTTCATGAACTGGCCGATGTCGACTTCGCCTACTCGCCACCGCTGGGAACCGCCAACGACGCCATGAACATGGCCGCCTACGTGGCCCAAAACCGTCTTTCCGGATACGGGGCGTCGATTTCCGTCGAGGAATTGGACGCGTGGGTCGCCGCCAACAATCCCATCGTGGTGGACGTGCGCGACACCTTCGCCTTCCAGAAGTCGCACATCGCCGGCGCCTTGAACCTGCCCCTGGACACCTTGGCGGAGCAAGCCTCGGAGATCCCGGCGGGTAGGGCCTTGCTGGTGTACGACGAAACCGGCAAGAAGGGCCATCAGGCGGCGCGATTCCTGATCGGGTCGCGTAGCGGACAAATTCTGAACATCACCGGGGGCCACCAGTCCTTGCAGAGACACGCTCGCGCGGCGGGCTTCTCCAAACTGGAAGTTCCCTTGCTCGCGGTGGCGACCAAGTCGGTTGAAGGTCACGCGACCTCCGCCCCACAAGCACCTGCCGCCCCTGCACCGGAACCAGTCAAGGTTGCAGGCCCTCTGATCGTGGACGTGCGCACGCCGGGTGAATTCTCCACCGGAGCGTATCCCGGAGCGGTGAACATCCCTCTGGACGAATTGCCCGGTCGCATGGAGGAACTGGGCGGAGTCAATCGCGAAATCATCCTGTACTGCGCCTCTGGCGGGCGCAGCGGCTACGCCACACGCCTTCTGGCCCAGGCAGGGTTCTCCAACCTGACCAACGCCGGTGGCTTGTCCCAGATGATGCGCCGCGGCCACTGAACACCCAGCAAATTCTGTCTACCAAGGCATCCCCATTCACCGGGGATGCCTTTTCGTTTTTCAGTCCCTTCCTTGTAGAGACGGCCCGGCGGGGCGTCTCTACAAGGAAGGGACGCATTTTCCGTTCTTCAGGTCGGCGATGCGAGCTTGCGGATCGCCACCAGGGGCGCGTGGTCGGTGGTGCGATCCTTCACCACCAGGGTGGTGGCGGGAATCCCCGCGATGGAGGCGCGAAACAAAAGGTCGTGCCCCAGGCACAACCCCATTTCCAACACCAGGTCCACATTGGCCGCCTTGATCTGTTCGGCCTGCCCCAGCGGGTTGCACGAAACCTTGTGGATCTGGGAGACCGCGTTCACCTCGTCCTGCGCGAGGGCACCCGTGGTGCACGATACGGCTTCCACCCGCAATCCTTTGCTTCGCAGATGGCGCGAGACCGTGGCCGCATCCTTCTCCATGCCGTAGCAATACGCAAGACCCACCTTCTTCCACGATCGATCAAGCGCGAACTCGACGATCTCCTCGATGCGCGAGAGAGTCCCCGCCCGTCCACCATCCACCAAGCGGGATGCGGCTTGGACGGTTTCCTGGGTTCCCTCCTGCAGGTAATCCTCCTGAACCTGATCGCGCGAAAACGATTCGTTTCCGCAGGACTCGAGGCTACGACAGGATTTGGCTTTGCAAAGCGTGCACTCCATGCTTGATTCCCCCGTTGTTGATCGCGGGCTTGTCTCGCTACCGGATCTGCGCGACCACCAACGAAACCGCGACACCCAGCAGGAGTATTCCCAGGACTCGCTCCTGCACCCGCTCGGGCATCCGCTTGGAAACCCATCCACCGATTTCCATGCCCAACAGCACGGCGATCAGCGCTGGTGCGACCAGCGTCCATCGGAGATTGCCTGACGGAATTTGCACCGCCAGGCTGGAGGCGGCGTTCAAGGCCATGGCCCCCAGCGAGACCCCCACCGCCGCGGAGGCGGAAAGCCCTCCGCGCAGGATGAGCGCAGGCATAGCCAAAAATCCACCGCCAACCCCGAACAGTCCCATCAAGGCACCGGTCCCCGCGCCCGCCACCGCCAAACCGGTCGGATCCGGCTTCGGGGTGTTCTCGGTTTCTGTCGAGGCCCTGCGCGGCAGAAGCAATCGAGCGCCCGCGAACAACACCACCGCCAGGAAGCTCCAGTGCAGGATCGCACCGGGGATCTTGTGGGAAACCCAAGAGCCCAGGGCGGATAGCACCATTCCAGGCACCGCGAAGCGCCCCAGTACGGAAAGGTCCAACCGCTTGGTCTTCCAGGCATCCCAAGCACCGGAGAGCGCCGCGAATCCAACCACGGCGGTGGTGGCCGGAACGGCGAGTTCCATCGGGACCTTCAGAACCATCAAAAAAATCGGCAGGGCGAGCAAGGCGCCGCCCGCACCCAGCGAACCAAGCACGGTCCCGACCAGGACAAACAGCAGACTGGATTGCCACGTGTAAATGAAGTTTGGGCACATAGTGGTTTCAGACTCCTCCCAAGCCCAGGAAGTTACGCCTTTTCTCAGGGATCCGATGGATTTCCCGATTCCTGAAACATCAGGCGATCGAAGAAGAAACCCGGCTTGGAGCGGAACATGGTCGGAGGACCGGACGTGGTCGAAGCGGTGGTCAGGCTTCCCACTGGCGATCTCGTGAAGGCTTTCCGAGACCATTTGAACGCCGCCTATCGCAGGAATGCTCACCGCCGCAGTCGGAAGGGCACCACCAGCGGGGCATGGTCGGAGGACGCGATCGAATCGCGCACTTGCACCCAGGATGTGTCGACTTCCAAATAGGCGGGATGGAAGTAGACATGGTCCAGCGGGTGCCCGAACCGGGAAGTCCGGCGTGTGCTTTGATCACCGAAACCAAACCGGACCAATCCAATGGATCCCAGGACGGAATCGGACAGATTCTGCTTCCGATCGCTCCAGGTGTTGAAATCCCCCGCGACGATCAGAGGGCCGGTGTGCGCGCGCAAGCGAGCGCACAGATCCACCAATTGGCCGCGGAATCCGGAAAGATTCGGAGAAAAATTCAGGGCGTGCACGTTCGCCACGCAAAGGGTGTCCTTGGCGATCCGGTAGCGGGTCACCAAGGAGGCCTTGCGCGTGCGGGCGACCGGCTCGCCGGCTTTCGAAAGAAGCGGTGTCGCCTCCAAAGGCAGAGCACTGGAGGCGGTGAGGACGCCGTACTGGACACCCTTCCCCGCAAGGTTGGCGGAGAGATGCCAGATTCTGTCAGACAAGGCCGACTGGAGCGCGGAAGGATTGGAATCCACCCGCGCCTCCTGCAGGAGCACCAGATCGGCGCGGCTCGTGTCCACCAAAGCGCCGAGATCGGCAAGGAATCCAGGATGATTTTCCTTGTGGGTGTTCCAGCTGACCAGGGTGAACCTGGAAGGGATCGAATCGGGCAGTGGCCGCACCGGACCTTCGATCAAATGGGGGCTGCGGTGTATGGATCCCGCGCTGGCGACCAGCGGTGCCAGCGCAAGACTCGCGGCGAACACCCTAAAGAGAAAGGGTGACGTTCGCACGAAATTCCTGATTGACGATGCTCACGTCGGGGTATTCGTCGTAGTACCCGAACCGATCGTAGACGTGGTAGGAAACCCCGAAGCCAAGCGCCTTGTAGAGATCTTTCTGGATTTCGATGGAATGGATGTCGATCACCTCGTCACCCGACGCACCGGATTGGGTATGGATCCAGTAGCGGTCGGAGAAGGCCGTCAGCATGCCGAAACGCGGCTTGCGGATGGACAGGGCGGTCTTCCATCCACCGCCAAGGCCGAGGTTGTAATCGCGTTCCACGTTCAGGTAGTATTCGGTGCTGGCGGCTCCCAAGGCGATGAACACGGGCTGCACCCGCCCCCAAAGCCTCCACTTTTCGGCGAACTTCCACTCGGTCATCCACTCGAGCCCCATGCTGTTGGCAGAAAGCCGGTAGATGGAGCTGTTGAGGTAGTCGTAGTTCTGCGTGACTTCGAGGATGTGCCGGGTGCGGTCGGTCTCGAACAGGTCCGTTTTCCACAGCTGCCCGCGAAGGGAGATGTTCGCCACCGGATTGGTCAGAATGGAAAATCCCAGGTTGAGTGAAAAATGGTCGAAGGTTTTTTCCGCCTCGAAGGGATCGCCATGGACTAGACGGATGCTGGTGGAGGCCAACGGCACTTGCGCGACCGGCTCGTTTGCCGTGCCCTTGGCTCGCATCAGCCCCTTGCCGATGGCCCTGCTGGTGGATAGATGGAGCCCCATCAGTTTGTGTTGCTTGGGCGAGCGTGCCCGAACGGGGGTTCCGTTCAGCAACCGATCGATTCCAAAGACCGGATTGAGCAGGAATGCCCCGGATTTGCGCAGCCACCCGGTGGTCTCGCCGGTGGATTCTCCGCTGACATATTCCGCCAACCTCCAGCTGGTCTCGCCGAGCATGGCTCCTCCCATGCGCGTGGTGGCCAGGTCGTTGAGGGCGGGCGGCTCGGTCTCCATGAAGTATTCCCAATGGATACTTCCCAAGGTCGTATAGGCCAGGCTCCCGAAATAACCATGTCCGTTGGCACGGGCGATGGAGTAGTACATCCCCCCTTGGACGGGATGCCCGATCTGGTTGACCTCGAAATTATTGTCGTCCCAGACCCATTCGTGGGCGATGTTGTGCCAGATCGTTTCCCCATCGATCTCGGCGTAGGGAGCGCGGCGCACGTAGTTGTTGTACGCCCCCATCGCCGCATTGGCTCCCACGATCTGGATCACGGGCAGGAAGTAGGCGGGACGTGGGACCGAATCCAACACAGGCACGGAATCGGATGGTTGCTGGGAAAACAAGCTCCCCGCGCCCACGCCAAGAATGGATGCAATCAACATTGTTTGGGAGTATACGATTCTTGCGCCCCTCCTTGTAGAGACGCCCCGGCGGGGCGTCTCTACAAGGAGGGGCGCCCTACGCCACCACTCGCTGCCGCAGCGCCCACCAGGCGCTCCAAAGATGGCAACCCACGCACAGCCCGAGGGAAAACTCGAGCGCCGCGCAAAGCCCAAGCATACCGGCGGCAACGCGGAAAACCTCCACGCCACTCGTCCAACTCATCGCCAACAACGCGATGGAAAACCCCAATCCGATCCGGGCGGCAAAGCGCTTGGGTCCGGCATCGACCCGGCGAGAAGGCACCCCAAGCTTGGTCAGGATGGAGCCAGACATCCGGGCCAGCACGCTCCAACGAGGCCTGGAAAAGCCCCGAAGACCGAAGTCGCAGGCCAGAGCCAGAAGAATCCACCGAGCCCAAGGAAGCGGTAATACCAACACCAAGGCGATGGCGACGACCACCCAGAACGCCACAAGACGAGCCACGTTTTCGTTGATCGAATATCCAGCGATCGGGCAGCTTGCCATACAACACCCCTTTTTCCGTGATCAATGCCTTTGCGACAACGATCGCTCTGCTTCGCGATGCAAGCAGGCAACCTTGAATTCAATATACATACCTATCAGATCTGTTTGATGTGTTTAGTGGAATTTTTGCGCATCTCCACCTCCCGCAAATCTTGCGGAATGAGATCCTTCGCTGGAAGCCCCAAAACCGGAAGCTCTCTGGAGAGGGGTTCCGAGCGCGAACAGGAGCACGATTCCATGAGCACAGAACCTGCCTGCAAATCCACAGAACCCATCGTCCGACGCGTTGCCGGGATCGTCATCCTGACCTCGGCGGCGCTGGCCTGGTGGGTCCACCCAGCCTGGATCGCCCTGGCGGCCTTCGCCGGATTCAACCTTCTTCAATCCAGCTTCACAGGGTTTTGTCCGCTGGAAATCATCCTGAAGAAGCTCGACAGGAGCTGATCTTGCCGGTTTGCGGCTCAGAGGGCCGACAGAACCTCGATCGGATCGAAGGAATAGGCGCTGCGGCAGAAGTCGCACACCACTTCCAACTTCTCCCCTTTTTCCTTGGCGTCCAAGGCGCTCTCCGCTCCCAACGCCACCAAGGCGGTCAAAGCCCGCTCCCGCGTACACGGACAGAAAACGACAATTTCCGATCGCGCCAGGACATCCCAGGTGTCCACGCTGAGCCCCGCGCCGATCGCGGCGGGGTCCCAAACTGCTCCCCGCGCCTTCCAGGATGCATCCAACGCGGCAAGCTGATCGAGCGCGGTGGTTGGAAATCCGCGCAGCCAAGCCCCCCGGACCCTGCTGGGCAATCCGGATGCACCCAGCTCCACCGGCAGATCCAACCATGAGGGCAATTGCTCGGATTGGTCCATGAAGGCTTGCAGCACGGCCTGCACGGTCCGGGCGGGGGCTTCGGCAACGCTTTGGTAGTGGACTCCCCCTTCGCCCAACCGGCGCACCTTCGCCAAGGCGACATCGGAAGACGTCCCCCGGGCGGCGGACTTGGCGCGCACCAACCCCTCCGCTGTGGCATCGGCGTAGTAGATCCGGTCCAGAACCTCCAACTGCAGCGAAATGGTCTGGCCCGACTTTAAATCAGAGGCCAACAGCAGCGCCCCGGAAACAGCCTGGGCCAACCCTGCCGCGTGGTCGCCCTCCACATCGTGGATGATCGCCAACAAATGGGAGGATTGGGACGCATCGAGGGAGCTGATGCGAAACGAGGCGGAGCGGTCGATCCATCGGGTCAGGTGGTCCATCGCGCAAATGTACCTCGAGGCCGGACAGGCGTTTACCTAGATCCTGCGATAGAGAGGGATGCAGCGAGCCCAGAACGCGCTGCAGATTGGCTTGGCGGGCGAGGAGGCGCACCCTAGTTTGGTGCGGTGACGAGACCGTACGAGCCAAGATGCTGTGCGGGCTGGGATGCGATGCGCCCGGTCCTATTGCTAGATCTAGGTTTACATTGCTAGATGGAATGATCCGATCCAAAGACCTCCTGCCGCTTTCCAGAGTGTACGTGACCGGCCTCGCCGGACTGCGCGCGCGCGACCATTTCCAGCGTCGTCGCCAGGAACACCTGGAAGCCGCCGCATTTCCGTGGATCTTCCACGGCCTGGAGAAGGAGCCCGGAGCGGACCTCCACTGGCTGATGAACGGCGTGAGGATCTTCCAGGAACCTTCCGTCCAATATCTGACCGGCATCAACCAGCCCGGCGCGACCCTGGTCCTGGATCCGACCGCCAAGGGAGCCGCCAAGCAGACGCTCTTTTTGCCCTGGAAGGACCCTTCCCGGGAATTTTGGGACGGAATCCGTCTAGGCCTGGAAAAGGGACGCGACGCCCGCGCCAGCCTGGAACATCTGCGCGAATTGCTGGGAATCGACCGCATCCTGCCTGCCGACGACCTCCCCGCGTTTCTTTCCGCCCTCGCCACGCGCCACGCTCAGCTGGGCGTGTTCCACCAGAGCTACCCGAACGGACAGAGTCTGTCCGACGACCCCTCCAACCGGTTCGCGTCCCTGGTGAAGAAACTCGCCAAACCGCACGGCTCCAAGGTGGTGTCCATCGCCACCGAACACCTGGCCCTGCGCCTGCCGCTGGATTCCTGGCAGATCGCCGAATGCGAGCGCGCCCAGGATTGGACGCGCGACTCCTTCCTGGAACTTCTGCCCCAAATTCCCTCGCTTGCCACCGAGCACGCCATCGCCGGGACGTTGGAAGGAAGCATGTTGCGCCGCAGCTCCTTTGGGCTGGCCTTTCCCACCATCTGCGCGGCTGGCGCCAACGCCGCCGTGCTGCACTACATGAAAAACGACGAGCCGGTGACCCCGGGGTCCATGGTCCTCCTGGACTTCGGATGCCGCAGCGCCTCCATGCATGCCGACATCTCCCGCACCCTGCCCGCCAACGGACGGTTCGATCCGCTCCATCGCCTGCTGTACGGGATCGTGCTTTCCGCCCAGGAATACGCGCAGAGCCTGGTGCGTCCCGGCATCACCATCCGCGAACTCAACAAGCTCGTGTGGCAACGCCTGGAAGACCTCCTGGAAGACCAGTTTTTGTCCAAGGGCGGCACCATGGTCCGGCCCTACGCGGAAGGGAAGCTTTCCACCATGCCGGGCAAGGCCAAGGCCCATCCCCGCCAGCCCCACGGCCTCTCGCACCTGATGGGCGAGCAGGAGCACGACGGCGACCCCTTCCGGCTCTACCAGGACCAGCCCCTGCGCCCCGGACTGCTGATCTCCAACGAACCCGGACTCTATGGCCGGTTCCGCATCCGTTTGGCTGGACGCACCCACGAATCCACCCTGGGCATCCGCATCGAGGACGACCTCCTCCTGACCGCCAAGGGATGTCGAAATCTGTCCACTGGCCTTCCGAAGGATCCGGACGCCCTCGAAAACCTGATCGGAGTCTCCCGATGAAAAGCCTCGCAAGATCTGCCTTCCTCGCCTTGTGCGCCACCCTGGTCTGTTCCTGCGACGGCCCCGGCACCGCCCCTCCCACAAACTCCTCCGGTTCCGAATTGCTCCTGGAAAATCCCACTTCCGGCATCTCGCAGGGCGGCGCTCCAACCGATCCCGGCACCGACCCGGACGCGGGCGCCTACACCCTCCTGGACACCACCAACCTTCTCGGACCCGTGGCATTCCCCGTGGGCGGATCCGTCCGGCGCCTCAGCGCCTTCCTGGAAACCGACCGCACCTTGCACATCTGGGCCACTTCGGATGGCACGCAATCCGGGACCTACGACCGGCAGACCAACTGGTGGGTGGACATCCGGGCCGACGTCCCGTTGACACTCGATTGGGTCCGCAACGGCGAAGCGCCCTACAAATCCACCCTCTGGAGAAACGACTCCGGCAGAAACTGGCAAGCCGACATGCCCACCCTGGCGGTCGCACACGAGTTTCGCGTGAAAGGCCCCAAGGGGACCGTGGTGCATTTCAAGGTCAGCGCGAGATCGAGTCTACGTCCAACCAACTACGAGGTCGGCTGGGTACCCGACGCGGTTTCCAACGCGGATCTCGTCCCGATGCTCACCATGGGCATGAAGCAGAAACCCATCGGAACCTCCACTTTCAGCGTGCGCCTGCCTTGAGCACCTCCATCCTCCTTTGCGCCTGCCCGGATCGCCCCGGCGTGGTCGCCCGCGTCACGGGCTTCCTGCACACCTACGGCGCGAACCTGGTGCACGCCGACCACCACGCCGACCTGGCCGAGAAGGTCTCGTTTCTGCGCCTGGAATGGGAAGCGGAAGGCTTCTCGCTGGACCAGTCCGGCTTTCGCGCCGCCTTCACGCCCATCGCCGAATCCATGGGCATGACCTGGAGCGTGCATCGCGCCGACACCTGGACCAAGGTGGGCATCCTGGTGTCCGCGCAGGATCACTGCCTGGTGGATTTGCTGCACCGGTTTTCCACCGGCGAGCTGGACGGAACCTGCGCGTTCGTGGCCGGAAACCACGAGGCTCCCTCGGCGTTCGCCAAACACTACGGAGTCCCCTGGACCACTCTGGATTCCCGCGCCGGCGACGAAGAATCGAAGCGCAGGTCGGAGGACAAGGTCCTCTCGCTGTGCCAGGAACACGGAGTCGGCCTTCTGGTGCTGGCCCGCTACATGCAAGTCCTATCGAGTCATTTTCTGTCACAAACGACTTTTCCCACCCTGAACATCCACCACTCCTTCCTTCCCGCCTTCAAGGGCGGGCGCCCCTACCACCAGGCCTGGGAACGAGGAGTGAAGGTGATCGGCGCCACCGCCCATTACGTCACGGAAGACCTGGACGAAGGCCCCATCGTGGATCAGGACGTCTCCCGTGTCAGCCATCGCGACACGGTGGAAGACCTGGTCCGCAAGGGACGCGACCTGGAAAAGCTGGTGCTGGCCCGGGCGGTACGGCTCCATCTGTCCCACCGCGTGCTGCGCCACCGCCATCGCACCGTCGTGTTCGATTGACTCCACAGATGCCATTGGTGGAGACCGAAACCCAAAGCGACCACCATCGTACCCGGGAATTGTCTAACTTCCAGAACAGACCATGAACGCTGCTCAACGCATCAACGGCATCTTCTTCCATGTACCGGACTTGGACGAATCGTTTCCCAAGCTGCTCTCCCATTTCGAAGAGCTGCAGTTGATGATTCTCAACCACGAAGACACCCCGCTGATCGAGGCCAAGTTCAAGCACGGAGCCCTGCTGGCCATCCGGACCTTCCGCCGCGAAGAAGAGGCGATGGAACTTTGCCGCGACCCGGGTCAACTGATGCACAAGACCGCCCACCAGAAGTTCCTGCGCACGGTGCAGGAGTTGTCCGCGATGGCCACCAAGGACGGACCTTCCGTCCCTCTGGCCCAGGATGTCCGCAACCGCATCGTGGAGTGGATCGTGGATCACCACCGGCTTATGAACGCCTCCCTGGGCCGCCTGATCAAGGAAGCCGTCAACCGCTCGATTCGCCACCACCAGGAATCCGACGGCGGAGCCCTGTTCCCGGGCTGATCGCCTCGCGCTCTAGAGCTGGAGCATCTCCTGGCTCGAGCGCGGATGCACGGAAAGCCCCAGATGCCTGGCTGCAGCCGGCGTGGCCACGCGTCCGCGCGGGGTGCGTGCCAACAGTCCGAGCTGGATCAAGTAGGGTTCGTAGACCTCTTCGATGGTCTCCTGGTCTTCGTTGAGGGCGGCGGAAAGCGTGGACAGCCCCAACGGTCCGCCTTCGAAGCGATCGATCAAGGTCGTCAGAATCCGTCGATCCATCTCATCCAAGCCAAGCTCGTCCAGCCCCAGGATGGATAGCGTCTTTTCCGCCACCATGCGATCGATTGCCTCCTTGCGCAACACCTGCGCGACATCCCGGCAACGGCGCACCACGCGGTTGACCACGCGGGGTGTCCCGCGACAACGCCTGCCCAACAAGGTGGAAGCTTCCGCATCCAGCGAAAATCCCAGGATTCCGGCGGTCCGCTGGCCGATGATCTCGATCTCTTCCGCGCGATACGGATCCATCCGAAACGTCAGGCCGAACCGGTCGCGCAACGGACCCGTGAGCATGCCCGTGCGCGTGGTGGCGCCCACCAGCGTGAACCGAGGCAGCGGAAGATGCACGGAGCGAGCGGAGGGGCCGGACTCCAGCAGGATGTCGATGGCGAAATCTTCCATGGCCGGATAGAGGTATTCCTCCACGGTGCGGTTCAGTCGATGGATCTCGTCGATGAACAGCACGTCGCCTTCGTTCAGATTGGTGAGCATCCCAGCCAGATCGGAAGGCCGGTCCAACACCGGGCCCGAGGTGACCTTCATCTTGGAGCCCATCTCGGAAGCGATGATGGAAGCCAACGTGGTCTTGCCCAAACCCGGTGGCCCCGCAAACAGCACGTGGTCCAATGGCTCCCCACGCTCACGCGCGGCCTGCAGGAAGATTCCCAGGTTTTCCCTCAATTCGGCTTGCCCGACAAAGTCGGAAAGCGTCTTGGGGCGCAGGATGTTTTCGTTTTCAAGGTCTTCGGTCCGCTGGACCGGATTGAGCAACCGATCGGACATGCAGGGAAAGCTAACCCAGATCCGAACTTCTATCTTCGTTTGCCTATGTTCTTCGCACTTCTGTGGTCCTTTCTTCTCCCGTCGGCGCCCCTCGGCGACTCCCTTGCCGCCGTGTTTCCCTCCGATACGGCCAAAACCCGCCTCAAAATCCAGGCCGTGCGACACATCGACACCATCGAATGCGTCAACCACGGGGCGTTGGAAGGTTCGAAGATCATCACTCCGGCGGATTCCCTCGTGTACCGATGGGCCGAGTCGCTGCGCGACGACATCCTCCATTCCCGCACCAAGCGTTCCACCATCGAACGCCGACTCTTGATCGCTCGTGGCGATGTGCTCGATTCCGCCAAATTGCAGGAATCCGAACGGCTGTTGCGCATGGAACGTTTTCTGGCCGACATCAAGATTCGCGACACCCTGCTCGCCGATGGCCGGACATTGGTTCGAGTGGAGACCTGGGACCGTTGGTCGACCGGCATCATCGCCAACACCAGTCGTGCTGGCGGCGTGTTCGCCTGGTCCCTGGGCGTGCGCGAATCGAACCTGATGGGAACGGGCCAGGATGTGAGCTTTTCCTACGGTCAAAACGACGGAGACGAAGCCTGGACGGTGGGCTACACCAACACCGCCCTGTTCACCCAAGGATTGAAGCTGGATGTGGTCGCAGCGGTACTGACCGACGGCCACACGGTCTCCTTCGATTTCGGCATGCCCTCGCTCCACCGCTACCAGAATTGGGCCTGGCGCATCAAGGGCGTGGACCAGAGCTACCAACGCAATGTCTTCGCTCCTCCCGAGGTCTCGCGCGCCTTGACCAAACGAATCGGAGCCGCATGGGCCGAAGATTCCTGGCTCTCGTCGGCCAACGACTCCAAGTACCGCGAAGTTCGCGCGAGCCTCACCCGGCTGTGGGGTGACGAAATCCGTCTCCACGCTTCGGTTCTGGCCGAATCCGAATTGGATAGTGCCGCAAATCCGGTATCCGCCTTCGCCTTTCCTGCCTCCCAACTAGCCGCCGCTCGTCAGGATCCTACGGTGCGCGAATGGCTCCGGCGTCCCGGTCACCGCGATGATCGGCGTCTAGGCATGGAACTGACCCTCAAGGAAGTGCGGTACCTGCGCCTGAAGAATTTCAATAATCTCAAATGGACCGAAGACATCCCCCTTGGCTGGTCGGCCACCGCCACCGGCGCCTGGAACGTGCTCTCGCGCGGAGAGGTCCGCGACGCGGGATACATGCAATTGCTGGGCAGTATGACCGGTATGGTCGGCGACCTCTACGGATCGGGGTCCGGGGGATGGAGAAATTTTGTCGACCAGGAGGGCGATTTCACCCAGGGCAGCGTCACGATGCGAACCGACGCACGATGGATCGCCCACCGGACCGTGCAAGTGCTGGGAGGAATCTCCAGCACCACTTTGCTCGGTGCGCCTGGGTGGGTGGCACAAACCACTCTTGGGGAAGAAAACGGACTGGCTGGTTGGCCTGCGCACTCCATCGCCGGACGCGGACGACTCCTGACCACCAGCGAACTGCGTTTCATCCCTCCCCTGGAAGCATTGACCATGGCGCCCGCACTGGCCGTGTTCGGAGGCGCAGGCAGGGTCTCTCCGGATGCCGAACCGCTCGGCTCGGGACCGTGGCGCGCCGGATTGGGTGTCGGAATCCGTCTGGGCATGACCCGCTCCCCCAATGGACTGATCAACCACCTTTCCCTGAGCCATCCGGTTGGTGAAACGGATCGGGAGATGGGGTGGCTCTTGAGCTTCGGGTCCTACAAGTCTCTTTGACCTTTGCGGCTGCGCCGGGCTTTTCCCGGCTTCCGCCGTGGGACCAGGCGCGGGCCTGGTAGCCGTATTCACGGGTCCGCCGGGACCCGTGAATACGGCCAAAGGGGCTCCGGCGCCCCTTTGGAAACCGCCGCCGGGGGGCTCTCGTTGGAACGGCCATGCCGCTAGGGCCGGGTTGGTGGTGGAAATGATGGACGGCGGATATGGCGACGGAATCAGGGACGCGATCGATATCGCCGGATCCATCGGCCGTTCCATTGTTCGAGCCCCCCGGTCCCCCTCAATTCGGCTGAATTGCCAATTCGGCAGCGACACCTAGTTGCCAATTTCCGGCGCCGCTTCGCTGGCCGGTTCTGGGCCTAAGGGCTGGTGAGGCTGGGAAAAGCCGCCGTTCCCTGAGTGCTTCGCGTAGCGAAGTTTATCGACAACTGCGGCAATTAGGGCTTCGGTTGGGCGCCATAAGCGCCAAGGACGATCGGACATGCATGGAAGGCTAACCCAGATCCGAACTTCTATCTTCGGTTGCCTATGTTCTTCGCTCTTCTGTCGTCGTTGATTCTCGCCTCGGCACCCGTCGGCGACTCGCTCCTCGCCATGACTGCCTCCGATACGGTCAGTACCCGCTCCAAGGTCCAGGCTGTGCGACACATCGATACCATCGAATACATCCACCACGGCGCCCTGGAAGGATCGAAGGTCCTCACCCCGGGAGATTCCTTGTTGTCGCAGTGGATAGAAACCTTGCGCGACAATGTTCTCCACTCTCGCACCAAGCGCTCCACCGTTGAACGCCGACTACTGATCGCTCGTGGCGATGTGCTCGATTCCGCCCGCCTGCAGGAATCCGAACGAGTGTTGCGCCTGGAGCGTTTTTTGGCCGACATCAAGATCCGTGACACCTTGCTCGCCGACGGACGAACCCTCGTGAGGGTGGAGACATGGGACCGCTGGAGCTCCAGCATCCCCGTCAGCCCCAAACTGAGTGGCGGCGTATTCACATGGGCACTGGGGGTGCGCGAATCAAATCTGCTGGGAACAGGCCAGGATGTAAGTGCATCGTATGGCCAAAACGACGGCAGCAATGGCTGGACCTTGGGCTATGCCAACTCCGCTCTGTTCATGCAAGGCCTGAAACTGGATGTGGTCGCAACGGTCCTCTCGAATGGCCACACGACCAACTTCGATTTCGGGGTTCCCGCGCTGCACCGCTACCAGAACTGGGCCTGGGGCATCAAAGGAGTGGACCAAAGCAACCAGCGCGATGTCTACGCGCCTCCCGAAGTCGCGCGCGCGCTGACCCAACGGATCGGGGCCTCATGGGCCAAGGATTCCCGGCTTTCGTCGGCCAGCGACTCCAAGTACCGCGAGGTCCGCGCAAGCCTCACGCGGCTCTGGGGTGACGAAATCCGTCTCCAAGCGTCGATCCTGGCGGAATCCCAATTGGATAGCTCAGCGAGCCCGATTTTCGTCTTCGGCATTCCCGCCAGCCAACTGACCGCCGCGCATCGGGATCCTATGGTGCGGGAATGGCTGCAACGACCCGGTCACCGCGACGATCGACGTCTGGGCATGGAACTGACCCTGAAGGAAGTCCGGTACCTGCGCCTGCGCAATTTCAACAACCTCAAATGGACCGAAGACATCCCTCTGGGTTGGTCGACCACGGCCACTGGCGCCTGGAACGTGCTTTCTCGGGGTGAGATCCGCGACGCGGGTTATGTGCAGCTTCTCGGCAATTGGACCGGAATGGTCGGCAATCTGTACGGATCCGGATCCGGGGGATGGAAGAATTTTGTCGACCAAAATGGCAATCTTGCCCAGGGAAACCTCTCCCTGAGGACGAATGGCCGATGGCTCGCCCATCAGACCCTCCATTTGCTTGGTGGGATTTCCTGTACCACTTCTCTCGGCGCACCAGGCTGGATCGCCCAGACCACACTTGGAGAGGAAAACGGGCTACCCGGATGGCCCGCCCGTTCCATCGCGGGCCGCGGAAGACTTCTGACAACCGGCGAATTGCGATTCATCCCACCCTTGGAGGCACTTACGATGGCACCCGCATTGGCGGTCTTCGGTGGTGCAGGCAAGGTCTCCCTGGATGCCGACCCGCTCGGCTCGGGCCCCTGGCGCGCGGGGGTGGGTGTCGGAATCCGTCTAGGCATGACCCGATCGCTGACCGGCCTGATCAACCACCTTTCCCTGAGCCACCCGGTGGGCGAAACGGATCGGGAGATGGGGTGGCTCTTGAGTTTTGGCGCCTACAAGTCGCTTTGACCTTTTTCGGCTGCGCCGGGCTTTTCACGGCTTCCGCCGTGTGGGACCGGACGCGGGTCCGGGTGCCGTTTCCTGGGTGCGTCGGCACCCAGACCCCGACCCAGGGCATTCGCACGACCTCCCATCCGGCGAACAAGCCGGATGGGAACCCTGCGCGGCCCCTGGCCAGGGTTCCCATATGCATCGCATCGATGCATATGGGAGGGCAATGCAACGCGGCGCGCCGGGGGGCTTGAACTTCCGCGGCCATCCCAGCTTGCCGGAACTTTGCGTGGTGCGGAACGTTTCGGAATACGGCGAGGTCATCTGGGTCGCGATCGATATTCTCATGGCACTGGCCGCTCCAATACACAAGCCCCCCGGTCCCCCTCGATTCGGCTGGGTTGCCTGCCCAGTTTGATTGCCAGTTTCCGGCGCCGCTTCGCTGGCCGGGTCTGGGCAGGTGGGGAGAAGAATCACGCTTCGTTTCAGTCGGCGGCGTTTCGCTTGACGAAATACGACTTCGCGGTGGGCCAGTAGGAGAAGTAGAACAACACGGCAAAGACCTGGATCGGGACCACCACGCAGATGATGACCGAGGCGACGGTGTAGTTCCAGCCCACCACATTGAACAAGAGCAGGAACTTCACGGAGAGGTCGAACAGGCCGTCGGAGAATTTTGCAAAATCTGTCAAGAAGATCACGAGCAGGATCAGGACGGCGAGCGCCGGCTTGAAAAGATGCCTGCCCACGATCTTGTCGATCATCGCCAGGTAGATCATCGGGATGATCATGTAATACACCACGATGTTGATTTCGTTGTAGGTCAGGCCGGTGACGCGCGCTCCATAGACCAACAGGAGGTAGACGATTTGGAATGCGGTATCCATGTATTCCTCGGTAGATGCAGGGGTTCGTTGACGGGAATGTACAACTGGTCGCCCCCCGATCGACTCTGGCGGGATCGTTCTAGATTTGAGGAGCCTCAAACTCCTTGGAGTCCCAGCATCCTGAAATCCTTTGGAACTCTTCCGTCCTACGTCCGGTCCCTTTTCCTCGCTCCGGTGATGTTCCCCCCGTTGTTCCTGGGACTTGCGATTTTCGTCGGACTGCCATGGCAATGGGCTGTTGCGATCTGGCTTGGACTGAACACCATCGTGCCTCTGGCCATTGTGTTCTGTGATCGCATCGATTCGGCCGCGACCCAGACTGGACTCGGGACGATCGTCATGATCTGCACGTGGCTGCTCCCCGCCCAAGTGGCTTCGCAGTTGGCGCTCTACCAACTCACCGGATCCCCGTTGGTTCTCCTCGTCCTTGGTGTGGTTCCCCTGTTGCCCTTCGCGGCCAGGCACAGGGAATTCAAGGGCCTGCTATCGGACATCCCAACGGAACTCAAACTCTGGCGGACCCACAAAACACTTCGCTACGTCGATTTGGAAGAATCCCGGTGGATCTACCAGAAATACAGCAAGCACTCCCTGCCGCTGTTGGACAAACTCAACCTGGAAGGCAACCCCCTGATCAAAACGATCATGTGGGGCGCAATTCCGGTCTCGGTCCTCGGGGGAGGACTGCTTCCGGGAGGAGACAACAGGAATCCTGGTCAAGTCATAGCCCTTTTCGGAATCGGATTCATGACCGGCCCCGCCATGGTGGCCATTTTCGGCAGCGTCCTCTTCCAAAGCGCCGCCCTGGCCATGGTCCTGCGAAAAGCCGAAAAAATCCTAGGAAGGACAATCGTCAAGGCGGAGCCGGAGCAGGCGGAGCAGGAGTGATTCCTCGTCTGCCCCGGAGGCTTCCGATCATCGAGTGCCAGATTCTGTCTACATAATCTTTCCGTTACTAAGATCCATTCGCACCTGCATCAGACAAAAACTGGCGGGGGTCCGGGGGGCTCGGGTATTGGAACGGCCAATGGATCCGGCGATATCGATCGCGACCCTGATGCCCTCACCACAGCACGGACGCAAAATTTTGCGTCCCTACCGTGGCGGGGCTGGCATGGCCGTTCCAGTTCGAGTCCCCCGGCGCGCGGGATCCAAGGGGCCGCGCGCTCGGCCCCTTGGTCGGGGGCCGGGTGCCGACGCACCCGGAAAACGGCATCCAGGCCGCCCTGGTCCCTCGGCGGGAGCCGAGAAAAAGCCCGGCGCAGCCGATCAAATCAAAGCGAGGCTAAAGCCCGCCCCGCCGCCGCGATCACCTCCGGCTGACGCAGTCTTTCCACCCACGCCACCGGTAACGCCGCGCGGCCCCAACGCGCGCCCAGGCACGCGCCGGCCACGGAGGCGTTGGCACCCGTGTCGCCGCCCGCGAAGATCACCTTCTCCACAAGCTCGTCCACCGGCGCCTCATCCTGCGAAAGCGCCCAGAGGCCCACTTGCATGGCCTTGATCGTGTAGGCCTTGGCCTTGCCGTCCAGCTCGAACATGGAAAGTTTCACACGCGCACCGCGGACCGAATCGCAGACAGTTTCTGTTGCCCCCAGGACCTTGAGTTCCTCGGCCAAGGCGGACAGATGCAACGGTTCGTCGCGAAGCACCGTCGCCAACGCGAGGTTCAAGGCGGTTGCGGACCAGACGCACAGCGGGTTCCAGTGCGTGACCTGGCAAGCCGTGGCCGTTTTCGAAACGAGGAGCCGAGGATCGTGGGCATGGGCCAAGGCCACCGGAATGGACCGGACCAGTCCCTGGTTGGTGGCGCTCCAGTTGCGCCCCAACCGGGTGAACGCGTCTTCGCTGGCTTCTTCCACCGGCACTTCGCCGTCGATGTCGTCCAGCACCCGATCCACCAGCGTCTTGATGCCACGCCCGTTGTCCTTGCGCCAGGCGACCAATTTCTGTCCCAAGGCGTGCAGGGTCCAGGGACCTTTGGCCAACAGCTCGGCCACGATCATCGCCTGGGCGGTCTCGTCATCCCAAGGCCTGGAGGCTTCTTCCGGATCGATGAACCGGATCCGGCCGCCGCTTTTCTCGTAGATGACTTCGAAAGGGAACATGTCCTCGAAGGGCTGCCCCAAGGCGTTGCCGGATGCGAGACCAAGGAGACAGCCTTCGGCGCGGAGAGGATCGATGTTGGTGGGCATAGGGCGTCAAACCTAGCTAATGACGCCCTATGCCATCCCCGGAAACTACGGCGTCACCACCGCCTGCGAGGATGCGGTGGCGGCTTGGATGCTGCCATCGTACATCGCCGAGGCGAATGCGCCCGGACGCAGGAAGGTCCCGGAGTAGCTCGCCCGGGCCCCCACCTGGAAGGTCACGGATCTGCCTGCGCCCAACGCGAAGTAGTGGAACACGCGGTCATCGCGGAAATCCACACGCCGTGCCGCGTCCTTGGCCGGCCCTTGAGCCCCCTCCATGGCCTCGTTTCGCAACTCCCATCCGCCAGGGAACACCTGGATCAGCGCGAGGTTGTCCAGGTAGTCGCCGGTGGTGTTTTTCACGGTGGCCTTGATGACGAAATCAGCACCTCTCGGCAAGCTGGCGGGATTCACCGTGGCGCCATCGGCATCCACGTATTGCACGTCCAAGGTGAGTCCATTGGCCGGCGGAGGCGGGGTTCCGGGAGGATCGATGCCGATCCGGGTGAAGAGCGCCTCCAAAGCGCCCTTGCCGGAATTTTCCACCTCGATGGGCCCTTGGGCCTTGTCCGGCACATCGATGGAAATGCTGCCGCGAGCACCGGATACGGTTTTCCATTCGCCGCCCCCCGTACGCCAACGCGCCTGGAAGTTCCCGGCCCCACCGCGAGCGCTGACCCAGCGGGATAGAGCCCAGAGCATGGCTCCTGTTTCTTGCGTGGAAAGCCAACGGCTGGACCGGATCTGCTCGCGCAGCGAGGAGGCCATCGGTCCGGAGCGTTGGGTTTCGCCCATCCGCACCATGGCCTCCAGGATGAAGGCTTGGTCGCGCACATCCGACCACAACCAGGAAGACAGCGAACGCGACGACGACACCGACACCCCGGCCTTGGCGGCGATCTGCGTGGCCACATCCTTGCGCCCCGCCGACGCGTACGCACCCGCCAGAATCCAGCGCGGCAGGTCGGACATCGGTGCGGCCCGCAACACGTTCATCCGGCCCAGGTCCGGGCGATTGGCCTGCGCGAGGATGTCCAAGCGAACCACCTGCGCGAGCGTATCGCCACGATCGTGGGCATACACGCCCGGGCTCCAGCGGGAAACCGCCTCGCCCAGATGACGCAGGTACGCGTCCCACATGGCCTGAGGCACGGTGTGACCGGCGGCCTTGGAAGCCAGGAAGAACCGACCCGCCCAAATGGTCCCCCATTCGTACGGAGCGCCCTCGCCAGGCCACAGCGTGAAAGCGCCGGAGGGCAACTGGAAGCGCTGAAGCTTGTCGATGGCGATGTCCACGTTCTGGTTGGCCTGCTTGATCCGGGCGGGATCCGCCCAGGGCATCAGATCGCCCAGGAACACCTGGGGGAGCGCTGCGGAAATTGTCTGTTCCAGGCAGCCGTGCGGGTAGTGCACGAGCTCGTCCAGGCGCTGCTCCATGCCCACCAATCCCACGGACGAAAGCTCCAATCGCGCCTTGCGCGAACCGTCGGCGCCGTAGGACTCGAAGGGAACGGACCACACCTGGCCCGCCAACGGGGATCCCCACTGGACCAACGCGCGGGGCTCACCCGGCAGACGCACCTGCAACGGTTCGTCCACCTTGGCCGTGCCGTGGGCAGCTTCGGCGACGACGTGCACACCAACTTGCCCGGTGCCGCCGGAGGCCTTGACGGAAAACGTCACGATCTGGTCGCCGGGGGCGGCGAACTGGACCGTCTTCGCAGCGGGACCCTCGATGCTCGCCGGCCCGTCCAGAGTCAGCTTCACCTTGACAGGCCCTGCCTTCTCCGAGAAGATGGTCACCGGTACATCGGCGCGATCACCCGGGCTCATGCCGCGAGGCACGGTCAACAGAGCCATGACCGGCGACTTGACTTGGACGGTTTTTTCCGCCGCTCCATACGCCGCTTGCGAGACGGCCACCACCATCGCGCGCACCGATCCGGTGTAGCGCGGGATTTCGATCTCGATGTCCTTGCCGCCCTTGGGAACCTCCACCGGACCCACCACCACCACCATGGGGCGGAATGGATTGGCTTTGGCTGCCTCTTTTTTCCGCTCTTCTTCCCCACCGCCGCCGCCCACCGCGAACATGCGATCGGAGCGACCACCCCAAGCCGCCATCACCAGGTCATGCATGTCCCAGGTCTGGACTTCCAACGGCTCCTTGCCGTGGAATGCTTTCCAGGGTTGGGGCGTCTTGAACCGTGTGAGGTCCAGCAGTCCTTCGTCCACGATCATCAGCATCGCCTGCATCGGGCGTTTGTTCTCTTCCGCCAGATGCACCTTGACCTTGGTCTCCGGCTGGAGCCGTTCCGGCATGCTGATCGTGGGTTTCAGGCGCGAGAGCGGATCGATCACCGCCACCCCAGCCACACCCCACATGCGCAGAGGGCGATCGGACGACGGTGGCCACTTCTGCACCTGCGTGACCTGCACGTACACGCCGGGCATCATCTCCTGCGTGGCCTTGGCGCTCCACCGCACCAACTCGCCTTTGGTCTTCACCCATTCCGACTGGAGCACCCGCCGCCCGCGCATCAGCTGCACGAGCGCACGTCCCTCGATGGCTCCGGGGAAGGAGACCTCGATCTTCCCTCCAGGCTCGACGGTGTCCTTCTCCACCGACAGCCGAAGACGCGCCGGCGAGGATTCTTCGCCCTCCATGGGCGTCGGCAGGCCGTTGGTGGACACGTACACGTCCGTCCCGGCCGAATGCCCCGTCGCCTCGTCGGTCACGATCACCAGATATTGCCCGACAGAATCCGGTACAAAGCTGATGGCCGCCCCCGACTTGCCGCGCAGGTCGGCGACCTTGCGGGTCGCGTTGCGGGTCAGGAAGCTGCGGAACCGCTCGCCGGTCTCCCACCACCAGTACTTGCCGTTGGCGTACACCTCCACATGCAGATTCTGTCCAACCACGGGCTTGCCCGCGCGATCTGCGGATGCCAGATCCACCTCCAACGGCTTGTTGACGGCGCCCCATTCGGTGCGGATCCGCACGCCCGTGTAGCGAACGCAGGGCCAATAGGGTAGGGTCACCCGATCGATGCTGGGCTGCCCGCCCTGTTCGAACACGCGGGTGCGCATGACCACGGACATGGGATTGCGTCCGATGTCGGTGGGCACGTTGACGCGAAACCGCGCCGATCCCGCCGCATCCAGAGCGCCTTCCCAGGCGATGGATTCCTCCTCCCGCCCATTGGGCTCGGTGGGATTGACGAACGTGTACCCTTCCAATCCCTTGGGGGAGAACGAACGCGGCAGGAACGCGACTTCCACCTTGCCGTTGAGACCCGCCGCCGACCCTCCCGACAACCAATGCGATTTGAGCTCCACGTCCTTGTCCGCGGTCACTTCCGTGGCCGGGATCTCGATCTTCAACCGGTTGGGTCGCACGGTTTCCACTTGCAAGCCCATGGTTTGCACCGCAGGACCTGCTTCCACCGTCACCGACCAGCGGCCGGTGGGATCTTCCGCACGCGTGGCGGTCCGCCAACCGAAGTGACCATCCACCGCGGCACGCTGGACGGAAGTGGACACCACCTTGCCGCGCGGATCGCGCAGGATCCATTTCAAGGGCAGACGGTCGATCGCCTTGTGGTCTTCGCCACGGACAATCGCGCCCAGGTACAACGAATCGCCCGGACGCCACACGCCGCGTTCGCCATACAGGAAAATGCGGATCCCCTCCTGGCTGGACTCTCCGCCGACGTCGAATTTCGACAGGTTGCGGGCCTCGCCCTCCTCCAGGCGGAGCCATGCGTGGTGTTCGAGGCCTCCCTTCTTGGCCTTGGCGTGGAGCACGAAGGCCTTCGAGGCACCTGTCAGCTCCAGCATGCCATCACCGTCGGTCGAACCCGAAGCGAGGACCCGATCGTTGTTGGCCAAGGCCTCGATCTCCACGCCATTCCAAGGATCCGTGGAAAGCAGGTCGTGCGCCGTCAGATTGAGCCGGCCGTCCTGATCGCGCGTCGCGATGAGGCCAAGGTCCGAGACCAGGACATTGCGGGTCGCGTTCTGCGAGCCGTTGTAATGCCAATAGGACGACTTGCAGGGATTTTCCCGGTCGGCGTAGTTGTAGCTCTCCCCGTCGTAACCGTCGTATTCCTCACCACCTTCGTAGCCGGAAGATCCGTCTTCACCCTCGGATTCGTCCGAGCCTTCCCCTTCCGGCCGCTGCGCCTCGCCGATCACACGGGGTTTCTTTTCCACGGGTTGATCGGAGCAGGAATACAGCATTCCCTCGCGGATCGGCTCCATGGAAATCGAGTACAATCCCGGACCGGTCTGCAGAATCCGACCCAGATCCAACGTTCCGGAAAACGTCTGGTTGCGCTTGGCACCCAGCTGGATGACGCGATTCCAAACCTCTTCACCCAGTCGGCGGCGTCCGTAGTCGTTGGCGGTTTGTTCCAGAGTGCGATCGGAGAGATGCTCGGGAATGTTTTCCACGCGCATGCGGCGCACGATCACCCGCATGCGTCCCAGGTTCATGGTCTCGAAGTGGACCTTGTTCTCACCTTCCGAAGGCAGGATGATTCCGTTTCCTGTCCAGGAAAGGGATGGCTTCAAATCCTTGAAGTTGTGGGTCTGGGTGAACTCCTGGGCCAGTCGGCGACCGTTTTGCACCGGAAGGCCGCGTTCGATGGTCAGTTGCGTTTCCCCGAAAGTGGGCTCGAAGGTGGCCCGGAGCATGTTACCGGAAACGCTCAACTGCAATTTCTTTCCGGTTTTGCCCACCTTGACGAAGCCCTGGATCTCTTCCACGGAAGCCAATGCGTCCGAGACGAAAACTTCGAACCCCATGCGGTTCTCGCCGTTCCAGGGTGTCGCCGAAAGGATCCCCGGTTCGTCGCCGGACGGAATCTGGAATTGGATCTGTTCGTTTTCCGGCAAGCCCGCTTGCTTGGCGGCGACCACGACTTCCACCAGCTGTCCGTTGCGTTGGATGCCAGAGATCTCCAACACGCCCGACCCGTCCTGCGCCCCGGACGCGTTCCACTTGAACGCGGGCTTGGTGCCGGACTGGGAAACCTCGAACCAGCTCGTGGAATCCCCGGAAGGCTGCGAACTGAACTGGACTCTGACAGAAAGTGTCCATGATCCGTCCGGTGCCTTCGAGAAGGATTGGGGTTCGAGATCCACATTGCGCGGCGCCGGAGCGAACCAGAACCGGTAGTCGGGAAGGTCCTTCTGCCCTGTGATGGCCGACAGATCCAATTTGGCCAGATACAGTTCCTTCGGGTCCAGGTCCTCTGAAATTTCCATGCGCAACGTGCGGTGGTCCTTCCAGAACAAACGTCCCTTCACGCCTGGATCGATGCTCAGCCACTTGGAAGGAGCCTCCTTGCCCACCTCGTCGTCGGCAGCCCAGTCTTGTTTGAAGCGGATTTCCAGCGGACCGCGCGACCCGACGGCCCCTTCCGTGGTCCACTCGAGCACCTTGGAGACGGCCTCTTCTTCTTGAGGCGTCAGAGGCTTGAAGGCGGACTTCCTGCACGAGCTGGGCAAGAAGAACAAGGGTATGGAAAGCAAGAGCAGCAAGAACCGGCGGGACAACATGCGGCATCTCCTCGGATCCGACCAACGGGGATCGTCGATCAGGACACCGAGGAAGTGTAGCTCAACAGTCCCCTCCGGCAAGCCTCATGGAATGGCCCTTGGAGATCAATCGGGTTTGGACGGAGTTGTTCGCTGGTCGCTTCCAACGGTCGGCTGGGCCGAGGGGGAGGCTTTTCGGGTGCCGGCCAGCCACACCGAACCCATGGTGAAGGACTCCCATCCCCATGGCACCCAGCGCAAAAGACTCTTCACCAGCCACAGCGACCAGCACAGAAGCAATGCTTTCCAGGCCAACAACGGCACCACCACCATCCATGGCCGCGGCAGCTCCCCTTGGAACCGGTCCACGTACCACCCCAGAGACCCTTGCCCCCCGGCCACACCCGAATCCGGATTTCCTAGAAGTCCCACCGGAATGGCGCTAAGAAGCACCACAAAGGCGACCACGGAAAGTCCGCCCAACAGCACCTGGAGCAGATTGAAGACCTCCTTGGAGATCTTGCTCGGATCCAGGAATCGGCGCGCCACCACCGCCACCACCCACACCACGAACGGCCAGACCACCCAGTTGCCCACGGTGCTGGTGCCGAACAGGAGCAGAAACCAACTCCAGAACCCCAGCGGTTTTCCAGGCAATCGCGAAAGCAGCCAGGCCAACACCGCCAAAGCCGCGACCAATCCCCACCAAAGCACCGCCGGTCCATCGCCAGGACCACCCATGGCGAGGATCCATCCCCGTTCCTCGTTGGGGAATTCCATGGTGGCATCCACCCCTGCAGCGGAAAGCACCACCTGGGGCGCACGCCGGAAGATCCCGCCATTGGATTTGCCGACCCACACGAGGTGGATGGTATTGGATCCCGGTCGCAGCTCCAGTCGCAGGCGCCCCTTGGCGTCGTAGGTAGGTGGCAAGGCGCTCGAACCCACTTCCAGCGATCGGATGTTGGCGCCTGGGGGAAGAGCGATGCGGAAGGAATCTCCCACCGCAGTGGCCACCACCAGGTCCAGTTGGCATTCGTTCAAATCCTCGCCGGAAAGCTTGAGCCGCGAGGATTCCACCAGCACCCCGGCACCTAAGACAGGTTTTGGCGACTGGAAGAGAATCTCCAGGGAATCGCCGGGGCGCGGCGCCCACTCCAGGATCTTGGATTCCACCGGTGCCAATCCCCGATGCACCAGATGCCACCGCACGGAGGATTGGACCAACCAACGCTCGCTGGCCACTCCCGGGGTCCCTGCGCGCAAAAGGAGCCTGGGCGAAACCGGAAGCCGCGACTTCCATTCGACCCGCTCCGAACCCGGTGCGATCACGGCCTGGACCTTGCCCTCGCGCTGGACCACCGGATCCAACGGCGTCTCTCCCGCCAGAAGCGGGATCGCCACGGCGACCGAACCGGAGGTCCCGCGCCGACTGACAGATGTTGTCACAGTCCATTCCCGTCCGAACTGGAATTGGCGGCGGATGGAGGGCGGGTCCGCCAGCCGACGCTCCGCTCCCGACTTGGGTCCGTCGACCGATTCCCCCGACTGGGCGGTGCGCTGGAGGTGGATCGCGTCGTCCTGGGTGGACACCACCGTCCATCCGGGTGCCACCACCTGGATTCCTCGCGTGGGGTCGGGGAAGCGCACGAGCAGTTCGTCGGTCTCCACGAGACCTTCCATGCGGATGGTCTGGAATCCCGGCTCCACCCAGGCCAGGTCGGATTCCTTCCCCCCGCCCGCCACACCGCGGGGCACCTGGAGGGAAACCTGCAACCACTGCGGCCGAGGCAGACGCACCCTTCCTTTGGCGTGCGCCTGGACATCGAGCTCCAGCACGGCGCGCGATCCATCCATCCGAAGCCGCGCTTCACCCAAGGCCGCGCACTGTTCGCCGCAGACCGGAGGGCGGAGGAGTTCCTCGCGAAGCTGGTCCAGCACCTGGCTGGTGGGAATTTCCGCACGCGAGGCGCCTGCGGCGGCCAGCACGATCAGCGCGGTCGTTGCACGCGCGAAGACCACGCGCCCCATCCGGCTCGTCCCGGCCGGGAACGCCTTGCGCAGGCAGTACCCGATGGAAATCGTGGTGGCAAGCACCGCGAGGATCCGCCAAAGCCGCATCCACCCCGGAGCGAGCGCCAGGATCCGAAACGATTGGTCTGCGCGCACAAACCCCGGCCATTGCGCCGATCCCGCCTCGGGGGACCATTGTGGAACCCCCTGGCCCGGGTCCACGCCAGCGAACAGGTTGGGGTCCTCGTCTTGGACAGAAAACGTCTGCGGGGCCGTCATGACCTCCGACATCACGTCGTTTCGCTGCTGGTTCATGACCAAGGAACCGTTCTGGCGATACGACATGTTGCCGGCAAGCACATCCGCGAGTTCGTCTGTGATGCCTTTCCCCTGCTTGGAGGAGTAGGACCGGGAGCTGCGAACCTCTTCCCTGGACTCTTCCAGTCGATCCATCGAGCCCGGCTCCCAATGGAGGGTGTACTCGCGTCCAGGCACGGCGAGCTCCGGATGGGCCACCAACCGCATCTGGGATCCCAGGAAGACCAATTGGACCACCAGCAAAACCACCGAGCAGATCCCGACGAACACCATCGCCACCTTGCTCGCGACCCGATCCGGCCAACGCTCGGCGATCGCCAAGTGCAAGGCTAGCGCCACCAGGAAAGCGATCCAGGCGATGAAAGGAACCCCATCGTGGCAACCCAATCCAAGTCCCACCAGGGCGAGCACCGCTGCGGTCTTCGAAACCAGTCGGACCACCAGGGAAACCACCAGGACCACCACGAAGATCTTCCACAGATCCCACTTGCCAGCCCAGGTCCCTTCCGTGAGGCTCGCACCCGGCACGGCCAGCAGCCGCCATCCGGGGCCCAGATGGATCTGGAGCTTCGACTCATCCAAGGGCCAGCCCACCGGACTGACCGGAAGCGCCTTCCATAGCGCGCTTTCCGCTCGCGAAACCAGGGTGATGCTGCCTTCGCCTTCCACCGGAAATCCCTGGTCGGCGCCGGTGATCGACGTGAGGGCGATCCCCTGGCCTTGGTGGCTGGCCGAACCCAGTCGATACGGAGGCGCGACCGAAAGCCGCAGGGGCCGGTTCAGATGCGAGGTCAATTTGTCGCGGAAGACCATGCCCTTTCCGGAAAAATCCACCCAGACTTCGCGCTCGCAGCTGGACTTGACGGAATCCGTCCGCGGATCGCCCCGCAGGATCTCGTGGAATTCCATCGCCTCGCCGTCGGCCAGACGCCGCGAGGGAAGGTGGGCATCGGCACTTGCCGCTCCCGCCTGGCTCGCGTCCACGGCCATGCCGCCGGAAAGCTCGATGGTGCGTTCGCCGGGGGCGGAGAGGAAGCTCCAGATTTCCGCCTGCGGCCACGGGGCGCTGTCGGTCGGAGCCACCACGCGCTGGGGAGGCGAAAACCAGAGCGCTTCCAATTCCAGTTCGTGGCTTCCCGGCCGCACGGCGATCTCCAATGTTCCATCGGGATCCAGCCGAACCGGCAAATCGCTCTCCATCCGGGTGGGAATCGATCCGGCCAGAACCACCGACCTCAGGACCAAGGAGCGCTGCTTCCCCGAAACATCCAGCAACAACCTGGTCTTGACGGAAAATGGAACCCCGTCGGTGAACGTCCTGAACACCCGGATCTTCACCGCGTCGGACGAGTCCATCTTGGCACGACCGGATTCGTCGCCCTGGAGCTTCCAGCGCCCGCGGTCCGGACCTGGATCCACGACTTTCCCATCGCGGCGCACCGTGACCAAGGCCGCCTCGCCGGGAAAAACCACCTCGTGGGGAACTTCCTTCCAGGCCAACCGCCCTTCGATGCGAAACGGTCCCGGAGCCACCACCACATGGGGCTGACCGGCTTCGTCGGAAAGCACCGCCACGGGCTTGCCGGCTTGGCGGACGGAGACCACCCTCACATCGGTCGCATGGGGAAGATGGACGGATCCTTCCGTCCAACGCCATCCGGACATGCGAAAGTCGCTCCCCTCCTTGTCCACCATCAGGGCGATTTCGGAGACCGCCAGGCAGCGCCGTTCCTGGACAACCTGCACCACCACCGTATCGCTCGCGGAATCGGACACTTCGACCGTACGCACCCCGTCGCCGTCGCCCGTGGGACACAATTTGTCACCAGCGTCGCGAAGCACCCAGGGGACCCAGGGCCGCAAGGGATCCGGCACCACGGCGGAAGCGGCGAAGGCGGTGGTGGCCAAAAAGATCAGCGAGAGGAATCGACGCATGGGGGTCTCCGGTCAGGCGCGTGGAGAGAACTCGATGCGCTAACGGTAGCTCTCCGCACAGCCGATGCCTACCAGGCTCCCCCAAGACCGACGCTTCAACCCCAGCGACGGAAAGCGAGGGCGGCAGGAACATCGCCAGGGGGCACCTCCACGAAGCCATCGGTGCCCACCAAAGCTGGCAGGTCGCCGGATCCGCCCGATTTCACGAGCTGGACCCGCGTTCCTGCGGGTTGGTCTACGAGAACGCATGGCAAAAAGCGGGTCCGGAAAGGGTCCGGGGCCAAAGGTTCGGTGGCAAAGCGCAAAAATGGGTCCGGCAGTCGGTCCCCACTGCGGTAGCGCAGGTGCGGGAGAACGAAGCGGACCAACGAGACCAAGGCGGAAACCGGATTGCCCGGCAATCCAAAGGCCGTACGGCCATCCTCCGCCACACCAAACCACAGCGGCTTTCCGGGCTTCATCTGCACGCCGTGGAACACCTTCCGGAAGCCTGCCGCTTCCAACGCGTCCGGGACCAGATCCCGTTCCCCCACCGACACGCCACCCGTGCAGAGAATGAGGTCGTATTCCGTCAAGCCCCGAAGGCGATTGACCAGATCTCCGGGGGCATCGGATACCAGCGCCTCGTAAGACACGGGAAACCCCGCCAAGGCGAGAGCCGTCCCCAAGCACGCCGGGTGGGACGCGCGGATGCCATGCGGTGGTGGCGTTTGCGAGGGTGGGACGATTTCGTCACCAGTGCAAACCAGCGCGATCCGGGGGAGCCTGGCCACAACAGAGGGAAACTCGCCGAAGGTCGCAGCCGCGCCCGCTTCGCAAGGCCCCAAGCGCATGCCCTTGGTGAGGACCGGCGTCCCTTGCGCGAGATCCGCTGCCTTGCGATGGACATTGGCGCCCGGCACCGGAGCACGCTCCACCGCCCATCGACGCTCCCCCGCGCTCCGCAGGTGTTCCACCGGGATCACCGTGTCCGCGCCGATCGGCAGGACCGCCCCCGTGGCCACGCGCAGGCAAGATCCTTGAGCTTGGCCGAGCATCGCGGCAGGAGCCCCGGCAGGGGCGAACCCCTCTTCGGTGAACAGAATTTGACCCATGTCCGCGAATCGGATCGCGATGCCGTCCATCGCCACGCGATCGAACGGAGGATGCGGACGGTCCGCAAGCACGGTATTCGCGACGATTCCGCCCGCACGGCTGGAAGCGACCTCGGATGGCATCATGGAACCCTGGCTCAGAATGATCGCCGAGGCCTCCGAGACAGGGATCGCCTTTGACTTTCCCGTCACAATCCGAACTCCTTCGCGGCGGCCGGAAAATTCTTGTTCTCGTGGCCGGATCGCGACAGCTTGCACAGGGCAAAACGCGCAAGGTCCGGCATCGATGCCCATTTCGCCAGAGGAAGGTCCACGCCATGGGCCTTGCATTGCTCGCTGACCTGCGAGGGAACGACCCCGGCATCAGCCCACTCCGGCGAGGCATCCAGCGGCAGGCGGCGAAGTTCCTCCGCGCGATCGTGGAGCCCGTCGGCGAGAAGCCGCTCCCACGCGGCAGGATCGGTCCCCACCGGTGCTTCCAGGAGCGTGCGCCGGGTGTCCACCGGCAGGGACGTCCACTGCGAAAGCGAGAGTTTGATCCCGACGAGATCCAGCTTCAGCCGAACCGCCATGGGAATGCAGCCGAGACTCTTGGCCAAGGATTCTTCGAATCCGAACAAGGTGTCCATGCGGAGATCTCCTAGTGTTGACAATTTTCGTGTGCGTGGGAACGGGCCGTGGTCGCTTCCGTTCGATGGGCGTCGCCCGCACGGGCGCATCTCTCGCAGCCCACCCATTCCACCGTTCCATCCGCGAACCACTCGCGCTTCCAGATGGGGACCGTCGCCTTCACCTCGTCGATGATCCATCGGCACGCATCGAACGCCTCGGCGCGATGGTCGCTGGCCACCCCGATCCACACGGCGATGCCACCGATACCCAGATCACCGACCCGATGGACGCACAAGGCGTTGCGGATCCCGAACCTTTCCAAAGCCTCGGAAACGATCCGATCCCCTTCCTGGAGAGCAAGCACTGGATGGGCCTGGTAGAAGAGTTTCTCCACGGCGCGCCCCAGATGGTGGTCGCGCACCCAGCCTTCGAAGGAAACGAATCCCCCGCTGGAAGCGTGCCGCAATTGGGCGGAAAGATCTTGAGGATTGATGTCGGTGGTGGAAAGTCGAAATCGCATTCAGCCTCCGGAAACCGGCGGGAGAAACGAGATCCTGTCGCCCGCAGCAAAGGAATCCGACCATTCCGCGAAGGCGTCGTTGCGCACCGGACGGAAGGAGTCCATCGGAAATCCGATCGCGAGCCGATCGGCGGTCTCCCGCCACAATCCCGTCAGGTCGACGGCACGGGTTGAGACAGTTTCTGACGGAACTTTCGCAAGATCGCAAAGGAGGGCGAAATGCTCCAGGGTGACCTGGCGCCCTTCCATCCAGCGGACGATCTCCGCTTGGTCTTGCGGCGAATCGGCGTCCTTCAGACGGATGCCGGGCGATGGCAGGACCTTCACGGGCGAGTTCAGCAGGACCTTGCGCGGACAGCCCTTGCCATGGGAAAGCCAAGGCGAGGCGGCGTCGGAAAACGACGGTTCGTAGATGGCGCACATGGGGTCGGGAAGCGATCCGTCGCTGTCCAGGAAGCACGTCGCGCCAAGACCCGGGTCGCGAGCATCCACCAGGCTTGCCAGCATGGAGGTATCCAGCAGAGGTTGGTCCACCGCCACCACCAAAAACGCCCGTCCAGGATGGGCGGCCAGGGCGGAGAGGATGCCCCGCAGAGGTCCGGCAGCGATCTCCCGGTCGCGGACCGCATCGGACTCGCTCCACCCTTCTGGCAATTCTTGTCCGACCGCGCGGGACAGCCGGACGCGCTCGACGAACCCGGAAAGAAGTTCCCGCAATCGCAGGGTGGCCGGCCTTCCCTCCCATTCCAGGAGCGCCTTGTCCGATCCCATGCGGCGCGAGGCTCCACCGGCCAAGATCAGCGCATCCAACGGGGCGATCATTCCGAGCTCCCGAAATTGCGGCGCCCACCGGATTTGGCCATCAACCTCACCGACCGGATCTCGATCCCCAGATCCAAGGCCTTGCACATGTCGTAAACTGTCAAGGCGGCCACCGAGGCACCGGTCAGGGCTTCCATCTCCACACCCGTGCGACCCGTGCAGGCGACAGTGCACTCGATGCGCGCGAGGCTTCCTTCCAACCTGCAGGCAATGCGGATGGAATCCAACAGAAGTGGATGGCAAAACGGGATGAGATCGGCGGTGCGTTTGACCGCTTGGGTTCCCGCCACGATGGCTGTCGCGAAGACCGGCCCCTTGGAAGCGAAAATCTCGCCATCGCGAGAAAGCGCCACCACCGCCTGAGGCAAAACGATCTCCGCGTGTGCGGTCGCCTCGCGTCGGGTCTGCTCGCGCTCTCCAACATCGACCATGCAAGGTGCCCCCCGATCATCGACATGCGTCAGACGCTTCTGGGATACAGACAGGGTATCGATCGTTCCTTGCATGCATACAATCTAAGACAGCGAATTAATCTCAGACACCTATTGTGTACCTGTCGTTATTTATTTATGTTCCATCGTACACGAACCAAAGGAAATCCTGATGCACGCAGACACGACGGTTGGCTCCCTAGTGGCCACACATCCTTCGCGCTCCAAGGTGTTCGAGCGCTTCGGAATCGATTACTGCTGCGGCGGACATGACTCCCTGGCGAATGCCTGCAAGAAGGCCAGTGTTTCGCTGGAGCAGCTGATCCATGAACTCGAAGCTCAGCCCCTGCAAGCGGACGACCGCGACTGGACAAAGGCTTCGGTCAAAGAGCTGATCGACCACATCCTAGTGGCTCATCACGACTGGCTGAAGGCGGAACTTCCACGCATGGACGCTCTGTGTGAAAAGGTCGCCCGCGTACACGGCGAGGGACACAAGCAGGTGCATGAAGTCCTGCGGGTCTTCCGTGCCCTGCGGGAAGACATCGAGCCCCATCTGCAGAAGGAGGAGATCATCCTGTTCCCTTCCGCCTTGCATCTGGAAAGCCACGGCGAGATCACGCTTGCGTGCCACGGTCCGGTTCCGACCCTGGAAGGCCCCGTGTCGGGCATGGAAGCGGAGCACAAGGTGGTCGGTGGGTACCTGGAAGATCTCAAGGATCTGACCGATGGGTTCGTGCCTCCCCAGGAAGCATGCAACACCTGGCGGGCCGCTTGGGATGCGCTCAAACAATTGGATTCCAACACCCGCGCTCATATCCACCTGGAAAACGAGGTTCTCCATCCGCTGATTCGCCGCCTAGAACAAAAATTGGCAGAGGCATGAACGGGAAACCCCTGCCTCGGCTGGGGGTCGACGAATTGGACGATCAGCACGAGCGGATGGCTTCCATGCGGGAGGAAATCCGTCGCTTGCCAACTCTTTCAAGAGCCCACCCTTGGCTGGAGCTTTTGGAAGAGTTCCGATCGCACTTTGGCTTGGAATCGCAAATGATGGTCGAGGACTCTTTCCCCGACCATCGTTTGCACGAGTTGGACCACGAGCGGATCTTGGCTCACATGACGCGGATCGGGTCCGATGCGTTGGAAGGCCAGCCCATCGAGGATTCCGAACTCGATTCGTTGGGGCGGTGGATGGAATCCCATCTGCTTGCCGCCGACAAGTCCCTGGTCGAATTCCGTCTGGAGACCGAACTTTGGAAGCTCCGCGAAGAGTGCCAATGGGATGCCCTCGAACTCGTCGGCCGCAAATAGCTCAGCCGCCGATCTGGTGCATGGCCTGACTGACGCTCTCGATGCGATGGATGGGTTTGGCGGAAAAAGCCAGGGCGGAAGCCGCCACGATTCCCTCCGCATCCAGACCAGCCAAAGGCACGCGATCGTCGCGCATCAGACACGAGCGAAGTTCGCCCCGCACCGACAAGCGAAGTCGCGAACAACCACCACAAAACGGTTTGGACTCCGAGGCGATGAAACCGATCCGCCCTCCGCCCTCCAGCTGGATGCGATAGGCGGTTTCGTCCACTCCTCGCGCAAGCGGCACCCAACCGAACCCCGTTGCGAGTCTGGATTCCACCTCGGCCGCCGACACGAAGTCCCGGGTGTGATCGACCGCTCCCGGTCCGATCTTCATCAGTTCCAGAAACCGCACCTCCACACCGGTGCGTTGGGCGAACTCGGCGAAAGCGTGGACTTCGTCGTCGTTTCGCCCGCGGCTCACCACGCAATTGACCTTCACGGAAAAGCCATCGGCCACGGCGGCGTGCACCGCTTCCAACACGGGCTCCAACCTGCGGCCGGTGATCGCCTTGAACGAATCCGGCCGCAGAGAATCGAGGCTGATGTTGAGGGTCCGCACACCACTTTGGTGCAAGGCCGGAAAATGCTTGGGCAAAAATTGTCCGTTTGAGGTGATCGACAGCCTGGTTCCACCGACTTCTCCGAGCGCGATCAGGATCTCGTCCAGGTCAGGGCGCAAGGTGGGCTCTCCGCCGGTGACGCGAAGATCGCAGACCCCCGCGCCCACCAGTGCATGCGCGATGCGAGCGAAACCTTGGGCGTCCAGATGGCCGGGACGCATGACGGGGGGCTGGCGTGGGGCATGCAGTAGAAACACCGGAACTGGCAGGCTTCCGTCACGGAAATCCGCAGCTTCCGAAATACCCTCCCATGGGAGTCCGTGATGGACTGCCCGCGGATCGATCGCGATTCGTGGCCGAGATCTAGCATGGCAGACTCAGAAATGTCTTCGAGCCCCAGGTCCTTGGTCGGCATTGAGCATCTTCCACACCGTCAAGTGTAGCCAAACCAAACAGGCCGCGTTGGCCAAAAAGAGAACCATGAACGTGGTCTGCGGGATCTTGGTCAGCGACCCGATGGACGCGAAGGTCAATGGCAAACAGAATCCCCCCAAAGCACCCAACAGTCCTACCAATCCCCCGACCGCCCCGACATCCTTCGGGAAATATTCCGGCACGTACTTGAATACAGCCGCTTTTCCGATCCCCATGGCGCAACCTACCAGGAAAATCAGGATCGTGAAGGGCACCACGCCCATGGAGAAGGGAAGCGCCGCCATGGTGCCTCCCGGCACGTAGGATTCCGGCACGTAGAAGACGATATGGCCAAAGGGGAGGGACAGCCCGAAAAAACAGACCGCCAGCACCATGAATACTCCATACATCAGGCCCCGGGCTCCAATTCGATCCGCCAGCCACCCGCCCAGCGGACGGAGCAAGCTGGCCGGAAAAATGAACAAGGTGGTGAGAAAGGCCGCGTTCTTCAATTCCAGGCCGTAGACATCCACGTAGTACTTGGGAAGCCACACGCTGAGCGCCACGTAGGCGCCGAACACCACCACGTAGTAGAGGCTGAATCGCCAGACCCGCACGTGGCGAAGAGGCTGGAGCATCTGCGCGAAGGTCCGCCCAGCACCAGGTCGTCGGTCCGGACTGGGAGTGAACAGAAGCACAAGCAGGATCATCAGCACAAGCAGTCCCACGTACATCTGGGGAATGAACCTCCAGCCTCCGCTGATGACCCCTCCGAAATACCCGGCCGAGGGGACCGCGGCGATGAGCAACGGACCGACAAGTTTTGTCACCGATGCGCCCACGTTCCCCGCCCCGAAGAATCCCAGGGCGAGCCCTTGCCTGGATTTGGGGAACCAGGCGCTGTTCCAGGCCACGCCCACGCTGAAGGAGTTGCCCGCCAACCCCACCAGAAAGGCGCACGCGAGCAGATGCTCGAAGGTCCGCGCCTGACTGACCGCCCAGGAAGCTCCCGCGGTGGCCACCATGAGCAGAAGCAGAACCTTCTTGGCACCGAAGCGATCCGCCCAGATGCCCAGCAGTAACCTCCAGATCGAACCGTTGAGGATCGCGATCGAGGTGAGCCAGGCAAATTGCATCTCCGTCAGCCCCAGTTCCTTGCGGATGGGGATGGCGAGGATGCCAAATTGCAACCAGACCGCGAACATGAGGGTGAATGCGGCCGTGGAAAGCCACATGACCCGATTGGCGCCTTTGGGCGTCTCTACGTCGTTCATCGGGGGCTCCAGACGCCTTTGCGCACGACCTGCCAGGGACGCACCAGATACCGCACCACCAGCAATCCGGACAGAACGTGCACAAGCCGGGTGAACGGAAGCACCAGAACAAAGCAGAAACCCACGGCCATGTGGAGCTTGTAGATCCAGGGGACCTCAGCCATCGCCTGCCAGGCCGAGGTATCCAGGACCACCAGACCCTGCACGTAACCGGTGAGCCGGAGCATCATCGATCCATCCAGGTGGTGCATCGAACGAGGAATGGTGGCGAATCCCAGCCCCACCTCGAGAAGGAGTGCAACCAAGAGGGGGATGTCTCCCCAGGAACTGGCCGCCTTCACGCGAGGATCCACGAGTCGGCGCCAGATCAGGATGGCTCCCCCCACGAAAGCCGCGGGGGCCATGATGAAACCCATGACGATTTCGATGCGCTGCTTCAACGGCGTGGTGAGACCGAAGGTCTCGTAGACCTCGTGCGGAGTGAGCAGTCCTCCGAGGTGGCCGAACATCAAGTTCACCATGCCGAAGTGGAACAAGATGCTGCCGATGCGCAGCCACTTCGACTCGAGCAATTGCGAGCTGCCGGTTTTCCAGGTCAGTGGTGCACTGCGGATGCGCCAGGCGCTACCGACCACGGCCACGCACACGGCCACATAGGGCAGGATCCCGAAAAGAAGAAGATCGATGGAGCGATTCACTTCGCATCTCCCGCTGGAGTGGAACAGTCGCCGGAAAAGACGACCTCGGGTTCGGCCCACAACTCGTCGATGGACGGCTCGGGGGTGTTGTCGGGTACTTGCGCCCGCGAGAGCTCGAGAGTCCCGCCCGAGGCGACCAGCGCCGCGGCGAGAACGGGCTCCCACGGGGATCCCTGACGGGCATGGAACGCATGGATGCGCGCCACCACCGGAACGATCTCCGCGAGAAAGCGCATCCTTTCCGCCTCGGGGGCACGGGAGGCGAACTCCAGGACCACCGGCAGGTAATCAGGTAGTTCGGATGCGGCCATCTCGAACCCCCGCTCGGCGTAGAACTGGCGCAAGTCGATCATGGCCGCGCCTCGTTCGCGCGATTCGCCGTGGACGTGCTCGAACAGATGCAGAGATCCGCGACGGGATCTGTCCACGGATTCCACGTAGGATTCCTGCACCACGATGGGATCGGTGAGCCTCACCCAAGCCAGGAAATGCTCAAGTCCCTCCCGAGCCGCCGGAGCCAAGTCGGCCGCGTCGATCTCGGAAGCGGCCTCGTCGAGATGCGCCAGCAGGCCGGTGTCTTCCGGGTACTCCAGAATGCGTGCGATCAGGGCCAATGCGCTCATCGACGCCCTCCTTGGCCCGGAGCGAATCCGCCGAAGGCGGGAGCGGAGCTTCCCTGGCACCCCTGGCCGTCGGAAAAGGAACAGCCGGGAACCTCGGCGCGTCCCAACGGCCCTTCCATCCCGAAACTGTCGGTGGCGTATTCCGCGTGGGAGGTGGGAACCACGAAACGATCTTCGTAGTTGGCGATCGCCAGCCGACGGTACATGGCCTCGGCGACCTTTGCGTCCATTCCTTGAGGGAAGACAAATCCTGCCTCCTGGCCACGACCGCGCAACCGGGACCATCGGCGCAGAGCCAGGAGTTTTTCCAAGGATCGTTCCACCGGAGCGTTGTCGCCGGCCGAAAGGAGGTTGGCGAGATATTCCACCGGAATGCGCCCTTCGGAAACATCTCCCAGGATATCTCCATGCTCGTCACGAGACGCCTGCGCGTTCCCCTGCAGTGGCGAAAGCGGTGGTACGTACCAGACCATCGGAAGGGTGCGATATTCCGGATGCAAAGGCAGCGCGATCCGCCACTCGACAGCCATTTCCCATGCGGGGCTCTTCTTGGCCGCCTCCAGCCAGGACTCCGGAATGCCTTCTGCCTGTGCCGCGGCGATCACGGCGGGATCCCGGGGATCCAGGAAGATGGAGAGTTGGGCATCCAGGAGACGCTTGGGGTCTTCCACCGACGCGGCCTCGGCGATGCGGTCGGCATCGTAGAGCAACACGCCCAGGTAGCGCATGCGTCCCACACAAGTCTCGGCGCACACCGTGGGCTGTCCGGACTCGATGCGGGGATAGCAGAACAGACACTTCTCGGCTTTGCCGGTCTGGTGGTTGAAGTAGATCTTCTTGTAGGGGCATCCAGACACACACATGCGCCAGCCCTTGCACTTGTCCTGGTCCACCAGCACGATTCCATCTTCTTCGCGCTTGTAGATGCTCCCTTCGGGACACGACGCCACGCACGTGGGGTTCACGCAGTGCTCGCACAGACGCGGCAGATAGGCCAGGAAGCTGGATTCGAACTGGGCGTACTGTTGGGAATCCAGACCACCCATGTTCGGGTCGCGATGTCGCGAAGCGGCCGCGCCGCCCAGGTCGTCCTCCCAGTTGGGCCCTCCCTCGATCTTTTCCATGCGCTTGCCGGTGATCAAGCTGATGGGACGGGCGGTGGGACTGGCCTTCGTTTCCGGTGTGGCCTGCAGGTGTCCGTAATCGAAGGTGAACGGCTCGTAGTAGTCGTCCATGGTGGGAAGGTTGGGATTCCCGAACACATCGAGCAGGATCTTCGCGCGACTTCCCTGGCGGGGTTCCAACTTGCCGTTTTTTGCCCTCACCCAGCCGCCCTTCCAGCGGATCTGGTCTTCCCAGCGATGGGGGTAACCCACACCGGGTTTGGATTCCACGTTGTTGAACCAGGCGTAGTCCATGCCCGGCCTGTTGGTCCAAACCTGTTTGCATGTGACCGAGCAGGTGTGGCACCCGATGCATTTGTCGAGGTTCAGGATCATCGCGATCTGGGCGCGGACCTTCATGCTTCGCCTCCTTCCCAGCGGACGGTGTCCATGCGGCGGACCACCACGAACTCGTCGCGGTTGGTGCCGATGGTCCCGATGTAGTTGAAGCCCCAGGCCTGGTGCGCATAGGCTCCCACCATGTGGGTGGGCTTGAGCACGATGCGGGCCACGGAGTTGTGGATGCCACGCGTGCCCGTGCTTTCGGCCAACGGCGTGTTGATGGTCTTTTCCTGGGCGTGGTACATGAAGACCGCGCCTTCCGGAATGCGCTGCGAGACGATGGCTCTCGCCGCGAGCGCCCCGTTGGTGTTGTACACCTCCACCCAGTCGTTGTCGGAAATCGACACCTTGGCGGCATCCACCTCCGACATCCACACGCATGGCCCGCCGCGACCCAACGTGAGCATCAGAAGGTTGTCCGTGTAGGTGCTGTGGATCCCCCACTTCTGGTGCGGGGTCAGGAAGTTGAGGACGATTTCCGGATTGCCGTTGGGACGCCGGGCCGCTCGCAGGCTTCCGGTGTCCACCGGAGGCCTGTAGATGGCGAACCCTTCGCCGTAGGCGCGCATCCAAGGATGGTCCTGGTACAATTGCTGTCGGCCCGTGAGGGTTCGCCAAGGGATGCGCTCGTTGACGTTGGTCCACCCGGCGGTGTAGCAGACTTCCTCGGATTCCACACCCGACCAGATGGGACTGGAGATGATCTTGCGCGGCTGGGCCTGCAGATCGCGAAAGCGCACGCGCTCATCCTCGCGATGGATCGCCAGGTGGGTGTGTTCGCGGCCCGTGGCCTTGCCCAGCGACTCCCAAGCTTTCACCGCCACGTTGCCATTGGTCTCCGGCGCCAAGCGCAGGATGGTCTCGATGGCATGGATGTCGGTTTCGATGCGTGGACGCCCCTTCCATGGTCCTTCCTGGGGCACAGTGCCGTTGAGATCGGCCAGCTCCTTCACTTCGCGATCCGTCTTCCAGGCCAGCCCCTTGCCACCGTTGCCCACGGTGGAAACCAAGGGCCCGAGCGAGGTCATGCGCCGCCAGAGGTTGGGGTAGTCGCGCTCGACCACGGTCATGTTCGGCATGGTGCGGCCAGGTTCAGCCGGGCACTGACCGGACTTCCAATCGGCCCCTCCATCGGGTTGCGCGAGCTCTCCAGGGGTGTCGTGGAGGATGGGCGTGAGCACCAGGTCCTTTTCCACACCCAGGTGGCCCGAAGACAACCGAGAGACCTCCTTGGCCAATTCCGTGAAGATCGCCCAGTCGCTGCGCGCCTCCCAAGCAGGATTCACCGCTTCGGACAACGGGTGGATGAACGGATGCATGTCGGATGTGTTGAGATCGTTTTTTTCGTACCACGTGGCCGTGGGCAGCACCACGTCCGAGTGCAGGCAAGTGGTGGACATCCGGAAGTCCAGCGTCACCAGAAGATCCAGTTTGCCCTTGGGAGCCTCGCGCCAAACCACCTCTTCGGGGCGTTCCTCGTCGATGCCCAGCTCCGAGCCCATGGCGCCGTCGCGACATCCCAGGAGATGTCGCAGGAAGTACTCGTGGCCCTTGGCGCTGGACCCCAGAAGATTGGAGCGCCACACGAACAAGTTGCGCGGGAAATTTTCCGGAGAATCCGGATCTTCCGAAGCCATCCGCATCCGGCCCTGCGTCAGTTCCTGGATCACGAATTCCTTGGGCTCCAGACCGGCATCCCGTGCGGCTTTGGCAATACCCAGTGGGTTTCGGTTCAATTGAGGCGCACTGGGAAGCCAGCCGCGCCTTTCGGCTTGCACATTGCTGTCCACCAGCGTCCTTGGCAGGTCGTTGGTCTGTCCGGTGGGACTCAGTAGACTGTGCGGCTTCAGGGTTTCGTAGCGCCACTGGTCCGTGTGCAGGTACCAGAAGGAGGTGGTGTTCTGATGACGCGGCGGTCGGTTCCAGTCAAGAGCGAAGGCCAGTTGCGCCCATCCGGATTGGGGGCGGAGCTTTTCCTGCCCCACGTAATGGGCCCATCCCCCGCCGGACTTGCCCACCGTCCCGCACAGCACCAGAAGCGAGATGATGGCTCGGTAGCTCATGTCGGAGTGGTACCAGTGATTCACGGAAGCGCCGATGATCACCATGGAACGCCCCTGCGTGGCATGGGCGTTTTCAGCGAATTCCCGGGCGATGCGCCGCACCACGTCGGCCTTCACCCCGGTGATCGGTTCCTGCCACTCGGGAGTGTAGGGGATCTTGGCGGGATCAAGGTCTCGGAGGTTCGGATCGGATCCGTCGCGATCGATTCCCAGGTGGGCCGCGAGCAGATCGAAAACGGTGGCCACCGCCACTTCCCCATCGGGAGTGGCGACCATGCGCACGGCGACCCGCCGCATCTGGCGATCGGCCAATTCCTGTCCAGGGAAGATCTCGCCGAATCCTTGGGACCCGAAGTAGGGGAAGGCGACATCCAATGCTTGGGCCTGGGGGCCGTGGAAACTGAGCTGCGGGGCCAGATCGCTTCCGTCTGCGCTCTTGGGTTCGATGTTCCACCGCCCCTGCTCGCCCCACCGGAATCCGATGGACCCCAGCGGAATGCAGGGCGCGTCGCGCCCTTCGTCCCAGGCCACGGTCTTCCACTGGGGATTGTTCGCCTCGGGACTGGAGGTCAAGTCGCTGGCGCGCAGGAATCTTCCCGGAACCCAATCGCCATGCGGATTTTTCTCCACCCGCACCAGCATCGGAAGGTCGGAATTCGCCTTGACGTAGGCCTCGAAATAGGGGCTCTTGCGGCCACCCAGGTGGAACTCCTCCATCACCACGCGCTGCATGGCCATGGCCAAAGCCGCATCGGTCCCCTGGTGGGCGGCTAGCCACTCGTCGGAAAGGCGCGCGACCTCGGAAAAATCCGGTGTCACCGCGACGATCTTGGCACCGCGATAGCGGGATTCCGTCAGGAAGTGGGCGTCTGGGGTGCGGGTCAGGGGGACATTGGATCCCCAGCAGATGGTGTATCCGGAATTGAACCAGTCGGCGGATTCCGGAACGTCGGTCTGTTCGCCCCAGGTCTGGGGACTGGCCACGGGCAGATCGCAGTACCAGTCGTAGAAAGAAAGGCACGCCCCGCCCAACAGCGACAGGTATCTCGATCCAGCCGCGAAGCTCACCATGGACATCGCGGGAATGGGTGAAAATCCGACGACCCGATCCGGACCGTGGCTCTTCACCGTGTGCACATTGGCCGCCGCCACGATCTCCATCGCCTCTTCCCAGTTGGTCCGGACAAATCCACCATGCCCACGCACCTTGCGGTATTCCTGTGCGCGTTCTGGGTCGGCTTGGATCCACTCCCAAGCCTTCACTGGATCGGAATGGAGCTTCTTCGCTTCGCGCCAGAGCCTGAGCAGACGCGAACGCACCAAGGGATACTTCACCCGGTGGGCGCTGTAGAGGTACCACGAATAGGACGCCCCACGCGGGCAACCGCGAGGCTCGTGGTCGGGCAGATCAGGTCGGGTGCGGGGATAGTCGGTCTGCTGCATCTCCCAGGCGACCAGACCGTTCTTGACAAAAACCTTCCAACTGCACGAGCCCGTGCAGTTCACCCCGTGGGTGGATCGGACCACCTTGTCGTGCGCCCAGCGGCGGCGGTAGGATTCCTCCCAGCCTCGGCTTTCCTGGTTGGTGGCTCCGTGGCCGTCGGCGAACAGTTCTCCGAAATAGCGAAGCTTGCGGAAGAAGGACATGGTCGGCTCCGTGGAAATCAGCAGGGAGATTCGGCGTTCTTGCGAGCATACCACCACCAGGTGGCCACGATGCAAGTCGCGTAGAACGCCAGGAAGGAAAATAATGCGCCGTTGGCCGATCCCGTGGCCTTGAGCGCCGATCCGAAACCAAGGGGGATCAGGAATCCTCCGTAGGCGCCGATCGCCGAAGTGAATCCGATCACGGCAGCCGACTCCTTGCCCGCCTGGCGCGTTGCCTGGTCGCGATCGGACGGACTTGCGCCCAACGGCATGTTCCCTTCGTGGAAACCACGGAACATCACGGGGATCATGCGGAAGGTGGATCCATTGCCGATCCCGGTGGTGAAAAACAACAAGAGGAACATGGCGAAGAATCCGGGGAAGCTGCCGCCCTGCCCGCCTTCGGGGAGGAAGTGGATCGCTCCCAGGACCGCAGCGCCCATCACGACGAAGTTGACAAGGGTGACCCGCGCTCCACCAAGCTTATCCGAGACCCATCCGCCGACGGGCCGACTCACGGCGCCGACCAGTGGCCCCAAGAACGCCAGCTTGAGCGCGTTGATTTCGGGAAACTGGGTCTTGATCAACATGGGGAAGGCGGCGGAATACCCGATGAAACTCCCGAAGGTGGCCAGATAGATCCAGCTCATGATCCAGGTATTCTTGCGACGGAAAATGACCAGTTGATCGGTGACGCTGGCCTTGGCCGTGGCAAGATCGTCCATCAGAAACCAGGCGAGAACGGCTACGAGCGCCACCGGAACCACCCACAGGAACCCCGCGTTTTGCAACCACAAGGTCTTGCCCTCGGCTGTGGTCGCGGGCGCACCGGCCAACGTGCCGAACAGTCCCGCGCCGAGCGCCATCGGAACCAGAAACTGCATGCCACTGACGCCGAGGTTCCCGAATCCGGCATTGAGTCCCAGGGCCGCTCCGGCCTTCTTCTTGGGATAGAAAAAGGAGATGTTGGACATGGAGCTCGCGAAATTGCCACCACCCAACCCACACAGAAGCGCGATCAGCACGAATTGCCAATACGGAGTGGTTGAATCCTGGACAGCCACGCCCATCCACAAGGCTGGGAAAAGCAAGGATGCCGTGGAGAGTGCCGTCCAGCGGCGCCCACCGAAGACCGGCACCAGGAAGCTGTAGAAGATTCGAAGGGTCGCCCCGGACAAGGCCGGAAGGGCGGTCAGCCAAAACAATTGACCAGTGGTGAAGGAGAAGCCCACCGAATTGAGCCGCGTGGTCACCACACTCCAGACCATCCAGACCGCGAAGGCTAAAAAGAGAGCGGGAATGCTCACCAGCAGGTTCCGCCGGGCTACGGCCTTTCCTGCCTGATTCCAGAAGGCCTCGTTCTCGGGTTCCCAACGCGTGATCGTCTGTCCCATCCCATCCTCCAGTTATCGATACCTGATATCCGGTATCCATTTTAAATCAAGAGAAAGGAAGAACCAAACCCTTTTTTTCGGCCTCCTCCGGATCCCGGTGGCAATCGCGATCCACGCACATCCTGCAGGGTTCGATCTTTCGCCCCCCGCCATCCAATCCACGAGGACAAGAAGTGAGATCGGAAACCGTTTTCGATTCCAAGGTTTCCACAATCGCCCGATGGAGCTTGGCCATCACCTCGTGGTAGCCACAAACCTGGACCCCGGGAGTCACCTTGGATGTGCAATAGGCAGCTTCAGGAAAGCCCTGACAAACCTCCACCACACGCAAGAGGTTGATTCCCAGCGTGTGAGGAGCCAACGAGAAACCACCCTGCACTCCGCGATGCGAATCGATCACCCCACCCCTGACCAGAAGATGAGCGATCTTGGCCAAGTAGGAAGAAGATCCCCCCAGCGAATCGGAAAGTTCCGCCAAAGTGACAGGACGGCTCCCACCCTGCTGATTCAGGAACAGCAGGATCCGGAAAGCGGTTTCTGTGGTTTTGGTGATCATGTTCCCGCCTCTGGGTCGATTCATGACAGGATTTTCTCGAGATCGGACATGGACGAATGTTAGCACCCCAACGAACGGCCTGTCAGGACCTCGCACGGCGCCCCCCTCCACGCGAGACAACCGTCATGCTCGATCTGCGAGTCCCACAAGGATTCTTCCGCTGTCCTGGACGGCCGAATACACCTGCAGCTTCGCTCCAGGCTCTTCCAGACAACCACCATGAACCAGATGGTAAGCGCGTTTGTGCAGTGGGCACAGCGCCACGGGTTCGCCTGCGCGATCGGCGACGATGGCCTGGTGCATCACTGCGGCCCCTCGGTGGGGACACTGGTTCTGGATGGCTCTGAAAGTGGTTTGATCCACCCGGAACACGGCAACCTGCTTGCCTTCGACCATCACGCAGGTACCGGCTCCAATGCTGAGATCATCGATGGCCCCGGCGTCTACCCAGGTGGAATTCATGGATGTGGTTGCTTCGATCATTGCTCATCCTCCGTCGGCGTAGGCCGGATCTGATTCGATGTTGGAGACAGAAAACGACTCGATGTCGTCGGGATCGGAATCCATCCATTGTTGCGGGAAAGGATTCGCAGTGGAGTCGATGCGGATGCTGGTGGAGACGTGGGCGGGATTCATTGTTCGTTTCCCGCAGGGATCCGCTGTCCGCGTTCGCGAACAAACTGGATGGCCGGATTTGGACGCTCGTCGTTGGCGAAGGCCCTGAACCTTTGCAGGATTTTCGGGTCTTCCAGAGCCACCTTCCACTCGCACCGGAAGCCCTTCACCAGGTCATCCATCTGGGCTTCCAGCTGGGTGCAGATCCCCAGCGAATCATCCAGGACCACCTTGCGAAGCTCTTCGATCCCCCCGATGTCCTCGATCCACACGGACGTGCGTGTGAGGCGATCGGCGGTGCGGATGTAGTGCATCAAAAAGCGGTCGATCACCGACATCGCCTCCGCGCTGGACAAATCCTGTGCCAGCAGTTCGGCGTGGCGGGGCTTCATACCACCATTGCCGCACACGAAGAGGTTCCAGCCCTTTTCCGTGGCGATCAGGCCCACATCCTTGCTCTGGGCCTCCGCGCATTCCCGGGCGCAGCCGGACACGGCGAACTTGAGCTTGTGGGGCGAGCGGATCCCCTTGTAACGCTCTTCGATGGCCAAGGCCAATCCGGTGGAATCCTGCACCCCGAACCGGCACCAGGTGCTCCCCACGCAGGACTTAACGGTGCGGACAGATTTTGCATAGGCGTGGCCCGACTCGAACCCGGCATCCACCAGCTCCTTCCAGATCAGCGGTAACTGCTCCAACCTCGCTCCGAACAGATCGATGCGCTGCCCTCCGGTGATCTTCGTGTACAGATCGAATTTGCCCGCCACTTCCGCGATGACCTGCAATTTCTGCGGGGTGATCTCGCCTGCGGGAATCCGCGGCACCACCGAATAGGTCCCGTTTTTCTGGATGTTGGCCAAAAAGCGGTCGTTGGAATCCTGCAGCGCATCGCGCCCATGGGAAATCACATGGCCGCTCCACAGGCTCGCGAAGATGTTCCCTGCCACCGGCTTGCAAACCTCGCACCCGAGCCCTCCGTTGCCGTGGCGTTCCATGAGGATCGCGAAGTCCTGGATTTTGCCCTTCCAGGCCAGATCGAAAAGTTCTGCGCGGGAATGGGAGAAGTGGGCGCAAAGCGAGCGATCGACCTGGATGCCGCGTTCGGCGAGCCGCTTCTTGATCGTTCCTGTCACGGCCTGCGCGCAGCTTCCGCAGCCCGTGCAGGCCTTGGTGGCCTTTTTCACCGCGGCAAGGTCCGTGGCGCCGGCGTCGATGGCCTGGAGGATCTTGGAGCGGCGCACGTTCTCGCAGTTGCACACGATGGGATCGGCACCCGCGCCCTCCTCGCGAGGGGGCGCCAACAAAGCGCGCGGATCGGCGGGAACGGGATCCCCCGAGGTCAGGAGGGCGGACAATTCACCGAAGGGCTCCAGATCCCCCACCAGGACCGCGCCCTGCAACTTGCGGTCGGAGATCCGCCACACCACCCGCTGGTAGATACCCGCACAGGGCGCCTTCACCACCAGATCGTCGAAATCGTCACCGGCGGCATTCACATCCCCGATGGAAGCCACGTCCACTCCCATCAGCTTGAGCTTGGTGGCGGCCACGAATCCCGGGAAGGGTCGCGATGATCCCACGATGTCGTGGGCGGCGGCCTCGGCCATGCGGTATCCGGGAGCCACCAGGCCGTGCACCATTCCCTTGTGGAGGGCGCATTCGCCGATCGCCCAGATTCCGGCAACGGAGGTGCGCATGTGGTCGTCCACCTCGATGGCGCCGCGCTCTCCCACCTTGACCCCACTGGCGCGGGCGACCTCGTCGCGCGGACGGATTCCGGCAGAGGCCACCACCATCCCGGCGGGGACCACCGTGCCATCGGCCATCTGGAGGCCTTCGACTTTGCCCTCGCCCACAATCGCCTGCGACCTGGCGTCCAGGACCACGTTCACACCCAAGGCCTGGATGGATTTCAAAAGCAGCCTGGATCCCGCCTCGTCCAACTGGCGGGCCATCAGGCGGGGAGCGAATTCCACCACGGTGGTCTCCACTCCCAGGTCCACCAAGGCCTTGGCCGCTTCCAGACCCAGAAGGCCCCCGCCGATGACGATCCCCTGCTTGCAGGACGCCCCCCAGGACCGAATCTTTTCAACATCCTCCACGGTGCGGTAGACGAAGAACCCCGGCTTGTCGATTCCCGGAAGAGGCGGAACGAAGGGTGCCGACCCCGTGGCCAGGACGATCCGATCTGCCGACAGTTTCCGTCCCGCATCCGTGGTCGCTTCCAGCGAGGCGGTGTCCACCGACACCACGCGCTGGCCCGTGATCAACTCCACGTCGTTTTCGGCATACCACGGAGCGGGGAGCATTTCCAAGTCGGAAGGGCTCTTGCCCGCGAAGAGTTCCGACAGATGCACGCGATCGTAGGGAGCGCGCGGCTCCTCGCCCACCACCGTGATCCGGACCTTTGGATCCAGCTCGCGGAGGGTTTCGCAAAAGCGCGCGGCGACCATACCGGCACCAACCACCAATACATGGGAAGGCTTTGGATTCGAGGTCAGTTGGGATTCCATGAGAGGCCACCACCGGTTGTCGGTTCTGTGGGCGCCCATGGTCCGGTCGGGCCGGTCTACCGCTGGCGTACACTTGATTTCTTAACAAGGATCGAGCCAAAGCTCGTTTCTGGGTCTATCCGTGGAAGTCCATCGCCATGGTCGTTCCAGAATGACAATTGTCGACATTCAGGCCGCTTTGGCACCCGAGGCTTTTTTGTCGGGAGGAGCCCCCGGAGAATGGCTGGCAGGTCCCTCCAGGAACTCCAGGAGCGATCGCCGCAAGCGGTAATAATCCGGGTGGCCCAGGACATCCTTGCGCGCCCTTGGACGCGGCAGGTTCACCGGCACGATCTCCCCCACCCGTGCGTAGGGACCGGAGGTCATCATCACCACTTCATCGGAAAGGAACAGAGCCTCGTCCACATCGTGGGTGATCATCATGGCGGTGATCTTGTCGCGCGCCCATACGTCCAACAGCACCTCTTGCAGCTCGGCGCGCGTGAGGGCATCCAGCATCCCGAATGGCTCATCCAGCAAAAGCACCCGCGGGCGCAGCGCGAAGGCGCGCGCGATGCCCACCCGTTGGCGTTGCCCTTGGGAAAGGTCCGAAGCTTTCTTGTCCAATTCCTTTCCCAATCCCACCCGCGAAAGTTGCCATGCGCTCATTTCTCGACGCTGCGACCTGGTCGCCTGCGGAAACACCTGATCCACCCCGATCAGGACATTTTCCAACGCGCTCATCCAAGGAAACAAGCTGGGCGACTGGAACACGACTGCGCGATCCGGGCCCGGACCTTCGATTTCACGGTTGCCCACCACGATGTTGCCGTCGCTTGGCTCCTCTAGACCCGCCACCATCGAAAGCACCGTACTTTTTCCGCAACCGGAATGGCCGATGATGGAAACGAACTTCCCCTCCTGGATATTCAGATCGAACCCGGAAAGTACCGTGAGCTTCCCCCGTGAGGTTTCGAAGCTCTTCTCCAATTGCACGATTTCAAGAAACGGTCTGGACATTTGCCACCCCCCGACGACGTTTGAAATGGACCGGAGCCAAGTTCGCCAACGCGGGATCCAGCGCCGCGACACCCCCCTGGGCCCCCCTGCGCAGATCCGACAGATACTGATTGATCTCTCCGCTCAGCCTCCTGTATTCGGGCTGGTCGTTGAGCTCGGCCCGATCCCTGGGTCGGGCCATGGGCACCGGGAAATGCGGCCCCAACACGGCCCCCGGACCCGGGTGCAAGGGGATGACGCGGTCGGCCAGGCGCAAGGCCTCGTCGACATCGTTGGTGATCAGCACCGCCGTGCGCCGCTCGGCCATCATGATCGATTCGATCTCGTCCTGCAACTTCCCTCGCGTCAAGGCGTCCAGCGCGCCGAGAGGCTCATCCAAGAGCAGGATCCGCGGCTGCATGGCCAGCGCTCGCGCCACCGACACTCTCTGTCGCATTCCCCCCGAGAGCTCCGCGGGCCTGCGATCGGAGGCGTGCGCCAAATTGACCATCGAGATGTACCGCATCGCGTGTTCGCGCCGCTGCGAGGCCGTGTACTTGGGAAACACCCTTTCCACCGCCAACTCGATATTGCCAAGCACCGTGAGCCAGGGAAGCAGGCTGTAGTTCTGGAATACCACGCCGCGATCCGGTCCGGGTCCCTCGATGCGTTTCCCATCCAACTCGATGGTCCCCTGGTCGGGAAGCGACAGTCCGGACAGAAGTTGGATCAGCGTGCTCTTGCCGGAACCGGAATAGCCCACGATCGCAACGAATTCGCCTTCTTGGATCTCCAGGTTGATGTCACGCAGCACCTCCACCCGGGTGCTTCCTTGACCGAAACCTTTGCAGACACCTTTCATGTTCAGAAACGACATGGCACACCCCCCTTCAGGCCTGGACCGGGCGGCCGAAGCTCGCCAGTCGTTGGAGGATGACCATGACACGATCCAGCGCGAAGCCGATCACCCCGATGGTGAGCACCGCCACGACGATGCGAGCCAGCGAAACGGAGGAGCCGTTTTGGAATTCGTCCCAGACGAACTTGCCCAACCCCGGATTCTGCGCCAACATTTCTGCGGCGATCAGGACCATCCAGCCCACTCCCAACGACAACCGAAGACCCGCGAACACCAGCGGCAAGGCCGCAGGCAGATAGATGCGTGTGATCCGGGTGGAGGTGGGCAACCGCAGCACGCGGGCGACATTGATGAAATCCTTGTCGATGGAGGCCACACCCAAAGCCGTGTTCACCAAGCTCGGCCAGAGGGAACACAAGGCCACAGTGAACGCCGAGATCACGAAGGATTTCGGCATCCAGGCAGCCTCACCCAGGTAGACGGCAGACACCACCATGGTCACGATCGGAAGCCAGGCCAGCGGGGACACGGGCTTGAACACCTGGATCAGAGGGTTGAGGGCCCCCATCACCGTGGGCGAAAGCCCGCACACCAGTCCCACCGGAACGGCGATCAGGGTGGCGACCAGGAACCCGGCGAAGACCGTGACAAGACTTGTCTTGATCTGGTCCAGGTAGGTGGGCTTGCCGTTGTAGGTCCAGGCCGTGGTGCGAGCGGAGGGATTGCGCTCCAATCGCGCGGCGTTGCGCTGGATTTGCGCCTGGTAGAACAGTTTTTCCTTGGCCTTCTCGGCCCGGTACTCCTGCCACATCGCGCCGGCCTGCTCGATGGTCTGGGCAGGCCCCGGGAGAGTCCCCAGGGAGGTGCGGATGCTGGAGGCCGCGACAGACCAAAACAGCAGGAACACGGCGATGGCCGCCAAGGGAAGACCGACCTCCAGAAGGATCGCCCGGAATTGGCGGCGGGGATCCTCCCCGGAGATCAACCGTGCGAAAGGCGAGATCCAGGACAGACCCAGGGTTTCCGAAAATGCGATGACGTGTCGCATGGGGTTCACTCCTTGTTCCCGAGCGGCAAGCTCGCGAGGTAGGCGTTGGGAGACTTGCCATCGAAGGAGATCCCGTCGATGAAGCTTTTGGTGGTAGGACGGAATCCGTCTGTCGAGGGAATCTCCGTAACGTTCAGCAGGCCGTCGGCCACCAGCTCTTCGGCGGCCTTCTTCCACACCTCGGGATGGTACACCTTGCGGGCGATTCCCAGGTAGAAGGAGTCGGGCTTGGATTCGGAGATCTGCCCCCAACGGCGCATCTGCGTGAGATACCAGATGGCGTCCGAATAGAACGGATAGGACGCTTGTCGGTTCCAGAACACGTTGAAATCTTCCGCCGGCCGGATGTCACCCTTCGCGTACTCGAACGTGCCCGTCATGGAGTGTGCGATCACCGCGCTATCGGCTCCCACGTATTCGCCGCGAGCCAGGATCGAAACCGCTTTGGGCCGGTTGGCCAGGGTATCCAGCCACTTTTGGGCGCGCAGGATCGCCTTGGTGATGGCCACTGCCGTGTTGGGGTTCTTCTTGAGGAAAGCCGAGCTGAGGCCCATCACCTTTTCCGCATGATCCATGGCGATGTCCACGCTCGCGATCACGGGAACTCCGATGGATTTGGTCACCGCCTGCTGGTTCCAGGGCTCTCCAACGCAATAGCCGTCGATGGTTCCTGATTCCATGGTCGAGGGCATCTGGGGAGGCGGTGTGACGGAAATCGACACATCTCCACCCGTATTCCCGTTGATGTCGGCCTGCGAGTAGAGGCCGGGGTGGATTCCACCCGCCGCCAACCAATAGCGCAATTGGTAGTTGTGGGTGCTGACGGGAAAGACCATCCCGAACTTCACCGGCGTGCCCTTGCGTTTGGCCGCATCGATGGCCGGGCGAAGGTAGGAGGCGGAAATGGGGTGTTTCACCTTCCCCGCGCTGTCCTTGGGAAGGGACGATTCCACCGACTCCCAAAGCTTATTGGAAACCGTGATGGCGTTGCCATTGAGATCGAGGCTCGCCACCACCGCGATGTCTCCGGAGGTGCCGATCCCCACTGCCGCGCCCAAGGGTTGGCCAACCAACATGTGGGCCCCGTCGATCTGGCCATCGATCACTCGATCCAGCAGAACCTTCCAGTTGGCCTGGGCCTGGAGCGTGACATTCAGTCCTTCGTCCTCGAAGTATCCCAGCTCCTTGGCCAACACCAGTGGCGCGCAATCGGTGAGCTTGATGAAGCCCAGCGTGACCTGGTCTTTTTCCAGCGCGGCAGGGGCCAACTTGGTCTCCTGGGCTTTTTGATTGCACCCCATGACCAGGAGGCAGGCACCGACCAATCTTCCGTACCATCCGACGAGTTTCGTGTCCCGCATCCTATCCTCCTGCTATCCGGTGGTTCGTCGAACCAAGTCCGACGAGTTCGGCGCAAGAGGATCGGACGGACCGGACGCCAGTTGCTCGAGACCATTGGCCTCGGCTGGATCCCTATGCAATCACCATGCCAGGACTCGTTCGAGTCCCCAGGCCTGGATTGCCGTTGTGTCAACGCGCAGGATTGTCAATGGATGCCCTGATCTTGTAATCGCGCAAAGAATCGGCAAACCGCCAACATCCCTGCGCACGACTATTCGGCGAACACCTCGCGATGGAAACCTTCGAGGCAGATTTTGTCCAACTCGAAATCCAGAGCTTGGCTGGGAAGATGTCCCCACCACACAAGCCGTTCCAACAAGGGCCGGAATTGGGCGGGCTCGGGCCGATTGATCCCACAAAACCGCAGGAACCCCTCGCTTTCCACGACCTTTCCCCACCCCGCTTGCAGTTTGCGTTCCAGCGAAGACCTCACGATCTGGGCCTGGGTGTTCACGTAGGCTTTGTCGGCGAGGATCCGGGTGGCCTCGTCCAAATTGTCCGGAGATTCCAACCACTGCGAGGCGCTCGCGAGCGCGCGAAGCACGCGTCGATGCTCGAGCAGATGGGACTTGTGCCAGTCCTGGCGCACGGCAAGGACCTTTTCCGGATGCCCCCCCAGGACCTCGTTGCCCAGCGCCACGATGCCTCCCAACTTGGAGGTGGTGGCGCGCTGGTTCCACGGCTCACCCGAACAAAATCCGTCAATCTGGCCTTCGCGCAATTTGCCGGCCATCTCCTGCGGGGCGCACACCGCGATGGATATGCGCGATCCCAGCTCCAGCCCTCCCGCTTGCAGCCAATCGCGCAGCATGAGCTCCTGCGTGGATCGCTCCATCACCACGCCGAAACGAAGATTCGCCTCTGGATGCGCCTGCAGCCAGCCTGAAAGGCTCAAGGCGTCCCTGACTTCGTCGCGGCAGAGCCGATTGGACAAGGTGAGGCAATTGGCGGAACTGGAAAGAACCCAGGCGGTTTGCAGGCTGGCCGAGACCCCTTGGGCACCGCAAGCGGCGAGGATGGGAATCGTGGACAACAGGTGTGCGCCATCCAACTCTCCGCGTTCGAGGCGTTCGAGAAGTTGCCCCCATGTCTGGAGCTTCCCCAGCACGACATCCACTCCCTCGCGAGCGAAGAATCCCACCTCCTGCGCGATCACCAGTGGTGCGCAGTCCATCAGCGGCAAAAAAGCCGATCCTCATGCGTTTTCGTCATCCTTTCTCCACCCTCACCGCCGCGTGCTTGTACGATGGCTGCCGGCTGTAAGGATCGAAGGATGGAAAGGTAAGGATGTTCACGCGAGGATCGTGCATGGGAAGGAAGACCGTGCCAGGCCTGAGATGGTCGGTGGCCACCAACCGGACCCGCAAACGCCCTCTCCGCGAGGCCACCCGGACCATTTCACCGCTGTGGATCCCGGCTCGGGCAGCGTCCTGGGGGTTCATCTGCAGAAGGAGTTCGGTCGGCGAAAGGTTTCGCAACACGGCGGATTTGTTCGTGCGGCTGAGGGTATGCCATTGCGAAGAAGCCCCTCGCCCGGTCATCAGCACCAGATCGTAGGTGCCATCCGTGGGTTCCTCTGGAGCTCTCGGGGGATCGAACAGGAACTTGGCTTTGCCATCGGCGGTGAAAAACTTCCCGGATCCGAACAGTCGACGTCCGCCTTCATCCCCCGACACCACACTCCTGAATTCGGGAGGCAGGCCATCGCGAGGCAACTGTGTTCGGGTATCCGCGAAACCACCTTCGGGGTAGGGCCATTGGATCCCCCCCGCCGCATCGACATGGACATACCCCTTGATTCCCGTGAAATCGTGCGGTCGCCCCTTGGAAAGATCCTTCATCAGCCCGAAAGCGGCTTCCGGCGAGGATAGCCGACCAAACCACTCGCCCAACCCGCTTGCCATTCCCACCAGACGGAAGATCTCGAAATCGGCCATGGCCTGGCCGGGAGGGCGCTTGACACGTTTTGTCAGGCCGATGCGACGCTCGGAATTGATCTGGGTTCCTTCCTTCTCCCCCCAGCCCGCGGCGGGCAGGTACAAGTCGGCCATCTGCGCGGTTTCCGTGTTCCAATACATGTCCTGGACCACCAGGAATTCCAGCTTCTCGCGCACGCGCTGGAAGGTGCCCGAGCCGATCCAGGTATGCGCCGGATTGGTGGCCACCACCCACAGCGCCTTGATTTTTCCGTCCACGGCGGAATCGAGGATCTGATCGTAGGCCATTCCTGAACTGGTGGGAATGGAACTTTCGTCCAACCCCAGGATCCGCGCCACTTCCGCCCGGTGGCCTGGATTCTGGAAATCTCGCCCCCCCACCAGCGAGGATGTGTTCGAATACAACCGCGACCCCATCGCGTTGGCCTGCCCTGTGATGGAATTGGGTCCGGTCCCGGGCTTTCCGATGTTTCCCGTCACCAAGCAAAGATTGATCAGCGCTTGGGCCGTGCGTACGGCTTCGTGAGATTGGTTCACTCCCATGGTCCACCAGCAGCTGACCCGGCGTCCAGGCCGGAAGCACTGCACGAAGGCCTCGAACACCTCCACGGAAATCCCGGCCGAGGTCCTCGTCGCTTCCACGTCGATGGACACCAGGAATTCCCGCAAGGCCTCGAAACCGGTGGTGGATGCCTCCACGAATGCGCGATCCACCCAACCGCGATCGAGCACTTCACGCAGGACCGCGTAAAGCAAGGCGAGATCCGATTTCGGCGCGAGCTGCACATGGAGTCCCGCCGTCTGCGCGGTTTCCGTCATCCGGGGATCCACCACCACGATCAGGGGATGCCTCTTGTTTCGCATCACCCTCTCCCAAAGGATGGGATGGGCGATGCATGGGTTGGCACCCACGAACACCAGCACGTCCGACTCCTCGAAGTCCTCGTAGCAAAAGGGCGGGGCGTCGTACCCGAAGGACTGTTTGTAGGCCACATGGGCGGTGGCCATGCATTGGCGCGTGTTGGAATCGGCGTGCAGGAACCCCAGTCCGAATTTCCAGAGGCTGCCCAGCAGGAACATCTCCTCGGTCGGAATCTGTCCCGTACTCAAGAAGGCGGCCGATTCGGCGCCCTCGCGTTCGCGCAGGTCGGAGAATTTCTCCACCATGATCCCGATGGCGCGAGCCCAGGAGATTTCGCTGCGCTTGCCCGACTTGCGATCCAGGAGCAGCGGTACGGTCCCCCTGTCGGGGGGCGTCCAGGACGGTCAGCGCTTCCCACCCCTTGGGGCATGCCGTGCCGCGATTGACAGGATAGGTGGGATCCGGCGTGAGCGAAACGGCTCCTTCGGGCCCGAGATGGATGTTGAGGCCGCATCCGGTGGAACAATACCCGCAGACGGAGGTCGTGGTGGAACGCACCGGGATATTTGCCGGAATCTGTCCAAGCGCGAAGGCGCCGTTGGTCCGTTCCAATGAACGGGAGAGAGGGCCATCGAAGGATCGGAGGAAATTCGGAAGGTCGATCATTTCAGCATCCTCCCGGCATGCGGGTGGGCGGACAGGCGCGGAAGAACAGTTCCCGCTCCACCAGGTCCGCTCCGAGCTTGGCGCCCATCGCCAGAATCCAGGCAATGATCCAACCGGTTGCCAGCGCCAGCGCGAGAAACGAGAGCGCCACTCCCACCAACGCCCATCTGGCGTTCGATCGGGTTCGCAATGGCCCGGCCAACAGCGCGGACTGCCTGGCGAAAGCGAATTCCGCCGCCACAGGCGCATGGGCATCCTTCCATTCCAGGACCGATTTGGCGGCGATGGCGATTCCCGCCAGGGCCACCATCGCGGGAATGGGAGCTCCGGAAACGGCGCCAACAATTCCTGTCATGATGGCTCCCCCGCCCAGCGCCGTCCAGGCGAAGCGCCACGCGGTGGCGCCTCTGGCCCACACGGGCCTGGGCGTGGCGATGTAGAGCATGGCCGAACATCCCACCCCCGCGAGCAGGAACAGCGCCCCCATGCCCATGGCGCCATAGCGAATGGCGGACGGAAGCCATGTTGCAGGAAGGGAGACGGTCAAAGCGAATGGCACCGCGTTTCCCATGGCCAGGACCTCGCGGGAAAACCAGGACCTGCGCCATCCTAAAACGGCTTTCCAGGCGTGCATGGGTCTGCCCAGATGGAGCGCGCCGATCCCCAATCCGGCCAGCAGGAATAACGTCGCAACGGGAAAAGCCATCGATGCCACAGGATGCCCAAAAGCGACCGAGACTGTTTGCATGACCCACAGGCCTGCCGCCCACTGGGTCAGGACCAGCAAAATGGCCAGCGGAGTGTGCGGGGGCTCGGATCGCAGGACGGCCAAGCCCGCATCTTCGAGGCCTTGCGGAAGCACTCCCTTGTAGGTGGTGGTCGGCCGCGTGCGCTGGGGTGCCACGATTCCGGGGAGCACGGTGCCCAGGTTCGGGTCCGCCTCCAGTTTCGCCGTTTCCACCACGACCACGCGGATGGCCTGGCTGGGACACGCCTGCACGCACGCGGGAGCCTCGCCCACCTTCAGACGACTCTGACACATGTCGCACTTGCGCACGATTCCCAGTCGATCGTTCCACTTGGGGGCGTCGTACGGGCAGGTCCAGGTGCAATACTGGCACCCCATGCATTGATCGTCCAGGTGCTTTACAATTCCTGTCAACTCGTCCTTCTGGTAGGCCAGGGTGGGACAGCCGCTGGCGCAACCCGGATCCACACAGTGGTGGCAGGACGACGTGACCGTGATCCGCTCCTGCGGTCCGACCAGGGATCCCACCGACCTCCAGCTTTCCCCTTCGTCCAGGCCATTCAGGGAATGGCAGGCCACCACGCAAGCCTTGCACGAAGAACACTTGTCCAAGTCCACTTCGAAGGCATACTGCTGGCCGGGCGCAGGAGGCGAGGCAGGTAGCATGTCCTTGTAGAAAGCGCCGTGGGCATGGGCGATCTCCTCGCGATGCCATTGCGAGAACCGCTCGACGGCGGTCAGATCGCGGCTGCGCGCGAGAGCCTGGGCGATCTGCTCTTCCAGACTCGAGGAAAAGGATCCCAAGGTGGCCTTGGTGCGTTTGGTGGCGAACTTGGGAGGGGCCGGCACGAGGGTGGCAGTCGTGGCTTCGACGAAAACGGTGTTCATGGATGTTCTCCTGGAAAGGTGAGCTCCACCGAGGGAACACACTCCTTAGGAGACCCAATCGACCGGTCGGACCGGAAGCGGCTGGATGCGCCAACAAACAGGATTCGCAAAGTGCAGGCCAATGTTGCGAGAAGGGCCTCGACAACGGAAATTGACGGATCATTCCATCTTGTTACCCAGACAAAATGACATTACGTCGCAATTCCATAGGATAACAGACAGCATTCAGGATCCGGTTGTCCGCCGCTTTCCGTCCCATGGGCTGGGCAGGCCATGGGGAATCCCGGCTCCATCCAGCACCGGGACGATGTCAATAAACGTCGCGGAGGTAGCGCTGCTCGGCCTGCATCCGCGTCAGGTACGCATCCGCCTGGTCGGTGGTCAAACCACCACCGATTTCGCACACCGAGCGCAACGCCGCATGGACATCCTTGGCCATGCGCTTGGCATCCCCGCACACGCAGAAGGTCGCTCCTCCCTCCAACCAGGACCACAGATCCTTCGCTCGCTCGAGCATCCGATTCTGGACATAGATCTTCTCTTCCTGGTCGCGGCTGAAGGCCAGATCAAGTTCGGTCAAGACCCCTTGCGAGCGCAGCGCCAACAATTCGTCCCGATAGAGGAAATCCGTCTCGCGTCGCTGTTCCCCGAAGAACAGCCAGTTCCGGCCCGTCGCGCCGGTGGCGGCACGCTCGTGCAGGAATCCGCGAAACGGCGCGATTCCCGTTCCAGGACCGCACATGATCAAATCCCGGGAGGGATCTTCAGGCGGATGGAAATGCCCCGAGGGTTGCACGAAAACATTGGCCGGAAGCCCCAGCGGTACCCGCGAGGCCAAAAACGAAGAAGCCACTCCGAAGCGATCCCGGCCCCGCTTGCGGGTCCGATGGATCCCCACGGTGAGATGGACTTCGTTCGGATGGGCCAGGGGCGAGCTGGAGATGGAATACAGCCGGGGAATGATCTTGCGAAGATTGTCGACGAGCGTCTGCGGCTCCAGACGCGCCGTCGGGAAGTCCCAAAGGATGTCCAGCACATCGGATTCGCCGAGCAATTCCGTCCGTTCCATCTCACCCTCGACCGCCAGGAGCTCCCTCAGCCGACGCCGATCGCCCTGCGAAGGCGAGCTTGCGAACAACGCTTCCAGCAAGGATTTCTTCGGCCGAAACAGGTCCAATTTCGTGAGGAGCGCGGCGCGGAAGGAGATGAGTTGGCCATCGGCAAGCGACACGGTCTCGCTGCCGTGGGCGTTGCAGGCGATCACAAGACTGTCCACCAACTCGAAATGGTTGACAGGCCATACCCCCAGCGCGTCGCCCGCCCGGTAGGTCAGTCCGGAACCCGCCAGCGACAAGGCGATGTGGCGGGTGTCCTTTTCCGATTCCCGCGAGTTCAGGCGACGATTTTCCAGCATGGGAGCCGGAAAGGGATTCGACTTGCTCCAGCCCTGCGGTTTGACCGCATCGACCGTGGGTTCGGTGGAATCTGCGGCCCCGAGGGCCCCGGCGATCCGTTCGCACCAGGCCTTCGCCCCCTGTTCGTAATCGGTGTCCAGCAGCTCCAGCGGCAGCAGACGCTTGGCGCCGAGCGCCTCCATGCGGGCGTCCAGCTGCCGCCCCGCCGCGCAGAAGCGCGCGTAGTTGCGGTCGCCGATCCCCAAGACAGAATATGTCGATTTGGAAAGCGCGTTTCCCGCCTCGGAGGAGAGCCAACTCCAGAACGCCTTCCCGTTGTCGGGCATCTCCCCGTCGCCCCAGGTGGAGCTGACCAGGACAAGATGCGTTGTCTCGTTCCAATCGACACCCTTGCCGGTCTCCATGCTGGCCACCTCGGGCGCCCAGACCCGGCCCTCGTCGGCCCTGGCACCCTTCAGGCGCGCGCCCAAGGCGTAGGCGATGCTTTCCGCGTTGCCCGACTGCGAGCCGAAAAGGATCCGGACCGTCCTGGTTGGGACGGCTGGAGCGTTGGATGCGACCTGGACCGTGGACGACCCGCGTGCGACCGACAACTGTCCACCGGAGAAAAGTCCGGCAAGATATCCGTTGAGCCAGCCGCGCTGCTCGTCGGTGAAGGGTGCTGTTTCTGGCAGACTGGGAATGGACATTGGGGGCTCTCCGGTATCAGCCGGCGATGCCGGCGAAAAGTGACTTGATCTCCTCCGGACCGTGCCGTCCGGCGAAATCGGCGAAGGTTTCCCGATCCTTCCGGCGGGACTGCCACACGCCCACGATCCCCTCGACCACCTGGGGGATCCGCTCGGCCGGAACCGCCGTCAGAATCTGTACCGCACAGCGGGGTATCGGAGCGCTACCGCCCCCGACCAGGACATGGAACGCGTCCTTCCTCGCTCCATCCACTTCGAGCCCGGTCCCCAGCAATCCGATGTCCGCCATGAAGTGCTGGGCGCAGGAGTGCGCGCAGCCCGTCAAGTGGATGTTCACCGGCAGATCGGCGGGCACCTTGCCCGACATCAGGGTTTCGATCGCCAAAGCCGTTGCCTTCGTCGCCGCCTGCCCGTGCTTGCAACCTTCGGATCCGGTACAGGCCACCAACCCTTGACGGATTCCGTCAGGCCTGCTGGAAAGCCCCAAGGCGGCGAGTTCGACCTCGACCTCGGCGACACTTTCCTTCCGCAAACCGGAGATCAGGAGATTCTGCCACACGGTCAACCGGAGATCGCCATCGCCATGGCGCCGCGCGATGTCCGCGATTCCTTCCAACTGATCGGCCGAAAGCCTCCCCACGGGCACGTGGACACCGACCCAACACAATCCGTCCTGTCTTTGCGGATGGACACCCAGGTGGGCCGACCGGTCCGCCGCGGGCCCGAAGGTGCAGCCAGCCAGCGGAACGCGCCTCAGCGGGAAAGCCAGACGCTCCTGCACGACGGCGAGGAACTGCTCGAAACCCCAGTCGTCCAGGAGGTATTTCAGGCGCGCCTTGCCTCTCTGGCCGCGGTTGCCGTTTTCCAGGAACACCCTCAGCATGGCGTCCAGCGCGGGCAGCCATTCTTCCAACCCAAGGACGACCCCGGTATCGCGTGCGAAATCCTTGTGACCCGTGATCCCGCCAAGAGCCAGGCGCAGGTACGTCCCGCTTGGATGCTGGGCATCCCCCTCCAGACGGCATGCACGCAAACCGATGTCGTTGGTATCCTCCAGCGCGGCGACCGAGTTGCCACCGTCGAAGGCCACGTTGAACTTCCGAGGCAGGCCGTGCAGGTCCGGGCTGTGCAGCAGATGGTGGTGCCAGGTGCGGCAAAGCCCCCGTACATCCAGCAACTCCCGAGGATCGATGCCGGCCGTGGGATTGCCCACCACGTTGCGGACGTTGTCCGCGCCGGATCCGCGGGCACCCAAGCCACATTCTTCCAGTCGCACCAACAGTTCCGTCATCTTGCCCGGCTGGAGATTGCGGACCTGGACATTGGCGCGCGTGGTCAGCCACACGACACCGTCTGACAAATCCCGTCCGATCTTGGCGATGACCCGCGCCTGCAGGAAATTCACGATGCCGGCGGGAATCCGGAACCTCGCCATCGGACGATCCTGGGCAGGGGCGACATTGAAAATGCCATGGAAGCGCGAAAGGAAGTTTTCCTCTCCTTCCGGAAAACAGCCCTGGGCATCCAGTTCCGCCAAGCGGGAGCGGAACAGGTGCGGATTGCGCCGTCTTTTGATCTCCTCTTCCTTGGACAGCCGCTTCCCCTCGGCCACCCAACGAGTCTGGGCCCGATACCCCGCGGATGCTTCGACTGGATAAGGGTTGGCTTCCCCGTCACCGACATTTCCTGTCAGGTGCATGGCGGACTTCAGGAAGCCATCGAGCCATTCCTTCTGGTCGGTGGAAAAGGCGGATCCGTCGGGATTGGAGAGGTTCGTGGCCATGGTCAAGGTTGTCCTCGGTAGGAAAGCTCGGCGGAGCATCCTTGCTGGGACCCAAAAGAACGGCCGGACCGCGGACAACTGGGTAGACTACTCCAAAGATATGCAAAGGCTATGCCACTCATGATCACCCCTTAAATTCATATTTCCACTTGAGATCGCCTGCGATGCGATTGACAATGTCACGAATTGTTTTTCTTTCGCTCGCGAGATTTGCCACTCCGGAAACCTGGCTCATGTGCCGGGTCATGTGAGATCGATCACTTCACGTTTGATGTAACAATACACCGACACATTCTTGGGTCGCTTCTGGCCCGCAACCCTGGCGGATGCAGCGAGGACCGGATCTTCAATCCATTGGGAGGATCATCGTCTCGAAGGCCTTGGCGGCCAGCAACACCGAAGATCCGGGCAGCAACGACCGGGCCTCTTCCACCGACACGACCGCACGCACCACTGTCCCGGCGGCGCTGGCGGTGACCACCACGAACCCTTCCGACTCCCTGAGGGCGAGGACCGTGGCGGGGATGCGCAATCGTGGTGTGGAGGCTCCCCCCGCGAACACCGCGTCCGGCGTTCCCGACGCCACCACAACCCCGTTTTCCAAGCGCAAAACACGGTCGGTCAGGCGCCAGACCTCGCCCATGTCGTGGGAGACAAGAATCGTCGTCTTGCGTTCGCGATCGAGATGGCCCGCCGTTTCTTCGATCACCCTGCCGCGCAGTCCCGCGTCCAGAGCGGAAAACGGCTCATCCAGGAGAAGCATGGCCGGATCCGACGCGATGGTTCGCGCCAGGGCCACGCGCTGCTTCTGGCCGCCTGAAAGTCGAGCCGGAGGATGGTCCGCCACACCGGACAACTCGAACACATCCAGGAGCACCCTGGCGCGCGCAGCGCGATCGGGACCGTCGAGGACTCCATCCAGGATGTTCTGGAACGCCGTGCGATGCGGGAACAGGGCATGGTCCTGGAAGACCAATCCCGGCTTGCGGACATGGGGCGGCAGATCCACCTTGGCGGCCGAATCGAACCAGATCTTTCCGTCGACTTCGATCCTTCCTTCGTCCGGTCTCATCAGTCCCGCGATCATGCGCAGCACCGAGGATTTGCCACTCCCCGAAGGCCCGAAGAGCGCCACCCTCTCCCCCGCTGCCACCTGGAAATCCATCGAGAGTTCCATGGGACCCGTCGAGGCCACCAGCCGCTTGACCACCTTGACCTTCACCGCGTTGGTCATTTTTTGACTCCCCGCTGCAAGGCAAAAAGCGCCAACATCCCGGAGAAGGCGAGCAGGACCAGGGCCACAGCCAGCCGATGCGCGGAGGAGAACTCCATCTGCTCCACCATGTCGTAGAGCTGGATGGAAACGGTGCGGGTTTCACCCGGCAGCTTGCCGCCGATCATCAACACCACCCCGAATTCCCCCATCGTGTGAAGGAAGGCCAGGATGGCCCCGGATAGGATCGACGGAAAGACGAGCGGAATTTCGACTTTCCAGAAGGTGGTCCACGGACTCCTCCCCAGGCAAAGCGAGGCTTCGCGCAAGTGAGGCGGCAGGGATTGGAACCCGGACACGGCGCTGGAGACCAGGAAAGGCAGGCCCGTGAGGACGGAAGCCACCACCAGTCCGGGAAACCGAAACAACAAACGGACCCCAAGATTTTGGTCCAAAAATTGTCCAAAGGTGGATCCAGGGCTCAGCACCACCAGCAGGTAGAACCCCACCACCGTGGGCGGAAGCACCATCGGGATCTGGACCAACGCCCGCACGACCCTGGAGGACCATCCCTGGGAAAGACCGATCCATCGGGCAAGCGGAACGCCCACCACAAGCAATATCGCGCTGGACAACAGCGCCAAGCGCAGGCTCAAGGCCAGAGGCGACCAGTCCATCAGAGGATCTCCAAGGCCAGTGCCGAAGCGGGCACATGGATCCTCACCAAGGACCCGACCATGAGGTTCGTGGGGATCTCTTCGGAGGGAAGCCGCCCTTTGATGGTGGACATCTCGCCGAGCGCCACTTCCAGATCAGCCACGACTTCGCCGCGATGCAGGAATTTCACCACGCCTTCGAGTGCCGGATGATGCGGTGCGGCCACCACTAGGGCTGTCTCCTTGAACAGCAGACGGACCGCTTTTCCCACGGCCATGGGACGGGTGGGAGAGCCCACATCCAGCACCAGCGCGTTCATGTGCCCGGCAATGGTCCGCACACGCGCCAAGCGCACGGCTCCGGCGCCTTTGATCTCCTCGATGCGGCCTTCCAGGCGGTTCATCGAAGCCCCTTCAAGAATGGTCCCGCTTCCATCCGCATCCTCATCGAACCTCGACCTCTTTCTGGATTCGACGCTCCATCGATCCATCTCTCTCTATCGCCACGCGTCACTTGACCTTGAAGTACCAGTACACCGCCGCGTTCTTGGGGCGTGTCTCCGAAGCAACCCGCGCAGAGGAAGGAATCACAAGACTCGTCCGCCCCTCGAAGGAGGCCGCGGAGGCGTTTTCGTTCTGGATGGCCATCGTCCCCGAGAGCGAGGAGGCGCCACGAGGAAATGCAACGGCCTGATCGTCGGTGACCCCGTTCCAATGACTGTGGTCCTGCCCTGCATCCTCCTGGAAATGGCCCGCCTCGCGAGGCTTGTCCAGATCCCGGCCCGTCGCGGCTCGACCGGTCACGATGTAGTCGATGCCACGCAGGAAGATCCCGCGCAAATCCGGGATCTTCACACCATTGACCGGATCCTGTCCAGCGGCAAGGACCCAGGTGGAGTTGGTTCCGGGCAGATATCCATCCGCTCCCGGAGGGACCATGGATCCCAGAACCGAACCGACCGGCAGGTTCCGCAGCACCAAGGCAGCCAGGTCTGCGGAATCGGCTGTATTCTTTTTCGACTGCGCCAGCGAATCGGCGCTCCACTTGGATTGCAGGTCCTTCAACGAAGTGGTCAAATTCGCGATCAGTGCGGATTGCGCCTTGGTCACCGAATCGAGGTAGGCGAAGTTCGCGTTCACCTCTCCGGACTTCACAGGATTGCCGACCTGGAAAGTCACCGGGATGCCCGCCTGGGAAACGGCGGCCATCAGGGCGGATACGATGCACAGGGTTCGTAGAATGGCGCGCATGCTCTTGGCCCCTTTCGAGAGGTGGATTTTCATTTCCCGCAATTGGTGGTCTATCCAAATCTATGTTGTTTCACGAAGCGCCTGTTCCCGGGAAACCGGGAGAAGAGGCATGCCATGACCATCGACACGTTCCAGCACCTCGTTGCGCTCGTCGAACGTTCCAAGACTCTCAGCACACGCCAGGTCCGCGACCTGACCGACCATCTGAAGGCAATCTCCTCCGAGATCCAGATCCTCGCCGCCGAGGATGCCCAGGCGGCCGAAAGCATCTGCAACTTCCTGGTCTGCGCGATCTTCGAATCCACCCGCGACGAACGCACGGATCCACTGGCAACCGCCGGTCGAAAGGGAATGCTCTTGTCCTTCCGACCCTACGAACAGACCCACCCTGTCCTGGTGGAACACGGTTACGGCTTGGCGAACATCCTGTCGGCCCTGGGAGTCTGAACGGTCACGGCTGGAAACCTCCCGACTCAGGAAACGGGCAGCAGCACTCCGTACACGATGGACAGAAAATGGCAAACTCCGCCTCCCAGGACGAACACATGCCACACGGCGTGTCCGAACGGGAGCCGCTTGTCCAGGAGATAGAACACGGCGCCGATGGAATAAGCAAGGCCACCGCTCAGAAGGAGCACCAGGCCGGTCGGGGGCAGCTGGCGCACGAGCGGGACGATGGCCACCACGATGAGCCAACCCATCAGCAGAAACAGTCCGGTGGAGAGCGCCTTGTATCTGCCGGTCAAAAACAGGTCCTTCACCACCCCCGCCACCGCCAGAGTCCAGATCACGCCAAAGATGGACCACCCCCAGGGACCACGCAAGGTCACCAGGGCGAACGGTGTGTAGGTGCCCGCGATGAGCAGATGGATGGACACATGGTCCAGCACCCGGAAGGCCTTGCGAAGCCCAGGACTTTGAACCGAATGGTAGAGGGCGGAGGCGGAGAACAACAACACCAGGGTGGCTCCGTACACGCACACCGAGACGATCTTCCACGGATCGCCGCTTCGGACAGATAGCACCGCGAGCAATGCCAGCCCGGCCAAGAAGATCCCAGCCCCCACCGCGTGAGTGAGACTGTTGGCGCGATCTTCGAGATCCGTAAGAGCGAGGGATTTCCCGATGCGAGGTTCCATGTTCTACAAACAACCCTCTGCACGGCCAAAAACCGAGTAAAAGGTTGTCATTCCTTCGCGCGACGGGTTCGATCGGCTGGCGGCTGTTCGCTCGGGTCATCCTCAAGGGCCTTCACTGGCCTCAACAAGGCAGTCCTTTGGTTGTACGTAAAACGGTATATTGCTAGTACGATCAAGCTAAGGACCTAAGGAGGTGCGATGTGTTGAATCTCGTCGATGATGTTCTCCCGCTATCGGAGTTTCGAGCGGATGCAACGAACTTGATCTCCAAGGCCAGGAAGAATCACCGGCCGATCCTCCTTACCCAGCACGGCAAGACAAGCGCCGTGGTCGTCGGCATTGAGGAATACCAGGAAATGCTGGAAACGCTGGAGTACCTCCGGAAAAACAACGACGCGGAGCAAGACATCCTGGCAGGGAACGGCATCGCTCACGGAGAGGCGAAGAAGGCGATCTACGCCAGAGTGAAGCGGTGAGAATGTTCCCTACGGCAACTTGTATCCGAACTTCTTCCACGAGGCCTGTGCCGCTGGACTGGACAGATAGGCCACGAACGACTGCGAAAGCTTCGGGTTGTTGACCTTTCCGTACTTGAGCACCACCGCTGCTTGCGGAATGGGAGCCACCAGCGAGGGGTCCACATCGGCCCACTTCCCCTTGCCCGCGAACAACTCCATGGCATACGACTTTCCTGAAAACGCGGCTTCCACCGCTCCGGTCACCGCGTATTGGGTCGCCTGGGCGAGGTTCTCGCCCCAGACAATTTTCGGTTTGATCTCCGCAGCGGCCCCGGAAGCCTCGATGGCCTTCATGGCCTCGCGCCCGTAGGGAGCCACCTTCGGATCGGCCACACCGATCTTCCTCACTCGAGGATCGCGCAGGATCACCGGTCCTTTGGATGGATCCAGGTCGGCGATGGAGGTCCACAGAACCACAGTGCCCAGAGCGTACACCACAGGCTTGCCTTCCGCCAACTTCCAAGCGACGACAGAATCCGGAAAGGAGACGTCGGCGGCCACGAAGACATCGAAGGGCGCGCCCGAACGGATCTGGGAAGCGAACTTGCCGGAAGCGCCGTAGACCACCTTCACGCTGGATCCGGTGACCTTTTCAAAGGAGGACTTGATTTCCTCCAACGCGGGCTTGACGTTGGCCGCCGCCGCCACCGTGATCTGGGCGCCTGCCTGGAAAACGAAGCCCCAGAGCAGCAGACAAATGGATGTGCGATGCATGGTGATCCCTGCGATGGTAGAAACCTGTCGACAACCCACTATCCCCCGTTGAAAGCAATCCCGGTGCCTATCTCGGAAAGAACCCTGGAGTGGTTTGGATCTGACAATCTGGCTCAACGGATCTTCCACTCCATAACAATGTCCTTGATTGGCAATCGTGTGGCATCGAAGTCCAACCTCTTTCGAGCACTGGCACCGTTCGTGCATTGTGCGGTGGACATGGGGATGGAAACTCGATTGCGACTTGTCACCGTGGCCGGACCGCCCACCTGCGGAAAGACCTCGGTATTGCGCAATGTCGCCTGCCACCTGCAGACAGACGGCCATGAAGTGGGTGTGATCAAGCTCGACTGCCTCACCACCAACGACGCGGAACGCTACCGCCAAGCCGGCTTGGTCCATGTGGCCCAGGGTCTCTCCGGTTCCCTTTGCCCGGACCACTTCTTCGCCGGAAACGTCCCGAGGCTCCTGGCTTGGGGAAAACAGAGGCAGCTGGACTTTCTGTTCCTGGAAAGCGCCGGTCTGTGCAATCGCTGCAGCCCCCATGTGAAGGGCGCATTGGCGATCTGCGTGCTGGACCACCTGGGGGGCGTCCAGCTCCCCGCCAAGGTAGGACCCATGCTGCGCTCGGCAGATCTTGTCGTGGCCACCCGGGGGGACCTGGTGAGCCAGGCCGAGCGGGAGGTGTTCGCGCTGGAAGCCAACCACCATGCGCCCAAGGCGCGGGTGCTGTCCGTGCAGGGCCGGACCGGACAAGGCACCTTGGAACTCGCCCGCAAGATCGAACGGATGGCCTCCCCGCTGCCGCCTGAAGAGCCTCGATTGCGCTTTTCCATGCCGTCGGCGGTTTGTTCCTACTGCCTGGGTGAAACCCGTCTGGGCGACGAGCGCCAGATCGGAAACCTCAAGCTACTGGAACTTCCCGCATGAAGGCGGTGGAATTGGAGATCGATGCGGGTCGCGACCGCGAAGGAAATCCCGAAACATTCGGAACCCTCCACCTGCGCACCGGGGATCTCGTGGCGCTGGTAGGTCCGACAGGGTCCGGCAAGAGCCGGCTGCTGGCGGACATCGAATGGCTCTCCCAAGGCGACAGCCCGACCGGCAGGCACGTGCGAATCCACCACGCCGATGGAACGGAGCCATCCGACAATCCCCTGCACCGCGTGGCCCAACTTTCCCAGAGCATGCAATTCACGTTGGATCTGGATGTCGGTTCGTTCCTGCAGCTGCATGCCCGGGCGAGGGAAGTGCCGGATCCGCACGAGGCGGTGGCGCGAGTGGTGGAATCCGCGTGCACCCTCTGCGGCGAGTCATTTTCTGTCGCCACGCACCTTTCCGCCCTTTCCGGCGGCCAGTCGCGCGCATTGATGATCAGCGACACAGCCATCCTCGCACGAGCGCCAGTGGTGTTGGTCGACGAAGTGGAAAACGCCGGGGTGGATCGGCGCAGAGCCATGGACCTGCTGGTGTCCGAAGACAAAATCGTCCTTCTGGCCACCCACGACCCGTTGTTGGCCCTGCTGGCGCCGTGGAGGCTCGTCTTTTCCCATGGAGGGATCCGGTCCGTGCGGGAACGCACCGAATCGGAGGAGGAACTCCTGCACGAATTCGAGCTTCTCGACCAGAGGCAGGGCGAGGTACGGGAACGGCTCCGAGGCGGACATTCGGCGGTGGCTGGCGAAGACTAGACAAACCAGGAAAGGAACCTGCGATATGATCGTCGAATTCTGGGAAAAGCCGGGATGCATGGGCAACGCTCGACAGAAGGCGCTGTTGGCGACCTCGGACTGCGAAATCGTTCCCCGCTCGCTTCCCGACCACCCCTGGACACGCCAGGAATTGTCATTGTTCCTGGAAGGGTTGGAGGTTCCCGATTGGTTCAACCGCTCGGCACCCCGCATCAAGGATGGCGAGATCGACCCGGACGCTCTGGATGCCGAATCCGCCTTGGCCCTCCTGGTGGCCGAACCCCTCCTGGTGCGCCGTCCGCTTCTGAAGATCGGGGAAGATCGCCACGTGGGGTTCGATCTGGATTGGATCGAGGCGAGGATAGGGCCTCTGCCCTCCACCCAGCGGATCAACCGCGTGCGCGGCGAGGATCTGAACACCTGCCCCGCTGAGGCGACGGGCCTAAAGTGCGGAGACCCGCGCCCGGAGGCGGTCTAGGTTCCCGCTCCTTCGAACAAGGTCTGGAGACGTTCCAGTCGAACCGCCAAGTCCTGTCCACGGATGGAATCCCATCCGATCGACAGAAGATTTTCGCCTTCCGAGATCGTCCAAGGCGAACCGGGCATGGCCGAAGGCAGACCCACCCCCGAGCAAAGGTCCGCCACCTCCCGTTGGCAGAGCCACCTCGCGAGCTTCATCACCCGGCCCGGAGCGCGCTTTCGCACGAACAGACTCACCGGACTGGCGATAGCACCTTCGGCGGGCCACACGATGCGAAGCCCTTCCCGACGCGGAAGCAACCGTGCGAAGAACAACGGGAGGGTCGCGGCAGGAGGGGTGTCTGGCCCCGGCTTGGAAAGCGCCTTGACCATCTGGGCAGGATGCCCGAATCCACCCACGCTTCGACGGATCTTGTCCATGGCATCGTATCCGAAGTGTTCCTCCAGCGTCAGCAAAGTGGTTTCGCAGAAGGTCTTGCCGTTGCCCCGTAGGGCCAGCCCCCGTTCCCAGGACGGATCGAACAAATCGGTCCACGACTCCAGCCGTTTTCGATCGCCCGCGCGCTCGTCGTCGACAGCCAGGACGGTGAGATTCGCGCACAGCATGGTGATTCGTCTCTCTGGATCGCGCAGTCCTGCCAACGGTCCGTCGTCGGGGGGCCATCCGGAGACATCCTCGAAGGCTCCGGAGTCCATCAACCGCTCGCGCGAGGCCTTGCCGTAGATCCAACCCACACCGGGCGTCAGGAACAACCAGGGGAGATCTTCAGGAGCCGCCTCCGCCAAATCCCGGTCGGCCTTCTCCCCCTTGTTCGCGTGCCCCTCCAGCCGGATCCGCAAAGGCTTGAGGTCGCCGCGCTCGAGAGCATCGTCGAAGGCCCGTTCCAACGGCACACGCACCGGGCAAGGCAAAGCGAGTTCCGCCTCCCAGGGCATGGCCTCGGCCATCGCGAGGGCATCGAAAGATCCTTTCATCCTAGATCCCGCAATAGAGCCGGGCGCATCGCATCCCAGCTCGCACAGCAACTTGGCTCGTACGATCTCGTCGCCGCACCTAACAGGGGTGCGCCTCCTCGCCCGCCAAGCCAATCTGCAGCGCGTTCAGGGCGCGCTGCATCCCTCTCTATCACGGGATCTAGGATCATTGTCGTTTCTCCTGTTCGAGCACAGTACGAAGCAAGAAACGGGCCGTGGCGAGATTCCCAACTTCGTGGACCTCTCTATCGAAGCCTCCTCTCCTACCCCGGCTCTCCCACGGTGGTCACGTAGAGAATCGCGTTGGAGAGTTCCTGTCCGATGGTTTCGTTCACCATGTCGTCGAAATACCCGCCGATTCCGGAGGCTCCGAGCCCCATCGCCTGGGCGACCAGGTTCAATCGTTCCCCGAAGTGGCCGGCGTCCATGCACAGAGGGCGGTAGGCCCGTTCCCCCAGGACATCGACCGCAAGCGAGAGTGGAGCGGTATGAACCACCAGAAACGAGGCGTTGCCTCCCAATTCCTGTCCCAGGCACATCTTCAGGCTGTCCTCCCGGTACTGCCCCACGCGCAAGCAGGCCAGGGCGTGCGACTCGGGATCCCAGTGGTAGATCCCAGGATCCAGCCCCAGCACCGAGTTCACCACGATCCAGGTATCGAGCAATCCGAATGGCGCCAATTGCTCGCCATCCGGAATCCGACTCCAGGCCAGAAGGGTCGAAAGCTGCGCGATCGTGGCCGGAGCCCACGCGAACGACCGGCACGAGCGTCGATCCACCGCCGCCTTGACGATCCCCCCCGGCAGGACAGGTTCTGGCAGATCGAGATATTCGAGCCCTGGTTGCCTGTTTGGAAGGGATGTCGGCTCGAAGGGCGCGTCCAACAGGGCCGGAATGCGCGCCAGATGATGGGCCTTCCATTGCATCATCCCGTGCGCCACCGCCGCCTGGACCTCGGTGGGATCGGGTTCGGGATTTCGCAACGCGCGAGGAAACTTCCTGTCCAGGCTTTTTCCGACCGTCACGGCCAGCAGGGGCACCTCATCTTCTTCAGGAAACAACAGTTCCGACAAGCCGGCGTCGTGGAATCCAGAATACGGACACGCTTCGAAGCCTTCGCGACGGACGGCTTCCAGGAGATTTCCCTCCAGATGGCCAGCATCCAGCAGGATCCGCCGGTAGGCGCGCTCTCCGTAACGCCAGGAACCCCGCGAGAAGATGCCCGTCAAAACAGCCACGGCGGCGACATTTTCCGACAAGGCGGCACCGAAGAGCGCCGCGGAAGCCTCCGCGCGGAAATTTCCTTTCCAGACGGGAACCAGGGCGAATCCCGGCGCATGGAACTGCCAGATTCCACTGTCCATTCCTTCCACGTCCAGCACGATCCAGTATTGCTCGATCGGATAGAGGCCACCCGCCGACGGGTTGGTCCGATACAAGTGCGGATCCTGTGCCGATCCACCCATGGCACTCACTCCCGAGGCGAACCACGACACCCTCGCCAACGCGGCCAGGTCCAGGCGTGGCGACGGATCGGGATACCTTCCGGAGCCCTGCTCGTCAGCAAATTCCGTCAAGAACGTCAGGTGGGGCCGGATGTCCTCGTATTCCTTGCCCTGGATGGTCTTCCACGCCTGCGGCTGCGCCTGCCAGTTGGGCGGCGCGGAATGCTCGATGGTTCGAGGATCGTATTTGGTCAGTTCGTGGTAGCGCTCGAGAAAGCTTGCCATGACCAGCAAACTAGATGATCCGAACGTTCTCAGTTTTCCAGAACGGAATTGACGATCTCCCGGCGGGTGTCGTCGTGCATGGCGATTCCCGGCAAGATGTGCCAGGAACCGCGCAGATTCCCGGAAATCCGTGTGTCTGTGAGGCGGATCAAGCCATCGTGGTTGTTACTGACAAAAAAGATGGCGGCCCCGAAGGCGTTCACCTCGTTTTTCTCGAACCGCGACCCGCTGATGGTCAGGGTGAGGGTATTTCCATCGTTGTAGATGGCCCCTCCCGAACCACCGCCCGGAGTGCCGGCTTTTTCCGGATTCCCGCCGTTGCCCACCGCCTGGTTTCCCACGAAAAGACTGTTGTAGACAGACCAATTGACCATGATGCTGGACAAGGCCCCCCCGTTGGACGCCACGTTCCCATGCCCCACCGCCCCGAACGTGGAATTCACCACGTACACCGGCAGTCCCTTGGATTGGCTGAAGGCCCGGATGGCACCGCCCCCCACATCAGGTCCCAAAAGAGCCGCCACGTTCCGGAAGAACCGGCAATTGACCACCTTCAATCGGCCTCCCCGCGACCAGACCGCACCTCCGCCCGCGTATTGGGTCTCGGTCCGCGAGTCGCCATCCACGAAGGTCAGATTCTGCAAGGTGAGCCGGGGATGGTCCTGATCCTGGCAATGGCTCGTGGTCCAATGCTGGAGGGAGTCGCAGGTGTTCATGTAGAGAATGCGTGTTTTGTTCCCGCCGCTGAGCACCACCTTGCCCTTGCCATCGATGACAATATCCGGCAGAGAATCGTTGAAGACCTTGGCGGGCTTGTCCAGCACGATCGTGAGGGTGTCCGGTCCGCAATCGAACCAGATCCGTCCGCCATGGGCCACCGCCTTGCGGAAGGCATCGCCGGTGCAGCTGGCGCGCGTCCCGGTGCCCACCACCCGGTCGGGGCGGGTTCCCGTGTCGGGCAGGGCATCCACGGGCACCTTGCTGGTGCCAGAAGGATTCCCGGGAATGCCGCCATCCCCGAAATCCATCCCATGGGCAAGCCCCAAGGGAGCGGGCACCAGCACCGCCGAGGAGTCCATTCCGGTGGCCGACGACGCCCCCGACTCGGCGCACCCGATCCCCATCAGGCACCACAGGGCGACCGCGCCGAAAAGGATCGCCTTCGGAATCGATTTCGAAGTTTCCATGGCCATTCCTCCCGCGCCCCCGGAGCGCCTTCGCCATTGTCGCATGAAAAAAGGCGGCCCGGCACCATTGTTGCCGGACCGCCTGCAAACCTAGATCGCCTTCCGGGGTGGAGTGCCTACTTGGGCAAGGAATCTTCCCGCGCCTTGGCCTTCTGCAGCCAGACCGGCACCACCTTGGTGAGGAACGTCTGTTTCTCGGCGTTGAGCTTGTCCATCTTCAAGCCGATCAACTCGTGGGCCTTAGCCTTGGTGGCGATGTCGGGATAGGGAACTTCCGTTTTCACGCCGCGATCCGAAAGCACTCTGGCCAGCTTGATGCGCGCCTCCTGCCCCAGAGTGATGCCGTTGGCGAGCATCCGGCCGATCTCCAGCGGAGCATGGAAAGAGTTTCCGTTTCCGGCGGTCGCGAAGTCCCAGCGCCACTGGGCCTTGCGGATGAGCCTTAGAATGGGCTTCATCGCCGCGGTGTCGGCGCCGGCTTCCCAGGCCGCCTTGGCCTCCAAGTGGGCGCGCACCAAGACGTCTTCCAGCTGGATGCGCGACTGCTGGATCTTGTCTTGGCGTTCTTCCACGTTGCGGGTCAGCTCTTCGGCCGATTCGCGGTGGCAGACTTGACAAGAATTGGCCACATTCGACAGCGGGCTGCGGATGTGGTGATCGGAGAACTTCATGCCGCCCTCGGTCTTGTAGGGCATGTGGCAGTCGGCGCAAGCCAATCCCCGCTGGCCGTGGATTCCCATCTTGAACACTTCGAAGTCCGGATGTTGGGCCTTGAGCATGGGCGCCTTGCTCAGCGCGTGGGTCCAATCGGTGAAGTTGGCCGAGTCGTAGTAGGCTTCCATCTTGTCCACCGTCATGCCCGAATCCCACGGGAAGGTCAGGTGCTTGTTGGGGCCCTTGAAGTAGTACTCCACGTGGCACTGGGCGCAGACCAAGGAGCGCATTTCCGCGTGGGTGGCTTTGGTGATGTCCTTGCCTTGGCGCATGAAGGCGTCCGCCAAGGCGGGACGGGAAATCCGTAGCGCCATGGTCTTCGGGTCGTGGCAGTCCAGGCAACCGATGGGATTGACGACTTGCGCCCCCAGATCCGACCACTTGGCGCCGTAGAAGGCGCTGTCGCCCATCTTGGCCATCAGGCGCGGGACATCGGGACTCTTGCAAGCCCAGCAGGTGCCCGGCTGAGGACCTTTGTCTGTGTCGTTGGGTGCTCCGGTGCGGAGAATGTTCCGGACATCCTGTACCGCGTAGGCATGGCCTCGCGATTGGTTGTATTCCTTGGAAAAGGCGTAACCCGCCCATAGCACCACCATCCGGGGATCTTCCGCAAGCACGTCGCGGAATGCAGATCCGCCATGCTTGCTGCGAAAGCCGGTGTCGGAGGTCTCTTTCCACGACTCGTATTCCAACGGATAGGCCTTCCCCCAGACCTCGCTGCGCGACTCGTCCGGGGCGATGTCCGCCTTGGTGGTGTAGGCGAAACGGGATTCGGCTTTGCGGGTGGCCACCGAGGTCAGGAGCAACCCGACGCCGACACCGACGCCCACTGTGGCCAGAAAGAGCGCTCCCGCGAGCATTGGATTCTTGAACCATTCCTGCAGGGGTTTCATTTTTTGACTCCGTCGTGATCGGTGGGTTTGATGTTCATCCAGTCAGGAATTGTCGGTGCTTCCAGCTGCATCCGGGCGTTGGGCACGGAGGAAAGGCTCGTCACCCTTCCGTGCGGCACCTCGCGATGGCACTCCCAGCAAAGTTTGCCTTCGCCGTGGGATTTGGTTGGTCCCATGACCTTCGAGGTGGAGACTTCGCTGTTGAGATTGCCGTGGCAGCGCAGGCAGTTCTGTTGGACCACGGCCACGGAGGGCTCGGTGATGCGGATGACCTGTTGCTCCATGCCCAACGTGAACAGGGTGGAGTGGCGCAAGCCGTCCTTGGCCTTGAAGTAATACATGGCGGCCAGCGACGTATGTGGCACGTGGCAGTCGTTGCAACTGGCCACGCGGCCGTGGGAACTGTGCTGCCAAGTGGAATACTGGGGAATCATGATGTGGCAGTTTATGCACGCCTTCGGGTCGTCTTGCAGATACGACCACGCCCGCGATTGATAAAAAACCACCCCGCCGATCCCCGCCGTGAGCCCCAACACCGCCGCCACCGGCAGACGCCATCGGGGAGGCGGAATCAAGACGGAAAGGAGAGATCCCAGGCGAGCGATCACGATCTCACCGCCACTGGTGTTCGCTCCGAGTCCAAAGCCGCTCTCCGCACGGGAACCTCCATGATCATGTCGCCTCTCTTACTCTATTATGTGATTCCTGATCTAGGTTTTCTGCAATCGATTATTCTTGAAGCCAGAGTACCATGCTGGTGATCCGATGCCAGAGTTTCGATCTTCCAAGCCTCCAAAACAGAAACCAAGGAAGCGAGATCCGGATGCTCAATCTTTCCAAGTCTCCGTGGCTCCAGCGCCTGGGATCCCTCCGGCTCACCACAGCGCTCCTTTTGATCGTGTTCTTGGAGGTTCTGGTCGGCACCTTCGTGGAAGCACGCCTGGGTCTTTGGGCGTCCCACACCTACGTGTTTGAAAACTGGTGGGGAGGGCTGCCGTTGGTGTGCTCCATCGCGGCAGTCAACCTGATCGCCGCCTTCCTCGTGCGCTTTCGATGGAAACTTCGCAACGCGGGACTGTTGACCTCCCACATCGGCCTTGTGGGACTTTTGCTTTCCGGCGCAGTGGGGATCGCCCTCACCAAATCGAGCAATCTGGATCTGGGCGCCGGACAAACCTCGGCGGAATCGCAAGTGGGAGAAGCCTGGGAGCTGGTGGTGGTGGAACACGCCGGCGGGACCATCCAGACCCGCGGGATCGAACTGGAATCGCTCGAGCCCGGCCTCGCGCTCCAGATGGGCTCCCCGCAAGACCAACTTCACGTGGAGAGTGTGGTGGGACACGGCATCTGCGACAGTCTAGGGCTCGCCCAACCCCTTCCGGCCCCCAAGGAGGCTTCCCAACGAATCCCCGCGTTGTCGCTGTCCGCCCCATCGCCGGACGGCTCCGTCCACCGGATCTCCCTGGACGGAAATCGACCAATGGCCGGACTTCCAGGTGGGCGGGGACTCCTCTTGCGCCGAGCTGTTTTGCCGCTTCCCTTTTCCGTGGAGCTGATCTCGTTTCGACGCGAGGTCCATCCGGGCAGCACACGCCCAAAGGCCTTCGAGAGCCGGGTTCGCATCCGGGAGGCGGGGGGGGCGCCGCGCGAGGCCCTGATCAAAATGAACCATCCGCTTCGCCTCGGGAATTTCACGCTCTACCAGTCGTCGTGGCGCGAGGGCGAACTGCCCGGACAGGAACGCACCATCCTGGCCGTAGTGGAAAATCCCGCCGGCAAACTCCCTTATTGGGCCACCTTCCTGATCGCCGCGGGATTGATCTTCCATCTGGCTCCCAGACTCCGCAAGCCCTCGGCGGCAGGCGCCTTGCTGCTGGCTCTGGCAGCGGCGGCCCCCACGGCCCATGCCGCCCCTCAAACCCGGGCCGTTCCCCCTTCGCTTCGCGAACTGCCCATCCAGCTCGATGGCAGGGTCCGGACCTTCGAGACCTTCGCCAGCCACACCCTCATGCAACTGTCCGGACGCTCCAAGATCGGCACCATGGAGGCTTGCGAATGGCTGGCCTCCGTGGTGCTGGATCCCGCACGGGTCGACTCCCTTGCGGTGTTCCTGGTGGAGCACCCCGATGCCCGCGACGCCCTAGGCCTGGAAGGCAAGGATCGCGACCGTTACCCATGGAGCAAGCTTGGACCGCTCGGCCCCATGCTGTTGAGCTTCGCGGATGGCGCCGCGCGCAAACCCCAGGATGCGCGCACCGCCTTGGATCGCGAATTCCTGCGCTTGTCCGACGCATGGCAGCGATACTCCGACCTTCGATCCGCCCTGGTGTTCCTGCGGCCGGAATCTGTCAACGGCGGAGAACTTCTTCCGGGGACCCCGCGCAACTTCCTGGAGCTGGCCCTCGAGTCCCCTCGCCACGGCGCCGTCCTGGATTCGTTGACGGGAATCCCGGATTCCTCCAGGACCCCCACCGAAAAGGCCCGACTGGGAGCCTACCAGAACACCTTCCGCAAGGCCCAAGCCTGGGAGGCGATCTCGTTTCCGGTGTTGCCGGTGCGCGACAGCGTCCACTTGCCCTGGAACAGCCCCGCTGCCGAACTGTTCGGCCACGGCACCGCAGATCCGGACTTGCGCAAGGCGTTGCTGGATTGGAAATCGTTGGCGGCCAACTGGGCCACGGATCCCATCCAAGCGGAAGCCGCTGCCAAGTCGCTGCGCGCGGCGGCCGTCGCCAGCGCCGGAGCTACGGTGGATCTGCGCGCTTTCCGGGCGGAATCCCTACACGACAAGATCCGTCCCTTTCTTTGGGCGCTGGTCCTTCTGGTGGTTTCCGGGGTCTTGTCCTTCGTGGCGCTTCGCAAGTCCAAGCCCGCCATGACCAAGGTCGCCAACGCCATCACCCTATCGGCTTGGTTCCTGGTGGGCATCGGGCTCGTGCTGCGGATGTTGGTCAGCGGACGCCCCCCGGTGACCAACCTCTACGAGACCTTCCTCTTCAGCGCGTTTGTCGTCATCCCCGTCTTCCTGGCCGCGACGCGCCTTCGAGGATGGGTCGCGGGATCCTTCCTGGCGCCACTGGCGGGAGCCACGCTCCTGGTGCTGGCCAGGGGCTTCGCGTCCCGAGGCGACACCATGCCCGTGCTGGTGGCTGTGCTGGACTCGAACTTCTGGCTGACCATCCATGTACTGACCATCACCATCGGCTACGGTGGCGTGGTGGCCGCAGGGATTGCAGGCCATTGGCATCTACTGAAGCTTCGCGCCGGCAGCCGGGATGGGTCGGAAATTGTCCGCGGCTTGGCGGCCTTCGGATTGCTGTTCACGTTCGTCGGCACCCTGCTGGGCGGGGTGTGGGCGGACCAAAGCTGGGGTCGATTCTGGGGATGGGACCCCAAGGAAAACGGCGCCTTGCTGATCGTGCTGTGGGTGGCGCTGATGTTCCATGCCCGTTCCAGCGGACAGATCGGAACCCGAGGTTTTTCGGTGGGAGCCGTCCTCTCCATTTCCACTGTGCTGTTCGCGTGGTTTGGCGTGAACCTGATGGGTGTGGGACTGCACAGCTACGGCTTCACGGAAGGCACGGCCTGGGGTCTGGCCAGCTACGCGGTCGCCGAGGCGGTGTTCCTGGTCTGGGTGTTGCGCACAAGGAAACTTCCCGCGCCGGAAGCCTGAATCGAATCGCGATCGATACGAAGGGATGTCCGGGTTCAGAAATCGGGGTTCAGGGCGGATGCGACGGTTTCACCCAGGAACGTGGGGGATCTGCGCATCCGGACCCACCGGATCATGGGAAGATCCACTTCCAGGATATGATCTCGAATCAACGAGTTGAAAACCTGGATGATCTGCAATGGAGTCATTTTTTGTCCTGAGGCAACCATGCCTTCCAAGAGGTCGGAAAACTTCCGATGGTCCTCGATGTGGTCTTCCAGCCCAGGATACTGCAAGCTTCGCATCAAGCGCTCCTCCACCCCGAAGTGGTGGACCGCGTCCCGATGGATGGAGCATCCGATCGAGGTGATGACTTCCGGACCTTTCCCCGCCATGATCGATTCATGGAGGCGATTGGCCTCCTGGAAGAGATCCCGATGCTGGGCATCGATTTCGGGATCCCCTGATTCGAGGATTTCATCCCAATGGAAAATATTCATCGTGTTTCTCCGGACCGGAGGCGGGGTGTTTCAGGAAGATTCCGACGTGTATTCATTTCAGCGCCTTCTCCAGCTGAATCTGCAATTGGCAAAGCGGCAACGGGAACCGGATCGCCACCGCGCCCGATGGAAGCTCGTCGGGGGCGACGCTCTCCGAGTGGAGAATCACCATGCGCTTGCGGGATGCGCGCAGAACTTCCCATTCCGGCGTGCGCGGCTCCACGATCGCCACACCAGGTCGACTGGATTGGAGAAGATCCTGCACGAAGTTCACCGTCACACAATCGGAGATCTGTTCCAGGAACGATCCGATCGGGTCCATTGGACTCCATCTCGCATCCCTCCACAGAACGATGCTCCCCAGATCTCCGTTGGATAGGCAATCCGCTCCCCCAAGGATGCCGATGGAGGCTTCCAAGAGTTCGATTTCCTTGACGAACTCCTCTCCCGTCACCGCCAGGAATGGACCGGATTCCACTTCTCGCAGGTGGATGCACCGAACCTCCGAAAGCAAGCAACCCGGACGTCCCAAGTAGATGGCGATCTGATTGACCAGGTCCAATTTCCGGGCAACCAATCCCGGCTCCATCCGTTCCTTGGCCGTGAAAAAGCGGAAGTATTCGGTGAGGGGGTCTTGGATGTTGCGCGGCAGATTCATGGAAGCGAAAACGGACTCCACCAGCCGAACCAGCGAAAGCCCACAGGAGGCCTCCACGAGTTGATCCATCAGTTTATTTTTCTGGGCCGACCACTCCCGCCATGCCGCCCAATCCCCCTCCAGATGCTGCATCAACAAGATGAACGGCACATTGCGCACCAGGGCCATGGCGTAGTTTCTGGCCGCATCCTGCTTGATCGAAAGGCGCTCCATCACCATCGCGTTGCAAAGGGCGTTGCACCAGACCGCCCGCATGTCATCCCCATTGGCTCTTCTCAGGTCGCTGCGGCTCACCAACCCGCAAGCCATGGAAATTCGTACGACGCTCTTGAACCCCAGAAGCTGGAGCGCTTCATCGATCCGGCTTACGGATGCTCCTCGCGAGTAGGCCGCCGAATTGGCCGCCCGAATCACCTGCGAGGCGATCACGGGATCCTTGCGCAAAACCTTCTCTAGATCCTCGAGACTGGAAGTCGGCCGGGATGCCGTGTCCAGCACATCTTCGATCACGGTCGGCAGGGCTTTCAGACTCGCCAGTCTCGCCAGATCGTCCGCTGCCAACAGACGCAGGGGAGGAGAATCCGGTACGACCGCACTCGATTCCGGAGCCGAGGCGGCGGCAGCGCACGAACTCTCCGGATCGCTGCCGGAAAACGCAGAATCCGCAGGCGGAGCACTCGACGGTCCACGCGAACTGGATGCCGCACGGAAAAGATCCGGGGGCGGCGAAACTTCGATCAGCTTGGACACCAGTTGTTCGAAGGAAAACGACGGCTTGACCATGACCGTCTGGACTCCCAAGCGGACCAGTTGGGCGAGGACGTCCTTGGTGATCGAGCGCGTCACGACAAGAACCGGCAACAACCGGAACACGTGGCGACTGCGCAGGTACTTGATGAACTGGATCCCGTCCACACCCGCCAGATTGGTCTCCAGGACACAGGCTGTCGGTTTTTGACGCGTGGCAATTTCCAAAGCCGATGGAGCCGTCGATGCTTCCATCACGCCAAACCCGTAATCGGACAAGGAAACGGCCAGACCGCTGCGAAACCGCTCGTCGTCGTCGACGAGAAGGATCCTGCTTTCCGGGACGTCGATCCGCATTTCAAATTACCCGACGGTTCCAGCATCCGGGAGGGCACGCACGAAAAGAACGGTCGAAGCCCCCGTGTCGTCGACGGGGATCAGCGCCATCTCGGCATCCACCTTTCCCAGCGTCGTGGATAATCCGACTCGAATCCGTTGCGTACCGGAGATCAATGCGCGGCGGATGTCGTCCGAAAGCCGGCTCCCCTCCGAATCCATCATGCCGATGCCATCCACGACGCTCCCCACCACATCTTCGAAACGCCTACCGACCAGATGCAGAAACGAGCCGTTGACTTGCACGATCTTCCCGTCCCTGTCCACGTGCACGATTCCATCCGGATGTCTTTCCAGGATCCGGTCGGCGACTCGTTGGCGAGAGAGATCGGCCTCATGGTCGTTTCGGATTTGAGTGACATCCTGCAATACCCCGATGAAGACGTTTTTCCCGCCACTCTTGGCATCGTCGATCCGCTTGCCCGTGGCGCGCATGGTTCGCCACCTCGCGCCATCCGGTTTCAGACGGAACTCCGACACCTTGCCGCCGTCGAGGTTGGAAACCGGATCCGTGAAAAGCGCTTTCACCGTCCGCAAATCGTCGGAAAACACGACATCCTCCAGGATGCCCACGATGGATCGGCCGGCGGTTCGTTCGGATCCAAGCAAGGCGAAGAGTTCGTCCGACCACTCGATCTGCCCGGACTGCAGGTCGCGGGTCCAAGTTCCGATTCTTGCGATCCGTTCCCCTTCCCGCATGGCGCCTTCCGACCACCGCAGACGGCGCTCGAGGCTGGCGACACGCAGATGGGTATCCATTCGCGCCAACACCTCCATCAGGTGGAATGGCTTCGTGATGTAATCGCAAGCGCCGAGTTGGAATCCTTTCGTCTTCGACTCGGTCTCGCCCAATGCGGAGAGCAACAGCACCGGGATGGACTTCGTCGCGGGATCCTTCTTCAGCGACGCAAGGACTTCGTAGCCATCCATGCCGGGCATCAAAATATCCAGCAAAACCATGTCCGGTGGAGCCAGCCGGGCCGATTCCAGCGCATCCAAGCCATTGGTGGCTACGGAAACGACATACCCTGCTCCACACAAGATTTCGTTGAGCAAGACGAGGTTGGAGCTCGTGTCATCGACGATGAGAATCCGCTCGGTCCTACGTTTTTGACTCATGGTGTTTCCTCCGCATCGCACTGTTCCCTGAGGCGCTGAGCGAGCTTGCGCAGTTTCCGGGTATCCATGGCAGCCACGAGCTTCACGATTTCCTCGGAAACCAGGGGGAATTCGGATGCCGATTCCACCGCCATCGCTTGGATCCCGGAAAGATCGCCCTGGCGCACGAGCAGATCGAACCGATCCAGCCAGTCCGCTCCGATCTCCAGATCCGAAGGCGTCGGGAAGATGGACGAATCCTGTCTGGACTGGTCGGTGGATTCCGATTCATGCACCTCGAGGGGACAATGCCTGGCCAGGGCGAGGGCGAGGCAGGTCCGCGAGACGGGTTTGCTCAGGACGTCGTCCAACCCCGAACGGCGGAATTCCTCCTTCTCGTCTGGGAGGGCGCTCGCACTGAGTCCGATCACGACCACCTTCCTGTCGGCATGGTCGCGGCGGATCCGACGTGTAGCCTCGGCGCCGTCGATGGCGGGAAGCCAAAGGTCCATCAGGACGATTTCCGGCGATTGTGAAGAAACCTTAGCGACCGCATCCAGACCATCGGAGGATTCCAGGACGAGAAATCCCATCGGCTCCAGCAAGCACCGCAGAAACTGTCGGTTCGCTTCGATGTCGTCCACCACGAGAACGCGTACGGGAGAGACTCCGGGAGGTAGGCGCGCTTGCACCTGCACCGGCAACGTCACCTCCTCCGGCAAGCCCGCCGCCGATAGAAACGGGAAGTGGAGATAAAACCGACTTCCGTGGCCCACTGTGCTTTCCACCGAGACGCTTCCGCCGAGCTCTTCGGCGAACTTCGCGCAGATGGCCAACCCCAACCCGGTTCCGGAAGCGGTCGCCGCCCCCATCATGGTTCGTTCGAACGGACGGAAGATGTTCCCGATGCTTCCCGGCTCGATCCCGATCCCCGTGTCGGCGATTTCCACCGAGATCCGCTCGGATCCCTCGCGTTTCGCGGTCACCGTGACCGATCCGGCCAAGGTGTATTTGATCGCGTTCCCGATCAGGTTTGTCAGTATTTGTCGGATCTTGGATGGATCCGTGACCACGCGACGAGGAATCGAAGGATCGATGTGGACCGCCAGTTCGAGCCTCTTCCCCGAGGCGGAAGGATTGAACAGCGACTGCAGGTCGAACACAAGCTCATGGAAATCCAAAGGGACCAATTTCAGGTTGCCATCCCCCTTCGATTCGGCCCGCGAAATCTCCAGGATCGCATTGATGGTTTCCAGAAGTTGGCGACCATTGCGGTGGATGATCTGGAGTTTTTCCCTGGCGGTATGCGGAAGCGTCGTGTCATCGGCCAGGATTTCGGCGAATCCCAAAATGGAATTCATCGGCGTGCGGAGCTCGTGGCTCATGTTGGCCAAGAACATCGATTTGACACGGCTGGCTTCCTCCGCGCGCTCCTTTTCCAGGATGGCTTTGGCGCTGGCGGTGTGCATCCGCTGGGCGATGAGGACCATGAACGCGCAATTCAGGACGTATGCACCAGCGCCCAGCCAATCGGAGCTGCCCTGCATGAACGGCCTGGGGCTGGCAAGCTCCCATCCGAAAACCACGAACAGCGTGGTGAAGACCGTAGCCAGGGCGCCCGCTCGCCAGGCTCCGAACACCGCTGCGGCCATCACGGCGGGATAGAAGGTGAGCCACGGTGTCCGGTGTTCCATGCTGGACAGCACGAGCACTCGGAACCCGACACCGAAACCAGTCGCGCCAAGGGCGATCGCCAAGACGCGTCCCGCCGAGGCGATCGCTAATCTAGAAGGAAATTTGGGCATCGCAGAACGATTATCCCATTCGAAACGCATCCTCGTCCAGGCTGCCGGTTCCAGTACCACTCCAGGTGGATTCCCTTTTCGAATGGGCACTCCCCCGTCAGCAGGTACAAAACGAACGGCTCATCGATTCCGCTCCTATCCGATCATCTCGGATGCGATCCGTGCCGCGTCTCCGTAGTGGCGGAGTCCTTCAAGAAACTTCCCATCGAGGTGTCGATGCTGGTCGCGAGGCCCGCCACCGACGTGGCACCGGCACGGGAGGCTTGCGCCACCTCGGCGCCTTCCTCCGATACCCGGGCCAATTCGCGGATGGCTCCGCGAATTTCCCGCGTGGCTCGCGAAGACTCACCCACGCTGCGCGCGATTTCGCGCGAAGTGGCGCTTTGCTCTTCCACGGCTGCGGCGATGCTGGTCTGCAACATTTCGATGCGTTCCACCACCTCGCGCACCTTGCCCATCGCCTCGATGGACCCGCCCACATCGCGCTGGATGGTTTCCACCATGCGTCCGATTTCTTCGGTGGCATTTCCGGTCTGTTTGGCCAGTTCCTTGACTTCCCCCGCCACCACCGAAAATCCCTTGCCAGCTTCTCCAGCCCGTGCCGCCTCGATCGTGGCGTTGAGTGCCAACAACTTGGTCTGGTCGGCGATGTCGTTGATCACATTCACCGCCCTGGTGATTTCCGCGCTCGAGGCACCCAGATCGATGATCCGTTGGTTGACCACCACGGTGGTGCGGCTGGCGTCCTTGGCGACCGCGGTCGCCTCGGTGACGTTGCGGGAAATCTCGCCCACGCTCGCGCTCATCTCTTCGGTGCTGGCCGCCACCATCGCGATCTGCCTGTCCAGATCTTCCACGGATCCTCCCGTGACGCCCGCCGCCCTGGCTGTCGACTTGCTGGCAGACAGAATTTGATCCGCGCCTTCCGAAAGTCCGGTCGAAGCTTCCTTGAGTTGGGTCACCTGGGCGGCGATCGACTCCTGCAATTGCTTGGTTTTCTTCTCGGTTTCGATCTTCTTGGTGACCAGCTCCCAGGTCAGCATGGGTCCGATGTATTTGCCCTTCTCGTCGCGAACCGCCACCACGCGCTGCTGCATCCAGTCGTGTCCCACCATGATGGTGGCTGTGTGGGGCAGGTTCGATGGATCCGCCAGAATGCGCCGAACGCGCCCCGGATCCTTGTGGAACATGTCGATGCACTTGCCCACGATGTCTTCGGCCTTGCAATTCATGGCGTACTCGATGCCCTTGAGGGTCTCGATCGATTGGCGGTTGGCGTAGGTCACATTGAGGTCAAGATCCGTCATCATGATGTTGACGGGAGCGAACGACGCGAGGCGTTCGTACACCACCGCCTTCTGCAGCTCGCGACGGGAATAGACGATCATCCATCCCACCAACGCCAAGAAGATCGCCAGGGCCACGATGGAAAGGTTCGTGCGCACGACCACGGTCTCCTCGACCGCTTTGCGCATCGCCGCGTCCCGACTCTCCAGCTTCTGGAGAAGCTGCTGGTTCAGCGAATCATGCAGGTCATGCGCCGGCGCGTACTCCTTGGCCAAAAATTCGATCATGGCGGCTTGGTTGCCGGACTCCATGATGGGAACGAACTTCGAATCCATCACCTTGAGGAATTTTTGCATGGGATCCACCGCCGCGTGCAGATCCGTCAGGACCGGATCCCCTGAGAACAGGGAATCGAAATGGCGGAGGGTGGAATCGAACTCCCGGCGATGATCCACGAACTCCTGCCAATTCGCCTTGCGAACCTGTGGATCCACCGAGATGGCCACTTGGTGCAAATGCATTCCCGCCTCCACCAAGAACATCTTCGGCGGGGCGACCTCCACTTCCAAGTGGGTCTCCTTGGCTATTTCCGCATCGAGGGGGCCGCCCACGCGCACGGTCTGCATACCACGGAACACCACAGCCCAAACCGCGATGGCGACCAGTGCGCTCGCTACCAAAAGGACAGTCACGCGATCACGTATGGACATAGCTCCTCCGCAGGTGTTCATCGACGGACTCAGCCTACCATCTCCGGAGTTTCCAGGGAAGGCGGATTTTTCCGGATTCAAGGATGCGCGAAATACCCGGTGGCCCTTAGACGGAGAATCTTCCCAACTTGCCATGAATGGAATCGGCCGCCACCTTCACCAGCTCCGCCTGGACTCTCACATTCGCTGTCGCACCGACGGATCGGGATGCCAGGTTGGCCGCGTTTTCCAGCCCTCTGCCCACTCCTTCGACTCCCTGCCTGCCCGACTGTGAAAGTCTGGATATTTCCTGCACTTTCTGCTCCTGCTCCATCACGGCCTGTTGGATTCCTTCCGCCGATTGGTTCACCTGCTCGATCGAGCCCCTCACGGCGCCGATGGATCCAGCCATCTCGCCTGCCGTTCCACGGATTCCTTCCACCATCCGCGTGATTTCTTCGGTGGCCTTGGCTGTCCTGGAGGCGAGGTCCTTGACTTCGCTCGCCACCACGCCGAATCCCTTCCCGGCCTCCCCCGCCCGCGCCGCCTCGATGGTGGCGTTCAGCGCAAGCAGACGTGTCTGATCGGCGACATTGGTGATGACCTCGACGATCTTACCCACCTCCTGGGTCGCCTCCTGGAGCCGAAGCGCGCTTTGCTCCGCGCTGGCGGTCTGGTTCATGGCCGCACGCGAAGCGCCAGCGGACACCTGCGATGCCTGGCTGATCTGGCTGATCCTTTCCACCAGTGCACGCGACCCTTCGCTGACCGACAGGATTCCTCCCTCGATCGAACGGAGCGACCCCTGCAATCCGATCAGCTCGTCGGACGTCCTCTTCGCAGAGTCTTCGATCGATCTTCCTTCGTCGCTGAGCGCCTTCGATGCTCCGGAAAAATCGTCGGCCGACTTTTTGACCGAAGCGATGGATCCCTGCAATTCCTTGCGCATGGATTCCAGCGCCAATCCCAACGCATCGCGATCGGAAGCCGGACGCACCGCCACGGACAACTCCCCTCTGGCGATGTTCGAGGCTTCCCGGCACCGTTCCTGGAAATACCCCACCAGGCCCAGGAAAGCGGCTTCCAAACGGCCCAACTCGTCTTCTCCCCCCGACTCCAATTCGATCCCCGTGTCGCCTTTGGACAGACGCTCCGCCGCCAGCGCGATGCGCCCCAGCGGGACGGTCTGCCTGCGAACCAACAGGAGTGCACCGGCCACCATCATCGCCAGTAGACACAAACTGACAACCATGAGCATCCGGGTCGCGCGGCGTGCTCCGGCGAGAACTTCCTCGGCAGGCGCTTCCACCAGGATCGCCCAAGGCTTGTCTCCTTTCACCACCGAAAGCCCCACCGCGAGGCGGATCGTGTCACCATCCTCGTGGATCCACTCCTGACCGTTCCCGATCGCCTTCAGGATCTCCACCGCATGGAGAGAATCGATCTCCGCGAACGATTTGGTGATCGCCTCCGGCTTTCCGGTCCGCGCCGCCACCAAGCCGGTGTTGCCTATCACGGTGAGCCGGCCCTTGCCGCCGAACTCCACGAACGAGTCCGCCTGCGCCTGCATCGGGGCCAGATTGATGTCGGCGGTGGTGATGCCCAAAAATTGTCCATTCCGCACCATCGCGGAGACCACCGTGGCCATGAGCACCGTCACGCCTCCCACCGGGTAGGCGTAGGGGTCGATCAGCATGTCCTTGCCGGTCTGCTTGGGCAGGAGGTAGTAGTCGCCAGCGACCGGCTTGTCGTAGTCGACCAAGGGTTCGCAGGTGATGCCTTTGGCGGAGCGCGACCAGTAGGGAATGAAGCGGCCCGTCGCATCGTGGCAGACCTTGCCTTTCCATTTCGCATCCTTGTGGTCCCACGCGTCCGGCTCCCAGCCCGTGCTCACCCCCACGAAATCCGGATTGGATTCGAGCATCGCCCGGATCAGGACCGAAGCGGAGTCTCGATGGTTGCGGCGTGCTTGCATTTCCATCATCTGGTGCGCCAGCACGGAGGTGGCACCATGCGCGTGAAGGAAATACTGCCCCTGTTGCTGGCCGCAACGGGTTGCCAACGAGCGCATCCGCTCCACGCCGCCTGCTCGCCCCTGGGCATCCAGAGCCCACCAGCCAAGACCAACAAGAACGGCGCCCATCAATAACAGCGCACAACCCAGTTGGAGAGTGACGAGTCCGCTGAGGGTACGGGGGCGCAAGCTCGAGAAGAAAGGCTGGATCGACATAGGGAGGACTCTTCCTGGGAGCGTGGAATTTCTGATTCCGTCGATCCTATCACCAAGTCGCCACCAAATCAACGAGAGCCGTCACTCCCTCAGCGCTTCCTTGTGGACTCCAATTCCACCGTGAACCAGAATTCCGAACCGGCACCTTCTTCGCTTTCCACCCCGATCTGGCCACCCATGAGCTCGACCAATTGCCGGGTGATCGCCAGTCCGAGTCCCGTTCCACCGAATTTTCGCGTGGTGGAGCTGTCCAGCTGGGTGAATTGCTGGAAGAGCCGACCAACCTGCTCCTTGGAAATTCCGATCCCGGTATCTTGCACGCCCACGCGCAAGGTCACGTGACGATCGTCGTGGGGAAGCTCCGCGAGATGGATCGAGACGCCGCCCTGCTGCGTGAACTTGATCGCGTTGCCCACCAGGTTCAACAGAATCTGTCGCATCCTGCCCGGATCGCCCATGTAGGTCCCAGCAACGCTGGAATCCACGAGGCGAACCAAGCTCAAGCCCTTTTCTTTCGCACCAGGACCCATCAGACGGACAACCTCGTCGAGCACCCGCAACAGATCGAATTCCACCCTCTCGAGCTGGAGCATGCCCGCCTCGATCTTGGAAAAATCGAGAATGTCGTTGATCAAAGCCAACAGCGCTTCCCCGCTGGAATGGACCGCATGGGCGTATTGGCGTTGCTCCTCATTGAGGGGCGTATCCAGCAGGAGATCGGTCATCCCGATGACCCCGTTCATGGGCGTGCGGATTTCATGGCTCATGTTGGCCAAGAATTCCGATTTGGCCTTGTTGGCCGATTCCGCCTGCTCTGCCAGATGGTTGGCGACGCGGGACTGCTCCTCCAGTTGGGCATTGTTGGCGCGAAGCTTGTCGGTCAGAGCCGACATGGAATAGTCGTAGATGCTGGAGATCACGACCGAAAACACGTAGATGGCCGCCAACCGGGCCACCAGATCCATCGAGGCGAGATGGGGCAGGCCTCCAAGCCAATGGTGGACCACCACCGCCCCGGCACAGACGCATGCGGATGTCAGGGAAACGACCAAGCCCCATCGCCAACCCAGGAAAAACGCCCCGCAAAGAGGAATCAGAATGATCCAGATCGATCCGGTCCCTCGATTGCCGCCACTGACGAACAGATAAACGAAAAAACTCGAGGCAAACAGCACCAGCAAGAAATAGGGAAGGTTCGATGTCGGCTTCCGAACGGCCACGATCATGGATCCGATGAATAGCACCGGCATGGTGAAATCGATCGCCGCCAACCAAAATAAGCCCTTGGACAGGGTATCCACGCCGAACACCAAGCCGAAAAGACTACCAAGGGAAGCCATCACGAGAAACACGTTCGATTTCACGCTCCACTGCTTGGGCTTCGTTTCGCTTCCTCTTGCCTGGGTTCGAGCGGATGTACCCAATTCAATTTCGGGGAGACTTGGACGCATGGGTCCGATCCCATCCCTTCTGCAAAGGACATTCGGTTCAGGAGATTTTACGCAAAGCTAAACACGCCCATTGGTCGATCGGGGGAATTCCATCATCACCACGGACGATCCGGAAATGAGCCACTACAGGACTCCCGGTCCTCGGCTACTATTTCAACAGTCTTTCCACCGGAGGAATTCCAGTGAACTCAAGCCTTTGGGCCCTTCTGGCCTTGGTCAGCCAAATCGCTGGAGCCGCTATCGTCGATGTTCTCCCGGCAGATCCCTCCATCCGACTTCTTGGACGCTACGGGAAGGACAGTTATTCCCCCGACATCCAATGGGCCTGGTCCGCCTCCGGCGCTGCCATCACCTTCTCCGGAACCTCCTGTTCGATCCGCATGCAGGCGCAGAGCGCGATCTACAGCGTGCTCGTCGACGGCAAGGAAACCAAGGTCCTGGACCTTTCCAAAACGCCCAATGACACCCTGTTCAGCCTGGCCACGGGATTGCCGCAAGGAACACACACCGTAGCGGTTCGGCTTCGCACGGAAGCCCAACATTCGCTCACACGTTTCCGGGGGTTTCGCATCGACGGCACGCCCGGTACCCCACCTGCGGAAAGCGACCGCCGCATCGAATTCTATGGGAATTCCATCACCTGCGGGTACGGCATCCTGGATTCGGTGGCATCGCACCCATTTTCTGTCCAAACGGAAAACGAAGCCCTCACCTACGCCGCGCTGGCCGCCGATTCCGTGGGGGCGCAGCGCCATACCATCTGCTGGTCGGGTCGCGGGGTGGTCCAAAACTACGGCGGCGACACCAAGTCCGCCACCGTCCCCCGGATGTACAAGCAGGTCCTCACCTGGGATACCACCGTGGTCTGGGACTTTTCCCGATGGGTCCCCCAGGTGGTGGTGATCGATCTGGGCACCAACGACTATTCCACCGCCAGCGCCCAACCGGATTCCGCCAAGTTCTTCCGAACCTATCGCGACTTCGTCGACACCCTCCATGCGCGCTACCCGCTCGCGCGATTCGTGCTGGTGGACGGCCCCATGATGTCCGACAACTACCCCTCCGGACTGAAAACCCTCACCAAGATCCGGAGCCATCTGGACAATGTCGTGGCCGACGTGACCAAGCGCGGGATCAAGGCCACGCACCTGAGCCTGACACCCCAGGAGGACAGCCGCGGATACGGCGCCGACTACCACCCCAATCGCGCGCAAGCGAGGCTCAACGGTGCGGAACTCGCCGCCCACCTGCGTCAGATTTTGCCAGAGTGGGACAAGAGCTCCGCTCGTTCCGCTCCGCTCTCGCTTCGACCCAACCTCGTGCGTCTTCCTGCCGGACTGGCCATCCACAACCCGAGCCAAGTCCCATGGAACGCCAAGATCGTGGACCTTCGTGGCCGCAGAAGCTGGAACCAGGTCGTGCCGGCTTCCGCAACAATGATCCTCCCTGCAACAAAATCCGTCCAGTGGCTTGTGCTGGAATCCGCCGAGGGATCCCAGGTGAGGACCCTGCAGCCGGACCTTCGCTGAGCGGTCGACCCCGCGAAGACTCTACGGGGCAACGACTCGCAAGGATTGGTGGATGCCGACACCCGTCAGGTCCAGCAGATAGACGCCTTTGGAAGCATCGACGGGGATCGAGATCTCGTTGGCGGAGCCCGAAGTGGCGCTCCAAGTGGTCAGGAGGTTGCCCGAAAGATCGCGGACCTTCACGGACTGCAGGTCCACGGAGCTCTCCAGCTGGATCCGACCATCGGCGAACTGGGCCACGACGGAGGCATCCTTGGAGGCCCCCGCAGCGATGCCGGAATTTCCGGAAAGCGAATACTTCTTCGAGAAGTTCCAAATTTCCACGCTGGACATGGAGCTGGCGGCATCTTCCGAATACCAATGCCCTTTGCCCGCGTTCGACAGCAGCACAACCTCGACGGTCTTGCCATTTTTTGTACAAGGCCCCCAATAGTCGCGCGTGGAAACCGAGCTGGGCTTGTTGGCGGGATAGGGCTTGATGGTGGTCTTGGTGGTGGGGCAATTGTTCCAGGTCCGCCACTTGGAGAGCGTGCCCTCGATCCCGCTGTACCCGACCACGTCGTCGGTGGTGCCATGGATGTGGAGGATCGGAACCGGAACGGGGCTGGAAGGAGTCATGCCGCCCATCGGGTAACCCGAGCAGGGGGCGAAAGCCGCGATCCGGTCGGAGAGCTTGTTCATGGCCGTGTAAGTGAACATTCCGCCCATGGAAAAGCCCGACAGGTAGGCGCGGTTTCGGTCGGCCCCGTATTTGGCCACCATCGTGTCGATGATCGCCTTCATGAAGTCGATGTCGCCATTGCCGTTGAGATCCCACGACTTGTTGTTGCCATTGGGGTAGACCACGATGAACTTGCCCGTGTCGGCGACCGGCTCCCACTTGGCCTGCCCCTGTTGGTAAGCAGCGTCCTGGTTCATGCCATGGCACTGGATGATGATGGCCGGCTTGGTCATGCCCGAAGGCGCATACACGATGGCATTACGGGTGCTGGTGCCCACTTTGATGTTCCAGGTGGTCCCGGCGGCAGCAGCAGCCCCCGCCCAAACACCGATGGCAATTGAAAAACCCATCCAATGACGCATGATCGATTCCCCCACTGACCGCGAGGACATCACGGCCCTTCACGCATTCCACCGGAAGGTACCGCCTCCCCTGCTCACGCGAACGCTGAAGGGCCAACGCGGTTTGGTAGAAACCTCAAAGGCTGTTTTGTCGAAACGTCAAAGGCCACCACAGACCAGGGGGGCAGCTCACTGCATGCTCCTACCTGGAGACTCGGTACCGGCTCTGGACCAGCCCGTTCGCCCAGGACCTCGTATGCTGGTGCTCCAATCCGATATCTCCATCCACCGGACCAAACAGGGACCGCCCCGATCCCAAGAGAACCGGGATCCGGGTCAGCACCAGTTCCCGCACCGCACCCAGGCGCAACAGAGACTGGATCAGCATTCCCCCATCGGCGTAGATCGACTGGAAACCTCGTCGTTCCAAATCTTCCAGGAGATCCGCCAGCGGCCTCGACGATACATCGACGGTCCCGGGGACCCACGACGGAAACCCTTCCCGCGAAAGACAAGAACTGGCCACCACCACCGGAAGGCTCCCGTAGGGCCATTCCCCGAACCCCAGCACCGTCTCGAAGGTGCGCCGCCCCATCAGCAAAACGTCGCTTGCGTTCAGGAGTTCCTGATAGCCATAATCCTCCGCGGATCCATCCGGTTGCGGCAACCAATCGATGGCTCCGTCCTGGCGCGCGATGAACCCGTCCACACTGACCGCGACAAAGACCCTGATCTCCATGCAAGCCTCCCTGGCAGACCACCCATTTATAGTTAGTCTTCCTGCTCAGTCCCTCCACAAAGGAATGCTCCCCATGCGCCTTGCAGGTGTCACCACCGCCCTCCTCCTCGTGTTCGCGACGAAAGGCCACATGTCACAGATCCACCCCGATTACCAGTCATTGGAATCCGTCACCCTTTCCTCTTCCTACATCGTGACGGCGCGACCCTACTTGGCTCCCATCTACAAGAAGGATCCAACCCTTCTGAGCAAGATGAGCCGGAAAGAATTGAAGAAGGTGGCGAACTATCGCGTGGAAGTCGTTCTACTCGGGGGCAAGGACGTGAAGACGGGTGACTTGATCCGTGTGGGCCAGGCCAATGAGAGTTTCAACGAGTACATGGGAGAGGCTCAGGAAAGGGGGCTTCCGATGCCATCGGTGTCGTTTCCCTTCTACCAATCTACCAGCGCGCGCCGTGCCGAGGATCCGGTGATTCTGTTCCTGATCGGAACAGACCCCAGCCAGCGCGTTTTCAATCTGTTCTGCGACGGCTCCGAGGAATCGATCGATTCGATGGAGGTGGTGAAGGGGTATCTGAAAAAGTCGGTAGAGAGGTAGAAACGGTATGCTCCCTCTGCGCCTTGTAGGTGTCACCACCACCCTCCTCCTCGTGTTCGCGACGAAAGGCCACATGTCCCAGGTCCATCCCAAGTTCCAGACATTGGAATCCATCACCACCGCCTCGACGCACATCGTGACGGCACGCCCCCACGTGGACGAGACCTACCGGAAACATCCGGAACTGGCTGCCAAGTTGTCGGACGCGGACCGGAAAAAGATCCCCAACTACCGGGTGGAATCGGTGCTGCGCGGTGGCAAGGATCTGAAAGCAGGCGATCTGATCCATGTGGGAGGCGCCAACGAATCCTTCCACAGGGCGATGGACAATACCCATCGCAAAGGCCTGCCGATGCCGTCGGTCTCGTTGCCCTACTACCAACCCTCCGCAGCGCGCAAAGCGGAAGATCCGGCGATCCTATTTCTGACAGATATTGACATCAGCCAGCGCACCTTCCGATTCTTCTGCGAGAACGCGGCGGAATCGATCGATTCGGTGGAGGTGGTGAAGGGGTATGCGAAGAAAGCAGAGCAGAAGTAGACGCCAGAAACTGTCTTTTCCGGCTTGGAGGCTAGTCCTCCACGCACCGCAGGGAATAGCCGTAGATCTTGGAATAGGACGTCACGCCGAGATTCGGATCTCTGTCGAGCATTTCCCCGGTCCAAGCGTAGGAGCTCCCACTTTCCGTTGCCGTCCACCAATTGCCACCCGTGCCGATCCCCTGTGCCGCTCCTCCGAACAGATAACCACCTGCCAAGGCACGGAACCCAAAGACATCCGTCCCGTTCCGAGCCCAGCCACCGATCGATCTCAACGTCATTCCGTCTTGCCCACTGCCCGCGTTCGCTTCCTTCTTCAGGTCGGACCATTCCATGCTGCTGGGCACATGCCAACCACTGGGACAGATCCCTTGGACCCCACTTGGACTTGCCGTACTCGATTCTTCGCCTGCCATCACTTCGGTCCAGGTGTAGAGACGCCCGTATTTCGCACATGAATCCGGGCTGTTCCCATAGCATGCGCCAATGCGCGTGGTTGTTCCTGGGAAATCCAGATTTTCGGCCATCCAATTCCGTTTCCCGATCGATACGGTCCGATAGATTCGACCATTTCTCGGATCAGGAAAGCTGCCGTAGCTGATCGATGGATTCCAGGGGCTTGTCGAGGAGACTGGAACTCCGATCTCGTACCAGGCACTGGTCACACGACTTTGCTGGTCGCCTTTTTCGGCGAAGGCACGGATGACTGCGCTGCCGAGAACCTCGACCGGCGAGCTGTACACCGCGGAAGATCTCGTAGGCAGGCTGCCATCTGTGGTGTAGTGGATGATCGTTCCATCGGTGAAGCCGACCAACTTCACCGATTGCGCCGAAGCGTAGGTTCCACCCACCGGATCGAAGGATGGCGCAGGCAACGAATCACCATACGTCGATTTCCCTCCATTGCCGGAGCCGAGCGAGCCATCGTCGCATGAAAGAAAGCCGGCGACGGCGCAAATGCTTGCAAGGGTTGCAACAGATCGATTCATGGGAGGCGCTTTCCTTGCCAGGTCGTGGGGATCGAAGACGATCGCTTCCGAGCAAGATAGCTGGAATCCACTCTTCGAGCCAATACCGTTGGGCTCGAACCAACCTCCTCCACCGCAGGTACCTGCGATCATCGAAGGAACCCGACCCCCAAGGAAGCGAACACGCCCCGGTGGGAAACCAACGGCAAATCGATCCGCCTCCAGAGAATCTGTCACAAGCTCCTAGCGACTGCGGAGCCGCTCCTTGGACGCGGAATCCGCGATCCGTGCCGTGACGGCGATGGGTGAAAAAGCCGCACGACCTCGAACTTTGGACCTTGAGGGAATGCGCACCCTCACCATGGAAACCCGTCTTCCCGGACTTCCCGAGCAATTTTTCCCCTTCTTCTCGGATGCGCGGAATCTGTCCCGGATCACCCCGTCCGAGCTCGGATTTCGCATCCTCACGCCTGGCCCCATCGCCATGTCCGCAGGCACCCTCATCGACTACCGGATCGGGCTGTGGGGACTGCCCATGCGCTGGCGCACGCGCATCGCCACCTGGAACCCACCACGCGCATTCTCCGACGAGCAGATCCGGGGTCCCTACAAGCGCTGGTTCCACACCCACACCTTCGCGCCGGACGGCAACGGTGGAACCATCATGACGGATTCCGTCGAGTTCGCCCTGCCTCTGGAACCGCTTTCGCTCCTCGTCCGACCGATGGTCGAGTGGCAGGTGCGGCGCATCTTCCTGTTCCGCGACCGGGCCCTGCGCGAGGCGTTGGGACTGCCAACGGCTTCGCCCCCTCCCGATATCCGCATCACCACGGCCTGATCGGTGGACGGGATTCCCGACGAGGAGGAATCTCCGAGATTCCGTCTCATTGTTCTACGAAATAAGCACCCCTGGTCCATTTCGAAAGCTCCTCGCGGATCCTAACGTTCTCCTCCATGGAACGCCCCGAAGCTTTCTCGTACAACGATTTCCGGAAATTCCTGGAGGACTGGCAGAGCTGGCGCCAGGTGGAGGACCCGAGATTCTCTCGCACGGAATTCGTGCGACGGCTGGGACTTCCCAAGACGCGTTCGTTCTTCACCGATCTGTTGCGGGGCAAGCACCTGACCACCACCTTCGTGGAACGGATGCTGCAGGTCATGGATCTTCCCAAGGAAGAAGCCCAATTCTTCCGCGCCCTGGTAAAATTCAACCAGGCGGAAAACAGCCAGGAACGCGAGCTCTACTACGAACAGTTGGTGGCCCTGAACCGATCGCCCCGCACCTTTCTCGATCCCGATTCCTTCTCCTACTACAAGGACTGGCGCAACGCCGCCCTGCGCAACGCGCTGGACCTGATTGACTGGGACGGCACGAACCCCGCCGCACTGGGCCGGAAGTTCAGTCCGCGCCTCACCCCCGGCGAGGTCCGGAAGTCGTTTTCCGTCCTGCGCGAACTGGGCATGGTGGCGAAGAACGCCGACGGCCACTGGAAGCCCGCGGCGCGGACACTCTCCAGCGGAGACGGACGCACCGACGAGGCCATCCGCCAGCACCAGCTCCAATGCCTGGAACTGGCCGGGGCTTCGCTCCTGGAGAAGCTCCCGCCGGGGGAGCGCGACACCTCAACGCTTTTTGTCACGGTTTCCGACGAAGCGCACTCCCTGTTGCGGCGACGCCTGGAGAAGTTCCGCGCGGAGATCCGCTCCATCGTGCACAAGGACACCCTCCCGGCCACCCGTCTTCTGCACATCGACCTTTTCCTGCAGCCCCTGATCCGAACGGAGAACCCATGAATCGCCATTTTCTGTCCATCCTGGTCGCGGCCCTTTCCGGATCGTGGCTCGCTTCCTGCGAGGCGCAGAAGTCGACGGGCACGGCCGACGAGACCAACGCTTCGGCGGCGCGCCTGCTGGATTCCGCCGGTGCTCCCGTGTCCGGAGCGAACCTCCTGGTGTTCCGTCCCCAGGACACCACGGGTCGACCCGTCACCACCGGCCTGACCCAGGAAGACGGCTCCTACGATCTTCCGACCGTCCCCGACGGGATGTACCGCATGGTGGCGCGTGTTCCCAGCGGCAAGATCGCGGTGCAGGACTCCGTCTATACCAACAAGGGGCGGCTCCAGGTTCGCACCGACACCATCCGCACCCCGGGTACGCTGGCGGGCGTGGTCCGGATGGTCGGCGACGACAACCCACAGGCCGTGGAGGTTTCGGTGCTGGGTTCCGACCAGTCGGTGGTGAACGTGAAGGCGGATGGGACCTATCGCCTGGAAGGCCTGGGCGCCGGGACCTGGAAACTCAAGTTCTCCACGCAACTTACAGGTTACGCCAACACCTACGTGATCGTTCGTTCCAAGGCCACCGTGGGTATGCAGGTGGATACCGTCGACCTGACCTACATCGGGATCCCGCCGGTCCGGAACCTGAAGGCGATCATGGACTACCCACGCAACGGCTTGAAGCTGGTGTGGGAGGTTCCACCTGGCACTCCTCCCGTGAGGGATTTCCTGGTCCAGTCGGCGATCGGGTCGGAAACCCCCTACGACCGAGGCTCCACGGACAGCACGGAATTCGAGGATCGCTTCTCCACCTACTTCGCACCGCGTTCCATCCTCTACTACGTGCGGATCCGCACCATGGAAGGGACGCTGGGGAGGGTCGCCTACCTGAAGGTGAATTACGACAATCCGAAAATGGATTCGCTCAGACGCGTGGACTCGCTGATCAACGCGGATTCCGTCGCTTTGCGGCGCAAGCTTTGGGATTCCCTTGCCCGAGTGGACAGTCTGCGGCGATCCGATTCCACCAACACGTTCCACCGCGACAGCATCGTTCCGACCCAGCATGCGATCGATTCGATCCGGCGGCAGGAAACCCTCGATTCGCTGCATCGCCGCATCGAGATGGATCTGTGGCTTCTGGGCGATTCGAGCAAGGCCGCACGGGATTCCACCGGATGGGACACGGTCTCGCTGAGAAGGGACCTGCAAAGGACCCGAAATCTTTTCGACAGCCTGCAGGCCGCTCCCTTGGCGGAGGGTTCCCGGCCTCGGTATCCAGTCCGACTCGCCGTGCAGAAGCCCGCAATGGAACCACGGAGACGACAATTCCTGTTCCGCCGCGAAGAGGTCGACGCGTAGAGTCCATTGCCCCGCGCCAGCCACCCGTAGGGCCGAGGCCGGTTCACCGGCCGTAGGGACAACCCTCGGGTTGTCCGAGGGCGAACGCCCGAGCCCCCAGGACGGCGACCCCGGCCCATACCCCGACCGCAGGCAACAGGCCCGGGGTGGCGCCCAAGAATCGAAAATCCCCCATTGGCAGTAAATTGGAGAAGGGAGCGATCCCTCCGCGGATCGAAACCGACCACTTGCTCCATCGATCGAGGTTCGGATGGCCGATTCCACCACCATGCCAAAAGCGTTCGCAGGGGGACTCCTGCTGGCGATCCTGACAGGATTCGGACACGCCGCGCTCCAGGTCCCCGCTTCCGACCCACTGGCCTCCTGGCAGGCCCGGACGCTGGGGCCCCAGACCGGATACCGCGACGTGGGCTGGTCGGCTTCCAGGGTCTCCCTGCGCTTTTCGGGAACGGGCCTGCGAGCGAGGATCGACACCGGACGGACCTGGTGGAACCTGACCCTGGACGGCCAGCCAACCGTCGCGCTGCGCCCTTCCCGCTCGGACACCCTGGTTCTGGCTTCAGGTCTTGCGGAGGGCATCCACGAGGTCACCCTGGCCAAGAGGACCGAACTCTTCGTGGGCTCGGCTCGGATCCACGAATTCCTGATTGAAGGCGCGAATCCCCGGTTGCATCAAACGACACCAGGCCCGTCCCTGGGAATCGAATTCGTGGGCAATTCCATCACCTGCGGCTACGGGGTCCATGCGCCCGACCCCGGCGGCGGCTTCCAGGACTCCACCGAAGACGCAGAAGCCACCGCCTACGCACGCGCCGCGCGCGCCCTGGGCGCCGAGTTCCGCGTGGCCTGTTATTCCGGATACGGCGTGTATCGCGACCTTCGCTCCCAACCGAACACCCTGCCAGGCATCTACGACCTCGCCGACCCCAACCAATCCGGTGTGTGGGACCACTCGAAATGGCATCCCGACATCGTCGTGGTCAATCTGGGAACCAACGACTACGCCCGCGGCATCCCCGATTCCGCGGCATTTTCCAATGCCTACGCCGAATTTCTGTCTCATCTGGTCCAGGTCCATCCGGGGGTCGCCATCGCATTGGTCCACGGCCCCATGATCGCCGACGGATTCCCACCCGACAGCGCGGGCAATCCGCAACCCAGCGCCACAAGCCTCAAGAACAGGATCAGTGCGCTCGCCAAGTCGGCGACCGTCCGGCTCGGTGTGCCCGTCGACACCATTGTGCTGACTCCCCAATCGCAATCCGTGGGCTGGGGCGGCGACTACCATCCCAATCTGGAACAGAGTCGGATCAACGGTCTGGAACTGGAGGCGGGACTCCGGCGCGCCTTCCCCAAGGTGATCGAGAAGGCGGTCTCCGGCCGGGAACCCGTCCGCACCAGACCGGGGACCTGGTCCTGGCAGGGCCGGGGGACCTGGAACCTGTCTGTACACGATCTCAAGGGTGGCTTGGTGACCCGGCGCACCGGGGTAGGAAGCGGCAGTTTGGAAGGCCTGGACCTTCCCCGCGGCCTCCACCTGGCCTTCCTGGTGCAGGACGGAACGATCCGGACGATACGGTTTTTGTCGCCGGATTGAGATCGACCGAACCAATCCCGCGCCAGCCATCCGTAGGGCCGTAGGGACAACCCTCGGGTTGTCCGAGGGCGAACGCCCGAGCCCCCAGGACGGCGACCCCGGCCAATATCCCGACCGTAGGCAACAGGCCCGGGGTGGCGCCCAAGAAACGAAAAACCCCGGGACAGAAATTGCCCAGGGTTGGTTTCAAAATACCGATTGCGTGCCGCGCGGCGTTCCCCGCCTAAATCAATCGGTTGCGCCGACGTAGAGACGCCCTGCCAGGGCGTCTCTACAACACGTACCGATTGGAGGGGCGGGGAACGCCGCGCGGTCGGTCCCGCATCGATTTTAATACCTGTAATGATCCGCCTTATACGGCCCTTCCTTCGGGATGTCCAGGTACTTGGCCTGCGAGTCCGTGAGCACTTCCAGCTCCACGCCGAGCTTGGCCAGGTGCAGACGCGCGACCTTTTCATCCAGCTTCTTGGGCAGCACGTAGACCTTGCCCTTTTCGTAGGTGGCGACACCGGAAAGTGTCGGCTTGCCTTGGCTGGCCAACCAGAGGTCGATCTGCGCGATGGTCTGGTTGGTGAAGGAGGCGCTCATCACGAACGAGGGATGCCCGGTGGCGCAGCCCAGGTTCACCAGGCGGCCTTCGGCCAGCACGATGATGGACTTGCCTTCGGGCCAGATCACTTCGTGCACCTGGGGCTTGATTTCCACCCACTTGTGCTTCTTGATCTTGGCGATCTCGATCTCGCTGTCGAAGTGGCCGATGTTGCACACGATGGCGCGGTGCTTCATGGCGTTCATGTGTTCTTCGGTGATCACGAACTCGTTGCCGGTGGTGGTCACGAAGATGTCGCCGCGCGGGGCGGCCTTGGCCATGGGGATGACCTCATAGCCTTCCATCGCCGCCTGCAAGGCGCAGATGGGGTCGATCTCGGTGATGATCACACGAGCGCCCTGGCCCTTCATGGCCTGCGCGCAACCCTTGCCCACGTCGCCGTAGCCGGCCACGACCACGATCTTGCCCGAAAGCATGACGTCGGTGGCGCGCATGATGCCGTCCGGCAGCGAGTGGCGGCAGCCGTAGAGGTTGTCGAACTTGGACTTGGTGACCGAGTCGTTGACGTTGATGCAGGGGAACAACAGTTCGCCCTTGGCGGCCATCTGGTACAGGCGGTGCACGCCGGTGGTGGTCTCTTCGGAGACGCCCTTGATGTTCTTGGCGCATTCGGCGAAGAAACCAGGGCGTTCCTTGATGGCGGTCTTCACCTGGGCGTACAGAATGCGGCCTTCTTCATGGCCGGGATCCACGTCCAGGAAGGAGGCGTCCTTTTCGGCGCGCAGGCCAAGGTGGACAAAAAGCGTCAAGTCGCCGCCATCGTCCAGGATCATGTTGGGGGTGCCGTTGTCGGCCCACTGCAGGACCTTCCAGGAGTAGTCCCAGTATTCTTCCAGGGATTCGCCCTTGACGGCGAACACGGGGATGCCGTGGTCGGCGATGGCCGCGGCGGCGTGGTCCTGGGTGCTGAAGATGTTGCAGGAGCACCAGCGGATGTCGGCGCCGAGGTCCTTGAGGGTCTCGATCAGCACGGCCGTCTGGATGGTCATGTGCAAGGAGCCGGCGATGCGGGCGCCCTTGAGGGGCTGGGAGGCCTTGAATTCCTCGCGGGTGGCCACCAGGCCGGGCATTTCGGTTTCGGCGAGGTCGATTTCCTTGCGTCCGAATCCGGCCAGGGCCAGGTCGCGCACGAGATAATCGGGCTTGCCGTTGGCCACGGGGGCCTTTCCAAAGGTGGTCACGTTGTCGAGCATGGCTTCTCCTGTGCCTGGTGGGTGGTCCGGTGCCGAGCAGTCGGCGATGACTCTCTCCAATATATCATTTGATCGTGATGCGTTGATGCGTTTTTCATCAGGACTCCCTCGAGCCGGACGCTTGCTTGTTTCTAAAATTGCCCTCACGTGGCGAACCACTCCCTCTATCCCGTGCCATCCGTGGGATTCGTCTCCCGGCCAGGAGCCAAACCTCACATGAGTGAAGCCAATCCCTATCAAGCCTCGGACATCGCCTCCCAGCCAGCCAGCCAGGGCTCCATGCCAGGGCTGCCAAAAACCTTGGCTTCCTTGGGTTCCCGGTTCGGCGCTGCCCTGATCGATGGCCTGATCCTGATTGCCTTCATGGTCCCAGGCATGCTCTTCATCGGGTGGGGACGCGTCGGACAAGGCGATCTTTCCACGGTGGTGTTGCACCGACTGTTTCTTCTGGCCTGTACGGCACCCTATTATCTGATCAATGGCTACTTGGTGGGATTGACGGGACAGACCATCGGGAAAAGGGTTTTCGGGATCCAAATCCGCAGACTCGATGGGTCATTGCCCTCCGCGGCGGAGTGGTTCTACAAGCGGAATCTACCGCTATTGCTCGTGAACCAACTCCCCGTGGCCGGAGGGTGGATCGTTTTCGCAAGCTATCTGATGATTTTCGATTCCCGGCGCAGATGTGGTCACGATTGGATCGCCGGAACGTGCGTGGTGAAACTCTAGCGGATCACGGGATGGAAACTCAAATACACGCAATGGACCAACGCGCCTCCCGGAAACGACGAGTCTTGGCGGCGATGGTCGACGGGGTGTTCGTGTTGGCCTTCCTGGTCCCGGGTATCCTTCACTTGGGTTGGGAGGAGTTTCTGGATCCCCACCACCACCTCGGCTGGACCGACACCCTGCTGCTGTGGGCTTGGGACGTGCCCCCGTTCGCGATTCGCGGGACGATGATCCATTACCGCGGGCAGACCCCCGGCAAATGGTTGGCGGGCATCAAGATCGTGCGTCGCGATGGATCTGCCTTGACTTGGCAGAGGTGGCTCACGCATCGGACTCTCCCCTTCGAGCTGGGAAGCATGGTTCCTTTCGTGGGAGGATTTGTCGCCTTGGTGGATTTCCTATGGCTGCTCGGCAAGGAAAAACGCTGCCTCCACGACATCCTCGCCGACACCAAGGTGGTCAAGGCATGAGATCGTTCGCATCTTGTCATCCAGACCCCACATGAGCACCGACCTGCCTCCCATCGACGGCCGCATGGACCGCCTCACACCAGAAGGAATCACCCTCTCCCTTCTGCCGGTCGGTCCTGCGCCGCGTTTGTGGGCGTACCTGATCGATCAATGCGTGGTCCTGGGGTTGATTTTCCTCCTGGCCTTGGTTCTTGCCAGCAACGACGCCGGGCAGGGTGTCTGGCTGCTCTCGTTGTTTTTTCTGTGGTGGGGTTACCCCATCGTCTGGGAGGCCTTCGGTGGACGCACCCCCGGCAAGCGCGCCCTGAAACTTCGCGTGGTACGCGTGGATGGACAGCCGATCGGCTGGAAGGAGGCATTCCTGCGCGGACTCCTGCTGACGGCGGATTTTCTGCCCTTCCTGTTTCTGACAGGTCTCGTCTGCATGCTCTTCGTTCCGGGGTTCCGCAGGATCGGCGACCTGGCCGCGGGAACGGTGGTCATCCAGGACGAGGTTGTCGCGGAGCCCTCGGTCCCTCGCCTGTTGGATCCGGAATCCTCCCCCATTCCGCTTTTGGCCCATGAACAGCGCGCCCTGATGGATCTGGCGGAGCGCTCCGACCACATCTCCACGGAGCGCCTGGAAGAATTGGGCGACATCGCGTCCCCGTACACGGGGCTGCGCGGCAAGGCATCCGTGAACCGGCTGCGGAGCATCGCGGCGGGGTTGCTCAAATGAAGCAACGCACCTTCGAGAAAATCCACAAGTCCCTGTGGGAACAGAGCGAAGAACTGGTGGAGGGCGGAGGGATCGCCGACCCCTTGAAGCTTCCCTCCTTGCACCGGCGCTTGTGCCATTCGCTTTCCCTGGCGCGCAGCCGAGGGTACGCGCCCTCGCTGGTCCAACGACTCCACCATCTGGCCAATCGATCCCACGCCCGTTTCTACGGAACGGCAACCGAAGCGCCCGCCGTGCTGCGCACCTGGATCTCCTCGGAGTTCCCGCGCCGGGTGCGGTCCATGTGGCCTTACCTGCTGGCATCGCTCGTGGCCTTTCTGGGGCCCGCGCTGGTTGCCGGGATCGCCGTGCACCTGAATCCTTCGCTTTCCGATTCGATCTTGGGACCGGGGGCCACCGAACACATGAAATCGATGTTCGCGCCAGGCAGCGAGCGCATCGGCAGGGAAGGAGCGGAAAACGACCTGCAAATGTTCGGGTTCTACATCTGGAACAACGTGTCCATCCTGTTTCGCACCATGGCCACCGGAGTGTTCCTGGGGGTCCCGTCCCTTCTGGCCATCGGTTTCAACGGCACGCATCTGGGAGCCGTGTTTTCCGTGATGCTGGATTCACCTGCCAACCGCGCACCGTTTTTCACTTTCGTGGCCACCCATTCCGCCTTGGAGCTGACCGCGATCGTCGTGGGAGGCGCCGCGGCCTTGCGGCTCGGCTGGGCCATCCTGAGATCCGGCCGACGCTCCCGGATGGACAGTTTCCGGCATGCATCGGCGGAATCATTGCCCGTGATGGGAGGGGCGTCCCTGATGATGGCCGGCGCCGCGTTCCTCGAGGCGTTCTGGTCGGCCAACGCCACCATCGATCCTTCCGTGCGCATCGGAGTCGGAATCTGTCTATGGGCCTTGGTGCTGGCGTACTTCGCGCTGGCGGGGAGGTTCCGTGCGGCTTGAAGACCTCCAAGTGGATCTGCAGCCTCGCGCTCCGCGCCAGGCCCTGGACCTGGGGACCTGGATCCTGGCTCGCCACGCGACCAAGGTGTGGGCGGCGTGGGCCGTGGCGTGGCTTCCCATCGCGATGGTCGCGATGGCGATGTGCGTTCTTCCGTACGGTGCGACCTTCGCGGGAATCTTCCTCTGGTGGATCCGTCCGTTGCCCGAACGCGTTGTGATCGCCGTCTTGGCGCACGGAACCTTCGGGCAACCCCTCACGGTGCGTGAAACCCTCCGCAACGTGCGAGGCCACGGCCTTTCCGGGATGGCCCGTTTCCTGACCTGGGCACGGCCTCTGGGCGCGGGAAGATGCCTGTTCCAGCCCGTGTGGCAGCTGGAAGGAGCGGATGCGGATCTGGCCGGCCGACGCTCCAACAGCCTCGGACTCGATGGAGCGTCGCGTTCGGCCTTCCTCTGGGGCATCGCCTGTTCGCATTTCGAATTCGTGCTGATGTTCGGGATCGTGGCCTTGATCGGGATGTTCCTGCCCTCCGAAGATGTGGTCAATCCGTTCGCGTTGATCGAGCTCTACAAGGAGGACGAATCCAATGCCCTTCTGGGCATGATCTACATCGGAGCCTACGCGCTGGCGATCGGCGTGGTCGCCCCGTTCTACGCGGCGGGAGGGTTCAGCCTGTACCTTTCCCGCCGGTCCCAATTGGAGGCCTGGGACATCGAGCTGGTGTTGCGTCGACTGGTCGGTCGGTTGGGCAAGCTCGCCGCGCCCCTGGCCTTGGCCCTGGCGCTGGTCCCCACCACTCTTTATGCCGAGAGCTGTCCGGACTCCCTGGCCGCGAAGATCAAATGGCCGATCCATATGGCCCCCACCGACTCGCAGGACAGCTTGGTCCAGCGGCGTGTGGATTCGCTGTTCGCCCAGGAAAACCATCGTTCCTGGACCTGCGAGACGCGCTGGATTCCGAGTGAACCCGATGTACCCGACTCGGCCTCCACCCGGCCGGTCTTTCTGGAAGGATTCGGAAAGTTCATGGTCGGCGCCGCGCCCGCGATCAAGTGGATCTTCATCACCCTGTTCGTGGGCTGGCTGGCTTGGCTGCTGTGGACCCACCGCGATCTGGTTTCGGAGATCGGGGCCGAACTCGAAGCGCCGCAAGCCGCCCAGACGAGCGTGCAGACGACACCGCAGGAGGTGCCGCTTCCGCGCGATGCGGGAGCCGCCGCATTGGATTGTTGGACCCGGGGCCAGCGACGCGAGGCTCTCTCCATCCTGTACCGGGCCACCGTGCAGATTCTGGTGGATCGCCATGGCTTGGTCCTGGTCAAAGGCTCCACGGAAGGATTGTGCTTGCGCGAAATCGCCCGCAAATCCGGGCCCGTCAAGGAAGCCGCCGAACCGGTGGTGCGGGCATGGATGGCCGCCGCCTGGGCCGATCGCTGGCCCGACGACGAAGGTTTCCGGAATCTGGTCTCCCGCTGGCGCACCTATCTCGGGAGCTCGTTGTGAACCTCTCCCACCAACGAATCCTCTTGATTCTGGGAGCTCTCGCGATCGCGGGCGGTGTGGCTTGGTTCTTCGTGTCCCATCGCCGCCAGGTGGTGCTGGAACAACAGCTGCCCAAGGATCTGATCTCCGACCCCTGGGCCGCCTCCCGGCAATTTCTGACCTCGATGGGGATGGAATCGCACGAGTCCATCCGGCTGGACGACATCCTCGACAAGGCCCAGGACGAAGACATCGTGATCCTGGACCTCAACGGCCCATCCCCCGACAAGGCGCAATTGGAACGCCTGCGCTACTGGGTGCGAGGCGGTGGGCGGCTGATCGTGGAAACCGATGGTCCGGAGATCTTCGCCAGCTGCATCCTGCCCAGCTGGGGCCTGGGCATGCCGGATTCGCTGCGCATGAGTGGCGCCGATGGATGCGACTGGAGCACGAAGCAGGACTGGAAAGACACGCGGATCAAGAGCCGTCGAACGGGATCCGAGGACGACAGCGACGCGAACGAAGACGAAGACGAGGGCGAGGACGCCACAGACGAGGCCGATGTCGACAGTGCGACAGATTCCAAGGCCCAATCGGTTCTTTCCGATCCCGACCCCATGCCTCGTGTGGCTTGGACCACAGTTCGCCTGGAGGACATGGATTCCACGAGGGTCAGGGATTCCTTGCGCAACACGGTCCCCACATCCGATACCGCGCAGTACCGGGTGGACACCTACGCGGACGATTCCCTGGCCTGGTCGGACGAGCCTCCTCGCCACGCCTTCCGGGATCCCGGTGGTTTCGTGCTGATGGGAAGCCTCAAGGAAGGGACCATCGTCGTCGTGGAAGACTTCACGCCCTTCAAGTACGGCCGTCTCGCGGAGTGGGACCATGCGTCCTTGCTCTGGCAATTGGTGGGTTCCTCGGCGGAAGGGCAGGGATTGTGGATCGCCCGACGCGCCAGGCTGGAAAGCTGGTTGCGCATGCTGGCCGTCCGGATGCCGCTGGCCATCTTCCTGGCGGCCGTCACCTTGGCGCTGGCCATGTGGGCAGCCGCTACGCGCTTCGGGCCCGTGCTGGTGGCCAAATCGGAAGAAAAGACGGGCATCATCGACCACGCCGAAGGAGCGGGTCGTTGGCTGTGGCAATTCCCCGGTGGCAGAGCCAAGCTTCTGGCCGCGTTGCAGGACTCGGCGCGGCGCAAGCAGTTGCGCACGCACCCCGAGCTGGTCGGGGCGGATCCCAAGACCTTGGGCAAGGCACTGGAAGCAGACGGCCTCGGACAAGCGGCCGCCCTCCAGGACGCCTTCGATCCCACCACGGAAACGTCTCCGAAACAATTTTTGTCTGTCGCCAAAACGCTCTGGTCCCTGCGGAGGAACCGATGACCGAATCCATCCAACCCATGCCCCTCGAAACCGCCACCGCCCTGCGCGAGGAGATCGGCAAAGCCGTCGTGGGCCAGGCCGAGGTGGTGGACCATGTCCTGGCAAGCCTCCTGGCGGGAGGCCACGTGTTGCTGGAAGGTGTTCCCGGATTGGGCAAAACCCTTCTGGTGCGCGCCTTGGCGAAAGCCTTCGGAGGGGAATTCTCCCGTATCCAGTTCACCCCGGATCTGATGCCGGCCGACGTATCCGGACACGCCATCTTCGATCCGCGCACCCAGTCGTTTTCCACGCGCAAGGGCCCCGTGTTCGCCAACCTGATCTTAGCGGATGAAATCAACCGCGCTCCGGCCAAAACACAGTCCGCGTTGTTGGAAGCCATGCAGGAGAGGCAGGCCACCATCGAGGGCGTCTCGCACCCGTTGCCCAAGCCCTTCATGGTCCTGGCCACCCAAAACCCCGTGGAACAGGAAGGCACCTACCCGCTCCCCGAAGCCCAACTGGACCGGTTTCTGGCCAAGATCGAAATCGATTACCCGGCCGCCGAAGAGGAAGTGGAGCTGGTTCGGCTGGTGACCGAAAACCGGGTGGGTGACATCCTGGATGTGGATCAGGTGCGGACGGTGCTGAGTCCGGAGGGATTGGTCGCCTTGCAGGAGATGGTCTCGCGGATCCGCGTGGAACCCCAGCTGGCCGATTACGCGGTGCGGTTGGTCCGCGCCACCCGCGGATGGCCTGGAATCGCCATGGGAGCCGGGCCTCGTGGCGGCATCGCCTTGGTGAGGTTTTCCCGCGCCCTGGCCGCGCTCGACGGCCGCGACTTCACCACCCCCGACGACGTGCGCCGCTCGGTGCTTCCCGTGCTGCGCCACCGCGTGGCGACCTCGCCGGAATCCGACCTCGACGGACTGTCCGCCGACCGCCTCCTGGCCGGACTTGTCGACCAGACGCCGGCTCCGCGGAAATGATCCCTTCGTCGCGCCTCCTGATCGCTCTCGCCGGATGGGTCATCCTGGGCGGTGCGCTGGAGTGGACCCGGTTCTACGCCGAACCATGGCGCTGGGCGAGCCTCGCCATGGTGCTTTGGGTCCTGCAGGACTTCCTGCGCGCGCACCGCACGCCCCATCTGGAAGTGCATCGCGTCCACGGATCGGGGTGGATCCAAGGAAGGGAATCGGAAGTGGTCGTGACACTGACGCACACCCAGGGACGGAGCGTCCATGTGGAGGTGTTCGACCATCATCCACCCCAATGGCAGATGCGCGGACATCCCGCCAAAGGACGGCTCAAGGAAGGACAGGATTTGTCTTGCCCGGAAACCCTGCGACCACCCGCGCGGGGCGACCATGTGTTCGCCGGAGTGGAGGTGCTGGTGGATTCCCCATCGCGTCTGTGGCGACGGCGGTTGATGCTGGGCAAGCCGGAAACCGTGCGCGTGTTCCCGGAGTTGGCGTTGCTGCGCGGCTCGAGCCTGCCCGATGCCAGTTCGCGATTGCAAAGATCAGGGGTCCATCGCAAGCGCCGTCGCGGCGAAGGCACGGAGTTCCATCAGCTCCGGGAGTACCGCCAGGGCGATCCGCTGCGCGGGATCGACTGGAAGGCTTCGGCACGACAAGGGCGGCCCATCTCGCGTGAATACCAGGAAGAGCGCGACCAGCAGGTGATCATCCTGCTGGATGCCGGAAGACGCATGGTGCGTCGCGACGGCGACAAGTCGCATTTCGATCACTGCCTGGAAGCGGCGATGCGTCTGGCCTGGACGGCCATCCGCGAGGGTGACGCGGTGGGTCTTCTGTGCTTTTCCGATCGGGTGCGCCGCTACATCCCTCCCACCAAGGGGCGGGCCGGGCTGGATCGCCTGCTGGAGGGCACGTACGATCTGCAGCCGGATTCCTCACCGCCGGATTTCCTCGCGGCCACGGAAGAATTGCGCTCGAGAGTCCGCCGACGCGCCCTGGTGGTGCTTCTGACCTTGTTGGAAGAAGAGGATTCGAGCACCCTCCACGCCGCGCTTTCCTTGGTGCGCACCCGCCACCTCATGCTCTGCGCCTCGCTTCGGGAAACGGCCTTGGACCAGGCTCTGGACGCCGAACCGAAGGATTTCCCCACCGCGCGGACCCAAGCCTCCCTTTTGCACCTGCTGGACGAGCGCAAGGAGGCCATCCGCCGGCTGGGGCTTCCCTCGAGGCTGCTGTTGGAAGCGTCGCCCTCCACCTTGCACGCGGAATTGGTGGCCAGGTACCTCTCGATCAAAGGCTCCGGAAGACTCTAGTTGCCTTCCTTGGCTCGAAATCGGCCGTCGGCGTCGCGCGAAATCTCCACCTGACAGAATCCGCCCACCGGGATCCTGCGCTGGAAGGAGATCACGGTATCCAGGGAAGTTCCCGTCACGCGCGCGGAAAACCGCAGATCGCCAGCGGCGGGAAGCTCCACCACCTCCGAAATGCCAGCCGAATCCACGTGGGGATCGAATGCATGCGACCAGGCGGGCCGGTCAGGATCGCCCAGCCGAAGATCGACGATTTTCCCGCCGCCCGCGCGATTGCGCAGCTGGATCCGAGGGTCTCCGCCATACAGTTCGCCCAAGCAGCCAAAAAGCGAGGAAACGGCGACGATCGCTGAAGCCAATGCCAATTTTCTCACTTGAAGCCCTCCGCAGGGGGACCCCGTCGACCCGGTGCATACCAGGTCTGGCCGTCTTCCCAGGTCATCTGGAACCGCATGGACCAGACCAAAGCTCCACGCTGGCCGTGCGCGGCGAGTTCATCGGGATCGTTGACGGAAAACGTGAACACTGGAAGGCGCAGACGAAATCCAGGAAACCAAGTCTCGGAACGCCGGCCGGCGGTCAAATCGACGCCCACGAGTCCTTGGGGATCGATGCTGGTCGCTACTTGCGCGAAATGAAATCCGTCGGATCCTGCGTCGAACCGAAGCGCGATGCGGTCATCCAAAATGGGAAACCGCAGATCCCCCCCCAAAGCATCCTCGGGCGACCAAAGATTGGCCTGGGATCTCACCCAACCGAGTGAGCCCTCCACCTGGGGCCAAAACCATTTCCTCTGCATCCGCAGAGGCTGAGGGTCCGGAAGGAAGGCCAACCTTCCGGAAATCAATCCTTGTTGATCGACCAACGCACGGATGCCGTAGCGTTGCCAACGCACCAACGCCCAAAGGTCGGTCGAGCCATCCTCATCGCGGTCGCCGGCAATCCCCCGCCACTGGGTGGGAGAGATGTAATGGAGCCCCGCCACCCCGGAAAGTTCCCAGGCAACGGAAGATCCCGCCAATCCTGCAGACCAGGAATGGGTCTGTCGGTGCAGCTCCGGCGCGGAAACCACGTACAAATCGGAAGTCCAGCCACCGGTTTGGAGGGAGCCTTCCAAACCGTAGCGGGTTTCAGCGGACGAATCCGGCCCCATCAGCACTCCGGTAACACGGCGATACTCGGTGAAGCCCTCCAGGCGCCCCAAACGAGGATGGTCGATCTCGTCGTCCGGAGAAAGGCTTTGGAACTGCGCTGCGTCCAGATAGCCCATGGAACGGGGATGCAAGGCCCGGTGCATCTCGGCGACCTCCTGGTTCCAGGCAGGCAAAAGCACCTGGGCGGAAGCGAGGAGGGCTGGTAGCAAGGCGGTCAACATCGTACTGGTCATGTAGAAATCCGACCAACAGGTCCTCTAGGACTTTCCGTCAAGAATGCGAATGGCTATTTTTGGACGCTCTGGTCCATATATCAACAATTGAGAGATGGAGGGCGAGTCATGGGCGTGATCAACTTCGGGGAAAACTGGCGCTCGTTGAAGCTTCCCCAGGACGTAGCGGATCTTTTCAACCGCTGCCGTGGGATCGTCGTCGCCGAAAAGCGCGAAGACCTCCTGGACTGGGCATTGGGTCGGGAAATCAATACAACGGATTGGTCGGACAACAATCGCAGCGACCAAGGCACCTACCAAGTCGCCTACGAGGTTCCTGGTAACGGCCGCATGATCGAAGCCCATGTCGTCAAGGCGATCAACGGCATCTCGGTGAATTACCCCGATCAAGCCATGCGCCGCCGTGACCCGGACGCCATGGTGATCGCCGACACCGACCCCACCGACAAACCCACCTACCAAGCTCGGTTCGGCAAGCCTTTTGATAGCGTGCGCCAGGAGACCATCGACTGGCTGTCCCAGCGCGAATTGATCGTGTTGCCGTTCTACTCCGGACCGGACGAACTTGGCTACGGCTCCTTGCTGATCTGCCCCCGCAATGCAGGCTTCTTCGCCGGCATGCTGGCGGATCTCCAAGGTTTCATCCCCGGCCACCAGGTTCCCGACGACTTCACTGTCAAGGGCGCCATCGTGTTCGTGGCTCCGCCGTTCCGCCACACGCACTTCAACGGTAAGCAAGTGGTTGTTCACAACCGCAAGCCCGACTACCAGGAAATCTTCTCCTACAACCTGTACCCGGGCCCGTCCGCGAAGAAGGGCATCTACTCCACCCTAATCGACAAGGGCGAGAAGGAAGGCTGGGTGACCAACCACTGCTCGGCCGTCCAGGTGGAAACCCCCTACGACAACATCGTGACCTTCATGCACGAAGGCGCGTCGGGCGGCGGCAAGTCGGAAATGCTGGAGCACATCCATCGCCAGCCGGATGGTCGATTGCTCCTCGGTGTGCACACCCAGACTGGCGAAAAGCGCTATCTGACGCTGCCCACCGCTTGCAAACTGTACCCTGCCATGGACGACATGGGTGCCGCACACACGGCCTACAACAAGGGCAAGACCCGTCTGCACGTGGCCGATGCCGAGGCCGGATGGTTCATCCGCTCCGACATGATCACCCACTACGGCACGGATCCCCACCTGGAAGAGATGTGCATCAATTCCAAGATCCCGTTGCTGTACCTGAACCACTATGTGGCTCCAGGCGGCATGTGCTTGTTGTGGGAACACACCGAAGACGCTCCGGGCAAGCGTTGCCCGAACCCTCGCGTGGTCGTTCCCCGCGAGATGATGCAGGGGATCCACACCGGACCGGTGGAAGTCAACGTCCGTTCGTTCGGCGTGCGTTGCCCTCCCAACTCCAAGCAGAACCCCACCTACGGCATCATGGGCTTGTTCCACATCATCCCGCCATCCTTGGCTTGGCTCTGGCGCTTGGTGGCTCCACGCGGTCACGCCAATCCGTCCATCGTGGATGTGACGGGCGGCATGGGCTCGGAAGGCGTCGGGTCCTACTGGCCCTTCTGCACCGGCCGCCGCGTGGATCAAGCCAACCTTCTGTTGGAACAGATCCAAAACACCCCGGACACGCGCAACATCCTGATCCCCAACCAGCACGTGGGTTCTTGGAAGATCGGCTTCATGAGCTCCTGGCTCACTCGTGAGTACCTGGCCCGTCGCGGAGGCGCCCGCTTCCGCCCCGACCAGTTGGTACCTGCGCGTAGCCCGCTCCTGGGTTCCGTGCCCTGGCACATGCAGATCGAAGGCACCATGATCCCGCGTTGGTTCCTGCAGCCGGAAACCCAGCCCGAAGTGGGCGAGGAGACCTACGACAAGGGCGCAGAGATCCTCTTGGCCTTCTTCCGCAAGGAACTGCCGCAGTTCAATGTGGCCGAGCTCAATCCGCTGGGCAAGAAGATCATCCAGTGCTGCTTGGACAACGGATCGCACGAGGATTACGCCAACCTCATGCCGTTCTGATCCTTTCGGAATCCACCACCGATGCGGCCCACTTTCCTTTCGAGGGAAGTGGGCTTTTTTTTATCGTTCGAACAGCGATCCATCCATGCTGGCTGTTACCCAAGGATTCCCTTTGAATTCCGACAATCCCTACCAATTTTCCCAAGCTGGGATCGACCCTGACCTCGTGAAGGATCCTGACGAGCTCGAGATGGCCGACCTGATCACGCGATTGGGAGCCGCCATCGTCGATGGCCTCTTCATGGGCCTGCCGGCAGGATTCCTCCTCGCCGTGTTCGCATTCGGTTCAGGCCTGCGTGGCGGCGATGGAATGACCACCGGGATGCTGATCGCTGGGGTCTGGGTCTTGATCGCGGTGGTGATCCAATGCGCCCAAATCTCCGCGCATTCGGCTAGCCTCGGCAAGAAGATGTTGGGCATCAAAATCGTTCGAATGGATGGCTCCCACATTTCGTGGGCCCGGTGGCTGTTCTTGCGCCAGGGCATCACCGGTCTGATCGGGCAAATCCCCATCGCCGGCACCATTTTCACGCTTGTGGACACGCTGATGATCTTCGGCTCAGAACGCCGGTGCATCCACGATTTGATCGCCGATACCAGAGTGGTCAAGGTTTAAGTTCGAGTCATCGAGTCATCCCAACACAAGACCGGAGTTCAAAAAATGTCTAACAACCCCTATCAATTTTCCAGCGCCGAAATCGCATCTCCGGACAAGGATTCGGGGGAGTTGGAAATGGCCGAGCGCATGGACCGATTGATCGCGAACCTCCTGGACGGGGTTCTGGTCATGGTTCCCACCGCACTCTTGATCGGGGCCGGCGTGCTGGCGATCCTGGGAGCCCAGGGGAACTTCGATGAATCCGCGAGCTATCTGATCGCCGCAATTCTTGGCTTGGTCGGGTTGGCACTCTGCGGCGCGCTGCTCTACTACCAGCTCAACATGTTCGCCGAATCCGGCCAGACCTGGGGCCGTCGCAAGATGTCCATCAAGATCGTCCGCACCGATGGCTCCAGGGTTTCCGTCGGAAGGCTCATCGTCTACCGGAATTTGGTGATCCAGGCGATCAGCATGATCCCCTTTGTCGGCGGAATCGTTCCCATGGTGGATATCCTGATGATCTTCCGCGACAACCGCCTGTGCCTGCACGACCAGATCGCCGACACCAAGGTGGTCAAGGCCTGATCGGTCGGCGCTAGAAGGCCTGTCCGAAATCCACGTACAGGCCGCTGCCGTAGAACGACCATCCGTAATCGACACGGACAACCGCCTTTCCTCCCGCCAGCGGAACCCGCAACCCACCGCCGGCCGCTGGATTCATTTCTTCCCGCCACACATCGGCATGGCCTCCTGCGCGCCCCAGCTCGGCGAACAAAGCCGGTTGCAGCGGAAAGCCCTGGACTTTCGGTCCGTTCCAACGCGCTTCGGAACCGATGCATTCGGCGACCTCGCCTCTCAATCGACGATCCGGCACCCCCCGCAGATACCGTTTGTGGCCCAAGGAAGGAACCCGCCAGAATGGCACCCCACCCCACGCCTCGTCGTGACGGATCCGGACCACGCCGGTGAATGATCCGGCAGATTTTGTCATCGAAAGATCCAGCACCAGATTTTGCCAGAGGAAATCGCCGATGGGCAAACCGACGGTCACCGCGGATTTGGCATACATTCCTTCGGTGGGGTTGGTGGGCAGGTCTCGTCCCTCGAAGACCAGCTCCATCCCGGCATTGGCCTCCAATCCACCCTTCTGGCCTGACCAAGTCGCGGCACGGAACGCCCCTCGGTCCTGTGCTTGGATCCGCCATTCCTCTGCCTGGAAACGCCCGCCCACCCGCCAACCCGCCGGCAGCCATCTTCCCACGGAAAACTCGGAGCCGAGGTATCGCGGCGTGTATTCGCTTTCCATCTCGTCGGGAGGTGGATTTCCCAGACCGTACCACTTGGCCGGAAATTCCCCGACCTCCGCGGTCGCGCCCAGCCTCCAGAGCCCGAACAGCGAATCACGCAAGATTTCCGCATCCACATTCCACTGGGACCGAACCGTGAGATACCCGGTCAGGTCGGCGAAGCCCGGCTTGTCCAGCGGATCCTGCCATCGCAACTTCGCCCCGCCACCAGGCCCGGTTTCTGGAGAGATGAAGGCGACGGGAATGGGAAGGAGCTCACCGCCCAAGTCGGCTGGAGCGAGGGATCCGGAAAGGAGGACGGCAAGGAGGACGGAACGCATGGTGGCTTCAGTGTAGCAACTCGATGACCCCGACTCCCGGCGAGCTCTCCCATACCACCGGACCCATGCTTCCCTTCACCTTCACGATTCGGCCATCCGCGACCACACCGACCACGATCAAGCCCAAGCTGCGTCCTTGGAGATCCCGAGCGATGGGAAGTTCGCTGACTCCAGAAACAAGAAACAGCCCCGGTCCGATCCGACGGATTGCGTCCATCCGTCCTTTTCGCGCCACGGCTCCCGACGATTTGCGCACCGTCCAGCGGAGCGTATCGCGGGGTATCAGGTCGGGGTTGCGGATGAAGGGGGACGATTGGGCAAGGATCGCTTCCAATATTCCATCTCCAGAAAGAGAGTCCACCCAAACCTCCTCCCTTGAACCAGGAAGATCCGCTCCTCGGAAGCGCCACCGCAGAGTCGGTGGTAGCGAATCACGGAAGGGGCGCACGACCACCTTTCCATCGGTGACAACGGCCTGGTAAGTCCACGGCCCGCGTCCGCCCGTCTGGGGCGAAATGGAGTCCAAGCCGAAGGTGCGGGAGCTCTCGCTCGGACTCGAGGTCAGGATCCCCTCGGCAAGAGCCTCTTGGCAGACCGGACAAAAAGCGCGGTTCCCATTGCGCATCCGGCATTCCAGGAACGGCCGGTAGCGCCCGGTGGCCAGACCGTCGCCACCCTCGAACGCGCCAATTTTTCCTTCCCAAGCGGAGATCTGAGGGGTTGGCACGGGAGTGGATGGATCCAACCAGACCCTCCACGGGATCGAATCCCGACTCGGGCTCCTCCAGGTGTTTCGGATGGGACGGACGGGATCACCCAGTGGATTCCACGAGCCACCGCGGCCATCTGTCGCCTCGCCGTATTCTTCGGAAAGACCTCCCAGGACATGCCCCAATTCGTGGAGGGTGGTACCGGGCATGTCGCGGGGAGCGATGGTCCATCCCGGACCAAAAGCCAAACCTTCCATGCTCGATGCATTGGCGAGGACCACTCCATGTGCAACGACCTGCGAGTGGTGATCCCAATCCCGGCAGTGAAACGAAGTATCGTCGAACACAAGACGGTTGAGCGCGGCCCAATCCAACGTCGGCATGTGGTTTGTGATCCCGATCCCACCGAATGTGCTGTCGTTGGGTGTATCCACCAGGCCGGATCGCAAGGACGGGGTCCAGGCGCGCACCACCACAAACCGGTCGCGGTAGCGGCGAAACGGCGGCTGGTGGAAGATCGAATCCCGGATCCCGGTCACGTCCTGTTCGTACAGGGCACGGTCGGCCTCGGTGTATCCCGCCGCGTAGAACACCAAAGGGATTCGGTCCCCTCCCACCTTTCCTTCCAACAGATCGCAATGCAACGCGGCATTTGTCCTTGCCACCAAGCAGAGGAAAAACACGACGCCTAGAGCACGCAAGGCTCGATTCATCGGATACCTCCAACAGTATTTGCCTTATTATCCATCCCATCCAGAAAGAAGGCTTCGCCGAAGGTGGAGGGTCCGCGCACCAGCCAGCCGTCTGCAGTCCTGGCTACCACATGCAAAGGTACCCGCTTTCCGTTCGCGCTGCGCGCCCACTGCGGAACCGAAACACTTCCGGGCACAAGGAACATGGCAGGGCCCATCCGACGGATTGTGTCCGCTCGTCCAGATCTGGCCTGCGTTTCCGCCGCTTTGCGCACCGTCCAGCGGAGGGTGTCGCGCGGGATCAGGTCGGGGTTGCGGATGAACGGAGACTCTCCAGCCAAGATCGCCTCCAGGGATCCGTCTCCAGGAAGTATCGCTACATCCAGCGTTTCGCGCACTCCGGTAAGCCACACTCCGTTGAATCGCCAGCGTAGCGAAACCGGCATGGTATCGCCGGGAATGCGACGCACCACCACGCTCCCGCCGGAGACCACCGTCGGGCTCCATGCCGACCGGCTCGGAAAGGGCGCCACGGTATCCAAGGAGATCCGGTTGGCGAAAGTCCGCGAGGTGTAGGACAGAATATGACTCGCGAGGGATTCCCTGCAGATCTTGCAATAATGGGAGTAATCTCGCATCAAACAGAAAGCCGATGGACGATAGGTCCCGACGGACTGGTAATCGGCCCCTTCGTAGGCACCGATGGCATTGTTGTCCCGGTAGCCAGGCTCGGTCGGGATCGGAACGGTGTCCGCGATCCAGACCTTCCAGGGAATCGAATCGCGCTGGATGTTCCGGGTCACGTTGTAAAGCCGATGGATCGGGGTTCCGTCCGGATTCCACGTCGTTGAACCCCAGGAAGGGAAACCGTCGTACTCGTCGGATAGCTCCCCCAGGGAATGCCCCAGTTCATGGAGGACGGTGGTGGCCGAACCTCGAAGGCAGAAGACCCGGTTCGAAGAACCCAACATCACGCCAGATTTTCCGACCTGAGGGTATTTGACCATGAAAATCACGCGGTTGTTCAGAAGCAGTCGGGAATCCCGCTGGCGACAGGTGTATTGGGTATCCCCATAGGTGGAGTAGAACTTGTCCTCGTCCCACTTGGGATAGATCTCCCCCATGTAAATCCGCCCGAAACTGCTGTCGGAGGGCGCCTCGGTCACCCCGGAACGCAAGGAAGGTGTCCACGCCCGGTAGAACGTGAAATGCTCCCTGTAGCTCCGATACGGCGGCTCCTGGAGAAAGGCTTGGATCGCCGCATCGACATCGGCCTCGTACAACGCCTTGTCGGCTTCGGCATACCCCGCCGCGGCGAAGATCAAAGGGATGCGGTCTCCACCTTCCCTCCCCTCGACCAAGGGGCAGTCGAAGGCGGCATGCGTAGATGCCGCCAGAGCCAGGATCGCGGCGCTCGCCAGGCCACGAACACGTTGCTTCACCGGACACCTCCCGCGGAATTCGTCGATTCTTCTTCCGGATCCGGAAACAACACCTCGCCGAACGCCGAACTCCCTCGTACCAACCAGCCATCGGAGGTCCTCGCCACCGCGCGAAGCGACACCCTCCGTCCGTCCGCTCCGCGAGCCCATCGCGGAACCGAAACACTTCCGGGCACAAGGAACATGGCCGGGCCCATACGACGGATTCCGTCCATCACTCCGTTCCGATGCCGCATTCCGGAGGCGATGCCCACTTTCCAGCGGAGCGTGTCCCGGACGATGTACGCCGGATTTCGGATGAACGGAGACGCCCCCGTCATCACGGCTTCCAATACGCCATTTCCACCCAGCGTTCCCACATCGAGGGTGTTTCCCACCGCGGAAACCGGGCGTGCGTTGAACGACCAGCGCACGGCCATGGGCATGGTATCCACCGCAATGGGAACGACCCCGACCCTGCCGGAGACCACCGAAGATCCCGGAGGCGGAAACACCGTATCCAAACGGATGCGCGATCGCGGATCCCAGGGATCGGTGCTGGTGGACCTGGAGATCACCTTGTATGCCAGCGCCTCTCGACAAACGACGCACATCGGTGGCAGGGCGTTGTTCCAGGTCACTCCACGCATCATGCAGTGCTGGGACGGCTTGTACCGATTCTTGACGCTGTAGTCGGCTCCCACGAACAACCCGATGGTCGTGTCGTATTCCTCCGTCTCCGGAGTGGGAATCGGGGTGGACGGCGAAATCCAGACCTTCCAGGGAATCAAATCGATTTCCGTCGTCGCCGCGATGTTGTAGACCGGGGCGCGGACGGGGACTCCGCCGAAAAAGGTCGTTCCCCCATTCCCAGTTCCCGCATATTCGTCGGAAAGACCTGCGATGGCATGGCCCAATTCATGCCCCATCACACCCCCGAAACCATACCGGCTGACCAGAACGGTGCGATTGCCCGTGAAGATTCCCGTGATCAGCATGCTGATCGAAAGATTCACCACGACCACGGAGTAGCTCTCCTTGAGAGCATCCGCCGAAAGTTCCTTGCACCCGAAGCCGGGAGCGGAGTCGACGAGAGCCGGGACGCCGGCGTAGGGAAGATGCGAATAGCCGCCATCGAACGTGGATCTGAAGAACGTGCTGTCCGAGGGGGTTTTTCCGATGTAGTCCCGAACGGACGGTGTCCAGGCCTGGTAGATCACGAAATGGTTCCTGTACTCGCGCCATGGACTCAGCGTGAACAGCTGTTCCACCCCCTCGCGCACTTCCTGCTCGAAGAAATCCTCCTCCGCTTGGGTGAATGCCTCCGCATACACCACGATCCGGATGCGGTCTCCGCCTTCCTTGCCCTGGATCAACTTGCAATCGAAAGCCGCGTGCGAGGTCGCCGCCACGACCAGCAGACAAGTTCCAAAAAGAACTCGAACAATTCGAGTCATCGGAGTCCTCCATCAGATTCTGTCTTCACATCGGAAGGATCCGGAAGCGACAACACCGCGAATCCATACGTCCCACCAAGAAGCCATCCATCCGCGGTCCTGGCCACCACCTTCAAAGGCACCCGCTTTCCGTTCGCGCTGCGCGCCCACTGCGGAACCGGGACCCCATGCGGCACCATGAACATCGCCGGACCCATACGTCGGATTCCGTCCAATCGTCCAAATCTGGCCTGCGTACCCGCCGCTTTGCGCACCGTCCAGCGGAGCGTGTCGCGGGGAATCTTGACGGGATCGCGTATGAAAGGAGAGTTCGCCTCCAACACCGCTTCCAAAACTCCGTCTCCCGGCAAGGATGCGACATCCAGGGTCTCTCGGACATCCGGAAGCCAGTTCCCAAGGAAGCGCCAGCGTAGGGAAACTGGCAGACTGTCCTGGGAGAATCGATGCACAAAAACATTCCCACCAGTGAGGATGGAAGGCTGCGACGCAACCCACGTCGCCGGGGGCCATACGTTATCCACAGCCACTTGGTGGCCAGCCCCGTCGCCGGTCCACCCCAAGATGCTCGAAACCAGGACCTGGGTGCACACGCGGCAGTACACGCCGAAGCCTCCCGTTCGCATTTGGCACTGCTGCTCGGAGCGATATCTTCCTGTCGAGACGTACCCCGCTCCTTCGAACACACCCACGACATCGGCGTATTTCGCCGTCGCAGGAGTCGGAATCGGGATGGAATCGTCGATCCAGGCCTTCCAGGGGATGGAGTCCCGATTGGTGGTCAAGGAAACGTTATTGAAGGGAGAAATAGAACCGGACCCACCACCCGTCTCGTACTCGTCCACCAGGAAACCGATCGCGTGGCCAAACTCGTGGAGGAGCGCATGCAAATTTCTCGGCACCACAGACAGGCGTCGGTCATAGGTTACCGCACCCGGAAGATCTGCGTTCACGAGAGCAATTCCCGCGTTGTAGATCACAAATGCCTGGTCTCTCCCCTTGCATGCGTAGTTCGTATCACCACGAAAGACAACAAATCCTGCCTCGGTCCTGGGGTATCCTCCTCGTTCGACAGCCCTCAGGAAAGTGCTGTCGTCAGACTGGTCGGACAAGCCCGATCGCAAGGAAGGGGTCCAGGCGCGGTAGACGCTGAAACGATGTCGGAATTGCCGGTAGGGAACATGCATCCAGAGCAGATCCAAGGCCGCCTGGACATCGGCTTCGTACGACGCCCGTTCGGACTGGGTATACCCCACTGCGTAGAAGATCAAGGGAATGCGATCTCCGCCCTCCTTCCCTTCGATCAGCGGGCAATCGAAGGCGGCATGCGACCTTGCCGCCAGACACAGGAACAACGCGCTGGCCAGGCTTCCAAGAATTCGATTCATCGCACGTCTCCAGCAGATTTTGTCTTCTTGTCGGCTGCATCGAGGAACAACGCCTCGCCAAAGGTGGAGGGTCCGCGCACCAGCCAGCCATCCGCAGTCCTGGCCACCACCTTCAAAGGCACCCGCTTTCCGTTCGCGTTGCACGCCCACTGCGGAACCGAAACACCAGACTCCACCTCGAAGAGACCAGGCCCGACACGACGGATTCCGTCCATAGCACCCTTCCGCACCACGGTCCCCGATGGCTTGCGCACCGTCCAGCGGAGCGTGTCGCGGGGGATCAGGTCGGGATTGCGGATGAACGGGGACTCTCCAGCCAAGATCGCCTCCAATGAGCCGTCTCCAGGAAGCGTCCCCACATCCAGCGTTTCGCGCACTCCGGTCAGCCACACTCCGTTGAATCGCCAGCGCAGCGAAACCGGTATGGTATCGCCGGGTATGCGACGCACCACCACGTTCCCGCCGGTCAAGCGGCCCCCTCGTGGAAAAACGGTATCCAAACTCACCTTGTCACCGGAAAAGTTCCCCATGTGCGACAGAAAGCGACTGGTCAAGGCCTCCCTGCAGACATTGCAATAGCCCATTTCGGAAGAACGCATTCTGCAATCCAGGGCTGGACGATACCGTCCAACCGATTGGTAATCAGCCCCTTCGAACACGCCGATCCGATCCGCGAACGCACGCGTCGCAGGCGTGGGAATGGGGACGGAATCATCCAGCCAGACCTTCCAGGGTATGGAATCGCGGGAAAGGTTCCGCCAGACATTGAAGACCGGTTGGAGCTGGTTTCCGTTCGAATCCCAGACCCCTGAACTCATTCTTACAGCAAATTCGTATTCGTCCGCCAGGTAGGTCAAGGCATGCCCAAGCTCGTGCAACATGGTGTTCCAGTGCTGGCGAGCGAAGGTCGCCCAACGAAACTGGAATGCCACGCCTCCCCTGTAATCGGAATTCACCAACAGCACACCCGGGTTGTCGCGGGTGAAGTTCTGGCCTCGGCCACCGCAACTGAAGATGGAATCCGATCCGGGCTGGTAGAATACGACGTCGGGCCAATCCAGCAATCCCGTAGCGGTATCGAGATGAATGCGAGCGAAGGTGCTGTCCGACGGTGCATAGGCCAAGCCCGACTTCAAGGACGGGGTCCAGGCGCGGTAGATCGTGAAATGCTCCCGATACTCCCGGTAAGGCGGCGCATTCAGCATTGCCTCGATGGCCTCTTCCACATCCGCCTCGTACCTCGACTTCTCCGCCTGGGTGTACCCCACCGCATAAAAGATCAACGGGATGCGGTCTCCACCCTCCTTCCCCTTCACCAATTGGCAATCGAAGGCGGCGTGGGTGTTTGCCACCAAGCACAGAAACGACACGGCGCCGAGAGCACGCAAGGTTCGATTCATCAGAGGCCTCCAGCGGAATTTGTCATATCTCTTTCAAGATCCAGAAACAATGCCTCGCCGAAGTCGGAAGCTCCGCGCACCAGCCAACCATCGGCGGTCCTGGCAACCACCCGCAAGGAGACTCGCTTTCCGTTCGCGCCGCGTGCCCACTGCGGAACCGGAACATCCTGCGCAACCAGGAACAAGCCAGGCCCCATCCGACGGATTCCGTCCATGGGTTTCGATCTCGGCATGGTTGCGGTCGACTTGTGCACGCTCCAATAGAAAGTGTCCCGTGGAACCAGATCGGGGTTGCGGATGAAGGGCGATGCGCCCTCCAGGATCGCCTCCAACGCTCCATTTCCGGGGAGAGTGGCGATGTCCAAGGTCTCGCGCACCCCGGTCAGCCACCCACCATTGAATCGCCAGCGCAGCGAAACCGGCACGGTATCGCCGGGAATGCGACGGACCACCACCTTGCCGCCCGTGACCACCGTCGAGTCCCACCTGGAAAGACTAGGGATCGGAATCACCGTGTCCAACGCGATCCGGTTGAAGAAGTACCCCGACGTATACGACAGGATACGGTGGGTGATCGCTTCCCGGCACACCGGACAGAAACGGTCCAACGACGAACTCAACATCCGGCAATCGGTCGTGGGATGGTAGACGCCCGTATCCTGGTAGTCGCCACCCAAAAAGGCACCTATATCGTGGTAGTGTTGAGGATCAGGGGGGGTGGGAAGAGGTACGGTGTCGGCGATCCAGACCTTCCAGGGAATCAGATCCCTTTGGATGCTCCGCGTAAGATTGTACACCGGCCCGTACGTGCTGCCGTCGGACAACCATGTGCCAGAAGGACGCCCGGGGTAACCTCCGTATTCGTCCGATAATCCCGCCAGGACATGCCCCAATTCGTGGATCAGTGTGCCCCAGTGGTGCCGAGACTGGACCGTCCAGTTATGGCTGATGGTCAGTCCGCCGCTGGCGTCGGAGTTCAAAAGGAAGATCCCGCGATTGGACATGATGAAGTTCTGATGCCTTCCTGCGCAGGTGAAGGCTGTATCTCCGTAGTGTTTCCAGAATCCATCGCTGTTCCATCGTGGAGCTCCTTCCATCAGGAAAACGTCGGCAAATACACTGTCGCTGGGCGCATCCAGCACTCCTGAACGCAGCGAAGGAGTCCATGCGCGATAGAAGCTGAAGTGACCCAGGTACTCGCGAAACGGCGACGCCTTGCGGATCTCGGCGATCGCCTCATCAACATCTGCCTCGTACTTGGCGCGCTCGCTCTGGGTGTAGCCCGCGGCATAGAAAATCAGCGGAATGCGGTCGGCGCGCTCCTTGCCCGCCATCAATTTGCAATCGAATGCGGCGTGGGTCGTGGTCGACAGCGCAAGGGATAGGACCGAAAAGAGGACCCGGAAAAGTCCTGCCGATCTGACCACGCCCCTCCACCCCTTCGATGCGCTTGCAAGGGGAGGAGGTCGCAGCGTTCGAGGAGGACGCTGCAGCGAGGAATCCGGCCAACCTGGCCATTTGTCTGAACTGGACCAAGGCATCATGACTCCTGGGATCCGAATCATCGGGATCTGGATGACAAATTTGGCCCCAAGCCACCTCGCCCAAGGCGTGGTGGGCGCAATCTCCATGGACAAATTGTCCATCCCGCGAAGGGCCACTTTCGCAAACCATGGATCGGCGACCTACATTTGCCCGACTATGCAGCTTGTTTCCAAACTCTTCGGTCGCACCCTCCGTGAAGCCCCCAACGATGCCGAGATGGATTGCCACATCTGGCTTTCCCGCGGCGGGCTCATCCGTCGCTTGGCATCCGGCCTCTACGCCGTGCAGCCCCTGGGCCAGCGCGCCATCCGCAAGATCGAGGCGCTCATCCGCCAGGAGATGGAAGCGATCGATGGACAGGAAATGTCCCTCCCGTTGGTGCAACCCTCTGAGCTTTGGGAGAAATCCGGTCGCTACCAGCTGATCGGATCCGAGCTTGTGCGGTTCAAGGACCGCTCGCAGCACCCGATGGTGCTGGCCATGACCCACGAAGAAGCCGTGACGCAAGTGGCTTCGGAGGAACTGTCCAGCCATCGCCAGCTGCCGTTCATGCTCTGGCAGTTCCAGCTCAAGTTCCGCGACGAGCCACGTGCCCGCGGTGGTTTGATCCGCGTGCGCGAGTTCACCATGAAGGACGCGTACTCCTTCCACAAGGACCAGGACTGCCTGGACGAGTACTATCAGCGCGCCTACGACGCCTACGTGCGCATCTTCCGCCGCTGCGGCATCGAGCCGGTGATCGTGCAATCCGACACCGGCATCATGGGCGGAAAGGTGGCCCACGAATTCATGTTGCAAAGCCCCATGGGCGAAGACAATCTGATCCTCTGCCCTGAAACAGGGTACAGCGCAAACGCCGAGATCGCCGTGTTCGCCCGCGAGGGAATCCCCGGCGAGGCCCTGCCCACGGAATCGGTCCCGACTCCAGGCAAATCGTCCATCGAGGACGTGACCAAGCTACTGGGGATCGAGGCCAAGAACACGCTCAAGATGGTGATGTACGGTGCGGAGATCGGACCGAAGCCGGAATTTGTCGCCGTGGCCATCCGCGGCGACCTGGACGTCTCCGAAACGAAGGTCAAGAACGCCCTCAAGGCCCGCGTGCTGTTCGCGGCCACCGACGACATGATCCGCGAGGCGGGACTGGTGCCCGGCTACGCTTCTCCGGTGGGCATGAAATCGGGCATTTTGATGGTGGACCTTTCCGTGCCGGTCAGCGCCAACCTCGTGGCAGGTGGCAACGAGGCGGGCATGCACGTGCGCAACGTCAATTTCGGGCGCGACTTCACCTGCACCGGACGCTTCGCCGAGCCCGTGGACGTGGCCCAGGCAGCGGAAGGCCTGCTGGAAATCGACGGCACCCACCGCCTCAAGGCCGTGCGCGGTATCGAAATCGGAAACATCTTCAAGCTGGGCACCAAGTTCAGCGAAGCCCTTGGTTGCACCTTCCAAGCCGACGACAAGTCGATCAAACCCGCCGTCATGGGCTGCTACGGCATCGGCGTGGGGCGTTTGCTCGCAAGCGTGGTGGAAAATTCCCACGACAGGGACGGCATCATCTGGCCCAAGGCCGTGGCACCGTTCCAGGTCCACATCGTGGCGCTGGGTCGTGAACCGGAAATCCTGGACGATTGCATCGCCCTGGCCAAGGAGCTGGAATCGGCCGGATTCGATTGCCTGCTGGACGACCGCGACGAACGTCCAGGCGTGAAGTTCAAGGATTCCGACCTCTGGGGCATCCCTGTGCGTCTGGCGCTGGGCGGCAAGTCCCGCGAACAAGGCGCGTTCGAGTGGAAGCTGCGTTCGGGCGGAACGATGGAACTTGTCCCGAAAGGCGAGATCCTGGGCCGCCTGAAAGCGTTCTACCAGGACTGAAAACCCCACCTGGATCGGACCTGCGTCCGATCCAGGCTCCAACGCTAGGGAACGACCTTGGCCGAGTCGGTCTTCGCGACCTTCTTGGCCTTTTTCGTTTTCGGCTTCTTGGAAGCGGCAGTGTCGGTCGCCGCCGCCGCGGGCTTGGGAGCCACCACTTTGGGCTCCTTGCATTTCTTGCCCTTCTTGCACTTCACCTTCGGGGCCGGCTTGGCGGCGGTATCGATGGCGGGAACGGCTTTCTTTGACGTATCCACCACCGCCGAAGCCACAGGGTCCGGGACATCTGGCATTTTCGTGGTATCTACCTTCGGAGGCTCCACCTTGGCGGCGGCAGGGTCGATCTTCTTGATGGAATCCAGCTTCACCGGCGCGGGCACCACCGGCTTCGGCGCTTCCTTCGGGACCACGGGAGTTGGCTTGGGTGCGGCAGGTCCGGGAATTCCCTTGATCTCCTCCGGCACGGCGGTCAGCTTGTTGTCGGCATTGAAATGGAAACGGATTTCCTTGTTGTCGATCGAGTAGACACGGGTTTCCGGTTTGCCGGAAAAGCCACCCTGACCGACTTCCACGATCAACGGTTCGCCAAGGATATCCCCCACTTGGTACTTGGTCATGCCCACCTTCCACGCGGTGGATTTGAAGGCCGCGCTCAGCTTGGCCATCGGGATGGATTGACCCTGGCTGGAAATCCAGTTGACCGTGTACGGGACGTCGCCTGGACCGGAAGGGATGGTGGCTGGATAGCGCAAAAGCTTGGTCCAACGGACGTTCCGGCCCGCGTCGTGGTACATCACCTCCACCGGCCAGCCACGATCGTTGAATTCCACCCGAACGGTGGGCTGGCCTTTGCGTGCGGCGCGGATGGCCAGGGAAGCGGAGGTCGGCTGGTCCGAGGTCAGATTCCAGCCGTCGTACCAGGCCTCCTTGATGCCCGGCTCCACGACCAGGCAGCGCGGACGGCGCATCGGATCGACTTCCGTCGTATCCATCTGCGCAGGAGGTTCGCTGCTCATGTAGGGAGAGGGCGGTACGATTTCAATGCCGTGGACCGAGGCGGCCAACAGGGCAGATGCGAAAAGCAGACGCATGATTCCTCCAACGACGGGTTTCGACATCACTCAACATAACACCGGACCGCCAGCTTGTACCTTGCATTCCTATGCGTTGGAAGCTCTTCATCCTCTTGGCCCTCCTCTCCTTCACAGGCTGCGGCAACGGCTCTTCGGCCGAAACCTCTCCGTGGATCGGAAAACCTCTACCGGATTTTTCCTACCCGTCCATCAACGGAGCCGACTCCATCCGTTCCAGCGATTTGCGACGAAAGGTTTCCCTGGTGAGCTTTTGGGCCACCTGGTGCCCATCGTGCATCCAGGAAGTGCCCCTCCTGAAGGGCGTCCAGAAAAAGTTCGCGCCCAAAGGGCTGAACCTGATCGCGCTGTCGGTGGATCAGCAACCCGAACTCGTCGCCCCGCTCGCCCGGAAGTTGGGAATGGACTACAGGGTGGGCACAGGCGCACAAGACCTCCACATGAAACTGGGACTCCAATACATTCCGCATACGTTCTTGCTGGACACGGCGGGAATCGTGCGCGCCTCGTATCCCGGAGGTGTCGATCGGGAAGCGCTGGATCGCGCGATCGAGCAAATGGGCCTCAGGTAGCTACCTTTCCCCGCCCTATGGGCATTCAATGCGGAATCGTCGGACTTCCCAACGTGGGCAAGTCCACCATCTTCAACGCCATCACCAACGCGGGTGCACAGGCGGCCAATTATCCGTTCTGCACGGTGGACCCCAACGTGGGCACCGTGACGGTGCCGGATCCTCGCATCGACCGCCTCTCGGAAGTGGTCAAGCCCCGCAACATCGTGCGGGCCGTGATGCAGTTCGTGGACATCGCCGGCCTGGTGCGCGGCGCGTCCAAGGGCGAAGGCCTGGGCAACCAATTCTTGTCCCACATCCGCGAGGTGGACGCGGTCATGCACGTGGTCCGCTGCTTCGAAGACAGCGACGTGACGCACGTGGAAGGCTCCGTGGATCCGATCCGCGACATCGGGATCATCGACACGGAACTGGCTCTCAAGGACATGGACTCGGTGGAAAAGCGCCTGGCCAAGGACGAGCGCGCCGCCAAGAGCCAGGACAAGAAGGCCAAGGCCGCGGTGGAAGTCTGGCAGAAGCTGCTGGTGGCCCTCAACGAAGGCAAGGCCGCCCGCACGGTGGAGCTTTCCGACGATGAAGCCGCCATCGCCCGCGAACTGCAGCTTCTGACGTCCAAGCCCATCCTGTACTGCTGCAACGTGCTGGAAAGCGAGATCCACACGGGCAACCAGCATGTGGAGACCGTTCGCGCCCATGCCGCCTCGGAAGGCGCCAGCATCGTGATGATCTCCGGCAAGATCGAAGCCGAACTCAGCCAATTGGAGCCGGAAGAAAAATCCGTGTTCCTGGAAGAACTGGGGCTGAAGGAATCCGGGTTGGACACGGTGATCCGCGCCGCCTACGCGCTGTTGGGCCTGCAGACCTACTTCACGGCAGGCATCCAGGAAGTGCGTGCGTGGACCTTCCGCAAGGGCTGGAAGGGACCGGCTTGCGCAGGGGTGATCCACTCCGACTTCGAGCGCGGATTCATCCGGGCCGAGACCATCGGCTGGAAGGATTTCGAGACCTACGGAAGCCAGGGAGCCTGCAAGGAAAAAGGCCTGATGCGCTCGGAAGGCAAGGAATACGTGGTGGCGGACGGCGATATCCTGAACTTCCTGTTCAACGTCTAGGCCCTGACTCCATCGAACCGCGTTCTTCGGAGAGCGCACTTGGGACGACCCGTCGGGTCGTCCTTTTTCGTCTTGCCTACGGTCCAGTCAGCCCCTGCTTGAACCCACCCAGAAAAGGTCTCCGATTCCGAAAGACCACCCATCACTTGGGAGACATCGGCTTCACGGATTTTCTTGCATCATCGTACTGGAATGCAGCCCACCCCATCTCGGGCCACAGCACACGTGTTGCCGTATCTTGTCCAACCCCGACAAGGCCGGAGGCGACACTGAAATTTCGGACCCCACCCCCGTCCGGGAACGCCAGCTTGAAATCGATCGATCCCACGCCAGCCGGAGTGAACCGAAGATCCAAGGGCTCGACGAGCGATGTCCGGCGAATGATGCGATCCTCGTACTTCTCGAAAGGGAACAATCTGCTGATCCACCCATCGACATGGTAGATGGGATCGCAGCCCATGTTCGAAGACCGCCGCACGAAACCCTTCCAGAACGAAATGTCCGGATGTCCCTTGGATGCGTCCACGAACTCGTTCAACAGAGGCGCCAAGGAATCCGTCCACTCGGACAATCCCAACCGCCCGAGGGCCTGCGCTCGCTGTCGCAGCTGTTCCCAATCCAGGGGCGTTCCCTGGAGAGTGACCGAGGGGATTCCACAGGTCACCATGCCTGTGTAGTCGAAATACGGTTTGACCACCTCCAGGGCACGGAAGCGAAACACCGTCCGGCGCATCGGGTTGGTGGTGGAAAAATCCGGCACCAGGAGTGTGTCCAAACCTTTGGTGGAAGCGTGCATCGAAGCGACCAGTCGCTGGGCGATCTCCCTCCAAACCGGTGGATCTTGCAGACGCGACGCCTCTTTCGGGGAAACGAGGACGGAGAGCGCCTTTTTGCCCAGATGATCCAACCCGAGCCGTTTCCGCCAGATTTCCGGCTCGGATTCGACGCTCAACGCAAGGCCATCCACCAGCAACATCCAGACGGCATCCGGCGAGATCCCCACCGGCCGATGTTCGTCCCATGCCCGCACGAAAGCCTGGAGAAACCCGTTTCCCTCGATGTCGACCAATCTGTGCTCCCCGAACTCCCTGGAGACTATCCGGACATTCTCCTTTGTTTCCGCCCCGAAGCCATCCTTCAAGGGGTCCCGAGGCTGGGAACGCCCCTGGACGACAACGCTCCGGAATATGTCACCCGCGCTTTCAACCTGGTCGTAGCCCAACAGGCTGGTGTCGGCAACGACATCCGCAACGGTGAAAGTCATGCCTGCCGCGGAGGGCCGTATGCTGGTCAGCTCCGAGGAGGTATCCAGGAAAATCGCATCCTTGGTCACGACCATCGAGCGTGCGGGAAGAAAGCGAACCGCATTTTCCCAATACAGTTGCTTTCGACGAGGGCCGCTCATGGTATCGACGTATCGGCGGAGACCGTCCACTTCCGCGACGAACTGGCGAAAATCGCTTGTCGCGGGACTTGGGGCGGGTATCAGAGACAACTTGCCGTTTCGCCACACAGAAATCCACAGGATATCCGCATCAGCGATCCGGATCCAGCTGGAATCGGTAAGAATGCAGCGTTTCGCGTCCGCACAGGTCACGAAGAAATCGCGGATCCGGGTCCGGGACATCCGCCGGACACCATTGACGGAATCCGTCTCCAAGGGCATCGGGAAATCCAGCGTCAGGATGGCGTCGCCGAACACCCGCCTCCAGCCACTGTCGGGCCGGATCCTCGCCCGCACGCGGATCGAATCCTCACCGATCCAGGTGAACCAAGGCTCCAGCCTTCCGGACCCGAATCCATCGACGGAAAATGACATGGTGGTATCCCACAACGGGGGGTCGGAGACCCAACGCGACTTCCTGTGCTGTCCCGAAGGCGCCACTCCCCATGCGACGGAGCACTCAAGTGGCAGACTGTCATCGACCCATTCGCAGATGCTTTGAGATGGCTTCGACGAACCGTTTCCGTTCGACCAGTCCCCGATGCGGATCCCCGGCTGGACTTCAAATCGTTGGCTTTTCCATTTCCATCGAATGTTCTCCGACCTCCACCCGGAAAATTCGCGCCTCCACTTCGGATCGGAGCTTACCAGTCCTTCCCCTTGCTGATGCCAGCCACCTGGCAATTCGACGGATTCCACCTCTCCTGGAACAGAGCCGCGACTGTCCTTCCAAAGGCTCTGGAGGTTCGTCCCCGAGTGGACGACATGCCTGGACGAAGGCGCCCGGAGGATCACTTCGCCAGGTGGATGATTCCCCTGTATCTCGAGCCAATTCGAATCCAAATCGAGCTCCAAGCCTACTTCATGCCACCGAAGGGATGGTCGGTTCAAGCTGGCAAGACCGAGTTCAAAGGTATCCGCGACGGACAAGTTCTTACCTGCAGGATCTGTCCAAACGGGCTCATCGGCACCTATTCTTCCCGACGCAGGGTACCGAACCATTTTCGCACCCAGGGGGATTTGAAACAGGGTCGAATGCATGATACTGAGATTCCGCGTGCGCTCCTCGAAGAACTCGTCTGCTCCAACGATGTGTGCATAGGTTCCCACCTTCAGTCCAGCAGGGCACAGGAGATCGAAACGGAGTGAATTCCATTCGAACTCCAATTTCGTCGCAGACAGGGATTGTCCAGAATAGATGGCACCGCCTCCCCAAAGCGTCGCGTTTCGCCAAGGCGCATCCACTCTCGTTCGTTTGAAATCCAGCACCAAGGTTCCCGGCAGGGCGGAGTCGGCCCGAATATCCCGTCCCATCAGATGGAGCCGAATTCCTTGCTTGTGCCGAACAAAATGAAGACCGGTTTTCCGGGCGGGCATGAGTTCCGCGTGGCGAACCAGCCCGAAGCCATGGAATTTCCCGGTATCCTCGCAAACCTCGAAGGGGCCCAGGAGGGTATCCACCCCGGCATAGTCCTGATGCAACGGCACCCTCCGGTCCGCAACGCGGATGCAACCATCCCCGACCGCTTCCTTCCGGCGCGGCTTGATCCACCCATACCCCCCACCTTGGATCAGCCAGAGGGTATCGGCTTGAACAAGACTTGGAATTTGGAAGGCTTCGGAAGAGAAGAGCAACGCGGCGAGGGGAAGAACGTGCATGGAGGGAAAAATCGTACTGGATGGTCGATCGATCAAGCCCCATGTGGATCCGGGGTTTGATCGGGACCATCCCCTTGTGCGTATCTTCCATCCCGCAGCGTCCCTCTCACTCCTTTCCCGATCGAGCCGCCATGTCCAAGCTCCGCACGCTCGCCCTCCTCGCAACAATTTCCGTCACATCATCCCGTGCATGCTTGTGGGACAGCGAAACCATCGAACAGGAATACCACCGATTTCCCACGGACATCCATGCGCTGCTGGGGGCGATCCATGTCCGTCCCGATTCGTTCCACCTCTGGAGGAAGGCCTATTCGCTCCGGAAGATCGCCGACTCCACCAAGGCCAGCCCTCTGGACTACGACAATCTCGCTGTTTCTCTGGACAAGCTCCAGCGCGACGATTCGGCCATCGTCGTCATGAAATCAAAACGCCTCCGCTACGGTCCCGCCTACGAAACCATGGCCAACATGGGAACCTTCCACTTCCACATGGGGAATTTCGCGGAAGGGCTCCCCTACATCGATACCGCCCTGCAGATCAATCCGGATGCGCATTTCGGGCGCGAACGCTACCAGAAATGGCTGGTCGAATACCTGCTTAGCCTGCCCTCGCGCAATTCCCCCATGGCTCCCGCGAAATCAAAGACGAAAATTGGCAGGACCAGAGGCGAACACGGCTTCGCGGCCTACGTCGCCAGCAAGGAAAGAACTGGCAGACTCTCCGATTCCGCTCGCGAAAAGGCCATCAAGGGTGTGGTGGGCATGATGGTGTTCGGGAACGGAAACCAACCGATCCTCCTGGAGGCGTAAGGAGACCTCGCCCAAGGGCGAAAAGATCCGCTCGGCCGCGGCTTGGCCATCAAAGCCTATCTGATGGCGAGCTTGAAAACCAAGGATTCGGTTTCCAGGAATGACTTCGTTCGTCTGGCCTGGCTGGTCCCGAAAAACAGCAAAGCTTTCTGGAACCACTGGGAGGACATCCTCAAGCCCCAGGCGCGAATCGAGAGTGCGAAGAAAGAGGGGGCCAGGAACGCTTCGGACTATTTCGGTCGGAAACTTCGCCAGCTGCAGGACAGCCCCTTCCAATTGGCCACGGATTCGCTGGACCTCGACTCGATCAAGTTGATCACCAGAATGATTCCCTTTCCAACTCACGACCCGCATAGATACGACCGGTGATGAGAAGGTGGCCTCTTCGCCAATCGTGTCGATGTCCCCGGAAACCCTAGGGATCGGCGAAGCGAGGCGCAGCTACGCGAAACGACCCCGATCTTCGCCGCAGACGACCTTACCTTTTCCCGGGTCCTTGGTCGCCCCTCTCTCCCCTATTTCGCGATTGCGAGAACTCATGCCTCGACTACGATCCATCGCCTTGGCCACCGCCCTCGGCACAACGTTTTCCTGCGCCTGCCTATGGGACAGCGAAACCATCTACGTGGAACGCATCGGTTTTCCCTCCGACATCCGGATGATCCTGGGGGCCTTCCTGGTGCGATCCGATTCGTTCCATCTCCATAGGAAGGCCCTTTCCCTGCAGAAGATCGCCGATTCGGCGAAGGCAACTCCCTTGGACTACGACAACCTCGCCGTTTCGCTGGACAAACTCCATCGCGACGATTCGGCCATCGTCGTCATGAAATCCAAACGCGTCCGCTACGGCCCCGCCTATGAAACCATGGCCAACATGGGAACCTTCCACTTCCACCTGGGAAATTTCGCGGAAGGACTTCCGTATATCGATTCGGCACTGAAAATCAATCCAGAAGCCCATTTCGGGCGGGAGCGCTACCAGAAGTGGCTGGTGGAATACATCCTGAGCCTGCCCAAGAAAGGCTCCCCCCTGTGCCCGGCAAAGTCGAAGAGGGATATCGGCAGGGGCAAGGGGGAACATGGCTACGCGGCGTTCGTCGCCAAACAGGAAGGAATGACGCGTCTCTCCGATTCGGCGCGGGAAAAGGCCATCCGCGGAGTGCTCGGGATGATGCGGTTCGGCAATGGGAACCATCCCATTCTCCTGGAATCCTACGGCGACCTGGCACTCGGCCGTAAGGACCCCTTCGGCCGCGGATTGGCCGTGAAAGCCTACCTGAAGGCCAGCGAAAATTCGTCCGACTCCAGCGCGAGAATCGGGTACGATCGTTTGGCGAGTCTGGTCCCCAAAAACTCCGCCTCGCTCGAAAAGCACTACGACGACCTCAGGAACTACCGGATACGTATGCAATGGAGGATCGCCGACATGAAGCGAGATCGCGGCTCCAACTTCGAGAACGACGCCAACAAGATCGAAGCATTCCTGAAAGGCCCCGAAGAAGAGGCCGATCCGTACGAAGGCCTGGAGACCGAGATCGATCTGGGAGAGTTCGATCCCGATCAGGATCCTCCCAAATGGAAATCTCGTCGCTGGAAGCAATACGGCAACCGCAGATGATTTTGGGGCGAACCGGGTCTGTTCGTGTGATTTGTTGACCGCCTGAACAACACAAAATCCATCTGAAGCGCTCCAAATCAGGCCACAGCCAACAAGCCCGACCCTATTCTCTAGGGGACCGAAGGTGGGGATTTCTCCCGCCGGACTCCAAAGGAGGACACCATGTTTCCACTGACCCCTCTCCCAAGACCTTCAGGCTCTGGCTCCACGATTCCTCGTCCCGCATCCACCGGAAGCCACTGAGGCGAAGCGGTCCTAAGCCCTCGGCATCGGGGACAACAACTCGCGCAGTTCTTGCGCGGACAGATGCAACGCCGACGGCGCGCCTTCCACCACCCCGCGCACCAGGTCGCGCTTTCGCTCTTGCAGCAGCGCCACGCGCTCTTCCACCGTCTGGGAGGCCAGGAGCCGATAGACGAACACCGGCCTCGATTGCCCGATGCGGTGCGCCCGATCCACCGCCTGGGCTTCCGCTGCGGGATTCCACCACGGATCCCACAAGATCACGGTATCCGCCGCCGTGAGATTCAGACCGCTCCCGCCCGCCTTCAGGCTCAGCAGGAACACGGGCACCAGACCCGATTGGAACCGATCGACCTCCGCGGCACGATCCACCGTGTCGCCGGTCAGGAAGGAATGAGAAATCCCCATTTCCTTGATGTCGGAGGAGATCAACCGGAGCATGGAGGCGAATTGCGAGAAGATCAGGACGCGGCGACCTTCCTCGATCATTTCCGGGAGCACCTCGGACAGCCAAGAGGTCTTGGCCGACTTCACTCCCAGCAGGTGTCCTTCCGGCAACAATCGCGGATCGCAACAGCACTGGCGAAGCCGCAGGAGCGCCTCCAGCACCACGGCGCCGGACTTCTCGATTCCCACGCGTTCCACTTCCTGGCGCACCTTGCGATCGGCGCCGGCGCGCAACGATTCGTAGAGATCGCGTTGGGGTTCCGGCAGCTCCAAGGTCTGGACAATTTCCGTCTTCTCGGGCAGATCCTTGGCCACCTCGAACTTCGTGCGCCGCAGCAAAAACGGCGCGATGCGCCTGCCCAGCTCCTTGGCCCGGTTGGTGTCGCCCCGTTCTTCCACGGGCTTGCGCCAAGCCTCGCGGAACCGCGCGCGATTCCCCAGGATGCCGGGAACGGCCAGATCCAGGATGCACCAGAGCTCTTCCAGATGGTTTTCCAAAGGAGTTCCGGTCAAGGCCAAACGCCGCCCCACCGGAAGCCGGCGTGCGGCCTGGACCACCTGGGCCGCGGGGTTCTTCAGCACATGGGCTTCGTCGAAGATTGCCAAGGACCATTTCCGTCCGGCCAATAGCGTTGCATCCCGAACCATCAGAGGGTAGGAGGTCACCACCACCTCGGCGTGTGGCGAAAGCGCCTGGGCCTGGCGATCCGGGCCATGGTGGGCGACCATGCGCAGGGTGGGTGCGAGCTTGGCTCCTTCGCGCATCCAATTGGTCACCAGACTGGTGGGGCACACCACCAGGGCGGCATCCGTCATCCGCCCACGAGAGCGCTCATCCAGAAGGTGCGCCAACGTCTGGACGGTTTTTCCCAAACCCATGTCGTCGGCAAGGATGCCGCCAAGGCCAAGATCGGACAGAAATCGCAGCCAGCCGATGCCTTGCTTCTGGTAAGGTCGCAGCGTCGCGACCAATCCCTCCGGCTCGTCCAAGGGCCCCACGGTCTGCAACGATTGCAGCCTTGCGCGGAATTCGCCCAACGAGGGCGCCACGGACCACTCCTCGATTCCGAAGTCTTCCACCAGAGCGGCTTCCAAGCGCCCCAATCGAGCCCCGCCGCGCACATCCAGGATCGTCTCCAGCGCTTGACAGATCCTGACCATCCGCTCGGCGGGAATACCCACCACGCCGTCGACGGTCCGGATGGGATACGGCCGTCCCGTGGCCACCCAAGCGCGCACGATATCCAGGGAACGCTCCCGCAGGATTTCCTGGAAGACCGGCACCAAGTCCACCCGTCGGCCATCGACCTCGATCCCCAGTCCCAATCGGTACCACTGGGGGTCTTCGTCTTCCGACAAACGCGCCCACCAGGACTCCTTCCGTGGCGGCGACTCGACGCGCGGCACGGGCTCGGAAGGAGCGGCGACAGGATCCGCCTGGCCATTGGCGCGATCCCAGGAACGTTGCACCAACGCGACCGCATGGCGGCACCAGACCATCCCGCAGGTGCGGCACCGAGGGATCCGGCGCGGATCCAACGGAAGGGGAAATTCCACGGCGACCGGCATCCGGCCAGGCTCGGCCACCGTCCCATGCAGAACACGATCGCCCGCATGCAGGGTCATCCGAGCGGAATCGGAAAGCGCCCGGGCTGCATCGAGAATCTCGGAATCGAGAAATCCCAGACGCTGGGGAGCCAGTAGATCGGATCGTTCTTCCATCATCGGTTAGGGGGGGCAAAGATACCCTCACGATGGCCTGCCCGACTTGGATCCCTTGTACAAGACCGGGAAGCCAGCACCCTCGCCCGATCAAGCCGCGGAGGACTCCGGGGCCGACGAGGGATTTCCGAACATGGAGGCGTAGAGATAGTCTTCCGCCTGTTTGAACGGAAGCGGCTTGGCGAACAGGTAGCCCTGGCCGTATTCGCACCCCAGGGCTCGCAGGCGATCCCTCTGCAAGGAAGTTTCGATTCCCTCGGCAACCACATCCATGCGCAGGGAGTGCGCCAAAGTCACGATCGCCGAGGTGATCCGGCTCTTCCGCTCGTCGCGGCCGAGTTCATCGACGAAGGATTTGTCGACCTTCAAGGTTTGGACAGGGAACCGACTGAGGTACCCCAAGGAAGAATACCCCGTTCCAAAATCATCCAAGCTGAACCGGACCCCCTGGGCCACCAATCGCTCCAGGATGCTCGCCACCCGCTCCGGATCTTCCGAAAGCGCGGATTCGGTGATCTCGAGCTTGATCCCATGCGCCTGGGCGCCGGTTTCCTGGAGCTTGCGCTCGATCTGCTCGGCCAGATCCACCTGGTGGAACTGCTTGACGGAAAGATTGATGCTCATGAAGGGGCTGCGTTGGCCGAAGCTTTTCTGCCAACCCGACAACCGCATCATCGCCTCCCCCATCACCCACAGGCCCAATTCCTGGATCAGCCCGGTTCGCTCGGCGATCGGGATGAACTGCAACGGGGAAATCATCCCACGTGTCGGGTGTCTCCACCGGACCAGGGCTTCGAATCCGGCCACCCGGCCGTCGGTCAGGTTCACGATCGGTTGGTAGTGCAGCTCCAACTGGCCGGGAATCGCCCTGGCCAAGTCGATTTCGAGGTCCACGCGTTCCTTGGCCTGACGGCTCCGTTCGGCATCGAAGTAGACCACCGTGTCGCCACCGCGCGCCGAGGCTTGCAAGGCCGCGGACTCCGCCCTGGAAACCAAGGCCTCGGCTTTGCAGCCACCAGGCATGTCCGACGCGACGCCGACAGATCCTGTCAAAACGAGCTCGCGACCTCCCAACGGCAGAGGAGTGCGAGCCACCGCCCTCAGGGTTTCGGCGATCCGCTCGATGGCGTTGTGGTGCATCCCCTCCAGCACGATGCCGAATTCGGAATGGGCGAACCGTCCAACCGTCGTCCCGGGCGGAACCGCCCCCACCAGCCGCACGGCGAGCCCGAGCAACATGCCATCGCCCACGTCGCAGCCCATGGAGGCGTTGATGGTGTGGAAACGATCGAAATCCAACGCGATGAAGCTCACTGCTTCGCCTCCGGTGCCTGCCAGGGCCTTCTCCAGCCGATCCATCACCAGGTTCCGGTTGGGCAAACCAGTCAGCGGATCGTACAGGCTTCCACGCAGAAGCTCCTCTTCCATCCTGCGGCGCTCCGTGACATCCTGCGCCACCAGAAACAGGATGCTCCCCTCCCCGCTTTTTTTCCGACAAGCCGCGGACAGATGCCTCACTCCGCCATCCGCACCGATGGTCCGGTATTCCAGGTCGCGGTCGATGTTTTCGGCGACTTTGGAGCTTGCGAAGGCTGCCCATGCCTTCAGCCGATCGCGATCTTCCGGATGCACCCACCGCATGAGGTAGTCCTCGAAAGGAACCTCGATTTCCCGGATCTCCCCATCCAGTCCGGCCGTTTCCACATGCTCCGCGGAAAGCCTAGCGGTCATGGTCTCCAATTCCAGCTCCCAGAAGCCCAATCGTGCGATCTGCTGGGCATCGGCCAAATACCGCTTGGAATCTTCCAATGCATCCAGCGATGCGTTGATTTCCGAGGCCACCCGACCCAGATCGTCGCCTCCCAGATCTCTCACCCTGGAGCGCCCGCCGGGGTTGTCCTTGATGAATCCGAGATCCTCCCGTAGAAATTCAAGGCGTCGGATCACGACCCGATCCAGGACACGGGTGATGATGAACCCAAAGGCGAATCCGAAGAGAACCACTCCCCCCATCATCAGCAGGATGGTCCAGGCCCCTTCCTTCCAGACATCCCGCCCGTGCCGAAGGAACAAACGATTCGACGGGAGTCCGGACCACCCGGCAAGCTCGACCGTGATGACCAAGGAGTCGTTGGTGTCTTCCCTCGATTCCCCTTCGGTAACCAAGTTGAATCCATCCTCCAATACCGAGCCGATGGACATCGCCTCCGCCGCCACCATGACCCCGGAGGCGGCCTTGCTGGTGTCGCTGGCGCGAACCGGCTGGACGCAGATGCTCCACAAGGTCCCTTTCACAAACGAGGCCCCCGACTTGGCTCCGGTGTCCCTGCGAGCAGACCAAGCCAATGCGGTGGAATCCATCCAGCGATCGAAAAACCCCGTTCGGACGGTCAAGGCCTGATCGAGTCGCTTCGCTCCCGTTAGATCGTACAGAACGACACGGCTCAGACCTGCACCTTTGATGTTCTTCGGTTGGAGATTTTCCTTCCAAAATTGACCTTGGTTCGGATCTCGGATCCAGCCATCCATCGACTCCCAGACGCCCCAATCCCGACAAACACGTGCTTGGGAGGCCATCTGTTGGGTGAAAAGCCTTGCCACGTGGTCCCGATCCCGCTCCGCGAACATCCGATCCAAGTCCCGAAAACGAGGCAGGGCGATCGATGCGATGTCGGCGGCAACCAGCGAAAGCAATCCGAGCGATGCTCCGATCACGGTCCACTGGATTCTGGTTCGCAAGGATTGCGGGCGCATCGCTGCCATGATCCCATTTGGAAACGCAAAAAAAAAGGTCCGGGCCACCAAAAGGTGGCACGGACCCTCGAGCTCAACGACCTAGGTCGCTGCTCAGTAGCGGCCGGCGGATCCCAGAACGGTGGCGTTCTTATCCATGATCATCTTGACGAGCTCTTCGCGAGCCGGTCCGAGATACTTGCGAGGATCGAACTCGCCGGGGTTCTTCGCGAAGGTCTCGCGGATCTTGGCGGTGAACACCAAGCGGCCATCGGAGTCCACATTGATCTTGCAGACGGCGGAGCCGGCGGCGCGGCGCAGCTGTTCGGCAGGGATGCCCACCGCGGCGTCGAGCCTGCCGCCGTACTGGTTGATCAGGTCCACGTACTCGGGGATCACGGAGGAGGCGCCGTGGAGAACGATCGCGAAGCCAGGGATGCGCTTTTCAATTTCTTCCAGGATGTCGAAGCGAAGCGCCGGGGGAACCAGCACGCCCTTTTCGTTCTTGGTGCACTGCTCGGGCTTGAACTTGAACGCGCCGTGCGAGGTGCCGATGGAGATGGCCAAGCTGTCCACTCCGGTCTTCTTCACGAAGTCTTCCACTTCGGAAGGCTGGGTGTAGACATGCTCGGCAGCGGAGACGTCGTCTTCGATACCAGCCAACACGCCGAGTTCACCTTCCACAGTGACATCGTACTTGTGGGCGTATTCCACGACCTTGGCCGTCAGCTCCACGTTGTGCTCGTAGGAGTGGTGCGAGCCGTCGATCATCACCGAGCTGAATCCGGAATCGATGCAGGACTTGCAGAGCTCGAAGGTGTCGCCGTGGTCCAGGTGGAGGGCGATGGGGATGTTGAAGCCGGCTTCGCGAGCCATGGCGACCGCGCCCTGGCCCAGATAGCGCAGGAGGGTGGAGTCGGCGTACTTGCGGGCGCCCGACGAAACCTGGAGGATCACGGGCGAGCCGGATTTGCCACAAGCATTCACGATCGCCTGGAGCTGTTCCATGTTGTTGAAGTTGTAAGCGGGGACGGCATACTTGCCTTCCATCGCCTTCTTGAACATCTCGCGGGTGTTGACCAGCCCGAGTTCCTTGTAGCTCACCATGATGCATTCCTCCTAATCGGCGTTGATTTAGCCGACAAACGGATCCAAAAATAAGAAGCATTTTTCCAAACGTCTTCGATCTTAGCCGGTTTATCCCATTGGAATCCCAGAAACACCTTGAGATCCGTGTGAATCCTTTTCAAACTTGCAGATATGCCCATCCGTCCGAAGTCTGACATCGGCATCCGTCGCACGGATTGGACTCCCGGTCAGAGCCGGAAGGTTTCCTACCGCACGGAGGAACACACCTCCGAGCTCGTGGCCGTGCTCTCGGCCGCCGAGGAGCTCGTGGGCGCCCCCGATGTGGATACCCTCCTGCGGCGCACGGTGGAAATCGCCCGCGACACGATCGGGCTCGAGCGCGTTTCCATCTACCTGGAGGACGACTCCGGCCGGGTGATGCGGGGGACCTGGGGCACGGATCTGGCCGGCACGACCACCGACGAGCGCGAATACGCCTACGCCAAGGGCGAGCCGGAAGAACGGGCCCACCTTGTGCATGGCGAGGGTTCGCGCTGGCTGGTGCTCGACGACGCTCCTCTGATGAGTTCGGAAGACGGCGAAAGCCACATGATCCGACGCGGCTGGCTGTGCCTCACTCCCATCCGGTCCATCCGTGGGCCAATCGGCCTGCTGTTCAACGACACGGCCCGAACCAGCACTCCGTTCGACGCTTCTCGACAAGAATTGGTCGCGGTTTTGTGTTCGCTGGTGGCCAACATCATCGAACGAAAGCGCGCCGAGGAGCTCCTCTTGGAGCGGGCGATGTTCGACGATTGCACCGGACTGCCCTCCCAGGCCCTGTTTTTGGACCGACTGCATCGCCGTTGCCTGCAGGAGCGCGAGGAGAAATTCGCCGTGGGCGTGCTGGCGCTGGACCGCTGGACCACCATCTCGGAAAGCTACGCCCCGCACTTCCACGAATCGCTTCTTTCCGCCGTCGCGCAACGGCTCTCCGCTTGCCTTCGGGTGGATGACACGATCTGTCGGCTCTCCAACAACGAATTCGCGTTCCTGCTGGATCCGGTGGTGACCGCCGACGAAGCCGGCAAGGTCCTGGAAAACACCCTCGAGGAACTGTCCAAGGCCCTCCAGGTGGAGGGAGAACCGATCCACGTCACGGCCTCGGCGGGATTCGCCTTCCATGAAACCACCGTTCCCGGCGCGGAGGAGCACCTCCAGGATGCCCGGGCCGCTCTGGCGCGATCCCGAGTCCATTCGCCAGGTCGTGTGGGACGCTTCCGTTCCGAAGATCGCGAGCTTCTGATGTCCGGCTACCGGCTGGAAAACGAACTCCACAAGGCCGTCGACAGCGGGGACTTCCTGCTGCACTTCCAACCGATCGTGAATCTCGCCTCCGGCGAACTGCACGGCTTCGAGACCCTGGTGCGCTGGATCCACGCCACGCGCGGCATGATCCTCCCCGGCATGTTCATCCCCATGGCCGAAGAAAACGGACTGATCCGACCGCTCGGAGAGTGGGTGCTGGCCGAATCCTGCCGGCAGGCGGGTCAATGGCGCATGGAACTGGGCGGCTACGCCTCGGGCTTGTCACTTTCCGTCAATCTGTCCGTAAGGCAGTTCCTCCAGCGCGACCTGGTGGACCGCATCGAACGGATCCTGGACAAGTCGGGCATGCCACCGCGCCTGTTGCACCTGGAGATCACCGAGTCGGTCGTGATGGAAGATCCGGAACTCGCCAGGTCGGTGCTCGCGCGGCTGAAATCCCTGGGAGTCCTGTTGTCTCTGGACGACTTCGGGACCGGCTTTTCCAGCTTCTCCTACCTCACCCGCCTGCCCTTGGATGCGCTCAAGATCGATCGTTCCTTCGTGATCCGCCTGGGCCAGGACACACGCACCGAAGCCGTGGTCCGCGCCGTGTGCGACCTCTCCCGCGACCTGGGCATGGAAGTCATCGCCGAGGGCGTGGAAACCCAGACCCAATTGGACGCGCTGCGCAGCTTCGCCTGCCAATACGTGCAGGGCTTCCTGGTGTCGCGCCCGCTGGACAATCTCGAAGCCAGCGAACTTCTCCGCTCGGGAACACCCTTGTTGCCCGCCGACCCGATGCGCCGCATCACCCGCAGGATGCCGGTCTACAAGCCAACCTGATCCAGGAAGCCACAAACCCCATGCGCCGCTGCCTGAGCCTTGCCGGAAAACGTCCGATGGAGACCGATGAGGCCCAGGCCTCGATCCACTACTACACCGCGCCGTCGGCGGCGGAGCGCCAGGAGCTGCTGGAGAAATGGCGCATCGACCGCCACAGCCTGGACGCCGCCCTGGATCCGGACGAAGTCCCCCGCGTGGATTTCAGCTCCAAGGACGCGAGCATCTTCTGGAAACGCCCCACCAGCGTCCGATCGGACCGCCAGGTGCTCTTCAACGTCGCCTCCATGGGGGTCTTCCTGCGCGACGACAAGATGATCGTGGTGGTCAGCGACGACCATTTCCCGGTGGGGCAGCAGGCCTTCGCCGACGCCTCCACTCCCAGCGGTTTCCTGTTGCGCCTCCTGGGCCATACCATCCAGCACTACTACGAGCACCTGAAGGTGATCAAGATGATCTCCCGCGAGATGCAGAACAAACTGGAGAGCTCGATGGAAAAACGCCTCCTGATGGACATGTTCAGCCTCGAGGAAAGCTTGACCTACTACCTCAACGCCTTGGAATCGGATGGCGCGGTGCTGAGGAAGCTGGAAGTCAATCCAGACAAGGTCGGCTTCACGAAAGAAGATCTGGACTACCTGGACGATCTGCGCATCGACCACGAACAATGCCAGAAATTGACAAAGATCTACCAGGAAATCATGGACTCCATGGTGCAGACCCGCGAGGGCATCATGAACAACTCCATGAACGTCATCCTGAAGAACCTGACGATCATCACCTTGGTGTTCCTGCCGCTGAACCTGCTGGCTGGGCTCGGCGGCATGTCCGAATACACCGGCGCATTGGGGGGCTTCCACAAGGGGCTGGGATATGCCCTCCTGATCCCGCTTCTGGGCGGGATCGGCTGGGCCACTTGGTGGTTGTTGGCACGTTACGTCGACGACTTCAGTTCGGGTCGGAAGAAAACCAACCGCCCGAAACCGAAATCCTGACCGGGTCCTATCTCAGCACCAACGAGCCGGTGGCGGCGCCGGAGCGCACCATCACCACGCCCGCGTGGGCGGAGGGAATCAAAGCCTGGCCCTTGGCGTCGGCCATCCCACGCCAGATCATCTTCCCGGAGGTGGATCGGACCTCGGTCATGCCTTCAAGGCCTTCCAGCCGGAAGCCACCGTCGACGGCAGCTGCACGGAAGGAGCGCAAACCCATGACCGGCTCCTGGATGGAGGAGGTCGGGTATTTGTTCCCGTCGGGATCGGCGGGCATGTTGTTGAAGACGCCTTCCTGTCCCGGCTTGGTGAGGAGCAAAGCGAGGTATCCATCCTTGGTGATGCCGTTGGCGGGATCGAACTGGGCGAGGTTCTCGTCGAAGGTCCAATCGCCCAAGGACCAGCGGGTCTTGTCCAGGCGATCGAAGTCGTCGAGCCACTCGAAGGTGAAGTTGCTCTTGTTGGGACCCGCCCCAGGGGTATAGCGAGAGTAACGCATCCAATTGACCACTTGAGCCACCGGTAGCTTGTTGAGGTCGAAGGCCCCCACCCAGGCCACGGAGGAGCTCGCCCAGAGGTTCATCCGCCAGGTTTGGGAGCTGTCCCGAAGATCCACGACTTGCTGGTCGTTCGATTCCGTCTTGCGGCGCACCTTGCCATCCAAGCGCCAGACAATGGAATCGGGGGTCCAATCCAGCTCGAAGGTATGGAATCCATCGGCCAGGCCCGGGAGCCCGTGCAGGCTTTCCGAAGTCACCTTGGAAGCAGCGTTGCCCGTGATCAGGTTGGACTGGAACGATCCGGTGTTCTTCCCGAGCACTTCGATGTCGATTTCGCGCCAGGGATGGGGTGCACCCAAGTAGGAATTGTTGTTGTAGGTGAAAAACGACGAGACCGAGCCGGGTGTGGCCGCCACTTTCATGCGGATTTCCCACCGGCCATACTTGACGGTGGATCGGGAGTAGAGCTCCGCACCTACACAGGTGGTGGCGGCATGGGTGAAATCGCTCGCGGCGAGCATCAAAAGGGCGGTAATAGCCGGTTTGGAGTATTTCATGGCGGATTTCGATGAGTGGGTGTGGTCCATGGTTCTGTGAATCTCCTTCCACTGCGCCCTTGGCGATGTCATCTTTAGCACGATGGATCTACTACCGCTTTCCGTTTTCAAGCTGTTGCAGGATCGAATCCGTGAACTGCCAGACCAGCGGCTTCCCTCCGTCCGAACGATCAGCAGCACCCATCATGTTTCCAGTCGGGAAGTGGTCGCGGCCCTGGCCGAACTCCGAAGACTCGATCTGGTGGAGACTCGGCCCGGCTCGGGCACATGGCCCAAGGGGAAGGTTCCCAAGCCCCCCAGCGCAGCCAGGCCTCGTCTCGATCCCTCCCTATTGGCGGAAAAATTGGTGGCCGAGGTTTTGGCGGGCAGATTTTCCACACGCGAGACGCTGCCTCCCGCCAAGACGCTTGCCATGGAATGGGGATGCCACCCGCAGACCGCGAGGGCCGCCTTGCGCCTGGTGGAAGCGGAAGGACTGCTGGAACGATCCGGTCGCTCCTGGCGCAAAAGCCGCCCCCGCACGGTGCATCAGCACAAACGCGCATCGATCCTGCTTCTGGGGGCGAGCGACGAACAGGGTCGGCTGCGCATGGACACCGATCGGGAAATCGAATTCTGGCGGGAGATCTCGAACGAAGCCGCGCGCAACGGCCTGGACACGCATCGCGCCGTCTGGACAGGTTCTGTCGTAACCGTCCCGCGGGGGGCATTGGGGATCGTCGTCTCCACCTGGCACGTTTCGGACGCGCGGGAACTGATCCTGGCCACGCGCTCCTGCGGGTTGCCCGTGCGGACATGGCAGGACGGCTGGAGCGGCCCCATGCAGGGCATCAGCCGCGACCATCCGCGCCTGCGGATCCACGACGCGGCGCTGTCCGCCGATGCGGGAAAAGCGATGGGAGTCCATCTCCTGGAGCGCGGTTTCCGCCGCATCGCCTGGATCTCGCCGTTCCACGGGGCCACCTGGTCGCGTTCCCGGGAAGCCGGATTGCGAAGCGTCCTGGAAACCGAGGGCGCCCGGGTGGAGGCGTTCACCATCGATGCCGTCTCCGAGTGGGATTTCCTCACCAAGGCGTGGGCGGATCCCGAACTTTGGGGAACCCTCGATGCTCCCGCCCTCGAGCGGCTCACCCGCGGCCGCTCGCATCCCGTGATCGCCAGGGCCGCCGAGCAGATCGGACGGAAACTGATCCTCGAAGCATGGTCGGCCCGGCTCCAGGAAGCCTTGGACTGGCAGGCCGACGCCTGGGTCGCCGCCAACGACCTGGCCGCGGGGATCGCCCACGAGTGGCTCCAGGCTCCGGATCGCATCCCCTCGCGTCCGAGGGGATTGGCCGGCTTCGACGACGCCACGGAAGCCTTGAGACAGGATTTGACAAGCTTTCGATTCGACACCGCCGCCATGGCGCGATCGATGATCCACGGGATCCTGTCGCATCGAAAGGATCGGCACAGCGTCCGGGATGTCGTTCGGCACGGCGGAAACGTCGTGCCTAGGGGGTCGACCTGAACCTAGATCCGGTCCAACACCACCAGGGAACACGCGGAAACCAGGATGTTTCCGCGCGCCATCGATCCGGCGGAGGAATCGTCCAGGCAAGTATCCAGGAGGACTTGCCAGTTTCCGACAGGCAAGGCCACCGACCGCGCCGATCCGGACCGGTTGGCGAGGATCGCCCGCGAACGGTCCGGCGAGGAAAACACGAACGCCGCCGTTGGACCGTCCTCGGAGGGTTCCTCGATCCAGGACCAGTCGTTTCCGGGAGGAAGGCCCGCACGGAGGCCGACCACCGACTTCACCCACTTGGCGTCGGGCCAAGGTCCGACGTTTCGCCAGTCCACCCAGGAAATCTCGTTGTCCTGGCAGTAGGCGTTGTTGTTCCCCTGCTGGGTCCGCCCCATCTCGTCGCCGGCCAGGAGCATGGGCGTTCCCCGGGCGAGCAAGGCGCAGGCGAGGAGGTTTCGCACACGGCGCGCACGCGCGGCGATCACGGCCGTGTCCGAGGTTTCCCCTTCGTGCCCGAGGTTGTCGGAATGGTTCCAGAAACCTCCATCCCTGTTTCCTTCCCCGTTGGCCTCGTTGTGCTTGTGGGCGTAGGTGGCGAGATCGCGCAGAGTGAACCCGTCGTGGCAGGCCACGTAGTTGATCGAAGCCGCAGGGCCACGCTGGGGATAGAGGTCCGGGCTCCCGGCGAGGCGGGTTCCGAACGCTCGCGGGGTCGCCTCCCCCTTCCAGAACAATCGCACATCGTCGCGGAATCGATCGTTCCACTCGGCCCAACCGCGAGGGTACTTCCCCAGGCCATAGCCTTCCATGGTGGCGTCCCAAGGTTCCGCGATCATCAATCGCCCGGACAGCTCCGGATCTGCGGCGACCTCGGAAAAGAACGGCGCCTCGGGATCGAAGCCCGATTCCATGCGGCCGTGGACGGAAGCCAGATCGAACCGGAATCCGTCGACACCCAGCCGCACCCAGTGGCGGAGGCTCTCCAGCACGAACGCGCGGACATGTTCGAGCCGGAAATCCAAGGTGTTCCCGCACCCCGTGTAGTCCTGGTGGTGCGACGGATTCGACGGATCTTGTCGGTACCACGAGCCCACCCCCCTGAGTCCGTGCACATGTCCATCGGGACCGGCTTCGCAGGAGTGGTTGTACACGACATCCAGGACCACCTCGATCCCCGCGGCGTGGAGAGTCCGCACCATCGCCCTGAATTCGTCCACCGCCCTTTCCGGTCGCGCGGCCAGGGAGGGTTGCGGCGCGAACCAGGAGAGGGTGCTGTATCCCCAGTAGTTCACCAGACCGCGTTCGACCAGGAAATGGTCGTCGAGGTGCGCATGGATCGGCAGGAGCTCCAAGGTGGTCACCCCGAGCGACACCAGGTGATCGACCACCTGCGGGGAGGCGAGACCGGCGTAGGTCCCGCGCAGATGCCCGGGAAGTCCAGGATGCAGACGCGTCAGCCCCTTGACATGCGCCTCGTAGATCACGCGCCTGTCCGCGTCGATGCGCGGCCTCGCCACGCCCTGCCAATCGAATCCCGGCTCCACCACCCTCGACATGGGCGGCATTCCACCGCTTGCCACGGGGCGTTCGATCTGCCAGCCGGCGGGATCCAACAACAACCGGGTCGGATCGAATCGGGCCAACGCGACCTCGCGGGAGCCATCGACAGACCATGCGTAGAGGCAACCGACGCCGGTTCCAGGCGCGAAGGCACGCCAAATTCCGTCACGACTTTGGGCGGCCGAAACGCGCGCGTAGGGCTCCCGATCCGCGGACGCCAGGAAGACGCAAAGCTCCACCCGCGACGCATCCGGCGCCAACAGACGGAATTCCACGCCATCTTCCTGGACCAATGGGCCGAGCCTCATGGCCACCCCCTCGAGAATCCGATCGGTGCGGGAGGCACCTCGGTTGCGGGGAGCGCACGGACCTTTGCGGCATGGTGCGCCACGGTCCAAGCGATCCGTTCATGGCCGACCGGACGCGGATGCACGCCGTCGTAGGTCCATTTGACCTCCCGGTTTTCGCGCATGGCCGCCAGGAATTCCTCGCCGACGGGAATGGATCCCCATCCTTCCGCAAGCGCAACGCCTCGGCAGGCATCCCGATAGGCGATCAACTCCCTGTTCCATTCGTGGTCCGGGTCCGGATCCAGGACGCACGGACTCAGAAGCCAGATCCGCCCGATCCCGGCCTTGGCGAGCACCTGCCCGATGCGCACCAGGTTCCGACGGAAATCGTCTTCGTCCACGGGATCGTGCCCCGCCCAAGGGACGAATCGCCTCCAAAGATCGTTGGCGCCCACCAGCACGGCGGCGCAATCGACCCGCAGGTCGGTCTCGGAAAGAGAACGCGCCACTTCCAGGGTCTCCACGCTGCGATCGCCGCCATGCGATCGATTGACGATTTCCGTCTCCGGCACGAGACCTCGGAAGGCGGAGGGCCAAGCGGTTCCCACACCCCGGGGATCGCGCTTCCACAACCCGTCGGAGAGGCTGTCTCCCAGCACCAGCCACCTCATCCCGGATTCCCCACCTCGAACCAGGTGGCGGTGGAGCCGCCGGCCTCCCGACGGAAGCAGGTCTCGCGACCGCACACCGGGCAACGCGCCGTGGCCGTGCGTCCCTCGGGAGGCACCACCAGGCGCAGCACCCCGCCGTGGCAGGTGAACTTGACGCTCACCCAGTTGCGCAACGGGGCTTGGGCCTCGGAGGAACTCAGAGCTTTTCCTGGCGCGACTCCGCCGCTTCGCGAGCCTTGCGGGCTTCGAACTTCTTGCGGGATTTCGCCAGATCTTGTCTAGCGTTTTCCAGGTCCTTGGAAAGCGGCTTGGCGTGGAGGGAATCCAGCTGGAGGCTGTCGAGGTTCTCCTGCGCGCGATCGAACTGTTCCAGATCGGAATAGGCGCGAGCCAATTGCAGGCGGGCCAGAGGGAGGCGATCGGATTCCGGGTATTCCTTGAACAGGAGATGGAAATAGATGGTGGCCGCCTGCGGTTCGCCCATCTTCATGTACAATCGGGCGGTCTCGAACCGGCGATTGGCCATGCGGGTCACGAGATCGTTCAAGTCCATGCGCGCGGAATCCGAGCGGACGCCTTTGGGAAACTCGCCCAGGAAGGCTTCCTCCCGCTCGATGGCCTTCTGGGTGAGGGATGGATCGCGATCCCACGTCGGCGCCTGTTTCCAGGAGGAGCGGGCCACCTTCCACAGCGCCTCTTCGCGATACTTGCTGCGCTCCCAATTGGAAGCGAGGATGCCGAATTCCGTCTCCGCTTCCAGCCATTGCTCGGTGCGGAAATGGCTCTGGGAGAGCATGTACTGGGCTTCTTCGGCATAATCGAACTGGGCGCAGGACACCGTCACATCGCGCAGCTTGGTTTGCGCCTCAGGATCGCGCTCCTTGGTGTAATCCTTCTTCGCATCGTCGAATTTGCGTTTGCAAACGACGTCGATGCTTTCGATGGGGGGTTTGGAGGAGGAGCAGGAGACCACGAAGGAGGCCGCCGCGGCGCACGCCGCGGCCCGAAGTAGCGAAGAAGAGTTCATGATGGGAGTAATCTAGTTTCAGCGGCTCTCACCGTTTTGCCGCTCCATGTGTTCACGGTCCACGTTGCCCTGGACAGCGACCAGAAGGTCGCGCGAAAGGTCTATCGAAGCCAAGGGCGACACCGAACCATCATCGATAATGCCAAAGGCGTTGGGAGTACTTCTCACGCCCTTGACCTCGATGTCCTTCAGATTGACTTGCTGGCCTTGACGAGTTCCGACAACGGCCTCCGTGGCATGGTCCACGGGGCTTTCCGTCTTCTGGGCGAATGCGGAGATCGCGAGAGTTGCGATGGCGAGCAGAGAGAGGTTGGAACGGAACATGGGACACCTCCGGTTGGAGCCTGCCGCAGGTGATCCACGGCCGCGCTCTTCCCCTAAACGATCGGGTCGTTTCGGTGGAAAAAGGCGTCGATGTTCCGTCACCGCTCGGTGACATTTCGGGGACAAACAGAAAGCCCTCCGGACGTTTCCATCCGGAGGGCTTCATGCGCAGAAGAGGACTTGAACCTCCATGACCTCTCGATCACTAGAACCTGAATCTAGCGCGTCTACCAGTTCCGCCATCTGCGCGGCACAGAGAGACAAAGGTATGAGTCCCCTTGCTCCCTGTCAAGATCTTAGCGCAGGTTCAGGTGGACCTTCAAGGTCTCTTCGCGAGGGACTTCGATGGTCTGGCAGCCGCTCTTGCCGCCGCCGGAGCCGCACAGGTTGTGCTTGCCCGCAGGAACTTTCGAGACGTTCAACGCGGCACCCTGGGTGCTTCCGATCGGCCGGCCATCCAGCGAAACCGAAGCCTTGCCGGGATTGGTGGTGACCAGGAGATTGCCCAAAGGCAGCTTGAGCTCGATGTTGAGGGTGGTGGCCTGGCCGTTCCAGACGTTCACCCGCGACTTGTAGAGATTCCATCCATCCAGATCGATGGATAGATCGTCGCGACCCGAATTGGCGTCGATGGTGATGGGGCTCTTGCCGCGGTATTCGTCGGCGTAGTAGACCTCGGCGCCGGAGGGACGGGTGTTGATGATCAGTTGGCCTTTGCCTCCGCGCTCCGGCTTGCCCTTGGAAGGCTCGAAGGCCGTGTCGTCGACATTGATCGGAGCCATGGCTTCGCCCTTGTAGACGGCCGAAGGACTGGCGGTATCCACATTGGGAGCATCTGCGATCTGTTCCGCTTTAGCGGTTTCAGCAGCAGCAGCAGCCTTTTTGCCGCCTTTTTTCGCGGCGAAGCCGGGAGTCGCGGCCAGGCAGAAAGCCAGCGTCGCGATTAGAGCAACAGTTGGGCGGGTTGACTTCATGGTCTCAGTCCTCCAGTTGATTTTTAGCTCGTTTGAGGGGCGTAGGTGGAAGATAACACGGCGAGCCCGGGAACACTGTCTGTTCGCCGGGGTTCGGCTTTGTACAAAAAGCTCGGTCAGGATTCGCCTGTCGGCCGATCCGGTCAGAATACGAAGCGTGTTTCCACCCGCATCTGGTTTTCCTTCTTCAGATTCCCGTCCAGATCCACGTTGAACGCGGTCTGCCGGTCCACGATCAGTTCCAACCCTGGAGCGATCTGGCTCCCCACCCGCACGCCGTAGGTGGTGTAGAGGCTGTTTTCAAGAAAGTCATCGGCAACCAGCCGATAGGTCCCGCCCTCAGCCACGGCACGCCTGTCCAGCCCGATTCGATCCTTGTGCCAGTAGAGTTCGGCCGTGGAAATCTTCTTGAGCAGGCTCGCTCCGGCTTTGCCCAGAGCAATCTTCCCGCTTGCGGCGCGAAGCTCTTCCTGCGAAGAACGGGAGGGGAACATGTGGGAATAGTCCGCTCCCAGCGTGAGAAATTGGAAGATGTCCCATTGGGCCCCGGCGAAGTATCCCTGGAGCCATCCATCTTGACCATTGCCGATGCCGTAGGTGGCGGCTTCCTTCGTGATCGCCGCGCCCTGAGAGAACCTGGCTCGCTGGGCATCGTAGGTGGCGTTGAAGTACCCGGGTTGGAACGGCCCCTTGAAGAGGCGATATTCCGCCGAAACGCTGACTGGCCCGAAATGCGAGGCGGCTCCCACCGGAATCATTCCCCAACCCGCATCCTCCTGCCCCACACCGCTGACCTGGGGCATGGCGAAGACCGTGTACACATCCAGCCCCAGAGCATCGGTGGTGATGATGGGAAGCCCGGCTTCCACCCAGTACATGGCGAATGGATCGGCCTTCGAGTACCGATCCTTCAACTCGGATTCCCGAAACCGACGGATGGAATCGGCCTTTTCGTTGGCCACCGACAAGAGCAACGACTGATCCAAGATCGACGGATTCCGGTAATCGTTCTGATCCAATGGGGCAACGCAGGCGGATGCCTTTGTCGGAGCCCAATCGATGGCGTCGGGGCAACCGTCTCCATCCAGATCGCGCAGTCCCGCGTACTGATTCCAATCGTAGGCACCGCCGACACCGACGGAAAGGCCCCCCAACAGAGGAAGGCCGCTGGGTTTGAGGGGACGGAATCCGGCACGCAAGGCGGTGAACGGGCCTCCGTTGTCGAGATCCTGCAAGTTGTTGACCACCGCTTCCAAATCCAATCCGATGGAAGTCATGTCGTTGAGCTGGGTGTGGAGGCCCAGCAGCTTGTAATCCGGGTACCGGGCCATGTTGCCGTAATTGGAGGCCACCAAGCCGTGGCCCAGATCGATTCCTTGCAACGTGCCCAGCCGAACGTAGAACGGATCCTTCGGATGGGCCCAGCGAACATAATCGACCTTGCGAAGGACACTTTCCAGGGTTTGCTCCGGCGTGTCGAATTCCCAGCCCTTGGAAGCCAAATTCTGGGATTCATCCAGGAACAATTCCAGGTTGAACCCGACACCGAGTTTTCCGAAGCCGACTTCCGGAGTGAACGAAAGGCGAGTCCATGTCTTCCCGTCGACCGTGAGCGTTCCAAAGGTCAGTCCCGGATGGAATTGGAAGCCTTCCTCCGAACCGGGGGCTGGCGCGGAAACCGTTGGCGTCTCCGAGGGGGCTGGCGAGACCGCAGGTGTCGTTGGTTCCGGCTTTGGATTTGCCGGGGGGACAGGGGTCGAAGGCGCTGGGGTCGGCGCCACCACGGATTCAGGAGCACCCGCGGGAGCGGTCGTAGCTCCGTTGCCAGCCAGCGGAGCCTGGGCTCCGATCGTTCCCGCCAGAGCGAGAATCGACCAAGTTGTTTTCCAATTACGCACGAGGGCCTCCTTGAGTCGGTGGCGATCCTGAATCCTCCGCGACACCGAGGCCCAAGAAAATGATTATCTGTCTTGGCCGTACGGGTATGGCAACTGAAAAAAACCAAGAGCAATCGGGATCTTCCAGCCCGCTCCAGGACCTGGCCCGCCAGGTGGAGCGGTATCGCGACCAGGCGGAAATCCTCGGGAAGCTCCAGGCAGGTCGACAGCTTCTGGAGTGCCCATCGTGTGGCTTGCACGAGGACGAACTTGCAGATCTTTCGTTGATCGTGGCCGCCGAAGACGAACCCGGACTGGATACAGGTCTTCGCTTCGCGCCATTGGATGCTGGCTCTGAAGGATGGAGTTGTCCCGGCTGTGGAATGACCTTCGAATGATGTCCTCCCTCAAAGGTCGGATCCTCGCTTCCGTCCTGGTCATCCTTGGTGCAGGACTGTGGCGATGGGCACCATCCCAACGCCAATCACTGATCGCCGAAAAGCCGCGGCTGTTGACGATTTCCGACCAGGTTTTCGGAGGATCCTCCCGCGTCTGGCTGGAAAGCACACGGGAAGGAATCCAATTCCGGTATGCGCTATCCCCGGATTGGACACACCCTTGGGCCGGAATCAACATGGCTTTCGGGGATTCCGCCGCCAGGGCCATGGATCTTCGCCAATGGGATCAGCTGGAGGTTCGCGCCCGCAGCGTTCCCGCCCGCGCGCTTCGTATCCAGCTGCTTTCGGATGATTTGCGCCCTGGCAAGGAATTCCGCGATTCCATCCACCCCATCTACCATGTTCTGGAATACGTTCCCGATGGCTCCGTCACCTCGTTCCCCTGGGCGGCCTTCTCTGTCCCCTCCTGGTGGCGGGCCCAGAATGGGCGTACGGATGTCCAGCGACTTGAACTCCTCGACCGATTCCGCGCCATCGAATTCCACAGTGGAGACTCGCCCACCGGAAACGACAGCGCCCTGGTGGAGATCTCGGCGCTCGACCTGGTCCGGCCCGACCCCCGCTTTGTCTGGGGAGGGCGAGTGCTTCTCGCCTTTGGATTCGCGTTGCTTGCGCTTGGCTTTCTGAAAAAACGTCCCCGTCCCACGGTCGAAAAAGGCGCGGTTGTCGATCTGGTCGGGGAGCCTGTGACCATGGACAACCCCCGATCCCGCCAGTCAGCCAAACTCGTTCAAGACCTCCGGGAACGTTTCTCGGATCCGAATTTGAGCCTGGAAAGCTTCTCCCAAGCACAAGGAATGCCTCCCCGTCTGGTGGCCTCGCTTCTCAAGGAAGCGACTCTCCTTCACTTCAAAGGCGCACTGAACGAACTTCGCCTGACCGAGGCCGCTCGCCTTCTCCGCGAATCCCAAGCGAACATTTCGGAGATCGCTTTCGCCGTGGGATTCCAAAACCTTTCCCATTTCGGCCGCGCGTTTCGGGAGAAGTTCGGAGTCTCTCCCAGCGAGTTCCGCGCAGGAAATCCAGCCCCGGCTGAGGCGCGGCTATCTGCAAAATCCGCTGTTTTGTTCTACGAAAAATGCAATCCAGGTGGTCGGCACCTTTTGCAGAACCTTGAACCCTGATTTGCCGAACACACTCCCCCAGCTCAGGTGACATTTCTCCGCATCAGGCATTTGACCTGTACGGAGGATGCAACTCGATGAGATTTTCCATGATTGCCTTTGTGGCTGCACTGGGTTCGCTTGCGAACGCAGCGAACCTGTTTCCCAATCCCAGTTTCGAAGACGGGACAACGGGCTGGACGCTCTACCTGAATTCCTCGAGCGTTGTCGCCACCTCCACCGCCAAGGCAGGAGCAGGTCACGACGGAACGGCTGCCGTGGAGGTGAAGGTCACCACTCCAGCCGCCGACGCGGCGAACAACTGGCACATCCAACTCCAAGCCCCGCAAACCTGGAAGGCCGAGGCAGGAAAGACCTACAAGCTGAGCTTCTGGGGCAAGGCGGACGCCTCGCGCTCCATCCACTTGGGAATTGGCGGTGGCCCCGCCTCCGAGTACAAGTACATCAAGGGATTTGATTTCGGCCTTTCCACCGCATGGAAGCAGTACGAGGTGGAGTACACTTCGACCGCCACGGGCGTGGACTCGGTCCGTTTCAACCTCTACGTGGGTGGCGCGGCGGGAACCTACTCCTTCGACGATTTCGTCCTGGACACCCTCGCAACGAACCAACCCGTCGCGATGGTCTGGCCCACGAAAGGCGCCTGGCACACAGGCGTCTACAGGAACCTTTTTGCCGAGATCGGAAAGACTCCCGTCGAAATCGACACGAAGGTCACTGGAGCCTTCCAACAGTTGTTTTTCGGCGATGCTTCGACCGAAGCGATCTACCGCACGGTAGGGACGGATGAGGCTTACATCGAAGCGATCGATTCCAAGGACGTCCGCACCGAAGGGATGAGCTACGGAATGATGATCGCGGTGATGATGGACCGCCAGGATGTCTTCGACAAATTGTGGCGTTTCACGAAAAACAAGATGCAGTTCAAATCCGGCGCGGGGCGCGGCTATTTCAGCTGGCAAGTCCAGGTGAGCGATCTTACGACCCGGGCCAATGGAGCCGCACCCGATGGTGAAGAATATTTCGTCACGGCACTGTTCCTCGCCGACAAGCGCTGGGGTAGCGCCGCCGGAGTGGCCAACGTCCTCAACTACAAGCAGCAAGCCGACAGCATCCTGCACTATATGATTCCCGGACCGGCCCGATCGGGGCAGGGCCCCATGATCGACACCACGCGCTCCCAGATCCTGTTCATCACCGACGTGAACTACACCGATCCGTCCTACCATCTTCCGGCCTTCTATCGGATGTGGGCGGAGTACTCGGACCACCACAACCATCTGTGGAAGCGGATGGCGGATACCTCCATCGCCTTCCTGCCTCGCTCCTGGCATCCGGTCACCGGCTTGAATCCGAAATTCACGGATTTCGAAGGCGTCCCCATGGCCCGAGGCACCAACAACGACACCGATGCGAACAAGTACGCCACGGACGCGCACCGGACCCCCATGAACTACGCCTTCGATTGGGCCTGGTTCAAGTCGGACACCAGCATCGTGGTCCACACCAAGCGATTCCTCGATTTCCTGTACGGCAAGGGAATCGATTCCTACACCCAGACCTATCTCCTGGACGGCACCGCAAGATCCAGCTACGGCCCCAGCGAGAGCCAGATGGGCGCCAACGCGGTGGCGGTCCTGGCATCCGACAACGTCCGCGATTTCGATTTCGTGAAGGCTCTCTGGAAGCAGCCCATCTCGTCGGGCCAGTGGCGCTACTACAACGGCCTGATCCAGATGCTGTCGCTCCTGCATGTTTCCGGAAAGTTCAAAGCCTATGGATCCCCTGGCATGGCCTCGAACTCCGTACGATCCGTCGACCGACCGGCCTTGAAGATCGCCACCATCGGCCGCACCATCCAGCTGGAAGGCATGCAGGGCACGATCCGACTGGTCGACGCGAAGGGCCGGGAAGCCTTCCGAACCGAAGCAACCGCCTCGGGATTGACGACAATTTCCGTCCCACGCTCCGGGGTCTGGATCCTCGACGCCGGCGCATCGGGAATCCGCACCATCGCCATTCCCTAAATCCGCAGACTGCAGCCCGGTAGCTGTTTCGCGGATTCGATGCCCCGCCCCAACCACCCGGGGGGCGGGGCCTTTCGTTTCTGGACCACCCGCGCACCCAGCCTAACGCCGCAGTTGTCGCCGCATGCCCTTTGCCGTTTCAAGGGCAATCCGAGGATTGCCCCTACACCGACCCTCCGGCAACGGCGACAATTCCCGTCGCCCCATCCTGCCCGCCTACCCCCACCGGCCAGCGAAGCGATGCCGGAAATCGGCAAGCAAACAGAAAACCAGCCCGCGCCTGGCCCTACCTCAATGCTCCGCGCACCCAGCCTAACGCCGCAGTTGTCGCCGCATGCCCTTTGCCGTTTCCTGGGCAATCCGAGGACTGCCCCTACACCGACCCTCCGGCAACGGCGGCTATTCCCGTCGGCCCATCCTGCCCACCCACCCCCACCGGCCAGCGAAGCGGCGCCGGAAATCGGCAATCAAACAGAAAACCAGCCCGCGCCTGGCCCTACCTCAATGCTCCGCGCACCCAGCCTAACGCCGCCGTTGTCGCCGCATGCCCTTTGCCGTTTCAAGGGCAATCCGAGGATCGCCCCTACATCGCCCATCGGGCAACGGCCGCTATTCCCGTCGGCCCATCCTGCCCACCCACCCCCACCGGCCAGCGAAGCGGCGCCGGAAATCGGCAATCAAACAGAAACCAGCCCGCGCCTGGCCCTACCTCAATGCTCCGCGCACCCAGCCTAACGCCGCCGTTGTCGCCGCATGCCCTTTGCCGTTTCAAGGGGCAATCCGAGGATCGCCCCTACATCGCCCATCGGGCAACGGCCGCTATTCCCGTCGGCCCATCCTGCCCACCCACCCCCACCGGCCAGCGAAGCGGCGCCGGAAATCGGCAATCAAACAGAAAACCAGCCCGCGCCTGGCCCTACCTCAATGCTCCGCGCACCCAGCCTAACGCCGCCGTTGTCGCCACATGCCCTTTGCCGTTTCCTGGGCAATCCGAGGAGTGCCCCTACACCGAACTTCCGGCAACGGCGGCTATTCCCGTCGCCCCATCCTGCCCGCCTACCCCCACCGGCCAGCGAAGCGATGCCGGAAATCGGCGATCAAACAGAAAACCAGCCCGCGCCTGGCCCTACCTCAATGCTCCGCGCACCCAGCCTAACGCCGCAGTTGTCGCCGCATGCCCTTTGCCGTTTCAAGGGCAATCCGAGGATCGCCCCTACATCGCCCATCGGGCAACGGCCGCTATTCCCGTCGGCCCATCCTGCCCACCCACCCCCACCGGCCAGCGAAGCGGCGCCGGAAATCGGCAATCAAACAGAAAACCAGCCCGCGCCTGGCCCTACCTCAATGCTCCGCGCACCCAGGCCTAACGCCGCCGTTGTCGCCGCATGCCCTTTGCCGTTTCAAGGGCAATCCGAGGATCGCCCCTACATCGCCCATCGGGCAACGGCCGCTATTCCCGTCGGCCCATCCTGCCCACCCACCCCCACCGGCCAGCGAAGCGGCGCCGGAAATCGGCAATCAAACAGAAAACCAGCCCGCGCCTGGCCCTACCTCAATGCTCCGCGCACCCAGCCTAACGCCGCCGTTGTCGCCACATGCCCTTTGCCTTTTCCTGGGCAATCCGAGGAGTGCCCCCTACACCGAACTTCCGGCAACGGCGGCTATTCCCGTCGCCCCATCCTGCCCGCCTACCCCCACCGGCCAGCGAAGCGATGCCGGAAATCGGCGATCAAACAGAAAACCAGCCCGCGCCTGGCCCTACCTCAATGCTCCGCGCACCCAGCCTAACGCCGCAGTTGTCGCCGCATGCCCTTTGCCGTTTCAAGGGCAATCCGAGGATCGCCCCTACATCGCCCATCGGGCAACGGCCGCTATTCCCGTCGGCCCATCCTGCCCACCCACCCCCACCGGCCAGCGAAGCGGCGCCGGAAATCGGCAATCAAACAGAAAACCAGCCCGCGCGGGCAGGAAAAATCGAGCGAGCGGGATGCAGACGACCCGCCACGACGAGCGAGGCGCCCGAGCCGTACGTGCTGGTACGGCGACCAAGCCGAGTGAGGAAGTAAGGGGAGTATGCGCCCGCGCAGCCGATTTTAACGGAAGCCGGGGAGACCGGGCATTCCTGGCATTTTCACGCCGCCCATCACCGCTTCCGACTTCATCGCCAGCGTCTCCTTGGCCTGATGGAACGCCGTGAGGATCAGATCCTCCAGCAATTCCACGTCTTCGGGATCCACCACGGAGCGATCCAGCTTGATGGATTTGAGCTCGCCTTTGCCGGTGATCACCAGCTTCACCTTGCCACCGCCGGCCTCGCCCGGAAAATCGGAGTTTTCCAGTTCCTGCTGGGCGGCCATGACCTTTTTCTGGACCTGCTGCAGCTGCTTCATCATCGCGTTCATGTTGTTCATGGCATTACTCCGAGGTGGGGGTGGCGTCGAACGTTTCCAAGAGCCTTCCAAGCACCGGATCGCCCTCGACCGCCTGCTGTAGATTGGGTCCCTTCGCACGCGGATCGGGTTCCGCCCGGCGAGGGGGAGGTGCGACGGCGCCTGGGGCAGAATTTGTCGCCATTGGTGCCGATGCGGCGGCCGGTGATCCGGCCGAAACCGGCGGCAGGGCCTGGCCCGAAATCAACCGGCGAAGATCCGCGACCTTGTCCAGCGAAGCCATTCTCGCCAGGGCCACTTCCAGGGCCAGTCGAGGATTGTGCGCATCGCGCATCTGCTGGGTGACTTCGGCGACCATGCGCGCCCAGCGCAGCAGGTCTCCTTCCGCCAGGGTTTTGGTGATCTCGCGCAATTGGGTGACACGTTCCGGCATCAGGCTCAAGGAGCCGTCCGGAAGTCCATCCAACCGGCAGAACAGAACGTTGCGCAGGAATTCCCCGAATCCGCGGATGTATTCCAACGGATCGACACCGCGTTCCAGGGAGAGGTGGACCTCGCCGACGGAACCGGATACATCGCCTGCCACCAAGTGCGTCAAAAGCCTCTGGTGCGAGGCTTGATCGGGAACACCCAGGGTACGGCGGACATCTTCGGCGCAGACCTTGTTGCCCGCATAGGCATAGACCTGATCGAACAGGGAAAGTCCGTCGCGCATCGATCCATCGGCCCGCAAGGCCACGATGTCCAACGCCTCGGCATCCACTTCGATGCCATCCACCTGACAGATATGGGCGAGTCGATCCCGGACCTGTCCGGGTGTGAGCCGCCGGAAATCGTAGCGCTGCACGCGGGAAAGAATGGTTTGAGGAACCTTGTGGACTTCGGTGGTGGCCAGGATGAACACCACATGGGGTGGCGGCTCCTCCAAGGTCTTCAAAAGCGCGTTGAACGCGGCTTTCGAGAGCATGTGGACCTCGTCGAGGATCACCACGCGGTACTTGCCGTGCGAGGACGCGTACTTCAGCTGCTCGCGCAACTCGCGGACATCGTCCACACCGGTATGGCTCGCCGCGTCGATCTCCAGCACATCCATGCTGGCGCCCTTCTCGATCTCCACACAGCTTGGGCAGGTCCCGCAGGGACGTTTCTGGGGATCCTCGTCGCCGCAATTGAGCATCCGCGCCAGGATGCGCGCGGAGGTGGTTTTGCCAACACCACGAGTTCCCGTGAACAGGAATGCGTGATGGAGATTCCCCCTCACCAGGGAATTGCGCAGGGTGCGGGCGACGTGTTCCTGCCCGACCATGTCCTCGAAACGCCTCGGGCGCCACCGGCGCGCCATGGCTTGATAGCTCATCGATCCTCCAGCGAAGGGATAGGCGACATGGGAAGCTCCAGCAAAACCTGGTTTCCCTTGTCGTTGTAGCAGAGCCTTTGGAACGCGTGTCGGGCCATGAGGATGCCTCGACCGTGACGCGCTCCGATATTGTTCTGGTGGAACGGATCCGGCAGATTCCGCCAATCGAATCCGTCGCCTTCGTCCTCGATGTGGTAGCGAACGACCCCAGCGGCAGGATCCACCACGCATCGGGCACGGACCACGCGATCCTTCCAAGGCGACTTGCGCGAACGTTCGCGAGCGAGATCGTAAAACACCGAGCCACGAAGGGCGTCGCGTTTTTCATCGAAGGAAATGCCGAAGTTTCCGTGCTCGATGGCGTTGGTCAGAAGCTCCACCAACCCAAGGGAAACCGAGGTCCGCCGAGGATCCACCAGCGACAAGGAGCTGTCCACCAGCGAAAGGGCCACCGGAGTGACCAAGGAAAAGTCGTTTGCCAGGGTCAGGAGCCGTTCCTGGTAACCCAGGCGTGACGGATCGAAGCGCTCGGCGAGCGTTGTCAGGGCGTGCCCGATATGGAAGCCCGCCTCGTCTGCGTCCAACGGCAAGTTCAGGACCGCGAACACCCCCAAGCGCTTGGCTTCGAACATTTCGGACCTCTGGTGGGGATCCGCGAGCACCACGATCGGCCTTTGGCGATGCGTGTCATCCATTCTGCGCAACCCCGCCGGTGCGTGGGGCAAGGTGAGGTCGACGATGATCAGATCCGGTTTCCGCACGGAAACCAGCTCCTTGAACGTCTCAACCTCGACCGTGTGCTCCAACGCCTGACCGAATCCGATCAGAATTTCCCGGAGCATCTGCACAACCTCAGGCCGGTCAGTCAGTGCCAAGACGACCTTGGAGTCCGTCTGCGTGGTGGGCGCCAATCCGTTCACCCCCAAAATATGCTTCCCAGACCCCTCATCTGACCCCTTCTCCGCGATTGGGATTGCCAGAGTGCCGTTTGAATTGGCAGAATGTAGCCTGTACAGGAGAACTGACCATGATCGATTTTCTCCGCAACCGGATCTGTGGGCGCCTTGTGGTGGTCGCAGCGTTGTTGGCCGGATGCAACCTCTTCAATCCCTCTGGAACCGGCCCCTCCCGCGAGGGCGAGGCCGACTATTGGATCGAGGAGGGGCAAACCGCGATGCAAAACCAGCAGTTCCAGACCGCCTACCGGGATTTTTCCAAGGCGCTGGCGCTGGATTCCAGCAAATCGCTCGCGTGGCACGGCCTCGCCAAGGCCTCGCTTGCCGGTAGCGCCTTCGATGTGGGCGAACTGGTGACGCTCGGCCAGAAACTCCAGGGTGCGCCCGATTCCGCCAAACTGGACAGCCTGATCGCGATCGGCGACTCCGGGCTCACCGACATCTACCTGCCCATCATGCGCGTGGCCCAGATCTACAGCATGTTCATCGCCCGTGACACCACAGGTCGGACGGACAAGGTCTTTGCCTCCAGGCTGGTTCGCGCCGAGCTCGAGGCGATCCTGAATTCGAAGGTCTACTTCTACCTGATGGATGCCAACCGCGACACGATCATCCAGCGTGCTGAGTTGGCGGCCCTCCAGCTCATGAATCTGGCCTCCGGGTCCATCGGGATCGATGCCGACCAATTGGCAAGTCAGGGCGGTATGGATTCCTCCACTGGGGCGCTCCCCGATACTACGCGCGACAAAATCAACACGATCTTCGCCAACGTGGCCAACATCGTGGACGATTCGGTCACGTTCAACAAGTTGGTGGGTTCAGCTACCGCAGGGGATACTTCCTCCGGATCCGCAACGGGTAGCATGAACCAGGATGCCCGGAGCTTCCTGCAGAAGTTGGGATCCTCCACACGCTTTTTCATGGTCAACGACAGCCTGGACAACGACGGCGATGGATGCGTGAGCGAAGAAATCTACGGCGACAGCTTGGACAACGACGGGGACAGCCTGATCGAAGAGGATGGCCGCATCGGATTGCGCCGATACAACCCCACTGGCGATTCGCTCGCCATGCTCACCCCTGACGACGGGATCCTCAACACCAAACTCCTAGCCAAGACCGACACCCTCGTGTTCTTGCCTGGCAACGACGACTACCTGCCCTTCCCCCTGCCAGCCACGGGCAGCATGGTGTGGGCGGACACGACAGCTCTGCTCAAACCATTCGTGAGCCTGAAATGGGTTCGATGGGACGACAACGCCTCCGGAAACGACACGATCTACCGGCGGGTGCTGAAAGAAAACAACCTCGATACGACCTGGTCCCCTTCCGTGGTCCGGGACACCTTGGCGCTGCGTGGAAAATCGTACCAGGAATTCCTGATCCTGGCGATCGCCGAGGTTCGTAAAAAAGTTCTCGCGGTCCCGAAACCGATCGACCGGATCCGGATGGGACGCAAACTCGTGGGAGGATGCTGGAACCATGTCACCGAACCCTAACCCCTCCGCACGCGCCGCCGCAGCGGCTCTCGCCCTGACCTTGTTCGCGGTCTCCGTCGAGGCATCCCCCCGCGCGCGCTCCTGGCGAGCGCTTGGCATGGGCAATGCCGGCGTGGCCGTGGCCGACGACGGAGAAGCCATCCACATCAATCCCGCCGGCCTCACCCAATTGGGTGGCAAGGGATCGTTCCTGCCGTTGGATACCCTGGGATACAAGAGAAACCGGGTGGATTTCTGGATCCTGGGTTTTGGCATGGATCCCAACCCCGAGACAGCCTTGAAGGCTTGGCGCTTCTATGATCGAAACGACAGCACGATCAAAGCCGGCCAAAAAGACGCGACCGCTCTCCTGAAGGACAAGCAATTCCTGAACGAGATCTACCAGTTCGATCGTTTGCCAATTCCTATCCGCACCAACTTCGATGTGATGATGGCTTTCCGCAACTACGGAGTGGCCTTCTGGAGCCAGGATGACATCACTTTCCAGCTCGATCGCGGAGCCCTCACCCCGAAGGCCGCCCTCGAGTTGAAATCCACCTCCGCGTTGGAATTCGCCACATCCCGAGCGTTCATCGACGACCGGCTGAGCCTAGGGTTCGGATATCGCGTCCTGTCCGTCAGTCGGCAATCGCGCGAGTACGACGTTCTGCAAATCAAGGACTCCGCCAGCAATTATGCCAACGATCTTCTCAAGGCTTCCAGCTCCGATCTGAGGAAATCCGAGGAATGGGGCCATGGCATCGACCTGGGCGTGCTCTGGTACCAGAAGCCAGGTCTGCGGTACGGTGCATCCTTGCAGAACCTGGGCATGAAACAGGGTGGACAATTCGTGACACCGATGCTGTCGGTGGGCATGGCCTGGTCGCCGCGGTTCATCCAGAGCAACCGGGCATGGAGCCGGAAGATGAATTTCGCGATGAGCCTGGACAATCTTCTGGACGACACATTGGGCTACAAGCCGCTCTCCAAGCTCAATCTGGGTGGAGAATACGAGATGACTTTCATCCCCTACGTCCTGGTGGGGAGAGTGAGCGGCGGCCTGATGGGCGGCTACCCCACCTTTGGTGCCTCGGGAACGATTCTCACCATCTTCCGCGGCGATTTCCTCACCTACGCGGAGGAAGCAGGCCACTTCACCGGCGAGAAGGAAAATCGCTACTGGATGGTCCGCGCGGGCGTCGGATTTTGAACAAACCGGACCCGAAGCCGCCACGAGCGAACGTGGCGACGGATCTTGTCAAGAGATGGCTCGCCGAAGGCGGTGCCGGCATCAGACCTTCCGCGAAACAGCCCGATCCGAAAGTCGCAGACCGTCCGCGGCCGAAGTGACGATCCCGCCGGACCAACCGGCGCCTTCGCCCAGCGCGAACAGCCCATCGATCCCCGGCACCTGGAGGGTGGCCGGATCCCGGGGCACACGAACCGGCGAGCTGGTCCGCGTTTCCGGCGCGATGAGCAATCCTTCGCGGATGAACCCGGGGATCTTGCGATCGAAGTCCACCAGGGCATGGCGCAATTGGCTGGTCACGAAGTCCGGCAGCAGCTCTTCCAGATTGCGGGAGCCGAGCCCGCGCGCGTAGCTGGTGGCACCCAGCTCGGAACCGACGCGGCCCTCGAGAAAATCCAACGCTCTCTGGGCAGGCGCCCGGAATCCACCGCCACCCAATTCATAGGCGGCGCGCTCCAGCGCGCGCTGGAACCGGACCCCGCTCCAGACATCCACCGGAAGGCCATTTTGGGCAGACCACCGCTGCAGTTGGTCGGCGCTCACCGGCACCACCAATCCCGCATTGGCGAACTTGCTGCCGCGAGCCCGGAAACTCATGCCGTTGGTGGCCAATTCGCCTGGATCCGTGGTGGTGGGCAGCACTTCCCCGCCCGGACACATGCAAAACGAATGGGCACCTGGGCCATCCTGCGTTTTGCAGGCCAGGAAGTACTCGGCTGCGCCAAGCTCTTTTGGATCCACGCGCGAGCCGTACTGGCGCCGATCGATCAGCTCTTGCGGATGCTCCACGCGCACGCCCACCGCGAAATCCTTGGCCTCGAAGGGAACGCCACGTTCATGGAGCATTTTCCAGGTGTCGCGGGCGGAATGGCCGATGCACAACACCAAGGCCTCTACGTTTTCCCATACGCCTGAAAACAAAGCACGCGCCATGCGGCCTTGCCGCGATTCGATGTCCTCCAATCGCGACAGAAAACGAACTTCACCCCCGGAAGACTCGAACCGCCTGCGCATGGCGGCCACCAGCACGCGCATCCGGTCGGTCCCCAGATGCGGCTTGGACCGCCATTGGATGGAAGGGTCTTCGCCGCAATCCACCCACTGCTGCAGAGCCTGCATCACCAGCCGATTGCGCGTGCGCGTGGTGAGCTTCCCGTCGGTGAAGGTGCCCGCGCCGCCTTCGCCGAACAGGAAATTGGTCTCGCGGTCCAGCTCGCCGCCCGTCAAGAATTGTCTGGCCTGGCGACTCCGCTCCACCAGGTCGGCACCTCGCTCGTGCAGGACCACCTTGTAGCCCTTTTCCGCCAATCCGATCGCGCAGGCGATCCCGCAGGGGCCGGATCCGACCACATGGACGCGCGAGGGCAGTTGCAAGGTGTCGCGCAAAAGATCGTCCGGATCCGGCTTGGGTTCGGCCAACGGCTCCAGCAGATGCCGATGGAACGGACGGCTGGTCACGATCTCGAGGGTGAATTTGCGGACGGGACGATTGGCCTTGCGGGCGTCCAGGCTCTCGCGGGTCACCTCGGCGCGGATCACCGCATCCACCGGGATGCGCCATTCGTGCAAGGCCTTCTCCACCGGATCGGATCCGTCGCGAGGATCCATGGCCAGCCCGTGCAAGCGATACCGGAACGTCTTCATCGCGCGATTCTCCACAGCTCGTTCAAGACATTTTCCGTCGCGGATAGATCAGGAAGGACCACATCGCAACCATCCAAGCCCTGGTGGCTCCCACCGCCGGTGAGCACGCCCAGGCAGCCTGCGGCGGCACCGCGCGCACAGGCGAGATCGGCGAGGGTATCCCCCACGACCACGGTGCGAAATCCTTCGTTGGTCACCTTGCGCCAGGCCTGGGCCGCCTCGCGAGCCTGGCCGCTTTTGTCCAGCACGGAGTCGCCCCAGGCACCCGGAACATTCGCAAGCCAGTGCATCAAACCTGCGGTCTGCAGCTTGATGCGGCTCCCTTCCGCGAGGTTGCCCGTCACGATTCCCGGCTGGAAACGGGGGTCGGCATCCAACGCACGGCAAAGTTCCATGGCACCGGGAAGCAGTCTGGGCGGACGCTGGGAAAGCCTCCGTTCCAGGATCGGCGGATAGATGCGCTTGAACGCTTCCCAATCGTCCCCCGGTCCCAGACCTGTCAATTCCTGCCATAGACCGAAATCCGTCCGCCCGGCCATGTGGAGCTCGGGAAAGGTCCGACCCGGCAGGACCGCCTCGAGCGCCTCCATGTAGGACTCGCGCCCCTCGCCCTGGGCGGTGAGCAGCGTCCCGTCCAGGTCCAGCAGAACCAGGACCTTCACGCGGGATCGATCCAGCGTCCATGCTCCTTCAGAAGCGCCACCAAAGCATCGGGAGCTTCCGCTTCCGGGACTCCCCGGCGGACGCAGTCGCGGCGAACGTACAGGTTCACGGTACCGGGAGTTCCGCCCACGTAGCCGAAATCGGCATCGGCCATTTCGCCCGGTCCGTTGACGATGCAACCCATGATGGCGATGGAGACATCTTTGAGGTGCCCGGTCTTCTCGCGGATCCGGGCGGAGGTGGTCACGAGATCGAACAAGGTGCGACCACAGCTGGGGCACGAGATGAATTCGGTCTTGGAGCGACGCGCACCCGAGGCCTGCAGCAGGTCGTAGGAGAGCTCCACCGCATCGCCCGATGGACCGGAAATCCGCACCAGGTCGCCGTAGCCGTCGCACAGCAATCCGCCCAAGGTGGCGGACATGCGCAGCAAGTCCGGCTCGGTGCCGTCCAGGTCCCAGCGCAGGACCACCGGAGGACGGAATCCGGCTTTTTCCAGCCGGGCGCACAGGGAGCGCACTCCCCACGGACCAAGCGATGGTGCGACGGAGGCAAGATACAGGTTGGAGCTGGGCAGAAGGCGGATGGCCTCCAAAGCCGCCGCGTTCAGGAAATGCAGCTCCACAGGGATTCCCGCACGAACCAGTTCGGCGACGTCGGGAGGGACGGCTTTCTCCGACAGGTCCACACGGGCCAGCGGGAAACCGCTGCCGCCAAGATCTGTCCACTCCACCGGCCGGTCCTTGCCAGCACCGGATTCCTCGGAGGAGGCCCCCACGCGCACCGGGTGCGAGGAGCCGATTTCGGAAGCGTTGATGCGGATGGGAAGCGAGGTCCGCCGTTGGTAGGCGAACGGATCGGAGGTTTCGGCAGGCCCCGTCAGCGGGAGGACTCCTCCCGCGAAATCGCGAAGGTCCCCTTCGAACGGGCGGGTGCAGGCTTCCACCAGGTTGCGGGCCACGGGAATCTCCAGGATGGGATCCTCCGTCAGGCTCACACGGATGGTGTCTCCGATGCCGTCCAGCAACAGCGATCCGATCCCGACCGCCGACTTCAATCGGCCGTCGCGACCTTCGCCCGCCTCGGTGACGCCCAGATGGATCGGGTAGGGCTTGCGATTTTCCGAAGCCAGCCGCTCCACCAGAAGACGGTAGCACTGGAGCACCACCTTGGGGTTGGAGGACTTCATGGAAAAGACGACCTGGTCGAACCCTTCGTCCTCGCAGACCGCGAGATATTCCAGGGCCGACACCACCATGCCTTCGGGGGTATCGCCCCAACGGGAAAGGATGCGATCGGAAAGGCTTCCGTGGTTGGATCCGATGCGAAGCGCCGCACCGCGCTCGCGGGCCATCTTCACCAATGGACGGAATTTGTCAGAAATCTTCTGGATGCCGCGCTCGTAGGAGGCGTCGTCGAAATCCTTCTGGAAACCGTAGGCCGTCTTGGCGTCGGCGAAGTTGCCTGGATTGATGCGGACCTTCTCCACCCACTTCACCGCCTCGAACGCGGCGGCGGGCTGGAAATGGATGTCGGCGCACAACGGCACCGTCACGCCCTGGGCGCGCACCTGCTTGACGATTTCTTCCAGGCAGGCGGCATCGGTCTGGGTGGGGGTTGTGATGCGCACCAACTCGCAACCGGCCCGGGCCAACCCCACGGTCTGGGCCACGGTGGCCTCGATGTCCTTGGTGAGCGTGGTGGTCATCGATTGCACCAGCACGGGATTTCTCCCGCCGATGCGTCGGTCGGCGACGGCCACTTCGAGGGTCTGGCGACGGTACGTGCCCAAACGGCTTTGTCGGATATTCATGATAGGCTTTCAAAGATCGAAAAACGTTCTCGCACTCACCACCTTGCCGGATCCAAACCGAAGACTTCGCGCAACATTCCGTAGAATTTCGGGTGCTCGGACTCGAATTGGGGCCCCAATTCGAAGAACGACTCCACCGCCACGGCGAAGAATTCCACCGGACTCTCCGCTCCGTAGGGGTCCAGAAACGGATCTTCGCCTCGATCATCGGCCTCACCCAAGGCGCGATGGTGCTCGTCCAAAGCGACCTTCCAGCCAGGCAGCAAGCGCGCAGGCATGGGGGGGCAACCGTCGGATCCGCCCGCCATCGCGTCCAACTGGTGGGCGAATTCATGCATCACCACGTTGAAGCCGTCCAGGAAGCGAAAACTCGCCCGCACCGATCGCACGGAGAGCACCACGGCACCGTGGTCCCACGATTCACCATCGAAGGTGGCCTCTTCGTCGGTGGCGATCGCCCCTCCCCCGATGGAACGATCGTCCCGACGGACGTAGCTCCCGGGGTGCAGATAGATGGTGGTCAGCTCCGGATAGACTTCCAGATCGGGCCGTCCGGCCAACAACAGGCAGGCCTGTCCGGCGATGGACAGGCGCACATCGTTGTCCACCCGGCTGCCCTGGCAGGGGATGAACGTCTTGCGGGCCAGGAACAACCGCACCGCACCTTCCCAACGCGTGCGCTGAGGGACTGTCAAAAAACGGCAAAGCGGAGCCACCCGCTCCAGCACGCGACGTTCGTCGGTGGTCAACTGCCCGGACAGCAAGGCCGTGTCGGCGAGGCGACGACGGCGCGAACCCCGCCAGATCCACAAGGCGACGAGCAATACCGCGCCCAGGAATCCCCAGAAAACGGCGAGATCGGTGTCGAACCTCAGACTTTGCGTCCCGCGATGGCGGTACAAAGACCGAAGTCGAGCTCCTTCACGCGAACATCCACGAATCCTTCGCGTTCCAACAGTTGTGCGTATTCCTTCGAGGAAGCGAAGCGACGGATCGAGCGGACCAGGTATTCGTAGTCCTCGCGGCTGGAACCGAACACGCGCCCCACGAAAGGAATGGCGATCGGAGCGACTCCTCCGTAGAAGCTTTTGGAGACCACCGTGGATGGCCGGAAGAACTCGAGCGTGGAAAAGGTCCCGCCCGGCTTCAACACCCTGCGGATTTCGCGAACCCCCAGAGCGAGATCGTCGAGGTTGCGCATGCCGAATCCGCAAAGGACCGTATCGAACGTGCCGTCCAGGAAGGGCATCGCCAGGGCATCCGCCTGGATGCCGCATGGCAGTCCCTTGGCCGGAAGAACCGCCATCATCCCCGCGGAGAAATCCGCCACGACAGATTCTGGCATGGAGATCCCCTCGCGGCGCGCGGCCAGCAGGAAATCCCCGGTGCCCCCGCAAAGATCCAGGATCCGCTGCTGGCGCTTGGGCAACATGGACACCGCTTTGCGACGCCAGGCCAGGTCGCGACGTGCCGAAAGCACGTGGTTGAGCGTGTCGTAGCCGCCGCTGATGCGGTCGAACATCTGCCGGATCGCATCGCTCATAGGCCGAGCTCCTTCCAAAATCCATCCACGCGACGGACCACTTCGGGATCCTGTCGGATCCATTCGGGCCACGGGCCTCGTTCGTAGCCTTCGTCGGGGCGTTTTTTCGTGCAGTCCAACCCCAGCGCCAGACCGGGACGAAGGGTATCCAGCACCAACACGTCGCGGGCCGGATCCAGGTTCGCGCCCCCCACCACCAAGGCGTTGGCCGGGCTTTCCAAAGCGAATTCGTCGTCGAAGACGGCCACAAACAGGACGTTGGGACCCAAGCATCCCTGCAAGTCGTGGAGAAGCTCGCGTCCCTGTCCCGCCATCGTCTTGTCGATCAGGACCAGCAAGACGCGTCCCTTGGCATCCGCCAGCGTCCAGCGCACGATCCCGAGGGGCAGGTCCCGGCGAAACGGCCCTTCCCCATTGCGGCCCGCGCGCTCCCCCATCCACTCCCCCGCGATGCGCGAGGTGGCGTCCAAGCCGATCTTTCCCCCGAAGTCGGCGGTCCCGGCATGATCCAACGTGTCTGCCGGGCCGGAGGCAAGCACGGTATCCTTGCGGGCATGCCAGTTTTTGTCCAGGCTGTCCAGCAACGCTTCCGGGTTCGCGAGGTCGGTGCCTTCGTCGAAGGTCGCCACGGCCTTGGTGAACATCATCTGACCGGTGCCCCACACCGAATGGAACGACTTGTGGGCATGGTAGGGAAAGCGTTTTTTCACCGACAGCAGCGCAAGGTTGTGGAACACACCCTCCGGTGGCAGGCGCATGTCGGAGATTTCCCCGTGCAATCGCCTCAACAGCGGCAGGAACACGCGCTCCGTGGCGAGGCCCATGAACCCGTCTTCCTTGGGCGGCCCGCCCACCACGGTGGCGGGAAAAATGGCGTCCTTGCGCCGGGTGATCCGCTCCACATGGAAGGCGGGGTACATGCCCGCCTGCGAGTAGTAGCCCGTGTGGTCGCCGAACGGGCCTTCATGGCGCAGGTCGTCGGGGTCCACCCAGCCTTCGAGGACAAAATCCGACTCGGCGGGAACCTGGATGCCGTGGGTGCCGCAACGCACCATCGGAACCCGCCGGCGCGTCAGGAATCCAGCCAGAAGCATTTCGTACAGATCGGGAGGCAAGGGGGCCGTCGCGGCCCAGGCCAGCGCTGGCGGACCTCCCAGCGCAACGGCCACGGGAATGCGGCGCGAGGCCTCGTCCAGATGGCGTCGGCCATCCTTCTGGCGCTGCCAGTGCATGCCCGTTGTGTTCCGATCGAACACCTGCATGCGGTACATGCCGCAATTGGGTTTGCCCGCAGGCGACTGGGAAAAGACCATGGGCCAGGTGATGAACGGCCCGGCATCCTGAGGCCACGTGGTAAGGACTGGCAAGCAGCCCAGATCGACTTGCGGTTCCACCACCTCTTGGCAGGGAGCGCGGCGAACCGTCCGGGGAGGCGCATGGCGTAGAGCTCCCACCGCCTTCAAAGCCTTCCATGCCTCGCCCAGCGAACGAGGCGGCTCCAGCTCGGTGATGGATTCCACCCTCCGTTGGGTCTCCCGCAGGTTCTCATCGCCCAACGCCCATGCCATGCGGTTTTCCGAGCCGAGCAGGTTCACGGCCACCGGAAACTCGGATCCCTTTACGGATTTGAAAAGCAGTGCCTTTCCGCCACCCTCTTGGCGCATGACGCGATCGGCGATCTCGCAGATCTCCAAGTACGGATCCACGGTGCGCTCCACCACGGCCAACTCGCCGCGAGAATCGCAGTATTGCAAAAACGACTTCAGCGATCGAAAATGCGGTATCACCCACGAAAGATACCTTTGCGCCCCGGCGACGCCCAAAAGGGGCTTCAAATCGGAAAGCCCAGAACTGAACCCTTTCAGTGCCAATCACGACTCCTAACCGCATGCTCGACACATCCAACCACTCTTCCGGCGACGGATCGAAGACTCCATTGGCAGGAAAGCTCCCGCCTCTCGCGCGGGCCCTGGCGACCTTGCACGAGAACATTCTTGAACTTGTCCGCGCACCGAACGCCAATACCCGATTTCTGATCCTGTCCGGTGGCTTGTGGACCATGATGCTGGCCGCGACGGATCCGTACAAAACCCTCTTCTTCCAGCGGCTGGGGTTCGACAACAAGGCCATTGGAATGCTCGTGGCCATGGACATGGTCGTGCGGGCCGCGGGATTGGGTCTATCCGGGTTCTTCATGCGTCGCTTCGGGGCCAAGCGGATGCTCATCGGCGGCGACATCATTTCCTGGGTGGTGCCCTACCTGATTCTCGGTCTTGCCTCTCAACCCTGGCATATCGTGCTGGCGGTTCTTTGCACCTCGCTGAACGCCTTCGCCAGTACGCCATACAACTGTTTGATCGTGCAAGGCATGCCCCCCTCGCGCCGCACGAAAGCCTACGCGTTCATGCACCTGTGGAATATCGCGCCCACCGTGGTGGTGCCATGGATCGCGGGCCTGTTCGTGGCCAGCGGGGAATTCCTTCCCGCGGTTCGGATCCTGTTTCTACTCCAGGCCGCATCGATGTCGGTGGGAATCTACCTGCGCTGGCGAAAACTGGAGGATCTCGAGGCCATCCCTCCGGAACAACGTCAGGGATTCCGGGAGACTCTGAGGTGGTTGATCCGCTCGAAGCCTTTCCTGGCGGCCTGGATGGCCTTGTCCAGCCAGTGGGTGGTCGGCCAGGTTTGGAACAGCTTCCTGCCCATCTACCTGACCAAACACCTCGGCGAAGGGGTCAAGATGCCCGCGCTGATGAACGAAGCGACAGGAATCGGCATCCTCGTGGGGTCGCTGGTCGTCATCCCCCGCCTGTCCGAATCCCGGATGCGCCATCTCGCGCCCATCGGACTCGCCGTTCAGACGATTTTTGTCGTCCTCTTCGTGCTCCATCCATCCACCTGGGGACTTCTGGCGCTGGCGGGGATGGGAGGCATCTGCTCCAGCCTGTATCTGGGCGCCACCAGCGCGATCCTGGCCCATGCCTTGCCCGCGCATCTGCGCGACCACGGCTTTTCCATCTCCTACATCGGAGCGTTCCTGCTGAGCGCCGCGACCATGCCGTGGGTGGGGCGCATCCTCAACACCCAACTGGGAGCGTTCCCGTTCCTGGCTGGTGCCGGAATGCTGGCGTGGATGGGGACCCTCGCGATCTCAGACCGTCTACTGAAGAGGGCGGGAATCTAGAGAGATCGATCCGACCTCGTACGAAGAAGACGATCCCGTGTCCAACACGGACAGGGACGCCTCTCGAATCCGAACCGACGCGATGCTCAGGATTCCTTGGCTGGCTCCGGCACTGTCAGGGGCACGAAGGCCATGCAGGAAAGCGGGGGCAGCTCCAACATCAGGTGCGCGGGCTGGCCTTGCCAGGCATCGCCAACGGCCTCTCGGCCACCCATGTTGCCCATCCCCGACCCGCCGTAGATCTCGGCATCGGAATTCAAGCGTTCCTGCCAGAATCCGCCCCAGGGCACACCCACTCGGTAACCGTGGCGCGGGATCGGCGTGTAGTTGAACACGAACAACACCGGTGGCTCTTTGGGGTCGGCGGAGCGTCGCAGGAAGCTGGTCACGGATTGTTCACTGTCCGAACAATCGACCCACTCGTAGCCTTTGCCCGCACAGTCTTGATCATGCATGGCGGGCATTTCGCGGTAGATCTTGTTGAGATCGGCCACCCAGCGGCGCAGGCCTTCGTGGGTGGGAAAATCCAGGAGGTGCCAATCCAGGGAGCGCGCCTCGCTCCACTCGCGCCATTGGCCGAACTCGCCGCCCATGAACAGAAGCTTCTTGCCGGGGTTGCCCCATTGGTTTCCGTACAGAAGGCGAAGGTTCGCCATTTTCTGCCACCAGTCGCCGGGCATCTTTCCAATCAAGCTCCCCTTCATGTGCACGACCTCGTCGTGCGAGAGCGGGAGCACAAAGTTTTCCGACCAAACGTAGAGCATGCGGAAGGTCAGATGGTCGTGGTGCCACTTGCGGTGGATGGAGTCCTTGGACATGAACGACAACGTGTCGTGCATCCAACCCATGTCCCACTTGAAGGTGAAGCCCAATCCTCCCACATAGGTGGGACGGCTCACGCCCGGCCACGCGGTGCTCTCTTCCGCCAAGGTGAACGTACCCGGGAACAAGGCATGGATGCGCGCGTTGAGCTTGCGAAGGAATTCGATCGCATCGATGTTTTCGCGGCCACCGTACTGGTTGGCCACCCATTCGCCATCCTTGCGCGAATAATCCAAATACAGCATGGAAGCCACGGCATCCACGCGCAGGCCGTCGATGTGGTAGGTCTCCATCCAAAAGAGCGCCGAGGCCATCAGGAAATTGGCCACCTCGTTGCGCCCGAAATTGAAGATCAGTGTGCTCCAGTCGCGGTGCTCGCCCTGTCGAGGGTCGGCATGCTCGTAGAGGTGCGTGCCGTCAAAAAAGGCGAGGCCCGGAAAATCCTTGGGAAAGTGCGCCGGAACCCAGTCGAGGATCACGCCCACGCCTTCCTGGTGGAGGTGGTCCACGAAGAATTGGAAATCTTCGGGCGATCCGAACCGGCTGGTGGGCGCGAAATACCCGGTGGCTTGGTATCCCCAGGATCCATCGAAGGGATGCTCGGTGATGGGAAGCAGCTCCACATGGGTGAAGCCAGTCTCTTTGACGTATTTGGCGAGCTTGGGCGCCAATTCTCGATAGTTCAGGAAGCGCTGGTCGTCTTCCGGAACGCGGGCCCAGGAACCCAAATGGACTTCGTAGATGGAGATCGGTTCACGCAGTGGGTCGATCGATTTGCGTGCCGCCATCCAATCGGTGTCATGCCACTGAAACTTCAGGTCGCAAATGCGGGAACCGGTTCCCGGGCGATACTCCGCGGCAAACGCGTACGGGTCGGACTTTTCCACCCAGTAGTTGTCCACCTGCGACACCAGGTGGAACTTGTAGGTCTGGCCTACCTGCGCGCCTGCCACAAAGCACTGCCAAACGCCACCTTCTTGCCGCTCCATGAGGTGGGCATCGGGGTGCCAGTTGTTGAAGTCACCAATCACCGCGATCCGGCGCGCATTGGGCGCCCAGACCGCGAAGGAGACGCCCTCCACCCCTTGGTAGGAGCAAGGATGGGCGCCGAGTTTTTCCCAGATCCGTTCGTGATTTCCCTCGCCATGCAGATGGATGTCGAGGCTGCCGAGAACCGGATATTGGAGTGCGCTCACCGAATGGGCTCCTTGGAAGGGAGGCGCCAGACAGACTCCGGCGCCGTGTGGCTTCCATGGTAGCATTGACAAAGAGGGTTCTCAACCATGGGACGGCAAAAAGCGCACTCGGTTTTGTCTGGTTGGTTCGAGGATCAGGGCCTCGGACAAATCCCGATCAGATCCGAGCCCGAAGGAAAAATCCCGCATCCCTGCCAAGCAAGCACTGCGGGAACCTTCGCCCCGTCACCGCGGTAGATGAATTGGCTCGTGTGGCTCACCTGCCAGGGAAACCGCCAGTCAGGGCTTGAGGCAAAGAGGATTCCTCCCCGACTTGAAAATTCGAACCCGCCCAGGGACTCACTCGGTGCGAGCTGGAACATGTTCCACCCGATGTCCGAAGCTGCCGACATGAAAAGCATCATCATCTCGTCGGATTTGCTGTACTCCGCCCAGTATTCGAAATCGGCAATCGTCCTCCAGGAATTCCCAGGGAGAACCATGGCACGAACCGAGTCGGCCACGGGCAAAATGCCGGCGGGCCCTGTGGCCCCCATGGTGCCTGACCTCACATTGTCCAAACTCAGGTACAACGTATCGCCGTGGGCCATCAGGCGGTGCCCCAGGATCCCCTCCGGATTTGGAAGAGTATCGCTGCTCAGGCGATGGCCTTTGAGATCCCAGACTTCGATCACCGCCGCCGTCAACTCGGGAAGCTCAACTCCTCCCTCGCCAAACACCCCCCGAGAGGAATTCGTGGCAGGAATGCCCCGTACCACCCACAGGTTTCCTTGCCAGGGGATCGCGCGCATGGGCCGCCCTGGCACGGTGAAGAGTGCAGACCATTCCACCCCGTCCGGGCTGGTCCACACACGAATGGAGTCCGTCGGGTAGGTGTAGAAATCGAACCGAGGACCATTCAGACAGACCAGTCCCCCAGCCAAGGTATCGAGCCTTGCGCACCCTTCGGGTAGGCGTCCGAGCTTTTGGAGGCTGAGTCCTGGTCTCGAAGCAACATAAGGAGAGGGGGCGACAAGGGGCACGTGGTTCCAGTCGAGGCCTGGGTGCAAACCGGAATCCAAGGCGACTACGGAATACGAAGGGGTCCGTGCATTCAACCTCACTTCGGTGGGACGGAACAGGGTATCGAACCACTCGGTGGCACCGGAAGCGGGAAAGGTCCTCGAGTCCGCCATCCCGTTGCTTTCCATTCGATCAAGGCGATACCAAGCCACCCTGGGGGAAGAGGAGCGATCCCACCGAACCATCGCCACCCCGTTGATGGAATCGTATGCCACGGACGTTCCTTTCACGATGGGGATCCCTGTGTAGATGAGCTCGATCATCCCCAGATCGACGGTATCGATGGACCTGATCTGGACGGTACGGAATGTCGGCGTGTAGTCATGCTCCCGGGTCAATGCATAAATCGTGGCTCCGCCGGAAGGCATCGGAATCGAGAAGGAGCCCGAGGGGTCCACGTTGACCGCCAACCCCATGCCCATCACCTGGATCCAGGCGATCTGTGGGGAATGCTGCGGCTGCACCACCACCCGACCACGCAAAATGCCCATGGGCTTGAGCGTATCGGAGAGAACACTCGCCTTGCCATTGGCGGAATACACGATGGAGTCGATCAACGCGGCCGTACCGCTTCCATCGGATGCGACAGCGTTGTACAACCCCGCCGGAAGCTCGGGAAGCTGGATCTCGCCATTTTCTGTCGTATACGTCAGGGCGGCCGGAACCTGCGCGGTATCCGACACCGAGTAGAACTTCACCTTCGCGCGCGCCGCAGGAGTTCCGTCCGTGCGGTACAGGCGAGCCATCGAGGTTTCATGCTCGTCGCTGGTGCCGGTGGAGCGGTCTTCGCAGGCGAAGAAGGCCAGGCACGCGATGGATGCGAGGAATGGGGATAGCAATCGGGAGAGTCTCATGGCTGGCCTTTCGGCTGGGATAGGGGGAAGAACTGGATGTTGAGCTGCCAGGCACGATCAGCGATCTGCCCATCCTTGTGGGCGATCGAGCGGACTTCGCTCTGGAAACGGCGCAAGGCCCGCAAAACGGCATCCTGGGCTTCGGCGCCAAAGGACAAGGTGTTGCTCCAAAAAACGCGATCAACGGGACCGTCCTGCAAGAACGCCTCGCGGGAAAGCTCCAGGTGCTGCGCTTGCAGCTGGCGCAACAGCTCGCGGCCCAGGGCGGGATCCGCCTGGAGCGCATTGGAAGTGGGACGCGGAACTCCGTCAGAATCCGTCGCCACCAGGCCCAATCGATCCAGAAGCTTGAGCGCTTGCTTGACCTGCGGCAAAGTGAGCGGAACCAGGCTGGAGCGAGCGATCGCCTCGGCGGAGTCCAATCTTTGGACTCCGGAAAGCGCACGCACCACCGAGTTCCGCCAGGTGCGGTAGTAGTCCATGGATTCCTTGCCCAAGGACTGGCGGGGTGTGCGATTGAGCGAAGCCAATTCATCGTAGGCGTTCTGGCGTTCTTCGGGGAGTTCGGCTTGGTTGAAACGCGCCAATACCCGGAAGAACCGCGCTTCGTCCTCGCCAAGCTCCAAGAGCCGAACGAATCGCTCCCGGAACACATCGCTCAGATGCTTGCCGCGCAGAAGATCCGGCAGGTAGCTGCGCGAGTTGGGAAGCCCCAATCTCCGGCAGCATTCCGCCTTCGTGAAGGAGGGTTCTTCGGACTGTCTCCACTCGAGCCAGTCGGAAAGAAACTTCCGGAAGTCATTGTATGCGTATAGATCCGGTGGATTCGACATGGTGAGAATCTACCCCCGGTTTTATCCCAAGCGAGTGCATTCCTGGTAGAACACATCTGAGGTAAATCACGCTTTTATCGAACCATTGTGCGCTCGATCAGCATTTCTCTGCATTTAATTGTAGAACACAATGGATCCACCCAACCATCCGCCCATCATCGATCGGAGGCGCCGTTTCCAATCCTGGCAAGTAGGTTGATGGCTCAACGCGATCTCCGATTGCCGCCTAACAGGAAACGAGCACTGAAAATGAATGATCCCCATCCATCCTCTGCTTTCCTTCGCGGCTGGATCGATTCCAGGGAAACAGCCTCGTGATCGACCTCGACGAGTCCTCCACCCGGGTGCGCCAAATCACGTGGGTCGGGATCTGGGTCAACCTGGTCCTATCCATCGCCAAGATCTTCGCTGGAATCGTCGGGAACTCCAAGGCCCTGATCGCCGACGGCATCGAGAGTGGCGCGGACATCGTCACCAGCCTGGCGTTGGTGGTCGGATCGAAATTCTGGAGCGCTCCGCCGGACAAGGATCACCCTTACGGGCATCGGCGCATCGAAACGATCATGACCCTCGGAATCGGGGTGGTCGTGGGTGTGGTTGGCTTGTCCATCATCTGGAACGCGCTCTCCAGCATCCGGATGGGTATCCATTCGCATCCGACGATTCTTGCGCTTGTGGTGGCGGTGGTGTCGGTGCTCTCCAAAGAGTGGCTGTTCCAGTGGTCCGCCCGGGAAGGCCGGAAAATCCAGAGCATGTCGGTGATCGCCAACGCGTGGCACCATCGCTCGGACGCCATCAGCTCGATCCCCGTCGTTCTCTCCGTAGGCGCCGCCCAGTTTTTCCCGGAGTGGTCGTTTCTGGATGCCATCGGCGCCATCATCGCCGGAGGATTCATCCTGAAGGCAAGCTTTGACATCGCCTGGCCCGCCTTGCGCCAGATGATCGATACGGGAGCCGCCCAATCGACCGTGGCAAAGCTCGAGTCGATCGCCACAAGCGTCCAAGGCGTGCGCAGCGTCCACAGTCTGCGCACCCGCTATCTCGGATCGAGCATCGGTGTGGACCTGCACATCGTGGTCGACCCCGAAATCACCGTTGTCCAAGGACACGAGATCGGAGACGAGGTCGAGGCCCAGATGAAGGCCCAGCTGCCGGAGGTCTGCGAAGTATTGATCCATCTGGATCCGTTCGAAGACCAGTAGGCGGAAAACGACGGAGCCCGCCTCCGTGAAAACGGAGGCGGGCTCGACATCGATTCCCGATCAGTCGATCACTTCACGTGGAACTCGATGCGACGATTTTCCGACCGGTTGTCGGCGGTGGAATTGTCCACCACGGGATCCTTCTCGCCGTACCCCTTGGCCGAAAGCTGGGCGACGGGAACACCCGACTTCACCAGGTAGGCCTTCACGGAAGCGGCTCGCCGTTCAGACAATTTTTGGTTTGATTTGTCGCTGCCCACGTTGTCCGTGAAACCGGCCACCTCGATCTTCGCTCCAGGAGCCTTCGAGATCGCCACCGCGGCTCGCGCCAAAACCGGGGCACTGACCTCGTCGATCACGGCGGATCCCGTCTTGAAGACGATGCCGTCGATGACGAGCTTCGCGCCTTTGACGATCACCAGCAACGGGCAACCGTCACCGTCCACCTTCGTACCCACCCGGGTACCCGGGCACTTGTCGATGGCATCGCCGATTCCGTCCCGATCGGCGTCCGCCAAGGGCAGGATGCATCCACGAGAATCCACCTTTTCACCGACCGCCGTGCCGGGGCACTGGTCGAGGTCGTCACCGATTCCATCGCGATCGGAGTCCAACGCGCAACCCACCTCGTTGACGACCAAGCCCGCACTCGAGCCAGGGCACTTGTCGATTTCGTCGGACACGCCGTCCTTGTCCGCATCCACAAGGGCAGGGCAGCCGTTGACGTCCACCTTGACGCCCACCGGAGTGATCGAGCACTTGTCCTTGGCGTCGATCACGCCATCCTTGTCGGAATCCAACGCGCATCCGAAAACGTCCACAGACACTCCGGGAGTCGTGGTTGGGCACAAGTCCTTGTAGTCAGGAGTTCCGTCCATGTCGCCATCGAAGGGACAGCCTTTCCTGTCGACCTTCACGGTCGCAGGGGTGCCGGGACACTGGTCGACGGATCCGGTGACGCCGTCCTTGTCCTCGTCGGAATTCGATCCGATCAGGAAGCTGAACCCGATGCCCACCTTTTGGAGATCGTCGCGGCGTTCGTAGTAGTCGCCTTTGGAAGCCACACCGTCGAGCTTTTCCCAATCCTGCATGTAGGCATAGCTCTCGCCCCAGGCCCATATCGAGAGGTTGTCGGCGATCAGGATCTCCAGTCCGAATTCGACCGGCACGTACAGGTTCCAATCCAGATCGCGGCTCTGAAACCCGTTGATCTTGGCCGTACCGAAGGTGGTCGACAGCCCCGAGGCGATGTAGGGACGCACGGGGCCCAACCCGATCTGCGGTTGCAGGACGAGGTCCAGACCCAGATTGGAGAACCAATCGGTCTGGAAGTCCACCCCCATCTGCTTGTCGTTGTTGATGTTGCCGATTCCGCCCGTGAAGCGTGTTCCCAACCACTCCAACGGGTGGTAGGCAAGGACGCCTCGTCCGTAGACGGAAGCCTGATCACCGAAGGTCCCGATGTAGCGTTGCACGCCGACACCGACTCCGACGCCCACCGTCCCTTCGAGGGTGGGAGTGCTGGCGGGCTGTTGGATGTAAGACTGGGCATCGATCTGGGTGGCCAGTAGCGTCGCGAAGGCGAGCGTTAGGATCGATTTGGACATGTGTTTTCCGTTCTTGAAAAGGCGGGGTGGATCTGGATCCACCCGGTTCTGAATCCATTTGTCGAGCCCGTCGAGACGGAAATCGTCTCGGGGCCCGGAGGATGAAGCTCTAGGCCTGAGCCTTCGGCTCGTCGTGCCAATAGGCGGGTCTTCCGTAGTAGTCGAACAATCGGGTCTCGTACTGTCGGTTGACGGCTTGGTCCGGCGACCATTCGGGACAGTTCTTGACCACTTCGCGCGACACGTTCACCACGACCTTGTCTTCCTTGCCGCTGATCCGGGAGATCCAATGCGGCGACAGGATCACGCTCTTTCCGGACCACCAGTGGCGCGTGTTGACCACCACGTAGCGGATCGTCCAATTCGTCTCGTCGACGATGAAGTCCTGGATGTGCCCGATCTCCTTGTCGGTACCATCCACACTGCACCCGATGACATCCTCGGCCAGGCGCAGATGGGGATTGTCGTCCACGACATCCTGCGCAGGCTGGCTCCAGGTGCTCTCCGCCAGGATGCCGGGCGTGCTCCATTCCCCCCAGATGCCGCCGTAACCCCAGTAGTACGGCCAGTTGTAGTACTTGGAGTAGTTCTGTTCGTATTGCCGGGAAAGCGCCACATCCTTGTGGATTCCGGGGCTGTTCTTCACCTTCTCGCGGGTCAGCGAAAGGTGGAACCGTTTGGTGGCCCAATCCGCCTCGCGAAAGGCGATCGGGGAAACGAGGACGCGCTCGGGGCCATCCCAGAAGCCGCCTGTATCCACCACGAGATACCGGATGGTCCAATGGCGGTCGTCGAAATAGAAGCCGCTCACCTTGCCGATGTCGCCATCGGTCGCGGTCACCTTGTATTCTTCCAGGTTCTTCAAGCTTCTCAACATGTTTCGTCCTCCGGTCTCGCAGGGGAGACACCAGGGTTCAAACGCACGATCCGTGCCAACCGGGAAATGCCGCACCGATCCGACTTCTCGATGGCGACGGAATTTGTATCCATCGACATCCGGTCGTTATGATGGATGGCGACTTTCATTTCGATGGACTCGAGTCTTCCATGACCGGCGTCCGGTTCGCGCTTCGCACGCCCTTCGCGAGTCGCGAAACGAGCTTGGCCAACTCACCGATCCAGAGGACGGAACTTGACACCGCCGCGCAGAAGAACCAATCACCGGCACTGAGCGCGGTCGTGGAAAACCCCTTCTGCAACATCGGCACGTGCACCACGGCGACCTGGAGCAGAAGCGATACGCCGACGGCCGCCCACAGCCATGGATTTCGAAACAGACCATGGAAAACGCTTCTGGTATCGGAGCGGGATTGGAAGCAGTTGAACAATTGGAACAAGACCAGGGTGGTGAAGGCCATGGTCCTGGCGTAGAGCATGTCGCCTGTCCCCTCGATCCATCCTCCCGGGAGGGAGGCGTCCAGCACGAGCAAGGTTCCCGCGGCGATCACGGAACCCGTGAAGACAATTCCCGCCCACATCCGGCCTGTCACCACGCCCTGGCCATGCGGACGGGGAGGCCGATCCATCAGATCCGTATCGGGTGGATCCACGCCCAGCGCCAGCGCGGGGGCGCTGTCGGTGACCAGATTGATCCACAGGATCTGGGTCGCCAGAAGAGGAAGCACCAAAGGCACGCCTTCGGTGTGCAATCCCAAGGACTTCGCGAACACCACGCCGAGGAACATCGTCATCACCTCGCCGATGTTCGACGAAAGCAGGTAGCGAAGGAACTTGCGGATGTTGTCGAAGATGGCTCGCCCCTCCTCCACGGCAGAGACGATGGTCGCGTAGTTGTCGTCCACCAGCACCACGTCGGCGGCTTCCCGCGAAACATCGGTTCCCGCAAGACCCATGGCCACCCCGATGTCGGCGGCTTTCAAGGCGGGAGCATCGTTGACGCCATCGCCCGTCATGGCCACGACGGCACCTGACTTTCGCAGCGCCTGCACGATGCGCAACTTCTGGGCAGGGTCCACCCGGGCGTAGACGGAGGCCGTCAAGACGGTCTTGGCCAATTCGTCATCGGATTGCGCGGACAGGTCGGCTCCCGTGACCACCTGCGGATCCGCGCACAGGCCCAGCTCGGTGGCGATGACAGAGGCTGTCATGGGGTGGTCGCCGGTGATCATGATGGGCCGGATGCCCGCGCTCTGTGTGCGAGCCACGGCATCCCGGGCTTCCTTCCTCGGCGGATCGATCATGCCCACCACACCCAGGAACACCATGCCCGTTTCCAAGGCGGGATCGGCCCGACCGGCGACGTACGCGTCCTTGGGAACGCTGCGCCGCGCAACGGCCAATGTCCGCAGCGCCTTGCTCGCCAGGGCATCGTTGGCCTGCAGGATCTCGTTTCGGCGATCCTGTCCCAACGGCCGTTCGTCCTTGCCCACCAATTCGCTGTCGCAGCGTTCCAACAGGCTTTCAAGAGCCCCTTTGGCGAACACCCAAAGCCGATCGGCGTGATCTGGATCAGTGTTGATCGTGCTCATGGACTTTCGCTCGGAGGTGAACGGAATCTCTCCGCGTCGCACAAAGCGACTCTGGAGATCAGCCTCTTCCAGACCGATCTTGTGGGCGGCCACCACCAGGGCGCCTTCGGTCGGATCTCCCTGCACGATCCAAGTCCCGTCGCGTTCCTCCACCACCGCGTTGTTCGCTCGATCCGCCGCGATCAAGGCCCAATGGAGTTCGTCTCGCACCGGTCCATCCACCACCGCCGCACCGGCGATCGAGACATCCCCCACCGGAGCGTACCCGTTTCCTCCGAAATCCACTCGTCCGCTGGCCAGCACCAGGGCCCGCACGGTCATTTCGTTTTTCGTGAGCGTGCCGGTCTTGTCCGAGGCGATCACGTTGGCCGATCCCAAGGTCTCCACCGCCGCCAGGTGGCGTACGATGGCCTTGCGCTTGGCCATCCGCTGCACGCCCAGGGCCAGCACCGCTGTCACCATCGCAGGCAAACCTTCCGGCACCGCCGCCACCGCCAAGGCCACACCCAGCATGCACACCTGGAACAAAGTGGACCAGCCGCGGACACCTTCCACCGCCACGATGGTGCCGATCATGCCCACCGCGATCACCAACACCACGCCCCCCAGGACCCTGCCAATGCCCGCCAATTCCTTCTCCAGCGGAGTGGTTTCCTGTGGCGTGTTCGCCAACATCCCCGCGATGCGTCCCATTTCGGTGCGCATCCCGGTGGCCGTGACCACGGCCTCGCCGCGCCCGGAACTGGACGTGGTTCCGCGAAACACCATGTTTGTCCGATCCGCCAACCCGACATTCCCTTCAAGGGCGCCAACACCCTTGGAGACCGGTGCGCTCTCGCCGGTCAGCGCGGCCTCCGCCACATGGAGATCCGTCGATCCGATCACGCGCGCATCGGCGGCGATCGAGTCGCCCTCTTCGATCGAGAGCAGATCCCCGACCACGATGTCCGGGCTTTCCACCATGTGTCGATTTCCGTCACGGATCACGCGGGCTTGCGGTGTGGACAGCTCGCGCAAGGCATCCACAGCCGATTGCGAACGCCTTTGCTGCGTGAAGCCGATGAACGCGTTGATCAGCACCACCGCGAAGATCGCCATGGCGTCGTAGGGAAGAGCGGACTCCCGCTCCACCACCCAGATCACCAGGGATATCGATGCGGCAACCACCAACAGCATAACCAATACGCTCCGGAACTGCTCCAGAAAGGATTTCCATCCGGGGATCGAGGGCGCGCGATCCAGCTCGTTGGGTCCATCGCGTTCCAACCGCGCACGGGCGTCGCTCGCGGACAACCCCTGTTTCGCATCGCTTTTGAACGCGGCGACGCACGCTTCGGCGGAAAGCCGGAAAGCGGCGACCGCGTCGGCGTCGGCGGGCGTCATCGGGCGCTGAGGTATCCGGCGAAGTACAAGATCGCCAGGACAATCAGGACAAGCCCCACCGGCGACATGCCTTTCCAGCCATAGCGGGGATATCCCCAACCACCACTGCCCAGCGCCACCAGCATCAACACCAGGATCAAGATCATCACCAGCATAATTCCTCCATTTCTTCGGAGGCGGTGCGATGATGCCCACCGTAGGAGAGGCGCGACCTGGCGCCCCGGAGTCCGCAGGAGCCATCCAGGGACGACTCCACCTCGGATTCATCCATCGGGCACTGGATAGCCTCTTCCTCTTCGCCGTAGCAACCGCCCGAATTGCGATCGTCGATCATCTGGTAATTCATCTGAAGGCATCCTTTCTCTGTCGTTTCGCTCGTTGGGGCGGCTATGGCCCGCTGCACTGGAGCCATTTCAAACGCAACAGGCGTGCCACGACCTATTCCTGGCGTTTGCGACTGATTTCGTTTTTTGTCGACCGGGCGGACTAGGTTGGTCCTTCAAATCGATGGCAGCGGTCCTTCATTCTGGAAACGAGCCATTTTGTGAACAATTCCGATTCCTTCTCCGGCGACGATTCCAGCAGCGACGAATTCGATCCGTCAGATTCCGTCTCCGTCCAGCACCGCCGGAAGGTGCACCTGCGGGCCACCGCCCTGCGTGCCGCCATCATCAACAGCGCGAATTTTTCCAGCATCGCCACCGATGAGCACGGCGTGATCCAGATCTTCAACGTCGGGGCCGAGCGCATGCTGGGCTACGACGCCGCCGAGGTCATCGACAAGATCACCCCCGCCGACATTTCCGACCCGTTGGAGGTGGTGGAGCGTGCCAAGGCCTTGAGCGTGGAGCTGGGAACCCCCATCCTGCCTGGCTTCGAAGCCCTTGTCTTCAAGGCCTCTCGTGGCATCGAGGACATCTACGAACTGACTTACATCCGAAAGGACGGCAGCCGGCTTCCCGCCGTCGTGTCCGTGACGGCGTTGCGCGATCCCAACGAGGCGATCATCGGATACCTCTTGATCGGGACCGACAACACGGCCCGCAAGCAGATCGAGGACGAGCGCATGAAGCTCGACCAGCGCCTGCGCGACCAGCAATTCTACACGCGCTCGTTGATCGAAGCCAACATCGACGCGATCATGACCACCGACCTCCAAGGCATCATCACCGACGTCAACCGCCAGATGGAAGCCCTCACCGGGTGTACCCGCGACGAATTGATCGGAGCCCCGTTCAAAGGATTCTTCACGGATCCCGAGCGCGCCCAGGCAAGCATCACGCTGGTCCTGGCCGAGGGAAAGGTCAACAACTACGAGCTGACGGCGCGCAACTGGGACGGCAACGAGACGGTGGTATCCTACAACGCCGCGACCTTTTTTGATCGCGAACGCCGATTGTTGGGTGTGTTCGCGGCCGCCCGCGACGTGACGGTGAGCAAACAGCTGGACCAGGTGCTCCAGGAACGCAACGTCGATCTCCAGATCGCCAAGGCCGTCGCGGAGAAAGCCAATCTCTCGAAGTCCGAATTCCTCTCCAGCATGAGCCACGAACTGCGCTCTCCATTGAACGCCATCCTCGGCTTCGCGCAGTTGCTGGAATCGGAATCCCCTCCGCCCACGCCCAGCCAACTGGAAAGCATCGGACGGATTCTGCAGGCGGGCTGGCACCTGTTGAACCTGATCAACGAGATCCTGGATCTGGCCAAGATCGAATCCGGGAAATTCTCGCTTTCGCCCGAACCCGTGTCGCTGGCCGAGGTGTTCCTGGAATGCCGGGAGATGGTGGAAGGCTTGGCGCGAAAGCGCGACATCCAGCTGAAGTTTCCCCCTTTCGCCGATCGATGCTTCGTGCACGCCGATCGCACCCGCCTCAAGCAGATCCTGCTGAATCTGCTCTCCAACGCGATCAAATACAATCGCGACGGAGGCGTCGTGGAGGTTTCGTTTCGCAAGACGGAAAACGGCGAGATCCGCATCGAGGTCCGCGACACCGGCGAAGGTCTGCCACCCGAGAAGATCGAGCAACTGTTCCAACCCTTCAACCGCCTCGGCCAGGAGGCCAGCGGCGAGGAAGGCACCGGGATCGGACTGGTGGTGGCCAAGCAACTGGTGGAAATGATGGAAGGCCGAATCGGCGTGGACAGCGCAGTTGGAACAGGAAGCGTGTTCTGGTTCGAACTCGTGACCGGAGCGGAACCGGTACTCGCAGAGGTTCTCGAAGAGACGGAGCAACTGGATCCGGTCCTGAACCAACCGCTCCCGCAAGCGGCCTTGCGAACCCTCCTGTACGTGGAGGACAACCCCGCCAACCTGTCGCTGGTGGAGCAGCTCGTGGCCCGCCGCCCGGAACTGCGCCTGGTGACCGCGGTGACCGGGAACCTGGGAATCGAGCTCGCCCGGGCCAAACGTCCCGAACTGATCCTGATGGACATCAATCTTCCGGACATCAGCGGGTTCGAAGCGCTCCGGATTTTGCGACAAGATCCGTCCACCTCCCACATTCCCATCGTGGCCATCAGCGCCAACGCCATGCCCCACGACATCGCCCGCGGCCTGAAAGCGGGGTTCTTCCTGTATCTGACCAAGCCCATCAAGATCGCCGAATTCAACAGCACCCTGGACGCCGCGCTGGAATTCGTCGGCAAGGGAACCAGCACCGCCATCCCCGTCCAAGCCCCCGTTTGATCGGCCTCGACCGGATCCGTGCCGCCCGCATCCTGATCGTCGACGACCAGGAAGTCAATATCCGTCTTCTCGAGAAGATCCTGGCGCGCGAGGGCTACGCGAACATCTCGTTCACCACCGACCCCCGCGAGGTCCGCGAACTCCATTCGCGCGATCGCTACGACCTGATCCTGCTGGACATGGAAATGCCGGTCATGGATGGCTTCCAGGTGATGGAGGCCCTCCACGAGATCGAATCGGAGGGTTATTTGCCCGTGCTGGTGATCACGGCCAGGCCGGAGCACAAGCTGCGCGCGCTGAAGGCCGGCGCGAAGGATTTCGTGAGCAAGCCGCTGGATCTGCCCGAAGTCGTGATGAGGGTCAGGAACATGCTGGAAGTGCGGCTTCTGCACCAGGAGACCCGCAGGCTCTACGAGCAGGCGATCGCCGACCAGAAGGCCCAAGCCCGACTGGAGTTCGAGCTCCAGGAGGCCATGACAAAAGTCGTGCACGATGCCGACGAGCCGCAGGGGATCGTGGCCAAGAGCGAGGCGATGCGCAAGCTCCTGGATCTGGCGGGGCGTGTCGCAAAATTCGATTCCACCGTCCTGATTTCCGGCCAAAGCGGCACGGGCAAGGAGCGGATCGCAAGGCTGCTGCATGAAGAATCAACGCGTTCGGCAGGCCCATTCATCGCGATCAACTGCGGAGCCATCACCGAAACCCTGTTGGAGAGCGAATTGTTCGGGCACGCCAAGGGAGCGTTCTCCGGGGCCACCCAGGATCGACCCGGGCTGTTCGAGGCTGCAGACGGCGGCACGCTCCTTCTGGACGAGATCGGCGAGATCCCCGCCAGCATGCAGGTGAAGTTGCTGCGCGCCTTGCAGGAACGCGAAGTCCGCCGCGTGGGCGAAAACAAGAGCAGGCGGGTGGATGTGCGGATCGTGGCCGCCACCAATCGCGACCTCGCCCAGGAGGTTTCAAATGGCAATTTCCGTCAAGATCTCTACTACCGCATGAACGTGGTGGCTTTGCAGGTTCCGTCGCTTCGCGATCGGCGCGAGGACATCCTCCCGCTGGCACGGGTCCTTCTTTCCGAAGCCGCCTTGCGCATGAAGCGCAAGATCGCGGGTATCTCCCCCGAAGCCGCCGACCAGCTCCTGCGCTACGCTTGGCCCGGCAACGTGCGGGAGCTGGAAAACGCCATGGAGCGCGCCGTCGCGCTCGCCCCGGGCAACCGGGTGGAACTCGACGACCTGCCGGAGGAGGTCCGCCAAGCCTTCGCGACACCGCATCTGGCCCCGGGAGCGGTGCGCTCGCTGGAAGAGATCGAGAAGGAATACATCCTTGTTTCCCTGGAACGCAACGGCGGCAACCAGACCCACACCGCCCAGCAGCTCCAGATTGGATCCGCGACGTTGTATCGCAAACTCAAGAGCTACGGAATGATCGAAAGCCGTTCAGCAACAATTTCCGTCACGCCCGACGTGGAACGCGCAGGGCCTTGACGATCTCCTCGCGGCACTTGCCGTTGTGGAAGACGATGGACGGACTTTGGCAGGTGGCGTCTTCACCCGACTGCGCCATCAGCTCACCACCCGCTTCACGCACGATCGCCCAACCGGCCAGGACATCCCATTCGTGGAACTGGTCGATCAGGTAGACATCGATCTTGCCTTCCGCCAACAGGCACAGGTCGTGCACGGCCGCACCGCTGATGCGCCAACGCATGACCTTTTCCAACAATGGAAGGTGCGCCTTGAGGATCTTCCGCTGGTAGGTGGCGGGCGAATCCGTCCGGCAGATATCGGTTTCATGGACCAAGAATCGGTCCAGCCGATCCGTGGAGCTCACCTGGAGCTGCCGACCATCGCAGAAGGCCCCGCCACCCCGGGTCGCCCAATAGGTCTTGCCCAGCGCGGGAAAGCGGATGACCCCCAACTCCGGCTGGCCGTCCGCACCGCGCAGGCCAATGGAAATTCCGTATTCGGAGAGTCCCCGCGAGTAGTTCACGGTCCCGTCGATGGGATCCACCACCCAGACCAAACCGGAAGTTCCGGGAATGTCGGTCCCTTCCTCTCCCAAGAATCCGTCCTCCGGGAACTTTTCCAGCAGGGCGGTCCGGATCAATTTTTCAGCGGCTTCATCCGCCTCCGTCACCAAGTCCAGATGCCCCTTTTCCTTGACGAAAAAGCCTTCTTTCTGGAACTTGAGCACCTCTTCCCCCGCCGCGAGGGCGATCTCCAGGGCGGCGGAAAGATGGGCATCCAACAGGATGGGATTTCTGGATGACATGGCCGTAACCTACCCCCGGACCGCGAAATTGGCTGACCAATCGCTCCAGATCCCCGGAATCGGGGCGCTGGGGGTGGCCAATGCCCCACGGCGATGTATGTTACCATTGAATAGTTGATAAAGATTCTCAACCATAACCCAAGGAGCTAAACATGCCGCACACTGTACCCGCCCTCCCCTACGCCCCCAACGCCTTGGCCCCGATCATCTCGGAAGAGACGATCACCTACCACTACGGCAAGCACCATGCCGCCTACGCCACCAACCTCAACGGCTTGCTGGAAGGCACCGGGCTGGAGAACCTGACCTTGGATCAGCTCCTGGCTTCCCAGGACAAGTGGCCGGAAGCCAAGAAGGCCGGCATCTACAACAACGCCGCCCAGGTCTGGAACCACACCTTCTATTGGGAATCCCTCACGCCCGGTGGATCCAAGCCCTCCGCCGAGCTTTCCGCCGCCATCGACAAGGCTTTCGGGTCGTTCGACGAATTCAAGAAGAAGTTCGTGGCCGACTCCGTGGGCAATTTTGGATCCGCCTGGACTTGGCTGGTCAAGAAGGCCGACGGCTCCCTGGCCATCGAGAAGACCTCCAACGCCGTGATCGCCTCCACCGGAACGCCGTTGTTGGTGATCGACGTGTGGGAACACGCCTACTATATCGATTACCGCAACCTGCGCCAGAAGTACGCGGAATCGCTGTTTGAAATCTGGAACTGGGCCAAGGCTTCGGAGCGCTTCAAGGCCTGATCGCAAGATTTTTCCGAACCTTCGATGCCATCGGCCCTTTACCGGTTCGATGGCATTTTTGTTCGGCGTCTTCGTGTGGAAAGTGGCATCTTCTAGTCCACCATGCTCCTTCGCAACCCCATGTTCCGGTTCTGCCTCCTGCTTTTCAGCCTTTCCCTCTTCGGATGGGGATTCTCGGTGGTCCGAGCCTCGCACAAGACTTCATTGGCTTGGACCTCAGACGAATGTCCCAGCACCGTGAAAATCGATGACGAGCCCTCCTCGAGCGAGGTGCAAGACGACGAAAGACCAACTCGCAAGGGGATGACCTGGGGGAAGAACTACCGAGACACGGTATTGGACATCGACCTGTTGGGGTGCTGGGCTCACACCCCGGAGGGGGCTGCGGTCGGATGCGACGCCTACAAAGGCGACACCCCGTGTGCATCCAGCCTTCCAATCCTGTGCATCAAGGTGGATGGCACGCCGCGACCAGCCTATGACATTCATTACCCATCCAAGGACAATCAAGCCTACTACGGCGGGTGGCTGAACGGCACAGCGACTCTCAGCCCGCCTGTTCCCGGTACCCGACTGACCTCGCGGAAGGCTGCAGACAAAATCTGCAAAGAATCGCTGGGCGAGGGATGGCGCATGGCCGAGCACCACGACGGCTGGTTCATCAACGGCATGAGCTCCAAGCAATATCACCATGGGAATTGGAGCGACACGAAGCAAGATCGCGGAGGCTGGAATTTCTACGCCTACACGAAGAACATTCCCGCTACCGGTCGGTATTGGGTAGCCATCGACGACCAGACGGCCAACTGCTGGGATTGAGTTCGCCCTCGATTTGTGCGTCTGACCACCATTGAGTAAAACCCCACCAGCCGCAAGGCTGGTGGGGTTTTGGCCTTTTGGCCCGCTTTCGACCGTCAACAAGGTCTTAGCGGAAGGCCAGGTTTCCTGTCAGGTACATGATGGCCAGAATCAGCAGGATCAAGCCGGCAGGCGACATGCCCAGCCAACCGTATCTGCTGTATCCCCATCCACCTCCGCCAATCGCCATGAGAATCAGGATCACAATCAGGACGGTCAACATGCAGCTTCCTCCGTATGGTTGCGGTTCATTTTGAACTCTTGATCGTCAGGCCGTTGCGAACGGACCGGACGCCTTCCACTCCCCAGGCAACCCAGGAGGCTTGGGCGCTGACCACGATGGAGGGAACCTCTCCGGTCAGCGAGACCACACCGGCATTGGAGACCACGCCGATGTCCGCGGTCTTGAGCCGCGAATCGTTCATCAGATCGGCATCCCGGTCGATCTGGGACCGCACTCGGGCCGTGATCGAATCGTCGATCACCTCGACGGCTGCTTGCCTGGACGGCCTGACCACCTGCAGGTCGTCTTCGACCTTCTTCACGCCTTCCATGGCCTTGGCGATCTGCCGGGCGGCATCCTTGGCGGCCTGGTCGTCGACCTTGCCACGAAGCATCATGGTGCCATTGGTGGTCTCCACGCTCACTTGACGGCCCTTCACGCGCCCATCGGCCGCCAGGGCGATCTTCATCTTCGCGGTCAGCCAGGAATCGCTCACGGGATCCTCGCTCTTGTGTTTGGCCGCATAGACAGGCGAAGCCAGAAGGCTTCCGCCAAGGATCAAAGTGGCGCCGATGGTCTTGAGGTAGCGATTGTTCATTGGTTTTCCCGATCTTTCCGTTTTGACAATTTTTGAACTCTTGGAAGCGTTTGCTGCACCCGACGGCTTTTTCATCGAGCGAGGGTCCGGACACGACCCCAGACCGCATCGACCGCTCCGCCGACCTGGTTCCACTTTTCGACAAGCTCGACCTTGCCCGCTTCCCATGCGTCGATGGCCATGTTTTCCAGCCCGCGCAGATGGCCTTTCCCGGCCTGGAGCAACTTTTCCATCTCGCTGAATTCCAGCCAGATGTTCCGTTTGATGTCCTCTCCCGCTTTTTCCGCCATTTCCTTGATGGCGTCGCGGCGAAGACCCCATTGCCGGAACTGGTCTTCCATCCGGACTTGATATTCCAACCTGGTCAAGTGCATACCTCCCCCGTTTACCGAGCTTGCGATCACGCCCACGCCCCCTCTGCGAACCAACGCGAGGGATGCCGAGTGCGCGACAATTTCTGCTTTCGACGAGAACTTCGATACGCAACAGGCGTGCCATCGGACATCCTCACCCTTGTACGGCTTCCACCTGGGCTTCTGGAGCCAGCGATGGCGCCACTCCTTCAAAATGAAGCCTGGAAAGGATCAGACTGATGGCCAGCGAAGATGTACAATCGACGGATGCGCTGATTCCACCATCTCCTCGGGTTCCCAATGATCGTATCCCTCTTGTTCTGCCTCTGGTCGGGTCCGGACTCCGTCTCCCGGCTTCCGACCCAGATCCATTGGCTGGCCAACACCTCCGGACGCCCGGAAAACCATGTCCAGAACTTCCTGGAAGACATGGACGTGGTCTACCTGAACAGCCACCAGTTTCCAAGTCCGCTGGTGCTCACCAAAAGCTTCTGGGACGAAGGTCACACACCCAACGCGGCCTACCACCAGGGAAACCGGATCGACAAAAACTGGTGGTTGGATTCCACCGATTCGAAAACCGCGCGTACGGGGAGGGACACCTGCCGGATCCGGAACTTCTACGGCAGGGCTTTTTTGTACAAACTGGCTCCGGCACCGAGCCAAGGCGACAGTGTTCCGTACATCGCCTGCTCGGACAGCACGTTCATCCGGACCGTGGAAGACCCGACCGCCGTGGCCTTCGATCGACAAGGCCGTCTGTTGGTCGCCGACAACGGACCGGACCAGAACGTGAAGATCTTCCAGCGCGAGGGCACCCGCTGGAGCTTGTTCCGGACCTTCGGAACCAAGGGAGGCGTGTTCGCGGGACCCGTGCGCGGCGCGTACGGTGACCACCGCTTCTGGGGCATCCGTGGCTTGGGAGTGGACAGCGCCGGGAACGTCTACGTTGGCAACACGGGCATCCCCATGCAGACCATGGGAGGCACGGACATTCGCGTGTTCTCGGGCGCGGATTCCTCGCTCTTGTGGCAGGTCCAAGGGTTGTCGTTCGTCAATTCCGCCGACGCGCAGGTGGGCTCCGACGGCACGTCCATCCATTTGAATGCGAAGCGGTTTTCCATGGATTGGAGCCTGCCTCCCGGCAAGTCCTGGAAGCTGGCCGGAGTCACCCTGGACCCTTTTCGGTTCCCCGACGACATCCGACTGCAATCGCCAACGGAATCTGTCTGGATGCGCAAGATTGGCGGCAAGGATTTCCTGTTCGCTTCGCCCATGCGCGCGGGCTATGTGGCGGTTTTCCGATTCCTGCCGGGCGAGGAGATCGCGGCTCCCTGCGCCGTGTTCTTCGCGGGAACCCGTTCCGTGAACCACTGGATGGACACCTTGCTGGCTCCCGTCGATGCCACCACCCCGCTGATCCGGCGCGCGGCTTGGCAAGACGACAACGGCGACGGACGGGTGCAACGCGCGGAGCTTGCCTCCTTCGATGTGACCTATCCGTACATCAAGGGCATCGATGTGGCCGACGACGGCACCATCCGTTTCGGAGGCCGCGGCATCACCGTGATCCCCTGCCTGGGATTGGATGCCAACGGTTCTCCGCGCTGGGATCTCAAGAACATCCGGAAGGAGCGCGTGCCGTTCACGGAAGGCAACGGCGACGCGTTTCGGCTGCGCTATTTCAAGGACCTGGACCGCATGCTGATCGCCGGGGGCACCACCCAGTTCCCGAGCTTCATCCAGGTCTACGAGAATTGGTCGGATTCCGTCAAGCGGACTTCCAGAAGGATCGAGATCCCGTTTCTGGACAGCGGCTCCGGGGTCGTCCCGCGTCTGGACGTGAACACCTACGACATGCTTTTGCCCGCAGGCATGGCGGCGGACACCGAATTCGCCTACATCGCCTATGGAGACCGGGGCCCCAATACCCTCTGCATCGACGTCGAAGGAACGCGCGGTGCCAAGGGATCGGTCATGAAATGTCGGGGCGAGATCCTGGTGTTCGAATTGGCCACAGGCCGGCGGATGGGATCGCTCGCTCCGGATTCAAGTGTGGGGTGGTACGCGGGAGCGACCGATCTCAACCACCCGATCAACGTGGCCGTGCGCGACAACGGAGAACGGATCGTGCTGGCCGAAGAAGACGGCAAAGGCAAGATCTTCGCCTACCGCTGGTGCCCGCCGGGTAAGGCTTGCGAGAAGCTGGGGACCAAGGCCCGGCATACCCTCACGCACCCTCGATGCATCCTGGAAGGAAACCGGCTTCGGATCGAGGGGCTGGCGCCGGGTGCCTCCACGCATCTGCGTCTGCGGGATCCTCGAGGTCGGGTCCTGTCGAGCACGGCGTCCGAAGGGCCGACCGCCACTCTTTCCCGTCCTGCCGGGCGTGGGGTTTTCGTGGTGGAATGGAGCTCGGATGGGATGGCAGGCAACCTGGTGACCGCGATGCCCTGAGCCCTCGAAACCACGATTCGCGAAGGGACGTGCTCTGTCCCTTTCAGAACACGATCTCGAAACCGATCTTTCCCAGACCGTTTTCGTTGTCGTGGGGATTTTGATCCAGCGGAATCCAACGGGCATAGCCGCCCACGATGTTGTTCTTGCCCAAGAGGTACATGTGGGTGGACAGGCTCCATTTCTGGTCGATCCGCCCGGTGCTGGCGCGCCAGAAGTGCGGCTCCACGTCCTGGAAGAATCCAAAAGGCCCCACGCTTCCCAACCGCAAGCGCGCCAATCCGAAAACTTCCTGGCGGAAGTCGTGGTTCTGCCCGATCCACACGGAACGGCCTCCATACAGAAATTGTCCAAAGTCCAAGCGCCCATCCAGGCGCAAGGACGGGAACGCTCCGGCCTTGCGGTAGCTGTCCACGAAGTGGTCGTGGTAGGCGCCCTTGGTGCCGGCGCCGATCTGGAAGCTGTTCCACCACACCGATCCATTGGCTTCCGGCCGGGACACGGTGTGGACGCACTCGTGCAGCAGGAGCCCCGAGATCTGCCACGAGTCGAATTCGTAGCGGTAGCCGGGCGTGAGCACGTAGCGGATGTGAGAGAGCTGGAAGGCGGTGGTATCCAGACGCGAGGCCACGGTGGTATTCCCGATCAGCCAGTTGGAGATGAAACCCTTCCATCGGAAGAAGTCCACCCACACCTTGAAATCCGAACGATAGCCGGGAGGGATGTCGGTGAAGCGGCGATCTCCGAACAGATCCCCCGCGAAGTCCACCGTCCCGCTGGTGGCGGCCAACACCTCGAAGTCGTCGGCGACCCAGTGCCAGGCACGCGCGGCGGGGCTTTGGAGAGCTGCCGCGGGTGGGAGGGTGTCGGAGGAGGTGGAAAGGATGGAAACGAGGAGAGTGACTGCAATCGACATATGAATTGCGAAAATAGTCTGAACAGTCAATGAGCTGAATCTACCTTCGCCGCCCATGCTCCTCTTCTCCCTGTCCGCTCTGCTTGCCACCTCCATGCCCGATTCCGCCGGGCATTGGCCCCAAGCGGCGTCCATCCAGGCGGTGGGCCTCACGTTCCATCCGGGAGGCGGCACCCAGCCCGTCCTGTATCCGCGCCGATTGGACGACGGCGGATGGTGGGTGGTGCAATTGGGAGCTGCGACCAGCTACGATGTGGAACCTTGGACATATTTTGGCATCCGCGCAAAAACGGCTTGGTACATGGACTGCGCCGACAAGCCCCAGATGTTCTTCCATCTGGGCGTGCGCGGCTGGATCCACAAGGGCGAGAATTGGAGTGTCCATGGCGGATTCGGCCCCACCCTGGTGATGCGCAAGGACTGGCAGAATCTGCCCGGCTACGCCCCCAATGGATTTTTTGGCGACGACACCTGGCGTGGCTGGCAGCATCGGTTTCTCTGGTACGGCGGCGAGTTCGACCTGATGCGTCGGCTGGATGACCGCACCCAGTTGGCCATCTCGATGGTACCAGGTTTTCCGTGGGCCATCACCACGATGATCGGCGTGCGCCGCAGCTGGTGAGGAATCCTACCGCCCCGCCTTGGCCGCAGCGGGTACGGATTTTGTCCGAGTTGCCGGACTCAGCGAAGGGCCAAGAGACGAACGAACCGCGATGGGCCCACTCGCACTTCGACCAAAGCCAGAGTAGAGACGTTAGCGGTGAACGAAACTTGATGGGAACTCGGTCCGATGGGCGCTTGCCAGGATTCGAATTCCTGCAGGACCTCGCCTCCAAGACCCAACAACCTTAGACGGCAGGTCTGCGAGACCTCCAGATTCGACTCCACCACCAAACCCTGGCCCGACCCGAGCACCCTCACAGCCGCATCTTGTGCATTCCCCCTGCGTCCGGCGAGAAAGCCAGATAAGCCTTCGCGAGATAACGGCCCCAGATCCACAGGCTCCCCCTGGGGATATCCCTTCCCGAAGTAATCGACCGCATATCCCAAATTCTGTCCTGCCTTGACGGACGGACTCGAGCCACTCGGCGCGTAATCTGCGGCGACCGTATCCCAGAGCGGACGACTGTTCCAGCCCGGATTGGCAAAGAGCGGATCGGCGAAGGTTTCGCCCGGACCGGCGACCCAACCATCCTTGAAGGGATTCAACTTGGGGCTCCAAATCAGATTGTCGCGATGCAGGAAGGCGGGCTCCTTGTTGGGAGCCGTCCAATCCAATGTCCAGAATTTGGCGGAATCCGATACGAAAATGTTGTTGCGCACCTGGATGCGATCGGGACGATCCAGGCGCGGGCCATCCGAGTAGAGATGGTAGCCCCAGGGCATCTGGTAGCGATCCACCGCAAGGTTGTGATCGAACCGTATTCTGTCAAACAGTACGCCCATCGCGGAACTGGGGCCACCCATGTGGAAGCACCCCACCGTCCCCGCATCCAGGATCAGGTTGTGGTGGATGGAAACATCCACCACGGAATCGCCCTTGATTCCGCCAAATTCCATGAAGCCATTCGTGTTGCGGCTGAAATTGGAATGGATGTCGCAGTTGCGCACGGTCCGCCAGAATTCGACCGCACCGCCATCGGTGCCGTAGTCGTAGGAGGGCGCAGTCAGGTTCTCCAGCCTGTTGGAGTACACCTGGCAGCCGTTGATCTGCCCCAGTCCGATCCCGGAAGCCCCGTAGTCGTCGTCCCCGGCGACCGTCCCTTTTTCGCCGGGCGTGTTCACGACCATCTTGCCGTCATGGAAATAGTTGCGGCGTATGACGATGTCCGTACCCGTCGCGTAGATTCCACCGCCACAATCCTGCGTTTCGAGATCCTGGACCACGATCCGCGTGTTGGTGGAATCCCACAGTTCCACGCAACCGCCCCGCGCCCCGCTGAGGCGCAGATTTTCCAGTATCAGATCGGAAGATCGCGTGAGCACGACCAGACGGCCGGGAGCTTTCAGATGCGGTACGGGTTCCCCCTGTTCTCCCCACGACGAAAAGACGATGGGCAGGGATGGGTTTCCTTTGGCCGTGATGAACAGCGAGTCGGAAGGCCAGACGGATCCGCGCTTGAAGAGGACGGAATCCCCCGGCGCCAACGAAAGCGATTTGAATTTTACCGAACTTTTCCAAGGGGAGGCCCGGGTTCCACTTCCTGCATCGGCGCCATCACTTGCGAAGAAATAGGACCTGGAAAAGCTCGGGGCGGAGAGCGCGAAAAGCAGGAGGATCGGCAACCGCATGATGAACCACCGGGATCGAATGGGAAGGCGGGATGTGGACCTATGACGGATTCTCCAAAGATTACCCATTTCCGCGACAGGGCGGTGGCGGGATTTTCCGTCCTCCAGTCACTAGATTGCATCGGACTTATGACCGAAGATTCCATCTGGCTGGATCCGCTGCCCGAACAATGCGACTTCCTGGTGGTGGGAGCTGGTCCCGCTGGATTGGTCGCGGCTATCCACCTGGCTCGCGCGAAGGCGGGTACGGTGGTCCTCCTGGATCGACGCGACCCGTGGCGCGAACCCGTGGCCTGCGGGGAAGGCGTACGGCAAGAGCCCTTCCGCGCGGCAAGCCCGCTTCCCGTGGACCCATGGATCCGCCAGCCCATTGTGCGCTGCAAGCTGGCCGCGCCAGGCGGCGAATTCGTGTGGGAATCCACCGAGTACCCGGGTGCCGTGATCGACCGGGCCCAGATGCACCGGGATCTCGCTTTGGAGGCTCGTCGGCTAGGGGTGGTCTGCCACTTCCGCACCCAGGCCAAGGAGCTTTCCCCCCTCCAAGGGGACTGGCGGACCTTGCGCATGGAATCCACGAAGGGCGAAAGCACAGGCAGTCTGCGCGCCCGTTCCGTGATCGATGCCACCGGTCCGGGCGCGGGGTTGGATCGCGCCGCGGGCGTGGTTCGAGGCGACGCGGACCTGGAGCCCGCCGTGTTTGCCTTTGTGGAAGGAATGGAGTTCGACCCGCAAACCATCGAGTTGTGGTACGGCAAAGGCTTCGCGCCCGGCGGTTACGCCTGGGTGTTCCCCAGCAGCCCCGGGATCGCCAATGTGGGCGTGGTCTGCGCCAAGGGATCCAAGGTTTCTCCGCGCGAAGGCTTGCGACAATTTTTGGAATTGCGCGGCGGCAAGGCGGGATCGTTCCACGGAGGTGCCATCCCCTGCACCAAACCGGGAATGCCCCCACTGGGCGATGGCTCGCTTTGGAAGGCCGGAGATGCCGCTTCGGTGGCCAATCCCCTGGGGCGCTCTGGAATCGTGGAGGCCATGGAATCCGGCGCCATGGCGGCCCAGGCCGCGCTGGAGGCCATCGGAGGCGATTGCACCCGACAAGCCGCGGCGCTGGGCGGGTACGCCAGATCTTGGCGGGAACGGCGTGGAAAAACCCACGAGTGGGTGGCCCGGATCAAGCCCCACATTTCCAGGGTGGACGACGACCTCTGGGCCCGTCTGTTCTCCGACCTCGCCAAGATCCCCCATGGCAAGCACACCTGGGGCCGCACCGCCTGGCCGGTGCTCAAGGTGCTCCCCGTCTACTTCTGGAGACGCCTCACCGGAAAAGCGTGAGGCGTCTCGCACAGGTCACCCGAACTCAAGGCATCACGAGGACACGGCTTTCGGAAAGAACGCCATCCACCGAGACGCGGACAATATTTGTTCCACGGTTGTTGGCGGGAACCACCAGCGAGTGCTTACCTGCGTCCAGGACTTGGTCGATTCCGCCGCGACGGGCTCCGGAAAGATCGTACCAGGAGAACTCCACATGGGCCGGCTTGGCCAGATCCAGCGCCACGCCGCGGGAGAGGTTGTGGATGCCCCAGGAACGGCGATCGCGAGGAGTCAGTCCCACTTGGATGGGTGCAGGCAAGGTGGTGCTCAACATCCCGGTATGGTGGGTGACGAACAATCGATTTCCGACCAGCAGCATGCCACTGATCCAATACGAGGTTGAAGCACGATCGAAGGGCAATTCGTAGGTCCCGGAATTCGTAGCTAAGAAGGCCCCCTTAGTGGTCAAGGCCATTGCACCCGATGGATGGGCTGCCACAAACGATCCATACGAACCAAAGCTACCGGCCAAGGTGTCCACGAGGAACGCATCTCCCTGCTTTCGAGCAAGTTTCTTCCCGTAGGATTCAGCGATCACCAATCGGCCATCCACTCCGTGAACCGTGCCGTTGAATGGAGCTTGGAGAATTGACCACACCGATCCCGATTTCGATGTCTCCAGCGTATTGCCAGAGCCCGATGCCCAATAGGCGCCCTGAGCCCAGGCGATCGGATTCCCCATTCCGTGCTCGATCAGGCTCCAACCAGCCTGCTTCCCTTTGCGCATCCAAATGCCTTCTCCTCCCCATGCTCTCGAAAACGCCAAGGTGTCTTCCACCGAGGTGAGACTTGTAATCATGGCGTAGCGACCTGATGTGCTGTCCCGATCGATTCCAGACGCTCCAACATCCTGCCAATAGATCCCGTTCCAGAGGCGGAGGCCAAAATACCCCGTGGCCGCCATCAAGCCTTGGGAAGTGGATTTCAGCTCGACCACATAGGTTCCTTCCAATCCACGATTGGCGGGTTCCCAGGTCTTTCCGCTGTCCTTGGAAACGGTGCATCCGCTCCAGCCACAAAGGAACAAAGCGTCCTGATGCCAAGCCAGAGCGATTCTCGGGACGTTGCATTTGCAGTCCGCCGGAGGGCTAACCACCACTTTGGCTCCCGAAGAACGTCGTGCGGTCCATTCCGCGCCGAACAACCACAGCTCGCCAGCAACGACATCCAAAGCGACCTGATCTCCCAAAATTGGCAGATCAAGTTTTACCAGTTGCCAAGAGGATTCCTTCGGCTTCCAGTACAAGAGATTCTTCCCACCGGTCGCCCAGATGGTGTCGTTTAGGGTAACGATCGAGCGGGTCATGGCTCCGAGGCCCATCGAATCCCGTGGCCAACCAGACAGTAAGGTGTCTTGTTGCCACGCATGTCCCTGGAACCGCATGCGGATCGGTGCCCCGTTGGAATTCGGAAGGAAAAATTCCGCTCCCGAGCCATCCACCACTCCACCATCCCGCATGGAGGGAACCTGGAATTTTTCGGAAATGACCTTCCAACTCTTCCCGCTGTCCGAAGAACCAAGGAGCTTTCGCTGCATCGAGGACATCGCCAGGAACCGTTTTCCAGACCCAGCAAGCACCAGAGGTTCGATCAGATCTGCGGTATGCTTTGAAAAGAGCGAAGAATCGACCGCATTCCAAGTCTTTCCTCCATCAGCAGACCGCATCAAGGCCTTCCTTGTTCGCAGCAGAAGAAGATTGCCCGCTTGCAGGATCGGAGAGATCCAGAAATAGGGTTCGGTGCCTTCCAGGACCGTCGATTCTCCGTCCTTGTCGCGCCGGACAAGCCGAGATTCTGTCACCGAATCGTTCGAGGCCAGCAGGAACAGAATTTCCTCCCCGTCGATCCAGAGGGATTTTAGACCGGTCACCTTGCCGGAATTTGTCGCCTGTTGTTTCCACGTCCGCCCGGTGTCGGTGCTAGCCCAGAATTTCCACTCGGTGACTCCGTCACCGTTGCCGATTGCATAGACGGTCCCGCGAAACGAGGCCGCGGTTATATCGAAACCACTGGGAGCGCGTTGCTCCCAGGTAACGGGCAGCACGGTGGGTGCAGCAGGCGCCAGCGCTGGTACAAGTGCAATGGCAAGAGCAAGGAAGGGTCGAGACAGATTCATGGGAGCTCCTGTCCGCGTAAGCGGGAATGGTCCCCGCCACGATAGCATTTCCCCCGGAGCCCTGGCAACGCCGGAAGCCCTTACCTCCGCGCCGACTCGAACTTCAGATCCGGCCATTTCTCCGGGCATCAGGCGGACCTTGAACCGGTCCTGCCCCACCCATTTGTGGAGACGCCTCACCTGAAAGCGTGAGGCGTCCGGGAACGGTCGCCCTACCTCAAGGCATCACAAGGACTCGGCTTTCGGAAAGAACACCATCCACCGAGACGCGGACAATTTTTGCCCCACGGTTGTTGGCGGGCACAACGAGCGCATGCTCGCCTGCCTCCATCGCTTGGTCGATGCCGCCGCGACGCGCTCCCGACAGATCGTACCAGGAAAACTCGACATGGGCGGGTTTGGCCAGATCCAGCGCCACCCCGCGAGAGAGGTTGTGGATGCCCCAGGAACGGCGATCGCGAGGCTGCAGCGCGACTTGGATTTGTGCGGGCAAGGTGGTGCTCAACATCCCGGCATCGTGGGTGACGAACAATCGATTTCCGACCAGTAGGAGCCCACTGATCCAATACGAGATTGAAGCATGCTCGAAGGGCAATTCATAGACCCCGGAGTTTGTGGCCAGATAAGCCCCTTTCGTGGTCAATGCCATTACACCCGATGGATGGGCGGTGACGAAGGATCCATACGAACCGAAACTCCCATCCATAGTGTCCACGCGGAACGCATTCCCCTGCCACCTGGCGATCTGGTTTCCATAGGATCGGGCGACCACCAATTGACCATCCACTCCGTGAACCGTACCGTTGAATGGAGCTTTGAGATTTGTCCAAGCCGATCCCGACTTCGAAGTTTCCAGCGTATCGCCGGATTTCAAAGTCCAGTAGGTTCCATTCGCCCATGCGATCTGACCATCCGATCCATGTTCGATCAAGCTCCAGCCAGCCTGTTTTCCCTTGCGCATCCAGATTCCATCACCCCAGGCCCAGGAGAACGCCAAGGTATCATCCACGGAAGTGAGGCTGGAAATCATGCTGTATCGACCTGTAGTGGAATCCCTGTCGATGCCCGACATTCCCGCATCCTGCCAATAGGTGCCGTTCCAGAGCCGAAGCCCGAAATATCCTGTGGTTGCCATCAGACCTTGAGAGGTGGATTTCAGTCCGACGATATATGTCCCTTCCAACCCACGATTGGCGGGCTTCCAGGATCTGCCGCTATCCTTGGAAATCGCGCAGCCCGTCCATCCACAGAGGAACAAGGAATCGTGCTGCCAAGCCAGCGCGGTTTTTGGGGATGAGAATTTCGAATCCGAGGGAGGTTCCACCTGCACCTTTCCCCCGATGCCCCGCCTGACGACCCACTCCGCTCCAAACAGCCAAAGATCTCCAGCGATCACATCCAACACGACCTGATCACCAAAATCTGGCAGATCGATTTTGGCAGATCGCCAAGAGGATTCCGCTTCTTGCCAATACAGGAGGTTTTTTCCAGCAGTCGCCCAAATCGTGTCGTGATGGGAAACGATGGAGCGAGTCATCGCCCCTATGCCCATCGAATCCAACGGCCAGCCGGTCCGCAAGGTATCCTGGCGCCAGGTCTCCCCCTGGAACCGCAGACGAATGGGAGCTCCGTTGGAGTTTGGAAGAAAAAATGTCTCTCCCGAGCGATCAACCACTCCACCGTCGCGCATGCTGGGGACGGAAAAATTATCCGAAAGCCGCTTCCAACTCTTCCCACTGTCCAAGGAGCTGAAAAGCGACCGCTGCTGACTCACCATGGCCAGCATGCGTTTTTCTGAACCAGCAAGCACCGCCGGCTCCGACTCTCCATACTGAATCGTCAAAAAGGCTGGTTCAACCGCCTTCCATGTCTTTCCCCCGTCGCCAGACCGCATCAAGGCTTTTTTTGTACGCAGCAATAGGACATTGCCCGCTTGAAGAATCGGGGAACTCCAGAGGTAGGGCACGAGACTGTCCAGCACCACAGCCTCTCCATCCTTGTCGCGCCGAATCAGCCGCGTGGCAGAAGAAGCACTGGGCGTGTTCAGAAGAAACAGCACTTCCTCGCCATCGATCTGGAACGATTTGAGGCCATTCACTGTGCCAACGACGTTCGTCTGGGTCTTCCAGGTCCGACCTGTATCGGTGCTGGCCCAGAAGATCCCATCCGAGCCCCCGCCAGCGACGCCCAATGCAAAAATGGTCCCTTTAAACGAGGCCGCCGTGATATCGAAACCACTTGGAGCGCGCTGCTCCCAGGTCACCGGCAGAACGGTGGGCGCCGCTTGTGTCAGCGCAGGCACGAGGGCAATGGTAAGAGCGAGGAATGGGCGAGGCAGTTTCATGCGTTCTCCTATCCGCCAGAAGCGGGAATGGTTCCTGCCACGATAGCATTTCCCCCGGAGCCCTGGCAACGCCGGAAGCCCTTACCTCCGCGCCGACTCGAACTTCAGATCCGGCCATTTTTCCTGCATCAGTCGGACCTTGAATTCATGGCTGGGCAGGTACACCAAGCCGCCATGCCGATCCGTAGCGCAATCGAAAATGTTCTGGTCCTTGAACAGCCGGACCTTTTCTTCGTCGCCCACCACCCAGCGCGACGACCACACGGGGACGGGCTCGAACATGCACTCGGCGCCGTACTCGCCGGAAAGCCGAAACTGAATGACGTCAAACTGGAGACGTCCCACCACGCCCAACAATTGGTGCGGGCCGGAAAACGGCGTGAAGACCTGCGCCGCGCCTTCCTGCGTGAGCTGCTCCAGTCCTTGGGCCAGTTGTTTGGAACGCAAAGGATTCTTGGAAACCACCCGTGCGAAGTGCTCGGGCGAGAACTCCGGGATTCCTTCGAACAGGAGCTTTTCTCCGCCCGTGAGGGTGTCGCCAATCCGGAATACGCCCGGGTCGTGGATGCCCACGATGTCGCCGGAAAAAGCCTCGTCCACCAGCGAGCGATCCTGCGCGACAAAGGTGGTGGGTGCGGCCATGCGGATCTCGCGTCCGCTGGTCACGTGCGTGACCTTTTCGCCGCGCACGAACTTGCCCGAACACACGCGCACGAAGGCCATGCGGTCGCGGTGCTTGGGATCCATGTTCGCCTGGATCTTGAAGACGAATCCCGTGAAGGCGTCTTCCGTGGCCAGGACCTCGCGCTTGTCCGAAGCGCGGCGGCTCGGCGCCGGGGCGATCCCCACCAAGGCGTCCAGCAGGTGCCGGACACCGAACAGGTGCAGAGCCGACCCGAAGAAGACCGGCGTCTGGCGCCCTTCCAGGTAGGCGTCGCGGTCCAATCCAGGCATGGCACCGGTGACGAATTCCGCCAATTCGCGCAGCTTGCCCGCCTCGCGCTCGCCGCCCAACCGGTCCAGCTCGGCGCTGTCCAGGGCGAAGCGGTGGATGCCCCGTTCGGTGCGGTCTTCGTCGTCCTGCTTGCGTTCGGCGAAGGAATGGAAGGCTTGGTCGGCCAGCGAATACACGCCCCGGAAGCTCACGCCGGAGCCGCACGGCAAGGTGAGGGGCACGCACGGGAGCCCCAGTGACTGTTCGATCTCGTCGAAGAGTTCCAGGGGGTCGCGGATATCGCGGTCGCACTTGTTGATGAAGGTGATCACCGGGGTGCGGCGCATGCGGCACACTTCCATGAGCCGAAGCGTCTGGGGCTCCACGCCCTTAGCGCCGTCGATGAGCACCACCGCGCTGTCCACCGCGGCCAGGGCGCGGAAGGTGTCTTCGCAGAAGTCCTCGTGTCCCGGAGTGTCCACCAGGTTCATGTGGTGGCCGTCGTGCGGAAAGCTCATGACGGAACTTGTCACGGAAATCCCGCGCTGGCGTTCGATCTCCATCCAGTCGGACGTGGCCGCCTTGCGCCCGCGCTTGGCGCGGACCATGCCCGCTTCGCGGATGGCGCCGCCGTACCACAGGAGCTTTTCCGTGAGGGTGGTCTTGCCCGCGTCGGGGTGGGAGATGATGGCGAAGGTGCGCCGCTTCTGGACGATCTCGGAAAAACTCATGGTTCCAGGTTCCTCAGTTGGGTTCCGGGGTAGTAAGCTGACAAAATTTGTGCAGAAGTTTGGCCGGCCCAGGCCCTGCCCATGGCGCCGTTCTGGCTCATCCCCACGCCGTGTCCGTTGCCGGTGCCGATGGCGATGTACTTGCCGTTTTCTTCCCGAAGTTCGAATCTCGCGCTTCGCAGGATGGGGCGTCCCTTGGCTGTCCTGCGCAACGCCCAGCGGATGCGGTCGGAGGGAACCTCCACCGTGGCCGCCCCCCCTTCCACCACCAGCTTGCGCACACGCCCCGAGGAATCACGCCCTTCCAGGCGGAGGGCCCGGACCTCGCCCGGATCCACCTTGCGCCCCACGGCCTCGGACAGATCCGTGCGCACGGCCTTGCGCAAGGCATCCGCCTCCCAAGTTTCCGTCCATTCCGACGAGGTGGAGGCGCCGCTCCAGGCCCGGCCGTCGGGGGCCGTGTCCACCACTCCCCGCAGGTAGGGCTTGGCCTCCTTGTGGGGCCAGACTTGGACGATGTCGGCGGTGCGCCCGCCCGAAGTGGCGTGGTAGTAGGCGTCCACGGGAGCTCCCGCCGCGTCCACCAGAATCTGTCCGCGCGTGGAACGGACGGCGCGCGTGCAGAGGGAATCCTCCCCCAAGGCGCCTTCGTAGACCTGGTCGCGCACGTCGTCGCGCAGATCCCACGGCTTGCCCTGGTACTGTCCGATCGATCGGATCGTGTAGGTGCGGGCGACGATCGCCTGCGCACGGACGGCTTCGTACAGCTTCCAGCGCAGCTTGCGGCCGATCTCGCCGGGCACCACGCCCAACAGGTAGTCTTCCAGGCCCACGATGTTCATGGCCAGCAATCCGCCGTTCCACGGCTGGATCCGGATGCTACCGCGGTAGCAGCGTTTTTCCAGGCACGCCAAGGCCTCGCCGGACCACTCGATGGAGGGGACCAACGTGTCCACACCCGCGGAAACCAGACGCACCTGACCGGATTCCGGTCTGGCCGTGACAGGAACTGACCAAATCAGACCCGCCCCCGTTCGGGAACCGCGGAAGGAAATTTCCAACTGCGGCTTGCCTTCCATTAGCGCCACGCGAATGATGCGTGACGGCACAGCCGGAACCGACGCCGCTTGCAGCCTCTTGGCCTCCCCCTGTGGATCGAATCCAAGGAGGAGCCACACCAGACTACAAAGCCACGTCACTCCTTGGCGGCCTTGGCGAGCTTGCGGAGCTTTCCTTCCACCAGGGTCCGGCCAACCGGACTCAGATGATCGACAAACAGCACGCCTTCGAGATGGTCCATCTCGTGTTGGAGGCAGCGCGCTTCCAGGCCTTCGATGCCCTCGCGGCGATGCGCCACGCCGTGCATGTCCATCCAGGAGATGTTCACCATGGCGGGCCGCTTCACCTTGCCCCGCACTCCGGGCACCGAAAGGCAACCTTCGGAGTCCTCGCAAATGGCCCCGACGCGTTCCAACACCGGGTTCACGTAGACCACGGGATTGCGTGTCTGGGATTCGCCGTACTCGGTGTCCACGGCCAGCACGCGGATGGCGCGCCCCACCTGCACGGCGGCCAGGCCGACTCCATCCTCTTCGTACATGGTTTCCACCAGATCGGCGCACCACAGACGGAAATCGTCATCCATCTCGGCGACTTCCACCGGACGGGAGACTTTCCGCAGCAGGGGCTCGCCCCAGGTCAACACCCTCAACAGGGCCATTTCAGCCCTCCTGGACCTTCGATACGATGGCCTGGCGCTGGAATTCGAGCTTGGCGTCGCCCACGCGCAGGAAGATCTTGCCGTCTTCGGTCACGCGATCCACTTCGGCGAAGAAGCCTGCCTGGGTCAGGACCTTGTCGCCCTTCTTCAGGCTCTTCTGGAGCTGTTCCTGCTCCTTGTTGCGCTTCATGGCGGGGCGGATGGACAGAAACCACATGGCGCCACCGAAGACGAGGACCATCGGCAGGATGGATGTCAGGGTTTCGATCATGGAAGGCTGGGTGGTGGGAGCAGGCATGGAAAATCCTCTTTCAATGGACAAGTCCGTGTTTTATGGAGCGGCGCAAAGGTACCAATCCGGCTGGACTCCGGACAGATCATCCTCGTTCCCGCAAATCCGCAGGCACCAGGATCAGGCTCCCGAACCGCCTCCGTGGCGGACGATCCGCCCATCCTCCAAGTACAAAGTATCCTCGGCCAGATTGCAGGAAAGATCGCCCATCCGGCGCAGATCCTGGCCGATCCGGATCTCCTGGAAGGAAAGATCCAGGTCGGCCAGCAGGCCGGTACCGGCCCGGGTCCGTGCGGCCTTCCACGACGCATCCGACAGGGAGCGCATTGCGGCCACACCGTCCAAAACGGCTTGGGCTGTTCGGGGATCACGCGTCTGCAAAGCATGGAAGGCCTTGGCCACCATGGTTTTGACGTGCTCGGCCAGCAATCGCGTGGGCTCGGAGAGGCCCCCGATTCCCAGGTACGATGCGGCCTGCAAAACCCCCAAGGCGTGATCGGCGATGCGTTCCAGATCACCGTTGGCGCGCAGGACCGTCACCAGAAAGCGCAGATCCGATCCCACCGGATGATGGAGAGCCATCACGCGCAGACACTGTTCTTCCAGGAGTACTTCCTCGCGATCGATGTCCTGCTCCAAGACCTGGGGGTCGCTCAAACCGCGCTGGGCGGTGCCCACGAGTTCGACCGCCGCATGGACCTGGTCGCGCACGCGCTGGCACTGGGCCTCCAGGCGATCCGCCAGCTGGCGGATTTCTGTTTCAGTGTGTCGCATTTTGAATCATCCGAATCTTCCGGAAAGGTAGTCCTCGGTCTCGGCGCGGATCGGACGCTGGAAAACCCGATCGGTCGGACCAAATTCGTGCAATTGGCCATCCATGAAAAACGCCACCCGATGTGGCAAGCGCGAGGCTTGGGCAAGGTTGTGGGTCGCCAATAGTACCGTGGTTTCGCCTGGCAAGTCCAGGATGGACCGCTCGAACAGATCGGTTTCGCGGGGATCCAGATCTCCGCACGGCTCGTCCAACAAAAGGATTTCCGGTGAACCGACCATCGCACGGGCGAGATTCACGATCTGCCGCAGTCCGATGGTCAGGCGCGCCGCCTCCTGGTCGAGCTGGCCACGGAGGCGTTCCCAGCCGGAAACCGCTCGCAGAGCCTTTTCCACAGCATCGGAAAGCCGGGAGGGATCCCGGATGCCATCCAAGCGCAACGGGAAGGCGATGTTCTGGAAGACGGTTCCCGGAAGCACCGCGCCATGGCGAAACAGCGTGGAGGTGCGACGCTTGACGGCCAGATCATCCACCGCCCTACCCCACAGCTGCGTTCCATCCAACTCCACGGACCCCTGCCATCGCAGTTGGGGAATGTCCGCCAACAGACGGTTCACGCTGGATAGGAGCACACTCTTGCCAGAACCTGTCGGGCCCACCAACGCCACGATGCGTCCGCGCGGAATCGACAGGTCCACCCACCGGAGCATCTCGCGATCCGCCACGTGGACCGTCCAACCTTGGAACTCCAAGTGGGTCCGGTCTCCCGATTCCGACGGATGCAAGGCCGGCCCGATCATCGCGGCGAGCCCTCGGCATGCAGCGCGCCCCACTCCAAGGCCATGCAACCCAGCGCGACCAACGAAAGCGAGAGGAAGGCCAAAGGATGGCCGAACTGGGCCTCGACGGCAGGCCAGGGCAAGGCGTAGGCCATGGCCCCCAGGTGAAGAAATTCACCCGACCAGACGGGCAGACCGCTCCCCACGTGCCAGGAAGCCCCCAATCCTCCGGCCGCTCCCACCAGCAACAGGGGCGCGGTTTCTCCGCCGGCCCGGGCCAAACCGGAAAGCCAAGCCCCCGTAAGGCCGCGCTTGCAGGCGGGCAGAACCACCAAAAAAAGCACCTGGTGGCGACTCGCTCCGCAGGAGCGGGCGATCTCGCGGGAGGAACGCGGGACGCGATCGATGGCGTCCATGGCCCGCGAAAAGGTGATGGGAGCCGAAAGGATGCCCAAGGTCAAGCCGGCCCAAAGCACTCCTCCGGTGACAGAAAATGACCATCCAAACACGGCCAGGAAGGAGATTCCTTGCGAAACCAGCAAGGCGGCGCACACGCAGCCCCAAACCACGCCGGGCACCCCGGACAGGCCTTCGGATGCCCAGCGAAGCCAACGGGCCGCGGGTCCGGGATCGATCTGGTCGGCGAAGTAGACAGCCAGAAGCAGAGCGGGAATTCCGCCCAGCAGACCCGCCAAAAGCACCACCAGACCGGTGGCCAGCAGGGCACCCTTGATCCCGCCGCCGCTTCCCGTGTCCGGGCTGGAACGGATCTGGAACCACAGGCGCGAGACCGAGCGGGTCAAATCGCCCGTCCACCCGCCACCGAAGGATTCCGCATGACGGATTCTGACCAACGGCACGGAGAACGTTCCGGTTCCCGATCCATCGAGCACGGCGACCACATGCGTCTGGTGCGTTCGAAACTGCTGGAGCCTTTGTTCCGCTTCGACGCCCCGTGGATCGGAAAGGTCCCGCCGCGTCCTCTCCAATCGGTGCTCGTCCTCGGCGATCCGATCCGGCATTTCCAGAAGCGCCTTCCGGGCATTCGCTCCACGCAGGGTATCTCCAAAGGCCACCACCACACCCAACAAGCGTCCCATCACGGGAGCCGCATCGTCGCGCCAAACCAGCCAGGCATCGGGTTGGGGAACGGCATTGGTCCAATCGCCGATCCAACAGGGCGAACCATCCGAGCGAAGGACCCGGATCCTTCGGGCATCAGCGGCAGAATCCCCTGGCAAACGCATGGCGAGCATGCTCTCGCCGGAAGACCAGGTGAATTTCTCCGGTGTGGGCACCACACTCAATCGAGCGGTCCAAGCCAGCAAAACCAGCACGGGCAGGGGGATCAAGCCCAACAGGAGCCACCCCGACCAATACCGAAAACCCTTCATGCCCGGGAGACCCTCGATTGGCTCTGATCCAATCGGGCGGCGATCAGATGCAACAAAACCGTCCAGGCTCCCAGCAGGAAAGCCACCCGCAACAGATCCAGCCACAGTCCGCCACCAGCCACAGCGTGAGGCAATTCACGCACCACCGCCGCGCCCGCGGTCCAGGCCTCGCCGCTCGTGTGCCCGGCAACCAGCAAGATCACCATGGTTTCGCCGGAACCACGCGCCAACGATCGCAACCACCCGGCGAAAATCCCCCGACGAGCGGCGGGAAAGGCAATGCTGGACAAGATCCGGTGATCCGGGATTCCCAACGCCAGCGCCCCTTCGCGCCAATGCCCCAGCCCCGGAAGGGCCAAGGCACGGGAAAAACGAATCCATTGCGGGGCGATCCCTCCCCAACCCAGCGCCACGATCGCCCACAATCGGTGCTCCACCGGCCATCCAAAGGCACCGTTGGCCAGTTTGGCGAGAAGCATCGCCACCAGGAAGGCCGGAATGGAGAGCGGTAGCGCGGCGCAGAGCCGCACCACCCATGCGGACTTGCCAGGATCCGTCCACACGGCGCCAGCCAACGCCAAGGGAAAGGAAAGCAGCGCGCCAGCCAGCGCGATCGATACCGATCCAGCCATCCAGGATCCGATCCTGACGAAATCGGCCGGTCCATCTCCCGCGCGGAGGGCACGCCAAGCCAGCCAGAGCAGGGACAACGCCAGGATCGAAAGCACCCCTGCCCCGCCCAGCGAGAGCAGGACTCCGACCAGTCGATCCCCGAACCGAACCCGGGACGGAACCCGTCGGTTCGGCAGATGGGAGCGCACCTCTCAGCCGCCGCCCATGAAGCGCACGATCTCCACCTGGTCGCCATCGGCCAGGGGCGTGCTCGACCAGAGGGCGCGGTCGAGGGCATGGAGATTGTGTTCCACCACGACCCACCCAGGCTCCAACCCCAACGAGGTCACGAGACCCAGGACATCCGTGGCGGATTCCACCGTGCGATCCTCGCCATTTACGTGCACGACCATCGGCTCATTCCCCTTCCCATCGCTCCGGGTCCCACTGGTAGCCGAGTCCGGTCACCGTATGCACGCATTTGGCATAGGAACCGAGCTTCTCGCGCAATCGTGTGATGGCCACATCCACCGAACGCGGCCCGGAAGTGCTTTCCATCCCCCAGACTTCCTCCAGCAGATGGAGCCGCTCCACAGCCCGCCCCTTGGCCACCACCAGCGCTTTCAGGACCTCGAATTCCTTGAAAGTTAACCCCAGAGCGGCTTCTCCCAGGCGCACGGTCCGTCGATCCAGGTCGATCACGAGGTCTCCGACCTTCACATGTTCGCCGGAGATGCTGCCCGTGGTGCGCCGCAGGATCGCCTGCACCCGGGCCACGAGCTCGCGTGGAGAGAACGGTTTGGCCACGTAGTCGTCGCCCCCCACCGTGAATCCATAGATGCGGTCGTGTTCTTCCGTCCGGGCGGTCAGGAACACCACCGGGACGGCCTTGTGGCGTTCCGACTCGCGCAGGCGCCGACAGATTTCGGTGCCCGGCAGATCCGGCAGCATCACGTCGAGGATGGCCAAGTCCAGCCGCTCGTCGGACATGATGGACAAGGCATCCGCTCCGGTCCGAGCGGGAAAGGCTTTGAATCCAGCCTTGCGCAGCGAATGAACCACCAGGTCCAGGATGTCCGCATCGTCTTCGAGGACAAGAATTCGTTCTGTAGGCATAAGCATCAATCTAGCGATCCACCTGCGCAACGGAACATCCACGCAATGGTCCGGAAACACGGACTGGTCGATCCACCAAGCGCTTCAAGAAAGCAACGCCAACGAAATGGTTTCGAAACACGCGACGTGTCTCTTTGTCCCCGTCACTTCCACAGATCCTCAATACGGAGAAACCATGGAATCGAATCTTATCGCACTCACTTTGATCCTGGCTGGAATCGCTTCCGCCCAGGCTTCCAACGACCTCAAAGAACAGGTCGACGCCACCGAAGGCAAGCTGACCAGCCTGGAAGAAAATTACCTCGAGACCAAGGCCACCGTGGCGGGCCTCGCCAAGCTGAAGATCAGCGGCTTGGCCCAGATCCAAGGCCAGTATTTCCTGGACACCGGCTTGGTTTCCAGCAGCCGCACCCAGCAACAGAGCTACTTCCGCGTCCGTCGCGGACGTCTCAAGGCCACCTACGACGCCGGCAACGGATCGTCGTTCGTGACCCAGTACAACATCAACGAGACCGGTCTTTCCGCCCAGGACATCTACTTCAAGTGGAATGAACCCTGGCTCAAGACCTTCTCTGTGCAAGCGGGCTTGCAGGACATCCCGTTTGGCTTTGAAATCGGATATTCCTCCAGCACCATGGAATGGCTCGAGCGCTCCCGCTTTGTCAGCAACGCCATGTTCGCGGGTGAAAAGGACGTCGGGTTCGTGCTCGGTGCGACTCCCAAGGTTCCCGGATTGGACGTTCTGGAAGCCAAGGTCGCCCTGATGAGCGGCTGGGGTCTGAACACCAACATGGCCGACCCGAAAGCTCTGATCGGACGTCTCGGCGCAGGCAAGAATTTCCTGGATGCCGGCGTGGGCGTGAAAATCGGTGCCTCCTACTACATGGAGTCCTACCTCAACCAGGTAGCACCAGTGGCCGCCGTAGCCGCAACCAAGTACAAGAACACCACCTTGGCCAGCACCCCGCTGGATTCCATCGCGGCAACCAAGGCCGTCACCTCCGACTACTACGTGGTGGATGGCTCCACCAACTTCAAGAAGACCGGTTTCCGCGACGAGCTCGACGCCAATCTGATCGGTGCCGATTTCCAGATGACCGCCGACCTTTCCATGATCCCGGGCCTCGCGGGCGCGAAGTTCTCCGGCGAAATGTACACCGGCACCGCTGTTGGCTTGGCCGGCAGCAACAAGCGGCCTGCCGCCATCACCGACGCTCTGTACCAGCGCGACTTGCTGGCCTGGTATGCCGCCTACGTGCAGAACATCGGAAAGTCCGTCCAGACCGTGGTCCGCTACGACGTCTACGACCCCAACACCAGTGTCTCCGGCGACGAGGTTGGCGCGTGGAAGCCCGACCCCAAGGATGCCAAGAAGAAGGTCTCGACCAACGGCACATCCAAGACCGATCTCCAGTACTCCACCCTCTACCTGGGGCTGAACGTGTTCCTCAACGGCAACACCAAGCTTTCCATCGGCTACGACATGGTTTCGAACGAAACCAGCAACTCGCTCAAGAGCACCGAAGCCATCTCCGACTTCTCCAAGGACGCCGAAGACGACTTCGTGACCGTCCGCGGCCAGTTCTCGTTCTGATCCCATCAGACAACTTCTGTCGAACATAGATTCAACAAAGGAAACCAAGATGAACCTTTCCAAATTCAAGTTCCTGGCCCCGATGGCCATCGCCGCCGCCCTGATGGGCGCGTCCAACACCGAGACCATCACGGTCAAGGGATCCGACACCATGGTCATCATGGCGCAGCGCTGGGCCGAGTCCTACATGGCCAAGCACCCCGGCACCTCCATCCAGGTGACCGGCGGCGGTTCGGGCACCGGCATCAGCGCCCTGATCAACGGCACCACCGACATCTGCAATTCCAGCCGTCCCATGAAGTCGGCCGAGCGCGCCAAGCTCCAGGAGCGCTACGCCACCCTGGGCATCGAGATCAAGTCGGCCAAGGACGGCCTGTCGGTCTATGTCAACGAAGCGAGTCCGGTGAAGGAAATCACCATGGACAACCTCCGCGACGTGTACCTGGGCAAGATCACCAACTGGAAGCAGCTGGGCGGACCTGATTCCAAGATCATCGTGTACGGTCGCGAGAACAACTCCGGCACCTACGCGTTCTTCAAGGACCACGTGCTCAGCGGCAAGGACTACGTCGCCTCCATGCAGTCGATGCCGGGAACCGCCGCGGTCGTCAACGCCGTGTCCAAGGATCCCAACGGCATCGGGTACGGCGGCATGGCCTACGCCAAGGGCATCCGCATCATCGGCGTGAAGAAGAACGCCAGCTCGGCCGCGGTCACCCCGAGCGCGGAGACCGTCGGAAACGGCTCCTACCCCCTCAGCCGCTACCTCTACATGTACACCTCCAAGCGTCCTTCGGGCGCGGTGAAGGAATACATCGACTGGATCCTCTCCCCCGAGGGCCAGGCGATCGCCACGCAGGTCGGGTACTTCCCGGCCCGCTGATGAACCTGATCTGGGCTCGTCCGTCGGTGAGCATCCGATGGATCGTCCTCGACCGGACCGGAGTCGGTGGGGCGAGCCCTTCTTTTCTTCGAGGGTCCACTCCCGGACCCGATCTCAAGAACCCAATCCCGCCCGGCAGGTCAGAATTTGACCGGTCGGGCTTTGGTGCGAAATGAAAAGACGCATTCGAATCGGCGAGTTTCTGATCGAAAAAGCCATCGCCACGATCGCCTTCGGCTCCCTGGGAGCCATCGTCCTGATCTTCCTGTTCGTGTTCCGAGAGGCGGTGCCCATCTTCACGATGGATGCGCGGGCCCTCTCCGGCGGACACGAATCCATCTCTTCTTCCGGCTCGACCGACTCCGCCAAGGCGACCGGAGAGTCCGAGTCGTACGGTGATCCGGTCGGAGAATCGGAATCCTACGGCGACCCCGAACCCGTCGGTGCGGCCGAATCCTACGGAGAACCAGAAACCATCGGCGCTCCGGAGGCCTACGGAGAACCCGAGACCGTCGGTGCGGCGGAGTCCTACGGCGATTCCACCACCGAAGCGCCCGCCAAAGACACGTCCCTGCCGGCGAGCGCCAGCATGCTCGGAAAACCGCCTCCACCATCGGAATCCGCCGCGCCCGACGAAGGCGCCTCCATCCTTTCCCAAATTTTGTCCGGTAACTGGCAGCCCGTGGGGGACCACCCCAAATTCGGTATTCTGCCGCTGTTGGCGGGTTCGCTCAAGGTGGCCCTGATCGCCATCCTGATCGCCGCACCGGTGGGCATCTTCGCGGCCCTGTTCACCAGCACCTTCGCCCCGCGGTGGGCCAAGGAAGCCATGAAGCCCATCATCGAGATCATGGCGGGGTTCCCCTCCGTGGTGATCGGTTTTTTCGCCCTGACCATCCTGGCCTCGCTGGTCCAGACCGTGTTCGGACTGGACTACCGGCTCAACGCTCTGGTGGGAGGAATCGCCATGTCGATGGCCGTGATCCCCTTGATCTACACCATTTCAGAAGACGCCCTTTCGGCCGTGCCCAAGCACTTCACGGAAGGGTCGCTCGCCTTGGGGGCCCCGCTTTGGGAAACCAACCTGCGCGTGGTGCTGCCCGCCGCCATCCCTGGAATTTTCGCGGGTGTCCTGCTGGGATTGGGCCGCGCGATCGGCGAAACCATGATCGTGTTGATGGCCACCGGCAACGCCGCCCTGCTCACGCCCAGCTTCGTGGAGCCGGTGCGAACCGTGTCGGCGTCCATCGGCGCGGAAATGGCCGAAGTGGTTTTCGGTGATCCGCACTATGTCATGCTCTTCGTGCTGGGATCGTTGTTGTTTTGCATCAGTTTCGCCTTGAACGCTGTCGCGGAAATCTTCATCCGCCAACGCCTCATGGCCAAGTTCGGAGGCGCTTCGTGAACATCCCCAAGAAATGGGTCGGCCGGGGCGTGGCTCTGGTCACGGGAGGGTCGGCCATCGCGACCGTGGCCTTGGTGCTGGTGGTGATCGGAATCATCGTGCACGGAGGCGCGGGCCACCTGAGCAAGGATTTCATCCTCGGTTCGCCGGAAAAGGGAATGACCGAAGGCGGCATCTACCCCGCCATCATGGGAACGTTCTTCCTGGTGTTGCTCATGAGCCTGGCGGGAGTGCCCATCGGCACCATCACCGCCATCTTCCTCAACGAGTACGTGGGCCAGCAGTCAAAAATCGGTCGAGCCATCCGTTTCGCGGTCAACACCCTGGCGGGGATTCCGGCCATCGTGTTCGGATTGTTCGGTCTCGGGTTCTTCATCAACTTCGTCGGCGGAGGTGCCGACAAGATGTTCTACGGTGGCTCTCTCCACTGGGCCCAACCCAACATCCTATGGGCATCGCTGACCATGTCCCTCCTGACCTTGCCGGTGGTGATCGTTTCGGTGGAAGAGGCCATCAAGACCGTCCCGCGCGAATTGCGCGAAGGCAGTCTCGCCCTGGGAGCCACCCGTCTGGAGACCATCTGGAAGGTCGTGCTGCCCCAGAGCATGACAGGCATCCTCACCGGCGCGATCCTGGCCATCAGCCGCGGAGCGGGCGAAGTGGCCCCCATCCTCTTCACGGGCGCGGCCTACTTCCTGCCCAACCTCCCCGACGGCCTCACGGACCAATTCATGGAATTGGGCTACCACATCTACATCATGAGCACCCAAAGCGTGGATGTCGAGGCTACAAAGCCCATCCAGTTCGCCACCACGCTGGTGCTCCTGATCCTTACCTTCACATTGAACTTCGCAGCCATCTTCCTGCGCTGGCACTTGCGCCGCCGGGCTTTCCGCTGAAAGCGATTGGAACCATGAACGAATCGACCAAGATCCTTACCCGGGACCTGAACCTCCACTACGGCGAAAAGCATGCGTTGCGCCACATCGACCTGGAAATCCAGAAAAACCACGTGACGGCCCTGATCGGCCCCTCAGGTTGTGGCAAGAGCACCTTCCTGCGCTGCCTCAACCGGATGAACGACCTCATCGAATCCGCGAAGGTCACGGGAACCGTGGAGGTGGACGGAACGAACATCTACGCCAAGGACATCGATCCGGTGCTGTTGCGCCGCAAGGTGGGGATGATTTTCCAGAAGTCCAACCCGTTCCCCAAGAGCATCTTCGAGAACGTCGCGTACGGTCCGCGTGTCCACGGGACCAAGGACAAGAAGAAGCTCGAAGAGATCGTGGAAAAATCCCTGCGCGGCGCGGCGTTGTGGGAGGAAGTGAAGGACGACCTGGCCAAATCCGGTTTGGCGCTTTCCGGCGGACAACAGCAGCGTTTGTGCATCGCGCGCGCCATCGCGGTAGACCCGGAAGTTCTTCTGATGGACGAGCCCGCCTCCGCGCTGGACCCCATCGCGACGGCCAAGATCGAAGAACTGATCTGGCAGCTCAAGGAGAGCTTCACGATCGTGATCGTGACGCACTCGATGCACCAGGCTTCGCGTGTATCGGACACGACGGCGTTCTTCTACATGGGCGAGATGGTGGAGATGGGCCCCACCCAGAAAATCTTCACCAGCCCCTCGCAAAAACGAACCGAAGACTACATCACCGGCCGTTTCGGCTGAGACAGGAGACCTCGTATGGAACGGCATTTCGAAAAGAATCTGGAAGAACTCAAGGCAGGACTCAAGGCCATGGCCGAACGGGCCGTGGATGCATTGGACGCGGCCATCCGCACGCTGGTGGAAGCCGATGCCTCGTTGGCCGAAGCCGCCTTCGCCCGTGAAAAGGAGATCGACGCCGACGAAATCCGACTGGAATCCATGATCATCGATTTCATCGCGCTGCACCAGCCCGTGGCGGGCGATCTGCGCTTGGTGTTCGCCATGCAGGACGCGGTGGTGGACCTGGAACGAATCGGAGACCACGCCACCAACATCGCCCAGTCGGCGGTCACCTTGTGCCGTCTGCGTCAGAGCCCGGATCTTTTGCGGCTTCCGGAAATGGCCGAACTCGCCCGGCGCATGCTCCAGGATTCGGTGCGCTCGTTTGCCCACCGCGACGCCGAGCTGGCCCGCCGCACGATCGCCCTGGACGACAAGCTCGACGAAATGAACCGCGACATGGCCAGACTGATCATCCAGGCGGTGAAGGAAGACCGCGAATTGATCGAGACGGGGCTGGACTTGATCCGAATCTCCAAGAACCTGGAACGGGTGGGCGATCTTTCCGCGAACATCGCCGAGGATGCCGTGTTCCTGGTGGAAGCGAAAATCGCAAGACACCAGGAAGAATGAGGTTGGAGGTGGCCGCAGTTCTTTTCGCTTGATTAGCTTTTTCGGAAGCGAAATACTCTCCGCACACAACTCCCCTCCAAAGGATCGCTACCATGAAGAACACCACGAAAATCCTGGCCACCCTGATCGCCCTTGCTGCCGTTGGCGCCTTCGCCCAAGCCACGGAAAAGGCTGTGGAAGCCAAGCCGGCCGCCAAAGCCGCTGAGGCGAAGCCTGCCGAAGCGAAGACGGAGAAAGTCGCCGCAGCACCGGCCGCCAAGGCGGAAAAGGTCGCCGCAGCCCCCTCGGTCACCGGAGCCAAGAACTGCGACGAGCTGAAGGCATCGGTCACCGAGAAGATCGAGGCCAAGGGTGTCAAGAACTTCACGGTCGAAATCGTCGCTGCCGAGGATGTCAAGGACGGCAAGGTCGTCGGCTCCTGCGGCGGCGGAACCAAGAAGATCGTCTACACCAAGGGCTGATCCCTTCTACTTCGATCGATCTCCATGGCGTCCGGGCAAATTCGCTCGGACGCTTTTTTTGTGCGGCAAACGCTCCTCCACCGCGTTCCTGTTGAAAGCCTTTGCAGCGCTTTGAAATTACACCAAAAGCCGGTTCCAACAACGCGCCATATACTCTGACCTCTGGAAGCATGATGGAATCAGACGATGGCGCACACTCTGATCCATCTTCCACGAAGCCATTCGAAGACACCCATTGCTGCCAGTGAACGAGTTCAGCGCCGTTGATCGCAGGCGGGCAACCAAGGAGCGCAAGAGCATGAAAACCGGAATTCGAAACTTGTTCACAGCGGGGATTTTGGCGGCATCTTTGGCCACGATCTCGATTCCCGGCTCGGCAAGCGCCTATGGTCCCTCCACCATGTACACGCCACCGTCAACGGCTCCGGGACCTGGTGCCTTGTATGCGCGAGCGATGCAGACCAGCAATGGCAAGATGTATGCGACATTTGAGCAGTACACGACCGGGGTCGCGACCTTCCCCATCTATGAAAGCACGGACAACGGCGAAACCTGGAAAAAAGTGGGGGACGTGAAGGACACGTACAAGAATTGGGGGATGAGATGGGAGCCCCAGCTCTACCAACTGCCTCAGGCCATCGGGACGATGCCGGCAGGGACTCTCCTGGCCTCCGGCCTGGTTCTTCCCTATGACGAATCCAAGTGCGAAATCGATCTGTACAAGAGCAACGACGAGGGTCGGACTTGGACCTATGTCAGCACCGTTGCCGTTGGAAAGAGACCGGTCCCCGGCGATGACCCGGTATGGGAACCATTTTTGATCGTGGCCAATAACAAACTTTACGTTTTTTATTCCGACGAACGTGATACGAAGTACAGCCAGAAACTGGTGCACCAATCCTCAACAGACGGTGTGAATTGGGGTCCTGTCGTCGATGACGTTGCCATTAGTGGTCAAAGGCCAGGCATGGTCGTGGTCACGCAAATGCCCAATGGCAGCTACCTGATGGTCTATGAAATCGTCGGCTGGGGCGGTGCTTACTACAAAATCTCTTCGAACATCGATAGCTGGAATGCACCCGACAAGGGAACGGTATTCGACGCTGCGGGCTCCAGCCCTTATGCCGTCACCGCCAACGGAACCGTCATCTTGAGCAGCGCTGGAAACGGTAAGCTTTACACGAACAACAATAATGGCGTAGGGAGTTGGACTCAGATTTCCAGTCCGATCGGGACCGGCTACTCGCGATGTCTGGTCCCGTTGACCAATGGCCGTCTGTTTGTGATCAACGCAGGCTGGAACAGTAAAGGCGCCGGGAACAAAGTCACCTACGCGGACATGGCCTTTGGTTGCGCTCAGACCGCGATCGTTCCCTCCACGAAGGTGGACGCCGGCGAATGGCGCAACAGCACTTCGGATACGGTCAAACTGGGTGGAACCTTCACCATCGGACCTCAGCCGAATGTCGCCTCCGGCTGGAGCTGGAGCGGCCCCAACGGATACACCGCCACCACACGCGAGATCACCCTGCCCAATGTGACCGCTTCCCAGGCAGGCACGTACACGGCCACCTACACGAATGCCTCCGGTTGCAAGAGCACGCAGAAATTCATGCTGGCCGTCAATACCACGGCGAGCTTGCTGACGCTTCACGCCAAGGGAAGCATCGGCAGCAAACAGATCCAATTGTTCAAGGGCAACAACCCGAACGTGCAGCTGTTCGATGGAAAGTCGGAACTCCGGATCTTCAATCTCAAGGGCATGTCCGTTTACAAGAGTCGCCTCTGGGCAAACGAATTATCCATCCCCAGCCTGAAACCGGGCGTGTATGTGGTTCAGGTCCTGCGGGACAAGGCTCTGCTGGAAAGAAAGTCCTTCCTCATCGATTGACATTGGCCGAAGGAGCTCCTGGTATGAAAAGGGCCCACCAGATTTCTGGTGGGCCCTTTTTCGTGGTCACGCCTTCGACTCCAACCCCGGGGGGCTATTCACACCTTCAAACCTGTACGATCCTCCCCGCTTCCGACCTCCAGACGGCCGTGGTGACCGACCTCGCCAAACGCTTGTCGTGGGTGGCCAGCAAGATGCCTCCTGGCCAACGCTCCAGCGCAACCTGCAGTCGCTGGATGCTCGCCGCATCCAAATGGTTGGTCGGCTCGTCCAAAAGCAACAACCACGACGAGCTGGCGAGCATGCACGCCAATCGAAGTTTGCGCGCCTCCCCGGGGGATGGCGAGGTCGTAGAGCGAAGCGCATCGCCGGAGGCGCCCAGCACGGCCGATAGAGTCAGAATCCGTCCAAGGTTTTCGGATTCGCCCCTGCGCAATCCCTCGAGAAGCGCCATGTCCTCACTCTGCGTTGGCTCCTGCGGAAGATAGGCCACCCCGGGGCGGTGCGGGGCGGCCATGGCGGCCATCACGGTGGTCTTCCCCGAGCCGTTCGGACCTTCCAGCCGCACCCTCGAGCGACCATCCAGCACGAGGCCTCCGTGCAAGATCCGGCTCCCATCCGGCGTCGCGAGAAATCCCGCCGCCAGGGAAATCCGCCGCGAAGCACCATCCGCGTCCCAGTCGAACCGGAAATCCCGCAGCGCATCCCTTTTGACCTCGATGACAGATTGTGACTCCAAACGCTCCAGTGCGCGACCCAACCTGGTCATGTCCTGCCCGATACGCGTCTGGGCGGAGCGGAACTTGAAGTCGGCGGCCATGGACGTCGCGTCCCGGTCGTTGGCATCCTTCATCCTCCTGCCAGCGGTGCGATGGCGATCCGCCGACCGAGCCGATTCCCGTGCGGCTTGGAGGCTCGACTTGAGAGCACCCAACTTTTCGTCGTGCGCCTCCCTGGCGGCGATGCGTCCAAAAATCCTCGCCTCCCGGGCCTTCCAAGCTTCGCTGAATCCACCACCCGTTTCGACAATGGCTCCGTCTTCCAGCCACCATGTCCTGGTGGCGATCCGATCCAGAAAATCCCTGTCGTGGCTGACCACCACGGTGGGTGATCGCCTTCTGCGCAACCTCTTTTCCAGTTCACCCAACCCATCGACATCGAGGTGATTGGTCGGCTCGTCCAAAAGCAGCAACGAATCGTCGTCCCGAAAGAGTGAGCCGATTCGCTGTCGCTGCAACTCCCCTGGCGAAGCGAACGCCCCCTCCAATCGTTGGCTCGCCAATTGGGCTACGCCGCCACGGATCGAAATTGTCCCGGAAGTCGGCCGCAGCTGTCCGGCCATCAGAGCCAGCAAGGTGCTTTTCCCGCACCCATTGGCACCGCACAAGGCGACGACCCCCTCCAGCAAAAACAAACCGTGGAGGTCCACCAAAATCTCCAGGCCACCTGGCCAGGAAAAGGACAGGTGCTCCATGGAGCAATGGATGTTTCGCATACGCGTTTTCCTTCGGAAACCGACATTCCTCGAACGTCGGCACGATCGCACGTCTCAGCGGTCAACGCGATGAAACGTCCCGGAACGAACTCCGGGCGCAACTCTCCCGAGCGGTGAACAACCCGGTCGGGAAAGGCATGGATGGGATCGGAAGGTTTGTGTTAGCGCATGGTCGGGTGCCGCCGACGCGGACCCAGCGAGGGAATCTATGGAATTTCAGCGCTGGGCGCAAGCCTTTGGGGAATCCTCAATGGCTTGCCCGGCGACCGCACCGTTTTTCCGGGAGGAACGATCAGGGATCGAAGCGGACCAGCGATGCCCCATGGCCGATCGGGGCGAATTCCTTGTCCGCGACAGACAGATTCCGTCGATCAAGCACATGGCCCCGCACATCCATCACGGTCACCCAACGCGCACCGTCGGGAACGGCCAGCTTGGAGAGTCCGTTGATCGAAAACGCCCTCCCCAATCCCGTCGCAGGCCTGGCTTCCGCGGACTCGAGTCCCGAAAGCGCCTTCAATTGCACGCGCACCGGATAGGCAAGAGCGGAGTAGGGGGCGCTCGAGGGGAAGGTGACGTTCAAGCCGTTGGCGTCCTGGGAGTAGACCAGATCCACATCGGTTCCGGGAGTGGCGCCCATCAGCTGCACCTTCACGCCGGAGGTCAACTTCAATCGTGAGGAATTGAGTCCGGTCAGAGCCTTCTTGACACCGTTCCCAGGCCAGCCCAAGAAGATCGCGTAGACCGCGCTGGTGTCCTTGGCCCGTGTGTAGCGGATGTCGTTTGCGGTTCCGGCAACCGGCGCGGTGAAGGAGCCGCCGCCCATCTTGGTGGGGCCTTCGCCGTAGATCGACCAGACTCTCGTGGCGTAGATGGAGCTGCCGAAGCGGCGGAGCCAATCCCCCATGGCAAGCAGGAGATCGCGCTGGGCTTGTGGAATGGATCCATCGGCCATCGGCGAGATGTTCAACAACAAATTGCCGTTCTTGCTCACGCGATCGATCAGCGAATGGAGCATCTGGGTCTTGGAGTAGTAGCTCATTCCGCTCACGTACGACCAGCTGTTGCTGTTGATGGCGTCGTCGGTGAGCCAGTACGGCGTGGTGATGTCGGCGGGACCGCCGCGCTCGTAGTCGCGCATCTCGCCCTTCTGGAAGCCATCCTTCGAGGTGACAACGACATCCTTGTTCCAGTCGACCGATTTGTTGTAGTAGTAGGAAAGGAATTCCAGCCGTTTGGCTTCGGAGATCCGTCCCAGATACAGGTCCTGCCAGATCAGATCGGGCTGATAGCCGTCGATGACTTCCTTGAGCTTGTCGATCCAGAGCTTTTCCTCCTCGGCGGTGGTCATCTGCCCGTAGAGCTTCTTGAGGCTCGCGTCGGTTTGTGTCACCGGGGGAAAATTCCAATACCCAGTGAAATTCCAGGCATGGTGCATGGACATCATGAACTTCAAACCCCGTGCACGGATGGCGGTGGCGTGGAGCTTGGCCAGATCCAGCTTGGGTCCCTTGGCGACGCTGTTCCACTCGTTGGCCTTGGAATCCCACATCGAAAATCCATCGTGGTGTTCGGCCACCGGACCGGCGAATTTCGCGCCCGCCGAATCGAACAAACGAGCCCATTCGTCGGGATCGAACTTTCCGCCCGCGGACTTGAGCTTCGGAGCGAATTGCGTGAACACGCCCGCCTTGTTGTTCTTGCCCAGGATGAAGTTGTGGTACTGCCAGTCGCCGAACGGGTCGCCGTATGTGGCCAGATGGTGCTTGTATTCGTTGCTGTTGCCCGCCTTGTTGTACATGTTGCGCGGGTACCATTCCATCCCGTACTGGGGGGTGCAGAACGCCCCCCAGTGGTAGTAGATGCCGAACTTGGCGTCCATGAACCACTCGGGTGCGACGATGTGCTTGTTCACGGAGGCCCAGGTGGCCTGATAGGTGGTCGCCGCTTCGGCCGGATTTCCCAGGAGTGCGACGGCAGCGAAAGCTCCGATGGACTGCCCGCGGATCCCCATGGTGATGAAAGCTCTGGACGACATGCTGGACCTGTTCGTTGATGCGAATGTGCCGAGGTTCGGACCCGACCTGTTCCTGCGTTGGAGAATAGCCGCAGAGGTCATCCCGACGAGCGCGGATTCGCACGTCGCACTTTACCGTTTTCGCAAAGCAGGAATTTCCGACCTCTCGCCTGGTCGCCAAGGTCGGCGACAGGACGCGAGACCGGAGGGCGCCCTACTTCAGATCGTCGCGGCTCATGCCGTGGAGCCGTATGTCGTCCAACCAGATGTCGCTGCCTTGCGAGACAAAGAAGACAATATCTGTCACCGAATCCCGCACACCAGACCAGCCGATGTTCCCTCCGGCGCCGGGCGCATCCAGATCCTGGGGACGGACGGACCGACGCGTCCAATTCGAATCCATGACGTTGATGACCCAGGCCTTTCCGACATCGCGGTGATCGAAGCCGACCGCCAACTTGACAGGCCCCCTGACCCAGAACACCAGGGAATCGAGGCTTCGCAGGCTGCGCGGTTTTCCTTTCGCCAAGGAGACACCGCCGTACACCCAACCCTTCTCCCCCATGTAGGAGAAATGCAAGGCGTTGCCGGTGCGCCCTCGGCCTGCCGCAGCGATATCGGGAACCGTCGCCGTTCCCGAATCGCCAAAACGCGTGAACCACTGGGCCGAATCGGGCAGGAGGGAATTGGTCGAGGCATGCTCGAAATCGTCCACCAGCACGGACGTGAGCGCGAACCTCTGGCTGTCGGGAAGGGATCTCCAGACCTTCGCGGAATCGGATCGCGCGGAATCCTTCGCGTTCCATCGCAGGCGGAACCTGAAGCCAGGCGTTTGCGATGACGGATCCAGCCGAACCTCGATCCGGCCTCGGGCGGCGAGCTTGTCCCAGTAGACGATCCGGAAGGGAATGGGGGTGCTGTCGATGCGCTCCACCGTGATTTCCGAGCCCGTCCTGGACACCCCGTGAAAGGGGAAATTGGAGGAATCGAGCCGCAGCGTGGCCACGGTGGGCACCACGACCGGGTGGTTCCAATCGGACAACAGCGAATCGACGCGGTAGATCCTGGCGGAAAGGACATTCTCGGTTTCGCTGGAGCTTCCCTCGAAGGCCCGATCATTTCCGCATCCCGCTTGGAAAAGAGCCACGCCGATCGGAAGAAGGAGAAACAACGCGCGCTTCATGATGGTTCCTCGATGACGGAAAGGGGAAACAACGCGATCGCCAGCTGCATCACCTGGCTCGGGTGTTTGGTTTCATCGGCGCTCCGTTGGGCGTGCCGCCGGATCTCGCGCAGGAAGCCACTCACCTCTGCGAAGGAGTTTTCGTCCAACGCCAGCGTGATCGTGGAGATGTCACGCCTGGTGGGAGGATGTCGCTCGATGGATTCGGCAGCCAACGTCAATATTTGTCTCTGGTACTCGCGCATCGCCTTCACCTTGTCGTTTCCGGCCAGGGCGGAGACATGGGCGACCCCCAGGACCAATCGACCGGAAGCGGCCTTTTTCACCAAGCCCAGCTCCTGCAAAAGCTCCAGGGCCTTGGCGACCTCCACCTCCGGGACGGAAGGGCTCAGCTTGGCAGCCAACTCCGAGGGGAGAGCACGGCCATCGACGACTTCCAGGAGCGATCGGATCGCCGAAACCCACCAATCACGGTAGTACGCCAGCTCCTGGTCGATGAGTTTCCGTGGAGTCACGTCGCGCAACGCCAATGCCTTTTCCAGGATCTCCATCCGGGACTTGGCCTTGCGCTCGCGGGCATAGGCGATCAGAAGCAGGAAATAGGCCGCCGCACGATCCGTGAGCCCCAGGAATTCGATGGCGCGGGATTGGCAGCGCGCGGGAAGATGGGTCTCCTTCTGGAGTACCCTGAAAATGTTGCTGATGTGCAACCCGAACGACTCGGCCATCATCCGGTAGCAATATTGCGGATCGGAGGCTTTTCGTTCCTCGAACGAATCCTTGAGAATGTCCCGGTATTCCAGGTATTCGAAGATCGAACGCATGCTCCCACCACTTTACCATCGCAAGGCCCGAAATTTTCGGTGACCCGCAAACCTGCAAGATGGGAGGGGAGGACTTCGAAGTCCCCGGCTTTTGGAGCGTTCTCTTTGCGGTTTTCGCAAAGAGACGCCGATCAGGGGGTGGCGACGACCACCTTTTCGGCCGCCCCGGCCCTGCGCACCAGGTAGGTGCCCGCATGGGGAACGGCGTTTCGTATGGCATCACTCAGGGGTTGTCCGTCGGTCACGGCCACCGTGCCGAGATTTTTCCCGTTCAGATCGAAAACAAGCGCCTCCGGATTCGCCCCGGCGATGCCCATCGGAACGACTCCGTTGGTCCCGGCGGGAGTCAGGTAGACCCGGTATCCGTAGAATGCGCTGGTCACGTTCACCGGGACAGAAATTGACCCGTTGCTCACGTTGTACAACGTGGTGGAAACGGTGGTGGTGCTCGGGACCGGAGTGTCCTTGTTCGTCCAGGTCACGTACTCCAGTTTCACATTGACACTGGATCCGAAGGAGGCGGGGATCCCGCTGATGTTCACGTTGACGGTGCCCACGCTGCTGCCACCCAGCACGATGCTCGCGATCTTGGTGGTCTTGTCGATGGCGGCGAAGGCATCCACGCCATCGCTGGCGTCGTTGGGAGGAGTGGTTTTGACCATGGCCCCGGTCATGTCGCCATACCACTTGTAGAGATGCCAGCCGCCACCCTTGGCGTTGGATGAGGTCAAGAGGCTTCCGAGTCTGCCCGGCAGACCGGTGAACCACCACGAGATGCAGGCGCTTTCCACACCCTTGCGCTCGAACTTGGCGATGAACGGCACGGAATACCCCGGACAGCCTTCATACGGGTCGCTTGTCTTCGAGGAATACTCGTTGATGCTGATGGCGCGCGGCGAAATTCCAAGGCTGGTCTCCAAAGCCCGGTACGAGTCGATGGTGCTGCTGAGCGATGCCGCTCCCCACTGGTGCCAGCAGATGATCTCCGGAAGGCAATTGTTGGCCTTCGCGTAGGTCAGGAACGCTTTCATGCTGGTGGCGTTGTAGTACGAATAGGACGGCCCGATGACCTTCGCCTGCGGATCGAGGGACTTGATCAGGTCGTACGTGGGCTTCCAGACGGTGGTGTTGAAGTCGCCGTTGGCGCTCTTCCACGTGTCGTTGCCTTCGTTCCAGATCTCGTATCCGTAGTAGTTCTTGCGACCCGAAGCGATCTTGCTGTTGATCACCGAGGTGACGCTGGTCTTCCAGCTGGCGAATCCGGGCCAGGTGTAGGGCCATCCGGGAAGCACGTCGGCCAGACGAATCGTGACGGATCCTGTCGTGTTGGCGAGCTTCGCGGAAATGGGGATGGCCGCGGCGGCGACTCCCTGCTGATGGCCGCTGCCGCTCAAGGCGGGGGCGGTGAACATGAACGGTTTGAGAGGCGCCACCATGGTCGCGTAGTCGCTGGGAAGGCTCTCGGTCAATCCGTACAGGGAACCGGAAGCCGCGTGGGTCACTGGACGGATACTGTCAGAGAAATTCACGGCCAGATTGAAGGTCGCCGCTCGCGCATCTTGGACCGACAGGAGGATGGAAACCGATGCGATCGAAAACGATCTAATCTTGCTGTTCATTGCTCTATTCCCCTGGATCCGCGAACCTGCACATTTTACCATGAAACTAGGCGGTTCGATGCGGGAATGAATTGCGTTCCAAACGGTCGGATTTGCCATTTTGGCAATCACTCCTGTTCCCGGAAAACCCGCTCTGGCAAGCGGCCTTGGCCGGGATCGTCGCCATGGAAGTGATCCGGAAACGAAAACGGCGCCCTACCCCTTCAGGGGATAGGACGCCGTCAACTCGCACCATTTTTTGTCCAAGAGATCCTGGCTGGTTACTTGGAGATGTCCTCCACGGCCACCTTGTACGATTCGGTGCCGTTCAGAGGCCTCACGAAGTAGACACCGGCCTTGGTCGCAACGTCCCGGATTTCGGTGTTCATGGCCACGCCTTCCGCATGCTTCACCTGTCCAAGCCGTGTTCCGGAAACATTGTAGACCGCATATTCGCCGGCTGGAGCGTCGGCGACCACGGCGGCTTTCGCGGCCACATCCGACATTCCCACGATCACCAAGGTGGTGGTGCTCTGCGCATCGAAGGTGACCGAGAAGCTCCCACCGCTGACCGCGACGGTTCCGTCCGATGCAAGGGACTTGGTTCCGGAAGTGGTGATCTTCTGGGCGGAACTCCCCTTCATGCCGGCTGCCGCGAAGCTCACGGTTTTGGCGGCGGTGCCTCGGTTGACCGCGACGATCGTCACGGTGTCGACACCCGAGGCCGAATTGGTCTTCTTGAACGCCGAGACGTACACGTCGCTTTGCACCACCCGGGTGGCGCTCACGCGGACGGCGCCTGGTCGCACGTACTTGGAGTACTGACCCATGATGGCGCCCACCTTGCTGATCGTGCCGGGAGAGGCCGCGGCAGTGGCATTGTTGGCCGTGATGTGCAAAGGACCGTAGTTGCGCTTGAGGTACCACCAGACATAGGCACTCATGTTGGACAAGGCCAAGGCTCGGTGGATCTCATAGCCGACATCCAGACACAGTGGCCAAGCGTTGGAGCCCTGGTTGTTGACGTCGGCGGTATAGACTTCCGTCATCCAGAAGGGTTTGCCTCCGCCTTTTTGCTTGAACAGGGTGTAGTCGAAGGTCGCGTCAGGCGAGGTCTTGCTCGTGGCGTAGAAGTGGGTGCCCAGGATGTCGACGTTCGCCAGCGTGGCGGCATCGTTGAGGATCCCGTCGTAGTAGCCCTTGTTGAAGCTGAACGACTCGGCCGTGATCACCTTGTTGCCGTTGGCGCGAAGTTTCGATCCCCAGTTCTTGGCAAAGGCGGTCATTTCCGCAGTGGTGCCACAGGACCATTCACTGCACCAGTCCGGTTCATTTTGGAAGCTCATCGCGTACAGCGGGGCTCCGTTGTCCTTGAAGTGCTTGGCGAAGGCGTTCAGATGGTCCACGTACTGCTGGTACTTGGAAGGATCGACCTTGTAGGAAGAACCCGAGGCCACACGCAGGTTGGTGGGGGGACTCCAGGCGGTCGCGAAGAGCTTCATGCCGGGCCGGGAGGCGACATCCTTGGCGTCCACGAGATCCTGGGACCAGGAGCCCGAGTTTTCGTAGATGCGCACACGCAGGATGCTGAAGCCGAGTTGCCCAGGCCCGTTGCCGTAAAGGACGTTTCGGTCGGCGGCCAGAAGATTGTACCCCGTCCAACCACGGTCCTGGTGGCCACCGAATCCGTCGATGGTCTGGTAGGTGGTGTTCAAATCGATCGTGACATCCGCGGCATGGACCGGGAGCACTCCCACCGCAGAAATCGCAACAGCCAAAAAGGCTGCTCTGCCGCATGTGGTTTTCATGATGATTCTCCTGTCACACAAGTTTTCCAATAACCGATCACCGGCCCAAGACTCTCGGCGGTACCTTCTGATCATAAACCAGGCCATTCCAGGCGACCTGCGGTTCCGATTACACGGTTTGTAGAATCTTCCAAGGGCCCGTTGTCGAATCACCAATACCCGGTCTGTTCCTCGCCTTAGATTCGATCCCATCCGGCAGTATCGTCTCGAGTGAGTGAGGAATTGCATGCACAATCACCGAGGGCGTCAGAGCGCCAATGCCCAGCGCGGCAAACTTGCGATCGACCTTGCCAGGCGGGATCCCGGCACGGCTCTCGTGGCCCTAACCGCAGACCAAGCACAAGCAACCCTTCCCGCGACGCGGGTGCGCTAGGATGTTCCCGCTCTTTTCCAGCCATCCCTCGACGGATGCGCCGAACCAGGACACCCCCCTCCGGCCCTCTGTCCTCACCGACGGCGAACCTCCGGCGATGGAAATCGGAAGCAAGCTCGAGTTCGGGTTGCGGATCGAGGCGTCCACCTCCCTGCGGAGCACCCGAAACCCCACTCGTTCGATCGACTAGGACGGCCGACCAAGCACGGACAATTCTTGCTCCATGTTGTCCCGCGCCCTCTGCTCGAACCTCTCGCGCCCGCGGCTTGTGCAGAAGATCCATTCCATCCCCAACACTTTGCGCAAGAAGAGAGATCTCCCCTCGCGGTAGGGCTCATCGGCGTAAGCAGAATACTCCTCCCGGATGCGTCGGCAATAGTCCTGGTACACATCCTCTTGTGAGCCAAGAATCGACAAGTCCACGTCATGGAGGATAGCAGCATCGATCGTACCAGGCATCGACGAGTGCTTGGTGGACAGGATCAGATCGTAGACGGATTGACAGAACGCCTCGGAAAGCGCCAACGGAGCTGTGATCGCACGAAACGCATCGGCGCTGTCCTCCTCGTTGGTGCGGGAGAGCGGATCGTAGACGATGTCGTGGAACCAGATCGCGAGTTCCACCGCCGCGTCATTTTCCGTCAGATCACGCATCTGATCGAATTTTGCCAGACAGTCTTCGATATGCGACAGATTGTGGTATTTCCGGTGGGGCTCGGAGTAACGCGACACCAGATACCCGAAGGAACCGGCGGAATCGTGGGCGATGCCGAGGGAGGCCAGGAGATCGAGGTACCTGATCCTAAGGCTAACCGGTCTTTCGAGGTCGGCGGCAGCCATCAATCTGATTCTTTCACCTGGAATGCACCCGTGAAACGCCCCAACGTCCCCACCACCTTCCATCGGTGATCCACAGTCCTCGCGTGCAATTTCCAGAGTCCGCAGCTTCGGACCAAGGCCTTAGGGTATCCATGAAGGTTCACCACGAGCGTTTCAGGAGGATCACGTCTAGGGAGCCAGCTCGCCAACCTTTTTCCTGGTGAGTTCGGAGGCTCCGCAATCGCATCGTGCCAATCGAGAAACCCTGGTCCGATCTCCATCCATTTGTCTTCGAAAATATCCGACGTTTTCAGGAATTGCCAACGTCCACGGTAGACAGAGGACGAATCCGCCGGACAAGTTGCGCGGAGAATCGGTCCAAGCTGAACTACCGGCTCTTTCAACGCAAGAACTCCGATCAGGAGACTCAAACTTGTCATGGATGCTTCCTTTCCCGTCCCAGGTCCGCATCTCTGCTGGCCTAAACGAAATACATTATGCGTGCAAAAAGCACCGCCCAGAAACTCGACCCGGAGCTCACCCATGACCACCATCGATCGCGAGACCGCTACCCGCGAGAAGTTTCGCAAGATGGTCTTCGGATCCGTCTATCCGCTCTACCTCCAGAAGGTCGCCAAGAAAGGACGTTCGCAAGAGGAATTGGACACGGTGGTTTCCTGGCTGACCGGCTACAGCGCAGACGGAATCCGTCAATGCATGGAATCCGGAATGGATTTCGAGACCTTCTTCGCCAACGCTCCCCGCATCCACCCCGATGCGCCGAAGGTGAAGGGATCGATCTGCGGCGTGAGGGTAGAGGAGATCCAGGACCCCCTGGTGCGAAGGGTGCGCATCCTGGACAAGCTGGTGGACGAGCTCGCCAAGGGAAAGGCCTTGGAGAAGGTGCTGCGGCCATGAAGGAGGCCGAACCCACCTCCGCAGCTTTTCCCGCCGCGACTTGGCTGATTGGGCGCAAGATCGATGCTCTTTTCCAGACCAAGTGGACAAACACCACCCCATACCTGGTTGGACTCGGAGCACCTCGCTATTGCGAAATCCTCCTTCAGCTGGATGGCTCCCTTCACCAACTGCTCGCCGACCGGCTGCTTCCTTGGGCAGGCAAGTCAGACATCCTCCCGATCGACCTGAAGGACCATGGCGTGTCCACTTCCCTATTCTCCCGTGTCTGCAGCGCACCCATCCGCTCCGTTGTCCGTGACGAGGACGGCGACCTTCTCTTGGAGCTGGACTCGAATGTCCGCATCCACGTCGAAGTCGATTACGGAGTGCGCTTGATCGTGGAAGGCTGCGCCTGAGAGCTTGTCCGTTGCAAAGCCCCTCATAGCGCCCCCGCAATAGGCAAGGCGTTCACTCCCGTCAACCGCCCCGCGACCAAAGTGTGATCCAAATCACACTCAAACAGGAGTGTGATCTGGATCACAGATTTCGACACCCCTCTTGCCGTAACTTCCCCTATGTCGGCGGCGCTATTGGCCAAAGACGGCGGTCGGGAACGATCGGCCGCTCCTTAACCCGGGGTTTACTCCGGTCCTTTGCACCAATCCTCGAGGTGCACAGGGGGAGCGGGTTCCCGGCTGCCAAATTTGCGGTTTGTATGGGCCCTGGAAGGGGTGAGTCTCCAAGGAATGCACCTATTGGTCGATAGCAAAGTTAGGTTGATGGAAGAACAAGGAGAGCCGCCATGAGTCCGAGCGAAGAAGCTATGACCTTTTTGGAAGGCCACATTCCCGAGCTGGCCGAATCCGCACTGACCCAAGCCTATTGGCAGTCGCTCGCAGCGGGAAACAGTGTGATGGAAAGTATCGATGGAGTTGTGTACGAGATGTTCCCCGATGGCACACGGCGCATGGTCAAATCCATCCCACCTCCGGTCCCTGTCATGCCTGGGGCCACCCGGACGCGAGCGTGATGTCGACTCCCCGCCTGCGGATGTTCGCTGGGCCCAACGGCTCGGGCAAAAGCACCATCCAAGCCGTGATTCGGCCAGAGCTGCTAGGCATTTATATCAATCCCGACGAATTGGAAAAGGAAATCCGCAATTTCAGTTTCCTGGATCTGGCACGCTTTGGAATCACCACAACCGCCGACGAGATCCTGGAACATTTCGAAGCATCACCTTTGCTTGCGAGAGTCGATTTACTGGATGAAGCCAGGGCGCTTCGCTTCCACGACAATAAACTCGACTTCTTCGAAGTGTCCGTGAATTCGTACTTCGCTTCGGTGGCGGCTGATTTTCTTCGCCACAAGCTCTTGGAACAGGGCACCTCCTTCACCTATGAAACAGTGATGTCTTCTCCCGACAAGGTTCGATTCCTGCAAACGGCTAAGGCCCGGGGCTTTCGTTCCTACCTGTACTACGTGGCAACCGACGACCCCATCATCAACCTGTCGCGCGTGCGCAACCGCGTGCGGCAGGGAGGGCATCCAGTTCCGGAAGAAAAGGTTGTTTCTCGATACGAACGCTCACTTGCTCTCCTGGCCGAAGCCGTTCGTCATACTGATCGCGCTTACATCTTCGATAATTCTGGCCATTCCAAGGTTTGGCTTGCCGAAGTGACCGATGGTCGCCACCTGTCCTTGAAATCCGACCGAATGCCCGCCTGGTTCAAGAGCGCTTTGTGGGACAAGTTCGAGGACAAAAGCGCCCCCTGAGTGACCGCTGGATCGCCAAAGCCAAAGCCAAAGCCACAAACCTTCACTAGGTCTGCGCCGCTTCCAACAACACCTCTGCTGCCCACTGGTTCAGACTTTTGCCATGAGCCGCCGCCGCATGGGCTGCCGAAGCATGGACTGTCGGAGGAATGCGCAGCATGAGGCGGCCGGAATAGTCCTTCTCCGGCTCGATACCCTTCTCTGCACACATTTCCAAGAACACCTTGAGGGAGGCCGCGCCCTCCCGCTTCAGTTCTGCCAGACTTTTCCCGTAAAAATCGGCACCACCGTTGAGCCCGAGAAACTCCCCTCGAAATTCGCCGATTTCCGCATCATATCGAATGCTCGCCTTGTATCTGCCGAACATCATCGTGTTGTTCATGGTTCCACCCCGTTTGCTTCCAACCACTTCCGAACCGTCGCGACGGCCCCCTTGTCGGTGTCGGGCGGCGATCGCTTCAGGCATTATCCGTGAAGATGGATTCACGCCATCATGATAGCACAATCCGCTATCATATGATGCCGTTCAAATTGCGAAGGCCACCAGTGGTTAACACAATCCCCATTCCCGTCAACCGCCTGGCGGCCAAAGTGTGATGCAGATCACACTCAACGCGGAGTGTGATCTGCATCACAGATTTCGACACCCCGTTTGCCGTAACTTCCCAACCGTCGGCAGTCGAACTGGCTTCCGACGGTGGTCGGGAACGATCGGCCGCTCTTTCATCCAGGGTTTACCCTGGTCCTATGCACCAATCCTCGAGGTGCACAGGGGGAGCGGGTTCCCGGCTGCCAATTTTTGTTCCGCGCTTGCCGGTCGTCCACCAAAATACAGTTATTCGCCGCCGTTCCCTGCCCAGTCGAGATTACTTGGTGCACACGATTCAAGCTAGAGTGAAAACCTCGTCGCGAACCAAGTGCAATCGAACGCGCGCCGGAACATGCCGATCGAAATGCCAAGCCGTGACCGCATCCACGACCGCTTGGCGCAGGCCCTCCCATGTGTCCGCCTGGGTGAAGATCGGCTGTTGCAGGCATCAAGCCACGAAGCCGCCGTCTTCCTCCAGCGTCACGCTGAACACCATTTCGTTCATGCCTTGGGAAAATAGGCTGACTCGCCTTCCTTACGCACTCGCCTCACTCCCGTCAACCGCCTAGCGGCCAAAGTGTGATCCAGATCACACCCAAACCGGAGTGTGATCTGCATCACAGATTTCGACACCCCGTTTGCCGTAACTTCCCCTATGTCGGCAGTCGAACTGGCTTTCGACGGTGGTCGGGAACGATCGGCCGCTCTTTCATCTGGAGTTTACTCCAGCCCTTTGCACCAATCCTCGAGGTGCACAGGGGGAGCGGGTTCCCGGCTGCCAATTTTTGCAACATGTCCGCAGGGATACCACTTTGATCCCCTGCCTCGCCGACAATCCAATTCTCGTCGAGATGATTGGCACACCTCTCAGGCTAGGGTGAAAACCTCGTCGCGAACCAAGTGCAATCGAACGCGCTCCGGGACATGCCGGTCGAAATGCCAAGCCGTGACCGCCTCCACGACCGCTTGGCACAGGCCCTCCCATGTGTCCGCCTCGGTGAAGATCGGCTGTTGCAGGCATCGAGCCACGAAGCCGCCGTCCTCCTCCAGCGTCACGCTGAACACCATTTCGTTCATGCCTTGGGAAAATAGGCTGATTCGCCTTTCTTACGCACTCGCCCCACTCCCGTCAACCGCCTGACGGCCAAAGTGTGATCCAAATCACACTCAAAGCGGAGTGTGATCTGCATCACAGATTTCGACACCCCTCCTGCCGTAACTTCCCCTATGTCGGCAGTCGAACTGGCTTCCGACGGTGGTCGGGAACGATCGGCCGCTCCTTTCATCCAGGGTTTACCCTGGTCCTATGCACCAATCCTCGAGGTGCACAGGGGGAGCGGGTTCCCGGCTGCCATATTTTGCGACGTGTCCGCCGGGATACCACTTTGATCCCTGGCATCGCCGACAATCCAATTCTCGTCGAGATGATTGGCACACCTCTCAGGCTAGGGTGAAAACCTCGTCGCGAACCAAGTGCAATCGAACGCGCTCCGGGACATGCCGGTCGAAATGCCAAGCCGTGACCGCCTCCACGACCGCTTGGCACAGGCCCTCCCATGTGTCCGCCTCGGTGAAGATCGGCTGTTGCAGGCATCGAGCCACGAAGCCGCCGTCCTCCTCCAGCGTCACGCTGAACACCATTTCGTTCATGCCTTGGGAAAATAGGCTGATTCGCCTTTCTTACGCACTCGCCCCACTCCCGTCAACCGCCTGACGGCCAAAGTGTGATCCAAATCACACTCAAAGCGGAGTGTGATCTGCATCACAGATTTCGACACCCCTCCTGCCGTAACTTCCCCTATGTCGGCAGTCGAACTGGCTTCCGACGGTGGTCGGGAACGATCGGCCGCTCCTTTCATCCAGGGTTTACCCTGGTCCTATGCACCAATCCTCGAGGTGCACAGGGGGAGCGGGTTCCCGGCTGCCAATTTATGTCTCACCCCGGCAACACCCCACAACTCCACCAACACAGCGATCACGCAAAGCTCAGCGCACCCAGCCAACCCGCTGTCCTCCTCCGCCCGCAAACGCCCCTCGCCCACCCACCGGCCAGCGAAGCGGCGCCGGGAATTGGTAACTCATCCCCACGCAGCCCGCCCAACAGCAAAGCTCCGCTCATTCAGCCTTCCCGGCCTTCCCTCGCCCAGCCCACCCACCGGCCAGCGAAGTGGCGCCGGGAATTGGCAACTCATCCCCACCTCGCCCGACCACCAAGCTCCGCGCCGTCCGCCCTGGGCGAGCCCTCGCAGAGGGCAATGCCCGAAAACGGCAACAAAAAAAGGCCGGTTGGGTAACCGACCTTTTTGCGCCAGCGAACGGGATGCAGTCGAAGCGATCCGAATCCGAAGGCGTCCGCGCAGGGACGCCGAGAGGTGAGGATCGCGAGAATGCGCCCGTGCAGCGGCGAAAAAAGTGGAGGCGGGGGCAATCCAACTACCTGCCATAAACCAGCATAAACAAAGGGTTTCGAGGGATTCAGCTTTTGGCTTCCGGTTCGGATGTACGCAAAATGTACGCACCCCAAAACGGTACTCCCTTGGAGCCATGCCATGCAAAGAGGTTGTGACCTCTCTCGCTGGTTACTCCTCCGGGATCTTCTCCCCAGCTAGCTTGCCAAGCTTCTTGTCGATGCTCTCAAGAAAGGAAAATTGAAATTTCCCCCGTTTCGGCACATCGTCGGCAATCACGCCAAGTTTTCGATCGATTTGCTCCAACCGCTGCACGATCTCATCCACTCGCCAGTACCAAAGCATGATTGCCCGAAACACAAAAAAGGCCCCGATGAAAATGGCCAAGAATACGGCTGCAACGAGTGCGAACCCAATCAGTACACCCATTTGATCTTGCATCAGACTCCCCGTTTCGCGGTTGGTGTTGGGTGCAGTGGGCGGGGGATAGTGTGTCCCAAACTAGGACCGTCCTGCACTCCATGCGGGAATTCATTTCAAAAGCCACCCTATCTCAGTTTTCATCGAGTCCCCCAAGAGCCATCCCTTTCGCATTCGCTTTGGGCTCTTCGGGAAGTGGATCAAGCCGACGCGCAACCGATCCCGATCTGGATTGGTTTGTTGCCGTGGTTCGACACCTAGATGGAAGCACTCCAAAAGGCAGGGAAGGTCTAGGCTCCGTCCAAACCTGGATACCCTGCGTTAAAGTCAGGGGGTGCGGGAAAGGTGCAGGCCGGACAGAACTTGGATAGGGGTGTCGGTTGAAGCGACACCCCTACCGAGGGTGAGACCAAAGCCAACTTGCTTTCGTCACGCTTCGGACCTCCCGTCAATGTGACCCCTCAGGCGGGTTTTTGTGCGGGGTCATAGCACCGCGATGGGGTGCACCCCCGGGACAGGACCCAAGCCATTGGTGGCGCCGTCCGTGGCGGCATCGATGCCCCGCGCCCATTGCAGGGCGTCCGGCCTCTCCCTCCGTCCGGTCAGGGGGTGGCCCTCGGGTGGAAAGGCAGGGAATTGGTCAACCTTCCTTCCTGCCCTCTTTCCATTTTCTCTTAAAGCCCTCAAATCGTGTCGCCACAACGCCACAACGCCACAAGCCCCATTCCATGCGGGTTTCGGCGTGGCGGCAAAAATGTTGTGGCGGCAAACGAAACGCCACACCCCGGCGGTCGGTCAGGATGTGGCGTTTCATGTTTCGGACTTTCTGGAAATACCGCCACGCTCTAGCCCTTTGCCCGTGCCGGTTGTGGCGTTGTGGCGGATGTGGCGGCATTTTCCAAGGGTTTTGCAAGAACAAAGGAAGTTGGGCGGTCAAACCTCGGGTGTGCCAGATTTGAGGTATCGGTCGAAAGCCTCTTTGAATTGCTCGAGTCTGTAACCCTTCGGGGTTCCCTCAAAGGTTCGGATCGTGCCAGGAGATATTCCGTATCCACTCAGCCTCTTCGCTAATTGTGGCGGCTTCATCGGCAACCCTCGGTTGAAGGTTGCCCAGGACTTTTCCTCATCTTTGGTCAGGTCCGCCAAAAGGGATTTTGTGGAAAGCTTGTCCTCTCCCCTCGATTGAAACACCTCCCGAATGTCGGCCAGCAATTCCGCCCCCGTGCTCACCGTGTTCTCTGCGTTCTTCTCCGAAAGGCGCCGCGCAGTAGATCGGGCAAGCTCCGGCCAGATTCCACCCGCAAGGTCAGCGATGGCCAGGAGTGGTTCCCAGGAATCCTGTTCCCGGTCGTTCAATGCATCGGGCAGGTCAGGGCGAGCGCGTCGGACTACCTCTGAATTGTCGTCGCTCCATCGGGCGAGCTTTGCACAAAGGGTTGCGAATCTCTCCGGGTCAGCGTGACGCAAGCGTTTGGTTTGTTCCGTTGGCAGCTTGCGCCGAAGCTCGAGGATGATTCCCCGATCCATGATTGTTTCCGCAAGCTTCCCGATTCCACAGATCACCTTCGCCCCCCAGGTGGAAAACACCTTGGGTTCGTGGTCATCGCCCACGGTCCGGATCAATTGTGCGGATGTCCGGGAGTGGCCCGAATTGATGATTCCGCGCAGATCGTCCGATCGGGCAAGGAAGGAATCCGCTTCGTCAATCAAGAGCGTGGGCGTTGCCTGCTCGATCACCCGAAACAACGCCGCCGCCGTGATGTTCGAGACGGGCAACGGGCGCCGCGCAAGCTTGCCCATGATGTCGAGCAACTGCGTCTTCCCGCACTGCTTTTCAGGGGCCGTGATGATCGCAATGGGCGCAACCTTCGCCACGTCCACAAACCAGGTGAAGGCCGACCAAAGAGCGACCGCCACCGCCGTTTCATCCTCGCACACGATGAAGTCCCGCACCGTGTCCCGAATCGCAGAGAGCAAGGCCACACCGTCCACCCGCTCCCCCCAGGGGATCACCTCCGGGAATGTCAGGGCGCCACTTTTGGCGGTCGCTTCCTGTTCTTCGCGCTGCGCAGCTCTTACGGCTTGATCGAGGGCGCCTTTCCCTACTCCCAGCCGCTTCGCTGCATTCTCTCGAGCTTGAGCGTATTCGATTCGCGGCATGGATGCCAGGCGCCGAACCTCCGCATTCAACGCTTCCGGATCGGATTCTGTCCCGCTTGCGTTGGGCACCACCACCAGCCCAGGCGCCGCCGCTTCCTTCCTCTTCGCTTCGAGTTTCGCTTCGAGTGCTTGATCCACTGTCATGCGGCCACCTTCCAGTCCTTAACAGGGAGAACGCCAATTTCCGACAAGCAACCAACCCGCAGGAAGTCCACCACGTCACCTTTGGGGGGTAGGCCCATCGCTTCCACGTCCAACGTCACCACAAGGGCGCCCAAGCCTTCGAGGATCCGGTGAACCCCTGCCATCGCCTCCAAGCCGGGTCCGTCGTTGTCAGGCCACAGAACCGCCACCCGGCCAGCCAAAGGCGACCAGTCGGCAGCGTGGACGGATTGCGAACCGTTCGGCCATGTCGTGGCGATGTAGCCAGGACATTCGAGCGCATCGGCGCAAGCCTCCCCTTCCACCACCACAACAACTTCCGACGGATATTGTCCGAGTTTGTGCAGGCGGTAGAGCGGTCGGGCACCGTGCGGAATCTCGGGCATCTTCCGGATGAACGAACCACCCTCTCCGCGATGGAATGGAATGGGCATCTTCTCTCCGCTCTCCGGATGCTTCCAGCGGGCGATCCACCACCAGGGCGAACCGTCGGGACGGTTGTACTCGTGAACGGCTTGGAGGCGCATTCCAGGGCGCTTCGGAAGGGACAACGCGAAGGCTTCCACCTCCGCAGGAACAAAACAGAATCGGCGTTCATTCACCGGCCACCTCCCCGACGAACACCACCAGCCAGGCGCGAGGGCGGAAGGTCTGGCAAGTCTTCCCACGCTCCCAGGTGCCGCGCAGCCTGCCCAAAGGTCAGGCCGTGGCGCTGCATGATGAACGCGACCGGGTCGCCACTCCATCCGCAGGCCATGCACCGAACCCGGCCCGTCTCGAGGTTCCCGCGCAAGCTTGGGCGTTGGTCCTTGTGGAATGGGCACAAGCCCAGGTCAAACCAAGGGCCAGGGCCTTTCCAGGTGAAGCCTTCGGACTTGAAGAAGCCGGGAACATTGATCAAACGCCGGACAAGGTGCCCCCGGGGTCGCGTGGTGCGCGAGTCCATGGTTACGCCGCCTTCTGGTTAGGGCGAGCGGACACCCGGGAGTCGATCCAGGCTTGCACCTCGGAAAGATGCCAGGCGACCGACCGAGCGGACAGCTTCACGGGAGGGGGGAATGTTCCGGCTTGCAGGTAGTCGTACAAGGTGGACTTCGGGAGGCCGGTCAAGCCCTCCACCTCCGGGCGTCGGACCAGGCGCGAGGGCGCCGCCGTGGGCGAAGCCTTGGGCACCGTGGGCAGAGTGATTCCACGCGAAGCGGCCAGGCGGGAAAGAGCGGTAGACGGTTTCTGTTCCATGTTGTGTTCCTTTGCCGTCCGGGGATGTCCCTATAGGGCCGAACGGTAAGGACACGGAACGACAATGAATTGGGTATTCAACCCACCGCAACCCGCACAGAATGGGCGTTCCAGGTGGACAGCGCGGGGTTTACCCAGAGATTGGCTTTTTGATCCCCTTTCGGATCGTTTCAAATTTCCCAAAAAGCCCAGGAGCAACGCGCCTCCCATCCGCCTTTTCTCCGTTCCCCAACTTCTCGGCGACTTCGCGGATGGACAGTTTTGCGTTCCGCCTCCACCAGGCATCCGCAGCCGCTTGAGCTCGATCTGCCATCGGCGCCGATCGATTGCTCCCTCCCTGCTTTGCTCCCTTCATTTCCTTCGCTCTTTCCGCCTCAGCTTTCCGCAACGTTTTGACCTTCTCAAGATGCACCGCTTGAATCTCGGGGGGCTTCCCAACCTCTCCCCATGCTTCCGCGCTCTGGTCAAAGGTCAGAGCTCCAGTCATGCCAGGACATTCGACCGTCTGAATAGGTTCAACGTCCGTCCGCTTGGCGTCTTCCGTCTCAAGCCATGCGGCAAAACCTTCGGGTGTCGAATACCGTCGGTGCGACTCAATCCGTTCGGCTTGGCTTTTCCCTCCGATTTGGAGTGTGGTGACACTGTATTCCGGAACGTGCCCGGCCAAGTAAGCGCCCACCTCGAAAGGCGAAAGATCGGCATCCGGCGGAGGCGGCGTAACCTTGCGAGTGCTCACCCCTCCCCCCTCTCCAACGTGTCCAGGTAGTCCGCCCAAGCTTGCATGAGGCGCCGCCGCTCGGGCATATGCGTGGTCCGGTCGTAGGCGCCGCCCAGGGGTCCGGCCTTGCCGTGGGCCAGCTGCTCTTCGAGCACCTCAGGAGCGAAGCCCAGGGCCTCATGGCAAAGCGTGCGCGCCATTGCTCGGACACCGTGGCCGGTCATTTCGTCGGACTCGAAGCCCATGCGGCGAAGCGCTGCGTTCACCGTGTTGTTCGACATGGGGCGAGGTGGCTTTGATGGGCGAGGCGACGGAAACAGGTAGACACCGCTCCCGGTCAAGGGGCGCAACCTTTCGACCAGGTCCACAGCCTGCCGGGCGAGAGGGACCACAAAGGCGCGTCCCGTGCGAACCTTCATCTTCTCGCCGGGAATCCGCCACTCCGCACGATCCGGGGTGTCGAGGTTGTGGAATTCGCTCCATTCGGCCATCCGAAGATTCCCAGGCCGAACAAAGGTCAGGATTCCCAACCGGAGGGCCACCCGGGTTTCCATGTTGCCCGTGTACCCGGCCACCGCTCGCAGGAGGGCGCCCACCTCCTCGGGATTGGTGAGGGCCGCAAAGTGGGTTTCAATTGGCTTTTTCAGGACACCGCGAAGGTCTCGGGTTGGATCGGAATCCAAAACACCCAAAGAGACCGCATACCGGAAAATCTCCCCGCAAAACCCAAGGATTCGATGGGCCGATTCCCGGGCGCCCCGGTCCTCCACCAAGCGCAAGGGGGTCAGGATGTCGGGCGCTCGAAGTTCCGCGATGGGGCGCGCTCCGATCCACGGGAAGACGTTCTTTTCCAGCTGCCGAAGCTTGAGTTGGGCATATTGCGGGTCCAGGTGGTCCCCTGCCCTCGAACTGAACTCCCGGGCGAGCTTCTCGAAGGTGTTGGCCTGAACGGATTCGGCTTTGCGTACATCGGCAAGCCGTCGCGCCTCTTCCTCCTGCCCGGCCTTGCGTACACTGCCCGGATCCTCCCCCCGGGAAACCATGCCCCGCATCCGCTCGGCTTCTGCCCGTGCTTGCTTCAAAGAGACGGATGGATACCCGCCTTTGATCGCCAGGTTCTTTTCCTTACCCCCGAAGCGGTACCGGAAGATCCAAACTTTCGAGCATTCGGGCGGATCCTCCGAAATGGTCCGCACCCGAAGATTCAGGCCCTTTCCGTCGGGAACCATGCACTCATCGGAAGGGAATTGCTCCGGAACGGTCGGGCTCTTCCAAAGGCTTGGGGGCTTCTGCCCTCCCGGCTTGGCATTCCGGAAGTCCGCATCGGTTAATGGTTGGGCGAGCTTGGGCATGGTTTTGCGTACACTCCGACCGATTCCAGGGGGCGAGGATACGCACCGAGGGCTCGGTATACGCAAAATGTACGCAAGGAATTCGGAATCCAGTGTAACTTGTCGGAACGCATCGGGAACGCTAGAGCAACGAAAAAGGCCGGGACCCGCTATTTCATTGGGTTTCCCGGCCTTTGTCGGATCCATTCGGACCCTTGGTTTATGGAGGCGGGGGGAATCGAACCCCCGTCCAAAGAAAGTATTGTCTTGCCTTCTACATGCTTAGTCGGCAATTTGATCTCATCTTCCAAGACGCCTGTCGACGAGCTTCAAGGAAGACCAGTTCAGTAAATCTCGGACTTGCACCCCGAACATGTGCAGATCCCAGCCCCCTGATTATCGACTTGTGGGACCGGAGACATATCCCATTCGTCGCTTGCTCGTAAGGGTTAGTTACGCGGCAAGAGCGTAAGAGTAAGACTCTTCGCCTGATATTGGTTTCCAGGTTTTTTAGAGGCCACCTGGACCCTCTGCATGCCAACAAAACCGTTCCAACTCTGTCGAAACCTGTTCGCCCCCCGATTCGATGGACACGCCATCGAGCCTCTAAGGTACGTTCCCCCACCCCCGATCACAAGCACCATTTGCCCTCATTGTGCGACTAGGTTTTCCTTCCATGGAGATCCGCCCATGAGTTCCGCTTCGCTGACCACTCCCGCCGCCTCCCAGTTCGTCGAAAGCTGGGGTTCGTTGGGAGTTTTGTGGGGGCTCAACCGTTCGATGGCCCGTATCCATGCCTTGTTTCTGGTGACCGACGAGCCCATCGAATTGGACCAGGTGGCCCGTGTGCTGAACATCAGTCGCGGCAACGCCAGCATGTGCCTGAAGGAGCTACGCAACTGGGGCGTGATCCAGCGGGTCCACAAGACCGGGGACCGCCAGGACTACTACGTGGCCGAGCCCGATGTCTGGACCACGTTCTTCCGGATCGCCGTGGAGCGGAAAAAGCGCGAGTTCGACCCAGCCCTGAACAACCTGCGGCACCTGCTCGCAGAGGAAGACTTCAGCGATTCCCCGAAGACCCAAAAGCGTCTGGAAGAGATGGAAGAGCTGTTTTCCACGGCCAACACCATCCTTGGAGCCCTGCTGGCCAACGAGACGGCTGGCCGCAAAGCACTGGGTCTGCTCAAGCGCGTCCTCCCGAAATCCTGAGTTTTTTCTCCGTGGCTGTTGCTTTTTGCATTCAAATGTTTCAATTTATACTGAACGCTCAGTTTGTTTAGGAGGTTCAAATCATGCGAAATCAGCCACAAACCCGAATGCAACGCCAAGCCGCCTGGATCCTTTTCGGGATCGGGCTCCTCTACATCCCCCTGCTGGCAGGCCACTTTGCCTTCCCCTGGCTGTTCGATTGGCGCGACCAGATGCCGCTATTGTCGCGGGAGAACGCAGGGCTGCTGTGGTGCCTACATGTGTGCGGGATCTTTTGGCTGGCCAGCATGGGCATCGCCACCTTGGCGGAGGGCATCCACCGGTTGCGCCAAGGCACCAGCCTGATGGGGCGCGGGCTCTGGTTGTGGATGAGTGGATTCTACCTGTTCCGGTTGGGAGCGGAAATCCCCTGCTTCGGCTGGGCGAGCGACACGGCGTTCCTACTCGTACTCCTCACCGGACTTTCGCTTGCCTACCTCGCCGCCTGGCGCCTTCTTGCACCGGCTCGCACCAGCAACGCGGTCATGGGTCGCACCGACGCCATCGCCGCGTTGTTGCACTGAGGAAACGCCATGCGCCCGATCGTTTTCATCGACATCGCGACTTCCGATGCGGAGATCCCTCCAATGAACCCTATCCTCAGTAAGAATGGCGCAGGCAATCTGCTCATGGCCAAAGGGATTGTTCTCACTCTGTTGGGCATCGTGCATGTCGTCGGGACCTTCACCTTCGAAGCCACACGCTTCGCTGGGGTCGGCACTGTTGAAATGCGCCACGATTACCTCGTCTGGTTTTCCGGGGTCGGATTCTTCATCGTCTTCATGGGGCTCATCGACCTTCTTTGCGCCAAGCCCCTGAAAAATGGCGACGCGCTTGCCTGGCGGATTGCATTTGCCTCCGCAATCTCCACCGCTTTGCTGGGCACGGCCGGAGTGATCCTCTACGGAATCTCGCCGCCGCTGATCGGGATGGTCGTAGGGTGGGCCGCCCTCGCCGCCTTGGCGCTCCTTGACCGCCAAAGCCACTAAGATGGACTCCCCGACGACACGCGCCACCGCTTCTCCCGGTCGCCAAGCCGCATGGATCCTGACCGCCCTCGGGGTGGCTCACATTCCTCTGGTGGGATTCCACTTTTTCATCCCCTCGCAATTTGCCTGGAAGACACAACTGCCTCGTTTGTCCGAGGACAATTCCAGTCTGATGTGGGGGCTGCTGCTGTGCGGGATCTTCTGGCTCGGCTCCATGGGCATCGCCACCCTGATCGAAGGCATCCGTCGGCTCCGCAGCGGCGAGGGGTGCTTTCCCCGGAGTCTTTGGTTGTGGATGGCCGCCTTCTGGATCTACCGCATCGCGATCCAGATCCCGTTCTGCCACTGGACTCTGGAAGACTCCGCCTTCCTGATGGTCCTGGCTCTTTTCCCGTCCCTGTATGTGATCGCCTGGTGGAAACTCAAGCCGGGAACCTTCGACCCAACCTTCCCCGTGAAAACCCGACCGACCGCGAGGCCCGCATGAACCGCACTCGAGCCATGGTACTCTCCTACCTCTTGATTTCCCTGAATCTGGCCACCGCCCTCTGGGGACTGGCCTTCCCCGAGGTCTACAGAGAGCCGGCGACCTATGTGAATGGCTGGTCCAAGGCCACCTTGGTGGGAGTGGACCTCGTCTCGCTGGCGGCGTTCGTCGGCATGGCGATCCTGCTGGTGGTGAGGCGCCCTGGACCTCGCTGGAACGCCCTTTGGCTCGGCGCATTGTTCTTTTCCGCCTACAGCCACTCTTTCCAGGTCTTCACCACCTCCCTCAACGGCAAATACCCCTTCCATCTGACAGCTTTTGTCTTGGCTACGTGGGCGTCCCTGAGCGCCATCCAAGGACAGATCCCCTCCAGCCAGACATCGACCGGCAGCGGACCTAAACAAAAGATCGTCGCGGCTTGGATGATCACCCTCGCGCTGGTTTTGGTTGGGGTGTGGACCTCTGAATGGGCCGGCCAGCTTGTCGCAGGGTTTGGAGATGCCCACCAAGCCGCCGCGATCCAATCCATCGCCGCGTTGGATCTGGTCCTGGCCTTCCCGGCATTCCTGCTGGTGGGGATCGGGCTCTGGCGCGGGGGATTTTCGGATTCCCCGTTGCCTTCCGCGCTCCACATCGCCTTCGGCATCTACATGGCCGCCCTGGCTGTGGCCACTTGGACCAACCTCTCGGCAGGAAATCCCGGAGCCCTGAAGGAACTCCCGCAATGGGCCGCTCTCGCGGTGGCCAGCGCGACCAGTGCCGTGGCAATGCTTCCGACCAGGATCGAAGCCCATTGTGGGACACCGGCGGTGATCTAGGTTTGTCTTCCATGGACCATCTGCGCTTGGGGCTTGTCCAGTACGCCCCCCTCTGGTGCGACCGCGAGGCGAGCCGCTCGAAGATCGAATCCCTGCTGGGCGACCACCCCAACGTCGACCTTCTGGTGTTCCCGGAAATGACCTTGACAGGTTTTGCCATGGATCCGACAGCGACGACGCTCGCCTCCGAGGACCACGCCTTCTTCCGGGAGCTGGCGATCCGCCACCACACCGGGGTGGTGTACTGCGGCGTGGTCGACGGCTTCAACCGCGCCACCTTGCTGGGGCGCGACGGACAGAAACTGGGTATCTACGACAAACGCCACCTGTTTTCGCTGGGACACGAAGCGGACCACTACGGGGCGGGCGAGGTCTGCCCCACTTGGAACTTCGAGACCTGGCGCATCCGTCCGGCCATCTGCTACGACCTTCGGTTTCCCTACCACTTTTGGAAAAACGCCGAGGAAGTGGACCTGGTCCTGGTTTCCGCCTGCTGGCCAGGATCTCGGGAGACCCATTGGCGCGCCTTGATGCTTTCGCGGGCCATCGAAAACCAAGTGTGGGTGGCGGGGGTCAATCGCATCGGCGAAGAACCCACCCTGAAGTACCACGGAGCGTCCATGGTGCTGGAGCCTTCCGGCAAGCAGGTTTTGGAGGCCGGGGGTGAGGAAGGGCTGTTCGTGGCGACCATTTCCCACGAGGCCAACCGCCTGGTGCGCCACCGGTTTCCGTTTTTGAAGGACCGTCAGGAGAACTGACACCCGGAAAAATGAGCGATCGAGGCGAAGGAAGCGACTTGGGATTCACTTTCGGTCCGATTTTCGCAAGGAGAGGCCATCCCCCCTCTTCCCAATCCGCGAAATAAATGGCATCTTTCCCCCTCTAACCCATTTCCAGGAGTTTTTCCATGACCGGCGTCATTGTCCGTGCCAACGAATCGTTCGAAAAGGCTCTTCGCCGCTTCACCAAGACTTGCGAGAAGACCGGGATCATCTCCGACGTCAAGAAGGGCCAGTACTACGAGAAGCCCTGCGAAAGCCGCAAGCGTCGCGAAAACGCCGCCCGTCGCAAGGCCGTGAAGGAAAACTCCGCGCGCAACCGGGGCTATTGAGATGTCCGTCTTCCTGAAACTCCAGGAGGACGTGAAGGAAGCCATGAAGGCACGCGACCAGGAAAAGCTCCTGGCCCTGCGGACTCTCACTTCCGACATCAAGAAGATCACCATCGATGCGGGCCGACGCGAGCCCACCGATGACGATTGCGTCGCTGCCGTGACCAAAGCGATCAAGCAACGGGAAGACGCCGCATCCCAGATGGATGCGGGTGGGCGGCCCGAACTCGCCGAGCGCGAGCGGACCCAAGCGGATCTTTTCCGCAACTACCAGCCTGCACAGCTGACACCTGAGGAACTCGAAGTCTTGGTGCGCGAGGCCATCGCCACTGTGGGAGCCACCTCCCGCAAGGAAATGGGCAAGGTGATGGGCGTCGTTTCTCCCAAGACCAAGGGTCGCGCAGACGGCAAGTCCGTCCAGGCGTTGGTCCAGGCTCTTCTACCCGCCTGACGGGATACCTGGAGGTTTTCTCAGATCTCCAGGATCACCAACGGCTTTTCGCCCAGCGGCGGCGAGTCGTTGTAAAGCACCATGGTGATCTCGCACCGCTTGCCGCGCTCGATGGAAATCGAGAGCCGGTCGGAGAAGGTGCGGGAGATGAAAAATCCTCTGCCGTGGTTGTCGAAGATGCCCAGCGGCAGTCCGTTCTGGTCTTGGCTCATCTGTCGATGAAGCCAGTGCAGGACGGTTTTGCGCTCCAGCCGACCTCCATGGTCGAGAATGGAAATCACCTTCCGGTCGGGTCCCTCGGCGAGCTCGACCTCCACCGCCATTTCCAGGGGGATCTGGAAGTCGTGGTGCCAGGTTTCCTTCTGGTCGCCCGGAAGGTTCATCGCACCGTAGTAGATCGCGTTGGTCACCATTTCGTTGAGCACCGTGAGCAGATGATGCCGACGACGGCTGGAGGCGACCTCGCTCAATGAATCGCAAGCGTGCACCATCTCGTGGTGGTTTTGGATGGTCATCTTGGAACGGCTCAAAACTTCGGACAGATGCCGTTCGATGCCGAAAATTTGCCGCGTCAGCAACGCGTCGACGGTGGATAGCAGTTCGTCGACGGGAAAAGGCACCGATTTGGTGAGCACACAGGACAAATTGTTTCCCACCAGGAGGTCGATGTACTCCTCCAGGGAATGGGCGGTCAAAAGGACCCGGTGGGTGAGCGGGCAGGCGGTTTCAAGCTGCTTCAGAAGCTCGATCCCGGAAAGCCTCGGCATGGAGATGTCCGACACGACGAGGTCGAACGGCTCGGCCAAGGCCTTTTCAAGGCCATCCTGGCCATCGAAGGCTTCCACCACCTCATGGCCACAACTGGCCAGGAGATCGCGAAGCGTCCATCGGATCGCCGACTCGTCGTCCACCACCAAAATGCGCGACATGGATAAATGCTATCCCCGTTCGCCCAGCTTTGGCCACAAAGTTTTCGCTTAACTGAAATCAACGTATGCCAATCGACTCCGTGTGCGTTCAAGGCTTGGATCAAAAAACGAATCGACTTGCGAGTCGGCAGGAGAATCTGGTAACATGAGTACCGTGACGGAAAGCAAGGCCAGGACAGAATTTCCCGTACCGGAGGGAGATGCAGGACAGCGGCTGGACCGCTACTTGCGCCGTGTGCTTCCCGAAGTTCCGCTTTCCCGGATTTTCAGCCTGTTGCGCAAGGGCGATGTTCGTGTCGACGGAAAACGCGCCAAACAGGAAATGCGGCTGGAAGCGGGCATGCGGATCACGGTCAATGTCCCGCCGGACGAACTTCGCAAGGCACCGGATTCCACCTCCGGCATGGGGGGGTTGCGCACCAAGGTCGGGATCATTTTCGAAGACGACGACATTCTGGTGATCGACAAACCCGCCGGCATGTCGGTGCATCCCGGGACGGGCACGCCGCCGGGAACCACCCTGATCGAACGGGTCCAGCAGGATCTGGGACGCTCGCCGAGCGTGTTCCAGCCCGCACTGGCCCATCGACTCGACCGAGGAACCTCGGGAGTGGTGGTGGTGGCCAAGACGCGCAAACTCTTGTTGGACGTTCAAAAGCAGATCCAGTCCAAACAGGCCTCGAAGGAATATCTGGCCCTGGTGGAAGGCGTTCCGGACCGTGCCAAGGGCGTGGTCAGCGACCGGCTCGAACGGATCGACTCGCGCGACCGGGGCGCCAAATCCGTGATCGCCCAGGATGGTGAAGGCGTGGAAGCGGAAACCCGCTGGAAGATCCGCAAACGTTTTCCCGGATACGCATTGCTGGAAGTCCAGATTTTGTCAGGACGGCTCCATCAGATCCGGGCCCACATGGCGTCGATCGGCCACCCCATCGCGGGAGATGATCGCTACGGCCACGCCAAGACCCTCGGGCTCAAACGGCCGTTTCTCCATGCCTCCCGGCTTGGATTGCGTCTTTGGGGTCGCGAAGTCTGGTTCGACGCCCCGCTGCCGGCCGACCTCGAAGCCATCCTCGCGAGAATCGGCTCGCCATGACCGACTTTGGCCAGGAGAGTCGTCCGAGACCGGCCGCGAACCGGCTTTTGGAGCTGTCTCCTGGCCAACGATTGGGCAGATACGAGATCCTCGGTGAAATCGGCGCGGGTGGCATGGCCACCGTGTACAAGGCACGGGACGTGGAGCTGCAGCGGGTGGTCGCCCTCAAGGTCCTGCCCGGCACGCTGACCCGCGACGAGAAATTCGTCACGCGCTTTTTGCACGAGGCCCGCACGGTGGCGCGGCTCCAACACCCGAGCATCGTGCAAGTCCACGACATCGGACAAGACAGGGGCGCCTGGTACATCTCCATGGAGATGATCGAGGGAAAGAATCTGTCGGAGTACCAGCGCGAGGAAACCCCCGCGTTGGAACAATCGGTGCGGATCGCCGCGGAAGTGGCGGAAGCGATCGCCTACACCCACGAACACGGGGTGATGCATCGCGACCTGAAGCCGTCCAACGTCCTGATGCGCAACGACCTTCCCGTGGTCATCGATTTCGGGTTGGCCAAGGATCTATCGATGTCCGGCGGCGCCTCGCTCACCAGCGAAGGCGAGATGATCGGTTCTCCTTCCTACATGAGCCCGGAACAGGCCCGAGGCGGCGAGATCGACCGGACCACCGACATCTGCTCGTTGGGAATCCTGCTCTACGAGCTGATTTCCTTCAAGAACCCCTATCTGGATCCGCGCTCGTTCCATCAAACCGTGGTCAACGTGATCGGCGCCGACCCGGTTCCCCTGCGGCAGCTCTGCCCCTGGGTAGACCAAGATTTGTCCGCCGTGGTCCAAAAGGCGATGGCCCGGGAACGTTCCGACCGCTATGCCACCATCGGCGCGTTCGCGGCGGATTTGCGCTCGTGGTTGTCGGGAAGGCCGGTCTCGGTGCGCCGCCCCACGTTGGGCCGCAGGCTCAAACACTGGGCGCACGACCACGCCCGCGCGCTGTGGATCGCCGGTGGAATCCTGATGGCGGTCGCCGGATTGTCCACCTGGTGGGGCGTCCAGGACAGCCTTTCCAAGCCATCCTGGACCGTTTCCATCGAAGAGACCTTCGACTCCCCCACCCCGAATCTCGAGTTCAAATCCTTCCGGCTCAACGACCCCAGCGACACGGCGGGTGCGGTCTCCCAAGATTGGAAGGTGGACGAGGGACGGTTGGTTTGCCGTGCCACGGGCTATTCCATGACCCGCTCGACCAAGGAATTCCCGGGGGACGTGCGGTTGGAATTCGAGATCACCGGCCTGGCGGGGACCAACCACGATTTCAACGCCTACCTGTGCGGTGAATCCCCCCAGGAGGGAGCCCGGTTCATCCTGGGTCGCAGCGGAACCAACCAAGCCGGAATCGAAGCGGGTCCGGAAATCCGCTGGCTCCCGCGCCAGGTCTTCCTCAAGCCAAACCACACCTACAACGTGTCCATCGAGCGTGATCGGGAAATGCTGCGGTTGGAGGTGGACGGCAAGCTCCTCGAGGAGCGCCCCCTGGTCCAGCCTCTTCTGCCCAAAGGCGGATGCCACCTGGGTTTTTCCACCTGGAACGGCAACCTCTCCATCGACAACATCCGCGTGCGCCGACGCGCCGTGCCCTTGCGCCCCGAACCCACCGTGGTCGCCGATGCGTTCTTGGATATCGGAGAGCTGGATCGTGCGATGGATGCCTACCGGCTGGTCGCGCAGGCCTATCCCTCGCACCCCTCCGCGCAGGAAGCGCGGCTGAAACTGGGCACCGTTCTGCTTGCGCGCAAGCAATTGGCCCAAGCCAAGGATCTGTTCGAAGAGGTGGCCCTCAAGCCGGCCAATCGCGACCTCCGAGCCCGGGCGCTCCTTCTGCGCAGCCACGCCGAGCGCAATGTCGGCGACGGCACCCAATCGCTCAAGATCTTGCAGGTGCTGGCCGACGAATCACCCGACAATCCCACCGTGATCGCTGGCATCCAGTTGCAACTGGACCGAATGGAGCCTTGTCTGGATTTGTCCCAGCCCATGTTCTTCGGATGTTCCAGCGACGGAGAAACGGTCCTGCGGGCACTGGCCCATGCCGTTCCCTCGCACCAAAGCCAATTCGGCCCCCAGCATCTTCGCTTCGCCGAAGCGTTGCGCCTGTGGGCGGGGATCGCAGCGGACACCGGTTTTCTGGTGACGGCGCTGCAGTTCACCAACTACTACCAGCGGTCCTCGCCTGAAATCGCCGCAGGCTTGACCATCGTGAAGGCCAAGCACCTGCGGGACATGAAAAAGCTCGACGAGTCGATGGAATTGCTCCGCCAGATCGCCCAATCCGAAACCTTTCCGAAGGCCGTGCGAGCCCGACGCGAGGCCATGCTGGAATTGGGCAAGACCCACGCCTGGGAAGGCCGGCCGGCCGAAGCCGAAAAATGGTTCCGACAGATCACGGAAGACCCCGCTTCCGACCCCGATCTGGTCAGCCAGGCCACCTTCGAATGGGGCATCGCCACGATCCTCGCGCGCCGGGACGCCAAGCCTCGCTGGGAAGCCATCCTCCAGTCCGAAGGCGCCTCGTGGTTGCTGCGCCAATCCGCCTCTTTCCTGCTGGGCCGCATCGACGAAGGCGTCCTCAAGACCTCCTTCAGCGGCGCCTCGGTGCCGGCCACCGATGTCCCATTGCTTTGCGCCCTGTTGGCCCTCCAAAAAAACGACCTGGTGGTCTGGCATCAGAGGGTGGACGATTACGTGCGCGGATTCCCCTGGTCGACCGATCTTTGGGAACTGCGCCGCGTCTCGCAGTGGGCGAACAACCGCACCCCACGGCCCCCGGAAGCCTCGCGCTGACGATTCCTCCACGTCGGGCTTGGCAAGCGGGTCTCCAGAGGTGTATTTCTGGAGGGTGCCGCGAATCCTGCACACCTCCGACTGGCATCTGGGACTCGAACTCGGTGGCCATTCCCGCTTGTCCGAACAGGAACGCTTCCTGGATTGGCTCCTGGAAACCTGCCAAAACCGCAAGATCGACGCGCTGTTGGTCTGCGGGGACATCTTCGACGTGCTCCACCCCCCCGTGGAAGCCCAGTCCCTGCTGGCCCGCTTCCTGGTGGAATTCCACAAGACACTTCCTGTCGCCCAGGCGATCCTGGTGGCGGGAAACCACGATTCGCCCTCCCGGCTGGAAGCGACCGTCCCGTTCACCGACGCCCTGGGCAGAATCCGTCTGATCGGTCACTGGCGGCCCGACCGCCCGGACGACCACCTGGTTCCCCTGGCGAATGCAGACGGATCCATCGGAGCGATCTGCCTTGCCGTGCCCTTTTTGCGCTCGCAGGATCTGCTCTGCCGCCTGGAGCCCGGCCAAGCTCCCGAGGACGCTCGCGGTGTGGCGATCCGCAAGGTCTACGACCTGCTGGGCGATCGCGCCACCGAACTGTACCCGGGCAAGCCTCTGGTCTGCACAGGACATCTGACCCTTGCCGGCACCCTCAAGGCGGGCTCCGAGCGGATTTTGATCGGCGGGGTGGAGTCCGTACCCGTGGCCGCGCTGGCCAACGGCGCCTGCTACACCGCGCTGGGACACATCCACCGCATGCAGACGGTGGGAAGCCCGCACGTGCGCTACGCGGGAAGCCCTCTGGCGATGGACTTCGACGAGACCCGTCATGCCCACGCGGTCCTGGCGGTGGACATCCATCCCGATCACCCTCCCGACATCGAAGCCATCGAGGTGCCTCCACCCGCTGCGCTGCTGCGGCTGGGCGGACCCGACACCGATTGGGAAGACCTCGCGCGCATCGTGCAGGGTTTCGATTGGGAATCCTGCCGGAGGCTTCCTCGCGCCCTCCAACCACTCTTGGAACTTTCGTTTCGCGAAACGGGGCCCGTGGTGGATCTGCGGGAACGCACCGATGCCCTCCTGGCCAACCTGCCCGCGAGACTGGTGGGTGCCCCCCGGATCCATCGTCCGCTTGCCTCCGACGAGGCGGTGGGGCGCACCGAAACCGATCTTGGCAGTCCCGATGCTCCCCTTTCCGTCCTGGATGGCCACTGGCGGCGTCGCCACCAGCAACCACCTCCGGAAGAGCTCGTGGCATGCTTCCTGGAAGCCGTCGAAGCGGTCCGCTCCGGAGCGGCCCCGTGAAGATCCTCGCCATTCGCGGACAGAATTTGGCATCTCTTCCCGCCTTCGAGCTGGAACTGGCCACCGGAACCTTGGCAGGTGCGGGATTGTTCGCCATCGTGGGGCCCACCGGGGCCGGCAAGAGCACCATCCTGGACACGATGTGCCTGGCCCTGTTCCAGAGGGCTCCGCGCCTGGACGATGCGCCTTCCGATACGCGCATGGCCGTGGCGGGATTCGGGCAATTGGCGCAGGACGACATCCGACAACTCCTGCGCCGAGGGACCACCACGGGTTTCGCCGAGGTGGATTTCAAGGCCGTGGACGGAGAAGCCTACCGCGTGCGCTGGGGATTCCGAGCGCCCAAGCGCAAGGGCGCCGCCGTGCAGGAGGAAGCCAGCCTGGTGCGGATCTCCGACGGCACCGTGCTGCGAACCTCCTCCGATCGCAAGGATGCCTTCCGCGCCCACGTGGATTCGCTGGTGGGCATGACCTGGCCCCAATTCACCCGCACGATCCTCCTGGCCCAGGGTCGCTTCGCCGAGTTCCTGCGCGCCGGCGAAAACGACCGCAGCGCCTTGCTGGAACGATTGACGGGAACGGCGATCTTCACGAAGATCTCCATGGAGATCTTCCGCCGCATGCGCACCGAATGCGACGCGCTGGATTTCCAGCGCCATTCCCGGGAAAGCCTGGCGATCCTGTCCAGCGAAAAGCGGGAGGAGGTGGTGACGGAAATCGCCGCGCTTGCCCTGTCGCTGCCACAGGCCAGCGCACGGGCCAAAGGGGCGTCGGACCTCCTGGAGCTTTTGCGAAGGCAGGAGTCGCTGGAAAAGGACGATGACGGAATCCGTCGCGAACTGGAATCCTGCCGGGAAGCCATCGAAGCCCGCACGGCGGAACTCGACGAAAAACGCGACCTCCTGGAAATGGCCCGCCAGCGCGACGCCCTGCTGACGGTGGAGCTGGATCGGGCTCGCGAACTCGACCACGACCTGGAGACGGCCGCAAGCGCGCTGGAGGAATCGAAACGCCGACTGGCCACCGTCCACGCCGACCGGGAAGACCTCGCGAAGCGTCTGGAGAGCATCTGCACGGAACATGCGCAGATGCTCGAAAAAATCGGGATCCTGCACACCTGGTTGCTCCAAAGCGCAAGGCTTTCCCCCATCGCCGCGCAGTGGTCGACTGTGGATCGGCTTCTGGCCATGATGGCCGAAGAACTCGAGAAGCTCCGCCGCTCCGACCAGGAGCTCGATCGCGCCCGACTCGAGCTGGTGCGTGCCGCCGAGGAACTCGCGGCGGCGGAAACCGAACTCACCTCGTTGCGCAAAGGCCTGCCCCAGGAAGAGGCCCCCGCCCTCCAGGAAATGATCGCCACCTCGGAGTCGGAAACCACTGCGCTGGAACTCCTGCGCGAGCGCACCCGTCTGGACGACGAATTGATGGAGCTCCGCACGGGCCTGGTCCGGACAGAAAACGCCCTGACGGAGATCCAGTCGAGCCTCCCCGCGCTCGAAGTCGCCGAGCGTACCGCACATGCCATGCTGGAGGTCGCCAGGATCGCCTCCTCCAGCGATGTCCACACCCTGCGCTCGATCCTCAAGGACGGGGACCCCTGCCCCGTGTGCGGCTCGATGGACCACCCCTGGCGCGATGGCGAAAGCACCTCCGGTCCGGTCCTCTCCGCCCAGGAGGAATTCCACCAACACGCCCGCGTCCTGCTCGAGGAAGCCCAGCACGAACGGATCCGCCTGGAAACGTCCCTCCAGTCCTCCCGCAATCGGCTGGACCGCCTGCAGCTGTTGGAAAAACAGCTCCCGCCGCGGGGCGAGGCCAGCTGGAAGGCCATGGAAGAGGCCATCGCCGCCGACCCGAACCTCCAACGGATGGACTGGATCGCGCAAAGGCTCGAAGACGCGCTGCAATGCCGACGCGGTGCGCAAGGGGCCCTGGAGCGCCTGCACCGCTACGAACAGGCCAGATCGCGGGTGGCGCTCAAATCGCAGACCCGCCAGCACAAGCGCAAGGAAACCGACGCACTGGAATCGCGAAAATCCGAGGAGGAAGATTGCCTGGAGTCGGTCGCCACCGACCTCGACGCCTATTTCGGAGGACGCGCCTGGCGGGACTACCACGCCTCCGACCCGGAGTATCGCCAGAAATTGTCCACCAAGGTGACGGAGTTCCTGCGCATCCACGACGAGCACGCCGCCCTGGTGCGGGAACTTGAGGTGAGGGCGGAGCGCGAGCGTACTCTCTCGGAGGATCTGCCCCGGCTGGAGCGTTCGCGTCACCTCGCCCTGGACGAACTCGAGAAGGCCCAGTGCCAGTGGCAGGAAAAACAGGAGGAGCGATCCCAGTTGCTCTCCGGGCGTCCCTGGCGGGAAGTCCAGGAGGAGTCCAAGGAACGTGTGGATCGGCTGATGCGCGAAACCGAAGCGACGGAAACCGCCTTTGCGCAAAATCGCGAACGACTCGCCCGCCTGGAGGGCAGCATTTCCCGGATCGCCGCCGACCTGGCTTCCACACGCGTGGCGTCTCGGACACAACTCGAAAGTCTCGGCATCAACCCCGACGAGCCCTTCGATCCGCAAAAGGTGGCCAACGATGCGTTGGCCAAGTGGCGTTCCTTGGAGTCCCGTCGCGCGCAGCTGGATGCGATCCTGGCCCAGGACGACCGCGCCATCGGACACGGACGCGAGCTGGAAGCCAAGATCCAGCTCCAGGAAGAGCTTGCCATCCGTTGGACCCGACTGTCGCGGGAAGTCGGATCCGCCGATGGCAAATCCTTCCGTCGCATCGCCCAGCAACTCACCTTGGAACACCTGCTGGAGCGGGCCAACCGGGAATTGACAGGTCTTTCTCCGCGCTATCGGCTCCGCGCCGTCCCCGACTCGTTGCATTTCGGGGTGGAAGACCGCGAGTCGTTCGAGGAGATCCGTCCGGTCCACACCCTCTCCGGCGGCGAGACCTTTCTGGTCTCTCTGGCCTTGGCGCTCGCCCTCTCTTCGCTTGCCTCGGGAAACCAGACGGTGGAGACCCTGTTCATCGACGAGGGATTCGGAACCCTGGATGGCGCCGTGCTGACCGAGGTGGTCCAGGCGCTCGAAAGGCTCCACGCCACAGGAAGGCAGATCGGGATCGTGACCCATGTGGAGGAACTGAAAGACCAGGTCGCCGCACGGGTGGAGGTGCGCCGCAGCGGGCCCGGCAGGTCCACGGTGGTGGTCACCGGCTGATTTCCCTTTCGCGGCCAGGAATCCCGGTTTGGGCTCTTTCTGGGCCGGCACCTGCCGTGAAAGTCCTAGATTGCAGGGCATGTCCAACCTCGCGGACCTGGTCCGCAACATCCCGAACTGGCCGAAACCCGGCATCCAATTCAAGGACATCACCACCTTGCTGAGGGACCCCGAGGGGTTGCGTCGCACGGTGACGGAGCTTTCGCGCCCGTTCGAAAGCGCTGGCGTGGATCTGGTGTTGGGCACCGAAGCTCGCGGATTCCTGTTCGCACCGGCCATCGCATTGCACCTGGGGGCCGGATGCATCCTGGCGCGAAAGCCCGGGAAGCTGCCTTGGAAAACGGTGTCGCAGTCCTACCAGCTCGAGTACGGAACCGACTGCCTGGAACTGCACGAAGACGCGATCCAGCCCGGCCAGCGCGTGCTTCTGGTGGACGATCTTCTCGCCACCGGCGGCACGATCCTGGCCGCCACCGCCCTGGTCCACCGTCTGGGTGGCATCGTCGCGGGCTACGCGTTCCTGATCGAACTTTCTTTCCTTCCTGGACGCGAGAAGCTCGGCTCCGCGCCCGTCCACTCGCTCATCCAATACGCCTCGGAGGAATGACATGGACTTTTCCGGCGACCGCTTCATCGACAAGAACAACAGCCTGGCCAAGGCCTACGAAGCCGATCGGCTCAAGGGCCGCACGGTCATCAAGAAGGACCTTGGCGGCGCCGCCAAGGAAGAAGCGCAGACCTGCTACAACTGCAAGACCAGAAACCGCTGCGACACCTTCCGCAAGTGGCGCACGGGCGGCACCACCGGGGTTGTCTCCGTGGGCCAGGACCAGCAGTACTGGTGCAAGAGCTGGATCGAAGATCCCGTCACCAAGGTGAACAACGTCTCCGACAAGCAGGCCAAGTCGATGATGCGCTCCTTCCGGAGCGGCCGCCTCTGACTTTGCCGCGCCCTGACGAATTCCGTCATGGCGCGACGGATTCCGGCCCGGATCCCATCGCCGACTTCTCCACCAACGTCCATCCGCTGGGCCCATGCCCGCAGGTGGTCCGGCGCTTGGCCGAGGCCCGGCGCGAACGGTATCCCGACCCGGATTACCTGGCGATCCGAGAACGTCTGGCCTCCTTCCACGACGTGGATCCCGATCGGATCGTTCCGGGTTCCGGCGCGTCCGAGCTCATCCATCGCCTGGTGGGGCTCCACCCCGGCGCGGTGCTGGCCATGCAGAACACCTTCGTGGAATACGCCCGCTCGGCTTCGGTTTGGAATCGGGATTCCCTCTTGGCGCAGTCCGACGAGGAATTCCTGAAATGGCTCCCCATGGCCTCCATCGCCTTCCTGTGCCACCCGAACAATCCTGACGGATCTTGTCTGGATCCCGATTTCCTTCGCCGCGCAGCCACCATCGCCTCCGCCCAGGGGATCCCCCTGGTCTTGGATCTCGCGTATTGGTCGATCGTGGGGACCGACACCCTCGACCTCCCCGACACCGCCACCCTTCTGTTCGCACCCAACAAGCCTTTGGATCGCGCGGGAGTCCGCGCGGCGTATCTGGTGGCCTCCACCGCGGACATCGCTCAGACCTGGCGACGTCACGCGCCGTCTTGGGTGGTGGGCGCGGAAGGTGTTGAACTCCTGGAAGCTTGGTGCGATCCCGAGGTCCGCTCCTGGCTTGGTCGGAAAGCCCCCCAGGTGCGCCGTCTGCTGGGATGCCTCCGATCGGTTCTCGAGGAAGCGGGATGGTCCGTGCGCCCCAGCCAGGCCAACTTCCTGCTGGCCCAGCCCTCGCGAACGGAACAACTCGAAAGCCTGAAACGCGCAGGCTTGCGATTGCGGGACGCTTCCAACATGGGTTTTCCCGGATGGTACCGACTGGCTGCCCGACCCGTGCGGGAATTGGCGCTGTTGCGGGGTGCACTCCACGCGCAGGTTTGATACCTTCTAGGGACCGTGAGTCCGCAACCGTCCCAAGCCCAGCCTCTGCCCCCGGAAATTCCGGCCGTCCTGGAATCCACCTTCCAGCGGCTCCTCGCGGAATCGACCTTCGCGGACGCCTGGCCGATGCCGGAACTGGCCGACGACGACGAGGCTCCCTTGCGCTGTCCGTTGCAGGTGATCCTCCCGTTGTCCTCGCCCTGGAAGGGCCGCATCCTGATCGCCGGTGATCGGGAGACGGTGTTCGATCTGGCCGCTGGCTTCCACAGCCTTCCCGACGAGATGGTGGACGAAGGCATCGCGTTGGACTTTTTGGCGGAAATCGGTGGTTTGCTCGCTCGCGACCTGTTCTGCTCGGTGGACCTTCCGGTCACCCTGCTGGAACCCACCGCACCGGATCTGGCCATCGGCCGCGCCTTCTGGCAGGAAGAACGGAGCGGACGCGCCGCATTGGGATGCAACGGTGGCCGCATGATCGCCGCGCTCCGCTCCGGAATCGTGTGATCGCTCGGCTGGCCTTCCTGCTGGCGGCCCACCTCCTGTGCGCCCAGAGCCTTCCGCAGGATCGGCTCCGCACGGGCATGGGCGAATTCGCCCTGCGTGCCTGGAGCCTCGAACGCGACGCCGGCACCACCCAGATGGCGGGGATTTCCGCGGCGACCTTCGTGACCGACAACTTCTCGCTGGGCATCATGGCCTCGCGGTCCTTCGGCCCCCAGGCCCAGTCATTTTCCGTCAACGCTGTGGCCAGGCACTATTTCCTTCCCCTCGCCCACCTCACCCCGTGGCTGGAAGGCCGCGTGGGCGGATTGGTGCCCCTGGAAGGCGCGATCGGCGCGACCCACCTAGCATCGGGCTTCGGGGTGCGCTGGCGTCCCGACGGCAGGATCCTGAGCCACCTCTGCCTGGACGTGCAGCTGGCCGGTTTCGAACGCTGGGGCTACGACGACCCTTCGGAAGGCACCAACGGCACTTCCGAGTGGGTGCTCCAGCGGCTTCCGCTGCTGCCTTCCCGACTGGACGGCGGACTGTTGCGCCTCCTCCCCCAACCCTCCCTCCAGATCATCCTCTGACAGGTATTGTCATGGAACTTCCACGCCGCATGCGGAGAAACCGCCGAACCCCGGCCATCCGCTCCATGGTCCGCGAAACCTCGATCGCCCCCGGTCATCTGGTGATGCCCTGCTTCGTGCGCGAAGGGTCCGGCGCCCAACCCATCGAATCGATGCCGGGATGCCACCGCCTGGGCGTGCCCGACCTCGTGGAGCGCGCCCGCGAATGGTCGGATCTCGGCCTGGCGGGGCTCGCGCTGTTTCCCGTCACGGCGGACTCCGCGAAGACATCGGACGCCCTGGCGGCCCTTGATCCCAAGGGATTGGTTCCGCGAGCCTTGGATGCGCTGAAGAAGGCGCTTCCGGAATTCCCGGTCTTCACGGACATCGCGCTCGATCCGTTCACCGACCATGGACACGACGGACTCCAGGACTCCACCGGGCGAATCCTCAACGACCAGACGGTGGAGATCCTGTCGCGGATGGCGGCCCTCCACGCCCAACATGGGACGGATTTCGTCTGCCCTTCGGACATGATGGACGGCCGGGTGGGGGCGATCCGCGCATTCCTGGACGCCTCCGGACACACCGAGACGGGCATCCTTTCCTACACGGCCAAGTACGCGAGCGCGTTCTACGGACCGTTTCGCGACGCGCTGGACTCCGCACCCAGAAGCGGCGACAAGAAGACCTACCAGATGGATCCCGCCAATCGCCGCGAGGCCTTGCTGGAAGCGGATCTGGACGAAGCCGAGGGCGCGGACATCCTGATGGTCAAGCCCGGACTGCCCTACCTGGACATCCTGCGCGAGCTGCGCGACCGCACCAGCCTTCCGCTTGCCGCCTACCATGTCTCGGGCGAGTACGCCATGCTGCGCGCCGCTTCGGAAAAGGGCTGGATCGACTACCGGTCCTGCCTGCTGGAAAGTCTTGTCAGTTTCCGTCGCGCCGGTGCGGACGTGATCTTCACCTACGGCGCCGCCGACGCGGCCAGGTGGCTGGCCTGATGCGCGGCGCGGGCATCTTCGCGAGCCTCGTGCTCCTGGTCGCGGCAAACGCCCTGGCCATTCCCGCCTGGTTCCCCCGCGATTTCGCGGTACAACGAGATTCGACCCCTGCCCAACTCGCCAAGTACCTGGACACGGAGCAATTGGCGATCGAGCCGTCCGTCCATCGCATGGGAGTCGCGTGGTCGGGAAGCAAGGAGATTTCCTGCCACGCATGGATCCCCGCCAATGCGCGGGGCACCGTGTTTCTGGTCCACGGTTATTACAACCACTCCGGGACCTGGTCGCCGCACATCCAGAGGTGGGTGGCGCAGAACTTCGCGGTGGTGGCCTTCGATCTTCCCGGCCACGGCCTCAGCGGCGGTCGATGGATGGATATCGATTCGGTCTCCGAATACTCCCAAGCGCTGAAAGCCGTCGAAGACTCGATGAAAGGTCGGGTCCCGCTGCCATGGGCGCTGATCGGGCATTCGCTGGGAGGTTCGGTGGTCCTGGATCGCGCCACCCTCCCCGACTACCCATATGTCCAGTCCGTGCTCTTGGCGCCTCTGATCCACTACGCGGGATGGACCAAAATCGGACTCGCCCATCCCTTTGCGGGGCTGGTCACCGACCGCTTCGCACGCAGTCGGAAAATCGGGTCCAGCTCGGATTCGGTGTTCCGACGCAGACTGCTGGAAGATCCGTTGGAAGGCTGGCAAACAGGTTTATCCTGGCTTCGCGCCATCCGCCGCTGGAACGACCGGATCGACACCGCTGCCTGGGCGACGTCCCGCTGGGTGCTTTTGCAGGGTGATCTCGATGCAACGGTCGATGTTCCCTACCAAAACCGATGGTTTTCCCGGCGTTTTGGGGCACTGGCGACTCTCCGCTACCCGGCGGCCCGGCACCATCTGCACAACGAATCCGCCCCGGAAGGGGACCGCGTGAGGTCGTCCCTCGATTCGATCCTCACCTCCGCCCTTCCCATCGTGGCGAAATAAGTTTACGCTATGATGGAGCCATGACAAAGAACCAGCCACCACTCGCCGGAAAGACCATCATGCTCGTCGAAGACGACGGCATGCTGATTCCGCTTTTGCAGATGGTGCTGGAAGAAGTCGGCGCCAAGGTTCTGGCCACCCAGAACCCCACGGACGCTCTCGAACTCCTGGAAAACAAGGCCCCCCTGGACGTCCTGGTGACCGACATCGTGCTCCCCGAACGCTCCGGGTTCCTGCTGGCCGCCGACATCGCGGAACGTTACCCCGGGGTGCGAGTTCTGTTCATTTCGGGGTTCGGCGATCCGGAGATCGGCGCGCGGGACCTCCACCTGGAATTCGACACCCTGCTGAAGCCCTTCCACCCGGAGGACTTCACGGCCAAGGTCGTTTCCCTGGCGCACCGCAAGCGGTAGACAGAAAACGTCTTCGCCCGTCAGGGCGCGGACCGTGTCGAATCGGGCTTGCGTGGCTTGGGATGGCAGAATTCCTGGATCTCCCCGATCGTTCGCCCACAGTCCTCGTTGCTTGGCTTGCCGTATTCCGTACAAGCTTGGAGTCGCCAGCTCACCGTGGCCAAAAATTCCGACTTAGGCGGGACTGCACGGCAGAAATTGTCGCTTGGCTGGGCGGCCGCAAGACACTCGTCCAGAAAGATGCGGTCTATCACTTGTTCCAGTGTACCGGCAGAGTCGAGCCTTGAAAGGACATCTGTCACGCATTCCCGTTGATCATGAGTCTTCCCAAAGGACGTGCCCCGCTCACGGGCGAGATCCGCATCCTTCATGAAGGAATCCTCCTGAGTGGAAACGAAGATCACGACCACGACCACCAGGAGCCCGAGCAATGCCACGCAGACGCCAAGAATGCCCACCACGATCTTCCAGGCAGCGATGCCCTTTTTCTTGGGTTGGTTCGTTGGTGCGCTGTTCATTGGCTGATCTCCCCTCCGTCCTGAACTACAGGAACTTGACCAGCACGCTTTCCAGCGCGTAGCCGATGATCGCGGTGGTGGGGATCGTGAGAACCCACGTCCACAGCATCTTGCCCGCCACGTCCCAGCGCACGGCGCTGAGCCGCTTGCTGGAGCCCACGCCCATGATCGCACCGGAGATGCAATGGGTGGTGGAGACCGGCACCCCGATGGTGCTGGCCGAAAGAATGACCGCCGACGAAGTGAGTTCTGCCGCGAAGCCGTTGACCGGCTGGAGCTTGATCATCTTGCCGCCCATGGTCTTGATGATGCGCCATCCGCCGGAGGAGGTGCCGATGGCCATCGCGGCTGCACAGCTGATCTTGACCCACAGGGGGATGAACATGTTCTTGGGATCCATCATCCCCGCGGACACCATGGCCATGGCGATGATGCCCATGGATTTCTGCGCATCGTTGGAGCCATGCGAAATGGCCAGAAACGATGCGGAGCCCCATTGGAGCACCTTGAACCGGCGGTTGAGCTTTCCGGGGGTGGCTCTGCGGAAGATCCACATCATCGCGACCATCACCAAAAAGCCGATCCCGAACCCGATCAGCGGTGACAAAACCAGGGCTTTGAGGATCTTGAAGATTCCTTCGGGCTTGAGCGCCACGAATCCCTTGGCCGCCACGGCCGCGCCGATGATTCCCCCGATGAGGGCATGGGATGAGCTGGACGGAATGCCTTTGGCCCAGGTGAAGATGTTCCAAACGATCGCCGCGACCAGGGCGGAGGCCACCGTGGCCGTGGTGAGGATGGTGGCGTCGGCGATGTCGCCACCGATGGTCTTGGCGACGGCCGTGGAAACGAACGCGCCCAGGAAGTTGAAGAGAGCCGCGCCGATCACCGCCGCGCGCGGGGGAATGGCCCGTGTGGAAATTCCGGTCGCGATGGCGTTGGCGGCATCGTGCATGCCGTTGATGCAATCGAACACCAAGGCCAGGACGACGATCAGGATGAGTGCGGTCGGCATCGGATCAGCCGTGCTTCAGCACGATGCCTTCGACGATACCCGCGACATCTTCGGCCTTGTCGGTGGTGCCTTCCAAGTGATCGTAGATGTCGCGCCAGCGGATCACGTCCAAAACTTCGATGCCCGGCGAGAACAGATCACCCAACGCCTGGCGGGTCACGCGGTCGGCTTCGTTCTCCAGACGATTGATCTCGATGCAATAGGGCCGGACCAGATCCCACTTCAACTTTTTCACGAGGGGCATCATGGTCAGGATCTGGGCAGCCTGGGCCTCGATGTACTCGGCCAGATGCTTGACCGGCTCCAGGGTGGTCGTGGTGATGCCGTACAGCACCATGTGGTCGACGGCCTCCTCCATGGTGTCCATGCAATCGTCCAAGGCCAAGGCCAGCTGATGGATGTCTTCGCGGTCGATGGGCGTGATGAAGCTGCGATCCAAACGCACCAACACCTCGTGGGTGATCTGGTCGGCATCGTGCTCCAAACGCTCGAGCTTGAGCGCGTTGGGCTTGAGCAGGGAAGAGTCCAGGGAGATTTCGCGAAGAAGCCCGGCGCCCTTGTGGAACAATTCCGCCGATTGACGGAACATGTCGAAGAACTTTTCGTCGGTGGGGATCAGTTTGAACATGGGCACAACGTCCTCGTTGGTGTTCTGAAACAGTCGAGCGGAGGGAAATGTACCTCTCGCTCCACCTTTCGAAACACCAACGAAACACATTGGCAACACAAGCTCTTCCCGTCGGGGGGAGAGCGATCAGGACATTACAGCACCAAAGCCAACAATTTTTGCGAAGTGAAGGCGATCAGTGCGGTGGCCGGAATGGTGAGGACCCAGGCGAAGACCATCTGGCCCGCCACATCCCACCGGACGGAATTCAGTCGCCGGGTCATGCCCACGCCCATGATCGCCCCCGAGATCGAATGGGTGGTGGAAACCGGCACGCCCCAGGAGGACGCGGTGAGGATCACGGTGGAAGCTGCCGCTTCCGCTGCGAACCCGTGCACCGGCTGGAGCTTGATCATCTTGTGCCCGAGCGTCTTGATGATGCGCCAGCCTCCGGAAGCCGTCCCCAGGGCCATGGCGATGCCACAGGTCAGCCGCACCCACATTGGAAGGTAGACGTGGCTGGGATCCATGTAATTGCTGGCCAGCAAGGCCATCACGATGATGCCCATCGATTTTTGCGCATCCCCCATGCCGTGGCTGAAGGCCATGATGCTGGCCGAGACCATCTGGAGGGCTTTGAACCATCGATTACTCTTTCCCGGCGGCACGTTCCGACAGCTCCAGAGGATGCCGAGCATGATCAAGAACGCGATGCCTCCACCGATGATCGGCGAGAAGATCAGGCCTTTGACGACCTTGATGATCCCTTCCGGGTGAAGTTTTCCCATTCCAACGCTGGCGGTGGCCGCGCCGATCACGCCGCCGATCAAGGCATGCGATGAACTGGAGGGAATTCCGAAGTACCAGGTGATGAGGTTCCAGGTGATGGCGGCGATCAGAGCGGCCATCACGGTGGTCTGGTTGACCACCGAGGGATCCACGATCCCTTTGCCGATGGTCATGGCCACCTTGTCCGACCACAGCGCGCCCACGAAGTTCAGCGAGGCAGCCATGATGATGGCGTTGCGCGGCGAAAGAACGCGCGTGGACACCACCGTCGCGATGGAGTTGGCGGTGTCGTGCATGCCGTTGATGTAATCGAACACCAAGGCCAGGATGACAACGACGATGAGGAGTGTGAGAAGCATGTGCCGGTTACCCGTGCTTCAGGACGATGCCTTCGACGATTCCCGCGACGTCTTCGGCCTTGTCCGTGGTGCCTTCGAGCAACTCGTAGATGTCGCGCCAGCGGATCACGTCCAGCACGTCGATGCCCGGTGTGAACAGATCGCCCAGGGCTTGGCGGGTCACGCGGTCGGCTTCGTTTTCAAGGCGATTGATCTCGATGCAGAACGGGCGGACCAGGTCCCACTTGAGCTTCTTGACCAGCGGGAGCATGGCCACGATCTGCGCGGCCTGGGACTCGATGTATTCGGCCAGGAACTTCACCGGCTCGGTGGTTTCCTTGATGCCGTACAGCACCATGTGGTCGGTGGCCGCTTCCATGGTGTCCATGCAATCGTCCAGGGACAACGCCAGACGGTGGATGTCTTCGCGGTCGATGGGGGTGATGAAGCTGCGATCCAAACGCACCAGCACCTCGTGGGTGATCTGGTCGGCGTCGTGCTCCAAGCGCTCCAGCTTCATGGCGTTGGGCTTCAACAAGGAGTTGTCGCGGGCGATCTCGCGCAGGAGGCCGGCGCCTTTGAGGAACAGATCAGCCGACTGGCTGAACATGTCGAAGAACTTTTCGTCGGTGGGAATCAGCTTGAACATGCTTTTTCGCTCTCCATGAACGGATGAATCTCGGATCTTGGCGTCCGGAAACTTACCTGCGATCCGCGGAAAGCAACGCGTTTGAAACAACCATGAAACAACAGACTGTTGCCACCGAAACCCCAACCCTTGTATGGAGCACCGTGATGGGGTTAAAAGATCCGGTCCAACATCCAGACAAAGGGCGCCAGGGCCTGATCGACCACCGCCCCGGCCAGAAGCTCCGATCCGAACCGGAAGACCGTCGCGAAACACAGTACCGCGCTGGCGACGGAAGCTCCGATGACGATCGCCTTTTTCAGTCTAGGGCTACTTCAGCGCGAAACCGGCCAACGACGAGATTCCTTGGCGGATTCCGTCCTGGATGGCGTTGACCTCGGTGTCGGTGGGCGTGCGGTCGGCGGAGCGATAGGAAACACGCACCAAAACCGCCTTGTGGCCCTGCGGCACACCGGCGCCTTCGTAGACCGACACCAGTTTCACCGACTCCACCAGCTCGTTTTTGGCCACGTCCAGAGCGCAGACGGCATCCACGACATCCGAGGCCTGCCGAAGACGATCCACCACCGCATTGAGCTCGCGGCTTGTGCCCGGGAAGTCGCCGATGCGCACCGACTGGGCTGCCGAAGCGCCGTCCAGCAAGCCAACCAACGCATCCAGATCCAGTTCCCAGACATGGACGGGAGTTTTCAGTCCCATGTCTTCCTGGACCAGCGGATGGATTTCCCCGAAGTACCCAAGCTCGCGCCCTGCAACCGAAACCCGCGCCTGGCGGCCATCGTGGAGGAACGGCTCCTTGGTACCTTGGGCGAAAGCGGGCACAAGGCCCAGCTCCAGCAGAGCTCCTTCCAACACTCCCTTGGCCTTCCATAGGTCGGAATCCGTCTCCGTACCCGTCCAGGAACGATCGCTCCAGGGCCCGGTCACCAGTCCGGCCAGACGGCTGGCTTCGCCGATTCCGGTGGTCCGATGGTTCGCAAAGGATTCCGGCAGATCGCGCCCGAACACCTTGCCGCATTCGAACAGACGCACGGAGCGTTCCTGGCGACGCGCATTGCGAACGGCGGCCTTGAGAAGGTTGGCGACGGCCAAGCGCGGCAGGCAGGCGGTTTCATCCGACAGCGGATTGACCAGGGCCACCAGCTTGGCGCGCGGATCGGCAGGATCCAACCGCAAACGGTCTTGATCGGCTTGGGCGGCCAAGCGCATGGAAAGCGTTTCCGCCAAACCGCGCGAGGCAAAGGCCCGGCGGATGCGTCGGGTCCATTTTTCCTTGGCGGGCAGGCGCACCGCGGCGACCGGGAAGGAAGGGAAGGCGGTGGGGATGTTGTCGTATCCCACCAATCGCGCGATTTCCTCCACCAGGTCGGCTTCGCCGAAGATGTCGGGACGCCAGCCGGGGAGTTCCCAAACGACCGCGTCGGATTCGGTGGCCACCTCGCGGCAACCAATTCCTGTCAGGAGCTGCTTGACGGTGGCCGTGGGCACATCCATGCCCAAGAGGCTCGCGACGCGGGAATTCCGCAGCCGTACCCGCGATTTTCCGGTCGGGTGCTCGGAAGTGGACAGATCCTGTACGTCCTCGGAAGTCCCCCCGCAGATGGAAAGGACCAGCGAGGTCGCGTAATCGGAGACCGCACGGGTCGCAAACGGGTCCACGCCGCGTTCGAAGCGGTAGGAGCTGTCCGACGCGCATTGGGTGCGACGGGCCAGGAACCGGACCGAAGCGGGAACGAACCGGGCGGTTTCCAGGAAGATTTCGGTGGTGGTGGCGGACACGCCCGAATCGGCTCCGCCCATCACGCCGCCCAGGCACTGCGGGCCTTGGGCGTCGGCGATCACCAGATCGCCGGGCTGGAGCGTCAGATTCCGTCCATCCAGCACGGTGAGGGTCTCGCCCGCCTTGGCGCCGCGCACATCCAGCCTGCCCCCGCGCAACTTGGCGAGGTCGAAGGCATGCAGAGGTTGGCCGATTTCCAGCAGCACGAAGTTGGTGATGTCCACCAACGCGGAAATGGACCGCAGGCCCACGGTCCGCAAGAGGTTTTGCATCCAAGCCGGCGAGGTGCCGTCCTTGACGCCGCGGATGGAGCGTCCCACGTAGCGGGTGCATCCGCATCCCGCCTCGATGCTGACCGGCACCGTGGCTGGTCCAGAAGCGGCAGGCAGGTTCACACCTTCCAGGGGATTGCGCAAGGGCCTGCCCAAACGCAAGGCCAGCTCGCGAGCCAAGCCCAGATGACCGGTGCCATCGGGGCGGTTGGGGGTGACGTTGATTTCGAACAAGACGTCGGCGATGCCCGTGGCCTTGGAGAAGGATTCTCCCGCACGAAGCGCGGGATCCAGTTCCAAAATCCCCTCGTGGCCTTCGCCCAGACCCAGTTCGTCGTCGGCACAGAGCATCCCCTGCGATTCCATGCCGCGGATCTTGGCGGGCTTGATCTCCAAACCGCCGGGAAGGACGCAACCCACTGTGGCCAGGGCCACCTTCAATCCGGCACGCACGTTGGGCGCCCCGCAGACCAGCGGAAGTTCGTTGGCGCCATCCCAAACCACGCACTGCGAAAGCTTGGTGCCTTCCACCTTCTCGCAGCGGCGAACTTCGCCCACCACGACCCCGGGAAGTTCATGGACCGCGCACCACTCCTCCACCTCGAGGCCCACGGCCGTCAGGTGCGCTTCGATCTCAGATGGAGTCTCGGTGAGGTCGACCAGTCGTTTCAGCCAGTTCAAGCTCGCCTTCATGGTATTTTCCTTGGCGACAAATCTTGGGATGCCTGGGTCTTACGCATCGGCCGGGAAGCACGGATGGCCTCGCGGAGGTCTTGGGAAGCGGGCAGGACGAACACCGTGGCGGGAGAATAGCCGTCTTCCATGCTGGTCGCGACCCCGAGCCGGGCCTTTTCCCGGGTTCGGGATGCGGATTCTCCGACAATTTCCGGCATAGGCCAGCACAGCCAGGGGCGTCGTTTGCGTGCGCGCATGGTCTTTACGCCAATCCTTTGAATTGCCGCAGAAAACGCATGTCGCCTGCGGTCAGAAGCCCGATGTCCTTGATGCCGTGGCGCAACATGGCCATGCGATCCAGGCCGAATCCGAAAGCGAAGCCTTGGAAGGATTCCGGATCGATGTCACCGTTGACCAACACATTGGGGTTCACCATTCCGCAGCCGCCGATCTCCATCCAACCGTCGCGATCCAGTCCCACCGAACGGCAATCCACGTCCATCTCGGCGGAGGGCTCGGTGAACGGGAAGAAGCTGGGGCGGAACCGCAACACGGCTCCCTGTCCGTACAAGGCCCGGACCATGGTGTAGATGGTGGCTTTCAGGTGGGCGAATGAAATGCCCTGGTCCAGCACCAGTCCTTCCACCTGGCAGAACATGGGAGCATGGGTCGCGTCCGCGTCGCAGCGGTAGACCTGCCCGCAGTGGAGCAGGCGAAACGGCGGCTTCCGATCACGCATGGCGTGGATCTGGTAGTTGGACGTGTGCGTGCGCAACACGACAGAATCCTTCAGAGCCTCTTTTTCCAGGAAGAATGTGTCCTGCATGTCGCGGGCGGGGTGGTCGTCGGGCATGTTCAGCGCGGAGAAATTGAACCATTCGGTGTCAATTTCCGGCGCATCGGCGATCTCGAAGCCCATCCCCACGAACAGATCCAGGATCTCATCGCGCAAGGCCAGGAGAGGATGGAGCGTTCCCGGTTCGGATCGGTCGCCGGCAAGCGACAGATCCAGTCGCTCGTTTTCCAGACGCGCCTGCAGGGCACCTGATCGCAACTGTTCCTGGAAGCGATCCAAGGTCGATTCCACCATCTGGCGCAAGGCCTGGACGGCGGCTCCGTACGTGGGCTTTTCGTCGGCTGGAAGTGCTCCCAGATGACGCATGAGGCCGGAGATTTCGCCCTTTTTGCCCAAGAAACGAGAACGCAGCTCGGCAAGTTGTTGCTCACCGGCTGCGTTGATCTCGGACGCGAGCGAAGCCCAGGCGGACCGGACTTCGTCAAGCGGATTCATTAGGCGACCTTCGCGACCTCGACGACGCGCTTGAAAGCGGCCATGTCGGAGACGGCGAGATCGGCCAGGACCTTGCGGTCGAGTTCGATCTGTGCCTTGAGAAGAGCGGCGATCAAGCGGCTGTAGGTGGTCCCGCAGATGCGAGCGGCGGCGTTGATACGCACGACCCACAGGCGGCGAGCCTGACCCTTCTTGTCGCGACGGTCGCGGTAGGCGTACTGGCGAGCACGATCCACGGCCATCTTGGCGAGCTTGAAAACGTTCTTCTTGCGGCCGAAGTATCCGGCGGCGGCAGCAATGATCTTCTTGCGGCGGTTGCGGGACGGAACCCGCTGTGTCGCTCTAGGCATTTCAATTTACCTCGTGATATGGAGAGCGGCGAAATTTACGCGTAAGGAAGCTGGACGTCAATGCGATGACGATCCGAAGCGTCCACGTAGTCGCCTTGGCGCAGGTTGCGCTTGAGCTTCTGGCTCTTGTTCTTCTGCAAGTGGCGCATTTTGGTCTGCTTGCACTTGACCTTTCCGGAGCTCTTGACCCGGAAGCGCTTCTTCGCGCTGGAGAGGGACTTCATCTTAGGCATCGCGATCGACCTCTGGTGATGGGTTTGGTTTTGATTTGGAAAGTGTTGAGGGCAACGGCGTCAATTTTCCGCCGGCGCCGCTTTCAGTTCTGGCTTGGTCGGCTCCGGCTTGGCGTCGGGAGCAGCTTCCGTCTTGGCTTTTTTCCGCGAAGGCGCCAGGAGCAGACCGAGCGAGCGTCCTTCCATGGAAGGGGCTTGCTCGACGACAGCCTGGTCTTCCAGGTCACGGACCATCTGGTCCAAAAGCCGACGGCCGTAATCCATGTGAGCCATTTCGCGTCCACGGAACAGAACGGAAGCCTTGATCTTCCAGCCCTTTTCCAGAAACTCGATGGCGTGCTTGAGGCGGTATTCGTAGTCGTTCTTGTCGGTCCGGGGATGGAACTTGATCTCCTTGACCTTCACGATGTGCTGCTTGGCTTTCGAGGCCTTTTCTTTTTTGGCGATCTCGAAGCGGTACTTCCCGAAGTCCATGATGCGGCACACCGGGGGGCGAGCCATGGGGGCCACCTCCACCAAGTCGTACCCTTGCTCCTGCGCCATCTGCTTGGCGATGTGCGTAGGAACCACCCCGATCTGCTGAGAGTCGGCTCCGACCAGTCGCACCTCGGGGATGCGGATCATGTCGTTGACGCGCGTGCGATTTTCGGTGGAGGGCATCTCGAAGGAATGGAACCTGGCCAATCTGTCTCCCATGGGCGCATTGGTGAAACGACGCGGTCCGGTGGCGTAGACGCCCTAGCCGAACGCGAAGAGTGTGGGAATAGTAGCAATTCCTTGCCAAGGAAGCGAAGGGAGATCACACAGATCTTGCAACCAGCCCCTGAAATCTCGCTTGCCGATCTCCACACATGGAGGCAAGACCAGCTTCCCACTGGCTCGACGGAGTCGGTTTCAGAAACTCGACGAGTCCACTCCAGTGCAAGTTCCATCTCATCTGGCCCCGGAACAAGCACCGCCCTGTCGCGCACGGACGATTGGCACCCAAAAATTGACGTTCATATTTCCCTTGTGCGCAAGCGAAAATGAGACAATTTGTACAAGGCAGAATCCACGTAGCGTTCACGGAGCATGATGGCCCTACGTTTTACGCCCCTGGTGGCAGTCTCGAAGTAACTTGATAAGGATGGAGGCCTCCATGTCCAACCCCCAAGCCCGACCTCTGGCCACACCTGGAACGCGGGGCGTAACCATACTCGAACTGATGGTTGTCCTGGTGATCCTCGGCATCGTTGCCGGCCTTGCCTATGTCAAGTTCGATAGTTTCCAGCGCCAAGCGGAGTTGCGCTCGTCGGCCCAGAAGCTTTACCAGATCCTTTCCTGGGCGCGGCTGGAATCGGAAAAACGCGGCGATACGCTCCTGGTGCGGCTTGGTGGCCTTCCTGAAATCGGAGTGTATCTAGATCAGAACGCAAACGGAGAGATAGACAACGGCGAGCCCCTGGTCTTGATAGATTCTCTGGCGCGCACGGTCCAGGTGTTTTCTCCAAGCACAGGCCCGACAGACACGGCGAAACCCTCGGGTGGCTTTGCGAAAGGAGCGCTGAATTGCGGACCTTCATCAATTTGCTGCGATTTCGACGGGACCTACCAGGGAGTGACCTCTTGGAAAGCTCCCTCACCAGATAAGTCCAGTGTGGCAATCTGCGCCCGGAACATGCCCCGTATGCCCTCCGACATTGAAGACGGAGCTGTCTATTTGGAGTCGTCCGAATCCAAGGTCCAGGAAAAGTGGACGATCAGGATGGCCAAGAATTCCTCCAAAAATCCCACCCTCTGGACCTCAGCCAAGTCACCGACATTGCCCGCAGATTGGAGCCAGAAACGATGAGAACCCGCGGATTCACCATCTTGGAGGTCTTGGTGGCCATCGTTCTGTTGGGCATCGTGGTCACCGGGCTCACTCCCATGTTCCGGGGTGCGAAATCCTCGCAGGTCAGCTCGTACGCCGTGGAGCAGGGCTCCCAGTTCGCCGAATCGCGGATCGATTCATTGCGCTCGCTGGGACGCACGGTTCTGATGAAGAACCAGGCCCTGAACAGTTGGACGAGTCCGGCTCTTCCTGTGACTGTCGGGGTTGCCGGCGGCACGTGGATGTGGATGCTGGATTATCCTGCTGTGGCCGGCAAGGCGGGGGTTCTGACGGTGCGCGTGCTTTGGCATCAAGGCTCCACCCCGCATCAGATCGAATTGCAAGGAGCGATGCCATGAAAAAGGGACTCACCCTGATCGAGCTGCTCATCGCGCTGTTTTTGGCTGGCTTGGTGGTGGGTTTTGCCGTTAGCATCCTACGGGACGAAAACTCCAACATGATCCACATCCGCTCCCGCGTACAATCCCAGACCGCAGCCCGCGATGGCCTGAAGATTTTGGAATCGGAACTGCGCGCCGCTGGGTTCGGGGTGACCATGAACATCTCCACAGCTCCCACTCGGCCGTTGGAAATGCTTTCTGTGAAACCCGCGTGCACAGAAGCCATCGATGTCCTCCGTCAATCTTCCATCGTGGCCATGGATGGGAACTCGGGCGGAAACGACACCCTGGACCTCGCCTTCCCGACCAAGGTGGATGCCACCACTGGAGCCACCTGCTTTTCGACCCGATGGACGCGCTATGTGGTGGTGAACGGCGAGCTGATGCGTTACGAAGGAGCCACGCGATCGTCGCTGAATTCAAAGCCCAACGCGACGATGGTGGGAAAGAATGTGGACGTGTTCCAGTTGCAGTTGAGCGCCTCGGGGATTTCCAAATCCGGCAAGGTGCTTTTGGCCGCTGCAGACTCTTGCTGCCCTGGCGGCGCCAACTGGACGAAGACAGCGGTGACCGTGACACCCCACGCCGCCGCCAGAACAGACGAACTCGATGTCGCTGGCGTCTGGAGCTACCTCTCCAAAGAAAAAGACCTCTCGATCGGCGAGACGTGGCGCTTGCGGTTTATCATCCAAGACGCGGATGCGCCCCTGCTCAAGGACTTGAAGGACAATGCCCCCGCCTCGTTTGTGAAGATCGGACTCTATTCCAAATCCGGGAAAAACGATGTGATCCTCCCAATCCTCACTCGACCGACGGATGCATCCACGGCATTTGGACAATTGGTGGAGGCGGATTTGGTGGTTCCTGCCTCTGAGAAATACCAAATCGGGCTTTCCGGATATTCCACCGGGAAGCTGACCATCGAGGGCTTCAACGCACTCTCCGTACGGTTAGGTTCCGATTCTACCTGGCTCAAGAATCCATCGAACATGAACACCGACGATTGGAGTCGGGTCAAGAGCGTTCGTGTGCAGGTGCTGACACGTGCCCCTGCGGACAAGAGAGACTATTACAGCAAATTCACCGGTTTGGCCAATTACCAGCAAACCTCTTCCGCCCCAGTTGGGGAATTCAACGCGACGGACTCCTCCATCCGCGTCCTTCTGGACCACCATTACCCGGCAGGCAACAATGGAAAATTCTAAACGCCCCGCCTCGCGCCAGGGCATGGCCATCTTCGCGGTCCTCTCCCTGATGGTGGTCTTCACCGTATTGGGTGTGGCGGCCATCACGATTGCCCAACGCGACAACGCCGCCAGCGGAAATGTGCTGGACATCAAACAACGCGAGGCCGCCGCTTACGCTGGTTTGGTGTACGCCCAGAACGAGCTCACGCGCGACCCCGACAACCTGCTGGCCATCCTGAAAAGCTGGCAGGACAAGACCGTATACGCCAGCACCACCGGCCCCTTCGTGCCCTTGTACCTGCAATTTGACCTTGCCGCCAAGGTGGCGCTGACCACCACCGACCCGGGAATGTTCCAGATTCCCGGGTCCGATTCCAAGATCAAGGTGGAGGTCACCGGAATCAGCTTGCCCTCTTCTTCCGAAGAGCCCCGCATCGCCTTGCGATCCACCGGGTCCAGCCTTTCAGGGGACGAACAGACCATTCTGGGCGTTTACCAGATCAAAAACATCCGAATGAGCGCCAATCAGGCCACCCTGCCGATTACGCACCCATTTTATGTTAGCGGCGGCGGCGACTGGAACAATACGATCAATATCATTGATGGCAATGCGTACTTTGGAAACAACACTCACCTCAATGGATCCGTCAAGGATGTAATCATTCAAAATGCCGGATTGCGAGTGTATGGGGACTTCACTTGGGATGATCTGGGGACCTTCAGCGTCGATAAAGATGTTTACATCAATGGCAATTTTTTAATGCACAGCGTAAAAGGCGCGGTGAATTTCAAGCAAAACCTTGTGGTCACGAAAAATCTCGAGTATGCATCGACAGGCACAAAGATATCTGTCTTTCGATCGCTTTATGTATTAGGAAACCCGGGATTCACATCACTACAAAAAGAATTCATCGATATTGGCACGGGAGTTGGAGTGACGGACGCCATTTTTTACGTCCCCAACGGCGAACTGGTCATGGGTACGGATTCCTGGATCCGCGTCAATGGCTCGGCATTCATTCGCAAGCTGAGCGGCTCGAGTGCGGCTCCCTTCATTCTGGATGTCACCAATCGGCTTGAACTGGCCTCCCTCGGCCTTACACAAACGTTCGCCGGTGTTGGAAGTTGGGGCCAGCTCGTGGCTCGCTCAGCAAGCGCGACAAGCTCCATTAAAAATACGCCCGTGTCCAATCCAGTCGCCACTTGGGCCATTTCCCGGGTCTCAGATGGAATCCGTATCGGGAGCGGCACATTTCCTTTCGATTCATGGATCGGATCAACGAATTTCACACTGGGCGCTTTGGGTGATAGTGTTCAGACCAACGGCGCCCATGTCATCAATTCGAACAATGTGTCGAATTTTTTTGTGAAAGGCAACTATGTCAATTATCTCGGGGTTCTGCCCCCCACCGCAAACCTATCCCCAGCCACCACTACCGAGGGTTTCGACTCCGACCCAGCCATCACGCCGAAATCGCCCCAAGACCTAACTCAAAGCCTTCCGCCCAGCGACGTGAACGATCGCGAGCCCACCCTGGACTGGGTCACGGATGGTACCGCCCTCAGCAAAGCCTGGACGGCCACGGCAAGCACCAGCTGCAAAGAGGCAGCCAAAATTTGTGGAAGATCCATTCAAGAAGCTTATGATGCGAATAAATTAGCAGGCGGAACAAATTTCCATAACGGTTTTTTCATTGTTCTACTGGCCGGGCCCGAATGGGGATGGGATAAGAGCGGAACGGAAACCTCAAAACTAAAAGGGAAGTTCTTGTTCTATGCCGCCAAGGACATGAGCGGTTCAGGTCAACCATGGCCGACAACGGATGGAAATTCGACTCCTTCGAATCCAAAAAATGTGATTTTTGTCTATGGCAGTGGACCGAATAAGATTTTTGCGGGATTCAGTCCACGCCACACCACGAATCCCAGCCTTCCCGTCGAATTTACAGGTTATGTGCGTTACGACGCGGCAAAGTGTGAGGATATTACCTGGAATCCAGAGACCGATTTGACATTCCGCGGCGCAGTTCATGTCGTGGGACCAAATCCGGACACCAAGAACTCTTCACGTTGCATAAAATTCACCATCAATTCCGGGAACAATCCCAACACGGCTAAGCCGTACCTTACAACCTTCCAATTTGATCAACCGGCACTCAACGCCATCGGCGCTGCCTTCGGCAACAATTTCGTCATCAAGTCCGATGGATCGACGCTTCCCGTCACGCCTCCTGAGTTCCTTCTGATGGAAAACTGGGTCCAGATGCGGACCTTGGGCGAGCTGCGGTAAACCTGTTTACCAGCTGGCGGCGCTAGCTTGACCACTCGATCTCGGGGTGGTCCGCTCTAGCGCATCAGCGTCCAGCTGGCCGATCCGTGCGCATCCTTCGCGCGGATCACCAGCACGCCGCGGTCCTGGAGAGGAATCAGCGAGACGGGCGCTGTCAGGATCCGCTCCGCCAGAATCCGTCCGCGCAGGTCCGCGACCTGGATTTCCACCGGTTGCGCGTTGGCGGAAAGTCCGATCTCGAGTCCGTTGGATGTGGACTTCACGTTCCACTTGGCAGGGACCGGTCCCTTGCGATTCACCGGAGATTCGCGAGGGTCGGTCTCCAATTGGTCCACCACCAACCGGCCGGTGTCGTCACTGGTCCATTCCAACCGAAGGAGTTGGGTTCCCGCCTCGAAGCGAATGGAATCCGTGGCCAGGGCCACCGCTGAGGGGCCATCGTTTCCAGGCGTGACCGTAAAGCGGGCGACGTCCTTGCCATCCAACTTGGCGATCAAGGTGCCCACGCTGGAGACCGAGGCCCGCACGAGAAGTCTGGCAGTCTGGGAAGTTGGCGAGGCGATGACATATTGGGCCCACGATCCAGGGAGCAGGTCCAACTGGACACGACCACCGGTGCCGGCGCGCAACGCGTGATCGAATGCAACGATGGAAAACGCCCGCCCATCGATCTTGCCGGGCACGACGAGCGTATCGTAGCGCGCGCGCGAGGGGATGTCGGCGAGCAGGGCAGACCGGAAATAGGCTCCACTGGCGGTCAGATCCGTGGCCGACCACGAGCCGTCCTGCGAGGCGGAAGAGACCAAGGTCGCGGAACTTTCGCGCCCTTTGGAAATCGACCACCCACACCACGAGACCCCTAAGGTATCCAGGAAATCCTTCCAGCGACTCGCCTTGGGAATATCCGTCTTGGCCTCGGCGGCCGACGAGGTGGAAAGCTGGCTGACGAACACGGGCAGCTTGGCGTCGGTCACCTTCCGCACCCGCTCGCGTTCCAATTTGTCGTCGGATTGCAGATCCAACCGTTGGGAGTAGAGCACATTGGCATCCACCAGAGGAGAGGCCAGGGCCGCATCGGATTCCCGGCTGAGACGGGGAGTGGAGACAATCACCACGTTGGAGCTGTGGGAACGAATCACCGCAAGGATCTCCTCATGCAACTTGCGAAGCCGGTTCCAGTCGTAATCCTTTCCGGAAAGGCCGTCGTACGGCTCGAACAGCACATTGGGCTTGTTCCCGTAGACCATGGCCATTTCCTCGAAGAAGTCCTTTGCCTCGTCCGGATGATCGGAAAGCGAGTCTTCGTGCCAGGAAACCACCACGTAGATCCCCCGCTCGATCCCTCCCTGGATGAGCTGATGGATCTTGGCCTTCGAGAGATTCGGATTGTTCCGGTATGCTTCGAGAGCCGATATCTGGCTGATATCCATGCTGGCGCGCACCACCGAACACCCCCAGTCGGTGGCCAACCAATCCACAACGGAGCGATTCCAGTGCGAGGATTCGTCCTCGGCGCCAAGGTTGCCCAACGACATGCCGACCAGACGCACCTTCTTGCCGGTGAATTCTCCCACCAGGCCACCCTCGCGGATGGAAAGCTTCCCGTGGAGAGATACCGGCGAGGCCGCGTTCCCAAAAATCGGGAAAAGGAGAAGAGCAGCCAATGCGGGTGAGAAACGGCAATTCATGATCCCCTGCCTTCTGGAAACGATCCTCCATGAATGTAGCAGGAGTTCACAGAAAACAAGGCGCGACAATGTGTTAGCGAAGCGACGAGCCCGACTCCAGCCGCTCCCTCAATCCCCACAAGGCCTTGGGCGACAATTGAACATCCGCCTTCGGTGGATCGACGATCGCGACGCAGTGGAACTGGTCCACCGAGGTATCCCGATGGATGGGGCACCCCAAGGGCAAGCCGGACGGCGAGATGTAACTGGCCACCACCGGCGACTTGGCGTCCTTGCCACGGCGAATGACCACCCCGATTTCTCCGTTTTCCAGGAGCACATGGTTTCCAGGAGGGAAAATGCCCAAGGCTCTCACCATCGAGGTCGCCACATCCGCCCGAACGAACTTCCCGAGCCCACGGAGGATTTCCACCAACGTCAGATTGGATTTTTCCGTCGCCGCCCAGTTGCGACGTGTCACACGCGCAGTGTACATGTCGCAGATCCGCAGAACCTGGGCAGCCAATGAAACTTGATCCCCCACCATTCCCAAGTAGCCTGATCCATCGATCGATTCGTGGTGGTAGCGTACCGCGTCCAGCCATTCCTGGTCCCGAACCCCTGCCGCTTGCAGAATCTCGAAGGTGGCCTGGGGGTGGCTTTGCATCGCCGCGCGCTCCCCGTCTTGGATCGGGCCATTTCGTTGATTCAAGGTTTCGTGGAGATCCAACAAGGACATGTTCATGGTCAGGGAGGCGCACACCAAGGACTGGCGCGCGGCGCGCGGCATGTCGATCGCCTTGGCGACCGCCTCCGCGGCGATGGCGGTGTCCAGCTGGTGCTTGACCGAGTGGTTTGTCCATGCCCCCAAGGCGATCGAGGCGATGGCAGCGTCCTGCTCCTGCGTGCAAAGCTCCAAAAGCCCACCTGCCAACGCCATGATGCTCTCCTGCAGATGCGCAGGATTGGGAGCCAACAGCAGGATGCGTTGGAGGTTGGCCAGCATTTCGGTGAGGGAGTCGAAGGCGGGAAGCGATGCGTTTCGCTTGTAGAGGCGCTTCATGCCGGCCTCGTCGGATTCCAGCGAATACCGACTGGCACCGCGGCGAACCAACTCGTCCACCATCGCGGTGTTGGCGACGATCTGACCTCGGCGCAGGAGCAAGCGGCCCGATGAGTCGAACAGATCGAAATCCAACGGCGTGCCCAACGTCAGATCCAATGTCCCAATCCGTCGCATGGTGGTCACGGCAAATCGCCTCCGGATTTCAATTTCTGTCCAGAGAATCCGGACAGAAATCTTCCGTAAGTGATTCTATCATCCTCGATTGCGGCTTGTCCAGCGGAGAGGGCCGGAACATGAGGCTTGGGACGCGAACGGACTCAGTGCCCTCCGACGGCTTCCTTCTGCTGGGCAAGCGCTTCGGATTCGGGGCCGTAGAGCGTCACGCGATTGCGACCGCTCTTCTTGGAGAAGTACATGGCCTTGTCGGCGCCATCGATGAAGTCCTGTTTGACCGAAGCCATCTCCGGAAACAGACACACGCCGATGGAAATGGTGACCTTGAGCATCCGGCCTTCGTGGGGAATGGCCATGTTCTCCACCGCCGCGCGGACACGTTCCGCGCTTTGCATGGCGCCCGCCACCTCGGCCTGGGGCATCAGCACCACGAATTCCTCGCCGCCATAGCGTGCCAGCATGTCGCTGGAGCGGATGGCGGTTCCCACGCAACGAGCGACCTCCTTGAGCACCAAGTCGCCGATGGCGTGGCCATAGGTGTCGTTGAACACCTTGAAGTGATCGATATCGAACAACATGAGCCCGATCCGCTGGCCATACCGGGAAGCGACCTCGAGTTGTTGGTTGAGCAAGGTCTGGAAATGTCGATGGTTGGGGACTTGGGTAAGGCCGTCGATCGTGGCCAGCCGTTCCATCTCCTGGTACATGCGAGCGCGCGTCAAAGCTCCCGCGGCGATGGAGGCGATGGCCGCCAGAAGCTTGGTGTCGAGCTCCTGGTAGGAGCCAGGTGCCGTGGATTCCAGCGTCAGCACCCCGAAGCATTGGCGGTCGTCGTTGAGAAAGGGCGCACCCATGATCTCCTGGCCTCGCCAGCCAACTTCGGCATCCATCCGCGATTCGAACACCGCTCGGGCTCCGTCTTGCCAATCCCGCGACAACACTTCTCGTCCCGTGCGGAACACCGCCCCACAAACGGAGGCGGGATCGGAGGGGTCGAAATAGGAGCCAAGCTGGGGAAGTGGCACGATCCCCGTGGACAATTGGATCTGGGCCAACTGCTTGGCGGGGTTCCACAAACTGACCGTCAATCGTTCCAACGGAAACAGCGTCCGCAAGGAGGATTCGAGCACGGCCAGAAGATCATCCGGCTTGAGATGGCGGGTCAGGCGCGACTGGATGTCGTAGAAGGTGTTGGTGATCGTAGCCTGGCGCTGGATGGCCGTGCGCGCCGATTGCACGGTGACCAGGGCCGAAGCGATGCTGGCGAAGCGCTTGAAATACAGATAATGTTCATCCGAAAAGGCCCGCCCGACCTTTTGGTCCACCACCAACAGCGCCTGGAGATCGCCCGTGTCCTCGTTTCGCACCGGCAAGGCCATCAGCGAAAGCACCCGTTCGCCTTCCGGGTAATACTCCGGAGATTCGCCGTAATTGGCCACATCGCCAGTCAACAATCCCGAGCGCAGGGAATTTCCCAGCAACCGGAATCCAGGAACGATGCGCGCGTCAGGCAGCACCATCCCTTTGCCGAACTTGGCGTCCAGCAACAATTCGCCACTGACCGGATCCACCAGGAACCCCAAGGAGGAATACGACCGGAAGACCTTGTGCATGAGATGCACAACCGGCCCCAACAAGCGCGACATCTGCTGACGGGCCTGGTCGTCCTGTTCCGAGAGGATGGATCGCGACAGAACCTGCGAAGCGGAAGGGTCGATGTCGTCGCCGGAGGAGGACATGGCCGGTTCGTCCCAGGCCCCTTGGACCCTCTGGCGAGGAATGGCCGTGGAGGCGCGGGGATCTTGGGTTGCACTTGGCAAGCCCTGGCTTGGCAGGCTCTGCGGTCGATTGTGGATCCCCGACATGGAAGCCGAGGTCGAAGACATCGAGGCCGGGTTGTGGACCTGCGAAATTTGCAGGATCCCTGAAGAGGACGCCGACGGCACCGGAACTTCGGAAATGCTCAGGCCTCCTCGGCCGGCACCAGGCGACGCCTCCATCCGACCTCGTGGGGTGGAGGCTTGATGGAACGAGTAGTGGACAAACAAAAAGACCAACAACCAGATCGCCACCTGGGCAAAGTGGAGTTTGGAATCGATCATCGGGATCTGGATGGGTCCCCACAACGCCAGGTGACCCACCAAAAGTGGACTTGCCAACAAGACGATGGCGCCTGCCAAAATGTGGAATCGATCCTTCTTGGGGTCGGAAAGCGGGAGGAGCGGCACCAGCCAAGCACCGAGCGAAATCAAAAGCCAAGTCGACTCCGTGGGGACCAGCAGGAGTTGCGCAAGAAGAGCCCCGGCGGAAAACAGGAATCCGAACGCGCCTGCTTTTCGAAGTGAAGGACGCAAGAAGGTGGCCACGGCTGTACAGCCGACCAATAGGGCGCCGAACAGCAACAACCCGATGTTGGGAGTCAGACCAGGGATCTGGCGCCCGCCAACGAGCCAGCCGCTCGTGCCAACGATCCACAGGATAGCCGCAGCCGCCTGAAGGAAAACGCCCACCAGATTCCTCCGCTATGGGGTCAAATGTATGTTTACCGATCTCGTTTATACCATTGTGCTGTCCCTGTACGCCACCGGGAAGTGAGGAGAGGAACATTGGGTCGAGCAAGCTTGATTTCCTGGTGGCAGCGAACCCGGTATCTGCGGCAGGTCACCAAGGCGATTGATTCCACCGTGAGCCAGCCCTCCAAGCCCAGACCCTTGCTCACAGGGCCCGGGGTGGTGCTGGTGCCCTTCGACCCCGTCCATGCCGCATTGGCCAATCCGTTCATCCAGGACCTTTGCAAAACATTGGAGGGTCCGGTACGCCTGGCCGGCCCCGTGGCAAGCTTGCGCTGGTCGCCAGAGACCAGCCTTCCTCCGCTGGAAATCCCCATGGGGCTCTCGCCGAAAGGGTTCCGCGAATGGCTCGAGTACCATCGCGCCCACCGAACCGACTGGTGCTTGCTGGTTTCGCGCGAGCCCGTTCCACTGGAAGAAGCCTGTTTGGCCTGGTTTGGATCCGGAGCGCGGATTTCGTCGCTGGGAGCCTGTCAGTCCGATGCTGCCAATGTCAAATTGCAGACCGAGCCGGAACCTTCGCTGGACCAGCACCTTCGTCGCACCTTGCGCACCGTGGTCTCGAATTTTCCCCAACGGAATCCTCAGCAGCCCGCCAAATCCGGCCCTCAGGTTCTGGAAATCCCCCCCTCGCTTCCGGACAAAGGCTCGCGAACTCGCGCATTTGCCGACCACATCACCCGGTTGGCCACCATCCAGCCCCTTTTGCTGGCCCATTCCGAAACCCTACCCGCGATCATCGCCGACACCGTCCGCAGTTTGGGACCGAGGATCGCTCTGGTGCATCTGAATTCCGCACGGGATGTACAGGAATTGGCCAAACGAACCCGGCTGTTTGTCGGCACGCGCACTCCGGCTACCGCTCTGGCAACGCTCGCAGGCTGCCAGGTTCGTCTTCTCGGGGCCCCGGAGGACACGAAAGATTACCCTCCGGAAGGGGTCATTGCGGTTTCTCAAAAAATCCTTAGGCAAGAATTGGACGAATCGGTGTAGATTTGGCCCTCCACGGGATGTAGCTCAACTGGTAGAGTACCTGCTTTGGGAGCAGGTGGTTGCACGTTCAAATCGTGTCATCCCGACTCCGTTGCGAGGAGAGCAAAGAACTCTCCTCGCAACGGCCCTTCACCCCCCCCTTAGGAGATCCTATGGCTGCCAAGGAAGAATCGGTCATCCTCAAATACCTGAAGAAGAACCCTGGATCCGAGGCGCTGGACGTTTCGTTCGGTACCGATATCGACGAATCCGTGGTGAAGGAAACTCTTCAGCAGCTTTTGGGCAAGCAGCAGGTCTCCCAGTCGGTCAGCGACTCCGGCATCTCCACCTGGAACATCGCCACTCCTCCTCCGCCGGCCCCCAAGCCCGTGGCTCCCAAGCCTGTCGCCACCCCCAAGCCGGCGCGTGAAGACGCTCCTGTCGAGGATGTCGTCGTTTCCGACAGCGACTTGGCACCCTCCTCGAATGGTGGCGGTACCGGCAAGGGCTTCGTGATCCTCATCGCCCTGCTGTTCGCTGCCATCAGCGCCGGTGCAACCTTCTACTTGCTCCAGAGCACCATCAAAACAGCAGAGACCAAGCTGATCACGGACAACAAGCGGGTCCTCGACAGCCTCAGCACGGTCATCCAAGCCACCAACGTCAAGATCTCGGGCCTCCAGGTCGAGCTCAATGCTCTGAAGCCGCCTGCCGAAGAAAAGGTCGAAGACAAGGCAAAGGGCAAGCCCGCCGCCAAGGTCGCTCCCAAGAAGACCAAGAAGGGCAAGTAAGCGAGACTCGCCGATCTTTCCGGTCGACGCACTTTCCGAGCGCCTCGTCGCGACATACCGCGACGGGGCGCATCTTGTTTTGAAGGCACCCACCGGCTCTGGAAAGAGCACCCGGGTTCCTCGCCATTTATTGGACGCAGGGATTCGCGGCAAGATTTGGGTGGTGCAACCCCGCCGACTCGCCGCGCGCAGTGTTGCTGCATGGGTCTCGAAGCAGTTGGGTGAAGAGCTGGGCGGCCGCGTCGGATACCACGTGCGGTTTGATCGATCCTCCAGCGCCAAAACGGAAATTCTGTTCCTGACCCCCGGTGTCGCGCTGCGCATCGCCGCATCATCACAAGGATTCTCCGGGATTTCCGCGATCCTGCTGGATGAATTCCACGAACGTTCCGCCGAAACCGATGCACTGGCCGCATTGGCCCTGAACTCGGGTGCGGGTGGCCCGGCGGTGTGGCTGTTGTCGGCGACTGTGGATCCTGACGAATTGCGTCGGTGGTTGTCCCGTGGGTCGAGGCCGGTCCAGGTTCTGGAAAGTCAGGGCCGGTTGTTTCCGGTCCAGATCGAGCACCGGCCGGCCCCAGGAAAATTGTCCATCCCCGAAGCGATGGCCGGCGCCGTTCGCGATCGCTTGCGCCAAGGCGCGGATGGCGACTTGCTCTGCTTCGTGCCAGGGGTTGGCGAAATCCGCAAGACCATCGAGCTGTTGTCGCGGACTCCACTCCCCACGCCGGAGCGTGTGCGATTGTTTCCGTTGCATGGCGAATTGGAACCCTCCGAGCAAGATGCCGCCCTCTCCCCCGCATCGGCGGGTTGCGTCCATGTCGTGGTCGCGACCAACGTGGCCGAAACCTCGCTCACCTTGCCGGGAGTCCGGCACGTGCTGGATTCCGGCTACGTCCGTTCCGCCCGATTCGACCCTCGGCGCGGCCTGGACACCCTTTACACGGTACGTGCGAGTCGCCGAAGCGCCGACCAACGAGCGGGTCGCGCGGGTCGCGTGGCACCCGGCACCTGCTGGCGATTGTGGTCGGAATCTGACCTCCCACCGGAAGATGAGCCTCCCGAAATCCTTCGCGTCGACTTGGCCGGACTCTGGCTCTCGCTTGCCGCGAGCGGATTGGATCCACAACGCCTCCCCTGGCCGACCCCTCCCACACCGGAACGGATAGAATCCGCCCTGGCCTTGTTGCACACCCTCGGCGCGCTGACAAAAAACGGCCAAGTGACCGACAGCGGCCGCCAGATGGCCCGCATGCCGGTGTCCCCGCGGACCGCCAGAGTCCTGCTGGAAGCCCAACGCCTCGGCGGGACGGATCAGGCCTTGCGCTGGGCGGCTGCCTGGGAATCGCAAGGGCGTGGCGAGGAGGATCGACTCCGCCGGAGTCTGGAGGAATTCGTCCGTGGGGCTCCCCGATCCGAGGTGCCGCTCGGCAGGCTCCTGCTGCCGGCCTTCTCCGACCGCTTGGCCACATCGGCTTCGGCCGACCGATGGAAACTGGCCGATGGCAGGGTCTGCGAAGGTAATGTCGGTGGTGGTGCCAATCTTTGTCTGGCGCTGGAGGTTCAGGAAACCGCCAACGCCCAACGCGGGACCACCCTGTGGCTGCGAGAGGCGCAGCCGGTGGAGGTTCCCTGGGTGGAAAACGCCTTCCCGGGCAGGATCCGCAGCGCGGTGGAGGTGGACTGGGACGCCAAAAATCGTCGTGTCCAGGCGCGCGAGGTCGTGCGACTGGAAGATCAACCCCTTTGGTCGCGACCGGTGGACGACAACCGGATTCCTCGACTCCAAGCAGAGCAGATGCTCGCCGCGAAGATCGCCACCGGCGACATTCGTTGGCGCTGGGGCGAAGAGGAAGATCTCTGGGTGATGCGCACACGACTGGTGGCCAAGGCTTTCGGTGAGCGGGAACTTTGCACCTTCCAAGAGGATGATTTGGAACTCGCCCGCGCCGGGATCGTGGAAGGATGCCTGGCGGCACCCGGCGTGGAAAACCGCGAAGTGCTCCCCTACCTCAAGGAAGTCCAAGGGCACGAACAAGTCCAGTTCGTGGAAAAGATGGCCCCCCTTTCGATCGGATTGGCCTCCGGGCGACGCGCCCGGATCGCCTACCAGGCCGATGGAACAGCCCTCGTGGCCGCACGCATCGGCGACTTCGTGGGAGTGAAACAGGAATCCGTGCGGATCGCCCAGGGCCGGATCCCCATGCTGTTTGAAATCCTGGCTCCCAACCACCGTCCCGTCCAGCGCACGGCCGACCTGGACGGCTTTTGGCAGCGATCCTATCCGGAAATCAAAGCGGATCTCAAGCGCCGGTACCCCAAGCACCCCTGGCCTTGAATCCCCGGAGGGCGATTCTCGATCCGGGAATGTGAAAAATCTGTCGCAGGGTTCTGTCCGCCGGACAAGGCGTGTTATCTTCCTGGTGCAGGTTATCCTGTCCATCCCGCGCTGTCAGGTGTTTCGACTTGATCGCGTCTCAATGCCCCTCGCGTTCGAAACTTGGACCGACGAAAGGACAATCCACATGAAAAGCCACGGCAAATGCTGGCTGGTCGCCAATGGCGATGACGGCAACAGATACTGGTGCTACTGCGATGCTTACGACGATGAGAAGGAAAAGAACTTCAAGCGTCAAGTCTACTCCCGTTCAGGCTACGACTGCCGCAAGGTCCATCGCGAAAGCCATGAACCCGATCGGGGCTTCGAACTGTTCGTTTGATCGCCAGTGCGATCACCGCGAGGTGATCGCCTTCCCGGAGGCTTGGATCCTCCCGCCACGCGCGTTCCAGAAGACGACCTTGCTGGAGCGCGTCGCCCATCTTCCTTGGGAACCGGGCTCCACGGCGACTTCCCCGAGCAGATTCCCGGACGCGTCGCAGAAGCGCACGCTGACAGATTCTGTCGAATTGTTTTCGGCGACCAGCACGCCTGGCTCCGTGCGCATGCGCAATCCGGCTTGTCCGGCTGCCGGCGCGACCGAAGCGGCCTTCGTGACCGTCGGCTTGAGGTTGGAATAGGCGTAGCGCGTTCCGTCCACGTCGTACGCTTCCATGGTCCGCTCCTCGAGTTCGTCTCCGAAATACGTGAACGTCGTCTTCTCCGACAGGTACGATCCCCCATCCTCCAGCACGGTGTACCCGCGAATGGACTCGATCCGGTCGTTGGCGTACACGAAATCTTCGCGAGAAACCTGCTGGTTTGCCACCCACTCGGAAGCTTGGACCAGGCGAGTTCCTTTCCAGGAAAGCCGCAGACGATGCTCCTCGATCCACGCTCCTGGATGCGAGGTATCGGGCACTTGGTAGGCTCCCTCCAGGCAATGGCCGGATGAATCCACCGTCCAAACCCATCTTCCGTCCTGGCGCACCTCGTCGGCGCAGCCCGGATGGCGCCAGACCCAATGCGTGGAATCGATCGGGGCGCTCGGTTGGGCGGCATCGAACAGGTATTCCGCCACCCGCCGCGCCGAGTCATCGAATCCCCGCGCGACCAACGTGAAGATCTTGGCCCCGGCATCGTAATCGCCTCGCATCAGCACCCGCACCGCCAAGCCAGCGGAATCGGAGCGTGTGATGGTGGCCACTTCGTGGCTGCGCAGCATCTTGGTCTTCGAGTCGAACTCGTAGCGGTTCGGGGGAAGATTCTGCTTCCAGCGCATGATCGACTCCAGCTCCGACATGCCGGGGCGGAGGTACGTGAACCATACCTCGGTTTCCGCCTTCAGGTAGGGTGCGGAAAATTCCCGCGCCACCGGCAGGCCCTTGCCCTCCGGCAGAAGAATTTCGCCAAAAACAGGAATGGATGTGGACAGCGCGAAAGCACAAAGAATGGAACGCTTCATTGGGAATTTCTCCATTGGCCGCAAGATTCATCGCCTGCGGCGTTGGCTTTCCCCTGAACGCGAATCCTATGCCGTCGTGTTTGGCTCCCTCGGTTCCCCCGAAGGGTACTTCCCACCGTGGAAAATCCTGCCCACCAGCGGCAGGTGGATTCCCCATCGGAAAGCTGCGGCCTCGAACGGGGCGATTCGCACCACCCCGTCAGAGTCCGGTTACCGTTCGATCAGGCGGTTCCGATGATCTTGGAGACCCCGAGGATGTTCGCGAGCCTTGGATCGATCGCCTTCATGGCCGCGTCTTCTTTGGTGGCAGCCATCTTCCTCAAACTCTGCTGGGCATCAAATGAATGGCCTGGCACCCCCGTCGCACCTTTCGTTTCGGAAAGCAGCGTATCCGTGGAACCGGTTTTGTTCCCCGAAGCCGCCTCCGCCTTCCGTGCCTTGGCCGCGCCTTCGTAGTAGTTCTGGATTTCGGTGGCATTGGCGCTGGCCAAGTCCGGGGTTCCGCTTTGGTCCCCTGGGCGGGTTGAAATCTTCGATTTCAGGCTCTGGGAAAGCACGTAGTCCTTCGCCTGACCGGCGACCGCGTTGGCTTTCGTGCTGGCCGCCGCCTGGGCCTTCAGGGTGTCCATGGCGTTGGCCTTGGACGCCGCTGCCGAGTTTGAGGCCGCTGCGGGTGCCGCCTTCGCGGCGGGTTCGGCTCCCGGTTTGGGGGGCTCCGGCGGCTTGGCGGCGGTGGTGGTTTTTGGTTCGGTGATCTGACGGATCAATTTGATCGGATCGGTCGACATACAAGTCCCCCCTTAGAACAGATTTCCCCGGTATCTGTTGTCGGCCGTTGCATCGGAGGACTTTAGCCATTTTTCGTGAAAACCTTTCAACGCCTTCCCGTTTCTCTTTTTCCTCCACTCCTGGTCCTTCCGTCCCCCCTCGCCTCGCGCCCAGCGAGTTAGCTTCCCCAGTAGGAGATCCACCCCCATGAAGCACATCGTCTGTCCCGCTCGATTTGATGGAAATGAACCCGCGTTGTTCCTGGCTGGAGGCATCAGTGGGTGCCCCAATTGGCACGACCGATTGGTGGATCTGCTTTCCAGTTCCGACCTGACCTTGCTGAATCCGCGCCGCGAGAATTTCCCCATCGACGACCCCTCCGCCTCGCGGTTCCAGATCCAATGGGAGTTCGAGCACCTGCGCAAAGCCCAGGCCATCTCGTTTTGGTTTCCTTGCGAAACCCTCTGTCCCATCACGCTCTACGAACTGGGCGTGTGGAACATGTCGGACAAGCCCGTGTTCATCGGGATGCACCCCGACTACGGCCGCAGGATCGATGTGGAAATCCAGACTTCGATGGTGCGCCCCGGCCTGGTGCCGGTCTACTCCCTGGAAGATCTTGCGGGACAGATTCTGGCATGGGAGCAGACAAAAAACGTCTAAGGAGGCCCGGGAGGAGACGTCCATCGAACGGTTCCGCCATGAACCATCGGGGAGTCACGGAGTGTCGTTCGCGCGATCCGCCTCCCTGGTGCCCACGTGGATGCGCTTCCATTCCTCGAATTCCATGGATTCGGCTCCACAATGGCAACGCCGCTTCTCAGGAGCTCCCATCCTGACTCCCCAACACCCGCGACAGACCGAAAGCTTTCCATGAAACACAAACCTCTTGATCGCCATGATCGCCACGAAGAACAAGACGATCGACGGCGCGTAAGCCCAAAGGGCATCCTGAAGCTCATCGAAACTCTTCGCAGGACCGAATGGTTTTCCTCTGCTCCGATATCCCGTCGCGTCGAGACACTGGAAGAAGAAGTGTGCAAAGACCGCCAAAGCCAGGGGGTACTTGAAGGACCATCGCATTTCCCGAACTTCATCTAGAACGATGCGCGGGTCTTTCGGACTTGGATCCACGGTCACAGCCTCGGGCCCTGATTCTTCCGCTCTCGACCGCTTTCTCATCAATCGCCGATAGCTGGCACCCAACCTTTGCCTCTTTCGGTTCCGGGGTCGTGGCCATTCCCCAGAAGGGGGAATTCGCCGAAGGGAATCGCGACCCACGCAGAATCGAAGGTAGATGTACCCGGATTCTTCGTGGAGGGAACATGAAAAAGCCCCGCTCCCGGGATCCAGGAACGGGGCCCCGCGCTCCTCAGCCAGGAGCGCTATCGATCAGTCACAGGTCAGGAGATCAGGGCAGCTTCTTGGTTTGCATGGATGACCACTGCCCGCTGCAGAACCCGCAGGTATTGCCGATGAACTTCTGACGGCCTGTCGCACCGGTGTCCGCCTTGAGGAACCAGTTGAACCAGGCCACGGCGAACTTGGCGAATTCTCCTCCGTTGTCGGCCCAATAGGTGCCGCCATGGCCCGCACTGGGCACGTTGGCGAACACGGTGGGCAGGTGGGCGATCCCGTTGAAGTCGCGCAGACCGTTGGGGTAGGCCATGTCGTCCGGGCCACCGATGGCGTAGGCGATGGGCGCGTGGAGCTTGTTGAGCGTTGCCTGGTCCGGGCTCAGCAGGCCGCTGCTCATGATGATCGTGGCGTCCACGCGTGGGTCCAACGAGGCGCCGTAGGCCATGAGACCGCCGCAAGACCATCCGAACGATCCCACCATGGTGTCCAGGCTCTGGTAGAAGCGGCTGCAGGGTTTTCCGTTTTGCTGGAGGGCCCAGTCGAAGCCCTTGATGAGGTATCCTCCAAGGGTTCCCAAGCCGGCCCCCATGTCGTAGGATTCCTTGCCGCCAGGGGTGCCTTCGTTGATCACGATGTATCCGTGCGATGCGATCTCCGCGTAATAGTCGGCCGTTTCGGTGGAGTTGCGCGCGCAGGCTCCATTGCCCCACACCAGGATCGGATATTTTTTGCCAGGGCCGAGGTCGCTGGGCCGATAGATGGTTTTGCCCGCGAGGCCGGGATCGGTCTCGATCACCACCTGGTGAGCCCCCGTCAGGGCACGACCGCCGAGAGTCGCCGTCACCTTCACCGGATCGGGAGTCTTGTCGGCTGGATTGCAGGCAGCGACCGCACTCAGGGTGACATCCACCGTCGCTTCGTAGCTGGAAAGCGGGACCGTCTTGGTGAGATAACCCGTGGCCGAGACCTTCAAGGAGTCCACCGTGGCCATCGAGCGCATTGCAGCGATCTGGATTTGTTCCGCCACCAACGGACGTTCTCCGCGATTGGCACGGATCATCCGGAAGGTCGTGGCTTGGCTGCCAATGCTCACTCGCACCAGATGCATGGAACCTGCCACCGGTACTTGGGACGGGTCGAACAGGAATTTTCCGGCCGGGGCGTTTTGCTCCACTTTGGCCAGTTGGGTCCCGGCCAGATCGAGCCACTGGATCCGCACCAAGGAGGGCTCGGAAAGTTGCGCCGTCAGGAGGGATCCCTCGAGGGTGACCGGAAGAGATGCCAAAGACCGTTGGAAAACCCCGTTGGTTCCGCCACTCAAGGAATATCCACCGGTGGCGTCGGTCGTGTCCTTCAGTTGCTTGGAATCGAGACCCACCATCGCACCGGCGATCGGGCTGCCGCTTTCGTTCTTCACCGTTCCGCGCAGGGAAATGGTTTGGGCTTGCACTGCATGCCCCAACATGAGGGGAAGACACAGTAAAAGGGACAGGCGCATGGTCGCCACCTTTCGAGATCCGGGTGAGGTATCTGTTGAACAGCTGTGAATCTAGGGGATAAAGCGGTTCAGGCCCCGAAGTTGCAAGACAACGCTTTGGTAGTTTCTACAAAAGCTGTCTCCGCCCTTTGGTCGGAATCCGACCGGAGCTATTCCTCCACAACCCCATTTTTGGAGGGCAAGGCATTCCGGCGGGATAAGGTCGATGTCAGGCTGCACTCCCTGGCATCATTCTACGAGAAATGCCCAAGTTTTCCGCGAAGACCTCGATAGATTTTCTCCTACTTCCTCTAATCCCAAAGGCTCACCCCCAATGCGCACGCTCCTCAAATCCCTGCTGATCCTGCTCCTTTGGGTTGGGGCAGGGGAAATCGCAGCCCAAACGGCCCTTCCCCTTTCGGTCCAGATTCCCGAGGTGGGTAGCTCCGTGAGATGGAACCACGTCCGGAGCGAGGTATTGTCGGTGACCAATGGAACCATCGTACTCGGCGGATCGGCGACGACCGCCTCCCAAACAACCATCGACTCCACGGTCGTCACTTGGACCATCCGATCGCAGACACCGGCGGATACAAGTTGGACGATTGCGGACATCGAAGAACGCCGCACACATCGCAGACGCCGGACCTCGGGTGGCTCGAGCACCACTCCATCCTGGCTCGAATCCACCATGCCGGATACCCAGTTGACCTTCTCGGTGGGAATCGATCGAGTCACAGGGAACTTGCGTCGCGCGCCATTCGACTCCACAAATCTCTACTGGCCGAGATCGATCTGCTGCACGGAAAGCATGGTGAGTAACGGGCCTGTTTTGGCGTGGATCCGAAAGGAAAGTGATCTGCTCCTCGATGGGTACCGATATCCATATGCTCCCCAAGCCGAACAGGGAGCTCGATTCTCCAACTTCGTCCTCGATTCAGCCTGGACTCGAAACACATCCACCATTACGGGCTGCCCCGCTGGACATGTCTGCGCCAGCATGAGGTCGACCACCACCGCCCTGACCACTCTCAAGCGGATCGACACCCCCGCGGGCATCCTTCCAGGAGCAAACCATCCACTCTTGTTGGACAATTCCTGGTCGTCCCTCCTCGCGCGTCTGCGAAAGGACCCCATGGCCACTATCCTCCGGACGGACTCGCGAGGCCGCATCACCCGTTGTCGCGCCGAGGAATTCCTCAAGGTCCGCCCCGAATCAGGAAGCACCGCGATGCACCTGAGGATCCGCTTCTCCGACCGGACAGTCTGGACGGGCTCCATCCTCCTCCCCAGATAACGAAGACCGGGCACGAAAAAGCCCTGTCCCGGGGAACGGGAACAGGGCTCTGCCATTTTCTGTCTTTGGGCCCATTTCGCGCCCCGCGCATTCTTCTGGTCCGAAAGACCTGATGCGTGGATCGGGGATGCAGACGAAGCGACCTGACCCCGACAGCGTACGCGCCGGTACGCCGAGGGGTCAGGGAGCGAGTATGCGCCCCGAGACGGGCGTCAGGCGATCAGGCCAGGCGCTTGTTCAGCTCATCAATCATCTTCTGCGCGGCCACCGGGATCACGGTTCCAGGTCCGAAGATGGCGGCGGCGCCGTTCTTCAGGAGGAAGTCGTAGTCCTGGGCGGGAATCACGCCGCCGCAGATGATCATGATGTCGGGACGTCCCAGCTTGGCCAGCTCGTCGCGCAACTGCGGAAGAAGAGTCTTGTGGCCGGCGGCCAGCGAAGACATTCCCACCACGTGCACGTCGTTTTCCACCGCCTGACGGGCGGTTTCTTCCGGCGTCTGGAACAAGGGCCCGATGTCCACGTCGAAGCCGAGGTCGGCGTAGGCCGTGGCCACCACCTTGGCGCCGCGGTCGTGGCCGTCCTGGCCCATCTTGGCGATCATGATGCGGGGACGACGTCCCTGCGCCTTCTCGAACGCGTCGGTGGCCTTGCGGACATTGGCGACTTCGTCGGCTTCGCCGAACTCGGAGCTGTACACACCGGAGATGGAACGGATCACGGCTTTGTGCCTCCCCCAGACCTTTTCCAGAGCGAAGGAAATTTCGCCCAAGGAAGCGCGCACGCGAGCGGCCTCGATGGAGAGCGCCAGGAGGTTGCCCTGGATCTCGCCGGAAGCGGCCTTGGTCAGGTTCGCCAACGCGGCCTGGACCTTGGATTCGTCGCGCTCGGCACGCAGCTTGGCCAGACGCTTGATCTGGGACTCGCGAACCGCGGCGTTGTCGACGTCCAGGATTTCCAGGGCGTCTTCCTGCTCCAGACGGAATTTGTTCACTCCGACGATGACTTCCTTGCCCGAGTCGATGCGCGCCTGGCGACGCGCGGCCGCCTCTTCGATGCGCATCTTGGGAAGGCCGGTCTCGATGGCCTTGGACATGCCGCCGAGCTCTTCCACTTCCTCGATGAGCTTCCAGGCGCGGTGCATCAGTTCGTTGGTCAGCGCTTCCACGTAGTAGGAGCCGCCCCACGGATCGACGATCTTGCAGATGCCGGTCTCGTCCTGGAGGAAGAGCTGGGTGTTGCGCGCGATGCGGGCGGAAAAGTCCGTGGGCAACGCGATCGCCTCGTCCAGGGCGTTGGTGTGCAGCGACTGGGTGTGGCCCAGCGCGGCGGACATCGCCTCGATGCAAGTGCGCGCGACGTTGTTGAACGGGTCCTGCTCGGTGAGCGACCAGCCCGAGGTCTGCGAGTGCGTGCGCAGAGCCATGGACTTGTTGGACTTGGGATTGAACTGCTTGATCATCTTGGCCCACAGAAGACGCGCGGCGCGGAGCTTGGCGACTTCCATGAAGTAGTTCATGCCTTCGGCCCAGAAGAACGACAAGCGAGGCGCGAACGCATCGACGTCGATTCCCGCCTTCATGCCGGTGCGGACGTATTCCAGTCCGTCGGCCAGCGTGTAGGCCATCTCGATGTCGGCGGTGGCGCCGGCTTCCTGCATGTGGTAGCCGGAAATCGAGATCGAGTTGAACTTGGGCATGAACTTCGAGGTGTACTCGAAGATGTCCGCAATGGAGCGCATCGATCCTTCGGGAGGATAGATGTACGTGTTGCGAACCATGTACTCCTTGAGGATGTCGTTTTGGATGGTTCCCGTGAGCTTGTCCTGGGAAACACCTTGTTCTTCGGCCGTGACCACGTAGAAGGCGAGGATCGGAAGAACCGCGCCGTTCATGGTCATGGACACCGACATCTGGTCCAACGGGATGCCGTCGAACAGGATCTTCATGTCGAGGATCGAGTCGATCGCCACACCGGCCTTGCCGACGTCTCCCACCACGCGAGGGTGGTCGGAGTCGTAGCCGCGGTGGGTGGCCAGGTCGAACGCGACCGACAAGCCCTTCTGGCCGGCGGCCAGGTTGCGCTTGTAGAAGGCGTTGGACTCCTCGGCGGTGGAAAAGCCCGCGTACTGGCGCACGGTCCAGGGCTTGTTCACGTACATGGTCGTGTACGGTCCGCGCAAGAACGGCGGGATGCCCGACGTGTACTTGACGTGTTCCAGACCTTCGACGTCCTCGGGTCCGTAGAGGGGCTTGACCTGGATCTGCTCCATGGTGTCCCACATCAGATCGGACAATTTCTTACCGGTCTTGGCTTCCACGGACGCCTTCCAAGTGTCGAAATCGACCTTGGCGGGAGCGTCCTTCTTGTAGGAAAGCTTGGTGAAGTCGATGCTCATCCCTGCACTCCGATCTTCTTCTGAAGGCCGCCCAAAACTTGGAGGAGGTTGGCGCGGACATGGATGAATTCGTCGATTCCCGAAGCCTTGTGGGCTTCGATCTGGTCGGCGGGATAGCCGGCCAGCACCACGGTCACACCGGGGATCGCCGCCTTGAGGGCCGGCACGATCTGCGGGACGAGTTCCGGATAGGTGTCGTCGGTGCTGCAGATGGTGACGACTTTCGAGCCGGAATCCACGGCGGCCTGGACCATTTCCTGGACCGATTCGAATCCGTTCGGGTACACGACCTCGAATCCGCCGACCTCGAAGAAGCCGCGGGAGAAGTCGCCGCGTCCCTTGTGCTGGGACACCGGCCCCATGGTCGCCAGGAACACGCGCGGACGCCAGCCGGTTTTTGTCAGGTGCTTGTCGGCCGCATCGCGCAGCTTCTCGAACGGCTCCGAAAGACGGTGCAACTTGAGGGGCTGGATGGATGGGCGATCGGCATCGTTGGCGCGGATCACGCGGGTGATTTCACCCAACGTGGCACCGGTCTGGACGGCCTCGATCGCGGCCGAAACCAACTTCTCGTCGGTCACGCCCATCAGATCGGAAAGCTTGCCCAGCACCTTCGAGTGCTTGACGTCGTCGTAGGCGGTGCGGTATTCGGTCACGGCCACCACGCGGGACTTGTAGATCGCCGCGTAGTCGGGCTTGCGCCCTTCGATCTTCTTCTCGCCGATGTTGGCGTACTGGTTCACGCCGACCTGGACATCCTTGCGGGTGGCCAGCGCGGTTTCCTTCGCCTTGCAAACCTTTTCGATCTCCGCCTGGATGAACCCGCTCTGCAGCGAGGCCAGGGCGCCGCCCTTGCCTTCCACGGCCTGGAACAGTTCCCATGCCTTCTGGGCGATCTGGTCGGTGAGCCATTCCACGGCCCACGATCCGCCGGCCGGATCCACCACGTGGCGCAATTGGCCTTCGGTGGCCAACAGGATCTGGGTGTTGCGGGCGATGCGACGGGAGAATTCGTCGGGAAGACCGAACACTTCGTCGAACGGAGTCACCTGCAGGGACTGCACGCCGCCGAGCACCGCCGAGAAGCTCTCGGTGGTGGTGCGGAGCATGTTCGCGTACGGATCCAGTTTGGACTTGTTCCACAGCGCCGTGCGGGCGTGGATGCTCATGCTCTGCGAGCACATGTTGCCGCCGAAGGCCTCCACGATGCGGCTCCAGAGGAGGCGCGCGGCGCGGAACTTGGCGATTTCCATGAAGAAATTGGGGCCGACGCTGAACGCGAAGCGCATGCGGGGAGCGACGGTGTCCACCGCCACGCCGCGCTTGCCCAGTTCGCGGATGTATTCGGCGCCCAGTGAAAGGGCGAACGCCAATTCTTGGACGGCGCTGCCGCCGGCTTCGAGGAAGGAACGCGAGTGGACACAAACTGTCTGGAGGCAGGGCGCTTCGCGCTCGGCCCACACCGTGAGCTGGGCCATTTCGCGATAGGCCTCGTCCAGCGACTGCGGAAGGGTGCCTTCGTGGGCCAGAACGCCCAACGGGTCCATCTCGATGCAGCCGCGCAGCTTCTTGATGTCCAGGTCGCGGCTCTTGACCAAGGCGGCCAGAAGCGCGGCGAACGGAAGGCCCGATGCGCCCGAACGGACGAACAGCGAGGTCTTCTCCAGGTCGATGTCTTCCAACGCGACCGAAAGATCCTTGATGGTCGCGATGCTGACGCCGCCCTTGCCCACGTCGCCTTCGATCGCGGAATCCGGATCGATGCCGGCGCGCGTGGCGTGGTCGAGGTTCAGGTTCAGCGCGGTGAGGCCGCGTGACAAATCGTGTCTAGCCGCCTGGTTGAACTCGCGGGGCCCCGGATAGGGCAGTTCCTGCGAGACTTCCCAGGATTCCGCCGCGTAGCCCTCGAAGGAGGAGCCGCGCGCGAGCTGGCCGTAGCCGGGCTTGGACTTCAGGTGCTCCAGGCCGGCCACGTCCGACGCGTTGTAGATGGGCTGGACGGTGATGCCTTCGTAGGTGCCCGAGACGAGCTTCTTCTCGTAGGGGACGCCCTTCAGTTCGGCTTCGACCTGGGCCTTCCACTTCTCGAAGGGAACCTCGGCGAATTCCGAAAGCAGCTTTGGTTTGTCGCTCATCGGGTTCACTCCACGTCCAAGAGAGCCTGGCCCTCTTCCACCGTGTCGCCGGCGGCGACATGGATCTTGGCGACCTTGCCGTCCTTGGGCGCGGTCACCGGAGTGTTCATCTTCATGGCTTCCAGCACCAGCATCTGCTGGCCGGCTTTGACGGCATCCCCTTCCTTGACATCGACCGAGACGATGCGTCCGGCCAACTGGGAACGGACCGATGCGGCCGATCCGCCCGCGGCGGGTTTGGCGACGGGCGCCGGGGCCGAGGCCACGGCGGCAGGTGCGGCCACAGCGGCGCGAGGAGCCACACGAGCGGCTCCGGTGGAGGTGTCGTCGATGGTTTCGACGACGACTTCGTAGGTTTTGCCTTCGACTGTGATTCTGAGCTTTTTCACGACGGTTTCCTTTTCAGCGCAAGCGATGCGATTCGAACTGTTGAAAACGACCGTGGATGTTCCAGAGGCTTTGCGTCCGGACGGCGGGCTCGATGCTCACGATCCGGAACGGTTCGTCCAGGACCGCGTGCACGGCGGCCGCCACGATGGCATGGAGATCCTTTTCCTTGATTTCCTGGCTCATCTCGCCTCCTTACAGCGGAATGTTTCCGTGCTTCTTGGGGGGGCGGGTTTCGCGCTTGGACAGCGTGTTCCGCAAGGCCAACGCCACCGTGGCGCGGCTCATGGCCGGCTCGATGACATCGGTGATCATGTTGTTTTCCGCCGCCTGCCAGGGGGAGGCGAACTTGTCGCGGTACTGGCTGACCAGTTCCGCCGCCTTGGCCTTCGGGTCGGCAGAAGCCTTGATCTCTTTGCCGAACAGCACGTTGACCGCGCCGTCCGCGCCCATGACCGCGATTTCGGCGGTGGGCCAGGCGAAGACCATGTCGGCGCCCATGTCCTTGGAGCACATCGCCAGGTACGCGCCGCCGTAGGCCTTGCGCAGGATCAGGGTGATCTTGGGCACGGTGGCCGAAGCGTAGGCGAACAACATCTTCGCACCGTGGCGGATGATGCCGCCGCGTTCCTGCTGGACGCCCGGCAGGAAGCCTGGCACGTCCACCAAGGTGACGATGGGGATGTTGAATGCGTTGAGGAAGCGGATGAACCGCGCCGACTTGTCCGAAGCGTCGATGTCCAGCGTTCCGGCCTTCACCATCGGCTGGTTGGCGACGATGCCGACCACAACACCTTCGATGCGGGCGAAGCCGATCACGATGTTGCGCGCCCAGTCCTTCTGGACTTCGAACAGATGGCCGTCGTCCACCAAGCGCTCGATGACCTTGTACACATCCAACGGCGCCTTGGCGTCTTGGGGCACCAGATCGTTCATGCCCAGGTCCGGCGACATCGAGATGCGCGCGGTGGGCTTGTGCGGAGGATCGTCCAGGTTGTTGGACGGCAGGTAGGACAAAAGCTCCTGCGTCAGCTGGATGGCGTGTTCATCGGAGTCGGCGATGAAGTGGATGTTGCCGGACACCGAGCCATGGGCGTCGGCCGAACCGATGTCTTCCATGGTACAGACCTGGCCGGTGACCGCCTTGATCACGTCCGGGCCGCAGATGAACATGTTGGCCTGGCCGCGAATCATGATGAGGAAGTCCATCAAGGCGGGCGAGTAGGCCGCACCACCGGCGCAAGGACCGGCGATGACCGAGATCTGCGGAACCAAGCCCGAAGCCTCGACGTTGTGGTGGAACACCTGGCCGTATCCGGAGAGGGAATCCACACCCTCTTGGATGCGCGCGCCACCCGAGTCGTTGACCACGACGATGGGCATGCCGCCCTGCATGGCGTAGTCCATGAGGTCGCAGATCTTCTGGGCGTGCATCTTGCCCAAGCTGCCGCCAGCCACCGTGAAGTCTTGGCTGACCACGGAGACGGGACGTCCGTCCACGTAACCGATGCCGGTGATCACGGCATCGGCGGCCATGAACTTGCCGGACAGACCGAAGTCGTGGGCGTGGTGATGGACATGCGCGCCGAATTCCTGGAACGTGTTGGCCTCGAAGAGGGTTTCCACGCGGTCGCGAGCGGTCATCAAACCTTTTGCGCGACGAGCTTCGAGCTTGTCCTTGCCGCCGCCGGCCAAAACCTTGGCGCGTCGTTCGGCAAGTTCTTCGAGCAGAGCCTTGTCAATTGCCATGAGTCGGATAACTCCCTTACTTGTTGGGGGCGCAGAATTCCGTGAGGACGCCGCGCGTGGACTTTGGATGCAAAAAGGCGATGTTCATGCCACCAGCGCCTGGGCGCGGGGCTTCGTCGATGAGGCGCAGGCCGTCTTCCTTGGATTTGGCCAATTCGGCGACCAAGTCCGTGGTCTGGAAGGCGACGTGCTGCACACCCTCACCGTTCTTTTCGATGTATTTGGCGATCGCGCTTTCTTCGGAGGTGGCCTCCAGAAGCTCGATATACACCTCACCCACCTTCAGAAAGGCCGTGCGGACCTTCTGGGAAGGGACTTCCTCGATGAGTTCGCACTTGACGCCGAGCATTTTTTCCCACAAGGGGATGGCCTCGTCCAGGCTCTTCACCGCAATACCAAGGTGGTCGATCTTGCTAATCATGTCGCTCCTCCCGATGCCGAAAGGCCCTCAGGTGATTTCCATCTAAAGGCCGACTGTAAAAACCTTGAAGCGGAAAACTGGATTTAGAGGTCCTCTTTAGCAAGGGAAAAAATCGCCTAATCGGGATTTCTCGGGGGTGGAACCTCGATAATATGGGCTTGCGAACCGCTCGGCACAAATCTAGCTTGTATGGATGGAAACCATACCGACAACTACCGTCGGATTCGACAAACTGCCGATTCCCGCCACTCTCGCCGCCCACGTCGCCGAGCGCGGGATCATCAATCCCACCCCTGTTCAGGAAGCCGTCATCTCCAAGATGGTCCCCGAGCTGGGACAACTTTTGGAAGGGGACCTCCTGGCCCAAGCTCGGACAGGTTCCGGCAAGACGCTCGCGTTCTTGCTGCCCGTCGCGGGCGCCCTCGATTCCGGAACCATCACCCGAGCCTGGATCGTCTGCCCCACCCGCGAGCTTGCCCAGCAAGTGGCTCGCGAGGCGGCGTGGCTTCTGGGCGAGGCCTGCGTGGCCACCCTCGTGGGCGGAGCACCGTTCGGGCCCCAGCTGCGCGAACTGCGCGGCCAGCCCCCTGTGGTGGTTGGAACCCCCGGCCGCATGGCCGACCACCTTCGACAGGAAACGCTCGAAGTCGAATGCGATGTGCTGATCCTGGACGAAGCCGACCGCATGTTGGATCTGGGCTTCAAGGAAGAGCTGGATCAGGTGGTGGGCGCCGCGGGCGAAGATTCCGCCCGATGGTTCTTCTCCGCCACCTACGAAGGGCGCGTTCAGGCCGCCGCCGGCGACTGGCTGCGCACTCCCACCCAGATCCGTCTGGACGCGGGCAAGGGCTCCAGCCACGTTCCGCAAAGCTATGTGATCGCCCCCTACGCGCGCCGCGAAGAGGCGTTGGGACGATTGGTCGACATGCTGGAACCCACGCGGGCGATCGTGTTCGTGCGCACCCGTGTGGAAGTGGAACAGGTGGTCCAAGGGCTCTTGCGCCACGGGATCCACGCCGAAGGCCTTTCCGGCGATCTGGCCCAGGTCGCGCGCGAACGGGCGCTTTCACGCTTCCGCGAAGGTCGCGTCACCTTGTTGGTGGCCACCGACGTGGCGGCGCGCGGATTGGACGTCCCCGGCATCAGCCACGTGTTCAACCTCGGTCTGCCGGACGACCTGTCGAATTTCGTCCATCGCGTGGGCCGCACCGCCCGCGCCGGCGCCGAAGGCGAAGCCTGGAGCGTGCTGGCCCCGCAGGAGCGCGGACGTTTTCTGTCCATCAGCCGCCAGTCCGAGTACAAGCCCGAACAGCGACAAGTTCCGACCAGCCGCGAACTGACCGACAAGCGCCGCGAACGCCTGGCCCAGCGCGTGATGGAAAGCCTCGGCGAAGGACTGGAGCTTCCGGAAAGCTTCAAGCCCCTGATCGAAGAACACGGCGCCGAAGCCGTGTTGGCCGCCATGGTCCACAAGCTGGTGCCCGAGCCCCCTCCGGAAGAGCCGCGCCGTCCGCAGCCGCGTCCCGAATACCACGAACGCGGCGCTGGCGATCGCCCCGAACGTCCGCGCCCCGCCCACCGTGGTCGCGAAGGGGTCTGGCTCGCCTTGAGCCTGGGCACCGAAGACGGCATCGAGGTGCGCAACCTCATTCCGTTCGTGTGCCGCGCCGCCGACATCCCCAGCTCCGAGCTGGGACGCATCGAGATGATGCCTCGTCTGTCGCTGGTGGAAACCACGCCGGAAGCCGCCGAGCTCTTGTTGAAACTCAAGTTGAAGTGGCAGCGACGGCCCGTGCGCATCCGCGAAGCGGAGCCTCCCAAGCGCCTGTAGGAGCGCGTTTTCGAAACCGGTTGCGCAAGGGCCATCGCCTTGCGCATCTTCTCGGAACCTATGCCCCTCCCCCACATCTGGATCCATCGACGAAGCCAGGTACTCGCTTGGCTTCTTCTGTTTGCTCCCCTGGCGTTCGGTGAGTCGTTGCTGCCATTCTTGGAGCGGTTGCACGCCGACAACCGCATCCGTATCGCCAAGAAGCTCTCCCGCGAACACCAGGAAATCTGCCGCCGCATGGAGCTTTCGCCGGTGGATTCGGCGAATCAGGCGCGAATCCTCCAGGCCCTGTTCCTGCACAGACTGCTGACCACATCCGCACCGGCCGACGGCACACGCGGAGGCATCCTTGAATCGGTGTACTTCTGGCATTGGGTGACTCCCAACCCACGCCACCAGATCCGCAGGCTGCCGGACTCCGTGCTGCTGACCAAATGCAAGCCCCACCCGCAGCATGCGATGTACCGCTCCTGGGCGGACATGGATCGCACGCCGGACCTGTTTTTGGCCGATCTGGTTTCCGACGCACCGCGCTACGTCCATCCGGACTTCGGATCGTTTTTCACCTTCGGCTGGTGCAGCGAACGCGAAATGGCCTTCAGCCTGATTCTGTTCCGCATGGGCTACGTCGCCAAGATCAAGTTCCAAGGAAACCACGTCTGGACCGAGGTGCTGATCAGCGGCAAAGGCAGGGATGGATTGACAAAAAATGGCATCCTGCGCATCGACAACACATTCGACCAGCTGGGCGCCCAACCCCTGGACAAGCCCGTCGCCGCCTGGCTCGCGGACATCGGGCCGGGCAAGGACGTGGTGGGGATGAACGCCAAGGCCAAGGGAGCGGCGCAGCGGGCGATGCTCGACAGCCTGGAGGTGGGCCCGGCAGCCGCCGGACGCATGGAGGGACTTGTGTCGGCCTGGCTCTCGCGCTGAGAACCGACCCGGCGACGACGCCCTCCCCGTTGGGTCTAGAACACCCACCCGCCGGAAATCGTCACTTCCGGCCCACCCAGCTCGACGGGCTCCGCCCCTCCTTAGAAAGCGATCCCTCCGGAAGCGGAGAATTCCGGCCCTCCGAGGGAAACCATATCCAGGAACTTGCGGGTGCCAGCATTGTCCTTGCCGGAAACCTGCGTGACCCCGCCTCCGCTGAGCACGAAGCCGTAGCCACCGTTGAAGTGCAGGCGAAGTCTCGCGACGGAGATCCGCAATCCCAGTCGAGGAGCGACCATCAACCCTCCTTCGATGTCGTAGACGGCCGTGTCGCTGGTTTCCTTTTCCGAAACCACGAGGAATCCGTCCAAACCAGTCGCCTTGGAGACCACGACTCCCAGGTAGGGGTTCGCGGGGCGGTCGGTCTGGAAATACCGCCTCGCGTCGAGGCCGAACATGCCTCCCGCCAGGGAAAAACCCGCCCCGACGCCCAGAACGTGGCCGTCGCCTAGATCCGCCGCGTATTCGAGGGAAGTGCCCAAGGGATGGCTCCAACCCGCGTTGACGCAGATCTCCTGGCGCAAGGCCGGATCCTGGGCGAGGACGCTGGAAACGAAAAGAATCGACACCAGGCTGGAAATTCGGGTCATCGGAAAGGCTCCCGGAAGATCAGGTGGAATCGCGGACACGAAGGGGGGCCTGTACCCCGGGTTCTGTGGCGTTTCCGTTTGACGGGAAACCGATGGCCATCCATCTGGGACCGTCGTCGCCGACGGCCTCGAGCGGCTACCCGTGGAACCGGAGGCGGGCCGCCCCTGTGCCCGTAGCGGGCCGTCCACTGTTCGCCTTGCACCGGATGGGGTTTGCCTTGCCTTCCCTGTTGCCAGGAAAGCGGTGGGCTCTTACCCCGCCGTTTCACCCTTGCCTGTGGCCTTTCGGCCCATCGGCGGTTTCTTCTCTGTTGCACTTTCCGTCGCGTTGCCGCGCCCAGCCGTTAGCTGGCATCCTGCCCTATGGTGCCCGGAAGTTCCTCTGGATTGCTCCAGCGGCCATCCGGCCCCCCAGTCGTGTTCGCAGGATCCAAGATAGCTCAGCGGTTCAGGGTTGCCGCGAGGATCGAACACGCTTCCACCACCTGAGCCTGATCCACCGCATGCCCCACCGAAATCCTCAAGGCTCTGGTGGCTTCCTCTTCCGTCCAGCCCATGGCCACCAGCACCGGCGAAGGCCGCAGCGATCCCGACGCGCAAGCGCTCCCCGCAGATACAGCCACTCCCGCGAGATCGAGCCGTTGGACCAGGGTTTCCGCACGCCGCGAGGTGCGGATGTGCAGCGTGTTGGCGAGGGTGTGCTCAGGAAGCGATGTGCGCTCCACGCCAGCAAGATCCTCGATGGAGTCCCAGATCCGCTCGCGCCAGGCGGACCATGGATCCTTGGCTGCCGGGTCTTCCATCCACACCTGCGCCACCTCGCCGAGGCTTGCGACAGAAAGTGTCGATTCGGTTCCAGCGCGTCGCCCCCGCTCCTGCGAGCCGCCCTCCCACAACCCGTGGAACCCGGTGGTGTCGGAAAGCCACAGCGCACCCGCCCCGGAAAGGCCACCCATCTTGTGGCCGGACCAGCAGGCGGAGCCGCGCGTGATGCGGCCCAGCGGCAGGTCTTCGCGCAACCAGCTCTGGGTGGCGTCCACGTGCAGCGGTATCCCACGAGCGACGCAGGCGTCGGCCCAAGCGGTCCAGGGCAATCGTCTTCCGGTCTCGTTGTTGGCGCTCATGCACACGCAAAGACAAATATCGTCATCCAGCGAATCCGTGATCCATCGGGGATCCATCGCCCCGGACCGATCCACCGGAGCCCACCGCACGCGAAACCCTCGCGCCTCCCAAGCCAGCAGGTTTTCCCGGACCGACGGATGTTCCACCGCCGAGGCCAGGATGGTCCGGCGCGATCCGGCCAGAGAGAGCCAATGGGCGATCGAAGCGGCATTGGCCTCGCTGGCACCGGAGAAGAACGTGATCCGGCTGGAAGGTTGGGCCACGGAACGGGCGACCAGCTCCCGGGCACGCTCGATCAGCTCCCGGGCTTCGCGCCCATGGCCGTGCGGACTGGATGGATTCGACCAGAGGCCGCTTCCCACCAGTTCCGCCAGAAACGAAGCAACTTGCGGGTGCAAGGGGGAACCCGCGTTGTGGTCCAGGAAGATCACTCGGGGATTTCCAGACGAAGTCCGTCCCAAGCAGGACGGATTCCGTCAGGGAATCGCACCAGCATCTGCTCATGGGTGATGCGGTGGGCGAAATGGGTGAACCAGGTCTGTCGTGCCCCGATCCTCCGTGCCACCGCGATGGACTCGTCGAACGACAGGTGGGTGGGATGGGGTTCTTCGCGCAACGCCGACAAGACCAACGTATCCAGGCCTTCCAGAAGAGCGTAGGAAGAATCCGGTATGGTGGAAACGTCGGTGAGATAGGCCAGGTTCCCGATCCGGAAACCCGTGCACGGGAGCTTGCCGTGGTAGACCGGGATCGGTACGATTTGCCGGTCCAGCGTCTGGAAAGGTCCGTCGATCTCGATGGGGACCAGCAGGGGATGGCTCACCCCGGAAGGATCCACTTCCGACCGGAAGGCATACGAGAACCTCGCGATGGCATCCGCCAGGGTAGGGCGGTTGCCGCGGATGAGCAATGCACGAGGCTTCCCCAGTTCGTGGCAGAACACGCGCAGATCGTCGATGCCATTGGTGTGGTCGGCGTGGCTGTGGGTGAGCCAGACCTCGTCCAGGCGCCGAACACCCTCGCGCAGGGCCTGTGCGCGAAGGTCAGGTCCTGCGTCCACCAGAACGGTGCGATCCCCCCAGGAAAGCAAAACGGAAGAACGGAGCCGGTTGTCCATCGGATCGGACGATTGACAGGCGACGCAATCGCAACCGACGATGGGAATGCCAAACGACCCGCCGGTGCCCAGAAAACGAATTTGAATGCTCATACGAGACGCATGAATCTAGATGCGAGAAGGGCATCGAAGTGGTAACATGGGGCATGGAGTTCAGATTGGACCGCCCCGAAGCCGTGCAATGCGTGGAATGCGGACGCTTCCGGGTCGCCGGAGTGTGGTCGCAGTCTGGCGTGCTCCACCGCGGTGTGGTCACCCATACGATCTGCCCTGCCTGCCAACCTTCGATGCTGGACCATTTGCGCTGGGATATTGAATTTCCCACTTGGTCGCTGGAAAAGCAACTGGAAGCCGTGCGATTGCGGGTCCGGCACATTCCCATGGACATGGACATGGTCCTGGACAAGATCCATGGCCTTCCCATCGAGCCCGAAGCCCTACCGGGCTTTCTGGACCAGGTCCGGCCCTATCTGGCCGAGCGGATCTGCAAGTATTGCAAACTGCCCATCGAGCCAACTGACCCGATCGCCGAACGGGCAGGCTACATCCTGCATGATGCCTGCGCCCAGACCCTGACCGACTCTCTGCACATCCTGGTGGAAATGGAGCCACCGCCCCGCCACCTGGATGCCTACATGGACATCGCCCGGATCCCCCACGGGGTTCGCGCGGGCGTCCGCAAGGACATCGAATCCTCGTTCCTGGTCGCTTAACGTAGGGACGCAAGATTTTGCGTCCCTACGTTAACGGCCAGGAACGCTATTCCTTGAAGGGGTCGCGTTCGGCGGTTGCAGAATCCGTCTTGGATGGCTTGGCGACAGCGGCGGTGTCCTTGTCCCACGGGCGGCCTTCGACGGAATCCCGTTGGCTGTTCCACTTCACCCACGGGTCGGCCAAATCGGCCTTCGGGTCGAATTTCGCGCGGCTCCACGTCCCATCGCGGCGGAACGTGACTTCCTCGCCTCGCAACAGGCGCACCCAATCAGCAAGACTGACTTCACGAGGACCGGCGACTTCCGCCTTCGCCCGCAAGGCGCTATCGGCGCGCGTGGAGCCCACATCGACGCCTCCCTCGTAGAGGCGCACCTTGGAGGTGGAATCGTTGGCTCCCACCCCGAAAACGGTTCCTCGCACGGCGGCCACCGCTGTGGGAGTGCGCACCCCGAACCCCGTTCCGCCCTGCCCGACTTTCTTGACGTTCGCCCAGATCTTGCCTGCCTGCAGAGCTGGCTCCGGACTGGCCTTGCCACGCAGGGCCAGCACCAGCCGGGTATTTTCTTCCAGACGAACCAATGTGTTGTCCGGGTAGCGCAACTCCGCGCGCGAGGCCTTGGAGGTGGCCAAGGTGTCGCCGACCTTGCAAAGCAGGCTGACACCCAGCGGGATCTTCTGCTTGCCTCGAAGCAGGATTCCGGATCCCACCACGTAGGAGACTTTGGGGCCTTCCTGCGCGAGGGCAGAGAGGCTCAGGATCAGGACCGAAACCATGGCGCGGGACACCATGTCAGACCTCCAGAAGCTGTGGATTTTCCTCGAGGAACTTGGTGGTGAAGGCTCCGGACCGGAAGATCTTGGAGTCGAGGATGCGCCTCTGGAGCCGGGCGGTGGTGGCGGGGCCATCCACCACAAGCTCATCCAACACCCGGACCATCCGGTCGATGGCCTGGTCGCGATCCGGAGCGTGGACGATCAGCTTGCCGACCATCGAATCGTAGTGGGGCGGGATGGAATATCCGGCGTAGATGTGGCTGTCCCACCGAACCCCGAATCCACCGGGAACATGCAATCCCTTGACCAGGCCCGGGCAGGGCCGAAATCCCTGGGAAGGATCCTCGGCATTGATGCGGCATTCGATCGAATGCCCCTTGACCTTGATGTCGGACTGTTTCCAGGGAAGTTCTTCGCCGCGAGCGACCATGATCTGGGTGCGGATCAGATCGATTCCGGTCACCTGCTCGGTGACGGGATGTTCCACCTGGATGCGGGTGTTCATTTCCATGAAGTAGAACGAGCCGTCTTCGTCCAGCAAGAACTCCATGGTGCCCGCGTTCTCGTATCCCACCGATTTTGCGCCCTTCACGGCGGCCTTGCCCATTGCTTGACGGATTTTGTCATCCACCGCCGGCGAAGGGGATTCCTCCACGAGCTTCTGGTGGCGCCTCTGCACGGAGCAGTCGCGCTCGCCCAGATGGACCACGTTGCCGTGGGAATCGGCCATCAGCTGGATTTCCACGTGGCGCGGCCGCTCGAAATAGCGCTCCATGTACACGCGCCCGTCGCCGAAGCAGGAGAGAGCTTCCGCGGTGGCCACCGGGAACTGGCTTTCCAGCTCCTTGACATCGCGCACCACGCGCATGCCGCGACCACCTCCGCCGGAGACGGCCTTGATGATCATGGGGAAGCCCACCGTCTTGGCCCACTGGCGAGCCTCGTCGATGGTGGCCACGGGGCCATCCGATCCCGGAATGGTGGGCACACCGGCCGCGCGCATCGCGTCCTTGGCCTGGGATTTGTCCCCCATGCGGGAGATGGCCTCGGGCGAAGGGCCGATGAACTTGAATCCGCACTTGCCCACGAGCTCGGCGAAGCGGGGGTTCTCGGAAAGGAAGCCGTATCCCGGATGGATCGCGTCGGCGCCGACAACGGTGGCAGCCGACAGGATTTGACGCATGTCCAGGTACGATTTCTTGCCGGGAGGAGGTCCGATGCAGACGTCTTCGTCGGCGAGTTTGACATGGAGGGAGTCGGCGTCGGCCGTGGAATGCACGGCCACGGTGCGAATTCCCAGTTCCTTGCAGGCGCGGATCACGCGCAGGGCGATTTCGCCGCGGTTTGCGATCAGGATTTTTTTCATCAGGTCATCCAGCTCCGGTCGGAGGCACCTTCCACGCCGCGGAGCTTGAGCTCGAAGTCGGCGGGATTCGACGCGCTGCGAAGGGCGACTTCGTAGGAAATCACGTCGTCGGTGAACAGTTTGAAGATCGATTGATCGAACGACTGGCTGCCGTACTGGGCCGTGCCTTCGCGGATGGCCGGCTCGATCATGTGGGTCATCTCGGGATTGATCAGGTAGTCGTGGATCGTGGCGTTGTTCACGAGGATTTCGGCGGCGGGCACGCGCCCCTGCCGATCCTTGCGAGGCAACAGTCGCAGCGAAATGATGGCCACCAGCGTGTTGGCCAAAAGCAGGCGCACCTGCTGGTGCTGGTGGGGCGGATAGAACGAAACGATGCGGGAGATGGTCTCCGTGGCGTTCATGGTGTGGAGCGTGCTCATCACCAGGTGGCCCGTGTCGGCCGCCTGGAGGGCGATGTGCATGGTCTCCTGGTCGCGGATTTCGCCGATCAGGATGGTGTCGGGATCTTCGCGGAAGCTCGCCCGCAACGCGTTGGGGAAGTGGTGGGTGTCGTAGCCCACTTCGCGCTGGCTGATGATGGATCGCTTGTCGCGGTACAGGAATTCGATCGGATCCTCCACCGTGATGATGTTCGACGAGGTCATCTCGTTGATGTGGTCGATCATCGAAGCGAGGGTGGTGGATTTGCCGGATCCCGTGGTGCCGGTCACCAGGATCAGACCGCGTTCCTTCAAGGCGAGATCGCGGACAATTTCCGGCAATCCCAGCCCGTCGAAGGAGGGGATGGTCTGGGTGATGTGACGGATGGCCAGCGCAGGGGTTCCGCGCTGGCGGAAGGCGTTGACGCGAAAGCGCCCCAGTCCCCGCACGCCCACCGCGAAGTCCAGTTCCAATTCGGAATCGAACCGGGCGCGCTGGTTGCGATTCATGATCACGCCCAGATAGCTTTCCATTCCCTCCGGGCTCACCCGGTCGGTCTGGAGCCGGAACAGATCTCCATTGATGCGCAGAGCCGGTGGAACGCCGACCCGCAAATGCAAGTCGGACGCCCCGCGATCCACCATCTCCTTGAAGAGCTGTTCGATCGTCATCACGTCAGGCAGGCCTGATCAGGAAAAGCACCGTTCCGAATTCCACCGGGGTCTCGTTGGCGACGCACACCTTGACGACGGTGCCGGACACTTCCGACTCGATCTCGTTCATCAGTTTCATCGCCTCGATGATGCACACCGTCTTGCCCTTGTCCACCCGTGCGCCTTCATCGACGAAGACCGGTGAATCGGGCGAGGCCGAGCGGTAGAAGGTCCCGACCATCGGGCTCTTGATCTCCACCAAGCCCGATTCCACGGCAACAGGAGGGGCTGGCTTCTCGGCGGAAACAGCGGCGGCGGCCACCGGTGCGGCGATGGGCGCCGCCTGGGTGGACAGTTGAACAGGCGCGGCGGCGACCTGGACCACAGCGGGCCCCGGCTTCTTGAGAAGCAACCGCTCCCCCTCGCCGGACCACTGCAGCTCGGACAAGGACGACTTGTCCAACAGTTCGATCAGCCGACCGATTTCGTCGACGTTCATTGCGATCCTTTCCATGAAGTTTCCGGGGCGAAGGCTCAGCCTTGACCCTCGATGGCATTCAAGCGTCTGCGGAGCTCGTCGTTGGACGGGTCCTTGTCCAGAAGCTGACGGTAGATGCTGGCGGCCTTGTCGCGATGACCTTGCCGGAGGTATTCCTCGGCGAAGGTCACGGTGGGCAATCCAACGGGAAAATCGGAATCGCCGCCGAACAGATCGTCCAGACGGCCTTCGATGTCGTCGCCGGTGACCTGGTCCTTCTGCGGAGCCGAAGGGTTGCGCGGGACGAAGCCGGTCCTTCGCACCGCTGGATTGGCATCCGGCTGGAATTCCGAGGAGGCGAAAAGCTCGTCCAATCGGCTATCGACATCTTCCGCGGTCAGGCGGGTTGCACCGCGGGGGTCCGCGGTCACGGCGGAGCGGGAGACATCGAAGGAGGAAATATCGACGCTCGAAAGCGCCATCAATTCCGCCGTGGATTCGGCTGGCCTGGAGATCTTGGGAACGGGCAACTGCGCTTCGATGGTGGTGTCGCGCGCCACAGCCGCGGTGTCGGCGGCGTCGGAAAACGACGAAGGCGCCATCATCGCCTCGCGAGGCATCGTGGACGTGTCGCTCGAGGCTGCCTGCCGAGGCTCTTCGTTCGGGGAGGTGAGGTCGATCACGCTCTCGGCGAACAGATCGTCCAGCCGACCTTCGATGTCGTCACCGGAAACAATGGGCTGGGAGCTCGCCGGAACAGGAGCCACCGAAGGAGGAGGAGGCGCCGAGCTCTCTCCGAACAATTCGTCCAGTCGTCCGGCCACGTCCCCGCCCGTGACCTTGTCGGATTGAGGCCTGACCACGGGAAAATCCACGGCCGTCGGAGGGGTTTCCACCGGCTGGAAGACGGAGGCGGGAGGCTCAGGCTGCTGGTAGGTTGGCTGTGGTGCGGCCACCGGAGGGGTGAATGCGTCCGGTGTTTCGCCGAACAAGGCATCCATCCGGTCACCGATATCGTCACCCTGGACACGCCCGAAGGACTGCGTGGCCGCTGCTTGGGAACCCAGAAACTGCGTCGCCTCGGCGTCCAAACGGTCTTGGGTCGAGGGGAACCTTCCCGGAACCACAGGCGGAGGAAGCTGCGCGGCTCCGTACTCGGAGTGCGGCATGTGCGAGGAAGGCGGCGCCGTTGGCAATTCCAGCGGCGGCGGTGGAATCGTACGCCCCGGCGTGAACGAGGGCATTTCCAAGGTGGCGAAGGAAGATTCCTCCACTTTGCCCAAAAGCGATGCGGAAGGTGCCTGCGCGGCGGAAGATGGCTGGAATCCGGGAAGCTCCGGAATGGTCGCTGCTTCCATCCGACCCGTCGAGAATCCTGACGCGGAGGGCGAATCCCCCATGTCCAGGTGGAAAGCCGGAGCGGGTGCGGTCATGGTCGACATGCCGGGCAGAGAGGTGGCCCCCTCGGACAAGGCCTCCCTCGAATGGGCATCCTCGTGTTCGCGCACGAGGTTGACCGGATCCAGACCGGTGGGGCGATCCATCGATTGGGCAAGGGCCCGAACCTGGGCGGAAGCCTTGGGATGATCCGGCTCCAAAGCCGCAAGACGCCCCCAGACTTCGAATGCCTGACGCAGGTACTGCGCACGGGCACTGGATTCCGCGAGCCCCTCGAGAGCGGCACGCGAGGCTCCATCCAGATCGACGGCCGCCTGGAAGCTTGCACGTGCAAGCTCGAAGTCTCCCCGTTCGATGGCGATCTTTCCACGCAGGATGCGTCCGGTCAGGCTACGCGGCCAACGCTTGAGTCCATCATGGACCACTTGCTCCGCTTGCTCCGCACGACCAGCCCGCAGGAGAGCCTCCGCATACATGGAAAAGCCGAGCCCTCCCGGTCTTGTCCTGCTGATGCCTTCCAATGTATCCAGGCTTGTCATGACGTCCTCCGTGTCTCGGGCGGTTCGACAGTTTCCGTAATATTACGATTTGGCTCCGCGCGGCGCGGCGAAACCTGGGAATGCGAGAGATTCGAGTTGCAATCCGTCTTCTTTCAGGAGATCGGGGATCCCCTTGCGGACCGCGTATCCGATCTTGCCGTCCTGGCGGACCAGGAGCGCTTCGATCGGCTCGACAGCCATTTTTCCGGACACCTCGGCCACCTCGCGTCGACCGATCGCCTTGTTGGCACGATCCAGCTCCGGGGCGTCCGCCAAACGCAGTGGCTGGCGGGTTTCCGGACAGCAGAGAATTTCCAAAAGTCGTTGATCGATCATTGCCCTCGGCGGGCTCCTTCCAGGAAAACACCCACTCGAGCGTACCGTTCCATGCGCGAGTGGACAAGTTCATCGATGGAAACGGAACGCAATGCTCCGAGTTCCTCCAGGAGAGCCACCTTCAGAGAAGCACAAGCGGCCTCCGGCCGCCAGTGAGCACCGCCAGCGGGCTCATCCACCACCCGGTCGATCAATCCCAGCTCCAATAGATCGCGCCCGGTGAGCTTCATGTGGTCGGCGACTTCCTTCGCTTTCAAGCGATCCCCCCAGAGGATCGCCGCGCAACCTTCCGGAGAGATCACGCAATACCAGGAATTTTCGAACATCAGGAGTCGATCTCCGACGCCGATTCCCAGCGCGCCGCCAGAAGCTCCCTCCCCCAGCACGGCCACGATCACCGGAACCTTGAGAAGACTCATCTCCAGGATGTTTTCCGCGATCGCTTGTGCCTGGCCTCGCTCCTCGGCGCCGATCCCAGGAAAGGCTCCCGGAGTATCCACCAGGCAGATCACGGGGCGACCGAAACGTTCGGCAAGCTTCATCACACGCAGGGCCTTGCGATAGCCCTCGGGGTGGGGCATGCCGAAATTGCGATGGATGTTCTCGCGGGTATCCTTGCCCTTCTGATGGGCCACGATGCAAACGGGAATGCCGTCCAAACGCGCGAATCCCGCGACGATGGCGGGATCGTCCGCGTAGGCGCGATCGCCATGGAGTTCGACAAAATCCGTAAACGAGGCCTGGATATGATCCAACGCGTAGGGCCGACCTTGTCGACGAGCGATCTCGACCCGGTTCCACGCGGTCATTTTCTGCTGGGACTTGGCGAGGAGTTGCTCGCGTTTTTTGTCCAATCTGGAGATCTCCGACTCCAGATCCAGCCCGTTTTCCATCGCCAAGGCTCGCATTTCGGCGATTTTCTGATCCAGTGCCAGCACGGGTTGCTCGAAATCGAGGCCGCCCCCCTTGCCCATGGTCATTGCGAACGCTCCGTTGGAAAGTTGTTGTCCAAGGTAATATCCACGAGCACGGGCTCGCCGTCCCGAGGAGTGGGCAGGGCCAAAAAGAGCTTGACCTGCTTGAGCTGACGAAGCTCCGCCAAGGTGCGAGAAATCCGCTCGTCGGTAGGAATCACCAGCGTGCGGGCTTCCAGCGCCTTCAAGGCGGGCATCGGATTGGGCATGGATGCCAACGGCATCACCTCGCCGGATTCGGGCAAGGGTTCATCCTGGAGTGCCAAGAACCCGAGCAGGCGAATCCGCGAAGAGGATTGGAATCTGCGTGCAAGGTCCTGGGAGAGCGGACCGACACCGACCACCAAGGCTCGATGCACCTGGGTCCGTGCCCGACGGGCGTGCAAGAGATGCCGGCCCAGGATGGCCGCGCAGGCAAGGCCCGCCCCGATGATGAAGCTGCCTCTGGAGAAGACGATGGACCTCGCCAGAAAGCCGGTGACCAAAAAGCCGCCGACAGCCGCAGCCAATCCGGTCAGAAAATTGCGGCGCGAGACCGGACCACCCGAGTAGTCCCCCACCAAAAGCATCGCTCCGAGGAACCAGAAGGTGATCACGGGGTGCCAGACCCAATCGGACCGCCCCTCGCCCAGATACGTCCCGCTCTCACGCATCCACAGCCAGACACTCGAGATGGCGAAGAAGGAAAGATTGATGGAAACGAAATCCATGCCCACCCGTCTCCATCGACGCATGGACTGCCCGAAATGTCCCATCGCGGCAAGGAGCCATGCCACCAGGGTCAATCCACCGCCCAGAACAACCCCGACGCCGAAGTTCTTGCGGGCGAAAACCACCATGGCCTGGTAGAAGTTGATCCGGGCCCCCAGTGGACGAGTGGCCGCGCTTTGCCCCTTGTGGTGCACGATGTGCACGGAGCCGTGGTACCAGATTTCCCAACCCGCCCTGGCCACGCGCAGACAAAGATCGAGATCCTCGCCGTAGAGGAAAAAAATCTCGTCGAAACCCTGGACCTCACGGAAGACTTCGGTCCGAATCCATAGGAACGACCCCGAGACCGCTTCCACCGGATAGGTTCCAGCCGGATCCAGATAGGTGAGATTGTACCGACCCAGCGTGTGGCTTCGTGGAAACAGGATGGATAACCCGGAAAGCCTCTGGAAAGTGATCTTGGGTGTTGGGATCGAGCGCCGGCAGGCCAGCTGGAGTTTTCCATCCCCGTCGACAATCCGGCATCCCGCGATCCCCAATTCCGGATTGCGGTCCACGAAGGCCTTCATCTCCCGCAAGGTTTCCGGCAGGACCACCGTATCCGGGTTCAGAAACAGGATCCATTCCGCTCGGGCCAGTGCCGCCCCACGGTTGCACCCGATGGAGAAACCCAAGTTGCGGTCCATTGCCAAAAATTGGACTTCAGGAAATTCCGGCGAAAGGACTTCCACGGTATCGTCTGCGGAAGCATTGTCCACGACGATCACCTCGATGCGAGGCGATCCGTTATCCAGGGAGCGCAAACTCTCCAGGGACTCCCGGAGACGATCTCGGACGTTGTAGGAAACGACAACGACCGAAACATCGACATCACCGGTTCGGATCACCGATTCCGCCCCAAGCGCAAACGCACCACCAACAGGAGCGCTTCCCGGATGATCTTACCGGACATCTTGCTCACACCCGCTCGGCGATCGACGAACACGATGGGGACTTCCGCGAGTTTGAAGCCCTTTTTCCAGACCTTGTAGTTCATTTCGATCTGGAAGCCGTAGCCACCCGCGGCGATGCTGTCGAAATCGACCGATTCCAGCGCTTCGCGACGGAAACACTTGAAACCGGCGGTGCAGTCGGCGATCGGGAGTCCGGAAACGAATTTCGCGTACTTGTTGGCAAACCAGGACAAAAGCAACCGGGACATGGGCCAATTGACGACGTTCACGCCCGTGAGATACCGCGATCCGATGACGAGATCCGCCTTCTCGGACATCTCCAGCATCTCGGGGACGTACTTCGGATCATGGCTGAAATCCGCATCCATCTCGAACACCCGCTCGTAATCGCGAGCCAATGCCCAGCGGAAGCCGGCCACGTAGGCGCTTCCCAGGCCCATCTTGCCCGCACGGCGCATCAGATGGATGCGGGAGGTCTCACGGGTCCTGGCCTCGACGATGTCACCGGTACCATCCGGGGAGCCGTCGTCGACAACCAGCACATGCACGCATTCCGAAAAGCCCATCAGGGTATCCAGAAGTTCCGTGATGTTGTCTTTCTCATTGTACGTGGGAACCACGATCAAGGTCTTGCGAGCGCTCAAAACAGCCTCCAGATATTGCCTTCGAAATCTACTTCCTTGCCGAAGTCGAGCTTGAGCATTAAACTTTGTCCCTCCAACGGTGGCTGTAGCTCAGTTGGTTAGAGCTCCTGATTGTGGTTCAGGAGGTCGTGGGTTCAAGTCCCATCAGCCACCCTCAAAGAAGGCCGCCCGATTCGGGTGGCCTTCTTTCGTTTCACCCCTCCGGGTTGGAGACCAGCTCCGCCTTGATCCGCGAGCGACGGATGATGCCGTAGGTGAAGCCCACCGCACTGTAAATGGCAATCAGGCTGAACAGAAATTCCGGGAACTTCATCATCAGCCCAAGGATGTAGCCGATCACCACGCAAACGATCTGCAGCAGGTTGAACGCTTTGGATTTGCGACTGACCAGTTTGGAGATGTAGAAGCCGGAAATCATCAGGCCTGCTTGGACAATTTGCGTTGCCACCAGAGCCGAAGCGAGGGTTCCGGAAAAGACGCCGCCAGTCCACTCGTAGGCGATCAGGAAGGTAAGCGCGGCAAATCCGCCGGAAAGCGTGGAGGGCATCCCCACGAAGTAGTCCTTCAGACCGGTCTGGGCCACGTTGTAGCGGGCCAAGCGCCAAGCGGCACACAGGACGTAGAAGGAAAGCGCCAAGATCTGGATGGGCACGTTCTGTTCCGCCCACTGGGGAGCGATCGCCCGCAGCCCATGGAAAAAGAGCATCGCCGGAGCCAGCCCGAAGGCGACAAGGTCCGCCAGGGAATCGAATTCCGCACCGAAGGCGCTCGATGCTTTCAGGCGTTTGGCGAAAAATCCATCCAGCTTGTCCAACAGAACCGAATAGACGATGAGCCAGCCAGCCCACTCCAAGGCGGTTTTTTCGCCCCAGAGGAACGACATTTTCTGGGTCCCCAGCGGAGAGAGGACCAACGAAAACGTCCCCATCAAAAAGTTGAGGCTGGTGAAGAAATTCGGAATCGCGTAGCGGATGCGGCTCATGCAGGAGGATGTAGCAATCCGCCGGGTCGACTCAAAGGTTAAGCTGGATCCCGAAACAGACCTGAGCATCCGATCCGATCGCAGGCTATATGATTACGCCGAGGGACCGATCTCCAGCCGGTAGCCCGCCCCTCGAACACTGGTCAAAAGCTGTGGATTGGTCTGGTCGAGTTCCAGCTTCTGGCGCAACCGCATCAGGAAGTTGTCCACCGTGCGGGTGCTGGGAAGGTTGTCGGGCGAATACCCCCAGACCCGTTCCAGCAGATCTTCGCGACGGACCACTTCACCAGGGTGACCGGCGAAATCACGAAGGATTTCGAATTCACGGGTGGAAAGATCGACCGGCTGGCCATCCGCCCAGCAACGGAATTGCTTGAAATCGATCCGGATTCGGCCTTGCCATTCGACGACCTCCACCACCGCAGGTGCGCGCATGGCCTTGCGGCGAAGCAAGTTGCGGATCCGGGCGATGAGCTCCGCCAAGGAAAACGGTTTGGTCACGTAATCGTCCGCGCCCAAGGTGAGTCCGGCCACCTTGGAGGCCTCATCGGAGCGCGCCGTCAGCATCAAGATGGGAAGTTCCGCACGTTGGGAGCGCAGCTCCCGACAGATGTCGAATCCAGACTTCCCCGGAAGCATCAAGTCCAATAGGACGATATCGGGAAGGAAAACAGGGAGGATCCGCATCGCCTCGAGCCCATCGCAGGCCTCTTCCACGGAGAACCCCTCCAGCTCGAGGGTGACCCGCAAGCCCGAGCGAATGGATGCGTCGTCTTCCACGACCAGGATTCTGGCTTCAGGCATCGGTTTCCTCCACCGCCACCAGGCGGATCTCAAATATGGTTCCGTTCCCCTCGCGACTTTCCAAAATCACCTCCCCTCCGTGAAATTCCACGTTGCGCTTGACAATGGCAAGCCCCAGGCCAGTGCCCGAAACGGTCCGGGTCAGTTCCCCTCCACCCCGGAAAAACCGTTCGAACACGCGGGGGTGATCCTCCTCGGGGATCCCTGGTCCGTCGTCGATCACCCGCAGAATGGCCCATTGGTCCTTGCGCCGCACCTCCAGATGGACCTTGCCGCCGGGTTTGCCGTACTTGAACGCGTTGTCCACCAGATTGTCGATGACCGGCCGCAACAGGGATTTGTCGCCCACCACCGTGACAGGCTCGGTCTCGATGCGCCATTCGATGTTCCTTCGATGCGACACCGCGTCGAAGGATGCGCCCGCCTCGCGGGCGAGCACGTCCAGACGCAGAGGTTCGCGCAACTTGGCCGAATGATCCGCCTCGTCGCGGGCGAAAGACAACAGCCCCTCGATCAGGCCCTGGAGTCGTCTGGCCTCGCGCAGAATGGTCGCTCCGAATTCACCGGAGCGCTCGGCCCCTCGGCCCCCCGCCAATAGCTCCGCGTACAGGGCGATGGAAGTCAGAGGGGTCTTCAACTCGTGGGAAATGTTGCCGATGAAATCGGTCTTCATGGTCAGCAGGTCGCGCTGCACACGGATGGATCGGCTCGCCGCGGCCGTGGCGCCGACCAGGACGATCAGGGACAGCCCGAGCAACGCGGAGACAAAAATCGTCCTAAAGCGGGTGGCGGATTCGTGCTGGCGAAGCGACCACACCGCCACCGACCAGGAGGGGAAGCCTCCCGGAACCGCCACCAGTTCGTCGGGAGCCGAAGCCGGAGGCTCGCCCTCCAAGCCCAGGATCTGTCCGGAGGCGTTCTTCATCCCCAGGAACAACTCCCGCTCCGGTCCAGAGGACTTCGAAGCCGGCACCAGCTCCACGTTGAGAAGCCTTTCCTGCAAGGCCCGCTCGGAAAACCGGCCCACCGCCACCACGCCGCGCGGCAGATCCGGGGGCGCCAGCACCAGCCAGGTCCGCCCCGCGACATCGACCAGGTGCGTGACCGGTTTTTTCGCGAGCGAGTCGAAGACCCCCGAGGCATCCTTGCGGACCTGGACCTGGACGGCCCTGCGCTGCATGGCCTCCAATTGGTCGGCCAACAGGGCTTTCCACTGCGGACGGGTGGAGACATCCGTGGCGATTCCCTTGCGGATGGTATCCAATCGATGGTCCAGATCGAGTGGCAGCACATGGTCGGGCGCGTGCAACGCCACAAGAATCCAATCCTCCAGAAGCGACAGGCGTTCATCCGGCGTCTGGGCGGACCCCAAAAACCCCTGGTACATGGCTTCCAACCTGCTCGAATCGATCGATCCCGACAATTTCTGTTTGGACCACTGTTCGCCGCGGATCTCCACCGCGTCGAACCAGGGTGGCGGAACCTGTGCCAGTCCCATGCCCACGTCCATGACCCAGCGCTCCAGCTGCAGCTGCGCCTGGTTGCGGACCTCGCGTCCGGCTCCGGAAAGATTCCCGGCGACCTGGTAGGCCAGTCGCTGGCGGGACTCGACCACCTGCCGGCGCAACAGGCTCTGTTCCACCCCGATGGCCCGCCAAGCGAGCCATCCCAGCACGAGGCCGGGGACGACGATGGGGATCCACACCCACCGAAGCCACGCGTCGCCGCGCGACCTATTCGGGCCGGAGGAGGCCACGTCGGGCTCCTTGGATGAAAATTGCCAGAGCGTTCGCCGTCGACGAGCCAACCTCGATCAGGCGCCTGACCGCATCGTCCACCAACAACCCCCTGCGGAACACCGTCCGCAGGCAATCCTCCACCTCGGCGCGATCCGGAGCACCCGGCGTGCGCGCAAGAGCGACCCGATTGCACCCCGCCCAACGAGGAGGTTCGCCCAAAGCCCTGGACCAGGGCGCAAGGTCGCGATCCAGCCGCAGACACCCCGCGACGAACGCCAGATCGCCCACCTTCACGAACTGATGGACATGCGCTCCTCCTCCGAGGAAGGAGTCCAAACCGATTTCCACATGGCCACCCAGCTGGACTCCGTTGGCCAGCACGCTGCGCGCGCCCACGCGGCAATCGTGGGCGACATGGGCGTAGGCGAGCACCATCGCACCCTCCTCGACCTTCGTCCATCCGTCCGCAGTGGAGGAAGCATGGATGGTCGCGTATTCTCCCACCCGCACTCCCTCGCCCAATTTGCAGCCACCACCTTCGAGCAATCCTCGAACCTGGGCAAGCCCCCCCACCGATGCGCCCTGGCCGATCCTGGACCCTGCCCCGACCACCGTTTTCTGGCAGATCCTGGAAAACGGCTCCAGAACGCAGCCGTCCCCGACGACGCAGTCCTGTTCGACCACGCAAAACGCTCCGACGAGGCAGCCGACGCCGAGCTTCGCCGAGGGGTGCACCACGGCGTGCGGGTCGATCGATGCGAGGCCTTCGCTCACACCATCGTCGCCATCAGCTCGGCCTCGCAAGCGACCTGGCCGTCGACCAGGATCCGCGATTGGACGGTGGCCATGTTGCGCCTGAAACTCACGAGATCCACTTCCAACCGCAGCGAATCACCCGGCCGGACCGCACGACGGAACCGTGCCTTGTCGATCCCCAGAAAGGCTGGACGTTTTCCGTCCACTTCGAAGGACAACATGACGAGGATGGTCGCCACTTGGGCGAGCGCCTCGATCTGGATCACGCCGGGCATCACCGGGTCGGCCGGAAAGTGACCGACAAAATGCGGTTCGCCGAAGCTCGCGAGCTTCAATCCGACCGCGCGTTTGCCTTCCTCGAATTCCATCATTCGGTCGACGAAAAGGAAGGGATGGCGGTGCGGCAGCACGGCAAGGATTCCGGCATGGTCGAGGACGCATCCTGGAGTGTTGGGCTTGGGAAGGTCGGCAAGGCGTGGCATCGAACGATCCTGGAAACAAGTGGATCCGACGGTACACCCGTCGGATCCTGCAAGATAGCCGTTTGTGCGATCGATCAGCCCAGAGGCAGCGATGGAACCGGGACCGCTCTCATTGTTTGCGCTTGTATCCGACCTTGAACAGCTTGTTCTGGATCATGACCCGCACATCCTGGCCGTTGACCGACTGCTGGCTGTAGGAAACCAACCGCAGCATGTAGACGCCGGAAGCCAGGCGTCCCTTCTCGCCTCCCATGCCGTTGAGGGACAGCAAGATGGTGTATTTCCCGTTGCCCTGCACCATGCCAGCGGCGTCAAGACTGTCCCGATCGATCTTCAACTCGAGCTTTCCGACGAACACGCCCAGGTTGTCGTAGGCGAGAACCTGTCCATCGAAGGATGTGTTCAGTTCCACCCGCACGCCGAACAAACCGGCGCCCACATCTGCCATGGTCAGGGTCTGGAGACCGGAATTGCCTGTCGAGGAGAGCGGTCTCGCCTGTCCCGTGAGGGAGGTCGGAAGCACCCACACCGTGAGAGGTGGCAACGCGTCGGTGATCTTGCTGTCCAGCGTATCCTCGAAGACAGGCCGGGGAAAGATCGATGCCTTGTAACGGATCGGATAGGGGCCGGTCAACACCGGCACGCGCAACGACAGGTCACCCACCAGGTTGCCGTCGGCATCCGAGAGACCTTTCGACAACCTCCCGCTGTCGCCGAATGCCGGCAGCCCGAAGGTGGTGACGCCATCGGTGCAACTGTCGCAGATCACCAGCAAGCGTTCGCCGGAGCCGATGATGAACGCCCCAAGATCCCGCGGGAGGAACGCCTTCTGTTCGCCACGGCGCAGAATGTCCAGAAGGAAGGACGGCAGCGCAGGCCCTTTCAAAGGCTCCGAAAGGACCAACGCGATGGTGTCCGCAGCGCCCTCCACCTGCCCGTAGGAGACAAAAATCGACTTCAACACCGGCGCCATGCCATCCAGGAGGATGAACGGCAGAGGAGCGACACGCGTCCCCTCGATCACGCTGATGGACGCGCCGGTTCCCTGTCCGGAGGTGATTCCCGCCGGGAATCCGGCGACCGGGAGGATGACTTCCGTCAATCCGACCAACCGCTTTGCGTAAGCGACGCTATCCATTTCGATGGAAGCTCCCGCCCACTGGAAGCTGAACATCGGCGATCCGAGCAACGGTCTCTTCCAGACCAGGCGGACCGCGTCGGCGTTGCCATCGCCATTTCGATCCAACACCCAGGCCGAATCCGGTGCTCGATCCCCACCCACCACGGGGACATAGGGAGCCGCTCCCGAGGAGGCTGGCAGTTGGCTGCTGGAGACTGCCCTCAGGGCGGACCCGACAACGGCCATCCGGATCAGGTCGCCCGGTTGGACCAATCCTGCAGGCACATCGAAGGTCCCCTGGTTGGCTCCGACAAGATCCGACGGAATCGAAGAGGAGATCACGGATAGAGGTTCGTCGCCGGCAGGTGTCTTTCGAACCAGGACCACGGTCGAGCCAGCCTGGATATCCGCCTTGACGTGCTCCGAAAAACGGACCGTGAGCCTGTCGGTTGCCGCCGTGGCGTATTCCAATTTCGCCGTGCCGATCGCGATGGGCGGAACGGAGTCGCGCAGGTCGTAATCTTCCTTGCGCATGGCACCCTGCAACAGGGTCAGCCGGCCCATGCCGTTTCTTGCCGTTCCCACGGTCAAGCCGAGGGCCACATCCACCGGCACCTGGTAGGTGGCCGTTCCCACGGAAACCGCGCTGGTCCAGGGGACCGTGATGTCGGTGGTCTGGAGCCAACTTCCCACGACGATCTTGTCGGGTGCTTCGGCGGGTTTGCGGAATTCGCGACGGAACACGATGGTGACCACATCGGCCTTTCCGTCACCGTCGCGATCGGACATCCAGGTATCCAAGATGGGGACGGCGATCGGCTGGAGGGCGACCTGGGCGGTGTCGCTTCCGCAATCGCCGTAGCGCCCCTGGTTGCCGGAAGCGTCGATCAATCCGGAAGCGGTGGAGATCGCGATCCGGACACCTTCCGCGATCGTGCCGGCAGTATTGCCCTGCACAACGAAAACCAGTTCGCTGGTGCCGTTGCCAGCGTGGACCTGGGCGGGAAGCGCCACCGCGGGAGTCGTCTCCACCCCGCCCAGGAAGGATCGGAATGGCAGGGTGGCACCTGCGTAGGTGACCGGCTCGCTGAACCGGACCTTGAGCGTATCGATTCCAGGCAGGGTGTTTTCCACGATGGTCGCCAGCACCGGGCGAGGCCCGATTCCGTCGGCCACGGCGACATAGTTCCCATCGCCCAACACCACCTGGGTGTCCGCCGCGGGGGGGCGACGCAACGAGGCGACGACGCGTACTTCGGCCCTGGGCACCCAGGCTGGCAGAGTCGGAAGGCTCGCACCGAGGGAAATCCCCAGCGCGGTGTTGCCCGCCAGGGGATGGATCCGGGTGGAATCCAAGGAAATCGTGTCGGTGCCCAAGCGGAAGACCACCCGGCTGAGACGGACCTTGGAGGTATCCAGGACCGCCACGCGCACCGCGCCGCCCAGAGGCTTGAAGGCGATCACCGCGGAATCCGCAAGACCATCGCAGTTTTTGTCCAGGAACAATCCCATGGCCGGTTCCGGCGCATCGGGCTTGGGCGGAAGCCGGAACGTGACCGGAGCGAACACCGCGGGGACGCCGTTTCCGATCCAGGGATGGGAGGCCTTGAGCGTGTCGTTGGAAATCAGGACTTCCGAGCGGACCCACAGATCCAACACCCCTCCCACCAAGGTCGCCGAATCCAATGGCGTGGTGGAGGTCGCCGAGGCGTAGAACTTGGTGCCCGAGGAGGACTTCAACGCCACGGTCGCACCCGCCCACGAATCCGTCGCGTCCGGTACCGTGCCGTTCTTGGAAAGGATCAGGTGGACCGGCATGGCCACCGTGATGAACGTGTCGATCTTCGAGGCGGGCACGAAGAACAACTGCGCACGGGGCTTGCCCACCTTCATCAAGGCGGAGTCGATTTCCGTCTTCCCGTCGACGTTGGCGAAACCCCAGAATTTCATTCCCTGGATTCCCTGGACCATGTGGAAAAGGGAAACCAGACCGGCGCCATCGCTCTTGGCTTGCGTGGCGGTGAAGGGGCCGGCAGCGGTGGCGGCATACCCTTGTTGGAGAATCCCCGGATCGATCGCCAAGTACCCGAGCGTGACGTTGGCGATGGTATCGACGTTGTTGCCGAACTTGTCCACGACCTGCAAGGTGATGGGTGTGGGAGCCTGGTCCATGGTGGTCGCCGCGGAGTCGCGCGAAATGGTCCGGTCGGCGTACATCCAGTCCGGCGGATTCTGCCAGATCACCTTTTCGGGAAGTCCCGGCCGGACATTGATCACGCCTGCACCCGGAACAGGCAAGGTACCGACCATGCCCGAAAGGGACACCGTCGCGGTTCCGGTCTGGGTGAACCGGACGTTGTAGGCGCCCGTTCCCGGCAGGTTCCTGTCGATGGTGTCACCGGACATCACTTGCTTGTCGGCCGGCAGCAGGAACATGTTGCGGTCGGGAGTTGCCGCCAGGACATCGATGCGCGGAATCGCGGAATTGTTGTCCGTCCTGCGTCCCACCACGCGCATGTACACCGGCTCGCCCACACGCACCGACGAGACCGTGTCCGTACCGGTCGCCGATCGGGTGAAATACACGTCCAACTTGTACTGTGTCTGGCGCCAAACCCACACGCCGACGTTGGATTTGGTTGGCTTGCCATCCACATCGCCCTTGACCACCAAATCAAATCGTGCGAAGGAATCCACCGGAGCGGTCGGCAGGGTCGCCTTGAAGATGCCACAGGCATTCCCCTGCGGCTTGGTGCCGGTATTTGTTAACTGGACGGGGGCTGGAAAGGCAGGAGTGGGAATGTCCCCGTTGGGACCTTCCTTGGTCAACGCGATCGTCCTGTAGTAGCTCGTCAGCTCGAACGTCAAGTCCGAAGCCACCCCGTTGGACTCGATGCAATACTGGAAGGAAACGGTCCTGGCCGTCTTGTCGAGGGTGACGATGAACTGGTCCTTCAGCGCCAATGGCGAAATGATCCCGTCACCCGCCTCGGAGATCGCCCCCCGATCGACCATGGATCCGTCCATGTCGCGATTGCCCGCAGAGGCCCATCCTTTGTCGGTGACGGTGGAATCGACGATGGCGGAATCCCACTGGGGCACGAGGAATCCCGCCGCACCCGGTGTGGTGCTCTTGTACGGGAGCTTGCGGACCCAAAGGTTGGCTTGGGCGGAGATGTCGATGTTGGCCGTGTTCCCCGCCGGCCCCTTGACGAACTTGATCAAGCCGCCCTGGTGGTAGAGGTCGATGTTCTGCGCATTGTATGCCTCGTACGGGGCTCCTTTGTACATCGCCGTGTAGTTGGCGCCCTGCGCGGTCATCCATCCGTTCCAGAGCCACTGGTTCTTCACGCTCTGCAAGACCGGAACCGGTTTGTCCCACGTCAGGTAGCAGGGAGGCGTCTGGTTGACCGTCGCGCAGACGGCCGCGTCCCTGACCTGTCCGGATTGTTCGTTCTGGATCTGGTACAGGGAGTCGGGCTGTCCCACCTCGAAGGTGTTGTTGTAGAGGAAATCCTTGTAGTAGTGGAGGTACTGACGATTGTCGCCGATCATCCTGGCATTGATGCCCTGACGATTGAAATTGGTGATCAGGTTGTTGTAGAAGTAGTGCTGGACGCCCGGCTTGAAGTAGCTGTTGGCGAAGATCATGGTCGAGCCGTTGATCGTGTTGTTGTAGATCTTGTGGGGGACGATCCGCACGTCCTTCAGGTACATGAACCCACCGGTCATGTTGTTGGCATCGGACGAAGAATCGCTGTTTTGCGAGAACTGCGTGTTGTAGTTCTGGTCCAGCAGGTTGTAGCGGATGGTGGAGCCGATGTCCCATTCCATCTCGTTGTAGACCACAAACCAGTTGTTGTGGACATAGTTGCGTTCGATGAGGTGGTCGCCCATTTTTCCGAAGCGCGAATAGGGAATGATGGTCTTCGCATCGAGATCGTTGGGATTGGGGGCTGCGAACGCTCCACCCACGTTTCGGTTTTGGATGTAGAAGCCGGCGAAGCAGTTGCGGACTTCCGTGTTGCGAACCACCACCTTCTTGGACTGGAACAGATTGATGCCGACGTTTCCGAAGAACACGTCCCACTTGTCGTCCCAGATCCCCTTGTTCACGAAGGTGATGGGCTTCCTCCCATCGATGTGGATCCCGTCGATGAGGATGTTGGTGGATTTGTAGACCACGACATAGCCGTTGTTCTGGAACCCGCTGGTGCTGTAGGGATTCGCCGCGGCGCCGGTGTCGCCAGCCGCACCAGCGCCCCGTTGGCTGGTCCCCTTGTTCGGCCATTTCTTCCATCCGGCCGGGCGCAATGGATCCGTTGGATTGGCCGCCGTCCCTGCCGCGGCGAATTCACCGAGTCCGACGTACTGGATCCGAGGACGGATTTTGAGCGCGACCATCTGTGGCGACGGCTGGATCGAGAGATTGTTCTTCTCCTCGATCCAAACCTCCCGGGACAGGGTGTACAGGGAGTCCGTCAAAAGGATTTTGCATCCCGCCGCCGGACATGCATCGACGGCCTTCTGGATGGAGGTATAGGCTTGGCCGGCACCGACGTTCATCTGGACCTGGGCCTGCAGCGCTGCTGGAGCACAGAAGAAAGCGACCACCAATCCCAAGCGGAAGAGGATGGGCACTTGACGAGCGAGCTCGATCGAGCGGGTACGAACCAATGACATGGCGAACCTCTTTAGCATCAACGACAGGAAAACTCACGAGCGATCCGGACACGCTCCCCTGTAGCCGATGGGAGAGGAGTCCAACTAAAGATTTACCATGAATTCCGTCGTTGGAGGGGCGAATCCGGTTCTTTCCAGTGCCAAATCGTTCTCCCGCTGAGCACACGACAAATCCCCGCCGGGTGTCAGCCAAGTCCCTGGCATGCTTTGAGATGCAAGAAATGCCCTGAATCCATCGCTTCGATCTTCCCCAAAGGAATCCCACCCAACCCCAAGTGGAAGTCGCCGATGAGATCCAACGCCTTGTGCGCCGCGCATTCTCCCGCCTGCCTAGCCGGTCCGCCAGTCCAAACTTCCTGGGAGGGATCCACCCCTAACGAGGCTGCCAAGAACATCTCCGCATCGTCTTGAAGCATGCCTCGAAGCAGCCGTCCGGAATCAGGCCCCACACCCACCAGCAGTCCGGCTCCCCGCGCTCGGGCGAAATCATGGGATCGCACGAAGGTCCTGGCCTTCAGCAATTGACCAAGCTCCGAGGCTCCTCCGGACCAGGACTCCGCCCCCCCCACGCCGTCGGTCCAAGTCATCCGAAGCTCCAACTGCTCCGATGGCCGAATTCGAATCCACCCCCGCGCATCCGCGCACTCGAAAACAACAGCGGGCCGAGGAGCCAACAAGGGCGGTCCAGCGAGGCCGGTCGCCAAAATGGCGTTTTCCCACATCGAGGCGGAGCCGTCGAAGAGTGGAAGATCCTCGTGCTCGGCCTCCAGGATCCATCCCTCCACTCCCAGAATGCACACCGCCGCCAGCAGGTGCTCCACCGGCCCCACCCCTCCGAAGGTCGTGCATCGGAGGGACGCATCCGGCAAAAACTGTCGATCTCGAAGGGAGATTTCGCGATCGCCTATCCGGATGCACGCGACGGACCTCCCTGCGCGCTGGAACCGCAATCGGTTGGGTCTTCCCGTGTGGTAGCCGATCCCGGAAAAAGAAAAGGCCACCCCCTTTGCAGGAGGAAGCCTTTCATCCGATCGGAGCGATCCGTCGATCACTTCTTGCGGTGGTAGCCCACCTTGAAGATCTTGTTTTCCAACATGGCCCGAACCTGGATGCCATTGACGTTCTGCTTGCCGTAGCTGATCAGGCGGATCATGTAGACGCCGCTGGAGACAGGCTTGCCCACCATGTTCGATCCGTTCATGACCACCGCCAGCGTGTACTTGCCACCCACCAGCATTCCCTTGGCGCGCAGCTCCTCGATATCGATGCGGATGTTCTGCTTGCCGACATAGACCCCGAGGTTGTCGTAGGCAAGGAAATCCCCGTCGAAGGAGGTGTTCATCTCCACCAGAAGGCCATAGAATCCCGCCTGCCCCACGGCATTGGTGACCGCCGGATTGCCCGCGAGGCCCATGGCGTCCGCGGTGGTCCCGATGGGCATCCAGAGGGCATCCGGCGAGGTGCTGCCGGGAAGGATGAACGCCGAAACCGGAGGCAGCTTCTTGATGGGCGCATCATCCGGTACCACAGCATCCTGCACACCACCCTTGGGATAGAGGCTGACCCTGTAGCGGGTCGGGAACAGGCCGTTGAAGACCGTCACCCAGACGGAGGAATCCCCCACCGCGTTGAGGCCGTTGTCCATGATCCCCGCCTGCAGCCGGGCGCGATCGGGCCAGCTGGGCAAACCGAAGGCGGTCGCGGTCTCGATGCATCCCGTGCAGGTGATGAGGAATGGCCCGGCGCCCTGGATCTTGCCCGACTCGTTGCCAGCGAAAGGCTTACGCACTCCGCGGCTTTCGATGCCGAGGAAGGTGTTCAGCTGCGGCGCGAAGATGGGCTCGCTCGTCCAAACGCGCATGGTGTCAGGAGTTCCCTCCACCTGGCCATAGCTCACGAACACGGAATCGATGACCGGCGGCACGCGGTCGCGCAGAAGGAAGGACTGGGCCGGTTCCAAGGCTCCGGCCACCAGGCTCTGGGTGGACCCAGAGGCGCTTGGATCACCTGTGACCATCGGAAGGAATCCGACGACCGGAAGCGTGAGAATCACCGAATCCTTCGCGCCGTGGGCCTTGCTGTCCACGGTGACCGTCGTTCCACCCCAGATGAAGGTGTACAAGGGATTGCCGCGCAGCGGAGAGGAGTAGAACAGCTGGACCGCGTCGGCGGTTCCATCCGCGTTCCGGTCCAGCACCAGAGCGGAATCCGGTACGCGGTCTCCACCCTGGACCACCACGCGGGGAGGATGCGAAACGGTGGTCGGAATCACGCCCCCCACTCCAACGAGCCTGGAGGCGAGGTTGGGCAGGTACACGCTATCGCCCACCGCTGGGTAGGGACTCGCGGTCGTGGGCACGGCGAAGGTCCAGTTGGTGGATGCCACCGGATTGCTGGCGGTCAGGCCCAAAGGAAGCCCGCTCTGGTGCATCAGATAGGTACCACCTGCCAACTGGGAAACGGGCTCGGAGAAGGTCACCCGGAGGGTGTCCGCACCACTGCCGAACCGCAGAGCCGCGGTCATCGGGATCGGTCCGACACTATCCACCAAGTCGACCACCTGGTTTTGCATGGGGCTGCGGAAGGTCAAGCGCCCCTGACCGGCAAGCCCCAACCCGGTGGTCTTACCCACTTCGAAGGGAGCGATGTCGATGGCGAAGTTGATGCTGTCGGAAGACGCACCCAGCTTGACGGAGCGAGTCCCGCAGAAGTCGCACCAGTCGGAAACCACCAGGGAATCCGGGAAGTGGGCGGCCTTGGAGAGCTTGGCAGCGAAGCGCACTCGGATCTGATCCGCCGCACCATTCCCATCGACATCCACGATCGCGGCGGAGACCATGGGAATGGGCTTCACGTACACGAGCAGGGTATCGGTGGCGCCGGCACAATCGTCGGCGTGGTTGCCGGAGGCGTCCACCAAGTCAGCGGCAGGGTCCAGTCGCACGACGGCCTTCTCCACGAGAAGACCATCGTTGCCCTGGACATCCAGTTCGATGGTATCGCCGCTCGCACCCGACTTGGCGTTCAGGACCGTGGCCGCCGTCTTTTTCCAAACGCCACCATTCCACACCAACAAGGGGAAGATCGGCTTGGTGTAGGTGACCGGCTCGCTCACGACAAACCGCAGCGTGTCGCGAGGGTTGCCCAACGAGTTTTCCCAGATCACGGCTCGAGGAACCAGTCGAGGTCCCACGCGATCGGCGACGCCGAACACCGTATCCGACTTGCCGGTCGCCAACGCGCTGACCAGAGTATCTCCCAAGGACAGACGCTTCAGACGAAGCTGGATCGAGACCGAGCCCCTGGGATTGGTGCCCAGAACGGGCGTGGTGAGGGCGACATCCAAGATGCTGGAATCCGCATCGATGATCTTGGTGGCAGTACCGAGAATTGCCTGGCTGGCAAACGGCAACTTGACCATCACGCCCGTGACCTGGATGGAATCCTTCAGACGGCGAACCGGGTCTTTCTTGAAATAGATCCGCACCTGGTCCGCTGCACCATCGCAATCCACATCGCGGAACACCGCGGAATCGACGCTGGGCGTGGGGGGGACCGGAGGTGGCATGAAGGTGACCGGCTGGAAAGTCGCCGCATCATCCAAGGCAGGGTTGGAGGCAGCGAGGGATCCCGCAGTGACCGGACCATCCGAGAGCACGACCAGGTCCACCGAGGCGGTTCCGGCGCGAAGGATGTCGATCGAGGTGATGGCGGAATCCGGCTTGGAAGGCAAGGCGAGCCGCAATCCTGGTGCCACGGTCAGCGTGGCGGTGAAGGGCGGGGCCGAAGCGTCAAGAGCAGGGGCACCATTGCCATCGACCAAGGCCAGCGAGATCGTCGCGGACTGTCCGAGGTAGCGGAAGATGGAATCGCCTGCCGCATAAGCCCACTTGAGCGCCTCTTTCGGCGGCATCACCTTCACGCGAGCGGAGTCCCGGATCACCACCTGCGACTTCAGGAAGAACACGCTTCCGACTGGATCGAAGGTTCGCGCCCAGAACACACCCGTGGCGGAATCCAAACGGAGATTCATGGTCTTGGCGGAAGGATCGCCGCCGACCACGGAAACGCCTCCCAGCGCTGTCGTGATTTCGATGGTGATGTTCGAGCTGGTGTCCACGAGGTTGCCGACGCTGTCGAATACCGTGACCTTCACCGGAACGCGAGCGTTCTGCGTCATGAAGCCGGTGTCCGCCAGGGAGACCGAAGGTGGATCCTGGAATTGCGCCACATACGGGAGTCCGGGACGGATCAGGATCTTACCGTCGCCCGAGAAGCTCGCCTTCTTGCCCGCCACCCCGACGGTGTCCTTGCCATTGGCCCCGACGATTTGCGGACCCGCCACGGTGAAGAACACGTCGTAGGCGGTCTCGCCTTTCACGTTGGTGCGGAAAATGTCCGCGGGATCCACCACCACGCCGCCATTGGCCACGTCGTGCAGCCCGGTGGCACGGATCTGGACCATCTGCAAAGTGCCGGCATAGATGTTGGCGGTCTTCTTGCCTGCGTCCAAGGAATCGCGGAAGGTGGTATCCCCGACCACGCTCCTGCCGATACCCGAGCAGACCTTGTTTGCCGAATCCATGCTCGACAGACCGAGATAGGTCCGGACTCCGGTCATGGTGTTGCGGCAGTTGTACTTGATGCTGCTCACCAGTTTGATGGTGACATCGCGGGACACCACGGGACGCACCTTCATGACCACCGTCTGGCCCACGCGAGCGGATGTGATCTGCGCGCCTGTGGCTTTGTCGAAGAACATGACGTTCATGTCGAATCCGTCGTTCTTGTAGAGCCAGGTGCCCATGTTGGAATACACCGTGGTCCCGGAAGCGGTCTGCGCGACCACCATCACCTGGTAGCGGGAGCGAGGATCCGGCTTGATCGGAAGCTTGGCTTCGAAGGCATTGGAGCCCGGCTTGGGAGATCCGCTGATGATCGAAGTGAGCGCCAGATCCCTGGGGTTGTACGGCGTGATCGGATTGTCGTCGTCAGAAACCGCCGATGCGTACGAGAAGATGTAGTACTGGTAGTTGACGAAGTTGCCTCCGGTCTCGACCAGATCGAACGAAAACCGGATGGTGTTGGCGACGGAATCGTACTTGGCCTGGGTACCATCCTTCAGGACGATGCTCGGCGCGGTGCCTTTCGACTTCGACTTGGCCCCCACGTCGGCGATGGATCCATCCGGATCCACTCCCCAACGGCCGTGGTCGAGGATCACAGAATCCACGCCGGCATCCTCCCACACGGGCTCCAGGAACTTGGGGCTCTTGGGGTCCAGCGAGTAGAACGGCACCGACTTGATGAACCAGTTGGTCTGCTTGCGCACATCCTTCTTGGCGATCGTGTCGATGGTGCCCAGGGTATCGGTCCAAGTGGTCCGGAGCGTGGTCACGTAGGCGGAGTCCAAGGCGGTCCAACGCTGCTGGTTGGCCTGGTCCATGATGGGGATGGTGTCACCGGGCAGGACGCCTGCGGGCAACTGGTTGTTGTTGGTGCCGACCACACCCCTGAGCAATCCCAGAACGGTGTAATTCTTGGTGGGAAGGGTGGCGGGTGGCACGGGAGGCACCGAGAGCTCCCAGCCGTTGAAGGGGAAATTGCGCTCGCCCTTCTGGTACTGGATATTGGCCTGGCTCCAATACTGGATGCTGTCCTTGAACGGAGTGGCCAGGTTGATGTAGGTGCCTGTGGTGGCGCCCGGAGGAGTGTACTGGGTGGCCTGGAAATTCCAGGTCAATTTTTGGGTCTGGACGTTCACCTGCAAGCGAGGCTCGGGGAATACCGCTGCCGAACGCGAGGGAACCACCGCGGAATCCGTCACCTTCATGGCCGTCAGGGCCACCTTTTCCGGAAAGATCGCGAAGGTGTTGTTGTAGATGCCGTCGGTGTACTTGGAGATCAGGTCGACGTTCGAGAAGTAGGTCTTGAAATTCTCCGTCAGCAGGCCGGTTTTGGACTTGTTGTAGTCCAGGTACATGTTGGTGATCAGGTTGTTGTACACCAGATGCTGGGTGGTGGCGCGCCACATTCCGTAGCCGAAAATCGAAGCGTTCTGATAGAACGTGTTGTTGTAGATCTTGTACGGGACGGTCACGAAATCCTTGCCGTACATGAATCCGCCCGCGTGGTTGGCGGCCTCGGAGTTGCCCTTCACCGCCGTGGGAGCCGTGGCGGGACAGGTGCCGCCAGCCCCCTTCGCGCACTGCATCCAGTCGGCGTATTCGCGATTGTAGTTGCTGTAGATCAGGTTGTGGTGGAAGGTGGAGCCCAGATCCCAGTCGGATTCCACGTACACGCCCCAAACGTTGTTGGCCAATTCGGAGTATTCCACCATGTGCTGGCCGGAATAGCCGAACTGGCTGTTGGGAAGAAGCTGGTCCTTGTCCAAGTCCGCCTGGTTGTTGCGCGCCATCGCGCCGCCTTTGTTGCGGCCGAAGACATACAGCGCCGAAAAGCAATTCATGACCTTGGTGTTGCGCAACGTCACTTCCTTGGAGAGGAAGAGGTTCACGCCGAAATTCCCCAGCAACGTCGGATAGCCGGAGGGATCCCAGATGTTCAAGTGCCCGATCGGAAGGGGGGCGACACCGTCGATCACGACATTGTCCAGCGTGATGTTGGCGCTCTGCTTGATGAGGATCACACCGTTTTGCTGGTAGCCGCTGGTGGAATACGGATTCGAGGTGTTCTTGGCCCCACCGACAGCCGTGGTGTTGTTGATGGGCCATTGTTTCCAGCCTGCGGGCTGGTTTACCGCATCGGCAGCGGAAAAGAAGGGACCTGCCAGCAGCCCCTTGTCCTGGAACTGGATCACGGGTTTGACGCCCAACGCACCCTTGATGGTGACGTTGGACTTCTCGTAGATGAGAAGCGTGTTGGGCAGCTTGTAGAGAGCATCGCTCAGGCTGATCACGCAACCGGCGGCAGGACAAGCGTCCACGGCCTCCTGAATGGTCGCGTGCGTACCTGGAACCTTGAACTGGGCCTGCGCGAAGGTGGAGGACGCCAACGCAAGCAATCCGCCAAGCAGAAATACTCCAAACTTCCGACGAAAATCGGATGCAACCAGCAAACCCGCAAGCATTTAGTCTCCTAACGTGGCAATGGAATGGCTGAGACCACTCGATAGAACCGAAGCAAGCTACCCCCGCCCCTGGGATTTCGCTGTGGAAATTTTGCCGTCCTCGATATTGTTGGATCTACAATGGATCCCCCAGAGCCCAAGGCGAAACAGCCTCTTTGGCATTAGTCCCCAAAGGCGAGCCAGAGGTTTACGGTTATCCTCTGGCGATCCCTGGACGAGCCGGAAAGCCGCGCAGGACCGTTTCCGGCGGCCAGGAACGGGTCACCCCCGCCCGTGCAGCCACCACGCAACGATCTCCAAGCTGGACATGATCGGAAACGCCCACTTGACCTCCCAAAAGGCACTGGCGTCCCAACACGACGGACCCAGCCAATCCCGATTGCCCTGCCAGAACGCACCCGTCTCCGACTTGGCTGTTGTGGCCTACCTGGATCTGGGCGTCCAAATGGCAGTCGCGACCGATGCGGGTGGGAGAAAGCAATCCGGCGCTGATCTGGCATTGAGGCCCGATCCAAGAGCCTTCCCCGATCTCCACCCCCGCCCAATGGGGCAGGTGTTTTGTTCTTCCTTGAGCCTTCACCAACCCAAAGCCCGCCGCACCCACCACCGATCCTTCCCCGATATGGACGCCATCGGCCAATCGAACCCGCGGATGGACCACCGCGCCAGCCCCGATGACCACTTTCTCCCCGATGGAGGCGGATCTGTGAACCGTGGCCGTTCGCGCGAAAACCCCGAAGCGATCGAGCAATTCCCGCTCCTCCATCCAATCCTCGGAGTCCACCGAGGGTCGACAGGGACCTTCCAGCAATTCCACGAACGCCTGGGGAGGCTCGTTGACAACAAGGAAGATCTGGTGGGGATTCTCGACCCAAAGCCTGAATTGCGCGGCGGTTCCCACCAACACTTGCGCCTGACAGGCCCGGATTTGCAAAGCGCTCGACCGCGCGGTGAGCACGCAAAGATCGCCTTGTCGTGCCTCCTCCATTGCTGCCAAACGAAACAAGGGGACCCACTCCACCGGAGCGGCCCCCAAGGTCGGCGACAACTCGCCCCAGCCGCGAACGCCAGGGAGAGAAAGAGCCATGAGCGGCTACTTGGCCTTTGGCTTGGTGGAAGCCGCAGGCGTTTCCTTGGTGTCCTTGGCCACCGGAGCGTCGGTGGAAACGAAATCCGCATTCAAACGATCGAGAACCTTCTGGGTCAGGTCCCAATCTTCCTTACCCACGTAGAACACCGCACCGGAAGCGCGGTCCAGCACGAGATCGTAGCCTTCGGCCTTGGCCACCTGCTGGGCGATCCCGCGGATCTTCTGGATGATCGGACCGGTGAACTTCTCGTTTTCCTTGACCAATTTTCCGTCTTTGCCATAGAGCGTCTGGACCATCTTCTGGAGGTCGGCCTGCTTGGCCATGAAGTCGCTCTGCAGAGCGCGCTTGCGCTCTTCGGAAAGCATCATGCCCTGCTTGTCGAACTTGTCCTTGAGGGTGGCAAGCTCCTTCTGCTTGTCGGCCACGTCCTGCTCCCAATTCGCGACCTGCTTGTCGAAACGATCCTGGGCCTCCTTGGTGCCCTTGAAGCCGTCGAAGATCGCCTTGGTGTCCACCAAGCCGATGCGGGGGACGGCCTCGGCCGCGAAAACGGAAATCGACAACGCAAGAACGCTCAGGAATACTCTGCGCATGATGGAGCCTTTCAGAAGGGCTGTTCGATGGTGAAATTCGCGTGCATGCCCTTGTTGGGAATGGACTGGCCGTAGCTGTTCTCGCCATCATCCAATCCCCAGGCGAAGTCGAAGCCGAGAATACCCATCATCGGGATGTTCAGCCGGAAGCCGAAGCCCCAATCCCGCTTGAGATTGCCCAGATCGATTTCTTCCCAAGGATTGGGAAGGGTCTTCACGGACTTGTCGATATCGTTGCGCATGGCCTCGCCGAACACGTTGCCGGCGTCCATGAAGGCGATCAGGTAGAACAGCTGGTCGGCGACCGGATACCGAAGCTCCGCGGTGCTCGAGAGGAACGATCTTCCGACGCGGTAGAGCCCCAGCGAGGCGGCATCGTATCCGCGCATCTTCCCTTGGTATCCGAGAAGTCCACCTTCGCGATACAGCGCCGAGTACTGCATGGCCTCGCCGCTCTGGATGCCCCCTTGCAGCTCCATGCCCAGGACGAATTTGCCCACCGTGGGGAACCACCACTTGGCCACCGTGGTGCCCTGGTGGTAGTCGAAGTCCCCTTGGAAGATCCCGCCCACGCGGCGATACGACAGCTGGAACATGCTTCCCGAAGTGGGGAACAGAGGCAAGTCCTTGTCGTCGCGGGTCAATGTGACGGAAACCGACGATTCGATGCCATCGGTGCGCAGAAGCCCGTAGGAGTCGGAATTGGTTCCCTGGTAGCGGTTGAGCGAGAATCCGTATCCGGTGCCGATCGAGAAATAGTCGTCCGGCCAGGTCAGGCGGCGCCCCAGCGAAAGATCGAAGCCCCGCGATTCATAGTCGTAGGAATCGTCGTATTGATCCGTCTGGTGGGTCCAGAATCCGGAAATTCCGACGCGAGTGGGAGAGTCCATGAACCAAGGCTCCGTCAATCCAAGCCGCAGACTTTGTTTGTAGCCGCCGTAATCGATGTTGGCGTCCACCCGACGCCCCGTGCCCATCACGTTGGGAATCTGGAGTCCCAACGTCAGCACGAATCCGTCGTTTTGACTGTAAGCGCCGCCAGCGGAGAAGGTGCCGGTTCCCTTCTCCTTTTCCTGCACGCGGAAAACGACGTCCACCACACCTTCTTCGCCGGAAGGGCGGATGTCCGGAACCACGTTGTCGAAGAAATTGAGCTGCATCACTTCGCGATAGGAACGCATCAGCAGGCTTTGCCGGAACAGGTCGCCCGGGAACAGGCGCAATTCGCGACGCACCACCTTGTCGCGGGTCTTGGTGTTGCCTTCCACGATGACCTGACCCACCGAGGCCGGAGGTCCTTCCTTGATCATGTAGAGGATGTCCACCACGCTGTCGCGGTAGGTCTTGACCGGATCGATCTTGACGAACAAACGGCCTTCCTCGCGGTAGGCGTTCTGGAGGTTTTGCTCTTCCAGATCCAGCTTCTTCTGGTTGAGCACATCGCCGGAATCCATCGTGGCCTGGGCCTTCAGGAAGCGCTCGGAAAGGACGTCCTGCCCGGTGAACGAAACGCGGCCGCGGTAGTACCGACGCCCTTCGTGGAGGTTCAGACGGATATCCAGACGTTTTCCGTCAGGGCGATACGTCACCTGATGGGAATCCACCCCGGCGTCCAAATAACCCTTCTCGCGGTACAAGTCGCGGATCTTGAGGAGATCCAGCTGCAGGGTATCCTGGTTGAATTCCCCCGAGCGCCACCAACGCTTTTCCTTGGTGACCATGGCACCGATCAATTTCTTGCGGCTGACGCGCTTGTTGCCCACGAACTGGATCTTGCCCACGCGGACCTTGGACTTTTCCACGATCTTCCATGTGAGTGGAACCTTGCCTGTGGAATCGGCCTTGCCCAAGGAGGATTCCACCTCGGCCAACAGGTAGCCCTTGTCGTGGTAAAGCTTCAGGATGGCCTGGCGATCCTTTCCGAGGTTCGCCTGAGACAACAGGCTTCCATCCCCCACCCTCACGACTTCCTTCACATCCTTCTCCGAAATGTCGTCCGGTCCTTCGAAGGCCACGACACCGCACAGCGGAACCTCGCGGATGGTGACGATCGCATCGATTTCGGTGGCGGCGACTTCCTTGAATTCCAACTGGGCGTCGGAAACCAGGCTCGTTCCCAAAAGGGCCCGCAGGCTTTCCCGCTGGCGATCGGCCAGAAGCTCGGAGGTGAGGGTTTCCCCTTCGCCGAACTTCAAGGTTCCCTTCAGGACGGTGGTATCCAGCGTGGTCACACCAACCAGGCGAATCTTGCGGATCCGCCAGGCGCTCGAGGTCGCTGTGTCCGAAACTGCCGCGGAAGAAGAGACACCCTGCGCCCAGGCAGGAACACCCAGAGCCAAGCCCAGGGCAAGAGCAAGAATTGGTCGCATTCGGTTAGGCCATCATGGTTGGAGAAAAGGAGAAACTAGTCTGCCGGAACTTGACGGGAAAGGGTCAGGCAGGCGTCACCGGCGTGAACACGAGCTTGTCGGCCTCGCGATCAATCCGGATGGTGTCGCCTTCCGAAAAACGTCCGCGCAGGAAGTCTTCGGCCAATGCGTCCTCCACCAGGCGCTGGATCGAACGGCGCAGCGGACGGGCACCGAGCTGCGAATCGAAGCTCTTTTCCACCAGCAGCAACTTCGCCCCCTCCGAAGGCACCAGGGTCACGCGCTTTTCGGAAAGGCGAGCCTGGACCTCGGAGAGCTGGATGTCGATGATCTTCTCGAGATCGGCCTGGGTGAGCGAATGGAAGACGATCGTCTCGTCCACGCGATTGAGGAACTCCGGATTGAACGTTCGCTTGACTTCGTCCATCACGGAGCGCTCGATGCGGCTGAATTCGCTTTGCAGATCGCCCGCAGAGAAGCCCAATCCCCCGCGCTTGATGTCGCGGGCGCCGAGGTTGGAGGTCATGATGATGACCGTGTTGCGGAAGTTGATCTTGCGTCCGAAGCTGTCGGTCAGATGGCCGTCGTCCAGGATCTGCAAAAGCATGTTGAAGACATCCGGATGGGCCTTCTCGATTTCGTCGAGCAGGATCACGGCGTAGGGCTTCTTGCGGATCTTTTCGGTGAGCTGGCCGCCTTCCTCGTATCCCACGTATCCCGGAGGCGCGCCGACCAAACGGCTGACCGCGAACTTCTCCATGTACTCGCTCATGTCGATGCGGACCAGGGCATCCTGGGTCTTGAACATCACATCCGCCAACGCCTTGCAAAGTTCGGTCTTGCCCACACCGGTGGGGCCGAGGAACATGAAGGAGCCGATGGGACGGCGGTTGTTGTGGAACCCGGCGCGGCTGCGGCGTATGGCCTTGGCCACCACCTCGATGGCGCGTTCCTGGCCCACCACGCGCTTGTGGAGGTCGTTTTCCAACGAAAGGAGGTTGAGTCCCTCGGTGGCGTCCACACGGGTGATGGGGATTCCGGTCATCTTCGCCACGACATCGGTGATGATGTCTTCATCCACTTCCAGCCGCTCGGAGCCCTTCTCTTCCTTCCACTGGACCTTCGATTGCGCCAAGGTCTCCTGGAGCTTTTCCTGCTGGTCGCGGAATCGCGCGGCCGCCTCGTAGTCCTGGTCGGCGACCGACTGCTCCTTCTTGAGGATCACCTCGGCCACTTCGTCTTCCAACTGGCGGATGGAAGGCGGCACGGTCAAGGCGGAAAGACGGATGCGCGCACCCGCCTCGTCGATGATGTCGATCGCCTTGTCCGGCAAGAACCGGTTGTTCATGTAGCGCTCGGAAAGCTTCACGGCCGCCTCGATGGCCCCCAAGGTGTAGACCACCTTGTGGTGCTTCTCGTAGCGTTCCTTGAGACCCTTGAGGATCTCGATGGTCTCGTCCGGCGAAGGGGGCTCGATGGTGATCGACTGGAAGCGGCGCTCCAGGGCGCCGTCCTTCTCGATGTGCTTGCGGTATTCGTCGAAGGTGGTGGCACCAATGCATTGCAATTCGCCGCGCGCCAAGGCCGGCTTGAAGATGTTCGAGGCATCCAGGCTGCCTTCCGAACCACCCGCTCCGACGATGGTGTGGATTTCGTCGATGAACGTGATGACGTTGTCGTTTTTCTGCAACTCGGTCATCAGCGCCTTGAGGCGTTCCTCGAATTGGCCGCGGTACTTGGTGCCGGCCACGATGCTGGCCATGTCCAGGCTGACCACGCGCTTGCTTTCCAGGACTTCCGGAATCTTCCGCTCCACGATCTTGAGAGCCAGACCTTCCACGACCGCGGTCTTGCCGACACCGGGTTCGCCGATGAGCAAGGGGTTGTTCTTCTTGCGACGCGACAGAATTTGGATCACCCGTTCGATCTCGGCGTCGCGGCCGATGATGGGATCCAGCTTGCCTGCTCTCGCAAGGTCGGTGAGATCGCGACCGAAGTGGTCCAGGAAAGGAGTCTTGCTCTTTTTCTTGCCCGGGATCTGGGCGCCTTCGGGCAGCCCCGGAGTGGCCTGGGAGGGCTGCGCTCCGGCTTCCGAACCGCGCAACACCCGATCGATCTCCTCACGACAGGAATCGTAATCCACTCCCACGGCGGCCAGGGCCGAAGCAGCTGCGGACTCGTTGTCCTTCATGAGGGCCAGCAGGATGTGCTCGGTCCCGATGTACTTGTGGGACATCGCACGGGCTTCCTGCGCGGCGATTTCCAACACCTTCTTGGCCCGCGGGGTGAACGGGATCATCTGGCCGATCGTCATCATGCCACCGGACGTGTTGATCTGTTTTTCGATGGAACGTGATAGTTCCTCCAGATCAACGCCCTGGTTTCGCAGCACGGCGATGGCGACGCCATCCCCTTCGCGGATCAATCCCAACAGGAGGTGTTCGGTCCCGACATAGTCGTTCCCCAGCCGGACGGATTCTTCCCGTGCCAGCTGCATCACCTTCTTCACTCGGTCTGTGAACATGCCGTTCATGGAACGCTCCTTCGATTCTACTCCGGTAAGATAGAACGGCAGACCTTCCGCGTCCTCCTCCCGGGTCGGCAAAGCCCAGAATTGTCGCACTTTCCTGAAACAAAAAAGGCACCCCTTGGAGGGCGCCTTCACCAGGAAATGACCGCTACCGCGCTAAATACGCGGTGTTTTGATCACTTTTTCTTCTTGCCCTTGGCGCCTTTTCCTTTTGCGGGAGCGGCGACTTGGATCGAATTTTTCTGGGCGTTGTAGAAGTAGGTGGGGCGATTCTTCTCGGCATCCGCGCCGTCGGGTCCGAACTTCTTGATCAATCCGGGGATCTTGCCGGGGAAGTTGCGGAACTCGATCTTGCCGCGGAAGTCGTCGAAGGGAATCTGGGAGAGCTCGATCTTGTTGGGGCGAATCTTGTTGCGCAAGGTATCCGACAGCCAAAGCCGCATGCGCTCGTCGGCCAGCGACTCCACGTTCGATGAATTGTAGGGCTGGCCGTAGATGGCCGCAGAGGACATGGATCCGTCGCAAACCAGCGCCCAATAGCGAGCGTCCTGGGTGGGCTCGAAGATCTTCTTGCGCAGAACGTCGTTGAGCGAAAGCGCCTCCCCGGCGACGGTGAAGGATGCCACGTTGGAAACCTCGCCAGGCATCTGGAAAAACGATCCCTTGGACGGATTTTTGAGGATCAGATCGAAGACGCCCGCATTGAACACGTTGATGTAGAACGCCGTGCGCTCTTCCTTGGAGGCGGACTTCACCACGTTGGAATCGATCTCGCCGACCGACTTGAAGTACGCTTCCAGCTTGGCCTTTTCCTTCAAGACCCCGGCGTAGTCGACCCGATCGCCCTTCACGTGTGCGGAAAGCAACTCCGCCCAAGGGCCTTGCAGGTTGTCCAGAGCGCCAGCAAATCCAAAGGAAGCGGCAAGGGCGAGAATTTTGGTCATGGATCGAACGTTCATCGGTCTCCCTCGAGAATGAATGGTACGGAGTTCGGAAAGTATAGGTCCACCGGCTCTTTTGCGCCACTGGATTGGATGGTAGATTCAAGGGATGGACGGGATTGGTGGATTCACAGGATCCGGCTCGTTTTTTCCGGAGTCCAAGCCCGATGGAGATGCCCAAAAGCTCCGTGAAATGCGTGAAACGGATCGCAAGGTTCGTGCGCACGAGCAAGCCCATCTTTCCGCTGCAGGCGATTCAGCCAAGGGCGGCATGCGACTGGAGACCAAGGTCGGCCCCGACGGCAAGCAATATGCCGTTTCGGGGGAGGTCTCGATCCAAGTCAGCGGAGGTCGCACCCCCCAGGAGGCGCTTACCAAGGCGCAATCGGCGCGGCGCGCCGCGCTCGCGCCGGCAGACCCCAGTCCGCAGGATCTGAAGGTCGCGCAGTCGGCCGCCCAGGCCGAACTGGAGGCACGCCGCAAGATGGACGAAACGAAAAACAGCCGAGCTCCATCAAACGGCTACGGGAAGCCAACCCCGGTTTCGGGAAACCGGGTGGATCTGGTCGCCTAACAAAATCCGTCCACGTCGCGACTCACCTCGCGACGACGATGATCCCCCGGTGCATCAGCTCCCGCGTGCCCGTTTCGGACGGATCGGGAATGCGCAAGGTGATGGTGTACGGATAGATTCCGTTGCCCACCGGCACCCCGAAGGCATCGCGAAGGTCCCAGTCGGCGCGCGGGCGTGGCAGTCCGGGGCCCGACAGATCCGTCCGCAATACCCGCACCAGCTTGCCGGTCACGGTGTGGATCCGGATCGCCGATTGGATGCGCGTATCGGTACCGCCCGTGCTGTCGGGCTCGCTGGAAATCTTGAACCGAAAGGAAACCCCACCGTCGTCGCGCACTGGATTTGGACTGGCGTAGAGCTCGTAGAGGTTGTATTCGCCGCGAACCTGGGGCTCGATGCGCAGATCCGCTCTGGCCAGATTGCCCATCAGGTCTCGTGCGCCAACACGGAGGGTATAGGTCTTGCCAGCCTGGACCAGGCTGGAATCGAGACTGAGACGCGCGGTGGCGGTCTGGAACCCATCGCCTTGATTGATATCCGGGTGCCATGGTTCGGCCACCCCGGGGATCGAAAAGAGCACGCCTTCATCCGGACCCAGATCGGTGGAAATTCCCGAGGAATCCTCCAGCTGGATTTCCATGCAGAAAGGAAGGGGGATCTTGGCGACCTTGCCGAACTCGATGCCGCCTGTCCAGGAGGAATCGCATGGACGAATCCCGATCTTCGGTCCGGTGGCATCGGAGGGAATCTCCTTGCCCGTGCCGTAGATGAGTCTCGGCGCGGAAACCATCCCGCCGTCGCGCCGAGTACGGGGGTCCCACGAATAGACCTTGACCAACGCGGAATCGCCGATGGGCAGTTTCGCCGGCAACAGAAACGTGGATGCGAACGTCTTCGAAGGTCCCGGGAGCGTCACCCCGACGATCTGTTGGTCGGAAGCGGTCACAGTCTGATTCCCGACCACCTCCGTGAACACGGTCGGTGCCAGAGGATGATCGACACGCACCTGGGTGGAGGCTTCCTTGGATACCGATCCGGAAATGGACAAGCGCTGGAGCTGGGACAGCGTATCCGGCAAGGAATCCAGATGGATGTCCAGCCCGCCGGGGAACATCACGAGTGCGGGATCTCCCAAAAGATTGTACAGGTCGGAATTGCGATACCCACCCAGGTTTCCGCTACGACCATTGAGCTTGGCGTATTGCAGCGCCTCGGCCATGGTCCTTCCCTGTCTGGCGGAATCCATCAATCCCACCATGATCTCGTTGCCGAACACGCCATTGTTGTCCGACAAGGTGGCCCGGGTGCCGGCGATGGTGGCGAAGGCCCCCTTTCCTGGCTCGTTGACGAACGCGGCCCCCAAGCCGACCGATGTGGAACGGTCGTTTCTTCCAACGGAGCACGAGCCCGCGAAGAAGAACCACGGCCGATCCGGATTGGACACCGCCGAGCGGAAGGTCGGTTCGTCCATCACGATCTCGTCGGTGAGGACCGCTTCCGATCCGTGGCCGATGAAGCAAAAACCCACCACGCCGTCGTTCAATTGCCGCACGAGATCGCGACGCACGTCGGGTTTGGTGAAGTTGGCGGTCCGAGGATACGAGTTCTCGAAGATCTTCACTTGCCGAGTCCAGGGGCGATTGTCCTTGATCTTGTTGGACATTTCCTCGATCTGCTCGGAATGGCGCATGTTGTCGGGTCGGAGGGATTGGTACTGGTCGTCGGCCACGAGCACCACGGAATTTCGCCAGCTGCCCCAGCTCGCCCTGGCCGGATCCTCGAAAGTCTTGACCTTGGCCAGCCAGCCCTTGGCCTCGGCAAGATTTGTCACAGGAGCACGCCCGATCCCGATCCCCAACACGGAACGTGCCAATGGCATGCCTTCATCGAACCAGCCGAAGAAATCGTCCGTGGCGATCTGGTGGTCTTCCCACTGCGGCACCCAGTTGGGCCGCGAGGAAGGCCACATTCCCCGCGCATCCACCGAACCCGCTCCCAACAGCAGAGCATGGGAAGTCCCCCAGCGGGTGGCTGCCCATCGAAGGGCATCGCGAACCGCAGCAGGATCCTGCGAGCCACCCGACCATCCCGCCCAGATGTCGCGGGTCCGAAGGATCCCCACCTTCATCGGCCGCACCTGCACGGGATTTTCCCGCCAGCTGGCGTAGTCCTCGGCAACGGACAAGAATTCGTCCGGGGTGACCACCACCAGATCATACTTGGCCGTGGTGGTGAGATCGGAGATCGCGTGGGAAGTTCCCGCCGATCGCCACATGGACATCGAAACGCCCTTCGAGAGCGCTTGCGAGGGAAACAACGCGTACCACGTGTTGGGATTGGAGACGCTGTCGCGCAGCATTCCTCCTTCGATCGAGCAGCGACGCACGAGGGCGCCATCCTCCAACACCCAGCAAGTCCGACCATCGCGGACCGGTACTCCGATGGAACCAAGTGCAGGAGCCGGGAACACCGCGCTGTCCTGTCCGGACACGGATCGGATGGTCTCGAGCGAGACACCGGTCAGCAGGAGACCGGAAACATCCCGAAGGACGATGTTGGAACGCCCCGGCGTCAGGCCCGTCAGCCGGAATCTGGAAATGTCCCCGTCCCCCTGATGCGTGGCGACCTCGCCCGCGCGTTCCACGTTGAGTTCCCAGATGTTCGTGCGGACACCATAGCTGGCTGGGCCATGGATGGTCAGAAAGCCGGTGTCCGAGGCGAGAGCGGGCAGTGGCGGCAATCCCAAGCTGTCGAGGGAAACGTTGCGCGGTTTGCGGAGATCCGCCCAGTACCAACCTTTGCCGGATTCCAGGTCATCCGCATCGCTGGAACTCAGGTTGGGCTCGAGGAGTCGATCGGGTTTGCCCAGCCATTGGAAAGCGGACACTCCCCCAAAGGCCCGGTAACCGGGGGCCTGTCGTGGGGCAAGCGGTTCCGGCGAGGAATCCCTGGCTTGCAACTGCAGGTAGTAACGGCGCTCCAGATCATAAGGGTGATGCGAAATCTGCTGCCCTTGAAGGTCTGGGTTCCACTTCCAAAGGCCGGTTCCACGAACCCAAAACCGGATCTCGTCCTCGTTGTCCAGGATCCCATCCCGGTTTTTGTCGGTACGTTCGAAGGCCAGGAGCCGAAGGCCGGGTGGCCGAGGAAGGGTGTCGTTGAAAATGGAAACCGTGTCGCCGGTACCGGAAAGCAGTGCCAGATGGGAAAACGAAAGTGACCTCGCCGCGGAGGAACTCAAGCTGTAGAGCGCCTGGCCACTGATGCGGACCAATCCGTCTTCCAGTTCGGTGAAGGCATCGCGATCCCCCACCGTGATCACCACGGTTTTTTCATCCGGGAGCCGGGAAGCCTTCGCCTGGCCACGGGCGGAGGGAGTCCAAACACGCTGGATGGCGCCGGGGTTGGCCACCAGACGCTCCCATGTCGTGCCCAAACGAGGCCGAGCGGAGCCCGCTGAGGTCAGGCGAAGATGCAATCGGCTGCGGCACTGCAAGGATCCATCCCGCCCGAGAGCCACCAGCGGCAGGTTCAGTCGGAGCAGTCGAATGCCACCCGTCTTGAGGATCTCCCGATCAGGAGGGGCGTTCGGCGCAACCGTGTGACGGTTTCCGGCCGCATCCACGGAGTCTACCCGTCTCCACGGGCGAGCACTGAGTCCGATGGATTCCTTGTCGGAAATCTCGAGATTCCAGTCCCCCTCCGCCGGCAGGGCCAGGGTCACGAAAAGCCGTGGAGCCGCCAGATCGCCAGGATGCTCCGATACGCCCCCCGCCGAGCGGACGGAAAAACGGCCCGAATCCGTGGCGATGGCCGCGTAGCTGGAGTCGATCCATTCCGCTTCCCACAGCCCGGGTCGATCCGTCAGGGTCTTCAATGGCGAAGCGGCGAGCTGGATGGCGAACAAACTGAGGAAAGGAAGGATGCGCATCATGGAGCAAAGTAGACATCCCCTTTCGGATCGCCCTCCATCCTTGGCCTCAATTGTTCAAGTTCCGATCTATCGCGAGATCACCAAAACTCCGCGGATCCTCAGCTCCTTCAGATGGTCGCCCGAGGACTCGGGGATGCGGAAAATCGCGGTGTACGGATAGATTCCGTTGGCCACCGGCATCCCATACCCATCCCGTAGATCCCAATCGGCTCGGGGACGGGGCAGGCCAGACCCCGACAGGCCCGTCCGCAGGACACGCACTACCTTGCCCGTCACGGTATGGATCCGGATGGCCGACTGGATGCGCTGATCCGTTCCGCCCGTGCTGTCGGGCTCGCCGGAAATCTTGAACCGGAAGGAGACTCCGCCGTCGTCGCGTACCGGATTGGGGCTTGCGTACAGTTCGTAGACGCCGTACTCCTCGGGAGCTTGGGGCTCGATGCGGAGATCGGCGAAGGACAGATTCCCCATCAAATCGCGCGCGCCGACGCGGAAGGTATACGCATTGCCTGGTTGGACCAATCCCGAATCCAGATCCAGCCGAGCGGTGGCGGTTTGGAATCCATCCCCTTGAAGGATGTCCGGGTGCCAGGGTTCGGCCACCCCAGGGATCGAAAACAGAACTCCTTCATCGGGGCCAAGGTCGGTGGAAATGCCCGAAGAATCCTCCAACAGGATTTCCATGCAAAACGGAAGGGGAATTTTGGCCACCCGCCCGAACTCAACGCCACCGGTCCAGGAAGAGTCGCAAGGTCGGATTCCGATCTTCGGCCCGTTCGCGTCGGTGGGAGCCTCCTTGCCCGTGCCGTAGATCAGCCGAGGTTTTGAAACCATGCCGCCGTCTCGCCGGGTACGGGGATCCCACGAATAGACCTTGATCAACGCGGAATCGCCGATCGGCAGCTTGGCAGGCAGCAGGAAGTTGGAAGAGAACGTCTTCGATGGCCCTGGGAGCGTCACTCCGACGATCTGTTGGTCCGATGCGGTCACCGTCTGATTCCCACCCTTACCCGTGAATACGATCGGAGCCATGGGGTGATCGACGCGCACCTGAGTGGAGGCTTCCCTGGATACCGAACCGGAAATGGACAATCGCTGGAGCTGAGCCATGGTGTCGGGCAGTGAATCCAGACGGACATCCAAGCCCCCAGGGAACACCACGAGAGCCGGATCACCCAGAAGGTTGAACAGATTCGAATTCTGGTATTCCCCCAGCCTCGTGGAGATGCCGCTGTGGAGCTTGGCATACTGCACTGCCTCGGCCATGGTCCTGCCTGGCCGGGCAGAGTCCATCAATCCTTCCATGAGGTTGCTGCCGAATGTCCCGTTGTGGGCGATAATGGTGGCCCGGGTCCCCGCGATGGTCGCGAAGGCGCCCTTTCCCGGCTCGTTGATGAACGTTGCCGCCAACCCGACCGATGCGGAATGGTCGTTGCGGCCCACGGAACAGGAGCCGGCGTAGAAGAACCAGGGCCGATCCGGGTTGGAAATCGCCGATCGAAAGGTGGGCACGTCCATCACGATCTCGTCGGTGAGGACGGCTTCCGATCCGTGTCCGATGAAGCAAAACCCCACCACGCCATTGTTGAGTTGGCGCACCAGGTCGCGACGCACATCTGGCTTGGTGAAGTTCGCGGTTCGCGGATAGGAGTTCTCGAAGATCTTCACCTGACGAGTCCAGGGCCGGTTGGCTTCGATCCTGTTCGATAATCCCTCGATCTGCTCGGAGTGAGGCGAAAGATCGGGTCGGAGAGCCTGGTACTGGTCGTCGGCCAGAAGCACCACCGAATTTCGCCAGCTGCCCCAGCTCGCCCGCGCGGGATCCTCGAAGGCCTTGACCTTGGCGAGCCACCCCTTAGCCTCAACAATATTTGTCACCGGTGCGCGACCGATCCCGATCCCCAGGACGGAACTCGCCGACGGCGCTCCTGCATCGAACCAGCCGAAGAAGTCGTCCGTGGCAATTTGGTGGTCTTCCCACTGCGGCACCCAGTTGGGACGCGTGGAGGGCCAAATTCCTCTGGCATCCACCGATCCCGCACCCAGCAGAAGGGCGTGTGAGGTGCCCCATCGAGTGGAGGCCCAGCGAAGCGCGTCGCGCACCGCAGCGGGATCCTGCGATCCTCCCGACCATCCCGCGTAGATGTCGCGGGTACGGAGGATGCCCACCTTCATCGGTCTCACCTGGATGGGGTTTTCCCTCCAGAGCGCGTAGTCCTGGGCAACCGACAGGAACTCGTCCGGGGTGACCACCACCAGATCGTACTTGGCCGTGGATGTGAGATCGGAAATCGCATGTGAGGTGCCCGCCGATCGCCACATCGCCATCGAGACGCTCTTCGAAAGCGCTTGCGATGGAAAGAGCGCGTACCACGTGTTGGGATTGGTGACGCTGTCCAGCAACATTCCTCGCTCGATGGTGCAGCGGCGCACCAAGGCTCCATCCTCCAACACCCAGCAAGTCAGGCCATCGCGAACGGGAACGGTGATGGCCCCGAGGGCCGGAGCGGGAAACAATGCGCTGTCGGAATTTGTCACCAATCGGGTCGTTTCCAGAGTGACCCCGGCTAGAAGCAGATCCTTGACATTTTGCAGGAGGATCTGCGATTTCCCTGCGACAAGACCGGTCAGTCGAAACCGGGCCAACCCCGAGCCGCCCCTCGAGAAAGCGGAGATTCCCGAACGCGCCACCTGCAGATCGGAAACGCTCGCGCGGGAAGCGGTGCTCGCCGCGCCGTACACCGTAAGGTAGCCGGTGTCGGAGACCAGCGGCGGCACCGAAGGCATTCCCATGCTGTCCAGGGACACCGTGCGAGGCTTGCGAAGATCCGACCAATACCAACCCTTTCCGGATTCCAAGTCGTCGGGATCACCGGAACTGATGTTCAGTTCCAGCAGCCGATCCGGTTTGCCCAGCCACTGGAAACCGGACACTCCCGCGAACCGGCGAGGATTGTTTGCCGGCCGGGGTGCCCTGGGTTCTGGGGAGGAATCAGCCGCTTCCAGCTTCAGGTAATACTTGCGTTGGAGATCGTAGGGGTGATGTGAAACCTGATGTCCCTGGAACTCTTCGTTCCACTTCCAAATGCCCGTGCCGCGAACCCAAAACCGGATCTCGTCGTCGTTGTCCACGATTCCATCTCGGTTGTTGTCGGTTCGTTCAAATGCCAACAACCGTAGGCCAGGTGCACGAGGGATGCTGTCGTTGAAAATGGAAACCGTATCACCGGTTCCGGAAAGCAACGCCAGATTCGCAAACGATAGGGACCTTGGCGCGGAGGAACTCAGGCCATAGAGGGCCTGACCGGAGATGCGAACCGATCCATCTTCCTTTTCCGAAAAGGGATCGCGATCCCCCACCGTGATCACCACGGTCTTCTCATCCGGGAGCCGGGAGTTCCTTGCCAGACCTCGGGCGGAGGGAACCGATATTCGCTGGATGGAGCCAGGGTTGGCCACCAGACGTTCCCAGGGAGTTCCCAGGCGAGGCCGGGCTGAACCCGCAGAGGTCAGCCGAAGATGCACCCGACTGCGACACAGCAAGGATCCGTCGCGTCCTGGAGCGACCAGGGGCAGATCCAAGCGCAGCAGACGAATGCCACCCGTCTTGAGGATCTCGCGATCGGAAGGAACGTTGAGCGCAACCACGTGACGGTTTCCGGCAGCATCCACAGAGTCGACTCGTCTCCATGAATGAGCACTCAGCTCGATTTGTTCCTTGTCGGAAATCTCGAGGTTCCACTCCCCCTCCAACGGCAAAGCCAAACTCAGGCGCAGACGGGGGGCCGCCAGATCTCCAGGATGCTCGGACACCGACGCCGCGGATCGGACCACGAAACGACCAGAATCCGTCGCCACGGCGGAATAGCTGGAATCACTCCATTCCGCCTCCCAAAGGCCTTCGCGGTCGGTCTGGACCCTGAGAGGCGACGCGGAAAGTTGGACGGCGAACAGGCAGAACAAGGGGATGGTGCGCATCAAGGTTCAAGCTATAGGTCGAGGCGATACTCGCCCTCTCTTCTAGCGTCGCAATTCTGTCAAAGACCGTCAGCGCGAGATCACCAACACCCCGCGGGTTTTCAATTCCTTCACGCGGGTGCCAAACGGCTCGGGGATGCGCAGGATGGCCGTGTAGGGATACATGCCGTTGGCCAAGAGTTGGCCGAAGGCATCGCGCAAGTCCCAATCCGCCCGTGGTCGAGGCCGCGAGGAGGACGTCAAATCGGTCCGGATGACCCTCACGAGCTTTCCGGTAACCGTATGGATACGGATCGAGGCCTCGACACGGGTATCGATGCCGCCTGTGGAATCCGGCTCGCTGGCCACCTTGAATCCAAAACTCACACCCCCGTCGTCCCGCACGGGGTTGGGGCTGGCGAACAGATCGTAGACGGCGTAATCGCCACGCTGGAGAGGCTCCAGGATCACATTCGCCTCCGTGATGTTTCCCATCAAGTCCCCGGCGGTCACGCGAAACGGATACCGGCCACCAGGAGGGAGCAAGGCGGAATCCAATTCCAATCGAGTGGAAACGGATTTCAGGGAGTTTCCGATGACCAGCGCGGGATGCCAGGCTTCGCGAATTCCGGGAAGCGCGAACACGACGCCTTCGTCCGGACCAAGGCTGGAGGAAACCCCCGAGGAGTCTTCCAGGAACGCATCCAGGCAGACAGGCAACGGCAACTTGGCGACCGCCCCGAAGGCGATGCCCCCGCCCCAGCTGGAATCGCAATGTCGCAGCCGAATCTTGGGGCCGACCCGGTCGTCCGGAATCAGACTGCCCATTCCTTCGATCCGACCCGGTGGCGAAACCGCCCCCCCATCGGCTCTGGTTTTTGGATTCCACGCGTAGACTTTCGCCCAAGCGGAATCTCCGATGGGCAGACGCGCCGGTAGCAAGAAACTGACATCGAAGCGTTTGGCCGAGCCGGGAATCACCAAGCCGCTGAATTGGGCGGGAGAAGGCCAGACATCCTGGATCACTTTCGAGACGTGCTGGGATCCGCTTTGATCCTTGATGATGGTCGAGTCCGCGAAACGGAGCATGGGAAGGGAATGCTCCATGCGCAGCTGGAGATCGACGCTCTCGGAAGATCCTCCCGCGATGTTCAAGTGGCTCAATGGCTGGAAAGTTCCGGGTAGCGAATCGAGCCGAACCTGGATTCCCCCTGGATAGGGAACGACCGCCGGATCACCCAGCAGGTTGTAGAACGACTGGTTGGTGTAATCTTGGCTGTACCCGACTTCACCCGTACGTTTGGCTTCCATCAGCGCCTCTCCAAGAGTGGTCGGTCGTGCCGGATCCAATAGGGCTCGCCAAAATCGGATGAACAGATCCCGGTTCAGGATGGGCGTGGTGACCCGGGTGGCGGCGATCCCCGCGTACCCTCCTTGCCCTGCGGAAACCACGAAGGTTTCCAGCAAACCCACCGTCCCGATCTGGTCGTTGCGACCAACGGAACACGATCCCAGGATGGAAAACCAGGGCCTTTCGGGATTCGACACCATCCGTTGGAAGGAAGACACATCCATGACCGACTCGTCCGACAGGATGCCCGGGCTGCCGTGGCCCATGTAGACGAAGGCGGAAACCTCCCCGCTCAAAGCGGAGACCAGGTCCCTGCGCACATCCGGTTTGAATCCGGAAGCCGAAGATTTGTAGGCGTTCTCGTACAGACTCAGCAATCGCACCCACGGACGCCGTCGCTCGACCTCCTTGGAAATCGCCTGGATCTGTTCGGAATGTCGGATCGGATCGAGGGAGATTCCTTGGCGCTGGTCGTCGGCGAGAAAGGCCACGGTGTTACGCCACGGCCCGAACGAGGCGCGAACCGGGTCCTCGAAGCGCTTGACCTTTTCCAACCAGCTCCAAGCCTGGGCGACGTCGTTGGCCGGCACCCTTCCCAAGGCGATTCCGGGCACGAGATCGGCGCCGGAAAACCAAGTGAAAAAATCGTCCGTCGAGTAGGCCTGGTCTTCCCAATGGGGAAGCCAGCAGACCGGCGATTTCAGCCACAACCCGCGAGGATCGGCGTGCCCCGCTCCCAACAGGATCGCATGGGTCGCCCCCCACTTCACCTTGGCCCAACGCAGCGCGTCGCGCAAGGCCGACGGATCCATGGAACCACCCGACCAACCTGCCCAGACGTCCCGTGCACGAAGGATCCCCACCCGCATCTTGCGGACCTGCCAGTCCATCGCGCGCCATGCGGCGTACTCCTGCGCGACAGCCAGGAATTCATCGGGTACCACCACGACCATGTCCAACTTGCCATCGAAATCTGCCAGAGAAACCGCGTTGGGGATCGTCGCCTCGCGCCACGGAGCGATCGCCACGGGCCGCGAGCCGGCTTCGGATCCGAACACCGCATACCACGTATCCGGATCGCCCACGCTGTCGCGCAACAGGCCATCTTCGATCGCGCATTTGCGGACGACCACGCCCTTTTCCAGTACCCGGCATTCCCGGAACGACTTCACCGGCACGGCGATCCGTCCCATTCCTGGAGCAGGAAATACGGCGCTGTCCATGCCCGAGACGTCGCGCCAACTCTCCAGAGAAACCCCGGCGAGATGGAACTGGGAAAGACCCACCAGGCGAATGGAGTTCGACTCCTCGCGCAAGCCCGTCAGCCGGTATCTGGCCGCTCGACCGTAGGAGGCGGCGAGCGAGGCGGATTTCCCGTTGCACCGCAGGTCCAGCTTGGTCAGATTCTGTCCCTGATGGTGGGCGGTGGCGGATTGCTGGACGACGGCCCAGGCGGTATCGCCGGCCAAGCCGGGGAAACTCGACAGTCCTTCCGCATCCAGGACCACATCCTGGGGAGTCTCCGTCCGGATCCAGTACCAGCCGTTCCCGGTCTGACGATCGTCCGGATCGGTGGCGCTCAGGCTTTTTTCCAGGAGCGCCGCTGGACGACCCGCCCATCGGAGGGAGGCGACCCTCGCATGGGTGCGACCGGAAGCCCCTTGGCGTGCCCCCCCCAAATCCGGCGAAGGGGTGGTGGCAGCGGTCTGCAAATAATACCGGCGCGCGGTGTCGTAGGGATGCAAGGATCGGATCCATCCAGAGAGCGCCGCATCGCGCTTCCAGATGGAGGTCCCCCGGCCCCAGAACCGGATCTCGTCGTCGTCGTCGACGATGCCATCCTTGTTGCGGTCGATCCGTTCGATCGGGATCGGAGGGCTGCCGGGAGAACGCGGCAGGGAATCCGGACGGACGGAAACCGTGTCGCCCGTCCCGGTGAACAAGGCCAGGTCCTGGAAGGAAATCGACCGGGAAGCCGATCCGCTGGCCACGGTCAAAACGCGTCCGGAAAGCCGGACCCAGCCATCCTCGCGGTCCGTGAAGGGATCCCGATCCCCGACGGAAATCTCCACGGCGCCCTTGCGCGGAAGCAGCCCTCCGGGTTTGGCCATCGCCGATCCCGCCACGACAAGAACGGACAACAAGACCAGCCGCGCAGCGACATCTGAAAAGGAAGACAGCTGCCGTGGACGCCCCATCGGCCCTAACTTACCTAAAGTGCCCGAGCCCACCCAGCACAAGCGCGCTGGTGCGGGGATCAAGGCATGCGGAATTCGACACGCGCACCGGAAACCGGAAGAAGCTTCGACAGACCCTCCGCTTCGGGATCGAGAAGGCGGCGCAGAAGGGGGACCTTGGGCTCCTCTTCGTCGATGGGTGCGTCGGAGGGGAGTTCGGCCAAACGCAGAGCTTCCGCCTTGGCGTCGTTGAAGGTGCCGATGGAGTCCACCAGACCCGCGCGCCACGCTTGGCGGCCCGTGAGCACGCGTCCGTCGGCAAGGGTATCCAGAGCCGCGGAGTCGACCTTGCGACGCTCGGCGACGGTGGAGCGGAACTGATCGTACACGTCGGCGACCATCTTCTGGAACAATGCGCTTTCACGATCGGTCATCGCGCGCCAAGGCGTTCCCGCGTCCTTGAATTCCGCGCTCTTGACGGTTTTCGAGCGGACCCCGATCTTGTCCATCAGTTCGTGGAAGTCCGTGAACTGGGTGATCACGCCGATGCTCCCGGTGAGCGAACCTGGGTTCGCCCAGATCCGGCGGGCGCCCAGCGCCGCGTAGTAACCTCCGGAGGCGCCGAGATTCCCGATGGTGGCCACGACCGGCTTGACGCGATCCAACGCGCGAACGGCCTCGTAGACTTCCTGCGAAGCGCCCACGGCACCGCCTGGGGATTCGATGCGCAGCACCACCGCCTTCACGGAGGAATCGGCGCGGGCCTCGTCGAGTCGATCGACGATCTTGCGTCCGTCCATGAGAGCCCCGTCGAGCCTGACCACGCAGATCCGGTCGGCGCCGGCGGCGTTTGACGGAAAATGTCGACCCACCATGCAGGAAGCCACGCCGACGAACACCAGAAGCAGCAGCCACCGGGGCTTCACAGGGAGGCCACCTGGGGAACCTGGATCACCTGACCCGGCTTGAGGCTCGATTGGGTGAGACCGTTGAGTTGCATGAGGGTGTCCACCGTGGTGGATCGCGAACGCGCGATCGAGTAGAGGGAATCGCCCGGCCGGACCGTGTAGGAAACCGTGCGGACCGCAGCCGAGGGCTTGGCCGCTCGCTGGGGAGGGGTCGGGGCGACGGGCTGCTGGAGGGCGACGCCGGCGGGCAGAACCAATTTTTGACCGATGTCGATGCGCGCCGACCGCAGATGGTTGAGCAGTTTGATGGACCCCACCGACACGCCGTGCCGCTGGGCGATCGCATCGAGGGTCTCGCCGTCGCGCACGACGTGGACAGGACCTGTTGAGGCCTGCTCCACCTTGGCGAGCGTCAACCGACGAGGGGTCGGCTGTTCGAGCTTGACCGGCGCGGTGGCCATGGCGGCCTTGGCGTGTTCCTGCGGTTTGACGGACTTGGCGGATTCACCCGCGACGATGATCCGCGTCCCGGAACGGACCTGGTCGTTTTTCAGGTTGTTCCATTGGCGCAACAGGGCGGGAGTGGTGCCGTATTCCGAAGCGATCCTTTCCAGCGTTTCGCCGCGCCGGACCCGATGCCGGGTTCCGATCGGTGTCGCAACGGGCTTGACCTGAGCCACCTCGGGCTTGCCGGTCGGTTCGGTGGTCGCCGCGGCGACAGGATTTCTTGCCACAACGGCCACGCCGGAGATTCCCTCGCCCGGGGCGGAAACCCAAAGGAGTTTGCCGGCCTTCAACTTCTCCGCACTTTCGCCGTTCCACTGGGCCAGATTGTCGCGTGAAACACCGTAGCGAAGCGCGATGGAGGCGAGGGTTTCGCCCCTGCGCACCTTGTGGACGGCCTGCTTGGAACGAGCCGGGATGCCTTCGCCTCGCTTGGCCAACGGAGGCTCCTTCGCCTGGGTCAGCGGCGCACCGGGATAATCGCCGTAAACGATCAAGGCCCGGCCAGGCCAAACGCGTTTGCCGGAAATCTTGTTCCATCGCTTGAGGTCGGCCACCGAAACGCCGTAGCGGGAGGCGATTCCCACGAGGGTTTCCTTCCGACGCACCTTGTGGACGGTGCGCTGGGGAGCCGGAGCCTGGTAGGACTTTTCCAGGTCAGGATAGGCCAGGGCGAAACGCTCGCGAAGTCCCTGGGGGATATTCAGCACCCACGACTCGCGGGCGGGTGGGGTGGTTTGGCGCACCAGAGCCGGATTCATCGAGGAGAGGGAATCTTCCGGAATCGAAAGCGCCTTGCCGATCTGCGCGAAGGTCAGCCCCCCTTCCACGGTGAAGGTGTCCATCTCCACAGGCGCCCATGGCTGCAGTTCAAAACCGTGAGCCTTGGGATTTTTCCCCAGGATGGCCGCCGCGAAGATCCGAGGGACGTACTGCTTGGTCTCGCGCGGCAGCGGCAGCGTCCAGTAATCGTTGTGGCCAGCCTTGCGAATGGTCCGCTCCACGCAGTATTCGCCGCAATTGTACGCGGCCATGGCGAGCTTCCAGTCGCCGAATTGCTGGTAGAGGATGCTCAGATAGGCGATCGCGGCCCGGGTGGATTTGACGGGGTCCCGGCGTTCGTCCACGAAGCGATCGATGCGCATCCCGAACCGACGCCCGGTTCCGGGAATGAATTGCCAGATTCCCGCCGCCGCCGCCGGCGACGTGGCGCGGGGGTTGAAGCCGCTCTCGATCATGGCCTGGAAGATCAGATCGCGTGGCATGCCATTGGCGGTCAGTTCCTGGTTGATCATGTCTTCCCAGCGTCCCTTGCGCTCCAACCAACGGGCGAAGTGCTGGGGAATCTGGTCTTTGAGGAGCCGGATGTTCCGGAGAACCTGGTCGTTGACCTCGATGGGCAGGTCGAAGGTCGCCATGGTATCGACCATGACCTCCGAACGCAAGGCCGCCAGGGTGGTGGAATCAAGGGCTCCCCCGGAAGCCGAATCCACGATGGAGTCGAGCACCGCCACGCCATCGGCTTCTTCCAGCACGGCGTCTTCCAGCGCATCGGGCTCCAGCGAATACGGGAGGCTGTTGCGCATGCTGGCCAACACCTGGACCGTGAGGTTCGAAACAGCCTCTCCAGCGCCCGTGGTATCGACGACGGACAATTCGGACAACGCGGTGGAAAGCAATCCTTGCGCTTGCACGAAACGTCCACGCGCTTGCAGCCAAAGAGCGCTGTCGAGCGTCTTTCGCACATGCTGCATCCGCGGTGGATCCAGATTTGCCTGCGGGTTCAGGGACTGGCCGGAGGAAGGGCGCGACGTGGCGCACCCGCTCCATAGCGAGGCCAGCGAGAGCAGGGCCAGGATGGATAAGGCCCTGCGCCTCATCTCACTCCTCGATGTCCAAATCTTCGGCGTAGCTCTTCCAGATCCCTTCGCCTCGGGCGAAGTTGGGATCATCGAAATCGATTTCCTGGCTTTCCTCGTCGTCATCCCCACCTTCGGAGTATTCTCCGTCGGCGTCTTCCTCGAATCCCGGTCCGAGCGAACCGTCGAGATCCTCAAATTCATCTTGCTTGGGTCGACGAGCGAACTCCCAGCGCACAAGTTCCGAACGCATGAGCGAATCCTCCAAAAGCCGGATAGGCAACCCGGCGCATACCGAGGGGGGAAGTATATCACTGGCATGGATTAAGTCAAGTCGTTTCCTTCAGTCTCCCATTTCAAGTTCGATTTGTCGAGGGGTCCCTGCCCCCCCTCTCCGTGCATCCACCCTTGTACACATGTGCAGGCTGTCGTAGGTTTGGCCTTTTTGACCACCCAGTTCACGGAGAGGGAAATCTTGGCTTCCAACGCACCAGACGCCCAAAGCATGGCCAAGCGCCAGCAGGAAATCTCGGTCGCGGATTTCTTCGCGAAGAACCGGCACATGCTCGGGTTCGACAACACCCGCAAAGCCCTCCTGACCGCGGTGAAGGAGGCGGTGGACAACTCCCTGGACGCCTGCGAAGAAGCCCGCATCCTCCCCAAGGTCCGCGTGGAGATCCGCAAGGTGGAAGGCACGGAGGACCATTACGTCCTTTCCGTGCGCGACAACGGACCGGGAATCGTCAAGGCGCAGATCCCGCGCGTGTTCGGCAAACTTCTCTACGGATCGAAGTTCCATCGCCTGCGCATGAGCCGAGGCCAACAGGGCATCGGGATCAGCGCGGCCGGCATGTACGGCCAGATCACCACCGCCAAGCCCGTCCAGATCACCAGCCGGGCCTTCAAATCCAAGCCGGCCCACTACTACGAGCTGCGCATGGACCTCAAGCGCAACGAACCCGTGATCCTGGTGGACGAAGAAGTCGATTGGGGGGATCCCGGCACCGGGACAAAAGTCGACATCACGATGAAGGCGACGTTCTTCCGCGGACGCCAATCCGTCGACGAATACCTGGAACAGACCGCCATCGCCAATCCCCATGCGGAATTTTCCTTCCTCGCGCCGGATGGCACCGAACGCGTCTTCCCGCGCGCGGCCAAGGAGCTTCCTCCCGAGCCTGTGGAAATCCAACCCCACCCGCACGGGATCGAGCTGGGCATCTTCACGCGCCTTCTGCACGACAGCCCCCATCGCTCGATGGGCGTGTTCCTCACCGGGTCGTTTTCCCGGGTGACCTCGCAGGCGGCCGGCCAAGTCTGCAAGGCCAGCGGGATCGCGCTTTCCGCCATTCCCAGCGAAGTGCATCCGCAGGAAGCGGAAAAGCTCTTCCACGCGCTCCAGAAGGCGGATCTGCCGCCTCCGCGCACGGATTGCCTGGCGCCTATCGGCGTGGAGCATCTCCTCAAGGGCATGCACAAGGAATTGGGCGCGGAATTCTACGCGGCCACCACCCGCAAGCCCGCCATCTACCGCGGAAATCCCTTCCAAATCGAAGTCGGCCTGGCCTGGGGCGGCAAGCTGGAAAGCGACAGCATCGCGCGCGTGATCCGCTTCGCCAACCGCGTGCCTTTGCAGTACCAGCTCTCCGCCTGTTCCAGCACCAAGGCGGTGATGGACGTGGCCTGGAAATCCTACGGACTGCAGCAATCGAAAGGCTCGCTTCCCGTGGGCCCCTTGGTGATCATGGTCCACATGGCCTCCGTGTGGGTGCCCTTCACCAACCAGGCCAAGGAAGCCATCGCCGACTACGACGAGATCCGCAAGGAATTCAAGCTGGCCTTGCAGGAAGCCGGCCGCAAGCTCGGCACGTACCTCAAGAAAAAACAGGCCGCCGCGAGCCAGGCCAAGCGCCGCAACATCTTCAACTCCTACATCGAAGAGGTCGTGCGCGCCTACCAGCAGATCACCAAGGAAGACGGCTCGGATCTGCGAACCGCCCTCTTGGAGACCGCGCGCAAGAAGACGGAACTTGCCGAGAAGCTCGAGGCCATGAAGCACAAGGAAGCGCCGGAGGAAATGGAAGGCACGCTGGTGATCGGCGAAGACGGCCAGCCATTGGTGCCCGGTGCCGTGGTCGCCACGGAGCTGCCTCCCGAGCTTGACGAAGCCGACCTTCCCGAGCCTTCGGAAGGCGATCTGGAAAGCCTGATCGATTCCACTCCCACCATCGCCAAGGCCAAGAGCCCTCGCGGCGAAGGCCACCACGAAGAATCCGGCAAAAAAGCCGTCCAGGCGAGCCTTTTCGGAGACGACGACGCATGAGCAGCGCGAAAAAGCCGGTCCGCTTGCCGACCGACGAAAAGATCATCCAGATGGCCCGCCATGTCCGCGTGCAGGGACTGGCCGGCGACGATCCGCGGTTCAACGTGCCCTCGCGCACCTTGGCCAACGTCAACTTCAACGAGGTCAAGCGGATCATCGAGATGGGCGAAGGCAAGACCGCCCGCGAGTTCTTCAACCTTGGGCAATCCAAGAAGTTCATGCAGACGATGCTGGTCGCCGAGGCCTGCAAACGGCTGGTCGACGCGGGCAAGACCAACTCGATTCGTGACCTGTACTACATGACCAAGCACACCATCGCGGGCACCCGCGAGAACACCTTCGACGACCAGGCCGAATCCGACCCGATCATCGAAGACCTCGAGGTGACGCTGGACAGCCTGCGCGAAGAGCTGCACCTGTTCGCCTCCAACAAGGGCGCGATGGTCGGCGAGCTCACCGTGGTGGACGGCGGCGACGTCATCGACTGCCGTCGCATGGGGACCGGCGGATGGTCCGTCCCTTCCATCGTGGAACCCAACGTGATCGAGTTCCGCGAATGCGAGGCGAAGTTCATCCTGCTGGTGGAAAAAGACGCCATGTGGCGGCGCCTGAACGAAGACAAATTCTGGAAATTGCACCACTGCATCCTGATCCACGGCGGAGGCCAGCCCCCTCGCGGCGTGCGGCGCCTGATGCACCGCATGGTCAACGAACTCAAGCTTCCGCTGTACGTGTTCGTCGATAACGACCCGTGGGGCTACTACATCTATTCGGTGGTCAAGCAGGGCTCCATCTCGCTGGCCTACGAATCGCGTCGCATGGCCATCCCGTCGGCGAGATTCATCGGACTGTCCAGCGCCGACGTCCAGAAGTACCAGATCCCGGACGAGGTGACCATCCGTCTGGAAGACACCGACATCGCGCGTGCCAAGGAGATCATGGCCTATCCGTGGTTCCAAGGCAAGAAGCACTGGCAGACGGAGATCCAGCGCATGCTCTCCAGCAAGGTGAAGCTGGAATTGGAAGCCCTCAGCGCCAAGGGCATCACGTTCGCCTCCGACGAATACCTGCCCCGCAAGCTCAAGGAAAAGGACTTTTTGGACTGAGACGCCCAATGCCCCGGTTCAGGGGCTTGGTATCGTCCGATCAACATCCTTCCGTGGAAGGATCGGCACTTCCCCAGTGCGCAAGCATCAGGGAGGGCCTCGCTTGCGCTGGACCTTGTCCATGTACAACTGCGTATCGGCCCTCGAAAATGCCTCGTCGAGATCGATGCGTTCGTTGGAGTCGCACAGCACCCAGCCCACGCTGGTCTTCACCTGCCAGCCCCTCGCCAATTCGATCGACCGTTTTTCCAAGGCGAGCCTGACCCGACGGATCGCGGCCTCCACGTCGGCTTCCGCTCCCGTTTGGAAGACGCCCACCACGGCGAATTCGTCGCCACCAAGACGACCGACCAGATCGCTTTGACGGAATCCGTCCTCCAGCGCCCGCGCCAGGCACCGGATCGCCAGATCCCCGTCGGCGTGACCGAAGGTGTCGTTGATCGTCTTCATGCCATCCATGTCGAAGAGGAAGATCCCCACCTTGGCGCCCGACCTCGCCGCGGAACGCAAAAGCACCTCTCCGAAGGCGATCAATCCTCTGCGGTTGAGAAGGCCAGTCAGTTCGTCGCGCTGGGACAGCTGTTCGAACCGCTCCCGCATGACCCTCTCGGTGCGAGACCTTCTTCGCAAGGACAGGGACATCGAAAGCGTGTGCCGCATGCTGTCCAGGAACAGTTCGTTGGAGGTCCAATCGCGAAGCTGGACAACTCCGTAGTGCTCGTCGGACATCGCCAGGGGCAAGGTGACCCAGGAACCCGCCGCGCAATCGGAGGACCGCAGCAAGGAATCCTCCTCGGGTGTTCCACAGCGTCTGGCGGCGATGTCGATTTCCAGCCGGAATGGAACCTTTCCGTAGAGGGGATCGGAGAGGGGCGTTCCGTCCTCGTTGAACAGCAGGATCCGCATGCCGTAAGGGGCCATCGCTTGCAGATGGTTGATGAACGCAGTGGCGAAGTCGTCCTCGTCCATCCCGAGCGTGAGCTTCTGGATCGCGGCCATCCAATCGCGAAGCAGCAACTGCATCGCGAAGCGGCGGTTTTGATCCAGGCCATGCCGTGCCTGGGAAATGATCGCATGCGCTTCCAGAAAGAACCCGGAATGGCAGTTGGCGGGCTCCATCCGCGCCACCTTCAGGAGACATTCCTCCCAAAGGTTGAGTTCCGTGTGCTCCGCCTTGTCCAACGCCTCCTCCAACCGTTCGAGAAAGCGGCTGGACTCGTCGGGCTTGTGGAGGATCTCCCGAAGGACCTGCGTGGTGGGGATCCCCGCTGCTTCGGTCAGGATCGAAGGCAACTGCAGATCGGTGCCTCCCGACCTGCAGCCGCAGGAGCGCCGAACGAGCAGACAGGTTTTGACATTTTCGACGCGCGGCTCGGCTCCGGACAGGATCTCGTTGAGCAGCTCCACCGACCGGAAAGCGATCTGGTAGGTCATCGCGTCGATCGTGGTCAGGGACGGCCGGAGGGTGCCCGCCTCCTCGATGTCGTCGAATCCCGTCAGGCAAAGGTCTTCGGGGATCCGGATGCCTCGCTCCTTGCAAAGACGGTGCACGCCCAGCGCCATGGCATCGTTGGCGCAGACAACCGCCTCGGGAAGGCCATGGCGATCGACCATTCCCGCGAAGACGTCGTATCCCCCCTCGGGGGTGAAATTGCTGCTGGCGATCCAACCCTCGCGGGATTCCAATCCGAGCGCCCGCATCGTTTCGAGGAAATCGCCTTTGCGGCGAATGGCGTCCGGGTTCAGTGGATACCCACCCAGGAAGGCGATCTTCCTCAGACCATGAACCCCGACAAGATGCCGCACCACCGATTCGATACCACCCGCATCGGGAAGGACACAAGGCAGCCCGGGAAGTCGCGTCCCGATGCACACGGTGGGCTTGGGTGGCAGGAAGTCCAGCAGATCCCGGACCACCCGGATGCCGCCATAATTGGCCAGCGAGCCCACCAGCGGCAGATATCCATCGATGCTTCCGGACTTGGCAAGGTTGTAGATCTCGGCCGGACCACCTCGCATCTCCGGATCGCCGTAGGACGTCCCGATCAAGGAAACCAATCGGATCCCCAGGAGTCGGGCAGCGGTCATCGCTCCGTGCCAGATGCGGCTTTGGTACCATCCATCCAGTCGAACGACAAGCAGGGCGAATGTCGGCGCGCGTTCCACCACCCCATTCTCGGAATTCCTGCGCTTGAAAACAAGTCGTAGCGCGTTCTACGGGACGAAACGGAAAATCCCCTAAAACCCGACACTCCCTATTTGGGGAATCCGAACCCCGGCGGTGGAATGATCCCGTCGTCAGGATTTGTCGATGGCGAGGGTGCGGGGGCGGGTGCAGGCGTCGCCGCCTCCTGGCGGGACATCCAGAGGGCTGTCGCTCCCGCCGCCAACCCGACGCCCGCCACGCCCAAAAACCTCGGATCCGTCCAGATCGAGCCATCGCGGGCCCGTCCCGCGAGCTCCACCCCCAGGACGTCCCCTCTCCAGGTCGCCCGCCAGGGCAGCGGCTTGCGCAGATCCACGCGCACGGCCAGGCCCGCCGAATCCGCCGAGGGCGTCCCGTGGATCCAACCCGGCAAATTTTTGGACAATTTCCGACCAACCACGCCCTCGAAGTCGATGCGCAACGCGGGCTTGCCGACAGGCTCCTGCAGGGCAGCGATGCGAAACCGACGCGGCCGCCCCCCAGCGAACTCGAACTCCATCCGCAAGGTGTCCGCATTCCTGGTCCAGCGCACGGCGCGCAGGCGGCTCTCCCCTGTCGTCGAATCCGGCAGGATCCCGCACAGAGTCGCAAGAAGCGCCCAGGGGGTCATCGCTGGGCCTTGCGGTCGCGCTTGACCCGGTACATCTCGCGATCGGCGGCCTTGAGCAGTTCTTCGGGCGAAGCCAGACCGTCGAAGTCCACGATCCCCACGGAGATGTCGGTGGGGTTGCCCGCCACCTTGCGTTCGTGGTAGGCCTCGGTGATCCGCTGGGCGATGGCCCTCGCCTCTTCCAGACCGGTACCCACCGAAAGCACCATGAACTCGTCCCCGCCGAGGCGGTAGGCGCGCTCGGTGTTGCGGGTGCGTTCGCGGATCGATTGCGCGAGGTCCTTCAAGGCCCGGTCGCCGGCGGCGTGCCCCAGGGTGTCGTTGAGCAGCTTGAAGCGGTCCATGTCCATCATCAGGAGGCAAAGCGGACGCCGCCGCCGCTTGGACAGCTCCACCAGTTCCGGGAAGTCCTCCTCGAACTGGCGCTTGTTGTAGAGCCCTGTCAGCGCGTCGGTCTTGGCCTGCATGCGCAGAAAGCCGGATTCCTCCTTGAGGATCTTGCGTTCGGCCGTGGTCCTGCGCAAGGCGGCGGTCATCTCGTTGAACGAATCGCGCACATCGCCGATCTCGTTGAAGGAGCGGAATTCGATCTGGAAATCGGCGGTCTCGGGGCGTTCCGGATCGAACCGCTCGCCGAAGCGCTTGACGCCTTCCACCAGAAGGTGCACGGGTCGGGTGACGTGGTAGACCAACAGGGAGGCGGAGACCACGCCCAAAAGGGCGATCAGTCCGGCGAACAGGAAGATGCGGTGGACCGACTCCTGGATCCCCTCCTCGATGCCGCCGGAGGAGAACACCACCCCCGCGGTGCCGAGATGACGGGAATTGACATCGATCGACTGCTGGATGCGCAAGGCGTGTCCGGAGGAATCCGACCACACCGTGATCCCGACCCCGGCCGTCTCGCCTTTCTTGACAGGATTCGACATCACCGCACGGGACCCCACCAGCGCCTGGCGGTTGTGCATCAGGATGGTGCCGGAGGTGTCCAGCAGGTAGACCTCCACCACCGAGGTCTCGCCGTGCATCAATTCGTCGATGAAGTCCCACATGGACAGGTTGACGGTTTCATCCGAGAGCACGCGTTCGCGGCAGAGGCTGGTCCAGGCGCGAAGCACCGTCAGACCCCGCAACTTGCGCTCCTGCAGAAGGGATTCGCGCTGGGAATTGGCCGCGATCACGGCCGTCACCGAGGCCACGCCCAAAGAAACCGCCACCAAAAGCAGGAGGAACTGCGCCCGGATCCCGATCCTGCGCGGCCCGCTCACTTGCGAAACCTCCGCGAAACCGGCATGCGGTCCCACGGAAAGCTTTCCAGGATGCCGCGCACGTCCGGCCCGGAGTGGTCCACGTCGCGCCAGATCGGGACATCCACCAGCGTGCCCACCGGCATGCGCCGCCACTGGCTGGAATCGGCGAAGCCGTTCCATTGGATCAGGACCGGCGCCAGAAGCTGGCTGCCGTAGAAATGTTCGGCGACTCCGCAGAGCGTCTCGCCTTCCAGCATCGCGTAGCGGATCACGCTCACGCCCCGGCGAAGCTCGGTGGAATCGGTGGACAAGGCCCTGGCGAAGGGACGGAATCCGTCAAGCGCCCAGGATCCCACCTGGTTTCCCAAGGCGGCGGCGGTGCGCACCACGGTCACCGTGGTGCGGGAGCTGTTCCCGGCCTCGTCCACCACCGTCACCAGATACTGGTTTTGCCCCGTCCCCAGCATGCGCGCTTCCAGCACCAGGAAGGAATCGAACACCACCGCGCGCGCCTGGCCCGGTCCGCGCACGGAGGCCGTGACGAGCCCTTCGTCCTGCAACTTCAAGCGAACCCGGGCGAAATCCCCGCTGACCGTGTCCGATGGCGGCACCCCCAGCCGAGGCGCGGACAGATCCCGACGGAAACTTCCTTCCCGTTCCACCACGTTCCCGATGGCATCGGAGAGTACCCATCGGTAGGCGTTGTTGCCCAACGCCAACGGGACCCGATCGCAGAACGACCCGTCGGCGGCGATCGCCACCGCGACGGCGCCTGGTTGGCGCAACAGGGAAAGAGGAGCCACGCCGGTCGTTTTCCCGCGCGCTTCCATGACGGTGTCGCGGGTGGCCGCATGCGGCGACTCCAGTCCCAGCAGAGGCGGGGTACGGTCCGCGCTGGCCTCCAGGGATCTGCACTCCAACACAACGGAATCTGTCCCGACCGCCGCGAGATCCACCTGCACCCGGCCCCTGGCGTCCTCCCCGAGCCGGATGGAGACCCGTTTCCTGTCCTCGGAAAGCTCCAAGGCCAACGGAACCTTGGCGTCCGGCCACTCGGGGATCCGCAGATAGGCCTTCAGGCTGGTGCGATCGGGCAGGCGCCGCGAAAGCGAGAGCGCGAAGCCCTGGGCGGAAAGGGCCATCGGATCCTCTCCCAGCAACGTGGGCTCCGATCGATCGAGGATCTCGGAGCCGACCGCCACGGTCAGGCGCCCCCCGCGAGCCGAAAGCGCACCGGAAGCGCGTGTTCCCGCGGCCAACGCGACGGGAACGCTCCTGCCCCTGGCCATGTCGATGCGGACCAGGCCGTCTTCGGTTTCCACCAGCAGGTTTCCGTTGGACTGGGTCATCCAGGAACACCCCAGTTCGGGAAAGGCCGAGCGGACCTTCTGGGAGGAAAGATCCAGCACATCGACCCCTTCCGGCGTGGCGACGAAGACCTCGGAGCCCACCCACTCCAGGCCCACCACCTGGTCGGAGGAGAGGCCTTCCGAACGGCCCAAGCGCACCCACACCCCCGAGGCGCTGTCCAGGACAAGCAGCCCTTTGGTCACCGTGCCCACGATCAACCGGCTTCCCACGCGCAGGATCGCACCGGGCGCGTCCTGGATGGGCATCGCCCATTCCCTCCAGGTTTCCGGACGTCCCGGCTGGAAGCAGAAGACATTTTTTGGCGAGGCGATCCACACGGTCCGATCGGTGACCGCGATCGACCGGATGTCGGCCGGTGGCCCGCCCGGCCTTTCTGATCCCGCCGCAAAAAGCGCACGCGTCGATGGATCCCATCGCATCAATCCCGCATCGGAGGCGATCCAGAGGCTTCCCGCGCCCCAGGCGAGCGCATGGACCTTGCGCATCTTGGCGGCTCCGTTGCCCGCCAACGGATCGATTTTTCCGGTTTGCGCGTCGTAGACGAGCACCCCTCCCGCCGAAGTCCCCAAGGCGGTGCCGCCCGGAACGGGAGCCATGGCCGTCACGATCCCCCGGGAAGCGTCGAATCCGACGCGGCGCCACGAACCGACGTCATTGGAGGCACCCTTCGCCACCAGAGCCAACGAGACCACGGCCAGAGCCAAGAGCTTCATTTCAACCTCGTCTGCTTGAGACCCACGTTGGCCAGGTACTTGCGCGCCTGCACGCAACCGGTGTCGATTTCCAGGACCTGCTTCCAGGACTGGATGGCGCGCTCGTATTCGCCCGAACGGTAGGCCGCGACACCGGCCAGAAGCAATTCCTTGGACCTGCGCACATCCTCCGGGCTCAAGCCGGCGGTCGTGCCCGGCGATGCAACGGAATTTGTCACACCCTTGGCGGTATTGGCGATCGGGGCGGGGCGGGGCGCGGCCAGGCTCGCGATCAGTCCCTTCACCACCGCGCTGCCGGGCTGCAGAACCGCCGCCTTCTGCAGTTGCACCCGCGCCGTGGCCACGTCGCCGTTGCGCAGGGCGGCCCTCGCCTGGGCCATGGCCTCGTCGAAGGCGTCCAACGCCTTGCGGGTGGCGCGGAGCGAATCGATGCGCGAGGGCAGCCGATCGAGTTCCGGCCCATCCGCTCCAAGTTTGCGAAGTTCCGACAGCGCTTCGCTTGCGCGCAGGATGTCTCCGCCGGTCACCGCCGATTCGCACACGCGTACGAGCTCGGTCATCTGCGCGCGCTTGCGACGTTTTTGGAGTCTGTTCTGCAACACCGATTGGGCCAGTTCCAGGGAGGGATCCTGGGGGTCGCTTTCCACCAGGGCCTCCATGGCGTCCATGGCCTCCTGCTCCAACCCCTGGTCGGCCATGGCGTTGATCCGGTCCAATCGCGCGTTGCGCGCGGCGATCCGGAACACCCGCAGGGAGTCCCGGACCTTCAGGAAGGGAACCACCCCGGGAAAGGCCGATTGGGCCTTGGAAGCGATCTCGTAGGCGCTGCTTTCGTCCTTCGTGGAAAGCGCCGTGGCCAGCACCGAGCGCAACTCCCGGATGGCGGCCGATCGCACATCGTCCGAGCGCTGCACCTGGTCGCGCAGAGCCGCGTCGTCCGGCCGCGCGACCCACGCCAAACGCCACTGGACAGCCACTTCCTCCAGATCGCCCCTCCCCTGGGCCTTGCGGGCGAGATCGACATGGAAAGACACCAAGGCGTCCTGGCGAAGCCGCAGTTCCTGGGCGAGCTTGAGGTGGGCCGGCAATGCGGCATTCGATTGCGCCAAGGCCCCGACGATCTTGGAGGCCAACGCGATGTCTTCCTTCTGGAGAAGGCTCTGCGCGAGCTGGAAGAGAGAATCGGGTTTTTCGCGGGCCGCCACGGTCAGCCGATCATCGCCGACCATCCAATCGGAGCTTCCCTCGCTGCCCACCCATCTGCCCAACGCGGCATGGCAGCGCGCTTGCAACCGGTCGATCTCCGACTGCACGGAGTCCAACGCCCGTGCCCGCCGCAAAAGAACCTCGGCCTTGGCGGGATGCCCTGAAGCAAGCAACTCCCGCGCCTGCCCCGCCAAAAGCGAGGTTTCCCCCGGGACGCTGGCGGATCCGCCCCCGTAGATCAATGCGATGACGACGATGGGATGCATGAACGCCCCGATCATACCACTGTGCGCGGCAAAACGCCCGGACGACCGATCGGACAACTGGGTATGGAATGCCGGGCCCGGGGACGGTACAATGGACTGAAGTTTCGGATCTCGAATCGTGGAAGGGGAACGTGGGCTCGATGGACATTCAGGTGAAGGACGTCCGCCGTGAGGGCCCCCGCCGCCTTGTCTTGATGCTGTGGATGCTCCTGTCGGCGCAGGGGGTCGCCTGGTGCGCCGCACCGACCATCACGGACCTGTACCCTCCCAACGGCGCACGCATGGTCGTGGGACGCCAGCCGATGCGCGTCCAGTTGTCCGCGCCGATCCAGGTCGGAACCGGGAGCATCGTGATCCGCAGGAGCTCGGACAATTCGATCCTGGAGACCATCCCCGCGACTTCTCCGACAGTTTCCGTCAACAGTCCGACCCTGCTGCACGGATTCGAAGCCGGTGCGGAGGAATTCGATGGCGGATGGGGCGCGGCCAAACGAACCCGCGACACCACCCGCGCCCACACCGGAAAGGCCTCGCTCGCCGTGACCATCGATGCGGACTGGAACCAGGCCGAAGCCGTCTACGGACCGATGAGCCAGGATTGGAGCGGGATGGACTCGGTGGTCTTCTGGGCGTACTCCACTCAGACCGCTTCGGTGGAACCCGTCAGCCACAGCGGCACCGACCTCGCCTGGGCGGTGGGAAGGACGGCGGCCACCCTGGCCCAGAACACATGGACTCGCGTGTCCATGCCCCTCTCGGGGATTCCCACGCCACGGAACGTGATCGCCTTCGGGTTCAATCTCTCGCCCGCGGGCACCTACTGGTTCGACGATGTCGGCCTGGTCAAGTCGGGCGCCGACCAGCTGACCTTCCTTCCCGGTCTGACCTTTCCGAAGGACAATTCCTATTACGTGAACATCGAGCCGACGGTGGTCAAGGAGGCGGCTTCGGGACAGAATTTCGGCGGAATCCTGGACGCGACGACCTGGGTCCTGCGCGCGGATGCTTCCCCCACCGCCATCCAGCTGTCCAAGGCCAGCGTGGACGAAAACCTTCCGACCGGCAGCACCGTGGGCGAGCTTTCCTCCAGCGACCCGGACGGGGGGACCACCTTCTTCTACACCCTTGTTTCCGGTACGGGATCCACGGACAACGCGTCGTTCTCCATCAGCGGCACGACCCTGAAGACCGCCGCGATCCTGGACTACGAGTCCAAACCATCGCTTTCGGTGCGCATCCGCAGCACCGACCTCCAGGGAGCGTATTTCGAATCCCCCTTCGCCATTTCCGTGCAGAACCTGTCCGACAGGACCACCTGGGACGTCTCCACGAACGCGGGGATCCAGTCCGGCAACGGATCATGGGGGTCGGACAATTTCTGGACGAAAAACGGCACCACGCTCGGCGCCTGGCCAGGACAGGGGAACACGGCGGAATTCTCCGGCTCCGACGGCACCTGGACGGTCAATCTCAACGGAACCATGCAGGCGGATTCCGTGGTGTTCACCGCCGCAGGCTTCACGCTTTCCGGCGGCATCCTGAACCTCAACGCGTCGTCGCCGGCCATCGTGGCCAACGCCGATGCCACCATCGCATCGAACATCGCCGGCCAGTACGCGAAGCTCGGCGCGGCCAAGCTGACCTTGAACGCCAACAACACGGGTACGTGGTCGTACACGCACAAGGCCGGAACCACCCTGGCCAAGACCAGCGGCACGCTGGGAACCGGGAACGTGGTGATCGACGGCAGCGGCCGGCTCCAACTGGGCAACGGCACGGTGTTTTCCAATCCGCTGACCATCACCAGTTGCAATCCCGACGTGGGCAACGGCGCGCTCTCGCCGGACTCCGGCGCCAGCGCCGAGTGGAGCGGACCTTTGGCGGTCAACGCCAATTGCACCTACGGCGGGACCATCGCCGGCGCGAGGGAAAATTCCGGGACCCTGACTCTGTCGGGATCGCTGAACATGGGGGGATCGGCCACCTCGATCCGTCAACGCCGAGGAATCGTGGTCTACAAGGGCGGCGGAGGGGCGACGAACTTCGAACTGATCGAAGGAAACGCGCGCCTGGGAGCCAACAACGGTCTGCCCCCGAACGCGATCTGGACACAGCCGCACGCCGCCTACGGATCCATCCTGGAGCTCAACGGATTCAACCAGATCTTCCAGGCCGTCCATTCGGCGTCCACCAGCGGCATCACCATCCGCAACTCGTCGGGGACCCAAAGCACCCTCGGCGTGACGGGAAACATCGACACCACCTTCTACGGCGTGGTTTCCGGGAACGTGGCGATCGCCAAATCCGGATCCGGTCGCCAGACCTTCTCCGGCACCAACACGTTCCAAGGCCCGGTGGCGATCAGCGGCGGCACCTTGCGCCTGGGCAACGCCAAGGCGCTGGGCGACTTCGCCGGGGCGACCACCGTCTCAGGCAACGGCGCCCTGGATCTGTCCGGACAGGCGGTCAACGACGCGGAGCCTTTGACACTTTCCGGCACAGGCCCATCCGGCGCGGGGGCCCTGGTCAACGGCGCCACCGCCACGGCCACCTTCGCGGGCCCCGTCGCACTGTCCGGAAACGCGACCGTCGCGGGGACGGCGGGGGCGATCGTCCTGACGAACACCACGGCCATCACCGGGAACACCAGCACCCTCACCCTGGCGGGGTCCACCACGGGAAACAGGCTCGACGCCCCGATCTCCACCACATCGGGCGGTCTGACAAAATCCGGCTCCGGGACATGGACCCTGCGCGGGCTGAGCACCTACGCCGGCCCGACCACGGTGGGCGCCGGAACGCTCTGCGTGGCAGGCTCCCTCGCCGCCGCCAGCGCCGTGTCGGTCGGCACGGGCGCGACCCTTTGCGGAACCGGCAACGTCGGAGGAGCCATCGCCGTCAAGGGCGGCATCGTGGCCACGGGAACGCCGGATTCCATCGGGAAATTGTCCGCCCAGTCCGTGGATCTGTCCAAGGACTCCGCCTCGACCTTGCGCATCCGGCTCCAGGCCACGAACAAGCCGGGCATCGACTACGACCGTCTCGAACTCTCCGGCGCCCTCGTGCTGGGCGGCAAATCGGTGCTGGATCTCGACCTTTCCGGATTGAACGAGCAAGGCACGGCCTCGGGGATCGTCACGGCCGGGAGCGTCACGGGGCAGTTCTCCTCGGTCAAGGTCCGCAACAACCCGCACAACCTCCTGGTGGTAGTGGTCTACAAATCGGCTCTGGTGAACGTGACCATCACCCGCATCGCGCCATCGTTCACCAAAGGCCCGGCGCCGACCGTGCTCGAAGATGCCCCGAACACCACCATCACCGGCTGGGCCAAGGCCATTTCCGGCGGAACCGGAGCCACCGGCCAGAGCGTCGGATTCCGGACCGGCAACAGCCATCCGTCGCTTTTCTCCACGCAGCCCTCCGTCGCTTCCGACGGAACCCTGTCGTTTTCCCCGGCCAGCGATTCCAACGGGACCGCCGTGGTCAGAATCCGTCTCGGGGCATCCGACAACCCCGACTCCAGCGCGCTGGACAGTTTCACCATCAACGTCACGCCAGTCAACGACCCACCTCGATTCTCGAAGGGATCCGACCTGACGATGGCCTCCGATACCGTCGAGCGGACCCTCGCTGGATGGACGAAATCGATTTCGGCGGGACCTCCCGACGAAGCGGGTCAGAAGACGTCCTTCCGTCTCTCCCACACCAAGCCGGCCCTGTACACCCGGCAGCCATCGCTTTCCTCGGACGGAACCCTCGGCTTCACCGCCGCACGCGGCGCCGACGGGACCGACACCGTCCACATCCGCCTGGGCGACGACGGCGGCACCGCCGACGGCGGCCGGGATTCCAGCTCCCTCGACACCTTCTTCATCTCCTTGCGGCCTCTCTCGCTTCGCATCCATCCAGACACCCTGAAGCTGCTTCTGGGAGACACGGGCCGCTTCCGGGCGATCCTCTCCAGCTCGAACGGAACCGACTCCACCCTTGCCCCTTCCGCGGTGGCTTGGAGCTGGAGCACGAGCCTCGGCGATTTCTCCTCGGGCTTGGCGAGCGCCCATCGGACCGGATCCACCCGCGTGTTCGCCCGTTTCCAGGGATCGGTGGATTCGGCCGTCCTGGTGGTCTCCGAGCTGGACACCACATTGGCGCCATCAACAGATTCCGTCAAGATCCGCGCCGGTCACGGGATCACCGCCACGATCCCTCCGCACACGGGAGCTTTGATGGTGTCGATCGGCGTGTCGGATTCCTCGCTTTCCTCCAAGGGAATCTCCGGAGCGGATTCGGCCATCCTCGCCAGCATCGGCAACGGCGACACCATCCGCATCCGCGCCCCCGTCGCGCTGATCCCCTCCTCCAAGCAGCGCCCGGGCGAGACTCCGTCCGTCTTCTGGATGGACTCGACCGGAACCGTCCATCTCGTCCCCTCCGTTGCATCTTCCAACGCTGTTGTCTTCGACGTCTTCGGAAAGCGCGCCTGGTGGCTGGGCTACGACACCGTGGCACCGACCGTCGGGGCCATCCATTCTTCCGACTCGATCTCCACCGACACGGTCCGTGTGCGATGGAGCGCCCACGACAACGTGGCGGGACATGTCGTGCACTTCTGCCTGCAGAAGGCGGGCCAGACAGTATCCTGTCCGGAGCTGGGGGCCGGGGGAGCGGATTCGGGGAACCTGCGGATCACCAGACAGGATTTGCCGTTAGGAGGACGCTACTGGATCGAAGCCCGCGACAGTCGCACCACGGCGCACACCGACATGGTCGACATCGTCGTGCGGCTGGACACCCTCAAGTCCTCCTGGTCCCGCACGGAAGATCGCTACGAACTGTTGGCGCTTCCCTACGTGCGCGGCACCGCAAGCGCCCACCCAGCCTTCCAGGCCCAGTGGGGCGAAGACGACCCTCGGCACTGGCGCGTCTTCGCCGGAGATTCCGGCAAGTTGCAGGATGTGCTGGCGGGCGATCCGATGGACGCCGCCGGGCGCAGCTTCTGGGTACGCACGCGCGAGCGGCCCCTGGTTCCCTGGATCGCCGGCCGTTGGACCACTCCGATGTCCCAGATGCTCCGGTCCGAGCTTCAACCCGGATGGAACGCAGTGGGGAACCCGCTGGGGTTCGATCTTTCCTGGCGCCAGATCTGGCGGCTGGCCGGCGCGGATTCCTCCTTCCTGACCGGCCCCTACGAATTCGATGGCGCCACCCAGGGCTGGTCGATTCCGGATACCACCAAACGCTGGGGGTCCTGGAAAGGAGCCGCGATCTTCAACCGCTCCGAACGCACGGTGGAACTTCGCGTCCCGTCGGTGCCCGACGGAGGCGTAGGGTCCAGTTCCGCGCGCAAGGCCAACGCCGTGGAACCTCCTTTGCTTCGGCTCTCCGTCCAGGCCAGCCAAGCCGGTAGCACGTCTTCGCCGGTCTGGATGGGCGTAGACCGGGTTCACCGCGCCTGGAAACTACCGCCCAGTCCACGATGGAGCCTGCAAACCTCCGTGGAAGACCCGAAACGTCCTGGTTCCGCGCTGCTCTCCGATGTCCGCACCCCGGCCGATTCCGGCAACCTGTGGACGCTCAGAGTGACGGGACTCACCCCGCACCAACCCCTCACCTTGCGCTGGGCGCGCACCGGTTCGGACACCTCCAGCGTCGTTTGGATCCGTGACGACAAGTCCTCCCGTTGGCTGTCCGTGGCCGAACAAACGGAATTGACCGTCGGCGAAGAGGGCGAACGATCCTTCCAAGTCCTCGCAGGAGCCATTCTGGGGCCCAGGGCGCCGCGTCCCTTCTCCGTTGGCTTGCGCGGCGCCGCGCTATTCTGGAGCCTGCCCGACCGGCTGGGACGCACCCATGTGCGCATCGAAGCCTTCGATCCACGCGGACGGCGTCTGGCCGGATTCGTCGACGAGCAAATGGATCCGGGCTCCTACGGACGCCCCTTCCGGTTGAGCTCCCCGACGGGACAAATCCTGTTGGTGCTCACCGCCGGAACCGAGCAGACCTCGACCCGGTGGCTGATCCGCCCCTGAGAGGGCCGCCGGAGGAACAGCGAAGGAGCCTCCGCCCCTTCACCCGGACCGGACACTAGGGCAGAGGCGTTCCCGACGTGAAGTCGTCTTCGCTGGAGAAGGGTGCGCCAGGAAAGGGGTAGAAGGGAAGATCCTGGTCGGGAGCCAATTCCCCGTACTCCTGGGGACGGAAGGTCTGCATCACCTCTTCCAGGTCACCTTGGCTGAACTTGGGGATCCGAAAGTACGCGGAACTTGTTGGTGCCATGGTCATCTTGACCCTCCGTGAGCGGCCAGTATCCCACTTCCCAGGGCAAAATTCCAAGGCCAAGAAACAAAAGGTCCCGACTCCCCAACGGGAACCGGGACCGACCATCCTCGCGGATCGCGAAGGATTAGGGGTTGGCGCGCTTGTCCGAGCCGTCGACCGCCCAAGCGATGGTGGCGACCGGGCAGCCGTCGGCGGCTTCCTTGATCTCGGATTCGAACTTCGAGAAATCGACGCCGGCCTTCACGACCATCTTTTCCGGAACGGCGAACACGGAGTCGGCCACGGCCTCGCAAGCTCCGCACATGGTGCACTCGTTCTCGGATTCGTCGAGCCAGACTTTGGTGATTGCCATGATGGACATCCTTTCAAATGGGGTGATTCAAGAACAGTCACCAAATGTAGCTACCCAACCCGAGGCCGGGTAGCCACGCGCCGCTCAGGACTGGGTGGAGCGCCGGTTGAGCATCACGCTGGAAACGAAACTCGCCGCGATCAAAGCCAGGCCCACCGTCCCCGAAACCACCTCGGGAATGTGGTTGCCGGCCGCGCTCAGGTACATGATCAACGAAAGCGCACCGATGGCCCAGAAGGCGCCATGCTCCAGGTAGGTGTAGGTCTGGAGAGTGCCCACCTCGACCAGTTTGATGGTCAAGGATCGCACGAACATCGCGCCGATCCCCAAGCCCAACGCGATGATGAACAAGTTGTTGGTGATGGCGAACGCGCCGATCACACCATCAAAGGAAAACGAAGCGTCCAGCACTTCCAGGTACATGAACGATGCGAATCCCGCCGTTCCGGCCGTCCTCACCACGGTGCCCGTGGTGTCGCCCTCTTCTTCGTTGCCCAAAAGCGAGGACAACCCTTCCACCATCAAGAACACCAGGATGCCCAGCATCGAAGCGGAAAGGAACGCCATCCCTTCGCCGTCGGGAATCAGGCGCGAGAACGCGAAGCTGATGATCATCGTGAAGGTCACCCAAACAGCTTCCATCTTGCCGGCCTTGGACAGGGGCTTTTCCAGGAAGCCCAACCAGTGGGTTTCCTTTTCGTGGTCGAAGAAGAACCGGGTGAAGACCATCCACAGGAAGGCGCCGCCGAATCCGGCCACCACGACGTGCTGCTTGACCAGAATTTCCTGGAATCGAGCGGGGTTTTCCCAGGTCATGCGGATCACTTCGCTCGCGCCGGCGTCGCCGACCGCCCAGACGATGATCAGGGGGAACACCACGCGCATGCCAAACACCGCGATCAAAACGCCGACGGTCAGGAACATCTTGCGCCAGAAATGGTTCATGCCCGCAAGCACCTTGGCGTTGACCACGGCGTTGTCGAACGAGAGGGACACTTCCAAGATGCCCAGCATGCCGGCAGTGAACATGGTGGCCAGACCCGCGGTGAAGGCTCCGCCGTCGCGGTACCCCAGCCAGAAGGCCACGCCCAGACACACGATGGTGAAGGCGAACGAGCCTCCGAAGCTTCTGAACAACGAACTCATGCTGACTCCTGGAGAGTTGTTTGAGGGAGAGACGCACGAGAACGTAAAACTTCCCGCGCCGATTGCGGATGGTAGAGTGAAGCCGTGCATGCACTCCTGTTCATCTGCGCTTGCCTTTGGACTTCCGAGGCTCCTTCGGCTCATCCCAAGCCGGAGCATGGAGCGACCGTGGAAAAGGTCGGATCCCACCAAGCGGAGTCGAGCGAACACGACCTCCATGCGGACAAACACGAGGCCAAAAAAGCCCCTCCCGCGAAGGAGCCCGCTGAAAAGCAGGAGAAGCATCCCGCGCCGAAGAAAGAAAACCACGGCGCCCACGAAGCGAGCCATGAGGGGAATGCGGACTCCTCGGCGCCTGCCGAGGGGATCCACCCGGAAAAGGCTCCGAAACACGCCGGACACGACAAGCCAAAAACGGAAGCGACGCCGGACGCGAAGACCAAGAAGGCACAGGAAGGCCTGTGCGGACCCCTGGCGCGGAAACGGACGAACTGGACTCGCCGTGATGGCGTGCTGCGGCTTCGAGGCACGGTGGTGGTCGGCACTGGACAATCTCTGTCGATCGGACCCGGCGTGGAAGTCCGGGTCGCGTCCCGGGACGCCTGTCCGGATTCTTCCGCCAAGGACGGCACAAGCATCGTGGTATTGGCGGGAGGATCGTTGATGGTCTCGGGAAAACCCCAAGCCCCGGTCCGATTCACCCCCGACTCCGCCTCGCCAAAGGGCTTGTCGTGGGGAGGTCTGCGCCTGGAAAAAACCCGCCCAGAACAAATCAGTCTCATTTGGACAGAAATCAACAGCGCACGAACCGCCATCACGTTCCTGGGAGGCGAAGGCGAAATCGCCCACCTGGTCGTCTCCCGGTGCGGCGTCGGCGTCGCGATTCTTGGCGGCGGGGCTCCGAGCATCCGCCACAGCGTGTTCCACCACAACGTGCTCGCGGATGTGGTCTCCAAGAAATCCGCACCGCATCTGTGGGGCAATCTCTTCCACGAAAGCCAAACCGACGGGATCCGGTTCGACGGTGTGGGCCTGGCACGCTTGGAGGGGAACGTCTTCTATGGGCAACGCCAAAATGCCATCGTACGTGGACCAGCTGGAGCCGGTGGATGGACCTCCGATACCCTCCCCGACCGCTTCGGAAATTGGCACCGCGACCCGATCCTCCGATCCTCCGACTCCGCGCAACGCCTGATGAAAGCACGCCAGCGAGGGCTGGATTCGGCGGCCTGGTGGGTGCCTCGACGGCCTCTTCCGGAACCTCCCGGGAGCGGTCCGTGGGCGCTTTCTGCGCACAGTCCTCTGTTGGACAAGGGGCCTCGGCTTTGCAAGGACGTGGATGGGACCACGTGTGATATCGGGCTTTGGGGCGGGAAATAGAGTTTCGGCTACGCCGTGGCTTTTTACCGGGTGCGGACCCGGTGCCGTTTCACGGCTTCCGCCGTGGGACCAGGTGCGGGCCTGGAGCCTTTTCTGATCGGCTGCGCCGGGCTTTAACCGGGGCGGCCCGGTTGCCGATTCACGGGTCCGCCGGGACCCGTGTCCCCGGCCAAGGGGACGAACGCGCGTCCCCTTGGAACCCGCGCGCCGGGGGGCTCTAATTGGAACGGCCACGCCGGCTCGCCAGGGCTGTGGGCGGATGGATGTTGTGGCGTTGGGCAATGGCATCAGGGACGCGATCGATATTTTCATGACACTGGCCGTTCCAGTGTTCGAGCCCCCCGGTCCCCCACAATTTGGCTGGATTGCCAGTTCGGCAGCAAATCCGATTGCCATTTTTTGTCTAGATCGCGCACGTTGCATGGCGACGGAACGCCGCGCCTTGAACAGGGGATCTTCGGTTACTTAATGCTCACAGTCAAATCGGATATCTTGCATTTTTTACACCCCGTGAAGTGCAAAATGATATCCAATGAACTGTTCGGCGAAAACGTTACAGTCGGCTTCGAGAAAGTGCCATCATACTGAGGAGATGAACCAAAGCCAGCGCTTTTCCCTCCCTCTTTCCAACGAACAGAATATGCGAGAGGCGTAACGAAGACCACATCCGTATCACATTGATTATGCACCTTCACTACAAGGCAATTTTGGCTTTTCACCACAGCTCTTGAAACAGGGATAACTTCAAGACATTCCCCAAAAAACAGCGACAAAAGCAGGCTCAAAAACATTTTCCCGCCTCTGGAAATGAGCTAGGTGTTTTGAATGATTGGCGGAGGGTGGCGCGGCGCATGCTCCGAAGATAGCCTCGGCGCAGGATAGCGGGGGCCCGGATCCGGGCTGTTTCCGAATCCGTCCACCCCTCACCCTGGATCTGGAGACCCGCAGCTAGAGGTGGACGGAAGCTGGAGATGTTTTCAGGATCTGTCAGCCAAAAACAACAGCGCCCCGATCTCACTTGGAGACCAGGGCACCAGATTCCATGTGGGTGTGGCGATCACCCCACATTCCTGTTCACCCCTGACGGATATTGTCACTCACCCTGCGCACGCCGAAGGCGAACATCACGTCGCCGTGCGGATGGGCCGTCAGGGGGCCGGACACGGTCCAGCCTTGGATGCGGATGCGGCCTTCCAGCATGCCCACCGGCGGGGACTGGAGCATGGAGCCGAACGCCGCGTGGAAATCTTCCCGGCTTTGGAGCAGGCCGCAGATGGTGTTGGAGACTTCGCCCAGGGCATCCACCCAAAGCTCCATGTCAAGATCTGGCCGCAAGAGCTTGTGCAGGCGATCTTCCGTGGCGACCACGCACTGGCATCGCCATTGGTTGCTGGCGAATCCCACCGCCGCACCCGTTTCCACGGAGGCGCTGAACGTGGGCCAGACCATCCATCCGGATCCGGCCACCACCGGCATGCGCACCACGGCGCGCAATGCCTGCAGAGCGCAAAGCTTGAAGGTCGGTACCAGGCCTTTCAAGATCTCGCCGCACTCGTCTCCGCCGTCGGTACCTCCAGCGATCATGGCTGACCCTCCGGAATGATCTCCCATCGATTTCGACCGGAGCTCTTGGCCACGTACAGCAGTTCGTCGGCCTGGTGGAGGAAATCCTCGGCGGAGGAAGTCAAAGAAGGCACCGCGCAGGTGACACCAAGGCTGATCGTCACGATCCCGGCCGGATGGTCCGGATGCGCGATCGCCAAATCGCTTACCCCATGCAGAAGCCGGTCGGCGACCTCGGCCGCCTTCTTGCGGTCGGCGTCCCACAGCAGGATCACGAACTCTTCGCCACCGTAACGGGCCACCAAGTCGTCTTCGCCATCCACGAGGGTGGCGAGCTTGTGGGCGACTTCCTGAAGACAACGATCTCCCGCCTGGTGCCCCAGACTGTCGTTGAGCTTCTTGAAAAAATCGATGTCGGACAGGATCAAGGTGATGGGGATGCCATCGCCCACGGCCCGTCCCCACAGGAAATCGAAATGCTCCTCGAAGCGACGGCGATTGGGGATGCCCGTGAGACCATCGCGCACCGATTGTTCCTGCAACCGGTTGTTGGCTTCCTGGAGCAGATCCGCCATGCGCACGCGGCCGGAATCTCGCTTGATCCGTTCTTCGAAGCGATCGACCAATCGGCGCAGCGAAACCTTTTCCACATGCAACCGTCCGACACACAGCACCCACTCCACCAAGGAAGGGACATCCGTTTCGCGCAGCTGAGGCGGCAGCACCAGTCGACTGGCGACCAGACCATCCTGCTCGATCCAAGGCACGCGAGTTTCCATGCCCGCATCGGCCACCACCACCACCACTTCTCCGGGTGCGGGAGAGGTGGATTCTGCCCCGATCTCCACTTTCAACCACAACTGCTCATCGGCAGTCATGCGAAGGCTCAACCCGAACAAGGCAGCAGCCGGCTGGTCGGAAAGCAAAACGACTCGGCATATCCTGGAAGGCTGGTGGATCACAGCTGTCAGTCTATCATGGAACCAAAGGAAAGGGAAATGTTTCCGACGGACATCGCAGGATGCACGGAAGAGTGCCGGGTGGCTGCGGGTGGAACTGGAGCCGGTAGGCGTGGAGTTGCAACCGCTCGGGGCTCTCCTCCGACCTCGGATCCTTCGCGCGTCGCTTGTACCCTTCCCCTTGGCGGCCGTCGTAGAGCAGATCGCCCACGATCGGATGCCCCAGGCTCAGGCAATGCACCCGGATCTGGTGCATCCGTCCCTGGAAGGGATGGGCCAACACCCATGTCGAACCGTCAGCTCCCGAAGCGACGGGCACGATTTCGGTGCGCGCCTCCTTCCCATCGGGCCGTACGGTCTGACGCAACGGGATTTCCGGGTCTTGGGCTGTGCCGATAGAGCCCTCGGCCACCACCGCGGCCTCCACCGTTCCATGGACACGGGCCAGATAGGTCTTTTCCACCCGCCGGTGCTCGAAGGCACGGTTCAGCCAGCCCGGCAGGCGCGGGCCGCGTGCGAACAGGACCAAGCCGGAGGTGTCGCGATCGATGCGGTGGACCGGTGACCAATCCGGTCCCCAAAGCTTGCGCACCTGCCAGACCAGACTCTGCCGGTAGACTCTCGGCGTGGAGTGGACGGGCATTCCGGAAGGCTTGTCCACGGCCAGCCATTCGTCGCCCAGGGCCACGATCCGCCAATCGGTGGGCACATCGGGCTCCACGTAGTCGCGATGGGCGCAGTCCACCTTCTCCCCCACCGCCAACAGACGGTCCGGGCTCGGGAGCGGATCGCCCTCCACCGCGACATCTCCCTGACGGATTCTGTCCATCCATTCGGCACGATCGCGGTAGGTGAACCGCCCGGCCAGGTAGTCCAGCAAGCTCATTCCGCCAGGCGAAGGAACCGCGCTGGAAAACACGTAAGGACCGTCGTCTCCCGGCAACAGCGCCATCAGGGAGCCTGTTCCATCCGAACCTGCCCCCCGCGAACCCGCTGGGGACAGAATCCGTCACGAATGGAGAAACCGATCAGGAGAAGTTTTCGACCTTGTCCACCAGACCGTACTCGCAAGCCTCGGTGGCGGTCATGATGTTGTCGCGGTCGGTGTCGATCTCCAGCTGCTCCAGCGTCTTGCCCGAAGCGTCCGCCAAAAGCTGGTTGAGCTCGCGGCGGATGCGCAGCATTTCTTCCGCCTGGATCTGGATGTCGGAGGCGGGTCCGTACATGGTACCGGAAATCAAGGGCTGGTGGATCATCACGCGGCTGCGCTTCCAGGCGTAGCGCTTGCCCTTCTTGCCGTAGGCGGCGATCACGGCGCCCATCGAGGCGGCCTGGCCCATCACCACGGTGGCGATGTCCGACTTGACCGCGTCCATGGCGTCCAGGATGGCCGTGCCGGAGGTGATCACGCCACCCGGGCTGTTGACCAGAAGCACGATGTCCTCGTGGTTGAGGCTGTCCAGGTACAGAAGCCGGGCCACGACTTCCTTGGCGGACTTGTCGTCCACCTGGCCCCAGAGAAACACGCGACGGTTCTTCAGGAAGCTTTCGGAGAGTTTCTTCTCCAGGCTTTCTTCCTTCTCCTTCTCCTTGCCTTCGCAGTCGGGGCAGTGGGAGTCTTCGTCTTCGTCGTCGTCCATCTTCCAAGGGTGGCTGTTCATGAGTCTCTCCTGTACGTATCGAAACGTGCGTCAAGGATCTCCGGCAGTCCCGAGCAACCCGGCAGGGCGACTCGAGGGACAACGACGGAGGGACGCGAAAACCATCTATTTCTGAAGTATACTCGCCCACGGCGGGATCGAACCGTCCATGGCTCTGGGATCACCCCTTCTTCCAGGTCGGACCGCTGGGAGTGTCGGTCACCACGACCTTCAGATCGGCCAATTCCTTGCGGATCCGGTCGGCTTCCGGCCAATTTTTCGACTCGCGAGCCACCGTGCGCGCCGACACCAACGCGTCGATGCGAGCGGCCTCGTCGTCGTCCACCGCCTCCGCCGCGGGTTCCGGCAGGGTCACCTCCAGCGAAAGCCCCAGCACTCGGTCCCAATCCAGCAGGAGGTGTCCGCGGATGGCTTCGGGAAGAGAGGTTTCGCGGGCCAAGGTCTGAGCCACGCCCAAGGCCTTGGGGATGTTCAGATCCTGTCCCAGGGCTTCTTCGAACCGCTCCTGCCAGATTTTGGCATCGGCGGGCAACTCCGCAAGCGCGGTCCGCGATGCTTGGCAGGCCGCCACCAAGGGGGCCGTGCGGCGGCGGAAGGCGCGGTGGGCGTCGCGCGCGGATTCCAGGTTGGCCCAGGAGAAGGTCAGGAACTTGCGGTAGTGGGCCGTGGCGCAGAAGTACCGGTAGTCCAGGGCGTGGAAGCCGCGGTCCACCAGAACCTGCAAGGTGAGGAACTCGCCGGAGGACTTCGACATCTTGTCGGAATCCTCGGTCTTCAGAAATTCGTTGTGCAGCCAGAACCGCGCGAAGGGCACGCCGTCGTGGGCGCATTCGCTCTGGGCGATCTCGTTGGTATGGTGCACGCGGATGTGATCGGTGCCGCCGCAATGGATGTCCAACGTCTTTCCGATCAACGCGGTGGACATCGCGCTGCACTCCACGTGCCAGCCCGGGAACCCCACGCCCCATGGGCTCTCCCACTCCATGGCGCGGCGCTTGTCCTTGGGCGAGATCTTCCAGAGGGCAAAATCCGTCGGATTTTTCTTGTCACCGAAATCCACCCGCACCCCGGCCAGGAGCTTGTCCATCTTGATACCGGCGAAGTCGCCGTAGGCCGCGAACTTTTCGGTATCGAAGTACAACGCGTCAGAGGTGCGATAGGCGTAACCACGCGATTCCAGATCCTGCACCAGCGCGATCTGCTGGGGGATGAAATCGGTGGCCTTGGGCCAGTGGCTGGGCTGGACCAGGTTCAGTCGTTCCCAGTCACGGAAAAACGCCTGCGTGTAATACTCGGCGATCTCCCAGACGGTCCGCCCCTCGCGGGCGGCGCCCTTTTCCATCTTGTCGTCGCCGTCATCGGCGTCCGATGTCAAGTGCCCCACATCGGTGATGTTCACCACGTGGTTGACCTGGTATCCGGCGTATTCCAGCACGCGCCGCAGGAAATCCTCGTTCACGTAGGTACGAAGGTTTCCGATGTGCGCGTAGTGGTAGACCGTGGGGCCGCAACAGTACATCCCCACACGCCCCGGCTCGAGAGACTCGAACTCCTGGAGCTTGCGCCCGAGGGTGTTGTGGAAATGCAGCTTCATGTGCTCGACCCTCACACCGCCCCAGTGGGTAGGAAAGAGACCTCCCGCGGGGCGTAGACGGCAGGAGGTCGCCGCGAACTCAGCCCAGCAGACGGACGGTGTTCGAGCCCTTGGCGATGTGGCCCACCACATGGACCGTCTCGCCGGCTTCCACCAATCGCGCGCGAAGCTCTTCGGCGCGATCGGCATCCACCATCACCAACATGCCCAGGCCCATGTTGAAGGTCCGGTCCATCTCGTCGCGCTCGATCTGACCGAGGTCGGCGATGTGGCGGAACAAGGCGGGCACTTCCCAGGTGCGGCGATCGATCACGGCATCGCAATCGGCAGGCAGCACGCGGGGGATGTTCCCCTGGAAGCCGCCGCCGGTGAGGTGCACCATGCCATTGACGGCCTTTTCTTCCACCAATGGAAGAAGCGCCTTGAGGTAGGAGCGGTGCGGAGCCATCAGGGCTTCGCGGAGCGATCCGTTGAGGCCATCCAAGCGTGCGTCCAGCGAGAGCCCGGCTTTGTCAAAGAAGACCTTGCGGGCCAGCGAGTAACCGTTGGTGTGAAGACCAGCGGAGCCCAAGGCGAGGATGGTGTTCCCGGCCTTGATGCGGGAACCGTCCAGCAGGTTTTCACGCTCCACCACGCCCACGATGTATCCGGCCAGGTCATACTCGCCGTCGGGGTAGAAGCCCGGCATTTCGGCGGTTTCGCCACCGATCAACGAGGCACCGTTTTCACGGCAAGCCTTGGCGACACCATCCACGATGCCTTCCACGACACCGTCGTGGAGCTTGCCGGTGGCGATGTAGTCCAGGAAGAACAGAGGCTTGGCGCCCTGCACCAAAATGTCGTCCACGCAGTGGTTGACGATATCTTGGCCCACGGTGTTGTGGATGCCCGACTGGAAGGCGAGCTTGAGCTTGGTGCCCACGCCATCGCAACTGGAGACCAACACAGGCTCGACGCCCAAGTTGCGGGCATCGAAGCAACCACCGAACCCACCGAAACCACCCATGACACGGGGGCCGAAGGTGCTTTTGACAGCCTGGGCGATGTTGTTCTTGACCTTGTCGGAGCGCTCGAGGGATACCCCGGCTTCGGCGTAGTTCATGCGACGACGATCCTCGGAAAAAGGGAGATCAACATATAAAAAGCCCCGGCCCTCTCGAAAGGGTCCGGGGCCAAGATCTTGAAAAAGATTCTCAGCGAGCCGAGACGCGGTAGGGGCGAAGCGCGGCCAGAGCCAGCGCTTCACGCACGTCACGAACCCGTTGAACGGTGCGCTTTTCCTCATCGCGCTCCACTTGGGAGGCGAAGGTCCAGCGTAAGTCGGCACGGAAGTAGGCACCGGAGAGATCAATCGGGACAGGGGCATATGAAAAGCGCCATCTCGTGCTGTCGACGTGCCTTCTTGCTTCATCTGCTCGGCCTGTAACTTTGCTTTCTCCCAGCTCCATTGCATCGGATTTCAATACACGCCATCCGATCTGGCCCTCGAGATTGAGCCGCCGAGCAAGGTTGATGCGAGCTCCAACGTATCCCGTTGCAAGGAGCGCGTTAGTGTAAGACCAATCGTTGTAGTAGAAGCTCACGAGGGTGTCGAGGCTGTCGCGGCTACCCAATGCGGTGAAGGGATTTCGGATTCCAACCAAGCCAATGCCGAAGGATCCTCCGAGTAGGAGATTCACTGGAGCTTCGTTGCGCAGCATGGCGACGTCGAGAGAAATATCGATGGGGATCACTTGGTACTGGTACTTGGAATACAAGCCGATGGAAGAAAGCTCTTTTTCCTTGTTGGTCGCTCCATCAAGCATCTGGTAGCCAACGTTCACTCCCGCGTGCACACGACCATAGGCAGCGCCGAAACTCACGCCACCCGCCGGAACGACTTTGAGGAAATAATCATCTCCGAGGATTTTCTTTTCCTTGTCGCCAACTTGGTAGAACAGGTCATCCGTGTTCGCCATGTACGAGCCAGCCCAAACACCGAAGTAAGGCTGGATCTCGCTGGACACGCGTTCTTCGTCCCACGCACGGACCTGCGAAGGGATCGCACAGAGGACGGCCATCGCGGCGGCAAGCCGAGTCGCAAGTCCGGAAGTCAGGCGGTAGCGCATGCAAATTCTCCTGAGGAACCGTGAGTCTGAATCTTCATAATACGATGTCTTATCAGAACTTGCGAGGGTTTCTGCCAAATTTCGGGAGTCCTTTGTTTCAACGACTCGCGCTGTCACCTCCTGTTTGCCCCCCACCCCGCAGCCGCTCCTTGGCTCGGCGGGCCAGTTCCGCCTCCCCGCGCACCAGGTGCCAAGTGGCCATCCGTTCCAGCAAATCCCTCGATCCGGCCTCGTTGAGGGTGATCGCCCTGTCCAATGCCTGGTAAGCCTCCTCGGCGCTTTCCGCGCGCCAAGCCGCCTGCCCCAGCGCCTTCCAGAGGCGTCCTTCTTTGGGCAAGGTCCGCGTGGATTGGCGCAAAACCGCGACCGCCGTGGCGTCCGATCCCTCGCGCTGGAGGATTCGCGCCAGCAAAAGCCACGAGCTGACACGGCTGGAATCCAGCGCCAAGGCCTGCTGGGCGCTTTGCCTGGCCTGGTCCCATTGGCGGGTGCGCTCCCACAAGGCCGCTCGGGTGATCCATTGGGTGGCGCTGGTATCGGTTCCCACTTCCGCCCAACGTTGCAAGGCCAGCCGAGCCGTCAGGGTATCCCCGGCCTGAAGCTGGGCCCTCACCAGGCCTTCGTGGGCGCTGGCGCGCGCAGAATCCGCCCGCAGAGCCTTGGCAAACCATTCGATCCCGCCCACGGCGTCGTTTTGGGTCAGGCGAATTTCACCCAGTCGCTCGGCGGGGAGTGGGTCTTTTTGATCCAGTTCCCACAGTTGCTCGTATTGGGCCACGGCGGCTCCCACTTGGCCGTCTTCTTCCGAGAGGATGGCCAGGTTGAGCCGAGCCCGCTTGAAACGAGGAGCCCACTCCAACGCCTTGCGCCAAGCCGCCGCCGCCTCGCCGCGGTGCTTGAGCCGGGCTTGGCAATTGCCGTAGTTGAACCAAGCGATGGCGGGTTGCTCTCCGCGACGTCCCGCCAACTTGTAGAGGTTGGAGGCTTCTTCGATCCGACCGGAATCGTAGGCGATCCCCGCCTTTGTGAACAAGTCGACGGGTGCGGAGGAAAGGATCGCGAGTAGAATGGAGAAGGCGGCCATGTCCTACTCCAAGTGGAAGGTGTAAGGGATGCGCACCCACTGCGGGACCGGCACGCCGCCGAGTTGGGCGGGTTTGAATCGCCAATCCCGGCTCGCCGATTGGATGGATGCTTCGAAGCCATACCCGGGCGGAGCGCCCAACACTTCCAGCTTTTCCACCCGACCGCGCTCGTCCACCAGAATTCGCAATTCCAGGCTCGCCTGGACGCCCTCTTCCTTGGCACGTCGCGGATACGGGGGGTCCAGCATCCGGTCCACACCGGCGTCTTGGTCCACCTGCCCCAACTGGTACACCATGCGCTGGGTACCGACTCCATCGCCCGTTCCCGTCCCGATGCCTTTGCCCTTGCCCCCACCACCGGCGGCCACGGCCATGCCATCGGGTCCGCCTTCCAACCCTAGATCCAATCCCGGCGCATTGCCCGCTCCCCCACCCGCTCCAGGATCCACCAGGCCCGCCACGGGCGCGGCGATCGCCACCGCTTGGGTGGCCACAGAGGGCGTTACGGTGGGCGTGGAGATTTCCTGGGGTTGCGGAACCTGCGGAGGTGGCGGAGGGATGTCCACCGGCAAGGATTCCATCGGCTTCCCCTGCGCGGGAGGTGACACGACAGATTCTGGCGATGGCGCGAGCCACCACACCGCGGCGGCCACCAAGGCCGCCAGAGGAATCCACCAAGGGAGTTTGCGCCGCGATGGATGGGGCACAGCCAACGAAGGAACCCTGCTTTGGCTCCCCCAGACAGGCCGCTGCCGCCAGCGCGACCGGGAACTGTGGATCATCCTAGATCCCGCGATAGAGAGGGATGCAGCGCGCCCAGAACGTGCTGCAGATTGGCTTGGCGGGCGAGGAGGCGCACCCTTGTTAGGTGCGGTGACGAGACCGTACGAGCCAAGATGCTGTACGGGCTGGGATGCGATGCGCCCGGGCCTATTGCGGGATCTAGGATCAAGGCGAAGCGCCCGAGCGGACCTTGAGGGCGTAGCGGCGCACGCCGGCCCCACGGACATCGTCCAGCACCGCCATCACCTTGGCATACGGCAAACGCTCATCCGCCGCCAGCACCACCTGCAAGGCGGTGTCGCGGCGCGAGAGGTCGGTCAAAATCCGTCGCAGGCCGGGGCGATCGAAGGCTCTGCCGTCCAAGCGCACGATGCCAGACGGATCCAGCGAAACCAACACGGACGTGGGCGCGGAGCTTTGCGCCTTGGAAGCGGAAGGCAACCGGATGGGCACCGCCGCGGAATCGACCGCTTGGGTCACCAGCAGGAAAATGATCAACAGCACCAGCATGATGTCCACCAGCGGCGTCATGTTGATCGCCGCGATGGGTCTGCGTGGTGCGGCGGCGTCGCCGGCCATTTATCTGCCCGAGTTTCCGGAGCGAGAGGCCGCGTCCAGCGAAGCGGCCACCATCAGGATCCGCAGCTCGCGGGCCCGGGCGCCCAACTCGATGGCGCGCACCTGGAGCGTGTTGTAGACCCAGATGGCGGGAATGGCCACGAACAATCCCACCGCCGTGGCCACCAGGGCCTCCGCGATGGCGGTCATCACCGCTTGCGGGCCACCACCGGCTCGTCCCAGTGCCGCGAAGGCGTCCAGGATTCCGCAAACGGTTCCGAACAATCCAATGAACGGCGCGTTGGAGCCGATGGTTCCCAAGCGGGCCAAGCCACGCTCCATCTTGCGCTGCTCGGAGGATTCACAGGCGGTGAGCACCTGCTCCAAGGCTTCCGGAGCCAGCTCGCGGGAGTTCAATCCCATGCGGGTCAATCGGCCCGCCACCGTTTCCGGCAAGGTCGCCAACAACGCCTTCGCTCCCGCGTCGCTGGACATCGCGGGAACCAGAACCTCTTCATAGCGCACCGGGTCGCGCTCTTCGCGGCGAAGCCGGCGATGCGCGATCCATCCCGTCCAGGCCACCAGCCCGCACAGGAACACCAACAAGGCCATCACCGCGCGCGCCGCCCACAGAGCCGCCGCGTGCAAGGGGCCTTGTCGGAAATCCAACATGCGTCCCAGAGTGGCGCTCCATCCGGAGGGCTTTTCCACATGGAAAAAGCCTTCGCCTTCGGAACTTCCCACGCCCGGATCCACAGGCATCAAACCGGACCCGCTTGACAAAATCTGCTTGGCGGAATCGGACAGGTCTTCGCGCCATTCCCAGGCGCCACCCTGCCCCGACCTGACCAAGGCTCCGTGGATGCGACCGTCTTCGGAAGTGTACCAGCCACCCAAGGCTCCCCAGACCACCACGGCCCCCTTGGTCGCCTCGCCTTCCGGCCTGGGCAGGTCTCCGCGGGCGGAATCCAAGACTCCGGCCCGACGCCATTCGCGACGCCATGCTTCCACCACGCTCGGCAAGGTGGTTTCCACCGCACCGGCCTCCGCCACCAGGCGCCTGGTGGAATCCACGCTGCGGACACGTTCCTCGCGCTGGAACGGAATCCCTCGCGAGACCCGCTCGCCCAAGGCTTCCAACCGGCCGGACAATTCCCGTCGCACGCCGTCCAACGGGTCCGATGGGTCCGAGACAGGCAAGGACGGAACGGAAGCCACCTGGTCGCGGCTCAGCCTGCGCCAGTCCAGATCCATCTGGGAACGCTCCTGGCGCACCGATTCCAGGCTGTCGCGGACCTGCACGAATTCGTCGTTGGACGCGTCGCGCTCGGCCAAATCCTGACGTCTCTTCTCCCAACGGGAGGCCACGAGGCTGTCGCGAAGCTTCTGGAGTTTCGCCAATTCCAGGCGTTGGGTTTTTGTGGCCGCCGCAGGAGGAGGGTCGGCGGAAAAGAGGAGAGCGGAAAGGGCGAGAACAATCATTTCGCCACCTCCGCGCGCACCGGCAACTGGATCCAGGCGGGATTGCCCTCACCGGACAACACACGCGCCGCGCGAGTCATCTCCTTCACGGATTTCGGATCCAGTGGAATCCACTTCCCATTGGGCAACTTCCAATCAGCGGCCTGACCTTCGCGATCCACGAACGCCTGGCTCGCCGTGCCGAGATCGATCCAATGCCCTTTCCGCGTGCGTCCATCACTGCCCGTGCGCGAACCCGCGCGAACCCGGATGGAAGAGGCCAGATCCAGTCGTTCGGAGAGGTCATCCAGAAAACGTGCCAAGGCTTCGTCAGGGACCTGCCGTCCCGCCCGCAGACCTTTGACCAACCCTGTCCACCGATCCGCCACCACTTGGCTGTCCACACCGCTCACCAAAGGCAGAGTCTTTTCGATTTCCGTGGCCAAGACGGCGGCCAAGGCTTCCCGGCGCACGGAGGCACTGGACTTTGGAGGTGGAGCTGGAGGCTTGGGCCGGCTTTCGCGCTCCACCAACCCACGCAGGCTGTCCCGTTCCCGGGCCAGACGCGCCGCATCCGACCGCATGGAAGCGATGCGTGCACGTGATTGGGCCTGCCAAGTGGCCTGCCGGGCGGAATCGGCGGAGATGCCCCGTCGCTCCTCGTCGGCCAGGGTCTTGAGGCGCTGGATTTCGCGAGCGACCTCGTCGGAGGACTGGGCGAAGGTCGCCATCGAAAGGATGCCGACCGTAAGGAGAAGAAAACGGACCATGGAGCGGTCAATCTACCAAATTGGCGACCGCCGTGCCGGGCATGAATCACTTGGGGTCACATTCACAGATTCATTTCCGGTGAACTGAAAGCCCAGACAAAAGAAAACCCCCGACGGCATGCCGCGGAGGTTCTCGAAGCCTGGAAGGATTCGATCAGGCGAGAACGGGCTTGCCCACGGGCAGAATCGTCCGTCCGTACAGGGGGTTCAAGATGGCGGCGGCCATCATGTACCAGGCGCCCAGAGCGCAGAACACGAGGTCGATCGCGGCGTAGAAGGCGAACTTGTGGTCCACGAACTTGGAAATGTCCAGCAGGATGAACCCGATCACCAGCGTGGTGAAGGTGAAAGCCATGGCCTTGGAGATTTTCAGCGATCCCACCCACAGGATGATGGAGAACAGGGTCCAGGCGACCAGGAACCAGCCCATCTCGTTGTCGTTGGTGGTGAAGAGTCCGGTCTTGTTGAAGATCCAGATCAGGCAAAGCGCGATCCAGAACGCGCCGTAGGAGGTGAACGCGCAGTATCCGAAATTGTTGCCCATGCTCTTTTCCTGCAAGCCGGCGATCAGCTGGGCGACGCCGCCGAACACCAGGCCCAACGCCACCACGGCGCCAATTTCCGGCACCAATCCCAGATTGTGGAACTGGAGCATCAAGGTGGTGAGGCCAAAACCGGCCAAACCGACGACAGCTGGATTTCCTTGGGTACCGTTGGACATCTGATTCCTCGAAAACGTGAGAAGGCTGAAAAAGGGCGCGCAAAGATAAGACTAACGGATCCGGTTTTCCAGATCGTATGCGTCATCCGATCTCGCACAGCCATTCCCAACACAGTCAGACCGCTCCAAGCGCCCCGTCGAAATGCATCGCGGCTTCCGGTGGAATCAATCCCTCTCCCTCCAAACCCAACCGTCTGTCTCGACACCTGGCTGGAATTCGAACTGGAAAACAGAGTGTGTGAGGGGGCTCATCACCTCCGCATGGACCACCTCGCCTTTGCCTAGCTTCCAGCCACGAGGAAGCTCCAACTCGGCTTCGCAATCGTCGTCGTCCCTACCAAAACAAAGCTCCAGGGGAAATTGCTTGCCCCAATCCAGGTTGGCACCCACCACCCGCAACGAATTCACCACCAGAGGAACTCCACCCGCGCGGAGGGTCAACCTCTGCTTGCCGTCTTTTCCCTTGTTGATCTCGGCGGTGGACATGGAAATCCTGTTCGGCTCCGTGATTTCCTCCAAGTAAAACCGACGGGAATCCTGGAAGAGCTCAGCCCCCTCCGTTTCCGCCTGGAATTCGGCTCCAGGGGTGTGGATCATCCCCCCTTGGAGAAGCTGACGGTCAATCCAGATTCCCTTCGCCTTCGAGCGCTGAGCCAGGAATTTTCTTCCCAGCGATTTCGAAGACGTGCCCGACCCCGCGTCGACCGTGAAGACCAGACCATGGATCGAAATTTCCGTGAGGGAGTCGACCATCAGGAACGTTCGATCCGATTCCGGATCCTCGGACTTCTCGGCCAGTTGGAGAATCGAACCCCTGCGCACCCCTGGAATCTCCTGCCGAAGGGTCTCCGCCCGCCTGAACATCGAATCCCGCTCCTCGATGTCCGCTTTTCGCTGCTCGATGAACCCGTTCACGGCATTGACCGCGGGAATCGAGAGGGCCACGATCGGAATCACCACAAAATACCTGGAACCTCCTCGCCCAGCGGTGGCCGCCTGGATGGTTCTGGTGACCGAAACGCGATCATGAAGACCTTCGGGAGACGGAAGGAAAGTGAGGCAATCGAAGGGAACCAAACGCAGAAGGGTGCGACCAAGAACACGAGGGAAACCGACCTTGGAGGACGTATCCCGTTCCACCACGATGCATTCGGTCAACATCTTTCCGGGAGTGGCGCCCCAAACGAATTCTGAAAGCACATAGTAGACCAGACCGGTGGCGACGAACAACGCGGACTTGAGCAGGAAATCCTCGTCGAAATCCAAATGACGCATTCCGTCCAGGACGCAATCGAGTTCCGCGACGATCCCGATCAAGGCGAGGTCGGCCACCAGGTTCACGAATCGCAGGGATCGACCGACCGGGGGGTGTTCGGGGAGCTCCGATTCATCATCGGCATCGACGACTGGATGGTACCTGGCGTTTCCGACTTCCCGCAACAGCAGGTAGGAGGCGATCAGCCACCCGACATTGGGCAAAAACAAAAGGAGGGCGAAACCGAAGACAGCCAGCCCGGAGATGGCGCCGACCCCGACCGCTCCGAGCGACAACAGACTTCCTTTCAAGCTCAGGATCCAAATCCAGGCAAGCGAAAACCTGGCGAGCTTGGCCTCCCGCTCCCCATGGCGACCGATCAGGTAGGCAGCAACGAGAAACAGCACCACCATCGCCCAAGCGGTCGGGTGAAGCCCTTCGGTGGCCTTTTCCATCGGCAGGATCGCCAACGGAGCGAGCACCGCTCCCATCCCGAGCCATTGCTCCTTGGATGTGACGAGGAGCAGACTGATCTGCTGGACCGCCAGCAGCACGGCAGCGGAACAAAGTGAAAGGCAAACCTTGAGAGACATCTTCATTGGGGGAATATCCTTGCATGGGATCGCGGGGAACTGGTCGGGCCAGAGGCGACGCCGACACCAAATCTACACAAACACCCGCTCAAGCCTCCGGCCCAGGTCGCAGAGGACTTCGTAGACGATGGTGTCCAGGTTTGTGGCCAGACGCTCGGCGGAAAGTTCGGGGCGGCTTCCGATGATCCAAGCGGCGTCTCCAAGCTCCACGCCAGGCACGTCGGTGACGTCGATCATCATGAGATCCATGCAGATGCGCCCCACTTGCGGGCAGAGCGTGCCGTTGATCTCCACGGAAAAGCGATTGGAATGCCCTCGCCAAAATCCGTCACCATACCCCAAGGGCAGCACGGCCAGGCGCGTGCGTCGGGAGGCCACCCAGGTGGCACCGTAGCTCACCGCCTCGCCGGACTCCTTCCAGGAGAGGTGGCGCACGGTGGAGCGCAGCCGAAGGACCGGCTCCAATCCCGCGGCTTCGGCCCCCTCCGGAGGGTACCCGTACATCGCGATGCCGGGCCGGACCATTTCGAAGAACGACTCGGGATGACGGAAAATGGCCGCGGAGTTGGCCGCGTGCGCGACGGGAGGACGCAGCCCGGCTCGCTGGAGCTCCGCCAGCAAATCCGTGAAGCGCCGGATCTGGAGTTCGGTGGCGATCGGGTCGTCGTCGGAGCGGGCGAAGTGGGTGAAGATCCCCTCCCACTCCACGCCGGGAAGCGAAAGGATGGAGTGGATCAGATCGCGATCGCGATCGTGGTGCAACCCGAGTCGCGCCATGCCGGTGTCCACCTTGAGATGGGCTTTCAGCGCTTCCCCGCCATTGGAGCCATGGCTGGAGAGGCATCGGGCCGCATCGAGGTCGCACACCGTGGCGACCAACCCCAACCGCGTGTAATCGGCGAGGTCGTCCGGATGGAAGGGCTCCAGCACATGGATCACACCCTCGATGCCCGAACGCCGCAGATGGGCACCTTCGTGGAGCCGCGCCACACCGACGCGGTCGGCACCGGCAGCGAGAACGGTCTTGGCGGTTTCCACCGCGCCGTGACCGTAGCCATCCGCCTTGACCAGGACCAGAATCTGTCGACTCCCCACCCGCTGGCGGATCAGGCGGAGGTTGCGGGTCAATGCCCCCCGATCCACCTCCACCCAGCTTCCCGAAGCGCTCACGTCTCGGCCTCGTCTTCACCCGCAGGCGCGACCAGCTTGGCCTTGAAGCGCCGAGAGATGCGAGCCTCGTTGGCGATCACCATCGCCCTCAGACGTTCCTCGCTGCGGGAAACCTGGCGGAAGACCATCAGGTAGAAGCTCGCCGAAACGACCAGCGCCCCCAAAATGATCCAGGCCACGGGATGCTCCTCAGGCGAAGAGGAGTTCGGCGATCTGCACGGCGTTCAACGCCGCACCCTTGCGGATCTGGTCGCCGACCACCCAGAAGTCCAGCGTGCAGGCTTGGCTCCTGTCCTTGCGCATGCGACCCACCAGCACGGGATCCGTGCCGGAGGCGTCCAAAGGCATGGGCCAGCGGTTCTGGGAAACGTCTTCCAGGATCCGCACGCCAGGGGCCTTCGCCAGCACCGCCATGGCCTCCTCCACGGAGACCTCGCGCTCGAACTCCACGTTCAAGGCTTCCGAGTGGGCGCGCAGCACCGGCACGCGCACGCAGGTCGCGTGCACCTTGACGGAATTCGTCTCGAAGATCTTGGCGGTTTCCTTCACCATCTTGAGCTCCTCCTCGTTGTAGCCGAGGTCGGGAAGCCAAGGGGCGTTGTGGGGAAACACGTTGAAGGCGTAGGGATGCGGAATCACGGTGGGATGGAACTCGCGTCCCTCCAAAACCGCGGCCGTCTCCAGCTTGAGCTCTTCCATGGCGCGCGCACCGGCACCGGAAGCCGCCTGGTAGGTGGCCGCATGCACGCGCTTGACGCCGAACGCCTTGTGCAACGGATACACCGGCAAGGCCATGATGATGGTGCTGCAGTTGGGGTTGGCGATGATGCCCTTGTGGTCCTTGATCCGCTCGCCGTTGATCTCCGGGATCACGAGGGGAACCCCCTCGGTCATGCGGAACTTGGAGGTGTTGTCCACCACCACGGCCCCGGCCTTCACGGCGCTGGGCGCGAACTCGGCGGAAATGGAACCACCGGCGGAAGCCAGGACGAGATCGATTCCTTCGAAGGAACCGTGGGTGAGCTCCTCCACCTTGATCTTCTGACCCTGGAACTCCAGAGTGGTTCCGGCCGAGCGTTTGCTGGCCAGAAGCCGGAGCTCCCCGATGGGGAACTTCCGCTCGTCTAAGATGGAAAGCAGTTCAGCGCCCACCGCCCCGGTGGCGCCCATGATGGCGACTCTTACGGACATAGTCTGTTAAAGATAGCTGGAATCGGTCTGTTCAGGTACTTTGGTCGTTCCAATGAGCCAACTCCGACTCGATCCTCTGCATGGCGGCACGGGCGCCGAGCACATGCGCACCGACACCGACCTGCTCCAGGACATGGAACAAGCGCTCCGAACCGGCGAATCCAGCGACGCGGCCGTTCCGATCCTGCGCCTTTACACTTGGGACCACCCCACCGTGAGTCTGGGCAAGAACCAGACCCCGGAAATCGCCCTCGCCCCCAAATGGCCAGCCTGGAGCCGAAACCCTGCATCCGATCCGTTGGGACCACAGGAGGTGGTGCACCGGCCCACCGGTGGCCGTGCGGTATGGCACCAGGATGAGCTCACCTACAGCGTGGTGTTTCCCATCGACCACTCCCTGTTCCGGGGTGGGGCGCGATCACCCGAAGAAGTGTTCGGCATTTGGTTGCTGGAAGCGGGTCAAGCTGCAGGAATCGAGGACTTGACCCTGGAGCGCGGTGGCGCGTCTCGCGACCCGCTAGGACTCGGCCCGGCCCCATGCTTTGCCTCCACCTCGCGGCATGAACTCAAATGGCATGGCCTCAAGTGGGTGGGGTCGGCCCGAAAGCTCGGCCAGAAGGCGCTTCTCCAGCACGGTTCCATCCGGCTGGGCCCTGGCGGCGACCTGCTGGAAACGTGGCTGACAGAAACCGCCCCGCCCACGGATTTGCGTCCCTGGCACCTTCTCCCCACTGCAGATGTCCTTGCCCAGCAGCTCACGTTGGGGCTGCTGAGGATTCTCGACCAAGCCTAGCCGGGCAAGAAACCATGTATGCCGGGCGATTTGCCCGATTCAGCTTCGCTTTGCGTCAAACTTATGTGACATTCCCCCATGTTCACAAAGTTGGCACACCTCTCGCTTTATTCCTGATCACGAAAGGTTGGGCGCGGTTTCCGCACTCTACCACTTCGAATTCAAACCAACAACTTTCTGAAGAAAGATCATTCCATGAAGAAGCTCGCCCTCCTCGCCGCCGTGTCCTTCCTGTTCGTCGCTTGCAACAGCGAAGCCCCCAAGCCCGAAGTCAAGAACGACACCACCGTTGTCGCCAAGCCCGACACCACCGTGAAGCTCGACACCGCCAAGAAGGACACCGTCAAGAAGGACACCGTCAAGGCCGACACCGCCAAGAAGGACACCGCCAAGAAGGCCGAGAAGAAGCCTGCCGCCAAGGCCACCGCCACCAAGGCCAAGTAATTCGCCCCTCTCCTCGCGGAGAGGTCGAACTGCTCGCCCCGGCTCTCCGAGTCGGGGTTTTCTTTTTCTTGGAAAAGCCCTAAAGTCCACCTCTCCCGCTGCCGATGACCGGAATGCCGGTCCTGTGGCCGGTTTTGGAAAGGGTGGACATGATGAGGATCCAAGAATCCCAGATTGCGAGCACTGCAAGCCGGACCAACCAAGCTCGTCTACGCTCTTCCCTGGAACAATTGTCCACCGGCCTGCGGATCAATCGCGCTTCCGACGATGCGGCTGGACTTGCCCTGTCCGAGGGACTCCGCCAGCAGATCCGCGGCAGCCAGATGGCGGACGCGAACACGTCCAATGGCCTTGCCATGCTGCAGATCGCAGACTCCGGCAGCCAACAAATGACCGATGCGTTGGGAAGAATGCGCGAGTTGGCCATCCAGGCATCCAACGGCACCTACAACGCCAGTGATCGCAAAGCCATGAACGCGGAGTACCAGGCATTGGCAAGCGAGGTGGGCGCCATCGCAGAGTCCACCTCGTACAACGGCATTCCCCTGCTCAACGGGAAGTCCGTGCAATTCCAGGTAGGGTCGTCGGCCAGCGCGGCGGACAAATTGTCGTTCGGCGGAGCGAGCATGCCGTCACTCTCCACGCTGGGCGGACTGACCAACCAGTCCTCCGCCCAACAAGCCACCTCCGCCATCGACGATTATCTCAAGTCGGTCAACCAGGTGCGCTCCACGATCGGTTCGACGATGAATCGTTTGTCGGTCGCGTCCTCCAATCTGAGCAGTTTCACGACCAGCGCCACGGACGCGGAGAGTCGAATCCGCGACACCGATTACGCGCAGCAAGCCATGGAGCTGGCGCGAGGGATGATCCTCAACAAATCTTCCATGGCGATGATCGCCCAAGCCAACCAAGTCCCGCGTGGAGTGCTGAATCTGCTCGGATGATTTTTGGCGCTGAAGGGCACTGGACAGATCCCGCTCCGACCCGAGCGGGATCTTTTTTGTCTTGTCGAAGAAATCGCTAAAGTCCCTCCAATACCATGTCGATGACTGGATTGCCGGGTTTGTGCCCGGACCTCCAGTAAGGGTGGAGGAATCCGTTTGAACGCTGACAAGGATGTGAGCGTGCAGACCGTTTCAGGTTCTCTGACACGGCGGTGAACAGCCATGCGCATTTTCACGAATGTCAATTCGATCGGCATCCAAAACAGCCTGGACCGTACGACGACGAACACGCGCAAATCCTTGGAGCGTCTCTCCACGGGATTGCGCATCAACCGTTCTTCCGACGATGCGGCGGGCCTACCCGTCTCGGAGGGATTGCGGTCGCAGATCCGCGGAAGCCAGATGGCCCAACGGAACACCAACGACGGCCTGGCCATGCTGCAGATCGCCGACTCCGGAACCCAGCAGATCACGGACAACCTCCAAAGGATGCGGGAACTGGCTGTCCAGGCCGCCAACGGGGCGTACACCAACACCGATCGCGGTTTCCTGCAGCAGGAATACTCGGCGTTGGCCTCGGAGGTCAACCGGATCGCCACCGCGACCACCTACAATGGCGTCCAGCTTTTGTCTTCCACCACGGCGCTGTCCTTCCGGGTGAGTTCCGCGGCTTCCGGAACCGGCGCCACGATCACCTTCACCCCGAGCAACCTCGCCACGGGACTTTCCTTCGGTGGTGTTTCCACCCAGACGACCGCGACATCGGCCGTGACCAGCGTGGATACGGTGATCAACACGGTGCTGGGGCTGCGCTCGAAGATCGGCGCCACCATGAACCGGCTGGAATCCACCGTATCGAACCTGGGCGACATGGTGACCAATCTGCTGGACGCCGACAGCCGCATCCGGGACACGGACTTCGCGTACGAGTCGATGCAGTTCAGCCGAAACCAGATCCTGACAAAATCCGGCGAAAGCATGCTGGCTCAGTCCAACATGCTGCCTTCGGCGATCCTCAAGCTGATGGGCTGACCGCTCGCGAGTGCTTGATCCAGGGCACCAGGAGCAACCCCGGAAGGCCCGCGATGGCCGAGGCCACGAAGAACACGGTCCAACCGCTGCTTTTCACGATGATCCCGGCCGGAGCCGTCACGAAGCGGCCCAACAACCACACGGAAGTCAACACCGCGTATTGGGTGGCGGCCGAAGAACTCCGGCAGCGCGACATGAGAAATCCCACGAAAACCGCGGACATGAACCCGCCGCAGATCGACTCAACCATCATCGCGGTGTACAGACCGGCCAGACCACCCACGGTCCGCTCGGAAATCAGGAGAAAACCCAGGTTCGATGCGCTTCCCAGAACTCCCGCCAGCACAAGGAGCGCGCGGGTGGACAATTTCCGCTCGGCCAGGGCGGCGGCTCCGACCCCCAGACCCACCGCCACCAGGGCCGCGGCCTTGGCGATGGAAAGCTGGTCCTTGGAGTAGAACCCGTTCAAGAACGTCGTGGTCTGGTTGCCAGCCCAGCTGTCGGCCAGGCGGAACAGCAACGCGAACAACAGAAGCACCCCCATGCCGACAAGTCCGTTGTCCCGCCAGAAATGCACGAACGGTGTGACAACCGCCTTGCCGAGCGAAACCGGCGCTTGCGCGGAAGCCGAAGGTTCCGGTTGGAACAGCCCGATCACCACGACCACCAGGAGCATTCCCGCCAGCAACCAGTAGGTGTTGGACCATCCCATTCGATGGGAAAGCGCCAGGGAAATCGAGGACGACAGGAGCGTGGCGATCCGGTATCCCCAGACGGACCAACCCGCCAGGGTGTTGGCCCCACTCTCCGCGGTCATGTCGCAAGTCCATCCGTTCACGGCAAGATCGAGAGTCGCGCTGCAAAACGCCGTCATCGCCAGGGCGGATACCAGGAGCGTGAGCGATTGCGAAGGATCGACCGTTCCCAGCATGCCGACGGAAAAACACAGGACCAGCGCGGAGATCAGGATCCAGCCTCGGCGACGGCCCAGCGGTGGAGCGAATCGGTCGACCGCCGGCGCCCACAGCGGCTTGAGCATCAGAGGGAGTGTGGCCAACCCCACCATTCCGATATCGGCGACGTCCATGCCCGCATCGGAAAGCCTTGCCTGGAAGGTGCCTCCGATCAGGTCGGAAGGAAGCCCGGAAGCCATGCCAAAGGCGATCGCCGAAGTCCACGCCATTTTTCGGGTATTCAATGCAGTCTCCGAGGTGCGGGTAGGAGGCCCAGACGCTTGAGAGGCTGATCGATGATCGCCCACTCGTCCAAGCCCGTATTCAGGCCAAACTCGATGCGGTGGGCAAAGGTAGGAATTCCAAAAATTGTCGCCGTTGGCTGGACCAGTCCCTTGGGTTCGTCCAAGGCGCGGGAGAGCGCCAGCGACAAGTGGAACGGGTAGGCGCTGTGGATGCGTCCCGCCAGGCGGGTCTCCACGGTCCAGGATCTTGCGAAGTCCCAGATCTGGTCCTGGGCGGAAGCATCCAGGTCCCAAACGTCGCCTCGCCAGGCGCGTCCGGCTTGCACGGAGGCCCCGGCCGACCACTGGTCGAAAAACCAGATCCAGAAGCCTTTGCGCATCTCCAGCAGGGGAAACCGCGTCGCGAGGCGGGCGTAGGCGCTGCGCGTCCCCTGGAACAGGCGTTCTTCGCTTCTGCCGGCGGCGAATCCCGGATAACCTGGAACGGAAAGTCCTTCCAGGTAGAAGTCGTTGAGCGTGTCCGCCTCGCTCTTCCAGCGGACAATTCCCGACCCCTGGAGGTCCAGTTCGATGGTCTGGTCCTCCCAGAGCGGATTGCCGGTCGCCCAGCGCAGATCCAAGGCGGCGCGTTGCAGGTCGGTGGAGGCGGTCTTCACCGTGACGGAACCGTTGGCGTTCTGCTGGAAGACTTCCGAAAACGATCCCGACCGCTGGAGTTCGGACGCCTCGTGGGAAAGCCGCACGCGCGCGAAGGCGCCTCGCTGGTCGGCCATCGATTCGTCTCCCCCCGCATCCTTCGAGAGGTAGGTCCACATCATCGCCGGCGAAACCGAGGAATAGGCGGGGAATCGGAAGGGAACGCCTTCGTAGAGGTTGAACTCGTATCCCATCCACGAGAGCTCGCCGTGGAGCTTCTGGTTGCGCGTCACCGACCAGCGCGCGCCCGCCACGGCGGACCCGACTTCCAGCGCCCAGGGCTGCACGATCCGCTCGCGCGCCGTCCCCAAGGCCGCCTCGCGACTGGACGTATCCTGTCCACGCACGTTCTGCCATCCGGCTTCCAGGAAGACCGTGGGCAGGAGGCTCCGGTTTTCCCAGCCGGCCAGGAGCATCTTCTCCTGGCGGGGATTGAGGAAGGTCGGCTGGTCCAGCTGCACGTAGTCGAATCCGTTGCCCAGATCCAGGAGCCCCAGGAGCACCACGGTGTTCTTGCGCACCGGATCCAAGGCCTGGAACCGCGCACCGGCAAGCCCCTTCCAGCGCAGGCCTTCCTCGCCGAACATCGGTTGCGCCCGCTGGGCGAACAGGATCGGAGAGAGCAGGAATCGGGTGGGGACGGGAAAGTACGGAGTCTCTCCGCTGGACAGATCCCATGTTTCCTGGATGGGCGGAACGACCGCGACCTTGGCCACGGCGGGACGGACGTCGATCGGCGCGATCGAATCCAAAAGGTGCAACGCGAAGCCATCGGTGTCCCAGCCGATGTAGGCGATCCGTTTTCCGTCCGGCGAAACCGCCGGCTGGAACGCGCCCCCCGGCGCCGAGGTCAACTGTTCCAGTTTCTCGCTTGCCAGATTTTGTCTGTACAGGTTGAAGATCCCCGTCCTGTCCGAAGCCAGCACGATGGATCGGCCATCGGGCGAAAACGACGGGGTGCGCCAATCGGCGAGGCTGTCGCCGATGCGTGTCAGAAAACGTCCCGAGCGGCCGAACAGATCGATCCGTCGGCTCTTGCCGTCGAACCGATCGATGGCGATGGTGTCTCCGCCCGGCGACCACACGGCCCCGAAAACGGTTCCATTGCTCGAGTTGCCAGCACCCGGAAAGAGTTCGCGCCCTTTGCTGGAAGAATCGATGGGGATCACGCGCACGCGGAAATCGACGAGGTCTCGCACCACCGCCAACAAGGAATCGCCGTGGAAATCCGGAGCGAAGGCGTGGAGTTCGCGCGTGACGCGCTCTTGCTTGGGCTTGGGGTCGGCTTCGAGCTGGCCGTCTTTTCCCGGGAACAGGTTGGCCTTGTACAGGTCCAGCGCCGGCCTGCCACGGGAGTCGTCCTCGCGGCCCGAATAGAACCAGACCCGTTTTCCGGCGGTATCCACCGCCACCCGCGTGCGGATGACGGGCGCCACCACCCACGAACGCTTGGTGGTGTCCTTGGCGGCCAGGTCCCACGCCCACAGCGAATTGATCTGGTAATCGGAGCCGCGATTGGAAGAAAACAGGAGGAGAGTGTCGTTCCACCAGCGCGGCCACTGCGTGTTGAACGCCTCGCCGAACAACCTTCTCCCTTGTTGCAAGGGCTTGGCGGCCTCCAGCTCGCGCTGGGCGATGGCCTTGGCCGAATCCCTCCACTCGTTCCACAATTCCTCGCCGCTTTGCCCCGTGAGGGACTTCCATGCCCCGCTCGGGGTCTGGGAGCTCCACTTGGACAATTCCTGCCACCACTTGGCGATCCACTCGCCGCCGCGCGTGCGCTCGATGTGGCGGACCAGGCTGTAACCCTGGCCGTACACCCGTTCCCCATCCAGTCCGGACCCCGAGAAGGTGCCCATCCGCGACCAACTCAGGAGGCTGTCGGAAGAAGCCGCCGTGCGCTGGATCATGGCGCGATGCGAATCCCAGGCATCGCCGCCGGTTTTCTGGGAACCCCATTGCGCCGCGCCTTCGGCCATGGCCATGGAGTACGGTGAAAGCGACCACAGGAGCCATCCCCCGGAGGTGGTGGAGCGATCGGAGGCGTCGTCCCAGCCCAACTGCAATTCCGACAACCAAGGCTTGGCCTTGGCGCCACTCTGGATGGAGACCACATGGGTGAATTCGTGGGCCACCACGTCGCGGATCCAATCCTTGGAGCCCCGCAATTCGAACCCCATGTCGGAGCTCCAGATGGCCATGGTGTTCAGGCTCGCGATCGCCCACCCGTTGGAGTAGTCCTCGTCGAACACCAGAAATTCCGTCTTGGCCGCAGGCTCGTGGCCGAACAGTTCCGTGAGGATCGGGTAGACCGCCTCGGCGCGGGCGGCGCAAGCCTCCGCGGCAGGGCGCAACCCCGATTCGTAGTGGAACCGGAAGTGGGGCGTTTCCGAAGTGAACCATTTGACTTCCGGATGGTTCCGATCCTGTTCCTGGTCGCCGTAGGACCATGCGAGGATCGACAGAAACGCGACGAAAAGGCTGGACCTGCGAAGTGTGGACATGGAGTCGCTGGAAGATAGGTCGTTGCGACTGGACCGAACACGGCAAAGGATGTATCTAGTGGAAGACTCGAATCGAGTCTCGTTCTCTATTCAAGAAGGATGCTTCCATGGCCACCGTGACCCTCAAAGGCAACCCCGTCCACACTTCGGGCGAACTCCCCACCATCGGATCCAAGGCTCCGGACTTCCGTCTGGTGAAGCAGGACCTGTCCGTCGTTTCGTTGGCCGATCTGGCCGGCAAGAAGATCGTGATCAACATCTTCCCCTCGATCGATACGGCCACCTGCGCCACCTCCGTGCGCAAGTTCAACCAGAAGGCCTCCGCCTTGGCCAACACCGTGGTGCTGTGCGTTTCCAAGGACCTGCCGTTCGCCGCCAAGCGTTTTTGCGGCGCCGAAGGCCTGGAGAACGTGATCACCGCCTCGGCGTTTCGCGACACCGAATTCGAAAAGGCCTTCGGGGTCCAGATCGTGGACTCGGTCCTGCAGGGGCTTTGCGCCCGCTCCGTCGTGATCGTCGACGAATCCGGCAAGGTCGCGTACACCCAGCTGGTCGCGGAAACCGCCGACGAGCCCGATTACGACGCGGCGCTGGCCAAGATCTGATCGGACAGCAGGGCTTCGGTGCGGAAGATCTTCTCCCGCACCACGCCCCAGGCGATCGCGGAACCCGAACCATCCAGACACAAAACGTCTGGGTGGTCTTCCAACTCGCAAGGGATCGGATTGCCGTTGGAAAGCTTTCCCAGATGCTCCGAAGCGATCGTGAAGCGGGGCCATTGTGGGAACATCGACTGCACCGTCAAGAGCTCCGGCTGGGCGTCTTCGGGCGGAGGCGAGTCCGGCAAACGCCAGGATCCGATCGCGGTGCGACGCAAGGCGCTGACGCAGGCGCCAAAACCCGCCCGATCTCCCAGATCGCGCGCCAAGCTCCGCACATAGGTGCCCTTGGAGCACCGGATCCGCAGGGTCGCATCGCCTGGCCTGTATCCGGAACCATCCAGTGGCGATGGCCCCAGCACTTCCACACAGGATTCGATCCGCACGCGGCGAGGCGGGAGCGTCACGTCTTCGCCCTTGCGAGCCCGCTCGTAGGACCGCACGCCATCCACCGAAATCGCCGAATAGGCCGGTGGAACCTGGTCCACTTCGCCCAGCAAGCCTTCCAGCAGGCGTGGCCAGTCGGCCCCCTCCCAGGAGGCGGCAGTCTCTGACAAAATCCGTCCATCGGTATCCAGGGAATCCGTGCGTACCCCTGGACGCAGGCACACGAGGTACTCCTTGTCGCATCCTTCGATGCGCGACAGGAGACGCGTAGCTTTCCCCGCCGCCGCCACGAGAAGGCCCGTGGCCAGAGGATCCAAGGTGCCGGCATGCCCCACCCGTCGCTCGCCGAACAGCCGTTTGACGGGAAAAAGAGCCTGTTGGGAGGATTTCCCCGTGGGCTTGTCCAAAAGAAGGAACCCGCACACGCTCATGCTTGCACGGATCCTGTTCGAAGGAAACTCACGAAGGAGGAAGCTCCGACGGATCCAGGGGCTTGCGGTCCTCATCCGGCAGCTTGGTGAGCAAGCTCTGGATGTAGAAGGAGTTCTCCAGGTTGTGGTCCAGATAGAAGCGCAGTTGCGGCATATGGCGCAGCTTCAGCCGGTGGGAAAGCTCCTTGCGAAGCCAACCCGCCGATTGCTGCAGACCGATTTCCGTGTCGCGCACTTCCTTTTCCGAACCCAGGACCGTGTAGTTGATGGTCGCCAAGCTCAGGTCGGAAGTCACGTTCACGGTGGAGACCGTGACGAACGCGATCCGTGGATCCTTCAGCCCTTCCAGGAAGAGCTGGGAAAGTTCCCTGCGGATCTGCTCCCCGACGGAGGCCATGCGGCCTCCGCCACCACGGGTTTGCCGACCTCTCACGCCTTGGAATCCGACAACTTGCGAGCCACCTCGAACTGGCGGAAGAACGCGATGATGTCGCCTTCCACGTAGTCGTCCACTCCATCCAGTCCCACGCCACATTCGTAGCCGGACTTGACTTCGGAGACGTCGTCCTTGAAGCGCTTGAGGGTGCTGACCTTGGATTCGGCGATTTCCACTCCGTTGCGGTACACGCGGGCCTTGAGCTTGCGTTCGATCGTTCCCGACTGCACGTAGCAACCGGCGATCGCACCTTGCTTGGGCACGCGGAACACGGCGCGGACTTCCGCCTCGGCGGCGACCTCTTCCTTGATCTCGGGCTTGAGCATGCCCTCCATCGCCTTGCGGATGTCGTCCACCACTTCGTAGATGATGCGGTAGGAACGGATCTCCACGCCTTCGCGGCTGGCCAGCTCGCGGGTGTTGGCATCGGGACGCACATGGAAAGCGACCACGATGGCATCCGATGCGGCCGCCAACATGACGTCGGCTTCCTTGATGCCGCCCACGGCACGCGACAGGATCTGGACACGCACTTCCTTGGTGGAAAGCTGTTCCAGCGAAGCCGCGATGGCCTCCACCGAGCCGTCCACGTCGCCCTTGACGATGACGCGCAGGGTCTGCTGCGAATCGCCGGCGGCGATCTTGTTGGAAAGATCTTCCAGCGACATGCGCTGCGCCCGGCGCAGTTCGCGCTCCTTCTGGGCGCGGTGGCGTCGACCGGCGATTTCGCGCGCTTCGCGCTCGTCGTCCATCTGGATGACGGAGTCGCCCGCTTGCGGTACGCCGTCGATGCCCAGGATCTGGCAAGGCACGGAAGGACCGGCCTCCATGCGCGGCTGGCCGCGTTCGTCCATGAGCTGACGGATCTTGCCCGCATACGATCCCACCAGGATGGCGTCGCCCACGCGGAGCGTTCCTTCCTGCACCAGGATGGTGGCGATGGAACCCTTGCCCTTGTCCAGGCGGGATTCGATCACGGTACCCTTGGCGCGCACGGTGGGGTTGGCCCGCAGTCCGAGCATTTCCGCTTCCACCAGGAGGGCGTCCAGGAGCTTGTCCATGTTGATCCCCTTCTTGGCGGAGATCTCCACGCACTGCACCTTGCCACCCCACTGCTCCACCTCGATGCCGTAAGCACCCAATTGGGCACGGACGTTGTCGGGGTTGGCGGCGGGAAGGTCGATCTTGTTGATGGCCACGACGATGGGCACGTTGGCCGCACGGGCGTGGTCGATGGCTTCCTTGGTCTGCGGCATGACGTTGCTGTCGGCAGCCACCACGAGCACCACGATGTCGGTGACCTTGGCGCCGCGAGCACGCATGGCGGAGAACGCCTCGTGACCGGGAGTGTCCAGGAACGTCACGCAGCCGTGGCCGGTGTCCACTTCGTAGGCACCGATGTGCTGGGTGATTCCACCCGCTTCGCCGGTGATCACATGCGTCTTGCGCAAATAGTCCAACAACGAGGTCTTACCGTGGTCGACGTGACCCATGACGGTCACGATCGGAGGACGCCCGGCATCCGCGTCGGGATCGCCGAGGGTTTCCTGGCTTTCCGCGACGTCTTCCGCGTACTCGTCCATCAGCTGGGCTTGGAACCCGAACTCGTCGGCGATGATCGCGATGGTTTCGTGGTCCAGGCGGGCGTTGATGGTCACCATCAAACCCATGCCCATCGCCTTGGCGATGACCTGGGCCGGTGCGACGTTCAGCAGGTTCGCGAGTTCCGCGATCGTGATGAATTCCGCCACCTTGAGAATCATCTTCTCTTCGACGCTGTCCATCATCTGGCCGCCGCCGCCACGGGCGTAACGACGCTGGATCTTGCCGCGATCCAGCGAGACCATCACTTTGTTGACGTTCTGCTGGGTCTGGTAGAAGATCTCGGTTTCGATCTGCTCTTTGGTCTTGCGCTTGCGACCCGCCGAGCCCTTGCCCACGGGAGCGCCGAAAGCGCCCGCCTGCTGGCCAGGCTGCAAGGAGCCGGTGGCTCCCGGAGGTCCACCGGTGGGACCGCCGAATCCAGGACGCCCTGGTCCGCCAGGACCTGCACCGGGTCCGGGTCCGAATCCGGGACGCTGACCGCCGCCGGGTCCGTTGGGACGGTAGGGATTGTTGCCCGGAGGGCTGTTGCGATAAGGTCCGGGAGCGCCTTGGCCTTGGCCGGGTCCGCCTGGACGGAATCCGCCTGGGCCACCTTGTCCGCCGCCATAGGGCGGGCGACCTTGGCCGGGTCCGCCGCCAGGTCCACCAGGTCCGCGGCCGTCGGGGCGATTGCCGCCAACGGAAACGCCGCGGTCAGGACGAGCGCCGCCGGGACCGGTGGGAGCTGCTCCACGGTCGGGACGAGGTCCGCCAGGTCCGCGCTGGTCGGTACGACCATCGCGAGGCGTGGCACCCGTGGTGCGGTCGCCTGGACGTGGGTCGCGAGGCTGTTCGCGAGGAGCTCCACCACCTGGGGCCGCCGCGCCCTTGTCCGTGGCACTGAAGCCTGGACGAGGACCGCCGGTGATGCCGCGGGGGGTGGGCTGGTAGGTGCTTGCCGGTGCCCGGGGACGATCCGGTCGATCCGGATTGAACGAGGGCTGGCGACGCACGGGAGCGGTCAGCAGGATGGGTGCGCCTGGCTGTCCCGCCTCGGGCGTAGCGGCTGCTTCCGGAGCGGCCGCGGCCTCGGGCTTGGGTGCCACGTGCTTGGGCTCCGCGACCGGAGTCGGTTCGACGCGATCTGGCGCGGGCTCCGCATGGGTGGCCACGACATGCACCTCGGGCGCCGGCTGGGCCGCCTGGGGTGGCGCGACGTGCTTTTCACCGGCCGAAGCGGCATGCGCCTCGGGAGCATCGTGATCGCCCTCGAGCTTCTTCTTGGGCGCGACCTTCTTGGGCTTGTCGGCTTCGACTTCACCTTCGGCCTTCTTCTTCGGCGCGGCCTTCTTGGCCCGGGGCTTCCCGGACTTGGCGCGCTCGCCTTCCAATGCAGGACGGATCTTGTCCACCCAGTCGCTCTCGATGGGCGAAAGGACCGAGCGCACCTCGAACCCTGCATCCTTCAAATGCTTCAGGACGGATTCTTTGGCGATCTCGAACTCGGTCGCGACATCGGTGATTCGGGTCTTACTCACGAAGCCTCACTCTCGGTGATTGCGTCTCTTAGCTAAACAAAAGTCATTGTCCTTGCCTTCCGCTCATTGCGCGGAGGCAGGTTCTTCCACGGTTGGCTCGACAGGTTCGGCGAGCGCCTCGACCGCCACTTCGGCGGGTGCCTCCTCGACGAGCTCGGGCTCGCCCAGGATGGCGCGGCGCTCGGCGTCCGGAAGCTCGGCGAATTCGTCTTCTCCGAAAACGTCGAGTTCCTTCCCCAGGAGCTTGGTGGCCAATTTGACATTCTGGCCCTGACGGCCGATCGCCAGCGAGAGATCCTCGTTGGCGACCACCACGACGTAGCGATCCGAACCCACTTCGAGGACCTTGCGGACTTCGGCCGGCGCGAACAGGCGCCGCACGTAGACCTGCATGTCTTCGGTGAAGTGGATGATGTCGATGCGCTCGTTGGACAGTTCGCGCACGATGGCCTGCACGCGGTTGCCCTTCATGCCCACGCAAGCGCCGACCGGATCGATCCGTTCGTCGCGGCTGGACACGCTGATCTTGGCGCGGAAGCCCGGGTCGCGGGCCACGGCGCGGATCCCGACGATCTCGTCGTAGATCTCGGGAACTTCCAGTTCGAACAACTTGGCCAAGAACTCCGGGTGGGTGCGCGACAGGATGACCTGCGGCCCCTTGGCGTTGTTGGACACGTCGCAGATGTAGGCGCGGATGCTGTCGCCCTGGCGGTAGCGTTCCTTGCGGATCTGCTCGCGCAGCGGCACGATGGCCTCGGTGCGCCCCAGGTTCACCAGGATGTCGCCGCGGTCCACCTGTTGGACAGTTCCTGTCACGATGGTGCCGATGCGGTCGCGGTAGTCGTCGAACACGCGCTGGCGTTCCACTTCGCGCACCCGCTGGGTGAGGCTCTGCTTGGCGATGGCGATGGCGGCGCGGCCGAATCCCGCGATGGGGATCTCGTGTTCGAGGGTTTCACCCGGCTGGATGGTGGGCCGGTATTCGCGGGCCTGTTCCACGAGCATGTACTTCTCGTCGAACACCAACGCGTCTTCGGCGCTGATCCCTTCGGGAAGGTCGGGGAGATCTTCCACCACTTCCACGCGAAGGAAGGCGCGGATCGAGCCACGCTCGCGTTCCACGTCGACTTCGATGTTCTTCTGGATGCCGGTGTATTTGCGGGCGGCCTGCACAAGCGAAGATCGCAAGGTGGTCAGGACCACATCCATGCCGATGTTCTTTTCCTTGGCGACCTGGCCGAGGGCCTCGACGATGTTGACCTCAGGGTCCTTGACGGCGGTTCTAGACATGTTCAATCCTCGAATCGGACATCGACACGGGCCAATTGGACCGTACGGAATGGGATGCGGACGTCGGAAGTGCCTTTTTCGGGAGAGAGCAAGGCCGAAGTCTCGTCGGATTCGACGAGACGACCGATCCACTGCTTGCTTCCCTCCACGTCTTCCACCAGATGGACACGCACCCACTCGCCGATCCGGCGCGCCCAGTCCTGGGGCGTCTTGAGCGGACGGTCCAGGCCGGGAGAGGAGACCTCGAGAGTGTATGGTGTCTGAAAAGATTCATCGGTTTCGAGAAGGCTGGAAAGTTGATGGCTGACCTGGGAGCATTCGTCCAAGGTGACCCCACCGGGCTTGTGCAGGTAGATGCGCAGCACCTCCCTACGCCCGGCACGGAAGAGCTCGACGTCGACTAGCTCAAGCCCGCAGGCTTCAGCCACTTCGCGGGAGCAAGCGAGCAGACGGTCTTTCCGAATCAGGACAAACCCCTTGTGATGGCCCCTCCAACAAGAGAGGGGCTGTGGGAGCGAATCGGCAATTCTAGTAATTCCAGGCGGTAACGTCCAAAGAACTCCGCGTTAACCTTGAATCTCGCGCGAGAATCGGGGTGCATCCGCACCTTGCGAGACTGCCCGCTTGGGATGCGGGAAGGCTGGTTCAGACTCCGGATCGCCGGATGGTGCGGACAAAAACCAGACTGCGCCGCTTGATGTCGTAGGCGGAAACCTTGTCCTGGGGAAGATCGGCCAAATCGCCGCGCTCGAAACCCAGATCGGCAAACCAATCGGAGGTTTGGGTGGTCAGCAAAAAGACCTTGTCGTACCCCATCCGCACGGCCTTCTGCAACAGAAATTGCACGATCTTGCGCCCCACGCCGAACCGGCGGACATGTTCTGCCACCGCCACGGCGGCCACCTCGGCGGAGCCATCCGGGAACGGATGGAGCGCCGCACTGCCCTGGATGAACCCGTCCGCCTCATGGACCACGTAATCGCCGATCTTCGCCTCGATCTGCTCGGCCGTGCGCGGCAACAGCACACCCTGGGCCACGTAGGGCTCCTGGATGCGCAGAATATCCGGCACGTCGCGCACCTCCGCGCGGCGGATGTGGTCGTACTCGTTGGCGAAGACCATGGTGCCTTGGCCATCCTGGCTGAAGATCTCGCGCAGCAACGCGCCATCTTCCTGGCCGTCCAGGATGTGCGTGCGACGCACTCCCTTGCGACAGGCCTCCAAGGCGCGGCGCAAGTAGTCGCGGTAGGGTTGACTGACCCGCAGCGCGTTGGTGTCCAGGAATTCCTCCGCCTGGCCCAAGTTGAGGCTGGAGAGCATCCCGCTGTCGCCGCGTTCCACATCCTCCGGCAGCACCAGATCGGGTCCTACTTCGGGCCGCTCGTCGCAAAGGAAGAAGAGCTTGGAGGCTCCGAGTTGCACCGCGAGCTCCATGGCCAGCTGGGTGGAGCTGACGTTGTAGGGACGCCCCGCGGAGTTCCATCCGATGTTGGGGACGATGGGCACGAACTCCTGCCCCATCAGCTGCCGCAGGATCTCGGTGCGCAAGCTTTGCACGCTGCCGGTGAGGAGATAGTCGATCCCGTCCAGAACCCCCAGGCCACGCGCCTTGACCCAGTTTCCGATCAGCGCGTTGGCACCCGATTCCGCCAAGTGGGTCATGATGCGATTGCACACGTCGAAGGCGGCGAGCGTGACGAACGGCATCGCCTCCTCGGTGGTGACCCGTACCTCGCCTGCCATGGGAGATTCCACTTCCCAGGTGCGCAACATGGCGTCGATCTGGCGCCGGGAACCCGGAACCACCACCACGCGGATGCCCATGCGGTGCAGCGAGGCGATGTCGCGCATGAGGCTTTGGAACACGGAAGCCTCCACCAAGCCGCTCTCCAGCTTGATCACGAAGACTTCCCCGCGATGGCGGGCGACGTAACCCAGCGCTTCGCGGAGGGCGGGAACGGCTTCTTTATCGTGCAGCTCGATGGACATTGAAGAGGAAATTGCATTCCCTGCCTCAGAAATGGGAGACTGGACCACAATGCAACCGCCGTCGACCTGCCATCACCGACCCGCGAGCCGCCTGGTAGCGGTCGGTGACATCCATGGAAACTTCGATGGATGGATCCGGATCCTGCGCCAGGCGGAGCTTCTGGATGGCCGTGGCGCTTGGATCGGAGGAGACGCCACCCTGGTGATGACCGGCGATGTCGTGGGGCGTGGCGGCTACCCCAAGCGCATCTACCTGTGGCTGCGGCGACTCATGCGCGAGGCCTCCGCCGCCGGAGGCCGGGTGGAGTTTGTGCTGGGAAACCACGAGTCGATGTCCATGCACCACATCCATTCCTATACCACCGTCGAAGAATATCGCGACTTCGCCCCCCCCTCCGAGCTGGATCAGTTCGAACTGCGTTCGAGCCTGGCCACCTTGCCCTCCCCGGGCGGCGGAGATCCGCAGCGAAACGCGGCCATGCTCGACATCTCCCGCATGCAGGAGGAACCCTTGGGTTGGTTGGAGTTCCGCCGCGCCCTGGCTCCCACCGGCATGGTCGGCCGCTGGCTGGTCCGGCGCCCCAACCTGTTCATCGCAGGCAAGACGCTTTTTGTCCACGGCGGATTGCACCCGCGCTACGCCGTCGGGAAGCCCGAAGATTTGGACCAGCGCATCCGCGGGGAGCTGGCCCGGCTCGTGCCGTACTTCGAGCTGGACGCCCGCAATCCCGCCCTGGCGGAAGACGGGCCCCACTGGTACCGCATCGCCCTGCGCAAGTCCGAAGCAGCCTTGACGATCGAGCTGGAAGAAACGCTCGGCAACTGGAACCTGGACCGCATGGTGGTGGGCCACACCCCCACCTTCCTGATCGATCCTCGCTCGGCGGGAAAGATCCTGTCGAAGGCCAACGGCCGACTCATGTGCATCGACGTGGGGATCGGCAAGGCCTACGGGGCACGACTGGCCGCCTTGGAGCTGACTCCAGACGGCAACGCCACGGCGATCTATCCGGATGGCCGCCAGCTGCTCTGATCGCCCTTAGAAGCCGATCGCCCTCGGATTGATCGCCAGAGCCAGCACCGCCAGCATCGCCAGGACCAAGGTCACCGAAAGCAGGACGGAGGTCTTTTCCACATCCTTCGAGCGGGTTCCCGGCTCCGACCAGACGGCGACGAGCAAGCGGAAATATCCCGCCACGGAAACCAAGGCGCAAAGCAGCGCCACCACGGGAATCAGCGGAAACAGGATCCCCGCATGCTGGACCATGGTCTGCGGCAGGATCAGGCCAAGGGCATCCATCCCGATGCGACCATCGGTGAACAGGGCGGCGAGCAATTGGAACTTGGCGACAAATCCTGCCGTGAAGGGAAGACCTGCCACGGAAGCCAACAGGACGCTCAGAGCCAATCCCACCAACGGACGTTTGCGTCCGGCGCCGGCCAAAGCGGTCATGTCGTCCTGGATGTCTCCGCGGCCGGAAATCGCCGACAACGCGGCCAGCACGCCGGTGGTGCCCAACGCGTAGACGACCACGTAGAACAACGCGAAGCGCGCATCGGCATGCTTGACGAAGATCCCCAAGGCAAGGGCCATGAAGCCGGCGTTGGCCACGCCGGAATAGGCCATCATGCGCCGGATGGAGGATTGTCCGAGAAGGGCCAGGGAACCGACCACCACGGAAGCCAATCCGCCATACACGAAGACGAACTGCCAAGCGCGCAGGATCAGGATCTTTTCAGGAAAGGCGCCGACTCCCAGCAATGGATAGGAAACCCCCAAAGGAGCAGGCGGGTAGTGCACTCCCGGCATGGTCTGTCCGGTGTAGTGGAGCGCGAAGCCGAAGAAGTGGGAAGCCCAGAGGTTGGCTAGCACCGCCACGGCACCGAGCTTGACCGCTCCGGCCATGAACGACACCACGCCACTGGGAGCTCCGGCGTAGGCGTCCGGGCTCCAGAAGTGGAAGGGTACCACGCCCAATTTGAACAACAACCCCACCGTCACGAGGGCATAGCCCAGCAGATAGATTCCCAGCCGGGGACCGATCATCACGGAAGCGAAGTTCAGACTGCCCGTCGCGCCGTAGATCATGGCCGCACCCAGAAGGAAGATGGCGGAAAACACGGCGCCCAAGGAGAAGTACTTGAGGACGGCCTCTTCCGATCCCTTGTGGTCGCGGCGCAATCCAACCAATGGGTAGATGGCCAAGCTCGCGATTTCCATGCCCATGAACAAGGCGATGAAATGCGAGGCCATCAGCATGAGCGCCACGCCGACGGTGGCCAGAAGGATCAACACGTATGGTTCGCCGCCCGGGAAGTCGTCCGAGCGCAGGTTCTGCTGCAACGCGGCCAGACCGATCGCGGAAACCAACAGGAGCGCTCCCATCAAGGCCCCGCGCCAGGCATCCAGCGCGAACATCCCGCCGAATTCGCCGGGCCGCACGAAGTGCAGCGCGACGCCGGCCAGGACAAGAAACGACACCCCGATCCAAGGGAGGAAGGTGTGTTTGTCCTTGCGGTACAGGAATGGCTCGACCACCAAGGTGGCCAACGCGCCCACGATGACGAGGAGAATCGGGCCCATCAGGGCCAACAGATCAACGGGCGGCAGCATGGGAAGCATCCTCCACGACTTTGGCCTGCGCCGATGGCAAGCGTGTGAGCAAGTCAGCGCGACCGGCCTTCAAGATGGGACCGGGCATGAATCCGAACACCAGCAGGGCCACCAGAAGCGGCGCGACGGCGAAGGCCTCGAGAGCCGGCACATCCGGGCTCGATTCGACATGGGAATGGGAGGCGCCGAAGAGCATCTTCTGCAGGAGTCTCAGCGTGTAGGCCGCGGAGAGCACCACGGTGGAACCGGCCACCAGCGCCACCCCGACTCCGAACACTTTCCAGAGCGAAAAGAGCATCAGGAACTCGGCGACAAATCCTGCCGTCCCGGGAAGTCCCACCGAAGCGAGCCCTGCGAAGGCGAACAGCACGGCGAACAGCGGTGCGCGCTTGGCCAGCGATCCGAAATCGTCGATGTGGCGGGATTTCGCCCAGCCCTCTGCGATGCCGGTGAGGAAGAACAACGCTGCGGCGGACAATCCATGGGCCACGATGAGGATCGCGACACCCGCGATGGCCTCCGGGCGGAAGGTGAAGAGGGCAGCCAACCCCAGCCCAAGGTGCGATAGCGACGAAAAGGCCAGGACGCGCCGGACTTCCCGCTGCCGCAGGGCGATCAATGCTCCGGCGAGCATGGTGACCAGACCCACCACCACGAAGAAGGTCTGGTACTGGACTCTCTCCGCCGGAAAGAGCGGAAGTACGATCCGCATGAAGCCGTAGAGTCCCACCTTGGCCATGACGCCTGTGAGCAACGCGGAGCCGGCTGCCGGGCCTTCGGAATAGGCGTCCGCCTGCCAAAGATGCAGGGGCACCACCGGAAGCTTCACCAGAAAGGCCAGGCTCGCGGCGGCGAACAACCAAAAGCGCACCTGGGGATCCACCGTGGCCAGGAAGACCCGCACGGATTCCAGATCCAGCGAGAGGGGCATCTGCATCCGGACAGCTTCCGCCGCCATCCACCAGATGGAGACGAACAGCGGAATGGAGCCGGCCAGCGAAAACAGCAGGAACAGCAAGGCGGCCCGACGACGTTCGCGTCCGCCGAACATCGCGATCAACACGGTGGCTGGCAGCAGGATCACTTCGAAGAAGGCATAGAACTGCAGCAGATCCACCGAAAGGAACACGCCGACCAATCCCGCCTGCAGGAAGAACACGGCCGCGGCGAATTCGCGCAGACGTTCCCCCACGTGGGCGCGCCCCGTGACGAGAGCCACCGGCACGAGCACTCCGGTCAGGGCGACCAGCCATGCGGAAAGACCATCCGACGACAGTCCCCAGCGAACGGTGAGACCACCCACAGGCCGAAGCCAGGTGTGGAGTTCCGTGGACGTTTCGCCCAGTGCCAGCGGAACGAAACTCGCTCCGGCCACCACCAAAGCGAAGAACAAGGCGGCGCGCAGCGTGGAGCCCGCGTCGCGACCGGACAGGAACAGGGTCAACACCGATGCGACGACCGGTGCCAGCAAAACCAGGTGCAAGTTCACAGGAGCTCCCTTGCCAGGAAAAGGAGAAGGAGGGCCAAGCCGAGGATGGACAGGGCCATGTGGGTGCGCAGCCGCGAGCGCTGGAACAGGCGTGCAACAGAACCTGTCAACTCCACCAACCAGCCGAAGACCCGGAGAACACCCATCAGGAGAGGCTGGATCCAATTGTCCAGGACCCAGGAGACCAGCGAAACCGGCCAGATTCCGACCACCGTGTGCAGCCCGTCGAAGGCCAGCATCCACCAGCGTGGGCCGGTACCCATGGGCTCGCGACCGTTCTCGCGGAAGGCTCCGTTGCGGAACAGCCCGAAGGCGATCGCGATTCCGACCACCGCGGCCGTGACGCCAAACGCTGCGAGCAACCAGGGCGATGGGCCATGGGTGGAGCCATGCGCGACCAGCAACACCTGGGCGGGACCCACCACGTCTTCCAGTTGGCGGGCGAACCAATCCAGATGGATCATGTCGGCCCAGAAGAATCCGACGCACAAGGCGCCCACGCCCAGGATCCACAAAGGAACCTGCATGGACAGTGGGGATTCATGGATATGGTGGGAGACCTCTTCATCCACACGCGAAGGCGACCAGAACACGAGGATCATCATCCGCGTCATGTAGACGGCCGTGATCACCGCGGAGCCCAGGGCGATCGCGTACAGACCCATGCCTCCGTGGACGTAGACACGCTCCAGGATCAGATCCTTCGACCAGAATCCGGCGCCGAAGGGCAGGCCCACGATGGCGTACCATCCCGCGAACATGGCGGCGAAAGTGACGGGAAGCTTGCGGACCAATCCGCCCATCCGGCGGATGTCCTGCTCGCCGGAAAGCGCGTGGATCACGGAGCCCGCTCCAAGGAACAGCACGGCCTTGAAGAAGGCGTGGGTGAACACATGGAAGATGCCCGCATCGAAGGCGCCCACACCGGCGGCCAGGAACATGAAGCCCAACTGCGAAACGGTGGAATAGGCCAACACCTTCTTGATGTCGTGCTGGAACAGCCCGGTGATCGCCGCCCATGCGGCCGTGAGCGCACCCACCCAAGCGATGACATGCAGGGTGGTGGTGGCCATCGCGAACACATCGGACATGCGTGCCAGCAGGAACACACCGGAGGTCACCATGGTGGCCGCGTGGATCAGGGCGGAAACGGGTGTCGGGCCGGCCATGGCGTCGGGCAACCAGGTCAGAAGCGGAATCTGGGCGCTCTTTCCGGTGCATCCCACGAACAGAAGCAAGGTGGAAAGAGTCAGAAGCCCCGCCACCGCAGGCACGGCCAATTGCGAGGCGTGGAGCGGATCGCGGAACCACGCGGAGATCGCCTCGTAGGTCAGGGAGCTTTTGGGGCCGCCCATGATCTGCCAGAGCAGGAAGATCCCCACCAGAAAGGCCAGGTCGCCGACGCGGTTGACCAAAAAGGCTTTGGTGGCGGCGGAGCCGTTGGCTTCGTCGTGGTGCCAGAATCCGATCAGGAGGTACGAGCACAGCCCCACGCCTTCCCAACCCAGGAAGGTGACGATCGGGCCGTTGCCCAGCACAAGCACCACCATGTTGGCCAGAAACAGGTTGAGGTAGGCCATGAACCGCGCGAACCCGCGATCGTGGGCCATGTACCCGATCGAATACAGGTGGATCAGGCTTCCGATGCCCGTCACGAACAGGAGCATGATCCCGGTCAGCTTGTCGAAGCGGAACCCGAAGTCGATGGCCAAGTCGCCTGCGCGAATCCAATCGCCCATGGTCTGGGCGAAGGCCGGCGCCTGGAGCTTGACGCCCAGAAGTTCGGATTGGCTGCGCACGCTCTCCGTGGCGGCAGACAGATTCTGCCACAACACCAGCGTGAGCAGGAAGGAAAGAACGGGAAACAGCACGGCGAGGAATCCGACGATCCCCCGGTCGGGCCCTTCGGTGCGCCGGGCTCCGGCCAAGGCCAGAAGTCCGTTGATCGCGAATCCGAAAGCCGGCAGTGCAGGCAGAAGCCAAAGAAGATTCGTCACCACGTCACTCCTTCATCCGGTCGAAACGGTCGGTGTCCAAGGTTTCCTTGGATCGGAAGACCGAAAGCAGCATCGCCAGGCCCACGCAGGCCTCCGCGGCGGCCACGGCAATGGAAAACAACGGCGCCACTTGCCCATCCAATCCGGCCGGACCCGAAAAGGTCCGCGACCAGGCCAGGAAACTGAGATTGGCGGCGTTGAGCATCAGCTCGACCCCCATCAGCACGAAAAAGAGGTTCCGCTTGACAAGAACGGTCGCGAGGCCGATCGAAAAAAGGAACCCCGCGAGGATCAGACTCTGGGTGGGGATGAAGCTCATCCGTGCCCTCCGTGGGCGGGAGTTGGGTCGGCGGGCGCCTTGTCCAGCCGACGCTTGGCCAGCAGAACGGCACCCACGATGGCGGTCAGAAGCAGAAGCCCCACCGCCAAGAAGAGAATGGCCCATCCGGAGGTTTGCTGACCACCGAACAACACCTTGGAAATGGCGTCCACCGTGCCGCGCTCGGCAGGAACCTTGGCCATCGATTCAGCCACCTGCTGACCGTCCTTGGCGTCCCAGGCCAGGACGATGCGGGTGATCACCGCGCCGATCGCCAGTGCGGGAAAGATCCCGACCAAGGCGGGCAGGTCAAACCTTGGCGTACTGGCGTCCTTGGCGCTGTTGAGCACCATGATCACGAAGATCACCAACATCATGATGGCGCCCGCGTAGACCAGAATCTGCAAGGTGGCCAAGAAGGGCGATGCCATCAGGGAGTAGACCCCCGACAACGCCACCATCAATCCGATCAGCGACATCGCGCCGTGGATCGGGTGGCGCGAGACCAGCACCCCCAAGGCGCATCCCACCGCGACGAACGCGAAGATCGCGAAGTAGATCTGCTCGATCATGAAATCCCCCACTGCTTCCTGGCTTCGGCGTTGAGGAGTCCGCCCGGCGCCTTCTGGCTCTGGGTGTCGTTGTCCGGATAATCCTTGGGCTCCCAGCTCATCAGGTCCTTGAGGCCCACCTTGAACTTTTCGCGGCTGTCGGCGGCCAAGGCCACGATGCGCGTGTCCATGCGGATGGCGTCCACCGGACAGGCTTCGGCGCACAGGCCGCAGAAAACGCAAACCAGCAAGTCGATCTCGAACTTGACCGGCTTCTTCTCGATGCGGTCGTCGGCCGATTCACCCGCCTGGATGGTGATGCAGTTGGCCGGGCAGGCCGTGGAGCACATCATGCACGCCACGCAGCGCGGTTCGCCATCGGGCCGCTTCATCAGGCGGTGCTTGGCGCGGTAGTTTCGCGGGATCACCGAAGGGGTTTCCGGATAGCTCTGCACCGGAAGCGTTTCCGGCGTGAACAGGCCCCTCAGGAAGTGACCCATGGTCACCTTGAGTCCTTTGACGATTTCCGGCACATAGGCCTTCTCCGCGAGCGTCATCTCCGGACGCGGAACGGTGCGAGCCATGGTTTAGCCTTTCACCAGCTTGGCCACCACGGCGGTGACCAGAAGGTTCACGAGGGCGATGTTCAGCATGATCTTCCAACCCAGGGCCATGACCTGGTCGTAGCGAAAGCGCGGCAAGGTCCAGCGCACCCACACGAAGATCCAGCAGACGGCGAGGATCTTGACCACGAGGGTTCCCACCTGGACCGCGGCGGTCCCGAGGTTCACCCAAAGCGGCCAGATGTCGGCGGCACCCAGCCCCACCTTGGCGGGGTGGACCAGAACCATCAAGGCGGCGGCAACGGCCAAAAGCCCCAGGCCGATGACGGAAAACGCCCCGTTGAGGATGCCGTATTCGCGTTTGCGATCGACGGCGTCGGTGGCCTGGATCTTGGAATAGATCTTGGCCCAACGGCGCACCATGTAGGCGATGCCCAGGCAACTGAGGCCCAGGACGGCCACGATGGCGCCGGACACGTAGCCGAGGCTGGCGCGAACCGCTTCCGTATCCATGAACGGAATCTGGTATCCACCCAGGAACAAGGTGCTCAGCAGAGCCCCCGCGATGGCGATGTGGGCGTATTCACCCATGTAGAAGAGCCCGAACCGGATGGCCGAGTATTCCACGAAGTAACCGGCCACGATTTCGGATTCGCCTTCGGCCATGTCGAAGGGAGCGCGTCCCGTCTCGGCGAACAGCGAAGTGAGAAACAGCACGAAGCCCACGGGCTGGACAACAATGCCCCAGGTATGGGCGGCCTGCCACTCCACGATCTGCGTCAGGGAAAAGCTTCCCACGATCAGGAAGATTCCCGCCGCCGAAAGCCCCATGCTGACTTCGTAGGAGATCATCTGGGCGCTGGCGCGCATACCGCCCAGCAAGGCGTATTTGGAGTTCGATGCCCACGCTCCCAGCACCACGCCGTAGATGGACAATCCCGAAAGGGCGAACAGGACCAGCACGCCGGAATCCGCGTCCAGAATTTGTCCGGAAACGGTGGCCAAACCATGGGCGCCTTCCACCACCATGGGTCCGAACCACGGAATCACCGAAGGCGTGAGCAAGGCCACGGCCAGCGGGATCATGGGAGCCAGCAGGTACCAGAAGGTGTGCGCACCGCGAGGAATGAAGTTTTCCTTGGTGAACAGCTTGATCCCGTCGGGCAGGTTTTGCACGAACCCGAACAGACGGATTCCACCCAGAAGCGGGATGTTCGCCCGGTTGGGACCATAGCGGTCCTGCATGAGCGAAGCGCCCTTGCGCTCCATGAAGATGCAGATCGGGATCAGGCACAGGGGGATGAAAACCAACGCGAACTTCGCGATGGTGAGCAAGAACGGAAGATCGAAGTCGATCAAGCCACGACTCCTTCCAGGATCCGGCCCATGGGGCCGATGTTGCGGTAGGTGAGTCCGGCCAGGGCCGGGATTCTTCCTTGGGCGAACCGGAACGCGTCCAGTTCGCTGGTCCATCCAAGCCTTCCCGCCGACGACAGAATCTGCCAAGCCGGTTCCAGGTCCGGGCTGGGCAGGATGGGGGCGGCCTGCAGCATCTGCACGCGCCCCTGGCAGTTGACCATCGTCCCGCGGACTTCGGCCCACGAGCGGATGCCCACGGAAAGGGTGGCCTTGGCGACGGAGTCGTCATGCCAGGCGGAAAGCACGATCCGTTCGGGGATCGCTTCCAGGGCCTTGGCCTTGGAGGCGTCGATCTTCCATAGATCGTGGCCGACCACCACCAGGACATCGAATTCCTTGGCGCGCCGGACCAGTTCGTCCAGGTTGTCTGCGATTCCCAACAGTTTCTGTCCCAGCCGGTTGGGCACCGGGTCGCCGGAACGGGCGATGTTGTCGGGCTTTCCCACAGGCAGCCACGATCCGCCGAAGACTTCCGCCCGGGACCCCAGGAACTGGGCCAGCGCGAGGATGGAGGCGTTGTCCTCCAGGGTGAGGTGGCCCGATGCCACCAACGCCAGCTTGCGGGCGCCACGCACGAGTTCGCCCAATCGCGAGGCGGCCTGCGAAAGGGGGATTTCACTCTTCCCGAACATCCCCGCGGCCAGCCGGTTTTCCGACAATTTCTGGTAGGCCAGGCGGGTGTCGTTGTGGATCCAGGACTTGTTGACGTCCGGATTGCGGCGCGGCATGATGCGCCAGGCCTGGCCGTCGTAGTGGTCCACCGTGATGTTCGCGCCCAGGCTGTCGGTGGGATCGATGGTCTGGGTGGAGATCAGGTTCCACACGCGCTGGTGGAACCGGAAATGCTTGCCCGTGAGCGCGCCCACGGGGCAGACGTCGGTCACGTTCAAGTCGTACTCATGACTGAGCTCGGAGCCAGGGAACGTGGACAAGAACGCGTGGTCGCCGCGTCCGGCGATATACAACTGTTCGGAACCGGCCACATCGCGCATGAAGCGAACGCACCGGTCGCAAAGGATGCAGCGTTCCTGATCCAGGATCACGGTGGGTCCCAGATCCACGTGCTTGCCGCCGCGATCCTGGCCCTTGGAATCGGTGTGGCGATTTTCTGGCGAGCCCTTGTACTGCTTGCCGATCCCCTCGCGCATGCGGCTGGTCTGGCCGCCGGCGGACATGTAGTTGTCCTGCAGCGAGCATTCGCCGGCCTTGTCGCAGATGGGGCAATCCAGCGGGTGGTTGGCCAGCTGGAACTCCATCACGGCCTTGCGGGCGGTCTTGACCTTTTCGGAGGAAAGATCCGTGGCGACCTTCATGCCGGCGCGCACCGGCGTGTAGCAGGCGATCGCCAAGCCCATTCCGCGGGGACCGTCCGTTTCCACCATGCATTGGCGGCAATTTCCGGCCACCGGCAGGTCCGGATGGTAGCAAAAATGAGGGGTGGCGATCCCGATGGTCTTCAGGGCCTCGACGAGGTTGGTTCCTTCCGGAACCTCCACGTCGCGACCGTCGACGTTGATCGAAACTTTTTTCCCGTCGGGCTTGGGCAGCACCGGCATGTGGTAGGAGTTGCTCATTACCAGAACGCTCCCGGACGGAAATCGTCATCCACTCGAGGGGCCGCGTGGCCGGGATTGGCCGACACCGCCTTCTCGAATTCTGGACGGAACTTCCCGATGAAGTTCTCGATGGGCCATGCGTCCGCGATGGCCAGCGGACAGATGGTGGTGTAGCTGAAGTTGGCGGCCAGGTCCAGCATCTGTTCCAGATCGCCGTCGCGGCCCTTGCCGGCCACGACACTCTTCAAGATGCGGTCGGCGTAGCCCGTGCCTTCGCGGCAGGGCGTGCACTGTCCGCAGGATTCGTGGGCGTAGAAGCGCGTGAGGGACGCCAACATGCCCACCGCGTTTCGCGTGGTGTTGAACGCGATCACGGCACCGGATCCCAGCATGGTCTTAAGCGCGGCGAGCGCTTCGTAGTCGAGGTTGGCCTTGCGGGCTTCTTCGGCGGTGAGCACGGGTGAACTCGATCCCCCCGGGATCACACCCTTGAGCTCCCCCAAAATGCCTTGGCAAAGGTCCTTGCTCTCCAGAAGTTCCATCAGGGGCGTGCCCATGGGGACTTCGTAGACTCCGGGACGTTTCACGTCTCCGGACACCGAGAAGACCTTGGTGCCGCCGGATTTTGGCGTACCCAGCGCCTGGTAGGCGGCCGGGCCGTTCTCCAGGATCCAGGGAAGCGCCATGAGGGTTTCCACGTTGTTCACGCAGGTGGGCGATGCCCAGGCTCCCGAAACGGCGGGGAACGGCGGCTTGAGGCGGGGTTGGCCCTTGTAGCCTTCCAAGCTGTTGATCAGGGCGGTTTCTTCGCCGCAGATGTAGGCGCCCGCGCCGCGGTGCACGTAGATGTCCAGGCTGTAGCCGGTCCCCTGGATGTTTTCGCCCAGGATCCCCGCGTCGTAGGCTTGCTTCAATGCGCGGTTCAGCGCCTCGATGGCCGGCAGGAATTCGCCGCGCACGTAGATGTACGCCGTGCGCACGCCCAACGCCCAACCACAGATCAGCATGCCTTCGATCAGGCGATGGGGATCTTCCAGCATCAGCACGTGATCTTTGAACGTGCCGGGTTCGCCTTCGTCGGCGTTGACCACCAGATAGACGGGCTTCCCGGAGTTGCGCGGCACGAAGGACCACTTCATGCCGGTGGGAAATCCGGCGCCGCCGCGACCACGCAGGCCGGAACGGGAGACCAGGTCGATCAGTTCGAACTGGGAGAGGTCGAACAATCGGGAACCCAGCGAAGCGTACCCGCCCAAGGAGCGGTACACGCCGAGGTCGCTGGCGCCCTTGCCGAAATTCTGCGTGACGGTGAGCGTCGCCATTATGCCTCCACCTTCGCGATGTTCGAGGGCTTGGCGCGGCGTCCTTGGGACTCCGAGACCATGCGCAGTTCGGTTCCGGCGGGAAGCTCGCCCACCCACTCCTTGTCCTTGCCGGTCAAGGTGGCCAGCGAGACAAATTCCGTCCCGTTGGTGCGGTTCTCCAGATGCAGGGCGGAAACGCCCGCGTCGGCGCGCCAGGTGACCTTGACCTTGCCGTCTTCCGTCTTCTGGACGGAAAGACCAAGCACGGGAGGGGCCGGTGCGTAGTCGGGTTTCTGGGCGACGGTGTTCGCGCCCTTGGCGCCGGGATGTCCGCCCGTGCGGAAGGCGCCGCCGGAAGCGTCGCGGGCGGGTTCCTGCGGAAGGCTCTTCGCGCGGTCGCGGCACCAGGCCACGATCTTGTCGAAGCGTTCCTTGGTGAGGGAGACGCCGGCGGGCATGGCCAAGGCGCCATCCACCACATCGGTGGCGAAGTCGTCGTTGACCTGCATCACGGGGCCGTTCCCGCAGGCGCCGAGGCACTCCACGCGAAGGAGCGTGAAGAGGTTGTCGGAAGTCGTGCCGCCGTGGGAGGTGGTCTCCAACGTCTTCTCGGCGTGGGCCAGGATGTCTTCGGCACCCAGCACATGGCACGACACATTCTGACAGATCTGCAGGAAGAACCGGCCGGTGGGCTCCTTCTTGTACATCGTGTAGAACATGCTGACGCCGTAGGCGTGCACGGGGCTGACCTCGCACTTGCCCGCCGCCCAGCGGATCGCTTCCTGGGGAAGCCATCCGAGCACCTCTTGGGCCAGCCAGAGCATGGGCAGAAGCGCCGAACGCGGCACGGGGTAGCGGCGCACGAGTTCTTCGGCGCGCTCCAGAACGGACGGGATCTCGAGTTTCGAGAAGACCTCGTCGGTGGAAGGCTGATCGACCTTGGTGTGGCAGTGTCCCATGGTTTCCCTCAGCGGTCCAGTTCGCCGGCGATGATGTTGATGCTGGAAAGGCAGGCGATGGCATCGGCCACCATGGAGCCTTCGACGAGGTCCGCGTAGGCCGCGAACTGCGTGAAGCAGGGCGGGCGGACCTTGATCTTCCAGGGCTTGCCGGATCCGTCGGAAACCACGAAGAATCCGAGTTCTCCGTTGGCCGCCTCGATGGATCCGTAGAATTCGCCCGCCGGCACGCACACACCCTCGAAGACCACCTTGAAGTGGTTGATCAGGGCTTCCATGTCGTGGTAGGCCTTGCCGTGTCCGGGAAGGATCAGACGGGGGTCGGTGGTGTTGATGGGGCCGGGACGCAGGCGCGTCAAGGCTTGGCGGCAGATCGAGATCGATTCCTTGATCTCGTACATGCGCACCATGACGCGATCGAAGGTGTCGCCGGTGCTGCCCACCACGGTCTGGAAGTCGTAGGTCTCGTAGTCGAGGTAAGGCTCGTCCTTGCGCAGGTCGCGATCCACGCCCGTGGCGCGCAGACACGGCCCGGTCCACCCCCAGCTCACCGCGTCTTCCGCGGAGATCGGGCAGCATCCGCGCGTGCGCTCGATGAAGATGCGGTTGTGCTGCAGAAGACGGAAAGCGTCATCCAAGCCTTTTTCCACCTCCACCAGCACCGAGGCGACTTCGGATTCGAAACCGTCGTAGGTGTCGCGGTAGAGTCCGCCGATGCGCGTGAAGGTGTTGGTCAGTCGCGCACCCGAGAGCTTCTCCCAGATGCCGTAGACCTTCTCGCGCGGGTTGAACAGGTAGAAGTAGTTGGTGAGCGCCCCGAGATCCGCCGCCGCCGCCGCCACGCAGACCACGTGGTCGATGATGCGCGACAGCTCCGACAGCAGCACCCGCAGCACCTTGGCACGCTCGGGGATGTCCACTTCGAACATCCGCTCGATGGTGTGGCAGAATCCGATGTTGTTGAGGATGGCCGAGCAGTAGTTGAGGCGATCGGTGTAGGGCAGGACCTGCTGCCAGGTGCCCTGCTCCACCATCTTCTCGAACCCACGGTGCAGGTAGCCAATTTCCGTCACGGTCCCGGCGATGGTCTCGCCGTCGAGGGCGACGAACGCCCGCAGCGCGCCGTGGGTGGCAGGATGCGACGGCCCGATGTTGACCGTGAGCAGATCGATCTTCTCGCCCTGGGGAGTGAGGACCTTCACGATTGCTTCTCCACGTTGTTGCGCTGTTCGCGCGAAACCTTGCCCAAGAGGTCGGTCTCTTCCACCGATGGCGCGTTGGCGGTGGGAGCTTCCAGCACCGAAAATCCGTTGGCCTTCAATCGGGCAACCATCGGATCCACGAGGGGATCGTTGGTGGAAAGCCACTGCCGCTTGCGCGCAGGATAGTCCTTGCGCAGGGGATGTCCCTGGAATTCGATGTGGTTGAGCAGACGACGAAGATCTGGATGACCGGCGAAGACGATGCCGTACTGGTCCCAGGTTTCGCGCTCCTGCCAATTGGCGATCTTGAACAGGTCGTGGATGGAGGGGACGCTGGGCGATTCCTCTTCCACCCGCACCTTCAGACGCAATCTCCGCGCGGCGTTGCGCTGGCTGCGCAGGTTGTAGACCACCGCGTAGCGGGCCTCTTCGTGGCCAGGATATTCCAGGTAGTCGATCGCCGTGACGTCCAGCAGAAGGTCCATCTGGAACTCGGAATCGTCGCGCAAAAACCGCACGGCTTCGTGGAGCTTGGGGCCGGGCAGGATCACGGTCAGGCCCCATCGATCGGCGGGATCCAGGATCCCCTCGAAGCGCGAGGACAGAATTTGGAAGGCTTGGTCCTGGAAGGCCTTCCGGGACTGCGCGTTGGCGGGAACCAGTTCCCGGCCCAGATCGGTGGTGGCTGTCTGGCTCATCCGACTTGGATCCTCTGGTGATTGGCGGCGGCGCGATCCTTCATGTAGGACGAATCCTGGATCTTGTCCTGCAATTGCAGGAGCGCCTCGATGTAGGCCTCCGGACGCGGAGGGCAACCGGCGATGTAGACGTCCACCGGAACGATCTCGTCGATTCCCGGCAGCGTGCAATAGCAGTCGTAGAAACCGCCCGTGCTGGCGCAGGCGCCGACGGAGATGACCCAGCGAGGCTCCATCATCTGTTCCCAGATGCGCCGCAGGATGGGAGCCTGCTTGTAGGTGATGGTGCCGGCCACGATCAACAGATCCGATTGACGCGGCGAGAACCGCATGAATTCGGCTCCGAAACGCGCCAAGTCATATTTTGACGCAGCGAGCGCCATGAATTCGATCGCGCAGCAGGCCGTGCCGAACGTGAAAGGCCAGAGCGAATTCTTGCGTCCCCAACCGATCAACGCGTCGATCGAAGTGGTGACGATGCTCTGGTTGAGACCCGCGTCCTGATGGAGAGCCGCGACCGGCGGCTGCTGCGTCAGCGGAATGGAAGTCGTCTGAGGTGCCGCCTTGGCTCCTTCGCCCATTTATCGGCCTGCTTTCGTCATTGATGGGCCCAAGATAGAACCCGAAGCGGGTTTTGCCCCTTCTTGACCTTCCGTATGACTATCCTTCAAATTGGCGGAAAGTTCCCCATTTTCTCCCGGAATACAGGATCGGCTGCTCAGCCTATCGCAGGAAGTCCACCCCTCTTATCCAGGGCGTCACGATGAATCCCCTTCTCGCGTTCTTCCATTTGGCTTTCTGTTCTAGCTCGGATTCGGCGATCGAGGAGATCCGAAGACGCTACGCGACGGTACAGGATCAGCTCAAGACCAATGTCTGCTTGCGCTGGGACTCCGACCTCCCGGCGGTCATTGCCTGCCCCGACGGAGGAGTGGTCCGGAGGACGGATCCGACCGATTCCGGAAAGCTCTCCACCGAGTGGCGCATGGATGCAGATTCGGCCCTGTTCGTGCTGGTACGGGAAACTCTGCCGGGAAAACGGGTGCGCGAGACCAGGGTCTACCGCACCCCCAACGGCGCGCATTCCCTGAGCCGGACCGGGCTGGCCTCCAAGATCCAAAACCAACCTCAGCTCCCCAACCCGGATTCAGCCCAAGCCGAGGAGATTCTTGACCAAGGCACACGGATTTGGAAGGAGGCGGGCATCCCCGCGATGGACTTCCCGTTCAGCGCGGTGACCGTGCGAGGCATGGTCCTGGTGGAGGAGAAAAGCGCACTCCGCACCAGCGCCACCCCGGAGGTCGGTCCACGCGAAGTTCGATGGCGACTGAGACCCAAGGAATTGGAGCCTTGGCAACGACAGATTTTGGGCAGGCGGTTCTGCCTGATCGGAAAGGGGGTTTGCGCCACCGCCGAAGCCTTCGTCCTCTACTCGGGGAGGACACCGCATTTCGTCGAGGCCCAAGAAGTTCCCCTCCCACCGAGGAAGAGCTGATCGCACGGCACACCAGCGCCATGCCTCCAGCCTTGCTGGTGGAGCTTTCCCAGCCATTGGATGGACCGGTGGCACTCGAAGACTTCGTTCCGATCGAACTTTCGTCCGCGATCCCGGAGCCCTTCCAAAAACAGACCGATCGCGTGATCAAGAAGGAAATCCGCGCAATCGACGGGAAATACGGCGAATACCTGGCCGATCACCCGGATGAAGGCGATCCAAAGGGACCAGCAGCCAATTGGTCTTCCTCCCCGGGATACCAGGAGGAGGAGGCGACTTTTTCCAGCGACAAGCAGTCAGTCCATCTATTTGGAGCATCCTCGGGGGAAGATTGCACGAGCAGTGGCTTCTTCGAAACCCTCAAACTTGGGTTTGCGATGCCATTGGCTTCCGCGGGCCTCCTGGGGGAACCATCCGGCAATGCCGCCAAGAAAGGGAAAACAAGGAAGCCCGAACCGATCTCGATCGACTACCCCTGCGATCCCAACGGTGGCAACTGCAAGCTCGGGCCTGCATACATCCCCTGGAATCGCCGTAACATCCATCTGCACACGACAGGTTGGACCGAAAGTCAATCGATATCGGAATTGAACGAATCCCTCCACTGGATCGTCCACCAGGACTTCAGCATTCCCTTCCAGGATTGCGGCTGCTGAATCCAGGAAGGATAGGCTTCGAGTCCTACCCTCTGCTTGATGCCAAAATCAGCGCATCGTGCGGAAAACGCCGACAACCTTGCCGAGAATCCGGAATTCCGGACTGCGGGAGCTGATCCAGATGGGCTCCATGGTGGCATTGCGAGGCTGCAGGCGAATGCGGTGCCGCTCTGGGAAATAATCCTTCACGGTAGCCTCGTCGCCCACCAAAGCCACCACCGTCTCGCCGGATTGGGCAGTGGACTGGGGTTGGGCAAAAACGATATCGCCGTCCATGATGCCGATCTCGCGCATCGATTCGCCTTGTACGCGCAACGCGAAGGCGTTTTTGGTGGGAAGCAGCGTCCGGGGGATCGTGAAGGTTTCTTCCGCTTCTTCCACAGCCAAGATGGGCTGCCCTGCGGCGACCCGGCCCAGAAGAGGCACACGGAGGAATTCTTCCTCGTCGTCGTCCGACTCCCGCACCGAAGTGGAGGCTGGAAGGTCTGTCTGGGCATTGGCCTCGGACTCCACCACCGTCAAACCGCGCGAAAGCCTAGGCGAACGCTTGAGGTGCCCTTTTTTCTCCAGGGCTTCAAGGATCACTCGCACACCGTTGGTGCTCCGGATGTCAAAATGCTCGCAAATCTCACGGACGGTGGGCGGGCAATGGGTATCCCGAACACGGTCTCGGATGAATTCGAGCACTTGGCGTTGGCGATGGGTCATGGGTCTTTGCTGCGTATCCACAGCTATCAACATAGTACCCAGATGGGCAGGTGCGCAATTGTTTAATGAAAAAAAGTTCACTAGCTCGTGAGATGTTTCGTTGCAAGAACTACGCGAGCGATGTACCATTGGTTCATGGTATGGCTACAGGCCATCGTCCTGTCTGTTTCATTCGCGTCCTTTTCAGCCCTGACCGCTTTGGCATCTTGGCGTATGGTTGTATTGGCACGACAAACAGACCGACTCTATTCTCCATCGAACAGTGAAAACGCGTGACCAACACTCCCGAAAGCCTGCTCCCGATCTTGGTTCGCAGCTCGGTCCATGTGGACACGTTCGCCTTCTGCCTTCGCAATCCGGGTCTCCACGTGAGCGTGGAACGTCTTGCGCGAAGCCTGGGGCGAAGCTTGGTCGATGTCGAAACCGCCCTGGAAGATCTAGGGCGCGAAGGTTGGATCTCTCGCAAGAACTCCCCCTCCGGCGACACCGTGGTTTTCCACGCTCCGCCCCGGGACGGAACCGCGTCCGATTCGGATCGCCTGGATGCATACCTCGCCCTTGTTCGCTCGGCGTCCCGTTCTGGGAAATGAGCGCCCTCAAAGAAATCCCATAAGGGTACATCCATGGCTTACATCTCTCTGGCCCTCCAGGTCATCACTCTTGTCCTTGTCGCTTTCGTGTTCATGAAAGTCCAAGAACTCTACCGCGAAATCCGCAATCCGGTCATCCGTCACAAAAACCAGCTCCCGGACGGCATCAAGGATCGCCTGCGCACCGTCGGACGCCCCGAAGGTGACCGCGGACCTCGCCCAGAAGGCGATCGCGGACCCCGCAACGATCGCAACGACCGCGGACCTCGCCCAGAAGGCGATCGCGGACCTCGCAACGATCGCAACGACCGCGGACCTCGCCCAGAAGGCGATCGCGGACCTCGCAACGATCGTAACGACCGCGGACCTCGCCCAGAAGGCGATCGCGGACCCCGCAACGATCGCAACGACCGCGGACCTCGCCCAGAAGGCGATCGCGGACCCCGTAACGATCGCAACGACCGCGGACCCCGCCCAGAAGGCGATCGCGGACCCCGCAACGATCGCAACGACCGTGGACCTCGCCCAGAAGGCGATCGCGGACCCCGCCCCGAGCGCCAGTCCGAAGCCCCCGCCAGCGAATCCGCTGGCGAAGCTCCCGCAGCCGCCCCCGTTTCCGCACCCGTGACCTCCGGTCGCCGCCCGCTGAGCCCGGTCTCCAGCGCCGCCCAGTCCGAATCCGAGGCTCCCGCCTCCGACGCTCTGGCCGCCACCAGCTTCGCCCAGCCGGTCGCCGAAGCCCCTCGCAGCTTCGGTCGTCGCCAGCTGCCCAAGGCCAAGCCCCGCTTCGACGAAGACGAAGGCGCCGAAGACAAGAAGGAAGCCGCTTCGGCCTAATCTTCGCACAAACGAAGCAACGATTTAACGGCCTCGGGAGCACCCCTCCCGAGGCCGTTTTTCGTCCCACCTTCCAGTGGAATTGTTCTCGCCCGCCACAAACAAAAAACCCCCAGGGCTCCCGATGCGGAGTTCCTGGAGGTCTGCAATTTTCAGCTTGGATCGGCCAGGGCGCGGCCCCGGCATCCACAGAACCCCCTCCAGAGGAGGGGAGCTCATCAATTGGGCAGATTCACTTTCTTCAAGTCGTAGCCGGATTCGGACTTCCTCACCTCGTAGGCGACCTTGGTTTCGCCGACGGGAGCGACTTCGGCGGTGGCTCCGGCCTTCTTCCAACCGGTGCCCTCGACCTTGAGGCTGTTGTTCATGTACACGAAGGCATTGATCTGGGTCAGAGTGACCGTCACGTCGGTCAGGAAGTCGTAGCCTTCCTGCTTCATGGCCATGTCGATGACTTCCACTTGGTTGAAGTCATCGATGGCCACGGGGATGACCAGGATCAGGGTCACGTTGGCGGTGTGGGAGGTGGCCTTGCCCTTGGTGTAGGTGGCCGAATAGTCGATGTTCCGGGTGCTGACCATCCCGACCTGCGAGGAGGTCGCGCAGGAAGCCAGAAGCATGGAGGAGCCGAGCAGTGCGCAAGCGAGTTTCTTGTTCATGGAGACAACGTCCTTTGAAATGTGTTCGAAGATCTTCGTTTATTCGCTGACCAAGGAAACTTGGTAGCCGGCGCTCTTCAGACCGTCGATGATCTCGGCCTTCTGGGTGGCGGTCCAGCCTTCGCCGCGGACGCTCATTTCAACCTTGCCGTACAGCATGGGGATGTACCACTGCTTGACGTACACGCGCACATTGGTCATGAACGCGTAGTTCTTTTCCTTGCAGATCTTCTGCACGGCGTTGTCGATCATGCCCACGAAGAGCTTCTGGTTGTCGCCAATCATCGGGAAGAAGACGATGATGGAGAAATCGTCGGTGGATTCGACGTTCTTTTCGGTCAGCTGGAAATCCGCCGGGCGGAAGCTGTCCTTCTTCAGGGCCGGGCCGGCCAGGGTCATGGTGGGCAAGGCGGTGTACCGGTAGGCGCAGCTCTGCATGAACAGGGACGCGCAGGTGGCAGCCAATAGAAAGCGGATCTTCACAGCGACTCCTTCTGAGGGGACCTTGAATGAATGCGCCCCCCCCACTTACTCCGAGGCAAGAAATTGCCTGGCGCAGGGAGGAGGCCGAGGGGAATAGTAACCTTGAATCGGATCCTGTAATCGGAATCCGACCGACGCTGCACAAGGCTCTTTTCACCGAACCGCCGCCGAGCGATCCGGAAGCCGGTAGGCGACGGCCTCCGCCAGGTGGGCCAGTTCCACTCGAGGGGAAGCTTCCATGTCGGCGATGGTGCGCGCCACCCGCAAGATCCGATCGTGGGACCGTGCCGAAAGACCGAGTCTTCCCAGCGCCTGGGCCAAAAACCGCCCCCCCTCCTCGCGCAGGGCGCAAGCCTCCGCCAGCATCCTCCCACTCAGCATGGAATTGGATTGTTCTCCTCCCCGAGCCAAGCGAAATTTCGTTGCCTCCACCACCATGGTACGCATCGTCGCCGAATCCATTCCGGCGGGGCGCTTGGAAAGGTCTTCCGGCCCGACCGCCTGCACTTCCAAATGGATGTCCAGCCGATCCAGCAAGGGTCCTGAAAGCCTGGAGCGATAGCGTTCCCGAGCCAGCGGCGTGCATGTGCAGGGCCGGAGCCGATCTCCATGGTGCCCACACGGACAAGGGTTGGTGGCCGCCACCAATTGGCAGCGGCACGGGAAGCGAACCGCGATCTGCGCCCGGCACACCATGATCTCGCCGTCCTCCAACGGCTGGCGCAGGGACTCCAGCACATGGCGCGGAAATTCCGCGAGTTCATCCATGAACAAAATTCCGTTGTGGGCAAGACTCACCTCGCCAGGCCTCGCGTAGGGCCCTCCACCCACCAGGGCGACCATCGAGGCGGAATGGTGCGGTGCACGGAAAGGGCGATCCGGAAGCAGAGCCGCGCCGGGATCCAGCAAGCCCGCCACCGAGTGGATGCGCGAAACCTCCAGCCGCTCCCAATCGCCCAGGGGCGGAAGGATTCCCGGCAACCTGCGGGCGAGCAAGGTTTTCCCCGATCCGGGAGGTCCCTCCAGAAGCAGATTGTGACCTCCGGCGGCGGCCACGGCCAACGCCCGCTTTGCGCCTTCCTGCCCGATCACGTCGGCCATGTCCGGACCACGATTTTCCGGCGGCACCGTGGCGGCAAGCGGGATCGGGTCTGGACGGATTCCGTCCTCCAGGAGGCGCACGGCCTCCTCGAAATCCGACAGCCCCACGATGTCCAGTCCCGGCACCACCATCACCTCGCGCAGGTTGCCCGCAGGCACGGCGATGCGATGATGCCCCGCCTCCGCCAACCCCATCGCCAGGGCGAGCGCCCCACGGACGGGACGGATCCCCCCATCGAGCCCCAATTCGCCCACGAACACGCGGTCAATTTCCGTCTCGCGCGGGAAGATCTGTTCGGTGGCGGCAAGCACCGCCAAGGCGAGGGGAAGGTCGAACCCCGTACCCGCCTTGCGCAGATCCGAAGGCGCGAGATTGGCGGTGATCCGTCGCGGGGGCAGCCGGTGCCCGGTGTGGCGAAGCGCAGACAGAATCCGGTCGCGACTTTCCCGCACGGCGCCATCCGGCAGCCCCACGATGGAAAACGCGGGCAGGCCCGGACCCGCTTCGCACTCGATGCGCACCGGGATCGACGCGAGCCCCACCAACGTCGCGCAGCGCATGTGGGCGATCATGCGGCGGCCCTCGACCGGGTGGCTTGATCCCTGCGCCAGGTGGCGACGAGGGCTTTGACCAGCAGGGTGCGCAACACGGGACTGATCTCCAGTTGGGAGCGCGCTCCGGTGCCGAGGGGGAACTGGACCAGCGGGCCGTGCCGGGCGGGCCAGATGCGGATCTGGGAAAGCACGAGTCCACCGGTGAGCACCACCGTGGCCAAGGCCGGGCGGCCAGGCATGCACTCCAGGGAAATATCGAGGATTTGAAGAGGTTTCATGGTTTGCGGGGTATCCTTGCGCTGCCAACCGAGCAGGAAGATCGTGGAACGTACGGCGAGGAAGAAGGGCGCTTCCCCTTTTGGTGGAAGCGCCCTGCGAGGGTGTCTGGATCAGACCGCGAGGCGGACTTTGTATTCCTCAAGCACCTTGGTCTGGATGCGCTGGTTCACCTCCTTGTCCGTGGTGTGGAAGAACGGGACATATTTGTCCGTGCCCGCCTTCTTTTCGCTGGGGTAGGCCAGGAACAGCCCATTGCTGCCCTCGATGATCTTGCAGCCGTTCAGACGCAAAGCACCGTTGAGGGTCAGGCTCGCCATCGCCTTGATGCGGGAGGCATCCGGATTGCGGACAGGCCAGATCTGGACTTCGGTGAGCATGATGGTGTCGCAGGGAAGGGTGGTACGGGTCATTGTGTTTCTCTCCATTGAGACCTGGGAAGCGGGATTGCCCCAGTCTGAGAAGAACCCAATGGAAGAGCCGTGCCAAAATTCAGGGGCACGCGGGAGGTCCATCCAAGGATGGACCCGCGCGTACACGAGAGACAAACGAGGGAATGTCACTCATTTTGAGAAGGGAGGTTCTCATTTGCGCACAAGTCTTCTCTTATTCCGGTTTTTTGCGGAACGGGGCTTGGAGAGGAGGCGTGCAAACCTTTAGCTTTTTCCACAGCGAAATCTGCCAACCGGGAGTCGATCGGCCAAATCGCCCCACTTTGAACCGGCGGATTGCGAACCACACCATTCCATCGTCGAGAAAAAGGACTGCAAATGACCGCTCGCCAAAAAGCCATCGAAGCGATCTCCGGAAACAAGGTCGCTAGCACTCAGAACTACCTCGAACACGCCGGAGAAGACATCTACGGCCAGTACGTGTTCAGCGAAGCCGCCCAGCGCCAGTACCTGGCCAAGTCCGTCTTCAAGAAGCTCCGTCGCACCATCGAAGGCTTGGAGCCTTTCGACACCGCCATCGCCGACGCCGTCGCGCAGGGCGTGAAGGAATGGGCCATGGCGCACGGCGCCACCCACTACACCCACTGGTTCGTGCCCATGACCGGCTCCACCGCCGAAAAGCACGACTCCTTCCTCAATCCGGCCGGCGAAGGCCAGACCATCGCCGAATTCTCCGGCAAGATCCTCATCCAGGGCGAGCCCGACGCATCGTCGTTCCCCTCCGGCGGCATCCGTGCCACCTTCGAAGCCCGCGGCTACACCGCTTGGGACGTCACCAGCCCCATCTTCCTGCAGGTCGAGCCCAATGGCGTGACCCTCACCATCCCCACGGCCTTCGTGTCCTACACCGGCGAAGCCCTGGACCACAAGATCCCTCTCCTGCGCTCGCAGGAAGCCTTGGGCAAGCAGGCCCTGCGCGTTCTGCGCTGGTTCGGCAACACCACCACCAGCCGCGTGTTCACCAACATCGGACCCGAGCAGGAATACTTCCTGGTCGACCGCCGCCTGGCCGAACAGCGCCCTGACCTGCTCTTGGCCAACCGCACCCTGTTCGGTGCGCCTTCGCCCAAGGGCCAGGAACTGGAAGACCAGTACTTCGGCGCCATCCGCGAGCGCATCCTTGCGTTCATGATGGACCTGGACCGCGAGCTCTGGCGCCTTGGCATTCCTTCCAAGACCCGCCACAACGAAGTGGCGCCTGCCCAGTTCGAAATGGCCCCCGTGTACGAGTCCACCTCGGTTGGCTCCGACCACAACATGCTCGTCATGAGCGTGATGAAGCGCCTGGCCGCCCAGCATGGCCTCACCTTGCTCATGCACGAGAAGCCTTTCAAGGGCGTCAACGGCTCGGGCAAGCACAACAACTGGTCCATGGGCACCGACGACGGCGAAAACCTCCTCGAGCCCGGCCGCGACCCACACGCCAACGCCCAGTTCCTGGCCGTTTTGGCCGCGATCATCCGTGGCGTGAACGTGCATGCTGACCTGCTTCGCGCCACCGTGGCCGACGCCGGCAACGACCACCGCCTGGGCGCCAACGAAGCCCCTCCGGCCATCGTGTCCATCTTCCTGGGCGAGCAGCTGGAAGATGTCGTCAAGCAGCTGGAAGGCGGAGCCGCTTCGTCTTCCAAGAAGGGCGGCAAGATCGAGCTGGGAGTTTCTTCCCTGCCCGTGCTCCCCATGGACGCCACCGACCGCAACCGCACCTCGCCGTTCGCCTTCACCGGCAACAAGTTCGAGTTCCGCGCGGTCGGTTCTTCGGCCCCCATCTACTGGCCACAAACCGTCTTGAACACCTTGGTCGCCGACTCCATGGAGCAGCTGGCCGACGAGCTCGAGAAGCTCAAGCCCAACGACATGGCCGGTCTCTCGAAGATTCTTTCGGGAATCATCAAGGACCACAAGCAGGTGTTGTTCTCCGGCAACGGCTACTCGGAAGAGTGGCACGCCGAAGCCGCCAAGCGTGGACTGCCCAACAACAAGAGCACCGTGGATGCCCTTCCCGCCCTGGAAACCGAGAAGGCCAAGAAGCTGTTCTCGAAGCTGGGCGTGTTGTCCGAACGCGAGCTCGCCGCTCGCGCCGAGATCAACTGGGAACGCTACGTCAAGGTCCAGAACATCGAGGCCAACACGGCGCTCGAAATGGCCAAGACCATGATCCTGCCTGCCACCGCCAAGTACCTGGCCGAGATCTCCGTCGCCGCCTCCGTCTCCAAGGGCGTGAAGCAGGTTTCGGACAAGGTCGCGGCCCTGGCCGACAAGCTCGTGGACAGCATCCACGCTCTGGAGAAGGCGCACCACGCCGCTCACGAGGCCGGCTCGCTGCACGCCGAAGCCAAGACCTACAAGGAAAAGGTCATCCCGGCCCAGGAGGCCCTCCGCGACATCGCCGACGAGTTGGAAACCTTGGTTTCCGACGAGCTCTGGCCGCTGCCCAAGTATCGCGAACTCCTCTTCCAATACTAAAATCGGCTGCGCGGGCGCACTCTCGCTCCCCGGACCGCTCGCCGTCCCGACGCGGACGGCTTCGGATCCGGGTCGCTTCGATTGCATCCCGCTCGCTCGATTTTAGGTTCTGGCGCTTTTTTGGCCTTTCCTGCGCCTTCGGCTGGAAAGGCCTTTCTGTTTTTGGGGGAATCGCAAACAGAACCTGAAGGTTGGCACCGAACTCCTTGGAGATTTTTCGAGTGGCTTGACTTTGCGTCCTGCGAGGCGATAGTATCGGGAGTGGTGTTGTCCATTCGACAACACTCTCAAGGTGGGAGCGGGGCCATGTATGGAGCCAAACAGGGTAGACTGTGAGCATGGTTCCGGTCTTCGACTACTTGGATTACCGGGAGTATCTGAAGGATTTTTACGAGAGCAAAAAATCGGAGTTTCCGCTTTTTTCGTATCGGGTCATGGCCCAGCACGTCGGGATGGATGCCAGCAACCTCTTCCGAGTGCTTCAAAAAGACCTCCACCTCCCAGCCCGATGCGTTCCCCAAGTTCTGGAGTACGTGGAATTGTCGGGTCGTGCGGCGGAATACTTCCAAATCCTTCTGGCCTATGCCCGAACCAAGGCCAAGAAGGAAAAGCAACTGATCCTGGAAAAGGCTTTGGCTCTGCGCGATGTGCAGAGAAAGCTGTTGGAGGTCGAAGAGCTTTCCTTTCTGCGCGATTGGTGGGTGGTCGCCACGCGATGCCTCATCGAAGTCCTGGACGGCAAGGCCAATCCGGAAATCATGGGCGATCGGTTTCGCCCCAAGGTCCCGCCCGCCGAAATCCGCAAAGCGCTGGATCAACTGCATCAGCTCGGGCTGGTGAAAAAGGTTTCCTCGGGTCGGTTGACGCTCACCGATGCGCACTTGACCGCTGGTGGGGAATCCCACGCGGCCGCGGTGAAGTCCTACCAAAAGCAGGTGCTGGATCTCGCCAAGGACTCGCTCGATCGGTTCAGCCGTGAGGAACGTGACGTTTCCACACTCGCTCTCGCCGTGGATGAAGAGGCTTTTCAGGACATCCGGGTCATGCTGAGGGAATGCCGTCGTCAAATCCAGAAGCGAGTGGAAGACTCGCAACGACCGGATCGCGTGATGCAGTTGTCGATGGCGTTCCACCCTCTGGCCCCGGCCCCACCGTTGGAGGAAAAATGACGCCCCATCGGTCCACGGCCTGGGCGGCGATCGCCTTGTCCCTTGCCGGGTGTGCCCTCGACAGATCCGCCGGCAACTCCATGGAAACGGAAAACTCGGTATCCGCCAGAGCGCTTTCGGTGGATTCGCTTCTGAGGGAGAATTTGATCTTCGACACAGGCCTCACCGTCACCACGGTGCGATTGGACCGAACCAACTTCGACTTCTCCAACTCCGATTCCACCGGAAAAGGACTGGGGTTCGCGCGGGAGAACGGGACCTCGATCCCCTTTGAAATCCACTTTTGGGACGCGCGCTCCAAGCTGGGAAGCGTTCGCGTGCGCATCGAACGAGATCTCCGCCTCCCCTTCGCCAGATCCCGGATTCTGATGCAATCGGGTTTAGGGCCAAATGCTCCGAAGTCTGATTCCCTGGGCACGTGGAAAGGGATTTCCAGCTCTTGGCGACTGAGGCTCACGTCCGTCCTGGTCGACGACTTCGAGGATGCGAACTCGACCACCAGACTCCCCTTCCCCACTTCCTGGCGCGCAGGGACGGTGATCGGCTACACCTATACCAATCCCACCAATGTCGCCGCGGACAGCGGAAGACTTGGACGAGCGATGCACTTCACCTACACAGCCCCTTCGCCCGAGTATGGAGTGGTCGCGACCCCTCTCAACGGCCCCCGAAGTCTGCGAGGCATGGATTCCCTGGTTTTCTGGGCTCGTGGCAACGGAAAAGTCCGGGTGGCCTTCGAGCACCTGACAGGAAACAGCGGCCCCAAATCCTGGACGACTCGCGCTTTGAACACGGCTTGGACTCGCTATCGCATCCGACCGCAAGACCTCGATCCTGCCGACGGGATCGCCTCCAATGTGGGGTGGCTGGCGGTTCGCGATTCCGTCACGGATCTCAGTTTCATCACCCAGGGTGGAACCGAGATCTACTTGGACGACATCCGATTGCACGGGATCACCCCCATCGACTTGCGGTGATGCGGGCGTTAGTGCTTTTACAACAAGAAATTGCCCCATCCAACCACGGTTTTCTGCGTAGACTTGCATCTTAAACGGCGGTACCCAATCCGTCCAAGGAACGTCCATACACCCGGATCACGATCCACCTTCGTTTCGAATGCTGCAGCAGCGCATTCGATGTATGCCCTTTTTTATTCCGGATCTGACCTTTCCAGGAGCCCATTCATGAACCCCAGAAAAAGTTTCCAAGCAGGTAGCCTGATCGTTCTGGCCAGTGCCGCCCTCACGCAGGCGGGCCCCGTGACCACCGTCCCCTGGAACGGCAACACGGGCGCGTTCAGCTTCACCTACGACGACGCGCGCAACACCCAAATCCCCAACCTCATCCCCCAGGCGGATGGCTTGGGGATCAAAGTGACGTTCTTCATCACCAACATGTACAGCTTCCCTTCGGCCAAGGCGGATTGGATCAAGGCCGCCAAGAATGGCCATGAGCTGGCCAACCACACCTCCGACCACGGTTCCCCGTCGAACTCGAACGTCTCGTCGATGGCCTCGACCCTGCGCGCGCTCGATCCTTCCGTGGATGCAGTCACCTTCGCCTACCCCAACTGCAGTGTCGCCGGAACCTCCTCCGTGAGCGCGGAGAGCTTCATGGGCCGTGGGTGCGGACAGGCAACCTACGCATGGGACAAAGCGCCTGGCGACTGGATGAATGTCCAGGGACTGATCATCAACGCCGGCGCACCGACCCCCGGCGTGAATCTGGTCAATAGCGCCAAATCCGGCAACAGCTGGGGTCTCACGATCGTCCACGACGTCGGCCCCAACCCCGACCAGTACAGCCTCACGGTGGCCGACAACAAGAAAATGCTGGACGCCGCCGTGGCGGCCAAGGTGTGGGTCGCGCCCTATGCGACCGTGGGCGCGTATTACCGGGCGCATTTCGTCATGGACGCGGTCACCGCGAGCGGCTCCGGCCCTTGGAAGCTGACTTGGACCTCCCCCCACCCCAAGATGCCCAAAGTGGTCAAGCTGCGCGTAAAGCTCGCCGCCGCCACCTTCGGAGACGCTGTGACCGTGACCCAGGGCGGCACCGCCATCCAGCAGGAAAGCGACGGCTCGTTCGTGATCGACTTCATGAAGCTTTCGATGGATGTCCAGAAGGGCGGCTCCTCGATCTTGAACGAAGCCAAGTTCCTGACCAGAGCCAACGTCCAGGTCTCCCGGACGGGATCCCTTCTGAAGGTCGCCGGTCTGCCACAGGGCAGTTACTCCTATTCCCTTCGCACCTTGACCGGCCATGAAGTCGGCTCGGGCTCCTTGTCTTCCCAGGGACCTTCCGAGTCCGCCGAGATGACCGCTCCGCTGGGTCGCTCCGGACTGGTGCTGGTGCTTCGCAACGCGGCCTCCGTCCAGGTGACCGCCCAGGTTCCTCCCGCGATCTGACCTTGTCGGGCACCTCTCGATTCCTGCTCTGCTGATTACACCCTCTGGTCACACCGACCAGGGGGTGTTTTTCTTCCGGCGCCTAAGGGCGGCCAAGCCTTCTGCTGCGCGACGAACAGTGCTACACTAGCAGGGACGGCATGATTTCCTGCAAAGACCCTATCTACTGGTGCATTGGCGCACCTGTGGCCATTTGCATGGCCGCTTTGATCTGGTTGCAGGGAATCCACTTCGAGATCGCGCTCCGCAGCACTTGCGCCTTCACGGGGTTCATGGCCAGCCTGATCCTGTGGCGCGCCGGTGGCAAGCTGGAGCACCGGGAGACAACGGCCTTCCGCATCCTGTCGATCGGCATGTTGGCATGGACCATCGGCATCGGGGTGCATCTGGTGGATCTGCTCCAGGGCCGGTTCAAACTCACCTACCCTCCTGCGGACCTCTTTTTCCTGGTCGCCGCCGTTTGTTCCGTGGTCGGAATGGCCCGCCTGCCCACAGGCCAAGCGTTGGCGAAAGCCAAACGAGTCCTGGTGCTGGACCAAGCCATCGCGGCGATCGCATCCGGTGCCGTTTTCTGGCATCTTGTGATCGTTCCCAACCTCGGCGAGTGGGAGCACCATTCGCCCGCCCGGCTCGCCCTGACCCTGTTGTATCCGATCGTCGAATTCGTCATTCTCCAGATGGCGGTCGACCTCGTGGTGCGAGGCCCCTCCCGGCGGGAGTTGCGCCCTGTCTACCGGATGGCGTCCCTCGGGTTTTTAAGCTTGCTGGCGGGCAGCGTCCTTCTGGAATTCAATTTCTGGCAGGATCGGGGATGGGAACGACAGCTCCTGCATGCCACGAATCTGGGATTCGCGCTGGCCATGCTTTGGGCGAGTCGAGGGGCGGCCAACCGGCGATCCGACGCACCGGCACCCCCATCCCGGTGGCTCGCGTTGCGCGAGTCGCTCGTCCCTTTGGCCTGGGTGGCCATGCCGAGTTTCGCCTTCGCCTGGATCCTTCTGGTGGGGGGTGTCGGGTCCGCCTGGGATCTGCTGGTGGCCATGGGGATCCTGGCGTTTCTCGTGGTGGTGCGCCAACGCGTGGCCGAACGCCGTCTGGCAGCGGACCTGCGCAGCGCATTGCTCGCGTCCTTGTTGCCCGCGATCCTGGGCTTCCAGCTTCTGGCGATGGTCGGCATCTGCCTGATCCTGAGCGTGACCTTCCAGAAGGTGGCCTCCGATTCCGTGCTCCAGGAGGCCATCGGCTTGTCGCGGACCTTGGACAAGGCGACGGATACGACGTTGGATTCGGGCCGTGTCCACGATGGCCGCGCCGACTGGAAGATCGTTTCGCGATCCTCGCCTCCCTACGGCATCGCCCCCGCCCAATGGAGCCAACCCAGCGGGATCACCACCCATTCCAGCGCGGGGACGCTCTCGCCACGGCTCTTCGCCTGGACCGCTCTCGATTCGCGTCCAGGCTCGATCCTCGTGCTTTCCGCCCCGCTGGCGGTCTACATGACCGTCGCGCGCGATGCCGGCTTGGTGATCATGCTCCTGTTCTTGTGCGCCGCGGCGATCACGACCTGGATGATCTCCATCAAGGCGCGGAATTTGTCCGAACCTCTCGAAGCCCTCACCCGCGTGGCCTCCGAGGTCCAGAAGGGAGATCTTTCCGTGCGCACGGGAGTCAGCGGAATCGACGAGGTCGGCCGATTGGGCAGCGCGATGGATTCCATGGTGGAGCGCCTGACGCAGATGCTCCAGGAGCAGCGCGAACTGGCGGAAAAGGCAAGGGAAGCGAGCGTCGCCAAGAGCCGGTTTTTGGCCAACATGAGCCACGAGATCCGCACCCCTCTCAACGGCGTGCTCGGCTTGGCGGAGCTTCTGGCCTCCAGCGACCTCCAAAGCGCCGAGATGGAGCTCGTCGGCGATCTGCGGGCCAGCGCCCGCAATCTGCGCGATCTCGTGGGGGACATCCTGGATCTGTCCAAGATCGAGGCCGAACGCATCTCGATCGAGTTCGTCGATTTCCGTCCCGCCGACCTGATCGGCCAGGTGTCGGGCCTGTTCGGACCCACCGCCCGCGCGAAGGGCCTGGCCCTGGTTTCCAGCTGGGAATCCGCTCCGGAGGCGATGGCCGTGGGCGACCCGTCGCGGCTTCGTCAGATATTGTCCAACCTGGCTTCCAACGCGATCAAGTTCACCTCGGAGGGAACGGTGTCCCTGAGGGGTCGCATGGTCGGCGGAGCGGCACCTCGACTTGTTTTCGAAGTGGAGGACACCGGACCGGGGATCGCCCCCCAATTCCACGACAAGATCTGGCACGAGTTCGTGCAGGCCGACGAATCCACCACGCGACGGTTCGGCGGGACCGGCCTGGGCCTGTCCATCTCGCGAAGCCTCGCCCGCCTGATGGGAGGCGAACTGGCGCTGGTCCGCTCGGCCGTGGGCGAGGGCAGCCTGTTCGTGGTGGAGGTCCCGCTGGTGGAATCCTCCTCGGCCTCTTCGGAGGTTCCCGAGCCGGCGTCGAATCCCCCGGAGACGATCGAAGGGCTCCGCGTCCTGGTGGCCGAGGACAACAGCGTGAACCAGAAGGTGATCGCCGGATTCCTCCACCGCCTGGGGTGCCGATCCCAGCTGGTGGAAGACGGCGTGGCGGCGGTGGCCTGCGCCCTGGAAACACGGCCCGACCTCGTCCTCATGGACGTCCACATGCCCCGGATGGACGGACTCGCCGCGGCCAGGGAGTTGCGAAAGGCCGGCTACGACGGGCAGATCTGGGCCCTCACGGCCAGCGCCATCGACGCCGAATTCGATCGCTGCATCGAGGCCGGCATGGATGGATTCCTCGCCAAGCCGATCGGACTGGCGGATCTTCGCGCGATGCTGGTCAAGGAATTCGGACCAGGGACTCCCCCGACCTGACGAGCCAGGGGGAACCATACGTTCCCAAGGAACGCAGCCTGGGCAAACAGGGGGCCCCGTGGTAGTTTTTCGCAAACCACAGGACGGATCGGGGAATGCATCTCCAGCTTCTCATGGCGTTCCTCATCTGGAGTTTCCACTTTGCATCTGTCCTCCGTCATCGCGCTGCTTCTTTCCCTGACGCTTGCCAGCCAGCCGGATTCCACGGCGGAAACCCTGGAAAATCTCCCGTCGGACGAACCCGGCCCGGGCCACATCGCCCCTCGCACGAAGGCGATCTATTTCCATCCCACCAGCATGTTGATCTCCGCGAGCATGGACATCGCGCAGCAGATTCCCGTCACCCTGGAGCTGGAACTCGAAGGCTCCGGATCGATCGCGTTCCAACCCCTGCTGATCGCCGGATCCGTGACCCAGGGCAAAGCGGTCCATGGTGAAATGCCTCCGAAAACCCGGGTCATTGGTGGACAACTTCTGGCATCGTATCGGATCTATCCCGTCGGGACCCGCCACGAAGGCTTTTTCGCGGCACCGGCTGTCGGTGGGGTCTACGTGAATCTCCACCGCCCAAGGGAGACCACGGGAAGGATCCTGTGGTACGAAAGGCAAGCGTCCACAAAGGGATTCCTCGCCGGGGCGCATATCGGATCCCGCAACCTTTGGGGACGGGTCGTTTCCTATTCCGACATCGGCGGCATCTACTCGAACTTGAGTTTCTCCGGAGACGATATCGATGCGGGCAGAAGGAACGGATTCGATCTGGACATGAATTTCGGGATCGGCTTCTCGTTCTGAGCGATTCCGTCACGCGAAGCGGGGCTTGAAGCCCCCACTCAAAGCGATCCATGAAAGCGTCATGCGCCATGATTACCAAGCCCCTCCACCTCCCGGCCCTGCTGCTGGCTCTTTCTCCCACCCTCTCCGGCGCGGCACCGGGGGTCGATCGAATCCTCCGGAAGACTCCGCATTTCCAGCTGCTCATCGATCGCTCCAGGGCCGCCAAGCTGGACTCGCTCGGCGCTTGGGCGGAATCGTCTTGGCACGAATTGTCAAGTTTGACCGGATACAGCCCCAAGGAGCGCATCAGGATCGTCTTCCACGACGAGCAGGACAAGGCCAACGGCTGGGCGCTGGCCTCCAATGGCTGGGTCAACATATGGCTCCTTCCCGAGCCGTTCGATCTCCGAGGCGGCTCCGATTGGACCCGCAACGTCCTGTCCCACGAACTTGGACACCTCTTCACGCTCGGGGCGCTGGGGAAGGACGGCCACCTCCTGTACCTGGGACTCGCCGCCCGGACGGAATCGAAGGGATTCGAAGGCGACATCGACGCCGTCGCCGGCCCGAACGATCTCGAGGCCTGGCTGACGGAAGGGCTCGCCCAGCTCGGAGCCGAATCCTGCGGGCACGACTCCTGGGATGCACATCGCGATCTGCTGGAGCGTGTCGCGTGGAAATCCTCCCGCACGCTGCCCGACGGTCTTCTGCGCACGTTCTGGGGCGACGCGCGGGAATCGGAGCTGATCTACAACCAAGGCTATTCCTTCCTCCGGTGGGTCGTGGCCAAAGGCAACTCCGATGTCGCGAAACTGCTTCGCGACGGGAAAAGCGATGGATTGCGATCGGCCATCGAGACCTCGATGGGACGGAAGTTCCCCCTGCTCCTGGCGGACTGGAGGGGTTCGCTGGCCGCTCGACACGGCGATCCTTCCTGGCCGACCGAACCGGGCCGGGTGGTGGCCCCGCCTGATCGGGCGGCGAGCTGGGTCCACGAATCCGGTGCGGTCGGAGACGACCAGGGGAGGATCTGGCTGGTTTCGAGCCGTTCCAACGACTTCGGCCACGGCTCCCTCTGGGAATCCGATGGGAAAAGGCTGCGCCGGATCGAGCGCGCCGTCCATGGCAGGATCCGTCTTTCGGGTGACGGAAAACGGCTAGCCTTCATCCACGAACGGACGGGGGCGGATCGTCGCACCATCCGGGACCTCTGGATCCTCCATACCGCTTCGGGGGAGGTGGAGAGAATCACCGAAAACGGGCGGGTGCAGGATGCGGATTTCCACCCGGAAGGTTTCGTGGTGGTCGCCCGCGACGGTGGTGAAAACCGCGTCCAGATCCGGGATTCGCTGGGGGCGTTGCTGAGGAGCCTGCCTCTCCACCTTGGCGGCGACCTGGTCCAGGTCGCCTGCGATCCATCCGGCCGCATCGTGGCGACCTCGATGGGATCTGACGGATTCCGTCTGATCGGCCTGGACAGCCTCCGGGCCTGGACCGGACTCCCGGGCGTTCCCTCCCAGGCACGCGATCCCCTTTGGCGGGACGGGAGGCTGTGGTACTCCGCCCTGGACTCGGGCCGGTGGGTGGCGATGAGCCGGGATTCGATCCAAGAACGCCTGGAAGCCCGGTTCGAGGGCGGGACTTTCGCCCCCTTCCCGCTATCCCCGGACAGCCTGCTCGTGCTTCGGTTCCAAGCCCAAGGACAACTCGCAACCAAGGTGCCTGTCCACTTCGACGGGAAGACCCGCCCACTCGCCGAATCGCTTCCGCTACCGCAGCCGTCGGCCTCGCAGCCGATGCCCCGTCGCCAACGACTCGTCGAGGGGAACCCGACCGAGGCGGGCTCCCTGGTGGGGTACGGGTTCATCGCGGGAGTGCGACAGCCCAAGGAATCTCCGAAAGATCCGTTTCGCATCGGAACCAAGGGCTTTGTGGAATGCGGGATCCTGACGGCCAATTCCTCCATGGAAAACACCCTGGAAGCCAACGCCCTGGTCCAGGCGGCAGGCCCCAGGCAGAATGGCGCGCTCGATTTCGGGCTGGTGCTCGATGCACGGTCGGAAGCCTGGACCCCCATCCTCAACGCTTCGTACGGCAGCATGCGGACAACCGTCGAATACATCCGAGGAACCGACCCTGGTCTGGACACGATCTTCGAGGGCGACACCATCCCCTACTTCACATCCACCACCTACGAGCTGGGCGCCCTGCTGGCGCTTACCCGACAGGCCTCCATCCAAACTTGGTACGATCACGAAGACCTGGCCCTGGGTGCCCATGGGATCGAAGAAGGCATGGACGGATTGTTGCGTTCCACCGATCGATGGCTGTGTGCGTCGTCCTGGCGCGACTTCGAATCCGGACGCCATGGCATCCTTTCCGGAATGGAATTGGCGTTGGTCGGTGGCAGGGCTTGGAATTGGACTTCCGACAGGAATTGGATCGTTCCCGATTCCTGGCTCGTGGAGGCGCACGCAAGGCTGGCCAACCACCTTTCGCGCCGGATCCTGTTCGGAGCCCAGCTGACCGGAGCCTGGATGGATCCGGATGGCCACGAATCGAAGGCGCTGGGAAGGATCGAGGCGACCGCAGGCATTCCCCTGGGCATCGCACCGATGCGGATCCCGCTGACTTCCCGACGCGGATGGACCGTGGCGGACCCCATGCTCCGGGTGGGCCATCTGACCGATGTCCGGCCGATGTCCTTGGCCGAACAAAACGACCTCCGACCCGCCAGCAAAATCCACCGCCTCCAGGGTGGCGCGAGACTCGACAGAATCCGTCCGCCCCTCGATTTCGCCCGCCCCTCCCTCGTGAAGGGCTCCACGCGCGGACCCGACGTGGACGTGAGCCAGGTGGCCGATGTGGAACTCGCCTGGAAGACCGTGACCCTCTGGGATTTCCTCGCCAAATGGAGCATCGGAACCACCATCCCCGTTTCCGCGGCCACGGGATGGTCTGACCTCGCCTGGAGGGTCTCGCTCTCGCTATGAACGCAACGGCCGGAGCGTCCGTCAGCGGGAAGGATCAGGTGCTTTTCTGGCTGGATTCCCGGTCTGCGCCATAGCGCTCGAGCACATGCACGACCATCGCCTCGGACAATTCCCGCTCCGCCTCGAACACGCGGCCGGCATTTTCGGAGGCGAGGAATCTCGCCTCCTCCCGGTTTTCGCTGCGCAGGGCGATCTCGATCTTCGGGTTCAAGGTCTTTGCGATCTGGACCATCTGGCGAAGATCCACCGGATCCGAAGAGGCCACCAGGAGCATCCCCGCCCGGGCGATGTGCGCCTGGACCAGGACCATGGGATCGGCGGGATCGCCGGAGACCGCCGGGTTTCCGTCGCGCCGCAATTCCTCCACCAGCTCGCGATTGGGATCCACCACCACGCATCGGATTCCTTGGGTCTTCAGGCGCGCATGGATCGTCTCGCCCACCCCCCGATACCCCACCAGGACCACCTGGCCAGACAAGAATTGACGATCCGTGGAATTCGGCAGCATCGCCAGCGGATCGGCGGGGCGCTCCAGGATGCGGGCCAGGCGGGATTTGCGCCGGACCCAGGCCAGGATGGGGCCGGTGGCCCGGAACATGAACTGGTTTCCGGCGATGGAGAGGATGGCCGCCCCCAGCACGAGGCTCTGGCCCTCGGTCGGCAAGACCCCCATGGCCACCCCCATGGCCACCAGCACGAAGGAAAACTCCCCGATCTGGGCGGTGCCGGCACCGACCGTCAGCGCGGTGTTCAGCGGATAGCGGAAGGCCAGGATGATTCCCGTGGTGACCAATCCGTTGAACACCATGATCAGAGCCAGGACCGCCAGGACCTGGAAGGGATGATCCAGGAGAATCCGAGGATCGAACAACATGCCCACGGAAACGAAGAACAGGACGGAAAACGCGTCGCGAAGAGGCAGGGATTCCTCGGCGGCCCGGTGGCTCAATTCGGATTCGCGCAGGACCATCCCCGCGAAAAATGCGCCCAGCGCGAAGGAAACCCCGAACAGGCGGGACGAACCGTAGGCGATCCCGACGGCGATGGCGACCACGCAGAGGGTGAACAGCTCGCGGGAACCGGTCTTGGACACCTGCCACAGGATCCATGGGAACAACCTCCGACCCAGCACCAGCATCAAGGCGATGAACACGACGGCCAACGACACCGTCACGAGGATCTCCGAAGCGGAAATGCTGGAGGAATCGCCCGACATCGATTTGGCCAACGGGGGCATCAGCACCAGCACAAGCACCATGGCGAGATCTTCCACCACCAGCCAGCCCACCGCGATGCGGCCGTTGACCGTCTCGAGGATGCCCCGTGACTCCAGGGCCTTCAGGAGCACCACCGTCGAGGCGACGGAAATCGACAAGCCGAAGATCAGCGCGGCCCCGCTGCTCCATCCCCACCATTGCGCCAACGCGAACCCCGCGGCGGTGGAGATCGCCATCTGCAAAAGCGCTCCCGGCACCACGATCCGCCGCACCTGGAGCAGGTCCTTGAGCGAGAAATGCAACCCCACGCCGAACATGAGAAGCATCACGCCGATTTCAGCCAGTTGCCCCGCGATGGCCACGTCCGCGATGTAGCCCGGAGTCGCCGGCCCAAGGAGGATCCCGGCGATCAGGTAGCCCACCAACGGCGGAAGCCGAAGCTTGGCCGCGAAAAAACCGATCACCAGCGCCAGCCCGAGAGCGGCGGCGATGGTGGTGACCAGGTTCAGTTCAGGATGCACGAGAAGCGATCCTTGGGTTGTCGGTTCCGAGGCGAACGCGACTCAGGCGTCGCCGTGGCCAGTCTGGGGAGCCTTGGGGCAGACCACTTCCAGCAGGAAGGGCATCGCCAGGAACATGATCAGGATCCCGGCGGTGTAGCCGAGGCAGGCGAGCATGCCGATGGTGTTCAGCCCCTGGTGGGCCACCACGATCAAGGCAAGGAAGCCGAACGCGTTGGTCAAGGTTCCCGCCAGCACCGACGACCCGGAGGTGTGGTAGATCTCGGAGATCTTGCCGGCCCCCAGCTCCATGCGCCGATGGTAAAGGTGCATGGTGGCGTCCACGGTGTTGGACAACAAGGCGGGGATGACCACGATGTTGAACATGCCCAGCTTGAGCCCGAACCACCCCATCGCACCGATCGTCCACACCGCGATCATGGTCACATAGGCCATGTTCACCACCAGCCCCCGCCAGGAGCGGGTGTCCAGGAACACGATCACGGACAGGAACAGGAACACGGCGATCGCAAGACGCCTCACGTCCTCCTTGACCATCTGGACCACGTCGGCGTAGATGAAGCCGGAGGATGCCACCGGAGCGACTCCCGTGGAGGTCTTGAATTCGCCGTTGCGCAGTTGGAACTTGCGGGATTCGACCGCATCGCTTTCGCGCATGTCGGCGTAGATGAATCCGAACTTGCCGTGGCTTCCGTCGGTTTCCGTCATGAATCGGCGAGCGTAGGTGGGCAGGGAATCGAAGCCGAAGGTGTCGCAATCGGCGAACTGCCGCAGCATCTTGAGCTTGGCCTTCTGCTCGGCGTTCAACGCCGTGAATTTCTCCGTGTCCAGGATGACCTTGATCCGCTCCAGGATCTCCTTTCGTTGGGCTTGCACCTCGGGTCGCGGCACGAACGATTGGATGGTGACGAAGCTTTTGAGCATCGAATCCGCGGGTGTGCCGAACCGAGCCCCGAGGGTGTCGTGGATCTCGCGCATCTGGGATTCGGATTCGGCCATGACCACCGAGGGCGTGGTGTTCTTGCCCTTGCCCACCGCGCGTCCGTAGCTGATTCTTTGCTGTTGCTGCTTGGCCACCGCCTCGGGATCCTGGGTCAGAGCCTTGATCTTGCCGGACAGCCACTCGAAGCGCCCCTTGCCGCCACGAAGGTTGGCAAAGTCGTCTTCGAAGGAAACGCCCGGATTGGCGGCGAAAAACACCGTGGCAACGGCGGCGATGGAAAAGCAGACGACCATGGTCTTGCGCGACCAGGTCCAGGAAGGAACCAACACGGCGCCTTCCAAGTGGGTATCGGAAGGGGCGAGCCAGCTCAGGATCTTCATCTGCTTTTGCGCAGCCATGCGGCCGATGCGCAGCATCGCGAACAACAGCGGCGGCAGGACGGTAAGAGCGGAGAGGAACGCCAGGAAGATTCCCATCGAAACGACGATGCCGAATTCCTTGAACCCCTGGAAATGGCCCACCTGCAAGGCGAGCATGCAGGTGATGGAGGCCACCATGGCGGAAATCAGCGAACGCCCCGTGCGGGATAGGCTGATTCCCATGGCCTCTTCCGGATCGGCTCCGGCGCGGCGCTCCTCCATCCATCGCGAGTAGATGTGGATGCCGTATTCGATCCCCAAGCCGGACAAAAGCGCCAACACGAACGAGGTCAGGACGGTGAGTCGGCCGTAGACGATGTCCGCGGCGCCCATCATCCAGACCATCGAAACCAACAGCGGAACGAACACCACCAGCACGTTGGCCGGTCGGCGCATGTAGAAGATCAGCAGGCCGAGGATCAGGGTGATGGCCACCACCGAGGAGATCCACATGTCGGCGTTGATTTCCTCGATCTCGGAGGAAGGATCCCGATAGGCCCCCACCACGGAGGAATGGATGGTGATTCCGGTGGCCTGCTGGACCTTCAGACAAGTCCGTTCGCCGTACTCCTTGGCCTCGGTGGCGAACTGGGCTTCGGTGGAAGGCGTACGCAGTTGCGCCATCACCACGCCCACCCATTTGCCCCGCTCCTCGTGGTAGCCGATCATCCGGTCCTGGAGCGAATCGGGCAACACAGGGGCGGGAGCGGCCGGGGCGGCGACTTCGGCGAGCTTGCCGGAGTCCGTACCGGCAGGATCGGTTGCCTTGGGAGCGTTGGCCTTGTCCAGTTCGCCGAGCAGGCCCTCGACGATGTCCATCGGGATGCCCTGCTTGTAGATGGCCATGCGATCAGGCCATCCTTCCATGTCCGGCGGAGCTTGCTCCCCTTCGTCGTCATCGCTCAACAGGTCCATGTCCATCACGTTCTTGGACTTGGATTCCTTGGCCATCGACTTCAAGCGCGCTTCCAGGTTGGTCAACTGGTCGGCGGGCAGGTAGATCAGGGCATGGCGCTCGAAGAATTTCTGGTCCTCGTCGTACTGGACCCACTGGGCTTCCTTCCACCGCTCGAGACTGTCGGCGAGGGCCTTTTGGAAGCGTCCCACCTTCTCCATGGAGGAGTCTTCGAAAGCGATGGTGAAAAAGTCCGTGGAGCCCATGCGCTTCTCGGACAACCCCAAGGCCTTCACCGAGGTGGCGTCCGAGGGCAGCAACAGACGCAAGTCCGTGCGGATGCGGATCTGGGCGGCGAAGAAACCCATCCCCAACGTGACCAGGAGCAGGACTCCAAGCGTCATCCAGGGCGAGCGGCTGCTGATCCTGACGTAGGACTCCGCGACTCGTTGGATGAATCCTTTTTTCTCCGAGGTCATTTCAACTCCCTGGCTGCGGTTGGGTCATCGATAATGGTTTGAGGGGGAACGCTCCAATGTACCTCTCCTCAAGCCCACTGTCGCGGGAGATCACCCAGCCTCAAGCATCGCTCATCAGGCCGACCAATTCGGAAAACAGGTCGGGAGAGCCCTGATTCGGGGTTCGATTCCTTGCCTGCGCGCCGTTGGCCAACCCCAGATCTTCCAGGAACCGATTGAGGATCCCCTCCACATCGTACGAATTGGCCCTCTCCAAAGCGCCTGCACGCAGGAAATCGCACCGAACGGAATCCGGGAGAATCTGCGCAAGTTGCTGGGACATCTCCGCCGAACCCTTGACCAATACCCCGTTTTTCCCCGGCTGGACGATGTCGCCCGGACCTTGGGTCGCATAGGCCGCCACGGGTAGACCACAGGCCATCGCCTCCACGATCACGCAGCCGAAGGTATCGAACCGGGAGGGGAAAACCAGGAAATCCGAAGAACAATAGGCGGACGCAAGCCGAGCCTTGTCGCACCATCCCAGAAACCACGCGTCCGGGACCAGTTCGCGCAGCCTCTGCTCCATGGGACCGACCCCGGCGAAGGCCAAACGAGAAGGGATTCCCCGCTCGCGCAACCGCTGCAGGAGGCTCGGCAATTCCAACACGCCCTTTTCCTCCGACAATCTGCCTGCGAACAAGAGGACCTTCTCGCCCGGAGCAATCCCTGGAAAAAGTGTCTCCCGCTGGCTGGGCTGGGGTGCGAAGGCGGGATCCGGCCAATGGGCGGTGCGATGCAGTCGTTCGGGCTGGATGCCCATCTGTTCGCTCGCCAGCCACTTCTCCATTTCCGAATTGAGCACGAACACCCCGTCCCATCCGCGGTAGAACACCCGCAGGATGCGCCGAAGTCGGGAAAGGGACGCGTGGTCCCATCCCAGCGTGCGACGGGCGAAATCCATCCAATCGGTGTGCGCGAAAAACCACGCCGGCACCTCGAAGGCGTTGCGCAGATACAACCCCACCCAGCCCATCGGCCCTTCGGTGGAGCAGATCACCCGATCGTACCCGCCGCGGTGGAACAATTTCTGGACGGCGATCAGATCGGGGATCCGGATGGTTTGGGGATGGTTCGGGTGCTCGAAGCTCGCCACCGGCCGCACCACGCGCAGGTTCGGCCCCTCCTCGAGATCCGGCGAAACCACGAGAAGATCGATCGGCAGATCGCGTTTGCGGATTTCTTGGAGCATCTGGGTGAGCACGGTGCTCACGCCGTTCTTGTCGCCGAACGTGTCCGTGAGCCAAAGGGCTCGCCGCGGATGGACGTGTTTTCCCAAGCGCCGGGAGAAGGCGTCGAGAAAGGGGCGTTTCTCGTGCAGCACCCGTGCGGCCGCGTACTGGGATCCGGCGATCACCGAGGCGGCCAGGAACGGATAGGGCAGGCCGTCGACCAATCGCGCGAGATCGGGGGATTTCGCATCCTTCTTCTGCGGCTCGGTGCCCGCCAGCGAACGCAGGTGGGCGGGGAGTTCGAGCTTGGAGAGGAGGTTTTCGGAACCAGGCCCCCCGAGGCTTCCGAGAAATCCCCCGATCTGGAAGGACTTTCCCTGGATCCGACTGGACAATATCCGTCCAAGCTGGCTGAACAGGTCCGGAAGCGCCTGGTCCACATGCCGCGCGAGCTCGACCGACCCCTTCCGGCGGGCCTTGGCGACGCCGTCGAGGATCCGCACCAGCGGCCGGAAATCGCGGCTGGTGGCCAACTGGGCCAGGATGCCGGGAGACTTCCCCCGCAAGGCGTCGTGGACCATCTGCAGAAAGCGCATCGTCACCCGGTGGCGGCGCAGCTCCATGGCTCCGTTGGCGATGCCCAGCGCCAGGAATTTTTCGGAAGTCTCGCCCTTGTGCAAAAGGATCCGCAACAGTCCCGGATCCTCCATGTGCAGCACCACTTGACAGAAATAGTCCAGCAATGCCGCGGCGAGCTTCTCTTCCTCGTTGGCGCCCCCGTACGGGGCGAGCTGCCCGTTGCGCAAGGCCTCCAAGGCCAGAGCGGTCGGCTTGCGACCTTGCGCGCGCAACCTGGCGAGATCCGGGACATGCAGCAGGGTTCCGGTGGATCCCGCGTACATCGCCATGTGGTCGTCCGACCCTCCGGTGGTCATCTTGCGGAAGGGGCGGCGCACGAACAGGTCCACGGGCTGCTTGGCGCGCCGGGCCATCGCGCGGATCTCCTCCTCGTCCATCGCGTCCACCCAGCTTGCCGTCAGCACGTTCTGCCACGCGTCGCGCTGGCCGTTGACCACCTCGAAACGCTCGAACAGGAGTCCCAACCGATCCATCACCTCCATCGGAGGAAGACCCTTGGGGCTGTGGAACTGCAGGGGGTGGGCGAGCACGGTCGGGATGTCCTGGTCCGAGCAGTAGTCCACGAACCGGTAGATGTCCCGGCGCAGCGCGATCATGCGCTCTTCCTGCGCGGGGGTGAACCCGTAGGCCAGGACGTGGACCCCCACCTCGAAATCGCTCAGGGTACAGGTGAATTCCGCCCCGGGAAGCACATCCATGCCCTTGTCCAGGAGCTCCCAGCAGGTCCGGGCGTTGTTGTGGTTGGTCACCGTGACAAGATCCGTCCCGTTCTGGCGCAGGGTGGCCAGGAGCTCATCGGTGGACACCCAGGTTTCCGGAACGCCCAGCATCCGCCCGAGCCGTTCGTCGGGCTTGTCGGAATTGCGGTCGTGGCAGTGGAGATCCATCCGCAGGGCTTCGGCGTCCGGGATCAGACTCTGCCCTCGCACGAGGGTGTTCTCGAGTTCTTCGGCCAGATTCCGTCGGAATGTGGCGGCGTTTCCGTTTTGGTGGTCCATCATCGTCCTCGCAAGGAAAGTGTGTCGGCTTCCAGGCGGATCCGTCCGGAGGAAGCGGGAAGTACGTGCCGCACGCGTTTTCCGTCGGCGTCGGGAAGGGAAAGCGTCAGCGTTCCAGGCTCCTGGAGGGGGCACCTGAGCAGATGCCAGGATACCACGACCTCGTCCTGGTGCAGGCCGACTTCCAGATCCAGACGGCCATGGTCTGTGGTCGCGCCGCCCAGGCGGATCCCGCCGGGCACGAGCCAATCCCGGGGAACCCCCGAGCAGAGCTCGAGCCCGCCCGGGACCTCGCGAACCAGAATTTGTCGCACAAGGGACAGGAACTCCGCAGCGGCCCAGCCGTGGTCGCCGTCGCCCATGCATCCGCCGCGCGTGCGGGGATGGATGGCCTCCGGCCAGCACCAGGTGGAACTCGCGCTCTTCGCCAAGGCCTGGAGCACCTCCATGCACCCCTTGTCGTCCCCCACCGCCAGACGCGCACGCCCGACCTGCACGGACAGGTACGGGTTGTACCCGGTGTGCACGATCGACTGGAAGAACAGGCCGTCGCGCATGCAGGCGCGATCGATATGAGCCAAGGTCGGCCGGATCCAGGACGAGTCTGCAGGGACCACCCCCAACGGACAGACGGCCACCAGGTTCCCCACCGCGGCCGCGTCCATGCGCCGGTACGGCGAGCAGGGAAGCGCCCCGCCCTGCCCCTGGCTGGCCCTGGAGATGGCCGACTCGAGATCGACCCGGTATTGGTTCGCCTCCTCCAGGAGGGAATCCCGGATCGATCCGCGCCCCAGGACCGATGCCATCCAGGCCGCCGATTCCAGGCCCGCGATGGACCAGAAATTGTCCCAGAAGAAATGGTCGTTGGGACCGAAGTGTTCCGCGGAGAACCCCGCGGGCAAAAGCCCTTCGTGCCAGGACTTCCCTTTTTTGGTGGACAGCCGCTGTCGCACGATCCATCCGGCACCTCGCCGGACGCGATCCCAGTGTTCTTCCAGCAGCCGGACATCGCCGCCGCGTCGCAGATGCAAGGCCAAGGTCCAGATCGCCTGCCCGTTGGAATCCCACTCTCCCGTCTGGCTCTGGAAGAACCCGTCGCGCGTCTGGCGCTCGGCCAGCAGGCCGTGCTTGGGCGCCACCCGGTCCCCCCTGCCCGCGTTTTCGAACCCCAGGGCGAGGAACGCGCCGTCGCGGAACCAATGTTCGTGGTACAGGAACGTGCCCGGCGTGAAGCGGTCGCCGTCGTCGAAGGCATGCAGCCGCGCGCGCACGCCGTTCCATCCCCGCTGGATGACAGGATCCGGCACCGTCAGGCTCGTGCCCTTGGCGACTTCCCTCCTGGAGATCGCCAGCGCCCGCTCGAGGGCGTGCGAGAGGGCGTTTTCCCCGACCCTGCGCAGCCCGCTGGCCCTTTCCAGCGGCACGACGACCGTCGCGCTCCACTGCCCTCCCGCGGGGACGTTCGCGTTCCAGGTCGCGCTCGCGCAGGCCATGCCCGAACGGGACCGGAGGCTGGACACCGCCAAGCCCGCGCCCGTGCGCCCCATGGGGTCGCCATGCTCGCGATCGGAGACCAGGACTTGGTCGGCCGCCACAGGGAACACCGCCGCCAGTTCCCCATCGATGCGGATCCGACCCGGCTCCACGGCGATCGAACCGATGGGACTGAAGCCCAACGGATTGTAGGGGCGAAACGAAAAGCCCGGTCGGCACTCGATGTCCGCCGATGTCCGGTTGACCAGTTTGGTGGTGAACACGATGGACTCGTGCCCCTCCACCTCGGCGGCGATCGCCTCGCATTCCCAGGCAAGTCCCAGGGTGGTCGGAGCCGAAGTCCGCACGCCCGTGCCGATCCCCGGAACCAGTCCCTGCACGATGCCTTGGCGGATCTTGGGGAGAGGCTGGGTGCCTTCCAGCGTGGGAAGGATCGACCACCCCCAAGCGCGGGGGGTGAGCATCCCCACGGGATCCACCATGGCTTCCCGGGAAGATCCATGCACCCCGATGGACGTCCAGTTGCGCAGGGTGAGGTTGGTCATGATCAGGTTCAAGCCGGTGGGCACGAAGGCCGGGTCGTCGGGATCGGTCTGCCGCTCCACCCAGGCGGGCCACACCCAATCGGGATTGCTCTGGATGGCCAGGGTGTTGGCCAAACCGGAAACCGCCACCAAAACACCCTGTTCCAAAAGCTCGGGCGGAAACATCACCGGAGCAGGCCTTCCCAGATGCAGGATTCCTTTGGCGAAGGCCAGCAGGTGGGAACGCCCGGAGGACCTCAGGAACCTCGAGATCAGGTATTTGAAAATTTGGGACTCCATCCGATTGCGTTCATCGCTTCAGGGGTGAATCTGCCCTGAAATCCGCCTCTGAAAGATCTCTGCAATCCCTTTGCAACGTGTGCAATCGAACTGGAACAGGACTTCACGCTTGGCTTGTGGGATTTCCCTGGCTAGTGTACCCTGTGTGGGTGATCGACCTGCTCGTCAAAAAGTCCCGGTGGCCCGTGCTGATCGGCAGCTGGTGCTTGGCGGTCTTGGCGGTGGTATCCCTGGACATGCACGGCGCGCTGGATTCCCTGCGGATCCTTGCCGGTGGAGTCGCCACTTGGGGGGCCGTCCTCTTGTGGCGGGGCTCCAAGCTCACCTCCGGAAACGAAAACCGCGCGTGGAAGCAAGTCGCCGTCGCCCTGGTCTGCTGGGCGTTTGGCGTTTCCAGCCAGGCATTCACCGTGGCGCGGATCGGTCCCGTCAACCTCTACGACATCTTCTACGTCCTGGCCGTCGCGATCGGGTTCTCGGGAAGTCTGCGGTTTCCTCGCCAAAGCGAGGAGAATTCCTCCCGACTCCTCTCCGGTCTGGACCTCGCGATCGCGGTGCTCGCTGCGGGTTCCGTGTACGGCACGCAGGTGATCGGACCGGCCATGCAGCGCCAGGATCTCCCTCTGGGCGATCTCCTCCCGACCCTGCTCTACCCGGTCATCGAGTTCTGCATCCTTTCCCTGGTGATCAAGCAGCTGGTGCGAGGCCCCGCCCGGAAGGCCTCGACCCAGGCCTATCGCATCCTGGGGCTCGGATTCATCGTGTTGCTGATCGGCGACATCCTCCTGGATCGCACGATCGGAATCTTTCCCGAGCTCTTGCTGACGGCACGGTTCGAAGACCTGTTGTTCGCGACCCTCGCCGCTTGGGGCGGCTGGACGCTGATCCATCCCCGAGACCTGGCCCAACGCCCGTTGCGCCCCACTCTGGACGCCTTGCGCGATGCGTTGGTCCCGATGGCCTGGGTGACGCTTCCCTGCCTTGCCCTGACTTGGCAGATCGTGCATCTGGGATGGAGCATCACCAGCCCGCTGCTTCCAGTGGTGGCCGCCTTGTTCCTGCTGGTCCTGGTCCGTCAAAGGCTCGCCAGGGCCAAATCCGCTTCCAGGCTGCGCACCACGTGGCTCACCCATCTGCTTCCTCCCGCCTTGGGCTTTCAGCTGTTGGCGGTCCTCGGGTCTTCCGCGGTGCTGGCCTTCCACGACATCGACAGTGCCAAGGACGCCAACCTCCGGGAGCTGGAGCGTTTTTCCCGGCTGGCCGAAGGCTTGCGGCAGGCGGGCGTGGCAAGCTCTCTGGACAATTTGTGGCAGGCGGCCCCGGAGGGCGCGATCCTCCTGCGGTGCCCGCAAGGCCAGGCGTCCTGCCAGGGACTCCCCTCCCGGCTGCCCGCGCACGTGCACCTGCGGATCGCCGCGCAATCGGCCGGGAGCGCGGAATACGCCGTCGAAGGCGTCCGCCATTCCAGGAACATCATCTGTTGGACCCACCTTTCCCGCAACGGAGATGTCCTGGCCAGGGAAGTCCGCATGGTCGAGATCCTGGCGCCGGCTCGACGGACGGTTTCTGTCGTGCTGGTCTTCTTCGCTCTGGCCTCGCTGGGGACGATCATTGCGATGGTCCGGCAGACCGGAAAGGTGATCCGGCCTCTGGAAGATCTCGCGGACACCATCGACAGCCTGCGGGAAGGCAATCTTTCCGCCTACTCCGTCCACCAGGGACCGGACGAGATCGGTCGACTGGGCAGGGCGCTCAAGTCGTTGTCTCAGCGACTGGTGGAGGCGATGGAAACCACCCGCCATTCCCTGGAAGAAGCCCGAGAAGCCAACCAGGCCAAGAGCCGTTTTTTGGCCAACACCAGCCACGAGATCCGCACGCCCCTCAACGGCATCCTGGGAATGACGGAACTGCTCCTGGACACCGAGCTCTCCTCCGCCCAACGCGGCATGGCCGTGACCTTGCGCCAAAGCGGCGAAGGCTTGCGGGATCTGGTGGGCGATGTGCTGGATCTCTCCAAGATCGAGGCAGGACGGATGTCCTTGGAGTGGATTCCGTTGGATCCGGCCGCGCTCCTGGACGGAATCCGGGGAATGCTGGCTCCCCTGGCCTCCGCCAAGGGCTTGGAATTTTCGGCGAGCTGGACGTCTCCCACTCCGGAGGCGGTGCTGGGCGATCCGGTCCGCATCCGACAGATCGTGACCAACCTCGCCTCCAACGCGATCAAGTTCACCGCGGCGGGCTCGGTGGAAATCAAGAGTTCCATGGACGACGAGGAACCCCGCAACTGGAAGATTCGTGTCCGCGACACGGGCAGCGGGATCCCTGCCAGCGCCAAGGGGCGGATCTGGGACGCGTTCTCCCAGGTGGATGGATCCACCACGAGGCTCTACGGCGGAACCGGCCTGGGATTGACCATTTCCCGGAGCCTGGCGAGATTGATGGGAGGGGACATCGAACTGGTCCGTTCCGAACCCGGCGCAGGCTCGGAATTCTGTTTGTCGTTTCCTGTCGGGCATTGCCAGCCAACCGCCAATTCCCGATCCAACGGCGCGGGCTCCAGTCCCAGCCGCCATCCCGACGCTCTGGTGAGGATCCTTGTGGCGGAGGACAACCCCGTCAACCAGCAGGTGGTGCGCGGCCTGTTGCGGAAATTGAACTGCGAAGTCAAAGTGGTGTCCAACGGTCTGCGCGCCCTTGACGAGATCGAGCGGGAGACCTGGGACCTGGTGCTGATGGATGTCCATATGCCGGAAATGGACGGATTGGAGGCCACCCGACGCTTGCGCGAGCGAGGCGTTCGCGTGCCGATCTGGGCGTTGACCGCCAGCGCACTGGACGAAGAACGTCACCAGTGCCTGGACGCGGGAATGGACGGATTTCTGACCAAGCCCATCGCGCTTTCCGACCTCCGCAAGCTGATTTCCGACCTGGATCAACCCCCGGAAGATCCCTTGGACTGAGCCGATCGACGCACATGGTTTCATTTTCCTTACATTGGCCACCATGACCATGCGCCGAAATCTCCGTATAGCCGCCTTCGTCGCGGCTTCCCTCCTTTGGGGCTGCGCGGGTTCCGCCAAGGAATCCTCGTCGCCTCCGCCGCCCCCACCGGGGAAATCCTTCAAGGGCAGCGCTCGCGCCGTGCCTTCGCAGAACGTCGTTCTGGGCGCCGCGGACATCGCCTACGCCCAGGCCGTAGAGTCCATGCGGATGGACAATGCGACGAGCGCCTCCGCGGAATTCGAAGGGCCCCCACCTCCGCCCCCCCACCTTTGCCCGCTCCGATTCTGGCACCGGTTGGAGAAAAGCCGAGCTCTCCCAAATCTCCAGGCAGTCCGGCCGTCTCCGCCCGTTTGATCGCCTACCAAGGCTGGATCCAACTGGCGAGCTTGGAGCCGGACGCCTTGCTGGATTCCGCCGAACGGCGCGTGGTGGCCCTGGACGGCTACGTGGAATCGCGCCGAGGCAGGCATCTGGTGCTGCGCGTTCCGGTGCAACGGTTCGAACAGTTGTTCCAGACGGTGAAAACCCTCGGCAAGGTGGTCTCTTCCCGAAAAAGCGCCGAGGACGTGACCGAGGCGGTGGAGAGCACCGATCTGGAACTGCAACTGCGCCGGACCCAGCTTTCCAAGCTCAAGTCCATCCTGCAGCGCGAGACCAAGATCAACGAGCGCGCAAGCCTCCTGCAGGAGATCCGACGCGTCTCGGAGGAGATCGCCCGACTGGAGGCCCGGTCGGCATTGCTGCGCAAGCGCGTGCAGCTTTCCACCTTGGAATTGGATGCGACCCCGCTGCAGACACCCGCCGCCCGCAAGGCGGTGCCGCCGGCATCCATGTACTGGATCACCAGCTTGTTCAACGAATCCAACCCCGGCCGGATCTACTGGGATTCCAAGGCCAATCCACTGGGGATGACGTCAGAATTCGTCTCCACGACCCCAAGTGGCTCCGATGATCCGGTGTGGCAGGCGGCTTCGGCGGACGGGTCGGTCGTCGCGTCCTTTTCGGTTCCCAACCGACCTCTGGGCGACGCCCGCTTCTGGCGATCGGCGATTTCGCATTACCGCGGCGAAGGGTTCCTGCCTGCGGATACATCCACGGTGGCCCAGTGGTCGGTCGCGCGCCTCCCACCCGTCCAGCCGGACGGATCGGTCTGGTGGATCGCCGTGCGCACCACAGACAAACGGGTGGAAGTGGTCCAAGCCAGGATGAGCGTCGCCAGCGACCGCCAACTCGGCCCCGCCTTCCGCCGCATGCTTCAGGAGTCCAAGCCATGAACCTCCTTGCCGTGATCGCTCTCCTATCGCCCTCCGCACCCGGCCCCTCCGCCACCCATCGGCAGGTGGAGGTCTCACTGGAATGCACCCAACCGGATTCCGTGGCAGATCGGATCCTGTTGCGTGCCCAGGCCGTGGGCGGGTGGCTCTCCAACCGCGACGACTATTCGGTTTCGGTGCGCATCCCCACCGATTCGCTGGAATCCTTCTCCCGCTGGACCTGGACCCTGGCCAAGCGGGTCGACTACTCCCTGTCCGTACAGGATCTGTCCGAACGCATCTCCGACTTGAAGGTCTCCATCGCCTCCCGGGACACGCTTTTGCGCGCCTACGTGGCGCTGGTCGACTCCTCCAACAGCTCCTACCAGCTGCGGGACGTGGAGCGGCTGGGGGCGAACCTCGCCGTGGAGATCGGGAATCTGCGCGGCGAACTGGGACGGGAATTGTCGCGCGCCCGCTGGGCGGATCTGACCGTTCGGGTGGGACAACTGGGGGGACCGACCTCCACGCTGCCTCGCCCTTCGCCCTTCGACTGGATCAATCAGACCGGCCTGCAACCGTTGCGGGAGGAGTCCCCATGAAGACCAAATTCCTGTTCCCCTTGCTGCTCCTGTGCGGATGCGCAACCTTGAAGGCTCCTTCTCCGGCGGGCTTCGCGAGCTTCGAGGCCACCAGTGACAAATCCGTGGCCGTGAGCCCGGACGAACTGGTTTGGCGGGTACGGATGTTGGACGACCAACCCGTGGCCGATCTCGCCTTCTGGAAGGCGTCGCTTCGCCACCACCTGGAACAACACGGGCACCTGGTGGTGGACAGCTTCCCGCTTCGTTGGGAAGGCCTTCCCGCAGCGGGCTACGAAACGAGGCTCACGGTGGAAGGACGGGAATCGTCCTACCTGGTGGCCACCTCGCCGCGCGGAAAGAAGATCCTGGTCGCCGAGGCCGGAGGCCCCTCCAAGTCCTTCGCTCAACACCGCTCCGCCTTGCGCATCGCGCTGGATTCGGTGCGGGCCCAATAAAAAAAGGCCTGTCTCCGGATCTCGGAGGCAGGCCTTTCGGTTCAATCTTCTGGTGTCCGGATCAGAACCCGGGCGGAACCGACAGGACGGTGTTGGCTGTGCCGCCGACGCGCACCCACTGCGGGCGCAGCGTGCGGGGCAGATCCAATCCGACCAGCGCACCGGCTTCCACATTCTGCGTCAGAATCTGTCTGCCGTCCGCACCCACCACCTGCACTTTGGCGGTCCCGGTCGATCCGGTCAGGTCCAGCACGATGCGGCTGCCGATGCGGCGCAGCGAAGGAACGGTCCCGGCGCGGATGGAATGGGCCTTGATGCCCACCGCCTTGCCGATCCCGACTTCCGCGACATACACACCGGGATCGCTGATCCCCTCCCCGACGAACTGGATGTACTGAAGTCCCGCGGTGGCGAAGGCGATCTTCGACTTGAGCAAGGTGCTCTTGCCGTCGGTGGGGATTTCCAACGTGTCCAGGTTCCTGTTCAGGAGCAGGTTCTTGGTGGTCTTCAAGATCACCGAAGCGGGCTTGCCGGTCAGGTTCACCGCCACGACCTGGAGCTCGAAGCTGTCGGTGCTGGGTACCTCGATCGCGTATTGTGCCTGCGAGCCCGTCAGGAAATTGTGCAGGAACAGCGGTCCCGAATCGTTGTCCGAACCAAGTCCAACATTGGTCAACTTGCGGAAGGCGGAAAGATCCAGCATGGCCGGAAGGGCCTGGACCTTGGCGCCCTGCTTTTTGACGTCCAGGGTGGAGATCTGGAACGCGCTTTTGACGGAGGTCCCGAACTGCAAGGAGATCTCATGGATGCCGGTGTCCACCTTGGGCAGGCTCAACCCCTGGAACCAGGCCCAACGATCGCCCGTGGGCCGCACGAGGATGGAATCGACGACGACTCCATCCACCGACACGGAAATGGTCGCGCTGACGACAGACTGCAGACGCAGCCGGAAGGCAAGGCTGTCGGCGGAGGAAACATGGACCCGGTAGCTGACGTTGTCGCCGCTGCCGACGTTGACCAGAATTTGTCCACCAACAGGATCCGTCGCCTTGAGGGTTCCGCCCTGGGCAGCATAGTCCACGGCGGAGATCGCCGCGGGAATTTCGTGGACCTTGGGAACCAGCGTGTCCCCCAGCCAAGGACAGGTGGTGGAATCCGAGAAGCAATGCTGACGGATCATGTTGCGCACCCAGATGCCGCTGGCGGAAAGACCAGTCAGGGTATCCCAACCGCCCTCCGGCCCGGAGAGCCCCGCCAGGGCCGCGGAAGCCTCCTTGAGATTGTGCACCGACCAGTTCAGGGAAGAAATCTTGTTCGGATCAATTTTATTCTTAAACCAAGTCGTGACATCTTTTTGCGTGGAGGAGGAGGGGGTTAGGCAAGTAATGCCATTCTTGCCTCCATCCGCTCCCGTCGATCCCCACTCGGTGATGAAGACTGGAACTTTTGTGAAAAGATCTCCCACGCTGTTTGCGGCGTGAGTACACGCATAGAAATGATAGGTGTAACCAATATTCTGGTATAGCGTCGCGTCGAGCGGATCATCAGCGGGGCTTTGGATATCCGCCGACCAACTCGGAGTCCCCACAATCACCAAATTGTTGGAATACTTGCGGATGACCGGAATCACCCTCTCCGCATAGGTTTTGATCTCCGACCACTCGTAGTTCACTCTCCAGGTACTGGTATCCGGCTCGTTCCAGATCTCGAAGATCACGTTGGGAAGATCGCCGTACTTTTGCGCCACGGTCTCGAAAAACTTCACCGCGGTGTCCGTGTTTTTATTGGCTTGATGGGAGTGGTAATCGATGATCACATAGATCCCGTTGGCGACAGCAGCATCCACCACCGCCGCCAAGTTCTTCAACTGGGCCCGCTGAGAACTCGGATAGAGGTACCCGCCCGTCGCCTCCACCGCGATCGCCGCCCGGACGACGTTGACCTTCCAATCCCGCACCAACCAATCAACGGTCCCCTTGTTGTAGTAGGCCTCGCCTCCCCAGGTGCTCCAATACAGACTCATTCCCGTGAGCTGGATTTGCTTGCCGGATTGGTCGACGATCTTGGCGCCGGCGGTCTTGATGGCTCCTCGCCGTTCCACGATGGAAGCCGCCGAGGCAGCCAGTGAGCCCGCGAGCACTAGGGCGGATAGGACTTTCAGCAAACGCATGGTCGACTCCTTGACTCCGGTGACCCCGGAGTTTTGATCCACTCCCGGGATCGGGTACGCATCCTGAGTCGCGAAGGCGACTGTATCGGTTCAGTTCAACCCAAAGGTAGATGCTACCCCTGCGGCGAGGTCGTCGGCAAGGGAATCGAGATCCGCATCGGAATGGGCCACGGAGAGGAAGAACGCCTCGAATTGGGCGGGCGGGAGGAAATGCCCCCGTTCCAGCAGGAATCGAAAGAGTTTGGCGAAGGCCTCGCGGTCGCAAGCGGCGACTTCCGCATAGGTGCGCACGGCGGTGGGATGGCAAAATAGCGTTGCCATGGAGCCCACCCGCTGGAACACCACCGGGGCGCCCGCGATCTTGGGCAGGAGCCGTTCTTCCAGCCGCTTCCCTTTGGCTTCCAACATCGAGTACGTAGAGTCATCCAGGGCATTCAGCAACGCCAGTCCCGCCGCACAAGCCAGTGGGTTTCCAGATAGCGTGCCTGCCTGGTACACGGGCCCCAAGGGACTCAGTTTTTCCATCAGATCGGCACGACCCCCGAAAGCCGCCAGGGGCAATCCCCCGCCGATGATCTTCCCCAAGGTCACCAGGTCGGGCCGGATGCCAAAGCGCCCCGCCGCGCCAGAGCGCCCCAATCGGAATCCCGTCATGACTTCGTCGAACACCAGCAACGCGCCATCCTGGTCGCACAGCTCCCGCAAACCTTCCAGGAAGCCCGGTTCCGGCGGGATCACGCCCATGTTGCCCGGAACCGGTTCCACGAACACGCAACTCACGTCCTTGGGCCGGGCAGCAAAGGCAGCGCGGACGGAATCCAGATCATTGAATTCGGCGATCAAGGTGTCTGCCGCGGTGCTGGCCGTCACACCGGGGCTGGAGGGATGCCCGTGGGTGAGCGCACCGGATCCTGCCGCCACCAAAAAGGAATCGCCATGTCCGTGGTAGCAGCCGCGGAACTTGATGAACGCGGAGCGCCCGGTAGCACCGCGCGCCAGTCGCAAGGCAGACATGGTGGCTTCCGTGCCGGAACTCACCAAGCGCACCCGTTCCATCCAGGGCATGCGCTCACGGATGGCCTCGGAGAGTTCCACCTCCGGCACCGAACACGCTCCATAGGAGGTCCCACGTGCCAAGGCGCCTTGGATGGCCTCCACCACGCACGACGGATTGTGTCCCAAAATCATGGGGCCCCAAGATCCCACCCAATCCACCAGCTCGCGCCCCTCCACCGTGCGCAAGCGTGCGCCCTGGGCGGACGCTACGTAGAACGGATCGCAACCCACGTTGCCAAAGGCCCGCACGGGCGAATGGACGCCTCCGGGAATCACGGCGCGTGCGCGTTCGAACCACTGTTTGGAATCCATCGCCTATCCTTCCGTCGCGGACACGGGGTCGTCGACCGCCGCGGCCAGTTCTTCCAACGCGGGACCTTCGGCCTCGCGCACATCCTGCCATCCCCACCGACGCAACGCCGCCAGGGTTTTCTCACCCGCTGCCGTGGTGGGACGGCGGGCCAATTCCAGCACCACGTCCGGCCGCAAGCGCACCAGGGCGTCCACCGCCGAGGGCGCCAAGAAGGCAACCGCCGTCGCGCCACGCAAGGCCTCGAGGTCCGCATGCGGGATCGAATCGACAAAACGTGTCTTGTAGACGGCCAGATGTTCGCACTGGATCCCCGCCTCACGGCAGGCTTCCTCGAGGGTGCCGGCCGTTTCCGAGGCCCCGGTGAACAGGAGCTTGGAGATCCCTTCCGATCCGGCCAAGGCGGCCACCGCCCGGCCTCCCACCGCACCCTCGGGCGGAACAAAGGTGTTCCAGCCCGGCAGAAACGACGCGGTGCGCTCCCCGGCGGTCAGCACGGGAAGATCACGAAAGACAGATTCCGTTCGACCATCCAGCCACAGCGCGGCGCGCGGACTGGTCACCGCCAAGGCTTGCACGCCTTCCAAGGCCTTTTCCAGACGCGCGGCATCGATCTCGATGGACTCCTGCTGGCAAACCACGATCTGCCGCACATCCCAGCCATCCACCGATCGTCGTTCGTCCGGTTCGGCACTGCGCACCACCGCCAAAATCCGTTCAGCCAATGGAGATCCCCTCCCGAGAGGCCGCCGCCCGCAAGCGTTCGGCCAGTTCCACCGCGCCCGCCAGCGATTGCTCCACCGGGCCTTCCCAGCGATCGCGCACCACGCGACCATCGTGGTGGTCGCCCACCAGACCGCGCAACAGCAAGGTGCCTGCATCCACCGTCGCCAAGGCGGCCAAGGCGAGCTTGCATCCGCCACCCAGGGCGCGCATCAATTCACGCTCCGCCTGGGCGCAAGGGCGCACGGAAGGATCGCAGGCGGCAGACAACATTTGACTCACATCGGTGCGATCCGTCCGGCACTCCAAAGCCAGGATTCCCTGACCGAAGGCCGGCAGGCAGACTTCCGGATCCAGCCGGTGCGAAATGCGGCTACCCCAGCCCAGGCGTTCCAAGCCCGCACAGGCCAGCACGATGGCGTCGAATCGGCCTTCTTCCAGGCGTCGTAGGCGGGTGTCGAGGTTCCCGCGCAGATCGGAAAATTGCAGGTCCGGCCGGGCGTGGCGCAATTGCGCGATCCGACGCGGCGACCCGGTTCCCACCTGAGCGCCCTGCGGAAGCGCCTCCAAGGATCCATGTGGCCCGATCAGCGCATCGCGGGCGTCTTCCCGCGCGATGTAGTGGAGCTCGCAGCCGGGAGCGGTTTCAAACGGCACATCCTTCAGCGAATGGATGGCAAAATCCACCTCACCCGCCACCAGAGCGGCCTCCAATTCTTTCACGAACAATCCCGTTCCGGGCAGGGTCGCCAACGGGGTGTGTTGGTCCTTGTCGCCTCGGGTTTCGATGCGCACGCGTTCCACCGACAACCCCGCGTGGTGTTCCATCAAACGATCGGCCGCCCAACCAGCCTGGGTCCAGGCCAGCAGGGAGCCACGGGTCCCGGCCCGCAAAACAGCAGAATTTGTCATGTCGCGTCTCCATGCAGGAACAGTTCGCGCAACGCCGCGGCCACTTCCAGCTCGCGTCCTTCGGCGGCGGCGCGCCGGGCCCCCACGGTGGGAGGGTGCAGGAATTTGTTGGCCAAGGCCTGGGCGAAATCCTGCAGCTCCATGCGCAGATCCTCGTCCGTGTGTGCCTGGCGCACCCGGTGGTGGAACCGGTCCACTTCCGCCTGCGCCACCGCGTGCATCTGGTCGCGCACCTGTGCCAAGACCGGCACCACCGCCAACGAACGCCACCAGATCCGGAACCGCTCCACTTCCGTGGCGAGCATGGTTTCCGCCACCTGGGCCTCGCCTCCGCGCGAGAGACGATTTTTGTCCACCACCTGTTCCAGATCGTCGATTCCGTACAGGAACACGCCAGGACAGCGGACCACCTCGGGATCGATGTCGCGCGGCGCGGCGATGTCCAGCAGGAACAACGGTCGGCGGCGGCCCCGCATGGCAAGCGCGGCCAGCGGATGGGTGATGACAAAACCTGGCGATCCCGTGGCGGCCACCACCACGTCGCATTCGGCCAGCACCTTGTCCAAAGCGCCCAATCCTTCGATGCGCCCGGGGTGCAGCGTGGTGAACCGGCGCAGGTTTTCCGGCGTGCGATTGGCGTACACGAACTTGCGGGCACCCGCGCGCACGAACCCGGACAGGGCAAGTTCGGCCATTTCTCCCGCCCCGACGATACCCACCGTGAGCCGCTCGACGTTGCCGGAGATCTTGCGAGCCAGATCGACCGCGGCTCCTGCCACCGACAACGCCCCTTCGCCCAGCCGGGTTTGGGAACGCACCCGCTTGGAGGCAGTCAACGCCCCTTGCACGAGCTTGCCCAAGAAGAATCCGCATTGGCCAGCGTCGCGGCAGCGCTCCCAGGCAAGCCGCACTTGACTGGGGATCTGGGTTTCGCCCAACACCAGGGAGTCCACCGAAGCGGCCACGCGATAGATGTGCTCCACCGCAGCTTCGTGGTGATGCACATAGGCACGATCCGTCCAGCCCGGCTCCAACCCGCAGACCTCGCTCCAGACGTCCAGCACCTGGAGGGCGGTGCGCTCGGGGTCTTCCGAAGCGGTCCAAACCTCCACACGATTGCACGTGGAAAGCACCACCACCTCGCGCGCACCCCGCGAGCGAATGGCCAGGGTCAGCTGATCGGCGCGCTCCGGTGGAAGCAAGCATCGATCGCGAAGTTCCGCGGGTGCGGTCTTCCAGGAAACCCCTGCGGCACCGGCATGGAAAACAGGCCGCTCAGTAGCCACCGGCACCCACCCACACCACCACGCCCACGGGAAGGATTCCCACAAAACCCATCCAGGCCGCGGTGCGGATGGAAAAGGCGTCGCGCCGCCGCAAAGCCTGCAACACCAGGTTCCAGAGGACCGTGATCAGAACCATGGTGAACTTGGGGAGCACCGTGTGGAGCTCCCGCCCCTGGGACACCATCCAGAACACCCCCAGCAGCCCCCCGACAAAAAGCGTCGCGGTCCCCACGATGGAGGCGGCCAAGAACAAGCGATCCAAGGTCGCCAGATCCGGCAGGCGCTGCGAGAGCCGACCGAACCGGCGCGCGCGCAATTCCCTGTACTGCAAGAGCCAAGCCGCCGCCAGCAAGCCCGCCGCCATCAGGAAGGCCAATCCCGCCACCCCGCAGGTCACGTGCGATGCGAACCATGCGGACTGAACATGGATGGGCCAGCGAGGTGGTTCGTGGTTGGCCACGGAAAGCCCGCTTCCAAAGGCGGCCAACGTGAAAAATGGCGCGGCCAGCGCGGAAGAGCGGGCAAGGTGTTCCAGGAGCAGATAGCTTCCGGCCAGCACCAACATGGCCAGCGAGAGCGCTTCCCACATGGTCCCGAAGGGAAGTCTCTGCTGCTCCCAAGCGGTGAACAAGAACAGCACTCCGTGGACCGCGACCCCGCCCACCCGCCAAAGCCGGTATTCGGTGGCCTCGGCAGGAACGGAAGAAAACCATCGGCGGGCATGCAGCAAAGCCAGGGCAGCGTAGACCGCCCAGGGGATCCAACCGACCACTTCGTGGATCAGGGAACGACCTCCCACACCATCACCGCGATGAACTTGGGCTTTTCCTGCAAGTACGCGGCCAAGGTCTGCTCACGAACCGTCCCCGCCTGGGAGGCATGCCGGAACACCGGCACGGCTCCGGCCTTCTCCGAAAGAAATCCCACATGCAAGACCGGATACCCATCCACCTTGCCCACCAGTCCCACCGCCCGCAAGCGGGTGGAATCCGAAGGCTTGGAAAACCGCTCGATGGCTTTGGCACGCATCAAGACCGGCAGATGCACCAAGGTGTCTTCCACCGCCACCCCACGCTTTCCGTAGAAGGCTTTTCTGTCCAGGCGACGCTCCAAAATGGTGTCGCCAGCCAGGCGCAATACCTTGTGGTGCGAGGCGTTGCGAACCAGCCATTCGCTTTCCGTGAAGTGGTTGCGCCAGCGCCAGGCCACCTCGCCCGAGCGGTAACGGATGGAGTCCATGTGGGCGAGCAAGTTCGATGTGTCCGTGGCCGACGCCAGGGCCAGCGAGGTCTCCAGAAAGGTCACGCAATCGAACACGTCCATCCGAAACCGGGGCTTGGCCTCTCCCTTCAGGGAATCGCCTTCCCCCAGGGGGCCCAGCAGGTAAGGCCGTCCCAACAGGGCCCGGCTGGCCACTTCGGTCCGCTGAGGCAGTGTGCCTTGCGGCAGGGCTTGGAGGATCCGGTAGGCCGAAGCCAGGGTGGTGTCCGGAAGCTGGGGGGCAGCCCCAGCCGAGGCCAGATTGGTGAGCAACCCAAGAGCAGCCAACAACTTGCAGACCATATGGACAGAAAGGTCCAAAAGCAGATCGCCTTTCCCAAGGCCCGGGACTCTTGCTATCTTGTGGACCGAAGCGACGTCCAAAATGCCATTTTGGCCCTGGACCTCTATTTTCCGGCCACATAAGTGGCCCATCTCCATTGCCGGAGGAATGCTCTTCCGGCAGCTTGGCAGGAGTTCACCTATGCCCAGAACTGAAATCGACCTTTCCCTTTGGCAGGACTTCCGCGGGAAAGACGAAGGCGTCCTGATCCACATTAATACCAGCCGAGAGGCGACCATGCCCGTCCGGGACGCCCTGGACGAGTTCAAGAAGGGCCAGCAAACGGAGCCCAACTACGAGACCGGCACGTTCGGCTTGGTGGGCCCTTCGCAAGTCCAACTGCGCAACTCGCTGGTCAAGAACAAGAAGCGCTACATCCTGTTCGGCACCTTCTACGAAGGGTTGTCGGAAGCCTACAAGGGCAAGTTCCTGCTCGTGGGCTACATGCGCATCGACAAGATCCGCGACGTCAAGAAGCTGCACCTGCGCAAGTGGGCGCTGCGCACCGGCACGGCGGACGAACTCCTCTCGCGCTATTTCGAGATGGACAACTGCTGGGCGCTGTACTCCAACGAGATGCGCTTCTTCTCGCCCCAAGACTCCATCGAAGTGACTCCGGAGCTGGCCAAGAAGTGGGGCGCCAAGAGCAAGCTCAACAAGCAAGCCCGCTTGAGCCTGACCGCGGATCAGACGCACGCCGTGTTGGAACAGCTGCGCGCCAAGACCGACATGACCGAGGAATACATCGCCACCGTCCGCGAATTCCAGGAATTCCTGAAGGAAGAAGAAGGCGAGGAGGAATAAGTCCCCCGCTCTCCCGAGCCGATGGGCTTACGGGGAGCGAAAAGCGTGAGTGAGGAAAGCCCTCGGCCTAGGATGACTGGGTCGGGGGCTTTTTGTTTTTGAGGGGAGGATGGTCGTGAGCGACCAACCCTCCCCCATTTGATATTGCCTTACGAACGAGACCTTACATCCCCGTATTGCAGGTTGCCGTTCCTCCAACGGTGAGGGCTCCACTCGAACTCATCAAGGAGACCACCTCCCCTCGAGAGTTACGCACCACCATGCCAGCACTTGTGTTGGAGGGCGTTTGGAGCCAAGACTTCTGGTTTGCATTGGGGATGGCGACAGATACACCAGCATTCCGACTAAACGACACGCCTTGACTGGACGCATTTTGCCAGGCCATCTTGGGTGCCACCACCTGACCCCACGTGCACCCCTTGGATTGAAGATTCCCGTCCAAGCCAATGCTGAGGACCTTTCCTGAAGCATCCTTGACCTCAAGACCTGAGGTGTTGATGCCTTCCCCAATCAGGCTATAGTCCTGCTTGGAAAGCGCACTGTTGATCGTATGGGCTTTTACGATCACCTTCCATTTCCCAGGGACAGGATTATCGAGGTCTACCACCTCCACGTTATTCAAACGATCCGGCCCGGTTCTTTTCGCTGGATTCGCGAGAATGAGGGCTTGTGATAGATGATTTTCAATCCCCTTAGTTTTAAATCCCGTGGGAGACTTGATCTTGTCAAAATCAAGCACCCAAGGATAGAAGACTTTGCCGGTTGGCGAGACCATTGTGAGATCCAAATCATTCACAAGAGGGTTTCGATAGAAGTGCCCATCAGTCGTATCTGGTTGAGGTTCAGGGTTAGCCATCGGAGGATCATCCCACGCAATGGTCGCTCTATAGGTTGACTGCCCTGAAGGCATCAGAATTTCAAAAGTATCTGACTTCCCTTGCGGCAGGGTTCTTTGAAGAAATTTTGTCTCTTTGATATATTCTACCGCTTTCTTCGCATTGATCAGTCCATATCCCGTAGCCCAATCCGGACCGACGGTCGAAACTGGTAAAAGTTTCTCTCTCGGCAGGTTTTTACTATAGATTGAGTCATTAGCAACAAAGTCAGGATTTGGCACCTCATATGCACCAGGAGCGGTATCAGCGATATCTTCTGCTGTGTGAATCAATACCCCTCTGGCTGTTGAGCTCCAAAATGGAGAGTTGTGAATGTTTTGCCCTTTCCCTTCCTTCGCCCACCAAAACTCGTTATTGATTTTGTGCTGCTGAAGCATTAATGCTACAACTCCTGAAACAACAGGCGCGGCGATCGATGACCCCCAAGTTGGAAGATACGCTCCTCCATTTGCTGTGACAATTTGATCTCCCTCCTCCAACTTTATACCAATCCCAATCCAGTTTTCCCAGCTTAAAACCTTTTTACCAATTGGAACCCTCACATCAATCCAATCGCCGACATGCAGCTCTGACACGATGCCGTTTTTCGGGTTTGGGCTCTGGACCGTTCCAAAAAAATTGATTAATGTGCTGTAAATAACCGCGCCATTTTGAATGCACACATCAAGAGGAGTCAAGCGAACCCTATACTCAAGAACATCATCAGTGCTCACTTTGCCTTCCTTCAAAAACATTTTCCGCCATGTTGGAACACCAGTTCCTTCTCCACGAAGATATCCGTCCACTGTCGTATCGACATTTCTCCACGTTCCACCGCTTATTGGGGTACTTTGGAACCACCCATCATTAGATTTGAGAAAATCCCAATTCATCGCCTCTGCCCCCACTGTCTTTATGCCTCCTGAATTTGTGATTCTGAAATAGTCAAATTCAGCCCGAAGCGGACAGCTCATTTGTGGTTTTTTCCCTTTTCCAGGAGCAAGTACATCAATCCCAATTCGACCATCCGCCATTGGCCCCATACTGGAAAAGCTTGCCCGAGCCTTAACATCCTTTATACTGGCAGCAACTGTGATCGCATTTTTTGCAAAGGCATGTGAGGTAAAATAGCCAATTTCTTTTCTTCCCTTCTGCGATACCCAACCGGAATTTCCAGCAGCCACAACATAGACATTCCCCTCATTGCCGGTGATTTCTAGGCCGGAGTGATTTGCGATATATCGATCAACATTCTGACTATTCACTGTGTAGGTCAGACTAGTCAAATGGGAGTGATTATTGACATCACCCAACATCGGCAGATACTCACGACGGAAGGAAGCAATCATTGCCTTTGGAGCGACACCTCTCCACTGGAATCTTTGCCCTCCTCTCGCTTCACTATTTTGACCATTTCCGGCAGCAACTCCTGCAACGAAGGTCCCATGCATTGCTTCCATGTAGTCATCTTGATAAGAAAAACACTCATTCGGTATACTAGGGCCAGCTCTACTACCGTCACACCACCCTGGCCGTGTCGTTGCCGCCGAGTCTCGTGAATCAGTATAAGCCCTCAACTTCCCCCCTTCGCGAAAATCTGGATGCGTGGAATCAATTGGATTGTCGGAAATCCCAATAACAATTCCTTCACCAGTATTTTCTTTCCCCAAATTCCATTGATCCGTCAAGCTCTGCGCCCCAGGAGCGCCATAGGTTGAAAGATCAAGATTGGACTGCAACTGGTTCACTCCAATCAAGGATCGGGCAACATCCATTTGCGGCAGGCCTGGTTTACTCACCTCCTCGACACGTTTCACTGTCGGGTCTTGAAGCAGCCTCTGAAGATTCTGGATGTTCAGCTTTCCTTGAACCGTTGAGCCAGAATCCAGCAGCTCACAAGAATCCAAACCTGCATTTTCGCAAAACGCTCCAAGCAACTGTCCACCATGTGCCAAATCTCGCCGAACACGAACTTGAACCATATCCTCAACATTTTGAGCAAATGATGGATTTTGCTTTCGCTTCCATTTGTAGGCGATGTTCGGATCCACCTCATCGGCTTTGCTCACAGGTTCCAGGTTGTAGAATGCCGGGAACCGCTTCAAGGAGTCAAAGACTTCTGATAATGGCTTCGAAAGGGTGACTTTATAAATGAACCCTTCATCGGTCTTGGAGGCTCCATCCGCAGAAAAGCCCGCCGCTTTTGCCATTTCTTCAATGGGAACACCGCCAGATTGCGAGTTGGTGAAAAGCCAGAATTCGTTCCCGCTGCCACGGGGGCCAGTGGCCTTCCAGGAAAGAACCTCCCGAGAGGAAATCCCGTGTGGAAGAATCCTCCCCACCTTCTTTTCGCTCTTCGCCCAGGCTGTAACCGCAAGCGAAAGGAAAAGCGTTGTACACGTCCATTTTATGCGGGCGAAACTCATTATTTCACCTCACGATCTGCATTCTTTTCCATCTTCGACACACGAGCATTCAGCTCACCGATATACAATGTCATTTCTTCCATCTTCTTCAGCAGAAGCATGTTCATTTCCACCAGATCCTGCTTTTCAGCCGTCTCCATTTCCTTGGCCGACGGCACGCCCGGGAGGTGCTTGTTCGTTTTCACGTACGAAATCACAGAATCAATCGGAAGAAGCGAATAGCCTTCATCAAAAACGTAATCCGGTGCCGAAATAGACCATCCGGCTGTTCCAACGTACAATCGGCCCTTCGCGAACAAATTTCCATTCGTAGAGATGTCGCTCGTCGCAATCACCTTTCCTTGCGTCGAAATATCGCCCGTCGCAATCACCTTTCCTTGCGTCGAAATGTCGCCTTTGGCTATCAGTTTTGCCGAAGTTGAAATATCACCCGTAGCAGCGATCGTAGTTCTCGAAGAAATGCTTCGCGCAGCCTCATCCCCTTTATTATTTACACTCCATAAAAGGCGCGGATTTCGACCATCCTCCGGGTAAACATCCGTAACCCCAAAGTATGAATTCGCCCACTTATATCCATCCCAGTTGCTCGCCAGCTTTACAGCCAATCCCTGTGCAAGAGCCTTTGATCCTTCATAGAATCTCATAATCGAAACTTCACCAGAATCAGTACGGCCATCCCATCTATTACCTGCGTCCGGAAAGACGATTTTATAACCTATGCTTGCGTTACCTCTTACGTCGATATTTTCCCGAAACAACGCCTTTCCATTGACATCCAATTTGTAAGCTGGGTTATCAACTCCCAAGCCTAGATTGCCGCGAAATGTGGCGTTTCCATCAGCCCGGAATTTAAAATTAGAAATCCACTCTCCGGAAGCCCAATATCTATATCCGATGTTGAACACGTCATCTGAACCATCATCACCTATTTGCAGACGAAGCTCTCCCTGATTTTCAGCCGGGTCTGCTCTAAAAATTTGGGTTTGATCACTTCCATCACTCCCATCCGCACGATTGATTAGAAGGTTTGATGTTGCAACAGGCGTTTGCGCCTCGGCAGTCAATGAAAGAACAGATGCCACAAGCCCGAGGGCCGTAAGATAGCGAGAAAACATTCGAAGGTCCTTTGTGTTTTTATGACGAAGATTACCCGATCGCCACCATGGCAATCGGATTCATGTTGATTGATTCAAGGAGCTATTTACACCTCAATGGTTCATGAGACACCTCCTGGCATGGATGGATATTCGCAGGATATGGTGGATCGTTCGATTCACGAAAAAATTCTCCCAGGACGGCTGACGAGATCCCCGTTCGGTGTTCAGAGGCGCTTGCGTGGTGACCCAATTTTTGTCACCGTTTTGTTCTGAAGAGAATATGGGCAATCGCGCGGAAAAAATCTGTGATCAAGATCACACTCCCTGGACAAGGAGGTCCTGATTGTATGCTTGGCGCCATGATCCAAGGTCTGACTCGATCATGATCGACTTGGCAGGGCTCTCATCGGCGAAGGAGGCGAGCGGACAGGATCTCACACTCAATGGTCCCACCCCGGGAAAACGTTCAATCTGGGGAAAGTATCGATGCAGCCAGCACCTTCACGCCCAAGCCAGCCATGTTGCGTTCTGTCTTCTTGTAAGTGTCCAGAATGCTCACCACGCAGCCGCGCGTGTATGGCCCCAGACAGTTGGCCAATTCCTCGATGCGTCCAATGACAGAACGTGAAATAGGGCAAGCGGCCATGGTGAAGTCACTCATTTTTCAAGCACCGAACAGGTGCGTAGTCCAAAGCTGGCTCCCAGTCCGATGGAATATCCGGCGGCTTTTCCTTTGGATCAATATCGCTAAACGAGTCATTTAGACTTTTAGGAAAATGCTCCATGTCTATCACGATTCCGTAGACCCATGGCATCGCATTCCATGGCGTTTTTGCCCACCCCCATGGATCGGAAGCCATAAATGTTGGATATTCGTATGCAGGCAAATAAGGGCCTATTGGTGGTCTGGAAAAATATTTCGCCGAAAATCCGAGTGGATCCATCCCAGGCTCTCCAGAATACCACTTCCCAGGTGACATCAGCCAAAACCAGAGAAACCCCTTATTGATTTTTCCTTCCTTCACTTGGCTCAAATACCCAAACAATTTCGCCCACTCCCGCCAAGAAGGCATGCGCCATCCCTCAGGACAGATTCGGCGAGCTTCTTTAGCAGGATACAAGCGCCCGTACTCTTCGCAATTCTTATTCCACTTCCCAACCTGATCCAGCGTTAATCCCCAGCAAAGAGCAGTAGAATCCACTGGCGACTTGGTTAGATTCTTTTTCATCCAAGTTTGGCTGCCAATACGTACGGAAGTAGTATCCGGATCGTGTGCGGGCTCCTTGATAGTTTTCATTTGCTCCTTTGAGTTCAGGTACTCAATCTCTGGCGAACGCTCTGGATAGATGCCATTGGCAACCCGCAGCATTGTGATCACATCCCCACATCCTTCTACAACTGGATTTGATTCAATATACCCTGGAACGCCTTCCCAGTAAAAGAAAGGAAATGTCGCTCGCCAACAACCATTCTTTTCGTGAGAAACATGAAATGGAGACCTGGGATAAAATGCTTTTCGCTTCAATCGAAAAAAATGATCGTATAAATCACGTCTCCTTGCACCTCGATTGAGCAAGTGGTATAGCCGATCTTCCATAGGCACGACATCTACGCACTCCCCACAGTCAAATTGGTTCTTTTTCCATGTTGAAATTTGGCGAAGATTTTGAATCGGCGGATTCCATTTTCTTACAGAATCCAGACCAAAACGCGAATCGAGTATTCGTAAGGCCCGTGGAACGCACTGATGCCCCCTCTTCGAGTCATCCAGAAGAACAATATCAGAAACGGCAACCGGGGATACACCTTGATAAATAGGTGAAGTGCCACTTCGAAGCGAATCAAAAGCAAACAGGTAACTGTTTTTAAATTCCGGGAATAATTTAACTGTATAGTCATCCAGTGAAGCGACTGTTGCGCCATCCCAATGAAATGCTTGCCCCGTGTCCCAACCATCACGGGACCTGTATCTGCTATTTACAGAAGACTTGACTTCTTCTACACTATCCGTTTTACTTGAGGCCCGCCACAGAAAACGACGTGCATTCATTTGGTCCGAAAGCGTTCGATGCAAACCATTTCTTGTTGCTACCCCTTGAATCCTAACCTTTCGGGGGAAGGAAAACTCAATCCACGGTTTTGCATCAGAGCTATCAGGCATCCAAGCTGTTTTAGGATCACCATCAAGGATGTTTCGGATGCTCCATTCCCCAGTGGTAGATGGGCGCTCTGAACTTGCGGTGACAATGCCCTTCACACCATCGACAACGATGGAAGCACCACGGAATTGGCTATCGGATACGGCGAACAAAATACTCATATTCACAATAGAGAGCGCCAGCATTAGAATCTCTTTCCTACTGAAAGGATATTTACAACCCTATCCCTAGGGTCATCGTATGTCGCAATTACCAGGTCACACTTCACCATTCCTTCTGATCAGGAACCCTACTCAAGCCAGGGTGATTTCCAATGATGTGACTCACCCCTGCCGCATCAGGAGCCCGATTTACTTCTTTCTCCTTGCTGTAATGATCTCTTTCATCTCCACTGCCTTCTATGATCAACGAATTTTCATTCATCCAATGCAAGGAATCAGAGATCGCCGGAAGTGACCGTAAAAAATTCAAAGGATTGAATTGGTAAATCCTCGCGCCTGCTGGTATCGGAACTTTTCGCTCCAATGCCTCATCCCACCACTGATATGGCTGAATAATCGCGGAATCATCTCGAAATCCATTCATTCTCAATCTCTTTTTAAGCTCCCCGCCAGAATTACTCCAAGGAGTATTTGAGAACAATATCATTCCACCAAGCAATCTGCGAATGTCATGCTCCTTTGACCATATAACATCTTTCTTCATTACAGAGGACACTTCAGCACACGTCTGTGCATTTTCCATGCTAATCCTAACCGTAGACTTCGATGGAAAATGAGTCAACAAACAATCTGCAATCTTTTTTGCATTAAGAGTAATGTCCTGTGGAAGATCTGAGACGAGACTTAGCTTTGAAGGGAAAATATACCGATATATTGTGCATCGAGGATCTGGTGTTCCCCCTTCCAAATATGGCTGTGCAACAATTTGCGTCCAATGAAATCTCTCATCCTCTGGGACCGCAACATCAATAGAGTGATCATTTTCATCCAGAACCATTGAAGGACTCTGCAATTGCTCGCCAGACTCAGAAATCACTCGTATTTTCCAACGAATCCTCGCCAGGTTTTCTGAGCTTGCGCCATTTGCAACCTTAAGAATAGAAAATCGAGTTTGCTGCCCGGGTAATGCATATGCACTACCAGGCGACGATTCAACAATTGTGAAAGCTGATACACCAGGCAACCCTGGAAGCACCACATTCTCGATTGCCGATCGCTCCACATTCAGCGGCTTCAACTCATGCTCAAATATATTCCCCGCCGAAAAAACTTCAAAATGGACCCCCAAATTCTCATCAAGCTTCCCAGGAAGGCCTAACAATTCACCAGGAAGTACAGGTACCGATAACTTTTTGACTCGCCCAGGAAGAAACCTGAAGTCCTTTTCCTTACGCGCGCGATTTAGCCAAGGAACATCCTTAACCGAGTCAATTCCACCAGGAAAATCGCCTAAATTCATATACAGAAGAAATACCGGCTCCCCGATTCTGTGAAATCGGCATCTCATCAAAACAAAATTCGCACTACCAAAAGGAATATCTTGGTCAGATCCAGAAGGTCTTCCAAAGCGAGCGGCAATCACTTCCCCCGCCACAGCCGCAAGCACTTTCTCTCGCGAATTAGCTACTTCAAAGTGAACTCCTGTGTGCCAATGCGCGTTGCCACTAATTAGAAACTGTCCATTATTTGCGGGAGATTGCACTCGATTGGCCGTATCCAAGTGCTCGAAAGGGTGGATAGTACCGAATGCCAACGACCTTGGTTCGCCCACAGGCATACAAGATTGCGACTGCAGAAAATGTTCAAAAAAAGCGCCTTCCATCAAAGTGTAAACAATCTCTTCCGTCCCATTCGATTTCGGCTTAGCCTCCAATTCATTTCCCGCGACCCCTTCTAAGCTTGAGTCACTTTCCAGGAGCCTCATGAATTCGGTATATTTGCCCCACCCTTGGATGACTTGGCAACCAGCGCTATTTCGCTTGACTTTGTCGGCCGAGCCTCCATAATGGATATTGATTGCGGTCCCAGCCTCCAACCCCAACTTTTCCCCGGGATTGACCACGTTATCTTGGTTCACGTCCCTCCCTACATAAAGGCTATGCGTACTCACAAGTGCCCTATAGGTTTTGCTTTTTGGGGGGCCTGCGGGCAACTTACAATATCTGTGCTCCTCGTTGAACTCTTGTTTTTCTTTGCCTGACAATGCAGCATATAAATCTCCATCAAAGACATATTTATCGCTGCCATCCTTTTCAAAGACAACATTTCCTGCTTCATCTTTATCAGGCTCTTCCTTGCCATCTTTATTCTTTTTCATCTTCACTTTCCGACAAGACTTCGGAAAGAGATCTTCTTCCGAGTAAGCTTTTTTACACTCATCATCCCCAGGATCACTCACCTCAAATTTATAGCCATTCCCATGAGAGCCAAATGTATACAGATGGCAGCCATCCATCAATATCGGGGCGTTACCAGACGAATAATCGAGACTCCCTATAAATGATTTCACTTCCTTCTGTCCTTGTGGATTTATTCTGGCCACAAAAATTGTATCATCCATCAATCCCCTGAGGTTTTTTGTTCTTACCACTCCTTCGCGGAACCCACGAACTCCAATCACATTAACTTGCTTTGCCCCAGTTCTCCATGGGTATTTACTTTCGCTGCCATCGTGAGCGAGGCTAACCATTCTAGCATGAGCAGCCTTTAGGCAATCATAGAGGTAGCATTGAATTTCTTGGGCATTCTGGTTGTCGAACAAAATCTTCATGATTTTCTCCACTCTTTGTGCAGTCCACAATATTTCAAAACGAAATCACCCATTCATCCAACCCATCATCCTTGGTCCGATGATGCGGCTCGGCGGGCTCGGATTCATTCTCACCATCCCAGAGATCCGGGATGAGGTCGGGCATTTCCAGGTCCCACTCGGGAACGGAGAAGTCCGGCAAGCCAATCGAGGGCAGCTCTGGGAACCGGAAGCCCGGCACGCCGATCGGCGATCGCCAAGCAGATTCTCCAGCGGGCTTGTAGCCTCCACCGGGAAAGTCGATGCGGGGCATCTCCCAGGATGGCAAGTCAGGCACCGACAGCCCTCCAAAGGGATTGCCCACCGAGGGAAGCTCCGGTGCAGACAGGCCCGCGAAGGGATTGCCCAGCGAGGGCATGGAAAGCCCCGAAAGAGGATTGCCCAGGGAAGGCATCGAGAATCCACCCGACGACGTTCCCCCTGCATCCGACGCACCGCCTGGCAGAGAGGGCATCGAGGGAAGGGAGAGATTGGGCGCTTCGGTGGGGATCTTGACATCGCGGCTGACGTGCAGGTCGCCGCCCACGCCGGTGGGGTTGTGGATCGTGGCGTCCACGTGGACCGAAGGATTGTTCGGATCGAAGTGTTTGGGGGCACTCAGGCCCACCACTCCGTCGACAGGCCCTGCCGACACGCTCCGCTCGATCGCCGGGTTGTACGCCGCGTCTGCGGGCGAGACCGCCTGTGGCTTGGGCATGTTGGGAATCTTGGGAAAGTTCACTGCGGGTTCCTCCGGGGGAAGGTGCATTCGAACGAGAGGGTTGTTGTGGTCATAGAGGAGAATTTGCCGAAATCCGTTCGAAAAATCTGTGACGGAGATCACACTCCAGGGAACATGTGATCCTCGTCACACTTGTGGGGTGGCCAGATCACTCCCGGGCATCCGGGTCGATGTCCTGGAGGATTTTGCAAAAGCGGGTCTTGCGGAAATTATTGAGGTAGGCTGGAAGGCTGGTGATCGAGTCTTTGTCGGGTGGCGCCCAGAGGTAGCACGACTTTCCTGGAAGATCTAGGCGGACGAAGAGCCCGCCGAAATCGCGACCAGGAACACTGTCTCCGTCTGGAAGAACTGTGTAATGATCCACGAGGCGATGTCCATTGCTCCACATCAATTTAGTCGGACTGACTTTCGGATTGGCGATGGCCTTCTCGATTTCCGCCTTCATCCGTTCCTTCCCGAACTTTTTCCGGAGGGCTCGAGCCAAAGCCTCCTCCCCGCCACCGATGCACTGATTCTTCCATAGCTTCAGAATTTGATCCGTTTCGCCTTGCCTCTCCAAAATCGTGGAGCGATGGTGACGGAAAATGTCAAATTTGTCCCATTCGGACATCCCGGAGAAGCGCCGATCAAAGGAGTCCGCCACGCCCAGGTAGTGCCATGCGGAATCCCAGGATTGACGATCATAAAATGCATCCGACAGATGCAGAGACACATAGAACACATCCATCGGATCCATGATCTTCTTCTCCCTGTACATCCGGCGCACCTGAAGATATTGCTCTCGAGTTTTCTCCAAATCTCCAACGCATCGATACGCTTGTCCAGCCTCGATGATACGATGAACAGAATCTGTCCGGATATCCGGTGAAGCCTCCTCGAAGCTCCGAATCACCTCCCGATCGCGCGAATTTGCGAAATAGCTTGGCAATCTCACAACCTCCGGCTGATCCAAGTCGACCTGTTTGGCTTTGGCGCTTTCTTGTTTGCATCCCAACAACACCAACAGCATTCCCGCCGCGATTCCAAGCTTCATCCGTGTGTCCTCTTCATCTGGCTTGCTCGTCCAAAAATGCCGTTCCCATCCATTACGGCTTCCCCAACGAGCCATTCCCCAACAGAACCTGGGAGAAGGGAGTCTTGGCGAAATGATCCAGGTACAACCTGGTCGTGGCCGAGGTATCGGAGGGAAGCTGCGGTGCAGGCAGGTAGCACACCTTGGGCCCGATGCGAACCCGGACCCGGATGGGTCCAAAGTAAGCGAAGATCCCCCGCTCACCCGTTTCAGGGATCTGGAACATGGAGTGGCAAATGAAACGACCTTTGGCATCCAATTTTCCGTGCAACCGATCATGCTCGACTTTCGATACCCCTGCTTGATACTCCGCAATCACGTTTTTCACCCCAAGCTCTTTTCGCAGGGCCCGTGCAAGGATTTCTTCGCCTGGCCCATGGCACTCGCTTCCCCAAAGCCGCACGATCTCAGGACTCCGATTCAATTTTTCCAAGACCCTGGATCTCGCCTGCCGTATCTCTGCATGGATCCTTCCATACGACACGATATTGGCGCCTTGCACATATGCCTCAGCGCTATCCAGCGCCCCAAGGGCCACATCCAGTCTCCCTCGAATTTCGTAGGCAAGCGACATTTTCTGGTAAAAACTCGCCTTCAGAGGCGTTGAAAACGCCAGCCAATAAGGGCCTTGAACTCGGTGGAATATGCGCTGTACACTGGAAGTATCCCCGCATTCCGCATACTTGCCCAGCATCATGACGACCTCGTATGTCGAGGGGTACTTCGGCCAGTGCGGAAGACGAGGATCCAGCGCCACGGAGTCTACTGTCCGACAAGACTGGAGAAGGTTTTCCTTGGGGATGGCGTCGACATCCATCCCTGCAGAATCCTTCTTGCAAGAAGAATCCGGTTCGCCCATCGTCACCGAGGCCAGTATTGCGATCAGCAGAAAGGATTCTGTCATCATGGAATTTCCGGGAGCCAAGTTGGGTTGGATCGAACGTACCCGTTCGTCGAATTTATTCTGGTCATAGAGGAGAATTTGCCGAAATCCGGCAAAGAAATCTGTGACGGAGATCACACTCCGGGGAACATGTGATCTCCGTCACGCTTGCGGGGGTCTCCAGATCACTCCCGGGCGTCTGGATCGATGTCTTGGAGGATCTTGCAAAAAGAGGTCTCGCGAAAGTGGTTCAGGTACGCCGAAACGTTGGTCAGAGAATCCCTGTCCCCCGGAGCCCACAGATAAAACGATTTTTCGAGAAGATCCAGCCGGACATATAATCCTCCAAAATCCCGATCCGGAATGGAATCACCATCTGGCAACTCGATCACCTTCGAGGACAGGCCAAAAGACTGTCGCATTTCCAAAGGTACGGGGGTCACATGGGGATTAGCCAATGCTTTTTCGATTTCTAGCTTCATCCGATCCTTGCCGTATTTTTTCCGGAATGCCCGTGCCAATCGCTCATGATCGGAACCAATACACTCATTCCCCCATAACCGAATCAGATCATCGACCTGGCCTTGATTTTCCAAGGCTTCCGATTTCATGGAACGCAACATATTTCGCCCTTCCCAACTGGGCAAATTGTGACTTGGCTGAAAGAACGAATCGGCTATATTCAGGTATCGCCACGCGGAATCCCAGGATACGTTTTCAAGGTACGCACGCGACACCCCAATAGCAGCCCAAAAAACCCGCTCATCCCCCAGCCGTTCTTGCTGTTGAGCGCGGCTTCGAATCTCCCAAAACAGAGATCGACATTTACTTGTATCCGAGAGATCACAATAGGAATACTGACTCTTGCAAATCCGATCCAGCGAATCAGACCATTGGCCAGGAAAATTTCCCTCGAATTCCTTTATATTTTGAGTATCCTGGGCATCAGCAAAGGATCCCGGATGACGAAAATTGGCAATCCGATCCAGATCAACAGCTTCTTGGCCACCGCCTCCCCCACCTTGGCGGCACCCTACAAATAAAAGGACAAGGAATAGAATTTGCAACAACTTCATTTCGACTTCCTACGATCATAAATCAAAGAGAAAGCATTCTCTCATGGGCCAATTTCAGCGCATCATATATGTAGTTTTGAATGTTTTGAAGACAAAAACAATTGCAAAGAGATCCCACAGCTACACTCCTTCAGTTTTTAACACAGCGCACAAACGCATACTCATTTCCATCGCCAATTACTGGCGCAGAAATCGTATCCGGAAACTCATAGAAATTCGGCCAACAATTGTTTTCGAAGCTCACAATACAGCTTCGAATAGAAAAGCGCCCACCACCTTCCTCAACAGAATAGCCTATTGGATCTGACGAAAAGAACAACCCAAACCGATGAATGCGAAACCCACCAGATATAGCAGATTCCTGCTCGTCACTACAGCCACGCTTTTCAAAAAGCTTCATCCATGCATTGTGTGATTCGAATTTTTGAGAGGAGGGCTTTTGCAATTCATCAACTAGCTCTTTCCATTCTAGGCGAGTCGGCAAATGACTTCCCTCTGGACATATCGTTTTTGCCACCGAATAAGGATACTTCACCCCCCAAATACTACAGCCAAAATTCCACCTACCCTTTTCAGAATAATTCGACCCCGGACACCACCCCAACGGGTCTATCGGATGACTTCTAATATTATCAGCTAACCAATATTTCGATCCAACTTTTATCCATGAAAATTCATCCTGCAACTTTACCCCCCCCTTCACCGTAGGCAAGCTAGTAACCACGCGTTCTGCGCTAGCCTCTGAAATTCTTGCGATATCAAAATCATCTCGATGATTAATATCCTGAAATCCAATTTTTTCAGCCCTCATGCCATCCCTGTCTATTTCAATTACCGGAATTGAACCCGGGTATTTTGGCCCGAATGACAAATACCCTCCATCAATTGCCATCCGCCTATTCATTTCCGCCCTCTCAGAATCATTTAATCGAACATACTTTCGAACTCCCTCATCATCTATCAGCTGAGTTTGCCACATAATTGGCTGCAAAACATATTTCCAGGATCCGTAGCCATCTTTGATTATATCATACACTATTGAGTCGCCCAAAATCCCTTGAAAGAATCTTTTGCTTCGCTCGCTACTTGAATCCAAAGACGGCATTTGTGAAAATTGAACGATCCGCCCAGTATCTTCACAGCTACTCTCGCCCCAATCGCAGCTGGTAATTTTCTGGACGCGAGGAGTTAATGCCTCCAGATTTGCCCCTTTCGTCCATTTCAAAAAAGCAGCCATGCCACTCAATCCATGAATACCTTTTCTAATTCTAGGATCAGCTTTCCCGCGAGAATAAATCAATCTCAAGTCTTCAACATCACGCACGATCGGATCAATTTTAAACTTGATGCTTTTGACTTTGACATGAAGCGGGAGAACACTTTCTCTAGAAAGTACAAAAGTATCGTATCCGCATGGAAGCCCACTTCCAGAAGCAATTCTAGGGCTCCTGATTCTAAAGGAAAACGGAACATTCTCCCCAGCCTTTACCATTACTTTGTCGCTGTAATAAGCTTCCTCTCCACTAAATACCGGCATCGATGACGTGGCCAAATATGACTCCAGAGAGCTTCGATCATGCAGCTTAATTGCCACCCCTTCAATTTCCACAGAGTCTTCAAATCGGAACTCCACAAATGGAATACCGTCAGTCTTCCAATTCCACCAACTCTTCAACTCCCAACCACTTTCTTTTTTCCATGATTTCGAGCCATGACCCATCACAACCGAATACATTCGATTAGCCCTCAACAACCCTTTTCCGCCTTCCCATATGAATGACTTTTCATAAACTTTCCTAGGCATTTCTGGATCGGCCAGAGAAAGCAAGATGATTGCGGGAGTTATGATATTCATTCTTTTTCTTCATCTGTTGGAGTTCAAAACGAAATCACCCATTCATCCAACCCATCATCCTTGGTCCGATGATGCGGCTCGGCGGGTTCGGATTCGGAATCGCCATCCCAGAGGTCGGGGTTGGAGGTCGCCGCCCACGCCGGTGGGGTTGTGGATCGTGGCGTCCACGTGGACTGAGGGGTTGTTCGGATCGAAATGCTTGGGGGCGCTCAGACCCACCACCCCGTCGACCGGCCCTGCCGACACGCTCCGTTCGATCGCCGGCTTGTACGCCGCGTCGGCGGGCGAGATCGCCTGTGGCTTGGGCATGTTGGGAATCTTGGGAAAGTTCACTGCGGGCCCCTCGGGGGTTAGGTGCATTCGAACGAGGGGGTTGTCCTGGTCATAGAGGAGAATTTGCCGAAATCCGTTCGAAAAATCCGTGACGGAGATCACACTCCAGGGAACATGTGATCTTCGTCACACTTGCGGGGTGGCCAGATCACTCCCGGGCATCCGGGTCGATGTCCTGGAGAATTTTGCAAAAGCGGGTCTTGCGGAAATTATTGAGGTAGGCTGGAAGGCTGGTGATCGAGTCTTTGTCGGGTGGCGCCCAGAGGTAGCACGACTTTCCTGGAAGATCTAGGCGGACGAAGAGCCCGCCGAAGTCTCTCATCGGGATCGTATCGCCATCCGGAAGGACTTGCTCTGGATCCAAAAGGCGATGTTCTCCCCGCCAAATCAGTTTTGCAGGAGTTACAACCGGGTGCTTCAATGCGTATTCAATCCCTGATTTCATCCTCTCCTTCCCATTCTTTTTCCGCAGCGCACGTGCAAGAATTTGTTCACCCTGACCGTTGCATTGACTCTTCCAAAGCAGGATTATAGAATCAGGCTTCCCTTGCCTTTCTAAAACCCGCATCAGAAGATCTTGATGGATTTCTATTTTCTCATATTCCAATTTCCTCTTCAGCTGAACGCGGTATGAATCAGCAACATTCAAGTAGTACCGAGCGGAATCAAGATTCTGATGCACAAAGAAAACCTCCGCAAGATATAATGAAACTAAAAACGCCGCATAACATTCACCTTCCCCATGCTTTCTATTAAGTGCTCGCACTCGATAGCAAAGCATTCTCAGCTCATCAGTCTTACCAATAACCCGGTACGCATACGCGGCACCTAAAATCCGACTCACCGAATCTTCTCTAATTGATTTGGAAGCAGCCTCAAATTCAGTGATTACCTCGCTATCTTGCCTACTCGCAAAAAAGCCAGCAACTTCACGTTCATCAAATTGATCTAGATCCTTCCTTGGCAAGTTATCGTCCATTTTGCTGCAGCTCAGCAGTACAAAAACACTCACCAAATGTATCAGGAAAATTCTCATTTCGCCATTTCCCTATCTCCAATGAGTTTGAGAGCAAGATCAATCTCATCAAATCCAATCGGCATTTCGCCCGACTGTTTAGCTCGCCAAAAAAAGACTTCCTTTTGTGGAAAAGGGAAGTCCTCATACTTCCCGCCACTTAGTGGGGCACCTCTAATCTCATCAAACGCATGAGATCTTGCTGCTGCAATAATGAAATTCCTGGCACAATTACAGTTTATTTCCTTGATTCTCTGGTCTGCTTGATCAGCATCATCAAATCCCTCATTGAGCGCACTAAATATATGACCCAACATGAACCGAAAGAAATGACTCCACGCCGAGAAATGATCCATTTCGTGGCGGAAAACCCAGTATCGCCTCTCCTCCGGCGAAAGACCGAAGCGCCCTGTCAATCGTTCCATTCCACTTCCCCATCCATCTTTCCAGCTTGAGCTATAAAAATCAACCATTGAAAATTCCAAATCCAACTGGAAAACCGCAGAGTACAAGAAACTTTTCCCGTCTTTTTTGAATTATGATGCCTTGAAAGGAACTGGACGATTCCATTGAAGGTGCGGGGACCGACGGCGCCATCCACCTTGCCGGGATCGCACGGCCAGCCATGCGCCCCCAGGCAGGCGAGAACGGATTGCATGCCGCGCACGCCCGCGCCCTTGGCCAGATCGGACCAGGATTTGTCGTCGCCATGGACCAGTACGGAAAGCCACCGTCCTCGCTTTTCCCAGCGGGTTTTCTGGGCGGAATCGCCTTCGCCTTGCCAGACCGCCTTCCATTCCTGGGCGCTGGGGTCTTCAGCCCAGCCGGAGAGGATTTCCAAGAATCCCTCGGAATGGAAGCACGGGACATCCAAATCATGGAAGAAATGTGCATCGGAAAGATCCAAGGCTCAGCCTTCGCTGGGAGAATCCGCGGGCTTGGTGTCAAGCGCGGGATCGCTTGCCGGGGCAGGGGAATCCGCCACCGCCGCCGTTTCCGGCTTGACCTCCGCATCGCGCTTCACTTCGTGGGTCACCGTCTTGGCAGTCGGGTAGGTGATTTCGGACTTGGGCAATTTCCGTCCGTCGGGCGTCACGGTCTGGACACGGTACTTGCCCGCGGCCAATCCACGCACCGTCACCCAACCGTGGGCGTCGGCCACGACTTCGTGGGAACTGGGGCCCGACAACATGACCTTGCCCCCGACCATGGGCGATCCCTCGCCATCCATCAGATGGAAGTGCAGACCGTCCACCGGGAACTCCCTGGTCTCGCGCAATTTCTGACACCACTCCTCGTAGGCCCCGTGGCTGGCCACCGTGCCAGTCTGGGGAGCGTTCGGAGCCTCGTCGGCCCAGACCAGCACCTCCAGGCAGCGCGGATCGGAGAGGGAGTCTTGCTTGGACAAGCCTTCGGCGCCCACGGCCAGAGGCTCCACGTCCTTGGGCAAGGTGGTGCCTGGCTGGCCAAAGTAGGCGCTCAGCAGGTTCTTGCGCGTCGTGGAATCCACCTTGCCGGATTCTGACAGCGACTTGGATTTCTGGAACGCCCGCAAGGCGGCCTCCGTCGGAGCGTCCATCACACCGGCGGCGAATCCCTGGTAGTGCCCCAACTGCCCCAACATCAGCTGCACCTCGCGGATTCCCCAACGTTGGCGCGCAGGGACTTCCGGAGCAAACCACGGAAGCCATTGGCTCCACCGGTTGGTGAGCATCGCCGCCACGGCCTTGGCGCGATCCAGCGCCAAATCGGGACCTGCCAAGTCTTCGTCGCTTTCCGCGTGGCCCACCACCACCAGTTGTCCCTGGGGAGCCTTGTGCTGCTCTTGGACCACTGCGCGCAGCGCATCAAAGGCTTCCGGCATCAGAAAGCACTTGTTGGCATCGAACACCAAGCCCGTGAGCCGCACCCGCAGCGCGGAGGGCTTCTTGAAGCGCGTGGGTACGGGGTCGGAAACCTTCAGTTGTTTGTGCGACATATGGATGGCTTCGGCGCGCACGTACACGTGGGCTTCGGGCTTGTGGAGCTCGTCCCACTTGATGCCCGGGTGGCGCACGAAGCACCGCAACGTTTGGCCCATGCCCGGCTTCAAGCTCAGCGAAACCGATTCGCCCACCATGCCGCAGGTGTCCGCCTCGGGCTCGCGGAACATGTCATAGAGCTGCACCTCCAAGAACCGGTCGTTGCCCACCAGCTCCCCCGTGACATCCACTCCCACCTCGATCTGGATCTCCTTGTCCAGCGACACGGGCGCAGGTGTGACGATCCGGCAGAACTGGATCCTCACGGCCCCTTTGGACATCTCCTCCAACTGTTCTGGCCACAGATCCTCCTCCCGCACGCGCTGCAGGTAGGAGGATGTGTCGTAGATGTGTTTGAATGGATCCACCTTGCCGCGCTGGGTCTTGGCGACGATCGCCTCCCAGTTGACATCGTTGGACGGCTTGGCGGTGGAGATATCCATCAACATGGGTTCGCGGTCGTCGCGGCGACGGTTGGGGCCGAATGGATTGGGTCGATTCATGGACAATGGCCTTTCAGGACAACCGGCGGTACGGCGGTTGTGAGGTGATTCAAGAGAAGTCCGTGGGGACTCGGTGGTCGTGGGGACGCAAAATTTTGCGTCCCCTTTTTGTGTGTCTACAGAGAAGATCACCAATCGCGGAGAAAAAATCTGTGATCTAGATCACACTCCCCCGCCCTCCTCCCAGTACGGAACGGTCGCGACCGTTCCGTACTGGGGCTTCTTGTTCAAAAAACAATGTTCGCCTCAGCGAAAGCCAAATGGTTTTCCCCATCGCCCCTTAATCTCAGGTGGAGCAGAAATCGAAAATCGCGCTGCGACCGCAGCGCCGAAATGGGAGTGCCAGAGATGAAGCGGATCGGCTTGAAGCGTGCGGCCCTCGCCGCGGTGATTTTGTGTTCCCTGACGACCCAGGCCGTGGCGCAAAATGTCACGGTCAGCCTCACCAGCGAGAAGCAACTGATCCGTGGGTTCGGTGGAATCAGCCTGCCGGAGTGGCAAGGAAGCGACCTGACCGCCGCCCAGCAAAAAACCGCCTTCGGAAACGCCGACGGTCAGATCGGCATGTCCATCCTGCGCATCTGGGTAAGCGACAACAAGTCGGCATGGTCGCAGGCGGTGCCCACCGCCAAGGCCGCCATCGCCGCAGGAGCGATCGTGTTCGCCACCCCGTGGTATCCGCCCAGTTCCATGCGAGCCAATACCGGATCGTCCACCGCCAAGTACTCCATGAACACCTCGGCCTTTTCCAGTTATGTCACGCACCTCAACGACTTCGTCGCGTTCATGAAGACCAACGGCGTGGATCTGTACGCGATCTCCATCCAGAACGAGCCCGACTACGCCAGCGATTGGACCTATTGGAGCGCGGATCAAGTCTACCAGTTCACGCTCAACTACGCAGGCCAGATCACCTCCAAGGTGATCTCGGCCGAATCGTTCCAGTACAAGAAGAACCTCTACGACCTGATTCTGAACGACCCCAAGGCCTTGGCAAATATTGACATCCTCGGCGCCCACACCTACGGGACGCAAGTCAGCGCCTTCGCCTACCCCCTGGCCGACCAGAAGGCCCCGAAGCTGGAACGCTGGATGACCGAGCATTACACGGAAAGCGCCAACGACGCGGACTTGTGGCCCATGGCGTTGGATGTGGGAACCGACATCCACAACACCATGGTGGAGGGCAGCTTCAGCGCCTACGTGTGGTGGTTCATCCGCCGCAAGTACAGCCCCATGAAGGAAGACGGGAACATCAGCAAGCGCGGCTACTGCATGGCGCAGTATTCCAAGTTCATCCGCCCCGGCTTCGTGCGGGTGGACGCCACCAAGGCTCCCGCCACCAACGTGCTGGCCTCGGCGTACTACAACAAGACCGATGGCAAGACCGTGGTCGTGGTGGTCAACAAGAACACCTCGGCCTCGTCGCTGAAATTCACCATCGCCGGCACCAAGGCCAACTCCTTCATCAAGTACACCACTTCCTCCAGCAAGAGCCTGGCGAAGGACGGCTCGGTGGCGATGTCGGGGGAATCGTTCTCGTCGTCGGTGGATGGCCAAAGCGTGACGACCTTCGTTTCGGAAGGCAATTCCGCCGTCCAGACGAAGACTCCGAGCGCATTGGAGGCCATCACCGAATACAAGGTGTTCGACCTGAAGGGCAACGTCCTCGGCTCCGTGAACCTCTCGTACGGGGAAGCCGTCCAGGAACGCATTGGGCAGATCGTCAAACAGCCGGGCATGGTCGTGGTCAAGCCTGTTGGCGGCCAGGCCTCGCGGGTGATCCTGACAGATTTTGTGAAATAATCGCGCAGGCATCGCCGTCGCTCGAGAAGCGCCATCCGCATCCCGCGGGTGGCGCCTTTTCGTTTGCGGCCCCTTTGTTCGGAAGATCGCCTTGTTCGGAAGATCGCGACCGTTCCGTACAAAAGGGCGTTTCGCACAAGGGGCCGCATTTCATAGGTTTATTCTGGTCCCACAGAAATCCTGAAACCCAAGAGCGGACCATGCCCCACTTTCCTCTACGAACCACCCTCGCCGCCGCCCTCGCGCTGGCTTTCCAAGCCTGCTCGGACGAATCCAGCACCACGCCGGAACCAACACTTCAGCCCTCGCTCGCTGGGAGTTGGCGGTTCCCCAAGGCGGGCGAATCCGACAAGGATTTTCGTTTCACCTTGAAGTTGGGGGGCGGAGATTCCGTCCTGTATCGGAATTATTACGACGGGATCCGGGGGGACAGCATCCTGGGCACCTGGGCGATGCGGATGGATACCCTGGTGATCACCCTCGCCGACAGCATCTACTACCCTCCTCCCGAGCCGAGGCCATCAACGGATGCGATCGCCAAATTGGGAGACTTCTCCAGAACTCGCACCATGAAATTCATCCAGGTCGGCTCCACGCTAATCGACCCGATCTATCACATCACGCTCAACAAGGAATGATCGGCCCTTGTGCGGAACGGTCGCGACCGTTCCGCACAAGGAGGCGCTCGCTACCTAGGCGCGCAAGGGTTCACGCAGGTGCCCACCGTGACCTGCACCTTGCCGTCGGTGCGCAGCCACGCCTGCAGCCGGCCCTGGTCCAGCGAGATGCCCACCGGTTGGAGCGAATGCAAGCCCACCTGGACCGTTCCTAGATCTCCGATGGGGAAACGCAGATCGGAAACCTTCGGGAGGATCTGGGCCATGTCCACCGTCGCCGCTTTGGCGATGGCTTCCTGGATGGTGCCGTGGGCCAGGTAACCCGCCGATTTCACCAGGAAGGACTTGGTGTCCAAGTCGAAATCCACATCGGCCAACCGTACGCTCTGGGTGACGGTGTCAAATTCTGGCCGCCCCTTGAGGAAGATGGTCCCCTCGAAGGGTTTGTCCAGCGTCACGCCCAACACCGCCTTGTCGCCACCTCCGTAGAGGGTCGCCTTGGAGATATGGATGTCCCGTCCGCTGGCCTGGAAGGTCTTGGCGGAAAGGTTCGCGGTCAACAGGCTGTCCACCATGGACAACGGCATGAAAGCTTGGGCTTCCAGATGGAACAGGCCGTCCCCCGGACGCTCCACGCGAATGGGCGGCAAACGACGCAACGTGTCGGTTGCTTTCACCGAGTCGGTCAGGGCGGGTTTGGCCCGCAAGGTGATCGAGGTGCTGATGCGCTTGCCCGTGCCGGAGATCGGACCGAGGGAAAGGGTTTCTGGCCGCACCACCAGCCACACTCCCGGAAGGACCGAGCGCGGCTTTTCCATTTCCCGCCAGGCCATTTCGGCCATCGGGCGGATGCGGATCTGATCCGGGATCTGATCGATCGCCTGGTTGATCGCGGTTTGGATCTGGTTTCGGACCATCGGGAGATCCATGATGTCTTCCAGCCGCACCTTGAAGGCGGTGAGGTTGCAGGGACGGATCCAGCGAACTTCCAAGGGAGAAGCCGCAAACAGGATCTTGGCGTCGTTGCCCCAGGCGAAACGCCCCTTGACGGTCACCTCCAGGGTGGGAGGCGGCTCACCGATCTTCTCTCCACAAGACCCCACACCAAGATCCAGGTGCGTGGCGACCACGGACCCACCCACAGCGAAATTGATCCGGGTGGTGGCCTGGAACTGGCTTCCATCCATGCGCAGATCGATGCTTTCCACTTCCGCGCGATGTCGGAATTCGACGCCCAATTCCGGCGCGAAGGGCAAACTCGACACCTGGACCTTTTTCTGGACCACCTGCTGCGAGAGCGGCTTGGGGAGGCTCTTCATGATGCGGTCGCGCACGAAATCCAAATCGATCTCCACGGGAATCCGCAACGTGGAGGTGGGAGGCTCGCTGATCGGCGCGATCAGCGGCACCGGCGGCGGAGGAGGAGGCCCTTCCTGACCGGGCTTGGAGCCCGCGCAGCCGGTGAAGGCCACCGAAAAGAGTGCAAGAAAGGCAGCTAGCGCCTTGCAGGAAGCGGAGAGGTTTTGGATCGTTGGCAGACGGGTACTCATGGCGGGACAAAGCTAACCACCCGGGAAGGGATCCATGCGACTGGGTAAAGTCCTGTTCCTCGGATCCATCGCGGTCCTGGTGGTGATGATCGTCCGCTCGGCTTGGAAACGTCCGGAGATCAAGAACTTCTTCGATCCCCAGCTGGTGCTGGATCCGTTGGATCTTCCTGCCAATCCCACCGCGGGCGAGGAGTGGGATTCGGCGATCGCACCCGCCCAGGCCGGAAATCCGGGATTGTCCGTCAGGCGCCTCGGTGCAGGAGCCCTCGCCCACCCCATGGATGCCGCTTGGCCTCAGGCCCAAGCGGTCTGCTGGGCCCGCTTGGGGCGGTTCGACAGTGCCCTGGCGGCGTTGGAACGGTGCCTGGCGATCGCACCCCTTTCTCCACAGGCGAGCATGTTGCGCCGCAACAGCCGTCTCCAACATGGCCTTGAACTTTCCACCACCGGCGAACCCTGGAAAGGCCGCCAGCTGGGTGAGGCCGTCCTGCAGGAATTTCCGGACGATTCCGACGCCCAGTTCCTGGTGGGTTACTCCCGGGCCATGGAAGGCGCCATTCCACTGGCCGAAGAAATCCTCGGCGAATACACCCAGCGCCATCCAGGATCGGTCCAGGCACGCGCCGTCCTCGCGCAGTGCGCGCTCAGACGCGGCGACGCGGCCAGGGCACGCATCCAGGTGGATTTGCTGGAAGGCTTGGATCCAGGATCCGTGCAGACCACCGCGCTTCTGGGACAATTATTGTCTCTGGAAAACCGCAAGCCAGGGGCATCCAACCGGAATCTCCGCGTCTTGTGCATCGAAACCTGCCCACCCTCTCTGGAATCGGAAGTCCTCGACGAGGGCGAACGCGCCTGGAACCTGTTGCGGATGTCCACGGGATCGTCCCCTTCCCTTCCGGTATCGATCCTGATCGGAGCCCACTCGGCGGCGCCGCACTGGGCGGCAGCCACCTTCGACGGCCAAGTGCATCTGCCATTGGAAGCGGCCCAGAATCCCGACACCCGCACGACGATCCTTCGCCATGAGCTGACCCACGCCTTTTTGATCAGCGCCTCCGGCGGCCGTGTACCGCTTTGGGTCAACGAGGGATTGGCGCAGTATTTCCAGGGCCAGCGCATCAACACCCTTCCCGGAAGCGCGACCTCGGGCTGGCTGGATTCCCTTCCCTATCGCCGCAGCTTCATGGACCTGGATGAGGACCAGGCGGAATTGGCGTACAAGTACTCACTAGCAGTGGCGCAGGAGCTCATGGAATTGCACAATTCCACGGCGCTGGAGGCCTATCTGCAGCGTTTGCGCGAAGGCCAGGAAGAACCGGAGGCCTTCCGGAAAAGCTTCGGAGACGACTATGCGCAGCTCTCGGAAAGAATCCGCCGACGCCTTTGAGTGTCCAGACGCGCCTCGATTCCTACCTTGTGATCGCCCCCTACCTTCAGAAGGAGCGATCGATGAGAGTCCTTTCCATGATCTCCGTGGCCTTGCTGGCCTCCGCGTGCATTGCCGAAAAGCCCGCACCCGTGGCGGCGCCCAAAGCACCGGCACCATCCCTGGCCGCACCCGTGGCTCCGGTCGGCCCCAGCTTGGCTGTCCCGGCACCGCCCGCCAAGGCGACCAAGATCGACTTCACCATCCCGTTGCAGCCGATCAAGCAAAAGGATCTGAGCTTCAGCATGCTCAAGAATCGCTGGTCGCTGTTGTTCTACTTCAGCCCCACTTGCGGCCATTGCATGCACACCTTCCCGGCCATCCGGGAAATCCGCACCAAGTACGAAAAGAAGGGCTTGGCCGTGGCCGCGATCGCCACCGGGACCGCGAGCCCGGAAGACATCGCCACCTTCGACTCGGAGCTCAAGCTCGACGTGATGGCCTTCCAGGATGTGACCAAGAAGTTCTCGCAGGAATACGGAACCGGCTCGGTGCCGCTCATCCTGCTGGTTTCGCCGGACGCCAGCTTCAAGATGTGGAACTCCTCGGATTCCGCGACCCAAGTGGAAATCAACAAGTCCATCCGGAGCGCACTCAAGTTGAAATGAGGAGGCCGTGACCAGCCCGGTCTGGACGGATCTGCTGGCTCGCCTCAGATCCAACCGGCCGGATCGGCTGGTGGAATGGCTCCACAAGATCCCCTTCCTGGAAGGGGTGCACCCCCGGCACCTGCGCCAGATCGCACGACTTCTCCACCGGCGCAACTTCGAGCCGGGGGAAGTCGTTTTCCGTCAAGGCGAGATCGGAAGCGGGATGTACATCATCCAGACCGGTCTCGTGCGCATCGTTTCCGAAGACCTCGTGCGCGGCGAGGTCCAGTTGGCCGTCCTGGAACCCGGCCATGTGTTCGGGGAGATGGCCCTGCTGGACCACGCGTCGCGCTCGGCCAGCGCCATCTGCCAGACAGAATCCGTCTTATACGGATTCTTCGAGGGCGACCTGGACCAGCTGGAACGCACCCGCCCCCAAGCCGCGGCGCGCCTTCTACGCAACCTTGGGCTTTCGTTGGCCATCCGTTTGCGCCACACCAACGAACGCCTCCACGAAGTGGAAGAGGGTTCCGCCCGGGCGAGCTATTGATGATCCCAACACCCGCACTAGAATCGAGCGCATCCCAGCCCGTCTGGCTTCGGTCCTTGGATTCCGTGACCTCGTCACCGCACCGAGCAAGGGTGCGCCTCCTCTGTCCCGAAACCAATTCCCATCGCCATCCAGGCGGGCTGCATCCCGCTCTAATGCGGGAGTTGGGATGATGGTCCGCCCCGCCCGCACCATTGTCCATCCTCGCGGAGACAAGATTCTCCTGACGGTCTGGATTCTCCTTGTGGTGGCCGTGGGGCTGTTCGCCGCCACCTCCGCGTGGCTTCTGCTGACACCGCTGATCGTAGGTTATCTGCTCTCCGTGCTGTTCGCTCCGGTATGCGAAGCGATGGACCGCCGAGGCATCCCCCGCACCATGGGCGTCGCGGGGATCCTGGTCGGTTTGGTTGGCCTGCTGGGAATCGCCCTTGCCTGGGCGACCCCGCTGGTGTTCGCCCAGATCCAGGAGTTCCGCGACCATTCCGAAGCCTATCTCCAACAGGCCTCCCTGCGACTTTCCGGTTTGTTGGAATTGCTGGAACGCCTCGTCCCCGCCAAGGAACTCGACAAGGCTCGTGCCTTCGCCGTACTGCGCCTGAAACAACAAGGAAGCCCGTTCGATTCGCTCCAGGACCTGCTGGATGTCCTGCCGCTTCTGGAGACCATCCTCCTGTCCTTGGTGGTGGCGTTTTTCCTGTTGGCCCGTGGCGCGGAGGTCCGCAAGTCCTTCCTGGCCATGATCCCCAACCGGTACTTTGAAATGACCTTGCGTCTTTTGCACCGTGTGCAACTCCAAACAGCCGCCTACCTGCGCGGCCAGGCCATGGATTCCATCGCCAACGGCATCCTGATCACGGGCACGCTCTCCATCCTGCAAGTCCCGTACGCCCTGTTTCTGGGAGCCTTCGCAGGAGTCGCCAACGCCATCCCGCTGCTGGGACCCATCGCCGGCGGAATTCCCGCCATCGCACTGGCCTTGGTCGGCGCCACGAGCACCCCGTGGTGGCTCATCGCCATCGCGCTCTTGGCCATCCACATGTTGGACAATTTCCTGATCTACCCGGCCACCGTGGGCGGCTCCTTGCACCTGCCCCCTTGGGTGGTGATCCTGGGAGTCGCGCTGGGCAGCCACCTGGGGGGCATCCTGGGCATGTTGCTGGCCGTTCCGCTGATCGGGCTGGCCCGAGGATTCATCCTCGAGCTCCACGACAACCTCAAGGGCTTCCGGATCCTCTGAAGGCTACTCGGCGGCGATGACCGTCGCCGGGCTCTTGACGAGAAAATCCGATTTGGTGGTCACCACATCCGGCTGGGTGGCAACCAGGTCGAGCTTCGTCCCAATCGGCAATTTGACCACCAGGCTATCGATGTTCTTGATCCCGATGGGCCGGATGATCAGGCGACTGTCCTCGATGCAGCGCACGCCGTTCGTGCCGGTCTTGGTGGCGGTCGAGGAGCTCGTTCCCGAAGCGGAAGCGGTGAGAAGCTCCGCGGAGGTGGCACTCGTCTCGCCGGGAGCCCAAAGCATGGATTGGTTCACGGTGGCAAGGAGAATGGGAGTTGTTCCGATCGTGATGGGGCCGCTGATTTGGACGCTGCCGATGTCCGAGGTGATGGCTCCGATGTCCACCGCGCTTTCCTTGGAATCACCGCCGGAAAAGGATGCGTAGACCTCGCTGGCCGGTTTCAGGATCGGGCTGGCCGCCTTGTTGGCCACCAGGAAATTGCCCCAAAGGTTGCGCCCTTGGGTCCCACCCCAGCCCGTGTCGATGCGCAACGCCAGGGCGGAATCCGTCGAGCCCTTGACCAGGGTGGCCGCGTACAACGCAGACCATTCCCTGGCCTGCGCCACATGCCAGCCAGCGGGACACAAACCTCGCACCACGCTGGTGGAGCTGGAACCGACTGCTTTCGCGTCGTAGGCCGCATCCAGTCCCAGCGCCTTCGACCAGGTGTACAAGCGGCCCGAAAGATCGCATCCCCAGATGCCGCAACTGCCTCCGGTGACGCGAAGGTTCGAGGTCATCCAGACCCGGCCGTCTGGCATCAGGAGGATGTTGTACTTGTTGAGGTCGGCGTCCGAAGCCACGGTGGTGATCTCCACGGTGTCCACTGCGGACTTTCCGGAATACTTGCCCCAGGCCTGGATCCCGATGCGGTTGGCCCCCGGCCCGATCGCCACCTTGCGCGAAAAGATCCCCGTGCCGTCGGGATCCTTCACCCTGGTTCCCGCGATGACCACGGAGTCGAGCATTTCCTTGTCGGTCACGGTCCAGGCCACCGTGAACGAATCCGTGGAGCGGTATTCGATGGATCGGTCGGCCGTGCCGGGGCGTCGCAACAGCACCGGGGGGTCGCTGGAATGCAGGCGAATCACCGAGACGCTGTCCTGCTTGAGATTGCCCGTGCTGTCGCGCGCCACCACCTTCGCCTTGTTGGTGCCGGTATCCAGCTTCAGCGAATACGAATAGACAATTTCCGTCCCGATCGTCTGTGGAAGCACCCGCAGGCCGTTGATCTTGACGGTGTCCATCTTGTGGTTGTCTGTGATCTTCCAGCGCAGCGTCACGGCCAGGCTGTCGAAGTTCACCACCGCAGGAGGCGCCTGGGGATTGATGGAGGGCGCGATGGAATCCTTCTTGCGAGCCAACCAGAATGTGTCCACTGGGACGATGTAGTTGGAACTGGTCACCACCAGGACCTTCACCAGCGATAGCTTCCCGTTGGGCGGCAGCGGCACGTTGGTCGACCAGGTGGTATCGGTCTTGGTCACGGAGAGGGTCTTGGGGGATCCGTCGCCCAGGTCCAGCACGGCCTGCACGTCCTTGAACACGCCGCCGGGCGCGAACTTCCAGGAAATCTTCCGCGTGGCGGATGCGAAGGCAACCGTATCGGAGCCATCGGCCGGTTCCAGGGCGATCACCTCCGGCAGGGCGTCCCCGCTGGGGGCGTTCAGAGTGATTTTCCGGCTGACCACGGTCGTGTCGCGCCCTGCCGCATTGTATGCTTTGGCGACCAGCGAAACCGGGGTACCCCAATCGTGGAGGGTGTCCAGAACCTGCCAGAATTCACCGACCTTCGTGGCCTGATGGCCTCCGATCACCACCGAATCGATCTTGAGGGAATCTTCCACCCTGACCTTGGCCAGCCACGTGGAGTCCTTGGACGTGTGTGTCGTGTCCTTGTCCGGCGAAACCCAGGTGATCCGAGGAGCCTTGGACACCTGCGGAACCACCGTCTGGAAAGCAAGATCGAAGCTGTCGAAACGCGGTTTGCGATCCAGAACCATCAAGCGCAGGCGATAAGCCCCGGCTGGGGTTCCCGCGTTGGCCTGCAACACGATCCCCGCGGTGTCCAGGGAAATTTCCGTGCCGGAAAGCGTTCGGGCGGGCTGAGGCGCGAACAAGGCCGAGGCGTCCGAACCCTTGTCGTCCAGGATCCTCGCCTGAAGCAGTTGGATTCCGTCTTCGCAAAGGAGCTTGCCTTTGAGGTGCTGGGCGGAGCCTCCCGCGGCAACCGCGGAATCGATCGAAAGCGGAGAAACCAGACGGATGCGCGGAAGCGGATACAACGCCGAAGTATCGGCGGCTGGCACCAGACCAGCGACCACCAGCGCCTTGATGCTGTCGCGGGCCTGGGCGGCGGTCAGATCGAGCAACCACACATCGGCAAGCTGGCCGAGCGGAATCCTGCGGGCGACCGCCTGCAGGAGCACGAGACGCCGGATCTTGGCCGGCTCCATTCCGCCGGGCACGGAGTCGGGGAATCCATCGAATTCCAATTTCCCGTCCAGCACCACGTTGGCGTAGACAGAATCTGCCTTGGCCTTCCCGGAAATTCCGGCGGCGTTCATGCGGCGGAGGATCAGGCGCCCGAGCGAATCGCGACGGATGGTTTCCACGCGGGGCATGAAGGGATTGCCCGCGCCATCCCGAACCCAAGCCATGGTGGTGACGCGCAAACCGAACCGCCGGAACTCGACCCACAGCGAGTCGCCGGCGGCGGTGCCGTATTCGATCTGGAGGGAGATCTTGCGTCGCTTCAGGGAGTCGGCGCCAAGGTCCTGGACCGCTTGGGACCCTTTGGCCCCCGTCAATTTCCAGACGATGCTATCCGGAGCGATTTCCGGAGCGAACGCGAGCTCGGCGCTCATACGACTGGCGGGAGGCTCGGTCGGTGCTTCGTCCTCCACCACGGTGGTGGACTGGCAGGAGCCGAGCCAGGCGGCGAGAGCCAACAACAACGTTCCACGAACGGCGCGATTCGATCGGGACATTTGCGTTCCTTCCATCGGTGGGAGCTTTCCGGGAGACCTGAGTCTCCGAACACTGAAGATACCTTACCCTGCAGCCCGGCAGGGAGGTGCGTCAGCGAAATCTCCAGACCCGGCGGATCTTCGGATCCGCCATTCTGTCAAAAACCGTCCAACTCCTTGATGACCTGGTCCATCTGATCGTCGGTGCCGATGGTGATCCGCACGTGGCGATCCAACCGGGGGCCGCGGAACGCGCGCACCAGGATCCTGCGCTCGCGCAGGTGTTGCAGCACCTCCTGGGCGGCGCGCGTCGGGTGGGCGGCGAACAGGAAATTGGCCTGCGAAGGCAGCACATCCCAGCCCTTGGCCACAAGCGCCGCGGCAAACCGCTCGCGGGTGGACATCACCTTGGCCGTCAGCTGATCGGTCCATTCCGTGTCCAGCAAGGCAGCGGCGGCGCCAGCCTGGGCGATGCGGTCGAGCGTGTAGGAATTGTACCAGTCGCGCACCCGCTCCAGCGCGGGCACCAAGCCGGGACTGGCCACGGCGAACGATGCGCGCAATCCCGCCAGGGAGCGGGATTTGGAAAAGGTGTGGACCACCACGAGGTTGGGATATTGGGACACCAGCGGGATGGCGGACTGGCCGCCGAAATCGATGTAGGCCTCGTCCACGATCACCACGCGGTTTGGTTGCGCGCGAAGGATGGCTTTCACACCCTCGAGATCCATGCCGATGCTCGTGGGTGCATTGGGATTGGGGAAAATCACGCCGGAAGCAGCAACGGCATAGTCGGCGGGATCGATCCGGTAGTCCTCGCGCAGGGGGATGGTCTTGAAGCCATACCCGAAGGCGCGCGCCCAGATGGGATAGAACGAATACGTCACATCGGGAAACAAGACCGGATCGCCGTGCCCGAAAAACGCGCGGAAGGCGAACGCGATGACCTCGTCCGAACCGTTGCCGCAAAAGACATCCTGCGCAGGCACCCCGTGCACCTTGGCCACAGCCTCCCGCAGGATCTGGCCGGATGGCTCCGGATACAACCGCAACCGGTCGTCGTCCGCTTCGCGCATCGCCGCGATCGCCTTGGGGCTGGGGCCGTAGGGGCTTTCGTTGGTGTTGAGCTTGATCCAGCCTCCGCCTTGGGGCTGTTCCCCCGGCACGTACGCCGGGACATCGTTCAATCCCTCGCTCCAGAATGTCTTCGGATCCATCATGTCTCCAATAAGCAACGGAAACCGATGCTTCGGCAATGGTAAACCGTCTCTACCACTCAAGATCCGGTTGGAGGATCACTTTCAAACCCTTTGGTGCGATGGGCTGCAAGTGGGGAGAGTATCCGGATCGCACCTCGTCCACCAACCCTCCGTACACGGACCAGGCCATTGTCCCGTTGCGGAAAGGAAACTTTTTCCCCAAGATCAGAAACCAGCGAAGCAAATCCACTTGAGGGAAACGTTCGCGATCCAGATCCATCCTCAGTTCCACGGAGCTGTTGCGCATCGGGTTCCAACCGGAATACTTGAAATCCGTGCGACTGCGCTTGAGCGAGCCGTAGAAATAGCTGTGGATGTCCGGATTGAGGTGTTCCCGCCATCCCGCCCGGAAGCTCCATCCCATGCGTCTTTCCGAGCGGAGATCATCTCCTTTGATCTTCAGTTCGGACTCGATCCAATCGCCCTTGACCAGGTGGTTGTCCAGCAGATTCCACCGGCTCCAGCTCAGCAGGAATCCGCTGTAGGCGGTTCCATTGACCTTCGCGGTGTCCTCGCCTCGCACCAGATTCACCACGTTTCCCCAAAAGACGCTCGCCGCCCACGGTTCGGGAAACCCTTCCGTCAGGGCCTTCACCAAGTGGACATTCTTCACGCGCGCATCGTGGTAGAGTTCGGGCGCCCACTTGCGCACCGCCCAGCCTCCCACCGGCAACGGATTGATACTGGCCTCCACCAGCAGGTCGCGAGGCTGGAATACGTGTTGGAAGAGCCACCAATCGGTATCGCGCTCTCCATCCGACACGAGCTTGGCGATGGGGCCATCGGCCAAGGTCTTGGTGCAATTGACCGCTGAATAATACGGGTCCAGCCACAGCTCGATCTGGTGGCGCCCGCCGGAATCGGGGGTCCACGAGAACGACTTGGAGGGGGCGCTCCAGAAAAGGATGACGGCCAAAAGGTTCACCAGCCCATTGTAGAACAAATGCGCATCCCCGATGCACAACGCCCCCGTTGGCCGCTTCGCGTCAATTTGTCCGCAAGCCTCCGTGCTGGATTGCAGGCACCACCACACCAGATTCGAGCTCAAGCAAATGAAGGCCGGAGGGAAGTCCTCCAAGGTCTCCGACAGATCGAACCAACCGGCCTGTCAGGCTGCGCACGTTCAGCGCACGACCAGCCGTCTTCGCGGGGGCTTTCCGCAAGACGTTGGTGGTCCCCACCGGCGAGAGCAAAATCAGCCGGTCGTCGACGGCCCCAGCGGTCCCTCGGCCGTCGCGATTGGAAACCGCCACCACGATGTTGCCGTTGGCCAGCACCAGAACGTCGCGCAGCCGACCCCAGCGATTGTTCACCAGGATGGAGTCCGAGAGCAGCGAATCCTTGCTGGCATGAACCCGCAGGGCGCGAAGCTGCCCCGCCTTGAGGGAGGTCATCAGGACACGGCCCTTCAGCGACGGGAACGCGTCGGCGCCGTACCACTCGATGCCCGCCACCGCCAGGGTGGGCGTGTAGGCGGACAACGGCTCCACCACGCTCGAATCGAGACAGAATTTGTCTTCCACCACGTCGTCGCAAAAGCCGTGCACGGTGGGCCAACCGTAGTTGCGGCCTTTGCGCACGATCCCGAACTCGTCGTCGTTGTTGGGACCGTGCTCGGAGTAGAAGATCCTCCCCGCGGGGCCCAAGGCAAGGCCCTGGACATTGCGGTGCCCGGTGGTCCAGGTCAGGTATCCGGAAATTGGATTGTCGGAGGGGACGGCACCCGTGGTGGTCAAGCGCAGGATCTTGCCTTCCACGGCCCTCGGGTCCTGGGCGATGGGCTGATTCTGGAAGTCGCCGGAGGACATGAGAAGGGTGGTGTCGGGCAAGAACAACAAGCGCGACCCCACATGGGTGCTCACGCCCCGCACCCCATCCAACAACGTGTCGGCACGCAGCAACGTGTCGCGGGCCGCCTCCCAATCCAGTCGGATCAATCGTTCCCGAATGGCCCCTCCGGACTGATACGTATACACCGTGAAAATTTGGGGAACGTTGGGGAAGGCGGGGTGGAGGGCAAGGTCCAGCAGCCCCGTCTCGCCCGTGGAGTAGACATCCGGCAAGTTCAACAGGACGCGGCGCACCCCCGTGACAGGGTCCAGCCGCGAAACGCGACCGGGGCGTTCCGTGAACCAGATCTGACCGGCGGAGTCTTCCTCCATGCCCCACGGCACTTGGAGACCCGTGACCAGGTCTCTCTCGACCGCGCGATGTCCCGCGAAGGAAAGGGTGTCGGCCGCCCAGACGGCGGAGGTGGCGCAAGCCACCAGAGCAAGAATCGTGTTTCGGCGCATCGGTTTTGCCTCCAGTCCCTAAGAAGGATCCTGGCCACAAGCTACTCGTATGATCTTGAGTCGCATTCTTATTCTGGCTCCTGCAGTGAATTTCCGGTGACATGCGGACATCGCTCTTCCGCATCCACCCCAACCGCCTCCAAGCAAACTGGTGATCCGAGAACCCTGGCCGAAGCACGCCCCCGAGGGCGGCGGCGGATCGGATCTACCTTTGCCGACCTTCGGACCGACATCCAGCCGGAATCCGACTCCTCCAGAAAGGCGCGCCTCAACCCGTTTGCGGCGCGACAGACAAACGCATGGCCAAGCTCGAGAACCTCAAAGAAATCGTCTCCCTCTCCAAACGCCGTGGATTCGTATTCCCCGGATCGGAGATCTACGGCGGACTCGCCAACACCTGGGACTACGGTCCCTACGGCGTGGAGCTCAAGCGCAACCTCAAGGACCTGTGGTGGAAGCACTTCGTCCAAAAGCGCGACGACGTGGTGGGCCTCGATTCCGGCATCTTGCTGAACACCAAGGTCTGGGAAGCTTCCGGCCACCTCAAGAGCTTCTCCGATCCTCTCATGGATTGCAAGAAGTGCCACGCCCGCGAACGCGCCGACCACTTGGTGGAAGCCAAGCTCGGATCCAGCGCCATCGCCGGCAAGTCCAATTCCGAACTGTTCGCGCTGGTGAACGAACACAAGATCGTGTGTCCGTCTTGCGGCAAGCTCGACTGGACCGAACCCCGCGCCTTCAACCTGATGTTCAAGACCGAGCAAGGCGTGGTGGAAGGCGAAGGCGCCGCCGTGTACCTGCGCCCCGAAACCGCCCAGGGAATCTTCGTGGATTTCAAGTCCATCGTGGAGGGCGCCCGTGTGAAAGTGCCTTTCGGTGTGGGCCAGATCGGCAAGTCCTTCCGCAACGAGATCACTCCCGGCAACTTCACCTTCCGCACCCGCGAGTTCGAGCAGATGGAACTGGAGTTCTTCTGCAAGCCCGGCGACGACGCGCGCTGGTACACGCACTGGAAGGAAACCTGCATGAACTTCCTGACAGGCATTGTCGGGATCAATGGGGACAAATTGCGTCTGCGCGAGCACGAGAAGGAGGAGCTTTCCTTCTACAGCTCCGGCACCTGCGACATCGAATACGAGTTCCCGTTCGGCTGGGGCGAACTGTGGGGCATCGCCTGCCGCACCGACTACGACCTCAAGCAGCACATGGAGCACTCCGGCGAGGACATGCGCTACCACGACAAGGTCTCCAACGAGCGGTACATCCCGTGGGTGGTGGAGCCCGCCTTGGGCGCCGACCGTCTGGCCCTCATGACACTTTGCGACGCCTACGACCTGGAACGCCTCGAAAACGGCGAAGACCGCACCGTGTTGCGCTTCCACCCGCGCGTGGCTCCGGTCAAGGCCGCGATCCTGCCTTTGTACAAGAAGCCGGAGCAGGTGGAAGTGGCGAACAAGCTGTACAAGGACCTGTTGGACAGCTTCCCGGTGGAATACGACGAAACCCAGGCCGTGGGCAAGCGCTACCGCCGCCAGGACGAGATCGGAACTCCGTACTGCGTGACGGTGGACTTCGACACCGTGGGCCAGGGCGAGCCCGAGAAGATCAACACCGTCACCATCCGCGAGCGCGACAAGATGACCCAGGACCGCATCGCGATCGACCAGGTGGAAAATTATCTGCGGGATCGGTTGAAGTAAGGAAGTCCCGCAGGAAGTGGGATGAATTGAATCAGCCCCCGTCGACCGCAAAGGTTGGCGGGGCTTTTTCTTGGGCGTCGGAATCTGTCGGGCGCCGCACCCGCTGCAACGTAGGGACGCAAAATATTGCGTCCCTACGTTGCAGCGGGACCGGGCTGCCTGCCGGGCCACGGCTTCGCCTGGGTCCCGGCCCTTCGGGCGGCATCCCTGGCGCGATTAGCTTTACATCATCAAGTTCTGGTGACCATCACGAGCCCAAATCTGGAGCCATCGTATGACCATTCCTCGCAACGAAGCAATAGAGCCGTATCAGCTTCAGTGTGCTACGCCCCGCCTATCCCATGAATTCAACGCTTTCTCCTATTCTCCTGATGGAACCCAGTTGGCCACCGGAAGCTCCGACAATACAGTCCGGATTTGGAACTCCAACTCAGGAGCGCTGCTCCAAACTCTTGAGGGACATTCACGCTCAGTGGCGAGTGTCCGGTGGTCCCCCGATGGAGCATTTCTGGCCTCCGGAAGCGGCGACCGTACGATCCGCATCTGGGACATGAATACAGGCGAGCTCTTCCGTATCCTTGAAGACGGTGTGGTTAGCGTGGATTGGTCTCCAAGCGGAGATTTCCTGGCTGCGGCAAGCCCAGACAATGGCATCCGCATCTGGGACGTAAAAACAGGTGCGCGAATCCGTGACCTTGAGGGACAGCGACACGTGGCAAGCGTAGCATGGTCCTCAGATGGATTGCACGTGGCCTCCGGAAGCGGCGACTGGACGACCCGCATCTGGAACACAAAAACAGGTGCGGTTCTTCATGTTCTTGAAGGCCACTCTGGAACCGTGGAGAGTGTGGCCTGGTCTCCAGACGGAATCCACCTCGCTTCAGGAAGTCATGATGGCGCCGTCCGCGTCTGGAACGCTATCGATGGCAAACTGGATTTCCTTCTCGAAGGACATTCCAAGAGCGTGGAGAGTGTTGCCTGGTCTGCAGATGGCGTTCACATAGCCTCGGGGGGATGGGATGATTCCGTCTGCATCTGGGATGGAAAAACGGGAGACTTTGTTCGCAGACTCGAGAGCCACGCGAGCTTGATGGGAAGCATCGCTTGGTCTCCCGATCAGATTCATTTGGTCGCCCGTGGGCACAACAATACCGCCCGCATTTGGAACACCAAAACAGGTGAACTGACTCGCATTCTTGAAGGCCATTCGCAAATTTCCGACAGCGCGGCATGGTCCCCGGATGGAACAACTTTTGCCTTCGGAGGTCAAGGAAATGTGGTTGATCTCTGGAATGCCCTGACGGGCATGCACATTCGATCCATCGAAGGTCACACGGACCCTGTGGTCAGCGTGGATTGGTCTCCAGATGGCACCCTCCTCGCATCTGGGAGTAAAGACCTTACGATTCGTGTATGGGATGCAAATACCGGTACCTGTATTCACACACTGGTGGGATACCCAGACGCTGGAGAAGGCGTGAAGTGGTCTCCCGACGGCACCATGATTGCCTCGCGTGCAGGCGCAACAGTCTGCATTTGGAATGCCAAAGCAGGGACCAGAATTCGCATCCTCGAACTAAAAACGTACGCGGTTACGAGCTTGGGATGGTCACCGGATGGCACCTACTTAGCCGCCGGAAGCTACAACGGCACAATTCGTGTTTGGAAAGCCTTTAATGGCGAGTTGATTCACACTCTTGAGGGTCACAGCCATCCTTTGGTCATCATTGCTTGGTCGCCCGATGGCAACCTACTTGCCGCCGGAGGCTGGGATGGCAACATCCGAATCTGGGACACAACCAGCGGTACACTGGTCCAATCACTTGAGGGTCATACCAATTTCGTATCAAGTCTGGAATGGTCTCCCGACGGTACACTCCTTGGCTCAGGAGGTCACGACCGGACCATCCGCATCTGGCATTGCAAAGACTGGGCAGAAATTGACGTTGTAGCAATTCCAAGTGGATTCAGTGCAATGAGTTCGTTCGCATTTCGACCAGCTCAAAAACTCACCAACAGAGTGGGTACCACCATCCTCGGCGAGGACGAGTTCCGGATCATCACTTGGTCGCCAGACTCCACAAACGCTTCCGCTCAGCCACCGCAGACCATCAAAGTGGTTAGCGCCAAGGTGGTGTTGATGGGCGAGAGCAATGTGGGGAAATCCACTCTCGCCTTGCGCTTGGCCGAAGATCGCTTTGAGGAACTCGGCTCTACACATGGAATGCGCCTTTGGAACCTGCCAGCAAGCGCTTTGGATCCGGGCGACCAGAATCCCTCCGACGAGCGCCGCGAGGTCGTGTTGTGGGACCTGGGAGGGCAGACCGAATACCGATTGATCCATCAGCTTTTCCTAGAAGACACCACCACGGCTCTCCTTCTCCTCGATCCGACACGTGGAGATGGTCAATTCCAGGAGGTCGACGAATGGTGCCAACATCTGGAGCATCCATCGAATCCCCGAGAAACTGGTCGAATCCTCGTAGGTACCAAAGCTGACCTTGGGGGGACTCCAGATCCAACTCGGATCGAACGGACACTCCAGCGCAACAAGATGCGGAGGTTCATCTCGCTTAGTGCAAAACATACAGCCGACCCGGGCGTTGCCGAACTGCGACGGGAATTGTCGGAGACCATCGATTGGAATTTGCTCTCCCGCACCTCGCGGCCACAGTTATTCCAATCCATCCGCGACCGCATCGAGTACTGGCGCGATGCCGGACGCTCGATCCTGCCCAACAGCGAGCTTGTCGCCGAAATCGCCGAAATTCACCCCGAGAAGGAGGATAGTCAAGCCCTCCGCACCGTGGTCCAACAACTGGCGAGCCAAGGGGTGCTGGCCGACCTTGAGATCCACTCCGGGGAGCGGATCCTTGTTCTCCAGATCGGACTCATCGAGATCTACGCCGGCTCCTTGATCCAACTCGCCAAAGAGGCTGCCTATCATGTCGGAGTGCCCGCTTTGGAACTCTCGCGTCTGTTGGATCGCTCTTCCTACCCCGGAATTCCCGATGCCGAACGAGCCGAACGCGAGACTGAGAGACAAATTCTGGAATGCGTCATCGACCTATTCATACAGAAAGGAATCGGGCTGAAATCGGGACCTCTGCTGATCTTTCCGACCTTGTTCCCCGATGGCACACCAGATCCACCCTTGGGTCGTTGCGAAAACCTCACGCTCTATTGCGAGGTCCGCGGGGCCATCGACAATATCTATTCCTCGCTGGTCTCCCATTTGGCCGCGGCCAACCGATTCGGGAAAGCGCAGGTTTCGCGTGGGCGCGCATTCTTCGAGGTGGCAGATCCAGGCTGCTGCGGGATCCGTCGATCAGATCTAGGAGCAGGACGGACCCGCATCGATCTTCTCTTCGAGGCTCGCGTTCCAGAGGACGTACGAACGACATTCGAAGCTTTCGTGGTGAGTCATCTACAGCGCGAAGGGATCGAAGTTCGCGAGGTCCTGGAAACCCAATGCGCGAACCCGGAATGCCGCGCTGTCATCGGGGAGTCGCACATCGTTCCCTGTATCGAGAAGGGCAAGGATCAAGTGTTCTGCTCCGAATGCGGGACCGCAACACCGATTCCCCGCGGATTGGTTCGAAGGTCACAAGGATCTTCAGACCTGATGCGCGAGCTGCGAGAGGCCAGTGAGCGCCAGCTCCAGCAAGATGCCAGAATAGCGAAGCAAGAAGCACAACCAAAGGCCCGCGAAGCTCGTCCCATCCGGATCCTTCACCTAAGCGATCTCCACTTCTCGGCATGCATGGATCCAGTCGTCAGTTTCGAACCCTTGGCCCTGGATCTGCGGGACCTGGGAGTGATGGATTCGCAGGAAACGGCATCGTTGGATTACGTCGTCGTCACTGGAGATCTCACGAACAATGCCTCACGAGAAGAGTTTGAGGTCGCTGAAGCCTTCCTGAAACGGCTAGCCGAGCGATTCAAAATTCCGCCCACACGGTTCGCGATCATTCCAGGAAACCACGACCTCGACTGGAAAACCAAGGTGTACAACTTCCAGCCAAAGCGAAGAGTCAACGTTGGGTCGTTGAAAAAGGAGGATTACCTCGAGCAAGAGAACGGCATTCTCCTTCGCGACCACAAATCCTATCCGAAGAGATTTGACAATTTCCGAGAATTCTACGCCCGATTGACCCAGCGGCAGTATCCTGATGATTCAAAAAACGAATTCATTCCCCGCCTCTTCGAAGACCATGGCCTCCAGTTTTTGGAACTCAACTCCGCTTGGCAATGTGACGAACACTTCCAAGAGCGATCTTCCATCAACTTGTCCGCATTGAGTCAAGGAATCTGGAATGCAAACCAACAGATCGATGAATACCACCGTAAAAACCCGGGTCTTCGTGACCGCTCCTTCCTACGCGTCTGCCTCTGGCACCACCCGATCACGGGAAACGAGAAGATCCAAGACGACGCCTTTGTGGAACAGCTTCGCAAGGCAAATTTCCGGTTATGCCTTCATGGACATGTCCACAAAGAGGGAGCTGATCTGGTTTCGCCATTTCAGGGCAATTCCATGATTGTAATCGGTGCAGGGTCCTTCGGGGCACCGATGCTGCAACGTCCACAAAGCACCCCGCGGCTCTACCATCTTCTGGAAATCCAGCCCGACCACTCGAAGATGCGCATCAAGACCCGCCAATTGGCTCGTGAGGGTGGCTGCTGGAATCCATTTTTCCGACATGACCCGAACAACCCTCAAGGCGGCCTCCCCTACCTTGAGATCACCTTGCAGCAATAGAAAACCCAAGCCGTGGGCAAGCGCTACCGCCGTCAGGACGAGATCGGAACCCCTTCTGGGCCCCGCCAAAGCCGTCCGGCGGACTTCGGCCGGCTGCGCGACTCCCCGGCGGCGTCCAACCTCCTCTGCGTAAGCCTCCGGCTACGCTTCGTCGGCTGTCCTTGCCGGAAAGCCGCTCGCTCGTCCTCGGGTCTCGCCGTCCGACTTCGCCGTGGCCCTTCTGCGTCACGGTCGATTTCGACACCGTCGGCCAGGGCGAGCCCGAGAAGATCAACACCGTCACCATCCGCGAGCGCGACAAGATGACCCAGGACCGCATCGCGATCGACCAGGTGGAAAATTATCTGCGGGATCGGTTGAAGTAAGGAAGTCCCGCAGGGGTGGGATGAATTGAATCAGCCCCCGTCGACCGCAAAGGTTGGCGGGGCTTTTTCTTGGGCGTCGGAATCTGTCGGGCGCCGCACCCGCTGCAACGTAGGGACGCAAAATATTGCGTCCCTACGTTGCAGCGGGACCGGGCTGCCTGCCGGGCCACGGCTTCGCCTGGGTCCCGGCCCTTCGGGCGGCATCCCTGGCGCGGCGCGGCAGCCTCCTCTGGGAAGGACAAGCCAAGTGGACAGAATCTGGCTGGCGGGTTCCGTCCAAGCATCGGGGCTTGGCGGTGCTGCACGCGCGCACCCCTTCCGGAACGCGTTCGGAGAGGATTTTCCTGACGCGCTGATGAGCGGGCGAAGCGTCCCTAAGGCTTGACCACCACGAACGGGAATTCCGGACGGATCGTGTCTCCGGTCGAGTTCCAGATGGTAATCCGGAACCGATAATTGCCTGGTGGCGTCGAACCGTAGGCTTTGAACCCATAGTCCCCGTCGATCGACCAGCCTGGCGTTGGGTCGGAGACCCATGTGGAGCCAAACGAAGTATCCTCCGGCGATTTTCCATCACCCGATAGCAGATTGACTTTCGCGGAAAATCGCGTACCAGATCCGTAGAGTCGTCCCTCCACATAAGAATACCCGCTGGTCGCGGTCACCGTATCCCGATCGAGCTTCAATCCCACCCCGAAAATCGGGGGGAAATCCAGCTGGAAGGAAATGGTGTCGGTCAGCATGGAATCCGTCCTGGAATGGACGGAAATCACCAGCTTGTACCTGCCTTCCGGTGCCAGGGGATCGGGAACCAGGGCGGTTTCCGTGAGTCGGATCGAATCGGACTTCCCGGGCTGGGGAGGTTCGAACTGGAAGTGGCTGCCAATGGATTTGCCGCTACTGTCCAGGACGTCCCAATCCAATGCGACAAGGCCGCTGTCCATCCGCGCCCAGCCCGAGACGCTCATCCATCCCGGGTGGGCGGTATCGGATTTTTGCTTGACTTCGAAATGCATTCCTCGAGGCCAGGAGGGTGGAGCTTTGGTGGAAGAAGTCTCCTGGGCAGGAGGTGAAACCACCGAGGCATCTTCCGAGCATCCAACCAAGAGAAGTCCGGCAACCAGGAAAAGGAACAGGGAGCGTGTTCTGAAGCGCGAACAAGGCATTGCGTGAGGACCCCTTACCATCGGATGTGACGTTCAAATGAAGCAAACAAGTGCCTTCTCGACAGGAAATCCCTGATCGGATGGTGCCCGGAAGCTTCCCGTTCAAAGCATCGCATGGCAGCGATCCCGCGGAAGAAATGACTGCACGTCCAATCCATCGCCGACCCGCAACGAGCCTTTTGTCAATTTTTCAACATTATCCACCGAAAAACCTCTCCTGCTCCTGGGTTCGGAGGGATCATCTTATGGATATGCGAATTCCTCCTCTTCCATTCCAGCTTTCCTCCTCGGCCACGCTCGTGCTCGCGCTTTCCCTCGCGACTTCCGCCGCCGACAAGATCGTGGCCTGCGTGGGCAATTCCATCACCTTCGGCTACGATCTTCCTTGGGGGAAAAGCTACCCCACCGTGCTGGATACCCTGCTGGGAACGGGCTATGCCGTCAGCAACTTCGGCGTCAGCGGCAAGACCATGGTGAAAGGCTCCAACGAGTCGTACTGGAAGGAAACAGCCTACACAAACGCATTGGCTTCCCAGCCCGACATCGTGGTCATCGAGCTGGGCACCAACGATGCCAAGACCTACATCTGGGGCACCTACGGCAAGGACTTCAAAGCCGACTACTTGGCCATGATCAAATCGTTCCGCGACCTTCCCTCCAGACCGGAGGTTTGGCTGACCCTCCAGCCCCGTGCGAACAACGAGAGCTGGTCCATGTACGACAACGACATCGCCCGGAAGGTCAATCCGCTCATCCGCGAGGTGGCTCTGGAGGCGGGAACCCATTTGATCGATCTCCGCGCGGGGTTTGCCGGCCACCCGGAGTGGTACATGTCCGACAGTGTCCATCCCAACGTGGCGGGGGCCAAAGCGATGGCGACCTTGGTGGCCAACATGTTCAAGAGAGAGCCCCCCACCATCCGGCTTCCAGCCGTGGTGGGGGGCCGACCGGAGGCGTCCATCAACGGATCCGGCTACCAGTGGTATCGAAACGACACTCTGCTGGCGGGAGACACCTTGCGAACCTTGCGGTCGGGGGCGATGGGGACCTACAAGGTGTCGGTCAAGATCGAAGCGGGAACGGAAAACCGGCTCGTTTCCACTCCGTACAGGCAATTGTCCAACATCACCACTCCTGCGAAGAGCCGCAGGCCAATGTTCGTCGGGGGCGCCGGGGACCTGCGCCCGAACCTCCCGGCAGGCGTGGATCCCGAGTCGATCGCGCTTCGCGACACTCGTGGACGGAAAATGGCACTCTCGGATCGCCTGGCCCCGGGAACCTACACCTGGTCGATCCGCTCGCCGGGCCTCGCGGCCTCCGGGATCCTCGTCGCGCCGTAGGGATCGATCTCCGGGGATGCACTTTTACGATGATGCCGGATTCGCGCCCTGATCACGCCCCCAGCTTCCAGGTCCATGGACGATTTCTGACCTCTCCTGACGGATCGCGGGTGGTCCTGCGCGGCGTCAACGAGATGTTCGTGTGGGGCGACAAGTCCGGTGACACGCTGGAACAGATCGTGCTCACCGGCGCCAACTGCGTGCGTCTGGTCTGGACCTTGGCCGACGGCACGGCACCAGAACTGGACTCGCTCATCGAGCGATGCCTCGCGCTGGGAATGCTTCCCATCGCCGAATTCCACGACGCCACCGGCAAGTGGCAGGAACTGGAAACCGTGGTGTCGGGCTGGCTGCGCGCGGACTACCTGGGGGTCGTCAAGAAGCACCAGGATCGGCTGGTGTTGAACATCGGAAACGAAGTCGGTCAGGATGTGACAGATTCCGACTTCGTATCCGCTTATTCGGACGCCCTGCACCGCTTGCGCCAGGCCGGGATCCGCTGTCCCCTGATGATCGATGCCGCGTCTTGGGGCCAGGATTACGGGCTTCTTTCGCGCACCGGATCGGCACTGGTGGATGCCGACCCGCTGCGAAACCTGCTGTTATCCGTCCACATGTGGTGGCCCGCCAGGAACTCCGGCGGCAGCCCCCAAAGCGCGGCACGGCGTGTGGCGGAGTCGCTTGCCGACGCCCAGGCCAGGGATCTTCCGTTGGTGGTGGGGGAATTCGGCGCGGCCTTCACCGAGGCCGGCGAGGTCCAGGAGGAAGACCGCATCGCCTGGCAAACCATTTTGGAAGAATGCCACGCCCGGAAAATCGGATGGCTGGCCTGGTCATGGGGAGGAGTCCCCAATCAGCCGCAGAAGGATCTGGACATGACCCGCGATGGAGCCTTTGAATCGCTCCACGGCTGGGGCCGCGAAGTGGCCCTGGAGCATCCGTTGTCCATCGCCCGCACCGCACGTCCCATCGAGTGGCTGCAAAACCGATAGGTTGTTGTAGAGACGCCCCGCCGGGGCGTCTCTACAACAACCTATCGGTTGATTTACCTTTGTTCTCCTCGTTGTCTAAACCCGCTCTATGGCAAGATCGACGAAAAATGCCATGCCCCGCCAAACGGCCATCGCCTCCTCGCGAAGCACTCTTTTCCTATCCCCAAAGGACATCCTCCGCATGCCTCAGGAATATTCGCCCGAAGAACTCAGCTGGATACAGGATCAAGTCAAAAAAGGTCCACGGCCGATACGTTCCGGCACCAAAATCCTAATCACCCTGGTCGTTGGTCTCCTGCTCGCCACGATCGCCGTTCTGGCCGTTTCCAACATGCTCACAACGGGCGAATTCCCTGCGGACTCCATCGGCGCATACGCCTTGGCTGCCGGAATCTGCGCCGTATTCCTCGCCGTGATCGCTTCCTTAGCCCACCTTGCGGAAGGCACCCTCGCCACGGACAAAACCCACACCATGACCGCACTTCGGGGAACATTCGAGACCATCGGCCGTGGCGGAAAAACCCAGGTTTTCTTCAACGGCACCCCCTGTGTGATGCCGCCTGGATGGGAGCGCTTTCTCCCCATCCGCGAGGTGGTGATCAAGGCGGCAGAGACCCGACGCGAGAATCACTTCCTCGTTGTCGTCGAAATCGAGGGGATGCGCACGGTTCGGCAGGATTTGGAACGGGGCATGAGCTCCATCCGGCCGGGGAAGGCGAAGAAAGCAGCCATCTGGGCCGTGCTCCTCGTGGCGAGCATCCTCCCTGTCGCTTTCTCCGGAGCGCACTACGGATGGATCGCATGGAAAGAACTCCTCTTCCATCCTCGAGAGCGCATGGTGGTCACCCAGCTTGGCGACCTCGACACCCTGTCCCTCGAGCCTGGCCGCGAAGTCCAACTCCCGTCGCTGATTCTCAAATTCAAAGCCCCAAGAGCTCCGGAAAACCGGTCGAACATGATCGGGTATATCCAGGCTCCTCCCCAGGCCGCCAGGGATTCGCTCGATTCCCTGCTGGCTGGTTTCAAAGAGCTCGACGATGCGCGCGAGCGCCTGAATGCTGTTCTCCCTGGGAATCTTGGAGATCGGCTCACAGCAGGCCTCACCGCAGAACCTCTCCTGGATGCGATCCAGAAATATCAAGGCAAGAGCCCGACGATCTGGGTCTCGGTTTCGTTCGAGGAACTCCGATCCCTGGTTCAAACCCAAATCATGCTTGAGAGCTTCGGAAACCCTACCAGCATCCTGAATTACCTGACCACTGACCGCGGAGCTCCGGTTGCGATCGTGATCGGAAAATCGTCGAAAGGCTGGATGTTCGAAGATGGATCCCGCATCCCAGCCATCGTCAGCACCCTACGCATCTGGCTTGGCTTGGTCGCCCTGCTGACCACGCTCCTGCTCGTATGGGCGCTGGTCCAATGGCGCAAGGAGAAAGCCTACCTCGAGCCTCTGGAAGCGATGGCGGACTGACGGGAATTGCAGGATCCCAATGCCACCATGCACATTTCCGAGATGGATCCAACCTCTCCGCACCAACGAGTCTTGCGAGGCAAGCCCCTCCGATGTCTGCGAGTTGACCTTCGACCATTCGAACTAGACATCTGGGCTCGCCTGATGCAGGCCTACGAATTCGAATTCTCCGCCATCACCGGCAAGGTTCCCGACTCTCAAGGCCGTATGGACTTGGACACGGAACTGTCCGAACACACCTCGGGGTGGATCCTGTGGGACCAAGGTGCGCCAGTGGGGCTGGCGGCCATCAAGGATCATGGCGACCATCGCGAAGTGGCGGAGTTCTACATCGTGCCCTCGCGCCGCAAGGCGGGCCTTGGTAGGACTTTGGCCTCGATGACGTTCGATCGTTTCCCCGGTGCCTGGGTGGTCAAGCAGCTGATCACAGCCTCGGCGGCACAGGACTTCTGGGGACGAACCCTGGCCGGACTGGACTGCCAGGATTTGTCAGAAGACCGGTACCTCGACCCGTATTGGGGGCCGGTGGTGAGGCAGCGGTTTACGTGGACTCAGCCGAACAGCCTGCCGTTCCCGCCCAAGGCGCTGCCTTCGCCACCCTGACCTTGCGGGATGTGGTCTTCGAACAGGCTATCATTTCCCGATAAACCGAATGTTGCGGACTTCCAAAGTGAGTGTTGTCATGACTGGCCCCACACACCTGGTACAAGCCCTACCATTCTGAGTACCATCGCCAGTGTACAGAGTCTTGGGAGCGAACTGGATGTATGGAACCTGCTTCAAGACGTCTGCAAGTTGGGGGAAATCCACAGAGGGCGTCCACCAGGTCGGCGGGGCGAAATCGAGAACGTCCATGGTGGCTGTAGCCCATGAGCTATGGGCAGACAAGGCTGCGGTACCTGCCAATGTGTTTTCGTAGACAGTGCCGGCCGCGACGATAGCATCGGGGTAAATGTCAGATCCGAACGAGACAGACAACACATCGGAGATCTTGATGGAGTTCTTGTACTCAAAGGAGATCGAGGAAAGATTGGAAAGGTCCATCGCTGCCCCATCGGGACGCATCGTCACCATGAAGCCCACATTGGCAGTATATCCGGCCGTTCCGTCCGAAGCGTAGGTGGCACGGAACACCAGCCTACCGGAATCCACGGCCAATCCAGTGCTGGACGCCTTGTTCCAGAATGTATGGAATCCGTACAGACTGTTAGCGGTGGCGGAATCTGCAGCCGCTTGGTCCAGGGCGATCTGATACGATGCACCGAGGATCTTCGAGGTGTTGGTGTATGCGTAGACCGACACATCGCTGGAATCCCAGCCGGCCTTGATTCCAATCGCGCGGATGGTCAGGGTCGATCCCACAACGATCGAATCCTTGAACAGCGGCGACGCACTGGTCGGTGCGGACCCATCCGTGGTGTAATGAATTTCCGCACCGGGAGTTGTCGAGGAAAGCGCGACCTTTCGAGCATCCGGATACGCTCCCGCGGCAAGACTAGCCCGTGGCGCGGCAACCTTCCCTGTGATCGTGTAGCTCACCGAGGCGATGGTGGAAGTCAGCCAGCCAGACTTCAAAGTGATCGCTTTGAGGGTGGCCGTGGAACCCACATCGATGGTGTCTTTGTACAGCGGCGATGCACTGGTGGGTTCGGTCCCGTCCTTGGTGAAGCGGATTTCCGCTCCCGATGCCGTGGAAGTGATCGCCACCCGACGCGCGCTGGTGTAGGTGCCCGTGGCCACGCTGAAGGTGGGGGGAGGCAATGTGCCCGTGATGGTGTAGCTCACCGAGGCGACCGTGGATGTCTGCCAACCGGACTTCAAGGCGATCGCTTTGAGGGTGGCCGTGGAGCCCACGTCGATGGTGTCCTTGTACAGCGGCGATGCACTGGTGGGCTCGGTCCCGTCCTTGGTGAAGCGGATTTCCGCTCCCGATGCCGTGGAAGTGATCGCCACCCGACGCGCGCTCGTGTAGGTGCCCGTGGCCACGCTGAAGGTGGGGGGAGGCAATGTGCCCGTGATGGTGTAGCTCACCGAAGCGACCGTGGAAGTCTGCCAGCCGGACTTCAAGGCGATCGCCTTGAGGGTGGCCGTGGAACCCACATCGATCGAATCCGTGTAGAGTGGAGACGCTGCGGTAGGTTCGGTCCCGTCCTTGGTGAAACGGATTTCCGCTCCTGACGCCGTGGAGGTGATCGCCACCCGACGTGCGCTCGGATAGGTGCCCGTGGCCAGGCTGAAGGTGGGGGGAGGCAAAGTGCCCGTGATGGTGTAGCTCGCCGAAGCGACCGTGGACGTCTGCCAGCCGGACTTCAGAGTGATCGCTTTGAGGATGGTCGTGGCGCCCACATCGATCGAATCCTTGTAGAGTGGAGACGCTGCGGTGGGTTCGGTCCCGTCCTTGGTGAAACGGATTTCCGCTCCTGACGCCGTGGAAGAAATCGCCACACGCTTCGCGGTCGGGTAGGCACCCGAAGCCACACTGAAGGTGGGAGGTGGCAAAGTCCCCGTGATGGTGTACACCCTCGAGACCACTAGGCTTGGATCCCAGCCAGTCCTGAAGGCGGCGACGCGAAGGCTGCCCGAACTGGAAATCAAAATCGAATCCGTGAAAGCCGTCGACGTGGCCGTTGGATCGGTACCATCCAAGGTGAAGCGGATCATTCCTCCGTTCGCACCGGAATCCAGCCAGACCTTTCGTGCCGAAGGATAGGTTCCCGCGGGCAAGGATATGGCTGGCGAGGCGAGTTGGAAGCGGAAGTCGGCTTTGGCCACTTCGCTGGTGTCCAGCCCGGGAGACAACGCCCTGGCGAGTAGTCGGGTCGGGGAATTCAATACGATCTCGCCGCCATAATCCTTCCAGAGCGTCGAATCGAACGAGTATTGGATCGTGGCGCCGGAAAGGCTGTCGGAAATCGCGACCTTTCCGGAACCGGACAGGAGCGCACCGTTCGGCTCGATGAGAGGAGCGGGAACGCGGATGCGGTAGCTTGCGGATGCGACCCGACTCCTGGCGAATCCGGCGATCGAATCCCAAGCCCAGATCTTCGCGTTCTGCTTGACAGAAATTGCTGACAAATAGGGGCTCCAACGGACGCTGTCGGTGGAGTAGTAGATCGTGGCACCTCCGATCGCGGGAAGCAGCTGGACTTGGATCGGTCCGATCGCGACCCCGGAGGCTCTGGAAAACCCTGGTGGAGCCAGAGCGATCGAATAGTCGGCCCAGGTGACGGCGGGAGCACCGCTCTCCACGGTGGAACGAGCATACAAACGGGAATTCTGGGAAACCCGGATGGGCGCGGAATAGGGAACCCAGACGGAACTGTCCGTGGAAGACTCGAGCAGGCAATTGACCACCGTGCAGCCCAGAACGATATCCTGCGGACCATCGTAGGTTCCCGACACCAAGGACAGGGTGGGCGCACCCGAAACGAGGCCCTCGATTTTGAACGTGGCGCTGTCCACCGCGGCGACCATCCCTATTCGGCTTGCCCTAACCCGCAACGTGCCGGAGGTGGACACGGTGTAGCGGCCCGCGCAAGCTTGCCACTTTCCGTCCTGGAAGGAGCATTCGTAGGCGACACCTGGAGTGGAACTGCGGTAGGTCACCGTCTGTGCGACCGGGTATTGGCCCGCACCGGGAACGAGTTCCACCGGCTCGACTCTGCGAATATCGTAGACCGCGGTGGTCTTGGCGACATCCCGGCCGGACAACGAAGCGCGCACCTGAAGGGTCTCCGGAATCGCAACGAGCATGGAATCGGTGTAGGCATTCCAAGTCCCGCCATCAACAGACCACTCCAGCAACGCGCCTGTGGTCGTGTCGGAAATCCGGACCCATTGCTTGCGCTCGTAGGTTCCGCCAGGTGGGGTCAGAACCGGAATCCCCACGCCATCCCGGCGGGTGACCACGAACTCCTTCTTGGTCCGCTCCCTCTTGGAGTCCAGGGCTTGCACCAGGATCCGGTTGGGCCCCACGGTCAGGTCCACCCAGACACTGCAACGGGAAGCGGCGAATCGAACCTGGTTGACTTCCATCGAATCGATCCCGTCGGGGTCGGTCGCGGAAGCCTCCACCAGATAGGAGGTGATCCCGTGGGGTACGACGGCGTCGGCGGGGTTCTTCACCACCAGAGCGGGTGCGGGATCGACCTTGGCCGCATCCGAGCGCTTCTTCAAGGCGGATACTTCCAAAGCCGAGATCGCGCCTTTCTTCTGCAGGTCCTGGGCGATCGTGACGATTTTTGTCGAATCGATCCCGGTCCCGATCGAGGCGATCCGGTCCCAGCCCAGCCCGGACAACGCCGCCACCTGGACGAGGAAGACGGTCAGGACGTCCTTTCCGATGCCCACTGGAAGGCTCTCCGGATATCCAGCGTAGACCGGATCTCCTTGCAACAACCTGGAGGCGTAGTAGGCGAGGATCCGGGATCTCGCGTCGGGCCCGAGACTTCGGACAGAATCTGGATTGGCCTTCTCCACCGCCGCGAAATCTTCCACGAGCCGAAGGGCAAGATCGTCCCGCTGGGACGGAGTCGCCGTCAACCCCGATCCGTCAGACTTCGCACGGATCTGGTACGTTCCGACACGGATTCCCGACTTCCAAAGATCCAACCGGATGGAATCCTTTTCCAGAGGGGCTGCCAGCCGGACGAAGATCGAGCAGGACGTCGCGACACACTTGGCCGTCTGCTTGGTGGAATCGGCGCGACGCACCAGAGAGACGCTGTCGGGAATGGCCAAGGCCGACCTAGCGACGAAGGTCACTTCCGCATTGGAACTGGGGGGGTCGACGGTAGGCTCTTGGATGATGCTGACATCTTGGCATGCACCCAGGATCGCCAAAATCGCGGTGGCGGCCACCCAACGCAGCAGGGATCCGTATTTGTTGCACATCTTCCAAGCTGATTCTTGGGCGGTCCGGGAAATTTGGGCGTTCATCAAAGGTGCCATCCCTGTGAAATGGGCGTGAATGCGTTTGAGGTGCATCCAAGATAGACAAGGCGCGCCGATCGATTCCGTTTTCCCTGGGGTCTCGCTCACTGCCCGAGAGGCTGCTCGGGCAGTGGACTGTATCACCCAAACAGATTCCCGATCCCGCCCAACGCGCCACCTTCTCCACCCTGACCTTGCAATAGGCTGGAAATATCGAAGCCAGGTTCCTGCAACTTGGCCGTGCCCACCACGCCGCCGTCGCGATCTTCGATCAGGCCGGAAGAGCGCAGCAATCCCAGCACCTGTTCGGAAGAAAACGGGAGGTTGTGCTCGCGCAGGATGGAGTCGAGCTTGCCCGCCACGTCCGGTCCTGACACCCACTGGACAAACAGGCTTTTGATGGCGTGGGTGGGGCCGGAAGTGAATGCGGAAGCGGCGGCGCCGAACAAGTCCATAGGGAGAACTCCAGAGTTGAGGATGAAGTGGAAACCTGGCGGGAAGGTACAATCCCCACCCCAGGGATTTTTTGATGGATCTATTTTTCCGCCCATGATCCCTCCCTTTATTTCCCTGCTCGCCTCGTTGGCTGTGGCGGCCAAAGCGCCTGAGTCCGAAGGTCCCGTCTGGACCCAGATCGGCACAAAATCGGAACCCAAGAGCGCCGAGGTCCGGCTGGAACTGGCCGCGCGCTTCCAGGCCATGATGTCCAAGCCCGGCAAGGCTGCGGATCACTACGAACCCGACATCAATTCTCCCAAGTCGGCGCACTTTCTGCCCGACGGTTCCAAGCTCTACATCGAGTCCTTGGAGGGCGGCCATACGGTGGTGATCGATGTGCCCACCTGGACGCGCAAGACCAGCATCGAGCACGAATTCACCGCCGCCGATTCCGCGCGCTTTGCGGGAACCGAGGTGTTCGACTACAAGTTCGGCAAGCGCTCCAACGTGAACGTGTTCCGTGGAAAGCCCGTGGAAAGCGCCCTGTCGCACGAGGGCAAATACCTGTGGGTCACCTACTACCGCAGAAGCTTCGATGCCAACGCCCAGCTTCCCAGCGCGGTCGCCCTGATTGATACCCGCACCGACAGCATCCTGCGCGTGTTCCCCACCGGCCCGCTGCCCAAGATGATCGCATCCAGCCCGGACGGAAAATGGCTGGCCATCACGCACTGGGGCGACAACACGATCGCGGTGATGGACATCTCCGCCTCCACGCCGGATTCGTTCCGCTACGTGAAACACCTGGTGGCCGGCACCCGCGCCAAGCTGGATTTCGACGAGAACACCAAGGTGGATCGCGACAACAACTGCGGCAACTGCCTGCGCGGCACCGTGTTCACGCCCGATTCCAAGATCCTGCTGGTGGGACGCATGGGCGGATCCGGCGGCATCAGCGCCTGGAGCACCGGCGACTGGACATTTCTTGGCAACGCCACCGGCATGCGCGAGAACGTGCGCCACATCGTGATCAAGCAGAACACGCTCTTCTTGTCCGAAAACCAACCCGGTGTGGTGCAAAAGGTCCCGCTGGACACTTTCCTCGCCGCGCTCGCGTCCGGCGATTCCTCCGAGTCGGTTCCCGTGACAGGATGGAAATCCGCCACCGTTGGCTACGGCGCGCGCACGATCTCCGTGGACGACAGCGCCCAGTACCTTTACGCGGCGGTCAACGGAAAAAGCGAAATCAAGGTGGTCCGCACGCGGGACATGGCCGTGATCGCCACCATCCAGGCCGACAGCTACCCGGTGGGCATGGATCTGTCGCCTGACGGAAAATGGCTGGTGGTCACCGCCCAAGGCCACACCGACGGCGGCGGCAACTCCGTGATGGTCTACCGGGTGGAGACGGGCCCCAGGACACCGGAGGTCCAGCCGGTGTCCGACACGGCATCGAAGCCTGTCGCGCCAGCCAAGGACACCGCAAAACCGGCCGCCCCCGCGACCCGGACCATGACCATTTTCTGATCGACCCGTTTCCCCGAAAGGCCTGATTCCCCATGAGCCGCATCCACGCATTCATCCTGAGCCTGACCTCCATCTTCTGCCCGGGTTGCGACGGTACGGATTCCTCCTCGTCGAGCTCCACCGGCTACGGCACTCCCGCCGATTCGCTGGCCGCACGCTCCGATTGGGTGATCGACGACTGCCGGGTCACCTACAAGGGCAAACCCGTTCCGGTCGGCTCGGCCTTTCCCGCGGTGGTGGAGGTGTTCGGCCCGCCCAACGACTCGGTGATCGGCGACTCCACGATCGCTGGTCGGCCCAGGCACTACTTCTGGGACAGGATCGGAGTCGAGGCGTTCACCTACGTGGAATCCTCCCCCGCCCGCTACCTGGTGGAGGTCAATTTCCGTGAACCCCGGTTCCCCAAAGGTCCCTTGACGGCCGACACCCGGTCGGCCAGGGGATTCTCCAGCGTGGGGATCCGCCCTCACGGACGCCTGGATTCCCTCAACAATCGCCGGATCATCGAGTCCGTGTTCAGCGCCCAGGGAAACCTGCACGAGGGGCGCTCCTACTTCCTGCAGATCCCCTTTTCCAGCGACACCTATCTGGAGGTCCATCCCGAATACGGCGGGAACGCGAGCGAGGGCTACGCCTCGTTGTACTTCTACCTGGGGGCCCCCAAGACCGGCACCTACCAGACCTATCCGCAGATCTTCGCCGCCTTGGGGGCCAATTGCAAATTGCCGGGAGAGCGGTAGGGATCGGGTCGATTGGGGGCTGCGCATTTTGGAATAGTTCTACTTTTTCGCCACTGCCCACCAATACACCCACTAGAGGGAGCTTTCGATGAAGGTCTACACGAACAAGGACGGGTCGCTGGCCCCCTTCAAGAACAAGACGATCGCCGTGATCGGCTACGGATCGCAGGGCCATGCCCAGGCGCAGAACCTGCGCGACTCGGGCGTCAACGTGATCGTCGGCCAGCGCAAGGGCTCCGACAACTACAAGCTCGCCGTCAAGCACGGTTTCAAGCCCGGCGTGACCCTGTTCACCGCCGCCGAAGCCGCTGAAAAGGCCGACTTCATCCAGATTCTGCTGCCGGACGAAGTCCAGGCCAAGATCTACGAATCGGACATCCTCCCGCACCTGAAGAAGGGCAAGACCCTCATCTTCTCGCACGGTTTCAACATCCACTTCAAGTACATCAAGGCTCCCAAGGACGTGGACGTGATCCTGTCCGCCCCCAAGGGTCCCGGCCACATGGTCCGCGCCGAATTCGAAAAGGGCGGCGGCGTGCCCGGCTTGGTGGCGGTCCATCAGGACGCTTCCGGCAAGGCTTTGGCCAAGGCTCTGGCCCACGCCAAGGGCATCGGCTCCATCCGCGGCGGCGTCTACGAGACCTCGTTCAAGGAAGAAACCGAAACCGACCTCTTCGGCGAGCAGGTGGTGCTGTGCGGCGGTCTGTCCGAGCTGATCAAGGCGGGATTCCAGACCTTGGTGAACGCCGGCTACGCTCCGGAAATGGCCTACTTCGAATGCATGCACGAAGTGAAGCTGATCGTGGACCTCATGTACCAGGGCGGATTGTCCTACATGCGCCACTCGATCTCCAACACGGCCGAATTCGGTGACTACACCACCGGCCCCAAGATCGTGACCGACGCCACCCGCAAGGCCATGAAGACCGCGCTGACCGAAATCCAGAAGGGCAAGTTCGCCAAGGATTGGATGAACGAAGTCCATGTCAATGGCATGAAGAACTTCCGCGCCAAGCAGGCTGCGGAACGCAAACTGCCCATCGAAGAAGTGGGCAAGAAGCTGCGTCGCAACATGAAGTGGTTCGAGGCCAAGGAGATCAACTGATCCTCTCATCCGGCCCTTTCCTGGCCGATGCAGCCCCGGCGACCCTCGCGGCCGACCGGGGCTTTTTCATGGAGGGTCCCCCCGATGTTAGAACTCCTGCTCTTCCCTATCGCGATCATCGGTCTCGCACCGTTCTTCGTTGTGTTTGTGCGGCTGGCCGCCACCCTGATCGGTCGCGGCCGGGTTCTTGCCCATGGCCCATGGCTTCTGGCAGACCTGCTCCTGATGGTCGCCTATCCCCTGGCTTTCATTTTGACCCAGAGCGGGGATAACGCCTACGGATGCTGCGCCGACGACCATGCAGCCTTCGCCCAGCATTACATGGCCGGACTGCTCTTGCCCCTAGGTGCGTGCGGGGTGGGCTACTTCGCCATGCTCCTCCAAACTCGCCTGCGCCCCCCGCTGGTGGAACTGCTCCAGGTGGGAAGCCAGATCGCCGGGCTGGCCGCGGGGGTCTTGGTCTGGCTTCAGATGACGGAAGCGCTGCTTTGCATTCCCATCGCGCTCTGGGCAGCCAACCTCCTCTGGGGCCTTTGGTGGCACTCTTCAACCCTGGAAGAGGCGATTCAGGAGGTGGAATCCGCGCTGCCCTGGCTGCTTCGCATCACCCTCCAGGCACGTGGCCTCGGACGCGTTGGCCAGGCGGCGCTCTTCCTGGTCGGAGGTGCAGTGGTGCTGGCCATCGTTTCGGCCATCCTGCTCTTGTTTCGGTTGCCTCCCGATTCGGCCTGGCTCGCCCTGACCCAGACCTACGAAAACCCGCTCTCGGAATTGGTTCACGACTGTTCCGAGGAGGTCTGCACGGGCATGTACCTGTGCACCATCGGGTCCCACGGACACTCCTGGGTGGTGGGGCCCACCCGTCCTGGCGTCCGTAGTGGCCACCCCATCCGCTGCACCCGACAACTTCTGGTCGCCAATGCCTTCGAGGAATCTCTGGAACACCGCCTTCCGTCCCTCCAGAGACTGGGGCGGCAGGCATACGACCGCATGGGAAATGTGCTCGATCCGAACCGCGCATTGTTCGCCCGGGCCTGGCTGTGCGACATTGTCCACTTGGCGATGCTGCCCGCCGAGGCCTGCTTCTGGCTCTGGCTGATCCTGGTGGAACCAAACCCCCACCGACTCGTGGCTGGACAATATCTGCCCGCGAGCCTTCTGGATCGAGCCCATCGCCAGGCTGCCTAAGTTGAACGCCTCGAGCATCGCCGCTCTCGCCATCTGCTGCCTTGCCTGCGGAGCGCTCGCTGCCTTGCCGGACAGGGCCCCGGTGCGATTGGTGGTCCGCGACACATTCGGCCACCAGGACACGCTGACCCTCACCGCCGCAACCCTTGACAGCCTCGCTTCGGCCCATCCCTATCTGTCGACGGACTCTCTGGCAATGCTGGATCCGGACACAGCCTGGCAGCGCAATCTTCGCGCTGGGGAGGCTCGTTATGGCGAGGGCCGATGCGAGAACTGCCAAGATGGGTACTTCGAGGTCGCGGCCCTTTCGCTGTCAAGACGCCAAGCGGGCTTCGATCTCCGACGAACCGGTTTGCAAAGCTCAATGAGCGAGGTCAACCGAGTTTTCCAATGTCTGGATGGCGGCGGAACGCACCACATGCACATGGTTTCGCGCATCCCCTTGCTGACCGAACACGCACTCGCCAGCGGCATCCGCACCGGCTTCAAGGTGAAACGATCTGTCAGCAAGACGAAACTCCAAGCCCGTGTGCTCCGGGCACGACAAGGGTGGAACGAGGATCCCGACGAGCCTCAAACCAGTACCGGCAATTGCCTCGCTGGATTCCCCGAGCGACTTCCCGACGACCCCTGGATTTTGGAACAGACAGCCAAGGTGCTCGATCGGTTTTGAGATCGTTTTTGCGAGTTGGCGATCAAAGTTTTCCAGCTCTTCATCCAGTCCCCTCCTATCGAAACGTTTGTGGAGTATTCTCTCTGCATTCCGGAAAGGGACTTCATGATCCGCAAGGCGATGGTCTGTTTGGCATTGGCATTCACCGCAGGGACGGCCTCGTCCGCCGAGCCCGATCGCGTGACCTTGCCCTTTGGGCAGAAGGTCTTCGTTTCCGGGATCAATGTGGCTTGGAAGGGCTTTGGCGGCGACGTGGGCAAGTACCCGGTGGATACCGTGTGGTTTGCCAAGATGCTCCAGGGGGTATCAGACTCCGGAGGCAATGCGGTGCGCTGGTGGCTGTTCACCAACTGTTCCAACGATCCCCAGATCGATTCCACCACCAAACTGGTCAAGGGCATCGAGCCCAACACCATCGCCAACGTCCGCAAGGTCCTGGACATGGCCTACGCCAGAGGCATTTCCATTTCGCTGTGCCTGCTCTCGTTTGACATGATGAAGACCAACCAAACCGGCGCCGACGTGGTGGCCAACAAGAAGATCCTCCAGACCGACGAAGGCCGAAAGGCCTTCATCGACAACGCCGTGGTGCCGTTGGTGAAGTCCATCGGCAAGCACCCCGCGATCCTGAACTGGGAGATCTTCAACGAGCCCGAAGGCATGGTGAAATCGATCGCCGGCGACTGGGGCAGCATCGCTGACGGCATCGAGATCTCCCACGTGCAAAAAATGGTGAACCAGGCGGCGGGAGCCATCCATCGCGCCATGCCGGGAGTTCCCGTGAGCAACGGCTGCTGGGCTTTCATCGCGGGCTCCAACACCATTTCCGGCGACCGCAACTACTACAGCGATTCCGCCCTGAAGGCCGTGGGAGGCGACAACGACGGCACCCTGGACTTCTACATGGTCCACTACTACGAATGGGCGGGAACGGAGCGTTCTCCCTTCCATCATCCCGCCTCCTACTGGGGGCTTGATAAACCTTTGGTGATCGGCGAATTCCCCGCAAAAGGACTATCCGACAAGGTGGGGCCCATGAGTCCCGCCCAGTGCTGGAAATACCTGTTCGACAACGGCTACGCCGGCGCCCTGGGCTGGACCTACACCGCCCACGACGGCTTTGGCGGCCTGCCGGAAGCCGGCGAGGGAATGCGCGCGCTCAAGACCCTGGCCCCTGCCGAGGTCACCCTGGACTTCCCGCCCTCCTCCACCGACGACTGGTACCAGGTGAACATGGGCAAGACCCTTTCCGTGGCCGCACCAGGCGTATTGGCCAACGACGTGGATCCCACCCCCGGCCAGACCCTCGCTGCCACGCTGGTGACCGACGCCTCGCACGGCAAGGTGACACTTTCTGCCAACGGGTCGTTCTCGTACACTCCCCAAGGAACCTGGACAGGAACCGATCAATTCACCTACCGCGCACTTGGCGGAGCGGGCATGGCGGACACTTCCACCGTGGTCCTGCGTGTGCTGGATCCCGCCAAGGGAATCTTCTTCGCGCCCCCGATGGCCGCCGACTGGAAGATCTACGGAGGCTGGGGCAAGCTCGCCATCACGGACGCGGCAGGCGGTTTGGGCATCGGGAACCCCCAATGGGGGCCCACCTCGATCTGGGCGGTCGGGACCGGCGTGGCCACCACGATTTCCGGCGCGGAGCAAACCGTGTCGATTCTTGTCAAGAACGATCCTGGCTCCCCTTGGGCGAGCGTGAAGTTCCACTTGGCGAAGGCCTCTTCCTTGGGATCCTACGGCCCGGCGGATTCGGCCACCAACACGGTGGAGCTTCTCGCGCAACCCGGCCGCACGGATGGGTACGTGGAATACCGTGGCACCCTCACCGCCACGGCGGGCGAATATCTTCCCTCTCTGGAGCTGATCTGGAAGGACTCCGACGGCAACGGGCCCAACGTCGATCACCTGAGCCTCGTGCGGGACTTGGAAATCTTCCCCACCGCCGACTTTTCCGGCAGGCTCCCTGTGGCCGGCACGAATCTCACCGCCTGGGAAGTCGATGGGAAAACCCTTCGTATCCACTCGCGCGGCCCGGTCTCGCTTGTGGTGACCGATCTTTCCGGTCGCAGGGTAGCAAGCCTTGCGGGAACGGACGAACTGCGATGGACGCTTCCTGTCAACCGCGGCGTGTTGGTCGCGAAGATCGCGGGGATCGACGGCTCATCGAAGGTCCTGATCGCACAACCTTGAAACGAAACTTGGCGAACCGCTCCCTGTCTGTCGCCTGAAGCGGGAACAAAAATGGGGAGTTCGCCACAGCGGTTTTTCCGCGGGCGAGCCTCCCCTATGCCCCATGGACGAAACCTCACCCGACGAGATTCCCGGATTTCCGGAAATTTTCTCGACCGTGGTGAATCAGCTCAAAGTCGCGCCAGCACCGCGTCTCCCATGCCCACCGTGTTGACCACCTGGGCACCGGCCCAGGCGATGTCGCCGGTGGCGATGCCGTCGTCGAGCACCTTGGCCACGGCCTTCTCGATGCGCTGGGCGCTTTCTTCGCGACCCAGGGCGTAGCGCAGGAGCATGGCACCTGACAGAATCTGCGCGAGCGGATTGGCGATTCCCTTGCCCGCGATGTCGGGGGCCGAACCGCCCGAAGGCTCGAACAATCCGAAAGTTCCTTCCGCCAACGACGCGGAGGGAAGCATGCCCAAGCTGCCCGTGATGGCGCCGGCTTCGTCGGAGAGGATGTCGCCGAACAGATTGGGGCAGAGCATCACGTCGAACTGCTTGGGGCTGCGCACCAACTGCATGGCGCCGTTGTCCACGTACATGTGGGCGAGCTTCACGTCCGGGAATTCGTCCTTGTGGATGCGGGTGACCACTTCGCGCCAAAGGACGCTGGCCGCCAGCACGTTGGCCTTGTCGATGGAGGTCACGTGGTTGCGACGTCCGCGCGCGGCCTTGAAGGCCACCCGCGCGATGCGCTCGATTTCGTACACCGAATAGACCATGGTGTCGAACGCGCGATCGCCTTCGCGTCCCTTGGGCTGGCCAAAATAGACGTCGCCCGTCAGTTCGCGCACCACCAGCACATCGAAGCCTTCGCCCACGATATCGGCTCGCAGCGGGCAGGCACCCGCGAGAGCCTTGTAAACCGTGGCCGGACGCAGGTTCGCGTACAGGCCGAAGATCTTGCGCAACGGCAGCAACGCGCCGCGTTCGGGCTGGAGGTCGGGGGGCAGGCCTTCCCACTTCGGCCCACCCACGGATCCGAAGAAGATCGCCTCGGAATCCTTGCAGGTGTCGATGGTGGACTGCGGCAGCGGATGTTGGAATTCGTCGTAGGCGGATCCGCCCACCTTGGCGGGTTTCCAGTCGAAGCAGAAACCGTCCTTGGCAGCGACGGCTTCCATCACGCGCACGGCCTGGGCCATGACCTCGGGGCCGATTCCATCACCGGCCAGGACTGCGATCTTGTGGGTCTTCGACATCTTTCGGCTCCTACGGTTGGTGCGGCCAGTCTGGGCGGTAGGCCCGCCGACCTGCGAAGAGGGAAAACTAGCCAACCGTCGCGGACTCGAAGCCATCCGTGGCGCGCATGGCTCCCATGCCTCGAACGAGGCGAACGATCCCGCGGCGAGCTACAGGATCCTTTTCTGGCCAGAGCGAACCGAATTCACACCTTGAAACGGCCCAATAGCTTCTGGACGGAGTCGGACATCGAGGCGACATGGTCCGATGCCTCGCGGACCCGCAATGCCTGCGAGCGCAGGTCCGCGCTGACACCAGCGACTTCGCCCATGTTCGAGCTGACGGTTTTTGTCCCATCGACCACGCTGCGAAGGCTTTCCCGCACGGTCCGCACACCGGCCACCACACCAGCCAGGCTCGAGGCGATTTCCCGCGTGGCGGAAGATTGCTCCTCCACCGAGGCCGCGATGCCTGTCTGCATGTCCGACGATTTCTGGATCACCGTGCGGATCTGCGCGATCCGCTCCACCGCCTGACCCGTGGCCTGGCGCATCCGCTCCACACGGGAACGGATGTCTTCGGTGGCTTCCGCCGTGCCTTTGGCCAGGTCCTTCACCTCCCCCGCCACCACCGCGAACCCGCGCCCCGCTTCGCCCGCGCGGGCGGCCTCGATGGAGGCGTTGAGCGCCAAGAGCTTGGTCTGCTCGGAAATTTCCACGATGATCTCGATCACCTGTTCGATCTCCGCCGAGGCGTTCGCGAGCCCGCCCACGAATTGGGCGGCTTGCTCCGCGGCCTCCAGGGCCTCCATGCCGGTGGAGCGCGATAGGCTGGCCCCGTGAGCCACTTCTCCGATGCTCGCGTTCATCTGTTCCACCGCCGCCGCGATGCGTTCCAGGTTGGCTCCGGACTGTTCCACCTCTCCGAAGGCCGACTGGGCGTCGCGACTCATCGACTGGGCTTCCTGCCCCACCCGCTCGGCACGCTGTGATACCCGTTGCGAACTCTTGTCGAGCTCTCCGGCTACGGCTTGGAGATCTCCCGACGCCGCGCCCATCGGATGCGTGCGCTCGATCACATTGGACACCATCGCGCGGGTCACCTCGGCGAACCGGTTGAATTCATCGCCCAGCCGATCGGTTTCGCGCACGCCGGTGCTGGAGACCCTGCGCGTGAGGTCTCCATCGCCTTGGGCCATCTCGCGCATGAAGCCCGCCGTGATGTCCAGCGGCCGCAGGAGCTTCGCCATCAAAATTCCCAAGAGCAACGCGAGGAATCCGATCCCCAGTAAGGTGGCGATCAGGATCTCGTCCCGAGCTCGCAGCACAGGCTCACGCATGTCCTCGATGGGGAATACCAATCCCAACGACCACGGCTGGCGGGTTTCCCCAACGAATACTGGGCTGTATTGGATCCAACTCATCCTGCCTGTCGCCTTGGCAAGTTTTTCCACCCTGGTCGCATGCCCTTCACGGATGGAGTCAAGCAATGATTTTCGACCGGAATCTGTCATGTCGTCGCCCAAAGCCTTCATCAAGAATTCTGGCTTCGGATGCGCCGCTCTGACTCCTTTGTTGGACACCAGGATCGCGTAGGATCCGGAAATCGGATGAATATCCCCGATCGTCCTTTGCAATTGTTCCAGCGGCACATCCAGCCCGGCCACACCCACGACCTCTCCGCCCACGTGGATGGGGACCGCCATCGAGACCATCAAGATCGAGTCCATCCCCGGCCCGTAGGTGTAGCGATACGGCTCCACCAGGCTCTCGCGATCGCGCCGGAAGGCCGACCAGTACCACTCGGTGGTCGAATCGATCGGGGTGTCGATCCCGGCAGGATCGGATTGGGTCCGCCCTTTGCCATCCTTGAACCACGTGGCGCCCGGCTTGTTCCCCGGCGTACCGACCTTCTTCGAGAAAAATTTTCCCTGTTCCAGATTCACATAGGCAGCGGAAACGCCTTCTTCTCGAGCCAATGACCGGACGATGGAATCCAGGGTGGTGCGTTTTTGTTCATCGCCCATGGAGGCGATTCCTTCCATCGCTCTGGCCAAGGCGCGGGCATATCCCATTCTCCGCTCCAACACCGCGCTGGCCGCATGGGCCTCGGCTTCCGACTGGCTTCGGATCTGGATCTGCAGGTCACCTTCCTGGATCGCGCGCATTTTGGCGACGGAAAACGCCGCGGTAAGCCCAAACGCCAACACTCCCACGGCGATCGTGGTCAGGATCAGGCGGTTGCGAATGCTCCCAAGCGATTCACGGAAAACGGACACGGCGCGGCCTCCATCGAAGAGATCGCGGAGATTGTACGATATCCAGCTCTCCTGAGAAACCTTTTACCCGGCCGAGGTTTCGTCGAGCAGAATCGGGGTCATTTCCAGGTGATCTGCGGAGGCCAACACGTAGCGTACCCCGCGAGCGGCTCCGAAGAGATCGCGGGGCCGTCCATTCGCGGATTTCTTCAGATTGTGCAGATGCCCGAACACGCAAGTGCTCGCCCCGGAGCGCTCCACCAGTTCGGACACCGGCGAAGGCTCCAGTCCGGGGCCCACCGGAGGGTAGTGGGTCAGGCAAACGCGCTTGAGCCAAGGGCGATTGGGCAGGGCCTGGATGCAGCGATCCAAACGGGCGACCTCGCGCTGGAAGATCTTTTCGTTTCGCGCGTCATCTTCGGCGGTGCGCTTGTCCGGGCGCTTGTCGGTGGATTGGTTCCACGCCACCAACGCATCGCAATCGATCTGGCGGGTTTCCCAAAGCCGGGTCCCGAAGATGAGCCAATTGCCCACCTCGACATGATCCCCTGAAATGGCCTTGATGGAAGGCGGCAACTCGGCGCGAACCTGGGAAAGGGTGTTCCACCAACGCTCATGGTTGCCGTCCAGCAAGACCTTCGTTCCGGGCAGCCGGTGGAGGAACTCCAGATCGGTCAGGGCGTCATCCAGCCGACTGGCCCAGGAAATATCGCCAGGCAGCACCACCACATCTTCCGGGGAAACCAACCGGCACCAGTTCTCGCGAATCCGCTCCGGATGATCCCGCCAAACCTCGCCAAACACGTGCATGACCTTCTGCGGGGTGGCAAGCGTCAGATGCGGATCGGAGAGGGCCCAGAGTTTCATGGAAAGCGAATAGTAGCCAGGGCTCGACAGAACGAGGTTGGAGAAGGTATGCTGGTTTCGACAATGGGAGACAAATAACCATGAGATCTCCGAGAACACTCCTCGCGATCGCCACCGTGGCAGCGCTTTTGGCACCAGTCCTGGTCTTCGCCGCCTCGCCCACCGCAAAACCGGGGGCGAAATCTCAAGCGATGAAGAAAAAAACCAAACTGACGCCCGCGCAAAAAACCGCCGACTCCTTGCGCGTCGTCGATTCCCTGCGTCAGCAGGTGCTCAAGGCGGATTCCGCCCGAGCGGATTCGTTGCGAAGGTTCGCCGAACAAATGCGACTCGCTTCCATCCGACAAGCCGACTCCTTGCGGCGTGTGGATTCCATCGCCGTGGCCGCCCGAACGTGGTTTGTCGCCAAGGTGCGCGACCAAAGCCAGTCGCCCTTGCTCGCAACCGCGTTGGAAGCCAAATTGGGCATGGAACTGGAGCGCACCAGCCGTGCGATCCGATCGCGCGCAGCCGATCCCGCCACCAGTTTCGAAGCGACCTGGAATGCCGCCCGCGGCTCCGGTGCCACACGGTTTCTCTACACGACCCTCCAAGTGAAATCCGATGGATGGCGTGAGGCCACGTCCTGGGTGTTCGATCTGGCCACTCGCCAGAAGATCGACTCGGTCAAAGGCATCTTCCGGGCGGATCAACCGCTTTCCCTGCGCCGCTTGACCCGCCAGTTCGTGCGAGCCCTTCGGCCCTCCCCCTACGATTCCCTCTGCATCGCGGACTCCGCTCGCCAGGCCAGCGTACCATGGGGCGTGGCCCCCATCCTCGCGAAAGGGCCGGATGCCATCCTCAGCCAGATGATCAACGACTCGCTGGTCCAAGGTCTCCGCCGGACCGCCTGGGCGACATGGGCTCCTTTCGAGTACAGAACCAGTTGCGAAGGTTTGCGATGTTTGGACTCTTCTGCGGCCGCATGGGGCGCGAATCGCGTCGTGCACAGCTCGCTTTCGCGCCTGGCCGACTCCAGCTTCGCCTTGCAGCTACTGCTCGTGCGAGCCTCCGACGACAGCGTCCTGGATTCCACGCGCGTTCTGGATCGCTCCGCCCAGCGACTGGCCGACCGAGCGTTGGCCGCCCTGCTGGCTCCCACGTCGTCCTGCCGCGAAAAGTGCCGTTCGGAAGTTCGCACCACCTGGGTCGCCACCTTCCGACCGGATAGCGTCCAGGCCGCCAATCTGCCGGTGCTCGCCCGGTCCATCCAGGACGAATTCGGAAAGCGGCTGGATCGACAATTCCTGACAGTCCCCTGGGGACGCCGCGCCGATTCCACGGCACGCGCCCTGCAGGCGGACAAGAAACTCGAAGTGAGCGTGGGCGGATCCGATTCCGCCTGGGTGTTCAACTACACGATCACCGATTTCAAGACGTCCAAACAGACCCGCTCGATGCTCCGCCGCGGCGGTCCGCGCGAGCGAATTTTCCGCTGGGCGGCTCGTCGGTTGGCTGGGCTGGACACCTTGGCCGCATGCCCCGGAGACTGCCAGCGGGACTCGCTGGAAGAAGCCTCCGCGACGTGGGCGCTGGTCCCGCTCCACCACCAAGATCCAGCCTACGGCCCCTTGCTTTCCGAAGGATTGGTCGAACGCTTCCTGGCCCGGAAAAACCAGGGAAAGCTTCTTTCCCTTCCCGACACCATTCCCTGCGAGGGCTTTGCTTGCCTGGACTCGGTGGCGACCTCGCGTTCCATCCAACGGCTTCTCCTCCCCACCATGGTCCGCCAAACCAAGGATTCTTCCTGGCTCGCCGGTCTTTGGGTCCGCGATGCACGCGGCGGCGTCTGGACGGATTCCCTGCAGCTTTCCGATTCCGGCGCCCCGCTGGTCGCCGCCTCGAGAATGGCCGACACCCTCTGGGAACGGCTCACCCCTCGCGTCCGTTGTGATTCCTGCCTGTCCCGCGACACATTGGAATCGGCCATCGCCTTCGCCCTGCCGCGTTGGATCGGCACGCTGGACACCTTCGCGCGATCGTTCCGCGATTCCTTCGTGAACGTGGCCAGGACCGAAGTCAACTACCAGGTGCTGGCCCCGCGGCGCTTCGATACCCTGCGCTCGGGAAATTGCGACTCCCTTTGCCTGGAAGAACTCCGCTGCCGCACCGGCGCGAGCTTCCTGGTCCAATCGGAGGTGGAACAGCGCAAGGACGGATGGACGGTCCGCGCGCACATCCTGGAGTTGGGAACCTGGAGGGTCGTGGGGACCTTCGAAGCCCGCGACAACCAGCCACCTACTCTAAAACGCATCCGCGAAATCGCACCTTGGGCGGCCAAGCGCCTGTTCGGCAAGGATGCAACCGCCATGGCCCCGATCCAGCCCGAGAAAAAGCCCTGGGGCAAGATCTTCGCGCTGTTCATCCCGGCCGCCATCGGAACAGGCTCGATGATCATGCACTGGTAGGTGCTCGTGCTGTCGTAGACTGCACGAGGGGAGCTCGTTCGAATTTCTGCAGGGGTCAATCGTCCTCGAGCGAGGGTCTCCTGCGCGTTTTCCAGCCGCAAAACCATGCTGCAAGAGCCGTCGTGAGCGTGGATACCAGTACCAGGGATCGAACGGCGGAAACCTGTCCGAAAATCCGGATGGCTCCCCCTTGGCCGGAAAGGCCGGGGTCGTCAAGCCAAGCAAGATAAAGGAACGAAGGGGCGCAAAATGCGGCGAGGATGACCGCCCATTGCCAGTCAAGGAAAACAACGAAGCGGCGTCCACTTTTTCGATGACTCCAGAGGAGCCAACCGATCAGGATCGCCCCTCCGATGAATGAACTGCCCAGCCACGCGAGCTGACCCACCGTGATCGCGTCGTTCCGAACGACAAACAGGACCTTGTCGAAGACCGGATGGTAGGCCTGGAGGCGCGAGCCTTCATGGGTCAGCTGGTCCCATAGGATGTGAGTTGCTGTGCCGATGAACGCGCCGATCAACGACCATCGCCAATGGAAGGCGCTCCGCAAATCGTAGGGAGGAAGGCCTGGCAGGCGAAGGATCTGCGGAAGAAACCCGACATGGAAAATCCAGGCGAAGCCCACCGCCATTGGGGGACAAAGCAGGAAGCCCCATCGGCCGTGGGTCAGAGCGCGATCCAAAACACCAGGGCCCAGAACCCAAAAGTCCGGCGACATCGCGCCGAGAAACAAGGATGTCTTCCATCCTCTCGCTTTGATCCGTCCAAGCAACGGGATCACCAAAGCTGGATGGCTCAGTGTAAACGGCATGGACCTCAAATTACTCGGTTTACCACCCGGCGATTTTCCTCACATGAGCGATTTCCTCCGCAAAGACCCTCCGAAAGTCCACGAGTTGATCGACCGTGGTGGACGGCCCCAGCGAAATCCGCACCGCGCAATGGGCGAGATGTTCGGGAATCCCCATGGCCAAGAGCACATGCGATGGCTCTGGAGAACCCGTTGAACACGCGGACCCGGAAGCGATGGCAAAGCCCCGCTCGTCCATCCGGGTCAGGAGCGCCGAACTGTCCGCACCTTTCACCAAAAGGCAAAGGGTGTTGGGCAGACGTCCAGCACCGACGGAAACCACCTGCAATCCGGGTACGGCTTCGGTCAGACTCGTTTGCAATCCGTCGCGCAAGCCCGAGCCAGGAAGGCCTTTGGCCTTGGAAAATTCGATCGCGGAGGCCAATGCGGCCACACTGGCCACATCCGGCGTTCCACCACGGCGAGCCCGCTGCTGGTTCCCTCCGTGCATCCAGCGAGTCCAAGGAGCCCCCGACCGCACGCGCAACGCGCCAATCCCTTTCGTGGACTGGAACTTGTGCCCCGACATCGAAACGAAATCCGCAGGGACCTGGGTCAGATCCACTTCGATCTTTCCGAGACACTGGACGGCATCCAAGTGAAGGGGAATCCTCGCCTCCCGGAGAGCCTGGGCCAAGGGGCCTGCGTCCGAGATCGCCCCGGTCTCGTTGTTGGCCCAGATCAGACTGGCCATGGCCGTAGGCGCTTCCTGGCAAGCCCGAAGCACCTCCTGTGGGTCCCAAGTCCCATCTGGTCGCAAAGGGACACGCACCACCTCCCAGCCTTGTGACTGAAGCTGGCCCAATATCCCTTCCGTCGAGGCATGCTCGCCTTGGCTGGAGACGATCCTTCGCAGACCCGCTCGCGCCTCGATGCACCCGAAAATGGCCGTATGGACGCTCTCGGTCCCTCCCGAGGTCAGGATCCATTCGCTGGGCCGGCTGTTGGTCCACTGCGCCAGGAGCCGTTGGGTCCGCTCGAGGATCGCGGCGGCCTCGCGACCTTCCCGGTGCAAGGACGATGCATTCCCCCATTGGGATTGCGAGACTTCGCAAAAAGCCTCGATGGCCTCCCGACAAGGGGGGGTGGTGGCATTCCAATCGAGATACACGCGTTCCATGGTCTGTCGGCTCTGAGGTAGATAACGGTCGGTCGTCTGTGGAACCAGATCGGCCGCAAAGATTTCCGATCCGGTGCCATCGAGGTCCCCTTAGGTCGCTCGGGATGAATCCCTCGCAGAGTTCCCGCCTTCGGCGAATCACCTGAACAGCCTTGTTGGAGGCCCTGTGCCACCGCGAGGTGGCGGAACTCTGCGAGCACTTCAGTGCGAGTAGCGAAAGAGGATCCGATAAACCACGCTGGCACCACGTCGCATCCTTCTCGAGTCCGGGAATTAGGTTTACGCCTTCCATGAGCCTCCATCGCATCGAAGTCGCCGTCCGTCCCGACCTTCGGGATTCTCTCGCCTCCCGTCTTGTCCTGCAATTGTCGGAGGACGCCGGGATTCCCGTTGCCGCCTTGAAGACCTTGCGGGTCTACACCTTGGAAGGCGACTTTACCCCACAGGAACTCCAACGGGCGGGCAGCAAGCTGTTTTCCGATCCCATTTCCGAGATCTGGGCGCTTGACGCTCCGTTGGCCGAGCAGGTCCTGCCTGGGTTCGACCACCTGTTCGAAATCGGCTTCCGCCCCGGTGTCACGGACAACGTGGGACACACCGCCAGCGAAGGGCTTTCCGAGCTTCTCGATCGCGCCGCCGATGCCCAGAAAGTTTACGGAACCCTGCAGGTTCTGGTCCAGGGCATCACCGACTCCCAGGTGGATGCAGTGGCCAACTCCCTGCACAACACCCTGATCGAAGACTGCTTGCGGATTTCCCGCCCCCATTGGAATGAGGGTGTGCGCGTGGAATCGAAGTCGCGCTCCGTGCGCGGCAACCACTTGCCCCGCGTGGAAAGCGTCCCCTTGGTGGACAACGACGACGCCCTCCTGGCACTCTCCCGCGAACGCACCTTGGCGCTCACCCTGGAAGAGATGCGCGCGATCCGCGACCATTTCGAGCAGGAACACGTGCGCGCCTACCGCGCGGGCCTGGGCTTGCCGCCCGACCCCATGGACATCGAAGTGGAAGTGATCGCCCAGACCTGGAGCGAGCACTGCAAGCACAAGATCTTCAACGCACGCATCGTGTACGACGACAACGGCACCACCCGCGAGGTGGTGAGCCTGTTCAAGACCTGCGTGCGCGCCACCACCATGGAGCTCATGCCCAACCGGCCCGACCTCATCTCGGTGTTCACCGACAACGCGGGCGTGTTCCGGTTCGACGAAGACCACTTCGTCACCATCAAGGCGGAAACCCACAACAGTCCGTCCGCGCTGGACCCCTACGGCGGCGCCATGACAGGAATTGTCGGCGTCAACCGCGACATCCTGGGCACCGGCAAGGGATGCCGGCCCATCTTCAACACCGACGTATTCTGCTTCGCCCCTCCTGACTGGAACAAGCCGCTGCCTCCGCGCCTGATGCACCCCAAACGCCTGCTGCGCGGCGTGCACCGCGGCGTGAAGGACGGCGGCAACGAATCCGGCATCCCCACCGTCAACGGATCCATCGTGTTCCACGATCGATTCCTGGGCAAGCCTCTGGTGTTCTGCGGCACGGGCGGACTCATGCCCGCCACGCTCCCCAACCCCGACGGCGTGATGGAGAACTCCGCCGACAAGATTGTGAAAGCGGGCGATCGCATCGTGATGGTGGGCGGACGCATCGGCAAGGACGGCATCCACGGAGCCACCTTCAGCTCCGAAGCCCTGACGGAAGCCTCTCCCGTTTCCGCGGTGCAGATCGGCGACCCCATCACCCAGAAGAAGATGGTGGACTTCCTCCTGGAAGCCCGCGATCTGGGCCTGTACAGCTCCCTGACCGACAACGGCGCGGGCGGACTTTCCTCCTCCGTGGGCGAAATGGCCAAGGACTGCGGCGGCGCCTGCGTGGATCTGGAAAAGGCTCCACTCAAATACGCCGGACTGGACCCTTGGGAAATCTTCGTCTCCGAAGCCCAGGAGCGCATGACCGTGGCCGTGCCACCTTCCAAGCTGGAAGAATTCATGGCGCTCTCCAAGCTGCGCGGCGTGGAAAGCTCCGACATCGGCGCCTTCGACGATTCGGGCGTGCTCACGCTTCGCTTCCGTCGCAAGGTGATCGGCGCGCTGGACATGCACTTCTTGCACGAAGGCTTGCCGGAACTTGTCATCTCCGCACGCTGGAAAACACCTGTCCACGCCGAGCCCGCCACCTCCCAACTGGGACCCGATGCAGCCTCCGACCTCCTGTCGCTGCTCGCTTCCTGGAACATCTGCTCCAAGGAACCTTGGGTTCGCCAATACGACCACGAAGTGCAAGGTCGCTCCGTGGTCAAGCCCTTCTCCGGCGCCAAGGACGACGGCCCCACCGATGCGGCCGTGATCCAGCCCGTGGGAGGATCTTCCAAGGGCTTGGTCATTTCCAACGGCCTGGCGCCGCGCTACTCCGACATCGACGCCACCGCCATGACGGAAGCCTCCATCGACGAGGCCGTGCGCAACCTGGTGGCCTCCGGAGCGGATCCCTCCACCATCGTGGGATTGGACAATTTCTGCTGGCCCGACCCGGTCGAAAGCCCGTCCAATCCCGACGGCGCCTACAAGGCCGCCCAGTTGGTGCGCTCCAACGAAGCGCTGCGACGCGTGTGCGTGGCCTACGGGATCCCGTTGGTGTCGGGCAAGGACTCGATGAAAAACGACTACGGCACAGGCGCCGAGCGGATTTCCGTCCCGCCCACCCTGCTGGTCACGGCCCTGGCCACGATGCCGGACGTATCCAAAGCGGTCACCATCGACGCCAAGGAAGCGGGAGATCTGGTGTACGTGGTGGGAACCACCCGCGACGAATGCGGTGCGTCCGAGTGGCTCGCATTGCACGGATTCATCGGCAACGCCGTGCCCCGCCTCCACGACGTGGAACAGACCCTGGCCAGCTACCGTGCTCTCCACGTGGCCATGCAGATCGGACTGGTGCGCTCCGCGCACGACTGTTCCGATGGCGGCCTGGGCGTGGCCTTGGCCGAAACCGCCATGGCAGGCCGATTGGGAATGAAGATCGACCTGGCCCGTGTGCCGCGCGATGGCGTGGAGGATCCTCGCAAGATCCTGTGGAGCGAATCGCTGGGACGCATCGTGGTCACCGTCCGCAAGGGACAGACCAGTTCGTTCGAGAAACTGATGCGCCCCAACGCCTTCGAGCGCATCGGCGAAATCACCGCCGACGGCCGCCTGGAATTCACCAAGGGCGCGGATCCGGTATTGTCGGTTTCTGTCGAGGATTGCCTGGTGGCCTGGAAAAAACCGTTCCAGGCCTGACCGTTGGTCGTGCGCGATCGGTTGCCGTTTTCATGATTTGACGTTTGCGCGATCGGTTGACGTCGTAGAGACGCCCCGGCGGGGCGTCTCTACAATGGCAAAAAACCGTCGCGAACGGCAAAACCGTCGCAAATGGCAAAAACCGACGTATTGAAAACGGTCGCGCACCGCAATATTTGTTGCGGACGACAAAAACCGGCATTCGGCAACCCGATCGCGCCATCCCCCGAACCCACCCGTTCGCGCGCAACGCCCTGAATCACCCCAGCGGATGCGAGGCGAAGCCGATGCATCCAGGGCCGAAAGGCTGGCAGGGATGAGGTCGAGATCGGGGATGCGATCGAACCGACGGCGAGGGAAGGCGTCGCACCCAAGCCCTCCCGATCCATAGTGATGGATCAGGATCCCTGGGACGCCGACAGAAGAAAGGGGAAGAGCGCGCCCCGAGATCGGCCTCAGCCCAAGGTGAACCTAAACGTCGCGCCCTTCCCCGTTTCCCCCTCCGCCCACACCTTGCCGCCGTGGCGGGCCACGATCCTCTGCACGATCGCCAGCCCCACGCCGCTGCCGGAAAATTCCTCGGGGCCGTGCAATCTGCGGAACGGTCGGAAGAGGTTGTGGGCCTGGGTTGGATCGAACCCCGCCCCGTTGTCGCGCACGAACCATTCACGACCATGATCGCCCATCACGGTGCCGATTTCCACGCGAGCGGAGATCGTGTGGCTGGTGTATTTGATCGCGTTGCCGATCAGGTTTTCCCACAGCACCCGGACCAGCGATGGATCCGCCTCCACCATGCCGAGGTCCTGGATGTCCCATTGCACCGCATGTTCGAGGCTGCCCTGCGCGGCGATGACATCGGTCACCACGGCGTTCATGTCCACGGGGACCCGTCGAAAGGACACCATCGTGATCCGCGAGAGCCCCAACAGGCTGTCGATGATCTCGCCCATGCGAACACTCGCCGTACGGATCCGGTGGAGGTAATCGCGATGGTCCGCGCTCAAGGTCGGAAGGAGTTCTTCCTCCAGCGCGGCGGCAAATCCCGACACCCCGCGCAGGGGCGTGCGAAGGTCGTGGGACACCGAATAGGAGAATGCCTCCAGTTCGCGATTGGCCTGGACCAGCTCGACGGTTCGCTCCTGCACGCGCTGCTCCAGTTCGTCGCGCGAGCGCAGCAACAGCTCGCGGACCTGCACCCGGTCGGTGACGTCGCGGACCAAGGCGGCGATCCGACGGTTTCCGTCAAACAGAAGCGCCGTGAGGAAGATCTCCACATCGAGCGGCCCGGGATCGGCGGGCCTGCGGATGCGCCATTCGAACGACACCGCATCGCCTCCGAGCGCTTGTTTCCAGTAGGCGGAAAGCCGTGTGAGACTTTCCTTTTCCCCACCATCGAACAGGTCCGCCACGCGCATCTGCGCCTGGTCGCCCGGCTCCACCCCCAGCATGCGGCATCCTTGCGCATTCAGGAAATCCACCCCTCCGCCCTCGTCGAACACGAAGACAGAATCTGGCAACACGTCGAACAGATGGCGCAGACTTTCCTGTGAACGACGAAAATCGGCATTGGCCAGCCGCGCCCTGCGCCAGGCCAACGACAACAAGGCAGCCATCGCCCCGAGCAAGGCCATTCCCGCCACCGCGGCGGCGGTCGGCACCGGATAGGCGTCCCACACCGGCACGGGCTTTTCCAGAAGGACATGCCCTGGAGGAAGGAGGTCCGGATCGACTCCGAATCTCTGGATCGCGTCCCAGCGGAAAATGGGCACGGTGGAACTGTCTTCCTGCACGGCCAGCGAATCGGCGGGGACTCCATCGAGCACTTTCCGCAGCAACCTTCCCGCCTGTTGTCCGTGTTGCAAGCCTCGGTTGCAATCGCCTCCCATCAGGCCTGCCGTGAGGTACGATGCCTGGTGGGTGAAGAAGGGGACCTTGGCGGAATCCACCAGGGCGCCCAAGTCGAGTTCCGGATCGATGTAGACGCCATCCCGGTCCAGGAACAATTCCGACCAGTACACCACATCTCCTTCGCTCAACGATTTCACCTTGCTTCGCAGCTGCGACCACTGGGGAGTACCAGCGGAATCCAGAAAATGGAACCGCAACGCTCCGGCGTGGGCCTTTGCCAGCGAATCCAAGCGCCGGCGATTGCCTCTACCCGTCGCGGATGCCTCCGTCACCACCCAGACATCGCGCGTCTTCGGGAGCAGCCTCGTGATGAGCGCTGCCGTCTGCACCATCCGATTCCACTGGGTGATCCCCGTGATCTTCTTCTGGCCTTTGATCAAATCCGGATGGAAGTCGTTGATGCCGCAAAACACCACCGGAACACCCGGAAACAACGAATCCCGCCACCGCCTCACGAACGTCAGTGAATAATCATCCGATGCAAACAGCACACGCGGCTGCCGGTGGGCGTATTTGAGGCGGAACGCGCTGGCGAACGCGGAATCCAGGCTCTTGCTCTCGATATGCTTGGAATCGAGAAATTCCTCCACCATCTGTTCGTTGGGCCCCATGGAGGCGCGGACCCCCAATTGGACCTGATCGGACCAACCGAGCCCATGATGGTAGGAATTGAGAAACAACACGTCGGGTCCTCGGCTCTGCACAGCCGCCCCCGCGGTAATGGCAAAGCCGCAAACGGTTCCGAAGAGTTGGCGCAGGAGGCTCATCGACTTCATACTAACAGTCCAAACCGCCCGCCACCACTGGATCATGGGCCCCACAGCCGAGGGGAGGTACATTTGCACCATGAGTGAAGCCCATGAATGGCTGTTTTGCGTGGAGCGCTACCGCAACACCGAGATGTCCCACGATGCCGACGATTATATGGTGGATGGATTCATCTTGCTGAGGTTGCCGCTTCCGGAAGACCTGGAGCGCGTCAAACTGGAACCCGAAATGAAGACCCTGATCGGGAAACTCCAGGCCCCGGAACAACGCGACGAGGTCAAGAAGAACTTCCCCAAATTCCACGGGCTTCTGGTGGCGGGGGGATTGTGGTGGATCCACCTCATGCGCAAGGATTACCAGGAGCGGCTCCCCAAGGACTTCCACACCAATTCTTTCACAGAAGAAGAATTGCTGGGGATCGAACCCGCCCAAGACCCTTCGCTTCTGCCCCGGGAAATGTGGTTCGATCGCGACGGCGACCCCATCGAAGGTCCTCCCGACCGGCTGATGGCCCTGTTGTACGGCTGAGGTTCTTCCTCTCTTGAGGACGACATCGCGGCCGCGAGGAGGTACCTTTTCGGGCCTTCCAAACCTATCCGACCTATCGAGGAAAACCGATCCATGAGCAAGGTCCCAGTCCTGGTCATCGCCGGCTACGGCATCAACTCCGAAGTCGAGCTTGTCGAAGGGTTCGGTCTGGCCGGGGCCAACGCCCGCCGCGTGCACCTTTCCGACATCGTGGCGGGCAAGGTCCAGCTCTCCGACTACCGGATCATCGCCTTCCCAGGCGGTTTTTCCTTCGGCGACCACATCGCCTCCGGCCGCGTGTTGGCGGTCAAGATCCAGGCCCATCTGGGTGAGGCTCTTCGCGAAGCCGTGGCGGGCGGAACCTTGGTGCTGGGCATCTGCAACGGGTTCCAGGTCATCACCAAGCTCGGACTGTTGCCGCTGTTGGCAGGCGCTCCCGCCGCGGGCCAGGAATTCCAGCAGGAAGCCACCCTCACCTTCAACGATTCCGGCAAATTCGAGGATCGTTGGTGCCCCATCGTGGCCAATCCATCCTCACCTTGCCTCTGGACCCGTGGACTGGATCGTTTCGAGCTGCCCGTGCGCCATGGCGAGGGCAAGTGGATCCACCGCGACGAACAGGTCCGTCAGGCCATCCTGACCCAACACCTGGACTGTCTGCGCTACGGCTCTTCCTCCTATCCCGGCAATCCCAACGGCGCCCAGGACGACATCGCCGGCGTCTGCGATCCGTCGGGCCGCATCTTCGGACTGATGCCGCACCCGGAAGTCTTTTTGCGCGGCACCCAGCACCCTCGCTGGACTCGTGGAGAGTTTTCCGCCCAGGCGGAAGGCGTCGGATTGGCCATTTTGCGCAACGGCGTCCAGGCGGCCGCGGCCGAAGGCTGACAAAGCCGCTCAGGAATGGCACAATGGCGTGCCATGCCGAAGCTCCAAGATCCGACCGTGCTTGTTGTCGACGACGACCCCTTGGGGCTCGAGGTCGCCTGCCAAGCCTTGCGCTACATGGAGCCTTCGTGGAACATCCTCGGCTTCGATCAACCCCATGATGCCTTGGATCTGGCCTGGGATCTGCGCAATTGCGTGGTGGTCACCGATTGGTGCATGCCGGATCTGGACGGCATCGAGCTGGCCAAGCGCCTGCGCCGACGCGAAGCGGACGACGGCCACGCCTACCACGTTCTGCTGGTGACGGCAAAAACCGGCATCGAGGACATGGAACAAGCCTTCGAGCACGGGAACGATTTTTTGGTCAAGCCCTACGACCCTCGGGAAATGCGCGCCCGGATCCGCGCGGGATTGCGCCAGCTGGGCAGGCAAAGACAGCTTCTGGACGACAACGCCGACCTCACCGTTCGAGCAGGCACGGACTCGCTCACCGGGATCGCCAACCGGCGCAGCGCCGAAGAGACCGCCGCGCGGGAATTCGACCGCTGGAAGCGTCGCCAACATCCGCTTTCCGCCATCTTGGTGGACATCGACCACTTCAAGGCCATCAACGACACGTACGGGCACGCCATCGGCGACGAAGCGCTGCGTGCAACCGCCCGCATCCTCTCGACAGGCCTTCGCCCCTACGACACTTTGGCCCGCTGGGGTGGGGAAGAATTTCTGCTCCTGTGCCCGCATTGCACCTTCACCGACGCGCTTGGCCTGGCCGAGCGTCTCCGACGCACCCTCTTTGCCCAAGCCGATCTCCATCTGCCCTCGGGGGCGCAGTTGACCGCCAGTTTCGGGGTCGCAACGGCCTCCGCAGCCGCATCGAACCTGGAGCAGCTCATGCTCTCAACGGATCGGGCGCTGTACTTGGCCAAGGAGCGCGGGCGCAATCTGGTCTGCGGCGCGGTGGATCAACCGGAAATCCAAACCTTCGTCGCTTCCGGAGTGCCCAGGGAAAGCCCCGGAAAGACCGCGCGAGGGGTGTAGATTTCCAGGCTATGGACGAGACCCAAGACCTGCGCGCAAGCCTCACGGAACTGGTCGAACAACTCGCCGCGAGCGATCGCCGCGAACTTCCTTCCCTGAGGGAGCTCGCCGCGAAGTTCGACGTATCCCCCAACACGATCAAGAAGGTCCTGCTGGAAATCGACGGACCCATCCGCGTGTTCGCGGTCCATGGCCGCGGATTCTTCGTGCGACTGGAAAGCGAGCCGGAACCCGGAGCCTCCTCCAGCCATGTATCGCCGGAGGATCTCGACGAGGTCGAGGAAATCGACGACTCGTCCAACGAGCCCATCGACGTGGACGAGCACTACAGCCCCGTCCCCGAGGAAGGCCGAGCGCTCAGGCGGGAATCGGCACCGCGACGCGACGCGGTGGTGGTGATTGGACAGATTCTGCGCGCCACCGACCCCACGGGTGCCCCCTCAAACCGGTTTCTGCAGTTCGTTCGCATCCGGGAGGAACTCCAGGCCAGAGGCTACCAGCTCTCCTGGGCCCCGCTGGGCTACGATGCCAAGGGTCGTTTGGACCCGGTGGAGGTGAAGTCGCTCCAATTGCAGCTGGCCGGACTGGGCGAGCGTTTGGCGGGCATCCTTCTGTTGGACTGCGGCTATGGCCGAAGCCAGCCGTTGTGGGAACTCACCACCGAAGCCACCGACCAACCCGTGGTCTGGTTCCAGACCTCTCCCATCGCCCCCGAAGACCTCCCCCGACTTCCTCGCAACGCGCACGTCCTGGAGCCGGACTGGTCCGGCCTCGGCGAAGCGCTGGGCGACCATCTGGTCCAGGAGCATCTCCCGCAGAAGGTGCTCCTCCTGCCATCTCCCGGCGAAAAGGGCCTGCCGCCGCAGCTGGTCAAACTGCGCAAGCACCTGCTCGAATGCTGGGGACCACGTTGGGTCGCCAGCCTGGATTGGTTCGATGTCTTCCCGAGCGGTCTCCCGCGCGACCCTGCCGACTCCAAACGAGGCAAGCTGCGACGCCTCCTGCTGGACACCGGCATCGCGCGCTTCGAGCTGGACCGCTACTTCCGCACCGCGTTGGGAATCGGCGCTTCGCTTTGGGTATGCGCGGATGATTTGTTGGCGCTGGCCGCCATCGACCACCTGGACTCCCGGCACGCCCCCAACGAACCTCGGCCCGGAGTCCTGGGTTTCGGGAACCATCCGTTCTCCCTGGCCCGCGGTCTGAGCACCGTGGACCCGGGCTGGCGGAACCTCGTGGACCAGGCCATCGCACTGTTCACCCGCTCTCCCTCGCCCAGCGAACCCTCTGCACCATTGATCATCGCCGCGCCTTCGGAATCCGTGTACGGCGGCAACATCCTGGCCCGTCGACAGGACTGGTTCTGAACCTAGCTCCCGCAATAGGACCGGGCGCATCGCATCCCAGCCCGCACAGCATCTTGGCTCGTACGGTCTCGTCTCCGCACCTAACAGGGGTGCGCTTCCTCGCCCGCCAAGCCAATCTGCAGCGCGTTCTGGGCGCGCTGCATCCCTCTCTATCGCAGGATCTAGGTTGAACAAGAAGCGTCCAATTCCCACGCGCATCGAGCTTGCCGTGGGAGATCGGGCCGCGGTGGAGGCCGCGATGGACGAATTCTGTCGCGAGCGGGACATCGAACTTTCCTCGTTGGGACTCACGCTGATGGTGGATTTCCTGCAGGAGAGGGTGGGCCACTTCTTCTACAACCGTGGCATCGCCGACGCCACCACGCAAACGACGCTCGCGCTCGCGCGCCTGCAAGACGAACTGGACCTGTTGCGCAAGCTCTGATCCGGTCGGGCGTTGGCGAAACGGAAACGCGCGATCGTTATAACAGTTCCCTTTCCACGGGTTTCGAGAGTAGATTCTGATCCATCGCGCCATTTGACCAATTCCTGCCAACTCACCCGTTGGAATGCCGCTGATTGTCTGGAGCCTATGGCGCGACAATCCCGGAGGAAATATGAGAATGATTCGACCCATCCGTTCGGCGATGTCGATCGCGACGACGTTTGCCATCACGATCGCCTCGACCTGCGCGCAGGCCGCCGACACCACCAAATGGGTGATGTCCTTTCCGAGCCCCTCCGGCAACTCGACCGAGTTCGAGCAACGCTACGGGGGAGTCGATTTTCTCAATCGGGATGCGGGTGGGTGTGCTTCCTGCTCGTCGCAGATCCTCTCCACAAACGACAGCACCGGATCGTACGCGCGCTGGCAATTCGCCAATCCAGCGGCGATCCGCGTCGACTACGATGATGTAGGAGGCTTTCTCCTTCCCCTGGATCCCCACTGGAGTTGGAACCACGATCTCCGGAATGCCGCGGGGATCCGGATCAAAGTCCGCTCCTCCGCCCAAACGGATTTCAGACTCGGGCTGGAAGGCCCAGCCGCACCATTCTCATCGGCCGGAGTCCAACCGGAAATCGGATTCACAGCCGGGCCCAAGTGGAAATGGATTTGGTTGGAGCTTGGTGGTTTTTCGGAAAATCCCGACGTAACCCTTCGCCTTTCCGACAAATCGATCAATGTCACGGTTGCGGACTCGATGGGTCGGAACCGGACCGTGAAGGCCATATTCAACAATCGAAAATCCTGGGCGTCCAATGATCCGTCCGACCTGAACCGGTTCGACGACGATTCCGGCAACGTGCTCAAGCACGTGCGGGCGCTGAAGTTCATCCCGAAAATCGCCTCTCTGGTCACCAAGCTGAAATTGGACATCGATTCGATCGTCATCGTGGGCGTGGAGCCCCAGTGGGGCCGCATCCGTGGCAGCGGCGCCTGCCAAGGCCAGGCCATCGTCGTGGACCAGTTCGACGAAAGCCGTCCATCCACCACCAAGAATCTGCTCGGAGGCGCTTGGGAGACTGTCCTGGACTCTTCCGCCCTCAAGCCCAACGGCTTGGCCACCGGCAATTCTTCTGTGGCCCCGCTCCCCTATGGCGCTTGGGCTCCCCTGTATGGCGCCATGATGGAAGCCAGGCTCGATCGGGTCGACCCGATGATCCACCCCAACGGCGGCTGGACCCGGCTGACCACCTGGCTCAATCCGGACAAATCGCCGCGCAGCATCCCCGATCTCAAGGCGATCTCGTTTCGGGCGCAAGCCGGGCGGTTGGATACGCTGTTCGACACTACGAAGATCCACGGTGTCACCCTCCGCCTGCATTCGTCCACCGTGGACGACTCGGTGGCCTATTTCGTGCGCGTCCCCTTCGACAAGATCCGTCCCGTCGCGGGCGATTCCGGACGGACGGTATGCATCGATCTGGACGAACTGCGCCAAGCGGGATGGTACACGGGCAAGGCCGGGATCCGCACGATCGATCCGTTCTCCCTCACCGCGATCTCCTGGACCCTCTCCCTGGACGAGGCGGCAGCCACCAGCGCCACCCCAAGTCGCCTCAGCATGTGGGACGCGAAGCTGTGGACAACCGGCACATCCGGCATTTCGCGCAACACCCGCGCGGCAGGACTGGATGCGCGCGCGGTGGACGGAACGTTGCTGGTCGCGGCACCGATGGGACGGAACCTGCACCTCGAGTTCCGCGACCTTGCAGGTCGGCTGTTGGCCACCCGATCCCTGCTGGCATCGGGTGGCCAACAGAGCATCGCCATCCCACGGGCGAACGGAGTGCTTCTGGTGTCGGTCACCGACGGGTCCCAGCGAGCGGGACTGCGGGTGATATCTCCCTGATCCCACGCCACCCCGGCTCGCACACGGAACCGAGCCCTGACAAATTGTCAGGGCTTTCTACCCGCGGGAACCGGGGCGAGGTCTCCTTTCGTTCGTTTCCTCGGTACATTCTTCCTCGAACCTTGCGCCATTTTCTGACATGACGGCATTGGCGTCTCCAATTCCCGAACGCACGGCTCGAGACCATCCCGGAGGAACCATGAAACTCACCCGATCCATCTTTTCGGCACGGTCGACTTCGACAGCCATCGCCATCGCGATCGCAGTCTCCTGCGTGCAAGCCGCAGACACCGCCCGTTGGGTGATGTCGTTTCCCAGTCCCACCAACAACGCGACGGAATTCGAGCGGCGCTACGGAGGGGTGGCCTTCCTCAACCGGGTGGAGGGAGGATGTTCGTCCTGCATGAACAACCTGCTCTCCACATCCGACAGCTCCGGGCGATTCGCCCGCTGGGAATTTGCCAATCCCGCAGCGGCCCGCGTCGATTACCAGGATGTCGGAGGGATTCTGCTACCGCTGGATCCCGAATGGAGTTGGAAGCACGACCTCCGCAAATCGACTGGGTTGCGCATCAAGGTCCGCTCCAAGGTCCGCTCCGAATTCCGACTCGGCTTGGAAGGACCCGCCGCACCCTTCGCGTCAGTCGGCGTCCAGCCGGAAATTGTCTTCTCGGCCGGCCCCAAGTGGCAGTGGATCGATCTTGACTGGTCCAAATTCCAGGAAAACCAGGGAACATCGCTGCGTCTGCATGACAAAACCGTCCATCTGAGTCTCGCCGATTCGATGGGAAGGATCGTCAACACGACGGTGCCTTTCCTGAATCGACCCAGTTGGGCTTCCAACGCCCCTTCCGATTCCGTTCGCTACGAAAGCGATTCCGGCAACGTGCTCAAGAACGTGCGTTCCTTCAAGATCATCCCGCAGATTTCCTCGATGGTGTCCAGATCGAACCTCGACATCGACTCCATCGTGATCGCAGGAATCGCCCCGCAATGGGGGCGCATTCGCGGAAGCAACCGATGCCAAGGGCGAGTCCAGTTCGTCGATCAATTCGACGAGTCTCGCGGTTATTTCCTGGCCAACAATTTCGGTGGGCCCTGGGAATTCCAGTTGGACTCCTCGAGCCAACACCCCGAAGGGATCTCCGTTGGCAATTCCTCGCTGTACCCGCAAGCAAGGGATCCCCGCACCAGGGAGTTCGTCGCGGCGATGGCCGTGGAGCTCCGGAGAAGCGAGGTGCAATCCCACCCGAGGGGTGGCTGGGCGAGATTGTCCACTTGGCTTGCTCCCGACAAATCGCCAAGGAGCCATTCGGTTCTCAAGGCGATTTCCTTCCGGATCCAGGCCGGTGAAACTTCCGGCTTCTTCGACACCACAGCGATCCATGGCGTCACCTTTCGCCTGCATTCCTCCGCTGTCGACGATTCCGTCCCCTACTCGGTGCGCATCCCCTATGACAACATCCGTCCTGCTTCCGGAGACACGGGCCGTACGGTCTGCATCGACCTGGACGAACTCCGCCAGGAAGGATGGTACACCGGCAAGGCGGGCATCCGTACCATCGACCCATCCACACTCACCGGGCTATCCTGGACCCTCTCCTTGAACGAACCCACCGCCAACAGCGCCGCGCCCAGCCGGCTCATCCTTTGGGACGCCGCGTTCTGGTCCGACGGCACCTCCGATCTGACAAGGCCTGCCATCGCTGGAGGTTTGACCGTGCGGGCGACGAACGGCTCCATGCTGGTCCAGTCGCGGGCTGGACGGAATCTGTACATCGAGTTCCGCGATCTTGCCGGACGGACGATCGCCACCCGCTCCATCGTGGGCAGCGGCAGCCAACAGAGCATCGCCATCCCACGGGCGAACGGAGTGCTTCTGGTGTCGGTCGCGGACGGTTTCACCCAAATGAATCTACGCGTCGTTTCGCGCTGATCCCGCTAGCCCCGCCTCACGGCGGGGTCTCACCCGATGACGAGTCTTTTCACGGTGGCGGCATCCGCGGGGAATCGCGCCATAAGGCCGCTGCGTCCGCCCAGCTCGAATCCTCCAAACTCGAAACCCGGCGCCACCACGCACCCTACCAAGGCCCATGTCCCGGGCTGCGCCACTTCCGAAGCGAACCATACCCCGGCAGGCACCACCAACTGGAAACACCCGACTTCGGGCCCCAACTGGTGCGGCACGAGACGTTCTTCTTCTTCGATATGAACCACCAGATCGCTCCCTGCGTGCCAGTTCCACAATTCCTCCGCATCGATGCGGTGCAAGTGGGAAACCTGCGGGTGTTCCAGCAGGAAGTGGATGGACGTGAACGCCGAACGCTCCCCCAACCGATCATGACGGATTTTGTCTTCCGATCGATGCGTCTCGCGGTACCAGCCGCCCTCGGGATGCGGAACCAATTCCAGTCGTTCGATCCATTGCTGCGCGGATGGATCGCCCTGCCTCATCGGCTCGCCTTGGCTTGGCGCTCTTCCAACAGCCATTCCAAACCGAACACCACCAGTGCCCCCGCCAGGTAGCAGAGCAGGTCCTTCAAATCCGCCTGGCTTCCCAGCACGATGGCAGCGATGCTGCCTGGCCGGAGCCCCAACAGATCACCAAGATGGATCGCCTGCATCCCTTCCACCGCGAAGGCGAACAGGACCACGCCCACCAGCACGGGTCTCCAAGGAATGGTGACGAACGTGCGCACGATGGCGTGCACCAGGATCACCACCAATACGTCGCCCAGATAGGGTCGCACGAAATTGTCGTGCACCTTCGCCCCGATGAACACCTCGAGCGCGAACAAGGCAAACGCGAAAATGGCCCACGGAATGCTGAATCGGAACATGGAACGGAAGGCTAGAAAAGTCACTTCACCTTCACGTACCAGTACACGGCCACGTTCTTGGGACGACTTTCCGATGCGGTGCGGGGGTTGCCGTTGGCGCTGTCGGTGATGGCGTCGCGCACGTTGTTTCGGCCCTTGCTTGTCAAGGATGCCCCGTTGTAGTCGTAGAAGCCAGTGCCATCGACTCCCCAACCGCCGATCTTGTTCTGCCACATCATCTGGTGCCAGTGTCCTTGGAACGCATCGGCCTGGCCGGATCCCGCCTTGCGGATGCCGTCCGGATCGTAACCCGTGGCAGCCCGTCCGGTCACCACATAATCCGCCCCGCGCAGAAACAGTCCGCGCAGATCCGGAATCCGCGTCCCGTTCACCTCGGGTTGGCCTGCCGCCAACAGCCAGCTCTTGCCGGAGCCGGGCAAGTACCCGTCGCTCTCGGGTTCAGAAAGGAACGCAGCGATGGTTCCCTTGGGAATCTGGCGGGTGGTATCCAACCTCACCACCTCCGCACGGAGAGCCGCCACCGTATCGCTCCAACGGCTGGAAGAAAGCCGTTGGATCACAGTGTCCTTGGCATTGAGCGCCCTCACCAAGCTGTCGAGTCGTGCCGCCAGGAATTCGAAGTTCCCGTTGACCTCGGAGGCCTTGGCGGACTTGCCCGCCTCCAGCTTGACAAACTCCGCCGAGGCGGAATGGGCGATGATCGCGCAGAGAAGAAGAAACCGCATGGTGCGCTCCCGGAAGTGATCGGAATTGACGGACAGAAAAGTGCACCATCGATTGGCGCTCGACTACCCCGACAGTTCCACCGCGATCGCGTCCGACAAGAGCCTACCCTGGCAGACAGGTCAAGGAAGCGGCCGGATCTGATAACTCCCCATCTTCGACTCCATCAGCTCCACGGACCCAGGTTTCCAGAGGGAATCAGGAACTGTCCGGACCAGATTCGCGTCGGCCGCGATCTTTAGCCGGATCCAGCAAGCATCGATCGATCCCTGGCGCACATCCAATCCACGCCCCCAAGCCAGCAAAGGGCCGCGAAGGAATTCCAATCCCGGCGTCGCACGAATCATTTTGACAGAATCTGCCTTGCCGGCCGTATCCAGCCTCATCTGGAGAAAGACGTGCCCGGAACCGGGCTTGCCGACCGGCCAGGTGATCGAGGGCACGGAACCCAGACGGTTTTTGATTCTTTCCTCGAGCGATCGAATCAACCGTCCCTTCCCCTTGATCATCTGGATTCCGGAGTCGGCCAACCAGACATCGGATCTCCATTCGAACTGCCTCTCGAACTTCGTGGAACGATCCCTGGGCAATCGCCCCCCCATGAGCAGGATGGATTTCGCATGGAACTCATCCAGGTAAGGATCCTTCAGGATCGCCCCCGGATCGGAAACGCTTCTGGCTCCAAAAATGCTTTTGGCGATCTGCTGGATCTGGTCGTTCAGGATCTCGTCGCCCGGTGAACTGATCCAATCCATGATTTCGAGATTGTTCCGTTCCTCGGACAGGATCCGTCTGTCCTCGATGTTCGGCACAATGGAATCCACCGCCTCCAGCGGGACGCGATGCTCGCCGACCACCAGGAAAACCCGCTTTCCGGGCCAAGTGAACAGGAATCGATCCCCAGGATCTTCTGTGAAACAATCGCTGTCGTTGACCGCTCGCGATGCAACCAGCAGTGTTTCCGCGCGAAACTCCCGGGCAGACCACTCTCGGCACGGCGACCGCGAAGCCAACCAGGGACCAAGGTGATGCTCCTTGAGAATCTTCAGGAACGTCGGCAACGCGTCTTTTTCCCCAGGCGAGGATGGCGAAGCGGCAGCCGCTGTCACCCCCAGGAAGGCTCCGACAAAAAGGGCGATCATGGCGCAGTCCTTTGCTTCGATGGCGCGGGGGCAAGGTCGTGGACACACTGGACCCCGATCGATCCCGGAGCCGGAGTAGGGTCGGACGATCGGCTCCCCGGCGCTTTGAAATCTCCGCGTGGGCAGGGCCGACCATCCGCACACCACACGGCTCCTCGCCCAACCAGATCGTACACACCGCTGGAGTAGGCTCTTCCCTGCGCCACCGGCTGGGGTCTTTCGCTCAGGAGGCCTTCGCAGAATTCGGGATGATCGTACGATCCACAACTGGTGCCGATCACCTTCGCCCATTCCTTCTGGGTGGGCAATCGCGAGGACCGGAATCGGCAATACGCTTTTGCTTCTCCAAAGCCGATTCCTTCCGCCCGCACTTCCGACCACTGCGCCATTTCAAGCGCATAGGCGTGGTCTTGCCTGGTCGGGTCGATTTCAGGTTGATACGCAGGACAAGCCTTGGCCAGGACGCACTCGTTCCATTCGCCCACCGTTGCCGGCGCCCGATCGACCCCGATCCCATCAACCTCCACGGGTTTCTCGGAAGATTGACTCTTGTCCAAACAGAGCGACCGCCTGGTGGACCGTTCGCCGAACCAATTTGAAAAACCCTTTCCCTCCCGCCACACCAAATCCGTATCGCCTTTGGGCTCGGCCCATTCTGATTCGCCGAGTGCTTTACGAACCAAGCTGGGAGCTCTGGCCGACCACTGGGAAATTCCATTTTCCGTCTCCACCCAGGACAGATCGATCTTCCGACAACCTCGAAGAACCGAGCCATCCGGTGCGAGAAGCGAGTCCTTCCCCGCGAAGGTCCTCCAATAGGTTTCCCACGCGACCGGTTTGGCATCGACACCCACTTTGAAGAATCCTCCTCGGTAGATCGCACGATCCTTGGCCGATCCCAGTCCAACCGGCAGGTTCGCCCATTTCCAATAGCCTCCCCAAGCCTGGGATTTGACCGAATCGGGGGCTTCCACATACCACTCGTTCCAGTGGTCACCGACTCCCGCCTCACCCCTGGCATCCAACCGCAGCGAAAGGGGCATCCCCAATCCGATGGGCTGTACTCCTTCTTGCAGGAACACCTGGCGGGGCAGCGGAACCTTGATCACGCCTTCGCCCGATCGAACGATCTTCATCCTGCCCTTCGAATCCCTGGACACGGGAACCGTGACGAAAGCGGTCAACGTATCCTTGCCCGTGAACTTCCTCCAGGCATCGTTGGGAAGGAACCGACCTTCGCAAACGATCTTGTCCTTCGCTCCCGTCTGGCGAACGCGCTTTCCCGGCAGAAACCGTCCCCATCGCTGGAGCCATGGAAAGGCGAAGTCGGTGACCGGTGGTTCGCGATCGGCGAGGAAGACCACATGCCCGAGAGGCGTCCGATCGAAGGATATCGACGTCGCGTCGGGATCGTACCCGTACTCGACCACCGCCGTCGCGCCTCCCCACTCTCCCAAATCCGCTCTGGCCTCGGTGGCATCCCGAAAATTCCCCGACCTCCCCACCCGATAGGAGATCTTGATCCCCGCATCGAGGTGCAAGGCAAGTTTCCTGCGTGGAGCGATTCCTGGCGCATCGTCATTTTCCGGTTGCGGAAACACCACGAGCCGATCCGTCGAATCGGTCAATCCCGCGACTCCTCCGTCAATAATTGTCTGATTCAGCCAAGCGAGATCGCCGGACTCCTCCCTGTGCAAAGGAACCTTCAATAGCGTCCGGTCGAGCCACCCGTTCATCCCTTGCTGGAGAGATGGACGATTGGCAACGAGAGTATCGCCGATCAAAGTCATCCCCATCGTATCGGAGACGAACATCTTCCGACCGATCCCATCCAGAGGTCCTCCGGAGGTTCCTTCATCCGAAACGATCTCCACCAACCGGAAATCCCTCGCCTTGCCGACAACGAGACTTCCACCTCGCACCGCCACATCGCCGCTCCAGGTCAGGAAGTGCTCGGTCGAAACCCGGATCGATTGGAGTCGGCCGGCGGGCACGTCCACGGGACCGCCCTCACGATCGATCTCGACGCTCTCGATCGCGGGAACCTCGTACCCGGGCCAACCACGGAATCCGGTCGCGTAGAGCTTCCCACCCGCCACCAGCATCTCCTTGGATAGGAATCGCGGATTGCGGAGATCCTGACGCAACCGGATCGTGTCTGGAAGGCGGACTCCCGAAGCCATGACGACAGTGCCTTGAATCGTATCTCTCCAGCCATTGTCCACCGAACCACCCCACCGCCTGCGCGTCATCCACGCGACCCGGGTGGAAACACCAAGCCGCGCCCGCCCGGAGGCATCGAACGAGACCGAATCCATGGAAAGTCGAATGCCCAGCCCGGCTACCGGATCTTCGAGGTACATCAGGATTTCACATCCTGCCGGGGCCAGAAACCGCATCTCTTCCTGCAAGCGCGCGTCCTTCCAACGGATGGGGTCGGAGGGAAGGACGAGCTCATGGCCGTTGCAGCTGCCGTCGATCCACAATCGTTTGGCCTCCCCCTCCTTTCCATCCAGGCTCACCGACATTTCCCCCCGCTTGGCCAGGAACCGGAACCCTTGCCAGGAAATGGATGCACCGTCGATGGATGGCTCCCACCGATCGCCCTTCGCCACGAAACCATCCTGTTTGAGGTCTCCCGACCGATCCACCTGCCCGATCGACATGCCAGCGAACCGGTGCAGGGTAGGATCCAGCCCAAGGTCGTTGCTGACGATTTCCGTCAAGTTTGCGGAGAACAACAGGGAGAGGACGGAGAAAACAGGGAGCATGGATCGAATCTAGGTCGTACGATCGGAATCGGGCAAGACGGTTGCTTGTTGTAGCTTTTCGGTCAGTACCCTAACAGGAGCACCCGAATGCCACTCCCCCCACGCCCATGGTTCCTAGCTTGCGCTGCCTTGCTGCTCCTGACCGAATGCCCGGCCTGGAGCGCCAAGCCCGTGCTCGACCCTGCGGGGAAGTTCCAGTCCCTTCTGAAGCAGGCCGGGATCTACGAATCCCGGCTCCTGCCAAAAGGCTGCTTGACCTGGAAGCAGACTCCTCTTGGCAAAGACTCCGTCAGACTCGACCCGATCCTCGCCAAGAAATCCGCCTGCGCCCATCTACGCGCCGAGGACTCGTGGATCATGCCTCTGGATGGAACTTCCCCGGTTCTGCTCGGAGGCTCCGGCCACGATCTCCGCATTCCCTTGGATCTGGTCGTGACGTCGGGGCAGCCAAGCGTACTCGAAGGCAAGGAACCCATCCCCGGCCAATTCAAGGAGGATACGGCCTTCGTCGATGTCATCCTTGCCGGTGGTGGTGGATCAAGGAGGATACAAATGACACGAAATGTCGTTCGGATCGCCCAATCCGCTTCGTGGGGATACATCAACGCTTGGAAAAAAATCACCAGAGGAGAAACGACACGTCTGTTCAAGAAAGCGATCAATTTTCCGTCGGACTCATCGAATCCCCGGTTGAATCTGAAAGTCCTTCCGGACGGCATCTGGTTCGATGCGACGCTTCGCGTCCCGCTGCTCCGTGATCCATCCACCGGACGGGAACATCTGCCGGATTCCGCATGGAAGGATTCCTTGATTGGCCCGCTGGTTTCGGAGTCCTGCAATTTCCGTCCGGGTGCTGCGATCGGAATCGAGATCGATCCTGATGTGGAGTTTTCCCTGTTGGCCAGCGTTCTGCGGACCCTTGTTTCAACAGGACACCAGGAAGCGCACCTCACGATCGCCGGAAGGCCAGGTTTCGAGGTGGAACTCATGCAACCACAATCCGGACAGTGGGGAGTGCTGTCCTGGCCCTCGCACTCCTGCGACAGCGCAGGCACCGACCTGCTTCTATCCACTTCCGTCGAAAACACCAACCTATGGTGGGATCTACTCGCCAATCGCACAAAGCTGTTTGCCGAACAGAGATCCGAACTGGACACTCTCACACCATCCGAACTGTCCAAACTTTCCAAAGCACTCCAATCCGCTGCCTCGCGATTTCCCACCGGAAGATGGATCGGGATTCAACTGGAACCAGATGTTCGGGTATCGCGCCTGGCCCAACTCGCTTCCATCGTTCCAAGCGGCCGAAGGATCGCGCTGTACGGAACCTTCCGCAACAACACACGGTTGACATGGGCCTGCAAGAGGGATCGCTGACCGGTTTCCCCTTTCGGAAAGATCGACTACCCCGACAACTCCACCGCGATGGCGTCCAGCAAGAGCCAACCCTCGCCCACCAGCCGGACACGATCCGCATCGGCAGCCACCTGCCCGGCGGCGATCCGTCGCGCGATGGCCTCGAGCGGGATCTGTTTGTGGGAGAACTCCGCGCGCAATCTCGCCAAATCCACCCCGCGCTCCTGACGCAATCCCAAAAACCACTCTTCCGTCCAGCGCTCCTCCGCATCCAGCTCTTCGGCGGCCACCCCTTGCACGGGGCACCCCGCGTCCACCCACTCCGACCACGCGCCCAGTCCGCGCGGATTGCGCCAGCGCAGGTACGGTTCGTATCCATGGGCGGCGTTGCCGGCGGCCAGCCAGGTGGAACGCGTGTCCCAGTAGGCCTCGTTGTGGCGGCACTCCTGGCCCGGCACGGCGAAATTGGAAACCTCGTACCGACAGATTCCGGCATCCGCGAGCAAGGCCACGCCCTGCAGGTACATGTCGGCGTAGAGGTCCTCGTCGGCTTCCTCCAGCTTGCCGGCTTCGTGCTGCTTCCAGAAGTCCGTACCCGGCTCCAGGGTAAGTCCGTAGAACGAAACGTGCGATGGCTTCCAGGAAAGAAGAGTCACCAAGGAAGACAGAAACTGATCCAACGTCTGACCCGGCAGGGCGAAGATCTGGTCGGCGCTCCAGCGCAGGCCGGATCCGGCCACCAGATCCAACGCGGCTCGCGCCTGATCGGCGTCGTGCGCGCGTCCCATGCGTTTCAATAGCTCGGGCTCGAACGACTGCACGCCCAGCGAAACCCGGTTCACTCCGGCCGCTCGGGCCAAACTCAACTTCGCGGGGGTCAGCGAGACGGGGTTGGCCTCCATGGACCATTCGCAATCCGCTGCAAGTCGGAAATTGTCATTGACCGAACGGCACAACCGCTCCAATCCGCGCTCGGAAAGGGCGGAAGGGGTCCCGCCTCCGAAAAACACGGAAAACAAAGGCCCCGAGGCATCTCTGCCCCGGAGCCCGAGTTCTCGTTCGATCCGTCCCAGCCACGCCTCCTCTTCGCCCCCGCGACCCGCCCACGAGGCGAAGTCGCAATACGCGCACTTGGTCTCGCAGAAGGGAACGTGGACGTAGAGGGACGGATTCACCGCTCGCCCATCGAGACGGCCTTCGGCCTCCTCAGGACGAACGGCGGATTCCATCTCAGCCGCGCTGGCGCAGGTAGGCGGGCTTCTCGATGTCGTCGTCCATGTCGTCTTCCAGATCCGGCACGAAGATTCCGCGCGGACGGCTGCTCAAGGGTGCCACGGCCACCTGGCTACCGGAAGGATCGCGACGCAGTCCCCGTGTGGTCGTGGGTTGTTGCGGGGCGACGGGCATCTGTCCCGACGGGCGCTGGGCGCCGCGAGCGGCGATCGAACCCGTTCCCGCGCGCGTTCCTTCCGCCGGTGCCGGCTGCTGCCAAGCGTTCCAGCTGGAGGTGCCGCTCTGGGCCGCGGGTGCCTGCACAGGAGGAGGAGCCTGGTAGGTGGGCTGCGGCGGCGGGGCCTGGCGCCAGCTCTGCGGCTGCGGAGCCTGGGGCTGCGCGTAGGCGGGCATCCCGTTGGTCTGCGGCAGATTCTGCATGTCCGGATCGAAGCCGGTGGCGATCAGCGTCACGCGGAATTCGTCGGAGGTGTCGTCTTCGCCGAAACCGAAGATGATGTTTTCGTCGGCTTCGTCTCCCACGGCGGCGCGGAAGTATTCCATCACCTCGTTGATCTCGAACGCCAGAATCTGTCCGCCAGTGATGTTCACCAGCATGCCGCGGGCGCCGCGGATGTCCACCGCGTCAAGAAGCGGGCAGTGCAGGGCCTGCTCGGCGGCGATGCGCGCACGGCCTTCGCCGGTGGCGCAGCCGGAACCCATGAGGGCCTGGCCGGATTCGCGCATGATGGCCGACACGTCCGCGAAGTCCACGTTCATCTCGCCCGGGCGCAGGATCATCTCGGAGATCCCGCGGGCGGCGTTGTGCAATACCTCGTCGGCGGTGCGGAAGGCTTCGCGCATGGTCATGGTCTTGGAGGCCACGGACAGGAGCTTCTGGTTGGGGATCACGATCATGGTGTCCACGCAAGCGCGCAGCGCGGCCAAGCCGTCGCGGGCGTTGCGCTTTCTGACCATGCCTTCCCAGTCGAACGGACGCGTGACCACGGCCACGGTCAGGATGCCCAGCTCGCGGGCGATCTCGGCCACCACGGGAGCCGCGCCGGTACCGGTGCCGCCGCCCATGCCCGCGGTGATGAACACCATGTCGGCACCCTTGAGCTTTTCGGCCACGATCTCCTGGCTCTCCTCGATGGACTGGCGTCCACGATCGGGATTGGCGCCCGCGCCCAAGCCGCGCGTGGTGGCCGATCCGATCTGGATCTTCACCTCGGCGAGGTTGCGTTCCAGGACCTGGAGATCGGTGTTGATCGAGATGAACTCCACACCGCGGAGTCCCGCTTCGATCATGCGGTTGACCGCATTCCCGCCGGCGCCGCCGACACCGACAACCTTGATTCGCGCGGGGCTCGACTCGCTGGTGCTTTCGAGAGCGAAGTTCATGGTGTTCTCCTTGTTGGACGTTTGGGTGTTCGTTGAGTGATTGTCAGAAGTCAGAAGTAGCGGGAGACCCAGCGGGTCATCCGTTGGAAGATGTCCTTGAGCGTGTCGCCGCCCTGGGATCCGGTCCCTTGGACAGGACCTGTCGCCGCGTCCCCGCGACCGTAGAGCACGAGGCCCACTCCGGTGGCATGCTTGGGCGTGGAAGCGGAATCGATCAATCCTCCGAATCCGCGCGGAGTGCCCAATCGCACGGGCAACCCGATCACGTGGCTGGCCAGTTCCGCCGAGCCGTGCAGCAGCGAGCCGCCCCCGGTCAGGACCAGGCCCGCCCCGAGCGAAACCTGTCCGCCCAGCGAGCGCAGTTCCGCGGCCACTCCGCGGTAGATCTCGACCATGCGCGGTTCGATGATCGCCGCCAATTCCAGGCGGGTCAGTTCGCGCTGGTCGAACGCGCCCACACCGGGCACCACGAAGCATTCCTCGCGCGGAACCATGGCCTGCATCGCCGAACCGTACTTCTTCTTGATCTCTTCGGCGCGCCCCTTGGGGACCTTGATCCCGTAGGCGACGTCGGTGGTCACCAGGTCTCCGCCGATGGGGATGGAACTGGTGTGGCGGATGCACGATCCGCTGAAGATGGCAAGATCCGTCGTGCCGCCGCCGATGTCCACCATGGCGACGCCCATTTCCTTTTCGTCTTCGTCCAGGACGGCCACGGAGGACGCCAACGGCTCCAGGACGATGTCCGCGACGCGCAAGCCCGCGCCTTCCACGGCCTGCAGCAGGCTCTGGACCTTGGCGACATCTCCTGTCACGATGTGGACTTCGCCTTCCAGTCGCACGCCGGTCATGCCCACCGGATCCAGGATCCCGGGCTGGTCGTCGACCACGAACGTCTGCGGAACCACGTGGAGCACCTTGCGGCCCGGGGTGAGCGGAACCGCCTGTGCGGCTTCCACCACTCGGTCCACGTCTTCCTGGTGGATGATGCCGCCCTTGCGGCTGACGGCGATCACGCCGCGGCTGTTCTTGGCCTGGATGTGCGCGCCGGCGATGCCCACGAACACTTCCTGGACGTCCACGCCGCTCATGAGTTCGGCTTCTTCCACCGCCTTGCGGATGCTCTCGATGGTCTTCTGGATGTTCATCACCACGCCACGGCGCAGGCCGGTGCAGTTTTCCGTCCCCACTCCGATGATGTCGATGCGGCCGTCGGGACCGATTTCGCCGATGATGGCGCACACCTTGGTGGTTCCGATGTCCAGCCCGGTGACGATTCTTCCCTGTTCGCGGGCTTTCATCAGGTACCTCCTTGGGCGCGGCGCAAGGCCGCACATGATCCGTGTCGAAGGTCGATCTCCGAAAACGTCCGCCAGCGCTCGCCGAGTTCGGCACGAAGCACGCTCCATCTCGAGAGCCCGGTCTTCCAGCCATCCACGCTGACCAGGGCGATCGGCTCCTGGGCTCCCAGGCGGACCTCGAGGCTTCCGCCCCGGAGGACCTTGACTTCGAGGTCGGTGCGACCCGAAGCCTTCATCCCTTCCAACGCCAACAAGGCGTTCTTGAAGGCGAGTGTGTCGGCCTTGGTCCTGCCCGCGATCGGGCTGGAAAGCAAGGAAAGCGACGCGTTCCCCCGGGGGTCGAGCACCACGCCGTCGCGTGCGATCCAATTTCCGTCAGGCAATCGCGCCACCGGCGTCCGCTCGCGCAGACGGATGCGCACGCCGTGGAGCCAATCGCGCGACACCTCGGCCTGGGCGATCCAGGGATGGGATTGCAGGCGCTTGCGAGCCGCGTCGAGATCCAGGGAGAACAGGTTCCTGCCCGCAACAAGTCCTGTCGCCCGGGCGGCTTCCAAAGCTCCCACGCGACCGTCGGACTGCACGCGGATGGTCTGCAATCCCGTCCAGCGCGGATCCTGTGCGGTCTTCCAGATCCAGATTCCGGCACCGACAAGCAACCCGATCGCCACCATCGCCAGAAGCACCATGGGGCTCGCGCTGCGGGCCTGGGCGACCATGCGTTCGCGCTTTTCCGTGCGGGCCGCCATGCGCGTGACTTCGCTCAGGCGCGCATTCGTGCCTTGGCGCCGCGAACGGATAGTGCCCGAGGGGGCGTTGCGGAGGAGGGTGGGGCCGCTCATGGAGCCTGCCTCGCGAAATCCCGAGCCCACGAGCCCACGTCTCCGGCTCCGGCGAACACCAGGACCCAATCGCCCTGGAGGGAAAGATCCGACATTTTCTGCGACGCCTCGATGCACCCCGACACGAGCTCCAACCGAGCGCCGGAAGGCGCGCGATCGACGATGGCCGAGGAAGGCATGCCCTGGTCCGGGGTCTCGCGGGCCGGATACACCGGCGCGACGAAGGCGCGATCGGCCGCGGCCAACGCGTCGGCGAACGCCGAGGCGAAGTGGGCGGTGCGCGAGTACAGGTGTGGCTGGAACACGATGGCGATCCGGCGATCCCCCTGGCTTTCCCGCAAGGCTTGCAAGGTGGCGGAAAGTTCCGTCGGGTGGTGCGCGTAGTCTTCCACCACGGGGCATCCCCCGCGAAGCCCCACGAAATCCAGTCGGCGCCGAGCACCCCGGAAGCCCGCCAAGGCCCGCGCGGCCACGTCGGGATCCACGCCTTCGCCCACGGCCACACCCAACGCCGCCAGGGCGTTCAGGCGATTGTGCCTTCCGGCGATTCCGAGCTTCACATGGGTCAGGAACCGTCCATCCAGATGGACGTCGAAGGAATCCGCGCCGATGTCGGTCCCGCGCAAACGGGCTCCTTCGGAAAATCCGTACGAGAGCACCTCGGCGGCAAGCCCTTGGGCCAAGCCCCGCGATCCGGCATCGTCGTGGCACAGGAGGGCCACTCCGTGGAACGGAAGCTTGGACAGAAATTGACGGAACGTGCGATCCAGGTCGGCCAGATCCGCGTAGCAGTCGAGATGGTCCTCTTCGAGATTCGTGACGACCGCGACATCCGGATGGAACTGGAGGAAGGTCCGGTCGAACTCGTCTGTTTCCACCACCAGAGGACCCGCGGCTCCGGGCACGATCGCGTCCAGGGGATCCGTGGGCACGCCACCGGGGAGCACGCAGGGCGCCAATCCGGCTTCGCGGAGGATCCGTCCCAACATGAGGGTGGTGGTGGTCTTCCCGTGCGTGCCGGAAAGGCACAACGAACGGGAGGAGCGGGTCACCTCGCCCAAGGCTTCGGCACGGCGCACCACGGGAATCCCCGCCTGCAAGGCGGCGGCGATTTCCGGATGATCCAAAGGCACGGCGCTGGTGCGGATCACCAGATCGGCGGCCGTGACCAACGACGGATCGTGTCCTGCGCGGGCATCCACTCCCAGCTCGCGAAGCCACGCAAGATTGGAGGATTCCTCACGGTCGGTGCCGCTGACGACAAATCCTCGCGCGGCGTGCCAAGCGGCCAGGGGAGCCATGCCGGCTCCGCCGATGCCCGTGAAGTGGAGCTTCTTGAAGCGATGGAGGGGGATCATGCCGACCTCCCCGGAGACTTCGCCGCATCGACCACGGCCTGGGCCAGATCATGGGCGCAGCGTGGCCGGCCAAAGGAAAGCATGGCCCTGGCAGCCTCTTCGCGACGCTGCCACAAACCGTCCAACGCATCGGATGCCCGGCCCGGCTGCCACTGGGATTCCAGCACCACGACCGCCGCCCCGGCGGATTCGTATTCGCGGGCGTTGATTTCCTGGTGGTTTCCGGTCGCCGACGGGAAGGGAACCAGCACCGAAGGCAATCCGTGGAGAGCGAGTTCGCCGAGAGTGGAACCACCCGAACGGGTCAAGGCGAGATCCGCCGCACCGAAGGCACCGTACACATCCGGCACGAAGGCTTCCGCGCGCACGCCCTCGAGGGAGGCGGCGACCTTGCGCGCATCCTCGAGCCCCGCCGCTCCTGTCTGCCAGAGGATCTTCCAACCCTTGGCGACCAGCCGAGCCGCTTCTTCCGCCAACATGCGATTGACTCCGCGAGCCCCTTGGGACCCGCCGATCACCACCAGGAACCGATCCTCGGGCGAGAGGCCCAGGGCTTGGCGCAAGTCTTGTCGAGTGCGGCCATCCAACGGACGCACGGGATTTCCCACCACTTCGCCGCGCGGCAACCGCGCAGCCCCGGCGGGAGAGCCGGCGAAAACCCGAGTGGCCATGCGGGCCAGGATGCGGTTGGCCACACCGGGATGGCTGTTGGCCTCGTGGACCACCAACGGGACGCCCAAGCGCTTGGCGGCGATCCCGGCAGGCAGACAGACGTAGCCTCCGGTGGCGAACACCACTTGGACGCCTTCCGATGCCAGAACCTGACGTGCTTGGGAAACGGCCTGGGAGGCCACGAAAGGCAGGGCCAGGTTCCTCCAGATCTTGGAGCGGTGCAACGGCACGGCTTTCACGCCGCGAAACTCGAAACCGGCCTGGCGGGCCCAGTTTTCTTCGGAACTGCCAGGACGCCCGACCACCACGAGTTCGGCACCATGCTCCTCGCGCAGCACCTTCCCCACCGCCAGGGCGGGGAACACGTGTCCACCGGTGCCACCGCAAGCCAAAGCCACCTTCAATCCCATGCGGCCCTCCGCTGGGTGGTGGTGGATGGGGCCCGGACGGAACGGGCGAACGGATTGACAAAAACCGGTTCGGGTTCCGTCTCGTTCATACGCCGCGACAGGTTCAGCAAAAGTCCCAGCCCAAGCATGGAAAAGGAAAGATTGGATCCGCCGTAGCTGACAAACGGCATGGGCAGGCCCGTGGTGGGGATCAATCTCGTGCAGACCATCGCGTGCAGGGCCGCGTACAACCCGAGAGCCGTGGTGATCCCGATCGCCAGCAGGCGATACTGGGGGTTGCGCGACAACAAGGCGATGCGCAGCCCGCGCCAGACCAAAAGCATGAAAAGACCGATGATCACCAACGTTCCGATCATCCCCAGCTCTTCGCCGAGCACCGCGAAGATGGTGTCGGTGTAGGGCTCGGGCAGGTGGAGCAGCTTGGCGGTTCCTCGGCCAAGTCCGACTCCCGTGAGCCCGCCGTTGCCCAGGGCGATCAAGGCCTGCAGAGATTGGAGCGCGGAGCCCAGCGCGTTTTCTTCCGGATGGAAGAACGCCTGGATGCGCAGCATGCGGTAGGGCTGCAACACCATGATCCCCGCCAAGCCCGCGAAGACCGATCCGCCAAGGATCGCGACATGCTTCAGCTTCATTCCGGCGGTGACCAGGATCGCAAACGAGATCACGGCCAGGGCGGTGGCGGTGGAGAAGTTCGGCTGCAAAAGCACCAAACCGCACATGAGGGCGGTTTTCCACAACGCCGGCGCCAATCCCGACCAATCGTCGATCCTGGCGTCGCGTCGCGAGGCCACCCAGGCCAGGTGCGCGATCAGGGCGAGCTTGGCGAATTCCGACGGCTGCAACGAAAACATCGCGATGCTGATCCATCGCTTGGCGCCGTTGATGGCTCCCACCGATCTCGATGCGACGGTGAAGGCGAGCGCTCCGATCGCCAACCAGTAGCCCAGCCGGGAAAGCGTTCCCAACCAGGAGGGTCGGATCAGGTAGGCAACCAGGAAGAACACCAACCCCACTCCCACGCGCAGCAGATGCTCGCGCAGGACGCGGTCCTCCGCCCAGCTCCAACGGATCACCCCGTAACCGGACGAGGCGCTGTAGATCATGGCGGTCCCGATGGCCACCAAGCACAGCGCCGCACCCAGGAGGATCCAGTCCGGCTGATCGGAGGAAGCGGGCTTCATGCGTTCAGGAACTCCTCGGCGAACTGGGCGCCCCGGCGGGTCACACCGGGGGCTCCCGCCTTGGGGAAGGTTCCCGGGCAGAACAGAATTTGTCCACCCGCGGGAGTGCATTCCAAGGCGGCATGCGCTGCGTGGGCGAGATCATTGGCTTCGCGCACGTCGGAGAGGCTGGACCACGCCTGGCGGATCCACGCCGGCGTCCCGGGCAGCAGCACGATGCGCGCGGCGCCCTTGCAGACGTGGTCGAGGAGTTCGAACCCCGCATGGAAACCATCGCCACCGACCACGAGAGTGACCTTCTGGTCGAAAAACGACAACGCGCGCGCCAAGCCTTCGGACGTGCAGCAGGCGCCGTCGTCGAACAACGTGGCACCGCGGTGCAGTCCGGCCCATTGCACGCTGTGCGACGGTCCGGTCCAGCTGAAGACCACCTCGCGCAGGGTGCGGGAATCCACGCCCCAGGAAAGAGCGGAGGCGATCGCGGGAAGCACCGCCTGGAGATGCCCCACCCCGGGAATGCGCAGATTCTTGGCCGGCCCCAGCACGTGCGCTCGGCCTTCGTCTGCGGCGATCACCAGCCCGTGCCGGAGGTAGGCGCCTTTCCAGACAGGACGATCCAGCGACCAGGTCCACTCCAAAAGGGATTCTCCGAGCGCCTCGCGGTGTTCCAGCGGCCGCACACCGGGGACGGCGGACAGATCCGCGCGGACGTCGTCGGTCTCCACCAGGAAGTCCACCGACGCCCCGAGAGGGCGGCTCGCCGAGGCTTCGATGATCTCCGGCGGACGGAATCCGGCAGGCACCGACTCCGCCAGGCGGCGAAGCAGGTGCGCGCAGGCGTATCGCAGGTCGTTGCCGGCCACCACGACGGTGCGCGGAACGGTCAGGGTCTTCACGGGTGCGCTTGCGGAAGCGATCATGCGGTCTCTCCAGGCATGGGAACGTTTTCGATCGAAACGAGACTCTTCACCAGGGTGTCCAGTCGCAGTCCGTGCGAGGCCTTGACCAGGACGACATCCCCCTCGCGGATTTCGGACAGAAGTTGACTCTCCAGTTCGGCCTTGTCGGCGAAATGGCGGATGCGACGCGCGGCCATTCCGGAGGACCTTGCCGAGCGGGCGATGTCGCGGGCTCGCTCGCCCACGCACCAGAGCTGGTCCAGCGCCATTTCCGCCGCGCAGCATCCGATTCCCTGGTGCATTTCCACCGAGGCCTCGCCCAGCTCCAGCATGTCGCCGAGCACGGCGATGCGGCGTCCTTTGCAGGCCATGTTGGCCAGGATGGAAAGGGCCGACCGCACCGACGGCGGGTTGGCGTTGTAGCAATCGTCGATCACGCGGATGGATCCCGCATCCAGGACGTTCATCCGTCCGGCCACCGCGCGGAATCCCTCGAGCGCGTCGCGCATCTCCCCTTTGGGGATGCGAAGCTCCAGGCCCACCGCGATGGCGGCCAGAGCGTTCATCACGTTGTGCACACCCGGAACCCGCAGGCGAAAGCGCGTGCGGCCGATCGAAAAGCTTCCGCAGCCGTCCTCGTCGAATTCCAATCCGGCAGGACGGACCTGTCCGCGCCGCAGTCCGAATCCGACCGTGCGAAAACGCGCGTTGGTCCGCACCTTCTGCAACATCGGATCGTCGGCGTTCAGGATCAGGGTTCCGCCTTGGCGAAGCCCCGCCACCACGGTCAATTCCTCCTCGCGCACGGCTTCCAACGTGCGGAAGAACTCCATGTGTTCGTGTCCGATATTTGTCAGGACGGCGATCGAAGGCGCGAGCGCCTTGGACAATCCGGCCAGCTCGCCGGGGCTCGAGGTCCCCAGTTCCACCACCGCCGTGCGATGGTTGTCGGCGATGCGCAGCAAGGTGGTGGGCACCCCGATGTGGTTGTTCAGGTTCCCTTCGGTCTTCAGGACCGGCCCCTTGGCGCCGAGCACCGCCGCCACCATTTCCTTGGTGGTGGTCTTCCCGTTGGATCCGGCGATCGCCACGCGAGGGATGCGAAAGCGCTGCGCATGCCGACCGGCCACGCGCAAAAACGCCTCGTGGACATCCTCCACGGGGAGATAGACGCCGACTTCACGGTACCCTTGTTCGAACCACTTGCGTTCCACCACGGCGGCGATCCCCCCTCTGTCCAAAGCCTGGGGCACGAAGGCGTGCCCGTCGAACCGATCCCCTTTGAGCACCCAGAACACTTCGCCCTTGGCGATGGCCCGCGAGTCGGTGCTCACGCGGATCTTGCGATCCTTGCGCGGCATCGGCTTGCCCGAAGGCTCCGTTTCCAACCACTCCACCAATTCCGACCAATTCAATTGCGGCATGTGTCTACCTCCGCACGCGCGAAGGCGCGCTCGAGCTCCTGGACGTCGTCGAAATGCCGCTTTTCGGATCCCACGATCTGGTAATCCTCATGCCCTTTGCCTGCCACCACCAGGAAGTCACCCTCCCGGAATTCGCAGGCGGCCTTTTCCAGGGCCAGCCGGCGATCGGCCAGGCGCAGCACGGAACTCCCGGCGGGAATTCCCGCGAAAATTCCGTCCAGGATGGAATCAGGATCCTCCGACCGAGGATTGTCCGAAGTCGCCACGGAAAGATCCGCGCATCGCGCGGCGATTTCGCCCATCAGGGGCCGCTTGCCGCGATCCCGATCGCCGCCGCATCCGAACACGCAGATCAGCCTTCCGGGAACCAGGGGGCGCAGCCCCAGAAGCAAGCGCTCCAGGGCGTCGGGCGTGTGCGCGTAGTCGACCGCACCGCGGTAGGCGCCGTATCGAACCAATTGGCATCGACCAGGAACTGTCGTGGTTTTCGCGGCTTGTCGGATCGCACCGGGCTCGATTCCAAGCTCCAACGCGGCCACCGCCACGCCGGCGAGGTTCCGTGCGAACACTTCGCCCACCAGGGGGCTCTCCAGCGCGAGGCGGCGTCCATCCGCCCCGGCCAGCACGAAGGAGTTTCCGTCCAGTCCGCAATGCAGGGACTCGATGCGCCAGTCGGCGTCGGGGGCGTCGATGGAAACCTTCCGGCAGCGCGCACCCAGACGTTCGGACAAAATCCGACCCCAAGGGTCGTCCACGTTGGAAACGGCGATGCCATCGGCCTTGAGGTGGCGCGTGAAGAGCAACACCTTGGCTTCGAAGTACTCCTCCATGGACCCGTGGTAGTCGAGGTGGTCGCGCGAGAGGTTGGTGAACACGGCCGCACCCGCCAACACGCCGCCGATGCGTCCCTGGACCAGCGCATGGCTCGAGGTTTCCAACACCAGCGACTTCGCGCCGGCACGCTTGGCCTCGGCCAGGAAATTCCAGAGATCGACCGGGTCGGGAGTGGTCATGTTGGCCACCACTTCGCCACCCGGATGCCGCATCGCCACGGTCGAGCTCAAGGCGGGTGCGAGTCCGGCGGCCTTGAACACCGCTTCGGCCAGATACGCCGAGCTCGTCTTCCCGTTGGTCCCCGTCACGACAAAAACCGGCCAATCCGCGTCCGGGGATCCGGCGAGCGTCCGGCAGAGCGGTCCGATCGCGTCGGAAACCGACGGCACGAGGACACGGCCCGGCAAGGAGACCTGGTCGGGTTTGTCGGTGAGCACCGCGCAAGCGCCCGCGGCCAACGCGGGATCGGCCCAGTCGTTTCCGTCCTGGCGCGATCCGCGAACGGCCAGGAACAGATCGCCCGCGCGGAGCTTGCGGGAATCCAGGACGGCACGGACCACTTCCGGATCCGAGAACCCGGCGAGCTTGGCGATGCCCGATTCCGCAAGCAATGCCGAAAGCTTCATCCTGGAGCCTCCGATCCGGCCTTCTCGATCGCCCGGGGGACGGAATCCGTCTTCGGCTTGGCCTCGCGGGAGATCCATGTCTGCAAGGAACCGGTTCGGTCCACCGCTCCCGCTCCCCAAGGTCCCGTCGGGTCGTCCACGGCGAAGCGGGCGATGCGGGCGAAGGCCGGCGCGGCGGCAAGGCCCCCCGTGTGCCCGGCTTTCGTCGGATCGTCCAGAACCACCAGGCAGATCACGGGACGTCGGGCGAGATCGATGATCCCGATGAACGAAGCCATGAATCGATCCTGGAAATACTTGTTGGTGGCCACGTCCACCTTCTGGGAGGTTCCGGTCTTGCCCAGGATGCGAACGCCGGGGACGGCGGCCAACGAGCCTGTGCCGCTGTCCACCACCATCGCCATCGCACGGAGGACCTCCGAGGCGGTGTGTTCCGTGACCGCCTGCCGGACCGGGATCGGGTCGATCCTCTGCACGGTGTCTCCACGGGCGTCGACCAGCGCCTTCACCAGACGAGGCCGCATCAGGACCCCCTTGTTGGCCATCGCCGCGTAGGCGGAAGCCAATTGCATCGGAGTCACGGTCACTTCCTGTCCGATAGCCAGCGTGGGGAGCGTACGGGGAGTCCAGTTGTCCACCGTCCGCAGGATTCCCGCTTCCTCGCCCGGCAATCCCAATCCGCTGGGAGTCCCGAACCCGAGATCCCGGGCCGTGCGGTAAAGGTGCTCCTGGCCCAAGCGCTGGGCGATCTGCGCGAAGCACACGTTGCTCGACTGTTGGAAGCACCACAACGCGGAAAACGTTCCGGGATGCGGATGGGCATCGCGGATGGGGGTGGAGCCGTCGCCGGGATCGAACGAAGTCCCCACGTTGAATTTCGATTCGAGGGTGACCTGGTGGTTTTCCAGCGCGGCGGCCAGGGTGATCGCCTTGAAGGTGGAGCCCGGCTCGTAGGTGCGGTGCACCAAGCCGGCATCCACGCGGCCACGAGCCATGTCGGCGCGGCTGGCGGGACTCGGAAGCGAGGCCGCCGCGACCACATCCCCTGTGGCGGCCTCCAACACCAAAGCGACCCCACCCTTGGCGTCATGCTGTTCCACGGCCTCTGCGAGGATCTTTTCCACTTCCGCCTGCAATCCCAGGCGCAGGGTGGTGACCACGGTGAGCCCCTGGCGAGGTCCGGTCCCTTCGCCCTCGAAGGACGGCCAGGAACCCCCGCGCGCCGTGCGACGTGCGACCTTCCAGCCGGGAACCGAGCGAAGGTCCTTGTCGAACGAGTATTCCAACCCCATGAGGCCGGCGCCATCGCGCCCCACCATGCCCAGAAGCGGCAAGGCGATGGGACCGGATGGCCATTCGCGGCCGCCCGCCCCGTCGGAGGCCAGCACGGCCCCGTCGCAGTCGACGATCTCGCCGCGCGGAGCCGACAAAAGTTGTCTCATACGCGACTGGGACTGGGCCTTGGCACGCAGTCCGGGAGCCTGCACCACCTGGATCCAGAAGAGTCGAACGGCGATGATCGCGAACAGGATCGAGAATCCCAGACGGACCACGCGGATGCGGGCATCGTTCATCTGGTCGCCCCCACCAGGTTCGTGTCGGGTTCGGCCATCCGGAATTGGCGGGAAGCGCGCCGATAACCCAGCGCGGCGGCACGCGGAGTGACCGCCGCGGGCTGGCGCTCGGCCAGGACCTTGGCCTGGATCCGCACCAGGCTGTCTTCCAGCCTGCGCTCGCGGGTCCTGGCGGAATCCAACGACTTTTCCAAACTGACATGCCGGGTCTGCCGCCAGACGCAGCCAACCATCACGGAGCCCGCCATCGCCACCAGGACCAGCACCGCCAGCACACCCAACAGGGCGGCTCCTCGGCGCTTTTCCACCACGCGAAGCTGTGCGGAGCGCGCACGCGGATTGCGGGAGACCTCTTCCGGACTCGGCGATTGCCGACGCACCACCCACGACCCGCGCATGGCGGGACGGTTCCCGTACAGGTCGCGCGGCGCGTCCACCTCGTCGCCGATCAGGCTGCGCAGCGCGTTCTTCGCCAAGCGGTCTTCCACCGAATGGTAGGTCAAGACGGCGAGCCTGCCGCCTTCGGCGAGCCTGGCCCATGCGGCGGGAAGCGCTTGACGGATTTCGTCCAGCTCCTGGTTCAGGAGCATCCGCAGCGCCATGGACAGACGGGCCATCTCACGAGGCCGATCCCGCATGCCCCGCGGAAAGGCGCTGAGAAGCGCGACCTCGAGGTCGTCGGAAACCAGTTCGCGCGTCTGGGCGATCTCCACGAGCTTGCGCGAGACCATCCGCGAACGAGGCACGTCCGCGCAGGCGGTGAGTTCGCGCGCCAATTCCTCCGGATCGCATTCCAGGAGCATCTGGCGCAGGGGGATCCCGGAGTCCTGGTCCATGCGCAGATCCAGCGGCACGCCGGGGCGGATGGTGAATCCTCGCGCATCCTCGTCCAACTGGCGGCTGGAAACACCGAAGTCGAAGAGGAACCCGTCCACGGCCTGGATGGATTCCACTTCGGCCATGCGGGAAAATTCCGTGTGGAAGGACTGGAACCGGCCATCCGACCCGAGTCTTCCCCTGGCGATCGCCAACGCCTGGCCATCGCGATCCAGACCGATGACGCGCCCCTGCTCTCCCAGCTTGGCGAGGAAGGCGGACGAATGCCCGCCGTCGCCGAGGGTGCAGTCGACGATGACGGAATCTGGCTTCAAGACCAGAAGCTCCGCGATCGGTCCGGCCAGGACGGGATCGTGGCGGATCAAGGAGTCGCCTCCGGCACTTGCAGCGTATCCAGGAAGCCGTCAAAATCCGGCGTATCCGTTCCCATGACCTCCGCCTCGAAGCGGGCGGGATGCATCAGGGAAATCCGATCGCCTTCGCCGACGAACGCGACCTTGCCTTCCAGCGAAGCCCATTCCATCAAGCGCGGCGGGATGGTCAGGCGGTTCTGCTCGTCCAACTCCGAGCTCGCGGCCATCGCGGTCATGCGACGGATTTTGGCAGCCAGCTCCGGTGTGCGTTCCTGCGCCTGCAAGGACTTGAGCATCCTCTGGAAGGACGGAGCATCGAACAGGAGAAGCGTCTTGGACGGACCAGGCACGACCACCACCTTGCCCTCGGCCTGGGCCGGGAGCTCGCGACGCAATTCGCGTGGAAGGTTCGTCCTTCCCTTGGCGTCGATCGCGACGGTGCTGTGTCCGTAAAACACTTCTCTCTCCTCCAAATCAACCCGCTTTTACCCACGGGCACCCACAACTAATACCTATTCACCAAAGACCTCCGCAAGATCCCGCCTTTCCAAACCTTCAATTCGAAGAACGAACATTGGTTTTGGGCATGAAAACCAACCACATCTTGTATGTCAGCTCGTTTACACGCCTATATATTGAACTAAAGCGCTTTACTTAACGATTCAACAAACAATTATTCACGCCATATCCACATAGACATCCACAATCTGGGGATAAACACCTCACCGGAGATTCGGTAGATTCGTACACATGAATCCAACAAGCGAGATCTTGGGCACCCATCAGAAAGCGCTCCTGGTGAATCTGGCACCGGATCGCTATGGCACTTTCGCGGAAATCGGAGCGGGCCAGGAGGTGGTTCGCTGGTTTTTCCGGGTCGGTGGCGCGGCCGGAACGGTATCCAAATCCATGAGCGCCTACGACATGGCCGTGTCGGACGCCATCTACGGCAAGTGCGATCGCTACGTCGCCAGGCCCCGTCTCCAGAGCATGCTGGATTTGGAATTCGATCTCAATCTGTCCAGATTGGACGAGGCCCGCGGTGAATCGACCGCTTTCTTCGCCTTCGCCGACACGGTCTCCGCCAGAAATTTCAGGGGCACAAACGAGCAGCACGGCTGGATGGGCGTGAAATTCCAGGCCAAACCCCGCCAACCGGCCTCCCAGATCACCATCCATGTGCGGATGCTGGACAACGAAGCGCTCCTGCAACAGGAAGCGCTCGGCATCGTCGGGGTCAATCTGCTCCACGGAGCGTTCTTCCTTTCCAGCGAACCCCGCCGCATCGTGGAGTCCCTCCTGGATGGACTGTCCACCAACAGGCTGGAAGTCGACATGATCGAGTTCCATGGCCCGGCGTTCAACGGAACGGACAACCGGCTCATCAGCCTCGATCTCGTCCGCCTGGGCCTCTCCAAGGCCGCCATGTTCTCCCCCACCGGCGAGATCCTCCAACCTTCCGAAATCCTCCGCAAGCGTTCCGTCCTCATCCAGCGCGGCAGTTTCCGTCCGGTCTGCACGGTCAATCTGGACATGATGGACTCGGCTCGCGCGCATCTGGTGGCTGACCCCGACCTGTCCGACGAGCCCTTGGAAATCTTCGAGATGACCATGTCCAACCTCGTGGACCCTTCCAGCCAATCGATCGACCACAACGATTTCCTGGCGCGCGCCGACCAGCTGGCCGCCTGCGGAAAGATCGTGCTGATCTCCGACCACTCCGAATACTTCCGGCTGGGCGCGTGGATCTCGCGCTTCACCCGCGAACGGATCGCCATCGTCCTGGGGGCCCAGTCCTTCGAACAGCTCTTCGACGAGGGATTCTACCAGGGACTGGACGGCGGCATCCTGGAGGCGTTCGGCCGTCTGTTCAAGAACGACCTGAAGCTCTACGTCTATCCGTGGCTGGATCCCGTCTCCGGCATGCTGCGAACCGCGGACAACATCCGTCTGAACGGCCACCTCCGGTCGCTCCACGCCTATCTGTTGGACCGTGGCGTGGTGGAAAACATCCCCTGCCGGAATCCGGAATGCCTGAAGGTCCACTCGCGCGACGCCATCGCGCGCATCGAGAACGGGGACCCGGGGTGGTTTTCGATGGTCCCGCCCCAAGTGGCGGACGTGATCCGGCGCGGCAGCCATTTCGGCTGGAAGGAATGACATAAACCGTCAATCCTGCAGGCTTGACGGAGCGCCCCCTATTTGACGGAAATCGACATCCGACCGACGATCTGCCCATCGACGGTCCGGATCTCCAGGGTCACCTCGCCCGGCTCGGCGGCGGCTCGGGAGGAGACCGACCACGTGCGGAAACCGCTCCTCCGACCGCCCTGCACTTCCAGCCTCGTCTGCGACAATTCCCGACCATCACGCGACCAGGCGTGCACCAGCGAATCGCGCATCCCCGCCGGAGCGAAGACCGGCGTCCACGCCCACAGGGTCCGGCCCCGCGGGCAGACCGACAAGGTGTCCGAAGGGTTGCGTTGCACGACCCCCGAGGCGAAGACGCCGTGCTCCAACCGCAAGGGAACCGGAGCGATCCAACCGGAAGCGCCCACGGCGCACAGCGCACCGGCAATCGCACCCAGAGGAAGCGCCGCCCAGGGTCTTCTGGCCTTCAGGGCCATCGCCGCCACCACCCCCGCCAAGGCCCCGGCCAGCGCCAGCGCCGCGAGAGTGTGGAGTCCGGTGGCCACGGGCACCAGAAAAGCCAATGCCGCGAACTGGACCAGCGCCTTGTGCAGCATGGCCACGCGCAATCGCGCCAGGATCCATTGGTAGATCGGGTCGACGACGACCGTGGCGGCCAGCGCGACCAGCAAGGCGGTGAAGATCGCGTTGCGGGAAGTCCATGTGGTGGAACGGATCCAGAAAGGCAACACGAAAAACAGGATTTCCTGGCTCGCGCTCTGCGCCACCCAGGCCAGGACGAACGCACCGATCCGCTGCCCACGCGAAGGTTGTTCGGGAAGCTTCCGGCGCACAAGCGCCAGCAGCCCCAGGAACAACCACATCGCTCCCAGGAGCCAAGCCAATCTCTGGGCCTGGTCGTAGCGGCGAACGACGAAAAACGCGCTCCACAGCCCCATGGCCAGGGAAACGAAAGGCATCGCCGCGACCAGTCGTGCGCGCCAGGGATGCTCCGAAGTCACGGCATTCCCACCAGAAACCACGTCCAGGCGTCGGCGAACACCGCTTGACCGTCCGGCCAGCGCGGGGTGTTCGCATCCAGCGCAAGGCAGGAATGGCAGGGCACCGGAACATCCCGCTCGGAAGACGGATCCAGATCCGTCGACAGGATCCTCGATCTGCCCCAAGGCGGGTCTCCCGACTCCACCCGTTGCGCCGACCCATCGCCGCAAAAGGCTTCCGCGACCTCCATTCCGACGGAAAGCGGCACCATCTCGTCCCGCTCGTGCAGGAACGCGAATCGATTCGAGCGCGGGTGCCAATCCTTTTCCAGGACCCAATCGGCGATCTTCCCCGTCGGACGGCACCAATCGGCCCAGCCGAAGGCGACCGCCCGCTCCACCGCATGCAGCCGCGCGGCCAGCGCCGCGTACCCGCCGCCCAGCGAATGCCCGAAGACGGCGATCCGCTCCCAGGCCGGCTCCCCGTCCGACAGAAAACGTCCCCATCCGTCCATGGCAGAAACCCTCTCCAGATGGGCAAGCGCGGATCGAAGCCGCCCGAGGATCGAATCGGCAGGACCGAGGGAGACCATCGAAGTGCGGTCGCCGCCATCCCAGAAATCCATCCGGAGCGGGCGATGGATGGACGGATCCTGTCCGGCCATCTCGTTGATCGCGCGATCGTTGGGGTAGCGCAACACCAGCGCGTGCGAGCCCAGATCCGAAGCCTGGTCGGCGAGCAACCGGTAGTCGCGCGGCTGCGCGAGCGTGCCCGGCAGGATCAGCACGAGACGATCCTGCCGCAGTTCGGCGCGCGGGGCGCTATGGTAGTGCGGACCGGTCCAGCCGGCAATCCGTGGGTCGGCATCCCGAGGCAGGAGAAATCCCCTGCCGGGCCTCGCTGTTGGATCGCTGGTCGGTTCCATTCCGCTTTCCCTTCCTCCGCGGCGTCAGCCTTCGGAGGAGTCGTCTCCCAGGTCGCGGACGTTCTTCTGCACCGCGACCGCGGAGAACAGGGACAGGACGAAGGACATCGCGTAGAAGCCCTTCTCGCTCAAGGAAAGGGTGGCGTTCCAGAGGCCCACGCTCAGGAGGAGGACCGAAAGGATCAAGGAAAACCAGGAGATGCCGAAGAAGATCCCCGTCACGCGAACGCCCTCTTGCCGGTCCCGGACCACCTTCTGCAGCGTGACGGCCGAAAAGAGCCCGTACATCAGGATGGTGAAGTAGTAGCCCTTTTCGTTGAGCTGCATGGTGGCGTTCCAGAGGCCGACGAGGTAGGCCACGATGCCCGTCAGAAGAGACGCCCAGGACGCCCCGATGAAAGCCGCCGAAGGCTTGTACTGCTGTTTGATCATTTCCTGTCCTTTCGGAGATAGGTGCAAGCGAACCCTCGTCGGATCGCCACCGGGGCTCCGGAGGCGGCCGACGAGATCGGTCCCGCTGATGATCGGGAAAGCGGAGGGGGAGGGATTCGAACCCACAAGTCCTTTCGGACGGCGGTTTTCAAGACCGCTGACTTAGCCGTTAGCCTACCCCTCCTTTGAGGAGGAAGGAGGAAATGTAGTCCTACGCTTCGCCAGCCCAAGCCACACAAAGTCCACGAACGGAAGGTGCACCGGCCGCAAGGAGTCTTGACGCGCACGCGGACAATGTCGATCCGGTGGTGAGCACGTCGTCGACAAGGACGACCGGCACGCCGGGCTGGAATCGATCGGTCGGTTCGAATGCCCCGGACAGGTTCGCGGCACGCTCGGAGGCCGAAAGTCTTGTTTGCGTCGAGGTCTCCCTGGTTCTGCGCATCCAATCGTTTTCCATGCGCAGATTCCGAAGTCGAACCCACTCCCGGGCCAGGAGCTCACTCTGGTTGTATCCTCGCTCCCGACGGCGATGCGGATGCAAGGGGATCGGCACCAAAACAGCCCCTTCGGGGAAAAATTCGTGGCCCACCATGGCCGAAGCGATCCCGACAAGGTCCGGTGCGGCTTTTCGAATCCCGGAGTATTTCAGGGCATGGACCAATGCCCGGACCGGCGGCACAACCTCAGGTCCACAAGCGATGGCTTCCAGTCCCTTCGGGCACAGCGGCTGGGAGATCGCCTGCATCGCCACCTGCCGGCACGTCAGGCAAAGCACGGTTTGGGCTTCGGCTTGGCGACCACAGCCGCAGCACACGGGTGGCAGCACAAGTTCCCTGCCCCAGCGAACCAGACGCAGGAACACCTTCAATCGTCCTCTCCGAGCCTCATGTGCAGCAAGAAACCAACGAGCATCATGCACGTGATCACAAACGACCCGCCGTAGGAAAGAAAGGGCAGAGGCAGACCGGTCACGGGCATCAGCCCGAGGGTCATGGCGACATTGACCAACGTGTGGAAGGAAAAGATCGTCACTGCTCCCACGATCACCAGGATGCGGAATCGGTCAGACTCTTCGAAACACATCTGGAGACAACGGATGAGGAAGGCCAAAAGCAGTCCCAGCACGACAAAACACCCGATGAATCCGAACTGTTCGGCGAGCACGGCGAAAATGAAATCGTTGTGCTCCTCCGGAAGGAACTGCAGATTGCTCTGGCTGCCCTGACCGAAGCCCTTGCCCCACAAGCCTCCCGATCCGATCGCCACCTGGGACTGGAGAACTTGATAACCTGCCCCCCCGGGATCCCGGGCGGGCTCGAGGAACGTCAAGATGCGCGAGCGCTGGTGCGGCTTGAGAATCTGGCTCCACACCACCTGCGAGGTCAGCCCGGAGAGCAATATCGCGAAAAGGAAGAAGGTCGCCACCTTGCCTGACAATTTCCGGGAGTACCACCTTTGGAACAACAAGAGCCAAGCAAGGATGTTGTAGATCGCCCAGGCGGTGAAATGGAAGGACAATCCGACCGATATCAGGGGACTGGCGAGGATCAACAGCTCCAGGATGGTGAATCCGCTCCAAAACAGCAGCACGACGAACACCGTGGCCAAGGACAAGGCGGTCGAAAGGTTCGGCTGCTTCAAGATCAGAATGAAGGGAATGAAAAAGAACAGGAACGGCACGACGGCGGGCTTGAGGTTGTTCAATCCCACCTTGCGATCGGAAAAGAGCCGGGCAAGCGCGAGCAGAACACCCAATTTCGCGAATTCGCTGGGCTGGAAGTGGAATCCCCCGATGGCCAGCCATCTCTCGGCCCCCTTGGCGGATGCCGATACGAACAAAAGCGGAATTTGAAGAATTCCCCAGAGCAGATAGGAAGTCTGGAACCAGAACCGGCGTGGGACCAACGTCACGCCGACCATCGCTCCGATGCCAACCCCGTAGCCGAACAACTGTTTCTTCCAATACTCCGACTCCAACGGCGCGTTCGAGATGGAATACAACAGCGCGATGCTGACTGCGGCCAAGGTCGCCACAAGCCCGAACAGGACGATGTCGAAACGCGTCTTGAGATCCTGATTGCGCTGGATCAATCGCCCGCTCCTTCCACCTGGGGAATCCATCGGCGCCGATCCAGGCTGTCGGACGGATCCAACCGCCCCGTCTTCTTGAAATAGGTCTTCAAAAGAGCCCCGGCGATCGGGCCCGCAACCGATCCACCGTGTCCCGCATTTTCCACGATCACCCCGATGGCGATTTCCGGTGCGTCCATGGGAGCCGCTGCCACGAACAGGGCGTGGGTCTTCTCTCCATGAGGGTTTTCCGCAGATCCTGTCTTTCCGCCCACCCGGATGCCTTTGAGCCGGGCCGAACGCCCCGTTCCGCGCATGCCATTGATCACACTGTCCATCGCCCCGTGGATGGCCTGGATCGTCTGTGGGGTCCAATCCAAACGGCTCAACGTGTCCGCCTGATGGACACGGACCGTTTTTCCATCGGATGGTTCCAAAATGGCCTGCATCAGATGCGGGCGCATGACATTGTGGCCATCGGCAACTCCTCCGACCATGGTGGCCAACTGCAGAGGCGTGACCAGCTCACCTTGGCCGATGGCCAGGTTGAGGATCAGTCCACGAGCCCATTTCCACCCCAGACGTTTGTTGCGTCGCTCGTGGATCGCCGAATCCACCAGAAGTCCGGACTTTTCGTTGGGCAGATCGATTCCGGTTTTGGAACCCAACCCCAAGGACGCTCCCACCTTGTTGATCCAAGGCATATCCACCTGCAGACCCAACTGGTAGTAATAGACATCGCAGGATTGGGTGAGGGCTCCGGTCATGGCCAGGCTCCCATGATACGGAGCCTTCTCCTGCCAACACCTTTGGTAACGGGCGCCGAAGTGATAACCACCACGGCATGCGGCCGGAAAGTGGTGATGGGGCCCGACTTCCCCGGACACCAGGCCAGCCAGGGAGGTCACGATCTTGAAGGTGGATCCGGGTTCGTAGGTTCCTTGGATGGCGCGATTGTTCAGAGGGCGCCTGGAATCCAGGGCAAGTTTGGCCCATTCGCGAGCGCGTCTGCGACCGGGCAGCGCGAAGATGTTCGGATCGATGCGCGGCGAGCTGCACATCGCCAGGATTTCCCCCGACCGAGGATCCAAGGCGACGACGGCCCCCTTCATGCTGTCCGGCAGGACAAATTCTGCGATCTTCTGCAAATCGAGATCGATGGTCGTCCGCACGTGCCTGCCGGGAATCGGATCCTTGTTGGGCATGTCTTCGGGAGTCCCCACGATCCGGCCTTTGGCATCCACCTCGATCCATCGGATGCCGTCCTTGCCCCGGAGGTCGTTCTCGTATTGCTGTTCCAAGCCCATCTGCCCGATCAGGTCGCCCATGCGGTAATCTTCCAACTTGAGCGAATCCAATCTCTCCTCGGGAATTTCACCGATGTACCCCAACATATGGCCGGCGAGCGCACCGTACGGATACTCGCGGCGCATGGCGACTTCCTGCAGGATGCCAGGCAAACGGTACTGGTTTTCGGCGAACAGCGCGATTTCCGAAGGGGATGCGTCTTCCAGAAGCACGGGGCGCTGCGAAGGGGTGAGACGAGCCTGCCGGAACAAACGAACCAGGAATGCGGAATCGAACAACGCCGATCCATCCGTATCCTCGAACCTGAGCAACAATCTCACCAGTTCCTTTTCGCGACCACGCACCACGGCGGGATCGATCACCATGTTTCGCGAGGGACGGTTTTGAACCAGCGGTCTGCCTTCGCGATCCAGCAGCAATCCCCGAGGCGCTTGGACGGGATCTTCCCGCAATCGATTTGCTTCGGATTGCCGCAGCAACGACTCGCCTTCCACGATCTGCAACTGGAAAAGACGCACGACCAGACCGAGGAACAGCACGACCAGGACCGCGATCATGGCCCAAGTCCGCTGGTTTCGCTCGATCTGTTCGGCTTGCCCGGTCGCTCCGATCATTCTCGAGGTTCCGTCACCAGGTACGCACCGTGGATTTGGGAGGTCGCAACGCAAAAACGATCGCGCCCACCAACATGGTGTACAGGGTGGAAGGCAAGGCTACCCGCAAAAGGAAGCCTGGCAAATGACCTAGTCCATGGCGGCTGACAAGGTGCCAGATCACATCGTGCAGCAAGGCGGCCATGCCCAGGAGGGAAACGCGAAGCGGGTATCCAAGATGTACACGACGCTCGTGGAGTTGACCGATGGAAAAACCCACGAGGGTCAACGCCACGGAAAAGGCACCAACGGTGCCGATCGAATACGTGTCCAACGCCATGCCGCAGGAAAACCCCATCCATACCGCCGGGAGGGCGCCGGTGCGCAACGCGAAGAGCACGAAAACCACCAAAAACAGGGAAGGCTGGACACCGTAGAATGAAAGCAGTGGCGATACGGTCGCCTGGGCGATCAGCGATAGCGGGACCAACAATCCACGCAGGATCTCTCGTTTGGAGTCATCGGAAAGTGTCACTGACGCAACTCCGATTTCCCTGGTCCGGTGGAGAGAAACGAATCCGACATGACCCGAAGTGTCGGAGGCCGAAGCAGAACAAAAACGGCATTGACCGCCCATGGATCCTGGAAGGGAGCCACTGCGGCATTCCGGAGAACATTCGCTGGCGTCTTGCGGATCGTGCCGACTTGACCCACCGGGATCCCTCGTGGAAAAATCCCTCCAGCTCCCCAAGTCATCAAGGTGTCGCCCGGCTTGATATCCGAGGTGACGCTGAATTCCACGAACACTCCGCTCCCGTCGATGCTGTGCAGGATTCCAGGATTCATGCTCCTGGTGGAGAGCACCGCGACACGGCAATCCGGGTCGGCGAGCGATTGCACCTTGGCATGGTTGTTCGTGGAAGAAAGCACCCGTCCCACAAGCCCAGTGGAGCTCAAAACAGCCATCCCTTCCGTCACGCCGGAATCGGAACCGACGTCCACGATCCAGAGCCCACCCAAACGGAGAGGATCACGACTGACCAATCGTGCACCGACAACTGGATGCCGGAGGTTGCCTCGCATGCCTTCGAATTCGCGAAGGGAGGTTTGAAAATCCCCAAGTTGCAACAGTGCGGCCTTGTCCTGCTGCAACTGCACGTTTTCCTTGCGAAGCCGATCCAATTCGACTTGCAATCCTCTTCTGAAAACCACTTTCGAAACGATGGCCTGCACCGGGAAGAGCACGGAGCCTGTGAGAGCGATCCTGAAACGATTCTGGATCGGCGCGGACTGCGACGATATCCAAAGCCCGAAGCCCACGAGAACGAGAAGCGAAACAAGTTCCCTTCCCCGAAACGCCAATCCAGCGAGCCATCGAAGAAGTATCACGGAACCCCTTTCAGCGAGTGCTGTTGATCAGCACCTTCCGGTAGTGATCGAGGTTCTCGACAATTTTTGCCGTCCCAACGCACACGCACTGGAGAGGATTGTCGATCACGTTGACAGGTAGATTCGTCTCCTGCCGGATCCGCTCATCCAAGTTCCGCAGCTGCGAGCCACCTCCGGTCATCACGATCCCCTTGTCGAGGATGTCGGCGGAAAGTTCGGGAGGGGTTTGTTCCAGTGCGGATTTGACCGCCTGCACGATCGCCGAAACGCATTCTTCCAGCGATTCCCGAATTTCCGTGGAGGTGATGCGCATGGTCCGGGGAATGCCCGCCGCGACGTCGCGTCCCTTGACCTCCATGGACAATTCCTGTGGCAGGGGGAATGCGGAGCCAATCTGGATCTTGATCTGTTCGGCGGTCGAAAGGCCGACGAGAAGGTTGTAGTTCTTCTTGAGGTAATTGACGATGGCTTCGTCCATCTCGTCGCCGCCGATGCGCACCGACGTGTCGCAAACGATTCCGTACAAGGCGATCACGGCGATTTCAGAGGTTCCGCCACCGATGTCGATGATCATGTTGCCAGACGGTTCTTCGACGGGAATCCCCATCCCGATGGCTGCGGCCATGGGTTCGAACACCAGGTAGACTTCGCGAGCGCCAGCCAACTGGGCGGATTCGATGACGGCCCGACGTTCCACTTCCGTGATGCCGGAAGGGACACCGATGACAACTCTTGGCCGACCGAAAACACCACGCCAAAGCGTGCTGTGGCTGTGGAGTTTGTCGATGAAATGTTTGATCATTTCGCGAACCAGATCGAAATCGGCGATCACCCCATCTTTCATGGGGCGGATCGCGAGAATTTCACCGGGTGTCCGGCCCAGCATACGCTTCGCTTCGGTCCCGAAAGCCTGAACACGCCCTGTACGGCGGTCCACAGCCACGACCGAAGGTTCGTCGATGACGACTCCTCGGCCTTGGACGTGCACCAGGGTGTTCGCGGTCCCGAGATCGATCCCGACGTCGTTGGAGAAGAGGGAGAAGAGACCCATGAAGGCTCCAGATGGTGGGAGGTTTCGCCTCGAGAAGTCCAAATATAACGACAAAAGGCGCCGATCGGCGCCCTCTCGTCAAAGCAATCTCAGGATTCTGAAAATCAGAAACTGTAGCTTGCCGAAATCCGGGAAAGAACATGGTCGGGTTCACGCCCCAAAAGGGATCCACCCGTGAAAAGGATGTCCTTTTCCATCACCGCGTCGACCTTGAATTTGTCTTCAATGTTCACGCCGAATCCGAAGGAGACCAAGTCGCTATCGTAATTGTTCTTCTCAGGATTGGTGGTCAATACCGAGTAGGTCATGCCTGCACCGCTTTGATCCACTTGCTTGATCACCTTCTGGCCGCCGACACGGATAACGAACCAGTCGGTCCAGATGTTCCGCTCGATACCGAAACTGACACGCAAACCATTCTCGTCGATGTTGATGGCCTTCACAGAATCGCTAACGGTATCCGTAGCGACTTGGAAGCGCTCGTCGGCAGAATTGTAGTAGTCGACACCCATCCAGAAAAACCCACGGTCCAGGGAAACGTTCGCACCGGAACCCACACGGAACTTCGAGAACGTCCGCGAGGGAGCATTGACCATCCGGAAGGAGGCAGCAGGAACAACCACGAGTGGCCACGGGCTTGCGTCAATGAACATCCGGGCATCAGCACCAATGCTTGGGCTCAAGTCCGTTTTGTACTTCATTGGCTTCTTGGTGTTATCCCCAAGGCCGTCTTCAATCGTGGTGGAAAGGAACCCGATGGTGCCGTTGGCTTCCAGAGACAGGCTGGAACCAAAGGGAATGTTGGCGCCAAGAGTGTAGGTGTTGACCACCGATTGAACGGACAGTTTGCCGTTAACGGTATCCTGATAGGCAAAATAGGTCTTGAGGCCAAACAGGTTGCCGGAATCCGAGGCAAAACCGAGGATCCCATCCCACTTTACAGCATAATCGGAAACGTTGTAAATCTTGGTGTCCGACGTTGCGGGGCCAAGATCGCTCTTGAGATTGATCTTCACAGCCGATGGCATGTAGCTGAGCCATTCGTCGTCCCGATTGAACGCTCCGCCGATCAAGACCTGGGGATAGCGTCCGGTCTGGGTTTCATCCTTGCCTAACGACTTGGCGAAGATGGCGCCGAACCAGGTACCCGTTGGATCGGAATTGTAACGCTGCATGGCGCCAAAAGGATTGCTGCTCTTGGAAGTGTCCTTTCCGCCATGCATCACGCCCAACTCGCCCAGGAGGTAGTTGGGGTACAGGTTCGCGTTCGCAGGATTCAGCCAGATATTGGCATCATCCTGGAAGTAGGTTGCGTGCTTGCCCATCGATTCGACGCGGGCACTTGTGGCGAAGGCCGCCGAAGCGGCGGCCATTGCGATTGCAGTTGCCAAGACTGTGCGGTTCAACTTGGGTCTCCTCCGTTGAGGTCAAGAATGGGTGCGACCGGAAATTGTCTACACCCAGAGTATACCACTCGTTTTACTGCTTGTCCAGGACGAATGCGTAAGTGACGGTCACATTGCCCTTTTCGATCTGGTCGAACTTCATGCGGCGGGCCTTGTCCTTGATCTCGTCATCCAACGTCCCGTTGCCGGTGTTGGAAGAGACGATGGTGATCTGGATGATGTCGCCGGAAGGCGCGATGGTGAACTTGAGCGAGATTTTTCCGCCCAGATTCGGATTGTCGCGCAGGTACTTCTCGTAAGTGTACCGGAAGCCACCGATGTGCTGACGGATCACACGGAGAATGGACTCGGGAGAACGCGAACCGGCTTCGCCGCCCAGTTCCACGTCGGAAGGCTTGGGAGGGGAAACACGTCCACGTGTCGCCACACCACTGCCGTTTCCGCCAGCACCCAAGGCCATCTTGCCTTGACGGGTGCCACCATTGCCCGTACCAAAGCCAGCACGGCCGCCCGTTCCGAGGCCGATGCCACCAACGCCGCCCATGCGGTCGCCGTCACCACCTGCACCGTGACCGCCACGCTCTCCCTTCTTCATGGAGCCGCCGCCACCTGCCAAGATCACGTCGATCATGTTGGCTTCGTTTGGATCCACATCCTCACCCATGAGGCCGTCGGAGGCCGTCATGAGCTTGTCCATGACCGATTCCTTCATCACGGAGGACGGCGAGGAAGGAGGCCAAGCCACGGTACGAGTTTCGGTTGATCCGCCCTCGTTGGGATTGGTTGGCTTCTGGTCGGAAGCGCCACCGGCATCTTCCTTGACCTCTGGCTCTTCCTTCTTTTCTTCTTCCGGTGGCTTCTCCTGGACGAGTTCCAGGATCACATCGGGAAGATTGTCGTCCTTTGGACGGGGCTTGGAGCCCAAGACCACCATGCCGACCATGGCCAGCACGCCGACAAGCAGGAAAATGGCCATTGCTGCCGCGCGAACACGACCCTGACCTTCGCCTGGCTCGCGCCAGCCCATTTTCAGAGCCAGGTGCATGCGGCTGCGAGCCTTGTCCCAAAGGGTGGACCGAAGAGGAGTATCTTCGATCACCTCGATGACATGGTTCCCCCAGGTGAAGCGGTAGGTCTCGTCGCGGTTTCCAGAAACGCCATTGCGGACGGTTCCATCTTCCTGCAGGCAAGCCCAAGCTCCAGAGCCGTCGATCATGACCAGCTTCTCCGGGAAGGGAGGCGGCATGACGACGTCGCTCTTGGGATGTGCGCCAATTTTAAGGCTGGTCGACCAGCTACCCCATTCGCGGGTAACACGGTTTTCCTTGATGAGCACGACTTTCCAGTGGTGGATCATGTCCGATACCTCAGTTCATGCCCTTGGCGGCAATCTTGATCTGACGGAAACCAGCATTACCCGCAGAACGCATCACAGGCTTGAGCGTTGCAAACGGGAGGCGACGATCCGCATGGAGAAGGATTTCTCCACGGAAAGGCCTGCTGGGGTTAATTCTAGCAATCGCTTCGCCATTTTCCTTCACCTTGTCCAAAGCTGCCTTCAGCGGCTCGATGAAGAAACCTGACCAAACGCTGTCTGGGAAGTCCGGATATCCATCCTTGGGATTGATGATCACGGGGCAGATGACTCTTCCGTCGAGGAGGAGTTCGTTCTTGGAGACCGAGATCACAGAGACTTCTTGAGGCTTTTCGGAAGTGATCATCACCCGCGAAAGCTCGATGTCCGCAGAGTTTGCCAAGGTGGCAGGATCCGCAGAGAAGCTCATGACCAGGTACACCACCAAGATCGTCATCATGTCGATCATGGGGGTCAGGTTCAGGTGGACTTCTTTTTGACCTCCACCTCCACCACGACCGAACTTACTTGCTTTGATTTGTGGTCCGCTACCAGCGCTCATGGAACGTACACTCCCTTCATCGCAAGTCCAGGGAACAATCGCAGGTTTTTAAACTGTGGATTCTCTGCAACCGCAGGGTCCGTGGCAATGAAACTTTTTGATTGGTCGATGATCTGAACAAGCTTTTCCAAGGGCAATGACGGAATCGGATCCAGCGCCAAACGCTCCTCAGTAGGGAACTTCTTCTTGATATCGACTAGGATGTTGTGAAACTTGGCAATTTGTTCATCGCTATAGCTCGAAGAATCAACTCGGTCTTTGCAGTCCAATGCGAACTGCGGGGGGCCGAGAGGATCTTTATTGTTCACGTAAATCTTGATCGAATCCTTCGGCACCATCACCACGAGATCGAACGGAGGAGGGATCTTCACATCAACCATGATATTCGGTGGGATGGGAGTGGGTAGTTTCGCTTCCAAGACGACGATGGTGAAGAAGCTCGCCGTCAGCATCAAGAAGGGAATCAAAACGATCATCACATCCAAGAAGGGCGTTAGATTCAACGCCTCATCAAAATCGGCTTCAACATTGAACTTTTTCTTGCCCATGGACTACTCCGACCGAAGGGATTCGAATTCAGATTTGTTCCTGGAGAAGGATCTCCAGGACGGAACTTTTGAGAATTACTTGGCGTTCTCGTGCAACTTGCCGAATGCCTTGAGATTGACCCAATCCAGAGCTTCGGAAGATGCATGGTCGATTTCTTCGATCAACAAGGCAGCCTTCGCAGCCAGCCAGGAGTGGAACATCATGCAGATAACTGCGATGAACAGCCCTTGGAAGGTGTTGTGAAGAGCGTGGGAGATACCCTGCGCCATCACGGTCTGCTTGGTGGCGGCGTCGACGTTGCCGAGGCCCTTGAACATGGAGATCATGCCCCAAACGGTGCCGACCAGTCCCATGAGCACCGCGACGTTGGCGATGAGGGAGAGGTAGCCCAGACGAACGGAGATCTTGGGGACGACCGACAGGTAGGCAGCTTCGACGTTCTGCTTGACGAGGGCTTCGTCGCAGCCGTAACGCTCGACAGCGGCCTTGACCACGGCAGGAACCAGGCCCTTCTTCTGGTTGGCGCAAAGGCGAAGAGCGTCGTCGACGCGGTCTTCGACGAGGAGCGCGCGGACCTTCTTCATGAACACCTTGACGTCCATGGAGTAGTCTCCGAAATAACGCCAGGCGCGATCCACCACAATCGCCATGCCGAGAAGTCCGACTGCGAGAGTGATAAACATGAGTGCGCCACCGGCGAGATAGAATTCAGCCAATCCGTGCATGGTTGATACCTCAGAACTAGGGTTTCTTGGATGTGATCCGGTCCGGGAGGAAAGCTTCCCGTTACCGCTTTTTAGAGTGAGAGCAGCGAATTACTTCGCTGAATCCACCTTGACTGGAGCGCTAATATGGGAGGAGTCCCCCCGAAAATCAACCGGTTTCTCGGCAGGCTTTTTCGCCGTATCCTTGACCGGTACCCATTTTTTGACAATGGGCTCCACTTCCTTCACAGGAGCGGCTACAACAGGCTGTACCACTGCTTTTTGGGACGGAGCCACTTTCGCACTCGGACGTGAGGTGTGCGATGAGGCACCGGACTCCGAAGAGTCAATCACCAAATTGAGAATCGGTGGGCGCTTGAGGGAATCCAACAAGGTGATTTCCACCCAGCCGCTGCGTCCCTTGCGATTGCGAATCTTCGTCAATGGTTTGCCCCATTGCAGAACCTCCACCACATCGCCTTTTTCCAGGACAAAGAGCGGCTGCTCGTAGACCCGTCGAATGGGGTTGGGGAACACCTTGGTGACTCCCCGTGTGGTGACGATGGTCGCGGCACCGCAAAGGGCCGCGGAGAGAAGAATTCCGATGGAGAGAATTTTCTTCATGTTATTTCTTCTTCTTCTGGAGTTCCTGGATCGCCGACATCAGATCCTGTTCCGTACGTTGTCCTTCGATGGCGATCGCCTTCAAAGAACGGACCTTCTCTTCGGTGGAGAGATCACCCTCCGCGATGTCCTTGATACGGGCCATGGCGCGTTCCAGCTCACGATCCACCTTGACCTGTGGCGTGGCCACCATGACCTTCTCGACGATCTGGGTCTGGAGGCTCTTGTCTTCCGGAGCGATCGCGGTGATGCGAGCCTTGATCGAATCGACCACCGGTCCGACAACACCCAGCTCAGCGGCCTTCTCGATACCAGGCACATAGCCCTTCTCGACGGACAGCTTCTGGAAGGTGATCTGGTTGTCTTCCTTCTTGGCCTTGTGGAACTCGCATTCTTCGTTGTACTGGTCGCTACCACTCCTGGCCTTCGAAGGACAAGGCTCTTCCATGATCGCGTCGCCGATGGATTCCAACGAACGACCGGTGATGAGGTAAGTCCGAATCACAGCGGCGGGTGCGGCCTTGGTGGTGTCGTTGACGATGTTCGCCTTGCGAGTCAAGTTCACGAAGGATTCATACTGCTTGGCGGCCTTCGCAGCAAGGATCGGCATGATGCCCTTGCCCCAGCCGGCGCGGAACACGATGCGATCTTGGATGGCCTTGAGGGCGGTGCCAGACGGAGGCGCGATGTCGCGGGCGTCCATCAAGATCTTCATCTGGTTCTCAGCCTGTTGGTATGCCGACTTCAGCGTCCACTCTTCGATCAGCAGCTGGATCGCATTGTCGAAATATTCGCCAGCCACCTTGTAGGCACCTTCGCGGGCACCAGCTTGTTCGGCGATCTTCTTGATGTCGTTGGTTCCGCCGATCGCGATCTTGTTGGCGGAATCCGTTCGCATCATGCCCTGCTTGTAGTAAGCCTCCGCAGGATAGGACTTGTCGATTTGGACCGCGTTCTGCCCTTCGAGGTAATACTTGGTCAGCTTGCTGTAGAGCTCGTCGGCTTTCTTCCAGTTCTTCTGTTCGAAGTGGAAGGTGGCGGCACGAAGGTAGGCCTTGGCGACCTTGGACTTGTCGTTGGGGTACTGCGTGGCGAAACGTTCGTACGCATCAGCCGTGTTGGACTTGTTTCCCTGCTTCTCTTCGATGATGGGCACGGAGAACGCGGCTTCGGCAGCGTACTGGTGCGTGGGCCACTTGGTGATCACGGTGTTGTAGATGCGCACCGCGTCGGTCCAGTTCTTGGCCTTTTCGTAGGCCAAGCCAGCTGTGTAGAGGAAGGCAGGAGTCTGTGGGTGCTCCGGGTAACGAGTCATGTAGATCTCGAGGGTCTTGGCCTTGTCGTTCTGGCGACCCGAGGAGTCGTACAAGCTGGCTGCCATCGCGATTCCCTTGAAGGCGGTGGAGTCCTTGTCCTTCGGGTACTTCGCGTAGATGGTTTCCAACAACACCTTGATGGCGTTGGCGGTATCCTTGCCGTTTCGGAAGTTTTCTGCCGCTGCCGTCAAAGCAGAAATGGCCAAGGCCGAAGTGGGAAGCGTGGCCTGGAAGTTCAGGTATTCCTGAGCAGCTTCCTTGTAGCGCTTGCCGTTTTCGAACGCCACGGCCGCACGGAAAGCGGAAGAGTCGGCGATGTTCAGCTTCGGGTATTCCTTCGCCAAGCGGCGGAAGTGATACACTGCGGAGTCGACCTTTTTTGCTTTCTCCGCGTTTTCCGCCATGCGCCAGATCACTTCGCCCACGTTCGTGATCATGGAACCCAAGAGGGAGTCATTCTTGGTTCGCATCTCGGCGATCACCTTGACGTATTCCGACTCGGCTTCCGGATAGAGCTTGCTTTCTGTGTACGCGAAGGCCAGACGAGCGCGAGCATCCAGTGCGTACTTGTACGTGGGGAAGTTGTTGATCAAACGCTTGCCGGAAGGGATGGCCGCCGCCCAGTCCTGTCCGTTGACCTGGAAGGTGAACAGGTTGTAGGACAAGTCCGCCACGTCCGGAGACTTGGGGAACTTCGTGACATAGCTTTCCACCGCCTGCATGTAACGCTTGGTGATGGGGGCGTTGTAGGCCTTGACCTTGTCTCCGCCTTGCCTTTCCACTTCCCCGGCAGCGGCCAACTGGAGCTCGACCACCGCGTTGTACCCGGCATCGACCGGCTGGGTCAGCTTCTTCTCAGCGGCGGAAGGTTCGCGATACTTCCTCTGGTCCACGACATTTTCCGCCGAGCACCATAGGTAAGCGTCCGCGGAAGCTTCGTGTTTGCCCACGAAGGACAATGCGTCAGCCATATAGATGTTGGCACGATAGATCGGCCAGTTGCCTTCGGTCTTGTATTGCTCGATGAAGCGCTGGTAGTTGGCGATCGCCTTCTTGACCATGTTCGTGTCTTTGCGTTCCTTGCCCGGGAAGTGCAGCTGCATCGCCACTTCCAGCATGACGTCGCGAACGCGAACCTGGATCTGCTCCAGTTCCCGCTTGTCGATGTTGCGGGACTTCTGCCACCAGGGCGAAGTCCGACCGAACTTCTGAACCAGCTGCTCGCGAGCTTCCTGAGCCTCTTCGACCTTCTTCTTCTTGTCCCAGACTTCGATCAGCTTGATCTGGGCCAAGGGAGCCTTGTAGTAGTCGGGGTAGGTCTTGAGGAAATACTCCAACGACGCAATGGCCTGATCGTGCTGGTCACGGTCGGCATGCTTGACGGCCAATTCGTAGAAGAGAGTGTCTTCGTAACGACGGCCACCCTTGGACGAGAAGTATTTCTTGCCGTCCTTGTAGGATTCCGGGAATTCTGCAAAGCAGGATCCCAAGTAAAGAATCGCTTCCGAACGAAGGTCGCCGCGGAAGGCGCCTTTGTCTGCACGCTCGATGTAATCGAAGAATGCATCGGCAGCCGTTTGATAGCGTGCCTTCTGGTAGAGAGCTTCCGCCTTGTGGTAGAGGGCCAGGCCGACGATCGACTCGTTGCCGGGTTGGCTGACATCCACCTTGTTGTAGTAGGCGATGGCGGAGTCGTATTTCTTGTCGACGAAGTAGAATTCGCCCAAACGCAGGTTGGATGCCGTCAGCTGGCGGGAGTTCGGGAAGCTGCGCGAGATCTCCATGAGGAGGGGAAACGCATCCGGCGAGCGGCCCATCAGGTCATAGATGAACGCAGTGCGGTAGAGCACCACGTCACGACGCGAAGCACCAGGCAGATCCTTCAGGTAGCGCTGGTGCGCCGCCAAGCCACGTGCGAACGATGCCTGGACCGGCTTCGGCTCCGGGGTGCGCTTTTCGTTCGCCTTCCACTTGGCCCACTCGCGCTCGTACCGTTCGCGATTGGCCAAGTTGTCGCGCTGATCCGCTTGGTAGTTGATTTCAGCGACGTTGAAGAGGGCATCTTCGCAACGCTTTGGATCCCCACCTTTGCCGGTGATGCAAGCTTCCTTCGCGACCTTCTCGTACAAGCCCAGCACTTCCTTGGTCTTGCCGATGCTCTCCGGGCACAGCGCCTTGAACTTGTCGATGTCGTCCTGGAAGGGCTTCATCTTCGCATTCAAGACGTTGATCTGGTTGCGAAGCCCCGCCAATTCCTGCTGGCAACTCGGACTGTTGCTCTTTTGGCAGTCTTCCTTCTTTTCGCGGCCACGTTCGTTGATTTTGGAGACCTCCTCCATCAACTTGCCCTTTTCCGCCTCCGCCTTTTTCTGGGCGATGCAGTCAGGGTGATTAGCCTGGCCCATGGCCGCAGTTGCGACCATGGCGAGAAGGAGCGAAGCGAAGCGCAGAGTCCGAGCTTTCATAGTGCCGTTCATCTAAAAAAGTGGATGTAGTTAGAGAAGGGGCAACGCCGATTTTCCGGCAGGATCAGAAGTCAGCCTTTTCGCCCGACGATTCCAAGCACTTCTGTGCGGTCGCCAACGCGTAGGTTGCATCCTTCTCCAAGCGTGCCTTGTCCTTTTCGAACTTCTTCTGTTTGTTCATGATGTCCTGGAACTTGAAATATTCTTCTTGAGCCGCCAGGATTCGGTTGATGTTCGGCTGGACCGCCGAGCGCTTGTCCAACACGCGTTCGGAAGGAAGCTGCAAAGTGAGCTGATAGACCTTCTCGGACACCTCGGGCATGTCCGCCGTTCCCGCCTTCCACTCGTCGGTCTTCTTCTGGATTTCTTCCTGGGTCAGGAATCCCTTGCCCAGAAGCTGCTGGACGGTTTGGAAGCTGGTCACGGCCGTCTTGCAATCCTTGCGGGACAGCTGCGAGTAGCCCTTCACCAGCCAGCCTTCCGGAATCAGGATGGAAGTGGGGTCGTTCTTGGTGTAGTTGTCGATGCGCTTGGTGGCGTCTTCCCAGAACTTGGGCTGGGCAGAGGCGTTGCGCACAAAGCACCAGGCGGCGGCCAACTGGGCTTCGTCGTAGTATTGGGAGTTGGACGGAATCTGGTTGTACAGTTCCAGAGCCTTCGACAGCTGAGGAGTGGGCAACGAGTACAGAACGTGTCCGAGCTTGACCGCGGCGCCCTCTTGCAGGTCCTTCTCGGACTTGTTGCGAGGATTGCGAGTCAGGATGGACTCGAAGTTCTGCTGAGCCTCGGGAAGCTTGCCTTCCTGGGTGTTGATCAGACCCAGGGTGTAGCGAGCGTAGGCGTAGTTGGCATCGTCCTGTCCGATGGACTCGAGAAGCCCACGAGCTTCGGAGTTCTTGCCCTGGGCGAAGTAGGCCTGACCCATGACGTAATCTGCGTCAGCTTTGATTTCGTTTCCACGATACTGGCTGGCGATGATGTTGTAGTTGGTCTGCGCATCGGCCCAGTTGCCATCCTTGTAGGCGATGTTCAGCAACTGGAAGTAGAACTTGGGCGGATACTTGTTTTCAGGGTTCCCGAAGTTCTGGATACCCGTGTTGTAGACCTTCTTGGCCACCGAGTGCATCTGAAGGTTTTCCAAGCTCTTGCCTTGGTAGTAAGTCGCGATGTCGGCTTTCTGGAAGGTGGGATACTTGACCACCACACGACCGAACGCATAGGCGGACTCCACGAACCGGCGCTGGAGATACAGTTGCATGGCCTCGCGGAAGCGCTCTTCCGGCTCACGGATCAGACGCCAGTAACGCTTGGCTCCGAGGAACTCTTCGCGGGTGGGTCCGACACGAGTGGTCAGCTTGACGTTCCAGATCAGACCACGCTTTTGGTCGGACCAGGAAATGCCGTCGTGCGAGACGTCCAGTTCGATTTCCAGATAACGCAAGAGCGAAAGTCTCTGGGCGTTTCCTGCGAAGGTGATCATGGGGAAGCCTTCGCGGGTGATCTTGCCACCCAGCGCCACGTTCGGCGAGAGGTAGTACTGCGCTCCCACCGCCCAGGCATTCTGCGGCTGCTCGCCACCGAAGTCGATGATCGAGAATTCCGCACGACCGGCCAACGAACGATTCAGGCCCAACCAGTGCAAGCCGAAGTTCATGTTGCGCGTGTTGTCGAAGCCGGGTTGCTGGTAGGCGTTCTGGATCGCCGCGCCAAGCTTCAGGAATCCTGCTTTGCTGTCCTGGAACGGGTTGAGCAACATGCCGAAGTCGACAGCGAACGGATTGCTCTTGTCGCCGAAGTTGTTGAAGTTCAGCACCTGGATGTTGGCGCCCAACGTGGCCCAATGCAGCACGCGGTAGCCGTAGCCAAGCATGATCGCGTCCTTGCGCCATGCTTTGGAGGTACCGGGTGCGGTTTGGTCATCCGAAGCGTCGACGGTGGCGCCATTGATGAACATCGTGGCGCCGATGGTCTGTTGCAGGCCGATGGGGGCCACGCCGGAGACGTATTCCAAGCCGGCTTGACCGTTGACCGTGCTGTACATGCCCAGCATGATCTCGGTCTGGTCGGCATCGGTGATGTTGCCCGGATTGATGAAAAGCGGCGTGTTCTGACCAAAATCCCCGAAGTAATCGGTTTGCTGGTAACGCGTCTTGGAGTAGTCCAAAGCAAGCGCGTGGCCAGCCAGGAGAGTGGTAGCGGCAAAAACTGCGGTGCGTGCGGTCTTCACGTTGCGTCTCCCGATCACTTAGTCTTTTTGGAGGTTTTGGACTTGCCCTTGGCCGGCGCCGGGGAGCTGGGCTCCGAGGTGCTGGCGCCGGTGCTGCTCGAACCCGAGGGTTCGGAAACACTGGACGAGGACGAATTCGACGAGGTCGGGGCAGGCGCACGACGAACGCCATCCCAGAGGCCGATGTTCACTTCGCTCTCACCAGCGCTGAGCATGGGCGATCCGTCCTGAACATCGGCGTTCAACGAGTAGGCCGAATAGGAACGGAAAACCGGGTCCATCGACTTGTTGGAGCGTTCCACCTTGGCGTAGGAGTTGAACGGGTAGTAGTTGTGCCAGATATTGTTCGAACGGATGTTCGACTGCATTTCCTTGTCGATGAACACGCCGTACTCATGGTTGCCGACCATGATGTTGTTGCGAAGGTTCACCGTGCCGGTCCCCAGGGCGCTGATCCCCGAGTAGCCGTTGCGGAGGATGACGTTGTTTTCCACCCAGACGTTCTGGGCATTGACGCCGTACATCAGGATGCCGGACCAACGGTTTCCGAAGATCACGTTGTTCTTGATGTGGGGCTGGGAGATGTAGGCACCGATCCCCGATCCATGGTTGTCGCGGATGATGTTGTCGTGGATCTTGGGCGTGGTGTTCTCGCACAAGATTCCATCGATGCCGTTGCGGATGGTGAAGCCGTAGATCTCCGCTTGGGCTTCACCCAGCACGGTTGGTCCGCTTCTCCCACCATCGATGATGGTCGTGTTCCTGTCTTCGCCGGCCAGGATGATCCCCTGGGTCAGCTTGACATTCTCCTTGTAGACGCCGGGCCGAACGAAGACGGTGTCTCCGAACTCCACTTGGCGGAGCGCCTCACGGATGGTGGGATACTGCGTCGGTACGACGACAGTCTTCGCAAGAGCAGTGGAGGACGAAAATACCACAGCTCCCAAGGCAAGGCCTAGGGATACGAAGTGCTTCATGGCGATTCCTGGCTGATAGGAAGGAAGAACGGGAGCACTGGAGTTAGAAAAACTGGTGTGCAAAATGGAAGGAGGCCACCTGAGGCGGCACCGAGGGAAAGTATGGCTCCACCCGCCCCCAGTCAAGTCGTTTTGTCCCGTTTCCTCGGAAACCGCCCCCATTTCCCCTCTCGTACCTGCGTGGATCGGGGGTTTTCTTACCTTTCATCGGTTCACGATGCACTGAATCGTTGCAAGGGGACCTAACGATGGAAATCGCTGTAATCGGCACTGGTTATGTCGGACTTGTCGCGGGTGCATGCTTCGCCGAGAGCGGAAATTCCGTCGTCTGCGTCGATCTCGATCCCGCCAAAGTGAAGTCCCTCAGCGAGGGCATCGCCACCATTTACGAACCTGGGTTGGAGGAAATGCTCCGCCGGAATCTGCACGCCGGGCGAATCTCCTTCACGACTTCCACGCCTGAGGCTGTCGCGGCATCCCAGGTCGTGTTCATCGCCGTGGGTACCCCGCAAGGCGAGGATGGTTCCGCCGACCTCACCTACGTCCTGGCTGCCGCCAAACAGATCGGCCAAGCCATGAACGGCCCCAAAATCGTGGTCGACAAGTCCACCGTGCCTGTCGGGACCGCCGAGCGCGTAGCCGCGGAAATCCGCGCGGTGACTACGCACAAGGTCGCCGTCGTATCCAATCCGGAATTCCTGAAGGAAGGAAACGCGCTGGATGATTTCCTGAAACCGGACCGGGTGGTGATCGGGACGGACGATCTCGAAGCCCGCCAGGTCATGGAAGACCTCTACTCGCCCTTCGTCCGCACCGGCAAGCCCATTCTCTTCATGGATCCACGGTCGGCGGAACTGGCCAAGTACGCGGCGAACACCCTGCTCGCGACGAAGATCTCCTTCATGAACGAGATCGCCAATCTCTGCGAAGCGGTCGGCGCCGATGTCGGCAAGGTCCGCGAAGGGATCGGAACCGATGTGCGCATCGGGCCCCACTTCCTGTTTCCGGGTCCGGGCTATGGCGGCTCCTGCTTCCCCAAGGACGTCTCCGCCCTGGGGAAGATCGCCTCCGATGCCGGCTTCGATTTCAAGATCCTGCAGGCCGTCACCAGCGTCAACGAGCGCCAAAGGCGCGTGGTACTCCGCAAGGTGGAGTCGGAATTCGGCGCCGATCTGACCGGAAAGACCTTCGCCGTCTGGGGGCTGGCCTTCAAGCCGAAAACCGACGACATGCGCGAGTCGCCCAGCCTGACGGTCATTCGCGGGCTGCTGGAGCGCGGCGCGAAGGTGGTGGCCCACGACCCCGAGGCCATCAAGGAAGGCAAACGGATCTTCGGGGATTCCATCGGATTCACCGAAAGCAACTACGAAGCCTGCACCGATGCGGACGCCCTGTTGATCCTCACCGAGTGGAGCACGTACCAACGGCCGAACTTCGAGACCATCAAGCGTCTCCTGCGCAACCCATTGATCATCGATGCCCGGAACATCTACACGCCGGAGCGGATGAAGCAGATGGGCTTCACCTACCACTCGATCGGCCGCGCGACGGTGAGGCCCTGAGAGGCATCACCAAGCCAGCCTGAATTCCTCGCGGCGCCCTTCGCCTTCCACCAGGACCCAGCCCGGCCCGTGACCGGATGGCAATGTCCAGGTCCGCGAACCGGCTTCCAAGGCGCCTTCCCAGCGATCCTGGATCCGCCCCCGGGCGTCGATTCTTGTCCAGCGGAGATCGGTGCGCGCCAATGCGTTCCATTGCAGGACCCAACGGCTACCACGCGCGAACAGACGCCCTCTCGAAGCCGGAGAAGCCTGCTGCGGTCGAAGCCGGGATACGTGACCTTTCAGCCGGAAGAACGATCCCCCTGCGGCTCGCGAGAGAACGATCCGACCGTTCGCATCCGGTTGCATCGCGACCGCGGCACCGTCGAACTCCCGTTGCACGGAGGTGAAGGTGGATGGCCAAGGCAAGGCGGCGGGAGCCAGTGCGATTTCGGACTGGTCTCCGACCAACGTCACGTGGAGGATCGAATCGCCCTCCCGCCGCAGAAGGACAGGCCCTTTCGTGGAGACTCCGTCCAACTCCACCTCCCGGTTCCCCTCCGGATCCACGAACCAGCGATCCGACAGCCGGACAATGGACAACATCTGACCGTTCGCTCGAGTCCGCTCGATCCGCTCGCGTCCGTCGGTGGCCAGGAATCCTTTGGGAGGAAGAGGTTGCGTTCCCTCGGAACGATCGACGCCATCGAAGTTCGCCTCGACGGTCCAACCCGCTTCGAAACGCGTGCGTTGCACTTTCCGATCGGTTGACAGAAACTGAAAATCCGTCATCTTCGCGAACCCCAAGCGACCGTGGATGGCGGAAAGAAGGTTGATCGACCGCAGGTATCGTGTCCGCAGAGAATCCCACATGCGCCGCCCCTGGGGCATGATCAACGGCATGGTGGCGTACAATGCGTTCCACGCGTCCTTGTCGTCCCACCGCAGCGGAACCTTGGACTGGCCATCCCCCGTGTACCACGTCGGTGCGAATCCATCGTGGCTGGCCAGCGGCAACAGGGGCACCCGGATGGCCGGATCCATGCTCAACGAATCCATCAGGGACTCCGGCGGTTCCGGGGTGGACCAGTCGTATCCCGCGTTTTTCACCGAGGCGATGCTCATGGGTCCTTCTCCCCAATCGACGTGGGAGAACGCGAAATCGCGAGCCTGTTCGCTGCCGGTCACCAGCCGGTACGTGTCGTGGACAACGGCCAGGGCCGCGTCGCGGAAGGCCGCGTCCTGCCCCCGATCCACCGGGTGACGTGACGAAAAGCACTCCTGGAGACCGATCGCAAGCTCGACATCCACGAACCTCGCGTTGCGACGGACCTTTTTCCGTTCCAGCTCCAGGGCGTCGCGGGCGAGCTTGGGATGCGTGGCCGAACAGATCTCCCAGGCCTGGCTCGGGCTCCCGTCGGGATTTGTCGCCAGCCAGCCTTTCATCATGGAACCGTCGGCCAGCTGGATGATCCCGTCCGGGTAGAGGGCGTCCTTCGGTTCGCGCTCCCCGGGGTAGGCGTCGGCGTAGTTTTCATAGACGGTGGTCAGCCACCCCTTGGCGTCGAGACTGTCGAACAGGACGGAGTCCGTCCCCCCCAGGCTGACGAGCGCGCGCTCCATTCCCAACGCGCGCAAGGTGTCGAACGTGGACGATCGGATCCGGCCCCAGCTTCCCTGGACCCAGAAATCGACCGCCCCCCGCATCCTCTCGATCTTCGGATTGAGTTCCGCTTTTTCCGACCAGGTCCGGAAGCGGTCCAATTCGATCTGCCGTTGCCGATGGCGCCTGGCCATCTCGGCGAATCCCCCACCGCGCAAGGGAGCCACCACCAGGGAGCGTCCCCGTGCCCACACTCCCTTGGCGGGCTCGATGAACGTGCGGGGATGCAACAGTCCGTCGTTGCCTCGCTGCGCCGATTGGCTCCATCCCCAAGGCTGGTCCATGGACACCACGAATCCGGTCCTCCCGTCGGTCGCGCCCGAAATCGCCTGCGAGACCTGCCACTGGGAGAAGTCCGCGGTGGTCTGGGACCACGGTCCGGTACGGGCATCCACCGGCCACACGATCCCCGTGCCGCGAGGGATGATCAGAAATTGTCCCGTCCGGACCGATGGAACGCCCGGAAAGGCGAATCTCGAAGGCATGCGGCGGGCGGAATCCGAGTCCAGGGAAATCCGCAGCGACCCGCCGCGAAGCCATGCCTGGACGGTCGTTGGATCGTTTGTCGACAATTCCCGACATCGGATCACGACCGTATCGCCACGCCAGGACACCGAATCGACGCGAAGGCCGGCCACGGCGCCGAACCGGACCGTGTCGCCGGTGATGGAGTCCCGCATCCAGATCGAAAGATCGAGAGGATCCACCGACACCCGCAAGGAATCGTTGCTGAGGACCGGAAGTCTCGCGATCTGCACGGCAGGTTCGACGAGTCGGAGATCGACATCGTCGAAGACCGCCCGGACCACACCGTTTCCGACGATTCTTGGCTGGATGGTCGCGATTCCGGTGGGAACGACCAAGCGCGCCGCCACCTTCTGCCAGAGGGTGTCCGATCCGACCACTCCCACGGAGGCAGCGGACCAAGCCTGGACAGTCCCGGAAGAATCGCGGGTGACCACGCTGACCGAAACATCGCCTTCCAGGTAGCCGACCTTCACCCAGGCGCTCCACTGCCACAGCTCTCCCGCGCGGACCGGCTGGCGGACCGACGGGAACAGCGTCCAGTCCTGTGCTCCCTGGTGGCGCACCTCCCGGCACTTGGAGCCACCGTGGCATCCAGCGAGGACCATCGATGCCTTGGCCGAATCGGGAGATCGTGCCCACAAGGAGCTCCAGCCCAGGGTATCGGATTCGAATCCGGGATTGGCCACCACGTTGGAATCGATGGCGACGGCGCCGCACAAGGCCAGGAGAGAAGGAAGGATCATCCCTCCATTGTACTCCTTCCGACGCATCCTTCCACGACTCGGATTGGCTACCTTCGCATCTCCCATGAACCTAGATCCTGCAATAGAGCCAGGCGCATCGCATCCCAGCCCGCACAGCAGATTGGCTCGTACGGTCTCGTCACCGCACCTAACAGGGGTGCGCCTCCTCGCCCGCCAAGCCAATCTGCAGCACGTTCCAGGCGCGCTGCATCCCTCTCTATCGCAGGATCTAGGTTGAACCCTCTTCTCCTGCCGATCCTTCTGGCCCTTCGAATCGCCGCCGTTGCGGATCCCCCGACGGTGGATTGCCAACTCGAACGGGATTCGGCGATCGGACGCGCGACGAGCGCGTCTCTGGCCGCCACCCTGGACGTGCGGGTGGTCGGATACGTCGGATTCGACGGAAAACGTCATATCGGCCAAATCGTCTGCGAGAAGAGCGTATGCCAGGAACTCGTGACCTGGTTCGCCAAGATGGAGACGGTCGGATTTCCCTTCCGATCGGTGTGCCCCATCTCAAAATTCGGTGGCTCCGATTCCGCTTCCATGGCCGCCGACAACAGTTATTGCTTCGCCAACCGGGGCATCTGGGGCTCCCGCGAGCCCTCCTGGCATGCGCAGGGTCGCGCCCTGGACATCAACCCCCAGGAAAACCCCGCCTTCAAGCGAGGCCGCGTGATTCCCTCCACGGGACGCCAGAGACCGGGCACTCCGGGGACACTTTCCGACACCTCGATCGCCGTGAAGTCGTTGAGGGCCATCGGCTGGAAATGGGGCGCCCATTGGCGCAGGGTCCAGGATTGGCAGCATTTCCAGAAGGTCCGTTGAGGTTCCGGAATAGAGAAAGGCCCGGAGCGCGAGCTCCGAGCCTGAGGTGGCGCAGCTGGGTTAACCACGCCCGTTCACGGAAAAACCCCTTAGCCAGGCAGTCCTTCGTGCTTCTTGGCCAGCGGCACCAGCTTCAGGAACACCTCACCCGCCTCGATGATGTCGCCAGCCTTCAGCCCGGACTGGGCATCGTCGGCGATCGGCGAGAGCATGAGCTGGCGATGCTGGTAGGTTCCCACGAACTCGAGGTTCATCGCCGGAATCCGGACCAGGAAGTGGTCTTCCTGCTTCTTGAGCATGCGGCGCTTGGAGAGTCCCACCGCGCCTTCGCGGAGGTTCGCCTTGCGCTTTTCGCCCAGCGACACGAGCTCCCATCCGTTGGCGCCCTTGGCCATGCAGACGGTGGCCTTCGGCGATCCACCGGCGAGGACGGGGATGTGGACATTTCCCGTCTCGACCAGGAGATCGTCCGCGTCGGCGTCTTGCGAGAACTCCTTCAGCGCGTCCAGCCGCACCATGTACTCCTTCATGGGTTGGCCGGCCACGGCCTGTCCATGCTCGGAACCTGTGAGCTCGACGTCCTCGGCGCGGAATTCCTGAGGACCGAAAGCCCCTGACCTTGCCCTCTTCCAGGTCGACGAGCCCCGAGAGATCGGTGCGTTCGTTCTGCCTGGACATGCGGAGCGCCTCCTTTCCAGAGGACCGGCGACGGCGAGCGTCGCGGTGGCCACGACGGCCAGCGCCAATCCTAGAATCTTCTTTTCAATGCTTGCGATGTTCATGTGGTCCTCGTTTCCTCAGTTCCTGGTGATGTTGTAGTAGTCGTTCCAGTGGGTGTAGCTGCCCGCCTGGGGAGACGTAGGCCGAGTAGGTGATCCAGCGCAAGTCGCCGGCGCAAGGGGCCCACGGATCGCTGACCTGCACCATCTTGGTGCCGTCGGACAGAATCTGCGCACCGCGCACCACCATCATGTGGCCGCCGCCGCCGGTCCAGGCCCACGAAAAGGCCACGGGGGCGTTGCGACAGGTCAGCTGGTTCCACAATTCTTCCCACGAGAGGGCCGTGCTGGAAGTGACGCTGCTGGAGAATCCGTACTTGGAAAACTCCGGCCAGCCACCCGTGACGCAGTTGGGAAGAGGACACGACGAACCGTTGCAGCAGTCGCCTCGACCGAACCGGTTGTTGGCCTCAGTGCACTGGGCCACGTTGATCCCAGATACCCATGGCCATCTGCCCGGAAGCCGCCCAGCACCACTGGCTGGTCTGCTGGGACGCAAGGTCACGGCGCGTGACACGTAGGCCGGCAGGCGTTGTCCTGCAGGAAGTACATCATCTTCAGGCCGGGCCGTCCGACGAAGCACATCTTGCGCAAGTGGTTGTTCTTGATCAGCGACACCGCGGTCTGCGCGTTGGTCTGCGAAGATCCGAAATCCATGAGCCAGTTGGAACAATCCACCACCTTCCAGGTGCCGTTGATCAGCTTGGCCTGGACGTTGTACGGATTGACGTAGATCGCGTCGTCGCCCCCGGGGAACGACGCGGTGGGGTACGCGCCGGAGATCTTGAAGTACATCATGGGAGCGTTGGGGCGCCCCACGAAGCACTGCTGGTTCAGGCCATGATACTTGATGATGTCGCGGGCCTTGTATGCGTTCGTCTGACCGGTGGCTCCCGCACCGAAGTCCATGAGCCACATGCTCGATCGACCACTTTCCAGGTGCCGTTGACCAGGGATGCCTGTGTGGTTGCGGGACTGAACCCGATGCAATCTTCTGCGGCGAGGGCCGGAACGATCGCGAGGGCGATCGCCGCCAAAAACGACTTGAACGATATCTTCATGCATCCACCTCCTTGTGGGGTAGAATTGGCTTCGGAGGAATTTCCAGAATTTGTCCACACTTCCCCTTCGCCGTCGGAAGCGAAGGCGCGAACCAAATCTTCCAAGAAATTGCGCCGAAACCAGGATTTGTCAAGAAAAAGAACGGCCACCGGTGCTAAGAAAACATAAGGCGACCGCCGAGCGGATGCCCATTCAGGATCCAGATCCTCGATCCGGATGCGGTGGCGAAGACCAGGAACAACCGCCACGCAATCGTCAAACGGGCGGCGTCACCGGCGCGAAAGCCTTCCGAAATCCGGATCTAATGGACGATTCCGTCTCAAATGCCCGGGCACGCACCGCGAAGTTGGCGGATCGGAGGCTCCGGCCTGCCGGCTCGAGAGCTCCAACATCCGCAGATACCATGGGCCACTCGATGCCAGGCAAGAGGCCCGAACGCCCCGAGATCGGCATCGCGATCCAATGCTTCGGTCCGCATCGCGCCAAAGACCCAGGTTTGGTATCTCGTTTCCTGGCTAAATCGCTCGCCGAAGGTTGGCGCGTGGATTGATTCCCCTTTGGATCCCGCGCAGAAGGCGGTTGCTCGGGGTCCACGGTTGCCGCCCATTCAGAAACGCCATGTCCGACCCGGACCCGGTCCAATTCTCCAGCAGCATCGCGGATGCTCCGGAATCGGCAGCCTGGTTCCAGGCGGTCCCGCGACCAGGGCGACCAGGCGGCGTTGGTTGCTGTCCTCCGGAACAGATGGACTTCGAACACCGAGCGCGCCGTGGCGAGGATGTCGCTGAAGACAGGTTCTGTCCAACTGGTAGAGCGGAAGCCACTGCACGCACAGTCCCCCCGGTCGCAGATGGTCGCGCACGGAAGCCAGGTGTTCCTGCCCCATCAACAGTTCGGCGCCCGGCAACCACGGAAGGAACAGATCGCCCAGGGATCAGGTCGTAACGCCTGGGATCGTCGCGCAGGGCGGTGCGGGGGTCGCCGACTCCTGATCGAAAAGCGCGGATCGGAAAACAGCGGACCGGTCCATTGCCCGAAAATGGGATCGCGCCAAGTCCACGACCTGCAGCAGAAGTTCCACGACGCGGGCACGGTGGATTTCGTGAGGCGCGTCAAGGTGCCCGCCGTGATCCCCGTCCCCAACCCCAACACGGAAGACCTCCCGGGGCGCGGGGACGCAGGGCCAGAGCCAGTCCCGCCTGCCAGCTTTGGGAGGCGATCGAAACGCGTCCCGCCCAAGGCGTAGCTGCCGTTGCACACGAGATAGGTGTGACCCTTCCGATCCACCAGCTCCACGGCCGCCCATCCCTCCTCGCGATCCAACACCACGTAGTCCGCTCCAGAGGCGCCAGAGGGGCCGTCCAAAGCCCCAACCCAGGGCAACCAGCGCACCTCCCGCCAAGCCCGCACGCCACCGTGGCACTCCGGATGGACTGCTCCAAATGCGATCGCCGCCCAAACCGATCGCCGGCATGCCCAGGCTGGCATGGAGGCCCGCCAACGGAAGCGTCGCGAAGCCCGCAGCCAACGCGCCGAAGAGAAACCGCCCACCAGATTGGCCGCCACCAGACCTGGGGACGGAGCCCGGCTTTTCCATCCGCCCGAGCAGCCACGGATAGAGCATCGCGATCGCCGCGGACGAAGGTACAAGCACGCCGAAAGAGGATCGAAAGGAGTGCCCATCGGAAAGGCATCGCGAGCCTCGCCCAGACCGAATCGCGCGACGAGGATTCCTGGAGCAGGGGCAACAGGAGCAAGCTCCAGCGCCACCAGCGAAACAAGCGCAGCGGTTATCATCTTCCGGAGCCAGCAACGACCCCAGAGGAAGCCCCACCAGCAAGGACAAGGCGACCACACCGAAGGACAAGGAAGAGTTCGCGTGGATCTGGCAAAGTGGTGGGTCCATGCGGTCTGGGCGTAAAGAACTAAGCCGGACCAAGCCGCCAGCCACTGGACCGGGGGTGGGCCGGAGGCGATTGAGCCACGCGTCATTTTTTGACATCACCACCGAAGGGCCGGCGACGCTGCGCCGTTGGAACGACATCAGGGAGCCGACCAACGCCAAGGCTCCGGCAACGGGGCCAGCGAGGACAGTTCGAGGTGCGAAAAGCCCCACACGAGCAATGCCAGGACTCCAACGACACCGCCCACCGTCTCCAGCGCGTACCAGAGCGCACGGGAACCGGGTGGATCCGTGAGGAGATCGACCGTCCAACGCCCGGAGCACACCGAGCTGGCGAACACCAAGGCGCAGGCGGGCAGGACCGAAGCCGAGCCGAGAGCCCAAAGGGTCCAGGGGGAAACGAGCACCAAGGCCAGCAGGCCGGCCGCCATCCAGCCGCTCACCCGGTGCAACCAGGCGCCGATGGCTCCACCCACCAGATTGAAGGGTGCAGAGCGCCGCCACCAGGCTCGGTCCGGAACCCCAGGAAGGAGCCAACACGGGCACAAGCAACACGGGAAGGCCGAACACGAGCGAACCCGCGAGGGCGAGCGCCCTCCCGGCGGAGGGCGAAGAATGAATCCATGGAAGGAAATTTAGATCCGGGCAGCCGCGCCTTCCGCGTCGGTTTCTGTCCAGAAACCGTTCTCCCTACCCCACGCTTCCTCCAGGCTCACCGACAAGAGTTTTGGGCTTCCACGGCTGAATTCCATGGGAGTTCGCGGAACACGTCCTTGCAAAAGCCGTTGACGATCATGTCCACGGAGTCTTCCGTGGAAAGCCACGGCTGCGCAAAAAGAAGATCTGATCCTCTCCGATGCGGCTGGTGGACGCCTCGTGCTCCACGCTTCCCGTGTCGTTTCGCACCTCGATGTAGGGCACGGTGTGGGCGCCGCAGCGGTCGCCGATCAGGAGGCTGTCGCACTGGCTGTAGTTGCGGGCCCGCCGCGCCGCCTGATTGACCTTCCACCAGCCCCGGTAGGTCTGCGCAGACTTCCCGCGCTGATCCCCTTGGAGACGATGGTGCGCCTTCCGTGTCCCTTAGCCGATGTGGATCATCTTCGTGCCGGTGTCGGCCTGCTGCGGGATTGTTGGTCACGGCCACGGAATGGAACTCGCCCACCGAGCGATCCCCTTGAGCACACACGACGGGTACTTCCAGGTGATGGCAGATCCTGTCTCCACACCCCATGGTCCAGCTGACCGAATTCTCCCCTTCGCACAGAGCCCGCTTGGTGACGAAGTTGTAGATGCCGCCCCGACGCCATGCTTGTCGCCCGGATACCAGTTCTGCACGGCCGTACTTGACGGGGCGGTGCGGTGCGGGGCGTCCTTGTGGATGATCAGCTCCACCACGGCCGCGTGCAATTGGTTCTCGTCGCGCATGGGGGAGCGTGGCCCTCCAGGTAGCCCGGCGCCTCCGATCCTCGTCGGCGATGATCAAGGTCCGTCGAACTGGCCGGTCTTGGCCGCGTTGATGCGGAAGTACGTGGAAAGCTCCATCGGGCACTTCACCCCTTGGGGATGTACACGAAGCGAACCGTCGGAGAATACCGCGCTGGCGAGGGGCGCGAAGGAGGTGCCTGGAAACCGGCACCACGCTTCCCACGCACTTGCGCACCAGGTCCGGATGATGCTGAGCGCTTCCGGAGATGGAACAGAAAATGACACCGATTTAAGAGGAGCTTTTTCCGGAACGTGGTCTCTGACGCTCACGCTGTCGAACACGGCGTCCACCGCGACTCGCCAAGGCGGCGCGCCTTCCTGCAGCGATGCTGAGCTCTCGAAGGTCCGAGGATCTCGGGATCCACCCCGTCCAGGCTCTTGGGGCCGTCGGTCTTGGGAGCGGCCCAACAGCCGCCGCCTGGTAGTCGATCGCGGGATACCCCACCTTGACCTGGCACCGCCCTCCATGGTCTGCCATTTGCGGAACGCCTTCAGGCGCCAATCGAGCATCCAATCGGGCTCGTTTTTCTTGCCCGAGATGAACCGGATTGCCTTCTGGAAAGTCCTGGCGGCAACCGTCGGTACGTTTGGTGACGAAGCCGTGCTTGTAACCTTCTTCGTCCACCCGGGCCTGGAGGGCATCGGGTTCGGCGGCTTCCGGCATCGGCTGGTACTCCTGCTGATCTTGGGCCGGGAACAGTTCCCCGGTTTCGGGAACATAGAAACCCGTTCTTGTTCTGATTCCAATGCGCCACCCGCCCAGAGTGGGAACTTCAGACCCAGCGCAGGAAGCAGGAGAGCTCCGGAGAGTTCCACCGTGGATCCGTCCGCGAACCTTTGTAGGATCCGTAGTTCTGCCAGTAGGCGGTCAGCCCCACGAAGGCCCACACGTGTTTGTAGCCACCACGCAGCATCCCCGTGGTCCGGAACGAAAGAACGTGAGGTGTCCTGGATCTGGAAGGCGCTCGAGCCCCTTCCACTTTTCCTCCCCAGGTCCTGTGCCAACCCTTCGGATCGAAGCTGTACTTGACGCCGGTGGTCCAACCACCGACCACGCCGGATCCCACCCGAACCCACTTTTCCGTCGGAAACTGGAACGGCTTGGAAAACACGACCGGAACCAGGATGTCCTTTTTTTTTGCGATCGAAGGAATACCCGAGTGTGCTTTTGATTTTGCCCAAGGCGGAAGGCAGCTCGTAGCTTCGCGAGGAATACTGGATCCCCACTCCTCCGTTCCATCCGGATTCTTTCGCATGAAACACCTGCCGGCGCAAATCATCAAGCGCGTTCATCGACCCTTCCTCGCGATACCCGATCTCGGCTTCCACCCGATGCCCACATGAACCGTGAGGGACGGAAGCGGCATCCTGCACAACCGCGCTCCAGCGGCCACCACCGTCTTGGCGGCATTGTCGTAGGCGGCCTGGTTAACGGGTGAATCTACATCGCCATTCAGAAGTGGGATTTCTGCCGCATCCATCTTTCCGGCGCCCAACGCACTGAGCGTGGCGGTCGGGATCGAACCAACCAAGCCCAGCGCTGACCTGGGACATCCTCTCGCGGCATCGTGGTTCCATCCCAAATCACGGAACGGGGGCGCAACTGGAAACGAACAGACCAAACGAGAGAGTGGTCGAAAGGGCTTCGTAATCTCACGGAGACTCCTACAGGCAAGGGAGTCCGAAAGATGTTATATCCGCAAGACGACGTTCAGGTCTCGCGATTCGACGCGCTTTGCCCGAGGTGCGCCTGAACAATGGATGCATCATCTGCAACAGCGTGATGCCCGCAAGGTTGTCGCGCAACGCGTGGTTGATGATCCCCCAATTGATCCGCGTGGGGCAGCTGGCGTGGAGTCCACATTCACTGCCACCCGTGTGCTCTTGGCATTCGGTCAGGGCGCGATGGGCCCCTCCACGCGGCGATGATGACCTTTTCCAACCGGATCGCCGAGGCGTCTCGGGAAAGCTGGTAGCCCTGCGGATCCCTCGGGTGAAAGCCGTTGAGAAGCCCTGCCTTCGACAAGAGTTTCACCGTCTTGTTGACCATGGGAGCTGGACAGTCCTGCGTGCGTGGCGAGATCCGAAACGGAGAGCATCCTCCCCGCCCAACCTTGGCTAGAATTGAGTCATCGGGCAGGATACCGTAGTCGGCTTGTTTGGTCAGACGAATCATTCCAGGAAAGAAAATACACCTTTTCGGTACGGTTTAAGGATTTCCCTCAGCCTTGATACTGCGACAGAGAGGGATGTGCCGCTCGCCAGATCGGTCCTATCGCGGCATCTAG